>CAWKLS010000016.1:0-9741 GCA_963850595.1 uncultured Alphaproteobacteria bacterium | reverse complement strand
CATCGCGTTGGTCGGGGAACGCGGCCGGGAGGTCCGGGAGTTCCTGGAGGACGACCTTGGCGCAGAGGGGCTTGCCCGCTCAGTCGTGGTTGTCGCGACCTCGACCAGCCGCCGTTGATGCGGCGGGAGGCGGCCTACGCCGCCATGACGATCGCCGAACAATTCCGGGATGAAGGCAAGTCTGTCCTGCTGCTGATGGATAGCGTGACCCGCTTCTGCCTGGCACTGCGGGAGATCGGCCTCGCCGCTGGGGAGCCGCCGGCCACGCGCGGCTATCCGCCCAGCGTATTCGCCGAGCTGCCGCGCCTGCTCGAACGCGCCGGCCCCGGACCGGACCGAGGCGCTGCGACCGGACACATCACCGCACTGTTCAGCGTGCTGGTCGAAGGCGATGATCACAACGAGCCGGTAGCGGATCCGTACGTGGTATCCTCGACGGCCACGTCGTGCTTGACCGCCGGATCGGTGAGGCGGGGCGCTACCCGGCCGTGGATGTGCTACGATCGCTCTCACGGACCGTGCCGGGCTGCAACACTGCCATCGAGAACCGACGGACCCGCCGTGCGCGCGGCATCCTGGCACTCCAAGCCGAGCTTGCGGACCTGGTCCGGCTCGGTGCCTATCGCCCCGGCACGGACGCAACGTCCGACGAGGCTCTACGCCTTGCTCCGGCCATCGAGGCAGTGCTGCAGCAGACCAAGCAGGACTGGTGTGGATTAGACGAGGCCTTCGACGCTTTACGTCTCGCTCTGGAGGAACCGGATGAAACATAGAGCCATAGTGACCGTGGCCCGCTTGCGCCGCCTCGCGCTGGACGACGCAAGCCAGGCCGTATCCAGGGCGCTCGCTGCCGAGGTTATTGCCGCCACCCGCGCCGACGATGCCACCCAACAGATCGCCGATGAGGCCGCCGCAGCATCGACCTCAACGGCGACGACGCCTTGGTCGAAGCGTTTGCCGCCTGGCTGCCAGGCGCACGGCAGCACGCGGCTGAGGCGCGAGAAGCCTGCGAGCGCGCCGGCGCCGAGGTTGCCCGGCTGCGCGCCGTGCTGACCGCGAGCCGCACTGCGTCCGAAGCCGTGGAGACGCTGCTGACCCAGCGCGCGGAGAAAGCGGCCGAGGATCGCAACCGGCGCAGCCAGGCCGAACTGGACGAAGCCGGGCGGCAGTCCGAGCCATCGTAGCTGAGGCGCAGATCCGCTCCGCATTTCGGCGCATTAGGCTGTCTTGCTTGCGTTACGCCGTCGGCTGTTAGATATCCGGCCCATGCCAGACCTTGCAGCCGCCCTACCCTTCACCGTTCAGCCGTCCGCCATCCAGTGGGCGGACCCGACGACCGGCACGCCATCCGACCTTCAGGCCATGCCGTGTCCAAACTGCGGATCGGACGCTCCGAAGTCATTGGTGCTGACCTTTGCTGGACAGCACCGGAATGTGTCGTTGCGGCCATTGAACGTGCTGCGATGCCCAGCCTGCGCGTGCCACTTCTATGACGATCAGCTTCCGCCCGACTACACCGACCCCGAGATGAACGATCACGGCTGCGTGCCATTTTACGTGCAACAGGGCGCGGGGGTATCATTGATCACCCGTCCTTTGGCACAAGCCGCCGCGCCTCCGGGCAGCAGCTATATGGAGGTCGGTTGCGGCTATGGCTTCGGCCTCGATTTTGCGCTCAACAGCCGCCGGTGGCACGGCTTAGGCATCGACCCAGCGCCGCTCGCCGCGGTCGGTCGCGAGGCGCTGAACGTTGCGATCGAGCTCCGCTATCTGCGCGACGACGACGAGGCGCGCGGCACGATCGATGTCGTGATGGCGTCGGAGGTCATCGAGCACGTGCCCTCTCCTGCCGCCTTCGTCCGCACGCTGCGCGCCATGCTGAAACCCGGCGGCCTGCTGATGCTCACGACGCCGAATGGGGATGATATCGTTCCCGCCTCGTCGCCGGGCGTTATCGTCTCGCTGCTGTCGCCGACGCTGCATTTGGTGATCCAGAACACCGCAAGCTTCACCAGCTTGCTGCATCAGGCTGGCTTTGAGCATGTGGATGTGCAAGTCGATAGCCATTCCCTGGTCGCTTTTGCGAGCGACGCGCCGCTGGCCTTGGAGCACGATCAGGCACGGCTGCGGCAGTCGTATCGTGCGCACCTCGCGCGCCGGGCCGAGTTGTTCGATCCAACAAGCGACGTGTTCCTGGGCTTCGCCGGCCGTTCGTTCCAGGAAAGCGTGAACGACGATGACATGGATGCGGCAAGGCACGCCTGGAGCCTGCTGTTGCCGGCCTGCCGGGCCCGCTTCGGCCTCGATCTCGACCATATGACCGCCCTGCCGCCGGCGATCGCCACCTGCGGACTTGAGGAGATGGCGCGCCTGGTTCCGTTAAATTTGGGCGGCCTGCTGTATGCGCGCGGTATCCAACGTCTGAAGGGGGGCGCTAGCCGGCCCGAGCTCGAACTGCAGTTCACCCTCGCCGCCGCTGCCGCGAACGCGATGCGCCGCGCACTGAATGAGCTCGCCATGGAGGATGGTCAAACCGAGGACATCGGCTGGACCGCCTCAGCCGAGGCGCTGCTCTGCGCGGCAGCTGGGGGTGCCTCGAACATCGCCGCCCGCCTGGCCGCGCTGCCGCCAGCGCCGGCCGGCGGAGCGACGCGCCGTCGGATGGTCCTGGGACGCGCCGTCGGCGGCCTGGTCAACGCCGGACATTATAGTCTGGCCCGCGACGTCGTGCGCACGGTGGACCTCGCCATCCCCGTGGCCGATGCGCCGTTGTCCGATGCCGAGCGGGACCTCGTCTTCAGCCTGGCCGTGCTCGAGGTGCAGGCTGGACCGGACGGCCGCCCGCTCGGGGACCCTTCTGCCGCGCGCCGTGGTTTTAGTAAGGTGCGCGCCGCGACAGCGCCGGCGTCGGACCTATGGTGGGCCGCGCTGCGTGGCGAGATGCAGGCGATCGATCTCTCACCCGCCTTGGACGACGTTGAAGCGTTGGCCGCTGCGGCCCGGGCCGTCCAGCCCAGCCCAGAGGTCGCCCGCTGGGCGTTTCCCAAACTGGTCAACGCTGGCCGATACGCGGCGGCGCAGCGAATAATGCGGGACGGCTCGCTGAACGAGCCTCCGGTCGGGCAGCCCCTTACGGAGCAAGACCGCGATGTCGTGTTCTGCTTGGCCGTGCTGGGCGTGCAGACTGCATCACAAGCCACAGGTGATTGGGACGTTAGTGCAACCCGCACCCGGTTTACCCGAGTGCGCGATGCGACGGTGGCGGGATCGGCCTTATGGTGGGCGGCGTTCAACGGCGAGCTCCAGGCCATCGACCAAACTGGCGGCGCGACTGAAGCAACTACGTTCATCGAGCGCGTCTTGAAGACCAATTTGGTGGTCAAGCTAGGCTATCCCGAGATGATGCGCCTGGTGAACGCCGGGCGTTACGACGCTGCGCGCGAGGTGGTGCACCGCTCCGACTTAGGCAATACGGGGTTCGCCCAGCCCGGCAGCGTCCTGCCGCTGAGTGATAATGAACGGGACTGCCTGTTCTTCCTCGCCGTTCTAGACGCGCAAATCGGCTCCGATGGCCGGGCCGCTGGCGAGCCGGCTATGGGGCGTGCCCGCTTCGCCCGCGTCCGCGCCGCAACCCCGCTGGGTTCTGACCTCTGGTGGGCAGCCCTCCGAGGCGAACTGCAGTCGCTCGACCTGCTGGAGGCGCAGGACGAAGCAGCGACGCTGGCCGCCGAACTTCATGCAGCTCATCCTAATTTGGTGCTGCCGGACGATATCGCGATGCGGATCGCAGCACCGGACGTGAACGCCAGGCGCAGCTAGCGTGGCCACAAGCGTTCTGCGCCAGCTCATAAGACCACCTTATCGCTACATGCGGTATGAGGTTTTGCCCGCGCTCGGCCACCTCATCATGAGCCGCCGCAGCCCGAGGCGTTTGGTCAGCCGCTGGCCTGCCGGTGAGATGACGCTCGGTCCCAAGGTCTGCGTCTATGTCCACTGGGACGGCGCTGGCGACGTGCGCGACCACGTGCTGCATCATGTCCGCAGCCTGGCAGAGACCGGCCTATCGATCGTGTTCGTGACCAACGCCGGTTTTCTGCGGCCGACGGCCATGACGGCGTTGCAGGACATCTGCGCCGGGGTGCTGATACGCAGCAATGTCGGATATGATTTCGGTGCCTGGCGTGAGGGCTTCGAAATCCTGCAGCTGCCGCGGCCGAATACCGAAATGGTCGTGATGGCGAACGACAGCGTCTATGGCCCGATGCGCCCGCTGCATGACTTGATAGCTGCGATCGACTTCAGCAAAGCCGATTTCTGGGGCTGCACCGAAAGCTGGCAGACCCGCTACCACCTGCAATCCTATCTGATGGCATTCAGCCCCCGTGTCGTAGCGAGCGATGCATGGCTCAACTTCTGGGCCGCCGTGCGGCCGACTTGGTCCAAGATGTGGCTGGTCCGCCTCTATGAGATCGGCCTTACGCAAACCTTGCTGAAGGCCGGGTTCACCTGCCGGGCCATCTGGCCCTATCAGAGCCTCATCAATGACTTGGACCCCGAACTGCTGATGGATCACACGGAGGCGGGGCCAAACCTCGCGGACCCGACGATCAGGGCGCGGCAGTATCATACCCGGCACATCCGCAACGTCGTCGTGGCCCGCAAGCCGCTCAACCCCACTAGCGATCTGTGGCGGCAACTGATGCAAGCGCATTTCCCATTTATCAAGCGCGAGCTGCTGCGGGATAACCCGACGCATGTTCCGGACGTGGCGGAATGGCGGGACGTCGCGATCGCGCAATGCGCTGCGAATCTCGAGCCGATCGAGCGCGACCTGCAACGTACGTTGAAGGACCGGACTCCATAAGACCCGGTCGTTAGGCCATCAGACTTTCTCGACCTGGCTGTATTCCAGCTCAACCGGGGTGGACCGGCCGAAGATGGAAACGCTGACCTTCACGCGGCCCTTCTCCTCGTCCACTTCCTCAACCGTGCCATTGAAGCTCGTAAACGGGCCGTCGGCGACCCGGACCTGCTCGCCGATCTCGAACAAGATGGCGGGTCGCGCGCGCTCGACACCCTCGGCGCTTTGCTTGATGATCCGGTCGGCCTCGGCATCTGTGATCGGAGACGGTCGAGTTTTTGTGCCAAGAAAGCCGGTGACCTTCGGCGTATCTTTAATGAGGTGCCAGGTCTGGTCCGTCAGTTCCATCTTCACGAGCACGTAGCCCGGGAAAAACTTGCGTTCGGCGTTGATCTTTTGGCCGCGCCGGACCTCGACGACGTCCTCGGCTGGAACCAGCACCTCATCGACCAGCTCAGCCAGGCCCTTCTGCGCGGCCTGCTCCTTGACCTGCTGCGCGATCTTTTTCTCAAATCCAGAATAGACGTGGACGACGTACCAACGCTTGGCCATGACTGGTCCCTTAAAATCCGACGCCGAACAGCGCGCGGACGCCAATGCCGATGATCTGGTCGGCGACGAAGAAGAACACCGCTGCCAGCCCCGACAAGGCGAAGACCAAACCCGTGGTGATCAGGGTCTCCTTGCGGGACGGCCAGGTGACCTTGCCGACTTCGGCTCGCACTTCGCGAAGGAACTTAACCGGATCAACCGCCAACGCCATGAATTCAAACTTCCTCAACGAACATGCAAGGCGGCGGCGAGCATGCGAAACACTGGGTAAACGCGCCGGGGGTGAACGTGCCGGCTGGCAGGGGCGGAGGGTCTCGAACTCTCAACCTCCGGTTTTGGAGACCGGCGCTCTAGCCAATTGAGCTACGCCCCTGCAGTGCCGGCAAGCCACCCAACGTGGCGACCCGGCGCGGCCGCCGTCGCAGGATGCGTAGAAAGAGCGCGCGGGCCGTTCTGTCAAGTCTTCACAGCAGCCGGCATGGCAGGAGCCTACCCATGACTCGCCTCGAACCCCTATATGTTCGCAGTATCATGACCCGGTCCCGATGCCTCGCCTGCCGCTGATCAGTCCTAACCTGCCGGCGTATCGCCGCACGGGCGTGCTTCGCGATGAGCGGCGGCGGTGGGCTATTATTGGGTCCGTGCTGCTGCATCTGCTGGCCCTTGCGGCCCTGCTGATCACCCGGCCGCTGGAGTTGCCGACGCCGATCGCGCCATCATACGACCTGATATTTGAGAACGGCGGCTCGTCCACGCCGCCCACGGCACCGGAACGGGCATTGGACACACCGTCCGAGCCTCCTGCAGCCGACAAACCGCCAACTCCGTTGGCCGAACCGCCGGCGCCACCAAGCATCTCCGAGTCGCCGCAGGTACTCGAATCGCCGCCTGCGCCTGAGTCGCCGATTATGCCGGAGACCTCACCGTCCGAGCCGCCGACGGTGGTGCAGCCTGCACCGGAACCTCCATCCGAGCCCGAGGCAGAACCTGAGCCGGCACCCCAACCCGCTCCAGCCCCGCCACCGCAAGCGCTTGCTGAACCCGCTCCCAAGCCCAGCCCGGAGCCGCCCGCGGTGCGGCTTGCGGAGCCGGAGCCTGTGACGCCGCCGCTTTCGCCGCAGATCCTGGCGCCCGACCTGCCGCCACTGACCGCGCCACCGCCTTTGCCCCCGGCGCCAACGCCCCCACGTCCCCGGCCGCAGGCGCAGCAACAACTGGCGCCCGGCGCATTTCCGCCGCCGATCGACCTGAACTTCGGCCGGGCTGCCTCCCGCGCGCCGATGCCCCGACTGCCTGGGTCGTCGCGTGCCATCGACCTCTCGCTGGGCGCACCGAAGCCCGGTCCCAACAAGAGCGAGGCGTTCTTTGACATTCGCGCCGCCAATATCGGCGCCGACTGGGCGCAGGGCCTGGCGGCCTACTGGCGCCGGCACCGCTACTACCCGCCACAGGCTGCCCAGAATGGCGAGGACGGCACGGTCGAAATCCAGATTGTCGTAAACCGCCAGGGCCGCGTCGAGTTGGTCGAAATCCAGCGCCGTTCCGGCTCGCCTTGGCTCGACATGGCGGCCGTCGGAACCTGGCGCAACGCACAGCTGGAGCCGTTGCCGGCCGAGAACACCGACCGCACGATCACCATCCCGCTGACGATAAACTACCTGCTGATCCGCTAGGCCGGCGCGAGACCCGCTCAGGGAGGCGTTGCAGCCAGAACCGGCCTTTGATATCTTTAGCCAACGCGGATGTAGCTCAGCTGGTAGAGCGTCAGATTTCCAATCTGAATGTCGCGAGTTCGAACCTCGTCGTCCGCTCCAATTCCCCAGGTTACGGCATCGCGATCCCGCAGGCCTGAAACCCGCCGTCGGCCGCAAGAACGTGGCCCGTCACAAAATTGGCGTCGTCCGAGCACAGGAACGCCGCCACGCCCGCAATCTCCTCCGGAACCCCGTAGCGGCGCATCGGCACCTGGCGGAGCCAGTCGCGACGGATCGCCTCGCCGTGCATCGCCGCCACCAGCGGCGTCTCGATCGGACCCGGCGCTATGACGTTCACCCGGATGCCATAGCCCGCCAGCTCAACCGCCATCACCTGGCTCAGCGTAATCACCCCGCCCTTTGACGCGCCGTACGCCGCCCGCCCCCGGCTGCCGCGCAGGCCCGCGACCGAGGCGATGTTGACGATCGCCCCGCCCCCGCCCTCCACCATGTGACGCGCCGCCGTTTGCCCAACCAGGAACGTGCCGCGCAGGTTCACCGCGATCATGCGATCAAACTCCTCAGCCGACGTGTCGAGGAACGGGATGTCGCGCCCGATCCCGGCCGAGTTGATCAAGATATCCAGCCGTCCATGCCGGGCAACGACCGCCGCCATGCATCGTGTGACCGACGCGGCATCGGCAACATCCAGCCGCACCGGCTCGATCCCGTCCAGCACCGCGGCCCCGTTCTGCGCCATATGGTCCGGCGCCGCGACATCGGCCGCGACGACGTAGGCGCCCTCGGACAGTAAGCGCTCGGCGACGGCAGCGCCGATGCCGGACAGCCCGCCGGTGACCACGGCGACTTTTCCGGCCAGCCTTGGTGCGACTGATATCATGGACATCACTGGGCCTCCGCGCTTTGGTGCGGCAGCTTCCCCCAACTGGCCGGTACCTGTCACCCTGGCGGCATGATCCCGACCAGCAACCTCGCCAACCTGCTGTTCCACACCGCGCAGCGCCATCCTGGCCGACCCGGATTGATACGCGGCGAGCGGGTCTGGACCTGGGCCGAGCTCGCTGAGCGCGTCCGCCGGGCCGCTGCCGCCCTCGCGGCCCGAGGCATCGCCAAGGGCGACCGCGTGCTGGTCCACGCCACGAACGGCAATGCGCTGTTCGAGACGATGTGGGCGACGTGGACGCTGGGCGCCGTCTGGGTGCCGACCAATGTCCGGCTGACCCCGGCCGAGGTCGCCTACCTCGCCCAGTCCGCCAAAGCGGCGGTGCATATCATCGGCGGCGCTTTCCCAGAACACGCAAGCGCCGCGGCGGAGGCCAACCCGGCTCTACGCCTCAGCGTCACCATCGGTGAGGGTGCCGTGACCTGGGACGACTTGGCCGCCGGGAGCGCACAGTGCAAAATCCCGGCCGACGTTGACCGGGACGACCCATGCTGGCTGTTCTACACCTCCGGCACCACCGGGCGGCCAAAGGCCGGCGTGCTGACCCATGGGCAGATGGCCTTTGTCACCCTGAGCCACCTCTGCGACCTCATGCCCGGCACCACCGAGCATGACGTTTCGCTTGTCGTCGCACCGCTGTCGCACGGCGCCGGCATCCACGCGGTGACCCAGGTCGCCCGCGGCGCAGCCAGCGTGCTGCTCGAATCTCCGGCCCTCGACTGCACTGAGGCATGGCGCCTGATCGAGCGGCACCGGGTCACCAACATGTTCACCGTGCCCACGATCCTGACCATGCTGACCCGCGACGCTGGCGTGGACCGGCACGATCACTCGTCGCTGCGCTACGTCATCTACGCCGGGGCGCCGATGTTCCGCGCCGACCAGCAGCACGCGCTGCGCAAATTGGGCCGCGTCCTCGTGCAGTATTTTGGCCTGGGCGAGGTCACCGGCAACATCACCGTGCTGCCGCCGCATCTGCACGCGGTCGAGGACGACCCGGACATTCCGGTCGGCACCTGCGGCCAGGCGCGCACCGGCATGGAGATCGCAATCCTCGGGTCCGATGGCGCGCGATTGGCTGCCGGACAGACCGGGGAGATCGGCGTGCGCGGCCCGGCCGTTTTCATGGGCTACGCCGACAATCCCGAGGCCAATGCGCAGGCGTTCCGGCACGGCTGGTTCCACACCGGCGACCTCGGCCACCTCGACGAGCGCGGCTTCCTGTTCATCACCGGGCGCGCATCCGACATGTATATCTCCGGCGGCAGCAACGTGTATCCGCGCGAGGTCGAGGAACTGTTGATGCTTCAACGGCCGTCGCCGAGGCCTGCGTGGTGGGCATGCCGCACCCGAAATGGGGAGAAACGGGCGTCGCTGTCCTGGTGCCACGCGACGGCGCCCCGATCGACACCGCCGCGTTGATGGCGCAGCTGGACGGGCGCCTCGCCGGTCCAAGCGGCCATCGCGCATCGAGGTGTGGGATGCGCTACCGAAATCCGGCTATGGCAAGGTGGTCAAGGCCGACGTGAAGCGGCTGCTCGCCGAGCAGCCTCGACCACCCCAAAACTTAGGCCGCCACCCGCACCGTGACCGCATCCAGCGCCTGGCCAAGATCGGCTAGGATGTCGTCGATATGCTCGATGCCGATCGACAGCCGCGCATAGCCGGGG
>CAWKLS010000015.1:0-15150 GCA_963850595.1 uncultured Alphaproteobacteria bacterium | reverse complement strand
GCGACCTCGGAGGTGCAGCCGCCGTGGTCCGGCATCAGTAAGCGTGGCTCAACGGAATGGATGGGATGTTGAAGCAAAGCAAGCTCCTGCGAAAGAACCGGGCACAGGGGGCAGTTGGCTTCGAAGATCTGGCGGGAGGCCGCTAAAGGGTCCATGTGCGTATAGGACCCGCGGCATAAATAATTGATGTGCGTTGCAGTGACTTGGCTCCGCACTGGACACGTCAGGACGGGGTTTCTGCGCCTAGCGGAATCAGCCCGGACAGGCTCAGGCCCAGCCGCCGGTCGGCGAAACGCTGGGCCAAAGCGGGCTGGTGCAGGCAGACCAGGATCGCCAGCCCATCCCGGTGCGCCAGGTCGCGCAGCAGGCCCAGAATGGTCTCCGCATTGCTGGGATCGAGGCTGGCGACCGGCTCATCCGCCAGCAGCACCGTCGCGCGCTGGGCCAGCGCCCGGGCGATGGCGACGCGCTGCCGCTGGCCGCCGGACAAGGTGTCGGCCCGGCGTTGTCCAAGCCCCGCAAGGCCAACCCGCGCGAGGCAATCCTCCGCCAGCGCCACCTCCCGTGCCGGCCAGCGTCCCAGCGTCGCGCGCCAGAAGCCGATCCGGCCCAGCGCGCCCACCAGCACGTTGGTGCGCGCGCTCAGCCGCGGAGCCAGCGCGTGATGCTGGAACACGACGGCCGGCCGGGCACCCTCGATGCGTCCAGTGGAGGTGATGAGCCCAGCGATTGCGTGCACCAGGGTGGTTTTGCCGACACCCGATGCGCCCTCGATCGCCACAACCTCCCCGGGAGCGATGGTCAGCGAAATGCCCGACAGCACCGGGCGTCCACCGCGTTTGACCGCCAGATCGTGCACGATGAGCGCAGCCGGGGTCATAGCAGGGCTGCCCGCGGTTAGGTTCAAAGCAGGGCTGCGCGCAGCCGGGCCGAAATCCGGTCGGCCAGCAGCACGAGGGAGATGATGACGAGCAGGATGGCCAGCACCCGGGCGAAATCCAGCAGATCGACGGCGTTCTTCAGCTCCTGGCCCACGCCGCCCGCACCGACCAGGCCCAGCACCGTCGAGGCGCGGATGTTGAACTCCCACACATACAGCACCGTCGAGGCCATCTGCGGCAGCGCGCCGGGCAGCAGCACGACGGTCGCGGCCTGGGCGCGGGAGGCGCCGGCGGACAGGGCGGCCTGCACCGGGGCGAGGTCGGCGGCCTCCAGCGCCTCGGACCACAGCTTGGCGATCGACCCGGTGCTGTGCAGCGCCACGCCCAGCATGCCGGCAAACGGGCCGAGGCCGACGGCAGCGACAAAGATCAGGGCGAAGACGAAGCCGTCCACGCCGCGCAGCAGGTCCAGCACGCCGCGGACGGGGTGATACAGCCACGCGACCGGAGCCACGGGACGGGCCGCGAACAGCACGAGCGGCAACGCGGCCAATGCCGCCAGCGTGGTGCCGAGGGTCGCGATCGCCACCGTCTCCGCGGCTCGGCGCGCGAGGTCGCCAGGGTCAGAGAAGTCAGGCGGGAAAGCGGTCGAGAGCCACCGGAGCAGCCGCGGCAGCCCCGCCCAGAGCCGCGGCAGGTCGGGCGAGACAACCCAGAAACAGGCGCCATAGAGGACGGCGGCGGCAGCCAGCAGCCACGCCGCCCGAGGCGTCAACTCCCTTGCAGCTTGTGCAGCGCCCGGCCGGCCGCCTCGATATCGGCGTAGCTGTCTGGCCGGGCCGCGACCCAGCCGGTGTAGTGGGTGGGCAGGACCTTGGCCGCCTGCGCCGCGTCGATCTTCAATACGGCCTCCAGGATGGCTCGCTTGACCGCCGGGTCGAGGTCGCGGCGGACCGCCAGGGCGTCGTTCGGCAGCGGGTCGGAGGTCCACACCACCTTGACCTGGTCCGCTTTGACCCGCCCGGCCTCGATCATCGCGTTGAGGTTGCGGTCGTAGTCGGTCGCGAGATCGACCTGCCCATTAGCGACCGCGATGTCGTTCGCCGGGTGCGAGGCGCCGTCGCGATACTTGAAGTAGGTCTTCACGTCGATGCCGTGCGTCAGGAACCACCAGTTCGGGATCAGCCAGCCGCTGGTCGATCCGGCGTCTGCGAAGCTGATGGACATGCCGCGTGCGTCTTCGGGAAAGTGTTGGATCTTCAAATCCGGCCTGGCGATAATGATCGCGTTGTAGGTCGGCTTGTTGTTGTACTGGACGGTGGCCAACGCCTCCGCGCCCGAACGGTCCTTGGCCAGCACGTAGCCCCATGGACCCATCCAGGTGCAGTCCACCTGCCCGTTCGCGAGCGCCACCGCGATGCCCGCCCAGTCGGTCGTCACCATCAGTTCATACGGCCGGTCCAGCGCCTCGCCCAAATAGGCGAAGAATGGCTCGTAGGCGCGTTTGGTGTCGCCTGCCGTGGGCTGGAACGGGCCGACGGCGAAGCGGATCGGCGCATCCGCCGCGCGTGCCCGCCCGGCCAGGCCGAGCAGGGGGGCGGCGGCGATGAGATGGCGTCGGGAAATCATGGGGCCTCCTGGGCTGGATGCGCGCCTGGATATAGTGGAGTTGTGGAAAGCGACAGGCTAGGCTGCCTCCATGCCCCATCCCGAGATCGTCACCGACGCCGCCGTGCTGGTGTTCGGCGGCTGCTACAGCAATTTGCAGGCGACCGAGGCGCTGCTGGCGCACGCGGCGCAGCGCGGCATCCCGCCGGAGCGGATGATCTGCACCGGCGACGTCGTGGCTTACGGCGCGGATCCGGCAGCGACCGTGGCGCTGGTGCGTGACGCCGGCGTGCACGTCGTGATGGGCAACTGTGAGGAGCAGCTTGCTGCCGGTGCGGCGGATTGCGGCTGCGGGTTCGCGCCGGGCTCGGCGTGCGACCTGCTGTCCGGGGCATGGTTCGCCCACGCCGCCTCAGCACTCGATGGTCCGGCGCTGACGTGGATGGGCGGGCTGCCGCGGCAGATCGATCTTCAACTCGGGCAATACCGGCTGGCCGTCGTGCATGGCAGCGCCGGCGTGATCAACGAGTTCGTCTTTGCATCGACCGTTGGCACGGTTCCGCTGGATTATGACGGCGTGGTTGCCGGGCATTGCGGCCTGCCGTTCACCCAGGCTGCCGGGAGCCGGTTGTGGCACAATAGCGGGGCCGTCGGGATGCCCGCCAATGACGGCACCCAGCGCGTCTGGTTCAGCGTGCTGACCCCCGGGCCGGACCGGCTGACCATCGAGCATGTCGCGTTCGACTATGATTACCAGGGCGCCGCGACCGCAATGCGGGAGGCTGGGCTTCCGGAGGGCTATGCCGGTGCGCTGGAGACGGGTTTGTGGCCGAACTGCGACGTGCTGCCCGCTACGGAACTCGCCGCCCGCGGGTTGCCGATCAATCCCACGACGCTGGTGTGGACGGGGGCTGACCTCACCCGTCCCGTAACCGCTATGTCGCCCGTCTTCTCAAACTCCTGAGGTCGTTGGCGCAGCCCCGGCGCGCTACATCCGCATTCCCGCATGGCTATGCGGGCTTTCGGCAAGCGGATGGGCCGCAATATCCCGGACCGCGTCGGCAAGCGTGCCGGGGTCATCCCAACTCGGCACAGCGCCGCGCTGCTGCACGGCGCGAAGCCAGCCGCCGCCGTCAATGAGGACCTGCTTACCGGGCAACGCGTCCGGCGCTCCTCCGGTCACAATCGCATAGGCGCGCAGCACCGCATCGTCGCCGGCAACGCACAAGCTTTCGCTTGATGGGGTCTGCGGACTGGCAGTCGCCTGGATCGTGACCACGCTATGCATCGCGTGGGCTGGCCCGAACACAATCCGGACCACCTGGCCGCGCAGGTCCGCAAGCGTCACGGCACGCCCACCGGGACACGACGCCTGCAGCTCAGGGGCCTGGATCGGCAGCGCCCACGCACCCGTTGCCGCCCAGCCGACCCCAGCATTATTGGCCCGGACCCAGTCGATCAGTGCCCAGCGCTGGTCCTCGGTCAGCGCGTCGGCGAAGCCCGGCATGGCCACGCTGCCGTCGGGCGCTGCGATGCCGTGCGACAGCCACCAGAACAGCTCCCCATCCCTGTGCGCCGATAGATGCTCGGCCGTCAGGTCCGCGGGCGACACAGGGAGCATGCTCGCAGCCGGACCGTCGCCACGGCCTTCGGCACCGTGACAGCCTGCGCAATGCACGGGGTAGAGCGCGGCGCCCTCCGAGATCGAAGCGCTGGCGAACTCCGTGGGCGAATGCCAGTACTGCGTCGGACATGCCTCGGCGAACAGCAGGTCCAGATGCGGCAAAGCGAGGAAAGCCGCAACGATACCCGCCTGCGCGATCAGCCAGCGGGCGCGCAGCCGGCGTAGAAATGCCGCCGCGACCATGACCGCCGCCGATGCGAGGACGGCGACGGCCAGCGCTGCTTCGTGACGCATCGACGCATCCTCCTGCACCGCCTCCAGGCTCAGGCGCCATGCGAAGGGCCATAGCGGCTGCACGTGCATGGCGGGCGGCATGCTGGTCAGCAGGCCGGCGGCCACCACGACCAGCAGGCCCACAAAGGTCTCGGCGGCGATGCTGCGCACGAGGCCGCGCTTGGCTGCATCAGGCCTCGCACCACCAAGCGCCGGGGTCAGCCGGAAGCGGTTGCGTGCGGCAAACCCCAGCAGCCCGAGAAATAGGCTCAGCTTGGCAAGTGCCACCAGCCCGTAGCCCGTCCCAATAAGGCCCGGCGGCGTTCCGACCAGGACGCCGGCTTGGAACAGCGCCGTGCCGGCGAGCAGCAGCACGCATCCGGTGCCCAGCGGCGCGAACCGTGTGGATGCGAGGGCCGCCACCCCGGGCGGCGCGGCCGCGACCAGCAGCAGCAGCGGCACCAGGCCGCCCAACCAGGCTGCGGCGGCGAGCAGGTGGACCGTGCCGGAGAGCAGCAGCCAGCTCGGCCCGTCGTACATGGCCCAGGCGTGGGCGTGCCCGGCCTGGGTCAGCACTGCGGCCCCCGCCAGGACGGTGGCGAGCCAGGGCCGATGCCGGGCCAAAGCAAGCCCCGTGAGTCCGAGCAGGCCGAGCCGCGCCAGCAGGAGATGACCGAACAGCGTCTCCTGCAGCACCAGCGGCGAATCGGACGCGGAGCCGGCGAGCACGGCGCTTTGCACCGCGAGCCAGCCCAGGGTCAGCAGCACAGCGGCCGAGATGGACAGCCCAGCCACCCAGGCCAGCCGCCGGGCCACTGCCGGCGCATCCCGGCCGAGCAGCGCCAGCACGGGCGGAGCCAGCCATGCCAAGGCCAGCAACGCCCCGAACTGCGACAGCAGCGCCGCATCGGCCGCCGACCGCACGAGGATGAGCATAGGCCCGCCCTCGACGGAAAACGCGGCCAGCATATCTAGCCCCTCGGCCTATGGTGCAACGGTGAAAGTGAACGTGCCCTCGGTCTTATGGGTATCCACCGAGGTCGCGTGCCACACGACCGTGTAAACGCCGGGCGGCAAAGTGACCGAGGCCGACGGCGAGACGCTTGGCATCGCCGGGCATCGCGTGCAGGTCGTGCTTGTCCACCTGCAGGCCAGCGGCGTCGGTGACCGCAACGGTGCTGAAGCGCGGCTCGATGGCCTCGCTGAAAGTCAGCTCCATTTGCGCCGGCGGGCTGTGGACGACAGAACCCACCGGCGGGTCGGCCTGGCGGAGCTGCGCATGGGCGAACGCAATGCTGGGTGCAAACAGAGGGGGCAAGAGCAGCAGGAGCATGACGGCGCAGGCGCGGAGGCTGGTGTGCATGGCGTCGCTCCGGATCAATAGCTGAACAGCGGCTTGCCGAGGCTGTTTGGCAAGAGGTCGTCGAAGAACACGTGCATGTGCGTGATCACTCCCACGAACCGGCCGGATGCGCGGTTGGCCGGGATCAGCGCCTCGAGGCCGACCTGGAAGCTGTCGCCGCCGTAGATGACGCCGGGTGCGACGACGACCTGGGTGCCGAGGTTGCTGGGGCTGGACGCCGGCGAGGAGTAGGCGACCTCGACCAGGGGGGTCAGGCGGTTGACGAAGCCGGGCAGCCCGAGGTCCCGTACCTGGGACTGCAGATAGGGCAGGCTGTATTGCAGCGACAGCCCGCCGACCCAGCGGTTGGCGTAGCCGGTGTTGAACTGCTGCGCCGCCAGCCCGGTCACGCCCCCCGTGCCGTTGGCGCCGAGGTCGGATGGGCCGCCGCCGATCGCCTTCAGCTTCTTGTCGGCGATCGTGTAGCCGACCGTGCCGGTGATCGCGAACGGGCGCAGCGCCGCGACCGGCAGGCCGCCGAACCCCTTTCCAAAGTACGCCGTGGGCGTCGTGCTGGCGAACTGGTCAGCGCCGATATGGGCGGTGCCGGTACGGGCGAGCTCCCGGATGACGCCGAGCGACAGGATCGCCTCGTGCGGGGCGTTGACCCAGGCTTGGTATTTCAGGGTGACGTTGAGGTTCTGGAAGCCGGTCTGCGTCTTGCCGAACTGCGCCGTGCGGACCGTGTAGCCGCCGGTGACCCCAATGCCGAGGTGGTCGGTGATGCGCTTATTGAACTCGGCGGCGAGGTTGTACTGGTAGCCGTGCCCGGTGTCCGGGTCGTTCGGCTGCCGCTGGAAGCTGAAGGTGGGAATCGACGCCTCGTCGGCGACGCCGGGGTCGTCGATGGTGAGGGTCACGGGGAAGACGCGGGCGCCGGCAATGGCATGGGCATGGGCGGCCGGGCCGCCGGGCAGGGCGGACAGTGCGACGGCTGTGGCCGCAACGATCGTTGAGCGTGTCATGGGATGTGGCTCCTGGCATTCGGATCGGAGGCAGCGGCCGCATAAGGCGGTCGCGCCGCGGCAAGGCTCCGGTCAGGCCAGGCTGGGTGGTCCGGTGGGGTAGGTGGCAGCAAGGACGGCGGCGACGGGCGGCGCCTGGGCGGGTGGCGGCCCTGTATGCTGCGCGGCAAAAGCCATAGCTGGTGCTGGCGGCTCCGATGCCGGCACGGGCAGGAACGCCGCGGCTGCGAGCGTGTGGCAGACGGGACAGAGCGCGCATTGCGTCCCGTGCTGCGCGTGACCCGCCGGTGTCCCGCTGTCTGACCCGGCCGGCGCCCCCGAATGGCAGATTGGGACGTCGCCAAACAACGCGGCGTCAGGAAGCGCCATGATACCCGGCGTGACCGGAGGCAGGGTAATCTGGGCGAGCAGCGCCAGCACGGCCATGAGGAGGCCGAGGACGGCGCGGCGCGGACTAGCAGGGTGCGTCCCCATCACAGCCGTAACGTTAGCACGTCCCAGCGTCGTGGAAAGCGGATCGATACCGCAATCAGCAAGTCAGGCCCTCAGCCCTCCGGTCCATGCACGAAGCACATGATCCCGAGCGATGGCGTCCAGCATACGACCGCGCGGCCGGTGGGATTATCGGAGCGGCTCAGGATCTTCTCGGGCGGCACCATCAGCCATCGATCGCCGATCAGGACTTCGTAGTGATTGTCCCTGGTTCGGGTCTCCGTCGGGCGGCAATCGGTGATCGAGCAGCAGGACTGGCCGGTGTCGGGTGCCTGCAGGCCGCGAAACCACGGGGAGAGCGCAGGGTCGACATCGGGCGGCGGCGCCGCATCGGCCCGGCCAGCGAACAGCAGCATCCCAACCAAGGCAAGGCGGTTGACGCCCGATGCCCGAGGTTGGTCCACTCGTCGCGATAGGCAGAATTCGGGCCGGCGGTGCTTCAAAGTCATCTCCCCCAAGTTTGGACAAGGCGGATCGCGCCCAGCTCCTTGCCGGGCCAGGTTCAACGTCCCGCGCGCTTTACAACCTAACCGCGGGAATACAGCCGCCAGTTGTCACATCAGGGTTACAAGGGTCCTATTGCGGTAATTTGAGTATGCAACAGCCTCAATGCGCACCCGGTCAATAGGTTTGCCGTGCCATGCTGGCCGCTCTGTCGAGAAAGGGACTAAAATGCATCGGAGGACGTTACTGGCCGGCGTCGCGGGCAGCAGCTTGGCGTCTGCCCTCCCGCGCCCATCCATCGCGCAGCCCGTCCGCTGGTTCGAGGCGCCGGACCGGGCGGCGCAGAAGGCGTTTTGCGAGGACATGCAGCGCGAGGCTTTCGCCAACCCGCCCTTCCTGCCTCTGGGCCAATGGAAGCAGCCCTGGGCGTTCCGGACCAATCTCAAAAATTTCGTCCGCTGTGGCAACGTGCTATTCTGGGGCGTCGAGCGTGCGTAATTGCCGGGTCGGGCTACAAATATCGTAAGAAGTGCTCGGCGACGGCGGCATAGACCCGCCGCTGGTGGTCAGGGCGGATAAAGCCGTGCCCGGCATAGGTGAAGCGCTCATAGCGGACGGGCTTCTGGTGGTGCTCCATCGCGGCCACGAGCTGCTCGCTCTCGTTCATCGGCACCCTCGGGTCGCGGTCGCCATGGGCCACGAGCAGCGGCGCGGATATGGCGCCGACGCCGTGGATCGGCGACAGCTCCCGCAGCACGTCGTCGTGCCGGCCGGGCACGCCGTATTCGAGCGCGCGGTGCTGGCGGCGCCAGGGGCCGGTGTCGCGCAGCAGGGTGAACCAGTCGGCGATCCCGTAATAGTCCACCGCCGCCCGCCATAGCTCGGGATGCCGGGTGATGGCGGCGAGCACCATCCAGCCGCCGTAAGACTGGCCCATGATCCCGATGCGCGAGGGGTCGATGCCCGGCTGTTTCGCCAGCCAGTGCCGGGCCGCGACGAGGTCATCGATGGCGACCGGGCGCTTCTCGAAGTCGTCGCTCTCCATCCAAGCCCGGCCGTATCCGGTGCTGCCGCGCACGTTGGGCATCAGGACCGCGAAGCCCTGGGCCAGCAGCATCTGCATGTCGGGGCGGAACTTCGCGCGGCTCTGCGCGGCAGGTCCGCCATGCACCCAGACGACGGCGGGGAACCCGCCCGCCGGCGCCTCCCCATGCGGCTTCGCGAGCCAGCCGGGTATGTCCTGTGCGTCCAGGCCCGGCCAGGACACCAACGTGAAGCCGATGAGCAGCGCCGGGTCGATGGCCGCGTCGGCCTGCGGGTCCGGCCGCCAGACCGGCCGGGCTACGCCGTCCTCCCAGACATACAGGCCCGGAGGCGCGGTCGGCCCCTCGGCGGAAAAGGCCAGCGCCTTGCTGTCGGGAGACCAAGCGAAGTCACCGGCGACGCCAAGTGGCACGCCGGTGACGACGTCCCGCTCACCGCCGGGCGCGCCGACACGCAGCATGCCGTACCCGCGGTCATTCTCGACGGTGGCGAGCAGAGTTCCGTCCGGAGACAGTGCCCAAGCCTCGACATCGCGCCCGGCGGGCTCGAACACTGTCTCTAATTCGCCGCTCGCGGGTTCGATCCGGCAAAGCCGCATGAAGTCCGCGCCGCCCTGGTCGGAGAGCGCCAGGATATGCGCGCCGTCCTTGGTGAACCGGGCGGAAGCGTAGCGGGCGAGGCCGCGGCGGGGCACCTCATGCGCGGCGCCGGTCTCGGCGTCGATGGTCCAGAGCGCCTGGTCGCTGCTGCTGCGATCCTCGATGACGACCAGGCGGGTGCCGGTCCAGTTGGTGACCGAGCGCGCACCCGCCCCCTCAAACACCCGACGACGGCCGCCGGTGGCGAGGTCCAGCACAACGATATCGAAGCAAGCCGCGTCGCGGTCGTTGGCGGCAAACGCGATGCGCCCGCCATCCGGCGAGAACGCGCCGGCCTCATGGCTGGCGCTGGGTTCAACGGTCAAGGCACGGGGCGTGCCGCCGGGATCAAGCAGCCAGATCTGCTGACGTTCGTCCCCGCCCGCGTCGATGCCCCAGATCAGCCGGTCACTATTGGGTGCGCGGCGAAGGTTGACCGTGCGTTCGTCCTGGCTGACCAGTTGGCGGGCGGCGCTGCCGTCCCGGTGCATCGACCAGACCTGCGGCAGCCCGGCGCCGCGCAGGTGGAACAACGTCTCGCCGTCGGTGGAAAAACTGGGCGAGGACGCGGCGCCGATGGCGGTCCAGGCAGACGGTTCGAACATACGCGCAAGGCTCCTATGCGGGTGGAGACGCAGGTTTCACCCTCCGGCACGCACCGGCAAGAGCCGGGCGGCTCAGGCGGTAACCGCCGGCGCCGGGCCGAGCTCCGCGGGGTGCCGGGTGACGGTCCGGCGCCCGTGCTTGAATGCGGCGACCGGGTGCCTGATCTCGGCGATGGCGCGCTCCGGCGAGGTGCTGTCGATCACCACGATGTCGGCTGGGTTGCCAACCTTGATCCCATAATCCCTTAGGTTGAGAATACGCGCCGACCGCTCGGTCAGCATTGAGAAGCACTCGCGCAACTGGCCGGGCTGGCTGACCTGGAGCAGGTTCGCCTGCAGATTAGCCATACGGATCAGCGAGCAGTCGCCGTACGGCGTGGCGGGATTAAGCACGTTGTTGCTTGAGATCGAGCAGTTCACCCCGTGCTCAATCAGGAAATTAGCATCGGCGACGCCGCGCCGGACGCCGTGGTCCTGGTCGCGCCCCATAAGGTAGAGATCCGTGGCCGGCAGCACCGTGACGAACACACCGGCATTCGCAAGCCGGCGGGCGACCTGCGCCATGTCTGCCGGCGGCATCACCGACAACTTGGTCATGTGCCCGGCCGTCACGCGGCCCCCCAACCCGAATTGCTCTGTCAATTCGCAGACCAGCAGCACGTCGAGATCGTCGGGCGTGTTGCCGAAATCCAGGTGCATGTCGATATCGACGTCGAACCCGCGGGCGAGCTCGAAAATCCGGCGCAGCTGGCCGCCATGGTCAGTGTCGTAGCGCGGGGCAGCCCCGATCACCTGCGCGCCTCGCTGCAGCGCCTGCACCAGCAGCTCGTCAGTACCGGGGTAGTTGGTCAGGCCCTCCTGCGGGAACACGCAGAGCTGCATGTCAACCGCCCACTTGTAGTCCTTGGCGAGCGCAGCCACCGCCTCGAAGCCGCGCAGGCCGATCCCGGGATCCACCTCGACATGGGTCCGGATGTGCGTCGTGCCGTGGATCAGGCACTCCCGCAGCGTCTGTTCCGCCCGGCGCCGCACGTCCTCCTCGGTGATCTGCGGCTTGAATGGGGCGACATAATGGACGGGGCTGATCAGTCGCCCGGGTTCCGCCGGACAGATGTCGAGCAGGCGCGACTTGTCGAGATGGATATGCGTTTCGATAAGGCCGCCGCAGGTGAGGCGGCCGGCAGCGTCGAAGACCTCGGCATCGGCCATAAGTCTCGGCTCGATTGCGACGATCCTGCCGCCGGAGACCCCGATATCGACCAACTGACCACCGGCACGCTCGGCGAGCTGTGCGCCGCGAACGATCAGATCCATGCGTCCATCCTCTTTACTGGCCTTTATGCTGGCGGCATTAGAGCATGCCGCTTCGTCGAGGCTAATCACGCATGGCTTTGGCGCGGGAGTTGCTTGTTTCACTGCGGGGTTCGACCCAGCGTCCCGCCCCAAAATGCGCAGAGCAAGGAGCCGCCATGTCGATCACCGCCCCCGCCTCCGTCCCTGGCATCGGCCAGTCATCCAGTCAGCGGCGCACGGCGATCCTGGCCGGGGTTATCGGCAACGTGCTCGAATGGTACGACTTCGCGGTGTACGGCTACTTCGTGCCCGTCATCTCGCAGCTATTCTTCCCGAACCAGACCCCGCTGGTTTCCCTGCTGCTGACATTCTCGGTGTTTGGGGTGGGCTTCGTCATGCGGCCCGTCGGTTCCATCGTCTTCGGCCAGTACGGCGACCGCCATGGCCGCAAGCGCGCGCTGAGTGCCGTGATCTTCCTGATGGCGGTCTCCACCTTCGCGGTCGGGCTGCTGCCGACCTATGCCTCGATCGGCGTGCTGGCGCCGCTGCTGCTGGTCATGGCGCGGCTGGCGCAGGGATTGTCGGGCGGCGGCGAATGGGGCGGGGCGGCGGCCTATTTGGTCGAGTATGCGCTGCCGGGCAGGCGTGGCCTCACCGGGTCGCTGCAGCAGGTCAGCGTCGGCTGCGGCTTCCTGCTGGGCTCGCTGACCGCGGCGGTGCTCACCACCTGGATTTCCCCCGAGGACATGCTCGCCTGGGGCTGGCGCATCCCGTTCCTGCTCGGCGTGCTGGTCGGCATCGTGGGCGCGATCATGCGCTGGCGGCTGGACGACACGCCGAAGTTCGCGGAACTCGCGAGCCATGGGCAGATCGCCCGCTCGCCGCTGCGGGAGGCATTCACGACCTTCCGCAAGCCGACCCTCATCGCGTTCGGCATCACGCTGCACAACACCGTCGGCTATTATGCGGTGCTGATCTACCTGACCACCTGGCTGACCAATATCGTTAAGATGCCGCGTGGCACCGCCCTGTGGATCGGCACCACCTGCCTGCTCGCCTTCGTCGTCGCAGTTCCGGTCATGGGGGCGCTGTCCGACCGTATCGGCCGCCGTCCGTTGTTCATCGCGTCCTGCGTCGGCTACATCGTCCTGGCCTATCCGCTGTTCCTGCTGGCCTCGACCGGGGTGCCCGCCTACGCCTTCATGGCGCAACTCATCCTCGTGCTGCTGCTGGCCTTGTATGCCGGGCCGGGACCGGCGGTGTACTGCGAGCTATTCCCAACGCGCGTGCGCTACACCGCCCTGTCCGTAGGCTACAACATCCCGGTCGCGATCTTCGGCGGTTTCGCGCCGTTCATCGCGACCTGGCTGATCCATTCGACCGGCAACCCGCTTTCCCCGGCGTTCTACGTCATCGCGGCCTCGCTCGTGACGCTGATCACCATGACCTGGGTCAAGGAGACCGCATTTGACCCCTTGGCATGACGGACCCGGCGTCTCCCGTCATGGCCGGATCGACAGCCCGACCGGGCGCACGACGCCGTCCGGCCTTGGCACGAAACCGGTGATCCGCTCGCTCAATCCCCAAAACCAGGTGAGGTGATACAGCGGCAGATAGGGCAGGTCGGCCATCCAGAGGTCGGTCGCGTAATGGTAGGCGGCGGCGCGCGCGTCGGGGTCGCCGGCAGCGGCGCCGCGGTCCAGGGCAGCGTCGAGGGCTGGGCTGCACCAGCCGGTCCAGTTCAGCGGCGCGCCGCAGCGCAGCCAGATGCTGCTGTTGCCGTCGGGGTCGGGCCGTCCGCTCCAGATCACCAGCGCCGCCTCGTAGTCCCCCCGGGTGGCCGCGTCGGTTTGCGCGACCGCCTCGCCCTTTTGCAGCAGCACGTCGAAGCCGGCCTCTGCCGTCATGGACTGGATCACCTCGCCGACCTGCACATCCGTCGGATTGTTGGCGACGCTCAGGACCAGCCTCGGATGCGGCACGCCGGCGGCAGCCAGCAAGGCCTTGGCACCCGGGATGTCCTGCGGCGAGATGGGGTGCGCCGCGTCCCAGTAGCGGCTGCCCGGCGCCTCGGTCTGGTTGCTGGGGATGAACCGCCCCTCGAACACGGCCTGGTTGATGCCGGCACGGTCGATCGACTTGGCGAACGCCTGGCGGATGCGGATGTCATTGGCAAAGGGGGTGTTTGCTGCCGGGCCATGCGCCAGGTTGAAGGACAGCATCTCGAAGCCGATCGACGGCGACTTCACCACCCGCAGGCGCCGGTCCGCCTCCACCGCCGGCACGTCGGTCGCGGCCAGGCGGTTCACGACGTCGAGCTGACCGGACTGCAAATTGAGCAGCCGCACGGTCGAGTCTGGCATGATGCGGAACTCAATCCGGTCGAGGCTGACCGCCTTGGCGTTCCAATAGCCGGGAAAGCGCTGCAGCGTGATGTGGTCCTGGGCCACGCGCTCCACGAACGAGAACGGCCCGGCGCAGACCGGATGGGCCGCGATGGCGTCCGCTGGCTGATCGAGGATGCGCGGCGACAGCATGGCGCCGGACCGGTTCGCCAGCAGCGCCAGCAACGGGGCATAGGGCGCGGACAGTCGGATGCGCAAGGTATGCGCATCGACGACATCCTCGCCCAGGACCGGCTTCAGCTCATTGCGGCGCAGGCTGTAGGGCGCCGTGCGGTAGCGTTCCAGGTTGGCGCGCACCCCCTCCGCATCCATCGGGACGCCGTCCTGGAACTGCACGCCGTCGCGCAGATGCAGCGTGAGCGTCAGGCGATCGGGCGACCAGTCCCAGGCGGTCGCGAGCTCCGGCACAACGTTGAGCGAGGGGTCGATGTTCAGCAGGTGGTCGCACAGGGACGCGCTGACGGCGCGTTCAATGTAGGACCCGCTGCGGGCGGGGTCGAAGGTGTCGAGGTCGGCGTCCAGGCCGAAGCGGAGCGTGCCCGCCGCCTGGGCAGCGGTCGAACTGAGCAGGGCAGCGGCGATCAGCAGGGCTCGCATGGGTGGAATCCTGGTTGCTGGCGCAGGCGCTGCATCATGCAGGCATTGCGCTTAGCCCCGGAATGGCACCGATCAGCTCGCGGGTATAGGCGTGCTGCGGCGCCATGAAGATTTGCGCCGCCCCGCCGCGCTCGACGATGCGCCCGGCCTGCATGACCGCGACCGTGTCGGCGATCGCCTCCACGACCGCGAGGTCGTGCGAGATGAACAGGTATGCGACGCCGAGCCGCGCCTGCAGGTCCTGCAGCAGCCGCAGCACCTGCGCCTGTATGGAGACATCGAGCGCCGACACCGGCTCGTCGAGCACAATGATCTCCGGTTCGGCCGCGAGCGCGCGGGCGATGCCGATGCGCTGGCACTGCCCGCCGGAGAACTCGTGCGGGTAGCGGTCGATGAACTCGGCGCGCAAGCTGACGAGGTGCATCAGCTCCTGCACGCGGTCGCGCCGCGCCGGGGCGTTCATGCTGCGGAGGCTGCGCAGTGGGATTTCCAGGATCTGCCGCACCGTCTTGCGCGGATTGAGCGACCCCAGCGGGTCCTGGAACACCATCTGCACCTTGCGATGCAATGCCAGGCGGTCGAACTGCTCGATCGGGCGGTTGTCGATCAGGATGCGCCCCTCGGTCGGCGCCAGCAGCCCGACGATCATCCGCGCCAGCGTGGATTTGCCGCAGCCGGACTCGCCGACAATGCCGAGCGTCGCGCCCTGCTGCAGCGTGAGCGACACCCCATCGACCGCGCGATGCGCTGCCTGGCGTCGGCCGAACAGGCTCCTGCCGCCGCCATACTCGCGCACGACATCGACCAGCTCCAGCGGCACGACACCGTTCACGCAGCCGCATCCTGCAGGGCGACGCGGGTGCGGACGCAGCGCGCCGC
>CAWKLS010000014.1:0-16619 GCA_963850595.1 uncultured Alphaproteobacteria bacterium | reverse complement strand
CCATCGTCGCACTCGTGCGGCGTGACGGCCCGGATTCTCGGCCCGCCAGCTCGGCGTGTTCCTGACCTGCTATCTGCAGGAAGGCGCGCATACGGTTCGCGGGCTCGCGGCCGATCTGAATGTGTCCAAGCTTCGATTACGCGCGCGCTCGACCGGCTCGGCGAGCTGGATCTCGCCCGCCGCAAGGTTGATCCGATGGATCGCCGGAGCGTGCTGGTTCAGCGTACGCTGAAGGGCTCTGCCTTCCTGCGTGATCTGCGCAGCATCATGGCCGAAGCGACGGCGAGTGCAAAAAAGCCGGCGGCAGCGAGCGGCGGCGCGCACGAGTCTCCCCGCAAGGTTCAGGCCGTCTGAACTTCGCCGAACGGGTTGGCCCGACGAAGAGGTGTAAAAAGGAGCGGCTTGCCTTAACCGCCCTTGACACCGCCTGCGGTCAATCCGGCTACGATTTCTTTCTGCATCAGCAGCGTTAAAATGAGGACTGGCAGAGTAACCATCAACGCCGCCGCTGCCAGCGGACCCCAACTCACCTGTTCGAATGTTAGGACGTTATACACTGCAACTGGCAGCGTCCGTGTCTCGCGACCCGCTAATACAATGCCAAAAATAAAGTTATTCCAACTAAAGATGAAAGCAAGGATCGTTGCGACGGTGATGCCGGGCCGGGCTAGCGGCAACGCTACGTAACGAAACGCTTGCCAAATGGTCGCGCCGTCAACCAGGGCCGCTTCCTCCAGTTCTGGCGGCAAGCCTTCAAAGAAACCGATCATGATCCAGACCACGATCGGAACCGTAATAACCAAATGCGTGATCACGATCGGCATCAGCGTTCCGGTCATCTCAAGCCATTGAAACAGCAAGAACAATGGAATTAGGTAGGACAGCCCCGGCGTGATGCGGGCAATCAGGATGAGCAGAGCTGCCCGGGTCGCGCGTGCCTTCGCGATGCCATATCCCGCGGGAACTCCGATCAACAGCGCAGCACCGGTGGCGCTGAACGAAACGATGACTGAGTTCAGAGTGTATTGCAGAAAGTCGTTCTTACGAAATACGTCGGCGAAGTTGGCGAGCGTCGGCGGGTCCGGGATGAACACCGGCGGGAAGGCCGTGTTGTCCACCTCGTTTTTCAGCGACAGCGACAGCATCCACAAAAATACCAGCAGGGCCGGGGACACCAAGACGAACACGGTGAGGTAGAGGCCGACACGACCCAGCATCCGGCGTACTCGGCGACGGCCCGGCGTAGAGCGCCGCCTCGAAATGGTGGCCAGGCTCAAGACAGTGCCTCCCGCTGGCGGAAGTGCAGCAAGAGCATGGTGACCAAAAGAATCAGCACAAAGAACACCACAACTACCGCGGAGGCATAGCCCATGTCATAGAAGCTGAACGCCTCCAGGTAGAGCAAGATGTTCAGTGTTTCGCTCGCAGTGCCCGGTCCGCCATTGCTGATGACGAAGATCGTGTCAAAAGCCTTCAGCGCGTCGATGCCGCGGATCACGGCCGCCACCATGATGAATGGCCAGACCAGGGGCAGCGTCACGTGCCGGAACACCTGCCAAATGTTGGCGCCGTCCAGCACCGCCGCTTCATAGGGATCGGTCGGCAGGCTGGCGAGGCCGCCCAGCACGATCAGCATCACCAGCGGCGTCCATTGCCAGGTCTCAACCATCACGAGCGTCGGAATGACCGTGCCGCTCTCATAAACCCAGGCGCTCGGCGGCAGTCCGACGCTGCTGAGCAGGTAGTTGAGCACGCCGAGCTGCGGATGGAACATCATGGTCCAGACCAGCGCGATGGCGACCGGGGTGGCCATCATCGGCATGATGAACAGCGTGCGCGCCAGGCCGCGGCCGGGGAAGTTGCGGTGGAACACTACGGCCGCCGCGACACCCAGGATCATTGGCAGGATCACCGCCAGCGCAGTGAAATACAGCGTTCGCAGCACGGCCCAGCCAAACCGCTCGTCGGTCAGCATCCGGCCGTAGTTCTGCAGCCCGACGAAAGTGCGGTCGCCGCCGATGTGCCAGTCGTGCACTGACATGAACAGGGTGAACAGCCAGGGAAACAGGATGACGGCGAACACGACGACGCCGGCCGGCACGATGAACGGCCAGTATTGCCGGGCATAGTTACGCCGCCGTGCCACTTTCGCAACCGTGCGTGACCCAGCGCTCAGCGTCGTTCCCATCGTTCCCCCGATGCACCCTGGATTTGGCCCAGGGCATTCCGGTCAGACTACAGCGTGTCGCTCGGGACAGCGAAAGCGTTAAGTTTCACGATGCGGACAGATGGACCGAGCGTCACGGTGTCAGCGCCCGGTGGAACGCCCGCCCTGCGACGGAAAGAACACGTTATCCACGCTGCAGGTATCGAGGCCGCGCCGCTGCTCCGCTTGGCCATTCGCATAGACGACGCGGACGTCATAGACGCAATTGCCGTCGGCTGGCAGGCGAACGGGTCCCGTCTGACCCGGCGGCACCGGGCGACCGCCGATCCGGTTCTGGCCCCAGGTCGGGGTGCCAGCCTTGGTGGCATAGACCTCGTTGATCGCATTGGATGCGCGGTTCACGACATTGAACGACGGGTTCGGCGCCTGGGCAGCGGCCAAAGTGACGGCGAGCCCAGCGATGAGGGAGCCAAGCCAAAACCGTCGCAGCATGATCGTTCGTCCCTCTACCAGCGGCCCAGCAACGCCCGGCGCGCGCGAAAGGTCACGAATGCCGCCCAGGCAAGCTGCGGCGGCAGCACCAGCAGCACCGGCAAGGGCTTCGCCGATCCCTGCGCTGCGACGAACAGCCAGCAGCACATCCCGCCCCACAGCACGAACCCCCAATGCAGCAGGGTGATCATCGCGGCATTCATGCCAGACCGATGCGCGACCTGATAGAGGTGGCTGCGATGCGGCTGGGTCAGGCGGTCGCCGGCCAGCGCCCGGCGCGCCAGCGTGAACGCGACGTCGAACAGCACGCCGAACAGCAGCATCGGCACCAGCAGCACCGAGAGATCAACTCCCTGGAAGCGTCCCGCCGCCACCGCAAGCACCGCAAGCACGAAGCCGCAGAACTGGCTGCCGACGTCGCCCATGAAGATGCGGGCGTGCGGGAAGTTGAACGGCAAGAAGCCGAACAGCCCGGCCGCCAGCAGCAGCGACGCGAAATAGACGAACCATCCGCCGTACGCCGCCGCAATCGCCGCCAGCACGAGGCAGGCCAACGCCGACACGCCGGAGGCCAGGCCGTTGAGCCCGTCGATGAAATTCACCGCGTTGGTCGCGAACAGGATCCAGGCGAGCGTCAACGGCGCCGCCGCCCACCCGAGCTCGACCGACCCCCACCAAGGCAGATGCAGCTCGGCAACGACCAGGCCGCTGCCCACCGCGAGCGCGGCGGCACCCAGTTGAGCCGTAAACTTGACGGTGAACGGCCAGTCCAGCACGTCGTCGAGGAACGCCACGACCGCGATGGCGCTGGCGGCCAGGATCACGCCGCGGAAATACGGGTCGGCCAGGCGGGAGAACTCGGCATACCGATACAGCACGGCGATGCCCACCAGGAAGGCCGCGACGACCCCGACGCCACCGCCCTTCGGCACCACCCGCGTATGCGCCTTGCGCGCGTCGGGGCGGTCCTCTGGGCCGAGGCCGATCATCACCCGCACCAGCCCCGCCGACAGCAGCGCTAGGGCAGCGGTGAACAGCAGGTGCTTCAGCACGGCGTCTGTGGTCAAACGGGACTTCCGGGGAGGGGGGACTGCTAAGCGGCGCGGGGTGGGCTATAGGGTCCGAACGATGCCATCGCAACGCTCGGTCAACCGCATCCTGCTGAACGTCGCGTTGGACGGCGTGCTCGCCGCCGTGGCGACGCTGCTCGCGCGCTACATCGCCGATCCCGGCGGTGGGCTGCTGCACCCGCTATGGTTCCTCGCCGGCGGCGCGATCACCCTGCTGGTGGCCGGCCTGCCCTTCCGCATGCCGCAGCAATACTGGCGGTTCGCCGGGATCGAGGACCTGCTGGGCCTGGTGGGCAGCAGCGTCGTCAGCGCCGCGCTGTTTGCACTGCTGCTGCGCGTTTCGGGCTTTCCGCTGCCGACGCCGACCTTCCCGGTCGTGCATGCGCTGACGCTGATTGTGGCGCTCGGCACGCCGCGGGTCGTTTATCGGCTGCGCCTGGCCCGGCGGGCAGGGCGGGAAGGGGCGGACGCCCAGTCCGTGCTGCTGGTCGGCGCCGGCGATGGTGCGGACCTGTTCATGCGGGCGCTGGAATACGGCGAGGGCCGCGCCGCCTTCCGCATCGTCGGGCTGCTGTCGATGCGGGAGGGCCAGACCGGACGCCGCATCCACGGGCACACGATCCTCGGGTCCATCAGCCAGACCACCGCCGTCCTGGCCCGGCTGCGCGCCGAGGGCCGGCTGCCATCCGCCCTGGTCGTCACCCAACCCGCGCTGTCCGGCGCACCGCTCGCTGCATTATTGGCCCAGGCGGATGTCGAGGGCGTGCCGGTCCGCCGAGTCCCGCGTCCGACCGCGCTGCAGACGGCGGCGGAGGGCGGCGGCACGCTGGAATTGGCGCCAGTCGCGATCGAGGACTTGCTGAACCGCCCGCAGGTGCCGCTCGACCGCGACGGCATGGCGCGGCTGGTGCACGGCCGCCGGGTGCTGGTGACCGGCGCCGGCGGCACCATCGGGTCGGAGCTGGCGCGGCAGCTGGCGGCGCTGGGGCCGGACCGCCTGACGCTGCTGGACAACGGCGAATACGCGCTGTGGCAGATCGACCAGGAACTTCATGAGGCGCATCCCGGGGTGCCGCGGGAGACCGTCATCGCCGATATCCGCGACGAGCCGCGTATCCGCGCGGTGTTCGACCGGGTGCGGCCCGAGCTGGTGTTCCACGCGGCGGCACTCAAGCACGTGCCGATGGTGGAGGCGAACCCGTTGGAGGGCCTGCTGACCAACGCCCTGGGCACGCGGCATGTGGCGGAGGCCGCGCGTGCCGCCGGGGCAAACGCCATGGTGTTCATCTCGACCGACAAGGCGGTGAATCCCAGCAGCGTCATGGGCGCCAGCAAACGGCTGGCCGAGATGTATTGCCAAGCGCTGGATGTGGCGGCGCGGCGCGGCGCCGGCATGCGCTGCGTCACCGTACGCTTCGGCAATGTGCTGGGCAGCACCGGCTCCGTCGTGCCGCTGTTCCGCCATCAGCTCGAGCGCGGCGGCCCGCTGACGGTCACCCATCCCGACATGCAGCGCTATTTTATGACGGTGCGGGAGGCGGTGGGGCTGGTGCTGCAGGCCAGCGTTCTCGGCATGGCCGACATCACCCTGCCGACCGGCGCGCAGGGCGGCATCTTCGTGTTCGACATGGGCGAGCCGGTGCGCATCGTCGATCTGGCGCGGCAGATGATCCGGCTCGCGGGCCTGCATCCGGCCGAGGACGGACCCGAGCCCGGCCGCATCCAAATCCGCTTCACCGGCCTCCGCCCCGGCGAGAAGCTATTTGAAGAGCTGTTTCATGGCAGCGAGCCGCCGGTCCCGACCGGGCATCCCGGCCTGCTTATGGCGGCGCCTCGCACGGCCGACCCGGCCATTGTCGGCCGCGCCATTGACGAGATCGCCGCCGCTTGCCGGGCCGGTCAGGTCGGCTTGGCGCTGACGCTGCTCGGCCGCATGATCCCGGAATTCGAGCATAATGCGGAGGGCGCCACAGGGCGGGCGCTGCTGCCTGGAGAATAAAGTGAACCGGCCAATCCCATTTCTCGACCTGAAGGCACAGCAGGCCCGCATCGCCAACCGGCTCCGCCCGCGGCTCGACGCCGTGCTGGCGCATTGCCAATTCGTGCTGGGGCCGGAGGTCGCGGAGTTGGAGGGCAGGCTCGCGGCCTACTGCGGAGCACGGCACTGCGTCGGCGTCAGCTCCGGCACCGACGCGCTGCAGATCGCGATGATGGCGGAGGGGATCGGACCCGGCGACGCGGTGTTCCTGCCGGCGTTCACCTATACCGCGACCGCCGAGGTCCCGTTGGTGCTCGGCGCGACCCCGGTGTTCGTGGACGTCGATCCCCGGACTTTTCAGATCGACACAGCGCATCTCGCCGCCCGCATCGCCGAAATCCGCATTGCCGGCCGGCTGCGCCCGCGCGCGCTGGTTGGGGTGGATTTGTTCGGTCAGCCCGCCGACTGGCCGGCGCTGAACCGCATCGCCGCGTCCGAAAACCTGTTTACCCTCGACGACTGCGCGCAGAGTTTCGGCGCCGTGCTGCATGGCGTGCGGCTCGGCACCCAGGCGCAGGCGACGGCCACCAGCTTTTTCCCCAGCAAGCCGTTCGGCGCCTATGGCGACGGCGGCGCGCTGTTCACCGACGATGACGACCGCGCCGCGCTGTATCGCAGCCTGCGCAGCCACGGCGAGGGCACGACGCGCTACGAGGTCCTGCGCACCGGCATGAACGGCCGCCTGGACACCATGCAGGCGGCGGTGCTGCTGGCAAAGCTTGAGGTGTTCGACGAGGAACTGGCGATCCGCGAGCGCATCGCCGGGGTGTATGACCGGCGTCTCGGCAACGCGGTCATAATCCCGGCCCGGGTGCCGGATAGTGCCAGTGCCTGGGCGGTCTATTCCGTGCTGCTGCCGAACGAGGCCGCGCGCACCCGCCTGCAGGCGGCGCTGCGGGAGGCCGGGGTGCCGACGGCAATCTACTACCCCCGCCCGCTGCACCGGCAGCCCGCCTATGCTGGTCACCATGACGGCGCGGAGCTGCCGGTGTCGGACGACCTGTCCGGCCGCATCCTGGCGCTGCCGATCCATCCGGACCTGTCGGACTCCGATGTCGAACGGGTGTGCGACGCGGTGACCCAGGCGATGGATTGAGGCAACCGTCGCGTGCCGCTGGCGTTCCCTGGCGATGAACCAGCCCAAGATACAGACCGACGATCCGCCTCCCGAGGGCGCCAGCCCGGACCACAACCCAACCGGCGAGACGCCGCACGGCATCCCGAAAGGGACTGAGGACCACACGGCGAAGGCTCTGCCGACCGATGATCGTCAGGCGAGCGAGACGGCGCCGCGAACGGCTGAAAAGACGTAGCTGCTTAGGGCGGATCCCTGGACCAAAAGAACGTCAGCTCGTGCTTATTGTGGAATAGGTGCCACAGGCGTCCATTTGGAATGGCGGCGAAGCTGTCTGCGGACACATGGTCGGTCTCGCCTTGGAACTTGACCGTGCAAACGATCCTGCGGGCTGCCCCGGCCGCGATCCAGCGTTCGACCAAGGTAAGAAGCCGAGCTGGATAGGCGATCACGTCGCAGACCAGCCAATCGACGGGTTCGGGCAGCATGGCGAAGGCGCTGTCGATGACCTGCTCCACGCCAGGCATCGCGGCGACGCGCGAATCAAGCGGTGCCTTGTCTATCGCCCGCACGGACGCGCCTAGGCTGGCCAGCACCCAAGTCCAGCCACCCGGTGATGCGCCGAGATCCAAGCACCTGTCGCCCCGGCCCGGATACGCCCCAACCCGGGTCAGCGCTTCCCAAAGTTTAAGGTAGGCGCGGCTGGGCGGACCGATGTGGTCCTCTTCGAAGCGGCATTCGCCGAGGGGGAAGGGGCTCGATTTGGTCGGGCTGGCGAGCAGGCGGTCGCGGTCCAGCAGGGTCCAGGCGCCGAGATGCGATGTGGGCGCGGGCTCGGGGAAACGCAGCGCACGGGCCCGGACCGGAGGTAGATGGCTTTCAATCAGTGCCGTGCGGCGATGGTGCAGAGCAGCGTAGGTGGACCAATTGCGCTGCCGGGCGCGCAGCAGGTCGGCGGCGGCCTTGACCGAGATGATCGCGTGCGCCTCCGGCGCGGTCCAAATGTCGAGTGCCCAGGCGCTGGCGTAAGGCGGATTAGGCGACAGCGCGAGGCGGCCGTGCCAGGCACTTACCGTCACGCCGGCGCGGGTCAGTTCCTCCAGCAACGGGTGCTCCAGGCCCTCGGGGGCCAAATAGGCGCTGCCGATCAACGGCGCCAGAGCGCGGACAGGCCCAGCAACGCCCAGCCCAGCATCAACAGGCCGCCGCCCACCGGGGCCAGCGCTCCCAGATGCGGACCGCCGAGCGCCCCCGCATAGACGGTCCCACAGAACAGCAATGTGCCGAATGCGAATGCAGCGCCAGCCGCATGCGTCAGGCGACCGCCGCGTGCTCCCCAAATGCCGCAGGCCAGCAACGCCAGCGCGTGCCAGCCCTGCATCTGCACGGCGCTGGCGATGGCGCGCGACTGGCTGGCATCGACCGGCAGATGCGCCGCTCCGGCCGCGGCCGCCACGGCCAGCAGCCCGATCAGCGCGGCCAGCGCGACCCATCCGCGATACGAATCCGTGATCATGGAACCCATTTACCCGCTGTGAGCCGGTTCCGCCATCGCGCGGTTCAGTGTAGGGTATGTCATGCCCCGCGGAGACTTGTTTCCCGAGATCGGACCGTTTGAGACCGGCTATATGCCGTTGTCCGGCGGCCACGTGATGTATTGGGAACAGGTCGGCGCGACGCACGGCCAGCCGGTGCTGTTCCTGCACGGCGGACCCGGCGCCGGGGCGGGCGCGGTGCACCGCCGGTTCTTCGACCCGCATTTCTGGCGCGTGGTGATCTTTGACCAACGCGGGGCCGGACGCTCCCGCCCATTGGGCAGTCTCGCGCAGAATACCACGCCCGATTTGGTCGCCGACATCGAGACGCTGCGCCGCCATCTCGGCATCGAGCGCTGGCTGCTGTTCGGCGGATCCTGGGGGTCCACCCTCGCCCTCGCCTACGCGCAGGCCTATCCGAACCGCGTGCGCGGCCTGGTGTTGCGCGGCGTGTTCCTGGGGCGGAAGGCCGAGGTCGAGTGGTTCCTGCACGGCCTCGGCGCGGTGTTTCCGGACGCGCATGGGGCGTTCGTAGGCCATCTGCCGCCGGAGGAGCGCCACGATGTGCTCGGCGCCTATCTGCGCCGGCTGGTGCATCCGGACCCCGCCGTGCACATCGCCGCCGCACGCGCCTGGTCGGTCTATGAGGGCTCTTGCAGCACGTTGCTGCCCAGCCCCGACACCGTCGCGTCATTCGCGCAGGACCGCACGGCGCTGGGTCTCGCCCGGATTGAGGCGCACTACTTCGCCCACGACCTGTTCCTGCCCGAGGGCGGACTACTGGGCGGCATGCACCGGATTGGCCACCTTCCGGCCGAGATCGTCCAGGGCCGCTATGACATGATCTGCCCGCCGCGGACCGCCTTCGAATTGGCCGCTGCTTGGCCGTGCGCCCGGCTGACCGTCATCCCCGACGCCGGGCACTCGGCGCTGGAGCCGGGCGTGCGCCGGGCACTGGTGTCGGCTGTGGAGCGTTTCCGCACCGTTCGCTGATTTTAACGGCCCATCGAAATGGGTTGACCGTCCTATTCCATCCTGCTATCACGAAAACGTGAACTCAGTGATGCGCACCCAAGGGCGCTCGCGTGAAACTCCTGTTCACCTTTGTTTAGGGTTTAACCCCTAAGCCTTGGGATTGCGGCGTGGCATGGCCGACTGCGAACAGGGATGGGCGAATTGGCAACACTTACAGTGGGCGTTGGTCAGCAATATCAACATATTGCTCAAGCGGTCGCAGCGTCGCACGACGGCGATATAGTGGCGGTGCAGGCCGGAACCTACGTGAACGATTTCGCAACGATTTATCACAAGATCACGCTGCAGGGTGTTGGCGGCATGGTGAAGATGGTCGCTACGATGCCGCCGAGCGATGGGAAAGCGATCCTGACAACGGCGAGCGACGTCACGATCGACCACTTCGAGTTCTCCGGCGCCAAGGTGGCCGACAAGAACGGTGCGGGCATTCGCTACGACAGCGGCAACCTCGTCATAACCAACTCATATTTTCACGATAACGAGAATGGCCTGCTGAGCGCGGCCGACGCTAACGGCACGATCACCATCAAGAACTCCGAGTTCAGCCATAACGGCAACGGTAATGGCCTGACTCACAATATTTATGTGGGCGTGATCAAGCAGCTCACGATCCAGGACAGCTACATCCACGACGCGGTCATCGGGCACGAGGTCAAGAGCCGGGCGCTGAACACCACGATTACCGGGTCACGTATCCAAAACAATTCGGGCACTGCCAGCTACGAGATCGATTTGCCCCAGGGCGGCAATGCGCTGGTTCAGGGCAATTTGATCCAGCAGGGCGCCGGCAGCTCCAATCCCGTGATCATCGCGTTCGGCGAGGAGGGCAGGCTCAACGCCAACTCCAACTTGGTCGTGCGCGGCAACATTATCGTGAACGACAAGACCAATGGCGTCGCGGTTTGGAACGCAACGGGCAGCACGGCGACGATGGACGCGAACCAAGTCTATGGTCTGGGCAGCACGGCAAAGACGATCGGCACAGTCGGGCAGACCGGCACGGCGGTGCTCGCCATCCGCCCGGTGCTGAACCTCGCCACGCCGATCGACGCCGCAAGCCAGCGCAGCGTCGTGTTCAACCTGTCCGAGGACGCCTGGCAGGGCGACGCACAATGTTACGTCAGCGTTGACGGCACGCGGATGGGCGGGCTGCAGACCGTTACTGCGTCACATGCGCTGGGCCAGAGCCAGCATATCTTGTTCGCGGCTTCGCTTTCGACCGGGGCGCATACCGTGTCAGTGGCGTTCGTGAATGACGCCTGGGGCGGAACCACCACGACCGATCGCAACCTGTTCGTGGACTCGATCGACATCGGGACCCAGCACGTCGTGACCGCAGCCGCGCTCTTTTCGAATGGGACGCGGTCTTTCGCCATTCCGGCCGCTCCCGCCACGAACGCGGGTGCGCTTACTTTCAGCAACACGTCAACGCACGCCGTTATCCTCCTGCCGCCGCATTAGCTGGCGAGACCGTGCTTTCAGCGCAGGCTATCCAGCCAACGCTGCCGTAATACGGCGGGCAAACGCGGCAGGGTCGGTCGGCATCTCGCCGTCCTGCACCCGAGCCAGGTCGAACAGGGTATGCGCTGTGTCGGTGAGGTCAGCGCCGGCGTCAAGCTTTTGCGCCAAGCTACGGATCAACGGATGGCGCGGGTTCACCTCCAGCGCCGGCGCGGGTCCCATGCCGGTCTGGCCGTGACGACGCATCAACCGCTGCATCTGCAGGTCCGGCCCAAACCCGGCCGCCGCCAGCACCACGGCGCTATCCACCAGCCGGTCGGTCGCACGCACCTCGCCGACCAAGTTGCCCAGCGCCGCCTTCAGCGCCGGCAGCAGCTTCTCGACATCGGCCGCCTCACCCTCCGGCTCGCTCACCACCGGCAGCTTCGACAGGTCAACGCCGCCTTGGGTGACGCTGCGTATCGGCTTGCCGCCCCAGTCGCTCAGCCGGTCCGGCCAGAACGTATCGACGGGATCGGTCAGCAACAGCACCTCGACGCCACGCGCCCGGAAGCCCTCCAGTTGCGGCGACCGGGAGAGCGCGTCCGCGTCGTCGCCGGTTAAGATATAGACAGCGTCCTGCTCCGGCTTCATGCGCTCCACATAGCCGTCGAGCCCGGTCCAGCCCTCCTGCGCCGACGACCGGAACCGCATCAATCCAGCAAGCTCCGTGCGATGCTCGTCGTCCTCCCAGACACCCTCCTTCAAAATTGAGCCGAAGTTCTCCCACAGCTTGGCAAAGTCGGCCTCGTCCTTGGCGCGGGTCTTCAGCTCGCCCAGCACGCGGTTGGTCACCGCCTTGCGGATGCGGGCCAGCACCGGCGTCGCCTGCAGCATCTCGCGGCTGACGTTCAGCGGCAGGTCCTCGGTATCGACCACACCCCTAACGAAGCGCAGCCAGGGCGGCAGCAATCCGGCCTCATCGGTGATGAACATGCGGCGGACATGCAGGCGCACTCGGCTTTCACGCGGGCCTTCGACCGCCTCGAACGGCCGCGCGCCCGGCACGAACAGCAGCGCCGAGTATTCCAGCGCCCCCTCAGCCCGCCAATGCAGGGTGGCCCAAGGTTCATCGTACTGGCCGAGATGCCGGTAGAAATCCGTGTACTGCTCGGTCGTGACCTCGTTCTTCGATTTGCGCCACAGCGCGGTTCCGGCATTGGCGGGCCGGTCCTCGCCCTCGGTCGCGACCGTGATCGGCACGGTGATGTGATCCGCCCATTTGCGCACGATCGTCTCGAGCCGGATCGGCTCCAGGAACTCGTCCGCATCGGCCTTCACATGCAGCAGCACGCTCGTACCCGGCTCGTCCCGCGTTGCCGGAGCGAGCGTGAATGCGCCAGCCCCGTCCGACGCCCAAGTCCAGGCCTCCTCTGACCCGGCGCGGCGGCTGGTGACCTCCACCCGATCGGCCACCATGAACGCCGAGTAGAAGCCGACGCCGAACTGGCCGATTAGGCTGACCTTCTCGTCTGGCTTGGCCGCAGCGGCCGCGTCGCCGAAACGGCGGGTGCCGGACCGGGCGATGGTGCCAAGATTCGCCGACAGCTCCGCCTTATCCATGCCGATGCCCCTATCGACAATCAGGATCGTGCGCGCTGCCTTGTCCGGCACAATGCGGACGCTGGTGTCGGGCGACAGGGCCAAGGCCGGCGTAGTCAGTGCCTCGAACCGGCGCCGATCCGTGGCGTCGGCGGCGTTGGCGACCAGCTCACGCAGAAAGATCTCGCGGTCGGAGTATAATGCGTGCACCACGAGGTCGAGCAGTCGGCCGACCTCGGCGCTGAATTCATGGGTCTCAGTCTGGACGTCGGTCATCGGAGGCTTCCAAGGCTATCGTTTCGCAACGGTCGGAGTGCTGCCGTATGCCGTGCGGCCTCAACCTTTACAACACTTCTATGTGTGAGGTCAGGTGCCTTGGGTATCGGCCCCGCTGCCCCGGCCGGAGATGCCGGCGCGGGAAGGCGCATCGGCGTTCGGCTCGACGGTGCGGGACTGGGCGGCAATATCGGCGTCGTCCTGCGGCACGGCGTCAACCGCGGTCACCAGGTCACCCCGATGTTCCTCCAGCACGGCGGCCACCGCTTGAGGGTCTGCGCGCTCGGCCGCGGCAAACAGCCGGTCCGCCTCCTCGTCGTCGCCGGCCGCCTGGACGCGAAGCGCCTGTTCTGCCAGTTGCCGGGCCGCCGCGTGCTTGCCGCCGGCACCGTCGGTTTGGTCAAGATCGTCGCTCATGATGTTCCTATCGGCCTGGGTTGGGTCGGTCGCCTCCGGGTCAGGCCGGGCGCCCATTCAGCCTAGCGCCTGCTGAGCTTGACGCCTACAGAGATTGAACCCAGTCCGGCGCTGTCCGTTGCACTGGGCGAAAGCGGCGGGTGGAGGCGGCGAGAATGCCAAAAATGATTGAAGTCCGAAGATTGGATCCGCACGATCCGCTGCCGGAGGGGCGCAGCCACCGTGTTATTGTCCTGCGCCGCTTCGACGAGGATGATCCTCGCAAGATTGTGACAGAGATCACCCTGACCGGCGAACCCGGACGATCTGAGGTCGCACGCCCGACACACGCGAATGGGTTGCCGATGTCGCTGGACGAGGTCATCGCGGCGGCGCAGCAAGTCGCCAAGACCGAAGGCATCGATCAAGTGTTTGTGCTGGACCGGACTGCCGGGCGGTTGGAACATGAGGTTATCGAACACGCCGGAGACCATAGCTTTCCCGGCAAAAGACTTGATGACACCGATCTCGAAGATGGCGAGGTGGGCCCGGATATGCGGCCAAAGTCATCCTAGCCGCCGTGTGATCATGCCCAATTTTAGCCATATGCGAGTTCCATACCTGTCACTCCATGACTACGCCGCTGTGACGCACGTGCCTGTGAGAAGCCGAAGTCCACTTCATGCTGTCACAAATCGACTATGATTGCCTTCTCATGCCGTCTCTAACGCCTATGTCTTCCGTCCTACCGCAAGGCCCCCATTCCGGCTGTGGCCCCCAACTAGAAGAGAAATCCTGATGCCTGATACCGGGCTAGACGTGTCCACTACTGGACGACGTGTTGGCGTGCTTGTCGTTGGCCTCGGCGGCGCCGTCGCCACCACGGCCGCAGCAGGCATCGAGATGGTGCGTGCCGGATCGAACGACATGGCGGGTCTGCCGCTGGCTGGTGTCGGCGCTTCAGGGATCGCTGCATACCGCAACCTGCACTTCGCCGGTTGGGACCTGCATGGGGAGAACCTCGAGAACGCGGTGCGGGAGCACCGGGTGCTAGATCGAGAGCAGTCTGAGCTGGTTGCACCGGCGTTGCGCGGCATGAAGCCGTGGCCCGCCGTCGGCAGCGTCGATTTCTGCAAGAACGTAGATGGGGCGAATAAGGTGGTCGCCGGATCGCACCGCGAGGCTGTTGACCGTATACGCGACGATATCCGACGTTATCGTGAGACCTCGGGGATCGAAAACCTCGTCGTCGTAAACCTAGCGTCGGTTGAGCGCTGGCCCGATAAAGCTGCCGCGGCGCTGCATACGCCGGAGGGCTTTGAGAAGGGCTTGGACGGCAGCGATCCCGCCATCAGCCCAGCCATGCTGTATGCTTATGCCTCGATCGTCGAAGGCGTACCCTATGGCAATTTCACGCCGAGCCTCGCCGCCGATATCCCAGCTCTGACCACGCTGGCCGAGCGTCGCAATGTCCCGGTTGCCGGCAAGGACGGCAAGACGGGGCAGACCTTCATCAAGACGGTTCTGGCGCCGGCATTTCGCAGCCGCAGTCTTTATGTCGAAGGCTGGTTCAGCACCAATATCCTCGGTAACCGCGACGGCCTTGCGCTGGATAACCCGGACAGCCTCAAAAGCAAGCTGAATACCAAGGGATCAGTGCTCGACGATATTCTGGGCTATCCAGTTGAGGACCACATCGTCGATATCCGTTACTACAAGCCGCGCGGTGACAACAAAGAAGCCTGGGACAACATCGATCTGGTCGGCTTCCTCGGTCAGAAGATGCAAATAAAGGTCAATTTCCTTTGCCGTGACAGTATCTTGGCGGCTCCGTTGGTCATCGAGATCGCGCGGGTGCTCGACCTCGCCCGTCAGCGAGGCCATGGCGGCATCCAGGAGCAGCTTGGATTGTTCTTCAAGGCCCCGATGACCCCGGCCGGCAAGCGTGAGGAGCACAGCTTTCCGGTCCAGGAGCGCGCCTTGCTCGATTGGCTCGCAGCCTAAACAGACGGCCATCGGGGCATATTGACGTGTTGGATAGCGCGACGGGCCAGGCAATGGGCCTGGCCAGTTTCGTGCCTTTGGCGGTGGAACTCGGCGATCTGAAGCGTGTTCGGGATGCGACCAGCCCGGATAGCCTCGCTACTCGCTCGTTCCGCCGGGCCTGGGCCGCTTTGGCAATGGGTGAGGACCCGGCCGAGGTGGCGCTTGGTACGAGTGCAGACGCGATCGCCGCAGCCCGGCTTGGCGGCATTGATCGAGGGGTGCTGCTGGGCGCGGGCCTGCAGGACGCCCAGGCAACAACGATCTTAGAGCGGTCATTCGACGAGGTGGCTGCTCCGATCGAGGGTGCTTTGGCATCACACCTCCGTAGCAGGCTGGGGCAAGCGTCTCGACCCGGAGCGGCGCCCAAATTTGCCGAGGCCCTTATCCGGCAGCCGCGGGCCGGAGCCACCTGTCCAGGCAAGCCCCGGATCGTTTTGGAACCTCCCGAAGGTCACGGGGACCACAGCTTGATCGTCGCCGTGCTGGCGGTTATTCTTGCCCCCCGTTTTGACGCCGACCCGGCGACCGCATTTCTCGCCGGCATGGCGCACCACATGCATAACGCGCATCTCCCCGATAGCGGATTTGCCGGGGAGATCTTGTTGGGCGAGCATCTCGGCCCCGTCATGCAGCGTCTATTCGCCCGTGAACTCGCGACGTTGCCCACCCCGCTCGCTGCAGCCACCACGTCGGCGCTGGCGAGCATTGCTGACGCATCGACACCGGTAGGGCGTGCGTTCCATGCGGCGGACGTGATCGATCGCGTGCTGCAGATGCGGCACTATGACCGGGTCGCGCGCTTTACCGTCGATCAGGCCCTGGACGACATGGACCTGGTGCACGCCGGGCCGACGCAGAGCTTCCATTATGCGGTGCTGCAGGACGCCAAACTGCCTTGACGCACTGGCCGGATGGCATTTTGTCCAGCCCGGTCTCCGGCCGGGCTCTCCGCGCTGACACCCCGCACTCCCTCGCGGCCGGTGGCGAGCGTTGGCCGGTGGTTGCGGACATCCCGTTTTTACGGGCTGACCGACGTGATCTCGCAAATACGGCGCTTGCGGCGCTCGACGCTGGTGACGTCCAGCATGCGCTGGTGCTGCTTTTGGGTGATCAGGACAACTGGGCACGCACGCCGTCGCCCTCGGAGGCCGACCGTCTTGCCCTGGTTCGCGACGCGGAAAACTTAACCTTTCGCATCGCGATGGACCGCTTGGCATTCGGCGCTGTTGGAACCTATTTCGCCCATCGCTGGTCCGATCCGACCTTTTTATCCGGTTTGGCGTTGGCCGAGGCGCACTGGAACACGCCTTCGCGAGTGTTCGAACTGGCCTGCGGCGCAGGGCACTATCTGCGGGAGTTTAGTCGTTTCGCGCCAGAGGTCACCGGAGCGGATATCGTCTTCGCCAAGCTCTGGTTAGCCCGGCGTTTCCTCGCGCCAACAGCGCGA
>CAWKLS010000013.1:0-26212 GCA_963850595.1 uncultured Alphaproteobacteria bacterium | reverse complement strand
ACCGCGAACACGGCATGCGATATGGCGAGGCGCATACGCCAATAAAACGGCGACACCGCTGTCCGCAGCCGCTGTGCAATGCTTCGCATCAAAGCAACTTTGATCGGCGCGGCGGTGGAAACGTCCTGGTAATCAGCCCCCCGGCTTACCCGGCATTCCGCCCGGGGGCGGCCGGAAGAACTTGCCGATCGCGTCCTTCAATTGATCCGGCGTCTGCGGCACCAGCGACATCCACGACCGCAGCATCGCATCGGGCGAGAAGCGGTCGGCCGCCTCGGTCATTTGCGCCTCCATTCTCGCCATGATGGCCGCCTGCATCGGCTTCAGGTCCGGCAGGCCCAGGAACTGCCGCGCCTCGTCCGGGGTGCAGTCGATCTCGACGGTGACTTTCATGCTGCCTCTCCTGCGATGGGCCGTCCTGCCACGGCCCTGGGCCGATCTTATACCAATGGCGTCTTGCTACTACCGTTGCGTCAGTGCGAGGAGCCGTTTCGGCGCGGCAATCGGGCGTCCGACAACAGGCAGGTGTTTTACGGGGTCTTTGAAAGGCTGACCCGAAAGGTTTCGTTTCCGCTTGCTTGTTGTTGTGAACAAATGCAGAACATGTATCTGTGAACAAGCGAGCGGCCCATGCGTTTGAACATCTCAGGACTGAACGAGTTTCGAGAGCGCCTTGAACGCCTGCGCCCGGAGGAGGTGATGGCACGGGCGCTGGCCGAGCAGGCGGCACGCATGGCGGCCAGGATGCGGGACGGTTTGTCAGAACCGCCGGACGCCGCCGGGCATGACGAACCCTGGCTGCAGAGCGGCGCGTTGCGGGACAGCGTGGGGGCGCAGGCGGACGGGCTGCAGGCCGTGGTGGGCAGCAGCGACCCGGCCGCGGTGCCGCAGGAGTTGGGCACGGCGCACATGCCGGCCCGGCCGTTCCTCGCGCCGGTGGCAGCGGGCATGGGCGAGGAGGTGGCCCGGGCGGTGGGAGCGCGGGTGGCGGCGGCGTTGCGGGGCGAGGAACCGGTGGCGGCAGAGGGTGCGCCTGCAAGCTCGGAGATCGTCCAGGTCAGCGCTGACGGCATGGACCTGCCCCGGGCCGGGATTGTTGCCCTGCTGGCCGCGATCGCCCTTTAGGCCCGCCAACAGCGGGAAGAGGCGGCAAGACGGTCGATGCTAGGGCCAGCCGCCACTCCGGTTCCCGAGATGCCGCACGTTGTCGAGGCTGCGGTGCCGCTACCGCCGCCAAAGGAGGGCGAGACGCCGCTCGATGTGTTGAAGCCGGGCGGGCAGAACGTGGGCGAGCGGGGCGACAACTCGAAAATCCGCATCTTGCCTGGCGGCTCGGAAGGGGCGCGCGAGCTGTTTGATCGATTGACGAAAGGAAAGGGCGGGACGGATGTTACTCCGCCAGGATGCCAGGGTCAGGTGATCAGGTTGCCAGATGGCAACCACATCGGGCTTCGCCCAAAGTCGAAGAGCGGACCGCCGACGATTGATGTGAATGTGGCTGGGACGGGTGACGAGAGCTGAAGGTTCCAGAGGGGAATGCGCAATGAAGGCGCTAAGTGACGAGCAGATCCGCGAGTTTGTTGAAGATTGGTACAACACGAAGTCGGTGGAGGACGTTTTCGGCCTGTCCTCGGTCGCCAAGGACGTGCGTGAACTGCTTGTCGATGCGGATGAAGACATCAACCGCGAGGAGGCGTTGCGGGTAGTGGACGCGTTGCTGAAGAGGGGGATGCTGGCCGGTACATCGCCGTATCATCCAGAGGGCTACCAACCATGGGCGGACCAGAACCGCGATGCGGTCATTCACCGGATTCGGTCGGAGTGGCTGCAGTTGGGTCGTGAGCCTCATCTCCATGAAATCGTCTGGTTCGGTCCGCCGGAGTGAGCCGGGTTTGAAGTCAATGGTCCTGGGGCTGCTCAGCCACACGCTGGAGACGCTCAGGACCACCACGCCGATCACGGTGCTCCTAAGCGAAAAGTGGCACAATGAACCAACTCACTACAGCCTCAGACAAGTCTGCTGAAAATGAAGCTCTCGCCATACTCTTTACTGAGAGATTGGGTATGCTGCTGCCGCTGTTCCAGCCAACGATGCACGACGCTGAGAAGTTCTGGTTTCCTGACAAGCCGCCCGCTGTGATTTTACTAAGCAGTCTGGGCGGCGCTTTCGCGGCAGGTTTCCAAACACTGAGCGCCCGAGACAGGAAAGCCGTGGCGGAATGGTTAGAAGATGGCATGGCGGGCGGAGCCGACTATCCTGGCACAGCGGTTGCCACCGGCTTCATAGAGGCGCTGATCCACAAGGCCGAGGCCGCCGGTATTTGGCCGCAAGTCGAAGCGGTGCTTGGCCCGCTGTCCCACGATTTTGCCGTCGCTTACCGCAGTGATCCTTTCCATTTGGCGCCGGCCTGAGCAGGCCGTCGTGAGGCGTCACAGGTTGCGCAAAGCAGAGGTGGCACTCGGGCCGCGGGTCGCTGATGCGCAGAGGGCGAAGTAAGTGGAGATAATCGGCGACCCCAAGATCTTTGCGGTTCAACTCGGACGGGATCCCGACCCGGAGACCTACAAGCCTTGGATGTTCGGCGTGTTTTCCGTATTCGTCTGTGGCGAGCGGCTTGGCTCGCCTTCAGAGGAAGCAGTGTGCCTCCTTTGAACCCGCTTGAGATCCTTGGCGTTGATACCCTCGAAGAATATCGAATCTACTGTATCGAAGACGACGCCACCAGCCGCCTGCTGTATGCGAGAATGGGAGAACTGCCGCGGGAGTGCTGTGTTCCGCGCGCCGTCCTGACCGACGTTCTCAACAGGACGATCGAACGGCTCGACGGTTGGTGCGCACAGTTGCCGGAGCCGCCTCCCGGCTCTGATTGAACGAAGCGCAAACCGATGGACGCCATCGACAGCGCTCAGGGTCCGACAAGTGTGACGGCCAAGTAGGGTAATGCGGTGCGGTCCTAGGCCAGTGGCAACCGCCCCCTGCGATGAAACAGTGCCGTCCCATGTTAAGGACATACCCCCCATGATCCGTATTGCCTGCCTCCACACGGCCGAGAGCAACGTCCCGGTGTTCGATGCAGCTCTGGACACCCTTGGACTGGACAGCGTGGAACTGCGCCACTACGTGCGCGCCGACCTACTCGCCGCCGCGGAGCGTGCTGGCGGGCTGACGCCGGCAATCACTGCACAAACCGCTGAAACCCTGCGCGAGTTGTGCGACGGTGCAGATGCGGTCCTCCTCACCTGTTCGACTTTGGGACCGGCTGCTGAAGCCGCCGGGAAAACCACGTCCATTCCGGTCATGCGGGTTGATGCCGCCCTGGCCGGTGAAGCCGTCAAAGACGGAGGGAAGGTCGCTGTTTTATGCGCTGTCGAGACGACGGTTGAGCCGACAAAGCTCCTGTTCGAAGCCGCAGCACATGTGACGGGGGCAGAAATAACCATGCATCTCGTTCCTCGCGCCTGGCAGGCGTTCAAAGCGGGGGACCGTGACGGGTATCTGGCCATGATCGCGCAATCCGCCGATGAGGCGACGCGGTCCGGGGCCACACGGGTCGCACTTGCCCAAGCATCCATGGCCGCCGCCGCCGCCCTCGTTGCGACCAGCCCCCGGCCGCTGAACAGCCCGACAGTGGGCCTCGCAGCGGCTATTGCCGCGGCGTCATAGGACTCACGACGACAAGATACGGTCATTGCCCAGGGCCGCTGATCCCAACACCTCCTACTCCCGAACCACATAAGTATAAAACCGCACGACCCCATCCGCCCCGATCTCCCGATAAACTCCCTGGATCTCTGTCCCCAGCCCAGGAAACAGGTTCTCCGCCCGCTCGAACGCCAGCAAATAGTCGATCATCGGCGCGGCGCGGCCGCCTAGGCGCTCGCCGGGCACGATCGTCGCGATCCCCGGCGGATATACCAGCATCAGCGTCGCAGCGATCCGCCCGGCGATGCTGTCGATCGGCAGATAATCCACCTTGTTGCGCACCAGCATCCGCGCCGCCTCATGCGGCAGCATTGCGAGTTCCGGCAGGTGCTCGGCGCTGAACTGCTGGCGCTGCAGCCGGCTGATCCCGGCGTCGCGGTGGTAGGCGTGCATCTGCCCGCATAGGTCGCGCAGCCCGAGATTGTGATAGCGCTGCGGACGGCGGCGCACGAAGTCCGGGATCACGTCCTGCAGCCGTGCATTTTCGTCATGGAGCCGCTTGAACGTCACGAGCCAGCTCAGCAAGGTGCCCGCCTTGCTGCTCTCCACGCCGGGCGTCAGCAAAAACAAGATGCTGTGCAGGTCGTTCTTCTCCGGCACGATGCGGTTCTCCCGCAAGTACTCGGCCAGCAGCGGCGCCGGGATGCCGTGCGGCTCGTATGCGCCGGTCGCGCGGTCGAAGCCGGGCATCAGCAGCGTCAGCTTGTTCGGATCGGTCATGGCAAAGCCCGGCGGCACGTCATGGAAACCGTGCCAGGCGTCGCTGCCGGACATCGCCCAGAATGCGGGGTCGCTCGCCAGCTCGTCCGTCGGCACGTCCTCCCACGCGACGTCGCGCGCCTCCTCGGTCCGGCCGCCCCATTGCACGGAATGCGGCACGAAGGGGTCGTAGAACCAGCGCCGCGCCGGGTCGGCCTCGTTCTGCTCATACTCGCGACGCAGCAGGCGCAACTTCTTGCGCAGCTCGATGCCGAGCCGAATGGTGTCGTCCCACAGCACCTCGCCCGACCGGCCCTTCATCATATGCGCGCCGACATCCAGCGAGGCGAACAGCGGGTAGAACGGCGACGTGCTGGCGTGGATCAGCACGCTCTCGTTGAACCTCCGATGCTCGACCCGGCGCGCCTGACCCTTGATATGGCCATCTTTTACATGGATCTGCGACGCCTGGGAAAAGCTCGCGAGCTGCTTATGGGTCGATTGCGTGGCGATGATGCCGGGCTGCTCGGCCCCGAGCGACGCCAGGCCCATGGCGAAGCGGCGGCGGAACAGCGGATGGAACTTCATGAAGCCCGCCCAGGCCTCGTCGAACAGGATGTAGTCGCACAGATGACCGATCTTCTGCAGGATCACTGTCGCGTCGTAGATCGTACCGTCATAGGTGCACTGCTCGATAACCGCGACGCGGAACGGCCGGGGCCGCTGCCAGGCGTCGGGATCCGTGACCAGCGGGTTGGCGCGGATGGCGGCCCGGATGCGGCGCTCATCAAGCGCGGCGTGCTCGATCGGGCCGACCATGCCATAGACGTTGCGGTCGGTCGGCAGATAGACTGGCACGCCGCCGCCCAGCAGCAGCGCGCCGTGATGCGCCGCCTTGTGATTGTTGCGGTCGAACAGCACGAGGTCGCCCTCCGCCACCAAGGCGCCCAACACCATCTTGTTCGACGCCGACGTGCCGTTCAGCACGAAATAGGTCCGCTCGGCGCCGAAGATGCGCGCCGCCGCCTTTTGCGCCGCCAGCGCCGGGCCCTCATGCGTCAGCAGGTCGCCGAGGTCCAGCACCGAGTTGTCGAGGTCGTCGGCGAAGATGGCGGGGCCGAGATGCTCGAAGAAGATGCGGCCGATGGCGCTGCGGCGGTAGAAGATGCCGCCGTTATGGCCGGGGCAGGTCCAGAGCTGGTTGCCCTCCTCGGCGTAATCAACCAGCGCGCCAAAGAACGGCGTTTTCAGCGTCGCCGCGTAGTTGCGCAGCCGGCTCGCGAGGTTGCGGGCGATGAACTCCGGCGTCTCCTCCGACAGGAAGATCGTGCCGTCCACGTGGTTCAGCACCTCGACCGGAATGTCCTCCAGCCGCTTGCGGCGCAGCATGATCAGCACCGGCAGCTCCAGCCCGCGCTTGCGCACCAGCGAGATCAGCCCGGCCGGCTTGCTCAGCATGCCGCGCTTGCCCCAATCGACCACCATGCAGCCGATCGCCGCGTCGGTGTGGATCGCGAGCTCGGCGTCGTCGGTGCTGCGCGCGACGACGACGGAGAAGCCGAGCCGCTCGATCTCGGCCACGATCGCCTGCAGCCGTAGCCAGTCGAGGTCGCTGGTGTTGAACGACGGCGCGCAGATCAGGAACTTGAAGCGCCGCTCGTATTCCATCCGCACCCAACTCCGCTAGGTTGGCCCTAATGCCGGGCGGACCATCGCCCAGGGTCCATACGGTGTCTAGCGCGGCAATATTTCAGGTGGGGCCGGCCTCCAGCAGCGCGCGCAGTCGGGCGCGGACGGCGTCGGGCGCCGCCTCGTTCACTGCCTGCTGCAGCAGCCGCATGCGCCGGCGTTCCGCATAGAGCTGGTCCATCAGCGACAGCACGACGGGCATCGCTTCCTCGTCCATGCGCAGCTCTCGCAGCTCGGCGATCAGGCGGACGCGGGCGACGTCCACCTCTTGGAACAGCCAGCCGCCGGCTGAGCCGTCTGGATGCAGCCAGGTCAGCTCCACCCAGCGGGTGATCTCCGCCTCGGCGACGCCGACGGTGGCGGACAGGGTCTGGACGGTGATCATGCGTTCTCCATCGCGCTGCGCGGGTTGCCGGGCGTGGCCGGGTTCCAGTTGCGCAGAAACGTCTCCAGCGCGTCATCGGCGTCGGCCAGGGTGACCTGCAGCGTCACATACTGGTCGCCCGCCGGCCGGCCGGCATGGGCCGGGATGCCGCGGCCGCGCAGCCGCAGGCGGGTGCCGGTGTCGGACCGCTTGGGCACGGTCATGGTCACGCTGCCCGAGGGCGTCGGGACCGTGATGCGCCCGCCGAGCACCGCCTCCTTCAGCGTAACCGGCAGCTTCACGTGGATATCGTTGCCCTCGCGGGTGAAGAACGGGTGCGGATAGGCGTGGATTTCGATCAGCGCGTCGCCGGCCGGGCCGTCGTTCCAGCCCGCGCCGCCTTGGCCTTTGAGCCGCAGCACCTGCCCGTCCTCGATCCCCGGCGGTATCCGCACGTCCAGGGTGCGGCCGTCGGGCAAAGTCAGCGTGCGGGTCGCCCCGGTGATCGTGTCCAGAAAATCCACCGCGAGCGCATAGCGCGCATCGGCGCCCCGCATGCGCAGCGGCTCGCCGCCGCCGCCGCGGTTGAGGAAGTCGCCGAAGATGTCGCCGAACGGATGCTCGTCGTCCGGCGCTGTCCGGTAGCGGGCGCCCTCGGCCGCGTCGGCATAGCGGCGATAACGCGGCGGCTCCGGCGCCGTGGGGTCGCCGGCGGCGTCGATCTCGCCACGGTCGAAGCGGGCGCGCTTGTCGGGATCGGACAGCAGCTCGTTGGCGGAATTGGCCGCCTTGAACAGCTCCTCGGCGGCGGCATTGCCGGGGTTCAGGTCGGGGTGGTGTTTCTTGGCCAGCTTGCGATAGGCCGTGCGAATCTGCTCCGGCGTGGCGTCGCGGTTGAGGCCAAGGGTTTTGTAGGGATCAGGCGGCATCAGGGTCCATCTGAAAAGTGTAGTGATAGGCGGTGCAAGCTTGCCATAGCGCTCCGAGTCCGGCCGGTGCGTATCTGCATAGCCGTTATCCGAAGTCGGTTCCGCGCGCCCGACGATCAATCCCCTAACATTTTCTCACAAATGCTGCGGCTGGTAATCCAGCCTGCGTCAAAAGTGACCGCAGAGAGTGCCGTAGATCGAAAACCCCTGCCGCAAGGAAGCTCGCGATGCCTCAGCAGCACGACGCCATTGTCGCCGTCTATGACCGGCACGACTCCGCCGAGGCCGCGGTCCGCAAGATCGCCGAAAGCGGCCTCGATATGAAAAACTTCAGCATCGTCGGCAAGGGCTACCACACTGAGGAGCGGGTCATCGGCTTCTACAGCGCCGGTGACCGGGTCAGGTTCTGGGGCAGCCGCGGCGCCTATTGGGGCGGCCTGTGGGGCCTGCTGTTCGGTGGCATGATGCTGACGATCCCCGTGATCGGGCCGGTGATGGTGCTCGGGCACCTGGCCGCCGTGGTCTTCACCGCCGTCAGCGGCGCCGTCGAGGGCGCTGTCGTGCTGGGCGGACTGGGTGCGCTCGGCGCCGCGCTGTTCAGCATCGGCATCCCGCATCACAGCGTGCTGCAGTACGAGCAGGCGCTAGAGGCCGACGGGTTCTTGGTAGTCGGGCATGGCCCGGCAGGCGATATGGAGCGGGCCCGGACGCTGCTGCAAATCAACGGCCCGCTGCAGATCGACCTGCACGTAGCGGCGAACGAGCCGGCGATGATCGCCGCGCAGTAAGCTATGCAAGACGGGGGAGACCAGTCCAAGTCTCCCCCGACGCCGCCTTAAATCAGGCAGCCAGCTTGATCTGCCCCTGCATTGCCGGCCAGTCCGAGTACCCCGTGGCATCGCCGCCATACCAATACTGCTTCGGCGCCTCAGCCAGCGGTGCGCCGGTGCGCAGGCGGTCCACCAGGTCAGGATTGGCGATGAATGGGCGGCCAAAGCTGATCAGGTCGGCGTTGCGGTCGGCAAGTGTCTGCTCGGCCAACTCGCGGCCGTAGTTGTTGTTGGCGATGTACGCGCCCTTGAACCGCCGGCGCAGGGCCGGGTAGTCGATCCCGTTGGCGTCGCGGCTCATCTGCGTCACGCCCTCGATGTCGTGGATATACATCAGGCCAAACCCGGACAGCGCGTCGAGATAGGCGTTGAAGGTGCCCATTGGATCGCTGTCGAGCGGGGTGTCGCCCGGTGCCGTCGTGCCCGGTGAGATACGGATGCCGACCCGGCGGCCACCGCCCCAAACCTCGGTGACTGCCGCGACCACCTCCAGCGGAAAGCGCAGCCGGTTCTCCAGCGCGCCGCCGTAGCGGTCAGTGCGGTGGTTGGTGCTGTCGCGGATGAACTGCTCAAGCAAATAGTTGTTGGCGGAGTGGATCTCGACCCCGTCGAAGCCGGCGTCCTTGGCGCATTGCGCCGCGTGCCGATAATCCGCGACGATGGCGGGGATTTCGTCCGTCTCCAGCGCCCGCGGCGTCACGTGGTCCTGCAGCCCGCTATTGGTGAAGGCCTGGCCGGACGCCTTGATGGCCGAGGGCGCCACCGGCAGCGCACCGTCATGCAGGCTGGGATGCGAGATGCGCCCGGTATGCCAGAGCTGCAGCACAATGCGCCCGTCCTGCGCGTGGACGGCACGGGTGACGCGCTGCCAGGCCGCGACCTGTTCCGGCGACCAGATACCGGGTGTCAGGGCATAGCCGCGAGCCTGCGCCGAGATGTTGGTTGCCTCGGAGACGATCAGCCCGGCGGTGGCGCGCTGCGCATAATAGGTGGATGCAAAGTCCGGCGGCACGCCGGCGTCGCTGGAACGGCTGCGCGTCAGCGGCGCCATGACGATGCGGTTTTTGAGCTGGAGGTCGCCCAGGGTGAAGGGTTGGAACAAAGGCGAGTCTGAATTTTGCGGCATTATTCTTCCGTAGGAACTGGCGGGACCGGACACCGGGCCGCTGCATCCGGCAGCATAAAGTGCGGGTCGCCCCAGCTTTCAGCCCGGCCGCGCATCACCTGTTCGTTTCCGTTCCTTCAATGTGCCAACCAGGCGTCCCTGGGTGAGAAACATCGGCCGGCTTCATACTCCGCCGAGTAAAGGCTGGCGAAGTGCGGCTGTGCAAATAGGACTGACATCTTAAAACCTGCCATCTTGAAATCCTATTCACGCCTGAATCTTCTACATACCAAGATCAGCGGCGATCATGGGTTGTCAGATCGTCCCATACAACTCTAAAGGCCGCCCTCAAATAACCGGGCAGCCACGCTGTTGCCTGCATCTTCATGTGAGGGCAGCAGCTATGACTACGATTACTGTTGGGAATGGCGAGAAGTATTCAACGATCGCTGCCGCAGTCGCGGCGTCGAGCAGCGGCGACACGATCAATGTGGACGCCGGCACCTATACCAACGACGTGCTCGTCATCTCGCACAGCCTCACGCTGCAGGCTGTCGGCGGCACGGTGAACCTCGTTGGCACCACGCAGCCGGCAAATCAGAAAGGCCTCATTGAGGAGGGCGCCCCTGGGGCGAATGTCTCCATCAACGGGTTCGACATCTCCGGTGCGACGGTGAAGGACGCCAACGGCGCCGGCATCCGCTATGAGGGCGGCAATTTGACGCTCACCAACGTCAATATCCACAACAATCAGAACGGCATTCTCTCCGCCGCCGATTCCTCGGGGTCGATCACCATCGCCAACTCGACCTTTGCCGATAACGGCATCGGCGACGGCAAGACCCACAACATCTATGTGGGCGCTATCGGCAGCCTGACGGTGGAAGACAGCACGATCACCAGCGCGCAGGTCGGCCATGACATCAAAAGCCGCGCCGCCAGTACGACGATCACCGGCAACACGATCACGGACGGCTCGACCGGCACGGCGAGCTATGAGGTCGACCTGACGAATGGCGGCGTCGGCGACATCGAGAACAACTACATCGAGAAGGGCGCCAACGCGCAGAACCCAATCGCCATCACCTTTGGCGAGGAGGGCAACGTCTATGCGAACAGCAGCCTGACGGTCGCAGGCAACACGATCGTCAACGACTACACCGCCCATAACACGACGGCGGTGGTGAACAGGACCGGGGCGACTGTGAACGTCAGCGGCAACCAGCTCTATGGCTGGACCTCGGTCGCGTCCGGGCCGGCCAACGTCGGCGGCAACACCACGACGACGACCAAGCCAGCGCAGGGAAGCCAGCCGACCAGCAACACAACCCCAACAAGCGCGCCAACAAGTGCTGCGGTAGTAAGCGTTGCGCCGCAGGACACCGTGCCCAGCACAGCCAACACGACTACGCCGGCGGCAGACGGTGCGGCGACCGTCACCCCAGATGGAGGCAGCGCGGTGGACGTATCGGCCGAAAGCGCTCCGATATCGCCCGACACGGTGGCAGCGACGGTGATGCCGGAGTTTATCGCTGCCGACAGCAACTCGCAGCAAAGCGCGGTCGACGCTTCCGCGCCGATGCCTGCATCGGACGCAACCATGCAGGCCCCCGCAGACTATACTGACCCGGCGTCCGTCACAGCAGATCCAGCCGTTGTATCCACGGACTGGGCGATGATGGCAACGGACCAGACGAGCGGGCCGAATGCCGGCCAATACTGGAGCGGCCAGGACCAATCCGACAGAAGCGGCATGGCGGTCATAAGCACATATGACACGACCATCCATGCATCCATGCAAAGTGCTTAATCGGCCGGAGTTAATTCCGTCGCCATAGCTCTTCACTGAGCACAGTCGCGAAGCCGAGCCATAATGTGAGCGGCACGGTCATCAGCGCCGCCGGCCGATCCACCTCGCGGGCCGCCGCAGCGGTGCCGAGTGCGGCTGCAAGCATCGACGCCGAGGCAACTGTGCTTTGGCCCAGCTGCTTCCGCCGGAAAAACAGCCACGGATACCCGGCAAGACCAACCAGGGTCAACGCCCATGACCCGAGCGCCGCGTTGCGAGCCTCAGTGCGCGGCGCGTGCAGCAGCCGATAGCCGGAACCCGCAAGCAGCAGCTCCAGAATACCCCAAGCCGCGCCGATTAACGGACCGGGCGGCGTGAACTGCGGCTTGTCCAGCCGGGCATACCAGAGCGCCGTCCTGGGGCGTTGCGGACCGTTGCGCGCGCCAAGTGCTGCTGCGGCCAGCACGCCGCCGATTGCGACCGCCGCCGCCGATTTTTTGTCCATCCTGTGCTCTCCGCTACAGCCTGTGCGGCCTGTAACCGATGAGCCGGCAGGGCGTTCCCTGGACGCGTCAGCACTTCGGCCCACCTGGCCAAGCATCTCACATCGGCATCGCCCCAAGTCGTGCCATTTTATAGATTATGCCATCGAAATGGCTGCTTGGAACATGAAAAAGTTCAGCCGGTATATTCGTTGGGTTTTAGAACGCAATGTGCGCACTATAGCGTGATCGACCGTCATTGGAGTGACAAAACCCCGTGTTGATCGACGATCCGAACGTAAACGAGGCCGGGCCGATCCAGGCAATTGCGTGATGCTGCGCGATCGCTCGGTTCGTTTCAGCCTCGTGGCCCTCGTGTTCTGGGTTCTGCTGCCGGTCGTGGCTACCGGTGCTGCCGGCGCGGTTTACGCGTGGGAAGCCGGGCGGAACGCGACGGAGCGCGAGCTGCTCTCCCGCGTGCAGGCGCTCGCCGCTGGGGTCGCCCGGGAATTGGATGTTTCGAAGGCCGCGCTGCAGGCCCTGGCGACCTCACCCTCCCTGGCCGCCGGCGATTTCGCGGCGTTCCAACAGCAATCATTGCGCATCCCTAAGCCGGACGGCGCTCGTATCATATTGATGGACACGTCCGGTCAGATGCAGACCGACTCGCTGCTGCCCTATGGCGCGCCGCTGCCAAAGCCGGGCAACCTGGGCACCATGACGTCGCAGGTCTTCGCCAGCGGTCAGGTTCAGGTATCGGACCTGAGCGTCGGGCCGGTGACCCGCGACTACTTTGTCGCGGTGGACGTCCCGGTCGAGCTGGAGGGTCGCGTCGCCTACGGCCTCACCATGGCTTTCACCCCATCGGCATTCACCGCTGTGCTCGATGAGCGAACCAGCGCCGCGGCCGGGTGGCGCGCCATCGTCGTGGACGGCAATGGTTTGGTCTTGGCGCGCAGCAGCAACGTAGAAGCGTTCGTCGGCGGCCGCATCAGCTTCACATCGCTCGCCGCCATCGGCCGCGGCGAGGGGGTGTTCACGACGACGGCCCAGGACGGCCACCGTCTGCTGGCTGCAAACGCCCGCATCCCGCATACTAACTGGTCAACGATCGCGGCCATACGTTTAGATACGATAGAGGCGGATTTGCTGCGTTCGTTGAGCGCCACAGCCGCAGCGGGCGCTGCGATGCTGTCCCTCGGCCTGTTTGCCGCAGGCTGGTACGCACGCCGCATCGCCAGGCCGCTGCACGCCTTGGTCGAAGCAGCCGATGCGGTGGCCCAGGGCAGCCAACCGCGTTCCATTCCACCCGGCGTGCGGGAGGCGAGCCGGATTGGTGCGGCACTCGCCACGGCAGCCGAGACGTTGCAATTGCGGGAACAGGAGCGCGCATGGAGCGACGCGACGCTGCGCGAGAACGAGACACGTTTCCGCACCATCACGGATGCGATGCCGCAGATGGTCTGGTCCGCCCGGGCAGATGGCCGTCACGACTATTACAACCTGCGCTGGTATGACTACACTGGCATCCAGCCCGGGAAAACCACGCGCCAGACTTGGCATAGGCTGTTTCAGTCGTGTGATCTCACCCGGGCCATAGCGGCCTGGCGACACAGCCTGGCCACCGGCGAGCCCTATGAGATGGAGTATCGCCTGCGCTGTGCTGACGGAACCTGGCGCTGGTGCCTGAGCCGGGCGTCGCCGATGCGCGACCCTGAAACCGGCGCCATCCTGCGCTGGTTTGGGACTTGCACCGATATCCAGGACTTGGTGGAGACGCGCGAGGCCCTGGCCCGAAGCCGTGCGGAGCTTGAGCAACTGGTCGCCGAGCGTACCGAGACGCTGCTGCAGGCAGTCGATGCCCTGCATTCGGAGGCGGTCGAGCTCGCGCAAGCCGAGGAGGCGCTCCGCCAAGCGCGCAAGATGGAGGCGGTGGGTCAGCTCACCAGCGGCATCGCCCATGACTTCAACAACATGCTGCAGGGCATCTCCGGCAGCCTGGAATTGGTGCAGCGCCGCACCGAGCAGGGGCGTGTTGCGGAGGCCGTGCACTTCATCGACAACGCGTTGCAGACAGTCGATCGTGCGGCGGCGTTGACCCGCCGGCTGCTTGCCTTCACCCGTCAGCGGCCGCTGCAGCCCACGCTCGTCAGTCCGAACCAGGTCATCCTTGGCATGGAGGAGTTGATCCGCGGAACGGTGCGGCCCTCGATCTCGGTCAGGCTCCAGACCTGCGGTGAAGCCGGAGCGGTGCTGTGCGATCCGAACCAGCTTGAGAACGCCCTGCTCAACCTCGCCATCAATGCCGGCGATGCGATGCCCAAAGGCGGTTGGCTGACCATCAGCACCCGTCAGGTGCAGCTGGCCGCGGCGGACGTCGCTGGTCAGGACGGCGCCAGCATCGGGACCCATGTCGAGATTGCGGTCACCGACACCGGCACGGGGATGGATGATGCAACCCAGGTCCGCGCCTTCGAGCCTTTCTTCACGACAAAACCGATCGGAAAAGGCACCGGGCTGGGCCTTTCACAAATCGTCAGCTTTACCCGGCAGGTCGGCGGCCTCGTGCGGCTCGACAGTGAGCTTGGTCACGGCACGACAGTACGCCTATTGCTGCCCCGGCACGAGTCTGCGCCACAATCCGACGAACGGGGAGCGCCTTCCTCCCCTACTCAGGTTCCGGCGTCGCAAGCTCCATCCGCGCGGTCGCATAATCGGGGTCCATGACGAGCTCGAACAGCAGGACAGACCGGCCCGTCACATCATAGGTCGAGCCGAACTCAAAGGTTGGTTCTTCCATACCGTCGAGCTGGTTGGTGTCGATCAGCCGGGTCCAGCGCTGTCCGCCGACCACCGCCGGCAGATAGAACGGGACCAGGTCGTGATACGAATTCAAGATGATCAGCAGGCTTTGATCCACGCCCCGCCGGTGCACCCCGGTCGGCTGCGCCCGGCCATCCAGCAGCATGCCCATGCAGCGCGCATTGTCATCGGTCCAGCTCTCGTCTGTCTTCTCGGTATCCGACGGCGTCAGCCACGCAACGTCCTTAACGCCAATTTCCTGGTTCCACTGTGCCGTCAGCCAGCGGGTGCGATGCAGGACCGGATATTTGTGCCGCAGCGCCGCGACGTGCTGTACGAAGCTCAGGATCCGCTTGCCCTTGTCCTCCAGCTCCCAGTTCAGCCAGGAAATCTCGTTATCTTGGCAATAGGCATTATTGTTGCCGCCCTGGGTGCGGCCAAACTCGTCGCCCGCCACCATCATCGGCGTGCCGCGTGACAGCAGCAGCGTGCTCAGCATGTTGCAGATCTGCCGCTCGCGCAGCGCGTTGATCTCGGCGTCGTCGGTCGGCCCCTCGACGCCGCAGTTCCATGACTGGTTATCCGAGCTGCCGTCCTTGTTATCCTCGCCGTTCGCCTCGTTGTGCTTGTCGTTATAGGTCACGAGGTCATTCAGGCAGAACCCGTCATGCGCCGTGATGAAATTGACGCTGGCCCAGGTCTGCCGGCCACGGTGGCTGAAAAAATCTGCGGAGCCAGTGAGGCGCGTCGCGACCTCCGGCAACTTGCCCGCCTCGCCCTTCCAATACGCCCGGATGGTGTCGCGGTAGCGGTCATTCCACTCCGCCCAGCCCGGCGCGAAGCCACCGACCTGATAGCCGCCGGGTCCGCAATCCCAAGGCTCGGCGATCAGCTTGACCTGCGAGAGCACTGGGTCCTGGCCGACCGCCCGCAGAAACCCGCTCTGCTGATCAAAGCCATATGGCTCGCGCGCCAGGATGGTGCCGAGGTCGAAGCGGAACCCGTCCACATGCATTTCCTGCGTCCAATAACGCAGGCTGTCGGTCACCATCTGGATGACCCGGGGATGCGAGAGGTTGACCGTGTTGCCGGTGCCGGTGTCGTTGATGTAGTAGCGCTTCTGGTCCGGCAACAGCCGGTAGTACGACGCATTGTCGATGCCCTTGAAGGACAGGGTCGGCCCGCGCTCATTGCCCTCGGCCGTGTGGTTATAGACGACATCCAGGATGACTTCGAGGCCAGAGTGATGCAGCCGCGCCACCATTTCCTTGAACTCTGAAAAGGCGAAATCGGGCACGCTGGCATAGCGGCGTGCTGGGGCAAAGAAGCTGATGGTGTTGTAGCCCCAGTAGTTGACCAGGTCCTTTTCCAGCAATTGGCTGTCGTCAACGAACATGTGGACCGGCAGCAGCTCCACCGCGGTCACGCCGATCGACTTAATGTGCTGGATGACCTCAGGGGTGGCCAAGCCGCGGAATGTGCCGCGCAGCTCCTCCGGAACGGCCGGGTGCAGCTTGGTGAGGCCGCGGACGTGCGCCTCATAGACTACCGTGTGCTCCCAGGGTATCTGCGGCGAACGGTCATCACCCCAGGTAAACGCCGGATCGATCACCCGGCATTTCGGCATCAAGGGCGCGCTGTCCCGCTCGTCGTAGGTCAGGTCGTCCATCAACTCCATCTGGTAGCCGAACAGCTCCGGACCCCATTTCAGATGCCCGACCAGCGCCTTGGCGTAGGGATCAATCAGCAGCTTGTTTGGGTTGAAGCGATGCCCCTCCTCCGGTGCGTAGGGGCCGTGGACACGGTAGCCATAGACGGTGCCGGGCCGCGCGTCTGGCAGGAAGCCGTGCCAAATCTCGTCGGTGTATTCCGGCAGCTCAATTCGTTCGAGTTCGACCTCGCCATCGTTGTCGAACAGGCAGAGCTCGACCTTGGTGGCGTTGGCGGAGAACAGTGAGAAGTTCACGCCGCGGCCGGTCCATGTGGCCCCGCGTGGATGCGGCCGACCCTCGGTCACGCGGGATCGGTTTGCAGCAGCAACCATAAGGGGCAGTCCTTCTAACGACGCAGGTAGCGGGAAGCGCTGTTTACGTTCAGGCGCATGGAAAGTTTTGTTTTGATGTTATAACTTTATGCGGCTCTGGCCGGGGCGCGTGCGCATCAAAGGAAAACCGGCTTGCGAGTTGGCGTACCGGTCCGCAAGCTATTGCGCCGCGGCGGCCGTGCCGGGCACGAGCGCCTCGATCTGGGCGAGCAGGCGCGAGAAGTCCACCGGCTTCGGGTGATAGTCGTTGCAGCCCGCGCCAAGCGCCTTTTCCCGGTCCCCAGCCATCGCGTGCGCCGTCAGCGCGATGATCGGAATGCCCGCGGTTTCGGCTCCGGCCTTCAGCTGCTGCGCGACGCTCCAGCCATCCATGACCGGCAGGTTCATGTCGAGCAGCACGACGTCGGGCAGCTCCGCCCGCGCCCGGTCCAACCCGGCCCGGCCATCAACGGCAACCGTGACCTCAAAGCCACGCCGTTTCAGCCGGCGCGACAGGAAGTCCCAGATCTCCTCGTGGTCTTCCACCAGCAGCAAACGGGTCATGTCATTCATTCCTTGATGCTGGCATCCTGCCGAGCTGGCACCGGCGCCAAACTGCGCAACTCGCCCGCGAGCTGCTTCAGGCTGACCTCGCCCTTGCTGAGGATGCGGTCGACGCCGTGCAATTGCCTCCGGTCATCGCAGGTCAGGTCCCGCGCGGTCAGCACCACGACCGGGATGTCTGCACAACCCGCCCGCTGACGCAGCGCGTGAAGGAAGGTGAACCCGTCCATCACCGGCATGGTCAGATCGAGCAGGATCAGCCGCGGAATCGCGTGCGCCAGCCGGTCCAGCGCCTCCTGCCCGTTGCTGGCCTCCACGACCGTCCAGCCATTGCGCTCCAGCAGGGTGCGCATGCGATGGCGCACGTCCGCGTCGTCGTCCACCACAAGCACATCGCCCTCAGCCTCGCGGAACTGCTCCATGACCATCTTGAGCTGGTTCCACTGCACCGGCTTCAGCACGTAGTCGGCGGCGCCGAGCGACTGGCCCAGCCCCTGCTCGTTGACGAAGGTCACCATGACCACCGGTATCCCGGCGGTCTCGCTGTCGGCCTTGAGGGCATTCAGCACCGACCAGCCATCCATCTGCGGCATCATGACGTCGAGCAGGATGGCGCGCGGCTGCACCGTCCGCGCCAACTCGAGCCCAGCGCGGCCATCCGGCGCGGTGCGCACGCAGAACCCCTCCCGCTCCAGAAACCGCGTCAGCAGGTCGCGCTGCGCCGCGTCGTCGTCGATCACCAGAACCAGTTCCGACGTGGATGCCGCCGTGGCGTCCTGCGGCGCCGGCCCATCCTCCTCGGCCTGCAGGCCGTTCGGCATCACCCGCGGCAGGCGCATGCTGAAAATTGTGCCTTCGCCATAGGTGCTCTCCACCGTAACGTCTCCGCCGAGCAGCCGGCAGAAGGCGCGGGTGATCGCGAGGCCCAGTCCGGTCCCGCCGAAGCGCCGGGTGGTCGAGTTGTCGGCCTGGGCGAACCGCTCGAATAGTTTCGCCAACTGGTCCGGCGTCATGCCGATCCCAGTGTCCCGCACGCTGAACAGCAGCCAATCTTCCGGCTGCCTCCGCACCTGCAACGTAATCTGGCCCTTTTCGGTAAATTTGGCAGCGTTGCTGAGCAGGTTGAACAGGCATTGCCGCATCTTCACCTGGTCCGAGTGCATGATGCCCAGATCCTCACCGAGGTCGAGCACGAGCGTGTTGTCTTTCTGCTGCATCAGCGCATCGACCGTCGAGCCGACCTCCTGCGTCAGGCCCGCTACATCGAAGTCCTCGGCGAAGCTGGTCATGCGGTTCGCCTCGATCTTCGACAGGTCCAGCACGTCATTGATCAGACTCAGCAGATGACGGGCGTTCGACTTGATCTTGCGGACGTCGCCCAGCAACTGCTCTTCGCCGAGATCCTCCATTTCCTCCTCGATCATCTCGCTATAGCCGATGACCGCCGAAAGAGGCGTGCGCAGCTCATGGCTCATATTGGCGAGGAACTGGCTTTTGGACTGGTTCGCCGACTCTGCCGCCTCCCGCGCCGCCTCGGCGGCCTCCCGCGCCGCGGCCACCGCCTGCTCGACCTGCTTCCGCGCCGTGATGTCGGTGTGGGTGCCGACCCACTCGCGGATCGTATCGTCGTCGGCGAGGATCGGCACCGCGCGCACCGCCATCCAGCGCCACTCCCCGTCACGCCGCCGGATGCGGTGCTCCACGCTATAGTCCGAGCGTCGCTCCACGGCCGCATTCCAGGCATCGATCGTCGCGGGCTGGTCTTCCGGCTCGACGACATCCAGCCAGCCCCAGCCCTGCAGCTCCGCGTCCGTCTGCCCGGTAAACTCGGTCCAGCCGGGCTGCGGCGGCTCGAACTGGCCCGAGGGCGGCGTGGCCCAGACGATGGACGCGGTCGCCTCAATCAACGAACGGAACCGCTCCTCGCTCTGCTTTAGGCGCCGCTCGACCCGGGTGCGCGTGGTCACGTCGGTGATAACCACGCCCGCACCGTCCGAACCCGGCGCCCGGTGCGTTTGACGCATCGGATAGAAACTGAGTTGGAAATGCCGCAGCAGCCCAGGATTGGCGGCCAAGGCCGCCGAGGCCTCGACATTGGCGATCATCCGGCCCCCGTTCACCACGGAGCGCAGGCGGTCCTCCAGCGGCCCGCGCAGGTCCGGCAGGACGTCCCAGATTTCCCGGTCAAGAATTGCTCCCAAAGCCCGCTCGCTCATTGCAGCCAGCGCCCGGTTGGCCCGGCGGACCCGCAACTCGTGATCAAGGAACCCCAGGCCGACCGGCGCATTGTCCAGCACCCCCTCGAGCAGGCTGGCGGTCGCCTGTTCTTGCCGGCGCCGGGTTACGGCGAGCCAGGCGAAGTAGCCGCATGCCAAAAGCGCCGCAAAGAGCGAGACCGCGATCAGCACACGGTTCCGCAGCGCATCATCATGCTGGCCGGCGGCGATCCTGGCCTCCAACTCCCGACTGATCTCCGCCACCCGCACCCGAACGGCGTCCATGGCCGCCTTGTCGTCGCCGGAACGCACGGACGCGATAGCCTCGTCGAGCCCTCCAGCACGGCGGCTGCGGATCGCCCGTGCCGCGATGTCCTGCTTGACGGCGACCTGTCGACGCAGCGCCGCGAGCGGCCCGTCGTCCGTGACGGGCATTTCGCCCAGCAAATCCATCAGGCTTTTCTCAGCGAGATCATACGGCTCCAAGTAGCGGTCCTCGCCCGTGAGCAGGAAACCCCGTTCGCCCGTCTCCAAATCCTTCAGCGCGGACAAGACGTTCCCCACCCGCGTCACCACCGCCGTTTCCTGTGCGATCAAGGTGCTGGCATGCAGGCCGGCGACGATGTTGACGATCGCCGCCAGTATGGCGACAGCAAGCAGCACGATCGCCAGCAGTGTGCCCCTACCCTGCCGGCGTGCAGCGCCGAGGACGCCGGTTGTAGCGCTCGCAGTTATGCTTGCCACAGTTGAGTTCCAGTTCGTTCAATCGAAGGCGGGCTGTCGGGCGGGCATGCGGGGGCGGGCAACATTCACTGTCCCGCGTCTGCAGGTTCGAGTGGAAGGCAACGCTGCAGAAAGCCAAAAAGCTGCATCAAAGGAACCATACCGCTCCCAATTTGTTTGAGGGCGGCGGCGGTGTTGCCGACCATGGAAAGCCCGCCGTTGAGCCTCGACCAAGCTGCATCCGCATCCCAGCCCGTTCCTGATGGCGGTGGCGCTCAGCGCGCCGTTATGGGCGCTAGTGGTACTCGCCGGCATCCTGCTGGTCGCCTTCTGGCCGGTTCAGGGCGGCTGGTCTCAAGGCGCGGCCGGGTCGTTGGCCTCCTCCGCGCGCAGCAATGCGGCGTCGATCTGCGTCAGCAGCAGTGGGAAATCGACCGGCTTCGGGTGATAGTCGTCACAGCCGGCCGCCACCGCCTTGCTGCGGTCGCCCGCCATAGCGTGCGCCGTCACCGCGATGATCGGGATGCGCGCGGTGGCGTCCTCGGCCCGGAGCCGCCCAGCCACGGTCCAGCCGTCCAGCACCGGCAGGTTCATATCGAGCAAGATGATGTCGGGCTCCTCGGCTGCCGCCTGGTCGAGCGCCTGCTGGCCGTCATGCGCCAGGACCACGTCGAACCCCCGCCGCCGCAGCCGTCGCGACAGGAACTCCCAAAGCTCCTCATGATCCTCGACCAGCAAAACCTTGGTCACCATTCGCCTCCCGGGGCCGTAGCAGTTGCTGAGCTAAGGTGGGGCCATGCAGCCGTCCAGGGCATGGCGGCCGGATGGCCTCGCATAGCCGGGCAGCACCGCATAAAGGATGCGTTATGAGCGCTGGACTGGACGATGCCGAGGCCGGGCCCGCGTTGAAGGGGCCGCTGATCCGCGGGGTGCCGGTCACCGGGCCGGCAGCGCTGAATGCCGCCGCGGTGATCGTGGCGGCGCTGTATTTCGGCCGCGAGCTGCTGGTGCCGCTGGTCTTGGCGCTGTTGCTCGCCTTCGTGCTGGCGCCGGCGGTCGGACTGCTGCAGCGGGCGCGGGTGCCGCACCCGGCGGCGGTGCTGTTCACCGTGCTTCTGGCCTTCGCGATGATCTTCGGCGTGGGCGCCGTGGTCGGCGGCCAGGCCAGTCAATTGACCACCGGCCTGCCGCGCTATGAGGCCATCATCCGCGACAAGCTCTCTTCCCTCGCCGTCGGTGGCGCGATCGTGGAGCGGCTGAACGGCAGCCTGCAGAACCTCGTGCGCGGCATGGCCGGCGCGGCGCCTGAACCGGCGGCAGGCAAGCTTCAGCCTGCAGCCAAGCCTGGTCCCGCAACCGAAGCCGCCCCGGTCGCGACGGTGCCGACGCTTGACGGCTCCTCGGCGATCGTCGTCGTGCGCAGCGTCGTCGAACCGCTGCTGGGACCGCTGGCGACCGCCGGCATCGTCATCGTCTTCCTGATCTTCGCCCTGCTGTATCGCGAGGACCTGCGCGACCGGCTGGTGCGGCTGCTGGGGCGTCAGGACCTGCACCGCACCATCCTCGCCATGAACGACGCGGCGCAGCGGCTGTCCCGCTACTTCCTGTTCCAGCTCGCGCTGAACATCGGCTTCGGCGCTTTCATCACCGGCGGGCTGTGGCTGCTCGGGCTGCCGAGCCCGCTGCTCTGGGGCATCCTCGCCGGCACCATGCGCTTCGTGCCGTTCATCGGCACCTTCATCGCCCTGGCGCCGACCGTGCTGCTGGCCCTGGCCGTGGTGCCCGGCTGGTCGCTCGCGCTGTCGGTGCTGGCGTTGTTCATCACGAGCGACCTGATCGTCGGCCAGGTCGTCGAGCCGCTGCTGTATGGCCACAGCACCGGGCTGTCGCCGATGGCGGTGATCGTCGCGGCGGCGTTCTGGACCTTCCTTTGGGGTCCGGTCGGCCTGCTGCTCTCGACCCCGCTCACCGTCTGCCTCGTCGTGCTCGGGCACCACGTCGAGGCCATGGCGTTCCTCGAGGTGATGCTCAGCGACCGTCCGCCGCTGCAGCCCGAGGAGACGTTCTACCAGCGCGCGCTGGAGGGCGACGCCCGCGCCCTCCTGGGTCAGGCCCGCGCGCAGCTCGGCGTCGCGCCATTGGCGGAGTACTACGACAAGGTGGCGCTGCGCGGCCTGTCGCTCGCCCAGACCGACCTCTCGCAGGACCTGCTGGAGTTCGAGCGGCTGGAGGCGATCCACCAGCAGATCGCCAGCTTGCTGAAAACCATAGCCAAGATCGAGGCAGCGCATGGCGAGGACAGCGCCTCCGCCCGGCCCGCGATGGACTGGGCCGCGGACGGCAGCGTCATCGTTGTGCCTTCCCGCGGCCAACTCGACGATTTGGCGGCCGACATGACAGCCCAGGTGCTGCGCAGCTTCGGCTTCGGCGCCCGGGTTGAACCCAACGCCGTGCTGGGCGCCAGCCGCAAGACCCAGACCGACCTATCGGGCGCCAAGCTTTGCTGCCTCTCGGGTACTGGACGGCGGCAGCACGGTCTCCGGCGTCCAATACCTGCTCAGCCGCATGCGCCGGGCGATGCCGCATGCGTTGGTGGTGCTGGGGCTATGGCACGGCGACCGCAACCGGACGCTGCTGCCCAGCCTGCGGGAAGCGGGCGTCGAGGAGACGGTCGTGACCTCGATCCAGGAAATCCTGGCGTTCTGCAAAGCTAGGATGGCGTAGCGGGCCGGGATTGCATTCTTTGAACAGGCGCCGCCTCGCCGCGCAGTGGATGGCATTGAAGCGGAACCGCTGCCGCACAACATCGGCGCGGTCTGCATCTTGGGAGATCAATCATGGCCTGGGCTGGCACTATCCCGCTTTCTGCAGTTCCCGACGCGCAGGCCCGGCTCAAGCGGCTGCGCCGGCTCGCCTGGCTGATCGACGGCGCGTTCAAGCTGCCGGGCACACGCTTTCGCTTTGGCATAAATAGCGTCGTCGGGTTGATCCCGGTGGGCGGCGACGCGGTGCTCGGAGCGCTTTCGCTATACATTATCTATGAGGCCGCGCAGCTCGGCGTGCCTGGGCCGCAATTGGCCCGCATGCTCGGCAATGTGGCGCTGGAGGTGGCTGGCGGCAGCGTGCCGGTTCTGGGCGACATCTTTGACATGGCGTTGAAGGCCAATTTGCGGAACCTCGCGATCATCGAGCGGCATGTCGGCGTGATCTGAGGCTTGCGCGGACGGCCTCGCCAGAAACGGGGCTGCTTTCAGGACGCCGGATGCGGGTGCTCCAGAAAAAAGCGCAGCATCTCCGCGGTGGCGTCGGGGCCGCGCGGATCGGTGTAGGTGCCGGCGGGACTGCCGCCGAACCAGGCATGGGCGGCGCCGTGCACCACCCACTGCTCGATCAGCGTCTTGCCACTAGCATCCATGCGCCGGGTGCGGCGATAGGCGTGACCGCCGACGACCTGGCCGTCCTCCGTGCTCACATCCAGCGCTGTGCCCTGCGCCGATTGCTCGACTACCGCGTCGCCGTTGCGCGGGTTCACCGTGGTGTCCCGGTCGCCATGGAACACGATGGCCGGCATCACCCGGGACCGCGTGCCATTGTTAGGCTGCGGCGCACCGCCCCGCTGCATCGCGGTAAACGCCGACGACATGTCGCGCGCAGCTCCGCAGGCCAGCCCCGAATGCACGCCGATCGCCGCATACAGGTCGGGATACACGTCCCCCAGCACCGCCGCCGCCGCACCTCCGGCCGATAGCCCGGCGACATAGACACGGCGCGGATCGACGGCATAGTCGCGCATGACCTCCCGCGTGATCCCGGCGATCAACGACGGCTCGCCGGCATCGCGCTGCTGGTCGGCCTCGCTGAACCAATTCCAGCATTTCTGCATGTTGGCCGAACTGGTCTGGCCGGGATAGGCCACCAGGCAGGTATGCTGCTCGGCAGCCACGTTCATTCGCGTGCCGGCGGCGAAGTCGTCAGGCGACTGGGTGCAGCCGTGCAGCATGACGACCAGGGGCACCGGCTGCCCGCGGTAGCCGCTGGGCACATATAGCTTGTAGGGGCGGCTGCCGGCCTGGTTGCTGAACGTCAGGGCCAGGAACTTTGCCCCGTCCGGCATGGCGGCCGGCTGCGGGGCGGCGGGTGGCATCGCCCCGCCGCCTGAGAACTGCATGCTGCCTTGGCCAAGCTGGTCGAGGAAGCCGCGCAGCGCCTCGGGAAACCGGCCATGCACAGGGTCTTGCGCAGGCGCGCGGGCCGGCTCGGCCCCCGCTGCATCATCGGCTGCCTCGACGGTTCCATCGATGGTCGGCGGACCGCGCCGCGGCTCTGTGGTGGCGCTGCCGGGCGCCGCTTGCCCCGCGAGCATACGCTGGATCGCCGCGGTCGCCTCGGTCAGCTGGCCGGACTTGGTGAGGCGCGCTGCCTCCATGAGTCCATCGGGGAGGATATGCTTCATTGTCATGAGCTTTCTATGTTGGGACGCCGTGGGGCGTTTCGGTTCGGAACCGGAGACGACTATTGCGTACGGTCGGCCAGGGCCGCCTTTACCGCGGGGCTGGCGTGCAAAGCGCCCAGTACCCGCACCGAGGCGATGGCCGCCCGCGCCAGCTCGGGCGTCACGTCCAGGGCGATGCTGGCCAAACCAAGCACGTTGATGTGCAGCGTATCGCCGCTGCGCAGCGCCGCTTCGAGATCCCCGCGGCCATAGTGCCGGAGGCCAAGGTCCAGGCTTTTGCGTGCCACCGACTGCCGCACCACGTCGGCGTGGCGGTCGAGCTGGTTGCGAATGGCCGTCCGGATAAAATCCGTGCGGTTCGAGTAGAAACCCTCCTGCACCATCAGATCGACATGGCCGAGATCGACATAGCCAAGGTTGATGGTGATCTTCTCACTATCGGCCGCTTTCAGCTTGAGCTCAGGCACCACGTTCATCGCCGCTTACCACCATCCAGAAACCATCCGTGTGGATGGTAAATGGATGGCGGAATGGCCGATGCAAGGCCGAAGGCTCAAAACGCGAGTGCAGCGCCAACCGGCGTCAGGCCGGCAGGAAGTCCGGCACCGAGAGATAGCGCTCGCCCGTGTCGTAGTTGAACCCCAGCACCGTGGCCCCGTTCGGCAACTCCGGCAGCTTCTTCGCGATCGCCGCCAGCGTGGCGCCTGATGAGACGCCGACCAGCACGCCCTCGTCACGGGCGGAGCGGCGGGCATACTCGCGCGCCTCCTCGGCCTCGATCTGGATCACGCCGTCCAGCACGTCGGTATGCAGGTTGGCCGGCACGAACCCGGCGCCGATACCCTGGATCGGGTGCGGACCCGGCGCGCCGCCCGAGATCACCGGCGACAGCGTCGGCTCCACCGCGAACACCTGCAGCTTGGGCCAAACCCGCTTCATGACCTCGGCGCAGCCAGTGATGTGGCCGCCCGTCCCCACCCCCGTTATCAGGGCGTCAACGCCATCCGGGAAGTCGGCGAGGATCTCCTCGGCGGTGGTGCGGACGTGGACGGCGATGTTGGCCGGGTTCTCGAACTGCTGCGGGATCCAGGCGCCGGGGCTTTGCGCGGCGAGTTCGGTCGCGCGGGCGATGGCGGCCTTCATGCCGCCCTCCTTGGGCGTGAGGTCGAAAGTGGCGCCGTAGGCCTGCATCAGCCGCCGCCGCTCGACCGACATGCTCTCCGGCATGACCAGAATCAGCTTGTAGCCCTTCACCGCGGCCACCATGGCAAGTCCGATGCCGGTGTTGCCCGAGGTCGGCTCGATGATGGTGCCGCCGGGCTTGAGCTGGCCGCTGGCTTCGGCGGCCTCCACCATGGCGAGCGCGATGCGGTCCTTGATGGAGCCGCCGGGGTTGCCGCGCTCGGATTTGATCCAGACGGCGGCGTCCGGAAACATCCGGGCGAAGCGGATATGCGGCGTGTGGCCGATGGTGTCGAGGACGCTGTTGGCTTTCATGGGACCTCTCCGTGATAATGACTGATGCGTCGCCGGGGCTGATGCATTGCCGGCTCAACATGCCCGGACGCGCGGCTGACGCAAGTGTTCCTGATCGGGCGTTCAACCGGCCAAGCAGCGGAAGCACGGCCGGCCGTTTGGCACGAACATCTCGCAGTCAGCCCTATCGGGCTATGCCGCTGCATCGATTACCACGGCTCGGCCCGAAGGAATACACCAGGGACTGTCAAACCGAACGATCGACGCCTGGGCATATTCAGAGTCACGTTGACTGCTGGTGTAACCTAAGTCACCGCAAGAGCAGGGCCCAATTACTACTCTGCCTAATGGGTTAAACCCCACAG
>CAWKLS010000012.1:0-23561 GCA_963850595.1 uncultured Alphaproteobacteria bacterium | reverse complement strand
GACCGCGTAATCACCGATTGCCGACTGTCCGTCCACTGACGCCAGCCAATCGGCGAGCCGACGTGCGGCGTCGTTCGACGCGGTAGGATGCTGGCCCGGTGCGAGCAGGATCACGTTGTAGCGGTTGATCAAGTTCGGCCCGCCCTCGACCAGAATGCGCAGGTTCCGGGCATTGGCAAACGCCAGCCAGGTGCCGCGATCCGTCAGTGTATAGGCGTCCGTCGCAGCGGCGGCGTTCAGCGCCGCCCCCATCCCGCCGCCGATATCGCGATACCAGCCGCCGGACGAGCTTGCCAAATCCAGCCCGGCGGCACGCCAGAGCTGCCGTTCCCGCGCGCTGGTGCCGCTGCTGTCGCCACGCGCGATGAAGGGCGCCCGTGCCGTCCAGATCGCCTGGAGCGCCGCGGCTGCATCGTGCCCGCCGCCAATATGCGCCGGGTCGGACGCTGGCCCGACGATGACGAAATCGTTCCAGGCGATCTCATGCCGCTCGATGCCGTAGCCCTCAGCCATGAAGCGCTGCTCGGCCTCGGGGTCGTGCACCAGCACCAAATCGACATCCCCTCGCGCGGCGGTGGCGAGCGCCTGGCCGGTGCCTTGCGCCAGCACGCGGACCTCGATGCCGGTGAGTGCGGTGAACCGCGGCAGGATATGGCCGAGCAGCCCGCTATTCTCGACCGACGTTGTCGAGCCCAGCACCAAGGGCTTCGTAGGAGGCTGCGCTGGCGCGGGCGCCGCAGCCAGGATGGCGGTCAGGCTGGCAGCCGCGAGCCAGCTGGGCGGCAGCCTCAACTTGGCACCCGCTTCTGCCATCGGGACGTTCGGCCGGACAGCAGGAACGCCGCGCTGCTGATGCCCACGCTGAGCGTTATCAGCACGATGCCGAGGGCCAACGCATAAGCAAGGTGGCCCTGGCTTGTCTCAAGGGTGATCGCTGTGGTCATGGTCCTGGTATAGCCCGCGACGTTGCCGCCGACCATGAGGATGGCGCCGACCTCGGACACCGACCGCCCGAACCCGGCCAGCACTGCGGTCAGGCTCTCATTCCGGGCGATGCGGAACAGATGCGGCATGGCCTGCAGGCGGGTGAGGCCGAGTGCCAGGAAGTCGTCGGCGTACCTCCCCCAGACTGCGGCGGAGGTGCTGTGGCCGAGGGCGGTGATGATGGGCAGCGCGAGCAGCGCCTGGGCGGCGACCATGGCAGCCGGCGTAAAAAGCAGGCCGAGCCCGCCGAGCGGTCCGGCGCGCGACAGCAGGAGATAAAGCGCCAGCCCGACCACGACTGGCGGTAACCCCAGCAGCGCGTTGGCCAGCAAAACTAGCATCTGTCGTCCTGGAACCCGATAGACAGCGAGCACCGCCCCCAGCGGCAGGCCAATCAGCGCGGCAATCGCGGTGGCCGCAAGGCTCACGCCCAGGGACAAACCGACGATGTGTCGCAATCCGGGATCGGGGCGGAGGATGAGGCCGAGAGCCAATCCAGCCGCTTCATTGATCTCAGCCACGAATGTCGGTCTTCAACCCATTGTTGGCATTGTGCACCTTCAGCGGGTGATCTGGACCATACGGTCGCGACCCGAACGCTGACAATGCGCATACTTGACCTTACCATGGTGGGAAGCACCATGTGTGAGGCCGGAGACTGGCAGCGTGGAGAGCAGCATGGACCAGAGTATCGTCGAACGGGAGGCCGCTTCGGCGCAAACGGATGCGCCAAGGCTGGATCTATTGGTGTCTGGCATGAGCTGCGCTGGCTGCGTGCGCCGGGTCGAACGCGCCGCGGCGGCGGTGCCAGGCGTGCGTGATGTGGCGGTGAATCTCGCGACCGAGCGGGCGAGCGTCACGCTCAGCGACGGCTTCCGCCTGTCCGACCTTATAGAGGCGCTGGGCACCGCCGGCTACCCCGTGGCGGAGGAGACGATCGACCTTGCAGTGTCCGGAATGAGCTGCGCGTCCTGCTCCGGCCGGGTTGAGCGGGCGCTGCTGGGGATGTCGGGCGTGATTTCCGCCGAGGTCAACCTGGCGAGCGAGCGGGCGCGGGTGCATGTCGCCAAGGGTGCAGCCGGCGCGGGTGAGCTGATTGCCGCGGTTCGCGCAGCCGGATATGGGGCGACTGTGCCGGCGCCGATCGGCGAGATCGCCGCCACCCGGTCTGGCTGGGCCGAACGGGACGGTTTGGCGGCGGCCCTGGCATGCGCACTGGCATTGCCGTTGCTGCTGCCCATGCTCGCCATGCCGTTTGGCGTCAATGTGGCACTGCCGGGCTGGGCGCAGCTCGCTTTGGCCGGCGTGGTGCAGCTCGTGTTCGGCGCCCGGTTCTACCGCGGCGCCTGGCACGCCTTGCGGGGCGGGACCGGCAACATGGATCTGCTGGTGGCGCTCGGCACCACGGCTGCCTTTGGGCTGAGCCTGTGGGAGCTGACTGGACGCGGCGGGCACCTTTATTTCGAGGCGTCAGCGGCGGTGATCGCGCTCGTGCGGCTCGGCAAATGGCTGGAAGGCCGGACCCGGCGCAACGCCGGCGAGGCGATCCGTGCCCTGGAGCGGCTGCGTCCGGAACACGCCCGAGTACGGCGGGACGGGATGGAGCACGAAATCTCGATTCTCGAACTGCGCGCCGGCGACGTTTTGGTAGTGCGCCCTGGTGAGCGCATCCCGGCCGACGGCGTGGTGCAGGACGGCACTGGCGGCGTCGATGAGAGCCTGCTCACCGGCGAGCTCCTTCCCGTGCCTAAACAGCCCGGCGCCCACGTTGTCGGCGGCAGCCTGAACGGCGAGGCGCTGCTGCTGGTGCGGGCCACGGCGGTCGGCACCGAGGGCCGGCTCGCCCGCATGGTGCGCCTGGTTGAGGACGCGCAGGCGGCCAAGCCTCCGGTGCAGCGGCTGGTGGACCGGGTGAGCGCGGTGTTCGTCCCCGTCGTGATCGGCCTGGCGCTGCTCACCTTGGTGGGATGGTGGCTGGCCGGGGCGGGGGTTGAGGCCGCGGTGGTGAACGCGGTCAGCGTCCTGGTGATTGCCTGCCCTTGCGCGCTTGGGCTGGCGACACCGGCGGCGATCATGGCCGGCACGGGCGTCGCGGCCCGGCACGGCATCCTCATCCGTGACGCCGCCTCGCTGGAGCAGGCACAGGCAATCCGGACCGTGGTGTTCGACAAGACCGGCACCCTGACCGAGGGCCGGCCCGCTTTGGTGGCGCTGCAGCCGGCGCCGGGTGTCACGGAGGCCGAGCTGCTCCGGCTTGCCGCCGCGCTGCAAGGCGGCAGCGAGCATCCGCTGGGGCGTGCAGTGCAAGCCCGAGCGGTTGGGTTGGGCCTACTGCAGGCGACAGGAGTTCGCGCCATGCCGGGCCGTGGGTTGGAGGGGACAGTTGAGGGGCAAAAGCTGCTGCTGGGCAACCGCCGGCTGATGGACGACGCTGGCGTGGATGCGGCGCCTCTGGTCGCGGGCGCGGCGGAGCTTGAGGCAGCGGGGCGCACGGTGTCGTTCCTCGCTGCCGATGGCCGCCTGCTCGGGGTGCTCGGCTTCGGCGATGCGATAAAGCCTGGAGCGGCGGAGGCCATCGCTGTCCTGCGCCGCCGCGGTCTGCATGTCGTATTGCTGACCGGCGACAATCAAGGGGCCGCGGATCATGCCGCGCAAGCCCTGGGCATCGAGGAGGTGCATGCGCAGGGCCTGCCCGAAGACAAGCTTCGTCTTGTCGCGGCGCTGCGCGAGCGAGGCCCGGTGGCGATGGTGGGTGATGGCGTCAATGATGCGGCGGCGCTGGCGGCTGCGGACCTGGGCCTCGCCATGGCGACCGGCACGGACGTTGCGGCGGCCGCGGCGGGGATCACGCTGATGCGTGGCGACCCTGCCTTGGTGCCGGCGGCGCTGGATATTGCTGCCCGGACCTACCGGCGCATTTGGCAGGGCCTGTTCTGGGCATTCGCCTATAACCTGGTCGGCATTCCGCTGGCGGCCGCCGGCCTGCTCAGCCCGGTGATCGCCGGTGCCGCCATGGCATTCTCCAGCGTGGGCGTGGTGGGCAGCGCGGTTCTGCTGCGGCGTTGGCGTCCCGAGGCTGCGCAAAGCTCCGGGCCAGCGTTGGGCCGCGCAGCATGAACATCGGGGAGGCAGCGGCGGCGTCCGGAGTCTCGGCCAAGATGCTCCGGTATTATGAGAGCATTGGCCTTATTGCGCCGGCCGGGCGGAGTGCGGCCGGCTACCGTCGCTATGCGAACAGCGACGTGCAGGCGCTGCGCTTTCTGCGGCGGGCGCGATCCCTGGGATTCTCCGTTGCGCAGATGCGCGAGCTATTGGCGCTATGGCGGGATGAGGGGCGCGCCAGCGCTGATGTGAAGCGCCTCGCCTTGGCCCACGCCGCGGAACTCGAGGAAAAAGCCCGCGCTATTGCCGAGATGAGCAGTGCCTTGCGCCACCTTGCCGATCGATGCGAGGGCGATCAGCGACCCTTTTGTCCAATCCTTGAAGGCTTGGCGGACACGGCCCCGGCTGAATTATAGGTCGTCGCGCCAGGCGTTCGAAATCATACTTGCTTCAGGCTGCCATATGCAGAACCGAAGGCTCGATGTCCCGGAAGTAGCGGTAGCTGAGATAGCTGACGATGTCGCCCAGGGTGTCGAACTGTTCAACGGTATTATCCTGCAGCTCAATGTCAAAAAGCTCCTCAAGGCAAACCGCGAGCTTCAGGCGACCAAACCGGCTTATCGCCAGGTCCTCCACGAGGCGAGTTGCCTGCGATAGTCCGGAACTGTCCACTCGCATGATTTGTTTGATGGCCAGCGTGACCTTCGCATAGACGGAGCTGTTGAAAGCGGATTGCATGCTAAGTCTCCTAGATCACGATATCGTGAGGTAACCACATCACGAAATCGTGTGCAAGGGCATTTGTTCATCGTAACAAAACCAAATTTTGTCTGTGTCATCGCTGCACATGGATGGCTCATTCAGCAGCCCGCCGAATGCCGCAGTCAGCCGCGGCTGGCGACCGCCACCCCAACTGCGGCGACAGCCATGCCGGCGACCTGCAGCGACGAAAGCTGTTCGCCAAACAGGGCGAAGGCCAGCACCGCCACCACCGGCGGCACCAAATAGAACAATGAGGCGACGCCGGCCACCGCGCCGCGCCGTATCAGCACCAACAGCAGCGAGACCGCGCCGAGCGACAGGCCGCACACCGCCCAGGCTAGCCCGCTCCAAGCCTGCCAGCTCGCGTCGAAGTGCCCGGCCTCGGTCAGTGCCGCGACCGGGACAGCAAGCACTGCCGCGCCGATAAATTGCATGGCGGCGTTGGTCCGAAGGTCGGCGGTAGGTGCCGTGCGCTTTTGCCAAATGGTGCCCAGCGTCATCCCAACCATGCCCGCGCCGCACGCCAGCAACGGCATGAGCAGCGACGGACTGGCGAGGGCGCCGCTGGCCCCCAGGCGCAATTGCGGCTGCAGCACCAGCAATGCGCCGCCAAAGCCAAGGCCGATGCCGGCCCAGCGGCGCGCACCCACCCGCTCGCCCAGGAGCGGGGCAGCCAGCAGCGCCGTCAACAGTGGCTGCAGCCCGGAAATCAACGCCGCGATCCCGGCCGGCAGACCGTACCGCGTCGCCCAAAACACGCCGCTGAGGTAGATCCCCTGCATCAGCACCCCGGCAACCAGCGCATTCCGCCAACCACGCAGAGTACGGGGCCAGGCGGCGCGTGCCACCGCGGCGAAGCCGGTGAACGCCGCCGCGCTGAGCACGAACCGCATGGAGAGGAAGGTCAGCGGGTCCGCGTGGGGCGCCACCAGCCGCGCCACGATGAAACCGGTTGCCCAAATGCCGACAAACAGCAGCGGCATCACGCCGGAGGCGGTCACTCCTGATGGATAGCCGACGGATGCTGGCCGATCGGGGTCACGGTGACCTCCATGAATGGAAACAGCGGCAATCCGGACAGGATGGCGTGCAGTTCGTCGTGGCTTCCAACATCGAACACGCTGATATTGGCGTAGCGTCCGGTGACCCGCCACAGATGCCGCCACCTGCCGCTGCGCTGCAGCGCCTGGGATTGCGCCTTTTCTTCGGCCTTCAACTGGTCGAACACGGCCGGGTCCAGGTCGTGCGGCACCCGGACGTCCATTTGCACGCAATACAGCATCATGCAGTTCCTATGCGCGCGCGTAGGCGCGGAGCTTGTCCTGATCCAAAGTGACCCCAATGCCGGATCCGACTGGCAAGTGGACATGAAAATCCTCGAAGCGCAACGGCTCGGTCACCAGGTCGCCGACCAGGATCTGCGGCCCGAAATGCTCGCAGCCCCAGGCAAGTTCCCGGAGCGTCGCGAACGCCTGCAGGTGCGCGGCCGCACCGACCGAGCTCTCCAGCAGGCAACCGCCATAGAGCGCGATGCCAGCCGCCTCGGCGACTGCGGCGACGCGTTTGAGCGCGAGCAGGCCGCCATGCTTTACTAATTTCAGCGACACGGCGTCCGCTGCCCCGGCTGCACCGACGGCCAGCATGTCGTGGACGGTGAACACGCACTCGTCGGCCAGCAGCGGCGGGGTGCGCGGGCGGGCGCGCAGCCGGGCCATGGCGGGCAGGTTCCAGGCCGGCACCGGCTGCTCCACCAGGCGCACGCCCATCTCGTCGAGCTGCGGCAGGCATCGGGCCGACACCGTTTCGTCCCAGGCCTGGTTGGCATCGACGATCAGCTCGGCCCGACCCTCCAGCGCCTGCGCCAGATGCCGCATTCGCGCCATATCGGCGGCGGGCTCCAGGGCGCCGATCTTGACCTTGAATGTGCGATGCAGCCTGGCCTCCAGCTTGCGCCTGGCCTCCTCGACCTCCTGCACGGGATCGCCGGACGCCAGCGTCCATAGCACCGGCACGCGGTCCCGCACTGCGCCGCCGAGCAAAGTGGTCACCGGCAAGCCGAGCGTGCGGCCGAGCGCGTCCCACAAAGCCGTCTCGATCGCAGCCTTCGCCGCGTTGTTGCGCTTTGCCGCGAGGTCCATCTGCGCGCCCGCGGCTTCGATCAGGTCGGCGCGGCGCCCCATGATCGCCGGCGCCAGATAGGTGTCGATCGTCGCCTTGATGCCCTCGACGCTCTCCTCGCTCCAGCGGGGTCCGCCGAGCGTCGCCGCCTCGCCCACGCCCTCCACGCCGTTCGCCAGCCGGACCTGCACGATGACGTAGCTTTGCGCGGTGACCGAGGTGTTGGACAGCTTGTGTCGCCGGATTGTGGGCACATCGACGATCGTGCTGGTGATCGCGACGACCGCCAAGTCCCGGGCCAGATCGCCCGGGACGGCGTGCAGCAAGTTCGGCAAGCGCCTACGCCGCCTTGGCGTGTTCGCGCACCACCACGGTGTCCGGCAGGCTGGCCACCTCACGGTTCAGGGTGAAATCGAACTTAATCTCCGAATACGGCGCATTCAGCCCCTCGATCTTCGGGTCCGTCCCATCGGCGTGCCGAGTGATGGCGGGGATCAGTTCGTCCCGCGTCGCGAAGGCGAAATCGTCATACAGGAACTTGTCGCCGGCGATGTTGATCTGCGTCGTGAGCTGCCGGTAGCCCGGCGCCGAAACGAAGAAGTGCACATGCGCCGGACGCTGCCCATGCCGGCCAAGCTGGGTCAGCAGCTTCTGCGTCGGCCCATCCGGCGGGCAGCCATAACCGGCCGGCAGGATCGAGCGGAAGCGATAGCGGCCTTCGGCGTCGGTCTCGATGCGGCGGCGCAGGTTCCAGGGCTGCTGGCTGGGGTCGAAGAACGAGTAGCCGCCGAGCGTGTTGGCGTGCCACACATCGACGATGGCGCCGGCGACCGGCTTGCCGTCGGTGTCGCGGACCTGGCCCTCCATGAACAGCACTTCGCCCTGCTCGCTGCCGTCATCGAGCCGGGCCTCGCCCTTCGACATCGGCGCGTCGGCGAGATAGAGCGGCCCCTCGATGGTGCGCGGCGTGCCGCCCTCCAGTCCGGCCTGCTTCTCCTGCTCGTCGATGCGCAGGTCAAAGAAATGCTCGATGCCCAAGCCAGGGGCCAGCAGGCCGAACTCGTTGCGCTTGCCGACCTCGGTCAAATAGCTCATGGCGGCCCAGAACTCCACCGGAGTGATGTCGAAGTCCTCGATCGTCTTGAACATGTCGGAGACGACGCGCTGCACGATGTGCTTCAGGCGCTCATTGCCGCCCGGTCCGTCGAGGCCGCTGAGCTTGGACAGCAGGTCCTTGGTTGGGCTGTTTTCGAGGATGGAGAGTGTCATGGCGTTCTTCCCTTGCTATTTGGTCAACCCAGATCGCCCCCCGCCACGGGCAGGGTGACGCCCGTGATGTAGGACGCTTCATCGGACGCGAGGAACAGGATGGCGGCGGTCTGCTCGCCGATGGTGCCATAGCGCCCGAGAAAACTCGATGCGGTGGTTTGCTCCACCACTTGCCGGTACCAGGCCTGCTCCTGCTCGGTGGGCAGCGTCGAGTTGCGCGGGATGCGGCGGGGTGGCGCGTCGGTGCCGCCGGGGGCGACGGCGTTCACCCGGATGCCGTGCCCGGCATACTCCCAGGCAAGCCCGGCGGTGATCGCGTTCACCCCGCCCTTCGCCGCCGCGTAGGGTACTCGGTTCAGCCCGCGGGTCGCGACCGAGGACACGTTGACGATCGTGCCGCCGCCCTGCGCCAGCATAATTGGCAGCACGGCGCGGCAGCACCACAGCGTCGGGAACAGCGATCTGCGGATTTCCGCCTCGATCTGCGCCTCGGTGTACTCGCCAAACGGCTTCGCCCAGATCGTGCCGCCGACATTGTTCACCAAGACGTCCACGGCGCCAAACCGGTCGCGGGCGGTCGCCATGAGGGCGCTGCAATCGGCGTAGAGTTCCATGTCCGCCACCACGGCTAGGGCGTCGCCCGCCTCGCGCGCGGCTTCGTGCACCAAGTCCGATCGGTCGGCCAGGACCACGCGCGCACCCTCCCGCGCCAGGCGCAGCGCCACGTCGCGGCCGATGCCCTGCGCGGCCCCAGTTACGATCGCGACTTTGTCCGCGAACCGACCGGGCCAGGTGGCCTCGCTCGCCATTTTGGCTAAGCCGCGCCCGTCACGACGCCGCTGGGCGAGAACTTCTCAAAGTGAAAGCTAGCCGGCTTGATGCCCTGCTCGCCAAAGTAGGCGCGCACAGCTTCGACCATGGCGGGTGGCCCGCATAGATAGACATCGACGTCACCACCACTCAGGTGGCTGGGGTCGAGGTGCTCGGTCACGTAGCCCTTGCGCGGATGGGCGCTGGCCGCGTCGGCGACACAGGTTTCGAAGGTAAAACCGGGCAGCCGGGCGGCGATGGCCTGCAGCCGGTCAACCTGCACCAGGTCGGCGTCGTGGGTCACGCCGTAAACCAGGTGCACCGGCTGCGCAGCGCCGGTTTCACCCAGGCGCTCCAGCATCGACAGGAACGGCGCCAGCCCGGTCCCGCCGGCCAGCATCAGGACCGGGCGCCGAACGTCCCGCAGATAGAAGCTGCCGACAGGTCCGGTGAGACTCAGGGAGACGCCGGGCACGGCGCGGTCGAGGAAGCTGGTCATCAGCCCGCCGGGGATATTGCGGACCAGGAACTCGGCTTCAGCGGCGCCCGGGGGCGAGCTGAAGGAGTACGAGCGGAGCTGCTCGCTGCCGGGCACCTGGATGTTGACATATTGGCCCGGCAGGAAGGCGAGCGGCCCGGCGCCGATGCGCACCGAGAACAACGTCGTCGTGTCCGACAGCCGGGTCAGGCTGACGATCTCGGCGTCATGCACGGCGGGGCGGGTCTTGCAGGCGTCTGAGGAGGCCGCGACGCGCAGCACGAGGTCCGATTTCGGCCGCATCTGGCAGGCGAGGCCGTAACCCTGCGCCGCCTCCTCGTCGGTCAGCGCGTCCTCGATGTAGTCGCCGGCGTCATAGGTGCCGGAACTCGACGAAGGCTTTGCAGGTGCCGCACGCGCCATCCCGGCAGTCGAGCGGGATGTTGATGCCGACGCGATACGACGCGTCCGCGACCGTCTCGTTGCCCATGCAGTCGATAAAACGTGTGACCCCGTCCTCAAAGTTGAGCGCGACCGTATGGCCCATGCTGCCCCTAGATGTGATAAACGTCGATGACGTGGTGGATATAGTCGTTCTTTAGCACGACCCGCTTATTCTTGATCAGGGGCGACGCGCCGGAGGTGTCGAGCGTGTAATACGACGTCCCGAAGTAGGTATCCGTCGTTTTGTAGCGGAAGTTCAGCGTCAGCCAGTTGAACCGCAGCTTACAGGTCGTGTCGTCCTGTTCGATGATCTCAACGTTGCTGATGTTGTGCGACGTGCGCGGCTCCGGCAGGCTGGTGGCGCTGGAACGCTCGGTACGGATGCGGAAAACCCGGTCCTCCAGCCCGCCTTTGTGCGGGTAGTAGATCAGCGAGACCTCGCGCGCCGGGTCGCTGACGAGCTTGTCGTCATCGTCCCAGGCCGGCATCCAGAACTGCACGTCCGTCGCATACAACGCCAGCCAGCCGTCCCATTCCTTGTCGTCGAGAAAGCGCGCTTCTCGATACAGGAACTGGCGCACGTCTTCGATGGTCATTGCCATGATGCTTTCGCTCAGGCCAGCGAGATCCGGTCCTTGGCGAGCGAGCGCTGCATCGTCTCCATCCAATAACGGTGCTGCACGGCGAACAGCCCCTCATCCTCGGTCTTGGCGCCGCTCATCAACGGTTCCAGCCCGATCGACTGCGCCGCCGCGTCGGGCCCCTTGATCCAGTGCGCGGCGCCCCGGCACAGATCGTTCCACTGCGCCGCCGAGCCCATGTAGCCGATCTGACAGGCGCGGAACTCCTCCAAGTCATCCGGCGTCGCCATGCCGCTGGCGTTGAAGAAGTCTTCATACTGCCGGATGCGCTGGGAGCGGGCGGCGTCGCTCTCGCCCTTCGGCGCGATGCAGTAGATCGTGACCTCGGTCTTATCGACCGCGAGCGGCCGGTAGGTGCGGATCTGCGAGCTGAACTGGTCCATCAGATAGACGTTCGGATACAGGCACAAATTGCGGGAATTGCCGATCATCCAATCGGCGCGCGCCTGGCCGAACTGCTGGATGAATTTGTCCCGCTGGTCGAACAGCGGCCGGTCCTCCGGGTTGGACCACCGAGTCCACAGCAGCAGGTGCCCATGCTCGAACGAGTAGAAGCCGCCGCCCTGCTTTGCCCAGCTCGACGCGTCCATCGCCCGCACCGCGTCTGCCACGGCGGCGGTTTTGCGCCGGTTGGTCGTGGCGGCGTAGTTCCAGTGCACGGCGCTGACGTGATAGCCATCGGCGCCGTTCTCGGTCTGCAGCTTCCAGTTGCCGTCATAGACGTAGCTCGATGTGCCGCGCACGACTTCCAGCCCATCCGGCGACTGATCGACGATCATGTCGATGATCTTCGCCGCCTCGCCCAGATGCTCGCGCAGCGGCAGCACGTCGGGGTTCAGGCTGCCGAACAGGAAGCCGCGATAGGCCTCGAACCGTGGCACCCGCGTCAGGTCGTGCGAGCCTTCCTTGTTGAACTGCTCTGGATACCCGGCCCCGTCGGCGTCCTTCACTTTCAGCAGCTTGCCGGAGTTGTTGAACGTCCAGCCGTGGAACGGGCAGGTATAGGCGGCCTTGTTGCCCTTCTTGTGCCGGCACAGCATGGCGCCGCGGTGGCTGCAGGCGTTGATGAACGCGTTGAGCTCGCCTGCCTTGTTGCGCGCGATGAAGACGGGCTGGCGGCCCATGAACGTGGTAAAGTAGTCGTTCTTGTTGGGGATCTGGCTCTCATGCGCCATGTAGATCCAGTTGCCCTCGAAGATATACTTCATCTCGAGCTCGAACAGCTCAGGATCGGTGAAGATGTTGCGCTTGCAGCGGAACAGCCCGGTCGCCGCATCATCCATCACGGAGTTGTCGAGCGTTGTCTGGATAGCGTCGAGCATGCGTCTCCTCCGGATCTTATCGGGTCTTGATGCCCAAGCCGCGTAGTTAACTAACTGTAGCGGTGCATCTATAAAGCAAGATAGTCCCGGCCCAGCTAAAAACTCGTGGCCGCAACCCGCCCAACGCGATTGTTGCCAGACGCGTACTTAGGCTGACACTCCCTCGGCCGCCGCGACCTCAGCGCGCCCAACGCGGTAGATGAGCACGGTCGCCAACAGGCCGCAGGCGCCGCCGAATGCCATCCAGAACGCCGGGGCGGCGCGGTTGCCCGTTGCCTCGATCAGCCAGGTGGACACCAGCGGCGTGAAGCCGCCAAACAGCGCGGTCGCCAGCGAGTAGGCCAGCGAGAACCCAGCGGTGCGCACGCTCGGCGGCACGATCTCGGTCAGCGCGACCACCATGGCGCCGTTGTAGCTGCCATATAGGAATGACAGCCAAAGCAGCGTAATCAGCATGTTGACGAACGAAGCGTGGTCCACCAGCCAGGCGAGCGCCGGGTAGGCGGTGAGCACGGTAAGTGCCGAGAACACCAGCAGGATGGGCCGTCGCCCGATCCGGTCCGACAGCGCCCCCATGACCGGCAGCCAGATGAAGTTGGACAGGCCGACGCAGAACGTGACGGCAAGGCTGTCGGCGTCGGACAGCTTGAGCACGCTCTTGCCGAAGGTCGGGGTATAAACCGTGATCGTGTAGAACGAGATCGTGGTCATCGCCACCAGCAGCATCCCGAGTCCGACGATCTGCCAGTTGCGGGTGAGCGAGGCGAAGGTCTCGCCGAGCGAGGGCCGGTGCTTGCGGGCGAGGAACTCCGGCGTCTCCTCGAGCGAGCGCCGGATGTAGAACAGGAACGGGATGATCATGCAGCCGATGAAGAACGGGATGCGCCAGCCCCAGTCGGCGACGTCGGCGGGCAGCAAAAGCCGGTTCAGGACGAAGCCGATGACGGCGGCGAACATGATGGCGACCTGCTGGCTGCCGGACTGCCAGGACACGAAGAAGCCCTTATGGCCCGGCGTCGCCATTTCCGAGAGATAGACCGAGACGCCGCCCAGTTCGACGCCGGCGGAGAAGCCCTGCAGCAGGCGGCCGATCAGCACGAGGCACGGCGCCAGAAGGCCGATGGTGGCGTAGCTGGGCACGAAGGCGATCAGGATGGTGCCGCACGCCATGATCGACAGCGTCATGATCAGGCCCTTGCGGCGGCCGATCCGGTCAACGTAGGCGCCAAGGAAGATGGCGCCGAGCGGCCGCATCAGGAACCCGGCGCCGAAGGTCATGAAGGTGAACATGAGCGAGGCGAACTCGCTGCCGGCCGGGAAGAACGCGCGAGCGATGTGGGTCGCGTAGAAGCCGAACAGGAAAAAATCGAACATTTCGAGGAAGTTGCCGCTCGTCACCCGGAGCACCGTGGCGATTTTGAAGCGGGACGCGTCGCCCGTAGCGTATCCGGCCATGCTGCTCTCCCGTTTGGAACCTTAAATTTGTTCCATTTTGCCGAGATCATGCGCCGGATCACGCCAGCCTGGAAAGGCTTAGCTTGAGGGGAACGCCAGCAGCGCAGGCAGCGCCAGATGCGCCAGCAAAGCCACATGCGGCATGTGCGCCTCGGTATAGTGCCCGGCGCGATGCAGCAGGTTCAGCGTGCCAACCGTCTCGCCCCGCCAGCGGACCGGCATGTTCAGCACGCTCTCGCAGCCGAGCGCCAGCACGGTCGCATGATCAAAGAACGCGCCGCGGATCGCGTGGGCGTCATGGCCGATCCAGGGTTCGCCGTTCTGCACCACCCGGCGCATCCAGGCGCTGTCGGTGATTGGCTTCCGGCCGCCGACGGGATACTCGGCCGGATGGTTGCTGTAGCAGCGCATGGAGTCCTGGGTATCAGGATAGTGCAGCAAAATGGTGAACAGGATGTGGCCAGGCGTTTCGGCGAGCGCTGCGTCGAGGGCACGGAGCGTGGCGCCGGGCTGGTCGGGCGAGGCGTGGGCGGCGATGAGGGATGCGGTCATGGTGCTCTCTGATGCTGCCAAGCGAACTCATACCTTGGTTGGGCGGGTCAGGGTGATCTTATGATCGGCCAGAAAATAGTCGTGGTAGCCGGCACGGCTAATGATCTGCAGCCGGGTCGTGTCCACGTAGCCGTCCTGTATCACACGGTCGTCGATATAGACGCCAACGACCTGACCGATCGCCATGATGTAAGCGGCCTCGCCCCCCTCCAGCGGCGTTAGCTCGACGGTTCTGACCAGGCGGCACTCCAGCGCTGCCGGGGCGCCGCGGACCCGGGGCGGGCGGATCAGCGTGGACGGCTCCTGTTCCAGCCCGGCATATTCGAACTCGCTCTGCCCGCGCGGCAACGGCGCCGAAGTGCGGTTCATCGCGTCCCGCTGCTCCCACGAGACGATGGAGCAGGTGAACTCGCCGGTCTCTTCGATGAAGCTGATGGCGTCCTTGCGGCCGACCGAGGAGAACATCACCATGTGCGGACGGTCGGAGACCTGGTTGAAAAACGAATAGGGCGAGAGGTTTACCTCGCCCTTGGCGCTCATTGCGCAGATCCAGCCGATAGGGCGAGGTGCGATCAGCGCCTTCACGGGGTCGTGCGGCAGGCCATGGCCTTCGGCAACGTCGTAGAACATGGGCGCTCCGTTTGACGAGGGGACGGCGGTCCGCCCTGAGAAGCCGGAACCTGGTGCGGCTGGCGGGGGTTTGTCCAGGGGCTTGTCTTTTTGGGGCCTCGTCTTCCTGAGCGAGTTTACTCAAGCACCGGCTGAGATCGCTGTAGCGTCCTCCCGAATTGTCGGAGTAGGCTGCTATGATGAAGCAGGCGGGGATGAAGCAGGCGGAGCGGCGACGAACTTTCGAAACGATCATGCTGGCCGCCGCGCTGCTCGTCATTTCGACAGTATCCAGGCCTGCAGCCGCGGCCAGTATGACGGTGCGGCAGGTGATCGCGCTGTTGCGTGCCGGGCATCCGGCCGACCTCGCCGGCAAGGATCTTTCACGGCTGGACCTCGCTGACCTTGATCTCAGCGGGGCCAATCTTGCCGGCGCCAACCTGTTCGCGGCCGACCTGACCGGGGCGCGGTTGGTCGGCGCCAACCTCGCCGGCGCCGATCTCGACCGGGCCACCATCATCCGCGCGGATTTCTCCAACGCCAATCTTTCTGGTGCGACGATGTTCCTGCCAGCGGCGTCCTCACTGCTGGGCGAAAATCCGGCCATAGAGGCGCCGCACTTCCGGAACGCCAATCTGACCGGGGCGCATCTGCTGGCCAAACTCGGCAACGGCGACTGGACCGGGGCCAACCTGGCCGAGGCGCACCTGGAACTGGGACGGACGCAGTTCTTGGCCGCGTTGCGCTCGGACCTCAGCGGTTGCCGTTTGGCTGGCGCCAATTTGGAGGGCGCTGACCTATCGGGCGTGCGCCTGCAGTTCGCCGACCTGCGCGGCGCCAATCTCACGCGGACCAACTTGCAGGGAGCCGACCTGGCCGGCGCCCAACTCGACGGTGCGAACCTCACGGGTGCGGCGCTGGCCCGTGCGGACGTGCGCCGCGCATCGCTGCGCGGCGTCATCGGCCTGGATCAGGCGACAGGGCTCAGCAGCGTCCGCAACCTCGATCTGTCCGAACGTTAGGCATGTCCCGGCATAGACTAATGCGGTTTGCAGCACTCGTGGTCCTGCTCGGCGCTCTAGCGTCTCCGGCGGCGGCCCAGAAAGAACGTGTGGATCTGGCGCTCGTGCTGGCCGTCGATGTTTCGGAGTCGGTGGACGCCGCGCGTTTCACCCTGCAGATGGACGGCATCGCCAGCGCATTGGAGGCACGGGAGGTGCAGGCCAGCATCCTCTCTGGGCCGCATCGATCCATGCTGATCGCGCTGGTGCAGTGGTCCAACCGTCCGGCGCTGTCATTGCCTTGGACGCTTCTGACCAGCCCCAGCGATGTTCAGCAATTCGCTGCCAGGGTCCGCCATCTGCGTCGGGCGAGCAATGGCTTCACCTGCATGTCGGTCGCGCTGCGCAGCGTTGCCGACAAGCTGCTGACGCAGTTGCCGGTGCCGGCGGAGCGTATGGTCGTGGACGTCTCAGGGGACGGGCAGGAGAACTGCAATCCGCAGGAGACCACTGATCAAGTGCGGGATGAGTTGGCCGGCATCGGTGTCACCATCAATGGGCTGCCGATTTTGGAGGGCGATGAGGCTGCAACTCTTGAGGCTTGGTATCAGGATCACGTCATCGGCGGCCCCAACGCGTTCCTGGTTCCGGCTGAGACCTTTGACGATTTTGACAGAGCGATACGGCGTAAGTTCGTCACCGAAATCAGCTCCTTGCCTTGTGAAGGCTGCGTCCATGAGGCCAGCCGGTAGAAATCGCCTCAGGACCTCCCTGCCTGGCGTTTCGGCCAGGGCAGGGGGTTGTCGCTGCTCAGCCCGCCAATTGCCGCACGCGGTCAAGCGACCCCTTACAGGACGAATCGTCCTTTTGGTCCAGCATCCGGGCCTTTTCCAACTCCATTTTGGCCTGTGACATGCGGTCATCCGGCCCTGAGCTGCTGGCTTTGCCGGGTGTCGTCTCGACCGACTTGCCACCCCCGGCTGCAGCGGTCGCGGCGGCTGTCGGCAGTCCCTCCTGCTGCCGCCGTACGTCCTGCGAGGACGTCGCGATGTTGCTGCCGACGGCTGCGTTCAGCTCCTTAGTCCCAGCCGTGCCGCCTACCCGATTATCGGCCGAGGTCCCGGTGGAAGTCGGGGCGGCGGAAGCACCTGCAGTGCTACCGGGGTTGGAACCGGACACCGTGCCCGTGGTGACCGGGCCCATACTCGGGCTTTGGGCCAATTTGCGGCCAAGATCGGCGATTTGATCAGAGCAGGGGCCAGCAAAAGCGGCGGCCGGTATTGCGATCAAGCCAAGGCAAACCGCCGACAGGCCCGCGACGATCGTGGAACGATGATGCATTGCTTTCCTCCATTTATAAGTTCCAGCCACAACGATTGGCCATGCTGGCATTTCCGCTGGGCCAAAACACGAGATCGTGAGGCGGCTGAGTCGTGAGCCGGTTGGCGGGAATGCGAGCGTAGTAAAGTGCCGATGCTTGACTAGCTATGTGTCGCAATCATAGATTGCGCTTCGCTCAACAAAAAACGGAGGATACTATGGCTTGGAATACCCCGAAGATCGTCGAAATTGCTCTCGGCGCAGAGATCAACTCCTACGCCTGCGCTGACCTGAAGAAGTAAGCGCGCATTCCGGCGAGGCTCTGGAGCGGGTGTGATCAACACCATGGTTTCAGAGCTTTCGCTGGAAGGTGCAGCCCGTCCGTCCCATGCGCGTAGTCGTGCTTGGCGCTGCCGCAGGGGGCGCCTTTCCACAATGGAACTCCAACGCCTTACCTTGCCGACGCGCCCGCTCCGATGATCCTGCCGCTAAGCCGCGCACTCAGGCCTCAATCGCAATCAGCGCCGACGATCAGCATTGGGTGCTCCTGAACGCGTCGCCTGATTTACGCCAGCAGATCGAGCAGACGCCTGTTCTACAGCCGAAGGAGGGTCTGCGTTCCTCTCCCATTGCCGCTGTGGTGCTCACAGGCGGCGACGTTGACGCGATCGCCGGTCTGCTGACGCTGCGGGAGCGTCAGGCATTCGCCGTCCTTGCGACATCCCGTGTGCATCACGTTTTAGACGAAAACCCGATTTTCGAGGTGCTCGCCCGCGGTATCGTCACGCGTCAGGCGGTGGTATTGGATATGCCGCATGCGATAGCGTTGCCGGATGGCGGCGCCAGCGGCCTGACGGTCACCCTGTTTGCTGTGCCTGGCAAAGTGCCACTTTACCTCGAACAGCCGGGCACTACCCCGGCGCTGGAAGAATCTGACCAGACGGTTGGGGCCGCGATCTCCGACGGCGGATCAACTCTTTTTTATGTGCCAAGCTGCGCCGCTATGACGCCAAACCTGGCCGACCGGCTGCGTGGTGCGGCTGCGGTGTTCTTCGATGGCACGCTTTGGACGGATGACGAGATGGTCCGGGCTGGGCTAGGTCCGAAGACCGGGCAGCGCATGGGGCACATGAGCGTATCCGGCCCGGGCGGTACCCTGGCGGCGTTCGCTGATTTGGATGTGCGGCAACGCATCCTGCTGCATATCAACAACTCGAACCCCATCTTGCTGGACAACTCACCGGAACGCGCGCAGGTCGCCGCCGCCGGGTGGGATGTCGCCTATGATGGAATGGAGCTAATCCTGTGAGCAACCGCGTCCTGTCCCCGTCCGACCTGCGCGCTGCGCTGAATGCGATCGGCGATGAGCGCTATCATATCCACCATCCGTTCCACCGCATGCTGCACGATGGCCGGCTAACGCGCAGCCAGGTGCAGGCGTGGGCGCTCAATCGTTACTACTATCAAAGCCGTATTCCGGCGAAAGACGCTACTTTGCTGGCCCGGCTGCCAACCGCCGATTTGCGCCGTGCTTGGCGCAGCCGTCTCGATGATCATGACGGCACTGGGCCGGGCCTGGGCGGCGTTGCACGCTGGCTGAAGCTCGCGGAGGGCGTCGGGCTTGACCGGGCCTATGTCGAGACGACCGAGGGCATCCTGCCCGGCACCCGCTTTGCCGTGGATGCCTATGTGGCATTCGTGCGTGACCGCAGCATCCTCGAGGCCGTCGCGTCGTCGCTGACCGAGATGTTCTCGCCCACCATCATCGCCGAACGGGTGTCGGGCATGCTCGCCAACTACGATTTCATTACCAAAGACACGCTTGCCTATTTCGCCCCGCGCATGACGCAGGCGCCGAAGGACGTGGATTTCGCGCTGGCCTACATCGATGAGCACGCCCGCACCCGGCCGCAGCAGGAACAGGTGTTGGCCGCGCTGCGCTTCAAGTGCGACGTGCTTTGGTCGCAGCTGGACGCGCTGCACTACGCGTATGTGGAGCCCGGCCGCGTGCCGCCGGGCGCATTCGTGCCGGCACCATGACTGAGGCTGCGACGGGGGAGGGGATTGTTGCCGTTGTGCCCGCCTTCAACCGCGGCTTTCGGCTGCGGCATGACGCCGTCCGCAATGCTTGGGTCGTGCTCGCCCCCGAGCGGCTGTTCTTATTGGACGAGCCTGCTGTCGAGGTGTTGAAACTGGTCGATGGCGCGCGCAGCGTGCCGGACATCGTCGATATTCTGGCGACGAAGTTCAATGCGCCGCGCGAGACGATCGCGGCGGACGTCAACGCCATGCTGCAGGATTTGGTGGTCAAAGGAGCGATCCGGCTATGAATGCACTGCTGCCAATCCCGCCCGTGGGGCCGCCCGCCTCACCCATCGAGCCGCCGCTGGCCCTGCTGGCCGAGCTGACCCATCGCTGCCCGCTGCAATGCCCGTATTGCGCGAACCCGTTGGAAATGGAGCGTGCGGCGTCTGAGCTCGACACCGCGACTTGGCTCCGCGTGCTGGACGAGGCGGCGGCATTGGGCGTGCTGCAGGTGCATTTCTCTGGCGGCGAACCGACGGCGCGTCGCGATTTGCTGGAGATGGTCCGCCACGCCGCCGCATGCGGTCTGTATAGCAACCTGATCACCTCGGGCGTCACGCTGGACCCTGCGTCGCTCGCGGCGCTGGCGGAAGCTGGGCTGGACCACGTGCAGCTCAGCTTCCAGGACGCCGATGCCGTTCAGGCCGACCGCATCGGCGGCTACCGCAACGGCCACGCCCGCAAGCTGGTTGTGGCGCGGCAGATCCGCGAGGCCGGGCTGCCTCTCACGGCGAACTTCGTGGTGCACCGGCAGAACCTGGAGCGCCTGCCGGAGATGCTGGCACTCGGTGAGGAGCTCGGCGCCAGCCGGATCGAGATTGCCCATGTGCAGTATTATGGCTGGGCGCTGGTCAACCGCGCCGCCCTGATGCCGAGTCGCGCGCAGCTGGAGCAGGCGAATGCGGTCGTGGCGCAGGCCCGCGACGACCTGCGCGGGCGCATCACGATCGATTACGTGGTGCCCGACTACTACGCGGCGCGGCCGAAAGCCTGCATGGGCGGCTGGGCGCGGCGGATCATCAACATCACGCCGGCCGGCCTCGCCTTGCCGTGCCACGCTGCGGAGACCCTGCCGGGTTTCCAGTTCCCCTCGGTCCGCACGACGACGCTCGGCGCGATCTGGCGGGATGATCCCGGCTTCGCCCGGTTCCGCGGCACCGCCTGGATGCCGGAGCCTTGCCGGTCCTGCGATCAGCGCGAGATCGACTGGGGCGGCTGCCGTTGCCAAGCCTTTGCCATGACCGGGGATGCGGCTGCGACCGACCCGGCCTGCGCGCTATCGCCTGACCATTTCATGATGGCCGACGCCGTGGCGGCTTCTGATGCCGTCGCTGCCGATGGCCCAGCGCCCGACTTGGTTTACCGGCGTATCCGCACCGCGGCTCTCGTCAGATGAAGCGGCGGGACGCATTGCTGCTGGCGACCCTCGCCGCCCTGCGTCCTTCCCGAAGCATCGCGGCGCCGGTCCCGGTGTTGCCGTTCCCGATGACCGAGGTCGCGCCGGGCATCCACGTCCGCCAGGGCGTGCATGAGGAGGCGACGGTCGAGAACCAGGACGGCATCGCCAATATCGGTTTCATCATCGGCGCCGCCGCTGTCGCCGTGCTTGACCCCGGCGGCAGCCGTGCTGACGGCGAGCGGCTACGTGCCAGCATACGCGAGCACACCGAGTTGCCGATACGCTACGTCGTAATGACGCATCTGCACCCGGATCACGTCTTCGGCGCCATCGCCTTTGCCGTGGACAAGCCGGTCTTCGTTGGGCATGCCCGCATGGCGGGAATGCTGGTGCAGCGCGGCGAGTTCTATCGTAACAACCTAGCCGACGTGCTGGGTATTGAGGAGGCTGGTGATTACGCCAAACCGGATATGCTCGTTGACGGCAATGCCACGCTCGATTTGGGTGGGCGCGTCTTGCAACTCCAGGCGCATCCGACGGCGCATACCGATAACGACCTTTCGATTTTGGACGAGGCGACCGGCACGCTGTGGTTGGGTGACCTTCTGTTTGTGGATCGGGTTCCGGCGCTGGACGGCAGCATTTTAGGGTGGCTGGCGCAGACCAAGGCGCTGCGGAGCGCTGCGGCGACGCGCGCCGTGCCGGGCCATGGGCCGCCCGTTGTGGCCTGGCCCGTCGCCGCCGCGGCGCAGGAGCGCTATCTCGGCGGCTTGGTCCGCGAGATCCGCGCCATCATCTCCCGTGGTGGCGACATTGAGCAGGCGGTTGCCACGGTCGGCCTTGCAGAGCGCGGCGAGTGGGCGCTGTTCGACGATTATAATGGCCGCAACGTGACGAGTGCGTTTAAAGAGCTTGAATGGGAGTAGCCCGGCGTCAACGGGCCAAGATACGAGGGTAGGGCATATGCGGGCAATCGCGGCGATATTGGGTCTGGCGCTGTGCGCAGCGGCGGTGCCGGCCTGGGCGGAGGAGGATCCTGAGGTCCGTGCCGCGCGCTGGGTCGATTTGAAGCACGCGGTTTTCGGGGAGCGCGAGGTCACTGACGGGACCGGGGTCATCGCGCTCGACGCGCCGGCCCGCGCCCTGGATGCGGCCCTGGTCCCGGTGAGCGTCAGCCTGTCGGCGGGTGGCGGGTCTGGGCCGGGCAAGGTGAAAGCTGTGTGGCTTGTAGTGGACGGCAATCCGTCGCCGCTCGCCGGCACATTCAAATTTGGACCAGCCGCTGATCCCCGCAGCCTCAAGACTCGCGTACGTGTGGACCAATACACGCTGATCCATGCGGTCGCCGAGACCGAAGATGGCCACCTGTATGCGTCCGAACGCTATGTGAAAGCGGCCGGCGGTTGCTCAGCACCCTCAACCAAGGACCCGCAGGTCGCCATGTCGCGGCTCGGTCAGATGCGCCTGCGCTTCGACGGCGTGGCGCCGCTGCATGATGGCGAGGCCGCGACCGCCCATCTGTTGATCAGCCATCCGAACAACAACGGCATGCAGGTGGACCAGGTGTCGCATCTGTTTGTGCCGCCGCGCTACATCCAGGATATCACAGTACGCTATGGCGACGCGCTGGTGCTCAGCGTGGGCGCCGACATCTCGCTGAGCGAGGACCCGGTGATCACCTTCGGCTTCGTGCCGCAAGGGACGGGGCCGATGCGGGTAGATGTGCTGGACAGTACACAGGCCCGCTTTCACCAGGATTTTGCACTGACGGGCGAGCGGAGCTGAGAAGGCGCCGCTCGCCCGTGCGTCATTTACACTGCAACGCTACTTCGGCCTGGGCGCGGGTGAGTTGTTCGGTGCGCTCCTTCGCAACCGGGGTGTCACGGAACAGCGCGCCGCGGTCGCCGAGGCCACCGCGCTGCATGCTGAGGATGGTCTCGGCCGCTTCGTAATCCTCATACGACATCGCGTCGGCGATGGTGTCGATGCCGCAAGCACAGCGCTCAAGAAACTCCCGCTTGAAGCCGTTGCTGGCCATGCAGCCGATAACGTAGTCGGCGCGCGTCGCCGTCGGGTAGTCGTGCGCGGGATGACGGACCTCGGCGTGAGCAACCGAGGCAGCCAGCATACCGGTCAGGGCAGCGAGAAAAGTGGCGCGGATCATGGCTCAACCCCGGTGAACGTCATGCGCTGGCTCATCGCGGGCGCGTCCATTTTGGTGTCGGCCGGCGTGCCGATGCGGATTTCCGCCAGCATCCCCGGCACCGCATCCGCCAGCACGAAGGAATAGGTTTTGGCCTGCAGCGACGGGATGCGCTCGAGACGCTGCTCGCCCTCGAACGGCCGGACGGTGATGACCCGTGCCGGAACGGCAGTGCCCTCGAAGTCGAACGTAGCTTGGGTAACCGCCGCCTTGGTGACGAACGCCTCGCGGATCTTGTTCCGGAAATACGAGGACGACAGCCCGACCTGCTCCTTCATGACGTTCACGTCGTGCTCCAGCGTCAGCATCAGCAGCGGATTGCCATGGAAGTTGTCGAGTTCGGGAAACTTCACCTGGTGCTCGCCGGTGAGATAGTCGAACGCCACGTTCTTCGTGCCGTCCGGGTTCACCTGCCGGATATGCAGCGCGATCTTGTCGGTGAACCCAGCCGGGCCCTCGCGGACATAGCTGTAATCAAGCGTCTCGGCGTGATCGACGTTGCGGAGGTGTGGCGTCTCAAACAGCGCGACCTGCGCTGGGCTTAATGGCCGCGTGTCCTCTGGCGGCATTCCGTCGGCACGAACGGAGTTCAGCACTCCCACGCTACACAACGACGCAATGGCCATTGCGCCGGCGCATAGCAGCCTCATTGTTTGGGAGGTTGAACTCTGGAGAAGGCGCGTTCCCATGATCGAATTGGTCCTCGTTTATTGCTTATCGACCGCACCGGACCGTTGCATGGAGCGCCGGGAGGTGCGGGAGCCGGTCGGCAGCCCCATCGAATGCACCATGAAGGCGCAGGCGATCGCGCAGGAATACGTGATTGAGCATCCGCGCTTTCGCCTATCTGGCTGGCGCTGCGAGGTTGACAAGCCGCGGGAGAACCCGGCGTAGAGCAACATCCGATCAATCTGCTCTTCTGGTCGGATGAAGTTGCCCGATAAAACAAATAGCTAGAGATTTTTGCCGATCCACTTTGATCGGAAAAAGCTCTAGCCTCAAGCCGC
>CAWKLS010000011.1:0-21862 GCA_963850595.1 uncultured Alphaproteobacteria bacterium | reverse complement strand
TCCTTGACCTTACCATAGTGGGAAGCACCATGTGTGCGGCCTTTAGAGTGGCGGCGTGGAGAGCAGCATGGACCAGGGCATCGTCGAACGGGAAGCCGCGTCGGCGCAGACGAAGGCGCCAAGGCTGGATGTGCTCGTGTCGGGCATGAGCTGTGCTGGCTGTGTCCGCCGGGTTGAACGCGCCGCAGCGGCGGTGCCCGGCGTGCAGGATGTGGCGGTGAATCTCACGACCGAACGGGCGAGTGTCACGCACGGCGACGGCTTTCGCTTGTCTGACCTGACGCAGGCGCTGGACGCGGCCGGCTATCCCGTGGCTGAGGGAACGATCGATCTTGCAGTGTCCGACATGAGCTGCGCGTCCTGCTCCGGCCGGGTTGAGCGGGCGCTGGTGGGAGTGCCGGGTGTGATTTCCGTCGGGGTCAACCTGGCGAGCGAGCGGGCCCGGGTGCATGTCGCCACGGGCACCGCCAGCGCGGGTGAGCTGATTGCCGCCATTCGCGCGGCTGGATATGGAGCGACTGTGCCGGTCCTGGCTGGCGAGGTCGCCGCCACCCAGTCTGGCTGGGCCGACCGGGACGGTTTGGCTGCGGCGCTGGCTTGCGCACTGGCACTGCCGTTGCTGCTGCCCATGCTCGCCATGCCGTTTGGCGTAAACGTGGCACTGCCGGGCTGGGCGCAGCTCGTCCTGGCCGGCGTGGTGCAGCTCTGTGTTCGGCGCCCGGTTCTACCGCGGCGCGAGGCCCGGGCGCTGCTCCCGCCGGCACGGGCAACATGGACACGCTGGTCGCCCTCGGCACCAGCGCCGCGTTCGGGCTGAGCGTGTGGGAGCTGGCGGCCGGCCATGGCGGCCCACCTGTATTTTGAGGCCTCCGCCGCGGTGATCGCGCTCGTGCGGGTTGGCAAATGGCTGGAAGCCGCGGGCGCGCCGCGGCGCTGGCGAGGCCATCCGCGCGCTGGACGGTCTGCTGCTGGAGCGCGCCCGGGTTCGCCGGGCCGGGGTCGACACGAATTTCGGTGGCTCGAACTACGTCGGCGACATGCTGGTGATCCGTTCCGGCGAGCGCATCGCCGCCGACGGCATGGTGCGGACGGCTTGGCAGCGTCGACGAGAGCCTGCTCACCGGCGACGCCTGCCCGTGGCGAAACAGCCGGGTGCCAGCTGGTGGGCGGGAGCCTGAACGGCGAGGCCCTGCTGCTGGTGAGGCGACCGCGATTGGCACCGAAAGCCAGCTCGCGCGCATGGTGCGCCTGGTCGAGGAGCGCAGGCCAGCGAACCTCCGATACAGCGGCTGGTGGACCGGGTCAGCGCGGTGTTCGTGCCTGTCGTGATCGGCCTTGCCGCCGCTCACCTTAGTGGGATGGTGGTTCGCCGCCGATGGTTAATCGCCATGGTCGACGCCGTCAGCGTCTTGGTGATAGCCTGCCCCTGCGCGCTTGGCCTGGCGACGCCCGCGGCGATCATGGCGGGTACGGGGTCGCCGCCCGGAACGGCACCTGATCCGCGACGCGGCGCGTTGGAACGGGCGGGGGCGATCCGCACGGTCGTGTTCGACAAGACCGGCACCCTGACCGCGGGCCAGCCGGATTTGGTGGCGCTGCACCCGGCGCCGGGCGTGACGCGGTACGGGCTGCTCCGGCTCGCGGCCGCTTTGCAGGCAGGCAGCGAGCATCCCTTCGCCCGCGCGGTCCAGGCCCGTGCGGTGCGCTTGGCCTGCCGCATGCGACTGGGATTCGCGCCCTGCCGGGCCGTGGATTGGAGGGAAGGGTGGAAGGCCGACCCTTCTGCTAGGCAGTCGCCGGCTGATGGAGGAGGCGGCGTGGCTCGTTCCTCCTGGCTGGCGCGGCGGGAGCACGAGACGGCGGGGCGCAGGGTGTCCTTCCTTGCCGCCGATGCACGCGGGCTTCGATTGTTCGCCTTCGGCGACGCGGTGAAACCTGGCGCGGCGGAGGCCGTGGCGGTCCTGCACGCCGCGGCCTGCACGTCGTGTTGCTGACCGGCGACAATCAGGGTGCCGGCCGATCATGGCGCGCGGCGCTCGGCATCAAGGGGGGCCGGCGCGGGGCGTTCCCGGGGATAAGGCTGCGCTGGTTGCCGCGCTGCGGGAGCGGGGCCCGGTGGCGATGGTCGGCGACGGCGTCAATGACGCCGCCGCCGCGGCCGCCGACCTGGCCTCGCCATGGCGACCGGCACCGATGTCGCAGCGGCCGCCGCGGCGATTACGCTGATGCGCGGCGACCCTCGCTTGGTTCCGCGGCGCTGGATATCGCGGCCCGGACCTACGGCGCATCCGCCAGGGCCTGTTCTGGGCCTTCGCCTATAATTGGTGGGCATCCCTTGGCGGCCGCCGGGCTGCTCAGCCCGGTGATGGCGGGCGCCGCGATGGCGTTCTCGAGCGTGAGAGTGGTGGGCAGCGCGATTTTGCTGCGGCGTTGGCACCCGGACGCCGTGCAAAGCTCCCGACCAGCGTTGCGCCGCGCGGCATGAACATCGGGGAGGCAGCGGCAGCGTCTGGAGTGTCGGCCAAGATGCTCCGCTATTATGAGAGCGTCGGTCTCATTGCGCCGGCGGGGCGAAGCGCAGCCGGCTACCGGCGCTATGAGGATAGCGACGTGCAGGCGCTGCGCTTCCTGCGGCGGGCGCGATCCCTGGGGTTCTCCGTCGCGCAGATGCGCGAGCTACTTGGCGCTATGGCGGGATAAGGCACGTGCCAGCGCCGATGTTAAGCGCCTTGCCTTGGCTCACGCAGCCCAGCTCGAGGAGAAGGCCCGCGCTATCGCCGAGATGAGCAGCGCCTTGCGCCATCTGGCCGATCGATGCGAGGGCGATGAGCGGCCCTATTGCCCAATCCTTGAAGGTTTGGCGGACACGGCGCCAGCTAAATCATAGGCCGTCGTGCCAGCCGGTCGAAGTTAGGCTTGCTTCAGGCAGCGCGATGCCGCGATGACGGCTCGATATCCCGGAAGTAGCGGTAGCTCAGATAGGTTACGATATCGCCTAGCGTGTCGAACTGTTCGACGGTCTTGTCCTGCAGCTCGATGTCAAAAAGCTCCTCAAGGCAGACCGCGAGCTTCAGGCGCCCGAACCGGCCTATCGCCAGGTCGTCCACGAGGCGAGTTGCCTGCGTCAGACCCGAACTGTAGACTCGCATGATCTGTTTGATGGCCAGCGTGACCTTCACGTAGACGGAGCTGTTGAAAGCGGATTGCATGCTTGAAGTCTCCTAGATCACGATATACGTGAGGTAACCACATCACGATATCGTGTGCAAGGGCATTTGTTCACCGTAACGAAACCAAACAGTATCTGTGTCGTGGCTGCACGCGGGTCACTCACTTAATGTCTGGAACTTGCACTTGCGGCCGCATGCTGGGCAGCCGCCCGGCTAGGAGGAGTTGAACGATCAGTCACGGCTGGCGACGGGCACCCCGGTTGCGGCGACGGCCATGCCGGCGACCTGCAGCGACGAGAGCTGTTCGCCGAACAGCGCGAAGGCGAGCACCGCCACCACCGGAGGCACGAGATAGACGGCGACGCGACCCCGGCCACGGCGCCGCGCCTGGATCAGGATCAGCAGCAGCGAGGCCGCGCCCAGCGACAGCCCGCACACCGCCCAGGCCAGTCCGCTCCACGCCTGCCAGCTGCGTCGAAGTGCCCGGCCTCGGTCAGCGCCGCACCGGGAACGCGACCACTGCCGCCCCGATAAACTGTACCGCAGCGTTGGTGCGGAGGTCGGCGGTGGACGCCGTGCGCTTTTGCCAGATGGTGCCCAGCGTCATCCAAACCATGCCGGCGGCGCACGCCAGCAGCGGCACGAGCAACGACGGATTGGCTAACGCGCTGCCGGGTTTTCGCGCAACTGCGGCTGCAGCACTAGCAAGGCGCCGAGGAAGCCGAGGGCGATGCCGGTCGAGCGGCGGGCGCCCACCCGCTCGCCCAACAGCGGAAACGAAAGCAGTGCGGTCAACAGTGGCTGCAGCCCGGAAATCAGCGCCGAGATGCCTGCCGGAAGGCCGTGGCGCGCCGACCAGAACACGCCGCCGAGATAAATGCCCTGCATAGAAAACCCCGGCGACCAGCGCATCCGCCAGCCCCGCACACCGCGGGGCCGGCGGCGCGGGCCACGCGGCGAAGGCGGTGAACGCCGACGCGCTCGGTCCAAACCGCATGGACAGGAAGGTCATCGGGTCCGCATGCGGCGCCACGAGCCGTCCACGATCAGGCCGGTCGCCCAGATGCCGACGAACAGCAGCGGCATCGCGCCGGGAGCCGTCACTCCTGATGGATGGCCGACGGATGCTGGCCGATCGGGGTCACCTGACCTCCATGAACGGAAACAGCGGCAGTCCGACAGGATCGCGTGCAGCTCGTCGTGGCTTGCCACATCGAACACGCTGATATTGGCGTACTGCCCGGTGACGCGCCACAGATGCCGCCATTTTCCGCTGCGCTGCAGTTCTGGATTGCGCCTTCTCTCGGCCTTAGCCGTCGAACGAGGCCGGGTCCAGGTCGTGCGGCACCCGAACGTCCATTCGCACATGATACAGCATTGTTCAGTCTCCTATGCGCGCGCGTAGGCGCGGACTTGTCCGGGTCCAGCGTGACGCCGATGCCGGGCCCGGCCGGCAGATGGATGTGGAAGTCCTCGAAGCGCAACGGCTCCGTCACCAGGTCGCCGACCAGGATCTGCGGCCCGAAATGCTCGCAGCCCCATTCCAGTGTCGCGCAGCGTCGCGAACGCCTGCAGATGCGCCGCCGCCCCGACCGAGCTCTCCAGCAGGCAGCCGCCATACAGGCCGATGCCCGGCCGCCTCGGCGACCGCGGCGACGTTGCGACGCCCAGCAGTCCGCCGTGTTTGACCATCTTCAGCGATACCGCATCCGCCGCCGCCGGCCGCGCCGACGGCCAGCATGTCGTGCGCGGCGAACACGCATTCATCGGCCAGCAGCGGAGGGGTCCGGGCCGGGCCGCAGCCGGGCCATCGCGGCGATGTTCCAGGCCGGCACCGGTTGCTCCACCAGGCGCACGCCCATCTCGGCCAGTTGCGGCAGGCAGCGGATCGGACGACCGTTTCGTCCCAGGCCTGGTTGGCATCGACGATGAGCTTGCGCCCGGCCGCTCCAGCGCCTGCGCCAGGTGCCGCATGCGCGCCATGTCGGCGGCGGGCTCCAGGGCACCGATCTTGACCTTGAAGGTGCGGTGCAGCCGGGCTGCCAGCTTGCGCCGGCCTCCTCGATCTCCTGCACCGGGTCGCCGGAGGCCAGCGTCCACAGCACGGGAATGCGGTCGCGCACGGCGCCGCCGAGCAGCGTGGTCACGGGCATGCCCAGCGTCTTCCGAGGCGTCCAACAGCGCGGTCTCGATCGCACCCTTGGCCGCGTTGTTGCGCTTGGCCGCGGGGTCCATGCCAGCCCGGCGGCTTCGATGGGTCCGCGCGGCGGCCGATGAGCGCGGGCGCCAGATAGGTGTCGATCGTGGCCTTGATGCCCTCGACGCTCTCCTCGCTCCAGCGCGGACCGCCCAGCGTCGCGGCCTCGCCGATGCCCTCGACGCCGTTCGCCAGCCGGAGCTCGCACGATCACGTAGCTCTGCGCCGTGACCGAGGTCTGGGACAGCTTGTGCCGCCGCACCGTGGGCACGTCGACGATCGTGCTGGCGATGGCCGACGCCAGGTCCCGCGCAGATCGGCCGTGGCAGCGAGAGCGAGCCGTCCATCGCCTGGCCGCCTGGGCGTGGGCGCGGACGACGACCGTGTCGGGCACGGCTTGTCCGCCTCGGATGCAGCGTGAAGTCGAACTTGATCTCGGCGAACGGCGCGTTCAGCCCGTCGACCTGGATCGGTCCGGATCCGCGTGACGGGTGACGCCGGGGATCAGCTCGTCGCGGGTGGCGAAGGCGAAGTCGTCATGCAGGTAGTCGTCGCCGGCGATGTTGATCTGCGTCGTCAGCTTCCGATAGCCCGGCGCGGAGACGAAGAAGTGCATATGCGCCGGACGGTGGCCGTGCCGGCCAAGCTGGCCCAGCAGCTTGCTGCGTCGGCCCGTCCGGCGGGCAGCCATAGCCGGCCGGCAGGATGGTGCGGAAGCGGTAGCGGCCCTCGGCGTCGGTCTCGATGCGGCGGCGCAGGTTCCAGGGCTGCTGCGCTGGATCGAAGAACGAGTAGCCGCCCAGCGTGTTGGCGTGCCACACATCGACGATGGCCCCGGCATCGGCTTGCCGTCGGTGTCGCGGACCTGGCCCTCCATGAACAGCACCTCGCCCTGCTCGCTGCCGTCATCGAGCCTCGCCTCCCCCTTCGACATCGGCGCGTCGGCGAGGTAGAGCGGCCCCTCGATGGTGCGCGGCGTGCCGCCCTCGAGCCCGGCCTGCTTTTCCCCCTCGTCGATGCGCAGGTCGAAGAAATGCTCGATGCCGAGGCCCGGGCCAGCAGGCCGACCTCGTTGCGTCTGGCCGACCTCGGTCAGGTAGCTCATCGCGGCCCAGAACTCCACCGGCGTGACGTCGAAGTCCTCGATGGTCCGGAACAGATCGCCGACGACGCGCTGCACGATGTGCTTCAGGCGCGGGTTGCCGTTGGGTTCGTCCAGGCCGCTGAGCTTGGACAGCAGGTCCTTGATTGGGCTGTTTTCGAGGAGAGCGTCGTCATGGCGTTTCTCTCCCGTTGGTCAACCCAGATCGCCGCCCGCCACGGGCAGGGTCACGCCGGTGATGTAGGACGCTTCGTCGGACGCCAGGAATAGGATGGCGGCGGCCTGCTCCCGATGGTGCCGTAGCGGTGCATAGCTGGATCCCGAGGTTTGTTCCACCACCTGCCTGATACCAGGCTCTCCTGCCGGTCGGCGGTGTCGAGTTGCGCGGGATGCGCCGGGGCGGCGCGTCGGTGCCGCCGGGGGCGACGGCGTTGACCCGGATGCCGTGCTCGGCATACTCCCAGGCGAGCCAGGCGGTCATCGCGTTCACCCCGCCCTTCGCCGCCGCGTAGGGCACCCGGTTCAGCCCGCGGGTCGCGACCGAGGACACGTTGACGATCACGCCGCCGCCCTGCGCCAGCATGACCGGCAGCACGGCGCGGCAGCACCACAGCGTCGGGAACAGCGAGCGGCGGATTTCCGCCTCGATCTGCGCCTCGGCGTATTCGGCGAACGGCTTCGCCCAGATCGTGCCGCCGACGTTGTTCACCAAGACGTCGATCGGCCCGCCGGCGCGCGGGCCATCGACGCGGCGCGCATTCGGCGTAACGCTCCATGTCGGCCATGACGGCGAGGGCGTCGCCCGCCTCGCTCGCGGCCTCCTCGTGCACCAGGTCCGACCGGTCCACCAGGACCACGCGCGCGCCCTCGGCCGCCAGCGCGCAGCGCCACGTCGCGGCCGATACCCTGCGCCGCCCCGGTCACCACCGCGACCTTGCCCGCGAACCGACCGGGCGTGATCACCGTGCGCCTCGGCTGCCGCGCCGGTCACGGCGCCGCTGGGCGAGAACTTCTCGTAGTGGAAGCTCGCCGGCGTCATGTCCTGCTCGAGCCAAATGCGCCGCACCGCATCGACCATCGGCGGCGGCCCGCATAGATACACATCCACGTCGCCGCCATTCAGATGGCTCGGGTCGAGGTGCTCGGTCACATAGCCCTTGCGGGATGGGCGCTGGCCGCATCGGCGACGCAGGTCTCGAAGCGTGAAGCCGGGTAGCCCGGCGGCGTTGGCCTCCAGCCGGTCCACCTGCACCAGATCGGCATCGTGGGTCACGCCGTAAACCAGGTGCATCGGGCTGCTTGGCACCGGTTTCGCGAGGCGATCCAGCATCGACAGGAACGGCGCGAGGCCGGTGCCGCCGGCCAGCATCAGCACCGGGCGCCTGACGTCCCGCAGATAGAAGCTGCCAACGGGCCGGTCAGCTCGAGCGTGCCGGGCGCGGCGCCGCAGGAATCTCGCTCATCAGCCCGCCGGGAATATTGCGGACCAAGAACTCGAGCTCGGCGGCGCCGGGGGCGAGCTGAAAGAGTAGGAGCGGTGCTGCGCGCTGCCGGGCACCTGGATGTTGACATACTGCCCCGGCAGGAAGCCGAGCGGCCGCCGGCCTCGATGCGCGAAGGCGAACCGTCGTCGTGCCGACAACCGGGTGATGTTGGCGATGCTCGGCCGCATGCGCGCCGGCCGGGTCTTGCAGGCGTCCGAAGAAGCCGCGACCCGCAGCACGAGGTCCGACTTTGCGCCGCATCTGGCACGCGAGGCCATAGCCCTGCGCCGCCTCCTCGTCGGTCAGCGCGTCCTCGATGTAGTCGCCGGCGTCATAGGCGCCAGACCTCGACGAACGCTCGGCAGGTGCCGCACGCGCCATCCCGGCAATCGAGCGGAATGTTGATGCCGACGCGATAGGACGCGTCCGCGACTGTCTCGTTCGGCATGCGTCCGATGAAGCGGGTGACCCCGTCCTCGAAGTTCAGCGCGACCGTGTGGCCCATGCTGCCCCTAGATGTGATACATGTCGATGACGTGATGGATGTAGTCGTTCTTCAGCACCACCTTCTTGTCCTTGATCAGCGGCGACCGCCCGAAGTATCGATCGTGTAGATACGACGTGCCGAAATAGGTATCGACCGTCTTGTAGCGGAAATTCAGCGTGAACCAGTTGAACCGCAGCTTGCAGCTCGCCGTCGTCCTGCTCGATGATCTCGACGTTGCTGATGTTGTGCGACGTGCGCGGCTCGGGCAAGCTGGTGGCGCTGCTGCGCTCGGTTCGGATGCGGAACACCCGGTCCTCCAGCCCGCCTTTGTGCGCGTAGTAGATCAGGGAGACCTCGCGCGCCGGGTCGCTGACGAGCTTGTCGTCGTCATCCCAGGACGGCATCCAGAACTGCGCGTCCGGCGCATACAGCGCCAGCCAGGCGTCCCACTCCTTATCGTCGAGGAGCGCGCCTCGCGGTATAGGAATTGGCGTGCGTCTTCGATGGTCAGATCCCATGATAGTTTCGCTCAGGCCAGCGAGATCCGGTCCTTGGCGAGCGATCGCTGCATCGTGTCCATCCAGTAGCGGTGCTGCACGGCGAACAGCCCCTCATCCTCGGTCTTGGCGCCGCTCATCAACGGTTCCAGCCCGATCGACTGCGCCGCCTCGTCCGCCCCCTTTATCCAATGCGCGGCGCCGCGGCACAGATCGTTCCACTGCGCCGCCGAGCCCATATAGCCAATCTGGCAGGAGCGGAACTCCTCCAGGTCGTCTGGCGTCGCCATACCGCTGGCGTTGAAGAAGTCCTCGTATTGCCGGATGCGATGCGAGCGGGCGGCGTCGCTCTCGCCCTTTGGCGCAATGCAGTAGATCGTGACCTCGGTCCTATCGACCGCGATTGGCCGGTAGGTGCGGATCTGCGAGCTGAACTGGTCCATCAGGTAGACGTTCGGATACAGGCACAGATTGCGGATTCGCTCGATCATCCAATCGGCGCGCGCCTGGCCGAACTGCTGGATGAACTTGTCTCGCTGGTCGAATAGGGCCGGTCCTCCGGGTTGGACCATTTGGTCCACAGGAGCAGGTGCCCGTGCTCGAACGAGTAGAAGCCGCCGCCCTGCTTGGCCCAGCTCGACGCGTCCATAGCCCGCACTGTATCCGCCACGGCGGCGGTCTTGCGCCGGTTGTTCGTGGCGGCATAGTTCCAGTGCACGGCGCTGACATGGTAGCCATCCGCCCCGTTCTCCGTCTGCAGCTTCCAATTGCCGTCATAGACGTAGCTCGACGTTCCACGCACGACCTCCAGCCCGTCCGGCGATTGATCGACGATCATGTCGATGATTTTCGCCGCTTCGCCCAGATGCTCGCGCAACGGCAGCACATCGGGATTCAGGCTGCCGAACAGGAAGCCGCGATAGCCCTCGAACCGCGGCACCCGCGTCAGGTCGTGCGAGCCTTCCTTGTTGAACTGCTCAGGATACCCGGCGCCATCGGCATCCTTTACTTTCAGCAGCTTGCCGGAGTTGTTGAACGTCCAGCCGTGGAAAGGGCAGGTATAAGCGGCCCTGTCGCCCTTTTTATGCCGGCACAGCATGGCGCCGCGGTGGCTGCAGGCGTTGATGAAGGCGTTGAGCTCGCCAGCCTTGTTGCGGGCGATGAAGACGGGCTGGCGGCCCATAAAGGTGGTAAAGTAGTCGTTCTTGTTGGGGATCTGGCTCTCATGCGCCATGTAGATCCAGTTGCCCTCGAAGATGTGCTTCATCTCGAGCTCGAACAGATCAGGGTCGGTGAAGATATTGCGCTTGCAGCGGAACAGCCCGGTCGCCGCGTCATCCATCACCGAGTTGTCGAGCGTCGTCTGGATAGCGTCGAGCAAGGTTTCCTCCGGGGATTTCGGGTCTTATCGCCCAAACAGCGTGGCTGTTTACCTGTAGCCGTGCCGCGGTAAAGCAAGATAGTCCTGACCTGGTGAAAAACCCCAAGTCGCAGTTGATCTCGAACTCAGGCTGACACGCCCTCGGTTGCCGCAACCCGGGCGCGCCCGACCCGGTAGATCAGCACGGTCGCCAGCAGGCCGCAGGCGCCGCCGAACGCCATCCAGAACGCCGGCGCGGCGCGGTTGCCCGTCGCCTCGATCAGCCAAGTGGAGACCAGCGGCGTGAACCCGCCGAACAATGCGGTCGCCAGCGAGTAGGCCAGCGAGAACCGGCGGTGCGCACGCTTGGCGGCACGATCTCGGTCAGCGCGACCACCATCGCCCCGTTGTAGCTTCCATACAGGAAAGACAGCCAAAGCAGCACAATCAGCATGTTGGCGAACGAGGCGTGGTCCACCAGCCAGACGAGCGCCGGGTAGGCCGTGAGCACGGTGAGTGCGGAGAACACCAGCAGGATGGGCCGCCGCCCGATGCGGTCCGACAGCGCCCCCATCACCGGCAGCCAGATGAAGTTGGACAAGCCGACGCAGAACGTCACGGCGAGGCTGTCGGCGTCGGACAGCTTGAGCACGCTTTTGCCGAAGGTCGGAGTGTAAACCGTGATCGTATAGAACGAGATTGTGGTCATCGCCACCAGCAGCATCCCGAGCCCGACGATCTGCCAGTTGCGGGTGAGCGAGGCGAAGGTCTCGCCGAGTGAGGGACGGTGCTTGCGGGCCAGGAACTCCGGCGTCTCCTCAAGCGAGCGCCGGATGTAGAACAGGAACGGGATAATCAAGCAGCCGACGAAGAACGGGATGCGCCAGCCCCAGTCGGCGACGTCGGCGGGCAGCAAAAGGCGGTTCAGGACGAAGCCGATGACGGCGGCGAACATGATGGCGACCTGCTGGCTGCCGGACTGCCAGGACACGAAGAAACCCTTATGGCCCGGCGTCGCCATCTCCGAGAGGTAAACCGAGACGCCGCCCAGCTCTACGCCGGCGGAGAAGCCCTGGAGCAAGCGGCCGAGCAGCACGAGGCATGGCGCCAAGAAGCCGATGGTGGCGTAGCCGGGCACGAAGGCGATCAGGATGGTGCCGCACGCCATGATCGACAGCGTCGTGATCAGGCCCTTGCGACGACCGATCCGGTCGACGTAGGCGCCGAGGAAGATAGCGCCGAGCGGCCGCATGAGGAACCCGGCGCCGAAGGTCATGAAGGTGAACATGAGCGAGGCGAACTCGCTGCCGGCCGGGAAGAACGCGGGGCAATGTGCGTCGCGTAGAACCCGAACAGGAAGAAATCGAACATTTCGAGGAAGTTGCCGCTCGTCACCCGGAGCACCGTGGCGATTTTGGAGCGGGACGCGTCGCCCGTAGCGTTGCCGGCCATGTTGCTCTCCCGTTTGGAACCGTGGGTTCGTTCCAATTTGCGGATAGCATGCGCCGGAATGCGCTGTCCTGGATAGGCTTAGCTGGATGGGAACGCCAGCAACGCCGGTAGAGCCAGGTGCGCCAGCATAGCGACATGCGGCATATGCGCCTCGGTGTAGTGCCCCGCACGATGCAGCAGGTTCAGCGTGCCCACTGTCTCGCCCCGCCAGCGGACCGGCATGTTCAGCACGCTCTCACAGCCGAGCGCCAGGACGGTCGCATGGTCGTAGAACGCGCCGCGGATCGCGTGGGCGTCATGGCCGATCCAGGGCTGGCCGTTCTGCACGACCCGGCGCATCCATGCGCTGTCGGTGATCGGCTTTCGGCCGCCGACGGGATACTCGGCCGGATGATTGCTGTAGCAGCGCACGGAGTCCTGGGTATCCGGATAGTGCAGTAAAATGGTGAACAGGATATGGCCCGGTGTCTCGGCGAGCGCCGCGTCGAGGGCGCGGAGCGTGGCGCCGGGCTGGTCGGGCGAGGCATGCGCAGCGATGAGGGATGCGGTCATGGTGCTCTCTGATGCTGCCAAACGGACTCAGGCCTTGGTCGGGCGGGTCAGGGTAATCTTATGGTCGGCAACAAAATAGTCGTGGTACCCGGCACGGCTGATGATCTGCAGCCGCGTCGTGTCCACGTACCCGTCCTGTATCACACGGTCGTCGATATAGACACCGACGACCTGGCCGATCGCCATGATGTAGGCGGCCTCGCCCCCGTCGAGCGGTGTCAGCTCGACGGTATTGACCAGGCGGCACTCCAGCGCTGCCGGGGCGCCGCGGACCCGCGGCGGGCGGATCAGCGTGGACGGCTCCTGTTCCAGCCCCGCATATTCGAACTCGCTCTGCCCGCGCGGCAACGGCGCTGACGTGCGGTTCATCGCGTCCCGCTGCTCCCACGAGACGATGGAGCACGTGAACTCGCCGGTCTCCTCGATGAAGCTGATGGCATCCTTACGGCCGACCGAAGAAAACATGACCATGTGCGGCCGGTCAGAGACCTGGTTGAAGAAGGAGTAGGGTGATAGGTTCACCGCTCCCGCGGTGCTCATCGCGCAGATCCAGCCGATCGGGCGCGGCGCAATCAGCGCCTTAACGGGGTCGTGCGGCAAGCCGTGGCCGTGAGCGACGTCGTAGAACATGGGAGCTCCGTTTGACGAGGGGACGGCAGACCGCCCTGGGTAGCCGGAACCTGGTGCGGCTGGCGGGGGTTTGTCCAGGGGCTTAGATTTCTGGGCCGCTGGTCTTTCCGGGATTGGTTTGTCTGAGCGCGGGCTGAGATCGGTGTAGCGCCCTCCTGAAATGTCGGAGTAGGCTGCTATGATGAAGCAGGCGGAGCAGCGACGAACACTTAAACCAATCATGCTGGTTGCCGCGCTGCTCATCGCGTCGGCGATATCCGGGCCTGCAGCAGCGGCAAGTATGACGGTGCGGCAGGTGATTGCGCTGCTTCGGGCCGGGCATCCGGCCGACCTTGCCGGCAAGGACCTTTCACGGCTGGACCTTGCTGACCTTGACCTCAGTGGGGCCAATCTTGCCGGCGCCAACCTGTTCGCCGCCGATCTGACGGGGACGCGGCTGGTCGGCGCCAACCTTACGGGCGCGGATCTCGACCGGGCCACCATCATCCGCGCGGACTTTTCCAACGCCAACCTATCCGGCGCGACGATGTTCCTGCCGGCGGCCTCGTCCCTGCTGGGCGAGAACCCTGCCATCGAGGCACCGCAATTCCGAAATGCCAATCTGACCGGGGCGCATCTGCTGGCGAAGCTCGGCAACGGCGACTGGACCGGAGCCAACCTGGCCGAGGCGCACCTGGAACTGGGGCGGACGCAGTTCTTGGCCGCGTTGCGCTCGGACCTCAGCGGTTGCCGGATGGCTGGCGCTAACCTGGAGGGCGCGGACCTGTCCGGGGTGCGCCTGGCGTTCGTCGACCTGCGCGGCGCCAACCTGACGCGGGCCAACCTGCAGGGAGCCGACCTGGCCGGCGCTCAGCTGGACGGCGCGAACCTGACAGGTGCAGCCCTGGCCCATGCAGACGTGCGCCGCGCGTCACTGCGCGGAGTTATCGGCCTGGACGACGCGACCGGGTTGGGCAGCTTGCGCAACCTCGATCTCGCCGAACGTTAGGCATGTCCCGGAACAGGCGGATACGAATTGCCGCGTTTCTCGTTCTGCTTGATGCGTCGGCATCGTCGGCGGCGGCTCAGAAGGAACGTGTGGATCTGGCTCTTGTGCTGGCCGTCGACGTTTCAGAGTCCGTGGATGCCGCGCGTTTCACCCTGCAGATGGATGGCATCGCCAGCGCATTAGAAGCACGGGAGGTACAGGCAAGCATCCTTTCCGGGCCGCATCAATCCATGCTGATCGCACTGGTGCAGTGGTCCAATCGCCCGGCGCTTTCACTGCCATGGACGTTGCTGACCAGCCCCGACGACGTCCAGCGGTTCGCGGTTCGGGTTCGCCATTTGCGGCGGGCGAGCAATGGTTTTACCTGCATGTCGGTCGCGTTGCGCAGCGTTGCCGACAAGCTGCTGACGCAACTGCCCGTGCCGGCCGATCGCATCGTTGTAGACGTCTCAGGCGATGGGCAGGAGAACTGCAATCCACAGGAGACGACCGACCAAGTACGCGACGAACTCGCCAGCACCGGCGTTACCATTAATGGCTTGCCGATCCTGGAGGGCGATGAAGCCACGACACTTGAGGCCTGGTATCAGGACCACGTCATCGGAGGCCCCAACGCATTCCTGGTGCCAGCAGAAAGTTTTGATGACTTCGACCGAGCAATTAGGCGTAAGTTCGTTACAGAAATCAGCTTTATGCCCTGTAGGACCTGCGTCCATGAGGCGAGACGGTAGATACATCTTTAGAATAACCCTGCCTGGCAGGTCGGCCAGGGCAGGGGCTGCTCGCTGCTCAGCCCGCCAACTGGCGCACGCGGTCGAGCGACGCTTTACAGGACGCGTCGTCCTTTTGGTCCAGCATCCGAGCCTTTTCCAATTCCATCTTAGCCTGCGACATGCGGTCATTCGGCGCCGAATAGTTGGCTTGACCTGGCGTGGTCTCGACCGACTTTCCGCTTCCGGCTGCAGCGGTCGCGGCCGCTGTCGGCAATCCCTCTTGCTGCCGCCGTACGTCCTGGGAGGACGTCGCAATGTTGCTGCCGACGGCCGCATTCAGTTCCTTAGTTCCCGCCGTGCCGCCCACCCGGTTATCGGCCGAGGTCCCTGTAGCTGGGGGCGGCGTGGCCTCGGCAGCGGTGGGCGCGTTACCCGGATTTGAGCCCGACAATGTGCCCGTAGTTACCGGGCCCATGCTCGGGCTTTGAGCCAACTTGCGGCCAAAGTCGGCGATCTGATCCGAGCACGGGCCTGCAAAAGCAGCGACCGGGATAGCAACCATACCGAGGCAAAGCGCCGACAGGCCCGCTACGATCCTGGAACGATGAAGCATCTCTTCCCTCCTTTTATGAGTTCCATTCATAACGATCGGCCTTGCTGGCATTTCCGCCGCGCCAAAACACGACGTCGTGAGGCCGATGGCTGGGATGCAAAACTGGTAAATTGGCGATGCTTGACTAGCTTTGTATCGCAATCATAGATTGCGCCTCGCTGAACAAAAAACGGAGGATAATATGGCTTGGAACACCCCGAAGATCGTCGAGATCGCTCTCGGCGCAGAAATCAACTCCTACGCCTGCGCTGATCTGAAGAAGTAAGCGCGCATTCTGGCAGGGCTCTGGAGCGGTGTGATCAACGCCAGAAGTTCAGAGCCCTCGCCGGAAGGTGCAGCCCGACCATTCCATGCGCGTAGTCGTGCTTGGCGCCGCCGCAGGGGGCGCTTTCCCCCAATGGAATTCCAACGCCAGATCCTGTCGACGCGCGCGTTCCGGGGATTCCGCCGCTAAACCGCGTACTCAAGCTTCAATTGCGATCAGCGCAGACAATCGGCATTGGGTGCTGCTCAATGCCTCGCCTGATTTACGCCAGCAAATAGAACAGACACCGGTTTTGCAGCCAAATGAGGGTTTGCGTTCGTCGCCCATTGCCGCCGTGGTGCTCACTGGAGGCGACGTCGATGCGATCGCCGGCCTGTTGACGCTGAGGGAACGTCAGCCACTCACCGTTCTGGCAACACGCCGTGTGCATCAGGTCCTGGAAGAAAATCCAATATTTGAGGTGCTCGACCGCGCTATTGTGGCCCGTCAGTCTATCACATTAGATGTGCCGCATCCGGTAACTCTGCCGAGCGGCAGCCCCGGCGGTCTTACCGTCACCCTGTTTGCCGTGCCGGGCAAAGTCCCACTGTATCTTGAGCAGCCCGGCACAACCCCGGCACTGGAAGAATCTGACCAGACGGTCGGCGCCGCGATTTCCGACGGCGGCTCGACCGTATTTTATGTGCCAAGCTGCGCTAGCATGACGCCGGGTTTGGCCGACCGGCTGCGTGGTGCGGCTGCGGTATTCTTCGATGGCACGCTTTGGGCGGATGACGAGATGGTTCGGGCCGGGCTGGGTCCGAAGACCGGGCGGCGCATGGGGCATATGAGCGTGTCCGGTCCGGATGGCACACTGGCGGCGTTCGCCGGTCTGGACGTGCGGCGCCGCGTCCTGCTGCATATCAACAACTCGAACCCCATATTGCTGGACGACTTACCGGAACGCGCGCAAGTCACCGCCGCCGGGTGGGATGTCGCCTATGATGGAATGGAGCTGAGCCTTTGAGCAACCGCGTATTGTCCCCGTCCGACCTGCGCGTCGCCCTGAATGCCATCGGCGATGAGCGCTATCATATCCATCATCCGTTTCACCGTATGCTGCACGACGGTCGGTTGACGCGCGACCAGGTGCAGGCATGGGCGCTCAATCGTTATTATTATCAAAGCCGCATTCCCGCGAAGGATGCCACCCTGCTGGCCCGATTGCCGACCGCCGACCTACGTCGCGCTTGGCGCAGCCGGCTTGACGACCATGACGGCACCGGGCCGGGCTTGGGCGGTGTTGCGCGCTGGCTGAAGCTGGCCGAGGGCGTCGGACTGGACAGGGCCTATGTCGAGACGACCGAGGGCATTCTGCCCGGCACTCGCTTTGCGGTCGACGCCTATGTGGCATTCGTGCGCGACCGCAGCATTCTCGAGGCCGTCGCGTCGTCGCTGACAGAAATGTTCTCGCCCACCATTATCGCTGAGCGCGTGTCCGGCATGCTCGCCAACTACGATTTTATCACCAAAGACACGCTCGCCTATTTTGCTCCGCGCATGACGCAGGCGCCGAAGGACGTGGATTTTGCGCTGGCCTATATCGATGGGCACGCCCGCACCCGGCCACAGCAAGAGCAAGTCCTGGCCGCGCTGCGCTTCAAGTGCGACGTGCTGTGGTCGCAGCTGGACGCACTGCATTACGCGTATGTCGAGCCCGGCCGCATTCCGCCCGGCGCCTTCGTGCCGGCTACATGACTGAGGCTGCAGCGGGGGAGGGGATTGTTGCCGTCACGCCCGCCTTCAACCGTGGCTTCCGGCTGCGGCATGATACCGTCCGCAACGCCTGGGTGGTGCTCGCCCCCGAGCGGCTGTTCTTACTGGATGAGCCTGCGGTCGAGGTATTGAAACTGGTCGATGGCGCGCGCAGCGTGCCGGACATCGTCGATATTCTGGCGGTAAAGTTCAACGCACCGCGCGAGACGATCGCAGCGGACGTCGAGGCCATGCTGCAGGATTTGGTGGTTAAAGGAGCGATCCGGCTATGAATGCACTGCTGCCAATCTCGCCCGTGGTGCCGCCCGACTCACCCATCGAGCCGCCGCTGGCCCTGTTGGCCGAGCTGACCCATCGTTGCCCGCTGCAGTGCCCATACTGTGCGAACCCGCTGGAAATGGAGCGTGCGGCGTCCGAGCTCGACACGGCGACCTGGCTCCGCGTGCTGGAGGAGGCGGCGGCGCTGGGCGTGCTGCAGGTGCATTTTTCCGGCGGCGAGCCGACAGCGCGCCGCGATTTGCTGCAGATGGTCCGGCACGCCGCGACGTGCGGGCTTTACAGCAATCTGATCACCTCAGGGGTCACCCTGGACGCAGTCTCGCTCGCGGCGCTGGCAAAGGTCGGGCTGGACCATGTACAGCTCAGCTTCCAGGACGCTGATGCCGTTCAGGCGGACCGCATCGGCGGCTATCGCAACGGCCATGCCCGCAAGCTCGTGGTGGCGCGGCAGATCCGCGAGGCCGGGCTGCCGCTGACGGCGAACTTCGTGGTGCACCGGCAGAACCTCGACCGCCTGCCGGAGATGCTGGCGCTCGGTGAGGAACTCGGCGCCAGCCGGATTGAGATCGCCCATGTGCAGTACTACGGCTGGGCGTTGGTAAACCGCGCTGCCCTGATGCCGAGCCGTGCCCAACTGGAGCAGGCGAATGCGGTTGTGGCACAGGCCCGTGAAGACCTCCGCGGCCGCATCACGATCGATTACGTGGTGCCGGACTACTACGCGGCGCGGCCGAAAGCCTGCATGGGCGGCTGGGCGCGGCGGATCATCAACATTACGCCGGCTGGGCTCGCCTTGCCGTGCCATGCGGCGGAGACCCTGCCGGGCTTCCAATTTCCCTCGGTCCGCACGACGTCACTCAGCGCGATCTGGCGGGACGACCCCGGCTTTGCCCGGTTTCGCGGTACCGCCTGGATGCCGGAGCCCTGCCGATCCTGCGATCAGCGCGAGATCGATTGGGGCGGCTGCCGTTGCCAAGCCTTCGCCATGACCGGGAACGCCGCCGCCACCGACCCGGCCTGCGCCATGTCGCCTGACCATTTCATGATGGCAGACGCCGTGGCGGTCTCCGCTCCGCCGCTGCCGAGGGCCCGGCGCCCGAGCTGATTTACCGGCGTATCCGCACCGCAGCGCTCGTCAGATGAAGCGGCGGGACGCATTGCTGCTGGCGACCCTTGCCGCCTTGCGTCCCTTCCGAAGCATCGCGGCATGGTCCCGGCGTTGCCGTTTGCAATGCGAGATCGCGCCGGGCAATTACGTCCGCCAGGGCGCACATGAGGAGGCGACGGCCGAGAACCAGGACGGTATCGCCAACATCGGCTTCATCGTCGGCGACACCTCTGTCGCCATATCGATCCTGGCGGCAGCCGTCCGATGGCGAGGCGCTTGCGCGCATCCGTGCGCCAGCAGTACCGACTAGCCGGTGACCCACGTCGTCTTTACCCACTTCCATCCTGACCACGTCTTCGGCGCGGTCGCCTTTCCGACGATAACCCGATCGTCGTCGCGAACGCCCGCATAGCTGCCAATGCTGGTCAGCCGCGGCGAGTTCTACCGCAACCGCCTTGCCGACACGTTCGGCCTCGAGGCCGCCGGCGATTACGCGAAGCCGAACATGCTGGTGGACCGATACGACGCGGATCGACCTGGGCCACCGCGTGTTGCAGCTTCAGACCTACAAGCCGGCGCATACCGACAATGATCTTACGGTCCTGGACGAGAACACTGGCGACGCTGTGGACCGGCGACCTGCTGTTCGTGGACCGCGTGCCGGCGCTGGACGGCAGCATCCTCGGCTGGCTGAGCGCGATTCCAGGCGCTGAAGGCGGCTCCGGCCGAGCGCGCCGTGCCGGGTCATGGCCCGGCGGCGTACCCTGGCCGGCCTCGCTCGATCCGGCAGAGCGCTATCTGTCCGCGATCGTTCGGGACATGCGCGCCCTTCTGGCCCATGGCGGGACGATCGAGCAGGCGGTGGCGACCGTCGGCTAGGCCGAGCGAGACCGCTGGGCGCTGTTCGACGACTACAACGGCCGCAACGTCACCGCCGCGTTCAAAGAACTGGAATGGGAATGAGCGCCAGACGGGCGATGCTCAGGATGGCGTCACATGCGGCGCTGTTGGGCGTGTACTCTGGCGCTTCGCCACGGCCGGGCCGGCCGAAGACGAGGCGGCGCAGAGCCCGGCCCCGATGGAAGGGCCTCAAGCACGACCTGTTCGGGATCGGGCGGTGATCGAAAGACTCGGCGTCATCACGCTCGACGCCCCGGTCCGTGCGCAGGACGCCTCGACCGTCCCGATCGAGCGTCACCCTGCCGCCGGGTAGCGGCCCCGTGTCGGGCAAGATGAAAACGCTATGGCTCGTGGTGGACGGCAACCCCTCGCCGCTTGTCGGCACCTTCAATTTGGCCCGGACGCCGACCCGCGCAGCTTACGCACCCGTGTGCGGGTTGACCAATATACCCTGATCCACGCCATCGCCGAGACCGAGGACGGCAAGCTGTTTTCGGCCGAGCGCTACGTCAAGGCCGCCGGCGGCTGCTCCGCCCCGTCGACCAAGGATCCGCAACTCGCCATGTCTCGCCTCGGCCAGATGAAGCTGCGCTTCGAGGGCGAAACGCCGCCGCGCTCGGCAACACCGCGCCGCCGAACTGCTGGTCAGCCATCCCAACAACAACGGCATGCAGGTGGACCAGGTCACCGCATTTATTTATCCCGCCGCGCTACATCCAGACCATCTCCGTACCTATGGCGACACGCTGGTGTTCAGGCCGACACCGACATCTCCCTCAGCGAGGACCCGGTGATCACTTTCGGCTTCGTGCCGCAGGGGGCGGGACCGATGCGGGTGGACGTGCTGGACAGCACGCAGGCGCGCTTTCATCAAGATTTTGCGCTGACAGGCGAGCGAAGCTGAGGACGCTCCGCTCGCCTACAGGCTATTTACACTGGAGTGCCACCTCGGCCTCGGCGCGGGTGAGTTGTTCGGTGCGTTCCTTCGCAACCGGGTGTCGCGGAACATCGCGCCGCGGTCGCCGAGGCCACCGCGCTGCATGCTAAGGATCGTTTCGGCCGCCTCGTAATCCTCATAGGGCATGAAGTCGGCAACGGTGTCGATGCCGCAGGCAGCGCTCAAGGAACTCCCGCTTTAACCCGTCGCTGGCCAGGCAGCCGATGACGTAATCGGCGCGTGTGGCCGTTGGATAGTCGTGCGCGGGATGACGGACCTCGGCGTGAGCAACTGAGGCGGCCATCATACCAATCAAGGCAATAAGAAGATTGGAATGAAGATTGACACGGATCATGGCTGAACCCAGTGAATGTCATGCGCTGACTCATCGCTGGCGCTGCCATTTTTGTGTCAGCCGGCGTTCCGATGCGGATTTCGGCCAGCATCCCCGGCACCGCATCCGCCAGCACAAAGGAATAGGTCTTGGCCTGCAGTGACGGAATGCGGTCCAGACGCTGCTCGCCCTCGAACGGCCGGACGGTGATGACCCGTCTCGAGGGGGTGCCGCCGAAGTCGAACGTGGCCTGGGTAACCGCCGCCTTGGTGACGAATGCCTCGCGGATCTTGTTGCGGAAATACGAGGACCAGCCCGACCTGCTCCTTCATGACGTTCACGTCGTGCTCAAGCGTAACATAAGTAGCGGATTGCCATGGAAGTTATCGAGTTCGGGGAATTTCACCTGGTGCTCGCCAGTGGTAGTCGAACCCAACATTTTTAGTGGCGTTCGATTAACCTGCCGGATATGCAGCGCAATCTTATCGGTGAACCCAGCAGGACCCTCGCGGACATGCATAATCTAGCGTCTCGGCACGCTCCACATTGCGGATGCGGCGTCTCAAAGCGCGACTTGCGGGGGCTCAGCGGCCGCGTATCCTCTTGCGGCATCTCGTCGGCACGAGCAGGGTTCGACGTTCCCACGCTACACATCGACGCCAAGGCCATTGCGCCTGCGCATAGCAGCCTCATTGTTTGGGAGGTTGAACTCTGAAGAAGGCGCGTTCCCATGATCGAATTGGTCCTCGTTTATTGCTTATCGACCGCACCGGACCGCCGCATGGAGCGCCGGGAGGTGCGGGCCGGTGGCAGCCCCATCGAATGCACCATGAAGGCACAAGCGATCGCGCAAGAATATGTAGTGGATCTCCGCGCTTCCGCCTATCTGGCTGGCGCTGGAGGTTGACAACGCGGGAGAACCCGGCTTAGAGCGACATCCGACCAAGCGGTGCTTTTGGTCGGATGAGGTCGCTCGACAAATCGCAACAGTGAGAGTTTTTTGCTGTATGGTTTTGATTGGAAAAAGCTCTAGCTGCAC
>CAWKLS010000010.1:0-20081 GCA_963850595.1 uncultured Alphaproteobacteria bacterium | reverse complement strand
CCTCACCTCGGTCGTTATGCCGAATTTTGCTATTGCTCTGAAGCAGGCGTTCGGTGCGAAGTCATGAGCGGCGAGGTTTGGTGGAAAGCCGCCTGTCTGCTTTGGGTCAGGAACGTTAGGAAGCGGACATTTATACTGGATGTCTGCACCACTTATATCCGCAATCCGACGGACCCGAATCCTGGGTGCCAGTGTTGACCTAGGCACCGACCGCCTTCTACCCGTAGTTACGGTATGTTCCAGCTTGCAGGGTGGGGGCTTGTGATGCAGCAGGTGTCGGTGAGCGGCAATGCTGGCGGCGGAAAATCTACTCTCACGCGCGCTGGCTGAGAAGTTCGGTCTGCCTGTCTTTCCCGTCGATATGGTGCAGTGGCGACCAGGCTGGCAGTCTGTGTCCGAGGACGAGGTAAGCAAAGCACTAGATATTGCAGCATCGCGTCATAGATGGATCATTGATGGTTGGGGGCCATGGCCCACAATTGAACGTAGGCTCGCAGCATCCGACACCATCATTCTCGTCGATCACCCAGTTTGGATACACTTTTGGTGTGCCGCCGAACGGCAAATTGCATGTGCGCAGGGCAAGGGTCGCCCAGATGGCCCTGAAGGGTGCGACATGTTGGACGTCACTCCCCGCCTATTCAAAATGATCTGGGACATCGACCAAAGCCTAATGCCGAGATTAAGGCATCTCATTTCGACAATGGAAAGTGAGCGGACAGAGCATCGGATCACGTCCCCCGAGGCTCTCAACGCCTTCGTAGCCACACTTTAGCAATATTCCGTTCTGGTCCGCTTTGCGAGGGTGGCCGAAGTGGCTTTTACGACTGAGAAGAGATCGGAAGCCGCCGGCCGGCTTGCGACAAGGAAAGTGCTTGCAGCGTGCGGGCACTCCGAAGCGGAACGGCCGCTATCGGCCAAGTGCTGCCGCTTTACGGCCAACTCCGGTCGTATCGCCCTGGTCGGCTGGATGTCCGAGCGTGGCTGGATGCGGCTCGAACGAGTTGCTTCCGGGCACCCGGATTTGGCGTCTCTCCTCTGTTCAAGCTCCTTCTGGTGGCCACTTTCCGACCCGTATTTCGGGCTGAGGTCGCCGTCATGGCAGCAGCGTCAACGGTTCCCCGACCAAACCACCCGATACAACGCCACGATCTCCGCTCTGCTTGGCACGCGCGGATTGTTGGCTGGGCTGCCGGACGCCATGGCCTGCTCTGCCATTGTGTCCAGCCGCGAATCCCAAGCTGCCTTATCGATGCCGAAACCGCCCGGTGTCGGAACATCGAGGTCGTGGTTCAACTGCGCAAGCCCATCCGCCAGCTTCTCCGCCGCGACCGCGTCGGTGTCCGCCGGCCCAGCAAATCCAATACGCCGCGCGGCCTCAGCGTAACGCCCCTGCGCCGCCTCCAGCCCGAACCGCGTGATCGCCGGCAGCAACATGGCATTGGACAACCCATGCGGCATATGGAACGCAGCGCCAATCGGCCGCGACATGCCGTGCACCAGCGCCACCGAGCTGTTGGTAAACGCGATCCCCGCCTGCATCGCCCCCAGCATCATCGCCTCGCGCGCCGGACCATTATCGGGCTCGGCATACGCCGTCCGCAAATTGGCGCCGATCAGCGCCATCGCGGCCAGCGCCTGAGTGTCCGAATAGGGGTTGGCCCGCTTCGAGACATAGGCCTCCAGCGCGTGGGTCAGGCTATCGACCCCGGTGTCGGCGGTGATCCGCTTCGGCACGGTGAACGTCAGCTCGTAATCCACCACGGCCGCCAACGGCAGTGCGCCCATGCCGGCGATCAGCATCTTCTCGCCGCGCTCGGTGTCGGTGATGACGGTGAACCGCGTCGCCTCGCTGCCAGTGCCGGCGGTCGTCGGGATGGCGATCACCGGCAGCCCGGCCGCATCCGCCTGCACCGGCACCTTGAAGTCGCGCATGTGCGAGCCCGCCCCGGTTGCGCGCCCATGCGCCAGGATGGACATCGCCTTCGCCGTGTCGATCGGCGACCCGCCGCCAAAGCCAATTAAGCAATCGTATGACCCGGCCTGCAGCAGCGCCGCACCAGCATCGATCACGACGTCCGTCGGCTCCGGCACGGTGTCGCTGAACACGGCGGCGTTGATCCCGGCGGCCTCCAGCGGCTCCAGGCAGCGGCGGACCAGTCCGGAGCGGACCATGTAAGGGTCGGTGACCACGAGCGGTCGCGACAGGGCGAACTTTGCCAGCACGCCGGCAAGCTCCCGGACGCTGCCGCCGCCCACCAGCATCAGCCGGGGCGAGACGATTGTGGCGCTCATGGGGTGGCGTTCATCTGGGGGGCCTGCTCGGCGGCGGCCCGGCGGTCGGCATACAGCGCGAGACGCCGTGCCGCGGCCGGGGTGGCGACGCGCGCGGTCTCCATTGCCGCCATTGCGGGAAGTTCCTCCGCGCGATGACAGGCGGATAGATGATCGGTCTCAAATGAGCGCAAGGCGGGGTCCTCGGTTCGGCAGCGGTCGATGACGAACGTACAGCGGGTGTGGAAACGGCAGCCAGACGGAATGTTGGCCGGGCTCGGCACGTCGCCGCCTGCCACCTGCCTCATCAGCTTGCGGTGCGGATCGGGCCGCGGGATCGCCGACAGCAGGACACGGGTATAGGGGTGCCGCGGATTGGCGAACACCGCGTCCTTCGGCCCGATCTCGACTATGCGGCCCAGATACATCACCGCGACCCGGTCCGCCACGTGCTTCACCACCGCAAGATCATGCGCGATGAACAGATAGGACAGCCCGAGCCGCGCCTGCAGATCCTTCAGCAGGTTCACCACCTGCGCCTGGATCGAGACGTCGAGCGCGCTGACCGGCTCGTCGCAGACCACCAGTGCGGGCTCGACCGCCAAGGCGCGGGCGATGCCGATCCGCTGCCGTTGCCCGCCGGAGAACTCGTGCGGGTAGCGCCCGGCGTGATACGGCGCGAGACCGACCAGGCCAAGCAGCTCCTCGACCCGGGCGCGCCGCGCTGGCCTGTCGCCGATGCTGTGCACGATCAGCGGCTCCTCCAGGATTTCGGTCACCGTCATGCGCGGGTTGAGCGACGCGAAAGGGTCCTGGAACACGATCTGCATCCGGCGGCGCAGCTTGCGCATGGCGTCGCCGCGCAGGGCGGTGATGTCGGCGTCCTCGAACCGCACGCTGCCCGCCGTCGGCTCAATGAGCCGCAGCACCAGCCGCGCCGTGGTGCTCTTGCCGCAGCCGCTCTCCCCCACGAGGGCCAGCGTCTCGCCACGGAAGATTTGGAACGACACGCCGTCCACCGCCCGGACGTTGCCGACCGTGCGCGCCAGCAGCAGGCCGCGGCGCATGGGATAGTGCTTGGCGAGGTTCGCCACCTCCATCAGCGGAGCGGTCAAGCCGCCAGGTCCTCGACCGGCGCCCGGATGCAGGCGGCCTGGTGATCGATGCCCAGGCTGCGCAGCGCCGGGTCCACGCGGGCGCAGGCAGGGGCCGCGAACACGCAGCGCGGGTGGAAACGGCAGCCTTCCGGCAGGGCGAACGGCGCCGGGACCGAGCCCTCGATCGCCAGCAGGCGGGAGCGCGTCTCCTCGACCCGCGGCACGCTGCCGAGCAGACCGAGCGTATAGGGATGCTGCGGGTCGTCGAAGATCGCCGTGCCGCTGGCGCGCTCTACGACGCGGCCGGCGTACATCACCGCGACCTCATCCGCCATCTCCGCCACGACGCCGAGGTCGTGCGTGATCAGGATGATCGCCATGCCGGACTGCGCCTGCAGGTCGCGCAGCAGGTCGAGGATTTGCGCCTGCACCGTCACATCCAGCGCCGTCGTCGGCTCATCGGCGATCAGCAGGTCGGGGTCGCAGGACAGCGCCATCGCGATCATCACCCGCTGCCGCATGCCGCCGCTCATCTGATGCGGATAGTCATCGACGCGCCGGGCCGCCGCCGGGATACGCACGCGGTCCAGCGCGGCCACTGCCCGGGTGCGCAATGCTGCTTTGGAGGCGCTGCGGTCATGGGCGTGCATCGCCTCGGTGATCTGGTCGCCGACGGTGAACACCGGGTTCAGGCTGGTCATCGGCTCCTGGAAGATCATGCCGATGCGGTTGCCGCGTATGGCGCGCATGGCGTGGGGCGGCAAAGCCAGCAGATCCTGGCCATCGAACACCACGCGTCCCGCAGCGATCCGTCCCGGCGACGGCACCAGGCGCATCACCGAGAGCGACAGCATGCTCTTGCCGCAGCCGCTCTCGCCAACGATGCCAAGGGTCTGCCCGCGTGCGACCGACAAGCTGACGCCGTCCACCGCCGGCACGTCACCGCCCGGGCTGCGGAATACCGTGCGCAGCCCGTCAACCTCTAAAAGTTTGGCCACTCAGGAGTGCCAGCTGCCCAGAAACGTCAGTCCTTCAGGAACGATAATCGGGCCGGTCGTGCTCTACGAGCCGCAGGCAGCTCTCCCACATCATCTCGTAGTGGTCGAGCATGCCCTCACGCTCAAACTGCTCTGCGGTATGCAGGCGCACGGCTTCGGGCGGCATCACGAGCTCGGTCCCGCCCGCCAGTGCCGCGACCTGCGCCTGACACGCGCGCTCCAGGTAGTAGATGTTGCTGAACGCTTCCGGGATGGTGCGGCCGGCGACCAGAAGGCCATGATTTTGCAGGATCATCGCCCGGTGCTCGCCAAGGTCGGACACCAGCCGGTCCCGCTCGTCAAGGTCAAGCGCGATGCCCTCATAGCCGTGATAGGCCAGATGCCCGTAGAACTTCAGCGCGTGCTGGCTGATGGGCAGCAGGCCGTGCTTCTGCGCCGCGACCGCCATGCCGGCGGCGGTGTGGGTATGGATCACGCAGGCCAGGTCATGCCGGGCCATGTGGATCGCCGAATGGATGCAGAACCCGGCCGCGTTGACCCGGCGCGACTGCTGGTTGTCGTCAACGACGTTGCCATCATAGTCGATCTTCACCAGGTCCGACGCCCGCATCTCGTGGAACATCACGCCGTACTGGTTGATCAGGAAATGGTTCTCCGGCCCGGGCAGCCGCGCGCTGATGTGGGTGTAGATCAAGTCGGTCATCCGGTGGTGCGCCACCAGGCGATATAGTGCCGCGAGGTCGCAACGGACCTTCCACTCCGCGTCCGAGACGCCGGAGAGCGAGGCGGGAGTTGTGGCAACGTTCATGGGATGCGCTCCTAAGTGCTTCGGTGATAATCGGACCCGCGGCCGTGCATGGTCAAGCGCAGCTAGTTTAACCCACCGGGTTAGTGGATCTCGCCGGCCTGCTGCACCGCCGCCCGGAGTTTGGCCGGGCTGAAATCAGGGCTGGCGCAAACGTCGAGGATCACCTTCTCACGCCGGGATACCAAGGCGATCGCGTCCGGCAGCTTGCGCACAGCATCGGCCGGGATCACCACTGCGCCGTGGAAATCCGCATGCACGACATCGTCGTGCATCACGTTCATGCCGAAGATGTTCACCGGCTTGCCGAATTCCACCATGTGGACGTGGGCATGACTGGGGCCGATGCGGCCGCCGACAATCTGGAACCCCGGCGCCAGCATGTCGCAGTCCCGGAACGACCCGTTGGTCACGCAGCCGAGGGCGCCAAGGGCCTTATGCACCGTCGAATGCACCTCTCCCCACCAAGCGCCGTAGCCAGGCCGGTCATCCAGGTCCTGCAATACGACGACGCTGGGGAACTCCGCATCGGCGACATAGTCATACCAATCAAGCCGGCTGGCTGTGGGTCCGCGTGGGGCTTCTTGCGCACGAATCATGCCGACGCGGGCAACGCCGACCATTGGCGGCAGACTGCAGTCGGCGGCGACCATTGGCTCAACGGTGAAGCCGATCGCTCGCCGCTCGGGCGCCACGAGCTCCAAGCCATTGCAGATGGTTGGCGTGTCCCATTGCTGAAGAACTTTAAGGTCATCGGACGTGTAGGGCCGCTCGGCCATGGTGTAATCCTCAAATATTGAGGCAACAGCATCGCCCATACAGCCCATTCCGGCAAATCGTCCGGAGCCTATGGCCTAACGCCGGACGATCGCCTTCTCCTGACCCCACTTTTCCGGGCATCGGATGCGGAACGGGCCGTCCACGACATACTCGAACGATTTACGCTTTGGATTCTCAAGCGAGGCGTGCCAAGCCTGGATCGTGCCGCCGTAATAGGCCTCCTCGGCACGAGCGGCATGCAGATAGATCCGGCCGCCGATGGCCTCATCAGCGACCTCGTCCGTTACCGGCCAAGTTCCAGTTTCATACCGGGTTGGCTCGGGTCCAATGCGTTTGTTACGCTGTCCTTGTTTACAAAGAAGATGCAGGTCAACGACCAACCGCCGAAACTCCCAACAGAATGCGCCAACGGCGCACCCTGGAACCCATGCTCCAAACTTGCCGCTGGTCAGGCCGCCGCGACGGCCCGGCGTGCCATTACGCCGATCAGGTGGGCACGATACTCCGGACTGGCGTGAATGTCGCCATTCAAGCCGTCAGATGGAGTTGTAATTCCCGTGATCGCATCAGCCGAAAAGTTCGCCGACAGCGCCTGCTCCATCGCCGTATGACGAAACACCCCGCTTTGCCCGGCCCCGGTGATCGCCACCCGGACGCCAGCCGCCGTCTTCGCCACAAATACGCCGACCATGGCGTAGCGGGACGCCGGATTGCGGAACTTCTCGTAGTTCGACTTTTCCGCAATTGGGAACTCGATCGCCGTGATGAGTTCGCCGGGCTCCAGCGCCGTGGTGAACATGCCCTGGAAGAAATCATCCGCCGCGATGCTGCGGTGATCCGTGTGGATGGTGGCGTTCAGCGCCAGCACGGCGGCAGGATAACAGGCAGAGGGGTCGTTGTTCGCGAGCGACCCGCCCATCGTGCCGCGGTGCCGCACCTGGGTGTCGCCGATCCAGGACGCCATCTTGGCGAGGCCGGGCAGCTTCCGCTTGATGTCTTCCGACGTCTCAATCTGGTGGTGCGTCGTCATCGCGCCGATCGTGATGGTCTTGTCGTCGGCCGCGATGCCCCGGAGGCCAAGATCCGCGAGATCAACGATGGCGCTCGGCTTGTTGAGACGCTGCTTCAGCACCGGGATGAAGGTCTGGCCGCCGGCCAGCGCCTTGGCCTCGATGTCCGCGCCCAGCGCCTGCACGGCTGCGGGGATGGAGGACGGCTTGGTATAGGAGAAATCATACATGCTCGGGTTCCCTACTCGGCCGCCATGCGCGGCTGATTGGCTTGGATGAGCGACCAAATCTTCTGCGGCGTCGCCGGCATATCCAGATGCCGGACGTCGTAGTCGCGCAACGCATCGACGACGGCGTTGATCACCGCGGGCGGGCAGCCGATCGCGCCGGTCTCACCCACCCCCTTCGACCCCAACGGATTATGTGTGCAAAGCGTGGTCTCGGTCGAGGTGATCATCGGCGGGAAGTCATGCGCCCGGGGCATCTGATAGTCCATGAACGACCCAGTCACCAACTGCGCCTCGCTGTCATAGACCGCATTCTCCATCAGCGCCTGCCCGATGCCCTGGGCCAGCCCGCCCTGCACCTGGCCCTCGACGATCATCGGATTGATCACCCGTCCCACGTCGTCCGCCGCCACCATGTTCACCACGCTAACGGTGCCGGTGTCGCGGTCAACCTCGACCTCGCAAATATGACAGCCGCCGGGAAAGGTGAAGTTCTTCGGATCATAGAACGCGGTCTCGTCGAGGCCGGGCTCCAGCTCTTCGATCGGGTAGTTGTGCGGCACGTAAGCGGCGAGCGAGATCTCGGCCAGCGCCTTACTTTTATCGGTGCCGGCCACCGAGAAACGGCCATTCTTGAACTCGATGTCCTCGACCGATGCCTCCATCAGATGGGCCGCGATCTTCTTGCCCTTAGCGATGACCTTATCCATCGCCTTGACCATCGCCGATCCGCCGACCGCCAGGCTGCGGCTGCCATAGGTGCCCATGCCGAACGGGATCTTGCCCGTATCGCCGTGCACCACATCGACCATATCGACAGGCACGCCGAGCTGGTCGGAGACGAGCTGCGCGAACGTCGTCTCGTGCCCCTGGCCGTGACTGTGGGTGCCGGTGAACACCGTCACGCTGCCGGTCGGATGCACTCGGATGTTCGCCACCTCATACAGCCCAGCACGGGCGCCAAGCTGACCAACCAACTTGCTCGGCGCGATGCCGCAGGCCTCGACGTAGGTGGACATGCCGATGCCGCGCAGCTTGCCGCGGGTTGCCGCAGTCCGGCGCCGGGCCGGGAAGCCGTCCCAATCCGCGGCAGCCAGCGCCGCCTTCAGCGTCGCCTCATAGTCGCCGCTGTCGTAGTTCAGCGCCACCGGCGTCTGATACGGAAACGCGTCTTTCGGGATGAAATTGAGCCGGCGGATGGCCAGCCGGTCCAGCCCGGTATCGTGCGCGATCACATCGACCAGACGCTCGAGGATGTAGGTCGCCTCCGGCCGCCCGGCGCCGCGATAGGCGTCCACCGGGACAGTGTGGGTGAACACCGCCTTCACCTCGGCGTAGATCGCCGGGGTGGTGTAAACGCCGGCCAGCAATGTGGCACTCAGATAGGTCGGCACGGCCGGCGCGAAGGTCGAGAGGTAAGCGCCCATGTTGCTCAGCGTGCTGACCTTGAGCGCCAGGAACTTGCCCTGCGCATCCACCGCCATGGTGGCCTTGCTGTAGCAGTCGCGGCCATGCGCGTCCGACATGAACGCCTCGCTGCGGTCGCAGGTCCACTTGACCGGGCGATGCAGCTTGCCGGCGGCCCATGTGACGATGGCCTCCTCGGCGTAGTGGAAAATCTTCGATCCGAAGCCGCCGCCGACGTCGGGCGCCACCACGCGCAGCTTGTGCTCCGGGATGTGCAGCACAAAGGCGCCCATCAGCAGCCGGATGACGTGCGGGTTCTGGCTGGTGGTGTAGAGGGTGAACTCGCCCGACGAACGATCAAAGTCGCCGATCGCCGACCGGGTCTCGAGCGCATTCGGCACCAGCCGGTTGTTGGTCAGGTCCAACTCGACCACGTGCGCCGCCTGAGCGAACGCCGCATCGACGATCGCCTTGTCGCCGATGTGCCAGTCGAAACAGACGTTGTTCGGCACGTCATCATGCACGAGCGGCGCGCCCGGCGCCACGGCATCGCGCACGCTGGCGATCGCCGGCAGGTCGTCATAGTCGATCGACAGCAGCTCGGCGGCGTTCTTCGCCTCCTGCTTGCTCGAAGCGATCACCACCGCGACGGGGTCGCCCACGTGACGCACCTTGCCGGTCGCAAGCACCGGGTGCGGCGGCTCCGCCATCGGCGAACCGTCCTTGTTGTGGATCTGCCAGCCGCAGGGCACGCCGCCGATACCGTCCGCCTGCATTTCGGCCCCGGTATAAATCGCGACGACGCCGGGCGCGGCTGCGGCTGCGGCGGTGTCGATCCCCAGCAGTCGAGCGTGCGGACGGTCGGCCCGGCGGATCACCGCATAAAGCTGCCCCGGACGGTTAATGTCATCGGTGTAGTTGCCGTTCCCACTCAGGAACCGGTGGTCTTCCTTGCGGCGCACCGAAGCGCCAATGCCTTCAAAACCCATAATGCTTTCTCCCCTGCAATCGCGGCTTTTCGCCTGCGATCGAATTATTCAGCGGCGAGCGGCAATTCCTTGCCATGCATGATCGGCCAGGCGGCGGCGATCGCCTTGACGATGTTATGGTATCCGGTGCAGCGGCAGAGGTTACCCTCGAGGCCGTGCCGGATTTCGTCCTCCGTCAGGCCCTCCGGGTGCATCTGCACGAGGTCGATGGCGCTCATCACCATGCCCGGCGTGCAGAAGCCGCATTGCAGCGCGTGGTGCTCGCGGAACATCGCCTGCATCGGATGCAGCGTGCCGCCGGCCTCGGCGATGCCCTCGATCGTCGTGACCGCGCAGCCGTTCGCCTGAAGCGCCAGGATACTGCAGCTTTTGACAAACTCGCCGTCGATATGCACGACGCAGGCGCCGCACTGGCTGGTGTCGCAACCGACATGCGTCCCAGTCAGGCCCATGCCCTCCCGCAGCAACTCGACCAAGAGGGTCCGGCCCTCGACTTCGGCGGTGTGACTGCGCCCGTTCACCGTCAGCGATACCTGAGGCATCGTTCTTCTCCCTAAATGCAGAACTTGCGCGTGACCAGCGGCCTGCGCATCTGGACGTAGTGTGGCGTCCAGGACTGGCTAGGGTCAAGCCGGGGTCAGGAAGAACTTTCCTTAAGCCGCTTGCGGCAGCATCCGCAGCGCCGGTAGCTCGTCGAGATGGCACGCGGTTTTTTGGCCATCGCCGACGTCCCGCAACAGCGGCTCCTCCGCCCGGCAGCGATCAAACACATAGGGGCAGCGCGTATGGAAGCGGCAGCCGCTGGGCGGGTTGATGGGACTGGGCACGTCGCCGGTCAGGATGATGCGGTCGCGCTGCGCCGAGGGGTCCGGCACCGGAACGGCCGAGAGCAGCGCCCTTGTGTAGGGGTGGCGCGGGTTGGCGAATAGCGATCGGCGCTCGGCGATCTCCACGATCTTGCCGAGGTACATGACCGCGACCCGGTGCGTCAGGTGCTCGACGATCGCCAAATCGTGGCTGATGAACAGCAAAGCGAGGCCCAGCTCGTCCTGCAGATCGGACAGCAGATTGACGATCTGCGCCTTCACCGAGACGTCAAGCGCGCTCACGGCCTCGTCGCAGATGATCAGGTCGGCGCCGGGGGCCAAGGCGCGGGCGATGCCGATGCGCTGGCGCTGGCCGCCGCTGAACTCGTGCGGGTAGCGGCGCATGGCGTCGCGCGGCAGGCGGACGGTGTCCATCAGCTTCGCCACGCGGTCCTCAATCTCGACGTTCCCGTTCGCCAGGCCGAAGTTGCGCAGCGGCTCCGCGATGATGTCCCGCACCCGCATGCGGGGGTTGAGGCTGCTGAACGGGTCTTGAAACACCACTTGGATGCGCCGGCGCAGCGGACGCAGCTGACCGGCGGGAAGGTTGTCGATGCGGGCGCCGTCGAGCCAGACCTCACCGTCAGTGGGGTCGACCAGCCGCAGGATGGCCTTGCCCACCGTGCTCTTGCCGCAGCCGCTCTCCCCCACCAGCGACAGCGTCTCGCCCTTCTCGATCGAGAAGGTGACGCCATCCACCGCATAGACCTGGCCGGTGACGCCGCCGAACAGCCCGCCGTGCAGCGGAAAGTGCTTCTTGAGCGCCATAACCTCGAGCAGCGGGCGCGGCCGGCTCATGCGGCAATGCCTGCCGGCATGGCGTACTCGGCGTAATGGCAGGCGACGTAGTGGCCGGGCCGCTTGGCCTCGACCGCCGGGGCGATGCTGCGGCATAGGTCGGTGGCGCTCAGGCAACGCCCGGCGAAGGCGCAGCCCACGATCGGCTTACGCAAAGACGGCACCAGGCCGGGAATCTCCGCGAGCTTCGAACGGCCCCCCGCCGCGAGCGAGGAGCCGAGGCGCGGCACTGCGCCGAGCAGGCCGCGGGTATAGGGGTGCTGCGGGTTGGCAAAGATTTCGCCGACCGTCGCCTCCTCGACCTTGCGGCCGGCGTACATGACGACCACCCGCTGCGCCATCTCCGCCACCACGCCTAAATCATGGGTAATCAGCATGATGGCCGAGCCGAGCCGGGTCTTGAGGTCGCGCATCAGGTCCAAAATCTGCGCCTGGATCGTCACGTCGAGCGCGGTCGTCGGCTCGTCGGCAATCAGCAGCTTGGGGTTGCAGGCCAGCGCCATGGCGATCATCACCCGCTGCCGCATGCCGCCAGAGAGCTGATGCGGATACTCGCGCACTCGGCGGCCCGGCGCCGGAATGCCGACGAGCGTCAGCATCTCCACCGCCCGCGCCTCCGCTTGCCGAGCGTTCAGGCCCTGGTGCAGGCGCAGGGTCTCGCCGATCTGCCGGCCAATGGTCAGCACCGGGTTCAGGCTGGTCATCGGCTCCTGGAAGATCATGCTGATGTCGTTGCCGCGCAGCTTGCGCATCTCGGGCTCAGAGAGCTTCAGCAGGTCGCGGCCCTGGAAGCGGACGCTGCCGGCGATGCGGCCCGGCGGCTCCTGGATCAGCCGCAGCAGGCTCATACTGGTGACCGACTTGCCGCAGCCGCTCTCGCCGACGATCGCCAGGGTCTCACCGGCATTGATATAAAACGATAATCCATCGACCGCACGCACGACGCCGTCGAGGGTGCCGAAATGGGTCTGAAGGTTCTTGACCTGCAAGAGCGGTTCATCGATCGGTGGCGCCGCCGCCATCACAGCCGCTTCGCCATGCGGGGGTCGAGCGCGTCACGCAGGCCGTCGCCCAGCAAATTCACCGCCAGCACCGTGAGCGACAGGAATATCGCCGGGAAGAAAACGATGAACGGCTTCACCTGCCACAGTGCCCGGCCCTCAGCCATGATGTTGCCCCAGGACGGGATGGTCGGCGGCGTGCCGGCGCCGATGAAGGACAGGATCGCCTCGGTGATCATCGCCGACGCGCAGATATAAGTCGCCTGCACGACGATCGGCGCCAGGGTGTTCGGCACGATATGACGCCAGATGATCAGCGGCACCCGCGTACCGGAGGCGACGGCCGCCTCGACATAGGGCTGTTCTCGCAAGCTTAGTACAACGCCGCGCACCAAACGGGATACTCGGGGGATCTCGGCGATGGTGATGGCGGTGATGACGTTGCCGACGCTGCCGCGGGTTAGCGCCATGAGCGCGATGGCCAGCAGGATCGGCGGGATGGACATCAGGCCGTCCATCACCCGCATGATGACGCTGTCGGCCCAACGCACGAAGCCGGAGACCAGCCCGATCACCATGCCGATCACCGACGCCAGCGCGGCCACAGCGAAACCGACTTCCAGCGATACCCGCGCGCCATACAGCACACGGGAGTAGATGTCGCGGCCTAACGAATCGGTGCCAAACCAATACAGCATCGAAGGCTGCCGTAAGCGCTTTGCCGGCGCTAGCGCGGTCGGGTCCGCGGTCCAGAGCAGCGGCGCAGCAATGGCGATGAACACGATGATCGCCAGCAGCACCCCGCCAGCGAAGATTGTGGGATAGCGCCGGACGAAAGTGCGGACCCGGCCGCGCGGCCGCACCGGACGCAGCACGTCGGGCAGTACCGCCGCCGGCGTTACATGCGCCGCCGATGCGGTGGCGACCGGCGCGTCGGGCAGGGTCGTGCTGCTCAATAGCGAATCCTCGGGTCGAAGGCGGTGTAGAGCAGGTCAACGCCCAGATTGACCAGGACATAGACAAAGCTGAACAGCAGTACGACGCCCTGGATCACCGGGTAGTCGCGCCGCAGAATCGCGTCCACCACCAGGCGGCCGAGGCCAGGGATGGCGAACACGCTCTCGGTCACCACGGCGCCGCCGATCAGCAACGCGACGCCGATGCCGATCACCGTCACGATGGGCACGGCGGCGTTCTTCAGCGCATGAAGGAAAAGGATGGTGCGGCTGCCGACGCCTTTGGCCTTTGCGGTGCGGATGTAGTCCTGGCTGAGCACCTCGAGCATCGTGGCCCGGGTGATGCGGGCGATCAGCGCGATATAGACGCCGCCGAGCGCCACCGCGGGCAGCACGAGGTTGTTGAGCCAAGGGCCGAAGCCTTTGGCGAGTGGCGTGTAGCCCTGCACCGGAAACCAGTCGAGCTCCAGCGCGAACACGTAAGCGAGGATGTAGCCCACGACGAACACCGGCACGGAAAAGCCGAACACCGCGAAGATCATGATCAGCCGGTCGATCCAGGTGCCCTGGTTCCACGCTGCCAGCACGCCCATGGGGACTGCAATGCCGATCGACAGGATCAGGGTCAGCACCATCAGCGACGCCGTCGGCTCCAGCCGCTGGCCGATCATCCTAGTCACCGGCAGGTTGGTGAAGATGGACACGCCGAGGTCGCCATTGAGCACGTGCCAGGCCCACTCGCCGAAGCGGATCAGGAACGGGCGGTCGAGGCCCAGCCCGGCGCGGATGCGCTCCACGTCGGCGGGCGTCGCCTGATCCCCGGCGATGATTGCGGCTGGGTCGCCCGGGGCGATATACAGCAGGCTGAACACGAACAAAGCGACGATCGCCATGACCGGGATCGTGGACAGCACCCGCCGGGCGAGATAGCCGAGCATCAGGCCCGCTTCGCCATCAGGTTTTCTGGACGCCCCAGAACACCGGGAACGGCGCCTTGACCACGCCGCTGATGTTCTTGCGCCAGGCCTGGTAGCCCAGGAAGAAGCCGGTCGGGATGTAGGTCACGAACTCCATCGCCATCTTGTTGAGGTCAGTGACCGCGGCCTTTTCCGCCGCCGCGTCGGGCGCGTCATACCAGGTGGCAATGCCGGCCTGGATCGCGTCCGATTTCGGCCAGCCGAACCAGGCCTTGTCGCCGCCGGCGTCGAATGCCGTGTAAGGCGCCGGGTTGATGCAGTCGGCGCCCGCGTGCCAGGTGTGGAAGATATGCCAGCCGCCCTGCGATGGCAGGTCCTTCTTGGCCCGGCGCGCGCCCACCGTGCCCCAATCGAGCGCCTGATAGTCCACGTTCATGCCAATCTTCTGCAGCAGGTCCGCCGTGACGTCGCCCTGCGCCTTGGTGATCTGCACGTCGGTCGCGACGCACAGCACGATCGTCTCGCCCTTGTAGCCGGCCTCGGCCAGCAGCTTCTTCGCCTCGTCATAGCGGCGCAGCCCCTTCAGGATGTCGCCGCCCTCCTCAGTGTAGGACGCCGTGCCCGGCGTGAAAAAGCTCGGCTGCGCCTTCCAAAGCTCGTCGTCATTGCCGACGACGGCGCGCATGTAGTCCTCCTGGCTCAGCGCCATCATCACCGCCCGCCGCACCCGCGGGTCGTTGAACGGCGGGTGCAGGTGGTTGATGCGGAACGAGCCGATGTTGCCGAGCGGGTCCGCAATATCGACGTTGATGTTGCGGTTGCGCTTTAGCAGCGGCACCAGGTCGGGCACCGGGTTCTCCCACCAATCGACCTCGCCGTTCTGCAGCGCCGCCGCCTTGGTGGCGTCGTCGGGCAGGATCAGCCACTCGATGCGGTCGAACATCATACGTTTGCCGCCCGACAGCCAGTCCGCCGCCTCCGGCCGTGGCTCGTAGCCCGCGAATTTCTCGAACACCGCCATGGAGCCCGGCACCCACTCGTCCTTTTTGAACGCCATGGGGCCGGAGCCGACGTACTCCTTGATGAGCTGGAAGGGGTCGGTCTTGGCGATGCGCTCCGGCATGATCTCGGCGACGGGCGCGTTGCTTTTGCCCAACGCGAACAGCATCTTCGGGAACGGCTTGTTCAAGCGGATGCGCACCGTGCGGTCGTCCAGCGCCTCCATCGCGTCCAGCGACGCCTTGATCCGCTGGCCCATGGTGTCCCGCGCCATCCAGCGGTTCAGGCTGGCGATCACGTCCCGGGACAGCACCGGCTCGTTGTCATGGAACTTCAAGCCAGGACGCAGGCGGATGGTCCAGGTCTTGTTGCCGTCCGTCGCCTCATACGCCTCCGCCATCTGCAGCTTGGGGTTGAGGCTGCTGTCCACGCCGAACAGCGTGTCCCAGATCAGCAGGCTGGCGTTGCGGACGACGTATTGAGTGCCGGCGACCGCGTCGAGGCTCGAGAGGTTCGCCTGCGGCACGAAGCGCAGCACGCGGGCGTTCTGCGCGATGGACAAGCGCGGCATGGCCAGGCTGCCTAGGGCGGCGGCAGTCCCGGTGGCGAGGAGGTCACGACGTTTCATGCGAACCCTTATGTCTGGCCGGTGCGGTTGAGCCAAGCAAGCTACGGGCCAATCGGCCCGGCTCAGGCACGCTTCACGTTCCAAAATAGCGCAAAACCGTTGAGCACGCCGTCTAAATCGCTCCGATACGCCGTTGGCTGCAAATATTGACCCATCGGGATGTAGGGCAGGCTCTGAAACGCCTCGCGCTGGATGTCGGCGCAGATGGCGGCCTGGCTTGGGACGTCCGGCGCATCGAACCAAGCATTGCGGAGCTGTTCGATCTTCGGGTCCGTCGGCCAGCCAAACCAAGCCTGCTCGCCATTGGTGCGCAGCGACAAATGGCCGGACGGGTTCAGGTGGTCGGTGCCGGCCCAGGCGGTGCAGAAGGCGCTCCAGCCGCCGGCGTCCACCGGATCTTTCTTGGCGCGCCGGGTCACGACGCTGCCCCAGTCCGTCGCCTGATAATCGACGTTCATCCCCGCCCGCTGCAGCATGTCCGCCACAACGTCCGCCATCGCCTTCAGCACCGGGAAGTCGGTCGCCGCCAGTAGCACGACGCGCTCGTTGTTGTAGCCGGCGGCCTTCAGGTCGCGCTTGACCTTGGCCATGTCCCGCGGGCCCGTGAGCGTATCGAGGCCAACGCTGCTCGCCATCGGCGTCTCCGGACAGAAAAAGCCGACGCCGGTGCGCGACATCTTTGGATCCGTGCCGACGACCGCAGTCACGACGTCCTCCTGGCTCATCGCGCCCAGCAGCGCCCGGCGGATCGCGGGGTTGTTGAACGGCGGCTGCAGGTGGTTCATGCGAAGAATGGCGATCTGGCCGGAGGGCTCCTGCACCACGACCTTAACGCCGCGGCTGCGCGCCAGTAGGCCCATCAGGTCGGCGGTCGCGTAGTCCCACCAGTCCTGCTCGTTGTTGATCAGCGCCTGAGCCGCGGTCGTAGGGTCGGGGATCGTGGTCCACTCTACCCGGTCGAAATGCACGATCTTGGGGCCGGAGGTCCAGTCCGTCGGACCAGATTCGCGCGGTTTGTAGCCGGCGAACTTCTGGTACACGACGCGGGCGCCGGGCACGCGCTCATCGGCCTTGAAGCGGAACGGGCCGCTGCCGATCATCTCAGTCACCTGGGTGAACGGGTCGGTCTTGGCGATACGCTCGGGCATGATCGCCGGCATATACAGCGGCGTCTTGGCAAGGGCGGACGGCAGCAGCGCGAATGGCTTTTTCATCCGGAACACCAGCGTGCGGTCGTCTTTCGCCAACAGTTCATCGGTCGCAGCCATCAAAGCGCCGCCGAACGCGTCCCGCTTGCCCCAGCGCTGCAGGCTGGCGACGCAGTCTGTCGCACGGACGGGCTCGTTGTCATGGAACAGCAAGCCGGGCCGCAGCGTCAGCGTCCAGGTCTTGCCGTCGTTCTCGGTGGTGAAGCCTTCAAGCATCTGCGGCGACGGCCGGTAAGCACTGTCCTGCCCAAACAGCGTGTCGTACACCATAAACGCGTGGTTGCGGGTGACGTAGGCCGTGGTCCACATCGGGTCGAGCACCGTGAGATCGGCCTGCGGGATGAAGCGGAGCACGCGGCTGTTTTGCGCGCGCAGGGTGGCCGGCGCCGCCAAGCCCGCCGCCGACGCCGCGAGAGATGTGCCCAGGAACGTACGACGTCTCATTCTTGCCGCTCCACTACCATGCATCGAACAAACCACGCCGTTAGGGGATGCGCCAGCGCTGCCACGCCGACCATGGTGGCTTTCGGTGCAAAAACCGGCTAATGCGCCGCCATGCAGCCCGCAACCGATGTCAGCACCCGTCGCAGCAGCCGTCTCCGCGGCCTGTTGACGGCCAAGAACTGGCTGCTCGTGCAGCAGTTTGCCCGTTTCGGCACGGTCGGGGTCGTCGGCGCCATCGTCGATGTGACGACGGTCTATGCCGCTATGGCGATGCTTGGGCTGTACATCTCGGGACTGCTGGCCTATCTCGCGGCGGTTACCATGACGTGGGCGCTGAATCGCGCCTGGACCTTCGCCGGGCGCGGCAGCGGCAGCCTGCTGCGGCAATGGATGCTGTTCGTCGCGGCCAATGGCGTCGGCTTCGTGCTGAACCGCGGGACCTTTTTCGCGCTGGTCACGCTAGTGCCGTTTTGCGCGCAGTATCCCGTCATCGCGATCCTGGCCGGCGTCGGCGCCGGAATGCTCGCCAATTTCAACCTGTCGCGCTCGGTCGTCTTCCGCGCGCCTGGCATCCCCAAGGCGCCGAAATCGCCTTGAAGCCGCCCCGCATCGCCGTGCTGATCCCCTGCTACAACGAGGAGGTCGCGATCGCGGCCGTGGTGCGGGACTTCCGGACGGCGCTGCCGGAGGCCGCCATCTATGTTTACGACAACAACTCCAGCGACCGCACGCTCGACGCGGCGCGCTCCGCCGGCGCCATCGCCCGGACCGAGCGCCTGCAGGGCAAGGGCCACGTCATCCGCCGCATGTTCGCCGATATCGAGGCCGATGCCTACGTCCTGGTTGACGGCGACGACACCTATAGTGCTGCCTGCAGCCCGGCGATGGTGCGGCTTTTGCTGGATGACGGCCTCGATATGGTGAACGGCGCCCGCGTGTCCGAGGCCACAGCGGCCTACCGGCCCGGGCACCGCTTCGGCAACGCGGTGCTGACCGGGCTGGTCGCATGGATTTTTGGCGGCCACGTATCGGATATGCTGTCCGGCTACCGAGTGTTCTCCCGCCGCTTCGTCAAGTCGTTCCCGGCCCTGTCCGGCGGGTTCGAAACGGAGACGGAATTCACCGTCCACTCGCTGGAACTCTGCATGCCGATCGGCGAGTTGCCGACGCCATACAAGAAGCGCCCGGCCGGCTCGACGTCGAAGCTTCGTACCTATAGCGACGGGCTGCGCATTCTGCGGACCATCGTCGTGCTGGTGAAGGAGGAACGGCCGCTGCAGTTCTTCGCTCTCGCGGCAGCGCTGCAGATGCTGGTGGCGATCGGCCTCGCAGTGCCGGTGTTCGTGGATTTCATCCACACCGGCCTGGTCCCGCGCCTGCCGACGGCGGTGCTGTCAACCGGGATCGCGCTGTTGGCCTGCCTGTCGCTGACCTGCGGCATGATCCTCGACTCCGTTTCGCGCGGTCGCAAGGAATTCAAGCGGCTGTCCTATTTGGCAGTGCCGGCCTATCGGCCTGAACCGTAGGCACCCGGTCGCCATAGCCGTTCGGGTGGGCCACCCGCCAGGCGGCGGCGCTGGCGACGATGGTATCGAGCGCCGTGTAACGTGGAGTCCAGCCGGTCTCAGCCCGGATCAGTTCGGAGGAGGCGACCAGCGTGGCCGGATCGCCCGGCCGGCGGTCGCCGATGCGCACCGGGACCGGCCGTTCCAGCACCCGCTCCACCGCGGCGATCACATCCCGGACCGAGTGCCCGCCGCCATTGCCCAGGTTGTATGTGACGCTCTGCCGGTCGAGCTGCCCCAGCGCGCAGAGATGCGCCTCGCCCAGGTCCGTCACATGGACGTAGTCCCGGATGCAGGTGCCGTCCGCGGTCGGATAATCCGTGCCGAATACCGTGATCGCGTCTCTGCGGCCCAGGGCGGCGTCGATCACCAACGGAATCAGATGGGTCTCGGGATCGTGATCTTCTCCCAGCACACCGTTGGGGTCGGCGCCGGCCGCGTTGAAATAGCGCAGGCAGGCACTGCGCAGGCCATGCGCGTGATCGGCCCAGCGCAAGGTCCGCTCGATCATCAGCTTGCTCTCGCCGTAGGGCGAGGCCGGATCGATGCGGGCGGCCTCATCGATGGGCACGCGGTCTGGCTCCCCGAACAGGTTGGCCGTGGAGGACAAGATGAACCTCTTCACATTATGCCGTACACAGGCGTCGATCAGGCGCATGCCGCCGGCCGCGTTCTCCAGCAGATACCGCAGGGGATCGCGCATGCTCTCCCCAACCAGCGACAAGGCCGCGAAATGGAACACGGCGGTCCATGGCCCCTCGGCCAGCACGGCGTCGAGCGTTTGCACGTCGGAGGCGTCGCCCTCGATCAGCCTGGCGCCAGGCGGAACAGCGGCGCGGTGGCCCTGCCGCAAATTGTCTAGGATCACGATGCTCGGCACCCCGCTCAGCCAGCAGCGCCACGAGATGGCTCCCGACGTAGCCAGCGCCGCCGGTGACGAGAAAGCGGTCTTGCATCGTCGAATCCTTAAGGAGGGCAGGGGTAAACCCAACACTTAACAGAGCACATACGCCGTATGAAAGCCTATCGCATAAGTTTGTGGCAGGTCGCACGATCGGATCGGTCTGGCATCGCAGTCGTGCCGTGCTGGTCCGCAAACGTGAGAGGCAGTC
>CAWKLS010000009.1:0-26142 GCA_963850595.1 uncultured Alphaproteobacteria bacterium | reverse complement strand
TGGCCGAGCCGAGAGTGACCGTGAAGCCGTCGGTATCTGCGGTGAACACCAGCTCGGACACGTCGGCGCCATCGCCCTCGATGCTCAGCGCCTGGTTGTTGGTGAGCGTCGCGGACAGGCCGGCGGAAAGCAGGCAGCGCCCGGCAGGCACGCGGACCCGCGCGCCGTAGGTCCGCAATGCCGCCCGGGCCAGGGCCGACTGGAAGGCGGGCGTGTCGGCTGTGGTGTTGACGCCGTCGCAGACCGCGCCGTAGCGCTGCACGTCGATGACGCCATTCTCCAGCGCCGCCTCCGCAACGGCCTGGGGCGGCGTCAGCAGCAGCGCCAAGAGCAGCCACAGCCAGACCATGGTGGAGTCTTTCAACGAAGCGGGTTGGGGCATGGGGCCGTTATGCCTGCAAGCGGGTTGCCCGCGCGACCTAAAACGATATCGGTTCACCTGGCCAGGAAGACCTTGGGCGAATTGAAGGAATCAAGGCTTGCGGCTGGCGCGCAGGCTCTGCAGCGCCTGCAGGATCTCGGTTGGCTCGGCACGCTGGGTGAAATCGATGTTCACCCAAGCGCGCCGCACGATGCCGTCCTGGCCCACGAGGAACGTGGCCGGAACCGGCAGCAGCCAGGCCGGATTGCCGCTGCGCTCAGCGAGGTCCACGCCGCGGCGACGCAGCAGCTCGGCATAGAGCGGCGGTGTGCGGAACACGATGCCGAACGCCATGGCGATCGCCAGGTCCACATCGACCAGCACCTCGTAATGCACCCCGCGGTCGCGCTGCATCGCCAGCGCCCGCCCGCCGGTCTCGGGCGTCATCGCCACCAGCATGCCGCCGGCCTGCGACAGTTCGGGCAGCACCGCCTCGAGCGCCTCGAGCGTCGCCGAGCAGTACGGGCACCAGCCGCCGCGGAAGAAGGTCACCACGAGCGGCCCCTGGGCCAGCAGCTCTCCCGAACCGATGAGCCGCCCGGCGGCGCTCGGCAGCAGGAAGTCCGGCATCCGGTCGCCGGCCTTGCAGGCCTGGGCCGCGACCTGCCCGGCGTCCAGGCGTTCGAGGAACTCGTCATAGGCGGCCCGGACTTCCGCCGTCTCCCGCGACCGGCGCAGCGCCGCCAGGAGCTCGTTCAGAAACATGGGTGGCACTTACGGTGGGGCATGCTTACAGGCGAGCGATTATCAGCCCGTCTCAATGGAACGGCCGCGTCAGGCCGACGCGGATGACCTCGTCCGGCTGCAGCGGCGTGGCGCCGGCGGCCTCGAAGGTCGGCAGCGCCCGCAACTGTCCGGGCGTGAGGTCCATGACCGCCATATACTCGCCCAGCAGCGCCATGGCCTCGACCGGGACGGCGACCAGGCGGGCACCGATGCCGAGCACGCTGCCCAGGCTGATGATAACGAGAACGCCGCCATCGGGACGGCGCACCACCTCGGCGACGCGGCCGAGCACGTCCTGCTGCTCGACCGGGCGCAGCACCTGTCGGCGGATCAGGTCGCCCACCCGGACCGACTGCGGGAATCGTCGAGCCGCGCGTTCGGCCGGGTTGGGCGTCGGCGGCGCGTCCTGCTGTGCCAGCACTGGGCCGCAGGCGAGCAGGAACCAAGCGGCGAGCAGTCGAGGGAAGGGCATGCTGGGGGAGCCTTGGCGTGGGTGGGGGCGACGCGGGAACATCACGCAACGAGAGTTACAGCATCCGGCCATGCCTGTGGGTCATGCAGTCGATAACGAGGTTTCAGCGAGATGCCGGGGTTCACCATGGTAGTACTTCGGCGTCATCTGAGAACACGAGGCATCATGAGCGCCACCTCAGCCGTCCTTCCCGCTCCCAGCCCTGCCCCGCTGCGGCGCCTGCATCCCGTGCCGGTGCGCATCATGCACTGGACCAACGCGGTCGCCATGCTGGTGATGATCGGCTCGGGCTGGGGCATCTACAACGACAGCGTCATCTTCAGCGCGCTCCACTTCTCGAAGCACGTGAGGCTCGGAAGCTGGGCGGCGCAGAGCCTGCTGTGGCACTTCGCCGGCATGTGGCTGCTGGTGCTGAACGGCGGCGCCTACTTGCTGTATGGCCTGGTGAGCGGCCGCCTGCGGGAGCGGCTGCTGCCGATCCGGCTGGCCGACATCGTAAAAACCGTGCGCGACACGCTGCGGCTGCACGTCGCGCATGACGACCTCACGGTCTACAACGCGGTGCAGAAGCTGCTGTATATCGTCGTGATCCTGGCCGGGGTGTCGCAGGTGGTGAGCGGCCTGGCGATCTGGAAACCGGTGCAGCTCCAGGGCCTGACGGCGCTGCTGGGCGGGTTCCAGGCGGCGCGGCTGATCCACTTCCTCGGCATGGCGGTCATCGTGGGCTTCCTGGTCGTGCACGTCGCCCTGTCCCTGCTGGTGCCGCAAACCCTGTGGGCCATGCTGACCGGCGGGCCGCGGCTTGCGTCGCCCCGGCTTGCGCCACGCCTACTTGCGAAGCCTGGAGCACGGCCATGAGGTCGCTGTTCCGCCCAGCCAAGGCGCCGGACCCGGCAATCCTCGACAACCATCGGCCGCTGATCCGCTCGATGCAGCGCCGGGGCGTGCTGCGCGGCGGGCTGTCGCTGGGCGCGCTCGCGATGCTGACCGGCTGCGACCCCGGGGATAATGCGTCGGTGCAGTCTGCCCTTCGCGCCGTATCAAGCTTCAACGACCGGGTGCAGGCGCTGCTGTTCGACCCGGACAAGCTGGCGCCGACCTATCCAGAGTCGATGGTGCAGAAGCCGCCGCGCTTCAACGCCTACTACGATATCGAGCAGGTGAAGCCCGTTGATGGCGACGCGTGGCGGCTGGAGCTGGCTGGGCTCGTTGCGGACAAGCGGCCCTGGACCCGGCAGCAGTTGGCGGCGCTGCCGGAGCGCGAGATGATCATCCGCCACGTCTGCGTCGAGGGCTGGGACTATATCGGACAATGGTCGGGGGTGCCTCTGCGTACGTTTTTGGAAAGGATCGGCGCCGACCTGCGCGCCAAATACGTCGCGTTCAAGTGCTATGACGACTACCCGAGCAGCATCGACATGGCGACCGCGCTGCACCCTCAGACTTTGCTCGCCACGAAGTATGCGCGGGAGACGCTCGCCGACCCGTTCGGCTATCCGTTGCGGCTGCGCACGAGCACGAAGCTCGGGTTCAAGAACCCCAAGTGGATCACCGCCATCGAGGTCACCAACACCTACCCGGGCGGTTATTGGGAGAACCTTGGGTTCAACTGGCAAAGCAGCATTTGAGGCGCCACGACGGTCCTCGTCCGACGATCTGTCCAGGCCGGCATCGTGCTTGCGCCCTCGCTTTGCTGGCTCGACCGTGGATGGCCAGACCTAAAAAGCCATGTTGGCGATCTGCGCGGCAAGTTCTTCCATCGATGATTTGAGCAACTCAAGCCGGCGTTTGTTGAATTCTGCCGGGTCAGGTTTCTGTCCGTCAAATTTCTTGAGCGTGACGAAGAACTCGTGTCCCATCGTCTCCGAAATATCTGCGATGCGCAGGCCAAGGATGCCAAGGTAGCCGAGTTCCTCAATGATCAGGGCGAAACTGCTCGGCGTGAATTTCCAGGCGTGGAAGTCGTCGTACTCCCCATCGTTCGTGGCTGATGCTCTGCGGAAAACAGCATAGGCAAAATCAAGCGGCCAGGCCAATTCGAGGTCGGTCGTCTTGTCTCCGATCGACCAACCACTTCGTCCGTTGTTCCGCGTCGCATATGCAACCTCATTGAACGACGTTCTTTTGCTATGCACACGGTCCCGGTTATGATGCGCTGACAGCATGTCTCCGGACGTCGAGAGGGCAGAAAAGAAGTCGAAGCAGCATCGCTTGTCAGGAAGCGCGAGCTTGATAACGCCGTCCGGTTTTATGAGCGTCTCGCAAGACAGCAGAAAGCCGATTGCATCCGGCATGTGTTCGAGAGAGTGACTTGATATGACCGCATCATGACTCTGCAGTGTTTGCGTTCGAAACGTGTCGTGCATTTGGCCAGAGCGCCAGATGACACCGACATCCTCAATGCGTGCGTAGTTCTCGTTTTTGTAGTGTTCTCTTAGGAATTCGGCGTCTGCATAGTCCACTATGGTCGTATTCCACCCGGCAGACTTGGGTACGATCGGGTTGTGGCTCGGACCAACCTCCACCAGCGTCATGGTTTTATCGACACCCAGCAGCATTCGATCGATGCGGTCCATTCCGGCTAGGTTTCCTTACCAAGTCGGTCCAGCAGCCAACGCCGGCTTGGTTCGCGGGCGAATATCCACCAGCCCAGCGCAACGATGCCGGCAAATATGCCTGTGTAGAGCACCCCAGCCAGAAACCATGCTCCCGTGGGTTCAGTGAGGGTGAACATCACCAATACGCCAAGCGACAGCAGAGCTAGGGCATTGCACGGCAACATCACAACTGGCTTTTTTATGCTGAGACAGTAGGACCAGGCTACCAGTCCTACGGTGCTAAAAAATAAGATGGTTTGAACGAGTGAATATTGACCGCGCATACAGCACATTACCCTATGGCAACCTCGGACGCGAAGCTGATAATTGTTGTAGCGAACCAAAAAATCCAGCGCTGCAGCCCCGGTCTGCCGGGACGGGACGGGCATGTCCCGCGCAGGCGTCCAGCCCCTGGAGGGCATGGGTTTGATGCCTGTTATGAATGGGCCATCCGCTTGCCTCGAGGTATGGCGTCCGGCATTTTACCATCTCAAAACGGAGGTTTTCGCCGGTGCGCACCGACCCTGTTCGCGACAGCCTGCTTTTCCTGATCGGCGATACCCCGGACCATAACGCGCTGGGCGTCGCCAAATACCTTCTGGTGCTGCTGTATGCCGCCCTGCTGATCGGCGGGATCGCCGTCGCATGGGCCAACTGGTCGCGCGACCCAGCGCAGCGCACCGGCCGCAACGCTGCGATCTGGCTGTTCCGCATGTTGATCGGCACGATGTGGCTGCAGGGCTCGCTGTGGAAGCTGCCCTGGCCGGTGGCCGGCGCCTTCCAGGTACCTGGACCACCCAGATGACCGAGAATTCCGCATTCCCCGCCCACGCCGCGCTGATCCGTGACGTGTTTCTGGCGAACATCGCGCTGCTCGACCCGGCGGTCTATCTCACTGAGACGGCGCTGGCGATATCGCTGATGCTGGGGTTCGCGGTCCGGCTCGCCGGTATCGTCGCGATCGTTTTCACCTTGAACCTGTGGATCGGGCTATATCGAAGTGCGGCCGAATGGCCATGGCAATACGTATTCCTGATCGTGACGCACGCGTTCTTCGGTACTGGACCACGCCGGCCGCAGCCTCGGGCTCGACGCCATGGTCGCCCGGTCGCGGTCGGGGCTGCTGGCCGGGCAGTCTTTTGCGGCGCGCGCCTACCGCCTTGCATCCTGAACGGTCAGCGCCGCGCCATGACGATGGTCGTGCAGGCGCTTTCGAGCTTGGCCAGCTCCCGGCTTGGCGCCATCCGGACCTGCAGCCGCCGGTCATCGCCGCGCATGACCGGGCAGTACGGATCGGGCTGGTCCAGCGTGTCCAGCAATCGCCGCCGACCGGCGCATCCGCCGCCGCACGCCGCCTGGTAGGCGCAGCCGACGCAGGCGTCCGGAAGCGAGCGCGCCGCCGCAAACGGCTCCGTCCCGGTAATGTCCTCGCCCAGTCCCAGCAGCAGGTCCAGCGGCGCGCCGTTGCCGGGCCAATACACGCAGGGCTGCACCGTCGCACGCGGCGTGACCCGAACGGTGGCGATGCCGCACCCGCCGGCCCGCGGCGGCAGCCCGGCCATGGCGCGCACCAGCGGCTCGCCGATCGCGATCACGTCGGTCCGCGCGAACAAAGCGGCGAACCCGTCCCAATACTCGTCATAGGTCAACGCGAACGCGTCGGTGCGGACCGCCTGATACACGTTGAGCCGCAGCGGCGCGTCGAATGCCCGCGCGACCTCCGCGACGTCGGCCAGGCGGTCGTAATTTGTCCGCATCATCACCGCGATGATCGTGACGCCGACGCCCAACGCCCGGCATCGCAACGCCTGTTCCTGCACAAGATCCCAATTGCCGGCGCCGCGCTGCGCGTCCTGCTCCTCGCGCGTCGCGTAGTCGAGCGAGAACTCGATGTCGGCGAAGGCCAGCAGGTCCTCGTCCCGCAGCATTGCGACGGAGTGGCCGTTCGAGGTGATGCTGAGCTTGACCGGCCGGGTGCGCAAATAGCCGAGCATGGCGCCGAACTCCGGGTGCATGCCATTCTCCCCGGTGCCCAGATTGACCGAGCGCACCGGCAGCCGCTCCAACACGCTCTGCACCTGTCCGAGCGAGAGCCGGTCGGTGCGCGCGGGATCGCGGTAGCAGAACGAGCAGGCGAGGTTGCACTCGTTGGTCAGCCCAAGGCCGAGCGAGAAACGGGCCGGGTCTTGGACATTTGCAGGCCCTGGCATCGCGCATTCTCCGGAAACATCGTTATGTCGCGACCATGCTTTTAGGCCCGCCCCTGCAGCCTGACCAGGACGCCGCACGATGGGATGCCTATGTGGGCGCCTACGAGCAGGTATTCGAGCCGTTGACCGACAGCTTTGCCGACCATGCCTTGCAGCTGCTTGGGCCGTTGGCCGGCATGGAGCTGCTGGATGTCGGAGCCGGGGCAGGCGGTGCGGCACTGATGGCGGCGCGCCAGGGAGCCCGCGTGACCGCCGTCGATGCGTCGCACAGCATGGTCGATCGGATCAGCGCCCGTGCGTTGGCCGCCAGGGCCGGCAGCGTCACGGCCACGGTGCAGGACGGCACGGCGCTGCGACTGCGGGATCACAGCTTTGACCGGGCGCTGTCGAGCTTCGGCGTCGTGCTGTTCCCGGACCCGGCGCGCGGCATGGCCGAGCTGCACCGGGTACTGCGGCATGGCGGGCGCGTCGCCGTCGTGACCTGGACCCAGCCGCACCGCTATGAGCTCGCATCCCGCCTGCGCGAGGCGATCGTCGCCGTCCGCGGCGTGGCGCCAATGGGTGAACTGCCGGCGCAGCTCCGGTTCATCGACCCCGGCCGGCTCCGCGCCCTCGTGTCGGACGCCGGCTTCGAGGCGGTGAGCATCGAGACGGTCGAGGCCACGCTGCGGGCGCCCTCGGCCCGGGAACTCGCATCGTCGCTGGCGTTCGCGCCCGGCATGGCGGCGACGCTGGATGCGCTGGGACCGGACCGTGACGCCGTGCTCTGTGCCTTCGCCGGGCGGCTCGAGGCGGATGGCCAGGCCGAGGCGGTGTCGCTTGGCGCCGTCGCCCACGTGGCGGTCGGGGAACGGCGATGAGCATGAAGGTGCACCAGTGAGCCGGCCGGTCGCACTCCCAATCCGAAGGACCCCGCCATGCTGATCAACCGACGCGCGCTGCTGGCCATTTTCGCCAGCCTCTCCGCCCCCGCCATCGCCCAGCCCACGCCAGCGCTGGCCTTCACCGCCATTCCCGACCAGGACGAGACGCGGCTGGTCGAGCGCTTCGCACGCGTCGCGACCTACCTGCAGGACCGGCTGGCGGTGCCGGTCCGCTACGTGCCGGTCAAAAGCTACCCGGCCGCCGTCACCGCCTTCACCAATGATCAGGTGCAGCTCGCCTGGTTCGGCGGCTTTACCGGGGTCCAGGCCCGGCGCGCCGTGCCGGGGTCCGAGGCCATCGCCCAGGGCGTGGAGGACACCCGGTTCAAGAGCTTCTTCTTGGCGAACGCCCGCACCGGCCTGCTGCCAAATAAAGCGTTTCCGGCTGGAATCGCTGGGCGCAGCTTTACCTTCGGCGCGCGCGCCTCGACCTCCGGGCGGGTGATGCCGGAGTTCTACATTCGCCGGCAATTCGATCGCGCCCCAGACCAGGTATTCTCCCGCGTCGGCTTCTCGGGCGACCACACGCGGACGCTGCAATTGGTGCAGTCCGGCGCCTTCGAGGCCGGCGCCATGGACTACACCGTGTTCGACCTGGAGAAACAGGCCGGGCGGGTCGATCCCGCATTGGTCAGCGTCGTCTGGGAGACGCCGCCATTCCCGGACTACAATTGGACCGTGCGCGGCGACGTCGAGGGCCGGTTCGGCGCGGGCTTCAAGGAGCGGCTGCGGACCGCGCTGATCGAGTGCCGTGATCCCGCGATCCTGTCGCCGTTCGGCCGCTCCGGCTTCATCGCCGCCGCGAACGCCGACTACGCCCCGGTCGAACAGGTCGCGCTGGCCACCGACCTGCTGAACTGAGGTGGCGGTGCTGGTTGAACTCGACGGCGAAAGCGCAGGGTTCGCCGGCCAGAAGGTGCTGCGCGGCATCGACCTCCGCATACAGTGCGGCGAGCGCCTGGCGGTCATGGGCCGGTCCGGCGCCGGCAAGTCCACCTTGCTGAACCTGCTGTATTCCCGCCTCTCGGACCAGGCGGCCCTGGTGCCCCAGGCGGCGGCGCTGGTGCGGACTCTCAGCGTGTTCCACAACGTGTACATGGGCCGGCTGGACCGGCACTCCGCCTGGCGCAACCTGCGTATGCTGGCGTGGCCGGACGGCGCCGAGGTCGCGGGGGTGCGTGCGACGCTGGGCGCGGTCGGGCTGGCCGATAAGCTGTTCGCCCGCGCCGGCACGCTGTCCGGCGGCCAGCAGCAGCGGGCGTCGATCGCGCGAGCGCTGTATAACGGCCGCCCGGTGGTGATCGGCGACGAGCCGGTCTCAGCCTTGGACCGCCAGCAGGCGGGCTCGGTGCTGCGCCGCATGGCCGACACGCATGAGACGATGATCCTGGCGCTGCACGACATCCCGCTGGCACTGGACTATGCGGACCGCGTCGTGCTGCTGGACGCCGGGCGTATCGTGCTCGATGAGCCCACCGGGTCGCTCCGCGAGACGGACCTGGCGCGCTTTTATGGATAGCGCGTTCCGCTGGCGTCTCGGCTATGCCAATGCGAGCTGGGCCTGCCTGGCGACGGCGCTCACTTGCCTGCCATTCGCCGACCTAGGCGTCAGCGTCATGCAGCCCGGCGCCGAGCTGGCCAGGCTGCTGCGCGGCGTGCTGCATCCCGACCTCCTGGCCGTCAAGTGGTCGAGCGTGGTGCTGACGGTTGCCTTCGCCGTGCTGGGCGTCTCGGGCGGTGCGCTGGCCGGCTTCGCCCTGGCGCTGCCCTTCGCGCGGTCACGCGCCGTCCGCAGCCTATGCGCCGCGATTCGATCGGTGCATGAGCTGTTTTGGGCGCTGCTGCTGATGCAGGTCGCGGGGCCGTCGCCCACCACCGGGCTGCTGGCGATCGCCATCCCCTATGCCGGCATCTTCGCCAAGGTCTTTTCCGAAATGATCGAGGAGGCCGACCTCGCCGCTGAACGCGTGCTGCCGGCCGGCACCGGGATCGTGTCCCGCTTCGCCTACGCGCGGCTGCCGGAGCTCGCTGGACCCTTCGGCAACTATCTGCTGTACCGGCTCGAATGCGGGCTGCGGTCCACCCTGGTGCTTGGCTTCATCGGCCTGCCGACGATGGGGTTCGAGCTCGAGAGCTATTTCCGGCAGGGGCACTACGCCGAGGCGGCCGGGTTCGTCGCGGTTTTCTATCTGTTGATCGGCACAAGACGCCTGTGGGCGCGGCTGGCGACGCTGCCCTTGCTGCTGCTCGCCTCGGTCGCGGCGCTCGCCTGGCTGACCGAGCCGGTGACGGGCACATCCATCTGGGCAGCGCTCGCGCGGTTTCTCGGCCATGACATCGTGCCGCGCCCGCTGCGTGACGCCGCGTTGCTGGACGGCACGACCTGGGCCGCGCTGTGGAAGTGGCTTTGGCCCATCCTGCGCAGCCAGGTGGCGCCCGGCGTCGTCAATACGCTGGTGGTCTCGCAGCTGGCGCTGATCGGCATGGCGCTGCTGGCGCTGGGGCTGTTTCCGCTCACCTCGCGGCATTTCGCCGGGCCGCTTGGCCGGCCGTTGGGGCGCGTGCTGCTGGTGGTGATCCGCTCGACGCCGGAATACATGGCCGCCTATGTGCTGCTGCAGCTTCTCGGCCCCTCGATGCTGCCGGCGGTGATCGCGCTGGCATTGCACAATGGCGGCATCGTCGCCTTCCTGATGGGCCGGCACGCCGACACGCTCGCGCTCCGCCCGGATGCGCCGCGGGAAATCGACCTCTATGCCTATGAAGTCATGCCCAGGTTATACGGGCAGTTCCTGGCCTACGCCCTCTATCGTTGGGAGATCATCGTGCGCGAGAGCGCCATCTTCGGCATCCTCGGCGTCCGCACGCTGGGCTACCACGTGGACGCCGCCATCTCGGAGCTGCGGCTCGACGTGGCGGTCGTGCTGATCATCGCCACGGGAGGGCTGTCGATGGCGATCGACGCGGCGTCCCGGGCGCTGCGGCGGCGGCTGCGCGTGGACGACCGGCCGGTGCGTCTTTCCACGGCCGACGCGCCCGTGACCGGACCGGCGGAGCCCGCATGCGTGTAGCGTCTCCGGTCGTGAAGGACCTGGTGCTGGTGGGCGCCGGGCACGCGCATGTGGCGGTGCTGCGCCGGTTCGGCATGAAGCCGTTGGACGGCGTGCGGCTCACGCTCATCACGCGGGAGGTGGACACGCCGTATTCCGGGATGCTGCCGGGCTTCGTCGCGGGGCATTACACGTTCGACCAGGCGCATATCGACACCGGCCCGCTGGCGCGTTTTGCCGGGGCACGGCTGTATCAGGACGAGGCGGTAGGGCTCGACCTCGCGGCGCGGGCCGTGCTCTGCCGCGACCGTCCGCCAGTGCAGTATGACTTGCTGTCGCTCGACATCGGCTCCCGTCCCAACACCGGCGGCGTGCCGGGCGCCGTGGAGCACGCGATCCCCGTCAAGCCGATCGACGGCTTCCTAGTACAATTCGAGGCACTCCGGCGGCGCGTGATTGAGGGGCGCTCGCGCCATATCCTGCTGGTCGGCGGCGGCGCGGGTGGGGTCGAGCTGCTGCTGTCGCTGGAGCGGCGGCTGCGGCAGGATGCACCCGGCAATGCGCTGCGCTTCAGCCTGGTGACCGGATCGGCCGACATCCTGCCGGCGTTTCCGCCAGCGTTCCGCACCCGGTTCCATGCCATCCTGCAGGCGCGCGGCATCGCGGTCCACGCCGGCGCGCGGGTGATTGCGGTCGAGCCGGGCCAGGTGCTGCTTCGCGGACGCGAGCCCTTGGACTGCGACGAGGTGCTGTGGACCACCGAGGCCGCGCCGGCGTCGTGGCTGACGGAAACCGGCCTCGCTCTAGACCCGCTCGGTTTCATGCGGGTGGACGCGTCGCTGCGGGCGATCGGGCGCGATGACGTGTATGCGGCCGGGGACATGGTCGCCTTCGACCCGGCATCCGTCTCACGATCCGGCGTCTATGCGGTGCGGGCCGGGCCGGTGCTGGCCAGCAATCTCCGGGCGGCGCTGGTCGGGGCGCGGCCCACCGCATACCGGCCGCAACGCGACGCGCTTTATATCGTCTCGACCGGCGAGCCCTATGCCGTCATGACGCGGAACGGGCTGGTGGCGGAGGGCGCCTGGGCCTGGCGCCTCAAGGACTGGATCGACCGCCGTTTCATGCGGCGCTTCAACACGCTGCCGGAGATGGAAGCTGAGCGCGCCGGCCCTGCCTTGAAGCTCGCAGATAAGGCGGCGCTCCGCGAGATTTCCACCATCGCCATGCGCTGCGGTGGCTGCGGCGCCAAGGTGGGTGCCACGGTGCTGTCGCGGGCGCTCGGCCGCCTCGCGCCGCTCCACCGTCCCGAGGTGCTGGTGGGGCTGGATGCGCCCGATGACGCCGCCATCGTCGATACTGGCGGCGAGCGCCTGTCGGTGCAGACCGTGGACTACTTCCGCGCCATCATCGACGACCCCTACCGGTTCGGCATGATCGCCGCCAACCACGCGCTCGGCGACCTATTCGCCATGGGCGGGGAGCCGCTGACGGCGCTGGCCATCGCCACGGTCCCGTATGGGCTGGAGGCCAAAATCGAGGCGGACCTTACCGCCATGATGGAGGGGGCGAACTCGGTGCTGCGGGAGGCCGGTTGCGCGCTGGTCGGCGGTCATACCAGCGAGGGGGCGGAATTATCGCTCGGGTTCGCGGTAAATGGGCTGGTGGGGCGGGACGCCTTCCTGCGCAAAGCCGGACTGCAGCCCGGCGACGCGCTGGTGCTGACGAAACCCATCGGCACCGGCACGCTGCTCGCAGCCGACATGCGCGGCCTGGCGAAGGGACGCTGGATCCAGGCGGCGGTGCAGCACATGACGGTTTCGAACCGCGCGGCGGCAGCGGTGCTGGCGCAGCACGGCGTCCATGCCTCGACCGACGTCACCGGGTTCGGGCTGCTGGGGCATCTTGTGGAGATGACCAAGGCGAGCGGGGTGGACGCGCGCATCGTCCTCGATGCTATTCCGGTCCTTGCGGGGGCACGGGAGACGTTGAGGCTCGGCGTGTTCTCATCGCTGCAGCCGCAGAACGTCCGGCTGCGTCGGGCCATTCGCAACCTCGATGCCATCAAGGCGCTGCCGCTCTATCCGCTGCTGTTCGATCCGCAGACCGCGGGCGGACTGCTTGCGGGCGTCCCCGGCAACGAGGGCGCACGCTGCGTCAAGGCGTTGCGGAGTGCAGGATATGCGCAGGCGGCGGTCATCGGGACGATTCTCGCGCAGTCCGACGCCATGTCGCCAATCGAGGTGACCCCATGCTGCCGCGACGTCGGGTGTGACGAGTTAGTTTCCGCCCCGGCAGACCCCGTGCGCTAGATAACTCGAAATTAGCATTTAATTATTACTAAGCGGGTTTGCTGGGAGTTTCCTGACAAATATTGATTGTCCAAACCGTTGCGATAACAACATATAAGAAGTACCGAAGCGGAAGGATTTTTGCGTGGCGCAGCAGCAAAATTTCGAGCGGGCCGCCGTTCCAGCTTTCGCTATAACGGATCGCGCGCCGGGCTGCCGTATCGTTTGGTAGAGCCGAGACGCCTCCGCAGACGGCCGGAGCGACCGATGCCGGGCCGGTTCTGGACCAGGATTCGGACAATGCGGCCCTATGCAGGCCGGGTTCGAGTGCGCGCGATCATCTTCGACCTGAGCCTGATTGTGGTTGCGATGGCCCTGGTCTGGGCAAGCGTCGGCGTTCTGCTGCAGCAGCAATATGCGGCGGCCTCGCGGAATGCGCTGGAGGACACCGGCAACATGGCGCTGGCGTTCGAGGAGAGCGTCAACCGCACCCTCGCGTCGGTCGATCAGATGCTGCTGTTCGTGCGCACCGCCTATGCCAGTGATCCCGCGCATTTCGAGTTGCAGCGCTGGGCCAAGGCAAGCCACCTGGTCAATGACTTGACTTTCCAGGTGTCGATCATCGACCGGTCAGGGTTTCTGGCATCGACCAGCTTAGGACTGCCGCAGCACTCGATCAACCTGCGTGACCGCGAGCATTTTCGAACTCAAATGGATGCTGCGACGGATGCGCTGTTCATCAGCAAGCCACTGATCGGCCGGGAGTCGGGAAAGTGGTCGGTGCAGTTCTCGCGCAAGCTGCTTGACCCCGATGGCTCATTCGCCGGCGTCGTCGTGGTTTCGCTGGACCCATACTGGCTGACGCAGTTCTACGACTCGATCAACATCGGGCACGGCGTCCTGATCTTGGTCGGGACCGATAAGGTCGTTCGCGCCTGGGCGCCAGCGAACCCGCAAGCCCTCGGCTTCAAAATTGCAGAACCAGCCTTGTTCTCTCTAGGCGCGTCATCCAGCCAGGGAATCTACGAGTTTGAAAGCGAGATCGACGGGATACGGCGGATCTTCAGCTTCAGGCGGCTGGAGAACTACCCCCTGCTCGTCGCGGTCGGCGAGGACAAAAAACAGGTGTTCACCGTGTTCTGGCACTTTCTGCCCGAGTATCTGCTCGGCGGAGCAGTGTTCACCATCCTGATCCTGATCATCAGTTTCGTCCTCGTCCGTCAAAAGCTACAGCTCGTGTTTTCCCAACAGGCCTTCACGGACACGCTCGACAACATCAGCCAGGGCATCATCATGGTCGATGCCCAGCGCCGGGTGCCGGTGATCAACCGGAAAGTCATGGAGCTGCTGGGCCTCCCGGCCGAGCTGTTTGCGCGGCTGCGCAGCTTCGACGAGATCCTGAACTGGCAGCTGGAGCAGGGTGAGTTCGGACCGGGCGGGGACGCCGCCAGCGGGTTCCGATCCTTTGTCGAGCACGGCGGCCTCGACGCGCACCCGCTCTATGAGCGCACGCGCGACAACGGGATGGTGCTCGAAGTGCGCACGAACCTCATGCCGGACGGCCGCGCGGTGCGCACCTTCACCGACATCACCGAACGCAAGCGGTCCGAGGCGCAGATCACCTTCCTGGCGCATCACGACGCGCTGACCGGCCTGGCAAACCGTGCGGCGTTCCACGCCGGGCTGCAACAGGCGCTTGGCCTGGCGACCCCAAGCACCGGTCAGTTCGCCGTCCTGTGTCTCGACCTCGACCGGTTCAAGCTCATCAACGACCTGCATGGCCATGCGAGCGGCGACATCCTGCTGCAGCAGGTCGCCGAGCGCCTGCGCAAGACCGTCCGCTCCGAGGACCTCGTGGCGCGCCTTGGCGGCGACGAGTTCGCGATCCTGCAGTCAGACGTGCGCCAGCCGGAGGCCGCGATACAGCTCGCGACCCGCATGGTGCACAGCCTCGGCGAACCTTTCGAGATCGACGGGCGGCCGATGTCGGTCGGCACCAGCATCGGCGTCGCTTTGTGTCCGGCCCATGGTCACTCGGCAGATATCCTGATGAAAAATGCGGATGCGGCGCTGTATCGTGCCAAGGAGAGTGGACGCAGCATCTACCGGATGTTCGACCCAGCGATGAACATCCGGGTCCACGAGCGCCGCCTGCTTGAGAAAGACCTACGGTCAGCGATGAGCGAGCGACAGTTCACCTTGTTCTACCAGCCGATCTGGGACGTGGAGCGGGACCAGCTCTGTGGTTTCGAGGCGCTGCTGCGCTGGTTCCATCCGGATCGCGGCATCATCCCGCCCTCCGAATTCATCTCACTCGCGGAGGAGATCGGCATCATCCGTCAGATCGGGCCCTGGGTGCTCAAGACCGCCTGTGCCGAGGCGAGCGGCTGGCCGTCCGGGATGCGGCTCTGCGTCAACCTCTCGCCCATCCAGTTCCTCGACGACGACCTTCCCGAGCAGGTCCACGACATCGCCCGGCAAACCGGGCTCGGCGCTGGCCGGCTGGAGCTTGAGATCACCGAAAGCGTGCTGATCGAAGACGCCCAGCACGTGCTGGGGCTTACACGACGCCTGCGCGATTACGGGGTCAGGATCGCGCTCGACGACTTCGGCGCCGGCTATTCGAGCCTGAGCTACCTTCGGTGTTTCCCGTTCGACACGATCAAGATCGATCGGTCCTTCGTGCAGGAGATCGTCGAAAACACGACGACGCACGCCATCGTCGGCAGCCTCATTACCCTCGGCGACAGCCTCAATCTCCAGGTCATCGCCGAGGGGGTGGAGACGCGGGCGCAGCTCGAGGCGCTCCAGCGGCTCCGCTGCCGCTATATCCAGGGTTTTCTGCTCGGGCCTCCGGCTGCAGCGGCCGAGCTGCCCAGATTGATCGCGGCGAACAGCCTGGACGCGCTGCGGGCGACCCCATGACGGCCCCGCCCCGGTTCCTGCCGGTGGGCGACACGGCGCTATCGGTCGAGTTCGGCAGCACGATCGAGCCTGACATCAACGATCGTGTTACGGCATTCGACCGGGCGGTCACCGCAGCCGGACTGCCGGGAATCATTGAGACGGTGCCGAGCTATCGTGCCCTGTTGGTCGAGTATGAGCCACGCCAGTTGTCCTTTGACGCCCTCGTCGCGCACTTGCTCGCGGTCGATGGGGACAGGCCAGATGAACTAACCCCAGCGCAGCGCCGCTGGATCGTCCCTGTGGCGTATGGACAGGAGTTTGGCGAGGACCTGCCGGAGGTCGCCAGACGCCGGAATCTTAGTCCCGAGGCGGTGATCGCCGCGCATGTTTCCAGCGTTTACCGCGTCTATATGATCGGCTTCGCGCCGGGTTTTGCCTATCTCGGCCGCCTGCCGCCCGAACTGGAGCTGCCAAGGCGTGAGACGCCGCGGCAGCGCGTCGCCGAGGGCAGCGTGATGATCGGCGGGCTGCAGACCGCCATCGCGCCGATGGCGATCCCGACCGGCTGGCACATCCTCGGCCGCACTCCGCTACGCTGCCTTGACATGCAAAAGCCTGACCCATTCCTGTTTCAGCCCGGTGACCGCGTCCGCTTTCGACCGATCGGCCTGCAGGAGTTCGAGGCGCTATCGGCGCGATCGGCGATGGGCGACCTGGTCGCGGTGCTGGAGGCATGAGCCGCGAGACAGGGTGCCTGGTGGTGCGATGTCCCGGGCCATCGATGACCCTGCGGGAGCATGGACGGCATAGCTGGCGGCGTTTCGGCGTGCCGGCCGGTGGCGTGATGGATCAGGCTTCGGCCATCATTGCCAATGCCCTGGTGGGCAATCCGCCCGATGCGGCGGTCCTGGAGTTCATGCTCTGGGGCGGGACCATGGAGGTGGCGGTGGATAGTTGCCGCCTGGCGGTCAGCGGCGGGCTTTTTCCGATCTCGGCGGCGGGGCAGTGGATGCCCTCGAACCGCTCATTCCGCCTCGGGCGCGGCGACCTGCTGCGTATCGACCCAGCCGCTGAAGCCGTGTGGGGCTATCTCGCGGTCGCAGGCGGGTTCAAGGTCTCGCAAGGGGCTGCGAATGATGCAGCGCTCAAGCTGGGCGGACTGACGGGCGATGCGATGCAGGAGAATCATGCGCTGCTGCTCAACACAGGTTTGGCGGCATGGAACCCGGATTGGGCAATCTACCGGCGCAGCCGCGCCATCGACGCGCCGATCCGGGTCGTGCTGGGTCCGCAGGACGACATGTTCAGCCCGGCCGATATCCGGACCTTCCTGGACAGCGCCTGGCGCGTGACGCACCAGGCAAACCGCATGGGCTACCGGCTGGAAGGCCCTGCGCTCGATGCGAGATCAGGCGCGACCTTCGTCTCGGACGGGGTGGTGCCGGGCAGCATCCAGGTGCCGGGTTCCGGCCAGCCCATCGTATTGCTGCGCGACGGGCCGACCACCGGCGGCTATCTGAAGATCGCGTGCGTCATCACCGCGGATCTGGACGCCATGGCGCAACACGGGCCGGGCGCACATGTCCGGTTTGAGGCAATAAGCTTGAGGGAGGCGCAGCGTCTGCGCGAGGTGTATCTGGCCGAGCTCGACGGAATGCCCCAGCTTGTGCGGGAGATGCCACGAGTTCGAGACCGTCGGCACAGCGCAAGAGTTTGCGCATAACCTGTAACTTGCCCGCAGGATTCAGGCATTTGAAACTTAGGCGTTTATAGCAATGCCGGCTGTCGTGCTGCTGGGCAACCCAGTGTATCGCGCCTTTCTCCTGGCCAACGTGTCGGAGCGTCTCGGCGCCTCCGCCATGACGGTCCTGCTGGGTTTCCAAATCTATGAGCTGACGCATAATACGCTCGATCTCGCATGGCTCGGGCTGCTGGAAGCGATCCCGGGCGTCAGCCTCGTCCTGTATGGCGGCCATATCGCTGACCGCCACAGCCGCCGGCGCATCATTCTGGTCGCCGGCGTGCTGCTCGCGGTGCTCGCAGGCGGGGTCGCGTTGGTCTCAGGCCAAGAGGATCAACGCTCCTACACCTTCCTGTTGCTCCTGGCCTTCCTGGCCGCCGTGGTGCGCGCCTTCGAGGGTCCGGCGGCGTCAGCCCTGGAGGCGCAAGTCGTGCCAATCCGGCATTTGCTGCCCGGCATCGCCCTCCTCGCGACCATGGGGCGGCTTGCGGACGTGCTGGGACCGGTGGCCGGCGGGCTTGCCTGGGCCACTCTGGGACCCGCCGCCACCTATCTCGCCATCGCGGCGCTGTTCGCTGCGTCGAGTGTCGTTATCCTCCTGGGCGTTCCAGAGCAGACCGCTCACAATCCGGGGCGACATGCGAAGGCGGCGCATGGGATCGCCGAGGGCGTGCGTTACGTCATGCGCGATCAACTACTGCTGGGGTCGATGCTCCTGGATCTGTTCGCCGTGTTCTTCGGCGGCGCCACGGCGCTGCTGCCGGTGTTCGCGACCACCATCCTGCACGTTGGACCATTCGGCTTTGGCTTGCTGCGGTCGGCAAGCGCCATGGGGTCGCTCGTGGCGGCGCTCATCGCCGGCCGGCTGTTGCCGCAGCGCAAGGCTGGGCATGTACTCCTGGCAGTGATCGCCGGGTTTGGGGTGAGCATCGTGGTATTCGGCCTGTCACGCTCGCTGCTGCTGTCGCTTGCGGCGCTGTTTGTGGCCGGGCTATGCGACGGGATCAGCGTGGTGATCCGTCGAGCCATCCTGCGCCTTGCCTCGCCCGAGGACATGCGCGGGCGGATCGCCGCGGTCAAATCGGTGTTCGTCGGGTCCTCCAACGAGCTCGGAGCCTTTGAGAGCGGGGTCGCCGCAACCCTGCTGGGAGCGTCGGCCGCGGTGTGGAGCGGCGGCCTGATCACGCTGGGGATTGTAGCATTGACGGCATGGTGCGCGCCCCGACTGCGCCGGTTAGACCTTGTTACTTTGGCGCAGGCCAGTCCTGCAATGAGTTTAGACTGAACTCGGATTTGGCGATAGTCGCGCAACCAATTGGATCCAATCGTCAAACAGCAGAGAGGCCGAACCGCTCGTGGTAAAGCTGAGCGGGATCGGACCGTTGCCTACCTAAATAGCCGTATGGCATGACTACTTGCCAGAATTGATTTCGCGCTAGACAAATTTTAATACCAAGAAATTAGACAGGATTGTTGTTGGAAACATGTTGATGATGCCTTTATTTCTATTTTTTTCATGTAAAGAAATGTACTAAGACCTACGTTGCTGTCTTTCAAACCTCTTTTCTATGATCTATTCTGCTTGAATGATCGGAATATGGGTCGATATGCTCGAAACCCCACCGAAACACGGGAGTTCAGCCCCATGGTATTACAACCACCCCGACGTCCAACCGAAACCCAGCCGCACGGTGCAGCGCCCGGTGCCGTTGGGCGCCAACGGGCGCAACGCCATGCTGGTCAATCGCTCGACCGACGGTGCCTGGACCTGGGAGGCGCCGGTTACCCTGATCGAGGATAACGACCCGCAGATCCTCAACGATAAGAACTCGATCACCGCCGACCCGACCGAAAGCACCCGCGCCTACGCCGTATGGGACCGCCTGCAAGACTTCACGATCGGCGCCAGCGGCGGTGACGGCGCCGCCGCGGCCCCGGCCGAGACAATGCAGTATCCCGACGGCGTCATGAACGCCCAAGACCGCATAAGCCGGCTGCAGGCGCAGACGCGCGACCCCGATCAGGGCCCGACCACGCCCGCGGTCGCGACGGCACCGGTCCAGTTTCAGGGCCCGACTTATCTCGCCCGCACGACAGACAGCGGCTTGACCTGGGAGCCGGCCCGGCCGGGGTTTTCGGATGTGGCCTGGGCCATGGATGAATGCCTGCAAGTCCAGGCCACGCAACCCTGCTTAGGTTGTCACTTGTGCGCGGACTTATAAAGGTCTGCTTAGCTTATGCGATGCGAACAACGATCCGCCGCTGCCGTGCTAAGCACGGAGCAAAGGCGCCGGGCGCGAGGGAGACTCTGATGCAAGACATGGTTTCTGCGGAACGGTCAGCCGTTCCAGGCCGGGTGACCCCTGCCAGCATTCCTGACCTCGCAGCACGCATCAACATCCCCAACAGGCTCGAACGCCTGCCGATGACGAATTACCAGCGGCGGATCTTCGCCATCATCGCCTCCGCGTGGCTGGTGGACCAGGTCGATGTGGCGCTGCTCACCTTCCTGCTCGGCACCATCGTGGTCGCGTTCGGACTGTCGCCGATGCAGGCCGGCCTGCTCGCCTCCATGACCTTCGCCGGGCAGTTCGTCGGCAACATTGCCGCCGGGCTCGCCGCTGACCGCTATGGGCGGCGCAGCGTGTTCCAGGTCACGATGGTGGTCTGGGGCCTGGCCAGCTTCCTCGCTGCCGGCGCCTGGAGCGCGGGTACGTTGATGTTCTGCCGGTTCCTGATCGGCGTCGGGGTGGGCGGCGAGGCGCCGGTGGCCCAGGCCATGGTCTCCGAGCTCGTTCCCGCCAACGTCCGCGGCAAATACATCGCGTTCATGGAAGGGTTCTGGGCGGTCGGCTACGTGCTTTCGGGTGCGATCAGCTACTTTATCCTGCCGCATCTGGGCTGGCGGTGGGTGTTCGTCGTCGTCGGCTCACTCTCGCTCGTGGTGCTGCTGGTGCGGCGCGGCATGCCGGAGTCGCCGCGGTGGCTTGCCGAGCGTGGACGCTTTGATGAGGCCGACGCCGTGATGCGTCATATGGAAATCGAGGTCGAGCGGCACAGCGGCCGGCCGCTGCCGCCGCCAGCGGCGTTCGAGGTGCCCCAGCATGTGGAGCACTCCAGTTCGCTCGCCACGGTGTTCTCGCGCGAGTATGCACAGCGCACGACGATGGCGTTCGGGATGTGGTTCTTTGCCCTGATCGGCTTCTTCGGCCTCAACTCCTGGATCGCCATCCTCCTGCGCGAGCATGGGTTCACCATTCTCGGCTCCGTGGGCTTCGTCACCCTGATCACCACCGGAGGCATTCCCGGCTTCTTCACCGCGGCTTGGATGCTGGAGCGGGTTGGCCGCAAGCCGACCACGGCGCTGTTCCTGCTCGCGTCGGCGGCTGCAGCTTGGCTGTATGGGAGTTCGACCGACCAAACCCTGCTGTTCGCCAGCGGCTTCGTCATGCAGTTCTTCATGTTCGGCATGTGGAGCTGCCTCTATGCCTACACGCCGGAGCTCTATCCAACCCGGGCGCGCTCCACCGGCGCCGGCCTTGCCTCCGCAGCGGGACGTCTTGGCGCTATCCTTGGCCCGGTCGTCGTGCCGATGCTGGTGCGCCTCGGCGGGCAAGCGGCGGCATTCGAGGTTGGCGCGGCCGGATTCGCCATCGCGGCGATGCTCGTGCTGGTGCTGGGCGTGGAGACCAGGGGCAAGGTGCTGGAGATGGTGTCCGCTTGACCGACGGGGGTCACGCATCCAGCGTTCCGGCAGCCGGGCGCCGCCACTAGCTCGCGACGACGCCGTGCTGGCGCAGGAAGCCCAGCAGCGGCAGCAGCGGCAAGCCCAGGATGGCGGCGTGCTCGCCCTGCACGTCGTCGAACAAATGGATGCCCAGCCCTTCCAGCCGGTATGCGCCGACGCAAGCCAGGATGGCGTCGCCCTCCGAGGCCAGGTATTCGTCCAGGAACGCATCACTGAACCCGCGCATGCGCAGGCGAGGCTCGGTGACATGCCGCCAGACCTCCTGGCCACCACGCACGCAGACCACGGCGGTGACGAGGCGATGCGTCCGGCCGCGCAGGGCCTGGAGCTGGGTGCGGGCGCCATCAAGATCGGCCGGCTTGTCGAACCAGGTCTCATCGCATACCAGGATCTGATCGGCGCCGATCACCAGCGCGTCGGGATCGCGGATGCGGCGCGCCTTCAGCCCAGCGAGGGTCAGCGCGGCCCCGGCGGCGTCGGCCCCCTCCGCCCGGCAGGCCTGCTTCACCGCCGCCTCATCCACCCGCGCGGGCCGGGCCTCGAAGCGCAGCCCGGCCGCGGTCAGCAACGCGGCACGGGCCGTCGATTGGCTGGCCAGGACCAATGGCGGAGCCCCCGCCTGCATCATGGCGCTTGGATCATGGCGTCGGCAGCTCGGGCGGCAGCGGCACGGGCGGGGGAGGGACGGCTGCCGCCTCCTTGCGCCGGCGCTCGTGCCAGGCGTCCATGAGCTGGAGGACGGTCGCCGCTGTCTCCTCGATCGAGCGTCGGGTCACGTCGATCACCGGCCAGCCGCGGCGCGTGCACAGGCGCCGCGCCCATAGCAGCTCGCCGCGCACCGCCTCGACGTCCACGTAGTCGCTGGTGTCCTGCCGCACCCGGCCGGTGTCGTTGCCGGCGGCGATCAGCTTCAGCCGGTGCCGGCGGATTTCGATCAGCGCCGGCGGGTCGAGCGTGAGGCCGATCACCGGACACGTCGGCGCCTCCAGTCCCGGCGGGTCCGGCGTGCCCGGCACCAACGGCACGTTGGCCGCCTTCACGCCGCGGTTGGCGAGGTAGAACGAGGTTGGGGTCTTCGAACTGCGTGACACGCCCACCAGCACGACGTCCGCGGAGGCAATGCCCGCTTGTGCTTGACCATCGTCATGCGCCAGCACGTAGTGCATCGCGTCGATCCGGCGGAAATAGTCGGCGTCCAGCACGTACTGCCGTCCTGGCCGGGACTGCGCCTGGGTGCCGATATGGTCCTGCAGCAGCGCCAGCACCGGCTCCAGCACATTCAGCACCGATACGCCGAGCCGCAGGCACGTCGTCTCGAGGTCGTTGCGCAGCGCCTTGTCGATGACGGTGGACAGCACGGGGCCAGGCTCGGCCTCGATCCCCTCCAGCACGCGGTGTAGCTGGAAGCGGGTGCGGATCAGGCTCCAGCGGTGATAGACGATGGAGGCGTGCTCGAACTGCGAGACGGTGGCGCGGGCGATGCTGTTCAGGGTCTCGCCGGTGGCGTCGGACACCAGATGCAGGTTCATGTGCGGTGGTTCCGTTTTTCAGAGGAGCGGGATTGTGGGGATAGCGGGGACAAGTCGGTTTTTGCGGGAGGCGTGCATGAGTCGGTCGGGTGAGCGGGGATGCTTGGCGGAATGGCGGGTACTGGGGATAGTACGCGGGTGCATCGTGTACGGGAATGGGGTACCCGAAAGCCTTCGGCCAAAAACAATGGCTTGCCAGAGTCCTGGGCTGTGGGCATGAGGGGGATAACTCGGGGATAACCGGGTACCCCTGGTTTAACAGGCCCTACAACTCCCCCCATGACTCATAAATTCTTTTTCTTAAACAGTAAGAGCGCATAATGACAAAGCCTTTGCTACGCGTCCTGGCCGGTGAAGCGGTCTGGCCGCCGCCGATGTGGCTGATGCGTCAGGCCGGGCGCTATCTGCCGGAATACCGGGAGCTGCGTGGCCAGGCGGGCGACTTCATCAGCCTTTGCACCACGCCGAAGCTCGCCGCCGAGGTGACCCTGCAGCCCATCCGCCGTTATGGTTTCGACGCGGCCATCCTGTTCAGCGACATCCTGATGCTGCCCTGGGCGCTCGGCTACGGCTTGGCCTTCAAGGAGGGCGAAGGCCCGGTGCTGCCGCGCCTGACGACGGGCCAAGAGGTGTCGGCGCTGGATCCAAGCCGAGTCATGGACGCGATCACTCCGATCCTCGAAACGGTGCAGCGCACCAAGGCCGGGCTCGACGACGCAACCACGCTGATCGGTTTCGCCGGCAGCCCCTTCACCGTCGCCTGCTACATGGTCGAGGGTGGCGGCTCCAAAGACTTCGCCCGTATCCGCGGCATGGCGCATGGCGAACCCGTATTGTTCACATCGCTGATCGACGTGCTGGTTGCCTCAACGGTCGAATATCTGTCTGCGCAGATCAACGCGGGCGCTGACGTGGTGATGCTGTTCGATAGCTGGGCCGGCGTGCTGTCGCCGCGGCTGTTCGGGCTGCACGTGATCCAGCCGACGCGGCGCATCGTGGACGCCCTCCGTATCCGGCATCCCGGCACCCCCATCATCGGCTTCCCACGGCTGGCCGGGGTGCTGGTCGGCGCCTACGCCGCGCAGACCGGCGTCGATGCCGTGGCGCTGGACACCGGGGCCGAGCTGTCGGTCGCGACTGGGCTGGTGCCAGCGGCGGTGGCAACTCAGGGCAATCTCGACCCACTATCCCTGGTGGCCGGCGGCGAGGCTCTGGCGGCCGAGGTTCGCGGCGTGCTGTCGGCCGTCCGCGGCCGTCCGCACATCTTTAACCTAGGCCACGGCATCGTGCCGCAGACGCCGCCGTCGCACGTGGCGGATTTGGTGGCGCAAGTCCGGGCCGCATGACCTCATAGCCGCTTGACTAGGGCTTCTTACTGGCCAAGTTGGCAACTATGCCCCAACGCAAGATCGCCGTCGTCCTGTTCAATCTCGGCGGGCCTGACAAGCCCGCCTCGGTTCGGCCATTCCTGGTCAACCTGTTCAAAGACCCGGCCATCCTGCGGGTGCCGTTCTTCGTGCGCCCCTTGCTGGCCCGCGTCATCGCGCTAGCCCGCGTCAAGGCCGCCAGCGCCAACTACGCCATCCTGGGCGGCAAATCGCCGCTGCTCGAACTGACGGAGCAGCAGGCCCGCGCGCTGGAGGCGGAGCTGTCCGACATGAACGTCCGCTGTTTTGTCGCCATGCGTTACTGGCATCCATTCAGCATCGCCGCTGCCCGCGACGTAAAGGCGTGGGAGCCGGACGAGGTCGTGCTGGTGCCGCTGTATCCGCAATACTCCACCACGACGACCGGCAGCAGCCTGTCGGCCTGGCGGGAGGCGGCGGCGCAGGCGGGACTGGTCACGCCGGTCAGCACGCTGTGCTGCTACCACTCCGATCCCGGCTACGCCCGCGCCACCGCCGCCATGGTGCGCCGCGCCTACACCGATGCCCGGGCCGCGCTCGACCCCGCGGTGCCGCTGCGCATCCTGTTCTCTGCCCACGGCCTGCCGGAGAGCATCGTCAAGGCCGGCGATCCCTACCAATTCCAGGTCGAGCGCACGGTCGCCGCGGTCGTCCGCTCGCTGGACATGCCGGACCTGGATTACACCGTCTGTTTTCAATCGCGTGCCACCCCGCAGAAGTGGATCGACCCTAGCACCGAGGTCGAGATCGAGCGTGCGGCGCATGACAAGACCGCGGTCCTGGTGGTGCCCATCGCCTTTGTCTCTGAGCATTCTGAGACCCTGGTTGAGTTGGATGTCGAGTATCGGGAGTTGGCGGAGAAGGAGGGCGTGCCGGGCTATTACCGCTGCCCGGCGCAGAACAGCGACCCCGAATTCATCGAGGCACTGGGCGAACTGGTGCGCATGACCCTGGGGCGCGGCCCCGGCCTGTGCAGTTTCGTCGGCGGCCGCACCTGCCCGAAGCCGTTCGGCGATTGCCCGCACGCACGCGCCGGCGCGGCCCAGCCAGTGCCGGCGCTGGCGCAAGTCTCGTACTCCAAGCCCGTTACGTCTGGTCATCTTCGATTGCGACGGAGTCTTGGTGGACAGCGAGGGCCCGTCAGCGCGGGTGACGGCGCGTGAGGTGAGCCTGCTGGGCTGGCCGATCACGGCAACTGAGGCTATGACGCGGTTTATGGGCCTACGGCTGTCTGATCTGCCGGCGTTGATCACGGCGCAGACCGGGAGGCCGGTGCCGCCTGGTTGGGTGGAGCATATTCGCGGACGCCTGATCGATACTTTGGCTCATGAGGTTGAGGCGCTGCCTGGCGCCGCCGCGGCGCTGCGGGCGACGATGGCGCTCGGCCTGCCATACCGGATCGCGTCCAACTCCTCGCACGAGGAGATGGCGGTGAAGTTTGCCCGCACTGGCCTCGCGTCGCTGGTCGAGGGCCGCATCCACAGCGCTCGCGATGTCGCCGCCGGTAAACCCGCGCCGGACGTTTTCCTGGCCGCCGCCGCCGCGGAGGGCGTGGCTCCCCAGGCCTGCATCGTGGTCGAGGACAGCCTGCCGGGCACGCGCGGTGCGTTGGCCGCCGGTATGGCTTGCATCGGGCTCGACACGCATGGACCTGGCGATGCGCTGCGGGCGGCTGGCGCTCATCCCATCCAGGCGCTGTCCGAGCTGCCGGCGCTGTTTCGGGCCGCGATGCGCCCCGTTGCTGCATGACGACTGCCGCATGACACCCGCCGTATGACCGTTCTCGCATGACTATCGCCGCTTTGGCCTACGTCTATCCATGGACCAAGGCGCTGCACGTTATCTCGCTGATCGCCTGGATGGCTGGGCTATTCTACCTACCGCGGCTGTTCGTCTATCACTGCGGCGTGGCGCGCGGATCGGTTGAGAGCGAGCGCTTCAAGGTTATGGAGCGCCGGCTGCTGAAGCAGATCATGCTGCCGGCGATGCTGAGCACCTGGCTGTTTGGCATCCTGCTGGTGCTGACGCCCGGCATTGTGGCATGGTCGCCGTTCAACTGGTGGCACCTGAAATTCGCTGCGGTGTTCCTGATGACCGGGTTCCAGGGTGCGGCTGGCAAAT
>CAWKLS010000008.1:0-86026 GCA_963850595.1 uncultured Alphaproteobacteria bacterium | reverse complement strand
CGCTCGTTCATTCATTTTTTGGACTCCGCCATTTCGAGAACCCGATGCCAATGCGCTTCCGAAACCGGGCTGACGGAAAGGCGAGATAGCCGGATCAGCGGCATGTCGGTCAGGCCCGGATGCGCCTTGATCTCCGCAAGGGTGACGGGACGGGGCAGCGGGCCAACGGCGCGCATATCAACGGCGACCCAGGGAGCGTTCTCGGCGGTCGGGTCCGGATACGCCTCGCGCACCACCTCAACAATTCCTACCACAGCCTTGCCGACGTTGGAGTGGTAGAAAAATGCCCGGTCGCCAAGCCGCATGGCCGCGAGATATAATTTGGCGGAGTGGTTGCGCACGCCGGTCCACGGCTCGGTTCCGCGCTTTACCTGCTGGTCCCAACCGAACACATCGGGTTCCGACTTCACCAGCCAGTATGCCATCTACCCGGCCCGAATGACGGTGCAGCCGGGCGGTCCAGTCCTGGCGGCAGACAGCATAATATCTCCTGAGGTGTGCAATCCGCACAGTAACCCATCAACTGACGCCTTCAACTACGTGAAACACGTGCTATCTTCGGCGTGTGGACGCAACAGCACTTCCCGCGCGGCCGACGCGCAGCCTGCACCGCTTCGCCAACCCTGGCCGCTTCCTGCGGCTGGCCGGGCGGTACAACCTTGGCTGTCATGGACAGCGTTGCTGCTGACCGTAAGCGGCCTGTTCTGGGGCCTGTTCATTGCGCCGGCGGATTGGCAGCAGGGCGACGCGGTGCGGATCATGTATGTGCATGTCCCATCCGCCTGGCTGGCGTCGGCTGGGTATTTTAGCCTCGCGCTATGCTCGCTCGCGTCGCTGGTCTGGCGGCATCCGCTGGCGGACCTGGCGGCGGTGGAGATCGGGCCGGTGGGTGCCGGGTTCACAGCGCTTTGCTTGGTGACCGGGAGCCTATGGGGCAAGCCGATGTGGGGCGCCTGGTGGGTATGGGATGCCCGGCTGACCAGCGTGCTGGTGCTGTTTTTCCTGTATGTCGGGCATATCGCGCTGGTCCGGGCGTTCGATGACCCGAACCGCGGATATCGCGCCGGCGCGATCCTGGCGCTGGTCGGCGTCGTTAACCTTCCGGTCATCAAGTTCAGTGTGGATTGGTGGAACACGCTGCATCAGCCGGCGACCATCACGCTCACTGGGGCGCCGACGATGGCGACAACCATGCTTTGGCCGCTACTGGTCTGCGCAATCGGCTTCTCGTTCACCTTCGCGGCCATCGTCGTAGCGCGGCTGCGTGCGGCGGTGATGGAGCGGCGCATTCGTGGATTGCTGCTGGCGAGTGCCGAGCGGCAAGGAATGTCGGCATGACGCATCTGCCCTATGTCGCCGCGTGTTTCGCCTTGGGCGTGGCTGTGCCCATCGTGTTCGCCGTCGGCGCATGGCGGCGACTGAACAGTGCCCGGCTGCGTCTGGCGCAGATTGACCCGCGAGGCCTCGCATGACCCGCAAGCGGCGGCGGCTTTGGATCGTGCTGGCGTGCGGCCTGGGCGTCGGGTCGGCGACGGCGCTGGGCCTCACGGCATTCAGCGACAACATCGTGTTTTTCGTAGCGCCGTCGGATTTGGCCGCGCATGTGGCGGGGCCAGGACGCACGCTGCGTTTGGGCGGCTTGGTCGAAGCCGGCAGCGTGTACCGGGGCCAGGAGCGCGGGAAACCAGTCGCAAGGTTCCGCATCACCGATGGAAGGGCGGCGGTGGACGTCGCCTACTCCGGCATCCTCCCGGACCTGTTCCGCGAAGGGCAGGGGGCGGTGACGCTCGGCACCCTGCAAAGCGACGGCAGCTTCCGCGCCCAGGAAGTGCTGGCCAAGCATGACGAGACCTATATGCCGAAAGACGTAGCGGAGGCGCTGAAGCGCACCGGCCAATGGCGTCCGGAGCAGGGTCCGCCGCCGCCGGCCGCGACTTGGAACACACTGGCACCGCAAAGGGTAGGCGGATGATTCCTGAACTCGGTCATTTCGCGCTCGCCCTAGCCTGTGCGATCGCTCTGGCGCAGACAATACTGCCGATCTGGGGCGCGCATCGCAACGATGCCCGACTGATGGCGGCGGCTCCGGCACTGGCCATCGGGCAGTTGCTCGCACTCGGCACCTCGTTCGGCGCCCTGGTTTGGAGCAGCGTCGTCAATGACTTCTCGGTGCTGAACGTCGCCGAGAACAGTCATACGCTGAAGCCGTTGCTGTACAAGGTGACAGGCGCCTGGGGCAATCATGAGGGCTCAATCCTGCTTTGGGGCCTGATCCTGGCGCTGTGCGGCGGCGCGGTGGCAGCGTTCGGCCGTGGGCTGCCGTCGGCGTTGCGGGCGCGCGTGATCGGCGTGCTGGGCGGCAGTTCGGCCGGGTTCCTGCTGTTCGCCTTGCTGGCCAGCAACCCGTTTACCCGGCTGTGGCCGCCACCGATCGATGGCCGCGACATGAACCCGTTGCTGCAGGACCCCGGACTCGCCTTCCATCCGCCGATCCTCTACTCCGGCTATGTCGGCTTCGCGGTGCCGTTCGCTTTTGCTGTGGCGGCGCTATTGGAGGGTCGGATCGACGCTGCCTGGGGTCGCTGGGTCCGACCGTGGACGTTGGCGAGCTGGTGCCTGCTGACCATGGGCATCGCTCTGGGTTCGTGGTGGGCATACTACGTGCTGGGTTGGGGCGGCTTCTGGTTCTGGGATCCGGTCGAGAACGCTTCATTGTTGCCCTGGCTGACCGGCACCGCTTTGCTGCATTCGGCGATCGTCGTGGAAAAGCGTGAGGCGCTGAAGGTCTGGACCGTGCTGCTGGCGATCGGCACCTTCTCGCTGAGCCTCTCCGGGACCTTTCTGGTGCGGTCGGGCATCCTCAACTCCGTGCACGCATTCGCCAATGACCCGACGCGTGGCGTGTTCATCTTGGGCCTGCTGGCAATCGTGATCGGCGGTTCGCTGCTGCTGTTTGCCTTCCGCGCTCCGGCGCTGGCGCCCGGCGGGTTGTTTGCGCCGCTCAGCCGTGAGGGCGCGCTGGTGCTGAACAACATCCTGCTGTGCAGCATGGCGGCGGTGGTGATCACCGGAACCATGTATCCGCTGTTCGCCGATTTCGTGCTGAGCTCAAAGATTTCGGTGGGTGCGCCGTTCTTTAACGCGACGGTCCTGCCGCTCTGCATCCCGGTATTCGCGGCGATGGTCATAGCGCCGACCATGGCGTGGAAACGTGCGCAGCTGGCGCCGGCGCTGATGCGGCTGTGGTGGGCGGCGCTTGCGGCCCTGGTCGTTGGCTTAATTGCTTCGCTCGGTCCGGCGCGAGGGTTGCCGGCCTTGGCGTTCGGTGGCGCGGCCTGGCTGATCCTCGGGTCATTTGCCGAGGTGATTGAGCGCATCCGGCTGTTCCGAGTATCGGCCGGCAATAGCGTCGCCCGGTTGCGCGGGTTGCGGCTGTCGATGTTCGGCGCGGCTTTGGGGCATGCTGGAATGGGCGTGCTGGTCGCTGGGGTTGCGGGCATGTCTCTGGCCACACAGGAGGTCGTGCTGATGCACCCCGGCGAGACCGTGCAGTCGGCCGGGTATAGCTGGACCCTCGAAGGCCTGCGCGATCAGACCGGCCCGAACTACGGTGAGCGCGTCGCGACGATGCGGCTGGAGCGGAACGGGCGGCTGATTGCAGTAATGCAGCCATCGAGGCGGACCTTTGTCACGCAGCGTATGACCACGACCGAGGCGGCGATTCACACCAACGGCATGGCCGACCTGTATGTCGTATTGGGCGAGGAGCGGGACGACGCTGCGATCATGCGGCTGAACTACAACCCGTTGGCGCCGTGGATCTGGTTTGGTGCGCTGATAATGGCGGTCGGCGGTGGCTTGTCCCTGCTGGATCGCCGCACCCGGGTTGGCGCGCCAGCTCGGGCCCAGGTGCGGCCAGGGTCCGCCGTCGCGTGAACCGGCGTCAAACCCTGTTGCTGGCGCCGTTCGGTGCGGCGGTGCTGGCGGGAGCCGGGTTCTGGACGGTGCTGGGCCGCATGAAGGCCGGGCGGTTTGATCCGCATGACGTTCCCAGCCAATTGATCGGGCGTCCGGTTCCGCAGTTCACCTTGCCGTCCCAAGAACCCGGCGAGGGCTTTGGCAGCGCCGACCTCATCGCCCTGGGCCGCCCGGTCCTGGTGAACTTCTTCGCCAGCTGGTGCGTGCCCTGCGTGATCGAGCATTCGGAGTTGATGGCGCTGGCCCGTGGTGGCCTGCCGATTTGGGGAATTGCCTACAAGGATACGGTCGCTGCGGCCTCGGGTTTCATCGCCCGGCACGGCAATCCGTTCGCCCGCGTAGCGCGGGACGCTCCGGGCCAAGTCGCCATCGACTGGGGCGTCTATGGCGTGCCGGAGAGCTACTTGCTCGACCCAAACGGCGTGGTGCGCTGGCGTATGGCGGGTCCGCTGACCCCCGCCGTGGTGTCCGAACAGCTCCAGCCGATGCTGCGCAGCCTCGCATGAAGACGCTGTTCCTATTGGCGTTGCTGTGGAGCGGCGCCGCATTCGCGATCAGCGATCCCGCCGAAATGCTGCCTAATCCGGCTCAGGAGGCGCGGGCCGAGAATGTGGGTCGCCAGCTCCGCTGCCTGGTCTGCCAAAACGAGAGCATCGAGGACAGCAACGCCGACCTGGCGCGTGACCTGCGCCGCATTGTCCGCGCCCGGATCGCCGCCGGCGACGCCGACAACCAGGCCATCGAGTGGGTCGTCGCCCGTTACGGCGATTTTGTGCGCCTGCGCCCGCCGATGAACGCCGCGACGGCCGTACTTTGGGCCTCCCCGGTGCTGGCAGTGCTGGCGGGCCTGGGTTTCGCCGTCATGTCGCGGCGTCGCGCTCCCGCTGTGTCGGAGCCGCTGACAGAGGCGGAGCGCTCGCGTCTGGCCGACCTTTCGCCCCCATGATCTGGGTCGCCATTCTGTTGCTGGCGGGTGCGGCTTTGGCGCCGCTGGCTCTGGTGCTGCGCCGTCGAACCCTATCTCGGGGCGGACGCGATCCAGCTATCGCGCTGCACCGCGATCAGCTTGCTGAACTGGACCGTGATCTGGCCGAGGGCCGTATCCTGCCGCCGGAGCACGCGACCGCCAGGCTCGAGGTGCAGCGCCGTCTGCTGCAGATCGCCGGCGTGACGGAGGACGTGGCAAGGCCTGGCTCGCGGACGCCGGTCCTTGCCGTGCTGGTGCTGGTGCCGGCCCTGGCGCTCGGCCTGTATGTCATTGGCGGTTCGCCGGGTCTGCCGGACGCGTCGAGCAAGGAGGCGCACTCGGCCGAGGAGGACGCGCTGATCGGCCAGTTGCGTGAGCGTCTGGCCGCCCTGGACCCGCACAGCGACCAAGCTCGCCAGGGCTTTCTCCTATTGGGCAATATCGAGGAGAGTCGGGGCAACGATGCCGCGGCGGCAGCGGCATGGCGCGCCGCGCTGCAGGTCCGGTTCGATGCCATGCTCGCCGCCCGTGCAGCGGAGGCAGCCACCCGGGCCGAGGGCGGCGTCAGTGACTCCAGTGCAACGCTTTACCGCCGGGCGCTGGCCGCAGCGCCGCCGGGTGCGCCATGGCGCGCTGTCGTTGAGCAGCGGCTGTCTGAACGCCGGCTCCCGTGATACCAATGTTGAGTATAGATGATTTTATCGGGTCAAGTGTTACTCTAACATGTGGGCTATGACTTATGGTGAACCCAGGCTGCCGATTTCTTATGCTTCCCTTTGCCGGACCAGTGAGCGAATGCGCCCTATCGGCGGCTTGGCAATGATTGCACCTCTGGGCGCTTGGCACCCATGAGGCTGATCTGGCTTGTCGGCGCGGCGCTGGCAGGCGCCCTGGCCGGATGCGCGCCGCAGCGGCCAGGGTTCCTGGTGCGACTGCAGCAGGACTGCGAGGCCGGCGACAGCGAGGCATGTGTGTTGGTTGCGGGGCCAGCGGTGACATCAGACCCGTACCGTCCATCGCAAGCTGTAGCTAAACCACGCACTGCGGTTCAGCGTGACGTTGACGCAATCATGCAAGGCATGGATCGCAACCACTCACTGACGCGCCTGCTGGCCGACCCAGACGAGGGCGGTTAGCAAGCTCACCGTTGCCTGACGGCGTTGAGCGCCTCAACCGTGTCAGTCCGCAATGTGACCCGGCGATTGATGAGCGACAATGCGCCAGCCGGAACCGTCGCAAGATGGCTGCCATTCTGGAAGTAGGCGCCCACCATGATCACCGCGGTCCGGCCGTTATCCGACAGGCTGCGAATGCTGCCGATCATGTGTTCTTGCGCATCATACAGCCAGTGGCCGACCGCGCTGGCAGCAATGGCTGACTGGGTCGATTGGTCCGGCTCGGCACGACCCTGCGCCATGGCGCCGGCGCTGACGGATACCGCCAACGCGATGATGAGACTGGAGAAACGAATGTTCATGATCGGGCACTCCCTAGGTTCAATAGAGAGACTAATGCCGAGAGTTCAAAGATGCAACCCTTGCACCTATATGTGACCGATGCAGCGAACAGATTTCTCCGGAGCAAATTGCTCGATCGCCCGCACCCTTGACCTCGTCGGCGAGTGGTGGAGCCTGCTGATCATCCGTGAGGCGTTTCTCGGCGTGACCCGCTACGACGATTTCCAGCGTCGCCTGGGCATCTCCCGCAACGCCCTGACCGATCGGTTAAAAAAGCTGGTGGATGGCGGGGTGCTTACCCGGCAGCCGGTGGCCGAGGGTGCCCGGCGCGAGGAATACGTGCTGACCCAGATGGGCGATGACCTCATCACCGTGGTGGTGGCCATGCGGCAATGGGGGGATCGTTGGCTGAGGCAGCCGGGCGACCGGCTCGCACACGTCGTCGAGACCGCGACCGGCCATCCCGTCGCAAAGCTCGAGGTGACGTCTGATGATGGTCGCCGGCTTTCCCGTGCGGAGCTTGGGCTGGTGACGGCGCCCTGCGATGCCGAACTGATCGGATCAAGCGAGCAGCATAGGAACTGAGACTTGTCTGAGACCATTCGACGCGATAGCGAGCCCTGGCTTGTTCTGCCGGGGTTCATGCCAGACGCGGTTGGCTTCGCGACGCGGACCACGTTGGCGTTGCTGCTCGCCTATTTCGTCGCCTTCGCCGTTCAGCTCGAAAGCGCGTCGAGCGCCGGGCTGTGCGTCGCGATCGTCGCGCAGCCGACGCCGGGCATGGCGATGTCAAAGGCGCTGTATCGCGTCTTTGGAACAATTCTGGGCGGCGTCGTCGGGTTCGCGCTGGTCTCGCTGTTCCCGCAGGATCGCACGATGCTGCTGGCCGCGTTTACCCTGTGGCTCGGCGCCTGCACTTTCGTCGCCGCGCTATTGCGGGACTTCCGGTCGTATGGCGCCGTGCTATGCGGCTACACCGTGGGGATCATCGCCATATCGGGCATCGACGCACCGGACGGGGCGCTGCTCGCCACGCTCAACCGGGTGGCGGCGATCCTTCTGGGCGTCGTCTCCGTCGCCGCGGTGAACGCCTTGCTGTCGCACGCGGTCGCTTACGAACAGTTGGTCGCGGCGCTGCGGCAACGGCTCTCTGCCGCGGAGGCGCTTGCGGTGTCGGCACTCACTGGGCAAGACCTGCCGAATGAGCCGCTGCCGGCGCAGGTGGGCGCCAGCATCCTTGCCCTGCGCACCGATGCGGGCCACGCCGCGACCGAACTGCCGGATGGGCGGGCACGCAATGCAGGTGCCCAGGCGGCGATCGCCGGTCTGCTCGGCATGCTGTCCGCCAGCCGCGCGATCGCCACCGGGCTGCGATTGCCGACCGACGCCGCGACCCGGCGCAGTATGGACCTGGCCGCCGCACAGCTTCGCCAGCCTGTTCCGAGGGTCACCAGCGGCCAGGATACTCCCCAGGATACCCCATCACCGGATCCGCTGCCGACGGACCTGACCGCGGCCGCGCTGCTGGAACGCTCCCAGGAGCTGCTGTGGCAGCACGCGCAGGCTCGGAACGGGCTGCGGGCGCTTGAGGACGGCCATGGCCCGGCCACTCGGGTCAGCTTGCCGGTCCATTACGACGTGGTCGGGGCCGGGCTGAGCGCCGCGCGGACGATCATCTCGGTCGCGCTCGGATGCGTGTTCTGCGTGTATTCCGGATGGCCCGGCGCCACCCTCTTGTTGGTGCAGCAGGCCGCCTTCACCGCTCTGCTCGGGATGCAGCCGAACCCGTCGGCCGCGGGTGTGGCCATGGGGCTCAGCCTGCCGGCGCCGGCATTGGCGGCGGGCATCATCGGCTTCGTGCTGCTGCCCCAAGCGTCCGGCTTCGTGCCATTTGCCCTGGCCCTCGCGCCGTTCGCCTTCGCGGCTTCGTTGGCCGCCCGCCATCCGGTGACGGCGCGGTTCGGGCCGGGCCTGCTGCTGTATCTCCTGCTGCTGCTGTCGCCCGCCAACACCGAAAGCTTCGATTTCTCGGCGTTCCTCAACAACGTGCTGGTGCAGGTGCTGGCCATTCTGTTCATGGTGCTGGCCTTCCGCCTGATACTGCCGGTTTCGCCGCGACGCCGGCTGGCCCGGGTGGCGGACGCTATCGGACGGCAAGTCCAGCGCGCGCTGCAGGGACGGTCGGACGGCTATGACCTGAGTGACGCACGCTGCCTGTCCATCGACCGGCTCGCCCAGGCGCAGGTCTGGCTTGGCCGGCCTACACCGGTTCGCCTGGCCGTGCTGGAGCGGCTTTCCGCTTTTACCGAGCTGGAATTGGCGCTGCGCCGGGCGCAGGCGGGGCTGCACGCCCTTGGATTGCCGATGCCGCCGCCCGAGCCGGACGCGTTCGACGCGGCTGCACATGGAGTGCTTGCCGGCAGGTACGCTCCGGCTGCAGCACAGCGTTCGGCGTTGCAGGCAGCAGCCGGGCTGCACGGCTCGGCAGTCCTGCTGCGGCAGCACGGCCGGGCGCTCCGTCGTTATGGCGTGATAGGATAGAGAATGAAGACCTGGTGAAGGATCAGACGCATGTGGCGTGAGACCAACGTGGCCGGCGTGTTCTTCTCGCCGCTCGTCGCCTATATGCTGGCTGCCCTGCTGATCTACCTCCCCCTGCGTTGGCTGCTGATCCGGTTCGGCTTGCTCCGCTGGGTCTGGAACCCGCCGCTGGCGGAAACCGGATTATACATTTGCCTACTCGGCGCGTTGGTTGCGCTGCTGTAGCGAGGAAACCGCTGATGCCGCCGTTCTGCCCTTTTTCGTCCCGTTGAGTCTGCCATGCTCAGCCAAACTCGCCGGGCCGTCCGCATGGGCGTTACGATCGCCATCTTGGTTGCGGCGGTGTTCGCTGGCTCCGTAGTCTGGACCCAGTACGTCACCGGCCCATGGACGCGTGACGGCCAGGTCTTGGCCAACGTGGTCAGCATCGCGCCGGAGGTGTCGGGCCGCATCACCAAAATCTATGTCGTTGACAATCAGACGGTGCATCGCGGTGACGTGCTGTATGACATCGATCCCGTCGATTATCAGATCACCGTGGCCACCGCCGAGGCCAACATGAACAGCAAGCAGGCCGACCTCAAGCTGAAGCAGGCCGAGGCCAAGCGGCGCGCCGACCTCACTACGCTGTCCACCTCGCAGGAGGAGCAGCAGCGCTACCGGAGCGACTCTGATATTGCCGCAGCGACCCTCGCCAGTGCGGTCGCGCAGGTCAATCAGGCCCACATCGATCTGCAGCGCACCCACGTGTTGTCCCCGGTGGACGGCTACGTCACCAACCTGCTGCTGCGGGAGGGCGACTACGCCACCAAGGGCATGCGCAACGTCTCGGTGCTGGACAGCGACAGCTTTTGGGTGGCGGGCTACTTCGAGGAGACCAAGCTCAGCGGGATCCACGTCGGCGACCCGGCCATGGCGGCGCTGATGGGCTATCCGGACTCGGTGCGCGGGCACGTGGAGAGCATCGCCCGCGGCATCAACACGCCAAACACCGTCGCCGGCGATCTGGGTCTGGCCACGGTAAACCCGGTATTCACCTGGGTCCGGCTGGCGCAGCGTATCCCGGTGCGCATCCATATCGACCAGGTGCCCGACACGGTCCACCTCGCGGCGGGGATGACGGCGACGATCACGGTCGGGCCGAATGCGGCACCGGCCTCTGCCCACGGTCTGCTGTCGAGGGTGTTCTCGCCCGGCGGCTGACCTAGTCCGTGCCCCGCCGCTGGGTTTCAGGCCTTGGCGCTGGGCCGGGCGGTGACGGCGTCATACCATCGGCGCAGGTGGCTGTGCCCGTCGGGGATCTTCACGTCAGACCAGCCGGCGAAGTCCACCGCGCAAAGGGCTGTCGCGTCGGCCACGGTGAAGCGCTCACCGGCCACGAATTTGTTATCCTGCAATTGCTGGTCGAACTTGGTGAAGAACCGCTTCAGCCGCGCCCGGCCGCGGTCACACAATGCCGGAATCTGCGGGATCGGCGCGGCCGAGCCCGGCAGGCCGCGGTCGGCAAACCTCGGATGCGTGTTGCGGAACAGCTCCGATGCCGGCAGCATGCCCTCCTCGTTGGCGCGCATCTCCCACATTGCGACGACGGCGCGGTCCTTGGCATCAACGCCCATCAATGGCGGGTCGGGGTGAAGCTCCTCGAGGTACCGGCAGATCGCCATTGCCTCGCCGATGCAGGTGCCGTCGTCCATCTCCAGCATCGGCACCATCATGTGCGGGTATTTCTCCTTGAACCATGGCGCCAGGGTCAGGTCGTCCTGCCCGACCTCCACGAGGTCGAGCTTGATGCCCTTCTCGGCCAAGAAGATGTGCAGACGGCGCGGATTGGGCGCGATGTGCCAGTCATAAAGCCGCATTGTTTCCTCCATTATCGTTATCCCGACCGGCTTCTGCCGATCGTGGTTGGTTCGTAGGCTACGCGGCCACAGCCTGCTGATAGGTCGGCCCGTCTCCTGCGACGGTGGTCCGGCGCATGTCGCGCACCTGGTCGGCGTCGAAGCGGCGGACGCGGTGCATGGTCTGCCGGTTATCCCACATCACAAGGTCGAATGGCTGCCAGCGATGCACATAGACGAATTGCGGCTGGGTCGCGTGCTCGTTGAGATCGCGCAGGAAGGCGCGCGCTTCCGGGACTGGCCACCCCACGATCGCCCCGGCGTGCGATGACAGATACAGCGACCGGCGTCCGGTCCTCGGATGCGTCCGCACCAAACGCTGGCGCACCGGCGCGAACGTCGCGCGCTCCTCCGGCGTGAGCGCGTCGAAGCCGAGTGCGCCGCGCGAATACATCAGCGAGTGCTCGCAGACGAGGTCCTGCACCTCAGCGCGGGTCGGCTGATCCAGCGCGTCATAGGCCGCCCGCATGTCGGCGAATTCGGTGTTGCCGCCCGACGTCGAGACGACGCGGCCCGATAGGATCGAATACTTCGCGGGCGTGGCGCGGAACGAGCTGTCCGAATGCCAGAGTTGGTTGCCGAGGTTGAACATGCGGCGCCGGTCGTCGCGGGCCAGCGGGTTGCCGTGCTGATCGAGGTTGGACACGTCGGCCATCTGCGGGTTGAGCCGCCGCTGGTCTTTCGGGGTGACGTTGCCGCCCGCGGTTTCCTCCAATGCGCCAAAGTTCATCGTGAACGCCAATTGCTGCTCGTCGGTGATCCGCGCTTCCGGGAAGACCAGGACCGCATGCTCGTCCATCCCGGCCTCGATCGCCGCGACCTGCTCGGCGTCGAGCAGCCGGGTCAGGTCCAGCCCGGTGACCCGTCCCCCCAGTGAGGGGCCCAGTCGTTCGATTGCGACGGCCATGTCCAGCTCCGTTCCCACAGCCGTTATACCGGCCCGCTTGTTTGTATAGGCGGATGCTAGACGGCGAAAACTTCGTTGTCAGCTCTCAAATCCGCTAGATTTTTGGCGATTCCATGCCTGCAGCCCTACGGCACGGAAAGCGCTGGCAGGCGGTTCGGCTGCAGCACGTCGAACGTGCGTACGCCAAGCTCCAGCGGCATCGGCGCGAGCCAAGGGGCGGCCCGCAGCGTCGTCAGCGCATCCGCCCGGCCCTGCGCCCAGCGCGCCTCCATGGTCGGCCGGCTGAACTCGTAGTCCTTCGACTGGCCCTGGGCGACGTCGGTCCGGTAGATCAGCTCGACGATATCCATGCTGGTACTGCAGCCAAAACCGTGCAGCGCCTCCGCTTCGTCCGTGGCGCGCAACTCCGGCGGCAGTTTTGCCCAGAGCAGTTCGATCAGATGGCACATGTCGTGCCGCAGCGTAAAACTATCGGTGGCGGCGCGGGTGCGGCTCGAGAAGCGGATGTCCTTCTCCCGCTCCTGTGCCTCCTGGATCGTGGTTGGCACAATGCCGCTCGCCGGGAACAGGTCGATCTGGAAGCTGAGCCGGCTCTCGCGAGGTAAGGTGTCCAGCACGTATTGCAGCGGCGTGTTGGAGACCAGGCCGCCGTCCCAGTAAAACTCGCCGTCGATCTCGATGGCGGGGAAGCCGGTGGGCAATGCGCCGCTTGCCATGACGTGCTCGGCACGGATGGGGATGTTTGCGTTGTCGAAATAGGCGAAGTTGCCAGTGCGGACGTTCACCGCGCCGACGCTGAACCGAATGGTGCGGGCGTTGATCTGGTCGAAATCGACCAGCCGCTCCAGGGTCAGCTTGAGCGCGCTCGTGTCATAGAAGCTGGTGGGCGCCGGGATGCGGAGCCAGGCGGCAGCGTCTTGCGGTCGGAAAAAGCCCGGCGTGCCGAACAGCAGCGCCCGCAACGCCCCGGCCTGTCGCCCGGCGTCGCCTAGGTCAATGGACGGCACGCCGGGCCAGAATGGCGGAGTGACCTCTTCCCAGAATTGCCGGAGCCGCTCGACCCGGCGCTCGGGCGCGTTGCCGGCGATCAACGCCGCGTTGATCGCGCCGATCGAGATGCCGGCCACCCAGTCCGGCAGGTATTCCGACCCGGCCAGCGCCTCATACACTCCCGCTTGATAGCTGCCGAGCGCCCCGCCGCCCTGCAGCACGAGCGCCACCCGCTTGGTATAGCTCGCCGGCCGCCGCGGCAGGCGTAAGCCGGTCATTGATACAGCATCCGAAGTGGGCCAGTGCAGTACAGGAGGTGACCAGCACTATGCATGACGGCATCCTTTGCTTTCGCCGTCAGGATTATAACATTGTGATAGCCGAGAAGCATCAACGTAACTGCATTGCAGGGGCGACTGGAACTTACGTGGCCGTCGTGACTGGGTAAAGACGACCCTGTCACAAGGGCGACGTGACTGCGAGAAACTCAAGCCCGTTGTAGCGCCCGGTGCTGATGGCGAAGCGGTCGGTGGCGCTGGCGACCTGGCCAGTGAAGGTCAGGCTTGTCGTCACGGTGCCGGAGCCAGCGATGTCGGCCCGCAGAGTGCGGCCGGTATGGCCGCTCGGGCCGTCATCGTCCGACCAAGTGAATGTCGAAATACCTCCCCGGAAACCCCAAAGGACAACCGTATCGCCGCCGCTAAAACCCGTCAGCGGGTCCCATTGCGGCCCGCCAGCGTTGCCGTCCACGAAGTACGCGTCGCGACCGGCGGTGCCCGCAAGCAGGTTGGAGCCGGCCGGCACGACGACGAGGTTGGCCGGCGCCGACCCGATAAAAAGCGCCGCCGGCACGACCGTGGGCGCTAACGGCGTGGGAGCCAATGGCCGCGCTGACAAATTGGCCGGGTCCGTCGGCGGGGATGGCACACCCGTCAAGACCATCAGCGATCTGCTATCCCTGGCGACACCGCCGGCACCGTCATCGATCGTGATGGTCACCAGGGTTTCGGCCGCGATGGCCCGGCTTGCTGCGGTATATACCAGGCCCGCAGCCTCGGCCATGAGCGCCGCAAGCGTGCCCGTTGAGGTGAATAGGCCACTTACCGGATCATAGCGGCCGGGTCCCATGCCGCGCAGCGTGCCCATGGCGGGGTCGGCGAACTGGATGGTCAGCGTCTCGGTTTGGCCGGTATCGGCGTCCTGCAGCAGCAGACCGGTGAACAGGCGGACCGGCGTACCAGGGATCACTGCCTCGCCCGGCGCGGCGTTGCGGATCACCGGCGCAGTGTTGGTTGCGGCCGTCAGCAGACGGATCACCACGGCAGGGCTAGTGGCGCCAGCGCTATCACGAATTTGGGCGCTCAGGTCCATCGGCACTTGCTGACCCAAACTGGCCTGGTGTCGGGTTGGCGTGAGGCGGAGCGCGGCGGCGGCGGCCATGACGGCGCCAGCGGTCCCCGTCACGGTATAGATGCCCGCCGCCATGTCGTAGCGACCCGTACCCAAATTGGAAAGAAATCCATTGGCCGGGCTGCTGAGCGTGATCTGCAGGGTCTGCTGCTGTCCGGGATCAGGATCGGTCACCACAATACCCGCGAAAGGCGTCAGCACCGTGTCGTCCCGCGCAGACTTGGTGGGCGGCAGTCCCGTCAGCATCGGCGCCGTGTTCCCCACCAGCGCCGCCAGCGGTGCGGCGATGGCGGAGGCATATCCGGTCTCAGCCGTGGCCGAGGTGACGAGCGTCGTACCGACCGGGGCGGCCACCTGCGCCTGCAGCTCGACGATGACTTGGCGCTGCATTGGGACCAGCACGTTGACCGCGCCGAAATCGAGGGTCAGCAACGGCCCTGCCGATCGCACCGTCGGCAATGACAGCGCGGCCTTGCCGGACGATGCAACGCCGTCCGCCTGGACGATGCGCACCGATCCCGGCAAGTAGGCGAGCCCGGCCGGCAGGCTGTTCAGGATGCGGAACGCCGCGATGAAACCGGGCGGCAGCGTCACGACGATGCGAAAGGTCGCGATCTCGCTGTTCCGCAGCGTGGCCGGGCTGGCGCCAGCGAGGGCCAGGGTAATTAGCGGCGCGACCGGGTTGGCGACGCCCACGACGACGCTGCCTGCTGCCGTGCTCGCCTGACCAGGCGTCCCAATGCTGACGGCTGCCTGAATGGCCGTCAAATGCGGGGCGGGACCGTCTGGAACGCCGGTTGGGCGGGCCGTGACCTCGATCTGCACCTGATCAGCCGTCGTGCCCTGGGTATTTGGAAACTGACCGTCCGGCGTGTTCAGCGTATCGCCGAAGCTGATCCCGCCGTGCCCGTCGGCAACCTGCGTCTGCGGGCTGAGGTCGGACCCAACCATCACGACCCTTGCCGAAATCGCAGTGAGCCAGGTGGGCAACGCCAACGCCAGGTCCAACCCGCGGCTCAGCCCCTCGGGCAGGGTGGCGGTGAGCTGGAACGTCGCGGTCCCGCCGAGCGCCAGCAATGTGCTGGTCGTATCCGGATTGCCGGTCGCGAGCAGGGCGACGGCGACGCTGGGCGGTATGTTCACCACCTCCGTTTTAGCCGTGTTGGCAGCGGCGGCGGCCAGCGGCGCGCGGTTGACCCAGCCGGGCTGCGACGCATAGCGGATGATCTGCACCGTGCTGGCGCGGCTGGGAACGCTGAGGTCCAGCCGGTCGATGCTGTGGAGCGTATAGCTGATCAGCAGCACGTTCCGGCCGCTATCGGCGTCATAGCCGGCAAGTGGCGCGGCCGGGTCGAGCAGGAGGCCGCCCTTTGGATCGAACAGGTCGCCGGAATAGGCCAGCGGCGTCCCGGCGCCGTCCGAGACCGTGATGCTTGCGCCGCCGTCGGGTACCGCGAACCCGTCCGGCAACGCGCTGCGTATCATCACGTCGTAGGCCTTGGCGCCGGGCACCAAGCTTTCGACCGCGATGACGAAGGTGACGTCGTCGCCGGCATCGACGCCGGACAGCCGGTCGGCAAACGGCTCTGTCGCCAAACCAGCGCTGCTGATGACGCCGCCGAACTGGCCGAAATCCGGGCTGTAGCCGAACGGGCCGCCGGTCCCGGTCCAGGTCGCGGCGTCGTTCGAGGCATAGACGGTCGCGGTCTGGATGCGCAGCAACGGCTCATTAAGGATGATGCCGGACGAGACCGCAGTCACCGCGGTCCCGGTCCCGAACGAGTTCGCCTCCGTTTCGGTGACTGTCGCGGCAAGGGGCACGCCGGGCGTCAGCGGAGCCGACACCAGCAGGTCGATCGTGCCGGGGCTGTTGCCATAGACCAGCAGGACGTCGCCGAAGTCGAACTGGATCACGGGGCGCCCGGCGGCGTCGGTTGTCGGGGTCACCAGGGGCCGGGTTGCGGTGTAGCTGCCCGACCCGAACTGGGCGTGTCCGCTGGGCGGCGCTCCGGCCGCGCCCACGGGGTCGAACGCGAAAGCGCCCGCAAGCCCCGGCGCCGATGCGGTCAACTGGACGCGGTGCGCGGCGGTCAGGGGCATCTCGACCCGGATGCGGTAGGTCACGATGTCGCCGAACGCCGCATGCGCGGCGCCCGTGACCAGCACGCCGTTCACCGCATAAATCGAGGTCGCGAGCACGCTGGACGGCAGTGTCAAGGCTGCCGACACGGGATCGCTGCTGGCCAACATCCCCGCCACCGTGCCGCTGAACAGAGCCGTGTTGACCAGCGGATCGCCTTGGCCGAGCACCCGCCCCAGCGCCGGCGCTTGCCGGGCTGCATAGAGCGGCCCGATGACGCTGTGGAAGGTGACGGTGACCGTGCTGTCATCCGTGAGGCCACCGGACAGCCCAGCGGAGCGCAACGTGGGGGCGAGATCAAACTTGATGGCGGTCGTCGCGGTCTCCGCGCTGCGCACCCCCGACCAGCCGAGCAGGTCGCCGCTGAACAGCGTGACGGAGCCGCGGCGGATCACGACCTGGGGATGGAACACGGTGTCCATGCGCTGACCGTCACCCAGCGTGTCCTGCATCCGGAGGTCGCTGATGCCGCCCAGCCCCGATCCGCTGACGCTCCACTCCAGGCTGCCGCCCGGCGCCAACTGGGTGAGCAGGAGCACCGAGGCCTGCAAGTTGCGCCCGATCGCGCCAGTCAAAATAGAGCCTTCAAGATTGTGCCACCAAGATTTTCGCTACCAAAAGTTGTATTCGTCTTGGGCCCTATGATGCGCGGCACTAGTTGCGACTTAGTTAATCCCGGTTATGGTCGCGCGACGAAACCGAGGTGCCCCGATGCCGCAGTCCCAAAATCAACGCCTGGTCCTCGCCCGCCGTCCGGTGGGCGAGCCGCAGGAGACAGATTTCCGCATGGAGCATACCGACATGCCGGTGCCGGGGCCGGGGCAGGCGCTGGTCCGGACCATCTGGCTCTCGCTCGATCCCTACATGCGCGGCCGGATGAGCGACGCGCCGTCCTACGTGCCGCCGGTGGCGATCGGGGGCGTGATGACCGGCGGCACGGTTGGCGAGGTCATGGAATCCCACGCCGACGGCCTGCGGCCCGGCGATCTCGTCGAGGGCGGCAATGGCTGGCAAAGCTATGCCGCCGTGGAGGCGAGCGGATTGCGGCGCCTGGAGCGAGGATCGTTGTCGCCGTCCACAGCGCTCGGCGTGCTGGGGATGCCCGGGATGACGGCGTATTGCGGCCTGCTCAACATCGGGCAGCCGAAGCCTGGCGAGACCGTGGTGGTCGCAGCGGCCAGCGGTCCCGTGGGCTCGATGGTGGGCCAGATTGCCAAACTGCGCGGCGCGCGGGCCGTTGGGATCGCGGGGGGCGAGGAAAAATGCGCCTACGTCCGTTCGTTGGGGTTCGATGACTGCATCGACCACCGTGGGCCGGATTTGCCCGGCCAACTGAAGCAGGCTTGCCCTAAAGGCATCGACGTATATTTCGAAAACGTCGGCGGCTTGGTCTGGGACGCGGTGTTCCCGCTGCTCAATCCCTTCGCTCGCATTCCGGTGTGCGGCTTGATTTCGCAATATAGTCAGACGGCCCCGTCGTCCGGACCGGACCGGACCGCCGGGCTGATGCGCGCCATGCTGACCAAGCGGCTCACGTTCCGCGGCTTCATCGTGTGGGATTTCGCAAGCCAGCAGGCCGAGTTCCACCGAGAGACCAGCGCCTGGATCGCCGCAGGGCAGATCAAGTACCGCGAGGACATCGTGGACGGCCTGGAGCGTGCGCCGGCCGCGTTCATCGGCATGCTGCAGGGCAAGAACTTTGGCAAGCTGCTGGTGCGCGTCGGACCGGACGCGGCGGCGTAGGACAACACGGCGGCAACGAAGACGTGAGAGCGGGGCAGTGTTGAACGGCGCGGGGGCGCAACTTTATATTGCGCTGCACAATCCCGCATATGAACCCGGTCATGAATTTCGCCCAAGCCTTGCAGGCGCTGTTTTCGCGGCATCTCCACGCAGCCGAGCCGGTTGCCGCCGCCGAGGCACGGCCAGATTTGCCTCCCGATGACGGCGCTCTCTCCGGGCCGTCGTTTGTAAAGCAGGAGCCGGCGTTGTCGCGGGAACTGCACTTGACCAGCGAAGACATGTCAGGCTGGGCGATGGGCGGCTCCAGCCTGTCCGACTGAGCGCGGTTAAGGCGCGAGGCCACGCAGCAGTGCCAGGCCACGCTCGTCGGCGAGTACGGCTGCGGTCTCCTGACGGGTCAACGCCGCCGTTGCAGCATCGAGCGTCGAAGCCTCCTCCAGCTTTGCGAGGCCCATCAGCAGCGCCGGGCTGAACGGCCTGCCGCGGGACCGCGGTGGCGGCAGCATCACAGCATGGGCCATCAGCAGCCGCGCATCGGACACGAGGTGGCGAAACGCGGATTTCTCCGGGACGAGTAATTGGGTCTGCAGCCGTTCGGCTTCCGCCAGCACCGCGGGCGGCGCCTCCTCCTCGGGAATGCGCAGCAGCCCAGCCCGCCGCAGCACCTGGCCGGGACCGCGCCCGGCCGTCCAGGCCGCCATGGGGATCGCGAGCGCCAAACCCAGCACCACTGGCGACATCCACAGCAGCAGCGACGGCGACACCAAATAGGATGCGAGCCCGAGAGCCAAGCCAATGGCCGTATGCACCCGGTATTGACGAGCGGTCTGCGCCAGGGCGATCCCGCCGTCGTCGCGCCGCTGCGGCTGCCAGCCGCCATCGCGTCCAGCCAGGATGGAGACCACGGCGGCGGACTGCGTCAGCATCGCCACCGGCGCGATCAGCCCGGCCAGCACCGTTTCGATCAGCACGCCCGCGAGGGTGCGCAGCGCGCCGCCGAACGCCCGCCGCTCTCGCCCATGCAGCATCAGCGCCGCATAGGCCAGCAGCTTCGGCCCCAGCAGCACGGCCATGGTGCCGATGAACACCCATTTCGAACGGATGGGGTCCACCGCTGGCCATAGCGGGAACAGCGACGGCCCCGCCGGAAAGTAGTCCGGCAGCACGAACCGCGCCTGCAGCGAGATCAGGATGCCGGTCACCAGGAATAGCAGCCAGAGCGGCGCCGTGACATACGAGCCGATACCCATCGCGAGGTGCAGCCGGCTGATCGGGTGCAGGCCGCGCGCCAGGATCACCCCCAAGTGCTGCAGGTTGCCCTGGCACCAGCGCCGGTCCCGCACGGCGATGTCCGCGAGCGACGGCGGGCTTTCTTCATAGCTGCCGGGCAGCGCCGGAAGCATGTGCACCGCCCAGCCGCCGCGCCGCAGCAGCGCCGCCTCGACGAAATCATGGCTCATGATGTGGCCGCCAAATGGCTTGCGGCCGTGCAGCGTCGGCAGCCCGGCGTGCCCGGCAAAAGCGGCCGTGCGGATCATCGCGTTGTGGCCCCAGTAGTTGCCCTCCGCCCCATGCCACCAGGCGATGCCGTGCGCGATCATCGGGCCATACACCCGGCCGGCGAATTGCTGCATGCGGGCGAACAGCGTCTCGCCGCCGACGATGACCGGCAGGGTCTGCACGAGGCCGACGTCCGGATTGCGCTCCAGGATGCCGGCGAGGCGGATGATGGTTTCGCCCATCATCACGCTGTCGGCGTCGAGGATCAGGAACTGGGCATAGCCGCCGCCGAACCGCCGCACCCAGTCGGCGATGTTGCCGGCCTTGCGCTCGGTGTTCTCGGCGCGGCGGCGATAGAAGATGTGATCATCCTGTCCCGTGCGGTCGCGCAGCGCCAGGAACGCGGCCTCCTCGGCGATCCAGATGTCGGGGTCGGTGGTGTCGCTCAGGATGAACAGATCGACGGCGGGCAGGGCGCCGAGCCGGGCGAGGTCGCCGTGGATGACCTGCAGCGCCGCCGCGACCCGGGCGGGCTGCTCGTTGTAGCACGGCATCAGCAGCGCGGTCCGGGCAGTAAGCTGCGGTAACGGCGTGCCGGGCGGATCGAGCCGCCGCCCGCCGCCGGCGATCAGCGACACGAAGCCGCACAGCGAGCTGACGAGCGCCAGCGCGATCCAGGCGAACAGCACGACAAACAGCCCGAGGATGACTGCCTCAAGCAGCGTGAGGCCGCCGACGCCCAGCACCAAGTACATCTGATAGGCCGCGATGGCGGTCACCGCGACGGCACCCCCGAGCACGAGCGCCCGACGCCCCGCCATGCCGCCCGGTGCCGACGCCGGCCGGTTATGGGCGCCCCTGCCGTGCAGCGCCTGCGCCGGCATGGCGAGCGGCGTCCCCTCCGGCAGCGCTCGGAAGGCGTCAGGCGTTAGGCTGTCCAACGAAACACCCAGGTTTCTGTCAGCGGCGCGTCGCCCGCCAGCAGTTGGACACGCAGCTCGGCAGCCTTGGCGTCCTCCGGCAACAGTTCGAACCCGATACGCCAGCCGCCCTCCTCCGGGTTCGGGCGCACGACCGCGTTCTGGATCTTGCCCCGGTCCGTGCTGACGGCCAAACGCGGCTGGGCGTCCGCGGCCAACGCCTTCAGCGCCCCGCCGGCAACGTCGAGCACGAACAAGCGGGTGCCGCCGGGGCCAGCGCCGCTCCGGCTCGCGGTGAACCGGCCCAGCGCGCTGGCAACCGGCGCATCTGGCGCCCAGTGCAGGCGATAGGTGAAGCCGTGCTCGCTTTTGGCCAGCAGCGGCTTTTTGGGGCGCCAGAAGGCGACGATGTTGTCGTGCACCTCGTCCTTGGTCGGGATCTCCACCAACTGCACCACACCCTCGCCCCAATCGCCGATCGGCTCGACCCACAGGCTCGGGCGCTTCTCATAGCGTGCCTCCAAATCCTCGAAATCGCGCAGCGCCCGGGTCCGCTGCATCAGCCCGAAGCCACGGGGGCTGGTATCGGCGAACTGACTGATCTGCAGGATGCGCGGGTTGGCGACCGGACGCCACAACTCCTCGCCGCGCCCGGTCAGCATCATCAGCCCGTCGCTGTCATGCACCGCCCGGCGGTAGTCGTCGGCGCCGCCGCGGTCGAGCGGGTCGAACAGGAACATGCTGGTCATGGTGGCGATGCCGGGCTGGGCGATGTCCTCGCGCGGGAACAGCGTCAGCTCGACGTCGAACACGGTGTCGTCGCCGGGCCGGATAGAGAAGCGCATGGCGGCGGCGGCGCTGGGACTGTCGAGCAGGCCGGTGACGACGATGCTGTTCGTGCCGGGCTGCGGGCGCTCGAGCCAAAACGCCTTGAACGCTGGAAACTGTTCGCCGCCGGGGTCAGCGGTGTTGATCGACAGGCCGCGGGCGGAAAGGCCATAAAGCAGGTTCTTGCCCACAGCGCGGAAGTAACTGGCACCCAAAAACACGGCGATCTCATCGACCGAGTCCGCCCGGTTGATCGCGCTATGCAGGCGGAACCCGGCGTAGCCCAGGTCCTCGTCGCCGGTCCGCGGCGTGGCGCCGAAGTCGAACTGGCCGGGCTGATAGCGCAACGGCTGCGCTTGGCCGTCGGCGACCTCGAACAGGTCCACCCGGTTGGCGTAGAGCGAGCCGCGGTGGAAGAACTGCGCCTCGAACGGCAGGCCGCGGCCGCGCCACAGCGACTGCGCGGGATCGAAGCGGATGCTGCGGTAGGCGTCGTAGGCCAGCTTCGCCAGCGCATCCGGCAGCTTGGTGTCTGGCGCCTGAAACGCGGCGTCGGCGAGGGCACGGGCCATTTTGCGGACGGTCTGCGCGTCGAACGGCACGGCGGCTGCCTCGGCCGCCAACAGCCCGGCCCGGGGCGCAAGACCCAGTGCCAACGCGCCCGTCATCAATCGCCGTCGTCGCATGCGTGTTCCTGGTCCCGTCTGGGCCTAGATGCCCATAAAATACCACGAAATTACGGCGGCTTCGTGATTGACGCCCTTTGATCGCAAGGGGATAGTTGCGTCAACAATCCGCCCTATGACGGCGGACGATGTCCCAGGAGGACACGATGACGACACGCCGAACGCTGGTGCTGGCTGCCGCTGCTGCTCCGTGGCTAGGCCGCCGCGTTGCCGCCCAAACCGTTTCCCCATCAGCCGAGCCGCTCCGCATCGGCTGGCTCGCGGCGCTCACCGGGCCGAGCTCCGCCCCAGCCATCGGCTTCAACCGCGGCGTGGTGTTCGCGGCCGACGAGCTGAACGCGGCCGGGGGCGTGAGCGGGCGGAAGGTTGAGATCATCACCCGGGACACCCAGGGCGACCCGACCAAGGCCGTGAACGCGACCCAGGAACTCATCAGCCGCGCCAAGGTGCACGCGATCTGGGGTCCGACCAACTCCGGCGAGGCACTGGCCACCACGCCGATCATGGCCCGCGCCAAGATGCCCTGCGTGCATCCTTGCGTGGTCGATAGCCTGATCGACCCGGTGAAGTTCCCCAACGCCTTTCGCATGGCGCCCAGCAACGGCCAGTGGGACGACGCGGTGCGCGCCTACGTGCTGAACACGCTGGAGGTGCGCGACGTCGCGGTGTTCGGCGACACCACGGGTTATGGCACCAGCGCCGTCGCAGCCTCGGTCGCAGCATTCGGCCGGGACGGCGCCAATGTGGTGAACCAATCGCTGATCGACGCGACGCAGCCGGACGTGACCCCGGACATGCTGCGCGCCAAGACCGCCGGCGCCCGCGCCATCGTGGTGTGGAGCGTCAGCGTCGGCATGCTGTCCCGCCTGATGAACGTGCGGAGCGCGCTCGGCTGGGACGTGCCGATCGTGGGGCATCCCTCGCTCGGCTCCGGCGAGATACGCGGCCTGTTGGAGAAGCCGGGCAACTGGGAGCAGGTGTTCATGGTGGGCTACCGGAGCTGCAGCTTCGGTGAGGACGGCAAGCTGCCGGAGCGCAGCCAGGCCTTCGTCAGCAGGCTCGTTGCCGGCAAGGTTGCACTGCACGATACGAGCCTATGGTGGGTCGCCTGCGGCTACGACGCCGTGAAGCTGATCGCAACCGCGGTGGAAAGCACCGGCGCCAGCACATCCGAGGCCATCATCGGCGCCTGGAATCAGACGACGGCATATCCGGGGATCTTCGGCGCCTACTCCTTTAGCCCCGAAAACCACAACGGCTATCCGCAGGCGGATGTGGTGATGTCGCGCGCCAACTCACAGCGGGACGGCACCTTCGCCCTGGCGCCGGGCTTCACCTAGAGCGATGGGGTTCATGTAGCCGCGCCGTGCTGGCCTCCATCGTCGCCTCCGGGCTGGCGCTTGGGGCGGTGTATGCCCTCATCGGCATCACCTATAATGTGATGTTCGCGGCGTCCCGGGTCATGAGCTTCACCGCCGGGCAGCTCGGCATGCTGGGCGGCGTGTTTGGCGCACTGTTCGTAGGCCGGCTCGGCATTCCTGCCCCGGCTGGTCTCGTGCTGACCCTCGCGGCTTGCGCTGGCGTCGGCGTGCTGACCGAGATCATCGCCGTGCGCCCGGTGCTCGCCAGCCTGGAGAAGCATCTATACGTACTCTCTACACTGGCCGCGGCGTTGCTGATCCAGCAGCTGACGGCGATCGAGTGGAGCACCGAGCCGCAGCCCTTCCCGCGGCTGTTTGGCCTCGGTTCCGGCATCCTCAATGAGAAGTTCTGGCTGCCGGTGCTGGCCTGCGTTGCCGTCATTGCCGGGCTCGAGTGGATGTATCGCCGCACCCTGGTCGGCCGCGCCTTCATCGCCATCGCAGAGGACAACTTTGCCGCCCGGGCGCTCGGCTTGCCGGAGCGGCGGCTGCGCATGGCGAGCTTCGCGCTGGCGGGCGCCGTGGCCGGGCTGGCCGGGTTCAGCAGCGGGCAGCTCTTGCTGGCGTTCTTCGCCAACGGAGCAATGCTGAATTTCTATGGATTCGTGCCGGTGGCGTTGGGCGGACTCGGCAATAACCGCGGCGCGGTGGTGGGCGGGCTGGCGCTCGGTCTGTTCCAGCAGGCGGCCAACTTCACCGTGGGCGGCGTGTTCGCCAGCGTCCTGGTGTTCACCGTGTTCATCGTCGTGCTGCTCGCGGCGCCGCAGGGTGTGTTCGGCGCGCCCGCGGTGCGGCGGGTCTAGTGCACCACATCGCCCAAGATCGCACTCGGCTTGGTGCCGCCGCATCGCTAACCGCTGCGCTGCCCTACTTCGCTTTGCTGCTCGTGGCACTCGCCCTGCCGCTGGTCGGGCAGGAGTATTGGACGGTCATCGCCACCCGCGCCGCGATCTACTGGGTGCTGGTGTCCGGCCTGAACCTCGTCGTGGGCTTCGCCGGTCAGCTCGCGATCGGCTACGTCGCACTGCTGACGCTCGGCGCCTATACCGCCAGCGTGCTGGTCGAGCGCGCCGGGGTCCACCCGTTTCTGGCGCTGGCGGCGGCGGCGATGGTCGGCGCCATGGCCGGCGTCGTCGTCGGCCTGCCGGCGCTGCGGCTGCGCACGTTCTACTTCGCCATGACGACGCTCGGCTTCGCCACCATCGTAACCCAAGTGGCGCTGGCCTGGACCGGCGTCACCGGCGGCGGCATCGGCGTGCCCGGCCCGGCGCTGGCCGCACCCTTCGACACCGCCCACGGATTCTATCTTTTATGCGTGGCGCTCGCCGCCGCCTGCACCTGGATGACGCTCAACGCCGCCAACAGCCGCTTCGGCCGATCTTTGGTCGCCCTCCGCGACGCCGAGGTCGCCGCCGAGGCCTGCGGCGTCGCCAAGGCCCGGCTGCTGATGCTGGTGTTCCTGTTCAGCGGCGCGCTCGCGGGCGTCGCCGGCGGGCTGTTCGCGACCCTGCAAAGCTACATCACCCCGGACGCCTTCACCTTCGACCTCTCGGTGCTGTTTTTCATCGCCATCCTGATCGGCGGGCGCGGCTCGGTGCTGGGTCCCTTGCTCGCGACGCTGCTGCTGACCGCATTGCCGGAGTTCGCGGCGCCGCTGGTCGCCTGGTCCACCTTCCTGTATGCCGCGCTGCTGCTGGCGATCGTGCTGCTGGTGCCCGGCGGCATCGCCGATGTGCTGGATTTCCGCAATCGCCGCGCTCTGCCCATCGGCCGGGCCGTCGTGCCGCGCACCCAGCTTCTGCCGGCGCTGCTGTCCCACAGCACGGGCCGGGAGGAGCTGACGTTGCGCGGTGTCACCCTCAGCTTCGGCGCGGTGCGGGCGATCGACGGCCTTGATCTCGACCTGCGCCCCGGCGAGGTGCACGGCCTGATCGGCCCCAACGGCAGCGGCAAGACCACCACGCTGAACGCCATCTGCGGATTTGCCGTCCCGCAATCCGGCACCGTCCAGGTGGGCCGCGCGACGCTGCCGATGAGCGCCGCACCGCTCCGCGCCGCCGCCGGCATCGGCCGCACCTTCCAGACGCCCCGCATCGTCGGCGAGGCCTCGGTGATCGACAACGTGATGATCGGCGGCACCATCCTGGGCCGCGCCACCTTGCTGGAAACACTGCTGACCCTGCCGCGCCACCGCCGCGAGGAGGCCGTGCTGCGGGACCGCGCCATGGCAGCGCTCCGTGTCGTCGGGCTGGAGGCGCTGGCCGCCGTCCGCGCCGACCGCCTGCAGCACAGCGAGTTGCGCTTCGTCGAGATCGCTCGCGCGCTGATGCCAACGCCGCGGTTCCTGCTGTTGGACGAGCCCGCGGCCGGGCTGTCGGCGGTCGAGATCGACCGGCTGGGTCAGCTTATTACCGCCATCAGCCGCCAGGGCACCGGCGTCCTTTTGGTCGAGCATCACGCCGATCTGATCTTCGCGGTATGCGACCGCGTCACCGTGCTGAACCTAGGTCAGACCTTGGCGACCGGCACGCCGGCTGAAATCCGGGCGCATCGCGACGTCGTCGAGGCCTATCTTGGCCGTTGACCCCTTGCTGCATGTTGAAGGCCTTGATGCCGGCTACGGGAAAATCAGCGTGCTCCATGGCGTGGACCTGATCGTGCGCCCGGCGGAGATCGTCACCCTGTTGGGACCCAATGGCGCCGGCAAGACGACCCTGCTCCGCGCTTTGTCGGGCCTGCTGCCCTGGACCGCAGGCAGCGCCAACTTCGCCGGCAGCAGCCTGCGCGGCGCCGATCCGCGGGCCTGCGCGCGGGCCGGACTGGTGCATGTGGTCGAGGGGCACCGGGTGTTTACCCAGCTCTCGGTCGCGGACAATCTCGCTCTGGCCGCTTATGACCTGCCGCGCGGCGAGCGCGCCGCCCGCGTCGAGGAGGCGCTGCAGGTCTTCCCGGAGATCGCCGCCAAGCGCTCCGAAAAGGGCGGAGCCCTGAGCGGCGGCCAACAGCAGATGCTCGCCGTGGCGCAGGGCTTGGTGCGCCGTCCCCGGCTGCTGCTGCTGGACGAGCCATCGGCCGGGCTCTCCCCGGTGCTGGTTGACCGCGTGCTGCTGGTGCTCGCCCGGCTGCGCGACACCGGCACGGCGGTGCTGCTGGTCGAGCAGCTCGTGGAGAAGTCGCTGGCCGTCGCCGATCGCGTCTATGCGCTTGCGCAGGGCCGCGTGGTTTTGGCCGCCCCGGCCCAGTCCCCAGGCCTTGCCGCCCGCCTCGAACGCGCATATCTCGGCGTCGCTGCTTAGCGATCGTCCCGGCGTCGCTGCTTAGCAATTCGCGAGGTCACAGGGAGTTTAACGCCTACCCCGGCCCGGGCGGTAGTTGCCAGCGTTACAGACGCTGCTGCAATTCAGCCTAGGCAGAAGACCAATGAACAAAGCGGTCGGACAAGTATCAAACGGTACCGGCAAACGATACGTATCGATCGGCGCAGTGCTCGACCGGACGAACGGCATCGGCCAGGGCTTCGATACCTTGCGCATCGTGCTTTCCATTGCGATTCTCTGCTGGCATAGCATTGTCACCAGCTATGGCCGCGAGGCCGAACTGCCGTTCTGGACCAACCCGCTCACCGGCGGCATCGTTACGTCGCTGCTGCCGATCTTTTTTGCCTTGAGCGGCTTTTTGGTCATGGGCAGTGCGGTCCGGACGATGTCGCTCAAGGTTTTCCTCGCCGCACGCGGCCTGCGCATCCTGCCCGCCCTCGCGACCGAGGTCACGATGTCCGCCGTCATCCTCGGGTCGCTGGTGACGACGCTGTCGCCTGCCGATTACTTCACCAACATCGATTTCTATCGATATTTCGGCAGCCTGGTCGGCAATATTCAAATCTCGCTGCCCGGCGTCTTCTCGGCGAACCCGTTCGACAATGTGGTGAACTCGTCGCTTTGGACGATCGCGCCCGAAATCCTCTGCTACACCTACATCGCATTCGTCATCGCGGCCGGTCTGCTCGGCAAGCCCCGTGGCCTGTCTTTCCTGATCATCGCAATGATGGTCATCTCAGCATTGAGCGACAGCTTTGGACTGGGCCTGCGGGAGATCGGCGGCGCATTCCGGCCGCACACGTTGATCCTGGCCTTTGCACTCGGCAACCTGCTGTTCCTCTGGCGCAACTTCATTCCGTTCAGCCGCGGCCTGTTCGCCTTATGCCTGGTGACCGGGATGGCACTGGTGAGCCATCCAAGCCTTGCAACCCTCGCGACGCCGCCGCTGGTCTATGTCACGGTCTATCTCGGTCTGCTGCCGTTGCCGAAGATCCCAATGCTCGACCGCGGCGACTACTCCTATGGCATTTATCTCTACGCGATGCCGGTGCAACAGAGCTTCGCATATGCCTTCCCGCAGCTTCGGCAGTGGTACTGGAACATCCTGTTCGCCCTACCGGTCACCATCGCCCTGGCGATGTTCTCCTGGTCGCGCATTGAGAAGCCGGCTTTGCGCCTGCGCAAGCGGCTCAGCGACCCGGCTGCACGCACGGCAAACCGGGCGGCCTCCGCCGCCTCGCCAGCGGTGCTCGTGGCCATCCTCGCCTATGGCCTGTGGCTCAGTTCGACGCAGTATGCGATCCCATTGGCGTCGGACCATCGCAAGTGGGTCTTTGCCGCCGTCGTGCTCTCCGCGCTTGCCGCGTTGGCCTTGAGCCGTTTTGGCCCGCGTCCGTTCGAGCAACCAAATTCTCGCGCCGTGCCATAAGCCGCGATGATCGTCCCGCAGGGCTGGGTGCCGCAGGGCTGGGTGCCAACGTCGCAAGCAGACTGACTAATCTTGATTGCAAAACGTATTGCTGCTGTGACACGGTGAGCGCCCTGGCACTGCAACGGTCCGGATTGCAATTCAAGAAGGATGGGTCGCTTGGACCACATCGTCGTCAATACCCTGCCCGACCTTGCCGGGAGCGGCTACCTGGAGGTGTTGCAAACCCTGCACGAGGTCCTGCAGCCGCGCAACTACCTGGAGATCGGCACCTGGACCGGTGCGAGTCTGGCGCTTGCCCGTTGCGCATCGATCGCAATCGATCCGGGTTTTCCGTTTGACGACATTGAAGTCGTGCGCCGGATCGTATCGAAGCCGCGGCTGCTGTTGTTCCGCATGACGTCCGACCTGTTTTTTCAGCAGCACGACCCTTGCAAGCTGCTGGGCGAGAAGATTCAGCTCGCCTTTCTCGACGGGATGCATCGCTGCGAATTCCTGCTGCGCGACTTCATCAACACCGAGCGCCATTGTGCCCGCAACTCGATCATCATCCTGCACGACTGCGTGCCGGTTGAAGAGCCGATGACCGACCGTGGCTACCTGGCCCGGCCGTCGATTGAGCCGCATCGCGGGCACTGGTGGGCCGGCGACGTTTGGCGCACGGCGCGCCTGCTGCGGCTAATGCGTCCGGATCTGTCGTTCACCACGCTCGACGCGCCGCCGACAGGCATGGTCCTTGTCACCAACCTTGATCCCGGCACTACGGCGCTCACGGACCGCTACGACGAGCACGTGCGCACGATGCTGGGCTGGTCGCTGGACGAGATCGGATTGCAGCAACATGCAACCGAAATGCAGATTGAGCTGACGAGCGCCTACGTCACGGCTGAGCAGCTCAGCACCCGGTTTTGGCTATGACACGAATTGAGATACAAATTGCAATCATAACGCGAAGCTATTAACAAAGTCTTCACCGCAAACGGGCAATGTTGCCCCGACCCCGTTCACCGGGGCACAGGAAGCCCCGGCATGCCACTTTCGACCATCGTCCCGGCATCGTTTGTAACGCGGCGGCTTGCGCCAGACGATGAAATCTATTCACTGGAAGCAGTGTTTCGACGCAACATTGCCTCGCTGATCGGCAGTGAGCCAAGTCCGGGCGGCATTGAGCACCAGCGTCGGTGCGGGCTGGAGCTTGACGCTCTCGCGTTGGATCGTCGCCGTCCCAGCGGGACGAAAGAATTGAGCCTGGCGCTCATGCGCCTGATCCAGCCAACCCGGACCGCGGCTGCGGTCGTTTCGGCAAAGAATGAAGGTTGCTTCCTGCTGGAATGCGTAGCGCACTATCGCGCGGTGGGCTTCGAGCATGTCTTTCTTTATACCAATGATAATTCGGACGGCTCGGACGCGTTGCTGGATGCGCTGGACAGCACACGTTATGTGACAGTAATCCGCAATGAAGTCGGGCCTCTCGTATCCCCGCAGGTCAAAGCCTACGAGCACTCGATTCACCTTCTGCACGCGCTGCGTGATTTTGAATGGGTGTCGTATTTCGACGTGGACGAATTTCTTGTGCCCGCCGAGCACCACGACTATTCTGTTATCGAGACGATCACCGCATTGCAAAAGTGTTATCCGAGCCGTCTCGCCGCGGCTTCAGACTCCACCGGCATGGAGCCTGAGCAAAGGCCGTCCGCCATCTGCTACAACTGGAACTGGTACGGCAGCGAGGGCCAGATCCGGCGTGAGGAAGGTTTGGTGCAGGAGCGATTCAGCCACTCGGTCGCCCATGGGTTGGTGAAGTCCCTGGTGCGGCTCGCGGACATCGGCACGATGGCCGCAATCCATGTGCCCGGTCCGGAGGGGTTGGTGTTCGTCAACTCGGCGTTCGACCCGATCACCATCGGTGTCGATTGCATGACGGAGCCGCCGGATGCCGTCCACGGCACGCTTAACCATTATTATCAGAAATCGTTTGAGGAGTTCGGGGTGAAGTCGCACCGCGGGCGCGGCGGCGTTCCCGGCGGGCTGGAGGGCAAAGGACTGCATACCTTCTTTGAATGGGACGTGGCCGCGACCCCAGTCACCTACAACCCGGTGCCGCCCCGCCTGCTGGCTCGCGTGCACGCCGAACTCGCGGCGCTCCAGTCTATTCCCGCCATCGCCAAGGCCGCGCAGCTCACCCAGAAAACCTACTGCGCGCTGTCGCAACGGGTGAACGGCAACGACCTCGAAGCCAAGTTCAACAGTATGCGGGCACAGTTTCAACCCGCGACCTGACCGGCTATGCAGTGCCCATGCAACATCTACTCGACGGATACGCACGGTTTCGCGAAAGCGCCTGGCCGGAGCGCCGGGCGCTGTTCGAACGTCTGGCGGCGCAGGGGCAGCGGCCGCGCACCATGGTTATCGCCTGCTCCGATAGCCGGGTCGATCCCGCCATGATCTTCGGCGCAGGCCCTGGTGAGCTGTTCGTCGTCCGCAACGTCGGCAACCTCGTGCCGCCATACCAGCCCGATGGCAGCTATCACGGCACCAGCGCCGCCCTGGAGTTCGGCGTCTGCACCCTCGACGTGCAGGACCTGATCGTGCTGGGCCACGGCCTATGCGGCGGTGTACAGGCCCTGCTCTCCGACACAGCGCCGCAGGGTGATTTCGTCGGCCCCTGGATACGCCTGGCCGAGCGCGCCCGGAGTCAAATACTGGCCTGCGACGCGCCGGACCAACAATTGGCCGGCGAGCACGCGATGGTCTGCGTCGCGCTCGAGAACCTCGCGAGCTTTCCCTGGATAGCCAGCCGCGTTGCCGCCGGCGCCTTGCGCCTCCACGGCGCGCATTTCGACGTGCGGTCCGGCGTGCTGGCGACACTGAAGCCGGATGGCAGTTTCAGCCCTGCCTAACCGGCCGCCTCCAAAGCTTCCTCTGCCGCCATCCAAGCGCCCTCTGCCGCTGACAGCTCGCGCCCGATCGCGGCCAGACGCTGGTTTGCCTCCGTGACCGCCTGCGATTGGCCGGGCGCATATAGCGCCGGGTCGGCGAGCCGTGTCTCGATCCGGATGCGTTCGGCCTCCAGCTTGGCAATCCGCAGCTCTGCGTCCCGTGCCTGGCGGCGCAGCGGCGCCAGTTGGACGCGGGCCTCTGCCCGCTCCCTCCGCTCATCCTTACGGTTTGGCCCGGCATCCGCTTTCGCCGCCGGCCGTGCCCGCTCGACCAGCAGCGCACGGTAATCGTCCATGTCGCCCTCATAGGGCCGCACCGTGCCGTCGCCGACCAGCCACAGCCGGTCCGCCACCAGCTCGACCAAATGCGGATCGTGGGTGATCAACAGCACCGCACCCTGGAAATCCGCCAGCGCCCGCACCAGCGCTTCCCGCGCGTCGATGTCCAGATGGTTCGTCGGCTCGTCCAGGATCAGCAGTTGCGGCGCGTCCCGCGTGGCCAGCGCCAGCAGCAGCCGCGCTTTCTCGCCGCCCGACAGGCTGCCGACCGGCGTGTCGGCTCGGTCCGCATCCAGGCCGAACCGTGCCAACTGGCTGCGCACCTGCGGCGGCAGCGCGCGGGGCACGGCACGGGCCATGTGCATGACCGGAGTCTTCACCCAGCACCAGCTCGTCCGTCTGGTGCTGCGCGAAGTAGCCGACCCGCAGCTTCGGACTGCGCCGGATCGTGCCGGCCAGCGGCTCCAGCCGTCCAGCCAGGAGTTTTGCGAGCGTGCTCTTGCCGTTGCCGTTGGCGCCCAGCAGCGCGATCCGGTCGTCCATATCGACGCTGAGCGACAAGCCGCTCAGCACCCGTGTGGCGCCGTATCCCGCGGCCACGCGGTCCAGCACCAGGATCGGCGGGCTGAGACGCGCCGGCTCCGGGAAATCGAACCGCGTCGGCGCCGACTCGACCACTGTGTCCAGCACCGGCAGCTTCTCCAAAGCCTTGATGCGGGCCTGCGCCTGCCGCGCTTTGGTGGCCTTGGCGCGGAAGCGGTCCACGAAGCTCTGCATGTGCGCGCGCTGGGCGGCGATGCGCTCGGCGGCGCGGCTGGTCTGCATGGCGTGCTCGGTGCGGATGCGCACGAACTCGTCGTAGCCGCCGGGCGTCAGGCTGAGCTTACGCTGGTCCAGGTGGGCGATGCTCTGAACTGCGCGGTCCAGCAGGCCGCGGTCGTGCGACACGATCAGGCAGGCGCCGGGGAACCGGGCCAGCCAAGTCTCCAGCCATAATGTCGCCTCAAGGTCCAGGTGGTTCGTCGGCTCGTCCAGCAGCAGCAGGTCGGGGGCCGCGAACAAGGCGGCGGCCAGCGCCACCCGCATCCGCCAGCCGCCGGAGAAGCTGTCCAATGCGCGCGCCTGGGCGGCCGCGTCGAAGCCGAGCCCGGCAAGGATTGCCGCCGCCCGCGCCGGGGCCGCATCGGCTCCGATGGCGCGCAGCCGCTCATGCACCTCGGCGAGCCGCAGGGGCGGGGCGGTGTCCAGTTCGGCCAGCAGCGCCAGGCGTTCAGTGTCGGCCAGCAGCACGGTGTCGAGCAGGTTGCCGTCGCCGCTGGGCGCCTCTTGCCTGACCTGGGCCATGCTGGCGCGGCTGCTGAAGCTGATCTCGCCGCCATCGACCGGCAGCTCGCCCGCGATGGCCTTCAGCAATGTGCTCTTCCCGGCGCCGTTACGGCCGACCAGCCCGATGCGGCGCCCGGGATCGACGCGCAGCTCCGCCTGATCCAGCAGGGTGCGGCCGGCCATGCGGAGGGTAACGCGGTCGAGGGTCAGCAGGCTCATGCCTGGGATGTAGGCGCAGCCGTTGCGTCGGGAAAGCCCGTTGCACTATCGGCAGCGCGCCAATATGGCCGGTGAACCATGCATTCGGTTCGCCCGCTCGCCGGCGTGCCGTGCTACTGACAGGCTGGGAATGGCAACCTTGTCGCGCACCACCGGGTGCGCTACACGCGCCGGCTGGTATCGCGCGTTGGTACGATAAAGCGGGCGTGGTGAAATGGTAGACACGCCAGATTTAGGTTCTGGTGGCGCAAGCCTTGGGGGTTCAAGTCCCTCCGCCCGCACCAATCCGCGGATGACATGGACGATATAGAGTAGCAAGGACTGGGTGCAGATGCAGGTTACCGAGACGCTTTCCGAAGGCTTGAAGCGCGGCTATTCCGTCGTCGTGCCGATGGCCGACGTCGAGAGCAAGCGCACGGCCAAGCTGACTGAGATCGGCAAGACGGTCCGGCTGCCCGGCTTCCGCCCCGGCAAGGTGCCAATGACCGTTGTCCGGCAGCGCTACGGCAGCGCCATTATGACCGAGGTTCTGGAAGAGAGCGTCAATTCCGCCACCCAGCAGGTGCTATCGGAGCGCGGGCTGCGTCCGGCGACACAGCCGAAGGTCGATGTAACGTCGCTCGACGACAAGCAGGATCTGCAGTTCAACGTCGAAGTCGAGCTGCTGCCCGAGGTGCCGATACCCGATTTCGGCACCATCGAGCTGACGCGGCTGCGCGCCGAGCCGGCCGCCGAAGTCATTGACAAGGCTTTGAACGAAATCGCTGCCCGTCAGCGCGAGTTGGAGCCGGTGACCGAGGACCGTGGCGCACAAACAGGCGATACGCTGACCGTGGACTTTCTCGGCAAGGTGAACGACGTGCCCTTTCCCGGCGGCGAGGGAACCGGGATAGCCGTCGAATTGGGCGGCACTGGCTTCATCCCGGGATTCTCCGAGGGCATGGAGGGCATGAAGCCCGGCGAGGAGCGGCAGATCGCGGTGACCTTCCCGGCCGAGTATGGCAACAAGGAACTTGCTGGCCAGCCTGCCACGTTCGATCTCAAGGCGACCAAGCTGGAACAGCCGAAGCCGATGCCGATCGACGATGCATTGGCGGAGAAGCTGGGCTTTGAGAACCTCGAGAAGGTGCGCGAGCTGATCGCCCAGCAGATCCAGCGTGAGTACGACCAGATGAGCCGGATGCGTATCAAGCGCGACCTGCTGGACAGCCTGGCGAACAGTGCAAGCTTCATGGTGCCGGAAAGCATGGTCGAGGGCGAGTTCGCCTCGATTTGGCAGCGCGTCGAGAGCGACCTTAAAGCGGGCAAGGGCGACGACGAGGACAAGAACAAGGACGAGGCGACCCTGAAAGCCGAGTACCGTGGCATCGCTGAGCGCCGGGTCCGGCTGGGGCTGCTGCTGTCTGAAATTGGCCGGGCCAATGGCGTGCAGGTCGGGGCTGATGAACTGACGCGCGCCATGCGGACCGAGGCGAGCCGATACCAGGGCCAAGAGGCGCAGGTGATGGAGTTCTTCCGCAAGAACCCGCAGGCCGCCGACAGCCTGCGCGGCCCGATTTTTGAGGATAAGGTCGTGGATTTTATCCTCGAACTGGCCAAGGTTGAGGACAAGACGGTCTCGCCGGAGGAGCTATCAGCGGAGCCCGCGTCGGCGGTGGCATAGCGGCGCACCCCGGCAACTGGCCGGGGTCGCCTGGAACCGACGAAATTGCAGCCCATGTAGGGCAGGGCCGCCGGCCCATCCATGGCGGCGACAGATGGGGGTATAGGTAGAATGAGGGATCGCGATCCGGTCGAGATCTACAACAGCTCGCTGGTCCCGATGGTGGTCGAGCAGACCGCCCGCGGCGAACGCGCGTTCGACATCTACTCGCGCCTGCTCAAGGAGCGCATCATCTTCTTGACCGGCCCGGTGTTCGATCAGGTCGCTGCGGTGATCTGCGCTCAATTGCTGTTCCTGGAAAGCGACAACCCGAGCAAGGACATCAGCGTCTATATCAACAGCCCCGGCGGTGTCGTGTCCGCAGGCCTCGCGATCTACGACACCATGCAGTACATCCGCAGTCCGGTCAGCACGCTGTGCATCGGGCAGGCTGCGAGCATGGGCAGCCTGCTGCTGTGCTCCGGGGCCAAGGGCAAGCGCTACGCTACGCCCAACTCGCGCATTATGGTGCATCAGCCGAGCGGCGGCGCGCAGGGCCAGGCGGCGGACATCGAAATCCAGGCGCGTGAAATCCTGACGCTGCGCAAGCGCCTGAATGAGATCTATGTGCGTCACACTAACCAGACGCTTGAGGCGATCGAGAACAAGCTGGAGCGTGACAGCTACATGTCGGCCGAGGAGGCCCGCGATTACGGCTTGGTCGATCAGGTTGTAGAGAACCGTCCAGTGCCTGCCGATCCCGCGAAGCCCTGAGTGTACGGACGCTGGCCGTTGCAAACTCTTCGGTCTCGGCACACATAGCGCTTGTCAAGCGATCGTTGACCGTTCACCAGCGGGTTCATGTAAGCTTCGCTCGTGGCAGCGCTGCCCGGTCATCGATCGGTTCCGCCTTGTCGTCCGGGTGTGGCCGGGTCTAGTGTTTTCAGGTTTGTCCCTGCGGGTGGCGGGGCGGGAGTGTCCATGAGCAAGTCCGGCGATTCCAAGAACACCCTCTACTGTTCGTTCTGTGGCAAGTCGCAGCATGAGGTCCGCAAGCTGATTGCGGGCCCGACGGTGTTCATCTGTGACGAATGCGTGGAACTCTGCATGGATATCATCCGGGAGGAGCATAAGACCCACCTCGTCAAGTCGCGCGACGGCGTCCCGACGCCTAAAGAGATTTGCAAGGTTCTCGACGACTATGTCATCGGTCAGATGCACGCGAAAAAGGTGCTGAGCGTCGCGGTCCATAACCATTACAAGCGTTTGGCGCATGGCGCCAAAAACAACGACGTCGAAATTGCCAAGAGCAACATCCTGCTGGTCGGCCCCACTGGTTCTGGCAAGACCTTGCTGGCGCAAACGCTCGCCCGCATCCTCGATGTGCCGTTCACGATGGCCGACGCCACGACGCTGACCGAGGCCGGCTATGTCGGCGAGGATGTCGAGAACATCATCCTGAAGCTGCTGCAGGCAGCGGACTACAATGTCGAGCGGGCGCAACGCGGCATCGTCTATATCGACGAGGTCGATAAGATCAGTCGTAAATCCGACAATCCCAGCATCACCCGCGACGTGAGCGGGGAAGGCGTGCAACAGGCGTTGCTGAAGATCATGGAGGGGACGGTGGCCTCCGTTCCGCCTCAGGGTGGACGCAAGCATCCGCAGCAAGAGTTCCTGCAGGTTGATACGACCAATATCCTGTTCATCTGCGGCGGCGCGTTCTCGGGTCTTGAGAAGATAATCGGCGCGCGTGGCAAGGGATCTGGCATCGGCTATGGGGCCGAGGTCCGCGCTCCCGACGAGCGTCGCACTGGTGCGATCCTGCGGGAGGTTGAGCCCGAAGACTTGTTGAAATTCGGGCTTATTCCCGAGTTCATTGGCCGTTTGCCGGTCGTGGCGACGCTTGAGGATCTGGATGAGGCGGCGTTAGTCGAAATCCTGACCAAGCCGAAGAACGCGTTGTCGAAGCAATACGCCCGGCTGTTCGAGATGGAAGGCGTTAAGCTTTCCTTCACCGAAGATGCGCTACGTTCGGTGGCGACTCGCGCTATCGCCCGTAAGACGGGCGCCCGCGGGTTACGCTCGATTATGGAGGCGATCCTGCTGAGCACGATGTTCGATCTACCGGGTCTTGACGGGGTTGAGGAGGTGACGGTCAACCGCGAGGTGGCGGAGAGCCGGTCCAACCCGTTGTTTACTTACGGTAAAGAGCGAGCGGAGGGCGGTGCCTGACGCATCGCTCGGCAGGCATTATGCTGGGTCGTAAGGGTTCTGAACCCTAGGGCTTACAGTAAGTTTACAACTTAAAGGCGAAATATTCCATTGAGGCTGCGTTGCGTGCCAGAGTGGGCGCAAGGCTGTCCGGCTGTCCACCAGGAGGTCCTATGTCTGAATCTGATCGGCCCGAAAAGTCGCGACCCGCATCGAAGTCGCGTCAAGCTGCGGAGAAATCTGCAGCCGAACGTGCGGCAGTTGAGAGCCTGTCTGCCGATGCGATGGCAGTTTTGCCATTGCGGGACATCGTCGTGTTCCCGCACATGATCGTACCCCTATTCGTTGGGCGTGAGAAGTCGGTCCGTGCGCTTGAGGCGGTGATGAAGGACGATAAGCAGATTTTGCTTGTCGCGCAGAAGAACGCTGCCCAGGACGATCCTGAGCCGACCGACATCTACCGTGTTGGCACCGTCTCGACAATCCTGCAGTTGCTGAAGCTACCGGACGGTACGGTGAAGGTCTTGGTCGAGGGTGGGCGGCGCGCCCGCATTACCGGTTTCAAGGAGACCGACGCGTATTTCGAGGCATTCACCGAGGCGATGCCGGACGAGGAGGGCGAGGCTAAGGAGCTTGAGGCGCTGGGCCGCACGGTCGTTGGCCAGTTCGAGCAATATATCAAGCTGAACAAGAAGATCGCGCCTGAGGTCTTGGTCTCGCTGAACCAGATCGAGGATCCTAGCAAACTTGCCGATACGATCTCTTCGCATCTGAATCTCAAGATCGCTGAGAAGCAGGAGCTGCTCGAATCAGCCCGCATCGGCGAGCGCTTGGAGCGGGTTTTCGCCCACATGGAGAGCGAGATTGGCGTGCTTCAGGTGGAGAAGCGTATCCGTAACCGCGTCAAGCGGCAGATGGAGAAGACGCAGCGCGAGTACTACCTGAACGAGCAGCTCAAGGCGATCCAGAAGGAGCTCGGTGAAGGCGAGGACGGCAAGGACGAGACCGCCGAGCTGGAGGACCGCATCAAGAAGACCAAGTTCACCAAGGAGGCGCGCGAGAAGGCGATGGGCGAGCTGAAAAAGCTGCGCACCATGAGCCCGATGAGCGCCGAGGCGACGGTGGTGCGCAACTACCTCGATTGGATGCTGTCCATTCCGTGGAAGAAGCGCAGCAAGGTCAGCAATGACGTGCTGGAGGCGGAGCGTATCCTCGACGCCGACCATTATGGCTTGGACAAGGTCAAGGAGCGCATCCTCGAATACCTCGCGGTGCAATCGCGCAGCCCGAAGATCCGCGGGCCGATTTTGTGCCTTGTGGGACCGCCGGGCGTTGGCAAGACCAGCTTGGGCAAAAGCATCGCCCGAGCCACCGCGCGCAACTTCGTTCGCATGTCGCTGGGCGGCGTTCGCGATGAGGCGGAGGTGCGCGGCCATCGCCGGACCTATATCGGCTCGATGCCCGGTAAGGTCGTGCAGGGCATGAAGAAGGCCAAGACGAGCAATCCGCTGTTTCTGCTCGATGAGATCGACAAGCTCGGCGCGGATTGGCGCGGCGATCCGTCCTCGGCGTTGCTGGAGGTTTTGGACCCCGAGCAGAATGCGACGTTCGCCGATCATTATCTTGAGGTGGATTACGACCTGTCGGACGTGATGTTCGTCACGACGGCCAACAGCCTCAAAATGCCGCAGCCGCTTCTGGACCGCATGGAGATCATCCGGATCGCTGGCTATACGGAGGACGAAAAGGTCGAGATCGCCAAGCGACATTTGGTCGCCAAACAGGCGGAGGCCAATGGCCTGAAAGCTGAGGAGTGGTCGCTGAATGAGGACGCGATCCGCGATCTCGTTCGCTATTACACGCGGGAAGCCGGGGTGCGCAGCCTCGAGCGGGAGATTGCCAACGTCGCCCGCAAGGTGGTCAAGGAAATCGTCACCAAGAAGGTGAAGCGCATCGCCATCACCCGCAAGAACCTCGACAAGTATGCGGGTGTCCGTCGGTTCCGCTATGGCGAGACCGAAGACGAGGACATGGTCGGGGTGGTGACCGGTCTTGCCTGGACTGAAGTCGGCGGTGAAATCCTTACAATTGAAAGCGTGATGCTGCCGGGCAAAGGAGCGGTGAAGCATACCGGCAAGCTCGGCGATGTCATGCAGGAGAGCGTTTCAGCCGCATTGAGCTACGTGCGTAGCCGCAGCATCACCTTCGGCATCAAGCCGACGATTTTTGAGAAGCGCGATATCCACGTCCATGTGCCCGAGGGCGCCACCCCGAAGGACGGCCCGTCCGCCGGTATCGCCATGGCGACCAGCATCGTCAGCATCATGACGGGGATCCCGGTGCGCCGCGATGTCGCGATGACCGGGGAGATCACGCTGCGTGGACGGGTGCTGCCGATCGGTGGCTTGAAGGAAAAGCTGCTGGCGGCGTTGCGGGCTGGGATCACGACCGTGTTCATTCCCCGGGACAATGAAAAGGACCTCGTCGATATCCCGGAAAGCGTAAAGAAGCACCTGAAGATTATCCCGGTGGCTCATGTTGACGAGGTGATCAGCCAGGCGCTTGCGCGGAAGCCGGAGGCGATTGAGTGGGAGGAGCCTGCTGAGGCCGTGGTGCCTCCGGTGAGCCAGCCCGTCGCCTCCTTGCCGCACTAACCTCCTGGCCACCCGAGCGTTATCGCTCGGGTGGGTATCCCCTTGGGTTCAACTTGAAATTCGGCTATGTCGCGGGGCGAGGGCGGTTAGCTCAGCGGTAGAGCGTCTCGTTTACACCGAGAGGGTCGGCGGTTCGAAACCGTCACCGCCCATTGTTTTGGTATCAATGGCGAGCGATGAAGTGACGTCATGGCTTGACGTCGTCCGGTGCGCGCCGTAGATCGTGCGCCCTGTCGCTGCGGGAGTAGCTCAGTTGGTTAGAGCGCCGGCCTGTCACGCCGGAGGTCGCGGGTTCGAGCCCCGTCTCTCGCGCCAGCAGCGTTAAGGTTAGTTCGACATGATGTGCACGACGTTCGCTTGGCGAGCTTTCGCGGCGCTGGCGGCTTACGCGGCTTCCCGGTAGTATGCCACCGCGGTGCAGCATCGCGCCGCCGTCAGCCTCCGAGGTTCCGCATGCCGCTGCTTTCCGAATACTTCCCGATTTTGGTGTTCATCGCGATCGGCGGCTTCATAGCGCTGGCTATGGTAGGGGGCTCATTGCTGGCAGCGCAGCAGAAGCCATACGCCGAAAAGCTGTCGCCCTATGAGTGCGGCTTCGAGCCGTTCGACGATGCGCGCCGCAGGTTCGACGTGCGTTTCTATCTCGTCGCGATCCTGTTCATCATCTTCGATCTTGAGGTCGCCTTCTTGTTCCCTTGGGCGGTAAGTCTCTCGGATATTGGGATTTTTGGCTTCCTGTCGATGCTGGGCTTCCTTGCAGTCCTGACCGTCGGCTTTATCTATGAGTGGTGCAAAGGCGCGTTGGAATGGGAGTAGTCCCGCTATGAGTGCAACGACAATTGGGACGATCGGACCCGGCCTGGACGGCCTCGCTTGGAACCGCGAGGCACTGGCTCCCGGTCCGGAACAAGACGCCGTGATCAAGGGCATCACCGGTGAGGTCGCCGACAAGGGCTTCGTGGTTGCCAACCTCGACAAGGTCGTGAATTGGGCCCGCACCGGCAGCCTTTGGCCAATGACGTTCGGCTTGGCGTGCTGTGCAGTGGAGATGATCCACGCTTACATGCCGCGCTATGACCTCGATCGCTTTGGGGTCATTCCCCGGGCTAGTCCGCGTCAGTCGGACGTGATGATCGTCGCCGGCACGCTGACCAACAAGATGGCTCCGGCGCTGCGTAAGGTTTACGACCAGATGCCCGAGCCACGCTGGGTCATCAGCATGGGAAGCTGCGCCAACGGTGGCGGCTACTACCATTACAGCTACTCAGTGGTGCGCGGCTGCGACCGGATCGTGCCGGTGGACATCTACGTGCCGGGCTGCCCGCCGACGGCCGAGGCCTTGGTTTACGGGATCATGCAGCTGCAGAAGAAAATCCGCCGTACCGGGACGATCCTGCGTGGCTGAGGATACTGCTACTCTGGCGACGCCTGTCCATGTCCCGTCAGCGCTTGAACTGCTGGCCAACGAGGCCCGTAGCCTGCCAGGTGTAGCCAGCGGCGAAATCCAGCATGGCGAACTGGTGCTGCGTGTCGCGGCGTCCGACTTGGTTGCCGTGCTGGCCGTCCTCCGCGACGACCCCCGTTTTGCCTGCGAGCAGTTGATGGAATTGTGCGGCGTAGACTGGCCCGAGCGGCCGGAGCGTTTCGATGTCGTCTACATGCTGCTCTCGATCTCACTCAATCACCGGGTGCGCGTGGTGGTGCAAACCGGTGCTGAGACGCCGGTGCCCTCAATCCACAGGCTTTGGCCAGTGGCGACGTGGTTCGAGCGTGAGGCGTGGGACCTGTTCGGCATCAGCTTCACCGACCAGCCGGACCTGCGCCGCATTCTCACGGATTACGGGTTCAGCGGCCATCCGCTGCGCAAGGACTTCCCGCTGACCGGCTATGTCGAGGTGCGTTACGACGAGGATCGCAAGCGGGTCGTGAATGAGCCGGTGACGCTCACCCAGGATTTCCGCAACTTCGATTTCGTCTCGCCCTGGGAGGGCATGGTTACCCTGCCCGGCGATGAGAAGGCGCATACCGACCGCCAAAACGCTGCGTCCTCTGACGCGGCTGCGAACAAGGATAGCAAGTGATGCCTGACGGTATCCGCACCCACGGCTTAGATGGCACCCATCCGACAACGCCGGACGAGGACAAGGTCAATACGACCAAGGTTATCGAGGTCGATAACCACACGATCAACTTCGGCCCGCAGCACCCGGCGGCGCACGGCGTCCTGCGCCTGATCCTTGAGATGGATGGCGAAGTCGTCGAGCGCGCCGACCCGCACATCGGCCTGCTGCACCGCGGCACCGAGAAGCTCATCGAATACAAGACCTATCTGCAGGCGCTGCCGTATTTCGACCGCCTCGACTACGTGAGCCCGATGTGCATGGAGCACACTTGGGTCCTCGCCCAGGAAAAGCTGCTGGGGATTGAGGCGCCGGAGCGCGGGCGCTGGATACGCACGATGTTCGCCGAGATTACCCGGGTACTGAACCACCTGCTGAACATCACGACCTACGCGCTCGACGTCGGCGCCATCACGCCGAGCCTTTGGGGCTTTGAAGAGCGCGAAAAACTGCTGCAGTTCTATGAAGGCGTGTCCGGCGCGCGCTACCATGGCAACTACTTCCGCACGGGCGGCGTCGCCCGCGACCTGCCGGTCGGCATGGCGGAGCAGATCGCCGCCTGGGCCGACACGTTCCCGAAGTTCATCGATGAGCTGGAGCAGTTGCTGACCAGCAACCGCATCTGGAAGCAGCGCACGGTCGATATCGGCATCATGACGCCGGAGGACGCGCTGGCTTGGGGCTTCAGCGGTCCGTGCATCCGGGCGAGCGGCGTGCCCTGGGACCTGCGGAAGTCGCAGCCTTACGACATGTATCGGAGCGTTGACTTCGACATCCCGGTCGCGCGCAACGGCGACTGCTACGATCGCTACTTGGTCCGCATGGCCGAGATGCGGCAGAGCGTATATATCATCCAGCAATGCCTGGAGCGCATGCAGCCCGGCCCGGTGAAGATCGAGGACCGTAAGTTCACCGCGCCACGCCGGCAGGAGATGAAGCGCTCGATGGAGGCGCTGATCCACCATTTCAAGCTCTACACCGAGGGGTATCACATCCCTGCCGGCACGACCTATACCGCGACCGAGAGCCCAAAAGGTGAGTTCGGCGTGTATCTGATCGCCGATGGCAGTAACCGTCCCTATCGCTGCAAGATACGCCCGACCGGCTTCTCCCATCTGCAGGCCATAGAGCATATGTCCAAGCGTCACATGCTGGCCGACGCGGTCGCCATTATTGGCTCCATCGACGTCGTGTTCGGCGAAATTGATCGGTAGAGCATGTCGGAGCGTCTAGGCGGGCCGCACGGTTCCCAGGTCGGGAACGGCACGGCGGAGAACATCGGCGACGGGTCGAGCGGTGAGGGCGCGGCGCAGCCGGCCCACTTTGCATTCGATGAGGCGAGCGAGGCGGAGATTGCGCAGATCCTGACCAAGTATCCGCCTAGCCGGAAGGCGAGCGGCGTATTGCCGTTGCTTTACGTCGCACAGCATCAGATGCGCCGGCATACCGGCAGCGCCTGGGTGCCGCGCGTGGCGATGGACGTTGTAGCGGCGCGCCTGGAGATGCCGCCCATCCGCGTTTATGAGGTCGCCACCTTCTATCTCATGTTCAACACCAACCCGATCGGGCGCTTTCATCTGCAGGTTTGCGGCACGACGCCGTGCTGGCTGCGCGGCTCGGACGAGATCACCCGCGCTTGCCGGGACGAGACCGGCATCAAGGGCTGGCGGCAGACCAGCGCGGACGGGATGTTCACCATGTCCGAGGTCGAGTGCCTCGGCGCCTGCGTGAATGCGCCGATCTTGCAAGTGGACGACGATTACCACGAGGATCTCGACTACGATCGCACGATAGCGTTGCTGCGGGCGTTGCGCCGGGGTGAGCACCCGGCGGCAGGGTCCACAATCGGCCGCATCACCTCGGCGCCAGAGGGTGGGCCGACCACATTGACCACGATACCGATTGCCGGGGAGTAGCGAAATGCTTGCCGATCAGGACCGCATTTTCACCAATCTTTACGGCCAGCATGACTGGACGCTTGAGGGTGCCCGCGCGCGCGGCGACTGGCACGACACCGCGGCGATCATCGCCCGCGGCCGGGACTCGATCATCGAGGAGATGAAGGCATCTGGCCTGCGTGGCCGCGGTGGCGCCGGGTTCCCGACCGGGATGAAGTGGTCGTTCATGCCGAAACAGCCTTCGCCGGACGGACGTCCCAGCTACCTCGTGGTGAACGCCGATGAGAGTGAGCCCGGCACCTGCAAGGACCGCGACATCCTGCGGCATGACCCGCACAAGCTGATCGAGGGTTGCCTGATCGCCTCGTTCGCGATGGGCGCACAGGTCTGCTACGTCTATGTCCGCGGCGAATACTACAACGAAACCTGCAACCTGCAGGCCGCTGTGGATCAGGCATATGCCGCAAACCTGCTGGGCAAAAACGCCGCGGGGTCGGGCTATGACTTCGACCTTTATGTGCATCGCGGCGCCGGCGCCTACATTTGCGGCGAAGAGACGGCGCTGCTGGAGAGCCTTGAGGGCAAGAAGGGAATGCCGCGCCTGAAGCCGCCATTTCCGGCGGCGGTCGGGCTGTATGGCTGTCCGACGACCGTCAACAACGTCGAGACGATCGCCGTCGTGCCGACGATCCTTCGCCGTGGTGGTGCTTGGTTCTCAGCACTCGGTCGGCCAAAAAATGCGGGCACCAAGATCTTCTGCATCAGCGGCCACGTGAACAAGCCGTGCAATGTGGAGGAGGAGCTGGGCATTCCGCTCCGCGAACTCATCGACACCTACGCCGGCGGCGTGCGCGGCGGCTGGGACAACCTGCTGGCGGTCATTCCCGGTGGCTCCAGCGTGCCGTTGCTGCCCAAGGACGTCTGCGACACCGTTTTGATGGACTTCGACAGCCTGCGTGACGTGAAGTCTGGTTTGGGCACGGCGGGCGTGATCGTCATGGACAAATCGACCGACGTCATCCGCGCCATCGACCGGCTCGCGCAGTTTTACAAGCATGAGAGCTGCGGCCAGTGCACGCCGTGCCGCGAGGGCACCGGCTGGATGATGCGGGTCATGCACCGGATGGTGCAGGGCCGAGCGGAGCTGGATGAGATCGACATCCTGGAGAAGGTCACGAAGCAGATCGAGGGCCACACGATCTGCGCCCTAGGCGACGCGGCAGCATGGCCGATCCAGGGCCTGATCCGCCATTTCCGTCCAGTCATGGAGGAGCGTATCGCCAGCTACAAGGCGGCGCGCACTCCGCAAGCGCTGCCGATGGCAGCTGAGTAGTCAGTGTCCGCACCTGCGGCATATAGAAAGACAGCGTAATGGCGAAGTTGACAGTGGACGGGATCGCCGTCGAGGTTCCGAACGGTGCTTCCGTCCTGCAGGCGTGCGAGGCCGTCGGTGTAGAAATCCCGCGCTTTTGTTATCACGAGCGGCTCTCGGTCGCTGGCAACTGCCGCATGTGCCTGGTTGAGGTCGAGAAGGCGCCGAAGCCGATCGCGAGCTGCGCCTATCCTGTGGCCGACGGCATGGTGGTCCGGACCGACACCGCCATGGTGCGTCAGGCGCGCCGTGGGGTGATGGAATTCCTGCTGATCAACCATCCGCTCGATTGCCCGATTTGCGACCAGGGCGGCGAGTGCGACCTGCAGGACCAGGCGTATTCCTACGGCATGGACCATTCCCGCTTTGCCGAAAACAAGCGGGCGGTGAAGGACAAGTACTTGGGTCCGCTGGTCAAGACATTCATGACCCGCTGCATCCACTGCACGCGCTGTATCCGCTTCAGCAGTGAGGTCGCCGGCGTGTCCGAGATGGGCGCGACCGCGCGCGGTGAGTCGATGGAGGTCGGCACCTATATCGAGAAAGCGCTGACCACCGAGCTGTCCGGCAATCTCATTGATATCTGCCCTGTGGGTGCGCTGCTGAACAAGCCTTACAGCTTTACCGCACGTCCGTGGGAGCTGCGTAAGACCGACAGCGTGGACGTGCATGACGCGTTGGGCGCCAATATCCGCGTGGACGCCCGCGGCTCCGAGGTGCTGCGGGTGCTGCCGCGCACCAATGAGGACGTGAACGAGGAGTGGCTGGGTGACAAGTCCCGCTTCAGCCATGACGGCCTGAAGCGCCGCCGCCTGGACAAACCCTGGGTGCGTCAAGACGGTAAGCTGCGTCCGGCGAGCTGGCCCGAGGCGTTTGGCGCCATCGCTGCCAAGCTGCAGGGTTTGCCCGGCGAGCGTATCGGAGCGTTGGCAGGCGATCTCTGCGACGCCGAAAGCATGATGGCGCTGAAGGATCTCATGTCGTCGCTCGGATCGCATAACCTTGACTGCCGGCAGGACGGCGCAGCGCTGGAGGCCGGGCGGCGCGATTTCTACACGTTCAACACGACCGTCGCCGGGATTGAGGACGCCGACGCGATCCTGCTGATCGGCAGCAATCCGCGGCGTGAGGCCCCGGTGCTGAATGCCCGCATCCGCAAGCGGCTGAACCACGGCGGTTGTCCGGTCGCCTATGTTGGTCAGCCGGCGGATCTCACCTATCCGGCACGGCACCTCGGCGACACCATGGCCGGCATCGATGGCGCGGCCGACATGCTGCGGGATGCGAAGCGGCCGATGATTATCGTGGGGCAGGGCGCCCTGGCCCGGCCGGACGGGGCGACTGTGCTGGCAGCGGCCTGGGCGCTCGCGGCCTCGGTTGGCGCGCTGACCGCCGACTGGCACGGCTTCAACGTGCTGCATACCGCCGCTGCCAGGGTCGGCGCGCTTGACCTTGGTTTCCTGCCGGGGCCGGATGGCAAGGCGCTGCCCGACATGCTCGGCGGCGGCGTCGATCTGCTGTGGCTATTGGGCGCCGACGAGTTCGACACCGCGGCGATCGGCCCCGACACCTTCGTCGTCTATCAAGGGCACCACGGCGACCGCGGCGCTGCCCGCGCCGACGTCATTTTTCCAGGCGCCGCCTATACGGAAAAGGGCGGCACCTACGTCAACACCGAGGGCCGGGTGCAGCGCGGCTATGTCGCGACGCAGCCGCCCGGCGAGGCGCGCGAGGACTGGGCCATCCTGCGGGCGTTCAGCGCCGTGCTCGGCAAGCCGTTGCCCTACGACACCATTCAGGGCGTGCGCGAGCGTCTGGTTGCGGTAAACCCGGTGTTCGCGACCATTCAAACCTTGACGCCGCACGGCTGCACTGACCAGGCTGGCCCGTCCGGTGACCCCGCCGGCGTCGGCACGGCCGCGTTCCAGCCCGCGGTTGTTGACTACTACCAGACCAATGCCATCAACCGCGCCAGCGCCACCATGGCCGAGTGCACCCGCACCTACACGGCCCCGCTGCTGCAGGCGGCGGAGTAAGCATCCAGTGAACGCGTTCATCGCCACCCCGTTCGGCACGCTGATCCTGACCGTCGTGCAGACGCTTGCGATGCTCGTCCCGGTGCTGGTCAGCGTCGCCTACCTGACCCTGGCCGAGCGCAAGCTGATGGCGGCGATGCAGGCGCGCAAAGGCCCGAACGTCGTCGGTCCCTTTGGCCTGATGCAGCCATTCGCCGACGCGCTCAAGATGCTGATGAAGGAGACGATCGTGCCCACGGGCGCGAACCGTATCCTGTTCATCGTGGCGCCGTTGCTGACCATGACGTTGGCGATGATCGCCTGGGCGGTGATCCCGGTGAATGACGGCTGGGCAATCGCCAACATCAACGTCGGCGTGCTATACCTGTTCGCCATCAGCAGCCTCGGCGTCTATGGCATCGTCATCGCTGGATGGGCCAGCAACTCGAAATACGCGTTCCTTGGGGCGATGCGCTCGGCGGCGCAGATGGTCAGCTACGAGGTCAGCATGGGCTTCGTCATCGTGACGGTGCTGCTTTGCGCCGGCAGCCTGAACCTCACCGACATCGTCCGTGCGCAGGAGCATGTCTGGTTCTTCATACCGCTGTTCCCGATGTTCATCGTCTTCTTCATCTCGACGCTCGCTGAAACCAACCGTGCGCCATTTGACTTGCCGGAGGGCGAAAGCGAGATCGTGGGCGGCTTCCACGTTGAATACGGCGCGATGACCTTCGGGCTGTTCTTCCTCGGCGAATACGCCAACATGATCCTGATGTCGGCGATGACGTCGATCCTGTTCCTGGGCGGCTGGCTGAGCCCGATCCCGTTTGCGCCCTTTACCTGGGTGCCGGGTCCGCTCTGGTTCATCGCCAAGATTTGCCTCGTGCTGTTCATGTTCGTTTGGGTGCGCGCGACCTTCCCGCGCTTCCGCTATGACCAGTTGATGCGGCTGGGCTGGAAAGTGTTCCTGCCGATGTCGCTCGGCTGGCTGATCCTGACCGCGGGCGTGCTGCTGGCGATGGGCTGGCTGCCCAACGCGCATCCCGTCTGACGCGACTGACTTGCTCTGACGCCCGGCTGGGCTTATGCCGCCGGGCAGATTAGGAACCGACCCATGGCATTCCTGGACCGTACTGCGCGCAGCCTTTTGCTCGGCGAACTGCTTTCCGGCATGTCGCTGACGCTGAAATACTTCTTTCGGCAGAAGGCGACCATCAACTACCCCTACGAAAAGGGGCCGATCTCGCCGCGCTTCAAAGGCGAGCATGCGCTGCGCCGTTACCCGAACGGCGAGGAGCGCTGCATCGCCTGCAAGTTGTGCGAGGCGGTGTGCCCGGCACTCGCCATTACCATCGAGGCCGAGCCGCGTGACGATGGCACAAGGCGCACCACGCGCTACGACATCGACATGACGAAGTGCATCTATTGCGGCCTATGCGAAGAGAGCTGTCCGGTGGACGCCATCGTCGAAGGGCCAAACTTCGAGTTCGCCGTCGAAACGCGCGAGGAGCTGCTCTATAACAAGGAGCGCCTGCTGGCGAACGGCGACCGGTGGGAGAGCGAGCTGTCGAAGCGGCTTGAGCTTGATGCCCCTTATCGCTAGGCGTATCCGATGATCGTTACCGCCGCGTTCTACATCTTTGCAGCGATCCTGATCGGGTCGGCCGCCGCGGTCGTAACTTCGCGCAACCCTGTGCACTCCGTGCTGTTCCTGATCCTGGCGTTCTTCAACGCGGCCGCATTGTTCCTGATCGCTGGCGCCGAGTTCCTGGCGATGATCCTCGTCATCGTCTATGTCGGCGCGGTTGCGGTGCTGTTCCTGTTCGTCGTGATGATGCTCGACGTGAACTTCGGCCAGCTCCGCGAGGGCTATCAGCGCTACTTGCCGGTCGGCGCAAGCGTCGGCGCCGTATTGTTCGCCGAACTGCTTCTGGTGCTGGGCGGCTGGCAATTCGCCCCGCAGGCATCCACGTTGCGGCTCAGCAGCACGCCAGCCGGGATCACCAATACCCAGGCGCTCGGACGGCTGATCTATACCGACTACGTGTTCCTGTTCCAGATGGCTGGGCTGATCCTGATGGTGGCGATGATCGGCGCGATCGTGCTCACCCATCGCGAGCGCACCACCACCCGCCGCCAAAGCATCGCCCGGCAGAATGCGCGCCAGGTCTCCGACACCTTGGAGATCATGGAGGTCGGCTACGGCGCCGGCACCAACGTCACGGGCATCATCCGCCCAAAGCGCGAGCCCGAACCGGTGCTAGCCGACGAGCCGCATACCCACGGCGTCGGCCTGCCCGGACCCGGAGAGCACTGATGGCCACTATCGGGGTCGGTCATTACCTGACGGTCGGGGCGATCCTGCTGGTGCTCGGCATCTTCGGCATCTTCCTGAACCGCAAGAACGTCATCGTCATCATGATGTCGATCGAGCTCATCCTGCTCGCCGTGAACCTGAACTTGGTGGCATTCAGCTCGGCGTTGAACGACCTCGCAGGCCAGGTCTTCGCGCTGTTCGTCCTGACAGTTGCCGCCGCCGAGGCCGCCATCGGTCTTGCGATCGTCGTCGTCTATTTCCGCAACCGCGGCTCGATCCAGGTCGAGGACGTGAACCTGATGAAGGGCTAGCGGATGCTGTATGCCGTCGCGGTATTCGCCCCATTGCTGGGCGCGCTGGTCGCCGGCCTGCTCGGCCGCCAGATCGGCGACAAGGCCAGCCAGGCGGTGACCATCCTGTGCATGGTCGTGGCAGCCATCTGCGGGACCGCGAGCTTCCTGCCATTCCTTGGCGGCGAGGGCCAGCCGGACACCGTCTCGCTCGGCACCTGGATGCAGGTCGAGGGTTTCCACGTCGAATGGGCACTCCGCTACGACACCCTTGCGGCGGTGATGGTCGCGATGGTCACTTTCATCGCGACGCTGATCCACATCTACAGCGTCGGCTACATGAGCCACGACGCGACCATCCCGCGCTTCTTCAGCTATCTCAGCCTGTTCACCTTCGCCATGCTGATGCTGGTAACGGCGGATAACCTGGTGCAGCTGTTCTTCGGCTGGGAGGGCGTCGGCCTCGCGAGCTATTTGCTCATCGGCTACTGGTATGACCGCCCCAGCGCCTGCCGCGCCGCGATGAAGGCGTTCATCGTCAACCGGGTCGGCGACCTGTTCTTCGCCGTCGGCATCGCTTTGGTGTTCCTGATGTTCGGATCCGTTGAATTTCCGGAGATCTTCGCCCGCATCCACGAACACGCCAATGACACCTATCACGTACTTGGCAGCACCTGGCGCGCCTATGAGGTGATCGGCGTGCTGCTGTTCCTCGGCGCCGCCGGCAAGTCGGCGCAGCTTGGCCTGCATACCTGGCTGCCCGACGCGATGGAGGGGCCGACGCCGGTCTCGGCGTTGATTCACGCCGCGACGATGGTGACCGCCGGCGTGTTCCTGATGGCGCGCATGTCGCCCATCCTCGAATACGCACCCGGCGCGCTCGGCTTCATCGCCTTTATGGGCGCCAGCACCTGTCTTTTCGCCGCGACGATCGGCTGCGTGCAGAACGACATCAAGCGCATCATCGCTTACTCGACCTGCTCGCAGCTCGGCTACATGTTCATCGCCGCCGGGGTCGGAGCCTATCAGGCCTCCATTTTCCATCTATTTACCCACGCATTCTTTAAGGCGCTGCTGTTCCTGGGCGCTGGCTCGGTGATCCACGCCATGTCGGACGAGCAGGACATCCGCAAGATGGGCGGCATTTGGCGCAAGATCCCAATCACCTACGCCGTTATGTGGATTGGCAGTCTCGCTCTGGCCGGAATCCCGATCTTCGCCGGCTACTACTCCAAGGACGCGATCCTGGAGGCCGCCTTCGCCCGGCACAGCGCCGTCGGCATGTATGGCTTCCTCTGCGGCACCATCGCCGCCTTCCTGACCGCGTTCTACTCCTGGCGCCTGCTGATCCTCACCTTCCATGGCACGTCGCGCGCCAGCGCCGAGACACTCGGCCATGTCCATGAAAGCCCGCCCGCCATGCTGGCCCCGCTGATCGTGCTGGCGATCGGCGCCGTAGCCGCTGGGTTCGCGTTCGAGGGTTCCTTCATCGGCGAAGGCTGGCTGGAGTTCTGGCGCGGCAGCATCGCGAACGCGCCGACCAACAGTGTGCTGGATGACATGCATCACGTGCCAGGGATCATCAGCCTGCTGCCCACCATCGTCGGCGTGCTCGGCATCGCGCTGGCCTACGTCATGTATGTCGCGCGCCCCGAACTGCCCGAGCGCCTCGCCGCCGCAGTCCCCGGCGTCTATCGCTTCGTATTGAACAAGTGGTATTTCGACGAGCTGTATGACGCCGTATTCGTGCGCCCGGCCGTGCGGCTCGCCCGCATTTTGTGGCAGGTCGGCGACGCCCAGGTGATCGACGGCATCCCAAACGGCATCGCGGCGCTCACCACCGACAGCTCGGCGCAGGTGGTGCGCATCCAGACTGGGTCGATCGCGGTCTATGCATTTACTATGCTGATTGGCCTCGTGCTGCTGGTCAGCATTTTCCTGTTGTTCCGGTGACCTCCTGATGACTGGCCTGAACGCTGCCGGCTTTCCCATCCTCTCGTTGCTGACCTGGCTACCGCTGGCCGGCGGCCTGTTTATCATGACTGTGCGGGGCGACGACGCCGTGGTGGCCAGCAACGCCCGTTGGGCAGCGCTGTGGACGAGCCTGATCGTCTTCGCCATCTCGCTGGTGCTGTGGGTCAAGTTCGACGTCAGCGACCCGGGCTTCCAGTTCAAGGAAAGCGTGTCCTGGCTGCCGGAGTTCGGCGTCGGCTACCGCATGGGCGTGGACGGCATTTCCGTTCTATTCGTCCTGCTCTCCACTGCACTGACCCCGATCTGCATCCTTTCAAGCTGGGACGCCATTACCGTGCGCGTCCGCGAGTACATGCTCGCCTTCCTGGTGCTGGAAACCATGATGGTCGGCATGTTCTCCGCCCAGGACTTCATCGTCTTCTACATGTTCTTCGAGGGCGTGCTGATCCCGATGTTCCTGATCATCGGCGTCTGGGGCGGCGCGCGCCGGGTCTATGCCAGCTTCAAGTTCTTCCTCTACACCCTGGCCGGCTCAATCCTGATGATGCTGGCGTTGCTGGCTATCTGGTATCACGCGGGGACCACCGACCTCGCGGTGCTGATGCAGACGCCGTTTCCGGCGCGGATGCAGTTCTGGCTGTTCCTCGCCTTCTTCGCCTCCTTCGCGGTCAAGGTGCCGATGTGGCCGGTTCATACCTGGCTGCCGGACGCGCATGTCGAGGCGCCGACCGCCGGCTCGGTCATCCTTGCCGGCGTGCTGCTGAAAATGGGCGCTTACGGCTTTCTGCGCTTTTCGCTGCCCATGCTGCCGCAGGCCAGCCAGCAGTTCGCGCCGATGATGTTCACCTTGGGTGTCGTCGCGGTCATCTACACCTCGCTGGTGGCGTTGGCGCAGACCGACATGAAGAAGCTGATCGCCTATTCGTCGGTCGCCCATATGGGCGTCGTCATCATCGGTATCTTCACCTTCAACGCCCAGGGCTTGCAGGGCGCACTGTTCCAGATGCTGTCGCACGGCATCGTCTCGGCGGCCCTGTTCCTCTGCGTCGGCGTCATCTACGACCGCATCCACACCCGCGACATCGCGCGCTATGGCGGCCTGGCGTCCCGGATGCCGGCCTATGCCCTCGTGTTCATGGTCTTCACCATGGCGAGCGTCGGCTTGCCCGGCACCTCCGGTTTCGTCGGTGAGTTCCTGGTGCTTGTTGGCGCATTCAAGATCAGTCTTTACCTCGCCTATCTCGGCAGCTTCAGCATGATCCTCGGCGCTGTCTATATGCTGTATCTCTATCGCCGCGTGATTTTCGGCGTAATCACCCGGGATGACCTGCGCGGCATTCTGGATTTGTCGCCGCGAGAGGTTGCGATCTTCACGCCGCTGATCTTCCTCGTGCTGTGGATGGGCATCTATCCATCGAGCTTCACGCAGTTCTTCGACGCCAGCGTGCACGCGATGGTCGATTACCATACAGCGGCGCTGGTCGGCCCGAAGCTCGCAGGGATCGCGCCATGAACTGGACCATGGCGCTGCCCGAGATCGTGCTCGCGGTCTGCGCGATGGCGATCCTCATATTCGGCGTGTTCCGCAAGCCTGACCCGGCGTTCGTCTGCACCATGCTGGCGCTCGGCTCCCTCGTGCTCGCCGCAGTGCTGGTGCTCGGCAGCGCCAGCGGCGGCGGCTACCGGGGCCTGTTCGTGGTAGATGGTTTTGCCAGCTACATGAAGCTGCTGATCCTGGCCGGCGCTGGGCTCTCAGCGTTGCTGGCGCTCGATTACAATGTGCGCGAGGGCATCAGCCGGTTCGAGTTCCCGGTGCTGATTCTACTCTCGACCGTTGGCATGATGGTCATGTGCAGCGCCTCCAGCCTGATGACGCTGTATATGGGATTGGAGCTGCAGTCTTTGGCGCTCTATGTCCTGTGCGCCTTCGCCCGCGACGACGTGCGGTCGGCAGAGTCAGGTCTAAAATTTTTCGTGCTGGGCGCGCTCGCCTCCGGCTTGCTGCTGTATGGCATCTCACTCGCCTATGGCTTCGCTGGGACCATGCAGTTCGGCGAACTGTCGCGGGCGCTGGCGACACCCGGCACAGCGTCTGCCGGCCTGATTGTCGGCATGGTGTTCATTGTGGCCGGCCTGGCGTTCAAGCTATCGGCCGTGCCGTTCCATATGTGGACACCGGACGTCTATGAGGGCGCGCCGACTCCAGTTACCGCCTTCATGAGCACCGCGCCCAAGGTCGCCGCCATCGCCTTGCTGCTGCGCGCGCTCGAGGTGCCGTTCGGGCACATCACCCCGCAATGGACCCAGCTCATCGTGCTGGTCTCCATCGCCTCGATGCTGCTCGGAGCGCTGGCCGCGATCGGCCAGGCCAACATCAAGCGGCTGATGGCGTATTCCAGCATCGGCCACATGGGTTACGCGCTGGTGGGGCTCGCCGTTGGCACCGCAGACGGCATCCGCGGTGTGCTGATCTACATGGCGACCTATGTGTTCATGAGCGCCGGGGTGTTCGCCTGCATCATCGCCATGCGCCGCCGCGGCCGTCAGCTAGAACGGATCAGCGACCTGTCCGGCCTCGCGCGCTCCGACCCCGGCCTCGCTCTGGCGATGGCGGTGTTCATGTTCAGCATGGCCGGCATCCCGCCATTCTCCGGTTTCTTCGGCAAGCTCTATGTGTTCCTGCCTGCGGTGCAGTCGGGCTACTGGACCCTGGCGGTCATTGGCGTGCTGACCAGCGTCGTCGGTGCGTTCTATTACTTGCGCGTGATCAAGGTCATGTATTTCGACGCCGCCGAGCCGGCATTCGACCTACGCCCTACTTCGGTGTCGTTCGTCGCCGGAATAGGTGCGTTGGTAACAACTCTGTTCTTCGTCTTTCCGGCGCCACTGGTCGCCGCCGCGCAGCAAGCCGCGCGAGTGCTGTTCGGGTGAGCCGGACAACACCGCCAGCCTGGCTGTCCCTTCCGCGCGTGAGGGATTAGGCCGTGCTGCTGGTGGTCGATGCCGGCAATACCAACGTCGTGTTCGCCGTGCATGATGGGGCCACATGGCGCGGCATCTGGCGCATCGCGACGGAACCGCAGCGCACCTCGGACGAATATGCCGTTTGGCTGCTGACGCTGCTGTCGTTTTCCGGCCTCAAACCCGCAGAGATCGACCGCACGGTGATCGGCACCGTGGTCCCCGCGGCGCTGTATCATCTGCGCCGCCTATGCCGGGAGTGGTTTGCTACCGAGCCCCTGGTCGCTCGGTCAACTCTCGACTGGGGTTTTGACATCCGCATCGACAACCCGGCCGAGGTTGGCGCCGACCGCCTGCTCAACACCCTCGCTGCCCATCAGGGTCACGGCGGCCCGTTGATCGTCATCGACTTCGGCACGGCGACGACGTTCGACGTGGTAGCCCCGGACGGTGCCTATCTCGGCGGCGTCATCGCGCCGGGCATCAATCTGTCGATCGAGGCCCTCCACAAAGCCGCTGCCCGCCTGCCGCGCATCGGCATCAGCCGGCCGCAGGCGGTGATCGGCCGATCCACCATCCCGGCCATGCAGTCCGGCATCTACTGGGGCTATGTCGGCCTGGTCGAGGGTCTGGTCACCCGCATTCGCGCCGAGCATGACGAGCCGCTGAAGGTCATCGCCACCGGCGGCCTCGCGCCGATGCTCGCCGAGGGCACGACCATCATCGAGCGGATCGACCCCGATCTGACGCTCAACGGGCTTCGCTTGTTGGCGGAGCGTAATCCCGCACCCACATTAAGCCGCGACAGAATAAGAACAATCGAAGGCGATTAGATGGATGCTTATAGCGGTGATCTGACCTTCCTGCCCCTGGGCGGGACGGGTGAGATCGGCATGAACCTGAACTTGTACCGTTGCAACGGCAAATGGCTCGCGATCGACTGCGGGATCGGCTTCGGCGGCAACGAGAATCCCGAAATTGAGATCATGATGCCCGACCCCGGCTTCATCGCCGAGCGTCGGGACCAGTTGCTGGGACTGGTGATCACCCACGCGCACGAGGACCATATCGGCGCCGTCGCGCATCTGTGGCGGCAGCTCCGCTGCCCGGTCTATGCGACGCCGTTCGCGACCGCGGTGCTGAAGCGCAAGCTGACTGAGGCCGGCATGCTGGCCGAGGTGCGCATCCACACCGTCCCTTGCGGCGGCCGGATCGAGCTGACGCCATTCTCGATCGAGTTCCTGCCCGTCGCGCACTCGCTGCCCGAGGCGCAGGCGCTCGCCATCCGCACGCCCTATGGCACGATCCTCCATACCGGCGATTGGAAGCTGGACGCCACCCCGCTGATCGGCCCCGCGACCGACGAGGCCGCCTTCCGCCGCCTCGGCGAGGAGGGCGTGCTCGCGATGGTGTGCGACAGCACCAACGCCATGGTGGACGGAAGCTCTGGCAGCGAGGCGGAGGTGCGGCGCAGCCTGTCCGAGCTGATCCGTCCGATGCGCGGCCGGGTGGCGGTAACGTGCTTCGCCAGCAACGTGGCGAGGGTGGAGAGCGTGGTCATGGCCGCCCGTGACGCCGGCCGTCATGTCGCCCTGGTCGGTCGCTCGCTGCGCAACCTGGAGGCGGCCGCGCGGGAGTGCGGCTATCTCCGCGGCTTGCCGGAGTTCGTGTCGGAGGACGAGGCCGGTTCGGTCCCGGACGACAACCTGCTGATCTTGGTCACCGGCAGCCAAGGGGAGCCGCGCAGCGCCCTGTCGCGCATCGCCGCCGACACCCATCCCAACATCGCGCTGGGCGAGGGTGACACGGTTATCTTCAGCAGCCGCATGATCCCTGGCAATGAGCGGCCGATCACCCTGGTGCAGGACAGCCTGGTACGCCGGGGCGTGCGGGTGATCACCGACGATGATGAGATCACCCATGTGTCCGGACACCCGGCGCGCGACGAGTTGAAGCAGCTCTATGCTTTGGTGAAGCCGAAGTACTCGGTCCCGGTGCACGGCGAGTGGCGGCACCTCTCCGCCCATGCGGAGCTGGCGAAGGAGGCCGGCGCCACGCCGATCCTGCTGGAGGATGGCGACATACTCAGCCTATCGCCGGGCAGCCCTGAGGTTGTGGACAGCGCTCCGGTCGGCCGTCTGGCGCTGGATGGCAACCGGGTCGTGCCATTGAACGGCGGTGTGCTCGCTGCCCGGCGGCGCATGCTTTTCAACGGCGTCGTGCTCGGCAGCTTCGCCGTGGATGGTGCTGGCAAGGTGATGGGCCAGGCGCGGGTCAGCGCGCCCGGCCTGTTTGAGCCGGATGATCCCGAGACCGCGAGGGTGACGGCCGAGTTCACCCAGGCGGTTGCCGGGCTGCCGGCGTTGCTGCGGCGTGACGACTCGGCGCTGGCCGACGCGGCCCGGGCAGCATTGCGCCGCGCTCTCGGCAAACGTCTGCAGAAGCGGCCGATGGTCGATGTCCACTTGCTTCGCGTCTGATGGAGCACGGCCTGTGAGCGGTTTCACGGCATTCGTTCTCTATACGCTGATCTGGTGGACCGTGCTGTTCGCCGTGCTGCCGTTCGGCACACGGCCGGTGGCGGACGCTGACCCTTCAACCGGCTGGCGCGGCGCGCCGGAGCGTCCGCTGATCGGTCGTAAGCTGCTGGCGACGACCGTCATCTCTGCGGTGCTTTGGGGAGTGGCGATGCTGATCATTCAGAGTGATTGGTGGTCGTTTCGCGTCAACTGACCAATTAATGTGCGGTTGTTGACCTGATGCCTACGCGTGCATCAGAGCCTGTGCAACAGTGCAAAAAAACGCTTTGCAGACTGCAGATTTACCTGGACGGCTAGGATCGAAACAGTGATCTTCACGGCAGACCAGGACGCTGGTTCCTGGTCTGCCGTGTGATCGGCGTTTCCTCCCTAAACTTGGCCCGCTGCGCCGCCGGCGCGCGGGCCACTCCTTTCTTGATAGTTCCATCACGAAGAGCTGTCACGCGGAATCGGGCAAGTTCCGCCATAAATGAACAAAAAAAAGTTGTGCGCCGCACAAAAATTGCGCAAAAATAATCGTTTTTAAGACAAAACAATTATAAAGCCGGCGGCTGGCGATAAGGTAACTGTGCCTGTAGGGTCGCCGCAACTCAACCGACACAGGTCCATGATGCGTCTGACCCGATCTCTATTGCCCACCATCAAGCAGAACCCCGCCGAGGCGCAGATCGCCTCGCACCGGCTCATGCTGCGGGCCGGGCTGGTGCGCCAGGTCACGGCGGGCATCTACGCTTGGCTCCCAGCGGGATGGCGCGTGCTGCGCAACATCGCCCAGGTCGTGCGGGAGGAACAGGACCGCGTCGGCGCTCAGGAACTGCTGTTGCCGACCCTGCAATCCGCCGACCTGTGGCGCGAACTCAGGACGCTACGACGCCTACGGCCCGGAAATGCTGCGCTTGAAGGATCGCCATGAGCGCGACCTGATCTACAGCCCTACCAACGAGCTGCTGATCGCCGACCTGCTGCGCCAGTCGGTCCGCAGCTACCGCGAGCTGCCGCAGATGCTCTACCACATTCAATGGAAGTTCCGTGACGAGACCCGGCCCCGCTTCGGCGTCATGCGCGGGCGTGAGTTTTTGATGAAGGACGGCTACTCTTTCGACCTGGACCACGCCGCCGCGGTGCGCAGCTACCGCATCATGATGCTGGCCTATCTGCGCACCTTCCAGCGCCTGGGCGTGCAGGCCGTGCCGATGGCCGCCGACACCGGGCCGATAGGCGGCGATCTGAGCCACGAGTTCCACATCCTGGCGCCTACCGGCGAGAGCCAGGTGTTCTATGACGCCGTGGTCGAGACCATCCGCGCCGGCACTGACGACGTGGACCACACCGACGCGGCCCAACTCGACCGCTTCTTCGACGCCGTGACGACGCCTTATGCCGCAACGGACGAGAAGCATGACCTCGCCGCCTGGGAGCGCGTGCCCGCCGAGCGCCGGCGCGAGGGCCGCGGCATCGAGGTCGGCCAAATCTTCAACTTCGGCACGCTGTATAGTGAGCTGGTCGGCCTGCAGGTCGCGGGACCCGACGGCACCCCGGTCGCGCCCAACATGGGCAGCTACGGCATCGGCGTCTCCCGCCTGGTTGGCGCGCTGATCGAGGCGCACCACGACGACGCCGGCATCATCTGGCCCGACAGCGTCGCCCCGTTCCGCGCCGCGATCCTGAACCTGAAACAGGGCGACGCCGCGACCGGTGCGCTATGCGAACAGGCCTACGCCGCCATGCCCGGCAACACGCTGTATGATGACCGGGAGGAGCGTGCTGGCGTGAAGTTCGCCGACGCCGACCTGATGGGCCATCCGTGGCAGCTGATCGTCGGCCCGCGCGGCGCGGCCGCTGGCACGGTCGAGTTGAAGCGCCGGGCGACCGGGGAGCGGCAGGAGCTTACACTGGACGCGGCCCTCGCCCATATAGCGTAACATGTTTGGACCCTTTGAACGTGCCGTGGCCGGCCGCTACCTGCGCGCGCGGCGGGGCGAGCGTTTTGTCTCGGTTATCGCCGGGTTCAGCCTGGTGGGCATCGCGCTCGGCGTGGCGACGCTGATCATCGTGATGTCGGTGATGGGCGGGTTCCAGGTGGACCTGCTGAACCGCATCCTTGGTTTTAACGGCCATCTCGGCGTTTACCCTGCCGGCACGTCGCTTACGGACTACCAAGCCATCACGGCCCGCGTGGCGGCCGTGCCCGGCGTCGTCTCCGCCGTGCCGGTCGTGGACGGCCAGGTGCTGCTGACGGGGCCGCGCGGGCAATCCGCCGGCGGCCTGGTGCGCGGCATCCGGCCTGAGGATTTCCGCCGCATGCACGCCGTCAGCGACAACATCCGGGCCGGGTCGCTCGATGACTTTAAGGGTGAGGACGCAGTCGCGGTCGGCGTGGGCCTCGCGCAGAAATTCGGCCTGACCGTCGGCAGCTCGCTGACCCTGGTGTCGCCGCAAGGCGCCGCAACGGCGTTCGGCACCATCCCGCGGGTGCGTGCCTATCAGGTGGCGGCGGTGTTCCAGGTCGGCATGAACGAATACGACACTTCATTCGTCTTCCTGCCGCTTGAGGCCGCCCAGATCTTTTTCCAACAGCCCGGCGCGGCCTCGCACATTGAGGTCATGGTCGCCGATCCGCAGGACGTCCGTCTGATTGGCCACGCCATCACCACGGCGCTGTCCGGCACCCCGGTGCGCGTCGTCGATTGGCAGCAGAGCAACAACAGCTTCTTTGCCGCGGTGCAGGTCGAGCGGAATGTCATGTTCCTGATCCTGACGCTGATTATCCTCGTGGCGGCGTTCAACGTCGTGTCGTCGCTGATCATGATGGTGAAGGACAAGACGCGGGACATCGCGGTGCTGCGCACCATTGGCGCCGGCCGCGGCGCAGTGATGCGCATCTTCCTGATGTGCGGCGCGAGCGTCGGTGTGACCGGCACCCTGGCCGGCGTGGTGCTCGGCGTGCTGTTCTGCCTGAATATCGAGACCCTGCAACACTGGGTCGAGGCCGCGACCGGTGCCAGCGTGTTTAATCCCGAGGTGTACTACCTCACGCATTTGCCGGCCAAGCTGAACTGGCACGAGGTGCTGCAGGTCATGGCGATGGCGCTGGGCCTATCGCTACTGGCTACGCTGTATCCGAGCTGGCGCGCTGCGCGGACCGACCCGGTGGAGGCGCTGCGGCATGAGTGAGCCGCTGGTGCTGCAGGGCGTCAGCCGCGCCTATCGCAGCGGGGATAGCGAGCTGCACGTGCTGCAGGGCGCGGACCTTACGCTGCACGGCGGCGAGATTGTGGCGCTGGTGGCGCCGTCCGGCACCGGCAAGAGCACGCTGCTGCATCTGGCCGGCCTGCTGGAGCGTCCGGACGCGGGTGTCGTGTTGGTCGATGGGCGGGACGCCGGGCAGTTGCCGGACGCCGACCGCACCGCGATCCGCCGGGACCGCATCGGCTTCGTCTATCAGGCCCATCATTTGCTGGCGGAGTTCACCGCGGCCGAAAACATCGTGCTGCCGCAGATGGTGGCGGGCCGGCCGCGGCGGGCGGCGCGGGACCGGGCCATGACCCTATTGACCGCGTTCGGCATGCCGGCGCGGGCCGGGCATCTGCCGGGCAAGCTGTCAGGCGGCGAGAAACAGCGCGTCGCCATCGCCCGCGCTTTGGCCAATGCGCCCGGTGTGCTGCTGGCCGACGAGCCGACCGGCAACCTCGACGTCGGCACCAGCAACATCGTGTTCGAGGAGCTGCTGCGCATGGTGCGGTCCGAAGGCGTCGCGGCGCTGATCGCCACGCACAACCCCGACCTGGCGAGCCGCATGGACCGTCGGGTAACCTTACGGGACGGGCGAATCGAGGAGCTTTGATGCCATACGCCGACTTCGTGCACCTGCGGGTCCACTCCGCCTACTCACTGAGCGAGGGCGCGATCAAGGCCGACAAGATCGCCGTGGCGGCAAAGGACGCCAAGATGCCGGCGGTCGCGATCACCGACACCGGCAACCTGTTCGGGGCGCTGGAGTTCAGCCAGGCCTGCGCCGCCAAAGGGATACAGCCGATCATCGGTTGCCAGGTGTCGATTACCCGGGCGGAGAACCCGCGCTTGGCGCCCGACCCGGTGGTGGTACTGGCGCAGGACGCGGCGGGGCTCGCCAACCTGCAGCGGCTGTCTTCGCAGGGCTTCATGCAGGGCGACCCGGCGGACCCGCAACTGCCGCTCAGGGTGCTGCTCGATCATGCCGAGGGCCTGGTGCTGCTGACCGGCGGCACCCGCGGCCCGATCGCCCGCATGCTGGCCGAAGGGCGCAAGCCGGACGCCAGCAAGCTGCTGGCGCAGTTGGCCGAGGCGTTCCCCGGACGCTGCATGATGGAGCTGCACCGGCACGGCCTCGCGATCGAGCGGGCGATCGAGCCTGGGCTGCTGCTGCTCGCCGACGAGCAGCGGCTGCCGCTGGTCGCCACCAACGAGTGCTTCTACGCGACGGCCAAGATGCACGAGGCGCACGACGCCCTGCTGTGCATCGCCGAGGGCCGGCAGGTCAGCGAGGCCGCGCGGCGCCGGGTGACGTCGGAGCACTGGTTCAAGCCGGCTCGCGACATGCGCCGGCTGTTCCGCGACCTGCCGGACGCCTGCGACAACACGCTGGCCGTTGCGCAGAGCTGCGCCGTGATGGCGGAGACGCGCAAGCCGCTGCTGCCGATGTGCCCGAAGGTGCGGCCCGGCCAGACCGAGGACGAAACCGTGCGGGCCATGGCGCGCGAGGGCTTGGTGCAGCGCATGGACGCGCTCGGAGCCGACCCGGCCACCCGCGCGGTCTATGCCGAACGGCTCGAATACGAGCTGGAGGTGATCGCCGGCATGGGGTTTCCCGGCTATTTCCTGATCGTTGCCGATTTCATCCAGTGGGCGAAGGCGCAGGGCATTCCGGTGGGACCGGGCCGCGGCTCCGGCGCTGGATCGGTGGCCGCATGGGCGCTGACGATCACCGACCTCGATCCGCTGCGCTGGGGGTTGCTGTTCGAGCGGTTTCTCAACCCCGAGCGGGTGTCGATGCCGGACTTCGACATCGACTTTTGCCAGGACCGCCGCGACGAGGTGATCGACTATGTCCGTCGCGAATACGGCGCGGACCGGGTCGCGCAGATCATCACTTTCGGAAAGCTGCAGGCCCGGGCGGCAGTGCGCGACGTGGGTCGCGTGCTCGGCCTGCCATTCGGCCAGGTGAACCGCGTAGCCGAGCTGATCCCCAACAACCCGGCCAAACCAGTCACGCTCTCCCAGGCCATCGACGGCGAGAAGCGCCTGCAGGAGATGCGTGACGGCGACGAAAGTGTGCGCCGCCTTTTGGAGGTGGCCCTGCAGTTGGAGGGCCTGTATCGCCATGCCAGCACGCACGCCGCCGGGCTGGTGATCGGCGACCGGCCATTGATCGACCTCGTGCCGCTGTATCGCGACCCGAAGGCCGATACGCTGGTGACGCAGTACTCCATGAAATACGTGGAGCAGGCCGGCTTGGTGAAGTTTGACTTCCTGGGGCTGACGACACTCACGATCCTGCAGCAGGCGGTGGCGATCCTGCACGGGCTCGGCGTGCCGGTCGATCTCGACCGCCTGCCGCTCGACGATGCTAAAACGTACGAGATGCTGTCCCGCGGCGACGGCGGCGGGGTGTTCCAGTTCGAAAGCCAGGGCATGCGCGACGTGCTGCGGCAGATGCGCCCGGACCGGTTCGAGGACCTGATTGCGGCCGTGGCGCTGTACCGGCCGGGTCCGATGGCCAACATCCCGGATTATTGCCGGCGCAAGCACGGTGAGGCGTGGGAGGCGCCGCATCCGGAGCTGCGTGAGATCCTGGGCGAGACCTTCGGGATCATGGTCTATCAGGAGCAAGTCATGCAGATCGCGCAGACCATGGCCGGATACAGCCTGGGCGGCGCCGACCTGCTGCGCCGCGCCATGGGCAAGAAGATCATGTCCGAGATGGAGCAGCAGCGGCAGATCTTCACGAGCGGCGCTACGACGCGCGGGATACCTCCGGCGAAGGCGACCGAGGTGTTCGACCTAATGGCCCGCTTCGCCGACTACGGCTTCAACAAGAGCCACGCCGCCGCCTACGCCTTGCTGTCGTATCAGACGGCCTGGCTGAAGGCGAACCATCCCGCCGCGTTCCTCGCCGCCTGTATGAACCTGGCGCTCAGCAACACCGACAAGATCGCGGCACTTCGCCAGGAAGCCGAGCGCACCGGCCTACGCGTGCTGCCGCCCGACATCAACCGCTCGGGCGCCGAGTTCCGGGTGGAGGTGGCGCCAGACGGCACCCAGGCGATCCGCTATGCGCTGGCGGCGGTGAAGCGGATCGGTTTTGCCGCCATGCAGGCGCTGGTGGCCGCCCGGGGTGACCGCCCGTTCGCCGATCCCGCCGACTTTGCTGCGCGCGTTGATCCGCGCCCGCTCAGCAAGTCACAGCTCGAGAACCTGGCCCGCGCCGGCGCCTTCGACAGCATCGCGCCCAACCGCGCCCAGATGTTCGCCGCCGCCGAGACCATGCTGCGCCGCGCCCAGGCGCAGGCGGAGGAGGCGGAGACCGGCCAGTGCGGCCTGTTCGGCGGCGGACCCACGCCCGAGCCGCTGCGCCTGCCGCCCATGCCGGATTGGCCCGCGATGGAGCGGCTGGGCTATGAGGCCGAGGCGGTGGGCTTTCACCTCACGGCACATCCGCTCGACAGCTATGGCCCGGTGCTGACACGGCTCGGCGTGATCCCGTCCAGCCAACTGGAGGCCCGCGCCCAGGCCGGCGTGACCCGGGTGCGTATGGCCGGCTGTGTCGTCGCGTCGAAGGAGCGCACCACGCGGACCGGCAGCCGCATGGCTTGGATACGCCTGTCCGACCAAGGCGGCAGCTTCGAGGTGACGGTGTTCAGCGAGGTGCTGGGCAGCGCGCGCGACATCCTGAAGGCCGGCAATGCGGTGCTGATGGGCGTCGATCTCAAAATGGAGGGCGACAGCCTGCGGGTCACCGCCGCCGACTGCGTGTCGCTGGAGCAGGCGGCGAGCGACGCCGGTGCCGGGATGCGCATCTGGCTCGACCGCACCGAGGCGGTGCCGCATATCCGCGCGATCCTAGCCCGCGAGGGCAAGGGCCGCGGACAGGTCACGCTGGTGCCGCGCATCGGCGACGAGCAGGCGGTCGAGATCACGATCCCCGGCGGCTTCCAGGTCACGCCGCGGCTGGCGCAAGCGCTGAAGGTCGTGCCCGGCGTGGAGCGGGTCGAGGAGGTCTGACGCTTGCTAATCAGCCCATGATCCGCCATATCCCGACGGCCCGCGACCGTCGCGGGTAATTCACACGCGGGGCGCCTTTCCCGGGGTTACCCCCCAGGTTCCGGTGCCGCATGGCCTGGCCCCGCGGAGGATCAACCGGACCACTGGAAAGGACACGCTCATGGCGATGCCCGATTTTACCCTGCGTCAGCTTCTCGAGGCCGGCGTGCATTTCGGCCATCATACCCGGCGCTGGAACCCGCGCATGGGCCCCTACATCTTCGGCATACGCAACCAGGTCCACATCATCGACCTGCAGCAGACCGTGCCGATGCTGGACCGCGCCTTGAAAGCCGTGCGCGATGTGACCGCAGCTGGCGGCCGTGTGCTGTTCGTCGGCACCAAGCGCGCGGCTGCCGAATACGTCGCGGACAGTGCCAAGCGCTGCGGCCAGTACTACGTGAACCACCGCTGGCTCGGCGGCATGCTGACCAACTGGAAGACCATCACCGGCAGCATCAAGCGCCTGCGTCAGATCGAGGAGATGCTGGGCGGCGACGTGCAGGGCCTGACCAAGAAAGAGGTGCTGGACATCACGCGCGACCAGGAGAAGCTCGAGCGGGCGCTCGGGGGGATCAAGGACATGGGCGGCCTGCCGGATATCCTGTTCATCATCGACACGAACAAGGAGAAGCTGGCGGTCGAGGAGGCCAACAAGCTCGGTATCCCCGTCATAGCCGTGCTGGACAGCAACTCGGACCCGCAGGGCGTCACCTATCCGATCCCCGGCAACGACGACGCGATCCGGGCGATCACGCTGTATTGCGACCTGATCGCCGGCGCCGTGCTGGACGGCATCAGCGCCGAGATGGTGGCGAGTGGGCGTGACCTGGGCGCATCGGAGGAATTGCCGCCCGAGGTGATGCCGATTCCGGAGCCTGCGGTCGCGGCCGAGCAGCCGGCGGCATAGGGAGGGACTGAGATGGCTGAGATCACAGCGGCGGCGGTCAAGAGTCTGCGCGAGAAGACCGGCGCCGGCATGATGGACTGCAAGCGGGCGTTGACCGAGTGCGGCGGCGATGCCGAAGCGGCGTTCGATTGGCTGCGCAAGAAGGGCCTGTCGGCTGCGGCGAAAAAGAGCGGTCGCGTGGCGGCTGAGGGCCTCGTCGGCGTGGCCAGCATGGCCAATAAGGCGGCGATGGTCGAGGTGAACGCCGAGACCGACTTCGTCGCCCGCAACGAGACGTTCCAGGCGCTGGTTGCGGCCGTGGCGCAGATCGCGCTCGAGGTCGGCGACGACGTCGAGACGATCCGTGCGGCGCCGTTTCCCGGCACCGGGCGGAGCGTGGCCGAGGAGCTGACGCATCTCGTGGCGACCATTGGCGAGAACATGCATCTACGCCGGGCCAAGGTGCTGACGGTGCCGCACGGCGTCGTCGCGACCTATGTCCACAACGCGCTGAAGCCTGGCCTAGGCAAGATCGGCGTGCTGGTCGCAGTCGAGAGCGGCAGCGAGCAGTCGGCGCTGGAAACGCTTGGCCGCCAGGTCGGCATGCACGTCGCCGCGACCCGGCCAGATGCGCTCGATGTAGATGCGGTGGAACCGGCCGCCCTGGAGCGGGAGAAGGCGGTGCTGACTGAGCAGGCCCGCGCCTCCGGCAAGCCGGACGCCATTATCGAGAAGATGGTTGAGGGCCGGATACGTAAGTATTACGAAGAGGTCGTGCTGCTGGAGCAGGTCTGGGTGCATGACGGCGAGAGCCGGGTGCGTGCGGTCGTGAAAAAGGCCGGTGCGACGTTGTCCGGGTTCGAGCGTTTCCATCTTGGCGAGGGCATCGACAAGCCAACCGGCGGGGATTTCGCCGCCGAGGTCGCCGCTGCCGCCGGCATCTCGCCCCCGCCGCCGCCAGCTGCACCGCCTTCGCCGCCGGCAGAATAGCCTGGCTCGCTATCCGACCAGGATCGATCGACGGTATGAACTTGTGAAGGGCGGCGTCACGATCTAGCGTGCCGCCGCCTGGCTTTTACCCGGCTTCATCCCGGCTTCATAAGGACTCCATGCCAAATCAGCCCACCTACAAGCGCGTCCTGCTCAAGGTGTCCGGGGAGGCGCTGATGGGGCGTAGGGAGTATGGGCTCGATACCGATACCCTGGCGCGCATCGCGATCGACGTCGGCGACGTCGTGCAGATGGGCGTGCAAGTGTGCCTGGTGATCGGCGGCGGCAATATCTTCCGTGGCATCTCCGCAGCCGCCGGTGGCATGGACCGCGCACAGGCCGACTACATGGGCATGCTGGCGACGGTGATGAACGCGCTGGGCATGCAAAGCGCGCTGGAGCGGTGCGGCGTGCCGACCCGCGTGCAATCAGCGATCCCCATGAGCAGCGTGTGCGAGCCGTATATCCGGCGTCGGGCCGAGCGGCACATGGAGAAGGGCCGGGTGGTGATCTTTGCTGCCGGCACCGGCAACCCGTTCTTCACCACCGACACCGCAGCCGCCCTGCGCGCCGCCGAGATGAATTGCGACCTGCTGCTGAAAGGCACTCAGGTTGATGGGGTGTATTCCGCCGATCCCCGCAAGGTGCCGGGTGCTGAGCGGTATGATCAGCTCACCTATTTGGAGGTGCTGTCCCGTGACCTCGGCGTAATGGACGCGGCCGGCATTAGCCTGGCGCGCGAGAACGGCCTGCCGATCATCGTTTTCAACATCCATGCGCCCGGCGCGTTTGCGCAGGTGATGCGCGGCGAGGGTCGTTTCACCCGTATCATCGAGCCGCATTAGGCCAAACCAGGGGAGACCTTCGTGCCCGCCGACCTGAATGCCCTCAAAACCGACCTGACGCGCCGCATGGATGGTGCGCTCGAGACCCTGCGCCGCGATTTCGGTGGCCTACGCACCGGCCGCGCTAGCCCGGCTTTGCTGGAGCCGGTCAAGGTCGAGGCCTATGGCACCGAAGTGCCGATCACCCAGGTCGGCACGATCGGCGTGCCGGAACCGCGGCTGATCACCGTCCAGGTGTGGGACCGCACCTTGGTCGGCGCGGTCGAGCGGGCGATCCGGGACAGCGGGCTGGGCCTCAATCCCGGCTCTGACGGCCAAGTGGTGCGCGTGCCGATCCCGCAGCTCACGGCGGAACGGCGGGGCGAATTGGCGAAGGCAGCCGGGCGCTATGCCGAGGGCGCCCGGGTCGCGGTGCGCGGCGTGCGGCGGGATGGCATGGACCAGATCAAGGCTTTTGAGAAGAAAAGCGAGATCGGCGAGGACGAGATGAAGGACTGGTCCGACCAGGTCCAGAAGCTGACGGACGGCTATATCAAGCGGATCGATGAAGCTCTGTCCGACAAGGACCGGGAAATCCGGCAGGTCTGACAGCATGGCCTTCGGCAAGCCGGACTTGCAGCCGCTCGCGTCCACCCCGGCCGGCGTGCAATCGCCGCAGCACGTCGCGGTGATCATGGATGGCAATGGCCGCTGGGCGGCTGCACGCGGGTTGCCGAGGGTTGCCGGGCACCGGGCCGGGACCCAGGCGGTGCGCCGTACCATTGAGGCTGCAATCGAGGCGGGCGTGGGTTGGCTCACGCTGTATGCCTTCAGCAGCGAGAACTGGCGCCGTCCGGCCGAGGAGGTGCTGGAGCTGACTGGGCTACTGCGCCATTTCATCCGCCAGGAACTGGCTGAGCTTTCGCGCGAAGGCGTGCGGGTGCGGGTGCTGGGCGACCGTGCGCGGTTTGAGGCCGAAACCCGGGCCGAGTTGGACCGCGCCGAGCGCACGACCCTTGGCAATACCCGGCTCAACCTGAATATCGCGCTGTCCTATGGCGCGCGCGATGAGATCGCCGCCGCAGCCCGTGCGGCCGCTCAGGCGGCGATCGACGGCACGCTGGACCCTGCGGCACTCACCGTCGAACGTTTTGAGCGCTTCCTATCGACCGCTGGCATGCCAGACCCCGACCTGATGATCCGCACGTCGGGCGAGCACCGGCTGTCCAACTTCCTGCTGTGGCAGTCTGCCTATGCCGAGCTGATCTTCCTGGACGTGCTGTGGCCGGATTTCGGCCCTGCCGAGTTCAACGGCGCCCTGGTCGAGTTCGCCCGGCGCGAGCGCCGGTTCGGGGCGCGTCCTGCCTGAAACGATCAACGAACGGGCCGGCCAGGCGAGGCGATGGGGCGATCTGCGCAAGCGAGCGCTGTCGGCGGCGTTGCTGGCGCCCACGGCGCTGGCGTGCATCTGGCTCGGCGCCGACGCCTGGACGGCGCTGATGGCGTTGGCAGCTGGAGGGCTGGCCTATGAGTGGGTGGCGCTATGCGGCGGGCAACCCCGGCGAATGCCTGGCCTGGTGGTGCCGGCCGTGGTGCTGTTCGCCGGTCTGATCGCCGTATTGGACCGGGAGCGCTGGGCGCTGGTCGCGTTGGCGGTGGGCGCCGTGTTGGCTGGGCTGAGCAGTGGGCGGCGGGCGATGGTCGCCGGCGTGCTGTATGTCGGCCTGGCGAGCGTTGCTTTGGTCTGGCTGCGCGGCGACAACGCGGCGGGCCGGGCCAATGTGCTGTTCCTGGTCATCGTGGTTTGGGCGAGCGACGTCGGCGCATACGCGGCAGGACGGCTGCTGGGCGGCCGCAAGCTGGCGCCGGCGATCTCGCCGGGTAAGACGTGGTCCGGGGCGGCCGGTGGCCTGCTGGCGGCGATGCTGGTCGGCGAGGCCGCGGGCGGCCTGCTGGCGGTCGCTCCCATGGGCCGGGCCGCGATTGTGGCTGGGCTGCTCGGGCTGGCGGCGCAGGTTGGCGACCTGCTGGAAAGCGCGATCAAGCGGCATTTCGGTGTCAAGGACTCTGGAAAGCTCATCCCAGGGCACGGAGGATTGCTGGACCGGCTGGATGGGCTGCTGACCGCAGCGCCGACAGCGGCGGCGCTGGCATTGTTGTTGGGGCGGGGAGTGGCGTTATGGCAATAGGCCCGAGGGCATCAAGCGGGGCAACGGCGACCGCAACAGAGCCAAGAACGGTGTCCGTGCTGGGTAGGACCGGCAGCGTCGGCCGCAGCACGGTCGATCTGCTGGCGGCAAACCCAGGCCGCTTCCGGGTGCGCGTCCTGGTCGGCGGCCGCAATGCGACGCTGCTCGCGGAGCAGGCCCGGCTGCTGCGGGCCGAGCTGGCGGTCATCGCCGAGCCTTCGGGTCATGCGGCGCTCGATGCGGCGTTGGCTGGTACCGGCATCCAGACCGCGAACGGGGACGCGGCGGTGCTGCAGGCGGCGTCGCTTCCGGTCGATTGGACGATGGCGGCCATCACCGGCGCGGCCGGCCTGCCCAGCACGCTGGCCGCCATAAAGCGCGGCGCTGCGGTGGCGCTGGCCAATAAGGAGGCGCTGGTCTGCGCCGGGGAGGTCATGCTCCGTGCGGTGCGCGAAGCCGGCGCCACCTTGCTGCCGGTCGACTCCGAGCACAACGCGATCTTCCAGGCGATGGCGGAGGGCAACCGTGACGCTGTGGAGCGCATCGTATTGACATCATCCGGCGGCCCGTTCCGCCTCTCGACGATCGAGGAGATGGCGCGCGCCACCCCGGAAACCGCCCTGCGTCATCCCGTATGGTCGATGGGCGCCAAGATCAGCATCGACTCGGCGACGATGATGAACAAGGGGCTGGAGATCATCGAGGCGGCGCGGCTGTTCGCGATGAATGAGCGCGACATCGGCGTTCTGGTGCATCCGCAGTCGGTGATCCACGGCCTCGTGCATTTCCGCGACGGCAGCGTGCTGGCGCAGATGGGGGCGCCGGACATGCGGATCCCGATCGCCCACGCGCTGGCCTGGCCCGGCCGGCTTGCCACGCAATCCCCGCGGCTGGACCTGGCCACGCTCGGTAACCTCGAATTCCATGCGCCCGATCCGGTGCGGTTCCCGGCATTGCGGCTGGCGCGTGACGCCTTGCGCGCTGGCGGGGGCGCACCCACAATCCTGTCTGCAGCCAACGAGGTGGCGGTGGAAGCGTTCCTGGGCCGCCGCCTGGGTTTCACTGCGATCGCCGCGCTTGTGGAGGCCGTGCTGGAGCGGCTCGGGCCTCAGGCCGCGGACAGCCTGGATGCAGTATTGGACCTGGATGCGTCCGCCCGGCGTGCCGCCCATCAGATTGCGGCTGCGAAAGCGGCCTAAGGACGTTCTACTATGTTGATCCTAACCGATTTTGTTCGTAGCGTCGCCGCGTTCGTTGTTGTGCTCGGCATTTTGGTGTTCGTGCACGAGCTCGGCCATTATTTGGCGGCGCGCTGGCGTGGTGTGCACGTCGAGGCGTTCTCGATCGGTTTCGGCCGACCGATCGCGAGTTGGACCGACCGCCTTGGCACGGTGTGGAAACTCGCTTGGCTGCCGCTCGGCGGCTATGTGAAGCTGCACGGCCAGGAACGTCCTGAGGACGTCGCCGATGACGTCCGGGCACGCTGGCTGCCGGGCCGGACATTCCACGAAAAATCGGTCCTGTCGCGCGCGATCGTCGTCGCGGCCGGTCCGGTGGCCAATTTCCTGCTCGCGGCTGTGCTGTTCGCGTCGCTGTTCGGCATCGTTGGCCGGCCGGTTCCGACTCCATTCCCGGTTATCGGCGATGTCGTGGTCGATGGCGCGGCGGCGAAGGCTGGGCTGCGCGCGGGAGATCGCATAGAGGCGATCGACGGCACTGACGTGGCAAAGTTCGAGGACATCCAGCGCATCATCTCGGCGAATCCCGACCGCGAATTGAGCCTGCGTATCTTGCGGGATGGGCAGGAGCAGACGGTCTCCGTGATGGTGGGTGGGCGCGACTCCGGGCAAGGACGACGCATCGGCCTCATCGGCGTGCGCGGTGGCACCGAGCTCGCCCGTTTGAACCCGCTGCAGGCGGTTGCGGCCGGCGTGACGCAGACCTGGGATGTGACGGCACAGACAGTCGCGGGTTTGGGTCAAATGCTGAGCGGCGCCCGCACTACAGACGAACTCGGTGGTCCGATGCGGATCGCGCAGCTCTCTGGGCAGGTGGCGCAGCTTGGCCTGGCTAGCTTGGTCAGCTTTATTGCAGTGCTGTCGGTCAATCTCGGTCTTATCAACCTGTTCCCGATCCCGATCCTGGATGGCGGGCATCTGCTGTTCTATCTCGCCGAGGCAATTCGCGGCCGGCCGTTGCCGCCGCGCGCGCAGGAATACGGCTACCGTGCCGGCTTCGCGGTGCTGGCCTGCTTGTTTGTTTTCGCGACTTGGAACGACCTGACCCATCTCGGGCTGTTCCGTTGGGTTTCCGGGCTGATCGGCTAACGCAGCTAAGGGCAGGCGTAGAGCGGCCCAGTCCAAGGAGTTATCAGGCGGTTTGACAGGTTCGTGTTCAGAGGCCTTGGCGTAGCGCAACGCTGCGCTTACAACGCCCGGACTGTCGCCATGGCGGCATCCGACGCGTCTGAGTCCTGGAGGATCTGCCTGTTGTCTCGAAAAAGCGCCGCGTTGTTTGCCACGGTATGCCTGCTCCCGCTGATCGCCAGCGACGCGGCCATGGCGCAAACCCAGCGCCTACGCCGCGCCGCCACTCTTCAGCGTCCGCTTCCAAGGCCGCGGGTCACACCCGGCGGCACGATCACTGCGATCAAGGTGGAGGGCAATCAGCGCATCGAAGAGGGCACGATTCGCTCTTACATGCTGGTCCAACCCGGCGATCCCTTCGACCCCGACCGAATTGACCGCAGCCTCAAGACGCTCTATGCGACCGGCCTGTTCCAGGACGTGACGCTGCGCCGTGACGGCAGCGTGCTGGTTGCGAAAGTGCAGGAAAACCCGATCGTCAACCGGATCGCGTTTGAGGGCAACCGCAAGCTGAATGACGAGCAGCTGCGGGGTGAGCTGCAGCTGCGCGCCCGGGCGGTGTTCACGCCGCAATTGGCCCAGGCCGACCGTCAACGCCTGCTGGACCTGTATGCCAAGCGTGGTCGGTTCGCCGCGACCGTCGTGCCGAAGATCATCCGGATCGACCAGAACCGGGTGGACGTCGTGTTCGAGATCAATGAAGGCGACACGACGCTGGTGAGCCGCATCGCCATGGTCGGCAACCGCGCCTTCAGCGAAAACCGCTTGCGCGAGGTCATCAACAGCCGTGAGCAGGCGTTCTACCGGATCCTATCCACCAGCGACCAGTATGACCCGGAGAAGATAAACTTCGACAAGGAGCTGCTGCGGCGGTTCTACCTCAAGAACGGCTATGCCGACTTCGAGGTGAAGGATGCAACCGCCGAGTTGTCGGCAGACCGCAAGGCGTTCTTCGTCACCTTCACGCTGAGTGAGGGGGAGCGCTATACCGTCGGCCAGGTCAGCATCGACAGCAAGCTGCGCAATTTGAAGGGCGAGGAGCTGACGCCGCTGCTGCAGATCGGTACCGGCGACACTTATGACGGCGACATCGTCGAGCGCACCACCCAGGCGATCCAGGATGCGGTGCAGAACCGCGGCTACGCCTTCGTCGATGTGAAGCCGCGCATCGCCCGCGACCGCGCTAAGAAGACCGTGGACCTGGTGTTCGACATCACCGAGGGGCCGCGCGTTTTTGTCGAGCGGATCGACATCTCCGGCAACACCCGCACCAAGGATAAGGTGATCCGGCGGGAGTTCCGGCTGGCTGAGGGGGACGCGTTCAACGCCGCGACAGTCCGCCGGTCGCGGCAGCGATTACAGGATCTGGGCTATTTCAACGGGGTGACGGTGACGCCTTCGCCGGGCACTGCGGCGGACCGGGCGATACTGAACACGGTCGTGGATGAGAAGGCGACTGGTGAGCTGACGCTTGGCGGCGGGTTCTCAACGGACGCAGGCGCCCTGGTGAACGTGGGCCTGCGCGAGCGCAACCTGGTCGGCACCGGCATCGACGCCAGCATCAACGGGGTGCTGGCCCAGCGGCGCAGCCAGATCGACCTGTCGATCACCGACCCGTATTTCCTCGATCGCAACCTGGTGGCGGGGTTCGACCTGTTCAGCGTCCGCAACAACAACCAGGACATTGCGGCCTATAACGAGTCACGGACGGGCGGCGCGCTCCGGCTCGGCTACGAGTTCAATGAGCATTTACGGCAGGCCTGGACCTACACGCTGGTCAGCCGGAACGTCTTCAACGTGCAGGACGGCGCCAGCATCTACATTCAAAACCAGAAAGGCACGTCGCTGCTGTCGCAGATCGGCCAGACCCTATCGCTGGACTACCGGGACAGCCGGACCGAGCCGCATGAGGGCTTCCTGATTCGCCTCGGGACCGACCTGGCTGGTTTGGGGGGCACGGCGCGCTATGTCCGGACCAAGCTTGACGGCACCTATTATATTCCGCTTGAGCGCTTCACCGGTGACAGCGACTGGGGCATTGCGCTCTCGGCAGGCGGCGGCTACCTGGCGCAGCTGGGCCGGCAGGAGAAGATCATCGACCGGTTTTTCTTGGGTGGCGACAACCTGCGCGGCTTCCAGTCGGGCGGCGCCGGCCCGCATGCGCTCGGCCTAGGCTCCAACGACAGCATCGGCGGCCGGCTGATCTATACCCAATCAACCGAGCTGCGCTTCCCGCTGCCGATCTCCGCCGACCTTGGGCTCTCTGGCCGGGCCTTCGTCGATGTCGGTTCGCTGAGCCAGGTGACGAAGCTTGGGGTGGTGAACGGAGTGGATACCAGGGTGGTGGACAGTGCGACGCCGCGGGTCGGCACCGGCGTCGGCGTGTCCTGGAAGACGCCGTTTGGGTTGATCAACATCGACATCGCCCAGGCGGTCGTCAAACGCCAATACGACCAGACCCAGGTGTTCCGGTTTGGCTTCGGCACAAGGTTCTGAGGTGCATATGACCGTTCTGACCCGTTACGCTGCTTTCGCAGCCACTCTCACCGTCGGCGTGCTATTCGCTGGCGACCCAGCCGCGGCCCAGCAGAGCCCGGGCTATTTCATTCCCCCCGCTGGCGCGCCCGCCGGTCCACGCGCCGCCGCGCCCAGGCCCGCAGCGCGAGTGCCCGTGCCGCCCTCGGTGCAGGTCGCACCGCCATCGCTAGGCCCAGCCGCCGGTCCCCGCGATGGACAGAATGACGCGCCGCTGCAGGTCCAGCTTCCGCCGGTGCCTGACCTGCCGGCGCTGCCGCGCGCCGCGGCGCCCCCGGCTGCGGTGATCGGTGTGCTGGGCATCCCCGACATCATGCGCGCATCGACGGCGGCGCAGCAGGTCGAGAAGCTGATCGGGGAGCGGCGGGAGAAGCTGAACGAAGACGCGCAGAAAGAGCAGGTCGCCTGGCGGGATTTGCAGCAGGCTTTGGCCAGTCAGCGTGCCAGCCTGAACGCCGACCAGATCCGCACCAAGGAGCGCGAGCTGCAGGAGCGCATCACCAACTCGCAGCGCCAGTTTCGCGACCGTAACCGCTTCATCCAGGAGGCCGCCCAGGTCGGCCTGGCGCAGATTGAGCGCATGTTGATCGCGGTGATCCGCCAGGTCGCCGAGAGCCGCGGCATGAACCTCGTGCTGCACCGGGCGCAGGTGGCGCTGAACATCAACGAGTTCGACATCACCGACTCGGTTGTGGGTGAATTGAACAAAACGCTGCCCAGTGTCTCCCTGCCTGCGGACGGGGTTTCGGCCGTCGCGGCGCAAGCGACACAGCCGGCGGCACAGCAACCGACACAGCCTGCGCCAGCGCCAGCGCCAGCCCCGGCGGCGGCCCCGCCCGGACCCGCTGCTCCGCGCCGTTAAGTCATGCAACCGGCAGCTTCGGGGACGGCGGCGGCGGACGACCGGTTCTTCGCCCGGACCGGTCCGCACCCGTTGGCGGACGTCGCCGCCACGGTTGGGGCGGATGCCACTGCCACGGCCGAGGCGGATGCCACTGCCACGGCGGGCGGGACGTCAGCGTATCGGAAACTCATGCTGCACGGGGTCGCGCCCCTGCAGACGGCCGGCCCTGCACATGTCAGCTTCCTCGACAATCGCCGCTATCTGGACGCGCTGACAGCGACCCAGGCAGGGGCCGTGATCGTGCACCCCGATCTCGCAAGCCAGGTCCCGGCTGGGTCAATCGCGATCACGACAACCGACCCCTACTCGGCCTGGGCGCGGGTCGCGGGGCTGTTCCATCCGCCGCCGCCGGTGCGTCCGGGCGTGCATCCCTCGGCGGTGGTCGCTGCGGACGCTGTGGTGGACCCATCGGCGGAGATCGGCCCGCTGGCCGTCATCGGCGCCCGTGCTGTAATCGGGCCACGCTGCCGGATCGGGGCCGGCGCCGTGATCGGCGACGCTGTTTCGATGGGCGCGGATTGCCGGATCGGCCCACTGGCCAGCATCAGCCATGCGATACTCGGCGCCCGGGTCTATGTGTATCCCGGCGCGCGTATTGGTCAGGAGGGTTTTGGCTTCGCCACCACCCCGAGCGGGTTCCTGACGGTCCCGCAGCTTGGCCGCGTGCTGCTGGAGGATGACGTCGAGGTGGGCGCAAACAGCACGATCGACCGCGGGTCGGCGTCCGACACGGTGATCGGCGCCGGGTCGCGTCTCGACAACCTGGTGCAGATTGGGCACAACGTGCGGATGGGACGGTGCTGCATCGTCGTGGCACAGGCCGGCATCTCCGGCTCGACCGTACTTGAGGATTTTGTGGTGATCGCGGCGCAGGCCGGCTTGACCGGACATCTCAGCATCGGGCGCAAGGCCCGGATCGGCGCACAGGCTGGCGTCATGTCCAACGTCGGCCCCGGCCTGGACGTCATCGGCAGCCCTTCACAGCCGAGCCGGGAGTTCTTCCGCGGTGTCGTGACGCTCCGCCGGCTAAGCCGTCCGTCACGTCAGAACAGCGGTGCTGGGCCCAGTGAGCGTAAGCCCGGGGAACCAACCGGTGAGGGCTCGGGTTAAATCGGCATGGACGGCACTCCCCCTTTGCCTGACGTCGCACCCAAACCCTCCTTGCAGGCTGCCCTGCCGCGGGCCGAGGTCATCGACATCAAGCGGATCATGCACGCGATCCCGCACCGCTATCCGATGCTGATGATCGACAAGGTTGTCGAGGTCGTGCCGAACGTTTCGGCGATCGGCATCAAGAACGTGACCGTCAACGAGAATTTCTTCCAAGGTCATTTCCCTGGTCACCCCGTTATGCCCGGCGTGCTTATCATCGAGAGCATGGCACAGACCGCGGCGGTGTTGGTGGTCGAGACGCTCGGGCCGGACGCGGCAGGCAAGGTCGTGTATTTTATGACCATCGAGAACGCGAAGTTCCGCCGTCCCGTGGTGCCCGGCGACACGTTGCGCATTCATGTGACAAAAAACCGGCATCGCGGCAGCGTATGGAAGTTCAGCGCGGTGGTGCGGGTCGATGGAGTCTCAGTAGCTGAGGCGACCTACGCCGCGATGATCATGGACAAGTAGCCGCAATATACCGCAACAATCCTTGTATTGGCCGTGCCGGGCTCATTTCGTAACTTTTCGACACGTGGCCATGCATCCGGCTGGCCTCAATGAAAGTCGTTGCATGACACCAATGCCCCGGAAACTCGGCGCTGTTGCGGTCATGCCGCCTGTCGCGAATGTGCGCCATAATGTGCATTCAACTGCAATCATCGAGCCGGGTGCGCGTTTGGGAGTGGACGTGGAGATCGGTCCCTGGTGCCATGTCGGGCCGGACGTTACGATCGGCGACGGTGCCCGGCTGGTCTCACATGTGGTGGTTGACGGCCATACGTCGATCGGGGAGGGCGCGTTGCTCTACCCATTCTGCACCGTTGGTCTGGCGCCGCAGGACCTCAAGTACCGCGGCGAGCCAACGCGATGCGAGATCGGCGCGCGCACCCAAATCCGAGAGCACTGCACCATCCACCGCGGGACCGTCACAGGCAGCGGGGTGACACGCGTCGGCGCGGACTGCCTGCTGATGGCCGTTGTGCACGTGGCGCATGATTGCGAGATCGGCGACGGCGTGGTGATCGCCAACAACGTGGTCATGGGTGGGCATGTGAGCATCGGCCCCGGAGCGGTGATCGGCGGCGCTGCGGCGCTGCATCAGTTCGTCCGCATCGGGCGCGGCGCCATGGTGGGCGGGGTGTCGGGCGTCGAGGCAGACGTGATTCCGTTCGGCAGCGTCATCGGCAACCGTGCGCGACTGTCGGGTCTGAACGTCATAGGGTTGCGGCGGCGCGGGGTGGACCGCGCAGGGCTGCACCGGCTGCGGTCCGCAATACGCGTATCTGTTCGGGACCGCGGGCGTATTCAGCGCCCGTCTAGCAGAGGCGCGGGAGACCTATGGCGATGATCCGATGGTGTCGGAGGTGCTCGCGTTCATCGACGCCCCGAGCAAGCGCGGCTTGATCCGCGCCGGTATCGTAGCGGTAGAGGACGACGCGGCCTGAAGAGATGTCCAGAGGTGGCCTTTAATGGATCGCCATACGGGGCAGCGCCAGGTCCGCAAAGCAATCGCTCCCGTTGGCCAGGACTTCCATGTTGCAGGTGTCGAGTGCTCGTTGCAGCGCAATTGACGTCCGGTCCAATTGGAGGATCGATGCTTCCTCGGCCAGCATGCGCAGGCATTGGATGAAGCCTTGGGACGTCGCCAGAACCTCGTCATCGCCCATGCATGTGCTCCATTCCAGATCACGCAGCTGTGAGTTGTCTATAGGTCGGCCGGAGTCTGGTAAAACGCAATGAAAAAACTTGTGATATCGTTACAATTAACGAGCTATGATGATCGGATCACGATTGGATCACGGAATGGCGAGCAGCTGCCGTTGCTCTAGACGATGAGCCTGCCGACGCTCGGCATCCTGGCTGGTGGTGGACCGTTCCCCGGACGCGTTGCCGCAGCGGCTGTTGCTGCGGGGCGAAAGGTGTTCATTGTCGCCCTGCGCGGCTTTGCCGACGTGGAGGTCATCGCGTCATTTCCGCACGCCGTCATCCGCATGGGGGCGGCCGGCGACATCCTCGCGCAATTGCGCGCGGCCGGGTGCACGGACCTCGTGCTGGTCGGGCCGGTCCGCCGTCCACCCTTGATGGACCTGCGTCCCGATGCCGAGGGCGCGCGCATCATGGCCCGGATCGGCCGGGCAGCCTTTGCCGGCGATGACGGGTTGCTCGCGGCGGTCGTGCGCGTGCTGGGCGAGGAGGGTTTCCGCGTGCTCGGCGCGCATGAAGTGCTGACCGAGGCGGTGGGGCCGCGCGGCCAAATGGGCCGGATCGCGCCGGATGCCGCCGCCATGGCGAACATCGAACGCGGCGCTGCCGTCGTACGGGCCTTGGGTCAGGTCGATGTCGGCCAGGCCTGCGTCGTGCAGCAGGGCGTCGTGTTGGCGGTCGAGGCGATCGAGGGCACCGACGCCATGCTCGCCCGCGCTGCAGGCCTGGCGCGGCCCGGACCCGGCGGCGTGCTGGTCAAGCTCGTGAAGCCAGGCCAGGACCGGCGGGCCGACCTCCCAACCATCGGCCCCGCCACATTGCGCGCTGCTGCCAAAGCAGGCCTGCGCGGCGTGGCGTTTGAAGCGGGGGGAACCCTGTTGACCGATCGCGCCGCATGCATCACCGAGGCGGACGATGCCGGCATTTTCCTGCTCGGCATCGACGCCACCCTGCCAACCCCCAACTCAGCCACTTAAGACAAGGGATCAAGCCTATGACCAACTCCCGCCTGCTGCACACCATGCTGCGCGTGAAGGACCTGGACGCCAGCGTCGCGTTCTACACTGGGTTGCTCGGCATGAAGGAGCTTCGACGCAACGAGGTGCCCGGCGGCCGCTATACGCTGGCCTTCGTCGGCTATGGCGATGAGAGCAGCACCAGCGTGCTCGAGCTGACCTATAACTGGGACCAGCAAGGCCCGTATGAGCTCGGCAGCGCCTTCGGCCACCTCGCGGTCGGGATGCCGGACGTCTATGCCGCGTGCGAGGCCCTGAAGAAAGGCGGCGCGAAGATCACGCGGGAGGCTGGACCGGTGCAGCACGGCACGACGGTGATCGCCTTCGTCGAGGACCCGGACGGCTACAAGGTCGAGCTGGTCCAACGCGGCTGACGCCAGACACCCCGCTCGCCCGCCTGACCCGGCGCACCGTCCGCATCGGTGTGACCGGGCTGGCGCGGGCAGGAAAGACGGCGTTCCTGACCTCGACCGCGGCGAACCTGCTGGCGCTCGGCGCTGGAAGGGCGGTATTGCCCGGATTGGCCCGGCGGCTAAAAGGCCGGTCGATCCGCGTCGCGCTGGCACCGTCGGGCGCATCCGGCCTGCCGCGGTTCGACCACCAGCGCCATCTGGCCGCACTCACGCAAGACCCGCCCGCCTGGCCGGAGCGCACGAGCGCCGCTTCGATGCTGGCGCTTGACGTCACCTTGGGCCGGGAGCGCTTGGGCATCGGCCTGCCGTCGCAGCGGTTGCGGCTGGAGCTGCTGGACTATCCCGGCGAATGGCTGCTCGACCTGCCCCTGTTGCGCACCAGTTTTTCCGAGTGGTCCAGCTCCGTGCTGCGACGTCTCGAGTCCCCGATCGTCGCCGCGCATGCGACGGAATTTATGGCGTTCAGCAGCGCCCTGCCGGCGGGCGCCCCGGCGGACGAGGCACTGGCCGCCACCGGACACCGGCTGTATCGCGCAATGCTGCATCGCCTGCGGGATGATGCGGGGCTGTCCCTGCTGCAGCCGGGCCGCTTCCTGATGTCGGCGCCGGGTCCGGAACCGGCTTGGACGCCGTTCTTTCCTAATCTGGGCACCGCTGGGCTGGAGGCCCTCCTGGCCCGGCGTTATGCCGCCTATGTGCAGGCGGTGCAGCGCGACCTGAACGAGCCGATGTTCGGCAACCTTGATCGAATCGTGGTCCTGGTGGACCTGCTGACGGCGTTGCATGCCGGGCGCGGCGCGTTCGACGACGCAGCCGCAGCGGTCGCGGCGGCGGCGGGTGCGCTGCGCTGGCGGCGGTCTTGGGTCGAGACCGCCTGGGCGCTGGGCCATCTGCGCCTGCCGCCCCGGGTCGTCTCCCGCGTCGCCTTCGCGGCCACAAAGGCTGATCACGTGGCGGACCGGCAGCGCGGCAACCTGGCGGCGCTGCTGCGCAATATTGCCCAGGGCGGCATTGGCGAGAGCGCCGAGGTGCGCACGAGCCATCTGCCGATCGCCGCCGTGCGCTGCACCGAGGATTTTGTCTGGACGCTCGATGGTCGCCCGGTCTCTGCGGTGCGCGGCCGGCGGATCGGCGACGACCGCATGCTGCGCTCCTACCCCGGCGAGGTGCCGGACCGCCCGCCGGACGACGCATTCTGGGCGCATCCTTTTCTGCAAGTGCCGGAGTTCGAGCCGCTGCGCCCGCCCGACGCCGGCCGCGGTGGCGTGCCCGAACTTGGCCTGGATACGCTGCTATGTTTCCTGCTGGATGACTTCCTGTGAAGGTCGAGCCGCGGATCGAGCTTGAGGAGGCGCCTGCGCCGCGATTGGAGCCGTCGCCTCTGGCTGTCATTGCGATCGACGAAGCCGTGCCGCACACCGGGACGGCTGCGCTCGCCTTGGCAGGCGTGGCCGTGCTGGCGCTGGGTTTGGCCGGGCTGTCAGTGGGCAATTTTGTGGTGGACCAGTTTACCCGGGCGGCCTGGCTGGGTTGGACCACCTTGGGGATCGCCGGCGCTGGGTTCGGGTTGATCGGCGCGGGCGTCGTGCGCGAGGCGCGGGCGCTCATGGCGTTGCGGCGCGTGGATGACCTGCGCGCCGGATTTGTCTCGGGCGACGCGGGCCGGATGATGGCTGCCGCTTTGACGTGGTCCGGCAGGGTGCCGGGCGGGTCGGCGGCTGCGGCTGCGCTGCAGGCGGTTAATGATCCCGACGCGGCGGTTGCCCTGCTGCGCGCCGGGCCGTGCCGGACGCTGCGGGATGCCGCGGATCGTTTGGGCCGGGTCGCGGCGGTGCAGGCCGTGGCGGGTGTCGCCGCCATCCCGTCGCCGGCATTGGACGTGCTGTTCGTGGCCTGGCGCGGCGTGCGACTCGTGCGGCAGGTGGCGGCGCTCTATGGCGTCCGGCCCGGCGTGCTGGGAACGCTCGGGCTGCTGCGGCGGGCGGCCGTTGCGGCAACCATGGTGGGTGCGGCCAACCTCGCCGGCAACACCGCGGCGCACGCCGTGCTGTCCAACCCGTTGCTGGCGCACGCTCTGGGCGACGCCGCCGCGGCCGGGATTGCCGCCCGGCGGTTGCTCGTGCTGGCACGCGCGACCGCGCTGGCCTGCGATCCCGTGCCGCCTGCCTAGTGTTGCGATTCCAAAGGCCATTCTGGCCTTCGGGTGGGTGAAACCCGCCATCTCGCGGGTGGCGCCATGGCGGGTTTCACCCACCCGACGCGACGCCGCTGGGCCGATTGGAGGCGTTTCAAAAAAACGCTGCGCCAGGAGACTATTCCCGGCTGGCGTCGAGCGCTGCCTGGAGAATATAGGCGGCGGCCATCTGATCGACGACGGTCGCACGTTTGCGCCGGGTCATGTCGGCCTCGGCGACCAGGAAGCGGTTCACTGCAGCCGAGGACAGGCGTTCATCCCACAGCGCTGTCGGCAATCCGGTCATGTCGGACAGCGCGCGCGCCCAGTCCCGCACCGCCTGCGCCGCCGGACCCATGGTCCCGTCCATCGACAGCGGCCAGCCGACCACGAGCCCGCCCGCACCCTCCCGACGCGCGATGGCCTTGAGTTCGGCCGACGCCTGGCTCAGCTTGCCCCGCCGCAGGAGACTATAGGGACTGGCCAGCAGCAGGCTGACATCCGACAGCGCCACCCCGATGGTCTTGGCGCCGGGGTCGAGGCCGATCAGCCGCTGGCCCGGCGGCAACTGCGCCCGTAGCTCCGTAATATTGAACAAGGCCATGTCGGTCGGTATGGTCCCGCGCTCTGGCAGCCCAACGCGGGCTGTCCCATCATGCTACCATAAGGTTGTTCATCCATGTCGCTCGATCCCGCGACCGTCCGGCGCATCGCCCGGCTCGCCCGCATCCACGTTGACGATACCGAGGCGGCGCAGCTCGCCGGGGAATTGAACGGCATCCTGGGGTGGATCGAGCAGTTGAACGAGGTTGACGTCGAGGGAATCGACCCGCTGACCGGCGCCGCGCAGATGGCGATGCGGCTGCGCCCGGACGTGGTGACCGATGGCGGCATTCCTGAGTTGGTGCTGGGCAACGCGCCCGACCGGGCCGGCGCGTTCTACGCCGTGCCGAAGGTGGTCGAGTGATGCTGAACGATCTCTCACTGGTCGCGGCGCGGGACGGGCTGCGCCGGCGCGACTTTTCCGCGTTGGAGCTGACCGACGCGCATCTGAATGCTGTGACGGAGCTCAACCCACGGTTGAACGCGTTCATCACCGTGTCGGCCGATGCAGCGCGGGCGCAGGCCGCCGCTGCGGATACTGCGCTCGCGACCGGCGAGGATCGCCCGCTGGGGGGCGTGCCACTGGCGATCAAGGACCTGTTCTGCACTGAGGGCGTGCGCACCACTGCCGGCAGCCGCATCCTGGAGCCGTTCGTGCCGGCGTATGAGAGCACAGTGACGGCGAACCTGCTGCGCGACGGCGCGGTGTTCCTGGGCAAGGCCAACCTCGACGAGTTCGCGATGGGCTCGTCTAACATGACCTCTGCATATGGCCCCGTGCAGAACCCGTGGACCCGGCCGGACGGCGCAGCATTGGTGCCCGGCGGCTCGTCCGGTGGGTCGTGCGCAGCGGTTGCGGCGCGGATGGCGCTTGGGGCGACGGCGACCGATACCGGCGGGTCGATCCGGCAGCCTGCGTCGTTCTGCGGCATCGTGGGCATGAAGCCGACCTACGGGCGCTGCTCCCGTTGGGGCATCGTCGCCTTCGCGTCGTCTTTGGACCAGGCCGGCCCGGTGGCGCGGACGGTGGAGGACTGCGCGGTCCTGCTGGGCAGCATGGCCGGGTTCGATCCAAAGGACAGCACGTCGGCGGATCGCCCGGTGCCGGATTTTGCCGCCGCCTGCCGCCGCGGCGTGCGGGGCCTGCGCATCGGCGTGCCGCGCGAGTATCGCAATGACAACATGCCGGCCGAGATCGAGGCACTATGGCAGCAGGGCCTGGCCTGGCTGCGCGACGCCGGGGCGGAGATCGTAGATGTGTCGTTGCCGCACACTAAATACGGGCTGGCGACCTACTATATCGTGGCGCCGGCCGAGGCCTCCAGCAACTTGGCCCGCTATGACGGCGTGCGCTTTGGACGGCGGGTGGACGGCGGCGATCTTTTGGAGATGTATGAGCGCACCCGGGCGGAGGGCTTCGGCGCGGAGGTGCGGCGGCGCATCATGATTGGCACCTACGTACTGTCGGCGGGCTATTACGACGCGTACTACCTGCGAGCGCAGAAGGTCCGCGCGTTGATCCTGCGGGATTTCACCGATGCTTACGCCCAGGTAGATGCGCTGCTGACCCCAACGACGCCCTCGGCGGCCTTTGCGCAGGGCGAAAAGATGGATGACCCCGTGGCGATGTACCTGAACGACATCTTCACCGTGCCGGCCAACATGGCGGGGATACCGGGCCTCTCGGTTCCCGCCGGGTTGAATGGGCAAGGGCTGCCGCTTGGCTTGCAGGTGCTCGGCCGGCCCTTCGATGAGGAGACGGTATTCGCGGTGGGAGCTGTGCTGGAGCGTGCGGCCGGGTTCCATCATCTGCCGGCGATCCGCGCGGGAGTGCCAGCATGAGCTACGTGATTGAGGGGCGCGACGGCCCCTGGGAGCTGGTGATCGGGCTCGAGGTGCACGCCCAGGTCATCAGCCGATCCAAGCTGTTCAGCGGCGCCGCGACCGAGTTCGGCGCCGAGCCGAACACCCAGGTCAGCTTCGTCGATGCGGCGTTCCCGGGGATGCTGCCGGTGATCAACCAGGAATGCGTGGCGCAGGCGGTACGCACCGGGTTGGGCCTCGGCGCGCAGATCAACTTGGTGAGCCGGTTCGACCGCAAGAACTACTTCTATGCCGACCTGCCGGCGGGCTATCAGATCAGCCAGTACGCGCATCCGGTGGTGGGCGCCGGCAGCGTCGAGGTCGAGCTCGCCGATGGCAGCACGAAGCGCATCGGCGTGACGCGGCTGCACCTGGAGCAGGACGCCGGCAAGTCGCTGCACGACCAGCATCCGACAAAGAGCTACATCGACCTGAACCGCTCCGGCGTCGCCCTGATGGAGATCGTGAGCGAGCCAGACCTGCGCAGCCCCGAGGAGGCCGGCGCCTACTTGCGGAAGATGCGGACGATCCTGCGCTACCTCGGCACCTGCGACGGCAACATGGAGGAGGGCTCGATGCGCGCCGACGTGAATGTGTCGGTCCGCAAGCACGGCGAGCCGTTCCGCACGCGGTGCGAGGTGAAGAACGTGAACTCCGTCCGGTTCGTCATGCAGGCGATCGAGGCGGAGGCGAAGCGTCAGGTCGAGGTGTGGGAGGCAGGCGGCACCGTGGAGCAGGAGACACGGCTGTTCGACCCGTCACGCGGCGAGACCCGCAGCCTGCGGAGCAAGGAGGACGCGCACGATTACCGGTATTTCCCGGACCCGGACCTGCTGCCGCTGGTGCTGGACGAGGCCTGGGTAGCTGGGCTGCGTGCTGGGCTGCCGGAGCTGCCGGACGCCAAGCGTGCCCGGTTCGTGGCGGAGCATGGCCTGTCGCCGTACGACGCCGCGGTGCTGGTGGCGGATCAGGAGACGGCGGCGTTCTATGAGACGGTGGCGGCCGGGCGTGACGCGAAGCTCGCGGCAAACTGGATGATGGGGGACTTCTTCGCTGCGCTGAACCGCACTGGGCGCAGCATCGGTGACAGCCCGGTATCGGCGGCGGCGCTGGGTCAGCTGCTGGACCTGCTGGCCGACCGCACCATCAACGGCCGGATTGCCAAGGAGGTGTTCGAGGCGATGGTGGAGACGGGCGAGGCGCCGGGCAGCATCGTCGAAAGCAAGGGGCTGCGTCAGGTTACCGACACCGGGGCGATCGACCAGGCGGTGGACGCCGTGCTGGCGGCGCATCCGGACAAGCTTGCGGAGTACCGAGGCGGCAAGGACAAGCTGTTTGGCTTCTTTGTGGGGCAGGTGATGAAGGGCATGGCGGGTAAGGGCAACCCGGCGCTGGTTAACGAGGCATTAAAGCAACGGCTTTCGGCATAGGACGCGTGATGATCGAGCTGCACGCCTACAACACCCCCAACGGCCGCAAGGTCAGCGTCGTCCTTGAAGAGATGGGGCTGCCTTATTCGGTCCATGTGGTCGATATCACCAAGGACCAGCAGTTCAAGCCGGAGTTCCTGGCTATCAGCCCAAACAACCGCATTCCGGCTATCATCGACCTGGATGGGCCGGGCGGCACGCCGCTGTCGATCTTCGAGTTTGGAGCCATTCTGCTGTATCTCGCCGAGAAGACCGGCCAGTTCATGCCGACCAGCCTACGCGAAAGGGTGCCGGTACTGGAGTGGCTGATGTGGCAGATGGGCGGGTTCGGGCCGATGCTGGGCCAGGTGCACCATTTCCTGACGGTGAACGGCGACGACCAGCGCTATGGCTTGGCGCGCTACACCAAGGAGACCCTGCGGCTATATGGCGTGCTCGACCGGCGGTTGGCGACCGTTGAGTATGTGGCGGGTGCGCTATCGATCGCCGATTTCGCCATTCTGAGCTGGGCCTGGCGGCACGAGCGCCACCGGGTCAATTTGGACGAGTTCCCAAACGCCAAGCGCTGGTATGAGACGCTGATGGCACGGCCGGCGGTGCAGCGGGGCTTCAGCGTCGCCCTATCCTGAACTTGTTTGACGACCTGGGTAGGAGCGCTTAGAACGGCCAGGCAAACGCTGTGCAATGACGACCCCGGCGGAGGGGTGGCCGAGTGGCTGAAGGCAGCGGTTTGCTAAACCGCCTGTACGGTGTCAAGCCGTACCGTGAGTTCGAATCTCAT
>CAWKLS010000007.1:0-11984 GCA_963850595.1 uncultured Alphaproteobacteria bacterium | reverse complement strand
GTGCTGGCCACCGCCGCCGCATGGCCCAAGGCGGGCGAGCAGGTCGCCATCGCGACCGTGACCGAGACCTGGGGCAGCTCCCCGCGCCCGGCCGGCAGCCAGATGGCGCTGACCGCGTCCGGCCGCATGGCCGGATCGGTGAGCGGCGGCTGCATCGAGGGCGCGGTGGCCGAGGCGGCCCGCAGACGATGCGAGACCGGCGCGCCGCAACTGCTGGATTTCGGCGTGACCAACGAACGCGCCTGGGAGGTCGGGCCTGGCCTGCGGCGGCAAGCTGAAGGTGTTCGTGGAGAGCTGGCGTGACGCCCGACCTGCTGGCCGCGACTGGCCGCGGCGCGGGCGGCGAAGCGGCCGGTGGTGCTGGCCACGCGGCTGCCCGACGGCGAGCAGACTTCTGCTGCCCGACGCCGGACGCGCCGGCCGGGCTGGCGGCGGCGGCCGACGGCCTGCTGGCGCGATCGCAGCGGCACGGTCGAGGCTCGACGGCGGCACGTGGTTCCTGCAGTCCTACAACCCGCCGCTGCGGCTGATCGTGGTGGGCGCCGTGCACATCGCGCAGGCGTTGGTGCCGATGGCGGCGCGGCTCGGCTATGGCGGTGATGGTCGTCGATCCGCGCCGCGCGTTTGCCAGTGACGAGCGGTTTCCCGGCGTGACGGTCAGCACGGACTGGCCGGACGAGGCGATGGACGCGCTGGCGCCGGACAGCCGCACGGCGGTCGTCACGCTGACCCACGACCCGAAGCTCGACGACCCGGCGCTGGACCGGGCGCTGCGAGTCGGAGGCGTTCTATATCGGCGCGCTGGGCTCGCCGGAAGACGCATGCGGCGCGGCTGGAGCGGCTGCGCGAGCTGGGCCATGACGAGGCGGCGCTGGCGCGCATCCGCGGCCCGGTCGGGCTGGACATCGGCGGCGGTGACGGCGCCGGAGATCGCGCTGTCGATCCTGGGCGCAGTTCGTGCGCGGTCGCGGCGCGGCACAAGGCCGGCGCGGCGGCGGCGTGATCTTCGGCGCTTTGCGCTGGACGGAGGCCGCGCGGCGCGGTGCTGGCGCATACGCAGCGCCTGCCAGGCCGCGTGCTGAAGAAGGGCTTGGTGCTGGACGCGGCCGCGATCGCGGCGCTGCGGCGCGCCGGGCGTCGACGAGGTGATCGCGGCGCGGCTGGAGCCTGGCGATGTCGCCGGAGGACGACGCCGCCGACCGGCTGGCCGACGCGTTCGCGGCGCCGCGGCTTGTCGCGCCGCGCGCCGGCACGGGGCGGGTCAACCTGCATGGCCGACGCGCCGGGCTGCTGCGGGTCGATGCCGCGGCGGTCGATGCGGTCAACGCGGTGGACGAGGCGCTGACCGTCGGCACGCTGCCGGACTACGCCAGTGGTGGCGCCGCGCGAGATGGTGGCGACGATCAAGATCATTCCATTCGCGGTGCCGGGCGCGTGCTGGCCGAGGCCGAGCGCGTGCGCGCGGCGCCGCCGGCGCTGCGGCTGCATCCGTTCCGTCCGCTGCGTGGTCGGCCTCGTGATGACGAGCTTGCCGGGGATGAAGCACAGTATCCTGGCCGGCACGGCGGAGGCGACGTCGACGCCGCGTCGCCGGGCTTGGCCGGCACCCTGCTGCCGCCGTTGGAATGCGCCGCACGCCGAGGAGCCGATCGCCGACGCGTTGCGGGCGCTGCTGGCCCAGGATGCCGATATCCTGCTGGTGGCGGGCGCCAGCGCGGTGGTGGACCGGCGCGATGTCGGGCCGGCGGGGATCGTGGCGGCCGGGGGCGAGATCCTGCATTTCGGCATGCCGGTCGATCCCGGCAACCTGATCTGCCTGGGGCGGATCGGGACACGTCCGGCGCTGGTGCTGCCCGGGCTGCGCGCGCAGCCCGAAGCTGAACGGCATCGACTGGGTGCTGTCGCGGCTGTTTGCCGGGCAGGAGGTGGACGGGGCGGTGATCGCAGGGATGGGCGTGGGCGGCCTGCTGAAAGACGTCGGCGCGCGTCCGTTGCCGCGGGCGAAGGCCGTGGCGCCGGCCGCGGATGCCGTAGCGCCGGTGGTGGCGGCGCTCGTGCTGGCGGCCGGGCGGTCCAGCCGGATGGCGCCGCAAAACAAGCTACTGGTGCCGGACCGCGCCGGACAGCCGATGGTGGCGCGCGTGGTCGATAACCTGCTGTCGAGCGCCGCGCGCCCGGTGATCGTGGTGACCGGACACCGGGCCGAAGAGGTCCGCGCCGCCATCGCCGGCCGTCCGGTGCAGTTGGTCCACGCGGCCGACTACGCGGACGGCCTGTCCGCCAGCCTGCGGGCGGGGATCGCAGCGGTTCCACCGACAGCCGCGGCGGCGTTGGTCTGCCTCGGCGACATGCCGCTGGTGACCGGACGGATGATCGAGCGGCTGATCGAGGCCTACGATCCCGACGAAGGCCGGTCTGTCATCGTCCCGACCTGCCGGGGCAAGATCGGCAACCCCGTGCTGTGGGACCGGCGCTTTTTCCCTGATATCGCTGGCCTCGTCGGCGACGTCGGCGCGCGGCCGTTGCTGGAACGCCATAGCGAATACGTGGCGCAGGTCGAGCTGGACGACGACGCCGTGCTGCGCGACTTCGACACAGTCGAGTCGCTGGCGACTCTACCGGCGCACATCCGCCCGGCTGATTAACCCAACGCCGCCGCGACCCAGGCGGCCCAGGCCAGCGCCTCGCGGTCCCGGCCACGAGGCGTGACGATCTGTATACCAAGCGGCATCCCGTTCGGCCCGACGCCTGCGGGGACCGTGACGCAGGGCACGTGGAGGCTGGTCCAGATGAAGTTGAACCCCGCATCGCCGGTCCAGGCCAGCCCGGGCGGCGCCTCCCCGGCGGCGGAGGGCGTCAGCAGGATGTCAAGGTCGCCCAGGACCGCTTCGAAATCCGAGCGCAGGAAGCGGAACAGCGCGTGGCTCTCGATCAGCGCCGCCTCAGGCTGCGCCAGGCCCCACTCCAGTCGCTCACGCAGCGACGGGCTCAACTGCTCGCGGGCGGTGTTCATCTCCCAGCCGAGAGCACGCGCGCTCTCGTTGTTCATGATCACGGCATGGGCGGCCTCGAGCGCCGCAAACTCCGACGGCAGCGCGAAATCGCGGACATGGGCGCCGGCGTAGGCGAGACGGCCAGCAGCGCGCTCGAACAATGCGGCGGTCTCCGACGCGGCACGCTCCCAGGACGGCGAGCGGCAGACGCCGATGCGTGGGGCAGATGGCGCACGCACATCGGGATCGCCCAAGTCATGCCCGGACACCGCGCCGGCGAACAGGGCGCAGTCGGCCACGCTGCGGGCCATGACGCCGACGGTGTCGAGGCTGTCCGACATCAGCTTCATACCGTGGCGGTTGATCAGGCCAAAGCTGGGCTTGTAGCCGACGACGCCGCAGAAGGCCGCCGGACGGATGACGCTGCCCGCGGTCTGGGTGCCGAACGCCAATGGGAAGAACCCGGCCGCGACACCCGCCGCCGAGCCGCTGCTGGACCCCCCGGGCGTCCGGTTTGGGTCATGTGGGTTGGTGGTGGGGCCGGGCGTGCGGGTGGCGAACTCGGTTGTGACGGTCTTGCCGAGCACGACGGCACCGGCGGCCTTGGCCCAAGCGACGCAGGCGGCATCGGCGCGCGGGCGGTGCCCACGCCAGATCGGCGAATTGTATTCGCTCGGCATATCAGCGGTATCGAGCACGTCCTTCACGCCGATTGGCAGCCCGTGCAGAGGTCCCGGTCGCGGCACCGTGCTCCTGGCCTGGGCCGGATCGAAGAATGCCATGGCCTGCACCGCAGGCTCGCGTGCGGCCATGCGGTTGAGACAGGCCTCCATCAGCTCGGCAGGCGCGAGGGTGCCGGCGCGGATGGCCCGAACGGCGGCGGTCGCGGTGAGCGTGGCGGGGTCGGCCATAATTCCTCCGGCGTTCTGCTGCCCTTGCGGTCCAATCCTTACGCTTGGTTCACAAGCGTTAGGTGAAGCGGTTTACCAAATAAAGCTAGTGGTGGAAATCGGGCGGATGCTCCCGTCCGATTTGCACGACTAGGCTGGCGCAGCCGTCGCAGCGGGTCCATCTCTATAGCGTGATGCAGCACTCTCCCACCCCCATTCAGGTCGGTCGCACCCAGGATGGCACCATGACGTACTTCGTGGACCTGCCGCCTGAGGCCCTGCCTCCGGTGCTGGGTCGGGACCTCGCGGCGGCGTGGGAGGCGGCGCGGGACGCTGCAGCCGACGCAGCCTGGGGCGCCGGGCGGCTGTTCCGCTTTCGCCGGCCGGACGGCAGCGTCACTGACCTTGCCCTATCCGACGAGGACGCCCGGTGCTGGGCGAGCGCTGTAGACGGCACAGTGGGGATGCAGACCAGCTATGGCCTGTCCCTGTGCCTGCGTTTGCTGGCGTTGGTGGACCTGCTGGCGCGGGCGCCTTGGACGGCAAATCTGTTTCAGATCGGCCGCACCGGCACGGCGCTGCACCCGGCCCTTCTGAGCACCGCCGCCACAGCGCAGTTGACGGCCGAAGCCCGGTTCGACGAGACCGGGTTCCGCGCGCGGCTGGCCTGCCTGCCTGGCAAGATCCCTTCCACAGGAGCGCTCGTATAATGGTCTTTCCAACCAGCCGGCAGGCTTTCGTCGTCGTCGGCCAGGCTTTCGTCATCATCGGCTTGGCGAGCACGCTCGTAATAGCCGGCTGCCAGTCAGCGCCGCGGTCGCGGGCTGATGCGGCGACCGCCGCGGCGTGCCGGGCCGAGGTGGACCGCGTCTATGCAGCGCAGAACCGGGCCGAACTCTCGCGGCGCGACCAACGCGACACGCCGTTTGCCGGCAGCTATAATTCGGGCATCACCTCACGCGGATTGGGCTCATTGTTTGGCCGCGACAACCAGGTCTCATCCTGCGTCAATCGATCAAGTGGGCCCAATGCAGGTGCGGCGACCGTCGACACCGGTACCGGGCCGACATTCAGCCCAACCGCGCGCTGAACCGCTCCGTTGCCGGACGACCGTGCGGGCCGTAAACCGGTCTGGCCTTAAAGCAATCAAGGAGCCATCGCATGAGCAAGATCATACGCACCGAGCCGAACAGGGTGCTGGCCAAAGCCGTCGAGTATCACGGCTTTGTCTTTTGCCAGGGCGTGACCGCCGAGGATCTGAGCAAGGATATTACCGGGCAGACCAAAGAGGTGCTCGCCGGCATCGACACGATTTTGGAGATCCACGGCACCGACAAAACTCGGCTTCTGCAGGCCCAGATCTGGCTCAAGGACATCCGTGACCGCGAGGCGATGAACGCCGTTTGGTCCGCGTGGCTGCCCGAGGACGGTGCCCCGGCTCGTGCCTGCGTGGAGGCGCATATGGCTGACCCACGGCACCTAGTTGAGATTATGGTTACGACATGTAAATGATGTGATGTATTCAAACCAATGAGCAGGCCCTGGCCGGTATGATCTGAATACAATGCCGTAAGGGCTGCCGAGTGGCCGATGAACTCATTGTAGCTCATCGGCCACACAGACCTGATTTCATTGCGTTTAAGTATTTCAAGGCTGTTATTAGGATACCAGTCCTTAGACAAGCGGTTATCCACAGGCTGATTTGCATAAATCCTTTATTGGAGCAGTCAATCCGATGTAGCGGGTTGTCAGGTTTCGTGCCCTGCCACTACCCAGAACGCACGAGTGAGTGAGTTTTGGTGAGCAGAAGGGCCTAGGCATGACGATACGGAACGGCAGACGATGGGCGGCCCTGGGCGTTTTGATGGCGGTTGCCGCCCCGGTCTGCATCCAGCCTGCCGAGGCCGCGCAAGACTGGACCAGCTACGCAGCGGCGGTGAGTGCGAACGCTGAAGCAATGCACTCCGGCGCGAACCGGTATGCCCAGCGTCATCGGGGGAGTGGGTTCGCCCGCTACGGCCGCACCAGCAACGCGCTGCAATGCGTGCCCTTCGCGCGCGACAACTCCGGAATCGCCATTGTCGGCAACGCCGTCAATTGGTGGGGCAAGGCCGCTGGGGTCTATGAGCGCGGCAGCCGCCCCGAGGTCGGCAGCGTGCTGAACTTCCGTGCGACCGGGCGGATGTACCTCGGCCATGTAGCCGTCGTGTCGCGGGTGATCGACTCCCGCAACGTGCAGATCGATCACGCCAACTGGTCAAGCCGCGGCGCGATCAGCCGGAACATCAGCGTGATCGATGTATCGCCGCGCAACGACTGGACCGCCGTCCGGGTCGCGCTCGGCCAGAGCGCCGAGTTCGGCAGCGTCTACCCGACCTACGGCTTCATCTACGACCGTCCGGACCACGGAACCATGATCGCCAACGTCGGGATTGCCGCGCCGTCGGTCACGAATGCTGCGGCTGCCAACGCTGTGCCGGCGGATGGGCGCGTCGTGGCAAGCGTCAGCAGCATGCCGGATGAGGAGGTCGCCGAGGCGTCGGACGACACCCGGCCGTCGCGGCAGCGCGCTGCCTACGGCCACACAGCCCGCAGCAATCACGCCCCGATGGCGATCCATGTCGGGCAGGGCAGCCGCACCCGGCCGTATTTTTAGCGCTGGCTAACCCACGTCGAACCACAGGCTGGCCGCTGCACCGGCAACGAGCAGCGCCAGCGGATGCAGGCGTGTCGCCAGCATCGCCACCGTGACAGCGAGGGTGATGCCTGACGTGAGCATTCCGGTGCTGGTCGAGGTCACGAGCAAGGCGGCGCCTGCCATAATCAGCCCGACCGTCACCGGCACCAGCCCGGCCTGCAGGCGGCGCCGCCAGGGCCGCTCGCGGAACCGGTGCCAGGCGCCGGAGGTCGCCCAAGTCAGCAGGCTGCTCGGCCCGATCATGCCGAGGGTCGCTGCGAGCGCGCCGGGCAGGCCAGCCACGCGCCAGCCCACCAACGTCGCAACCAGCATGTTCGGCCCGGGCGCCATCTGGGCAAGCGCGAACACGGCGGCGAACTCGGCACCGCCCATCCAAGCGTGCCGCGTCACCACCAGCCGCTGCATCTCCGGCAGCACGGCGCTGACTCCACCCACCGCGAGCAGCGACATCTGCGCGTAGCCGAGCACCAGCCAGCCGATCTCGCCGCTGGATGTGCTCATGTTGCTTGGCGGCGCTGGAGCGCGATGCCGATCGGCACCAAAGCCAGCATGGTTGGTAATAACGGGAGGCGGATCAGCGCAACGGCGGTGAACGCCACCATTGCCAACGCCAAATCGACCGGCCGATTGCGCAGCGGCCAGGCGATCTTGCATGCGGTTGCCAGGATCAGGCCGGCAGCCGCGGCGGCAAGACCAGCGAAAGCGCGATGCACCAAGGGCAGCTCGCCATATTGCGCATAGGCGCTGCCCAGCCCGACGGCAATCGTCATGGGCGCCGCCAGCAGCCCGGCCAGCGCCGCCAGCGCCCCGAGCACGCCGCGGAATCGCGCGCCGACCGCGACTGTTAGATTGACGACGTTCGGGCCGGGCAGGAACTGGCACAGCGCCAACAGCTCGGTAAACTCGGCCGGAGTCAGCCAGCGCTGCCGCTCGACGATCGTCCGGCGGACCATGGGTAGCGCGCCGCCGAACGCCAGAATGCTGGCGGTGAAGAAGGCCAGGAACAGGGCACGGCTGCTGGGCGGCACGGCGTCGGCTGGGGTCACGCTCATCCCGCATCTTAGCGACCGTGGCGACACGCCAACAAGCCGCGACGATGCCGTGCTGATCGGCTATGATCTCAAGAAAGGGAATTTCCGGTATGCCAAACTCTGCCCAGGCCTTCCTCGCCGCCCGCGACCTGTTGCTGCTGCACCGCCGGATGTCGCGGCGGCACGGGCACTGTTCCGCTGGCCGGTGCTCGACCGGTTCAATTGGGCGCTGGATTATTTCGACCACCTGGCCGCGGGCAACGACGTCCCGGCGCTGCGCTTCGTCGGGCCGGACGGGCTGGACACCAGCATCAGCTTCGCAGCGCTATCGGCGCGGTCGAACCAGGTCGCCAACCATCTTCGCGCGCTGGGAGTAAGGCGCGGCGACCGCATCCTGCTGCTGCTCGGCAACGTGCAGCCGCTGTGGGAGGCGATGCTGGCGGTGATGAAGCTGGGCGCCGTGGTAATCCCGGCGACTACGATGCTGACTGAGGACGACCTGCGCGACCGTTTCCAGCGCGGCCGGGTGCGGCATGTGATCGCGGCCGGTGAGCTTGCGCCGAGATTCACAGCGATCGAGGGCGAATATACCCGCATCGCCGTGGGCGGCGCGGCTGGCTGGCGGCGTTTCGAGGACGCCTACCGGGCCGATCCCGCCTTCACGCCCGATGGCGAGACGCTGGCGACCGATCCGCTGCTGCTGTATTTCACCTCCGGCACCACGTCGAAACCGAAGCTCGTGCTCCACAGCCATCAGAGCTACCCGGTCGGGCACCTTACGACGATGTTCTGGATCGGGCTGCGGCCCGGCGACGTGCACCTGAACATCTCCTCGCCGGGCTGGGCGAAACACGCATGGTCCAGTTTCTTTGCGCCCTGGAACGCCGGCGCCACCATCATGATCCTGAACCAGCCACGCTTCGACGCGCCGCATCTGCTGGCGGTGCTGGATCAGGCCCGGGTGACCACGTTCTGCGCGCCGCCGACGGTTTGGCGGATGCTGGTGCAGACGGATTTGTCGGCACATCCGGTGCACCTGACCGAGGCGGTCGCCGCTGGGGAGCCGCTGAACCCCGAGGTGATCGAGCGCGTGCAGGCGGCGTGGGGCGTTGCGATCCGCGACGGCTATGGCCAGACCGAGACCACGCTGCAGATTGGCAACACGCCGGGCCAGGTGGTGAGTACCTGGCTCGATGGGCCGGCCGCTGCCGGGTTATGACGTGCGCCTGGTCGATCTCGACGGGGCCGATGCCAAAGAGGGCGAGATTGCGCTGGTCCTGGACCCATCGCCGCTCGGGCTGATGCAGGGCTATTTGCAGGAGGACGGCACGCTGCGGCCGCCGGAGGGCGGGCTGTACCGCACCGGCGACGTGGCGATGCGCAACGCGGACGGCACGTTGACCTATGTCGGCCGCGCCGATGACGTGTTCAAATCGAGCGGATACCGCATCAGCCCGTTCGAATTGGAGAGCGTGCTGATCGAGCACCCGGCGGTCGCGGAGGCCGCCGTGGTCCCCTCCCCCGACCCGACACGGACCGCTTTGCCCAAGGCGTTCGTGCTGCTGGCCGAGGGCTTCGCGCCGGATGCCGCGACGGCGCGCAGCATTTTCGAGCATCTGCGCGCCCGGTTGGCGCCCTACAAGCGAATCGAGCGGCTGGAGTTTGCGGAGCTACCGAAAACGATCTCGGGGAAGATACGTCGGGTGGAGCTAAGGCGGTTGGAGGCCGATCGGCGCGGGCGGGATGAGCGGGGGAAGACGGAATTTTTGGATGAGGGTACGGGATAGTGCGTCAGCTTGATTGTCGCATTCTGGTGGAGAGCCGCCAGTCTGCTACCGACGTGGTCGGGGCAATACCGGACGGTATGCAGCTGACCAGACTGGCCGACAGCGGCCTGACCGCTTCCGGCAAGCCGCGTGGGGAAGCGCGCCGATGCATTTTCACTCCGGCGTTGACAATCCGGCCCTCATAGCCCTGAAAGGCGCGTCGCGGCGTCGAGTGTGATCGGGAAAGTGCTGGAATGACGTCTGCAACCACCCTTGAGGAAGCTAACGCCGAGCTGACGTTGCGTTTGCGCCAGCAGGAACTCGCGGCAGAGTTTGCGAATTTCAGCCTGCAAACGGACGACCTTCAATTGGTGCTGGACGAGGCGTGCCGGACCGCCTCTCGGGGCATGGAGTGCGTCTTCGCCAAGGTGCTCGAACATCTGCCCGGGGAAGATTGCTTTCTTGTGCGCGCCGGCATCGGCTGGAGCCAAGGAACTGTGGGCCACGTCAAGCTGGGCAGCGATCTCGCGAGTCCCGCTGGCTATGCCTTTCAGACCGGGCAGCCCGTTCTGTCCAACCATCTCGCGGCTGACACGCGCTTTCGTACGCCGGACCTGCTGATCGAGCATGGAGTGCGTCGGGCATTCAACGTGCTGATCCACAGGCCGGGGTGGCGTTACGGCGTGCTGGAGGTGGACAGCCCCGACCGCCGCGACTTCACCCTTTCGGACACAGCATTCCTGCAAACGCTCGCCGCGACGTTGGTCAACGCCATTGCGCAGCAGGGCCGCATCAAGGACCTGGATCGCAGCAGGACCTTCGCGCAAAGCGTGCTGGACGCGAGCCCCGACTGCGTGAAGGTGATCGATCTCGCGGGATGCCTGGAGCTAATCAACAAAAACGGCCTTTGCCTGCTGGAGATCGACGACCTCAGCCAGGCGGTCGGCCAGTCTTGGGCCAGCTTTTGGCCAGACAGCGAGCGCCCGAAGGTCGAGGCGGCGCTTGCAACGGCGCGATCCGGTCATGTGGGCCGCTTCGAGGCGTTCTGTCCGACGGCTAAGGGCACGCCGAAATGGTGGGACGTGGTGGTGGCGCCGATCAAGGGGGGCGACGGGCAGGTGCTGTTAATCTCGCGCGAGATCACCGACCGCGTGGCCGCAGCTGAAGCCAAGGACCTGTTGATGCTTGAGGTGCATCACCGCGTGAAGAATAGCCTCCAGCTCGTGCAAAACCTGTTGTTGCTGCAGGGACGAGCAACCGACAACGAGGAGGCTCGTGAACAGCTGCTGGCAAGTGCTGCGCGAGTACACACAATTGGCGCGATCCATGACCGGCTTTACAAGACGGGATCGTCTGCCCTGATCGTTGAGGTATCGCCCTATTTGGAGGGATTGGTTGAGGACTTGCGCACTGGAATGGCGTCGACCTTGAACGGCCGCGCTATTCAGGTCGAGGTTGATGCTGTGACCTGGCCGGCGGGAGAAATGACCACCCTCGGCCTGGTCGCCACCGAGCTTGTGACCAACGCGCTGAAGTATGGGGCGGGCACCATCAACGTGACCTTCCGACAACCAGCCGGCAGCACGGGTATCCTGACCGTCTGGGACGAGGGGCGGAGCCTCTCGAACGACTTTGACCCTGCCCAGAGTCGCGGGCTTGGCATGCGGCTCATCAAGGGACTGCTGCGGGGCGGCGAGGCAGGGCTGGAGATCGACCGACGTCGCGGGCACGCCTGTTTCATCGCCCATATGCCGCCGGCTCGCACCTTCTCGCCTTAGCGCCTGGACAGCACGGAAATTACGAAGGCGAGCTACCAGGCAGGCTTGAATTGTCCACGTGCTTGGGAAAGATCAGGTGCACCGTGGTGCCCTGGCCGGCCCGTGACTCTATGCGCATCCTTCCGCGTGACTGCTCTACAAAGCCCTTGACCATCGACAGCCCAAGTCCGGGGCTGTTGCTCTTGGTGGTGAAGAACGGCTCCGTCGCCCGCTGCGCCACTTCTGGCAGCATGCCGTCACCCTTGTCCGCGACAGACAGCTCCACCGCGCTCTGCACGCTTTGACCCTCGTCGGCATCCCAGGACCGATACTCACGCGTCGCGATGGAGATGCGTCCACCCTTGGGCATGGCATCTGCTGCATTGCGCACGACGGCAATGATCGCGAGCTCAAGCTGACCGACATCCAGCAGCGCCGGAAGGGGTTCCGCTGCGAGGTCGAACTCGACGCTAACGGCGTCCTCCACCATCTTGTCGATGAGCACATCGAGGTTGCGAACGGCGGCGTTCAGGTCGACGGACTGTTCCTCCAAGAACTGACGTCGCGAGAACGACAGCATCTGCTGCGTCAGGCGCCCGGCACTCCGGGCCGCTGCATCGGCTCGCGCCAACTGCGTTCGCTGCCTATCCGTGCTGGCCTGTGTCGCGGCCTGATCAATGCTCGCCACCACGACCGTCATGAGATTGTTGAAAGCATGTGCCACGCCCGAGGCCATGGTGCCAACCGTGTCGAGACGCTCTTGCTGCTGCAGGGCTGCCTCTTTGCGCCGGGTCACATCGGCCTGGCTGCCAAAGAAGTAGAGCAGCTGACCGTCGGCGTCGAAGATTG
>CAWKLS010000006.1:0-38531 GCA_963850595.1 uncultured Alphaproteobacteria bacterium | reverse complement strand
CCGACGGCGAAAACCTCTCTGCATACTGGGTGGCTGCACTCGCGTCCGCCTGGCGCAACCTTGCGTTGCAAACGATCAGTGAAAGGCCAGCAGCATGAAGAACGCCCAGGATGCAGGCGCCCGCCTGTCGGGCCGGTTCGGGTTCTGGCGCGGCGGCTTCTGGCGGGTGGGCTCGACCAACGTGGCCGTGTCTCTCGTCCTGATGCTGCTGGCGCTGGGCCACGTCTACATGGCGCACCACCTGCCCGAGCCGTCGTACCGCTTCACCGACAACCACGGCAACCTGGTAGCCGGCACGCCGCTGAACCGGCCGGTGATGTCGGACGCGGACCTCATGGACTTCGCCGTCCGCTCGATCCTCGCCGTCTACAACTTCGACTACGTGCACGCCCAGGAAACCCTGGCGCGCGACGCGAGCCCGAACTTCACCGCCAGCGGCTGGGACGGCGTGGTCGCGGCGGTGGACGCCAAATACACCCTGGAGGAGATCAAGGCGCGCTCGATCTCAGTCTCTGCCATCCCGCTCGCGGGTCCCACGATCAAGAAGTGGGCGGAGGTGCGCGACCACCTGGCGTGGGGCGTGCAGTTCCCGATCCGCGTGTCGTACGCCAACACCAACGAAACCCGGCCCATCGACCTGGTGATCACCGCGACCGTGATGCGGGTGCCGACCGCGCTCTACCCGAAGGGCGTCGCGATCGACAGCTTCGTCGCCGAGCCGCCGCGGTGAGGGCCATGCGACAGCCGCTGCAGTCCGCGCCCTGGCTCGGCCTGGCGACTCCTCCTGATGACGGCCGCTTACGTCCGACCCACTCGCGCGGACGACATCATCGACCCGAACGCCAGGGCGGCGCTGGCCTCGATCCCGTTCATCCCGGACGCCCTGGTCGAGGAGCTGGCGCGCCGCTTGGACAGCCAGCGCCGGGCCAGCGAGCGGGCGACGAACCCGGTGCTGGCGATCCCGGTGAACCGCTCGGTCAACGTCAGCCTTGGCCCGGGCGGCACCACGCCGGCGGTGCAGACCGTCATGGGCTATCCGACCTCGATCGCCTTCCTGGACTCCACCGGGCAGCCGTGGCCGATCCACTGGGACGAGAACTCCAACCCCTCGGTTCCCGCGGCCCCCTCCGCCCCGGGCGGTGTCACCAACGCCTCCGCCGGCGTCGGGATCGGTCCGGCGGTGTCGTATGGCACCGGCTTCGACATCGCCGTGCCGGTCAAGGGCGGCAACGTGCTCAACATCACCACCCGCTCGCCGGGGCCGCGCGGCGGCCTGGCTGTCATGCTGGAGGGCGCCAGCGCGCCGCTGTCGTTCATGATCATGGCCAACGGCCAGCGCTTCGACAGCCGGCTCGCGGTGATGGTCACCGGGCACGGCCCGAACGCCAAGGCGCCGGCTTCCGGCAATGGCTTCAATCATCCCGGCGATCCCGTCACCGGCGCGGCGCAGCTCACCTCGATGCTCGACGGGGTGGCGCCGGCGCAGGCGGTGCCGCTCGGCGTTTCCGGCATGTCGCCCGACGACATCCGCGCCTGGCGCCTGGGCGACCGCATCTACCTGCGCACGCGGGCCAAGGTGGTCTCGCCGCAGCCCGTCGCCACGGAGAAGGGCATGGACGGGGTGGCGATCTACGAGATCCCCGCGGTGCCCGTCGTGCTCGTCTCGTCCGGCGGCCAGCTCGCCTCGATCCACCTGCAGGAGCGTTGATCCATGGCCGCATTCCCGGGCCGCCTGCCCGCCTTCCGCCTGCCGCGCATGGCCGTGCGCGGCAGCGCCCGCGTGCACGCCTTTTTGGGCATGGCGGGCGTGTTTCTGGCCCTGCTCCTCATCTACTACGTCTTCGCCAGCCACCCCGCCCCGCCGGTGTCGACGGTCACGAACACGCCGGCGCTCGACCCGAAGCCGGGCGACGCCAATAACAGCGACTACATGCGCGGGCTTGCCATCGACAAGGCGCACCGCGACGCCGATGCGGCCAAGGCGGCGGGACAGACCACGACGCCCGACATGCGGGCGGCGGAGTCTTCGCCGAACGTGCAGCCGCCGGCCGCGGTCACGCCTTCGCCGACTGTGCGGACGCCGGCCGTCACCACCTCCGCCGCGGCCCCGGCCGGCAACGCGGGGCAGCAGGCGGGGCGCAAGACAAGGAGGACAAGGACGCCAAGGATGCGCAGAAGGTCTACCGCGATGCGATGGCGGCGCTGATGGCAAGCTGGGGTTCGAAGACCGCGGCGCGCACCGTCGAGATCACGCCCGAGGAGATGGCCAAGCGGGCGGAGCAGGCGCAGCAGGCGGCCCAGGCCCGCGCCGATGCCGGCCGGACCATGGCCGCGAATGCCGGCAGCCCGGGTGCCACCGGAGCGGGACGGCCCAAACGCACAATCATGCCGGCGATGCGCTGGGTCACCGGGCGGACTGTCATCGCCACCAACTCGGACAGCGGCGGCCCGGTGGTGGCGGAGATCACCTCCGGCCCTCTGGCCGGCGACCGGCTGAAGGGCACGGCGCAGAAGCACGAGGACCGCTTCACGGTCACGATGAACGAGCTCACTTTTGCGGATGGGCGCACGGTCCCGGTCAATGCGATCCTGATGGCGCCGGACAGCAAGGAGACGGCGATCGCATCCGGCGTGGACCACCACTACATCCCACGCATCGTGCTGCCGACGCTCGCCGCCGGCATCCAGGGCCTCGGCCAGGCGCTCGCCTTCTCGGGATCGAGCTTCGCCTCCGGCCCGTTTGGGGCGTCGCAGAACTTCAATACCTTCAACGGCGGCCAGCTCGCCGGCATCGCGGCCGGCACCGCGGCCGGGCAGCTCAACCAGGTGCTGCAGCAGCAGACGCCCAAGCAGTCCACCGTCAACCTCGCGGCCGACGTGGACGTGGGCATCATGTTCCTCGCCCCGGTCGAGGACGGGCCGTAGGCCGGGCACCGTTTTGTACTCGCGTCCGCCCGGGAAACGATGCGCGTCGAACAGCACCGGGCGACGCCACCATGAACACTCTCGTGCATCCCACCCCGCCGCCAGCCGTAGCAGGGGCCAGGCCACCTCCCGCCATCGACCTGCCGAGCGGGCCGCCGCCGCAGGCGGCCCCGGCGTCCGCCCCGGCCGAGCCGGCACCCCGCAAGACCAGCCTGCGCACCTGGCTGCTTATGGGCACAGCCGTGGCCGGCGTGCTGGGCACGATCGGCGCCGGCCTCGTCGCGGTCTGGCTCCGCGCCGGGCATCCCGTGCCGGCCCGGGCGGACTGGCTGAGCCTGCCGCAGGCCGTCTCGCCGCAGCACCCGCCCAACCAGCCGTCGCAGCCTGCACAGGCCCAGCCGACGCCCCGCAACGCGCAGTCGTCCACAAACACGAAAAACCCGTTCGAATCCGCAGGACCGCCGCAGACCTCGCCCGTTGCCGTCCCGGCTTCAGCGCCTGTTCCCCCGCCCCGAAGCTCTGCCGACGACCTGCGCGCGCTCAAGCAGTCGGGGCCGTACGCACAGCCGGCACCAGTGCGGCCCGCAGCCACCGCTGCGGCGCCAGCGGCGCCCACGATGCAAGACGCGCCAGCCCCGGCGCCCGCCGCCGGGCCGCCGGAGATCAAGACCGCACCCGTGGCAGCACCGGGAGCCGGCCAGGCCCATGTTGCCGGCACGCTCAGCCTCGACCCGGCGGCAGCGCCGGCGCCACAGAGCCTGATCGACATGGTGGCCGGCCTCGCCGACGACATCGCCCAGGAGCGCAAGAGCGACGCCGAGCTGCGCAAGCAGATCGCAACCCTGCTGCGCGACACCGACCAGCGGCTGTCCGAGTTCGATCGCCGCCTGACGGTCGCGGAAAGCAGCGTGGCTCCTGCCACTACCAGGGTCGGTTTCGGACCGGCACCGGCGAGGCTGGCCCCGGTGGACGCGCTCTCCACTATGCGCACGGCCGCGCCGCCGCCCGGCGCGCGGCCCTACGAGATCCGCGCCGCATCGCCCGGCGTCGCCGTGCTGGGCACCCTCGACGGCACGCCGGCGGTGGTCGAGATCGCGGTCGGCGACCAAGTGCCGGGCTACGGCCGGGTCAACGCCATCGCGCAGAAGGGCAACGCCTGGGCCGTGCAGTGCGAGCACGGCACCATCCAGTGCCCCGGGAGCGCGCCCATGCTCTACCTCATGAACTTCGCCATCGACGTCGCCAACGTCATCAACGCGATGCTGCCCATCTCCTGCTACCTAATGGGCTGCGCGCTGCTGATCGGCAGCATCCTCGCCCTCTGGCGCATGGGCGACAACCCGCGTTTCTCCAAGGGCCAGCACTGGACGGCCCTCGGGCTGTTCTATCTGTCGATCCTGCTGCTCAACTTCCCCAAGCTGCTGACTGCCGCCAACCGCTCGTTCGGCAGCGCCCACACCGCCTCGATTGGAGGGGGGATGCTCGCCTACCAGGCGACCGCGCCCAGCATCATGGGCGCCGGGCCCACGGACACCTTCGTCAACCTGGTGGTGCTGTTCCAGTTCTTCTTCTCCTCCATCGGCGCGCTGTTCGCCTACCAGGGGGTGCTCAAGCTGCGCTTCGCGCGGCGCGACGGCTTCCGGCTCGGCCCGACGTTCGTGCAGGTTGCCGCCGGCGTCGTGCTGATGAACCTCGACGTGCTCGCCCCGGGCCTCGTGAACTACGGCGGCCCGTGAATGCCGGCCGCTGCACTCGCGTCCGACTTGGCAATGATGCGCCCGAGGGGATCGCCCTCGCATCGCAGGAGTATATCGTGAGCAAACCTTCCAAGCCGTTCCTACCCGCCATCGAGCTGCCGCAGCCGTGCCGGCTTATTCTGGCCGCGTTCACCGCCGTAGCCGGCATCGCCCTCGCCAACCGGCACGCATTCGCCCAGGGCACTCTAGGTGCCCGCGCGACCGCCTTCGCTCAGGACTCGCTGAACTGGGGCGCGGTGGCGACCATCGTGCTCTATCTGATCGCCTCCTTCGCCGTGATCGCCGGCGTGGTCGGCGTCTGGCAGCTCGGCAAGCGCAACGCGCAGGTCAGCCCGATGGTGCCGATCTGCGCCTTCCTCGCCGCCTTCATCGCGGCAGGCGCCGGCACCTGGGTGCTGCTCGGCTCCACCACGCTCACCGGCGCGGCCCCGAGCATCACCGGCGCGTCCACCCAGCCGATCCAGTTCCAGTGACTGCGGCCCCATGCCGCAACGCCTCCCTTTCGGCTTGATCGCGCAAGTGCCGGGGTTGGCGGCAGCGTCGCCGTCAGCCCGCCGCTCCGGCTCCGGTGACGGACAGCCCGGTGCCGCAACGCCTTCCGCTCGTTTTGGCAGCGGACCCGTCACGCTGGCGGCAGGACCCGTTGCAGGTCGAGGCGGGCGTCGCGGCCCAGGTGTTCGAGCGGGACCAGCATACCTGCCGGTTCTGCGACTTTCGCGCCGAGGGCCGCCAAGAGATCGTCCGCCTCGACGCCGGCCTCAGCGACATCGCGCAGCTCGCCGAAACGCGCAGCGTTCGGCGGTTTGCGCGGGGCCGCCCGGTGCTGGACAGCCTCGCCACCGCCTGCCCGCTCTGCCACGACTGCCGCCATCTCGGCCGCGACGGCGTCGAGCAGGGCTACGCGGTGATCTGGCTGCCCGAGGCCTCGCAGGCGGTGCTGAACCACCTGGTCCGCGCCGTGCACGTGGTGCTGCACCACCACGGCGAGCCGCCGCACATGGCCGAGCGGCCGATCGGCGACGCGCTGTCGCTGCGCCAAGCCTTCAACAGCTACCGGGCGCTGGCCGGGCGCATGGCGCAGGCCCGGTCCCGGATCGGCACCACCTCGCCCCGCGAGCTCGGGGAGGCGCTGATCGGCCTGCCGCCCGCGGCCCTGGCCAAGGGCGCCGAGCTGACCGGCGGCCTGCGCCTGCTGTCGCGCGGGCGGCTTTTTCGCAATGGCGAGGACATCTACCCGGACCTGCTCGACGCCTGGACGGCTGAAGGCGGCCCTTGCCACGGCGTGCTGCAGGCGCAGCTCGCCCGGCGGTCCCGCAACCCGGTTCTCCCCTTCCCTGGAGCTTCCGCCATGATCGGACGCATGCAGCGCTGGATGGCCGGCCTCGCCCTGATGTTCCGCCAGTCCGATCGGCAGCTTCTGCGAGTTGGAAACGTCGGACGGCGATGCCCTGGTCAGCGACTGCGGCGACTACCGCACCGACGTGCAGGTGCTCGGCATGCGGCGCATGCAGACCGAGGCCGAGATCATTGCCACCGCCGAGGCGCTGCGCACCGGGCTCGCATCGTTCTTCGACCGCCCGGGCCACGCCATGCAGGCGGTGTTCACCTGCGACCCCGAGCGCACCCGCGCCATGATCGACCGCCACCTGCAGGACAGCCGCACCATCGCCGACGCGCTGCGCCTCGCCATGGAGAGCATCTTCGCCGAGCGCGCCCACCTTTGGCCGACGCTGATGCGCTGGGAGGACACCGTCTTCGTGCTGTGGAGCCGCCCGGCGGTGCTGACCCACGAGGAGCGCCGCCAGGACAACGACGAGCGGGCGGCGGGACGCAAGGGCGCGCCCTATTTGCGCGACGCGCAGCAGCCGTGGATGGCCGGCGCCTCGCTCGCCGCCAAGCACCAGGCCTATGTGGACCGCGTGGTCGCCGCCTTCGAGGAGCACGGCATCAGCGTCGCCGTGCGCACGCCGCACCAGGCGCTGAAGGCGTCGCGCGAGTCGGTGTATCCCGAGACCGCCGGCTCCGCCTGGAAAGCCAAGCTGCCCGGCGACGACGTCATGCCGCGCATGCCCGACGAGTTCGTCGAGAACCCGAGCTGGCGCCGGCGGCAGGACCTGTCCGACCTGCTGTGGCCCTCGATCGAGGCGCAGATGTTCCACGAGGACGCGACGACGCTCGGCGCCCGCCACGTGCGCATCGGCACGCACGACTGGGCGGCGGTGGACATGGCGGTCGGCCCGGAGACCCCGCGCCCCTTTCCCGAGCTGCTGCGCGACCTGCGCCGCGAGACCATGCCGTACCGCATCTCGCTGCTGCTCGAAGGCGGCGGCGTTTCCGCGATGAAGTGGAAGGGCCTCGCCGCCACCTGCCTCGCCTGGGCTTCCGAGAACAACCGGCGCATCAGCAACGCGATCGACCATCCTCACCCGGCTGCGCGAGCAGGGCGACTTCTCCGTGCGCCTGCGCGCCTCGCTCGCCACCTGGGCGCCGGCTGCGCCCGACGGCCAGCGTAACCCGCTGCTGCGCCGGCGCGCGGCGGCCCTCGGCAGCGCGCTGGAGAGCTGGGGCTACTGCCAGGCCGGGACGATGGCCGGCGACCCCCTGGAAGGCGTGATGAGCAGCGCGCTCGGCCTGTCCATGGGATCCACCGCGCCCGCGGGCGGCACGCCGCTCGCCGACGCGCTGCGCATGCTGCCGTTCAACCGGCCGGGCTCGCCCTGGGAGCACGGGGCCTGCCTGTTCCGCACGCCCGAAAGTCGTCCCTACCCGTACGACCCGACCGGGCGGCTGCGCAACATGGTGTTCGACCTGTTCTCCGGCGAGCCCGGGCATGGCAAGTCCGTGCTGCTGAACTCGATCAACCTCGGCCTGATCCTCAGCACGGCGTCGCAGGGCGCCAGCGGCGCCAAGCTGCCGCTCGTGCGCGTCGCCGACATCGGCGTGTCCGGCAAGGGGCTGATCGACCTGCTGCACGCGGCCATGCCGGCACACCGCCGGCACGAGGCGGCCTACATCCGCTACGAGAACCGCCCGGAGTTCTCGGTCAACCCGTTCGACACCCAGGTGGGCTGCCGCCATCCGCTGCCGCTGGAGCGCTCCTTCCTGCAGAACCTGCTGTCGCTCGGCTGCACGCCGATCGGCGAGGACGCGCCGCATGAGGGCATGGACCAGCTGATCGGCGCCGTGATCACCGAGGTCTACCGCATCTGCTCGGACGCCGGCGACAACAAGAGCCCGAAGCGCTACCTGCCGGGCCTGGTGCCCGAAGCCGATGCCGCACTCGCCCGCCACCGCGTGCGCCTGCATCCCGAGGCCCGCTGGTGGGACGTGGTGGACGCGCTGTGCGACTGCGGCGAGCACCGCCTGGCCGGCCTCGCCCAGCGCTACGCCGTGCCGCTGCTGGAGGACCTGATGACGGCGATGCGCTCGCCTGCCATCACCCACCTGTACTCGAAGCCGCAGGCGCAGACGCGCGAGACGCTGATCGAGCTGTTCGAGCGCTACATCACGGCGCTGATCGACTGGCTGCCCAACATCTCGCAGCCGACCGTGTTCGACGTGGGCGACGCCCGGGTCATCGTGCTGGACCTGGAAGACGTGGCCCCGGCCGGCAGCCCGCGCGACGACCGGCAAACGGAGATCATGTACCTGATGGGCCGCCACATCCTCGGCCGCGACATGTTCCTCCGCCCTGGCTACGTGCGCTACGTGCCGGAGCGGGTGCGCGCCTACCACCGCCGGCGGTTCAGCGAGGTGAAGGAGACCACGAAGCGGCTGTGCTACGATGAGTTCCACCGGGCGGGGCGGCGGCCACGCATCGTCGCCCAGGTGCAGATTGACCGGCGCGAGGGCCGCAAGCACAACCTGCACGTCGCGCTGTGCTCGCAGATGCAGACCGACTTCCCGCCCGAGCTGGTGCAGCAGGCGACCGGCATCTTCCTGCTGGGCGCCGGCAACGAGGACGCCAACATCGAGGCGGCCCGCCGCTTCGGCCTGTCGCCGGCAGGGGCGCAGGTGGTGCGCCACCGCCTGAAAGGGCCGGGCCGCCGCGGCGAGGGCGCGCCGTTCCTCGCCGTGTTCTCGCTGCGCGCCGGTGCCCGGGTCGAGCAGATGCTGTACAACAGCCTGGGCTCGGTCGAGCTGTGGGCGCTGTCCACCCGGCCGGCCGACGTGGCCCTGCGCGACCGGCTTTACGCGGCGCTCGGTGCGGCCGAGGCCTGGCAGCGGCTGAGCTGCGTCTTCCCGCTCGGCACCGCCGAGGAGGAGATCGACCGCCGCCGGCAGGAGCTGGTGCGCAGCGGCGAGGAGGACGGGCAGGCGCAGAAGTCCGTGGTCGAGGGACTGGCCCGCGAGCTGATCGACGGCACCGGCCTCGGCATCGTGCTGCGCCCGGCCGAGGTCGTGGCCCTGCCGCGCCGGCCGGTGCCGGGCGGCGAGCGCATGGCGGCAGAATAGATGCCGGCTTTTGATCGCACCACTCATCGGTCCGCTGCACTCGCGTCCGCCTCAAGTCTGATCGGGCTCCCACACCGGAGCCAGCCTATGCGAAGTGGTCGCCTCTCCCTTCTCCTGCTGCTCGCCCTGGCGGGGTGCAACGGCTTCAACGTCGTGCCCACCGAGGTGTCGGCTCCCGGCATGGCCGACACGGACAAGGCGCTGCGCGAGAGCATTGCACGGGTGAACCAGGCGATGAACGAGATGGGCGACCGGGGCGTCGCCTTCCGTCAGCCCACCACTTCCGGCCCCTACGTGCCGGCCGAGCTGCAGCGCCCGGTTATGGCGCCGCTGGCCGGCTCGCTCGACGACGCGGTCAGGATGCTGGCCGCGCGCGTCGGTTACCGCTTCGCCAGCAACGCCGTGCCGGGTGCCGAGCCGGTGCAGGTGTCCCTGTCCGGCCAGCCCACGCCGCTGATCGACCTGTTCCGCGCCCTCGGCGCCCAGGCCGGCCAGCGCGCCGACGTGTCGGTGAACGCCGACCTGCGCCAGGTGGAGGTGCGCTACCATGGATAGAGCCACCCGCGCCGTCCTAGCGGCGACCACGATCCTCGCCGCTGTGTCCCATGCGGTGCCGGCCTGGGCCGCGCCGCCCGCGCCGCCGCCCCATGTGGTGGACGCCCCGGTGCCGCCGCTCGGCATCGGCGCTGACGCGGCGCAGCGCATCCTGGAGCGTGCCACCGGCAGGGTATGTCTGACCTGCATATGCAGACCAACCACCGCCTGATGATCGATGTGCACGGCCGGCTCTACCCGGCGACGCGCCGGGTGATCACCGCCGAGGAGACGGCCAGCGCCGTGACCCTGCTCTACGGCACCACCGGCCCGGCGCACCTGAAGAAGGCCGAGAGCTTCGACCTCGCCCACGTGGTCGAGCCGGAGCAGGGCGCGCGCTTCAGCGTCGGCGGCCGGTCCACCGTGGACGTCTCGGCGGCGCAGGCGCGCTACCGCTTCCGGGTCAACGGCACCTCGATCCTGACCAACGGCGCCGACGGCGCCCAGGTGACGCTGCGGGCGATCGAGAACCAGCCGCCGCGCCTCGCGGGCATGGGCATCGAGCCCGGTATCCTGGCCGCCTACCGCCCGCGCAACGGCATCGTGCTGATCTGCGGCGGCACCGGCACCGGCAAGACGAGGCTGCAGGCCGGCAAGACCCGCAGCATGATCGAGGATCCCAACTTCCACGGCAAGATCATCGAGATCGCCTGGCCGATCGAGTACGAGTTCGACAGCATCGTGGGCGCCAGCTCGATCTACTCGCCAAGCGAGATCGGCCGCCACGTGAAGTCGGCTTCGGCCGCCATGCGCGACGCGCTGCGCCGCAAGCCCAAGGTGATCATCTCGCCCGAGTGCCGCGACCGCGAGACGATGGAGGTGGCGATCGAGGCCTCGCAGACCGGGCACGCCGTCTACAGCACCGTGCACACGTCGAGCGTGGTCGAGACCGTGCAGCGCATCCTGGCGATGTTCCCGCAAGAAGAGCGGGCCGACCGCGCGGTCAGCCTGATGCAGTCGCTGCGGCTGGTCATCAACTGCGCCCTGGTGCCCTCGCTCGACGAGCGGCGCGTCCAGCTCCGCGAATACCTGGCGTTCGGCGCGGCGGAGCGTCAGCTGTTCCTCGACACGCCCGTGACCGCCTGGCCGGGTCTGACCACGCAGCTGCTCGCCGAACGCGGACAGAGCTACGCCGTCGCCACCGCCCGGGCGCTCGCCGCCGGGTTGATCTCGGACGAGGTGGCGCGGACCTGGATGGAGGTCGCCTGATGTGGCGCGACACCATGCTGCCGGTGCGGCTCGGCGCGTTCGACGCCCGCGTGCTCGTCACCTCGGTGATCTGGCTCGCGCACATGCGCTGGTGGACCTTCTATGTCGCGCTCGCGGGCGCGCTGGTGTTCTCCGCCCTCGAATGGCTCGGCCTGTCGCTGCCGGCGCTGCTGCGCACGCTGCGCCGCCTCATCGTTGGCCAGACCCGGCCCGCGGTGCCGTATCGCAAGAAGCGGCGGTTTGCATGAAGGAGACACAGGACATGTCGGACAGCTTCGATATCGGGCAGGCGGGGACGCTGCTGGTCATCCTGCTCATGCAGTCCGGACCGGCGCTGTGGCTGCGCGACCCGTCGGGCGACACCGCCGCCGTGCGCCCCGAGACGGCGGGCGCTCCCGACGGGTTGCTGCCGGTGTTCGCGGTCGCCGCCGACGCGGTATGGCGCGAGGCCACCGGCAACGGCTTCGGCCTCGACCTGCAGCCCGATCCCGCGTCGCTGCTCGGCTACCGCCTCGACGGCGCCCGCGCCGCCTCGGTCTCGGCCATGCTGCTCTGCATGCTGGAGGTCATGGACCGTGCCGCCGGGATGTCCGGCCTGCTGGTCAACGACCTCGTGCGGGTCGCCCGGGAGGCGATGCCGGTGCCGGCGCAGGCGTGGTCCGCGGCCGTGCCGTCGCACGCGCGGGGAGGCTGACATCATCCGCCCTGCCCTCGCCTTGCCGGTCGCCGCTCGCCGTGCTGGCCTGTGCCGGCGCGGCGCCGCATCCCCGTACCGCAACGCCATGGAAGCGGTCACGCTGGTGCCGTCCGGGCAGGACGGGGCGGCGGTGCTGCGCGGCTGCGTGCGGGTCGCGGCGCGGGTGAACGGCGTACCGCCCGCCGTGCTGCTGATGCTGCTGCAGGTCGAGGACGGGCGGCTTGGCGAGGTGAGCGGCAACCGCAACGGCACCGTGGACATCGGGCCGTTCCAGGTGAACGAGATCTGGCTGCCCGCGGTGGCGCGGCACTGGGACCTGCCGGTGGCCGAGGCGTTCCCGATCCTGCGCGACAACTTCTGCGGCAACGCCGACGCGGCCGCCTGGATCCTGCAGGGCGCGCTGGCCGACGCGCACGGCGACTTCTGGGACGGGGTGGGCCGCTACCATTCCGCGCGCTCCGACCTCAAGGCCAGCTATCTGCGCCGCGTGCTCGCCGCCGCGCGCCGCCTACGCACGGGGCAACGCCGTGGCTGAGGGGCGGCACGGCGCGCACGGCGCGCCCTTCCTGGCCCTGGCCATCCTGGGCGTCGCCTGCCTCGGCTTCTCCGTCGAGCTGTGGTGGCTGCTGCATGCGAAGATCAGCGCGGCCGTGCTCGCGTGGAAGCACGCCGAGCTGCAGCTGATCGGGCAGTTCACCGACTATTACGCCGCCCTCGACGCCAACGTGGTCCGGGCCAACCCCGCCACCGTCACCGGGCCGGCGATCTGGCGCCTGTTCACCTACGTGGGCCAGGCGGTGCGCTGGCCGGCGGCGGGGATGATGGCCGCCCTCGCCCTGCTGGTGCTGCTGCGCGCGCCATCGCGCCGCTTCCGCCGGAAGCTCGACCTCGACACCCTGCCCTATCGCCCAGAGCGCCCTGCACCGCTATGCCACCGCCTTTGTCGGACGCCGGCAGGACATGGTGGCGCCGCGCATCGAGGGCGGGCCGCGGCCGTCCGACGTGGCGCTGCACGCGCCGGAGTGGATCATGGCGCACGCCTGGAACCCGAGGCGCGGCTACCGGGCGGACTGGGCCCGCCGGGAACTCGCCTGCCAGCTCGGCCCGGTGTGGACCGGGGTGCGGCACGCTGCCCCGCACGTGCGATGCCTGTTCGCGGGCTTCGCGCTGCACGCGGCGCGGCACCGCGAGGACGCGGCCTGCTTCCTCGGCGAGCTCGCCGAGGCGCTGCCGCGCACCAAGGGCGACCGGCTGCCCGAGCTGCCTGGCGCGATGGTGGCCCAAGCCGACCTGATCCTGCGCGACCCCGCTATCGCCTCCCCCTGCGCCGAGGTGGCGGCCTGCCACGCCTTCCAGGCGACCGCCCTGCTCGGCGTGCTGGCCCATGCCCGCAAGCGAGCCGGGGTCATGGCGCCGGCGCAGTTCAACTGGCTGAAATTGGTGGACCGCCGACTCTGGTATGCGCTGCACAGCCTCGGCATGCCCAACCCCTACGTCGAGGCGCGCGGTGCCCGCGACCACTACGCGGCCGAGTGCCTGCTGGGCGAGCCGATCCACGCGCCCTCGATCGACCGCGCCGCCCTGGGCCTGCAGGCCGAGGCCGCCGCCCTGAAGCCCTTCCCAAGCAGCAAGGACGCATCTCATGCCGCCTGAACAGACCACGGCATCCCCACCCCCTCTCCCGTTTCCGCGCTTGCAGCGGATCGACCCCTCGCCCGAGGTGCAGCAGCAGGTCGGTTCGCCATCGAGGCCTGCAGCAAATGGCAGCCTCAGATCGTCCAGGCCGGCAAGGATGCTGCCCCTCCGGCAGAACCCTCCAGCGAGGCCCAGGTATGCGAGCTGCTCGACCGCTGGCCGCTCCTCTACAACGGGCAGGGGCTTCAGGCCGCCTCGTTGGGCGTGGGTGTCGCCATCGCATTGGCCTTGATCTGCATGACCGCGTGGGCCGTGCTGCGCGGCCTGCTCAACCTCCTGCCGCTGGCCCCGCTGACGGACCGGTTCGCCTCTCGTGCCGTCGGCGGCGCGCTGTGCGGCGTGGGCCTCGCTACCTTCTACCTGCTGCTCAGCCTGCAGGACTTCACGGCGGTGACGCCTGAAAAAACCCTGGCCAAGGCACTTCCTGTCCTGGACGAGCGCGGCGCCACGGGCGGCCACAGTGTTCTCCCTGCTGCTCGTGCTGTCCGCTGTTCCGGGGACCTGGCGGCGCTGGAAGTCCCTGACCGCAACACGCTAAGAGCCTACGTCAGAATAACTACTTCAAGCGCCGGGCGTTCTGAGTGAGAGAGTGCAGTTCCATCTGTCGCTGCGCGTCAGCAGACTTGTGCCAGACTGAAGGTTGATATCAGCTCGTCGCTGATTTTGCGCGAAACGGCCCAGGTGTGGAACACTACTTGCTGGTACTACTTACAAGGCTGACACGCGTGAAAGGAACGCCGCAACGAAAGCAGAGACTCCATGCCGACTGTGATAGACCAGCCCACTGATATTGTGCCAACCGTCCAGATGGGTTGGGCCAACCCGCCTGCGGATGTGACGAATGCCATTGAGGGGTTGCGTCAGCACTGTGAGGCATGGCCCAAGACACCGATCGAAAACCCGCTGCATCTCGTATCAGGCACCGCGGATGCTCTTTGCCAGGCGGTCACGTCCCACGCCCTGTTCATTCCTGCCGAGCTGGCAGAGGCCATTGTCAAACTCGGCGCATTGTTTGTTGCCGCTTTTGTCATTCTGATTGTCGTGGTTGCTGGGGTCGTCGGGTTCATCATTCGCCAATGGGCGAAACATTTTCCACCTCGAACGCCAAAGGCAGCCAAACCGACGCCTGATGCTCTAACCTCAGTCGTGGTCATCATTGGATGGTTGGGATGGCTTTCCGCGGCAGGGCTGGTCAGCCGCTACTCGTTCGGATGGTCGACAGTGTTCATGGCCGCCACGCTCATGTGGATATATGTTGTGCCGCATCTTGTTTCGTTGTTGCGAAACAAAAACGCCTAACAATTCGCGCCTGGATGACCGTTTTGATATGCTGCCCTGCGCCTCTCATAGGGCTTTTGCCAAGGTTCAAGCTTGCTGAACTGGAGTGGTTATTCGGGCTGGGCTTCTAAGGATGCGACCTATGCCTGTGACCGCCATGTCTCCGGCACTTTGCCTCCGGCTACGTTCGGCGATGAAGCCACCCAGCCATCGGCTTCGAAGTAGCCGTCAGTCGTGCCCGCCTGGTTCTGGAGACCTGGACGATCTCACGCGCCGATCGCAGGGACGGCTGTGCCACCGCTGGAAGGAAGCGGATCGCACTCGCGTCCGCACCAGCCAGGCTTGTCCGGCGATCAACCCGGAGGATGCTGCCTATGATCACCACCATGCCCGACAAGTTCGTCCGCGTGACCTCGCGCTTCCCGGGCGGGCGCAGCATCGTTTACTTCGACCTGGGGCGTGGCCATGGCTTCACGCTTGCAGCCGATCCATTCCATTCGGACGTCACGATCCTTCGCATGATGGGCTGCTACAGCGACTGCGCGGCTCGCTACGGCGACACGTCCGAAGCGGACGCTGATTTCGCCGACCTGACCACGATGCTCGCCGACCGGCACTGTCCATCGCCGTCCACCCTGCCCTCCTCGATGGCGGCCCAACCCGCGCACGTTCCCCTGCTGCCGCCTCCGTCAACCCTCTCTGGTCAAGGCAAGCGCAAGGAATGGGGCTGGAAAGGCGCGGTCGCTGGCCTGGCGATCGGCGCGATCGGCGCCCATTTCGCCCCGAGCTGGCACACGGAAGACACCAGCGCCGTCCACGCTGCCGCTGTGCGTGACGCCCTGCTGCGCCCAAGCTCCCGGGCTGACGGCAACATCATCCCGCCTTCCACTTCGCTGGCCCCGCAGCAGCCTGCTCCTTCACCGATCCCACCCACGCCGGCACGACAGCCGCCTCTGCCGAGACCGCCAGCCTCGGCTCCGAGCTTCGGCCTGCAGCAGTAGGGGCGATCGGCATGGCCGCGATGCGCGACACCTTCGGGCCGCAGTCCCACCACGAGAAGTCGGCGCGCGACCTGCACCGCGACACCCGGCCGTGGTTCCAGCGCCTCTCGCAGGCGCTGCAGAATGGCACCGTGGCCGGGTTGCTGCTCAGCGCCGGCGCTGCAGGCGTGGCCTTGATGCCCGCCACGGTCGAGCTGCTGTTCCCGGTCGGCGCCTTCTATGCCGCCTGGGTGATGACCCGGCCCATCGTCATGCCGCTGCGCCCGCCCATGCGCTCCGGCCTGCTCGACGTGACCGACCCTGACCCGGAGACCGGCAAGCCGCGCATCGCACAGGGCCTCGACCACATCGGCGCCGAGATGGGCACCCGCCGCCAGGTCTGGCAGGGCAAGGACGACGTGGCCCAGCACACCGCGATCCCAGGCACCACGGGCGCCGGCAAGACCGAGGCGCTGATCGCGCTCGCCATCGTCAACGCCCTCGTCCAGGGCACCGGCTGCGTGTTCGTGGACGGCAAGGCCGACCGCAAGCTCTACGCCAAGATCTTCACCCTCGCCCGCTGCTACGGCCGCGAGGACGACGTGTTCGTCTGGAACTTCCTGACCATGGACGGCCGGGACTCCATGACCTGCAACCCGTTCGGCCCGGCGAGCGCCGACATGATCCGCGAGATGATGGTCGGCCAGCTGAACGAGCCCGGCCGCGAGGGCAACGGCGGCGTGTTCTTCAGCCGCGCCGTCGGCTTCCTCGGCGCCATCGCCCCGGTGCTGACCTGGATGCGCGACGAGCACGGCATCCAGCTCGACCTCGAGAAGATCCGCGACGCGACCGAGCTCAGCAACGTGGTGCTGCTCGCCACGAAGAAGCAGATCAAGTTCACCGACAGCGCCACCGGCGCCTCGGAGCTGCTGGACTTTCCCGACATGCCGGCCGCCCTGGTTCAGACGCTGCGCTCCTACCTCGGGCAGACCGGCGGCTACGACCTCGACGTGTCGCTCAAGGAGCAGCGCAGCCAGCAGCCCTCCGAGCAGCACTCCTACATCACCATGCAGTTCACCGAGGTGTTCAGCCAGTGGCTCGTCAGCCTCGGCCACATCTTCAAGGTGCGCACCGGCGACGTCGACATGCTCGACGTGGTTTTGCAGCGCCGCATCCTGGTGGTGATCCTGCCGAGCCTGGAGAACTCGGACAAGACCAACGCAGGCCTCGGCAAGATCGTGGTCGCCATGCTGAAGAGCATGATGGCGCTGACGCTCGGCTCCAAGCTGGAGGGCGACTACCAGGAGATCGTCGGCAACCGGCCGAGCGAGGCGTTCGCGCCGTTCAAGGTCGTGTTCGACGAGCTGGCGTACTACGTCACCGCCGGCATGGACGGCATGCTGGCGCAGGGGCGCGGCCTCGGCATGCACTTCCTGCTCGGCTTCCAAGAGGCAGCGGGCCTCGCGGCCCGCATCGGCGAGAAGATGTGGTCGCTGCTCGGCAACGCGAACCTGCAGATCATCATGCGGCTGCAGGACGGCAACCAGACCCGAACCTACATCGAGAAGACCGCGGGCGAGGCGCACGTCACGCAGAGCACCTCGTACAACAGCGCGTCCGACCTGTCCGACGCGCACGTGGCGTCCGACCACGCCGAGGTGCGCCAGGTCAGCCGGGTGAACTGGCTCGACGTGCGGGCGCTGCGGCCGGGGCAGGCGATCGTGCTGTTCCAGAACAGCCGCATCTACACCAAGGTGTTCTACGCGCCGGTGAAGCTCGCCGGCATGATCCGGCGCAACAAGCCGTCCATGCTGGACCGTCCGGACGCGGCCGGCCTGCGCCGGCACTTCGCCCGCATCGTCGGCGTGCGCCGGGCCGTCGTCGATGGGAACGCCACGGCTGCAGCCGTGACGGATAGCGCGCCGGTGCTGGACGACATGTTGGCTGAGCTGCGGCGCGCGCTCACCATCGAGGCGAGCGATGGCGGGCGGGTGTCGCCCATCGAGGCCGCGCTGACCGCGGTGCTGTCGGGCGATGGCGAGCGTGTGTCGGCTCGGCTGTCGAGCGGCCCGGCCGATGCGGACGAAGACGACGAGAGCGGCGAACCCGGCGCGGCGATGCCGATGCTGGGCATGGACGAAGCCGACGAGGCAGGCGCAACGGAGCAGGGCCGCCAGCGTGGCGTGGCGCCCGCGCCCGGGGATCACGCCTTTTCCGACATGCTGCGCCAGGCCGCGCGCGAGCAGGACGCTCCGGTCGCCACGTTCACCGATCCGGGCGGGGTCGCGCCCGCGGACCGGGAGCTGGCGCGCGCCCTGGTCGACATCGAGCGCGCGGGCGGCCAGAACGTGCGCCAGGCCAAGCTTGCCGTCCGGCAGCTGCTGGCCGAGCGGGACCGGGTGCTGCGCGAGCCGGTCGCCATGCGGTTGCCGCCGATCGCGCCGGAGACGCTGGCCGGCACGATCAGGGCGCTTGTTGCGGCGCTGGACCAGGGTTCGGCCGCTACACCTGAGAGCCCACAGACAGCCGCACCGTTGGTGCAGGCAGAGCCGACGCGTCTGAGCGCGACCGATCCGGGGTAGCCGGCACGACGAGCGGGATAGGGCACCGACATACCGGTGTGGCCGACCAGGCTTGCTCGGTGCGCGGCTTCAGCACGGGCGACCTGCTCTCTGTCGCCTAAACGGGGCTACGTCGTGGGATGGTGAAAGCATCCAAATTGTTCCACGGTTTAGCGTTGGCAGCACCGGTTATAGCAACGGACATTGAAAGTATTGATGGCCGGCAAGCTATGGCCGGAAGCGGGATGGCCGCTTTCGGCAAGGAAGCTGGACGTGGTGGACGCAAACGTTGGAGGACGGCCCGGCAACTATCGCAGCAAATCCGTCGCGCGATGCTCCTCGCCCGCGCCGTCCACCAACACCACCCAGCCGCGGGCGTTGCGGGTGCGGAGCGGCAGGATCGCCTGATAGGCCGGCGACGCATACCACGCGCTGGCCTGCACCCTGTCCGGAAAGGCGATAACGACGACGTCGCCAGAGAACAGACCTTCCAGGACCTCGGCGGAACTGCCGTGTACTAGGAAGCGTCCGCCATAGGGTGCAAGCGTCGCGTCTATGGCCTGCAAATAGGCCACGATGTCCGGACCGAACCGCAGGTCCTGCAGGTGCGCGATGGCGTAGGCGGGCATGGCAGCCTCCTTCCAGGTCATGCCGCTACCGCGCCGAGAGCCGCGCCGTGCCGAAGCCCTGCCCATTGCAGCAGCCCGAACGCCAGCACCGCCATTGCCTGCAGCAGCACGAAGGCGGTGCCGAGTCCGTTGGGCGCTGCCAGGCCCAGCAGCAGGAGCAGCAGGCTGTCCAAGGCCCATAATAGGTTGACGCCTACGACGCCGCGCACCATCCAGCGCGGCAAGCGGCGCTGGGCGCCCAGCCATGCCACCAGCCCGGCATAGGGCAGCAGCACAAGCCCGGCGCCGCGCAGCAGCGGTTCCGGCAAGGCGAGCAGGGATGCCCGGGGGATAGGCCGCCGCGGTCAGCAGCAGGCCCATGCCGCCGCTCGCGGCAGCGTCGCCCAGCAGGGCCGCGCGCAGCAACGTAGAAGACGGTATCAGGTGGCGCATCTTGTGGTTCCTTCTGTGTGATTGCAGCAGGCGCATCATCCCAGTCCCGCCGGGTGGACGCGATTACGTGGCAGGTCATCGGAACCTGTCCTCCGCGGCGCTAAGGTGCGCCATGTCCCGCACCGCCCCCCTTCGCCCCGCCCTGTCCGGCACCCCGATCGGCGCCCAGTTGCGCGAGTGGCGGCAGCGGCGCCGGCGCAGCCAACTCGACCTCGCGCTCGACGCCCGCATCTCGCAACGGCACCTCAGCTTCGTGGAAAGCGGGCGCGCCGCGCCCAGCCGGGACATGGTGCTGCTGCTGGCGGAGGAGCTGGACGTGCCGCTGAGGGAGCGCAACGCGTTGCTGCTGGCGGCCGGCTTCGCGCCGCGCTACGCCGTGCGCCCGCTGGACGATGCGGCCCTGGCGCCCGCCCAGGCCATCATCGCCACCATCCTGCGCGCCCATGCCCCTAACCCGGCCCTCGTAGTGGACCGCCACTGGCGCATGGTGGCCGCCAACGACGGCGTGCCGCCGCTGCTGGACAGCGTCGCCGACCCAGACCTGCTGCGCCCGCCGGTCAATGTCCTGCGCCTGAGCCTGCACCCGAACGGGCTGGCGCCGGCGATCGCCAACCTTCTAACCTGGCGCGCGCACATCCTCACGCGCCTCCGCCGCCAGGCGCACGCCAGCGGCGACCCGGCGCTTGCGGCGCTGCTTGCCGAACTGCAAACGCTGGGCGGCACCGATGGATGGGCCGAGGCCGCAGACAGCATCGCCATCCCGCTGGAGCTGGACACGCAGGCGGGCCGCCTGTCGCTGATCTCAACGACCACCGTGTTTGGCACCCCGGCCGAGGTCACGTTGTCCGAGCTGGCGATCGAGGCGTTCTACCCAGCCGACGACGCCACCGCGGCGCGCCTCGTGCGACTGCAACGGGTGGGCTGACCGCGCCGGTTGGCAAACCTGTGAACGCTTGCGCGCGGATTGAGCCTGAGCAGGCTGGCACGACAAAGCCATCGGTGTGAGAAGCTGCGAAAGCCTGCTTAGATCGCCAGCTTCAGCTGTTGGTTCGTCGGCGTCTCCCCGGTGTTCAGCGACGACAGGGTGACGCCGAGCAGCCGCACGCCGAGCCGCACCGGCAACAGCGGCGCGAGCAGGTCGAGCGCGATGCTTTCCAGCGCCGCCACGCTCGGCACGAAACCGCCAAAGGACCGGCTGCGCGTGATCTGCTGGAAGTCGGCGTACTTCACCTTCAGCGTCACGGTGCGCCCGCGCGTGCCCGACCGCTCACAATGTTCCCACACCTTCTCGGCCAACGGGCGCAGCTGCCCGCGCATGACGGCCAGGGCGGTCAGGTCCTCGGAGAAGGTGTTCTCGGCGCCGACCGACTTGCGGATGCGGTGAGCCCGGACCGGGCGCTCGTCCACCCCGCGCGCAATCCAGTAGTAGCAGGGGCCGCTCTTGCCGAACTGCTCCTGCAGGAATGCCATGCTCTGCGCCCGCAGGTCGAGCCCGGTGTGGATGCCGAGCCGGTTCATCTTGGCCGCCGTCACCGGGCCGACGGCATGGAATCGGCCCACCTCGAGAATCTCGACGAAGGCAGCGCCGCGATCGGGCGGGATCACGAACAGCCCGTCCGGCTGGCCCGGATCGCCTTGGCGATCTGCGTCGCCGTCGCGATGCCCTGCAGGTTCTCGGTGACGTCGAGGTAGGCCTCGTCCAGCGACAGCGGCTCGATGATGGGCGTGTGCTCGGCAAAAATGGTGCGGATCTGCTGCGACACCGCCTTGTACACCTCGAAGCGCGGCCGGACGAAGATCAGCTCGGGGCATTTCCGCCGCGCCGTGATCCCGGACATGGCAGAATGCACGCCAAAGCGCCGGGCCTCGTAGCTCGCAGCCGCCACGACGCCGCGCTCGCGCGAGCCGCCGACCGCGACGGGCCTGCCGCGCAGGGCCGGGTCGTCGCGCTGCTCCACGGAAGCGTAGAAGGCGTCCATGTCGATATGGATGACCTTAGACTGGCGCTGCTGCGGCTCGGCTGGCAGCTCTGGAGCGGGGTGGGACAGTCCAACACAGGGCGAGACTGCCAGACCAGGACGGGGCCGCGCATGAGCTTTCCTGTCCGCTCGCCCTGTTGTCCGGCGTGGCGTCCTGGCCCGCGCTGGCTTACCCTTGCGCAATGTGTGGTCGCTTTGCCCTGTCCATGACGCCAGCCGACCTCGCAGAGGTGTTCGGCACCCGCAACGCCGTGCCGAACTTCCAGCCCAACTGGAACCTGCCGCCCAGCCAGCCGGCGCCCGTAGTGCGGCACAATCCCAAGACCGGCGAGCGCAGCCTCGACGTGCTGCGCTGGGGCCTGATCCCGCATTTCGTGCGCGACCCGGCCCACGCCCGCATGCTCAACAACGCCCGGGCCGAGACCGTGGCGAAGCTGCCGAGCTTCCGCGGCGCCTTCGCGGCCCGACGCTGCATCGTGCCGGCCGACGCGTTCTACGAATGGAAGCGCGATGGCAAGCTGAAGCAGCCCTTCGCCATTGCCCGAATGGATGGAGCGCCGCTCGCCTTCGGCGGCATCTGGGAAAGCTGGACCGATCCGGCGAACGGCGACGTCACCCGGAGCTTCGCCATTGTCACCACGGACGCGAACGGGACGATGGCGCCGATCCACGACCGCATGCCTGTCGTGCTGGAGCCGGGAGACTGGCCGGTATGGCTTGGAGAGGAGGAGGGCGATCCGAAGGCCTTGCTCCGACCTGCGGCCGACACCGTTCTCAAGACGTGGCCGGTGAGCACGGACGTGAACAGCGTGCGACACAGCGGGATCGAGTTGCTCCGCTCCATGCGGGAGGAGAGCGTGGTTGGCGGTCCTAATCCTGCCTGACGAGTGACGCTCAAGCAGGAGGGGTGAGCCTGGCCATGGCTTTGAGCATCAGTTCCGGGGCTTGCTCGTGGGAAATGCCTAGAGACCTGAGAACTGTAACCACCATCAGGGCCGCAACCGTCTCCGGGCTGTCCGTACGGCTCCAAAGAGCGGAGCGTCCGATGATCGCCTTGACCTCGGCGTTGAGTCCTTCCTTCGTCATGGGCCATCTCCGGTTCGAGCAACGACAAGATCCCAACGGAGCTTCGCGCAAAGTCGGGATGAGACTTCATGCGTACGTAGCCCTGAGATATGGAGGCTATCAGGTGATCTGGAGATATTGATCGGGTTGGTCGCCGCTTGCTGGGCTGCCGTAACCGGCGATGCCCTGCTGGTCCGCGTCAAGCACGACCAAGCGCCCCTGCACGCGGCCCTGGCCGGGCGTCGCCACCAGGTGCCCTCTCGACAACCATAAAACCGTGGACCGTGGACCATGGTCGCTAGGAGCATGGACAGTGGTGATGACCGGTCCAGGGCTGGGCGCCTCGCCTTCTTGGCCCTCCAACTGACCACGGTTGTATGGCCAGAGCTGGCCGGGAGCGGACTTTCCCGTTCTGGACGGCCGATCCAGAGGAGCGGACATTCCGGCTGGAGGCGGCAAGCGCCGGTTTCGACCCATCGCGGACGTTTAACAACCGATTTCGGCTGCCGGAAAGCAGTTGTTCTTGCGCGAGACCGAGTAACGGTCAGAGATAGAAGTTACGGTTTTGTATTAATAACAATCTCGACCGGCGATGTGGGCGGGTCAGCGCGACCCGGCCCACACATCCGGCTTAGGAAGCCAGCGGAACCGCACCCAAGAAATCTCGCTTGCCTACGATGAGACCGTTGTGACGCAGGATGTCGTATGCGGTGGTCACGTGGAAGAAGAAGTTCGGCAGCATCCAGCCGGTGATGTACTCCGGTGCCATCATGACCATGGCCTGCTTGGCAACACTGAATTCAATGCGGCGCTCGGCGGCGCCGTCGATGGAGCTCCGGTCGAGCGAGCGCAGGAAGCTGACGCATCGGGCAACGCGGGCCTGAAGTTCGTCGAAGCTCGCCTCGGTATCCGGGAACGATGGGTTATCCACCCCGGCCAGCCGGGCACCGCCGGCTTTAGCGCCGTCGGTGGCAATCTGCACCTGCCGAACCAGTGGCAGCATATCTGGATACAGTCTCGACTGTATCAGCACCGAAGGATCGATGCCCCGCTCAGCCGCATAGGCAGCCGCCTTACTCAGCACCGCGGACAACGCGTCCAGCATCTGCAGGCAGGGCGCCAGTGACGCCTGATAAAGTGACATGGCCATGGTCGTGCTCCGTTCTTGTGAACAGGACACGCCTTACCCCACGTTGCGCCAACTGTCTGCCGCGCGTGCGGGAAGATCGGGTTGGAGGATGGTTGCCCCTATGACGAAGTCCATCCGATAAGTGCGCCAAGTCCGCTCTCGACCGAGGCTGTGTGAAAACGCAGTTGCCGAGGACAGCAGCAAACTATTCTGTCGCTCGGTTCCGCTACAAAGCACGAAGGATCTAAGCAGCCGCGTCAGGCAGCAATTTCATTGCTTATTGCAATTACGGTATAACGTTTTCACATAGCCTCGACCCAAGCCGGCCATCCGCGTGCATGTCGGGCTGTCCCAGAAGCTGCCACTCACGAAGCAGCACTGACGCACAACGAAATCCGCCGGGAAACCAGCTCGGGTGCGATTAGGGGCGATTCAGCCATCTCGCGGCTGCATCGGCGGAGTCGTTTGGGGAGGTGTTGAACGCAATCGGCGTCCCTGGAGCCCCACGATGGACGGCGTTGATGACCCGCTCGAACAATGGAAGAGCTCGTGATGGGATGCGGATCCCGCCGCCGATGACTATGCAGTCCCAGGGCTGGGCGAGCGACGTTGCGATCGTCGCCTCCGCGCTGTCGTCGGTCAGGATCGAGCAGAAGCCAGCTTCCCAGCCACGCGCCCTCATGTCCGACAGGGTCGCCTCGATCCCAGCCGCGATCTTCTCCTGCGTCAGTCCCGGCGGCAGGTCCGGGTCGGACACGTCGACGGCGTCAGGCTTGATGCCGATCAGAAGCACGCGCGTCATTTGTTCCTCCTTCTATTACTGTCGTGACCTCGCTGCGTCCGCGGCGGTTTACCCAAGACGGCATCAACGATCGATCGGTCCCACCTGAAAGCTCTCGAGTTGCGGACAGCGAGCGTAGTTTCGAGCGGTTGTACACCGAAGCCAGAAATCGCAAATCAGCCCGAAGCGGGTGGGCAGCACCCGACCCAAAGCGGTCCCTCCGGCAGGCCGACTACTTGATCCGTTGAAACACGAGAATACCAACTCCCTCTCGGCCATCAATCGGACCTTTGCTAACGGGCGTCCTGATCGTCAGAACGTCGCCCTCGAGCGTGTAGAACCTGACCTGGTCGCTTCCGGCCCGAGCGCCGTTCCAAGAGAGATCTACGTGGTGGACGACTTTATGGTCGTCGGCCGTATAGGTGCCGCCATAGGCGATCATGGACTTGAACAGCGCGATCCGCTCCTGATCGGTCGGCATCTCGCCTTGCGGTCTGACGCGGTCTCCCGCCAGCAGGATGACATACATCCGGCCGTCCGCTGAATAGCCGATAACTCCCTCCGGGCGCTCACCAAGCTGATTGTAGCGTTCTCCGGTCCCGGACAGCTCGCGCACGAAGGACGTCAATCCCCAGGTGCCGATCAGCGCCGTGTCGTCGGCCAAAACAGCGCCCTGCGGCAGGAGCGATGTCAGCAGCACGATCGCTGAAAGGCGGGTCCACGCCGTTCCCGACATGGCCCTATCCCGCCTTTATCTGGGCAGCCCGGATGATGCCGGCATATTTGTCGGTCTCGGCCGCGATGAACCGACGGAAGTCGGCGACCGTTCCGGGCATGGCAGTCGCGCCCAAGTCCCGCAGCTGTGCTTTGATCCGGTCGTTCTCGAGGGCGGCATTAATCGCCTCGTTGAGAGCTTCGACGATCGTGGCGGGCGTGTTGGCCGGGGCGCCGAGGCCGAACCAGGACCCGCTCTCATAGCCCGGGACAAAATCGCTCATAACCGGAATGCCGGGCAGCGCCTCGGAGCGCATCGGGCCTGTGGTCGCAAGCGCGATCAGCCGCCCGGCCCTGATATGCGGCATGGACGAAGGTGCCGGGTCGAACATGACCTGCACCTCCCCGCGCATGAGGTCGGTGAGTGCTGCGGCCGACCCGGGATAGGGCACCAACGTCAGCTTCACCCCGGCCATCATCTGAAAAAGCTCGATCCCGATGTGCTGCGGCGTGCCGACGCCGGCGTATGCCACCTTGAGCGCGCCTGGATGGTCGCGGGCGTAGGCGAGGAGGTCGGGGACCGACCGGGCGGCGACGGACGGATTGATTTCCACAACGAGAGGCACGCGGGCGATGCTGCCGATGGGCGCGATGTCGCGAGAGAAACTGAAATCGAGGTTCTGGAACAGTGTCGTGTTGATCGTGTTGACGGGGCCGCAGAGAAGCAGTGTGTAACCGTCTGGCGCGGCCCTGACGACCTCGCCCGTTGCAGTATTCCCACTCGCTCCCGGGTGGTCCTGAACGGCGAATGGCTGCCCGAACTGTTCGGACAGCGACGGCGCGATAACCCGCGCGGCGACGTCCAGAGGGCCGCCGAGAGGAAAGCCGACGAGGATCCGCACCTCGTGCGAGGGATAGGATTGCGCTCGTGCGGACGGCGCGAGCCCGGCGCTGGCGCCGATCCCTCCCAGCAGCTTCGTGAACCGGCGGCGTGACAGGTCCATGACCGTTCTCCTGCGGTAAGGGGCGGTGCTGAATGGGGGCAACCGAGAAGACCAATATCCTTTCAGCGTCATTCGAGCCATGGTCGGTATGAGTCGATATCCATATGCTTCAGATATGACAGTGGACTTGCGGCAACTCAGATATTTCGTCGCCGTCGCCGAAGAGGGGCATATCACCCGTGCCGCCGAGCGGCTGGGGATGCAGCAGCCGCCGTTAAGCCAGCAGATTAAAGCGATCGAACGGGAGCTCGGTGTCCAGCTGTTTCACCGCAAGGCGCGCGGCGTAGAGTTGACCGCGTGCGGTCAGGCCCTGCTCGACCAAAGCCGCCCGATCCTTGCCAGTGTCGATCACGCTCTCCTGCTAACCCGGCGCACCGCCAGAGGCGAGCAAGGCCGGATCTGTGTGGGCATTGCGCCCACCGGCCCGTTTCATCCCCTCGTCCCACGCGTCATCCGCTCGTTCCGGGAGGCATTCCCGATGGTCTCAGTCACCTTAGAGGAATGTCTCAGCAACCAGGCGCTCGACCGGCTGCGCAAACAGCAGATCGATGTCGCCTTTCTTCGGGCGGCGGTTCCCGATCCACAAGAGCTTGCCGTTCATCCCCTTCTCGAGGAGCCGATGATCGTCGCACTTCCAAGCACTCACGTCCTGGCGCCGAAGGGCCGGCGGCCCGGGCCAATCGCGCTCCCTGAGCTTGCCGGAGAGACCTTTATCGTATTCGGGCGAGGTGACGGGCCCGGTCTGTTCGACGCGACGATGGCGGCTTGCCTCAAGGCGGGCTTTCGCCCTTTGTTGGGTCAGGAGGCTCCGCGCATCACGTCGACTTTGGGGTTGGTAGCCGCCGGGATCGGCATTTCCCTGGTTCCCGCCTCGATCGAAAGAGTGCGGATGGACGGCGTCGCCTATCGCCAATTGATTGCTGCCGAGCGGCCTATGGCTCTCCTAAATGTTGCGTCACGCCGGAACGACCATTCTCCTGTCGTTCGGAATTTCCTCAGTCTGGTTCGGCAAGCGGCGCACAACTATGACGCCGCCCAAGAGGGCGCTGGCTTGCCAGGATCCACCGCTCCGAAGATCCGAGAAAAGAACCGCGCGCCTAAATGAGCCGGAGAAGACCCATACAAGGTCCGCTTACCACCAAAGCCCGCCACTCCGGGGCCTCCGGCGGAATGACTGCTTCCGGGAAGCTGTCCAGTTCGGCCGAACGACCGGCATGGGCGCAAAGCTGACAGTGGGGTGGCAGCCTGAACGACCGCTTCGGAAATCAGCTTCCCTGTTTGAGATGCCCTGACCTGAGCCGAATGTGGCTATATCGTCCAGGATAGCCGATGCCGCCCACAGTTGGTGCGACCCACTCACCTGTCAGCCAGATTTTGATCCGAAGCCGAGCAGCTGCAGAACGATGGCCCTATGCTCCGCCTGATAGTGGAGATGGTTTGAGGAATTGAGAAACTTGCACCCGGATTCTCCAGCGACCGCGAAAGCGGCAGTAAGTCACTTTCCCCGGCGCCTGCGTGCCGACGACGGAAACCAAATCTGGGAGGCCGATGACGCTGATGTACTCGCCATCGCCGGACCAAAGGTCGTCCTTGGCGAGCCTGGCATGGGAAAGAGCAGCCTGCTTCGCGATTTCGGGCAAAAAATGGATGTCCAACTCCTTACGGCCGTCCGCTTCATGTTGGCAAGAAACCCATCCAAACTCGTCGTATTGGGTAAGCCGCTGATCATTGACGGCCTAGCCTGAAAAATTCACGAGGGTTGGCGGGCATAGTACAAGCCCTTGATCCAGCGTAGAATGTGGTTCTCGAGGCCAATTCTACGGATCCGGAGCGCCATGCCCGCCAAGGTTGAGCTTATCCCTTCGCTGCCCGGCCTGTCACCGGTCGGCGGCAAGCCCGTCATCGCCCGTTTCGACGGCGGCCACTTTTCCTCCGACGGCGGGTTGCTGGTGCTGCGCGAGGTGGAGCAGCGCCTCGATGTCGCGGGACGCCTAGCGGCCTGCATTGCGGACCCGCGCGATCCAAAGCGCGTCGTGCACGGGCTCGACGAGATCATCCGCTTTCGCCTGCTGATGATCGCGGCCGGCTACGAGGACGGCAACGACGCCGACCGGTTGCGCACCGACCCGATGTTCAAGCTGGCCATGGAGCGGCTTGGGGACGAGACGGCGTTGTGCTCGCAGCCGACCATCTCACGCCTGGAGAACCTGCCCGACAAACGCGCGCTGCTGCGCATGGGCCGGACCATGGTCGACCTCTACTGCGCATCCTTCCGCCAGGTGCCGCGCCGGATCGTGCTGGACGTGGACGACACGTTCGACGCCGTGCACGGCGCGCAGCAGATGCGCTTGTTCAATGCGCACTACGACGAATACGGCTTCCAGCCCATCGTGGTGTTCGACGGCGAGGGTCGCTTCGTCACCGCCGTGCTGCGCCCGGCCAAGCGGCCGAGTGGACGCGAGATCCGCGCCTTCCTGCGCCGCCTCGTGCGCCAGCTCCGCGCCAACTGGCCCCGGGTCGAGATCCTGCTGCGGGCCGATAGCCACTATTGCGCGCCTGAGGTGCTGAGCTGGTGCCGGGCGAACAAGGTTGACTACCTGCTCGGTGTCGCGCCGACCAGCACGCTGCGCCGTCATGTCGAAACCTTGGAGGCCAGCACCGCCGCACGCTTTGCCGCCTCGGGCGCCTGCACCAAGCTCCGTCGCTTCACCGAATTCTACGACGGCGCCGCAAGCTGGGACCGGGTCGAGCGCATTGTCGCCCGTGTTGAGGCGGGGCCCGAGGGGACGGACACGCGCTTCGTCGTCACCAGCCTGCGGGGCGGCTCAGCCCGCGCCCTCTACGAGCGGCGGTATTGTCAGAGGGGCCAGGCGGAAAATCATATCAAGGCCTGGAAAACTCACCTCGCCGCTGATCGCACCTCGTGCACACAGGCCGCCGCCAACCAGTTCCGCCTGTTCCTGCACGCCGGGGCCTACTGGCTGATGTGGAGCCTGCGCACGCTGATGCCGCGCCGCTCATCGTGGCGCACCCTCCAGTTCGACACGCTGCGGCTGCGCCTGATCAAGCTGGCCGTACGCGTCGTCGAGATGAAAACCCAGGTCAAGCTGCACCTGCCCAGCAGTGCGCCCTGCCAATCCATTCTGGCTTTCGTTCTCGGCCGCCTGCCGCGTCTGATCAGCTGAATAGCGGGGCAGCGTGCCCCACCGTTACCCGTTTTCACCAACCCCCAGCGCCGCCGCATCGAGCCGACAATATGCCACTCCCGAGGTGGCCGCGATCCCGCGCGCCCGCACAACCATCACGCGAGAAACGCCCGTCTCAGCAAGGTATCGCTCCGGGCTGATGAATAATGGCGGCTAGATGAAGCGATGGCACGCCGTGAAGGCGACGCTGTCGACATGATCCTAGCGCAACTGGAGGACGCCGGCTCGCCCGAGTTCATCCTGTCATGCCGGTCCCGCGAGTGGCAGGCTCGTAGCATGATCAATCTTCGCCAACTCTATGGCGCCGACCCAATTATTTTGAAACTGCAACCCTTCAGCCGGCCGGAGGCACGGGCTTTCCTTGTGGCGCGGCATGCATCGGTCGATGCCGACCACGTGCTCCAACATCTGGAGCAGCACAGGATAGTCGACCTGTACCGCAACCCCCTAACCCTCGGGCTGATGGGCCGTGTCGCGGAGCACGATCAGCAACTGCCGGCTACACGAGCCAGCCTCTATGAACGCGTATGTACACTGATATGGCCCGAGCATGACCCCGATCGCTGGGATACGGGCCTCGGCGCTCTCACTCAAGAGCAAGCCTTATCTTCGGCCGGCGCAATCGCCGCAAGCCTTATTCTGGCCGGAGCCGAGGCCGCGAATTTGGCCGGCCCAGGCCACCTCCAGCAAGGCGACCTTCGGCTCCCCGAGCTCGCGGGATTACCGGGTGCTGAGCAGGTTCCAGCGATTTTCTCGTCGAAACTGTTTCAAAGCGTAGGGATTGGCCGGGCACAACCAATCCATCGTGTAGTTGCGGAATATCTTGGCGCGCGCTGGCTGGCTCGGTGTTCGTCGACGGCACGCGCCCAGCGCCGCCTGCTAGCACAGCTTCAGGGAAGTGGCGGGGTTCCGGCAAGCTTGCGGGGGCTGCACGCTTGGCTTGCGCATCACAGCGCAGCTATGGCCAAGCGGGTTATTGCTGCCGACCCATTTGGGGTGCTCCGGTACGGCGACTCCGCGACCCTCAACAAGAACGAAGCGGAGGCGCTGCTTGACGCGCTTCACGCGCTGGCCAAGGTGGACCCCTACTTTCGCGCTCAGGATTGGGATAGCCACGCAGCGCAAGGCCTTCTCGTTCCACATCTTCGCAGCAAGATCGAGGCGACCATCGCGTCGACGGACAGCAATGGGCATCTTCGCTCCTTGCTGATCGAGGGGCTCAAGGGCGCTGAACTGGCCCGCGAGTTGGCCGGCACGCTGGAGTTGGTAATGCACTCGACAGCACGCTTCTATCGCGAACGCATGGCCGCGGCCGAAGCACTGCTCCCTCTTCGTAATCGGCAATGGTGGCAGTGCGCTGTCGACGAGCTTCGCGCGCAGGGCACGGAGGAATCTACAAGGCTAGCGCGTTACATGATTGAGCAGATCAGTTGCGATGTTGCTGATGATCTACTCGTGGCCACCTTGTTTGCGGAGATGGGGGTCACGGTTTGTCCGTTCCCATACAGAGACGAACGTCGAACGCAAATGGTGCGGCACTACAGTCGGATCGTGGAAAGCCTTCCACCGACGCGGCTGGCCGGGGTGCTGGATCTGGTTGCTAACTATGCCGTTTTGGTCGGTAAGGGTGACTGGGAGAACGCGAACGATGTTGCAGAGATTACCTTACTCCTCTTGATTCGGGCAATCGATGAGAAGGCAATCGGCCTGGGCGACGCGGCAAGGCTTTGGACTTGGCTGGGCGTGCTGGAGCAGGCCTCGAATTATCATCGAGGCGAGACAAACGCTTTACAGGAAAGGCTAAACCGGATGGCTGACCTGCGCCACGCGGTCCAGGAGCATGCGATTTACGCCGACCGGCCACAGCCGACGATCTGGGTGACGGAATTTGATCTCGCGCGGCGAATGGTCGGGCTTGCTGGGCGGCCCGAGGACATTAGTTGGTTCCTAAATCGGATGGCGCATGCTGATAATAGGGACGCCGCACTTCGCGAGGACTGGCGCGACCTGATGCGCCTTGCCGGGAAGCAAATTGGTTTTGATTCACAGCTCATGGCCACAAGTCGCAAATTCCAGCGCGGCGATACCGAATTGGAGGCGTTCGTCAAGGAGCTCAGAGAATCCTAAGAAGCGGGTATGGGAAAGAAGGATAAACAGAATGCCGCCACGCGCGAGAAGAAGCGGCAGAGTGCGTTTGAGACGGCTCGACGGACCTATGGTGCTTCCCGGACGAGCCTGCGTGCGGGCGAACTTAGCTCAATCCTCAAACCCGCGAAGGCTTACCTCGGCCTCTTTCAAGATCTAAAGCGCGATCAGCCGGCGCGAGGCCGACTGGCGGAATGGCTCGGCGATGCACTATTTAATGACACGATGGACGGCTTCGAGGCCGTCCTACACCGCGCAGACCTGCCTTCGCCCACCGACATCGCCGACGGCATCGCGAACGGCAAGACTTGGAACTATGGATACGGGATTATGGCGGGCCTACTCGCGCGTCACTTGGCCGGCAAGGGCTTCGCGGCTGTGCCACACGGCGTACTTCTAAGCGGCCTTCTTCTATGCCACAACGACCGCGGAACGAGCGCCGACCAGAGCGACTGGACGGCAATTCAGGAAACACTCGAGGCCATCGTGATCCCAACCGCGAAGGATCGCGAGGATTTCGCTCGCCTATGGATCGAGCCGTCGCTCGCTTCGGGCTGCGCTCATGTGAGTGGGCTTTACAAGCTTGCGCATGACGACGCCTGGCGGACTACAGGCGCGGCGTTGGCGCCGGGCTGGTTGACAACCTTTACCGGCGTGCCGGAACGGATTGAGGCTGAGCTGGTCGATTGCCTGACCCACGCCGGTGTGCTGAGCCCATTGATCCCGATTGCAGCCTCGCGGGCGACCATGACGCTTCAGAGCCACGATCGTCAACGTGCCTGGCTGGCAATCAGCCTCCTAATTCGTTTCGAGGTGGTCGCGCCGACCGTCTCCGGCATCGGCGCTCGTGATCCGGAGTTCATCTGGTTTCTACGCAACCGTTTTCAGCTCGAGCGGCATGGAGCGATGGTTCCGGTCAGCACCGTACAGGCACAATGGATCGTGTCCGAGTTCCGCGCGCAATGGCCGCACGCGGTCCCCGAAGGCAGCGGGTCGGGCGACACGAACCCCTATGATGCCTCCTATTTCCTGCGCGCCCTGATAGGTCGCATCGCCAACGATACGAGCAGCGATGGGAGCGATATTATGGCTGCGCTGGTCGCCGAGCCTGAGGACAGCTACAGCGAGCTGATCCGGCACATGGCAGCTGAGCAGCATCAGAAGCGAGCTGAAGAGGAGTTTGCCCCGCTTCGTCCTGAGGACTTGAGGAGACTTTTTACCGACGGGTCACCGGCAAACGCTGACGATCTAAAAGCGCTGGTATTGGAGGAGATCGCGGTCGCGCAGAAAGTTCTTATCGGTGATGATCTTGATCAGGTCCGCGATTTCTGGGCTGATAACGGCATACCCTATGACGAGAACCGCTGTCGCGATCGGCTGGCTGCAATGATTGGACCAGAACTGATGCGCTACGATGTCCAACGCGTCACTGAGGCAGACATGCCGAACACCAAGCGTGCCGATCTGGCATTCACCTGCGGCACGATGCAGCTGCCGATGGAGGTCAAAGGCCAGTGGCACTCCCAAGTCTGGGACGCTGCCACCGACCAGCTCGACCTCAAATACCTTATCGACTGGCGGTCGGACCAGCGCGGTATATACTGCGTGCTATGGTTTGGCGATCTACCGGCATCTAGCGGCCGCGGGTTGAGAACGCCGCCTAAAGGGGTGCAAGCGCCCGCAGCGACTGAGGAAATGCGGAAAGCGCTCATAGCACGTATACCCGAAGCTCGGCGTTCGCTGATCGACGTGGTTGTACCTGACCTCACAAGCGGCAAACCTTGAGCTTGCTGGCTATGACCGGGGCGACGTCTGCTTACAGGCAGGCGTCACGCGTTATCGAACGTCGGTCATGGGCGCGTAGCGAACGCCCTACGCCAAAGTGGGTGGCGGATTTCAGAAGGGCTCAGCCTCTCGCTCCGACCATCATTAACGCGAGGACATCAGTTTTCTCATCGACGGCAGCACGGTCGAAGGCGTCCATCGCGACCTCTGCCGCATCGACCAGCGAGGATACATCTGAAGGAAAGAACCGAGTGGCTGGATCGTAGTCCGCCAAATGCCGCTTTTCCTGAAGATCTGGGAAGGCACTTGCAAAATCCTTCATGTCCTGGCTTACAGATATTCTTCGCAAACTATTCTGATATTTCGGCTTCAGTGTTGAAACTTGGAGCGCTTCGCAAACAGTTTTGATGTCTCGGTGCTGAAAGCCTCTATAGAGAATCGAAAACCCTGCAGAATTTCGCTGGCTGGGTCCCATGAACCGATCCGCCGCAGTGCGCACGACTTTATGGAACAAGGCGTAGTATGCAGTCGATACCGCCCGCCGTAGCTCAGCATCATTTGGTCGGGAACCATCGCTCCCAGCTGAAAGACTGCGAGCAAGTGCGAGGAGTTCAGATGGAATTGGCATTCGTTCGGCTAGCCCAATCGTCTTTGCTCAAGATCTGAATAATAGGGTAGTGGCCGTCGCCTCGCGCAACCAAGTCGTCTCGAAGCTTCTGGACCAATCGCGTGCGGACCAGACCCGCCCTCTGTCGGGCGCGGCCTTGATCGATCAAGAACGAAAAGTAATAGACGGGTCGTTCGGAGGCATCCTCACCGTAAGTCACTTCGACCCGTTCGACAGCACCGTCTCCCGCAACATGCTCTGCAGCGGCACGACCAAGTTTCTCTAACTCCGACCCGATTATCCCGCTCATCTCAGCCACCCCAATCTACTGCGAGCCAATGCCCGCGCACTACATCATACCCTGATACGACGCGCTTTGTCGTCCGCTTCCTACCAGCGCAGCCGTCGGAAGATCTTGGAGCCACGTCCGCTTTCGAGCGGTCGAAGACGGCACTTGGATGACCGGCATTGGCGCGGAGAAGCCATGGGGCAATCCAACACCCCTCAGTCGCGTTGCAGGCATCTGTTCCCGCCAACACCGAGGTCTCCATGTCGCTGCCGCCTTTCCCCGTTTGGTTCATCACCGGCTGTTCGACCGGTTTCGGCCGCGAGCTGGCCCGCCTGGTGCTGGAGCGTGGCGGCAAGGCGGTCGTGACCGCGCGCGACAAGGCCCGCGTCGCCGATCTCACGGCCGGGGCGGACGACCGCGCGCTTGCGCTCGACCTGGACGTGACGGACGCTGGTCAGGTCGCCGCGGCCGTCGCGGTCGCCCACGAGCGGTTCGGCCGCATCGACGTGCTGGTGAACAATGCCGGCTATGGCTACCAGGCGACGATCGAGGAAGGCGACGAGGTGGAGATCCGCGCGCAGTTCGACGCCAACGTGTTCGGCCTGTTCGCGATGACGCGGGCGGTGCTGCCGGGCATGCGCGAGCGGCGGCAGGGGCACGTCATCAGCATCACCTCCGTCGCGGGCTTCCGGGCTTCCCGGGTTCCGGCTACTACGCGGCAACGAAGCCGCGGTGGAAGGCTGGTCGGACTCGCTTGCGGCGGAGGTCGCGCCACTCGGCATCGCGGTCACCTGCGTGGCGCCGGGTCCGTTCCGGACGGACTGGGCTGGCCGGTCGCTGCGACAGACGCCCAACCGGATCGCCGCCTACGCGGACACGGCCGGCGCCCGGCTGGAGGCAACCGCGGCCGGCAGCGGCTCCCAAGCCGGCGACCCGACCCGCGCGGCGGAAGCGATGATCCACATCACGCAGATCGACAAGCCGCCCCGTCACCTGGTGCTGGGCGCGGTCGGGCTGAACGCGGTGACTGGCCGGCTGAAGGAATCGCTGGAGGAGATTGAAGCTTGGCGTGAGGTCGGCGCGGCGACGGACTTCCCCGCCCAGTAAGCGGCGCACGCGTTCCTGGAACCGACCACCGTCTCCTGTCCGGACCAACGACAGGCCATGGCTCCACGGCCCAAGATGCGGCTGTCATGGCCGGGCGGAGGTGCATCCGTCAACCATCCCCCTCTTGGGGCCGGGCGCCTCGATGGATCGAAGAGCCCAAACGCGAACTGGCAGCTGCGCCGCTTGCGGGTGGCAGGAGTGGTGGGCAGACTGGGGCATGACGCATGTGCCGCTGCCCCTCGACCAAGGCCTATTCGGCCGTCTGCGGCGCGACGCCGGGGCGGTGTGGGAGGGCTATGTTGCGCATGACTTCGTCCGTGCGCTCGGACAGGGCACGCTGCAGCAGGCCGCGTTCCGGCACTTCCTCGTCCAGGACTACCTGTTCCTGATCCATTTCGCCCGCGCGCACGCGCTTGCGGGTTTCAAGGCGACGCAGCTTGCCGACATCCGCGCCGCGGCGGCGGCGGTCTCCGCCATCGTGGATGTGGAGATGCCGCTGCACGTCTCGTATTGCGCTGGCTGGGGCTTGAGTGAGGAGCAGATGGCCGCCGCGCCCGAGGCGCTGGAGACGATGGCCTACACGCGCTTCGTGCTGGAGCGCGGCCTCGCCGGTGACCTGCTCGACCTGCAGGTGTCGCTCGCTCCCTGCCTCGTCGGCTACGGCGAGAGCGGTGAGCGGCTGCTGGTCGAACTCGGCGACGCGGCGCGACGGCAACCCGTATGGCGAGTGGATCGCCGCCTACACCAGCGAGGACTACCGCGGCGTGGTGCGCGGCTCGATCATGATGTTGGACCGATTGGGCGAGACGCATGGCGCGGTGGCGCGCTACCCGCAACTCCTCGCCACCTTTATCGCGGCGACGCGGCTGGAGACGGCGTTCTGGGACATGGGCTGGCGGGCTGGGTGATCAGCCTCTCCATTGAGAAGCCCGGCCTATGCGGCGCGGACACCTTGAGGTCCGCCGCGCGCTCCGAAGGCAGTGTCAGGCGGGGGTTCCGTCACGTCTGACCATACTTGACGAAAAGGTCATCCAGCTCGTAGCCAACCCCGTAGCCGAAGTTGCGGCTGCTTCTGCGCACGGCGTCGAGGCGGTTCAGCATGACGTCACGCTGCCGAGCAGGCAGGGTGGCCGAACCCTTGAGGGCCTGCTCGAACATTCTCACCAGGGCGTCGAAATACCCGCTGTCTTGTAGGCCATATTCTTTGCTGAAGCCTGCTGCCCGCTCGCAGTAGAACACTGTCAGCTCCGCCAGTCCTTCGGGCTGTCCGACGGCTTTCTTGTAATCCGCAATCGCCTTCTTGGCCGTGGCCACCGACGCGTCCTGGTTCCGAGCGACGTCAGGCCAAAGCCAGCGGTCGATGCGGGCCTTGTAGGGTACGAGCACATCGCCGCCGAGGCCGAACCGGGCGTGCAGGAAGGCTTGGTTGTTCTTATCGGCGGCGTAGAGGTCCTGGACGAGGCCAAGCAAGCCGGCGCGGTCGAACTCGGCCAGGTTCGCCTTCACGTCGCTCCATGTCGGCATGGTCTTCTTGGGCTTGGGGGTGATCGTGCTGCTCCCAGTTGAGAAACGAGCGTGAGCTCATACAGGCTGCCGGCTGTTCTGCCCTTTATGGGAATGCACGAGGGTCGTTGTTGTGCGGCTTGGCGCGTTCCCTGGCGTCACACCCGAAATGGCCGTTTCCCGGGAGCAAGCGCTGCGGCTATACACGATGGGAAGCGCAGATGTGGACTTCATGGAGGACCGCGCCGGACCGGACGAGGCGGGCAAGCTGGCTGACTTGGCCGTGCTGTCGGACGATTACACGACAGTGGGGGAAGACCGCGCCCGCGACCTGCGCAGTGTGCTCACGATAATCGATGGCTAGATCGTGCACGAAGCTTGATGGCCGCCTTTCCGCAGTTCACCCGATTGCCGCAGCGATTGTGCGGTACCGGTGCCATGGCCGGCGCTCCGGCGGCGTGGGCGGCCGCGCCGGCCGCGTCGATAGCACGGGACGAGCTGTTCACGAGCACCGGGCTATTCGGGATCAAGATCAGGCCGGCGGGAACGCTTGCCGACCAAACGGTCGAGCTGCACGGGTTCATGACGCCGCCCATACTGGCCGATGCCGATTACTTCGTCCTGTCGCGCAGCCCGGTGCCGAACTGCTCGTTCTGCGTCCCGGCCGTCAGCTGGCCGGACAACACCGTCGTGGTTCATCTCCGCGCGCCCGGCGTCGATCCAGACCACTCAGGCCGAGCGGTCGCCGCTCGCGGCATCCTGGAGATGGGCGAAAACGCTTCAGCCACGCCCGCCTTGTTGGAGCCCTGTGGGTTGAGGACGCCCTGGTCACGCCTCTGCACGGGCGAACAACTCTCCACAGGTCTGGGGCGCAGCTGCCCATTAGCGCCCGCATTTCGGTGAGCCGCAGGCAAGCCAAGGACCTACTAAGCAGTCCGCCCACCCTGAGGAGACTGGCCGAAAGCAGACTTCTTCAACGCGCTGCCACACAGACAACTCGGTCCCGAGCCGCCTCCACTCACGTTTAAGTCAACGTAAATGGTCATTGGCGTTGCAATCAGGCAGTAAGCGCTGAACCTTTATAGAAATGAGTCCAAAGAAAGCAAGGAGTCTAGTGAAAAAAGAAGCCCATATGCTGAGTAAACGTAATACAAGGATCCAAGAAACAAACCTATAACCAACGAGATCATCCATCCTTTCACGGTCCCAGAACCTTTTCCGGGAGTCTTAAGACCTGTAAAGTAGCTGAGGGCAGTACCAGCTAAGCAAAAAATGAACAAACTCATCAGGAAAAATCGGCCTCCACAATCATGTCCTAACTAGGTGCGCAAATTTCCAGACAAACAACTTTAGAGAAGTAACAGGACTTGATCATAACACCCGAGTCTCGTGACTGGCATGAACGTGCAACTCGCCGAGGGCACGAACAGCGCCTGCATGAGCAGGCGCTGTTCGCTCAAAACGTCTTCACCCAAGGCCCGCTCCACTGAGGGCTGGAGGCGACCAGGGCGCGGGGTCCGATGCCTTAGTTTCGCGTTGTGCCAGGGGCATAGTTCGAGCCCTGCTGAACCGTGCGGGGATCGTAGCCTCGGCCTTGCGAGTTCATGCCATAGCCCTGGCTTTGCGAAGCGCCTGAACTGTAGCTGTCCGGGACTTGCCCGCCGTTCGGGGCGTAGCCTTGGCTCCAGTCTGCATGTTCTGCTGGTCCAGCTGCTTCTGACGCGCCGACCGGTTGGCTATCGTGCGGCCCGCAACGCAGCCCCCCGCGGCGCCCAGCACCCCATGCCCCACGGCATGGCCGGCCAGCCCGCCCGCAATGGCGCCTTTGATGCAGCCCGCCGCCTGCGCCGGCCCGACGGGCACGCCAGCGGCCAATGCCGCAACAAGGGTGGCTGAGAGAAGTGTGTTACGCATCGTCTCTCTCCTTCGGATCGAGTTTGCGTGGCTGACATTCCGGGGCCGTCTCCCGGGTGACGTGGAGCTTGCTGCCTTATGGCTCACGGAT
>CAWKLS010000005.1:0-433205 GCA_963850595.1 uncultured Alphaproteobacteria bacterium | reverse complement strand
TTCGGCCTGACCGTTCCATTGGGCATGGGCAAGCTTGGCGAGCTTATGGCGCTTGTCGATGCGGACGAAGCCGTTCCAGAGAGGGGGCGGCAGGCGCTGAGCGCCTTGTTCGACCAATGCTCCGCGCTGGACGAAAGCATCGAGACATTCGAGGCAGAGATCGTGGCCCATGCCCGCCACGACGACACTGCGCGTCGCCTGGCGACGATCCCCGGCATCGGCCCGATCACCGCGTCCCTGATCGCGGCGACAGTCGCCGACATCGGCGTGTTCAAAAGTGCCCGGCATTTCGCCGCCTGGCTTGGCCTGGTGCCACGGCAGCATTCGACCGGCGGAAAGATCCGCCTTGGTCGGATCACCAAGACGGGCAACCGGGAGATACGCCGGTTGCTGGTTCTGGGTGCCACGTCGATGGTTTACCGCGCTCCACAGTGGAACAGCGCCGCCGGGGTCTGGACGAGAGCGATCCTGGAACGCCGCCCTGTCAGGCTGGTGACCGTGGCGCTGGCAAACAAAATGGCGCGCATCGCATGGGCATTGATGACGCGCAGCGAGGTCTACCACGCCAAGGGACGCGTCGCGATCGCAGCGCAAGCTGTCGCGTGACGTTCCCGAAGGCGGTAGGCGGCGGGCGCAAGCCCGACTGATCCGGCAGGAAGCGCTGAACAGCGTGATGGGGAAAGACTGTAGTCAAGAAAACAGTTCAGGCGATACCGATAGCAGCCTTGTGCCTCGAGACGCCCGACAGATTGGTGCCTGACACGGAAGCGCACACCCATGATGGCCAGCGGCTCATGCCGCGCAACAGGCCGGACATAAGGGCGCAACTGACCGGATCTTTTACTCACGCCGATTAGCACCTGCTGATCCGAAGACAACGACGGCCTTGTTTCGTGACATAACGATTGGGGGTGGTATTATGCCGCGTAAGCCCATTGGCGAGAGAGCCATGACCGATGCCGAACGCCAGGCCCGTTACCGTGCCGCGCGCACGGCTGACACGCCGGTGATCCAAACGCGGCGCCCGACCGACCATCGTAGCCGCGCACGGCGGTGGCATGACGCGGTCGCTGAACTGGGAGAGTTGCAGACGCAATATGCCGACTGGCTCGATGCGTTGCCGACCAACCTGCAAGACAGTGCGCTGGCCAACGCATTGCAGGCCATCTGCGACCATGATCTTGCTGAACTCCAGGCCATCGACCCTCCGCGCGGGTTCGGTCGCGACTGATCAGCGACAGCTGCGGAGTAGAGGCCAAACCTGGCCACTTGGCAGCCAAAAAAGTCTTGCTGAGCCGGAGCCGTCCACATAAGGCTGCTAGCAACCGTCGTAATCGCTGCCGTTCCAATGTCCAAGCACACTTCGAACGAGGAAACCGTAGCGCTTCTTGGGCGCCTACCCGCGGCCCTGGCTAGCTTAGACGGGCATGCAAACCCGGCCCTTATTATAGGGCCGACTATGATACATAACGTGCTCCGTCACTTGTAGGCCGGACTCTTCGAGAAAAAGTCTGACTGATCGTCCCGGCGGAGCAAGATGCTCATCAGGGGGGGGGGGGGGGGGGGGAGAAGGGGTGGGGGGGGGGGGGAGATGGAGGGGGGGGGAGGGAGATATGGGGAGAGGGGGAGGGGGGGGGGGGGGGGGAGGGGGGGAGGGGGGGGGGGGGGGGGGAGGGGGGGGAGGGGGGGGAGCGGGGAGGGAAAGGGCAGGGGGGTGCGGGGGGCGGGGGGGGGGGGGTTGGAATTGTGAGGGCGGCTCGGCGAAGAGTATTGGCTGCGTGAAGGGTAGGCGGGGGAGCGCGTGCGACGCGCTGCCGCGCACACGGACGCGGTTTGAAAGAGGGGGGGGGGGGGGGGGGGGGGGGTGCGGCTGGGGGGGAGAGCGGCGGGGGGGGGGGGTGCGTTGTGGCTGGGGGGCGGGGTTTTGGGGGGGGCGGGGGGAAAAATCGTTCGGTACTCGCTGTCTGGGTGAAGCGTCTTTATGGTCGCCGGCGCCGCCTCAGCCTGCTGCCCGACCGAACACCCCGCCGCCCCCTCAAGCAGCTGAGCCTTCCATGCTGTGATCTGGTTCGGGTGAACGTATACAGCTGCGCCAGCTCAGCCAGCGTCTTTTGCCTTAACGCGCCACGCCACCTTCGCCTTAAAGCCGGGTTGTGGTTCCGGCTTATTCGCTTCGTCATTCTTGTCTATCCGGGATGTGCGCTCAGCAGAAAATCCACTAAGTTCTCCCGCCATCCTATTGCCCATGCAAAAAGTTGCTCACGATGAAGGAAGCGACGGTCTTTGTGCTGCAAGCAGGTGACCACGCCGGTCCTGCGCAGTTCCCCACATTTCGCGCGCGTGAAGTCGATATCAGGTCCGAAAGCTGCTATGAAAAGTAACTTCAGTCAGCCCAACTATCAATCTGCTGGAGAAACGCCGCTCAGCCAATTTCCACACAAGTCGCGACGGCACCCAGCAATCCCGCCAGCCCCTGGCTTCAAAATGAACGCGCTCTGCGCGTCCGAAAACTTGGGTGCTTTCATCGTTCTTCACTCCGTCCAGCCAAGGGACGTTGGCGTGGACAACTCCACCTAAAACCGATCAAGTTTGTCGGGAGCAGATCAATCGTGGTCAGCACCTGCCGTCAACACCGAGCCTATCAGTTAACAGCCGTAGCGCGTGTTACCGCCACGGTCGATGGATTGCATCGGTTGCGTCCCAAGCCCGGCATGGAACTCGCCCGTCGGATCGGCATGGCTACAATACAAACAGGGGCGGTATCTCGGGATATTTCGTCTAGCTTGTTCCACAGGACGTTTCCCGGAGCGCTTGCTTCTCGATCAGAAGGTCTGCGAGTGCATGCCTTAAATGGTTGTTTTCCGTCTCAAGTCGCCGCACCTTTTGTGCCTGGCCCGGATCGGGATTGCCCTCCCCGACCTTTGCCCTTAATTCGGCGCGCCACCGATAATACGTACTGTCCGAGATCCCGATTTGCTGGATCGCCTCGGTCACCAGCATGCCCTGGCCGACCAGCATCCCAATCTGGCGAACCGCTGTTGAAATCTTCTCCCGGTTGTGCAGCCTCTGCGCCAATACGTTCTCCCCCCCTTCGCGTCGGCTCGACTTCCATTGAAATCGTAAAGGTTCAAATGACTATGCCTCCGTGATGGAGGCATGACAATCCATAACGTAGATAGCACTTCCGTAGCTGGCCGGGGACAAGCCCGGGGATGCAAGGGATCGGTGACAGGCTGCGTTCGCGAGCGGCAGAACTGAGGCTGAGCGGTGCCGAGGTTGCCCGGCGCGCTGGGCTAACGGCGACTCGCTATGGGCATTATGTGAGCGATTATCGGGAGCCGGACTTGGCGACCCTCGTTCGAATCTGTCGCGTTTTGGCGATGAGGCCAGACGAACTGCTTGCCTACGATCAATCCGACGGCACCCAGGAAATACTCGCCGAAAAGCGGAGCAGATTGACGGCCTTCGCGGAGATGATGGATGCCGAGAGCCTGGATCTTGCGATCTCCGTGATGCAGGCGTTAGCGGCGACACTTGACTTGCGAAGTTCGCCTGCCGCTTTCGGCGGGAGCGACCCTAGTGGAAAGAAGAAGCAATTCCGAAGTCCGAAGCTACGCGCATCACGATCTTAGCCATCCACTGGAGCATCTGCTTCCGCCTGAGCGCTGGCTGTGACAATGACTGGTCTTAGCACAGGCATAGGCGTTTGTTCTGCAACAGCCAGGTAATGCTGAGTTTCACCTGCCAAAAATGGACGGCGTTTATGGATTTTTCGCCCGCCGTCGATCTTGCTATGAAGGATTGTGAGACCCGTTTCATGTCGACATCACCAGCGTTTTCTCGCCTCGTCGAGCATAGCACCGAGCTCGCGTCGTTCATCGGGATAAGGGCGAGGCATCTCGCGATGCAACTACTCCCGCATCGCTGGGCACACGGGTTCGTGTCACGGTAGCTCGGTGGATTGAGCGCCTACCAGCTTTTCCATGGAAAGCCACCCAAGACCGCTTAAAGCGGCTATGGAAAAAGCGGGGTTATGTAGCACCCGCCACCAATCCAGCGCCGCGCTTTACTCAAAAGACTATGGGTCCATTCGAAACAACGGATTGGTCTTTCAAAGACTGATCTTGTCGTTAGCGTTGGTTGCATCAGTCGGCGCCGTTGCCGCCCAGAGGCGGTCGCTCGACCAGCATCTCCGCAGGAACGTCCCACGTGTCTGTGATGTCGAGGTCGCATCCAAACGGGTCGTTGGGGCATTTGCGGGCGAGTTTCAGCCCGAAGCTCCTGGTGTGCAGCGCCGGTGCGGTTTCTGTGGATTGATAGAGGACACACCGTTTCGACAGGAAGGTGGCTTGGGCTGGCCCGTCCAGCCTGGAGCTCGTTTTTCTAGCTGCCGATTCGATTCGGCATACAGTCTTGTCCGCCTCATAGGCAACGGCGATTTTGGATCGCCAACCTTCCTGGACGTCATCAATCGCGACTTTGAACCCAATCTAATTACTGCCTGGCGTCCGCTGGTCGCCAGGAAAGGCGACACCTTCGAGGTAAGTGTGCAGCTCTCGCTTTGCACGGTCAAAAACCGTCTCTCGGCCGGGGGCGAAATATTTACTAAAAGTCGGCCGTCGTCAGATCGGTTTCGACGGCGACATTTAGCGCAGGGAATGGCCAACATTCTTCAACGCGACTTTTATTCAAACGAAGACGCAACCCCGCATGACAAACATCTTGCTGAACTTGATGTCTGCCGCCCGAAGCCAACGCCGGTCGCTTGCGATCAGGAACAGGTGCGCGATCTCAGCTTGTCTGCGGGTTTCATCAACAACCCGCCATTTGGCGTTAAAGGCAGAACTGGCAACGAGGATGCCAGCAAGAGTGAGGCCAATCGTGAAGATCGAGAGCAGGGTGCTCCCTTTCCAAGCTGATTGACCATCCAGAAGATTAGGCGATCAATTTACCCCCATAAGCTGTCCGTGACAGCCCTGAGTTGATTATCCAATGTATGCAGCATTTTAGGAACCTACCGACAGGTTATGCCTAGGCGACGGACAGCTTATGCCTAATCTTACAGGCACTATCCACCCAGCCCCTGCCGCGCTGCCGTCGCCAGCGTGTCGGCGCGTTCGTTCATCGGATCGCCCGAATGGCCGCGCACCCAGCGCCACTCCACCGTATGCGGCTTGGCGGCGTCCAGCAGGCGGCGCCACAGCGCCATGTTGGCGACGGGATCGCCGGACGCGTTGCGCCAGTTGCGGCGCACCCAGCCGGTGCTCCAGCGGGTGATGCCGTTGCGCACGTATTCGCTGTCGGTGTGCAGCACGACGTTGCAGGGCTGGGTCAGCGCCTCGAGGGCCGCGGCGGCGGCGGTGAGCTCCATGCGGTTGTTGGTGGTGGCGGGGTCGGCGCCCTGCAGCTCGCGCTCATGCGCGCCGCAGCGCAGGATGGCCGCCCAGCCGCCGGGGCCGGGGTTTGGCTTGCAGCCGCCATCGGTCCAAATCTCGACGGTCAAGGCGGGGGCGGCGTCAGAGCCCATAGGCGTGCTCGTCCCTAGCAGCGAGGTGGAAGCGGAGGCGGCGCAGGTACTCGACCGGGTCCTTCCGCGTCACCAGCGCGCCCGGCGGCGTGTGCAGCCAGTCGTACAGCCGGGTCAGCAGGAAGCGGAGCGCTGCGCCCTGGCACAGCACCGGCAGAGCGGCCCGCTCGGCGGGCAATAATGGGCGAACCCGGTCATAGGCGGCGAGCATGGCGCGGGCGCGGGTGACGTTGAAGGAGTAGTCGGGCTCGAAGCACCAGGCGTTCAGGCAGACCGCGACGTCGTAGACCAGCAGATCGGTCGCGGCGAAATAGAAGTCGATCAGCCCAGATAGCCGGCCGTCCAGGAAGAACACGTTGTCCGGGAACAGGTCGGCGTGGATGTGCCCGCGCGGCAGCTCGCTCGGCCAAGCGCCCATGATGCGGTCCAGCGCCGCCGTGAGCTCGGCGCCCAGGCCGGCCTGGATCTCATCGGCCCGTGCACCGCTGCGCGCCAGCAACGGCGCCCAGCTCGCCGGTCCCAACGCGTTCGGCCGCAACGGCGCATAGTCCTGGCCGGCCGTATGCAGACCGGCGAGCGCCTGACCGACGGGAGCGCAGTGCTCGGGCCGGACCCGCCGCGGCCAGACGCCGGGCAGGAACGTGGTAATGCAGGCCGGTCGGCCGGCCAGGTGACGGAGCGCATCGCCGTCGCGGCCGCGGACCGGCTGTGGGCAAGTGATGCCGCGGCCGGCCAGGTGCTCCATCAGGCCGAGGAACCAGGGCAGCTCCGCCGGATCCACCCGTTTCTCATAGAGGGTTAAGATAAAATCGCCGGCCGTCGTGCGAAGCTGGAAGTTGCTGTTCTCCACGCCCTCGGCGATGCCGCGGAAGGCGACGGCGGTGCCAAGGTCATAGCCGCACAGGAACGCCGCCAGCGCTTCGTCCGTAACGTCGGTATAAACCGCCACCTAACGGAAAATCAGCAGAGCGGGGCCGGCAGCTTGAACACCACGTCCTCCTGCGTCACCTGCCGCTCCTCGATGCGCAGGGTGTAGCGTTCGCCAAGGCAACCAAGCAATTCCTGCACAAGAGTCTCCGGCGCCGACGCCCCGGCGGTGATGCCGAGCGTCTGCACCCCCGCCAGCACCGACCAGTCGAGCTGGTCCGCCCGCGGCAGCAGGATGGCCCGCGTGGCGCCGGCGCGCTCCGCCACCTCGCGCAGGCGCTGCGAGTTGCTGCTGTTCGGGCTGCCGATCACCACGACCAGGTCGCATTGCGGCGCGATGGCCTTCACCGCCGCCTGACGGTTCGTGGTGGCGTAGCAGATATCCTCGTGCTTCGGCCCCTCTATGGTGGGGAACCGGCGGCGAAGCGTCGCGACGATATCGGCCGTGTCGTCAACCGACAGGGTGGTCTGGGTGATGAAAGCCAGGCGCTCGGGGTTCGCTGGCATCACGGTCTCGGCGCCGGCGGTGTCCTGCACCAGGGTGACGCTGCCGGGCGGCAGCTGGCCCATGGTGCCGACGACCTCAGGGTGCCCGGCATGGCCGATCATCAGGATGTGGCGGGTGCTGGGGCCACCGCCAGCGTAGTGCCGCTCGGCTTCGCGGTGCACCTTGCTCACCAGCGGGCAGGTCGCGTCGAAGTAGGACAGGTTGCGGCGCTGCGCCTCGGCCGGGACGGATTTCGGCACGCCATGGGCGCTGAACACCACGTGGGCGTCGGCGGGAACCTCGTCCAGCTCCTCGACGAACACCGCGCCCTGCGCCTCAAGCGTCTCGACGACGGTGCGGTTGTGGACGATCTCATGGCGCACATAGACCGGCGCGCCGTAACGGCGGATCGCCTCCTCCACGACCCGGATGGCGCGATCCACCCCGGCGCAGAATCCGCGCGGGCCGGCGAGCACGACCAGTAAGTCGGGGAGCTTGTCGGGCCGTGACTGAGTGGTCGGGGCTGGCTGGAGGTCTTGGATCTGGGACATTGAATTCCGGCTGGCAGGCGAGGCGCACTATGCCGCCGCGCGCATTCCGCTACAACTGGTGTCGCAAGGCCCCGGCGACGAGCGGGGCGTGAGCTGGAGAACTGGATGCCTGCAATGCGCTTATTCCCCAGGGCTTTTTCCGCCTGGGCGGGCGCCGCCTCGCTGCTGGCGCTGACCGGCTGCGGCGGCGGCACCCAGGACGCCTTTGCCCCCGCCTGCCCCGGCGCCGCCATCGTCCGCGACGCCGCCGACCTGTCGCGCTACCGCGGCGACCACCGGGACCTGGTCGATACCGTGCTGGAGGGACGCATCACCGGGCTCAACGGCAATTGCAAGCGGGACGGCAGCGATACCGTCGTCACGACCATCCAGGTCGGCATCGAGCTGACGCGCGGTCCGGCCGCTCCCGGACGCCAAGCCACCCTCGCCTATTTTGTCGCCGTGCTGGACGGCGAGCGCATCCTGGACGAGCAGACCTTCCCGCTCCGTGCCGAGTTCCCGCCGAACGCCGACCGGCTGCGGCTTTCCGGCGACGATGTGGAGCTGCGGCTTCCGGTGCAGGAGAACAAGACGGCGGCGGCCTACCGCATCCTGGTGGGCTTCAAGCTTACGCCCGAGGAGCTGGAAGCCAACCGGCAGCGCGGCCGGCGTTGAGCAGGCAGATCCGGAACCTGCGGCGCTCTGCCAGCGTTTGCCGCGCTCGCCAAACCGCCGGAGCCGCATGACCGTCCTGACCCGCGCCCTGATCGAGGCCCATTTGCCGCATACGGCCAAGGTGGGCCCACCTCCCGCCGGCGTGCCGGAGGCGCAACTGCGTCAAGGTATGAACGCAGCCCTTGACCAACGCTGTGCATCCAATGGGATCTGGGTGTTCGCGTATGGCTCGCTGATCTGGGAGGGCGGCTTTGACCAAGACGCGGCCCGGGCCGGCTCGGTCGAGGGGCTGGTGCGGCGCTACTGCATTTGGGACGACCGGAACCGCGGCACCACGGCGCGGCGCGCATTGACGCTCGGGCTGGAACGGCAGCCCGGCAGGTGCACGGGAGTGGCGTTCCACCTCGCGGAGGATCGCGTGCAGGAGGCGCTCTGGACTGTTTGGCGACAGGAGATGACCGGCGGCTATTACACCGCCGAGTGGGTGGAGGTTGCCAGCCGGCAAGGCCCGGTCACGGCGGTGACCTTTGTCGCCGACCCGCGGCATCGGCTCCATGCGGGTGCGGTGCCCGAGGGCGTGGTGTTGGACATTTTGGCTGCAGGCGTCGGCCCAGGCGGCACGGCGGCCTCCTATCTTTTGCAGACGGCAGAGGCGCTGCGCCGGTGGGGCATTCCGGATGGCTATCTGGAGCATTATGAGGCCGAAGTCGCACGGCGGCTCGGCACAGAGGGGGTGTGACGCCGCTCCTGCAGGTCCGGGGAGTCACCAAAACCTTTGGCGGCGTCGCGGCCAATGTCGATATCAGCTTCGATGTGGCGCCAGGCGAGATCCTGGGGCTGATCGGCCCGAACGGCGCGGGGAAGACCAGCCTATTTAACGCCATCTCCGGCGAGGTCAGCCCGGACCGGGGCGACATCTTGCTGGACGGCAAGATGATCAGCGGCCTGGGACCGGTCGCCTGCGCCCGTGCCGGCGTGGCCCGCACGTTTCAGGTGGTGCGCAGCTTCGACAGCATGACGGTGTTGGAGAACGTCATGGTCGGCGCATTCTCCCACGGCGCCAGCACGAATGAGGCGATGCGGGCGGCGCAGGACGTGCTGGCCTTCGCCGGGCTGGCCGGACGCGCGGACGCGGCAGCGCATCAGCTTACGCCACCCGAAAAACGCCGGCTGGAGATCGCCCGGGCGCTGGCGACCCGACCGCGCATCCTGTTGCTCGACGAAATGCTGACCGGCCTCACCCCCACCGAGGCCGCCAGCGGCGTCGCGCTGGTCCGCGCCGTGCGCGACCAAGGGGTGACCGTCGTGATGGTCGAGCACGTGATGGAGGTCGTGCTGCCGCTGGTGGATCGCGTCGTGGTGCTAAACCTGGGCCGCGTGCTGATGCAGGGCTCGCCGGCCGAGGTGGTGCGGCACCCCGACGTGATCCGCGCCTATCTCGGCGACAAGTATGCCGCCTGAAAACACAACGCCTGAGTTCCTGTTGAAGCTGGACGGTGTGTCGGCTGCCTATCGTGGGCTGAAGGCTTTGCAGGGCGTCAGCCTGTCGGTGGCGCCGGGCGAGATCGTCGCCGTGGTGGGCGCCAACGGGGCCGGGAAAAGCACCCTGCTGCGCGCCATCGCCGGTCAGGTCGCGACCGAGGGCATCATCAGCTTCGACGGTCAAAACCTTACCCACATCGCCCCGCATCTGATCACCCGGCGCGGTATCGGCCTAGTGCCCGAGGGCCGCCGCCTGTTCCCGCGCCTGTCGGTCGAGGACAATTTGCGCCTCGGCGCCTATGCCCGCCGCGGCGATCCTGACCGTTTCAAGCCGCTCGAATTGGTATTCAGCCTGTTTCCGCGCCTGCAGGAGCGCCTACCGCAGCGGGCCGAGACGCTGTCCGGCGGCGAGCAGCAGATGCTGGCGATCGGCCGGGCGCTGATGACCCAGCCGCGCCTGCTGATGCTCGACGAGCCCAGCCAGGGCATCGCCCCGAAACTGGTGGACGACATCCTGGCCGCCGTGGGCCGCATCCGCACGCTCGGCACCACTATCCTTCTCGTTGAACAGCGCCTGGCGGAGGCGCTGGCGCTGGCCGACCGCGCCTACGTGCTGCAGACCGGCCGCATCGTGCTGGAAGGCCCGGCCCGGGACATCGCGGCGGATGCTGGGGTGCGGAAGGCATACTTGGGTATGTAGCGGGCCGACCGAGGCAGCAGCTTAACCATCGCCCAAAGGCGCGGTCTCCCGCTGTGCCTGCAGGTGGCCAGCGCGGCTTTGCACCTCGACGAAAATGCGGCGCACCTGGGGGAACGTCGTTTTGATCCGGCGCTCGACGTCGCTGACCGTTCGCTCGACGGCCTCGGCGGGCAATCCGTCGTCGAAGTCGAGGCTGATCGCCGCCAGCACGTCTCGCGGTCCGAAATGCATGGTCAGCACCTCGTTCACGTCACGAACACCCGGACTGCCGCTGGCGATGCCGCGCAGGCCTTCGCGCACGACGGGGTCGGCGGCCTCCCCGAGCATCAGCCCTTTGCATTCGGCCGCGAGGAACCATGCGACCCCGGCCAGCACCAGGCCGATCAGCACGCTGGCGACGCCGTCGAGGATGGGCAGATGGAAAACCTCCGCGCAGGCCAGGCCGACGCCGGCGATCAGCAGGCCGGCGAGCGCCGCGCTGTCTTCCAGCAGGACGGTGAACACGGTCGGGTCCTTGCTGCGCTGCACCGCCTCCAGCAGGCCGACCGTTTTGGACTGCGCACGGAAGGCGCGGAATGCCACCAGCCAGCTCGCTCCCTCGAAGACGAACGAGACGCCGAGGACGACGTAGTTGACCAGGGTGTCGCTGACCGGGTGCGGGGCGCGTATCTTGTCGATGCCCTCCAGGACCGACACCCCGGCGCCGAGGCCAAAGATCAGGATCGCCACGACGAAGGTCCAGAAATACAGCTCAAGCCCGAAGCCGAACGGGTGCGCCGCGGTGGCGGGCCGGGCGGAGCGGCGCAGGCCGTATAGCATCAGCAGCTGGTTGCCGGTATCGACCGTGGAGTGGATGGCCTCGCTGAGCATGGCGGCGCTGCCGGTCCAGAAAGCGGCGCCGAATTTGGTCAGTGCGATGGCGAGGTTGCCGGCGAGGGCGGCGTAGATCGTGGATTTGGATTCGTGGGCCATGGGGGGCCTAATGAGCCATGCGCGGCTAAGTTGCCTCTATCTGACCTCGGCTGGGCCGCAGCGCCCGGTCCAGCACCAGCACGGAATGCACCGCCGGGCGGCCTGCTAGATCGGCGATCTGATGCCGGCACGAGGTCCCGTCGGCGACGATCAGGTCATCCGGCCCGGCTGCCCGCACCGCCGGCAGCAGTCCCGCCTCGGCCATGGCGAGCGAGGTTTGCTGGGTTTCGGCCTGATAGCCGAATGCGCCCGCCATACCGCAGCACGACGAGGCGATCGGCTGCACATCGAGGCCGGGCACCTGCCGGAGGGTCGCGAGCGCGTCGGGGAAGGCGCCGAACGACTTTTGATGGCAGTGCCCATGCACATGCGCCCGCCCTGCCAGCGTGCTCAGCGGCAATTCTACACGTTTGCGGACCAGGAACTCGCTCAGCAGCATCGCGCGGGCAGAGAGCGCCGCCGCATCCGGGCCAGGCAGCATGGAGGGGAACTCGTCGCGGAGGGTGAGCAGGCAGGAGGGCTCGAGGCCAACAACCGGCAATGGGCCGGCGAGTGCCGCCATCGTGCGCTGCGCCTCGGCGCGGGCGCGATCGACCATGCCGGCAGAGAGATAGGTGCGGCCACAGCACAGCGGGCGGCCGGTGTGCCGCGGCAGCACGGCGCGGTATCCCGCCGCCGCCAGCACGCGGATGGCGGCGCGCAGGTTCTCCGGCTCGAAGTAGCGGTTGAAGGTGTCGGCCAGCAGCAGCACGTCACCGTTCGGTGCGGCGGGTGCGGCCGCCTGGGCATCGCGGAACGGCGCGGCGCTCCATGCCGGAAGGGAGCGGGCAGCTGACAGGCCCAGCAGGCGTTCCGACCCGCGGCGCAAGGCCGGAACACGGTTGCGAAAATTGGCCAGCGGCGCCAGTGCCGAGGCGAGACGGGCATAGCGCGGCAGCTCCGCCACCAACCGCGCCCGGTGTCCCACACCGTGCTGTGCGGCGCGGGCGGCCAGCGCCTCGATCTTCATCTTCGCCATATCGACGCCGGTCGGGCACTCCCGCCGGCACGCCTTGCACGACACGCACAGCGCCACGGCCTCGGCCACGTCGTCCGACGCCATGGCATGTGATCCAAGCTGCCCCGTGAGCGCCAGCCGCAGCGTGTTGGCCCGCCCGCGCGTCAGATGCGCCTCGTCGCGCGTTACGCGGTAGCTCGGGCACATGCTGCCGGCGTCGAACTTGCGGCAGGTGCCGTTGTTGTTGCACATCTCGACCGCCGCCAGCATGCCGCCGAGCGGTCCCGGGTGCTCCGACCAATCAAGCTGCGGGGAGAACCCCGGTGCCGCCGCGTAGTCCGGCGCGTAGCGGAACAGGCTGCGGTCATCCATGCGCGGGGCGCGCACGACGCGGCCAGGGTTGAGCAGGCCCATGGGGTCGAACGCGTCCTTCACCGCCTCGAACGCGCGGACGATGCGGGGGCCGAACATGCTCTCGTGGAACTCGCTGCGGACGATGCCGTCGCCGTGCTCGCCGCTGTGCGAGCCCTTGTATTCGCGCACGAGCGCAAAACACTCCTCCGCCACCGCGCGCATGGTGCCGACGTCGCCTGGGTCCTTCATGTTCAGCACCGGGCGCACGTGCAGGCAGCCGACGCTGGCGTGCGCATACCAGGTGCCCTTGGTGCCATGCCGCGCGAATACGTCGTTCAGCCGCTCGGTGTAGTCCGCGAGGTCGTCGAGCCCCACGGCACAGTCCTCGATGAACGAGACGGGTTTGCCGTCGCCCTTCATCGACATCATGATGTTGAGCCCGGCTTCCCGGACCTCGGCGATGCCGGCCTGGAAGGCGGAATCGGTGGCGCGGATGACAGCGTTGGGCCAGCCGAGGTCGGCCATCAGGGTGTCGAGTTCGTCAAGCTTGGAGAATAACGGCCCGTCGGCGTCGCCGTGGAACTCGACGATCAAGAGGCTGTCGGGCTCGCCCTTAATCATCTGATCAATGGTGGCGCAATAAATCGGGATGCTGCGGCCGAGGTCGATCATGGTGCGGTCCACGAGCTCCACCGCCTCGGGGCCGAGCTGCACCAGGTGCCGGGACGCCTCCATGGCGGCGCGGAACGTCGGGAATTGGCAGATGCCCAGCACTTTTCGAGGTAAGGTCGGCTGCAGCGCCAATTGGATCGCGGTCGAGAACGCCAGCGTGCCCTCGGACCCCACCAGCAGCCGCGCCAGGTTCTCGCGCCCGGCCCGGCGCGCGGCGGGGGTCAATGCCTCGATGTTGTAGCCGCCGACCCGGCGAAGCTGCGCCGGGAACCGCACGGCGATCTCGTCCGCCTCCGCAGCGCCCAGCGCCCGCAGCCGCTGGATCAACGTCGCGATGCCCACCGGCAGGTCCTCGCCCAGATTGTCCGGCAATGCACCGAAGCGGTGCCGCGTGCCGTCGGCCAGCAGGGCGTCGATCGCCAGCACGTTGTCGGCCATCAGCCCATAGCGGATGCTTTTCGACCCGCAGGAGTTGTTGCCCGCCATGCCGCCCAGGGTGCAGCGGCTATGCGTGCTGGGATCGACCGGGAAGAACAGGTTCTGCGGCTTGAGGCCGGTGTTCAGGTGCCCGAGCACGAGGCCGGGCTCCACCCAGGCGGTCCGTGCGTCGGCGTCCACCTCCAGCACCCGGCGCAGGTCCTTCGTGCAGTCGATCACCAGCGCGCGGTTCACCGTCTGGCCGCACTGGCTGGTGCCGCCGCCCCGGGGGAGCACCGGCACGCCGTGCTCGCGCGCGATCGACAGCGCCGCCGCCACGTCGGCTGCGGTACGCGGGACGACGACGCCTACCGGCTCGATCTGGTAGATGGAGGCATCGGTCGCGTAGCGCCCGCGGTCGGCGCGGCTGAACAGCACGTCGCCCTCGATCTCACGCCGCAGCCGCTGGGCCAGGCGCGGGTCGCCTAAAGGAGACAAGCCAGGCAGGTTGTCAGGCAAGGGTTGTATTCCTCAAATTCAGTATAATTATAGGCACCGCTTTACAACCTAGCGCACAGCCAAGGTTGTTCAGAAGTTTTTGGCAATAAAAGCAGATAGCGCCAAAATTCGGTCCATCTATTCATTGCGTTGAACCAACTCGATCCTGCGCTCCCGGTAGCGTGCGAGAAATCTGTCTCGTACGGCCCGGAACACCACCGGAGGTAAATACCCGTATGCGGCCGTCTCCGCCCCCTGTCCTGGCAGAAAGCGAAGATCAGGACCGGGCCAGACGAAATCGTTGCCCTCGCTCACGATGACCCACGAGCGATTACCGTCTAGGCCAAGGCGAGTCGTTGTCGGCTGTGGCAATTCGATCCCGTCGTCGGGCGGCCGAGGCGGCGAGTGGGTAATGGGAAGAACAATGACACGCGGATTGTCGTTATTGCCCTCAATCGCGATCACGACGGCGCAAGGCCGATCCTTAACACCCTCCTCACGTCCCGCGTCAGCCTCGCGCTTCCAGAGATACGAAAATCGGATTACCAAGCCGGGTTGCGGTATCGGCCAGGTCACGGCCGCCAGTCAGTAACTTCCGCATCGAGATGAGCGTGTTCAGCCGGAACCTCGGCCTTGCCGATCAGCGCGGCCTGCCTCTCGGTCAGTTGCTCCGGCAGCGTGACACGCCGGTCGCGGCGGGCAAGCCGGCTGTATTCCTCGACTGACACCACCACAAGGCGATCCCGGCCATTCTTAGTAATGGTAAGTGGCTCCAAGAGTGCTTTATCGGCTAGCGAACCGTAGTTCTTGATGAACTCAGCGGTTGTCACGCGCATTGCAATGCCGCTTCCAAGAAATTCATATTATACATACAATATGCATGTCCCGCTACATCAGCAAGCGTTTAGCTGTGCAACTCACACCATTTCTTCGGAAGTGCCCCAAAGGCCTCCGGCCCGTGCTCGCAATAAAAAGCCTTAGATAGGCAGACCTCTATCGCAACTCGTTGTGCGCCGCAGAACCTAAGCAGCCCTTGCCTCGGCCAACTTCCCAATGCGGCCCGCCAGCACGTCCATCGCTTGGGCCACGCCGCCAACCCGGTGCGGAACGCCGGCCGCGTGCAGCCCCATCTCGACACCGCCCAGAGTGCCCAGCAGCATCAGGTCATTGAAATATCCAAGGTGCCCGATCCGGAACACCCGGCCCTTCAACTTCGCCAATCCAGCGCCGAGCGACATGTCGTAATTGTCCAAAATCACCTGCCGCAGCGCGTCGGCGTCATGGCCCTCGGGCATCACCACCGCCGTCAAGATGCTGGAGTACTCCCGCGGCTCCTGGCATAGAATCTCCAGTCCCCAGCCCTGCACCGCGGCCCGGGTCGCCGCGGCAAACCGGTCGTGCCGGGCGAACACGTTGGGCAGGCCCTCCTCCAGCAACATGGCGATCGCCTTCTCGAGCCCATACAGCAGGTTGGTGCTGGGCGTGTACGGGAAGTACCCGGTCGCATTCGGCGTCAGCATCTCCTGCCAGTCCCAGTAGGAGCGCGGCATGCCGCCCGCCTTCGCCGCCGCCAACGCCTTGCCGGAGATCGCGTTGAAGCTCAGGCCCGGCGGCAGCATCAGGCCCTTCTGCGAGCCGGACACCGTGACATCGACGCCCCAGGCCTCGTGCTGATAGTCCATTGAACCCAGCGAAGAGATCGTATCGACCATGAACAGCGCGGGGTGATCTGCCCGGTCGATCGCGGCGCGAATTTCGGCGATGCGGCTGGTGACGCCGGTCGAGGTCTCGTTGTGCACGACCATCACCGCTTTGATCGAGCGTTCGGCGTCGGCACGCAGCCGGGCCTCGACGTCGGCGGGATCGACGCCGCGCCGCCAGTCGCCGGGCACCCAGTCCACCTGCAGGCCGAAGCGCTGGGCCATCGCGCGCCACAGCGAGGCGAACTGCCCGGTCTCATACATCAATACCCGGTCGCCACGGTCCAGCGTGTTGACGATCGCCGCCTCCCACGCCCCGGTGCCGGAGGCGGGAAAGATGACGACGGGGCCGGAGGTGCCGAACACCGTCTGGCAGCCCGCCAGGACCGAGCGGCCCAGCCGGCCGAACTCGGGGCCGCGGTGGTCGATGGTGGGCCGGTCGATGGCGCGCAGGATGCGGTCGGGCACGTTGCTCGGCCCGGGGATCTGCAGGAAGTGCCGGCCGCTCTTGAACGCCATGTCTTGCCCCGAAAACGAATGCATTTTCTTGCTTGCAGCTTTGGAAGCTTGTGGCAAGGAAGCCTGTTGGCAAGCCGGGGATTTTGTCGTTCGATCCGCCATGACGCATAATGCCGGCATGGCCACAGCCGACATCCGCCTGACCGGCTTCAACAGCCGGGCCCCGCTTGCGGACGCGCTGGCCTGGATCGACGCGCACACCGCCGCCCTGCCCGCGGAAAACGTTGCCTGGGCCGATGCTTTGGGCCGCGTGCTCGCCGCAGCGGTCGCGAGCCCAGCCGATTGGCCCAGCGTCGATTGCGCCGCCATGGACGGCTATGCCGTTGCCGCCGCCGAGACCGAGGGCGCCAGCGACTACAATCCCTTGCCGGTCAACGCTCACATGTTGATCGCGGCGGGCCTGAACATGCCGGCCGGCACCGACGCCGTCCTGCCTTTCGCGTTGGCGCAGCCGCGTGGCACAGCGCTGGATGCCCTGGCAGCGGTCGCCCGAGGCGCCGGGGTTGATCGCCGCGGCGGAGTGATGCCGGCGGGGAGCACTGCAGTTCCAGCCGGGACCCTTCAGGCACGGCACATCGCGTTGCTGCAGGCGCTTGGGGCAGACTCGGTTCCTGTGGTGCGCAAGCCGTTGGTGGCGCTGATTGTGGCAGGTTCCAAGTCCGGGCCAGACCTGCTGTCGCCGATGCTGCGCGCCCTGGTCGCCCGTGATGGCGGCGTGGCCGAGGCCATGGCGCTGCCGGCGGCGGGAGCCGACCTGATCCTCATAGCGGGCCGTACCGGGGCGGGACCGGACGATGATGCGGCGCTCACCTTGGCGGCTGCGGGCAGCGTGCTGGACATGCACGGGATTGCGGTCCGGCCCGGCGACTCCGCGGGGTTGGGCCGTATTGGCGGCGCGCCCGTGCTGTTGCTGCCCGGTGCGCCGCATGCGTGCCTCGCAATCTATGACACGCTGGCCGCCCGGGCAGTGCGCCGCCTGGCGGGCGTCCAGTCATGCGATCCCTACGTCAGCACGGAGAGAACTCTTGAACGCAAGGCGGTGTCGGCCGTTGGCTTCACCGACATGATCCAGGTCCGCATTTCCGACACCCACGCGACCCCGCTCGGACCGGCCGACGCCGGCACCCTGGCCACCGCCGTCCGCGCCGACGGCTTTTTCATAGTGCCCGAAAGCAGCGAGGGTTATCCGGCCGGCGCCACCGTGCGGATCCAGGTCTATCGGCCATGACTCTCGACGTTCAAGCCCTGCGACGTGCCGCGCGCCAGGAGCAGTTCCTAGACGTCGTGAGCCGGGACGAGGCGGAGGCGCGCTTCCGGCGCCACTTGCGGATGGAGCCGCTCGGCGAGGAGACTGTGCCGCTCGCCGCCGCACGCGGCCGGGTACTGGCGCGCGACGTCGTGGCGCCGCTCGACGTGCCGGGATTCGACCGCGCCAGCGTGGACGGGTTCGCTGTGCGCGCGGATGACACGGCGGAGGCGTCTGACGCGCAGCCCGCGACACTGCGGCTGAACAGCGAACTCCTCACCCCCGGCGTCGCGCCAATCCAGCCCGTGACGCTCGGCAGCGCAGCGGTGATCGCCACCGGGGGCATGGTGCCCCGCGGTGGCGACGCCGTCGTCATGGTGGAGCAAACCGACCTGCTGGACGGCGTGCCGCTCGCCATCGAGCTGCGTCGTGCCGCGACGCCGGGCCAGTATATCGCGACCGCCGGGTCCGACATCGCGCGCGGCGAGACCGTGCTGCGACGCGGCCGGCTGCTGACGTCGCGGGAGATCGGCATGCTCGCCGCCGTGGGCCTGGCAGACATCCCGGTCTGGCGCCGGCCGCGCGTCGCCGTGTTCTCGACCGGCGACGAGATCGTGGCCCCCGGCAGCCCGATCCGCCCCGGCCAGGTGTTCGACAGCAACGCCGCCATCCTGGCCGCCGCAATCGAGGAGGCGGGCGGCGAGCCGGTCCCGCTCGGCATCGTGCCCGACGACCCAGTGGCGCTGCAGGCGGTTTTGACCCAGGCATTGGCGGCGGGCGACATGGTGCTGCTGTCGGGCGGCACGTCGAAAGGTGCCGGGGACCTCGCCTATCAGGTGGTCGCGCGTCTAACCAATCCTGGCGTTTTGGTGCACGGCGTGGCGTTGAAGCCCGGCAAGCCGCTGTGCCTCGCGGTGCATGACGGCAAGCCGGTCGTGGTGTTGCCGGGCTTCCCGACCTCGGCGATCTTCACGTTCCATGAGTTCGCGGCGCCGGTGATCCGCGCGCTGGCCGGCCTGCCCGCCATGCGGCCGGAGACGGTGGACGCCACGCTGCCGCTGCGCATCGCCTCGGAGCGGGGCCGGACCGAGTACGTCATGGTCGCGCTGCTGCAGGCGCCCGAGGGCGGGCTGCTCGCCTATCCGACCGCGAAGGGGTCGGGCGCGGTCACCGGCTTCGCGCAGGCGGACGGCTTCTTTGCCATCCCCGCCCTGACCGAGGCGGTGCCGGCGGGGACGGCCGTCCGTGTGCAGTTGATCGGCACGGCGGCTGCGGCGGCGGATTTTGTGGTGATCGGCAGCCATTGCGTGGGGCTGGACATGCTGATCGGGCTGCTGGAGCAGGAAGGATTGAACGTGAAGTCGCTCGCGGTCGGCAGCTCCGGCGGGCTGGCGGCGGCGCGGCGGGGCGAGTGCGACGTCGCGGGCGTCCACCTCATGGACCCGGCCAGCGGCGAGTATAACCGGCCGTTTCTGACCGAAAGTCTGCGGCTTGTGCCGGGCTATGGCCGGTTGCAGGGCGTCGTGTTCCGGTTGGATGACGCACGGTTCCATGGATTGGCCGATGCCGTGGCGGCCATGCGGGTCGAGGGCGCGTTGATGGTGAACCGCAACGCAGGCTCGGGCACCCGCATCCTGATCGACCGTGCGCTGGGCGGGGCGCGCCCGGCGGGCTACTCGGCGCAGACGAAGTCGCATAATGCGGTGGCGGTGGCGGTGGCGCAGGGCCGGGCGGATTGGGGGGTGGCGATCCAGACGGTTGCGGCCGAATACGGCCTGGGTTTCCTGCCGCTCCAGGCAGAGCAGTATGACTTCGTAATCCCGGCTGCTCGGCTCGACCGCGCTCCGGTGGAGCGTTTTCTGGAGGTTTTGCGGCGGCCCTCGACACGGGCGGCCCTGCGTGCGCGGGGGTTCGAGGTCGCCGATGATTGAGCCGACGGTCGGCATGATCCTGGCTGGCGGCCTGGCCCGGCGGCTTGGCGGCGGCGACAAGGCATTGCGTCTGGTGGGCGGCCAGACCGTGCTGGCGCGGCTGATCGAGCGCATGACGCCGCAAGTGACCCGGCTGATCCTGAACGCCAACGACGACGCGGCGCGGTTCAGTGATTTCGGCCTGCCGGTGGTGAGCGACGACCTGCCGGGCCGGCCGGGTCCGCTCGCCGGCGTGTTGGCGGGATTGGATTGGGCGGCGCAAAACACGCCGGAGGCCCGATGGGTTGTAACCGTGCCGGGTGACGCGCCATTCGTGCCGGAGGACCTAGTGGCGCGACTGCGTTCGGCTCTCGGTGACGCGACGCTGGCGTGCGCTGCATCGGGCGGTCAAACGCATCCGGTGGCGACGCTCTGGCCCGTGGCACTGCGCCACGATCTGCGCCACGCCTTAGTTGTCGAGGATCTGCGCAAGGTCGGCGCCTACGTCAGGCGGCATAGCCCGGCAGTCGTCGAGTGGCCAATCAGGGACGTGGACCCGTTCTTCAACGTGAACACTCCCGCTGATCTGGCGGAGGCCGACCGACTGGCTGGCCTCCGGTAGGTCAGGCCGCCCGGCGTCCGCTCGACCGCCGGTTGCTGTTCTGCGCACCACGCTGGCCGCCGCCGCGATGCCCCTGGCCGCGGCCATTGCCGCCGCCCAGCACCGGCGCCCGCATCGTTGAGTTCTGCGCGGCTTCCGAGTGGTATTCGTGCTCCAGGAACACCGGGATCGTCTGGCCGACCTCCCGCTCGATGTCCCGCAGCCAGGCACGCTGCTCGGCGCTGCACAGCGAGATCGCGTGGCCCTCGCGGCCGGCGCGCGCGGTGCGGCCGATGCGGTGCACGTAGCTCTCCGGCACGTTCGGCAGGTCAAAGTTGAATACGTGCGAGACGTCGTCCACGTCGATGCCGCGGGCAGCGATGTCGGTCGCGACCAGGATCTTCACCGCACCGGAGCGGAAGCCGGCCATCGCACGCTCCCGCGCGCCCTGCGACTTGTTGCCGTGGATCGCCTCGGCGACGACGCCGGCCTTGGTCAGGTACTCGGCGACCTTGTTGGCCTCGTGCTTCATCAGCGTGAACACGATGGCGCGGTTGACCTTAGGCGACTTCACCAGCATCTCGATCGCGGCTTTCTTGTCGGCCTCGTCCACGAACATCATGGTTTGGCGGACCCGCTCGACCGTGGTGGAAGGGGGTGCCACTTCGACCCGGACCGGGCTGCGCAGCAGGCTGCCGGCCAGTTCCGCGATGCTCGGCGGCATCGTGGCGGAGAACAACAGGGTCTGGCGGGCGTGCGGCAGGGTGGCGACGATGCGGCGGATGTCGCGCACGAAGCCCATGTCCAGCATGCGGTCGGCCTCATCCAAAACCAGGACCTCAACCTTCGACAGCTCGATGTGGCCCTGACCCATGAGGTCCAGCAGGCGGCCGGGGGCGGCGACCAGCACGTCCACGCCGCGGCGCATCGCGTCCACCTGACGGCCCTGGCCCACGCCGCCAAACACGACGGTGTGGCTCAGGCGCATGTGCTTGGCGTAGGTGGCAAAGCTCTCATCGATCTGCGAGGCAAGTTCACGCGTCGGGGCCAGCACCAGGACGCGTGCGCCTTTTGGGGGTGCTGCTACGCGCTTGGCATCTAAGCGCTGCAGGATCGGCAGGGCGAAGGCAGCGGTCTTGCCCGTGCCGGTCTGTGCCAGGCCCAGCAGGTCGCGGCCTTCCAGCAGATGCGGGATCGCGCCAGCCTGGATCGGCGTCGGGATGGTGTAGCCCTCGGTCTCAAGGGCGCGCAGCAAAGGTTCAGAAAGTTTAAGGTCGGCGAATGTCGTCATAAGGGGCGGCGCCTCCTGGCGCCAGGTTGTCGGGCCGCTCGCCTGAAACAGGGCGTGCGCGGCAAAATGGAAGCGTGCCGGACATGGCACAGGGCGCGGCAGAACGCCGCTAGTGGGTTTCGAGGCTTATTCGGGAGGGAGAACTTCCGTGTTGGGCGTCGGCTCTCTGCGCACGAGGACACCGGATTGGAAGGCTCGAGCAGTCGCAGTCTGCTGCACTGCACATAGATATAACGGCTCAGCAATGCAACAAGATAGTCTCAGAAAAGCAAGGCGTAGGGCAAAAATGCCACAATGTCCCCTGGAGTGACCCGCGTCACGTCGTCCGCCAGCTCGACCAATCCGTCGGTCCCGGTCAGTGAGGTGAGGATGCCGGCACCGTCCACCTCGTGTTTGTGCGCGGCGATTGCGCCGTCCGGACCGGGCAGCAGCCGGGCGCGGACATACTCGCGCCGCCCAGCCTTCTTGCGGTAGGCGAAGGCGGCGGGCAGGCGCAGCGTGGGCGGTGGCTCGAAGCGACTGCCGGCCAGCGCCGCCAGCATCGGGCGCGCCAGTTGCGCGAAGGTGACAAAGGCCGCCACTGGGTTGCCCGGCAAGCCCATGAACGGCACGCCGCCGACCACGCCCATCGTCACCGGACGCCCCGGCTTCACCGCTAAGCGCCAGAACGCCAGCCGTCCCAATGCCTCGACGGCCGCACGGACATGGTCTTCCTCCCCGGCCGACACGCCACCGGAGGTCAAGATCAGGTCATGGCCGCGGGCCGCCGTCTGCAGGGCTTCGGCGATCGCATCCAGCCGGTCCGGCAAGATACCAAGATCCGTCACCTGCGCCCCGGCCCGCCGCGCCATCGCGGCCAGCAGCACGCGGTTGCTGTCATAGCGCTGCGCTGCGCCGGTGGGCTGACCAGGCTCGACGAGTTCGTCCCCGGTTGAGAACAGCGCCACCCGGACCGGACGACGCACCCGAAGCGCAGTGATCCCCAATGCGGCCGCCAGCGCCAGGTCTTGTGGCCGCAGCCGCAGCCCGGCGCGCAATGCAATCGCGCCGCGGGCGACGTCCTCGCCGCGTGGCCGTGTATTGGCGCCGGGCCGCAGCCCGGGCGGGACCTGCACGTGGCCAGCGTCGAGCCGCACGTCCTCCTGCATGAACACCGTGTCGGCGCCGGGCGGCAACGCGGCGCCGGTGAAAATGCGCTGCGCCGAGCCATCAATGAGCGGCCGCGCCGGCACCCCGGCCGCAAGCCGGCCCGACACCGGCAGGCGGCCCCCATCCTCCAGCCCCGCGAGCCGCACCGCGTAGCCATCGACGGCGGAGTTGTCGAACGGCGGCAGGTCCACCGGCGCCGTGACATCCGCAGCCAGCACGCGCCCGTCCGCCGCAAGCAGCCCGACCCGCTCCGCCCCCTCAATCCGTCCCACCTGCGCCGCAATCATGGCGCGGGCGGCATCCAACGTCAGCAGCGCGCCCCCGAAGGCGAAGCAGTCGTCCGAGAGCTGCGCCATCAGCCTACGGGAACCGCGTGCACCTGCACGGCTTCCGCAATGCCTTCGATGTCGTCCAGCTGGAGCCACGGCAAAGCCAGGCCCGGCACCGGCGCGTCCGACGCCACCGCCACCACGGACGGGTCGTCCGGATGCAGCATCGGCTTGCCGTTCGCCGTCCGGAACACCTCAAGCTTGGGCTGACCGCCGCGTTTGAAGCCCTCGATCAGCACCAGGTCTACCGGGCTCAGGCGCATCAGCAGGTCGGCGAGGTCAGGCTCGGCCTCGCCGCGCAGCTCATGCAGCAGCGCCCAGCGGTTGGCGGACGCCACCAGCACCTCCTGGGCGCCAGCCTGGCGATGTTCCCAGGAATCCTTGCCGGGCTGGTCCACGTCGAAGGCGTGATGCGCGTGCTTGATCGTCGAGACGCGCAGCCCCTCCGCAACCAGGACCGGGATCAACCGGCGAAGCAGAGTGGTCTTGCCAGCGCCGCTCCAGCCTGCAAGGCCGATCACCCGCATCTGAGATCCAGCGGTTTATTAAGTATTGAATTAATTAGCGTCATTAGTTATATCTATCGTTCCTGGCCACAGTATGCCCCGGCGGCAATCAGACCTTGTCTGCCACCCGATGCCCTTGGCGTCATGCACATTTGCATTCATATGAAGGGGGCAACTATGCCTGGCCTAGACGCCCGGCCTTCTGGGAGTCATTGATGGCGGAAGCAGTCCCCGGCACGGTCGTCCGGTTTGAACATCCCGGCGCTGGCCGCCGCCGCGCCGCGTCTCTGCCCAAAGGCCGCGAAGTCCAGCCCAAAGCCAAGCATGAGATCGAGGCGTTGCTTGCCGACCAGCCGCGCGAGCGGGAATTTCTGATCGAATATCTGCATCTAATTCAGGACACCTACAAACAGATTTCCGCAGCGCATCTGGCAGCGCTCGCCGATGAAATGCGCCTTGCCTTTGCGGAAGTCTATGAGACCGCGACATTTTATGCGCATTTTGATGTCGTGAAGGAGGGCGATGCCGGACTTGCGCCGCTGGCCATCCGTGTGTGCGATACCGTATCTTGCGCGATGTTCGGCGCTGAGAAGCTTTACGCCGAACTGCGGGCGCATGAGGCCGCCGGCAGCCTCGGCGGCCCAGCGCGCGTCGTGCGCGCACCCTGCGTCGGCCTGTGCGATCAGGCCCCCGTTGCCGAGGTCGGCCACCATTTCCTGCATAAGGCGACGCCGGCCATGGTGCTGGAGGCGATCGCGCGCGGTGATAGCCACGCGCATGTCGCGGACTACCCGGACTATGACGCCTATGTCGCCGGCGGCGGTTACGCGTTGCTGAACCAGCTTCGGGCCGGCACGCTGACCAGCGACGCCGTGCTGGCAGTGCTGGACGAGAGCGGGCTGCGCGGCCTGGGCGGCGCCGGGTTCCCGGCCGGGCGCAAGTGGCGCTCGGTCCGAAACGAACCGGCTCCGCGCCTGATGGCGATCAATGGCGACGAGGGCGAACCCGGCACCTTCAAGGACCGCCACTACCTCAGCAGCGACCCGCACCGCTTCCTGGAGGGCACGCTGATCGGCGCTCACGTGGTCGAGGCGACCGACGTTTATATCTATCTGCGGGATGAATACCCGGCCGCGCGCGAAATGCTGACACGGGAGATCGCCAAGCTGCCGCCGGGCGGTCCGCGCATCCACATGCGTCGCGGCGCCGGCGCTTACATCTGTGGCGAGGAGAGCTCGATGCTGGAGAGCATCGAGGGCAAGCGCGGCCTGCCGCGGCACAAGCCACCCTTTCCTTACCAAGTTGGCCTGTTCGGCCGGCCAACGCTCATCAACAACGTCGAGACCGTGTTCTGGGTGCGCGAGCTGTTGGAACGCGGCGCGGCATGGTGGACCAGCCAGGGCCGCAACGGGCGTGTCGGACTGCGCAGCTACTCGGTGTCGGGCCGGGTCAAGCAGCCCGGCGTCAAGCTGGCGCCGTCCGGCATCACCGTAAAGGAGCTGATCGAGGAGTATTGCGGCGGCATGGCGGACGGGCATGACTTCAGCGCCTACCTGCCCGGCGGCGCTTCGGGCGGCATCCTGCCGGCGTCCCTGGCGGACATTCCGCTCGATTTCGGCACGCTGGAGAAATACGGCTGCTTCATCGGCTCCGCTGCCATCGTCGTGTTCTCGCAGGCCGACGACGTGCGCGACGTGGCGCTGAATTTGATGCGCTTTTTTGAAGACGAGAGCTGCGGCCAGTGCACGCCCTGCCGATCCGGCACGCAGAAGGCGCGCATGCTGATGGAGCGCGGCGCGTGGGACGCGGAGCTGCTGGGTGAGCTCGGCCAGGTCATGCGCGACGCTTCTATTTGTGGGCTCGGCCAGGCGGCGTCCAATCCGCTCGCCTGCGTCATCAAGTATTTCCCTGAACTCCTGGCGCCCAAGGAGGCCGCAGAATGAGTAGCTCGACCATGCGGGAGGGTCCGCAGAACCTGGACGGCACCACCACCGAGACCCAAGGCCTGGCGTTCGAGCTGGATGGAACGCGCGTGTTCGCGCGTGAGGGCGAGAGCCTGTGGGACGTCGCGCGCCGCGTCGGCACGGCGATCCCGCATTTGTGCCACCGGCCGGAGCCGGGCTACCGCCCCGACGGCAACTGCCGCGTCTGCATGGTGGAGATCGAGGGCGAGCGCGTGCTGGCGCCGTCCTGCAAGCGCATGCCCGCAGTCGGCATGAAGGTGCACACGCAGTCCGAGCGGGCGACCAAGGCACGCGCCATGGTCATGGAGCTGCTGGTTTCCGATCAGCCGGAGCGGCAGACGTCCCACGACCCAACCTCGTCGTTCTGGAACTGGGCCGACCAGACGCATGTCACCGAGAGCCGGTTCCCGGCCGCACAGCGCTGGGCGCACGACCCCAGCCACCCAGCGATGCGGGTCAACCTCGACGCCTGTATCCAGTGCAATTTGTGCGTCCGCGCGTGCCGTGAGGTGCAGGTCAACGACGTGATCGGCATGGCGTTCCGGAACGCCGGCAGCAAGGTTGTGTTCGACTTCGACGACCCGATGGGCCAGTCAACCTGCGTCGCCTGCGGTGAGTGCGTGCAGGCCTGCCCGACCGGCGCACTGATGCCGGCGGCCTACCTGAATGAGGCGGAGACGCGCGTCACCTGGCCCGACCGCAAGGTCGATAGCCTGTGCCCGTATTGCGGCGTGGGCTGTCAGGTGACGTATGAGGTGAAGGACAAGCGCGTCGTCTATGCCCAGGGCCGCAACGGTCCGGCGAACCACAACCGGCTATGCGTGAAGGGCCGGTTCGGCTTCGACTACATCCATCACCCGCATCGCCTGACGAAGCCGCTGATCCGCCTGCCGAACACGCCGAAGCACGCGCAGGACCAGGTCGATCCCGCGAACCCATGGACGCATTTCCGCGAGGCGTCGTGGGAGGAGGCGCTGGAGCTTGCCGCCGGCGCGCTGTCGCGCATCCGTGCGGAATCTGGGCCACGCTCGCTCGCCGGGTTCGGTTCGGCGAAGGGGTCGAACGAGGAGGCCTATCTGTTCCAGAAGCTGGTGCGCACCGGCTTCGGCTCCAACAACGTCGATCATTGCACCCGGCTGTGCCACGCGTCGTCGGTTGCGGCGCTGATGGAGGGCCTGAACTCCGGCGCCGTCACCGCCCCATTCTCGGCGGCGCTGGATTCGGAGGTGATCGTCGTGATCGGCGCCAATCCGACGGTGAACCATCCGGTCGCTGCGACCTTTATCAAAAACGCCGTCAAGGACCGCGGCGCCAAGCTGGTCGTCATCGACCCGCGTCATCAGGCGTTGTCCCGCCACGCCACCTACCACCTCGCCTTCAAGCCCGGCAGCGACGTGGCGTTGCTGAACGCGATGCTGCACACGATCATCGAGGAGGGCCTGACCGACGAGCAGTATGTCGCCGGCTATACCGAGGGCTACGAGGAGCTCAGCACCCGGATCAAGGACTTCGCGCCCGAGCGGATGGCGGCGGTCTGCGGCATTCCGGCGCCGACGATCCGCGAGGTGGCGCGGCTCTATGCCAAGTCTCGCGCCTCGCTCGTGTTCTGGGGCATGGGCATCAGCCAGCACGTGCACGGCACCGACAATTCGCGTTGTCTAATCGCATTGGCGCTGGTGACGGGGCAGATCGGCCGGCCCGGCACCGGGCTGCATCCGCTGCGGGGCCAGAACAACGTGCAGGGGGCGAGCGACGCCGGGCTGATCCCGATGGTGTTCCCGGACTACCAGCCGGTCGAGAACCCTGGCATCCGTGAGCACTTCGAGGCGTATTGGGACACCAAGCTCGATCCGGTCCAGGGCCTGACGGTCGTCGAGATCATGACCGCGATCCACGAGGGCAAGATACGCGGCATGTATGTCGAGGGCGAGAACCCGGCGATGTCCGACCCCGACCTGAACCATGCGCGGGTGGCACTGGCGAAGCTGGACCACTTGGTTGTGCAGGACCTGTTTCTAACCGAGACGGCGTTCCATGCCGACGTGGTGCTGCCGGCCTCGGCGTTCGCGGAAAAGAGCGGCACGTTCACCAACACGGACCGCCGGGTGCAGATCGCCCGCCCGGTGCTGGACCCGCCCGGCGACGCCCGGCAGGACTGGTGGATCATCGCCGAGATCGCCAAGCGCATGGGCCTCGGATGGAACTACCCCGGCCCAGCCGAAATCTTCGCCGAGATGGCGCAGGTCATGCCGTCATTCGCCAACATTACCTGGGAGCGGCTGGAGCGGGAGGGTGCGGTGACCTACCCCGTCGATGGGCCGGATGTGCCGGGGCACGAGATAATCTTTTACGCCGGTTTTCCGACCGAGAGCGGCCGGGCCAAAATGGTGCCGGCCAACGTGCTGCCGCCGGACGAAATCCCGGATGACGAGTATCCGATGGTGCTCTCGACCGGGCGAGTGCTGGAGCATTGGCACACGGGTTCCATGACCCGGCGGTCCGACGTGCTGGACGCGATCGAGCCGGAGGCGGTGGCGTTCATGTCGCCGAAGGATTTGTGGCGGCTGCAGCTGACCCCGGGCGACCGCATCCGGCTGGAGACCCGGCGCGGCGTTGTGGAGGTGAAGATCCGCAGCGACCGCGACGTGCCGGCGGGAATGGTGTTCATGCCGTTCTGCTACGCCGAGGCGGCGGCGAACTTGCTGACCAACCCGGCGCTTGACCCGTTCGGGAAAATCCCGGAGTTCAAGTTCTGCGCCGCGCGGGTTTCGGCGGCGGAGATGGCGACTGCGGCCGAGTAACGTCGTCTTTCGCACGTTGAGGAATGCAGCGGTTATGGATAAGTCGTAACCGCTCATTGCTTCAAGCCGCTCTGGACCACCCGGTTGCGATGAGTGAGACGGCGGATCTGACGGTATGCGCCCAGGCGCGGCCTGGCGGGTCCGTGTCAGACGGTAACGCCCAGAAGGCTTGCGTGGGCGGACACGATGCGCCAGCCCTCGGCCGTTCGGATCAGGGTTTTGGTCTCCCGGCCAAGCACGCCCTCCCCTTCCCGTTGATAAGTGGTGTTCGCCGTGGCGAAGTCGCGGCCGTAGGTTGTAATGATCGTTTCGACCAATTGGCGCTTGAATCGGCCGAGCCTGCCGCTGCGTCTAAAGTCAGAGATCGCCTGCCAGCCATAGAGGTTCTCGCCGACGCCGTAGCGGGTCGTTGATGGGTGCCTCCAGAAAATCTCCTCAAGCACAGGGATGTCGTTGGCCTGGAGGGCTGCCTCATACCGCAGAAAGACTTCGCGCACCTCCGCCACGATTTCACGCAGGTTTATTTCAGTTTCCATCAGGGACGACCTTATTCGGCTGCCCTGTTTGCTGAGCACACCTCGAAAGCGCTGTGCAATGGAGTGCGTTCGGTCATGCCCCGAAGGTGAACTGACTGCCGGTCGTGCACAGCACCAGGGCCTGCGGGATTTCGATTTTGGCCAAGTCGATGAAGTTCTGGCCGCTGCAATGCATGGGAAACACGTGCTCGACGTCGAGCGCCTTCAGGCCGGCCATGACCTGCTTCAAGTAATCGCCCGGCGCCGGCGCGAGATGGAAGCCGCCGACCAGGGCATAAACCTTCTCGATCCCGGTAACCTGGCGCGCCCGGTTTATCGTATTGATGATGCCGCCGTGACCGCAGCTGGTGATGACAACTAGCCCGCGGTCCCGCACGTGGAAGCAGGTGGCGTGCTCGTGCAAATGCTGATCCGGCTGCGGCTGGCCGCTCAGTTCGGCGGCGGAGAAATGGTGCTCGCCATAGTTCGCGGTGTCGCATCCCGCCCCGTCCTTGGCGCCGAACGAGACGAAGGTGTTGGGCAGCACGCGTTCCAGGCTCGTGCGCGGCACGATGCCGGTGGTGAACGCGTGCCCATCGATGATCAGCGGTTCCTCCGAGAGGATCGGCCGTACCTGTGCCGCCGCCAGCTCGCGCCGGTCCAGCATGCCGAAATCGGCGAAGCTGCCGTTTGGAAGCCGAGACACGCGGCTGCAGAACGCGTCCTCGCCGCCCAGGAACAGGCGCAGGTCCGGCCGCATCGACCCCCGGTGTCGGTCGAGGAACCCGGGCAGGCCGCCCCAATGGTCCAGGTGTCCGTGACTGAGGATCAGCGCGTCGAGGGCGGCAACGTCGATGTTCAGCAGTTCGATGTTGTTGTTCAGGACATCCGGCGTATAGGCGTAGTCCAGCATGTAGCGCTTGGTCTCGGTGCCTTTCGTAGATGTGAGATGGAGCGAGAGGCCCCATTCACTTTGGAGCGTGCGCCGTGCGCGGGGCCCGGATTCATTACGATTCTGGACCATCTTGATGCCCGGCGGTTCAGCGCCGGAGATGAAGATGTCATGCGCGCCATCGACGACCACCTGGATTGCGAGCCGGTCCACCACCGGCGCCTCGATCCGTGGGACCATGGCGCCCGCAGCGTTGCGCGCCAGGCCGGTGCACGTCAACGCGGTGATGGCCGAGGCGCCCAGAAAAGTCCTTCGTTCAAGCACCGCATTCCTCCATGAAAAAAGCCGGGCGCGCGCCTGGCATGCCAAAAGCCGCGGTCCGCCTGTGGCAGGCGCCGCAAACTCGGCGGCCAGAGTCAAGCCGATCAGCCACAGTGACCGCGCAGCGTCCCGGACCAGCCGGCCTGTAATACGAGCAGGCTTCGTAGCCCCGGGGCATCACTGCATGAGACCGGAGAACGATGAGGTGCCTCGACCATCCACGTTCCAGGGCATTCTCATCGCCCTGATCTCCACTGCAACGACATTCCTGACATCGGCAGAACTTCCTAATTTTAGTCTCAAGTCAACTTTAAAATACAAAGATCATCGCAAGCGGATTATACGTGGCATCGTATTCCCAGAGGATACGGTCCGGTGCGATATTTAGGGTTCGTGGCGGTTGCAGCGCTCGCTTCTCTCGCGGCAGAGCACGCGCGGGCGCGACCACCGCCCAATCCTGATCCTGCCATGTCGCTTTGGTTTAAGGGCCTAGTTAACCCCGACACAAGCATCAGCTGCTGTGCCGACACAGACTGTCGCGTCGCCGATGCACAATGGGCGCGGGACCACTACAAGGTGCTGATCCGGGGTCAGTGGCTGCAGGTTCCGTCAGAAGCAATCGTGTACAAGGAGGCCAACCCAACCGGGCAGGCCGTTGTGTGCTGGTCGCCTGAACTCGGGATCATGTGCTTTGTGCCTGGACCAGGGAGTTGAGCAGCGCGCTTCGGATACCGGCCGTCTAATAAGCCACAGGATGACCGGGACGGAGGTCTCGTTTTAGGAAGTCACGATGCGTTCGAGGAAAACCTCGTTTTGGAAGTGGCCTTCCCCGGAGCGAATGACCCGCGTCGCTATCAAAGCGATGGGCACCTTTTGGTTTGCCTTGATGGTTTGGAGCCTCATGAACGGGCCGCGCCTGCGCGCCGAAGCCGAGCGGGCGGTGGAAGCGTCGATCGACGAGGAAAACCAAGGTGTCTGTCAGCGGCTCGGCATGCCCTTAGGTTCAGATTTCTACGCGGCTTGCGCCTCCGAACTGAACGGAGTGCGACAGCAGCACGAAATGCGCCTGAACAGGAACACGGATCTCCTATAAAGCCAGCGGTCCTCAAGCTTGACAGCCTGTGCCGGGAGGCGCACGGACTTAAATTGATCATTCGGCTAAAAAATTGAAAATGGTTGCTTGAGGGGAGGCTGGCTGATGCGACGCCCGTCGGCGCTCGTTGCTCTCGCGTTCGGCTTTATGGCCTCACCCTTGGCCGCTGCCGAACAGCCTCCAGCCTGGGCCTATCCGGTCAATCCTCCGGATTTCCGGGCGGAGGTCGATACCGGGGAGCCGCGGCACGTCCCTGATAGCGACCTCACAGTCACGCTGACGCAAATCCGAGACCTGTTCTATTCCCCTGATTGGCATCCGGCCGATCATCAGCCGCAGCCCTCCATCGTCGCGAACGGCCGTAAGCCCGATGTGCAGGCCTGCGGGTCATGCCACCGTGCCGACGGCCGCGGCGGGCCGGAAAACGCCAACCTGACCGGCCTGACCGCTGGATACATCGCTCGCGAGGTCGAGGCGTTCCGCAACGGAACCCGCACGACCTCTGAGCCGAAGCGTGTGCTATTGCTCGCAAAGATGGTGCAGCTTTCCAAATCCATCACCGAGGACGAACTGGCCCAGGCGTCCGGGTACTTCGCCGCCCAGCCCTACCGCTCCATGATCGACGTCGTTGAGGCCGATCTCGTGCCAAAAACCTACAGTGCGGACTGGCATCTGTCGCTCGTTCCGGATGGTGGCACCGAGCCGATCGGTGACCGGATCATCGAGGTGCCCATCGACAATGGGTACTTCACCAGCCGCGACTCCCACGTGCGGTTCACGGCTTATGTCCCGCCGGGCAGCGTTGCGCGCGGCAAGCTGCTGGCGACGACCGGCGGCGATGGGCGCACGGTGGCGTGTAGCATCTGCCATGGCGCGGACCTCAAGGGGACCGCCGTCGCCCCCGCCATCATCGCCCGCTCCCCCAGCTACGTCGTCCGCCAGCTTCTTGATATCCAGGCCGGCAGCCGCTCAGGTGGTAGCGCCTCGCTGATGAAGCCCACCGTCGAGCATCTGACGCTGACGGACATGATCGAGCTTGCCGCATATACGTCGTCGCTCACGCCATAACCTAAGCGAAGCCGATCATATTGGGGCTGCCCACCGCTAGGTATTGGCCGGTAAAGCTCGGCATGCCGCTGGACGGATCAACGCGGAACGTCGTCACCTGGTCGCTGCGCCGGTTGCAGGCGAACAGGAATGCGCCGGACGGCGATAGCGTCACCTGGTTCGGGTAGTCGCCCCGGGTCCATTCCGTGGCGACAGGCTGCAGCATCCCGACCGCATCGACCGCGAAAACGGCGATGCTGTTGTGCAGGCGGTTGCCCGAATAGACGTATCGGCCGTCACGGCTGATGACGATGGACGAGGCGAAGCTCGACCCGGCATAGCCGTCCGGCAGCGTGCTGACAACCTGCAGCAGCGTGACCGCCGCCGTCGCCGGGTCAAACCGGTAAACGCCGATTTGCGACGCTTCCTCATGCACGACATAGAGCGTGCGGCCGTCCGGGCGGAACACGAAATGGCGCGGACCGCCGCCCGCCGACGCCGCCGGAAAGCTTGGGGTTTGCGCCGGGCGCAGCGCGCCGCGATCGAGGTCGAGCGTCCAGATAAATACCTCGTCGAGGCCGAGATCGGTGCTCAGCACGTAGCGCCCTCCGGGGTCGCTCGCGATCATATGGGCGTGGCTGCCGTCATGACCGCTCCGCGCGAAACTGCCGGCCGGCGCGCCGGCGGCCGTTCCTGGGCCGAGTACGCCCACTGGCGCGACCACATCCGTGGGCTCCCCCAGCGAGCCATCCCGTTGGATCGGCAGCACGGCAATGCGGCCATCGCCGTAGCTCGCGACCAGCAGGTAACGGCCGGAGGGGTGCACCTCGCAGTGGGCCGGTCCCGCCCCGCCGGCCCCGGCCGTGTTCAGCAAAGCGAGCGTGCCGGTCGAGGGATCGACGGTGTAGGACGTGACGGAGCCCTGGGACTGGCCCGAATATTCGCTGACCTCGTTCGCCGCATAGGCGTGCCGGCCGCTGGCGCTGAAGCAGATCCAGGTTGGGCTTGGCCCCGCGGTCACCGCGACCGGCACGAGGCCCCGATGCGGGTCGAGGCGCGCCTGGGTGATGCCGATGCCGTTGCCGCCCGAGCTGGAGGCAGCGGTGTAGGAACAGATATAGGCGAACCGGTCCGCGGCGGGTTCGGCAGCCGGGACTTTGCCGGTCATTTCACCGCACCGAGCGCCAGGCCGCGCACCAGGTAGCGTTGCAGCCAGGCGAACAGGATCGCGATTGGGATGGTCGCCACGAACGCCGCCGCCATCACATAGTGCCATTCGACCGTGTAGCGTCCGGCGACCAGCGAGAAGATCTGGATCGGCAGCGTGTAGGACGATTGCTGGCGCAGCATGGTGAGCGCGATGACGAACTCGTTCCAGGCGTTGATGAAGGTGAATATCGCGGTGACGATGATCGCCGGCACCGCGAGCGGCAGGAACACGCGGACCAGCGTTTGCAACGGGCTGGCGCGCTCGATCCAGGCAGCCTCCTCCAGGTCTTTAGGGATGGTGGCGAAGTAGCTTTGCAGCATCCAGACCGAGAAGGCGATATTGAAGGCGACATAGACCATCGTCACCGCATTCAGGCTGTCGATCATGCCCGCCGCCACCATCAAACGGAACAAGCCGATGACGAGCACGATCGGCGACAGCATCTGCGAGACCAGCAGGAACTGCCGGTAGGCGCTGCGCCCGGCGAAGCGGTAGCGGCTGAGTGCGTAGGCGGCCGGGATCGAGACGGCGATGGTGATGACGGTCGCCATCCCCGATACATAGACGGAGTTCAGCAACGCGGCGCCAAAGCCCGTGGCCTGCCACATCTCCACGAAGTTGACCCAGCGCGCGGCGGTAGGCCACCAAGCGGGATCGAGCACCTCGGTCTCCGGCTTGATGGCGGTGATGAACATGACAGCGAACGGGAACAGCACGAGGGCGATCAAAGGCGACAGAAAAAGCCAGTAAATGATGGAGCGGGTGAGCTTGCTCAAGCCGCCTCCTCGCGCATCGCCAGCCGCACGTAGATGAGCGTGCAGACGAACAGTACGCCGAACATGATGAGCGACACCGCTGCCGCCTCGCCCAGTTTCCCGAGCCGGAACCCGGCCTTGTACAGATAGGTGACGAGGATGTCGGTGGAGTTGGCCGGGCCACCCTGCGTCGTCGCCCAGATGATCGGGAAGGAGTTGAAGACGTAGATGGTGTTGAGCACGATGGCGATGTTGATGAACGGCCGCAGCAGCGGCAGCGTTATGTAACGAAACTGGTCCCAGCGCCCAGCGCCCTCGATCGCCGCCGCGTCATACAGCTCGTCCGGCACCGAGGAGAGGCCGCCCAGGAAGATCGTCGTCGTAAACGGGATGCTCGCCTGGATGCCGATCAGGATCTGGATCGGAAACGCGGTCGATGACTCGGCGAGCCATTGAATGTTGGTGTCGATGAGCCCGAGGCCCTTGAGGCCGGAGTTCAGCATCCCGCTCTCGCCGCTCAGCGCCCAACGCCAGACGATGGCCGTCATGGTGAGCGACACCGCCCAGGGCAGCATGACGACGACGCGGGCGATGCTGCGGCCGTAGAAATCGTCGTTCAGCATCAGCGCCACCGGCAGGGAAACAATAAGCGTGCCGCCGACGACGGCGACCGTCCAAATCAGCGTGCGCCAGAGTGCGGCCACGAAATCCGGGTCGGCGAACAGGGCACGGAAGTTGGCCAGGCCCGAAAACGCTCGCAGGAGACCGAACCGGTTCACGTCATGCAGCGCGAGATTGACGATCTCCCGCAGCGGCCAAAGGATGATGAAGGCCGCTAGCAGGAAGCTCGGCAAAATTAGGGTGAAGGGGGTCGCCCGGCGTCCCATGGCCTGCGGGACGCCGTCATTTCCTGGCCAAAATCTGGTCGGCCTTCGCGGCCGCGTCGCGCAGCGTCGGCTCGATCTCGGCCCGGCCCAGGTAGATCGTCTGCAGCGCGTTCGAGGTGACCGTCGCGACCTCTTCCCAGCCGGCGATCACCGGGGCGAAGCGGGCGCCGGGCAGCAGCGAGGTGAACACCTTGAGGTCGGCGTTGTCGGCGAAATAGGGGTCGGCGGCTTCCTTGACGTTGACCGGCAGGAAGCCCTCGATCTTGTCGAACTTGGTGCGCTGGTCCGTCGTGAATAGGAAGTCGAGGAATTTCCACGCCTCCTCCTTCACCTTCGAGTTCTCGAACAGCACGATCGAGTTGGTCACGCCATAGGTGCCGCGTATGCCGTCGGGCCCGGCCGGGATTGCGGCCACGCCGTATTGCAGGTTCGGTGCTTCTTTCTTGATCTGGCTGGACAGGAAGGGCGCCGTAATGACGGCGGCGACCTTGCCCTGCTTGAACAGGTTCTGCACGTCCTCCCGCGAGTATGACGTGACGCCCGGCTGCGTCAGGCCGTTGCTGATGAAGCTGCGGTAGATCTTCGCCGCGTTGACTGCGGCGGCGCTGCCGAGCCCGGACTTGCCGTCCTTCACAATCTCGCCGCCCTGCGACCATAGGGCGTAGTAGAAATAGACGTCGGTCTCGATCTCCTTGCCCTGCAGCCCGAACGCGAACACGCCGGGTGCCGCCGCCTTGATCTTCTCGGCGTCGGCCGCGAACTCGGCCCATGTGCCCGGCGGTCCGCTCAGCCCGGCCTTCGCGAACACGTCCTTGTTGTAGTACAGCGCCCGCGCCGAGGCGGCGATCGGCAGGCCATAGACCTTGCCGTCCATGACCGAGGGCTTCAGGAACGTGTCGATGAAGCGCGCCTTGAAGTCGGGCGTCACATGGCTGTCGAGCGGGGCGACGATGCCCTGCGACACATAGTCGAGCAGCCAGCGGGTGCCGATGATCGACAGGTCGGCATTGGCGCCGGCGGAGATGTCGGTCGTGAGCTTCTGCTGCAGGTTGTCCCACGGCACGACCTCGATCTGGATCTTGGTGCCGGGGTTCGCCGCCTCGAACGCCTGCACGGCCTCATTGAAGTAGGGACCGGTGCCTTTGGAATACTCGGCGATGGTGACGCGAACCGTGCCGGCCTTCGCCGTGCCGGAAATTGCAAACAGGCCGGCGCACGCGAGCAGCAGGATCTTGCATCCAAACAACCTCATCAGACTTTCCTTTTGGTGCGTACGCAGGGGTTTGAGCGGCAAGACTATCTATGTAACCTCGCTGTATGCAAGACAGCGATCCCTTCCGCCTCGACGGACAGAGCGTACTGATCACCGGTGCTGGCGGCGGCATTGGCCGGGCGCTGGTGACGGCGTTCCAGGCCGCCGGCGCCGTGGTGGCGGGCGCCGACCGCGAGGAAGCGATGCTGGACGGCCTGGGCCTCGCGCACCGCCTGGCGTTCGACATCACCGATGCGGCCGCGGCCGCACGGGCGATCGGCGGGCTGATCGCCGAGGCTGGCGTGCCGGACGTGCTGGTCAACAACGCTGGTCATACCCGTGGCGAGACGCTCGCCCAGGTGGACGGCGAAGTGTGGGACAGCGAGATCGCCATCAACCTGGACGGGCCATTCCATGTCACGTCGCCGGTGGCCGCCGCGATGGCCGCCAGGGGCCGCGGAGCGATCGTGTTCATTTCGTCCGTCAACGCCCTCGCTCATCACGGCAACCCGGCCTACTCCGCCGCCAAGGCCGGCATCATTGCCTATGCAAGGGCGCTCGCGGTCGAGTGCGGCGCGCGCGGGGTCCGGGCCAACGTCATATGCCCAGGCTCGGTGCGCTCGCCGGCCTGGGACCACCGGTTCGAACGGAATCCGGCCTTGCTGGACCGCATCGCGCCGCATTACCCGCTGGGGCGCATGGTGGAGGCCAATGAGGTCGCCCGTGCCGCCGTGTTCCTGGCGTCGCCGGCGGCGTCGGGCGTGACCGGGGTGGTGCTGCCGGTGGACGCCGGGTTGATGGCGGGAAACTTGACTTTTGTGCGGGACGTGATCGGGGGGCATTGAGGTGGCCAGCCTGCGGGTGAAGGCGCTGAGCAAGCGCTACGGGCTCGTGCACGTCCTGGACGGCATCGACCTCGACGTGGAGGACGGCGAGTTCGTGGTGCTCGTCGGCCCGTCCGGCTGCGGCAAATCAACGCTGCTGCGGATGATCGCGGGGCTCGAGGACATCTCGGACGGCGAGCTGTGGATCGGCGCCAGGCTCGCCAACCGGCTGGCGCCGCAGCAGCGCAACATCTCGATGGTGTTCCAGAGCTACGCGTTGTTCCCGCACATGACCACACGCGCCAATATCGGCTTCGGGCCGCGAATGCGGCGCGACGCTTCAGGCGTCATCGACACCAAGGTCAAGGCCGCCGCCGACATCCTCAATCTGCACAGCTATCTGGACCGCTACCCCCGTCAGCTCTCGGGAGGGCAGCGGCAGCGGGTCGCGATGGGCCGCACCCTCGTGCGCCAGCCGGATTTGTTCCTGTTCGACGAGCCGCTATCCAACCTCGATGCGAAGCTGCGGGTGCAGATGCGGACCGAGATCAAGGCGCTGCATCAACAGCTCCGGACGACGATCATCTATGTCACGCACGATCAGATCGAGGCCATGACGATGGCCGACCGGATCGTCGTGATGAACGCCGGCCACATCGAGCAGGTCGGCTCGCCGCTGGAGCTGTATGACCAGCCGGCGAACCGGTTCGTCGCGAGCTTCCTCGGCTCGCCGTCAATGAGTTTTATCAGCGGGACGATCGAGGACCAGGCATGGATGCGAACGCCGGACGGCACCCGCCTGCCGGTTGGCGCGACCAGCGCCGAGCCTGGTCAAACCGTCGAGATCGGCATCCGGCCAGAGCACTATCTGCGGGCCGCCGAGGGCGACGCGGAAGCGTTTCCCTTCATCGCCGCGGTGATGGAGCCGACCGGGGCCGAGACGCATCTGTTCGGCGCCATCGCCGGCGTCGAGGTGCGATGCGTGTTCCGCGAGCGCATTGACGTCGCGCCCGGCAGCACGCTGCAGCTTACGGTCGATCGCCGCGACGTCCACGTCTTCGACCCGGCGACCGGACTGCGCCTATGACGCTATCCGGAGGCGTCAGTCCGCCGCCATAGCCACTGCGTCCGCCTGGTGCCACAGCGCCCCGGCCACGACCACGCTGTCGAGTGTGAAGCGCTGCGATCCCGTGCGGGTCTGGCCGGACACGTCGGCGAAGCTGAACCGCCCCTCGGCGATGCGCATGACCGTGGCGTCGCCGGTGCTGCCGACGGACAGGTCCGCGAGGTCGGGCCGGTTCAGCGCGGCGGCGGGCGTCGCTGTCACCGCACGCACAATGTCCGGCAGCGTCATGCCGAGGCAGAGGAACTTGCTCATGGTCTCCATGTTGTCATAGGCCGGACCGTCGATGCACAAGACATGGACGTCCGAGCTGATGATGTCGGGGGCAAAGCCGCCGGCCAGCATCGCCTCCGCCACGGCGAAGTCGAACGATCCCTTGCCGTGGCCGATATCGAAGATCACGCCGCGCTCACGGGCTTGCCAGCAGGCGTCCTTGATCCGGCCGTCGGCGTGGCAGGGCGCGTTGGGAAACGGCTTGAAGCAGTGGGTCAGCACGTCGCCGGGCCGCAGCTCGGCCAGCACGTCGGCATAGCGCGGCGGCGGCCGGTCGATGTGGCACATCACCGGCAGCCCGGCCCGCTCCGCCGCTTCCAGCGCATGATACAGCGGCGCGATGCCATTCACCCCGCTGGTGTTGGCGCCCACCCGGACCTTGATGCCGCGGATCAGGTCAGGGTTCGCGCGTGCCACCGCAGCGCAGGTTTCGGTGTCCATCAGCCGCATGTCCTGGCTCTCGCCCACCATCACGGATTGCGAAAAGGCGAAGATGCCGGCGTGGCTGACGTGCAGATAGGCCAGGATGCGCGTCTGGCTCGCCTCGATGACGTGCTTCTTGAAGCCGGCGAAGTTGCCCGGCCCCGCCGAGCCGACGTCGAGCCAGGTCGTGGTGCCGGCGCGCCGGGCAAGCCGGTCGGCGTCGATGCTGATCGAGGTGCCGCCCCAGTACACATGGGTGTGGAAATCGATGTTGCCGGGCATGACGATGCAGCCCGCCACGTCGCGCTCCGCCCGGCCACGCAGGCCAGGGCCGATTGCCGCGACCTTGCCGGCAGTAAAGGCAATATCGGCCACCGCGTCGTGCCCGGTTCCGGGGTCGAGCACCCGCCCGTTGCGCAGGATGAGGTCGTAGTCCATCGGTGCTCCCTTTACGGCTGACAGCGATTGTGGGCCGCAGCGGGTTACTTGTCGAACCAGTTTGCACGGCCTTGCATTTGCATACACAGTAGCAGCGACAGTACCGGAAAGACCGCAAGGCGGACCTCGATAGTACAAACTTCCGGCAACACAGCTCAGGAGCCGCCTATGGACCGCTCGCTTCAAAACTATCTGTTGTCGCGCCGCCGCGTGCTGCAGGGAATGGCAGCGCTGCCCATGAGCGCGGCATTCGGGAGCGCCGCACTCGCCGCGCCGTCCGCGCCGCTCGCCTTTATCGGCTGGCAATACCAGCCGCAGATCGCCGAAGCGAACGTCAATATCTTCAAAAAGCTGTATGACGAGAACGTCACCTACGAATTGGTGCCCGGCGACTACCATCCGGTGGTGGAGACCAAGCTGCTGGGCGGCCAGCACATCGACATGATGTATTCCGAGGAGGACCACATCGCGCGCTGGAACGCCGCCGGTTGGGTGCGCGACCTCGAAGGCTTGCCGGACATCGACGCGATCAAGGCGGGCATGTTCCCGGTCAGCGTGCGGTCGATGTCGCTGCCGGACGGCAAGCTCGCCGGCCTGCCGTACTACGCGGGCCACAATGCCTTCATCTACAACGAGGAGCATCTGAGCCGGGCCAACGTCGCGCCGCCGGATGGCTGGGACAGCCTGCTCGACACCTGCCGCAAGCTGAAGCGGGACGGCATCTCCGACGCGCCGTACAACAGCGCCTGGGGTCAGAAATGGCCCGAGCTGTCGTGGAGCCTGTTCTCGCTCTGGTATGCCGAGGGCGCGCCGGTGTTCGACAAGAATTCCGACCTCGTCGTCGATGCCGCGTTCCGCCGGGTGCTGGAGGGCCATCGGGCGCTGTATAAAGAACAGCTCGTCACCGCCGACATCATGACGCTGCCGGCCGAGGGCGTGCCGAGCTACTGCACTGGCCGTCACACCTTCATGGTGCTGCACGACTACGACCAGAAAGTCGCCAACGACCCGAAGGCGTCGAAGATCGCCGGCAAAGTGCGCAACGCCCTGATGCCCGGCAAGACGCACTCCACCTTCGCATGGACCGCCGTGTATCTGATGGGCGCGCAGCCGATCGACCTGGACCGCACCTGGAACCTGCTGCGCTTCTTCGGCGGCAAGGCCAAAGACGGGCAGTATCACGTCATCAAGCGCTGGGCGCTCGAGTTTGGGCTCGGGTCCGCCTACAAGGACGTGATGGCCGATCCGGAGGTGGTGGCGAGCTTCTCCAAATGGCGCGACCTCGAAACCAGCAACAAACAGCTGGAGATCGCCACCTCGCGCGACATCGCCAAGATGACCTGGTTCCCGGAATGGGATTTGTTCATGATGCAGCGCACGCAGGACTACATCCGCGGCAACGGCTCGCTCGATCAGCTTTGCGATGGGCTGGTGAGCAAGGTGGCGGAGCTGAAGAAGCAGTATCAGTAGGCCGGGACCAGCGGCCGGTGTCGACCACCGCGCAGCCCGCCGCGCTGCGTGCGCCCATCCGGGGCCGCCTCGCGGAACGCGTGCCGGGCTTCGGCTATTTCGCCGTCGCACCCACGTTGCTGATCGTGCTGATGGTCGTCGGCGTGCCGCTCGGCTACAGCCTGTTCCTCAGCCTCAACCGCATCAACCCGATCACCCACCGCTGGCTGTTCGTCGGCCTCGGCAACTACGCTGCCCTGCCGGGCAATCCGGAGCTTTGGGCCGCGTTGGGACGCACCGCCTATTTCGCTGTGCTCTCGGTTGCCGGCACCACGCTGCTGGGCGGCATATTCGCCCTGGTGCTGAACGCGCGTTTCCCCGGCCGCGGCTTCCTGCGCAGCGTCGTGCTGGTGCCCTGGGCGATGGCCTCGGTCTCGGTGGGGGTGCTGTGGTCGTTCCTGTTCGCCGGCGACTTCGGCGGCGTCAACGGGGTGCTGAACGATCTCGGCCTCGCCTCGCTCGCGACGCCTTGGCTGGGCGACGGCTTCCGCGCACTCAACCTCGTCGCCTTGGTGCACGTGTGGAACCAAGCGCCGCTGAGCGCCCTGATGCTGCTGGCCGGGCTGCAGTCGATGCCGGCCTCGCTGCATAAGGCGGCGATGCTGGACGGCGCCGGGCCGGTGCGGCGGTTTGTCAGTATCACCTTGCCGTGGCTCAAGCCGAACCTGCTGTTCATCGCCATCATCGCCACCATCAACGCGCTGATGGCCTTCGACGTCCTGTGGATCATGACGCGCGGCGGACCCGGCAGCGCGACCACCGTGCTGGCTTGGCTCGGCTACCTGATGGCGTTCCAGTTCTTCAAGTTCGGCGAGGGCGCCGCGATCCTGTATGTCCTGACGATGCTGAGCTTCGTACTGGCCATCCTCTATTTCGCCGTGCTGGGCCCGCGCCGCGTCATCCAGGGCACGGGCGGGCTGGCGGTGTTGCCGGGCGGACCGCGGCGGCATGAAATGGCGGTCCTGCCGCCGTTCCGCCGACTCAAGCGTTGGCTGCCGCGCCCGGTGACCCAAGCGCTCGCGACGGGCGGCTTCTGGACGGTGGCGGCGCTGGTGTTCCTGTGGTCGGCGCTCCCGGTCATCGCCCTGCTGCTGATGAGCCTGACGCCCGCCGCCGACCTGATCCGCACTCCTGCCAGCATGGTGCCGAGCGCCATCACGCTGGACAACTTCGTCTCCGTCCTGCTGCCCGGCCGGGTCGCCGGCGAAGCCAGCAGCGTGCAGGCGCAGCGCGTGCCGCTGTCACTGCTGAACAGCTTCGCGGTCGGCGTCGTCGTCGCCGCTGTCAGCGTCGTGCTGGGCACGCTGGCTGGCTACGCCTTCGCCCGGCACGACAAGGCGCCGCTGTTCAGGCTCTCGCTGTGGGGACTGCTGCTGACCCGCATGACGCCGGGGCTGACCTTGGTGCTGCCGTTCTTCATCGGCTTCCGCGCCGCCGGGCTGATCGACACGCGCGCGGCGCTGATGATTTCCTACTGCTCGTTCCTGCTGCCGCTGAGCACCTGGATGATGCGCTCATATTTCGACGGCGTGCCGCGCAGCCTGGACCGCGCCGCGCTGATCGACGGCTGCTCGCGGCTGAAGATGCTGTGGAAGATCCTGCTGCCGGTGGTGCGGCCCGGCATCGTCGCCACCGCGATCTTCTGCTTCCTGGCAAGCTGGAATGAATTCCTGTTCGCGCTGATTTTGACCTCGACGCCGCGGGCGCAGACCATCCCGGTGATCCTGGCGGGCTTCCTGAGCCAAGCGCAATTCTACACCTATGGCCCGCTGTTTGCGGCCACCGTGCTCTCCATCGCGCCGCCGGTCGCCGTGGCCTTCCTGTTCCAGCGATACTTGGTGCAGGGCGCGTTGTCAGGCTCGGTCAAGGGCTGAAAACCGGGAGCAACCGCATGGCATCGATCTCGATCCGCAACGTGTCCAAAAGCTACGGCGCGCTCCCGGTGCTGCAGGATCTCGACATCGACATCAACGACGGCGAGTTCGTCTCGTTTCTCGGCCCGTCCGGCTGCGGCAAGAGCACGCTGCTGTTCTGCATCGCTGGATTGGAGGAGATCAGCGCCGGCGCGATCCGTCTCGGCAATCAGGACATGGGACGCATCCCGCCGCGCGACCGCAACATCGCGCTCGTGTTCCAGGACTACGCGCTATATCCGCACATGCGCGTGCGGGAGAACATCGCCTTCCCGCTGCAGCAGCAGGGCCTGCCCGCCAAGACCATCCAGACCCAGGTGGCTTGGGCGGCGGAGCTGCTGGGGCTGGAGGCGCTGCTCGACCGCTCGCCGGCGGAGCTTTCGGGCGGCCAGCGTCAGCGGGTGGCGGTGGGCCGCGCCATCGTACGCAACCCAGCGGCACTGCTGATGGACGAACCGCTGTCCAACCTCGACGCCAGCCTCCGTGTGCGCATGCGCACCGAGATCAAGCGGCTGCAGCGGACGCTGAACCTGACGGTCGTGTTCGTCACGCATGACCAGGAGGAGGCGATGGTGCTGTCCGACCGCATCGCCGTGATGAACGCGGGCGTGCTGCAGCAATTCGCCGAGCCGATGACGGTGTACCGGGAGCCCGCGAACCAGTTTGTCGCCAGCTTCATCGGAAGCCCGCAGATGAATTTCCTGCCCGGGCCGATGGCGGGCGGCGGCATGGCGGCAAGCAGCCTACTCGGCGTGCGCCCGCATGACCTGTCGCCCACGCGCCGTCGCGGGCCGGAAGACCTGGTCATCGAGGGCACGCTGACGCTGCTCGAGCCGGCCGGTCCCGTGACGTTCCTCGATGTGTCGCTGGCCGATGGCAGCCTGGTGAAGGCGACCTGCCTGGACCCGGGCGCCTACCGCCCTGGCGAGCTGCTGACGCTTGCGGTGCCGCGCGGCAAGGTGTCGGTGTTCGACGCGGCAAGCGGCATCCGGACCGGCCCGTTGGCGCTGGATGGGGAGCTGGTCCAGGCCAGCGGCGAGGCGGTGGGAGGCTGAATTGACAAGGGACAATGACGAGATGCTGCGCGGCCTGATCGACGCACTGCTGCCCGGCGGCAACGGCTTTCCAGCGGCGAGCGCCACCGGGATGACGGGATTGCTCGCTTCGCGCCTGCAGGCCGCCGATCCCACCCTGCTCGACCGCATCGGCGGGGGCGTTCGCACACAGGGCGCGCCGCCAGACATTACGGTGCGCTGGCACGAGGCGGCGGGGCGGCTGGAGGCGAATGAACCGAAGCTGTTCGAGGAACTGCGAAAATACGCCTATCTCACCTATTACGAGCAGCCGGCCACCATCGATGCGATCCGCGCGCTCGGTTTCCGCTACAACGACGCGCCGCTGCCGGACGGCTATCCGGCCGAGCGCTTCGACGCCAGCACGGACGCGCCGCGCCACGCGCGGGGGCGCTGGGTCGCAACCGAGCAGGTACGCCGCGTTGACCTGAGCCGGCTTGGCCTGGAGGAGACCCAATGAGCAAGCCCGAACCCGCGGATGTCCTGGTCATCGGCGCCGGCGCGAGCGGCGCGGTCAACAGCCTGATCTTGGCGCAGGCCGGGCTGCGGGTCGTCTGCCTCGACCAGGGCGGCTGGACCGAGCCGGCGCAGCACCCGCACTACAGCGACGACTTCCAGTATCAACGGCAGAACCGCTGGAGCCCGGAGCCGAGCGTCCGCCGCGGACCGGACGACTATCCGGTCGAGGGCGGGCAGTCGCACGCGCTGATGTGGAATGGGGTCGGCGGATCGACCAACGTCTATGCGGCGCTGTGGCCCCGATTCCGCCCGTCCGACTTCCGGAAGGGGCTGGAGCACGGCCTGGCGCCGGACTGGCCGATCACCTACGAGGACCTGGCGCCGTTCTACGACGAGGCTGACCGGCTGATCGGCGTCAGCGGGCTGACCGGCGACGCTGGCCTGCCGCCGCGTGCGCCGTATCCGGTCGGGCCGCTGCCGATGCGCGCCAGCGGCCGGGCCATCGCGCAGGGCTTCGAGCGGCTGGACTGGCATTGGTGGCCCATGCCGGCCGGGATCATTTCCGAGAACTATGACGGGCGCGCCGCCTGCAACGGCTGCGGCAACTGCGCCTCCGGCTGCCCACGCGGCTCGATGGCGAAGATGTCCATCACGCTCTGGCCCAAGGCTTTGGCGGCCGGGGCGGAGCTGCGGCCCGGCGCACGGGTGGAGCGGATCGAGACCGGGCCGGACGGGCGGGCCACCGGCGCCGTCTATATCGACCGGGCGACCGGCGCGCGGGTGCAGCAGGACGCCAGTGTGGTCATCCTCGCCGCCAATGGTGTCGGCAGCCCAAGGCTTTTGCTCATGTCGGACAGCGCCCGGCATCCACGGGGCCTCGCCAACGCTAACGACGTGGTCGGACGCTATTTGATGCATCACACGCTGGTGGCGGCCGAGATTTGGGTCGATCAGCCGCTCAACTCGCACATCGGCAATTCGGGCGCGATCATCAGCAGCGAGTTCGCCGAAACCGACGTTTCGCGCGGCTTCGTCAACGGCTTCAACTTCAACGTGGCGCGCACGGGTCCCGCCGGCACGGCCGCGATCGGTGCGTTTGGCCAGCATCCGGCGCCCTGGGGGGCCGGACATCACACCTGGTTCGCGCGCCATTTCGGGCACAGCTTCGGCGCCTACGCCATCGGCGACGACCTGCCGCAGGCGTCAAACCGGATCACGCTGTCGCAGACGGAGAAGGACAGCGACGGGCTGCCGGCGGCGAAGCTGAACTACGTGCCGCACGAAAACGACAGGCGCATGATGCGCTACGGCATCGAGCGGCTGCATGACCTGGCGCGCAGCGTCGATGCGTTCGACGCGGCGGTCACCGATTATTACGAGGATGGGGTTTACCGCACCCCGGCCTGGCACATGCTGGGCACCTGCCGCATGGGGAACGAACCCGAGAGCTCGGTCGTGAACAAGTGGCATCAAAGCTGGGAGGTGCCGAACCTGTATGTCGTCGATGGCAGCAGCTTTGCGACCGGCGGCGTCGTCAACCCAACCAGCACCGTGACCGCGCTGGCGCTGCGCTGCGCGCGGCATATCGCGGCCGGGTTCCGCGATGCGGGATGACACGCGAAGGCGGACCACCGGGTCGCGACGCCCGTAGGACGGCAGAAAACCGCTCAGAAGCGCGCAAATCCCGCGACTTTCCGCATCCCACTGACCCTGCGCTGTGGGGCGCACCACGATTGCGCCTACGCCAACGTCGGCCGGCTGCTCGATCGCGAACGCGCTGGCGCGGGCTTTGGCGGTCAGCCGGCGGGATCGCCATCATCTTCAGGCCACGCAACCCTGCTTAGAACCTGTTTGAGTGACCCGTTTGCGCCTCGACCTCATCTCTGCGTGTTGGAGATCACGAGTGTCCGCCGGGACGGGCGGATGGGAGCAGGGATGTGGACTGAAGCGCATCGGGCACGCCATGAGGCGGGCCTGAAGGAGATGGTATCGACCTGCGCGGTCGAGGAGATGGCGCGGTGGCTGGAGCGGGCAGACCCGCCGCGCAGCGAGAAGGCAACGCCTGTGTTGCCGGTCATCAGCGCGATTGCCTGGCATTTGCGTGTTGGCGGACCCTGGCGCGCTCTGCCCGGTGACTTTCCAGCATGGCGGACCGTGTACGGCTGGTTCCGCAGATGGCTGGAGCTTGGGTTGTTTGACCGGCTGCTGTGCGACGTGGCCTGCTTGCGGCGTCGTGCTGCGGGCAGGAAGCCCGAACCCACGTTGGGCATCATCGATACGCAATCGGTGAAATGCATCCCGGTCCGTGGCCCACGCGGCTATGACGCCGCCAAGAAGGTGCTGGGCCGCAAGCGCGTCGCCCTGGTCGACGCCGACGGCACCTGGCTCGCCGTTGCCGTGGTGCCGGCCTCTACCCAGGAGCGCGACACGCTTCCCGCGCTTGACGTCGGAAAGGCAGAATGGCCCAGCCTGCGCGAGGCCATCCTCGACGGCGGCTTTGTCGCCGAGCGCTGCCGCGATTGGTCGAACCGGCACGGCATGCGCCACCATGTTGTCGAGCGCGATCCCGGGCAGAAAGGCTTTGTCGTGCTCGAGCGCCGCTGGGTGGTGGAGCGCTCTTTCGGCTGGCTCGCGCACTGGGGCGGGCTGCTGCGCGACCGTGCCGGGCGCCTCGACGTGTCGGCCGCCCGCGTCGCGTTCGCGGCCATCCTGTCCGGCGTCGAAGCCCTGCTCAACCCCATGCCAGTCTACGCCGCCGCAAGTTGAAGTCACTCAAACAGGTTCTTAGGCTGTCATCGGTACGCAGACTAGTAGCGGTTTACTTAGCCGGCATAGCTGCAGGCCCACCCGCCCGGCCCGAACGCGATACCTTTGCCAGCCGATACCAACCCGCGTTGCTTGCCGCAGCGCTGCTGCTTTCGCTAAGCGCAGTGTTCAGCACGCAGCTTCTGACCAGCTTCGGCCTGCTCACGGGTGACCGCTTTGACGGGCTGATCGAGGTCAGCATCCTCGAGCATTGGTTCAATGTCCTGCGCGGCAGATCCGTCTGGGACACGACGAACTACTTCTATCCGTATCGCGGCACGCTGGCCTACAACGATGGCTACCTTCTATATGGCCTGGGCTATGCCGGCCTACGCGCCCTCGGTCTGGATCCGTTCGCCTCGGCGGAGGCGGTCAACATCCTGCTGCGCATCCTGGGCTTCACGACCGCCTACCGCTTTGCACGTCGCGTGCTGCTCATGGCGTTTCCCTGGGCCACGCTCGGCGCAGTCCTGTTCACCCTGAGCATCAGCACCTACCAGCAATCCGCCCACGCACAGATACTCAGCGTGGCGCTGGCGCCGGGGACCGCGCTGCTTGCCGTGCGCACCATCCAGGCGCTGGAGGCAGGGACAGCGCGGGCAGCATGCGGCTGGGGTGCGGCGCTCGCACTGCTGGTGTCAGCATGGCTTATCACCGCCTTCTATATGGCGTGGCTGCTGGGCTTCTACGCCGCGGTGCTCCTCCTGGCCATCCTGGCAACCGATCGCGAGGCGCTGTGCCGCATATTGGCCGTGCTGCGGCGCGAATGGCGGGCCGTCTTCGCCATCGGCCTGTTCTTTGCGATTGCGGTCATGCCCTTCCTGGGCCTTTATCTACCGAAAGCCCGCGAGAGCGGGATGCACGGTTTCGCAGCCCTCCGCCCCTATCTTCCCACTCTCGGCGACACGCTCCGGGTTGGGCCAGGGAACCTGCTGTTTGGTTGGTCCGATCGCTTCGTCGCTCCAGACGACTTTACCTCGTCCGCCGAGCGGATCGTCGGCTGGCCGCCGGTTCACCTGGCCTGCCTCCTGGCTGCCGCTTGGTCCTGGCGGCAAAGCCGAACAATCCGTCCGGCGCTCGTCGCTATTGGCGTCATCTACGCCCTCACCCTCAGCATCCGCGGCGTAACGGGCTGGTGGCTCGTCTATCACCTGATCCCTGGCGGCAAGGCGATCCGTGTCGTGGCCCGCACTTGGATCATGCTGGCGACCGGCCCGGTGCTGTGCGTCGTGCTGCTCTGGCTGCGGGACTTGGGCAACAGGAGACCCGTCGCCGCCGCCATTCTGGCGACGCTGCTGGTCGCCGAGCAGTTGAGCAGCGGCCCGGACGTGGCGCGCCTTGATCATAGGGACGAGCTGCGGCGCCTGGATGCCGTGTTGCCGCCGCCGGCGCGCTGCCGCGCCTTCACCGTGCTGTCGGCCCGATCCGATGATCCAGAATCGAACAAAATCCAGCAAACATTGAGCGCCAATGCCAATGCCATGCTTATCGCAGAGGCTGCGGACATACCCACGATCAACGGAATATCAAGCTTCAACCCTCCGGACTGGAACGCCGCCGACCCCAGCAGCCCGAGCTACCTCGACCGCATGCGCGCCTATGCGCACTCGCACGAGGTCGATGGGCTTTGCGGCTTGGACTTGCGGACCCGGCGCTGGTACGAGGATCTATCAAATTACAGGCCAGTCCACCTCGTGCCGACCGGAGGCTTGCTGTCGCTGCGTCCCAACGAGGCGGGTGGCGAGCTGCTTGAAACCGGCTGGTATGCGCCCGAGGCTTGGGGGCGTTGGGGCAGCCCCCGCGCAACGCTGCGCTTCTTACCTCAAGGCGGTGAAGGGGAGTTTGAGCTGACAGCCTGGGCGGTCGCCGTCCCGCGCCCGCCGGCGCAGGTGCAGCCCATTGCGGTGACGGTCAACGGCCATGTCGCCGCAACCTGGGCCGTGTCTGCGACCCCAGCCGAGTATCACGTTCTGCTGCCACCCCCCGATGACGCTCGCGACGCTGTCGAGGTCGCATTCGTCGCTCAGGACCCAGTCAGGCCTCAGGACGAGAACGGCGCCATCGATAGCAGGGTCTTGGGACTAGGCCTGATAGCCATCCGGCTGGACCGGCCATGAGCGCTCTGCGCATGCGGCACGGTAGAGCACTTGGCGTCGGAGGGGACTGCCCTCTGGCACGTTCGGATGGTCGAAATCACCCGCGGGGTCGTGCTTCATGCCAATCCGCTCCATGACCCGGCGGGATGCCATGTTGCCCGGCACCGCGAAAGCGACGATTTCGGGCAAGCCCAGCGGCCCGAACGCGTGGGCGAGCGCCGCCCGGGCCGCCTCCGTGGCATAGCCGTGGCCCCAGTACTTCCGCGCGAGGCGCCAGCCCGTCTCGACGGCCGGCGTGAACGGCGCGGCGAAGCTCACGTGCTGCAGGCCGGCAAAACCGATGAACGGCGCGATGCCCAGCGCCTCAACGGCCCAAAAGCCAAAGCCGTGCGCTGAAATGTGGTCCTGGATCCTGGCAGCCTGAGCGTCGCTTGCCGACCGGGTCAGCGTGCCCGGGAACCAGCGGCGAACCTCGGCATCGGCGTTCAGCGCCGCATAGGCGGCCAAATCCGTCTCCCGCCAGGATCGAAGCAGCAGACGTGAGGTGCGGACATCAGCCAACAGCAGGCGCCCCAAACCGGCGGGTATTCAGAGATGCTAATCTGAACGCTGACCTGCGGTTCCACAATGCTTCGAGAAGGCTGCTGCTGGAGCTTCGCCCCAATCACACGAAGCTATCGACCGCCAGCGCCGTGAACAGCGCAAACAGATACAGGATAGAGTATTTGAACGTCGCCCGTGCCGGCGCGTCGTTCGTTTGGCTCACGCCGGACGCGTCCTGCCGGTCCTGGATCATGCGCCAGACGCTCACGAGGAAGCCGAGGCCCAGCACCGCAGCCGATACGCCATACACGATGCCGGCTTGCCGCAAGGCCCAGGGGAGCAGGCTGATGACGACCAGGATCACGGTGTAGATCACGATCTGCCGCCGGGTCTCCTTGGCGCCGGCCACGACCGGCAGCATCGGAACGCCGGCACGCTGGTAGTCCGCGTGGGCCCACAATGAAAGCGACCAGAAATGCGGCGGAGTCCAGAAGAAGATGATGGCAAACATCAGGATTGGCATCACGTCGAGGCTCCCGGTCACCGCCAGCCATCCGATCACCGGTGGAAAGGCCCCGGCGGCGCCGCCGATGACGATGTTCTGCGGCGTGCGCCGCTTCAGCCAAATGGTATAGATGAACACATAGAACGCGATGGACCCCGCCAGCGCCGCCGCCGCGGCGATGTTGGTTGCAAGGCCCATCACCAGCACCGAGCCAACGGCAAGTGCCACGCCGAACCGCAGTGCGTCGCGGGGCGCAATACGGCCGGCCGGGATCGGGCGCCGCGCCGTACGGCGCATGATCGCGTCGATATCGCGGTCGTACCACATGTTGATCGCGCCAGCAGCGCCTGCGCCCAAAGTGATGCAAAGCACCGCCGCGATGGTCAGCATGGGGTGCAGAGGCCCGGGGGCGACGACGATTCCGACAATGCCGGTGAACACAACGAGCGTCAGCACCCTCGGCTTCAGCAACGTGATCCAATCGGTCAGCCCAGAGGCAGCCAGGCGCTGTGCAGCAATCAGTAACGGCGGACTGCCCGCGACTTCGGCAGGCGGAGCGGCATTGTGAACCGGCATCTGTTCTGAGTTCCTATATGGAAGCAAAGTCGCCTTATGGTGTCGCCCCGAAAAACTCCGTCCGCGTAAATAGCGTGTGGTCGCTCTCGAACATCATGATCGCCAAAAATACTAAAAGCAGTATCGGCGGCAGCAGGATGGCGCAGCGCAGCGCGAGCCGCTCCCAGGCCATGTGCATGAAAAACGCGACGATCAGGCCCGCTTTCAAAGCCATGAATAGCAGGATCAAAGACCATCTCAGATATCCGTGCAGACCGACATAATCGACGAGATAGGAACAGGTGCTGAGAACGAACAACCATCCCCAGACCACAAGATAGAGCTTGATCGGGTGTTGTTGTCCCGATGTTTGTCCCAGCGTGTGTCCTTGGGCGTGTGCGACTGCTTGTGCCACGGTCTTTCCTCACCAAAGATAGAAAAGTGCGAAGATGAACACCCAGACGAGATCGACGAAGTGCCAATAGAGCCCGGTGATCTCAACGAGCTCGTAGCTGCCCTTTTTGCTGGTGAAGAAGCCTCTCCGCTCGGTCTCTAAATCTCCGCGCCATACTTTCCGCGCCATGATGACCAGGAAAATCACCCCGATCGTCACATGCGTGCCGTGGAAACCCGTGATCATGAAGAACGCCGAGCCGAACTGATAGGCGCCCCAGGGGTTGCCCCAGGGCCGAACCCCCTCATGGATCAGCTTGGTCCACTCAAACGCCTGCATTCCCACAAAGGAGGCGCCAAATGCCGCGGTTAGCAGCATCAGCGCCGCGGTTTTAACCCGGTCGCGGCGGTAGCCGAAGTTGACGGCCATCGCCATCGTCCCGCTGCTGCTGATCAGGATGAAGGTCATGATGGCGATCAGGATGAGCGGGACCTTCGCCCCGCCGATCTCTAGGGCGAAGACCTCGCTGGGATTGGGCCAGGGCACCGTCGTGGACATGCGCACCGTCATGTACGACAGGAGGAAACAGCTGAAGATGAAGGTGTCGCTCAGGAGGAAGATCCACATCATGACCTTGCCCCAGGAGACATTCTTGAACGCTCGCTGGTCCGACGCCCAGTCGGACGCAATGCCCTGCCAGCTTCCCGGCCGGGTCGGAGCCTCGCCTGGGTTCGTCAGCGCCGGTTCTGCCATCTGCGGTTTGTCCTCTCAGGTGATCAGGGCACGGCAAATATCGGCGAAGTCGTCCGCCCAGCCCATCACCAGGCTGAACACGACCAGCCAGACCAGCAGCAGGAAGTGCCAGTATATCGCGCAAAGCTCGACGCCGAGGCGCACCGGTTCCGTGGCGATGCCGGGCCATGCTTTGGCGATAGTCCGGCCCAGCGCCGCCACTCCGCCGATCACGTGCAGTCCATGCACCCCGGTCAGCAGGTAGAAAAACGAGTTGGCGGGGTTCGAAGCCAGAAAGTAACCCGCCTGCGTCAGTTGCCGCCAAACCAGGAGCTGACCCATCACGAAGGCGAGGGCGGACACGGCCGCAACGAGCAGGTTGACGCGCACGCCGTCCATCTGCCGCCGGCGTGCCTGTATCCAGGCCAATTGCAGCGAAGCACTGCTCAAGACGAGCATGACAGTGTTGAACCACAGCAGCCTCGACCCCGGCAGCTTCGGCCCGTCCAAGACGTTCGTTGCGCCGACGCGCATGAGGTAGGCGCTGATCAGCAGCGCGAACAGGGAGCCGGCAACCGCCAGAAACACTCCCAATCCGAGCTTCACCGCTGGCATCGGCGAGGCGCCCGTGCCGGGAAGGTCCCATTGCACGCCCTGCTCCAGCCAGGGCTTGGAGGTCAGCCTCTGCTGCGACAGCCACCATCCGCTGATCGCTGCGATCAGGGCCAAGAACAGCAGCATGGCGCTCAATGCGCCGCCCCCACCGCGGCGACCAGGGCCGGAGGCTGGTTTTGCGGGATGAAGTCCCGCTCGGCGCCGGGGACGCTGTAGTCGTACGCCCAGCGATAAACCACGGGCAGTTCCTTGCCCCAATTGCCATGTGCCGGCGGGGTCTCCGGTGTTTGCCACTCGAGCGAGGCGGCGTTCCAGGGATTGCTGCCCGCGAGCCGGCCTTTGAACACGCTCCGGACCAGGTTGAACAGGAAGACCATCTGGGCGGCGCCCACGATCAATGCCGCCACAGTAATGAAGACGTTCAGCGTTTCCGCCGATTTCGGGATGAACGCCGTCTCGCCCAGCTCGTAGTAACGGCGCGGCACGCCAATCAGCCCGAGGTAGTGCATCGGAAAGAAGATCGCGTAGGCGCCGAGGAACGTGACCCAGAAGTGCAGCTTGCCCAGCCGGTCATCCATCATTCGACCGGTGACCTTGGGATACCAATGGTAGATGCCGCCGAACACCACCAGGATCGGCGCCACGCCCATCACCATGTGGAAATGCGCCACGACGAACATGGTCGCCGAAAGCGGCAGATCCACCACGACGTTGCCGAGGAACAGGCCGGTCAGCCCGCCGTTCACGAAGGTGACGACGAAGCCGAGGGCGAACAGCATCGGGACCGTCAGGTGAATGTCGGCGTGCCATAAGGTCAGCACCCAGTTATAGACCTTGATGGCGGTCGGCACGGCGATGATGAGCGTGGTGACGGCAAAGAAGAACCCGAAGTTCAGGTTCATTCCGCTGACATACATATGATGCGCCCAGACCACGAAGCTGAGGGCGCCGATAATGACGATCGCCCAGACCATCATGCGGTAGCCGAAGATGGCCTTCCGGGCATGGACGCTGATCAGGTCGGAGACGATGCCGAACGCCGGCAGGGCGACGATATAGACTTCCGGGTGGCCGAAGAACCAGAACAGATGCTGCCAAAGGATCGGACTGCCGCCGCCGTATTTCAGGTGCTCGCCCATCGAGACCAGGCTCGGCATGAAGAAGCTGGTCCCGAGCGTCCGGTCGAACAGCATCATGACGGCCGCGACGAACAAAGCGGGGAAGGCCAGCAGCGCCATGACCGTCGCCGTGAAGATGCCCCAGACCGTCAGCGGCATGCGCATCAGCGTCATCCCCCGCGTGCGCCCCTGCAGCACCGTCACCACATAATTCAGCCCTCCCATCGTGAATCCGACGATGAACAGGATCAGCGAGAGGAGCATCAGGATAATGCCGGCTTCCGCTCCCGGTGTGCCCGCGAGGATGGCCTGCGGCGGATACAGGGTCCAGCCGGCGCCGGTGGGACCGCCCGGGGCAAAAAAGCTCGCGACCAACACCAGCACGGCGAGCAAATAGAGCCAGTAGCTCAGCATGTTCGCGTACGGGAACACCATGTCCCGGGCGCCGACCATCAACGGGATAAGATAGTTGCCGAAGCCGCCGAGGAACAGCGCGGTCAGCAGGTAGATCACCATGATCATGCCGTGCATGGTGATGAACTGGTAATAGCCTTCGGCGGAAATGAAGGAGAAGACGCCGGGGAACCCAAGCTGCAGCCGCATCAGCCAGGACAGCACCAGGGCAACCACGCCGATCGCCATCGCGGTCAGCGAATACTGGATCGCTATGACTTTGGCGTCCTGGCTGAATACATACTTGGTGACCCAAGTTTTCGCGTGGTAAAGCTCCACGTCCGGCAATTCGGCCGCCGGGATCGCTCCGCCCGAGCCAAGTATGACCTCGCCCATTAAACCCCCCTACTTCTTCGCCAGTTGCGCGAAAGTCTGCTGTTTCTGCAGCCAGGCCTGATAGGCGCCCTCGTCCTCGACGACGACGCTGCCCCGCATCTGCGGGTGGCCGATGCCGCAGAAGCCGGCGCACAGAATTTCGTAGGTGCCGGCTTTGGTCGGAGTGAACCAGAAATAGGTGACCAGGCCCGGCAGAAGATCCATCTTGGCCCGGAACTCCGGCACCCAGAAATCATGCACCACGTCGAGCGAGCGGAGCAGCAGCTTGACCGGTTTGCCGATCGGCAAATGCAGGTCATCGGCAACGATCACAATGTTATCCCGTCCGTTTGGATCGTAGGGATTGAGGCCCAAAGGATTGTCGGCGCTGACATACTGCGGGTCGGACGTGCCCAGCCGGCCCTGCTTGCCGGGCAGCCGGAAGCTCCATTGCCACTGCTGGCCCACGACTTCGAGCTCGGCGGTCCCTGGCGGCACCGTGACGAATTGCGACCAGACGATCAGGCCCGGCGCCAGCATGGCCGCGACGCCCAAAGCCGTCGCGATGCCGAGCCAGGACTCCAGCCGGGTGCTTTCAGGCTGGTGTGCCGCGCGTCTTCCTTCAACGTGGCGAAAGCGGAACACGCAGTAGGCCATGAACAAGATGACAGCCGAAAAGACGAACCCGGTGATCCAGAAGGTGATGTCGATCGTGGCGTCGATATAACTCCAGTTCGACGCGATCGGCGTGAACCACCATGGGCTCAGGAGGTGGAACAACACTGAACCCACTGCCACGAGAACCAGAACCAGCGCTACTGCCATTCCTCTGCGATCCTTGATCTTAGACGAGAACGGAAACGCGAGCCGTTGGAGCGTGTTCGGACCAGATAAAAGCACCAAACATACTCTTGGTTATTGTAAACGAATGCAAAACCTCAGTTCAGATAAAGTCATCTGAACCGATATTGCGCTCGGGCGACACCACCTTGCGATAGAGGTGCCAGGTCGAGTGGCCGAGCACAGGCAAGACGATGACGAGGCCGAGGAACAGCGGGATCGAGCCGAGCACGAGGCCGCTGGCGATGATCAGGCCCCAAAGCGCCATTGGGACCGGGTTGGCGATCGCGGCGCGTACCGAAGTCCGCACCGCGTGGGTCACTCCCACATCCTGGTCCAGCAGCATGGGAAACGACACGGCGCTGATGGTCAGCACCACGACGGCAAAGATGAAACCGACGGCCACGCCAATGACGGCCATCGTCCAGCCTGCGGGCGTCGTCAGCACGTCGCTGGCGAAGGCGCCGACCGATGCGGGGGCTTGCGGGCCGAGGGTGACGAGATAGATCGCCCATGCCGCAAAAAGCCAAAGTGCAAAGATCATCACCAATATCAAGCCGAGCAGGATGATCGAGCCGATTGAGGGCGAGCGGAGCACGCCAAAGGCCGCTGCCCAGCCGCCTTTCAGGCCCTGCTCGCGCTGCCTGCTCATCTCATAGAGGCCGACGCCTGCCAACGGCCCCAGCAGCGCGAAACCGGACGCGAGCGGGAACAGCAGCGGCAGCATGTCGCTGCCGGATGCGAGGCGTGCGAAGAACAATCCCAATACGGGGTAGAACAGGCAGAGGAAGATGACGTCCGCCCGGTTCTCACCGAAATCCTCAAACCCTTTTGTCAGGACTTCTTTGAGATCGGCCGGCTGGATGCGCCGGATTTCCGGCAACCCGGCGGCGACGGGCTGCCGCGTTCGATGCACGGCGCGGGTCGTGGGCCGCATAGCCTGACCGGCATGCCTAGACATATCCGCTGCCCACTCAACGGGGTTTCGAATTGTCATGAACCCTCCCCAAACGCCGTTTTTTCCAAACGCCTATTTTAAAGCCTGGGCTGCCCGTGACTCCTTGATCTGCCTGGAATGAGGCATCCAGAGTCTGCGGCCTCGATCGAACCGTGCCACAGACTTCACACCCGTGTCTATTCGTATTGCTCTCACCCGATATCGAAACGCACTGGACGGCTGCTAGCATCGAGCGTATCGTTCTAAAGTTAGTCGGCTAAGCTATCTTGGCGACTGATCACGTCAACTGTGCCGTCTTGTCGGCGCAACCGCGATCGCTCGGACTTTTAGTTTGGAAGGAAGCGGTCACAACCTTCGGTAGTGGCTGGTCAATTTGAGCCGCGGTGGTTGCAAAGGCGCAGACGACGGCCACCGGCCAAGCTGCCAGCCAAGCTGTAAAAAACCATGTGCAACGTTGACTTGAGCTTGGGACCGACTTTAGGCGCATAGTGGCTTCCGGAACGGCCAGGTCATAGGCCGGGAAAACAGGAGGACACCGCCATGTTCAATCAGCGCGCCAACGGCTTGTCACGGCGCACGCTCGTTGCGGCATTTGCCGTCACCGCGTCGGGCGCCGCCGCCCAGCCACGGCCGGCCTCGCCGCCCACAACCATCACGACGCCTCCGCGCGATTTCGGCGCTGAAGGCGCCCCGACCACCTATTTCACGGACCCGGACGTCCTCACTCTTGACCCGGCCTTCGACGGCCTGATCCAGCCCAACACCAGCATCCAGCGTCTGTGGACCGGTGCGCTGTGGATGGAGGGCCCGGCCTGGTGCGCCGAAGGCCGCTACCTGCTGTGGAGCGATATTCCCAACAACCGGCAGATGCGCTGGATCGAGGATGACGGGCATGTCAGCGTCTTTCGCAGCCCGAGCAACAACAGCAACGGCAACAGCTTCGACTTTGCGGGCCGGCAGATCAGCTGCGAGCACCTGACCCGCCGGGTCGTGCGCTACGAGCTCGACGGCTCGATTACGATTTTGGCGGACCGTTTCGACGGCAAGCGGCTCAACTCTCCCAACGACGTCGTGCCGCATCCGGATGGCAGCGTCTGGTTCACCGATCCCCCTTACGGCGGCCAGCTTTATGAGGGCGCGCCAGACACGGCCGGCGGTCCGTCCAACGCGCCAGGACAGCTGAAGCCGACCCTCGGCCAGCCCGCTGGGTTCGTCGCGGGACGGCGGGAGCTGCCCACCAACGTGTATCGCTGGGACCCGTCCGGGCGACTCGACATCGTCGTGACCGAGGATCAGCTCCCGGACCCGAACGGCCTGGCATTCTCCCCGGACTACAAGCGCCTGTATGTGATCAGCACCGGCAAAGGGCCGGGCGACCAGGGGGCGGGCGGCAAAGGCGACGTGCACGTGTTCGACGTCGGGGCGGACAACCGGCTGTCGGGCCAGCGGCCGTTCACGGACTGCGTGGTGGACGGCGTCAAATGCGGGCCCGACGGGATACGCTGCGACGTGCAGGGCAACGTCTGGATCTCCAGCAATGCCGGGCGGAATGTCGGCTATAGCGGCGTCACGGTTTGGAACGCCGAGGGCAAGCTGCTGGGCCGCATCCGCATCCCCGAGGTGGTGGCCAATCTCGCCTTCGGCGGGCCCAAGCGGAACCGGCTTTTCATGGCTGGAAGTCAGTCGCTGTATGCGGTCTATGTCGGAACACAGGGGGCGGCGCCGGCGTAAACGCCTTCCGGCCAACGCAACGGCTCCAACTCTCGTCTGCGTTCAGGCGGCGCGGACGGGGCCAGATCACGACGGCGAGTAAGCGTCGCGTGCAGCGGCTTTTGGGGGCACTCGGGAAAGACGATCTCGACGCCGTCTTGCGTGTCGTGCGCCTGCCGCTTGGGCTTTGATCGGGAGCCATGCGCGTCGTCATCGATTAAGACGCAGACGAATCCTCATTCTTCCCCTAATGCGAGTCGATGGCATTAGAAGCTGGCATGAGCCAGAAGATTCAACCAGCTTCGTCGAAGGCCGCGGCGGTGCTGCCATCGATCCTTCAGGCGGTCTCGGCGGTCCTGCTGTTTTCCATCTCCGACGTGCTCGCGAAGCAACTGCGCGTGTCGTTGCCGGCGGTCGAGGTCGCCTGGCTGCGCTATGTCACGTTTGTGGGTTTTGCCGCCGTGCTCGCCGCCCAGGGCGGGTTTGCGGCGCTTCGGCCCAAGCGGCCCGGCTTGCAGACTTTGCGCGGCGTGACGCTCGTGGGTTCGGCGCTGTTCTTCATCATCGGGCTGAACCGCCTTCAGGTCGCCGAGGCCTCGGCGATCTCCTTCGTCTCCCCGGCGTTCATCACCGCCCTTTCCATCCCCTTCCTGGGCGAGGTCGTGGGCGTGCGCCGCTGGGCCGCGGTGCTGGCCGGGTTGATTGGAGTGCTGGTCGTGATCCGTCCCGGCAGCGGCGCGCTGCAATCGGCCGCGATCTACCCGGTGCTGTCGGCCGTATGCTGGGCCGTCACCATCATCGTCACGCGCCGGATGGGCACGCTCGACCGCACGGAGACGACGCTGTTCTGGTCAGCCCTGGTCGGCCTGCTGCTGCTGACGGCTGTGCTGCCGTTCGAGTTCGTGCCGCTGACGTTCGGTCAGGTCGGCATGGGGGTCGCGATCGGGTTGGCAGCCTCGACGGGGCAGTACTCTGCTGATCCTTGCGTATCGCCGCACCGCGGCCTCGTTGCTGGCGCCGTTCTCCTACGCCCAGCTTCTGTCATCGACGCTGCTGGGCTACGTGGCGTTCGGCGTAGTGCCGGACGGCATGACGTTCCTGGGAGCCGGGATCATCATCGCGAGCGGGCTTTACACGGTGCATCGCGAGCGCATCCGCGCGCGGGCGCATTTGAAGGACCCCGAGGATTGACGCATTCGATCCGAGCTCAGTCCAGCGTAATGCGGTCGATCTCGGCCAGGTCGTCCCCGATCATTTTCCACGCCTCCGCCTTGGCGTTCTCCTCGATCTGCTCCGGCTTCGTGGCCCCCGCGATCACGCTGGCGACGGGCGCGTTGGCGAGGAGCCAGCTGAACGCGAGCTCCAAAGGCGTGCGACCGCGCGCTTCGGCGAAATCGATCAGCTTTTCCGACCTCTCCCAGTTCTTCTCGGTCAGATAGCGGTCGGCGAGCCGCTGCGTTTTGGTCAGCCGCGCCTCCGCCGGCAGCGGCATGTTGCGCCGGTACTTGCCGGTGAGCAGTCCGCTGGCGAGCGGGAAATACGGCAATAGGCCGAGCCCGTAGGCGCGCATCGCCGGCAGCAGGTCGTGCTCGGCCTCACGCACGACCAGCGAATACTCGTCCTGGCAGGACACGAAACCAGCGAGGTTCAGCGTTCTCGCAGTCCATTGCGCCTCGACCACCTGCCACGCCGGCAGGTTCGAACAGCCGTAGTAGCGGATCTTGCCCGCGCGGGAGAGGTCTTCGAGCGCGCGCAGCGTCTCCTCGATCGGCGTGCGCGGATCGGGGCGATGCAGCTGATACAGGTCGATCCAGTCGGTCTTGAGGCGCCGCAGGCTGGCCTCAACGGCGGCGAAGATGTATCGCCGTGAGGCGCCTTCGCTCTCCCCCGTGTCGTCCATCGGCATGCCGAACTTGGTCGCCAGCACGATCCGCTTCCGCGCGTCGCCGAGGACCTGCCCCATGCAGGTCTCCGACCCGCCGCGCTCGCCGTAAACGTCGGCGGTGTCGAACAGCGTGATGCCGACATCGAGCGCCTTGTGAATGACCTGGCGCGTCGCGTCGAGGTCGATGCGTCCGCCGAAGTTGTTGCAGCCGAGGCCGATCGCCGAGACACGCAGGCCAGAACGGCCGAGGTTGCGCAGTTCCATCGAGTTCTCCGAAGCAAGGTTGCATGTCGCGCCCAAGAGTGTCGCCGCCCCGGCGCCGCTTGTCACCCTCGCGGGTCGGCCGTTTTGCGGCCGGATCATCGACCAAAGGGGCAGGCGTCATCCAGCCGAATTGGCGGGCTGCCCCCTTGGCAGACTGGGCGGCAACAGGCACCTTTGGGCACCGGCCGATCAACGCGGCGTCGCTTTCTTGAGAAAGCTTGCTCAAACCAGGAACTTGCGACACGCTCTCCCCATGACATCGTCAGAGAACGATGCGACCCAAGCAAGGAAACACCCCATGCATACCCGTGTCGTCAGTGCCGCCTTCGCGCTGAGCCTGTTCGCCGGAACCGCCCTCGCGGCCGGCCCCAAGACCGTCCCGGCCCCGGCTGCCGCCGATGCCTGCTTCAAGCCATGGACCGCGCAGACCAAGTATTACCAATGGCCGGTCAAACCCGGCCCGTTCAAGATAGCGCTCGTCAACGGGTTCGTCGGCAACACCTGGCGCATCCAGATGATCAAGACCGCCAAGGCCTATGCCGAGCTTCCCGAAGTCAAAAAGGATCTGGCCGAGTTCAAGGTCGTCAGCACGGGCACCGACGCCGCCGCCCAGCTCGGCGCCGTCGAGGACTTCATCAACCAGGGCTATGACGCGATCATCGTCGAGGCCGTCAGTCCGACTGGGTTCGACCGGGTGATCCGGCAGGCCAACACGAAGGGCGTGATCATCGTGCCGTTCGACAACGCGCTCGACACCGACGCCGTGATGCAGGTCAACGAGGACAACCATGCGATGGGCGTCAACGCGGCCAACTGGCTGCTGAAATACGCCCCGTCGGCCAAGAAGCTGCTGGAGGTGCGCGGCGTGCCCGGCAACTCGGTCGATCGCGAACGGCATGAGGGCTTTCGCGAGACCCTGAAGGCGGCCGGGGCGCGCCCAGACATCGTCGAGGTCGTCGGCAACTGGGCGACCGGCGACAGTCAGAAGGTCACCGCCGACGCGGTCGCCGTGAACGGGCATTTCGACGGCGTGTTTACCCAGGGCGGCTCGGACGGCACGGTGCAGGCGCTGATGGACGCCAAGCATCCGTTCGTCCCGGTGGCCGGCGAGGGCGAGAATGCGTTTCGCCGCCAGATCGCCGACCACGCGAAAGACGGCCTGAAGGGCATGAGCTACGGCCAGTCGCCGGCGCTGGTCGCGATCTCGATGAAGGCGGCGATCAGCGCGCTGAAGGGCAATCCGATGCCGCAGCTGATCTCGGTGCCGATCCCGGTCGCCGACTTCACCGACCTCAAGGCGGGCGAGAACTACTTCCCCGACCTGAACGAGCAGTTCTTCTCCGACAATGCCTTTTTGCCTTGCGGCGTCGCCTTCACCGCGCCGCAGATCATGGGCCAGTCCAAGGACAACACGCAGTAGGCGCGTTGGACAACACGCAGTAGGCGCGTTGGACGTGACGGCACCGGAGGCCGGTGCGAACCGGCCTCCACTGTTGGAGCTGCGAGGCATCAGCAAGCGCTATGGCGGCGTCCATGCGCTTGAGGGCGTGGACTTCACCGCCCATGCGGGCTCGATCCATGCGATCCTCGGCGAGAACGGGGCCGGCAAAAGCACGTTGATCAAGATCATCGCGGGCGTGGTGCAGCCGGACACCGGGACGCTGGCGATCGATGGCACGCCGCGTGTCCTGCCGGACCCGCAGGCAGCCAACGCGGCCGGGGTCGTGTGCGTGTTCCAGGAATTGTCGCTGCTGCCAGACCTGTCGGTCGCCGACAACATCGCCATCACGACCCCGCCCCGGCGCTTCGGCCTGATCGACCGGCGGGCGCAGCGCCGCCACGCCGAGAGGCTGCTTGCCCGCGTCGGCTGCGAGGACATCAGCCCCATCATGCTGGTCCGCGACCTGCCGCTGTCGCGTCGCCAGATGGTCGAGATCGCCAAGGCGCTCGGCCGGGCACCCCGCCTGCTGATCCTGGACGAGGCAACGTCGGCGCTGACCGCGGCCGACGTCGAGAAGGCCTATGCGATCCTGCTCGGTCTGCGCGACGAGGGGCTGGGGCTGCTCTACATCAGCCACCGGATGCACGAGATCGAGAAGCTGGCCGACGCCTGCTCGGTGTTCCGCAACGGCCGCCACATCGAGACCTTCGCGCAGGGCTCGCGCAGCCCCACCGACATCGTGCAGATGATGATTGGCCGCGACATCCACAGCACTTATCCGCCCAAGCCCGCCTATCGCGCGAACAGCGCCCCGGCGCTGGATGTGAAGAACCTCGCCTGGGCCGACCGGCTGCACGGGATCGACCTGCGGGTTGGCCGGGGCGAGATCGTGGGCCTGGGCGGCCTCGATGGACAGGGTCAGCGCGACCTCTTGCTGGCGCTGTTCGGTGCGCTGCGCGGCGTCTCCGGCACGGTGGCGATCGACGGCGCTGCACGCGTCATCGCCAGCCCAGCCGCGGCCAAGCACCAGCGCATCGGCATGGCGCTGATCCCCGAGGACCGCAAGACGGAGGGACTGATGCTGCCGATGTCGGTCGCCGAGAACATCACCTTGGCCGCTTTGCCGGCTCTCACACGTGGAATTGTCATTGATCGCAAGCGGGAGGCTGCCGGCATTGCCGCCATGATCGGCAAGCTGCGGATCAAGGCGGCCGACCCTGCGCTCCCGGTGGCGACCCTGTCGGGCGGCAACCAGCAGAAAGTCGTAATCGCCAAGTGGCTGCTGACCGCTCCCCGCATCGTGCTGCTATGCGATCCCACGCGCGGCATCGACGTCGGCACCAAGCAGGAGATCTACCAACTGCTCCGCGACCTCGCCGATGCGGGCACGGCGATCGTGCTGTACTCGACCGACTATGACGAGCTGGTCGGCTGCTGCGACCGGGTGCTGATCCTGTATGACGGCCGGGTCGTGCGCGAACTGGCGGGCGATGCGATCACCGGGCCGGCGATCGTCGCCGCCTCTCTGAATATCACGGCCGGGAACACCACGGCGGCAGCCGCGTGAACAACCTGCGCATCCGCCTCGGCCAGAACATCGGACTGTGGCTCGCGGTCGCGTTGTTCCTGCTGCTGTACGGCCTGTACAACGTCCTGCATCCCAAAGGCTTCTCGGTCGATCTGCTGGTGCAGAACAGCAACGAGAGCCTGGCGCTCGTGTTTGTCGCCATGGCGCAGACCGTCCCGGTCATCACGGGTGGGCTCGACCTCGCGGCTGGCGCTACGATGACGCTGGTCGATTGCCTCGCCTCCCATCTGCTCGACGGCTCGCCCGGCTCCATCGCGCTCGGCATGGCCGCGTGCCTCGCGACCGGGACCGCCTGCGGGGCGGTCAACGGCTGCGTGGTCGTGTTCGGCCGCATCCAGCCGATCATCGCGACGCTCGCGACCGGGGCTGTCTATATGGGCCTCAGCCTGTTCCTGCGGCCGACGCCGGGCGGACACGTCAACGACAACCTGAACTGGGTCACCACGAACGCCCTGAGCGAGATGGCGGACACGTTTGGCTGGTGGGATGGCGCGCCGCCCGGCTGGTTCAGCCATGGCGCCGGCCTGATTCCGGTGCCGATCATCGTCATCGTGACCGTCATCGTGTGCGTGTGGCTGCCGTTCCGCGCGACCGTCACCGGGCGCGGCTGCTACGCGGTCGGCTCGGCGGAGGGGGCCGCGTTCATGTCTGGGATCAAGGTCTGGCGGTCCAAGCTCGCGGCCTACATGCTGGGCGGGTTCTTCGCCGGCTGCGGCGGATTGTATCTCGCGATCCAGACCGGCAGCGGCAACGCCGATATTCCGCAGGCCGGGGCCTACACGCTGAACTCGATCGCGGCCGTCGTCATCGGCGGCACGTCGCTGTTCGGCGGCTCCGGCGGCGCCATCGGCTCGGTGTTCGGCGCCATGGCCTTGCGGGCGATCAGCTTCTGCTTCCGTGTGTTCGACACCGCGGGTCCGCTCGGCTTCCTGGCCAACCCGCTGCTGCAGCCGATCTTCGAGGGCGTGATCCTGCTGCTCGCCGTCTCGCTCGGCGCCGCGCGGGTGTTCCGGGTCAAAAACAAGCTGTCGCTGTTCACGTGAGCGCGGCAGTGCGCACGTGAGCGCAGCGTTGCGCGGCCTGGACCGCCCCACCTTGGTCGCTGCCGGCTTCATCGCCGTCATCCTGATCTGCGGCACCGCCTACACCTTGGCGACCCAGGGCACGGCGTCGTTCATCTCCCCCGCTTACCTGCTGCAGCAGATGCGCATCGCGGCATTCCTCGGCACGATCGCCGTCGGCATGATGCTGGTGATCCTGCTCGGCCACATCGACCTGTCGGTGCCGTGGACGATCGCGGCAAGCGCCATGCTCGGCACCGCCGTCGGCGGCGGCTGGGCGATCCCGGCGGCGCTCGGCGTCGGACTATGCGTCGGCTTGTTCAACGGCCTCGGTGTCGCCGTGCTGCGGGTGCCGTCGATGATCTTCACCCTTGGCGTCAACGCGGTGCTGCGCGGGCTGATGGTGATGCTGACCGGCGGGTTCGCGCCGCAAAGCTCGGCGACCACGCCGATGACGTGGCTGGCCAACGGCACCCTGATCCCCGGCGTCCCGCTCGCCAATGCCGTGGTCGTATGGGGCCTGATCGCCGCTGCCGTTGCTTTTATGCTGGGCCGCACCCCGCTCGGCCGCACCATCTACGCGACCGGAAACAGGGAGGCGGCGACGTTCCTCTCCGGCGTGAACACACAGGCCGTGCTGGTCGCCTGTTTCGTCGCGTGTTCGTTGTGTGCGTCGATCGTCGGCATCCTGGTCGCCGGCTACACCAGCAAGGCGTTTCAGGCGATGGGCGACGCCTATCTGCTGCCGGCGATCGCGGCGGTCGTCGTCGGCGGCACCAATATCCTGGGCGGCCAGGGCCGGGTCACCGGCACCGTGATAGGCACCGTGCTGATCGTGCTGCTGCAAAGCCTGCTGAGCGTCATGCAGATGCCGGAGGCGGGGCGACAGGTGATCTACGGCTTGGTCATCATCGCCATGCTGCTCGCCTACGGCCGGCGGGACGCCATCCGCACCTGACGCGTTAGGGCGTATCGCGCCTGGCATTGGCCTGTCGCTAGCTAAGGCGTGGCGGCCCGGACAGCGGGAGCGCCGGGGAGCTTCTCCTCGCTTGGGCCGTCCATGTTCACGCTTTTCACGCTATTATTGCTGGACGACAGCGGGATCGGTCCTGACATACAGCCGCATAGCAACACGGCGATGGAGGCGATCACTGGAAGTTTCGGCATCTTGTCCCCGTGTGGCCGCATCCCTTGGCAAAAAAGAGATCGGAACAATGCGGGTTCTAACCCGATGGGTGCTCCAGGGCACGTTGATTCTCCTATTTGCGCCGTTGCCCGCGCTGGCGCAGACCACAACCTTGCATGACGCCGTCCAGGCGGCGTGGGATCGGCTGCCGGACCGCGCGGGGGTGGAGGCGCGGCGTCAGGCCGCCACCGCCCGGGTCAACGCCGCCGGCGCCCTGTTGCCGAACGCGCCCTATGCGGTCGGCACCTACGTCAACGACAAGGCCGGCAGCAACCAGTACCTACGTGACCCATCAGGCCGAAATCGGCACCCCGGTCTGGCTGCCGGGCCAGGGCCGGGCCACGCAGGACGCCGCGCGGGCGGAGATCACCAGCCTGGGCGCCGAGTTGGACGCCGCCCACCTCGCCGTGGCGCTCCAGGTGCTCGACGCCGCCACCCAGGCTGCGATCAGCGCCAACACGCGGGACGCGGCCCGACGCCGGCTGCAGTCGTCGCAGGCGCTGGCCATGGACCTGAACCGCCGTTTCCGCATCGGCGAGGCCGCGCAGTCGGACGCGCTGGCCACCGACGCCGACGCGGCCTCCGCCAGCATGACGCTGGCCGACGCCCAGGCGCAGTTCGTCAGCGCGCAGGCGCTGTTGGCGTCGCTGACCGGCCAGCCGGCGGTACCAAGCTTGGTGGGGCCAGAGCCGGCGTCGCCGAAGATCGACCTCGTGCGTGACAGCCATCCGCGCCTGATCGCCGCCCGGCGCGTGGCCGAGGCCGCGCAGTCGGCGATGCGGCTGACCCGGATCGAGAGCCGCGACAGCCCGGAGGTCGGCATCCAGGGCACGAACGAGAAGCAGGGCGGCACCTCGCCGTGGAACACCCGGTTCGGCCTGGTCGTACGTTTCCCCTTCGCCACCGAGGCGCGCAACCTGCCGCGTTTGGCCGCCGCGCAGTCCCAGGTCACTACCGCCCAGGTGCAGCTCGTCCAGGCGGAGCGCCAGGTCACGGCCGAGCTGCAGCAGTCGGTGGCGACACTGGCGGGTGCGCGGCAGAGCAGCGCCGCCGCCGCCCGCGCCGCCAGCAGCCTTATGACCCGACGCGGCCAGATCGAGCGCGCTTGGCGGGCCGGCGAGATGCCGCTCATCGAGGTGGTCCGCGCCAACGCGCTCGCGTTCGACGCGGAACTCGCGCGTGACAAGGCACGGACCGGATTGCTCGCCGCTCAGCAGCGTGTCCGCATCGCCGAGGGGGTGGTGCCATGAGGGGCTGGTTCTACGCCGTGCCGCTCCTGCTGGCCGCGCCGGCCTGGGCGGCGGACAAGCCAGGAAACAAAGACGAGCCGAAGGACCCGCCCGGCATCGTGCGCATGAGCGCCGACGCGCAGAAGGGCGCTGGCCTCAAGACCGCGCACGCCGAGCGCCGCCGGGTCACCGAGCCGGTGCAGGCGCCCGGGACCATCATGTTCGACGAGCGCCATGTCGCGCGCCTCCGCCCCTTCGCCCAGGGCCGGGTGCTGCGGCTGCTGGTGCGGCCCGGCGACACAATGGAGGCCGGTCAGCCGCTGGCAGAGCTGGACATCCCCGGCCTGACCGACGCGCGCGACAGCCTGGCCGCCGCGCAGGCGGCATTGCGCCAGGCGCAGGCCGAGGTGCAGGTGGCGAGCGCGTCGCAGCGGCGGGGCGAGATGCTGGCCCGCGACGGCTCGGTCGCCCGGGCGGAGGCGGAGCGCCGCGGCGCCGAGACCGCCCGCGCCCGCGCGGCCGTCGATACCGCGCGCGCCCAGGTCTCCGCGAACGACGCCCGGGTGGCCCGCCTGTCGCCGGCCGCCGGCAGCGCGCCCGGGACCGGCATGCTGACCAGCCCGATTGCCGGGGTGGTGGTGAGCCTCAATTTGACGCCGGGCGAGGTCGTCGATCCCACGACGGACGCGGCCACGGTCGCCGACCTGTCGGTGATGCTGGCGCTGATGCAGGTGGCGGAAAAGGACGTGCCGCAGGTCCGGGTGGGCGATGCGGCCGTGGTGCGGCTGACGACCGGGCCGGACCGCGCCTGGCCCGGCCGGGTCGCCGCGGTCGGCGCGGAGCTGGACCCGCGGACGCGCACCCTGCCAGCGCGGGTGGAGCTCGCCAACGCCGACGGCGCGTTGCGGGCCGGATTGTTCGTGCAGGTGCAGGTCACCAGCGACCAGGGACGGAGCGGCACCGAAATCCCGGCGGCGGCGGTGCAGACCATCGACGACAAGCCCATCGCCTTCCTGCGCGCGGGGCCCGAGCGGTTCGAGCGGCACGACCTGCAGCTCGGCGTGCAGCGTCCGGACTGGGTGGAGGTGCGCGCTGGGCTGAATGCCGGGGACGAGGTGGTGACCGAAGGCGCTTTCGCCCTGAAGTCGATCCTGCAGAAGGATCTCCTGGGCTCCACGGATTAGGACCGCATGATGCAGGCATTTTTCGCTGGCCTGGTGGCCCGGCGCTGGCTGGTGCTGGTTCTGGCGCTTGGCGTCGTTGCCGGCGGCGTGCTGAACCTGCGCGGCTTCGCGGTCGATGCGGTGCCCGACATCTCGCCGAAGCAGGTCATGGTCCTGACGCAGGCGACGGGGTTGGGGCCGTTGGAGGTCGAGCGGCTGGTGACGGTGCCGGTTGAATACTCGATGGCCGGGCTGCCCGGGCTGAAATCGGTGCGCTCCACCTCGCGGTTCGGCTTATCGGCGGTGTATGTGACGTTCGAGGACGCGACCGACCTGCCCGCCGCGCGCTCCATGGTGATGGAGCGGCTCGGTCAGGCGCGCGAGACCATGCCGCCCGGCGTCGGATCCCCGCAAATGGGTCCGATCGCCACCGGATTGGGCGAGGTCTATCAGTTCGAGGTGCGCGGCCCCGGCCACACGCCGATGGAGCTGCGCCAAATCCTGCAATGGACCATCGCGCCGAAGCTGCGGCTGGTGCCGGGCATCACCGACGTGAACATCTACGGCGGCCAGATGCGGACCTTCGAGGTGCGCATCGGGGCCGAGGCCCTGCGCGCCCACAACCTGACGATGCCGCAGGTGTTCCAGGCACTGTCCGACAACAACGCCACCCGCGGCGGCGCTTACCTGACGCGCGGCGACGAGCAGGTGGTGGTGCGCGGCATGGCGCTGGCCAAGACCCCCGAAGATATTGCCGGCATCGTGCTCCAGACAGCGCCTGACGGCGTGCCGCTCACCATCGGCGGCCTGGGCGAGGTCGTGGAGGCGCCCAAGGTGCGGCTGGGTGCCGTGACGCATGACGACCGCGGCGAGACCTTGGTGGGCGTGGCGCTGATGCAGTACGGCGACAATGCCAGCCAGGTGATCGCCGGGGTGAAGGCGGCGGTCGAGGAGATCGGCAAGGAGCTGCCGCCCGGCATCGAGCTGCGGCCGTACTATGACCGGTCCGACCTCGTGGCCCGCACCATCTCGACGGTCGAGCACAACCTAGGCGAGGGCGCCGTGCTGGTAGTCGCGGTATTGCTGCTGATGCTGGGCAATCTGCGCGCCGGTCTGATCGTCGCGTGCGCGATCCCGATCTCGATGCTGATGGCGTTCGCCGGCATGCGGGCGCTCGGCATCTCCGGCAACCTCATGAGCCTGGGCGCCATCGATTTCGGCCTGGTGGTGGACGGCGCCGTGGTGATGATCGAGAACGTGCTGCGCCGCCGGGCTGCTGCTGCCCAGGACGACTCCAGCAAGGATAACTCCGGCAAGGTGATCTGGGTCGCCGCCGCCGAGGTCGCCAAGCCCGTCGCGTTCGGAGTGCTGATCATCAGCATGGTCTATCTGCCCGTGCTGGCGCTGCAGGGCGTCGAGGGCAAGATGTTCCGCCCGATGGCGATCGCCGTAATGCTGGCGCTGCTGAGCTCGCTTCTGGTGACGATCCTGGTCATGCCGGCCCTGGCGGCGGCGTTCCTGGGCGACAAGACGCCGAAGGAGACCTGGCTCGTGCGGCACGCGCGGGCGGGCTACACGCCGGTGCTGCGCCGTGCCGAGCGGCATCCGCTGCTGATCCTGCTGGTCGCCGCGGGCTTATTCGGCGGGTCGGTGCTCATGGCGACCCGGCTCGGCGGCGAGTTCCTGCCGCAGCTTTCCGAGGGCTCGATCGTCATCACGTCGGAGAAGCTGCCGGGCATCAGCCTCGACGCCAGCCTGCGCATCGCCGGGCGTATTGAGGCGGTGCTGCGCGGTTTCCCCGAGGTGACGCGCGTGGTGTCGCTGACCGGCAGCGCCGAAATCCCGACGGACCCGATGGGCGTCGAGAGCACGGACAGCTTCGTGTCGCTGAAACCGCAGGCGGAGTGGAAGACGGCCAGCAACCAGGACGGCCTCGTTGCCGCCTACGAGGCGAAGCTGAAGGAGCAGGTGCCAGGCGTGGCGTTCACCTTCTCGCAGCCGATCCAGATGCGGATGGACGACCTTCTGCAAGGCGTGCGCGGCGACGTGGCGATCACGATCTATGGCGACGACCTCGCGACGCTGCGCGGGCTGGCCGACCAGGTGGTGCAGGCGGTCGGTGGCGTGCAGGGCGCCGCCGACGTGAAGGCGGAGCAGCAAGGCGGGCTGCCGGCGCTGACGGTGCAGGTGGACCGCGCCAAGGTGGCCCGCTACGGCCTGAACGCCGCCGACGTGCTGGCTGTGGTGGAGACGGTCGGCGGACGCACCGTCGGCACGGTTTACGGCGACGACGACAGCCAGACCCAGATCGTCGTGCGCCTGCCGACCGCCGACCGCACCGACGTGTCGCGGCTGCGCGAACTGCCGGTCGGCAACTCGCAAGGCCGGATGGTGCCGCTGTCCGAGGTCGCCGACATCACCGTCGCTACCGGCCCGGCGCAGATCAGCCGCGAGCGCCTGCAGCGCCGCATCGCCGTGCAGGCCAATGTGCGCGGCCGTGATGCGCAGAGCTTCGTCACCGAGGCGCAGAAGGCGGTCGGCGATAAGGTCCACCTGCCGCCGAAATACTCGATCGACTGGTCCGGGCAGTTCCAAAACCTGCAGGACGCGACGGCGCGGCTGATCATCGTCGTGCCGATCGCGCTGGCGGTTATTTTCCTGCTGCTCTACTTGCAATTCAGCAGCGTGCGGCTGGCGTTGCTGATCTTCCTCAACGTGCCGATGGCGGCGACGGGCGGCATCGCGGCGCTGATGCTGCGCGGGCTGCCGTTCAGCATTTCCGCGGCAATCGGCTTCATCGCAACCTTCGGCATCGCCATCCTGAACGGCCTGGTGCTGACGACCACCATCGAGGCGGAGCGCGCGGAGGGCAAGAGCGCCGCCGACGCCGCAGCCAGCGCCGCCGAGAGCCGGCTGCGCCCGGTGCTGACGACGGCACTGGTGGCGTCACTGGGTTTCATCCCGATGGCGATCTCCACCAGCGCCGGCGCCGAGGTGCAGCGGCCCTTGGCAACGGTGGTGATCGGCGGGTTGATCACGGCGACCTTGCTGACGCTCGTGGTGCTGCCGTCGCTGTATCCGGTGGTGACCGAGTTCAACTGGTCGTCGCTGCGGCGGGGTGGGCGCGGGAAGGTGAAGGTGAGCGAGCGCCCGGCGGAGTAGCTGGACCGGAGGGAGTTGCCGGCGCGGCGTCGTCGGGACGGCTTGCCGTAATATTCGAGGACATGTAGTCACATGGTGACCACACCTTTTGAGTGTGTTAGTCTGTGTTATGGCCGACCTGGGCCGGCGTCGCTGGAGATGCGTCATGGAACTGTCGATACGCGAAGCCAAAGCTCGTTTTACCGAAGCTGCCGCAGCGGCAGCGCGCGGTGAGCGCGTGGTCGTCACCAAACATGGCCGTCCCTTTGTCGAGCTGGTTGCGACGCAAAGTGCACGGGGCATGGATTTTGAGAAAGCGGCCGTTATCCGCCGCAAGCTCGGGCTCGATGGTCTTGCCATTGAATTACCGGCTGATTTCGACGATCCAGCCTTCAGTCGCCGGGTGCTCGACCTCCCGGATTGAGACTGCTGCTCGACACGCATATCGTGATCTGGGCGGCACTGGATCCGGACGCGTTGTCAGAGGCCGAACGCAGATGGATGGCAGAAGCCGACGCGCCGCTTGTCCTTTCGGCTGTGGCGGTATGGGAGTTCCGGCTCAAGTGGCATAGCTTCCACATCTCCGGCGGGCGGAAAGGCCCGGTCAGCCCGGCAACCGTGGTGGCATTTGCCGCCGAGGTCGAGTGGGAGTTCCTGCCGCTGACCGCCGGTCACGCCGCCGCCGAGCTGGCGCATCCGCTCGAACACAAAGACCCGTTTGACGAGCTGTTGCTCGTTCAGGCGCAGGAAGAGGGCATGCGTCTCCTAACCCGCGACGCGCGGCTTGCTGGCCATCCGTTTGTTGTGGCTGGAGGAGGGGATTGAGGCTGGCCGGAAGCGGACCGGCAGGTTTCGGGTAGAGAGTGCGAAGAAGCTGCCCTGGCCTGTCGTCAGTTGTTCCCTTGATTCGTCGCGCCCATCGCTATTCCCCGCAGCGTCTGTGGGGATTGACCGAAGACGCGAATAAACGCACGGCGCATTCGTTCCTGATCTCCGAAGCCGGTTTCGCGGGCAACGATCTCAATAGGGTGTCGGCTTTGCTCAATCATCAACCGTGCGCCGTCAAGCCGAAGACTCTCAATTGCTTTGGCGGGAGAAATGCCGGTTTCAGCACGAAATGCCCGGCTGAACTGACGCGGACCAAGGCCGGCGGCCTGAGCAAGGTCTTCTACCGAAAGTGTCTTACGCAAGTTCTGCCGAGCATAAGCCAAGGCGTCTTGGATGCGATCGGATTTGGGATTGATCTCCAGCAACGCCGAATGCTGGGATTGTCCTCCTGAGCGTTGATAGTCGACCACCAGGATGCGAGCGACCGAGTGTGCGAGGTCGGACCCAAAGTCTTTCTCCAGCATGTGGAGCGTCAGGTCGATCCCAGCGCTGTTGCCGGCCGCTGTCCAGATCGGTCCATCGACGATGAAAATGCGATCCTCCTCCAGTCGGACCTCGGGAAAGCGTGTTTTCAATTCGTCGGTGAAAAGCCAATGCGTGGTGACGCGGCGATTGCCGAGAAGGCCTGCATCCGCCAGCGCGAAGACGCCCGTGCAGATAGAGGAAATCCGGCGCGACGTCTTCGCTGCGCTTGAGATGAAATCGAGCAGGCTGGCCGAGGTCGGGACGACGCGGGTGTTGCCGCCGATGATCACCGTGTCGAAGTGCGCATCGCCGAAAGCAGTCGTCTCCAGCCTTGTGCCCGAAGCCGACGGCACGGACATGCCGTCTTTCCCACACTCTCACCCCCCATTTCCTTGAGTGTTGCGTTCCCATGCTCTGCTATCCATACTTTAGGTTTTATGTGCTGCACAGAATGCAGATTTTGCGTCCGGCGGGTAGCTAGCGCCACCTCGAGCAGCAGCGCCTCTCGGCGAGCTGAAACGGGTGACGAGCAAATACCAACCTCTTGTTCGAGATCGCCGGCGCTGCCGTGGACAAACCCGACCGCACCGTGCGCGACGTCGTGTTCCCGGTCGCCGGCGAACAGACCCTGCGCGACCTGGTCCGTTTCGAATGGCAGTCCGAGCCGACCTACCGCACAAGCCTGCGCACCACGATCCGCAGCTCCTATGCCGAGCTATTACCGGCGCATGGTGCCTCAAGCTCCTCGATGCCCTCGACTTTCGCTCCAACAACGCCCGCACTTCAGCCGGTGATCGAGGCGCTCGCACTGGTCCGGCGGTATGCCGCCTCGCGCAGCGCTATCTTTTCCTGCCCTCGAGTACCGTGCCGTTGGTTTGTCGTCTTGCGTCCGCTCTGTCTCGTTGCCTTGCTCGTCCCTCTTCCCCTATCTCTATTCCTCTCGTCTACCGATCACCTACTAGATCTGCGTCGCTGGAGGCGCTGCGCGAGCGCTGCGCTCCTAGGAGTTCTGGTGGTCGTCGCCGACCGCTACCGCTACCCTTTTGTATACCTGCCCGCCGACTTCGTCTTACCGTCGTGTCGCCGTATTACGTAGTCGCTCTCTCTTTCCGCTCGATGCCGACACGTTCATTGCCGGCCTGCAAGCGGTCTTGCGCGCGGCCTGCCCGCGCTTCGATGCCGGCTTGCCACGCAACCCGCACGTCAGTATCATTCTAACCTCGTGTGGGCGCTGTATCACGGTGTCGCCGCTACTTTCCTCTTTTCCTACCCGGAGAACATCGACGCCGTTCAAAACCGAGGTGACTTCACTTGGCCGATGACTCGCCTGCTCGACATGTCAAGGAAGCCGATCTGCTGCTCTTCTTCACAGACGCGCTTTGCAGCCCCACTGCCTATGAGACCCTTTATCTCACCTTGCTGCTTCCTCTTCTGCTGCTGTTCCTTTTCTTTCTCTTCTCCTTTGCTTTTCCTTCTCTCTTCTTTTCTCTTTCTCTCACTTCTTCCGAGCTTCCTCTTCCTGCTCTATGGCGCCGGCGCTATCTCACGCTTCACTCGGCTGCGCGAGGCGATCGCTAGTCGTGTCCTACTCTCGTTGCTCTCTCTCTATCCGTCTCTTTGTTTCTATCTCTCCTCTTCCTGCTCTTCCTACAGCTAGCTCTTTGTCTCCTTTTTCCAGTACCTCTCTTCCCTATCTCTCTTCCTCTTCTTCTCTCTCTTTTTCTTTATCTTCTCTCTTGTCTATCTTTTCTCTCTGTTCTTCCTTTCTCAGCTGTAGTCTCCCTCCTCTTCCTATGTTTCCAGCTTTATCTATCTCTTGCTGCTTCTCTGCACCTAGATCTCTTTGTACCTTCTATACGTTTTCAGCCTCTCTCAGTTTTCTTTCGCATTTGCGTTCTACCAAGCTGCTTGGCTTCCAGCTCTTGCCCCTCTCTAGCGCATCTTCTAGCAGCTCCTTTACCTTTCCGTTGCCTTCCTACCCTATCTCTACCCCGTTCCTGCAGCCCTTGCTGTCTCTGCCTATCTTCTTTTAGCTTTTCCTCCTTCTCTACTACGAGTTGGTCTATACGCGACCGCTCTTTCGCCTTGCACGGCGGAGTCCGAGTGATCTTGCGTCGCTTCACCCGCTCTAACGTCCTACACCCGACCTACAAGGCGCTCTCTGTAGCTCTGTAAAGGCCATCAAGACCTTTCTCTCTCTGCCGTTACCTGTTCTGTCTAGTCCGTTCCGACGCTATATCAACGTCGCTCTTTTCTTTTTCTATCTTTCTTACATCTTCCTTCTTCTTCTTTTTCTTCTCTCTCCTCTTCTAGTTTTCTATCTATCTCCTCTTATTTCTCTTTTTCAGCTTTCTTTTCTTGCACTTTTTGCCTTTACTTCTTGTTTTTCTTTTATTCTCCTCTTTCTCCAGCAGTTTCTTTCTCTTTCTCACTCTTCCATCTCTCTCTCTTATCTTTTCTTTCATTTCTCTCTCCCCTTTGATCTTTTTTTCTTTTTAACCCTTATTTCCTTTGGCCTTCTTCCTTGTGGGTGCTTGGCAGCCAAGAAATGCTTTGCTTGCCCGCCGGGCAGGTCACCACCTTGCGATCCCAGTCTACGTGAAACGCGGCCTTGGTCAGCCCGTCATCCAGGCGCGCCTGCCAGCTCGGATCGTCGGCGACCGCGCCGACAATGGTCACGCCAAAGCGCTGCTGGCTGCCCACGAGCACGTGCGAGTCCGTATAGCCCTTGTCCACCAGGTGTTCGCCCCGCAGTAAGCCTCGCTTCTCCAGCGATTGATGCACTACCGCGATCATGTTGTCGTCCGTCGTCGTCTCTGTCGTGTTCTCTACGTTGTTGATCACATGCTTCCCCTCGCAGTCCTTCTCGCACGTCTCGGTCACCTGCACCTTGTAGCCTACCCAGGTTTTGTCGCGCTTGTTGCTGTAGCTTTCCTCTCTATCATATCTCTAGCAGATCTGTTCTCCATACCTCGCAGTTCTGCCGCACTGCCCAGTCGCATTCTCTTTCCCTCCTCTATATACTTTGCTTCCCATACCTTTCTCATTACCTTTACCGCCTTCTACTTCTCCAGCTCCTTCTTCCCTGTCTTCCTCTTCTATCTCTCTAAGCTATTTCTTTCCGTCTTCTCCTATCGTCGTTTCCATTTCCTTTCGCGCCGCCTCCGTTTTCCGCAGGCCGTAGTTTTCCACCTGTCTGCCATACCTCTCATACCAGGCAGCCGTTGCCATCGCTTTCAGCCACTCCGTCGCTACCGTCGCCACCTCGTTCAGCTCGTCCCTCTTTGTCTCTCCTACTCTCTCCAGCCTTTTCAGCTTTCTCACAGCAGCTAGCACTTTTTTGCTTTCCTTTCTCTTTCTCCCTCTCTCCTTTATCAATCCCTATTCTCGGACAATACTTGAACGTCGTAGATTTTTTGCTCCGCGCTGTAGTTGGCGAATTCGAACACCGACAGCGCGGCAAGGCTCATGACAGGGAAGCCCGGCGTCACGACGAAGCCGACTGTCAGCATGTCCGATCCTCGCGACCCGAAACGAGGGATATACGACATTTGGGTAGCTCCCGAAAGGCGTTAGGCTTCGCCGCATACTTGTGCCGAGCGTTTTATAGAGAGTGTTCCGTGTCATCTCCCATTGATAGACGAACCGTACTCATAACAGGCGCAACCGGCGATACGGGACGTGCGGCCGTCAGGGAGTCGCTTGCGCTCGGGCTGCAGGTCCGCGCGATGGTCCACAAGAAGGATGCTCGGTCAGATGCTTTGGAGAAGCTTGGCGCGGAGGTCGTGATCGGCGATCTGCTCGAGATCAAGACCATCCGCGCGGCGATGGAAGGTGTCGATGCGGCCTACTTTGTCTGGCCAGTCCAGCCTGGCCTCATCCACGCCGCGGTGAACTTCGCTCAGGCCGCGAAGGAAGCGGGCGTCAAGACCGCTATCAACTTGTCGCAGCGGTCGGCAAACCGCGACTCCACAAGCAACTCCTGCCGGGACAGTTTCATCGCCGAACAGGTATTCAACTGGTCGGGTCTGTCCGTCATTCATCTTCGGCCGACTTACTTTCTCGAATGGCTGCTCTATCCCTGGCAGCTGCCCTACCTGCAAAAGGGCATCCTGCGTATGCCGGTTGGAAAGGGGCGGCACTCGCCTATCGCGGCGGACGACCAAGGCCGCGCCATCGCGGCACTTCTGAAGAGCCCGGGCGAGCATATCGGAACGACCATCCCGATTTCCGGCCCCGTCGAAATGGACCATGAACAGATGGCAGCAGAGTTATCCGAGGCGCTTGGTCGCAAGATCGTCTTCCAGGATCTTCCGATTGGGGAATACTGCACCTCGCTCGAAGCCATGGGCGTTCCGGCCTATATCGTCCAGCACCTCAGCGGCGCGATGCTCGATTATCAGCATGGCCATATGTCCGGATCGGACAACAACGTCGAGAAGCTGACGGGACGCAGATCCATGACCGTCGGAGAATTTGCGCGCGCCAACGCCGGCGTCCTGAGCGCAACAGCGGCCTGACGACAACCGGAGGCCGGCGGGCCGGGATCTTTGTCCTCCACGGTCGTCAGGACCCGCCTCAGCGAACAGCGAAAGACCATGTCATGAAGTTCAGCGGCCTTATCGTCATCCTACCCGGTTTGCTTGCCGGCGCGCTGATGGTGACAAGCCTTGAACCCGCCTTGGCGCGACCCAGCAGCCTGGGCGTCGCGTATCCTGAAAGTCCGTCAATTCGCGAAGCTTTGCCAACCACCAGTCAACCACTGAAGGATTTCATCATCATGGCGGACGATACAAGATCGAGCACGGGCGCCGCAGAAATGGCGGCCGCGAAGGCGCTGACGACAAAGGTTTTGGCGATCGGCACCTGGACCGCTAAGGCAACGCCGGAAACCAGACCCGCCATCATGCCTTTCGAGGCGCGCGATACGTTGCGCCTGCAATTGGCGGGCAAGGTTGACCAATGGTTCGCGAAGTCTGACGGGTCTGGCGCGGTTTTTCTCATGAACGTCACCGACCCGGCCGAAGCGCATCGGCTGCTGGAAGCGCTGCCGTTGGGACAGGCCGACATGATGACGTTCGAGCTTATTCCGATGGGTCCGCTCTGGCCGCTCGGCCTTCTGTTGCCCGAGCCTGCGAAGTAGCAAACGAACTCGAAGCAGTTCCCACTCGCCCCCTCATCCCAACCAATGCGGGTTCTGCGTCGTGCCATCAAAATGCGTCGTGACCTTATAGCGCTCCGTCTTCCCATCCCGAGCCACCGCTTCAGTCCGGGCCAACAACTCCGCACGCTGCTCCATCGTGAACGGGGCGAAGCTGCGCACTGCGATCAGCGCCTGCTGCAGGATCGGCAGGCTGTCGATGCCGGTTACCTGTAGGCTGATCGGCAAGCTCATCGGGTAGTGCAGCATCTCCAGCGGCGTCGCGACCTTGGTGTCCAGGATGAACGGGTCGCCGAACGCCTTCATGCCGATCACCCCGGTGCCGTGCGCCGTCGCAACCGGCAGCACGCCCTGCTCGAAGCTGTCGAAATGCGCATCCATGACGTTGAGCGGCATCTGCACGGTGTCGAAGTGGAAGCCGTGCTGGTCGGCGACCTCGAACATATGCCGGTGGATCGCCGGACTCTTGTGGCCGGTGAAGCCGATGTAGCGGATCTTGCCCTGCTCGCGGGCGCGTAACGCCGCCTCCAGCGCGCCGCCCTGGGCGAAGACGCGCTCGGGGTCGTCCATGCGGATGATCTCGTGGAACTGCAGCAGGTCGATGTGGTCGGTCTGCAGGCGCTTGAGCGACTCGTCGATCTGGCTCGCAGCCGCCGTCGCGGTCCGGCCGTCGATCTTGGTCATCAGGAACGTGCGGTCGCGCCAGCCGCCGCCGAGCGCGCGGCCCAGCCGGATTTCGCTCTCGCCGCCGTTGTAGTCCCAGCAGTTGTCGCAGAAGTTGATGCCGGCATCGAGCGCCGTATGCACGATGCGCACGGCCTCGTCGGCGCTGGGACCGCCGGGCTTGGCGAGGTGGAAGCCGCCCAGGCCCACCAGCGACACGCGCTCGTTGGTGCGGCCCAGCGCACGGTATTTCATGTCGGAGTGCTCGGCGATCTTGGACGTCACCGGGCCGGTTGGCTTGACCTGGCCGCCCTGGCTGGTTTGTCCGACCACGTCGGCCGGAACGCCGACCGCCGCCGCCGCCACGCCCGCCACGGTCGCCTTCATCAGGTCGCGTCGTTCCATGGTGCTTTCCTAAACAGGGTTGTTATCTATGCGCAGACTTACAGGGGCCTGCTTAGCCGAGTATGCGCAGCGCGGCGCAAGCCGCGCCGTAGCCGTTATCGATGTTGACGCAGACGATGCCCGGCGCGCAACTCGCCAGGATGGCGTTGAGCGCCGTGTGCCCGCCCGCCGCGACCCCATATCCAACCGAGGTCGGCACCGCGATGACGACGCCAGCGATCAAGCCACCCACCACGCTGGGCAGCGCCGCGTCCATGCCGGCGGCGACGATCACCACCCGCATCTCGCGCAGTTCCTCTACCCGCCGCAGCAGCCGCCACAGCCCAGCAACGCCCACGTCGGCGATGAGCCGCGCCGCGTGTCCCTGGAATTGCAGCGTCCGCGTCGCCTCCCGCGCCACCGGCACGTCGGAGGTTCCGGCGGTCAGCACCGCGACCCGAGCCGGGCCGGCGCTGGGCAGCGGCGCGCCGGAATAGGCGGTGCGGGACACCGGATCGTAGTCGAGAGCGTCGCGATGCTTGTGAGGAAGTGCTGCGAACCGCTCGGGATCGAGGCGGGTGAGCAGCATCGGAACCTGGGCGTGATCGAGGATGGCGGCGATCTGCTCGGGCGACTTGCCGGCGCAGAACACCGCCTCGCCGAAGCCGAGCCGCTGCGCCCGAATTTCGTCCAGCACGAACTCGGGTTCGTCGCCGGTCATGCCGGCACCAGGAAGGCGCTGCCGTTGCGATAAGCCGCGAACCGCACCGGCGTCCGCAGCCCTGCCGCGTCGGCGAGCCGCTGCAGCTCCGCCTGCAGCCCATCGATCTGCACCGTGTCCAACGCTTCGAGCGTCGCCGCATCCAGTTCAATGACCACGCCCGCTGCGCGCACCCGGCAACGCACGGTACGGGGCGATAATTGGGCGGCGACCAGGCGCTCCACGTCATGCACCATGGCGAGCACCGGCGCCTCGATGCGGATGCCGGTCTCGATCCGGCTCGACAGGCAAGGCGCTGCAGGCAGCTCGGCGAGCGCGCCTAGCCCGAGTTCGGCGGCGAGCGCCCGCACCGTAGGCTTGTCGATCTCCGCCTCCACAAAAGGATGGCGCACTGCATGAGCCCGCGCCGCCTCCAGGCCCGGACGATACTCGCCGAGGTCGTCGAGATTGGTGCCGGAGACGATCTGCCGCGTGGTGCGCTGTGCCACCGCGCCATAGAGGCTGGTCTTGCAGAAGAAGCAGCGGTTGACCGGGTTGGCGCGGTAAGAAGGGTCGGCGAACTCGCCCGCGTCGAACACATCGAGCCGCCAACCCTCGGCCGCTGCCAAGGTGCGTGTCCGCTCGGTGGCCTCGGGCGGCACGGCGGGCGAGGTGGCGTGGTGCATCGTAACACGGCCCGCCAAAGCCCGATGCGCGGCGGTCGCGAGCGTCAGGCTGTCGATCCCGCCGCTGACCGCGACGGCGATGCCGCCCATGCCGCCGAGTGCCGCGTGCAGGCGATCGAGCGCCGTCATGCCGGGTCCCCGGCCGCGGCCAATCGTTCGGCGTCCTGGCGCAGGCGGGCCCGGGCAGCGTGGGAGGCGATCGGGCGCAGGTGGTCGGCCTCAGCCTTGCCGGTCAGCGACGTGGCGCCGTCCTCGCCTGGGCGGTCCACCAATTTCACCGTCATGGGATGGCCTTCGATCTCGACCGTGGCGAACCGCCGGGCCAGGGCGCGGCCCTCGACCAAATGGGTGCGCAGCCCAATGGTGGTCGTCTCGCGGAAGCACGCCTCCACAACGTCGTCGAGCGCGCCGGGCGCCGCAAGCACCTGCACGTGCACCGCGAGCCGGGACTTCTTGCCGAATGCCGTCATCTGCAGCACGTCGTGCACCCCCGGCATGGCGCGCAACCGCTCCAGCCCGGTCGCGAGGTCCTCGCCCGACTGATCGTCAACCTCGAAGCTGATCACCGCGAGCTCCCGATGACCCGGCGCCGAGGCGACGCCCGCGGCCTCGAACACCAAGGCGCGCAGGCAGTTGCTGATGCCGGGCAGACGCCGCGTGCCGAAGCCATAGCCGGAGCGGCCCAGCGTGCCGCGCACCGGGGCGGCTGCGCCGCAGCCGAGATAGCGCAGGATCGCGGCGCCGGTCGGCGTGACGCGCTCGCCGGCGACCCCGTCGTCGTGCAGCGAAAAGCCCTCCAGCAACAGTGCGGTGGCCGGGGCGGGGACCGGCATCGTCCCGTGCGCGGTACGGATGGTCCCGCCGCCCAGGGGCAATGACGCGACGCTCCAGCACGCCGGGGCCAGCGCCTCAATCACCACGGCGGCCGCGACGATGTCGGCGATGGAGTCCGCGGCGCCCACCTCATGGAACGTCACTGCGTCCGCCGGCACGCCGTGCACCCGGCCCTCGACATCGGCCAACACGGCGAAGATACCGATCGCATGGGCGCGGACCGCCGGCGCGAGTTCGCTCGCTTCAAGCCGGGCCCGGATGTCGCGCCAACTCGTGTGGTTATGGTGGTGATCATGGTGGTGCGCGTGACTGTGACCGGCTTCGTCCACCACGAAGCGGCTGCCGGTCAGCGTGCCGTCATCGTACGGCGTCCAGCGGCATTCGACCCGCGCCAATGCAGCCGCCGTTTCGAGAGCCGCCGCGCGGTGCTCCGGGTATGCATCAAGCAGACAGCCGACGAACATGTCGCCCGATACGCCGCCGAGCGGGTGGAGATGGATATGCCGCATAAGCCCTCACAGTCAGGCGTCCGAACGCTCGACCTGCCGGTTGCGTTGCAGGGCCAGTGCCGCCAGCCAGCAGAGCAGCGCCCAGGCGCCGCCGATGCACCAGCCCGCCAGCACGTCGGTGGGCCAGTGCACCCCCAGATAGACCCGGCTCACCCCGATCAGCAGCGTCACCAGGATGGCCAGCGTCAGGACGTATGTCTTGGCCCGCCACTGCACCTGCACCTGTATCAGCAGTGCGGCGAGTGTGAGATAGGTGACCGCCGACAGCATGGCGTGGCCGCTGGGGAAGCTCGCGGTATAGACCTCGGCGCCGTGCGGCACGAGGTCGGGGCGTGGGCGCTGGAAGGCGAGCTTGAGCGCGGTGCTGAGCGCCACGCCGCCGCCGACGGTCACGAGCACCAGCAGCGCCGCCGCCCGTTTCCGCAAGAGGGCCAAGTAGCCCGCGACCGCGAGCGTCACGAAGGTCAGGATGGCGTTGCCGCCGAGGCCGGTGACGTCGCGCGCGACCTCCGGCATCCAACGCGGCCCGATGGGGTCGTATGGCGCCCCGGGATGGCGCAGGGCGAGCAGGACCGCACGGTCGAAGCCGAGGGTCTCGCCCTCCAGCATCTCCGACGCGAGCCCGGCGAAGGCGAGCAGCGCGGCGGCAGCCAGGACCAGGACAGCGAGGCGGGCAAAGGCGCGGGATGTCATGGGCCGCCTATAGCACCGGGCTACTCCGGGCGGGCACGGCCCTCGTACATGAAAGTCATCGGCTTGGGGCCGGGCAGGTAACCGGTCTGCAGGCCATCTAGGCAAAAGCCCGCGGCGCCGATCAGTTCGTCGATGCCGCGGTTCAAGTGACACCCCCCGGCGATGCGCTTCCAGGCCGGGGTGAGCCGGTCCTGCCACCACTGGACGCCCGCGTCGGGCGCCCGGCCGTGCTCGGCAAACAGCAATTGGCCACCCGGGCGGAGCACGCGGCGCGCCTCGCTCAGGACCTGCGCCGGGTTGCCGACGCTGCACAGGCTCCAGGTGGTCAGCACGGTGTCGAAGCTTTGATCGTCGAGCGGCAGGCTCTCCCCGGCGCCCTCGATGACTTCGAAAGCGAAAGCGAGGCCGGGGCGGCGCTCGCGGGCCATCGCGACGAGGGCGGGCGACGGGTCAACCCCCACGACCTCGCTGACGCTGGCTCCGTAGAACGGCAGGTTCAGCGCGCTGCCGATGCCGATCTCCAGCACCCGGCCCGACGCCGCCGCGCCGAGCCGCTGGCGGAACGGCACAAGCTCCCGGTTCCGCATGACGCAGGCGAGTAGTCGGGGGAGGATGAAGCGGTCGTAGAGGCCCAACGTCCTTCCCGTCCCCCCACGATATGGCCGGCACAGCCATTTCGGGTTGGTCGGCTGGCGGCTCCAGAGCGATAGATATGCCGCCAGCCTCGCGATGCCCAGCGTCTGTCGAAGACGGAGTTCAGCCCTTCGCCGTCGGCAGCAGCATGGCAAGTGCCTTGGAGGCGTCGCCGCCCAGCAGGCTCAGGATGGACGCTGCCGACGGCGCAGACCCGTCAGGGAGAGCGCCACCAAAGTCAGCCGGGCCGAGATTGGCGAAGGTCTGATACAGCTCCTTCGAGATACCTTGCAGCACGGCGGTGAGGTCCGGGACGCCTGACGCGTCCGGTATGAACAGCAGCCCGTGCGAGCCGTTCAGCCCGGTGATCAGCGGCGTCACCGTGCCGGTCGCCGGGTCAATCTGCTCCACCGAGCTGCCGACCGAGGCGTAGAGGTCCTTGGTGTTCAGGTCCGTGACCTTGACCGCCAGCACGTTGTTATCGGTTTGGTTGGAGACGTAGAACGTGCCCGATGTCGCGGTCGGCATGATGACGTCGTCGAGTGAGCCGGAGGGCAGCGTAAAAAAGCTCGCGCTCTGCTGCGTCGTGCCTGGATTGGCGACGATCGTGAACGTCTTGTCCGAGCCGCTGCTGAGAATCAGCGAGCCGTCGGGCAGCGACTTCAGCGAGTTCTGGGTCGCTCAACGGGAGCGGCTGGTTGAGTTCGCCCGTCGCAAGGTTGGTGCCGGTATCACCGAGGCGGAGGACGTCGGTGGTCTGCAGCGAGCCGAACGGCGCGGTGCCGTTGGTGAGCCGCTGGATGACCGCATCGCCGGGGTTGACAGGGTTCGTGTAGCTCAGGAACACCTTTTGGCCGATGAAGGCCGCGTCGTCGTAGCCGCGGGTAGAATCCGCCCCGTAGATATACGGCGCGGTGTAGCTTAGCGGGGCGCTGACCTGGTTGGTGGCGGGATCGATGAAGCTCAGGGTGGAGTTGCCGTCCTGGTTCTGCAGCACCCAGACGTCGCCGGTGGCGGGATCGACCTTCACGCCGTCGTCGGAGCCGGCGATGGTGTAGCTGTGCTGCAACGTGCCGAGCAGATCGTATTGCACGATGGTGCTGCTGCCGCCGGTGCCGTCGCTTTTGGCGCTGTTGCCGTACTCAACCCAGATCGAGTTGTTGTCCGCGGTAATGGAGTTCTGGTGCTGTCGCGCCGTCGGGCGCCGTTGCGAAAATGCTGGTACTCTGGACGGTGGCCATAAGGGGTTCTCCCGGTTTTCTAGAAGCGAGCCGTAGTGGCAGGCTGGGGTACACCGGTTGGTCCTATATAAATGTTAAACTACGCTGACAGAATCCGATCATCATCAGTTCGTCATGAATTACAACATCCTTTGAAGGTCTTCATCGCTGGCCAGCTTCTGGATTTGATTAAAGCCAACACAAAACCTTCATCAAACTGCATATTTCTGCTCTGGTCTTCGGCGCGTTTGTGGGCAGGATACTGGGGTCCGACTTCCATCACCGACCCAGAGCAGGAACCAACCCGATGCGTTTTTTCGTCCTGTGCCTCAGCCTCCTCGCCCTGCCTGCCGTCGCTGCCACGCCGGCCGAGGACGCGGCGACCTGCACCACTCGCCACGTCGAACTCACCAAGCAGGCGGCCAGCTTCAACGGCGACACCAGGATCAAGCGGCTGATCGACGCCGACCTGAAGCGTGCGATGAAGGAGCTGGCGGAAGGCGACGGTGATGAGTGCATCGAGGCGCTCGACCATGCGACGAAGCTGCTCGCCGGCGGTGCCTGACCTTTCGCACCGCTTTATGGACCGGCCGCGGCCCATCCCCACTGGGGCGATCGCCTCGGCGCTCATGCTGCATGCCGCCGGCCTCGCAGCCCTGATAGCGTTTGGTTACGGAGTCCCAGCGCAGCCCGCTCCGGAGGCGGTTGTCGAGGTCACCATGGCGCTGGAGCCTGCGCCTCCCGAACCGCAGCCAGCAGAGCCGGCTGCGTCTGGGCCGGTGGCAGCCCCTCAAGTCGCCGAGCCGGTCGCCCCTCCCCTGCCGGAACCGCCGGCCGCTGATCCATCCCCGGCCATCGCGACGGTCGAGCCGCCCATTCCCGATGTCGTGCCGGAACCCATCGCACCGGTCCCGCCGGTGGACGTGGCGACGCTGCCTGATTCCGCTCCGCCCATCCCATCCACACCGGCGCCCGTCCCGCCGTCCATGCGACCGCCGGTGCAACCTCAGCCCGTGCACCCGCCAACGCAGCACGCCCCCCACACGGCGTCGGCAGCACCCCGAAGCATCAACGTGCCGCAGGACAGCGCTGCAAGCGCAGCGGCGGTATCGAAGCCCACCAGCCCTGGCGGGTCCGCGGATCAAGAGGCAGCGCTCGAGGCGCGCATCCGCGACGCCGTGCAGGCCGCGGTGCGCTACCCTCCGGCGGCGCGCATGATGGGCGTCACCGGACGGGCGCGCGTGCGGTTCGACTATCGCAGCGGCAGCGTCGCCGACCCGATGCTCGCCCAATCCTCCGGCACGGCCATGCTGGACGAGGCCGCGCTCGCCGCCGCCCGGGCCGCACATTATCCACCGGCGCCGGCGCCGATCGAGGGAAGGCTACTGCGCCTGCTGGTCTGGGTCGAGTTCAGGCCCGGCTGATCACGCACCCCGCGTCAGAGCGACGCCGCCAATGAGAAGAACACGCTGCGGCCGGCATTGGTAAAAAACAGGCCGGTCCGACCGTCGCCAGCGGTCCCGTTCAGGAAGATCGGGCTATGATCGTTGGCGATGTTGTTGACGTTGAGCCGGAAATCGAGCTTGCGGCCGTTCAGGATCGGCAGCGTGTAGCCCATCGCGAAATCCGCCGTCACGTACGACTTCAGCTTGAAGTCGTTGACCGGGGTGTCCTGACCGTACTGCGGCCCGATGTACTTCGCCAGCAGCGAGGCCGAGAAGCCTTCGCGGTCGATCAGTGGTCCGATGGCCGCGGTACGGTCCGGTGAGGCAGCGAGCCGGGTATGCGAGAACTTGTAGTGCGTGTCGTTCAGGGTCGCGTTGGCATAGACCAGCAGGCCCTCAAACAGCCGCGCGGTGCCCTCCAGCTCGACGCCCTGATAGACCGCGCCACCGCCGTTGAAGTAGAGGGTGGTGCCGCCGACGTTCCGGCTGGCGATACGGTTGCCGAAGTCGATGTAGTACAGGTCGCCGGAAACGGTGAAGCGGTCGGTCTGCCACGTCGCGCCGACCTGATAGTTCCAGGTCTCCTGCGGGCTGAGGCTCTGCGGCGATAGCGTTTGCAGCACGCCGAGCGGTGGCGCGAGGAAGCCCTTCGCCGCCTGCACATAGCCGACCAAGCCCTTGGCAAAGGTATAGCGCGCATCGACCGAGGGCTGCAGCGCGTCGTAGGTGCGGCTGAAGTTCGCCGCAACCCTGGTGCCCTGGTTGATCGGCGCGTCCAGCCCGCGGGTGACCGAGGTGTATTTCAGCCCTGGCGTGATCACGAGGCCAGGCAGCGGCGTCGCGGCGAATTCGACGTAGGGCTGATACGTCGTCAGGGCGCTGCGATACCGGTAATCATACGGCGTCGCGGCCGCAGTCCGGGTGTAGGAGACGTTCGACTGGGACAGCACGATGTTGGTCCGGTACGCGTTCGCCGCATTGTGGTCGAACCACAGCCCAGCGCGCGCCTGGCCATACGCCGTATCCTTCGTCACCCGCAGCAGGTTGCCGAAATCGCGGAAGTCGCTGTGCACCGCCCGGCCCGGCACCGCATTATTCAGCATCGTCGCCGCGCCCTGCAGGAAAAACCGGCCGGTGAGGTTCGGCGTCGTGCCGTTCGGGTCGAGGCCGACAAGGCCGTTATGATAGTATGACGCCGTATAGGGCGTCTCCTCGATGGCCCACCCGTCGCCGAGCTCGGATTTCACCCGCAAGTACTCGAAGTCCGTCGAGTATGCGTCGTAATTATAGCCGCGGTAGGCCTGCGATCTGGGATCGCTGTTAAGCCCGTAATTGGCGCCGAGTCGACGGATCTGATCAAGCGTCGCGCCGGTCGGGGTATGGGTGAACGACCGGTTGAACATGCCGCCGAAGGTCAGCAGCGTGCTGTCACCAATCGGCGCTTCGAACTTGCCGAAGACGTTGCTGCGCCGGGTGGAGGTGTTGGTGAGGTAGCCGTCGCTGTCCAGCTGCTCGTAGTCGAGAAAGCCGCGCGCGCCGCCCAGCCTGGGGATCAGGCCAGAATCGATCTCGACGCCGCGCAGCTTGGTGTTGAAGCTGCCGATGGTGCCGTACGGGTTGACCGTGAAGCTGTCGAGCGGCGGCTTGGATCGGATCGACACAGTCCCGCCGAACGTCGCATAGCCGGTGGTTGACGCCGTGCCGGGCCCGCGGTCCACCTCCACCGAACCGATGTCGTGCGCCATGAAGTAGGCGCCGCTCTGCGGGGCAAAGCTGCTGATGGTCCCGGGGATGACGATGCCGTCGAAGGTGGAGTTGAACTGCCTGTAACTGAAGCCGCGGATGGTCTGGAAGAAGTTCTGCTGCAGCCCCGGGCCGACCGGCTCGACATTCTGCACGCTCGGGGTGAATTTGATCATGCTGTCGTAATTTTGTGTCGGGATCACGGCGCGGTCGATGAAACGCGGCCCGACCAGCGACGTCGGCTGGGACGCATCGAGCGGTGCCCGGCTTGGCGCGCTGGCCGCCGCGGTGCCCGGCGCCGGCGCTGCGGTGAGCTCGCCGCCGCCGGCAGCGCTGACGGTGCCAATGTCCACGGCCGTCGGCGCGTCGGCACCCGGCGCCTGGGCCGCCACGTCCTGCGCGGCGGCTGCGACGAGTAACATAGCGATGGTGATGCGGGAATGCAGGCCGGGACGGCGTCGCTTCCGGCGTAGTTTAGTCATCCAGTGTGTGGCCTTTGTCTGTCGAGCATGCGGCGGTCACCCGTTATGTCTCAGCTTCTGCCGAATGTGACCGCCGGGCGTGACCGCATTTTTATGACATTTTTGCCAAATCTGCTTCAGCGCTCGCTGACGGTAGGGCGTTCGTCCGGCCGGTCTGGCATTCTGCGCACGATGCTTCGGCCAAACGAGAAACCGGACCTATCGAGTGAGCGCGGTCGCGCGGGGGCCGGGCGTAGTGACGGGTTTACCCTGCTTGAGGTGCTCGTGGCGCTCGCCATCGCGCTGCCGGCGCTCACTTTGCTTTATCGCCAGGGCACTGCCTCGATCGGCGTCACGCAAGCTGCGGCGTCTTACCAGGAGGCGATCTCGCGCGCGCAGTCACGTCTCGAGGCGCTGACCGACGGCGGCCTGGTCCCCGGCGAGCGCAACGGCGACGACGGCGGCGGCTACCGGTGGCGCACCCGGGTCGTAACGATCGCCTCTGCAGCGCAGCAGCGCCCATTGCTTCAGCGCTCGGAACCGCGCGGACAGCGCGGCGCTGGCGGCACCACGCTGTTTGGCGTCGCGGTCGAGATCTCGTGGCCGGGTCCCCAGGGCACGCGGGCTGTCACGCTCGACACGCGGCGTCTCGGTGCGGCCGCGGCCGGCCCGTGAGGGCAGCACGGCGCCGGACCGCGGCAGATGCCGGGTTCACTCTGTTGGAGGTGCTGGTCGCGGTTTTCGTGCTGGGCGTGGTGCTCGTGCTGCTGACCCAGGGCGTGCGGTTCGGACTGCAGGCGATACAGCTCCAGACCGCAGTTCGCGACCGGCACGGCGACCTTGAGGTCATCGATCACGCACTGCGCCGCATGGTGGCGCTGGCCGACCCTGGGTTCTTCCCCGAGCCGTCCACCCTGCACGGCACGGCGCAAACGCTGTCGTTCACCACTGAGCTGCCGATCTATGGCGACGGGCCGATGCAGCGGGCGGACGTCACGCTGTCGGCACAGGCCGGGCGCTTGCTGCTGCACTGGACGCCGCACCGCCACGTCGAACGGTTTGGCGCAGCGCCGGCATGGCAGCAGACGGTGATGCTCGACGGGATCGAGCGGATCGAGCTCGCCTACCGCGCGCCGGACCCGGACAGTGCGTGGACCGCCGCCTGGAATGCCGACAAGCTGCCCGCGCTGGTTCGTATCCGCATCGTGTTCCCCGACGCGAGCGGGCGCCACTGGCCGCCATTGCTGGTCGCGCCGGTGCGGGAGGCGTTGGAGGAATGAGGCGGACCAGAGGCGATAGCGGCTTTGCGCTGCTTATCGTGCTGTGGACGCTGGTGCCGATGGCGCTGCTGTTCGTGATGCTCGCCGCAGCCGCGCGCTCGGACGCACGGCTGACCGCCAACCTGCGCAGCGCTGCGGAACTGGAAGCAGTGGCGGACGGCGCGATCTACGCGACGCTGTTCGATCTGCTGCAGCGTGGCGGGGCAAGCCGGGACAGCTCGCCCACCGCGGCACGGCTGTCCGGTGCGGACGTGGCCGTCGAGGTCAACAGCCAGTCTGGATTGGTGAACCCCAACATCGTCTCGCCGGACCTGCTCGCCGCGCTGCTGGTCCGGCTTGGCACCGAGCCCGGCCAGGCGGCCCGTGTCGCCAGCGCGATCGCCGAGTGGCGAACCCCGGGGCGGAAAGCGGGACGCAGCGGCGCCAAGGCGGCGCAGTATCGGGCCGCCGGCCTCAATTATGGTCCGCCCGGCGCCCCGTTCGAAAGCCTGGGCGAGCTCGGCGACGTACTCGGCATGACGACGGCGCTGCTGACGAGGCTCGCGCCGCATCTGACGCTGTACTCGGACAGTGATCCGGACCCGGCCCTCGCCGACCCCCTCGTGCGGGCCGCCCTGCGTGACCTGGGCATCGTCGCGCGGGCGAGGCAGGCGGCCCCGACAGATGTCGTCGCAATCAGTGCCCGCGCCCAACGCCCCGACGGCGCCCGAGCCTTACGGCGCGCCATCATCCGCGTCGGCTCCCCGGCGGACCAGCGGGGTTGGCGTATCCTGTCGTGGGAGACCTCGCACAACGGGTGAGCGCCATGTGTCGGAGCACTTTTAGGGGATACCGGCGCTCTGCCACGCCATTCCGTTATGAAAAGTCAGGATCTACTCACGAGTTATTTACAATAATCCCGACATCAGGCATTGACAGATGGGTGATGTACCTGGGCGATCTTGCATGATTGGATCGGCGCTGAGTGCCTGCCGTCGTCTGACAGGCACCATCTGGCGCCGGGGTGCAAACGATATCGGCCGTTTTCGGCCAGCTGAACCCTGGTTCGGCGGGAGACGTGGCGCCTTTGGGTTGGGCGCTGCATTTCTGGTCGGCGTGCTAAGCCTGGCGACATGGGTGTTGTCGAACGCGCACCACGAGGCAGAAGCGCAAGCCCAGCGTACGGTAAAGAACCTCGCGCAGGTGTTGGAGAAGGATATCGCTCGCAATCTCGAGCTTTATAACCTTGCGTTTGACGACGTCATCGCTGCATTGCAGATACCCGGACTATCTGAGGCAAGTCCCGATCTGCGCCGCGCCGCGCTGTTCAGCCACGTCAGCCAGGCGCGTTATATGTCGTCGCTTCTCGTTATTGACGAGCACGGCGATCTCATTGCGGAGTCAAACAACGTCGAGCATCGTCGCGTCAACTTCGCCGACCGTGAGTACTTCCAAGTGCACCGCGATCGTACCGATGCAGGACTCTACTTCAGCCGCCCGTTGCTCAGTCGATTTGACGGCCTGCCGAACATGGCGATCAGCCGCCGCCTGGCGCACGCGGATGGCAGCTTCGCCGGGGTTGTGGCAACCGGGATCCGACTCGAATTTTTCCAGAATCTGTTCACTGCCCTTGATCTAGGCAGCCAGGGCAACATCGCGCTGTTCCGTGATGACGGTCCCCTGTTGGCGCGCTGGCCCGCCGACCCCAGGCAGATCGGCCAGGACCTGCAAGGCGCAGCGATATTTCAAGCTCTGCGCAGTGCGCCATCCGGCGTTTTCAGCACTGCATCGAAGATCGACGGCGTGGAGCGCTTCTACGGATATCGTCGAGTCGCCGAGTACCCGTTGGTGATTGATGTCGGCCTCAGCAGAGCCGAGGTGTTCGCCCCGTGGCGTATGGCCGCATGGCTCACGGCCTCGATGGCAGGTACTGGTCGGCTTGACTGCACTACTCGCCATTGGAATGCGTCGAGAACTGCAACGCCGCCTGGTTGCCGAGGCGCATGCCCGGCAATCCGCACAAGAGGCTGCCGATGCAGCAGGACATGCGAACGAGACCGCGGAGCGGCTTGCGGCGACTGTGAAGCAACTCGACGTCTTGTTCGCCAACTCAGCCGACGCGCTTTTCGTGGCGCGCCGCCAGACAACCGGGGTCTTTGCCTATGAGGTGCTCAATCCCAAGGCGGAAGCGCTGACCGGCCTGCCCGCCTGGTCGATGCTTGGACGCACGCCCGAGGCCTGCCTTCCGCCAGCGGCCGCACGATCCATTCAGGTGCACTGGCGGCAATGCGTTCAGGAGCGGCGGACCATTCGCTACAGCCACATGCTGGAGCTGACCGACGGACCTCGCGACTGGGAGACGCTGCTTGTCCCGGTGCTCGATCACGCCGGCGAGGTCTGCCTTATCGTCGGCACGTCGCGCGACGTGACCGAGCGCAAGCGGAATGAAGATGTGTTGAAACACCTTAACGAAAACCTGGCAGCTCGCGTAGATGTGGCGGTCGCTGCGCGCGAAGCCGCATTGGCCCGGGCGACGCAGGCCGAGCGGATGCAGGCGCTCGGCCTGCTCGCTGGAGGCGTTGCGCACGACTTCAACAACGTCCTGCAAGCGGTGAGCGGCTATGCCGAGCTCATCGGGCAGCGTGAGGGGGACGTTCCAGCAACTCGCCGTCTCGTACAGCTGATCTCTGACGCCACTGCTCGCGGCACGTCCATCACCGGGCGTCTGCTCGCCTTTGCGCGCCGGAATACGCTGCGGGCCGAGCCGATCAACCCGACGGCGCTGCTGAGCAGCCTGCAGGAGGTCTTGGGGCACACGTTTGACGCGATCATTGTGGTCCACATCAAGGCCGAACCTGGGCTGCCTCATCTGTTGGCCGACAAACGGCAGCTTGAAACGGTGTTGCTCAATCTGGCGGGCAACGCGCGCGACGCCATGCCGGGCGGCGGGGCACTGACACTGATTGCGGCTAGTGAGGCTGTGCTGGACAACGCGAAACATGCGGCTGGGCTCGCCCTCGGACGCTACGTACGGCTCTCGGTCGTCGATACCGGCATGGGAATGAGCGCCGCAACACTGGCGCGCGTGGCCGAGCCGTTCTTCACCACGAAGTCTGCCGGCAAGGGAACCGGGCTGGGCCTGTCCATGGCGAAGGGCTTTGCCGAGCAGTCCGGCGGCCGGTTCGCCATTGAGAGCCGGCTGGGATACGGCACTATGGTCACAGTCTGGATGCCTGAGGCTACGATCCCCAGCGTGGAACCGCCCGAGGACCCAGATCGCCGCGTGCTGCACGCTGCGTGAGCTGGGTTGAGATGGGCTGGCGTCGGGATTGTCCAGATCGCCTATCGAGGGAACATCGTTGTAACTCCAGCGTCCAAGCTAGAATAATTCAAGCAACCTACAAATGATAATGTGCACTCAGGTTTAGTTGATCTATCAACCTGCTTGTCTATGTTGGTTTCTGACCAAAGTCTCGGTATAGAAATCCCGCCATATCCTCAATTTGTAGTTGAATACAATTGATCTGATGATTAACACTATTCGATACCGATGGACACTGCTTGCGGCTGCCGTCAAGCAATCGGCACGTAGTCAGATGGTAATATCTGGGCGAATACCTTGTTGGGCGATTAGACTGTTTTGGCCGGCATGAGGCTATCTTTACCGTCCGGCCCAGCGCATCTGACCTATTGCACCAACGTCCATCGCGGTGAGAGCTGGGCGGACATCTTTGCTGCATTGCGGCGCTATCTGCCGTCGGTAAAGCGCCAGGTCTCGCCATTGGCCCCGATGGGCGTCGGGCTCCGGCTATCGGCCATCGCTGCCGAGGCACTCGACGCACCGGCCGAACTGGAAGCGTTGCGCCGTTTCCTGGCCGACGAACAGCTTTATGTATTCACGATCAATGGCTTTCCCTACGGGCCATTCCATGGCGAGCGGGTCAAGGAGCAGGTCTATGCCCCGGACTGGCGCGCGCCGGAGCGGCTGGCCTACACCGATTGCCTCGCCAGCCTGCTGGCGTCGCTGCTGCCCAATGATCAGCCGGCACTGACCGGCAGCGTCAGCACCGTGCCGGGTGCGTTCATGGACGCCGCCTCCTGCCTCGGCGCGCGCGAAACCATCGCGGAGGCGCTGCTGCGGCACGCGGCCCACCTCGCTGCGCTGGAGCGCTATACTGGCCGCCGCATCACCCTGGCGCTTGAGCCGGAGCCGATGTGCCTGATGGAGACCACGGCGGAAGCGGTCGGCTTTTTCGAGGATCACCTGTTCACCGCGCAGGCCGCTGCGCGTTTCGCCGTCCTGTCTGGCTGCGCCGCATCACAGGCCGAGATGTTGCTGCGCCGTCACCTCGGGCTGTGCCTCGACGTCTGCCACGCTGCCGTGGAGTTCGAGACCCCGGCCGACAGCCTCGATCTGCTGCGCAATGCCGGGGTGGCAGTGATGAAGCTGCAGCTCTCCTCGGCCTTGGTCGTGCCGCGCATGGATGCTGTCGCGGCGGCGATGCTGCGCCGCTTCGACGACGGCGTCTATCTGCACCAGGTGGTCGAGCGCGGCGCATCGGGCTTGACGCGCTTCCTCGATTTGCCCGAGGCGCTGGCCGCCTGGCACGGCGGCGGCGGGCATGGCCAGGAATGGCGCGTGCATTGCCACGTGCCGGTGTTCCACGATGCGCCGCTCGGCTGCTTCGCCACCACTCAGCCCACCCTGCTCGACATGCTGACCCGGCAGCGCGATGACGGCATCAGCCCGCACCTCGAAATCGAGACCTACACCTGGGACGTGCTGCCGCCGGAGCTTCGGGCCGGCGGCCTGGACGCGGCGATCGCCCGTGAGATCGCCTGGGTGCGGGACCGGCTGACGGCATGACGCCTGCTGTCGCCTTGCGGCTCGGCCGTGTGTCGAACCTGCCGACGGTGTGGACCAACGCGCTGGCCGGAGTGGCCTTGGCCGGCGCTTCACCTTGGCAATGGGCGATCGTGCCGGTCGCACTCGGCCTTTCGCTCGCCTACCTTGGAGGTATGTACCTCAACGACGCCTTCGACCGCGGCATCGACGCGCGCGAGCGGCCGTCGCGTCCGATTCCGTCCGGCGCCATCGACGCCAACACCGTGTTCGCGCTGGGTTTTGGCCTGCTGCTCGCCGCGGTGGCGGTGCTGGCGACGGCGGCCCGCGGCTTCGACGCGCCACCGGACGGCGTGGTGCTCGCTGGGCTGGCACTCGGCGGCGCGATCATTTCCTATAATTGGAACCACAAGGGCAACCGCTTCAGTCCGCTGTCGATGGCCGCTTGCCGCTTGTTGGCCTATGTCGCCGCCGGGCTGGCCGCGACCGCGACGGTGCCGGGGCCGCTGCTCGCCGCCGGGGCGGTTTCACTGTGCTACCTGATCGGGCTCACCTACATCGCCAAGCGGGAAACCCTGGGAAGCCTCGGCAGCCTGTGGCCGCTGCTGTTCCTGGCCGCGCCTCTGGTCTATGGCGCCCTGATGGCCGGCGGGGCGGCTGGGCTGCTTGTGCTGGCGGCACTCGCGGGATTGATCGGCGTGGCGCTCTGGCTGCTGCGGCGGCGGCAGTCCGGTGACATCCCCCGTGCCGTGGTGTCGCTGATCGCCGGCATCTCGCTGGTCGATGCCCTGTTCCTCGCGGTCGCGGGCTGGCCCGGCGCCGTTATGCTCGCCCTCGCCTGTTTTGCCACGACGCTCGTATTGCAACGCTGGATCAGCGGGACATGAACCCAGAAGAACTGATGACCCACTGGCTGCAGCGGCAGCTTTCAGCGGATGACGCCGCCTGGCTGCTCACGCAACGCGACCGCCTGCGATCCGGTGCCTCGGAACGCGATTTCAATCTGGCGATCAGCCTGGCGCCACGCCGGCTCGGCAAGGCTGACCTGGAACTCGGGCCAGAGGACCTCGCCGCCGCTGACCATGCGCGGCCCGGCTGGGACCCGCGCGGCTGGAGCGTCGATCAGGCCGCCCGGCTGGTGCTGCTACTGGCACAGGGCGGTGATGGCGCCGGGTTCAACGCACGGCTGCGCGGCCTGCTCGCAACCGCCGACCTCAACGAGACGATCGCCCTGCTGCGCGGCCTGCCGCTGTATCCGGATCCCGCGCTGCATTTGGCGCAGGCCCGGGAGGGCGCACGCACCGCCATGCGTCCGGTGTTCGAGGCCGTCGCCCACGCCAACCCCTACCCGGCCGAAATTTTCGACGACGACGGCTGGAATCAGCTCGTGCTCAAGGCGCTGTTCATCGAGACGACCCTGGCGCCGATCCAGGGCCTCGACCGCCGCGCCAACCCGACGCTCGCGCGTATGTTGTGCGACTACGCGCACGAGCGCTGGGCCGCCGGACGCAAGGTCAGCCCCGAATTGTGGCGTTGCGTGGGTCCATGGGCTGATGCGGCAGCGCGCGAGGATCTTGCCCATGTTCTGCGGACCGGCGATGCGGCGGAACGACAGGCAGCCCGTGCGGCGCTGGACGCGGCACCCGGACAGCGCGGTTAAAGGAAAAAAATGTTCATCGACACCCACACCCACATGATCTCGCGCATTACCGACGACTACGAGCGGATGGCAGCGGCCGGCATCGTCGCCTGCATCGAGCCGGCGTTTTGGCTCGGGCAGCCGCGCACCAATGTGGGCAGCTACATCGACTATTTGTCCACCATCGTCGGCTGGGAGCGGTTTCGCGCCGGGCAGTTCGGCATGCGGCACTACTGCACCATTGGTCTGAACAGCAAGGAGGCCAATAACGAGGAGCTGGCCGAGGCGGTGATGGAGATCCTGCCGCGCTTTGCCCTGAAGGAAGGCGTCGTGGCGATCGGCGAGATCGGCTACGACGAGCAGACCGCGCTGGAGGACCGCTATTTCCGCCAGCAGCTCGACTTGGCGCGCGAGCTGGAGATGCCGGTGATGGTGCACACGCCGCATCGCGACAAGAAGCGCGGCACGACGCGCTCGATGGACGTGGTGATCGAGCAGGGCGTCGATCCCGCCTGGGTGATCATCGACCACAACAACGAGGAGACGGCGCAGGAGGTGCTGGACCGCGGCTTCTGGGCGGGGTTCTCGATCTATCCCGGCACCAAGATGGGCAGCGAACGCATGGTCGAGATCGTGCGCCGCTATGGGCCGGAGCGCATCCTGATCGATTCTGCTTGTGATTGGGGCGTGTCCGACCCGCTGGCGGTGCCGCGGACCGCGGAGCTGCTGCGCCGCGGCGGCGGCGTCAGCGAGGAGGCGATCCGGCAGGTGACGTATGGCAACGCACTCGCGGCGTATGGCCGCAACGGGCAACTGCGTGAGGCGGACTGGCTCGATCCGGCGCCGATCGACCAGCGCACGCTGTATATGGGCAACTCGGTGCTACGCGGCGGCCAGACACCGCGGATTGACACACCCGAAGCCGTTGCCAGGCGCGCATGAACAGGCAGGAGATGCACCATACCGTCGTTCTGCTGGTCGTCGGCCTCACGCCCAAGCTGATCGGCGAGCACACCCCGAACCTGGCGGCGCTGGTCAAGACCGGCGCGATGCGCCCGCTGCGCACGGTGCTGCCGGCGGTGACTTGCTCGGTGCAGTCTACCCTGGTGACCGGCCTCACGCCGAGCGAGCACGGCATCGTCGCCAATGGCTGGTATTTCCGCGACCAGGCCGAGGTGCATCTGTGGCGCCAGTCGAACCATCTGGTGGCGGGCGAGAAGATCTGGGACGCCGGCCGTAAGCGCGATCCGGCCTTCACCTGCGCCAAGATGTTCTGGTGGTACAACATGTATTCCAGCGCCGATTTCAGCGCCACGCCACGGCCGATGTACCCGGCCGACGGGCGCAAGATTCCTGATCATTACGCCGAGCCACCGGAGTTGCATGACGAGCTCGATGGGCTGCTCGGCAAATTTCCGCTGTTCCGCTTCTGGGGACCGGCGACCGACATCTCCAGCAGCGACTGGATTGCCCGCTCCACCGAGCATGTGCTGCGCACCCGGCGCCCGACGCTCACGCTCAGCTATCTGCCGCACCTCGACTATGGCCTACAAAAATGGGGGCCGAACCCCGCCGATCCGCGCATCGCCAAGGACCTGCGTGAGGTCGATGCGCTATGCGGCAAGCTGATCGATGCAGCGCATGAGGAGGGCTGCCGCGTCGTCGTCGTCTCCGAGTACGGCATCGTGCCGGTGCGGGAGGCGGTGCACGTCAACCGGGCGCTGCGATCGGCCGGGCTGATCCGGGTGCGGGTCGAGATGGGGCGCGAGCTGCTGGACGCCGGCGCCAGTCGCGCCTTCGCGCTGGCCGATCATCAGATGGCCCACGTCTATGTGCGCGACGCCGCCGACCTGCCGGCAGCCCGACGCGCGCTGGACAACCTGGACGGCGTCGCCGCCGTGCTCGACGCGGACAGCAAAGCGGCGCACGGCCTGGACCATCCCCGGTCGGGCGAGCTGATCGCCCTCTCCAAGCCGGACCGCTGGTTCAGCTATTACTGGTGGGAGGACGACCGGAAAGCGCCGGACTACGCCCGCACCGTCGATATCCACCGCAAGCCCGGCTACGACCCGATGGAACTGTTCATCGACCCCAAGCTGCCGGCGGCAAAGCTGCGGCTCGGCCTGAAGCTGCTGCAGCGCAAGCTCGGGCAGCGCGCGTTGCTCGACGTGATCCCGATCCGCGACACGACTTTGGTGAAGGGTTCGCATGGCCTGTTGACTGAGGATCCCATGGACGGGCCGCTGGTCATCTCCGACACGCCGGAGCTGATGCCGTCCGAGGGCACGCCGGTTGCCGCGACCGGGTTCAAGAGCCTGGTGCTGGACCACGTGTTCGGCGCTCAGGGCCGGGTGCACAGCCGGCCGCCGGTCATCGGCCCGGGCACGCCGGTGGTCGTGGGATAGCTGATCGGCAGGCCGCGTCGGGCGCGCACGGCGAGGAAGGCGAAGCACTCGGCCTCGATCGCGTCGCCGCGCCAGCCGACGCTCTCGGCCATGACGGGCTCGACACGGGCACGGGTGCGGATTGCCTCCATGATGGCAGGGTTCTTGCGCCCGCCTCCACAGACGATCAGTTGGCTTGGGCGCTCGGGCAGGAGGTCGAGGGCGCAGCCGACGGTGCCGGCGGTGAAGGCGGCGAGCGTCGCGGCGCCGTCCTCCAGGCTCAGGCCGTCCGCCATCCCGGCGCCAAAGCTGAAGCGGTCCAGGGATTTCGGGTAGGGCGCCGCCAGATAGGGGTGCTCGAGCAGCCGTGTCAGCCGCGCTTCGTCCACCCGGCCCTGCTGCGACAACGCGCCGTCGCGGTCCATGGCTTCGCCGGTCGCGCGTCCGACCCAGTCGTTCAGCGGCGCATTGGCCGGGCCGGTGTCGAAGGCAACGAGCTGCCCGGCACTGCCCCGCCATGTCAGATTGCCCACCCCGCCGAGGTTGAGCACCGCGGTCGTTGGTGGCGCACCCAGGCTTGCGAGCAAGGCAGCGTGATAGCTGGCGGCAAGCGGCGCGCCCTGCCCACCGGCCCGCACGTCAGCGCTGCGAAAATCATGCACGACGTCGATGCCGGTCAGCCGGGCCATCAGCGCCCCGTCCCCGAGCTGCCGCGTATCGCCGAGGCGGCCGGGCTGCGGCGCGCGGTGCAGCACGGTCTGGCCGTGGAAGCCGACGACGGCCACGTCGGACGCGGCTATGCCGGCTTGGGCGAGAAACCCGGTGACCGCCGCAGACTGCGCCCGGGTCAGCGCGTCCTCGGCCGCGTGGAACAGCGCCGGGTCAGGTCCGTCGAACCGCCATTCCTGTGCCGCCGCCAGGGTGCGGGCGAGCAGGCCGCGGAGCTCCGCGGGATAGGGCGCGAGGGTCCATGGTCCGAACTCCTGAACTGTCTCGCCGTCGGTGCAGAGGGCGGCGATGTCGATCATCCCGTCGAGCACGGTCCCGGTCATCAACCCTACGGACCAGGCTGGTTTCACGGTCGAGCTCCTTCTGTCCCTGCCTCACGCAAGACGCCGCCTTCGTGCAACGTGTCGCGGCGCACAGCCAATAGCCGGGCACCATCCAGGGCGGTGCCACGGGGTGCAGTCGGCTGCAGCCACGCAGCGTCGCGCCGCAGCGCCTCCAGCAGCGGGTCGATCAGGATCGGACCCAAATTCGCCAACCCGCCCACCATCGCGAAGCGGACCGGACCGGCGTCGGCCAAATGCGCGGACGCAGCCCGGACGGTCCCGGCCAGCGCCGCGGCGGTCTCCCGCAGCAACCCGGCCGCCACCATGTCGCCCGCCTCCGCGGCCCGCGCCACGTCCGCGGCAAAGCTTGCGGCCAGGCGCGGGGGGTTCGCGTGGCCCTCCAGAGCCGCGACCAGTGCGGGTGGGCGGCCGAAGCGGCGTTCTGCCGCCGCCTGCAACGCGGTGGCCGGACCACGTCCGTCCGCGGCTCGCAGGACGGCGCGCAGGCCGTGCAGCCCGAGCCATGCGCCGCTGCCCTCGTCGCCCAGCCACGGTCCCCAGCCATCCGCCTGGTGCATGATCCCGTCCGCTCCGACCGCCAAGGCGACCGTGCCGGTGCCGGCGGCGAGCACGACGCCGGGTTCGCCATTGAGTGCCCCGGCGTGCGAGGTCACGGCATCGCTGGCGACAGTCACCTCCCGAGCGGGCAGACTGCTGCACAGGCCCGCGGCGAGTTGGCGCGCCGGCATCGACGCCGCAAGCACCCCGGCCGCGCCGACGCCCACAAACTCCACCCGATCCAGCCCGGCGGCACGCAGCAGCGGAGCGGCGACGGCGAGGATGGCCGCCTCAGCTAGGGCGGCGCCGCCTGGGGACGCGAGCCCGGGCACTCCCGGACCGTCAGCGTCTTTACGGCTGGTGCCGATCCAGAGCGAGGCGCGGCAGCCTGTCTTGCCCAGATCCATGGCGAGGACGCTAACCGACATGACGCCTGAGCTCCTCCAAGCCTAAGCAGGATTGCGTGGCCTGGGCCACAAATGATGCCTGCAAGTCCAGGCCACGCAACCCTGCTTAGGTTATCATCTGTGCGCAAACTCTGAGAGGTCTGCTTAGCGCGACGGCGCCTTCCGCAGTGCATCGAGCGCGTCCTGCGCGGTGCGGCGCGTGCCCGCGTCGGCCCCGGAGCGCAATGCCAGCTTGAGCCATCGCGTAGCCGAGGCGATGTCGTCCCGGGCGGCGGCGCTTTGCCCGGCCTGCAGATACAGGTTGGCCGCGTCCTGCGGCGAGCCGGCCCGCTGCATCGCCTTCGCGGCCAGCGCCACCGACACGGCCATGGCGCGGTAGTCCAATTGCGCCCGGTGAAGGTCCGCCGCACGCTGCGCATTGACCGCCGCCTGCCGATACTCCCCACGCAGCAGCTCCAGCCGGGCCGTGAGCTCGGCGTGGTCGGCCTCCCAGTCGGGCGTAGGCGGCTTCGGCTGACCAAAACCGGCCAGCGCCGCGACCATCCCGGCCGCGTCGTTCCGCGCATCCGCGACCAGGCCGCGCATGTAGCTGGCCCGGGCCTGGGTCACCGGGCTGCTGGCGGTGGATTGCGCGCGTGCCGCCAGCGTGTCCGCCTCCGCGTCGCGACCCAACCGGTGCAGCGCCGCCGCCTGCACCAAATCGAGTTCGGCAAAGCTGGGGGTTGCCCGGGCAATGAGCGCCGCTCGCGTCCGCATGGCCGTGCGCACCGCGGCGGCCGCGTCGTCATCGGCGAGCTGCACCACCGCGAGGTTATAGCCGGAGTCGCCGATCGCCTGCACGTCGTTGCGCGCCAGGGCCAGCGTATAGGCCTGCTGATACTGCGTCGCCGCCTGTTTCAGCCGGCTATACTCCAGCGACTGCCGGCCCGAAATCGGCCGCTTGCGCCAGCGCGCTGTCCTGCAGCTCCGACGGCGCTGGACGGCCGCCGCAACCCGCCAACAGGAGTAGCGTGACCAAGCCGTGCCGCCATCTCAAGGCCGCACCTCACGCGGCGGCAGGCGCAGCATGCTGGGCTTCGCCGAGCCGTCGCCGCCCAGCACCCATGAGCCGCGCAACTGCGTCAGCAGCCGCCCCAGCTCGGCCGTCGTCGATTGCGCCTGGGTCAGCAGCGCCGGCAGGCCGCTCGCGCTGTCGGCGAAGCTGTGCACCAGGCCAGGAAGCTGCGGCGTCGTCTTGGCCGCGTCGCGCGAGATCGACTGCACGTTCGCCAGCACGCCGTGCGACTGGCTCAACAGGCCCGGCACCATCCCCAGGATCGGGCCGAGCTGGGCAATCTCCGCCTTCAGCGTCGCCACCGTGTCCTCCGCCTGACGCATCAGCGTGTCGTCGGTCAGCAGCCGCCCGGCCGAGCCCTGCCCCGCCTTGATGCCGCCCACGACGTCGTCCAGCGCCGCCATGGCGTGCAGCGCGTGCTCCAGCGTCGGCAGCACGTCCGCCGTCACCTTATTCAGCGTCGCGGTGATGGTGTCGGCGGGATTGGGTTCGACGGTGGCGGACAGCACGGCGTACCGCCAGTCCATCGGCCCCTTGGTGCCGCGGGACACATCGACATAGGCGGCGCCGGCGACGCCATATCGTAACCGGATCGTCGCCGTGCTGTCGCGCTGGATGAAGGCGTCCGTTTGCCGCTCGATGGTGGCCAGCGCATACATCTCGCCGTTCGGGTTCAGCACGATCTGCTTCACCGAGCCGCCATGGGTGCCCAGCACTTCGATGTCGGCGCCCACCGCCAGGCCGCCGAACCCGGTCTGCGGCAGCACGATGCGCAGCTCGAGGTCGGGCCGCAGCCAGCGCCGCAGCACGCCGGCCTCGAAGATCGCGCCGAAAAACAGCGCCAAGGCCAGCACCACCAGCAGCCCGACCCACTCGTCGGTGTGACGCAGGCGGAGCAGTTGCGGCGGGTCGTCGGGGCGGCGCTTCTGCAGCATTACACGCTCAACATCGGTTTCAGCCCGTCATCCATGAGATGCAGGCGATAGGTCACTGGGAAACACTGCGCCTGCCAGAACGGCACGTCGCGGGTGAAGCAGACCGCCGCCGCGCCGCGGTCGAGCGCACGCGACAGCAGGTCAAGCAGCGGGGCGGTCAGCTCCGCCTGCTCCGGGGTGATGACGCTCTCCAGCAGCAGCAGCTGCGGCTCACCGAGGAACGCCCGCACGCAGGCCGCGCGCATCAAATCGCCCTCGGAAAGCCGGTCTGGCCGCACCAGCGGCAGGCCGGGCAGCCCAAGATGCCGCGCAAGCTCGGTGGCGGACCGGGCGATGGCCGCCTCCGGCTCCCGCGTATGGTGCAGCTGCGCCAGCATGATGTTGACGTGGGTGCTGAGCATGCTGATCCAGGCGCCCTTGTGGTGGATGCGGCCGATCCGCCCGCGCAGCGCCGCCGCGCGCTCGCGGTCGAGCACAGTCCAGTCGTAACCCATGAAGCGCGCCTCGCCCTGGCGTAACGGCGTCATGCCGCTGCACAGCTCGGCGAACGCCGTGGTGCGCGCGGGGTCGGACGTCTCAATCACGGCGCATTCGCCGGGCATGAGCTGCAAGTCGAGCGGCGCGTTCGGCAGCGCGCTTTCTTCGACGAAGGAGAGCGCGGACACGAGCTGCAGGACCGGTTTGGCCTCCGCCATCGGCTAAGCAGGGTTGCGTGGCACGGGCCACAAATGAATGCCTGCAAGGCCATGCCACGCAACCCTCTTTAGCGTTTTATTTGTGCGCAAACTCATAGCGGTCTGCTTAGGCGGTCAGGGTGAAGAAGATGCTGGCGACCATGACCGCGAGGATGCCGCGGACAAAGCCGCGGGGCATCAGGCTCGATAGGTCGTCATCCTCCTCGGCGCCGAGGCCGGTCAGGCAGCAGCTCAAGCCCACGAGGTAGCCGATCACCAGCAGCTTGGCGGGGACCACCATGTAGTCGCGGTTGGTCATCGCCGAGAGCACCCGGTCGAGGAACGTCCACAGGCTGTCCTGCACGGTGCCGATCGCACCGCTGACGATGAAGCCGAACACCAGCGCCGTGGCGGCGAAGATGATGCCGAGGGTGAAGCTGCTGAGCGCGAAGGCCAAGGTGCGCGGCAGCACCAGCAGCAGGAACGGGTCGATGCCCTGGGCCAGCATCGCGCGGATCTGCCCGCCCGATTGCAGCGTGCCGAGCTCGGTGACGGTCAGCATGCCGCTGCGCCCGAGCAGGATCAGCCCGACCAGCAGCGGCGTCAGCTCGCGCACCAATACCGTCACCAGGATGGAGCCGGTGAGCTGCGCCTGCCCGGCGACCCCGAGCCAATACAGCGCCTCATAGACCATGCCGACGCCGGCGAGTGAGGCGGTCACCATGATGGTCGCGAGGCCGCCGCCGGTCGCTTGGCGCATCGCGAGCTTGAACTCATGGCGGACGGTGCGCCGCCAGGAGATCGGCCGGATCGCCTCCTGCAGCACGCCGAGTGACCCGGCTGCGAGCATCAAAGGGAAACTGACCCGGGCGCGGGCGCCTCGCCCGATGGTGGCCAGCGTTGGCAGAATTGGAGAGGGCCGGCTCAACGGCGGCCAGCCAAGATGAAGATGCGCGCCGTGCCGATGCGCGGCACGTAGAACACGCCGCGTGGGCGGAACAGGAACTGCCGGCGCAACTGCTCGTAGGCGCGCTCGCTGACCTGGATCGACCCGGTGTCCGCCGCACTTTCCGCCATCTGCGCCGCCGTGCGGATCACGTCGCCCCACAGGTTGAACACGCGCGGCTCTTGCCCGAGGGCGCAGCCGAGCGCCGGGCCGAAGTCGATGCCGATGCGGAACACCGGCCCGAGGTCGGATTTCGCCAGCAGCGACAGGCAGGCCTCGCGCGCCGCCAGGGCAGCGTCGGCCAGGCGCACGATCGCCAGCGGATCGGGTGCGGCGGTGCATCCGGCCGCGGCTGCGAGGTCGTGGCCGGCGAGCTTCATGTAGGGCAGCGCGAAACGGGCTGCGATCGCCTGCATGGCACGGGCGAGCTCGTCCGCCAGCGCGGTGACGCCCGCCTGGTCGGGCCGCGCCAGGGAAACTGCGTCGTCGAAATGGATGCTCATCGCGGCAACGGCTGGGAAATACGTGGCGGCGAGGCCGGACGGATCGATCGTGTCGGGCACCAGCGCCGTGCTGAACCCGCGCGCCGCTTCGGTGTCCGGCAAAGGCGGACACGCCCCGGCGGTTACGGGTTCGGTGGCTGAGGCCTCAGCCGTCTGCTGGTGCCCGGCCATGCGCATCGCGACAATGCTCGACACTGCCTGAGCGAAGCTGCGCGCCCGCTCCGGCTCGGCTGCATCCTCCAGCAGCACCGCGCCGGAGATGCCGGCGGGGCCGTGCACCGGCAGCATCGACAAAATCCGGGTGCCGAACGGGCGCATGAACAGCCGGTGCAGCTCGGCGGTGCGTGCGTCGGCGGCGGCGTTGACCCCGTCGAGCGCCTCGCCCTGGTCCAGCGATTGGAAGAACCGCGGCAGCTCCGAGCGCGACAGCTCCAGCCCCTCGACATGGCCGCTCTCCGGCTCGAACTGATCGTCGCAGCGCAGGATCCGCCCCTCGCCGGCGAGACGCCAGATGCTGGCGCGGCGGGCGGCGCTCAGCTCGGCCAGGCCTTCGGTGAGGCCCGGCGCCGGCTGCACCGGGTCGAACAGGCCGGGCTGCGCCGCCAGCGCCGACAGCGCGCGGGTCTCGCGTAGGGCCGCCTCGCGCTGCTGCGCCATCAGCCGCGCCATGCGGTCGGCGCGACGGTTCTGCCGCACCAGCAGCAGGCCCAGCAAGCCGGCGAGGCCGATGGTGATCAGCGACAGCAGGAAGTTCTTGCGGCTGTTATCCTCGGCAAAACCGGTGAAATCGGACTGCGGCGCGGTGATCAGCAGCACCCAGTCCTGGCCGGCGGCCGGCAGTCGCGACGCCAGCGCCACATAGCGCGTAGCGCCGACATCAATCAGGCGGCTGCCGTAGCCCTCGACGCGGAAACGGTCATAGGCGCTGATGAGCGCCGGGTCGTTCAGCGCACCGGTGGCGGTCGGCACCGTCTGCCGGCCATCGGCGCCGACCGGGCGCACCAGGCCGGGCGCCGCGATCACGTTGCCGGCGCTATCGACGATGGCGGCGCGCCCGGTACGGCCGATCTGCAGCGAGGCGAGGAAGCCGGACAGCGCCTCCAGCGTGATATCGACGCCGAACACGCGATCGACGCTGCCGGACTGCTTGAAGCGGATCGCCGCCGTGATGCCCGGCGCCTGGGTGGTGAAGAAGATATACGGCGCCGACCAGTAAACGTCCTCGGTTTTCAGCGCGCCCTGGTACCAGACGCGCTGGCGCGGGTCGAAATCGTCCTGCGGATTGGTCGTGCGGTCCACCAGCTGCCCGGCGGCGTCCAGATGCACGGAGGAGACCTCGCGCGCATCGGGGCGATTGAGAATGAGCTTGGTGTCGGTGCCGCCAGCGGGGTCGCGCCGCACCATGGTGAAGTCGCCGTCACCGTTGGCGACATAGAAGCCCTCCAGGTTCGGCACCTGGTTCAGCATGCTGGCGGCGAAACCCTCGATCGCGGCCTGGCCGTCGGAGATGGCGTTGCGCGCCACCATGTCGCGGGCGATCAGCGCCGCCTGGGTCGCCGGGTTGAGGTAGCTGCTGACTTCCCGGGCGATACGCGCCTGCAACGCGTCCAGCACCGCCTCCGACAGCAGTAGCGCGCCGGCACGGTTCGCCTGATAGCTATAGAGCGCGATGCCGAGGATGGAGAGGATCACCAGCACGACGCCCAGCACCGGTCCACCGATGCGCAGCAGGACCTGCCGCCGCCGTCTTACCTTGCGGCCGCTGATATCAACAATCTCTTTGATGGCCAATGATGCTAATTCCCTGGCCAATCGCTTCCGGTGGCAACCGTTAACAGGATGTTACCGGATGGACGGCCATTTTGACACCTTACTTTGCCCATCGGCCGCCGCCTGGGTCATGGCCCGGCGATGATGCCTTTGATCTTGCTGGCCAACTCCTCCATCGCGAACGGTTTGGTCAGCACGTGCATGCCGCGCTCCAGATGGCCGTCGCGGATGACGGCGTTCCCTGCATAGCCGGTGATGAACAGCGTTTTCAGCTGCGGCCGCAAGGTCCGTGCCGCGTCGGCCAGCTGCCGGCCGTTCATGCCGCCGGGCAGCCCCACGTCTGTGATCAGCAGATCGACGTGCGTCCTCGACCGCAGCGTCTGCAGGCCGGCAGCACCGTCCGCCGCCTCGATCGCGACGTAGCCCAGACCCTCCAGCACCTCGGCCACCAGCATGCGGACGGTCGGCTCGTCATCGACGACCAGCACCGTCTCGCCCTGCTCCGCACGCGGCGCCGCGGCCAGCTCCCGACGAGCCTCGGGCGTCTCCGTCTCGCCGGCGTGCCGCGGCAGATACAGCTGGACCATCGTGCCCTGGCCGGGCTCGGAATAGATGCGCACCTGCCCGCCGGACTGCCGCGCGAAGCCGTAGATCATCGACAGGCCAAGCCCCGTGCCCAGACCGAGCGGCTTGGTCGTATAAAACGGATCGAAGGCACGCTTCGCGACCTCCGGCGTCATGCCCGTCCCATTGTCGGAGACGCTGAGCGAGACATACTGCCCCGGCGGCAGCTCGTACTCCCGCGCGGCGCGGTGGTCGAGCCAGCGGTTGGCGGTCTCGATCACCAGCCGCCCGCCATCCGGCATCGCGTCACGGGCGTTGATGCACAGGTTCAGCAGCGCGTTCTCAAGCTGATTGAGATCGACCAGCGTGGCCCATAGCCCAACCGCGCCAATCACCTCGATCGTGACCGAGGGGCAGCGGTGCGCCGGATCAGCTCCTCCATGCCGGCCACCAGCCGATCGACCTCGGTCGCCTTGGGGTCAAGCGTCTGCGGCCGCGAGAACGCCAGCAGCCGGTGCGTGAGCGCCGCCGCGCGCCTGGACGCTCCCTGCGCCGCCGTGATGTAGCGCTCCAGGTCGTTCAGCCGCCCCTGCGCCAAGCGGGTCTGCAGCAGCTCCAGGCTGCCGGTGATGCCGGTCAACAGATTGTTGAAATCATGCGCGAGGCCGCCGGTGAGCTGGCCCACCGCCTCCATCTTCTGCGATTGGCGCAGCGCCTCCTCGGTTTGGCGGCGCTCGGTGACGTCGAGCGATTCGGGCACGATGGCGATGACGGCGCCGTGCCGGTCGCGCACGGGCCGCATCGAGAAATCATAGGTGCGTGGCCCGGCGGCGACATTGCCCGTCATCTCCCGGCGCATGCTCTCCCCACGTGCCGCCGCCAGGACCGCCGCGCGTATCTGCTCGGGCATGCCGGGGGTGGCGGTGAACCAGGGCGTCTCCCAGAACGGTCGTCCCACCACATCCTCACGCCGGCCCTCGATGGCGGCGAGCGCCGTGGCGTTCACGTCGATGACCCTGCCATCCGGCTCCAGCATGCCGATCAGCTGGTAGCTCGTCTCGAACATCGACAGCAGGCGCGCCTGCGAGGCCTCCAGCGCCGCGTGGGTCTGCAGCAGCTCCTCGGTAGCGGCCTTATGCGCCGTCACGTCGCGGCCGTATGCGTAAACCAGGTCGCCCTCGACGGCGGTGTGCCACGAAATCCAGCGCGGCGTGCCGTCCTTGTGCCGGTAACGGTTCTCGAAGTTGGTGAGATCCTGCTTCGAGGCTGCGGTGGCCAGACCGTGCTGGGTCATGCTGGCGTCGTCCGGCCATACGAAGTCCAGGAAGCTGCGTCCGACCACATCGGCCGGGTCATGGCCGAGGATCGCCGTCCAGGCTGGGTTCACGGCATGAAAGATGCCGTTTACGCCGATCGCGACGAGCAGGTCGGGAGAGTTCCGCCACACCCGGTCGAGCTCCGCCGTGCGCGCCGCGAGCTCCACCGCCTGCTCCCGCTCATGCGTGACGTCGCGGGCGCGGCAGTAGAACCTGTCGCCCTCCGGCACCGCCACCCAGGACAGCCAGCGATAGCCGCCGAACTTGCAGCGGTAGCGGTTCTCGAAGCGCAGCACCGGGTCGCCGCGCAGGACGACGGCGAACGCCGCGTGGCTGCGCTCCAGGTCCGCGGGATGCACGAGGCGGGGCCAGGGCATGCAGGCGAGCTCGTCCGCGGACCAGCCGAGCGTCACCTGCCAGGCCGGATTGGTCGCGGCGAACGAGCCATCGGGGCTGATCACCGAAAGCAGGTCAGGGCTGATCTGCCAAATGCGTCCACGCCCACGCGCGCGCTCCTGCACTTGACGCTCGAGATCGGCGTTGAGGTCAAGCAACGCGACCTTGGCCGTCGTCTCGGTGCAGGAGCAGAACAGGCCCTGCACCACCCCGGCCTCATCGCGGACGGGCGTGTAGCTAAAGGCGAAATGCGCCTCCTCCGGGCGGCCCTGCCGCTCCAGCGTCAGCGCGACCTCCTCCATGTGGGCGGGCTCGCCAGCGAAAACGCGGTCAACCAGAGGCGCCAGGAGGTCACGCGCCTCGGCACAAACGTCGAGCAACCGCTGCCCGAGTGCTGCGGGGTGTTTGCAGCTCAGGATCGGTGTGTAGCCATCATTATAGATAAGCGTGCAGTTGGGACCCCAGGCGATGAACATCGGCTGCGGCACGGCGAGCAACAAGTCGGTAAGCGTGCGCAGCGAAGGCGGCCAACCCGCCATCGGGCCGAGCGGAGTCGCAGCCCAGTTATGGGCGCGGATGCGAGTGCCCATCGCGTGGGCGAGGGACGTCCGCCCCGGCTCCGGCGTTATTACTGCGTTAAAATCAGCCCGCGTTGCTGCCATAGCCCTCACTAAGGCGGCGGTGCGGGCTGCACTAGTGAACGCCTATGGGACAAACCCGAAGTTGAGGTTCTATCGCAAAGGTTTGATCCTTTCCTTTCGGTAGGGCTGGCCGGGGAGTTTGTCCCCGGCCAGCGTCAGTTTCAGCGCAGCGCCGCCGGCAGGACGGTGGTGCCCTCCTCCCGCACCGCCTGCAACGCGCGCGGATTGAGCCCGAGCGCGCGCAGGATGGTCGGCGCGATCTGGCGGGTCTCCACGACCTGATCGACGACGCGACCCGTGACGCCGGGCGCGCTGACCAGCAGAGCGACGTTGCGATCATCATTGGCATAGCCGCCGTGCTCGGACAGCTTCGTGCCCCCGGTATAGATCACGCCGACTTGCGGCAGCGCCAGGAAGTCCGGGGTACGACTGTCGGTGGCTGGGTCCTGGTAGAACAGGCTCAGCACGTCGCGGCCGGCCACGCCGTCAAGCTTCAGCGCGGCCGCCTGGCTGAGCAGGTATTCGCTCGCAGCAGCGCGATCCGCAGCTGCGGTTTGCGGCGTGAGCCAGACCAGGCCGACGTCGTCGGCAATGTGGAACGCATAGCCGGGGGTCTTCGTAAATGGCGCGTCCGACACCGCCTGGCGCTTTGAGACGTCGATCGGCGACTGACCATGCTTAGCGCTCACGATGATCAGCGTCTCGTCAGCAAGCCCCTTCGCCTGCAGCTCCGCCACCATGCGGCCCACCGCGTCCTCGACGTATGTGAGCTGCTGCGTGAGCGCATTGCCCGGCGTTCCCGCCGCGTCGAGGTAGCCGCCCGTGAGGCCCGCCGCGTCCAGCAGCCCCGACTTTGCGAGCTTCTGCCCGACGCTGACCGACTGGAAGTTCATCCCGAACACGTTCGGCACCGGCGCCGCGCGGCTGCCGGTGCTGTCGAGGCCGTCGATCTCGTGCAGGATCGCCTGGACCTTGACCTCGTCATAGTTTCGGGTCGCCTTGAAGCTCGTGGTGTTGTCGGCGGTGGTGTTGCCGGCGACGGGGATCAGCGAGTTGATCTCCGGCGTGTACAGGTCGATGATCCCGGTGCCCGACGGTCCGTTCAGGATGTCGTAGGCCGGGTGCTTGTCGGACCAGGCGGTGTGGCCGCCCTCGGCGCGCACGACCTCGAACAGCGTGTTCACCCGGATGAACTCATGCGGATAGACCGGCTTGCAGGCGCCTGACGCGTCGGACAGGGGCAGTTGCGCGGGGTCGATCTGGCTCAGCGGCTGGCCCACGGTGCCGCCGGCGTTGAGCAGATTTTTGTCCTTGTCGATGTTCTCGGCGAACTGCACCTCGGCGCCGGGCGGGCCCTCGCAGTTCGAGCCCGGGGCGAACAGCACCCGGTCATAGCTGTCGTCATAGAACACGCCGGCGGAGCGCGGGGTGCCGCCGGTGACCTGGGCGATCATGCCGGGGAACGAGTCGGACGGGCCGGTGGTGAAGGCGTGCGAGTAGATCACGGCGTGCGGGGCGAGGGCTGCGAAGGCGCCGCCGGCGTGCGCGGGGTCAGCGACCCAGCGGCTCAGGTCAACCGCATGCAGGCCATCGACGCTGATCAGCAGGACCCGGGCGTAGCGGTGCTGGTTCTTCTCCCCATCTTCGCGCTCATTGGCGAAGGCGGATGCAGTGATGCCCGCAAGCAGGGCGGCCACGCAAGTGGTGGCAAGCAAACGCGAACTCATATTTTATAATCCTTCGTGGTTGTGCAACGAACACCTTAGTATAACGCAACCAACGCGTTCAATCGTGACGATCTTATGATGGATTACTCAATACGATTACGGATCGTATTCAGGGAGGCGAATGCACCACGGCCATTGACTATACCCTTGATGGCTTTACTTGCACTCTGCCATTCCGTGACTGCCCGGCCCGTCTCAGCCGCGCACGGCCCAGCTGCCATGGAAATGTCACGCGACAGCCCCGGCGCCCCCTGCCTATGGGCAGGTAAACGGCGGCGTAGGCCGCCGAAGCACGAGCAGAGGCGGACAATCAGGATGCTTTCAGGAACTACGTTGTCGGGAACGACCTTGCGCGTCGCTGCGGTCGTGCTGGCGGTTGCACTCGGCAACATGCCAGCTGCCCACGCCGCCGATCAGACCATCCCGGGCGCGGGGAACGAGGCCGCGGCCGCGCTGGCCCGTGCTTCGCCGCTGGTCCGGTCCGCCATGCAGCGGCTGGAGCAGGTTTTGGGCACCGTGCGCGACCGCGACCTGCATGAGCGGACGGCCGATGCGCTGTTCAACCCGCAAACCTGTGTCGCCCATCGATCCAACCTCGACGCCGCGAAGCAGCAGGCGATCCTGGATGCACTGCAGCACGAGAAGCTCTATGCCCCCGCCGACGCAGCCGCCTTCTCCGGAGGGGCCCAGGCCGGGGTGTTCCCCCCAATTCTTGGAGACGCGGGTCGCGGCGACGCGGGCGCCTGCGCCCAATTGCCGCAGCCGTTCTACACCGCACCGGGCAGCAGTTCCGGCAGCCACCACTCCTATCCCGGCGGCCTCGCGATCCATGAGGGTTTCAACGTCGCCAACGCCCTCAGCCTCGCCGACAACTACCGGCTGGCCTATGGCTCGTCCGGCCCCAACGGGCTGCCGCGCATGGCGCCGCTTGCCTCATTTGGCAATGGGCTAAGCGACCTGGACATCTCGCAGGATGAGGTCATTGCGGCGCCGCTATGGCATGATTGGGCAAAGACCCTGGTGTTCCAGTGGAACGCTGACGGCACGGAGCTCCTGGAGTTCAACTTCGGCGGCAACGGCCTTACCGACAATAACGGCGCGGCCGGTGACAGCCGCACCGGCGGGCATCACATCCTGAGCCTGGCGGAGACGATCGCTCGCGGCCTGGCGCCGGGCTTCATCGTGGCGCAGGCCTCCGCCCACAGCGCGCCCACTTTGGGCAATGAATACAAGGTGGTGAACTGGCTGCACGCGGCAGCGATCATCGCCCAGGCTGACCCGATCGCCCGCGGGTTGCTGATAAGGGACACCGCCGGGAACCTTCGCTTGCCGCCAAAGCCGGGCGCGGCCGGCCAGATCGACCTCAACGCGGCGGGCCAGGTCAACCTATCGGTCGAGGACACGATCCATAACCTGTCAGACGCGGACTTCGTATTCAGCATCCCGGCCGTGACCGGGGCGCAGGTGGTCCTGCAGACGCTGGCGTCGCGCTATGGCTACGATCCCGCGGATGTCGCCCGATACAACACCATGTTCCGCAACCCGGCGCTCAGCTTCCTCAGCGCCGAGCGGGTGTTTATTCTATACTCCACGAAGGGCGTTGGCGCTGTACAGGCCGAATTGGACATCCTGCGCAAAATGCACGTGATCTGAAGCTGCAAGGCGGGCTGGCCGCATCGGTCCGCTAAATCCTGACCGTTTTGCACAAGGAAAGCACCATGCCTGACAACCTCAGCAACCGGCTTGCCGCCGGTCTGACTATGGCCGGGATCGGAAGCCTGCTCGGCGTCGCCGCCGCCGGTCCGGCGTGGGCCTGGGGTCACACTGGCCACGTCAGTATCAGCCGGCTGGCGATCCTGAACCTGCCGGCCGAGCTGCCGCAGTTCGTGCGCTCAACGCAGGCCGCCGTCGAAATCGGCGAGCTGGGTCCCGAACCCGACGAGTCCAAAACCACCGGCATCGTCACCGGCGCCAGCGCTTCGGGCAGCCTGCAGACCGCACGCACCGCGCATGACACCGAGCGCGATATCGGCTATCGTAACCGCTCTTTCAGGTTTTAGAACGGCGTGCTGTTTAGGCTGAACCGGTCCGCCGCCGCCACCCGCTCGGCTACCGTGCCGCGGTCCCGCACATAGAGCGTATTCAGCCCATCCCTGTTGTAGCCGTGCTGCGGCATCAGCGCCCGGCTCCTGGCGTCATAGCGATGGGGTTCGAAGCCGAAACTGCCGATCTCCCGGTGCACGTCGTCGTCGCTGATGCCATATCGTCCGCCGGATCCATTGAGCTCGACGATGAGCGCCTGCAGGCTGGGACGGGCCAGCGTCTCCGGCGCGCCGCGCAGGATGTTCAACTCGAAGCCCTCAGCGTCCATTTTCATCAGCCGGCACTCGGCGCCGGCCAACACGGTATCAAGCCGGGCCGCCTCGACCTCGACGGTGGCCGCCCCCCCGCCGTTCATCACGACATGGTTCAGCCCGCCGCGCCCGGCGGTCATGCGAACGACGCCGGCCGTTTCGCCCAGGGCACAGCAGCAGGTCTGCACCAACAACTCGATGCCGTTGAGGCGCACATTGCGCAGCAGCTCCGCGTAGGTTTCCGGCACCGGCTCGAAGGCGATCGACCGCGCCCCGGCCACGGCGCTGGCCAGGACCGTGTAGCCGCCGACATTCGAGCCGACATCGACGAACAGGTCCCCGGGACGCAGCAGGTGCAGCAGGAACGCCTGCTCCGGAAAGTCCCAGAGGCCGCAGGTATAGACGAGCGTCGCGTAGTTCTGCCGGTCGGACACGATCAGCCGCGCGTCGCCGATCAGCGGCAGGACATACTCGACGCCCATGGCGCGATGGCCGAAGTTCCAGCGCAGGTAGTCGAGCACCGCGCCCGCTGGACGGCCCGCGTTGCCGGGATGGCGCATGATCTCGGAGATGGTCGTCAGGCGTTCGGTGAGGCGCATGCCGTTACGCTATCATACGTGTCCCGGAAGCGTGGCAGGCAAAAATCATCGCTGCCCTAAGCAGACGTCTATTAGTCTGCGCGCAGACCACAAGCTAAGCAGGGTTGCGTGGCCTGAACCTGCGGATGGCCATCTGTGTCTCGGGCCACGCAACCCTGATTAGACCCGGCCTTGTCAGCGGTCTGCTGCCCGCCTTTACTGACGCAGAGCGTTTCAGGAGGGATACAGTCGTGAACGTACTCGCCGGGCGGCGTGCGATCGTGACCGGGGCGGGCAGCGGCATCGGCCGGGCGAGCGCCCTGCTGTTCGCAGCCGAGGGCGCTCTGGTGCTGGCGGTGGACCGCGACGAGCAGGCGGTGCGGGAAACCCAGGCGAAGATCGTGGCGGCGGGGGGACGCTCCGAGGCCATGACGGCCGACGTGGGCGACGAGGCGCAGGTCACCGCCTATGTTGCGCGCGCTGTCGAGGCGTTCGGTGGGGTGGACATCGTGCACGCCAATGCCGGGGTGTCCGGCGGCATGACACCGCTGCTGGAGGCGACCGCCGAGCTCTGGGCCGAGGTGCTGCGGGTCAACCTGATCGGCGCGTTCCTGGCGATCCGGCACGCCGGTCCGCATATGGTGGCGCAGGGTCGCGGGTCGATCGTGTGCACGGCGTCCGTCGCTGGGCTGCGGGCCAACGCGGCCGGCGCCGCCTATAGTGCCAGCAAGGCCGGGGTCATCAGCCTCGTGCAGACGGCAGCTGCGGCGCTGGCCGGCACCGGGGTGCGGGTGAATGCCGTGTGTCCCGGGCTGATCGAGACCGGCATGACCCGGCCGTTGTTCGAAGCGGCGCGGGCACACGGGTCGGAGGGCCGGATTGGCCAGCTCAACCCGCTGCAGCGGCACGGGATTCCTGAGGAGATCGCGGCGACGGCACTGTTCCTCGCCAGCGACGCTGCGTCGTATGTGAACGGCCAGGCGCTGGCGGTCGATGGTGGGCTGTCGGCCATGCTGCCGTTCGCGCGGACGCCGTTCCGGTAGCCGGGTGGCGCATGGCCGAGGTCAGGCGCCGAGGTTTTCTACTTGGCATTCCGGCAAAAGGATCCGGCGCGGAACATATTTGGCTGGATCAGGCTTTCGCGCGCCGCGAATTTGGCGCAGCGCCAGCGCCATGAACGGGAGATCCGCGATGGACGTCGCCGGCACGCCATATGCCGCAAGATGGTCCCGCACCAGGTCGTCGGCGTCAGCAGGGAGCCCGGCAAAGCCGTCGCGATAGATGATCGTCTTCAAGGCATGCTGCTGCAGCCTGCCGCGCATCTGCCGGACCTTGCGGCGGAAATGGCGCTGTATGTCGCGGGGCCGGAACAGCGACAGGACCGCGATTTCGTAGGTTGCTTCTCTGACGCCGACAATTCGCCCGTTGTCCCATGGCTGCTCCGGCGCATCGAGGTCGTGCGCGACCATCGATCCCATCAGTCCATCGCCCCAGTAGGTGCCGATCGGCAGACGGATCTGCCGCTTGACCATCCGGTCCAAGAACTCCGGCCGCAAGGCGTGGAGCTGGCCGTGCAGCACGCCGCCCTGTTCCAAAGTCTTCTTCGTCGCGAGGTGCATCGTCCGGCCGTTTATGCCGACACCGGTCGCCGCCATCGCGAATGGGTGGGCTGCCAGGCAGGCTTCCAGGCCTTGCAGGGCCGCAGGGCCAATCCGGACATAGCCGTCGATGAACACATACATGCGCGCGGGCACCCGCAGCGAGTAGATGAACCAGTTGAGGGCGTTTGCCTTATCAGCCACCGGGGTCCGGTAGATCCGTAGCGATAGGCCGCAGTCCGACGCAGTGCGTTGCGCGATCTCGTCACTGTTATCGGTTGAACCATTAAGGTTCAGCGTCACCAAGGCTCGCCGGTCGCCAATCGCCTCCCGGATGCTGGCCAGACACCCGGCGATCCGCGCCGCTTCGTTCTGACAGACCACCGAGATGTGCCATTCCCACGGCATGGTCTCATGCATGTCGTTCCCACCCAGCAGATGCAATGCATGGTCCAAGTTGAGAAGCGGCCCTATCTAATTTCGAATACGCGACGAGTGGGTTTCTACACAGATAACGCGACTATGTCGACATAATATGGATTTCGGGGCGAATGTCCCTGATGACTTATGCTGATCTGGTTAGCTGCGCGGCTCCAAGCGCCGCAGCCTTACCATCGTCGCGCGCGACGCTGGTCGCGCCCTTCGGTTCCATTCCTGAACATTGGTGTATCCGGATGATCGGACTGCTTTCCTAACTTCGTTGATCACGCACGCCGTGATCGGACGATTGAGGCCAGTAAAGCGGTTTTTTCGATCTTCGCGGTTGCGCTCAAAAGTACAGACGGTATGGCACGCATGTCATTACATCAATGACTTCCAGGAAATCCCTGATGGAGTAACATTGTCCATGTCCAACAAGATTCCCTTCGGTATATATATCGGTACTCCGAATGGTAACGATGCTTCTGCAGAGGCAGCATTCAGCAATACATACACCAGCATCACTTCAACTGTTGGACAGACTCCAACGTCTATGGATGCGTTTATCGACTTCTCCGGAAGCTGGGCCAACATGGTCGCGAGCGCTGGATGGGATGCGTGGTCGCAGGCCCAGTCCCCCGCTGCCAAGCTGACCCCAGTCGTCGCGGTTGGGCTCGGCACGAAATGGGATAACGGCCCGGGAACGCTCCAGCAAATCGCTGCCGGCGCGCATGACGACACCTATCGCGGCATCGTGCAGGGCTACAAAGAAGCCGGCTACACCACGATCGACATGCGGATCGGCTGGGAGATGAACGGCAACTACATGCCGTGGTCGATGGGCAACACGGCCGATAGCATCAGCCAATGGAGGGTCGCGTTCGCGCACGTCGCCGACGTCGTGCACAGCGTTTCCGGCATCAAGGTGAACACTGTCTGGAACCCCAACGCCTCAAATAACAACCAAATCGATGTCGCTTCAAGCTATGCCGGTGATGATAAAGTCGATATTGTCGGCCTCGATACTTACAGCCCGACATATAAGTATGACTCTAGCGTCAGCAACTCTCAGTATTACAACAATCCAAGCGCAAGCCAATACCATCCGACCGGCACGGACCCCGCTCAATGGGGTCTCGCCCAGACGATCGCGATGGCGCAGGCGCACGGCAAGCCGGTTGGGATCGGCGAGACCGGCATCGCCGTCGGTGACAACACCGACTTGGCCGGCACGATCGCGTCTGACTTCAACGCGCCGGGCGCGCCGCAGCTCGCCTTCGTCAATGTGTGGGACGTGACGACCGGCGAGGGCGACTGGCAGTTCACCAATGGCCACAACCCCGCCGCGGCGAGCGCCTGGGCAGCGGCCTTCGCCGGCGGCAGCACTACCCCGACCAGCGCCCCGGTCAGCGCGGCGCCCGTCGCGACCAGCGCACCCGCTGCCAGCAGCACGGACACGAGCGCCAGCACCGCAATCAGCGCGCAGAGTGTCAGCACCTATAGCGGCTCGGTGATCTTCCTCAACCCGGACGGCAACCGGGCCGAGGCCGCATGGGGGCCGATGGACGTCGCTGGGGACGCCGGCGGCGACCTGTATGTCGTGCATCCCGGCGACTCAGCGCTCACTATTGAGAATTTCTCGGCTGGCAAGGGCGATATACTGAATATCTCGTCAAACCTGCAGAGTGTGTTCAGTCAGACACAGGTGAGTGGCGGCGACCTGGTAAGCTTTGCCAATGACCCGAGCCATACCGGCAATGTATTCCTCAAGGGCGTGGACACGGTTGATCTTTCGACAATCGCTTGGAGTTAAGTTTGGAGCGGCAGCGGTAACGCCGCTGCTGCCCGCGTGATACGAAGGCGGAGCAATTTATATCAATCGCTGCCCTGCATTGCGTCACCTGCAATGCGCGGCACAATTGCGTGAAGCTGGTTTTCGAGCGACAAAGTTATTTGCCGATGGTCAGTGCATAACTACAATGGTGCCATTCCGCTGAGATGAATGGTTAAAAACACGATGACCGCCGCACCGAAGTTCACGCTTGGGGCCTATTTGTTCGACCCGAATTCGACGGATCCAGCCTCCGAGGCGTGGTTCGAAAACCAGTTCAACACGTTCTCGGCGGCCATGGGCGCCACGCCCCAATACATGGACGCGTTCACGGACTACTACGTGGACTGGTCGCAGTGGGTGCCGATCCAGGATGGGATGGCGCGGTCCTGGGCGGCGTCGCCGGTGCTGCGCGGCGTGACGCCCGTTATGACCATCCCAATGGCCACCACGTCCGATTGGAACAACGCCGACCAGGTCTATAAGGACATCATCGCCGGCAAGCACGACGACGTCTTCGTCGGCCTTATCAACTCATGGAAGAAGGTCGGCTACGTCACGGTCGATGCCCGCATCGGCCCCGAGATGAACGGCACCTTCGAACCCTGGTACATGGGCAGCGACCCGGCGACCGTCGCGGACTGGACGGCAGCCTTCCGACACATCGCGGACCTCGTCCATTCCGTCCCCGGCATCACCGTGCGGACGGTCTGGAATCCCGCCGACCTCAATTACACCGCCCAGCCGACTGAATCCGCTTATCCCGGCGATAAGTACGTCGATGTAATCGGCGCGGACGTTTACAGCGTCATGTTTCCGCCGCAGCTCTATGACTGGCACAAGAATGACGGGACGGTGGACACCAGCCTGCAACAGTGGTTCTCCGATCCCGTCAACCGCGAGCATTATTGGTCGAACCCCGACGCCACCCAATGGAATCCGAACGGCTACGACCCTTCGCAGTGGGGTTTCAAGCAGGTGCTGGCATTCGCCGCGGCCCACAATAAGTCACTCGGCATCGCCGAGACCGGCGCGGGCGGCAATGGAACCTCGACGGGCCCCATCGATGACCCCGACTTCCCGAAGTGGCTGTATGAGCAGTTGAGCCAGCCCGGCGCGCCGAAGGTCGATTACGTCAATATCTGGGACATCACCCCCGGCGACGGCAACTGGGAGTTCACCAACGGCACCAAGCCGCTGGAAGCAGCCGCCTGGAGGCAATACTTCGGCGTGCCGTCGCCGGACGGGCCCCACAGCTTTCCAACGATCGCCGTGGTGGGCACCGGACCGGATACACTGGTGCTGACGATGGCCGAGGATGCGTATCAGGGCGACGCACAGTTCGTCGTCAGCCTCGACGGCACACAGCTTGGCGGCGTGCTCACCGCCGGGGCATGGCACAACCAGGGACAGGGCCAGAACTTCACCTTTAATGGCACGTGGGGCGCCGCTGGCGCGCACATCCTCAGGGTCACGTTCCTCAACGACGCATGGGGCGGCTCCGCGTCGCTCGACCGGAACCTGTATGTCAACACCGTCACGTTCGACGGGAGCGTGCAGCAAACCAACGTGTCGGTTGGAGGCGGGGGACCTCAGACTTTCGGGCTGGGGACAGCGGCAACCTCGGTCGCCTTTGTCGATAGCGCCAAGGCACGGTTCCTGACCGCGGTCGCGCCGACCGCCACGGGCGAGTTCGGCAGCTCGGACACCAAGCTCAACGGCAACGTCTATCAATGGCTTGAAACTGGCAGAGTGACCGCGATCGGCGCCGATACCTTCGACACCGTGCAGGTTGCGAGCCTGAACGACGGCTCCGGCAGCTCCTTCCACCTCAACAACTTCGTCGAGGCGAATGCGACGCTGAACAACGCCCCGAACACCTCGGGAAGCGCCAGCACGCTGGAGGTGGACAGCGCGATGCGCGGCTCGATCGCGCTCGGCGCAGGGAACTACGCCGCGACCATCAACGTGCGCTCGGTATTCGCCGATGTCCCGAACAACACGTTCCGCATCAGCATGGGATCGGGCAATGACAGCCTCACGCTCAACGGCGATGTGTCGCGCACCTACGCCAACGTCGCCGCGGGTTCGGGGACCGACACCATGACGTTCCTCAATGTGCTGAACGCGACGGTCACGGGCGGTTCGGGTGGATCGGCCGTCCTCCTGCTCGGCGCCGGCACGGCGACGGTGACGGCCGGGAGCGGCAGCATGGACGTGAAGGGCGGCGCCGGGGCAGACACCTACATCGCGCACGCTGGGGTGGGGCTTATGGTGATCGAGAACTTCTCGCTCGCCAAGGGCGACGTGCTGCAGGTTGACAAGGCGCTGCAGGCCTCGCTGGTGGAAACCGTGCGCGGGGCCGGCGTGATGCTGTCGTTCGGCCCCGACACAACCAAAGGCGTGATGCTGAACGGCCTGGCGACGCTGGCGCCAACCAGCATCGCCTGGGTTTAAACAGGAAGTCGCTAAACCAGCCGTCAGAGGTGGGCGGCGACGACCACCGTGAAGTGCTGGGTCGAAGTGCCCATCAGCGCGGCCGAGGTGCCGGGGAGCGCTGAACCATTGGCATCGATCGCATTGACATACAGGTTGCGGTCGGTCGCCGCTGTCCCGCCCCAGGCGTCGTTCAGGAACGACACCGCGACGTCGTGCGTGCCCGCCGCCATCGCCTGGCCAAAGGCAAAGTTCTGCACGCCCCCCTTCGCATGCGACGCCGTCACCGACTGCGGCCCCCCGAGCGCCTTGCCGTCCACCGTCACCGTGAACTGCGCGTCCCCCTGATAGGCGTCCTCAGACAGCTGCAGCACGAGCGGGCTCGCCCCCGTCGCCACATGCGCCGTGCCGGCCGCGTTCTGCGCAATGGGCGCCGCCGTGGACGCCTGCCCGTCCAGCGTCACCCGGCCGACATACAGGTTGCGGTCGGTCGCCGCCGTCCCGCCCCAGGCATCGTTGATGAACTGCACGCCGACGTCGTGGGCGCCCGGTCCCCACTGCCCGGTCAGGGTGACGATCTGCGCCTTGCCCTGGGCGTGCGAGGCGGTGATCGTCTGTGTCGCACCCACCACCTTGCCGTCGATGCTGATCACGCACTGCGCGTCACCCTGCCAGGCGTCCTCCGACAGGCTGAGCTGCAGCGTGTCGGTCGCCGACGCAGGTGCGACGATGGGCGGAATAGCTGTGCCGCCTGGATCAGGCGAACCGCCGGATGACAGATCCGGCTTTGACGCGTAGGCGCGGACGTAGTTGACCTGCATCTGGCTGGTCTCACCGGCATTTGGCGCGCCGACCCAGGAGCTCGACGTGCCGGCCAGCGTGTTGATCAGCATGTACATCGGCTTGTTCATGTCCGAGGGCGTGGCCTCCTGCGCCATCTGCTTGCCGTCGAAGTACCAGGTGATCTTGTCCGCCTCCCAGTCGACGCCGTAGTTGTGGAAACCTTGGGTCGGGTCGGGGATGGTGGACCAATGCGGGGTCGTGCCGGCGCTGGAGTGGGCCGTCATCACCAGCGTGGTCGGGTCGTTGCCGAGCACTTCCATCGCGTCGAGTTCGGGCGGCCAGGAGCCATCGGTGGGCAGCAGCCAGAACGAGGACTCGATGCCGGCGCCGGCAGCGAGCTTGCCGTTCATCTCGAAGTAGCCATAGGTCTGTGAGAACGAACGGTAGGTCGTGAGTTCCCCGGCCAGGAAAGGCGTGTTGTTGACGGCGGCGCTCACGTCGGCAGGAGTTGGCTTGATCGCCATCGAGAGCACGCCGTTATTAACGGAATAGACGTTCGCATCGGCGCCCGAGGTCGGACCCCACAAAGGATTGACCTCCCACGAGCTGAGGCTGGGATCGGTGGAGCCATTGGGGTTGTAGAAGACGGAGGGCATCCAGGTGCCGGTGGTGCCGTTGTCGAGAGAGAGCTTGTTGAACTCGTCATCGAAGGTCGGCTTGGCACTTGCGGTAGCGAGCGTTGCGGCCATCATGCATCTCCATCTGTTCACGTAAATGTGACCAGACCATAGATAACTTTTTCGTGATGGCAGACGCAATGGCAAGTTGAAGTGTGTGACCGCCGTTTTATGGCAGTCAGACAAATCATCACCGACCGCGGCTTTAGCTAATGATCGGCGGCTTTGGGTTATGATCGCGCGGTTAGGTGAAGGCCAGCTTGGAAACGCGCCTGCGTGTCGGAACGAGGCTCTCATTCCGGTTGTAAAAGAGTTGGAGGGATCGCGTTACGGCGATTGGTGCAAGACGCATTCCCGGCGGTGCTACCTATCGCAAGTGGCACGATTTATCTTGCATCCGCAGATCACATGAGGCGGTAATGTCCTGATTAACATATCGTGTTCCGCAAGCACGGCAACCCGCGCGCAATGTAACTCCTACAAACAGCAGCATCTCTAACCAAGATCTGCCGTCTTCCAACTCTTGTAATCAATCGAGCGAGTGCCTCAGCAATGGTCATAGCCAATCTGTGGGTGGTTCGCACCACCTCAGCGTCCCTAAAGCTTTTCTCTTATTGGATTGGTGAAAATTTGACGTCGATGGCCGCTGAGATGTTGTCCGCGACATGACATACATCAACCGTATCCTTGAAAGTCCCCAGCGCAGCCGCGGGACTCCGCCGTATAATCAACTCTCACTGCATGCCACGATCGTCCATGCTCTCGCATGGCAGGCCATCGGCGTTTTCGGGCTGATCTGTCATATTGTTTTAGTAAAAGAGCTGAGCCCAGCATTGATTGTGCTGTGCCTGGGGGCGTTAGGCTGGCTTGCGTTCGTCAAACCACTGCCAGCCTTCATCGTCTTCATCCAGGTTGTCCTCTACCAAAACGTACTCGTCTCCATCTTCAGCCCAGGCATGAGCCACGATAGCTATGTCGCGCTCTCTGGATCATCGTTCGTGAGCGCGGTGGTCGTCGCCGGTGCCTTCACCTTTCAAATCCTCAATTCAAGCGATGGTCAAAGCAAACGGCTCGCCAGATACGCCGTCGTCGCAATCGGCGTCGCCGCGATCTACCTGGCGGTCGGCGCGGTCAGCCAGGGCGTGGTTGGTGCGATCATCTCGTTCCGCCAGGTGTCGGGCACGCTGTTCAGCCTGCTGATCGGTCTGCGGATCGGTCAATTATGGGGTTACCGGACCATTGCCACCTGCTTTCTGCTGACCGTCTTCATCGGCCTGCTCATGACCACCCTCGAGATCGCCGACCCAGTCTGGTATTTGAACATGGTCCACGCGACGGATTTCGTGAACCTGAAGAACGCTGGCCTTAGGACTGAGGGCTACTACTTCGACGTTCACTCCGTCATCGACACCCAGACCAGCGCCTGGTTCAATTCCCCCCTGCTTTCGATGGGCGAGGGCAGCTTCCGCTTTGGCGGCCCCAACATGCACAGCATCAGTTACGCCTACGTGCTCTCGATTTCCGAATTGATGCTCATCAGCCTCGGACGTTTCGAGTTGCTCCCAATCCTGCTGGCCTTCAGCTACAGCGTGGGCGTCAAGGGGCCAACCGTGCTGTTCGCGATCACTATCGCCCTGTATGTCCTATGGCGTGTCACAAGCAACAAGCGGCTGTTGGTAATGGCGAGCCTGGGTTTTTCGGCCTTCTATGTCATCTATGGCGTCCACACCGGCGTCGCGATCGGCGACTATCACTCCCTGGGCTTCATGGGTGGCGTCTATGGATTCCTCGCCAATCCGTTGGGTCATGGATTGGGTGCTGGCGGCAACCTGACCACGGCCGTCTCTACCGCATACTGGCAGAAAATGCAGGCCGCCGGCGCTGCCGACGTCGGGTTGGAAAGTGCGGTCGGCGTTCTGCTGTATCAGATGGGCATTGGATGTGCTGCGGTTTTTACAGCCCTCATCGCGCTGCTTCGGGCGGCGCCGTTCGGGACGGCACGCTTCGGTAAGGCGACATCGACCGACCTGCTGTTCATCGGGCTTTGGATCGGCCTCACCAACGGCGTCTTCCAGGAAGAGGCATATTCGCCCTACGCCGTCGGCTTGTTGGTCCTGTTTTGCAGCATCCTCGTCGCCAACGGACGACGCCGTCCAATCGTCAGCACATGGATGCCTAGCTAGAAGTTTTTCCCAATCGAAGTGAATCGGAAAAGATCCTTAATTACTCGTTTTATCGAGCAGCTTCATCCGACCACTGGAGCAGATTGGCCGGATGTTGCTCTAACGCAACCTGAAGCGACTAGAGAATTGAATTTGAATAGGCTTTTGAGAAGACTTTTCGCGTTGAGCTGCCTCGCCCTGTTCATGTCCTCGCCGACCCTGGCCGCGGCGCCGTCGCCAACGTCGGAAAACCTGCAGGTTTGCGCCCGTGCGGTGAACGATGCGCACGCTGCCGGGTCGCGCGATGCGGCGCTGTCCCGGGGCGTCAACCTCACCACCCTGTTTGACCCGGCGCCTGCCGGTCAGGACGCCGCCGACATCCAAAACCTGAAGGCGATCGGGATACGCCACGTCCGCATCCCGATCGACCCGGTGTGGGTGCTGTCCTGGCCAGCAGACAGCGCTACCGACGAGAAGCTGCGCCGTCTCGACGCTGTCGTTTGCACGGCGCTGCGCAACGGCATCGCGGTGATCCTCGACAATCATGGGGGCGACCTGCATCCCACGGATGCTTCGAGCGAAACGGCGTTGCCGCGGCTCGGTGCGGCGTGGGACCGGCTCGCGATGCGCTACGCCATCTTCACCCCAGACCTGATGTTCTTCGAGGCGCTGAACGAGCCGGCGTTCACCGACAGCAAGCGATGGGAGCCGTGGCAGCGCGACATCCTCGCCCACATCCGGGCAGCCGCGCCAAACCATACCGTGCTGCTCACGGCATCACCCGACAGCACACCATGGGGCTTGTCAGCGCTGACGCCGCTGCCGGACAGCAACGTCGTCTATGTCTTTCACTTCTACAGCCCGGGGCTTTTCACCGTCCAAGGTGCGAACTGGGTGACCCCAAGCCTCGAAACCGTGCGCGGCCTCAAATACCCGGCCGAGCCCGGCAATGTGAAATCGGTCGAGGCCGGAGCGGCGGCGTCGCACCGTAAAAACCTGGCGAACTACGGCAGGGACTATGCCGACACGCGCGCGCTACAGGCTGAGATCGACGTCGCCGCCAACTGGGCACGGGCGAACCACGTCAAGCTTATGGTCACCGAGTTTGGGGTCTTCAACGGCGCCGTGCCGCCCGAGTCCCGGGCAGCGTGGCTGCGCGACGTCAGGCGCGCGCTGGAGCAGCGATCGATCGGCTGGACGATCTGGGAATACCGGGGCGGCTTTGGCGTGGTATCTGACCTGGAGCACTCCTGCGGCCCACCGGCATCAGCCAAGGCCGCGCTCGGCCTGTGCGCGTCCGAGCAATAGACCCTTACCCAGCACGGTTGCGCGCGGCCTACTCGAACAGCTTGGGTTTGGCGAACGGCGGCTGCATGGGGCGCCGGAACCATGGGATCTGCTCCGGGTCTCCCGATCTAGAGACGTCATTCGCAAGCTGTCCCGACACATTCATTCCTTTGTCCCGCGCCGCAGCGGCACGCCGACGCCCATCGGTATTGGCCTCGATCATGCGGCCCACGCCATAAATCATGGCGGGCATGACAAACAGCAGGAACACGGTGCAGGCGAGGACGAGCATAGCGGTCTCCTTGGCTCAATCGGGCATGGCTTGTCTCAGACTTATGCTTCCTGGTCGGTTTGCAAAGGTTTAAAGCTTGGTGTCCCGTAAAGCCTGGCATCCCGTAATGCCTGGCATCCCACTTGACAGCCTCCGTCGTCACAATCGGACCGAGCACCCATATGCCGCGCATGCCGATACTCCTGCAGTTGTTCATCTTCTTCTCCATCGTGACCACCGGGTTCGGACTGGTGCTGCGCGCGCGTCAGGCCGCACACGTCGCGCGCCATCGCGAAGCCGTGCCGCCGGGCTTCGCCGAGACGGTCAGCCTGACCGAGCATCAGCGCGCTGCCGACTATGAACGGGCGCGGCTGCGTTTGGGAGCTGCGGCCTCCCTATTCGGCTTGGCGGTTGCATTGGGCTGGGCCGTCTTTGGCTACGACGCGCTCTATGGCGGGGTCCAAAACCTGGTTGCACCCGGCCTGACCCGCAGCGTGCTGTTCCTGGTCGCGGCAGGTGCGGTCTCCTCGTTGCTAGACCTGCCTTTCGGCCTGCTGCGCACCTTCGGGGTGGAGCAGCGCTTCGGCTTCAACCGCACCCGTCCCGCCGCCTTCGCCCTGGATCGGCTGAAAGGCGCCGCGCTCTCCCTCGGCATCAGCGTACCACTGCTCTATGGCCTGCTATGGCTAATGCGGCGGCCCGGCCCGTGGTGGGTTTGGGTTTGGCTCGGCCTGGTCCTGCTCATGCTGGCGATGATGGACGTCTATCCGCGCTGGATCGCGCCGCTGTTCAACCGCTTCACGCCGCTCGAGGGCCCGCTGCGTACCCGGATCGAGGGTCTACTGCGGCGCTGCGGCTTCGAGGCCTCGGGCCTGTTCGTCATGGACGCGTCCCGCCGATCCTCGCACGGCAACGCCTACTTTTCTGGCCTGGGCCGCAGCAAGCGCATCGTGCTGTTTGACACGCTCATCGCCGGCAACACCGAGGCTGAGCTGGAGGCGGTCCTCGCGCACGAACTCGGCCACTTCAAGCTGAATCATATCCTGATCGGCCTGCTGCAGACGGCGGTGCTGCTATTCCTGGCCTGCTTCGCGATCGGCTGGCTCTGCCGGCAGCCCTGGCTGCTGCCCAGCTTCGGCATCGTGCATCAGGACGACGCCCTGGCGCTGATTGTGGGCATGCTGGTGATCCAGGTCGCTGGCCCGGTGCTGGGGATCGCGGGCAACTGGCTCAGCCGGCGCCATGAGTACCAGGCGGACGACTTTGCCCGCCGCATGGTCGGTGCCGAGCCGATGATGTCAGCCCTGGTCCGGCTGTCGCGCGACAACGCCAGCACGCTGACGACCGACCCGCTCTTCGCCTTGGTCAACTTCAGCCACCCCCCGGTGCCGTTGCGGGTCCAGCGGCTGCGTGAAGCCTAAATGCCGAGACGGGATTGGCCGCGCATGGGACGGAAGCCCTGGAGCGGCGCCTCGTTGCGTGGTTCCGGCTGTGGTCGCGGCGGCGGGGTCGTACTCTCCGTTGGAGCGGGAGGCGGCGTTGCAGCCTCCGCTTCCGGCGGTTGTGGTACGGCCTCCGGCACCGGGCTTTCCAAGGTTTCGGGAGATGGGGCTTCGGGAGGCGGCGCCGGTTCCAGCCTAGCATCGGGGGTTGGGAACAGCGGGACCGGACCGGCCCTTGGCGGTTCGGTAAACGGCTGGGCGACATAGGGCGGCGGCAGATAGAGCGGCGGCGGGTAGGACGGGTAGGATGGCGATACGCAGCCCGCCAGCAACCCGGTCCCCAAGCAAAGAATCATCCAGCGAATCATCCACAAAACCTTATCAAAACCGCGCATCTGATGGCGATGGGCACAATGGATCCCCGGCGCTGTCGCAAAATCGTGGCATCTTAACGCTTTTGGTTGCGCGGTTGAAGCATCCGCCAGTAATCGACCGGAAACAGCCGCTGGATCAGGGTGATCCGCTGCGCGTCGCGACCGACCAGGACGCGCTTCTCCCGCCGCTCGATGCCGCGAACGATGCGCTCGGCGGCCGCCTTCGGATCGAGGCGGAGGAACTTGGCCCAGATCTCCATCTGCGCCTGGTTCTCGGCGTTGCTCAGTCCAGTGCGCCGCGCGTTGGCCGCGATTGCGGTCCGCACGCCGCCGGGGTGCACCACGGTGACGCCGACGGGCGAACTTTCGAGTTCATGCCGCAACGCCTCGGAGAAGCCGCGCACTGCAAATTTGCTGGCAGCGTAAGCGGTCTGCCCAGGCGGCGCGATGATGCCGAACACGCTCGATATATTGACCAGCTGTGCTGCCGGCTCACGCCGCAGCAGCGGCAGGAAGGCCCGGGTCAAGCGCACGACGCCGCCGAAGTTGATAGCCACCAGCCAGTCGAAATCCTCGGGCGAGACCTGCTCGAACGACCCGCCCAGTGCGACGCCGGCGTTATTCACCAGCACGTTGACCCGGCCGTGCTCCGCGAGCACTGCATCCGGCAGCGCCGCCACGGCGTCATGATCGGCGACGTCGAGCCGATGCTCACTGACCTTGACGGACGCGCTGCGCACCCGGCCGGCCACATCCCGCAGGCCAGTCATGTTCAGGTCGGCCAGTGCGAGGCCACAGCCCCGGGCGGCCAACGCCTCTGCCAGCGCCGCACCGATCCCGCTCGCAGCGCCGGTCACGACGGCCACCCCGCGCTGCAACGAAAACATCATCGCCTGCCTCGGTCGAGTGCTGCATGGTTCATTGGCGTCCCTCATCATTCAACGTTAGGTTTCCTAGACCAAGGTTTCGTCTCGCCTTGTGTCAGGAAGCGGTGCCGAGGTCGATCCATGCTGCCGCTTCCGGTATCGCCCCCGCCCCAACAGCCGCGTATGTTGCGTCATGCCGGGTCATGAGTGTCGGCGACACGCCCGGCGGGATCTTGGAGAAAGTTACGATGGCATTACTCGTGCTGACGTTGGTCGGACCGGACAGGCCGGGGCTGGTGAGCAGCCTTTCAAAGGCATTGGCCGATTGCGGTGGAAGCTGGCTGGACAGCGAAATGGCCCATTTGGCCGGCCAGTTCGCCGGCATATTGCTGGTGAGCGTCCCCGATGCCCAGGTCGATGCCCTCACGACCGAGCTGCAGGGGCTCGAGGAGGGCCATTTCCGTCTGACGGTGCAGCGGGCCGACGCAGAGGAGACGCTGCAGGCTCACCGCACCTTTCAGCTCGACCTCATCGGTCAAGACCGGCCGGGGATCATCCGCGACATCGCCCGGGTGCTGGCCGAACGGCGCGTCAACATCGAGGAGCTGACCACCAAGGTCAGCAGTGGGGCCTTCTCCGCCGAGCAGATGTTTCAGGCCGCCGCCCGGCTCCGTGTGCCTGACGGCGTCGAGGCGGCCGAGCTTAAGGAGATCCTGGAACGCCTCGGCGACGAGATGATGGTCAGCATCGCCGTCCGCGATGCGACCACCGCGAGCTGAGCGGCGCCGTTTCGGATGAACCCCATGCGTCTCGCCTGGCTTGCGGCGTTGATCGTCGGCGTCTCGCTCATCGTGCGGCCGGGCTGGGCGGCTGGGCTGGACACGCTGGTCGGCCGCTGGCTGACGCAGAATAAAGAGGCGGTGATCGCCATCGAACCCTGCAGCAGCGGCCTCTGCGGCCGCATCGTCGGCGTGACCCTCGACCATCCCGATGACCCGTTTCCGACCGATCACGAAGGCCATTCCCAGTGCGGCCTCACGATCATCCGCAACGCCACGCCGGACGGCGACCAGAGCTGGAAGGCCCGGATCACCGATCCTCGCGACGGCAAGATCTACCAGGCACGGATGCGGATCGATGAGCAGCGCCGCCTTCGCGTGCGCGGCTATGTCGGCGTTCCCCTGCTCGGACGGACTGAGGTCTGGACGCCATTCCTGGCCGACATCGGCGCTGACTGCCGTCTGCCGGCCCCGTAGCCCGCGGCTGAAGCACAGCGGCCCTATACGCTGGTGATCGCCGAGTTCCGGCCGTCATCGGCCTGCATGACGTGGCCACGCCAGACGACCCGGGCACCGAGGTAGCTGGCCACGACCGCGCTGACCGACATGGCGTCCCGCAGCGGCAGCAGCCACACCGGCACGGCGATCGCCGGCCGCCAGTCTTGCCGCAGCGACCGGCTGACCCAGTGCGCCGCCACGGCCCGAATCGTCCAGGTCACGATGAACAAGCCCATGGACCAGGCCGACCCGCCACTCAACACACAGGCGCTCGCGGCCCAGAACAGCGGAAATTGCAGCACGGAAAAGATATACAACGCAGGCTCCAGCGCCCGGATCGTGCGCGCCCAACGCATCTCATGCTGCCAGAGCGCGGGCAGCGACGCCTCCGGCACGGCCGTCATCGGCACCGTGCCGGCCAGGCCGACCCGCAAGCCGAGCTGCCGGACCCGCTGCGCGAGCACGTTGTCGTCGGCCAGGTGCCTGACCAGGGCCTCCAATCCGCCGACCCGCGCCAGGGTGTCGCGCTGCAGCGCCATGGTGGTCCCCAGGCAGTCCTCGCGGCCCAGCGCGCGGGACAGCAGCGCGCCGGGCAGGAATGAGTGGCTGATGCCTGTGGCGCCGAGCTGCGCCGCCGGACCGGCCGTCGTTGGCAGGCCGACGCATAGAGTGGTCACCAGCCCGACCCCTGGCGTTTCCAAGGTGGCGACGATCCGGTCGAGGTAGTCAGGCGGCACGTGCAGGTCGCTGTCGGAAAACACCAATGTGCTGTGCCGTACCAGGGGCATCATATTGATGAGGTTACTGATTTTACGGTTTGACCCATGCAGTGACGAGTTGATCGCCACCGCGATGTCGCAATCGGGAAAGCGTTGCTGGATACTTTGCACAACGAGCAGCGCCGGGTCACTCGCGTCCTGCACGCCGAACACGACCTGGAACTCCGAATAGTCCTGGCTGCAAATCGAGGCGAGCGCCGCCTCCAGCAGGGGTTCTTCGCCGCAGAGCGGTTTAAGCACCGTGACCGCCGGGCGAAGTGGCATGGGACAGGGTGCCTGGGCGGCAAAGCGTTGCACCGCGACGGCGCCGGCCATCAAGACGGCCAGGCCGCCCAGCGTCAGCAGCGTGATCAGCCAGACGAGCAAGTCCAGGATGCCGGTCAACGGACGGCCAGCCGCCAGAGCGTGAGACCGACGCCGCCCACCAGGACCTCGCGCATCCGCTTGACCAGCGACAGCGCCAGGGCTGGCCCGATCGGCAGGCCGAGCGCGGCAGCGGCCAGCACGAAGCCGCCCTCCTGCGCACCCAATGCGGCCGGGATTGCGAAGCCGGCGCTGCGGGCCGCCATGCCGAGGCTCTCGACCGTGAATGCCTGCAGCGGCGTTGTCGGCACCCCGAGCGCGTTCAGCACCGCCCAGGTCTCGATGCTGCCCAGCACCCAGGCGAGCAGATGCAGCCCAACGGAACGCAGCAGCGCCGCGGGTTGGCGATAGAAATCGAGCGCCGCCGCATGGATCCCATCAAGCGACGCGCCGGCCAGGACCGGCCAGCGCTGGGCAATGCCGCGCAGCAGCACCTCCAATGCCCGCAGCATGCCGAAACGCTGTGCCAGGAGAAGTCCGGCTGCGGCCGCAATGCCGCCGAGCAACGCCTCCAGCCAAATCTCCCAACTAGCCCCGTGGGATAGCCAAGCGAGGGCACACAGGCCTGCGACCAGAAAGGCGACCTGGGTGAGCAGCTCGATCGTGACATCCACGATCACGCTGGCCCCGGCGCGGCTTGGGGCGATGCCGTGCCGGGACAGCAGCCGGGCACCGACGATTTCCCCGCCGATCTGCGCGACCGGCAGCAGCGAGTTCGATGCCCTCCCGGATGATGCGCAGGCGATAGAAGACCGCGAGCCGCGGCCTCGATCCGGCGAACAGGACGCGCCAGGCCATCCCGGCCAGCAGCAGCTGTCCCAGGTGGAGTGCAACAAGCCCCGGCAGGACCCATGCTGCCCGCACGATCCCGTCACGCTGCTCGGCGATGCCGTCCCAGTTCGAAAGGGCGCCTAGAATGACGCCCACGCCGACGACGGTGCCGAGGATGACGGGCCAACGGAGGCTGGAACGCAGCCGGGCGCCCTCGGCGTTAAGCTCCGGCATAGATTGCCAATCGCCACAGCAGCACGGCGCCATTGTTCCCGTCCAGGCCGGGCAGCGCTTCCGATCCGTTCAAAGCCTATCCACCCAAACCAGTGATCACGTCCGTCAACATGGGGCTTTGTTAGGCTTTGTTGCAAATGGCCGGCACTGGTCCCCTCGATCCGGCACACCCGCCTCCCTGAAAAATTCGTCAGGACATTGGGCAGCATTCCTGAACAATCATCAAGCCCGTTTAAGCATTACTTCCTAGCATTGGCAGACTATCGGCAATAATCCTGTTGAACTTGCCTCGCAACGGCAAAATCAAGCGCCGCAAGCCAATTGAGGGATTGTGCGAAATTCCTCCTAAGCGCGATACCGCACCTTCGTGATCGATCAGATCGCCGAGAACTGCGGAAAAAGGAGCGCTGCAATGGCTGCACCAGCAAATTTCAATTTAACATTCGATGAAGAATTCAACTCGTTATCCCTCAATAACGGCTCTGGTGGCACCTGGTCGCCGGCCTTCGGCTACGCTCCCAACGGCGCCATCGGCGGCAGCACGAGCTCATGGGAGGTCAACCCTTCCTATGGCCCTACCTCTGGCGCCGACGCGAACGTTTTCTCCGTCAGCGACGGCGTGCTCTCAATCGCGATCAAGCCGACCCCCGCCAGCGTCAGCAGCGCCGTCAACAACGCGCCATTCCTCGCCGGGCAACTCATCACCGATCGCTCGTTCTCGCAGACCTACGGCTATTTTGAGATGAATGCCAAGCTCTCCAACGCTCAGGGAGCGGTGTCCGCCTTCTGGCTGCTGCCGGCCGATGGCTCGTGGCCGCCCGAGCTCGACGTGGCGGAACTGGATGGCGGCAACCCGAAGACGCTGGCGCTGACGGCCCACTCCACGTCCGGCACCAATCCGCACTGGACCGCTATCCCAGACGGGTCTCAGGCCTTCCACACCTACGCCGTTGATTGGGAGCCGGATAAACTCACCTGGTACTTCGATGGCAAGCAGGTCGCGCAGGAGAACACCCCAGCGGACATGAACAAGCCGATGTACATGCTGCTCAGCACGATCACCGGCACATCGAGCACATGGGTCGGCGCCCCGAACTCTGGCGAGACCGGGCAGATGCAGATCGACTACGTCCGCGCCTACTCGCATAATCCGAACTCGGCCGCCACCACGACAGCGAGCGCCGCACCGACCACCACGACCCCGACATCGACCGACGCCTCTGCGGCGACCGGGGCCAGCACGCTCAAACTCAACTTGTCGGAGGACGCCTGGCAAGGCGACGCGCAGTTCTCCGTCGCCATCGACGGCAAGACGGTCGGTGCGCCGCAGACGGTGACCGCGCTGCACTCGGCCGGCGCCACGCAGGACTTCACGTTCAGCCAGGCGCTGACGGCCGGAACCCACGACGTGGCGGTCTCCTTCCTGAATGACGCCTACGGCGGTTCTACGGACGCGGACCGCAATCTTTATGTCAACGGCGTCTCGGTTGACAGCACTCCAGTCAGCGGTGCGGCGGCGACTTTATGGGCCACCTCAACCCAGCACTTCCCGGTCGGTGTTCCCGCTCCGGTCTAGCGAACTGCCCGCTCCCGAACCGTCTCCAGCATCGATCACGCCCTGGCCGCGAGCGCATCGAGCGCGAGCGGCTTGCCGATTACCTCCATGCCGGGCGCCAGGTGCCCTTGCAGCGCCGTCCCAGCATAGCCCGTGATGAAAAGCACGGGCAGGCCGGGACGGTACTCGCGCGCAGCGTCGGCGATCTGCCGCCCGTTCAGGCCGCCCGGCAGGCCCACGTCGGTGACCGGCACATCCACGCGCTCGCCCGCACGCAGCAGACGGAGCGCCGTCGGTCCGTCCGGCGTTGCCAGCACGACGTAGCCGAGTTCGCGCAGGTATTTGATCGCCAAGGCGCGTACGCCAGCCTCATCCTCGACCAGCAGGACCGCCTCGCCCGACCCGGCCCTGGCCAGTCCAATGCTCGCCGCCGGACGCCCGCCATGGTCAGCCACCATGTCCTGGCGCGGCAGATACACCCGCACCGTCGTGCCCCGGGACGGCGCGCTGTCGATGCGGAAGACGTCATTCGACTGCCGCACGAAGCCGTAGAGCTGCGACAGGCCCAGCCCGGTGCCCTGACCGATCGGCTTTGTGGTGAAGAACGGCTCGAACACATGCCCCAGGGTCGCCGCGTCCATGCCGGAGCTGGTGTCGGTCACCGCGATCTCCACGTAGTCGCCGGGCTGCGCCCCATCCTGGCTGGCGACGTCCGCCGTTCGTTGCTTACGATGGGCACGCCGATGACCGCGCAGGCTTCGAACTTGGCGAACCTTGAGTTGGCCGTGAGCGGGTTCTGCTCGGCATTGGCGATGCCGAGCACCTGGCTCTGCCGCAGGGCGGCAAGATAGGCGGCGCCGAGGCCCTCAACCGGGAAATCGCCCGATAGCAGCCTGAGACGGCCATTCGTCCAGCCCACGGTAAAGCTCAGCGTGGCGTCGTCCATCATGTCGAGGAAGCCGACCCGGTCGGTATCCAGGTGACGCCCAACCGCCTCCGCGGCGGCCAGCATCATCGCCTTCGGATCGCCGGTCTCGCGTTGGCTCTGCACCAGGCGCAGCAGCAACGCCTGCCGGGCCTCGTTGGCCAGCAGCGCGGCTTCCGCCCGGACGCGCTCGACCGCGAGCCAGGTACGCTCAGCCACCCCATGGACGCGAACCATGTCCTGCGCCGACCATTCACGCGGTGTGCCGCTGTGGACCACCAGGATCGCGACCAGCCGCCTGTTCCTGAACAGCGGCGCGTTGATGAACGCGGCGACGCTGATCCGGCGATAGCGGGCTATGATCTCGGGCGAACACGTGCGTGGGTCGGTCGCGACGTCGGTCACGACGACCGCCTCACCGCGTTTCAGCCGGACAACCGGCCCATTAAGCCCGGCAATGCCATGGCAGCCGACATTGCTCGCCATCGAGCCATCGTTCCAATCCGAGGCGATGGTGGCGATCTCTTCGGCCGCGTCGATCTCTGCGAAGGCGACCTGCGCCACCCCAGGATGGACGCCGCGCAGCCCAGCGGACGCTGCCATGATGTCCACCGGGTTTGCAAAACGATCGATATGTTCGGTGAGTTCAAGCCGGCAAGGAAGGCCAACCCGCCCGGGTTGGTCTCACGACCCATTGGACGGTGGTCGGCAGGCTTCATGCAAACCATTCTGGCATTACGCATCAGCAAAGGGTAAATGCTACCAGGGCGATCAGAACAACGTAGTCAGCATTCCTACGATTGAGGTTGCCGCACGGCCTGATAGTATTATGCAATCACGGGCTACGGGCGGAACAATAGCCTGTCGGTGACGAAGATTTGTTCTGGCCGATAGTTGCCGACTCCCCATGCGGTCTGCAGGCCGTTCGGATCGGCCCCCGCGTCCTCGGTGCCGATATTCCACCAGGATCCGGAGAGCGGCGGCTGAAAGCCGTTCATGTAGTCCGTCAACGTCACCGCCCAGGCATTGGCGCTTCCACCCGGGCCGGGATCGCTGGCCCCGAGTTCGCCGATCCAGACCGGCGCTATGTTCTGGCGGGCGACGAAGCCCCAGCCTGCTTCAAACCTAGCGACGGCCGCCGGGCCATGGTCTGGGGCGACCTTGCTGATGTCGAATGGGTATGAATGGACCGAGTACACCACTTTGTTCGGCGCGCGGAGCACCACAGGCTTCGCAATCACAGGCCGCAGGTCACCCTCCGGCGCCGTGCCGCGATATTTCTGCAAGGCCTCGCAGATAATCAGGACATCTGGGTTTATCGCCCCGATCGCGTCGCCGACCTCGACGAACATGGCCCAGATGTCGGTCGGCCCACCCTGCCCCCAATTGCCGGTATGCGGCTCATTGTCGAGGTCAAAGCCGATTACGGTCGGATTGCCGGCGTATTGCCGCGCAAAACGCAGCCAGTTCGCCTTGAACGCGGCAGCGGAGATCGTGCCGCGATGGCCGGCGCCGTCCGTATCGTTTGAACCCGGCCCCAGGTCGAACCACAGCCCGTTCGGCTGCTGACCCCCGCCGCCATCATTGGTATGATGATCGAAAATCACCTTGAGGCCGATCTGCCCAGCGTAGTCCACAATCTCCTTGAAGATCTCCCAGGTGGTCAGGCCACGCAGCCGGCCATTGGCCGCAAAGTCGATCGTGCCGGCATCCCGGATGTTCAGCGGAAGAACGTCGAGGTTCACATCGGACCAGGGAATGCGGACGGTGTTGAAACCGGCAGCGACGATGCTGTCGCAGATGACGCGATAGCTCACCGCCCAGAGGCCCTGCAGGGCGTAGCCGGCAGGACCGTCAGTGCCATACCAGCCGATTGAGGCGATGCGCACTGTGTTGCCTTGATCGTCGATCAGCCGACTGCCTCGCGTGCTCAGCCAACCTTTCGGCAGCAGGCTCCCGCCACGGCCCGCAGGGCGGAATGTGCTGGCGGCCTCCGCCGCATGAACCGGCGTTTGTGCCACTTCCGAGATCGATAGGGCAAAGACAGCGAGGCTCAGCAGAAAGCGCCGCATGATTGGTTTCAGCTCACCGCGCGCGATCGCATGCTAGCCAGCCCCGATCCTACGTTTTGGGCTATAGCGACGGACTTCGCCTCATGCGCCGTCGGGACGGCGAGCGTCTTGATAACCAGGAATGTAAACAACACCGCCATGAAATTGGTCGATCGCAGGAAGTAGGTCTCGGTAAGGTTGATCGTGAAGAACATCACCATGACTCCAGCGGTCATTTCCAGACTAAGCCGGTTCGACTTTGCGTTGAGAAGCAGGAACTTGAGCCTTGGCGCAAGGTTTATTGCAACCACGGCGAACAGCGCAAGGCCCACCACGCCGGTCTCGATCGCAATCGCGAGATAGCCACTGTGGTAGTTGTCCAAGATCCAGCCGTGTGAATTGAGGTAGCCCGACGCGATGTCGGAGTTTGTCCAAAAGCTATTGAGTCCAAACCCAAGGTAGGGGCGGTCGAGCCAGAGACCGATGGCGTATTGCCAGATGTAAGTCCGCTCCGTCAGGTTGATATTAGAACCGAAGACTCGGATCGCATCGTCACCAGTTATGCCGAAATAACTGAGCTCCATGATTCCAAGAAGCACGCCAACCAGCAGGACACCGGTCACCAACGGCGCGAACTTTGGGTTGCGGCGCACGAGAACCAGAATCACCACCGCGACAACCGCCATGGCCCCGCCGCCGCGCGAGCCTGAGCCAAGAAGGCAGCTCAGTCCGAGGGCACAGGCTGCCAAGTTCAAGAGGCTCTTTCGATGTGACAGTCTCAAGAAGGCCAGGCTCAGGAAGACGGCCGACACCGTGCCCAAGCCCTGTTTTGTCGCGAACACTCCCTTCCACTGCCCCTCATGCGCCCAGTCATGCAGTAGAAGACCGACGGTTGGCACGAAGACCGCCAAGATGAACGACAGCCCCAGCAGCAAGAAAAGACTGTAGAAGGTGCACGCGAGCATCTCCTTGGTCGTGACAATCGATGCCAAACGCCAGGCTGCGAACGACGTGGCCATAAAAAGGATCGCCTTCGGCATGCCGTTCGCTGGATCATCGCTCCAGAGCGGCGAGAGCACCACCCATGCGAGCAGAAGGGCTGGCCAAGCCAAACCCCGCGTCAGGGGAGGAGAATGCGCAACCCCCGGGATAAATGAGATGGCTGTCAGGAGCAGCCACAGGCCGAGCGCGGCGATCTGTGGGCGGGTATCACCGCCCTGCACGACGGCCAGGTCGTCGCTGACACCGGAAATCTGCGAGTTGAACGTATCGATCGACACCAGCGCGACCAGGCAGGTCAGGCCGAGCACGAGATAGCGCAGTTGCGGCATCTCCGTCCGGCGCTGCATGGCCATCATACGGGTCATGCTGCTCGGCATGAGCAATGCTTTTTTCGAAACTGCAGCCGTTGGTCCCAAATTATTTCGTTCATCGCATCATATGAGACAACACGCTCACTTTCTGCAATAGGCCGAATTGTTCAGAATATGGCTAGGTCAAATTCCGAGCAGACGATATACCGTCGTAGAGAGTGCCGATCTAAATAGAGACGCGCATAGATGCTTGGACAAGCCGACCTAGATTATCAGAACCTAATATATATTTCTCCTCTTCATCGTTACAAGTATCAATTAGTTTTATACTGCCCTATTTTGGAATATAACCAATCTTTGCCACAATAAGCGTCCCGCGACGCAGGACCTCCGGCCAGCTTGGCCTGCATGACCACGACCACCAGCAGGAACACCCCACGGATAACCGACTGCCAATAGGCCGACAGACTGATCCAGCCGCGGCCATTCTCAAAATTCAGAATATTAAAGATCAAGCCGAGCAACAATGCGCCAGCCAGCGTGGTGCCGACCGAGCCCTCGCCGCCGGTGAGCAGCGTGCCGCCGACCACCACGGCAGCGATGGCAAACAGCTCCCAACCGACGCCCTCGATCGGCTGACCCGCGCCGAACTGCGCCGCGAGGATGGTGCCGGCAAGGCCCACGAGCGCGCCGTTGAGCAGTCCCGCCGATAAACCCGCGCCCAGTCCCGCCAGCAGCCCCGGCGCCCAGCCGAGGCCGGATGCCAGTGCCGACGCCACGCTGCCGAGCGCTGCCACCGCACCGACTGAAAGGTCGATGCCGCCCGACATGATGACGAACGCCACGCCGAGCGACACCAGAGCGAACATCGAATTGTAGCGAAGGAAGCTCAACACGTTGAAAGCGCCCAGGAAATAGTCGTAGCGCGCCGCCCCGAACAGCACGAGCAGCGCCAACGCCACCACCACGCCGTATCGCCCGGCCAGCGGCAGCGCCTTTACGCCACCCGGCCCTGCCGCTGCAGCCATACCGCACCGACGATCAACCCGGCTTTGGCCACCAGCGCCGCCGCGTCCGGCACCCCGAGCGCCAGCAGGATGTAGCGCACCATCTGGATCACCAGCGCGCCCACTAGCGTCCCGCCGATCCGCGCCCGTCCGCCGGACAACGACGTGCCCCCTACCGCGACAGCAGCGATTGCGTCGAGCTCCATTCCCAGGCCGACAAGGTTCGCATCCGCGGCCGAGTTGATCGCGATGACCACCAGCCCGGCGACGCCGGCGCATAGGCCACTGATGACATAGACCCGGCGCTTCACCCGCGACACCGGCACCCCCGCAAGCCGCGCTGCCCGCTCATTGCCGCCGACCGCCAGGATCTGCCGTCCGAACAGGGTCCGGCGCATCGCCCAGGCGAACAGCAGTACGAGCGCCGCCATCAGCCAGACCTGCACCGGCAGGCCGAGCAGCCGCCCGAGGCCGATCACCTGGAAGGCCGGGTTGCGGAACGCCTGCAGGTTGCCGTTGGTGACGACCTGGGCGATGCCGCGCCCGGCGATCAGCAGCACCAAGGTCGCCACGATTGGCTGGATGCGGTAGCGCGTGACCAGCCAGCCGTTGAACCAGCCGAACGCCCCAGTCACCAGCACCGGCAACGTCAGCGCGAGCGCCACGCCGACCCAAGGCGCGGGCAACAGTACCGATGTGACCTAGGAACAGCATCGGCGCCAGCGCCCCGGCGATGGCCATGAGCGAGCCGACTGAAAGGTCGATGCCTCCCGTCGCCACCACCAATGTCATGCCGAGCGCCACGATGACCATGCCGGCGACCTGCGTCAGGTCCACGCTCAGCGTGTGCAATGAAAGGAAATTCGGCGTCGCCACCAGGGCCAGCAGGATCAGCGCCGCGAGCGCCACGACAGCGCCGTGCCGGGCGAGCAGCGCGGTCACGGTCACACGGCGCACCGACGGTGCCATCGGCACCACGACGCGCTCAAGCATGTGCGTCAAGCATGGGCATGTGCGTCAAGCATGGGCGTGCAGCCCCGCGTGGGCGCCGTGCGCCATGGCGTCCATCACCGCGTGCTCGCTTAAGCCCGCGTCGGTGAGCTGCGCCACGGTGCGGCCGTCCCGCAGCACATAGGCGTGGTCCGCGCCCTCGACGATCTCCGACGAGATCATCAGCACGCCAAGGCCCGAGGCGGCCAGCGCACGGGTCAGCGCCTGGATCTCCGCCTTCGCGCCGACGTCGATGCCCCGGGTGGGCTCGTCCAGGATCAGCAGCCGCGGATCGGTGCATAGCCAGCGGGCCAGCAGCACCTTCTGCTGGTTGCCGCCGCTGAGCTGCCCCACCGGCTGCTCCGGCCCAGCGCATCGGATATCCAACTGCTTGATGAATTGCGCGACGATCGCCGCCTGCCGGCCCTCATCGACCACCCCAGCACGGGTGAGCCGCGGCAACAAAGCGAGCGTGAGGTTCTCCCGGACCGAGAGCTCCGGCACGATGCCCTCGGCCTTGCGGTCCTCGGTGCAGAAGCCGATGCCGGCACGGATGGCGTCGCCGGGTCCCTGCGGCGCGAAGTCCCGACCGTCCAGCGTGACCCGGCCGCAGGTCCTGCACCGCGAGCAATGCCGCGCCGTGCTGGCCGCGCTTGGCGCCGAACGCGGTGGCGCCGGCGCGGGCAACGGATGAAAGATCACGGCCGAGCATGGTCGCGACGAGTTCGAGCTTGGGCAGCCCAGCCATCTTCGCCACTTGGACCGTGCACCCGTCCCGCAGCACCGTCACCCGGTCGCACACGGCATACAGTTCGTCGAGTTTATGGCTGACGAACACGACGGCGACGCCCTCGGTCCGGAGCTGCCGGATGACGCCGAACAGCACCTGCACCTCGGCATCGCTGAGCGACGAGGTCGGCTCGTCCATCACGACCAACGCGGCCTGGAACGCGATGGCGCGGGCGATCGCGACCATCTGCTGCACCGCGGTCGGATAGCTCGCGAGCGCACGCCACACATAGACCTGGACGCCGAAGCGGCCGAGCAGGGCGGCGGCCTCCTCATGCATGCGGCGCCAATGCAGCAGGCCGAAGCGCCGGGTCTCGCGGCCGAGGCAGATATTCTCGGTGATCGAGCGCTGCCCGACCAGGCTGATCTCCTGATAGATCGTGCTGATGCCCACCGCCTGTGCCGCCTGCGGGCCGGCCGGGGCAAAATCCTGGCCGCGAAACCGCACCTGCCCGGCGTCGCGCCGCGTGTAGCCGGTCAGCACCTTTATAAGTGTGCTCTCGCCGGCGCCGTTCTGGCCGATCAGCGCGTGCACCTCGCCCGCTTCCACCGCGAACGAGGCGCCGCGCAGGGCCGGCACGCCGCCATACGCCTTATCGATGACATCCATCTCCAGCAGAGTCACGGGGGGCTAGCCCGGATCAGTAGGCGTCCGCGAGGAGTTGCTGCGCGTTGCTGATGTCGAAGAAGCGGTCCTGGTTGACGACCCATGGCTCGATCGGCTCGCCGCGGCCATAACGCTCCATGGTCTCGAGCGCTTTCGGGCCGAATTTCGGGTTGCACTCCACGGTCGCGCCCATTTTGCCGGCAATGATGGCCTGGAGCGCGTCGCGGGTTCCATCGACCGAGACGATGATGATATCCTTGCCCGCGATCTTGCCGGCGGCCTCGATGGCCGCGATCGCGCCAACGGCCATCTCGTCATTATGCGCGTAAAGCGCGGTCGCCGATCCATTCGCCTGCAGCAAGGTTTCCGCGATCTGCCGCCCCTTGTCGCGCATGAAATCGCCGCTCTGGCCCGCAATGATGCGCATGCCCGGCGAGCCCGTGATCGCGTCCACAAATCCCACATGCCGGTCGTTGGCCGGGGACGACCCTGTGGTGCCGAGCAGCTCGATGATCGTCGCCTAGCTCTTCATCGCCTGCACCAGCCACTCGCCAGCCCGGCGTCCCTCGGTGATGAAATCCGAGCCGATGTGGCTGACGTAATCGCGGCCCGGCTTCGCCTGCGCCTCGTCCACCCGGCGGTCGAGCAGGATCACCGGGATGCCGGCGCGCTTCGCCGCCATGACGGCGGGCACCAGCGGCTTCTCTTCACGCGGCGCCAGGAAGATCAGGTCCACCCGCTGCGCGATCATGCTGTTGACGTCGGCGACCTGCTTCGCGGCTGAGGCTGCCGCGTCGGTATAGACGAACTGATGGCCGCGCTTTGTCGCCTCGCTGCACATGCTTTCGGTCTGGGCGATGCGCCAAGGGTTATTGCTCTCGGTCTGGGCAAAGCCGACCTTGTACGCGGCCTTCTGCGCGAGCTTTGGCGCGCCTGCGTCCTGCGCCTGGGCCCGGCCGCCGAGCGCCGCAAGCGCTGCAGCCGCCGTGTATGAGAATATGTCGCGTCGAAGCATGGTGTTTCCCCGTGAGTGCGGGCTTAGCAGGTCTTTGAGCTTGCTTTCTGGCCCGATCGAACTGGCGCCGAACCAAAACGAAGCTAGGGAGGACAGTGACTGCGTGTCAACGGGGCGGCGTTTCGACGGGGCCGCATAATCCGTTGGATCGTCAGGCGACCTGCAGGCCTAAATGCGTCACCATCGGCGCGAAGTTGCGGTCGTTGTGCAAAAGGACATGGCCGCGCTCGACGCAGAACGTGCCGATGATCATGTCGATCGTCTTGCGGACCGTGACCCCGCGCTCCCGCAGCGCCCGGTAGTTCCCAGCCGCGCGCACCGCCAGGTCGGCGTCGAGCATCGGCGCGATCGGGAAGCGCCGGAGGTTCCGCTCGATACGCGCCGCGTGCGGCCCGTCCCGGGCGCCCTGCAGCACCTCAAGCAAGATCAGGTCCCCAATCAAGACTTCCTCGTCGTCATCGAGCGCCCGCAGCTTGCGCACGGCCGTGTTGTCGATGCCCCGCAGGTTGTCGATCCATACCGAGCTATCGACGACGATCACGCTTCTTGGCACGTCTTTTGGGACGCCTGCGGGTCAGCCGCACAGCCCTGCCGCATCGCACCCAGATCGCCCTCCCATCCAAGCCCGGCCATGTCCGCAACGGCCTGCCGCTGATGGTTACGGCGAACCAGCCGCCGCAAGGCCTCCTCAACGGTCGCCTTCTTCGTGGGCAATCCGGTCGCCGCCATCGCCTCGGAGATGAGGCCGTCGTCGATATCAATGTTCGTGCGCATGGCCGCCTCATGTGTATGAATCAGACGTATTATACACATTGGCTGACATGAGCCTGTGCTCAATGGTCAGCGTAGAATGAGCTCGAACTCGAGACCTGCACCGGCAGGCGTTCGCCGTAGAAACAAATCGCGCCGAGACCGCGCACGGTGCTATAGGCGTCCGCAGCATCAAAGGAACTCTGGCCGTGCGCGCGATCATCGTCCTACTCGCCGGCCTGCCGCTCGGCATCGCCCAGGTGCCCGCTGCCGCCTGGGCCGAGACACACGGAATAACCGTGGTGAACCACTCCGGGGACACCATACGCAGCATTCAGATCGCCCCTGCTGGCACCGCATCGCTTGGCGCGAACCGTTTGCGTTCTCAACTGCCCCCCAGCGCCGAGGCGCGCATCAGCTACAGCGCGGGCTGCCCGGTGGACCTTCGGCTGGGCTTCGACGGCGGCCGGGTCGAGGATCATCGTGACCTGGACGCCTGCGCCAACCCGCACGTGCTGACGGGGAGCGGCACGCCGGTGGCGGCCAGCACCGCACCGGTTCACCCTCCCGCCACCAAGCATAAGGGTGCCGCGACGCTTGCACGGACCGCGCCGGTAACGGTGCCGCCCTGGGCGGGGCGCAGCATCACCAAGCGGTTTGGTGGCCTGGACTAGGGTCTTCTAGGGTATGCTGCAGCTCAGACAGCAGACGTGAGCCGCCGTGCCCTATGCGTTCAACCTGACGCTCGATCCCACGACCTCGCTCCAAATCGAGCGAGTTTATGCTGACCTCACGGCGCTCGACATCCCCGACCGCGACCTCATCACGCAGTATGGGCCCTGCGTCACCATCCTGGTCGTCACCGATGACATCCATCCGGACGATTTGAGGGAGGCGCTGGCACGGCAGCTTCCCACGACCGGCGCGCTGACCGTCTCCTTCACCGGACCGTGCATCATCTCCGGCCGGCCGCCGCATCTCAGCCTTCGGGTTCACCCGACCGACGACCTGCTGGCCCTGCACAATGCCATCTTCAACAAACTTCCGGAGCAGGCGGTGCATCTGCAATACCGCCCGGCCTACTGGCAGCCGCACCTGAAACTAGCCAATCTCCGCCAAAGTCAGGCTGCCGCAGCCGAGATCGTCGCGACGATGGCAGCCGAGTGGCGGCAGCTGGACGGCATGCTCGACTGCCTGGAGGTGCTGCAGTATCCGCCGGTTCAGGCGATCTGGCAGGCACCGCTCAAACGGCCGCGGACGTTAGTTTAGATGACGGGCTTAGCGCGCTCGATGTGATCCAAGGCATCGCCCACGGTCCTGAAGCGCTCAAGGTCCTCGTCAGAAATCCGGATGCCGAGCGCATCCTCGGCCGCGCACGCGACATCGATCATCGAGAGCGAGTCGATGCCGCGCTCACCGCGTCCAGCACGCCCAGCCGGCGTAGCCCGCGTGGAGTTGGCGGACAGCGCCACCGCCGCGCCGATCTCGGTCAGTTGCGGCGCCTGCTCAGACACATCCGCCGCTATGCCGCGCTACTGCGGTGCGAGGGCGAGCGTCAGGCCGCCGATGCCGCCGCTGATGAACACGATCCGAAGTCGTTGTGCCTGCACCGGTCACCTCGCTGCCCTTCCGCCTTACCCTTACGATGAGCACCATTCCTGGTAGGCTGCGAAGCTGGACGATGGGAAGGGCGGCATGGATTTGAGCGGCGACAGCGAGTTTGCCGACCGGGTGCAGGGGCGCCTTGATCGGCTCGACCTCTCGCCGGAGCATGCGGCCCGCAGCGCCGGGCTGCCCGCCGACTTCATCCGCCGGCTGTTGGACGGCAAGCTCGCGCCGCCGCGCGGCCAGCGCCTGGTCAAGCTGGCCGAGGCCCTGGCGACCTCGGTGTCCTACCTGATCGGCCTCGACCCAGACACGCCGGTGCCAGTGGAATATTTGGAGGAGGAGCAGGGCAGCCTGGGGCTGCTCGCCGGGGACGAGGACGCGCTGCTGCGAGCCTACCGACGGCTGGACGTTTCGTGCCGGGCGGCTTTGCTGCAGGTCGTGCTGAAGATGGCGCCCGAACCCGAGATACTCGAGAAAAAGCCGCGCCAGGGAGCCCCGCGCAGTTAAACGGTCAGACGTGTAGCATCGCTTCATCGCCGCCTGAACCGCCATAATTCAGGCGAGTGTGACACAACGTGTCATGGTGCAACTCGCTGCGGCCCGGGAGGTTGTGGAATGGTCCCGTGCAGCTCGGTCGATTAGCCCGGCGACGCGTTGCCTACGGTGCGCTGTTAAAGTTGTTGAAGTGAATGGAGTGCACCGTGACATGAAACGTGATCCCGTCACCCTGGTTTTCACCGCGCTGGCGGTCGCCAGCCTCTCGATCGCAGCTTTTGCCGGAAGTGCGGAGCCGCAGCCGGCCTTGCAGGGCAAGGGCAAGCGCACTGCAGCAGCGCCTCGATCGTCTGGCCCCCGCACTTCAGGCATGAAAGCTGGCGATGATGCCGCCACGCCGTCCGAAATTCCGGCCCGCGGCTGGTGGGCGATCGCCAAGCGGGTCGCCGGCAAAATCTCCAGCGATCGGCTGCTGACCGAGGCGGCCGGCATCACCTTCTACGCCCTGCTCGCGCTATTCCCCGCTCTGGCTGCCCTGGTTTCGTTGTATGGCCTGTTTGCCGATCCGGCCACCATCTCTGACAACCTCGGCGCGGCCTCCGGCGTGGTGCCGGGCGGCGGCATGCAGATCATCACCGACCAGGTGCACAGCCTCACCGCGAATGGCAGCAAGGCGCTGGGCTTTGCCGCCGTGCTCGGCCTCGCGACGTCGCTGTGGAGCGCGAATCAGGCCACCAAGGCGTTGTTCGACGCGCTGAACGTGGTTTATGACGAAGACGAAAAGCGCGGCTTCCTGCTGCGTACTGCGGTCACCCTCGCCTTCACTGTAGGCAGCATCGTCTTCGTGCTGCTGGCGATGGGCGCGGTCGTGGTGGTGCCTATCGTGCTCGGCTTCATCGGGCTGGGTGGCACCGCCGACTTCTTGCTCCGCATCCTGCGCTGGCCGGTGCTGCTCGCGGCCCTGGCAGCGCTGCTCGCTTGCATCTACCGGTTCGGTCCCAGTCGGGAGCGGGCGCGTTGGCAATGGGTGAGCTGGGGCGGCGGTTTCTCCGCCATCACTTGGGTGGTCGGCTCGATCGCTTTCTCTTGGTACGTCAGCCATTTCGGCAGCTATGACAAGACCTACGGGTCGCTCGGCGCCGCGGTCGGCTTCATGACCTGGATTTGGCTGTCGGCAACGATCGTGTTGATCGGTGCCGAGGTGAACGCCGAGATGGAACACCAGAGCGCACGTGACACGACGACGGGGCCCGAGCAGGCCCCAGGCCGCCGCGGGGCCGCCAAGGCCGACGCTGTCGCGACAGCATAGGCCAAAAAGGCGTCAGCCTCTGCTTATCCAATCAAGCATCCGGTAATGATTTCACACGTCATCGTGATCTCTAGGACGCGGCACTAAAACAGGTCTCGCGTGTAATGGCTTCTAACATGCCGCACGGACAAACTCAGCCTCGCTGAAACGGTATGTGGACAGCCTGGGCCGATGGCCGGGCTGTTTTCCTGACCCCAACTCCAATGCCAAATCGAACGGAGACGACCGATGACGACACGCACCGTGACTGCGATGTTCAAGACCCGTGGCGAGGCCGAGCGCGCCGAGCAGATGCTTATGAGCGACCTCGGCCTGGACCGCTCGACGATCCAGACCAACCCCGGCGCGGGCGTGATGGACGCCGGCTATGACAAGAGCCGGCCCTATGAGGAGAAAGGCTTCTTCGCCTCCCTCAAGGATCTGATGCTGCCCGAGGAGGACCGCTATGCCTACGCCGAGGGCATGCGCCGCGGCGCCGTGCTGCTGAATGTGAAGGTGGATGAGAGCCACATCGACCGCGTCTCGGATGTCTTGGAGCACGCTGGCGCCGTGGATCTGGATGCGCAGGAGTCTGAGTGGCGCAAGTCCGGTTGGACCGCCTATGACGCGACCGCCCATAACAGCGCGCGCACCGCCGCCATGGGTTCAACACCGGCAGCCGGTGCGGCCCGGGCCGGCCAGGATGAGACGATCAAGGTGGTCGAAGAGAAGCTGGTCGTCGGCAAGCGCGCCGTCGAGGGCGGCCGGGTTCGCGTGCGCTCGTATGTCGTCGAGCAGCCGGTCGAGGCGAAGGTGACGCTGCATGAGGAGCGGGTCACGGTGGACCGCCATCCCGTTGACCGCGCCGCCAGCGCCGCCGATCTCGCGGCTTTCCAGGAGCGCACCATCGAGGCGCGCGCCACCAGCGAGGAGGCGGTCGTCGCCAAGGAGGCCCGGGTGATTGAGGAGATCGCGGTCCACAAGGAAGCGGCTGACCGGGTCGAGACGGTCCGCGACACCGTGCGCAAGACCCAGGTCGAGGTCGAGGACGGCACGACCGGCCACGTTGGCATGCCCGCGACACCTGGCGCCACGACAACGGGCACCACGACGACCGGCACCGGCACGGCGACGGGTGCTGCCGGCGCGGTGGACCGGACGCTTAACACCAACGTCAGCGGCACCAATCCGGGTGCGAACGCTCCGGACGGCACCGGCAGCAACCCACCGGGCACGATGGCCAGCCGAGCGGTCGATAAGACACTGGGCACCAACATCAGCGGTGCCAACCCAGAGCATAAGTAAGCCGGCCTCGATAGCCCGTTTTCTATAAGGGGGGGCCATCGTGCCCTCCCCGATGTTCAAAAATGACTTGTAATACTCCTAAGGATTGTAGCATGACCCGCATTTCCCTTGCGCTGGCAGCATCGCTGCTTGCGAGCACTACCTTTGCTCAAGTTACTTTTGGCCAAAATAGTGCCACGGCGCCTTCGCGCTCTACCCCGGGCAACATGGCGCCGGGCGCCACCTCCAACGCACCGATGCCGGGCGTAAGCACGAGCACCGGCACGACCCCTGGCACGGGCGTCATAGACCGTAATACCGGGACAGCGGCGGCCAGCGGCGATCGTAACCAGGCCGTGACCACGACTGGCGCCAATGCGGCGCAGCCGGCCCGCGGCAGCAACAGCTTCACCCAGAACGAGGCCCGGCGCCGGCTGGAGCGCAACGGCTTCCAGAGCGTCAGCGGTCTGACCAAGGACAGCAGCGGCGTATGGCGCGGCACGGCGACGAAAGATGGCCAGAGCGTGCCGGTGTGGCTCGACTATAAGGGTAACGCTGGACAGGGCGGCGGCATGGCGTCGAATACGGCCCCGGCAGGGACCGCCCAGTAAGCCGACCAATACGCTGCCAGTGACTCCGCAGTCATTTGGCCTGTTGCGGCAGACTTACGGATGCTGGCCCGGTTCTGCCGGCATCCAAAGCTTTGGCTGATCTCTGATTATCAGGAGGCCTTGATGGCCCAGCAAACTCTTACTCGCCTTTATGACAACTATGATGACGCGTTGCATGTGGTGCAGTCGCTCAAATCGGCCGGCGTGCCGCATGACGACATCAGTTTGGTATCCAATGATGCCGATAACCGCTACAGCGGCGCCAACACGGGAACCAGCACCACCGGCATGACTTCGGGCGATCCGGAGCAAGGTGCCAGCACCGGCGCTGGTACTGGTGCGACAATGGGAACCGTGCTGGGCGGCGGCGCTGGCCTGCTTGCGGGTCTTGGCGCGCTGGCCATTCCAGGCATCGGACCCATCGTGGCGGCGGGCTGGCTCGTGGCCACGCTCACCGGCGCAGGCGTTGGGGCGGCGGCGGGCGGCCTGTTCGGCTCGCTGACCGGTGCCGGCGTGAGCGAGGCCGACGCCCATGTGCACGCCGAGGGCGTGCGCCGCGGCGGCACCCTAGTCACCGTGCGTGCGGACCAGGCGCGGGCGGTCGATATTGAGACCGGTACTGGATGGACGCACGCCAGTCGATTTGACGGCACGCCGGGCGGAGTACCAGACGGAGGGCTGGACGCAGCATGATGCCGCGGCCCCGGCCTATTCCACGGCGCAGGTCACGACCGAGCGCAATCGGCGCGTCGTCCGCGTGTCTTAGTTTTATCGAGCTATCGAGTGGCCGGCAGTATCCAGGCTGGCCACTCAGTGCTTCGACGGCTTTAGGAGGCGACGCGGCCGGATGGCAATGCAGCGATCCGGCGTCCGCGTAGATGAAAAGCGAGCCCCAGCAGCAAGACGCCGAACACCAGGGCGTAGCCACCGAGCCACCAGGTCAGCACCAATGCGCCTGCAATTGGCGACAGCCAGAGCAGCACGCCCCAGCCGATCGAAACCAGACCCGAGAGCGCCAGCAGCCAGCGTCCATAGCCGCCATGCAGACGCCATGCCGCCGCCAGCATCAGCCCTCCGGTCACCACCGACCAGATGCCAAGCAGGCTGACGACCACCAGCACCGTAAGCCCGGGTAACATCAGGGCCGCCGCACCCGCCAACAGGTCCACGATCCCCTCAAGGATCAGCAGCCCCCAGCGTTCATGCCGGGCCGCCGCGCGCACTCCTGCCACGATGGCGAACACGCCGTCCACCAGCATGTAGGCGGCAAACAGCAGCACGAGCGAGGCGATGGTGGTGAACGGCAGGACCACTGCCGCGAGGCCAAAGAGGATGGCAAATGCACCGCGAAGCGCCACCGCCCACCAGTTGCGCGCCAGCAAGGCACTCATGGCGTCCATCCTGGAGCCATACGGACCGCCGCCGCCGCCAGGAACACTCATCCCATTGGTAAAATCAAGCATGTCCGACCTTTATGTCCTGCCGCCGCTACGATGTCGCTGACTGCAAGGCGAACGCAAGCCAGAACATTGTGTAATGCTTATCCTTTACCCGCGTTTTATCCAGCGAGATTTTGCATCACAAGAAACGGGCGCTGGCCCTTTCAGCAGCGCGCATGGCCGCAAACAGGCTGATCGCATCGCCGGAGTCGATCAGCGCAAATGGACTGCCCCGCCCGTATTGACGCCGCAGCACCGCAAAACCAGCAGCCCGCGCCTGCTCCGGACCGCGATAGACCTCGAGCCGAAGCTCGCCGACCTCCGCCAGTAGCCTGCCATTCGGACCACGGCGCCATCTAAGATACGGGACGCCTTTCACAGTCGAGCGCCCAAGCTTGGCACCACGGAACTAGGCGGACCTGCCACTGCGCCGTGACCTTCTAGCCTGGCCTTGCAACACGCCATTTCTCTCGCCCTATGTGAGAGGCATTTACTCAGCAGCAGAATGATGGTGCCCAACTCCTTATGACACATTTACGTGCGACGTGCCGGTGTCGTATCTGCATGCAGGGTTTGGCGCGCATGCGTGGGTTCAACGATCTGTTGCGGCGTGGGCAAGCCGCACGCTTCCCGGTATGCAGCTTCCCGGTATATTGCACAGCGTGCCGGGCCGGACCGCTGGCCCTGGTTCCATCCAGAAAATTCATCAGGAGAGACCGTCATGGACGACATCAAGGCAGCGACGGCCAAGTATCACGAGGACGCGGCGCATCAATTCGAGGTAGCCGCCAAGATGCACCACGAGGCCGCACGGCATTGTGCGTCGGGCAACTTCGAGAAGTCCGAGCACCTCGCGACCACCGCGGCGGAGGCCGAGGCGGTGGCGAACCGGCATGCCCTCGCGGCGCTGGATCAATACCGCCATCACGCCCAGGAGGTTGCCGACCGGAAGGCGGAGGCAGCCTCGGAGGAGGCGGCACGGGTCGCCAAGCATGAGGCCAAGACGTCCGCCAACGATTAGCCGCTTCCGGAACTCGGCAGGCAAGGCACGACTCAGCGGCCTTGCCTGCAGCGCCGTCGCGCAACCCCGGTCTTCAATGGAGCGTTGCCCGCCTCATGCAGGCAAGGCCGCCGGCCCCGTGTCTGCTTTCAGGCTGGCGGCCCATTGAAGGGATGATGATGACGTCCAAGCCCACCGTGCTCGATGCAACGCGCGACACCATGCGCTCGCTCGGCCTCACGACGATGTTCGGCAATCCGGGCTCGACCGAAGAGCCGTTCCTCAAGGATTTCCCGTCGGATTTCAGCTATGTCCTGGGTCTGCAGGAGGCCGTGGTCGTCGCCATGGCGGATGGCTGGTCGCGTGCGATGCACCGGCCCGTGCTGGTCAACCTGCACACCTCCGCCGGGGTCGGCAACGCCATGGGCAGCCTCGCCACCGCATGGCACAACAAGACGCCGCTGATCCTGACCGCCGGGCAGCAGACCCGCGAGATGATGCTGCTGGAGCCGCTACTCACCAACCTCGATGCCACGGCGCTGCCACGCCCCTATGTGAAGCTGTCGCTGGAGACCGCGCGGGCCCAGGACGCACCCGCCGCGCTCATGCGCGCCCACGCGCTCGCCGCCCAGCCGCCGACCGGCCCGGTGTTCGTGTCCTGGCCGCTCGACGACTGGGACAAACCGGCCGGCATTCCCGTGCGGCCACGCAGCGTCAGCACGGCGCTGACCTGCGGCCCGGACGCGCTCCGCCCCATCGCCGAGGCGCTTACGGGCGCCAGCAGCCCGGCGCTCATCGTCGGCGCAGGGATTACCCGCGGCGGCGGCTGGGCGGACGTCGCCGCACTGGCCGATCGGCTGCGCTGCGCGGTCTATGACCCGCCGGAGGACGAGGCCGCGAGCTTTTCCAGCGACCATCCGCTGTATCAGGGCGCCCTGCCGCCGGCGATTGGACCGCTTGGTGAGAAGCTGCGCGGCCACGACGTGGTGCTCGTGCTGGGCGCGCCGGTATTCCGCTACTACCCCTATGTGCCCGGCGCCTATCTCCCGGACGGCACGCGCCTGTTCCACGTCACCGACGATCCGGCCGAGGCCGCCCGGGCGCCGGTTGGCGACAGCCTGCTGATCGACCCAGCGCTCGCCGCACGTACGTTGGCCGGCATGGTGCCGCCCACGACGCGCCAGCCGCCGGCGCCGAGGCCGAAGCCCGAGGCGCCGAGCCTGTGCAATCCGATGAGCGCCGACCTGCTGTTTCACGCCCTTGCCGAGGCACGTCCGGACAACGCCGTTTTGGTCCAGGAATCGTTGTCCAACATGACGGAGCTGAAGCGGCGCTGGACCGTCACCCAGCCGGATGCCTATTACACCATGGCCAGCGGCATCCTCGGCTATGGCCTGCCGGCCGCCGTTGGCGTGGCGTTGGCAGAGCGTCAGCTTGGCCGCCGCCGTCCGGTGCTGGCAGTGATCGGCGATGGCGCGTTCCAGTATTGCCTGCAGGCGCTTTGGACCGCGGCGCAGCACGAGCTGCCCGTCGTGTTCGTCGTGCCGCAAAACCACGAATACGCCATCCTCAAGAGCTTCGCGGCGCTGGACGCCACGACGGGGCTGGTCGGACTCGACCTGCCCGGCCTCGACATCGCGTCGCTGGCCCGCGGCTACGGCTGCGCGACGCACCAGGCGACGACGCCGGGCGAAGTGCGGGATGCCGTGCGGGAGGCGTTTGGCCGCAATGGGCCGACCGTCATCGTGGCGCCGATCGACCCGAAAATCCCGCCGCTGCTGTAACGGCAAAGCCATGAAACAGGCACTGCACCAGATGACCGTCGCAACCCGCGGCAAGGGCCTGGTCGAGATCACCCGTGAGGTGCTGGCCTGGGTCGCGGATCAGGGCATCGACATCGGTCTGCTCACGCTGTGGTGCCGCCATACCTCGGCCTCGCTCACCGTCCAGGAGAATGCGGACCCGACGGTGCGTGAGGACATCGCCCGGTATTTCGAGGCGCTCGTGCCCGAGGACGCGCAGCGCTACCTGCATGACAACGAGGGGCCGGATGACATGCCGGCGCATCTGCGCAGCATGCTGACTGGCGCGCAGCTTTCGATCCCGGTGTCCGGCGGCGCGCCGCTGCTCGGGACATGGCAGGGGCTCTATGTTTTTGAGCATCGCCGCCAGCCGCACCGCCGCGAGATCGTGCTGCATTTGCTTGGTGAGTAAGGCCTCGGTCCAAGGACTTTTCGCGACCGAACCGTTTTGGAGCGCCGTATCGCTCAGACGTCCAGGCCGCGACCACATTGCTTCCATACTTTTGCGCATGAATATCATGCCCGCCCGCCCGCTAACGCGGCGCTTGGGCCAGACCCATACCTAGGGCCGACGACGCGCTCCTGATCGAACGACGCCGCCATTATCCGGCAGGCCACCCATAGGGCGACCCCGCCACAGGAGACTGACTATGAAGCACGTATTTCTTGCCGCCGCTGTCGCCCTCAGCCTTGGGATCGCACCGGCGATCGCCGGCGAGGGCAATGGCGAGCCCTTCCCCAACACCGCGACCAGCTTCACCGCCCGCTCGGACGCCGCCACGCAGCGCTATGCCGATACCGGCTCCTCCGCCTATCCGAGCACGGTGGGACGGCCGGGATCCAATCTGCCGAGCCTCGCCGGCGACCTGCTGCCGATCAATGGCAGCGAGGGCCCGGTGCAGACCGCCAACTCCCTGCCGGCGCATTTCGAGGACGGCACCGTGGCGTACGCACAGGCGACTTCAATCCGTAACTGGATGGTTGCGCATGATGCCCGCAGGGCCGCCGCGTTCGCCTCGACAGCACGGTCACACACACCCGGCGGCTAAACCGGCCGGGTTCACACTGCATCGAGACGCGTCCCGGGTCATCAGCGCCCGGGCGTCTCAACCGGACAATTCAATATCATGAACACACGCATCCTCAGCCTCGCAGCCTCGCTCGCTATGTCCATCAGCGGCACAGCCCTGGCGCAGACCGCCTACAACTCCACCAGCAACCATGCCCAGATCTATTCGGTCGCGTCGAGTGCGGTCGGGCGCTGGCTCTATGACCTGCAGGGCAACATCATCGGCAGCGTCCGTAGCCTGACCGATGACGGACGGACCGCAATCATCATGGTCGGCTCATACTTTCAGGCCGGCAGCCATGAGGCCCGGGTCCCCAGCGAGAACCTGTCGATCGTGAACGGCAAAGTCACGCTGCAGGCGGGAACGGTCCAGGCGTTGAACACCGTTTCGCGTCGCTAAAATTGTATGCCGGTCGCCACGCAGGCGGCCGGCATGGGTCATTCCAGCAAAACACCACGTAGCCGCCGAAGCTTGGCGGCATCAAGGCCGAGGCCCTCGGCCATTAGCCGTTCGACTGAACCGTAACGGTCAACCGCCTGCGTGAGGGCATGCTCCAGCAGGCCTTGGTGTGCCGTCAGCAAGACATCGCGAAGGGCGGGCGGCGTGTCCGGAGGCAGGGCGTGTTCCCGTGTCCAGATCCGGTTGGTCGCGAGATAGTCGGCAATCACCGTCTCACGCGGCACATCGAGCGCAGTCAGCAGCAGCGCGGCGCCGAACCCGGTCCGATCCTTCCCGGCCGAGCAGTGAAACAGCAGCGGCAGCCGCCCATCCTCCAGCATCAGCTCGAACAGCCGGCGGTAGCGCGGCAAGTGTTCGCCCGCATAGGCGGAATAGGCCGTTTGCAGCACGGCATACATGTCCTCGCCTCTCGTCGCATTGCGCGCCAGCAAGTCGCGCAGCGAGGCGCCTACCCGCGGCTCGATCGGCAGCGCCACCACCTCCGGCGCATCACGGTCCGGCAGGCGGGACGGCGCGCGACCGCATTCCTGGGTACCGCGGAGGTCGCAGATCGTGCGGATGCCGAGTGCGGCGAACTCCACCAAGCCAGCTTCGGTCAAATTGGCCAGCGACGCACCGCGGAACACCCGGCCCATGCGCAGGCGTCGCCCATCCGCCGCGCGATAGCCGCCGAGGTCACGCAGGTTGGAACAGCCCTGCAGCGCGATCACCTTTGGCAACACAGCGCTTTGCTGATCTGCAGACATGGCCGCGTCGTCTGTCCCCATCCCGTATCTCCCAGCATCCCAACGCGGGCATCATAGCCGCTTTTGCGCAATCGGGCTGGGGCAGGCGGGCGCTGCTCGGGATGTGACGGGGATTTGCGGCCGGGTCGTTTACTCCCGCGCCCGGCGGCCTTAACCTTGGCGAAACGGCGGTCAGCGCCGGCCCTTCGGAGAGACGTCCCATGTCGCTGCGTCATTTGTTGCCCGCCCTCGCCTTGGCTACCGGTGTGCCCGGCGCTGCCTACGCCGCCGACCCGATCCGCATCGGCGTGATCGCCGAGAACTCCGCCATCAGCGGCATCGCCATCCCGAACGCCGCCATGGTCGCCGCCGACGAGATCAACGCGCATGGCGGCGTGGACGGCCGGATGATCGAGATCGTCGCCTATGACGACCATAACTCCGCCGCCGACGCGGTCCGCGCCTTCCAGCGCGCCGCGAACCAGGACAAGGTGCACGCGGTCATCGCTACCTACACGAGCGAGGTGGCCCTGGCGCTGGAGCCCTGGGCCGGACGGCTGAAGATCCCCACCATCACGCCGGGTGCGGCGAGCGACGAAATCTCGAAGCGCATCCACGGCGATTACGAGCACCTGAAATACAATTTCCATGGCTATCTGGCCTCGGCATTCCTGGCGCAGTCGGTTTGCGACGCGGCGAAGGACCTGCTGACCGGCAGCAAGCTCAAGATGAAGACCGCGGTCGTCATGAGCGAGGACGCAGCCTGGACCGGTCCGCTGGACGCCGGCTACATGGCCTGTCTGCCGAAGGCGGGCCTGACGGTGCTGGACCACATCCGCATGTCGCCGGACACTACGGACTTCACACCGATCTTCAACGGCATCGAGAGCAAGAAGCCGGATGTGATCGTGACCGGCATCAGCCATGTCGGCGTGCAGCCGACGGTGCAATGGGCCAACCAGCAGGTGCCGATCCCGATGTTCGGCATCTCGTCACAAGCGACGTCCAGCACCTTCTGGAAGGACACCAACGGCGCCACCGAGGGCGTAGTGTTGCAACTGGTCGCGGTGGACACCGTCGCCAGCACGCCGAAGACGATGCCGTTCGCCGCCGCCTACATGAAGAAATACGGCATCACCCCGGCCTACTCAGGCTATACCGCCTATGACGACGTCTATCTGATTGTCGATGCGATCCACCGCGCCGGCGGGACCGACCCGGATAAGATGGTCACGGCGCTTGAGGCAACGGACTATGTCGGGACGGTCGGCCGGGTCCAGTTCTTCGGCAAGGACGACCCGTTCACCCACGCCCTAAAATACGGCACCGATTTTGTGAGCGGCCTCGTTGTACAGTGGCAGGACGGCAAGCAGGTTGCGGTCTGGCCGCCCGCCGTTGCGACCGGCACGCTGCGCTTTCCGGGCTTCGTCAAGGTCGCGAACTAGGGCCAGGCACCCCGTTAGGTGCTCGGCCTCCAGATCCTCATCGACGGCTTCGCAGTCAGCGCGCTCTACGGCCTCGGCGCCATCGGCTTCACCCTGCTGTTCGGCGTGTCCGGCGTGCTGAATTTGGCGCATGGCGGCATCCTATTGGTGTCGGCCGTGGTGGCGTGGCTGCTGGCGGACCAGATCGGCGCCTATGGCGGCGCGTTGGCCGGGTTGCTCGCGGGCATCGCCATGGCGTTCGCGACCTATCTGCTGGTGGTGCGTCCGATCCAGCGCTCCCGGGCGATCCCGCATGAGGAAAAGGAGATCTTCGTCCTCACGGGAACCCTGCTCTGGGGCATCATGATTCAGGAGGTCGTCGCCTACTTTACGACAACCAGCCCGCATACCGTGCGCCCGCTGATCGCCGGGGTTTCGGTGATCGCCGGCGTTAGGACGCCGAGCAACGAGATCCTGACCGCTGTGCTGTGCTGGGCCGCCATCGGTTTGATGTGGCTGCTGATCAACCGCACCCGGGCCGGTAAGGCGCTGCTGGCCGCATCCATCAACCCGCGCGGCCTGACGCTGCTTGGGTTCGAGCTGCAGCGCATCTATCTGCTGGTCTGGGCGATCTACGGCGTGCTGGCCGGCACCGCGGGGGTGCTGCTGGGCGCCTTCCTCGGCGTGTCGTCGGAGAATGCGGGGACCCTGACCGCCTCGGCCTTCTCGATCGTCGTGCTGGGGGGCCTGGGCAGCGTCGGCGGCTCGCTGCTGGCGGCCTACTTGGTGGGCTACCTGGAGACGATCACGGCATACCTGATCTCTCCATCCCTGCGAACCATCCCGGCGCTGCTGCTATTGGTGACCGTGGTGTATCTGCGGCCGCAGGGCCTGCTGGGGCGGCGCTGATGCGGGGCCTGTTGCGATCGCGGCTGTTTTGGGTCGCGCTGCTCGTTTTGGTCATCGCCGCCGTATTGCCGCTCGGCGTGTCCGGTTACGTGCTTGGGCTGCTGACCCTCGCCTACTACTTCGGCGTATTTGCCATGGCGTGGGACCTGCTGTTCGGCTTTGCCGGCGAAGTGAACTTCGGCCCGACCTTCCTCGTGGGCCTCGGCGCCTATGGGGCCGGCATCCTCAACAGCGAAACCGGCCTGCCGATCCCGGTCTGCGTGCTGTTCGGCGCGGCGCTTGCGGTCGCCGGCGGGCTATTGCTGGCGGTGCCGGCGCTACGGCTGAGCGGGCCGTATTTCGGGTTGATCACCCTCGTTGCCGTCCTGTTGCTGCAGCAGATGGTCACGGTGTTCGCAAAACAGACCGGCGGCGAAATCGGCCTCACCATCCCCGACGTGCTGTCGATCGACGACACCACCAACTACTACATCGCGCTCGGCTTCATGGCGATCAGCGGCTTCGTCCTGTTCGGCCTGTCGCGCTCGGCCCTTGGCTTGATCCTGCAGGCTTGCGGGCAGGACCCGGTCGAGGCTCAGGCGCTCGGCTTCAACGTCGCCAAGCACAAGCTCGCCGCGTTCTGCGTCAGCGCCTTGTTCAGCGGCTTGGCCGGGGCGATGCTGGTCTTCTATCTGGGCACCGCGTCGCCCGGCACCGTCATCGACATCGCCGTCGGCGTGCAGGTCATTATCGCCGCCGTGCTGGGCGGACGCCGCACCATCTTGGGCGCTGCCGTCGGCGCCGTGGTGCTGATCGTCGCCGGCGAGGTGCTGCGCCCGCTCGGCCAGCTCAGCACCTTCATCGTCTCGGCGGTGGCGCTGCTGGCCATCCTGCTCGTGCCGTCCGGCCTGCTCGGCGTGCTGATGCGGCATCCGGAATGAAAGCTTGGGTATGACCGCTTTGCTGCAGGTCTCTGGCCTGGTGAAACGTTTTGGCGGCTTGGTCGCGGTCGGCGGCATGGGTTTTGACATCGCGCCGGGAGAGATCCTCGGCCTGATCGGTCCGAACGGCTCCGGCAAATCGACGGTGATGAAGCTCATCATGGGGATCGAGCGGCCCGACGCCGGCGCGGTGCGGATCGACGGCGTGGACGTCGCCGGCTGGCCCAGCCATCGCGTGGCCCGGCAAGGCGTCGGCCTCGTGTTCCAGCACTCCCGCCCGCTGCACCGGCAGACGGTGCTGGAGAATATCAAGCTTGCCTTGCTGCCGGACGCGCTGCTGCGCCTGTTCGCCGATCCGGACGTGGACGGGCGCGCCCGCGCCATCGCCCACCGCGTCGGCCTGGGCGGCGTATTGGACCGCCGGCCCGGCACGCTGCCGTTTGCCGACCTGCGCCGCCTGGAACTCGCCAAGGCGATCGGCCGCGACCCGAAGGTGGTGCTGGTCGATGAGCCGTTCGCCGGACTGACCTCGGGCGAGGTGGGCGCGTTCTCCGACCTGATCGCGAGCTTCCGCGCCGAGGGCAAGGCGGTCCTGCTCGTGGACCACAACGTGAAGGGCGTCGCGGCGCTAGTTGACCGCGTGCTGGCGATGTACCTGGGCGAGCCGATCGCCGAGGGCACCGCCGAGCAGGTCATGCAGGACCCGCAGGTGCGCCGGGTCTATCTGGGCGGCGCGATCGAGACCGCCGCCCGGCCGGCGCTGGCGGCGAAGTCCGGCCCGCCGCTGCTCGAGGTGGACGGCGTCGATGTGCTGTATGGCAAGGCGCAGGCGCTGGAGGGCGTGTCGATCCACGTGCGGGAGGGCGAGTTCGTCTCGGTCGTCGGGCTGAACGGCGCCGGCAAGACCACGCTGTTCAACGCCATCTCCGGCCTGGTGCCCTATGCCGGGCGCATCGCCTGGGGCGGCACGGCGCTCGCGGGCCAAAGCCCGGCCCACATCGCCCGCGGCGGCATCGTGCAGTGCCCGGAAAGCCGCGAGCTGTTTGGCAGTATGAGCGTGCGGGAGAACCTGGACCTTGGCGGCTCCCACCTTCCAAAGACGGAGCGCGGGCGGCTGCTCGGCTGGATGTTCGAGCTGTTCCCGATCCTCCAGTCTCGCCAAGCGCAGCTCGCGGCGACGCTGTCCGGCGGCGAGCAGCAGATGCTGGCGATCGCCCGCGCCTTGATGATGCAGCCGCGCCTGCTGATCCTCGACGAGCCGACGCTGGGCCTGGCGCCGGTGATCCTGGAGCAGCTCAGCCACGCGCTGGAGACGCTGCGGACCACCACGCCGGTCACCGTGCTGCTGGGCGAGCAGAACGTCACTTTTGCACTGCCGCACGCTGACCGGGTGTATGTGCTGGAGCACGCCCGCATCGTCTGGGAGGGCGACCCGGTCCGCTTTGCGCAGGAGGCGGGTGCGGCGTATTTGTAACCGGGGTTCCGGAGGACGCCGGCGCCCGCCGTGTAGCAGCCTCGGAAGGGTGCGCCGGGAGCACTGCACAGCAGCTTTGGCGAGTTGGCCTCAGGTTTTCCCCGCAGCCGACATGCCGATAGCCGATATGCCTGGTCTTCGAAAAGCTGACCCGAAAACGTTTCTTTTCCGCTTGCGTGTCACACCGAACAAATAGAGAGCATAAGCCCAAGAATAGGCGAGCGGCACATGCGTTTGAACATCTCAGGACTGAACGAGCTTCGAGAACGCCTCGAACGCCTGCGTCCCGAGGAGGTGATGGCGCGAGCGCTGGCCGAGCAGGCAGACCACCTGGCGGCCATGGTGCGGGATGGCTTGTCGGAGCAGCCCAGTGCCGCCGGGCATGACGAGCCCTGGCTGCAGAGCGGCGCGTTGCGGGACAGCGTGGGGGCGCAGGCGGACGGGTTGCAGGCCGCGGTCGGCAGCAGCGACCCCGCCGCGATCCCGCAAGAGTTGGGAACGGTGCACATGCCGGCGCGCTCGTTCCTCGCGCCGGTGGCGGCGAGCATGGGCGAGGACGTAGCCCGGGCGGTTGGCGCCAGGATAGTGGCGGCGTTGCGGGGCGACGGCCTGGACGCCGATGCGCGGCCTCTGGACGCTATTCAGGTGAGCTCGACATCGACTGACGCTGAGCTCGCGCTTTTGACGCTGGGCGCCATTGCCCTCGGCCTGGTGCTTAGAGGCCAGTTCTCCAGCCCTAACCTGCACGGCCCAGCCCGTGTCCCGCCTCTTATGAACCAGTCGTCGCCGGACGGAGACGAAAGCAGTTCGCCGGACGAGGGAGCCGATCCGGTCAAGCCGACCTTCAAGCCCAATGAGGCTCACAATCCGAGAAGCCAAGATTATAATCCTAATCAAGATCCTGAACAATGCAAACGGTGAATAGTATCAATACCGTGAGGACGGAAGGGGAAACGCTCACTATGCTGGTACGATCAATAAAGAAATAGTTCTAATCAAAATTTGCAGGAGCCGTAAATAGATGGAAATGATCGGCGATCCCCAAGTCTTTGCGGTCCAACTTGAGTGGGAGCGCAGGCTCACCTACAAGCCTTGGATGTATGGGGTGTTCTGTGTGTTCATCTGCGGTGAGCAGCTTGGGTTGCCTTCGAATCAAGTGACCCTGAACAGCATTCTTGCCGAACTGGACGGATGGAAAGAAACCATCGGGCTGCGATGCGACCCGGCGCTGATGGCAGCTGATCCCGTGACGGCGTTTTTGAGCATCGAGGAGGCGGAGTATGAGTTGGAGCACCTGACGGACAAAGTGCCGCCGGGGTTCACACCTATTCCCGTGTCCCCCTCAATCCCGGTCGAGATCCTCGGGGTCGATGGCCTTGATGACTACCGGATCTATTGCGTGGAGGACGACACCACCAGCCGCCTGCTCTATGGGAGAATGAGAGAGCTGCCGCGAGAATGCCTGGTGCCACGCGTGGTGCTGACCGACGTTCTCAACAGGACGATTGAACGGCTCGACGGCTGGTTCGCGCAGTTGCCGGAGTCGCCTGAGAGGCTCTGATCGAGCGAGGGCACAAGTGGATCGAGGTCATCGGCCCTTCGCGGTCGCCGACGCTGTATGATCATGACATCCACGATAATGGAATGCTGTTTTTTTGAAGCGCAGCTATCGTATTTTCCGTCTCTACCCAGCACTCCGATACTTCGCCCGCAGGCGCTGCGCATAAACGTTCACCACCAACGCCAGCAGCAGCACCAGCCCGCGGATCAGGATCTTCAAGAAACTATCCATCCGCACGTGATCCAGCCCGTTGTTCAGCACGCCCAGCACCAGCAGCCCGACGATCGTGTTGCCAATGCCGCCCTGGCCGCCGAACAAGCTCGTGCCGCCCACCACCACGGCAGAAATAGCGTCCAGCAAATAATTGTCGAACTGGTTCTGCTGCGCGCTGCCGAAATAGGCCACCCCCAGCATCCCCGCCACGCCCGAACACACCGCGCACACCAGCAGCGCCGCGCCCACGACGGCCTTGACGCCGACGCCGGAGTGCTCGGCCGCCTCGCGGTTGCCGCCGACCATGTAGATGTAGCGCCCGAACCGCGTGTAGGTCAGCACCAAGTGCCCAACCAGCAGCACCGAGGCCGCCACCACCACGATCCAAGGCACCGGGCCGATCGACCCGGCGCCCAGGGTCAGCAGCACCGGCGGCACGCTGTAGGCGATCTGGCCGCGCACCAGCAGCGCGCAGATGCCGTTGCCGATCTGCAGCATCGCCAAGGTCATGATGAATGACGGGATGCCGATGCGGGTGACGCCGAACGCGGTGATGGCCCCGAGCGCCATGCAGCCCGCAAGCCCGCCGGCGATCGCCAGCGCGCCGGGCAGCGGCAGGTTGGGGATGTTGACGCTCGCGTCCTGCACGGTGAGGAAGGCGACCAGGATGCCGGTGGCGTTGGCGACGCTCGCGACGCTGAGGTCGATCTCAGCGCACAGGATCACGTAGGTCAGGCCGACGGCGATGATCGCGGTGATCGAGACCTGCTGCAGCACGTTGCTCAGGTTGGACAGCGTCGCGAAGGACGGGCTGGTGGAGCTGAACAACGCCACCAACGCCACGAGCGTCACCAGCGGCGCGAGGTTGCGGAGCTGTCCGCGCAGGCGTGCCCCAAGGCTATCGCGCGACGGGACGGCGATGGATGCGGTCATCAAGATCCTCGTTTAAGCGGCGGCGAGCAGGCGGTCCTTGCTGACCGTCTCGCCGGCGAACTCCTGGGTGACGGCGCCGCGCCGCATCACCAGGATGCGGTCGGCCAGCGACAATACGGTTTCGGGTTCAGAGGAGACCACGACGATGCCGATGCCCGCATCGCGCAGGCCGCGCACAATCCGCACCACGTCGTCCTTGGCGCCGACGTCCATGCCTCGCGTCGGCTCGCTCAGCAGCAGCACCCGCGGCAGATGCGTCAGCCAGCGGGCCAGCGCGACCTTTTGCTGATTGCCGCCCGAGAGCTGGCCCACTGGACGATCGACCAGCGGCGGGCGGATGCCGAGCGACTGCACGTGTCCCTCGGCGATGCGCCGCTCGGCCCGGGGACGCAGCAGGATGCGGCCGATCCGCTCCAGAATGGCGATGCTGATATTGCGATACACCGGTTCCTGCGCGAAAATCATGGCGCGGCGGCTTTCGGGAACGAAGGCGATTCCCGCCCGCTTGGCCGCCGGGGTGCCGCCGCTAAGGCGCGCCGTCCGGCCGTCCACCCGCACCGTGCCGCCGCCCAGCGGCAGCTTGCCCGACAGCGCCCGGGCCAGTTCGAGCTGACCCGAGCCCATGAAGCCGTAGATGCCCAGGATTTCGCCAGCGCGCACCGCGAGCGACACGTCCTCGAACAGCCCAGGGACCGCCAGCGCCTCGGCCTCCAGCACCACGGGCGCATTCGACCGCGCGCCGAGCAGCATCTCACCGGCGTGGCTCTCGCCCAGCCGCTCGTGCCCGGCGCCCACCATGCGCTCGATCAGCCATTGCTTATCCACCGCATCGGCGCGCGCATCGTCGACCAGGCGGCCGTTGCGGAACACCGTGACCGCGTCCGACACGCGCAGCACGTCGTCGAGGAAATGCGAGATGAACACGGTACTCCGCCCGGTGTCGCGCAGCCGGGCCAACAGCGCAAACAGCCGCTCGACCTCCGGCGGCGACAGGGCGGAGGTCGGCTCATCCAGAATAATAATGCGCGCGCCGGACAGCAGCACGCGCGCCAGCTCGACCATCTGCTGCAGGCCGAGCGGCAACGAGCCGACGGGGACACGCGGATCCACGTCGATGCCGAACGCGTCGAGCTGCTGCTGCGCCTGCGCCCGCATGCGACGCCAGGACACGACGCCCATGCGGGTCGGCTGTGCGCCCAGCAGCACGTTCTCGGCGACCGACAGCTCGGGCACGGTCGAGAGCTCCTGATGCACCATGCCGATCCCCGCGTCCCGCGCGTCGCGGGCGGAGCGGAAGTGGACCGGGCGCCCGTCCAGCCGCATCTCGCCCTCGTACTCCGCGTGCACGCCGGCGATGATCTTCATGAGCGTGCTTTTGCCGGCGCCGTTCTCGCCAACAAGGCCGTGCACCTCGCCGGCGCGCAGGCTGAAATCCACGCCGGACAATGCCGCAACGCCAGCAAAACGCTTGGAGATGCCGCGCAGCTCCAGCAAAGGCCCGCCCATCGAAGCCGGCTCTTAAATCAAGAAGTGCTTTTCCATCCAGGCCATGCCAGGCGCGTTGGCCTTGGTGACGACGGGGCCGTCGGTGATGACGCTTTTCGGAATGCCGCCCTCGCCACTCTTTTCGCCCAGCACCACCGCAGCCACGCCCGCCATGATCGCGCCGCCATGGATGCGGCAGGACGGGTTGCGCACCGTCGCCAGCATCCGGCCGTCAGCGACCGCGGCCAAGGCGGGCGGCATGGCGTCGCAGCCGCCGATCTTGATGTCGGTGCGGCCGCGCGCCTTCATGACGTTATACGCCGCCAACGCCATGTCGTCGTTGTGGAAATAGGCCGCGCTGATCTTCGGGTGCTTGGTCAGATGGGTGTCCCAGATGCGCGCGACCTTCGTCACGTCCCAGTCGCCCGGCGTCGTGTCGAGCACCTCGACCTTGGGAAACTGCTTCATCACCGCCTCGAAGCCGCGCGCACGGCCCTGCGCCCCGGTATGGCCCAAGGCACCCTGGGTCATGATGACGGTGCCCTCGCCGCCGATCGCCTCCATCAGCGCCTGGGTCACCGAGCTGCCCATGAACTCGTTGTCGGGGGCTAAGAACGAGTGCACGTTAACCTGGTCGAGCGGCGCGATCAGCGTATCCATGTCGATGACCGGCACGCCGGCGTCGATCATCTTGCGCACCGGGGCGGCCAGGGTGCCGATGCCGAAAGCCTGGATGGCGACGAAATCCCACTTCTGCGACGCCATGTTGTCGATGGCGCCGCGCTGCCGGGTGGCGTTCAGCTCGCCGTCGAACCAGGTGACATCGACGTTGAACAGGCGACCCCAGTATTCGGCGGCGGATTTGCCCTGCGCGCACCAGGTCGCCTGCAGCCCAGCGTTGGAGAACGCGGCCTTCAGCGGCTTTTCCGACCGCCCCATCTCGGCTGCGAGCGCTGGACCCATTGCCCCCAGCATGGATGCGCCTGCACCTGCGGCCATCGCGGCGAGCAGCAGGGCGCGGCGGTTGGTCGATGGGATCGATTGGTCATCCATGGCGTCATCCTCTCCGGGTGCCGGGCGATCATGCTGCCGCCGCGTGCAATGGCTTAGCTTGCCCCGCGATGGTGGGGCACGCAACGACCAACTTTGGCCTGACGCTATTTGGGCTACGTCAGACCGCCCTTTGCCCGCCGCGCAAGCTGCTGGTCCGCGAGTGCCCCGAGCAGGATCACGCCGCCCATCACGGCAAAGTTCAGCGAGGACGGAATGCCCAGGATGTTCACCAGGTTCTGCAAAATCTGCAGCAGCACGGTGCCGAGCACGATCCCCAGAATGCTGCCTTCGCCGCCGCGCAGCGAGCAGCCGCCCAACACCGCCGCCGCGATGGCATACAGCTCGTAAAAACTGCCGAACGCCGAGGGGGAGACCGAGTTGGTGTAGAACACCAGCAGCACCGTCGAAATGCCGGCCAGGCCGCCGGCCAGCACGTAGGCCCCAGCCACGACCAGCCCGGTGCGGATGCCGGCATACCGCGCCGCCTCCTCATTGCGGCCCACCGCGAACAGATATCGCCCGAACACCGACCGGTGCAGCACCACCGACATCACCGCCGCCACGACCACCAGGATCAGAAACGGGTTCGGCACCCCAAAGCTGCGTCCGGAGGCGAGCCAGGTCACGCTGTCGAGCCCGTCCGTATAGCCGAAGCCGATGGTCGCATCGCCGGTGTAATAACGCGCCGCACCCCGGTAGATCAGCAGCCCGCACAGCGTGACCACGAACGGCTGCAGCCCGGCCCGCGTCACCAAGAGCCCATGCAGCGACCCGATCAGCAGGCCGCCCAGCAGCACCGCCAGCAGCGCCAGCGGCCATGCGACGCCATGGTTCGCCAGCAGGTCGATGAACATGACGCCCAGCAACGCGAACATCGAGCCGACCGCGAGGTCGATGCCGCCGGTGATGATCACGAGGCCCTGCCCGATGCTGAACACCCCGAATAGCCCGATCAAATTCGCCATGTTCAGCAGGTTCACCGCCGACAGGAACCGCGGGTTGAGCGCCGTCGTAATGGCGCCGATCACCAGCACGAGCACCAGCAGGCCGAGCTCCTTCTTACCCATAGCTACGCTGACCCCTGCCTAAGCCTGGCCGATGGCCAGATGCAGCACCGCTGCCTCGCTGAGTTCCGTTCGTTCGAGCGTTCCGGCCACCCGGCCCTCGTGCATCACCGCCACCCGGTCACTGACCCCGATCACCTCCTCCATATCGCTGCTGATCATCAGCACGGCGACGCCGCGGTCGGCCAGCCCGCGCATCAGGGCGTAGATCTCGCCCTTGGCGCCGACATCGACGCCCCGGGTCGGCTCGTCGAAGACGATGGCGCGGGGCGCCAGCGACAGCCAGCGCCCCACCACGACCTTCTGCTGGTTGCCGCCCGACAGCGTGACGGCCTGCACGGCGGCATTCGGCGCCTTGATGCGCAGCGCCGTCCGCTGCGCCTCCCCGGCCCGCGCCTCGGACGCGGCGCTGATCAGGCCCATCCAAGCGTGCCCATCCAGCGCCGGCAGGGTCACGTTTTGGGCGATCGGCATGTCCAGCACGAGTTCAGAGCGCTTGCGGTCCTCCGGCACCAGATACAGCCCTCGCGCGATGGCGTCCCGCGGCGAGCCGATTTGCACCGGCTTGCCGTCCAGGTGGATGCTGCCGCGGAGCGCCGGCTCGATGCCAAACACTGCGCGGGCCAGCGAGGTGCGGCCGGATCCGACCAGCCCGGCGAGGCCCAGGATTTCGCCAGGCCGGGCGTGCAGGCTGGCGCTGCGGTCGGGGAACGCGGTCGTGACGAGCTCCTGTAGTTGCAAGCCGCCGTTGCCGGGCAGTCCGGCAGGTGGGCTATACAAAGATTGCAAATCGCGGCCGATCATCAGCCGGGTCATGGCGGCGTGGGCGATGTCTTCCCGCGGCAGCTCCCCGGCCACGCGCCCGTCGCGCAGGCACAGCACCCGGTCGGCGCAGGAAATCACCTCGCCTAGACGGTGCGTGATGTAGATGATGCCGGTCCCGGCGGCGCGCAGCGTGGCGACGATGGCCAGTAGCCGGTCGGTCTCCGACAAGGTCAGGCTGCTGGTCGGCTCGTCCAAAATGATGATGCGGGCATCGACCGAGAGCGCGCGGGCGATTTCAACGAGCTGCCGCTGCGCGATGGACAGGCGCGCGACCGGAGCATCCGGCCCGAAATCCGCGCCCAGCCGCTCCAGCAGCGGCGCCACGCGGTCCCGGCACGCCCGGCGGTTCACCAGGCGCAGCGGTCCCCCTTGCAGGTTCTCCCGCCCGATCAAAACGTTGGCGGCGGCGTCCAGGTTGTCGAACATCGACAGCTCCTGGTGCACGAAGGCGACGCCCGCCGCCTGCGCCTCCGCGACGGTGAGGTGCGAGCGGACCCGCCCGCCCAGGCCGATGCGCCCGGCATCCGGCCGCACGACGCCGCCCAGCACGCGCATCAGCGTGCTCTTGCCGGCGCCGTTCTCGCCGATCAGCCCCAGCACCTCGCCCCGGCCGAGCCGGAGCGAGACGCCGTCCAAAGCCTTGACGCCCGGGTAGCTTTTGCTGATGCCTTCGAGGTCCAGAAGCGGCGCGATCACCCCGTCAGCTCGGGCGCAGGATCTGCTTCATGAAGGCCTGGAACTCGGCCACATTGCTGCTGTCGATCACCCGGGTCGGCACGATGATCTGCTTGTTGGCGGGCACCCAGGACTTGTCGCCGCCGAGGTAGCGGACCATGCCCTTCATCGACTGGTAGCCGAACTCGAACGGCTGCTGCACCACGGTCGCGTCGATCGTGCCGTCGGCCACGCCACGCAACGTCAGCGCGTCCTCGTCGAAGCCGACGATCTTGACGCTTTTCTCGCGGCCGGCCTGTTTCACCGCCTGGTAGATCTGCGGGGTGTTGTAGGCCCACAAACCCACCATGAGCCCCAAATCGGCATAGCGGGACAGCGTGTCCTCGGCGTTGCGCTTGGCGCGGGCGAAGTCGCTGTCATCGGTGCGGACGTCGAGGATCTCGATGTTGCCGTCCTTCAGCGCCTCGCGGATGCCCTGCACCCGCTCCCGCGCGTTGTCGGCGTCCATGGTGCCGACGAACAGCATGGCCTTGCCGCCGTTGGGCAGCGCCTTCTTCATCTGCGCGCCCGCCACCCGGCCGGCGTCAACGTTGTCGGTGCCGATATAGACGACGCGGTTGCTGGCCGGCGCGTCGCTGTCAGTCGTGAACAGCAGCGCATTTGACGCGGCGCGGTTCAGCGCGTCGGTCGAGCTGGCCGGGTTGATGGCGGAGATGGCGATGCCGGCGGCCTGACGCGCGATCAGCTCGTCCAGGATGCGGCGCTGATCGGCGGCGCTGGCCTGGGCGGGGATGATCATTTCCATCGTGTATTCGGGGTGCTCCTTGTTCGCCTTCTCGATGCCCCGACGCGCGATGGTCCAAAAGTCCGCGGACACGTTCACCACGAAGGCGAGCAGTTTTTTCTGCTGCGCCGCCGCTGGACGCCCCCCAAGCGCGAGTGCGGCCGAGGCCAGGCCGGCGGCGGCAAGATTAGCGTTGAACTGGCGACGGTTCATAAGCAGACTCCGTGAACGTTTCCCGGGGTCTCACCCGCCCCTCCTTTTCACGTTAGCGGCATCTTCCCATGTTTGGGAAGGGGGGCATCACACCCAGCCGCCATCCACCACATAATGCTGGTTGGTGCAGGCGGATGCCTCCTCGGAGGCGAGGAACAGGACTACGCGCGCCATCTCGTCCGGCACCAGCTGGCGCTTGAGGCATTGGCGCTGCATCAACTCGCGCTCGCCGTCCGGGGTGAGCCACAGCTCCTTTTGCCGCTTGGTCATGATCCAGCCGGGGGCGATGGCGTTGACCCGGATGTTGTCCGGGCCGAAGTCGCGGGCGAGCGACCGGGTGAGGCCGAGCACGGCGCTCTTGCATGCGGTGTAGGCCGCCATGCCGCCCTGCCCGACCATCCAGGACGTCGAGCCGAAGTTGACGATGGCGCCGCCGCCCGCCGCCTTCATGTCCGGCAGTACGGCCTGGGCGGCGAAGAACTGGTGCCGCAGGTTCACCGCGACCCGGCCGTCCCAATATTCGGGTGTCACATCCTCGGTGCGGTGGCGCTCGTCGTGGGCAGCGTTGTTCACCAGCACCGTGATCGGCCCCAGCGCATCGCGCACCGTCGCGATGGCGGTCCGCAGCGCTGTGATGTCAGTAAGGTCGGCGTGCACGTAGCGCACGGTAGGTCCCAGCTCGGCGGCGAGCGCCTCGCCCTCTCCGTCCTTGATGTCCAGGAAGCCGACATGCGCGCCCTGGGCCGCGAAGCTGCGCACGATCGCCTCGCCGATGCCGGACGCACCACCGGTGATCAGCACGACCTTGCCGGCCAGGTCGGGGTAAATTGCTGCCATGGGAAAAATCCTTCGTTGACGAGCGAACTGCGCCCTCGATAGCGTGAAGACAACTAGAATGCGAACGGGAGAATGCGGCCATGCTCGACCAATCGGCGTCGCAGAAAGCAAATTTATGGCTTTCGGGGTTCGAGGACGCCTTGTCGCGGGGTGACGCCGAGGAGGCGGCCGCACAGTTCACCGAGACCTGCTTCTGGCGGGACCTCGTGGCATTCACCTGGAATATCGTCACCCTTGAAGGCCGGGACGCGATCGCCGCCATGCTGCGCGAGGCCTTGCCGCGCACGCAGCCCGGCCATTGGGCGATCGAGGGCGAGGCCACCGCCGCCGACGGCGTGATCGAGGCGTGGATCAGCTTCGAGACGGCCACAGCCCGTGGGCGCGGGCATATTCGGCTCAAGGACGGCAAGTGCTGGACTTTGCTCACCGCCATCACCGAGCTGAAGGGCCATGAGGAGCGCCGGGGCGCGACGCGCGAAAAGGGCGCCGAGCACGGCAGCACGCTGGGCCGGCAGAGCTGGGCGGAGCGCCGGGCGCAGGAGACGGCCGAGCTCGGATACAAGACCCAGCCTTACGTCCTGGTGGTCGGCGGGGGCCAGGGCGGCATCGGCCTCGGAGCCCGGCTGCGGCGGCTCGGCGTGCCGGCCATCATCATCGACAAGAACGAGCGGCCCGGCGATTCCTGGCGCAACCGCTACAAGTCACTGTGCCTGCACGATCCGGTTTGGTACGACCACCTGCCCTATCTGCCGTTCCCCGACCACTGGCCGGTGTTCTCGCCGAAAGACAAGATCGGCGACTGGCTCGAGATGTACACCAAGGTCATGGAGCTGAACTACTGGACGCGCACCGAGTGCAGCAGCGCACGCTACGACGAGGCCAAGGGCGAGTGGGTCGTGGACGTCGTGCGCGACGGACAGCCGGTCACCCTGCGCCCGAAACAGCTCGTGATGGCGACCGGCGTGTCCGGCGTGCCGAACCTCCCGGACTACCCCGGCATGGACCGTTTCCAGGGCACCCAGCACCACAGCAGCAAGCACCCCGGCGGCGCGGAGTGGCGCGGCAAGCGCTGCGTCGTGATCGGGTCGAACAACTCCGCCCACGATATCTGCGCCGATTTGTGGGAGAACGGCGCCGACGTCACGATGGTGCAGCGGACCTCCACCCACGTCGTAAAGTCCGAGTCGCTGATGCAGCACGGCCTGGCTGGGCTGTATTCCGAGGAGGCCCTGGAGGCCGGCGTGACCACGGACAAGGCGGACATGATCTTCGCCTCTATCCCGTATCGCATCATGCACGAGTTCCAAACGCCCACGTATCAGAAGATCGCCGAGCAGGACGCCCCGTTCTACGCGGCGCTGGAAAAGGCCGGGTTCATGCATGACTGGGGCGACGACGGCTCCGGCCTATTCATGAAATATTTGCGCCGCGGCTCCGGGTACTACATCGACGTGGGCGCTTCGGAGCTGGTGGCCGACGGGCGCATCAAGCTGCGCAGCGGCGTGAGTGTCAGGGGGATCACCGAGCACGCGGTCCAGCTCAGCGACGGCAGCGAGCTGCCGGCGGACTTGATCGTTTACGCCACCGGCTACGGCTCGATGAACGGCTGGGTAGCGAAGCTGGTTTCTCAGGAGGTCGCGGACCGGGTCGGCAAATGCTGGGGCTTGGGGTCCAACACGACGAAGGACCCCGGCCCGTGGGAGGGCGAGCCGCGCAACATGTGGAAGCCGACCGCGCAGCCGGGCCTGTGGTTCCACGGCGGCAACCTGCACCAGTCGCGGCACTACTCGCTGTATCTGGCGCTGCAGCTCAAGGCGCGGCTGGAGGGCATCCCGACGCCGGTCATAGGCCAGGGGCCGGTGCACCACCTGCGTTAGGAGTTAGTGTCGGGTTAAAACAATCACGAATCATCATTCCAGAAGTTTTAAAGGCCAGCCCCCTTGTTGACGGGTGTGCTGGCCTTCAACTGTCGCAGCAGGGAATGACGTTTCCTCACGTTTGATTTCTGCCGGCCGAACACACGAGCCGGCTATTGGGGCGACAGGACTTCATGGGATTGCACTCACGGCTGAGCCACCTGACGCTGGTCGCGCCAGAAAACGATGCTGCCTTCACGGACGCGCTATGGCGTCAACTGCGGCTGGAGGCTGAGCAGGCCTATGCACGCTCGCCCATGCTGGCGCCGCTGTTCCTCAACTCGATCCTCAATCAGCCGAGCTTCGAAGCCGCGATGTTCCACCGCATCGCCGGGCGGCTGAAGAACGACGTGATCTCGCAGCCATTGATCCTGCAGGCGTTCCATCGCGCCGCGGGCGCCACGACCGAGATCAGCCTGGGCCTTAAGGCCGACATCGCCGCCGTATTCGACCGCGATCCGGCCTGCGAGCGGCTGATCGAGCCTTTCCTTTATTTTAAAGGCTTCCACGCGCTGCAGGCACATCGGCTGACGCATTGGCTTTGGGGCAATGACGAGCGGGACTTCGCGCTATACCTGCAGAGCCGCACCTCGGAGGTGTTTCAAACCGACATCCATCCTGCCGCGCGCATCGGCCGGGGCATTTTCCTGGATCACGCAACCGGTCTGGTGGTGGGTGAGACCGCGGTGATCGGGGACGACGTTTCGCTGCTGCAGGACATCACGCTGGGCGGGACCGGGAAGGATAGCGGCGACCGTCATCCGAAGATCGGCCGCGGCGTCATGATCGGCGCCGGGGCGAAGATCCTCGGCAATATCGAGATCGGCGACCAGGCTCGGATTGCAGCCGGCTCGGTCGTGCTGATCCCGGTGCCGCCGGGCGCCACCGTTGCCGGCGTGCCGGCCCGCGTCGTTCGAAAGGCGTCCGTCAATGACGCGTCACGCAGTGCGGATGAGATCCTGCGCGAATTGTCCTACGCGAGTTTCGACTACACTATCTAGTGTTGCGATTCTAAGAGGGTTATCCCGACCGTAGGGTGGGTGAAACCCGCCATATTGCGGACGGCACCATGGTGGGTTCTACCCAACCCTACGCGATGCGGCTGGGCCGGTTGGAGTTGTTTCAAGGAAACGCTGCACTAGAGCTTTTTCCGATCGGACGGGATCGGAGAAAAGCTCTAGCCCTTTGTTTTGGCGAGCATCGTCCAATCGAAAGAGCAGGTCGATTGGACGATGCTCTAGGATCAACGCCGGCGGCGCAGTTGGTCGAAATACACGATCAAAATGATCAGCGCGCCGGTGATGATGAGCTGCCAAAACGGATTGACGTTCAGCAAATTCGCCCCGTTGGCGATGGTGGTCAGCAGAAAGCTGCCCAGCAGCGGCCCGTAGATGCTGCCCACCGCGCCGAACAGGCTGGTGCCGCCGATTACCGTGGCGGCGATGGCCTGCAGTTCCAGGCCCTGCCCGGTGTTCTGCGTGCCGATCGACAGGCGTGAGGTGGCCAGCACCGCCGCCACCGCCGCCAGGAACGCCGATAGAATATAAGCGACGTAGATCATGCGCGGCACGTTGATGCCGGACAGCCGCGCCGCCTCCGGATTGCTGCCGATGGCGAATAGATAGCGGCCCCAGCGGCTGTGGTGCAGGAAGACGTAGGACGGCACGGCAACCACGATCACCATCCAGAACAGGCTTGGGACGCCTAGGAAGCTCGACGGCGCGAAGGATGTGAACGCCTCCGGCAATCCGGAAATGGTGTTGCCATTGGTGATCAGGAATCCGACACCGCGCAATGCGGTCAGCGTCGCCAAGGTCATGATGAACGGCGGCAGCCCAAGCTGCACGATGCCGAAGCCGTGGAACGCGCCGATGGCGGCACCCATCATCAAGGTGAGCAGGATCGCCACGGGGATGGCGACCTGTGCCTTCAGCAGCAGCGCCAGGATGACGCTGCAGAAGCCGATGACGGCGCCGACCGACAGGTCGATCCCGGCGGTGATGATGACGAAGGTCTGCCCCACCGCCAGGATCGCCACCAAATAGGCCTGACGCATCAGGTTGGTGACGTTGATCTCGGTGAGGAAGGTGCGGGTGCTGACCGCGAGCACCGCCCATAACAGCACCAACAGCCCGAGCAGGGTGAGGCTGAGCAGCAGGTTGATGCGGGACTGCGACCGGCGGGCGGCGTCGAGGCGGGCCTGGTCGGCGGTGATGTCGCTCAAGGGCGTTCCCTCAAAATCAGGTGCCGATCGCTTGCGTCAGGATGGTCTCGACAGGCGCCTCGCGGTGGTCATAGCTCGCGACCTTGCGGCCCCGGCGGAACACATGCAGGCGGTCAGCAAGCTCGTAAACCTCCGGCAGATAGGATGAAATCAGGATGATCCCGGCGCCCTTCTGCAGCAGCGCGCCGAATAGCCGGTAAATCTCGACCTTGGTGCCGACATCGACGCCGGCCGTCGGCTCGTCGAAGATGAACAGCTGCGCGCCGTGCGCCAGCCACTTGCCGACGACGATCTTCTGCTGGTTGCCGCCCGAGAGCGACTGCGCCAGCGTCGCGTGGCTGGCCGTCAGGATGCGCAGGCCGCCGATCTGCGCGTCGGCCGCCCGCGCCTCCGCCCGCCCGTCGATCGTGAGAGCCCGGGTCAGCCGGTCGAAGATCGCGAGGTTCAGGTTGGTCGAGACGCCGAGGTTCAGGCACAGCCCCTGGTCCCGCCGGCTTTCGGGCACCAGCGCCATGCCGAGCGCAATGGCCTGCTGCGGCGAGTTGATCGTGACCGGCCGGCCCTCCCAATGCACGCTGCCGGCGCTATGCGGGTGGCGGCCGAACAGCGCCTGGACGAACTCGCTGCGTCCGGCGCCGATCAGCCCATACAGCCCGATGATCTCGCCCCGCCGCACATCGATCGAAATATCCTCGAAACCCTGGCCCGACAGGCCCTGCGTCGAAACCAGCTCGGCGCCGGGCGTCACCGGGTCCTTATGGTAGATCTGCTCGATCGAGCGGGCGATCATGCCGCGGATCAGCCGCTGCTCGTTGGTGTCCGCCACGCGCTCGGTGCTGATCAGCGCGCCGTCGCGCAGGATCGTGACCCGGTCGGCGAGCTCGAACACCTCCTCAAGCCGGTGGCTGATATACACGAGCGTCACGCCGTCCGCCTTCAAGCGGCGGATCAGGGTGAAAAGCTGTGCCGCCTCCTGCCGGGTCAAATAGGCGGTCGGCTCGTCGAAGATCAGGAACCGGGTGCCTCTCAGCGCCGCGCGGGCTGCGGCGACGAGCTGCTGCTGGCCGATGGTGAGCGTGGACAGCACGACGCCGGCCGGGATGGCGAAGCCGAGGTCCTCCAGCACGCGCTGCGCCTCCCGCTCCATGCGGGCCTTGTGCAGCACTCCCCAGCTCGTGTGCTCGTTGCCGAGGAATAAATTGGCCGCGACCGTCAGATGCCGGCACAGCACGACCTCTTGATGCACCGCGTTGATGCCAAGCGCGATGGCGTCCTGCGGACCCGTGAACTCGACCGCGCGACCCTCCCAGATGATCTCGCCGCCGGATTTAAGGTGCACGCCGGTCAGCAGTTTTATCAGCGTCGATTTGCCAGCGCCGTTCTCGCCGACGATGGCGTGGATTTCACCCGCCTCGAAGGCGAGGTCCACCTGCCGCAATGCGTGCGTGCCGGTGAACCGCTTGTCGAGCCCGCGCAGCTCCAGCAACGGCATGGCGTCTAGCCGTGCGCTGGCGGCGCCGCGCTCACTTCACCTTTGGGTTCAGCAGCTCCTGGCTGCGTGCGGAGGCCATGTTCTCCTTGGTGATCGTGTTCACCCCGGTATCGACGAACGCCGCCACCTTTTCGCCCTTGCTCGCCGCCAGCGCGGTCTTGATGCCGTCATAGCCCATGCGATACGGGTCCTGCACGATCAGCGCATAGATCACGCCGTCGCTCAGGAACTTCACCAGTTTCTCATCATTATCGAAGCCGATCAGCGCGATCTTGCTCTGCAGCTTGTTCTCGCCGATCGCTTGGCCCGCACCCTGCGCCATGATGAGATTTGAGGCGAACACGCCCTTCAGGTCCGCATTGGCGGTGATCAAGTCAGTCATGATGTTCAGCGCCGTCGTCGCCTGGCCGTCGGCGACCTTGTCGGCCACCAGTTTCAGGCCGGGATACTTGGCCAGGGTCTCCTTGAAGCCCTTCGCCCGCTGATCCAACGAGCCGACGCCGGGCAATGAGGTGATCAGCGCCACGTCGCCCGCGATCTTGCCGCCGTTCTTCGCGCCGATGCCCTGCGCCAGCGCCTCCGCCGCCGCCCGGCCGCCCTGCACATTGTCGGTGGTCAGGAACGAGGTGAAGGCCTGGCTGTCGGCCCCGCTGTCGATGCCGATGATCTTGACCGACTTAGCGGCGGCGTCGATCGGCTTGCCGAGGGCTGCGAACTGCGTCGGCGAGATGACGACCGCGGCCGGCTTCCCGGCGACCGAGTTCTCCAGGATCGAGATTTGGCCGCTGATGTCGCTCTCGCTCTGCGCGCCCAATTCCGGCACCTTCACGTGCAGGTCCTGCCCGGCCTTGCGCGCGCCGGCCAGCACGATCTGCCAGTAGAAGCTGGTGGTGTCCTTGACGATGATCGGAATGGTCGGCTCCTGCGCCCGCACCGGGACCGATCCGAACCCGAGCGTTGCGGCGGCAGCAACGACGCTGGCGAGCAGCAGTTTTTTCATGGATGGTTTCCTGTTGTATTTTATGCTTGCCAAAGAGGATGCCTGGCTTGCCGGTGCATATCAACCGGCGGCAATTCCTTTTTGCGCTGCCGGGGTCCCGTGCAGCCCATAAAACGCAACGGCATTCTGCCCGAAAATCGCGTCGCACTCTGCTTGCGAGAGCTGCGCCGTGAGGCGATGCGCCCAGTCCCACCACGTCGCATAATCCTGCCGGGTGGTCAGCACCGGCCAGTCGCTGCCGAAGATCAGCCGCTGCGGGCCGAACAGCTCTAATAACGTGTCGGCGTAGGGCCCGAGAGCGTCGATCGTGGCACCAGGCGCCGCCTCGGTCACCAGGCCGGAAAACTTGCAGCGCACGTGCGGGAAGGACGCCAGCGTCGCCATGCCGGCCCGCCACTCCGCGTGCCGATCTGCGGCGATCTCGGGCTTGGCGGCGTGGTCGATCACGATCGGCAGCTCTGGGTGGCGCTCGATCAGGCGCGGCAGATGCGCGAGGTGACGCACCCGCGCCAAAGCGTCGAAGGTCAGGCCCAGCTCGACGACGGCGCGGTAGGCGGCGTCCTGCTCGGGCCGCAGCAGCCAGGTGTCCTCGGCGATGTCCTGCCACATCGGTCGTATGCCGCGCAGCAGCGGGTTGCGCGCGAGCTCCGCCAGCCGGTCGGGGGCGTCCGGCGCCATCATGTCGATCCAGCCGACGACGCCGCGCACCCGCGGGTCGGTCTCGCCCAGGGACAGCATGAAGCGCGTCTCCGCCTCGGTCGCGGCCGCCTGCACCAGCACGATGCCGTCGATCCCGGCCGCCTCGAACAGCGGCGCGGCGTCGGCAGGCAGGAAGTCGCGGTAGATCGGCTGATCCGGCGTCAGCCAGTCGTAGTCGCCGCGGTCCAGCCGCCAATAATGCACATGCGCGTCGATCATTGAATGAGTCCGGCCTGCCGCAGCTCCAGCCAGAGCGCGTAAGGGATGGGCTGCGTCATGAGCCGCAGGTTCTCCTCGACCTCGGCCACGTCGCGAGCGCCGGGGATGACGGTGGTGATCGCGGGGTGCGTCAGCGGGAACTGCAGCGCCGCCGCACGCAGCGGCACAGCGTAACGGAGACAGATAGCCTCGATCGCCCGCGTGCGCTCCAGGATCGCGGGCGAGGCCGGCGCGTAGTCGTAGAACGCGCCGGGCACGGCGCCGGTGGCGAGGATGCCGGAGTTATACGGGCCGCCCAGGATGATGCCGATGCCGCGCCGCTCGCACAGCGGCAGAAAGCTATCCAGCGACGTCTGGTCCAGCAGCGTATAGCGTCCAGCCAGCAGGAAACAGTCGAAGTCGCCAGCCTCGGCAAACTCCTGGCACGCCTCCCACTCATTCAGCCCGGCGCCGATCGCCCGCACCGCACCCTGCTCGCGCAGCGACAGCAGCGCGCGATAGGCGCCGGCCATCGCCTCCTGGAATCGCTCGCGATACGCGTCGCCGTGGTTGCGGTGGTCGCAGTCATGCAGCAGCAGGATATCGACGCGATCAGTGCCCAGCCGCTGCAGACTGTCCTCGAACGAGCGCATGACGCCGTCATAGCTGTAGTCGATGCGCGGCTGAAACGGCGCTGGATGGTCAAACAGGCTGTCGGCCGCGCTGCCGGGCTCGGCGGATGCGCTGCGCGGGAACAGGCGCCAGCCCGCCTTGGTCGATAGCACGATATCCGGCTCCAGGCGGCGTCGCGCTGCGCCCATGCGATGCTCGGCCAGGCCGAAGCCATACAGCGGCGCGGTGTCGAAATAGCGGACGCCGGCGCGGTAGGCGGCCTCAACGGTCGCCATCGCGCCGTCCTCGGTCTGCGCCCGGTACATGTTGCCGAGGCCCGTGCTGCCGAAACCGAGCGTCGTCAGCTCAATGCCGGTGCGGCCAAGGGTGCGTGTCGGGAGGGTCATGGCCGGATGACTCCCTTGCGAACCAGGATGCAGCCATATAGCCGCGTCTCGCCGGTGGCGACCACGGCGAATGCGGCGGTGGCGCGCTGGTAGAACGCGAAGCGCTCGATGTCCTCGATCGCGACCGCGTGGCCCTGGGCGGCGTCAAGCACCTGCTGGAACGCCTCGGCGACCGGCGGCCGGCCCTGCGACGGGGTCATGATCGCCGCCGGGCACGCCACGAAGTCGTCGAGCGGCAGCAGGGTCAGCACCGCCTCCAGCACCTGCGGCGCCGGTAGGCCGCCGGCCTGCACCAGGCGCCGGGCGTTTGTCATGGCCGGGAAGTTCGCATCGACGATCGCCAATTCGTCGCCATGCCCCATCTCCGCCAGCACGGTCAGCAGCGGCGGCGAGATCAGCGTATGCAGGCCTTTCAGCATGATGGCACTCCTTAAATAGTTGCCGCCGGGCGGCCCATGATGGACCGCCTGGCGGCTGCAGGTTAGTTCACCCTGGTCTCGGCGAGCTCCAGCATGAACGTGTCAAATGGGTCGATCGCCATGGTCATCGCCCGGCGCAGGGCAATGTCGTTCCAGGGCGAGTTCGGCTTGTTCTGGTTGAACACGCCAACCAGCACGGTCTTCGCCTCGCTGACCACGAGCTTGGCATGGCTGCCGCCCTTGAACGCGCGCTTCGTCGGGCGTCGACTGGGTGACGATATCGGCGTTGCCGTCACCATTCTCGATCGGACAGATCGCGTCGGCCTTCGAGATGATATTATCGAACACGATCCGCACGGTCGGCTTGCGGTCGGGGTTCCAGTAGTTCGGATTGGGCTCGAGCACGACTTCGGGCGAACGTTTTTCAAGCTGCGACACTCCAGAGGCGAGAATAAATCGATCAGTCCCCCACGAACCCGCGGCATCGATCACTCACCAATGGCCAGATGCAGACGCCGTCGCCTCATCGACAAACCCGAGCTTGGCCCAGAACGCGTCGGACGGCTCGTGCATGCCGCGCAGCTTCATCAGCGCGGCGGAGTTGCCCGCCGGGAAGGCCATGCGGACCGTATGGGCGTCCACGACCTCAAGCTTGGTGTCGCGCGCGAAGTTCAGGAAGGCGCCGGGCGGATGCGGGTTCTCGACGTCCTGCACACGATCGAACGCGGTGTTCATGTTGGCAGCAGTATAAGGCGTGCCGTCCTGGTAGCTGACGCCCTCACGCAGCTTGATCTCAAGGGTGGTCGGGCACGTCCAGCGCCAGCCAGTCGCGAGCGTCGGCTGCGCCAGGCCGTGGTTATCGACCCGCATCGGCTCTTCCATCGTATTCCAGGTGATGGAGAGCCAGTTGACGGGCGAGGGATCGATCATGGTCATGGTGTTCTGCGGACCATAGGTGGCCGCCCACCCGCCGCCGGTCGCGGCAAGCAGTCCGCAGGCCGCGAGGGATGCGAACAGCACCCTTCGCGGCACAAGCGGCTGCGCCGGAGGCCCTTCGGGGTTCATATGCACGTTCCTCTCTGTTATTTACTTGTTTATCAGCCAACGAGCGGCCAAAGGACAGATTGAAGCTTGCCTTCGGGAGTGGCGCCCTTGATAGTTTCGACGACACGGCCGGTTTTGTCTATGACCACAGTGAAGGGAGTGGCACCCAGGTCATTGCCAAGCTGGACTGCCTCGCGACCGCCATAGACGACCGGATAGTCCACTCCATACTTCTTCGAGAACGCGCGCACCTTGTCGGCATTGTCGGGCGCGATGCCGATGACGGCCATGTCGTTCTGCTTAAACGTGTCATACAGTTTCACCAGCTTCGGCGTCTCCAGGCGACTGGGAACGCATCAGGTCCCGAAGAAGCGGAAGACGGCGGTCTTGCTTTTATACTGCGATAGCGGCTGCACCGTGTCCGTCAGGTCTTTGAGGCTCGGCGCCCATACCGCCTCGGCCGGCATGTCCGCGGTTGCGGCCCGATGCGGCAACACGGCGAATGCCGTCAGCGCCGACGCCGTGCCGAACAGGCGCCGTCGCGGCACGGCGGCCAGCGTCTTGCTTGACTAAAACGCCCGCCGCCCGCGCAACGCCGCCGCCAGCGTGCCGTCGTCCAGCACATCCAGCGCCCCGCCGATCGGCACGCCCTGGCCCACCCGGGTGATGCGCGCCGTGCTGTCCAGCTTGCGCAGCCGCTCCGTCAGCCAATGCGCCGTCGTCGCGCCATCCACCGTGGCGCCCAGCGCCAGGATCACCTCGGCGACCTCGCCCTGCTCCACCCGGGCGAGCAACGGTGCGACGTTCAAATCCTCTGGCCCGGTGCCCCCCAGCGCCGAGAGCGTGCCGCCCAGCACATGATAAAGCCCGCGATGCACTGATGCGCGCTCCAGCGCCCACAGGTCGCCCACGCCCTCCACGACACAAATAGAACTGCGGTCACGCTGCGGGTCGGCGCAGACACCGCAGGGGTCTCGGCTGTCCAGGTTGCCGCATTGCCGGCACGGCCGCACCGCCCGCGCCGCGTCGGCCAGCGCGCTCGCAAGCGGCAGCATACGCGACTCCGGCTGCTGCAGCATCCTCAAAGCCGCACGGCGCGCGCTGCGCGGCCCCAGACCCGGCAGCCGGGCCAGCAAGCCGATCAGCCGCTCGACCTCGGGACCCCCCATTGCTTAGAACGGCAGCTTGAGACCCTCTGGGAGCTGCAGCCCGCCGGTCGCCGCCTGCATCTCCTCGGCCATCATCGCCGCGACCTTCTGCTTGGCGTCGGCGTGGGCGGCCACGACCAAATCTTCCAGCATCTCGGTCTCATTGGGATCGGCGAGCTTGGGGTCGATCTTCAGCCGCTTCAGCACGCCCTTGCCGGACAACGTCACGTGGACCATGCCGGCCCCGGCGCTGCCCTCGACCTCCATGGCCTCCATCTTGGCCTGCATCTCCTGCATCTTGGCCTGCATCTGGCTGGCCTGCTTCATCAGGCCGGCTAGGTTCTTCATAGGTCCTCCTCCTTCAGATCGGCTCGGCCGCGTCAGGCGGCACAAAATCCTCGTCGTCCGCGTCGAGCGGCGCGAACTCCCGCCCATCACCCTCTTCGATCATGGGCGTCTCATCCACAAGCCCATACACGTCCGCCCGGCTATCCGTCACGCTGGCGATCTTAGCCCCGGGGAAAGCGTTCAGGATCGCCTGCACCAGCGGATGCAAGGCGGCCTCGCCGCGACGCGCGGTGTCGGCCGCCTGGCCCTGATCCGCCAATGTGGGTTCGCCGGGCTCGCGCGACAACGCGATGGTCCAGCGGGTGCCGGTCGCCTCCAGCAGCAACGCGGCGAGCCGGGGCGCCAAGTCACGGGGCGCGTCCGGTTCCGGCCGCAGCTCGATGACCGGGGCAGCGAACCGCACCAAATGGACGGCGTGCAGCAGCAGGCCGTGCAGCAGCGGCTCGCGCCGTTCGGCGACCAGCATGGCGACATCGCGAAAACTGGACAGGCGCGGACTGGCTGGGGCCCGGTCAGGCGCCGGGTCCTGAACTGGGGCTGGGGCGGCTGCGCCATTGGCGACGGCGCGGGTCGTGCCGCCATCGAACGGCGGCGGAGCGGCCGGCGCACGGGTCGCGGTGGGCGGCGTCTCCGTCAGCCGCCGCACCAGCTCGCCCGGCGGCGGCAGGTCGGCGACGTAGCACAGCCGGATTAGCACCATCTCCACCGCCGCCCGGCGATCCGGCGCCTGCTCGACCTCCTGCGTGCCTTTCAGCAGCATCTGCCAGGCGCGGCCCAGCGTCGGCATCGTCAGCCGGTCGGCCAAGGCAGCGCCGCGGGTGCGCTCCGCCTCCGGCAGCTCATTGCCGTCACGGAGCCCCGGCACGGATTTCAGCCGGGTCAGGGTATGGGTCAGCTCCAGCAGGTCGCCAAGCATCAGGCCGAGGTCGGCGCCCCGTTCATGCGCGCGGTCGGTGAGCGCCAGCGCCTGATCAGGGCGGCCGGCCATCACCGCCTCCATCAGGTCGAACACCGCCGACCGGTCGGCGAGGCCCAGCATGTCGGACACCGTGGCGCCGTCGATCGGAGCGCCGCCTGCCCCTTGCGCGATCGCCTGGTCCAGCAAGGACAGCCCGTCCCGCACCGACCCGTCCGCCGCCCGGGCGATCAGGTCCAGCGCGTCCGCCGCCACCGCCACGCCCTCCTTCGCCGAGATCCGCCCGAACTGCCCAACCAGCTCCGAAACCGAGACCCGGCGCAGATCGAACCGCTGGCAGCGCGACAGCACCGTCACTGGCACCTTACGGATTTCCGTCGTGGCGAAAATGAACTTCACGTGCGGCGGCGGCTCCTCCAGCGTCTTCAGCAGCGCGTTGAAGGCGTTGCGGGACAGCATGTGGACCTCGTCCACGATGAACACCTTGGTGCGGGCCTGCAGCGGGCGGTAGCGGGCGGCGTCGATCACCTCGCGCATGTCATCCACGCCGGTGCGGCTGGCGGCGTCCATCTCGATCACGTCGGGATGCCGGTCTGCGAGGATGGCGACGCAGTTGGGGCACACGCCGCAGGGATCGGCGGTCGGGCCGCCGGCGCCGTCCGGACCCACGCAGTTCAGAGCGCGCGCGATGATGCGGGCCGTCGTGGTCTTGCCGACGCCGCGTACTCCCGTCAGCATCCAGGCATGCGCCACCCGGTTCTGCGCGAAGGCGTTGCGCAGGATGCGGACCATCGCCTCTTGCCCGATCAGGTCGTCGAAGGTGGTAGGCCGGTATTTGCGGGCCAGCACGCGATAGGGGGTGACGGCCGGGGCCGGAGCCGGCTCGCCGAACAGGCCGGGGCCGGATGGCGGTGGTTCCGGCAAGAGTTCGTCCACGAAGCCAGACATGCGCCCGGCTCCTGCCGCCGACGGTGATGGGGTGGGAGGCCGGACACCGACCCGAGCATGAACTCGTTGCGGCTGCTTCCTTCCGGACCTGACCGGGTTGGCGAGGCGCCCGTCCGCCGCCGACCTCCCACGCACTCTATACCACGTTCCCCAGGGGTTGGCACAAGCCTGGCTGCGTGCGAAATCCAGCGGACATGTCAGTCATTCTCGCCAGCCGCCCCAATGTCTATACCGGCAACCCCTTGGACCGTGCGGACGGGCGCCGCAACGACGAGGCCTGGATCGCCGGGCGCATGGCCGACCCCGCCAGCCTTTGGGTCCCGGTCTGGCGCGCCCGCACGCTGTTCCAGGGCCTGGACGAGGGCCGGCCGGAGGCTGTGTTCCTGACCGGGGAGGCAGCGTCCGCGCTGCGCATGGCCGGCGGACCCTGGGCGTTCCTCGGCCTGCAGGACGACGTGGCGATGTTCGCCGTCGATGTCAGCAGCGTGGACGACCCACTGCCGCTGCTGCCGGATGCGGTGGCGCGGTTTGAGGACCTGCGGCAGATCGGCCCCGGCCTTGCGCCCAACGAGGCCGCCATCCTCGCCCATGCGCGCGGCCTGATGCACTGGCGCCTTCGCCACGGCTTTTGCGGCGTATGCGGCGGCCGGTGCGAAGCGCGCAGCGCCGGGCACGCGATGGTATGCACCGTTTGCCGGGCGCAGCACTTTCCCCGTACCGACCCGGCTGTGATCATGCTCGTGCACCGCGGCGACCGCGTGCTGCTGGGCCACTCGCAGCGGTTCCCGAAGGCCCAGATGTATTCGACGCTCGCCGGCTTCGTGGAGCCCGGCGAGAGCTTGGAGGAGGCGGTCGCTCGCGAGGTGCTGGAGGAAAGCGCCATTCGCGTCGGCAACGTGCGCTATCACAGCAGCCAGCCCTGGCCGTTCCCGTCCAGCATCATGCTCGGCTTCTACGCCGAGGGGCTGACGGAGGAGATCACCATCGATCCCAATGAGCTGCAGGACGCCCGCTGGTTCTCCCGCGCCGAGCTGCTCGACCCCGCCGCACATGGATTCAGCCTGCCGCGCCGGGACAGCATCGCCCGCCGCTTGATCGAGGATTGGGTGACGCACGCATGAAACGCGCTGCCTGCCTGTTGTTGCTGGTGCTGCTCGCGGCCTGCGGCCCGGCGGAGAGTCCCGATCAGCGCGCCTGCGACGGCGCGGTCAACGAGGACCCGACGGTCAAACAGCTGATCATAAAGGGCGTCGGCAACCCGTATTTCCAAAACAACAGCCAGGAGGAGCTGAAGGCGGCCAAGCAGGACGCCCGCCTGGCGTGCCTGCGCAGCCGCGGCCTGGCGCCCAAGGGCGGCGTGGAGCGGCAGAAACCTATTACCTGAGCGGAGTATAGACCCTGGAAATCATCCGCATCACCTCCGGCGCCTTCAGCTTCACCGCCCGTTTCGAGGAGGCGAGCGCCCCGCAGACCTGCGCCCGCTTCCGCGCCCTGATGCCCTATCGCCAGCGCATCATCCACGTGCGCTGGAGCGGCGAGGCCTGCTGGATTCCGTTGGGCGACCTCGACACCGGCCTGTCATATGAGAACGCCACCTCTTATCCCGCGCCGGGCCAGATCCTGCTGCACGCTGGCGGCGTCAGCGAGACCGAGATCCTCATCAGCTACGGCCCCTGCTGCTTTGCCAGCAAGGCCGGGCAGCTCGCCGGCAACCACTTCCTCACGATCACCGAGGGGCTGCAGGACTTGGCGACGCTCGGCCGGAAGACTCTGTGGGACGGCGCGCAGGATATTGCCTTCGAGGCGTAGGCCACCCGGGATGGCCGACCAGGCACCACCGGCGGCAGCGTCGCAGGTCTCGGACACACCCGAGGCCGCGGCCCTGTTGCTCGCCACATTCTCCGAGTTCTACCGCCAGGAGATCGGTGCGGAAGAGGACGTTCACCGCACTCTGCCGTTCTATGGGACCGCGCTGGGCATCGTGGTCGGTGCCGTGGCCTACGCGGCGGGACGCTTGCCAAAGCTGCCGGACATCACCCAACGCGACGGATTGATTGCGTTCTGGGTTGCGGGCGGCCTGCTGACGATGGCGATCATCGATGCGGTCTTTGTGCTGATTTTCCTCTCACGGGCGATCGCGCGCCGCGACTACCAACGGGTCGGGCCGGAGGCCGCCATACGCGCGCGGGTGGCAGCGTTGCAGGCGAGCTATGACGCCATCACCGTCTCCGGGCGCCAGCAGGACCGAAAATTGGCCGGCGACGTGCAGCAGCTCCTGCTCGAATCCTATACCGAAGTGACGCCCATCAACCGCGAGCTCAACCGGCGGCGTGCCCAATTCAGGGCTTTTGCATCATCGCATTTGGTACGAAGCTTGATTTGGGCGTTTGGAGCGACCACAGTCATATTTATGGCGGATAAAGTGGGCTATTTCCCGAAGGTAACCCCATGAGCGTTTCAAAGTCTGAAATTGCTTTCGTCCCATCATGGCGCGCTGCGATCGCACCAGCCTCGCCTGCTGCCAAGCAGGTCGTAAAGGATCAGACGAGCGTTAGATTAACCAGTGCTGTGTTCTACATGCAGCCAAGCGGCGCCGATGTTTTTCCAACGATGGAAACAATCAAGGCTTTCTTTAAAAAACTACGCCGGGGCTGACCGGCCTAATCCCCGCCCAACTTCGTCCGGAATAGCGCTCGCGGGTAAACGCCCAGCACCCGGGCCTCCGCCGTGAAAAAACTTAATTCCTCCAGTGCCCGCGCCAGCGCCGGCTGTTCCGGGTGGCCGTCTACGTCGCATAGGAACTGCGTCGCGGTGAACTCGCCGTGCAGCATGTAGCTCTCCAGCCGCGACATGTTGACGCCGTTGGTCGCAAAGCCGCCCAACGCCTTATACAGCGCAGCCGGCACGTTGCGAACCCGGAACACGAATGTCGTCATAAGCCCCGGCGTCTCCGGCAACGGCACCCGTGGCTCCTGCGCCACGACATAGAACCGCGTCGTGTTGTGCGCCGCATCCTCCACATTGGCCCGCAACACATCCAGCCCATAGATTTCGGCCGCCAGTGCCGAAGCGATCGCCGCATCTTCCCGCCGGCCCCACTCCGCCACCAGCTTTGCCGATCCGGCCGTGTCCGCCTCCACCACCGCATCCGCATTCAGCTCATGCAGGATCGCCCGGACCTGGCCCAGCGCCACGGCATGCGAGTGCACCCGCCGCACATCCGCGATCACGGCGCCGCGCGGTCCCAGCAGGCAGTGCTCAACTCTTTGGAAATGCTCGCCGATGATCGACAGCCCGCTGCCGGGCAATAGGGCGTGGATGTCGGGCACCCGGCCGGCGAGGCTGTTCTCGCACGGCAGCATCGCCAGCGCCGCGGCCCCGTTTCGCACGGCGTCGATCGCGTGCTCGAAGGTGTGGCACGGCAGCGGCGTCATCTCGGGATAGGCAGTGCGGCAGGCCAGGTCGGAATAGGCGCCGGGCAGGCCTTGGAAGGCGATTTGGGTCATGGTGCCTCGAGGATAGTGCGGGCGCGGGTCAGGTCGGCCGGGGTGTCCACGCCGAATGCCCCGTGCTCCACCCGCGTGCAGGCGATGCGCATGCCGGCCTCCAGCGCACGCAGCTGTTCAAGCTTCTCCCGCCGTTCCAGCGGGCTTTCCGGCAGGCTGACGAATCTGGCCAGCGCCGCACGACGATAGGCGTAGATGCCGATATGGTGCCAGAGCGGCCCCTCCCCGGAAGGGATGGCGGCGCGGGAGAAATACAGCGCCGCCGACACCGCCCGCCCGCGTTCGAAGGCGCACGCCGCCTTCACCACCTGCGGCGCGGCCGCCTCCTCGGGCGAGAGGACGGGCGTCACCAGGGTCGCGATGTCGAATGCCGGGTCAGAAAGTGGGGTGATCACCATACGCAGCTGACCCAGCGGGACGGTCGGAAAGTCGCCTTGCAGGTTCACCACAACGTCATGCGCGCCCTGCGGGTCCAGGGTCGCCAAGGCGGCATGCACCCGATCGGACCCGGAGGGCAGCGATGGATCGGTCATCACCGCAACGCCTCCAGCCGCCCGCACGGCATCCGCGATCTCCGCGTCGGCGCAGGCGACGGCGACTGGGCCAATGTCGGCCTCCCTCGCGCGGTCGAGCACATGCAAGATCATCGGCCGCCCGGCGATCAGCGCCAACGGCTTGCCGGGCAGGCGCGAGGACGCCATGCGGGACGGAATCACGACGATCGGGTTCAAGCGATAGCGCGGGGTTGATGCTGGGCGGGCGTTTGCATAGCGTGCGGCGCACATTAGGTAGGCGGGCTCGCCGGTGCAACGTCCGGCTTTTTTAGAGGACTCGCTTTATGCGTTACGCTTTCATTGCCGCATCTGTCGTCGCACTGCTCGTCGCCGAGTTCGGCCTGGGCACAAAACCAACAGATGACCCAGCCCTCCACATCGCAGAACCAGTCGCAAGCCGTGCAGAACCAGGGCCAGCAGCCGGCCAATGCCCGCGAGGTCAGCCCGACGGCGCCCACCGCCACCGAAAACGGCGTGACCAAGCCACAGGGACCCACCGGCGGCCCGACCAGCCAGGGGCCAAGCGGGAAGAGCAAGTAAAGACGTCATGCAGGACCTGATCGCGGCAGCGGAGGCAGCGGCCGACGTCGCCGCCGCCGCGATCCGGCCATTCTACCGCCAAGGGGTTGACGCCGACCTAAAGCTGGACGCGAGCCCGGTGACCATCGCCGACCGCACGGCGGAACTCGCCATGCGCGCCGTGCTGTCGCAGCGTTTTCCCGGGCATGGCATCCTGGGCGAGGAGTTCGGCCTCGACCGCCCGACGGCGCGGCGGCGCTGGGTGCTGGACCCGATCGACGGCACCCGCGCCTTCATCACCGGCCGCCCCAGCTTCGGCATCCTGGTGGCGCTGCTGGACGGCGACACCCCGATTTTGGGCGTCATCGATCAGCCCATCACCGGGGAGCGTTGGATCGGCGTGGCCGGGCAGCCGACCCGGTTCCGCGGCGCGCACGGCCAGCCAGGCTGCCGGCCCTGCCCCAGCCTGGATCAGGCTGAACTATCCTGCACCGCCCCCGAGATTTTCAATCCAGGCCAGACCACCGCCTGGCGTCGCCTCGCCGCCGCTACCCGGCGCACCTCCTGGGGCGGCGACTGCTACGCCTATGGCCTGCTCGCCCTCGGCGGCATCGACATCATCGCCGAGAGCGGCCTCAAGGTTTGGGACTGGGCCGCCCTGGTCCCGGTGATCGAGGGCGCCGGCGGCCGCGTGACCGACTGGCTGGGCCGCCCCATGCACCCCGACGGCGACGGCAGCACAATCGCGGTCGGCGACCCGGCCCTGCTCGCCCCCGCCTTGACGCTGCTGGCCGCTTGACGCAGGCCGCGCCGCCCCCTGCTATGGCCTGACCGATCACGGAGGCCCCGATGCTGCGCTGCCTGCTGCTCCTGCTGCTGCTGTTCGCTGTGCCCGCGCAAGCGCAGGTGACGCGCAGCCACGCCCTCACCATCCTCGGCACTCCCGCTTTGCCAGCGGACTTTCCCAACTTTCCCTACGTGAACACATCGGCGCCGAAAGGCGGCGAGGCGGTGTTCGCGATGGTCGGCAGCTTCGACGGCTTCAATCCGTATATCCTGCGCGGCAACGCGGCGATCGGCACCGGCGCGTCCTGGCAGCCCGGCGTCGGCGGCACCGCCGCCGGGTCGGCGGGCGGCCACGTGTGGGAGAGCCTGCTGGTCGGCTCGGCGGACGAGGTCGCGACCGGCTACGGCCACCTCGCCGAGACGATCGAGCTCGCCCCCGACCGCATGTGGGTGGCTTTCGAGCTGCGGCCCGAGGCGCGCTTCGCCGACGGCACGCCCGTCACCGCCGCCGACGTCGCCTGGACGTTCAAGACGCTGATGGAAAAAGGGCGCCCCTCGGTCCGCGTCGCTTATGCCGATGTGCAGGACGCGGTGGCCGAGAGTGAGCGCAGGGTTGTGTTCCACTTCAAGTCGAACCAGAACCGCGAGCTGCCGCTGTCGGTCGGCGGCCTGCCCGTGCTGTCGGAGAAGTGGTGGTCCACCCGCGACTTCACCAAGCCGCTGACCGAGCCGCCGCTGGGCAGCGGCCCCTACCGCGTGGAGAAGTTCGAGCTCGGCCGCAGCGTGACCTACGTGCGCGATCCCAACTGGTGGGCGCGGGACCGGCCGACCGGGCGCGGCTTCCACAACTTCGACCGGGTGCGGATCGAGTATTTCCGCGACCCGACCATCGCGATGCAGGCGTTCAAGGCCGGGCAGATCGACTACCGGCAGGAGAACATCTCGAAGGAATGGGCGACCGGCTACGATTTCCCTGCGGTGCGTGACGGCCTGGTGCGCCGCGACGAGATCGAGCACCGCCTGCCGGTCGGCATCCAGGGCTTCATCATGAACACGAGGCGCCCGATGTTCGCCGACCCCCGCGTGCGTGAGGCGATTGGCCAGGTGTTCGATTTTGAATGGATGAACAAGAACCTGTTCTTCAGCACCTATGTCCGCACCCATAGCTACTTCGGCAACACCGCCCAGGAGGCCAAGGACCTGCCGGACGCCGCCGAGCAGGCATTGCTGGCGCCATACCGGGACAAGCTGCCGCCGGATTTGTTCACCGAGCCGTTCCGCTTGGCCACGACCGACGGGTCCGGCAATAACCGGGAGGGGCTGCGCCGCGCTTTGGCGCTGCTGAAGGAGGCTGGCTGGACCATTCGCGACCGCAAGCTGGTGGACGGCGCCGGCAAGCCGATGGCGTTCACTATTTTGCTGCACGACCCCACGCTGGAGCGGGTGGCGCTGCCGTATCAGCAGTGGCTGCAGCGTCTGGGCATCGAGGTCGGGATCCGCACCGTCGATGTCGCGCAATATGAGCGGCTGACGGACGACTTCGATTTCGACATGACGACGATCATCTATCCCGGGTCGGACCTGCCGGGCAACGAGCTCCGGGACGATTTTTCCTGCATCGGCGCCAAGACGCCGGGCGGCGGCAACCTTGCCGGCGTCTGCGACCCGGCGGTCGATGCCCTGATCGAGCAGATCGTGGCGGCGCAAGACCGCGCCACGCTCGCCACCGCCGGGCGGGCGCTGGACCGCGTGCTGCTGCGCGGCTGGTATATGGTGCCGAACTGGCACAATGAGAAATTCAACGTCGCCACCTGGAACCGCTTCGGCCGCCCGACGCAGCCGGTGCGCGACGGCTTCGTGATGGATAGCTGGTGGATCGACCCGAACCTGTCCGCCAAAGCCGACACGGCGCGTAAGGCAGTTAATTAGCTTGGGCAACTAATTTTGGCCAATTACCTGCTGCGCCGGCTGCTGCTGCTGATCCCCACGCTGCTGGGCATCATCGCCATCAACTTCGCCGTCGTGCAGTTTGCGCCCGGCGGTCCGGTCGAGCAGGCCATCGCCGAGACCCGCGGCCGCGGCACCGAGGCGACGGCCCGCATCACCGGCGCCACTAGCGACAGCGGCGCCTATCGCGGCGCCCGCGGCCTGGATGCCAAGCAGATCGAGGAACTGAAACGCCAGTTCGGCTTCGACAAGCCGGCCAGCGAGCGCTTCATCACCATGCTGCGCGACTACCTGACCTTCGACTTCGGCCGCAGCTTCTTCCGCGACCAGACGGTGGTGGCGCTGATTTTACAAAAAATGCCGGTCAGCATCTCGCTCGGCCTGTGGTCCACCCTGCTGATCTATTTAGTCAGCATCCCGCTCGGCATCAAAAAGGCCGTGCGCGACGGCAGCCGTTTCGACGTCGCGAGCAGCGCCGTGGTGCTGGTGGGCTACGCAGTCCCCGGCTTCCTGTTCGCCATCCTGCTCGTCGTGCTGTTCGCCGGCGGCAGCTTCCTGCAAGTCTTCCCGTTACGCGGCCTGACCAGCGCCGGGTCGTCCGAGTGGTCCTGGCCCGCGCGCATCGCCGACTATGCCTGGCACATGGTGCTGCCGACGGTGGCGCTGGTCGCCGGCGGGTTCGCCGGGCTGACGATCCTGACGAAAAACTGCTTCCTCGATGAGATCCGCAAGCAGTACGTCGTGACCGCCCGGGCTAAGGGCGCCGGCGAGCAGCGCGTGCTGTACGGCCATGTGTTCCGCAACGCCATGCTGCTGATCGTCGCCGGCTTCCCCGCCGCGTTCATCGGCATCCTATTCAGCTCGGCGCTGCTGGTCGAGATCGTCTTCTCACTGGACGGCCTGGGCCTATTGGGCTTCGAGAGTGCAATCCGCCGCGACTACCCCGTCATGTTCGGCACGCTGTACATCTTCACCCTATTCGGCCTGGTGCTGCAGGTCGTGGGCGACCTGATGTACACCGTCGTCGATCCCCGCATCGACTTCGAGGCGCGCAGTTGACGCCGATCACCCAGCGCCGCCTCGCCATCTTCCGCGCGCATCGCCGCGGCGCCTGGTCGCTCGCGATCTTCACCACTCTGTTCTTGCTGTGCCTGTTCGCCGAGTTGATATCCAACGACCGCCCGCTGCTGATCCGCTTCGAGGACCGGTTCTACATGCCGGTCCTCCGCGACTACAGCGAGGACACCTTCGGAGCCGACTTCCTGCCGACCGAGGCCGACTACACCGACCCACAGCTCGCCGCCGCCATCAACGCGCATGGCTGGATGCTCTGGCCCGCTATCCCGTTCCGCTACGACACCATCGTCAAGGACCTTCCCACCCCTGCCCCGGCGTCTCCCTCCTTACGCAACCTGCTGGGCACCGACGACCAGGCGCGCGACGTGCTGGCCCGCGTCATCTACGGCTTCCGCCTGTCGGTGCTGTTCGGCTTCACGCTGACCATCATCTCCTCGGTCGTCGGCATCGCTGCCGGGGCGGTCCAGGGCTTCTACGGCGGCCTCACCGACTTGCTGTTCCAGCGGTTTATCGAGGTCTGGGCCGGCATGCCGCAGCTCTATCTGCTGATCATCCTGGGCAGCATCGTCACCCCGACCTTCTGGACCCTGCTGGTCTTCCTGCTGCTGTTCTCCTGGATGGCGCTGACCGGCGTGGTGCGGGCGGAGTTCCTGCGCGGGCGCAACCTCGACTATGTCCGCGCGGCGCAGGCGTTGGGGGTCTCCAACGCCGCCATCATGGGGCGCCATATCCTGCCGAACGCCCTGGTGGCGACGCTCAGCTTCCTGCCGTTCACGCTGTCCGGCTCGGTCACCGTGCTGGCGAGCCTGGATTTCCTCGGTTTTGGCCTGCCGCCCGGTTCGCCTTCGCTGGGCGAGCTGGTGGCGCAAGGAAAGAACAACCTGCAGGCGCCGTGGCTCGGCATGACCGCCTTCGTCGTGCTCGGCGGCGTGCTGACGTTGCTGATCTTCATCGGCGAGGCGGTGCGCGACGCCTTCGATCCGCGCAAGCAGCCGTGACGCCGAGCTTGATATGCTGGTCGTAAAAAATCTTTCGGTCGATTTCGGTCCGCGACGGGTAGTGGACGACGTGAGCTTCACGCTTGAACAGGGCGAGACCCTGGCGCTGGTCGGCGAGAGCGGGTCCGGCAAGTCGCTGACCGCGCTGTCCATCCTGCGGCTGCTGCCATCCGGTGCGGCCTGCAGCGGCCAGGTCACGCTCGACGGCAAATCCATGCTCGACGCGTCGGAGGCTACGCTGCAGGCCGCGCGGGGCGACACCGCCGGGATCGTGTTCCAGGAGCCGATGACCAGCCTGAACCCGCTGCACAGCGTTGGTCGTCAAGTGGCGGAAGCATTGGCGCTGCATGGCCGGAAGCCCGCCCGCGGCACCGTCGCTGGATTATTGCTGCGCGTCGGCTTCCCCAACGCCGAGGACCGGCTGGAGGCGTTTCCGCATCAGCTCAGCGGCGGCCAGCGGCAGCGGGTGATGATCGCCATGGCGCTGGCGAACAACCCGAAGCTGCTGATTGCCGACGAGCCGACGACGGCGCTGGATGTGACGATCCAGGCCGGCATCCTGGACCTGCTGGCGCGGGAGAAGGCGGCGCGCGGGTTGGCGATGCTGCTGATCAGCCACGACCTGAACGTGGTGCGCCGGGTCGCCGACCGCGTCTGCGTGATGAAGGACGGCCGCATCGTCGAGGCCGGGCGGGTGGAGGACGTGTTCCGCGCGCCCAAGCATCCCTACACCCGCATGCTGATCGCCGCCGAACCCAGCGGTCAGCCCGGCACGGTGCCCAGTTCCGCCTCCATCGTCGCCGAGGCGCGTAACCTCAGCGTGGTGTTCCCGGTCCGCCGCGGACTGCTGCGCCGGGTGGTGGGCGAGGTGCGCGCGGTCGATGGGGTGAGCCTCGCGATCCGCGAGGGCGAGACGCTGGGCCTGGTGGGTGAGAGCGGCTCCGGCAAAAGCACCATTGGGCTGGCGTTGCTGCGCATGCAGGCGGCGACTGGGCGGGTGGTGTTCGCTGGGCAGGACATCTCGGCGATGCCGCAATCCCGGCTGCGCCCGCTGCGCCGGTCGATGCAGATCGTGTTCCAGGATCCCTATGGCAGCCTGTCGCCGCGCATGAGCATGGGTGAGATCGTGGCCGAGGGCCTGCGCGTGCACGAGCCCCGGCTGGGCCTGCGTGAGCGTACGGCGCGGGTCGCGGCCGCCTTGCAGGAGGTCGGGCTGCCCGCCGACGCGGCCGGGCGCTACCCGCACGAGTTCAGCGGCGGCCAACGGCAGCGCGTGGCGATCGCGCGTGCCATCGTGCTGACCCCGCGCCTCATGGTGCTGGACGAGCCGACCAGCGCGCTTGACCGCTCGGTTCAGGCCCAGATCGTGGACCTGCTGCGGACCCTGCAGGCGCGGCATGGCCTCGCTTACCTATTCATCAGCCACGATTTGGCCGTTGTGCGTGCCTTAGCGCACCGGGTCGTGGTGCTGCGTGCCGGCCGGGTGGTCGAGGAGGGCGCGGCGGACAAACTGTTCGCCCACCCGCGCGATCCTTATACCATCGCCCTCATGGCGGCGGCGTTCCACGCGCCCACCCGCGAAATTTCAGAAACGGAAGACGCTCGATGATTTCAACACGCCGTGCCGTCCTGGGCCTGGCCGCCGGCGTCGCCGCCTTGGCAGCCACGCCCCGCGCCTTCGCCCAGGCGGCATCCAACATAGCGCCGGCTCCATTTACCCTACCGCCGCTGCCCTATGCACCGGAGGCGAACGAGCCGCATATCGACGCGCCGACGATGCTGCTCCATCACGACCGGCATCACGCGGCGTACGTGACGGCGCTCAATAACGCGGCGAAGGACAACGCAGCCCTGGGCGCCATGCCGGTCCATATGCTGCTGGCCAAGCTTGCGGAGCTGCCGGATACGGTGCGCACCACGGTTCGCAACAACGGCGGCGGGCACGCCAACCACAGCATGTTCTGGCAGGTCATGGGCGGCAAGGGCGGCACGCCGACCGGAGAGCTGTTGGCCGCCATCGACCGCGACCTGGGCGGCATGGAGGCGATGCGCGCGACGTTCAGCCGCATGGGCCTGGGCCAATTCGGCTCAGGCTGGGTGTTCGTGACCGTGGAGCCGACCGGCAAGCTGGGCCTGGCCGCCCGGCCGAACCAGGACACGCCATTGATGGAGGGCGGCCGGGTCCTGCTGGGCAATGATGTGTGGGAGCACGCTTATTACCTCAAATACCAGAACCGCCGGGCGGACTACCTGGCAGCCTGGTGGAACGTGGTGGATTGGGACGTGGTCGCGAAGCGTTACGACCAGGCGAAGGCTGGAACGCTTACTGTGTAATCAGCCGACATAGACCCAGGCGTCGTGGGTGGCGCCTGCGGTCGCGATGCGGTTCTCGTTGCTGTCGGCGAACCCGGCCATGACGTGCGCGCGGCTGCTGCCGCTCGCCAGAGCACTCAGCCAGCCCTGCAATCCCGATGCATCGGGGGCGCGATGCAGGACGTTCGCAAAGAGCTGGGTCACGAACGCGTTCGCGTCGAGGGTACCATAGGTGGCGGCGAACTCGGCGGAGCCAACGAACCCCTGCGCCACCTGATCCACCGCGACGCCCTGGCTGAGCTGACCTGACCACAACGCCAGCCCGGCGGCGTCTGGGCTGCGGTTGAATGCGGCTTGGTAGAGCCGGGTGGCCTCGGCGTCGGTCCGGCTGCCGGCGGTCGGCAGCGTCTGCTGATGATTCTCACGGCTGTCCGAAAATGCCAGGAGGGCGGCGCCACGGGAGGTCGCGTTGGTGTAGTTGACCCAAAGCTGCTCGCCAGCGGCGTCCGGATTGCGATGCAGGACGTTCAGGTAGAGTTGCCGCGCGAAGCCGTCAGTGTCGGTCTGGCCGTAACGCGCGATGAACTCCGGCGATGTCGTGAAGCTTGCCGCGAGCGCTGCAAGGCTAAGGGTGTTGGTGGTCACCAGGGCGGTATTGCCGTCCAGCCCTTGAAAATCCGGGGCACGCCCGAACGCGCCTTGATAGAGGCGGGCGACGTCCTCTGCCGTGCCGCTCGGGTCGAACAGGCCCACCCCATCGGCAAAGCTGATTTGATCGAGCTTGGCCAGCGTCTGGTTGCCGTCGCGGCTGGGCTTGGTGTCCTGGATATAGGCCTGTCCCCCCGAGACTTGGGCGATGATGTAGTCGGTATGCACACCATGCAGCTGAATGGACGGCTGCGGATAGAGTGCCCGGATGCCGAAGATGTCGGATGCGCTGAGATCGAGGTTCTGCTGAGTTAATACTGGAGACATCACGTCGATAGGACTGGACGAGTGATCCATGCCTATAGCATGACCAAGTTCATGTAAGATAACTTGATAGAAAGTCGCGGCCCCAATTCCACCGTAGGCCAGTCCCCCACTTGTCGGGACCAACGGAGTTTCACTCGGATCTTCCACTCGAACTACAATGTCTGGGTTGAAGTTCTGGCTAGCCAGACCGAACGAATAGTTTGTGTATCCGATGGTGCCAATCTTGCCCGGGGAGATTACGCCGAACTTCCCAAAGCCGATGCGAATATCAGCGGGGTCGCTTGGAACTGCGGTGTCAGGAACCTGCTGAAACACCAGGCCGGAGACGCTTGCCCACTTCTGGATGGCTTGTTCTACCGTGGCCTGGTAGGTTGCGGAGGTTATTGAACTGCTGAATGGATAATTTGTCTGGTCCGTCGAGTAGGTTGAGTCAGCGAAACTCCAGGTAATCGGTCCAGAACGCCATTTCGGACCCTCAAACACATAGCTGACCATCGCTGACCCACTCTATATTGAAATGAACACCTAGCGAGCCCGTCTCCAAAATACCATCATAAAGCGAAACGGACGCTCTTTTTTAGTCAGAGCGTCCGTTGCTTGCCTCAGACAACCTTAAGCCGGACCGGCACATTGTTGCGCGTCGCGTTGGAATACGGGCAGACCTGATGCGCCTTGTCCACCAGCGCCTCCGCCTCCGCACGCTCCAGGCCCGGCAATGAGATGGCCAGTTCGACATCGATGCCGAAGCCGCCCTCGGAGCGTGGACCCATGCCGACCGTCGCACTCACCGTCGTGGCGTCGGGCACCTTCGGACCGCCCTGAGACGCCACGAACTTCATCGCGCCCAAAAAGCACGCACTGTAACCGGCGGCGAATAGCTGCTCCGGGTTGTTGCCAGTGCCGCCGCCGCCACCCAGTTCCTTCGGCGTGGACAGCTTGACGTCCAGCGCCCCATCCGTGGTTGCGGCGTGACCATCGCGTCCACCGGTCGCTGTGGCAGACGTCGAGTAGAGAACATTGACTGACATCGAGTTTCCTTCTGGACTTATCCGGTCGGGCCGGTCGGGTTGCGCGAACCGATAAATCGCCGAACTGCCGGACCGGTGCAACCCAACCCGCGCCTTCGTTACTGAACAGAGCGGTTATTATGGAATTCTTCGAGCGTGCCGCCGGGGTCACTATGACAAGCCGTTGCTCTGGCAACCCTCGAAATCGGCGCAATATGTAAGGGCAACCAGAGGGGAGACGGTTTTGCAGCGTACCCAGGAGATCGTCGCCGAGTATCCGCGTCCGCCGCGGCTGGAACCTGCACGCCGCCGGGTGCGGATTGTGTTTGCCGGGCAGACCATCCTCGATACCGATGCGGGATGGCGCGTGCTGGAGACCTATCATCCGCCGAGCTTCTACCTGCCAATAAGCGCTTTCGCCCCCGGCACCTTGGTTCCGACGGCACGGACCAGCTTCTGCGAGTGGAAAGGCTCCGCAAACTACTACAGCATCCAGGCTGCCGGCCGGGTCGCCGCCGACGTCGCCTGGGGCTATCCCGACCCGTCGCCGGCCTTCCTGCCTATCCGCGACCACGTGGCGGTCTATGCGGGCTCCATGGACGCCTGTTTTGTCGATGACGAGCGCGTGACCCCGCAGGAGGGCGGCTTCTACGGCGGCTGGATCACGTCGGAACTGGTCGGGCCATTCAAGGGCGGACCCGGCACGCTGTTCTGGTAGGGCGCTGTCCTTACCCGTATAAGGCTCACTGCCAGCCCGTGTGCGGGCACTCATCTTTTTAGGAAATCTATTTTGGACGGCACCGGCCGCCTTACTTTTGCACGCGCCGAAAGCGTCGCCCGACCTGCAGCCGAGAGCGTTGCCCGACACACCATCGACACCATGCGCTTGGCCAGCCCGCTGGCGGTCGCGCAACTGGTGCAGATGGCGATGGGCATCACCGACACCGTCCTGCTGGGCAACTTGGGCGGTGACGCGCTGGCGGCGGGCGGCCTCGGCGCCAGCCTGTTCATCACCGTGAGCATCGCGCTCCAGGGAATACTGACGGCCGTCAGCGTCCTGGTTTCCCAGGCACGCGGTGCCGGGCAGGACGCGCAGGTGCCGGCCCTGTATTGGACCGGCATGCTGCTGGCCGCATTGCTGATGCTGCCCGCCTTCGCGCTGTTCAGTGCGGCCGAGCCGTTGCTGCTGGCGGTGGGTGAGCCGCCGGCGCTGGCGCATGACGTCGGCCGGTTCGTGGATGTCCTGCGCTGGAGCACACCCGGCGCGCTGCTCGGGATGGGGCTGATGCGCACCTTCCTGCCGGCGATCAACCGGGGCAGCCTGATCCTTTGGGTGTCGCTCGCGTCGGCCGCAGGCAACGGCGCGCTATGCTACGGCTTGGTCCATGGCTCCTGGGGCCTGCCGGCGCTGGGCTTGCTGGGTCCGGCGCTGGCCACGGCGCTGTCGCTATCGGGTGGAGCGATCGCCTTGCTGCTGCTCGTGCATGGCCGTCCGGCGTTGCGGCGCTTCGTTGGCTGGCGCCGCCCAGATTTCGGGCACCTCCGCGTGATGCTGCGGCTCGGCGTGCCCGTCGGCGCCACCTTCGCGGTCGAGGCCGGGTTGTTCCTCGCCATCGCGCTGCTGATCGGCTGGCTGGGGCCCGTGCCGTTGGCGGCGCAGCAAGTGGCGCTGAACATCATCTCCGTGGCGTTCATGATACCGCTCGCCGTCGCCCAGGCCGCCAATGTTCGAGTCGGCCACCGCGTCGGCGCGGGCGACTACCCGGGCGCGCGCCGTGCCGGGCTGGTGGCGATCGGCCTCGGCGCCGCCTTTGAGGTCGCGGCGGCGCTGCTGCTGATCGCGGCCCCGCACGCGGTGATCGGGCTTTATCTCGATCCGGAATTGCCGGGCAATGCCGAGACCTTCGCTATCGCAGTGGGCCTCGTGCACGTCGCGATCGTGTTTCAGGTCGCTGACGGCGTGCAATGCGTCGCCAGCGGCGCACTGCGTGGCTTGGGCGACACGCGCATACCGTTTTTGCTGGCGGCCATAAGCTATTGGGGCGTCGGCTTTCCCGCGGCCTGGTTCCTGACGATGCACGCCGGCTGGGGAGCAGAGGGGGCCTGGTGGGGTTTGGCGGCGAGCGTGATGGTCGTGGCTGCTTTGCTGACGCAGCGCTTCCTGCGGCGCAGCCGGGTCACGCCGGAGAGCGCTCTCCCGCCCTGATCGCTGCCGGCAGCCGGTTGGTCGCCGGCGCCAGCGGACAAAGATAGCGCGGCGAGTAGGCGCATGACGGGTTGTAGGCAAAGTTGAAGTCCAGCACCGTCCGGCCGTCCGCCGCACCGCCGAGGTCAGCCCCTTTGATCGTATCGAGCAGGTATCGTCCGGCTCCGTAGGTGCTGCGGCCGCTGGTGGCATCCGCGAACGGCAAAAACGTGCCGCCGCCGTAGCCAAGCAGCCAATAGAATGTCAGTTCACCGCCCAGCGCCGCCTGCAGCCCCTGGCTGCGCGCAAACGGCTGCATACGGAGCTCGCCATCGGAACCGGCCGGGAAGGTCTCCATGGCAGCATCGTCCATGGGCAGAAGCTTCACGTGGAACACGAGGGCGGGGTCGTATGGGAAGAAGTCGAGCCCAGTGAACCCCGACCGCGTCTCGATCGGGCTCTGCGGATGATCCCGGAACATCGCGTCGCGAACGCTGCGCCAATGCTGCCAGGCGCGTTGCCGGTCCGGTCCGGCCCGCACCGCGGCATAAGCATCGGCCACCCGGCGACGCCAGTCCCACAGCTCCAAGCACGCGTTCACGCCTGCTTCGCTTCGATCAATCCCTGCCGGATCTTACGGCCGCGGCCGATGCGGTCCTCGATGTAGGCGGCGTCGCCCCAACGCACCGCCCGCGCCATGGCCTGCGCGTCCTCGGTGAAGCGCGCCAGCATCTCCAGCAGCGCGTCCTTGTTGTTCAGGAACACGTCGCGCCACATCACCGGGTCGCTGGCGGCGATGCGGGTGAAATCGCGGAACCCGGAGGCCGCGAACTTCAGCACCTCCGACCGGGTCGCCGCATCGGCCCCGCCCTCGGTCGCCAAATCATCGGCAGTGCCGCAGATGGTGAACGCGATCAGATGCGGCAGGTGGCTGACGATTGCCAAAACGCGGTCGTGATGCGCGGGGTCCATGGCTTCGACCATGCTGCCAGCGCGCCGCCATAGCTCGGCCACCTGCTCCGTCGCGCCGGGCTCCGTTCCTTCCAGCGGGGTGAGCAGGCACCAGCGGCCCTGGAACAGCGTGCTGAACCCGGAATCCGGCCCAGAATACTCGGTCCCGGCCAACGGATGCGCCGGCACGAAATGCACCCGGCGCGGCAGCAGCGGCCCGACATCGCGGATGACCGAGACCTTGGTGCTGCCCACGTCGGTGACGATGGCGCCCGGCTCCAGATGCGGCGCGATGGCGGCGGCGATCGTAGCGAAGGCCCCCACCGGGGCGCACAGCATCACGCAGTCCGCCCCGGCGACCGAGCGTGCGAGGTCGGGCTCGATTCGGTCCGCGAAGCCCAACGCCGCGACCCGGTCCAGCACCGCGGCGCTGCTGTCGGTCACGACAACCTCGGCCGCCAAATCGCGCCGTTCCCGCGCGACACGGGCGAGCGAGCTGCCGATCAAACCGCTGCCAATCAGCGTAAGCCGCTCGAAGACCGGCCCAGGCTGTGTGAGCGTAAGTTCAGGCATGCACCGGCTGGTGCGCCATGAACTCGGTCAGGATCTCGGCGACCAACGCGCACTCCTCGGCCGTGCCGATGGTGATGCGCAGGCATTGCGGCAGACCGTAGCCGCCCATCGCCCGCACGATCACGCCGCGTGCCTTCAGCGCCGCGTTTGCCGCGTCGGCCTGCTCGGAAGCGCCAAAATCAGCCAGGACGAAGTTGCCCTCGCTCGGCCACACCCGGATGCCGGCGCGATCCAGCTCGGCCGTGAGCCAGCCGCGGTACTTCGCGTTATGGGCGCGTCCGGCCTCGATCCAGCCAGGTTCGGCCAACGCGGCAATCCCAGCCGCCTGCGCCGCCAGGCTGACGTTGAACGGGCTGCGCACCCGGTTCAGCACATCGGCGATGCCGGGCGGCGCATAGCACCAACCCAAACGCAACCCACCCAGGCCGAAAATTTTGCTGAAGGTGCGCGTCATCACCGTGTTGTCGCTGGCATCCACCAAGCGCGTGCCCGCGTCGTAATCCGGGCGGTCCACATACTCGGCATAGGCGGCGTCCAGCACCAGCAGCACATCCGGCGGCAGCCCGGCCCGCAGCCGCTCGACCTCGGGCTGCGGCAGCATGCTGCCGGTCGGGTTGTTCGGGTTGGCCAGGAACACCAGCCGTGTGGCCGGCGACACCGCTGCCAACATCGCGTCCACGTCGGCCGTCAACCGCCGTTCCGGCGTTTTGACGATACGGCAGCCGGCGTAGGACCCAGCGATCTCATAGATGCTGAAGCCGTGCCGACTCATGATCAGCTCGGTGCCGGGCCCGCCATAGGCAAGGCAAAGCTGATAGATCAGGTCATCCGACCCGGCGCCGCAGACGATCCGCTCGGGATCAAGCTCGAAATCGTGCACCGATGGCACGGCGCAGTTCATGCGCGCCGCCGTCGGGATAGCGGTGCAGCTCGCCCTCCAGCGCCGTATAGGCAGCGCGAGCGCCTGGCGGCACGCCGAAGGCACCCTCATTGGAAGACAGCTTCACCGTCCGGTTCGGCCCGGCCAGCTTGCTCTCACCACCAACATACGGCGCGATGCCAAGGATGCCCGTACGTGGCTGCGGACCCATCAGAGCTCCTCGCCTACCGGCACGGCATAGGCACCCAAGACCACCGGCGGGCGCAGCACTATCTGCAGCGTCGAAAGCCTCGGATCGTCCTCGTCAACGAGGCCATCGACCTCTACCATTGCCAGCGTCACTGCAGGGTCGGGCTGTCCGCGCAGGATCATCGTTCCAGCCTGGAACCCGGCCGCCGCCAGGACAGCATTGAGCCGCGCATGGCTGATTTCGGGCGGCAGCTCCAGCCCGAGAAGCGACCGGTCCTGGCCGCTCGGGTCCGGGGCTGCGGCGCTCAAGACCAAGGCCTGCACGCTGGGTGCACCCTCCGGACGCGGAGTCCAGAATGGCAGCCGGGCGACCACGTGAATGCGCGGAGCGTGCTGACGCATCAGCGCAGGCCACCATGCGGCGGCTGGCGCCTCACTTTCCGTCGGCATCGGCAGCACCGCGACGGTCGCGGGCCCGGCGCTCACCTCATGGATCGCCTCGGCTGGATTGCTGCAGGGTCGCAATGGGGTCAGCGCACCAAAATGCTCGCGCGCGACTGCCAAGTAGGCCGTGTCGCCCTCGGCCTGGCACACGCTAACGATGAGGGGATGCTGCTGCGCCGTCGTGGTGCCGAGCAACTCCCGCCAGATGCGCACGATGCCAAACGCCGGAAGGCCGCCAGCGTGCCGGGCCAGCAGGCGGCGAATGATTGCGGCCTCCCGTCCCGGGCGCAGCGGCACCGGGCCCTTCACCCGCAGCGCCGCGACCTGCTTCACCACTTCGGCCCGCCGCATCAGCGTGTCGTGCAATGCATTGTCCAACTGGTCCAGCTCGGCCCGCAGCGACGCCAGGTCTGGGACCGTGGCCGATCCAGGCGGGTTCAGAACCTGGGACGGAGGAGGCATTGCACTTGTTGACATTGCACTCAGGGGCATTGCACTTGTGGGTCTCATCATGCTGAAAAAAGAAATAGCGGAAGCGTTACATCCTGCAACCCATCCGTGGCAAGGCCGCACGTCACAATAGCGCACGGCGATATTGCCCAGCGGGGCCACCCGGCCTATGCAGCCGGGATTATGGATCACCCGGACATCCCGTCCCGCGACGCCCACCAATCTGCCACGTTCGACGGCGCCTTCATGCTTGATTGCGGCGTGGCGCTGCCGCGGGTCACCGTCGCCTACCGCACCTACGGCACGCTCAACGACGCCCGCTCGAACGCGATCCTTGTCTGCCACGCGCTGACCGGTGACCAATACGTGGCGGAGCGGCATCCCGGGACCGGCAAGCCCGGCTGGTGGAACCAAGTCGTGGGACCGGGCCGGCCCGTCGATACCGGCCGCTTCTTCGTCATCTGCGCCAACGTGCTGGGCGGCTGCATGGGCAGCACCGGGCCGAGCAGCCCGCGGAACGATGGGTCGGACGGCTCCATATCGCTTGATGCGCCACAATGGGGCACGGATTTTCCACCGGTCACCATCCGCGACATGGTCCGGGCACAGCGCCTGCTGATCGACCATTTGGGCATCTCCCGCCTGTTCGCGGCGCTCGGTGGGTCGATGGGTGGCATGCAGGTGCTGGAGTGGGCGGCCACCTTCCCCGATATGGTGTTCGCCGCCGTGCCGGTCGCCACCGCCTCGTTCCACTCCGCGCAGAACATCGCCTTCCATGAGGTCGGGCGTCAGGCCATCTTCGCCGATCCCGACTGGGCCGGGGGCGAGTATTGGCGGCATGACAAGCTCCCCGCCCGCGGCCTGGCCGTGGCGCGCATGGCCGCGCACATCACCTATTTGAGCGAGCAGGCGCTGACCCGCAAGTTCGGCCGCCGGCTGCAAAACCCCGTCGCTGGCGTCACCTCGATGTTCGGCGACATGTTCGAGGTCGAGAGCTACCTGCGCCACCAGGGCAGCGCCTTCGTCGATCGCTTCGACGCCAACAGCTACCTGACCATCACCCGCGCGATGGATTACTTTGACCTCGCCGCTGAGCACGACGGGGATCTCGCCCGGGCATTCCGCGGCACTAGGACCCGGTTCTGCATCGCGAGCTTTGACAGCGACTGGCTGTTTCCCACCGCGCAGTCCCGGGCCATCGCCCGCGCCTTGAACCGCGCCGGCGCCAACGTCAGCTTCGTCGAGATCGCCAGCGACAAGGGGCACGACGCCTTCCTGCTGGACGAGCCCGACTTCCACCGCACCCTCTCCGGCTTCCTGTCCGGCTGCGCCGAGCACGCGAGGTTATGAGTCCACCCGCAACGCTTGGCGCGGGTCCACCCGCAACGCTTGGCGCAAGCCCGCCCGCATTGGAGCGGCCCACCCGGTCCAAGATGCGCTTCGACCTCCGTCTGATGTCGGAGATGATTGCGCCGGGCTCCCGGGTGCTGGACATCGGCAGCGGCGACGGGACGTTGATCGAGTACCTGTTCCGCACCCGCAACTGCGACGCGCGCGGCATCGAGATCGACATGGCTGAGGTCACCCACGCCGTAGCCCATGGCCTGCCGGTGATGCATGGCGACGCCGACACCGACCTCGCGCACTACCCGGACGGGCTGTTCGACTACGTCGTGCTGTCACGCACCCTGCAGGCGGTGGAGCGCCCACAGGAGGTGCTGCGCCAGATGCTGCGCATCGGCACTCGCGCATTGGTCAGCTTTCCGAATTTCGGCCATTGGCAGGTGCGCTGGCAGCTCGTGCGGTCCGGCCGGATGCCGATGACGCCGACCTGGGACCGGCCGTGGTATGAGACGCCGAACATTCATCCCTGCACCATCCGCGACTTTTTCGCGCTATGCGAGCAGGAAGGCTATGCCGTCGAACGCTGGCTTGCGGTGGATGACGAGGGCCGTCAAGCGCCGTGGCGACGGTTTCCCGGCCTGGCGAACCTGTTCGGCGAGCAGGCGCTGTTTTTGCTAAGACGGGTTTAAGAAGGCCTAACCCGCCCGCAGCACCGCCCGCAGGTTGCGCGCCGCCACGTCCAGCACGCCCACGTCGCCGCTGACCATCATGGCGGCGATCGCGCCGTCCAGCACCAGCAGGACCTGGCGCGCCATCATCCGCGGCTCCGCATAGCCGGCCGCCTGCGCCTGCGCTTCGAGGAACGCAATGATGGCGGCGTGGTGCTGCGCGGTCATCTCCCGCAGCCAGGGCTCGCCGCCGCCGCTGCCCTTCGCGTGCTCCGCGGCGGCGTTCATGAATGCGCAGCCATAGAAGCGCGATCCTTCGAACCAAGCGCGCAGCGCTGGGATGGTGGCCTGCAGGCAGTCGGCCGGGTCGGGACCGGCGGCCGTGATAAGGGCGAAAAACGTCTCGCGCCACTCCGCCCCCTCACGCGTCAGCACCTCGCGGACCAGCGCCTCCTTCGAGCCGAAGCGCCCATACAGCGTCATCTTCGACGCCCCGGCCTCGGTCAAAATACGGTCGATCCCGGTCGCATGAATGCCGTCGCGACAGAACAGGTCGCGCGCGACCTCGATGATACGCTCGTGCGGTGGAGCCCGGCGTACGCTCGGCATTGCCGTTTTGCCTACGTCCAATGCGGTCGCCGTGTCTGCCATTCCTGAATCCTTAAAGTGCCTACCAAAAGAGCAATCGGTGCCTGAACTTTAATCATTACGCTGCGTCTACAATGGGTTGTCGCGCCGCCAGAGTTTCCCCGCAAAGGTTGTGCCGGTCAAATCGGGCTTGGCACACATCATGCTTAGCCCAGATTAAGACTGACCGGTCTGTTCCGGCCAGCATAATAAGGAGATCAGGGATGAGTGCCGCAACCAAGGCCCCGACCGCTATGCCCCCCACCGCCATGACCGGCTGCCTTGCGCCGATCGACAAGGGCGGCCTCGACAACCTCATCGCCAAGGGCCGCGCTGACCCCACCGCCATCAAGACACTGAAGTGCCGCACCGTCGCCGAGGGCCGGTTTCGCCACCTGAATATGATCCGCGACCTGCCGCCATACATCGTGGACGAGCCGCCGGGCCTGCTCGGCGACGACACCGCGCCGAACCCTTCGGAAGCGTCGCTCGCGGCCCTCGGCTCCTGCCTCGCCGTCGGCATTCACGCCAATGCGGTGGCGCGCGGCATCACGGTGCGCAAGCTGGAGATCGAGCTTGAGGCCGACATTAACATCACCGCCGTTTGGGGCACCGGCGACACTTCGCCGAAGCCGGTCGGCTTCGATGCGGTCCGCGCCAAGGTGCACCTGGAGGCCGACGCGCCGCAGGACGAACTCGACGGCCTGATCGCGCACGCGACCAAGTGGTCGCCCGTCGCCAACACCTTCACCAAGCCGGTCGGCCTCGACGTCAAGGCCGTCTGATCCAAACCGACAGGGGAGCGTCGCCATGAGCCAGTCCGCAATCCACACCGGCGCCCATGCGACGCCCTCTGCCGACGCCTCCTTGCGCGCCGTCATCGACGCCGAGCTGGCCCCGATCGTCAAACAGATCGACCATGACGGCCTGTATCCCGCCCAGGCAATGCGCGCTTTGGGCGGTGCCGGGCTGTTCTCCCATCATCTCGCCGCCCACTCCGCCCGCCCCAGCATCGGCGCCGCGATCGACGCCATGGCGACGGTCGGCGAGACCTGCATGTCCACCGCCTTCTGCACCTGGTGCCAGGACGCGAGCGCTTGGTATTTGGAGCAATCGGACAACGCGACGCTCCGCAATGAGCTGCAGGCCGGCCTGGCCCAAGGTGTCACCATGGGCGGCACCGGCCTATCCAACCCGATGAAATCGCTCGCGAACATCGAGAAGTTCAAGCTCCGCGGGCGTCGCATGCCCGGCGGCTACGAGGTCTCCGGCGTGCTGCCCTGGGTCAGCAATCTCGGAGAAGGGCATCTGTTCGGCACGATGTTCGAGGATGCGAACGATCCCGACCACCGCATCATGGCGATGATCCGCTGCGGCCAGCCTGGCGTGGACATCAAGATGAACGCGCATTTCATCGCTCTCGAGGGCACCGGCACCTACAGCGTGCTGTTCCGCCGCGCCTTCATCGCCGACGAGATGCTGCTGGCCGATCCGCTCGGCGACATGGTCCGCCGCATCAAGGCCGGCTTTATCCTGCTGCAGACCGGCATGGGCATCGGTGTGACCCAGGCCTGCATCATCTTGATGCGGGAGGCCGACGTGACGCATGGCCATAGCAATCAGTACCTGCCGCGCGGCGCCGATGATTTTGCTGGCGACCTGGCGGCCGTGCGCGCGGAGATCACCAAGCTTTCCGCAACACCGCTGGAGCAGGCGCCGGAATATCTGCGCGCCGTGCTGACCGCCCGCCTCCGGGTGAGCGAGCTGACCCTGGAGGCCGGGCAGGCCGCGCTGATGCACGCCGGCGCCCGCGGCTACATCGAGGGCTCGCCGGTCAACCGCCGCATCCGCGAGGGCCACTTCGTCGCGATCATCACCCCCTCGATCCGCCACCTGCGCCAGGAGCTCAGCCGGCCTGAGCTCCGCATGGCGGCCGGAAGCCTGCACTGATGCCGCACGCCGTCATCGAGGGCCCGGCCGGTGAGACCGTGCTGCAGGGCCGGCCTGGCGACAGCGTCATGCAACTGGCCCGCGCCGCCGGGCTGCCGATGTTTGGCGAGTGCAACGGCTCGCTCGCCTGCGCCACCTGCCACGTCATCGTGGATGCAGCCTGGGCCGGCAAGCTGCCGCCGGCGACGGACGACGAGGACGCGATGCTCGACACCGTGTTCGACCTCGCGCCGACGTCGCGGCTGAGCTGCCAACTCCGCCTATCGGACGCGCTGGATGGCCTTCGCGTCCGCCTGCCCTAACCGACCGTAACCACAGGAGATCGAGCATGACCGACAAAGTGTTGCTGACCCCGGCCGAGCTGCAGGGGATGATGGGCCCCGATGTCGTCGTGATCGATACGCGATCGCCGGACGCCTATGCGGCTGGGCACATTCCGGGCGCCGTCAACGTGCACGAGATCTTCACCTTTCTCGCGATGTCAACTCCTGAGGGCATGACCGAGCTGCGGCAGAAGTTCGCCGACGCGTTTGGCGCCGCCGGGCTGTCCGGCGCTGAGACGGCGGTGTGCTATGAGGAGAGCATGAACTCCGGCTTCGGCCAGTCCTGCCGCGGCTATTTCCTGCTGAGCTGGCTCGGCTACACCAAGGCGAAGGTGCTGCATGGCGGAATCCATGCCTGGAAAGCGGCCGGCCTGCCGCTCAGCACCGACCCGGCCAAGCCGGTCGCGAAAACCTTTCCGCTGACCAATTCCGGCAGCGATATGATGATCGACCGTGAAGCCATGCTGGCCGCGGTCGGCGACGATTCCATCGTAAAGCTTGATGTCCGCGACGTGGATGAGTGGATCGGCACCAGCTCCTCGCCCTACGGCCCGGATTTCTGCCCGCGCAAAGGCCGCATTCCCGGTGCACGCTGGCTCGAGTGGTATCGCCTGATGAAGCCGACCGCAGCCGGGCCGATGTTCAAGTCCCCGGACGAGATCATGGCCGAGGCCCACACCGTCGGCATCAGGCCGTCCACTCCGGTATACCTGTATTGCTTCAAGGGTGCCCGCGCCTCCAACACGCTGGTTGCTCTGCGTGAAGCGGGAGTGCATGACGTGCGGATGTACTTCGGTTCGTGGAACGAATGGAGCCGCGACGAGAGCCTGCCGATCGAGACCGGGATGCCGTTCGCGCAAGCGGCCGAGTAACCATCGACTTAACTTTTAGTATGCGTGTTCCAAGGCCCTTTTCCGCGAAGGTGGAACAGGGCCTTTTGTCATAATCGCGGACCATTGATCTAAAGCCCTGCACCAATCACAATGCTGCCCCACGTGGGACGCGAGGTCGCGAGCCCGGTTCAATGGAGATCGATACATGAAGCGAAACATCCTCTCGGGCGCTATGCTGCCCAGCGTCATGCTGCTCGGCGCCACACTGGCCTTTGCGGCGCCCGCTGCGGCGCAGGGCAGCGGGTCGGCCACGATCGACACCATCAAGTCCCGCGGCATGCTGGTGTGCGGCGTCTCGACGGGCGTGGCCGGGTTCTCTCTGGCGGACAGCAAGGGCGTGGTCCAGGGCATCGACGCCGACACCTGCCGCGCCGTCGCCGCCGCCGTCTTGGGTGACGTGAGCAAGGTACGGTTCGTGCCGCTGAACACTACAAACCGTTTTACCGCATTGCAGGCGGGCGAGGTTGATCTGCTGGTCCGCTCGACCACCTGGACCCTCGGTCGCGAGGCCAACCTCGGCCTGCTGTTCGCCGGCATCAATTTCTATGACGGCACCGGCTTCATGGTGAAATCGGCGAGCGGCGTAAAGTCGGTGAAAGAACTCGACGGCGCCACCGTGTGCGTGCAGCCCGGCACCAGCACCGAGCTCGCGATCGCCGATTACTTTCGCCTCAACAAGCTGAAGTTCACCCCGGTGCTGATCCAAGATCAGAACGAGATCCAGAACACCTATCTCGCCGGCCGGTGCGACAGCTACTCGACCGACGCCTCCGGCTTGGCCGCCTTCCGCTTCCAGCAGGGTCCGAAGGCCGAGGAACAGGTTCTTTTGCCTGAGATCATCAGCAAGGAGCCGCTTGGCATGATGGTCCGCAAAGGCGATGACAAGTTCTTCGACGTGGTGCGCTGGACGCTGTTCGCGATGCTGCAGGCCGAAGAGAGCGGCGTCACCAGCAAGAACGTGGATGAGATGCAGAAATCGACCAACCCCGACATTCGCCGCCTGCTGGGCGCCGAGGGCGATCTGGGCAAGGCGATGGGCGTCGATAACAAGTTCGCCGTCAGCATCATCAAGGGCGTGGGCAACTACGCTGAGATGTGGGACCGCACCGTGGCGCCGTTGGGCATTCCGCGCGGGATCAACAATCTTTGGAACAAGGGCGGCCTGCACTATCCGCCGCCGATCCGCTAGTTCGCCGGTCATTCGGTCGTAGTTGCCTAATAATTGGGCCGCCCCGGTCTCGGAGCGGCCCTTTTTCTCGAAAATGGTCCGTCGTGCCCGTTGCTCTCTGGGCAGTGATCAGGGCAGATTGATGACATGCTGCCTGAACATGCCACCATGGCTTCAGCCGCATGACCAATGCATTGCGAGCCTTGGCTGCTCCACCATGGCCTGACCTCTAAGGAACCGTTCATGTCCGGCGCCGTCATCGATCCCCGCCAAGCACCCATCCGGGCTGCGCCCAAGAAAGCGATCAGTTTCAGCTGGTCAGACCCGCGCTTCCGCAACATTGTCTGGCAGGTCGTGGTGCTCGGCACGGTCGCGCTGATCGTCTGGTACCTCGTGCAGAACACCAACCGGAACCTGGCGGCGCGGCGCATCGCCACCGGGTTCGCCTTCCTGGGCCGGACCGCCGGCATTCCAATCGGCGAAGCGCTGATCGATTACGATCCATCGGTCAGCACCTATGGCCGCGCCTTGCTGATCGGCGTGCTCAACACGCTGAAGGTCGCGGTCGTCGGCGTCGTGCTCGCGACCATCCTGGGCACCCTGCTCGGCGTCGCCCGCCTGTCGAAGAACTGGCTGATCGCCCGCCTGTCGGCGATCTACGTCGAAGTCATCCGCGACCTGCCGGTGCTGCTGCAGCTGCTGTTCTGGTACACGGCGCTGCAGGGCCTGCCCACCCCGAAGAACTCCTTCCACCCGCTGCCCGGCGTTTTCCTGTCGAATCGCGGCATTAAAATCCCTGTCGTCGAGTGGGAGACGCCGTTCTGGTGGGCGCTGGGCGCCCTCGTGCTGGGCGTCATCGGCACCGTCGCCTGGTCGCGCTCCGCCACCCGCCAGCAGGAGGCGACCGGCGTGCGGCCCAAGGTCTGGCCGGTTGCGCTCGGCTTCATCATCGGTTTCCCCGTCTTGGTCTGGGGCGCACTCGGTGCGCCGTTCGCGGTCGAGACGCCGGTGCTGCGCGGCTTCAACTTCATCGGCGGCGCCACCGTCAGCCCGGAATACAGCGCGCTGACCCTGGGCCTCGTGATCTACACCTCGTCCTACATCGCCGAGATCGTCCGCTCCGGCATCCTTGCCGTGCCGACCGGCCAGTGGGAGGCGGCGGGCGCCCTCGGGATGCGCTCGGGCACCGTGCTGCGCAAGATCGTGCTGCCACAAGCGCTGCGGGTCATCATCCCGCCGATGACGAGCCAGTATCTGAACCTTACCAAGAACAGCTCGCTCGCGGTGGCGATCGGCTACCAGGACGTCGTGTCGATTGCCAGCACGACGCTGAACCAAACCGGCCAGGCCATCGAGGGCATCGCCGCCATCATGCTGGTCTATCTCATCATCAGCCTGTCGATCAGCCTGCTGATGAACTGGTACAACACCCGAATTGCCTTGGTGGAGCGCTAATCCATGTCCGAAGGCACCGTCCGCACGACCGCTCAGCTCGCCGAGGCCGCCCGCGATCCGGTCCCCGCCATCGCCGGCATCGCCGCCGCTCCGGTCATCGAGCGCGCCCGGCCCAGCGCCGCCGCGTTTGCCCCGGTGGCATGGGCGCGGGCCAACCTGTTCAGCGGCTGGATCTCGACCGCCGTCACCCTGGCGCTGATCTACCTCATCGGGCGCTGGGCTATCAGCTTTTTTGATTGGGGCATCCTGCACGCCGTCTGGACGGTGCCGGACACCGCAACCGGGCCGGACGCCTCGGCATGCCGGGATGCCAAGGGTGTCGGCGCCTGCTGGGCGATGATCGGCGACAAGTACCGCTTCATCCTGTTCGGCCGCTACACCTATGACGAGCAATGGCGTCCGGCCATCGTGGTCGCGCTGTTTATCGGGCTGTACGCCATCTCCGCCATGCGTCGGTTCTGGCGCAAGGAACTGCTGCTGATCTGGATTGCGACGCTAACCGCCATCGGCGTGCTGATGTGGGGCGGCGTGTTCGGCATGGAGTATGTGCCGCAGGACAGCTGGGGCGGCCTGCCGATCACGCTGATCCTCTCGACCTTCGGCCTGGCGCTGGCATTTCCGCTCGCCGTGCTGGTGGCGCTCGGCCGCCGCTCCACCCAGCTGCCGGCGGTCAAGGCGCTGTGCGTCTTGTACGTCGAGCTCATACGCGGCGTGCCGCTGATCACCCTGCTGTTCATGGCGAGCGTCATGTTCCCGCTGTTCATGCCGGCCGGCTTCAATCCGGACAAGCTGCTGCGCGCCCAGGTCGCGGTCATCCTGTTCGCCGGCGCCTATCTGGCCGAGGTGGTGCGCGGCGGCCTGCAGTCGCTGCCGCGCGGCCAGTATGAGGCCGCCGACGCGCTGGGCCTGTCATACTGGAAGAAGACCAGCCTGATCGTGCTGCCCCAGGCGCTGCGCCTAGTGATCCCGCCCTTGGTCAACACCTTCATCGGCTTCTTCAAGGACACGTCGCTGGTGCTGATCATCGGTATCTTCGACCTGCTGACCGCCGGCAAGGTGGCGATCACCGACCCGGTCTGGCAGAGCTACAGCACCGAGCTCTATTTGGTGCTCGCCGCCATCTATTTCGCTTTCTGCTTCGTCATGTCCCGCTACAGCCATGGCCTCGAGCAGGAATTCAGCCGGAGCGTCCGGCGCTAGCTTGAGACCAACAGCTAGAAAATAAGGGAAGCATCATGAGCCAAGCCGCATCAATCGAGCGCCCGCGTGCCGACACCACCAACCAGCCGGCGATCCTGCTTGACAAAGTGAACAAGTGGTACGGCGCCATGCATGTGCTGCGCGACATCACCTTGAGCATCGGGCAGAAGGAGCGCGTGGTGGTCTGCGGCCCCTCCGGCTCCGGCAAATCGACCATGATCCGCTGCATCAACCGCCTGGAAAGCCATCAGGAGGGCCGGATCGTCGTGGACGGCACTGAGCTCACCGACGACACCCGCGCGCTCGACACCATCCGCCGCGAGGTCGGCATGGTGTTCCAGAGCTTCAACCTGTTCCCGCATCTGACAATCCTGGAGAACTGCACGCTGGCGCCGATCTGGGTGCGCAAGATGCCGAAGGCCGAGGCGGAGGAACTCGCGATGAGCTACCTGACGCGGGTGAAGATCCCCGAGCAGGCCAAGAAATATCCGGGCCAGCTCTCCGGCGGCCAGCAGCAGCGCGTCGCCATCGCCCGCGCATTGTGCATGAAGCCGAAGATCATGCTGTTCGACGAGCCGACCAGCGCGCTTGATCCCGAGATGATCAAGGAGGTGCTCGACACCATGATCGGCTTGGCACAGGACGGTATGACCATGGTCTGCGTGACGCATGAGATGGGCTTTGCCCGTCAGGTCGCCGATCGCGTGGTGTTCATGGACCGCGGCGAGATCGTCGAGGCCGGGCCGCCCAACGACGTGTTCGAGAACCCGCAGACCGACCGGCTGAAGCTGTTTTTGAGCCAGATCCTGCGGGGGCATTGAGCCGGAGCGCCGACTAAAACCAACAAATCTGCGCAGGACCGAATCGGCGCGCCGGTTATGTTGGCGCCATGCCAAGTTTCACTTTCCTGCACGCTGCCGACCTGCACCTCGACAGCCCGCTCCGCGGCCTCGACGCGGGGGCGCCGGCGGAGCGAATTCGCGGCGCCACCCGGCAGGCCCTCACCAACCTGGTGAACCTGGCGATCAAGCGCCGGGTCGCCTTCGTGCTGCTGGCGGGGGATCTCTATGACGGCGATCAAAGAGATTGGCGCTGCGGGCAGTTCCTGGTGCAGCAGCTTGCCCGGCTGACCCGCGAAAAGATCGAGGTCGTGGCGATCAGCGGCAACCATGACGCCGAGCAGGTGCTGACGAAAAAGCTGAGCCTTCCCGGCATGCTGCGGGCCAGCAAGCCCGAGACCCGGAGGCTGGCCGGGGCGCCGGTCGCCGTGCATGGGCAGAGTTTCGCCACCCCAGCCGTCACCGACAACCTGGCGCTCGGCTATCCGGACCGGGTCGAGGGCCTGTTCAACATCGGCCTGCTGCATACGGCCTGCGGCTCGGCGGAACACGACAATTACGCGCCCTGCAGCGTGGCCGACCTCGCGCGGCGCGGCTACGACTATTGGGCGCTGGGCCATGTGCATACCCGCAGCGTGGTGTCGCGGGATCCCTGGGCCGTGTTCCCCGGCAACATCCAGGGCCGTCACGTCAAGGAGGAAGGCTCCAAGGGCGCAACCCTGGTGACCGTCACCGACGGCAAGGTTGCGCTGGAGCACCAGGCGCTGGATGTGCTGCGGTGGCTGCGGCTGGACGTGGACGCAACCGGCGCCACGGGAATGGAGGCGGTGCTGAACCGGGTGCGGCTGGCGCTCGACCAGGCCGTCCTGCTGGCCGAGGCGCGGATGCTGGCGGTCCGCGTCACCTTGGTCGGCGACTGTCCCGTTCACGCGGAACTCGTCCGTTCGCCGGATGCGACGCTGCAGGAGGTGCGCGCCGCTGCGGCCGAGGTTGCTGGACCAGAGGAGCTTTGGATCGAGGACGTACGCGTCGCGACCCGCCCCATGCTCGATCTCGCGGCCATGCGCGCGCAGCCCGGCGCCGTCGGCGCGCTGATCCATGCGCTGGAACAGCCAGTGCCGGTCGATGCCGGCCTGCAGGCTTTCGTCGCCGACCAGCTCCGCCGGGCCGAGGGCGTGCTGGACCGGGACCACCCGGCGCACGCCATTCACGCGGGCCAGATGCCGGAACACTTGGTGGAGCGCGCACGGGCGCTGCTGCTCGCCGAGCTGGCGCGGCGCTGATGCGGCTCCGGCGGCTCAGCATCAGGCACTATGGCTGCTTTGAAGCGACCGACCTGGCGTTTGCCACCGAGCCGGGCCGCATCACGCTGGTGATGGCGCCGAACGGCGCGGGTAAATCGGTGATGAGGCAGGCATTCCATGACCTCCTGTTCGACATCCCGCTGCAGAGCCCCATGAAGTTCCGCTTCGGCTATCCCGACATGGCGCTGCACGCCGAGGCGATCGCCGCGGACGGCACGCCGTTCGGATTTGGCTGGACGCGCCAGGGCAAGCCGCAGCGCACGACGACCGATCCGGCCCGCTATGCCGCGATGCGCAAGGAGAGCACGCCGCGGCAGCTCGAGCAGCTTTTTGCGCTCGACACGACGCGGCTGCGCCAGGGCGGCACGGACCTGAAGGGCGGCGAGACGCTGGCCGGTGCGCTGCTGTCGGGCACCGGGGAGCTCGCGCCGGCCAAGGCGGTGCGTGCGGAGATCGAAGCGCGGCGCCAGGCAAATTGGGGTCCGGGCAAAAGCAAGCCGCCGCTCAACGCCGCGATGGCCGCCCTGGACCGCGCGCGCACCGCCGACCGCTTGGCTGTCCAGCGACCGGCGCACCGCGAGCAGCAGGAGCGCGACCTGGAGGCGCAGCGAGCCGAACATGCCGCCGCCAAGCGGGATCATCAGAACGCGCTGGCCGACACGCGGCGGCTCAACCGCATCGCCCTCACGCGCCCGCATCTCACGGCGCTGACGGACGCCGATACATGGTTTGCTGACCATCCGGATGCGCCCGCGTTGCCGCCGGGACTCGACCAGCGGCTCGCGGACGCGCGCGGCGGGGTGGCGATGGCGCAGGCAAAGCGGCTGGCGGCGCAGGAAGCGCTCGACATCGCGCTGGCCCAGGCTGCCGGAATCGGGCGGGATGCGGCCGCCGGACGGCACGCGGAGGAGCTGGCCCGCCTGCCGGGTATGCTGGGCAAGGCCGAGAAGGCTGCAAAGGACCTCGCCGCCCGGCGGATCGACCGCGATGCGGCGCTGGTGCTGGTCGGCACGGCGCTGCGGGATATCGGCGCCATGGTTCCGGCAGATCGGGCGGGATCGCTGGTGCCGCCCGTCGCGGTCATGACAGCGGCACGGGCGGCCATTACGGAGCACGCGGCGCGGCGCAAGGCGCGAGATCTGGCGGAGGCTCGGCTGCGTAAGGCGCAGCGGGCGCAGGCGGACGCCGAGCAGGAGCCTGCCGCAGCGGTGCCGGCGCCCGAAGGGCTGCTTGCGCTGCTGCAGGAGATACGCGCCGACCGGAGTCCGGCCCAGCACGCCGCCGAGGCCGCCGAGGCCGTGCGCACCGCCCAGGCGCATTTGCGTGCATCGCTCGCCCTGGCGCCGGGCTGGACCGGTGGTGCCCCGGCGTTGCGCGCCCTGGCTCCCGCGGCTGAGGCCGCATTCGATCGGCTGGATGCTGCACGCATCGCTGCCACGGGTGTGGACCGGGAGGCCAAGGCTGCGCAGGTCCGGTTGCGCTCTGAACGAGAGACGGCGCTCGGCCGCTTGGCCTCGCTGCATGAGCGGCCATTGCCGGACGACGCCGCCATCGCCGCTTCCCGGGCGGAGCGGGACCGCGGCTGGCGGCTGATCTTGCGCCGTGCGTTTTCGCCGGGTCTGCCGGACGCCGCGGGGGAGCACGCTTACGCCGGCGATGAGCCGCTGCCGCTGGTGTTCGAACGGCAGGTCCGTGCCGCCGACGATCTTGCGGACCAACGGATTGCGGAGTTGGACCGCGTCAAGGAGGCCGACGGGCTGGCCCGGCAAGTGGCAGCCCTCGATGCGGAATGGGACTTGGCGTGCCAAAAGGCGGCGGCCGCCAGCGATACAGCCGTTAAGGCGGGTGAGAATTGGTTTACAGCATGCGCGCCGCTCGGCCTCGGTCAGGACGCGACCATGGCCGATGTGCGCAGCCTGCTCGCAGCGCGGCTTCGAGTGATCGAGGCAATGTTGGAGGCCGAGTTGGCGGAGGGCGCGTTTGCCGCCCTGGCGAATGCGCATGCGGCGTGGGCCCGACGGCTGGCGGCACTGCTGGCGGTGCAGGACCAGCCCTTGCCGGCCCTATTGGCGCTTGGCGATGCGCGGCTTGTGGCGGCGCAGATGGCCGACCGGGCTTTGACCCTACGACAGGCGCGGCTGGACGCAGAACGGCGCGAGCTGCGGGACGCAGCCGACGTGCTCGCGACGGCAGTAGCCGAGCTTGCGGAGTGGGACACGGGTTGGGCGGCGACGCTGGACCGCCTCGGGCGGCCGTCCGGCGAGCGTCCCGACGCGACGGCGGTGGTGCTCGACCGGATCGCGGCTCTCGACCAGCACGACCGGGACGCTGTGGCGCTCAGTGCCCGGATCAACGATATGCAGTCGGATCTTGACGGTTTTGCCGCGATCGTCCGCAGGCTCGCCAGCGCATTGGGCGAACCCATGGCGCAAGATCCGGCCGCAACCGCCCGCGCCTTGGTGGCCCGGTCCCGCCGGGCGGTCGAGGCAGACAGCGGCTGGGAACAGGCGCAGGTCGGCCTTCAGCAAAGCCGCAAGGCGCTGGCCGATGCGGCGGAACAGGCTGGCCAGGCGCAGCGGACGCTGGAGGCGGCCATTGCGGCCGCGGGCGCCCAGACCGCCGAGGACGCCGACGCCCGCATCATCGCCGCCCGGGAACACGCCCGGCATGCGGCCATGCGGGACACCGCCCTGGCTGGGCTGCAGGAGCACGGTGATGGCCGGGTGTTGGAGGCTCTCCTGGTGGACGCGGCGGCGGTGGCGCCCGAGGCCATGCCGGGCAAGCGCGACGCGGCGGAGGCGGCGGCGAGCGATGCCGGCGTGCGCGCCGAGGCGGCGGCGATCCGGCTCGAAAAGCTTCGGATCGCGTTCGACGCCGATGCCGAGGCTACCGCCGCGATCGAGGCGCGCGCTGAATACGAGGCGGCCAGTGCGCTGTATGCCCGGCGTCTCGAAGAGCAGCTTGTGCTGCAGATCGCGGCCGGCATGCTGGCCCGCGCCATGGAGGCCGTGGAACAGGACGGCGGCGGCATTAAAAACATCTCGGAAGCATTCGCCGCTGTGACGGACGGCGCTTATGGCATCAGGGTGGCGGAAGACAGCCTAGACGGCGCGGCGCTGCACGCGATCGAACACCGGTTTCCCGAGGAACGCAAAGAGCTGCACCAGCTCTCGGAAGGCACGCGGGACCAGCTTTATTTGGCGCTCCGCATGGTGGCGCTGAAAGAGCATTGCGCTGCGGCCTCGCCATTGCCGTTCATCGCAGATGACATCTTGCAGACGTTTGACGATGCACGTGCGACCGCGGCACTCCGCGCATTGGTGGATCTGAGCACCCACCTGCAGGTCATCGTGCTCACGCACCACGAGCATGTCGCGCAGCTTGCGAAGGCGTTGCCGCCGGGGTGCGTGGCTGTCCAGCGGTTTTGAACAAAGCGATGGGCACGCTTTCATTGGAAAGCAGGCCGAAGCGCGCGCCGCCACAGCCAGTCTTCTTAGAAAATCTGGCGTAACAAATAATACAGCGCCCCAGCCAGCAACGCCGCCGCGGGCAAGGTGAGCACCCAGGCCATCGCGATGCTGCGCACGGTGCTCCATTGCAGGCCCGATCCATTGGCCGCCATGGTGCCGGCGACGCCGCTGGATAGCACGTGCGTTGTGGAGACCGGCAAGCCATACACGTCCGCGGCGCCGATCGTCATCATCGCCACCAGCTCGGCAGCCGCGCCCTGGCCATAGGTCAAATGCGTCTTGCCGATCCGCTCGCCGACGGTCACCACGATTTGCTTCCAGCCGATCATCGTGCCGAGGCCGAGCGCCACCGCTACTGCGACCTTGACCCAAAGCGGGATAAACTTGGTGCCGGAGTTGAGCTCACCCTTCCAGCCTTTCAGCGCGGCGCTCTCATCGCCGTTGAACGCCACGTGCTGCTTCTCCATCTGGCGCACCGCCTCGGACGCCAGGAACATGTCGTTGCGGACGTTCTGCACCTGCTCCGCCGGAATGCGCTTGATCGCGCCGTAGCCCTGCACCTGCGCCGCCATGTCGTGCGCGAGGCTGGACATCGCCGCGAACACCTCGGGCTGGTCAAAGCTTTTTTCCTGCACGGCCCGGATCACCCGGCCCCGCGCCTGGTCGGCCGGGATGGTGTCGTTCTGCGCACGGGCGGTGAACACGCCCTCGACCCGCTCGGTCGCCTGCATGAAGGCGGGCGTGCTGCTGTCGGGCAGCGCGCGGTTCAGCGCATAGGCGGTCGGCGCCACGCCGATGAGAATAAGCATGATCAGCCCCATGCCCTTCTGTCCGTCATTCGAGCCGTGCGCGAACGACACGCCGGTGCAGGTCAGGATCAGCAGGCCGCGTATCCAGGTGGGCGGCTTGCTGTTGCCGTCCGGGGCCTCGTATAAGTGCTTCGACTTCACGACGGTCTTCATCAGCAGCAACAGCAGTGCAGCGCCGACGAAACCGACGATCGGACTGATCAGCAGCGCCTTGAACACGCCCCAGACCTGGTTCCAATCCACGCCGGAGACGCCCGCCCCGGCGCTCATGAACTGGTTTGCGAGGCCCACCCCGATGATCGAGCCGATCAGCGTGTGGGACGAGCTCGCAGGCAGCCCGAGCGACCAGGTGCCCAAGTTCCAGATGATCGCGGCGATCAACAGCGCAAAAATCATCGCGTAGCCGGCGCTGCTGCCGACCTGCAGGATCAGCTCGACCGGCAGCAGGCTCACCACGGTGAAAGCGACCGCGCCAGACGAGGTGAGCACGCCAAGGAAGTTGAAGAAGCCCGACCAGATCACCGCCCACTGCGCCGGCAGGCTGTGGGTGTAGATCACCGTGGCGACCGCGTTGGCGGTGTCGTGGAAGCCGTTGACGAACTCGAACGCCAACGCGATCAGCAAGGCGAGGCCGAGGAGCACGAAGGCGGCGATTGCCAGCGGCGGCCCGCCCGCTTCGGCAATGTCGTGCGTAAGGCCCTGGACCACGAAGGCGACGCCAGCGATCAATAAGCCGATGAAAATGATGGGGACCGAGGCATGCGGCTTGGCGTCGAGGTTAGGGCCACGGCGCTCAGTGTTGGCTGCCGGCATTCCCGCAGAGATTATGGTCGCGTCCGACATCGGCTTGGTCCCGTGATTGCTCCCGGAACCCTAGCTATCCGCCATTATTCATCGGCCTGGGGCGGCCCTTTGCTGAGACAGGTGTTTCTCGCGTGATGGTTGTGCGGGCGTGCGGGATCGCTGCCGCCTTGAGGGGGTTGGCATGCTGTCGGCTCGATATGGCGGCGCTGGAGGTTGGCGGAAGCGGGTGGCGGTGGGGCACGCTGCCCCGCCTTTCAGCTGATCAGGCGCGGCACACGGCCGAGGACGAAGGCCAGAATGGACTGGCACAGTGCGGTGCTGGGCAGGTGCAGTTTGACCTGGGTCTTCATCTCGACGACACGCACGGCGAGCTTGATCATGCGCAGCCGCAGCGTGTCGAACTGCGCGGTGCGCCAGGACGAGCGGCGCGGCATGAGCGTGCGAAGGCTCCACATCAGCCAGTAGGCGGCCCCGTGCAGGAACAGGCGGAACTGGTTGGCGGTGGCCTTGGTGCACGAGGTGCGGTCGGCGGCGAGGTGGCGCTTCCAGCTTTTGATATGATTTTCCATCCACCCCCATAGAAACGTCTGAACAGCAACTTTCGGCGACAGGGCAACCCAGACTGGGCCGAGCAGCGTTGCTCGGTTTGGTCCATTGGGTGGCGGCGCGCCGTGAAGCAGGCATCTCCCGCAGCGATCATGACCTGGACGCAGCTGCCGGCTGCGACGCGCCGGCGGCTTGCGGTCCTGCTCGGCCATCTCGTCCGCCGCCCTCTGGTGCTGGAGCCCATCGAGGAGGGCTGCGGCCATGACCGACGCACAACCGGTGAGGAGGGGCACCATGAGCGTCTCGGAGAAGGTGCAAGGCCGTCATCAGGACCGCCTGGCTTTGGTCTACGTTCGGCAGTCCACCCTGCGGCAGGTCGAGCAGAACCAGGAGTCGACGCGCCTGCAATACGCCCTGGTCGAGCGCGCCCTCCAGCTCGGCTGGGCACGCCAGAGGGTGGAGGTGATCGATGACGACCTGGGCCGCTCTGGGACCACGACGGCCAACCGCCCTGGCTTCCAGCGGCTGATGACCGAGGTCGGCCTGGGCCATGTCGGGCTGGTGCTGGGTGTCGAGATGTCGCGCTTGGCGCGGTCGTGCCGGGACTGGCACCAGCTGCTCGAGGTCTGCGCGCTGTTCGATACGCTCATTGCCGACACCGACGGCGTGTACGACGCGGGCGGCTTCAACGACAGGCTACTTCTTGGGCTCAAAGGCACGATGAGCGAGGCAGAGCTACACATGCTCAAGATCCGCATGCTGGAGGGACGCCGCGCCAAGGCGCAGCGTGGCGAGCTGTTCTTTAACCTGCCGCGCGGCTACTTGCGCAGCCGTGCAGGCGAGGTCGTGTTCGACAGCGACGAGCAGGTGCAGGCAACCGTGCGCCTGGTGTTTGACACGTTCGAGCGCCGCCGCACGATCAACGGAGTGCTCGCCCATCTCGTCGCACACGACATCCAGCTGCCGTATCGTGTCCGGACAGGAGCGGCGAAGGGCGAGTTGGAGTGGCATGCGCCGAACCGCTTCACGTTGTCGGAGATGCTGCAAAGCCCGCTGTATGCCGGCGCCTATGCTTATGGACGGCGCGGCGTCGATCCGCGCCGCCAAAAGCCGGGGCACCCTAGCACGGGCCAGAAAGCCGGCGACCCGGCGGTGTTGATCAGGAACCGCTGGCCTGCCTACATCAGCTGGGAGGCATACGAGCGGAACCTGGAGCAGATCGTGGCCAACCGCAGCGCACAGCGCGGCATTCCCCGGGGCGGCCCGGCCCTGCTTGCGAACTTGATCGTATGCGGCCGCTGCGGCCAGCGCATGGCGGCGCAATACCCGAACGGGGGCCGTTTCCAGCGCTACTGCTGCTCGCGGCTCGCGATGAACTACGGCGCGCCCCTGTGTCAGTCCCTCAGCGGACGGGCGCTGGACGTGCTGGTGGGCGAGCTGATGCTGCAAGCGCTCGCGCCGGCTGCCTTGGAGGTCAGCCTGCACCTGGCGGAGGATCTTGAACTGGAGCGCACGGCCCTGCACCGGCAATGGCGGCAGCGGCTGGAACGGGCGCGCTACGAGGTCGAGCGGGCCCAGCGCCAATACGACGCCGTCGAGCCGGAGAACCGGCTCGTGGTGCGCACCCTGGAGCAGCGCTGGGAGGCGGCGCTGGCCGACGAGGTGCGCCTGAAGGCCGAGCATGAACGGTTCCTGGCGGGCCAGGCCTTGCCGCTGACGAGCGACGAACGCGCCGCGATTGAGCGCCTGGCATCAGATATCCCAGCGCTCTGGACGGCCCCCACCACCACTGCGGCGGACCGGCAGGCCATCGCACGCTTGATGCTGGACCGCGTCGTCGTCACGGTGCAGGGCAAAAGCGAGATCGTTCGGGTCGAGTGCCATTGGGCTGGCGGCGTGCAGACCCAGCATGACCTGCGGCGGCCAGTGGCCCACCTGACGCAACGAAGCGACCATGTCGCCCTGCTGCAGCGCATCCGTGATCTGCATGCAGAAGGCCACAAGGCCCCGGCGATCGCCGGTGTCCTGAACGCCGAGGGTTGGACGCCGCCCAAGCGCCGGTCGACCCACACCGCCGTGATGGTGCGCAGCTTGCTGCGTCGCATAGGTATGCCCGTCGCTCCTCACATGTCGTGGGCGGCCCGGCTGCAAGGGCGTGAACCGGGAGAGATGACCATCGACGAACTCGCGGCCCGGCTTGACGCTCCTAAGGCCACAATCCATCGCTGGATCCAGCGTGGGGTGGTCGTCGCCCGCAAAGTGCCGGTGCTGACCCAAAACGTTTGGCTTATTCAGGCCGATGAGGCCGAGATTGACCGGTTACGCCATCGCCGCCTGCATGGCGCAAGCCACCCTGCAACCCCTAATCACTCTTGAGACGCATCATGCTTGGTAGATCTCCGCCTGGCCCCTCTGGCAATACCGCCGCTCGTAGAGGGCGCGGGCTGAGCCGCCCCGCAGGCTGGTGACGACGAAGCGCGTGTCCGTCCCGCCAGGCCCGGCCTCGATGCGAGCGACGATGCGCTCGACCCGGTCCCAGCTTGCAGCGCCGTCGTAGAACTCGGTAAAGCGGCGGAGCTTGGAGCTGCCGTCCGAGGCGGCAAAGCGCGCGGCGGTGCTGGCCTCCAGGCTCTCGACGTGACGGCGCAGCGTGCTGGTCGGCGCGACGCCAATCAGATAGTCAACTTTGTTCACCCGGCACCAGCGCAGCACCTCGGGGCTGCAGTAGTGGCTGTCGGCCCGTAGCAGGATCTCGACCCGGGGCCAGCTGGCGCGGATCTGGCGCAACAAGCGGCGCAGGAAGGCGCGGATCTCGCGTCCACTCGGCCGCTTGGCCGGGCGCAGCACGGCGGTGACGAAGCGACCCTCGCCGTCGAACACCACGATGGGCTGGAAGCCGTATTCATCGTAGTGCGCATTGAACAAGCGCATTTGCTGCGCGCCATGAACGGTGTCGAACGTGTCATCCACGTCCAGCACGATCCGGCGCGGCACCTGGCGGAAGGATGCGCAGTAGAAATCGACCATGGCTTGACCCATGCGCAGCAGCGTACGCGTGTCGGGCAGGTTCTCCAGGCGTGAGAGGGTCGGCTGCGAGCACAGCGCCGTCTCGTCCTCAAGCCGTGCCATGGCGAGCTTGAACATCGGGTCGGTGCGCAGCCGGTCCGCGTCGTTGCCGTCCTCATAACCGGCCGCGATCATGAACAGGCGAAAGCGGATGATCTCGTCGAGCCCGTGCACAACACGCTCCGGGTCACGCGGGTCCGTGATGCAAGCCGCCAAGCGTCCGGCCACGTCGAGGCGCTGCTCTACCTCGCGCAAGACCAGCAGCCCGCCATCGGATGAAAGATGTCCACCGTCGAAGCGGGCGATCACGGGCTTGCCGCCAATGGGTGACAAACCGGGCAGCGCAGGGGTAGATACAACCTTGGCGGGCATGGTGCTCCGGATCCGTAGAATTGGCCTCGACAACCACATTCTACGCTGGATCAAGGGCTTGTACTATGCCCGCCAACCCTCATGAATTATTCAGGCTAACCGCCCTGTCTAATCCACGACAGCTTTGTTACAATCCATTAAGGCTTGATCACGAGATTTGGAGGCGTCGCCCCGGCCACCGGCCGGGACGATCATGCCAGGATCAATAACGATACAGATCGTGTTTGAACGGACCGGACACACCGGCCCCGATGTAGTCCGCCTGTTTCGGCGTCAGCTTGGTTAGCGCCGCGCCAACCTTCGCAAGGTGAAGCGCGGCGACCTTCTCGTCGAGTTGCTTCGGCAGGGTATAAACCTGGTTCTGGTACTTGCCCGCGGGTGCCGTCCACAGTTCTATTTGTGCCAGCACCTGGTTGGTGAAGGACGCGGACATCACGAAGCTCGGATGGCCCGTGGCGTTCCCGAGGTTCACCAGGCGGCCCTCACTCAATACGATCAGACGCTTGCCGTCGGGGAACACGACCTCGTCCACCTGCGGCTTTACGTTCTCCCAGCGGAAGTTGCGCAGGCCCTCGATCTGGATTTCGCTGTCGAAGTGGCCGATGTTGCAGACGATCGCGCGGTTCTTCATGGCGCGCATGTGGTCCACGGTCAGCACGTCGATGTTGCCCGTCGCCGTCACGAAGATGTCGCCGCGCGGCGCCGCGTCCTCCATCGTCACGACCTCGAAGCCCTCCATCGCGGCCTGCAGCGCGCAGATCGGATCAACCTCCGTCACCAGCACCCGGCAGCCGCCATTCTTCAGGCTGGCGGCCGAGCCCTTGCCCACGTCGCCGTAACCCGCCACGACGGCGACCTTGCCGGCCATCATCACGTCGGTGCCGCGGCGGATTGCGTCCACCAGGCTCTCTTTGCAGCCATAAAGGTTGTCGAACTTCGACTTGGTAACGCTGTCGTTCACGTTGATTGCCGGGACCTTCAGCGTGCCGGCCTTCGCCATCTCCCACAGCCGGTGCACGCCGGTCGTGGTCTCCTCGCTCAGGCCCTTGATCCCAGGCAGCAGGTCCGGATGGTTCTCGTGGATCAGCTTCGTCAGATCGCCGCCGTCATCCAGGATCATGTTCGGGACCCAGCCATCGGGACCGCGCACGGTCGCCTCGATGCATTCCCAGAATTCCTTCTCGTCCATGCCCTTCCAGGCGAACACCGGCGTGCCGGCCACGGCAACAGCCGCGGCGGCATGGTCCTGCGTCGAGAAGATGTTGCACGACGACCAGCGCACCGTGGCGCCTAGCGCCGTCAGCGTCTCAATCAGCACCGCCGTCTGGATGGTCATGTGCAGGCTGCCGACGATCCGTGCATCCTTGAGGGGCTTCGATGCGCCGTATTCGGCGCGCAATGCCATGAGGCCGGGCATCTCGTCTTCGGCCATCAGGATCTCCTTGCGGCCCCACTCGGCCAGGGAGATGTCGCGGACTTTATAGTCGTGGGCGATGTTCACGTCGGGCATGGTTTTGGGCTCCTGAGCTTTGCGCGGCGGTATATAAGGATATCTTTAACTGTGCAACGTGGAATGGGTTGCGACGAGTTTGATGATCTGACGCGACAGCTGTGTTAGCTTGAGATCATGGTCGCAATAGCAAGGATTCCGGTTCGGATGTCCGTGGACGAGTTCCTGGATTGGGAGCCCGGCGATGGCCAGGCATGGCAACTCGTTGATGGCGAGCCGCAGGCGATGTCGCCGACCAAACGGACCCATGGGGCTCTGCAGAATGAGCTAGGTAGCCTGCTACGAAATCATCTGCTGGACAAAGGCGGCGCATGTTCGGTGGTAACCGCCCCCGGCATCATTCCGCATGTGCAAGCTAAGCATAATTTTCGCATTCCAGATTTGGCTGTCACATGCGCTGATTATGAAGTCGAGGAGGCTGCTCTCACCGATCCACTTATAGTTATCGAAATATTGTCGCCAAGCAACCAAGCTGAGACTTGGGCCAATGTCTGGACATATACGACAATCCCCAGTGTGCAGGAGATCCTCATTCTGCGCAGCATAACAATCCGGGCTGAATTGCTACGCCGGCGTGTGGATGGCACTTGGCCCCAAGAACCAGATACCATTACCGATGGCGACCTAGTCCTGGAAAGCATAGGCTTCCGGACGCCTCTAACCGGCATCTACCGGACAACCCGTCTGCGGCAGGTGGGCGAGTAGCCACACTCAGCCGCCCACCCGTCAAGTATTCATCGCGTCGAAGAAGTCCTGGTTGGTCTTGCTGTATTTCAGCTTGTCCAACAAAAAGTCCATCGCGTCCGTCATGCCCATCGGGCCCAGGATGCGGCGCAGCACCCACATCTTCGACAGCGTGCCACGCTCGACCAGCAACTCCTCCTTGCGGGTGCCGGACTTTGTGATGTCGATCGCCGGGAAGGTGCGCTTGTCCGATAGCTTGCGATCGAGAATGATCTCGGAGTTGCCGGTGCCCTTGAACTCCTCGAAGATCACCTCGTCCATCCGGCTGCCGGTGTCGATCAGCGCGGTGGCGATGATCGTGAGGCTGCCGCCCTCCTCGATGTTGCGGGCCGCGCCGAAGAAGCGCTTTGGCCGCTGCAGCGCATTGGCGTCAACGCCGCCGGTGAGCACCTTGCCCGATGACGGCACGACGGTGTTGTAGGCGCGCGCCAGCCGGGTGATGCTGTCGAGCAAAATGACGACGTCGCGCTTGTGCTCGACCAGGCGCTTGGCCTTTTCCAGGACCATTTCCGTTACCGCCACGTGCCGGGTCGCTGGCTCGTCGAAGGTGCTGGCGACGACCTCGCCCTTCACGGTGCGGGACATGTCCGTCACCTCCTCCGGCCGCTCGTCGATCAGCAGCACGATCAGGAAGATCTCGGGGTGGTTCGCCGAAATGGCTGTGGCAATGTTCTGCAGCATCACCGTCTTGCCGGTGCGCGGCGGCGCCACGATCAGCGCGCGCTGTCCCATGCCGATCGGCGCGATCAGGTCGATGACCCGCGGCGTCATGTCCTTGCCCGGCCCCTTGGCGACCGACTGGAAGTTCTCGACCTCCATCTTCAGCTTCCGGTCGGGATAGAGCGGCGTCAGGTTGTCGAAGTTGATGCGGTGTCGCACCGCGTCCGGCGGCTCGAAGTTGATGGTGTTGACCTTGAGCAGCGCGAAATAGCGCTCACCATCGCGCGGCGCGCGGATCTGGCCCTCAACGGTGTCCCCGGTGCGCAGCGCGAAGCGGCGGACCTGGTTCGGGCTGATGTAGATGTCGTCCGGACCCGGCAGGAAATTGGCCTGGCTGCTGCGCAGGTAGCCGAAGCCGTCCGGCAGGATCTCCAGCGTGCCTTCGCCGTAGATAGCTTGGTCGTTATCGGCGAAATTCTTGAGAATCGCGACCATCATGTCCTGCTTTCGCAATGACGACGCGTTCTCGACTTGAAGGGATTCGGCGAAGCTCAGAAGGTCGGCCGGGGATTTGGCCTTGAGTTCGGCGAGGTGCATGCGGCTGCCTCAGTGTCTCTAGATGTGCGGAACGGAACGTCATGCCGGCCAGGATCCCGCAACTGCGGTGGCAAGCGCTGTCCCGTAATGGGGGAGAACAGGGCCCAAAGGCCGCCGGTTCCTGGTATGGCAATGCCGGGATCGCCCCGCATCGTTGGTATCCAGTTGGCATCAGCAACCGGCGGCGTCAAGAGATTTCAGCGCGGACGCTCAGAATGGCTTTACGATGACCATGATCACGGCGACGATCATCAGCAGGGTCGGCACCTCGTTCGCATAGCGAAAATAGCGGTGCGGCTTTTGATTGCGGTCCTCCAAGAAGTCCCGCCGCCATTTGCCAGCCGCACCCTGGAACCCGGTCATCAGGAACACCGCAGCGAATTTCAGGTGCCACCAGTTGAACGGCGACCATGCCACAATGCCGGGCGTCAGCACCAGCAGGATGCCAAACAGCCAGGTGCTCAGCATCGCCGGCAGCATGATCTGCTTCAGCAGCCGGCGCTCCATAACCTTGAAGCGCTCGCTCTCAACCGATCCGCGCGCCACGCCGCAGTGATAGACGAACAGCCGCGGTAGGTAGAATAGCCCAGCCATCCAGGCGATCAGCGAGATAACGTGCAGCGCCTTGGTCCATGGATAGACGTAGGCCAAAGCGGCGATAGTCATGCGAGAACGGTCATACGGCGGGTGTCATGCGGCAGTCGTCATGCAGCAACGGGGCGCATCGCGGCCCGAAACAGCGCCGGCAGCTCGGACAGCGCCTGGATGGGATGAGCGCCAGCCGCCCGCAGCGCATCGCCAGGTCCATGCGTGTCGAGCCCGATGCAAGCCATACCGGCGGCCAACGCACCGCGCGTGCCCGGCAGGCTGTCCTCGACCACGATGCAGGCCTGGGGAGCCACGCCCTCCGCGGCGGCGGCGGCCAGGAAAACGTCCGGCGCGGGTTTACCGGCGGCGACATCGCGAGCGCTGTGGATGCGGCCCTCGACCAGCGACGCGAGGCCAGTGCGGGCAAACTTCACCGCCATCTCCTCGTGCGAGGAGTTGGACGCGATCCGGTATGGCAGGCCGAGCGCCATCGTCGCCCGCAGCGCCGCGGCGGCGCCAGGCAGCGCCTCAACCTCATGAGCCAAAGTATCGATCAGGCGTCCGCGAATATGCTCCACCCAACCAGGCGGCACCGGCCTCCCGGTCTGCGCCGTGATCAACGCCGGCAGATCAGACAGCCGTAGGCCCATAAACCGCGTCATAGCCTCAGTTGCCGTGATCGGCCAGCCCAGCAGGCTCACCTCACGCGCCGTCACCCGCGCTGACGGGCCCTCGCTGTCCACCAAGACTCCGTCGCAATCGAAGATGACCAGACGTAACGGGCTTGGAGTCACGAGACTTGCGCCAGCGCCGGCACTGGCTGGGCCGCGCCGGCGCGTGCGTGCGGGCAATCGCCGAACGGCTTCGGGCAGGTGCGGCCGCCGACGAAACTGCACAGGCCGGGGCCGCGCCCCAGGGTCATGCGCACCAGTTCGCCCAGTGCCTCGATGAATCCGGGGTCGCTGTTCTGCGCCGGGCAGCGGTAATAGCCCGGCACGCCCTCCTTCTCCGCCAACTCCCGATACTCGACATCCAACTCAACCAGGGTCTCAGAATGCTCAGAGACAAAGGCGATGGGCACCACCAGGACCGCGGTCTTGTCATGCGCCGCACGCTCGATCTCGACCTCGGTGCTAGGGTCGATCCACTTCTGCGGGGTGGCACGCGATTGAAAACAGACGGTGTAATCCAGGTCCGGCATGTCCAGCGAGCGGACGACCGCGGCGACCGTGCGCTCGACCTGGAATTGGTAGGGATCGCCGGCCTTGACGATGCTCTCCGGCAGGCCGTGGGCAGAGAACAGGATGCGCAGCGGCACCGCGGGGTCGAGCGCGGCCCGGGCATCGGTGTAGGCGCGGCGCACCATGGCGGCGGTGGCGCGGGCGTAGCCGGGATCGGAGTGGTAGCAGCACAGCGTGCTGACCGGCGTGACCAGTCCCGCCTGCGCCGCCGCCTCCCGCCAGGCCGACAGGCTGCTGCCGGTCGTCGTGGTGGAGTATTGCGGATACAGCGGCACCAGCACGACCTCGTCCGGCTCCCACGCCTTTACGTCGCGGGCAGCGGCGATGCTGAATGGATGCCAGTAACGCATGGCGACAAAACAGCGGACGTTCATGTCGGACAGCTCCGCCTCCAGCGCGCGGGCCTGCTGCTCCGTCAGTTCGAGCAGCGGCGATTTGCCGCCCAGGATGGCGTAGTTGGCGCTGGCGGCCTTGACGCGGGCTAGCGCGATGACGCGGGCCAGCAAGGGGCGCACGAAGAACGGCACCCGCAGGATGGCCGGGTCTTTGAACAGGTTGACCAGGAATGGCCGAACCGAGGCGGGCTTGTCAGGCCCGCCGAGATTGAACAGGACGACGGCGATCTTGCGTTGGGGCATAGTTGCCAACTTGGCCAGTAAGAAGCCCTAGTCAAGCGGCTATGAGGTCATGCGGCCCGGACTTGCGCCACCAAATCCGCCACGTGCGACGGCGGCGTCTGCGGCACGATGCCGTGGCCTAGGTTAAAGATGTGCGGACGGCCGCGGACGGCCGACAGCACGCCGCGAACCTCGGCCGCCAGAGCCTCGCCGCCGGCCACCAGGGATAGTGGGTCGAGATTGCCCTGAGTCGCCACCGCCGCTGGCACCAGCCCAGTCGCGACCGACAGCTCGGCCCCGGTGTCCAGCGCCACGGCATCGACGCCGGTCTGCGCGGCGTAGGCGCCGACCAGCACCCCGGCCAGCCGTGGGAAGCCGATGATGGGGGTGCCGGGATGCCGGATACGGAGGGCGTCCACGATGCGCCGCGTCGGCTGGATCACGTGCAGCCCGAACAGCCGCGGCGACAGCACGCCGGCCCAGCTATCGAACAGCATCACCACGTCAGCGCCCGCGTTGATCTGCGCAGACAGATATTCGACCGTTGAGGCAACCAGCACGTCGATCAGCGATGTGAACAATACGGGTTCGCCATGCGCCATGCCGCGGATACGGGCGAAGTCTTTGGAGCCGCCACCCTCGACCATGTAGCAGGCGACGGTGAAGGGGCTGCCGGCGAAACCGATCAGCGTGGTTGCGTCGTCGAGCCCGGCCTTGGTGCGCTGCACCGTTTCGAGGATCGGAGTGATCGCGTCCATGACTCGGCTTGGATCCAGCGCCGACACCTCTTGGCCCGTCGTCAGGCGCGGCAGCACCGGGCCTTCGCCCTCCTTGAAGGCCAAGCCGTAGCCGAGCGCCCAGGGCAGCATCAGGATGTCGCTGAACAGGATGGCCGCGTCGAAACCATAACGGCGGATGGGCTGCAGGGTCACCTCGGCGGCGAGCTTCGGCGTGGTGCAAAGGCTGATGAAGTCGCCCGCCTGGCCACGCAGCTCCCGGTATTCCGGCAGATAGCGCCCGGCCTGACGCATCAGCCACATCGGCGGCGGCCAGACCGCTTCACCGGCCAGGACGCGTAGCAAAGGCTTTGTCATTATGCGCTCTTACTGTTTAAGAAAAAGAATTTATGAGTCATGGGGGAAGTCGTAGGGCCTGTTAAACCAGGGGTACCCGGTTATCCCCGAGTTATCCCCCTCATGCCCACAGCCCAGGACTCTGGCAAGCCATTGTTTTTGGCCGAAGGCTTTCGGGTACCCCATTCCCGTACACGATGCACCCGCGTACTATCCCCAGTACCCGCCATTCCGCCAAGCATCCCCGCTCACCCGACCGACTCATGCACGCCTCCCGCAAAAACCGACTTGTCCCCGCTATCCCCACAATCCCGCTCCTCTGAAAAACGGAACCACCGCACATGAACCTGCATCTGGTGTCCGACGCCACCGGCGAGACCCTGAACAGCATCGCCCGCGCCACCGTCTCGCAGTTCGAGCACGCCTCCATCGTCTATCACCGCTGGAGCCTGATCCGCACCCGCTTCCAGCTACACCGCGTGCTGGAGGGGATCGAGGCCGAGCCTGGCCCCGTGCTGTCCACCGTCATCGACAAGGCGCTGCGCAACGACCTCGAGACGACGTGCCTGCGGCTCGGCGTATCGGTGCTGAATGTGCTGGAGCCGGTGCTGGCGCTGCTGCAGGACCATATCGGCACCCAGGCGCAGTCCCGGCCAGGACGGCAGTACGTGCTGGACGCCGACTATTTCCGCCGGATCGACGCGATGCACTACGTGCTGGCGCATGACGATGGTCAAGCACAAGCGGGCATTGCCTCCGCGGACGTCGTGCTGGTGGGCGTGTCACGCAGTTCGAAGACCCCAACCTCGTTCTACCTCGCCAACCGCGGCGTGAAGGCGGCCAACGTGCCGTTGGTGCCGGGCACGCCGGACCCGCCGGGACTGGAGGCGCCGACGTGTCCGGTGATCGGCCTCACGCTCGACCCGCCGGCGCTGATCGAAATCCGCCGGCACCGGCTGAAGCTGATCGCCGCCGGCAACGACACCGGCCGGGTGCGGCAGGACACCAGCGACTACGTGGACGTCGAGGCGGTGCGCGGCGAGCTGCTATGGGCGCGGCGCCTGTGCACGCGCCGCGGCTGGCCGGTGATCGACGTGACCCGGCGCTCGATCGAGGAGACAGCGGCGACCGTCCTCCAGCTCATGGACGCCTGGCACGAGCGCCGGCGCAAGGAGGCGGCAGCCGTCCCTCCCCCGCCCGTGCCGCTGCCGCCCGAGCTGCCGACGCCATGATCCAAGCGCCGGCGGGGGCTCCGCCATTGGTCCTGGCCAGCCAATCGACGGCCCGTGCCGCGTTGCTGACCGCGGCCGGGCTGCGCTTCGAGGCCCGGCCCGCGCGGGTGGATGAGGCGGCGGTGAAGCAGGCCTGCCGGGCGGAGGGGGCCGACGCCGCCGGGGCCGCGCTGACCCTCGCTGGGCTGAAGGCGCGCCGCATCCGCGATCCCGACGCGCTGGTGATCGGCGCCGATCAGATCCTGGTATGCGATGAGACCTGGTTCGACAAGCCGGCCGACCTTGATGGCGCCCGCACCCAGCTCCAGGCCCTGCGCGGCCAGACGCATCGCCTCGTCACCGCCGTGGTCTGCGTGCGTGGTGGCCAGGAGGTCTGGCGGCATGTCACCGAACCTCGCCTGCGCATGCGCGGGTTCAGTGATGCGTTCCTGGACGAATACCTGGCCTCGGAGGGCGACGCCATCCTGGCCTGCGTCGGCGCATACCGGCTGGAAGGGCTGGGCATCCATTTGTTCGACGACGTGCAGGGCGAGCACGCCGCCATCCTGGGCTTGCCGCTGCTGCCGCTGCTGGGCTTCCTGCGCCAGCACGGCGTTGTCGCGAGCTAGTGGAGTGGCTGGCGCCCGGCTGCTGTCGGACGCTGGATGCGTGACCCCCGTCGGTCAAGCGGACACCACCTCCAGCACCTTGCCCCTGGTCTCCACGCCCAGCACCAGCACGAGCACCGCCGCGATGGCGAATCCGGCCGCGCCGACCTCGAATGCCGCCGCTTGCCCGCCGACGCGCACCAGCATCGGCACGACGACCGGGCCAAGGATAGCGCCAAGACGTCCCGCCGCGGAGGCAAGGCCGGCGCCGGTGGAGCGCGCCCGGGTCGGATAGAGCTCCGGCGTGTAGGCATAGAGGCAGCTCCACATGCCGAACATGAAGAACTGCATGACGAAGCCGCTGGCGAACAGCAGGGTCTGGTCGGTCGAATTCCCATACAGCCAAGCTGCAGCCGCCGACGCGAGCAGGAACAGCGCCGTGGTCGGCTTGCGGCCAACCCGCTCCAGCATCCAAGCCGCGGTGAAGAAGCCGGGAATGCCCCCGGTGGTGATCAGGGTGACGAAGCCCACCGAGCCGATGATGGTGAACCCATGCTCGCGCAGCAGGATGGCGATCCAGGAGTTGAGGCCGAAGAAGCCGATCAGGGCAAAGAACCACATCCCGAACGCCATCGTCGTGCGCTGTGCATATTCGCGCGAGAACACCGTGGCGAGCGAACTGGAGTGCTCCACATGCTGGGGCACCTCGAACGCCGCTGGCGGCGGCAGCGGCCGGCCGCTGTGCCGCTCGACCTCGGTTTCCATATGACGCATCACGGCGTCGGCCTCATCGAAGCGTCCACGCTCGGCAAGCCACCGCGGCGACTCCGGCATGCCGCGCCGCACCAGCAGCACCACGAGCGAGAGTGAGCCGACGACGACGAACACCCACCGCCAGCCCAGATGCGGCAGGATGAAGAAGCTGATCGCACCCGAAAGCACGTAGCCGACCGCCCAGAACCCTTCCATGAACGCGATGTATTTGCCGCGGACGTTGGCGGGAACGAGCTCGGAGACCATGGCCTGCGCCACCGGCGCCTCGCCGCCCACCCCGACGCCGATCAGGAACCGGCAGAACATCAACGTACCCGCGCTCCAGGCGCCGGCAGCGAGGAAGCTGGCCAGGCCCCAGACCACCATCGTGACCTGGAACACGCTGCGCCGCCCATAGCGGTCAGCGGCGAGCCCGGCGGCGATGTTGCCGACGAACTGCCCGGCGAAGGTCATGGAGGCGAGCAGGCCGGCCTGCATCGGCGACAGTCCGAACGCGACCACGATGGTGCCGAGCAGGAAGGTGAGCAGCGCCACATCGACCTGGTCCACCAGCCACGCGGAGGCGATGATGGCGAAGATCCGCCGCTGATAATTCGTCATCGGCAGGCGTTCGAGCCTGTTGGGGATGTTGATGCGTGCTGCGAGGTCAGGAATGCTGGCAGGGGTCGCCCGGCCTGGAACGGCTGACCGATCCGCAGAAACCATGTCTTGCATCAAAGTCTCCCTTGCGCCCGGCGCCTTTGCTTCGTGCTTAGCACGGCAGCGGCGGATCGTAATTTTTGGATCGGTCTCAGGTTGGGTAAAACAGGCGGTCAGCAGTCCGACCCCGCTCAGTCCCTCACAACCTACTTGGTATTTCCGCTGTGCGAGGGCGATGCGCCAGTGGTTGAGCCATTGCCCCTCAATTCGATTTCAGTCTGAACTCGCGGCGGAACTGGCCTGCGCCAAGGTGACAAGGTCCAGCCGGCGTAGCCGGGGCGCGCACCACGCGGTCACCGCTACGATCCCAAGCGTGATCAGGCCGCCGCTCCAGACCGCCGCCGACGCTCCCAGAAAGGTTGCGGCGATCCCGCTCTCGAAAGCTCCGAGCTCGTTGGAGGATCCGACGAACACCGATTTGACCGCGGCGATTCGCCCACGCAAGTCCTCAGGCGAGGCAAGGCGCAGGATGGCGCGACGGATCACCACGCTGGTACCATCGCATAGCCCGGCCACAAACAGCGCCGCAAGCGACAGCAACAGCGAGCGGGACAGGCCAAATACCACGATGCTCACCCCGAACCCGGCGATTACTGCCAGCAATACATGCCCGGCCTTCCGCTGCGGCAGCAGCCGGCCGGCGATGAGCGCCGCCGCGAGCGACCCCATGGCGCTTGCCGAGCGCAGCAAGCCAAAGCCGATTGGTCCAACATGCAGGATGGTGGTCGCGAACACCGGCAGCAGCGCCGTGGCGCCGCCGAAGAACACGGCGAACAGATCCAGGAGCATCGATCCCAGCAAAACCTGATCGCGCATGACGTAGCGCACGCCCTGGGCGATCCCGTGCGTCGCCTTCGCATGTCGCCCCTGATTGTGCGAGGCCTGCTCTGGAACGCCCTGGAAGATGACGACACTCGACGCAGCGAGCAGCGCCGCGATGGCAAAATAGGCGGCGGCAGGTCCCAGAGCGGCCCAGGCAAGCCCGCCGGCCACCGGTCCCAGCACATCGGCAAGCCGCCCCATGGTGGCGAGCAGAGCGATGCCGGGCAGCAGATGCTGGATTGGCACGACTTGTGCCTCTAGGGCTGACGCAGCCGGGCCCTCGAAGGCGCGCACCACGGCGGCCAGGAATGCCAAGAGCAACAGGAAGTAGTAGGAATTTTGATCTGCGTGGCCCGAGACTAATGCGACCCCGCCTGCGAGCATCGCGAGCAGGCCGCCGGTGATCAGAACGATGCGCCGGCGGCTGTAGCGGTCAGCGATATGGCCGCCATAAAGGACGAGGCTGATGCCCGGAATCGCTTCCAGCAACCCAAGCCATGCCAGATCAAGTATATTATGCGTCAAATCATATATTTGGAAGCCCAACAGGACTGTCATTGCGGAAGCGCCCAGACGCTCCGACACGCTCGCTAGGAGAAAGGCGCGGTATACTGGGTTGCCCAGCAGCACAACAGCCGGCATTTCTATAAACGCCTAAGTTTTGCGGGCAGGTCACAGGTTATGTGCAAACTCTTCCGCTGTGGTGATGGTCTCGGGCTTTGGCATCGTCCGCATAAGCTGGGGCATCCCGTCGAGCTCGGCTAAATATGACTGGCGCAGACGCTGCGCCGCCCTCAAGCTTATCGCCTCAAACCGGACTTGTGCGCCCGGCCCGTGCTGCGCCATGGCGTCCAAATCCGCGGTGATGACGCACGCGATCTTCAAATAGCCACCCGTGGTCGGCCCATCACGCATGAGCACGATGGGCTGGCCGGAACCCGGCACTTGAATGCTGCCCGGCACCACCCCGTCCGAGACGAAGGTCGCGCCTGACGCCGCATCGAGCGCTGCCCCCTCCAGCCGATAGCCCATACGGTTCGCGTGGTGCGTCACGCGCCAGGCGCCGTCCAGGAAATTCTTGATATCGCTGGGGCTGAACATGTCGTCTTGCGGACCCAGCACGACCCGGATCGGTGCGTCGATGGCGCGGCTGCGCCGGTAGATCGCCCAATCCGGGTCCCATGCCGCCAGGCCCGTGTTGAGCGGCAAGACATGTTCTTCCTGCATAGCTTCACCTGTAAGCCCGCCCAGATTGAGCGCTGCAACATTTGCAGCGCTTTCAGCAGTGTGTGGGACCTTGAAGCCGCCGGCAACGGCGAGATAGCCCCAAACGGCTTCCGGAGCCGGGTCGATACGCACCAGGTCTCCACGCCGAAGCCGAAATGAGCGGTTTGAGGCCATCCACTGCCCGGCCGCCGAGATTGGAAAAAGGCCGCCGCTGATCGCAAGGCGGCAACTATCCGCTGCCACCTCGATGATCCCGCCCCAAAGCATGAACTCCAGGACCGCCGCATCCGCCGGATTGCCCACCAGGGTATTGGCGATGATGGCCGAAGCCTGGTCCATCACGCCACCGGTCGGCACGCCGAAACGCCGCCAACTGCGCTGTCCAAAGTCTCGCAGAGCCATCGACGGCCCGGGACATCGCACGACCAGGCACCCTGTCTCACGGCTCATGCCTCCAGCGCCGCCACCAGATCGCCCTTTGCCGAGCGCGCCGATAGTGCCACGAACTCCTGCAGACCGATCGGTCGAAAGCGGACGCGGTCACCGGGTTGAAACAGGAATGGGTTCGGCTTTTGCATATCGAGGCAGTGCAGCGGAGTGCGGCCGAGGACATGCCAGCCGGTCGGGATCGCCATAGGCGCGATGGCGGTCTGCAGCCCGCCGATCATCACACTGCCCTCGGCGACGCCCAGTCGCGGCGTCTCACGCCTTGGCAGTTCCAGTTCGGACGGCAGGCGGCCGAGATAGGCAAACCCTGGCGCGAAGCCGATCATGTAGACGCGATAGACGCTGGAAACATGCGCGGCAATCACCGCCTCGGCACTGAGATTCCGACGTTTGGCGACCTCAGGAAGGTCCTCGCCAAATCCCTGTCCATACGCCACTGGGACGATCCAGCGGCGCGGCGCCGGAGACAATTCGCTCATCGCCTTCACGTCCATTGCAAGCAGGTGCGCGACAAGGGCGTCAAAGGACAGCTGGCGTGGCTCATACTCGACCAACAGGGCACGATAGCTCGGCACCGTCTCGACGATCCCCGGCAGTCCGGCTGCCGTGACCGCCCGGTCAAATGCCATGACGCGATCGTTGATGTCAGGCTCGATGGTGCTGCCGAACTCAACTGACAGCGCCGTGTCGCCCACCGGCAGGAACCGGAGCGGGGCCGTCATGGGGTTGTCCGCAGCGCGTCCAGACTGTTCGCCGCGATCAATCTGGGCAGCTCGGCCGCTGCGACCGGAGGCCCGAGCAGAAAACCCTGGATTAGCGGCAACGGAGCCGCTGGAGCGCCTCGAGCTGCGCCCGCGTCTCCACCCCCTCAGCGATGACCTGGAGGTTGAGGCTGTGGCCGAGGGTGAGAAGACTGCCGACGATGGCGTGCGTCGTCGTGTTATCGACGATCTCCTGCACGAAGGACCGATCGATCTTGATCGTGTCGAAAGGAAAACGCCGAAGGTAGCTCAGGCTCGAATAGCCGGCGCCGAAGTCGTCCAGCGCGATCCTGACCCCGTAGTCGCGAAGGCGCCGCGTCAGCCCCAGCACGTGCTGAGCGTCCTCGATCAGCACGCTTTCGGTGATCTCAAGTTCCAGCCGTTCGGGACCGAGACCGGTTTGCCGGGCGATGTCGTTGACCTGCTCGGGGAGGTCGTCATCGAGGAATTGGATGGGCGAGAGGTTCACGCAGAGCCGCAGCCCGGCTGGCCACCCGCTCGCCTCGGCGCAGGCGGTCCTGAGCACCCAGGGCCCGATCTGACGAATGATGCCGATCTCCTCCGCGAGTGCGATAAATTCGGACGGTGGGATGATCCCACGCTCTGGGTGGAACCAGCGCAGCAGCGACTCGAAGCCGCAGAGCCGGTCCCGCTCCACGTCCCAGATCGGCTGGTAGAACAGGGTGAACTGTCCGGCGTTCATCGCAGACCGCAGGTCGTTCTCAAGCAGGCGGCGCTCGTGGACCCGGATGTTCATCGCTGGGTCGAACATTCGGTAGACGCTGCGTCCACTCTCCTTGGCGCGATACAGCGCCGCATCCGCATTTTTCATCAAGATATCTGCCGAATGACCGTGGGCGGGACACAATGCGACGCCGATGCTGGTGCCGACCGACATTGGCCTGCCGTCGATCTCGAAAGGTTCGGCGAGGCTGTGCACCATGCGGGTCGCGAGCTGTATCGCGGCCTCTGGCTGGCGCACGTCCGACTGCAGGATCGCGAACTCGTCACCGCCGAGGCGCGCGACCAGGTCCTCGGTGCGGACGGTCCTGCGCAGGCGCTCGGCGACCTGCTGCAGCAGGATGTCGCCGCTGGCGTGGCCATGCAGGTCGTTGATGAGCTTGAACCTGTCCAGGTCGAGGCACAGGACAGCGAACTGACCGGTGCTTTGGGTGGCGAGGCCCAGGGCCTGTTGAAGCCGGGCGTGGAACGCCGCACGGTTTGCCAGGCCGGTCAGCACGTCATGATGCGCCAGAAAGGTGATCTGCGCCTCGGACCGCTTGCGTTCGGTGATGTCGGTGAAAGTGCGGACCGCGCGGCCGTCCGGCATGAGGTTCGTGCGCACTTCGAGCACCGTCCCATTGTCGCGCGTGCGTTCGTAGAGCGGGTGCGCATCGAGGCCGCCATGCTCGACAAACGACCGGAACCCGCTGGCGGCGTCCCCGCCTGGTCCGAACTCACCTTGGTCAAGCTGCCAGTTCAGGATCTCGTCGAAGCTGCGCAGCCTTGCATACAGCTCGGCCGGGAGGCCCAGCAATTCCATGACCCTTCGGTTGATCACCGGCACCCGGCGCTGAGCATCGACCATGATGATGCCCTGGCTGATGTTGTCCAGCGTGTCGGTGAAGGCCTGCTGGGAGAACACGAGCTGCAATTTTTGACGGACGAGAACGAAGCTGATGATCAGGATCAGGATGGTGAACACTGCTCCGCCGAGCAAATACTCAGGGAGATAGCGCCAGAACACGGTGAACACCTGTTTTTGTCTTCGCCGACGGCGACGAGCAGCGGGTAATTCTCCAGCCGCCTGAAGCTGAAGACCCGCCGTATCCCGTCGATCTCGCTTTCAGACTCGTAGACTCCCTGGCTGGATGACGCGCCTAGAGAGAACAAGGCTGGTTCTGCAATTTTGAAGCCGAGGGCTTGCGGGTTCGCTGGCGCCGAGGCGCGAACGACCTCATCGGTCCCGACCACAATCAGGACGCCGTGCCCGATGTTGATCGAGTTGTAGAACTGCGTCAGCCAGTATGGGTCGAACGAAACCACGACGACGCCGGCGAATGAGCCATCGGGGTCAAGCAGCTTGCGCGAGAACTGCACCGACCACTTTCCCGACTCCCGGCCGATCAGTGGCTTGCTGATGAACAGCGCATCCGTCGCAGCATCCATTTGAGTTCGAAAATGCTCGCGGTCACGCAGGTTGATCGAGTGCTGCGGCAGTCCTAAGCTGGTCGATGCCAGAAACCCTGACCGGTCGATGATCGACACCTGGAAAGTCAAGTCATTGACCAGGTGGCTTGCCTCGGCCCAGCGCTGCAACTCGAAATGCGCGGGATCACTGGCATAGGCGGTGCGCACGAACAGCAGCATCTGATCGACCGACGCGAGGGTGCGGTTGACGCTCTCCTCGAACGCCAGCGCCATGTTGCCGGTGTCCTCCAGCGCATTCCTGGCGAGGCCGCCGCATATTGCTGCTGCAGCAGAACGCCGACGCTTGCCCAGACCAGGGCCATCGCAACCACAATCAGGCTCAGGCTCTGAGATGATCGCGCGCACTCGAACCCGGCCTGCAACGGGCCGCATTGTCCCAATCCCGGCCCAGTAACCGGCCCGGCATTGGTCGCTCCGGCCGTCTGCGGAGGCGTCTCGGCTCTACCAAACGATACGGCAGCCCGGCGCGCGATCCGTTATAGCGAAAGCTGGAACGGCGGCCCGCTCGAAATTTTGCTGCTGCGCCACGCAAAAATCCTTCCGCTTCGGTAAACCTTCCACTTTGATGCCGCTATCACGTCTGGACAATCAATATTTGTCAGGAAACTCTCGGATAACCCTTCTGATAATAGTTAGATGATAATTTCGGGTTATTTAGCGCACTGGGACAGCCAGAACCGAAACTGACTTGTCATGCAGGACGTCGCGGCAACGCAGGATCACCTCGATCGGCGGCATGGCATGGGACTGCGCAAGGACCGTCCCAATGACCGCCGCCTGCACGTATCCCGCACGCCGCAATCCCTCGACGCAGCGCGCCGCCTCGGCGCCGGGGACGCCCGCGAGCAATCCGCCGGCGGTCTGCGGATCGAACAGCAGCGGATAGAGCGGCATCGCGCCTGGACCGCATCGAGGTTGCGCGATGGCCCGACGCAAGCCGGACGTTCTGCGGCTGCAGCGATGAGAACACGCCGAGCGCCAACGTCTCTCTGGCCCCCTCCAGCGACCGGAACGGCGTCCAGAACCAAGTGCGCGCGTTCGACGCCTGCTCGCCTCGGGTCATCTCAACGAGATGCCCCAGTAGCCCAAATCCGGTGACGTCGGTCGAGGCGTGAACGCCGTGCTGCGCCAGCACGGCCGCCGCTGTGCGGTTCGAGACCGTCATGTGGTGCATCGCCGCCTGTATCCAGCGCCCCTTTGCTTGGCCACGCATGTCGGCCGCCAGGAGTGTGCCAGTGCCGATCGGCTTCGTCAGCACCAGCGCGTCGCCGGGCTGCAATCCGGCCTTGCGAATCAGTGCGCCCCGCTCCACCAGCCCATTCATCGCGAACCCGAGCGACAATTCCGCTCCCTCGCTGGTATGGCCGCCGACGAGCGCGCAGCCGGCCTCCCGCAGCACTGTGTTCGCCCCCGCCATCATTTCAGAGAGGTCTGCCTCCACTTTGTCCTCCAGCCCGTACGGGACCGTGGCGATGGCCAGCGCCGTCAACGGCTCCCCGCCCATCGCGAACAGGTCGCCGAGCGCGTGGTTGGCGGCAATCATGCCGAACCGGTATGGGTCGTCGATGATGGCCCGGAAGTAATCCACGGTCTGCACCGACAGGCGTTCGCCGCCGGTATCAACGACGGCCGCGTCGTCGGGCGTCCAGCCCCACCAGCACCTCGGGACGCTGCCAGGGTGGGCGGCCGAGAGCGCGGGACAGCACCGTGGCGCCCCCCTTGGCGCCGCAGCCACCGCAGCGCATGGCGATGGTGGAGATCTACACAGATCCGCCTGGTCCGCGAGCTTCAGGGCCGGGCCGGCACGCTCAGCGGCGATCGCCGGCCCTGTTGAAGCGCTGCATGAACCGGCGGTCGATCCAGTCCTTGAGGCGCCACGCCCAGGCGCCCTCCGCCACCAGCCCGTTCCGCGTCATGACGGCATAGGGCTCGCCGGTCGAGACGATATACAGCGCGTCACGTTGCGGCCGGTATGCGGCGGGCCGCGCGCCAACCAGCGCCGCACGGAGATTGCCTGCCAGCACCGGCCCGGCCCGCACCGCATAAACGCCGGATCGTGCGATGGGCGCTGGGTCGAAAGCGACCATGTCCCCGGCCGCATACACATCGTCGCGCCCGACTGTGCGCAGCGACGCGTCCACCCGCATGAACCCGCGCACGTCGAGGGCGAGGCCGGTCTCCGTAAGCCACGACGCCGGAGCGGCCTCTGTGGTCCACAGCACTTCGTCGCAGTCCAACGGCTTGCGTCCGCGAAGCAGCACCCGGCCCGGCTCGACCGCATTCACCCACGCCCCGGCATGGACCGCGATGCCGGCGCCTGGAGGATAGCATGGAACCGGGCACGGAACGCTGGCGGGAACCCCGGCAGGATGTCGGCCGATCCCGTCACCAGGCTGAAGCGCAACTCGTTCCCGGGTGCGTCCCGCCGCAGGCGCCGCTCCAGCGACAGCAGCAACTCAACGCCGCCCGCGCCGCCGCCGACCAGCAGGACATGGCGCGAACGTTCCTCGGCCACACGCCGCCGCAGCGCCTCGAACCGCAGGAAACCGTCGATCGGCTTGACGGGGATCGCGTGCTCCATGGCGCCCGGCACGCCGACAGTGTTGGGGCGGGAGCCGATGTCGAGCGACAGCAGGTCGTATTGCACCGGGGGTCGGTCGCGGCAGGGTACGGTCCGCGCCGCGAGGTCGAGTCCACCGCCTCGTCCTGATACAGCCGTGCTCCGGCGAAGCGCGCCAACGGGCCGGTGTCGATATGCGCCTGGTCGAACGTGTAGGTCCAGCGACGAAGCCCGGCAGCATCCCGGAATACGGCGTGTCCACCTCCCGCGTGATGAGCGTGAGCCGCACGCCGTCCAACGGCTTCATGCCGAACCGGCGCAGCACCGCCACATGCGCGTGCCCGGCGCCCCCAGCACCAAATCCTTCACGACCGGAGACGCTACACGCATGCGGGCTCCGCCGGTCCGGTCCGGGCGGGTGGGCGGTGGACAGCGCTCGGGTCGCAACGATCAGCGCGACCGCGACGTCGAGCCGCAGCTCCGAGATCGCGGCGTCCACGTGGCAGCCCAGCGCGCGGACGCCGAGGGTGTCGAAAATGGCGCTTTCGCGCACGATGATCTCCCGACGGTAGAGGATGTAAGCCAGGAACTGACCATAAAGCCCCGGCACGATTTTATAGGCATAGAGGTCGATCCCCCGCGGCGCATCCGGGCGGAGCGCGAGCGTGTCGGCGTGCCGGCCCATCAGGAAGCCGACGATGCCGCGCAGCACCGCCTTACCAGCGCGCACAATGCCTTCGCCCTTGATTTTAAACAGCACGGCCATTTAAGTTCAGCAGGTCGGTGGCCAGCGCGACCTGCTCGATTTGGGCGTAGGCGGCGTTTGCGGCGGCAATAGAGCCGGAGCGGCCCAACGACGCCAGGATCGCGGAATCGCGGCACTCGACGTCGCCGCGTACGGTCCAGTTATCGCCTGGGAATGGTGGCGTTTCCCAGACGACGCTGACCAAGGCGGGATCGATCCGCCCGGCCTGACGCTGGAAGGCGCCGGCCGCCGGCCAGGGCAGCTTCCATAGCGATCCCTGCAGCCACCTTGTGCCGATCACACGCGGAATAGCCAGATCGCAGCGTTGCGGCCGGTGCGGTGTGCCGGGTCGCGCGACAAGTTGGCCAATGCGACGGCGATCCCGCCGATCAGCAGGGCGGTATAGAGCAGCACCGCAAGGTATTTGGCGGCGCCCAGCGCGTTTTGGTCCGGGGTGTCGCCGGTCAGGAAAAGCAGGCTGCCGAGAACAGAGTCGATGCGCACCGGCGAAAACCTCCGCTTTGGGGTTATAAAATGCCGGACGCCATACCTCGAGGCAAGCGGATGCCCCATTCATAACAGGCATCAAACCCATGCCCTCCAGGGGCTGGACGCCTGCGCGGGACATGCCCGTCCCGTCCCGGCAAACCGGGGCTGCAGCGCTGGATTTTTTGGTTCGCTACAACAATTATCAGCTTCGCGTCCGAGGTTGCCATAGGGTAATGTGCCGCATGCGCGGTCAATATTCACTCGTTCAAACCATCTTATTTTTTAGCACTGTAGGACTGGTAGCCTGGTCCTACTGTCTCAGCATAAAAAAGCCAGTTGTGATGTTGCCGTGCAATGCCCTAGCTCTGCTGTCGCTTGGCGTATTGGTGATGTTCACCCTTACTGAACCCACGGGAGCATGGTTTCTGGCTGGTGTGCTCTACACAGGCATATTTGCCGGCATCGTTGCGCTGGGCTGGTGGATATTCGCCCGCGAAACAAGCCGGCGTTGGCTGCTTGACCGGCTTGGTAAGGAAACCTAGCCGGAATGGACCGTATCGATCGAATGCTGCTGGGCGTGGATAAAACCATGACGCTGGTGGAGGTTGGTCCGAGCCACAACCCGATTGTCCCGAAGTCTGCTGGGTGGAATACGACCATAGTGGACTATGCAGACGCTGAATTCCTGAGGGAGCACTACAAAAACGAGAACTACGCACGCATTGAGGATGTCGGTGTCATCTGGCGCTCTGGCCAAATGCATGACACCTTTCGAACGCACACACTGCAGAGTTATGATGCGGTCATATCGAGTCACTCTCTCGAGCACATGCCGGATGCAATCGGCTTTCTGCTGTCTTGCGAAACGCTCATAAAACCGCATGGCGTTATCAAGCTCGCGCTTCCTGACAAGCGATGCTGCTTCGACTTCTTTTCTGCCCTCTCGACGTCCGGAGACATGCTGCCAGCGCATCATAACCGGGACCGTGTGCATAGCAAGAGAACGTCGTTCAATGAGGTTGCATATGCGACGCGGAACAACGGACGAAGTGGTTGGTCGATCGGAGACAAGACGACCGACCTCGAATTGGCCTGGCCGCTTGATTTTGCCTATGCTGTTTTCCGCAGAGCATCAGCCACGAATGATGGGGAGTACTACGACTTCCACGCCTGGAAATTCACGCCGAGCAGTTTCGCCCTGATCATTGAGGAACTCGGCTACCTTGGCATCCTTGGCCTGCGCATCGCAGATATTTCGGAGACGATGGGGCACGAGTTCTTCGTCACGCTCAAGAAATTTGACGGACAGAAACCTGACCCGGCAGAATTCAACAAACGCCGGCTTGAGTTGCTCAAATCATCGATGGAAGAACTTGCCGCGCAGATCGCCAACATGGCTTTTTAGGTCTGGCCATCCATGCCGGCCGGAAAAGCGTGGTGCGGCGCGTTGCGGAGCCAAAGCAATGCGCCCAGCAGGCCGGGCAGGCCGACGCAGGCAGCTGCGATGGACACGCCCATCGTGGTTTCGAAATCCAGCCCATCCCCCCAGCCAAGCGCCATCGCCGCCAGGATGCCGACAGCCCCGCCAGCCGCGTGGAGGAGCACGCTGCCCCATAGGCCGCCAGCACGCCGCGTGAGCGAAAGCCGGCTCAGTTCGAACGTGGCCGCCAGGAGAATGCCCAATGCCGTGACCTCGGCGGCGGGACGCAGGCCAAAAGTGATGTCAAGCTCGCCATGCAGCACCCGCCACGGGTCCACCCGCGTCGCGAGCCCGTACCAGGCGAACTCGAGCGCGGTGGTCGTCAGGCCCGCCAGGACTGCCAGGGCTGCCAGCCCGGCCAGGCTCCGGTCGCGTCCGGCCGGGAGCAGGCGCCACAGCATCAGCCAGGCGAACACGCCGGATGCGAGGACGGCCGCAGACGCATCGGCCTTTGATTGCAGGTAATAGTGGAACACGCCGAGCGCCGCGATCGCATAGGTCAGCTTATGAAGCCGCTTCCAGCCTGGGCCAAGCTGCCTGACCCAGGCATCCCGCGACGTCCAGCCCAGGACGGTCAGGCCGGCCAGGGCGACGAAGCCGATGCTGAGATAGAACCGCCGCGCGATCTCGGCCGCGACGTGCAGCAGCAGCCAGTTCTCGTCGGCGGCGTACAGCATCAAATGGAGGACGGCGTAGAAGAATGCGGCCAGTCCGATCATGCGCCGGACGACGACAATGCCGGGCAGGCCGAGCACCGCCTTCAACGGGGTGACCGCGAGCGACGCCAGCAGCCACCAAATGGTCCAGGTTCCCGCGGCGAGCAGCAACTCGTGCAGCGGACGAGGTCCGAGATCACGCAGCGCGTACCGGCCCGCATAGACCAGCACGGGAACCCAAAGCAGCGCGAATACCGTACCCCGCAGCGGCGAGAGCCGGCCTTTCCGGTCCAGCCAGGGAAATGAGGATGCGAGGCGGCCAAATATGCTCAGGACGGTATCCGTTGCCTTGCCGTTGTCAGCTACGGGATCGCGGGCAGGACGGGGCTGCTGGGTGAGGGTCGAAGACATCGTGGTGCCTCAAATGCTGCTTTGCCAGTTGAACCCAAGGTTCTCCCAATAACCGCCCGGGTAGGTGTTGGTGACCTCGATGGCGGTGATCCATTTGGGGTTCTTGAACCCGAGCTTCGTGCTCGTGCGCAGCCGCAGCGGATAGCCGAACGGGTCGGCGAGCGTCTCCCGCGCATACTTCGTGGCGAGCAGCGTCTGCGGGTGCAGCGCGGTCGCCATGTCGATGCTGCTCGGGTAGTCGTCGGCGGTCTTGAACGCGACGTATTTGGCGCGCAGGTCGGCGCCGATCCGCTCCAGGAAGCGTGCGCAGCGGCACGCCGGACCATTGGCCGATATAGTCCCAGCCCTCGACGCAGACGTGGCGGATGATCATCTCGCGCTGCGGCAGGGCCGCGAGCTGCTGCCGGGTCCAGGGCCGCTTGTCCGCGACCAGCCCGGCCAGCTCCAGCCGCCAGCGCGTCGCCGTCGACGGGCTTCACCTGCTCGATGTCGTAATAGGCGTTGAAGCGCGGCGGCTTCAGCACCATCGACTCCGGATAGGTCGGGCGCCAGCTTGTCCGGGTCGAACAGCGCCGCCTGCACCCGGTCGTTGAAGCTCGAGATGGCGCGCAGGGCCGGCTGCACCGACGCATCTGATCCCCGACGTCGCAGCCGGTCAGCATCGTCAGCGCGCCGAGCGACAGCCCGCCGCGCAGCACGCCCCGGCGCTGCAGCGAGCGGATCAGCGGCCGATGGTTGTCGAGGATTGCCGGGTCCGGCGCCTTGGCTGGGCGGAACAGCGACCTCATGGCCGTGCTCCACGCTCGCTGGCGGGGCCAAGCCGCGGCCCGCCGGTCAGCATGGCCCACAGGGTTCTGCGGCACCAGCAGGGACAGGGCGACGTGCACGACCAGGAAGCCCACGATGACCGCCATGCCGAGGAAGTGGATCAGCCGCGCCGCCTGGAACCCGCCGAGCAGCGCCGTCAGGCCCGGAGAACTGCACCGGCTTCCAGATCGCCAGGCCGGTCACCACCTGCGACACCCCGGCCAGGATCACGACGATATACAGCAGCTTCTGCACCGCGTTGTAGACCGTGAGGTCCTCATGCGCGATCTTGCAGCTGCAGCGTGTCGCGCACGGTTTGCGATCACGTCGGCCAGCCGGATCGGCAGCAGCCGCTCCCGCAGGCGGCCGGTCACCAGGCCATAGAGCAGGTAGGCGCAGGCCGTTCAGCACCAGCAGCCACATGCCGGCGAAGTGCCACAGCAGGCTCTGCGCCGCCCAGCTGCCGAGCCGCACGTGCTTGGAGAAGTGCAGCCCGCTGAAGATGACGCTGTCGTTGTAGATGCCCCAGCCCGAGCCGATCATCACCAGCATGGCGACCGCGTTGGTCCAGTGCATGATGCGCACCGGCACGGGATGCAGGCGCCGCAGCGGGGCAGGGCTGGGAGCGGGAAGGACGGCTGAGGTGGCGCTCATGATGCCTCGTGTTCTCAGATGATGCCGAGACTTACCATGGTGAACCCCGGCATCTCGCTGAAACCTCGTTATCGACTGCATGACCCACAGGCATGGCCGGATGCTGTAACTCTCGTGCGTGATGTTCCCGCGTCGCCCCCACCCACGCCAAGGCTCCCCCAGCATGCCCTTCCCTCGACTGCTCGCCGCTTTGTTCCTGCTCGCCTGCGGCCCAGTGCTGGCACAGCAGGACGCGCCGCCGACGCCCAACCCGGCCGAACGCGCGGCTCGACGATTCCCGCAGTCGGTCCGGGTGGGCGACCTGATCCGCCGACAGGTGCTGCGCCCGGTCGAGCAGCAGGACGTGCTGGCCGCGTCGCCGAGGTGGTGCGCCGTCCCGATGGCGGCGTTCTCGTTATCATCAGCCTGGGCAGCGTGCTCGGCATCGGTGCCCGCCTGGTCGCCGTCCCGGTCGAGGCCATGGCGCTGCTGGGCGAGTATATGGCGGTCATGGACCTCACGCCCGGACAGTTGCGGGCGCTGCCGACCTTCGAGGCCGCCGGCGCCACGCCGCTGCAGCCGGACGAGGTCATCCGCGTCGGCCTGACGCGGCCGTTCCATTGAGACGGGCTGATAATCGCTCGCCTGTAAGCATGCCCCACCGTAAGCGCCACCCATGTTTCTGAACGAGCTCCTGGCGGCGCTGCGCCGGTCGCGGGAGACGGCGGAAGTCCGGGCCGCCTATGACGAGTTCCTCGAACGCCTGGACGCCGGGCAGGTCGCGGCCCAGGCCTGCAAGGCCGGCGACCGGATGCCGGACTTCCTGCTGCCGAGCGCCGCCGGGCGGCTCATCGGTTCGGGAGAGCTGCTGGCCCAGGGGCCGCTCGTGGTGACCTTCTTCCGCGGCGGCTGGTGCCCGTACTGCTCGGCGACGCTCGAGGCGCTCGAGGCGGTGCTGCCCGAACTGTCGCAGGCCGGCGGCATGCTGGTGGCGATGACGCCCGAGACCGGCGGGCGGGCGCTGGCGATGCAGCGCGACCGCGGGGTGCATTACGAGGTGCTGGTCGATGTGGACCTGGCGATCGCCATGGCGTTCGGCATCGTGTTCCGCACACCGCCGCTCTATGCCGAGCTGCTGCGTCGCCGCGGCGTGGACCTCGCTGAGCGCAGCGGCAATCCGGCCTGGCTGCTGCCGGTTCCGGCCACGTTCCTCGTGGGCCAGGACGGCATCGTGCGGCGCGCTTGGGTGAACATCGATTTCACCCAGCGTGCCGAGCCAACCGAGATCCTGCAGGCGCTGCAGAGCCTGCGCGCCAGCCGCAAGCCTTGATCCCTTCATTTCGCCCAAGGTCTTCCTGGCCCCCCCCCGGCCCCCGGGCGCGGGCGCGGCCGGCGGGGCGCGGCGCGCCGGGCGCGCGCGCGCGGCGGCGCGCGCGCCGGCGCCGGCGGGCGGCGCGCGCGGCCGCGGGGCGCCGCCGCCGGGCGCGGGCGCCGCGGCGCGCCGCGCGCCGGCGCGCGGCGGGGCGCCGCCGCCGGCGGGCGGCGCCGCCGGGCGGCCGCGGCGCGCGCCGGCGCCCGCGGCGCGCGCCGGGCGGGCGGCGGCCGCGCGCGCGGGCCGGCGGCGCGGGCCGGGCGCCGGCCCGCTCTCGCGCGGGCCGCGGCGCGCGCGCGCGCCGCCCGGCTCCCCGCGGCCGCGCCGGCCCGCGCCCGGCCCGCGGGGGGCGGCCTCCGCGCCCCGCGCCGCGCCGCCCGGCGGGCCCGGCGCCGGGGGCGGCGCGGCGGCGGCGGCGGCCGCGGCCGCGCCGGCGGCGCCGGCGGGCGCCGCCGCGCGTCGCCGGCCGCCGCCCGGGGCGGGCGGCGGGCGGCGGGCCCGGGCCGCGCCGCGCCCGGTCGCGGCGCGCGGCCGGCCGCCGCGCCCCGGCGCCGGCCGCCGGCCCCGCGCGCCGCCGCGCTCGCGCGGCGCGCCCTCGGCCCGGCGCTCGGGCGGCGTTCCCGCCGGCGCGCTCCGCGGGCCGGGCGGCCGGCGCGCCGGGGGGGGCGCGCGGGGCGGCGGCGCGGCGGCTCGCGGCGCCGCCTCGGGGCCGCGCCCCGCCGGCGCGCGCGCGCCCCTCGCGCCGGCGCGCGCCCGCCCTCGCGCCCCGCCCCGCGCGGGCCGCCGCGCCGCCGCCCGCCCCGCGCCCGCCGCGCGCGCGCCCCCCCCGCCGCCCTCGCCCCCCGCGGCCCCCCCCCGCGGCCCCCGCCCCCCCCCCCCGCCCCCCCCCCCCCCCCCCCCCCCCCCGCCCCCCCCCCCCCCCCCCCCCCCCCAGGTGAACCGATATCGTTTTAGGTCGCGCGGGCAACCCGCTTGCAGGCATAACGGCCCCATGCCCCAACCCGCTTCGTTGAAAGACTCCACCATGGTCTGGCTGTGGCTGCTCTTGGCGCTGCTGCTGACGCCGCCCCAGGCCGTTGCGGAGGCGGCGCTGGAGAATGGCGTCATCGACGTGCAGCGCTACGGCGCGGTCTGCGACGGCGTCAACACCACAGCCGACACGCCCGCCTTCCAGTCGGCCCTGGCCCGGGCGGCATTGCGGACCTACGGCGCGCGGGTCCGCGTGCCTGCCGGGCGCTGCCTGCTTTCCGCCGGCCTGTCCGCGACGCTCACCAACAACCAGGCGCTGAGCATCGAGGGCGATGGCGCCGACGTGTCCGAGCTGGTGTTCACCGCAGATACCGACGGCTTCACGGTCACTCTCGGCTCGGCCAATGCCTGGCTGCGCAGCAGCACAACCAACCTTTCGGGCGCGCTGTTCCACATGGGCGGGCTATCGCTGATCCGGGGCCTGGCGACTGAGGGGCGCAACGCCGTCACCATCTCGAACACCGCGACCGCCAACCCCGGCTCGCGGCAAGTGCAGCTCGAGAACCTGGTGGTGCGCGGCGACGGTGCGGGCGGCAGTTTCCAGAACGGCATCGTGCTGAATAAAATCAGCGTCGCCCTGGTCGATAACTACTACTTTCGTGCAGCCTATGCGGCCGGCAGCACCGGCGCCGGGGCGACCGGAAGCACCGGCGCCGGGATTGTCATGGCCTCGGTGGCCGGGTTCAACGGCGGCGGCCTCAACGTCACGCGCACGGCGATCGACTATGCGCGGACCTGCTACGTGCTCGGCGAGTATCTGCAGGGCATCACGATCAGCAACAGCTCCTGCGTCGGCGCGCAGGACGGTATCCTCGCGACCAGCGCCAGCCTTTCCAATGACCTGATCGCCTCAACGACCTCGCATTGGGACGTGCGGCACTCGGTCGTCACCTCCACCGGCTGGAACTCCCTCACGTTCGTCAACAACTACATCCTCGCGAACGACCCGGGTGCCGTAAACGACCTCACGGCGTTCGACATTACGAACGGCGCCCGGCATCATCTCACGGGCAACCACATTCTCGGACGCGGCGACTCGACCGGCATGCGGTTCGTACGGATCAGCAACACGACCGCGTTTGACAGCCAGATGTCGCTGGACGTCGTGGGCAACGCGGCCGACGGCATGACGGGCGAGTTCGCGACCATCGCCGGGCAGGCCGCGAACGCAATGGTGGTCGGCAACTTCTGTAACACCTGCGGCACGCCCGGCAGCGACGCGCGCGGCTTGAGCCGGTTCGCCTCGAACTCCATCAACGGCGAGATGATGCTGGCCGGCACGACCGCGGCGAATGGCGCGGTCATGCGCCCTGGAACGGCCGCCACGAACGGGCTCTATCTGTTCGGCGCCCACGGCATCAACGGGTCCGACGGCTCGACCGAGATCGGGCAGATGCACGTTGCCGGCACCCCGCATATCGATTTCCACACCTCCGGCAACCCGGCGCGCGACTATGACAGCCGCATCATCGGCGTCGGCGGGACTGGAACGGCGGACGGCGGCGGCAATCTTGCGCTGATCGCACGGTCAACCGAGGTGCGTGGCCAGCTCAACCTGGCGGACTGCCCGAGCAGCCCGGCGGGCCTGGGGCACGGCGCCCTCTGGTGCCGCGGCACCGTCGTCAACCGGGTGCCTTGACGCCGCCGCCCGGACGCCGCGACATTGTACTTCAAACAGGGTTCGGAGAGCGCGACGATGGTGATGCTGGTAGGGCGACGTGCTGCGGCGGCCGGCGCCGTAGTCGCTGCTGCAGGATTGGGGCGGGCGTGGGCGCAGCAGCCGCCGACCTTCGCCCTGGTGCAGATCAATCAGCAGGCGCTGTTCTTCAACCAGATGAACCAGGGTGCGACGCAGGCCGCGCAGCGTGCGGGCGCGAAGCTCGTTATCTTCAACAGCAACGACCGTCCGCAGGCGCAGAACGACGCCATTGAGACGTACATTCAGCAAAAGGTCGCCGGCATCATCGTCTGCGCCATCGACGTGAACGGCGTCGTGCCGGCGGTGCAGGCCGCCGCGGCGGCCGGCATTCCGGTGGTGGCCGTGGACGCCATCCTGCCGGCGGGGCCGCAGAAGGCGCAGATCGGCGTGGACAACGGCCGAGCCGGGGCGATGCTGGGGGAGTCGTTCCTGGCCTACGTCAAAAGCGCAATGGGCGGCCGCGCCACGCTGGGCGTCGTCGGCGCGCTTAACAGTTCCATCCAGAACGTGCGGCAGAAGGGTTTCGAGGACGTGGTCCGCGGCGATCCCACCATCCGCATGGCCGGCACGGTGGATGGGCGCAACGTGCAGGACAGCGCGCTATCGGCGGCCGAGCAGCTGATCACCGCGAACCCTGGGCTGACCGCGATCTATGCGACGGGCGAGCCGGCGCTGCTGGGCGCCGCGGCGGCGGTGCAGAGCCAGAATAAGCAGGACAGCATCCGGGTGTTCGGCTGGGACCTCACGGCGCAGGCGATTGCCGGCATCGACCAAGGCTTCGTCGTCGCCGTGGTGCAGCAGGACCCTGCCGCGATGGGCGCCGCCGGGGTGGACGCATTGATGAAACTGCACGGCGGCGGCACGGTCGATCCGCAGATCGCCATCCCGGTGACGATCGTGACCAAGGCGAACGTCGAGCCCTACCGCGCCATGTTCCGCTGAGGCCCCGCCCGCACGAGCGGACCGCGTGACGGCACCGCTCTGCCCGCGTGATGACGCCGCTGCCCGCGTGACAACGCCACTGATAGAGCTGCGCGGCATACGCAAGGCATACGGCTCGATCGAGGCGCTGCGCGGCGTGGATCTCGACCTGCACGCCGGCGAGTGCCTGGGTCTCGTGGGGGACAACGCCGCCGGCAAGAGCACGCTGACCAAGGTTCTGGCCGGCACCGTCATCCCCGACGCCGGCGAAATCCGGCTTGACGGGCATAAGCTGCCGTTCACCGGACCCGGCGCGGCCCGCCGGCTGGGCATTGAAATGGTCTATCAGGACCTGGCGCTGTGCGACTCCGTGGATGTCGCCGGCAACTTGTTCCTCGGGCGTGAGATCACCCGGCGCGGCCTGCTGGACGAGGACGCGATGCGGGCGCAGGCGCGCGAGATGCTGGACCGGCTCGGCATACGCATCCCGCGCCTCACGGCGACGGTCGCCGGCCTGTCGGGCGGGCAGCGCCAGAGCATCGCCATCGCCCGCGCGGCGGCGTTCGGGCCGCGGGTGCTGATCATGGACGAACCTACCTCGGCGCTTGCAGTCGGCGAGGTCGAGGCGGTGCTGGCGCTCATCGGACGCATCAAGGCGACGGGCGTCGCGGTCGTGCTGATCACGCACCGGCTACAGGACCTGTTCCGCGTCTGCGACCGGCTCGCGGTGATGTATGAGGGCCGCAAGGTGGCCGAGCGCGGCACCCGCAACACCGGGCTCGAGGAGCTGGTCCGGCTCATCATGGGCGAGGGTGCGGCGTATTGAACGGGGCCCGGGACTGGGCGGCCACACATGCCCAGGTGCTGTCCATCGCGCTGTTCCTATTGCTGGCTTGCGCTTTGTTTGGCGCGGGGACCGAGGCGTTCCTCAGCCAGGGCAACCTGCTGAACCTGCTGCGGCAGTCAGCACCCATGCTGATCGTGGCGGTCGCCATGACGTTCGTGATCACCACCGGCGGCATCGACCTCTCGGTCGGCTCGACCGTCGCGCTGACCAATGCGCTGGCGGCGCTGGCGCTGGCGGCGGGGCTGCCCTGGCCGCTGGCAGTGCTCGGCATCCTGCTGCTCGGCCTGATCATCGGCGCGGTGCAGGGCTGGTTCATCGCGACGCAGGGCATCCCCTCGTTCATTGTGACGTTGGCCGGGCTGTCGGCGCTGCGCGGCCTGGCGCTGCTGCTGACCCAGGGCTACTCGATCCCGGTGGCGCCGGGCGCGTTCACCGCCGTCGGCCGCGGCTGGCTGCTGGGCGTGCCGGTCCCGGCGCTGCTGGCGCTGCTGGTCGTGATCGTGGGCTTTGTCGTGCTGCGGCGCACGCGCTATGGCCGGCAGGTCACGGCGACGGGCGCCAATCCGGAGGCGGCGCGCCGGGTCGGGATGCCGGTGCGCTGGGTGACGGGGTCGGTGTATGCGCTGGCGGGCGCCGCGTCGGCGTTGGCCGGGCTGGTCATCGCCGCCCGCCTCGGCTCCGGCTCGTCGAACGCCGCCGTCGGGTTCGAGCTGGACGTGATCGCCGCCGTGGTGCTGGGCGGCACGTCGCTCATGGGCGGCCGCGGCTCGGTTGCGGGCACGGTGCTGGGGGCACTGACCATCGCAGTGATCGGCAACGGGCTCATCCTCGCGCACGTCTCGCCGTTCTTCACCCAGATCATGACCGGCGCCATCATCCTCGCCGCCGTCTGGATGAACACCCGGCTGTTCACCCGAAAGCGTTAGGAAACCGCCATGCTCTCGCCCGCCCACGTCCGCTCCGGCCAGGTGATGACCGTGCTGGGCCCCATGCCGGCGGCACAGCTCGGGCCCACGCTGATGCACGAGCACCTATTAAACGACTGCCGCTGCTGGTGGCATCGGCCGACGCAGCCTGGGCGCGAGTATCTGGCGACGGCGAAGGTTTCCGCGCCGATCTTGGGGGAGCTGCGCATGGACCCCTTCGCCTGCCTGGACAATTGCGCGCTGGACGACGAGGCCGATGCGGTGGACGAGCTGCGCCCGGCGGCGGCGCTCGGTTGCCGGACCGTCGTGGATCCGACCTGCCGCGGCATCGGACGCGATCCCGCCGCCCTGGTCCGCATCGCGCGCGCCACCGGCCTCAACGTCGTGATGGGCGCCGGTTACTATTTGGAGGCGTCGCATCCCCCTGCCCTCGCCGCCTTGTCAGTCCAGGCGGTGTGCGACGAGATTGTGGCCGAGGCGACGGATGGCATTGAGGGCGTCCGCATCGGGCTGGTGGGCGAGATCGGCGTCTCCTCGGACTTTACTGCGGCCGAGGAAAAGTCGTTGCGCGGCGCCGCGCGGGCTGCGGCGCGAACCGGCCTGGCGCTCATGGTTCACCTGCCCGGCTGGTTTCGCCACGGCCATCGCGTGCTCGACATCACCGAGGCCGAGGGCGCCGACCCCGTGCACACCGTGCTGTGCCACATGAACCCGTCCGGTCGTGACGCCGCCTATCAGGACGAACTGGCCCGCCGCGGCGCGTTCCTGGAATACGACATGATCGGCATGGACTACTGGTACGCGGACCAGTGCGTGCAATGCCCGTCCGACGAGGAGAATGCCCGCGCCATCATGCGCCTGGCGGAGGCCGGGCATCTCGGCCGGGTTCTGCTGTCGCAGGACGTGTTCCTAAAAATGATGCTGACCCGGCACGGCGGCTTCGGCTACGCCTATGTCCAGCGCCATTTCCTGCCGCGCCTGCGCAGGTTGGGCCTCAGCGAGGCGGACCTCGACACGCTGATGGTGCAGAACCCGCGCCGGGTGTTCGATGCCGCAGCTATGACCTAAGGGCAGCATCGGAAACAAGTGCTTCAGCACTCCGGTAGAGCTGCCCGTCAAGGCAAGCCCTAGGCGGCGAAGCTGATGTTGGAGGCGCCCTGATCCAGTACTTCGACCGGATCGTTCAGGGCAATGCGGCCCGTCGTCTCGGGAATAAGGTTCTGGCCGAACATGATGCGCCCAGAGGTATCGCGGCGAAAGCCGGACAGCGTCAGCAGCGGCTCCTTCCGGTCCGGACGCTCGCCGGTGTCTTGATCGACCGTCGTCACGGTGCAACGCTGGCAGGGCTTGACCAGGCGGAACACCACGGAGCCGATGCGGATGCGGCGCCAGCGATCCTCGGCCCAGGCCTCGCTGCCCTGGACGACGATGTTGGTTCGGAACCGGCTCATCGGCACCGGATGGGCCAGCCGGCGGTTCAGATCGGCGAGTGACGCGAGGCTCGTGAGCAGGACCGGGAAGCCGTCCGCAAGATTGACCCGATCTGTGGCCGATCCGTAGTCCGGATTGACTGGCCGGGATCGTGGGTCCGCCAGATAGACCAAGCGGCATTTGATGCCGATGATGGCACTGAGCCACGCTGCCGCCGCCTTGCCGCCCGAGGCCACGCGGACGGTGTCCCGCCAGATCGTGACGTCCAGCGTCGCCGCATCGGTGCCGGGCAGCGGGACAACAAGCTGTTTGCCGCCACTCGACAGCACCAGCCCATCCGGCCCCTCCGTCGCGGCGATCGGGGCCATCGCGGGAAACTTCCGCTGAGTCACGAAGGTGCCGGCGCTGTCCACGATCATCCATCGCCGGTCACCGGCCACGCCCCAGGGCTCGATATCCACCCGGTCGCGGGTGCTGCCATGCAGCGCCTTGACCGGATGAATGCGCAACTCGCTGATATGGACGGATGTCATGCCGAAAATTTGGCATGGATCGGCGGCTGCTGCGAGGTCCGCCCCTTGCGTTCCGGCCATGCCTGGAGGACACCCCGTGCCATGAGCCCAGGCTACCTCCCCTTCGCCGGCGCGCTGCAGCTTCCGGCCTTTATCTGCGACAATTGCGGCTATTGGCAGCGCCATTTCGCCAGGCCGCCCGCCTGTCCCATGTGCCTGGACGCCCGCCACGTGGTGCCGCAGGACGGCTGGCAGTTCTGGACGCGGGAGGAGGCGCAGGCCCGCTTCCCCTGCCACTGGAATGAGGTCGAGCCCGGCGTGTGGCGCTTCTGGAACGAGCCGGTGAGCGGCATCGGCCCCAGCGCGTACTTAATCCAAACCCCGGACGGCAATATGGGCTTCGAGGGCTGCCCGGTGTTCAGCGAGGCGGCGCTCGACCATATTGCCGCGTTAGGCGGGATGAAGGTGCTTGCCGCCTCCCATCCGCACGCATACGGCGCGCTGTGGCAGTTGCAGGACCGTTTCGACCCTGAGCTCGCTTTGCATCCCGGCGACCTCGAATGGTCCGGCGCCTTGCAGGTGAGCTGGCCGTTCGACGATGTGCTGGAGCCGCTGCCGGGGCTGCGGCTGCATCTGACGGCCGGGCACTTCGCCGGGCACACCGTGCTGCATGACCGTGCAAGGCGCATCCTGTTCTGCGGCGACGCGCTCAAATTCGAGCTGGACCCGGCGGACCCGCGTCGTGCGCTGACCATCTCCGCCCACAAGGCCTTCGTGCGCGGCATCCCGCTTACTCCCAACGAGCTGCGCCGCTACCGGGAGGTGTTTGCTGGGCTGGATTTCGTGCAGACCTGGACGCCCTTCGAGCAGGCATCCAACAGTGGCCGGACGGAGGCGCTGGCGCTCATCGATGCCATGCTGGCGTCACGGCCGCATGCGGCGCCGGTGCCGCTTGAAAGCCTGCGGTAAAAACCGGCTGCGTCTAACCTTGCAGTGCGTGTCCTACGACGGAGAAAAAAATGGAATTCAGGCGCTTGGGACGATCGGGGTTCAACGTACCGGTATTGAGCCTCGGGACCGGCACATTCGGTGGCGGCAACGAATTCTTCAAGGCCTGGGGATCGACCGACGCCCAGGGTGCGACGCGGCTGGTCGATGTGTGCCTTGAGGCCGGTTTGTCGATGTTCGACAGCGCGGACATCTACTCCGCCGGCCTGGCCGAGGAAATCCTGGGTCAGGCCGTCGCCGGCCGCCGGCATCAGGTCATCATCTCGACCAAGGCGACGTTCCGGTCGGGCGACGGGATCAACGACGTCGGCTCCTCGCGGCACCACCTCATCGACGCCTGCGAGCGGGCATTGAAGCGCCTGGGCACCGACTACATCGACCTGTTCCAACTGCACGGCTTCGACGCCCTGACGCCCGTCGAGGAAACCCTGGGCACGCTCGATGACCTGATCCGCGCCGGCAAGATCCGCTACGTCGGCTGCTCCAACTTCTCGGGCTGGCACCTGATGAAGTCCCTTGCCGCCGCGGAGCGCTACGGGCTGCCGCGCTATGTGGCGCATCAGGCCTATTATTCGCTGGTGGGGCGCGACTATGAGGCTGAGCTGATGCCGCTCGGGCTCGATCAGGGCGTGGGCGCCGTCGTGTGGAGCCCGCTGGGCTGGGGGCGCCTGACCGGCAAGATCCGGCGCGGCCAGCCGCTCCCGGCGAACTCGCGCCTGCACACCACGGCGGAGCAGGGGCCGCAGGTCGAGGAGGAATACCTGTATGACGTGGTTGATGCCGCGTTGGCCGTCGCCGAGGAGACGGGCAAGACGGTGCCGCAGGTTGCGCTCAACTGGCTGCTGCAGCGGCCGACGGTGGCCAATGTCATCGTCGGCGCGCGTGACGAGGAGCAGCTGCGGCAGAACCTGGGCGCCGTCGGCTGGACCCTCACGCCGGCGCAGATGGAGCGGCTCGATGCTGCCAGCCACCGGCCGCTGCCCTATCCCTATTGGCACCAGGCCGGGTTCGCCGAGCGCAACCCGGCCCCGGTCAGTTAGAAAATCTAGGCTACATCGGCGGGGCCAGCCCATCCTTGCCGACGGACACCGAGGCGACGGTCAGCGAGCCATCGGTCGCACGCTGGCCGTTGACGACGACCTTGGCGCCCTGCTTGAGCGCCGCGCGGTCCCCGGGCTCGAACGCCACGATCGGCACGTCCTCGGGGATTTCGATCTTCTTCTCGTCGTTCCCGTACTTCACCGTCGCAGTACGGCCGCTCGTGCCCACCAGGCTGCCCACGGTGCCGTTGGTCATCGTGGAGCCGCCGCCCTCCAGGTCCCAGGGCCGGAACCCCTCCCCGGCGCCGCGCATGCTGGGCGGGAAGATGTGCACCTCGAGCGCCTTCAGCGAACCGTCAGGCTGCGGCGCCGCGGCGGTGCCGATGTAGCTGTCGCTCGCGATGTCGCTGAGCTTGGCGCTGACGACGGTGACCACGCGCGCCGTGCCGGGCAACTGCAGGTGGACCTTGGCGCCGGCCCGGGTCGTGATGTCGAGCGAGTCGGGCCCGACGGCATCGACGGTGCCACGGAAGCGGGCTGGACCCGTCGCCGGCGCATTTTGCCCAACGGCCAATCCGCCAGTCAAAGACACCCCGGCCAAGACAATCAGCAGCAAGCGTTTGTTCATCGTGTCACTTTCGAAATAGTGGCTTAACGTTGCGGGGAGATCTCCCATTCACAATGTTAAGGCACCTGTCCGGATTGCATCCTCGAACTGCGGAGTTTTTCTGCATCCGCCAACCGATGAGGCAATAAAATGCCGCGAATCCTTGTCATCAACCCGAACAGCTCCGCCGCTTGCGGCGCCAGCATCGATGCCGCGTTGGCGCCGCTCCGCACGCAGGGCGGCCCGGTCATCGACGTGGTGAGCGTCGCGGACGGACCGCCCGCCATCCTGAGCTGGCGCGACTGGCACGCGGCGGTGGAGCCGATGTGCCGCGTGGTCGAACGCCAAATGGCCGATGCCGTCGTGATCGCCTGTGCCTCCGATCCTGGCCTCGAGGCCGTGCGGGCGCTGACTGGCCGCCCCGTGCTGGGCGTGTTCCGCTGTGCCGTCGCCGCCGCTGCAACCCGGGCCGAACGGTTCGGCGTGATTGCCATCGTGGACGCGAGCCTTGGCCGCCACATGCTGGCGCTGCGGTCCATGGGCCTGGAGGCGCGGCTGGCCGGCGAGGTCGCGCTGAACGTGTCGATGGACACGCTGCTCGATCCGGCGGCGGCGCGCGACCGGCTGATCGACGCGGCCAGACGCCTGGTCGGGGACGGCGCAGGCGCCATCGTGCTCGGCTGCGCCGGGATGGCGGGACACCGGGCGGCGGTGGAATGCGCGGCCGGCGTACCGGTGATCGAACCGTGCCAGGCCGGGGTCGCCATGGCGCGGCTGGCTTTGCTGGAATAGGACGCCGTCCGCTACTCCGTCGTCCTACCGGAGGTCCACTCCGCCGGCGGCACCGCGCCGACCTGTCCGGTGATGCGGCCATAGGCCTCCGGGCGTCGGTGCCGGTCGAAGGCAAAGATGGTGGTGCGGCCCAGGGTGCAGCGGTCCAGGTCGCAATCCGCGGTGATTAGCTCATCCCCCCAGGACGTCGCCTGCGCCAGGATTTCACCTTGCGGGTTCACGATGATCGAGTGGCCGAACAGCTCGCAGCCATCCTCCACCCCCGCCTTCGCGGTCGCCACGGCGTAGGTGGCGTTCTGGTAGGCGCCGGCCTGGACAGTCAGGTGGCTGTGGAACACCCGGAGGTGCGGTGCCTCGAAGCCCTGGCCGTCCTGGTTGAGGCTCGGCGTGTTGTAGCCCAGCATCACCAGCTCGACCGATTGCAGCCCCAGCACGCGCCACGCCTCCGGCCAGCGGCGGTCATTGCAGATCAGCAGCCCGGCGTTCACCGGAATGCCGCCCAACGGCGCGCGAATGACGGGGAAGCCGAGGTCACCCACGTCGAAGTAGCGCTTTTCCAGGTGCTGCACCTGGCGCGCCGGGTCATATTCGGCGTGACCGGGCAGATGGATCTTGCGGTATTTCAGCATGACCTCGCCGGCCGGGCTGACCAGGATGGCGGTGTTGAAGTGCTGGCCTTCCGGCGTGCGCTCGGCGTAGCCCAGATGGAACGCAATGTCGTAGCGCCGTGCCGCCTCGAACAGCGGCGCCGTCTCGTTCGAGGGCATGGCGGTCTCGAACCAGGTATCAGCCTTGGCGCGGTCCGCGTGATAGTGGCGCGGGAAGAACGTGGTCAGCGCGAGCTCTGGGAACACCACGACCTGCACGCCCCGGGCGTGGGCGCGTTCCATCAGCCGCAGCATGCGCCCGATGGCGGCGGCGCGTGGCTCGGCGCGCTGGATGGGGCCGAGCTGTGCCGCCGCGACGGTGATGATCCGGCTCATTATTCAGCAGCCTCATCAAGTGATGGCGGGACGGCGCCGGTCTGCGACGCGATGGCGCGGTACCACTCCGGACGGCGGTGGGCGGCGAAGTTGAACATCTTCTCCTTGCCCTGCCGGCACGCGTCGAGGTCGCACTCAGCCAGCACCAACTCGTCCCCTAGGCCGCTCGCCTCGGCGACGATGACGCCGTTCGGATCGACGATGCAGGAGCCGCCGATCAGGCCGGCCCCGTCCTCCACCCCCGCCTTGGCGACCGCGACCGCCCACGTCGCGTTCATGTAGGCGTTGGCCTGCACCACCAGCCGGGAATGGAACGTGCGCAGCGCAGCGTCCTCCGTCGTGCCGCCGTTCGGGTCGTAGGCGGCGGAGTTGTAGCCGCAGCACACCAGCTCGACGCCCTGCAGCCCCAACATGCGCCAAGCCTCGGGCCAGCGGCGGTCGTTGCAGATCAGCATCCCAAGCACCCCGCCGGCGAGCGAGGCAGGTGCGCGCCAGGCGGGGAAGCCGCGGTCGCCATAGGCGAAATAGCGCTTCTCGAGTTGCTGGAACCGGTCGCTGGGCCGCGGCTCGACCGAGCCCGGCAGGTGCACCTTGCGATAGGTCCCGATGGTGCGCCCGTCCGGCGCGACCAGGACCGCGCTGTTGAACAGCTTGTCCCCGGCGCGCTCGGCATAGCCGATGCTGAAGCCCACGCCCAACGTGCGTGCCCGGTCGAACAGGACCTGCACGGCGGGGTTCGGCATAGCCGGCTCGGTGAACGCCTCCAGCTCCGCGGGCGTCAGCAGCCAGCGCGGGAAGAAGGTGGTGAAAGCGAGTTCGGGGAACACCACCAGCCTGGCGCCGCCCGCCGCCGCCTGCTCCAGCAGCGCCACGATGCGGTCCAACGTGTCGGCGCGGCGGTCGGCACGCTGGACCGGGCCCATCTGCGCCGCCGCGACTATGAGGGTCCGCGCCATCTCAGGTCACCTCGCGGCCGGGTCTTTGCGCGGGGTTGGAGGAACGGCTGGTGCTGCCATGCAGTAACCGTAAAGCCGCTTGATGGGCGGCAACAAGACCTGTGCCGCTGCATGTCGCGCTTTGTGACGTTTGTAACAGCCGTCTCACCCCGGTCCTCATAATGACCCTCTCCAGTGGCGGGAGGCCGGCACCGGAGGCTGATGTAGCCCGCGTAACCTTGGAACAGGAGGACACGATGCCATTCCCATGGCTGAAGCAGCGAGCCGCGGCGACGTACGCCTATGAGCAGGCCATCCTCAACGAGGTCCTGATGCTGCTCGATTACGTGGCTGGATGCCCGGGCAAGACACTGGACGACGTGAAGGTGACCGATACCGCACAGACTGGCGCCGCGCAGCCCGGCACGGTGATGCCGGTATCGCAGGTCCTGGCCCGGCTGACGGCGATCGATCGCGCGCTCAATAGCCCCGGAACTCCAATACTTGGGGAGAGCGATCCGTCGTTCCTGCTGCTGGTCCGGAATGCCCTGAACGCGCTCATCAAGCCTTGTTCCGGACTGACGGTCGCCTACACCGCGATGGTCGTCGGCAACCGAAGGGGACACGCCATGCGGTCACGCGCGGTGCTCGCCGGGCAGGCCTATAGTGCGCTGCGCAGCATCGCGTGGCGGCATAAGTATGGCCAGCGTATGCTGCTGACCTTTGCGGTGCTGATGACGCTCGTGGCCGCATGGGACTCGGCCAAGGTGGCGCTCGGCAAGGCGCTGCTGCACAACCTCCAGGACCTCCGCGTCAAGCAGGTCGAAATCTCACGGGAGAAGGTCCGGCTTGAGGAGACCTTCAGCCTGCCGAACGCACCCGCCATCAACTTCATTCAGCTGGTTGGGAACGGCGGCCCGGCCCCTGCCAGCGCCAGGCTCACGGTGCGGCTTTGCGACCGGCCGGTGCTCGTCAGGTCCATACTCGCGGGCGCTGCGGCGTCGGCGTCATTGCTCAAGGACGGGTCAGACGAGACCATCACCCTGTTTGAGAGTGCGGCGCAGCAGGACGTTTGCGATCGGGACAAGGCTCTCGGCGACAGCTTTTTTCTCGCACACCAAGCCGTCAACGCATACATCGAGGACTGGCCGGCAATCGCTGGGACGGGCTTCGAGCTTCTGGCCCGCGCTGGCCGTGTAGTCGGCGACATCGCACAGGAGCTTTGCAGCCGGGTCACTCAGACTTGCGACAGCCGTCCCAATCCGCTGATCGAGCTTTCTCAAGACGATACCCACGCCGACAGCGAACTGCTGATTGCACCCGTCCTCGTGGTGCTCGGAAACTATGTACTGCCAGTGATCTTCGCGGTGCTTGGCGCCGCCGCCTTCGTCGTCCTGGACTTCTACGGTAAGCTGCGGGACAGCATGCTTGCGCCGCGGGACCACGTGCTGTCCTGGATCAGGCTCGTGCTTGGGAGCGTGATCGGCGCCTGCATCGGCCTGTTTTTCAGCTCCTACGGACCGCCGATGCAGGGCAACCAGGCCGACCTGATCGGCGCGTTGACCCTCTCGGCGTCAAGCATCGGCTTCCTCGCAGGTTTTGGCGTCGAGGGCGTGTTCGCTTTGCTGGAGACGCTGGTAAAGCGGGTCTTCGGCGCCGAGCCAGTGCGCGGGTGAGCGCAGCTTTGCAGCGTGTTTTGCCCGGCAGGGTCCGGTCACACCTCCGGGCGCCAGGTCGCGGGGATCAGCGCGTAGCCGTTGCCTTCGCGCGCTATGAACCCCGTGGCCGGGAACGGCGCATGATAAAAAGAAACCTGCATCCGCTCCGCCGCCGCCAGGTCCAGCATACGGCGGCGCGCCTTGATCGCCTCCGGCCCGTCCTGGTCGAACACCGCCGACCACTCGGGATTGCGGGCGAAGATGTTCGGGTCGTTCGTGGTGTCCGACATCACCAGCAGACGGCCGGAGCCGGACGTGATGGCAAAAGCGGTGTGGCCCGGCGTATGCCCGTGCGCGTCCACGGCGGTGATGCCGGGCAGGATCTCCTTATCCCAATCATAGCGTGTCACGTCATTGGCGATGGGTCCGAACACACGGCGGGTGTTGTCAAACGTGCCCCGCAGCCCCGCCGGCGCCTGCGCCATCTTGGCGTCGTCCGTCCAGAACGCCCACTCCACCGCCGGCACCATGATCTCGGCGCGGGGGAACCGGGCGGTGCCGTCCTTCATGCGCAGGCCGTTGATGTGGTCGCCGTGAAAGTGGCTGATGACCACCGCATCCACGTTGGCGGGGTCGAACCCAGCCGCGCGGAAGTTGGCCAGCCAGGTGCCCGACGTCGGCGCGGCCAGGTCGCCGTTGCCGGTGTCCAGCAGCACGAGCTTGGAGCCGGTGTTCACCACCAGCGTCGTGAACGAGATGGTGACCTTGTCGGTCGGCAGGAACCGGTCCGCCAGCACCTGCTGCAGCCCGCCCGGCGGCGCGTTGGGCACCAGTCCCTCCGACGGGCGCACAAAGACGCCATCGTTGATGGCCGTGACCTGGAGATCGCCGACGCGGTAACGGAAGAATGCGGGCGCCTGCGCGGTGGCGAGCGGCTGCGCGGCCCGCGCCATCGATGGCATGATCGCGGTGGGCATTGCGACGGCCGCAAGCGCCGCCCCGACCGCTGATCGACGTGTTATGATCATGGCCTGTACTTAGGTCCCGCGCGGCCCGGGACTGGGCGGCGCACGGCCGGATCATGCCACGCCTGGCAGCGCCACCGCTAGCTGGCGTGGTCACACCCGCCTAAAGCAACAATGCCTGATAAGGTGCATCCGTGCCGAAGCACCCTCAAGCCGCCCGGCTCTCGCTGGTGTCGCGGCGCGGCGGGGCTCCGAACATGCGGGCATATTCCCGGGTGAACTGCGGGACGCTCTCATAGCCGACTTCGAACGCGGCCCGGCCCGCGTTGACCCCTTCGCCCAACATCAGCCGCCGCGCCTCCAGCAGGCGCAGCTGTTTCTGAAACTGCAGCGGCGACAGCGACGTCACCGCCTTGAAGTGATGATGGAACGACGACGGGCTCATGCCGGCTGCCGCCGCGAGCCGCTCGACGGGAATGGGCCGAGCGAACCCGGTCCGCAGCATCGCGACGGCGCGGGCGATGCGCTGGGCGTGGCTGTCGGCATGCGCCAGCCGGCGGATCGCGGTGCCGTGCCGCCCGGCCAGCAACCAATAGTGCATCTCCTTGACGATGGATGGGCGGAGGACGGGGATCGCCTCTGGCCGGTCGAGCAGGCGCACCAGGCGCGTGGCGCAATCGGCGACCGCCGCAGCGGTATCCTCGATGAACAGGGCGTCATCGTGCCGGGCCGGTGGCTCGGCCGCGTCCAGGGCTACGCCTTTGCCCACTTCACTCATGACCTCCCGCATGACGCCCATGTCCAGATCGAGGGCGAGTGCGAGGTAGGGCTCATTTCGGCTGGCGCGAATGACGCGCCCGATGATCGGCAGATCGGCGCTCACGACAAGGGACTGGTCGGCGGCGAATTCGTGGATTCTCCCCCCGGCCATCACCTGCTTGGCGCCTTGGAGGACCAGGCAAAGGACAGGCTTATACAGCGAATGGATCAGCCCAGTGGGAGCATAGACGCGCATCATGCCGACGCCCTGGATCGGCGTCGCCACGAAGCCATCGGCGTTTGCATGCCCGTCCGCGTATCGCCAGATCGCCCGCTTGAGAGTCTCCGCCCGGTCTTCCGGCATGTCTTGGCTCCTGGTTGCTCAGGTGGTCCCGGGCGCAGCATTTCGGAGGAATGGGCAAGGTTCTCGTCGGTTCCGGCAAACGTGGCACAGCGGGCCGGACTATGTCTCCGTGGTCGGCATAAAGGAACGACCACGATGACAACCACCCCAAAGATTGCCCTGATCACCGGCGCCAGCCGTGGGCTGGGCCGCAATACCGCTATGAACCTCGCCGCCAAAGGCGTGGACGTAATCCTGACCTATCAGACCAGGCACGACGAGGCGCAGGCCGCGGTGGCCGAGATCGCGGCGCAGGGCCGCAAGGCGGTGGCGCTGCAGCTCGATGCGGGCAAGGTCGCCGGTTTCGAGGCTTTCGCTGTGCAGGTGCGCCAGGCGCTGCATGAGAGCTGGGACCGCGACAGCTTCGATTACCTCGTGAACAACGCGGGTAGCGGACATAACGCGCCGTTTGCCGAGACGTCCGAGGCGGCGTTTGACCAGCTCATGAACGTCCACCTCAAGGGCGTATATTTCCTGACACAGACGCTGCTGCCGTTGCTGGCCGATGGCGGGCGCATCGTCAACCTGTCGAGCGGTCTGGCCCGCTACGCTCTACCCGGCATGTCGGCCTACGCCGCGATGAAGGGCGGCGTCGAGGTGCTGACGCGCTATCTCGCCAAGGAACTCGGGCCACGTGGCATCGCCGTCAACACGGTGGCTCCTGGCGCCATCGAGACCGATTTCGGCGGCGGCGCGGTCCGCGACAACCCGGCCTACAACCGCAGCGTCGCGCAGGCGACCGCGCTCGGCCGCGCCGGTCTGCCCGACGACATCGGCCCGATGATCGCCGCCCTGCTGTCCCAAGATAACCGCTGGATCAACGGCCAGCGCATCGAGGTGGCCGGGGGCGCTTACCTCTGACGGGCTGCCGTTGGCTTAAGTAGAAGTATGCTACCCGGCCGGCCTGCCAGGCTGGCCTCCCTCCAGGAGCTCTACGTAGCGTGCAGCGGAGCGTGCGACGATTGCGGGACCTCCACCCGGCACCTCCTGGCCGGTGAACGCCCCGTAGATACGTTCATAGGTCCATGGGGCCAGGCGCTCCGCGATGCGCCGGACCTCGTGGGCCGGCAGCGGCAGCATGTTCGGGTAGCTCCACATGAACGACACGCGCCGTGCCCCGGGCGTCACCTGCACGATGTCGCCGGCGAGCAGCGCGCCGGCGCCGTCCGTCGTGCCCGCCCAGTGCAGCACCGTGCCGCCGGGGAAGTGTCCGCCGGCGCGTATCAACGTGACCCCGGGCAGCACCTCCAGCGTCTCGCTTTTCCAGAAACGGAGTGAGGGGTCCGGCCGCATGACCCAATCGCGGTCAGCGGCGTGCAGATGGACCGGCGCCCCGAATGCGGCGGCCCAGTCCTGCATCGTGGTGTAGTAATGCGGGTGCGAGATCGCGATGGCGGACAGCCCGCCGAGGCCGTGCACCAGCGCCTCCGTCGCTGTGTCGAGCAGCGCGATGCAGTCCCATAGGACGTTTCCGGCCGGTGTGAGCAGCAGGAAGGCCCGTTGATTGATCGCGAAGGCCGGCATCGTCTGCACGCTCAAGAGGCCGGGCTCGTGGTGGCGCCAGGCGTTGCGGTGCGTCTCCATCAGTGTGTCGCGAGTGATCCAAGACTGACCGGAGGCAGGAACGAACTGACGCTCGTCGTCGCAGACGGGGCAGCACTCGGGTGGCCGCGGTGCATCTGGGTAGGAGGTGCCGCAGGCGGTGCACAGGAAAACGCTCATCGGGTCACTCCGCGCAGTACCTGCATTGAGGGATCGGTCGTCAGGCGTCGTCCGGACTCAGGGCGATAATTAGCTCGGCTGACCGCTGATGCACCTCTGCTTCCCGCTCCAAATTTTTTGGAAAACGGCTGCGCCTCGCCTGGATTAGCGTCTTCTTGGCCTGGGCTTCATGCCAGTATCGCACGGCGAGCAGGGCAGCGTCCCAACCCCGCTGGAACTCTGTGGTGATCTCGGCTGGGATTTCGGTCATCGGGCGTCCCTGTCTGATGGTCGCTATGCCGTGAACACTGGAGTTGGCGCCACCACTTGTCCATTCGCCAGCACTTATCCATTCGGGTGTCCCTCCGGCGTCACGGGCAGCGGCGGCGGAGCGTGTCCCCGCCGCCGTCAGCCTCACCATCGCCAGGTGCAAACAGCTTCGTGCCGTGCTGCCCACTGCAGAGGTCTCCCGGTTGGGAAGCCAGCCACCGCAGGCGAGATCTGGTAAAGCGTCAACTTGCTGTAGGTGTCGTCTGGTACGGCCGGTGTCCAGAAGACCTCGGCATCGCGTTGATCCTCGCCATCTGCCAGTGCAGACGTCTTCTGAAAGCGACACCAGGAGAGCGCATGACCCAGATCGTTAAACCTTCTAGCCGCCCTAGACGGCGTGAGCAGCTTTCCGTTGCTGCTGCACAGCGAAAGAAATGTGCGGGCAGCGGCGCAGGGCGAGGCGACACGCGCCGCCGTAGCAGTCAGCCTGTGGCCTTATGATCGCCGTTGATCAAGCGTTCAGGCGCTGAATGGCACAGAAACCTAACCCTTTGGACAATCTGCGGCGTTTCGACCTGAACCTGCTGGTGGCCTTCGACATCCTCGTCGCGGAACGCAGCGTCACAGCCGCCGCCCGCCGGATGGGCATCGGCCAGCCCGCGATGAGCAACGCCCTGTCCCGGCTGCGCGACATGTTCAATGACCCGCTGCTGATCCGGACCTCGTCGGGGCTGCAGCCGACCGGGCGGGCGCTCGACCTGGTGGAGCCGGTGTCGCGTATCCTGGCCGAACTGCGCGAGGAGGTGTTCAGCACCCGGGCCTTCGACCCGGGCACGGACAAGCGCACGTTCCGCATCGGCCTGTCGGATCAAGCGGAAGCGGCGATCATGCAGGACGTGCTGCAGGCCGTCCGGCGGGACGCGCCGGGCGTCCGCGTGGTCGCCCGCTCGGTCGAGATGAGATTTGGCGCCGAACTGTTGACAACGAGCGCCATAGACTTGGCGGTCGGCTATTTCCCAGAGGTCGAAGCTGGCCTGGAAGCGGTCACCCTGTACCACGAAACCTTTGTGTGCCTGTATGACGCGCAGGCTTGCGGGATCAAACCGCCGTTGTCGCTCGACGACTACACGGCGCTGCCGCATATCCTCGTGTCGCTGCGGGGCGAGCCGTTCGGGCATGTGGACGAGCTGCTGCAGGCCGTCGGGCGCAGACGGAACATCGTTTACACCACGCCGCATTTCCTGGCCGTGCCGTTCCTGCTGCACGGCTTCCGCGCCGTGTCGGCGCTGCCGCGGCGGTTGGCGGAGAACTGCGCCGACGCCGCCGGGCTTGCCGTCTGTGCCTTGCCCTTACCGTCCAAGGGCTATGACATCTGCATGGCCTGGCATCGCAGGACCAGCTCCGACCCGGCGCAAACCTGGCTGCGGGACGTTGTCGCCACGGTCGGGCGGAGCCGGGCCTGAGCGGCATCGACATCGGTGATGCTGCCCATCGAAAATATCTATTTGACTGATATCGGCTGAGCTCTCAAATCGCCGCCAGTGATTATGGAGGCGTGGATGACCGTTCTGGCCCTGCACACTGACGCGCCTGCGTCGCATCCGGCCGCGTCGTCGATGCCCGTCCGCAAGGCGATCCCTGCAGGCCAGTTGCTGATCGGCGGCCGGTGGATGGATGCCGAGGCCGGCGAGACGATGGAGGTCACCGACCCGACCACCGGGGCGCTGGAAACTATACCCAGTATAGAACAGTCTGGGCTAATCTCGGCGCCGATTGAGCGGCCGGTGTTGAGCTCAGGCGATGCGGCGGGGAGGCCAGGCCATGGATGAGGACAAGACGGCCATGCTGGAGCGCAATAAGCGGCTCGTGATCGAGCATTTCGAGGCTTTCGTGAATAAGAAGGACTTGAGCGCGATTGACCGCAACTTGGCGCCCGATTTCCTCGACCACGATGGGCCAGGCGGCAAGCAGACAGACCGCGAGGGCGACAGGGCGCTGATGGCTGGGATGCACAAGGCATTTCCCGACCTGCACGTCGAGGTGAAAGACGCTTTGGCCGAGGCGGACAAGGTGATCGTCCGCAATCTGTGGACCGGAACCCGCGCCGACACCGGACAGCGCATCGAGTTCCACGGCTTCGTCCTATGGCGAATCGCAGATGGCAAGATCGTCGAACGCTGGGCGACGGTCACGCCGATGCACGAACTCGCCTCGCAGGCATTGAACTGGTGAAAAGCAGGGTAATCTGGGCGAGCGGCCGCGATGGATCGGTCCGGTGCCTTGCAGACCTGCCAAACGCGACCGTCCTGAACGGGATGACGCTGCCTGACGACCGGCTCGAGCCGGCAAAGCTGGTCCGTGTTGATTTGGCGATTACGGGGTTGACGGAGCTGTAGGCCAAGGTTTTGGCTGACCAGTCCGCCTACGGCTTTGCCATACCCTCACAACCGAGGTGCAAGCATGAAGATTGGCATCATTGGCGCAGGCAATATCGCGGGCGCAGTCGGGCTGTTGTGGGCCAAGGCCGGCCATGCCGTCCGGTTCGGCAGCCGGCATCCGGAAGCGTTGGGACCTTTGCTCGCTAAGATTGGCGGGGACGCCTCCGCCGGCACAGCCGAGGAGGCCGCGCGCTTTGGTGAGGTGGTGTTCTGCTCCGTCCCCTATGGCGCCTGGCCGGACCTCGCTGCCGCAATCGCAGCGCCCGCCGCGGGCAAGGTCGTGATCGACTCGGCCAACCCCTATCCCGAGCGCGACGGCGCATTCGCGAGCGACGCCATTGCCGCCGGCCAGGGCGCCGGGGAGCCGGTGGCCCGCTTGCTGCCTGGCGCCCGTCTCGTGCGCGCCTTCAACTCGGTCTATTTCAAGGTGCTGGAGACCGAGGCGCACCGCGCCGGGGACCGGGTTGGCATCCCCCTGGCAGGCGACGACGAAGATGCGCTCGCCCTTACCGCTGTGCTGGTGCGGGATGCCGGCTTCGACCCGGTGCTCGTTGGGCCGCTGGCCCGTGCCCGCGAGTTCGATCCGGGCACGCCGGTCTATAACACCGGCATGAGCGGTCCGGACCTCGCCCGGGCGCTTGGCATGGCTGCCAATCCGCCCTGACCAAGACAAAGGAGAGGCACGCATGGATATCGGCATTATCGGCGCTGGCAACGTCGGCACCGGCATCGGCAAGCGGCTTGCGGCCAAGGGCCACCAGGTCCTGGTCAGCTTCGCCCGCAGCCAGGACAAGCTAGCGGCGGCCGCCCAGGCCATCGGCGGCGGCGCACGGTTCGGCTCGCCCATGGAGGCCGCGCGCTTCGGTAAGGTCATCATCGTAGCATTGCCCTGGGACATCACGCTGGACGCCGTGCAGGGGGTCGCAGGCGAGTTGGTGGGCAAGGTGGTATGGGACACGACGAACCCGCTCAAGGCGGATATGAGCGGCTTGGAGATCGGCACAACGACCTCGGCCGGGGAGGCGATCGCCAAGGCGGCTCCGGGTGCCCGAGTGGTCAAGGCGGTGCCCCCCTTTGCTGAGGTGCTGCACTCTGCGACGACGCAGGTCGGCGGCGGCTACCCCGGGGTTTTCGTGTGCGGAGACGACGCGGAAGCGCGAAGGCTGGTGTTGGGCCTGGTTGCCGAGATTGGCGCGGATGGCGTGGACGCCGGGCCGCTGACGCTCGCCCGGTACACCGAACCTCTCGGGATGCTGCTGGTGCAGCTTGCCTATGTGGAGGGCATGGGCTCGCGGATCGGCGCCGCCCTGTTGCGCGACCCTGCTGTGATTTCCAGCTAATTTCTAAACTCGGCTGCTGCCGCCCGGCATCCCGGGGACGGCCTCAATCCGCTGGTCTCGGCACGGTGGCTCAATGGGCGCCGGGTTGGAGTGGAAGCGCACCAGATGGACGGCAAGGGCCCGCCCTAAGCCCGCCATCACCTGGCTGGTCAGAACGGGTCGGCTTGAAAGCTGGTCGGCGACGGTTGCGGGTGTGAGAAGGCGGGGACCGCCGGTCAGATCGCCAAGGTGCTCACTTCCCCCTCGAAGCTGCGGCGCGCTTACAAGTTTACGATGGGCGGTCAGCGATGCAGGCCATTGAGGGCCTGCAGTGTTTCTTGCTGTAAGACCGCCTTGTCGCCGGCGACCGACAGCGAGCCTATGGGGACCTGGACCTCGTGACTGCCCGGCTCGAAATAGGAGCCGATCATCACGTTCGCCGTGCGCCCGTCGGTTGACAAGCTGCGTACGCTGCCGATGACGGCGCCGTCTGGGTCACACAACCAACGTCCGACCGCATCGGCCCCAACTGTGTTGATCGGGGGGTTGGCCGTCACCGAGCAGCCTGCGGCGGTGAGAGCGAGCGCGATGGCAAGGCTGAGGGCGCAAAGCATGTTCATCGTGCAACTCCTTGGAGGTTGATGGATAGCGGGGGGGAAGTTGATGGGTAATGGGTTCAGTGAGTTCGAATCCGGCCACAGCGCGAAGCGGGTCCATTGCAAACCAATCGAAATCTGGATACCATTTGGTATCGCCATTAGATACCTATCGGTTTTTAGAATGCAAGCGGTATTTGAGTCGATCCGGCGATCGGCGCATGAAGGTGAACGGCATGGCGCGATTGACCCGTGAAGCAAGCCAGGAGCGCACGCGCGAGCAGCTACTCGAGGCGGCGCGGGTCGCGGTCGCACGGACTGGCTACAACGGGACCAGCATCGCCGACATCGCCGAGGCCGCCGGCTTTTCCAAAGGAGCATTCTTCTCGAATTTCGAGAGCAAGGACGCGCTGCTGCTCGAGCTGCTGCGTCGGCACAAACAGCAGAACATTGCGTCTCTCGGGCAAATCCGTGAGGAAGCTGCTCGAGGCAAGGACGTGTCTTCGGCTCTCGACCGCTATTTGGCTGCCCTCGGCGCCGACGCGGATTGGGTCAAGCTCGATATCGAGCTGCGGTTGAGCGCTGCCCGCAACCCGGCCTTCGCTGCCGATTACGAAGCTTTGCAGCACCGGATCAACGGGGCGCTTGGCGAGCTGATCGGTCTCCTGTTCAGCAAGGCTGGTAGAAAACCGCCGATGGGCCTCAACGATTTGGCCGACCTGTTCGTGGCACTGATCCACGGCCTCGTGCTGCAGCAGGTGTGCGACCCGGGTGCCGCAATCAAACTCGTATTCGAAAGCCTGCTGGCCACATCAGAACCCCAGGCCGCTTGATGCAATCCGTCGCAGCACCGCCGCTGGCGTTCTAAGCTGCACTCATGCTGCGGCTGGACCAGCCCTTAACCGCCTAAGCCGCTGCGCTTTATTCCGCCGCTGCGGGGCGTGCCTGCTCCCTAACGGCGACCGCGGGCACGAAGGTCGCAAAAACCAGCGTTGCGGCCGCGATCAGGAAGACTGCCCAGAACGTGAGATGGAGCGACTGGCCCAACGCCATCCGCACGGCGTCATCACCAATCCCACTGGCGGAATGGTCGAGCAGTTGCCGGATTTGCTCGAAGTGCACGGTTGCCGTCCCGCCCCCGCCATGCGCCAGGCTGACGTTCAGGACTGCGCCTAACGCGGTCGCGCCCAGCGTGCTGCCGAGATTGCGGGAGAAGATGTTGGAGGCCGTGGCCGACCCGCGCTCGGCCCAGCCGACGCTGTCCTGGATGATGACGATAGCCGAGGTGGTCAGGAAGCCCATGCCGAGGCCCATGACCGTGGAGCCGAGCCCCGCCACGACCGGCGACACGCCGGGTGCCATGAACAGGAAGGCCAGCGCGCCCATCGGCAACAAGCCAGCGCCAAACAGCAGCGTCGCGCGCAGGCCAAAGCGGGAGAAGTTCTTGGCCGCGACCGTGGCGCCGATCGGCCAGCCAAGCACCATCATCGTCAGCGCAAAACCCGCGACCAACGCGGACTGTTTCAGCACGCCCTGCACATACATCGGCAGGAAGGTCGTAAGCCCGATGACCGCCATGCCGCTCAGCAGCGTGGCGATGTTGGCCGTGGCGATCGGACGGCGGGCCCACAGGCCGAAGTCCATCATTGGATCACGGGCACGCCGCTCCTGGGCGACAAACAGGACCGTGCTCACGGCGCAGATGCAGGCGGCGGCGAAGGCGAATGCATGGTCGGACGTGCCGGCCTCGGTCAGGGCCACCATGAGCGAGGCGACCGCCACCGTGAACAGGGCCGCCCCGGTCGTGTCCACGCTCTGTTTTGCACGGGCGACGTTCTCATGCAGGAAAGTGACGAAGCCGGCTGCGGCGGCGAGGCCGACCGGCAGGTTGATCCAGAAGATCCAGGACCAGCTAAGATGCTGGATGATCAGCCCGCCAGCGAGTGGGCCGAGCACGGAGGAGATGCCCCAGACGCTCGCCAAGTAGCCCTGGATCTTGCCGCGCTCCTGCACCGAGTACAGGTCGCCGACGACGGTCAGGCAGACGGGCTGGATGGCGCCCGCGCCGACGCCCTGAAGCAGCCTGAACACGATCAGCGACGGCATCGACCAAGCGAGCCCGCACAGGACCGTGCCGACGAGGAACACCGCGATACCCACCAGCAATACCGGCTTACGCCCGTATAGGTCCGCGAGCTTGCCAAACACCACGGTCGTCGCGGTTTGGGTCAGCAGAAACGACGAGAACACCCAGGAATACAGGTGCAGATCGCCAAGCTGGCCCGCGATCTGCGGCATGGCGGTCGAGACGATCGTCGCCTCGATCGCGATCATGAACATGGCGGCCATGACGGACGCGAGGACAAACGGGCGTCGGAGGGTCGGAACTGTGGGCATAGCCGTTGAAGTGGGGGCGCCGCGGCGGCTTGGGAACCTGCGATTGCGACGTAACAGGTAAGCTCCCTGGGCGGCGCCGCGACCCAGGCAACGTTGCGTTATGCCGGGTTCAGATCGGCTGACCCTCGCTGCGGCGCCAGGCATCCTGCAGCAGCGCGTTGCTCGGCAGGGCCTTATCCCGGACCTTATGCGCCGCCTCCGCCCCAGCGACGGGCAGGCCGGTGGGATCAAGCAGGCCGACCTGAACCAGCACCGATGCCTGGTCCCAGTAGATATGCTCGTGCACGAGCTTGTTATCCTGGAACTGCACGATCGCCACCAGCGCCACCTCAACCACCCGCCCGGTCGGCGCGATGCCCGGCAGCATCCAATCGATGGCGGACGTATGAGTGAAGCGGAACAGCATCTCATCCACGACGCTGTTGACCCCTACCGTGCGGCTGATCGGCGTGAGCGTCGTGTCCGGCGGGTTGTTGCCGATAAAATGGTATTTGTAAAAGCGCTTGAGCTCATCATGGCCGACGCCGCCCGCCATGGTGGGCACGTGGTTGACGTAGGGCTCCTCGACCATCGTCGCCATCACGGCATCCACGTCGCGGGTCTCGAACTCGTAGCGGCAGTGCTCCTCCCAAAGGGCAACCAGGTCGTAATCCGCCATCATGGTCTCCTCAGAATGCGGCCTGCGGCGGGGGGAGCGCAGGCTTAGTGGAGCCGCCACTGAACCGTGTGGCAGGGTCGGCTGCAAGGCCGATAGCGTACCGTGCGGCCGACAAGCGCATAGGCGCCGGTCAGCAACTGATCATGCCCTGGACCCTGGCTGCGAGCATATCCAGCGCGAATGGCTTGGTCATGACCTGCATGCCCTGGCCGATCTCGCCGTAACCGGCCACCATGCTCTCGGCATAGCCGGTGATGAACAGCACTTTCAGCTCGGGACGTCGCTGCCGTGCCGCGTCCGCAAGCTGCCGGCCGTTCATGCCGCCGGGCAGGCCGACGTCGGTCACCAAAAGGTCAACGTGCACTCCGGTATCGGCAATGCTCAAGCCGGCCTGGCCGCTCTCGGCCTCCAATACCGTGTAGCCGAGGTCGGTCAGGAAATCGCAGATCACCATGCGCACGTCGACTTCATCCTCGACCACCAGCACGACCATGCCAGCCGTCGTGCCCGCAGCACGCGCTGCGGTGTTGCTGTCTGCGACGGTGATCGCCGCGCCCAGATGGCGGGGTAGGTAGATCGCCACCGTCGTACCCTGGTCCACCTCGCTGCGCAGGCGCACGTGGCCGCCCGACTGCAGCACGAAGCCATAGACCATGGACAGGCCCAAGCCGGTGCCCTGCCCCAGCGGTTTGGTCGTAAAAAATGGGTCGAACGCCCGTGCGATCACCTCCGGCGTCATGCCGGTGCCGGTGTCGGCGACCGAAAGCGCCACGTATTCGCCCGGCGGCACGTCCTGCGGCGGCCACTCCTTCAACGTTCCGCGCCGGTCACGCAGCACGGTATTCGCCGTCTCGATCAGCAGGTGGCCGCCGTCGGGCATGGCGTCGCGCGCGTTGATGATGAGGTTGAGCAGCGCGCCCTCGAGCTGGTGCGGGTCGCACAGGGTCGGCCAAGGCTCGCCGATGAGGCTCGTCTGCAGTTGGATACTCGGTCCTGCCGTGCGGCGGGCCAGCTCCTCGATGCCGCCCACCAGTGCATTGACGTCGGTCGGCTTGGGGTCGAGCGTTTGGCGCCGCGAGAAGGCCAGCAGGCGGTGCATCAGCGCCGCCGCCCGGTTCGCCGATCCCATCGCGGTCTCGATATAGCGGCCGAACTCCGCCGTGCGCCCCTGTGCGGCGCGGACTCGCATCAGTTCCAGACTCCCCAAGATCCCCTGCAGCAGGTTGTTGAAATCATGCGCGAGGCCCCCGGTCAGCTGGCCCACCGCCTCCATTTTTTGCGACTGGCGCAGCGCCGCCTCGATCTGCTCGCGCTCCTCTGCCTCGGCCTCCAGCCTGGCGTTCGCCATCATCAGTTCGAGCGTGCGTTCGGTCAGCTCACGGGTGCGCTCCGCCACCTGCTCCTCGACGCGCATCCGCTTCGCGATCTCAGTCTGCAGCTCATCGGCGCTGCGGGTGAGCGAGCTGGTGAGGAACGCCCGATGATCTTGCTCGAAGGCTTCCTGGCGATGCGGCGGGCCAGAGAACATCGACGGACCGGTGCCGATCGCCGCGTCAATGACCTCTAGGATCACCTGCGGATCAGACGGTTTGCTGAGAATGCGGCTCACTCCCAGGGACGCGGCGAGCGCCCAGGCCGGTGCGTCCTCATAGCCGGCAGTGTAGAAAACGACCGGTGTGCTGGCGGTCCGCGGATCGGCGCGCATCCGGCGGACCAGCTCATAGCCGTCGATTCCGGGCATCAGGATGTCGGACACAATAAGGTCCGGCGCCGTGCCTTTCAGGAAAGCGAGGGCCTGCTCCCCATTGGCCGCCACCGTGATGTCGTGCCCGCGATACTCCAGCAGCGCTGCCAGGAACTCACGGCCGGTTGGATGGTCGTCCACGATCAAGATTTTCGCCACTGCTGCGCTTCGACCTCTTTTGGAGAAGGCGGCACGTAAGCCTAAGCAAGCCTCTATTGGTGTGGTCAACTCGTCCAGGGATCGGTAAAAAAAACCTGGCCGATCTTACTAGATTTTTAAAATCGATACCGCATCTATCATGGCATTTCGTTTCATATTAGCCTAATTGGTGTTCCTCCATAGCCCATACGACGACATGCCCGAACGATCCGGCCCGTTCGCAACGGCTCAGCATCTGCTCCATCTCAGAGCTGCACCCCACGCGTCAGTGCCCCGTCCACGACCAGGTTGGTGCCGGTGACGAAGCTCGCGGCCGGGCTCGCGAGGAACACCGTCGGGCGCGCCATCTCCTCCGGCCTGCCCATGCGCCCGGTGGGGTTGAGCGCCAACGCCTGGGCGAAGAACTCGGGGTTGTCGCGCTCGATGCGCGCCCAGACGCCGCCCTCGAAATAGGTGTTGCCCGGCGAGACCGTGTTGGCCCGGATGCCCTTGCCCGCAAGCTGAAACGCGAGCCCCTGGGCGTAGTGCACGAGCGCCGCCTTCATCGCCCCATAGGCGCCGGCGGCAAAGTCGATCTCGCGGCCGGACACGCTGGAGATGAAGGTGATCGACGCCGCGTCCGACCGCTCAAGGAAGGGCAGCGCCGCGTCCACGAGCCGCACGGAGCTTAGCAAATCCGTCTCGAACCCGGCGCGCCACGCGGCCTCGTCCTGGCCAATCGCCAGCGCGCTCACGTTCGCGACGATGATGTCGACCCCGCCCAACGCCGCGGCCGCCGCCTGCACGAAGCTTTGCAACGCTGCGCCGTCCGCGACATCGAGCGCCTGCCCGAACGCATTCACTCCCTGTCCGCGCAGCGCCGCGGCGGCCTCATCCACCTCGCCAGCGTTGCGGGCGCAGATGGCGACGTCCGCGCCCTCCTGGGCAAAGCACTCGGCGATGGCGCGGCCGATCCCTTTGGTGCCGCCGGTCACGAGCGCGCGGCGCCCCTTGAGCCCGAGATCCATAATCTATGCCTCCAACTGGATAGGTTTTCTGCTTGACGGTTTGCCGCCGCCGTCGGCTGCCGATGGCTCCGGCGGCCGGCTTGTGTGCCAGCCGGTGCGCTGCTGGAAGGCGTGGCCGGCGCGGCACAGCAGCGCCTCCGACACGTGGGGTCCAACAAGCTGCAGGCTGAGCGGCAGGCCCGCCGCGTCGATGCCGGCCGGCAGGGTGATGGTCGGGTTGCCGGCGAAGTCGAACGGGGCCGTGAAGCGCAGCATGCGCAGCAGCACGCCGTCGTCCTGGCCGTATTCCGCCATGCGATCGAGGCTCGGCACCGGCACCGGCATCGTCGGCATGAGCAGCAGGTCCACGTCCTGGAACAGTGCCGCCAGCCGCCCGGAGAACTCCAGTCGCTCATGCATGATCGCGCCCAACTCGACCGCGGTCATCCGCCGGCCGTGCTCGATCAGGTTGGCGAGGTCCGGGCCGTAGGCGCTGGCTTGGGCCGGGTAGGTCGCCTGGTGCGCGATCGCTGTCTCGACTGCGCAGAACGGAATCCAGCCGCGCAGCAGCGCCTCGATCGGCGGGAATTTGACCTCCACGACGCGTGCGCCGAGTGCCGTCAATACGTCTTCGGCAGCGCGCGCCGCCTCGGTGACTTGGCCGTCAATGCCGTCGCCGTTATGGGCGCGGTCCACCCCGACGGTGATGCCGCGGATGCCCTGCCCGAGCTCGGTCAGGTAGTCGGGCACTGGGTCTTGGATCGCGGTGGGATCATTTGGGTCCGCCCCAGCGATGACGCCCAGGATCGCGGCAGCGTCGGCGGCGCTGCGCGTCATCGGCCCGATGTGGTCGAGCGACGCGGCCAGCGGCAGGATGCCGTGCCGGCTGACCCGGCCCCAGGTCGGCTTGATCCCGGTAAGGCCGCAGGTGGCGGAGGGAAACCGGATCGACCCCCCAGTGTCCGAGCCGAGCGACCCGAAGCACAGCCCGAGCGCGGTCGCGACGCCCGAACCCGTCGAGGACGAGCCGACCCAATGCGCGGCACTCCAAGGATTGAGAGGCGTCGGGTCGTCCGGATGGTGGCTGGTATAGGCGCCCTCCGTCATCTTCAGCTTGCCGATGATCACGGCACCCGCGTCCTCCAGCCGCCGCACCACCGTCGCGTCGTAGTCCGGCGTCGAGTTCCGCCGTATCGGCATGCCGCCGCTGGTCGGCGCGAAGCTCGTTGCGCACAAATCCTTGACCGCGAGCGGGACGCCGTGCAGCGGACCGCGCCAGACGCCGGCGTTGATCTCCGCCTCGGCCCTAACGGCAGCGGCACGGGCGCGGTCGGCCAGCAGCGTCGTATAGCTGCGCGCCGCCGCATCCAGCCGCCCGATGCGGTCGAGCGTCGCTTCCAGCACCGTCACCGGCGAGAGCTCGCGCCGCCGGATGCGTTCCGAGACCTCGAGCAGCGGCAGATAGTGCAGGTCCTCTGGCGGCATGGCGGGTGCTTTCCTCGTCCGGCGGCGACGCGGCCTAGAGAAGCATCTGCACCGCACGATGGAAACACCCGCCGGTGATCGCCGGCCCAGTGATCGACAGCCCAGTGATCGACGCGGCGTGCCGGCACTGCATATATCTGTGTTACGCTATGCTGCCGGCGCGGCTCGGAGCATCATCATGATGGGATGAACATGTTGAAGAAAATCCGTCCGGGGGTCGGCCCGAGATACCCGCAGGTCGTCGTCCTCGTGGGCGCCACCGGCGACCTGTCGCGGCGGAAGCTGCTGCCAGGGCTGTTCCATCTGTCGAACGCCGGGTTCATCCCGGGCTGCCGGATCATCGGCGTGTCGCTGGATGACATGACCGCCGACGCCTTCCGCAGCTTCGCGCGCGCGGCGCTGAATGAGTTCTCCAGCCGCAAGGTGCATGAGGCCGACTGGGCTGCCTTCGCGGAAACCCTGGATTATGTGTCGATTACCGCGGGCGCCGAGGTGCTGCGGGCGGCGGTGGAGCAGGCCGAACTGGCGCTGGGCGGCGAGAGTCGCCGGGTGCACTACTTGAGCGTGCCGCCGAATGCCGCTTTGTCGGCGGTGCAGCTGCTGGCGCGGGGCGACCTGGTGGAACGATCGCGGATCATCATGGAGAAGCCGTTCGGCACCGACCTCGCGAGCGCCGTATCGCTGAACGCCCGGCTGCATGAGGTGTTCTCGGAGGACCAGATCTTCCGCATCGACCACTTCCTGGGCAAGGAGCCGGCGCAGAACATCCTGGCGTTCCGCTTCGCCAATGGGCTGTTCGAGCCGATCTGGAACCGCAATTTCATCGACCACGTGCAGATCGACGTGCCGGAGACATTGGGCCTCGGCAAACGCTCCGGCTTCTATGAGGCGACCGGGGCATATCGCGACATGGTGGTGACGCATCTGTTCCAGATCCTCGGGTTCATGGCGATGGAGCCCCCGACCGCGCTGGAGCCGGCGCCGATCAGCGAGGAGAAGAACAAGGTCTTCCGCAGCATGTCGCCGATCCAGCCGACGGACGTTGTGCGCGGGCAGTACACCGGTTACCGCTCCGAGGAGGGCGTCGATCCAGAGTCGGACACCGAGACCTTCATTGCGTTGAAGTGCACGATCGACAACTGGCGCTGGGCCGGCGTGCCGTTCTTCCTCCGCACCGGCAAGCGGCTCGCGGAGGGGCAGCGGATCATCTCCATCGCCTTCCGGGAGCCGCCCAAGAGCATGTTCCCGGTGGGATCGGGCGTCGGCGCGCAGGGGCCGGACCACCTGACGTTCGACCTCGCGGACGCGTCCAAGATGTCGCTGTCGTTCTACGGCAAGCGGCCGGGCCCGGGCATGCGGCTCGACAAGCTGAGCCTGCAGTTCGCCATGCACGACACCGGCCTGATCGGCGACGTGCTCGAGGCCTATGAGCGCCTGATCCTCGACGCGATGCGCGGCGACCATACGCTGTTCACGACGGCCGAGGGCATCGAGCGGCTATGGGAGGTCTCGACGCCGCTGCTGGAGAACCCGCCGCCGGTTCGGCTGTATGCGCCGGGCTCGTGGGGGCCGAAATCGGTGCATCAGCTCGTAGCGCCCCACGCCTGGCGCTTACCTTTTGAAAGGTCCTGGCGCGATCCCAACAGCACGGGATAGGCGGGCAGCGGATCAGCCGCCCTGCAGGATGGTCACCACCTGGATGGCGGCTGCCGCCCGGTTCTCGACGCCGATCTTGGCGAAGATCTGCTCCAGGTGCTTGTTCACGGTGCGCGGGCTGAGGCCGAGGATCTCGGCGATGTCGCGGTTGGTCTTGCCGCGGCTGATCCACAGCAGGACCTCGGCCTCCCGCGCCGTCAGCTTGAGCCGGCTGCGCAGGATTTGCTCGTCGCCGGCCCGATCGACGCTGGTGAGCCGGAGCAGGATTTCGTTGGCGCTGATCTGCCCGACATAGGCGGCTTCGAGCAGCTTCCCGGTCCCGGGAGCCACGAATGCCAGGGGCCGCGCTCGGTCTGGGTGGACCGTGCATGCGAGGGCCCAGGCGACCACCGCGTCCGGCAACGCCTGGGCTGCCGGCCCCGCGTCCAGCCCCGTCTCCCCAACGCCGAGCCAGGTTCCGGCCTGCGGCGTGGCCCAAACCAGGTGGCCGCTGCGGTCCATCGCCAGCAAGTAGCGGCCGGTGGTGTCGAGCGCCGCCTGGGCGCTTTGGGTCAGACGTGCGTTCGCCAGATGCACGCGCACCCGGGCGACCAGCTCGGCTGGGGCCACCGGCTTCGTCAGGTAGTCCACGCCGCCCGCTTCCAGGGCGCGGACGACGTGCTCGGTCTCTGTCAGGCCGGTCATGAACACCACCGGCACGCTGGCGTTCATCCGGCCGCGCTTCAGCCGCTCGCAGGCCTCGAAGCCGTCCATGCCGGGCATGACGGCGTCCATCAGCACGATGTCGGGCGTGACCCGCTCCATCAGCGCCAGGGCGGCCGCACCCGACTGGGCCAGCAGCACCGTGTAGCCCGCCGCCTCCAGCGCTGTACTGAGCATGCCGAGCGTGCCGGGACTGTCGTCCACGACCAAGACGATGCTCGCCGGGATGATTGGGGTTAAAGGCGGCGGCACAGCGATGTCCGGCGCGGACGTCATGCCGGCGTCGCAGCGTGCATGCGGTCGAGCGCCGTCATGAATTCGTCCAGCCGGAACTGCGCCACCAGCGCCCGCAATCCGGCGATGGCTGTGGCCGATTGCGGATCCTCGGCCTCCATCGCGTCCAGCTGCGTGCGGATGCCGCGGACGTAGCCGATCAGCGCGAGGTCGCGCAGCCGGGCCACCTGCGCTGGGTGCAGCGCCACCGGTGGCGCAAGGGCCAGTGGAGTCTCCGCACCGTGAGGTCGGTCGTCAATGCCAAGCTCCGGCGTATGCGGGCCGGTCCAGCTCAAGGCCATGTGCGTCGCGACGGTGTCGAGCAGCAGCTGGAAGTCGATCGGCTTCGGGATCACCGCGTCGTGGTGGGACGCCTGGTCGAGCGGCCGCCGCAGCTCCCCGGCATTCGCCGACACGATCACGATGCACGCCGCCTGGTGCCCGGCGGCGCGGAGGTGGCCGGCCAGCTCCCACCCGTCCATTCCCGGCATGGCGAGGTCGATCAGGAACAGGTCTGGCTTGGACGGGGCAGCCAGTAGCAGGCAGTCCGCGCCGTTCTCGGCGGTCAGGACGATGAAGCCGAGCGGCACCAACGCCTCCTCAAGCAGCGCCCGGTGCACGGGATTATCGTCCACCACGACCACGGTGCGCCGCGGCCCGGCATAGCCATTGATGGACCGTCCGAGGGAGCGTCCGGATGCCGCCGGGGTGCGGGGCTGCAGCACCTCGGACAGCATCAGCCGGACGGTGAAGCGGCTGCCGGCGCCGGGCAGGCTGTCGAGCCGGATTTCACCGCCCATGATCTGGGTCAGCAGCTTGGTGATGGTGAGGCCCAGCCCGACGCCGGGCGACACGCCCGCCCGCCCCTGCTCGATGCGCTGGAACGGCTCGAACACCCGGTCCTGGTCGGCGCGGCCGATGCCGATGCCGGTGTCGGCGACCTCGATCTCGGCGATGGCGCCCCGCCAGCGGACGCGAAGGCTGACGGTGCCCTGGTGGGTGAACTTGACGGCATTGGACAGCAGGTTGATCAGGATCTGCCGCAGCCGGCGCTCGTCGGTATAGACGACCGCTGGAATGCTGGGGGGCAGGTTGAGGACGAAGCTCAGGCCCTTTGCCTCGGCCTGCAGGCGAAACATGTTGGCGATCTGACCGAGGAACTCCGGCAGGCGCACCTCGTCCCGGTACAGCTCGATCCGCCCGGCTTCGATCTTCGAGATGTCCAGCAATCCCTCGATCAGCCCCGTCAGGTGTTCGCCGCTCCGGCGGATGATGCCGATGCTCTCGCGCTGTGCTGCGGGGATGGCGGCGTCGTGCTCCAAAAGCTGCGCGTAGCCCAGGATGGCGTTGAGCGGCGACCGCAGCTCGTGGCTGACGCCCACGACGAAACGGCTTTTGGCGAGGTTGGCGGCCTCCGCGACCTCCTTGGCCTTCTGCAGCTGCGCGTCGGTGCGGCGATGGGCGCTGATCTCTCCGGTCAGCAGGCTGGTCTGCCGGTCGGTCTCCTCGATCGCGACGCGCTGGCTCTCCCCAGCAAGCACCAGCAGCCAGGCCGCCACCCCGGCGATCACCGCGAGGACGAAGAACGCTTTCCAGAACGCCGCCGCGACGATGGAGGCGCCGGCCGGCGCGGTCCCGGCCACCTGCGAATGGATGCCCAGCAAAATCAGCCCGATGGCGCCGACGAACAACCCGAATACCAGGAAGTACCGCCCGAGCGAGCTGCCGAGCGCCGCGTGCAGGCGGCCCGGCAGCAGCTTGGCGAAGATTTGCCGGAACTGCTCGGGCGCGCGGGCGGCGGCGGGCTTGCAGCGGTCGTGGCAACGCGCGTCGAGCGAGCAGCACAGCGAGCAGATCGCGCCGCCATAGGCTGGGCAGAACGCCATGTCTTCCGGCTCGAAGCTGTTCTCGCAGACGACGCAGCGCAGGGCGGCAAGGCGGGACCACTGCGCCCGGGGCTTACGGGCCAGGTAAAACCGGCCACCGGTGGCCCAGGCGATCAGCGGCGCCGCCGAGAAAGCCACCCCGAAGGCGAGGAACGGCGACAGGGACTGCGCAGTCGGCCCGAATGCGCCGGCATAGGCGCCGAGTGACATCGCGACGCCGCCGAGCATGGCGCCGATGCCGACGGGGTTGAAGTCGAACAGATGGGCGCGCTTGAACTCGATTGTCGGCGGGCTAAGGCCCATTGGTTTGTTGACGATGAGGTCGGCGACCAGCGCCCCCACCCAGGCTGCGGCGACGTTGGAGTAGCCGACCAGGATGTGCTCGATGGCGGCATAGACGCCGATCTCCATCAGCAGCAGCGCGATGCCCAGGTTGAACACCAGCCACACCACCCGTCCGGGATGGCTGTGCGTCAGGCGCGAGAAGAAGTTCGACCACGCGATCGACCCGGCATAGGCATTGGTCACGTTGATCTTCATCTGCGAGATGACGACGAAGCTCGCGGCCAGCACCAACGCAAGCGAGGGCGAGGCGACGACGTAGCCGAACGCGACCCGGTACATCTGGGTCGGCATCGCGGCCTCGGCGTCGGGCAGCCCATGCGCGACCGCGAGCGTTGCCAGGAACGACCCGGCGAGCAGCTTCAGCATGCCGGGCACGATCCAGCCGGGTCCGCCGGCCAGCAGCGCGCCCCACCAGGCCGCCCGGGCGCGCAGCGGCGCCGCTGGGTCCGGCTTGGGCGGCAGGAAGCGCAGATAATCCACCTGCTCGCCGATCTGCGCGATGAGCGAGAACACGACCGAGGCGGCGGCGCCGAACAGCCCGATCTGCAGCGACCCGGCCGCCTCGCCCATGGGTCCGTGGAACGCCGCCCAGCTCGTGAACGGAGCCGCACCTTGGAGTGCGATGAAGCCGAACGGCAGCACATGGAGAAAAATCCAGGCCGGCTGGGTCCAAAGCTGAAAGCGGCTGATGAGCGTGATGCCGTGCGTCACCAGCGGCAGGACGGCGGCGGTGCACAGCACGTAGCCGATCCACAGCGGGATGCCGAAGCAGGCGTCGAGCATGGAGGCGAGGATCACCGCCTCGATCGCGAAGAACAGGAAGGTGAACGAGGCATAGATCAGCGAGGTGATCGTGGAGCCGATGTAGCCGAACCCGGCGCCCCGCGTCAGCAGGTCGATATCCACCCCGAACCGCGCGGCATAGTAACAAATGGGCAGGCCAGTCGCGAAGATCAGCGCGCTCACGACGAGGATGGCGGCGACGGTATTGGTAAAACCGTATTCGAGGGTGATGGTGCCGCCGATCGCCTCCAGCGCCAGGAACGAGATGGCGCCCAGGGCCGTGTTGGCGACGCGCGCGGCCGACCAGCGACGGGCGGTCTTGGCGGTGAAGCGCAGCGCGTAGTCCTCAAGCGTCTCGTTGGCGACCCACTGATTGTAATCGCGGCGCACGCGGACGATGCGCTGCCGGCTGATCATGGCGCGCCATTACGTCGCTGCGTGGTCCCGCCCGTCAGTGGTTCATCTCCAGTTGCATCAGCCAGTCCTGATTTTAGGCCCGCGCGGCCAGCATACGTCATTTAACGTATATCGCATCGCACCAATTCTAGGGACGATCCTCCAGTCCGAATGTAAGTCGCACGATTTCTGGCTGCATAATCTCTGGAGAAGCCCCATGACCGAAGACACTCGCAGTGCCTTGGAAGGCCGCATGCGCCGCCGGCGCCTGATGCAGGGGATGGCGGCGCTTCCGGCCATGGCGCTGCTGCCGCGCTCCGCCTGGGCGCAGGCGCCCGCCACCGCCGACGTCAACACCACGGGCCTTGCGGTCACCGACAGCACGGTCACCGTCGGCATCCTGCACTCCATCACCGGCACGATGGCGATCAGCGAGACCGGCTCGGTTGAGGCGGAGAAGCTGGCGATCTCCGAGATCAATGCCCAAGGCGGCATCCTGGGCCGGCAGATCAAGGTGATCCAGGAGGACGGCGCCAGCGACTGGCCGAACTTCGCCGAGAAGGCGAAGAAGCTACTGGTCAACGACAAGTGCGCGGCGGTGTTCGGCTGCTGGACCTCGGCCTCGCGCAAGGCGGTGCTGCCGGTATTCGAGCAGTATAACGGCATGCTATACTACCCGACGTTCTACGAGGGCCTGGAGCAGTCGAAGAACGTCATCTACACCGGGCAGGAAGCGACGCAGCAGATCCTCGCTGGCCTCGACTGGGTCAACAAGACCAAGGGCAGCAAGACGTTCTACTTGCTCGGGTCCGACTATATCTGGCCGCGCACCTCGAACAAGATCGCCCGCAAGCACATCGAGGGTCACCTGGCCGGCTGTAAGGTGGTCGGCGAGGATTACTTCCCGCTCGGCCACACGCAGTTCAACTCGGTCATCAACAAGATCAAGCTGTCGAAGCCTGACGTGATCTACGCGATCATCGTCGGCGGCTCCAACGTCGCGTTCTATAAGCAGCTCAAGGCGGCAGGCGTCGATCTCAGCAAGCAGACGCTGCTGACCATCTCGGTGACCGAGGACGAGATCGGCGGCATCGGCGGCGACAACATTGCCGGCGCATTCGCCTGCATGAAGTACTTCGAAAGCCTCGACAACCCGAACAACAAGGCGTTCGTCACCGACTTCAAGAAGATGTACGGGCCCAGCAGCGTGATCGGCGACGTGACGCAGGCGGCCTATCTCGGGCCGTGGCTGTGGAAGCTCACGGCTGAGAAGGCCGGCAGCTTCGACGTCGACAAGATCGCCGCCGCCTCGCCCGGCGTCGAGTTCAAGGGCGCGCCGGAGGGCTACGTCCGCATCCACGAGAACCATCATCTCTGGAGCAAGACCCGCGTCGGCAAGGCGCTGACGAACGGCCAGTACGAGCTGGTCTATGAGACCGCCGACCTCGTGCAGCCCGACCCGTTCCCCAAGGGCTACCAGTAAACGCCATAAAAAAACACGGAGGACCGGCCATGCTGATGGGCTACTCGTTCGGCGACCTCGGCTCGATCATGGCGATGCAGGGTTTCGCCGGCCTGATCCTGTTCTCCGTGTTCGTGCTGATGGCGCTCGGCCTCGCGATCATCTTCGGTCAGATGGGCGTCATCAACATGGCGCATGGCGAGTTCATGATCTTGGGCGCTTACGTCACCTTCCTGACCTCCCGCGCTCTTTACGACCTACTTGCCCAGCCTGTTCGCCGGTTATTTCTTCGTCGCCATCGTGCTGGCGTTCTGCGCGGCGGGGCTTGCGGGCATGGCGGTCGAGTGGCTGCTGATCCGCCATTTGTATCGCCGCCCGCTCGACACCCTGCTCGCGACCTGGGGCCTCAGCCTGATCCTGCAGCAGGTCTATCGCTCGGTGTTCGGCGCGCGGGAGGTCGGCGTGGATCAGCCGGACTGGATGATGGGCGCCGCCAACGTGACGGACAGCATCCAGATTCCCATCAACGGCCTGATCGTCATGGCGCTGACGACGCTGATTGCGTTCGGGGTCTATGTGCTGATTTTCCGGCTCGGCTGGGGCAAGCAGGTGCGGGCGGTGATGCAGAACCGCGCCATGGCCGGGGCGGTCGGCATCGACACCGAGTGGGTGGACCGCCTGACCTTCGGCATCGGCTGCGGCATCGCGGGCGTCGCGGGCAGCGCCTTCACCATGATCGGCTCCACCAGCCCGACGGCCGGGCAATTGTATATCGTCGATGCGTTCCTGGTCGTCGTGTTCGGGGGCGCCGGCAGCCTGATCGGCACCATCGCATCGGCGTTCACCATCTCGCAGGCGCGCTCCACCCTCGAGTTCTTCCTCAGCGGTTCGATGGCGCAGGTCGTCGTGCTGCTGGCGGTCGTGGGCATCCTGATGCTGCGGCCGCAGGGCCTGTTCGTCCTCAAGGTCCGGAGATAGCGCGCCATGACCTTCCTCAACCGCAAGGACGCGCTGTTCATTCTCCTGCTCGCGGCCCTGCTGATCGTCGTGCTGCCGATGGTGCTTGAGCCGTTCCGGCTGAACCTCGTGGGCAAGTACCTGACCTACGGCTTCGTGGCGCTCGGGCTGGTGCTATGCTGGGGCGACGCCGGCATCCTGAGCCTCGGCCAGGGAGTGTTCTTCGGCCTGGGCGGCTACTGCATGGCGATGTACCTCAAGCTTGAGGCGTCCACGCCCGAGGCGACGAAGATCCAATCAACGCCGGGCATCCCGGACTTCATGGACTGGAACCAGATCACCGAGCTGCCGCTGTTCTGGCAGCCGTTCCACAGCCTGCCATTGACCCTGATCGCCATCCCGCTCGTCCCGGTGCTGCTGGCGCTCGGCATCGGCTTCGCGATGTTCAAGCGCCGGGTCGGCGGCACCTACTTCGCCATCATCACCCAGGCGATCGCTGCCATCCTCACCATCCTGATCATCGGGCAGCAGGGCTACACCGGCGGCGTGAACGGGATCACCGACTTGCGCACGCTGAACGGCTGGGACATCCGGAGCGACCACGCCCACAACGTGCTTTATTTCATCAATGCGGGCCTGTTGCTCGGCTGCCTGCTGCTGTCGCAATACGTGCGGCGCAGCAAGCTCGGCCGCATCCTGGTGGCGATGCGCGACAAAGAGGACCGGGTGCGGTTCTCCGGCTACAGCGTCGCCGACTTCAAGATTTTCGTGTTCTGCTTTGCGGCGGCGCTGGCCGGCATCGGCGGCGCGATGTTCACGCTGCAGGTCGGCTTCATGTCGCCGAGCTTCGTCGGCATCGTGCCTTCGATCGAGATGGTGATCTACTGCGCCGTCGGCGGCCGGACCTCCTTGCTCGGCGCTGTATATGGTGCGCTTGCGGTGAACTGGGCCCGCACCAGCCTGTCCGAGGCATTCCCGGAGCTGTGGCTGCTTGCCCTCGGCTCACTGTTCATCCTCGTCGTCGTCGCTTTCCCCGACGGGCTGGCCGGGGTCTATCGCCGGTATCTCGACCCGGTGCTCGACCGGCTGCTGCCGTCGCTGCGCCGCAGCACCTTGGCGCATCCCGCGGCCACCCTGCCGGCCGAGCCCGTCGTGTCGGCTGAGTAGGGGAACGAGATCATGACGCCCGAAACCAACTACCTGCTCGCCGTCGAGGGATTGACGGTGTCGTTCGACGGATTTCGGGCGGTGGACGATCTCTCATTCTATTTGGACCGCAACGAAATCCGCGTCGTCATCGGGCCGAACGGCGCCGGGAAGACCACCGTGCTGGACCTGATCTGCGGCCGCACCAAGGCGACGGCGGGATCGATCAAGTTCGACGGCGCCGAGCTGACCCGGATGCGCGAGCACGAGATCGTCCGCGCCGGGGTGGGCCGCAAGTTCCAGACGCCGTCGATCTATGAGGACCTGACCGTCTTCGAGAACCTGGAAATCTCGTTCCCGCGCGGGCGCTCCGTGTTCGGGGCGCTGGCGTTCCGCAGGGACAGCGAGGTCTCCGACCGGGTTGAGGAGGTCGCGCGCAGCGTCTTCCTGCACGATCAGCTCGACCGCTCGGCCGGAACCCTCAGCCACGGGCAGAAGCAGTGGCTGGAGATCGGCATGCTGCTGATCCAGAACCCGGCGCTGCTCATGCTCGACGAGCCCGTCGCCGGCATGAGCGTGAGCGAGCGGGTGAAGACGGCGGAGCTGCTGCGCCGGGTCATCCAGCACCGCTCCGTGCTGGTGATCGAGCACGACATGGGGTTCGTCGAGAGCATCGCCGACAAAGTGACCGTGCTGCATCAGGGCCGGGTGATTTCGGAGGGCTCGATCGCCCACGTGAAGGCCGACCGCAAGGTGGTTGAGGTTTATCTTGGCCATTGAAGGACTGCCTGCATGCTAGATGTCCAGGAACTGCGCGCCGGCTACGGTCAGAGCGAGGTGCTGCACGGCCTGAATTTCAGCGTGCAGCCCGCAGAGATCGTGGTGTTCGTGGGCCGCAACGGCATGGGCAAGACCACGCTGATGAAATCGCTGATCGGCATGGTGCCGGTCTCGGGCGGACGCATCGAGCTCGGCGGCGCCGACATCGCGCACCTGAAAAGCTATCAACGAGTGGCGAAGGGAGTCGCCTTCGTGCCGCAGGGTCGGATGATCTTTCCGGCGATGACTGTGCAGGAGAACATCGAGACCGGGCTGTTCGTGCACGGCGCATCGACGATCCCGCCATCGCTGTATGACCTGTTCCCGGTGCTTAAGGAAATGAAAGCCCGGCGCGGCGGCAACCTGTCCGGCGGCCAGCAGCAGCAGCTCGCCATCGCCCGGGCGCTGGCGACGGACCCGAAGGTATTGCTGCTGGACGAGCCGACCGAGGGCATACAGCCCTCCATCATCCTCGAGCTGGCCCGCACCCTGAAGCGCATCCGCGACGAACGCGGCCTCAGCATCGTTGCGTCGGAGCAGGTGCTGAGCTTCGCGCTGGATATCGCCGACCGGGTCATCGTCATGGAGGGCGGCGCCATCGTGCACGAGAGCGCCCGGGCCGACGTCGATGAGGAGAGGGTCGCGCGCTACCTCGCCGTCTGATTGAACCAACAAGGAGAAGGTCCCCCCAATGCCCGAAACGCTCGTCAAGGTTGATCTGTCGAAATCCGCCTACGAAAACGACATGATCCACAACCGCTGGCACCCGGACATCCCGATGGTCGCCACCGTGAAGCCCGGCCAGGACTTCATCATCGAGTGCTATGACTGGACCGGCGGCTTCATCAAGAACGACGAGTCGGCTGCCGACGTGCGCGACATCGACCTCAGCATCGTGCATTTCCTGAGCGGCCCCGTCGGCGTCGAGGGCGCGGAGCCCGGCGACCTGCTGGTGGTGGATTTCCTCGACATTGGCGCATTTCCGCATAATGCGTGGGGCTTCAACGGCTTCTTCTCCAAGCAGAACGGCGGCGGGTTCCTGACGGACCATTTCCCGGAGGCGCAGAAGTCCATTTGGGACTTCGAGGGGATGTTCACCAAGTCCCGCCATGTGCCGGGCGTGCGATTCGCGGGCCTAATCCATCCCGGCCTGATCGGCTGCCTGCCGGACCCGAAGCTGCTGGAGACCTGGAACCGGCGGGAGACCGGGCTGATCGCGACCAACCCCGGCCGGGTGCCGCCGCTGGCCAACGCGCCATTCGCGCCCACCGCGCATATGGGCCGGCTCAAGGGCGACGCGAAGGCCGCCGCCGCCGCGACCGGCGCCCGCACCGTGCCGCCGCGCGAGCACGGCGGCAATTGCGACATCAAGGACCTGTCGCGCGGCGCCAAGGTGTATTTCCCGGTCTATGTCCCCGGCGCCGGGCTTTCGATGGGCGACCTGCATTTCAGCCAGGGTGACGGCGAGATCACCTTCTGCGGCGCCATCGAGATGCCGGGCTGGATTCATCTGAAGGTCGAGCTGATCAAGGGCGGCATGGCAAAATACGGCATCAAGAACCCGATCTTCAAGCCGAGCGTGATCAAGCCGGCCTATAGCGATTACCTGATCTTCGAAGGCATCTCGGTCGATGAGGCGGGCGAGCAGCACTACCTCGACGTGAACGTCGCCTACCGCCAAGCTTGCCTGAACGCCATCGAATACATGAAGAAGTTCGGCTACTCGGGCGCGCAGGCCTACTCGATCCTGGGCACCGCGCCGGTGCAGGGGCACATCAGCGGCGTCGTAGATATCCCGAACTCCTGCGCGACGCTGTGGCTGCCGACCGAGATTTTCGATTTCGACATCAATCCCGGCGCCGATGGGCCGAGCGGCGGCATCAAGGGCGGCATCGATATGCCGCTCGCCCCCGATCTGTGAGGCGAGTATGCCGACCTACGAGTACGACTGCCCGAGTTGCGGACCGTTCGAGGCCATCCGGCCCATGGCGGAGTTCCAGGCGCCGCAGCCCTGCGCGGGATGCGGCGGCGCTGCGCCCCGAGTGCTGCTGTCGGCGCCGCGGCTGGCGGGCATGGACGCTGGCCAGCGCCATGCCCACGCCACCAACGAACGCAGCGCCAACGCGCCGCGGTCGTCCCAGGGCAGGCACCCATCGGGTTGCGGATGCTGTAGGCCGCGCAGCCGGACCCTGACGGCGGACGCGGTTCCGGCCAAGAGCTTCCCGGCCGCGCGACCTTGGATGATCAGCCACTGAAAGCATAAAGTTCGCAGCGCGCCGGGGCCGGCTCAAGGTCGGCCCGGTCCCGATAAGAGCGATTACGGCAGCAGCACGGTGCTGCCCGTGGTCTTACGTGCCTCCAGCGCGCGGTGCGCCTCGGCGGCATCTTTCAATGCGAAGGTCTGGTTGACCTTGATCTGCACTGCGCCGGACATCACCGCCTGCATCAAATCCTGAGCCGACCCTACGAGGTCGGATCGCGATGCGGTGTAGGTGGCCAGTGACGGCCGGGTCAGGAACAGGCTGCCTTTGGCGCCCAGCACCGCGATTTCGAATGGCGGCACCGGGCCGGACGAATTGCCGAAGCTGACCATCATGCCAAGTGGGGCCAAGCAGTCGAGACTGGGGATGAAAGTATCCTTGCCGACGCTGTCATAGACGACCGGCACCATTGCGCCACCGGTCAGGCGTTTGACTTCGGTGGCGAGCCGTTCATGACCGACAATGACATGCTCAGCGCCATGGTCATGCGCCAAATGGGCTTTTGCTTCAGTGGAGACGACACCGATCACTGTTGCGCCCAGGTGTTTCGCCCATTGGCATAGGATCAGTCCCACCCCCCCCGCGGCGGCGTGAACGAGTATGGTGTCGCCACTCTTCACCGGATAGGTTCGGCGGAGAAGGTATTGTGCCGTCATCCCCTGCAGCATCATGGCGGCAGCGGTCTTATCGTCAATTCCGTCTGGAAGCTTTACAACGCGGTCTGCCGAGATGATGCGGTCAGTTGAATAAGCTCCAATCGGTCCTGTCGCATAGGCGATGCGGTCCCCAACAGCAATATCGGTGACTTCCGCGCCAATTGCACTGACAACGCCCGCGGCCTCCATGCCCAATGTCGCCGGCAAGGCGGGCGCCTTGTAAAGGCCAGTCCGGAAATAGACGTCGATGTAGTTGAGGCCTATTGCCGTGTGGTGAACGAGGACTTCAGCTGGGCCGGGCTCCGGCGTCGGCACGTCGTCCCACTGCATTGCTTCGGGACCGCCATAGCTGTGGATGCGGATCGCCTTCGTCATCGACATAACTCCTGGGTGAAATCGCCGGTGCCGCTATGCGGAACGGGCCTCGAGTTGCAGCAAATAGCGTTTGGTGTCCAAGCCCTCAGCACCGGAGTAGCCGCCGAGACCGTGGGTCGCGACCACTCGATGGCAGGGAACTATAATTGGGACCGGGTTGCATCGATTTGCCTGGCCTACGGAGCGAGGCCCGCCGCCTGCCACCTTCGCGACGGCGGTATAGGTCCAGGTTTGGCCGTAGGAGATCAATGCAAGAGTGGCCCAGACCTGGCGCTGGTAGCTCGTCCCAGCGGCTCGCAGCGGAAGCTCGAAAACCTGCCTTTCGCCATCCAGGTATTCGTGCATCTGATCCCGCGCCAGCGTCAGCAGCGCCGTCGGGTCCTGGTCCCGCGCCCAGCCCCAATCAACAGCGACGATCGCCCCCTCATCCTCTGAAATCGTGAGCGCGCCGATCGGGGTATGGAGTGAAAGCTGCGGCAATCGGGTCCTCGTTGGGAGAGTGTCTGAATCGCAGAACTTGTGATGCTGACCGTCAAGCGCATGCCACGTAGCAGCGCCGCCCCGGCCATGCTAGGCCACCACGTATGCCGCGTCGCGTCAGGCCAGCCATTCCGGTGCCAGCAGCCAGGACAGCGTTGGCAACAGCTCAGACGCCATCGCGACTGCCGGACATCATCTCACGTGAGACAACCGATCGGCTTGAGCAGTTCGTTGGCCTCGTTCAAAAGTGGACGCAGTCGATCAACTTGGTTTCACGCGGTGATCGTGAGCTGCTTTGGTCACGACACGTGCTGGACAGCTTGCGCCTCCTTCCCCTCATCCCGCAAGGCACTGCCCGCGGTTTGGATCTCGGCTCGGGCGCTGGCTTTCCCGGCCTGGTGCTGGCGCTTGCAACCAGCATTCCATTCGATCTCGTCGAGGCCGATCACCGCAAAGCGGCGTTCCTGGTCGAGGCCCAGCGCTTGACGGGTGCTCCAGTCCAGATCCATTGCACGCGCATTGAGCAATTGTCGCTGTCCCGTGCACCATTGATCACCGCCCGCGCGCTCGCCCCGCTGACCCGCCTGCTGGAGTATGCCGAACGGTTCTTGGCTCCGGGCGGCACCTGCCTGTTCGCCAAAGGGGCGCACGCCGATACGGAAGTGACCGCGGCCATGCAGCACTGGCGGATGCAGGTCACCCGAACCAGCGACCCGGAGTATCCCGAGTCCACCGTCCTCGCCATTACCAGCCTGACCCGTGCCTGAACCTTCGCCCACCTGCACCGCTAGCCCCGCGCCCGCGCCGCCTCGCTTTGCCGCGCCAGGCCGAGCAGCAATCGCCGTATCAGCAACCCGTCCAAGGCCCCGGTCTGCTTGCACGCCAACTCGACCCGGCGCACCTCATCCATCGCCTGCACCAGCCGCCGTGGACCCCACAGCATCAAGGCTTGGCTGAACGCGGTCACCCGCTTGAAGAACACCGGCGGCCGCAACGCCCGGGTCGCGTCTGCGGCTGACAGGCCGGCGGCCATATGCCCGCGCGCTAGATGCAGCTTGCCCAGATGCGCCAGCACGCCCCGTGCGACCGCGACCGGCGCCATACCCTCGGCCAATGTGCGCTCGATCGAGACATCCGCCGCCGCGACGTCCCCCGCCAGCGCTGCGAACACCGCATCGTCAAACGACACCGCGGCCAGGTCGCCCACACAGGCCCGCACGGCGCCGAGATCAAGACGCCGGTCCGGACCAGCATACAAAATCAGCTTCTCCACCTCACCCCGGGTCGATCCGCGGTCGCTGCCGACGTGCTCGCCAAGCCAGCGGAGCGCATCGGCGTCCAGGCGCACGCCAGCCGCGGTCAGCCCGTTTTCTATGGCGTCCTGAAGCGCCTTGCCTTCCTCCGGATAGCACGCGATGGATGCGCCGTTTGGAAGACCTTCGACGAACGCCCGCAGCTTCGAACGGCCCGGCAGCGCCCCGGACTCCAGCACGACCAGGCTGTCGCCCGCCGCCTCCGCAACCTGCTTCACGGCGCCCGTCAGGCCGTCGCCGGCGTCGCGCACCCGGATGACCCGCCGCCCGCCGATCATGGCGATGGCCGTGGCCTCCTCCATCAGGCGCGGATGGTCTTCCTTAGACAGCCAGGCGACACGGAACGGGTCATCCCGCTGTCCCGTCACCGCCTGGGTCAGCGTATCTGCCCGGTGCCGCACCATCCCCTCGTCATCGCCGTGCAGCAGCACGATGCGCGCGGCGCCGGGCTCCCGCAGGAACGATGCGATCCGCCGGGCGTCGAGCTTCATGCCGGCGCCGTCTCCGCGCGATGAAGGAAGAACGCGCCAACCTGTATGGTAATCTGGTCTGCGAGCGACGACGCGACGCGCCGGATCGCCGTCTCGCTTTCCAGATCGGCGGCGAAATACTGCTGGTTCAAGATGTTGTAGCCATCGAGTATCCGGCTGGTGCCCTGCGCCAGCACCGTGTGCTCCAGAGAAAGCGCCCTCAGGACCCAGGGCGCCGACCCGATCAGCCGCACCCGCGACGACGAGCTGTCCCGCTGTATCGCGATCGCGTCGGAACTGATTGCGAGATAGGCCGTCAGCTCATACCGCTTGGCGGTCCCAGTCCCGCTCCCCTCGAAGCGTTGCTGCAGCGCCTGCCGCAGCAATTGGCCGGGCCGTTCGGAAAAAACCGGAACATAGATCGCCGCCAGCTCCGCCGTGGCAGGTCCCGCCATGCCGGACGATGTCGGCGCATAGAGCGGCCGGAACCCGCATCCACCGAGCGCCAGCCCGCCGCCGAACAGCATTGCGCGCCGCCGCAGCATGACTGCGCCGTCCGGCACGCTAAGCCGCCACCACGAAGTTCACGATCCGGTCCGGCACGTGAATACGCTTCATCACACGACGCCCCTCCAGCGCCCGGGCGACGTTCGGCTCCGCCTCGGCCGCGGCAATCGCCGTTGCGGCGTCGGCGCCCGGCGGCAAGGCGACCGTCGCGCGCAGCTTCCCCATCACCTGCACCGCGATCGTCACGGTCTCGACCGCGATCAGCGCTGGGTCCGGCTCCGGCCAGGGCTGATCGCATATCAAGGTTTGGCTGGCGGGATCGAGCATCGACTGCACCTCCTCGGCCAAGTGCGGCGCCATGGGAGCGAGCAGCCGCGCCATCACCAATACAGCCTCGTGCCGCGCCCAGGCCAAGCCGTCCTCTGGCGCGGCACGCTCAGCCTCGCCGATGGCGGATGCGAGTTCATACAGCCGGGCCACCGCGAGATTGAAGGCGAAGGTCTCCAGCGCCTCTGTCACCGCCGCAATCGTGCGGTGGGTCGTGCGGCGCAGCGCCGTCGCGGCTAGACCCACCGAGTCCGGTGCGGGTGGACTTGGGGTGCGCGCGACACCGGACGCCATGCGATGCACGCGCTGGATGAAGCGGGAGGCGCCGGCGACCCCGTTCTCGGTCCACTCGATGTCGCGGTCCGGCGGATTGTCCGATAGGATGAACCAGCGCGCCGTGTCCGCCCCAAAACGCGCGATGATGTCGGCGGGATCGACAGTGTTGCGCTTCGACTTCGACATCGCCTCGATCCGCCCGACCGTCACCGACTCCTGCGTCACCAGATGCCGTGCGGTCCCGTCCGGCTGGCGTTCGACCTCCTCCGGATACAGCCAGCGCCCGTCGGCTCCCTTGTAGCTCTCATGCGTGACCATGCCCTGGGTGAACAGGCCGGCGAAGGGCTCGGCCAGATCGACATAGCCGCTCCGCCGCATCGCCCGGGTGAAGAACCGCGAGTACAACAGGTGCAGGATCGCATGCTCGATGCCGCCGATGTACTGGTCCACCGGCAGCCAATGGTCGGCGGCTGCGCGCACCACGGGGACGGCTGCATCGGGGCTGCAGAACCGGGCGAAATACCAGGAGCTGTCCACGAAGGTGTCGAAGGTATCGGTCTCGCGCTGCGCCGCCGCGCCGCATGTGGGACAGGCGACATGCTTCCAGGACGGGTGATGGTCGAGCGGGTTGCCCGGCCGGTCAAAACGCACGTCCTCCGGCAGCCGCACCGGCAGGTCCGCGTCGGGCACCGGCACCACGCCGCATTTGCCGCAGTGGATCACCGGGATCGGGCAGCCCCAATAGCGCTGCCGGCTCACCCCCCAATCCCGCATGCGCCAGTTCACCACGCCGTGCCCGGCGCCCTCGCGCTCCAGGGCCTCGATCGCCGTGCGCTGGGCGGCGGCGGTATCCAGGCCGTTCAGGAACCCCGAGTTGATCATCTGGCCGGGTCCGTCATAGGCGTTGGCACCGACGACGAAATGCTCTGCAGGCTCCCCGGGCGGCAGCACGACGGCCGGGGTATCCAGGCCATACTTGCGGGCAAAGTCCAGGTCCCGCTGGTCGCCTGCCGGGCAGCCGAAGATCGCGCCCGTCCCGTATTCCATCAGCACGAAGTTTGCGATCCAAACCGGGAAACTGTGGCCGGGCATCAAGGGATGGGTGACGCGCAGGCCGGTGTCGAACCCCTGTTTTTCTGCCGTCTCGATGACCGCCTCGCTGGTTCCCATGCTGCGGCACCGGGCGACGAACGCCGCAGCGGCCGCGTTGCGCGCCGCGACCATGGCGGACACCGGATGCTCGGGCGCCAACGCGATGAACGACATGCCGAACAGCGTGTCCGGCCTTGTGGTGAACACCTCGATTTCGGTTTCGGCCGTGGCTGCTGTCTCGGCTTCGGCCTGGGTCATTAGGGGAAAGCGGACCCGTGCCCCCTCGCTGCGGCCGATCCAGCGTGCCTGCATGGTCCGCACCCGCTCCGGCCAGCGGTCCATCTTATCGAGCGCTGCCAGCAGGTCCGGGGCATACTCGGTGATGCGCAGGAACCACTGGGAGAGCTGCCGCTTCTCGACCACGGCGCCCGAACGCCAGCCCCGGCCATCGATGACCTGCTCGTTGGCCAGCACCGTGCCGTCCACCGGGTCCCAGTTGACCCAGCTATTCTTGCGCTCGACCAGCCCGGCCCGCATGACGTCCAAAAACAGCTTCTGCTGGTGGCCGTAGTACTCGGGATCGCAGGTCGCGAACTCGCGGGTCCAGTCGATCGATAGGCCCATCCGTTTCAGCTCGGTGCGCATCGCCGCGATGTTGGCGTGCGTCCATTCGGCGGGGTGGACGCCGCGCTCCCGCGCCGCGTTCTCTGCCGGCAAGCCGAACGCGTCCCAGCCCATGGGATGCAGCACCGAATGGCCGCGGGCTCGCTTGTAGCGCGCCACCACGTCGCCCAGGGTGTAGTTGCGCACGTGGCCCATGTGGATTTTCCCGCTCGGATAGGGGAACATCTCGAGCACGTAGTATTTCGGCTTGCCGTCCGTTGGCACGTCCGCCACGCGGAAACAGCCGGCGGCATCCCAGGCCTGCTGCCAGCGCGGCTCGGCGTTCTGGAAGTCATAGCTCGTCGCGGTATCCGGCGCGGGCGGGGCAGGAGCATCGTTCATCTTGGGCGCAGCCTATCTTCGGAAACCGCGTATTATGCTCTCCAGCTCCGCCTTTGCGGCGACCAGCGGCTGGTTATGAGCCCGCCACTTGGGAGCGCAGCTCCCGGGCCCGAGCCAGGACCTTGTTCTCGATCTCGCTCGTGGTGGTCGGATTGACCGGTGCATCGACCCATTGCCCGCCCTGCGCCACCTGCCGGAAGATCGAGACCCGGATGGCGTCGGCGCGGAGCTGCCGCCCGAGGATGTAGGCCGTTGCCTTGAAGCGCTCGCCGCTCCCAGCCGGCGGCTGATACCAGTCGGTGATGATGACCCCGCCGAATGGGTCCGCCGAGGCCAGCGGCATGAAGGCCAGCGTATCGAGCGTGCCGCGCCAGAGATAGGCGTTCACGCCGAGCGCCCCGCCCTCCTGCGCCTGGGCGTTTGCCCCTGCGCCCTTGCCAATGCCGATCGCCAGGCCCTGGTCGCCGAACAGCTTGCCCTTCTCGCCGCCCTTGGTGCGATAGTCCTGATATTCGTCCTCGGCCACTCCGCGCAGCTTCGCGGGACCGCAGGCGGACAGTCCCAGAACGGCGATCAGGACGATGGCCATCGTAGCGATGCGATGCGGTGCGGTGCGGTGCAGCATGGGAGACCTATACGGATGAGGGCGCCACCGGCGCCGCAGGCTGTCATACTCCGGCTATACCGCCGCGCCAAGCTGGACCAAAGACGCCTGCATACCTCACGAACATGCAAAAGGGGCAGTGGTTGCCCACCGCCCCTCCCAGCCGCCTGTTTTGGTCGATTACCAGCTAAAGCCGGTGCCGACCGCGAAGACCTGCGCGGAGACCTTGTTGTTGAATGCGTTGCCGCCTGGCGACGAGGCGGTTACACCCTGGCCGGTTAGGAAGTTATAACCGCTCTGCTTGCGCTCGCTATACAGGTACGAAACGAACAGCGACAGGCCGGGCGCCAGGGAGTAGGTGCCGCCCGCCGCGACGCCTTGCTCGTAACGCTTACGTCCGAAGAAGGCGTTGTTGGTATCGCCCGCAGTCTTGAGGTTCAGGTAATGCGCGCCGACGACGATCGGCCCGGTCGTGTAGGAGAAGCCGCCGAGAATGGCCTCGCCGTCCGGCAGGCCCTTCGGCACCAATGTGCCGATACCGCCGTTGAAGCGGCCAACCATGTACTTGCCGCCAACGCTGAAGCCGCCGTAGGTCAGCGCAACGCCGAAGTCGCCAACGCTCACGCCGTCGTAGTTCGGCCGGGCGCCCGTAACGGCCAGCGGGTTGTTGGTGAACGCAACACCAGAGTTGTCGTGCACATGGCTGCCGGTGGCATAGGCGCCGGTAGCGGCAATGCCGAAGCTGCCGAAGGTGCCGCGGTAGCGCAGGATCGTATCGATAGTATTGGTGCGGCGAGCACTTTCAGAGTTGATTGGCGAAGACGAAAGGCGGTCGCATCCTGGGCCGGATACACCCGCGTTGTTCGCGCCAGACGATGCAAAGGCGCCTGCGGTCGTGACAAAGTTGGCGCCAACCGGGCTCGACCCGTTACAGGCGTCGACGCCGCCCGTGTTCCCGGTGCCCGGCTCATACGACACGCCGAAATCGAAGCCATAGAGCTGCGGTGACAGGTAGATCGCCTTGGTCGTCGTGTAGTAGCCGCCTTGCCCGTCGGCAAACGGCCAGGGCAGGATGAGGTTCTGCGCGGCGAGGCCACCGACGTCGCCGTCCAGGCCGCCGTCGTTGAAGTTTTCGAAGTTGCCGGTCATATACAGGCTGCTCGGCTGGTCGGTCGAACCCAGGCGGATCGTGCCAAGCTGATCGGTGCCGATGTAGCCCCACTCGCGACGGAAGTACAGCTGAGAGCGCGCCCGGTTCTGCTGCGAGCCGCTGCCGAACACGCCGCCGCCGGCCCCGGAATACTGGTCCTGCCGGATTTCAAGGCTGGCGCCGTACTTCAAGCCGTTCGCGGCGACACCGTCGAAGCCCGGATACAGACGCGCGTAGTCAACGAAGCCGTAAGTGTTCTGCTTGTTGGTGCCGGTCAACGGCCCTTGGCCAGTGGCGTCTACCGATGCGGTCGGGGCGCCGGCGAAGTTGTTGTTCGCGCCGCGGTCGGAAACCACCCCGCCGTAGAACCGGAAACGACCATTCAGCCGAATCGTCACCGTCCCGGGAGTTGGGAACGTCTGGGCATCCGCCAGGGTAGCCACCCCCATCGAGGCGCCCAGTGCGGCCACGGTGGCCAGCAGGAGCTTACGCATTAAACTTCTCCTCAAAACGCCGATCACACCGGCGAACATTCAAGGCCCCGCCCGAAATCCACCATATGACTGCATCAGCAGGTCACGGGCGAAGGCAGCCAGGCCTGTCCATACTATTGCCGGGCAAACGGCCCCGCTGCAATCGCCGGATTGTGAGACTTATGGCAATTGCGAAACACTGTGGCGGGTGGGCCACATCATCTGACGCGCCTCGCCGCCAGCAAGGCCCCGATCGCTCCCGCTCCACGACACCAACGCGGCAGGCGGCGCACAGCCTCGCCGTCCACGCCGCCCAATGCCAGCACGCCGCCGCGGCGGCTTTGAGATACTCGCCCGGCCAATGCGGCCCAGCGCACAACGCCCAGCGCCGGGGCGCCGGGATGGCTCCGTGTGGGCAGCAATGGCGACAGGAACACCGCATCCGCTCCGGCCGCCAAGGCCCGGCGCAGCTCGACCCCAGAATGGGCGGAGCTGGTGACCAGCGCCCTCGCCCTGAGCCAATGTGCCGGCGCCCGCATCCCGGGCTGCGTGCGCGCGCCGCCGCCCCGTAGATGCACCCCAGCGCCGACCGCCGCCGCAAGCCTGGCGTCTCCGGCCACCACCAGCGGCATGCCGAGCTTGCGGCATTTCTGGGCCAGCGTCCGGGCCAGCGCCGCACGGCCGGCTATGCCGTCATGGCGGAATACCACGCCGCACAGCCTCCGCGGCAGGGCGGCCACCGCCGCACCGGGGTCAGCCAGGCGCAGGGTATCAGTGAACAGCCACAGCACCGGGACGGAACGCGCCGCCCGGTCACGCCGCTGCCGTGCCTTGACCGCGCGCGCCCACGCTACGAGCCTATGATCCATGCATCCCTTCAGCGACTCCCTCCAGCCTCACCGTGTCCGACCGCCTACGCGAGGTCCAGGCCCGCATCGCCGCCGCGACGGAGCGGGCCGGACGCCCTGCTGGGTCCGTCACCCTGGTCGCGGTGTCCAAGACGCATCCGGCCGCTGTCGTCCGTGAGGCGATGGACGCCGGGCAGGCCGTGTTCGGCGAGAACCGCGTGCAGGAGGCGGCGGCCAAGTTCCCGGAACTGCGCGCTCTCCTCCCGACGCTCCGAGTACATCTGATTGGCGGCCTGCAGACCAATAAGGCGCGCGATGCAGTGCGTGTGGCGGACGTGATCGAAAGCCTGGACCGCCCGCGCCTCGCCGACGCCCTGGCGGATGCCGCCGAGAAGCAAGGCCGGCTGCCGGACCTGCTGGTCCAGGTGAACGTGGGCGACGAGCCGCAGAAGGCCGGAGTGCCGCGTGGCGAGGCGGACGGCTTTATCCGGGACTGCCGCGCGCGGTTCGGCGCCGGGTTGATGGGGCTGATGTGCATCCCGCCAGCCGACGGCGACCCGGCGCCGCATTTCGCCTGGCTCGCCGCCTGCGCCGCCCAGCATGGGCTATCGACGGTCTCGATGGGCATGTCCGGCGATTATGAATGCGCCATCGCTCATGGCGCGACCCTGGTCCGGGTCGGCAGCGCTATTTTTGGGTTGCGGGCGGCTGTTGAAAACTGAAAAGGGAAAAAAGGGGGCAACAGGATGAGGAGCAACGCTGTGTGCAACCTGGCGGCGATCGTCCTGGTCCTTGCGGCGGTGTGCTGCGTCCCGTCCGGCCTCGCCCAAGCGCAGCCGATGCTCGACGTCTCGGCCGTGCCCGGCCTTACTGCCGCGGGGCGCTCCGATTACGCCAAATTTCTCGCTATGAACCTGCCGCGCGCGTTCGCCGTGGCGTCCGGCGGGCAGTTGGGCTGGTACGGCGGCGCTGGAACCCTGGAGCAGGCGCGCGCGAACGCCATGGAAAGCTGCGCGGCAAAGGGTGGCGGCGACTGCGCTACCTACGCCGAGAACCTGAATGTGGTGTGGCATGGCCGGGCGCCGCAAACGGTCGCGCCGCCTGGTCCGTTCACCTCCAACTGGAGCTACAGCATCGTGCCGGACGATCGCTACTTCTGGCATGGCCCAGCCGCAGCGGCCGGCGTCTATGTCTGGGCGCACGGGCTGGGCAGCCTCAACGGCAATGGCGCGGTGGCCGATGCACGCGGCAACCAGCCGCAGGGTCACGTACGGGCGTTCAACAATGCGGGGTTCGACGTCGTGCGGTTCGACCGTCACCCGAACTCGGATAGCCGCGACCGCGCCGCCGGCTGGCTGGCTGGAGGACAGCCTCAAGGACCTTCGCCAACGCGGCTACAAGAAGATCGTGGTGGGCGGGCAGTCGCGGGGCGGCTGGAACAGCCTGCAGATGCTGACCCATGCCGGCCTCGCCGACGCCGTCGTCGCAATCTCGCCCGCGGCGCACGGCTCCGGCGGCAGCACCAATCTCACGGCGCAGTATGACGACCTGCGGCAGTTGGTGAGCGACGTCCCGGCGTCCCCGGTCCGGCTTGCGTTCGTGCAATTTCAGGCCGACCCGTTTGCCGGCGACCTGGCCGGACGCCGCGCGCTGATTGAGCGGCTGCGCAGCCGGCTGGGCGGGCTGTTGATCCTGGACCAACCCGAAGGCTTCTCCGGGCATTTTGCCGGCGGCAACGCTGGGTTCGCTTCACGCTATGGACAGTGCCTGCTTCGATTTGCAACGTCGGCCCGGCCGGATACGGCGTGTTGACGCATCGGAACTCCGTGCCCGCTTGCGCTTTGGAGTTCAACGGGCCTATGGCATCCTTCTCGCAGGGGAGAGTTGCCGCACCGGCCCTACGGCGATCCCATGATTGATGGATGTCGAATGATCTTGCAGCGCTGCCCCGCAGCTATGCCCTCCGGACCGGGCCTGTGAGCCTAGCCGTAAACACCCTCCCCGCCGTCGCCAGCCGGCCACTGCGCGCGACGGCTTTGCTGGCGGTGCTGGGCATCGTCTATGGCGATATCGGCACCAGCCCGCTCTATGCGCTCAAGGCCAGTCTGATCCATTTTACTGGCGTCGGCGTCGGCCAGACCGAGATCCTGGGGGTGCTTTCGCTGATCTTCTGGGCGCTCATCCTTATCGTCACAGTAAAGTATGTCCTGCTGGTCATGCGCGCCGACAACAATGGCGAGGGCGGCATTCTGGCCCTCATGGCGCTCGCCCAGCGCGGGACGGTCGGCACGGCCATGCGGACGGCGCTGGGTCTGATCGGCGTTGGCGGCGCGTGCCTGTTCTTCGGCGATGGCGTGATCACCCCCGCTATCTCGGTCCTTTCGGCAATCGAGGGGCTGGAGGTCGTGTCCCCCACCTTCAAAAGCCTCGTTTTACCGCTATCGATCGTGGTGATCGTAGCGCTGTTCGCCGTGCAGATACGCGGCACCAATAGCATCGGCCGGGCATTCGGCCCAGTGATGGCAGTCTGGTTCATCGCCCTGGCCGCGATGGGCTTGGTGCAGATCGCCCATTACCCTGGCGTGCTCATGGCGCTGTCGCCGCACTATGCGGTCCTCGTCTGTCTCAGCCACGGCTGGCTGGCTTTCGTCAGCCTCGGCTCCGTCGTGCTGGCCGTGACCGGCGCCGAGGCGCTTTACGCCGATATGGGTCATTTTGGCGCCCAGCCGATCCGGCTCGCCTGGGTTTGCTTCGTGCTGCCCTGCCTCGTGCTGAACTACTTCGGCCAGGGCGCCCTGGTGATGGCCGATCCGGCGGCGCTGGAGAATCCGTTTTACCTGATGGCGCCAGAGAGCCTGCGCCTGCCACTGGTCGTGCTGGCCACCGCCGCCACGGTCATCGCCAGCCAGGCGCTGATCTCCGGTGCGTTCTCGATCGCCCGGCAGTGCATGCAGATGGCGTTCCTGCCGCGCATGGCGGTCCTGCACACCAGCCACTCCGAGGAGGGCCAGATCTACGTGCCGCAGGTCAACATGGCCCTGCTGGTCGGCGTGCTGATCCTGGTCCTCGCCTTCCGCAGCAGCGACGCTTTGGCCTCTGCCTACGGCATTGCCGTCACCGGCACCTTCCTGTGCACCTGCATACTGGCGATGGTGGCGTTCCGGCGTCAGTTCGGCTGGCCGCGCAGCCTCGCCGCTGGCGTGTTCGGGTTCTTCTTCGCGGTTGATTTCGTGTTCTTTGCCGCCAATGCGCTGAAAATCCCAGAGGGCGGCTGGGTGCCGCTGCTGCTGGGCTTTGCGCTGATGGCGATGATGACCTCATGGAACCGCGGTCGTGAACTCATGCTGGCGCGCTGGAAGCAGGACAGCCTGCCGCTCGCCTCGTTCCTGGCGCGGCTGCCGCAATCCCGGACGGTGCGGGTGCCGGGCATGGCGGTGTTCCTGACCGGCAACCCCGACTACGTCCCCGCCGCGTTGCTGCACAACCTCAAGCACAACAAGGTGCTGCACGAGCGGGTGCTGTTCGTGACGGTGCAAAACATGGACATGCCGCAGGCTCCGGCCGACGAGCGGATCGAAGTGTTCGAATTGGCGCCCAATGTCCATCGTGTCGTGTTGCGCTATGGTTTTATGGAAAGCCCCAATATTCCCCGCGCACTTGAGGAACTCAGCGCGCATGGTGTGGAATACAATGCGATGCAGGCGAGCTTCTTCCTTGGCCGTGAAGTCCTCGTGCGCGCGATGGTGCCAAAGCTGCCGGCCTGGCGGCTGTTTCTTTTTCTGTTCATGGCGCGCAACGCCGTGCCCGCGACGGAATTCTTCCGCATTCCAAGCGACCGCGTTGTTGAGCTTGGCGTCCGAGTAGCGATCTGACCTATTCTTGTTCATCAAGTAGCAAGCGTTTCTGGAGCGCAGCCCCTGCGGCAACCCATGCCTATGACGTCCCGTACTTGCGACGTCAAGGGATTGTAGAACTTAGCCGGCGCATGACACGTTATCGAGTGACGGGGTGTAATCCGGGTCGGTTCGATTTACGCTAGAACTCGTAGATCAGCGGTAAAACGGGTGGTCGTAACAGGCGATTACCGTTCAGTTGTATTTAGGGCGAGGTGATGGCGAAGCTGATCATGTTGCTGGCCAAGGGGCCGGGAAGCCCCGACGGCGACATCGATGACCGGCTCTCCGTCCGGCTTGCCCTCAACCAGCAGGGTCAAATCGACACGTTTGCCTACGACAATGACCCAATTCCCTGGATTGCCATCCGCGAGCGGCCGGGCATGAAGGACAAGCACTCTGAGCTGATTCGGCTTGAGGATGGTTGGGCGTTGCAAAGCCTGGTCAGCGAGGACGATCCGCTGTGGACCTTTGAAGGCCACGTGTTCCGCCCGGGTGACCTCGTGCGATTACGGCGGCCAGACGGTGAGGACCTGTTGTTCCGCATAGTAGCGAGTACGCCGGACTGAAAGCTGCGCCGCCCCGACCGTCGTGTCGGGGCGGCACAGCTTTCGCTAATCCGCCGCGAGGTGCTGGGCTGGCACATCCATCTTTTCGATCGTAACCGGGATCGACTTCGCGGCCGGAGTGTCTGCGCCCTCGGCATGGTGCCAAACCGGGATCAACGGATTGGCCTCGGGATAGTAGGCGCTCATGCAGCCCTCAGGAATATCGTACGGCGTTACGATAAACCCGCCGACCCGCCGCACGACGCCGTCATCGACCTTGGTCGTCAATGCCACGATGTCGCCCTCGGCCAGCGACAGCCGGTCGATGTCGTTCAGGTGCATGAACAACGTCATGCGGGTGCCGCGCACGCCGCGGAACCGGTCGTGATAGCCGTAAATGGTCGTATTGAACTGGTCGTTGCTGCGGATCGTCATCAACTGCAGCACGTCCCGGTCGGCCTCAGGCACAACGATGTCCTCATTCAAACTGCGTGGTACGATGAAGTTGGCGCGCCCGGTGGGGGTGTGCCAATCCCGCTTGCGCGCGGTGATCGGCAGGTGGAAGCCACCAGGTTTATCAACGCGTTGGTTGAAGTCGTGGAACAGCTCCGGATAGGTGCGCTCGATCGCGTCGCGCACCAGGCTGTAATCGCCGACCCATTGTGTCCAAGGTACCGCCGGATTTGAGGAAAGCGTCGCCTGGGCGATGCCGGCGACGATGGCCGGCTCGCTCATCAGATGCTCGCTCGCCGGCTCCCGAATGCCGTGCGAGCCCTGGATGCACGCGCTGGTGTCTTCCATGGTCACAACCTGCGGTCCCGACGCCTGCACGTCGATCTCGATGCGGCCGCGGCAGGGCAGGATGTAGGCGGCCTTGCCGTGGATGACGTGGTTGCGGTTCAGCTTGGTCGAGATCATCACCGTGAGCGGGATATTGCGCCAGTGCTGCTCCATGGCCACGGTCTCCGGCACGGCGCGGATGAAGTTGCCGCCCAGTTCGACAAAAGCGGTAATCTCGTCGGCTAACACCTTCTTGCACGCTCCGACCGTATCCAGGCCCTTATCTCGTGGCGGCTCGAAACCATAGAGTTCGCGCAGCTTGTCAAGCGGCGCCAGCTCCGGTTTTTCGGTGATGCCCACGGTGCGCTGGCCCTGCACGTTGCTGTGGCCGCGCACCGGGCAGATGCCGGCACCCAGTTTACCGATGTTGCCGCGCATCAGCAGCAAGTTCACGAACATCTGCACGTTCTCGACGCCAGTGCGGTGCTGCGTCAGGCCCATGCCGTAAATGCCGATCACGGCGTTGCTGCGGGCATAGACCGTTGCCACCGCCTCCATGGCGCCGCGGCTCAGGCCCGACTGGTGCTCCAGCGCCTCCCAAGGATGGGCCCGCACTGCCTCAGCGAATTCCTCGAAGCCATGGGTGTGCTCGGCGATGAACGCGGGATCGAGCGCCCGCGGGCCGCCTGCCGCCTGGACCGCGTCGTCCAGCGCCAGCACGTGCTTGCAGACGCCTGTAAGCGCCGCAACGTCGCCGCCGATGCGGACCTGGTGATACTGGCTGCTGATGGGCGTATCAATCGACGCCAGCATCTCCTTCACGTGCTGCGGGCTGCGGAACCGCTCCAGCGCCCGCTCGCGCAGTGGGTTGAAGGTGATGATCGGCACGCCGCGCTTATGCGCCTTCTGCAGCTCATTCAGCATGCGCGGGCTGTTGGTGCCGGGGTTTTGCCCGCAGAAGATCATCAGGTCAGCGTTGTCGAAATCCTCAAGCGTCACAGTGCCTTTGGGTGCGCCGATGCTCTGCGGCAGCGCCACCGACGTCGGTTCATGGCACATGTTCGAGCTATCGGGCATGTTGTTGGTGCCCAGCATGCGGCCGAACAGGGCATACATGTAGGACGTCTCAAGCGACGCACGTCCGGAGGCGTAGAGCACTACCTTCTTGGGATCCATGGCACGCAGTTGCTGGCCGATGTCCCAGAACGCCTCGTGCCAGCCGACCTCGACATAGGTGTCGCTTGCCGCGTCATAGCGCATCGGATGGGTGAGCCGGCCGATCGCCTCGAGATCGTGGTCGGACCATGACTCCAGTTCGGTGACGGTATGCTTGGCGAAGAAGTCTGGCCCGACGCGCTTTGTGGTGATCTCCCACGCCGTCGCCTTGGCGCCGTTCTCGCAATACTCGAACACATGCGGCTCGGCCGGCTTCATCCAGGCGCAGCTGACGCACATAAACCCCTTCGGCTTGTTCTGCTGCGTCAGCACCAGGGCGCCGCTGACCGGGACGCCCTCTTTGGAGAGGATCGCGCCCAAAGACCGCACGGAGCCCCAGCCTCCGGCCGGTCCCTTATACGGTTTTACGCTCGGTGCGTCGGTCATGGCGGCAATCCCCTATTCACGACGAAAACGCTGGGAATACGGCGCGGTTGCGCCCTGCTGCTGGTCACCGCGTCGCGGTCATCCGCAGCATGTCGGCAAAACAGCTTGCCAGCAGCCCCGAGTTGATCAGCCAGAAGGCCGCAGCCGCGAATATGGCCATGCCTGCTCCGGCCATCAGCCAGCGGGTCGAATGCCGGTCGGGCTCGCTGATCGGCGCGTGCCATTTGATGGGAAGGCCCCAATCTGGGTGATGCAGATCCGGGTTATGCCGGTCCGCACGGTCCCAGTCGCCGTCGCCTCCAATAAGCCTTTTTTCAAAAGCGGCAAACTCCAGCGCCGCCTCTGCCCCACCAGGGAAGGCCTCGGCGTCAAAGCCTTGATCCGTCCTGCCGGAGGTTGGGAGGGTGACGAATGTCGGTGCCGGGGCGGCAGCCTTCGACGCCGGTGCTTGCGGCGGCGCCGGCGCGTAGCCGATGAAACGCCGGCGCAGAAGGCCGAACTCCTCTCGCTCCAGCAACGCGCGTAGCCCGCGACCTCCAGCAAACACCAGCCGCAATGGAGCGCCATGGGCGGCGAACTGCACATAGCGCAACGCCGCCGGGTCGAGCGCGTCGGCGTGGTCCAGCATGAGCACAACCCGCTGCAGATCGGGCCCAGGATCGGTCAGTAGCTCAAAGCCGCGCTCCACGTCCGGCGCCGCGGCCGCCATGCCGGACGTGGTACTGGACGGCTGGACGACAAGCGCCGCGAGCAGACCCGATAAAGTCAAAGTATCGAGGGCTGGCGGCCGAAGCACCCGGCTCCGTTGAATGACGAGCTGCGCTGCGACATCGTCGAGGATCGCCCGCGGCACGTGAGCCGGCAAAAGCACATGCTCGTTTCGTAGCGTCAGCGCTGTGACGACATCCTCTGAGGTCACGTCTTCTGGGGTCACGTTTTTGCCGTGTGTCGTGGTGAGGCGAGCCTAGCGGAACTTTATTAACAATTCGCTACTGCTTTGAACTCAATGCGTAGATTTACTCGTCGGATGCGCAGTTTGCGCTGGACGCGGGTAAAAATCAGACACTCGCGAATTTCCTCCTTGCATCGGGGCGCGAACCGTTTATCTTGTGCGGTGCAGCATGGTTTTGTCATGCTGCGGACGTTTCCTCCCTAAACTTGGCGGCATCTTCGGGTGCCGCCTTTTTTTTACCCGGCAATGTTCGGCCTGATGGCTTTGGTCGAGCTATCAGCCAGTCCCTGACGCTGCCTCCAGCGCCTGCGACAGATCGTCGAGCAGGTCGTCGGCGTCCTCTAGCCCCACTGACAGCCGCATCATCGCCTCATTGACCCCGCCGACCATGCGCGCCGTAGGGTCGGCGCGGAGGGCGCCGCGCAGCAACGCGCCCGGGCGCATGATGAGCAACTCTGCGTCCCCGAGGCTGACCGCGCGCAGCACGAGCTTCAGATGGTCCATGAACCGGTCGGCGCCGTCATTTCCCGAGGTAAGGCTGAACGACAGCATCCCCGAGCCGCTCGCCATCTGCCGCCGCGCCGCCGCATAGCCGGGGTCGCTGGGAAGGAAGGGGTAGCGCACCTGCGCCACCGCGCTATGCCCGTCCAGCATCTCGGCGATGCGCTGCGCCGTCTGGCTGTGGCGTTCCATGCGGAGCGCCAGCGTCTTCATGCCGCGCAGCACCAAAAAGGCCGACATCGGCGACATCGTGGCCCCGGTGATGTAGCGCAAACCGTGCCGTCTGATCCGCTCCGTTGTGGCGAAATCGCCGAGGATCGCGCCGCCGAGCAGGTCGCCGTGGCCGTTGATGTACTTGGTCAGCGCGTGCAGCACCAAATGCGCGCCGTGCTCCAGCGGACGCTGCAGAGCGGGCGAGGCGTAAGTGCTATCTACGACCACCATGGCACCCACCCCGCGCGCCCGGGCGGCGATCGCGGCGATGTCGAGCACCTCGGCCGTCGGGTTCACCGGCGTCTCGAAATAGACCATCTTAGTGCGGCGCGAGAGCACCGTGTCGAGGTTGGCGGGCTCCGACATATCGACCGGCACGACGTTAATGCCGAACCGCGGCAATGCGTCCTGGGTCAGCGCGAAGGTGTTAGAATAGACGGTGCGATGCACGACCAGCTCGTCGCCCTGCGACAGCAGCGACAGCATCAGCGAGCCGACCGCCCCCATGCCGGACGCGAACACGACGCAGGCCTCGGCGCCTTCGAGGTTGGCGAGCCTCGACTCGAGCACCGATTGGGTCGGGTTCTCCTCCCGGCCATACAGCGGGCGCAGCGACTCGCCGGCGGCGATCGCCTCGCTCTCGGCGCTGGTCTCGAAGGCATAGGTCGAGGTCATGTAGATCGGCGGAATCAGCGCGCCCTCGGCTGTCGTGCGGTCAAAGCCGTGATGGATCGCGCGGGTCATGAAGCCGGGCGCGCGGTTGCGCCGGGGATGCTCGTTCACGCTGCGACGGCCTCGCGCCAGCTCGGATGCAGCACCCGCCCGGCGGCGAGTTCCGCGACCTCGGCTGCGGCCATCTCGCCGGTGATGGCGCGGGCCACCAGCTCGCCCATCAGCGAACCGAGCTTGAAGCCGTGGCCGGAGCAGGCGCTGATCAGCCAACCGGCGGCGCCCGTCGGATGCACCAGGAATTCCTCGTGCTCGGTGACGGTATAGAAGCACGCCTTCGGCTCGAGCACGCTGTAGCGGTCGAAGTCGCGATAGGCGGCGCGCGCGGCCGGCCACAGCCGCTCCAGGTCATGCGCGTTGGCGACCCGGTCGCCGTCGGGGTCGCCGGTGCGGGAGAACACGTGGTCGCCGATCTTGAGGCGCGTCCCCCGCCGCGGCGGCAGGGTGTAAAGCCCGCTCTCCGCCCCGAGTTCGAGCATCACCGGCGCCGACGCCCAGGCCTCGGCGAGATCGGGCGGAGGCGACAGGTACAGCACGGCCTGACGCGACGGCACTCCGACGCCGTGCAGCCCGGGCACCAGCCGGTCCGCCCAGGCGCCGGCGGCGACGACCACGACGTCTCCCTGATGCGTGACGCCGTCGGCCACCACCCGGCCGCGCTCCGGATCGACCTCGCTGACCCGGGCGCCGGTGCGGAGCGTGACGCCGAGCCGGCCGAGCAGCACCACGAGGTCGGTCAGGATGCGGACCGGGAACAGCATGCCGGCGCCGTCCGTGCTGACGACGCGCTGCAGGCCTTGGGCCCGCACCATGGGGAAGCGGCGCTCGACGTCGTCCAGCGGGATGTCGCGGAAGCCGATGCCCATCGCGGTGAGCGAGCGCGACATGCCGGCGTACCAGCCCCCGTCTTGCGAGCGATCGTCGTGCCGCAGGAAATAGACCGCGCCACACGGCTCGAAGTGCGAGGTGCCGATCGCCTGCCACAGACTCTCCCAGACCCGGAACGCCTCGGGCATAAGATGCGCGTAACCCTCCATGGCTCCGTAGGCGTGCCGGGTGATGCGGTGCTCGTCATAGGACGACGCGCGCGGGTTCGGCAGCGGCCCCTGCTCGAATAACTCGACCTGGACACCGCGCCGGGCCAATGCCCAGGCGGTGGACAGGCCGGCGATGCCGCCGCCGACGATCAGGGCCTTAGTCATGGGTATCTCCTCGAAAATGTTATCAAACTGATCGCAGACGCGCGCCGGGAGCAGCGCGGATTTCCTCTAAGCCGGCGAACCGCTGGATGACCCAGGAACGGAACGAGGCGACGGCGGGGTCGGCCAAGTCCTCAGGATGGACGTTGAGGAAATAGCCATAGCCGTCCTCGACCACGGTCTCGAACGGCGCCACCAGCTTGCCCTCCGCCAGCTCGCGGGCGAATAGCCGGATATCGAGCAGCGCGACCCCCTCGCCCGCCATCGCGTATTGCGCCGCCAGGCAGGCGGTGTCGAAGGCGAGGCCGCGTCCGACATCGACGTGCAGGCCGGTCTGCCGGGCATAGCTCTCCCACAGCATATGGCGCGGCTCGCGTTCGAGCTTGACGTGCAGCAGCTCGGCCGTCGCCAGGAACGCCGCCGGCCCGGCGGCGCGGGCGTGCATGGCGATGTCCGGGTGGCATAGCGGCGTGACCTGGATCATCCACAGCAGGTTCGACACGTGCGTCCCGCCCTCCGGCCGGGCATAGACGATGGCGGCGTCAACGTCCTGCGGCGGCGCGCCGACCGTGCCGGGGCTGGAGATATCGAGCGCGATGCCGGGATACTCGCGGCGCAGATCCTTCAGCATCGGCACCGCCAGCATCTGCGCGAAGCTCGGCGGCAAATGCAGGCGCAGGGTGCGCTGGCCGGAGCCGTCGCTGGTAATGCCGTTCAGCGACTGTTCCATGCGGTCGAACGACTTGGCGACGACGGGCAGCAGCGCCGCCCCGGCCGCGGTCAGGATCAGGCCCTGCGGCCGCCGCTCAAAAAGCTGCACGCCCAGCAGGGCCTCGAGGCTGATGACATGGCGGCTGATGGCGCTCTGCGATACGCCAAGCGATTGGGCGGCACCGGTGAAGTTGAGGCGCTGCCCGACCGCCTCGAACGCGCGCAGGGCATTCAGCGGCAGCCAGCGCCGGTCGATCGGCGGACGTTGCGACTTCAATCAGCGACCCTCACGCCTGCTCACTAGCCAAGCTGCCCTGAGAGCGATCATCCCGGCAATCCCCTGGCACGGCAACGCACAAAAACAGATCGCGCCATCCTAAAAAGCGATGAGCCAGGCGGCGGCAAATCCGGCATTATCCTTACACGTTCCGAGACTACAACGACCTGAGGCGCCGCATGACCGATCTTACCCGCATCCGTGCCCTGCTCGACCGGCGGCGGCCCGGCCATGCGCTGCCGCAGGAGTTCTACACCGACCCCGAGATCTTCGCCTTCGACATCGATGCGATCCATCACCGCTCCTGGACCCTGGCCGGCTTCGAGGCGGAGCTGCCGTCGCCGGGCTGCACCCTGGCGCTGACCATCGGCCGCTCGCCGATCGTCGTGGTGCGTGGCCGCGACAACGCGTTGCGGGCGTTTTTCAATTCTTGCCGGCACCGCGGCGCACAGATCTGTGCGGACGGGCTGTCGAAGCGGCCTCGGCTCGTCTGCCCATATCACCAATGGGCCTATGACCTACAGGGCAAGCTGGTCAACGCGACCCGCATGGCGCCCGACTTCGATCCGGCCGAGCATAATTTGCGCCCGGTGGCGCTCCGCACCATCGCCGGCACGATCTACGTTTGCCTGTCAGACACGCCGCCGCCGTTCGACGACTTCCACGACCAGTTCGAGCCGATGCTGGCGCCGCACCAGCTGCATCTGGGCAAGGTCGCTTTCGAGGCCACGCTGGTCGAGAAGGCCAACTGGAAGCTTGTGATGGAGAATGCGCGCGAGTGCTACCACTGCGCCACCAACCACCCCGAGCTGTCCGTCACCTTCCCGGTGGGACGCCGCTCGCTGGGCATGGCCGAGCAGCAGCACGTGACCGAGACGTTCGAGGCGCGCATGGCCGAGCAGGGTCTGCCCACTGGCCCAATCGAGGGCGCGTGGTGGCAGGCCGGGCGGTTCCCATTGAACGAGGGCACGCAGTCGCTGACGATGGACGGACGGCCCTGCGTCGGACGTACCATTGGTCATGTCGGCAATGGCGACGTCGGCTCGCTGCGCTGGGCGCTGGAGCCGCACAGCTTCGCCCACGCGCTCGGCGACTACGTGTTCATGTTCAGCGCGATGCCGACGGGGCCTGAGGAGACTGTGGTGACGGCGAAGTGGCTGGTGAGCGCCGATGCGGTCGAGGGTGTGGACTACACCATCCCGCGGCTGACCGAGCTGTGGGACAAGACCAATTTGCAGGACCGCGTGCTGGCGGAGAACAACCAGCGCGGCGTGCGCTCGGCGGGTTTCATCCCGGGGCCGTATTCGCCGGAGGCCGAGTCGCTGGTACTGCGGTTTGTCGATTGGTATTGCGGGAAAGCGCGCGAATACATTACGCAGCACGAGCGAGCCGCTTAGAATTAAGGCTTGCGCACCGCCAAGCTTGCAAGCACAGTTTTTGCACGCTTCAGCCATGTGATCGCTGATGGCGCTTGCCGGGTCAGCCCAGGAGAACGCCCATGCGTGGATTTCCAAAGACTTTGGCCCCCAAATTCCTGGACCGCCTGCGCCGGGAGGCGAGCGACCTCGAGAACCATGTGGTGGACGAGTTCCTCGCCGGACGCCTGGACCGGCGCGGCCTGTTGCGCGAGGGCAGCCGCTTCGGCTTGGCGCTGCCGCTGATCGGCGGCCTGCTCGGCACCCTCGATCCGTTCAATGCCAGCCGTGCCCTGGCGCAGGCCGGGCAGAAGGACGCCACCATCCGCGTCGCCTCGCCAACCCCGGCGGGTGCGGTCGAGCCGGTCAGCGTGGCGAATGAGGGCGGCCTGGTCATGCTGATGCAGACCGGCGAGTTCCTGATCTTCGACCAGCCGGACCTCGTGCTGCGCCCGATGCTGGCATTGTCGTGGAAGGCTAACGACGACGGCACGGTATGGACCTTCACACTGCGTCCGAACGTGAAATTCCATAACGGGCAGATCATGCGCGCCGACGACGTGGTTGCGACGATGGACCGGCTGGCGAACCCGAAAAACGGTTCCAACGCCCTGTCGGCGTTCCGTGGCGTGCTGTCGGTCGGCGGCACGCGTAAGGTCGATGACCTCACGGTGGAGTTCCACCTCGACGCGCCGAACGGCAACTTTCCGTATATTGTGTCATCGGACAACTACAACGCTATCATCCTCCCGGCCGACTATGCCGGTGATTTTGAGAAGACCTTTATCGGCACCGGGCCATTCAAACTCGACAAATACACGGCAAAGGTTGGCGCGAGCTTTGTTCGCAACCCCGACTACTGGGGCAGCAAGGCGCTGCCGGCCCGCACCGAGTTCACCTTCTTCGCCGATCAGCAGCCGCAGATCCTGGCGCTGCAGGGCGGCCAGGTCGATATTATCCTGCACGTGGCCGTGCAGGGCGCACAGGGGCTGCTGAACGACCCCGATGTGAAGATCATCAAGACGCGCGCCGCCACGCACCGCCAACTGCATATGCGCACCGACATGCCGAAGTTCGCCGACAAGCGGGTGCGGCAGGCGATCGCGTTGACGCTCGACCGGCCAGCCCTGGCGGCTGGGCTGTTCCGCGGCCTGGCGGAGCCCGGCAATGATTCGCCGTTCGCCCCGGTGTATCCCTCGACCGATAAGGCGGTGCCGCAGCGCAAGAAGGACCTGACCGCGGCGCGCGCGCTGATGGCGGCGGCGGGCGTCCCAAACGGGTTCGAGGCGACGCTCACGACCGAGCGGGTGCAGGAGATCCCCGATTACGCCGTGCTGGTGCAGAACGCCTGCCGCGAGATCGGCGTGAAGCTGAACCTCAAGATCGAAACCGACAGCGCCTATTACGGCAAGGCGCAGCCGGGGCAGTCCGATTGGCTCGATTCCGAGATGGGCATCACGGATTACGGGCATCGCGGGGTGCCGAACGTGCTCTTGGGGGCGCCGTTGCTCAGCACCGGGGCGTGGAACGCGGCGCATTTCAAGAACCCGACCTATGATGGGCTGGTGGCGCAATACACCGCGACGACCGACCTTGGCGTGCAGCGCGAGCTCGCTGGCAAGATTCAAACCCTGCTGCTCGACGAGACGCCGGTCATCTTCGCCTACTTCTACGACTACTTGATGGCGACATCGCCGGGCGTCAGCGGCACCGTGAACACCGCGATCTCCCAAGTTTTTCTTTCCAACGCGACCATTGCTTGATGGAAGCGTTCTAACCCGATGCGGGCGGCGTGCTGACCCGGTTCGCGCGGCAGGTTGGGCGGCGGCTTGGCCTCAGCCTGCTGACGCTCGCATTGCTGAGCGTCGTGGTGTTCGCCGGCGCGCAGCTGCTGCCGGGCGACGTCGGGCGGGCGATCCTGGGGCCGCTCGCCGATCCGGAGGCGGTGGCGGCCATCAACCACGAGGTCGGCGCCGACCGGCCGGCGATCGAGACCTATTTCACCTGGATCGGCAACTTCCTGACCGGCGACATGGGCCGGTCCTACACCTTCCGCTCGCCGGTCGCGCCGTTCATCGGCAACGCACTGGCGAACTCGCTGAAGCTCGCGGCGGTCGTTTTCGTGATCGTCGTGCCGCTGTCGATCGGCGCCGGCGTGTTCGCCGCGATGCGCGCCGGGCGCTGGCCGGACCGGGTGATCAGCGTCGTCAGCCTGTCATTGACCGTAATCCCGGAGTTCGTCTCCTCGATTGCGCTCATCCTTATCCTCGGCATCTGGCTGCGCTGGCTGCCGATCTCTGCGGCCACCCGACCGGGCACGCCGGTGCTGGAACAGCTCAGGCACCTCATCCTGCCGGCCTTGCCGCTCGTCATCGTACTGTTCGGCTATATCGCCCGCATGGCGCGGGCCGGCACCTTGGAGGCGCTCGATTCCGACTACACCCGCACCGCGGTGCTCAAGGGCCTGCCTCAGCGCACCGTCATCTTCCGCCATGTGCTGGGCAACGCGCTGCTGCCGACCATCACCGTCGTCGCGGCCCAGGTCGGCTACATGATCGGCGGGCTGGTCGTGGTGGAGTCGCTGTTCCGCTACCAGGGCATCGGCAGCCTTATTCTCACCGCGGCGCGCGGCAAGGATTTTCCGATGCTGGAGGCGGGCATCCTCACGGTCGGCGCCATCTTCGTCGCGACGACGCTTATGGCCGACACGCTCTATACCGTGCTCAATCCGCGGCTGCGTGAGGCAGGCGGACGATGACGGGCGCCGCGACTATCGCGAATGCTGGGGCAAATACCGGCCTGCCCTCCACGGCCGCTCACACCGACCCGGCCGCAGAACCGCTCGCCTCAGCACCTAGCCGGATCGGCCGGCTATTGCGCTCCGGATCGTTCATGGTCGGCGCGGCCATCGTGCTGTTCTGGGTATTTTGCGCGGTGTTCGGCCCCTCCGTTGTCCCGTACGACCCCTATAGCGACGACCTGCTGAACACCCTGGCGGCGCCGTCCGCTGCGCATTGGTTCGGCACCGACCAGATCGGCCGCGACATCCTGTCCCGCGTCATCGTCGGCGCCGGGCCGATCCTGTCGGTTGCACCGCTGGCGACCCTGCTCGCGACCGCGGCGGGCACGACGCTCGGGCTGCTGACCGGCTATGTCGGCGGCTGGCTCGACAGCCTGATCGGCCGGCTGATCGAGGTGTTGCTGGCCTTGCCGCTCATCGTCGTGGCGCTACTGGTGCTGGTGGCGCTCGGGCCGTCCTCAACGACAGTGATTGGCGTGATCGGCATCATCTTCACCCCGCTGATCGCCCGCACGGTGCGCTCGGCGGTGCTGTCCGAGCGCTCGCTCGACTACGTCGCCGCCGCCGAGCTGCGCGGCGAGGGCGCGCTGCACATCATGTTCGTCGAGATCCTGCCGAACGTGCTGCCGCCGATTTTGGTCGAGACGACGGTGCGGCTCGGTTACGCCATTTTCACCGTGGCGTCGCTCAGTTTCCTGGGTTTCGGCATCCAGCCGCCCTCGGCGGATTGGGGCCTCGCGATTTCGGAGAATTACGGGCTGATGACCGGCGGCTACTGGTGGACGGTGAGCTTCGCCGCCGGGGCGACGGCGTCGCTGGTGGTCGGCGTCAATTTGGTGGCGGACGGCATCCAGGCGGCGCTCGAATGAGCACTCCAGCCCTTGAACTGCGCGACCTCAGCGTCGGCTACCGCACCCAAGGCGTCGAGCAGTTGGTGTTGCGCGGCGTGTCGTTCGCCATTGCGCCCGGCGAGACCTATGGCCTCGTGGGCGAGAGCGGTTGCGGCAAATCGACCGCCGCCTTCGCAGCCCTGCGCGCGCTGTCACGCAACGGCTTCATCGGCGGCGGCCGCGTATTAGTAGATGGCCAGGACGTCACCGACCTCGACCCCTCGGGCCTCCGGCAGCTCCGGCTGACAAAGGTCTCGATGGTCTATCAAGACCCCGGCCGCGCGCTCAACCCATCCATGACGATCGCGCGGCAGATCGCCGAAGTGTACGAAGCGGTCGGCGTGCGCCGCGCCGACGCGCTCAAACGCGCCGAGGCGATGCTGGTGAAAGTGCGCATCCCGGGCACCGGGCGCGTCATGACCGCATTCCCGCATCAGCTGTCGGGCGGCATGCAGCAGCGCGTCGTCATCGCCATGGCGCTGGCCAAGAACCCGAAGCTGCTGGTGCTGGACGAGCCCACCACCGGCCTCGACGCGACGGTCGAGGCCGAGGTGCTGGACCTCATCGAGGCGCTGAAGCAGGAGTTCGCCACCTCCGTGCTGTTTATCAGCCATAATTTGGCGATCATCGAGCGCATGTGCGACCGCATCGGCGTGCTGTATGCCGGCAGCCTGGTCGAGGAGGGTCTCAGCGCAGACCTGCTGGCCCGGCCGCTGCATCCCTACACCATGCGGCTGCTGCGCTGCCTGCCGGCGGCCGGACGGCGCAAGTCGGACGGGCGGCTCGACACTATCCCCGGGTTCCTGCCGCCGCTGGGCAGCATCCGGACCGGCTGCGTGTTCACGCCGCGCTGCGACTTCGCCGATGCGGTCTGCCGCACCAATGCGCCGCCGCCGACCCGGATCGGCAATCAGATGGCGTGCTGCCACCATATCGACCGGGCGACCGCGTCGGGGCGGAACCCGCTGGATGTGGCGGTTCCGGTCCCGCCGGCTGCCGCCAATTTTGGCCGGCCGGCGCTGATGGTCAACGGTGTTTCGAAGACGTTCCATATCGGCTCGCACGCGCTGCGGGCGGTGACCGACGTGTCGCTGACGCTGCGGACCGGCGAGACGCTCGGGCTCGTCGGCGAGTCTGGCAGCGGCAAGACGACGCTGGCCCGGCTGCTGCTGGGCCTGACCGCGCCCGATCCCGGCGGACGGATCGAACTCGACGGGCAGCCGGTGGCGGGCCAGGCCAAGCGCCGCTCCCGCGCCGATCAGAAGGCGCTGCAGATCGTCTTCCAGAACCCGGACTCAGCGCTGAACCGGTCGCACACCGTCCGTCATTTGATCGAGCGCTCGCTGTCGCGGCTTGCTGGCGTGTTCGGGCGGCAGCGCACGGAGCGGCTGATGGCGCTGGTCTCGGCGGTGCGGCTGACCGAGCGGCATTTGTCGATGCGCCCGCGCCAGCTGTCCGGCGGCTTGAAACAGCGCGTCGCCATCGCCCGCGCCTTCGCCGGCGACCCGCGCGTGGTGATCTGCGACGAGCCGACCTCGGCGCTGGATGTCTCGGTTCAGGCGGCCATCCTGAACCTCCTGGCAGACCTGCAGAGCACTGCCGGGGTCAGCTACGTGTTCATCAGCCACGACCTCGGCGTCGTGCGGTACCTGTCGGACCGCATCGCCGTGCTGTATCTCGGCCGCATCATGGAGATCGGCCCGGCGGAAGACGTGTTCAACGGTCCGCACCATCCCTACACCGAGGCATTGCTGTCGGCGGTGCCCGACCTCGCGGAACTTCGCAACGGCGAGCGCACCACCCGCATCCGGCTCAGCGGCGAGATTCCGAGCCCGCTGGCACCGCCGCCGGGCTGCGTGTTCAACAGCCGATGCCCGCGCAAGATCGGGGCGATTTGCGAGACCACCGAACCCGCCCTGCCCGCCGACGCCGACCACGCGATCCGCTGCCACCTGCCGCGTGAGGCGCTGGGCCGGCGTGGCGGCGCGCCGCCGGTCACTGCTGACCGCAGCCACGCCGCAGTGCCGGCCTAAGCGACCCATCCCCTTGGAGCACGACCCCATGACGCCGCGCGTGATCGATCCGCGTTCCACCGCCAACGCCCGGCTCACCGTGACTGAGCATACCGACCTGCTGGTCGTCGGCGCCGGCCCGGCCGGGCTCGCCGCCGCCATCGCCGCCGCAGGACACGGTTTGTCGGTCGTGCTGGTCGATGAGAACCCGATCCCTCTGGAGACGATGGGCGACGATGTGCCGCTGCATTTCGGTCAGCGCATGAGCGGCGCGGTGCGCAACCGCACCGCCATGACCGAGGCGATGCTGGCGAGCGAGCCAGCGCTGGCGGACGCGATGGAGGCCGGCGTCGATGTTCGGCTGGGGACGATCGTGTGGGGGCTGTATGCGAACGGCCCCAGCGTCGGCTGGCTGCCGGGCAAGGTGGCGGGGCTGTCGGACGGCGAGACCTCGTGGATGCTCGGGTTCACGTCGGCGATCGTGGCGACCGGACGGCGCGACATGGGGCTGGCGTTTCCTGGATGGCAGCTCCCGGGCGTCATGGGAGCGACGGCGGCTGAGCGGCTCGCCACGCGGTATGGGGCACTTGACGCGCGGCGGGCGGTGATCCTGGGCAGCTCCGCCGAGGCATTGCTGGCCGCACTTGCCATGCACCGGGCGGGAGTGGTGGTGGCGGCTGTCGTGGAACACGCAGCGTCGCCGATCGGTTCCGCGGCGCTGCTGGATGAACTCGCAGCGGCTGGTGTCCCGCTGCTGACCCGGCACGTCATTGCGGCGGCGGAGGGCGGGATGGACGGTGTGACCGGCGCCACGCTGGTGCGGCTGGACGACGACGGGGTGCGCATTGCTGGAACGCTGACAACCATGGAATGCGATACGATCGTGCTCGGGATTGGCGCCGTTCCGGTGATCGAGTTGCTGGACGCCATCGGCTGCCGCTCGGCGTTCTCGCTGTCGCGCGGCGGCCATGTGCCGGTGACCGATGCGTCGCAGGTGACCTCGCTGCCGGGCATCTACGCGGTTGGCGACTGCGCCGGCGTTTGGACGGCGAAATCGACCGAGCGCGCGGTCGCCGAGGCCGAGGGCCGCCGCGCCGCTGCCCATGCAGCTCAAGCGGCGCAACCCGCGCACGACCTCGACGAGGCGGCGGCCGAACCCTCGGTGGACCCGTCCGCCTATCTGGTGGACCTTTCCGCCTACCGCCTCGCCTGGGTCCGCAGCGCCGTGGTCGATGCAGTGCCGGCGTCCGGCGCAACCGAGGCGCATGTCTGCCAATGCGAGGAGGTCACCGCCCGCGAGATTTTGGAAGTACGCCCGCCGCGCTACCTGGGCTGGCAAAGCCCTTTACGTAATAGCGCCGACCTGTCCGCCTTGCTCGGCAACGGCCCGCCGAACGCTGATCAGGTCAAGCGCCTGACGCGCGCCGGCATGGGGCTGTGCCAGGGCCGCCGCTGCCGCGAGCAGGTGGCGGCGCTGCTGGCGCTCGGCGCCGGCGTCGGGCTGGGCGAGGTGCCGCTCGCCACCTTCCGCGCTCCGGTGCGGCCGCTGGCGCTCGGCCTGGCCGGTTCGCTGCCGGAATCGCCGGAGATGGCCGAGCACTGGGACGTCTGGTTCGGCATCCCCGGCCAGGTCGCAACACCCTGGGAGCTCCAAGCGGCGGAGAAGGCGGCGCACGAGTCATGACCGGCATCACAACCGACGACACGGCGCTTCCGACCGGCGCCAGCGTCGTCATCGTCGGCGGCGGAGCGACCGGGCTCAGCGCCGGCTGGTGGCTGGCTCGCGCCGGGGTCGATGTGCTGGTGATCGACAAGGGCATCGTCGCCTGGGAGGCGTCGGGCCGTAACGGCGGCGGCTGCACCCACGGCTTCAGCCCGCTATTTGCCGAAGAACAGCGGCTGTGGCCGCAGATGGACGAGCTGCTGGGCTATCCCACCGAGTTCTCCGCCGGGCGCATCCGCATCGCGATGGACGCGGCGCAGTGGGCCGACGCGCACCGCATGGTGCAGAACGGCGAACGCTACGGCTTTCGCACCGAGGCGCTGGACCCGGCGCAACTGCGCGAGCTGGTGCCTTTGGCCGGTGAGGCGCATGGCGCGTACTGGCACCATTTCGGCGGCCACGCCAATCCGCACCGTACGGTGCAGGGCTACGCATGGGCGATGCAGGACCATGGCGGGCGCGTGCTGCAGCACACCACCGTCCTCGGGTTCGAGGTCAGCGGCGGACGCGTGACCGGCGTCGAAACCGACCGCGGTCGGCTGGGCTGCGACCATCTGGTGCTCGCCGCCGGACCGCAGACCGGGAAGCTGGCGGCGATGCTCGGGGTGCGCGTGCCCGTAGTCGCCGCCCGCGCCGAGATGATCGTGACCGAGCCGCTGCCGCTGATGCCGGTGGGTGGCGCGGACGGCAACGGGCTGTATGGGCGGCAGACGATGCGCGGCAACCTCGCCTATGGCGGCGGGCCGCATGAGTGGCTGGACGACTGCGCTGATAACGCGGGCATGGGCGTGCCGCCGCGCAGCAGCACGCCGCTGATGGGCAACATTGCCGCCCATCTCATCGAGATGTTCCCGCGCGCCCGGCACGCGCGCATCCTGCGCAGTTGGGCCGGCGTGATCGAGAATACGCCGGACGGCCGCCCGGTGATCGACCGGCTCGTTGACCCCGCGAACGTCGTGGTCGCCACGCTGTCCAGCATCGGCTTCGGCCTGTCGCCCGCCTCCGGTCACGCCGTGCAGGAGTTGGTGACCGACGGCGTTTGCAGTTTTGCCGACCTGAGCACGCTGCGCCTGTCGCGGTTCGACGGGCTGGAGGATGACTGGATCGCGCAGCGGGGCTGGCAGGCCCCGCCGGACCGCAGCCTCGCTAACCCACCCGCCGGATAACCGCCCGCGCCAGCAGCGCCGGGCCGGCGAAAAACGGCGAGGTCGCCAGCATCTTCAGCCCGATTGCGCCCACCAGCACCAACCCAGCAGCGACCGCGGCGCCCTGGCGGCTGGTGTAGATGTCGCGCCGGCTGTTTGCCCCGGCGTCGAACCGCCCGTGCGACCCCTGGTCGCCGCCCGGCGCCGGCTTATACAAATTGCCCTCGGTCTTGGGCGCGGCGGCGTCACCAAGCTGCGCGCGGTAGGCCTGCTTTGCCAGCACACGGTCGATCACGCTCGGCGCCAAGCGTGAGGCCACGATGGTCGGCGCCGTTGAAGACCCGACGAACACGTCCCGCCGCTTATGCGTCGCCGCGAACACGATCGCATCGGCCGCAACCTCCGGCTGATACAGGCTGGGCGCCTTGGTCTCCAGCCCGGTCTTGTTGCGCGCCCAGTCGAACTGCGGCGTGTTGACCGCCGGCAGGTGCACCATGGTCAGATGCAGCGGGCTGCGGTCGTGCAGCAACTCGGATCGCAGCGCCTCGGTGAAGCCGCGCAGGGCGAACTTGGCGCCGCAATACGCGCCCTGGATCGGCATCGCCCGCCAGGCCAGCACCGAGCTCACCTGCACGATCGTGCCGCTCGTCATGCGCTTCAGCGCCGCCAGCGTGCCGTTGACCGCGCCGAGGTAGGTCACCTCGGTCACCCGGCGCACCTCGTCGGGCTCCAGACCGGCGATCGGACTATAGACGGTCGCCATGGCGTTGTTGACCCAGACGGTGATCGGGCCCAGCGCCGCCTCGATCGCGTCGGCCGCCTGCGACACCGCCTCGGCGTCCGCCACGTCGGCGACCACGGTGTGGACACTGGCGCCCAACTGCTCCAGCTCAGCCCGCGCCCGGTCAAGCCGCTCGGCGCCGCGGGCGATCAGGCCGACCGAGTAGCCTTTTGCGGCAAATGCCTGGGCCGCTGCACGGCCAATGCCGGCGCTGCCTCCCGTGATCACTACAACCTGTGCCATGCGTCCCCTCCTTATGCAGTGGAAAGCGACTTGGCGGTCGACGGCCTGCCGGCAACCCCGTCGCAGGGGGGCGGACGAACGCGGTTGCGTGACCGCGGCGTCCGCCTACGCAGTGCTATGGCCTGTCTGCAGCCAGATTTTAGGTGTGGCCCGGCGGCGGGTCGCTCTCCAGGCCGCCGCAGATATGCGGCTCAAACTCCACCCGGCGGTCCAGCAGGTCGGTCGCATTGTCCTGCCCGGTGCCGACGATCGGCTCGCGGGAGCCGCGTCCCTGCGCCTCGGTGCGAACCCGCAGCACCGGCGCGCGCTGCACGAGCTGGTTGCGCACGAACTGGGCACGGCGTTCGGACAGGGCGTCGTTCGCGGCCGTCGTTCCCGTCGGACTGGTGTGTCCGATCAGCAAAAGGCAGGTGTTCCGCGCGCTGCTGCGCTCGGCGATCTGCCGCAGCCATGTCGGATATTGCCCGCTGACTGCTTTGTCCGACCAGAACTCGACCGACGCCGGGCGGAACACGAACTTCACGGCAAGCCTGCCCTGCGTCAGCCCTGCATCGACCATCCGGCCGAACGCCTCCTCGGCGTCGCGCTGACGGCCGAGCGCCATGTTGGTCAGGTATTCCCCGTTCCAAACCCGCATCTGGTCGCCTCCAGGCAGCATGCTGGCCTGGGTATAGAGCGACAGCGCCTCCTGATAGCGTCCGCCCTCATAGGCCGCGATCCCGTCATTCACTGCGGCGGCGGCCTTGATGCTGTTCAGATAGGCCGGGTCGATGGCGTCACCCAGGTCGCCGGCGCAGGCCTGCAGGTGCGCCGACATGCCGCCGCTCACCGTCCATGCCGGGCTGTCCCGAAAGAACGGCGTGGGCGTCATATCCACGTCTTCGGGACGCACCCAGGCCACCTCCTCCTTAGTGACGAACTTGCCGGTGCGCAGGTCCGCGAGCGACGCCCAGATCCGATAGGCGTTGGCGTGCCCGTCAGTGGGCGGCAGCGCCGTTCCGGGCGCGGCGACACCGGTCGTGCAGCCCACGAGCACGATCGGCTGCCGGTCCAGCGACGCCAGGGTGAACGCCGCGGGCTCAATGCGGGGATAGCCCCGGCTCACCACCTGCAGCATACGCGGCTCCATGGCGCGCGTGACCGCCGCCTGGCTGCCCGTAGCGCGGTCGATCACCGGATCCACCACCAGCACGCGCCGCTCGGACGGATTGATTTGCGCACTCTTGAGCAGTTTGGTGGTGAGGCTCGCCACCGCTTCGTCGAGCGACTGCGCCGCATTTGGCGAACGCTGCGCCACCGGCGCATTCGACCCGGTGGCACAGGCGCCGAGCACTGCGGTTACGGCCATCGCCGCGGCCAGACGCCAACGCGGCCTAACCGGCATGGCAGCCGTTGCGGAGGAAGCGTTTATCGCCATCGGAAAGGTCCTTCCCCAGTTGAGTTTTGAGCACGATTTCGCGGCAGCGCTGTTGATCTGCGGAGCGGATAGGCGGGTCAGCGGAGCGGATAGGCGGGATGGCCGCGGCTGCGGCGAGCCGCGGCGTCTCCGCGTGCGCATGTTGAACCCCTGCCAAGGCTGGGGCTGCTGGCCGGCTGGGCCGCGGCGACGCTGGGACCGGCAGAATGGGGCCGGCAGCTGGACCAGACGCCTCGGCCGTCGCGGGCGACGAGGCATTGTCTGCCGCCTGCTCGGCTGGCTCTGTCGTTTGGACCGCAGCCGGGGCCGCTTCCTGTGCGATTTCCACCGGCTTTGCGGCTTCCGTCGAATTTTTAGCCTCGGATGGCTTTGCAGGCTCAGACGGCTCGACAGCATCGGCTGTCTTGGCAGCCTCTGCTGGCGGCAAAGCTTCCTGTGCCATCTCTGTAGTAGGTTCCAGCTCCGTCACGGCAGGCGGTTCGACGTTTGCGGCAATGCTGTCTTCGGTTGGCGCCACCGGGCCTGGAGGCAGCTCAGGAATTTGGGGCCCCGACGTGGCGCTGGGGAACTCCGGAGCCGCTTCCGCAGGCGTTTCGTTATGCGCGGGCGGCGGTTCGTTCACGGCTGCGATCGCCGGTGCTGGAGTTTGCTCGGGCTCCAGCTCCGGTGGAAAGACTTCATCGGCGCGCTCCTGCTCCGTTGCAGCAGGCTCTGCCGTCGCAGTTTGGGCGGCCGGTACAGCCACGCTGGGCGGTTCAACCGGCATTCTGGCCATGGGCGAAACTGGCACGTGACGCCACCAGATGAATCCGACCATGGGCACCAGCAGGGCCGCCAGGCTTAGCCGGACCAGCGCCGACGACCCCCTCTGCCGCTGTATGAACGGTGGCGGCTCCGGCACGGCCGGATCGCTGTCCGAAAGCGCCTGCTCGGTTAGCTCGTGCAGCTCCAGCACCCGCGTTGCTTGGCGGAGATAGGCGAATTCATCCGACGCCAGGGCCGTCGCCAGGTCGGGATGACCGGCGAGCACGACGCGCAGCTTTGGGCTGGAGCGGCAGGCGAGCTGGATGTAGCGCACGGCCGAGGGCAGCAGGCTATGCGCCTCGGCGACCAGCAAAGCGACGAGATCGCAGTTCGCGCCGGGTTCGGTGAGCGCCAGGAACCCGGCTTTAAGCTCATGGTCCGTGAGGGCGGCCGCGTCGGCACGACCCAAAACCTGTGCGATGAAGTCCCGCAGCGCGAGGCCGCCTGATGTGGGGCCATGAACCCTGACGCAGCGAACGCAGTAGCTGGACAGCTCGTATTCCGCCTGGTTCAGCAGCGCCGTCGTGCCGGCGCCCACCCTGCCGGTGACGACCACGCAGGCATGATGCGCCATCGCCTTCACCAATCCTGCAGCAGCAGAGATTTGATTGGAGCGGACAGGGAAAAGCGGCGCATTCATCTCGAAATTGCAACACCATCAGTCGAGTGCAGGCCAGGCTGCAGCTAACCTGGCGCAGCTTCATTGAACAAGGACAGTTGGCACTAATTCACGAAGTAATTCGGAGTACGCACATAACAACAACGTGCGGATTGTATTATTTATGACAGTGAATTGTCGGTGAGTAGCTGGTGAACGAGTTTAGGTTCAACCCCGTTCGCGAGCCCGGCGTGCCTCATAGGCCCTCAGATGGACAAATGCGATCCGCAGCAGCCGCGTGCCCGCCGTCGTGCCGCGGGCAATCAGGTCACCCACAATATGGTCGGCCTCAATCGGGTTGCCGCGTTCGATGTCACGCAGCATGGACGCGGTGAAGGCTAAGCCCGCCTGCCCCAGCATGCCGCGCATCCGCTCGGCGGAGGCAGGGCGCGGCGCATGGCCGTGCTCGGCTGCAATGCCGGCGGCCTCGTCGAACAGACCCTGGGCGATCTCCGTCCCGCCCGCCGCCACGACGTCGCCGACCGAGGCGCGCATCAGCGATGTCAGGCAGGCCAGCGAGGCCAGGAACACCCACTTCTCCCACATGTCCTGCATGATGGTCTCGCTGGTCCGCCCGCCGCAGCCGGCAAAAGCCGCGCCCAGGGCCGCGACCCGCGGTGTGACGACTCCGTCGCGCTCGCCGAAGGACAGCGCTTGCAGGTCGTTGAGGTGACGGATGGTGCCATCTGTCTCCAAGGTTGCGGCGATCTGGCACTGGCCGCCCAGCACCGCGCCGGCACCGAACCGGCTGTCCAGCACGTCCAGGTGCCGCAAGCCGTTCAACAACGGCAGGATGGCGGTGCCCGGCCCCATCGCCGGCGCGAAGGAGGCGATCGCGTCGTCGAGGTCGAATGCCTTGCAGCTCAGCACCACGGCGTCATACGGGCCGCCGAGCCCCGCTGCCTGCACGGTCGGCACGGGCCGCGTCACGTCGCCGCGCGGGCTGCGGATCACCAAGCCGTCCGCCGCGATCTGCGCGGCCCGGCGCGGCCGGACCAGGAAGGTCACATTCTGACCGGCCTCGATCATCCGGCCGCCGAAATAACCGCCGATCGCCCCGGCGCCGACCATGAGTATGCGCATCAACCCCTCCCGAACCAGGCGCCACCACGGATCGCCGCCGTCAGCGTACCGCCATACAGCGCCAAGCCCAATGCCAATGCCAGGAATAGCCCGTTTAATGAGCCGGTCAGGCGAAGGGCCAGCCATCCGCCGCCCACCGCCACAACCACGCGCAATAATCCGGCCAGCAGCGGCCAACCCAGCCGGCCGGCGCCCTGCGAGCTGAAATACAAGGACAATCCGAGCCCGAAAAACCCGTACGCCGGTCCGACGGCGCGCAGGTAGGCCGTGCCGGTCGCGAGCATCGCCGGGTCGTCGCCGAACAGGCGCAGCCACGCCTCTGGCCAGATCGCGGCGGCGAGCCCGATCGCCTCCGTCATGGCGAAGGCCAGCGCGCCGCCGATCCAGGCGATGCGCAGCGCCCTTGCCCGCTGTCCAGCGCCGATATTGGTGCCGACCATCGCCACCAGCGGCGCGCCCAGTCCGAAAACAAGCGCCACCAGCAGGTATTCGAGCCGCGCCCCGGTGCCGTAGCCCGCCACCGCGTCCGGCCCGGCCGCCGCGCCGACCAGCGCCGTCGTCACCGCCACAGTCAAGTTGGTCTGCACCGAGCTGATGGAAGCGACCGCCCCGACCACCAGGATATCGCGGAACAGCGGCCAGCGCAGCCGCGCAATGCGCAGGCGCACCGTGGCGCGGCCGGCCAGCACATACCAGCCAAGGGCGACCACGCCGCCTAGGTAAAACAGCACCAGCGCCCAACCGCCGCCGGCCACGCCCAACGCCGGCAGCGGCCCGATGCCGAAAATGAGGCACGGCGAAAGCGGCACCAGCAGCACCACGCCGCCGCAGATCACCAGGGCCGGCACCAGCATGTTGCCGGTGCCGCGCACTGCGCTGGCGAGCGCGTTCATCAGCCAAAGCAGCACGGTGCCGGCGAACACCACGTTCGAGTAGCGCAGCGCCGCATCCAGCAACTCGCCGGACCCGCCTAACAGCCGGTATATCGACGGCCCGAAGGCCAGCACCAGGACGGAGAACAGCACGCCCAGCACCCCGTTGATGATCAGCGCATGCAGCACCAGCGCGTCGGCGTCGTCGGTGCGCCGTGCTCCGAGCGCGCGGGCGATTGCGGACGAGATGCCGCCGCCCATGGCGCCGGCCGAGATCATCTGCATCAGCATGACGCCCGGAAACACCAGCGCCATCCCGGCCAAGGCGTCCATGCCCAGCCGCGACACAAACCAGGTCTCGATCAGGCCGCTGGACGCCTGCGCCAGCATCACCAGCACATTCGGCCAGGCCAGCCTCAGCAGCGTCGGCAGGATCGGGTCGTGCAGCAGCGCCCGGGTACGGGGCCGCAACGCGGGCTGATTGACGAACGGCTGGTCAAGCTTGGCGCTCATAGCCCGGTCGCACGGCGTTGCACGTGGAAGCGCGGTTCGGTGATCACAGCGCCGCTGATCCGGTCAACCAGAATCGGTTCGGCCTTCAGCCCGGTCTCGGCATCGACCAGCTCAACGCGTGGGCCCTCGGGTGCAAAATGCCGGTCGCCCCAGGCGAACAGGCTGAGCAGCACCGGACGGAAGTCCCGCCCCCGCTCGGTCAGCACGTATTCGTCGCGCGGCGGACGTTCGCAGTAACGTCGGCGTTCGAGCAGGCCGGCCTCGGCGAGCGCCTTGAGCCGCCGGGTCAGGATGTTGGGCGCTATGCCCAGGCTGTCGCGGAACTGCTCGAACCGGGTATGGCCGCGGAAGGCGTCGCGTAGAATGAGAATGCTCCACCACTCGCCCACGTGCTCCAGGCTGCGGGCGATGGGACAGGACATGGCGCCGAAGGAGGTGCGTTGCATGATGCAAGTATGTCTGAGTCCATTGCATCATGCAAGTTGCATTGGAACACTGGGCTCTCAAAGGCATGTCTCGCCGGGCCGTGACCGAGACCGTCTTGCCACACCACAGCGCGATTATGCTTGGAGCCGGCCATCTGCCTGCGGAACGTTGGTTTTTCAGTTGCGGAACATTCAGCGCCTTTGCAGTTTGCTGTGCGGCAAATGAGGAGAAAACCCGGCCGATGATCTATAAATGGAACAAGGGTGGCGCAGGCGATTGGAATGCTGCCGCCAATTGGCTGGGCGGCGTCATCCCGAACGGCCCGGCAGCGGACGTGGTGATCGACGCGGCACCGCTCGGCAGCGCGGGTTCCTACAGCGTCACGATCCCCGCTGGCACGACCGAAACGGTAAGCTCGCTCGACCTGCACGATTCCAGCATCGGCCTTACCGTCAACGGCACGCTGGCCTTCGCGCCGGGCTCGGCGGGCGCGCTAGGGCGAGAGTTTGAGAGCAGCTTGCTCGCCATCAACAACGGCACGATCCTGAACGCCGGGCTGATGTTCACCTTCATCCAGACGCGGGGCAATGTCCTGTTCGCCGGCAGCAACCCGATCTATTTGGCTTGGGAGCTGCAGGTCGTCGAGGGCACGGCCACGGTCGATACCGCGAGCATCGCCCAGTATGACACGGCCCGGCACGTGCTGTTCGACGGCGCGTTCGAGGCGCTTGGCGGCAGCACGACGGTCAACCTCGGCGGCAAGCTCGGCGGCTTCAAGCTCGGGATCGAGACGCTGACGGGTCCGAAGCCCACGCCGACCCATAGCTACTGGACGCAGCTCATCTACGATGACCCGGGATCGCAGATCAACGAGTGGAACGGCACTGGCTACGTGCCGGTCGAGTCCACGCTGAAGCTGATCGAGAACGCCGCCTACGTCACCGTCAAGAACGGCCGCGGCTACACGACGGCGAATGCATTGACGATCGGCAAGGATGGCGTGTTCGAGGCGGCGGGCGGCACCGTCAGCACCGGCGGCCTGAGCCTGCTGAACGGCGCCTTGTTCGTGAGCCGCGCCGCGTCCACCGGGGCCGGCCAGAGCGCCAGCCGCGTGGTCGTGAACGGAGCGGTGGCCAATAACGGCCTGATCGTATCGGAGGGGCCGGGCATCCTGTTCCACGACGCGATCATCGGCACCGGGACGATCAGCTTCAACCGCGTGGCGCCCCTGCCCGGTTTCGACACCCCGGTTGACCCGGCGGCTGCGGGAACGCTGGAGGTCGGCAGCGTCGGCGCCGGGCAGACGGTCGCGATGCTGGGCGGCGACACGCTGATCCTCGACAATCCCGCCGCCTTCGCCGGGACCATCTCCGGCTTTGGCAAGGACGACAAGATCGTCGTCAACAGCGCCGCCGGCGTGACGGGCGCGACATACCAAGCTACCGGCGCCGACCGCGGCACCCTAACTTTCAGCAGCGGCAGCATCAGCATCGGCGCCGTGACCCTGTCCGGCAGCTACGCCGGCGACAGCTTTATCGTCGCGCCGGGCGCCAACAGCATCACCGTCGCGACCGGGAGCACCACCACGTCCGCCACCGATCCGTTGTTCGATGCGGCCTATTACCTGGCGTCCAACCCCGATGTGAAGGCTGCGGGCGTCGATCCCAGCCAGCACTACCTCAACTTTGGCTGGAAAGAGGGCCGCAACCCCGACGCCTTCTTCGACACCAGCTATTACTTGGCGCAGAACCCGGACGTGGCGGCGGCCAAGCTCGACCCGCTGCTGCATTTTGAGCTGTTCGGCTGGAAAGAGCAGCGCACGCCTAGCCTGGTGTTCTCGTCATCCAAGTATCTCGCTGCCAACCCGGACGTGGCGGCGGCCAAGGTCAATCCGCTGCTGCATTACATGGAGTTTGGGAAATCCGAGGGCCGCATGACGTTCCTGACCGGAAGCCTGGCGGCGGCAGACCCGCTGATCGACGCTGGGTTCTACGACAAGCAGTTCGGTGCGACGCTGATCCCGGATGGTGCGGCGGCGGCGCTGCAGGCGGCGGCGAGCTATGACGCCAATGGCTGGCAGGCGGGGCTGAACCCCAACGCGCTATTCGACACGAAGTACTACCGCGCCCACAACCCGGACGTGGCCGAGGCGTCGATCAACCCGCTGCGGCACTACGAGCAGTTTGGCTGGCGCGAGGGCCGGGACCCTTCGGCAAAGTTCAGCACCAACAAATACTTGGCGGCCTACTCGGATGTGAAAGCAGCCCGGATCGACCCGCTGCTGCACTATGTGCAATATGGCCAGGCCGAGGGCCGGACAGCGTTCGCGGCGTAGCCGGGCTCGCGTCGCGAGATGATAGGGATTGCCAGGTAATCTATCCGGAGCCGCCGCATGTTCGAAGGCACCAAGAACGCACTTGCCGGTATCTGGGGCGCCCTGGGCGGCGGGGCGGAGTGGCCGGGGCGTCTGGCGATCACGGGCGACGGCGACCTGCCCTCGGTGTTTGCGGTCAGCGACCTTGCCGGCGCCTCGGTCGGCGCGGCCAGCCTCGCCGTGGCCGAGCTGATCCAGGCCCGCCATGGCGGATATCAGCGGGCGAGCCTGGACCGGCGGCTCGCGTCGTTTTGGTTTGGCAGCTCGATCCGGCCGCAAGGCTGGAAGCTGCCGCCAGCCTGGGATGCGGTCGCTGGCGACTACGAGGCCGCCGATGGCTGGATAAAGCTGCACACCAACGCGCCGCACCATCGGGCGGCTGCGCTTGCGGTGTTGGAAGTGCCGGCAGAACGCGAGCAGGTCGCCCGAGCGGTGGCCGGCTGGACGGCGGAGGCGCTGGAGGGCGCAATCGTGCAGCAGGGCGGTTGTGCTGCGGTGATGCGCAGCGCGGAGGCTTGGGCGGTGCACCCGCAAGGCCGGGCTGTCGCTGAAACGCCCCTGCTGCTGATCGAGCCCGCCCCTCCTGGCCCGGCACCCCGCTGGACCGTCCCGGCCGGCACGCCGTTGCAGGGCGTGCGCGTGCTGGACCTGACGCGCGTGCTGGCCGGACCCGTCGCGACGCGTTTCCTGGCCGGTTTCGGCGCCGAGGTGCTGCGCATCGATCCGCCGGACCGGGAAGAGCCTGGCGTCGTGCCCGATGTCGTGCTGGGCAAGCGATGCGCTCGGCTCGACCTTCGCCAGTCCGCCGATCGGGCATGCTGGGAGACCCTGCTGGCCCAGGCGGACGTCCTGGTGCACGGCTATCGGCCCGGCGCGCTGGAAGGGTTGGGCCTGGACTCAGCCCGGCGCCGGAGCCTGTGCCCCGGCCTGGTCGATGTGTCGCTCGACGCCTATGGCTGGTCCGGGCCATGGCAGGCGCGCCGCGGGTTCGACAGCCTGGTGCAGATGAGCTGCGGCATCGCCGAGGCCGGCATGCGCCGTATGGGACGCGACCGGCCCACGCCCTTGCCGGTGCAGGCGCTGGACCATGCGACGGGGTATATCATGGCCGCCGCCGTGCTGCGCGGCCTGACGGGCCGGCTGGCAACCGGGGCGGGCTGCACGGTACGCGCGTCATTGGCCGGCACCGCGGCGCTGCTGATTGGCCTGCCGGTGGGTGAGCCGGCCCCGCTGGCGCCGGAAACGCCGGACGACCTGGCGGAAGCCATGGAGGCGACGGCATGGGGGCCAGCGCGCCGGGTCAGGCCGCCGTGCGGCGTGGAGGGCGCGCCGATGCGCTGGGACCTGCCCGCGAGTGCGCTTGGATCGTCGCCGGCGTGCTGGACGGCCTGACGGCAACTCAAAACAGCACGCGCCGTACGACCTCCAGGTCGATGTTGCCGCCGCATAGCACCACGCCGACCCGCTTGCCGCGCATCTGCTCGCGTTCCTGCAGCAGGGCCGCAAGCGGCGCTGCGCCGGCGCCCTCGGCCAAGTTGTGGGTGTCCGTCCAGTAGGCGCGGATGGCCGCAGCCACCTCGGCGTCCGTGACCCGCACGATGCGGTCCGCGCCGGCCTGGATGATCGCGAAGGCCGCCGGATCCGGCTGTCGGCACGCCAAGCCGTCCGCGAAGGTGTCGGCCGTCTCCGTCGTGACGACGCGCCCGGCCTCGACGGACAGCGCCATCGCGTCCGCCGCCGCCGAGACCACGCCGACGATGCGGGTCTCAAGCCCCAGCAAGTCGCGGGTTCGGATCAGGCCGCAGATGCCGGACCCCATGCCGATCGGCACATAGACGGTGTCGAGGCCCGAGACCGCCTGGAACAGCTCCAGCGCATAAGTCGCGACCCCGCGGACGAGGTCCGGGTGGAACGACGGCACTATCTCGAGGCGGCGCTCCTCCGCGAGCTGCATGGCGTGGCCGCGCGCCTCGTCGAAGTCGCGGCCGAATTCCACCAGCTCCGCCCCGAAGCCGCGTATGGCGGCGTTCTTCTCCAATGAGTTGCCGTGCGGCACGACGACGGTGATGCCCAGCCCGGTGCCGCGCGCGGCATAAGGCAGGCTCTGGCCGTGGTTGCCGCGGGTGGCGGTGACGATGCCGGGGACCTGCGGGCGCTCGCGGCGCAGGGCATCGATGTAAACGAGGCCGCCGCGGACTTTGAAGGCGCCGGTGGGCGTGTGATTCTCGTGCTTGACCCAGACCTCGCAGCCGGTGCGCGCCACCAGCAGCGGCCAGGCATATTGCGGCGTCGGCTGCATAGAGGCATGGACGAGGCGGGCGGTGCTTTCCAGGGCGGGCAGATCGAACACGGGCAGGACCTTCCAATCAGGACGTAGCCGGTCTTACCACACTCTGCGGCAACGGTTGCTCAACGCCGCAGCACCTGCAGCCCGACAGCCGCGCCCACCATCGTAAGCGTCGGCCCGCCCGTGGACCAACCCGGCGCCTGCGTCACCAGCTCGTCCAGCGTGCCGCGCAGCGTCCGCTGGTCGGCCCGGCCGCCGCGCTCGATCAGCGCTGCTGGGGTGTCCGAGCGCAATCCGGCCGCCAGCAGCCCGTCCCGCAGCGCCGGCAGGCTGTCGAGGCCCATGTACACCGCCAGCGTGCCGCCTTGCGCTAGCACGGCAAAATCGAGGTCGAGCGCGCCCCCCACCAAGTGCCCGGTCGCCAGGGTCAGCGTGCGCGCGGCGTCGCGATGGGTCAGCGGGATCGCCGCCCCCGCGGCACAGGCGAGGGCCGCGGTCACGCCGGGCACGATCTCGAACGCCACGCCGGCCGCCGCAAGTGCCTCCGCCTCCTCGCCGCCGCGGCCGAACACCAGCGGGTCGCCGCCCTTCAGCCGCACCACCTTCTTGCCCGACAGGCCGAGCCGGACCAGCAATGCGTTGATTTCTTCCTGCGGCATCGAGTGCGCGGCGCGGGACTTGCCGACCTCGATCCGGTCGGCGTCGCGGCGGGCCATGTCCAGCACCTCGGTCGTCACCAGCCGGTCGTGCACGATCACGTCGGCCTCCCCCAGCAGTCGCTGCGCCCGGATGGTCAGCAGGTCCGCGGCGCCGGGTCCGCCGCCCACGAGATACACGATGCCGGCGGGATCGGCGCCGCCCTCGATCTCGCGCCGCAGTTCGAGGTCCGCCGCCGCGTCCTCGCCCGCCAGCACCAAATCCGCGACCCGGCCGCCCAGCGCCCGCTCCAGCACCCGGCGGCGCTGCGCCACGTCCGGCAGCCGGCTGCGGATCTCCTCCTTATAGCGGTCGGCGAGCGCGGCCAGGCGGCCGAATGCCGGCGGCACCATCGCCTCGATCCGCGCGCGCAGCAGGCGGGCCAGCACCGGGGCGGTGCCGCCGGAGGAAACCGCGATGCTGAGCGGCGCGCGGTCGATGACGCTGGGCGTGATGTAGCTGCACAGAGCCGGGCGATCGACGATGTTGACCGGGATGCCGCGCGCCTGCGCCGCCGCCGACAGCGCCTCCAGGTCTGCGTCGGGCGCGTCGGCGCCGATGGCCAGCGCGCAATCGTCCAGCAAAGCAACGTCGAACCGCGCCGCGGTCGCCACCATGGCGTCGGCCCGGCGCAGTGCCTCGGCCTTGCGGGTGGCGGCCTCGCCGTCTCCCACAACGAGGACACGGCGGCCGGTCAGCGACAGGAAGATCGGGAAATACTGCATGGCCCCAAGGTCGAGGCTTCCCGACGGCTCGGCAAGGTGTTCAAAGCGGGCCTGTGAAGGTTGTGCAGGTCACCAACGTCGATTTCTCGCTCCGGCACTTCCTCATGCCGCTCATGTTGGCGGCGCAGGCGCGCGGGCACGATGTATTGGGCGTCTGCGCCGATGGCCCGCTGCTGGCGGACGTGCGAGCGGCCGGGCTGCGCGTCACGCCGCTGCCGATGGCGCGCAGCCTGTCGCCCACGGCGCAGTGGCGGGCGCTGTGGGCCATGGTGGCGCTGTTCCGTGCCGAGCAGCCGGACCTCGTGCACGCGCATATGCCGATCAGCGGCTTCCTCGCCCGGCTTGCGGCGCGCATCGCCGGGGTGCCGCGGGTCGCCTACACCTGCCACGGCTTCCTGTTCAATCAGCCGGGGCCGTGGTGGCGCCGGGCGCTGGGCCTAGTGGTGGAGTGGATCGGCGGCCGCCTCACCGACATCACGCTCACGGTCTCGACCGAGGAGGCCGCCGACGCCCGCCGGCTGTGGATTGCCCGCGGCGCCGTGCCGGTCGGCAATGGGCGCGACCCCGCCCGGTTCCGCCCAAATCCGGCTGCGCGCGCGCGGGTGCGCCAGGCACTGGGCGTGCCTGAAACGGCGGTCGTCATCGTGATCGTCTCCCGCCTCGTGCGGCACAAGGGCTATCCGGAGCTGCTGGCCGCCATGCGCGACGTGCCAGGTGCCGAGCTCTGGGTCGTGGGCGACCGCCTGCCCTCCGACCACGGGGCGAACCTCGAGGCGCTGTTCGAAGCGAGCGGGCTCGGCCCCCGCCTGCGCCGGCTCGGCTACCGGGCGGATATCGCCGACGTGCTGGCGGCTGCCGACGTCTTCACCCTGCCCAGCCACTTCGAGGGCCTGCCGATGTCGGTAATCGAGGCCATGCTGACCGGCCTCCCCGTCGTCGCTACCGCCATACGCGGCCCGCGCGAGCAGGTCGTGGACGAGGAGACCGGCTTGCTGGTCCCACCCGCGGCCATGACGCCGCTGGCGGCTGCACTGGCGCGTTTGGTGGGCGATCCAGCGCTCCGGACCCGCATGGGCGCGGCCGGACGGGAGCGCGCCGTCAGGCTGTATGACGAGGCCAAGGTCCTGGCGCGCACGCTGGACCTGCTGGGCCTGTAGCGCTATGGGGCGGCATGGCCCCACTCCGCATCCGGCGCGCGCTGATCTCCGTCTCCGACAAGGCTGGGCTCGTGCCGCTGGCCGGCGCCCTGGCGGCGCACGGGGCCGAAATCCTCTCCACCGGCGGCTCCGCCCGGGCGCTGCGGGAGGCGGGCATTGCCGTCACCGAGGTCGCGGACCACACGGGCTTTCCCGAAATCCTGGACGGCCGCGTCAAGACCCTGGTGCCGCAAATCCACGGCGGCATCCTGGGCCGGCGTGATCTGCCAGAGCACGTGGCGCAGATGGAGCAGCACGGGATTGCGCCGATCGACCTCGTCTGCGTGAACCTGTATCCGTTCGAGGCGACGGTCGCCGCCGGCGCGTCCCCGGCCGATTGCATCGAGAATATCGACATTGGCGGCCCCGCCTTGATCCGCGCCGCCGCCAAGAACCATGACCACGTCGCCGTCCTTACCGACCCGGCGCAGTACGACGCTTTGCTGGCTGAACTCGGGGAGCATGGTGGCATCACCCAGGCGCTGCGGGTCCGCCTGGCTGGCGAGGCCTATGCCCGGACCGCCGCCTATGACGCCGCGATCGCCGCGTGGTTCGCCCGAGACCACGCCTTCGACCAACCGTTTCCTGGCCGGCTGACCCTGTCCGGCACGCTGCGCCAGACCCTTCGTTACGGCGAGAACCCGCACCAGCAGGCGGCATTCTACGTGAACGGCACGCAGCCTGGGGTCGCCACCGCCACCCAAATCCAGGGCAAGGAGCTGTCCTACAACAACCTGAACGACACCGACGCCGCGTTCGAGTGCGTGGCGGAGTTCTATCAACCTGCCGTCGTCATCGTGAAGCACGCCAATCCCTGCGGCGTGGCCGTCTCCGGCACGACCGCGGCCGCCTGGGACCTGGCGCTCCGCTGCGATCCCATTTCGGCATTCGGCGGCATCGTCGCGCTGAACCGCACGCTGGACGCTGCCACGGCGGAGCGCATCGCCGCCATCTTCACCGAGGTCATCATCGCGCCCGACGCCGACCCCGACGCCCGCGCCATCCTGGCCCGCAAGAAGAATCTTCGCCTGCTGCTGACCGGCGGCCTGCCTGACCCGGCCGCGCCAGGGCTCACCGTCCGCAGCGTGTCCGGCGGGTTCCTGGCGCAGTCGCGTGACGCCGGGCGCGTCGATCCGGCGGCGCTGCGCGTGGTGACGCAGCGCACGCCCACCGCGGCGGAACTGGCCGATCTGATCTTCGCTTTCCGGGTCTGCAAGCACGTGAAGTCAAACGCAATCGTCTATGCCAAGGACGCCGCGACGGTGGGCATCGGCGCCGGGCAGATGAGCCGGGTGGACAGCGCGCGCATCGCCGCCTGGAAAGGCGCCGAGGCCGCCCGCGCGGCCGGTCTGGACCAGCCGCTAACCCAGGGCAGCGTCGTGGCGTCCGACGCGTTCTTCCCCTTCGCCGACGGCTTACAGGCCGCCATCGCCGCCGGCGCCACCGCCGTCATCCAGCCCGGCGGGTCGATGCGCGACCATGAGGTCATTGCGGCTGCGGATGCGGCCGGCGTGGCGATGGTGCTGACCGGCATGCGGCACTTCCGGCACTGACCGTCCGCAGGGCTACTCGAACATATCGGGCTGGGTCGCGACGATCTGGTGGTACAGCGTCTGGAAATGCAGCCAGCCGATGAAGTCGTTGCCGACGTGCTCGCGGCTGTACAACGCGCTCTTTTCCGACACCGTTTGCGGCTTCACGCCTGATGCCTCGACCAGAAGCTGCACCTGGCAGCATCGCTCCAATGCGATGAACCAGAACGCGGCGTCGTCGATGCTGTGGCGGCTTGCGGTCAGCAGGCCGTGATTCTGGTGCAGCGCCGCGCGGTTCTGGCCGAAAAGCTCGGCGACCGACTGGCCCGACACCTTCTCCACCGCCACCGCACCGGCCGAAGCGCCGATCACCACGTGGTTGTTGTAGAAGCACGCGGCGTCCTGGCTGATCATGTCGAGCGGACGCCCGGTGGCGCACCAGGCGGTCCCGTATGTCGTGTGGGCGTGGCACATCGCGATGATGTCCGGATGCGCCTCGTGCACCGCGGAATGCAGCACGAACCCGGCGCGGTTGATGGCGTGGGTGCCTTCGACCACGTTGCCGGCGTGGTCGGCCAGCACCAGGTTCGAGACCTTGACCTGGGAGAAATGCACGCACATCGGGTTGGTCCAGGTACAGCTCCGGCCGTTCCGGGTCGCGCACCGTGAGATGCCCGGCGAAACCGTAGTCGAAGCCGTGCATCCCAAAGGCCCGGGTCGCGGCGACCAAGTGCTCCTTGCGGTATTGGCGTTCTTCGGCGTGCGACGCGAATTGCGGCAGCTCGGGGAAGATCAGCCCCTCCTGCTCGGGCTGATAGATCGAAACGCGCTTTTCTACGGCGTCGAGCATGACGGCTCTCCTCTTTGCGAATTATTCGGCCAGGTCTTCAAAGGTCCAGCACCAGCACAGGCCCCTTGGCGCGCGAGACGCAGGTGGTCAGGTATTCCGCGCGTTCGTCCTCGGACAGGATGAAATCCTGATGGTCCACCTCGCCCGAGAGGTAGCGCACCTTGCAGGAGCCGCACAGCCCAGAGACGCACGACGTCTCGACCTCGAGACCAGCGTCGTTCAGCACGTCCACCATGCTGCGGCCGGCGGGAATTTCGATGCGCAGGCCGGTGCTGGCGATCTGCACCGTCGAAACCTTGGTGTTCTGGGCCTCGGTGCCCTGGACAGCAGCCCGCTCCGGTTCGGGCGCCTTGAAGTGCTCGCAATGCACGGTGCCGGCGGGCCAGTTCGCGGTCGCTGCGGCGCAGGCGGCCATGAAGCCGGGCGGTCCGCAGTAATAGACGTGCGTACCCGCCGAATGGCCGCGCAGCAACGCCGCGATGTCCAGGCCGTTCGCTGGGTTGCCGCCGTCATAGTGAAACGCCACACGCCCTTCAGCGCCGAGCCGGGCCAGATCATCCCTGAAACTCGCGTGCTCGGGGCTTCTCGCGCAGTAGTGCAGCTCGAAATCCGCACCGCATGACGCCAGCGCGTGCGCCATGGCCTTGAGCGGCGTGACGCCGATGCCGCCGCCGATCAGCAGATGCTTGCCGGCCCCATTCGCCAGGGCAAAGTTGTTGCGCGGCAGGCTGACTTGAACCCGGTCCTGCACATGCAGCGTCTCGTGCAGCCGGCGGGAGCCGCCCTTGCCCTGCCCCTCCAGCAGCACCGCGATGACATAGCGATGGCGCTCGGCCGGGTCGTTGCACAGGGAGTATTGGCGCACGACGCCATCGCCCAGCAGCACGTCGACATGCGTGCCGGCCGTCACCGCCGGCAGTTCGGCGCCCGTGGGATCGACCAGCTCGTAGGAGTTCACCCCCACTGCCTCGAAGCGTATCTGGCGGACCAGCAGCGACAGCGTCGTCATGGTCTGATCTGGATCAGGCGCGCTGGCCAGAGTTCTCAATCTCACCCTTCTCAATCGCATCCAGGCCGTTGCGCACGAACGCGGTCCGCTGCTCGCCGCGCATCGCGTCGCTCTCGGTCAGCAGCGCCACAATCTGCTTCGTCACCCGGCGGCGCAGCGCCACCTCTTCCTCGACGGTCGCGCCCTCGCGGATTTCCAGCACGTTGCCGGAGCAAAAAGTGTTCGGCGCCCCGCCGACGCCGCGCAGCCACTCGGCATAGTTCTCGCCCGACGCCATTGGGTTCGACCCGCGCAGCGCATCCCGCAGCATCTTGCGGAACATGTACAACCCGGCATCGAACTTGGTCGGGTTCTCCAGCGCGTGCACCGCGATCGGCCGCTGGCTGATGATCGCCTCGTAGTCGCCCGGCGCGTACTGCGCCTCCTTGTAATTGGCGCGCTCCCGATGGTTCGGCGGAATCGGCGGCAGGTCCTCCAGCTTGTATTTCCCGAACCGCTCCGGACGCCGCATCGCCACCTGGCCCTCCAGGAAGTCGATCGTCTCATAGCCGATCATCGACTTGTCGCTGACGCCACGCGTGTCGATCCCCGGCCCAATCACCCGCCAGCCGATCATCTTGCTGTTCTCGTCATCGACGGGGACGGTCCAGCGGATGATGTTCAACCGGCTGAAATGCTTACGCGCCGAGCCGTCCTCGGACGTATAGGCGTGCAAACTCAAATTCGGCAGCGCCTGATGCTGCACCCGAATAAACAGCCGGTCCTGGTTGACCCGCCGGGCGCCCGCGCAGGCGAGGCCGCGCCCCTGGTGGATCGGCACGAACTGCATGTCGGGCGGCACCTCCATCGAGGCCGCGCCGACCTCGTCGAACGTGGTGCCCTGGTAGTGCCCATCGACCACGTTCTTGCCGGCGTGCAGCGCCATCGTGTGGTAGTTATCGGCCGAGTTGTCTTGCACCTGCAGCCAGTTGCAGTGCTGGAAGTTGCTGTACGGCACGAGCTCGTCGCCGGGCGCGACGGTGAAGTTCTCTTCCCACTCGGGAAATGGCGGCTCCTTCTCCGGCGGGCCCATATAGGCGAACACCAGGCCGTTGCGCTCGAATGCCTTATAGGCGCCCTGGCGGATCGAGCCGGCGAAGCGCTCGGCCTCCTTCTCCTCGCCCTTTGGATACGGCGCCTTCAAGCAGGCGCCATCCACGTCGAACACCATGCCATGGTAGCAGCACATGATGCCGCGCTCCTGGATCGCGCCGTACTCGAGCGACGCGCCGCGGTGGACGCAGTGCGCATGCAGCACGCCGACCTGGCCGCTTTTGTCGCGGAACGCCACCAGCTCTTCGCCCAATATCTTCAAATAGCGCGGCGTGTCCGTCAGCTCGATCGACATGCAGACCGGGTGCCAGAACGCGCGCATATACTCGCCCATCGGCGTGCGCGGCCCGGTCTCCGTCAGCTCCGGGTCATGCGCCGGCACACCGCTAGAGTAGTAGCCGCTATAGGGCTGCAAATGCTTTTTTGCGGCCCGCTCGGGGGTTGCCGGGCGCTCGGTTTCCGGCGTCGGTCCGACCTTGGGCTGGTGCGTATCCACGACGTTTCCTCCCTAAACTTGCCCTGGCATTTTTGCGCGTTGGGCTTCAACGATGCGCCGAGCTGGAAAACGGAATACCGAATACCGTTTTTTTCGTCAACAAATTTTGCGGATCAACCATCCCGCTCGCGCAACCGCCTTTCAGTATGTATCCCCGCCTCCGCCGCATGTGCACTGGCCGCCGCGGCGCTCGCCTCCGGCTCACCGTCCAAGATGTTCTCCATAATCTGCCGGTGCTCGCGCCAAGCCTGCTTGCGCAGCGGGCCCGCCTCCAGCACCAGCACCATCGCCCGCTGCATATGCGGCCATAGCGGGTTGAGCGCCTCGACAATCAGCGCATTGCCGGAAATCCGGTAGATCGCCCTATGGAAATCGATGTCGGCCTGCACGCGCCGCGACATCGCCGTAGCCTCGCCCAGCCGCGACCCGACGGCGAACGCCTCGCGCAGCACGGCGATCTCCGCCTCGTTGATCTTGCCGGCGCCATAGCGCTCTGCCGCCATCCGCGCCGCCAGCCCATCGAGCGCCGCCCGCACCTGATACAGGTCGCGCACCCGGTCCGGATCGATCGGCGCCACCTCCAGCCCCTTCTTGCCCGATTCCTGCAGCAATCCCTGATGCTTCAGCAGCTGCAGCGCGTGGCTGACCGGCGCGCGCGACACGCCGAGGCTCGCCGCCATGTCGGCCTGCACGATGCGCTGGCCCGGCAGCAGGGTGCAGTCGATGATCGCCGCCATCAGCCGCTGATAGACGACATCGACGAGGATGGGCGCGCTGGAGACGGGTTCGATCGCCACGATGGCCTCTGAGTATGCAAGCCGGCACGTGTGCCACAGTCCCCGGCCATTGCGAACACCACGGCCGCTCAGCCGGCCGGGGTCTCCGCCGCCTCCCGCATTGCCGCCCACACGGCCGCGACGTCGGCACGCTCCGTCGGCTCGGCGCCGATCGAGACGCGCACCATCCAGCGCCCGTCGATGGTCGCCGGGGTGAGATAGGCGGCGCCGGAGCGGTTGACGCGCTCCGCCCAGGCCCGCGTGTGCGCGTCCAAAGCGTCGGCGTCGAGGCCCGCGGGCTCGTGCCGCACGCAGACCGTCTGCAGCGGCACCGGCGCCACCACCCGCCAGCCCGGCGTCGTCGCGACCTCATGCGCCAGCCACGCCGCGTTGGCGAGGTCGCGGCGCAGCCGGGCAGCCAGTCCGTCGATGCCCTGCTCGCGGATCAGGAACCACAGCTTGAGCGCCCGGAACCGCCGGCCGAGCGGGATGCCCCAGTCGCGCAGGTTACGCACCCGGCCATCGACGCCGCTCTGCAGGAAACTCGGGTTGGTGGACATCACCCGCATTAGGTGGCCGGGATCGCGCACGTAGTACAGCGAGCAGTCGAACGGCGCACCCAGCCACTTATGCGCGTTCACGACGATGCTGTCCGCGCCCTCGACGCCGTCCCATAGATGCCGCAGTTCGGGCATGATCATCGCGCTGCCGGCCATCGCCGCATCGACGTGCAGCCACACGCCGTGCCGTGCGGCGACCTCGGCGATACCCGCGACCGGGTCGATCGCCGTGGTCGCTGTCGTGCCGGTGGTCGCGACGATCGCGGTGGGAACCAGCCCCTCCAAGCGGTCCGCCACGATCATCGCCTCCAGCGCCTCGGGACGCATCGCATGCGCAGCGTCGCACGGCACCAGGCGCACGGTGTCGCGGCCGAAGCCCGCCAGCAGCGCCGCCTTGTCAACCGAGCTATGGCTCTGGCCGGAGACATAGACGGTGAGCGGCGACCGCTCCGCCTGCAGGCCGCCGCGGGCCAACGCGTAGTCCGTCACCCGCTCCCGCGCGCAGATCAGCGCCACCAGCGTGCTGGTGGAGGCGGTGTCCTGGATGACGCCGCTCCATGCGGCGCTGAGGCCGAGCATCTGGCGCATCCAGTCGGTCGTGACCTCCTCCAGCTCGGTGAGCGCCGGGCTGGATTGCCAGGACAGGCCGAGCACGCCGAGGCCGGTGCTGGCGAGGTCGCCGAGCACGCCGGCCAGCAACGAATTGGCCGGAAAGTAGCCGAAGAAACGCGGATGCTGCCAGTGCGACAGCCCCGGCATGACCAGGCGTTCGAGATCGTCCACCACCTGGCCGAACGGCTCGCCGGTGCGCGGCGGCTCGTTTGGCAGCGACGCGCGGATGGCGCCGGGTTCGGTGGGCGCCATGACGGGCCGGTCCGCCAGCGTCGCGCGGTAGTCGGCGATGAGGTCGATCAGGCGGTGCCCGTGGGCGCGGAACTCGTCAGGCGTCATGGTGCCGATCCCCTGCTTAGGCCATCGTTTATACGGAGGCTGAAGAGCGTCCGCTTAGCAGCTCAGCCAGCTTCAGGACTGAGGCTCCCGGGCTAAGGGCGAGCTGTCATAGTTGGCGAGCAGGTCGGCTGGGTCCTGGTAGATCGCGATGCAGCCGGCCTCCCGCAGGCTGCCCTCTGGAAAACCGCCGCACAACACCCCGATCGCGCGCAGGCCGGCCTTGCCCGCGGCTTGGGCGTCGTAGGGCGTATCGCCGACGACGATGACATCCCACAGGTCAGGGTTGCCCAGCCGATTCAGCGCAGCCAAAAAGATGTCGGGATGCGGCTTGCTGCTCTCGGCATCGTCGGACGAGGTCTGCTCGTCGATCAGGTCCTCGATGTCAGCCACCTTCTTGTAGGTCTTGAGCTCATCCTCCTTGGCCGATGAGGCCAGGGCGATGTCCAGGCCCTTGGCCTGAAGATGCTCGAACAGTTCGCGCACGCGGGGGAACGCCTGCACCTTCGGCAGATAGCGCTCCTTCAGGATTGCGCCCCGCCGCTCCTCCAGCGCCTCGCCAAACGCCGCGATGTCATCCTTGCTGAGGAACACCGGCAGCAGCTGGTCGCCGCCCTTGCCGATCTGGCTGCGGACGTCGTCGAACGCGATGTCGCGGCCATACTCGGCGAATGCGTCCTGCCAGGATTTTGCATGCAGGTCCACGGAGTCGATTAAGGTGCCATCGACGTCGAAGATCACGGCTTTCGGCATGGGCGGGCTTCCAATCTACTAAAGTTTTAAGAGCATGGCTTGATAGGCGGTGAGATAGGCATCCACCATACGGGCGCTGGAAAAGCGTTCCGCATGGGCGCGAATGGGTTTGCGGTCGAGGCTGGCCAGGCGCCGCGCGGCCGCCACGGCTTCCGCTTCGCTGTCGACAAGAAAGCCGCTGATGCCGTGCTCAATCAGCTCCGGCATGCTGCCGCGGCGGTAGGCGATGACGGGCGTGCCGCAGGCCATCGTCTCGACGACCGACAGGCCAAAGGGCTCGTCGAAATGGATGAGGTGCAGCAGGCCGAGTGCTGCGCCCAGCAGCCGGTCGCGCTCGATCGGGCCGGCCGCGCCGACATAGCGGATTTCGGGCGACAGCTGCGGCTCGACCTCACGTTCGAAATAGCCGCGGTCCTGCACGATGCCGGCCAGCACGAGGGGAAAGCCGGCTGCGCTGGCCACGCGGATGGCGTCCGAAGCGCCCTTGTCGGGATGAATGCGGCCGAAGAACAGCAGGTATTTGCCCGCCCGCGGCTGAAAGGTGAACTCGTTGAAGTCGAGGCCATGATGGATTGTCGCGAGATAATCGAGGTCCGGATGGCGGTCCGCGTCCGAGATGCTGACGTAGTGCATCCGTCCGTTATAGGCGCGATACACCGGCAGGATACCCTCGCTGGAAAAGCCGTGGATGGTCGTCAGCACCGGGGTATCGACCAGGCTTGCATAGGTCAGCGGCAGGAAGTCGTAGTGGTTGTGGATGAGGTCGAATTCCCCTGCCCGGCCGAATGCGTGGGCGAGATGCAGGCCCTCCCATACCTTGGCGTCCATGCCGGGCGTCTCCTCATAGGGCGAAGCAACAACGGCGCTGAGACGGGCGCCGGTCTGCGAATCGGCCGTGGCGAACAGGGTGACGTCCGCCCCGGCCCGGACCAGGCCTTCGCTCAGCAGCGACACCACGCGCTCCCAAGGGCCGTAATGGCGCGGCGGTACTCGCCAGGCGATCGGCGCCAGCATGCCGATGCGCAGCGGGCGGTTTTCCCGAGGATGCCTCGCCAGCGGATGCACGCGTTGGGCGCCGTCTTTGCGGCTACATCGTGCGCCGGATCGCCTCTGGCGCCGTCTCGCTGGCAATACGTAGCAGCGAAAGCTGCGCGGCAGCGTGATACTCGGCTGCACTCAACCACAGAGCCAGCGTGCTCTCCGCACCCTGGTTGGCGTTGAGCCGGTCACGATGCAACCCATCCCGGCAACCTTGCGTCTCCGGATCATGCAGCGCCGCGTCGAGGGCGTTGCGGCCCAGCAGCCACTCGAACGCTCGCCGGGCACCCGCGAGCCAGGCTGCGTCCCCGGTTGCGCGATACGCCTCGAGGTCGGCCGATACCGTCGCATACACCTCGATCGGCTGTCCGTCCCAGAGCGGACGGGCCTCCCCGGCGTGGTATCGCCGCTCGGAGCCGATGGGCTGGAACCCGCCATCCGGCGCGGTCTGCTGGCCCTCCAGCCAACGCAGCGCGGCAACGCCGGTCGCCACCGCCTGCGGATGGCCGAACACCCGGCCGTAGGCGATCAGCCCGTGCGGCAACTTGGCGTTGCTGTAGCTCAAATAGTCTTCGAACCAGGGCCAGCAGGGCTTTTCGACCATGCCATGCAGCCGCAGCAGGTTGCCGGCATATTTATCCGCCAAGGCCACCCAAGCGGGCTCAGGCGCCTCGTTCTCGGCGCGCGCCGCCAGAGCGATCAGGGCGATCGCCTGCGCGCGCGGGCTTTCAAGGCCACAGATCGCCGCCCATGACCGGCGGAGCAACTCGCGCGCCGTGTGCCCGAGTGCGCCGTCGAGATTATGCGCGGCCGCGACCAAGGCGCGCACGGCACGTGCCTGCGCGTTTTCGCCACCATGCTCGTCGAGCCAGCGCCGGTCATACGCCATGAAGTTGCGGAAGCGCTCAGTGGCCGGGTTCAGCGCGTGGTGCAGGAACGACAGGGTGCGCTGGATGATAGCGAGCGCCTGGGGGTCCTGGCCCGCCAGGACCGCGAGGTGCAGCGCCCGGGCATTGTCGTCCGTTGTGTAGCCCTCGGTCAGGTTGGGCACCGCCATGACCGCATGCTGGAAGATGCCGGTGCTGTCGGTGAGCGCCGCAACGTGGTCCAGCGTCACCGGCGGCAGCCGCACCGGGGGGAGCAGCGGACGCACGCGCCGCATCGTGTCGAACAGCGCTGCATAGTCGCGGGCCACGTTCGGCCAGTGCATCTGCTCGCCGAACGCCCGCGCCTTTTCCTCCATCGCGACACGCTGTGCGGGATCGCCGAGCAGCCCGCGCAGCGTGGCGCCGAGCGACGCGGGATCATGGAACGGCACAAGGACGCCGCGCCCGTCGGCGAGCAGTTCCTCGGCATACCAGAACGGCGTGCTCACGACCGCCTTGCCGTTTGCCACGGCGTAGGCGAGCGTTCCCGAGGTGATCTGCTCCCGGTTCAGGTAAGGGATCAGGTAAACGTCCGCCGCCGCGAGACAACGGATAAGCTCCTCGCGATCCACGAACTTATCGTCGAAACGCACATGATCGGCGACACCCAGGTCCGCGGCCAGGCGTTCCAGCCTCTCGCGGTAGGCTTCGCCGTGCTGCGCGCGGACGTTGGGGTGGGTCGCGCCGAGCACGAGGTAGGTAACGTCGGGAAAGTCCCGCGTCACGTCGGGTAAGGCACAGATGGCAGTGTCGATGCCCTTATTCGGCGACAGCAGCCCGAAGGTGAGGATCAGCGTGCGCCCGGCCAGGCCGAGCCGCGCCTTTTCCGTCTCGCGGCCAGCGCCGGTCACCGGCGCGCCGTGATGGATGAACTCGATCTTGCCGTGCGGCACGCCTTGCGCCACCAGAAAGCGAACGGCGCGCTCACTCATGACGACGATCTTGGCCGATAGCGCTACGAGCTCCTCGATCACCGCAAGCTGCTCGTCGGTGAACCGCTCCAGCACCGTGTGCAGCGTCGTGACAATCGGTGCGTGCACCCGGCGCAGCAGGGTCAGCAGGTAGCTCCCGGCCGGCCCGCCGAAGATGCCGAATTCGTGCTGCACGCTCAGCACGTCGATCTCCAACGCGTTCAACGCATCGGCCGCAGCTTCGTAGGCGTTGAGGTCGTCCTGCTCGATGGTGAGCTGCACCCGCGCCGGATAGGCATAGGAGCGGCCGTCGTTCATGGCGGCGACCAGGACATCCACCTCCGGCCGGTCCTGCGCGAGCGCCTGGGCGAGGTCGTCGGTGAAGGTGGCGATGCCGCATTGGCGCGGCGTGTGGTTTCCGAGCACGGCAATCCGGCGGACGGGAATGGTCATGGGTTCCATGGAATGCAATTGACATGCCTAGGGCTGTTCGACGTGCCGGACAGGGACACGGCCGAAGGTGTCGTGTTTACTGGCAGCCCGAACTTCCTGGCGTTGTGCCCGGGGGCGAAATTGAAGAATGGCGGCAGGCCTTTCGACGGCCTGCCGCTATCCAGGAACGCTGGACTATGCGTTGCGGCCGATGCGAACCGTGCTCGTCTCGCGATGCGGGGCACCCGTGCCGCCGCCGAACCAGGCCGCCACGGCGCCCAGGGCCAGCGCCACGAAGCCGAAGATGCCGGCGCTGGCAACACCCTTGCGAGTTGCTTCAGCAGCTTGCTGAGCCTTTTGCTTGGCTTGATCCGCAGCCTGCCGGGCCTGCTGCTCGGCCTGCTGCAGCCGGGTACGGGCGTCATCCGGGCTGATGTTCGCCGTCTTGGCCAAACTGTCCACCGCCTTGTCTCGCGCCGCCGACGCCGCGGCTTGATCGCCGCTTACACTGGCCCGGACATAGGCTAGGATGTTATCCTGCGCACTCTGCGCGCTGTCCGGATTGACCAGACGCTGTACTTGGGCCTGCAGCGCGTCGCCGTTGGTGTTCTGCGCGATGCCCGATACCGCCGACGCCGCGCCTTTGCCCGCCGCGCCGACCGTGCTGCCCAGCGCATTGAATGTGCCGCCGATGATTCCACCAACCGCCGAGGTCAGCAGATAGAAAATGATCAACGTAGCCGCGCACCACGACACGAGGCCGTGCCAACGCGAGGTGTTGCCGTCCGACGTGCCGCATAGCCGCCCGGCAACGACACCGCCGGCGAAGGATGCAACGACGCCGGACAGCGTCCACCAGATGCCCGCCGGCAGCGAGAAGCCGGAAGCAGATGGATTGTCGCCGGTATTCATCGCATCCACCGAAGACGCGCCGATGCCGATGCCGAGGATATTAAGCAGCAACTGCACAACGAGCGCCGCCGCGACGCCGGCGAAGATCGCACCCCATGATACGCTGTTGCGCATCTGGGTGCGATGATCGTCCGACGTCGCGGCCGCCGCCGATCCGGACATGGCGGGATAGGTGGGTATAAGCGCCATGGTCCGGCCTCCTTCAGCGGTGCATGAGGCGGGCGAGCACGTAGCCGACGCCGACCGCGCCGAGCAGGGCCACCATGGGCCGCTCATGCAGCAGGCTGTCAACCTGCTCGCCCAGCGTGTCCGCGGCCTCGCGTGCCGTGTCCTTGGCGGAGCCATAGGCGTTCTGCAGCTGCCCGCTGACCTGGTCTGCCTTGCCTTCGGCCTGCATCTTGTTGTCGCCCAGCAACCCGCCGGCAGCGTCCTTGACCTTGCCGCCGATATCGGTGGCGCTGCCCTTCATACGGTCTTCGTCCATGACTGGATCTCCTTTCCATGCCTATCGGACGGGGCCATCCGGTCCGATGTTAGTGCCCCTAACCGCTTGGTGCCGCGCTGGTTCCCTAAGGAGATCACGAAATGGCCGCGCCGAGATGACAACGTGGCAATCAGATCGACGCCAGCACATCAACGCGACACAGGTAGATGAGAGCCTCTAACATCCGGCCGCCCCCTGCCGGATGTGGCGAGACGGCGCCGAACTAGCCCTTCGTGGCGCCGGCAGTAAGACCCGCGATGTAATAGTCCATCAGGAATGCGTAGATGATCACCGGAGGAGCTGCCGCCATCAGGCTCCCGGCCATGATCTTGCCCCACTGGAACACGTCGGCGCGGATCAGATCGCTGACGATGCCGACCGTCAGCACCATCTGGTCCGAGCTGTAAAGGTATGCCATCGGATATAGGAAGGTGCCCCAGCCGACGGTAAAGGCGAAGATGGTGGCAGCGATGATGCCGGGCATGGCGACCGGGATGAAGATGCGGAACAGCATCTGCATCCACGACGCGCCGTCGATCAGCGCGGCCTCATCGAGCTCCTGGGGGATGCTGGCGAAATAGCCGATCATGATCCAAGTGCAGAACGGCACCGACAGCGTGAGATATAGCGGCACCATCGCCCAGGCATTGTTGGTCAGGCCGAGCGCGCTGATGATTTGGAACAGCGGGATGAACAGCAGGCTCTCGGGCACGAGATAGGTCAGGAAGATGCCGGTCGCCAGCACGGAACTGCCCCAGAACTTCATCCGCGCGAGGCTGAACGCCGCCAGCACCGAGATGCACATCGTCACCACGACGACGCTGGAGGTGACCTTGACGGAGTTCCAGAAAAACCCGCGGAAATTCGGCGCCTGCAGCAGCTCGATGTAGTTCGCGAGCGTCGGATGCATCACCAGCCACGGGTTGCCGGACATGCTGGAGACCTCGGCCGAGCCCTTGAAGCTCGTGATCAGCATGTGGAATGGCGGGATCAGGAAGCATACTACGAACACGCTCAGCGCCGCGTAGCTGCCCCATAGCGCCCATTTGCGCTCCTGCGTCAGCCGGCCCGTGCGCCGCGCCGCGCGGGCGCCGGGGACGGTGGCGAGGGTCGTCGTGCTCACATGGCCTCCTTCGAACGCTCGTTCACGCCGCGCAGCACGAAGTAGGCGAACACCGCAAGGATCGGCAGCATGAACAGGCTGACGGCCGCACCCAGCGGGATGTCGCCTGACTGGATGCCTACCTGGAAGGAGTAGGTGGCGAACAGGTGCGTCTGGTCCTGCGGCCCGCCATTGGTGAGGATGCGCACGATGTCGAAGTTGGCGAAGGTGATGATCAGGCTGAACAGGACGGTGATCGAGATCACGTTGCGCATCATCGGCAGCGTCACGTGCCACAGTTTCTGCCAGAACCCGGCGCCGTCGATGCTGGCGGCCTCATAGAGCTGCTCCGGCACCGATTTCAGCGCCGCCAAGTACATGATCAGGAAGAACGGCGTGCCATACCACACGTTCACCAGGACGACGGAGAACCGCGCCCACCACGTGGCGCCGAGCCACGGGATCGACGGGCCGCCGAACGCGTTCAGCACCCAGTTGAAGGCGGAGTACGACGGGTCGAACAGCCACCACCAGCCGAGCGTGGACATCGCCAGCGGAATGACCCAGGGCACGAGCAACAGCCCGCGCCACAGCCGCTGCTGACGGCCGGGGATGTTCTGCATCAGGTGCGCCAGGACGAAGCCGAGCAGCGCCTTGAGCACGACGGCGGAAACGGCGAACAGCACGCTTTGGAAGATAACCATCCGGAACGTCGGCCTGCCGAGCAGGAAGCTGAAGTTGTCGAGGCCGACGAACCTCGTCATCTTCTTGTTCAGCATCGACAGATAGATCGCGTAGATCGCCGGATAGATGACGAGGCTCGCCACCACCGCCAGCAGCGGCACGCACATGGCGAACGCCATGGTGGAACGCTGCCGCATGAAGCGCTTCATGCCGCCGGGTCGACGGGCCGCGATGGGAACGCCAATGGGCAGGGTGGCGCCGTCTGCCATGACGCAGCCTCCCGGTTAGCGGTTGAAGCCCTGCAGCTCGCCCTCGGCCCAGGCGATGGTCTGCTCGATCGACTGGCCGCCCTGGGTGCAGCGGGCCACCATCTTGGTCATCGTCGCCTGGTTGTAGATCTGCACCGCCATCTCGGGAGGCGCCGGGAAGGCGGCGATGCTGGCCTTCGCATTATGGCCGGGTTTCAATTGGTAGTTGGAGACCGTGCCCTTCGGCGGCCCCTCATTGGTCCACACCGCGAAGTCCGACATGCTCTGGAAGGGCGGCGTGTCGTAGCCGTGCGAAGCCGTGCACAGCACCTCCGCCTGCTCGCGCTGGCTCAGCCACTCAATCAGCTCCTTGGCGGCGGATTTGTTTTTGGCGAAGCTCCAAGTGCCCCAGAAGAACGGCAAATAGGGCAGGAAGCGGCCCTTCGTGCCCGCCGGGACCGGATGCGTCCAGCACTGCTCGCCCACCCTCGGGTTATCGCGCACGGCGACGGCCCAGGCAGAGGGCGGGTTCATGATCAGGGCACTCTTGCCCGAAATCAGCGCGCGGTTGTTCGACGCGTCGTCCCAGCTATACACGTCGCTGGGCAGATGCGGCATCAGGCGCTTGAACCACTCCAGCGCCTGGCGCACTGCGTCCGACTTCACGGTGATACTGCCATGCGCATCGGCGAGCTCGGCGCCATAGCTCGTGAACATGGCGCCGACCCAGTCCACTGCGTCGGAGAACTGGCCCATCGGCATGCCGAACGGGAACCCGGCCTTCGAGCACTTTTCGGCCGCCGACAAAAAAGCGTCCCACGTCCAGTCGTCGTAGCCGGGCCCCATCGTGGCCGCCGCCGGGAACACGGCCTGCAGGTCCATGCCGACATGCTGCTTGAACAGGTCGATGCGCGAGCAGCACGGCTTCACCTGGCTGCCGGAGATCGCCGGGACCGCCCGGTATGACCCATCCACCTTCGACAGGTATTCAACGATGGGGTTCACCGGGCCATACTGGGCCGACAGGCGCTTCACCACGTCGTCCATCGGCTCCAGCATCTCGGCGTCATTGTGCACCTCCCAAGTCGGGAAGGCCTGGATGTCGTGGCCGGACTTGGCCTGCGCCTCGGCGGCGAGCGTCAGCAGGTTCTTGTTGCCGACTGAGGTGATGTAGTCGATCGACACCTCGGTCTTGGTCTTGTCGCTCCATTGCCGGACGAGCTTGGTCATGACGTCGTTGACCCCGGGCACCCAATGGTCCCAGAACCCGACGCTGAGCCGCCCGGCTGCCCCGGCGGTGCGGATGTGCACCAGCGGCAGCGCCGCCGCGGCGGTCCCCAGCCTCAATGCAGTGCGACGCGAAACACCCGGAATGGCTGTCATGCTACGTCCCCCCAGCCCGGCCTGTTGTTCGGCCGGTCGCCGTCATGCGGCTTTATACCGACAGCGTTGCACAATTTGCACGCTGCGGGCAATCCTTTAGACGGAGGACGCGATGGACGATGCAGCGGCGGCGCGCCGGGCGAGGCGCAATACGATTGGCGACGCGATCAGCCGCGCGGCGGACCGCTTCCGCGACCGGATCGCTTTGCGCTTCGGCGACCAGGTGTGGAGTTATAGGGCGCTCGATGCCGTGACGACCGAGATAGCCGCCGGGTTCGGCGCCATGGGACTGGCCCGCGGCGACCGCATCGTCGCGTTCGGCCGCAACTCGGACCAGTACCTGCTGTGCTGGCTCGCCTGCTGCAAAGCCGGGCTGATCCATGTTCCCGCCAACTACGCGCTGACGCCGCCCGAGCTGTCCTACATCGTCAAGCAGTGCGGCGCACGCCTGCTGCTGCATGATCCGGCGCTCGCAGCGACTGCAGGCGCCGCCGGCGCTCCGGCCATACAACCGTTCGACGCGATGATGCCGGTTGCCGGAATGCCCGGGGATGCCGGCAGTGCTGCGGAGGAGATCGAGGATGGCGATGTGGCGCAGATCCTCTACACCTCCGGGACCACGGGCTTCCCCAAGGGCGCGATGCTGACGCACCGGGCGCTGCTCGCACAATACGTGAGCGGCATCGTGTCGCTCGACTTTGCCGAGGGCGACCGCGTCCTGGCCGCGCTGCCGCTGTATCACACCGCGCAGATGCATGCCCTCGCCATGCCGCAGCTTCTGGCAGGGGCGGAGATCATGCTGATCGAAAGCCCGGTGCCCGCGCTTTGCCTGGAGCTGATCGAGCGTCACCGCCTGACCTCGTTCTTCGCGCCCCCGACCGTCTGGATCAACCTGCTGCGGCATCCCGACTTCGCCACCCGCGACCTCAGCAGCCTGCAGAAGGCCTATTACGGCGCGGCGATCATGCCAGTGCCGGTGCTGCGGGAGTTGCGCGAGCGGCTACCGGGCATCCGGGCCTTCAACGCCTATGGCCAGAGCGAGATGGCGCCCCTGGCGACGGTGCTCCGGCCCGAGGACCACGACGCCCGCCCCGCCTCGGTCGGTCGCCCGGTCCTGAACGTGCAGACCCGCGTGGTGGACCTGGACATGCGCGACGTGCGGCCGGGCGAGCACGGCGAGATCGTCCACCGCTCGCCGCATCTGATGCTGGGCTATTGGGACAACCCCGAGGAAACCGCCCGCGCGTTCGAGGGCGGATGGTTCCATTCGGGCGACGTCGGCACTTTTGACGACGCGGGCTACCTGTATGTCGTGGACCGCACCAAGGACATCATCAACACCGGCGGCGTGCAGGTCGCCAGCCGCGAGGTGGAGGAGGCGCTGTTCACCCACCCCGCCGTCTCCGAGGTTGCGGTCATTGCCGTGCCGGACCCGAAGTGGATCGAGGCGATCGCCGCCGTCATCGTGCTGCGCGACGGTGCCAGCGCCACCGAGGCCGAGCTGATCGGCCATGCGCGCGGCCTGCTGGCGCCGTTCAAGCTGCCGAAGCAGATATTCTTTGCCGAGAGCCTGCCGAAGAACACCGCCGGCAAGCTACTGAAGCGCGAGCTGCGGCTACGCTACAGCGGCACTGGGGCCGCCGTGATGGGGCTCTGAGCAGCTTACTCCTGGCCGTCGCCGAGGTCCTCATGCCAGGTGCGGCCGTCCCGTTCGATCAGCGCGATTGCCGCCGTCGGTCCCCAGCTTCCGGCGGCATACGGCCGCGGCCGCTCCCCCCGGCTGCCCCAGGCTTCCATGATCGGCGTCACCCATTGCCACGCCGCCTCGACCTCGTCCCGCCGCATGAACAGCGTCGAGTTGCCCCGCACAGTGTCCATCAGCAGCCGCTCATACGCATCCGGGAACCGCCCGCCGAAGGTCTTCTCATAGCTGATGTCGAGCCCGGTGGGACGGAGCTGCAGGCCGCCGGGCCCGGGCTCCTTGGTCATCATCTCGAGCCGCATGCCCTCCTCCGGCTGCAGCCGGATGATCAGCTTGTTGGCCTCCAGCGTGTGCTCCTTGGGGAAGATGGAGAACGGCAGCCTGCGGAACTGCACGACGATTTCGGACACCTTTTGCGGCATACGCTTGCCGGTCCGCAGGTAGAACGGCACGCCGGCCCAGCGCCGGCTGTTCAGCTCGGCCTTGATCGCGACGAAGGTCTCGATGTCGCTCTCGTTATGGCCGAGGTCCGCGAGGTAGCCCGGCACCGGCTTACCGTTCACCGCCCCTGCGATATACTGGCCGCGGACGGTCAGCGCCGGCACCTCGTGCAGTTCGAGCGGGCGCAGGCTGCGCAGCACCTTCAGCTTCTCGTCGCGCACCGCGTCGGCCCCCAGCGACACCGGCTGCTCCATCGCCAGCAGGCACAGAAGCTGCAGCAAGTGGTTCTGCACCATGTCGCGCAGCGCGCCCGAGTGGTCGTAATAGCCGCCGCGGCCCTCGACGCCGACCGTTTCGGCGACCGTGATCTGCACGTGGTCGATGACGTCGGCGTTCCACAGGCGCTCGAAAATCGTGTTGGCGAAGCGCAGCGCCAGCAGGTTCTGCACCGTCTCCTTGCCCAGGAAATGGTCGATGCGGAAGGTGCCCGCTTCGGGGAAGCAGCGCCCGACCTCGTCGTTGATGCCCTGGGCCGATTCGAGGTCGCGGCCGATCGGCTTCTCCAGCACGACCCGGGAGTCGTTCGAGTTGAGGTCGTGATGCGCCAGGGTCTGGCAGATCGGGCCGAACAGGTCCGGTGAGGTCGCCAGATAGAACACCCGCACCCGGTCGGGCGACAGCAAGCCTTTCAGCTCGGACCAGTCCTGCTCGGGCGCCGCCGCATCCAGCCGGACATAATGCAGCATCGCATAGAAACCCGCCTCGGCGTCGCCGTTCAGGTTGTCCGCCTCAACGTAATGGCGCAGTGCGTCGGCTGCCCGGCCGCGGTAGGCGGCACTCGACAGGTCGGACCGCGCCACGGCGATGATCCGCGAGTTGGCCGGGATTTGGCCATCGAGAAACCGGTGATACAGCGCCGGAAGCAGCTTGCGCAGCGTCAGGTCGCCGGTGGCGCCAAAGATGACGAAATCGAACGTGGGGACCGGGATAATCTTCGACATCGGGCAGTACGCCTGCAGTGGTGACTGGGCCGGGTTAGCACGCCGGCCGCGGTTGTGCGTCTTAAAACAAATGGGAGGGCGCGTATAATGGGCCGGAAGCTGGCCCGGCCTGCGTTGACCGCGCTGTCCCATCCCGGCCACGATCGCCTGGACGGGCGCACGACGCGCCGAGGGGGCAGGCTGCATGGCACATTGGATCAGGTTCGAGCATGCAGGTGTGGAGAGCCTTGGCCTGCTCGACCCCGAAAGCGGCCGTGTCGAGCTGCATGAGGGCGACCTGTTCAACAATCCTGTCTCGACCGGGCAGCAGTGCCACCTTGACGACGTGCGGTTGCTGGTGCCGGTCCGTCCTAGCAAGTTCATCGGACTATGGAACAACTTTCACGAGCTCGCGGCCAAGCTCGGCACCGCTCTCCCAGGGGAGCCGCTGTTCTTCCTGAAGGCCGCAACCAGCCTGCTGCCCTCCGGCGGGACGATCCGGCCGCCTATGGGATATGCGGGCAAGATCGCCTATGAGGGTGAGCTCGGCATCGTCATTGGGCGGCAGTGCCGGGCGGTGAACGAGGCGGACGCCGCGGCGGCGATCTTTGGCTATGCCTGCGTCAACGACGTGACCGCGCTCGACATCCTCACAGCCGACCCGTCCTTTCCGCAATGGGCCCGCGCCAAAAGCTGCGACAGCTTCGGCCCATGCGGCCCCGCCATCGCCACCGGCCTCGACCCGTCCGCGCTCCGCATCCGCACCCTGCTGAACGGACGGGAGCGGCAGAACTACCCGGTCGCCGACATGATCCTGCCACCCGCGCGCATTGTCAGCCTGCTGTCCCGCGAGATGACGCTCGAACCCGGCGACCTGATCGCCTGCGGCACCTCGGTCGGCGTGCTGCCGATGCGGGCCGGCATGGTGGTCGAGGTCGTGATCGACGGGATCGGCACGCTACGGAACGCGGTGGGGACGCCCGAATAGCGGCGGCCTCGTCATATACATGCAGTAGCCGGACAAATCTGCTTTTAGGAAACAGCTTCGGTGTCTCGCTCAGCTCGTCTGCTCAACCTTATCCAGGTGCTCCGCCGGCACCGACGTCCGGTGACGTCAGCGCGGCTGGCGGATGACCTCGGTGTGTCGCTTCGGACTATTTACTGAGACATTGAGACACTGGCCGCCCAGGGCGCGCCGGTCGAGGGCGAAGCCGGGCTGGCCTACGTGCTGAGGCGTGGCTTCTTGCTGCCGCCATTGATGTTCGGCGAGGATCTCGGCCGCACCTTCGTCGCTCTTGATCCCGATGGCCACAGGCTGCGAGTCTTCAAACCAGCTATGCAATGAGAGCCGCCAGGATCGCGGCTGCGTTGGCCCAATAATGCAGCTTCGGCGCCATGCGCTACCGAACCCCCGGGATCGCCTCGGACTGCCCGCTGAGGCCAGGCTCAACCATGGCCTCGCTCGCCGCCCGGGCCTGGCGGTAGCGCAGCGGCCGGAGCACGACGAGCGCCAGGATCACCACCAGGAAGTTCATCAGCGCCGCCACGACGAACACCGCATACCAACTGCCCGTCGCCGTCTTGATGACGTTGGCGAACGGCACCAGCAGGGCGGAGGCACCCTTGGCGGTGTAAAGCAGGCTGGTGTTCACCGTCGCGTATTTCGGCCCGAACGCGTCGGTGCAGGTCGAGGGGAACAGGCTGAAAATCTCGCCCCACGTGAAAAAGATCAGTCCGGCGAACAGCACGAACAGCCACGGGTTCGCCCCGAGCGACCCCAGCAGCAGATAGGACGCGCCGCCGACGGTGAAGGCGATCACCATGGTCGGCTCGCGGCCGATCTGGTCCGACACCCAGCCGAAGAACGGCCGCGCCGCGCCGTTCATCACGTTATCGACCACCAGCGCCACCGCCAGAGTGGACGCGCCCAAGAACAGCGCCGTGTCGGAGATGCCGAAGTCGGACGCAATCAGCGCGAGCTGCGCCGTCGCCATCAGGCCGCTCGCGGACACCATGACGAACATCGCATACAGCAGCCAGAACACCGGGCTGCGCAGCATCTGGCGCGGGGTGAAGCTGTATAGCGACTGCGGCAGTTTCCGGGATGGCGACGGCGGCAGCGCCTCGCCGGGGTCGGGCGTGCGCAGCAGCCAGGCGACCGCGACCAAGATGACGCCCTGGGCGATGCCGAACACCAGGAAGGTGTGCTCGTAGCCGCTGGCGGCAATCATGGCCTTGATCGGAATGACCGTCACCGCAGCGCCCGCGCCGAACCCGGCGGCGGTCAGCCCGACCGCCAGGCCGCGCCGGTCCGGGAACCACTTGACCGCATTGCCGACGCAGGTCGCGTAGATGAACCCTGCGCCGACGCCGGAGACCACCGCGCCCAGATACAGCATCGCCAGCGACGCGGCATAGGCGTTGATGACCCAGGCGACGCCGACCAGCACGCCGCCGAGGGCGACGATCAGCTTTGGTCCGCGGCGCGGCCCCAGCATATCGACCAGCGCGCCGCCCGCCGGCGTCAGCCAGGTCTCCAGCGCGATGAAGATGCTGAACGCCCACTGGATCTCGGCGACCGACCAGCCATGCGCCTGCCGGATCGGCTGCACGAACAGTGTCCAGCCATACTGCAGGTTGGCGATCAGCATCATGCATACGACGCCGAACACCAGTTGCCACCAGCGGTGGGTCCCTCGCGTCAATCGAGCTTCGGCCGGCATTCCCATCCCCCGCGCCGTTTGGGCGCATTCCACCACCATGCGGGATGCAGGCGCGCCATGGCTAGACCTACAGCGTACCGACTTGCTTCAGGAAATGGCGACCCGCGGGAGTTTGATCACTGGGTCTTAAGATTGATCACTGGCTCCGGCAGTCCGTCTGATCCAGCCAGCCCTGCCCTGCCCCCGCCGCCGCATGGACGTCGAATGACAGCCGCAGGAGCCGGTGGCCCGAGGACACCGTGGCCTCGGCGGATGACGGGGCACTGCCCAGCGCCGGGGATTGCAGCAGCAATCGCCAGCGCCCTGGAACAGCAGGTTGCACAGCCTGGGCCGGCGCGACCTGGGCGTCGAAGCGGGCGTCGCGCTTCCAGCCCGGCATGAACACCGGCACGGTAGCGGCAGCCACCGGCAGCCAGCGGGACCAGTAGAACGCCAGGGCGTAGGGCGTGCGGGTCTGCGGCGGCATGGCTGTGGCAGCGAGGTCGAGGTCGGGCCGGCGCTCCGGCTGGGCGGCGGGATAGTCCGGCAGCCAGGGCTCGCCGAAGCGGGCGGGCTCCCAGTGGCTCGCGAATGCGGGGTGGCGGCGGCGGAACTCGGACAGCGACTTCGACTGCACCCGGCTCGCCAGCAGCCCGTCCGGGCCGCGCACGAACACGTCCCATTGCTGGCGCTTCACCTGGCCGTTGGCGCTGTAGCGGTTGTTCACCGCGACCGATTGCAGCTCGCCGTTGCGCCAGGTGCTGATCTCCTCGGCGAGATATTGGATCGACCACAGCCACCAGGTTTTGGCGTCGAGCCGCGCGGCGACGGCCACGGTGGTGAGGCCGCGCGCCTCGGAGACCTCGGTCCGCACCGTGGCGTGGCCGGAGTAGCTGGTCATTCCAGCGTAATGGCAGACCTCATTTGCCTGCGCCGGCGCGCGGGTCATCGTCGCGGCGAGCGCCATCCAGGAGCAAAGTTTGAGGATGTCCATATTGGCCCCTTCCGGCAAAGGCCCGGCCTTGCGGGTGGCTTGCCGGGGCCGGGCCGGGTTAGCATGGCGGCATGGAAGAAGCTTCGATGTTTCACGACGGCATGCGCGCCCTGCAGGACGAGTTCGACGGCCGCCGCGTGGCCGATGCGCTCGAGCGCCATCGCAAGCACCGTGAGTTCCTGCCCGACGACGTCGCCCTCATCACCTCCGTGCCGTTTTTCTTCGTCGCTTCACATTACGGCGACGCCGTCGATTGCAGCTTCAAGGGCGGCGCGCCGGGCTTCGTGCAGGTGGTCGGGCCGGCGGCGCTGGAGTGGCCGGATTATGACGGGAACTCGATGTATCGCACGCTCGGCAACATCGCCCGCAGCCCGCGGGTCGGGCTGCTGTTCATCCGCTTCGACGGCGCGTCCACCCTGCTGCGCATGACCGGCGACGCCACGCTGGTGCGCGACGCTGCGACGCTGGCCCGCCATCACGGCGCCAAATCGGTCGTGCGGTTCGAAGCGGACTACGTCTATCCGAACTGCCCCCGTTACATCCCGGAGCTGCAGATGGTTGCCGCCAGCCCGCATCCTCCAGCGCCCGGCGTCACGCCGCCTGCGCCGGCCTGGAAGGCCCGCGACTACATCCGCAATGAGCTGCCGGCCGACGACCCGCACCGGACGGCCGGCGACGGAGGGGCACCACGGCCCTGAGCAATTGAAACGCGCCGGGTTCCGGACACTCCGATCGCGCAATGCATCATGCATCCCCGGTTTCCGTAACGGCCACCTGCGGCGCCGGCCGCGGTTTCGCGCCAGGCAGCCCGGCGCTCGATCGCCACCAAGGGCTGGTCCTCGGGCTGAGCAGCAGCGCCACGCACCCGGTCCATCCCGTCTGGTGCGATGCGCCGAGGCCGCGCCCGGTGTCGCCATGGAAATACTCATGGAACAGGATGTTGTCGCAGAAATGCGGGTCCGTCTGCGACAGCTCGTCATCGCCGTGCATCGGCCGGCGCCCCTCCGCGTCCTTCAGGAACAGCCCGGTGAGCCGCTGGTTCAGCATGTCGGCCACCTCCGCCAGCGAGCGATAGTCGCCGCTGCCGGTCGGGCACTCCACCCGGAAATCCTCGCCGTAATAGCGGTGAAACTCGCGCAGGCTGTCGATCAGCAGGATGTTGATCGGCATCCATATCGGCCCGCGCCAGTTGGAATTGCCGCCGAACGCCGCCGTCGAGCCCTCGCCCGGCTCGTAGCCGATGCTGAACCGCGCGCCGCCATGCTCCAGCACGTAGGGATTGTCCTGGTGCGCCTTGGACAGCGCCCGCACGCCGTGCGGCGACAGGAACTCCGCCTCGTCCAGCATCCGGCGCAGCAGCCGCTTCACCCGGTGGCCGCGCAGCAGCGACAGCAGATGCCGTTCCCCCTCCCCCGCCTCGGCCCAGCGGGAGATCAGCGCCGCGAGCTCGGGCCGGTGCAGCAGCATGTACTGCATCCGCTCGCGGAAATCCGGCAGCTCGTTCAGCGCCCGGTCGCCGATCACCTCCACGGCGAATAACGGGATCAGCCCGACGATCGAGCGCACCCGCAGCGGGATCACCACGCCCTCCGGCAGCCGCAGCACGTCGTAGTAGAACTGGTCCTGCTCGTCCCACAGGCCGATGCCGCCGGCGTTGGTCATGGCCTCGGCGATATACAGGAAATGCTCGAAGAACTTGGAGGCGAGGGGTTCGTAGGCGCGGTCCTCGATCGCCAGTTCCAGCGCGATGCGCAGCAGGTTGACCGTGAACATCGCCATCCACGCGGTGCCGTCCGACTGGTCGATGGTGCCGCCCGTCGGCAATGGGTTCGAGCGGTCGAAGATGGCGATGTTGTCCAGTCCCAGGAAGCCGCCGGCGAAGATGTTGCGCCCAGTGGCGTCCTTGCGGTTCACCCACCAGGTGAAATTCAGCAGCAGCTTGTGGAAGCAGCGCCGTAGGAAAGTGCGGTCCGGGACGCCGGTCAGCGCGCGGTCCATCTGGAACACCCGCAGCACCGCCCAGGCGTGCACCGGAGGGTTCACGTCGCCGAGCGCCCATTCATACGCGGGCAACTGCCCGTTCGGGTGCATGTAGCGCTCGCGGGTGAGCAGCAGGAGCTGGGACTTTGCGAACACCGGGTCGATCAGCGCGAAGGTGACGCAGTGGAACGCCAGGTCCCAGGCGGCATACCACGGGTATTCCCAGCTATCCGGCATCGAGATGATGTCGAAATTGTCCAGATGGCGCCAGTCGGCGTTGCGGCCCTCGCTGCGGCCCGGCGGCGGTGCGGGCTGCGACGCATCGCCGTCGAGCCAGCGGCGCACGTCGAGCATGTAGAACTGCTTGGACCACAGCATGCCCGCCAGCGCCTGGCGCTGTACCAGCCGGGCGTCCGGATCCGGCATGTCGCGCTGCACGGCGGCGTAGAAGGCGTCGCAATCCGCCCGGCGGCTGTCCATTACCTCGTCGAACCAGGCGAAGGCGTCCTCGCTCGCTTCCGGCCGCAGCCGCAGCCGTACCGTGGCCGACGAACCGGCAGCGATGCGCAGCCGCAGGTGCGCGGCGCATTTGGTGCCGCGCCGCAGTGGGCTGACCGCGTCGTAGACCCCACTCACCACGTGGTCGTTGATGCCGTCTTTGAACGGGCCCGGCTGCTGCTCGCCATAGAGGCGGTTGACGTTGGTCTCGTTCTCGCAAAACAGCCATGTGGCGCCGCCGTCCACGTCGCAGACGCGGGTGCGAGCCAGCGCCGGGTGGCTGGCGAGCACGCGCTGGCCCTCGCGCTGCTTTGGGTCGAGCCGGATTTGCGGACGCGCCACGCCCGGGTCCCACGACCAGTTGTTGCGCGCCCAGAGCTGCGGCAGCACATGCAGGGTCGCCGCGTCTGGCCCGCGGTTATAGGCGGTGATCAGCATCAGCACGTCGTCGGTGGAAGCTTTGGCATACTCAACGACCACGTCGAAGTAGCGGTTCTCCGCGAAGATGCCGGTATCGACCAGCTCGAACTCACGGTCAGCGGCGCCGCGCGCGCGGTTCTCCGCGACCAGACGCTCGTAAGGAAAAGCTGCCTGCGGGTATTTGTAGAGCATCCGCATGTAGGAATGGGTCGGCGTGCCGTCCTGGAAGTAATACAGCTCCTTCACGTCCTCGCCGTGGTTGCCCTGGGCGTTGGTCAGGCCGAACAGGCGCTCCTTCAGGATGTGGTCCTTGCCGTTCCACAGCGCGAGGCCAAGGCACCACAGCAGCTTGTCGTCGGCGAACCCGGCCAGCCCGTCCTCGCCCCAGCGATAGGCGCGGCTGCGGGCGGCGTCGTGCGGGAAGTAGTCCCAGGCGGTGCCGTTGGCGCTGTAGTCCTCGCGCACCGTGCCCCATTGACGCTCGCTGAGGTACGGTCCCCAGCGCCGCCAATCCTCGCCCCGCTCGGCCGCCAGCATCCGCCGGCCCTCGACGGTGTCGAACAATGGATCAGGCATTGTTGCCCCTCTCGAATCGCGGCTAAGCCATAAGCGATTGACGCAAGCAACATCCTTGCCAAGGCAATTGAAGCTAAGGCTGGGCCAAGGCGATCGAAGCTAAGGCTGGTCAGCGGAACTCGCGGCCTGCCTAAACGGCCACCGCCCGAAATCGTAGGGCATCGATCAGCGCGGTCAGGGCCGGCGGCGTCTGGCGGCGGCTCGTGTAGTAAAGGTAATAACCCGGCGCGGTCCAGCGCCATCGATCCAGTACCGAAATGAGACGCCCGGTCGCGACATGACCCGTAACCTGGTCTTCAAACAACTGCGCGATGCCCTGCCCAGCCAAGGCCGCTTCGAGGATCAGGTCGCCGTCGTTGAAGACAAGCGGCCCGTCCACCCTGACCTGCAGCGGCCTGCCGGCCTTCTCGAACTCCCAGGGGTAGAGGCCGCCCGAGGTGGCCAAACGGTAGTTGATGCAGCGGTGCTGGGCGAGGTCGTACGGCGTGAGCGGCACGGGATGATCGGCGAAGTAGGCCGGCGAGCCGACGACTGCTGAGCGGATCACCGGGCCGACCCGCACGGCGATCATGTCGCGGGCGATCTTCTCGCCGAACCGCAGCCCGGCGTCGTAACGGCTGGCCACGATGTCGGTCAGGCCCTCATCGACCGTGACCTCGACGCGGATGTCCGGGTACTCCGCGAGGAACGTCGGCAGCATCGGCGACAGCACCGAGGTCGCGGCGTGCTTGGGCGTGGTGATGCGCAAGCTGCCGGCGGGCTTGTCACGCAGGCCCGCAAGGGCGACCAGCTCGGCGGCGACATCCTCAAAGGCCGGCCGCAGCGTCCGCAGCAGTTGCTCGCCGGCCTCGGTCGGGGCGACGCTCCGGGTCGTGCGCGCCAGCAGGCGCACGCCGAGCCGGCCCTCAAGCGCCTTCATCGCATGGCTCAAAGCCGATGGCGACATCCCGAGCTTGGCGGCGGCCCGGGTGAAGCTCATCGCGTCGGCAACCTCCAGGAAGGCGGCCAGATCGTTGAGGTCGTTTCGCTTCATTATTGCATGCAACTCACAGGTGCATGCAGATAATAGCTGCTAATCGTTAGGGCACCCACACGCTAAATCGATTGGCAACGAACGAGGATCACCATGAGCCTGACCGCATTCCGCACCCTGGGCCGCTCGGGGCTGGTCGTCAGCCCCGCCGCGCTGGGCACCATGACTTTCGGCAACAAGGCATGGGGATCGCCCGACGATGTCAGCCAGGCGGTCTTCAACGCCTACGTGGACGCAGGCGGCAACTTCATCGACACCGCCGACGTCTATGCCGGGGGCCGCAGCGAGGAGCTACTGGGCACCGTCATCGCCGAACGGTCATTGCGCGACAAGGTGGTGCTGGCCACCAAGTTCAGCTTCAACGCCGAACCCGGCAACCCGCACGCCGGCGGCAACGGCCGCAAGAACCTGCACCGTGCGCTGGAGGGCTCGCTGCGCCGGCTGCGCACCGATTATGTCGATCTGTTCTGGATGCACGCCTACGACATGGTGACCCCCGTCGAGGAGGTGCTGCGGTCGCTCGGCGACCTCGTGCGCGCCGGCAGAATCCGCTATTTCGGCTTTTCGGACCTGCCGGCCTGGTATGCGGTCAAGGCCGCGACGCTGGCGGTGGCGCATGGCGTGCCCGGGCCGATCGCGCTGCAGCTGGAGTACTCGCTGGTCGAGCGCAGCATCGAGCGTGAGCATGTGCCGGCGGCCCGCGAGTGCGGCCTGGGGATCATGCCCTGGAGTCCGCTCGCCGGCGGGTTCCTCAGCGGCAAATACCGGCCGGAGGGTCAGGGTGCCGATGGGCAGGGCCGGCTGAGCGGCGCCAACCCGTTCCAGGGCGCCTACACCAAGTTCACCGAGCGCAATTGGCGCGTGCTCGAGGCGCTGCAGGCGGTGGCGGCACAAGTCGGCCGGCCTACAGCGCAGGTGGCGCTCGCCTGGGCCATGGCGCAGCCCGGCATCACCACGCTGACTTTGGGCGCGAGCCGGATCGATCAGCTGCACGACAATCTGGCCGCGTTGGAGCTGACCCTGACGCCGGAACAGCTCCGCGAGCTCGACCGGTGCAGCGCGCTTGACCTGGCTTTCCCCTACGGCATGGCCACGTCCGAGGTCGGCCGCATGATCTTCGGCGGGTCAGCCGTCCAGGGCTGGCGATAGCGGCGTCTGGCTGTTTCCTGCGCAGAAGCTGCAACCGGACTACTTTCGGCGCGCGAAAGCTGCAAAGGCCTGCAATTGTTTCATGATGAAGTCGCGCGTTGCCGGGTCCTTCAGTTCTCCACTGTCGGCGTCAACCTTCGCGGCGATCTGGCCTACCATCACCTCCGGTTTGTTGAGCACATAGGCGTCCAGAAACACAAAAATCTGCCGGAGGTGGTATTGGCAGCGCGCGCCGCCGATCATTCCAGGCGATCCCGTTTGGAGGGCCACTGGCTTGCCCGCGAACGGCGGCGTCGGCAGGCGCGACAGCCAATCGAGGGCGTTTTTCAGCGCGCCCGGGACTGAGTAGTTGTACTCGGGCGTCACGATGATCACGCCGTCCGCCGCCGCAATCGCCTCCCCCATGGCGAGCACCGCCGCCGGGAAGCCCTCCGCCTGCAGGTCGGCATTGTAGAGCGGCAGCTCGCCCACGGAGCCGAGCGGCGCGACCGTCACCCCCTCCGGCGCGAGAGCCGGCAGGGCGCGGGCGATCGCCGCATTGTATGAGCCGCGCCGCAGGCTGCCGAGCAGCGTGACAAAATGAAGCGGCGGTTGTTTGTCCATATCGCTTGCCCCCCTGTGCTGAGATCGTCACAGCACAGCGCGATCATCCCCCTTGAGCCCGACCGCAGGCAAGCGGCATTCGGGCTGAACACAGCGCTACGCCTCCCGCTCCGCCACCGCTGCACCAGATATATCCGTAGAATTGGTAAAGGTGGTTGAGCCGTGCAGGACTTTGACATCGTCGTCGCGGGGGCAGGACCGGTGGGATTGGCTTTCGCGGGTTCGCTCGCCGGCGCCGGGCTGCGAATCGCGCTGGTGGACCCGCAGCCCGCGGCGGCGCTGGCGGATCCCAGCGATGACGGGCGTGAGATCGCGTTGACGGACCGCTCGGTTGGCATGCTGCAGGCACTCGGCGCCTGGGGGCGGGTGCCGGACGCCGAGGTCGCGCCGCTGCGACGCATGCAGGTGCTGAACGGACCGTCGGACTACGCGATGCAGTTCGGGGCCATCACGGCAGGCGACGGTCCTGTCGGCCGTTTCGTGCCCAACCACTGGCTGCGCCGCGCGCTGCATGGCGTCGTGCAGGACCAGCATGGCGCCGAATTGCTGCCCGGGCGGTCGGTCGCCTCCGTGCGCGTCAAGGATGGCGCAGCCATCGCCACCTTGTCGGATGAGCAGGCGCTGCGGACGCGGCTAGTGGTGGCGGCGGACACGCGGCGCTCGCGGTTGCGGCAGCAGCAGGGCATTTCCGCCAGCCTGCACGACTACGGCCAGCGTATGATGGTTTGCCCGGTCGCGCATCCACGGCCGCACCATGAGACCGCGACCGCATGGTTCGAGTATGGCCGCACATTGGTGACGCTGCCGCTCAACGGCGGCCGGTCCTCGGTGGTGATGACGCTCGGTGAGGCTGACGCGGCGGCGCTGCTGCGGCTGGACGACGCGGCTTTCGGCGCCGAGGTGACACGGCGTTACCATGGGCGGCTCGGGCCCATGCGTCCGGTCGGTGCGCGGCACGCGGTGCCGGTGGTCACGACTTATGCACGGCACTTTGCCGGCCGGCGCTTTGCCCTGCTCGGCGACGCGGCGGTCGGCATGCATCCGACGACGGCGCATGGCTTCAACTTCGGCCTGCTCGGGCAGCACGCCTTGGCGCGGGAGCTGCGCGCCGCGATTGCCGCCGGCCAAGACGTGGCCGATCCAGCAGCGCTGCGCCGCTATGAGGCGGCGCATCGTGCCGAGACGCGGCTGTTCTTCCTCGGCGCCGAGGCGGTGATGCGGCTCTATGCTGCCGGGGACAGCCTGCCGGCCCGACTGCTGCGCGACGCGGCGCTGCGCCTCGGCAACCTGCCGCCGTTGCGTCAGGCGCTGACGGCGCGCATGCGTGACCCCGACCTCGGATCGGCGCCGCCTTAAGCAAAGGCGTTCGTCTCGGTTATTTAACAGGGCCGCGTGCCGCTGGGCTTGCGCCCGGCACGCGGCGGCGTCACACCAGGGCATAATGCCGTCGATCATCTCCGTCACCAAACTCTCGAAAACCTACAGCTCGGGCTTCCAGGCGCTGCGGGACATCAACCTGGAGATCCGCCGCGGCGAGATCTTCGCGCTGCTCGGTCCGAACGGGGCCGGCAAGACCACGCTGATCAGCGCCATCTGCGGCATCGTCAGGCCGAGCTCCGGCACGGTCGTGGCCGACGGGCACGACATCATCACCGACTTCCGCGCCGCCCGCGCCAAGATCGGCCTGGTCCCGCAGGAGCTGACCACCGACGCGTTTGAAACGGTCTGGGCGACTGTGAGTTTCAGCCGCGGCCTGTTCGGCAAGCCCGCCAACCCGGCCTACATCGAGACGACACTGAAAAATCTCTCGCTGTGGGACAAGAAGGACAGCCGGATCATGACGCTTTCCGGCGGCATGAAGCGGCGCGTGCTGATCGCCAAGGCGCTGTCGCATGAGCCGCAAATATTGTTCCTCGACGAGCCTTCCGCCGGCGTGGACGTCGAGCTGCGCCAGGACATGTGGCGGCTGGTGCGGACCTTACGCGACAGCGGCGTCACCATCATCCTCACGACCCATTACATCGAGGAGGCGGAGGAGATGGCCGACCGCGTCGGCGTCATCAGCCGGGGCGAACTGATCCTCGTGGAGGAAAAGGCCGAGCTGATGCGCAAGCTCGGTCGCAAGCAGCTCACCCTGCAATTGCAGGCGCCGCTGGCAAGTCTGCCGCCAGAGCTCGACGCCTATCGTCTGGACCTCGCGCGGCAGGGCACGGAACTCATCTACACCTATGACACACGGGGCGAACGCACGGGGATCACGGCGCTGCTTCGCGACCTCAGCGTAGCCGGCATTCGGTTCAAGGATTTGCAGACCAGCCAAAGCTCACTTGAGGACATCTTCGTCGGCCTGCTGCGGGAGCGAGCATGAACGTCCACGCGGTCCGGGCGATCTACGGCTTCGAGATGGCGCGCACCCGGCGCACCCTGCTGCAGAGCATCGTGGCGCCGGTGATCTCGACCTCGCTGTATTTCGTGGTGTTCGGCGCGGCGATTGGGTCGCGCATCAGCAACATCGAGGGCGTCCCGTATGGCGCGTTCATCGTGCCGGGCCTGGTCATGCTGTCGCTGTTGACCCAGAGCATCGCCAACGCCTCGTTCGGCATCTACTTCCCGCGCTTCTCCGGCACGATCTACGAGATCCTGTCGGCGCCGATCTCCCCATTCGAGATCGTGCTGGGCTATGTCGGCGCGGCGGCGACCAAGTCGATCGTGCTCGGCGCCATCATCCTGCTGACCGCGTCGCTGTTCGTGCCGCTGCGGATCGAGCACCCGGGCTGGATGGCGCTGTTTCTGGTGCTGACCGCCGCGACGTTCAGCCTGTTCGGCTTCATCATCGGGCTATGGGCGGACGGGTTCGAGAAGCTGCAGCTCGTGCCGCTGCTGGTCGTGACGCCGCTTACCTTCTTGGGCGGCAGCTTCTACTCCGTTGACATGCTGCCGCCGGCCTGGCGGACGGTCACGCTGTTCAACCCGGTGCTGTATCTCGTCAGCGGCTTCCGCTGGAGCTTCTTCGGCCAGGCCGACGTGAGCGTTGGCGCCAGCCTGGGCATGACCCTCGCCTTCCTGCTCGGCTGCCTGGCGCTGGTGACCTGGATGTTCAGGACGGGGTATCGACTCAAGAACTGAGCGTCAGCGAGAGCACCCCGACGAAGATGAGGCTCGCGGCCCAGATCGCATCGAGGTTGAACCAGCTCCGGGACAGGAACTTCAACCCGAGGTAACGGTAAACCAGCCATGCCGATACACCGCCGGCGGCGATCATCGCTGCGGAGTGGACGACCGAAACCTCGACGGCCATGCCGAGGTCGGCGCTGATGAGGGTGCTGGCCGCCGCGTGGCCGCTGTCGAGACCGGCCGTCCGGCAGAGCCCGAGGTAGATCGGCACCAGCATCAACCCCGCGCCATGCGCGATCGCGATGGTGAAGGACCAGAGCCCCAGTTGCGTGGGCGGTATCCGCGCTAGCGCCCGCGGATGCCGCTGGTTGAGAAGCCGGAAGACGCCGAACCCAATGACGAGCAGGCTGGCGCCGACCTGGATCTGCCGCTGCCAATAGACCAGCGCGACCAGCAGCGAGAACGGCAGGATCACCACGAGCATGGCGAACAGATGTCCGACCGTGAGCGGCCAAAGCGCCGCGACCAAGGCGCGCGGACTTCGTTCCATCAGCCCGGCGGACACGGCGAGCGGCCATCCCATGCCGGGGTTCACTCCGTGATAGACGCCGCTCGCGATGACGGCCAGCCAGAGGCCGGCGGGCGCCCAGCCGGTCTCGGTCAATCAGTGCCGCTCAGGCCGAAGGGTAGCAGAACGAATCGGTCGAGCAGTCGCCGCCCTCAAGCCGGATTTGGTGCGCGCGGTACCCGTCGGGGAACTCCACCCAGTAGTCGTGGGCCATCTCGAGGCCGCCGCCGGGGCTCGCGTTCGCCATGACCTCGGCGCCGGGCACGCCTTCTGGATAGAACTGGTCGTCCCAGGTGGAATAGAGCGAGTTGGTCCAATACACCCGCTTGCCGTCGCGGCTGATCTCGACCATCTGCGGGCCGCCGGCATAAACGCTTGCCGTTCGGGTGCGGCGTGCGGCGGGTGATGCCGCCGATGTGGACCGAGCCCGCGAGCTTCGGCTTTCGCGGGTCGGTGACGTCGTATTGCCGCATCTCGCCGGTGCCCCAGCAGGCGACATACAGGAACTTGTCATCGATGGAGAGGTCGATGTCGGTCACCAGCGGCGGCACGGCGCCGAAGCCCTGCAGCAGCGGCGGCAGCTGGTCCTTGGGCGCCGGCTCGGGCGGGATGGTCGCCGTCTTCTCGATGTGGAAGCTTGCCCGCCCTCGCGCCACCAGGTCCAGATCGAGCCTTCCAGGTTCGTCGTGTCCACCACGACGCCCAGGAAGCCGTATTCGCGCACGGGGTCATGCGCCGGGCGTATTTCCAGCGCCATCTGGTGATTGGCGCCGAGGTCGATCGTCTGCACATTGCGCCGGGCGCGCAGATCCCAGAAGTGGACGTGATGGCCGTACTTGTTCGGCGAGCAGGTCCTCCGGCGACGATGCCGTTCTCGAACTGCGGCGGCAGGCCCCATTCGCTCGACACCATGTAGTCGCGCGGCAGGTTCCACCAGAAATCATAGTGCTTGGTCTGCGGTCCGCGGTCGATCTCCCAACGGCCCAGGACCTCGAACGTCTCGCAGTCCATGATGAAGATGCCCGGCGGACCCTCGGTGCCGTCCTTGCCGCCGCCGCCGAGCGTGCTGACGTAGATGCCCTCCGGCCCGCAATGCACCGTATGCGGCCGTGAATAGCCGGTCTTTCTGAAAGATCTCCTCCGGCTCGATGATCTTGTGGATCTTCGCCTGGGTCGGATGCGGCTTCGTGTCCACGACGTAGATGCGCGACGAGCGGATGCCGGGGATGATCAGATAGCGCCGCTCGAGAAACGCGTGGCCGGTGAGCGGCGACAAGGACGAGGAGCATGCATTCCAGCCGAAATGGTGAAACTCGTCGCCCTGTGTAGGGCATCGTCACGGTGTGGACGACCTGGCTGTAGCTGGGCGAGCCGGGCTTCACGTCGATGACCGCGAGCGCGTCGGGTTTCGAAGCGTCGGGGCTGAGCAGCAAAGTGTAGGCGAAGTCCTCCGGTGGCAGCCTCCATCGCCAGCCGCGGCGACGCATAGAAGGTCGTGTCAGGTCGCATCGCCATCGAAAATCTCCTACATTGCGGAACCGGAGCTTATCAAATCTTTGGTTTATGCGTGCCTGAATATGCTACTCGGCGATCGTCTCGCCGGAGCCGCCGAGTTCGGCTGGGAAGTCCTTCAGCTTGGGCAGGCCATCCCGCATAGGCAGCACCGTCTCGCCATAGTTGACGTGGACGCCCGGGGTAAAGGTGAGCGTCGGGATCGTCGCGGCGAACACGTCCACGAGGCCCAGCGTCGGGTGATTGGTCATCAGGTGGCCGCCGCACTTGGCGCAGTACTGCCGCTGGCTGATTTCGGTCTTCTGGAATGTCGCGACATGCTCGGTGCCAGACGTGACCCGCACAGCCTCTGGCTTCCAGAGCGTGAATGCGTTCACCGGCCCGCCGGACCACGAGCGGCAAGAGCGGCAGTGGCAATAGCCCATGGCCTCCGGCGCCCCGCTGGCCTCGACTTCGACGGCGCCGCAAAAGCAGCTTCCAACGTGCGTCATGGTCTTCCCCATCAATTTTATTGTTGTTCAGCCCGCCATTGAGTTAGCCGAATGCCCGAGCTTTTGAAAGCTGGCATGGAGCTATCGAACACCCCTGTCCAAGCAAACGCTCCAGCCCCCTCTTATGCTCCCGCTTCGCTTATGCAATAGACGGGCATGCGATAGGCGGTTTGCTGATCATTGGACACCGCGCCCACGCGGCTGACCGCACGGCGTATCGACGTATCAGGGAAGGATTTGGTCCATGCCGCAGAATCCAGCGCTCGCTGCCTTTAGCGCCGTGTATGCATTCGGTGACAGCTTGTCCGACGCTGGCAACCTGTCGATCTTCACCACGACGCTGGGCGCGACCCAACCGGTGTCGCCGCCCTACTACAAGCAGCAATACGGCTCGACCAGTGGCAACGTATTCAGCAATGGCCCGACCTGGGTGCAGGATCTGTCGCTCGCCCTCAGCCTCGGCACGCTGGCGCCCAGCCTGGCGGGCGGCACCGACTTCGCCTATGGCGGCGCCGAAACCGGGGTGACGCCGCAGAACGGCAGCAACCCGCAGGTCCAGGCGATCTCGCTTCCGGCACAGCTCGTGCAGTTCAAGACCGCGGTTACTGCCCCGTCGGCAAACGCGCTTTATACCATCTCGATCGGCGCAAACGATCTGCTCGGCATCCTCGCCAGCCCCAGCCTGACCGCACAGCAGCAGACCGCCGACGTCAACGCCGCGGTGGCCAACGCGATCGATTTTGTGAAGCAGCTGGTCAGCAATGGCGCAAAGAGCCTGCTGGTGCTTGACGTGCCCGATCTCAGCAAGACGCCGAACGTGGCGCTCGGGCTGGTCAATGGCACGAACCTGCCCTCGGCGGCGCTCACGGCCGAGGCCGCGCAGATCACCACCACCTACAACACGGCGCTGAGCAGCCAGCTTGCCGCCGTCGCCAGCTCCAGCGCGGTCCGTATTCAGGTGGCGGACGTCAACGCGTCACTGAACACCGCAATCGCGAACCCGGCCGCATACGGCCTGACCAACGTGACCGACCGGGTGTGGAGCGGCAACAGCACCAGCGCCAGCAGCGGCACGCTCGCGGTGAGCGGAGCTGCCGCTCAGAACCAATACCTGTTTTGGGACGTGGTGCACCCGACCGAGACCGGGCACCAGGTGATCGCCGACGTGGCCGAGCAGCAGCTGATCGGCGCGCCGGTGCTGGGCGCGGTGGATACCACGACCGGCCAGCCGGTGGCGGCACAGGGTCAGCCCTACACCGGACCGGTCGGTATCCTGCAGCAGCAATACATCAACCTCACCCCGAACAACCTGAACATCACGGCCATCACGCCAAACTGGTTCATCCACAGCGGTGGCGGCGAGGACGCGATCGCGGTCAGCAGCGGCACCAACGTGCTGGATGGCGGCGCCGGGTCGAACTTCCTGACTGGCGGCAGCGGCACGGATACCTTCTTCGTCGATGCGCGCGGGGCCACGGCGGCGACCTGGAGCACGGTGGTGAACTTCCACACGGCCGATGCCGCAACGCTGTGGGGGGTTACGCAGAACGACTTCTCGCTGAGCTGGTCGGATGGGGCGGGCGCTGTTGGGGCCACCGGCCTGACGCTGACGGCGCAGGCTGTGGGCAAGCCGGAGGTGCTGCTGACGCTGCCGGGCTACACCCAGGCCGACCTCGCGAACGGGCGGCTTGGCGTGGCGTTCGGCACGGATGCCGGGAGCGGCAGCGGGTACCTGAATATTCGGGCCAACGCCTAGCAACCGGAGCTATCCCGCGCTCGCGTTACCACCCCCGGGGGCTGTAACACACGGCCATGCCGCCGGGCGCGGTCACGGCCGCACGCCGGCTGACGCGACCCTCGCGAAGGTCGTGATGATCCTGGTCGAGGCGTGCAAGGTGCCGCGCAGTGATCCCGCGACCTTTGACGCCCCGCCAGCCCGGCAGCGATACGGCACCGGCAGCTCCAGGATGCGCAGCCGCAGGCGGGCCGCTTTCATCTGCATCTCGATGTTCCAGCCATAGCTCATCTCGGCCATGCCAAGCCGGGACAAGGCGTCGCGCCGGATGACGCGGAAGGCGCACATGTCGGTGTATCGCACGCCGTAGAGCGCGCCGATCAGCCGGCCGGCCACTGCGCCCGCCAGCACCTGGTGCCAGCTCATGGATCCCGGCGCGCGCACGCCGCGGGTCCGCGACGCGATGGTGAAATCCTGCGTGCCGTCCAGCACCGGTCCCGCCAGCCTCGCCAACTGATCGACGCAGTCGGCGCCATCGCCGTCCATGAACGCGATCACGTCACATGACTGCGGCGCGGCCGCAGCCCCCGCGGCGCAGGCCCGGCCGTAGCCTCGTCCGGCGTCCAGCACCTGGGCGCCCGCCGCCCGCGCCGCGTCTTGGGTCCCGTCCGTGCTGCCGCCATCGGCGACGATGACGGTGCGGGCCCCCTGCCCCAGCACCTCCGTCACCACCGGGCCGATCGCCTCGGCCTCGTTCCAGGCGGGGATAACGACGGCGACGCGGGAGAGGCGCGAGCCCGCAGGGTCCATTGCAACCCCATGGTCAGTGGCGGGATCGAGGGGCGCGGGGGACATCAGGGGCCTCCATGGGTGCCGAGCGGTCGCAAGTTTGGCGTATTGGCTTTGCAGCGGAGGTTGGTGTGATGGGGGCTCCACCGCAACCGATCCCGCTGACATGGTCTTCACGCCGGACGGGGGTACCAGCATTGAGACGCAACCCGACGGCATACCAGCTGCTTCGGCCGCTCTATAGAAGCGGTCGGATCTCCAGCCGGTCGAAGTAGGTAATCGAGTTTGCCTTGGTCCACAGCGCGACCCTGCCGGGACCAGCGAATGTGTGGTCGCTGTGGGTCAGCAGGGATTTGCCGTCGAAAGACACCGTAAGCCGGTCGGCCTGGGCGCGTAGGGTCAGCGTGTGCCAAACGCCGGACAACACCTTCGCCGCCGCGCCCGCGATCTGCTGCCGCCGGCCCTTGACGACGCGATAGAGATTGACGTTGTCCTCCAGCGCATTGGCGCGGACCACGTAGTAGTTTTCGGCGTCCATGAGCCGCACCGCCAGGCCGCCCGCCCGGTCCCCCTGCCCCGCGACGGCCTTGAAGCGGACGCCCGCCTCCACATCCTGCATCGACAGCGGCTCATACACGGCGAGCGGAAAGCGGTAGTCGGTCGGGTCGGCGCTCAGCTGCGCGATGACCCTGCCCGAAGTGGCGCTGGCGTCCTCGATGACGCGCCAGTCGCCGATAGCACCCTGCCCGGTGCGCCACGACGTCTGGAACTCTGGCGGTGGCGGCCCGACGGGCGTGCGGGACAGGTCGGGAGAGCCTGCAACGCCTTGGGCCTGAGCCGCGTCGGGTCGATAGCCAAGGACCAGCGCAGCGCCGAGGATCGTGCGGCGATTCATCAGACCACTCCGACAAGATGCAGGGCGATTCCGGCCGCCGAGCAGACCAGCAATGTTGGGATCATGCCGGCCTTGAAGCGGAACACCGCCACCAGCGCCACGAGCGAGAGCGCCAGCGCCCATGGATCGAGGCTGCCGAGCACGGGCGCATCAAACCCAGCGCCCATCGCCCGCACCGGCCGGGTCTCGTGGAACCAGGTGTGCAGCGCGAACCATACGGCCAGGTTCAGGATCACGCCGACCACGGCGGCGGTGATGGCGGCGAGCGATCCACTCAGCGCCTGGTTGCCGCGCAGGCGCTCGATGAACGGCGCGCCGAGGAAGATCCACAGGAAGCACGGCGTGAAGGTGACCCAGATGGTGAGCAGCCCGCCGAGTGTGCCGGCCAGCATGGGGTGCAGCGCGCCGGGGTCGCGATACGCCGCCATGAAGCCGACGAACTGCACCACCATGATGAGTGGGCCCGGCGTGGTCTCGGCCATGCCGAGCCCGTCCAGCATCTCGCCGGGACGCAGCCAATGGTAGTGCAGGACCGCCTGCTGGGCGACATAGGCCAGCACGGCGTAGGCGCCGCCGAAGGTGACGACCGCCATCTCGCTGAAGAACAGCGCGATGCGGCTGAAGGTATTGCCGGCGCCGAGCGTCAGCAGCAGGGCCGCCACCGGCACCAGCCAGAGGATAAGCCATACAGCCGCCGCGCGCCGGGCGCCTGCGACGGTCGCCTGGGCGTGCGCGGGGAGCGCCTCGCCGAGCAGGCTGTCGGCCTCGGCGAGCCCGGTGGCACCGCCGGCGCCGTGGCCGCCGATCTGGAACAGAGGCGAGCCCGCCCGGGTGCCGACCCAACCCGCCAGGCCGGCCGCAAGGATGATGAGCGGGAACGGCACGCCGAGAAAGAAGATGCCGACGAAGGCGGCGGCAGCGATGCCGAGCATGACCCGGTTGCGCAGCGCCCGGGAGCCGACGCGGACCACGGCCTGCAGCACGATCGCCAGCACGGCGGACTTCAGGCCGAAGAACAAAGCCGCGACGGCTCCAACCTGGCCCCAGCCTGCGTAAACATAGCTTAATGCCATGATGGCGAGGATGCCGGGAAGCACGAACAACCCGCCCGCCATGACGCCGCCGCAGGTGCGGTGCATCAGCCAGCCGATGTAGATGGCGAGCTGCTGCGCCTCGGGGCCGGGCAGCAGCGTGCAGTAGCTCAGCGCGTGCAGGAAGCGCGCCTCGCCGATCCAGCGCTTCTCGTCCACAATGATACGATGCATGACAGCGATCTGCCCGGCCGGGCCGCCGAAGGAGAGTGCGGCCACGCGCAGCCACACCCAGAATGCCTCGTTCAAGGTGACGCTGTGGCCGATACTGCCGATCGTCACTGGTATTGGTGCGGTGCTCACGCGGTCGGATCGCAGCGGGGCGTCGCTCATGCCGGCACCGCCCGCCGTGCCGTGCGGGCCGGCGGCACGGCGGGCCAGTTGTGGGTCTCGCCGGTGGCGTCGCGGCACCAGCGGTAGAACGCGTCGTAGAGGCTCATCCCCGCCTCAAGCTGGGCGAGGTCGTCGGCATACATGCGCGACAGCCCGAGCGATGCAGCGAGCAACCCGGCCGCCTCTGGCGCGAGCTCGGGCCGGGCCGTGTCGGCGCCGCGCACGATCGCGGCCAAACGCTGCAGCGGCTGCGAGACGGCGAGTTCGAATGCCTCGACCATGACGTCGAAGGTGCACAGCTCGCCGCGGTGGCTCCAGACCACGCCGTCGCCCTCGATGTCGAAGGGCGTAGCACCGAACCGCTCGGCCACGCCCGGAACATCGGCCGGGTTGACGAACAGGAACACGGCCGCGGGGTCGATGAAGCGGCGGATCAGCCAGGGACAGGCGATGCGGTCCACCTTGGGCCGGGCGCGTGTGACCCAGACCGTTCGGCCGCGCGCGTCGAGGGGCGGCAATTGGCCGGCTGGCACCATGGGAAGGCCAGCCGCGGCCCAGCCTTGGGCGCCGCCCTCAAGGCTGTGGGCGGAGATGCCTTCGTGCCGCAGCCAGGCCGCGACGCCTTGGCTGAGTTTAAGACCCTTTTGGCAGATCACGACAGCGGGACGGCCGCTGGTGGCGAACTCCTGCGCCCAATCCGAAACATTGGCGTGAGAGCGACGGACAGCGCTGGGAACGAGACGCGGATCACCGGCGAAGTCCTCGTCGGTGCACACGTCAATGAGGACCGGGCTGTCGTGGCGGCCGATCAGGCGGGCAAGCTTGTCGGGCGAAATTGAGTTGAGAGAGACCATGAGTGTGCGTCCTTGTTGAATTGCAGGACGCGATACTTCGGCATGTCGCCTCGTGGGGAGATCGCGATCCCCAGGTCTGCAACCCAAAGGTTTTCGGGCGGGTTTGTCAAGCGTGCGGTCGCGCCCTCAGGCGCCTAGCCTTTCTTTACTTTCCAGAACAATGGCAGTTTTTTCGGCACGCCTGAGACCTCACACCCGGTCCAGGCTTCTTGCTCGCCCGGCGCTGGATCACGCTCCACGCCCGCCACGGCCTGGGTGAACCCGGCCTGATCGACGGCGCCGAGTAGGGCGTGCAGGCCAAATGCCATTGCGGCCATAGGTGCCGTGGAGAAACCACGTCAGTTCATACTCTCCATCTGCGGACGGCTTTGCAGCAGGAGTCACGCTGGGTCGGTCGCCCTCGCGGCAATGGCGTTACGAAGGACCTGGCGCACCTCGGCCACGGGCAGCACGTCGGCGTATTTGAGCGCCATGTCGTACAAACTGGCGAAATGCGGGTTTTCGTGCCGGTCGGCGACGCATTCCTCGGGCACGATCGTGCGATAACCGTGCGATACGCTGTCCAGGACGTTGGCCCGCACGCAGCCGGAGGTCGATCCTCCGGTGACGATGAGCGTATCCACCCGGTGCCATACCAGCAGCGAGGCGAGGTTGGTTTCGTGGAAGGCGGACGCCATGCGCTTCGTGATCACGACGTCACGGCCGCGGTCGATGCATAGGCGGTCGTCGAACTCCGCCCGGCGGGAGCCCAGCTTCACGTTCTGCAGCGAGTCCGGCGTGTCGGTGCGGGCGCCCCAAACGCCGCAATCCTCGCCGGAGGGCAAATAGGCGACGTGCGTCCACACCACCGGCGCGCCGAGGCCGCGGCAGAGCGCGCTCAGCGCGTTCACGTGGTCGATCTGCTGCGGATCGGTCTCGCAGGCGGTGCTGAACTCGCTGGGCAGGGTGTAGGCCTTCTGCAGATCGACATTCAGCAGCGCCATTTTACGCCCGAAGCCAAAGCGCGCACGGGGCGGATGTTGCCGGAGCTCCGCATACAGCTCGCGTGCGGTTTGGCTTGATTGTTCCACGACGCGATCTCCGGTCAGGCCGCGGCTTCGAGGGTCTGGCGGCTGGCCATCTGCGGCTGGATATACTGGCCGAACTGCTCCATGCCGATGACGAAGTCGTCGAAGGTCATCAGGATGCCTTTCACGCCCGGGGTCGCGGCCACCACGTCGAGCATGCGGGCCACATTGGCGTAGGAGCCGACCAGCTTCAGCATGCCGGTCGGGATCGGATCGGCCTTTTGCCGCTCGATCATCTGCCCGACGGTGGAGTCCTTCGACGCCTTGGTGTCCGCCGACGCCTGGGTGCGCTGCCATGCGAGCGCCTCGAGATCGGTGCCGGCCTTGTAATGCTCCCATTTCGCCATCGCCAAGGCGTCGGTCACGTCGGCGATGATCATCAGCAGTATCAGCGCGCCCACGTCGCGCCCGGTGGCGGCTACGAAACGCATGCCGCGGTCGCTCTGGGCGGCGCCGACGATCTCGATCCGCCGCGAGGGCAGCGGCGCCAGACGGCAATCATCCATCTTGAAGAACTCGCCCTGGAAGTCGGAGCGGCCGGTGGTCCAGAGGTCCTTCATGACGGTGACGCATTCCGAGCAGTATTCGTAGCGCTTGGCGAAGTGCGCCTCGCCGGGCCAAAGGTCCATCTGCTGATACTCCGTCGGCTGCCAGCCGGAGACGATGTTCATGCCGAAGCGGCCCGGCGCGATGCTGTCGATGGTGACGGCCATGCGGGCGGCGAAGGCGGGCGGCAGAGTCAGCACCGCGACCGAGGCAAAAAGCTGGATGCGCCGGGTCACGCTGGCGATGCCGGCCATCAGGGTGAAGGCCTCCAGGTTCTCGTCCCAATAACCGCTGGGGCCGCCGAAGCCGCGCAGCTTGATCATCGAGAGCGCGAAATCGAGGCCGTAGTGCTCGGCCTGCTGCACGACGGTGCGGTTCAGGTCGAAGCTGGGCGTGGTCTGCGGTGAGTTGGTGGAGATCAGCCAGCCGCGGCTGCCGATAGGTATGAAGACGCCGATCTTGACCATGCTGTGCCGCTCCTGGAAATGCGCGATGAGTTCAGGCGGCTGCGGACGCTGCGCGGCGGCAGCCCATCAGCGGCTGGATACGCTGGCCGAAGCGGTCCATGCCCTCGATGAAATCGTCGAAGGTCAGCATGACGCCGGTGACGCCGGGAACGGTCGCGACCTCGTCCAGCAGCCGGGCGACGGTTGCGCAGGACCCAACCAGAGTGCCCATGTTGAAGTTTACCGCCGAGACCGGGTTGCTCATGTGCCGCGCGGTGGACTGCTCGTCGGCCTTGTCGTCACCGCCCGCCTGTATGCCCAGCCAACTCAGCGCCTCCAGGTCCTTGCCCTGTTTGTAAAGCTCCCACTTCGCCTGAGCGGCCTCGTCGGTGTCGTCGGCGATCACCATGAACAGCGCGATGGCGCCCACGTCGCGGCCGGTCCGCTGTGCGGCGGCCACCAGCCGCGCGACCGAGGGCGCGAGCTTGGTCGGCGTGTTGACCCCCTCCCCCAGGCAGAAATTATAGTCGGCATACTCGGCGGCGAACTGCATTCCGGCGCTGCTTTGCCCGGCCGCGACCACCTTCGGCATGGTGGCGGGGCGCGGGCTGAGCCGGCAATCCTGCATCTGGAAGAACTCGCCCTTGAGGTTGGACGTGCCGGTTGACCACAGGTCGCGCATGACCTGGACATACTCGGCGCAATACTGGTAGCGCCGCTCGAAATGCGCTTTGCCCGGCCATAAGCCCATCTGGCTGTATTCGGCCTCCTGCCAGCCGGAGACGATGTTCACGCCGAAGCGGCCGGGCGCGATGCTGTCGATCGTCGATGTCATGCGCGCGACGATCGCCGGCGGCAGGGTGAGTACGGCGGATGAGGCGAACAGCCGGATGCGGTCCGTCACCGCCGCCAATCCCGCCATCAAGGTAAAGCTCTCGAGGCAGTGATCTCAGAACTCGCTCGCACCGCCGAAGCCGCGCAGCTTGACCATGGAGAGCGCGAACTCGAAGCCATATCGCTCCGCGCGCTGCACCACCTCGCGGTTCAGCTCGAAGCTCGGCTTGTATTGCGGCGAGGTGGTTGAGATCAGCCAGCCATTGCTGCCGATCGGGATGAAGACGCCGAGCTCCATGCTACCCTCCCTAAATTGACGCGCTGCGGCGGCGCTGCAGCCGCAAGATGAACAGCAAAGCAAAGCCGATCAGCAGGAATGACACCGCTGTGGTGACGGTGCCGATGGCGAACAGCGTCGGCGTGCTGTCGCTGGAGATCAGCGTAAAAATTCGAGCGGCAGGGTGTTTTGGCTGCCGACCGTCAGCGTGGTGCGCGCATACTCGTCATAGGATAGGGTAAATGCGCCGATGCCGACGCCGGTGATGCCGGGCAGCAGGGTCGGCAGCGTCACGTAGCGCTGCCCCTGCCGTGGGGAAGCGCCGAGATCGGTCGCGGCCTCCTCATAGGAACGGTTGAACCGGGCGACGACGGCGAACATCGCCAGCAAGCCGAACGGCAAGGTCCAGGTGAGCTGTGCGCCGAGTGCGGAGGTGAACAGGCCCTGCGGCAGCTCCAGCAGTTGGAATCCGATGCCGATGCCGAAGCCGACTAGCAGGCTGGGCATCACGAGGCTCGCGACCGCGACGTAGAACAGCAGGGCGGTGCCCGGAAAGCGCCGGCGGAAGCCGAGCCCGGCGGAGACGGAGATCACGACGGTCAGCAGGCTGACCACCAGCGCCAGCACGATCGAGCGGCCGAACGAGACGGGGATGTTCGCCATCTGACCGGGCTTCAGGATGTCAGCGAACCACTTGGTCGATATGCCGACCATCGGGAAGGTCACGCCGCCGTTTGGTCCCTGGAACGACAGCACGTGGATGACCAGCATGGGGCCATACAGGAACAGCAGGAACGCCGCCATGAGCGTTGCGAGCAAATAGAAGGTGTAGGGCCGCGGCTCGCGGTCGTGCGGCATTAGCCCACGAGCTCCCGCCGGACATCGACGATCCGCATCATGCCGGCGACCAGCACGGCAACGAACAGCACCAGCACCAGCACCACGGCGCTGGCGGAGGCGGGTGGGTATTGCATGGCCTGAATTTCGATGGACAGGGCCGAGACGACCGAGGCGCTCTGCCCGCCGCTCATGCGTTTCACCACGAAATAGTCGCTCATCACCTGGGTGAACACCAGGACGGAGCCGAGCACGATGCCGGTTCGCGACAGCGGCAGGATGCCGTGACGCATCATCTGCCAGCCGCTCGCCCCGGCGTCGCGTGCCACCTCCAGCAGGGCACGATCGATCTTCGACAGGGAGTTGGCGATCGGGCCCATCATCAGCAGCGTCTAGAGGTGGACGTAGGTGACGATGACCGCGAAGTCCGAGAAGAGCAGGAAGTCGAGCGGCCGGTCCACCACCTGCAGGTCGATCAGCATGGTATTGAGGACGCCATTGCGTCCTAGGAATATAATCCAGACGATGGTGCGGATGATGCCGGAGGTCCAGAACGGGATGGCGCACAGCATAAACAGCACCATCCGCATCGTGCCGGTGCGGACGTGGAAAATCAGGCAATGGGCGATGCTGAAGCCCAGGAACAGCGTGACCGCCCAGGACGGAATTCGCAGGGTGGGCCGGCTTGTCAGGCGCATAGTTATGCGCAGCGGCGCGGCGGTTTCCGACGGCATCAGGCGGCCTTTTGGGCGATCATGCGTTGCGGCACTGGCAGTGCTCCGGTGAGAGCGACATCCGACCGATCTATTGTTTGGTTGGATAAAATTGCTCGGTAAGGCACATGCTCTATGAGGTGATGAACTCGTTCCAGCGCCGGGTCAGGTAGCGGTCCTCGTCCATGACCGAGTTCCAGACGGCGATGCGGCCCATGCGTTCGTCGAAGGCGCCGCCGTCGCGGGCGCGTCCGGCCTGCTCTATGAGTTTGCCGAACGGGTCGCGGATGTCTGCGACCGCAGGCTTGCCGTCATACCAGTAATCCCACTCGGGCGAGCTGAGGTATTTCCTTGCGTTTGCTGGCTGCGCTGAGTAGTAGCCCTCCCGCGCGATGAAGGCCCCGGCAAAGCCGGAGTTATACCAGTTCAGGTACTCATAGGCGCAGTCCTGCTTGAGGCCGGTCCGGTGCTTCATCATGCCGAGGTTAAAGCCCAGCCGCGATAGCCCTCCTTCAGCGGCTGAAACACGCAGGCGATGCCGCGGGTGCGGACCGCGGTCACGGCCGGGGACCACATTGACTGGATCACCACCTCGCCGGATCCCATGAGGTTCACCGACTGATCGACCGAACCCCAAAAGGAGCGGAACTGGCCGAATTTCTTGATCTTCGTCATCAGGGATGATCGTCTTAACGATCTCATCCTTGGTCATGTTGCCCTTGTTACCATAGATGATGTCGCCCTGTGCCTCGATGGCCATGGCGACGTCGATCACGCCGACGGTCGGGTTATCCTGCAGCGCCGCCCTGCCCTTGAACTCGGGATTGATCAGATCCGCCCAACTGGTGACCGAGCGCCTGACCAAAACGTGCCGTATGCCGAGGGTATCGGCGTTGGTGATCGTCGGCACGCTCGTCAGGAACTCGGTCGGCCCGGTGGCGAATTTCGCACCGGACGCGTCGGTCGCATACAGCACCGTATAGGGCGCGATTCCCTGCATGGACGCCTTGCGCCCGTCCTGGTGCTCGCTCCGGGTGAACAGCGGCAGGGTTTGGTCCCACTGCTTGAACTTGGCGAGCGGGATGGTCTGCAGGATGTTCCGCCCGGCGAGGTACTTGAAGTATGGCAGGCTGACATCCGCCAGGTCGATGCTGGCCGACTGCGACAGAAAGCGGTTCAGCAGGTCGGAGCTTTCAGTCGCCTGCATGGTGACCTTGAAGCCAAGGTCCTTGCTGGCCTGGTCGCCGATTGCCTGGATGGCGGTCACCGGCAAGCCCGCGTGCCGCGGCTCCACATTCTTGATGTTTTGCGCCCATATGGCCGGAAAGCCGCACAACGCTCCCGAACCCGCTGCGGCGCCCGAGGTCGCAGCGACAGCGGTGACCAGTCCGCGACGCGAAAGGCCCGGCCTCGTTGCGTCGCTCATCGTTTGGTCTGGGCAGACATGGGCGGCATCACACTGTACCTCACCAATCACAGCCCTTGCCAGCTTGGTGGCCTCTAGGCGCTCCGTCCCGGTACGAATTCTTTTGGACGCGGCGATCAAGCTCCTGGTGCTTGCTGCCAACGCGTTGACCAGCGTGCAACACAGCGCAATCGAAACCGGGCTGTCAAGGACGGACACTGGGAATTATGAGCAAGATAAGCGCATACAACTGCGCATAAGACGGACTTTGCTGAACAACTGGCGTCCTGCCTAAATTTTCAGCAATAAGGGCCGCTTTGGACCGGCTTGATTGAGTCAATCGGCATGACGTCGCGGCATGATGGATGCACACTGGAATTGGCGAATAGTGGGCGGAACGCAGTATGACAGATGAAGCAACGCGGGTGGACGAAGCCGCCTATCCAATCCTGCACGACCGCAAGCTGCGGTTGTTGATTCCGCTCATTGTCGCCTTCGCGTTTCTGATGGAGCAACTCGACTCCACCATCATAACCACAGCCATCCCCGATATTGCGCGCGATTTGCAGGTCACTCCTTTGGCGATGAACTTGTCGATTACCAGCTATATCCTCAGTCTCGTGGTCTTTATTCCGGTCAGCAGTTGGTTTGCCGACCGATTTGGGGTGCGGCGCGTGTTCGCCAGTGCGCTAGCCGTATTCACGCTCGGCTCGGCGCTTTGCGGCGTGGCCCTTAACCTGCCGACGCTGGTGGCGATGCGGGTGCTGCAGGGTTTTGGCGGGGCGATGATGACGCCGGTAGGTCGTCTGTTGCTGCAGCGCAGCTTTCCCCGTGCCGAACTGGTCACTGCGATGACTTATATGACGGTTCCCGCAGTGATCGGTCCGACGATCGGGCCCTTGGTCGGGGGCTTTCTGACCACCTATGCCTCATGGCGCTAGCTATTTTACGTCAATCTTCCAATAGGGCTGGCCGGCATCGTTCTCGTGCTTTGCTGCGTCGGCGAAGGGCGAGCTATCGACTCACGGCGGTTTGATCTCAAGGGTTCTGTGTTTTGTGGCGCCGGATTAGCACTGCTGCGATTCGGACTTGAGATCCTGGGCCACCCTTCCCTCCCCCGCGCTGGCGTCATCCTGCTGTTTGCCGCTGGAGCGTCACTGCTGGCTCTATACAGCCTGCACGCCTTCCGGATTGCTGACCCGGCGCTCGACTTACGGTTGTTTTCCATCCGTACTTACGCGTCAGCACGCTTGCGGGAGGAGTGAGCCGCGTCGGCGCGAATGCGGTGCCGTTTATGCTGCCATTGATGCTGCAGGTCGGCTTTGGATTTAGCCCGCTGCAATCGGGCTCGCTGACCTTTGTCTCCGGGATTGGCTCACTCGCGATCCGGCTGGTCGCAGCGGCGCTGCTTAGCAGGCTTGGGTTCCGCATTCTGCTGCTTGGCAACGCAATCATTTGCGGTATGGTCATCAGCGCCTTTGGGTTGACCCAGGCTGGAACGCCGAAATGGCTGGTTCTCGTGCATGTCTTGGTGTTCGGCATTACTCGAAGCATTCAGTTCATCACCACCAACACGCTGACCTACGCCGACATGTCGTTTGCTGACCTGAGCCGCGGCACCAGCCTTGGCGGCGTCGTGCAGCAGTTGACCCTTTCGCTTGGCGTTGCCATCGCTGCCACGCTGCTCGGCTGGATTGCCGGACCCGGTGAGCTGCTGACCGCCGGACATTTCCAATTAGCATTCGCATTGGTTGGGCTCATTACCCTGGCGTTTGCGCCGGGGTTTCTGCTGCTGCGTCCTGAGGATGGTATGCATGTCAGTCATCATCAGCGACATTCGGTGTGATCTGCAGTGACGATGGCCGCCTGCGGTATGAGTTGCACATGCTTTTCCGTATATAGCGGCTTTTGTCGCCAAAACCTTTGATGCTGAGCGAGCAATGTGGCTGCGTTGCCGCACTGAAGTACGGAAACGCAGCAAACTGCGGCTACAACGCCCGATCCGGCCATTGAGTGTTGGTGTGAGCTTGAAGCGTCTGCCAAGGTCCGCGCGATCCTCACGGACGTTGGGCCGATCTACAAGCATGTCGTTAAACCTGGAGGGTGAGATGAAAAGCCGCCATTTTCGGCCTTTAAGGCAGCCGCCTCGTCATATGCAACTTGAGCTCGCCGTATCCTTGCCTCTCCTTATCAGCCGCAGCTTCGGCCGGCGTAGGCCGTCATGATGAAGCATCCGCTTCGACCGAGCGCCCGTGTCTGTCACCGAAATGGATAAGGATTTGACCGTGGGTCCGAGTGGCAAAGCCCGTGTGCTCGCGATGGCCAACCAAAAGGGAGGCGTCGGTAAGACGACGAGCTCGCTCAACCTTGCCTACGCACTGACCCAGCTTGGCCAGCGTGTCCTCCTGATCGACCTTGACCCCCAGGCAACTGCTACCTCGGTCTTATTTGGTCAAGCAGCGATCGATCTATTCCGGCAGAAACGAACAATTGCCCAAGTCTTGCTGGATGATGGACCTCTCGAAGGCGTCATCATACGCGCTCGGGAAATTATCAGCGACCGCGTTGCGCCATTTGATTTCATTGGGAGTCACATCAACCTCGCCGGCATCGACATGCGGCGGGAGCCGGGCTTTGACGCCGCCTTGCAAGATGCGCTCGAAGCCGTGCGGGCGTCCTATGATTATGTCGTGATCGATGCGCCGCCAAATCTCGGCACCCTAACTTGGATGGCACTGGGCGCCGCAGACCTAGTCGTCATTCCGGTCCAGACCGAGCCTTATGACGCCATGGGCGTGTCCATGATCCTCGACACCACACGCAAGGTCCAAAGGCGGCTTAATACCGGCCTGCGAATCGCGGGGATCCTGCCCACCCGTTATTCCGCCAACCTTGCAATTGATCGCGAGGTGCTTAACCACCTCATTTCGGCGATGAAGGATATTGCGCCGGTCATTGAACCGGTTCCCAATAGCACGGTTTATTCTCATGCGGCGTGGGCGTCCCGCATCACCCTTGAAGCGTCGCCAAAATCCAAGGTGGTCCAAGTCTATGTCAAAATTGCCGAGGCCCTTGTCGCCGGGCAAGCTCTGCCACAGGCGGTAATGGCTCCGATACCTGACCTAAAAACCCGTCTGCGGTCTGAGGCGGTGTAATGGCAGCACGTCGGAAACCCTCCCCGCTTATGGGAGCAGCGACAGCGATGCTCGACGGCGTATCAGATGCCATCGTACGTGAGGACAGTCGTTTTAAGCATTCGATGGAGGTCGGCATCGATCGGATACGGCCGGACCCAGGGCAACCTCGAAAGACTTTTGATGAGGTAGAAATGGCCATGCTGGCGCGAACGATGGCGGAACAAGGTCAGCTTCAGCCGATCTTGGTTCGGCGCGATGCCGAAATTCGCGGACACTGGTTAATTGTCGCTGGCGAGCGTCGCTGGCGCGCTGCCATGGCGAACGGTTGGCCGACCATCCTTGCGATCGAGCATACCGGAGATGCCGAAGTTGCGACACTGGTCGAGAACCTGCAGCGTGTGGACCTGGCTGTTGTGGAGGAGGCGAGGGGCCTACAGCGTCTCATCAATGGGAAGGGCTGGTCGCAGACGCAGGCGGCGCAGGTCCTTGGGAAGTCAGAGGCTGAGGTGAGTTCAACGCTGCGTATTCTCAGCCTTCCTGAAAGCCTTCTTGAAAGTCTTTTGGCGACAAAAAATCCGGCGTCCTCGCGCTATGTACTTGCAGAGTTGGCTCGCGTGGAGGAGGGGCCCACACGTGAACGCCTTATAAGAGCAGCTAAAGATGGGATTTTGACCCAGAAAATGATTCGTAACTCCCGTGAGGACGGTATGATCTCCGAGGAGCCGCCTCTACCCCGGCGGAAAACGCGTCTATCACTCAAGATGATTGATGACGTCATGGATAGTCTTGTGGAACTACGGAACGAAGCAGGAGATATCACATCCAATGAGCGCGCGGGCCTGCATCGTCTTCGTGACGAGATCAACAAGGTGCTAGAGACAACAAGTGAACCAAGGGCATCACGCCGGCACAGCTAGACAGGCCTCTATGGGTCTGCGCACGGTCGACGTCTTGAGCAGGATTGCGTGGCCGGGATTTGAGGGCGCTCGTTTGTATCTCACCCCGTGCAATCCTGCTTAGACGATGGGCGTGACCTAATATGGAACAGAGGCTCTTGGGCCGTTTTCACGCTATCTAATGCGAGATCTCTTCCAGCTCTAAATCGCGAGTGCGTGGTCCAAAGATACCAATGGATAGCATTACCATGAGCATAGCAAAGGCGATGAGGCCAAATACTCCTTTGGTCCCGGCGGACTGGAGGACGAGGACGATAATGAAGCTCGCGAATATTGTGCTGATCCGGCTGAACGAGTAGGTGAAACCCACTGCCCGCGCCCGTATGCGTGTTGGAAATAGTTCGGTTTGGTAGCCATGGAATGTCGTTGAGAGTACGTTATTGCAGAGCGAGATCAACACGCCGAACACGATGAGCAGCATCATCGTCGTCTGAAGCGAAAACAATATTCCGAACACACCGACGCCGAACGCGGCGGCAACCAGCTGCCATTTCCGTTCGAATCGGTCCGCGAAGCTCATAGCTAACAGTGGGCCAAACGGATTGGCAATAGCGATAATGAACGAATACAGCAAGCTGGAACTGAGATTAATTCCAACTTGTTGCGCGATCAACGTCGGTACCCAGGCAGCAAAACCGTAGAAGCCGAAAGTCTGGAAAAATTGGAAGACCATCAACATGAGTGTGCGCGTACGATATATGGGCGCCCAAATCTCGGTAAAACTACCCATCGCCACTGGACGGTCAACGGCATGCGTCGAAGGCGTTGGCAAGGGAACGCCCAGCAGATCAACGACCACCTTCGTCTCGATTGCCGCCGTGACAGCTTCCGCCTCCGCAATCCGGCCCTGCTGAAGCAGCCAGCGCGGACTTTCGGGCACGCCGCGACGCAGGAGCCAAACAAAGAGTGCGCCAAGCGATCCAATCATGACAACCCAGCGCCAGCCATCGACGCCGAACGGCGCAGTCGGCACTAATATGTATGCTAGGAGTGCCACTATCGGCACCACGGCGAACTGAATTGTCTGATTATAAGCGAAAGCACGTCCGCGTACATGCTTCGGCACTAGCTCGGCAATATATGTATCAATCGTCACCAGTTCCACGCCGATACCAATGCCAGCGATCAACCGCCACGCACAAACTCCGAGTCCGCTATTTTGAAAAGCCATGATCAATGTTGCGGCGCAGTAGAACAGTAGGGAGAACGTAAAAATGGACCGGCGGCCATACTTGTCAGCTACGAAGCCGAAGACGAAAGTCCCAACAAATAATCCTGCAAAGGTCGAAGCGACAAACAATGCCGGCCCGGTAAAAATGCCTACAGCAACGTTGGCCAGTAACCCAGCTTTGACCAAACCAGGAATGACGTAGCCGGTCATGAACAAATCGTAGAATTCGAACATGCCGCCAAGCGAGAGTAAGGTGACAAGCCGCCAAATATGCCGAGTGGCTGGCAGCCGGTCCAGTCTCGCCAGAATCGCCGCCGCGTTTTGGTCCACAAGCATGTCTGTTATAATCTCCTCCTTTGATGCATTTGCTGCAGCGGTAGGCCGCGGCTTCCCAGCTCTCAGTGCCCTCACCAAGTACGGCCAGCGTAGCAGTGCGTGGGAGCTGCCATCAATCGGACGGAAATAGCGGTCACGTTGGCCGTGGCTCTGGCCCAGTGATCGAATTGACTACAGGCACCGAGATCTGGGTACGCTGGAAGAAATCCGGGTCGGAGTGACCAATCGTCGCGCGCTGCCGGCCAGCCATCGCGTCCACTCGGCCGGCTACGGATAGCTCTGCGCCGCGAACCCATTGGAGTTGAGTTCGATCCGATCGAGCCAGCGAATCCCGACCGAGGGCGTATTGACGATGGTGGCCGTCGCGTCACCGGCATAGCCGAGTTCGAGCAAATAATGCATCAGCACCGGATCAAACGCATGGGTTTCGGCAAATTGGCTGTTGCGATGTGGAGCGGAGAGCGCGTGAAAGCCGATCCGCGCATCCACCCCAAGCATCCGCGTGGTCCCGGCCAGCCAAATCAGCGCACAGGCGGAAGCGCAGGATGCCCCGGCGGGCACCAGGGTCTGCAGGTTCCGGGCCCGGATCTCCTGGCCGATCGTGAGCGCGGCGACCACGTTGCCGCCGGGGCCAGCCAGTATGATTCGAGCTTTTGGCGCCGTCCTGATGAGATTGATAAAGACCTTCTCATCGCCCAGTTCGATCCGGCCACTCACGCTGATAGCGAACGTTTTGCCATCAATGCCCACGATTTCGCCAGCAAAAACCGGAGTCGCGGAGCTTAGGCAGACAATTTGCAAAATGGAAAAAATTATGGAATGAGTTACTGCACGGCATCCCGGCGGTATCGGCACAATGCAGCTCCATGGCCATTTTTCACATCAGTATCCTTCAAACACAATCATTGCAATTCAACAACAAAAAAGGTCTCAAAGTAGGACCTGCACGCGCGCGATCTAACGCCCCGCCGCATACCCCTGCATCCCCCTCGGGTTCGCCCCGGCAAACATCTGCCCGCCCTCCCATCGCGCCGCCGACAGTCGGCCTTCGGACCAGTCCGGACCAATCTCCGCCAAATGCCCGCGCGCCAGCAGGTCGGCTGCTGTCTCGGCAGCATATCGCCCCTCCAGCACCAGCTTGCCGGGCCGGGCGATGCGGGGCCAGAAGCTGCTGGGCCAGTGCTCGGAGTGGAAGCTCGGCAGGTCGATCGCCTGCTGGATGCCCAGATTGCCGTGCACCATGCGCAAGAAGAAAATCAGCGACCACTGGTCTTGCTGCTCCCCGCCGGGCGTGCCGAACGCCATCCACGGTGCGCCGTCGCGCAGTGCGAAGCTGGGAGACAGTGTGGTGCGTGGACGCTTGCGGGGTGCCAGGCTGTTCGGCAGTCCATCGCGCAGCCAGAACATCTGGCCGCGTGTGCCCATTGGGAAACCGAGGCCCGGCACCACCGGCGAAGACTGCAGCCAGCCGCCCGAAGGCGTCGCGCTGACCATGTTGCCCCAGCGGTCGATCACATCGACATGGACGGTGTCGGCGCCGATCACCCCAAGCCGCGCGACCGTCGGCTCCCCAGCACCCGGCGCCTGATCGAGCATGCCCGCACGGGCGTGCGCCTCATGGTCCACCCAAGGCTCGAAGCCCGGCACAACTCCCGGCCGCAGCCGCATGGACGCCTGCCGCCCGACCTCGCCTCGACGCACCAAATTGTAATTGGGCGACAGCAGGTCATCGAGCGGCACATCCACGAAATCCGGATCGCCGTAATAGGCCTCACGGTCGGCGAAGGCGAGCTTGGCGCACTCGATGACGGTGTGCACGAAGTCGGGGCCGACCGGGTCCATCGCGCCGATATCGAAGCCGCGCAGCAGCGCCAGTTGCTGGAGGAATACCGGCCCCTGACTCCAGGGACCGCATTTCAGCACGGTATGGTTGTGATAATCGAAGCGCACGGGATCCTCGACCGTCGCCGCCCACTGCGAAAAGTCCTGCGCGGTCAGCAGCCCGCGATGCCGCCGTCCGGAGGCGTCGAGCACCTCGGTCTCGGCAAAGAACCGCCCCACCGCCTCGGCCACGAAGCCCTGGTACCAGGCATGGCAGGCGGCATCGATCCGCGCCTCACGTGTCGCGCCGACGGCCTCCCGGCACAGGCGCTCATAGGTCCCCGCAAGGTCCAGGTTAACGAACAGCGCGCCGACCGCCGGAGCATTGCCGTGTGGAAGAAAAACGGCGGCGCTGCTGGGCCACTCGGCCTCGAACAGCGGGCGCACCCCCTCGATGGTGGCGACGACGCGCGGCACCAGCGGCACGCCGTTCGTGGCATAGCCGAGGGCATAGGCCAAAACCTCGGCCAGCTCCCATGTCCCCCAGTCCCGCAGCATACGGCACCACGCGCCGAACGCGCCCGGCACCATTGCGGGCAGCAATCCGGTCGCCGGGATCAGGTCGAGGCCGAGCGCCGAGAACACTGGCAGGGTCGCGGCCTCCGGAGCGACGCCCTGACCGCAGACCACGTGCTGGGTGCCGGTGCGGGCGCTGTGGACGATGATCGGCGCGTCGCCGCCGGGTCCATTCAGGTGCGGCTCGGCGACCTGCAGGACGAAGCCCGCGGCAGCAGCGGCGTCAAAGGCGTTGCCGCCGCGTTCCAGCACCGCCATGCCCACAGCGGTCGCCAGCCAATGCGTGCTGGCGACCACGCCGAAGGTGCCGGCAATTTCGGGCCGCGTAGTGAACATCGGGTGATCTCCGGGTTGCGCAGCGTCCAGGCTATCGCCAAGGTCCGCTCGCGTAAAATGAGGTGCTGATGCTGATCCTGATCGTGGGTCCCTCCGGGGCCGGCAAAGACACCCTGATGAACGGAGCCCGCGACGCGCTGGTCGATGACCCGCGCGTTCGCTTCGTGCGCCGCACCATCACCCGACCCGGCGACATGGGGCAGGAGGCGCATGAGAGCGTCACCGAGCAGGCCTTCGAGATGCGCAGGCAGGCCGGCGATTTCGCGCTGACCTGGCGGGCGCACGGCCTGCACTACGGCATTCCCGCAGACATCTCGATGGACATCGCGCGCGGCCGCATCGTGGTCGCGAACGTCTCCCGTGCCGTGGTGGCAGAAGCCGTAGCCCGCTTCCCGGTCGCGGTGATCGAGATCGCGGCGCCGGCTGACGTGCTGGCGCTCCGGCTGGCGGCGCGGGGGCGGGAGGACGCGGTCGATGTCGCACGCCGGCTGTCTCGGTCAATCGAGCTGCGGCTGCCGGTGGACCGGCAGACGGTGATGAACGACGGCACGGTCGAGGAGGGTGTCACCAAGCTGCTGGCCGCGATCACCCGCGCATCGGGAGACGCTCTGCGATCGTGAAGGCGGCGCCGGGTCCGGCCTGGGTGAACACGCAAATCTCGTCAACCCGGCGCGGATAGGGCAGGGCAGAGGCCAGGTGGCTTTCCGTGGCCGGCAGGAACACGGCGCGCTCAGGCTCCGTCAGGCGTCGAGTGAGCGTCATGTGGAAACGCCACTCGTCAAACACGCCGGGATAGCCCCAGCGGAGCAGGTTCGCCTCGCGCGCGATGGATAAGCCGCCGTGCCGCCGCCGCGCCAGTTCCGCCGCGTCCGGCGGCGCGCGATGGTGGTCCACGCCGGCCACGCACACATCGGCCAGGGTGTTCAGGGCAGGGCAGGGCTCGGCCTCCCGCACTGCGAGGAACCCGGACAGGTCCGCCACGTGCAGCCGCGGCATGGCGAACGGCCTCAACCCGCGCGCCAGGGCGGCCGCATCGTCCACGAAGGCATGATAGTTCGTCGCGAGCCGCATCGGCGGCTTCAGCGTGCAGTGGAAACCATATAGCCGGGCGTCGGCAGTGACGGCGTGGATGTCCGGCACGTCGGGCTGCGGCAGGGTGGCCGCCGTCTCCGGATCACGGCCGAGCCAGGTGCAGGCCGCCCGCCATAACGGATCGGACAACGCAGGCGCGTAGTAAAGCGCCACCCGCATGTTTAGCGCGCCCGCTCCGCAGGCATGTTTAGGCGACCCGCTCCCCGCCGCGCCAGACCTGGCGGACGACCGGCATGCCCTCGTGCTCCCGCACGTGCACGAGGTCGGCGCGCAGTCCGGGCTCGATGCGGCCGCGATCATGCAGCCCCGCCATACGGGCCGGGTTCGCCGTCACCATTGCGACGCCTTGGGCTAGACTGATGCCGGTCTGCCCCACGCTGGCAAACGCCGCCTCCAGCATGCTCGACGGCACGTAGTCGCTGGCATAGGCGTCCACCACGCCGCGCCGCACTAAATCGGCCGCCGCGACATTGCCGGAGTGCGAGCCGCCGCGCACGATGTTGGGCGCCCCGGCGATCACGTCCATGCCATGCGCCCGCGCCTCGGCGGCCGCTAGCATCGAGACCGGGAACTCGCTGATGCGGATGCCGTCGGCCGCGTTCTCTGCCACCTCCTCGGCGGTATTGTCGTCGTGGCTGGCGAGCACGATGGCGAGCGGCACGATGCGCTCCAGCAGGCGACGGCGGTTCGGGCTGCGCGTTCTCGCGCGCTGATCCTGCAGCTCTAGAATGCGGCCCTCGATCCAGGCGGTGGCGTGCCCCTCCCGCACCCGCATCTTCCGGTAGCGGTCGAGGTTGGCGTACTGGCCGACGCCCGGGCTGTGGTCCATCAGGCTGACCATGCGCACGCGTGGGTGCTCGGCCACGGGATCGAGCAGATCCATCATGTCGGGCGCCGGCAGCTCGCAGCGCAGATGCAGGAAGTGCTCGGATTTCAGCAGCCCCGTATCGGCCAGCGCGTCCAGGTCGGCAACGCCGTCGCGGAAGGTCAGCACGCGGTCCTTGTCAAAGCCGAGGTCGCCCAGGCACAGCGCATCCAATACCGTCGTGACCCCCGCCGCCGCGCATTGCGCGTCATGCGCCACCATGGCGGAGCGCGACGGCCAGCGTGCGTTGCTGCGCGGCTGCACCTGGCGCTCCAGGTTGTCGGTGTGCACATCGACAACGCCAGGCATCAGCGTATCGCCGCCGAGGTCCACCGCACCCGGCGCCGAACTGCGGCGCCCCGGCTGCACGTCAGCGATGCGCCCGCCCTCCAGCACGACGGTGCCGAGCACGACCTCGTTCTGCAGCACGATACGGGCGTTGGTAAGGATCGTTGTCATGCGGCGTCCCGGTGGGGTTGAACATTCAGCGTGCGGTGGGCAACGGCGGCCCGGACCGCGGCGTCGTGGAAGATGCCGACGACCGCAGCGCCGCGACCGGTCGCCTCACGGATCAGCCCTATCACAATATCTCGGTTCGCGTCATCGAGCGACGCGGTCGGCTCGTCCAGCAGCAGCACCGGATGCGCGGCGATGAAGCCGCGCGCCAGGTTCACCCGCTGCTGCTCACCGCCCGAGAACGTCGCCGGCGGCAGCGCCTGCAGCCGGTGCGGGATATTGAGACGGTCGAGCAGCACCGCCGCGTCCCGCCGCGCCTGGTCCAGCGGCGCGCCGCGCGCCACCGCGGGCTCCGCCACCACATCCAGCGCCGGCACGCGCGGCACCACCCGCAGGAACTGGCTGACGTAGCCGAGGCTGTCGCGACGTACCCGCAGCACCAAACGCGGATCGGCACGGGCGATATCAACCATGACGCCGCCGTGCCGGATCAGAATGCTGCCGGCGTCGGCGCGATAGGAGCCATACAGGCTGCGCATCAGCGTGGACTTGCCGGCGCCCGACGGTCCAGACAGCGCCACGCACTGGCCCGCGCGGACCTGAAGATCGACGCCGTCCAGCACCGGGATGCGAGTGCCGCCCTGCAGATGCAGCACGAAGGTCTTGGCGACCCCATGGGCGTCCAGCATGATCATGCCGACAGCACCGAGCTGACCAGGAGCTGGGTGTACGGATGCTGCGGGTCGTCCAGCACCTGATCGGTCAGCCCGCTCTCGACCACCCGCCCGCCCTGCATCACCATGATCCGCCCGGCCAGCAGCCGCGCCACGGCGATATCGTGCGTCACCAGCACGACGGCGATGCCGAGCCGGGTCACCAGGGTGCGGATCAGGTCGAGCAATCGCGCCTGGACAGAGACGTCGAGCCCGCCGGTCGGCTCGTCCATGAACACCAGGCGCGGGTGCGTCACCAGGGTGCGGGCGATCTGCAGGCGCTGCAGCATACCGCCGGAGAAAGTGTGCGGCATGTCGTCGATGCGGGCGGGGTCGATCTCTACTTGTGCCAGCCAGTCCTGCGCCGCGGCACGGATATCGCCATAGTGCCGGACCCCTTGCGCCATCAGCCGCTCGCCCACGTTGCCGCCGGCAGAGACGCGCATGCGCAGGCTGTCGCGCGGGTTCTGCTGCACGAAGCCCCAATCGGACCGGTGCAGGGCGCGGAGCCGCGGGGCCGGCATGGCGTGCAGGTCGTGCAGACGCTGGCTGGGGTCGCGATACCACACGGTCCCGGCGTCGGGCGTAATCCGGCCCGACAGCACATTGAGCAGCGTGGTCTTGCCCGAGCCAGACTCGCCGACGATCGCCAGCACCTCGCCGGGCCACAGATCGGCATGCACGCCGTCGAGGGCCGTAATGGTGCCGAACCGCAGCCCCAGGCCTCGCGCAGACAGCAGCGTGTCATTCATTCGGCGGCATCTCGCTGTACCGTCGCATTCTCTTGAATGGCGACCGTTCCCACCCGCCCGCTGCAATAATCGGTGTCCGAACAGACGAACATCCGCGTGCCCCGGTCATCGGTGACGACCTCGTCCAAATAGCTGCGGTCCGCTTGGCACAGCGCGCAAACCCCGGGCGCACGGCCGGCACGGAACGGATGGTCGTCAAAGTCGAGCGAGCGCACCGCGGTGTAAGGGGGGACCGCGTAGATGCGCTTCTCCCGCCCGGCGCCGAACAATTGCAGCGCCGGCATCATGTGCAGCTTCGGGTTGTCAAACGCCGGAATCGGCGACGGCGACATCAAATAGCGGTCGTTCACCATCACTGGGAAATCATAGCTGTTGGCGGCGTGGCCAAATCGCGCGATGTCCTCATACAGCTTGACATGCATCAGGCCGTATTCCTGCAGCCCATGCATGCGCGTCGTCTCGGCACGGCTTGGCTCCAGCTTCGCCATCGGCTCCGGCAGGGGCACCTGATAAACCAGGATTTGACCCTCACGCAGCGGCGTCTCCGGGATGCGGTGCCGGGTCTGGATGATGGTGGCGTCCGTGGTGCGCGTCGTGGTGGCGACCCCGGCGGTGCGGGCGAAAAAGCGCCGGATCGACACCGCGTTGGTCGTGTCGTCGGCGCCCTGGTCGATCACCTTCAGCACGTCGTCAGGGCCCAGGATGCTGGCGGTCACCTGGATGCCGCCGGTGCCCCAACCGTAGGGCAGCGGCATCTCCCGGCTGCCGAACGGGACCTGATGCCCGGGGATCGCCACCGCCTTCAGGATCGCCCGGCGGATCATCCGCTTGGTCTGCTCGTCCAGGTAGGCGAAGTTGTAACCGCTCACGCCGCATTCCCTTGAATGTCGGCCGCCCCAGCCCCCGCGGCATCGGCCCGCATGCGCCGCACTGTCTCCAGCTCGCTCTGGAAATCCACGTAATGCGGCAGCTTCAGGTGCTCGACGAAGCCGGTCGCCTCCACGTTGTCGCAGTGCGACAGCACGAACTCCACGTCCTGCGCCGGGGCATCCACGGGTTCGCCCAGGTCGGTCGCACGCATCGCACGGTCCACCAGCGCCATGCCCATCGCCCGGCGTTCCGAATGGCCGAAGCATAGCCCGTAGCCGCGGGTGAACTGCGGCGGCACGGTGCGGCTGCCATTGAACTGGTTCACCATCTGGCACTCCGTCAGCACCACATCGCCGATGTCGATGGCAAAACCGAGCTCCGGCGGCTCGATCTCGACGCTCGCCTCGCCCACGCGCAGCTCGCCGACGAAAGGATGGTTGCTGCCATAACCGCGCTGGGTCGAGTAGCCGAGCGCCAGCAAGAAGCCCTCATCGCCGCGTGCCAAAGCCTGCAGCCGCAGGTCACGCGCCGCTGGGAAAGCCAGCGGCTCGCGCGTCAGGTCACCGGGTGCATCATCCGATGCGGTCTCGTCCGGCCCAACCAGGCCCTCTTGCCCCAGGATGCCAAACGCTGGCGCGAGCGGCTGCGCTTCGACCTGGGCCTCGGCCGGTGCCGCAGGCGCATCCGGCAGCGCAAAATCGAGCAGCCGGTGCGTGTAGTCGTAGGTCGGTCCCAGCACCTGACCGCCTGGCAAATCCTTGAAAATGGCAGAGATCCGGCGCATCGCCAGCATCGCGGCTGTGTCCACCGGCTCGCCATGGGCGAAGCGGGGCAGGGTGGTGCGGTAGGCGCGGAGCAGGAACGCGGCCTCGATCAGGTCGCCCTGCGCCTGCTGGATCGCCAGCGCCGCGAGCTCCCGGTCATACAGCGACCCCTCCGCCATCACGCGATCGACGGCGCGGCCAAGCTGCTCGGCGATCTGTGCGGTCGTGAGCGCCGGGACCGCCGGGTCGCCGCGGCGTTCCGACGCGAGCCAGGCGTGTGCGGCGTCGATCGCCCGCTCGCCTCCCTTCACGGCGACGTAGGCCATCTATGCCTCCCCAAACTGCGCATGGCGGATTTGCACGGTGCGGGGCAGCGCCGCGATCCGGTCGCCGGCGCATAGGATCACGTCCACTCCACATGGGAACAACGCATGGTTCGCCGCCCACTCAGCGACGAACTCGGCCGGCAGCCCGTCCACCTCGAGCAGTGCAGGCGCTGCCAGCCCTGGTCCCGACAACTCGAATGCGGTGCCCCGACCGAGCGCCGCCACCTGCAAAATTATCGTCGCCCCATGCTCCGGCGCGTCGTCCGTGCCCGCCGGGAAGGCGTCCAGCCGCACCGGCCCGAGCGCCAGGGCCAGCGCGGCAAACTCCGCCGCCGCCGCCGGTGCGCCGCAGTGAAAAGTGATCCAGTCGCGTGCCGCCGTCGCCGCCGGGTCGAGCCAGAGCGGCGTATCGGCATCCGCCAAGGTCAGCAGCACGGCCGCGGTCGCCGGATCGAGCCCCGGCGGCGGGTCCAGCGCCGCGACTGCGTGGGTCTGCCCCGGCCGCGCCATGGCGTCCAGCACGGCACGGAAACAGGCCTGACTGTCTTGCACAGGGTCGGCAAAACCGGGATGGCTGATAATCAAGGGCACCCCGTTCATAAACGCCCCGCTCACGATCGCATCGTCGCCAGCGTGAAGAATTGCACCTGGGTCGCCGCGGCGCGCCGTGACAGCGTCTCGCGCTGGGCCGCCTGCGCCATAGCCAGCGGCTGGATCACCGCAGCGTTCAGCTCCGCCTGCCGCATTGGGTCCTGCAGCGCCGCATCGAGCGCAGCTGCCAGCTCCGCCTGACGCAGGTCGCGGCCCAGGCAGTAGGCGTGACCCACCCAGCCGTCTGCCGTCCGCACCGTGCAGCGCGCGACCGTGGCCTCGCCGAGGTTGAAAGCCGGCCCGGTGCCGCCGGCCCGGCCGCGCAGCATCACCAAACCAATCTCCGGCCCGCGCAGCCGGGTGAATGCCGGCAGGCGTCCCTCGGCCGACGCCGCCAGCTCATCCGCGGTCGCGCGGGCGAGCACGGCCATCCAGCGGCGGCGGTCCGCCAAATCGGCAGGGGCTACGGACAATGGCGGCTCCAATGTTGTCTAGACAACTACGCGGTCGAACCGGTAGCGTCAAGCCGAAGTCGCACGGCAACGCGGCGGGAAGGGTGACGATTGCATGACGGAGGCGCATGGGAAGGCCGACGCTAAACCCGGCGCCCCGCTATGGCGGCAGATCGCCCGCGCGCTGTCGTCCGGCATCGGCCCCGGCGGCCTGCAGCCCGGCGACCGCCTGCCGACGGAGGCCCGCCTCGCGGCCCAGCACGGCGTCAACCGCCACACGGTCCGCCGCGCCATCGAGAGCCTCGTCCGCACCGGCCTGGTCCGCGTCGAGCAGGGCCGTGGCTCCTTCGTCGCCGAGGACCGCATCGACTACGCCGTCCAGCCCCGCACCCGGTTCAGCGAGTGGATACGCCGGCAAAACAAGGAGCCGACCGGACAGGTCCTTGAGATCCGCCCCGTGGCGGCGACGGCGCAGGTTGCGGCCGGCCTGGGCATCCCGCGCGGCGCGACGGTGGCGCTGTTCGGACGGCTGGGCATGGCGGACGGCGTGCCGGTGAGCCTGGCGAGCCATTATTTCCCGCTGTCTGACCGCCCCGGCCTGCTGGAGGCGCTGCGCACCGAAAATTCGATCACCGCCGCGCTGCGCTCGGTCGGCGTCGCCGATTATCGCCGGCAGGTCACCCGCGTCTCCGCCCGGATGCCCACGGCGACCGAGGCCGGGCTGCTGCACGTGCCGCGCAACCGCCCGCTCTTGGTGTGCGAAAACGTGAATGTGGACCTGGCCGGCGCCATCGTGGAGTTTGGCGTTTCGCACTATCCCAGCACCCGCGTGCAGGTGATGTTCGAACCGTGATGGAGGCTCCCGCTGAACTCTTGGCTGCTGCCATATTGGCGTTGCTCCTCACCGAGCCGATCAGGAAAGCGGGAGAAAGTGCGATGCGTGGATTGGACGGGCTGAAAATCCTAGTGACAGGTGCCGCGCAAGGAATTGGCCTGGCCGTGGCCCAGCGTTTCGCAGCCGAGGGCGCGCGCGTGGCGTTGAACGACCGTGACGACAGCCCTGTGCTGCAAGCAGCGATCGCCTCGCTCCCGCGCGTTGCTGCAGGGCCACACTGCGCCGCCCCCGGCAATGTGGCGGAGGAGGCGGCGGTCGAGCGCTTCATGGCCGCGGCGATCGCCGGGCTGGGCGGCCTCGATGTGCTCGTGAACAACGCCGGGCTGCAAATACCTAGCCCCAGCGAGGCGCTGGACATCGCTGGCTTCGACACCGTGCTGGCGGTCAACCTGCGCGGCACGGTGCTGTGCGCCCGTGCCGCGCTCCGGCACTTCCTGAAGCAGGGGCGCGGCGTGATCCTCAACAACTCCTCGGTCCATGAGGCGATCCCCAAGCCCGGCTACCTCGGCTACTCTGCCAGCAAGGGCGCGGTCGGCAGCGTCACCCGCACCCTGGCGCTGGAGTTCGCCGGCCGAGGCATCCGCGTCAATGCGGTCGCACCCGGCGCCACGGTGACTCCGATGAATGCCGCGTGGGTCAACGACCCGGCCGCCCGCGCCACGGTCGAGCGGCACATTCCGCTTGGCCGGGGCGCGGATCCGTCGGACATCGCCGCCTGTTTTGCTTTCCTTGCCTCGGACGACGCCGCATACATCACCGGCCAAACCATTTTCGTTGATGGCGGGCTGACCCTGCACGCCGAGTTCCGCGAGGACTGGTCGTCCTGAGCCGAAATTTCGGGACAGCCGCCGCTCAACGCTCACCCGTGCAGCAGAGGTTGCAGCTTTAATGCTAGCTGCCCGTCGTCGGGCACGGTTACACTCTGCCGCGTCACCTTCAGGCAGAAGTCGTGTCATGATCCCGTATCCACCTCTGGCGTCGGCTGTCGAACGGCTGGATGAGGCGGCCTTGTCGGGCGAGGCCATTCCGTTCAGCGCCGTTGGACAAGCCGTGGGCGCATCCTACACGCTGCTCTTCGCTGAGCGGGAAACGGACGGCAACGTCGAAAGTCCGCTGGTGCAGGGCGTTGATCCGGCCTACGGGCGCAGGCTGCAGCTTGCCGCGAGCGAGCGGCTACTGCCTAAGTGGCTTCGAGGGCTCAAATCCGGCATCGTCGTTGACCGCGCAGCCCTGCAGCGCGATCACGATTTCACCCATTCCGCGTTCTTCGACTATGTCGTGCGTCCAGAAGGACGGTTCCATTGCCTGATTACCACGCCCTGTATTACCCCGACGCACCGATATCACCTGATCGTCGGCCGTCCAGTCGGCCGTCTGGACTTTACCGCTGCCGACGTCGGGGTTCTGCAGACGCTGCTGCCGTTTATCGGACGCATGATCGCCATGGAACGCGACGCGGCGCGAGCCAGGGACCAGGCCGTCAGCCTGATGTCAGCCTTCGACCAGATGTCGGCGAACGTGCTCGTGCTGTCGGCGGAGGGCAGGGTCGAGTTTGCCAACATGGGGGCCAAACGGTTATTGCAATTGCGTGACGGACTGCAGCTGGCCGACGCAACCCTCACGACCGCTGATCCATTCAGCAGCGCGCAACTGCGGCAAGCCGTATCGCAGGTGACGGCAGCGAACGGGGCTACCGAGATCGCGCTGCATCTGCCCCGTCCCTCCGGCTGCTCCCCCTTTGGTGTGACCGTGCTGCGCCTGGAACCGAAGCCCGGCCCGCATTCACTGAGCGGCGCAGGCCGGGCGTACGCCATGCTGTTGATCCAGACGCCGGACCCACAGGAGCGGGTGGATGGCTGGTCGGTTGGGCGGATCTATGGCTTGACCGCAAGGGAGCTGGACATCGCGGTGCTGCTGTCCCGCGGGCAGGACCTGCGTCATGTCGCCGACACGCTTGGCATCAGCTACAACACAGCGCGGTGCCACATGCGTCACATCTATGAAAAGACCAACGTCCACCATCAGGGCGACCTGATCCGCATGATGTTGAACGCGTCGCCGCGTCTGCGGCGCTGATCCGGCAGGCGCTTTTGCCCGGCCGGCCGCTATGCGATAGGGTCGGGCGCACGCATCAATAAAAATGGGGTTGAGGGATGGCGGCGAGCAAAGTCTATCCAGACGCAACGGCGGCGCTGGCCGGGGTGCTGCGGGATGGGATGGTGATCATGGCCGGCGGCTTCGGACTGTGCGGCATCCCGCAGGTGCTGATTGAGGCGATCCGTGAGAGCGGCGTGCGGGACCTGACATGCATCTCGAACAACGCCGGCGTGGACGACGCCGGGCTGGGCCTACTGCTGCAGACCCGGCAAATCCGCAAGATGATTTCTTCGTACGTCGGCGAGAACGCGACGTTCGCGAAGCAATATCTCGCCGGTGAGCTGGAGATCGAATTCAACCCGCAGGGCACGCTGGCCGAGCGCATCCGGGCTGGAGGCGCAGGGATCCCTGCTTTCTACACCCGCACCGGCGTCGGTACTGCCATCGCCGAGGGGAAAGACGAGCGCGAGTTCGACGGCCAGCGCTATATCATGGAGCGCGGGCTGCTGGCGGACCTCGCCATCATACACGCCTGGCGCGGCGACCCCGAGGGCAACCTGGTGTACCGAATGACCGCACGGAACTTCAACCCGATTATGGCGACCGCGGCCAAGATGGTGGTGGCGCAGGTCGAGGAGCTGGTTCAGCCCGGCGAGCTCGACGGCGACCACATCGTGACGCCGGGCATCTTCGTGAAGCGCCTGGTCCACGTGCCGAACGTCGTGAAGCGGATCGAGCAGCGCACCACGCGCAAGCACGCTGAGGAGCACGCCTGATGCCCTGGACACGCGACGAGATGGCGGCCCGCGCGGCGCGGGAGCTGCAGGACGGCATGTATGTGAACCTGGGCATCGGCATCCCGACCCTGGTCGCCAACCATATTCCCCCCGGCATCAGCATCCAGCTGCATAGCGAGAACGGCATGCTGGGCATCGGCCCGTTTCCGTTTGAGGGCGAGGAGGACGCCGACCTGATCAACGCCGGTAAGCAGACGGTGACCAAGCTGCCGACCACGAGCTTTTTCGACAGTGCGGCCTCGTTTGCGCTGGTGCGCGGCGGCCATATCGCGATCTCGATCCTGGGCGCGCTGCAGGTGGCGGAGAACGGCGATCTGGCGAACTGGATGATCCCCGGCAAAATGGTGAAGGGCATGGGCGGCGCCATGGATTTGGTCGCCGGCGTGCCGCGCGTCGTGGTGCTGATGGAGCACACTGCCGGCGGCAAGCCGAAGCTGCTGCGGTCCTGCACGCTGCCGCTCACCGGTGCCGGCGTGGTGAACCTGGTAGTGACCGAGCTCGGCGTGTTCGACGTGGCGCGGCCAGGGCTGACGCTGGTTGATGTGGCGCCGGGCGTGACGATCGAGGAAATCCGGGGGAAGACCGAAGCGTCGTTCGAGGTGCATCCGGCCCTGAAGGCCGCATAGCCTCTTCGCGGTCGCCTCTTGAAGGATCGCCTCTTGAAGGATCGCCTCTTGAAGTCGGGCGCGGGCCGGTCTATTACCCGCGCCTTCCGCTGCCGGGCGCGTTTTGCCCGGCACTGGCGGGGCTGTAGCTCAGTTGGGAGAGCGCCTGAATGGCATTCAGGAGGTCAGCGGTTCGATCCCGCTCAGCTCCACCACTAACCTGCCTGAGTAGCTTTACCTTGCGATGTCATGGACTGACTTGAGCGTCCGCCACGTCGGCGTGCAGTCTGTCGAACACCACGACGGAGCAGGGGGAGGGGGCGCGTCGCCGTCGGCTCCTACGTGCAGGCCCTACCACACCCCATGCGCGCGCAAATTGCCCTGCGACTTCGCCGGGTCCACGACGCAGACCCGGGCGCCCTGGCACACAAGCTGCTCGACCAGGCGTTTGGCAGCGCGGGTCTTGCCTGATCCCGAGGTGCCGAAGATGGCCAGGCGTTCGTCCAAGGCCGAGAGGGGCAGCACGCCCGCGATCCGTTCACCCTGGCTGTTCACCGCGAGGACAGCCCGGTTGCCCGCTGCTGCTCGTTCAGCTTCGGCCGACGCCCGGCCTTGCGGCCGCTGGGCCGATGGACAGCAGGCCGGGAGCTGCCCCGACCGTGCACGGTGCCCTGAGCCAGGATGCCGAGCCGAGAACGGTTGCCCGCCCGTCACGCGTGTGATCTGGTGATGGCGGGTGAGAGAATTCCAATGCCAACAAACCGCGTCGCCGGCCTCAATGCGGCCTTTCCGCCAAGTCCCGATCCAAGCGTGCTCAACTCGTGCGCCGATGCCGCAGGCAGGCGGAGGCTGACGGCTTCCCCGGGCCGTTGACTTACGCGCCAGCGTCAGCCGCCGATCCAGCAACAACGACGGACCACCGTCGGAACGATCAAAGGGAGAGCTCCATGCCACATCAGTTCACCAACCACGTGCGCGCGTTCGCACTGGCCGCGGTCATCGGGCTTGGCGGGCTGTCCGCGGCACGAGCCGAGACGGTCTCGATCGCGTGCGGCGCGGTCGGCAAGGAACTTGAGCTCTGCAAGAGCCTGTCGGACGCCTGGGCGCGGAAGACCGGCAACGCCGTCAAGATCGTCTCGACCCCAAATTCGACGACCGAGCGGCTGGCGCTCTATCAGCAGCTGCTCGCCGCCAATTCTGGCGACGTTGACGTGTTCGAGATCGACACGATCTGGCCCGGCATCCTCGGCACCCATTTTATCAGCCTGGCACCCTACACCAAAGGCGCCGAAAAGGACCATTTTCCGTCGATCATCCAGAACGACACCCGCGACGGCAAGCTGATCGCCATGCCGGTCTACACCGATGCCGGGCTGATCTACTACCGCAAGGACCTGCTCGAGAAATACGGGGCCAAGCCGCCGGCGACATGGGACGAGCTCGCCGCGACGGCCAAGATCGTCCAAGACGGCGAGCGAAGCGCAGGCAAGCCGGGCATGCAGGGCTACGTTTTCCAGGGCAAGGCTTACGAGGGGCTGACCTGCAACGCGCTGGAGTGGGTTGCGAGCTTCGGCGGCGGCACGATCGTCGATCCCGGCGGCAAGGTTACGATCAACAATCCGAACGCCGTGAAGGCGCTCGACACCGCCGCGAGCTGGATCAAGACGATCGCGCCGGAAGGTGTGCTCAACTACTCCGAGGAAGAAACGCGCGGTGTTTTCCAGTCGGGCAATGCCGTCTTCATGCGCAACTGGCCCTACGCGTGGCCCCTGGCCCAGGGCGGCGACAGCCCCATCAAGGGCAAGGTCGGCGTCATGGAGGTGCCGCGCGGCGGCGCCGACGGCAAGCACGCTTCGGCGCTCGGCGGCTGGCAGATGGCGGTCTCGAAATATTCCAGGCACCCCGAGGTCGCGGCCGATCTCGTCGTTTATCTCACGTCCAAGGACGCGCAGAAGATTTGGGCGATCCAGGGCGGCTACACGCCGTCGGTCCCGGCTCTCTACAAGGACCCGGACGTGCTGGCCGCCAACCCGCTTTTTGCCGAGCTTTATGACACGTTCGTCGCCGCAGTGCCGCGTCCATCGGCCGTGACCGGCGCCAAGTATAACCAAGTCAGCAGCGAGTTTTGGAACGCCGTGTATGACACGCTGTCGGGCAAGGCAGCGGCGGCAGACACGCTGGTCGCGCTCGACAAGAAGCTCGACCGCCTGAGCCGCGGCGGCAAGTGGTAACGCTGGCTAAGCAGACCTTTATTGGTCTGCGCAGAGGTAACGATCTAAGCAGGGCTGCGTGGCCTAGACGTGCGGGCACTCATTTCTGGCCCGGGCCACGCAACCCTGCTTAGACGCCTTGCCGGACCTATCCCGGTCCGGCGCCGGACGTCTTCCGTTGTCGAGGTTGTGCCATGTCGTCGTCGATCCCCATCCCCGACCGCGAGGACTTGGCCTCCGGCGCCGGGCTGCCGTCGCTGCAGGCCAGCCGCGTCCGGTCGGCCTGGCTGTTCATCTCCCCCATGGTCGTCGTCATGATCCTGGTCGCCGGATGGCCGTTGGCACGCACGCTGTGGTTCAGCGTCACCGATGCCGACCTGAAGGATTTGGCGGCGGCGAAGTTCGTCGGCCTGGACAACTACTTCGGTGAATACGGCGTGTTGCAGGATGCCGATTGGTGGCGCGCGGTCGGCAATACCCTGAAGTTCTCGGTCATCTCGGTCGCGATCGAGACCGCGTTCGGCTTGGTGGTGGCACTTGTGCTCAACGCCGACTTCAAGGGCCGCACGCTGGTCCGCGCCGCCGTCCTGGTGCCTTGGGCGATCCCGACCATCGTCTCGGCCAAGATGTGGGCGTGGATGATGAACGACCAGTTCGGGGTTCTGAACCATGTGCTGCTGTCGCTGCACATCGTCGCCCAGCCGCTCGCGTTCACGGCCAGCCCGGATCTCGCGATGCCGTCGGTGATCATGGTGGACGTATGGAAGACCACGCCGTTCATGGCGCTGCTCATCCTGGCGGCACTGCAGATGCTGCCGACCGACTGCTACGAGGCGGCGCGCATAGACGGCATCCCGCCGATCAAGGTGTTCTTCCGGGTCACGCTGCCGCTGATCCGACCGGCGCTGATGGTCGCGGTCATCTTCCGCGCGCTCGACGCGCTACGCGTGTTCGACCTCATCTACGTGCTGACGTCGAACAGCAGGGATACGATGAGCATGTCCGTTTACGCGCGCCAGCAGCTGGTCGATTTCCAGCAGGTCGGCCTCGGCTCCGCCGCTTCGACGGTGCTGTTCTTCTTTGTGGCGCTTTGCACGGCGGCCACCATCACTTTCGGCCGCGTCAAGTTCGACGGCGACACCCGATGAGGACAGCCTGGAAATCGGTCGGCCTGTACACCCTGGCGGCGGTGATCACCCTCTACTCGGTGTTTCCATTCTATTACGAAATCGTATCTTCTATGAAGAACGGCTCGGAACTGTTCGATCCTAGCCTGCTGCCGCCGCACATCCAGTTCGGCAACTACGTCAGCGTGCTGGGCCAGGGTTCGTTCGTCCGAAACGTCGCCAACTCGGCCTTTGTGGCCGTCGTGGTCGTCGCGCTGTCGCTGCTCGTGGGCGTGACCGCCGCCTACGCGCTCGGGCGGGTCCGCTTCGCCGGCCGCAAGCTGCTGCTGCTCAGCGTGCTCGGCATTTCGATGTTCCCGCAGGTTGCGGTGCTGTCGGGCCTGTTCGAGCTGATTCGCTTCCTCGGCGTCTACAACACGCTGTGGGGCCTGATCCTGTCCTATCTGATCTTCACGCTGCCGTTCACGGTGTGGGTGCTGACCACCTTCATGCGTGACCTGCCGAAGGAGCTTGAGGAGGCGGCGATCATGGACGGCGCGACCCCCTGGATCATCATCCGGCGCGTGTTCCTGCCCCTGCTATGGCCGGCGCTGGTCACCACCGGGCTGCTTGCCTTCATCGGCGCCTGGAACGAGTTCCTGTATGCGCTGACGTTCACGCTCAGTCCCGAACAGCGCACCGTGCCGGTGGCGATCGCGCTGCTGTCCGGGTCGAGCCAGTTCGAGCTGCCTTGGGGGCCTATCATGGCGGCATCGGTGATCGTCACCGTTCCGGTGGTGGCCCTCGTGCTGATCTTTCAGCGCCGCATCGTCTCCGGGCTCACGGCGGGCGCGGTCAAGGGCTGATACCGGTCGCCCAAAAGGGCGGCTGCTATGACACAGTGGACGCCAAGCCCGTTGGGTATGGATGGGCCGCGGCGACTAAAGGGGAAATGCCATGGCGGACATCCGGCTCAAGGACGTCCATAAGCGGTTCGGCCCGGTGCAGGTGATCAACAGCGTCACCCTCGATGTCGAGGAAGGCGAATTCTGCGTCTTCGTCGGGCCGTCCGGGTGCGGCAAGTCCACCCTGCTGCGGATGGTCGCCGGACTCGAGGAGATCGCAACCGGTCGGCTGCTGATCGGCGGGCGGGATGTGACACGGCTGCCGCCGTCCGCGCGCGGCGTCGCGATGGTATTCCAATCCTACGCGCTGTATCCGCACATGACCGTCTATGACAACATGGCGTTCGGCCTGCAGCTGGCGAAGACCAAAGCCGCCGACATCGACGCCCGCGTGAAGCGCGCCGCCGACATCCTGCATCTCGGGCCGCTGCTGCAGCGCTTGCCTAAGGAGCTGTCGGGCGGCCAGCGCCAGCGGGTCGCGATTGGGCGCGCGATCGTGCGCAAGCCCGGCGTGTTCCTGTTTGACGAGCCGCTGTCCAACCTCGACGCGGCACTGCGCGTGCAGACGCGCATCGAGATCGCCAAGCTTCACGCGAGCCTCGGCGCCAGCATGATCTACGTCACGCATGACCAGGTCGAAGCCATGACGCTCGCCGACAAGATCGTGCTGCTGAATACGGGTGCGGCCATGCAGACGGACGGATCGGTCGCCCAGATCGGCAAGCCGCTCGACCTGTATCACCGGCCGGCCAACCTGTTCGTCGCCGGCTTCATCGGCTCGCCCAAGATGAACCTGATGCCCGCAACAATCACCGCGGCCAGCGCCGATCGCGCCGAGGCGACGCTGCGGGACGGCACGCGGACGGCGGCGCTGGTGGACGCGCGCGCGGCTAAGCCGGGCGATTCCGTGACACTGGGCATCCGGCCGGAACACACGGTCCCCGGTGGCCCCGACGCGACCCTATGCGGCGTGGCCTCGGACGCGACCCTTTTCGGCGTGGCCAGCCATATCGAGCGGCTCGGCGAGGCGTCGTATCTGTATCTCGAAAGCGCCAGCACGGACGGCTTGGTTATTGTCCGTCAGGGCGGCGACACCAGCATTAAACCCGGGGAAGCCGTGGCCGTGGCACTCCCGCCGCAGCATTGCCACCTGTTCGACGCGCATGGCCGTGCCTTCCCCCGGCATGTCGGGCCGACGGCCATGCGTCCGCTGGACGCGCAAGCACACTGACCTCCATCGGGCCGGTGGATCGCCATGACGTCCGTGCATGGCCACTCGCCCTAAGCCCCGGTATTGGCGCTGTCAGGTTGGCAGGTCCGGTGGGGCCATGGCACGTTGCCAGGCATGACAACCGCCCCCAATCCATACCGCGGCTTTCGCTTCCCAGCCGAGATCATCGAGCACGCGGTCTGGCTGTATCACTGCTTCAGCCTCAGCCTGCGTGATGTCGAAACCATCTTAGCCGCCCGCGGCGTGGTGGTCAGCTACGAAAGCATCCGCGAGTGGGGCCTGCGCTTCGGCCGGCTGTTCGCCAACACCCTGAAGCGGCGCCGGCCCAAGCCGGGCGACAAGTGGCACCTCGATGAGGTGTTCCTGCGCATTCAATGTAAGACGCATTACCTCTGGCGCGCCGTGGATCAGCACGGCCACGTGCTCGACATCCTGGTGCAGAGCCGGCGCAATGCCCGCGCCGCCAAGCGGTTCTTCCGCAAGCTGCTCAAGGGCCTGCAATATGTGCCCCGTGTGATCGTGACCGACAAGCTCAGGAGCTACGCGGCGGCGAAGCGTAAGGTCCTGCCCCATGTCGAGCACCGGCAAAGCAAATACCTGAACAACCGGGTCGAGGTGTCGCACCAACCCACCCGGCGGCGAGAACGACAAATGCAGCGGTTCAAGTCAGCTCGCCACGCCCAGCGCTTCCTGTCCGCCCACAGCCGCATCCACAACCACTTCCAGCTCCGTCGCCACCGCCTGACCGCCAACGAACACCGTGCCGCACGCACCGCCGCCTTCCGCACTATGAAAAAGCCGCGGCTGCAAGGTTCTTTCATCAGCTTCGCAACTGTTTTGATGGGCTGGTTGCTTGTGAGCCCTGGCATGCAACCTGGTTCACCGACGAGGTTGCTGTCCTGCTATCCTGCTATCCTGCTTCCAGGTTGCCTGCGTGGCCGCAGACCCGGCATGCGTTCCGAGCGCCGCGGCGCCTAATGGCTGTCCGGGCCTGGTGTATTACCGCCTGCACGGCTCGCCGGAGATATATCACGCCGCCTATGGCGCTGAATACGTCGCCGACCCTGAAAGAAGGGTTGCCAGGCTCGCCGCAGGTGCCGAAGTGTGGTGCATCTTCGACAACACGACACATGGCGAGGCCATCAATGACGCTCTCTGCCTGCAGGGACGGCGGCTGTAACGCATTGCGGCAGCAACGCATTGAGCGGGCTGTCGCGATCATTCCTGCATGGGAGTGTCCGCCCAATGCGGCGTCAGCGGATGGTGCCGTTCGCGCGGTCCGGCAAGAAGCCGCCGCCGTTGGGAATGCCGTTGTAGACCACGCCCAGCACCTCCGCCGCCGTCCGGCGATAGACAAGGCCATCGCTGTCCACCGGCGCGATGTTGTACTTCACGTTTGGGATCGACAGGCCTTGGTCCTTGCCGTCGCCCAGACGGGCACGGACCGCAGAGATGGCGTTGAACCTGTCTTGCTGACCCAGCATTGCCAGTGCGGTGCGAAGCGAGCCGGCGTGGTAGGCCTCGGCAGCCAGGATGCCAGCGGCCGCGTCGAGGTTGTCCTTGCTCTGCAGCAGCCGTGCCGCGCCAGCATAGGCGGTGACACCCACATCCGTCAGCGAGAGCGCGCCGATCAGGAAGCTGACCTCGTCGGCAAACGGGTTGAACTGCGTGCCGGTCGGGATCAGGCCCGCCGCAACAGCCAGCGCATTGAAGCTGTTCAGCAGATCGATGTTCGGCCGTGCTACCGCCGCGTTGCCGAGCACCCGGCGCAAGAAGCGAATGTGATCGACCTCGTCGATCGTGATCCGCTGCGCGATGCCGGCGATTGCCTCGGTCCTGAACGGCACCGCCGAGCCGCCGAGCACAAACCCTGCGTTGCCGACGCCGCTGGGATCGCCGACGTCGGCAGGATCCAAGCCACGGCCCAGGAAGCCACGGATGTAGTACTCGCCCTCGAGGTACTCGAGGTTGAGCGCAAAATTCAGAATGTCGGCGTCGGTCACCCCCTGCGCCGCTGCAGGCTGGCTGACCAACGCCGCGCCGCCCGTTGCAGCAGCGCCCACGGTCAGCACCGTGGCAGCAGCTGCGCCGAACTGGCCAACCAGCGACCGGCGGCTGAGGTCGCTTTGGGTTGTGTGCTCGTTGAAGAAAGCTTGATCGTTCATGACTTCACCTCCCAAGACGATGCACGGCAGACTTCAGCCTGCTCATAGCGGAAACAGACTTTCACAAGTGAATGCTGGGGTGCAATGGCCCAGAAGACTTCGTTGCAGGCACGAATGATCTTCTTGCAGCAAAGCCTCGTGAACGTGGTCAGGCTTGGACCCTGCGGTTGCGTGTTCAGATGGCCGCGCGGCATGGCTGGACATCTCGACAGCAGCCAGGACACGCAAGCCTACTCCGGCGCGATTACCCCCGTGTTCCGCCGGCCGATTGGCGCGGCGCCCCGGCCGCAGGTGCCGCATCCTGACCCCCGTCGCCGCTCGCGGGCGTGACAGCGCCGGCAGGCATGACCAAGGCGCCCGCCTTCTCCATTCGCGCTGTCACCGAGGCGATCAGCTCGTCCCAGTTCGTGGCGAAGGACGCGATGCCGTGCGCCTCCAAAGTGTCGGCCACCTCCGTCATGCCCACGGGACTGTCGCAAGTTTGGGGGTCAGGCAGCACTCCACCGCAGGACCTGTCCGATTTTCCGCCTGTCCGCGCGCGCAATACCGCCGCTCGTAGAGGGCGCGGGCTGAGCCACTGGGCAAGCTGGTGACGATGAAGCGCGTGTCCGTCCCGCCATGCCCGCCTCGACGCGGGCGATGATGCGCTTGACACGGTCCCAGCTTGCAGCGCCGTCGTGGAACTCGGTGAAGCGGCGGAGCTTGCCCGAGCCGTCCGAGGCGGCAAAGCGGGCAGTGGTGCTGGCCTCCAGGCTCTCGACGTGACGACGCAGCGTGCTGGTGGGCGGAGCTACCCAAGGTTCCGCGCGCATCGCGCGTGGAATGGTGGCGGAGGGGCGACACCGAGCAGGTAGTCAACCTCGTTCGCCCGGCACCAGCGCAGCACCTCGGGGCTGCAGTAGTGGCTGTCGGCCCGTAGCAGGATCTCGACCCGGGGCCAGCTGGCGCGGATCTGGCGCAACAAGCGGCGCAGGAAGGCGCGGATCTCGCGTCCACTCGGCCGCTTGGCCGGGCGCAGCACGGCGGTGACGAAGCGACCCTCGCCGTCGAACACCACGATGGGCTGGAAGCCGTATTCATCGTAGTGCGCATTGAACAAGCGCATTTGCTGCGCGCCATGAACGGTGTCGAACGTGTCATCCACGTCCAGCACGATCCGGCGCGGCACCTGGCGGAAGGATGCGCAGTAGAAATCGACCATGGCTTGACCCATGCGCAGCAGCGTACGCGTGTCGGGCAGGTTCTCCAGGCGTGAGAGGGTCGGCTGCGAGCACAGCGCCGTCTCGTCCTCAAGCCGTGCCATGGCGAGCTTGAACATCGGGTCGGTGCGCAGCCGGTCCGCGTCGTTGCCGTCCTCATAACCGGCCGCGATCATGAACAGGCGAAAGCGGATGATCTCGTCGAGCCCGTGCACAACACGCTCCGGGTCACGCGGGTCCGTGATGCAAGCCGCCAAGCGTCCGGCCACGTCGAGGCGCTGCTCTACCTCGCGCAAGACCAGCAGCCCGCCATCGGATGAAAGATGTCCACCGTCGAAGCGGGCGATCACGGGCTTGCCGCCAATGGGTGACAAACCGGGCAGCGCAGGGGTAGATACAACCTTGGCGGGCATGGTGCTCCGGATCCGTAGAATTGGCCTCGACAACCACATTCTACGCTGGATCAAGGGCTTGTACTATGCCCGCCAACCCTCATGAATTATTCAGGTTAGCGACCTGTCCGAGTTTACCCAGCCATCTCTCCTGAGAATGAGTAGCCTCAGAGTCTCAGGGTTAAGTGCAGCAATCGACGCCGACCGTGCGACTCTCATGAATAACTACAGCGCGACACTCTACATTCGTCGCTGCTGCAGCGAACAGGCATTGTTGGTTGCTTCGCCGCGTGCCGTGTTGTCGAAAATGCACCACACTTCGGCACTTGCGGTGGCCGCAGCGATCCTCGCCCCAAGATCTGCGATGTACTCAGTTTTGTAAGCGGAGTAGTAGACCTTCGGGGAGCCGTGGAGGCGATGGTACACCAAACCTGGCCATCCGCCTGGTGCTGCTGCGCGCGGAACGCACGCCGGGTCGGCTGCCACGCGGGCGACTCGAAAGTGGGATAGCAGGGTCTCGACCTCGTCCGTGAACCAGGTCGCATGTCGGGGCTCGCAAGCAACCAGCCCATCAAAGGTGCTGCGAAGTTGACGAAAGAACGCCGCAACCGTCTCCCCCTTGTAAATGAGGCTAGGTGGCAACTGCACAAGCAATGGGCCTAGCTTTGGGCCAAGTACGCCTGCTTCCGACACGAACTGCGTCAATGGCTGCTCCACGGCGACGAGCCGTCGAACATGCGTGATCTCCTTCGGCATCTTTACAGAAAACCGGAAGTTATCGGGGACGGTTGCCGCCCAGCGCTGGTAAGTTTTCGGTAAATGCGGCCGGTAGAAGGACGAATTGATTTCCACGGCGCCGAGCCGTTGCGCATACCGCACTAAGTGAGTGCCGGCTTGCGAGAATTCAGATGCGTATTGCGTCGGAATGCTCCAGCCCGCAGTCCCAATTCTTACACTTCCGATCATGTCGGGTACTCGCGTCCGTATCCTGGGAAACGTCCATCAGTTTCGTGTCGGCCACCGCTGGATGTCAGCGCGGAGTATAATCAAGCAGCCGCAACATGCAGCACGCGCCTGAATCGCGCGGAAACCATCACGCATCATGAGCCATTCGGCTGGATCGAGCTTGGACATAGCACAGAGCCGACCACTTGACGTCCGAGGCGGACCAACGTCGACAGGCCTATCCGGCGTCGGTGTTGCCGAGCCCACGCGGCTTGCCGTCCTTGTCCAGGGCGACATAGGTGAACACGCCCTCGGTGACCTTCTCGGGGGCGCTGCCGGCACGATCGCGTGCCCAGGTCTCGATCTTGACGGCGACCAAGGTTCCGCCCTTGTGCTCCAGCACGCAGTAGCAGCTCACTTCATCCCCGACGGCGACGGGACGCAAGAAGCGCATTGCTTCGACGCTGACCGTCGCCACCCGCCCCTTCGCCTGGTGCGCGGCGAAGGTACCGCCCGCAAGATCCATCTGCGACAACGTCCAGCCGCCGAAGATGGCACCACTTGCATTCGTGTCGCGCGGCATAGCGACCGTTCGCAGATGCGGCCCATCAGGCAGGTCGGGAACTTGGTCCGCCATCGGCCTACTCCGATTTCGTCATCCAGAGCCAACAAGCGTGACCCAAAGCACTCCGCCGCTGTCGCGGCGACTCGGCAGCGCTCGAACCAAGGTCCATGCCGTTCAGCCACGGCTGTTTAGGACCACGACAGCCAGCACTGCAAGCAGGACTGCGAACACCCCACTCACAATCCATAGTACAGGTATGCCCGGCGTGGAAACGTTCGCTGATCGCTCCGCGGGGGGCTTCGGCGCGTCGCGCTTGCGTCGAGGCACATCGGATCGATACCTGGAATGGTCGGATTGTCGGGCATGCAGGTAAACCCGTTCGTCCCCGGGCGAAGTGTGCGCGTGCCGCCTTTGTCATCCATCGCCACGATCGTCGCGCCCTGGGCAACGGACTTCGGCGACGCCGCCATCGCGCTGGCGATCATCTCGCTATCCGTCGCTGCCAGAGCCTTCTGCGGAAAGAAGGTAATTACGAGGGCCGCAAGCATGCCCACGGCCACGTTTGAGCCGCATTGATGCGAAGTCATCGTCGCTCCTCCCACTGGGATCGCCTGAGTGCGATCCCGGGTTGCGTGATGACCGCGATGCGATGACGCAACCCGGGATGGCCCCAGCGGCTGACACAAGACCCGTTACACCTCCGTCCGATGCCTCACTCTCCAGCCAGGAAAATCCGTGCCGCAAGCATCTCCGCGCGTTGGGTGTCGGCATCGGACGTGAGTTGCAGCAGCCGTGTGTTCCACACCGTCATCGCATCATGGTTGCCGACGCCCGAGGCCGCTTTTGCCGCGCCGGCGATCGACCGGTAGCGGTTGGGTGCGACCCGAAGCGACACCTCAAACTCATGCAACGCAGCCACGGGATTTCCCGTCGCGAGCAGCATCTCGCCCAGCATCTCGTGCATCGGCGAGAGGCGGTTCTCCATTGCGATGGACTTCTCGGTGCGGTCCTCCAGGTCCGTTGCCGCCCGCATCAGCCGCACTGCCTCGTCCTGCCGTCCCTCGGCCTGCGCAATCCAGGCCGCCGCCGCAGCCTCCTGTATCTTGGCCTGCTCCGCCCAGTAGGTGTTGCCGGCCTCGGCCAGCCTGCTGCCGAGCGCCTGGATATGCTCCAGATCCAACTTTGCACCGGCGAGATCGCCGCTACGAGCTGCGCCGATCGCCCGCCCAAACCAGCTGATCGCCTCAGCTTGCGGATAAGGTGTTTTCGGGACAGGCAACGCGGCCGCCTCGGCCCAGGCACTGCGGTCGAAGGCATAGCGGACAAAGGCAGCGGCGAAGCCAGTATGGGCGGTGTAAAACAGCGGGGTCGGTTCGGTTACCAACCGGTATGGCGCCAGGAGCTCCGCTGCCTTCTGATCCTGCGCCAATTGCATGTAGGCGTTGGTCAGAAAGTCTAACGAGTGATAGTTGCGCGGCATGAGGGTCGGCTTGCCGGCAACCCGGGGATCGATCGCGCCAAAATACTCCGTGTAGGACGCTATGGCGGCGAGGTCGGCGGGAATTGCCTCATTCCACAGACCGAGTGTCGAGAAGATGTGCGAGGGCATGTGCAGCGCATGCCCCGACGCGGGTGCGATGGCAGCGTAGCGCCGCGCGGCTGCCAAACCGTGCTCGGCAATCGGTGCGTAGTCGTAGGTGTGAATGATGTAGTGGGTGACGCCGGGGTGATCCGGCAGTCGCGCCTGAATGCTCTCAAGGATCTGACCCGCCTTGAACTGGCGCGCATAGGTCTTGTCCGCAAGGTCCACAGCTTCGTCGATCGCCAGCGCGTAAAAAATCTGCGCCTCGTCGTCGTCGGGATACTTGGCCGCGAGACGCTCCATTGCGGCCTCATAGGCTAGCGTGCGCGCGTGCTGGTCCACGTGCTCGCTATTTTGGAAAAACGCCGCCATCGCCTCGATCCAGTCACGTTCGCGCTCGGTGCGCGGCGGCGCGGCGCGCGCGCGTTCGACGGCCTGCCAACCCCGGCCAAGCGCCTCGGGCGAGAAGGGAGGCAGCAAAGGGTTCAGCCGTTGACTGATTGCGACGCCCCACCACGCCATGGCGCAATCCGGCTCCGCCTCGGTAATCGCGGTGAAGGCTTTCCCGGTCGCTGGGAAGTGGAATGAGTGCAGCATCGCGACCGCGTGCTCGAAATCCTGCTGGGCTTTCCGGCTGCAGGCGACCGGGAAATGTACCTGGCCATAGCTTCCGGCCGCACCGGGCTGGGCCGCATGGTCGTGCTGCTCCTCGGCCCTAGACAGCGTCGCCAGGGCCAACACGCAGACCGAGGCCATAAGGGCCTGGCGGATCGTCCGCATCGAGAACATCACAGCTTCTCCTCACTCGTGATCGCACACGCGTGGGATCGATCCGTCGTTCATGGGTCACTGGCCACAGAGTTAGCCGGCGCTCGAAGAAGCTGGACGACGGCAGAGCCGAACTCCGCGATCGCGGCCTCGGAACGTCTCCACGCCGTAGAACTGAGCGCCTACTTACCATTAACTCTAGGTGGCAGCGTCGGAAAAATCACGCTAAATCGGAAAAATGGCTACGGTCCGGTTTTACAATGTTAAGACAGCGGCGATTAACCGGCTCGCCGCTGCACCCAAGGCTTATGGAATTGTCAAAAGCCTGGGGCAGCCTGCTTGCCCTTGGCGGACTGATTGGCCTGGCTGATGCCTGATCACAGGGGTGACGGGGACGCTTCGGCCACCAAGCACTCCAACTCGCCGTATAGTGCTCCAGGTTTTTGACACTCTGCTGGCGCGCGACCGCCGCCAAGCGCGCGCCGAAGTATTTTTAAAAGCCGCGATTGCACCATCGGCCTGGGCATGGTGGCGCTGGCGGGCGGTCCGCTTGCGATACCCAAGTGGCCGCACCTCACGGCTCAGCGTCGGCTTGGCGATGCGGACCTCGAGCGTGCCCCAGAACTGTTGGCACAGATGGCAACGTATTGCACGGATCTCGCCTGTGGCACTGTAGAGTGGGCTGACGTAGGAAGTTTGCCTCTCATCTAACCTTGGGACCCACCTTGCCTTTCAAGCTGAACCAGGACCGCCGCCGTCGCATCCCGCGGCAGAAGCACAGGGTCACCAACTCGGCAGCTTACGACGCGACCCTGCGCCAGCGCGGGACTCTCACGGTCTGATTTACGGCCGCAGCAATCGAGGACTGGCGGGCGGAGCCGCGCACCACACCAGGCGGGTAGCCCTGGTATTCACCGCTCGCCATTCTGGCCGGGCTGACCCTGCGCGCGCTGTTCCGCCTGGCGCTGCGCCAGGCCGAGGGCATGATCGGCTCCATCATCGGCCTGCTCGGGCTCGAGCTGCGCGTGCCGGACCACTCCACCCTGAACTGCCGGGCCAAGATGCTGGAGGTGCCGCGCCCGCAGCCGCGCCGCAACGGCGAACCCACGCACCTGTTGGTGGACAGCACGGGCCTGCGCCTGTGCGGCACGGGCGAGTGGCTGCAGGAGAAGCACGGGACCAAGACGCGTCGGTCCTGGAGAAAGCTGCACATCGGCTTGGATCGCGAGACGGACCAGATCGTTGCTGCGTCGCTTACACCCATGGAGGTCGACGACGGTGCGGAGGTCTGCTCCTTGCTCGATCAGATCACCGGTGCGGTCGCCTCGTACACCGGCGATGGCGGATACGACCAAGACCGCGTCTACGCCAGCGTGGCTGAGCGCCATCCAGAAGCGGCGGTCATCATCCCGCTGCCGTACGAGCCCGATGCCGAGCGACGCGACCGCGCCCACGCAGTGCGACCGCCACTTGCAGCAGATCGCCGAGCACGGCCGCATGGCCTGGCAACAGGCGTCCGGCTACACGACGCGGGCGCGAGCCGAGGCTGCAATTGGTTGGTTCAAGCAGGTGATCGGGGACAGGCTGCGCTCGCGCACGGACCAGCGTCGAGCGACCGAGATAGACATCGCCGTCCACGCGCTCAACCGTAAGGTGGAGCTTGGACGCCCGAGTTACGTCCGCACCGCCTGACCCCAGACAGGGTTGGGGCTACTGCGCCCGCTTTCCGGTTCTCTGCAACACGCTGAAACCGGTGCAATGCTCCACGGCTCAGGACGGCGCACCTCACTTCAGGGTATGCCGGCGTGTCTCAACCCGCCATCGAGCGCTTGACCGCGGGTAAGAAGTCCAACGCCACGCTCATAGCGATCTCGCGTTGACAGCGGGGTGGGACAATCGTTCACTTCCCTAAAGGGAGAACAACGTGGCGGCACCGCTGCTCCGGCTGGACGGGATCGAAAAATCGTTTCCGGGCGTCCGCGCGTTGCGCGGCGTGAGCTTTGATGTGCGTGCCGGCGAGGTTCACGCACTGCTAGGCGAGAACGGGGCTGGCAAATCGACGCTGATCAAGGTCATGTCCGGCGTGCACCGTCCCGACGCGGGCCTGCTAGAGGTGGACGGGGTCGCGGCCCAGTTCGCCAGCCCTGACGATGCCCGCACGGCCGGGATCGCCACGATCTACCAGGAATTGCTGCTGTTCCCCGAGCTGACCGTGGCCGAAAACGTGTTTATGGGCCACACGCCCAAAACCCGGTTCGGCGGCCTGGACTGGGCGGCGATGCGACGGCGGGCGACCGCGTTGCTGGCCTCGCTCGACATTCACGACCTCGACGTGAATGCGATCGTCGGCACGCTGTCGGTCGGCAACCGGCAACGGGTCGAGATCCTGCGGGCGCTGAGCCAGGATGCGCGACTGCTGATTATGGACGAGCCGACGGCGGCACTTGCCGAGCACGACGTGGCGCGGCTGTTCGACATCGTCCGCCGGCTGCGGGCGCGCGGCGTCGGCGTCGTATACATCAGTCATCGCATGGACGAGATCTTCGCGCTCGCCGACCGGGTGACGGTGCTACGCGACGGTGCCTACGTCGGCACCCGCGAGGTCGCCGCTACCGACAGCCCCGAACTGGTGGAGATGATGGTGGGACGGCGGATCGAGAGCCTGTTCCCCAAGATTACGGTGCCGATCGGCGGGCCGGTGCTGGAACTGCGCGGGCTAGCCCGTCCGCCGCGAACCAATGGCGTGTCAATGACGGTGCGGGCGGGGGAGATCGTGGGGCTTGCCGGACTGGTCGGCTCCGGCCGCAGCGAGCTCGCGCAGGTGGTGTTCGGTGTGATGCCCGCCACCGGCGGCATCATCCTGCTCGATGGGCGCGCGATCACCGTGGCGACCCCCGGCGAGGCCCGGCGGCACGGCATCGCCTACGTGCCGGAGGATCGCGGCACGCAGGGCCTGGTCCGGCAGATGAGCGTGCGTGAGAACATGAGCCTCTCGGTGCTGCGGACAGTATCGAGCGGCAGCTTCCTCGATATCGCGGCCGAGGAGCGGCTGGCCCACGAGTACGTCGCTCGGCTCGGCATCCGCACGGCGGGCATCGAGGTTGCGGCGTCAAAACTGTCCGGCGGCAACCAGCAAAAGATCGTGGTCGGCAAGTGGCTGGCCACACGGCCCAAAGTGCTGATCCTTGACGAGCCGACGCGCGGCATCGACGTGGGCGCCAAGGCCGAAATCCACCGCCTCATGGGCGAACTGGCGGGACGGGGGCTGGCGATCTTGATGATCAGCAGCGAGCTGCCCGAGGTGCTCGGCATGAGCGACCGGGTGCTGGTGATGCGCGAGGGCGCGCTGGTTGCCGAGTTCTCCCGCGCCGACGCAACCCAATCCGTCGTCGTGTCGGCGATGATGGGCGGTGACGAGCGGGCAGCCGCATGAGTGCCACCCTCGCGGCGCCGCGCCGCTTCCGGCTGTCGGCGGTATCGCAGGAATGGCTGCTCGCTCTGTCCATCGTGGCGTTGCTGATCGTGGTGGGCGCCATCAACCCGCGCTTCGTCGCGATCCGTAACCTCCAGACGATCCTGCTCGGCAATGCTTACATCGCTATCGCCGCGATCGGCATGAGCATGATCATCATCTCGGGCAACATCGACATTTCTGTCGGTGCGCTGATCGGCGTGCTGGCGACCGTAAGCGGCACCATGGCGATTTCCGGAGTGCCTAATGTCTGGTGCTGGCTGGCCCCGATCGCGCTCGGCATCCTGGTCATGGCCGGCATGGGCGCGATGGTCGCCTACCTCCGCATTCCGTCGATCGTGGTGACGCTGGGGATGCTCAGCATCCTGCGGGGCGGGCTGATTAGCGCCACCGGCGGTAAGTGGATCACCGGCCTGCCGGCCGGCTACGACATCGCCCACCAGCCGATCCTGGGCGTGCCGCTGCCGGTCGTGCTGATGGTCGGGCTGACCGCACTGGCGGCGTGGTGGCTGCGCGCGACGGCGACCGGACGCAGCATCTATGCGGTCGGCGGCAACGCGGAGGCGGCGCGGCTGTGCGGCATCCGCCACCGACCGACGGTCGTGATGACGTTCGCGATCCACGGCCTGTTCATCGGCATCGCCGCCGTGCTGTTCGCGACCCAACTCAGCGTGATCCAGTCGACCGTGCCGTCCGGGCTGGAGCTTACCATCATCACGGCGGCGGTGGTCGGCGGCGTTTCCATCTTGGGCGGCACCGGGACCGTGGTGGGGGCGACCCTGGCGGCCGTGCTGATCGCCGCGATCGGCAGCAGCCTGATTTTCGTGGGGATCTCCCCCTATTGGCTGCGCGCGGTGCAGGGTATCTTGATCCTGGTCACGGTGCTGGCCGACATCCTGCGCCGCCGCCGCCGGGGACAGGCTTGAGCGAAGTTCTGCCTCCGCCTGTGCGCTGGTCCCGGCCGCGCCTGCCGCACGTGGCACCGCACGAACTGGTGCTGCTTGTCGTCCTCGCGGTGGCGATCGGCGCGCTGTCGTTGACCACTGACAAGTTTCTGACGGTCGACAACCTGCTGAACCAAGGCCGGTTGATGACCGAGGTCGGGTTGCTCGCGCTGCCGATGACCTACATCATTGTCACTGGCGGCATCGATCTGTCGGTCGGCTCGATCATGGGGCTGTGCGCGATCATGCTGGGGGTGTCCTGGCACGATTGGGGCCTGCCGCTGCCGCTCGCGGTGACGTTCACGCTGCTAGTCGGAGTGGCGGCGGGCGCGGTCAACGGCTGGTTCATCACCGCGATGCGCGTGCCGCCGCTGATCATGACGCTGGCCTCGCTTGCGCTCTACCGCGGCTTGGCCGAGGGCATCAGCCAGGCGCATTCGGTGCGCGGCTACCCCGACTGGTTCTACGCGCTCGGCACCGGAGCACTGTTCGGCGTGCCATCGCAGCTTTGGCTGCTGGCGGTGCTGACCGTCGTCTTCGGAATCGTGCTGGCCCGCACCACCATCGGGCGGACGCTGTACGCGATCGGCTGGAACGAGACGGCGGCACGGTTCAGCGGCCTCGCGGTCGCGCGTACCAAGTTATTCGCATACGCCGCCTCGGGCCTAATGGCGGGGCTGGCCGCGTGGATCTTCGTGAGCCGCGTCAGCACCACGCGGAGCGACATGGGCAGCGGCATCGAACTCGACACCATCGCTGCCGTGGTGCTCGGCGGCACCAGTATCTTCGGCGGCGTCGGCACCATCGGCGGCACCATGCTGGGGCTGATCCTGATCCAGTTGCTGAAAAACGGGCTGTCGCTCACCGGGGTGAAGGGCGACGCGACCATCATGGTGATCGGCATCGTGCTGATCGCCTCCATCCTAATCACCAATTTAGCGCGCCTGCACTCCGAACGGGGCGTGCGCTGACAACCGCAAGAAGATTTTTTACGGGAGACGACCATGAAACGAACGATCGCCTTTGCCGCCCTGCTGATGGGGGCGAGCCTGGTGTCCGGTACCACACACGCGGCGCAGCGCTGGGACGGGGCGGACGACCTGCCGACCAACCCGCTGCCATGCGACGGCGGTGCCGGAACGACGGCGAGCAAAGCCTACGACGGTGCGATGGCGGCCGGTTCAGCCGACAAATCCGGCAAGCCGATCACCCTGGTCGACGTGCCGAAGCTGATCGGCATCGGGTATTTTAACGCGACCGCCAAGGGCGAGCAGGACGCGGCCAAGGAGCTAGGCAACGTCAAGATCAGCACCGACGGCCCGACCGAGGCCAAGATCGACCAGCAGATCACCTTCATCGACAACTACGTGACGCGCGGCGTAGACGGGATCCTATTCGCGGCGAACGACCCGGTGGCGATCTCGCCGGTGCTGAAAAAGGCGCTCGGCAAAGGCATCCATGTCATCGGCTACGACGCCAACGCGCAGCCGGACGCGCGCGAATGGTTCGTGAACCAGGCCGAGTTCAACGGCATCGGCAAGGCGATGGTCGACAACATGGCAAAGGAGATCGGCGACAAGTCGTTCGCGATCGTGACCAGCACGTTTACCACGCCGAACCAGGCGCGCTGGATCGCCGAGATGCAGGCGTACGCGACCGCGTGCCACCCGAAAATGAAGTGGCTCGAGACGGTCGAGGCGCAGGAGGACAACAACCTGTCGTTTAACCAGGCGAGCGCGCTAATCAACAAATACGGCGACCAGCTCGGCGGGCTGTTCGGCATGACCTCGGTTGCGACCCCTGCGACGGCCGAAGCGGTTAAGCAGGCCGACCTCTGCGGCAAGGTCGCGATCGTCGGCCTTGCCACGCCGAACGCGATGAAGCCGTATGTCAACAGCGGGTGTGTCAAATCGGTGGTGCTGTGGAACCCGGTCGACCTGGGCTACGCTGCGGTCTACGCGATGCGGGCCGAGGTGGACGGCAAGTTGAAGGCGGGTGCGACAGAGCTGGATGCGGGCAAGCTGGGCAAGCTGAAGGTGGTCAACGGGAGCGAGATTTTGCTTGGGTTCCCGTTCGTCTACGACAAGTCGAACATCGCAAACTTCGACTTCTGATCGTGTAGGCGGGGCGGTTCCGGTCGCCCTACCGGCCTGGTTCAGGTATAAAGAAGAGCACTCCGTGGCGCTGTTGCATCGATCGGTATTGCGGACGCAATAACCCCGGCCGCCATCTGCGTTCAGGCGACGCGGACATGCTCGGCCATGTCCGGCGAACCTCTCGGTTCGACGTGCAGGAGATGACGGTCCTACTGTGTGGGCTCGGTCTCGGCCGTCTCGCTCGGCGCTGCATTCGAGCACGGGGGCACGATGATCGCCGCCGCTGGATAGCGCTCGGTAACGCTGGCGGTGATTTCGTCCTGATCGTAGGATCACGCACGTTGATGCTCCTGTTTCTCTGCAAGGTGGTCGAAGCCGCCAGTCACGCCCCTGCAAGCCAACACCCCAGAACCCGATATGAGCTACAGCCTAAACGACATTCATCGGCCGGCCGTCCAAAGCAGCGAGTAAACGTCCCGATTCATTCGCAGCCGGCCCACTGCTCCGGTCATGTCCGGCCGCATCAGCCTCCGTGCATCGGCCAGAGGGCAGGACGCTTGCTTCACTGTGCTGCTTCCCCATAGCCTCAACCTGGGCTTTCTCGCTTATACCAGACGCCCTGACCGTTGACTCGGACGTGATCCCGCTTGGATAGAGTTTGTGATTCGCTGTGCCGCTTTGTTTGGGACGGGGTCGAACATGGCGGTGGCGATTACGCGGCAGGATGTGTCGGTGGATGATTTGCGGCGTGAGGCCGGGCGAACACGAGACGCTAAAGCGGCACGCCGGATGTTGGCGATCGCGTGCGTGATGGAGGGGCAGTCGCGCGAGGACGCGGCCGAATGCTGCGGCATGGACCGGCAAACGTTGCGCGACTGGGTGCATCGCTTCAATGCCGACGGGCTTGCAGGCCTGGTTGACTTGCCGCGCTGCAATGGCCCGAAGCCGCGCCTGTCGCCGGAGCAAGAGGCGATCGTTGCCGGATGGGTTGAACAAGGGCCGGACCTGGCGCGCGACGGCGTGGTGCGCTGGCGCTGCGTCGATCTGCAGGAGCGGATCAAGCGCGAGTGGGGCATCAGCCTGCACGAGCGCACGGTGGGCAAGCTGCTCCGCAAGCTCGCATTCCGACGCTTGTCGGTGCGTCCGCAACACCCGAGAAGCGATCCTGAGGCGCAGGCACTTTTCAGGCCGGGTTCGCTGGCCTTGTCACTGCCAGCCTGTCCGCGACCGCGCAGGGCAAGCCCGTCGAGGTCTGGTTCATGGACGGTCAAGGGCCGAAGGCGCTTGACCGTGTCGGCCAGCAGGGCACGCTGACCCGGGTCTGGGCGAGACTTGCCAAAGGTTCCGTTCGGCGAAGCCGGATGGAATGGCAAGGCGAGGGGCCGCGTGGCACGCGCCCGCGCGCGGTGCGCGACCATCGCCGCAGTTCGGTTTATCTGTTCGGTGCAGTCTGCCCCGAGCGCGGCACGGGCGCGGCCGTCGTGCTGCCCCTTGTCAATGTCGAGGCCATGAACGTGCACCTGGCCGAGATCAGCCGCCATGTCACCGAGGGCGCGCATGCCGTCCTCGTGCTTGATCAAGCAGGCTGGCACACCTCGCCCAAGCTGCGCGTGCCGGAGAACATCAGCCTGCTTCCACTGCCGCCCTACGCACCTGAACTGAACCCAGTGGAACAGGTCTGGGCTTACCTGCGGGCCAACTTTCTCAGTCACTGCGTTTGGAACAGCTACGAAGCCATCGTGAATGCCTGCTGCGATGCTTGGAACAAATTGATAAGCATGCCCGAGCGCCTCGCCTCCATCACTCGCCGCACCTGGGCCAGAGCAGTCAGTGAATAGGGCGTCTGGTATGAGACCCCGTTTTAGAAGTCATGGCGCGGTCAGTTGCTTGCGATTTGGATGGGCGACGCGATGGACCATGAGGCGGATCATGGCGAGGGTGACCATGGCTTCGGAGACTTCGGGCAGGTGTTCGTAAACCTTGGACAAACGCCGCCACCGACCGAGCCAGCCGAAGGTCCTCTCAACGACCCACCTGCGAAAGCGTGGTGCATGGATCAGGGATGCAGGCGCATTGATACCAATCCCGTTCGGGGTCAGGCGATGCGGACGTAGTTTGGGCGTCCCAGCTCGAGCATGCGGTTGAGCGCGTGGACGGCGACCGCCACCTCGGTCCGCCGACGCTCCTCGGCATGCGCGCGCAACTCGTCGCCGCTCTCCTGTTTCGACCGGTTCATGGCGGCTTCGATGCGGGCGCGCTGGTTGTATCCAGACGCATTCTGCCACGCCATGCGCCCGCACTCGGCGATGCATTGCAGGTGGCCGTCCCGCTGCGTCGGCGCGCTCTCGGCGGTATCGCTCGGCACGGCGGTCGCACGTGGCGGGACGACGACAGCCGCTTTCGGGTGGCGCTCGGCGACGCTGTTGTAAACACGATCCTGGTCATAGCAGCCGTCGCCGGTGAACGACGCCACCGTGCCCGCGACCTGGTCGAGCAAGCGACTGGCTTGCGACGCATCGTCCACGTCCTTGGTGGTCAGCGTGGAAGCCACGATCCGGCCGGGGTCGGCGTCTACGCCGAGATGCAGGGTCCGCCACGACCGGCGCGTCGCTGTCCCGTGCTTCTCCAGCAGCCACTCGCCCTTGCCGCACAGCTTCAGGCCCGTGCTGTCCACCAGCAGGTGCATGGGCTCGCTATCAGCGTCCGTACCGGCGTTTCCCGCCCGCGGCACATCCAGTGTCGCCGCGCGCCGGCTGAGGGTTGTATGGTCTGGCACATACAAGCTGAGGCCGAGCAGGCCGACGATGGAGCCGAGCAGCCCCTCAGCTTGCCGATACGCGAGGCGGAACACGGCCGGTATCGTCAGCGCCGTCAGGATGGCGAGCGGCGAATACCGGGACTGCCCACCGCGGGTCGTCCGTGCCTCGGCCGCCCACGCCGTGATGGCCTCGTCGGTGACCCACACCGTCAAGCTGCCGCGCTGGCGCAGGCTGGCGTCGTAAGCCGGCCAGTTCGTCACCTTGTGCTTCTGTCGCGGGATGTGGTGACGGCGGTCCTGGTTCAGCTTGAATGGCAAAGGAGGCATCCGGAGTTGAGGAGGCCGATGCCCTACGTCACCCTGTGCCTCAGCACCACCGCCCGATCCCTGCACCACGCTAGCTCGTGCTCAACACATACGTCAACCCATTTGCCACCTCGCGGATGCTCACCGTCTGCTTGCCACCACCCCGTTTGGCCGGCGGGATAACCGGTCCGATAAACGCCCATTCCTCGTCAGTCACGTCGCTGGGGTAGCGCAGCTTACTGCGGTCGTAGCGGCCTCGGTTCTCGTACGTCCACATCGGTGCCATCCTGCGAATCGGGATCGCCACCAGCGAATCACAACCAACTCCTTTGATTCAAGACGTCGTCGAGCGGACACTTAGACGGACACTAAAAATTCTAGGGCCTGTTAGCCTTTGATCCAATCGATGGCTGCGGCAAGGCAGAGGACGCCCATGAAGGAGGTGGCGGTCTTCTCGTAGCGTGTGGCGACGGCACGCCATTCCTTGAGCCTCGCCCAGAGCCGCTCGATAGTCTGAACGCAATCGCCAAAACGGCTCGCATTCGCCGTCCGGCCCGGTTGGGACGACGTAGCGGATCTCGACCGCGCCGTCGGTGACGATCACGCGGTCGACCAGCAGTTCCAGCAGCGCTCGCTTGTGGTCGAAGTCGGCGCCGGCCAGACCCTTGCGCACGCGCAGGCAGAACGCCTCGGCGTGGGCTGCCAAGCCAGCCGTCTCACCCTGACGCTCGGCGTCGTGCGCAAGTTCATGCTCCTGTCGGTCCAGCGCCAGCAGCCGGGTGCTGGCATCGCGCCGGCGGCGCTCGTATTCGGCCAGCGGCACGACGCCTGCGAGATAGGCCTCCGTGAGCCGCTCGACCTGTTGGCCGAGCGCCGCCCGGCCACGGCGCAGGTTGGCTTGGCGCGCCTGCAGCTCCTGCGGCAGCCAGTGCCCGCCGCGCGCTCGCTCCATCGCGTGCGCGATCATCTCGGGCATTGCGAGCACCTCGCACAGGTCGCGCCAGACCAGCTCTTCCAGCGCGCGAGCGGGGATGTAGCGTGCCGGGCAGCGCTCACCGGACAACAGCAACAGCGACTGCGTCTTGGTCCGGCAAACATAATAGTCGTAGCCGGTCGGCATGTGCAGGCCAGAACAGCCCAGGCGGCACTGGCCGCAGCTGACCAGGCCGCGCAGAAGGTAAGGGTGCACCCGGTTGTTGCGCCGTGCCATGCGGCGATTATAAGCCAACCGCTCTTGGGCGCGGTCGAATTGTGCCTGGCCGACGATGGCGGGCACGGGGGCGACCGCAATCCACTCGGCCGCATCCACGGCTCGCGTGGCTCCCGTGCCGCTGCGGCCCACGGGCAGCAAGGCGGAGCGGCGCCGCTCGGCAGGGCGTGCGCGGACACGGTTGGCGAAGACCTGGCCGACGTAGGTGGGATTGGTCAGCACGCCGTGCAGGGCCGAGCCGTTCCAGGTTCGGCACCCCCGGGGCGAGACGACGCCGAGCTGATCGAGGCGACGCCGCAGTCCATAGATCGTGGCGCCCTCGTCGGCGAACCAGGCGAACAGGTCACGCACCACCGCCGCTTCGGCCTCATCAGGACGCACCCCGGCCGGATCGCGCGGCCGGTCGGGGTCGAGCCGGTAGCCATAGGGCGGCCGCGTCCAGGGCAGCAGCGTGCCGGCGCGTAACTTGCGCAGGCGGCCGCGACGCATGCGTTCCGCGATCAGGGTGCGCTCATATTCTGCCACGGCGCCGCGGATCTGCAGCAATAGCTGGTCGTGCGGATCGCGGCTCATCGGTCGGTCGAGGAACTCCACCTCCGCCCCGTGCTTCTGCAATTCCTCGACCAGGAGCACTTGGTGCACGTAGTTTCGCGCCAGCCGGTCCGGCTCGGTGATCAAGATGCGATCCAGCCGCGCACCCGCGGCAGCGTCGCGCAGGCGGTCGAGGCCGGGCCGCCTCAGGCTGGCGCCGCTGTAGCCGTCGTCGCGGAACACGCGATCGAACGTCAAGTCCCAGCCCTGCCTTTCAGCATGGGCGCGCAGGCGATCGAGTTGCTGGTCAGTCGTTTGGGCCTGAGCCTGGCGCACGGTCGAGACCCGGGCGTAGACTGCTACGTGCATGACAATCCTCCTTTATTGCGTTTGTCGGAGCATCAGCATTGAGGGTGCCCGGACCCGCCGGGGCGAGCATCGCTAGAAGCAGCTGGTAAGCCTGATCCCACCGTCGCTCCGCTGCCGGATGGCTGGCGTGGCGCCGCGTCACCGTCCACTGCTGTCGCTTCATAATCCGCTCCGAGAGGGCAACATCCTCCCGAAACAGTTGTGTCAGCTGTCGACGCCAGGCGATCAGCTCTAGGCGGGCTGCGACGCCAGGACAGCACCAGGCTGCCCTGCCGGGTCAGGCAGAATTTATCGTTTGCAAACAGACCATCTCGACTTGGTTGCGATGGGTGTAGATCCAGTCCGGGCAGGCGACCGGCGCCTCGGTCTTGCGGGGCGGGATCGCTGGTCGCGCGCCCAGGTCCCAGATGTGCTCGCGAAAGGCGTAACTGCTGTAACCGCGATCGGCGACCACCCAGCCGGGCACGCCTGGCAGTTGGTCGAGGAGGGCTACGGCATGCGGCAACTCGTGCGCCTGCCCTGGCGCCAGGACAAAGGCCACGGCCCGGCCGATCGCGTCGGTGATCACGCAAGCTTTGGTGCCATAGCCGCCACGAGAACGGCCCAGCGCTTCACGATGGTCTCGTTGTGCTGAAGTGCCGCCTTTTTGGCCGCCCCGGCCGCTTTCTGGTGCGCGCGGATGCTGGTGCCGTCGAGGCCAGATGCGGAGCATCAGTCCGGGAACGTCATCCCAAGCTGCACGCCCTTCTCCTGGACCAGCGTTAGCATGCGTTCCCAAACCTTGAGCCGCGACCAGCGGATGAACGTTTGCGCCGCCATCCACCACGGCCCGAGTTCGGCCGGCACCGCACGCCACTTGGCGCCGTTGTCATGCCGCCACACGATGGCGCTGATCGTGCGCCGCAGATGCTGAGGCGGCACCTTCGCCGCCGGACGGCACGCCTCGATCAAGGGTTCCAGCATTGCCCATCGCTCATCCGTCAGCATCCAGCCTGCCTCACCGAAAAGCAGGATAATGCGCAACCGGACGACGGGTTCAGCTACTAACAGGCCCTAGTCGGGGATCATGATACTACGGCGCCAGATGGCCAATTTGCACAGGCTTTCCCTGGCAGCGCGACTGCTTCCGCATCAGGACAGGTCGTGGAGCGCTCGGCCGGTTGGTGGCGTGACGATGAAGTCGGAGAACAGGACTTCCAGCCCGGCGCGCTCGGGAGTGCAGCACACCGGCCCGACCAGGTAGCGCTTGGCCACGGGAAAGGGGCAAAGCCGCACCAGTGGCCAGCGCAGGCCGTCCGTCGAGGCTTGCAGGCGCAACACCCCGCGGTCCACGGTCACTCGGACCTGGAAGTCAGATGCGTCGCCATGGAACGGCCCTGTGGCCCAATCGGAGCGTTCAACTGTTAGAACGCTGCTCAGCAGAGCCTCGCCGTCCAACAACTCGACCCCTGCCTTGATCCAGTTTTCGGCATCGAGACGCACCATAATTCCGGCCTGGTCATACAGGCTCTCATATCGCGCCTTGACGCGGAGCGAGGCCGTGAAGTCGCCAGGCACCTCGCTACCGAAGAAGTGGCCACTGTCCCTGGTAAAGCCGTAATGCGTTTCTCGCCAGAAATCCGTTGCCTGGTTCGTCGTGACTACCAAGCCTTGAGGATTCAGCGCCCAGCGGTCCGGCTCATTCAGCCAGCGGCATTGCTCAAACATCGGCACTCCGATCCAAGATTTGGGAAGTAAGCCCTAAGCCTATCTTAGCGTTGTGCGGGTGCCATGCCAGGGAACCCCATGATGCTCTCGACAGGCTTGTCCCACGCCGGCGCGCACGCGACATACATATTGACCTGCGGATTGACCTCGGACACGTCTTCCAGGGTGCCAGCCCGGATCAGAGCCAGGCCGGGCAGCCCTGACGGGTGGGTGCAGAGTGTCGTACCGCAGGCAGGGCAGAACGTGTTGCGGATGGTTTGCCCGCTGTCCGAGGACTTCGTGAAATCCCGGGTTTTGCCGCTGATCTGGAAAGTGGGGTCCGGCACAGCGACGGCGGTGATGTGCCCTGTGCCGCTCTCGCACCGGCAGTCGGCGCAGTAGCAGTTGCCCATGAACACCGCTGGTCCGCTCGATTGGTAGTGGACAGCGCCGCACAGGCAGTGACCCTTGAACGCCATGTCTAATCCCCAAACTGTTTATGAACCTTGTCGTTCAGTAATGCGGCCCTGCACAGGGAGCGTCAAGGGGACGCCTGCATGACCCGGCCACCAAAGCCTCGCCCGCCCGGCCGGCCGCGCGACATGGACAAGGGCCGGGCCATTCTCGATGCTGGTTGGACGCTGTTCCTGGAACGCGGGGTCGAGGCCACGCCCATCGAGGCCATCGCGGCGCGGGCTGGCGTGTCCAAGGTGACACTCTACACTCATTATTCCGACAAGGCCGCGCTGTTCCGGGCAGCCGTCGAACGGGAGATGGAGCGGATCGAGGTCGCCCAGCGATCTCAGGCTAGCGACGGCCAACCTGGCACGGTTGCCGACCAGCTGCGCGGGTTCGGCCTTGGCATCATGACGTTCCTGACCAGCAAGCCCGCCATCGACTTCTACAGCGTCGTTGCAGGGGAGCTGCGCCGTCACGAGGATCTCGCCCGCGCCTTCTACGACCTCGGCCCCGGCCGGACGCGGCAGAACCTGGCCGGCGTGATCGCGGCCGCAGTCGCCCGTGGTGACCTGACGGCCGTAGACCCCGCGCACGCTGCCGAGGAGTTGTTCGGCATGTGGCAGGGCTTCACCAACTTCCAAATGGCGCTCGGCATCGACATCGCTGCGATCCGGGAGGGGATGCCCGAACGTGTCGAACGTGTCGTTGCATTGTTCCTGCGCCTATACGGTCAATGAGCGACGGCGCAGCTATCGTCCAAGGTGTATCACCGCGTCAAACGTCCGCTTGGAAGAATGTTACAGCCGGCGCCTGGGCGGGAGTAATGCTCGGGTTCTTCAGAAATCAAGACTTTCGGATTGCCGCACACCTCCAAGTGTCTCAACGACTTGGATGTATTGGAAAATATGACCGAAAGTAGTTGGAGAGCTTAGCCTTTGGACCCGCGCGCGCGTCGTGCCCGGCCCTGTGTCACCGTGGGCTCAGCCGGCAGGTCCGGCGTGTTATTCTCCTCCGTCAGGTTCGTCTGTTCCGGAGCTAAGCTTCCCGGCTTTCGGCCGAGGCCGATCTGCTTCGCGAGTGTCGAGCGGTGACTGGCGTAATCCGGTGCCACCATGGGGTAGCCGACCGGCAACCCCCACTTCTGCCGGTATTGCTCAGGCGTCATCCCGTAGCTGACACGCAGGTACCGCTTGAGCATCTTCAGCTTTTTCCCGTCTTCCAGACAGACGATGTAGCTTGGGAACACCGATTTGCGAATCGGCACGGGCGGGGTCAGTGGCGCTCGGGCTGGTTCGGCCGTGCCGGCCGATGCCAATGAGCGATGGACGGACTGGATCAGGCGATACCGTTGATGCTCTCGTGCCTTGAGCACGCTTTTGGAGATTGGTGCCTGACACGCAAGCGCACACCCATGATGGCCAGCGGCAAGCGCCGCGCAACAGGCCGGACATAAGGGCGCAACTGACCGGATCTTTGCTCACGCCGCTCAGCAACTGCTGATCCAAAGATGACGAAGGCCTTGCTCAGCCGACTAACGCCTCACTGCGGGCTTAGGGAGGCCGGCGTCGGCGGCTAGCGCACCAAAAAGCGGGCCGGGCCGGGGGCCGGGGCCAGGTCGCTTCGCCTGAACATCATTTCGTGACATAACGATTGGGAGTGGGATCATGCTGCGTAGGTCTATTGGCAAGAGAGCCATGACCGACGCCGAACGCCAGGCTCGATACCGTGCCGCGCGCACAGCGGACACGCCAGTGATCCGCACGCGTCGCCCAACCGACCATCGTAGCCGCGCGCGGTGTTGGCATGACGCGGTCGCTGAATTGGCAGAGCTGCAAACGCAGTATGCCGAATGGCTAGAAGCGTTGCCAATCAACCTGCAAGATAGTGCGCTGGCCGACACATTGCAGGCGATCTGCGACCATGATCTTGCCGAACTACAGGCAATCGACCCTCCGCCCGGGTTCGGTCGCGACTGACCAACTACAGCAACGAACTGGCGATCAAACTCCGCCAATTCACAGATAAAAGACCCTTGCTGACCCAGAGCCGTCCACATAAGACCATCAGGAAGTGTGGGGTGCTTGGACGATGGGAGCACCAACAGCTCGGCCGTTGAACATTCTTTAGCCCGCTCAGATGCAGCGCCCCACACTTCCTGATGCTTCCCTATCCCTATCTCTCTCCCCTCCGCCTGACGACACGAGGGTGGCGTAAGCCACGGGCGAGGCCATTGGATCATTACTGCGATCGTCACTTGGAGGCGCCAGCAAGTATCACGAGCGTGCCGCGCGCCCTACGGCGTCCGACGGCGTCTCGCCGAAGCGGCGGCTAAAGGCGATGTTGAACCGCGCGGCGTTGGTGAAGCCATAGCGGCGCGCGACCGTCATGATCGAGGCGCTGTTTCCGCCGTGGGTCAGGTCGCAGCGTGCCTGCTCCAGCCGGATCCCGTGCAGCGTGGCCAGCGGAGTCTTGCTACGGAAATGCCTGAAGACGGTGCCCAAAGTCCCTAGGCTGCATCCCGCCGCGGCGGCCACGTGCGCCATGCGGATCGGCTCTGCGCAGTTCGCGCGCATGAAGTCTTCAGCCCGCCGGATGTAAGCCGGCACCGCCCCGGCTGAGCCCCTACTCAACCGGTCGGCGTAGTTGTGCGACACGCCATGCAGCACCAGTGCGATCAAGAGATCGGTCGTCGAAGCGAGTGCGACGGGGCTGCTGGCCACGCCGTCCAGTCGCTGGAACTCGCGCATCAGGAAATCGAGCTGGTATTTCAAGCTGCCAGCCAGGCCGTTGCTCCAGTCCAGATCCGGCCTGAACTCGAGCGGCTTGCGAAGCCGCTCGTCGAGCGTATGCTCCAGCGCATCCTCGACGTCCGCTGCCTTGAAAAAGACATTTGCCCGCGCGCTATCGTTGCTGACCAGAAGCCGCACGCCGGCGCCGGGCCGCGAAACGAGACCGCAGCGTTCCGTAACCGTCGTGGACTGACCGTTCCGGACCAATGTTGTCGTGCCGTGCAACTGCGTCGTAAAGCAAAACAGGTTGCCTCCCTCGCCGTCGACGCGGATCGCCGTTGCGAACCGGTTCCCGCCATAACTCACGAGCATCGAACCAGCGCTACGGGTTGCGATCCCGAAGATTGGGCTCTCGAACTTCGTGCGCCACAGCGCGCGGTCCTGCAGTTGGTATTGGTAGACGCAACTCGGTTTCGCTACGCGTTCGATTACGCGTGACGTGCCATCCAGCGCGGCGTGATCGCCTTCTTGCACGAACTCAAACATGGTCAGCGTCGCTGGATATAGGATCACCGGTGCTGGTTCGATCGTAAGCACATCCGTCGGCATTACACTACTTTCTTCGCTTTATTGCTTCGGCCGTGCGTCGGTTCGTTCAGCGTTGACCGGCGGCGCCCATCCCCAGGTCGTTGCTCATGCCAGGTTCATTGCTCATAAATAGACACATTCCGTGGCAAATAGACAGATCTGACGATCAAACGTCGGGCACGACCAGACTGCTATGTCAGCCTCCGATTTAGTGGCGGAGTGTTCGCGCGGCGCTTTCCGCAACTGGAACTGGAGAAACAAATGCGAGCTGTGTTGAATGGATCTTCCAGCACAGGGGCGACCCAGGACGTTCGCCTGTCATCTCGAGAATTGACGTGTGGCGACGCGCCCTCGCAGTGCTGGAGCGGCGGGCCTGCTGACGCCGGACAGCGGGTCGTCGTGGGGCAAAGGAGGTGGCGTGCTGCGTTCGGTAGCGCCGTCGCCACCGCCGTCGGCTGGCCCAGACGCCTGTCGGCGCGGGCCCGAGCCAAAGCGATGCAGAGCTTCGTCCTGAACCACTCCGGGGTCTCCGAGCGACGAGACCTCATGGCGAGCGGCGTTCAACTACCTCCGACGGCGCTCACCTGCGAGTGACGCTGTCGCCGAAAGCAACGGCACGACGTCGGTGGGACGTCGACGGCTCGCGATCCGGCCTGCCGGCCTGAACCGTTGCGAGGCCGATGCCGCAGACGCTGCTCTGCCCTTAACCTGCTGCCCGGTCGCGCGCTGCTTTGGGCTACACCAACCCCAAGCCGGTCGACCCCAAGGAGTTTCGGCCGTTGGACAACATCATCATGCTCTTCGCGTGTCTTGCGATCGGGATGGGCTTACGAGGGTTCAAGCGTGTGCCGGAGAACGCACATACCTCGATCAATGCGTTTATTATCCACATCTCGTTGCCGGCCCTCACGCTGCTGCAGGTGCACGATGCCTGCTGGGATCGATCGCTGCTCTATGCCGTCTCGATGCCATGGCTGCTGTTCGCCGTGAGCGCATTGCTGTTCTGGCTGATAGGCAGTGTCATGAAGCTGCCGCGGACGACGACGGGCGCGCTGATCGTGGTCGGTGGGCTGGGCAACACCTCTTTCATCGGCTTACCGATGATCGAGTCGTTCTATGGGCCGGGCGAGATGCCGACCGGCATTTTGATCGACCAGCTTGGAACCTATATGGTACTGAGCACGGCCGGCATTCTGCTGATCTGTGCTTTCGCAGGCGGAACGATCTCCCGACGTGAGATCATGTTCCGCATCCTTATGTTTCCACCCTTGATCGCGCTGGTGATCGCCGTCGTATTGATGCCGGTCAGCTATCCCGCCTGGGCCGTGTCCGTATTGACCCGACTGGCTGGCACGCTGGCGCCACTCGCCCTGGTATCTGTGGGGCTGCAACTGCGCCTGGGCACATTGCAGGGAAACCGCGTGCCGCTCGCGATGGGGCTTGGCTATAAGCTGGTGCTGGCACCCTTGCTCGTCGTGCTGGTCTATGTCGGCGGCATGGGTCTCGGCGGCACGACGACGCAAGTTACCCTGTTCGAGTCCGCGATGGCGCCGCAAATCGGAGCGTCGATCGTGGCCATCCAATATGGGCTGAATGCGCAGTTGATCTCGCTTATGGTGGGCGTCGGGACGGTGTTGTCGTTCATAACCCTACCAATCTGGTGGAACCTGTTTTCGGGCATCTAGCCTGAATACGGTTCATTTAGGAGATCAGAGCCCTATACCGCTCACAAGGTTTTCTGGGATCGACAGCGATGGCGCGTGTTCCTGCCGGCCCGCCGGCCGGGGTTCGTGTCAGCGACCACATCAGCCTCGACGTGATCGCCAAGACATTCCCGCCCGACCGGGTGCAGCAGGTCCTAGCCGAGACCGGCAAGGCGAGCGAGCGCGAGCGCGACCTGCCGGCGCAGGTGATGGTCTACTACGCCATCGCGATGGCGCTCTGCATGGCGTCCAGCACCCGCGAGGTGCTGCGCTGCTTGTTGGAGGGGCTGCGCTGGCTCTGGGGCGCCGATGCGGTCAAGGTGGCGGGCAAGAGCGGCATCCCGCAGGCGCGCAGCCGTTTGGGCGAGATGCCTCTGCGCCGGTTATATGGGTAGGTGGTGCAGCCTGTGGCAACGCGCGCCACCGAGGGGGCATGGTATCGAGGGTGGCGGCTGGTGAGCCTGGACGGCTCAAGCCTGGATGTGGCCGACACGGCCGAGAACGGCATCGCTTTCGGCTATCCAGGTGCCAGCCGCGGCGAGAGTGCGTTCCCGCAGCTTCGCTTCGTGGCGCTGGTGGAAAACGGCACGCACGTGCTGTTCGGCGCCCGGCTGGGCGGGAGACCATGCAAGATCGTGGAAGTTAATCACGCTGCCGCTGCTGTCGGCCTGCGGTCGTCGTTGGCGGGCCGGAAGCCGGGGTGGCGACGGCGGAAAGCGTCATCGAGGGTGTCGTTCAGCACCGCCGTGCGCACGTCGAGGAAGGGCTGCACCGTGTCCGACTGCGTGC
>CAWKLS010000004.1:0-449225 GCA_963850595.1 uncultured Alphaproteobacteria bacterium | reverse complement strand
CAAAGTTCAACTTTGCCAACGACCTCGCCTGCGTGACGGACAAGCGCAACGAGAAGGTCGAAGGCCCGTGCGCCGATGGGAATGTGTCTGTCATTTTCAAGCAACAACTTCTGTGCTGGAATGAGGCGGAACGGCCCAAACATGAACACTTCGAGCGCTTCCCCGCCAGCGATGGCGGCGGCTTCTGACCGCTTAGTCATGCAAGTTCTTCCAGGGTATTACTCTATGCAAAGTTGAAAGGGGATTGGAACGACGTCAAGCCAACGGTTTGGTGACATGAGGCTGCCGCACCGCCGCGAGCCGGACAAAATCATTCGATGGTAAGCTCGACGGCGCCTTCCGTGCCAGGGACTATGCCATCCGGCAAAATGCCTTCGAGAGCTGTCATACGCTGCGGCGAACGCGCTGCCATCGGGCTGGGGTGTCGCCCGTCAAGCGCTTGAAAACGGTTGAGAAGTGCGATTGCGTTTGGAAGCCGACGCTAAGCGCGATGTCGACCAGCGTCATGTCCGTATCGACCAGCATCTGCTTGGCCCGCTCGATCCGGTATTGCAGGAGGTCACTCGTGCGGTCGGCACCCCGTTGCCGCTCGGAACTGCGCGGCAAAATGCATCCGCGACAAGCCGGCAGCCTCGGCGAGTTCCGCAAGGCTTGTGGGTTCAGCAAAGTTGGCGGCAAGATGCTCCTGCACGCGTCGCAAGCGCCATTTCGGCAGAGTGCCCACCCGGGGCGCTGAAGGACGCAGCGCCAAAACGCGCATTAAGACCGTTTGGCCGATGGTCTCGGCATAGAGTGGATGGCCTCCACCCGTGTCCTCCGTCAACGTCCGCGAGAGCTGGGCGGCGAGTTCGTCGCGGAACAGCAAGTTACGGAGTTTGCCACCCGCCGCAGCCTCCGCGCCGTCGCCGGGCTGCAATTCGGCTGCCGTAGCGGCCTGGTGACTTCGAAGATGGTCGGCTTCGACGTGGAAGTGAACGAAATCGCAAGGTGTGAAGAACTCCGCTTCCACGGCTTGCCCCGGTTCCGTCACGTAGACCATGCCGGTCGGCATGGTTCCTTCGTAAGTCGGTTCGGTCCCACGCCGGAGCCTAAGCTGCGCCGGCCGAAGTGCGACGCCTATGATGTAACGCTCGGCCGAGACCGGGCCGACCTCTACCCGAGCCGTCTGCCGCTCGTCGGTCCATCGGGACGCGATGATGCTCCCCACCTCAGAAACGCACTCGTCCCCGCTCCAAGGCTGGCGCCAGGCACGTTCGCGACACAAAGCCGGTCGGTTGATTGAGCGCGGTAGCCGCCCCGATCCGGACCAGGGATTAATGGGCGGCGACGGCGGGATAGTCGTTATACCTTCGGCGTTCATTTTCGTCTCCAGTCTACTTGGACGCATTGAGCCAGGTCTTGCAGCGACCACGGCGGTCGCTACGATTGCGGCGAGCTCAATTTGCTGGAGATCTGGGGAGAACGCGTGTTGTCGATCGTTAGCGGACGTTAAACGGTGTTAGTGCTTATTCGGCCGAGTGCGGAACCACGCGCGCCAGATATTCAGGCCGAGCGCAGCGGAAAAAGCTTTGGTGAAGCGAATCGCAAAGTTCGGGATGCAAGTTTGGCGAGGCGGGTAAACTGTCCGGCCGCCGCAGCTGCCAACATGCTCCGAACGCGCAGTCCGGCCGGCAAAGCCGGAAAGACGTTCTGAGAGTCAAAGCCAGCGTCGGAGCCTGGCGACCGAAGAGTGCTCCCCGGCGTGGTGGGTAAGCCCCAGGGGCTCCAGCAATCCTGCCAAGCATGGCGAGTAATCGAGAGCGCCCGCTCAGCTTTCTTCCCGGAGGCTACTACGCGCCTGCCCCGGCGCGATGTGCAGCCCACACGTCCAGAACGCGGGTGGAGTAGACGAGCGTAGCGCCAGCTCCGAGCGCGACCGCCCGCCGAGCGCCTCGGGGGCTTCCTCGCGCGTCGATCCGTTTTTTGGGGATCACGGGCTCTTCGCCGAGACTGTTCAACGCCGTCTCGAGCTGCGGACGCGAGACCGCGTCCCCCGCATCGACCAGCGGCTTGCCCTCGGGGCCCGCCAACCCCGTGACGTTGCCGCCGGACCCCTCCAGCACCGCGACGCCGCCGCGTAGTCGATGGATCCGGATCGGCGATTTCGCCGCCTCCGCGAGGACCGTGGATACGATAGCCTCAGGACTCAACTCGGCCCGGGCAGCGACGGTGCGGAGTAGCCCGGGAGTCGTCAGGCCGCACAAGCAGAATACGCGACGGCCGAGAGCAGGCCTTGCTGGCCTCATGGCTGTCGGGGGCGGCAGTAGAGAGCACAGAAGGCGGTGCAGCATTGATTTCTTCCGAATGTACCTTGCCCGGATGAGACTAGGCGTGACCAGCGCGGTGTTCTCCGCCGATCGCACGAGTTCTCCTGCAACGCACGAGTGCCAAGTCGACGTTCCGTTGTCTCCGGCAAGGTCCGCGTGCTGCCGGCCGCAAACCGATCCGCGTTCATTTCCGGAAGCTGTCCTGCGGATCGGGAAGATCGCGCAAGGCCAAAACATATCATGCGCGCTTCCGGCCAAGAGACCTAAGCAAGGTCGGCCAGAGCAGAGGAGCATGACATGCCGAGGATCACGACGAATGACGGTGCGCAGATCTTCTACAAAGACTGGGGCAGCGGCCAGCCCATGGTGTTCAGCCATGGCTGGCCGCTGAACGCAGATGTCTGGGATGACCAGATGCTGTTTTTCGGCGCCCATGGCTACCGCGTCATCGCGCATGACCGGCGTGGCCACGGACGCTCGAGCCAGACCTGGAACGGCAACGACATGGACACCTACGCCGACGACTTGGCCGCGGTGCTGGACCAGCTTGGGGTCGAGAACGCGGTCATGGTGGGCCACTCGACCGGCGGCGGCGAGGTCACGCGCTACATCGGCCGGCATGGGACGAAGCGCGTCGGCGCCGTCGTGCTGGTCGGCGCCATCCCGCCGCTGATGCTGCAGACCGAGGCCAATCCGGGCGGCCTCCCGCGCGCCGCCTTCGACGCGATCCGCACCGGCATCCTGGCCGACCGGTCGCAGTTCTATCGGGACCTCGGTGCTCCGTTCTATGGCGCAAACCGGCCGGGGGCCACCGTGTCGCAGGGCATCCGCGACGCGTTCTGGATGTGGTCGATGCAGGTCGGCGTGAAGGGCGCATATGACTGCATCAAGGTGTTTTCAGAGACCGACCTCACAGCGGATCTCGAGCGGTTCGATGTGCCCACGCTGTTCATCCACGGCGAGGACGACCAGATCGTGCCGATCGGCGCGGCCGCCCGGATCGCCTCCAAGATCGTCAAAAACGCGAAGCTGATCACCTATCCAGGCGCCCCGCACGGGCTGACCGCCACGCACAAGGACCACTTCAACGCGGACGTGCTCGAGTTTCTCCGCCATGTCGGACAACGTGCCGCGGCGTGACCATCAGTGAGCACCTTGCCAGATTGCACCGCAGTCGGGCAAGGCTCTGCTGACCTGCCGTACAAGGCTAGGAACACTCACATGGACATCGATGGTATGACGTTTTGGGTCAGCAGCTACGGCATGCTGGAGACGGTCCAGCGGCTGCGGGATGCCGTCCCTGAGCAGGGAATGAGCGTCGTCGGGCATATCGATCACGGGCAGGCCGCGGCCGCGGCTTGCCTGGAGCTGCGGCCGTTAGCGTGGTGCATGGATCAGGGATGCAGGCGCATTGATACCAATCCCGTTCGGGGTCAGGCGATGCGGACGTAGTTTGGGCGTCCCAGCTCGAGCATGCGGTTGAGCGCGTGGACGGCGACCGCCACCTCGGTCGCCCGTCGCCCGTCGCCCGTCGCCCGTCGCTCATCGGCATGCGCGCGCAACTCGTCGCCGCTCTCCTGTTTCGACCGGTTCATGGCGGCTTCGACGCGGGCGCGCTGGTTGTATCTGGACGCGGTCTGCCAGGCTATGCACCCATGCTCGGCGATGCATTGCAGGTGGCCGTCCCGCTGCGTCGGCGCGCTCTCGGCGGTATCGCTCGGCACGGCGGTCGCACGTGGCGGGACGACGACAGCCGTTTCCGGGTGGCGCTCGGCGACGCTGTTGCAAACACGATCCTGGTCGTAGCCGCCGTCGCCGGTGAACGACGACACCGTGCCCGCGACCTGGTCGAGCAAGGGACCGGCTTGCAAGGCGTCGTCCACGTCCTTGGTGGTCAGCGTGGAGGCCACGATCCGGCCGGTGTTGGCGTCTACGCCGAGATGCAGGGTCCGCCACGACCGGCGCGTCGCTGTCCCGTGCTTCTCCAGCAGCCACTCGCCCTTGCCGCACAGCTTCAGGCCCGTGCTGTCCACCAGCAGGTGCAGGGGCTCGCTATCAGCGTCCGCACCGGTGTTCCCCGCCCGCGGCACCTCCAGCGTCGCCGCACGCCGGCTCAAGGTCGTGTGGTCCGGCACGCGCAAGCTGAGCCCGAGCAGGCCGACGATGGAGCCGAGCAGCCCCTCAGCTTGCCGATACGCGAGGCGGAACACGGCCCGTATCGTCAGCGCCGTCAGGATGGCGAGCGGCGAATACCGCGGTATTATGTAGCTGCCGCCACCGACGAGATTGGGCTTGTACCCGACGGCTGACGCTGCCATGGATGGTGCCGGTTTATCCTTTCCTGATCGGTTCTCATGGCGCAGCACTTCCTGCTTTCTGCCGGCGCGCGCTCGCTCAGCGCCGCCAAGATCATGCGTATGTCCGACAGCGGGGTCGAGAACGTGTTTCTGCGCCTGCGTTGGCCTGAAACAGACGGAAAACCCGTTTGTCCTGACTGCGGTTGCACGATCTGCTACGCGTGCCGTCGGCCTACGGGCCAGCTGCGATGGCGCTGCAAGGGGTGCCGTGGCGAGTTCTCGATCACCTCGGGCACCTTGTTCGCCTGGCACAAGCTGCCGTTGCGGACCTATCTGCTCGCCGTTGCTGGCTTCTGCAACGAGGTCAAGGGCAAGAGCATGCTCGCCTTTTCCCGCGAGCTCGACGTGCAATACAAGACGGCGTTCGTGCTGGCGCACAAGCTGCGCGAGGCGATGGCGGCCGAGGTCAAGGGCTACAAGCTTGGCGGCGTCGGCAGGGTGGTCGAGGTCGACGGGGCCTACTTCGGTGGCTACGTGAAGCCGGCCAATCACAAGGAAAATCGCCGGGACCGCCGCCTAGTCAAGAACCAGAACGGCAAGCGCCAGTGCGTCGTTGTGGTCCGGCAGCGTGACGGGATGGTGATGCCGTCCGCATTCAAAACGGAAGGCTCGGCCCTGGCCTACATCCGCAACCACGTCGCGGCCGGGACCGAGGTTCACGCCGACGAGGCGAACAGCTGGAACGACCTGCATGGCCACTACGTGGTGAAGCGGATCAACCACCAACTCTCCTACAGCGACGGCATTGCCTGCACGAACGGCGCCGAAAGCTTCTTCTCCCGCCTGCGCCGCGGCGAAACGGGTCACCATCACCGCATCGCGGGTGCGTATCTGGCCCGCTACGCTCAGGAAAGCGCGTGGCGCGAGGGGGCATCGCCGAGATGACAACGGCGGTCAAGTGCGTGGCGTAGTCGGACTGGCACTGCGGACGCGGCCGAGCGTGGATTTTTGTGGATACTGGCAGAGGACAAACCAAGCGTAGCCGCCTCAGCCTAGACCAGCTTCCAGCGCAGATAGCTCCCCCGGTCCTTCTCGGACTGCACGACACCCCGGCTGCGCAGACTGCGCAGGCATGATCCGACCTTCTTCTCTATCAGTCGTACAAGCCGCGCGTCGGAGATGCTCAACTTGCGTTCCGTCATCACCCTGAACGCGATATCCTTGATCGTGAGTGCCAGCCCGGTTTCCCGCAGCATGTTCAGCGTCGTGCGCCGCACCTCTCCCAAGAAAGCAACATGCGAGCGCGGCACGGTGCGGGGGCGGATATCCGCCAAATCAATTTCCGGATTGAAAATGCGGATGGCGCCGTCAATGTTGTCGGCATCCATGATGAGCTGCCTAAGCTGTATCTGAAGAGCCTCGACTTGGGCGGTGATCTCTGCCTTCTTGCGGATCAGGCCGGCGATCAGGTTGTCATTTTCCATGGACCGATTTTTAGGGCCAGGACAAAGCCGTATCTACTTACCCGTGGTGGCGGCAGCTACATAATACCGGAATACCAGGGCTGACCACCGCGCGTCGTGCGTGGCTCGGCTACCCACGCCGCAACCGCCTCGTCGGTGAACCACACCGTCGGGCTGCCGCGCTGGCGCAAGCTGGCGTCGTAGGCCGGCCAGTTCGTCACCCGGCGCCGCTGGCGTGGGATGTGGTGACGGCGGTCCTGGTTCAGCTTGAATGGCAAAGGGGGCATCCGGAGTTGAGGAGGCCGATGCCCTACGTCACCCCACTCCTCAGCACCAACGCCCGATCCCTGCATCACGCTAGCTCGTGTGGGTGCTGTGCCTCTACTTCATGGGCCTCTTCCTCTCGAACCGGCAGATAGCGGTTGAGCTAGGCCTGGCCGCCTCGGACGTGCAGGCGATGACGGAGCAGCTGCGCGCCGGGTTGGTCGCCAAAATGCCGGCGGTAGAATTGACGAGCGAGGTAGAGATCGACGAGGTTTACGTCGTGGCCGGGCACAAGGGGCAGCCGAAGCAAGTGGCCAAAAGGGGCGGCTCGGTCGGTGCCGCAAGCTGGCCGGCGCGCCGGGCCGCGGCACGCTGGAGAAGGACAAGCCACCGATCCTTGGCCTGATCCAGCGCGGCGGCCAGGTTGTGCTGCGCATGCTGGCCAACGTGCAGCAGGCCACGATCAAGCCAATCATCACCGCCGCGGTCGCCCCGAGCACAAGACCGTCTGCCACGGGCGCGGCGAATACGCCCGCGACGAAGACGAAGACGGCGACGGCTTCTGCGAAGTCCATGCCAACACGATCGAAGGTTTTTGGTCGCTGCTGCGCTTCTGGTTGCGCGTGCATCGCGGCATCTCGCAGAACAAGCTGCCGCTCTATCTCGGCTTCTTCCAGTTCGTACACAACGTGCGCCGACGCGGCAAAACCGTGCTTGGTGCGCTCATCACAGCGTTGGTCGCGTGATGTGTCCGTCACCATCCCGGAACCCGACATGAGCCTCCATCTTATGGTAAATCTATACCATCATTGTTGTCTCATCTCTCTTTGGATAAGATTACATGTATTGGTGAAACACAAGTTGATTGTGCCGTAAATCATAATATATTTTTAATAGAACATCTCACTCGTCCAAGTAAAAGCTATGGACGAAAAATCTCAATAGCTAACCCAAATAATAATTTTATAATCGGCGAAGGATGTGATGGATCTCGTTTTACTAAACTTGATGACAGACATATGGCACGACGCCAAGGGGCACAATCTTTGCTAGCCTCTAGAGCCGTTATATAAATAAAATGTGAGTAGCTAGCGTGCTCGCGCTCTCAATCTCGCTGGTCGTGCCGGCCCATGCGCAAACCGAGGACCCGTTCCTGCCCCGATCATCGCGGCCTGCACCGACAATCAAGAAAAATCACCCGCTGATGAACTTAGATGAGTGCGAAAGACCTCACTCCCATCGGCCGATATCACTCGAGGACCGAGGGGAGGAATCAGGAGGTGGATGATTAATCAGCGGGGTGGTGTTCAGCGGTGTCTTCGAAAGTGACAGTAACAATTGTGTAAGACAAGATAGTAGTACGGTAGGACGCATAACAATAATCAAAGGGAACGTAGAAGCCTCGGGAGAACCCGATGCTGTCACAGTTTCATTTCGTAACCTATGCAAGCTGCTTACGCTGAAGGGACGTTTGCCTTTTGTTGCCCTAAAAGCGATCTATCCGCAGGAGGTCCGCTGTCCGGATGCGGATTTGTACTTCTAGGCACTTGCCATGAAATCTGACCATCCCCCGTTTTAGTGGACACGGGTTACGGCCTACGCGGCCGCGGCGAGCTGTTCTTTGTCGATCGGCGTGATGTAGCCAATGCTTGAATGGAGGCGCTGGCGGTTGTGCCAGCCTTCAATCTCCCTGAAGAGGGCTGTACGCGCCGCCTGCCGGTTGTCGAACAGCCCGTCGCCGTCCAATTCGGTCTCGAGGCCGCCGAAGAAGCTCTCCATGGGCGCATTGTCCCAGCAGTTCCCCTTACGGCTCATCGAGCACCGCATCCCGCGCTCGTCCAGCACGCGGCGGTAGGCATGTGCGGCGTATTGACTGCCCATGTCGGAATGATGCAGCAGCCCCGGACCGGGTTTGCGGTTGGTGATCGCCATGTTCAGTGCGGCCAGGGTCAGCTCTTGGGGCATGGTCTCGCTCATCGCCCAGCCGACGATCTCAGACTGACGCTCCGCGTCTGGCTTGCGCGAGAACAGGTCCATGATGGCTGCCAGGTAAAGCCAGCCCTCGCCGGTGGCGATGCAGGTCAGGTCGGCCAGCCAGATTTCGTTGGGCGCGGGCGCGGAGGCGAATGGCCGGTCCAGCAGGTTAGGGGCAGGCGGGAAAGCATGAGTGCTGTCCGTGGTCTTGCGAAACGGCCGGCGGCGGTGCGCCTGAATGCCGTGTGTGTGCATAAGCCGCGCCACTCGGTTGCATCCCACCCGTTTGCCCCAGCGGCAAACCCTTCGGGTTTCCGCGGGCCCGCAGGGAGGCATGCACCTGCGGGCTGCCGGAGCGGTGTCGGCTCCCGGCGTGCACGCGGCGGATCACCACCTGCTCGGCCGACGCCGCGACCGCAGCGCCGGACCGAACCGCGGACAACGCCTGTCCTGCCCCGTTGGCCAGGCTGCGCCAGCGCCGCAGCACCGACGGCTCCAAACCCAACTCGGTCGCCACCTGCGTGAGAGGCCGCCCGCTGTCTCGCAGCAGGACCACCGCCTCACGCTTGAACTCGCTCGTAAACTCCCGTCGCGTTTTCTTCGTCGTCATCAGCACCTCCGCTCCCGCAGGAGCTTAGTCGAGGTGTCCACCGTAGGGCGGGATGGTCAGGACGCCATACATTCGTTTAATAGACATCATAGCCTTGGCCGTTACCTTGGCGTTTCCGCTCGCGGTGCGTGAACGAGGGAAGCGGACACGACTGCGGCAGCCAACACGACGAGGGCACTGATGAGAAAAGCGGCACGGAGGCCCGCGCCGGTCGCCACCAATCCCAACGCCGGCCCCGCGATGCCGAGGGCAAGGTCAAGGCAGGCGGTGTAGGCACCCATGGCAAGGCCGCGGCTGGCCGGCGGAACGCGGCGGACAGCCTCGACGCCAAGCCCCGGGAACACCAGTGCATAGCCGAACCCGGTAAGCGCCGCGCCAACTTTGGCCAGGGTGGCGGTCGTGCCCAATCCCAGAAGGGTCAGACCAACCGTCTCGATGAAGACACACCAAACGGCAACCTTGGCGCCGCCCATCCTGTCCGGCAGGTGACCGAACAGGAGCCGGGCGACGATGAGGGCAACCGCGTAGGAGGTGAAGGGAAGCCATACGGGCATCCAGCCACGCTCGGCGAACAACAGCGACGCGAAGGACAGGATGACCCCGAAGCCGATGCTGCTCAGCGCCGCACCGATGCCCGGCAGCCAGATGCTCCGCATGACGGACAGCACGCTCGCTCCACCCTGGCGAGACGGCACCGCGGCGTGGAGTGCCGCCACGGGCAGCAACACCAAGAGGGGCGCCAGGGCCGTGGCGCCGGCAACCCCGGCGAAGCCGTTGCGCCCGTAGATGACAATTCCGAGCGGCGCGCTCGCGGCAAAGGCCAGGAACATCGCCGTGCCCATCCAGGCGATCACCTTGCCGGCGTTGGGCGTGCCAACGCGGGCCAGTCCCCAGACCGTGGCGCCTGTGATGATGAAGCTCTCGGCCCCGCCAAGGACGGCCCGGCCGGCGAGGAGGATCGCAACCGACAGGACAGGCTGCCCGGCGAAGGGCAGCGATCCCAAGTAAAGCAGGCCGGCCACGGTCGCGGCCAGGAGGCCAACCGTCACCGCCCGCTTCGGCCCCTCACTGTCGCAGGTGCGTCCCGCCCACACGCGCGACAGCAACGACGCGGCGAACTGGCTGCCGGTGACGAGCCCCACGACAAAAGGGCCGAACCGGAGGTCATTTTGTACGTGCAGAGGCAGCACGGGAAGGGCAAGTCCTATGACGAGGAATGCCACCAGCACGGCCGCCATGATGGGCAGCAGAGCAAGGAACACGGACGACGAGCCGACGGCGGGCATCGTGGTTCTGGCATCTGCGCCATGTTCATTCATACCCGAAGCCCCGGCCGCTTTGTTTGTAGCGAAAGGTCGGCTTTGGTGGTGCGGCCGATAATCTGGCCTTTACGCAGACAATCGTCAGAGCGACCAGCCGCCGTCGATCACCGTCGCCGCGCCGGTCACGAACCCGCCAAGGTCCGAGCACATCCAAAGCACGGCTTCCGCGATCTCCTCCGGCTTGCCCAGGCGCCCAACCGGCTCGAGATCGATCGCCTTCTGCATGTCGCCGCCGGTGAAGCGGTCCATCATCGGCGTCTCGATGTTCCCGGGCAGCACTGCGTTCACCCGGATGTTCTGTTTGGCGTAGTCAAGCGCGGCGGAACGGGTCAGGCCGATGATGGCGTGCTTGGACGCAGCATAGGCGCTGCCGCCCGCAACGCCCCGGATGCCGGCGCCGGACGAGGTGTTGACCACCACGCCGCTGCCTTGGGCCACCATCTGCGCAAGTTCATGCTTCATGCAGGTGAAAGTGCCACGCAGGTTGATGCCGAGGATGCGGTCCCACTCGGCAAGGTCAATTTCGTGGACAGGTGCCGCCTTGTTTTCGACGCCCGCGTTGTTGAACGCGCAGTCGAGCCTGCCGAACCGCGCAACAGTGCGTGCGACTGCCGCCTCGACCTGCTCGGGCTCGGACACGTCGCAGCGGATGGCCAGCACCTCGCCGCCGGCCGCCTCGATCTCAGTCCGGAGCTGTTCCAGCGCGTCCTTCGACCGATCCGTGATCGCGACCTTGGCACCCTCGGCGGCAAAGGCGACGGCGGTGGCGCGGCCGATCCCGCTGGCTGCGCCGGTGACGAAGGCGATCTTGCCGGTGAAGCGTTGAGCGTTAGGCATTGTGCGACCTCTTGGTTGATGCGGAAGGTGGATGCTTCCGCCCGCCGGTGAAATGTCGCTGGGCCATAATCGGCAGCAGCGCCGCCATGACAGGAAAAGCGTTGGAGGGCGGAAGGACGGAGCACACCCAGCGCCTGGCGCGTGCCGCGATGGCCAGGCTCATCGCGACTTCGCGCTGAGCTGGACGGGTACGGTTTCGATCAGCCTCTTGGATATGATCATATCCTTTGTCGCATCGGCATACGCCCTGAAATGGGCGGACGCGATGTGCGCGGCGTAGGCAGCGTCGTCGGCATACATCTCGAAGAACCGGAACCGGGACGGGTGATCCTTCTCCGCCACGGCGTAGATCGCCAGTACGCCCGGCTCCAGGCGCACGGACGCCTCGACCTCCGTCCGGACCGCGGCCGTGTAGCGGTCAATCTGCGCAGGATCGATATCGAGTTCGGCGATGCGTACAACCGGCATGCGAGCCTCCCCGGCAGCGCCGCAACGCGGCAACTGTTCTCACGACGTGTCTCATGGTCCGAGTTGAGTGAGGTCGTAGCCAGGCTTCTTGTACAGCTCGCCCGGCTTGCCGATGATGTCGGGCTTGTACACCTGTTCGGCCCAATTCTTCGGCTCGACGTCCTCGATGGCGACCGAGACGGCATCCTCGCCGTGTCCCGTCGTTGTCATGACGGCCTTGGTAACCGCGTCCGCGATCCAGGCTTTCTGCTGCTCGGACCTGCCGGCGTAGAGCTTGATGATGACGTGCGGCATGATTCAGCCCCTAGCCTTCCCGTCGCCATACTGCTCGTCGCTGACCTGTTCCATCCAGTCCACGGGCGAGCCGTCCAGCTTCTCCTGGATGGCGATGTGGCTCATGGCTGTGGTCGGCCCGGCGCCATGCCAGTGCTTCTCGCCGGGGGTGAACCACACCACGTCGCCGGGCCGGATCTCCTCGACCGGGCCGCCCTCGCGCTGCACCCGGCCGCACCCGGCGGTGACGATCAGGGTCTGGCCGAACGGATGGGTGTGCCAGGCGGTGCGCGCGCCCGGCTCGAACGTGACCAGCGCCATGCCTACGCGCGCCGGGTCAGGCGGGCTGTTGAGCGGGTCGATGCGAACGGTGCCGGTAAAATATTCCGCCGGCCCCTTGCCGGACGGCTGCGAACCCGCGCGCTTGATCTCCATCGTCCTTCTCCTTGCAGCCCATAGGCCCTCATTGGCCTGGTTGCGGCGTGTCTGGATTGTCAGATGGAGGGTGGCCCACGCGAGATTAGGCGTTAGAACCCGCACAGCCTTATTAGTTGGTCTTCTGAATGCCGCAGGATAGCCTGAACGACCTTCGCGGCTTCCTGGCCGTGGCGACCGAGCGCAGCTTCACCCGGGCCGCGGCGCAGCTCGGCGTATCGCAGTCGGCGCTGAGCCAGACGGTGCGCGGCTTGGAAGCGCGGCTCGGGTTGCGGCTGCTGACCCGCACCACCCGCAGCGTCGCCGCCGACCGAGGCGGGCGAGCGCCTGCTCCACGCCATCGGGCCAGCCTTCGACCAGATCGAGGCGGGGCTGGCCGCGCTGGGCGCGTTGCGTGACAAGCCCGCCGGCACGATCCGGATCACGGCGACCGAGAACGCGGCCAGCTCCGTTCTCTGGCCCGCACTCGCGCGGCTGCTGCCGGACTACCCGGACATTAGGGTGGAGATCGCCATCGACTACGGCCTGACCGACATCGTGGCTGAGCGCTTCGATGCCGGCGTGCGACCCGGCGAGATCGTGGCGAAGGTATGGTCGCCGTGCCGATCGGTCCGGACATGCGCATGGCCGTCGTGGGCGCGCCCGCCTATTTCGCACGGCGCACGCGGCCAGAGGTGCCGCAGGACCTGACCGCACACGCTTGCATCAACCTGCGCCTGCCAACCCATGGCGGCCTGTATGCTTGGGAGTTCGAGCGCGGCGGGCGCGAGCTGCGGGTGCGGGTCGAGGGGCAACTCGTGTTCGGCACCACCGCCCTGATCCTGGATGCGGCCCTGGCCGGGTTCGGGCTGGCATACCTGCCCGAGGACCAAGTGGCGGCGCAGCTTGCCGATGGCCGGCTCGTCCGGGTGTTGGCCGATTGGTGCGAGCCCTTCTCAGGTTACCACCTGTATTATCCCAGCCGCCGCCAGCACACGCCGGCCTTCGCCCTCTTGGTCGAGGCACTGCGTCATCGAAGCTGAGGCTGTATCACTTGGTCAAACGTCCATTTGACGAGGTGAAACACGCTCATGCTGTCTGATGTCACTTTCCAAAGTCGGCTTCAGCGAAGTGCCAAAGTCCTCTTCAGCGGCGTAGTGCAGCACCGAACCGGCCGTCAAGCACGCGCTCGATCAGTTGCACGAGCAACACGGCAAGACTGCCAGTCGGGTCCATGTCGGGATCGAAGATCGTCACCGTCATGCCGCAACACCCTGAAGCAGCGGTGAGTGATCGCAGGATGACCGTCATGTCTTCTGGATCGATGCCGGGACTCCCTGGGGTGTCAACCGCCGGCATCACCGTCCGGTCCAGCACATCAACGTCGAAGTGGACCCAGAACGGACATCCTGGCTCCTGGTCGAGCACAACGCTGTTCGGTCGAGCACAGTGCGTATTCCGGTGATTGTAATCGGCTGGTCCAGCCGATGGTGATCACCCATTCCGGTGATCGCGATCACCTGCAGCACGCCACCCGTTGAGGGGCAGCGGGCAGGATGGCGGCAGTGGGTCGATACTGCTGACGGTTGTAGATGTGTCACTCGCTGACGTTGGCAATCAAGGCATCTGGCGTGCTGCGCCGTTTGCGCAGGCTGGCGCCTTTCAGCTCGAGGCGATGGGCACGGTGAACGACGCGATCCAGAATGGCGTCGCCCAGGGTCATGTCGCCGATGATATCGTGCCAGCGTCCCACGGGAACTTGGCTGGTGATCAGCAGCGAGCCCTTGTCATAGCGGTCGTCGACGATCTCCAGCAGGTCGCGCCGCTGCTCGGCGGTGAGCGGTTCCGGCCCCCAGTCGTCGATGATCAGCAGGCGCGTGCGCTCGATGGCAGCGAGCAGTCGCGGCAGCCGTCCCTCGCCCCGGGCGGTGGCGAGGTCGGCGAACAGCCGCGGCGCCCGCTTGTAGAGCACGGAGTAGCCCTCTCGGCAGGCCTTGTGGCCGAGCGCGCAGGCGAGCCACGACTTGCCAACCCCGGTCGGCCCGCCGATCACCACGTGGGCTCGGCGAAACCACTTGGTTTGCGCCGTGCTCGCGGATCCAGCCGCAGCCGGCGAGCTTCAGGAACAACGCGCGGTCCAGGCGCTTTCGCTGCGCGAAACGCCGAGGCCGCGTGGCGTGCGGAAGTCCGTGTCCTCGACCACCGCCGCCTGGCGCAGCTTGGCGTCGCGCAGCCGGCGTGCGAGCCGTTTGTTGTCCCGGCTGGTCGCCTCCCGGTCGGCCAGGAGGCCGAGCCAGTCCTCGCGCGACAGGTCGGCCGCCTCCGGCGTGTTCTGCAGTTCGGTGAACGCGTCCGCCATGGCGGTCAGGCCAAGGCCGCGCAGCCGCTCGGCGGTGGGATGGGTCAGCATCGTGCTCTCCTTAATGATAGTAGCCGGGACCGCGGATGTTCTCGTGCAGCAGGCTGGGCGCCTCAGCCGTGCCATCCGGTTGGTCCCGGCGGTTCTTCAGGATGGCGGCGACCGAGGTGTAGGACCGCGTGCCGAGCGCCAGCGCTCGGGCACAGGCGGCGTCGACCCGCTCGATGCCGTGGTGCTGCACGAGGCCCAGGATGCCGATGCAGGAGCGGAAGCCCTGCTCGGGATGCGGCCGCGAGCGCAAGATCAGGTCCGCCAGCGTCGCCGTGTCGTCGCCGATGGCCGCCGCCTCGCGACGGATGCGCTCATGCGTCCACTCGCGGTAGCGCCGGTGGGCACTCGGCATGTGCTCGGCCACCGTGCTCGGGCGATGCCGGTCGGCGCTGCGCACGTGGCTGGCCACCCGCTTGCCACGGTGGAACAGCTCGACCGTGCCGGCGGTGATCCGCGCCTCGACTTCCCGGCGCAGCAGGTCGTGCGGCACCGAGTAGAAGTGCTTGTCGATCGCGACGTGGTAGTCGAGGCCAACCCGGCAGCGCCGCCATTCCGCATACTCGTACGCCACCGGCGGAAGCGGCAGCAGCGCCGGCCGGTCGAACTGCTCGAACAGCGCCCGCCGGGTCGTGCCGAGGCCACGCATCGTGCGGTCGTTCAGCTGCTCGACCAGCCCGGCGATCGCGCCGTTCAGCTCGGCGAGCGAGAAGAACTGTTGATGCCGCAGCCGCGCCAGGATCCAGCGCTGCACCACTTGGACACCAACCTCGACCTTGGCCTTGTCTCGCGGCTTGTATGGCCGGGCCGGCAACACCGCCGTGCCGTAGTGCGCCGCCATGGCCGTGTAGGTCCGGTTCACCCCCGGCTCATGGAAGCAAGCACGGGTGACGCCCGCCTTGAGATTGTCGCTGACCAACTGGCGCGCGACGCCGCCAAAGTAGCCAAACGCCCGCACGTGCGCGCCGATCCAGTCCGGCAGCGCTTGGCTCCAGGTGGCGCAGGCAAAGGTGAAGCTCGATGCCCCCAGCACGGCGACAAAGATCGCGGCCTGGCGTTCTCGGGCGAACCTCTCGGTTCGACCCTCCCCGCTTGTCCCCTCCATCACTGCCATCGTGCTGCCGGCATAGTCCACGAACAGCTGCTCGCCCGCCGTATGCACCTGCCGCAATGTCGGCTTCAGCCGGCCGGCCCACTCGCGATACAGGTCGCAAAACCAAGAATAGCCGAACCCGTCCGGTGCCGTGGCCCGGTGCTCCTCCCACAGCAGGGCCAGCGTCACGTTGGGCCGGCGCAGCTCCCGGTGCACCCACGCCCAGTCCGGGACCGGTCGCAGTTCCACCGGAACCTGTGAGGGCGGCGGGAACAGCAGCGCCTCGAGCCGGTCATCGTCCAAGCCCTCCGGCAACGGCCATCCCACGCCAGCGCGGCGAGCCCGGCCCAGGTAGTCGCTTACCGTCGCCTGGCTCAGGCCAAGGCTGCGGCCCACAGCACGCTGGGGTAGGCCATGAGCCAAGCCCAGCCGCAGAACGTCTCGTATCTTGCGCATCGGCACTCTCTCGCTTGGCATTCCATCCCCTGCTCTTGGCACAGGGGAAAGACTGCCGTGGGTTGAGAACTGCCAGCCGCACCGGCCCGCACGCCGCCATGCCCAAAGCGATCGCGATCACCGGAATGGGTGATCGCGAGCCAGTGGACCAGGTGATCGCGATCAAACGGAATCAGTGATCGCCATGCACCGGATTACGCAGAGCACAGCTTGCGGACCGAGCTGGCGGGCAGCAAAGACGTCGATGCGAGTGATCGCGGTCTCATTCACGTCAGGCCAGGCAAAGTCCGGATCGCGCCCCTCGCGCTCGCCGATCTGGACGACTTGCCGGTCGCACACCAACGGAAAGGTCACGCCGGGCCAGTCGGTCAACAACGCCTCGCCGCGACCTGTCGCAAGCGCCAGGTCCATGCCGGCGACGGCGCCGAGAGCTGTTGCGGTATCGTAGTTTCCGGGATGGCGGAAGTCGCTGTGGCCGTCCAAGTGAACCAGGGACACGGGGCCGGTCCGACGAACGCCAGCAAGGGCGCCGAGCAGGATCGAGCAATCCCCGCCAATGACGAGCGGGAATTGGTTGCGTTCCGATGCGCGCTCAACAAGGTCGGCAAGGGCAAGGTTGAAGGCACGCACCCGGTGGCCGTTGTAAAGCCGGGTGCCTAGCTGCGGCCTCGGATCGCAAACAGGGCGGTCGAGGTCGAGGACCGTCACTGGCCGGACCGCCTCAATCAGCCCGGCTGCCGTAAGGGCTCGTGGTGCCTGCCACGTTCCTGGCTGCCGATCCGGCGCGGGAGGGCGCAATCCCAGGTTCGAGGGTGCGCGTATGAGGCAGAGGCCCAACATTACACTCAGCGAAGCCCGGCAGCGGCTGCGGCATCCAGCGCGCGGTAGAGCGTGGCGTGGTGGCAGCGCAGCACGCGGGCGGCGGCGCGCACCGAGGTGCCCTTGTCCACCAGCCGGCGGCCAAGAGCCACTTGGTCCGGGGTGAGGGAGGGCGGCCGCCCGAAGCGCACGCCGCGTTGCTTCGCCGCCTCGCGCCCCGCGCTGGTCCGGCTCAGGATCAAGGCTCGCTCGAACTCCGCGATACCGGCGAACACGGTCAGCACCATCCGGCCCGCGGGCGAGGTGGTGTCCGCCCAAGGCTCGGCCAGGCTGCGCAGCCCGGCGTCCACATCGCGCAGCCGCTCGGCGATGTCGAGCAGGTCGCGCGTCGAGCGGGCCAGTCGGTCGAGGCGCGTGACCACGACCACGTCATCCTCGCGCACTTGGTCGAGCAGCCGCGCCAGCTCCGGCCGGTCGCGTCGCGCCCCGGACACCTTCTCCGCATAGGTCCGCCGGCAGCCGGCCTCGCGCAGCGCCTTGCGCTGGAGCGCAAGGTCCTGGTCGTCGGTGGACACACGGGCGTAGCCGAGGAGCATGGTGCGGAGACGATCCGGCGGAGTGGTGCAGAACTGTATCGGAATGCAGCCCTTCTGCAACGGACTTCTGCGACGGGCGAACTGCCCGGCCCGCCTGGCTCGGTGTTCCTGTCGCGGAACTTGGAAGTTGCGCGACACTCGGCGGCCGGCTCACTGGCTGGGGTGGGTGCCCAGCCGCCGCAGCACGTAGCGCACCGCCTCGCGGGCCGCGTCCATCGCTTGCTGCTCCTCCGGCGTGCCGGCGCTGGCGTGCGCCCGCTCGACCAGGCGGGCCATCACGTGCTTGCCCTGCATGTCGCGCAGCCGCTCGACCGGCACGCCCGTGCCCGCCGACAAGCGCGCGGCAACCTCGTCGAACCCGGCTTCCTCGATGTCCCGCGCGCCGCCGCCGCGCCGGCCGAGGGCGCGGCGGAGGAACACGTCGTAGCCGACGCCGTAGGCTTGGGCGAGGCGGCCGAGGTAGTCGTCCAGCCGTTCCCACTCGCCGGGTTGCGGGTGCAGCGGCCACCGGGGGGCTGATAGTCCGCCGCCTCGATCTCATCCACCCCAATGCGCTCGCGCCCGGCCTTGAACGCCGCATCCACCGCGGCGGCGAGCAGGGCTGCCACCTCGCCGATGGTGCCCTCCGAACGGCGCAGCACCTGCGCGCGCATCGCGGGCGCACCCAGCCCGGAGGGCTCGCGCAAGGGCAGCACCGTCTCGAAGCTGGCCAGCAGGCGGCTGAACTCCGGGTCGCCCTCCCAGGAGGGCAGCAGGAACGGCTCAAAACGGTTCTCCAACTGGTCGTCGCTGCGGATGGCCAGGTACGCCTCGCGCATGCCCAGGCAGGCCAGCGGGATGCGCAGCTCGTTGCCGAGGTAGCGCAGCAGGTTCAGCAGCTCGCGCTGGCGGTGGGTGGGCGCAGCCAGCACGTTGTGCAGTTCGTCCAGCACCAGCATCCGGCAGCCGACCGCGCGCAGGAGGCGCAGGAGGAAGCCCTCCCGGTCCGGCGAGCGGCCCTGCAAGGGACCAGGCACGCCAAGGGCGGCCAGGATCGCGGCGTAGAGTCGGTTCAACGTGGGCGAGGGCGGCACCTGCACCAGCAGCACGGGGATGACCTCGTGCTCTCCATCCACCGATGCGTGCTGCGGATGCGCACGCAAGAAGTGTTGGGCGATCGCGGTCTTGCCGTTGTTGGTCGGGCCAACGACGAGCAGGCAGCGCGGGCGCACGCGGCCCGGATCGCGCGCCAGCATCGCCTCCATCCGTGCAAGCGCCTGGCCGGCGCGGATGTAGCCAATCCAGCGGTGGGTGGGCACGAGGGCCAGGCGCTCGGTGGCGGGCAGCAAGGCCACCTCGCGGACCTCGGGGCGGAGGTGGGCCAGGTCCGCCATCGCCCCTCACCACTGCTCGATGTCGTCAAACGGTTGCGGCGGCCCCGCCTCCGGTTCCAGCACCGTCCCGGTGCTGGCCAGCCCGGCCGCAGCAGGCGCAGCCGTGGGCGGGGCTGCCGGCAGGCCAGGGGCGGCGTCGCGGCGCGCCCGGTCACGCCGCGCCGAACGGGTCAGGCGCGCCGCCTCGCGCTCCACCGCATGCATCTCCTCCACGGCCGCATACAGCCCCGCCTCGTCCACCTCGCCCCGGTGCCGGGCACGCACCCGGCGCAGCGCCAGGCGGTGCTCCCACAGGCTGATGGCCGGCCGCGACAGGTCGCGCGTCGGCACCTCCAGATAGCCGTCGTCCAAGGGATCGAGCACGAACACGCGGCTGAGGTCGCGCGGATCGCGCCGGATCAACAGCGTGTCCGGCCGGTCCCGCTGCGTGATCCAGGCGCGCAGGGCGGAGCTGAAGTAGGTGATGTGGTCCAGCCTGATCCCGTCGCGCCGCAAGGTCCGCCGGACGACGGGCAGGAAGTCCACAAGGAAAGCGCGGGGGTCGCTGGGCACCGGGATGGCGCCGCCTTCGGCCGCAAGCGCGGCCACGCCCTCCTGCCAGCGCCGCAACGGCGCCTGGCCGCCTAGCCCCTCGTGCGGACGCAGGTGGTAGTACTTGGCGATGGCGGCGGCGAGCCAGCGCTCCAACTTGTCCAGCGTCAGGCAGGCCGCCTTGTCGCTGTCGTAGGCGCCACGCTGGCCGATGTCGGAGAACGTCGTGCCGGGCAGGCCATGCACCAGGCCCATCACCGTGCCGATCACCCGCTCAACGATGCCGCCGAACTGAGGCCGCGCCGGCGGGCGCCAGTCGATGGCGATGCCGTGCTGGGCGCAGCCGCGCTCGAAGGCGGCGGAATGGAACTCGACGGCGTTGTCCACGCCCACCCGGCGCGGCTTGCCGGCCACGGGCCAGTCGGCCTCCACCCCGCGCAACGCGAGCCAGGGTGCCTTGTCCATGGCCATGTGCGTCAGGCACAGCCCAACCGACGTGGCCGAAGGTGCCTCCAAAGTGACGTGGAAGCCGGCGATACAGCGGCTGTGGACGTCGATGGCGACCGTCACCCAGGGTCGGCCAATCGGCTCGCGGTCGAGCGGGTCCACCAGCACCAGGTCCATCGGCGTGTGGTCCACCTGCACCACGTCGAGCGGATGCCGGGCCGGCGGCGCATGACCATGCACAGGCTTCGCTTCGGAGTGGTCCTCGCCGCGGCGGCGCAGGTCCGTGGGGGACAGCGCCTTCACCCGGCGGCGGATGGTGTTGGGCGACGGCAGCGCCATTCCGACCTGGCGGCACCGGCCGAGCACCTGCTCCACCACCCAGGCCGCCGACCGCTTCTGCGGGGACAGGTAGCCCTCCTCGACGATGCGGCGCAGCAGCGCCTCGGTGCCGGCGTCAAGGCGGGTCCTGCCCCGGCCGCCGCCGGAGCGGCCCGGCACCAAGGCCGTCAGCGCCCAGGCCGCCTCGCGGCAGCGGCGGAGCAGGGTGCACGTTTGCCTCTCAGACAGGCCCAGAGAGGCGGGATGCAGCCCGCACCAGGTGGCGCGGCCCGCGGCCGCGCTCGGCGAGAGGCCGGATCACCTCGGCCCGGCGCTGCGCCTCGCGCCAGGCCTCCTCCGGGATGAGCGACAGGTCCGCCACGAACAGCTCCCAACTGCAACGTGCTGCAGCCGAGTTCGGCAAAACACCACCTGCTGCAGCCCACTTCGGCCAGATTGCAGCCGAGTGTGGCGGAGCGAGGCGTTACCAATCAACGCCTACCGCTGAAGCCGACTTTGGAAAGTGACATCTGACCCGTAGCTTTGAAGAATGTGTAGCAGAACACCCCGTCTGGCTCGGCTGTCCGATGCTGCGCGCGCGTGCCGGCGTCGAAGGCGTCCCGCGTGGAAAGGCCGGCGATGACGGCGCTCTCCCGCACACCCTCGATCATTGGAACCGTGGCAAGATTGGGGGTGCGGCGGCCGGTTGGGTATTTTGTGTTTGTTCTCTGGCCGAGGGTGGATGCGTGGCTTGGGTGTTGAGGTGGGTGAAGACCGGGGTTGAGGGCGAGGCGCCGTGCGCGGACATCATGGAGATCAGAAAGCCGGATGATCTCGTCGACGTTGCCAACTTGGGTCTGACCCTGGCCGAGGCGAAGCGGCTGCTGGCAGGCGTTCAACGGGAGATCGTCGCTGCGCAGGCCGGGATCCATGCGGTTCGGCGGCCTGATTGCTCATGCTGTGGCGGCGTTTGCCGTGTGAAGGACCACCGGGACCATGCGGTTGCGACGCTGTTCGGCGAGGTTACGGTGCGGCTTCCCCGCTTTCGCTGTGCCGTGTGTGACGGGATCGAGGCTGGCCTTGCCTGGCCCTTGCATTGCCGGTCGACACCGGGGCTGGACCGGCTTCAGGCGCATCTCTCGGCCGTGATGAGCGACAGGACCGCTGCTGACGTTGTGGGGCAGATGTTCTCGGTTGACGCGGGCACGCGTCATGAGACCTTGCGCCGCCCTACCCTGAAGGTCGGCGAGGCGCTTGGGGATGATGTCGCGCCGTGGCCGGACACAGCAGCGTCGGCGATCGTGGTGACCCTGGACGCGACGTTCATCCGCCGCTGCGCAGACGGCGAGCGGCATCTGGAGGTGCGGGTCGGCAATGGCGAAACGGCGTCTGCGGGCCGGCAGGTGTTCGGCGCCGTCGCCAAAGCTGGCACGGACATTCGGGAGCTGATCCGCTGCAACCTTGACGCTGTCGGGCGAACCGAGAACACGGCGCTGACCGCCTTCACCGACGGCCTGTCGGCGGATGACCCGGCCCGGGGCGCGGCGGAAGCGGTGATCATCGAGGAGGTCGAGCGCCTGCACTGGCGCATTTGGAACGGCAAGGCCAAGGATGCCCAAGTCAGCATCGATCGGAGCCGCGCGGTCATGCACCATTTTCAGGGCGAGCCGGATCAGCGGAGGTCTACCGCACCCGCACGCAAGCTGTGGACCGCCTTGCTCGGCTCCGCCTTCGGACAGAAGTTCCAGCCAGCCAACAATCCATACCCAACGATCGCGATCGCAGCCCGACACCCAATCTCGCGACGGTACCCTCAGGAAGCTGCAACTCAGTCGCTAGCGCGTGGCCACACAGAGAGCACTAAAACTGTGGGCGCATGTCCCGGAACGGTGGAGTGAGCCGCCGCTCAGTCGGCATCGGTGAGACTACTGGCGCGCGTTCTAGCCTCGCCAGCCGGCGGCCAGCCGATGCTGGGCTCGTGACCGCGGAAATTGCGTAGCCACCAGGCCCAGTCGTCAGGCACGAGGTGGAAGGGATCGTCGTGTCCGAGTTCGCGCGCGGCCCAGATCGGCCAGTGCGGATTGCCCAGCGCGGGGCGACCGAGAAAGACGAGGTCGATCAACTCTTCGCGGATCACCCGGTCGGCTTCGGCGGGCACGCCCAGGTTCCAACTCGCGGCCACCGGCAGTCCGACCTCGCGGCGGACACGGTTCGCGCGCGAGACCATGAAACCGGCTTGGCTGAACGGCGGGTCCGTCATCTCGTCGGTGTTGAAGCCGAGCGAGAGATCGGCGAGGTCCAACCCATGTTCCTTCATCTTGCCGATCGCCCAGATGGAGTCGTCGAACTGGGTGCCCGCGGGATGGAGGTCGTCCGAGCCGAGCCGCATCGTCAGCGGGTACTTTTCCGGCCAGACGGCGCGAACCGCGTCGAGCGCCTCGAGATGGAAGCGGACCCGGTTCTCCAGGCTGCCGCCGTATTGGTCTGTCCGCTGATTGGCGAGCGGGGAGAAGAAACTCGCGCCGAGATAGCCGTGGGCGTAGTGCATCTCGAGCCATTTGTAGCCCGCGGCCAGCGCCCGGCGAGCGGCATCCGCATAGGCTTGGTGAAGCTCCTTGATCTCGTCCACGCTGAGTTCCTGCACGGGATAGACGTGTCCGCCGCCGCCATAAGGAATCGCTGAGGGAGCGCGGCAGACCCAACCGTCCGGATGATCGGGCGGCAACTGCTTCCAGGTGCCCTGCTCGTTAGTCGCTTGGTGCGGTGGGACCTCGCTGCCTTTGCGGCCGGTGTGGCCGAGCTGGATCGCAGGCACTCCGCCCATCCGCTGGATGATGGCACAGACCCGAGCGTGCCCCTCGATCTGCTCGTCACTCCAAATCCCGGCGCAGTGCACGGTGGTACGGCCATCCGGCGTGATGGCCATCTGCTCGCCGAATACGAGTGCGAAGCCTCCGCCGGCCCGGGCGCCGAGATAACTGACGTGATAATCGTCGAGCTTGCCGTCGACCGAGTTGTACATGGTCATCGGCGACATCGCGATCCGGTTACGCAGGGTAATGCCTTTCAGCGTGTAGGGGCTGAACAAATCGGGCATATCGTACCTCGCAGAAAGCTGTGTTGATCGCAGCCTCTGCCCTCAAACGTGGCAGAACGGGAATTTTCTAAGGCTGTCCAATGATGCTGCCTGTGTTCTGGGCAGAAATCTACGAATAATTGCTCAAATTGTGGCGATGCAGCATTTTTAGCCTGAGTGGCGGCGACGGCGGCATTGGCGAGGATGTGCTGGCGTTGGCGCCGACTCTGGCGGTGCGCTCGATGATCGAGGTGGAGCCGAACTACCCGCAGATCAGCGCCCGCCTGCTGCTGTATCGGTTGCGCCACGAGGAACGGACGCATGTCGGCGAGCACGCGATCGCGGCGACCCAGGCGGACATGGCCATCCGCTGTCCCGAGTATTTCGCCGCCCATCTCGCCTCCAATTTGCGCACCGGATTGCTGGATCCGGAGCTGGCGCGTTTCGACCGGAGCCGGACCTGCAAGTCGACTTTTGACCTGTGAATAACTTGACGAACGGCCGGTCCAGAGACACGACGAACCCGCTCTTCAGCTCGAACAAGATGAAGCTGGGCGTGTTCGGGTTCAACGCGGCGTTGGTGCACGGAGGCGAGTGCGAAAAGCACAGTCCCTGACCCACACGGCTCAGCGGCGGACGGAGACGGGCTTCGCTCCGCGGATCATGCGGTTGAGCACCTGGACGACGTCCAGCTCGTCGAACCGAGAGATTCACCGGACATGGCCGAGCGCGGCCGCATCGGCTGGCAGCACGCGACCGGGTATGGCAGGCGCAATCAGGCTGAAACGACGATCGGACGCTAAGTGCCAAGTCCGAAGACCGGCGGAGGTGGAACGGGCTCAGCAACCTGGTTGCGAGCCGATGCCAGCGTTTCGGCTCGTTGGTCGTCTGCTGGGGCCGGGAATGGGCCACAGTATGATCGGCAGCCTCCGGGAGCTGATAATTGCCCGGCTCGGCATAGAGGAGGGCACTTTGGCCAGATCTAACGCTCCGAAACTTGAGCCGCCGCTGGTAGATCCGTCACCGCCCCGCTCGATGCGTTCGCAACGAGCCGCGCATATTTTGCCAAAACCCCGTTCGCGTATTTTGGCGGCAACGCTTTCCACCCCGCCAGCCGTTCCGCGATCTCTGCCCCGGTCAGCCCCACGTCCAGCCGACGGCCCTCGACATCGACGGTGATCTCGTCCCCGTCCGCCAGCGCTGCAATCGGCCCGCGCTCGGCCGCCTCCGGCACCACATGGCCAATCACGAAACCCCGCGTCGCGCCGGAGAACCGCCCGTCGGTGATCAGCGCCACGCGCTCGCCAAGTCCCGCGCCTTGCAGCGCGCCGGTAACGAGTTGCATCTCACGCATTCCCGGCCCGCCGATCGGGCCCTCGTTGCGCACCACCATGACGTCGTTCGGCTGGATGCGCCCCTCCTTGATGGCGGCGAAGGCGTCCTCCTCGCGCTCGAACACCCGCGCCGGGCCGCGATGCCAAGCCTTCTCCTGGCCAGATAACTTGATCACGCATCCGCGGGGCGCGAGATTGCCATACAGCACCGCAATGCCGCCCTGCGGTTTCAGCGCCCGGTTCAGCGGTCGCACCACCCGCTGGTCCGGCGGCTCGACGGCGTGCGCGATCGCTTCGCCGAGGCTTTCTCCCGTAACCGTCTTTTCGTCGGCGCTCAGCAAGCCCGCTTCGAGCAGCCGCTTGCCCACCACCGCCATGCCGCCCGCGAGATGCAGTTCGGGCGCGGTATAGGCGCCCCAAGGCCGCAGATCGGCAAGCACCGGTGTCTTGCTGGCGATGCGGTCGAAATCGTCCAGCGTAAGCTCGACGCCGAAATCATGCGCCATCGCCAGCAGATGCAGCACTGCATTGGTCGACCCTCCGGTCGCCATAACCCCGGCGATGGCATTCTCGAAACTCCGCCGCGTCGCCAAAGACCGCGGCGTGATCCCTTGGTTCACCAAACCGACGGCCAGCTGCCCGCAGGCGACCGCCGCCGCCTTCTTGTCCGGATCGGTCGCCGGGATCCCGTTCCAGCCCAGCGCAGAAATACCCAGCATCTCGCACGCCGTCGCCATGGTGTTGGCGGTGAACTGCCCGCCGCACGCGCCGGCGCCCGGGCAGGCGTGATCCTCGATGTCCTTCAGCTCCACGGCCGAGATGCGGCCCGCGTTGTAGGCTCCCAAAGCTTCATAAATGTCCTGGATCGTCAGCTTCCGACCGCTGAACAGCCCGTCGGGGATCGTGCAATGCCCCGCCTGAATGGAACCGCTATACAGCATCAGCCCCGGGATGTTGACCCGGCCCATCGCCATGGCCATCGCCGGCACGGTCTTGTCGCAGCCCGAGATCGTCACCAGCCCATCGAACAGATGGCCGCGCGCCACCAGTTCGACCGAATCGGCAATCACCTCGCGGCTGACCAGCGAGGTTTTCATCCCCTCGGTCCCAGTGGTGATCCCGTCATTGATCGCGATCGTGTTGACCTCGATCGGCGTGCCCCCAGCCTCCCGCACGCCCTCGGCCACTAGCGCTGCAAGCTCGCGGTGGGTCCAGTTGCACGGCATCGTCCCGATCCAGCAATGGGCGACGCCTATCTGCGGGCGTGACAGGCTTTCGTCGGTGAAGCCCACCGCCTTCATCATCGCCCGCGCGATGACCCGGTCGGGTCCGGCCAGGAGCTGTTTGCTGTTATGTGTGGGATCGACGGGCATCGGCAGGCTCCTACCGTGTGCCGCCGGCGGCCTCTTGCGCGGCGGGAACGTTGAACACGTCCACGGTGGAGCGGCCGGTCATCAGCTCACGTTCCCAGCCATGCTCAGCGTTGACCCGTACGAGGGCGGCTTCGAGCTGCGCCTGGGCCGCCTCGCGGGGGATCAGCACGAGCCCGTCGTCGTCGCCCAGGATAATATCGCCCGGCGCAACTCGGGCCCCGGCGAAGGAAATCACCTCGTTTACCACACCCTGATCCATCGAGGACGGGCCGCGCGGGTTGACGTGCCGCGTGAACACCGGGAAGTCGTCCCATTGGCTTAGGCGGCCGCTGTCGCGCACGGCGCCGTTGACGACGACGCCACGCACGCCCTTCAACCGCGCGGCGCCGCCCAGCAGCTCGCCGATGATGGCCGGGTTTTGACGCCCCCCGCACTCGACCACGATCACGTCCCCAGCGACCGCCACTGCGATCGCGTGATGCACGGCGCCATAGTCTGTGCCGGTGCAGAGCGCCGTGACGGCGGTTCCGACCAGGCGCCGGCCGCCAGCGATCGGGCGCAAGGGCCGGAGCGCCGGGTCAATGAGGGTGGCGCCTTTGAACAGGTCGGCCGCGACGCTGGCCGCGACCTCGCCCCAGCGATCGACAGTCTCCCGCGAAAGCGGGAAGACGGCAGGATGATGGATGCGGGTCGGCATGGCGCAACGCTCCCCAATGACAGGTTTTTCGCAATCACAGCCTACCTGCCGTGGGCACGGCAAAACAACGCCGGGTGTCGGCCTGATTGACGGTGGGCAAGGCGACGGGCGTCGCCCGACAACTGTTCGACGTGGAACAAGCCGAAGTCGCGCCGCCTCAAGGCGGCACGGGATGCCCATTCTGAGTACGCTGCGTCCCGTCTTGTTGCGCCGCACTCTCCTGTGCCCAAACCCCATCCGCCGCGGCGAGGCTGGCAGCGACCGCGACGGCGTCCACCCAGACGGTGACGAGGTCGAAGCCCGAGCGCGCCATCCGTGCCGCATACTGCGCGGTGGCCGCGTGGATGCCGGCCCGCTTTCCGGTCGTGCGGCAGGCGGCGAGGACGCGGGCGATGGCGTCTTGCATCTCAGGCTCCTGGCGGTCCTGGCCGGCGCCGAACCCGAGCGACAGGCCGAGATCTCCGGGCCCGACGAACAGGCCGTCTAGACCGTCGGTCGCCGCCATGGCCTCGCACTGCTGCAGCCCCTCGCGCGTTTCGATCATCGCGAAGACCAGGGCCTGCTCGGCGGCGGCGAATGCGTCCGCGCCGGGCCGCAGCGCCGCGCGGGTCGGCCCGTGCGACCGGCGGCCCACGGGCGGGTAACGGCAGGCGGCGACCAGCGCCTCAGCTTCGGCGACGCTCTCGACCTGCGGCGCGATGACGCCGGCGGCGCCCGCGTCGAGCACGTAGCCGGCCAGGGCCGCGTCGATGCCGGGCAGGCGGACCAGGGGTGCTGCGCCGTGCGCCGCGATGGCGCGGATCGCGTGCACCGCCGTGTCGCGGTCAAACAGGCCGTGCTGCAGGTCGAGGGTGACGGCCTCGGCGATGCCGCTGGCGGCAACCATCTCGGCCAGGTGAGCGTCGGGAATGGTCAGCCAGGCATTGCGCGCCGCCCGGCCGCCCGCCCAGGCCGTGCGGACTGGACGCGCCGGCGTGTCCTTCAGGGTGGTTGGCTTGTCTGTCATGGATGGCCTTCCTCCTGGTGCGGGCCGCCCGCAGGCCAGCGTCGTGGCGATGAGGGCTGTTCAGGCAGGCCGGGTCACGACTAGCCTAAACCGGAGGAGAGCATGCCCCCTCCTCCCTCGCAATGGAGCAGACCATGCCGACCCGCGTCGATACTCTAGATGGAAGGCCATTCGAAGGACCCGTCGCGCGTGAGGGACGTCTGATGGCTGGCAACGAGGCCAAAGCGACGCGAACCAACCGTGTCCTCGCGGGGGCGCTGTCCCTCGCCGACCTCCGGCTTCTCGCGCGCCGCAGGCTGCCCCGGGCGGTGTTCGACTTCATCGACGGTGGCGCGGGCGACGAGGTCACGCTCCGTGACAATGAGGCTGCATTCCGGGATTGGGTGCTGCTGCCGCGCGTCGCGGTCGACGTCAGCCGCCGCTCGATGCACGCGACCATCGCCGGCAAACGGTCCGAGCTCCCGCTGATGTTGGCGCCGACCGGCCTCGCCGGCTTCTTCTGGCCGTCTGGGGAAATTGCGGCCGCGAGCGCCGCCGCCGCCGCCGGCATTCCATTCTGCCTTTCGACCAACTCGGTCGCCTCGATCGAGGCGGTCGCGCAGGCGGTGCCGGACGGAGAGCGCTGGTTCCAGCTCTATTTCCTGAGGGACCGTGACTGGATGCATGCACTCGTCAAACGGGCTCAGAACTCGGGCTATCGCGTTCTCTGCATCACGCTTGACCTCGCGGTCCAGGGGAGGCGCGAACGCGACGTGCGCAACGCTTTCACCATGCCGCTCCGCCCGCGTGCGGCGACGATCCTCGACCTGGCGCGCCGGCCGCGCTGGCTTGCCGGCGTGCTCTCGTCGCCGCCGGGCTTGGGCAACTTCGAGACCGCGGACCGGCGGCACTTCACGTCGGTCGCCCAGCACGTCGCTTCCCTGTTCGATCCGTCCGTGACCTGGGACGACGTGGCCCGGCTTCGCGAGCTGTGGCCGGGACCGGTCGTGATCAAGGGCGTGCTGCACCCGGATGACGCCCGCAAGGCGGTCGAGATCGGCGCGCAGGCCGTCATGCTGTCCAACCACGGCGGCCGGCAGCTCGACCACGTTCCGGCGCCGATCTCAGCCTTGCCCGGCGTCGTCGCGGCCGTGGGCGGGCGGGCCGAGGTCATCCTCGACGGCGGCGTGCGGCGCGGCACGGACATCCTGATCGCCCTAGCGCTCGGCGCTTCGGCGTGCAGCATCGGCCGACCCTTCCTATGGGGCCTGGCGGCCGCCGGCCAGGAGGGTGTGGCCCGCGCGATCACGATCCTGCGCGACGAACTCGACAACGCGATGACCCTGCTGGGAACGGCTGAGATCGGCGACGTCACCGCCGCGCACGTGCAAGCTCGCCGTGCAGGTCCGGCATGGGCCTGAGGCACCCCATGCGAAGGGTGTCCCGTCTTGGGATCGGCGATGACGCGGAGGACTTTGGGACGCTTCCGGATCAGGCGATTTCGTGGGCTGAAGGGTTTACGGCAATCCCTGCACATCCGGCGTTGTTGCACGGATTGGCTTGGTGGCGGTCGAGCCCTGGCCGGGGTAGCAGGTTCGTCCCTGTCTGACCCTGGAACCATTTTGCCTTTCAAGCTGATCGCCGACCGGTGCCACCACATCCACAGAGGACGTTCAAGGTTACGAACTGGCACGATTATGACGCGAGCCTGCGCCAGCGCGGCAGCTTGACGGTTTGGGTGAGCGAGGAAGCGATCGCGGCGTGGACAGCTGAACCACGAACGACCCGGGCCGGGCAGCAGACCTACTCGGCCCTGGCAATCCTGACGGCCCTGACCTTGCGTGCGGCCTTCCGGCTGGCCCTGCGCCAAACGGAGGGCCTGATCGGCTCCGTCATACACCTGCTCGGGCTCGATCTCGCCGTGCCGGACCACTCGACCTTGAGCCGCCGGGCCGAGACGCTGGAGGTGCCGCGGCCACGGTCCAGCCCCGGTGCCGAGCCCTTGCACCTACTGGTGGACAGTACGGGCCTCCGGCTGTGTGGCGCGGGCGAGTGGCTGCATGAGAAGCACGGCACCAAGCTGCGGCGGTCGTGGCGGACCCTGCATCTCGGGATGGACGCCGGCACCGGACAGATCGTCGCCTCCCTGCTGACCGCCCACGACGCCGACGATGGCGCCCAAATCGGACCCTTGCTGGACCAGGTCAACGGCCCGCTCGCCTCCTTCACCGGCGACGGCGCCTACGATCAGGACGGCGTCACCGCCAGCATTGATGCCCGCTATCCCGAAGCGGCCATCATCGTGCCGCCACGCTCAAATGCAGTGCCGAGCGACACGGCCGAGACCGCACCGACGCAGCGCGACCGACACCTCCAGCGGATCGCCAAGCATGGCCGCATGGCGTGGCAGACATCGTCCGGCTACACCAAGCGCGCCCGTGCCGAGATGGTCTGTTTGCAAACGATAAATTCTGCCTGACCCGGCAGGGCAGCCTGGTGCTGTCCTGGCGTCGCAGCCCGCCTAGAGCTGATCGCCTGGCGTCGACAGCTGACACAACTGTTTCGGGAGGATGTTGCCCTCTCGGAGCGGATTATGAAGCGACAGCAGTGGACGGTGACGCGGCGCCACGCCAGCCATCCGGCAGCGGAGCGACGGTGGGATCAGGCTTACCAGCTGCTTCTAGCGATGCTCGCCCCGGCGGGTCCGGGCACCCTCAATGCTGATGCTCCGACAAACGCAATAAAGGAGGATTGTCATGCACGTAGCAGTCTACGCCCGGGTCTCGACCGTGCGCCAGGCTCAGGCCCAAACGACTGACCAGCAACTCGATCGCCTGCGCGCCCATGCTGAAAGGCAGGGCTGGGACTTGACGTTCGATCGCGTGTTCCGCGACGACGGCTACAGCGGCGCCAGCCTGAGGCGGCCCGGCCTCGACCGCCTGCGCGACGCTGCCGCGGGTGCGCGGCTGGATCGCATCTTGATCACCGAGCCGGACCGGCTGGCGCGAAACTACGTGCACCAAGTGCTCCTGGTCGAGGAATTGCAGAAGCACGGGGCGGAGGTGGAGTTCCTCGACCGACCGATGAGCCGCGATCCGCACGACCAGCTATTGCTGCAGATCCGCGGCGCCGTGGCAGAATATGAGCGCACCCTGATCGCGGAACGCATGCGTCGCGGCCGCCTGCGCAAGTTACGCGCCGGCACGCTGCTGCCCTGGACGCGGCCGCCCTATGGCTACCGGCTCGACCCCGACCGGCCGCGCGATCCGGCCGGGGTGCGTCCTGATGAGGCCGAAGCGGCGGTGGTGCGTGACCTGTTCGCCTGGTTCGCCGACGAGGGCGCCACGATCTATGGACTGCGGCGTCGCCTCGATCAGCTCGGCGTCGTCTCGCCCCGGGGGTGCCGAACCTGGAACGGCTCGGCCCTGCACGGCGTGCTGACCAATCCCACCTACGTCGGCCAGGTCTTCGCCAACCGTGTCCGCGCACGCCCTGCCGAGCGGCGCCGCTCCGCCTTGCTGCCCGTGGGCCGCAGCGGCACGGGAGCCACGCGAGCCGTGGATGCGGCCGAGTGGATTGCGGTCGCCCCCGTGCCCGCCATCGTCGGCCAGGCACAATTCGACCGCGCCCAAGAGCGGTTGGCTTATAATCGCCGCATGGCACGGCGCAACAACCGGGTGCACCCTTACCTTCTGCGCGGCCTGGTCAGCTGCGGCCAGTGCCGCCTGGGCTGTTCTGGCCTGCACATGCCGACCGGCTACGACTATTATGTTTGCCGGACCAAGACGCAGTCGCTGTTGCTGTTGTCCGGTGAGCGCTGCCCGGCACGCTACATCCCCGCTCGCGCGCTGGAAGAGCTGGTCTGGCGCGACCTGTGCGAGGTGCTCGCAATGCCCGAGATGATCGCGCACGCGATGGAGCGAGCGCGCGGCGGGCACTGGCTGCCGCAGGAGCTGCAGGCGCGCCAAGCCAACCTGCGCCGTGGCCGGGCGGCGCTCGGCCAACAGGTCGAGCGGCTCACGGAGGCCTATCTCGCAGGCGTCGTGCCGCTGGCCGAATACGAGCGCCGCCGGCGCGATGCCAGCACCCGGCTGCTGGCGCTGGACCGACAGGAGCATGAACTTGCGCACGACGCCGAGCGTCAGGGTGAGACGGCTGGCTTGGCAGCCCACGCCGAGGCGTTCTGCCTGCGCGTGCGCAAGGGTCTGGCCGGCGCCGACTTCGACCACAAGCGAGCGCTGCTGGAACTGCTGGTCGACCGCGTGATCGTCACCGACGGCGCGGTCGAGATCCGCTACGTCGTCCCAACCGGGCCGGACGGCGAATGCGAGCCGTTTTGGCGATTGCGTTCAGACTATCGAGACGGGCATGGCACGCTTCAAGCAGGTGATCGGCGACGGCCTGCGCTCGCACACGGACAAACGCCGGGCGACCGAGGTCGACGTCGCTGTTCACGCCCTCAACCGCATGCTGGAGCTTGGATGCCCGAACTCCGTCCGCATCGCCTGAACCCTGATCGGAGCTGGGCTCACGCGTCCACCTCACCGACCCATGCAACAACGCCCCGGGCAGCCGATCTGGCAGCTGCTCGGCAAAGCGATGTCAGGCGGCGGCTGGGTAGTCCACGTAGCCCTCCCGACCCTGGCTATACCAGGTGCGGGCCACATCCTTGGCGAGCGGCACGCCGTTGGCGATCCGTCGCGGCAGGTCAGGATTTGCGATGAACGGCCGGCCGAACGCGATCGCATCCGCCTTGCCGTCCGCCACTGCGGCGCCGGCGCCTGCCGGATCGTAGTCGGAGTTGAGGATCATCGGCCCGGTGAAGACCCGGCGCATTGCCGGGGCGATCGGGGGATGGTCGGGCTTTCCGAACGTGCCGCCCTCTCCAGGCTCCCGCATCTCCAGATAGGCGACGCCGGCCTCCTGCAGCACTTCAGCGGCTGCAACGAACAAGCGCGCAGGGTCGCTGTCGCTACAGCCCTGAATGGCGCCGTTTGGCGACAGCCGCACGCCGGTCCGGTCGGCACCCACCGTCTCAGCCACTGCCTGCACGACCTCCCGCAGCAGGCGGACGCGGTTCTCCACCGGGCCACCATAGGCGTCGGTCCGATGATTGGTGCCGTCACGCAGGAATTCGTCGATCAGGTAGCCATTGGCGGCATGGATCTGCACGCCATCGAACCCCGCATCGAGAGCGTGGCGGGCAGCCCGGCGATAGTCGTCGAGCAGGGCCGGTATCTCGTCCAGCCGCAGCGCCCGTGCCTGATGGTATGGCTTTTTGCCCTCATAGGTATGGGCCGCATCCGGCGCCGTGGTGGCCGACGCGGCGACCGGCTGCTGGCCGCCCAGGAAGTCCGGGTGCACCAGCTGCCCCATGTGCCAAAGCTGGGCCGCGATGCGTCCGCCGGCCTGGTGGACCGCCGCTGTGACGAGCCGCCAGGCGGCGACCTGCTCGGCGTTCCACAGGCCCGGCGCATACGGCCAGCCCAGCCCTTGCTGACTGATGCCGGTGGCTTCGGAGATGATCAGGCCGGCGCCGGCGCGCTGGACGTAATACTCCGCCATCAAAGCCGTCGGAACGTGCTCCCGCGTGGCCCGCCCCCGGGTCAGCGGCGCCATGATGATCCGGTTCGGCGCCGCGATAGCACCAAGGCGGATGGGGTCGAACAAACCAGGCATCAAAGTCCTTCCAACGGCAACTAGGTCAGGACTGCCCAAGTCGGATCTACCTCCTCGCATTCAAGTCCCCGGAGTACTGATGCGGGTGGCGCAGGTCCCATGGCTGTCATGTCCTTGGGAAACATCAGGTTCAAAGCAGTGGGCCGCTTTGCCGGACGCCATGCGTCTGCTTACCGCACCTCACTCCTCTATTGCGGATTGTCCGCTTCCGGCCAACCATGCGCATCCCTCCTTTGCGCGAATGACAAGGCGAGACGCACGTCGCGGTCGCGCGGGTGGACGACGCTCGGTCGGACGTGCTGGGGTCGCCGCCACATCAGAGGAAGAACCAACAATGAGGACCGCGCTCGACGTATTCACTGCCGTATCGCTGATCGCCGCTGCGCATGCGGCCGACTTCCCGCCGGCGCAAGAGGCGGACGTCACCCTGCACGATTTCCGCTTCCACACGGGTGAGACCCTGCCGGAACTGCGGATGCACTTCCGCACCGTGGGTAGCCCGTCCGGAGAACCAGTGCTGATCCTACACGGCACCGCGCAGTCTGGGGCGGCGATGATGGTTCCGGCCTTCGCCGGGACGTTATTCGGGCCGGGTCAGCCGCTGGACGCGTCGAAATATTACATCATCCTGCCGGACTCGATCGGCGCCGGCGGGTCTACTAAACCCTCCGATGAGCTGCGCGGCAGGTTTCCCGCCTACGACTACGACGATACGTTGGCGGCGCAGTACCGGCTGGTGACCGAGGGGTTGCATCTGCAGCACCTGCGCCTGGTCATGGGCTACTCGATGGGCGGGATGCAGAGCTGGCTCTGGGCCGAGCAGCACCCGGATTTTGCCGACGGGTTCGTGCCGATGGCATCGCAACCCTCCGCCATGGCGAGCCGGAATTGGATGATGCGGCGGTTGATGGTGGAAACGATCCGCCACGACCCGACCTATGCCGGCGGCAACTACACCACTACGCCGCAGTCGCTGCCGTATGCGATCGCGAGCTTCGGCGTCGCCACTGCCGGGGGCAATCTCGGATGGCTGGCACAGGCGCCGGTGGCGGCAGAAGCCGATGCGATCGTGGCGCGCCTGCTCGCGTCACCCTCGCCGGACGCGAATGACTGGGTGTATCAATGGGACTCGTCGCATGACTACGATGCCGCTCCGGGCCTGGAGCGGATTACCCGGCCGGTGCTGGTGATCAACTCGGCCGATGACGAGCGCAACCCGCCGGAGTCCGGCATCGTCGAGCGCGCAGTTGCCCGGCTGCCGCACGGGGAATACGAGCTGGTGCCGGAGAGTTCGGAGACGCGCGGGCACGCGACCCTGATCATGGCCAAGTTCTATGCCGCGCGGCTGGGCCAGTTCCTCGCCAGTCTGCCGTCAGGAACCGCCGGGCAATGATCGAGCTTGTCCTTGACGAGCGCTACGCGAGTTCGGCGAATCCAGGGTTGGCCAGGTGCTGCTCTGGCCCAAACGACAGACGAGGAGGCTTTTCGCGGTCTTCAACCACGGTCCCGCCGCCCTTCTTGACGGCCTGTCGCGCAAGGTCGGTGTCCTGTTCCAGCCGCAGGTCAGGCTGTTGCCACCACATCATCTGATCGAAGGTGAGATCATGAAGCGCGATGGCTCGGGCGCTGTGTAGCCAATTCGTGCTCTATACATGCTCGATGACTGGGAACGTTGGATCAACAAGACTGGACATCGGCCGGCTAACACTGGGATCATGCGACGGTCGCTTCTCGTCATCCTCTGTCCCGAAGCGGACCGTCTGCTCCCGGCCAATCTCGCTCAACGCTGCGTCCGGGCGCTGACCAGGCGCTCGACCAGCACGGCGGTGATGATGATAGAGCCAATAGCCGAGCCCTGCCAGAACGGCGACACGCCCAGCAGGTTGAGGCCGTTGCGGATCATCACCATGATCGACACGCCGATCAGCGTGCCGACGATCGAGCCACGGCCGCCATAGAGGCTGGCGCCGCCGATCACCACCGCGGCAATGGCGTCCAGCTCCAGTGCGGTGCCGGCGAGCGGGTCGATCGACAGGATCTGCGCCGACAGCAGCACGGCGGCCACCGCCGAGAGCGCGCCGGAGATCACATACGGCAATACGCTGTAGCCGAGCACGTTCAACCCGGCGGTGCGCGCCGCCTCCCGGTTAGAGCCGATCGCGTAGATGGTGCGGCCGCCCTTGGTGTAGGTCAGGTAAAGCCAGGCCAGCACATACAGCGCGCCCAGGATCGCGACGTTCATCGGGATGCCGAGCACCGAGAAATAGACCATGTCCCCGAGCGATGCCGGCACGTCCGAGATCGCGGTCGCGCCGGAGAAGATGTAGGCGAGGCTGCGGCCGATCGCCATCACGCCCAAGGTGACGACGAAGGCGGCAAGGCCGAAGCGGGCGATCAGGAAGCCAGAGAAGGCGCCGGCCGCTCCCCCCGCCAGCACGCCGAGGACGATGGCCGGCGCGATGCCGACATGCCGGATAGCCAGACCGAACAGGATGCCGGTGACGCCGAGCACCGAGCCGACCGAAAGGTCGATGCCGCCTGTCAGGATGACGAAGGTCATGCCGATCGCGACGATACCGACGACAACCGATTGGTCGAGCAGGTTCAGCAGGTTGTTGGATTTCAGGAAATACGGCGACAGCACCGAGAGGGTGGCGGCGATCAGCAAGGCGAGCGCCAGCATGCGGACCTCAAGCCGGGACGACAGGCGACGGGCGATGGAGGGGGGATGGACCATATCGGTCATGCGTCGGCTCCAGACGGTATGGTCGGATACAGGGTCAAACGGCTTTGGCGAACTGCGCCTGGATACTGTCGCGGATCGGCGCCGGATCGGGCAGCGCCTGCGTGGCTGCAAGCGAAAGGCCGATCCAGCCGAGGTCGTGGCCGCGATGGCTGCGCACCTGCGTGAGCAGGGTGGAGCAGCTACCGGAGGTTTCCAGCACGAAACCCTCAACGCGGGCATTCAGGGCAGTGGCAATCGCCGAAGTTCGGATCTCCGATGCATCGCCGGCGCGAAACGTGGGGTCCGCTGCTGGGTCGGTGACGACGCAATCGAGGCAGAACACCCGGTCGGCGTCGAGCAGTACCCAAAACGCGGCGCCGCCATGGATAGCGGTCAGCTGGCGCAGAATGGCGGCATTGCGTTCCATCGAGCTGCGCGGTGCCGCGAGCAGGGTGAGTTTCTCCTCGTCGAGCACGGCGCCCGGAATGTCGGCGATGGACGTCCCATCGCTGATGACGACGACCCGGTCGCTCAGCGTCAGCAGCTCTTCGAAGTCCGACGACACCAGCAGGATCGCCGCACCGGCGGAGGCGACGTCGCGCAGCATGGCGTAGATCTCGGTTCGAGTGGCGACGTCGACGCCCTTTGTCGGCTCGTCAAGGATCAGCACCTTCGGCGCGAGCAGGAGCCAGCGGGCGATGATGATTTTCTGCTGCATGCCGCCTGAGAAGTTCAGCATGTTGGCGTCGAGCAGCCGGTGCGCCGGCAGACCGAGCCGGCCCAGCAGGGCGGCGATTTCGGCGTCGCGGGCCGCGTAGCCGAGAGTGAAGCCGCGATGCGCCGAAAGGTGGCCCAGCAGCAGGTTCTCTCGGACAGTGAAATCGGGAACGATGCTCTGCGTGCGCCGATCCTCGGGCACGAGGCCGAGCCCAGCGCGGATAGCGTCGGCCGGGCGCTTCGGGTCGAACGGACGGCCCGAGACCGCCAGGGTACCGCCCGTGCGCGAACGGGCGCCGAAAATCGCCTCGACCGTCTCCGACCGCCCGGCGCCGACCAGCCCGCCCAGGCCGAGGATCTCGCCCGCCCGCAGCGTGAACGACACGTCCCGCACGGCCGGCGGCGCACGCAGGTGGGAAACCTCCAGCACCACCCGCCGGTCCGCGGCCCGGCCCGCTGCCGCGACGCGCTGCGTCTGCGCCGCCACGTCCTGGCCTACCATATGGCGGATGATTTCGGACTGGCTGAGCGAAAGCGTGTCGAGCGAGGCGGCGACCGTCCGCCCCTCGCGCATGACAGTGACCCGATCGGTGATGGCAAACACCTCCTCGAGCCGGTGCGAAACGAACACGAGGGCGCGGCCTTCTCCACGCAGCATCGCCATGATGTCAAACAGGCGCTCGACCTCGCCTGGGCTGAGCGAGGCGGTGGGTTCGTCAAAGATCAGCAGCTCGGCGCGGAGCGCGAGCGCCTTGGCGATCTCGACCAGCTGCCGCTGCGCCGACGAGAGGTGCCGTACCTCCGCATCCAGCGGCAGTGCGGCCTCCTGGCCGAGGCTGCCGAGCAGCTCGCCTGCCCGACGCCGCAGCACGCTCCGCGACAGCCGGCCCGGCAAGCCGAGTTCCGGCAGGAAGATGTTCTCCAGCACCGAAAGGTCGGGCGCCAGGCTGGTTTCCTGGGTGACCAGTGCAATGCCGGCCGAGAGTGCGTCGCGGGGCGAGCGCGAGGCGAGCGTTGTGCCGCGCCATTGGAGCTCGCCGCGATCGGGCCGGATATGGCCGCTGATGACGCGGGCCAGGGTGGACTTGCCGGCACCGTTGGCGCCGAGCAGCGCGTGCACCTCGCCACCAGTGACCGACAGGGCAGCGCCTCGGAGCGCCCGAGTTCTGCCGAAGGCTTTCTCGATGCCGGACGCCTCCAGCGCCGCCACGGGGTGGACCGCGGCGGCCTGGGCTACGTCCGGCGCGCTCAGCTCAGCTCGCCCGCGAACACGGTCTGCTTGATGGTCGGCAGCATCTCCGCGACGTTCTCGGCGGTGACTGCAAGGATCGGCACGTTGATCTGCTTCTCCGGCGTCTGACCGTTCATATGCGCCAGCAACGCCTCGGCCGATTTCTGCCCCATCAAATAGGGCTGCTGCATGCCGGAGCCGACCACTTGGCCCTGCTTGATGAGGTCGACCAGCTCGGGCGTGCCATCAAAGGCCGCGACCAGCACGTCGCCGCTACGCCGCCCGGCCTTCAATGCTCGCAGCGCGCCGAGCGTCGGCTGGTCAGTCTGCACCCAGAGACCACGCATGCCGGGGTTGCCGGTCAGCATGTCCTGGGTGAATTTGAACGTCTCGTCGGTCGAGTAGCTGGCCATCTGCTGCAGCCCGGCCTCCTTGGTGATGCCGGCCTCGGACATTGCCTTGCGGAACCCGGCGGTGCGGGCCTGGCCGTTTTTGCGCGCCTGCGAGATGGCGACGATGCCGACCGATCCGTCGGTCCAGCCCTTGGCCTTCAGCGCCGACGCCAGCGCCTGGCCGACGCTGTAGGCGCCCTGGAAGTTGTCGGAGATGACGAACGACACATAGTCGCCGCTGTTGGTGCCGATGTCCGACACGACGACCGGGATGTTGGCGCGGGCGGCCAAGGCCAGCACGCTCGGTGCTGTCGAGCTGTCGGTTGGCGAGATGCAGATCCCGGCGACGCCGCGTGAAATGGCGTCCTGAGCGTTGGAGAGCTGGGTCTGCGCGTTGTTGTGGCTGTCGAGCGCGGAAAAGGTGAAGCCAGCTTTCGTCGCGGTCGCCTCGATTCCGCGCGACAGATAGCGCCAGAACGGCAGGTCGAGACCTGGCGTGATGTAGACGATCTCCTTGCCGGCGGCGCTCGCAGACCGGGCGACAAAGGGGATGGCGAGTGCCGTGGTGGCAGCGGCCTTGAGCAGCGTGCGGCGTTCCATAGAGTCCCTCGGGTGTTCTTGTTGCGCAGGCACGGAGCCTGCGGGCCGGTCTATCCCGGTCAGGGTATGATCGTCAGGCGGCGGCGGGCGTCAAGCCATGCCGCGCCTGGACGCACGTCACGGTCGCATGGCGCCGCTCATGTTCAAGTGCAGCGAGTACACCGATGTGCTCGCGGTCATGAACAAGCGGTTCCGCTTCTTGCCGCCGAAGCAGAGGTTGGCGCAGGCCTCCGGCAGGTGGACTTTGCCGATCATGTCACCGTCGGGTGCGTAGCAGCGGACGCCATCCTCGCCTGGGTCGCTCCAGCCCATGCTGCACCACACATTGCCTTCGGCGTCGGTGCGTAGCCCATCCGTCATGCCCGGCGCGAAGTTCTCGGCGAACACCCGTCCGTTCGTGAGCCGCGCGCCGTCCACGTCAAAGAGGCGGATATGCGATGGGCCGCCATGGGTGATGCCGGTGTCGACCACATAAAGGCGGCGCTCGTCGGGCGAGAAGGAGATGCCGTTGGGCCGGGTGAAGTCGCCCGCAACGACGGTGGCGCTGCCGGTCCTGGGATCGAGGCGATAGACGTTGCACGGCAACTCGGCCGGGGCAGCGTGGCCCTCATAGGGGCCATCGATGCCGTAGCCGGGGTCGGTGAACCAAATCGCCCCGTCACCGGCCACGACGATGTCGTTGGGGCCGTTCAGCGGCTTGCCGGAGAAATTCTCCATCAGCACGGTGATCGTGCCGTCCAGTTCGGTGCGGGTGACGCGGCGGCTGTCGTGCTCGCAGCTGATCAGCCGGCCCTCGCGATCGCGCGTATTGCCGTTGGTGTGATTGCTCGGGGTGCGGAACACGCTAACGTGCCCGTCGTCCTCGAGCCAGCGCATCATGCGGTTGTTCGGAATGTCGCTCCAGATCAGGTAGCCGCCATCGGCGAAATAGACGGGCCCCTCGGCCCAACGGAACCCGGTGGCGATCCGCTCGATCGCGGCATTGCCCTGCCGGGCCGTGAAGCGCTTATCGAGCACCTCGACGCGCGCGTCGGGGTAGCGGGTGCCGGGAAGGTGCCCGAGCGGGAGTTGGAGGCCGTCGGTCGCCTGGTGGTTCATGCCCCCGTGAGAGTGTTCGTGCATGCAAGTGTTTCCTTATCGGTCCTGTCCGAAGAGCTTACCGGTTTTACAGCGACGTTTCCCTCTCGCTTGGCAACCCGACCGCGCGGGAGTTCGACAAAGTGGCAGCTGTTGGGCCTGAAGTCACAGGCGATCACCATCAACACCCAGCTTCCGTAGGCCGCTAGCGTCAACAATCTGGCTTTCGGCATTGCCTGTCAGGATCAAGCCCGGACAGGGCCAGCGTCAATCGCTCCACAGCATTGGTGAAGCATGGTAACGAGTCTCTGCAAAAAGAGCAGATATGGACGGCAGCTTTCTTTTCTTCTTGACCTAGAGCGGAAACCATCCAGCCTGAATCATTGGGGATTCCCCGACGCGGATGAGAGGTGATTATCCATGCAGGCTGGGCAGGAGGCCAGCTTGCATGGGTAAGCCACTGTCCACCGATCTTCGCTCCCGCCTTGTCGCGGCTGTGTCGGAGGAGCGCATGTCCCGGCGAGGCGCGGCGGAGCGGTTCGGCGTCCATGGTTCTCAACGGCCCCATAACCCGCGTGGCCTTTCAGGCCTATATCGAACAAGTGCTCGTGTTCACGCTGCGCCGGGGCGATACCGTCATTATGGACAACCTGTCCGCCCACAAAGGTGCGGAGGTGCGCCGGGCAATCGAGGCGGCCGGAGCGACCCTGCGTTACTGGCCACCCCACTCGCCCGACTTCAACCCAGTCCAGAACGCCTTCTCCAAGCTTAAGGCATCCCTGCGCAAGGTGGCCGCACGCACCATCGAGGACTACGGGACGTGATCCGCGACACCCTGCCGTGCTTCACGCCGCAAGACTGCACCAACCACTTCACCGCAGCCGGATGTGAACCAGACTGATCGGATTCCGCTCTAACGGCGGACGGTCCGCTGTTGGCCAAAAGCCTGAAAATGGAGCAGGAACGGGGCGGCGGTGCCTCTGTGCCCAATCGGGGCTCACCGGCCGCGGCGATCGCAATTGCGGTCCCGCGGCGACCATGGCGTCGCCGGCTGCGATCCCGTAATCCTCCCTGAACGTGAGTCCCACTGCCGAACTCGAGGTTCGGCATCACGGATGAACCAGGCCTGGTTGAGGAAACGCTATGCGATTGCAGGATTGCCATAACTTCCACGATTTTCGTCGCATGGCCCAGCGCCGCCTGCCTGGTCCAATTTTCAACTACATCGACGGCGCCGCGGACGACGAGGTCACTTACCGGCGCAACACCGCGGCCTTTGAGGAGTGCGACCTCGTTCCAAGCGTGCTGCAGGGCGTCCGGGAGGTGGATTTGTCCACCACCGTGCTGGGCCAGAAGCTCCAGCTGCCGTTCTACTGCTCCCCCACGGCATTGCAGCGGCTGTTCCATCACGACGGCGAGCGTGCCGTAGCGGCGGCAGCGGGTAAGTATGGCACCATGTTCGGGGTATCGTCGCTGGGTACGACGAGCCTGGAGGAAGCCCGACGCGTCAGCAGCGGGCCGCAGGTCTACCAGTTCTATTTTCATAAAGACCGCGCGTTGAACCGCGAGATGATGGCGCGCGCGAAGCAGGCTGGCGTGCAGGTGATGATGCTGACAGTCGACAGCATCACCGGCGGCAATCGCGAGCGCGACAAGCGAACCGGTTTCGCGATCCCCTTCCGGCTGAATGCCGCCGGCGTCTCGCAATTTGCGATCAAGCCATCCTGGGCGGTGAACTATTTCCGCCAAGGTGCTTTTCGGTTGCCGCAGCTGGAGAACCACGTCGACATGGGACGTGGTGCCATGTCAATCAGCCACTACTTCACCGAGATGCTCGACCCTTCGCTCAACTGGGATGATGTGGCGTCGATGGTGCGGGAATGGGACGGGCAGTTTTGCCTCAAGGGCGTGATGTCGGGGGACGACGCGAAGCGCGCGGCCTCCATCGGCTGCACGGGCGTCGTTGTGTCGAACCATGGTGGACGGCAGCTCGACGGCTCACGCGCCTCCTTCGACCAACTCGCGGAGATCGTCGATGCGGCAGGCGACCGGCTCGACGTATTGATGGATGGCGGCGTGCAGCGCGGCACCCATGTGCTCAAGGCGTTGTCGCTGGGTGCCAAGGCGGTCGGGGTGGGCCGCTACTACCTGTTCCCTCTTGCCGCCGCGGGACAGGCAGGCGTGGAACGTGCGCTGGAGCTGATGCGCCATGAAGTTGAGCGGGCCATGAAGTTGATGGGCTGTACCTCTGTCGCGCAGCTTCGGCCGGAGAACCTGCGCTTTCGGCGCGGCTAACGAGCTAACGCCTTTGTCGACCCCCGGTGAGCCAATGAATGCGAGCAGGTCCGATACGGTTCATGGCCACGCCATAGCCATGCGGCAGTGAGCGCCAGCAACGCGGTGGAAGCAGCGTTGGCCCAGGCAATGGCATCCCAGCCGCCGCGCAAACCGGGGCCGAACAGGCGGACAAGCAGGGGACCCGCAATCTGACCGGTGGCGAAGGCCATCGTCATCCGGGCCGGCAGTGGCGTCGGATCGGAGGGACGCGATTCATGCGCCGATTGCAAGCCGGCCATGGTGGCCACCAAAAAGGCCCCGCCGACCAGCACGGCAGAGGCGGCCAAGGCTCAGACGTTTCGGCGTGACCACCCCGATAGGTGCCGGGCGCTCGCCGCGACGGACAGGGCGGCGGCCAGCCAAAAAAGTGGCCATGCAAGGCCGAAGACCCGCGGATCTGACACTTGCTGGCGAGCCATGACGGGCAGAAAAGTTGCTGGCACGATATAGCCGAACCCGGACACGCCGTAGCACAGCACCAGCGTGAGGGGATCGCGCCCGTGGCCAGGCCCTGGGCCAACAGTCGTGTCACCAGCCGCCATTTCGGGTCAGCCGATGACGGCGAGCCATCGCTATGTCCAGTTCGAAGCGGCTGCAAGGGTCCATGTCCTTCCAAAACGTCGGCGTGGCGAACGCATTGCGCCGCTGCGTGCCCTCGGGCGGCGCTTCTTTCGTCCGCGCTTGGCGGTCCAGCGCCCCTTGCGGTCGAGCTGATCGGCGCACGCTGAAGGGAGCTGAGCCGGGCCGGAAAGCGCAGGGTTTTCTGCGTGCACGTGGTTTCGAACAAATAAAGAACTTACCGCAATGAAGCAGGAGCGGCGGATGGGTTTGAAGATCTCAGGACTGAACGAGCTTCGCGAGCGCCTGGAGCGGCTCCGCCCCGAAGAGGTGGCGGCGCGAACCCTGGCCGAGCGGGCGCAACGCATGGCGGCCAGGGTTCGCGAAGGCTTGTCGGAGACGCCAAACGCCATCGGGCATGACGAGCCCTGCCTCCGGAGCGGCGCGTTGCGGGACAGTGTGGGGGCGCAGGCGGACGGGCTGCAAGCTGTGGTTGGAAGCAGCGACCCGGCCGCAGTGCCGCAGGAGATGGGCACGGCGCCCATGTCAGCCCGCCCGTTCCTGGCGCCGGTGGCAGCGGAGATGTGGGATTGACCCGGTTCGGTGGACACCCTGAAGCTTTCACGCGAGGTGTCCCTTATGCCCAAAAGCCGCCCACCCTATTCCCCTGAGTTCCGCCGTCAGATGGTTGATCTGGTGCGTGCCGGACGATCTCCGGACGACCTGGCCCGCGAGTTCGAGCCGACGTCGCATTCGATCCGCGCCTGGGTCGCCCTGGCCGACAGGCAGGAGGGCCGCCGGGAGGAGGCCGCTCCTGGCCTGGCCACGGCCGAGCGCGACGAATTGGCCCGGCTGCGCCGTGAAGTGCGCCAACTGCGGCTGGAGCGAGATATCTTGTCAAAAGCCGCGGCCTGGTTTGCCCGGGAGACCGGGACGCTGCCGTCCGGGTCTTCCGGTTCATGAGCGCAAACCAGGCCTTCTTCCCGATTGCCCCCATGGCCCGCGTGCTCGGCGTGTCCAAGGCGGGCTACTACGCTTGGCTGCACCGGTGCCCGTCCGCCCATACCGTGGCGGACGCGGCGCTGCTGAAGCGCGTTCGGACCGTGCACGCCAGCTCGCGCCAAACGTATGGGGCGCCGCGCGTCCATGCCGATCTGCGGGCACAAGGAGAACGGCACGGGCGCAAGCGGATTGCGCGCTTGATGCGCGATGCCGGGTTGGTCGGCGCCTGCCACCGGCGCGGCGGCCCCACCACGACGCAGCGGGACAAGGAGGTCCGGCCTGCGCCCGACCTGGTGGACCGCAACTTCACAGCGTCAGGGCCGAACCAGCTATGGATCGCAGATATCACGTATCTGCCGACTGCGGCGGGCTTCTTGTATCTGGCCGTGGTGCTTGATGTGTGGAGCCGCAAGGTCGTCGGCTGGTCCATGGCAAACCACCTGCGGGCCGAGCTGGTGCTGGACGCGCTCGAGATGGCCGTAGGCCAACGGCGGCCCAAGGATGTCGTACATCATAGCGATCAGGGCAGCCAATATACGTCTCTGGCGTTCGGCAAGCGATGCAGCGAGGCGGGTGTCCGGCCGTCGATGGGCTCGGTCGGCGACGCGTATGACAACGCCATGGCTGAAAGCTTCTTCTCAACCCTCGAAGCCGAGCTGCTCAGCCGCCGCCGGTTCGCGTCGCAGGCCGAGGCCAGGATGGCCTGCTTCAGCTACATTGAAGGCTGGTTTAACCCGGTGCGGCTGCATTCGGGACTAGGATACCGGTCACCCATGACCTATGAAGCCGACATGCAGAGCGTCATGGCCGAGACGTAGCCCGTAAGCCAACAAACCGTCCACCGAACCGGGTCAATCCCAATGGGCGAGGAAGCGGCCCGGGCAGTGGGGGCCGCGATGGTGGCGGCGCTCAGGGGTGAAAGCTCGGGTGTCAGCAGCACGGATGCGAGCAGCAGCGGCAGCCCGGACGCGACAGCTGCACAGCAGCAGCTTGCCGCCAACCAGCCAACGCAGAAGCCCATTGGCGGCACCGGAGCAGGAGCGGCTGCAAAGCAGCCAGATGCCACAGCCTTATCCTCGGGTTCTGTGACGTCGGACAGCCGTGCCATTGGCTGCCGTTCCGGGCTGGGAAGGCGGCTGTGCGGGAACGGTGCCAGGGCGACCTTGGCTGAACTGCTCATTACAGTGGGACGCGAGGGCTGATGAACGGCCAGTTTCGCCAGTTCCTGCCGGTGTAGGCTTGCCCCATGCCGCGGCCGTGGACCGACACGATCCGCTTCCTGACCCTCATCGAGCTCGGCCGTCTGCTCGCCGCCACGCGCGGGAGCGTGCGCGACCAGGCGTTGTTCCTGCTCGCCTACCGGCATGGGCTGCGCGCGAGCTAGGTCGGCCTGCTGCGCGCCGAGGACCTTGACCTCCGGACGCTGCGCCTGATGGTGCATCGGCTCAAGGGTAGCCAATCCGGCGCGCACCCGCTGCAGCCAGATGAGGCCAAGGCGGTCCGGGCCTGGCAGCGTGAGCGCGAACAGCCCGGCGTAAATCCCTCCGGAATTTCGCTGGCCTTGCCCGTCCTGTTCCCGAGCAACCGCGGCGACCCGATTGCCCGTCGCACGCTGGACTGGCTGATGAAGAAGTATGGCGAGGCAGCCGACCTGCCGCCGTCCAAGCGACACTTCCACTGCCTCAAGCACTCCATCGCCACCCACCTGCTCGACGCCGGCGCCGACCTGCGCTTCGTCCAGGACTTGCTGGGTCATGCCAACATCCAGAACACCGTCGTTCACACTGCCCTGACCACGCGCGGGCGCGAGGGTGCGGCCCGCCGTGCCTTCCTCAACCTGCCTCGCTACTGACCAAACGCAAGGCAAGCCAGGAATGAGCACGACGACATACGACAGCGCCTGGGACCTCTCGCTGGCGGATCGGCTGCTGGTGGAAGCCAAACACTGGGGCAGCCGGTTGCGCTTCGCCGTCATGCTGCTGTTCTACCGCGCTCGCGGCCGCTTTCCCCGTTCGCGGATCGCGTTCAGCTTCAGCCGCCCCAGCATCTCCGGCAGGGCAGCGGCGATCCCGCCGCTCACCACCCGCCTCCCGCAACCTGCTCATACTCGGCCAAGGGCCGGAGCAGATCGGCGCCGGGCAGCGCCGCGTCCGGCATCGCTGGGCTGACTTAATGCGTCCGGGCCCCGGGGCCAGAACGCCTTGCAAATGGGCGCGATCGACAGCACGCTCGCGGCGGCCGCGCCGCTGTACATGGCAGGCGACCTCCGCGCCGGCATGACGAACGCGCACCGTGCCGTTGCTGACGACGACGCGGACCCCTTCGGTGGCTCCGCCACCGGCTGCTTCGCAGCCGGATCGCAAGGGCGATGGCGCCGATCAATTGCCAGGGCACGCTGTAGTGGTTGGTGTCCACGTCCAAGCAGGCGTCATTCTCGGGCGAACCTCTCGGTTCACCCGCACGATCACGGCCGAGTTTGCGGATCACCAGCGATCCGGTTTTCATCACCCGCTCAATCAACCGGGTTCCCACAGCCGCGCGACGGACATCGCCAAAATCACCCAGCGCGCCTTCTCGACAGACCAACAAAGCCCCGCCCAAATCCATGCCCGTCACAGGGCATCAGAGCCAGGTCACCGCCGCAAGGCGCTTGTGTGACTGCCATAGGCACTGTCCCGGTCAGGTCATCGAAGCGTCCTGAACACGCCTTGCACCGACAGCGTTGGCGACAGGGCTGCATATCGTCGTGGCCGTTCCGGATGACGGCGCCGCTGTCACATACGGGACAGCACACACCTTCGAGCCAGCGGTACTGGCGCACCAGCGCGAAGCGTTTGGCGTCATCTAGGGGCGCCGAGGGGTTGACCAGGTCGGAGCCAGCCATAGCAGATGCTCCTCGCGCGAGCAGGTCACCTACGCTCGCTCGAGCTCGTGCACGAGAGGTCCTCAACCTCGTTTCCCCGTCCCAGCCTCACCACCCCAGAACCCCATAAGAGCCTTCCAGCGAACATCGGAAATCAACAAAGCTCCAGTATTAATAGGGACTTCTCGTTTTGGGTACTACCCTGATTTGAACCACGCCGACGAACCGGCCTCCGAGCTGAGAGGCATCGACCATCGATTCCCAAATCGAGACACTATAGTGTCGGCCTTGCGAGGGCACTAAGAACAGACCAAGGTTCTCGCCGCCACCGCGCGAGGACAAGAATGGAAGCTGCTGACAGCAGACCGTGGCATGCCACGCTTCACGCCACGATGAAGGCGAACGGGGTGCGCCTGTTCACTTATGTGCCCGACCGCGTGCTGACCCCGCTCATCACAGGCGTGCATGAAGATCCGCATTTCACCACCGTCGCTGCGACCCGCGAGGAGGAGGCGCTGGGCATCGTTACCGGCGCCTGGATGGGCGGCATGCTAGGTGTGCTGGCGATGCAGACCAGCGGGTTCGCCACCATCCCCAACGCGCTCGCCTCGCTCGCCGTACCCTACCAAATCCCGCTGTTGATGATCGTGTCCGAACGCGGCACCCTCGGCGAATTCAACCTAGGCCAGGCCCTAGTGTGCCGGACCATGCGCCCGGTGCTGGATGCGCTTGGCGTAGAAAATCACACCATCACCCGTTTGGACGAGTTGGAATTCATCGCCGACCGGTCGATCAAGCAGTCCGTGGCCACCCTGGCGCCGGTGGCGCTGATCCTCTCCCCCCTGCTCACGGGCGGCAAGGTCTTCAGGAAGTAAGCGCTGCACATGGACACCACCGGACCACTTCATCATGCAAACCGCAAGGTCATGAGCCGCTTCGACCTTACGCAACGCCTTGTATCCCGGCTGCATCGCAACGAGGCGGTCGTCGGCGGCATAGGCAACACCAATTTCGACCTTTGGATGACCGGCCCGCGGCCCCAGAACTTCTACATGCTCGGCAGCATGGGCCTGGCCTGCCCCATCGCGCTCGGCGTGGCGCTGGCGCAGCCGAATCGAGGCGTCGTGGCGCTGGAAGGCGACGGTTCCCTGCTGATGCAGCTAAGCTGCCTGCCCACCATCGGCACGTTGAAACCCGCAAACCTGCTGATCGTCGTCATGGACAACGCCTGCTACCAGATCACCGGCTCGCAGCCGACCGCCACCGCCAGCAGCACGGACCTGGTTGCAGTCGCCCAAGCTTCGGGCCTGGCAAGCAGCCACTGGGCCGCCGACGAGCAGATTTTCGAGCAGCTGGTGGAACGCTGCCTGAACGAACCCGGCCCGCATCTCATCGCTGTCCGCATTGACGGCAAGCCGGCCACCGGCACTACCGAGCGCGATCCCGTGTCGATACGCCAGCGGTTCATGCGTGGCATTGAGGTCAAAACATAGGGGATCGGCCGACGGGATTTCACCGGCGTTGGACTCCCGACCGGGCGTGTCAAAAACCTGGGGCAGTTTGCTTGCCGGTCTCGGGCTGATCGGCCTGCTTAATGCTTGACCATGAGGATGGCAGGCGTGATGCGGTGGACGGTGCGGCTGGAGACGAGAACGAGCGCGGGCGAGGTGACGACGGAGCTGGCGACGTTCAGCCGGCCGGCAGTGGTCGGCACGCTTGCGGGCCTCATACTCACCGGGGCCAAGACGCTTCTGGCCAAGCTGCAGGCGAGCATGCTGCGTGGCCAGGTGGCGGCGTATGCCGTCCACCACCGGGTCTGTGCGGCATGCGGGGTGCTGCAGCCGCGCAAGGACCGGCGCACGCGCCGGCTGCTGACCCTGGTCGGCACGGTCGAGGTCGAGGCGCCGCGGTTCAAGCTGTGCCGCTGCCGTTTGACGACGCCCCTGGCGGAGGTGACGGCCTGTGCGCCGTTGACGCCTCGCTGCACGCTGGAGCTGGAGCGGGTGCAGGCCGAGTTGGGCGCACGCACCTCGTTCCGGGATGGTGCGCGCATTCTGCAAGCTCTGCTGCCCGTCTCGCCGGCAAACCATGAGAGCCTGCGCAACCGTACCCATGCCAGCACCGTTCTCTTATGGCGGGTTCATGGGCGAGCGCAGCAACCGGGCGCTTAGGGTTTGACCTCTGCGCTGCCAGACGCGACCGTTACCTCGACCGGTATGGCGCCGGCCTTCTGGAAGACGATGGAGCATGTGAACGTCTCGCCTGGCTGCAGCGCCTGCTTCGTGTGCAGCAGCATCAAATGGGCGCCACGCGGGGCAAGCATGACTGTGTTGGCGGCTGGGATCGCGATCGCCTTCACCTCCCGCATCGCAAAACCGCCCTCCCCGCGGTCGGTCAAGTGCTTCTCGGCGAAGTCGGCGACGGGGCACCGGACTCGAAGCAAGGTGTCCGGCTCCTCGCCTCGGTTGGCGATCGTCATGTAGACCGGCGTATCAACGCGGGTTTGCGTCAATGCAGGGGTCCAGGCGTTCGAGATTTCGATCGCGCCTTGAGCATTCGCCGCCATCGCGGGCATCGTAGCGAGTAGTCCTGCGAGAACATGCTGTCTGGTCCAGTGCACCGTCACCTCTATTATTGAGCTTCGGATCAATCTCGTCGAAGCATGGTGCAGGCGTTCGCCGCGCAGTGCAACGCCACGGCGGTTCGCTCATTTCTTATTGGAAAAAAAGGCGTTCCCCGGCATAGCCGGTTTTGTGCCACTGACCTGGGCCGATCCCCAGGACGGCCGAACCGAACCCGAAAAGGTCATCCAGCGGTGTGGGAATTCCCCGGATCAATCGGATAAAAAGGACTTCCGCATGTTAAGCAGTCCACTTATGGTCGGGGCAAGGGTCAGCGCTCAACGCATGGCACAAAGGGAGGATGGCATGAAAGGCCGCAAAGTCGGCGTGTTCGCGCGCTCTCGCGCCCATGCTGGCCAGGACAATCAATCTGCCGATTCGTCCGGGACGCCAGGCATTCCGAGAACAAATTTAGGGTCGCTCTGCGCAGCAACACGCTGGCGCAGCCGGACGTGTTCGGCCCGGGTCTGGATTTTGTTGCTGTTACGCGTCCCCTTGGGGCCTCAGCAAGAGCAGCCATGCGCGTATTCGGCATGACCGAGACGGCCGTGATGAAGCCGGGCGTGACGTGACGAAGCACGGGTGATCAGATGGCGGCACCGGGGAAAATCTGGATCGAAGCGGCGCTCAATGGCCCGTGGGGGCGGGAGCGGCAGCCGGGAATGCCGATCTCGGTCGATGAGATCGTGGCCGACGGGATTGCGGCCGCACAGGCGGGCGCGGCCATCGTGCATCTGCATGCCTACGACGAAACCACCGGGCGGCAACGTGACGAGTGGGAGTTGTATGCACGGATCATCGAGGGCATCCGGGCGAAGGCGGACGTGATCGTCTATCCGACCATCCCGCTCGCCGGCTCCGAATACGCGGGTTCCGCTGCGCGGCGGTTCGGCCACGCCGCCGAGCTCGCCGGGCGAGGCCTGCTGGAGTGGGCGGTCGTCGATCCGGGCTCCGTCGCGTTCGTCCGCTTCGACGAGTTGGCCGGGTCGTCTGCCGGTTTCATCTACGAGAACCCGCTTGCCGACATCCGCGACGGCATGGGGATCGCCAAGGAGCACAAGCTGCATCCAAGCTTCGCCATCTACGAGCCCGGCTTCATGCGGCTCGGCGCCGCGTTGGCCAGCATCATGCAGACGCCGACGCCGATCTACCGGCTCATGTTCTCCGACGAATTCGCCTGGGGCTACCCGGCGAAGCCGGCCTATCTCGAGGCGTATCTCCGATTGCTGGAGGACACGGCCCCTGGCGCGCCGTGGATGGTGGCCGGGCTTGGCGTCGATATCCGGCCGCTGCTGCCGGTTGCCGCCGAGCGAGGCGGGCACGTCCGCGTCGGGCTGGAAGACGCGCCCTGGGGTAGCGAGCTCAGCAACGTCCGCTGGGTGGAGCAGGCGGTCCGCCTGGTCCGTCAAGCCGGGGGCGAGCCAGCGACAGCACCCGAGATCCGAGCAGCGCTGGACCTATAACTTGCTTCGCCCTAGCGTACGGCAAGCAGTCGAAAATAAGGGACGGGCCGGCAATGAGTCTGGTCGCCAGGGAGGTAACGATCCGGTTCGGTGGCGTCATCGCCGTTGAGCGGATGGCGCTTGAAGTGTCGCCCGGGGAAATCGTTGGCCTGATCGGACCCAATGGCGCGGGCAAGACAACTTTCATCAACTGTGTCTCGGGAACGTATCGGCCGCATACGGGGACCGTGCGCTGGCAGGGCGACGAGCTGCTCGGACTGTCGCCCAGTACGCTGCTGCGCAAGGGCGTGGCCCGGACATTCCAGAACGTTGCCTCGCTGCACGACCTGACGGTGCTCGACATCGCCAAGCTGGGCGCCAGTGCGCGCAAGGACCGGCAAGCCGGCGGTCATCTGCTCGATTTCTTCCGTTCCGACGGCGCGCTCGAGCGGGAACTGCTGGAGCAGATCCTGGAACCGCTCGAGCTGGCCGACGTCGCCCACAAGCCGATCCAGACCCTGTCCTATGGACGGCGCAAGGCGGTCGATCTGGCGCGGGCGCTGGCCGCCTATCCCCAGCTCCTGCTGCTGGACGAGCCGGTCGCCGGCCTCACGTCGCACGAGGGCATGGCGATGGCGGGGGTGGTGCGCAACGTGCGCGACCGGCTCGGCTGCGCGGTCATCATGGTCGAGCACAAGATGGACGTCGTCATGAGCACCTGTGACCGGATCGTGGTGATGGCGGCCGGCAGCAAGATCTTCGAAGGGCTGCCGGCCGAGGTCCAGGCCGATCCCGAGGTCCGCCGCGTCTATCTGGGGGAACCATGACTCTCGTCCTGCAACTCGCCGTCGCCGGGCTCGCGATCGGCAGCGTGTACGCGCTGATCGCGATCGGGGTCGTCCTCATCTACAAATGCTCGGGCGTGGTCAACTTCGCCCAGGGCGCCTACGCGATGGTCGGCGCGTATGTCAGCTACGCGCTGCTCCGCGCCGGCCTCCACCCGGTCCTGGCAATCCTCGGATGCATGATCGTGCTTGGCGGCCTGGGCAGCTTGACCGAGCGGCTTGTGCTGCGCCCGATGCTGAAGGCGCCGCTCGTCGCCGTCATGATGGTCACTCTCGGCCTGCTGATCGTCGCACGCGCGGCCTGCCTCATCATCTGGGGACCCGACCAGATCGCGTTTCCGAAGGTGTTTCCGGAAGGCGCCATCAGCGCGGCGGGCATCTTCGTCACCTACAACTACATCGCCGCGGGCATTCTGGCGCTGGTGCTGAGCTTCGGGTTCCTCGCCATGTACCAATTCACCCGGATCGGGCTGCAGCAGCGCTGCGCGGCGGACAACACGCGTGCGGCGCTGGCAATCGGGATTCACGTCAGCAATCAGGTCTCGATTGCCTGGGCCATGTCGGCGGCGCTGGCGGGGCTTGCTGGAACCTTGCTCGCCACGTTGAACGGCCTCTCGCTGGACCTCGCCGGAATCGGCATGATCGCCTTCCCAGTGATCGTGGTGGGCGGGCTGTCCAGCTTGTTCGGGGCGCTCGTGGCCGGGCTGCTGCTCGGGCTGCTGCAATCTTTCACCGACGGCTTGCTCTCGCCGGTGCTCGAAGATTTCCTGCGCGAACACACCAGCATCTACTCGGTCGGCGCGCTGCAGCAGGTGGTCCCGTATGCCCTGCTCGTGCTGATGCTGCTGGTTCGGCCGCAAGGCCTGTTCGGCAGGCGCGGTACGGAACGGGTCTGAGCCATGAACTCCCGCCATCTCGTCATCGCGATTGCCGTTGCCTTGCTGATGGGCGCCCTCAGCCTCGCCTTCGGCCGTTTCGGCGCCTATATGGTCAATGCGGTCGCGATCGCCGGAATCGGCGCACTCTCGCTGAACCTGCTGATCGGCTATGGCGGACAGATCAGCTTCGCCCAAGGCGCGTTGCTCGGGGTGGGCGCCTACACCGCCGGCAACATCAGCAACGCGGGCGGGGATGGTCTCCTCGCAATTCTTGGCGCCGGCGTCATGGGCGCGATCATCAGCGCTCTGATCGGCATTCCCGCACTGCGTCTGCGCGGTCTCTACTTCGCGATCGCGACATTGGCTGCGCAGGCCATCCTCGAATACCTGTTCAAGATTCTCGACCCGCTCACGAATGGCGTTTCCGGCCTGGTCATCCGGCCGACGACGATCCTCGGCATTCCGATGACCTCCGATAGAAGCCTGGTCGTCCCCTCCCTCGTCATTCTGGTAATCGTCTGGATCGCGGTGTCGCGCCTCATGCGGATTGATCTTGGGCGCAGCTTCCTCGTCCTGCGCGAGAGCGAGATCGTCGCCAAGGGGATGGGGATCGACGTGGCCCGCGCGAAAATCCTTGCCTTCCTCGCGAGCGGTTTCATCGCCGGCCTAGCGGGCGCGCTAGCGGGGTTCGCGAACCGGCTGGCGAGCCCTGAAGCGTTCACGCTTGACCTCTCGGCGGACTACATCGCGATGATCATCATCGGCGGCCTCGGCACCTGGACCGGCCCGCTGATCGGGGCCGCGTTCGTCGTGCTGTTGCCGGAGGCGATCCAGCGCGTCGGCGAGGCCGCCGGGCTCTCCGACATCCTGTCGCCACTGCGCGAGCTGGCGTTCGGCTTGCTGATCATCCTGTTCCTGATCTTCGAGCCGCGCGGAACTCACCGCGTTGCTGAGCCGTCTGAAGCCGCGCTCGCTTGCCGCCTCGGCGCCCGGCGCGGTCCCCGCGACGGGCGAAAGCCTACCACCCTAGGAGTACGTCCATGAGATTGAGGCATGCTGCTGCGATCCTTGCGCTGACGCTGGCCGGCGCGCTCCCCGCCAGGGCGCAGGTGAGCGTCTGCATCTGGGGCACGATCACCGGTCCGGACGCGCTGGTGAATGGCATGAGCTACGGCATCCGCGATTACCTCGAGTCCCTGAACCAGACCATGGGCGGCATCGCCGGCCAGAAGGTGAACGCGCTCCTGCTCGACGGGCGCTACAAGCTCGACGAGGAACTCAAGATTTACCGGCGCTGCGTGGATCAGGAAAATGCCGTGTTCATCAGTGGATGGTCCACGGGGTCGGTGAAGGCGCTGAGCGATCAGATCACCCAGGACGGTGTGCCGTTCATCACCCAGTCCTACGCCAGCGAAGTGCTGGACCCTAAGAAATTCCCATACATCTTCATGGCGGGACCGACCTACGAGCAACAGATGATCATTGCGCTCCGCGACCTGGCCGCGAAGGGCGGAAAGCGGGTCGTGATCATGCACGCCGACAACGAGTACGGCCGCGGCCCCGTGAACGTCGTACGCCAGTCTGGGGTCGTCAACCAACTCGGGCTGCAACTGGTCGATACGGTCGAGTTCCGCTACGACGCGCAGGATCTGACCGCGCAGATGCTTCGCGTGAAGTCTCGCAAGCCCGACATGGTCTACATCCAGGCCTCGACGCCGCAAGCGATCGTGATCCTGCGCGACGCGGCCAAAGCCGGGCTCGCCGGCAAGCTCTTTATCGGCAATCTCTACACGATCAGCCCCACCATACCGGAGCAGCTCGGAGAGGCGGCAGAGGGCTTCCGCGCCATCCAGGCATACCAGTTCTACGGCACCGATATCCCGGCGATGAAGCAGATCGAGGCGTTCGGCGCGAAGGCATCGATCGAGAAGAAAGATATGTACTACATGAAAGGATGGATGGAGGGCATTGCGATCGCGGCCGCTATCGAGGGCGCAATCAAGCAGAACGGCGGCAAAGTGCCCGCCGACATCAAGCAGTTCCGCGAAGCGGTTCGCCAGCAGATGGAAGCGCAGACGAAGCTGGATGACGGCGGCATCACGCCGCCGCTCGACTTCTCCAACCATCAGGGTTTCGTCCAAGCCCGAATCGCCGAGGTGAACGGCGGTAAATACGTGCCCGTCGGCGATTGGATCGACGCGCGTTGATGCTTCAGGTCTCCGACGTGGAGGTCCACTACGACGGGGCGATCGTCGCGCTCCAAGGGGTGAGCTTTGCGGTCGAGGCTGGTGGGCTGGTGGCCCTGCTGGGCCCGAATGGCGCCGGCAAGACGACCTTGCTGAAGGCCGTCGCCGGCATGCTGCCGTTCGAGCTTGGCGAAATCGTCCGGGGGGAGATCACGTTCAACGGCGCCTCGCTGAAAGGGGCGCACCCCGCCACGATCACCCGGCGCGGCATGGCATTGGTTCAGGATGGGCGGCAGTGCTTCCGCAACCTGACCATCGGCGAGAACCTCCGCGCCGCCTCGTTCCTGTCGCCAAAGACTGCCGCCGGCCGCCTGGACATGGTATTCAGCTATTTCCCGGTGCTGCGCGAGATGCGGGAGCGCCCGGCCGGGTTCCTGTCCGGCGGCCAGCTGCAGATGTTGACGATCGCGATGGCGTTGATGGGAAATCCCAAGCTGCTGCTGCTGGACGAGCCCAGCCTGGGTCTATCGCCGGTGATGGTGCAGTCGGTGTTCGACGTTGTCGAGCGCATGCACCGCGAACTCGGCATGACCGTGGTCGTCGCCGAGCAGACCGTGCCCCGGCTGCTCAAGCTCGCCACCGACATCTACGTGCTCTCCCGCGGCCGGGTGGCGATGCATGCCAAGCCGGACGAAGCGGATGAGGAGGCGCTGCAGCGCATGTATCTGAGCTGAGGTCCATGCCGTGTCAGGCGACTGTCGCGCCGCCGTTCTTTGCGGCGAGGAAGAAATCCGCTCCGCCGACCTGGCCCCCTTTGAGCGCGAGTTCCAGGCCTTCATAGGTGTCGCCAATCGACCCGTCGGCGTGTGCACGGCAGAGCGGGGCACCGGGGGCGAGCGGGGCGATCGCGGTCAGGGCGTAGACCCCGAGCCGCAGCGTGGCGTGGCCGGAGGTGTCACCACCGGAAATCACCGCCCGGCGCAGCCGTGCCGTTCGCAGCACGCGGTCGAGGATCTCGCCTAAACCGGCGCCGATCCGATCGTTGACGGCAGCAGGGTCGGCGCCGCTCGCCTCAATTGCAGCACGAAATCCGGCGACGGCCGGGTCATCCGGACCTGTCGCGGTCATCACGATCGGGTCCGCACCCTCGCCCAGCGCCGCAAGCGCACGATCGGCGCCGGCGCCGAGTTCCTGTCCCCAGGCCGCGGCGTCAACCGCACGCGTCGCGTCGAGGCGGATCGGCCGGAAGCCGCGGCCCTCGGCGAACGCAATCTGGCCGGCCGTTGCCGACGAGCACGAACCGGACACGACGGCGATCCGCTCGACGAAGGCAGCGCGGAACGCCGAGCGCGGCGCTTCCAGCAGCCCGGCCGCCCGCCAAAAGGCCACAAGCGCTTGCTGCAGCCCCTGCGAGCCGATCGCGAATAGCCGGTCGCCGCGGCCTTGCCACACCAATCGCCCGGCCTCTTGCAGCGTCTCATGGTCAAGCACGTCGATCGAGACGATCTCTGCCCCAGCCTCCCGCTCGCGCGCCAGGGCCGCGTCGGCCCGGCCCTGCTTCATGGCAACGAAATGGACGAGACCGACGCGCTTCTTCGTTTGCATCGCGAGATGACGGCCAAGATCCGCCTCGTCCATCGGCGTAACCGGGTGGCGCGACATGGTCGGATGCCGGTCGAGGCGGTGGCCCAAATCCCCCACGGTCGCGAACAGGTTGCCGAACGCCTGGTAGCGGCCCATGTCCGCGGCCCCGACGATGAGCGGATGCCAGGCGCCGCCCAGGATCGGCGCGCCGAGATCGATCGCCCGCCCGATCGAGCCGACGCCCGGGGCCGAGTCGAAAGTGGAGCAGACCTTGTACTGGGCGATTGGCGCGTCCATCGCGCGCAAGGCCTGGAACACCGCCGGCAAGTTGCCGTCCATCCAGGCGGGGCTCTGCGAGCGGGAAATGCCGGCGACGCCGATGACGCGATATCCCGCGAACCGCGCCAAGCGTTCGGGCGTGGGCAAGGCGAGGAACAGCACCGACGCCAACCCGGCGAATGCGGTCACCTCCATCGCCGCCGATGACCCGGTGAAATCGTCGCCATAGAAACTCAGCAGCAGCCCGTCCGGCAGCGCGTCCACGGTCAACAGCCGAGCTGCCGGGCAACGTCAACGAGATCGTCCGCGACCAAGTCCCACGCCCCATCCGCGCGCAGGTCCTTGGTCTGCCCCGGGCCGTGCTCGATCGGGCGCGGAATGAAAACGGTTTTGAAGCCGCATGCCTGCGCGGCCCGTAGATCGTCATTATGCGCGGCAACGAGGGCGCACTCATCCGGGCGCAGTCCCAGCAGCTCGGCGGCGCCGAGATAGGTCTCGGGTTGAGGCTTGTAAGTCTTGGTCAATTCGGCCCCGGCGATAACGTCCCACGGTAGGCCCGCATACTTCGCGAGCCACGTCATCAGGCCGACATTCCCGTTCGATATCGTGCCGATCGCAAAGCGCGTCTTCAACCGTGTCAGGCCCGGGACGGAGTCGGGCCACGGGTCGAGGCGCTCCCACGTCCGGTTGAGGTCCGCCAGCTCCTGCTCCGGGATGCCGGCGGGGTCGAGACCATGGCGGCGCAGCACCACTGCAAGGCTTTCACGGTTGAGTACCGCCAGGCGCACCCAGGCGCGATCGCCACGCCGGATGATTTCCATTGAAGGCTGATAGAGGCCCCGCCATTCGTCGCCCATAGCGGCAGGGTCGAGATGGTCCAGGCCATGGCGCCGCAAAAACGTCGCGAGGTCCCGAGCGACGCTGCTCCGCCAGTCCACCACCGTCCCGAACACGTCGAAGCCGAGGAAGCGCAGGGCCTGCATGTCAGGCTGCCTCGTGCGGATTGAGTGCGGTCTCGATCAGGTAATCGGCCTCGATGCGCGATCCCACGCTCATGACAGGGACCCTGGCGATGGGGGAAGCAATTTGATATCAGAAGGCAACACGCGAGCCCGGCCGACGGGCCCGATCGAGGGGAGAAGCACGTGCTCAGAGAGACAGTGACGCATGCGGGTGGTCATCCCGTGATCCTGGTCGATTCGATCACCAAGATCGAGAAGGGTGACGTGGGTGCGATCGTCATCTCCGCCTCGCATGGCGGACAGAGTTCCGGCGAGTTCGCGCTGGAAGTCCCGCTCACGGCAGTCTTTTTCAACGACGCCGGCATTGGCAAAGACGAGGCCGGGGTTGCCGCCCTTGCGATGCTGGAAGGGAAAGGCGTTCCGGCTTGCGCCGTCAGCCATGAAAGCGGACGCATCGGCGACGCCGCAGACATGTGGCAGCACGGCGTTGTCTCGCGCGTGAACGGTGCGGCGAGCCGGCGCGGCGCGCGTGACGGCATGAGCGTTCAGGACGCCGTGCGCGCCTTGGCGGGGTAGGAAGCGCGTCCGCATCGGGCCGCCCTTGTGCTATGCCGCCTTCGGGGGCGCGCAGATATCTTGAACCGAGCGGAGCACGGCAGCAGGGTCGAATACCCGGTCCAGCCAGCCCTCTCTGAAGATCTGCGGCTTGGCTTGCTCGATCGCGTGCAGCGCGCCGTCCGAGAAGCGGCCGCCGGGTAGCTCATTGAACGCAATTGCCAGGCCGATGTTGAGGTGGCCGAGCACGAAGTCGATCGCCGCCTGGTGCGGAACACCGCGGCGCGCGGCCTCTTCCGTCGCTTCGCGCACCGCCAGGCACAGGGTGATGGCAACCGTCTCCGAGAGCGCCGGCTCAAGGATGGCGATCTGCTCGACCGTGCACCGATGCGCCCGCATCACCGGCTTGTAGATTGTGCGGGCGACGGACTCGCCGAGCGCGTAATGCGCCTCCGGCCCTTGCATCAGCGCGCAGACGATGTGCTGCTTGGCCGCGATCCCGCCGAAATAATCGTGCCTGGCTTCCGGCGTTGTTTCGTCGTTGAAGATGGGCGGGTGGCAGGGATGGGTGACGAAATAGGTGATATCCTTACGCTCCGGCAGCTCCCCTGCATGCGGCGCGGCGGCGTCGAGGATAATGAGCGCGGTTCCCGGCCCGACTTTGTCGATGATGCCATGCGCGACCCGGCCGATGAGCTGGTCCGGCACCGCGAGGACGACAACGTCCGCGCTCGCCAGCGCCCGGTCCTGCTCGATGCAGTCAGCACCCACCTCCGCGCGGAGCCGGTCGCGCCCCTCTTGCGAGATTTCAACATGGGCGACCTCGAAGGGCGAGCCCTGAAGATTGGTGGCCAGGCGCACGCCCATCTTTCCGCCAGCGCCAAGCAAGGCGAGTTTCGTCATCTCCCGTCTCCATTCCTTTGTCGTTGCGGCAACCCGCCGTTCGCGGCAGCCGCGTCACTGTTCCGTGCGCTTTAACTCCGCGATCCGCCGACCATAACGCGCCTGCGCCAGATTCCCACCACCTGAATCGGCACGTGCCGAATTTTCGCTCGACCGCCGCCATCCCGTTGATAGTGCCTCTTGGCTCGGCATGGCTGCTATGCTTAAGATCACAGTAAATCCGGAAAATCCGGCAGAAAACGGGGGAGTCTTTCAGTGAATTCAAATCGCAAAACGCTGCGCGTTCTTGTCTTGGGCTGTACAGCGCTTGCCGGGCTGCTCGGCGCACCGGCCCGTGCCGCGGACGTCACGCAGGACCGGCTGCTCAACGCCGACAAGGAGCAGGGCAACTGGCTCCTGCACCACCGCACCTACTCCGCGCAGCGCTTCTCGCCGTTGAACCAGATCAACCGCGACACCGTGAAGGGGCTAAAGGTCGCCTGGACCATGGCGTTGGGCGGTGTCGAGGGTGGCGGCATCTGGACGCATGGCGGCCTGGAGGGCACGCCCATCGTCGAGGACGGGGCCATGTACGTCACCGACGGCTGGGGGTCCGTCTATAAGTTCGACACCCACGGCGGCCAGGGCAAGCTGCTCTGGAAGATGGATCCGAAGACCGACCATGACTGGGCCGGCGCCATCGCCTGCTGCGGCGTGGACAATCGCGGCGTGGCGCTATGGGGCAATCAGGTAATCTCCCATACCCTCGATGGGCGCCTGGTCGCGACCGACAAGAACACGGGCGAGGTAGCCTGGCAGCGCCAGGTCGCCGATCCGGACAAGGGCGAGGTGGTGACGGCCGCGCCGCTCGTCGTCAAAGGCCTGGCAATCACCGGTGTGGCCGGCGCCGAGTACGGCATCCGCGGTTGGCTTGCGGCGACCGACCTCAAGACCCAGAAGGAGGTGTGGCGCACCTACACCATCCCCGCCAAGGGTGAACCCGGCAGCGAGACCTGGAAAAACGCCGAAACCGCCGCAAACGGCGGCGGCTCGACGTGGGTGACAGGCTCCTACGATCCCTCGACCAACACGCTTCTTTGGGGCGTCGGCAACCCCGGCCCGGACTGGGATAACGCCCATCGGCCCGGCGACAACCTTTACACCGACAGCACTCTCGGCCTTGACCCCGACACCGGCAAGGTCAAGTGGCATTTCCAGCACACGCCGAACGACCCCTATGACTACGACAGCGTCTCGGAAAAGGTGTTGGTGGACACCCAGGTGGACGGGCGGCCGCGGAAGCTTACGGTCACCGCGGACCGCAACGGGTTCGCATATGCCCTGGACCGCGACACCGGCGAGTTCGTGTGGGGTACGCCCTTTGTCAAGCGCGTGAACTGGACCAAGGGGCTCAACCCGGAGACTGGCAAGCCGGTGGAGTATGATGCGAACCTGCCGGTACAGAAGTACAACCCCTCGGTAACTCCTTCCCACGACAACCGGGTGGTCCAGATCTGCCCAGGCAACATGGGCGGCAAGAACTGGCCGCCGACGGCCTACCACCCGCAGGCCGGGCTTTGGTATATCCCGGTAATCGAGAGCTGCAACACGCTCACGATAGAGGAGACGAAGCCGGACTCATTCAAGCCGCGCGAGTTCTACACCGGCGGCGGCCCGAGCATCCATGAGCGGATTCCCGGCAGCATCACCGCGATCGACGTCAGCAGCGGCAAGGTCGTCGCCAAAGCCGACACGCCGTATCCGATGTTGGGCGGGCTGCTCGCCACGCCGGACCTCGTCTTCGCCGGCTCGCCGGACGGCGAGATGATGGCGTTGGACGCGAAGTCGCTGAAAAAGCTCTGGTCGTTCAACACCGGCGCCGGCATCACCGCCCCGCCGATGACTTTCACCGTGGACGGCAAGCAGTACGTTGCCGTCCTGGTTGGCATCGGCGGTGCCTGGGACAAGTGGAACATTGCGGGGACGCCGGAGCTGACGGCGATAGCGCCGAGCTCGATGCTCTACGTCTTCGCGCTCTGACCCGACCGCGGGTCCCGCTTGCCGGGCGGGACCCGCCGCTTCTGGAGGCTCGTCCGACATGCGTGCGACCCTTGCCGCCGTTCTCCTGGGGGCCCTCGCCCTGGGCGCCTTGCCGCACCACGATATTCACGCGCAGGAAACGCCGCATCGCCCGGCGGCCGAGGGCAAGCGCGTCTATCAACGGGCCAATTGCGTCGGATGCCACAAGTGGCACGGCGGCGGTGGCGGCGGGTATGGCGGCGACGCGCTGTCGCTGCGCGCGACGCAACTCGACCGCGACCAGATCATCGCAACGGTGACGTGCGGCCGCCCCAGCACCGGAATGCCATACTTTCAACGCGGTTCGTACGACAGCGCGGACCACCCGTGCTACGGCCTGGGACGACAGGAACTGGGCAAGGACATCCCGGTCGAGGCCACCACCTTCCTGCGCCCGGACGAGGTCGCTGCAGTCGCGGACTACGTAGTGGCCGAGGTCAAGGGCAAGGGCGAGCCGAACTACGCCGACTGCGCAGCCTTCTTCGGCGAGGGCGCGCGCGTCTGCAACATCTACAAGGCGACACCGGCGACCGAGGGCGCGCAGCCCGCCAAGCAGGGGGGTTGACCATGCGTCATACCCTCGGCGCCTTGCTGCTCGCGCTCGCTGCGGCGTGGCCGGCCATCGCCGACACCGTGCCAGGTGCATCCGAGGACAACGACTTGCGTGAGTTCCGCGTCGGCATGGCGCTCGACCGGTTTCCGCGCACGGGGTACTTGGGGTATGCCTGTGCCAATGACCCCGGGCGCAAGCTGGACGGTTGGCAGGGCTACCGCGAGTGCACGGCGGAAGCATCCGGCTGGCATGCGGTCCGTTTCCAATACGACGAAGCAGCAAATCCATTGGCAAAGGTCAACGGCCTATACGAGGGCACCAAGGTCGGCGGCCATCCCGTGCTGCTCACGGCGCTGATGGGCGACGACGGCCGGCTTGAGGGCTTGGTAATCGAGACCGATCCGGCGGCCCGGCTCTACCTGCGCAAGAAGGCATTCCTGTTCGGCGCGCAGGTGAAGGCCCGCTACGGCGACGCGGGCTGGAACTGCGCAAGTCAGGAGCCGGCGGCGGATCAGGAGCCGGTCGGCGGCGTGTTCGTCAACGAGCGCTGCGAAAAGACGACAGCCGCCCGCAAATTGACTCTTGACCGCGTGCTGTTCCGCCGGGCCGGGCAGGAGTTAAAGGATTTTGTAAGCCGGTCGCGCCTGGAGATCCTGGGCCGCGGCGATGGCAAGGCTGCCGGCATCTCGAATTGATGCGGCTCACCCTCCCCGAGGGCTGGGATTGCTGAAGACTGAATTTGCTGAAGACTGGGAGTTGTGCCGGCCAGTTGGGTATCATCGCGGCTGTTCTCGGGCCCAGAATGAATGCGTGGCCTGGACGTTGATACGGCCCAACTTGCGGCCCTCGCGCGAGTGCCGCACACATCAAGGCTCGCCGCGCACCCCGGGGCATGCGGGATCAACGGCGAAGCGTCAGGGTCGCGCTGGACGCGATGTTGGCCACCGAGGTGCCGATAAACACCTGGTAGTCACCCCCGGAGGTCACCCACCGCTGCCCGCCGCTGTCCCAGACGCCGAGAGGGTGATTGCTGGCGTTGGGATCGATGGTGAGTTCAACCGCTCGCCTCTCGCCTGGGTCGAGCCACACCTTCTCGAACGCTACAAGCCGCTTCGGAGGCTCGCCGGTCCCAGCGGGCAGGCCGAGGTAGAGCTGCAGCACCTCGGCGCCTCTCCGGACGCCGGTGTTCTCGACGATGCACCGTATTTTGATCGGAGCGTTGCCGTTGATCGCCTTCGGCTGCACGTCGAGGCCTGAGACCGAAAAGGTCGTGTAGGACAGGCCGTGGCCGAAAGGGAACAACGGCTTGATCTGCCGCGCGTCGTACCAGCGATACCCGATTTCCAGTCCTTCGGAGTAGGTGACCGTCGGCACGCCATCCACCGGGACGCCCGAGTATTGCTCCGGCGTGCGTGCCGGGACATCGCTCGCGGCCTTTGGATAGGTGACCGGCAGCTTGCCCGACGGGTTGGCCAGGCCGGACAGCAGCCGGGCCACGATGTCGCCGTCCTCTTGGCCGGGAAACCACGCTTCGAGGACCGCGGGCACCTGGTCGATCCACGGCATCAGCACCGGGCCGCAGTCCTTCAGAACGACGACTATGCGCGGATTGGCCGCTGCAACCGCAGTAATCATCGCATCCTGATTGTTCGGGAGCGATAGGCTCGGGCGATCGACACCCTCGTCGGTGATCGCGCCCGCCAACACGATCACAATGTCGGCCGCTGCCGCTGCCGCCACGGCTTGCGCGAGATTGCTGCCGTCTGTGTTGACGACGGTCAAATTGATCGACGCAGACGCTCCCAGCGCCAGCGCCGCCTTATGCAGCCCCTCCAGCGGCGTGACCGTGTAGAGGGGGATGACGTCCGAGCTCCCGCCACAGCAGCCGGAAACCACCTTTGTCGCGTAGTCCGGCTGTCCGATCACCGCGATTGAACGAACGGCCGCGAGGTCGAGTGGGAGCACATTATCCGCGTTCTTCAGCAGCACTGCGGACTGCTCTCCGAGTGCCTGCGCGGCTTGGCCGCCAGCGGCCGCATCGATCGGATTTTGGGCGACCGGGCGGTCGAATATGCCCAGCCGGAACATCTGCTTGTACCGGCGCCCGAGCGCCGTGTTGATGTCGGACACAGTAATCTGTCCGGCATCCAGCGCCGCGCCAAGGTTTACGGATGTGAGGTAAGGACCGACGAGCGGTGGATTGCTGCTGTTGATTGCCAGGCCCGGCATCTCAAGATCCATTCCGGCGCGCAGCGTCGGCGCCACGCTGTGGACTGCGAAGAAGTCCGATTGCACGTAGCCGTCGAAGCCCCACTGGCCCCGTAGCACGCCGGTCAGGAGTGGGCCGTTCTCGCACATGTGCGGCCCGTTGACGGAGTTGTACGAGCACATGACGGACGCAACCCCGCCCTCCTTCACCGACATCTCGAACGGCAGCAAATAGAGTTCGTGCAGCACCCGGTCGTCGATGGTCTCCTCGATCGTGAACCGGTCTGTTTCCTGCTCGTTGGCCAGGAAGTGCTTGGCCATTGCGATGACTCCGCGGCGCTGGACGGCGCGAATTTCGGCCACCGCCATCTCGCCCGAGAGCACCGGATCCTCGCCAAAGTACTCGAAGTTGCGCCCCCCTTGCGGCACGCGCGCCAGGTTCATGCCGGGCGCTTCGAGCACCTGCAGGCCAAGGTTCCGCGCCTCGGCTCCGAGCACGTCGCCGAACCTCGAGGCGACCGCGAGATCAAACGACGCCGCAACGGCCAGCGCCGAGGGAAGTGCGGTCGCCTTGGCCGAGTTGGCGCTGGACAAGGCCGCGAAGGGAAGTCCCGGGATGTCCAATGGGGCGCAGTCGCTTTGGCCGATGCCGACAGGCCCGTTGGTGATGCGAAGAGTGGGTATCCGCAGCCGAGGGATGCCATTGACGTGGCGCGCTCCGTAGCACTGCGGCAGTTCAGGAACGACGCCGGGCGTGCCGAGCAGCTGCTCGAATTTCTCGCTGAGCGTCATCGTCCGGACCAGGAGCGCCGCACGCTTTCCCGGTGCGAGGTCAATGTTCATCCACGGCAGCGCCGCGCGGCCCGCGGCAAAGGCCGGCAACGCCGAAGCAATCAGGGCGGCGAGCGCCTTGGCCGAACGCTTTCCATGTCTCATGCGACTTCCTCCATGCAGCACACAATCATGCGCCGTACTGCCATGCCGCCGATGAACGTGTTTCCGCATTAGACCAATGTCGTCCTGACTGGAAACGCGCTGGCGTTGCCAGTCAGGACGGCGAAATTGGTCGCTCGAACAAACGCTAGGCCGCGCTCTGACACAGTCAGAGCTACTGCGGTCTAGCCTGAATAATTCATGAGGGTTGGCGGGCATAGTACAAGCCCTTGATCCAGCGTAGAATGTGGTTGTCGAGGCCAATTCTACGGATCCGGAGCACCATGCCCGCCAAGGTTGTATCTACCCCTGCGCTGCCCGGTTTGTCACCCATTGGCGGCAAGCCCGTGATCGCCCGCTTCGACGGTGGACATCTTTCATCCGATGGCGGGCTGCTGGTCTTGCGCGAGGTAGAGCAGCGCCTCGACGTGGCCGGACGCTTGGCGGCTTGCATCACGGACCCGCGTGACCCGGAGCGTGTTGTGCACGGGCTCGACGAGATCATCCGCTTTCGCCTGTTCATGATCGCGGCCGGTTATGAGGACGGCAACGACGCGGACCGGCTGCGCACCGACCCGATGTTCAAGCTCGCCATGGCACGGCTTGAGGACGAGACGGCGCTGTGCTCGCAGCCGACCCTCTCACGCCTGGAGAACCTGCCCGACACGCGTACGCTGCTGCGCATGGGTCAAGCCATGGTCGATTTCTACTGCGCATCCTTCCGCCAGGTGCCGCGCCGGATCGTGCTGGACGTGGATGACACGTTCGACACCGTTCATGGCGCGCAGCAAATGCGCTTGTTCAATGCGCACTACGATGAATACGGCTTCCAGCCCATCGTGGTGTTCGACGGCGAGGGTCGCTTCGTCACCGCCGTGCTGCGCCCGGCCAAGCGGCCGAGTGGACGCGAGATCCGCGCCTTCCTGCGCCGCTTGTTGCGCCAGATCCGCGCCAGCTGGCCCCGGGTCGAGATCCTGCTACGGGCCGACAGCCACTACTGCAGCCCCGAGGTGCTGCGCTGGTGCCGGGTGAACAAAGTTGACTATCTGATTGGCGTCGCGCCGACCAGCACGCTGCGCCGTCACGTCGAGAGCCTGGAGGCCAGCACCGCCGCGCGCTTTGCCGCCTCGGACGGCAGCTCCAAGCTCCGCCGCTTTACCGAGTTCTACGACGGCGCTGCAAGCTGGGACCGGGTCGAGCGCATCGTCGCTCGCATCGAGGCCGGGCCTGGCGGGACGGACACGCGCTTCGTCGTCACCAGCCTGCGGGGCGGCTCAGCCCGCGCCCTCTACGAGCGGCGGTATTGCCAGAGGGGCCAGGCGGAGATCTACCAAGCATGATGCGTCTCAAGAGTGATTAGGGGTTGCAGGGTGGCTTGCGCCATGCAGGCGGCGATGGCGTAACCGGTCAATCTCGGCCTCATCGGCCTGAATAAGCCAAACGTTTTGGGTCAGCACCGGCACTTTGCGGGCGACGACCACCCCACGCTGGATCCAGCGATGGATTGTGGCCTTAGGAGCGTCAAGCCGGGCCGCGAGTTCGTCGATGGTCATCTCTCCCGGTTCACGCCCTTGCAGCCGGGCCGCCCACGACATGTGAGGAGCGACGGGCATACCTATGCGACGCAGCAAGCTGCGCACCATCACGGCGGTGTGGGTCGACCGGCGCTTGGGCGGCGTCCAACCCTCGGCGTTCAGGACACCGGCGATCGCCGGGGCCTTGTGGCCTTCTGCATGCAGATCACGGATGCGCTGCAGCAGGGCGACATGGTCGCTTCGTTGCGTCAGGTGGGCCACTGGCCGCCGCAGGTCATGCTGGGTCTGCACGCCGCCAGCCCAATGGCACTCGACCCGAACGATCTCGCTTTTGCCCTGCACCGTGACGACGACGCGGTCCAGCATCAAGCGTGCGATGGCCTGCCGGTCCGCCGCAGTGGTGGTGGGGGCCGTCCAGAGCGCTGGGATATCTGATGCCAGGCGCTCAATCGCGGCGCGTTCGTCGCTCGTCAGCGGCAAGGCCTGGCCCGCCAGGAACCGTTCATGCTCGGCCTTCAGGCGCACCTCGTCGGCCAGCGCCGCCTCCCAGCGCTGCTCCAGGGTGCGCACCACGAGCCGGTTCTCCGGCTCGACGGCGTCGTATTGGCGCTGGGCCCGCTCGACCTCGTAGCGCGCCCGTTCCAGCCGCTGCCGCCATTGCCGGTGCAGGGCCGTGCGCTCCAGTTCAAGATCCTCCGCCAGGTGCAGGCTGACCTCCAAGGCAGCCGGCGCGAGCGCTTGCAGCATCAGCTCGCCCACCAGCACGTCCAGCGCCCGTCCGCTGAGGGACTGACACAGGGGCGCGCCGTAGTTCATCGCGAGCCGCGAGCAGCAGTAGCGCTGGAAACGGCCCCCGTTCGGGTATTGCGCCGCCATGCGCTGGCCGCAGCGGCCGCATACGATCAAGTTCGCAAGCAGGGCCGGGCCGCCCCGGGGAATGCCGCGCTGTGCGCTGCGGTTGGCCACGATCTGCTCCAGGTTCCGCTCGTATGCCTCCCAGCTGATGTAGGCAGGCCAGCGGTTCCTGATCAACACCGCCGGGTCGCCGGCTTTCTGGCCCGTGCTAGGGTGCCCCGGCTTTTGGCGGCGCGGATCGACGCCGCGCCGTCCATAAGCATAGGCGCCGGCATACAGCGGGCTTTGCAGCATCTCCGACAACGTGAAGCGGTTCGGCGCATGCCACTCCAACTCGCCCTTCGCCGCTCCTGTCCGGACACGATACGGCAGCTGGATGTCGTGTGCGACGAGATGGGCGAGCACTCCGTTGATCGTGCGGCGGCGCTCGAACGTGTCAAACACCAGGCGCACGGTTGCCTGCACCTGCTCGTCGCTGTCGAACACGACCTCGCCTGCACGGCTGCGCAAGTAGCCGCGCGGCAGGTTAAAGAACAGCTCGCCACGCTGCGCCTTGGCGCGGCGTCCCTCCAGCATGCGGATCTTGAGCATGTGTAGCTCTGCCTCGCTCATCGTGCCTTTGAGCCCAAGAAGTAGCCTGTCGTTGAAGCCGCCCGCGTCGTACACGCCGTCGGTGTCGGCAATGAGCGTATCGAACAGCGCGCAGACCTCGAGCAGCTGGTGCCAGTCCCGGCACGACCGCGCCAAGCGCGACATCTCGACACCCAGCACCAGCCCGACATGGCCCAGGCCGACCTCGGTCATCAGCCGCTGGAAGCCAGGGCGGTTGGCCGTCGTGGTCCCAGAGCGGCCCAGGTCGTCATCGATCACCTCCACCCTCTGGCGTGCCCAGCCGAGCTGGAGGGCGCGCTCGACCAGGGCGTATTGCAGGCGCGTCGACTCCTGGTTCTGCTCGACCTGCCGCAGGGTGGACTGCCGAACGTAGACCAAAGCCAGGCGGTCCTGATGACGGCCTTGCACCTTCTCCGAGACGCTCATGGTGCCCCTCCTCACCGGTTGTGCGTCGGTCATGGCCGCAGCCCTCCTCGATGGGCTCCAGCACCAGAGGGCGGCGGACGAGATGGCCGAGCAGGACCGCAAGCCGCCGGCGCGTCGCAGCCGGCAGCTGCGTCCAGGTCATGATCGCTGCGGGAGATGCCTGCTTCACGGCGCGCCGCCACCCAATGGACCAAACCGAGCAACGCTGCTCGGCCCAGTCTGGGTTGCCCTGTCGCCGAAAGTTGCTGTTCAGACGTTTCTATGGGGGTGGATGGAAAACCACATCAAAAGCTGGAAGCGCCACCTCGCCGCCGACCGCACCTCGTGCACCAAGGCCACCGCCAACCAGTTCCGCCTGTTCCTGCACGGGGCCGCCTACTGGCTGATGTGGAGCCTTCGCACGCTCATGCCGCGCCGCTCGGCCTGGCGCACCGCGCAGTTCGACACGCTGCGGCTGCGCATGATCAAGCTCGCCGTGCGTGTCGTCGAGATGAAGACCCAGGTCAAACTGCACCTGCCCAGCACCGCACTGTGCCAGTCCATTCTGGCCTTCGTCCTCGGCCGTGTGCCGCGCCTGATCAGCTGAAAGGCGGGGCAGCGTGCCCCACCGCCACCCGCTTCCGCCAACCTCCAGCGCCGCCATATCGAGCCGACAGCATGCCAACCCCCTCAAGGCGGCAGCGATCCCGCACGCCCGCACAACCATCACGCGAGAAACACCTGTCTCAGCAAAGGGCCGCCCCAGGCCGATGAATAATGGCGGCTAGGCTGCCGACACCATCCTGAAGGAGGCCGGATCGAGCTCAAGATCCATGCCAGCAACGTGCTGGCCCAACAACGTGCCGAGCGGCGACCCGGCGATGTTCTCGCAGCTGCGGTCGGGCGCCCCGGAATGCTTCCTGATATCCGGAATCGACGTGCTTTCGGCGTTGATCCCTGACGCGCCCATCCATGGCCTTGGCTTTGCCCAGAGGGAGGACCGGACTCTAGCGGAGTTCGTCGAGAGGCTGCACACCTCTTGCTACTACACCCAGTGACGGACCACGTTCTGTGACGAGCTATGGGGCCAGCCGGAGAAGTGCATCGGCAAGCTGGCGTACGGGAGGGCACCATGAAGAAAATGATTCTCGAGGCTCGGATCAATGAGTATGCGATGCGGGACGAAAACCCCCACGTTCCCTGGACCCTGGAAGAGATCGCCGAAGCCGCCGCGCGCTGCCGGGAGGCGGGCGCCAGCATTGTCCATTTCCATGCCAGGAAGCCTGACGGCTCGCCCGAACATTCGGTGGAGGCCTATGCGGAGATCATCCGCACGATCCGCGCGAAGAGCGACATCCTGGTCCACCCAACCCTCGGCTGGTTCTCCAACGACGGCGACCCGGCGGCGCGCACCCGTTGCGTCACCACGCTGGCAGGGGATCCGGCCACCAGGCCCGATTTCGCGCCGATCGACACCGGCAGCACCAACCTGGAAACCTACGCCGACGGGCGGTTCGGGCATGCGGACCGGGTGTACACCAACCGCACGGACACGCTGGTCACCTACGCCCGCGAGTTCGCCGCCGTCGGGATCAAACCGATCATGGTCACTTGGTCGATCGGCTTCACCCGCCGCGCGCTGGCTTTGATGGAGATGGACCTGGTGGCGGAGCCTGCATATTTCCTGCTCAACATGACCGATGGCGCCTTCATCACCGGTCATCCGGGAACTGAAGAGGGTCTGGAAGCTCACCTGCGCTTTTTGCCGGCGGGCCGGCGGATCGAGTGGTCGAGCAACGTGGTGGGCGGCGACCTCCTGAAGCTCACCCGCATGTCCGCCGAACGTGGCGGACACATCGCGCCAGGGATCGGCGACTATCCATACAAGGAGCTGGGTTGCCCAACCAACGAGGCAGTGGTGGCTATGGCAGCCAAGGCAGCCCGCGCTGCCGGGCGGGAAATCGCCAGCCCGGCAGACGTGCGGGAGATGCTATCTTTGTAAGTGCCCGGGCGCGGAACTCGGCGGAATGCAGGACTTCCGTCAGCGGAGTGTCCACCGCGCCCGAGGCTACTCCGTTGGCTGTGATGCCGGCCTCGGCCAGCTCGGTGGCGATCTGCCGCATTAGGCCGATCAGGGCGGCCTTCGAGGTGTCGTGGGCAGTGCGGCCGCAGCCCACGGAGCGCATCCTAGCCACGGCTGCAATGCTGATGATCCACTTCCAAGCGCGCGGCATCATCAAACGGGCGGCGTGCTGGGCGGAGAGGAGCGTCCCCGTGACGTTCACTGCCATGGTCGCCCCGAAGTTCCCCAGCAGGAAGTCGAGAAAGGGGCGTTGTTGCATCGATCGGCGGGATGGACGCATCGACCCCAGCCCCGATCGGGGTTCAGGCGATGCGGACGGAGTTCGGGCGTCCGAGCTCCAGCATGCGGTTGAGGACATGGACGGCGACGTCGACCTCGGTCGCCTGGCGCTTGTCCGTGTGCGAGCGCAGGCCGTCACCAATCACCTGTTTGAAGCGCGAGATGCCCGTCTGGCTTTGGCGCGCCCGGTGTAGCCGGATGCCTTCTGCCACGCCATGCGGCCGTGTTCTGCGATGTCCGGCGAACCTCTCGGTTCGACGTGCTGGAGGTGTCGGTCCCGCTGCGTCGGTGCGGTCTCGGCCGTGTCGCTCGGCACTGCATTTGAGCGTGGCGGCACGATGATGGCCACTTCTGGATGGCGGGCATCAATGCTGGCGGTGACGCCGTGCTGATCGTAGGCGCCGTCGCCGGTGAAGGAGGCGAGCGGGCCGTTGACCTGGTCCAGCAAGGGTCCGATTTGGGCGCCATCGTCGGCGTCGTGGGCGGTCAGCAGGGAGGCGACGATCTGTCCGGTGCCGGCGTCCATCCCGAGATGCAGGGTCCGCCACGACCGGCGTGTCGCCGTCCCGTGCTTTTCCTGCAGCCACTCGCCTGCCCCGCAGAGTTTCAAACCGGTGCTGTCCACCAGTAGGTGCAAGGGCTCGGCGCCGGGGCTGGACCGTGGCCGCGGCACCTCCAGCGTCTCGGCCCGGCGGCTCAAGGTGGAGTGGTCGGGGACGGCGAGATCGAGCCCGAGCAGGTGTATGACGGAGCCGATCAGGCCCTCCGTTTGGCGCAGGGCCAGCCGGAAGGCCGCACGCAAGGTCAGGGCCGTCAGGATTGCCAGGGCCGAGTAGGTCTGCTGCCCGGCCCGGGTCGTTCGTGGTTCAGCTGTCCACGCCGCGATCGCTTCCTCGCTCACCCAAACCGTCAAGCTGCCGCGCTGGCGCAGGCTCGCGTCATAATCGTGCCAGTTCGTAACCTTGAACGTCTTCTGTGGATGTGGTGGCACCGGTCGGCGATCAGCTTGAAAGGCAAAATGGTTCCAGGGTCAGACAGGGACGAACCTGCTACCCCGGCCAGGTCTCAGGCGCCAACAAGCCAATCCGTGCAACAACGCCACAACGCCTCGACAAGCATGAGGCCGATCTCCGCAAGCGCGCTGACCACCCCCGGCCCGCTAAACGTCACCAGGTCCGTCGTCTTCACCTTTCCCGCGCTGGTCCTCGTTTCCAGCCGCACCGTCCACTGCATCAGGTCCGCCACCCCTGTCATCGGGCATCAGGCAGACCAATAAGCCCACCCAGAGCAAGCAGGCTGCCCCAGGTTTTGGCGCTCCCGCCCGCCGGTTGCGGGCCGCCCCTTGAGCGAGCATGCCGGCCGGGACACCGTTCCGACGCGAAACGCTGTTCAAACCAGCGTGTCTGGGCCAAGCTCGTCTTTGACGACAACATGGGAGGCGTTCGATGGCGGAAGCATTGCCGCGCCGCAGCTTGCTGGTGGTGCCCTTGCTGGCAGCGGCCATCCCTCTGCGTATCCGACCGGCTGAGGCTGCGGGCGTCGATCCGTCCATGACGCAAGTGGTGCAGGCGGACGCGATCCCGTGGAAGCAGCTCTACAACTTCCCGGAAGGCACCGCCGAGCAGGCGCCAATGCAAAGCGCGGTGAACGAGCCAGGGCAGTATTTCGTGCTGATCCGCTGGCACCCAGGCTATATGAGCGCGCCGCACTGGTACGAGACCGACCGGCTCTGCATCGTGCTGTCCGGCACCTGGTGGGTCGCAAGCGGTGAGGACTTCGCACCCGAAAGCACGGTGCCGGTCACGGCCGGAGGCTTCGTCCGTCGCGTCGCACGGACGCCGCATTACGACGGGGTGAAGCGGGATGCGAGGGAACCGGCCATCATCGCCATCTCTGGGATCGGGCCGATCCAGTATCACCTGACCGACCCGAGCCAGCCGGGCTGGCGCAAGGTCTGAGATCAGGGCGATAACCGCTGTCCACCAAGGCCCGGCGGTGGGGTTACCGCACAAATCTAACCGGTCTTGTTATTCGACCGGTCGGTACAGAACAAAAATCCGGCCCTTGCATCCTCATGGGTTCTACATTCCACAAGAGTGTTCCACAAAGTCATGGTGTTTCACCCTGGCTATGTGGGCTGCACAAGGGGCAGTCGGGAAGATCAGGCGCTCGCTCAATGGCGTCGACATCGTGCAAAATGCCAAAAAAAATGGGGGGAGAAAACGCGATGCCCATCACAAGGCGCAGGCTGGCCGGATCCGCAGCCGCCATGCTGCCGCTCGGCGGCCGCGTGCGCGCGCAGGCCAGGCAAACCATCCGAATCGGGGTGCTCAACGATCAATCTGGGCTATTCCGCGACCTCAGCGGCATGGGGTCGGTTGCTGCCGTCCGGCAGGCCGTGAAGGATTTTGGCGACAACGGTTTCCCCGTGGAGGTGATCTTTGCCGATCATCAGAACAAGCCGGACGTGGGTGCCGCCATCGCTCGCCAATGGTGCGACTCCGGCGTCGACGCGGTGATCGACCTGCCCGTCTCGTCCGTGGCGCTCGCGGTGAACTCGGTGACGCGGGAGAAGAACAAGGTCCTGATCACCTCTGCCGCCGCCACCACGGACCTGACGGGATCGCAGTGCTCGCCCAACACGGTACAATGGACCTTCGACGTTTACATGCTGGCCAAGGCCGAAGGGACGGCGATCGTCAAGGAAGGGGGCAAGAGCTGGTATATCCTTTATGCGGACTACGTGTTCGGCCAGCAGCTTGCCCGCGAGACCACGCGCTTCGTCAAGGAGGCGGGCGGCCAGGTGCTGGGATCGGCCGCGTTCCCGTTTCCCGGCCCGGGTGACTTCTCGGCCTTCCTGCTCAAGGCCCAGGCGAGCGGCGCGCAGGTGCTGGGCCTCGCGAGCACGGGCGGCGACTTCATCAATTGCGTCAAGCAGGCGCAAGAGTTCGGCCTGTCCCGGACCATGCGCATCACCGGGCTCGAGGTGTTCATCACGGACATCCACGCCCTCGGATTGGAGGTCGCGCAAGGCCTTGAGCTTTGTTCCCCGTTCTACTGGGATTTGAACGACCGGACCCGCGCCTTCACGAAGCGCCTTCTTGCGGACCAGAAGCCCCAGACCTACCCCACCATGGTCCATGCCGGCTGCTACGCCGGCGTGCTGCACTACTTGAAAGCCGTGGCTGCGCTCGGGGGCGGCCGCGCCAAGGCGGACGGCGCCGCCGTCGTCGCGCAGATGAAGGCCATGCCGACCGACGACGACGCGTTCGGGCGAAACTCGATCCGGGCGGACGGCCGCACGGTCACGCCGGCCTATCTGTTCCGGGTCAAGTCGCCGGCCGAAAGCAAGAAACCCTGGGACTACTACACCCCCATCCAGACCCTGCCCGCGGACGAGATCTGGCGTCCGCTGAGCGAGGGCGGCTGCTCCTTGGTCAAGGCGTAGCGCCATGCCCAAAGCAATCGTCATGACAGAGACCGGCGGGCCGGAGGTGCTGCGCCTCCACGACTTTGATCCCGGCGCCCCCGGACCGGGTGAGTTGCGCGTGCGCCAGACCGCCATCGGCGTGAATTTCCACGACGCTTACGTGCGGACCGGCCTCTACAGGACGCTTTCCTTGCCCGGCGTCCCGGGCATCGAGGCAGTGGGGATCGTGACAGAAGCCGGGCCAGAAACGGACGGCTTCGCACCGGGCGACCGCATCGCTTATATCACGTCCTCATATGGAGCCTACGCCGAGGAGCGCATCATCCCCGCCGCCCTGGCGCTGCACCTGCCCGATGCTCTCGGCGATGTCGCGGCAGCCTCCATCCTGCTGAAAGGCATGACCGGCTAGCAATATGCGGCCAGGTCGGCCAGGCTTGGCGCGTTGCCGAGCATGAAGGCGCGCCCGTCCCAAGCGTTGCCGCAAGGCGCGCCACTTCCGCGTTCGCCTGGTCGCGGTCAGCCGGAAAGCGAGAGCCTATTTCTCTGACGTCGAGGTTGAACCCGAACGCCTTCCGCTCGGTGACGAAATCAGGCGGGATCTTGCCGGCGTTGACGTTGGCGACCGCAGCGAGCGCGGGCGGGAATAGTGCTTTGTCGGCCCACCACGCCAGCGCGCTTGCCATGCCCTCGCCGCCTAAAGGTACAGGCTCGGCAGCGGAGCCAACGCCTCGATGACGGGTAGGATGGCGGCCGTATCGCAGTGGATGTCGGCGCCGATCTGCAGCACCGGCGCGCGCCGGTATCCACCGGTGAGCGCCACCTGGTCTGGCTTGGGCATCAGCGGCGGCACGAGCACGGAGCGGTAGCGCAGCCGCTTCAGCCCCATGGCCAGCCGCACGCGTTCCGAGACCGCCGAGATCGCGTAGTGGCGCAGGATGAGTTCGGCCATCGTCAGCCGCCGCTTCCGATCGGCTGGTTCTTGGCCGGATCGAACGGAAACATCAGCCCGGCGGCAAGGAAGCCGCCATCGACGTTCAACGGGTGGCCCGTGATGTAGCCGGCGTCCGGCGAGGCCAGGAACACCGCCGCCGCGCCGATGTCAGCCGGCTCGCCGTAGCGGCGCTGTGGGATCAGCCGGTGATACGCCTCCACCGTCTCCCGGGTGTGCATCGCCTTGCCCGTCTCGGTCGCGATTGGGCCGGGCGCGATGGCGTTCACGGTGATGCCGTGGTCGGCGAACTCCACCGCCATGATCTTGTTCAGCACCTCCAGGCCCGCCTTGGACGCGCCGTAGGCCGAGCGGCCGACCCCGCCCTTCTGGCCGGAGAGCGAGACGATGTTGACGATGCTGCCGCCACCGCCGCGCGCGATCGCGTGCCGGGCGAATTGCTGGCTGCACAGCATCGCGCCGGTCAGGTTGATGCGGATGATCCGATCCCATTCCTCAAGCGTCACGTCGATCATCAGCCGTGGCGCGCCGATGCCGGCATTGTTGACCAGGATGTCCACACGGCCGAGTTGAGCGACCGCTGTCTCGAACAGCGCGTCGATTTGTGCTGGGTCGGCGATGTCGGCGTTGATCGCCATCGCCGCCAAGCCGATCGCCTGTACGGTTTTCGCCGCTTCTGCCCCGTCGCGATCGGAGATGACAACCCGCGCCCCTTCGCGAGTCATGGCCTGCGCAATCGCCGCCCCGATACCGCGGGCCGCTCCGGTGATGAGCGCAACCTTACCTTCAAGTCTCAAGCCAGGGTCCTTTCCTGTGCAACGCGACTCTTATGCAGCTCGACCATCGCGCGCGCGCAGGAAGAAATCGGCCCCGCCGATCTGCCCGCCCTTAAGCGCCAGCTCCCGCCCGTTGAGGTCGCGGCCCGGCGCCAGCGCGCGGCCGAACGGCGCACCGGGCACCGGCGGCGCGGCGCTCACTTGGCGAACGCCGTCAGGGCCTCGCGCAGCGCCGGATGGCTTTCGGCGTAGCGCGGCAGCGGAATGCCCTCCTGTGCCGCCTGCCATGCTTCGCGCAGGCTGCGCACCCCGGCCGCCGGTCCGGATGGGTGGCCGATGATGCCACCTCCGGCCAGATACAACAGGTCCGTGCTGCCGAGCGCGGCAAAGGTGTCCGGCGCCTGCAAAGCGGTCTGCCCGGAGGAGAACACCGGCACGATGGGCGGCGTGCCCGCAAACGGCGACAGGCATGCCTGGGCGGAAGCAACGACGCTCTGATCGCCTTCCCAGAACTTGCTCCGCAGCCCGTTCACATGGAGCTGGTCCACCCCCGCCAGCCGCCACAGCTTCTGGTACACGCGGTAATCCATCCCGAGCGACGGCTCCCGGTTCATCATGCCGAAGCCGTTGCGGTGGCCATGGATCGGTACGCTGGCGTGGCGGCGCAGCGCCGTGATGGCGGCAGGACCCGTCCAGTTGACGCTGGCCATGACGCAGGTGCCGCCCTCGCGCACGACCAGGTCGTGGTGCCGCCGCATCGCATCGACGTCGTCGGAGATGTTGAACGCCACCATCGGCTTCCGGCCGAGCCGGTCCGCATGGCGGTTGACGACTGCCATGACCGCTTTCACCCGTGCCTCGAGCGGGGCGTAGGGTGGATCGCCCATCAGCTCGTCGTCCTTGATGAAGTCGATATCGGCGGCGCAGAGCGTGTCCACGAGCGCCGCCGTCTCCTCCGGGGACAGGCCGATGGACGGCTTGATGATCGTCCCGACCATCGGGCCGGTAGCCACGCCCGCCGCCTTGCGCGTGCCGGCGACGCCGAAAGCCGGCCCCGGGAACTGTGCCGCGTAATCGTCCGGCAGGTCGAGATCCAGCACGCGCAGCCCGGTCAGCTCGCCCAGCTCGAACAAGTTGCCGGCGATGGTCGCATAGAGATTAGGCAGGTTCGGCCCGACATTGTGGATCGGGAAGCTGACGGTGACGATCCCGCGGTGGAACGGCCCGCGCACCCCCTTGCGCGCGGCGTAGGCGTTCGGCAGCGAGGGTTCCGACGCGTCGGCCAGCGTCTCGATGCCGACCACGCGGGCGCGGGCGCGCTCTTTTAGATCGGCCGTCTCGCCGGGCAGGGCGACGAAGGTGCCGCAGGACTGCTCGCCGGCGATCACCTCCGCCGTTTTTTCCAGTGGCTCGAAGCTCTCGACGAGATAGGTCGCAGTGAAATCGCGCCGCATCACGCGGCCCTGCAGGTCAGGCCGCCATCGACCGGCAGGCACACGCCGGTGATGTAGCTCGCCTCGTCGGAGGCGAGGAACACGGCCGCCTTCGCGATGTCCCACCCCGTGCCCATCCGGCCCATCGGGCAGGCCTCGTCCCGCGCCTTCGTCATGGCCGCCGCGTCCGCGTACTGTCCGCTGATCTGTTGATAGATCAGCGGCGTGTTCATCAGCCCCGGCATGATGGCGTTGGCGCGGATCCCCTGCCGCGCATACTCCACCGCGAGCCCAACGGTGAACTGGTTCACCCCCGCCTTGGCGCCGTAATAGGCCGAGTAGGGATAGCCGGTGTAGCGGATGGCTGCGATGGACGAGATGTTGGTGATCACTCCCCTGCCTTGCTTCAGCATGGTCGGCAGCACGTGCTTGCAGGTCAGGAAAGCGCTCTTGAGGTTCACCTCGAACGTCGTGTCCCACTGCGCCTCGGTGAGCTCCATCGGGCCGCCCATGATGGTGATGCCGACGTTGTTGTGCAGCACGTCGATGCGGCCGTGCTGGGCGAGCACGTCGTCGACCGCCGATTTGATGCTGTCCGAATTGGTCACGTCGGCGGCGTAAGCTTGCGCGCGGCCTTGGAGCTGCTGCACGATGGAGACGGTTGCCTCCGCCGCCTCGCGCTCGCGATCCACGGCGACGACGATCGCGCCCTCCCGCGCATAGGCGACGGAGGCCGCCTTGCCGTTGCCCCAGCCCTCACCGACGCTGCCCGCGCCGAACACGATGATGACGCGGTCGCGCAGCCGACCGTAGCCGGGCGGGATCTCGGGAGAGGCGGCGGTGGCGGGAGCGAGCGGGCTGGTCATCATGCGGTCTCGGTCATTGTTGAGAACTCAGTTTTCGCAAAAAGGCGAGCGAGCGGATCGGCGAGCCTGACCCGTTCTTGATCTTCAGCGGCGTCGCCACGAACAGGCTGCGCAGCGCGTCCCGTTCCGTGCTTCATTCTGTAGCACTTTGACCCTTGCCGCGCAGGTCCGCGTAAACAGCGAACAGCAGCACCAGCCCGACCGTGATCGACTGATCGGCCGAGGGCAGGTTCATGAGGCTCATCCCGTTGGATAGGCTTTCCATCAACAGCGCGCCCAGCGCGGCTCCGGCCACTGTACCCCGCCCGCCCATCAGGCTGGTGCCGCCGATGACCGCCGCGGCGATCACGTTCAGCTCCAGCCCCTGCTCCGCATTCGGCGGCGCACTGTCCAACCGCGCCACCAGCACCAGCCCGGCCAGCCCATAGAGAAGCCCCATGCCGGCGAACACGAACGAGACATGCGTGCGGATATTGATGCCGGCCAAGAGCGCCGCCTGCCGGTTGCCGCCGATCGCGTAGAGCCGCCGTCCGAACGGCGATGCCGTGGGCGACCGCCTCCTCCGGGCTGCAGACGCGGACCGGCTGGCCGCGCAGCGTCAGGCTGCCGCTCGCCCGGCCCGCATCGATGCCGAACAGCGAACGGGCAAAGTCGGACGCCCCCGAGCCGAGCAAGCCGAACAGCCCGACCACCTCGCCTGCGCGCATGTCCAGATCGACGCCGTCCACCACCTGCGGGCGACCGGGCCGCGAACTCGCGACGGACCAGGGGCGGACGCTGAGCGTCGCCGGGCCAGGCTCGGCTGGGCGCTTGGGAAGCATGTCCGAGAGCTCGCGCCCCACCATCGCGCGGATAATCCGGCGCGGCACCTCCGTCGCCCCGTCCATCCGGAACCGGTCCACCACCGACCCGTCGCGCATGACCGTCACCGCATTGGCGATCCGCACGAACTCCTGCAGCCGATGCGAGATGTAGAGCGTCGTCACGCCATGCCGGTGCAGGTCCTCGATCCGCTCGAACAGCAGCTCGGTTTCCCGCTCCGTCAGGCTTGCAGTCGGTTCGTCCAGGATCAGCACCCGCACGCCCTGCGTCATCGCCCGGCCGATGCTGACGAGCTGCTGCTTATGGGTGGACAGCTCGCCCATCGGCGCCAGCGGCGAGCAGTGCAGCTTGAACACGCCGAGCCAGTGCGCCGTGTCGCACCAGAGCTTGGCGGTGTCGACCATGCCCCAGCGCTGCGGTTCGCGGCTGAGGTAGAGATATTCCCCGACCCGCAGCTCGGGGACGATGTTCAGCTCCTGCGGCACCAGGAACACCCCACGCCGCTCGGCATCGCGGATGGAGGAGAAGCGCCGCGCTACCCCGTCTATCTCGAGGCTGCCGGTGTACTCGTCCGCCCCGATCACGCCGGGAAGGATCTTCATCAGCGTCGACTTGCCGGCGCCGTTTTCGCCGGCGACGGCATGCACGTCGCCGCTTTCGACCGTCAGCGACACGCCGCGAAGCGCATGCGCCCCGCTATACCGCTTGTCGATGTCGGTGAGCCGGACCGCCGGCGGCCGAGGAGCGGCGCCGTCCATGTCAGATCTTCAGCTTCGCGCGGTCCACCCACCACGGATACTTCGCAGCCACCTCGGCCAGGTTGGTCTTTGAGAAGTTGGTGAAGTCAATCTTGATCCAGGGCACGTCCTTGAGCCCGTTATCGGCAACGGCTCCAGTGTCGATCTTGCCACCCTTGGTCAGCGTTACCGCCGCCTTCGCCGACTCCACCCCGCCCTGCCAATAATCGGTGAAGTTGGAGACCGCTATCTGCCCGTCGCGGATCAGCTCCATCGCCCGCGGTTCGGCGTCCACCCCGTTGACCCACACCTTGCCGGCCAGCCCCTGCGCTCCCAGCGCCTGAGTTCGCGCCATAAGCGGTGCCGTCATTGCCGCAGATCACGGCGGCGACGTCGTTGTTGTTCTTGGTCAGTGGGTTCTCGACTTGGGCGCAGGCAGAATTGGTTGACCAGATCATGTTGAACTGTTCGGAGACGATCTTGATCGCGCCGGAGCCGAGATAGGGCTTCAGCACCGCATGATAGCCGCGCTTCTCCTCCCGCGCGACGTTTACGCCTTCGTCGCCGAGGGCGAGAATGTAGTTGCCCTTCGGCTGCGCCCTGACGGCCACCTCGGCGATCGACTTGCCCATCTCGATCGCGTCGCGCCCGATGAAGCAGGCAGCATCCGCCTTGAGCGGCAGCGAGTCGTAGGCGATCAGCGGCACCCCAGCCTGCTTGCAGTTGCGAACCAGCGAGGTCGATGCCGCCGCGTTGACCGGGCGCAGCACGATCGCGTCCACGCCCTGGGTCAGCATATTTTCAACCTGGCTCGCCTGCACCGTCTCCGATTGCTGCGAGGTGACGATGAAGGTCTTGAGCCCGAGCGTCTGCGCCTCGCTCTCGAAGCATGGCTGGTCGCCGCTCTTCCAGCGGATCTGGTCGTAGTTCGGCAAGATGAAGCCGACACGGATCGGCTTGCTCTCGGCCTCCAGAACGGCAGGGGTCTCGGCCAGGAACGCCGCAGTGTCTAAGGCGCTTAGACGCAGGAATGCCTTGCGCGTCATCCCTGCACCCTGTTGTCCGCTTTTTGCCATCGTTTCCACCCGTTTTGCGCGCTCGTTACGATCGTTGTCGTGGCGGCTCGCTTGTCAGTTTACTGTCTGGATCGAGCGTAAAGGCGCGTCCCCACACCAGATGCGTCTCCATTTGTGCGCGCGCAGCCTCGGCGTCGCCTGACCGGATTGCGTCCACGATCCCGCGATGCTGTTCGGCGTTGACCGCCAGCCGCTCCGGATGTGCGCGATGCAGCCGACGCGACAGGCGATACATCTTGTTCCGCAGCTGCCCGAGTGCCCGGATCATCTCCGGATTGCCGTGGAACCCGGTCAGCGATGTGTGGAAACTTAGATCGAGCTGGTGGTATCGGACGGTGTCGCGGGTTTCGGCGGCCCGTTCCTGGGCTGTCAGTATCGTTTCCAGCAGAGCCGACTGCGTCGCTGTCAGGCGGCTCGCAAGTTGCCGGGCGATGTGACACTCAATCAGCAGCCGCAGCTCATAGAAGTCGATGATCTCGCGCGCCGTCGCTTCCGGCAGCCGCAAACCGCTGTTCGGGGCAACGGCGACTAGCCCCTCCGCTCGCAGCCGCTCAAGCGCCGATCGAAGCGGCGCGAGGCCGAGGCCGAGGCGAGTCGCCAAACTCCGCTCGGAAAAGCCGGCGTCCTCCTCCTCGCTCAGAAGATAGTCACGAACCGACGTGTATGCCGCATCGCGCAGGTAGGTGCGCGGCCGGGGCGGGGCGCACTCGTGGGCTCGCGTACTCGCATCGTTCCTCGCCATCGCCGCTCCCCAAGCCGCAGTAAACCTAGTTGCCTCTTAACTGACATGTCAATGATGTTACGGTTCCATTTTCTTCTCTTGCGTGGCGATCTATGGGGGCGGCAACCCAGGCCAGCGTGTTGCATGTGGCGTTCGTGCATTCGACCGGCCCGCGCGCCAGACATCCACAGCCCAACTTCTCGGTCCTGGTCTCACCACCCCGGAATCGAATAAGAGCCTGCGGGGATCGCCAAGACCTTCCCCTTCCTCGGGCGTTGTTGCACGGATTGTCTTGTTGGCGCCTGAGACCTGGCCGGGGTAGCAGGTTCGTCCCTGTCTGACCCTGGAACCATTTTGCCGTTCAAGCTGAATGCTGACCGTCGCCACCACATTCCCAAGCAGAAGTTCAAGGTCACGAACTGGGCGGCGTATGACGCGAGCCTGCGCCAGCGCGGCAGCTTGACGGTTTGGGTGAGCGAGGAAGCGATCGCGGCGTGGACAGCTGAACCACGAACGACCCGGGCCGGGCAGCAGACCTACTCGGCCCTGGCAATCCTGACGGCCCTGACCTTGCGTGCGGCCTTCCGGCTGGCCCTGCGCCAAACGGAGGGCCTGATCGGCTCCGTCATACACCTGCTCGGGCTCGATCTCGCCGTCCCCGACCACTCCACCTTGAGCCGCCGGGCCGAGACGCTGGAGGTGCCGCGGCCACGGTCCAGCCCCGGCGCCGAGCCCTTGCACCTACTGGTGGACAGTACGGGCCTCCGGCTGTGTGGCGCGGGCGAGTGGCTGCATGAGAAGCACGGCACCAAGCTGCGGCGGTCGTGGCGAAAGCTGCATCTCGGGATGGACGCCGGCACCGGCCGGATCGTGGCTTGCACGCTGACCACCAAGGACGTGGACGACGCGTCTCAAGCCAGTCCCTTGCTCGATCATGCATAACGGCGCCCCTCCTTTTCACGGTGATTTGGTGAGATCGACGTGCCTGATGGTGCCGGCCCTTAACTGGCGCAGCGCGTCCAGCGTGTTCGGTCTGTCCGGGAGCAGGTAGCGCCCGCTCGGCTCGCGTGTGGTTTGGATCGCGCCTGCCCACAGCCGCTCGCGAAGCCATCTCTGCGGAACCTGCAGCTGCAGTGCGACGTCGGCCACCGTCAGCCAGCCCGGCACGCGCGGCCAGCGGGTGCAGCGTCGCACCACCTTGATCCCGTGCCGCAGGCGGATGGTTCGCGCCGTGGCCGGCAGCACGCCCTCGTCCGGCCCGGGCGAGCGGTGCCCCTCGGCGGTCAGCACCTGCGCGATCTCCTCATCGTGCATCCCGGCACGGGCCAACTCCAGCACGCGCGCCTCCATCTCGGCGCCGCGCGGCAGGGCAGCAAACGAGTTCACCGGGAGCGCAACCGTCAGCTCGCTGACCGCGCCGCCGCGCCAGACAACGCGCACGCTGGCCGCGTCGCGGGCCACGCGGCGCAGGATTACCTTGTCGATCAGGCAGCGCAGCAGCGCCTTGCGGTGCTCGCGGCTGACGCCCGGGTTGGCCCAGAGCGCGGGCAGGCGCTCACCGAGTACCAGAGCCTGCGCGCGCAGCACAGAATCGAGCACTCTGGGCTCGGCCCGGCGCACGTCCTCCTGGTCCCGCTGCGCCAGGGCGGTCTCGGCGTGGCGCAACTCGACCAAAGCCGCTTCCCAGCGCCGCTCCAGTTCGGCCGCAACCAGCCGGTTGTCGGGGTCCACGCGGTTGAACTGCCGCTCTGCCAGCGAGGCTTGGTAGCGCAACCGCTCGACCTGTTGCGCCTCGGCGCGTCGCAACGTGGTGTCGGCCTGACACTCTACCCGGCGCGCCTCGGACCAGGCATCCATCTCCGCTGGCGTCACCGCGTCCAGGAACGCCGCGGCCACGCGAGCGTCGATGCCCGCCGCCCGCCGCCCGCCGCCCGCCGCCCGCAGCACCTGACACACCGGCGCGCCCTGCTGCTTGTGCAGGTAATCGCACACGTATTCACTGCCGTGCTTGTAGCGCACCACCATCTTGTGGCCGCACTCGCCGCAAAAGGTGATGCCGTGCAGCAGCGCTGCGCCGTCGCGCGGCACGCCGCGGGTCTGCAGGTGCACATACTCGGCCCGATTGTCGCGCAGCATGGCTTGGATCTTCTCGTGCGTCTCCCATCCGACGTAGGCGGGGTAGCGGTTCCGCACCACGATCCTGCACTCTCCCGCAGGCCGGCGCACCTGGTTCTGTGGCCCTCCGGGCGCGGCGGCCTCGCGTGCGTGCGTCCGGCCATAAGCGAAGGCACCGGCATAGGCCGGGTTCTTCAGCATCGACGTGACCGCGGCCACGCTCGGCCACGCCCAGTAGGCCTCGCCGTGGCGATCGTTGCGCGGCAGCGCCAAATCACGCCCCTGCAGCACACGAGTGACCCGCCTGGCCGTGCGCAGCTGCAGAAAACTGTTAAACACCAGCGCGACCCGGTCCTGCACCTCTTGGTTCGGGTCTTTGATGACTACGCCTGAGGCGTCGCGCACCAACCCGGCCGGCAGCTGCAATGCCAGCTCGCCGCGCCGCGCCTTGTTGAGCAGGCCGGCGGTGAGCCGGCCGCGGATCGTGTGCAGCTCCACCTCGGAGATCGTGCCCTTGAGCCCGAGCAGGAGCCGCCCGTCGGGTAGGCCCCTGTCAGCTTCGCTGACATCCCGCCGGGGGATCGGCCGAAGGCCGATGGTCATAGACCGTGTCGCGGTCGGCGATCAAACAGCCGCGGTGGCCGCAGATGTCGAGCAGCGGATACCAGTCCGAGCAGTTGCGCGCGAGGCGCGTGACCTCGATCGAGACGATCAGGCCGACCTCGCCAAGCGCGATGCGCGCGACCAGGTCCTTGAAGCCCTGGCGGTGCGCCGCCGCCGCGGCGCTCAGGCCGAGGTCGGCATCGACCACCTCGATGTCCGCCTCACGCCAGCCCAGCTCGCGGGCGCGCTGGCACAAGGCGTATTGCAGCCGCAGGCTTTCCTGGTTGCTCAGCACCTGATGCGGGGTGGACTGGCGCACGTAGACCACGGCGCGGCGGTCTGGGTGGTGCGGCTTTATGAGTTCCGAGATCATGGCTCACCTCCCGCAAGACGGCGCCGAGATCGTAGGCGATCTGCCGGCGGAGCGCTGGCCGCAAGCCGAACCAGACATGGCGGGGATCGATGGGCATGCCGCCTCGCTCTCACCGGCGACCGCGACCAGCTCTGCCAGCGCCTCAGGCGTGAGCTTGGTGCGCGTCCGCTCACCGGCCGGACTGGGCGACAGGCTTGTCACGCCCAGTGGCAATAGGAGCGGTGTGCCGGGCCAACACTCTACGCGCGCACAAGCGCCCAGCGCCAATGCCTTGGTGATGGCGATCAGGCGAAAGCGGCCGCCGAACAAGGGCTGGGTCGGGTCGGTTACCTCGACCTCTACCGACAGAACATCGTTGTCGATATCAGGGGTATCTCTGTGCGTTGTCGCTGAACCAGGTCGCAGGCACGGTGTCGTCGTTCACCGGCGACGGTGCCTACGACCAGGATCGCGTCTACGACAGTGTTGCCGAGCACTCCCGCGAGGCGGCCGTCGTCGTGCCGCCACGCGCGACCGCGGTGCAGAGCGACACGGTCGAGACCGCACCCACACAGCGCGACCGACACCTCCAGCACGTCGAACCGAGAGGTTCGCCGGACATCGCAGAACACGGCCGCATGGCCTGGCAGAATGCGTCCGGCTACACCGGGCGCGCCAAAGCCAGACGGGCATCTCGCGCTTCAAACAGGTGATTGGTGACGGCCTGCGCTCGCACACGGACAAGCGCCAGGCGACCGAGGTGGGTGTCGCCGTCCATGTCCTCAACCGCATGCTCGAGCTCGGACGCCCAAGCTACGTCCGCGGCGCTTGACCCCCGATCGGGGCTGGGGTCAGCGCGGGCACATCCCTGATTCCTGCACCACGCTAACTGAGGTCTGAAGCTTCCGCTTTGATGTCGTTGAACACCAGTCCGGGCTGAGCGTTATGAGCGAACTTGCTGCTCGGCCAGGCCTTCCGTAACTTAGGGACTACTGTGGTCACGAAGCTGGCTTGATGCAGGAAATCCAGTCACGCGATGCCAAGGCCACGCTGTCGGCGGTAGTCGACCAGGCCCGGCAGGGTGAGCCCTCCATCATTACCCACCACGGCCGACCAGAAGCGGTGATACTGAGCTTTGAGGAGTGGCAGCGCTTGTCGCGGGTTCCTTCTTTCGGCCGACTTCTTATGGAAGCTCAGCTGGATCCGGAGGACCTACCGGACCGTCATGGGAGCCTTCGCGAGAACGATTTCTGAGCCTTGTATCTCGTCAACACCAACGTTCTCTCAGCAGCCGCGCCAACTAAGGCCGTGCCGAGGCAGGATGTTCGGGACTGGATTGAACGGAACAGTGCCGGTCTCTACCCGTCGGTAATCATCATTGCGGAAGTGGAGAACGGCATAGCGCGATGTCTTCGCACTGGCGCTCACGCCAAGGCCAAGCGTTTGATGGACTGGCTGGAGACGGTGCTGCACCTGTGTGCCGATCGTGTTCTCCCTATTGATGTTACGACGGCTCGGCGGATTGGCCCCCTCGCGGATCACGCGCGCGGGCAAGGGCATGACCCGGCCCTAGCAGATCTCGCGATTGCCGCAGCGGCGTTCATCAGAGGCGATGTGGTTCTGACGCGGAACTTGCGTCACTTCGCCCCACTGGAGTTGCCGACGCACGATCCCTTCGAGACACTGCCAAGTAGTGCCAGTCCCTGATGATCCGCGTCGACGCGGGCTCTGCGCCCACACCGGTCGTTGCAGCCCAATGCCGCTGTTCCTGTGTTCCTGAAAGCGGACACCATCCGGGGGCACCCTCTCGACTGCCATGCAGCACATCAAAAAGGCAAAAGCGCAGCGCCCTAGATCCGACGGTCCTATCCCCGCCTTGTCGCCGGTCGCTGCGCTCCGAACCGGCCGCCTAGTGGCAACGCGCCTGATCGTCGCCCGCCGCACTTTCGTAGATGGTGCGCTCTCGGTCGGTTGGCATCACGACCACGCCCGGGACCCGCGGCTTCGACGTAACGACACGGCGCTGGATCGCATTGGCCGATGCGTTGTAACCTTCTGACATTGTACGTCTTCCGTCGTTTTTCAGAGGACCGTCCGGTCCCTGCCGCCTGCAGACGGCATTGCCGATGCGATACGACAGGGGCCGGCGCGCGTTATCGACGGATCACCGTCGCTCAGAACCTGTTTGAGTGACTTCAACTTGCGGCGGCGTAGACTGGCATGGGGTTGAGCAGGGCTTCGACGCCGGACAGGATGGCCGCGAACGCGACGCGGGCGGCCGACACGTCGAGGCGCCCGGCACGGTCGCGCAGCAGCCCGCCCCAGTGCGCGAGCCAGCCGAAAGAGCGCTCCACCACCCAGCGGCGCTCGAGCACGACAAAGCCTTTCTGCCCGGGATCGCGCTCGACAACATGGTGGCGCATGCCGTGCCGGTTCGACCAATCGCGGCAGCGCTCGGCGACAAAGCCGCCGTCGAGGATGGCCTCGCGCAGGCTGGGCCATTCTGCCTTTCCGACGTCAAGCGCGGGAAGCGTGTCGCGCTCCTGGGTAGAGGCCGGCACCACGGCAACGGCGAGCCAGGTGCCGTCGGCGTCGACCAGGGCGACGCGCTTGCGGCCCAGCACCTTCTTGGCGGCGTCATAGCCGCGTGGGCCACGGACCGGGATGCATTTCACCGATTGCGTATCGATGATGCCCAACGTGGGTTCGGGCTTCCTGCCCGCAGCACGACGCCGCAAGCAGGCCACGTCGCACAGCAGCCGGTCAAACAACCCAAGCTCCAGCCATCTGCGGAACCAGCCGTACACGGTCCGCCATGCTGGAAAGTCACCGGGCAGAGCGCGCCAGGGTCCGCCAACACGCAAATGCCAGGCAATCGCGCTGATGACCGGCAACACAGGCGTTGCCTTCTCGCTGCGCGGCGGGTCTGCCCGCTCCAGCCACCGCGCCATCTCCTCGACCGCGCAGGTCGATACCATCTCCTTCAGGCCCGCCTCATGGCGTGCCCGATGCGCTTCAGTCCACATCCCTGCTCCCATCCGCCCGTCCCGGCGGACACTCGTGATCTCCAACACGCAGAGATGAGGTCGAGGCGCAAACGGGTCACTCAAACAGGTTCTCAGTGCATCGCGAAGCCTTCGTAGTTATTCGCCGCGACCTCGTCGCACTTCTGCCGGTACTGCCCGACGCCGCCAATGTAGGACAGCAGGCGCCGCGGCTTGCCTTTCACGTTCGAGCCCATGTACCAAGACACTGTCTTCGGCACGAGCGTCGCCGCGGCGGTGTCCTCGTGATGCTGCACCCACTTGTCTTCGGCCTCCCGGGTCGGCTCGCAGACCTTCAGGCCGTGTTCGCGTACGTATCTGATGCAGTCGCTGATCCACTCGGCCTGCTGCTGCAGGCAGGTGGTCATGTTGCACAGCGCCGCCGACGGGGCGAGCGGCGTGGCGGTGGTGAACAGGTTCGGATAGCCGTGGATCTGCAGCCCCATCGTGGTGCGGATGTCGCGGCCCCACTCCTCGGTCAGCGAGCGCGCCCCACGGCCGTGAATGTCCATCCGCGTCAGCGCGCCGGTTCCCGCGTCGAATCCAGTCGCCAGGATCAGGACGTCGAACGCGTGCTCCGTGCCATCGCGGAGCCGCAGGCCCGCCGGCGTGATGCATTCGATCGGGTTGTCCTTGACGCTGACGAGCTCGACGTTCGGCTGGTGGAACACCTCCAGATATCCCATCTCCAGCGGCACGCGATGCGTGCCGAAGCCGTAGTCCTTCGGGATCAAGATGTCGCACAGGCGGGGATCCTTCAGCCGCTCGCGCATCTTCTCGCGCACGAACTCCGAGATCGTGTCGCTCACCTCCTGAACGAAGAACATCTCTCCGAACGACGCGAGCCACAGCTTGAGCGATCCGTCCGCGTAGACGTCCTCCAACACATGGCGCCGCTGCTCCGGCGTCAGGTCGGCCCAGACGTGCTGGAAATCGTATTCGAACCCGGTGAAGGTGTGTGGCAGGGTCTTGGAGAGCTCGGCGAAGCGTGCCTTATACGCCTCCTGCTCGGCCGGCGTGTATTTTGGGTTTTTCATCGGCAGCACGTACTGCGGCGTGCGCACGAAAACCGTCAGATGCCCGGCCGTCTTAGCGGCCGTCTGGATCACCTGGATGCCGGTCGCGCCGTTGCCGACGACGCCGACGCGCTTGCCCGCAAGGTCGACCGCGTCCTTCGGGTACATGCTCGTGTAGTACGACTTTCCCTTGAAGTCGTTCTGGCCGGGGAACAAGCCGGTCAGAGGTGCAGACAGCATGCCGCAGCAGGTCACCAGGAACTGCGTATCGATCGTCTGGCCACTGTCGGTCGTCAGGATCCAGCGCTCAGTCGCCTCGTTGAAGCGCGCGCTTTTAATGCGCGTGTTGAACTGGATGTCGCTGCGCAGGTCCAGCTTGTCGGCAACCCAGTTGAGCCAGCGCTCGATCTCCGGCTGTCCCGGAAACTTCTCGCTCCAGCTCCAGCCTTTGTAGAGCTCCTCCGAGAACAAGTATTGGTAGATGTAGCCTTCCGAATCGAACCGCGCACCGGGATAGCGGTTCCAATACCATGTCCCACCGACACCGGATGCGGCGTCGAACGCCCTGACATTCATCCCCTGCTGGCGCAGCAGGTGCAGTTGATACAGCCCGGCGACACCGGCACCGATCACCGCTGTGTCGAGCTTCAGCGGCGCGGCAGCGCCGTTCGGTTCTTTTTGATTACTGATATCTCGGACATCGTCTACTCCCCTCACATTTTACTTATTAATGGACAGTCCCGGCCGCGATCCTGTCCCGCGGACTGGCCGACAAATCAAAGGTCTCGTGTCAGGGTCTTGAACGCAACCCGGTTTCTCCGCCAAGCGGCTACGAAGCGCGGCTGGAAGACAGTTTGGAGCAGAACGAACGTCCGCTGCTATCCCAAACCGTCCCGAGCCAGTTGGCCCGCTCCCGGCCAGTCACGGCTTCGCAAGGTATATCGTTGGAGGATCGGCCAGTGACGTCCACGACCACCTTGCGGACGCTGCTCTTGCTCATCCCTGCGGCGTTGCCTGAGGCCGCACAAGGTGGCACAAACATTCCAAGTCGCACCAAGCGGCAACCGAGGGAACAACGTCTATGCGATCCGTCCAACTTGCGGGCTTGCTGGCTGCAATGCTTGTGTACGCCCCGGGCGCACACGCCCAAACGCCGAACTGGGTAACCAGCTGGACCGGTTCCGCACAGGGGCCTTATCCGATTGGCAACGCCAGTGCGCAGCCGAATCTCAGCTTTGCTTTCCCCAACCCGGCGGCGGGCGCGCGTGACCAGACGTTCCGACTGATCGTGCATCCCGACCTGTGGGGCCGGACCGCTCGGCTGCGTCTCTCGAATGCCTATGGCACCCAGCCTGTTACCTTCGACCACGTCTTTGCCGGCGAGCAGGCGATCGCCGGCACGCTCGTCAGGGGAAGCAATGCCCCGGTGGCATTCGGCGGCCAAGGCAGCGTGACGGTGCAGCCAGGACAGAGCGTCTGGAGCGACCCTGTCAGCCTGCCTTTTGTCCACGATCCGGCGGACCCCTCGATGCTCGGTCGCAAGCTCGCCATCAGCCTCCATGTCGTCGGGCAGAGCGGGCCAATGACCTGGCATGCCAAGGGCATCACCACGTCCTACGTGACCGCGCCGGGCGCGGGCTCTGCGGCGGCCATTGCTGAGGATGACGATGCATTCCCGTTCGCCACCGCGTCCTGGTATTTCCTCGACGCGGTGGACATGGATGCACCGCCAGGCACGAAGCTTGCGGTCGCATTCGGGGATTCGATCACCGACGGAACCGCCTCCACGCTGAACGGAGATGACCGCTGGCCCGACGTCCTCGCGCGGCGGCTGCAGGCGCAGTATGGCAGCCGCGTGGTTGTGGTGAACCAAGGCATTGGCGGCAACCGGATTATCGGCCCGGCCTCTTACACGCCTCAGAAGCCGTTTGCCGGCGGCCCCTCGGCACAGCAGCGCCTCGATCGGGACATTCTGCAGCTGTCCGGCGTGTCGTCGGTGATCTGGATGGAGGGCACCAACGATTTCGGCAAAGGCGGCGAGGGCGCCACCCCCGAGCAGGTCGAGGCCGGCGTCAAGGATGTCGTGGAGCGGCTGCGCGCCCGGCTGCCCGGCGTGAAGATCATTGGCGCAACGCTCACACCCAACCTGCACAGCACCAACCCCGATCACGGATCCGAGGAGGAGAACACAAAGGTTCTCGCCTACAACGATTTTGTGCGAACCACGAAGCTGTTTGACGCCGTCTTGGACTTCAACAAGGTGACGCTTGATCCCGCCAGCGGCGAGATGAAGCCCGAGTTCGTTCCGGATAACACGATCGGCGGCCCTGGTGACAAGCTGCACCCCAATCGCGCTGGCTATCGTGCGATGGGGAACAGCATCGATCTCGGCCTGCTCGCACCCTAATTTGGCACGTCCGGTTTTGGTCGGCTCAGATTGATGCATACGGGGCGCAGTGTGATCGCATTGGGAAGTGGGATTATTGGAATGGTATGGCGAATGTTTGCCGGAGGCGCGGCAGGGCCGGTTCGGCAAACGACATGACGGACTTGAGCTTGGCTCAAAGTAGCAAAACATCGCCCGCTTCCCTTGTTCGCGTCCGGGGCGTCTGCAAAAGCTTCGGCGGCGTCGAGGCGCTGCGGGGCGTCGATTTCGAGGTGCTGCCCGGCGAGGTTCACGCGCTTCTTGGGGAGAATGGCGCCGGCAAGTCGACGCTTATTAAAATCTTGAGCGGAGTCCAGGATTACGACGAGGGCCTGATCGAGCTCGGAGGCGAGCAGGTCCGGTTTACCTCGCCCGCGCAGTCGCGCGAGGCAGGGGTTGCGGTCGTCTACCAGGACCTGAGCCTCGTCGAATCGCTATCGGTCGCTGACAATCTGCTGCTCGGCCGCGAGCCGCGTACTGCCCTCGGCTTTCTTAGGAAGCGACGCATCTTGGCCGAAGCGAAGCACTTTCTCGATGAACAAGGCATCTCACTTGACCCCAAGGCGAGCGTGGCCAGCTTGCCATTTGCGCTCCGGCAGATGACCGAAATCTGCAAGGCGCTGATGGGCAAGGTACGCGTCCTGATTTTGGACGAGCCCACCTCGGCGCTGACTGGCGGAGAGGAGCGTATTCTCTTCGACGCCATACGCCGCGTGACAGGCCGCGGCGTCGGCGTTGTCTACGTCACTCACCGGCTCAACGAAGTGTTCCGGATCGCTGACCGCGTCACAGTGTTCCGTGATGGGCGCAACGCTGGCCGTTTCGTCACGGCCAACACCGACATGAAACAGCTGGTGTCCGCGATTGTGGGTCCGGACCATGCCCTCTCGGCCGCGAAGGATGTCGGTTCGGCAAGCACGCCATCCGCTGCATCCCAAGGAGGCCCGCTTGTCCTCAGCTTGGCAAACGTCCAGAACGACCGGCTGCACGGCGTCGACCTGGAACTCCGGAGTGGCGAAGTCCACGGCCTTGCGGGGCTCGTTGGAAGCGGCCGGACGGAAATCCTCGAAGCCATATTTGGCATTCGGCCTGTCAAAACCGGCACGATCGCGGTCGACGGCGCGGTGCTCAGCACCCACTCGCCGATGCAGGCGATCACGCGGGGCGTCGCGCTGGTTCCCGAGGACCGGCATGTCCAAGGGCTCGTGCTGGAACACTCGATCGAGCGCAACCTGACGCTGCCGCAACTGCGCCGCTTCTCGCGGTGGGGCTGGATGCAGCGAGACGCGTCCGCCCAACAGGCAGAGGTCGCCATGCGCCGGCTGGCCGTAAAAGCGCCAAGTTCCGCAACTTTGGTCAAAGCCCTTTCAGGCGGCAACCAGCAGAAGGTTGTCTTCGCCAAGTGGAACACACGACAGCCCCGGGTGCTGCTGCTCGACGAGCCGACGGTCGGGGTCGATGTCGGCGCCCGCGAGGAGATCTATAGCCTCGTTCGCGACGCCGCAGCGACCGGGACCGGGGTGCTGGTCGTGTCGTCAGACCTTGCCGAACTCCTGCTCCTATGCGACCGCCTGTCGATCGTCGTCGACGGACGCATTGTCGAAACCCTCGACCGGTTCGCGATTGGCGGCGCCGAGGAGTTGCATCACCTTGTTCAGACCTCGCAGCCTCTCGAAGAACGGGCTGCATGACTGACCTAGCCTCGAGATTGGGGACAGCCTCCGGGCCACGCCGCCCATCGCGTTCCGACAGGGCACGCAGTCTGGCGATGCTCTTTGTCAAGGGCGACCGGCCCTATATGATCTACGTCGCGTTCGCGGTGATGCTCGTGGTGTTCAGCCTCGCGTCGCCCTGGTTTCTCTCGATCGGCAACTTCCTCAATATCGGCCGGCAGACAGCGCTCGTCACGACCGTAGCGGTCGGCATGACCTTCGTGATCATCGGTCGGCAGATCGACCTGTCCGTCGCCTCGACTCTCGCGCTCTCCGGGATGTGCGCCGGGCTAGCCATGCAGCACGTCAGCAACGCTTGGCCGGTCGGCGCGCTCGCGGGCCTCGGCGCGGGAGCACTCGTGGGGCTGCTCAACGGCATTCTCACCACGTGGCTGGCGATCCCCTCCTTCCTCGTAACGCTCGGGACGCTCAGCGCCGCCCGCGGCCTTGCTATGCTGCTGACCAACACCAAGCCTGTCATCATTACGAACGACGCCTATTTCGCCATTTTCGGCGAGGGATCTCTTTTCGGCATCCCCGCGCCGATCGCCTGGACGCTGCTGGCCGCAGTCGTCGGCGTCCTGCTGCTCCATTACAGCGTTTACGGCCGGCAGATCTACGCGGCGGGCGGGAACCCCACTGCGGCGCGCTATTCCGGCATCCACATCAAGCGCGTCACAACGATCGCCTTTGTGCTTACCGGCACCTTGGCGGGCCTCGCGGCACTCGTCCTATCTGCCCGGTCGCACGCGGCGCGCCCGGATGTCGTGCAGGGCATGGAGCTCGATGTTATCGCCTCCGTGATCCTCGGCGGCTGCAGTCTGTTTGGCGGGCGCGGCAACATCGTCGGAACCCTGCTGGGCAGCCTCATCATCGGGACGCTGAACAACGGCCTCGTGCTGCTCGGCGTCAGCTCCTCGCTTCAGCTCGTCATCAAGGGCGGTATCATCATCGCCGCAGTCGCCTTTACGCGGCGGTGAGCCCTACCTTGCATCAAGGCCGCTGAACGGTCGGCAATACAAACGGGAGGACAGTATGAAGACAAGATTTAGGCGCAAGGTAATGGCCACCTCGGCTCTCATGGCAGCCAGCCTGTTGGCGCCCATGAGCCCTAGCCTGGCACAGTCATCCGGCACATGCCTGCAGGGCATCGACATCGCGAGCCTTGGCCCCAAGACCATCATCGGCCAGGGACCGAACGGCGAACAGGCCGCCTCGGCAGATGCGCTGCAGATCAGTGACGCCGAGGCGGCGAAGATCAAAGCCGGGCACTTCAAGGTCGGCATCACCATGCAGACCGTGAACCTCGATTGGTCGCAATTGCAAATCCAGGGCGTGACCGATACCTTGAACAAATACGGCGTGGAGGTGACCGGCGTCGCCTCCGCCGAATACCAGGTCGACAAGCAGATCGCCGACATCGAGAACACGATCCAGCGTCATCCCGACGGGATCATCTCGATCCCAGTCGATGGCACGGCGACCGCAGCGACCTACCGCAAGGTGTCGCAAGCCGGCATCAAGCTGGTGTTCATGGACAACGTGCCGCCCGGCATGAAGCACCCGGAGCAATATGCCGCGATGGTGTCGGCCGACAGCCAAGGCAATGCCTATATCGCGGCCAAGGTGCTGGCCTCGTGCATCCCGCAAGGCGGCACGGTGGGTTTGGTCAATTTCGGGGTCGACTATTTCAGCACCAACCAGCGCACCAAGGGCGTCAAGGAGTGGCTGGCCAAGAACCGGCCCGACATCAAGATCAAGCAGACTGATTTCACCGACCCGGCCAAAGTTACGCAGATCGCCGGCGATTTCCTGACCGCCAACCCCGACGTGAAAGGGCTGTTTGCCGTATGGGATCAGCCGGCGCTCGACGCCCTTTCGGCCATGCGCTCCCAGGGCATCAACATCCCGATCACCACGGTCGACCTCGGTCTGCAGTCCGCCATCGAAATCGCCAAGGGCGGCCCGCTCAAAGCGACGGGATCGCAGCGCCCCTATGACCAGGGCGTCGCTGAAGCCGAAGCTATGATGAAGGCGCTGATCGGTCAGACTGTGCCGGCCTGGGTCGGCGTGCAATCGCTGCCCGTGGTTCAGGGCACCGTCCTCGAAGGCTACAAGACTGTGTTTAAGAAGGACGCTCCGACGGAGCTCGCCGACGCTTGCAAAGCTGCAGAACCCGGTTGCAATTGAGGCGGGCGACAACAATCCGAGCCGTCGGGCAAGCCTGTATGCCTCTTCCCGGCACTGGGACATTGGGATTGACCCGGTTCGGTGGACGGTTTGTTGGCTTACGGGCTACGTCTCGGTCATGACGGCCTGCATGTTGGCTTCATAGGCCATGGGCGAGCGGTAGCCCAGTGCCGAATGCAGTCGCACCGGGTTATACCAGCCCTCGATGTAGCTGAAGCAGGCCATCCTGGCCTCAGCTTGCGACGCGAACCGGCGACGGCTGAGCAGCTCGGCTTCGAGGGTTGAGAAGAAGCTCTCGGCCATGGCGTTGTCATACGCGTCGCCGACCGAGCCCATCGAGGGCCGGACACCCGCCTCGCGGCATCGCTTGCCGAACGCCAGAGACGTATATTGGCTGCCCTGATCGCTATGATGCACGACGTCCTTGGGCCGCCGTTGGCCTACGGCCATCTCGAGCGCGTCCAGCACCAGCTCGGCCCGTAGATGGTTTGCCATGGACCAGCCGACGACCTTGCGGCTCCACACATCGAGCACGACAGCCAGATACAGGAACCCCGCCGCAGTCGGCAGGTAGGTGATATCTGCGATCCATAGCTGGTTCGGCCCCGACGCCGTGAAGTTGCGGTCCACCAAATCGGGCGCAGGCCGGACCTCCTTGTCCCGCTGCGTCGTGGTGGGGCCGCCGCGCCGGTGGCAGGCGCCGACCAACCCGGCGTCGCGCATCAAGCGCGCAATCCGCTTGCGCCCGTGCCGTTCTCCTTGTGCCCGCAGATCGGCATGGACGCGCGGCGCCCCATACGTTTGGCGCGAGCTGGCGTGCACGGTCCGGACGCGCTTCAGCAACGCCGCGTCGGCCACAGCGTGGGCGGACGGCGATCGGTGCAGCCAAGCATAGTAGCCCGCCTTGGACACGCCGAGCACGCGGGCCATGGGGGCAATCGGGAAGCAGGCCTGGTTTGCGCTCATGAACCGGAAGACCCGGACGGCAGCGTCCCGGTCTCCCGGGCAAACCAGGCCGCGGCTTTTGACAAGATATCCCGCTCCAGCCGGAGCTGGCGCACCTCACGGCGCAGTCGGGTCAACTCGTCGCGCTCGGCCGCGGGTAGGCCAGGGGTGACCTCCTCCCGGCGGCCCTCCTGCCTGTCAGCCAGGGCAACCCAGGCCCGGATCGAATGCGACGTCGGCTCAAACTCGCGGGCCAGGTCATCCGGAGACCGTCCGGCACGCACCAGATCGACCATCTGGCGTCGGAACTCAGGGGAGTAGGGTGGGCGGCTTTTGGGCATAATGGACACCTCGCGTGAAAGCTTCAGGGTGTCCACCGAACCGGGTCAATCCCACATTAGCGAAGTGAGAACACGGAGCGGACCTGTGGCCTCAACCACCACTGCGCAGCAGCGCGGGTACACAATGGGTAAATCGGCTTGGCTTGGGACCCTTGCTCGGCGCCAGTGATCTTGAGCCGATCCGTAAGCGCTTTGCATCGCTGTCCCCGCACCTGAGCGAACGCGAGCGCCGCCTGTTTGCTGCGGCCGAGGCTCGTGCCGCGGGATACGGCGGCGCTGCTGCGGCCTCGACGGCGACCGGCGTTGCGGTGAGCACAATCGGCCAAGGGCTGAAGGAGTTGTCGGCTTTGGACACGCTGGCTTCCGACCGGGTCCGACGTCCCGGCGGCGGGCGCACGCTGCTGGTGGAGAAGGATGCGTCGCTGCTCGATGATCTGCTGACGCTGGTCGAGCCGAGCGAGCGTGGCGACCCGATGTCGCCGCTGTGCTGGGCCTGCAAGAGCTTGTCGCAATTGGCGGCCGCCTTGGTCGCACTGATCAAGGAGCTGGGGCGGGCGGTGCCATATGGCATCGACGATCCCGCGGCTAACGCTGGGTGAGTCAGTGTTGGTATGAGCCACGACACCGCGGCGTTCGCCGTGCAGACCATCCGCCGCTGGTGGGCCGAGATCGGCAGCACGCGCTGCCCGGAGGCCACCCGGCTGCAGCGAAATCCGAAGGATGTGCGCATGATCACTGCCGATGGCGGCGGCAGCAACGGCTCACACCTGCGGCTGTGGAAGTGTGAGCTGCAACGCCTTGCCGACGAATTGGGTATCCCGCGCAAATCGCAAGTGCGATTTCGCTGACATCGTCGTGCATCACCTGCCGCCCGGCACCAGCAAGTGGAACAAGGTCGAGCATCGCCTGTTTTCGTTCATCACGATGAACTGGAAGGCCCGGCCGCTGGTCAGCTGCCGCGTCATTGTCGATCTGATCAGCGCCTCGATCTCGCTGATAGCGCGCTGCGGCGTCCCGGGCCGCCCCAGGTGCCGACCGCGCACCTGGGAGGCCCGCATGCCGGCGGTCACGCGCTCGCTGATCAGCGACGACTCCAACTCGGCCATTACGCCGATGATGGTGAACATGGCCCGGCCCATCGGGCTGACGGTGTTGATCTGGTCCTGGACGCCGACGAAGCGTACGCCGAGGTGGTCGAACTCTTCCAGTTCGACGAGCAGATGGCGCGTGCTGCGGGCGAAAAGGTCGAACTTCTACACCAGCACGCAGTCGATCTCCTGGTTGCGCACGGCCGCCATGAGGGCGTTGAGCTGCGGTCGGTCCTCCCGGCGGCCTGACACGGCCACGTCGCAGTGGTCCTGTACGACGTCGAGGCCGGCACGCTTGGCGTAGCCGCGCAGGCCGTCATACTGCAGGTCCGGCTTCTGGTCGGCGGTCGAGACGCGCAGGTAGAGAGCCGTGCGGTTCCCCGGCCGTGGCTTGTGCGCCGGGCGCCTGCGTCCAGCAAGGCTTAACCTTTCTGGACAGAGAAATACTGCAGTCATTCTACACATACCCCGAACCTACCCCTACAAGGCTAATGGGCCGCGCAGCCACAACCTCATGCGGCAAGCTGACGCCGCCACCTGCCCGGACTCTGCTTTTCAGTTCGCGCGAAGACCCGGGAGAAATGGCTCTGATCGACGAAACCGCAGGCCAACGCGATCTCCGTCAGCTCCATCGTGGTTTGCGCCAGAAGCTTGCGAGCCTGCTGGACACGTCTGCGGGTGAGCCACTGGTGCGGCGCAAGCCCGGTCGTTTCCTTGAATGCCCTTGCAAAGTGACCGCTGGAGAGGCCGCACTCGGCTGCCAAGCGGCTGATCGAATGGTTCGTTTCCAGCTCGGCCTCCATGGTGTCGCACGCCCGCCTTAGTTGCCACGGCGCCAGTCCTCCATAGCTCTCGCGACCCTCCGATGCTCCTCCGTAGGCATGAGCCGCATGGGCATAAAACGCCAACGCCATATGCTCGACAAAAAGCGTCTGGGCCTCGTTGGGCCGCTCCATGGCCGCTGTCAGGGACATCGCCAGGCCATGCATGACGGGATCATGGGTCCCGGACAGCGGCGCCCGAAGCCCTCCTATCCGCCTCGCACCGCGTTCATAGGCCAAGTTGTCCAGCGAGGACTGCGAGATGTAGAACCGGACCATGTCGAACGGGTCGTGCAGTTCGATCCTGGGGTTCTCGCTCAGGTCGAATAGGAACACGTCGCCGGGACTTGTCGCTGGCAGGGAGGCACGGCCGCGGTGGGTCCATAGTTCCCATGAACGGAGCGGCTGCAGCATCACTTGGAACGCGAATGCGTTCTCCATGGGCACCGGTCCAGCTCGGCCATGTTCCGCGTGCGTGCACTGCAGCCGGGTGAATGCGATCGGCACCCCGGCGATCGTCGGCGCAGCAAGTGTCGGCGCCCGCTTCAGCCGGAACCGTCCACTAATGACGGACTCCACGGCATTCGCGTCCATAAGATATTCCTTCGCAAACTGCGGCTCTGGCCAGCATCGGGTGATGGGACGCTACTCTCCCACGTCCCCATTGTATCTGGGATTGACCCGGTTCGGTGGACGGTTTGTTGGCTTACGGGCTACGTCTCGGCCATGACGCTCTGCATGTCGGCTTCATAGGTCATGGGTGACCGGTATCCTAGTCCCGAATGCAGCCGCACCGGGTTAAACCAGCCTTCAATGTAGCTGAAGCAGGCCATCCTGGCCTCGGCCTGCGACGCGAACCGGCGGCGGCTGAGCAGCTCGGCTTCGAGGGTTGAGAAGAAGCTTTCAGCCATGGCGTTGTCATACGCGTCGCCGACCGAGCCCATCGACGGCCGGACACCCGCCTCGCTGCATCGCTTGCCGAACGCCAGAGACGTATATTGGCTGCCCTGATCGCTATGATGTACGACATCCTTGGGCCGCCGTTGGCCTACGGCCATCTCGAGCGCGTCCAGCACCAGCTCGGCCCGCAGGTGGTTTGCCATGGACCAGCCGACGACCTTGCGGCTCCACACATCAAGCACCACGGCCAGATACAAGAAGCCCGCCGCAGTCGGCAGATACGTGATATCTGCGATCCATAGCTGGTTCGGCCCTGACGCTGTGAAGTTGCGGTCCACCAGGTCGGGCGCAGGCCGGACCTCCTTGTCCCGCTGCGTCGTGGTGGGGCCGCCGCGCCGGTGGCAGGCGCCGACCAACCCGGCATCGCGCATCAAGCGCGCAATCCGCTTGCGCCCGTGCCGTTCTCCTTGTGCCCGCAGATCGGCATGGACGCGCGGCGCCCCATACGTTTGGCGCGAGCTGGCGTGCACGGTCCGAACGCGCTTCAGCAGCGCCGCGTCCGCCACGGTATGGGCGGACGGGCACCGGTGCAGCCAAGCGTAGTAGCCCGCCTTGGACACGCCGAGCACGCGGGCCATGGGGGCAATCGGGAAGAAGGCCTGGTTTGCGCTCATGAACCGGAAGACCCGGACGGCAGCGTCCCGGTCTCCCGGGCAAACCAGGCCGCGGCTTTTGACAAGATATCTCGCTCCAGCCGCAGTTGGCGCACTTCACGGCGCAGCCGGGCCAATTCGTCGCGCTCGGCCGTGGCCAGGCCAGGAGCGGCCTCCTCCCGGCGGCCCTCCTGCCTGTCGGCCAGGGCGACCCAGGCGCGGATCGAATGCGACGTCGGCTCGAACTCGCGGGCCAGGTCGTCCGGAGATCGTCCGGCACGCACCAGATCAACCATCTGACGGCGGAACTCAGGGGAATAGGGTGGGCGGCTTTTGGGCATAAGGGACACCTCGCGTGAAAGCTTCAGGGTGTCCACCGAACCGGGTCAATCCCAATCTCCCCGCATGGAGCGACTACCGGTCGCGCTTATCAAAAGGCACGATGCTCTGCCCGGTCGTGAGGACTACCGCCTCACGGGCCGCCCTGCGCTCCGAACGGCTTTCGCTCTGCAGGCGCCGGCTGCGACCGGTCGCGGCACTCGGTGGCGAAATAAAGTAGGCCGACAACCGGGAGCGCCGCGCCGAGCACGGACGTGCCTGTCCAGCCGTACTGGGCATAGCACCATCCACTCAGCGCCGAGCCCGCGGCGCCTCCGGCAAAGAAGATGGCCAAGTAAAGGCCGTTCAGCCGGCTGCGCAGCTCTGGCCCCAAAGCAAAGATCGCCCGCTGGCCGAAGACCAGGTTCGCGGACACGGCAAAATCAAGCACGATCGCGGACAGGATTACGAGCGCCAGGGCAGGTCGTGAGCCGCCTTGAGCCAAGTTGGAGAGCGGGAACGCGAGCGCGGCCAGGAGCATGGCGAACACTGTGCCGCCGCGGCTCAGGCCCTTGTCGGCGACCCGCCCGGCAAGTGGCGGCGCAATCGCGCCAGCAACGCCGGCCAGAGCCACCCAGGCAATTCCCCGCTGCGTCATCTGGAACTGCGGTCCGCTCAACCAAAGGGGCACGGCCGTCCAAAACACACTGAAGGCGCCGAACATGCAGGCGTGATAGAGGGCTCGCCGGCGCAGCACCTCCGTGCTCACCAAGATCCGGCCTATCGACAGCAGAAGCGCGCGATACGTCAGGCCGGGCGGCGGTCGCCGCTGCGGCAAGGCGGCGTGCAGTGCCACGAAGAGTGCTGCCATGAGTGCTGCGGACATCTGGAAGATCGCGGGCCAGGACCACCGATCCGTCACGAAACTGGAAACCGGACGGGCCAGCATGATGCCGAGCATGATCCCGCTCACGACCCGGCCGACGGCCTGGCCGCGCTTCTCCTCCGGTGCGAGATAGGTCGCATACGGGACAAGGAGCTGCACCGCTGCGGCGGCCATGCCCGTCAGGAACGCTACGCAGAGAAATGCCGCGGGATGCCTGATCTGGCTGATGCCTGCCGTGCAGAGCGCTTCCAGTCCGACGAGCGTCAGCACCAGGCGGCGGTTCTCGACGAGATCGCCGAGCGGCACGACCATCAGCAGGCCGATGCCGTATCCGGCCAGCGGCAAGGTCACGAGCAGCCCCGCCGTGTCAGGTGGCATCCCGAGAGAAGCCGCGATCAACCCGGTCAGCGGCTGCGCGTAATAGAGGTTGGCAACGAGCAAGCCGCAAGCGGTCCCGAGCAGCCATTGGGTTCCGAGCGAGAACCCGGCGTGATCCGGAGATTGCTGCGGGTTCGCTTCATCCGGGATCATGGTCAGCTTCTGGAGTTATCGCGTGGGCTTTGCCGGGAAAGCAGTGGGTCAGGTTTGGCTGCGGATGGCATGGCTCACTGCACTTCGAAGACGCTGTAAACCGGGCCGTCCGCCATGCGATGGCCGATGCCGACAGCGATCAGGCGATTGAGCCAGTCATACCGGGGTGCGGCGGTTTCAAAGAAGGGCGCGATACGGAAGTAGTAGCTGGCCGGCTCGACGACCTCGCCATTCTCGATCTGCCCGATGATGTCGGGAGGGCCGTGGCGAAGCCCGCGGTAGGTCATGCCGACCAGCGCGCCGTCCGTAGTCTTGAGAACGACCCGGACGTCCAGCGTTGTGGCCCCGTCCTGGCGCACTGACTGCCAATCGTTGCCGCCGTCCAGCACCTCGCCGGATAAACGCTCGCCGGAGAATGAGCCGCCGAAAACAACGCCGATCCGGCGGACCCCACCCGGTGTCATGCCGACGATCTGCAGCCTGCGGACGTTCAAGCGCATGACGAAAAGCGGCCGGGTCCGCACCGTTTTGAGGGCGTCCGGCAGGTCGTCGCTCAAATCGTCAGACATAATTGTCGCCCTTTCAAGACCGCTCGGCTTAGAGCCTGGACTTGTGGTTCCGACCGTTGATCAGCAGGTTCGTCATCTGCGCACTCCGTTAACGGGACGATTGTTGCTGGCCCGCGGCCTCGATAATCAGGGCCGCAATCTCCCCAGGATGCGACAGCATCGCGACATGACTTGCATCGAATGATATCGTGCGGGCGTTCATCCTCTCCGCCATCGTCCGCTCCAGGCTGGGAGAGATGCCCGCCTCACCGTGGTCGCGTCGTCATTGAGCGAAGTGAGCGGCAACTGCACCGCTGTCGCGTCCAGACCCTCGGCAAGCAGCAACGGGATGACTTCTCGACCAACTTGATCCATCGGCCCATGCGCCGTGGACCAGTAAAATACTCGGACATCTGTTCATTGTCATTCTCCTCAGCGGATTTGATTAAGTATTGGGTTCAATAGGCGAACGCGTCGCAGTGCCTCCTGAGGAAGTCCTCCACCGAGGCAGGGGTCCGGCCGGTCACCTCGGAGAAGCTGTCAAACAGCTTTTCCTCACCGACGCGGGCGCCGGCCGTGTAGGCGGCGTAGTTCTCATAGACGCTCTGCATGTATGCGGGGTCGGCGCCCGCCCTGAGAACCGCTTGGAGAAACTCGCTGGCAGGGCGCGGCTCGTACAGGAATGGCTGCCCGACGACCCGGGTCAGGATCGCCGCGATCTCCGGGTAAGATTTGACGTCGGAGCCGATCCGATAGGTCCTCTCGCGATGCCCCTCGGGCTTCGACAGGATCTCCGCGGCCACGGCGGCCACGTCCTCGCCATCGACCCAGGTGATGCGCGTGGCCGCCACGTAGTGGCGGATCACTCCAGGGGTGGTGAACTTGGCGCCGCCATACCCCAGCAGGTTCTGCATGAAGAACTCTGGACGCAAATGCGTGAAGGAAAAGCCGGACCACTCGATGTAGCGCTCGATGAACTGATGCCAGAGCCAGTGCTCGACGGGCGTATCGTCATCGCCGGGGCCGCCGAGATGGACGATGTGCTCCACGTCCGCCGTTCTCGCGGCATTCAGGAAATCCCTGCTTTGGCGGAACATCCGAATCGTGTAACCCGTCGCCATGAACACACGGTCGGCGCCGCGGAGGGCGGGCACCAGCGTCTCGGGCCGGTCGTAATCGAGATGCACCGTGGGCACGCCGAGCTCACCGGCTTTCTCTTTCGAGCGCACGGCCGCGATCACCTCAACAGTTGGGTCGGCCGCGACCCGCCGCAGTACGGCCGAGCCGATCTGGCCTGTGGCTCCCGTAACGAGCACTCTGGGTTTCATGCGCCCGCCGCTTCCGGGACCGCGGTGAAACGCCGCGTCACGTCCGTCTGCGTCTGGTTGACTGCACCGATCTGCTCGATGAATTGCGCCGACCGACTGCCGCGGAGACCTGCGGTCGCGATCGCCCCGTCCCGGATGAAGGTGAAGATGGAGGTGACCGGGAAAACCCCGGCCGACAGGATGAACTCACGCTGTTCTGCGTCGGTTGCCTGGTATTCCTCACTTTCAAAGAAAGCCCGTACAGCCAAAGCATTCGCGAAGCCGATCTCGACGACGCCGACATTCGTCCGTTCGTCACTGACCCAATGATCGACCAAGGGGGAAGGCGGCGCCGGGTGCGCATTGTCGTACGGCTCAGGCAGATGCAGCCGGAGTTTCTGAACCGCTGGGGCAGCAGCGAGCAGGCTGGCCCACGCTGATAGCCATGGCCGGAATCCATCGCTCGATCCACCGGTCAAATGGAGGTGGAAGCGGTGCAGCTCGTCGGGTCCGTTGGGGATCGCGTCGGGCTGTCGATCGACCAAGGTTTGCGACCCGTGCGGAAGGTCGTAGGCGACGGTGTGCGCAAAGAGGTTGAACTCGTCGCTGAACAGGACGGGGCTCGCTTCCATAAAGCGCGCCTGGCCATTCGCATCAGCGAAGCCGATCTCCACGGCCCCATCAAGCACGAGGTCCATTCGCCGCACGCCTTCGGGAACCGGCCACAGATTGGCCCAACAGTCTCGCGCGAAATGATGCTGCACGTAGTAGCCGAGCCCCGGCAGCCTCGCGCATAGCGGCGCATGCACATCGCGCCAATACAGGGCGAACAGTTCAGGGGGAAGGCCATCGAGCTTGCGGACGACGGAGTAGGTCTGGCGGCGAATGGGCGCGTCGCGGACCGCATCGTCGATCGGGGAGCGCATGTCGGCCATGGTCAGGATCCCGTCAGCAGTTTGCGGTTTCGAAAGTGAATGTCAGCTCGAAACGACCAGCGTCGGTTCGCGTGCACCGGACACGCCTGCCAGGTGCGATCGCGCGCTGATCTGTCCAAGGAGGGCACCGGGATCGTAGTAGGCAACCCAGAGCGCGAGAACCTTCTCGCCGTTGATGGTCCAGTGCTCCGATATTCTGATCATCGCATCGGACCCAGCGACGCCGACCTGGATCAAGGCAACGACGCGATCCTCCTCGGCCGTGACGCTCACGTATTGGAAGCGGGTGAAGTCCAGCGCCGCCCCGACCTGCGGCAACACGGTCCGGAGATACGCTTCCGGTCCATGCGCCCCGCCCCAGGGCAGGTAATCCGGAGCCTCGACGACGAACTCGGGATGCAGAGGCGCACCGAACCCGGTGAGGTCGCCACGCGCTCCGGCTTCATAAAAGGCTTTCACGATCAGCTTGTTTCGCGCGGTCAGGTCTGCTGCGGCCGTCATGCCATCCTCCCCGTTCCGGAATAGAGCCTGTCGATTGATGCCTTGTGCGCTGTGTGCGCTTTGGCCTTGCTCAACTGTCCGGGGAAGCTAGGCAGCCCACAACCGGCGATATTGTAGGAACCTGGCGGGAACAGGAGATTCCCGGCACGGCCTCACGTTCCCACGGCCTTCCCCGCAGCTGCGACGCGTCGCTCGGGGCCGCCTCCGAATGGACGTGAGCGCCGTTTGATCGAGCCTCGCGCGTCTTCGGTCGGGATCGCCGACGACGCTTCGGTGGACAGCGCCGACAACGCCTCCCTGTTCCGCCATCTGTTCGACGGCCCGATGATCACCGCTGGCGGATACACCACGGAGACGGGCGTGGCGCCGATCGAGGCCGGCCTGGCTGACGCCGTCGCCTTCGGCCGCATGTTCATCGCCAACCCCGACTTGCCGGAGCGCATTCGGAAGGGTGCCGCACTGAATGCCTCTGACCGCTTGACCGCGTATGGCGGCGGCGCACGCGGGTACACCGATTACCCGACGCTGACCGCATCAAGTAAGGCCGCCTGAGATGGCCGAACTTGCCCGCCGCTTGTCTGAACCGGTGCTGAAATGAGCGATGCCCTTGTGACCAGCCGCCGGCCCTCGGCGCCACTGCTCTGGCTCGCCCTGGGCACGTTTGCGATCGGCACCGAGGGCTTCATGATCGCGCCCCTGCTTCCCGATCTGTCCACTGACCTCGCGATCGCGTCGGCACCGCAGGGCCGCTGATAGCGGTGTTCGCCCTCACCTATGCCGTGAGCTCTCCAATATTGACGGCACTGACGGGCGGCCTCGATCGCAGGCGGCTTCTGATCGCAGCGATGGCCGCGTTCGTGCGCGCAAACGCAGTGGCATGCGCGGCGCTGGGCTACTGGGCACTCATGGGCGCGCGCTGCTCGCGGTCGCGGCGGAGCTTTATGTCCCGAACGCGAATCCCCTTGCATCCGCTCTGCTGGCCCAAGATGTCGTTACCCACGGGATAAGCGGCAACGAAGAAGGGAACCGGGTTGCCCCGGTCCTCTGAGATCATCAGCAGACGTGTGATTTTCAGGGATGGATTGAAGCGAAGACGATATCGGAAAAGCCCGCCGCCGTCTTTTTCCTTGCCCAGTCGCGCTGCAGCTCGCAGGCCAGCTGGATCCAGCTGATCGGCCGGGCGCCTGCCTGAACGATCCGCTGCAGACCAGCTCGATGGGCCTCGACCGACGTACCACCAACAGCGTCAACAACCGGATAGACTTCGAAACCCTCCCGCAACGCATCGAGCGTCGGGAACACCAGACAGACCTCGGTCCAAAGCGCGACCATGATCAGCTTCTTGCGGTTGGTCGCCTTGACCGCCGCGACGAACTCGACATCCTCCCAGGCATTGATCGATGTACGGTCGATCGCCGCAACACCGGGCATTACGTCGGTCAGCTGATGGATCGTCGGCTGATTGAGCCCGGTTTCCACATTCACGGAGGAAAGCACGATCGGCAGACCGTAAAGCTGGGCGGTCTTGGCAACTGCAACGACATTGGCGACCAGCTCGCGTCGCTCCATCGACATGATCGAAGCAACCTGGACGGGCTGGAAATCGATGATGACCAGCGCGGAATTTTGCGGCGTCAGCATTTCGTCGGCGATCGGATCGCGGATTGCGGCAGGTGATGTCATGACGATATCCTTTGGTTACGGGCGCGTGGTGTTTCTGCGTGATCGCTGATGGCGCTCACTGGGGCTGATCCAGGAAATCGCGGCCGACTTTGACGGTCGCGGCCGGCTGCTCCTCCATCAGGCAATGTCCGGCATCGGGAATGACCGCCTGGGTGACATCGGTTGCGGCAAAACGCATCACGGTTGCCATCACCTGATGGTCGCGCGCCAGATCAGCGGCGAGCGGCGCCCACAGGTCGCCGGTCTCGCCATAGCCGTGAAGCAGGACGACCCCTGGCCCTTGTCCGCCGACGCGCACATGGATCGCCGTACCGTCGGTCTCGATTTCTTCCTCTTGGAACGCCGCAGGACACGGCAGGATCTGCGCCGAGGCGGAAGTCGAGGCGCCGATCAGCGAGGTGGCAAAAGTGATCAATAAATAAAGCATGACGAATACCTATGGTCGATGACGTGGGCTTCTTGGCACCATAATGGATCGACTTTGTCATCTACACTATAGGCGGCAGGAGACTAAATCTGTATTTTTGCCAGAACGAACGACCATGCGACTCGACGGCGTCACCATCACAGAGGCAGGGCCGATCAGCGTCATTGCCTGGCCGCTCGGGCCCGCCAGGGTCTTGACGTTCGCACCAACCTTTGTCGTGTTGGTGTCCCTCATGCTGCTGCAACCCACAGCGTTTGAGGGGATCGCTGCCATGCTCACGTTTTGCGTGCTCGTCGGGTCGGCACCAAACAGACCTTTATGAGTTTGCGCACGAATAACACGCTAAGCAGGGTTGCGTGGCCTGGCCTTGCAGGCATTCGTTTGTGGCCCAGGCTATGCAACCCTGCTTACCCGTCGTGCGGCATATCAGCGGTTATAGAGGCCGCGCAACGCCCGGACCTCCTCCTCGACGATCCCGTGCCCGGCGCCCGCCAGGACCTTGACCGTCACGGCGCTGCCAAGCCTGGTGAATACGGTTTCGCTTTCGTGCACGCGGGCGAGCGGAATGTGCGGGTCGCGCTCGTGGCATCCCAGAAACACCGAGCCGCCTGGCAATGAAGCGTCGTAGTCGAAGCGTTTTGGGGTGTGGCCATACAGCGCGTCGGTCGCAGGGCCGCCAGCCTCGCCGGTTCCCACCAGGCCGCCCGACAGGCCGACGACGCCACTGAACACGCGGCCTGATCGCGCGGCATACTCCAAAGCGAGACAGGCGCCCTGGCTGAAGCCCATGAGAACGATGCGGTCCGTCCCGATGCCGCCGTCCCGCAACCGCGCGATCAGCATTCGGAGGACGCCGAGACCGGATGATAGGCCGGGCTCGTTGGCGGCGATCGGGGCGAGGAAGCTTGCCGGCCACCACGATCCGCCGGCCGCCGCGGGTGCGAGGAACGCGGCATCGGGCAGCGCCAAATGCTCGGCCAGGCGCAGCATGTCCTCCGGCGCCCCGCCGCGCCCGTGTGCCATAATGAGCACCACGCGAGCTTGGGCAAGCGGCACGCCGGCCTGCGCGACCCTTCCCCCCGCATGCGGCCCCTCGCCGGCGATCTCCGAGACCGTTTCCATCATGCCGGCACGCGGATCGGGGGCAGCACGCGCTCAATATCCGCCCGGCGCCCCTCGTACTGCGGCGGCAGCATGAGATGTTGGCCCAGTTCTGCCGCGCTTTCGTCGGTCGCGAACCCCGGCGGATCGGTGGCGATCTCAAACAGGGTGCCGCCGGGCTCGCGAAAGTAGATGGCGTTGAAGTACTGCCGATCGATCACCGGCGTGACATCCAGCCCATAGGCCGCGACGCGCTCCCGCCACTCCTGCTGCACCGCGTCGTTCTCCGCGCGAAAGGCGACATGATGGATCGTGCCCGCCCCCTGCCGCCCGATGCTCGGCGCGTCCGAGCGCCGCAGGTCGATCATCGAACCGCGTCCGCCGCCCGGTGCCTTGAGGCGATGACGGTGACCGGTTTCCTCCGGCTCCTCGCCGGCATGTGCGTAGCCGAACAGCTCCGTCAGCAGCCGGGCCGTGGGTTCGGGGTCGCGAAGCCACAGCGTGACCGAGTGGAACCCGTCATCGGCTGGAGTTCCGTTCTCAGCAACGTCGTTCCCAGGCGCCGCGGACGAAGTCTCGATCAGCTCGATCCGCAGGCCGTCGGGATCTTGGACGGCTATCATCGGCTCACCAAACCGCGTGCTTGGCCCATTGAAATCGACGGCCTGTTCGGCCAGCCGCTCCATCCAAGCGCCGAGGCCGCCCTTCGGCACCGCGTAGGCGACCGCACTCGCCGTCCCGGCGCCGGCCCGACCCGGGCCGGCATTGGCGAACGGGAAAAAGGTGAGGATCGTCCCGGGCGACCCGGCCCGATCGCCGTAATAGAGGTGGTAGGTGTCCGGCGCGTCGAAGTTGACGGTCTTCTTCACCAGCCGCTGACCCAGCAGTCCGGCATAGAAATCGACGTTGGCCTGTGGTGGGCCGCAGATCGCGGTGACGTGGTGCAAGCCAGGTATCGTGCGGATCATGATCGCTCCTGTGGGCGAGAATGTGGCCTTGTGGCCTAGGGATAGAGCACGCCGCCGGTCGCGCGCTGCGGCGCGTCGCGCTTGGTGGGCAGCGGGATGAACTCCGTCTCGTCACCCGGCACGGTGTCGAAGCGGCCGCGGGCCCACTCCTCCTTCGCCGCCTCGATGCGCTCCGGGCGGGACGAGACGAAGTTCCACCAGATGTAGCGCGGCCCCTCCATCGGCGCGCCGCCGAACAGCATGAACCGCGCCTCTGCGGTCGCGGTGACGGTTATTGCGTCACCGGGCCGGAGCACCAGCAGCTGGCCGGGCTCGAACGCGTCGCCCGCGATCTCGATCGTCCCGCCGATGGTGTAGATCGCCCGCTCATCATAGCCGGCGTCGATCGGCATGCGGGCGCCCGCCTTGAGCCGGACGTCGGCATAAAGCGTCTCGGACGCCACTGCGAGCGGCGACTTGGCGCCGAACGCCTTTCCGGCGATCAGCCGCGCCCGCATGCCGCCCGCCTTGATCTCCGGCAGGGCGTTGGCGCCGTGATGCATGAACGCCGGGTCGCTTTCCTCCTGGCTTATCGGCAGCGCCATCCAGGTCTGGATGCCGAACAGACGCTGACCATTGCGCTTGCGCTCGGCTCCGGTGCGCTCGGAATGAACGATGCCGCGGCCGGCGCTCATCCAGTTCACCGCTCCGGGCTCGATGGTCTGCTCCGTGCCCAGGCTATCGCGATGCAGGACCTCGCCCTCGAACAGGTAGGTGAGGGTCGCGAGGTTGATGTGCGGATGCGGCCGCACGTCGAGGCCCTGGTCGGTCAGGAACTCGGCCGGGCCCATTTGGTCAAAGAAGATGAACGGCCCGACCATCTGCCGCTTGGTGGAAGGCAACGCCCGGCGCACCGTCATCTCGCCGAGGTCCACCGCGCGCGGCACGATCAAGGTTTCGACGGCGCCGGTGCTCGCGCGGTCACCGAGCACTGGCTCGGGGCAGGGATTCCAGCTCATCCATTTTCTCCGTTCGCCATGATGGTTTTTCGGCACTACCGCCCAAGTAAGGGTTCGACTTCACAATAGAAAGTAGTTACCGAATGGATAGTGGCGCTGCCGAGCCGGCCTGCGTCGGTCACTTCTACGGCTGCGGCGGGTCTGGCTCGTGACGGCGACCCACGAGCCGACGGGCGCCTGCCCTGCCGACCCGCTGCTGCGGCTATTATGGGGACAGTGGAAAACCCACGTCATATACCTGCTGGGCGAACAGGGCCCGCTCCGTTTTGGCGAGCTGCAGCGTCTCCTCCCGGGCATCTCGCCGAAGGTCCTGACCCAACGGCTGCGGGAGCTCGAGGCGGACGCCATTGCCTGGCGTCAGCAGGAAACGGTGGTCCCGCTGAAAGTCACATATGGCCTGACCAGCATGGGCAGCGACGTCCACGCGTCGCTGAAGGCCCTCGATGGGCCGGCCAGACGCTGGCTGACGAACGGGTAGCGGACCAGCCGCGCGTTCGACGCCAGCTGTAATGACGCGTAAAGTTATGGCTATGACCCCGTTGGCACCATGCGCGGGACTCCAGGACGGCCAAGCGGGCTTTCAAGCGCCTGGCGGTCCCATCCGCCCGTCTCGGCAGCCGCTACATAGGTCGATTGCAAGAAGCGCATGAGCATGCCCGACGGATCGCCGCTCGTGCGGACAGCCTCGTAGGGCAGCAAGAACTCGCCCAGCGTGGTATCGAACCGCGCCTCACTTGGTTCCACGGCATGACGCTTGAACCCGTCGCCGGCGGGATAGGCGTAGGCGTAAAACATCGGCTTATCGACGCCATTCCCGCCAGGCCAGAAGCCGGCCGATGAGACCTCGTGGCTGTAGGCCTCGCGCGACACCGCGTCCGGCAGGTTCGTGATGCCGCCCGGATGCAGCGGGGCGTTGCGGCCGGAAAAGCGGGTGATGGCGAAATCGAACGATCCCCAGAATAGGTGCGCCGGCGAGACCTTGCCGAGGAAGCCCGTGCGAAACAACCGGAATACCTGGTCGATCGCCACCAGGGCGCCGTGGAACCGCGCCACGGCGGCAGGGTCATAGGGCCGCGGGGCGCTGTCGGCCGCAAACTGGACCGGGTCCGGCACTTCGTTGGGGCGGCCGTGGATGGTGAAGCGGCCTCCGACGCCGCTGACCGCCTCCGCCGTGCGCGCAAGAAAATCGGCGGTGCTCATCGGCCCCAGCTTGAACTGCCTGCGTTTCCCACCCGCGCCTTCCGCGATCAGCATGTGCTCGTGCAGGTCGAGGGTGAGGGCGGTCATGTGCTCCCCGTCCGCCACCGGGCCAGTCGTCAAGCCGCGCGGCACGACATACAGCGTGGCGTGCCAGGAATGATTGACCCACGGCGTATGCGCCAACCGATATTTGCCGATGATCTGTGACCATAGATGCAAGGCGGCGCAGGTATCACGCCACTCTGGGTAAGAGATGGTTGGCCACGCCTGCTTCATAGCTTTGCTCCTAACGGTCCATTGGCCGGGCTTACCCGCTCAAGCTGCAGTCCCCAGCATACACCCACGTCTCGCCCGCGCCCGGGATGATCCGGTGTATGCGCTTGCCGGTGAACCGTGCAGCGGTCGATCGCCCGTCCGTCACCGGCAGCACGCCATCGCCTCCGCTGGCGAGCATGATGGCCGGGACGGAGAGGGTCGGCTGGTCCTTCTTTACCTGCAAGGCGGCGTAGCGCGAATTGCCGGCGACCAAGCCGTAGCGGGATCGATAGGAGTGAATGACTATATCCACGTAGTCCGGTCTTCCAGTCTATTGGACTTTGGTTGGGCCGAATGTGCCAAAGTTCGCTGGAGCCATTCCGCCTCCATTGTTTGCAGTCACGCCGCTTTCCAGGTTCCGAGAAACAGTGGATTGCGGTTGCTCGCCCGCACAGCCGACCAGAGCCACCCCGATGCCACAGGCCGTGACCGCAGCGCGAATCAACAAACTTGAAAATACAATCATTTTCTATTTCCTTAAACATAAGCAACCGGAAGTCGTGGGACGTCGCTGACAAATTCTAGGTCATCTGTTTATACCCACAGCATTAGTATATGCCGCATTCCGAGTTTGGTGGTGCTGAAAAGCATTGGGACGTCGTGGCGGTCGTGCGTTTTGAATACCGGACCGACTCTGGTGGCGAAGTCGGCTGTCTAGCGGCGAGTGCGGCGAAGCGCGAGGTGCGGGTTGGCGCGAGCGGGTGGCCGGCGAACCAGGCGGCGATCCGGTCAAGGTTTAGGGCTGCGGCGGTAGCGACGTGCTGCAGGCCCACCTTGGGCAGGCCGCGGTAGCGCGCCCGGCGTAGGCCGAAGCCGCACACGCCCTGCGAAAGCGTGCCCTCAATGCCATTGCGCGGCGCACGATAGCCGCAGGCCCGAGCTTTTCGTCGTTGCAAAGCCGGCGCAGAACGGCCGCGTCGATGCTCGGCTGCAGGATGTGGAGCGGCACCTGCAGCTCTCGGTCCGACCGTCGTAGCGCGTGCCGCTGGCCTTCTCGGCTCGGATCACAGGGCCAACGCATGAGAAGCTCTAAGTTGAAGCCGGTCTCGGCATATTCGCCAACGCGCAATCATCTGCGCACGGCAGACGGACCTTGCATCGGGCTGTTGCCAACGCAGGGGTGTGCCGCCTAGCGTGACCGTCAATGCGGCGAGCACAGCCGCGAGTTGGAGGCGCAGATGGTCCATATCATTACCCGCCGCCGCGCGATTTCCGTCGGTGCGGGCTTGGCGGCGTCCAGCCTGGCCGGCCTCAATGCTTCGGCGATCCCCATGGCCGACGTGGCGGCACCGAGGCTGCCGTTGGAGAACGGCGCCAGCCTGCGCGTGCTGCGGCCGACCAAGTTCGTGGATAACGACGAGACGATTTTCCGCGAGAACGCCAAGCGGTTCAGCGAGGAGATGAAGGTGCCCGTGCGCGTTGATTTCGCGGGGTGGGAGGACCTGCGGCCGCAGACCGCGGTGGCGGCGAACACGGGCGCCGGGCCGGACATCGTTCTCGGCTGGCCAGACGATCCCCATATCTACGCCGACAAGCTGATCGAGGTGAGCGACGTCGCCGAGTATCTCGGGCGAAAGTATGGCGGTTGGTATGACCTAGCCGAGAGATACGGCAAGAAATGGGGCACCAACAACTGGCTTTCCATACCGATGGGCGGCTCGGGGGCTCCCGTCGTTTATCGCCAGTCCTGGGTGAAGGAAGCCGGGTTCGACAGCATCCCGACCGATTTTGCGCAGTTCCTGACGCTCTGCAAGAACCTGAAGAAGAACGGCCACCCCGCGGGCTTCGCGCTTGGCAACTCGGTCGGCGACGCCAACGGCTATTGCAGTTGGGTGCTTTGGGGTTCCAACGGCTACCTGGTGGACGAGGCTGGAAAGGTCGCCATCAACAGCCGCGAAACGCTGGAAGCGTTGCGCTACGCAAAGGAGATGTATCCGACGATGATCGAGGGCACGATCTCCTGGCAGGATTCCAACAACAACAAGGCCTACATCAACGGCGACATCGGCCTGACGGCGAACGGGGTATCGATCTACTACTCGCTGAAGAACAATCCCGGGAAAGCGGACATCGCGGCCGACACCAATCACCAGCCGCTGCCGACGGGCGCGTTCGGCAAGGCTCCCGAAGCGGCGCTGATCCTGAACGCGATGGTGCTGAAGCACACCAAGTACCCGAATGCGGCCAAGGAGTTCCTGCGCTTCATGATGGAGCAGCCGCAATACGAGCGATGGCTGGCCGGCACCGCCGGCTACTGGGCGCAGCCGTTGAAGGCCTATGCCGAAAGCGACGTCTGGAAAAGCGACCCGAAGATTGCCGCCTACCGCGACACCTGCGGCCACCCGTGCTGGAACGGCTTCAAGGGTCCGATCAGCCCGGCGTCCGGGGCGGTGACGGCGGACTACGTCGTCGTGCAGATGTTCGCCGCCGTCGCCTCGGGCGAGGCGACGCCGGAGGCCGCGGCGGCGGACGCCGAGCGCCGGGCCAAGCGGTACTACAAGGGATGACGCGATGAAGATCACGGCCATCGAGACCCTGCGGGCGGACGCGGGCTGGCGGATGTTCTCGTTCCTCAAGGTCATGACCGACAGCGGGATCGTCGGCTGGTCCGAGTACAACGAGAGCTTCGGCAGCCCCGGCCTGTCCGGCGTTATCGAGGCGCTGGCGCCGTTGCTGATCGGGCAGGACCCGCGGCGCAGCGAGCGCGTCATCGCCGCCCTGCACGTCCACACCCGACAGTCCCAGGGCGGCCTCATCGCGCAGGCGATTGCCGCGGTCGAGAACGCGCTGCTGGACATCCGGGGCAAGGACCTCGGCGTGCCGGTGGCGGCCCTGTTCGGTGGCCCGGTGCGGGACCGCATCCCGGTTTATTGGTCGCACATGGGCACCTACCGGGTGCGAAATGCCGACGTAATGGGAGTGCCGCCGCTGCGCAGCTACGAGGACGTGTCGAGCCATGCGGCGGATATCCGCGACCGTGGGTTCAAGGCGATGAAGACGAACACGCTGGTAATAAAGGATGATGTGCTGGCGCCGTTCAGCCCGGGATTCGGCCGCACGCCGGGCTGGCCCGAGCTGAATTGGACGGCCGAAGTCATGACGGCGATCGAGCGCACGCTGGGCGCAGTGCGCGACGGCGCCGGATACGACATCGGCCTGATGCTGGACGTGAACTTCCATTTCAAGACGGAGGGCTTCGCGCGCGTCGCCGACACGGTCGCGCCGTTCAGGCTGTCGTGGCTGGAGATCGACACGCACGACGCCCGCTCGCTCGCCCTGCTGCGCGGTCAGGCGCCGTGCCCCATCGCCTCGTGCGAGACGCTGTGTGGGCGCCGCGACTTCAAGCCGTTCTTCGAGCAGTATGCGATGGACGTGCCGATTATCGACGTGCCGTGGAATGGCCTCGGGGAGGCGGTGAAGATCGCGGCTATGGCGGATGTGTACGAGATGAACGTTGCGCCCCACAACTTCTACGGCCACCTCTGCACCATGCACAGCGCCCACTTCTGCGCCAGCATCCCAAACCTGCGGATCATGGAAATCGACATCGATAGCGCGCCGTGGCGCGACGAGTTCGTCACCGTGGTGCCGGTGATCGAGGACGGCGAACTCGTCCTGCCGACGACGCCGGGCTGGGGCATGGACATCAACGAGAAGGCCGTGCGCGCGCGGCCGCCAAAGGGATAAGGGGGCAAGACGGATGGCGAGATACAAGATCGCGACGCCGGCAGGCGCAAGCTTCACCGTGGCCGGCGGCGGCTACGACCTAGAGATGGAGGCGCTGGAAGGGATGGACGCCGAGATCGTGGAGGTGCCGGCCGAGGAGGACGGGTTCATCGCCGGCGTGGCCGATTGCGACGCGCTCTACGCCAAGGGGATGACCTTCTCGCGGCGGATGATCGAGGCGCTGCCCGACCGTTGCAAGGGCATCGTGCTGGGCACCGTCGGCGTCGATTACGTGGACGTGGCCGCCGCGACCGCGCGTGGGCTGCCGGTGACGAACTGCCCGGACACCTTCATCGACGAGGTGGCCGACCATGCGATGGCGCTGCTGCTGGCCGGCCATCGCCGCATCATCGAGCAGGACCGCATGGTGCGCGAGGGCCGCTGGCGTGAGGGTAGGCCGCAGTTGATGCAGGTCCCGCGGCTGATGGGCTCGACCATGGGCTTCATCGCCTTCGGGCGCGTGGCGCGCCTTACAGCGGTGCGGGCCCGGGCGTTTGGCCTCAACCTGGTGGCCTACGACCCATTCATCGAGGAGTTGGTCATCCACGAGCACGGCGTCCGGCCCAGCACACTGGAGGAGGTGCTGCAAACCTCCGACTTCGTTTCCATGCATGCGCCGGCGACGCCGCAAGCGCAGGGCCTGCTCAAGGAAAAGCACTTCCGGATGATGAAGCCGACCGCCTGGTTCATCAACACCGGCCGCGGCCCGACGGTTGACGAGGCGGCGCTGATACGCGCCCTCGAAGAGGGGTGGATCGCCGGCGCCTCGCTCGACGTGTTCGAGGCGGAGCCGCCGCGCCAGGACAACCCGCTGCTGCGGATGGACAACGTGGTGCTCAGCCCGCACAACGCTTCGGCTTCGGCGCGTTTCGACCTCGCGCGCAAGCGGCGGGTGGGGCATGAGTTGTCGCTGCTCCTGTCCGGGCGCTGGCCGATGAGCTGCGTGAACCCGACCGTGCTGCCCGGCTCGGCGCTGCGGCGGTGGCAGCCCTATTCGATGGAGCGCGGCCCGAATAGCTGACCCGACGCCCGTGCTGTGTCGGCCCCGCCGACGGCCTGGCCAAGCCCGGCACCGTGCGGTCCCAACCCTGGAGTGTTCCAAATGAAGATCACCGCAGTCCGCCTGCGCCGGCTGCGCGGGACATTGCCAACGGACGGCAGGTTCTGGGAGGAGCGGCTGGTCCGGCCGATCGACGTTTATCCGGAATACCGCGCCCGGGACGATTTTGAGGGCCTGCCGCAGACGGCCCCGGACGTGATGCCGGTCGAGGCGACGTTCCTGCAGATCGAGACCAATGACGGCGTCATGGGCATCGCCGGGCCGATGCCGGAAGCGGTGGCGTATTTCATCGGCCGCCGCCTGCGCCCGATCCTGCTGGGCCGCGATCCGGTCGCGCATGAGCTGCTGTGGGATCAGATGCACCGCATTATGGTGCATGGCCGCCAGGGCGACGCGATGCTCGCCATCAGCGCGGTTGACTGTGCGTTGTGGGACTTGAAGGGCCGCTGGCTGAACCAGCCCGTTCACCGCCTGCTTGGCGGGCCGACCCGGCCATCGATCCCCGCCTATGCAAGCATGTTGGGGTTCAACGTGCTCGACTCCGGCCGGGTGCGGGAGCGGGCGGCGGAGTATCAGGGGATGGGCTACACGGCGCAGAAATGGTTCTTCCGCCACGGCCCGGCGAGCGGCGCCGCGGGCATGCGCAAGAACGTCGAGCTGGTGCGGACCTTGCGCGAAACGCTCGGCGAGGACGACGACATCATGCTGGACTGCTGGCAGTCGATGGAGCCGACCTACGTCATCGACCTGGCCGCGCGCATCGCCGAGTATCGGCCGGCCTGGCTGGAGGAATGCTGCATGCCCGACCGCATCGACAGCTACCGCGCCATCAAGGACAAGATCCGCATCCCTCTGTCGGGCGCCGAGCACGAGTACACGCGCTGGGGCATGAAGCGCTTCATCGACGCGCGGGCGATCGACATCCTGCAGCCCGACATCTACTGGGTCGGCGGCTTGTCCGAGACGCTCAAGATCGCCGCCTATGCGACCGTGCACGATTTGATCACGATCCCGCACGGACATTCGACGCCGGCCGGCATCCACTTCTCAGTCACACAGTCGCCGATCCACACGCCGTACCAGGAGTATCTGGTCAAGTGGAACGCGATTTATCAGCATTTCCTGGCCAACCCGGTGGTGCCGGTCCGCGGGCAGATCCACGCGCCAGACCTGCCTGGGCTGGGAATGGACCTGGACATGGCGAAGGTGGAGGAGGAGGCCGAGATTTTCGCCTGAACGCTCAAGGCGTTCGGCGCCGTGCGGCCGCGCCCTGCAGAACAAGGTTCCCACAGGCCGCGAGAACCTTCTATGTTTCTCTCGGAGGCGCCGCAGAAGCGCCCGAATTGGGAGAGTGGAATGGCCTTGCTGTCACGCCGCGGCTTGCTCGCGTTGGCCGGCATCGGGAGTGCCGGGCTTGCATCTCATGCGTCGGCCGACGTGAAACCGCGCGTGACCGTGATCTCGCAGTGGTCGGCCGGCAGCGACGGGGCGGCGATCACGGCATTCGGCAGGTTGTTCGAGCAGAACGGCGGCCTGTGGCAGCACGACCCGGTGCCGGGCTTCACCACCGACATGATGAACAAGTTGCGGGCCGAGATCATGTCGGGCGATCCGCCGGCGGCCTCGCAGCTCAAGGGGCCGGAGATCGCCGCCTGGTCCAAGATCGCGCCCACCAACGACCTGGACAGCCTGGTTGCGGCGGCCAACTACGAGGCGTATGTCGCCCCCGAACTAGCCCGGCTGCACAAGCCCGCCGGGCACTGGATCGCCCTGCCGCTACAGCTCTACCGCATCAATACGCTGTTCGCGTCTAAGAAGGCGATGGACAAGGTCGGCGCCGTCGCGCTGCCCAAGACCTGGGCCGAGTTCAACGCGTTGTCGGACAAGATGAGGGCGGCCGGCATCGTGCCGCTGGCGAACGGCGGCATCCGCTGGGACGACGGCATGAAGTGGGAGATCGCGCTCAACGGCATCAGCCCGGCCGCCTACCGCAAGGCGGTGATGGAACTGGACGACGACACCCTGAAGGGGCCGGAGGTGCTGGCCGCCTTCGAGCAGACCCGCCGGCTTGCCGACGCCATGAACCCCAACATTGCGGCCCAGAGCTGGAGCGTGCAGGTGGCGCCCTTCGCCCGCGGCGAGATGGGCATGGTCCTGATGGGCGGCTGGGCGCAGGGCAACATCATCAACGGCGGCTTCACCTTCGACGACTTCATCAGCGGCCCGGCGCCGCAGGACAACGGCCGCGCCGCCTACATCATGAACGCCGACGCCTTCATCTTCTGGAAGCAGCGGACAGAGGACCTGCAGGCCGGCCAGCGATTGATGGCCAACCTGATCACGCAGTTGCCGACGCAGACCATGTACTCCCAGATCACCGGGTCGATTCCCGTGCGCACCGACGCCGACCTCAGCGGCCCCGGCTGGTCAGACGGGCAGCGCAGCAGCGCCGAGGGCCTCAAGGCGTCCGTCGCCTCGGGCCAGGTCGTGCTGAGCTTGGCGCACAACATGGCGCAGACCAACCAGATCACCGCGCCGATGATCGACGTGCTGACCGAGTTCGTCCACAACCGCGACCTTTCGCCCAAACAAGCCCGGCAGCGCCTCGTGGAGGCGGTTGACAGCGAGCGCTGACAGAATGCCCAGCGAGCGCGCCTGGCCGACCGCGGCACTCCCGCTCGCGGCCGGCCCGGCACGAATGGCACCCGCGATCCGGCGACGGATGGCGGGACTGTGGCCGGCACTGGCGATCTGGCCGCCGCTTATCCTTTCGGCCGGGCATGTGGTGCTGTTCACGCTCTGGACGGCATGGATTTCATTCACGCCATCCACGTTGCTGCCGCAAGCCGGGTTCGTGGGGCTGAAGAACTACGCGTCGATCATGGCCACGCGTAACTTCTCGGTGGCTTACACCAACGTCGTCATCTACGGCGTGTGTTTCGTCGCGCTCGCGACGGCGCTCGGCCTGCTGCTCGCGATCCTGCTCGACCAGCGCGTGCGCGGCGAGAGCGTCTGGCGGACCATCTTCCTTTACCCCATGGCGGTGTCGTTCGTCGTCACCGGCACGATCTGGAGCTGGCTGCTGAACCCGGGCTTCGGCATCCAGAAGTTCGTCCGCGACATGGGCTGGAGCAGCTTCACGTTCGACTGGCTGATCGACCGCGACCGCGCGATCTATACGCTGGTGATCGCGGGCGCGTGGCAGGCGGCGGGCTTCGCGATGGCGCTGTTCCTCGCCGGGCTTCGCTCGATCGATCCCGAGATCGTCAAGGCCGCGCAGATCGACGGCGCTAGGCCAGCGCGCATCTACCGCCGGGTCGTGCTGCCCTCCATGGGACCGATCTTCGTGACCGTCATGGTCATCTTGCTGCAGAACGCCATCAAGACCTTCGATCTGGTGCGCGCCTTGACCGGCGGCGGCCCGGGGATCGCGACCAACCTGCCGGCGACGGTCGTGTACGACTTCATGTTCCAGCGCGGCCAGCTCGGCCGCGGCTCGGCGGCCGCGGTGCTGATGCTGCTGGCCCTGCTCGTCGTGTTCGTGCCGTACGCCATCTACCGCCGCGTTCGGCGGGAGTGGGCGTGAGCCGCGCGGCGGCCTGGCCAAGGGTTGCGGTGTATGCAGCGCTGCTCCTGCTTGCCGCGTTCTTCCTCGCTCCGCTTGCCGTGACCGTCTTCACCTCCGTGCGCTCCAACGCCGAGATGGCGCAGCGCTCGCTGATCGGCTGGCCGCAGCACCTTGACCTCGGCAACTTCGCCGTTGCCTGGAGCAGCCTCTGCATCGCCGAGCACTGCACCGGCATCGCGCCGTTCATGGCCAACTCCGCCAAGATGGCGATCCCGGCAACGGTCATCTCCACGCTGCTCGGCGCGGTCGCCGGTTATGCCATCGCGCTCTGGCGGTTCCGCGGCGACGGCCTGATCTTCGGCCTGGTGACGCTTGGCGTGTTTCTGCCCGAGCAGATGCGGCTGATCCCGTGGACGATCGTGCTGCGCGACACCGGACTGTCGGGCAGCATCGCGGGCCTCGTGATGATCCACACGATCCAGGGGCTGAGCTTCACGACGCTGTTCTGCCGCAACTACTACGTCTCGATCCCGCAGGACCTGATGAAAGCGGCGCGGATCGACGGCGCCGGGTTCTACCGAATCTTTTGGCGGATCGTGCTGCCGCTGTCGCCGCCGATCCTGATCGTGACGGTCATCTGGCAGTTCACCGGCATCTGGAACGAGTTCCTTTACGCGTCCACCTTCGTCGGGGGCGGGCAGCAGCCGGTGACGGCGGCGCTGATCGGCATCAGCGCCACGGTGACGACCACGCCCCAGTACGGCGTCCAAAGCGCGGCCGTGCTGATCGCGGCGCTGCCGACGCTGCTGATCTATTTGTTCGGAGGACGGTACTTCATGCGCGGCCTAACCGCCGGCGCGGTGAAGTAAGGGGGCAGCGATGGCCGCAGTCAGTCTATCCAACATCGGCAAGCGGTTCGGCCCGCTGGACGTCTTGAACGACGTGAGCCTTGAGATCGAGGACGGCGAGTTCATCGTGCTGGTGGGTGCGTCCGGCTGCGGGAAATCGACGCTGCTGAGCATCGTGGCGGGCCTTGAGGCGCACAGCGCCGGACGGATCGAGATTGGCGGCCGTTTGATGAACGGCGTGCCGGCCAAGGACCGCGATATCGCGATGGTGTTCCAGTCCTACGCGCTTTATCCGTCGATGACGGTGCGGCAGAACATCACCTTCGGCATGGAATGCCGCGGGGTGCCGCGCGCCCGGCGGGAGGAGGCGCTGGCGCACGTGGCCCGGCTGCTGCAGATCGAGCCGCTGCTGAAGCGCCGTCCAGGCCAGCTTTCCGGCGGCCAGCGCCAGCGGGTGGCGATGGGCCGGGCGCTGGTGCGCGACCCGAAGCTGTTCCTGTTCGACGAGCCGCTGTCCAACCTCGATGCGAAGCTGCGGGTGGAGATGCGGGCCGAGATCAAGCTGCTGCATCGGCGGATCGGCGCGACCATCATCTACGTCACCCACGACCAGGTGGAGGCGATGACGATGGCGACACGCATCGCCGTGATGCACCACGGCGTGGTGCAGCAGTTCGCCGACCCCGATACGGTGTACAACCGCCCGGCTAACCTGTTTGTCGCGCGCTTCATGGGCGCGCCGCCCATGAACACGCTGCCGGCGCGGCTGGCGGCGGTCGATGGCGCGCTGTGGGCCGTCATCGGCAGCGGCGCAGAGGAGGTCCGCCTGCCCCTGCCGGCGACGGACGATCCCCGGTTGCACGCCTACCGCGACGCGCCGGTCGTGCTGGGTATCCGGCCCGAATGTATCGCCGAGGCCCGGCGCCGCTTCGGCGACGGCGAGCACGCCCCGCTGCTGCTGGACGCCTCCGTGGAGATGACGGAGCCGACAGGGGCCGAGACGATGGCATTGCTGCGCCTGGGCGGAGAGCGGGTTATCGCCCGCGTGGCGCCCGACACCGATCTGCCGCTCAGCGGGCGCGTCCGGTTCGCGGTCGACACACGCAAGCTCTGCCTGTTTGACCCCGATTCCGAAAGGCTGATCGCTTGAAGCGCGCGAACTACGAAAGCCTGTCCGGCCGGACAACCATCATCACCGGTGGCGCGAGCGGCATCGGCGCCGCCTTCGTGCGCGGCTTCGTGCGCAACGGCGCACGCGTCGCGTTCCTGGACCTGGCGGTGCCGGAGGGTGAGGCGCTGGCCGCCGAGTCCGGCGCGCTGTTCCTACCCTGCGACTTGCGGGATGTCCCGGCGCTGACGGCGGCGCTTGGCGAGGCGGAGGCGGCGCTTGGCCCGGCGCAGGTGCTGGTGAACAACGCCGCCCGTGACAACCGCATAAACTTCGACACGCTGACGGAAGCGGAGTTCGAGGAGGGCATGAGCGTCAACTTCCGCCACGTCGTCTTCGCCTGCCGTGCGGTGCTGCCGTCGATGCGGGCGCAGGGTGGCGGCGTGATCGTGAACATGAGCTCGGTTGCCTGGATGGGCGGCGGGCGCGAGATGGAGGTGTATGCGGCGGCTAAGGCGGCCATCGTCGGCTTCACCAACAGCCTCGCGCGCGACGTCGGCCCAAACCGCATCCGTGTCAACGCGATCGCGCCCGGCATGGTGCTGACCGAACGGCAGCGCCGCCTGTGGTTCCAGGACGAGAGCCGGATTGCGGACCTGCTCTCGCGCCAGTGCCTGCCCGACCTCATCGCCGTGGAGGACGTCGCGGACCTCGCATTGTTCTTGGCGGCGGACGACAGCCGGGCCATTACCAAGCAGTGCTTCATGATCAACGGGGGATCTCGCTGAGAGGTAAGCGTTCGGCTCTGACGCACTGACAGCGTCGCCCGTTTTGTGGTGCGCTTCCTCCGCAGAGGATGCGCATGCGCGCTCGATCCGACAGGTCGCACGCGCAAGTCGTAGCGCGTTGACAGAGAAGGCCGCGGTCCATCCGGTTCAAGACGTGATCATCAACCACGCCGCCAACGCCTTGGCCCGATCGATGGGAGAGCAGAGGCCCTGGATTGGGTTGCGGAAGCAGTGGAGCTGCTGGCAGCGTCGCTGTGGGACCTGTAGCGCGGCTGGTGATCGCTGATCGGGCGGTATCGACTCGGACTAGCGGATAAAACCAGCCAAGGCGTCAGAGCTCACGTAAAAATTCCTTATGGTTTCAACTCCGGGCCTCTCATGCGTGGGCCTTGCTAGGATGAGCGGAGACGGACCGATCGGGGACAAAAACAGCGAAAGCCGGGTCAACCATGCCCCGGTGCTGACGCTATGGGCGTACGTGCTCAAGGTTCCACGCGCGGTAGCAAATGGAATAGCACCGAAGGGGGCAATCGTCGCCGAGCGCCTGGGACACGACGCCGACGGGCGATCACGCTGGGCCGAGCCGTCGCGGGGTCGAGCGCCCGGGTCAAGGCCCGAGCGATTGGGCTGGAGGAGAAGCGCCGGGATGGCGGCGTGCGCGCTACGGCGAAGCCGGCCCTGCAGCAGGCAGTGCACCTGCCGGCTGTGCGCAGGGCAATGGAGCGTTTAGCCAAAGGCCCAAATGGTAGCAAAGAGGCGGCACGATGCAGCCCACCGTCGCCTACTACTGCGTATCAACCGAACGTCAGGGCCGGTCCGGATTAGGACTGAATGCCCAACGGGAGCGCTGCGCCGTTTTCGCTGCCCAGAACGGCATGGACGTGATCGAGGCGTTCACCGAAGTCGAGACCGGGAAGGGGGCCGACGCATTAGATCGCCGACCGCAGCTCGCCGCGGCGCTGGCCGCCGCATGGCGCCACCGCGGCCAGGTGCTGGTAGCCAAGCTCGACCGGCTGAGCCGTGATGTGCACTTCATCGCCGGGCTGATGGCGCAGCGGGTGGCCTTCGTGGTCGCCGAACTCGGCGCCGACGTCGACCCGTTCATGCTGCATATCTACGCCGCGCTGGCCGAGAAGGAGCGGCGCATGATCTCCGAACGCACCCGGGCAGCGCTGGCGGCGCGCAAGCGGCACGGGGTCAAACTCGGCAATCCGACCAACCTGATGCAGCCAGGTCTGATGGGTGCGGCCAGCGTGCGGCCAGCACAGCCGAAGGTGCGCACCGTTTCGCCGAGAACGTTGCACCCGTCATACGACTTCGGTTTGCAGTTCAAGCGAGGACCAGATGACGTGCGTGGCTTCCAGGCCTTCGGGATGCGACGGGCAGATGTAGCTCCGCTGCACGAGTGGATCGCCTGCGTGCATACGGGCGGCGGCGGCAGGGCGCCGTATGAGTCCACGGAAGGTCGGACGCTGAGACGGTCGGTATGGTTTGTGGGGGAGGGTGGCCCCTTTGTCACCAGCTTGCGACAACTACGCTGCCCACCGGCGCCACTCAATCGGCGCTGACGCCGGCTCATGCACTCTGGCCAGTCGCTCTAGCCATGCTGTTACATCCGGTGGGATTGGATTTATAGAGCGAGAGTGGCCGAGATTGCTCATAAACCTGGACTGCCTCGGATTGGTGGCGAAGCGTTTGTAGCACGAGACGGGTGACGGCCGAACCGGCCTTACCCGTATTCCTTAGATAATCATGGGCAAGCGTCCAGCCTCAGCCTCGGTGTTTCGGTGAAGTTTGAAAAAGCGAGATCCCGCCTCGAACACGTCTGACATCTGTTCCACGACCGAAGGGCCGGGCCAACCACTCCGGAACCGAAGGGCAGGGCCAACCACCATGTCGCGCGGCTTGCGCAGAGCGACGGCGCATATGTTGCTCACGCTTGTGGCTCGGCGCCGGAGACCCTTGTCGATGCCGCTCCCAGATCGCTGGGCCGTTTTCGGTCGTGACCGCTTCGATACACCAACGGAATGATGTCGACAGGGGAGCACTCTTACAAAACCTTTTTCAGCATAGGCGATGATCTTGGCATCGCGAGTTACAAGCGGCATGCCGAGGTGGCGGGCTGTCGCGACCAAAAGTCGGTCGGCCGGGTCTCCATGCATGCCGCCTGGAAGATACGAGGCATTTATGGCAATCTCCGGGGTCAGTGCTGCCTTACGGATCGCCGGGCCAGCCATAACCTTGGCGAACCATGCTTTGGGATCGGGCAGGAATTGCAACGCTGGACGGCTACCCCGCGGGTTGCTGAGCATCCCCACCTCCCAAGCCGAGATAGGCGAGACGAACACACCAGCCGCCAGCCCTGCCGTGACGACACTATTCACGACCTGCTGTGACAGGTTGCCGTTGGCCAGCCAGACAACCGCGCAGGTATCCAGCAGTAGGCCGGAAGTTAGGTCGATCATGCGTGCAGGCGACCCATCTCGGCATCAAGTGCTTCATCCAACACGGGTGCCGTTAGGTCCACCCCATCCGGTATGATGACCGACCCTCGCAGAAAGCCATGCAACTGCCGCACGGCCTCTTCCTGGCTAGTAGGTGGAATGAGCACAGCCACTACCTTGCCGTGCTTGGTGATTTCCAGGCGCTCGATTTGACGGGCACCAACTTGGTCGAGGAGATCGAGGCACTTCGCCTTGAATTCCGTCGCGCTAACTGTCTCTCGATCCATGACCTATGCTCCTTAATTTGACTGTAAAATATGACTGGTCATATAAAACAGCAATATTTGTTTTCGAGACAAGGCGCCGCAATGATCGCGCCCTCCTCGCAGATCGTGAAACGTCCTGACCCTGCCCCCTGAAACACTCCCCGTTCGAAGTAGAGGCCGTCACCAGGAGACGGACGATAAAGCGGTCGAGGTTCACGCCGGAGCAGATCATTGGGGTGCTGAAGGAGCACAAGGCCGGTGCGGCGGCCGATCTTTGCCGCAAGCACGGCATCAGCGACGCGACGTTTTACAAGTGGCGGTCGAAGTATGGCGGGTTGGAGGTGTCCGACGCGAAGCGGCTGCGCGGGTTGGAAGAGGTCAGCCGCAAACGCTTCGCGTTTCGGCGGGAACGCCAGGTTGAAGAAGCTGCTGGCAGAGTCGATGCTGGACGTATTGACGCTGCGGGAGATGCTGGCAAAAAACTGGTGACGCCTGGCTTGCGGCGGTCAGCTGTGACCTGGGCGATGAACTAGAAGGGCTACTCGCAGCGGTGGGCGTGTACGCTCGTGGGCATCGAGCCAAAGACCTGCCGCTATATGTCTCGGCGGCCGGACGACGGTGCTGTCCGGACCTGGCTGCGCGCTTCGGCGTCCGAGCGCTGCCGCTTCGGTGACCTCGCCTGCACATTCTGCTGGCGCGCGACGGCGTGAAGCTGAACCACAAGCGCCTGTTCCGGATTACCGCGAGGAGCGGCTCGGCGCGCGCAAGCGGGGCGGCCGGAAGCGGGCGCTTGGCACGCGCTCGCCAATGGCACTGCTGAACGGGGCTAACCAGCGGTGGTCGCTGGACTTCGTGACTGATGCGCTATCCAGCGGCCTTCGGTTCCGGGTGCTGGCTGTCGTAGACGATTTCACCCGCGAGTGCCTCGGCTTGATGGTGGATACCTCGCTGTCCGGCTTGTGGGTTGTCCGCGAGCTGGATCGGATCGCTGAGCTGCGCGGCTGCTGTCCGGCCATGATGGTCAGCGATAACGGCATGGAGCTGACGTCGCACGCCATCCTGCGCTGGCAGGAGGAGCGCGGTGCCGTGGCACTACATCGCGCCGGGCGGAGTTGCCCAAGGTTCCTGCGGCACAGCCGCTGGGATGGCAATAGAGGAAAGCCGCAGCAGAATGGGTTCGTGGAGAGCCTCAACGGCCGGTTCAGGGACGAGTGCCTGAACGAGCACCTGTTCAGCAGCCTGACGGCGGCACGTCGGATCATTGAAGCATGGAGGATCGAGTACAACACAGAACGCCCGCACACGAGCCTGGGCGGGCTCACCCCAGCAGCCTTTGCAACCCGCCCCAAGCCGGGGCGTACGGAAGAAGGACTCTCCTTATAAACGAGGGCACATCGGAGGCAGGGTCACTGGATCAAGCCGACGCTCGCAATTTGCCGGGAAGTGCGACGAACCCTCGCATGTACATGCGAGGCTGACTGCGCAGGCTAGTTCAGCGGTTGTGCAATGGAGCTTGCGTACGTGTCTTAAAGGCGACATAGTTCGTTTGTGTAAATTAATGACCTTCCGATTAATCTTTAGCTCGTTTTTCAGGCGGCACTCATTTCTGCCGCGGCGGCTGCTCACGGCAGTTATTCCGGCATTGCCGGTTGGATTGGCCAAGCGCGGCCGGCAATGCCTACTAGGGTGATCAGGCGCGGTCGGGGCAAAATACTGCATTTAGGGAGATGTCCATGCACCGCCGGAGCCTTGCTGCGCTTGCAGCATCGACGTTCGCTGCGTCCGTCGTGACCGGTGCCGCAAGGGCGGATGACGGCGGCTATGGTGAGGGGTCGAGCGGCGAGGAACCGGGCAGCGAGGAGCGCGGCAGCCTTGACGCGGCGCTCAACAGGTTCACGGCGCTGCCGGGGACCAAGAGCTACCTGGTGCAAGCTGGCCAAGGCGGGTCCGTTGGCCGGATTGCTCATCAGCCCGACCTCATGATGCTCATCGTCAGTGCCTACAAGACCTTCGTTCTCGGGCAGTATCTTCGTGATGTGGAAGCAGGCCTTCTATCCGAGGATGAGCAACTGCCGGTCAACGACAATGTCCGCGATCTCGGCAGTCCGGTGTTCAGCAACCTTGCCGGCACGACCACGGCGCGTTCTGTGCTGGAAGCGATGATGGCACACAGCGATAATACCGCGACCAATGCCGCGACGCTAAGAGTCGGCGCCGAACGTGTGCGAAGGCTGATCGCGCAGGCTGGGCTGCGGTCCACCCTGATCCCGGACTCCACGCGTATTTTCTCGTCTTACATCTTCGGCGCACCCTTGGGCGTAGACCTTGGCTGGCCGGAAATATTGCGGGCCATCGAGAATGCGAAGGGCCTCTCTCACCCGTTGCTCAACGAACAGCAAACGCTTGCCAGCTCGGCGCAGGACCTCGTGTCCTGGTATGAACAGGTCCTTTCGGGAGCGCTATTCGCCAAACAGGCAACGCTCACGGAGTTCAAGCGCATTCAGTCGATGTCCGTGCAGATCGGGCGCGCGGTGCCGACCAACACGCTCGCCTATGCCAAAGGTGGCGAGGCTCCCGAAGTCTTCGGGTTCAGCGCCAAGTGTTTCGCCGGGCAGATGATCGAGGGGCGAACGCCGGTGACATTCAGCTTCATCGTGAACTGGGAAGGCTTGCCCGGCCAGTTCCCCGAGATCGAGGCCGAGTTCTTCGCCGCGATCAAAAACATTCTGCGGATCGTCAAGCAATCCCTGCGGTGATGGATCAGCTCGGCCGGAAGGAAGGCCGCGAGACGGGTTGGGCGACGGCGTGATGCCGAATAGACTGCTTGGGCCTGGCAAGGCTCAGAAACAGAGCGTTTCAGGGCCGGTCCCACCGGGGATCGCCTCCGGCAATGGGCGATGAACTGCTGGCGGCGCTTGGCATCATCGTCAGCTATAAAACTATACGCCAGTGACTGTTGAAGCTTGGCCAGGTGTTCGCCAATCAGATCCTGCGCAGGCTGCCTGCCACCGGCGACAAGTGGCACATGGATGCGGTCGTGATAACGATCTCTGGGATAAAGCACTGGCTGTGGCAACGATCGCGGAGTGGACCATCCGGAAGACCTTCGGCGAGGGAGACACGACAGTCATCGGCTCTTCGAGGACGGCGTCGGTCGAGGGGCCGTCTTCGTCAACGGCGTTCTCGTGCGGAGTCTTGACCTCAACGACACCGATCTCGGCACCGAGCCGCTGCATCCCAGCGAGGTCCTTCCGACGGCACTCGGCCTCTTCGAAAACGAGGCGGCGAGCGGGCGCACCCTGATCGAGGCCATCGTCTCGGGTTACGAAAGCAACGCGCGCATCACGGATCCCCTCTCCTTCATCGAGCGCGGCTTCCATCCGCTATGCGCCATGTCATATGCGATCCCGCTCATGGCAGGACGAGTCTGGAGGCTGCCCATTGAAGCGGTCACTCACGCGGTCGGCCTGTCGGCGGCGCGCGGCTACACGTCCTTCGTCGTCAATAGCGGCGAGACCAGCATGATGCAGGCCATGGGTCTGGCGGCCACCGCCGCGGACGGCATCTTCCTGACCCGGCTCGCCGCGCAAGGCTTCACAGGCACCGCCGAGACCCTCAAATGGTTTGCAGCGAAGGTGAAACCTTCGAACGCAGATCTCAGCGTGGACCTGGACCACGCCCGCTACCGCCTTCCGCGCCTCGCCTCGAAGCGATTTCACATCCAGATCGAGCTGGTGGCGGTCGCTGAGGCCGGCAGCATTCTCGCGCCACAGGTCGCGGGCCGTGCTCAAGACATTCAAAAAATCGTCGTGCAGACGTATCCAGGCATCATCGATCGCATGGCCGACCCGGCAAAATTCCGCCCGACCAGCAAAGGGACGGCCGATCATAGCCTTCCCGTCTGTCTCGCGATGGCGCTTCTGGACGGCGACGTCACCGTGAAACAATTTGACGACCATCGCTGGCGGGATCGCGAGGTCATGAGCGTCGTCGCGCTGAGCGTCGGCTTCCGAACGCAATTTCACTTCTCGACGGTGTTCAAGCGACTGGCAGGCGCCCCCCAGCCCGCTGGCAGCGCAGCCAACGCGCCGCATGAGCGTGGCCCACGCGGCCGAGCGCGCGTTTCCGGCTGGACCGAATGGCCCCCGCACTCAAGCTTGGCCGGGCAGGTTTCGATCGACATACGTCATCGGCGACGCGCCCGGTAGCGTGGGCGCTTCGATCCGGGCCAATTCACACGATGTAAAAAGACGTCGACCTTCGTGCCACAGCCCCGTTCGATTTAGCAAACAGCATGTCGAAATTGGAATAGCTGGAGAGGCGCAAGAGCTATTTCTCCTCTCCTGTTCTTTTAACGGGAGCATCAGTAATGAAATCGTTCGCTTTGAAGCTGTTGTTCAGCACGGCATTTGGCGTGGCCATCGTCCAGCTATGGTGCATGACGGCCCGTGCGGAGAGCTCCGCCCCACGTCAGCCGGAATTGACGACACATTACCGGACGGCAAAAATCGACGGAGTGGAGATCTTCTATCGGGAAGCAGGTCCCGCCGATGGGCCGGTGGTCCTGCTGCTGCACGGCTTTCCCACCTCGTCCCACATGTTCCGCAACCTCATCCCAGCTCTGGCCGACCGCTACCACGTCATCGCGCCGGACTACCCCGGCTTTGGCCAGAGCGCGATGCCCGACCACACCCAGTTCAGCTACACTTTTGCTCACTACGCGACATTGGTGGACGGTCTGATGGGTCAGCTCGGCGCCAGCAGCTACGCGATGTACGTGATGGATTACGGCGCGCCGGTCGGCTTCCGGCTGGCCCTGAAGCACCCCGACCGGGTCAGCGCCATGATCGTCCAGAACGGCAACGCCTACGACGAGGGGCTCATGGCGTTCTGGGACCCGATCAAGGCGTACTGGACCGAGGATACGCCGCCTCGCCGGGACGCGCTGAACGTCCTGATGCAGCCGGCGACGACGAAGTTCCAATACACCGATGGCGTGCAGGATCTGTCGCGCATCGATCCCGACAATTGGACGCATGACCAGGCGCTGCTGGACCGGCCAGGAAACCTGGATATCCAGCTCGACCTGTTTCGCGACTACGGCACCAATGTGGCTCTGTACCCAGACTTCCAAGCGTTCTTCCGCGCTCGCCACCCGCCCACGCTGATCGTTTGGGGCGCCAACGACAAGATCTTTCCGGCTGAGGGGGCGTACCCGTTCAAGCGCGACCTGCCCGATGCCGAACTGCATTTGCTGGACACCGGCCACTTCGCGCTCGAAGACAAGCTCGACGTGATGGCGCCGCTGATCCACGAGTTTCTCGATCGTAAGCTGGCGCAGCACTGACCCCACCGGGGCGGCCACGACGACAGAACTGGGCTGTGAACATCGAATACCTGGAGGACGTCATGACCCAAACCCGCCAACAAGGCCTTTCGCGCCGGTGCTTCTGCCTCTGCTGCATCTCGGCGCCTGCGCTGACCTCGGGGCTTGGGTGGCTCACGCCGCGTGCCGCGTTTGCGCAGGCGCAGGGTATCGTCGAGGGGATCAAGACGGCGGCCGCACGGGCACCGATCAAGACCCACAAGCTGCGCGGCAACGTCGCGGTCCTGGAAGGATCGGGCGGCAATGTCGCCGTCCTGACCGGATCGGACGGCAAGCTGCTGGTCGATGCCGGCATCGGCGTCTCGCGCCCGCAGATGCTGACTGCGCTCAATGACCTCGGAGAGGCGCCGATCACCCACCTGATCAACACGCACTGGCACTTCGACCATGCCGACGGCAACCAATGGGTGAACAAGGCTGGCGCCGAGATCCTCGCCCATGAGAACACCCGCAAGCACCTCCTGGTCACGCAGCGGGTCGAGGACTGGAGCTACGATTTCAAGGCGCCGCCGCTCAGTGCCCTGCCAAAGCAGGTCTTCGCGGCAGAGCACATGATGAAGCTGAATGGCAGCACGCTTGCGTTGCAGTACGACGGCCCCGCCCATACGGACAGCGACATCTCCGTCCGGTTCGTCGAGGCCGATATCCTGCACGCCGGCGACACGTTCTGGAATGGCGTCTACCCGTTCATCGACTACTCCACGGGCGGTCACATCGACGGCACCATCGCCGCCGCCGAGGCCAACCTGGCTTCAACAACGGACCAGACCATCATCATCCCCGGCCATGGCGCCCCGGTCGGCACCCGCGCGCAGCTCCGCGATTTTCGCGACGTGCTGGTGGATAGCCGCGCGACCGTCGCCGTGCTGAAGCGGCGCGGCATGTCGCTCGAGGCGATCATCGCCGCCCGTCCCACGGCGGCGCATGACGCGAAGTGGGGCCAGTTCGTGATCGATCCGGCCCTTTTCACCCGCCTTGTTTACGAAGGGGTCTAGCCGCCCCATCGATGATGCTGCAGCGCGCCCTGAGATGCGGGCCGATCACTCCGTTCGTTCATAACTGGAAAGGGTTCATCATGGATCGGCTGCACGGGAAGGTCGCCGTCGTGACCGGGGCAAATAGCGGGATCGGTCTCGCCACGGCCATTCTGTTCGCGTCCGAAGGCGCTCGGGTGTTCATGACGGGGCGCCGCCAGGCGCAACTCGACGACGCGGTCCGGCAGGCAGGCAGCAACGCGCAGGGCGTGCCGGGAGACGTCTCGAACCCGGCGGACCTCGACCGGCTGTATGAGGTGGTGCGCCGGGAAGCCGGGACCATCGACGTGCTGTTCGCAAACGCAGGCGGGGGCGAGTTCATGCCTCTGGCCGACATCACCGAAGACCACTACGAGCGTACCTTCGCGACCAACGTGAAGGGCACTTTGTTCACGGTGCAAAAGGCGCTTCCGCTGCTTCGCAACGGCGGCTCGATCATCCTGACCGGCTCCACCGCAGCCAGCACGGGAACACCTGCCTTCAGCGTCTATAGCGCGAGCAAGGCCGCCATCCGAAGCTTCGCACGGTGCTGGATCCTGGACCTGGCCCCCCGCGGCATCCGCGTGAACGTGCTGTCGCCCGGCGCCACATCGACGCCGGGATGGCACGGGCTGGCCACGTCCGGGGAGCAGCTCCAGCAAATGCTGGCGCTGACCAATGCGGCGACGCCGCTGGGCCGCCTTGGCACCCCGGAGGAGAGCGCCCGCGCGGTGCTGTTCCTCGCGTCCGACGAGAGCAGCTTCGTGACGGGGAACGAGCTCTTCGTTGACGGCGGCTCGGCCCAGATCTGAGTGCGCCTGGAGCAAAACCCCAAACCACAGGAGCTCGTCATGACCACGGCTAGACCTCCCTTTCCGCCCTTCACGCACGAGACGGCCGTCTTGAAAGTCAGGCTGGCGGAGGACGCCTGGAACACCTGCGACCCGGCACGCGTGGCGCTCGCCTACACCCCGGACAGCCTTTGGAGGAACCGCAACGAGTTCATCCGCGGCCGTCCGGCGATCGTCGCGTTCCTGACCGGCAAATGGCAGCGTGAACGCGAGTACCGGCTGATCAAGGAGCTATGGTCGTCCACCGGGAACCGGATCGCCGTCCGGTTCGCCTACGAGTGCCGCGACGCCTCGGGTCAGTGGTATAGCGCCTTTGGCAACGAGAACTGGGAGTTCGACGCGGACGGCCTCATGCGGGCCCGGCACGCCTCCATCAACGATCTTGCGATCGCTGAGCTGGATCGCAAGTTCCATTGGGACAGGACAGGTCCGCGCCCGACCGATCATGCCGGCCTGTCGGATCTGGCGCTCTGATAACGACCTGAAATGACTGGCGCACACGCCTTGCTGGCAGAGCTGGTTCCAATCATCGCACTCTTGGCGTTGGGGGTCATTGCGGCCGTCGGCTCGCGCTCCATCGGGCTGAGCCCAATTGTCGGCTTCATCGTCCTTGGGCTTGGGCTCGGGGCCGCAAGGCTCGAATTCGCATCCGACTTGCTGAAGGACTCGGTGCTATCCGAGCTTGGGATGGTGTTCCTGCTGTTTGACATCGGGCTGCATTTCTCGCTGGGCCACATACGACGCCAGGCGCGCGACATCTTTGGGTTCGGGCCTGTCCAGGTCCTGGCCGGGACACTCGGCCTCGGGCTGGTGGCGTCGATGCTTGGGCTGACCTTCGGGGCCGCGATCCTGGTCGGCGCGACCCTGTCGTTATCGTCAACCGCCGTGGTTGCGGGAGTGATCGCGGAGCGGCACCAGCAGAACTGCCCGGTCGGGCAGACGGCGACCGCCATCCTGATCTTCCAGGATGTGGCGGCCATATTTCTGCTTATCATCGCGGGCGCTCTCGGCACCGGGCAGGCGCTGCTGCCCGTGATGGTGGTGGCGCTCGTGAAGGCCGCCGCCGCATTCGGAATTGCGGTGCTGCTGGCTCGCGTCGTAGTCCGTCCCCTGTTCGAGTTGGTCGCGCGCAGCCGCAACGACGAAGTGTTCACCGCGATGGCGCTCCTCGTTGCTCTTGCGGCCGGCTATGCCACGGGCGCGGCCGGGCTGTCGCTGACGCTCGGCGCATTCCTGGGCGGTATGATCATCTCCGGCACGCCATACCAAGTGGTGATCCAGTCTGAAGTTCGACCATTCCGAGGCCTGCTGCTCGGTCTCTTTTTCATCTCGGTCGGCATGTCGCTCGACGTTTCGATGCTGCTGGAGGCCTGGGCCGCCGTGCTTGGGACAGTTCTGCTCCTCGTCTCGATCAAGATCCTGACCAACGCGGTGGCGAGCCTCGTATTTGGCTGGTCGGTTCCCGGCTCCGCACAGCTCGGCTTCCTGCTCGCGCAAGGATCGGAATTCGCTTTCGTCATCCTGAGCCTGCCGCCCGTGCGCGCCCTGGTCGGTAAGCATGCCAGTGCGGTGCTGATCGCAAGCGTCGCACTGAGCCTGGCCCTCACTCCGACCCTGGCAGGTGTCGGCCGCGCGCTGGCCGGGCGAATACGCCGGCACGCGCCGCGCCCTGCTGATCCAGAGCTCGACCCTGTGTCGGGCGACCGCCCGGTACTCATCGCCGGAATGGGGCGAGTTGGCCGCGCGCTTGCCGACGCGTTGACGGCATTCGAAATCAGCTACGCGGCGATTGAACGGGATGAGAAGCGCCTTCGGCAAGCCGTGGCTGACGGCTACGACGTATCGTTCGGAGACCTTAACGACCCGCACATCTGGGGTCCCTTTGCCGCAGGCGGACACCGCATCCTTGTGCTCACGGCGCCCACGTTCGAGGTCTCCATGCACTTGGCCGCGGCAGCGCGCCGCCGCTTTCCTGGCCTGCAGCGTGTCGCGGTCGTGCACGACGAGGCCCAGGCCGAACAATTCAGGTTGCTCGGCTCAAAACCGGTCATCGCCCGAAGCGCTGCGCCTGGCTTCGACGTTGCTGTCTCGGTTCTCAGTGATCTCGAGGTCGGCGCGGAACGGATTGCCAAATGGGTTCAAATCCAGCAGGCGCAGGCCTTGTCAGACCGTCTGGCCGTCACGGCATAGTCGCCAACCCGGTCGGAATGGCACCTGATGAGGTGACTGAAGTCATGAGCCTGGGTCCACGGACCCGCTTTCCCTACGCCGCAGCACTCAAGATACCTAAGCGACAATCGACCAATCTGTTTCTTTGGTTGGGTAAAGTTGCTCGTTAAACCAGAATGCTGAAGAAGAATGGGGTCAGCAATGCGTCTGCCGTTTGGATCGAGCAATCTCAAGCGTGAGACCTGATCTCATGCGGGCCCGCCTATGCGCCTCGTCGCGCTGTCCGCGACGGTCGCGAGCACTTTACGCATCGTCGCCAGCACGAGCTCATTGCCGGCCCGGGCCCCGTGGCGCGCGGCCAGCCAACTTGGGTCGTTATAAGCAAGCCACGTCGCGCCTTCCTCGTCCGTCCAGACCAGCGCCTTGAGCGGCAGGTCGATGCCGACGGTCGGCGCGGCCTGCATCAACGGCGTGCCGGCAAGCGCGTTTCCGAACAGCAGGACGACCGTCGGCCGCAGTTCTAGGCCCGCCGCGGCCGCGGCAGCCGCGTGGTCGATCTGGGCAACGATGGTCATCCCTTGTTCGACGACGGCCTCGTGAAGTTTTTCCATCGTCACGGCCTGGTCAAAGCTGCTCATCCAACGGGTCAGGCCATCAGGCTCCATGTCCAGTCTCCTGGTTCGGACCGGTTGCTCGGCCGGGCACGTCGGCTGCCGATCGCGAGTTGTGCCGCATCGAGGCAAATCCCCGGCCTACTCGCGTCCTGGATACCTCGGCGGTCGCGAGCCGTCTTTCCGAATGGCACGGCATGATGGGCCGAAGCTCAGCACCTTCGCGACTGAACCTGCATAATGCTGTCCGATCTGCCGGCCCTCGGACCAGGCCGAGCTGGCTCGCCGTGTGGCTGTGGACCGTGCATTTCCGGCTTGCGCCGTGCAGCCCGGGAAGCGCGCCAGGCCGCGAGTTCCTAGAGTGCGACGGTCATAAGGGATTGGAACCAGGTCCCGAAGCGCCAGCATGCAGGCAGGAAGAGGATACCGGCAATGATGAAGCCGCTGATCACGGTCACGCTGGTCCTCGGAATTATCGCCATCGGCAATGCCGAGAGTGCCCGCGAGTCGCGCTACCTGGAAGAAACGAACCGTGCGACGGAAAAGATGATGGCCGACATGAGTGCCCGGCCAACGGGCGACGTTGACGCGGATTTCGTCGCGATGATGGTGCCCCACCATCGCGGCGCGATCGAGATGGCGCAGGCCGAGTTAGCATACGGCCGGAACGAACTGCTCGGGCGTATCGCACAGGGCATCGTCGTCGCGCAGCTGCAGGAGATCGAGGCCATGCGCCTCGCCCTCGCAGCCACGCCAGCAGCCGACGCCAACCCGCCGGGCGTGTCCACGCCGCATGGGCATCATCATGCGCAATAGCGTTTTCACCCCGGCGTTTTTGGCTTTGGGGTTCCTCGTGGTCTGGGGAGCGCAGGCCGGGCAGGCGCCCGGGCCTGCCTCCGCGCCCGATACGCCCGTGAGCGGCCGCGACCGCGTCTATGCCGCCGAGCAGTTCTCAAACACCGTCTCGGTGATCGACCCCGCAGACAACACGCTGCTTGGCGTCATCCGGCTCGGCGACCCGAGCCCGATGAACTTCAGCCCGCTCTACCGCGGTCAGCTGCTCGTGCACGGCATGGGATTTTCGCCGGATCACCGCACGCTCGCCGTAGTGTCCGTGGGCTCGAACTCCGTCACCTTCATCGACACGGCGACCAACGCCATCCGGCACGTGACCTATCTCGGGCGCTCGCCGCACGAAGCATTCTTCACGCCGGACGGCCGGGAGGTCTGGGTAACGGTACGCGGCGAGGACTACGTGGCCGTCCTCGATGCGGCCAGGTTCGAGGAAGTGGGGCGCATCATGGTCCCGAATGGACCCGGCATGCAGATCTTCTCGCCCGACGGCGTCTATGGCTACGTCTGTTCGTCGTTCGCACCAGAGACCGTCGTCATCACCGTCGCTGACCGCAAGATCGTCGGCCGGGTGCAGCAGGCGAGCCCATTCTGCCCGAACATCGCCGCGACGCCGGATGGGGCGCAGGTCTGGTTCACGCTCAAAGACAGCGGCAAGACCCAGGTCTTCGACGCCCGGCCGCCGTTCGCGACGCTCAAGCTCCTCGATACCGGACCGATCACGAACCACGTCAACTTCGTCCGCAATGGGCGCGGTCAGTTCGCCTACGTCACGGTGGGCGGATTGAACGAGGTGCAGGTATTTCGCACCGACGACTTCAGCAAGGTTGCGACGGTCAAGGTCGGCAAGCTGCCGCACGGGATCTGGCCTTCAGGTGACGGATCGCGCGTCTATGTCGGGCTCGAGAACGACGATAAACTGACGGTCATCGACACATCCACCAACGAGGTGATCGCGACGGTTCCGATCGGTCAGGCGCCACAGGCCCTGGTTTATGTACCGAATGCGGTGCCCGCGGGGACGGGACGAGGCCTGCAGCCGGGTGAGGGCCTCCCCATGAGTGCCGCGTCCGTGTCCGAGCGGGCGGGCACTGAGGGTTTGAGCCCGCTCGGCACCGCCGGGCAGGCCGCCCATCTGACACTGGTGTCGCCCGGCCTCGAACGCGGCGGCGACGCGAGACCGCCGACCAGCGTCACACTGTTCGACCAGGGATTGCTGCAAGTCCTGGAGGCGTCGGTGACGGGCTTGCAGCCGGGACGTCCCTACGCCCTCGCCCTGTCCCACCGGGCCGACGGGGGCGGCGAACTGGAGCCGCTGTCGAGCTTCATGACGAACACGGCCGGCGCGGCGATCGTGAACGCGGTCGGCCCGATCCGGCAGCTGGTGCGGGACGCCGCTCCCGCCGAGCGCCGTTACCTGGTCGTCGCCCCAGGTATGCCCGGACAACTCGGCGCAGCCGTGCAAGTCACGCGCACCGAGGAATGATCATCGATACGCCAGCCCAACCGGAGCAGCACTCATGCAAATCGCCCTCGTTCGCCTCGCCGCCCTGGCCTTTGCGATCGGCACGTCCACAGGACTCGCCCAGACCGCCAGAGAAGTCCGCGGTGCGGCCGGGGTCGTGCCGCTCGCGAGCGAGCCGCCAGCCCGCATCACCATCGATCCTCCATTGGCCGACTCGCTGGCCCATGGCAGGGTCGTCATCCAGTATCGCACCGAAAACCTGAGGATCGTGCAGGTATTCGGCCCGGCCGCCCTCGCGGTCTCGCCACGGATCGGCCATGTCCATGTCACCGTCGATGACGCACCCTGGCGCTGGGCGGATGCGAGCGGTGAGCCGCTCATCGTCAACGGCCTGCCTTCCGGGCCGCACAAAGTCCTGATCGAGCTCGTCAGCGCCAATCATCAAACGCTCGACCAGGGAACCGTCGCCTTCGTGATCCCGCCGACCCGGTGAGATCGAACGCCTTCGTCCCGTCAATGAACGCCATCCAACCTAGTGGTCCGATTCTGACGCTTGCCTCTCAGGCGTTAGATGAATCGGTCCACCTAACAAACGACAGTGGAGCAGTTCCATGCAGAGGTCCCTCGTTCGTGTCACAGCAATCACGCTCCTGCTGTCGGCGTCCACCCTGGCGTCGGCTGGCGCGATCGCCGAGAGCGCGTCGCCCCTGTTCGGTGTGACGATCCCAAACGGGTATCGCCACTGGGAGCTGATCGCCGCCTCCCATGAGTTGGAACCGTTGAACGAACTTCGCGCGATCCTCGGCAATTCTGTCGCCATGGAAGCGTATCGGGATGGCGCCCTGCCGTTCCCGGATGGAACGGTCCTTGCGAAGCTGGCATGGAAGCACGTTGCATCGACCGAGTTCCCGCCCGCCTATGTGCCCGGCGACCCGACGACGGTGCAGATCATGGTCAAGGACTCGAAGCGCTACGCCGATACCGGCGGTTGGGGGTTCGGGCGGTTCGTTGGGGGCGTCGCAACCGACGAAGCGCAGCACCGGACCTGCTTCGCCTGCCATCAGGCCCTGGTGAAAAACCATGACTTCGTCTTCACGCGCTTGGCGCCTTGAGGCAGGGTCATCGAGTGAGTTGACCCAAATGGATTTCTACGCGGCATGAAATAGGTGTCACAGGACGCCTCATACGAAGTTGTTTAATGGTTCAGCCGGCCTGCTTCCTTCTCCATAGGGCGCGTTGGCGGTTCCAAGATCAGAAACACGTCTATGGGCGCTTAACCGGCTGATCTCGCCACGCCCGGCGGCATCTTGCACGTGAGGGCGCCGGGGCTCGATACTCGCCAGGTCATACTCCAGATCGAATTGCCGGATCACGGCGGCAAGGTGGCCCACGTCGGTTGCGATCTGCGCCAAGCGGGAGCGGAGCGTTTCAGCCTCGCCGGCAAGCTCGACAGGGCGCTCTGTGAGGCCGGCGAGAACGTAGCCGGTCATGGGACTGCCCTCTATGTCTCTGGAGAGCAATCGTTGTATTGGAATCAAAGGGTTAGCGGAATTGGGTTTTAGGTGTGACTGCTATGTAATGCCGCAAAACCATCCGCACCGCACGAGCGCGCGCCTCAGGCAAACCGGACCAGGTCAGCTCAAATCCAGGCGTGCACGGGCGGCCCGACGCCGTTCAGCGCGAGGTTGCCGATGGCGTGGAACTTCCAGCGCACCGGATCGTGCAGGGTGTGCACGTGGGCATTGCGCCAGTGGCGGTCCAAGCCGTGCTCCGCCAGCGTGGAGCGCGTGCCGGCCAACTCGAACAGCTTGTTGGTGGCGAGGATCGCCGCCTCGGTCGTCAGCACCTTGGCCTCTGCGACCGCGATGGAGGCGACGAGGAACGAAACCGCGGGCGCAAGCCTGGGGTCGAGGGGCGCCATTTTCACCATGCTGGAAGCTGCCAGCCCTGGTAGTCGCGGAAGCGGGACGGCGCGTTGCTTGGGCCGGTCATAGAGCGGCCACCCGACGCGTGTTCTCCAGGGCCACGCGGACCCAATTCCCCGGCTTTCGAAGGCTGGACCGGGACAGGCAGGCATCGTGAACCGGCACGGCCGCAGCGATAAATGCGCCATCAACCTCGATCACGTGAGCCTGGGACATTTTTCGCCTTTACCTTAATTGCTGAAATTGGCCGTAATCTTGACTTGGGTTAACTGGAAGACCACAAACGGCCAGGCCGACCGCGGGCATCGCAGTTCCGTGCTCCCCTGCCAGCGCCAGAGGATCGGAGCGAGGCGGACGCGACCGCGGCAAGCCAATGGATGACGCTGGCGCCTCCCGTCAATCAGTCGGGGCGAGATCATAAATGCTTGGCAATAAAAAGAATCGGTGAGAGGTCTTCGATGCCTTCCGTAGGACCGAATCGCCGTTGTGCGGGCCTTGCGGAGTTTTCCTTGCCTCGGGCGAACTGCCGACGCCGGGCCGGGACCGGTCCTGAACCGGCTGCAACGGCCCGGAGAACCCGAAATAGCATGTCATGCTTTTAAAAGGCAGTTAGAAGAAATCAGCATACTGTCGCGCTCATTCATTGTAGCCGCTGCTTGCAAACTGTTGCCGACACCTTGAGGCAAATAGATCAACAGTACAAACCTATGGCCGTGCAGGCCTGGACGCCCGGTCTTGCCCTGCTTGGAGCGCCGCACATGACTGGATCATCGCATACCAACCCCGGCCGCCGCAGCGTGCTGGCAGCCGGCGCCGCGCTGGCGGCCGCTTGCGCTGTCCCGGCCGAAGCCGCAGGCAAGGTAGTGCGCATAGGCGTGCAGAAATACGGAACCCTCATCATCCTGCGCGAGCGACGGGAACTTGAGCGTGCCCTGCAGCCATCGGGTTGGAGCGTGTCCTGGCACGAGTTCCCCGGCGGCCCGCAATTGCTGGAAGCGCTGACAGCGGGTGCGCTGGACTTTGGCACCACGGGGGAGGCGCCGCCGATCTTCGCCCAGGCCGCAGGTTCGCCGCTGCTGTATGTCGGGTTCGAGCCGCCCTCGCCGGCAGGCGAGGCGATCCTGGTGCCGAAGGACTCCCCCCTCCGTACCCTGGCCGACCTGCGCGGCCGGACGGTGGCGCTCAACAAGGGGTCCAACGTCCACTACCTGCTTGTGCAGGCGCTGGCCAGCGCAGGACTGAAGCCTCGCGATATCAGCCCTGCCTACCTTGCCCCGGCCGATGCGCGTGCCGCATTCGAGCGTGGAGCGGTGGACGCCTGGGCCATCTGGGACCCGTTCCTGTCCGCGGCGCAGGAGGCCACGGGCGCGCGGACGCTTGTGGACGACCAGGGCCTCGCGCCGAACCGGCAGTTCTTCCTGGCTGCGCGGCCTTCGCCGAGGCGCAGCCGGACCTGCTCAGCCTGATCAACGCGCAGATAGACGCCATCGACCGTTGGGCGGAGGCGAACCAGGCCGAGGCCACGCGCCTGCTGGCCGCCAGCATGAGCCTGCCCGAGCCCGTGGTGGCCCGGGCCGTGGGCCGCATGGGCTACGGCGTCCGCCCGCTGACGCCCGAGGTGGCGGCCGACCAGCAGCGCATTGCCGACACGTTCTTTGACCTCAAGCTGATCCCGCAACGCCTCGACGTGGCCGGCGCGGTCTGGAAACCCCGCGCATGAGCATCGCCGCACCCGAGACGGACGTCCTTTGGTTCCTGCCGACGCATGGCGATGGCCGCTATCTCGGCACCAGCACCGGTGCCCGGCATGTCACGCTGGGCTACCTCGGCCAGATCGCCCGCGCCGCCGACGAGCTGGGCTATTTCGGCGTTCTGCTGCCCACGGGCAAGTCGTGCGAGGATAGTTGGGTCGTCGCCTCCGCCATGGTGCCGCTGACCCGCCGGCTGCGTTTTTTGGTGGCCGTCCGCCCGGGCCTGAACGAGCCCGCCATGTCGGCCCGCATGGCGGCGACACTGGACCGGCTGAGCGAAGGCCGGCTGCTGATCAATGTCGTCGCCGGGGGCGATCCTGCCGAGCTGCGCGGGGATGGCGTGTGGCTGGACCACGATGCCCGCTATGCCGCGACCGACGAGTTCCTGCACATCTGGCGCCGGCTGATGCAGGGCGAAACGGTAGATTTCCGCGGGCAGCACATGGCCATTGAGGGCGGCAAGCTGCTGTATCCCCCAGTGCAGGAGCCCTACCCGCCGCTCTACTTCGGCGGTTCGTCGCCGGCCGGGCAGGCGGTGGCGGCGGAGCACGTGGACGTTTACCTGACCTGGGGCGAGCCGCCGGACGCAGTGGGCGAGAAGATCGCCGCCATGCGGGCGCAAGCGGCCGGGCGGGGCCGCACCCTGTCCTTTGGCATACGCCTGCACGTCATCGTGCGTGAGACCGCCGCGGCGGCCTGGCGCGAAGCGGAGGCGCTGATCGAGCATCTCGATGATGCCAGCGTCGCCACGGCACAGAAGGCGTTTGCCAAGTTCGACAGCGTGGGCCAGCAGCGGATGGCCCGGCTGCACGGAGGCCGGCGCGACAAGCTTGAGGTCAGCCCGAACCTGTGGGCGGGCGTCGGCCTGGTCCGTGGCGGCGCCGGCACCGCGCTGGTGGGCGACCCGCATCAGGTCGCGGCGCGGATGCGCGAGTACATGGGCCTCGGTATCGATCGCTTCATCCTGTCGGGCTACCCGCATCTGGAGGAATGCTACCGCTTCGCCGAACTGGTGTTCCCCTTGCTGCCGCTTCGGGCGACGACGGGCAACGACTTGGGGCCGGCGCGCAACGCGGGGCCGTTCGGCGAGGTGATCGCCAATGTCGCAGCACCTGCCCGGCGCGCAGCGGGGTAGGACCGCGCTCGACACGGAGCCTCGACGTGCACCATCTGCTGTTCCGCCGGACCTTCTTGACGGGGACGGTCGCAAGATTGGGGGTGCGGCGGCCGGTTGGGTATTTTCGTGTTTGTTCTCTGACAAATCCAGCACTTCCATCGCCGAGCTGATTGGCCGCAGCCTCGACGCTGTCGGACGAACCGAGAACACGGCGCTGACCGCCTTCACCGACGGCTGCCCTGGGCTCCGGGGCCTTCTCGCCGATGCCGGCGTCACCACGCCGCCGACGCTCGATTAGTGCCATGTTGCCATGCGGCTGCAGCACCTGAAGCCGACGTCACCGCCGCGCACGTGCAAGCTCGCCGTGCAGGCCCGGCATGGGCATGAGGCACCCCATGCGAAGGGTGTCCCGTCTTGGGATCGGCGATGACGCAGAGGACCTTGGGATGCTTCCGGATCAGGCGATTTCGTGGGCTGGAGGGTTTACGGCAATCCCTGCACATCCGCTTAATGGCGGAGGCGATCCTGGGCCGCACATCCAGGAGCGAGCCGCGATGAGAAAACAAAGGGATGGGACATGACGCCGCTGACTGTTGTTGCCAAGCTTAAAGCGAAGAATGGACGCGAAGAGCAGCTCGGCAGAATGCTGAGAAGCCTTGTCGAGCCGACCCGGGCCGAAGAGGGCTGCATCAACTACGACCTGCACCGGTCGCACGAGGACCCTGGCCTCCTCATCTTCTATGAGAGCTGGGAAAGCCGGCCGGTATGGGAGGCGCACATGACGTCGCCGCATCTCGTGGAGTTCGGCGAGAAGCAGGGTGCCCTGACCGAAAGCTGGGACGTGTTCGTGGGTGAGAAGGTCTAGCGGGCAACCATGAAAATCAAGTTCTACGCCCATGCGAGCTTCCGGCTGGAAGCGGACGGCCTGGTGGTCATCACCGATCCCTACACGCCCGGACCCGGCCACAGCGGCTTCGACCCGATCGAGGAGGACGCCGATGTCGTGATCATGAGCTCGGCGACAGACGACTTCCATTCCGACCCGAGCCACGTGCGGGGCGAACCGCTCGTCGTCAACGCCCTGGAGCTGCCGCCGGAGGGGGCCGAGGCGCGCGGCATCCCGATCCGCTCCTTCCGCGCCTACGAAAGCAAAACGTTCGACTACCAGTCGGAGTTCGGTCGCGACCCCGACGCCAATGCCCTTTACCATTTCACCCTTGGGGGGCTGCGGGTGCTCCACATGGGCGACATCGGCAATCCGGTCGCCCGCGAGCACCTGGACGCGCTGCGGGGGCAGGTCGACATCCTGCTGGCACTGACCGGCGAGCACGCGACCATCGCGCTCGACGACCTGAACGACGCGATCAAGGCGATCGGCCCGCGCGTCGTCATCCCCATGCATTACTTCCACCCGCGCGGCGTGCTGAAGATCGAGCCAGTGGAACGGTTCCTCGACCGCCTTCCGCCGCAGTCCGTCACGCGGGTCGGAGGTCCGGAGCTGGAACTGACGCCCGACACGCTCCCAAGCGATGCGCCGCATGTCTACGTGCTGGAGCAGTCGCGCTGACGGCCATGCTGCTCTACCCGCGCGCTGAGGCGCCGGCGCTCGTTGACGGCCACAGTGCATCTTCGAGCCCACCGTCATCATGGAATACATCGAGGAACGCTGGCCCGACCCGCGAAGCCCTGCCAGCCGGTCTTGCATGGCGTATTGCAGCGCTGCTCTCACGGTTGTGCAGAACTTGATGGGCCGAGAACTGCCGCACGTAGAGCAGCGCCTTGCGCTCCAGGTGATGGGGACGAAGCTTGTCAGAGGTCATGGCCGGCCTCCGCCACCGGGCTGGCCCGGCGCGTTTCGGAATGGCCCAGGATCAGCCGTGCCATCAGGCTGGTCAGCACGGCCTGCGTGGCCGCCGGCAGGTCCTGCCACGCCGGGACGTCCACCAGGGCGCAGTGCCGTTCGTCGCCGAACAGCTCGGTCTGCTGCGTGGGTGCGCGCCGGCCTTCCGTGCACGTTCTTCGGCGTTCGCTCGTGTTGGCTGACATCGGCGCCGTCACGGTCATTATCCTCTGCCCGATTCTGCTCGTTACGGTCGCTCCCAGGCAGCCTCGCTGCTGCGCCAACACGTCGATCCATCCTGCACCGCACCTGAGAAGGCCGGGTGCCATCAGCCGTCCTGGAAGCGTCAACCCGGCTCCAGCCATAAGCCGTCTTTAAACCACGCCCAGTATCGCGAGGTCTTCTGCAACCTCGTTGCCCGTGAAATTGTGTGTGATAGATCAGATCAGTTCGACCGCGATCGTGCAGTATCACACCGAGGTTTGCCAGTTGCTTTGCTCATAATCTCAGGCGAGCATCAATGGGGCTAACCGCGCCTGGGAGGTAAGGAAATGAAAGAACTGCTGACCCTCGGACAGATGTTGTCGGTGCATGCTAGATTGTCTCCTCATCGCGTGGGAGCGCGTGACCTCAGCCGCGAGATGAGCTTCGCCCTGTGGAACGAGCGAGCCTGCCGTCTGGCCAACGCTCTGCTCGGCCTTGGCCTATCGAAAGGCGACCGGTTCGCCATCCTTGCCTACAACCGGGTCGAGTGGCTGGAATTCTACGCTGCGGCGGCGAAAGCCGGATTGGTTATTGTTCCGATCAATTTCCGACTAGTCGGCCCTGAAGTCCGCTTCATCATGGCGGACGCCGGCGCCAGCGCGATCATCGTGCAAGATGAACTGATCGGCGTGGTCGAGGAGATCCGCGCGGACCTGCCCGTTCCGGCGGGCAACTATATCCATCTCGGCGAGCAGCCGTGCCCGGCGGGATGCCGTGACTACGAGGCGCTCCTCGCGCACGCGAGCGGCAGCGAGCCCGAGCAAAACGTGCGCCCCTCCGACCCGTGGACGTTGATGTACACCTCGGGTACGACCGGCAACCCGAAAGGCGTCCTGCGCGACAATCGCAGCGGGGCGCTGCTGTCCATGGTCACCGAGATCGAGCTCGGGCTGCACCGCGAAGACGGGGCCCTGCTCGTCATGCCGATGTGCCACGCGAACTCGCTCAATTTCTACGGCGCTTTCGCCTATTGCGGTGGCGTGACGTCGATCTATTCACGCAAGACCTTCGACCCGGAGCACTGCGTCCGCACGCTTGCGGAGGGGGGCTCAAGCTTCGCCTCTCTGGTTCCGACCCACTACATCATGATGAACGCCTTGTCCGCCTCTGTGCGCGAAAAATACAATGTGAGCCACGTCACCAAGCTCATGATCTCGTCAGCCCCGGCGCGCCAGGAAACCAAGCGTCAGATCATGACGATGTTCCCCAACGCCGGTCTCTATGAACTCTACGGCGCGACCGAAGTCGGATGGGCCACCATGCTCCGACCGCACGAGCAATACACGAAGTTGGGATCAGTCGGGCGCGAATGCGTCGGCTCGGCGCCGATCAGGATCCTCGACGAGGCTGGCAACGAGGTCCCCGACGGCGAAGCCGGCGAGCTGTATTGCTGCACTCCCTACATGTTTGAGCGGTACTGGAACCTACCGGAGAAGACCGCGGCGGCGTTCAACGGCGAGCACTGCACGGTCGGCGATATGGCCCGCCGCGACGAGGAGGGCTACGTCCACCTGGTCGACCGCAAGAGCAACATGATCATTTCGGGCGGCGAGAACATCTACCCGTCCGAGGTCGAGGCGGTGATCGGCGCGCATCCGGTGGTCAAGGACGTGGCCGTCATCGGGCTGCCGGACGAGAAATGGGGCGAGCGCGTCCATGCGGCCGTCGTCCTGCACGAGGGCGCGTCCGTGAGCGAGGCCGAACTGCTGACCTGGTGCAAGACCCGGCTGGCCGGGTTCAAGTGTCCGCGGGCCTACTCGTTCCTGCAAGAAGACGAGTTGCCGCGCAACGCCACCGGCAAAGTTCTCCATCGCGCACTTAGGGTTAAGCTTCAGCCGTGACGGCTTGGAACAATGTGGCGATCGAGGGTGCCGAGCGGGGAACACCGTGCACGCGGTCCTGAATGCGGCGATGCCGATCTTTGCCTTGATCTTCACGGGCTACCTGTGTGGCCGCTTCGGCGTCTTGTCGCCTGCCGCCACGGACAGCCTGAACCGTTTCGCGATCTATCTCGCACTGCCGGCGCTGATGTTCTTGGCCATGTCGCGGACCGCGCCCGGCGAGGCCGCCCAGGTCGGGTTTGCGCTTGCCTTTGCCGGCGGGATCGCGATCACCTTTGCGCTCGGCTTCGCACTGAGCCGGTGGCGCGGACACCGCGTCGCCAGGGCCAGTATCGAGGCGCTGGACGCGAGTTACAGCAACGTCGGTTTTATGGGCATTCCGCTGTGCCTGCTGGTGTTCGGAGCGGACAGCCTGCCGGCCGCGGTGATCGCCACCTTGTTCACGGCGTCCGTGCTGTTCCTGGCCGCGATCACCATTATCGAGATCGACCTGCATCGCGGCGTCAGCTCGTGGCTGACGGCGCGCAAGGTCGGACGGGCACTGATCCGGAACCCGCTGCTGTTGGCTCCGCTCGCCGGGCTCGCGGTCGGCCTGTCAGGACTGGGGTTGATCGATCCAGTCGAGCGCTTCGCGAGCTTGCTCGGCGGTGCCGCCTCGCCCTGCGCGCTCGTCTGCATCGGCCTCTTCCTGGCGCAGGAGAGCGTGGCCGCAAGCGACGCGCCCACAATCGGCATGCTGGTCGGGCTGAAACTGCTGGTCCAGCCCGCAGTGACGGCGCTGCTCGTGTTCTACGTGTTCCACGTCCCGCTCGCCTGGTCGCGCCCCGCGGTATTGTTGAGCGCGCTGCCGATCGGGTCCGGACCATTCACGATCGCCAAGCTGTACGGATTGCGGCCCGGCGTCACTTCCGGTGCGATCCTCGTCTCGCACGTGGTCTCGGTGGTGACCGTGTCGGTCCTTGTCGCCTTTCTCGCATAACTAAAAAGAGGGAACGCATCCATGAGAGCATCTCCTGACAGCGTCGCCGACCTCATCGCGCGATCGCTTCGGGCGCGCGGCGTCACGCGCGTGTTCGCGCTGTGCGGCGGCCATATCATGCCGATCTGGATGCGGCTGGATGCGCACGAGATCGGCATCGTCGACGTGCGCGACGAGCGGGCCGCGGTCCACATGGCCCAAGCTCATGCCGAGCTGACGGGGGAACTGGGGGTGGCGCTCGTCACTGCCGGGCCGGGTGTGACGAATGCGATGACCGGCATTGCCAATGCGCATGTTTCCCGCGCGCCGGTGCTGGTCATGGCGGGGACGAACCCACGGCCGCAGGAGAACCGGGGCGGCCTGCAGGATCTCGACCACACGCATCTGGTCCGGACCATCACCCGCTACGCGCGCACTGTCCGCGAGCCCTCGCTTGCGCTGGCCGAACTGGACGAGGCGATCTCGCGCGCGCTGGGCGAGGGCGGCGAGCCCGGTCCGTCCTACATCGACTTCCCCGTCGATACCTTGCGCAGCCCGGTGCCGAAAGCGTTGCAGCTCGACGAGCACCTGCGTCCAAAGCCGCGCCAAGTCACTCTCCCGGACCCAACGCAGGTGGCCGCAGCGGCCGACCTCATCTGGTCTGCACGCCGGGTGCTGGTGATTTCCGGGCGCGGGGCGCGCGGGGCGGGACCGGAACTGGTGGCGTTCCTCGATCGCGTCGGCGCCGTTTACCTCGACACCGGCGAGAGCCGCGGATTGGTCCCGGACTCGCATCCTTCGGTCGTCGGCGCGATGCGCGGGGCGGTCATGGGCGACGCCGACGTGGTGGTGACGGTCGGGCGGCGGCTCGATTTTCAGCTCGCCTACGGCTCGCCGGCGGTCTTCGGCGCGGCGACATTCGTGCGCCTTGCCGACATCGCCGCCGAGCTGCGCGACAACCGGCGGGGTGCCGCCGAAATCCTCGCCTCTCCGAAGGAGGCGCTGCGTGCCTTGGTCGAGGCCGGCGGCAATCGCCCGTCTTCGGTGGACAGGGCGTGGGCGGCGAAGCTGCGCACGGGTCATGAGGAGCGGGCGCGCAAGCTGAAGCAGTCGATGGCGAACGCCCCGGCCGGATCCGACGGGAAGCTGCATCCGAACCGCGTGCTGGCGGCGCTGCAGGACGCGATCGGGCCGGATGCGATCGTGATCACCGATGGCGGCGACTTCCTGAGCTTCGCCCGCATCGGCCTGTCCGCGCCGGCAATGCTCGACCCCGGCCCGTTCGGCTGCATCGGCGTCGGCGTGCCGTACGGGATCGCCGCGAGTTCTCGCCTTTCCCAACCGCACGGTGGTCGTGGCCACCGGTGACGGCGCGTTCGGCTTCAACGCAATCGAGGTCGATACCGCGGTCCGCCACAAGGCGCCGGTGCTGATCGTCGTCGCCAATAACGGCGCTTGGCAGATCGAGGTGCACGATCAGACCGTCACCCACGGCAAGGTGGTCGGCACACGGCTGCAGTTCAGCGATCATGCGGCGATGGCGCGGGCCTTCGGCATGCACGGAGAACGGGTCGAAACCGAGGAGCAGCTCCGGCCGGCGATCGAACGGGCGCTGGCGAACCGACCGGCCTTGCTCGACGTCGTGGTCACGCCCGAGGCAGTGTCGTCCGACGCCAAGACGGGGCTGGCCTGGGTCCCCGACCTGCTACCGTTGGCGGCATGGGACGAGGCGGAACGCAAATGGCGAGGCGGCTGAGTCAAGGAAAGAAAAGTCACATACGAGCCAAACCCAAAACAACACTCGGGATGGAACCACCATGTCCTATACAGCAAACGCCGGAATCATACCTCCGGTAAGTGAACTGGAGGAGCGCACCTATCGCAAGGTGACCTGGCGTATCATCCCGTTCCTCTTCATCTGTTACCTTGCGGCCTATCTCGATCGCGTCAACGTCGGCTTCGCCAAGCTGCAGATGCTGCAGGAATTGGGCTTCAGCGAAACCGTCTACGGCCTCGGCGCCAGCATGTTCTTCGTCGGCTACGTGCTGTTCGAAGTCCCGAGCAACATCGTCATGCTGCGGGTCGGCGCGCGGCTCTGGATCGCGCGCATCATGATCACCTGGGGCCTGATCTCGGGTGGAATGATCTTCGTGCATTCGGCGTGGATGTTCTACTTGATGCGTTTCCTGCTCGGCGTCGCCGAAGCGGGGTTCATTCCGGGGATCCTGCTCTATCTGACCTACTGGTTCCCGTCGTCGCGCCGCGGCAAGATCACGGCGATCTTCCTGGCCGCCATCCCGATGGCGACGATCATCGGTGGCCCGCTCTCCGGCTTCATCCTGCAGGCAGTCAGCAGCGCGCGCGGCCTGTCGGGCTGGCAGTGGCTGTTCGTCATCGAGACGATCCCGTCGCTCCTGCTCGGCGTCGCAACCATCATCTATTTGCGCGACCAGGTCGTCGACGTGAAGTGGCTAGACCCGGTGGAGAAGCAGATCGTCGCCCGCGCCATCGCGGCGGAGGAAGGCGAGAAGACCGGTCACACCCACCTCGGCGCCGCCTTCGGCGACGGGCGGGTGTGGCTGCTGAGCCTAATCTACTTCACCATCGTCTGCGGCATCTACATCATCAGCTTCTGGCTGCCCTCCCTGATCAAGCAGGCGGGCGTGGCCGACCCGCTGACGATCGGCTTCCTGACGGCGGTGCCGTATCTGGTCGCCATCGTCGCGATGATCACGGTCAACATCAGCGGCGACCGGCTCCGCGAGCGCCGCTGGCACACGCTGCTGCCCGCATTGGTCTGCGGCCTTGGGCTGGCGATGACGGCGTTCGCCGGCACGAATCTTCTGCTGGCGATGTTGGGCCTGACGCTGGCGGCCGCCGGGTCTTCGACCGCGCAGGCCGCGTTCTGGTGCTTGCCATCCACGTTCCTGGGCGGCGCCGCGGCGGCGGCGGGCATCGCGCTGATCAACTCGGTCGGCAACATCGCCGGCTTCGTCAGCAACTTCTTCGTCGGCTGGATGACCGACCTGACCGGCACCTCGCAATCGGCGCTGTATCTGTTCGGCGCGATCGTGGTGGCGGGCGCGCTGCTGATCCTGAGCGTACCGGCGCGGCTGGTGAACAAATAGAGAGAGGCAAGTCGGCCATCAGCGCGCAGTGCCGCGGCAATCCTTAGCGGTTCCTCGCATCACAATTCATCCAGCTACGAAGGCATCGGCCTATCCAAACGCCGTTGTGCGCGTAAGGATACAGACCCAACAAGGCGGTAATCGCCGGGGCATAGGGGAGGTGGACGATGCGGCAGAGTCCAACCGGAGCGGTCCGAACTGGGGCCGCGGCATGAGCAAACCATCTGACTACGGCATGCAAGCCCTGTTCGACTTCTGGAACAAGGCAGGGAAAGCGGCGCTGGACCTGCAGCAGGGTGCCAGCACCAACCTCGCCAGCATGGTCGGCAAGATGCCGGCCTTCCCCCTCTCGCCGCCCGCAATCGGCGGTCCTGATTTGGCTCAGGCCGCCGGCACGGTGGCCGACCTTTGGAGCGCGGCTGCCACCATGTCCGGCTCGCTGCAGTTGCTGCTTGCGCCGGCCGGCAGGGCGATGGACGACCCGACGGTCGAGGCGACGTTCCGCGCGATCGCTGACCCGCGCGTCTGGTTCAACCAGGCCGGCGGGCTGAACTTCGTCATCTCGCAGATGACGGAGGGTGCGCAGCTTGCCGATATGTGGCGTGCCGAGCGGGAACAGGCGCACCTGGCCAAGACCTGGCTGGAGTGGCGTCGACGGTCGTTGGAGCATCAGGCGGTAATGCTAGAGGCGTGGGTCCGCGCCGGCTACGCGTTCAACCAGACACTTGCCGAGCGCACCCGCACGGATGGCGCGGCACCCTCCGGCCGCGCGTTGCTCGACCTTTGGACGACAACCGCGAACGGCGTGCTGCTGGAGACGCAGCGGTCCGAGGCATTCCTGAAGAGCCAGGCGGCGATGATCCGCGCCGGGTCGGAGCTGCGGCTGGCGCAGCGTGGAGTGGCTGAGCGGCTCGCCGCACAGTTCGACATGCCGACGCGGACCGAGATGAACGACCTGCTGCGCACCGTGACGGAGCTGCGGCGGGAGCTGCGCAAGGTTCGCCGCCATGCGGAGGAGCAGGCGTAATGACACAGCAGAGCGCAGACCCGGTAACGGAGGCGGCCCAGATCGGCGCGCGGATGCTGGCCGGGACGGAATTGTTCGGCCGCATCCGCAACCAGGACGTGAAGATTGCGACCAGCCCGAAAGACCTGGTCTGGGAGCAGGACAAGGTCAGCCTTTACCGCTTCCGTCCGCTGGTCGAGCAGCAGGTGCGGGTGCCGGTTCTGATCACCTACGGGCTGGTCGGCCGCTGGACGATGACGGACCTGCAAGAGGACCGCTCGCTCGTCCGCAACCTGCTCAACCTCGGCGTGGACCTCTACGTCGTGGACTGGGGCAACCCCACCCGCGCCGACCAATTCCTGACCTTGGACGACTACATCTGCGGCTACCTCGGCGACTGCGTGCGCGAGGTCGCCCGGAAAGCGCAGGTGCCGCGCATCAACCTGCTCGGCGTGTGCGAGGGCGGGGTGTTCACGACCTGCTACGCGGCGCTGCAACCGGCGCGCGTCAACACCATGACGCTCACCATAACGCCCATCGACTTCCACGCGGACGCCGCGGAGCAGCAGCGCGCCGGTCACGGCTTCATCAACCTTTGGACCCGCAGCCTGGAGCCAGCGGACATCGACCGCCTGATCGACGCATACGGCAACTTGCCGGGCGAGCTGATCGGTGCCGTATTCAACATGATGACGCCGGTTCGCTCGATGCTGAAGTACAACTTCGACCTGCTCGACGTCATGGACGACGAGGCCAAGCTGCTGAACTGGCTGCGCATGGAGAAGTGGATTGCCGACCGCCCCGATCACCCGGGCGCGGCGGCAAAGCAATGGATGAAGGAGCTGTATCAGCAGAACAAGTTGGTGAAGAACGAGCTGATGCTGGACGACCGCCGGGTCGACTTGGGCAAGCTGACCATGCCCGTGCTGAACGTCTATGCGAAGGACGACCACATCATCCCGCCGGCCACCAGCCGCGCGCTCGGGCCGATGCTGCCGGAAGGCCAATACGAAGAGTTGGCCCTGCCGGGCGGCCATGTCGGCGTGTTCGTCGGCGGCAGGTCGCAGAAACTGTTCGCGCCCGCCGTGGCCCGGTTCATCGGCCGCCACGACAGCGCGGGCTGAGCATGCCGCTCGCGCCGGCCAATGGGACCACACTTTATTACGAGGTCGTCGGTCAAGACTCCGCCCTGTGCCTGATCGCCGGGTTTCGCCAGAGCAGCGCCGCTTGGCCGCGCGCGTTCGTGGACCGGCTGGCACGGCGGCATCGGGTGATCACCTTCGACAATCGCGGTACCGGCCGAAGCCCGCCGACGGCCAGCGGCTACGCGCTGGACAACCAGGCGCGCGACGTGACGGGCTTGCTCGACGCGCTCGGGATGGCCCGTGTGCACCTGCTCGGCTTCTCCATGGGCGGCGCCATCGCGCAGGAGGTGGTGACGCGCCATCAGGAGCGCGTCGACCGGCTGATCCTGTTCGGCACGTTCTGCGGTGGCCCCTGGGCGACGCCGGCGCCCTGGTCGGTGCTGCGTCGCCTGTTCGAGACGGAGCGGCTGACGCCGGAAGAAGCAGCGCGGCAGGCCTGGCCGGTCACCTACTCGCCGGATTACCTCGCCGCCAACCCGGAGGCGGTCGAGCAGCAGATGCGGCGGGAGCTGGAGCACCCCACGCCCGGCTTCGTCGCCCGGCAGCAGTTGGAGGCGATCCGCCGGTTCGACGCCTACCGCGCTCTGCCGAAGGTGCGGTCGCCCACGCTGGTCGCCACCGGTGCCGCGGACGTGTTGGTGCCCTCGCGCAACGCCGTCACGCTGGCTGCCCGCATCCCGGGTGCACGGCTGGAGCTGCTCAATGACCTGGGCCACCGCGCCATTTGGGAAGCGCCGGAGGAAATGGCCGAGTTGATCGGTGACTGGCTGGCTCTGGCGCACCAGCAACGGGAGCTTACGACATGACGGACCGCTTCAGCCTGGCCGGCCGCCACGCTTTGGTGACGGGTGCTTCGGCGTGGTTCAAGACCGGGTCACATGTGAGGCTGGGTTGGCGCTGTGAGGAGGGATGATGGCACCCTGCCGTTTTCAGGTGTGGTGGGCGTATGGATCGGTGTCTTGGCGCAGCGGCGAGGCTGCCCGGGGGTGACCGCAAGGACCTGGCCAATCAGGCGTTGGCCGGCTCGGAGACGGTCAGCGACCTGGCGGCCCGGCACGGGGTGAGCCGCAAGTTCGTCTACCAGCAGACGCACAGGGCTGGCGCTGCGTTGGATAACGCCTTCCTGCCTGCCACGCCGGACGACGAGGTGCTGTTCGAGCTGGTGGTGACCAAAGCCATGCCCTGAACCGTCTTGGGTTTGTCGGAGGTTCCAACTCTTGAGAGGATGGAGCGATGACGACGAGGAAGGTTGCGGCGAGCTACTCGCCGGGGGTGCGGGAGCGGGCGGTGCGTTTGGTGCTGGAGGGTGGTGGCGAGCACCCGACGCAGGGGGCGGCCATCAACTCGGTTGCGGCCAAGATTGGCTGCACAGCGGAGACGCTGCGCAAGTGGGCGCGCCCGGCCGAGCGTGATGTCGCCGAAACGCGCAGCGTTTGCGGCTGGGGCAGCGGCCTGGTCCGACGAGCGCCGACTGCGAACGGATCAAGGCGCTGGAGCGCGAGAACCGGGAGCTGCGCCAGGCCAACGAGATCCTGCGCCAGGCCAGCGCGTATTTTGCCATGGCGGAGCTCGACCGCCGGTCGCGGACATGATCGCCTTGATCGACGATCACCGGCAGGCATGCGGGGTGGAGCCGATCTGCAAGGTGCTGCCAGCGAAATCGCAGGGCGATTTGCGCGAGATTGCCCCGTCTACCTATCACACCCACGCGGCACGGCGTGCCGAGCCGGGCAAGCTGCCGGCACAGGCCCGGCGCGACGTGGCGCTGATGGCTGAGATCCGGCGCGTGCACGAGGCGAACTTCGGCGTCTACGGCGTGCGTAAGGTATGGCGGCAACAGGTATGGCGGCAACTCGGCCGCGAGGGCTCGGTCGTGGCCCGCTGCACGGTCGCGCGCCTGATGCGGGTCATGGGGCTGCAAGGGGTGGTGCGGGGCAGAAAGGTCCGCACCACCATCCCTGACCCGTCCGCAGCCTGCCCGCTGGACCACGTCAACCGCCCGTTCAGGGCACCGCGGCCGAACGCGTTGTGGGTCAGCGACTTCACCTCCGTAGCGACCTGGTCGGGCTTTGTTTACGTGGCTTTGGTCGTTGAACCGAGAGGTTCGCCGGACATCGACGCCTTTGCCCGGCGCATCGTCGGCTGGCGGGTGTCGCGAACCGCTCACGCGAGCTTCGTGCTGGATGCCCTGGAGCAGGCCCTGCACCAGCGCCGTCCAGTCCGTGATGACGGGCTCGTGCATCACTCGGACAGGGGGGCGCAATACCTTGCGCTACGCTACACGGACCGCCTGGCCGAGGCGGGCGTCCAACCCTCGGTCGGCAGCGTGGGCGACGCCTACGACAATGCCCTTGCCGAGACGATCAACGGCCTGTTCAAGGCCGAGGTCATCCGTCGGCGCGGTCCGTGGCGCAGCATGGAGACGGTCGAGTTCGCCACCCTGGAAGGGGTGGACTGCTTCAATAACCCACGTCTGCTCGAGCCGATCGGAAACAGACCCCCTGCCAAGGCAGAAGCGCGCTACTACGCGCAAACCGAGGCGCAAGCCTGGGCCGCGTAACCCAACCCAAATGACCTCCGGGAAACCCGGAGCGGTTCAGTCTCGACCGTGTCGCTCTGCACCGCGGTCGCGCGTGGCGGGACGACCACGGCCGCGTCAGGATGGCGAGCAGCGAATACCAGGGCTGCCCACCCCGGGTCGTGCGATGCCCGGCCGCTCATCCCGCAATCGCATCGTCGGTAAACCAAACTGTCAGGCTGCCGCGTTGGCGCAGGCTGGCGTCGTAGGCCGGCCTGCTGCGGAGCAGCGCTCCCAGCGAGTTCGTCACCTTGCGCTGCTGGCGTGGGAAGTGGTGACGGCGGTCCTGGTTCAGCTTGAACGGCAAGAGGGGCATCCGGAGTTGGGGGGTAATCCCCTACGTCACCCAGCGCCTCAGCAATACCGCCCGATCCATGCACCACGACAACTACATGTCATAGTGCTTCCTCTCCCTCTCGGGTCAAAGTAGCGTCACGACTCTCCGGGACCAAACATCTAGCTTCTGGACACAGTTGGCATCGTCCTGCATTGTTCCGATCTGCTGGTGAAGCGGCAAAGTCCACCCGTACTCCGTCGACGTCAGGCGGCTACTTGCCCAGCCGATAGGCCGGAATGAATCCGCTATTGTTCGGCATCTGCACCTTCGGCAGGCTCGTTGCATCCAACGTCTGCTCCTCGGGCACGATGCCGTTCAGGTACAGTACGTAAGCGGTAACCGCATAAACCTGGTCCGGGCTGAGCGACTGCGGCGCGTTGAACGGCATCGCCCGATGAATGTAGTCGTACAAGGTCGTCGCGTAGGGCCAGTAGCTGCCGACGGTCTGCACTGCGTTCGGCGTCGTCAGCGTGCCCTTGCCACCGGTGAGGCGGATCGAGGGGGAGATCGGGTGCTCGCCCTTTGCGCCGTGGCAGGCGGCGCAACTCTGCGCGAACATCGTCTCGCCCTCCCTGACCGTGCCGCGCCCCGGCGGCAGCCCGGTCCCATCGGCGCGCGCGTCAATGTCGAACGGCTTCAGCGCATCGGCTGTGAGCGGGGCGCCGAAACCTAGACGCTGCGGATCGGCCGCGGCGCCGTGGAGGGTGGCGAGCGACAGCAGAGCGGCGCAGACCGCGAGGTTATACCGCAATGGTGAACGTCCCGTCCGCAGCCAGCCGCCATGATGTGATGGCGTCATAATGGTAATAAAAATTCGGGCCGCGCTCAGCCAACACCGTGGCACGCGTCGGCTGCACGGCGCCGGTTTCGTCAGTGGCCCGGCTCTGCAGCACGGCAGGGCCGCCGCTCCAGGACCAGGGTAGGCGGAAGCGGGTCAGGCAGCGCGACATCACAGGCTCCTGCAGCGCCGCGTCGGTCCAGGTCTCGCCGTCATCGGCCGAGACCTCGACCCGGGTGACCCGGCCGTTGCCGGACCAGGCGAGCCCGGCGATTTCGTGGAAGCCGGTCCGCTTCAACTGAAAACCAGGCGACGGACGGGTAATGACGGATTTCACCCGCATGATGAAGTTGAACTGCAGCGCTCTCCCGTCGCGTCCGAGGTCAGTGTATTTCGACGTCTCTTCGCGTGTCTCAAACGGAAGACTGCCGAGCTTCAAGCGGCGGACCCACTTGATGTTGGTGTTGCCTTCATAGCCCGGCAGCAGCAGGCGCAGCGGATAGCCCTGCTCGGGCCGCAGCCGCTCGCCGTTCTGCGAGTAGGCCAGAATCGCGTCATCCATCGCCTTCGCGACCGGGATGGAGCGGGTCATGGCGCAAGCGTCAGCGCCCTCCGCCAACATCCAGGTGGCGCCCGGCTGCACTCCTGCTTCGGCCAGCACGTCGCCCACACGCACGCCGGTCCACTCGGCGCAGCTCAGCAGGCCATGCGTGTCCTGCACGGTCCAGTCCGGCTTGATGTTGGCGTCCTTGTAGAGGCCGGTATTGCCGGAACATTCGACGAAATGGATCGCCGAGACCGATGGGAACCGCATCAGGTCATCCATCGAAAAGCTGAGCGGCCGGTCGACCATTCCGTGCACCATCAGGCGATGCTGGTCGGGGTCTATGGCGGGGGTGCCCGCGTGACTGCGGATGTAGTGCAGGCCGTTTGGGGTGATGATGCCGTCGAGGTGCTGCAGCGGGGTGAAGACCGACCCGGAGGTGTCGAACAGGAGCTTCTCGCGCGGCCGGCGAACGACGTGGCTCTCGTACGGAGATGGGGTGCCGTAATGGTCGTCTGCGATCGGCGCGCCCTGCTCCTTCGTCCAGGAAGGTACGGCGTCGGATGGGGATGCGACGGCGCGCGCAATCGGCGCGCCGGTGAGGGCGGCAGCGGCGCGCAGGAGATTGCGGCGGATCATCGTCGAGGTCTGCTCCCTAATGATGAGGCGATGCAAAGTCGCACCTTAAGAAAGGCCGGACAAGCCTCTGTGGATGGGGATTGCGTTGGGCCATGGTTGCGCTTCAACGGATGCATAACAATCGTAGTTCCGCTTTTAGAAGGCGGCCCGGCCCGGCTGAGTGTCCGACTTGAGGCGCAAAGCGGCAGAGCTTGACCGGCAGCAGATAGGTCGCCTTTGAGCGAGAGACATTCGCTTACGGACACTCATTTAAATTGCTTCTATGTCTTAGCTCCTCCCGGTAGCACGGCCGTGCCCACGCGGAACTGCGCAATGCGCCGATGCAGCCCGGGACGGGCTAAGGAGCGCACAAGGCTGGCCAGGTCAGCATCCTCGGTATCATCGCCCGTCAGCTGCAGGATCTCGTCAACAGCCTGCCCGTCGAGCACTGCGCTCTCCTGCAGAATGGCAGCCGCCAGGTCCGCCGTGGGTTCTACCACGCGTGTCGCCAGGCCGATCGCGGCCGCTTCCTGGGCGTCGACGACCCGGCCGGTCAGCAGGATCGAGCGGGCGTGCTGCGCGCCGACGACACGCGCCAGGTGCCGTGTCCCGAGCGCCACGCCGAACCGGAAACCCGGAAATCGGAACCGCGCCGTCGGCGCCGCAACACGCCAGGTGCAGGCCGCGAAAAGATCAGCCCCCGCGCCGTAGGCGGCCCCGCGTGCCAGGGCCACGCTCATCATAGGTCCGCGGCGCAGTTGCTGCAGCAGTTGCTCGATGCGGACGAAGCGGTGCAGCAGATCTCCGGCCGACTGCTCCTCATAGCCTGTGAAGTCGAAGCCCGCGCAGAAGTTGCTTCCGGCGCCTCCCAGGATCAGCGCCCTAGCGCCTGCCGCGCGGGCCTCCACAACCGCTGTAAGCAGGTGTTCGACCGTCTCCGCGTCGAGCGCGTTGGCCTTGCCGGGACGGTTCAGCGTCAGGGTCCAAATCGCCCCGCTGCCGTCTTGCGAGACGACGAGCGGCGGATCGGCGTGATCCGGCTCAGGCACTCGGACCCCCCGGCTACTTGGGGGCCGCCACGGCGACTAGGGGGCAACCCCCTTCGCTCATCGGCCGGAAGGCCTGCTCGCCTGGCACGGTGTCGAGCAGCTTATAGTAGTCGAACCGGCCTTTGGACTCCTCCGGCGTCTTGACCTGGAACAAATACATGTTGCGGATCACCCGGCCATCCGCCCGCACCGAGCCGTTCTTGGTGAAGAAGTCGTTGATCGGCAGCTGCTTCATCATCGCGACCACGGTCGGGCCGTCGTCGGTCCCTGCCGCCTGGATCGCCTTCAGGTAATGCAGGACGGCGCCATACGTCCCGGCCTGGGCCATGGTCGGGACCTTGTTCACCCGGGCGACGAACCGCGCAGTCCAGGCCCGGGTCTCGTCCGTCATGTCCCAGTAGAACGCCGAGGCCAGGATCAGGCCCTGCGCGTTGGCAAGCCCCATGCTGTGCACGTCGGAGATGTAGGTCAGCAGGCCAACGACGCGTTGGCCCTTCTGCGGAATGCCGAACTCGTTCGCCTGCTCGACAGACGTAACGGTGTCGCCGCCCGCGTTCGCGAGCCCGATCACCTTGGCGCCAGACGACTGGGCCTGCAGCAGGAACGACGAGAGGTCCGATGTGCCTTGCGGATGACGCACGGCGCCGAGGACCTTGCCGCCCCGGGCCTTGACCAGCGCCGCCATGTCGCGCTCGAGCGCATATCCGAACGCGTAGTCCGCCGTCACGAAAAACCACGTGTCGCCGCCTTGCTTCAGCAGCGCGGCCCCGACCGTGTTGGCGAGCGCGTAGGTGTCGTACGTCCATTGCACGCTAACCGGCGAGCACGACTTGCCGGTCAGGTCGGACGCGCCTGCCGACGACAGCAGCAGGACCTTGTTCCGCTCGCGGCTGGCCTGCTGGACGGCGAACGCGACGGACGAGACCGGGACATCCACGATGGCGTCGACCTGATCGCGATCGTACCAAGCGCGTGCGATGCTGGCGCCCACGTCCGGCTTGTTCTGGTGATCGGCGGACACGACCACGATCGGCTTGCCCAGCACCGTCCCGCCAAAATCCTCGACGGCCATCTGGGCGGCGGCGACAGAGCCGGGGCCGCTCAGGTCCGCGTAGATGCCCGACATGTCGGCGAGGACGCCGATCTTGACCACGCCGTCGGACACCTGCGCGCGGGCGGCCCAGATCGGTATGGCGACTACGGCCCATGCTATTATCGCGTGGGCGAGGATCGTGGTCAGGCGGGTTTTCATGTCCGCGCTGCCTGTGCGCCGTCCGGCAGGCGCAGGCCCGCCTGCTTCATCAGCGGCAGGACCCGGCTGCCGAAATACTCAAGGTCGGGCAGGTAGTCGTAGAAGTTCACCTGGACGCCGTCACAACCCGCCTGCTTGAGCTTGATGAAATGCTCGACGATCTGTTCGGGCGTGCCCACCAGGTGGACATTGCCGCCGATCACCCACTGGTCCCTGCTGGTTTGCTTCCACGACGCTTGGTCGCCGCCCATGAACGTCGCGTGGAAGTTGTCCGCCGCCACCGGATCTTGGTGGTCGAGGATGGTCTGGTATTGGGCCCGGGCCTCCTTCTCCGTGTCGCGGCAGATCACGTGGGGATTGATGATCGTGCGGACCTCGCGGCCGTTCTCCCGTGCTGCGGCCTTGATCCGGGCGTTATGGGGCGGCAGGGCAGCGCAGGCCTTCTCGGGATCTGCCCCGGCCGGGCTGGTGATGAAGATCAGGTCGGAGTGCCTCGTCGCGTAGGCGAGGCCCGCGCCGGACGAGGCGGCGTTCACCAGGATGCAGCGCCCATTGACCGGCTTCGGCGCGACGAAGGCCTTCTTGGTCTTCCAGAACCGGCCGTCGAAGGTCAGCTCCTCGTCCTCGGACCAGAGCCGCTCCATGATGGTCGTGAACTCGTCGGCCATGACGTAGCGATGATCGTGCTCGATCGGCTCGAGGCCGAACATCTCAAACTCGCTCTGCTTGTAGCCGGTGACGACGTTGAGCCCCCAGCGGCCGCCGCTGATGTTGTCGATGGTCGCGCCGAACTTCGCGAGATGCAGCGGGTGCCAGCCGTAAAGAATGTGGACGGTCGAGACCAGCAGGATGCGTTTGGTCAGCGCGGCGAGCCCGGCCGTGACGATCAGCGGATCGGTCGACATCTCGCGGAACTTCATCTCCCCGCCGTAGCCGCCCTTGCCCAGCCATTGCGCGAGGCCGAACACGAGGTCGAAACCCAGTTCTTCGGCACGGACAGTGCACCGGGCGTTGTAGTCGAAGGTCCAGCTGGTGTCCCGGGGAGCCGTCGACGGGCTCCACGCGCCCGACTGGATGGGCAGGAACAGGCCCAGCATCAGTGGCTGTCGCATGGCGGTCTGCAGCGGCGTCAGGCCGCTCGGGTTGGCACGATGCTGGATCACGGTCGTCTCCCGGGTGGACGGGCCGTTGAGCCCGGCCTGTCTCTGATCGGGACCTTATATCAGGTCTCTCAGTTTTGTGACGTTGAGACGTTACAACCCGTGTTTCAGGCCGGTAAGGGAAATGAACGCCCGCGTTCCCGGGCGCCCTCCCAATTTGTTCGGCAAACCGGGCCAGCATAATAATACCCGGGTCCAATCTAGAGCGGATTTTCGCGAACCGGGCCTAAAAGCTCCGAAACGCTTCACGAAAGCTGCCCGGACGCTCCGGTGCGGGCTGCCGGCGAGAGCGGACCGGCGGCTTGGAAAGCGCAATGCGCCGAAGCTGACATCAGCATCGGATGTGCCATCGACAGCTCCCGACCCAAAGCAGCCCCTCGTCGTCTAGTCACCCACGGTCCGCTTACCTAACTTCCTAGGCATGCCCCGCTCCCCGACTGCCGACCTGGCCCCGCTCATCAAGCTCCTGCAAGCGGGCGTTCCTCCCGACCGCGCTGCCACCGAACTCTCTCGCGTCCTGGCGACCTGGACAGCCGAACTCAAGGAGGACGTCGAGCAGCTACAGGAGCGCCTATCCGGCTTGGCCGAGCAGATGACGATGGGAATCGAGGAAATGCACGAGGGCATCGCCGAGGCGAGCGACAAAGGGAAACCCACGCTGCGGCGGATACTGGCGACGCATGAGGCGGTGTTGGACGTGGTACGGAAGGCACAGGGGGCGGGGTAGGCATCTCACCACCCTGCCCAGCTTGGCTACCGCAGCACGCGGCCCGCAGCGGGCTCTCGTGCCCGTCTTACGCCACGCGTTCGGGCTCATCTGTGACAGGACACGCCTTCCAACAGCGGCTTCTATAAAGACACCCAGCGCCGTTGTCCCAAGATTCCAGGTCAAATTCATGATGGTGGCATCGAGGCGATAAAGAAGCGACGTCGCCGTCGAGGTCATCCCCGCAACGGCCAGTCCGGCCGGCAGCGTCACCAGGGCCGGACGCAGGCGGGCGACATGGCGCAGCATTGCGAAGATTGACGCCGACAATGGCAGGCTGAGGAGGAGCACCGTGGCGAAGCACCTGACAGGGCTGCCGAACCGCATGCTGCCTGCGTCGTAGCTGACCCAATCCGTCAAGTAGCTATAGCCAAGGGGCGCCAACCACGCCGCAAGCGGCAGCAGTGAGAGCAGCAGTCAGGATCGCGAACGGTCGGGCAGGCTTGCCGCCAGGCAGCCAAGCGCGGCCAGCGCGTCGGTCAAGAACGACGTCACAGCACCAACGACGAAGGATGGATTGCGTAGCTGGGTCGAGATGTCGGAGAAGGCCGTGCTCGATGGCGAGCATGAGCATGACCTGTCGCTAATTCCTAAGGCGGCGTGGAGCGAGGCACGTCGCAGGTCCGAGGTCCGCTAGACACTCGCGTCCATGATCCGCTCGCACGTCGCGGAGAGTTCCTGCCCGAAGGTGGTCAGCGCTGCGTTGCCATAGCGTGCGAAGGCCCCAGCAGGGTTGGCCATTCGAAGCGAGACAGTGCCGTCCGGCAATTCCAGCAGTGCCAGCTTGGGCGGGGCTTCGACGATGGCGGTCCAATCCGTCTCGAGCAGGCGGTGCAGCAGATTTGGGTGGAAGAAGAACACGAGGCGGGCACTGCCGATGCTGTGGCCAAAGCCTTGCAGCGCAGCTTGCGGATCGATCTCGTGCAGGACCTTCAACCCTGCGGCGTTGATCTCGTTTCGGACGGAGTCCAGCACCTGCTGAAACGGACGGGATATCGTCCGGGTCAGTTGGAAAGTTTCGGCTTCAATGCCGTGACAACCGAATTGGACTGCCATGTGAATGCTCCTTGTTTCGTCGCGGGGCGCATCTGCGGCGAGCTGCGGCGAGCTTCAACGGCGATGGCAGGATTGGTGGGAACAACGTCGTTGTTGTCACAAAAAAGTTGGAGGATTGTTCCTCTATGGCCGAGCTGATCAAGCCCAATCCCCTCCCGTCGCAGCGCCGCCGGGTTTTGCTCCTGGCAATGTCGCCGGTGCAGCTTCTGGACGTCGCCGGGCCGGCCGAAGTGCTGGCGCAGGCCGGACGGCTGCATGCAAGGGAGCGTGGCAGCGCACCGTCCGGTCCCTCGCCCGTGCTGTATGACGTCGCCTTTCACATCGTAGGCGGCACTGCCACGTCGGCCGGGTTGGCCCTGGCCTCGACCATTTCGGAGCGGGCACTGCTCGCCGGGCCACCCTTCGACACGCTCATCGTTGTGGGGGGCGAGGGCGCCCGGCGTGATGCGGCCGAGCCGACACTACAACGGCTAGTGCGGCATCTGGCGCCGCGAGCGCGCCGGGTCGTGGGCGTTTGCACCGGCGCATTCATCCTCGCCGCGGCCGGTCTCCTGCGGGACAGGTCGGTCACGACCCATTGGCGCTGGTGCGCCGAGCTGGCGCGACGGCATCCAGACCTGACCGTCCAGCCTGATCCCATCTACGTCCGTGACGGCCACGTCTGGACGTCGGCCGGCATCACGGCCGGCATGGATCTGGCTTTGGCGCTCGTCGAGGAGGACCATGGCCATACGCTGGCGCTGGCGGTTGCGCGCGAACTGGTGCTGTTCCTGCGCCGACCCGGCGACCAGAAGCAGTTCAGCACCGTGCTGGCCGCCCAAACCGGACCAACCGCTCGCCTTGGCGACCTGCTGGCCTGGATCGAAGAAAACTTGAACCGCCCCTTGCCGATCGGTGTGCTGGCCGCGCGCGCATGCCTCAGCGCGCGGCAGTTCGCCCGCGTGTTCCAGGAGGAGACCGGGACCACCCCTGCACGGCTTGTCGAGCGCATGCGGGTCGAGGCCGCGCGCCGGCGCCTCGAGCATGGCCGGACCGGTCTGGCCGTCGTCGCGGCGTCGTGCGGCTTCCAAACGGAGGAAACCATGCGCCGGTCCTTCCTACGCCAAGTGGGCGTCGCCCCAGGCGAGTACCGCGACCGGTTCCGCAGAGCCGGTGCATCCACCTCCAGCTCTCACGAGGTTCACCCATGAACACCTCCACCATCGCCCCCGAGCGTCACTTGCAGATCGGCTCGCTGCTCTTCGAAGGCCTCGACCAGATCGACTTGACCGGACCTTTCGAAGTGCTGTCGCGCATCCTGAACTCGACTTACCGCATCTACGGCATCAGCATGGACCCGGTGCGCGACATCGTCGGCCTGCGTCTGTGCGCCGATGCCGAGCTGGCAGCTGCCTCGAAGCTGGACGTGCTGCACGTGCCCGGCGGCTTCGGGCAGGAGGCGCTAGTGGAAAACGAGGCCGTGCTGACGTGGCTCCGCGAGCAGGCGGAATCGGCATTGTGCGTGTTCTCGGTCTGCACGGGCGCCCAGATCTGTGGTGCGGCAGGTCTGCTGCGCGGCAAGCGGGCGACGACGCATTGGACCTCGATGCACCTGCTGCCTTATTTCGGGGCCATCCCGGTCGACGAGCGCGTGGTGGAGGATGGCGACTTGCTCTGCGCAGTGGGCGTCACCGCCGGTATCGATGGCGCGCTGCGGCTCGCAGCCCGATTGCGGGGGGGATGACGTAGCGCAGGGTATCCAACTCTACATGACCTATCAGCCTGAGCCGCCCTTCGACGCCGGGTCGCCTGAGCGGGCTCCCAGCGTCAGTGACGGCCCGCATTCGTGCCGGGGCGGCCGCCATGACCGCCCGGCGCGAAGAGACGGCTCGGCGCGTCAGCACCCGTCTCGGCCTGACTCAATCCGCTGCGTGAACTCGCAAGTCGGATTGCCTGCCGGCCCGCAGACGCCGTTTCGCCATTGCCGACCCGCACCTCCAGATGCCGCTCGCCGTCTGCGCAGCGGCGGATGAACGTCGCGTCCAGGGTCACCACGATCGCCGACGCTGCTGTGTCCGGCCACGGCGCGACATCATCCCCAAGCGCCTCGCCGACCTTCAGGGTAGGGCGGCGCAAGGTCTCATGACGCGTGCCCGCGTCAACCGAGAACATCTGCCCCACAACGTCAGCAGCGGTCCTGTCGCTCATCACGGCCGAGAGATGCGCCTGAAGCCGGTCCAGCCCCGGTGTCGACCGGCAATGCAAGGGCCAGGCAAGGCCAGCCTCGATCCCGTCACACACGGCACAGCGAAAGCGGGGAAGCCGCACCGTGACCTCGCCGAACAGCGTCGCAACCGCATGGTCCCGGTGGTCCTTCACACGGCAAACGCCGCCACAGCATGAGCAATCAAGCCGCCGAACCGCATGGATCCCGGCCTGCGCAGCGACGATCTCCCGTTGAACGCCTGCCAGCAGCCGCTTTGCCTCGGCCAGGGTCAGACCCAAGTTGGCGACGTCGACGAGATCATCCGGCCTTCTGATCTCCATGATGTCCGCGCACGGCGCCTCGCCCTCAACCCCGGTCTTCACCCACCTCAACATCCAAGCCACGCATCCACCCTCGGCCAGAGAACAAACACAAAATACCCAACCGGCCGCCGCACCCCCAATCTTTGCCACGGTCGCCATTGCGCCCTCCTCAATGGCTGGGCGCCTGTCATCGCGTGGGCAGGCCCGGTCAAACCCGGATCCGTTCCACCTCGTCGAGGCTGATGTCGTCCTGCCGGCGGTCATAGAGCTGCGTCGTGCGCGTGCTGGCGTGGTTGGCCATAGCGGCGGCCCTCTCCAGCGTGCCGCCATTTTTCAGGCAGTCGGTGATCCCCGTCGCCCGGAAGCTGTGGTTGCCGATCTTGGTCTCGATGCCGGCTGCGGCGGCCCGCCGCTGGACCATGGCGTAGGCGTTGGGTTGGGGCAGGGAGGTGCGGGTGAGCCGGCCCGTGCCCCACCCGACCGTTTGGAACAGCGGCCATTTTAGGTCGTCGGCGACGCCGGTGCCGTCCAGGCAAGCGTGCAGGTACTCGTCCAAGCTGTGATGGCAGGGCATCTCGTGGCGCTCGCCGCCCTTCTCGCGCAGCTGCATCCAGAGCCGCCGGTTCTGCGTGAACACGTCCTCCACCCGCATGGCGAGCGCAGCCCCAATCTGCCCGAAGCTGAACACCATGAGACCGATCAGCGCCCGGTCACGCAAGCCGATCGCCGTGCTGACGTCGATGCTGTCGAGCAGTGTCCGTGCCTCAACCGGGTCGAGCACCGGTGTCTTGCCCCTACGCACACTGTACGCCGGCCCACGCACTGAGGCGGCCGGGCTGAGCGGCACGACCTGGCCCATGACCAGCCAGTCGAACAGATGCCGGATGGCGGCGAGTTGCTGCTTCACCGCGGGGGCGGACCGGTCTCGCGTCTGGCCTTCGATCCAGGCCGCGACGTGCAGCGGCTGGACTGCGGTGATGGACGACACGCCGTGGTCCTCGCACCAGAGCAGGAAATCCGTCACCGCACGCGCATAGGCGCGGCGCGTGTGCGGGTTGCGCAGGGTGGAGGCGAAGAACTCGAGGAGTTGCACGCCAGCCCGCTCGCCCGCGGCAGTGACCAGGGCCGGCAGGCAAGACCGGTCGGCAATTTCGGACGGCGCACCAGCCTGGCGGACAAGGGCAACTTAAGTGGGAAGGCTGCGGGCCTGCTCGGCGCCGCGCTGGCGCTCCGCCGCATTGCGCAGAAAGTTTTCGGTCATGGCAGCCATCCGTGCATAGCCAGAAAGTCCCGTACCGTGACGATTTTCGTGCTCTCGTAAACCTCAATTCCCAGCAGATCGCGCTTGTCGCCTGTCACCAGGAAATCCGCTGATCCCGCCGTGGCGATCGTCAGCAGGCAGTTGTCGTTCGGGTCGGCCGAGACGTCGACGACCGGCAGCCTGTCCACTACAACGGCGATCGCGCGCAGGTCGTTGATGAGGCGACCGGCCAGCGCCGGAGCAAGGCGCTCTCTGATCCTCGGATACCGGGTTACCCGCATCAGCTCGTCCAGCTGCTCGGCATCCGTGAGCAGATCAAACCGGCCATTACGCCAGAGCACGATGAGTTTTGCTGGAAGCGATGCGTCGTCGAGCAAGGCGCTGATCAGGACGTTGGCGTCGATGACCAGCCGCACCCGTCACCCGGCTTTCGAGGCCGGCGGCTTGGGAACCCGCCGCACCGCCGCGACCGCTTCATCGACCATCGCCTCCAGTGCGTCCGGCGGCAGGTCGGCGAACTTGCTGCGGGCCTCTGCCACCGTTTGGTCGAGCACGCGCCATTTGACGGCGTCCTCAATGAATTTCGAGAGGTCGCCCTTCTTCATGCCGCGCTGCGCCAGAAAGCTGCGCACAGCAATGTCGGTGTCTCGTATCCATCCGGCGAGGGCCGCGGCTTCGGTGTAGTATTGTCAGGTGGTGTCGCCGAATGCCTTGCTGATGATTGGGTAGACGGGATGGCTTGGCTCCAGCCAGACGGCAGCAATCTGCGCCACGAACTGTCCAGGTTCGACTGACATGTTCGCTGCCGCAAGAGTAGTAGCATGGGCGTGGAGAAAGTCTTGGAGAGCGTCGCGGTGATAGACGTATAGGGCGCCGCGCTTGATGCAGCAGGTCTCTGGGCCGAACTGGGCTGACGCGAGACCGCGAGTGGCTGTGACCCTGCCCCCGATGTGCCCTCGTTTATAAGGAGAGTCCTTTTTCCGTATGCCCCGGCTTGGGGCGGGTTGCAAAGGCTGCTGGGGTGAGCCCGTTCAGGCTCGTGTGCGGGCGTTCTGTGTTGTAATCGATCCTCCATGCTTCAATGATCTGGCGGGCAGTCGCCAAGCTGCTGAACAGGTGCCCGTTCAGGCACTCGTCCCGGAACCGGCCGTTGAAGCTTTCCACAAACCCATTCTGCTGCGGCTTGCCCGGCGCGATGTAGTGCCACGGCACCGCGCTCCTCCTGCCAGCGCAGGATGGCGTGCGACGTCAGCTCCATGCCGTTATCGCTGACCATCATGGCCGGACAGCAGCCGCGCAGCTCAGCGATCCGATCCAGCTCGCGGACAACCCACAAGCCGGACAGCGAGGTATCCACCATCAAGCCGAGGCACTCGCGGGTGAAATCGTCTACGACAGCCAGCACCCGGAACCGAAGGCCGCTGGATAGCGCATCAGTCACGAAGTCCAGCGACCACCGCTGGTTAGCCCCGTTCAGCAGTGCCATTGGCGAGCGCGTGCCAAGCGCCCGCTTCCGGCCGCCCCGCTTGCGCGCGCCGAGCCGCTCCTCGCGGTAATCCGGAACAGGCGCTTGTGGTTCAGCTTCACGCCGTCGCGCGCCAGCAGAATGTGCAGGCGAGGTCACCGAAGCGGCAGCGCTCGGACGCCGAAGCGCGCAGCCAGGTCCGGACAGCACCGTCGTCCGGCCGCCGAGACATATAGCGGCAGGTCTTTGGCTCGATGCCCACGAGCGTACACGCCCACCGCTGCGAGTAGCCCTTCTAGTTCATCGCCCAGGTCACAGCTGACCGCCGCAAGCCAGGCGTCACCAGTTTTTTGCCAGCATCTCCCGCAGCGTCAATACGTCCAGCATCGACTCTGCCAGCAGCTTCTTCAACCTGGCGTTCCCGCCGAAACGCGAAGCGTTTGCGGCTGACCTCTTCCAACCCGCGCAGCCGCTTCGCGTCGGACACCTCCAACCCGCCATACTTCGACCGCCACTTGTAAAACGTCGCGTCGCTGATGCCGTGCTTGCGGCAAAGATCGGCCGCCGCACCGGCCTTGTGCTCCTTCAGCACCCCAATGATCTGCTCCGGCGTGAACCTCGACCGCTTTATCGTCCGTCTCCTGGTGACGGCCTCTACTTCGAACGGGGAGCGTTTCAGGGGGCAGGGTCAGTCACGATCGAGGGCCTGCTGCACCTGCAGCGCCAAACCGCCCATCCCGCGGCGCATGTCCGTGTGCCCGTTGGCCAGCCACACCCGCACGCCCGCAGGCATCGCGATCACCGCCGCACCGCCGTCATCACACCCCGCAAAGCGACCAAGCCGACATCCGCACCCACCAGGATGCAGGTCCCGTCCGGCAATGCGATCTCGATCTGCTCTGCCTCGCCCGGCGCCGCCTTGCTCGGGGCGGGACAGGGTGATGGGAGTGCCAGGCGGTCAGGAAGCGGCACATCAGCCGTGATCTGCACCGGCACGAACACCGGCATTGGCTCCGGCGCCAGCACACCCGCACGAACCTGACGCCGCCAGTTCCACAGCAGGCCGCGGCTCACCTCGTGCCGGCGCGCCACCTCGGCAAACGACGCCCCAGGCCGCTCGACCTCAGCCACAATCCGCAGCTTCTCCTCACACCGCCAGCGGCGACGCCGCTCAACCCCGGTGATGATCTCCATCCCCAACCGCCTCCGATCTTAACAGCACTCGTACGAGCACCACTAAGAACCTGTTTGAGTGACCCGTTTGCGCCTCGACCTCATCTCTGCGTGTTGGAGATCACGAGTGTCCGCCGGGACGGGCGGATGGGAGCAGGGATGTGGACTGAAGCGCATCGGGCACGCCATGAGGCGGGCCTGAAGGAGATGGTATCGACCTGCGCGGTCGAGGAGATGGCGCGGTGGCTGGAGCGGGCAGACCCGCCGCGCAGCGAGAAGGCAACGCCTGTGTTGCCGGTCATCAGCGCGATTGCCTGGCATTTGCGTGTTGGCGGACCCTGGCGCGCTCTGCCCGGTGACTTTCCAGCATGGCGGACCGTGTACGGCTGGTTCCGCAGATGGCTGGAGCTTGGGTTGTTTGACCGGCTGCTGTGCGACGTGGCCTGCTTGCGGCGTCGTGCTGCGGGCAGGAAGCCCGAACCCACGTTGGGCATCATCGATACGCAATCGGTGAAATGCATCCCGGTCCGTGGCCCACGCGGCTATGACGCCGCCAAGAAGGTGCTGGGCCGCAAGCGCGTCGCCCTGGTCGACGCCGACGGCACCTGGCTCGCCGTTGCCGTGGTGCCGGCCTCTACCCAGGAGCGCGACACGCTTCCCGCGCTTGACGTCGGAAAGGCAGAATGGCCCAGCCTGCGCGAGGCCATCCTCGACGGCGGCTTTGTCGCCGAGCGCTGCCGCGATTGGTCGAACCGGCACGGCATGCGCCACCATGTTGTCGAGCGCGATCCCGGGCAGAAAGGCTTTGTCGTGCTCGAGCGCCGCTGGGTGGTGGAGCGCTCTTTCGGCTGGCTCGCGCACTGGGGCGGGCTGCTGCGCGACCGTGCCGGGCGCCTCGACGTGTCGGCCGCCCGCGTCGCGTTCGCGGCCATCCTGTCCGGCGTCGAAGCCCTGCTCAACCCCATGCCAGTCTACGCCGCCGCAAGTTGAAGTCACTCAAACAGGTTCTAAGATCACCAAGCCAGGTCACATATGCCAGGCGCTACTCGCCGGATGGATACGGTGTCTCTGGATACCGAAACGGTCCAGCGGATGATGTCGTCGGACATAGTCTTTCCTGGTCAGCGTTTATCGGCTTAACACGCCATCATGATAAACGCTTAAAAGAGAGCGCGACGTCGCGATCGTATCGCTCGTTATATTTGATGAAGAACATTATCATATATAACCAAAGCAGAATTTTGAAATTTCTGGGCATCCTTGCAGCCGCCTACGACAGACAAAACACAAACCCTCGACGAATGGGATCAATTTTTGCCCAGAGACTTCAACGCAGTCCTTTGTAGTTCAGTCAAGCGGCTGTTTCCAATTGCTGTGTCGGACACGTGAACCAACGAATGACTTCTGATGCAGGTTTTGGCCGATCGAAGTAGTAGCCTTGGGCCTGGGTACATCCCGCCTTCCGTATCTGATCGAGTTGTTCCAGAGTTCAACCCCCTCTGCCGTCGTAGCCATTCCTAGTTTTTGTGCGAGTTGAGCGACGGATTGGACAATCGCCAGACAGTCAGGGCGACGATCCATTTCACGAACAAAAGACTGGTCTATCTTGATCTTGTCAAACGGGAAGCTACGAAGATAGCTCAGCGATGAGTAGCCGGTTCCGAAATCGTCGAGCGCAATTTCAACACCAAGGTCGCGAAGCTCGTGGAGTGTCGCTAGGACTTTGTCGTTGTCTTTGAGAAGGGCCGACTCAGTAATCTCAAGTTCGAGGCGTCGCGGCGGCAGCCCCGATGCGTCGAGAGAGGCGCGGACTGTATGCACCAAGTCGTTGCTTCGAAACTGGAGCGGCGACAAGTTCACTGCTACCGTGACATCCACAGGCCACGTCACGGCATCGTGGCAGGCCTGTCGCAACACCCACTCGCCGATCCTGGCAATCAGGCCTATTTCTTCCGCAATCGGGATGAACTGAGCCGGCGAAATCATGCCCAGCGATGGGTGGCGCCACCGTAGGAGTGCCTCGAAACCGGACACCTTATTTGTCTCGAGGTTGAACAAGGGTTGGTAGAACAAGATCAGCTCGTGTTTGTCGATTGCCTCAAGCAGATCCAGTTCCATTGCCCGACGTGCTTGCAACTGCACGTCCATCTCGGCCTCGAAGAGGCAGTATGTCCCGCGCCCCTCCCCCTTGGCCTTATAGAGCGCTATGTCGGCGTTTTTAAGCAGATGATTCACGTCCTTCCCGTCACCCGTTGCGATCGCGATCCCGACGCTCGCGCCAATGACGACGCGCGTCCCGTCAATGTCGTAGGGAGTGCGGAGAGCTTTGACCAAACGCCGGGCCAGTCCTTCTGCATACTCTGGCTGGCACGCAGCCGATTGCAGGATCGCGAACTCGTCTCCGCCCAGGCGCGCCACAACGTCTCCGCCGCGCACGCATTCAAGAAGCCGTTGTGCGACCTGCTTCAGCAACTGATCTCCCGCGGGATGTCCAAGGCTGTCGTTGACGTCTTTAAAGTGATCCAGGTCGATGCAGAGCACCGCTGCACCCCCGTCCTCTTGCCTCATGCCTTTTAGCAGTTGCCCAAGCCTATCCTCAAAAAGGAGGCGGTTGGGAAGACAGGTGAGCGCGTCGTGGTGCGCCATGAAGTGGATGCGTGCCTCCGCCTGGCGACGTTCGGAAATGTCCTCGTATGTTGCGACCCAGCCGTTCCCGGGCATGGGCCGATGAGATACGGCGATGGCGTGCCCATCTGCATTTTCCTGGAAGAAGTTGCCTGTGCATCCGGCCGTGATCAGTTCCCGTTGTTTCTCGCAGATTGCCTCGATCACGTCTCGTTCGTAACGGCTCATTGCGGCGGCATTATAGAACACCTCCTCGATCAGCGAGCCTGGCTGGACCATATTCGCTGGAAGTTCGAACAGCTCGAGGAACCGGCTGTTGCACACAATCACTCTTTGCTGCTGATCAACCATGCAGAGGGCCTGCGACATGTTGTTAAGCGCGACATCAAAGCGCGCGTTCTGCGCATCAAGAGTGCGGTCGCTGTCCAGGAGGTTCTGCACCAACTTATTGACCTCGGCGTGGGCTCGCGCGAGCAGCCTATTGTGCGACGTGACGACCCCGAGGAGTCCAAAGCCACAGACCGTCAGTCCTGCAATAATTGCAGAAAATATCGTATGCAAACGGCTGAGTTGCGCCTGATCGCGTACCACAAGGTCAGCGTCGTGGGAGTTTGCTGCCACGGCGAGCCTCACGAGCTGTGGCCCAAGGGGGGACACCAATTTAAGCAACTGACTCACGGTCGTGCCGTGCCCAAGATCATCGATTAATGGCTGTGCCTCCTCAACCATAGAGCGTAGCCGTGCGACAGTGGCTCCGAGATCGGCATGGTCACGGATGAAGTCTCCGATTTCGCTGTTATCGAGAAGACCGATTCGATTCCTTACGATATCAAGTCTGAGTTGGACTTGGTCCTGGTCCACGCCGCTTCCGCCCACGGTCGATTCTACAATTGCCGCTTCAAGGCGCGTGACTTCGACCGGGGCAAGGCTCGCGACAAAGGTTAGATTGTAGCGTGACACCTGCTTCAGCGCATTCTGTCGCTGCGTGATGAAGTATGATGTGACGGCACTGGCAACAACAAGAAGGCAGGTCACGCCTGCAAGGAAAACCTTGATCCGCTTCACAGTGAGGTATGGAAGTCGACCTCGCAGACCAGAAACCACCTTTGCTAAAGCCGAAGCTGGGGAGCTCACAGCGATAACGGAATTGCGCGTCCGATCGGCATGAGCAGTCGGCCGCGTCACCCTGGTAGAGTCGGCCTGTGTTCGTCTTTCACTACCAGCCAAGCTTGAAGCGGCTTCGATTCTGGACATCAAAGGCCTGGCTTACGCTGCGTCCGACATTGTAGTCGCGACACCGATCGCCATGGAGCGCGTTTCATGGCTACTGAACAACAAGCTGAGCGAGTTGCCAGGCTGAGCGATTGTAGAACTTCTGAGCTTGCAGTTCGGGAGAGCTGTCAAACGGGTAGACAATGAACAGCGGGCCCTTGTCACGGACAGGCATGTATGCGCCGTCGCGTTTAAGCGCGAGCAACACGTCGTACTGCTCGAAGTCCGTAATCGGAATCTCAGTCGTGAAGTCGTTCAGTGCGATCGCAACAACGCGTTCGCCAGAAGCCTCGACAGCGCGCAATAGCGTGCGTATGGGAACGCCGTCAAAGCGCGTTGTGCCTTTATACCAGGGCGTGCTTGTGACGAGACTTCGGGTGCCGAGGGCTTCCAGCATCGGCCGGTCGAACTGAGCTACATCCCCTTCATTGCGTATACCAATACGTCCGGAGATTGTAAGAATTAGCTTCTCAGTTGGTGTGGGTAGGCTACCCGCACGCGCCGAGCGCTTAGCAAGCCCAGATGCAACAAGGGCGCTGAATGAGCGACGAGTGAGAAGCTTATTCACGGCAACCTGCCTTCACGTTACTCGGCGTGCTCATTACGCGGCACGCTCAAGGGTCGCGCATTCACGCAGAAATTCCTCCTTGATCCCTGGTTCGGCGGCAAGAGCACCGAAGTAGGCGTTCGTCACCATGCGACTTCGATGGCTTGCATGCACACCACGGTGGGTCTTGCACATATGCACCGCACTGATACGCACAGCCAGGCCGCGCGGCTCCGTACTGTCCATGATATGACGGCCAATCTGCTGCACCAGCTCTTCTTGGATTTGCAAGCGCGCGGCAAAGTGGTCAACGATACGGTCATATTTAGAAAGACCGATGATCCGGCCATCCGCGGCGGGCAGAATGCCAATGCACGCATGTCCGTAAATCGGCATCAAATGGTGCGCGCAGGTTGACCGCACGGCGATCGGCCCGGTGATGATCAGATGCTCGAAGTTTTGGGCGTTTTCGAACGCGGTGATTACCGGCGGGGCAGAAAAGCGTCCAGCCATCGCCTCGTCTACAAGCATACGTGCCACGCGTCCCGGCGTATCCCGTGTGTTGTGATCACAGCGATGATCCACTTGCAGGATGTCGAGCAGCTCCTCGTATTTGCGAGTGGCCGCGGCGATCATGCCAGCACGCTCCTCGCTTGTAAGGGGCTCATCGAGAGCCTCGTTGGAGCGCCGCGGCGGACGCAGGCGGTGTAAGCTAAGGCTCATGGGAAAAGTCCTGTGTAGGAATGCACAACGCGCTTAATGCCGGCCGGAGTAGGTGCAGCCCTCGGAGATGCCTGGCTGGCCTCGCCGGACCGCTACGTGTTCCAGCCCTTCGAGCCGATCGTTCAGCCGGTGCCAAATCCAGCGGGCCAGGTTTTCGAGTGTCGGCACAGACAGGCCCTCAATATCGTTGAGATAGCGATGGTCCAGCTCACGCCTTACCGCGTCGATCACTGGCTCGATCTCGTCGAGGTTGTGGGTCCATCCAAAAATCGGGTCGGGTTTCCCGCTCAGCGCAACTTCTACCCGGAACGAATGTCCGTGCAGTTCGGAGTGCGGAGGGGTCTGATGGGCGGCCTCAAACCCAAACTCTCTCAACGTTTGCTGTATCATTTTACTTTACTCGCTTATGTGCCCGGGATCACCCCGCCTGCAGCCAACTACACTGTCATCCCGGTTATCATACAAAATGGAAATACCCCAGAATTTCATTACAATTACTATTTTGCTTTTTGACAAGTATCTTCAAGCAAAGTTTGGAACTTGCAACGGGCCTGCGTGAGCAGCTCTCTCGGTAAGAGGAGCGACATGTCTGTCAATCGGCGTTGAAAATTGACCCCCTATAAGCGTCCAATCTTGACCCCGCTGGCGTCGTTATTTGTGCCGGTGGCCCGTAGAAGCTTTGCGGCCTTCCCGTGCAAATCGTCGAAGTAAGATCCCGTGAGCGGGGATCAGTCGCGTCCAAATCCGCGTGGCGGTTCGATCGCCTGCAGCTCGTCAAGGTCGAGGTCGCATAGTCTCTGCAACGCGTCGGCGACGGTGCTGTCCTGCAAGTTGGCCGGCAGAGCGTCCAGCCATGCGGCATACTGAGCCTGTAAGGCCGTCAGCTCGGCGACGGCGTCATGCCATCGCCGAGCGCGGCTGCGATGATCGGCTGGACGACGCGTTCGGACCACCGGGGCGCCAACCGCCCGTGCGGCCCGGTAGCGGGCCTGGCGTTCGGCATCGGTCATGGCGTTCTCGCCGATCGGCTTGCGGGGCATGGGCTCACTCCGAACCGTGACGTTACGAAACCCCCGCTGGTGCGGGACGGCTCAGGCGCGGGTTTTCATCCGCCAGCTTTCGTTACCGGTTTCGACGATGTCGCAGTGGTGCGTGAGCCGGTCGAGCAGGGCGGTTGCCATTTTGGCGTCGCCGAACACCGTCGGCCATTCGGCAAAGTCGAGGTTGGTGGTGACCACCACGGAGGTGCGCTCGTAAAGACGGCTGATCAGGTGGAACAGCAGCTGGCCGCCGGACTGGGCAAACGGCAGGTAGCCCAGCTCGTCCAGCACCAGGAGGTCCAGCCGGGTCAGCGCATCGGCGATCTTTCCCGCTCGCCCTGCTTTGTTCTCCGCTTCCAACCGATTGACCAGGTCCACCATGGTGTAGAACCGGCATCGAGCGCCGGCGCGGATGCAGTTGCGGGCGATGGCGACGGCAAGATGGCTTTTGCCGGTGCCGGTTCCGCCGACCAGGACTGCGTTGCGCTGCTGGCCGAGAAACGTGCCGACGGCGAGCTCGCGCACCAGGCCTTCGTTGATCGGACTGCCCGTGAAGTCGAAATCGGCAAGCTCCTTGGCCAAGGGCAGTCTGGCGCTGCTGACCTGGTAGCGGATCGAGCGCGCCTGCTTCTCGGCGATCTCGGCCCCCAGCAGGTCGCCGACGATCTGCTGGGCCGGGTGCTGGCGCTTGACCCCGTTGGCCAGCACCTCGTCGAACGCCAGGCGCATGCCGAGCAGCTTGAGCTCGGTCATCATCTCCAGGATCTCATGACGTTCCATTGGGCGTTCCATTGCTCAGCCTCCGTAGGGTGTCGTAGCGGGCGCAGTCCGCGATCGGCTGCACCTGCAGGGTCAGCGCGTCCGGCACAGAGATCAGAGGCGGCGGCACAGGCTGACGCTGGCGCGACAGGGCGTTCAGCACCACGTCGCTGCTGCACAACCCCGCCCCAAGCGCTTCCGCGCAGGCCGCTTCCACCGATGGAATGCCGTCGGTCAGCACGGCAGACAGGATTTTGACCATCTGCCGGTCGCCGTCCGGGACAGACCTCAGCTTTTGGCGCACGCGTCCCAGCGCACCGGGCAGGACCCAGTCCTTGAACGGCGCCCCATTGCGCATCGCACCCGGCTTGCGCGCCAGCACGGGAACATAGTGCCAGGGATCGTAGAGGGTCTGATCACGGCCGAAACACCGCTCATGGTCGGCGATGATCCCACCATCCTGGCGCACCCTGATCCGGTCGGCGTAGGCGTGCACCTCGACCGGGCGCCCCACCGCCTGCGACATCACCGAATACCTGTTCTTGTCGAACTGCACGAGGCCAGCGCAAACGCAGGGCGTTTCGCCGAGGTCTTGGACACCGACGCTGCCTTGGCATGGAAGCCGTCAAACGGCCCGGCATAGGGCACAAGGCTCGGCCGCTCGGCCTCGAACATCTCCCACACCACGCTGTCGCGGCGCTCCGGATGTGGGTGCGCCCGGGCATAGCTGACGCAGCGGTCCAGCAGCCAGGCATTCATCTCAGCAAAACTCGCAAACCGCAGCCGTGGCTTGAAGAACCGCTCGCGCACCACGTTGACCTGGTTCTCGACCTGGCCTTTCTCCCAGCCCGACGCCGGCGTGCACGCGGTCGGATCGACCAGGTAGTGGCTGCACATCTGCAGGAAACGGCGGTTGAAGACGCGCTCGCGGCCGACGAACACCGCGTCCACCGCGGTGGTCATGTCGACGCGAAGCGCGCGCGACGTGTTGTCGTAGATGCCGCGCTGGCATGTGCCGCGAAAGAACGCGAACGCCTTGTCGTGCGCGTCGAACACCATCTCCTGCGTCTCGCGCGGATAGGCCCGCACGAACAGCATCCGGCTATGGCACAGCCGCACCTGCGCTACTTTGATCGCGGTGGTGACGCCGCGCAGCACGACGATCTCGTGCGACCAGTCGAACTGATACGCCTCACCCGGCGCAAAGCTGAGCGGCACAAACGCGTCGCTCGAACCCTTGCCCTGCTTGCGCCGGCGCGCCTGGTCATAGCGGCGCACCGCGTCGTAGCCGCCCTGATACCCCGCGCCGCGAAGGTCCTCGAAGATCCGGATCAAACCTAGCCGCTCACGCCGCGACAGCCGGTCATTGGCGATCAGACGGCGCTCGAGATCCTCCATCCATTCGCCCAGCTTCGGCCGCGGCTGCACGTCACGCTGGTAGGTAAAGCTCGTCTCACCCGAGCGCAGGATCCGGCGAATGGTGTTCCGGGCGATGCCAAACTCCCGGCATATCGCCTTGATCGTCTTGCCTTGAACAAAATGTGCCCGTCTGATCCGAGCGATCGTCTCCACAACCAGCATCTCCCCCCACCACCCAAAGCGATGGGTGGCGTGTTGCCACAAATCAGGGGGTCAATTTTGGACGCCGATCACCCCCCTCAGGGGGTCAATCTTCCACGCCGATCTACAAAACAGCCTTCAACGCAGGCTGTCACTCAGCGCCGACTTTTGCTTCCAGATCGCCAGCCGGCTTCCTGTGCCGGGTCCGGCCGATCAGGCGTTCGCAGCGCGGATCGTCCCCGGTGCCAAACTGGATGGTGGGTAGCTCAGCGAGCACGCCCACGATGCCGCCGCCCGTGCTTCCCGAGGGGGCCGGCGCCACGCTTGGTGACTTGAGGGTGCCGCTGATCAGCAGCGGCCCCGGAAGCACTCCCACCGTCAGGCGCTTCGATTTTGTCTGCAACCGCATCTCCACCCGCTCCCGGCCCAGGTCCACCGCACCATGCCCCTCCGTTACCGCGTCTGCGGTCTCGAGCAGCAGCGCGCGGGTGGCCAGCATACCTCGGTGCAGCGCAAGATCAGCCACGAAGCACGCGACACGCGTGCGGGACGGTCCGCCAAGGGAGGAAAGCAGCGTACTGCCGAGGCGTAGTCCCACGAGGTCGGCCAGCAGCTTGCTTAGATCCCCATCTGCCATGGACAGGGTCAGCGCGCCGTCCCCGCGGCCCAGGATCTCCGCGACCGACCGGCCCGTTCCTTCGACGCGGGCGGTCCCGCTCAGTACACCCCCGCCCTGGTAACGGCCCGTTGCCTGCATCAGGCGAGCGAAGTCAACTCGCTCGAACCGGACCTCCGTCCGGGCCTGCACCGCCAGTCCTTCACCGGGCGTCAGTGCGACATCGGCCGCAATCCGTCCGCGGCCAACCCCAAAGCTCAGCGGGTGCAGCGTCACCGCGCCATTCACGATGTCCATTTGGAGGGCGAGATTGTCGAGCGGCACGGACCGGCCCTGGATCCGCTCCGCGCGGTAGTCCAGGTGCACGTCGATCGCTTTGAGTTTGGACAGGTTCAGTGGGTCGTCGGGCAGCAAGCGCGGCCGTGCCCGCGCTTCCGCCTGGACCTGCGCCGCTCGATCCGCCTGCTTCGGGGTCTGTCCAGGCGTCCCGGGCGGCCCCGGCTCGCCGCTGAGCAGGCCCACGATGTCGCGGAGATCAAGGCTGTGCGTGCGCAGCTCGGCCGCGAGAACAGGCTGCTCGCCGTCCAGGGTGACCGTGAGCGCGCCGTGGACGTCGCTGCGGCCCATGCGCCCGGCGACGTCGGCAAGATGGAAACGGCTGTCGGCATACTCGAGCTTGCCGCCGAGCTCGTACGGCGGCGTGGGCGGGAACGGAATGCCGGATAAGGGATTGAGCAATTCCATGTCCGGCCCGGCGAGCAGTAGGCCGACACTGGCGGCGCGCAATTGCAGTGGGTCCTGCACCGTGCCTTTCAGAGTGGCCCGTGTCGGCCCGTTCGTCACCTGGAGCTCAATCGGGAACGGATTCGACGTGTCCCGCAGGTTGAGCAGAGCCCCCGCCACGAGCCTCGCGGTCACAGGTTGGCCGGCGTAGGTGCCGTGCCCCTCGGCCGTGATCGCGGGTGGCTCGGGGCCTGTCTGCTCCTGCGTTGCCACCGTGAGTTCGAAATTAGTGCGCAGGCCCGCGAGCGACACCCGCGCGCGCCCGTCCAGGATGCGAAGGGTGCCAATCTTCGGGCCGTCCTTGCTGCCGGCCAGGGCGCCCCCGACATCGAAGCGGTAGTTGTCGCGTCCGTCCTCGGTGGAGGCAGCGCGGACGACCGGCCGATCTAGCTCGATCGCAGAGATCACGATTTCCCGCCGGCGCACGTAAGCTCCGGCATCCAGCTGCAGCGTGAGACGTGAGACGCGCGCAAAGGGTTCAAATTCGGCAGGAAAGTTCGCGGGGTTGCCGACCACCACCTGCTCGGTTGTGATAACCACGGGTTTGCCCGGGCGCACGTGCAGCCGCCCAATGGTCACAGGCCGTCCTAGAATTGAGGAGGCTTGCCGTTCGACAAGCGGCAGGAGCCAGAGCGGGGAGGACAACGCAGCGACGACGAGGAGCCCGCCCATCGCGAGGCAGGACCAAAGCAACCACCGCAGGGCACACCATTTGGCCATGCTCGCCGTTCCGAACGGCCGACCCGTGACCCACTGCCCCGGGTTCGTCTAAAAAGAGGAACGTGCCGCCCATGACCCGGTTCCAGCGTTCAGGTGGCATGAGAGCCGAAATTGCAGCTCAGATGCAAAGGCAGGTTGCGACGTCGACATACCCACCAGCAGCATGCAGGACGTGTCATAGGTGCCGATCAGATGGCAACAACTGCAGCGTCAGCGCCGGGTAGCGACGTAATCGGTCCAGGTCATGCCGCCACCGGCATAGGCGGCGTCCCCCGGGTCGAGGAAGACCGGTGTCGCGGCGAGTTCGGTGCCGTAGCTGCCGCTGCTATAGGCACCTGCGCCGAAGCTGCTGTCCATGCCAATGCGGGGACCGATCGCGGCGATGTAGTTCACCGTCTCGTCTGGCAGCATCGTGCTGCCGTTCAGGTAGGCGTCCACTCGGTCTGGTCCTGCATTATAGGCGGCCAGGAAGGCGGGTGCGCCGAAGCGGGCGTGCATCTCCTTCAGGTAAGCGGCCCCGGCCAGGATGTTGCTGCGGGGGTCATACGGATCGGGACCGAGGGCATAGTGTTGCCGCAGCAGGTCGTAGGTGCCTGGCATGACCTGCATCAGGCCCATGGCCCCGGCGCTCGACGTGATGGGAGAACCATCCGCGCTGGTCTGCCGCCCGCCTGATTCCTGCTGCATGACGGCGCGGATCCAAGCTTCCGGAACGCTGAACCGTGCGGCGGCTTCGCGGACGTAAGGACCCCAGGGATCGATGGGCGGTCCTGGCGCAGGGTAGCTCTGGCTGGCTTGGGCCTCGAACACCGAAGCCTGCCGCGGCGCATCGGAGTTGTAGCCGTAATCGCCGTTGCCGTCGTAGCCGCGCCGGCCGTCCCAATGGGTCATCTGATAGGAACGCCCGCATCCCGCCGGTGCCAGGATGACCAGGGCCGCGCCGACCAGCATGGCGGGAAGGCGTCTCAACGCTTGCTGATGCATGACGGACCCTTTCACCAAGCGACAGCCGCGGCAAAGCGAACCATACAGAAGGCACGATGGCTTGCGCTACTCGCAGCAACTTCGCGCCACAGTGAATGCGGAAAGAATCTTGCCAGTAGCATCAGCTACAAGGCCGCAGGTTCCGCAGCCGTGCCAATGTCCAGCCTACGCCTTCCGCACGTCCCAGACGATCGGCACGGGTGCGTTCACCACGCCCGACAGGCTGGTGCGGGTGGCTTGGTAGTTCAGGAAGAACCCGGTCGGGATGAACGGGGCCTCGGCGATCAGCGCGGCGTTGAGCGTGGCAGCTGCCGCTTTCTCCGCCGCTGGATCCGTTGCCTCATACCAGGCTGCGATATCAGTCTGCACCTGCTCGTCCGTGGGCCAGCCAAACCAGGCGCTTTTCCCCGTGCAGTAAATGTGCGGGTAGGTGGCCGGAGAGGCAGACCCCACACCCGCCGCCCAGGTGTGGAAGATGTGCCACCCGCCCTCGGACGGCGGCTTCATGCTGGCGCGCCGCGAGGTCATCGTGCCCCAGTCCATGGCCTGGTAGTCCACATTGGCGCCAATGCGGCCGAGTAAGTCAGCGGTCACGTCGGCCTGTGCCTTGGCCGGCGGCTGGTCGGTGGCCGCCATCAGCACGATCTTCTCGCCGTTGTAGCCGGACGCGTTCAGCAACGCGGCCGCGGCGGCGTAGTCGCGCTTGCCCTTGAGCACCTCGCCACCCTGTTCGGTGAACAATGGCGTTCCCGGCGGGAAATGACCCGCGACGGTCTTCCACAGCGCCGGGTCGCCGCCAACGATGGCTTGCATGAAATCAGCCTGGTCGGTCGCCATCATCAACGCTTGCCGCGCCCGCCGGTCGTTGAACGGCGGATGGAGGTGATTGACCCGGAACACCCCAATGTTGCCCAGCGGGTCGGCAATGTCTACGCGGATGCCGCGGCTGCGTTTCAGCAGCGGCACGAGATCGGGGATCGGCTGCTCCCACCAGTCGACCTCGCCGTTCTGCAACGCCGCGGCCGCGGTGCTGGGATCGGGGATGACCTGCCACTCCAAACGGTCAAACAGGATACGCTTGCCGCCGGCCAGCCAGTCCGATTTTTCCTCACGCGGGACGTAGCCGGCAAAGCGCTCGAACACCGCGGAGGAGCCCGACACCCATTGGTCCCCGCGGAACACCAGAGGGCCCGAGCCGACATACTCGGTGATGGGCGTGAATGCGTCCGTGGCGGCGATCCGCTCGGGCATGATGAAGCAGACCGGGGTGCCGACCTTGCCCAGCGCATAGATCAGCTTGGGAAAGGGCTGCTTCAGCCGAAAGCGGAAGCGCCGGTCATCCAGGGCCTCCAGCGCGTCCAGCCGCGCCGCGATGCGCTGCCCCATCAGGTCGCGCTTCATCCAACGCTTCACGCTGGCCACCGCATCGGCGGCGCGCACGGGCTCGTTGTCGTGGAAACGCAGCCCGGGGCGCAAGGTGAACGTCCAGGTCAGCCCGTCGGAGGAGGTCTCATGCCCCTCGCACATCTGCGGCCGCGGGGTGAGCGTGTGGTCCACGCCATACAGGGTGTCCCAGAACAGCAGGCTCGCGTTGCGCACGACGTCGATGGTCGTCCAGATCGGGTCGAGGTTCGACAGGCCGGTCTGAGGGACGAAGCGCAAGGTGTTCGCGCCCGCAGCCCCGGCGATGGATGGCATGGCCAGCCCGACCGAGGCAGCCGAAGCCAGGAATGTGCGGCGTCTCATGCTGAAACCTCCCTGTGCCGAATTCTTGGGTCCGGTCGAAGGACAGCGTGCATCAGTGCCGTCGAACTCGCCAGGCCTGTCCCGCGTCTTTCCGCCCGATGCCGTCCGTGGGTTGACGCGCGTAGGTCGGCAAGTGCATGCGAAGCGAGGACAATCGCGAAAGGATGTCGCTTGCAAGCCAGCAGCGTCAGCAACGCCGTATTCGGCCTGCTCTGGGACCAGGACTTGGCCGTACACGCGCGGGTGGCGGGGCAAGGGGCGTCGTTGGACGCCTGCCGCGGCGGGTGCCGTCGCCCGACACGGAGCTGACCCGGCCATGAGGCTCCGCGACCTTGCCACGCCTTGCCTTGTGCTCGACCGGGGCATCCTCGCGCGCAACATCCGCACCATGGCCGCCGACGTGGCTGGGCACGGCATCGCGCTGCGCCCACACATGAAGACCGCGAAGTGCATCGAGGCAGCCCGCATGGTGCTGGATCAGGGTGCCCGGGGCATCACGGTCTCGACCCTGGCCGAGGCCGAGCATTTTGCCCGCGCCGGGCTGCGGGACATGATCTACGCGGTCGGGATCACGCCGCAGAAGCTCGACCGGGTCGCGGCGCTGAACGCCGCCGGCGCCGACATCGCGGTCATCACCGACGACCCCGAGGCGGCCCGCGCCATCGCCGCCCACCCGGCCCCGGTCCGCGCCCTGGTCGAAGTCGACAGCGGGGAACACCGCGGCGGCATGGAGGCTGCCGACGCACGCCTGCTAGCGGTCGCCGATGCCCTCGGTCCCTGCTTGGCCGGAGTCATGACCCATGCCGGGCACAGCTATGCCGGGCGCACCGCAGACGACATGGCCGCCATTGCCGAGACCGAACGCGCCGCCGTCACCGCTGCCGCCAAGCGGCTGCGCGCCGCCGGGCACAGGGTCGGCATCGTGTCGATGGGCAGCTCGCCCACCGCTCGGCACGCGCGGCACCTGGACGGCGTGACGGAGCTGCGCGCGGGCGTCTACATGTTCGGCGACCTGTTCCAGGCCGGCATCCGAACCCACGGGCTGGACGACATCGCCGTCACCGTGCTGGCCAGCGTCATCGGCCGCCGTGTCGCCGAGCACCGCATCCTGGTCGACGCCGGCGGCCTCGCGCTGTCCAAGGACCGCAGCACCGAGGCCGGCCCGGTCGACTACGGGTTCGGCCTGCTTCTCGCCGCCGACGGCACGCGCGCCTACGGACATGCGACGGTCGCGAGCGCCTACCAGGAGCATGGCGTGGTCGCCCTTGATCCCGCCCAGCCGTTTCCGCCGCTGCCCATCGGCGGCTTGGTCCGCATTGCTCCCAACCACGCCTGCATGACCGCTGCCGCCCACGAGCGCTACCACGTCGTCGATGGCGGGGACGAGGTTGTCGCTGTATGGGGCCGGGTGAACGGGTGGTAGAACTTGGTAGTGTCTCAGTTTGAAATGGGACTGCCGCAAGATCGGGTGGCGTAATATTGTCGGGCACCGGGCGACGTGGTGCGTGGCGTAGGCGGGGACTGTTTCGTGTTGGACACCGGCCAGCACCAGCCTCGCTTCCGGTCGGATCAAGCCCGACAATCTTGCGATCCCCAATCTTGCGACGGTCCCTGTTGTGAACGCGCCCGAGGGGGTAAGCGAGCCTTGCCTCAACGGGCCGGCGTCAAGATTATGACGGGGCTTTGGCAGCATCGAGGCGATACGCGCGCCGGGCAGTGCCGGCGAACAGCGCGGTCCGCTCGGCGTCGCTGCTGCCGGCGGCCAGTCGTTTGAAGGCGTTCCATAGCACGCCGTAGCTGCACGAGCCCTTGTCGACCGGGAAGTTGCTTTCGAACATGCACCGGTCAACGCCGAATGCCGCGATGCCCGTCTCCACATACGGAGCCCAACGTGCCGCGAGCTGCGCCGAGGTCGGCGGCTCCGGTTGGTCGGCGAAGCCGAACCCGCAGATGCGCATGCCGAGGCCGCCCAGCTTCACGACCACGTTCGGACGGCGGGCCAGCTCACGCAAGTCGCGCGACCAAGAGGCGAACATCTCGTCCTGCCGGCCGGCATACGGCCCCACGCCCAGCACGCCGCCCAGGTGGTCCAGTACCATTGTGGTCGCAGGAAAGGCATCCGCCAGCGCCGCAAGCTCGGTCAGCTGCGTTTGGTAGAGCCAGGCGTCGAAGCTCAGGCCGAGCGGCGCAAGCTCGGCGAAGCCGGCGCGGAAGTCAGCATCGGCCAACAATCCCGAGGGCGGGACCACGCTGGTGGTGACCACGGCCGGGCTGGCGTCATAGGCGGCGATGTGGCGGATGCCGCGGAAGCGCCCGCCGCCCCGTGCGAGGTGCGCCTCAAGCACGGGACCGACGCGCCGGCCCACCCGCAAGTCGGCATGCCCCACGATGCCGGCGCAGACCGCGGCCGGGCCGTATCCGCCACTGGCCGACATGGCGGCGACCCCAGCCACGAACTCGGTTTCCCCGACGGGCCGCAACTCCGGCGCGCCGCCCGCGCGCCACATGGACTTGCATTCCACGAACACCGTCGCATCGATCCGGTGTCCGCTGCTCAAGTCGGCCAGCAGCTCGCCCAGTAGGTAGCGGCCGCCGGGACGGTCCCAAAGATGGTGGTGCGGGTCCACGATCGGCAGGTCGGGCAAGAGCGCGGGCTCCGTAAGCCGCGCGAGCCAGGCGGCATCCACCGGGAACATCGGTTTGCTGGCCGCGACGCTCATGACTTCACCAGGGAACAGCCGCCCTCCGCCACGGGGCGAAACGCCTGATCGGCCGGAATGGTGTCGAGCAGGTTGTAAAGGTCCCACTCGCCCTTGTTCTGGCCGGGCGCCTTGACCTCGAATAGGTAGGCGTTGTGGATCTTGCGCCCGTCCTCGCGGATGCGGCCGGCACCCAGCGCGTCGTCGACGGTTGGCATCAGCCTCATCTGGGCGACAACCGCCTTGCCGGACCGGGCCTTGACTGGGCCGCCCATCGCCTGCACCGCCTTGAGGCAGTGCAGCGTGGCGGAATAGGCGCCAGCGTGGTTGGTGGAGGGATACAGCCCGTTCGGCATGCGCGGCTGCACCTTGGCCGTGAAGAGCCGAGTGCGGTCGTTCAAGTCCCAGTAGAACGGCTCCGTCAGCAGCATGCCTTGCGCCGCCTCCAGCCCCGCGCTGCGGACGTCGTTCAACAACGCAAGCAAACCGGCGAGCCGCGTGCCGCCAGGCCGGGTCAGGCCGAACTCATGCGCCTGCTTGACACTGTTGGTGATATCGGTGCCGGCGTTGGCGAGGCCCACCACCTTGGCGCCGCTCGCTTGCGCCTGCACCAGGAAAGCGGAGAAGTCCGTCGTGGTGGGAAACGGGTAGCTCGCGGATCCCAGCACCGTGCCGCCTGCCCGCAGCACCGCGGCCGTTGTGTCGCGCTGCAGCGCCTGCCCGAACGTGTAGTTCGGGGTCAGGAAGAACCAGCTGGAGCCGCCCGCCTTGACCCCGGCCGTGCCCGTGCCGTTGGCGAGCATCCAGGTATCATACGTCCAGTGGACCATGTTGGCGTTGCAGCGCGGCCCGCTCAGGTCGGCGCTTGCCGGCCCGGTTGCCAGGAACACGCGGTCCCTTTGCATGGCCAGATCGGCGACGGCGAACGCGATGGCGGAGTTGTTGACCTCCAGGATCACGTCCGCCTCGCCGTTGTCGAACCATTGCCGCGCGATCGAGGTGCCCACATCGGCTTTGTGCTGATGGTCCGCCTGGATCACGGACGTTGGCACGGTGCCGCCCGCCGCCGCGAAATCCGCAATCGCCTGGTTCACGCAGACGAGGGTGCCCGGCCCGGACAGGTCGCGATACGGTCCGGACAAGTCGCCCAGGATGCCGAAGCGGAGCGGCTGGACGCCTTCCGCTCGAGACCGTCGGGGCACCAGGAAAGGCGCGGCCAAACCAGCGAGAGCGCCGCGGCGCGTGACAAGGCGGCGCGTGACAAGCATGATGAACTCCTCCCCAACGCGCCCTTCCGGCGCTTCGCCTCAGCATCGGCGGCAGAAGCAGACGCCGTCAACCGCCGGTCCTTGCGTCCCCTAGCCCATCGGTGCTGGTGGACGTAGCTGTGGTGACGATCCATGCGACCAGCGCCGCCGTGACCTGGTCCCGGTTGATCTCGTTCAGCATCTCATGCCGGCCACCCGAATAGACTTGGCTCGTGACGACCGCACCGGCCGCCGCATAACGGTCCACCAGCGGGTGAAACCAGCGCAGGTTGCCGTTCACCGGGTCTTGGTCACCCGTCAACAGCAATACGGGCAAACCGCCCAGCGACCCCGCCGGCGGCATGCGTGGAGCGGCTGCGACCATGCTGGCCTGCGACTCCGGCCGCAGTGCGAACCCGCAGAGCGGGTCGGCGATGTAGGCGTTCACCGCCGCTTCATCGCGGCTGAGCCAATCGAACTCGGTTCGTTGCGGCTGGAACGACGCGTTGTAATCGGTTGAACCCGGTGATCCGGCATAGCGCAGATCCAGCGCCGCGGAGCCGGACAGCACCAGCGCAGCCAACAAAGCCGCATGGTCTCGCAGGTAGAGCTGTGCCGCGAACGATCCCATGCTGTGGCCCAGCAGGATGACGGGCACGCCGGAATGCCGCTCGCGCACCGTATATGTCAGTGCCGCCATGTCGAGGACGAGCCTGGGAAAGCCGGCTGGCCCGAAGTCACCGAACTGGCCGGGACCTGCCGTGCGACCGTGACCACGGTGATCGTTGGCGTAGACCGCAAGCCCTGCCCGCATGCAGGCCGCGGCGAAGGCCGCGTAGCGCAGGGCATGCTCACCGCGGCCATGGGCAATCTGGACGATGCCGCGGGGCGCCGCGCAGCCGAGCCAGCGGTAGCAGGCCAGCTCTGCGCCATCCGGCATCGCGAGGGAGAAGCGCTCCAGTTCCGTCATGGCACGGTGTTGGCGGCCTTGGTCCACCCCGTCAAGCGGCCCTCAAGGGCGTGGCCGACGGTTCAAAAGACATTCTCCGGGCCGGCACCTGGTGCCGCAGGTGGGACATCCTGGACCGCATTCTGCACAACGCCCATCGCATCGAACTCAAGGGCGAAAGCCTGCGCAAGCAGCGCACCGCCGGGTGAAAACTCCACTGCAATGCGTTACAGTAACGGAGAACAAGGCCATGCCGAGAGGCCGCAAACCGGATGGCGAGCACGCGCTGAGCAACGCCGAGCGCCAGGCTCGCCATCGTGCCCGCCGCGTGACGCAGCCCGCGGCCGTCATCGCCCGGCTGAGGCGTCCAGCCGATCGCCGCAGCCGCCCCCAGCGTTGGCGCGATGCGGTCATCGAACTGCTGGCGTTGCAGGGCGAATATGCCGCGTGGCTCGACGCGTTGCCCAACAGCCTGCGCGACAGCTCCATGGCCGAGGCGCTAGAGGCCATTGCAGATCTCGACCTCACAGCCCTCAACGAAACCGAGCCACCGCGAGGCTACGGACGTGACTAGGGCCCGCCAACCAGGATCAGCCAGGCGCTCGGCTCGACCCAACCTCCACCATCGTGACATGACGAAACCGGCCCACGAGACGACACCACCCTGAGCACCATCAGATTAGAATGGTGCGCGGCATCAGATTAGAACGGTGCGCGGAATACGTTCGGAATACTCGGGCGGCATCGTCGGAATCCGCACGAACGCTGACCATAGTCGTTAGCGGCCTGACAGCTCAGGCGGCCCTGTTCGGCGATCATCGCCAGATGACGGTCACGCGGTGTCGGCAGACCCAGATCGCCACTCGGGACAGCCGTTAAACGCGGCGGGATCACCACCGCGATGCCCTCACCATAGGCCGCGACCGTCTGTGCGCCACGTCCGGCGCGACTTCACGCCATGCTTCGCCTCCAGCCATTGTCCCGCCCCGTGACCTGCAGGCCGATGCTGTCGATCAACACCTGCTACGGACCGTGTGGCACCAAGGCCGGTTGGATGACCGGCAACGTTACCGCCCGACGGCTGACCGTGGTGTGGTCAGGCGCCGAGATCGTCAGGTCCATCAACGTGAGGATCGATGCCATCAGACCCTCGGTCTGCCGCAACGCCAGCTTGAACGCCGTGCGCAGCATCAGGCTCGTCTGGATGGCTGCATCCGTATAGCGAGCTTGCCCGCCCTGTCGACAGCTCTGCCAGTGTTCCAGTGCGACGTCCTCGATCCACAACGTCAGGCTGCCACGCCGGCGCAGGCCGGCCTCATACGCCGGCCAGTTCTGCGCCTTGAACGACATCTTGGGGATGTGGTGCCGGCGATCGGCGTCGTGTTTGTGCGGCATCGGGGCGGTCAGAGCCAGAAAGAAAACCGCACCCTACCACCAATTCAGATCATCAAAGTGCTCCAACGCCAATTGGGTCTGGACCCAGCGCCAGCGACTATGTGCGCACGCATAGTCATTATTTTGCCGAAATGCTTCTGGCGTCATCCCGCGACGGGTTCCAGACCGAGACTCAGGTCAGTCCGAGAACACGAGATCGACGACCGGGCTGGTCCGGTGCTCGACCTACGGCTCGCTCACGCGCCGACCTGGTACTGGTGCTGACCAGCCCATTGCGTCGACCACCATGACTGCGTTCGTCTGCTTGCGTTGTGGTGTCTAGGCGGTGAAGTTGAAGCTGCTCCCCGTTGTGCATTGCACCAGCTTCTCCGGCATCTCCCTTTTCGCCAGCTCAATGAAGTTTGCCCCGCTGCAATGCATTGGCATGACATGCTCGATGTCAAACTTTTTCAGTTCGGCCATAACCTGACGCAGATAGTCGTCCGGCGCTGGGGCAAGGTGGAAACCACCGACGAGCGCATAAATCTTCTCAGTCCCACTAACCTCCTGTGCCCGGCGAAGCGTGTTGATAATGCCTGCATGGCCGCATGAGCTGATGACTACTAGTCCTCGGTTACCCAGGCGGACGCACATAGCGTGCTCGTGCCAGTGCTGATCAGGCACTGCGCTTCCAGCAAGCTCCATGTCAGTGAAGTGATGATCGGCGTAGGACTTGGGATCGCATCCCAAGCCGTCCTGGATGCCAAATTTTACGAGGGTCTGTGGCAAGACATGCTCGATACTGGTCCTCGGCACTGCCCCGGTCGTAAATACATGACCCTCAATGACGATGGGAGCCTCGGAAATAAGAGGTTCCACATTCATGGCTCGCAGCTTGCGGCGGTCTAGTGCAAAACCGGAATTGCTGAGCGATCCGTCTGGCTTGCGATTGAAACGGTTGCAGAAATCATCCTCGCCACCCAGGTAGACCTTCAGGTCCTTTCGCATCAGCGGTCGCTGCGCTTCAAGAAAGCCTGTGAGACCTCCGATATGGTCGTAGTGACCATGGCTGACGATCAACGCGTCGATCTGCGAGACATCAGTATTCAGGACGGACAAGTTGTTCTGGTAGGTCGTCGGCATGAAACCAAAGTCGAGCAGGTAGCGCCGCGTCTCCTATCCCTTCTTGGATTCGAGATGCAGGGCCAATCCCCATTCGCTCTCCAGGGTCCTTCCCACTGAGCCAAGTGGGCCGGTTCGACCCACTTGTGAGACCAGAGTATTCGGCTTCGTCGAGAAAGACATCGTGCGATCCATCCGTGACCTGACGAATGGTCAGTTGGTCAACCGTAGGGACGTTGATCCTTGCCGATGCTGCCCGTGCGGATTGGTCGAACGGAATACTGCACGTCAGAAGCGAACTGCCAACAATGCCTGATTGCTGTAAAAACCGACGGCGATTGAACGTTTGTGCCATAAACGTCGTGCCTCGTTGCTGCGCGGCAATCAAGGTGAGAATGCCCGTCAATCAGGATGAGAAAGTGTTTCGCCGTTTGCAACGACGTGAGGGCGGAGCCCGACTGGCGGCGCAAACGGTGGAACAACTGATCTGAAGTCCCTCTGGGGGAGCGATGGTCTGGTGATCGCAACCGGCTTGGCCTGTGGATGGTCCTCTCGCGAGGAGATCCCCGTTGCCCGGCCGCCACGTCACCGATCATCAGATGAGGCTCTACATGACCTTCCGACAGACGAACGGCCCGGCAGTCTCCGCCGCAAAGACAGCGATCAGCACCGCCACCGCCTATCGCCATGAGCAGGACCACCGACCGCCATCATCGCAGAAGAAGCCGCGCGGCCGTCGCCGTCCCGATCCGCTCGCCGACTTCTTCGACGCCGAGGTCGTGCCGATGCTGAAGGCAGCCCCGGACCTGCGCGCGGTGGCGATCTTCGAGGAGATGCAGCGGCGGCATCCGAACCTCTCCGCTGGCGCGCGCCGCACCCTGGAGCGCCGCATCCGCTCCTGGCGAGCCGTGCATGGCGCCGACCAGGAGGTGATCTTCCGTCAGGTCCATGAACCCGGCCGCATGGGGCTGTCGGACTTCACCGACATGACCGATCTCGGCGTGACCATTGCAGGTGCCGGCCTTGATCATCGCCTTTATCACTTCCGGCTGGCCTACTCCGGCTTCGAGCATGCGCACGTCATCCTCGGCGGCGAGAGCTATGTCGCCCTGGCCGAAGGGCTGCAAAACGCCCTTTGGGTTCTCGGCGGGGCGCCGCTCGAACACCGCAGCGACAGTCTCTCGGCCGCGTTCCGCAACCTGGACCGGGATGCCCGCGAGGACCTGACCCTGCGCTACGACGCGCTGTGTGCCCATTACGGGATGCAGCCAACCCGCAACAACCGCGGCATCGCGCACGAGAACGGCGTCATCGAAAGCGCCCACGGCCATCTCAGAAAGGCGGTCGAGGACGCGTTGCTCATGCGTGGCACCCGGGACTTCGACGACCTGGCCGGCTATCGCCGCTTCGTCGATGAGATCGTCAGCCGCAAGAACGCCCACCACGCCAAACGCATCGAGGCCGAGCGACCTGCCTTGCAGCTCCTGCCGGGTCAGCGGACCTGCGACTACGAGGAAACCGTCGTCACCGTCACCTCGTCCGGCGGTTTCACGCTGCGCAAGGTGTTCTACACGGTCCCGTCCCGGCTGATCGGCCATCGCCTGCGGACCCGGCTGTATGATGACCGGCTCGAGGTGTTCATCGGCGGCACGTCGCTGATGATCCTGCCGCGCGGCCGCGCCTCGGCCGGCGGCAAGCACGCGCATGTCGTCGACTATCGCCACGTCATCCACGCCCTGCGGCGCAAGCCGATGGCGTTGCTCAACCTCGTCTACCGCGACCAGTTGTTTCCGCGCGATGCCTATCGCCTGACCTTCGACCGGCTGCTCGAAAAGCTGCCGGAGCGATCAGCATGCCGCTTGATGGTCGATCTGCTGGTCCTGGCCCATGAGCGCGGCTGCGAGGCCGAACTCGCCACCGCGCTCGAGGCGGATTTGTCGGCAGCCCAGCTCCCCGACCTGGCCACGCTCCGCGCGCGCTTTGCGCCAGACCCGGCGGCATTGCCAGAGGTCGTCGTCCATCTCGTGCCGCTGACCGCCTATGAGGACCTGCTCGGCGGCACGTTCGTCGAAGGAGAGGCGGCATGATCGACACCATCGACGCCGCCCGGCTCACCTTGATGCTCAACGACCTCCGCCTGCCCGCGATCAAGCAGGACTGGGCGAGCTTCGCCGAGCGGGCGGACAAGGAAAGCTGGCCCGCGGCACGCTTGCTCGCCACGCTGGCCGAGCACGAGATCGCCGAACGCGATCGCCGCCGCCTCGCGCGGCATCTCGCCGAAGCCCAGCTGCTGCCCGGCAAAACCCTCGACAGCTTCGACTTCAACGCGGTGCCGATGGTCTCCAAGGCCCATGTGCTCGCGATCTGCGCCGGCGACAGCTGGATCGACAAAGGCGCCAACCTGCTGCTGATCGGCGGACCCGGCGGCGGCAAGACCCATCTGGCGTCAGCGATCGGCTTGGCCGTGGTGGAAAACGGCTGGCGCGTGCTGTTCGCCCGCACGTCCGACCTGGTGCAAAGGCTCCAAGTGGCGCGGCGCGAACTGGCGCTCGAGGCCGCCATCAACCGCCTCGACCGCTTCCACCTGCTGATCCTCGATGACCTCGCCTATGTCAGCAAGGACCAGGCGGAAACATCCGTCCTGTTCGAGCTCATCAGTGCCCGTTACGAACGCCGATCCACCTTGATCACGGCAAACCAGCCATTCGGAGCTTGGGGTAAAGTTTTTCCAGATCCCGCCATGACGCTCGCCGCCGTCGATCGCCTCGTCCACCACGCCACGATCTTCGAGATCAACGTCGATAGCTACCGCCGCCGCGCCGCACTCGAACGCAAAAACAAGGGCGCCGGACGACCGCAACACTACGCGACGATCAAGGACCTCGAAACCGTGTCGCGCACCGACAATCAAACACCAACTTAACGCTTGCTCGCAGCAATCAACGCGAACATCATCGTTCCTGTTGCGGTCGCTTATTCTCATCCTGATTGACGCATTTTCTCACCCAGATTGTCGCGCCACATGCCTCGTATTGATTTTACCGTAACATGGGCATAGTGCCGCATTCGAAGCAATTTATAACCTATTAAATGGCAGGTCGGCCAATCGACATGACGTTGAATTGGGTTGTCCACTGAGCGCGCCGTGGCTTTGTGTTCGCTTGCTACCGCAAACCGGTTGACCGGTGCAGCCGTCCGCAGCGCTGGGCTGACGCGGTGACTGAGCTTATGGACTGCCTCTGTTCGACTTTTGCATCGGGATGTAAACGACCAAACGATGCTACGCCCATCCCCTTGCCCAGAGATAAGCCGCCAGCTTAGCCGGCGGTCGGTGAAATCGCCGTCAAGGAATCCGCCTGGTTCACGATGCTTGGGACGGGCGGTACCTTCGCGCCGGGGAGGACGAGCCTGGCCACCGACGGCACCTGCTGCCCGGCGCTGCCGATCCCCTTCTGCACGACGACCTCGACCTGCCGCACGCTGTTGATGCCATTGCCTTGCAGGTTGTATACCTCGTTCGGGTCGAGCGGCTGCGTCGCCCCGGTCGCGTCGGTGGCGCGGCAGGCGAGGCTGTAGGCGTCCTCGTTGCCGGCGGTCCAGATGGTATGCCAGCCTACCCAGGCGAAGGGGTCGTCAGACACCGGCACCAGTTGCGTCGGATACCACGAGCCGCCACCGTTGGCGCTGACCTCCACTTTGATAATCGGCCCGTTGCCGGACCACGCCCGTCCGATCAGTGGATACTTGCCGGGTGCCACGAACCGCTGCCGCGTCAACAGATCCGGGATGCCCGGCGGGACCATAACCGAGGTGACGCGCTTCTCACGCACCGGCTCCCCGGGATCGTTGGGATCCTGATTGTAGCGATACACCTGGGCCTGCTGCACGCCCTGGAACGGTTCGCTGAGCGCGGTGATGGCGCGCAGCCACTTCACGCTGGCCATGCCGTACCAACTGGGCACGATCAGCCGCAGCGGATAGCCGTGCTCGGGCAGCAGGGTTTGCCCATTGGCCGCCCAGCACAGCATTACCTCCGGATGCAGCGCGTCCGCGACCGGCAGCGAGCGCTCGAACGCGTGCTCGACACCGAGATCGACGCCGGTGTCCCAGCCGGTGAACAGGATCTCCACGGCGTCAGGAAGCAGTCCTGCCTGCTCCAGCAGCGGCCGCAATGGGGTGCCGATCCACTGGTAGGTGCCGATGGCCTGATCGGTCCAAGGCACATAGACCGGACGCGGGCGCAGGAGGTCGCGGCCGGTTCCGGCGCACTCCATGGTGACCACCTGGCTGACCGCTTGGCGGGACTTCAGGTCGCCCAAGGTGACGGCGGCGGGGCTTCGCACCCGGCCACCGATGGCGACGCTGTAGTTGTCCTCGCTGAGGCGGGGCACGTCGAAATGGACCAGCAGGTAGTGTGCGCCGAGCGGGGTGATGGGCTCGCGCAGAAGCTCGTTGAGCATGCCGTGGTTGCGAAACGCCAGTTCGGTCTCGGCGTGGCTGATGTCCCGCGCATTGTCTTGCGGCAGTGGACGCTTCGCTGTCGGCACGCCGGGGACGGTGGTGCAGCGTCCCTCGTCGTCCGCGCCGGCGAAGGCAGGTCTCGCTCCCACCAGTCCAGCGACGCCGGGGACCAGCGCCAAACCGGCCGCCGGAAGCAGTCGCCGCCGCGAGAGTGGCCGACCGTCGTCGTTCGTCCGTGTGCCGTGGGCACCTAGAACCGGCATCTCACCACTCTCCCGCTTTTTAATTCAGACTATTCTCGATTATCTCCTCGCGTGGCAGTCAAAATTGGCCGTCCAACGGAGTCAACGCTTCGATGGGAGAGGCCGGAGCCAACCGCCATCTCTCGCATTCCGCGCTAAGTGTGGGCTGAAGACTTATGACGGTTGTCTCATTTGATGGGGTTCTACTCGCGCCGTAGGCGGCTATCCCTTCAAGGTCAGCAGCGGCCAAAGCCAGGCAATCGGGATAGTAGTCTCGTGCGGCGATGCCGATCGTAGCCGGGGATGGGCGGGAGGTGTTGGCGACGTATTGGTGCGGAGATCGGATGATTGTTGGAGAGTGCCTGTCCGAAGCGTTGTTAAGCGGACGCGTTGCGACACTGGCATGGCGAGGCTGGTCATCCTATTGAGCACGGAAGCCCAGGGTTGCGGCGGAAGAACGTCGTGTGGTCCGGCATGCCGACCTGCAGGCCAAGCAGCGTTGTGATCGAGCGCAGCAAGCCTTCGGTCTGCCGCCATGGACGGCCAAACGCCAGGCGCAGCAGGTGCCCGGTCTCGACCGCCACCTCCGAGCAGGTGCGCGGGCGGCCGCGCTTTCCAGTGTGCGGAGGCTGCCAGGCCGCGAGCGCCTCGGGCGTGACCCATACCGTCAAGCTCCCACGCTGCTGCAGCGCCCTGTCATACTCCGGCCAGTTGGCGCCAATTTGTGCACCAACGCCGGCGAGACCGGGACGGCTACTACGGGGAGCTCTGCCCCGTAATAACCTTCACCACCTGTCCGTAGCCTGGATTGAGGCCATAGTTCGAAACATAGACGTCGCCGTTCCGACTCGTGGCGCTGCCGGCGGGCTCAATAAAACTTTGGCATGCGGGGACCTTCTGCTCTCCCCGCGCAGAGACGTGGATCAATGAGCCGCCGAGATCGCCGGATAGCGCGCCCCTGTCTGTTATCTTGAGCGCGTAAATCCCGCCCTCAAGCGCTGGCGACAGGCCGATCAGAATTCGAGAGGGAGTTGATCCGGGAGCGGAGAACGGCGGGCATAAACGCCGCGAAGCGGCACGGGCGGCATGTCGGCCGACCGTGCAAACTGACGGTGCATCAGGTCACACGTGCGCGGGGCCTCATCGCCTCTGGGCAGTAGACCCGGGCCGGAACTGCTGCATTAGTCGGCGTCGATGTGACGACGCTGCGGCAAGCATTGAAAGCGAGCTAATGACAAATTTCTGTATACCGGTGTAAGACAAACACACAGCCATGCTTGGCCGCGCGACTTAAAAATTTTTCACCTATTACGAATAAGCTGTTATCTGGACGATCCAAAACATACAGCCAGGGTACCTTCGATGGTATTCAAAGGAAGGCCCTACAGCCGGATGGGTAGCCAAGAAGCTTACTGATGTTGTTGACAGGCTGGATACAAGACTGGGTGCCTGTGCCGCAGATTTTCTCCGCTTCGATTCGAGCGTGACAAGCTTTTGCATGCGCATCCCTATACGTCTGCCGATGGCTACGGGATTCACACATTTGACTGGGCGGCTGACTGCGCCGCGAGGGCGAAGCCGGCGGCCATGGCGGCGAATTGTGCCCATCCGGCGCGCATAGTTTTGGGTCCGGGTGGTTTGTAGTAGCAGTTCCATCCGCCGAGCCGCGCGATGATCCAGGACAGCCAGGCGAGGGACTGGCGCGGATGCGGGTTTCGCTGGCGCGCTGTCTTGCCTTCGAGTGTCGGGGCGATGGCTTCAGCGGCTGGCAACACGGACGCGTCGATGACGTCCCTGGCCGGTCGCGGACTGCCATCACGCGCGTCGACCAGTTGCATGGTTCGGGTTGCCGCTGCCAGCCCGACCAAGGCCAGCTTGAACAACCGTCCGGCGTCCTGCACCTGGGTGTCTTCCAATCGCATGCCGTCAGCTTTCAACGATCGGAAGATTTCCTCGATCCGCCACCTCAGCCGATACAGGCGTACAATATCCGCAGCCCCAGCAGCGTCGGCGACATCAAGTGTGGTCAGCAACCGCCATAGCAGCGGCTGGCCTTCGCCGGGGCCATCCACCTCCCTCGCTTCGACCATCGTCAGCTTGAGCTGCGGCGGGGCACTGGGGTCACGGCCATGACGCGGGCGGCAGATCACCACCGGCCCGGCACGCAGGGCAACCGTCGCGACCCGGCCGCGAACCCCGGTTCGCGACGGTGCAACAAGCACCTCGGTGCGTGCCAGCTCCGGCCATCCTGCCGCCGCGGCAAACAGCGACGCTCCGTCGTGCAACGCGCGATCCTGCGCGGCCCGCACGATCAGGTCGACCGATGCCGGCCGCCGCGCGAAGCTCGCATAGATGTCGCTTTCACGATCGGCCACGACCACCACCGAAGCCGCCTGGGCCAGATGCGTCCCGGCCTGCGCCGCGCCGTCCAGCCAGCGGACGCTCTCTTTGTCCTCCAGGGCGCGTGCCCGCACGGGTGTCGCGACGAACTCATCCGTGCGGGTCCAGATCCTGGCGTCCAGCAAACCCAGCACAGCCTCCGTCTCGCTGTCGATGGCGATCACCGGATGAATAAAGAACCCAGCCGATATGCCGTCGCCCGCCGGCCCCAAACCACGGCGGCGCTCCTCGCGGCCGGCGAAATTGATCTCCGTCGTATCCTGTGCCGCCACGATCCGCCGTCCCGTGCAAGCGGCCACCGTGCGGGTCGCGAGCGTTGCAACCATCTCGCCACACGTCACCGAAGCCGCTGACAGAAACCGGTGGATCGCGATCTCACCCGCACGATCACGGCCGAGTTTGCGGATCACCAGCGATCCGGTCTCCATCACCCGCTCGATCAGCCGGGTTCCCATAGCCGCGCGACGGACATCGCCAAAATCACCAAGCGCGCCTTCTCGAATGACCAACACATTCCCCAAGACCTACAAATGCCCCAGGAAATCAAAGCGTGGTCACTGCCGCAAGTGAATTGTGTGAATGCCGTAGCTGCCGATGGGATCCATCAGCTTGGCTATCTAGGCCGCCATCCCAGCACTGAATGGCCATTGGATGAAGTCGAGAATGCAGCGCGGAAATTCGATATTGCAGCTTGCGCTCTGTATGCCTTGTTTCACTGACTCTGGCCGTCAACCTGAATGTAGCCCTGCCTTCTGGCCGTCCGTCGATACCAGCGCATAGCCGTAAATCATGCCTCACTTCTGGTGGTAATCTATGCAATCGAAAAGCTCGAGTTTATCTATGGGGAAATTTCGTTGCAGTATTGTTGTCATCTATAACGCGTGCGATTGATCGCCAAACGTTATGCGGCACTGCCATGTGGCCGGAAGCAGCTCTGACCGAGGTCAGCCGGCGCACCCCTCCCCGTGCCAGATCCCACGAGCGATGACGTCCGTTGCCGCACGATGACAGGGGAAGGAAGGGAGCCGGTCGGGACGAAGCCCTGGGGTCGGGTCCGATGAACAGTTCGGCGCGCAGCAGCTGGAAGATTTTTGGCCGTATCAAGGCTTACCTCGCGTACGATCTTCCCCAGGAGGGGCACGGGACAACGAGCGATGCGGCTCGCCCCGTTGCCGCAGCAGCCGGATTGCAGAACCGCCGAGCGGGCTCGCTTGGGCCGGTCTGGTCTCTGGGGAACCGCTCTCAACGGCGAATAGGTCAATCTCCAAGCCGAGCTCCTTGGTGATCCATCCCGAAAAGAGCCTGAGCGACTGCAGGTATCGCTTCGAACGCGGGAACACGAGCCAGTGGCCAGTGTAGACCACGTCCTGACAGGCCCCGTCCAATGGACGCACCAGCCGACCTGAGGCGAGCTCCCGCTCGGCCAAGCGCGTTGATTCCAAGGCGACACCGAGCCCGTCCATCGCGGCGCTGATCGAGAGGAAGCTGCGGTCGAACCGAGGGCCCCGCAACTCCGGCGCAATAAGGTCATTGGCCGCGAACCAGTCCGTCCAACGGACCTTCTTGTTGTCGCTCTCGATGAGCGTCTGCGTGAATAGATCGCGAGGAGCCCGGATTGCGGGCGCAAGCTCCGGACTGCAGAGCGGGGTAACCACCTCGGTTCCGAGTGGCACTGTGTCCACGCCTTGAAGGCCTGGGGTGCCACTGTAGAACTCTGGCGGCGCGGCGCCGTAGACGATGTCCGCATCGAATTCGTCAGCGGCGAAGCGCGTGTAGTCGGTTCCCGCCGAAATCCGGACCTCAAGCCCGCGAACCTCCGTCAGCAGGCGGCGCAATCGGGGCAACAGCCATTGCGCTGCGAGACTGGGCGCACAGTGCAGGCGCAGCAACAGCGGCCGGCCGCGGGACGAAACGTTGGTGATGCCGAGCTTGAGTTCCCCGAACCCACGTTCCGTGTGCTGAGCCAGCATCTCGCCTTCTTCGGTCAGTCGGATCGACCGTCCTTCGCGCAAGAACAGCGTCGTCCCAAGCGCGACCTCAAGGCCGTGGATCGCGTGGCTCACCGCGCTGGATGTCAGGTTGAGGTCCTCGGCAGCGGCCCGAAACGAGCCCGTGCGCGTGACGGCCTCGAACGCACTCAAGGCTGAGAGTGGCAGCTTGCGCAGCATCGCTGAATGATGAGCCGGATTCAGCGATCAGTGCAAACTTCTCATTTGTGGTGGGCCCGCCTTCGCGGCAGAACGCTCCCAAGAATAATTGGGATGGAACGAAGATGCTGCTCCAAAATAGGACTGCAGTGATCTCGGGGGCTGCGAGCCCACGCGGGATCGGGTTTGCAACGGCCCGCCTATTCGCCCAGCACGGGGCGCGAGTGGCCATTCTCGACCTCGACGAGGCCGGTGCGCATCGCGCGGCTCAGGAACTTGGCAACACGCATATCGGCCTCGCCTGCAACGTCGCGGACCGGGACAGCTGCAAACGCGCGGCAGACCAAGTCATCGAGACATTCGGCGACGTCGATATTCTGGTGAACAACGCCGGCATCACCCAGCCGGTGAAGACGATGGACATCACCGAGGCGGACTGGCGCCGCATCATCGATGTCAACATGACGGGGGTGCTCTACCTGAGCCAGGCCTTCATCCCGCACATGCGCGGGCGCAAGAAGGGCAGCATCGCCTGCATGTCCTCCGTTTCGGCGCAGCGCGGCGGTGGCATCTTCGGCGGCCCGCACTACTCGGCGGCCAAGGCGGGCGTGCTGGGCCTGGCCAAGGCGATGGCCCGCGAGCTCGGGCCTGACGGCATTCGCGTGAACTCGGTCACCCCCGGCCTGATCCAGACCGATATCACGGGCGACAAGCTGACGCCGGAGATGCGGACCGAGATCCTGAAAGGCATCCCGCTCAACCGGCTCGGCAACGCCGAAGACGTGGCGAACATCTACCTGTTCCTGGCCTCCGACCTTTCCGCTTACGTCACCGGTGCCGTGATCGACGTCAACGGCGGCATGCTGATCCACTGACCCGAGCGGGCAGACGCAGGCCCGGCTCAAAAATACACCAGGGAGGAACGCGCACATGGAAGCGCCAACGACGATGCTCGCGAACGCGCCGAGCCTGAAGGAACGCGCCTACCGCATCAGGCGGAACGCGCTCCTGATGGGCGAAGTGCAGGGACAAGGCTACATTGCGCAGGCGCTCGGCGTCGCGGACGTACTGGCCGTCTCCTACTTCCACGCCCTCCGCTACCGGCCGGAGGACCCATACTGGGAGGATCGGGACCGGTTCCTGCTCTCGATCGGCCACTACGCCATCGCGCTCTACGCCGTCCTGATCGAGGCCGGGATCGTCCCGGAGCACGAACTGGGAACATACGGCAGCGACGATAGCCGCCTGCCGATGTCCGGCATGGCCAGCTACACGCCGGGCATGGAGATCAGCGGCGGCTCGCTCGGGCTCGGGCTGGGCATCGCGGTCGGCATCGGGCTGGGCTTGCGGCGAAAGGGCTCCGACCGGTTCGTCTACAATCTGATGTCGGATGGCGAGCTGGACGAGGGACCTACCTGGGAGGCGGCGATGTCGGCCGGGCACTGGGGTCTCGGCAACCTCATCTGTATCGTGGACGTGAACCGGATGCAGGCGGACGGACCCTCGGTCGGTGTCATGAACTTCGAGCCGCTCCTCCCGAAATGGGAAGCTTTCGGCTGGCACGCTCAACGCGTGGACGGCAACGACATCGACGCACTTGTGCACGCCTTCGACACGGCGCGCGCGCTCACTGACAAGAAGCCGCGCGTCATCATCTGCGACACAAAAATGGCCAAGGGCGTGCCCTTCCTCGAAACCCGCGACAAAGCGCACTTCATCCGGGTCGAGAAAGACGAGTGGCAACCCGCAATCGAGGCGCTCGGCGCCGGGAGGAACGCATGAGCCGGGAAAAGGGACCCTGGCGCGGCGGCGCCAGCGCTGTCGCGGTGGAGCGGGTCAACGACCCCAGCAAGCCACGCCTGACCACGTCGGCGATGATCGCTTCGCTGGCCTCGGAAGGGCAGCGGACCAGCCCGGCGCCGTTCGGGCGCGCCCTGATCGAATTGGCGAAGAACCGGCCGGAAATCGTCGGCATGACCGCGGACCTCAGCAAATACACGGACCTGCACCTGTTCGCGGAGCAGTACCCGGACCGCTTCTACCAAATGGGCATGGCCGAGCAGCTGCTGATGTTGGCGGCGGCCGGGATGGCGCACGAGGGGTTCGTGCCGTTTGTGACCACCTACGCGGTGTTCGCCTCGCGCCGAACCTATGACTTCATCAGCCAGGGCATTGCGGAGGAAGGTCTCAACGTCAAGATCTGCTGTGCCCTGCCAGGCCTCACCACCGGCTACGGGCCGAGCCATCAGGCGACCGAGGATATTGCGATTTTCCGCGGCATGCCGGACCTCACGATCGTGGACCCGTGCGACGCGCTCGACACGGAGCAGGCGACGCACGCGATCGCCGCGCATGACGGTCCCGTCTACATGCGCCTGCTGCGCGGCAAGGTGCCGCTGGTCTTGGACGAGTACGACTACAAGTTCGAGCTCGGCAAGGCCAAGCTGATCCGGGACGGGGCGGACGTGCTCGTCATCTCGTCCGGCTTCATGACCATGCGGGCGCTGGAGGTGGCATCGAAGCTTGAGGCGGATCGCGTGAACGTAGCGGTGCTGCACGTGCCGACGATCAAGCCGCTCGACACCGAGACGATCCTGCGCGAGGCCGGCCGGACCGGGCGGATGATCGTGGTAGCTGAGAACCACTCGCTCATCGGCGGGCTGGGAGAGGCCGTGGCGACCTTGCTCATGCGCGAGAACGTGCGCCCGCCGGCCTTCCGACAGGTCGCGTTGCCCGACGCGTTCCTCGATGCCGGGGCACTGCCGACCTTGCACGAGCGCTACGGCATCTCGGCCGAGGCGATGGCGCGCAGCATTAAGAGCTGGTTGTAGCGCTCGGACGCCTGGCCCGATCGGGCCAGGCGGGCCGCTACGCTGGACAGGGCCGAAACTCGCCTCGGCAGATCAAAGGAATGAACGATGCAGGCCTTCCTGCTGCACGCGCAAGGGGTCACCAAGAGCTACGGGCCAACCAGCGTACTGCGCGGGATCGACTTCGCGGTCGCTCCGGGCGAGATCCACGCCCTGCTCGGCGGCAATGGCGCCGGCAAGTCCACCTTGCTCAAGATCGTGTCCGGTGTCACGCCGAAGGACGAGGGCACTCTCGTATACGATGGGCGCGACATCGGCGGCCCCGAGGGGAGCGAGGCCAGGGCGCGCGGCATCGCGGTCGTGCACCAGGAGTTGGCGGTACTGCCGCATCTTACCGTGGCCGAGAACATTGAGTTGCCGCACCGCCGCCGCGGACTATCCCTGTTCAGCCAGCGCGCCGCACAGAGTACCGCGCTGGGCGCCCTCGCCCTCATCGACCGTGATTTCGCCGAGCGCGCGATCTCGTCCAAGGTCGGCGATCTCACGATGCATGAGCAACAGCTCGTTGAAATCGCACGCGCGCTTAGCTCTGGCGCCCGGCTCCTGCTGCTGGACGAGCCGACCGCCAACCTGACAGCCATGGAGACGGAGCGGCTGTTCGTGGTGCTGCGCCGGTTAGCGCGCGAGAACGGCATTTCCATCGTGTTCGTCTCCCATCGGATGCGCGAGATCCGCCAGATTGCGGACGTCTGCACCATCATCCGCGACGGCGTAACGGCGGTCGATCGCCAGCCCCTCGTCGCCCTCACGGACGCGGACATCGTGGACAAGATGGGCCAGGCCTCGGCTGTAACCGGCGCCAAGGACGTCCCCAAGCGGGCGACAGGCGGCACCGATGCGGGGCGGGGAAGGCTCGAGATCAAGGGACCCGGCCTCGACGTCGCCGTGGAGGGCGGTCACATTCTCGGCTTGGCCGGGGCGCCGGCTGGCCCGGAGGCGCTGATCGAAGCGCTTACCGGCGTGGGTGAACCGGGATCGTTCACCATCCTGCTGGACGGGCGGAAGTTCGTCCACAGGACGCCGCGCCGGGCGGTGCGGTGCGGGGTGGGGTTCGTGAGCGGCGACCGGGCCGGGAAGGGCATCCTTGCCGGCCTGCCGATCATCGACAACATGCTCGCCTCGCGTCGTGTCCTGCGCGGTCAGGTCGTGGTGCCCCGCTCCGAAGTGGCCGAGGCGGAAGGTCTGCTCGCGGCCCTGCGGATCAAGGTGGGTTCGCTGTGGGATTTGCCAGCGACGCTGAGCGGCGGCACGCAGCAGAAGCTGCTGATCGCGCGCTGGCTCAACCTTCGTCCGGCCATGCTGGTACTCGAGGAGCCCACGCGTGGCGTGGACATCGGGACCAAGCGCGAAATTTACGAGCTGATTCGGACGATGGCGGCCGCCGGGACCACGGTGGTGTGGTGGTCCACTGAGCAGACCGAACTGATTGAGCTCTGTGACGCCGTCCTCGCCTTCGACCCGGATGGCCGCCCGACCGGGGTGCTCCGCCACGCGGACATCACTGAAGACGCTCTCGCAGCGGTGACGGGCATGGCGGCCTGAGCGGGCCGTCGAATCAGGGAGGATACGATGCAACCAGTCAGCCCATCGGTCGGTCGCGACGGCCACCCCGCCCCAGCGTCCCGCGGGCGCACCGTCGGCCTGCTCTCGTCCTACCGCACTGAGGTGGCGATCGCCGTCGCGATCGTGCTGTTGGAGGTCGCCGTTGGTCTGCTTGTGCCCTCGGCGCTGAGCTGGGGGAACGTGGCCAACATCGCCCAAGCCGCGGCTCCCCTAGTCATCATGGCGTTCGGCGTCCTGCTGGTGGTGATCACAGGGGGGATCGATCTATCGGTCGGCTCGGTGTTCTCGCTGGCCGGTATGGTCACCGGCCTGGCAATGGAAAACGGTTACGGCGCGGTGGCCAGCACCGCCGCGGGCTTGTGCGTGGGCCTGGTCTCCGGCGCGGTGAATGGCTTTCTCGTCACCGCAGCCGGCCTCGCCCCGTTCGTGGTCACGCTCATCACCTACGCGGTGGCGGGCAGCCTAGCCTTCATCGTGACCGGGGGGCACTCTCTGCCCATCTCCGACCCGGACTACTACCTGCTGAACGGCGGCACGCTGGTGCCCGGCATGCCGAACTACGTGCTCTACTGCGCTGTCCTGCTGGTGGCCATCGAGTTCGCGCTCCGTCGGGTGGTGGCCGGCCGGTGGATCTACGCCGTGGGCAGCAGCAGCGGCGCCGCCCGCCTGCTCGGCGTGCCCGTCAACGCCGTCCGCTGCTCGGTGTATGCCGTATCCGGGCTGCTCGCGTCCTTCGCGAGCGTCCTCAGTGTCTCCTACATCAGCAACGCTGAAGGCACCGCAGGCGCGGCAATGATGCTGCAAGCCATAGCGGCCGTAGTCATCGGCGGCGCCAGCCTGTCGGGCGGGACCGGATCGGCCATCGGCGCCCTGCTCGGCGCCGTGATGATCACGGTCATCCAGAACGGAGTGAATCTGATCGGCATTAATAGCTTCTGGCAAGGTTCGGTCACGGGCCTCGTCATCCTCGTTGCCGTACTCGTGGACCGCATCGGCAAGGCCCGGCGATAGGCGCTGCACAACAAAACAAGGAGAGAAACGATGCAATTGTTCATGAAGAGGACTGGACTTAAAACGTTCGCCGCAGGGCTATGCGTCCTGGCCGGGGTGGCTGGGACCACCGCCACCCTGTCCGGCATCGCGAGGGCCCAGAAGAAATACACGGTGGCGTACATCGCCCCGTCGCTCGACATTTCCTACTGGCAGTGGGTCGGCTACGGCGTGAAGACCAAGGCTGCCGAGCTCGGCATGAACTACGTTGAGATGACATCCGAGAACTCGCCCGGCACGCAAATGAACAACGTGCGGACCGCGCTCACCCGTGGCGTGGACGCGGTCGTCATGGGCCCGGTCAGCTCCAGCAGCACGCCTCCCGTGCTGCGCGTGCTGAAGGAGAAGAACGTGCCCGTCGCGTTCGCCGGCATCGGCCCGCAACCGGGCGATACCGACTACACCTCCGCCGTGACCGCGAACAACTATGAGACCGGCAAGGCCCAGGGGTCCTTCGTGTGCAAGCTGGCGAAGGAGCGGGGTGGCAACAAGGTCGGCATGCTATCCTTGCCCCAGGATCGCGAGAACGCGCAGAAATACCTGCGCGGAGCACAGGAGTCGTTCAAGGCGGACGGTTGCGAGCTTGTCTCGGTCCTGCAAACCCGCGGGCTCACGGTCAAAGAAGCCGTCGATCAGGCGAATGACCTGCTCACGGCACACCCCGACATCAAGGCCATCTACGGCATGTATGATGAGGCCGGCACCGGGGCCGCCCGGGCGCTGCAGACGCGCGGCCTGGTCGGCAAGGTCGCCGTGGTGACCGCGGACGGCAGCCCGACGACGATCAAGTTGCTGCGTGACGGCGTCCTCCAGGGCATCTTCCTGCAGGAGGCGGTCGGGCAGGGGATTGACGCGACCGAACAGGCGTACGCCGCCCTGACCGGCAAGCCAACGACCAAGGAGCTCGCCCTGGTCGAACCGCTGGTGACCAAGGAGAGCATCGACGACCCGCAGGTCCGCAAGACCCTGCAAAGGCTCTACCCACCTTCTGCTGGGGCTTACTGAAACCGAGGCGCCCGCCGTCCCGGCCAGCTGGGCGGCGGACGCCAGGGTCGAGCCGTGCTTTACAGAAAAACCAGGTGCGATCATGGACGACTTCCCGATAATTGACCCTCACCACCATCTTTACGATCTCGAAACTTTCCGATATTCGTGGTTGCAGGACGGGGTCGCGCCCATCGTGTTCGGCGACTATTCGGCGATCCGGAAGAGCTACCTCATCGAGAACTTTTTGGCGGACGCTCGCAGCCAGAACGTCGTCAAGTCGGTCCACGTCGACGTGGGCTATGACCGGACCGACCCGGTCGGGGAGACCCGCTGGTTGCAAAGCGTCGCCGACAAGCATGGGTATCCCCACGGCATCGTGGGCTACGCCGACCTCGGCCAGTCCGACGTGCAAGCCGTGCTGGAAGGTCACGCCCAGTTCAAGAATATCCGCGGCATCCGGCACTCGCTAAACTACCACCCGGACCCGGTGAAGACTTACCTTGACCGGCCCGGCGTCACCAACGAGACCGAGTGGCGGGCCGGGTACGCCATGCTGCGCAGGTTCGGCTTTTCGTTCGATCTGCAGATCTACTACCCGCAGATGGAAGACTCCTACCATCTCGCGCGCAGCTTCCCCGACACTCAGATCGTCCTTGACCACACGGGCATGCCGGTGGACCGGGCCCCGGAGGACATCGCGGGGTGGCGCAAGGCGATGGCCCGCTTGGCCGATGCGCCGAACGTCGCGTGCAAGATTTCGGGCCTCGGCATGGCCGACTGGACCTGGACGGCTGAGAGCATCCGCCCCTTTGTGCTTGATGCGATCGAGATCTTCGGCACGAACCGCTGCATGTTCGCGAGCAATTTCCCGGTCGACAAGCTGTTCAGCAGCTACGACGCGATTTTCGAAGCCTTCAAGGCGATCACGAAGGACTTCTCGGCCGACGAGCGGCGCAAGCTCTTCCACGACAACGCGGAACGCATCTACCGCCTTTGACAGGGCAATAGACCCGGCGCCACGCCACACCGGGCATCACAATAATATAAACGGGAGAAACGACAATGATCGAGACCACCTCGCGCCCTCCGCGGCGGTCCGTGCTTGCTGCGTGCGCGGCGTTGCCCCTGTTCGGCATCCTGACCCGGCCTGCCTCTGCAGCCGAGTTCACTTACAAGCTCGCGACCGGGCAGGACCCGACCCACCCGGTGAACAAGCGCGGGCAGGAGGCGATCGACCGCATTCGCGAGGCCACCGGCGGGCGACTGGAGATCCAACTCTTCCCCGCCAACCAGCTCGGTTCCGACACCGACCTGCTGGGCCAGGTGCGCAACGGCGGCGTAGAGTTCTTCAACCTTTCATCCTCCATTCTGGCCACGCTGGTACCGGCGGCGGGGCTGCTGAACGTGGGCTTCGCCTTCTCCTCGAGCGAGCAGGCCTACGGGGCGCTCGATGGCGCGCTGGGCAAATACATTCAAACTCAGATCGAGAAAGCCGGGCTGATGACGCCGACCCCGTGCTGGGCGAATGGGTTTCGTGAGATTACCTCCTCGATAAAACCCATTCGCACGCCGGACGACTTGGGTGGGTTCAAGATCCGTGTCCCGGCCTCGCCGATCCTGACCTCGCTGTTCCAGGCTCTCGGCGCCGGTCCGACGCCGATCAACTTCAACGAGCTCTACTCGGCGCTGCAGACCAAGCTGGTTGAGGGCGAGGAGAACCCCCTGCCGATCATCGCCACGGCAAAGCTTTACGAGGTGCAGCAATACTGCAGCATGACCAACCACGTCTGGGACGGCTACTGGATCCTGGCGAACCGCCGGGCGACGCAGCGCCTGCCCAAGGACATCCAGGAGATCGTGACCCGTGAGTTGACGCGCGCTGGGCAGGACGAGCGGGCCGATATCGCCCAACTCACGGACTCCCTGCGACAGGACCTCTCGGGCAAGAACATGAAGTTCATCGATCCCGACCGCGACGCGTTCCGGGCCAAGCTGAAGGCCACCAGTTTCTACAAGGATTGGCGCGGCAAATTTGGCGACGAAGGCTGGAAGCTGCTCGAAGCCGTCTCCGGGCCATTGACGTGACCGCGGAGGCGACCACGCCGCCGGGCCTCGACTTCGCCGTAGAGCGTCCGGTCCTCAAGCGGCTGGAGCGCTGGCTGGGAGTCGCGGTTGCGGTCCCGGCTGGCCTCGCCGTGCTGCTCGAGGTAGGCATCCTGCTCTACGGCGTCACGTCGAGGTTCGTGTTCAACAACCCGCTCGTCTGGGGCGACGAGCTCGCCAGCATGGCATTCCTCTGGCTCGCCATGCTCGGCTCGGTGCTGGCGCTGTGGAATGGCGAGCACATGCGCCTCACCACCATCGCCTCGCGTCTGTCGCCGCGCTGGCGGGCGCTGGCCGACACGCTGGCGGTCGCGGCGCCGTGCCTGTTCCTGGCCATGATCATCGGCCCGGCACTGGACTTCATGCAGGACCAGAACTTCATCGAGACGCCGGCGCTCGGCTGGCCAGACTCGGTGCGGGCCGCGGCAGTCCCGACCGGATGCGCCCTGATGCTGATCCTCTGCGTGTTGCGTCTCCTGCAGCACCGATTGCGGGACGTGCTGGCGTGCGGCGCCGTGCTCGGGGCGATCGCCGCCGGGCTGTGGCTCTCGGCGGGCCCGATCGTGGCCATGGGCAATCTGAACTTGCTGGTCTTCTTCGTCCTGTTGCTCGGCGCCGGGGTGCTGATCGGCGTGCCGATCGCATTTGCCTTCGGCCTGGCGACGGTGGCGGCCTTGCTTACGACCACCAACACGCCGCTTGCGGTGCTGCCGGGGCGCATCGACGAAGGCATGAGCTCGCTTATCCTGCTCGCGGTGCCGCTGTTCATCATGCTGGGCCGGCTGATCGAGATGACCGAGATGGCGAAGGCGATGGTCGCCTTTCTTGCGTCCCTGCTCGGGCATGTCCGCGGGGGGCTGCAATACGTGCTGCTCGGCGCCATGCTGCTCGTGTCCGGGATCTCCGGTGCCAAGACGGCCGATATGGCGGCGGTGGCACCGGTGCTGTTCCCGGAAATGCGCAAACGGGGCCTCGATGACGGCGAGATGGTCTCGCTGCTGGCAGGTGCCGGAGCGATGGCGGAAACCATCCCGCCCTCGCTGGTGCTGATTGCCATCGGGTCCGTGACCGGGGTTTCCATCGCGGCGCTGTTCACGGGTGGGCTGCTCCCGGGTGTCGTGCTTGCGATCGGGCTGGCCATACTCGCGCGGCAGCGGGCCGGCGCTGAGGACTTGCGGGGCGTCAAGCGCGCGTCGGCATCAACCGTGCTCCGCACGTTCGTGGTCGCGGTGCCGGCCCTGGTGCTGCCGGTCCTGATCCGAACCGCAGTGGTGAACGGGGTCGCGACCGCGACCGAGGTGTCCACCATCGGGATCGCTTACGCCGTGCTGGCGGGTGTGTTGATCTACCGCAAGTTCGATTGGCGCCGGGTCCCCTCGATTTTGGTCGAGACGGCCTCGCTCGCTGGAGCGATACTGTTCATCATCGGCGCTGCGAACTGCATGGCCTGGGCGCTGACCCAGTCCGGCTTCTCGCACAACCTCGCGGCCACGATGGCCGCCGTGCCCGGCGGCGCCTGGGGCTTCCTCGGCATCTCAATCGTGGCCTTCATCATCCTCGGCAGCGTGCTTGAAGGTATCCCGGCGATGGTCCTGTTCGGGCCGCTCCTTTTCCCAGTCGCAAAGGCGCTGGGCATCCATGAGGTGCACTACGCGATGGTGGTGATCCTAGCCATGGGTATCGGTCTGTTCGCGCCGCCGTTCGGGCTCGGCTACTACGCCGCTTGCACGATCGGCCGGGTCAACCCGGACGCGGCGATGGTGCGGATCTGGCCCTATCTCGGCGTGCTCGTGCTGGGGTTGCTCGTGGTGGCTGCGGTGCCGTGGATCTCAATCGGGTTCCTGCCGCATTAGTCCGACTTGAAAGGTGGGCGCGCATCCGTACTCGGATGCCCAGTTCCCGCTCTCTCCATGAAGCAAGTTCCGGTCAGCACCATCTTGCGCATAGCAATGTGCTACACCACGGCGCGCTCGGGCCTGGCGTATGCCGTAAGTCTTGACTTCTGGTGCGCTGATCAAAACCGGCAAAGAGTAGGAAGCCCGAGACGGACGGCAAGCCCGTGTGCCCGGATTGCGGCTGCTCGATCTGCTATGCCTGCCATCGGCCTTCGGGCCAGCAGCGATGGCGCTGCAAGGCGTGCCGCCACGACTTCTCGATCACCTCCGGCACCCTGTTCGCCTGGCATAAGCTGCCGCTGCGGACCTATCTGCTGGCCGTCGTGGTGTTCTGCAACGAGGTGAAGGGCAAGAGCATGCTCGCCCCCTCCCGTGATTTGGACGTGCAATACAAGACGGCGTTCGTGCTGGCGCACAAGCTGCGCGAGGCGATGGCGGCCAGCATGAAAGGGCTGCGGGTCGGCGGCGAAGGGCGTGCGGTCGAGATCGACGGCGCCTACTTCGGCGGCCATGTCCGGCCGGAGAACCGGGCGGCCGACCGGGTCGACCGGCGGCTGGCCGGGAACAAGTCGGGCAAGCGTCGTGTCGTCGTGGTGGTGCGCGAGCGCGCGGGCCGCACCCTGCCGCAGGTCTTTGCCGCGGCAGAAGCAGCAGTGGCCAGCATGAGCCAGCGGATCGCCCAGGCGACTGTGGTTCATGCCGACGAGAGCCCGGCCTAGAACCCGCTGCACGCCCGGTTTGCCATCTGTCGTGTCAACCATCAGGACGGCTACAGCGTCGACGGCGCCTGTACCAACGGGACGGAGTCCTACTTTTCCCGCCTGCGCCGTGCCGAGCTTGGCCACCATCACCGCATCGCCGGGCCCTACCTGGTCCGCTACGCCCAGGAGGCTGCCTGGCGCGAGGACCTGCGCCGCATCGGCGATGGCGAGCAGGCCGACGGCGTGGTCGGGCTTGCGATGGGATGCCCGCCTTCGGTCGGCTACTGGCAACGCGCTCACGCCGCCTGACAGATCTGCCAGCAGACCACGCCCGCCGTCTCGGTCCGCTCGACCGTGTCCTTCGCCCGGGAAAGCGAGGCCAGGACGGTCTTCTGGATCAGCGCGCGGGTGCGGTTGTCGGCGGCCGGCGTGCCCCTCGCTGCCATGACGCGCTCGGCCAGCTCTCGCGTCGCCAATGGCTGCAGGGCGTCGCGCAACACGCCGTAGATCAGCCGACGGCATTCACCAGGACGGAACCACGAAACCCGCTCGTGCTGCTGGGCGGGGTCGGTGTCTTGGGAAAGCATATCGGGATCGAAGAGCCGCATGGTCGCATCCAGGTGGATCAGGCTGCCACGATGTTGGACCAGCTGCTCCAGGCGGCTCATCAGCCCCATAAGTTCCGACCGCTCGTTCCGCAGTACGTCCACGATAAGCAGCTCGCCCATTCAACCCTCTCCTAAAGACATCAATGGCCAGGAGGGTAGGACGGGAAAGCCTAGAGCATCGTCCAATCGACCTGCTCTTTCGATTGGACAAAGATGCTCGCCAAAATAAAGAGCTAGAGCTTTTCTCCGATTCCGTCCGATCGAAAAAAGCTCTAGTAGCGAACACAGCAGAGGTGGCGGTTGCTACGTAAGACCGCCTTTACTGCCGACGGCGCCTACGACCAGGACGATGTCGCCGCAAGCGTCACTACCCGCCATCCCGAGGCAGCCGTCATCGTGCCGCCGCGCGCGAATGCGGCGCCGAGTGAGACGGCCGGGACCGCACCGACACAGCGCGACCGCCACCTCCAGCATATTGCCGCGCACGGCCGCATGGCGTGGCAGAAGACGTCAGGCTACACCAAGCGCGCTGGCGCCGAGACGGGCATGTCGCGCTTCAAGCAGGTGATCGGCAACGGGTTGCGATCGCACACGGACGAGCGTCGGGCGACCGAGGTCGACGTCGCTGTCCATGTCCTCAACCGCACGCTGGTGCTTGGACGCCCGAACTCCGTCCGCATCGCCTGACCACAGACGAGGGTTCGGATTGTCGCGTCCACCCCACTGACCCGTGCAACAACGCCACAGCCGTGCCCTTTCTACTTTGTAGACCGATCAGAACTCCTCGCCGAACATATAGGCCTGAACGTGAAGGATGTGCTCCCGCAATCGCGTGCGCGCCTCCATCTTATCACGGCATCGGAACGCTTCGATGATCGCGCGATGTTCCGCTTGCAGCCGCGCACGGCGTTCTGCGGTCATGCTGCGCGCCTTGAGCTGCCCCCATTCGGCCTGCAGCCGAACCCTGGCCAGCGCGCGGGCTACGGCGATGATGGTCTGGTTGCGGGTCGCGATCGCGATCGCATCGTGCAGCGCAGCGTCCCAGGTCTCGAAGCCCGCGACGTCCTCGGCCGCGTCGGCGTTCCTCAGGCACTCATCCAAGCGGTCCAGGTCCGCCTGGCTCGCACGGGCAACCACGAGCGGCGCGAGTTCGGGCTCGAACGCCAGCCGGCATTCCAAGATGTCGGCCGGGCTGGCACCCGCAATTTCGGCGAGGTCCATAGCGTCCGGCGCCGGCAAAGTCCCAGCCGTCTTGAACGTGCCGCGGCCGACATGGCGGACGATGAGGCCCTCGGTCTCCAAGCCTCGCAGCGCGCGACGCACCGTGTTACGGGCCAGGCCGTGACGTTCGCCGAGTTCACGTTCCGTCGGCAACCGGGCGCCGTCCTGCCAGCGGCTCGACAGCAACTCACGCCGAAGTGCGGCCCTGAGAGCCTCGGCATCGCCGCGCTCACGCATTCCGGCCGAGCAAGCCATTCCTGCTGCTGATCCATCGTCCATGCCGCCAACCTAGCAGTTGACTCATCCAACCAATAGCGGTCAGATTGGTGCACGAAAACGCCGAACAAACGGCGATTGGTATAATATGGTATAGGGTTGGAGGCACGATGAAGCTCGCCACGGTGTTGCACGAGGGGCGGCCTAGGGTTGCAATCGTTGATCCTATCAAGGAGCTGTTCTGGCCCTTGGATGAAGCCATGCCCGGCTTGCCGCCGCGCATCGCGGGCGACATGGCTGCCGTTATTGGGCATCTGAACGTTTCCGGCCTGGCCGCGCCGGGAGCCTCAGGGCACCCGCTTGACCGGGCTAGGCTGTTGGCGCCCGTTCTGGCACCGCCGCACAACATCATGTGTGTCGGCAAGAACTATCATGCCCACGCGCACGAGTTCACCCGGAGCGGCTTCGACGCGGGCGCGACCGCCGCGGACGCCGTTCCGCAGCACCCCATCATCTTCACCAAGCCCTCCTCCTCGATCGCCGCCCCCTACGACGACATCCCGCTGTGGCCGGGGCTCGACGAGGCGGTGGACTACGAGGCGGAACTGGCCGTCGTCATCGGCCGCGGTGGGCGCTTCATTCCGCCTGAACAGGCCATGGCGCACGTGTTTGGCTACACGATCCTGAACGATGTAACGGCGCGCGACCTGCAGCGCGTCCATAAGCAATGGTTCCTGGGCAAGGGGATCGACGGCTTCGGCCCGATGGGGCCGTGGATCACGACCGCCGACGAGGTGGACGTCGCCAACCTGCGCGTGACCTGCCGGGTGAACGGCGAGCTGCGCCAGGACAGCAGCACGGCGGACTTGATCTTCGACGTGCCGACCCTGATCGCGGCCATATCGCGCAGCATGACGCTCTCGCCCGGCGACGTGATCGCGACCGGTACGCCGGAGGGCGTGGGCGTCGGCTTCGATCCGCCGCGCTTCCTGCAGGACGGCGACGTAGTCGAAGTGGAGATCGCCGGCCTCGGCGCTATCCGCAACCAGGTCCGGCGCATGCATGCTGGGGAGCGGCAAGGTGCTGCCCGCGAGGCGGTCAGCGTAAAATAGGGAGTGAGACCGATGGGGGAAACAAACGAGAACGGCAAGTTCATCGAGGAGCTGGGCGGCAAGGGCGAGGTCCTTGTCCTGGTGCACGGCCTCGGCGGCAGCACGAATACCTGGTACCCGCAAGCCCAGGTGCTTAAGCGCGACCTGCGCCTCGTGGCGTACGACCTCGCGGGCTCCGCGCGCACGCCGGTGCGGGAGGGCATCTCGATTGCAAGCCACATGGACGACCTGCTCGACGTGGTGCGCGAGGCGGCTGGCGGCAGTGGCCGGGTGCACCTGGCCGGACACTCGCTGGGGACCATCATCTGCCAACATTTCGCGGCCCGGCACCCGGAGCAGGTCGCGAGCCTCGCTTTGATCGGGCCGTTCCCGGAGCCGCCGGAGGCGGCACGCGCGGCGCTCCGGGACCGGGCGGCGAAGGCGCGGGCGGAAGGGATGCGCGGCATCGCCGACGCGATCGTGGCCGGCGGCACGGCGGACGACACCAAGGTCAATCAACCGGCCGCCGCCGCCTTTGTGCGGGAAAGCATCATGGCGCAGCCGCCCGAAGGCTACGCGCGCAACTGCGAGGCGTTGGCGGAGGCCCAAAGCGCCGACCTGTCGTGCATTGCCTGCCCGACCCTGCTGATCACCGGCGACCAGGACCGCACGGCGCCCGCAGACGTGGGTCGCGCGATGGCCAGCGCCATCAGGGGCGCCGAGCTGCAGGTGCTCACGGCGTGCGGGCATTGGGCCACGATCGAGCGGGCCAAGCAGGTCAACTACGCCCTCACCGTGTTCTACGCGCGCCAACGCCAGCCGCGGCAGGCCAGCGCATGAGCGGCGGCCGGGTGTTTGTCTGCATGACCTGTGATCGCTACGCCCCGGCGTCGGTAGGCCAGGCGACGCCGGGCCAGCGTCTCGCCCTTGCCATGAAGCAGCACGCGGCGCGGCGCGGCAGCACGGTCGCGGTCCGCACGGTCGAGTGCTTGAACGGCTGTCCCCACCCATGCACGGCGGCGCTGCGGACGCCGGGCAAGATGGTCATCCGCTTCTCTGGCCTCACGGCTGACGACGCGCCCGCACTCCTGGACGCGGCAGCCCTTTATGCCGAGAGCTTCAACGGCGACGTACCATCCGAGGGGCTGCCCGCGTCGCTGCGCGGCAAGGTGTCCGACCGGGTCAGCGTGCGGGCGGGTTGAGACGCTGCGGACTTAGGGCCTGTCCAAAACAAGCCAAAACGAAAAAGAGAAACGGAGGCAACAATGTCGAGAACGCTGTTTACCAATGTCATGATCTTCGAGGGAACCGGCAAGGAGCTCACGCCGGGCGAGGTGCTGGTTCAGGGCAACCGCATCCACGCGGTCGCCGGTCCAGGCGAGACCCTGCAGCGCGACGGCTGCGAGGTGCTGGATGCGGGCGGCGCCACGTTGATGCCTGGAATGGTCAACACCCACTGCCATCTCACCTACAACAATGGCACCACGGTCGCCGAGCTCACGGCGCTCCCCGTTGAGGAGCACGTGCTGCTGACGATGCACAATGCCAAGCAGGCACTGGACATGGGCTTCACCGCCGCGATCGGGGCGGCATCGGCCAAGCCACGGCTCGACATCGTGATTCGCAACGAGATCAACAAGGGTAAGATCCCCGGCCCTCGCCTGCTGGCGGGATCGCCGGAGCTGACCGTCACCGGCGGCCTTGCTGACGATAACCAGCTCGACGCCAAGCACCCGTCTATCTCGATCATCTGCGACACGCCGGACGAGTTCCGCAAAACGGTGCGCATGATGATCCGCGAGGGCGTGGACCTGATCAAGTTCAACAACTCGGGTGACAGCTTCTGCTACCCGCGCATGGCTGCCTACGACAACCCGATGACTGAGGCGGAGGTCGCCGCCATTTGCGATACCGCCAACAACATCGGCAAGCGCCTGGCCGCCCACGCCCACGCTGACAGCTCGGTGCGGCAATGCATGAAATACGACGTGGAGTTCATCTTCCACGCAAGCTTCGCCACCGACGAGACAATCGAGTTGCTGGAGCGCGTCAAGCACAAGCATTACATCTCCCCGGCCATCGCCGCGCGCTACAACACGACCTACGAGGCGAAGGACTGGGGCATCACCACCGACGTGGCCGAGATGATCGGCAACAAACGCGAGCTGGAGGCGGGCATCGAGGTGATGACCAAGATGCACAAGGCCGGCATCAAGGTGGTGCCCTTCGGCGATTACGGCTTTGCCTGGCTGCCGCAGGGCACAGAGGCGCGCGACCTCGAGCACTTCGTCAACCTGTTCGGCTTCGAGCCTTGGGAGGCGCTGCGGGCCGCGACGGCCTATGGCGGCGAGGCCTGGGTGGGCAAGTCGGGCGAGAGGATGGGCCGCGTTGCGCCGGGCTATCTCGCCGACATCCTGCTGGTGGACGGCAACCCGCTGCACGACCTCAGCCTGCTGCAGGACCGCAACGCGCTGCTCGCCATTATGAAGGACGGCCAGTTCCACAAGTCATTCCAGGGCCGCGTCGCCATGGAGCAGGCAATCGCGGCCGAATGAAGCCTGACGGGGCGGCGTGCCGCCCCGACATCGCTGGCTGGCCGAGCGGACTCCCAATCGTGACCCGGAAGGTACGAGGACCATGCACTGCAGACAATTTATGACGGCCGCGGCCGCTGCGGGGGTGGGCCTGGTGCGCGCCGGAACGGCCCGCGCCGCTGCCTCCGATGCCGTGATCGGCCTGTCGAACGGCTACTTCGGCACTGAGTGGCGCAACCAGATGGTCGCCGGCGCTCAGGAGCAGTTCGACGGCTACAAGGCGCGCGGCATGGCCGGCAAGCTGGTCGTCCAACAGGCGGGGGCGGACGCCAACCAGCAGATCCAGGACATCCGCAACATGATCCGCCAGGGCGTGTCGGCGATCACAGTGAACGCCAATTCGCCGGTGGCGCTGAACGGCGTCATCAACGAGGCGAAACGGGCCGATATCCCCGTCGTGTCGTTCGACCAAGCGGTGACGAACCCGTATGCGGTCAACGTCACCGTGGATCACTACGAGTGGGGCAAGCGCTACGCCGAATGGATCGCTGGAACGCTCGAGGGCCGGGGCAAAGTCGTGGTGATGGACGGCATTCCCGGCCACCCCGCGGCCGAGGCCCGCCGCAAGGCGGCGCTCGACGTGTTCAAGCGGCACCCTTCCATCCAGGTCGTCTGGTCCGGATACGGCATGTGGGACCACGCCAAGGCGCAAAGCACCATGTCGACCGTCATCGCGGCTCAGCCCGAGATCGACGGCGCCTTTGTCGAAGACTCCATGGGACTCGGCGTGCTGCGTGCATTCCAGAACGCGCGCCGCAAGATCCCGGTGATGACCGGGGAAGCGCAGAAGGCGTTCCTGCTCGCCTGGAAGAACGAGCTGGCCTCCGGCACCGACATGAAGGCGTTCGCGCAGCCGAACCCGCCGGATATCAGCCGCAACGCGATCGGCGTGGCGGTGCGGCTGGTGGCTGGGCGCAAGCTGAAGCCGCAGCCTGAAAACACCATCCTCTATCCCATTCACCAGCAGGTCACGCGGGACAATGTGGACCAGGTGCTCGCGGGCATGAAGGACAAGCCTGACAGCTACTTCCTGGCGGAGTGGTTCTCCGAAGACCAGCTCGACGCCCTGTTCGCCTAGCCGGCCCCATGAGCCTGCTGGCCACGTCCGGCGTCACCAAGCGGTTTGGTGGCATCACCGCGCTCGACGGCGCGGCACTCCAGGTGCAAGCCGGGCGGACGCTCGGGCTGCTCGGGGCCAACGGCTCCGGCAAATCCACCCTTGCGCGTATCATCGCCGGCGAGATCGGCCCCGACATGGGCCGCATCCTGTTTGACAGCCAGGAGGTCGCGCCTGCGTCCCCGCAGGAAGCGGCGGCGCGCGGCATCGTCATCGCCCACCAGCACCCGAGCCTGGCCCCTGACCTGCCCGTTTGGGAGAACCTGTTCCTCGGCGCCGAGCGGTGCGGCGCAGGTGGCTTCGTCAAGCGGCGCGAGTCTCGCCGCATGGCGCGGACACTGCTCGATGGGCTGGGCGCCACGATGGACGTGGACCAGCCCGCGGGGATGCTGACCGCGGCCGGGCAACAAATGGCGGAGGTCGCCCGGGCGCTGTCTCGCCGGCCCCGGCTGCTGATCTTGGACGAGCCGACCGCCGCCCTGGCCGCTGCGGAGGTGGCCCGCCTGTTCGCCGCGGTCCGGGCGCTGACTGCGTCCGGAGCCGGAGTGATCTTCATCTCGCACCGGCTGCAGGAAGTCGAGGAGCTTTGCGATGCCATCCTCGTGCTGCGCAACGGGCGCGACGTCGGGGCCTGGGACACCGCGGGGCGGCTGGACGAGCGGCGCATCCTCGAATTGATGACCGGCGACCCGGAGGCCGTGCCGAGGCCGCCGGCCCGGCGCACCATTGGCGAGACCGTGCTGCGCCTCGAAGGCGTGCGGTCCGGCAAGGTTCGCGGCGTGGACCTTGAAGTCCGGCGCGGCGAGATCGTCGGACTGGCTGGGCTGCAGGGACAAGGGCAGGAGGAGCTGCTGGAAGCGGTCGCGGGTTTCCGACGCCTGGAAGGCGGCAGCCTCCTGCACCGGGGCGAGCGCGTCGCGCCGAGGCTGCCGCGCGACATGATCCGCCGCGGCGTCTGCTTGGTGCCCAACGACCGCCATCGGCAGGGCCTGTTCGTGGACGAGTCGGTGGGCGAGAACCTCGGCTACGTGTGCGTGAGCCTCGACCGCCGGCCGTGGCGTTTGCCGCGCCTCGAACTGCGGGCTTTTGCCGAGCAGGCCATCCGCCGCCTGCTGATCAAGACGGACGGGCCGAGGCAGCCGGTCTCCACCCTGAGCGGCGGCAACCAGCAGAAGGTCGTTATCGGCAAATGGCTCGCGGTGGAAATCAGCGTGCTGCTGCTGAGCGACCCAACCAAAGGGGTCGATATCCATGCGCGGTCGGAGATCTATGCGACGCTCGGCGGGCTTGCGGCGGGAGGCAGCGCAATCCTCGTCTTCGCGTCCGACGTGCAGGAACTGCTGGCTCACTGCGACCGCATCCTCGTGATGTACGAGGGACGCGTCGTGGAGGTGCTGGCCGGTCCAGCTATGAGCGAGCGGCGCGTGATGGCAGCGGCGTTCGGGAAAGCGGCATGACCGGCGCCGGCCCGTGGGCCGGGCTGCGGCGCGGCGGGGCCGTGCCGGCACTTGCCATGCTCGCGTTGGCGGTCGGGCTGAATGCTTGGCTGCAGCCGGGCTTCTTCGGCCGGGCCTCGCTTGAGAGCAACATCGCGACGTTCGCGCCGACCATTCTTGCCTGTGCGGCGCAGGCCATAATCGTGCTGAGCGGGGAGCTGGACCTGTCGCTCGGCGCGGGCGTGTCGCTCATCAATTGCGTGCTCGCCTCGGTCCCCGCGGCCGCCGTCGGCGGCCCAGGCGGCGTCGCGGCGCTGGCTCTGGCTGTCGCGATGGCCATGGGGGCGGCGAATGGGTTGCTGGTCGCCTATGCCGGGCTGCCCTCGCTGGTCGGCACCTTCGCCACCGGCGCCATCTGGTACGGGCTGGCCCTCGCGATCATGCCGCAGCCCGGCGGCGAGATCGACGCCTCGCTCGGCGATCTTTACGCGGGCAACCTGGCCGGCCTGCCCGCGCCGCTGCTGATGGTGGCCGCCGCCATGGCCGGCTGGACGCTGCTTGGGCGGCACCGGCTTGGCCGCCGGATCGTCGCGGTAGGGAGCAACCCCGCCTCCGCTTTCCAGGCCGGGGTTCCCGTGCGGCGGGTGAAGCTGCTGGCCTACATGGCGGCTTGGGTGCTGGTTTTCCTGTCCGCCCTCGCGATCTCGTCGCAGACGCTGTCGGGGGATGCCCAGCTCGGCCAGGCCTACACGTTAACCTCGGTCGCAGCGGTCGTGATCGGCGGCCTCTCACTGGCGGGCGGGCGAGGCTCGCCCTGGGGTGCTTTGGTGGGCGCCCTGGTGTTCGGGATCATCACCAACGTCATCTACTTCGCCGGCATCCCGAGCATCTGGCAGGAGTTCTTCAAGGGCTTGGTCATCATTGCGGCGCTGGCGCTCATGGTCTTTGGGCAGCGGTCGCGGAGGCCAGCATGAGCGGGCAAGCCTGGCGCCCGGCGCTGCTGATCGGCATCGCCGCCGTGCTGTTGGTCGTGGGTCAGGTGCTGTTGCCGGGCTTCCTAGGAGCTGAGCAGTTCGCCAACCAAATCAAGATCGCGGCCTTTCTGGGACTATTCGGCCTGTGCCAGACAGTGGTGATCGCCGCCGGCGGGCAAGGGCTTGACTTGTCGGTCGGCTCGGTGGCGACGTTAGGAGGCGTGCTAGGGGCGGCCGTGTCGCAGGGTGCGAACGCGATCACGCCGCTCGGGGGCGCGGCTGCCTGCCTCGCCGGGCTGCTCGTCGGCGCCGTGAACGGGGCCGGCGTCGCGGTGCTTGGAATTCCGCCCCTCGTGGCCACCCTGGCCATCGGGAGCGTGGTCAACGGCGGGCTGATCGTCGGGGTTTCCTTGTTCAAGCCCGCGGATGCGGCGAGTTCAACCCTGGTCTGGCTTGCCGGACGCGCGACCGCCGGGGTCCCGAACGTGGTGGTGCTTTGGGCCGTGGTCGCGATAACAGCGACCTGGCTGCTGTCCCGCTCCGCCTGGGGGCAGCGCTTGTGCGGAACCGGCGCCAACCCCACCGTGGCGCTGCTTTCGGGCACCCACGTGCGGGCAGTGCGTATTGCCGCCTATGCGCTCAGCGGCCTGATTGCTGGGTTCAGCGGTTTTCTGCTGACCGGATATGTCGGTCAAGCCTTCCTGGGCCTTGGCAACGCCCACGTCCTGTCCAGCATTGTCGTCGCGGCGATTGGCGGCGTGGCGCTGACCGGCGGGCGGGCACCCTATGCCGGAGTGGCTGCGGCTGCCGTCATGCTGACGGTGCTCATGAGCCTGCTCACCGCAGTGAACATCGGCGAGGCCGGGCGGCAGATCGCGTTCGGCGCCACGCTTCTCGCATTTCTGATGCTCGATCGGACCATGGCTGGGCGGTTGAGACGGCTGTGAGCTTTGGCGTGAGGCTCTGGGCGATGCGCCTGGAGCGTTTGTACTCGGCCATGAGGCCGTAACAGGAAGGAAAGTTTGCCATGCGTGTCGGCTTCGTCGGTCTCGGCCTGATGGGAACCCCAATGGCCCGCAACATCATGGGCGGTGGTTTTCCTTTGGCCGTTTGGAACCGCACCGTCTCGAAGGGCGAACCGTTGCTGGCCGCCGGTGCGACGTGGGCCGAGAGCGTTGGCCAGTTGGCCGAGCAATCCGACGTGGTTGTGACGATGGTGACCGATGCCGCCGCGTCGGAGACGGTGATCTGCGGCGAGGGCGGTGTTCTCGACCATGCGCGGCCCGGGACGATCATTGTCGACACGAGTTCGATCGCCCCGGAGATGTCCCGCTCGATCGCGGCGCGGGCACGGCTCCGTGGGATTTCGATGCTCGACGCGCCCGTCACAGGAAACCCGAAGGTTGCCGAAGCCGGGAAGCTCGGCATCATGATTGGCGGCGAGGAGGAGACGGTGCACCGCGTCCGACCGATCCTTGAAAAGATTGCGGCGGTCATTGTCCACGCCGGCCCGTCGGGCGCAGGGTCCACGCTCAAGCTCGTCAACAACCTTATCCTGGGCGTCGCCATCCAGGCCGTCGCGGAGGCCCTTGTGCTCGCCCGGAAGGCGGGGATTCATCCCGATCGGGTTCGGGAGATCACGAGCGTCGGCGGCGCCCGCACTGCCGCCATGGAGACGCGCGGGCCGCGGATGATCGCGTCTGAGTTCTCACCCCATTTCTCGGCCAACAACATGCACAAAGACCTTGCGACGGCGCTTGCCCTCGCGGACGCTTTGGGCGTCGCCGCCCCGGCCGCGGCGGCGACGTTGGAGATGCTTCGCGCCGCGCGTGCGCAAGGCAAGGGTCACTTGGATTCGGCCGTGGTCTACACGGTCATCGAACAACTTTCCGGTCTCGGCCCGGAATAGAAACCGATCCACAGCTTCGTTGCAGTCCGCTGCTGACCCTGACCCAACGGTGGGGGAACCGTGGCAAAGATTGGGGGTGCGGCGGCCGGTTGGGTATTTTGTGTTTGTTCTCTGGCCGAGGGTGGATGCGTGGCTTGGATGTGGAGGTGGGTGAAGACCGGGGTTGAGGGCGAGGCGCCGTGCGCGGACATCATGGAGATCAGAAGGCCGGATGATCTCGTCGACGTCGCCAACTTGGGTCTGACCCTGGCCGAGGCAAAGCGGCTGCTGGCAGGCGTTCAACGGGAGATCGTCGCTGCGCAGGCCGGGATCCATGCGGTTCGGCGGCCTGATTGCTCATGCTGTGGCGGCGTTTGCCGTATGAAGGACCACCGGGACCATGCGGTTGCGACGCTGTTCGGCGAGGTCACGGTGCGGCTTCCCCGCTTTCGCTGTGCCGTGTGTGACGGGATCGAGGCTGGCCTTGCCTGGCCCTTGCATTGCCGGTCGACACCGGGGCTGGACCGGCTTCAGGCGCATCTCTCGGCCGTGATGAGCGACAGGACCGCTGCTGACGTTGTGGGGCAGATGTTCTCGGTTGACGCGGGCACGCGTCATGAGACCTTGCGCCGCCCTACCCTGAAGGTCGGCGAGGCGCTTGGGGATGATGTCGCGCCGTGGCCGGACACAGCAGCGTCGGCGATCGTGGTGACCCTGGACGCGACGTTCATCCGCCGCTGCGCAGACGGCGAGCGGCATCTGGAGGTGCGGGTCGGCAATGGCGAAACGGCGTCTGCGGGCCGGCAGGTGTTCGGCGCCGTCGCCAAAGCCGATACCGACATCTTGCCTTATCGGCAAACCGAGGGCCTGCTCGGCTCCGTCATCGCCGTGCTCGGCCTCAGCTCGCGCGTGCCGGACCATACGACGCTGAGCCGGCGCGCGGCGACACTGGATGTGCCGCGGCTGCGGCCGGGGAGCGCCAATGCTGGTGCCGACAGTGAGCTCCTGCACCTGCTGGTGGACAGCACGGGATTGAAGCTGTGTGGCGCGGGCGAGTGGCTGCATGAGAAGCACGGCACCAAGCTGCGGCGGTCGTGGCGAAAGCTGCATCTCGGGATGGACGCCGGCACCGGCCGGATCGTGGCTTGCACGCTGACCACCAAGGACGTGGACGACGCGTCTCAAGCCAGTCCCTTGTCGGGGTCCACGCGGTTGAACTGCCGCTCTGCCAGCGAGGCTTGGTAGCGCAACCGCTCGACCTGTTGCGCCTCGGCGCGTCGCAACGTGGTGTCGGCCTGACACTCTACCCGGCGCGCCTCGGACCAGGCATCCATCTCCGCTGGCGTCACCGCGTCCAGGAACGCCGCGGCCACGCGAGCGTCGATGCCCGCCGCCCGCCGCCCGCCGCCCGCAGCACCTGACACACCGGCGCGCCCTGCTGCTTGTGCAGGTAATCGCACACGTATTCACTGCCGTGCTTGTAGCGCACCACCATCTTGTGGCCGCACTCGCCGCAAAAGGTGATGCCGTGCAGCAGCGCTGCGCCGTCGCGCGGCACGCCGCGGGTCTGCAGGTGCACATACTCGGCCCGATTGTCGCGCAGCATGGCTTGGATCTTCTCGTGCGTCTCCCATCCGACGTAGGCGGGGTAGCGGTTCCGCACCACGATCCTGCACTCTCCCGCAGGCCGGCGCACCTGGTTCTGTGGCCCTCCGGGCGCGGCGGCCTCGCGTGCGTGCGTCCGGCCATAAGCGAAGGCACCGGCATAGGCCGGGTTCTTCAGCATCGACGTGACCGCGGCCACGCTCGGCCACGCCCAGTAGGCCTCGCCGTGGCGATCGTTGCGCGGCAGCGCCAAATCACGCCCCTGCAGCACACGAGTGACCCGCCTGGCCGTGCGCAGCTGCAGAAAACTGTTAAACACCAGCGCGACCCGGTCCTGCACCTCTTGGTTCGGGTCTTTGATGACTACGCCTGAGGCGTCGCGCACCAACCCGGCCGGCAGCTGCAATGCCAGCTCGCCGCGCCGCGCCTTGTTGAGCAGGCCGGCGGTGAGCCGGCCGCGGATCGTGTGCAGCTCCACCTCGGAGATCGTGCCCTTGAGCCCGAGCAGGAGCCGCCCGTCGGGTAGGCCCCTGTCAGCTTCGCTGACATCCCGCCGGGGGATCGGCCGAAGGCCGATGGTCATAGACCGTGTCGCGGTCGGCGATCAAACAGCCGCGGTGGCCGCAGATGTCGAGCAGCGGATACCAGTCCGAGCAGTTGCGCGCGAGGCGCGTGACCTCGATCGAGACGATCAGGCCGACCTCGCCAAGCGCGATGCGCGCGACCAGGTCCTTGAAGCCCTGGCGGTGCGCCGCCGCCGCGGCGCTCAGGCCGAGGTCGGCATCGACCACCTCGATGTCCGCCTCACGCCAGCCCAGCTCGCGGGCGCGCTGGCACAAGGCGTATTGCAGCCGCAGGCTTTCCTGGTTGCTCAGCACCTGATGCGGGGTGGACTGGCGCACGTAGACCACGGCGCGGCGGTCTGGGTGGTGCGGCTTTATGAGTTCCGAGATCATGGCTCACCTCCCGCAAGACGGCGCCGAGATCGTAGGCGATCTGCCGGCGGAGCGCTGGCCGCAAGCCGAACCAGACATGGCGGGGATCGATGGGCATGCCGCCTCGCTCTCACCGGCGACCGCGACCAGCTCTGCCAGCGCCTCAGGCGTGAGCTTGGTGCGCGTCCGCTCACCGGCCGGACTGGGCGACAGGCTTGTCACGCCCAGTGGCAATAGGAGCGGTGTGCCGGGCCAACACTCTACGCGCGCACAAGCGCCCAGCGCCAATGCCTTGGTGATGGCGATCAGGCGAAAGCGGCCGCCGAACAAGGGCTGGGTCGGGTCGGTTACCTCGACCTCTACCGACAGAACATCGTTGTCGATATCAGGGGTATCTCTGTGCGTTGTCGCTGAACCAGGTCGCAGGCACGGTGTCGTCGTTCACCGGCGACGGTGCCTACGACCAGGATCGCGTCTACGACAGTGTTGCCGAGCACTCCCGCGAGGCGGCCGTCGTCGTGCCGCCACGCGCGACCGCGGTGCAGAGCGACACGGTCGAGACCGCACCCACACAGCGCGACCGACACCTCCAGCACGTCGAACCGAGAGGTTCGCCGGACATCGCAGAACACGGCCGCATGGCCTGGCAGAATGCGTCCGGCTACACCGGGCGCGCCAAAGCCAGACGGGCATCTCGCGCTTCAAACAGGTGATTGGTGACGGCCTGCGCTCGCACACGGACAAGCGCCAGGCGACCGAGGTGGGTGTCGCCGTCCATGTCCTCAACCGCATGCTCGAGCTCGGACGCCCAAGCTACGTCCGCATCGCCTGAACCCCGATCGGGGCTGGGGTCGATGCGTCCATCCCGCCGATCGATGCAACAACGCCACCACTGTGTCAGCACCTTCGAGCAGGACCTCGGCATCCACCGCGCGGCCCTCAAGGCAGCCGGCCGCAAGGTGATCCGCGCCGAGAAGGCCAGCGGCACGCGCCGCAACGGCCGGACCGAGCTACAGGTGCTGCTCGACTTCATACAGCCCGGCGACACACTGGTCGTCACCCGCATCGATCGGCTTGCACGCTCGATGAAGGATTTGCAGGACATCGTCCACGAGTTGAAACAGAAGGACGTTGTCCTGCGCGCGACCGAGCAGCTGCGGATACGGGCACCGCAGCCGGCAAGGCATTCCTCGACATGTTGGGCGTGTTCGCCGAGTTCGAGACTAACCTGCGCCGCGAGTGCCAACTCGAAGACATCAAGGCCGCGAAAGCCCTTGGTATTTACAAGGGCCGCAAACCCACGATCGATTGGGCGGAGTTGCGGCGCCTGCGCGATGAAGAGAAGTCCGGGCCTGCTGCTATCGCACGCCGCCTTGGCATCGGCCGTGCCAGCGTCTACCGCGTGCTCGGGACACATAAGCAGTCGGCGTAGCCGTCCGGCTCAGGCATCCCGCTTACTTTGCGGCTGATAGCAGCGATGTTGGGTAAGGCCCCTGCAGGGGCGAGAACCCCAGGTCGCTCTGGGTGAACAGCGTTATGACGAGATACAAAGAAACGTTGCCGAACTGGAAGCCGAACGCCGCACTCAGCCCACGCAAGAGGGGACGGTCGCCCAACAGCGCAAGGTCGAGCAGCGGCAGCCCGCCACGACGCTCCACCATGCGCTCGAAACGCAGGAACAGGCCGAACCCCGCTCGGCCGGCCGCGACCACGGCCCAGAGCCCACCGACCAGCCGAGTTCGTGCTCGGCCGTCACCGGGCCGATCAGGCAGGTGAGCGACACAAACAGCTTGGCCGCGCCGGGCAGATCGAGATGCGTGCCGGGCCGCCGTGCGGCTTCGGGCATCAGGCGCAGGGCGGCCAGCGCAATGGCGGTGCCGACAGGCAGGTTGACCAGGAACACGCTCCGCCATCCCAGTCCCAGCAGGTCCAGGGTGAGTAGCCAGCCGCCGAGGGCGAAGCCGGCCGCGCCGTCCAGGCCAAGCGCAATCCCGAACACCGCGAAGACCCGGCTGCGCCCGGCGTCAGGGAACAGGGTGTGGATCGTGGCCAGCACCTGCGGCACCATCAGCGCCGCTGTCATGCCTTGGGCCATCCGGGCCAAGACCCACTCCGTGCCCGAGCTGGCCAGGCCGCACCAGAGCGACGCCGCGGTGAACGCCAGCACGCCTGCGACGAACACGCGCCTGCGGCCGAGGATGTCGCCCAGGCGGCCGCCGGTAATCACCAGGGCCGCGTAGGCGATCTGGTAGGCGACGATGACCGCCTCGATCTCGGCCGTGCTGGCGCGCAAGTCGGCACGGATGGACGGGATGGCGACGTTCACGATGAAGGCGTTCACCACGAACATGAACTGCGCCGACACGACCACGGCCAGTGCCCACCAGCACCCGGGCGTGACGGGCGCTGCCGCTTTTGAGGGCATACAGGCGACCGCGGGCAGGGGCTGCAAACCAGATTTTGCGGCCATGGATCAGGCCACTTTGATGAAGGTGAGCAGGTCGGCGTTCAGCCGCGCCATATGCGTCAGAAACAGCCCGTGCGGCGCGCCCTCATACACCGCGAGCTGAGCGTTAGGCAGGAGCGCCGTAGTCGGCCGGCCAGTCAGTTCGAGGGGGCAGGTCGCGTCGTGCTCGCCATGCACCACCAGCGTCGGCACGGCGATCGACCGCAGCTCCGCCCGGAAGTCTGCCGTTGTCAGGGTGCGGTTGCACTCCAGCAGGGCCTTGGCGGAGGTGCGTAGCGCCATGTCGCGCACCCAGTTGCGCAATCCGGACGGCGTGTCCGGCGTCACGAAAGGCACCATGCTGTCGTCGATCCATCCGGGGAAGTCGTGCATCAGCGCGTCCCGGCGAAAGGCCTCGAACACCGCGACGTCCACGCCGCCGGGGTTGTCCACCGTGCGGACGAGCATCGGCGTGGTGGTGCCGATCAGGACGACGCGCGTGACGCGGCCTACCCCATGGCGTGTCAGGTAGCGCACGATCTCGCCCGTGCCCATCGAGAACCCCACGAGCGTCGCACCGCGCAGGTCGAGCGCCTCCATCACTGCTGCGAGGTCGCCGGCCAGCGTGTCGAAGTCGAAGCCGCGGCCGGGGTCGTCCGAGCGCCCGTGGCCGCGGCGATCATAGGCGACGCAACGGAACCCGGCCTCGGACAGGGCCAGCATCTGGTAGGCCCAGGAATCCGAGGGCAGGGACCAGGAAGCAACGAAGACCACCGGCGGGCCGTCACCCCAGTCACGATGGAACAGCCCGACGCCGTCCGGTGAACGGATGGGAGTCGCGGTACGCTGCGGGCTTCTACCGTTCATTCTCGTTGCCTCCGTGGCCGGTAGCCGCACAGGGCGGCAGAGGGTTTTCCGCGTGCTGCCTCGGGTTAGACAAAGGCCGGCGCTGCCTCAGCCGCAGCACTCGCGCGGCGCAACTCGGCCCACTGCGCGACCGCAAAGCCGAGTACGACCAGCGCCTGCGCCAGCACGAGGGCGACTCCGAGCCCGGTCGGCGACACGAGCCCCCAGATGAGCAGCAGCACGCTGTCGGCGGTCCAGAGCAGGTTGAGCGCTACCGCGGCCCGCACGGCCCAGCGCGGTGGAGCGGCGCGGGTGCCGGCCCAAGCGATGGCGGCGGCGTAGGGCAGCAGCACCAGGCCGGCGCTGCGCAGCAGCGGCTCGGGCAGGCCCAGGAGCGACGCGAGCGGCCCGGCAGCCGTGGCGAGCAGCAGGCCGGTCGCACCGCTCGCGGCGGCGTCGCCCAGCAAAGCCAGGCGCAGGAACGGGGTGAGCTTGAGAGTGGTGGCGGGCATCGGGTAGTTCCCTTCCAGGGTTTCGACGACCACACCCTCTGCCCATAAAAGCACCCACGCGATTACGTCGAAGGTCATCGGCGGTGGGCCTGCGCTGGACTATCCTGCGCCATGGCCACCATCTCCATGACGACCTCCAGCCCAAGTGCCTCCTTTGGCGCCTTGCTGCGCGTGTGGCGGCAACGGCGTCGGCGCAGCCAGCTCGACCTGGCGCTGGACGCCGAGGTCTCGCAACGGCACCTCAGCTTCGTCGAGAGCGGCCGGGCGGCACCCAGCCGCGAGGTGGTCGTGCGCCTGGCCGAGCAGCTCGATGTGCCGCTGCGTGAACGCAACGTGCTGCTGCTCGCCGCCGGCTACGCCCCGCTCTACGTCGAACGGCTACTTGAGGACCCGGCGATGCGCGCCGCGCAGCAAGCGGTGGACCTGATCCTGCGTGCGCATGCGCCGCACCCGGCACTGGCCGTGAACCGGCATTGGCACATGATTGCCGCCAACGCGTCGGTCGCGCCGCTGCTCGCCGGCGTCGCCGACGCAGCGCTGCTCGTGCCGCCCGTGAACGTGCTGCGGCTCAGCTTGCACCCGCGCGGGCTCGCGCCGCACATCGCCAACCTCCCGGAATGGCGGGCACACCTGCTGGAGCGGCTGCAGCGGCAAATCGAGGCAAGCGCCGACCCCGTGCTGGCATCGCTGCTTGCGGAACTCGCCGCATTCGACATGTCTCCGGTCGGCAGTCCAGTTGTAGCCACGCCGATGCTCCACCTGCCCGGCGGCATCGTCGTGCCGCTCCAGCTCGACACCGCGCAGGGCCGGCTATCCCTGATCTCGACCACCACAGTGTTCGGCACGCCCGTTGAGGTTACGCTGTCGGAGCTGGCGATCGAGGCATTCTACCCGGCCGACGACGCCACGGCCGAACGGCTGATCCGGCTGCAACGGAAAAAAGGCCAGACATAACAGCTCGCATTCGTCCGCGATTAGGCGAGCACTCATCGGCCGCGACGTGCGCTCGCTAAAACCGGCTGGCAGGAGTTAGGCTGGCCATGATCAGCCAGGAGGGAGCGGCGCCGATGCTGGACGCTGAGCAACGTCGCGTGCTGCGCGGCATGGCGCTTGCCCTGGCTGTCGCGGTCCTGGTGCTGGGGCTGGGCACTTTCCTTGCGCGGCCCCTCGTTCCCGCGCTGCCGCGGCTGGAGGACCGGCTCGCCTTCACGCTACGCTGCGACCTGTTCATCGTCGCCTGGCTTGCGGCGGGGATCGCCGCGGTGGCGCGCGGCCGCTTCTTCTCGGCGGCCGACATCCAGGGCTCGGGGTTCGGTGCGCCGGGTCCTCGGATCGCCGTCGCGGCCGCCGTATTGCAGAACACGCTTGAGCAGGTCGTGCTCGCACTCGCCGCGCACCTCGCGCTGGCGAGCCTGCTACGCGGGCGCGAGATGGTGCTGATCCCGCTGCTCGTGGCACTGTTCTGCGGCGGCCGACTCGCGTTTTGGATCGGCTATCGCCGCGGCGCGGGCAGCCGCGCCCTCGGCTTCGGCCTGACCTTCTACCCGTCCCTTCTGGCGCTCGGCCTGACGTTCCTGCTTTTGGTCCTACGCGCTTGAGGCATGGCGTCGGGTAAGGAAATGGGCCTTTACGTTCGCGGACGGATCAGCCTGCCGATGCCCGAGCGCCACGACCTCAGAGGTAATCGCGGCCTTGTAGCAACTGCCACCGAGGTGTTGGGGGTTGTTACGGGACGGCCAGCTGTGGGAACAGGGTCTCTGGATCGGTTTTCTCGCGGGTGGCATGGCGCAGCATGTCCTACTCTCTGCTGCGGCTCGCTCGCTCAGGTTCGCCGAGGTCATGCGCCTGTCCGACAGCGGCGTGGAGGACGTGTTCCTGCGGCTGCGCTGGCCCGAGACGGACGGCGAGCCCGTGTGCCCGGATTGCGGCTGCTCGATCTGCTATGCCTGCCGTCGGCCTGCGGGCCAGCAGCGATGGCGCTGCAAGGCGTGCCGCCACGACTTCTCGATCACCTCCGGCACCCTGTTCGCCTGGCATAAGCTGCCGCTGCGGACCTATCTGCGGGCCGTCGTGGTGTTCTGCAACGAGGTGAAGGGCAAGAGCATGCTCGCCCCCTCCCGTGATTTGGACGTGCAATACAAGACGGCGTTCGTGCTGGCGCACAAGCTGCGCGAGGCGATGGCGGCCAGCATGAAAGGGCTGCGGGTCGGCGGCGAAGGGCGTGCGGTCGAGATCGACGGCGCCTACTTCGGCGGCCATGTCCGGCCGGAGAACCGGGCGGCCGACCGGGTCGACCGGCGGCTGGCCGGGAACAAGTCGGGCAAGCGTCGTGTCGTCGTGGTGGTGCGCGAGCGCGCGGGCCGCACCCTGCCGCAGGTCTTTGCCGCGGCAGAAGCAGCAGTGGCCAGCATGAGCCAGCGGATCGCCCAGGCGACTGTGGTTCATGCCGACGAGAGCCCGGCCTGGAACCCGCTGCACGCCCGGTTTGCCATTTGTCGTGTCAACCGGCGCTGGTGCACGGAGGCGAGTGCAGACGGCACAGTCCCTGACCCACACGGTTCAGCGGCGGACGGAGACGGGCTTCGCTCCGCGAATCATGCGGTTGAGCACCTGGACGGCGAGGGCGACCTCGCCGTGCTGAGCGGGCCGGCTGCGGGCCGGCTGCGGGCGCGCAGCTTGGGCCCGATCAGGTGTTTGTATCGGCCCATTGTCGTTTCCGCATGGTTGCGCTTCCCGTATCCGGTCGCGTGCTGCCAGCCGATGCGGCTACGGTTGGCCCTGAACCGTCTTGGGTTTGTCGGAGGTTCCAACTCTTGAGAGGATGGAGCGATGACGACGAGGAAGGTTGCGGCGAGCTACTCGCCGGGGGTGCGGGAGCGGGCGGTGCGTTTGGTGCTGGAGGGTGGTGGCGAGCACCCGACGCAGGGGGCGGCCATCAACTCGGTTGCGGCCAAGATTGGCTGCACAGCGGAGACGCTGCGCAAGTGGGCGCGCCCGGCCGAGCGTGATGTCGCCGAAACGCGCAGCGTTTGCGGCTGGGGCAGCGGCCTGGTCCGACGAGCGCCGACTGCGAACGGATCAAGGCGCTGGAGCGCGAGAACCGGGAGCTGCGCCAGGCCAACGAGATCCTGCGCCAGGCCAGCGCGTATTTTGCCATGGCGGAGCTCGACCGCCGGTCGCGGACATGATCGCCTTGATCGACGATCACCGGCAGGCATGCGGGGTGGAGCCGATCTGCAAGGTGCTGCCAGCGAAATCGCAGGGCGATTTGCGCGAGATTGCCCCGTCTACCTATCACACCCACGCGGCACGGCGTGCCGAGCCGGGCAAGCTGCCGGCACAGGCCCGGCGCGACGTGGCGCTGATGGCTGAGATCCGGCGCGTGCACGAGGCGAACTTCGGCGTCTACGGCGTGCGTAAGGTATGGCGGCAACAGGTATGGCGGCAACTCGGCCGCGAGGGCTCGGTCGTGGCCCGCTGCACGGTCGCGCGCCTGATGCGGGTCATGGGGCTGCAAGGGGTGGTGCGGGGCAGAAAGGTCCGCACCACCATCCCTGACCCGTCCGCAGCCTGCCCGCTGGACCACGTCAACCGCCCGTTCAGGGCACCGCGGCCGAACGCGTTGTGGGTCAGCGACTTCACCTCCGTAGCGACCTGGTCGGGCTTTGTTTACGTGGCTTTGGTCGTTGAACCGAGAGGTTCGCCGGACATCGACGCCTTTGCCCGGCGCATCGTCGGCTGGCGGGTGTCGCGAACCGCTCACGCGAGCTTCGTGCTGGATGCCCTGGAGCAGGCCCTGCACCAGCGCCGTCCAGTCCGTGATGACGGGCTCGTGCATCACTCGGACAGGGGGGCGCAATACCTTGCGCTACGCTACACGGACCGCCTGGCCGAGGCGGGCGTCCAACCCTCGGTCGGCAGCGTGGGCGACGCCTACGACAATGCCCTTGCCGAGACGATCAACGGCCTGTTCAAGGCCGAGGTCATCCGTCGGCGCGGTCCGTGGCGCAGCATGGAGACGGTCGAGTTCGCCACCCTGGAAGGGGTGGACTGCTTCAATAACCCACGTCTGCTCGAGCCGATCGGAAACAGACCCCCTGCCAAGGCAGAAGCGCGCTACTACGCGCAAACCGAGGCGCAAGCCTGGGCCGCGTAACCCAACCCAAATGACCTCCGAGAAACCCGGAGCAGTTCATACGGCGCGATCGGCCGGCCGTGCCGATGCGTAGGTGCGAGAGGCAGCGTCGCGTGCGCGCCGATGCTGGTCGGCAGTCGGCCGACGGGAGCATGCAAAGGGACTGTTGCACGATAGAGGGATGTAACGTTCTTTAGGGATTTCTCCGATCCGGGCTTGATCCATCGGAAGCAAGACTGGTGCTGACCGGTATACGACACGACATCATCTTCGCCTCTGCCAAAGACTACGCCGCCCAACGCCCGAAAATATTTCGAACCCCAATCTTGCGGCAGTCCCTGTTTGGCCTGCCGTGGGGCGATCGGGTTGGGCGAAAGCCTGGCGTAGCGTGACGGCGACCATGCTCTGCACCCCATTAGCTCTTCGCCATTATCGAGCCGCCGGTCATGGGACGAGCGCGTCGAGAACTGTTTATTAGCTTCAGACGAGTTTCAGCATACAATCTTTAAAGCCAACGACCGTTGTGCCGGGCCTGAGCCGGTGCCGCAACAAGCGGAATGATTGGAACGAGGGGAACAATGCTTGACGCGCCCGGAACCGCTTTACCGGCGTACGACATGCTCATTGGCGCAGAGTGGCGCGGGGCTGCGAATGGTGCCCGCGCCGATACGCTGGACCCCTTCCTCCAGCGCCCGTGGGCCACGGTGCCCGACGCCGGACCGGCCGACGTGGACGCAGCGATCCGTGCCGCACGCAGCGCGTTCGAGGACGGGTGGGGCAGCAGCACCGCACGATCGCGTGCCGTTCTCATGCGCCGGCTCGCGGCACTCATCGCCCGCGATGCCGAGCGGCTTGCCTCGATCGAGAGCCGCGACAACGGCAAATTGCTGCGCGAGATGCGCGGTCAGTGGCAGTATATCCCGGCCTGGTTCGAGTACCTACGCCGGGGTTGCCGAACTGATCGAGGGCGCGGTCCTGCCGAGCGACCGGCCCAACTTCGTCGCCTTCACCCGCAAAGAGCCGGTCGGCGTCGTTGCCGCGATCGCGCCGTGGAACTCGCCGGGGCTGCTGCTGTGCTGGAAGCTGGCGCCTGCCTTTGCCGCCGGCTGCACTGTGGTGGCCAAGCCGAGCGAGCACACGCCGGTCTCCGCGCTGGAGTTGGCCAAGCTGGTCGAGGAGGCCGGGTTCCCGCCCGGCGTGTTCAACGTCATCACCGGCGGGCCGGATGCTGGGCGGGCCCTGGTCGGGCACCCCGGCGTAGACAAGGTCGCTTTTACCGGCAGCACGGAAGTGGGGCGCGCCATCGCCCGCGCCTGTGCCGACAACCTGACCGGCGTGCTGCTGGAGCTGGGCGGCAAGTCGCCCAACATCGTCTTTGCCGACGCCGACCCGGAGGCTGCGGCCAACGGAGTGATCGCCGGGGTGTTTGCCGCCTCCGGCCAGACGTGCATGGCCGGTTCACGACTGCTGGTGCAGCGCGAGGCGATGGACGATCTCGTCAGCCGCATCGCGGCCCGAGCCCGCACCATCCGGATGGGCGACCCGGCCGATCCGGAGACCGAGATGGGACCGATTGCGACAGCCGGCCAACACGCGAAGGTGCAGGGCATGCTGCGCCAGGCGCTCGCCGACGGCGCCCGCTTCGCCTGCGGCGGTCTGGACGACCCGGGCTCGCCCGGGGGCCTGTTCGTGCCGCCCACCATGGTGCTGGACGTTCGCCCCGACATGGAGATCGCGCGGGAGGAAGTGTTCGGCCCCGTGCTCTGCGTGATGCCGTTCGACACGGAAGAGGAGGCGCTCCGCCTCGCCAATGACACCCGCTTCGGCCTTGCTGCCGGCGTCTGGACCAATGACGTGCGCCGTGCGCACCGGATGGCCAACGGCCTGCGCGCCGGCACGGTGTGGATCAATGCTTATCGGGTGGTTGCCTATAACGCGCCATTCGGCGGCTTCGGGCAGAGCGGGCTAGGGCGTGAGAACGGCCGCGCGGCCGTGGAGGAGTACCTTGAGACGAAAACGGTTTGGATCGAACTGAGCGGCGCCACGCGCGATCCGTTCACGCTCGGCTGACGGTGACGAAACACGGGTGATCAGATGGCCGCACCGGGAAAAGTCTGGATCGAAGCGGCGCTCAACGGCCCTTGGGGACGGGAGCGGCAACCGGGAATGCCGATCTCGGTCGATGAGATCGTGGCCGACGGGATTGCGGCCGCACAGGCGGGCGCGGCCATCGTGCATCTGCATGCCTACGACGAAACCACCGGGCGGCAACGTGACGAGTGGGAGCTGTATGCGCGGATCATCGAAGGCATCCGGGCGAAGGCGGATGTGATCGTCTATCCGACCATCCCGCTCGCCGGCTCCGAATACGCGGGTTCCGCTGCGCGGCGGTTCGGCCACGTTGCCGAGCTTGCCGGGCGGAACTTGCTGGAGTGGGCGGTCGTCGATCCGGGCTCCGTCGCCTTTGTCCGCTTCGACGAGTTGGCCGGGTCGTCTGCCGGTTTCATCTACGAGAACCCGCTTGCCGACATCCGCGACGGCATGGGGATCGCCAAGGAGCACAAGCTGCATCCAAGCTTCGCCATCTACGAGCCCGGCTTCATGCGGCTCGGCGCCGCGTTGGCCAGCATCATGCAGACGCCGACGCCGATCTACCGGCTCATGTTCTCCGACGAATTCGCCTGGGGCTACCCGGCGAAGCCGGCCTATCTCGAGGCGTATCTCCGATTGCTGGAGGACACGGCCCCTGGCGCGCCGTGGATGGTGGCCGGGCTTGGCGTCGATATCCGGCCGCTGCTGCCGGTTGCCGCCGAGCGAGGCGGGCACGTCCGCGTCGGGCTGGAAGACGCGCCCTGGGGTAGCGAGCTCAGCAACGTCCGCTGGGTGGAGCAGGCGGTCCGCCTGGTCCGTCAAGCCGGGGGCGAGCCAGCGACAGCACCCGAGATCCGAGCAGCGCTGGACCTATAACTTGCTTCGGCCTAGCGTACGGCAAGCAGTCGAAAATAAGGGACGGGCCGTCGCGAATAACCGCATTGACGCTGACCGGGGGGGCAGCGATGGTGCCGAACGAAACGAAGCGTCAGCACAAGCCTCGCACAACGATGAATAAAAATATGGGAGGAACGCGTATGCGCCGCTCGGCGATCGCCTTGGCCATCCTCATCGGCGTCGCGGCTGCCGCGCGGGCGGAGGAGCCTTTCCGGATCGGGGTCGTCGAGGACCTGAACGGCACCTATTCCGGCAATGGCGGGCCCAACTCCGTGCTCGCCACCAAGATGGCTATCGAGGATTTCGGCGGGACCGTGCTGGGCCGGCCGATCGAGGTTATTGCGGTCGATCACCAGACCAAGCCCGATCTCGGGGTCACCCTCACCCGCCAGCTCATCGACCAGAGCCACGTGTCGATGCTCAACATCGGCGGTTCGAGCGGCGTCGGGGTCGCAGTGCAGAACGTCGCCAAGGAGCGTAAGGTCACCTCGATCCAGAGCGGCAACTACGCCGCCTCGATCGCTGGCAAGTCCTGCTCGCCATACGGCACGCAATGGGCCGTCTCGACGGTGGCGCTCGCCCGGGCCGTGGCAGGCGCGCTGCTCCGCTCGGGCGCCAAGACCTGGTATCTGATCGAGGCCGATTATACCTTTGGGCACGACCTGGCCAACGACGTGCAGCAGACCGTCGAGGCCGGTGGCGGCAAGGTGCTCGGGCGGACGCTGCATCCGCTCGCGACCACCGACATGTCCTCGCCGCTGCTGCAGGCGCAGACATCGCGCGCCGACATGATCGCCTTTGCCAATGCCGGCCCGGACCTGGTCAACTCGGTCAAGCAAGCCAAGGAATTCGGTATCACGAACACGGCTGCGCTGCTGGTGTTCATCAACAACGTGGTCGCCATGGGGCTCGACACCGCGCAGGGCCTGCGCTTTCCGGTTAGCTTCTACTGGGACTCCAACGATCCGAGCCGCGCCTTCGCCAAGCGCTTCATGGCGCGCAACGGCGGCACCGCGCCCGGCATGAGTCATGGGATGTCCTACGTCGCGACGCTGCACTACCTGCAGGCGGTGCAGAAGGTCGGCAGCGACGACCCGGTCGCGGTCAACAAGGCCATGCGCGAGATGCCGTTCACCGACGGCATACTCAACAATCCCCGCATCCAGACGAACGGCAGCGTCGCCATGGACATCATGCTCGTCCAAGTGAAAACGCCGGCCGAGTCCAAGTACGCCAACGACGTTTACAAGATCCTGGACAAGGTGCCGTCAGACAAGCTGTTCCCGACGGCGGAACAGAGCGGCTGCACGCAACTCCAGCCATAGCTACGCCGCCCCCATCTTGAATCCTGCTCTTGGAAAATGGAGATGGATGTCGCCGGCCTGGGGATCGTTGCGATAAATGATGATCTCCAAGGCGTCCGCCGCGACGAGCGTTCCGGTCACGGGAACCTTGGCGTTGTCGTCCGGAGTGATAGTCACAGCCGATCCTCGCCGTAGGCCCGAGGAGTTGGTATCGGGTGCTATGTGGGACACCGGGGCCGGTGTCGCGTCCCTCGCGATCCCGAGCGCCGCCTCGGCTCTGAGTTCGGATGGCGTGCCGTGGGAACCGTCGCAAGATTGGGTGTCGGGCTGCGATCGCGATCGTTGGGTATGGATTGTTGGCTGGCTGGAACTTCTGTCCGAAGGCGGAGCCGAGCAAGGCGGTCCACAGCTTGCGTGCGGGTGCGGTAGACCTCCGCTGATCCGGCTCGCCCTGAAAATGGTGCATGACCGCGCGGCTCCGATCGATGCTGACTTGGGCATCCTTGGCCTCGCCGTTCCAAATGCGCCAGTGCAGGCGCTCGACCTCCTCGACGATCACCGCTTCCGCCGCGCCCCGGGCCGGGTCATCCGCCGACAGGCCGTCGGTGAAGGCGGTCAGCGCCGTGTCCCTGGTTCGCCCGACAGCGTCAAGGTTGCAGCGGATCAGCTCCCGAATGTCCGTGCCAGCTTTTGCGACGGCGCCGAACACCTGCCGGCCCGCAGACGCCGTTTCGCCATTGCCGACCCGCACCTCCAGATGCCGCTCGCCGTCTGCGCAGCGGCGGATGAACGTCGCGTCCAGGGTCACCTAGCTCATCACGGCCGAGAGATGCGCCTGAAGCCGGTCCAGCCCCGGTGTCGACCGGCAATGCAATGGCCGGCAAGGCCAGCCTCGATCCCGTCACACACGGCACAGCGAAAGCGGGGAAGCCGCACCGTGACCTCGCCGAACAGCGTCGCAACCGCATGGTCCCGGTGGTCCTTCACACGGCAAACGCCGCCACAGCATGAGCAATCAAGCCGCCGAACCGCATGGATCCCGGCCTGCGCAGCGACGATCTCCCGTTGAACGCCTGCCAGCAGCCGCTTTGCCTCGGCCAGGGTCAGACCCAAGTTGGCGACGTCGACGAGATCATCCGGCCTTCTGATCTCCATGATGTCCGCGCACGGCGCCTCGCCCTCAACCCCGGTCTTCACCCACCTCAACATCCAAGCCACGCATCCACCCTCGGCCAGAGAACAAACACAAAATACCCAACCGGCCGCCGCACCCCCAATCTTGCCACGGTCCCTGCAGCAGGATGAATTCTGGTTCACCTCCCGTTGTGTAACCGGCTGGGCCGGGCCTGAGCCCAGGCCTATCACTGACCGTGGACGAACGGACGAACGCTCCAGAAATTTCCTCTCTGCTAGGAGGCGTGGTGTTTCAGCGGCTACATCCCGGCACCGCCGGCGACGAGCAGCGATTCGCCCGCGATCCAGCTCGCGCTCTTTCGCCAGGGACTTGATGATCGAGTTCGACCGCACCCTTTGTGCCGACATAAATCGCAGCCGCAGGCGGCGCGAGCGTGCTGACCACGGAGCTGACATTGACTATGCTGCCGCCTGTGGCCGGGAACAGCATGAGCGAGGCCTTCGTCACCAGCAGCAGGCCCAGCACATTGGTATCAAAGTGCCGGTTGAACTCCGAGACCGAAAGGCTCGCGATTGGCTTAGGGTCATAAACCCCGGCGTTGTTGACGAGCACGTCAACACGACCGAATTCCCTGCCAACTTCTTCAAACAACCGGGTCACGTCGTCCTCGTCGGACACGCTTCCAGCGATGGCTATAGCTATGCCACCGGCCTGCACAATGTCCTCGACGATCCGGTTTGCACTGTTCTTGCTCGACGCGTAGTTGACGACGACCAACGCGCCTTCCGACGCGAGCCGTTTTGCGATGCCGGCGCCGATGCCCTTCGAAGCACCAGTTATGACGGCGATCTTATCAGTAAATCTTGCCATGGCGGGTTTTTCCTTTGATGGTAAATTGGAGCAATGGCTTCGATAGACTTGCAGGAGGAGCGGCACGGGTCTGCGATGAGACGTTCTTAAGGGCCCGCTAGCCTTTTTGTCTTCAGACTAGGTGGCCGAGCTCGAGTTGCCGGTTCAGTTCGGCATCCATCAATCCCGGTTTTGCCGGCTGAAAAGCGGTCGGTCCAAGTTCGAGGGATGACATGCCAGGGCTTGCGCCCCCCTCGTTCTCCCATCGAGACAGCGCCCGTTAAGCCTGAAGCTCATCGTGCAAACCTTCTGCAACATGCTTCAAACTCGTGACTTTCCTTCTTGTTGATGCGTGACCTCGGCGGACTTGGGGGTCCTGTAGCTACCGGATCCCTTTAGAACCTGTTTGAGTGACTTCAACTTGCGGCGGCGTAGACTGGCATGGGGTTGAGCAGGGCTTCGACGCCGGACAGGATGGCCGCGAACGCGACGCGGGCGGCCGACACGTCGAGGCGCCCGGCACGGTCGCGCAGCAGCCCGCCCCAGTGCGCGAGCCAGCCGAAAGAGCGCTCCACCACCCAGCGGCGCTCGAGCACGACAAAGCCTTTCTGCCCGGGATCGCGCTCGACAACATGGTGGCGCATGCCGTGCCGGTTCGACCAATCGCGGCAGCGCTCGGCGACAAAGCCGCCGTCGAGGATGGCCTCGCGCAGGCTGGGCCATTCTGCCTTTCCGACGTCAAGCGCGGGAAGCGTGTCGCGCTCCTGGGTAGAGGCCGGCACCACGGCAACGGCGAGCCAGGTGCCGTCGGCGTCGACCAGGGCGACGCGCTTGCGGCCCAGCACCTTCTTGGCGGCGTCATAGCCGCGTGGGCCACGGACCGGGATGCATTTCACCGATTGCGTATCGATGATGCCCAACGTGGGTTCGGGCTTCCTGCCCGCAGCACGACGCCGCAAGCAGGCCACGTCGCACAGCAGCCGGTCAAACAACCCAAGCTCCAGCCATCTGCGGAACCAGCCGTACACGGTCCGCCATGCTGGAAAGTCACCGGGCAGAGCGCGCCAGGGTCCGCCAACACGCAAATGCCAGGCAATCGCGCTGATGACCGGCAACACAGGCGTTGCCTTCTCGCTGCGCGGCGGGTCTGCCCGCTCCAGCCACCGCGCCATCTCCTCGACCGCGCAGGTCGATACCATCTCCTTCAGGCCCGCCTCATGGCGTGCCCGATGCGCTTCAGTCCACATCCCTGCTCCCATCCGCCCGTCCCGGCGGACACTCGTGATCTCCAACACGCAGAGATGAGGTCGAGGCGCAAACGGGTCACTCAAACAGGTTCTAAGGCGCTGGCTCATCAAGGCCGCCGGGCTAGGGACTGGCTGCCGGATTGCGCGTCACGCCAACTGCCCATGAGAAGCCGATCACGGCTCCTTTCGCGAACGGCAGCAGGGCGAGCGTCGCCAGCAAAAAGATGGGGACCGCCACGGCGCCCTCGAACAAGGCCGACATCGCCCAGGTCCGGTCGGCAAAAACAGACCCGGCACCAGCAGATGGAGTACGGGGAAGATCGTGACATACGGCGCGAAATCGTCGGCCCGATACTGCTCGTTGTCGTTGCCGCACACAGCGCAAACCGGGCGCACCGCCAGATAGCCGCAGAACAGCTTTCCTTTGCCGCATGCCGGGCAGGCCCGGCAGATGCCGCGTCGCAGGCCAGTCAGCACAACCGGAGGCGAACGCAAGGTGGCGTTGGGTAACATGCCGGGGAGCGGCTGGCCGACGGCTATTCCGGACGGCATCTCTGCTACTCTTGATGATCAATAACGGCAAAGCCTCCTAGCGTTCAGTTCGTCGCGTGGGCGCTCTCGGCAGCCATCGTTGGCACCGCAACGCGGTCGACTTCGACGTCGACCGCGTTGAAGTGGTTGCCCAACCTACGGATGCGCAGCACCTGCGGCTGCGAGCCGACCGGTCCAGGGACTGAGATAATCTGCGACTGACCGGGTAGGATCAGAGCGGAGAAGCGCACGACGGCGTCCCGGCCATGTTCGGGCGCAGTCTCGTCGCCGATGACCGTGTCGATCGTGGTTACGACATGGATACCGTCGGCTTCGTCCACCCAGTATGTGAGCGCGGAGGTGTTGTGGCCGAGGTCGGTCGTGATGGCGGTCAACTGCGGCACCGCAACGCGCGGTTCAGCGGCGTTCACCCTAGCCGACATGCCGATCGCAAGAGCTGTAATGGAAACTAGTCCTAAAACGAGCTTGTTGGTCATGATATGCCTCCTAAAATGGCTGTTCTTTTGCTTGTTTTTTTTGGTTGATTGCGCACGAACTCGTTGACGGCGCAGCCAAGGGTTCGTGTCCGGGACTTCCGTCCCGTGGCTTGAACGCTTCATCTCACGCTGCTTTGCTCAACGAGACACCGTATCGTGCGGCAGGCTTGGCGTGCGATAGGTTGGGTGCCAAGACCCGGCGGGCGGCTTCGAAGCGATCCCAGTCCGCGACGTCGGGCAGCGCCGGAATGGTCACCAACTCGCCCTGGTCAAGTGCCGCGAGTGCCGCGTCGACCATGTCCTCGGCCGACATGACGATCGTCGATGGCAGGTTTGCGAGCGGATAGCCCGAAATGTCCCAGAACTCGGTCGCCGTCGCACCGGGCAAAACCGCCTGGACGCGGATGCCCTTGTCGGCGAGCTCGTGATGCAGCGACTGGCTCAAAGCGAGGACGAAGGCCTTGCTGCCGCCGTACACGCCGTTGAGCACTTCAGGCGCGATGGCGACGATAGAAGCGATGTTGACGATCGTACCCGTGCCCCGCGCAACGAAGCCAGGGACCACGGCATAGGTCAGCCGGGTCACCGCGCCGACGTTGAGCGCAATCATGTCGCTCATCTTGCTCACATCCGAGACGAGCAAGGGCGCGGCGGCCCCGACGCCAGCGTTATTGACCAGCATCGTGATGCTGGCATCCGTACGAAGCACAATCTCGACCCGGCCGAGGTCGGCTGCGTCGGTCAGATCGGCCACGATGGTCTCGACTGCACGACCCGTCGTGTCGCTCAATCGGGAGGCAAGCGCGCGGAGGCGGTCGCCGTTCCTTGCGACGAGGATCAGGTCGTGTCCCCGTCGGGCGAGCCGGTCCGCATAGATCGCGCCGATGCCCGACGATGCGCCGGTAATCATGGCAGTGTCCTTGTGGTCGGTGTCGATCATGTGAGGTGTCCCGTTCCACCAGCCCAATGCCGGTGTTCGAGAAAACAGATATGCGCGCTCGCGTTTGGCTCAAATGTCATATATGCTGCTATTTAAGACAGAGGAGAGCGCCATGCTGCGACTTGGGTATATCGTTGGCCCCGGCTTCCAGGTGATGGGCTTCGGAGCCTTATCCGTGTTCGAGTTCGCCAACTTGGCTGCCGGCGAGCAGTTCTACGACGTGCATGTCTTGTCGGAGACGGGCAGCTCTGTCCGCAGCTCGCTTGGGGTAGGCATCAACACCGAACCATTCGACGACAGTCACTTCGATACGATCCTTGTTGGTGGCAGCACGGGCTTGGCCGCAGTGTCACCTCGCCTCGTCGCCTATGTGCGGGACGCGCTTTCGAAATCTCGGCGGGTCGCGTCGATCTGCACGGGCGCCTTCGTGCTTGCGGAAGCCGGCATTCTCGATGGTCGTCGCGTCACGACACATTGGGCGCATGCGCGCGCGCTGCAAAAGCGCTTTCCCCTGGTGAAGGTCGAAGAGGATCGCATTTTTATTGTCGACGGTCCGGTCTGGAGCTCGGCCGGCATGTCCGCCGGGATCGACCTGGCGCTGGGCATGGTCGAGAAGGATCTCGGCGCCGACATCGCCCGAACGGTGAGCAAATCGCTGGTCATCCACCATCGCCGCGCCGGTGGCCAGTCGCAGCATTCGGCTTTGCTCGAGCTCGATGCCAAGTCGGATCGCATCCAGACCGCCCTGGAATACGCCAAGCGCAACCTGCGCACGCCTCTCTCGGTCGAGCAACTGGCCGATGCTGCGCATCTGAGTCCCCGCCAGTTCAGCCGGGCTTTCCATGCCGAGACGGGTCAGTCGCCGGCCAAAGCAGTCGAGAACCTTCGTGTCGAGGCGGCGCGCGTGATGATGGAACAGGGACGGCACCCTATGGACGTGGTCGCCAACGAAACCGGCTTCGCCGATCGGGAGCGGATGCGGCGCGCATTCCTTCGCGCCTACGGCCAACCGCCGCAGACGATGCGCCGCAATGCGCGCGAAGACGCGCATGCCTGATCAGGCGATCCCACCCTTATGGCGTTGCTGCCGTGTCCATGAATGCGCCGCGGCTCCCGCTCCCCTCGTCTTGCGGGTTAGCAGCAACGCAACTGCGGCGACACCGAGCAGCACGCCTATCATCGCGAAGATGATCGCGCTGGTGGGCGTAAGCACTAGGGCTTGGTGCATGACGAAGATGGAGATGTCCTCAGCCTACTACATCGCGCTACCGCCAGCGACGAGTAGCAACTCCCCGGTAATCCAGCTTGCATCGTCAGAGGCAAGGAACGCGACCGAGGCCGCGATGTCCTCTGGTTGGCCGGCCCGGCCGAGGGGCGTATTGGCAACTGCCCAGGTCTCGAACTCACCGCCTGCCATGCCAGCAGAGTGCGTTCCTTCGGTGACGACAAAGCCGGGTCTGACGCCGTTGACCCTTATCTTCCGGGGCGCGAACTCCTTTGCTAGGGACTTGGTAATCGAATCGACAGCACCCTTCGTGCCGACATAAATTGCGGCGGCGGCCGGCGCCATCGGTACTCACTACCGAGCTGATGTTGACGATGCTGCCGCCGGTGGTCGGGAATAGTGGCAGTGCAGCCTTCGTTGCCAGCAGCAAACCCAGCACGTTGGTGTCGAAGTGTCGATTGAACTCCGAGAGCGAAAGGCTCTCAATCGGTTTGGGGTCATAAACCCCGGCATTGTTGACGAGCACGTCGACACGACCAAACGCTTTGCGAACCTCCTCAAACAACCGGGTTACGTCGTCCTCGTTGGACACGCTTGCGCCAATGGCGATCGCCTTGCCCCCCGCCTGTACGATGTCATCGACGACTTGGTTTGCGCCGTCGTTGCTCGACGCGTAGTTGACGACGACTGAAGCGCCCTCAGCCGCAAGCCGTTTCGCGATACTTGCACCGATGCCCTTGGAGGCACCGGTGACAACGGCGATCTTGTCGGTGAATCTTGCCATGGCGGCATTTTCCTTTGATGGCGAAATGGAATGATGGAGACTTGGAGCAACTGCTTCGGTAAACCTGAGCACAGACATGCAATCAAGCGCTGTCTCGACTTGGCCGGCCCTGGTGTCCTCAGAGTGGATGGCCGAGCTTGAGTTGCCGGTTCAGTTCGGCATCCGTCGATCCCGGTTTTGCAGACCGACGATTGGCCCGTTCAAGTTCGAGGGATGACATGCCAGGGCCTGCGCCCCCCTCGTTGTCCCATCGCGATAGAGCTCGTTGACCCTGAAGCTCATCATGCAAACCTTCCGCAGAATGCTTGAACATCGTAACTTTCCTTTTCGATGATGCGTTACCTCGGCGGACTTGCTCGTGCTCAATTGCGTTAAAGCAAGGCAGCTTGTATCCGGCTGATCAGTGTATCGCCGTCTCGCCTGCCCCTCCGACTGCCTTGCGGGCAAACAGCAGCACGATGGCGGCGACGCCGAGCAGCACGCCGATCACCGCGAAGGTGTCGCTGAACCCCATAATCAGCGCTTGGCGCCGGACGACGCCGCCCAGGGCGACGATCGCCTTGTGCGTGGCGGCCGCCGGGTCCGTGATCCCGTGCGACGTGAAGTAGCCCGTCATCGTCGCCAGACGCTGGCGCACCTCGTCCCGTGAGAGCGTCACGGATTGGCCGATGATGTTGGAGTGAAACTGTTCGCGCTTGGTCAGGATCGTCGCCAGCGTCGCCGTGCCGACCGCGCCGCCCAGGTTGCGCAGCATGTTCGACAGCCCCGATGCCGCCGCGGCCTCGCCGGCAGCGATCCCTGCGGTGGTAATCGCGCTAATGGGCGTGAGCACCAGCGCCTGGCCGATCGCGCGCACGATGTTGGGAATCCAGAACTGATCTCCGGCCGTGTCGGGCGACAAGGTGGTATTGATGAAGCAGCTTGCGGCGAAGATGCTGATGCCGAGGCAGCCGATGTAGCGGACGTCGAACCGCTTGATCAGCCAAGGGACAAGCGGGATCAGCAGCAGTTGCGGCAACCCCGTCCAGGCCAGCACGTTGCCGATCTGCTCGGCGTTGTAGCGCTGCACCTGAGCCAGGTATTGCGGCAGGATGTAGACGGTCCCAAACAGCGCGAAGCCGACCAGGACGTTGGCTATGACCCCGATACCGAAGTTGCGGCGGCCGAGGAGCCGCAGGCTCACGAGGGGCTTGCTGACCGCCAGCTCGATCCAAATAAACGCGCCAAGGAACACGGCAGCGATGACCGCGAGACGCAGAATGAACGGTGAGGCAAACCAGTCGTCCTTGTTGCCCTCTTCCAACACGGTCTGGAACGCTGCCAGCCCGACCGCCATCGTGATGATCCCGGCCCAGTCACCTTCCCGCAGGAGGCTGAGCCGCATCTGCTGACGTTCGAGCGTCATTGCGAGCGCCACGAGCATGATGGCGCTCGGCACCGCGTTGATGAAGAAGATCGTCTGCCAGCCATAGTTCTCGGTCAGGTAGCCACCGATGGTCGGGCCGATTGCCGGGGCGAAAGTTACCGAGAGCGCGAACAACGCCAGGCCGATCGGCTGCTGCCGTTTCGGCAGCTTGGTCAGCACCATGGTGAATGCCATCGGGATCAGGATGCCGCCGGCAAAGCCCTGGAGGCCGCGCATGAGGATCATCGACCCGAGATCGTGGGTGAATGCACAGCCGATCGAGAACATTGGGAATAGAACCACATTGACCAGCAGGTAGCGGCGGAAGGAGAACACCCGGCTCAGGAAATCGGTCAGCGGGATGACGACGATCTCGCCGATCAGGTAGGAGGTCGAGATCCAGGCGCCGTTGTCGACGCCCGTCCCGATCCCGCCTTCGATGTCGAGCAGCGAGGCATTGGTGATCTGGATATTCAGGATCGCCATGAAGGCGCCGATCATGCACGCCAGTACGGCGATCCAGTCCTTCGTGCTCGCGCCGGGCGATACGGCAGCGCTCATGGTGCCCCACCCGTCGGGACCAGCGGCTCGGCATCTGGTTTGGTATTGATGACCGGGGTGGCCGACATGCCCGGCCTCAGGTCTTCGAGGACTGTCGCGCGCGGATCGAGCGTGATCCTGACAGGGATGCGCTGGACGATCTTGGTGAAGTTCCCGGTTGCATTATCGGGTGGAAGCAGCGCGAACGACTGTCCACTTGCAGGCGCCAAGCTGTCGACCCGGCCTCGGTACGTTCGGCCAGGGAACATGTCGACCTCGATCTCGACAGGCTGGCCCCGGCGGACCTCGGTGAGCTGCGTCTCCTTGAAGTTGGCCACCACATAGACGGCGCCGGTGGGTACGACCGACATCAACTCCGTCCCGGCCTGGACGTACTGGCCAACGCGCAGCGTTCGATTGCCGACAACGCCGTCCGCGGGCGAGGTGATGGTGGCGTAGCCGAGATTGAGCTCGGCTTGGTCCTGCACCGCCTGGCTATGGGCAAGAGCGGCTTGTGCCTGGGCCAATTCCGCATTTTGCAGGCCGACCTGCGCCACGGCGGACACGAGCGCCGCCTCGTCTCGCTGGATGACTGCCAGGGCAGCAGCGGTGCGCGAGGCGGTTTGCTGTGCGTTCTGCACCGATCCAAAGCCCGTGTTTGCCAAATAGGCGTAACGCTTGCTGTCCTGCTCCGCGAAAATCTGGTTGGAACGATCGACGATGATGGTGGCCCTGGCAGACGCAGTATTCGACCGCTGGACTTCGATGGCGGCTTGTTTGCTGGCGATCGTCGCGAACCCTGCGGCGACATCGGCGCGAGCCTGGTCAAGTGCCGCTGTGTGGTCACGCAGGTCGATCCGCGCGAGCACTTGCCCCGCCTTTACCGTCTCATTGTCGCCCACCAGGACCTGGGTCAAATATCCCGGCACTTTCGGTGCGATCGTGACAGTGTCGGCTTGGACATAAGCATCATCTGTCGAGACGTGAAAACGGCCAACGAGCCAATAATCCCGACCGAAATAAATCCCCCAGCCAAGCGCGACCGCCCCAGCGCAGATCAAGAGGAGTCGCCGCAAAGCGTGTTTGCCCTTGATTGGAGACGCTTTGGCTACGCCATCCGTCTCGGCCGATGGATCGGGACGGACCTCGAAGTCCCCTTGTTTTAGCGACACCAGCCTCTTCTCAAGAGCGCCCGGCAAATCGGAAAATATGCGAGGTTCCGTTATTTCGCTGCTCAACGTGTCCATCATGGTGGGTTCGGTAGCTTCCAGATTATGATCCATAGCGGTCCGACTTAGCGCCTCCCGTAAGGGTTAAAGTCGCGCGACTTGCAGGCCGCGCGAGTAAAGCGATCAAGACTTGTCAACGTTGGCGTAGTCAGTTGCCTCCCCCTCCAAGTCGGACCGCCAGCAAATCGGCCCGACTGGGGACACCGCTTATGAATTCAGGAAGGCCAGCAAGTCGTCGTTCAACCTATCCTTATGATCCACCGGCAAGCCATGCGAGCCACCCTCATAGATCAGCAGCTCGGCCGTTTTGACGATTTTTGCGGCCGCCTTTCCAGCGGCCTCGATCGGCACGATCTGATCGTCGCTGCCGTGCACGATCAGGGTGGGGACACTGATCTTCTTCAAATCTTCGGTAAAATCGGTCTCTGAAAACGCACCGAGGCCGTAATATGTAGCCAGCATCCCGGTGGCCATGCACTGCCGCCAAAAGGAGTTACGTACACCCTGTGAGATTTGGGCGCCCGGGCGGTTGTAGTTGAAGTAGGGCAATGACACGTCGATGAAAAACTGCGAGCGATCGGCCTGTACCGCGGCGCGCATACCGTCGAAGACCTCAATCGGTATGCCACCTGGGTTTGTTGTTGTTTTGAGCATCAACGGTGGAACGGCAGCCACCAGCGCCAATTTGGCGACACGTTGCTCTCCGTGGCGTCCGACGTAGCGAGCCACTTCGCCACCGCCCATGGAATGGCCGACGAACGTTGCGTCCCTCAGATCGAGAGCCTCGACCAGCGCCGCCAAGTCGTCGGCGAAGGTATCGAAGTCGTAGCCCCGGCCTGGTTGGCTGGAGCGGCCGAAGCCGCGGCGGTCATGGGCAACGACACGGTAGCCATGCTGTGACAGGAACAGCATCTGGTTTTCCCAAAAATCCGACGACAACGGATAACCGTGGCTGAACACGACCGCCGGGCCGCTACCCCAGTCCTTGTAATAGATGACGGTGCCGTCGTTCAGGGTCAGCGTGTTCGAAGTGAGCTTGCCGGTTTGGCCAGCTAATCCGGCTTTGGAAATAGCGCCCGTGCGGATGACGAGCGGATCGCGCCGAGACTCGGCCACCAGGCTTTTCGATGCAGACATAATGTCGTTCCATTCATTGGAGATGCCGGCCGAGATCGGCACGGCGACTCAGTTCGTATTTTCGCTGCTGTGCGTCTCGGAGAGGTCGCGCGATCACCACCCGGCCGCGTTCATGAGCCTGTCGTTTGCCCAGCATTTCGCCAGGTCGGCCGCCCAAGCGCCAGGAGGGCCGCGGTCGCCAACACTACTTTAGGAACGAAGCGTCACATCCAGCGTGATGGCTGCGTTCAGCAGCTTGGATACTGGACATCCAGCTTTGGCCGCCGCGGCCAGCTCTTCGAACTTCCCCTGATCGATGCCCGGAACGGCTCCTGCGAGCGTCAGGTGCACGGCGGTAATGGCGAAACCGCCTGCGACCTGATCCAACGTGACCTCCGCCGAGGTGGTCATCTCGTCCGCTTTGAACCCGGTCTGTTCGAGGATCATTGACAACGCCATGGTGAAGCAGCCGGCATGAGCGGCTCCGATCAACTCCTCCGGGTTGGTTCCAGGCTTTCCCTCGAACCTGCTGCCGAAACCGTAGGGATAGCTGTCCAACGCCCCGCTCTTCGTGGAGATTGCGCCTTTGCCCTCCTTCATGCCGCCGTGCCAAACAGCCGATCCACTGGTCTTCATCGCGATGAACCTTCCTTGTTGGACTGTTGCTGTGGGGTCCGATCGGGCTTCGCCGACCGTTTCCAGCAAAGCCTGTCTACACTCACTGGCGTCTGGCATGAATGTCATATATACCACTTTCTAGGACGCAGTGTGGCGTGGCCGTGGCCGCGTGCTCTCGATTATTGCTAGAGAGAAGACTGCCAAGTTGCGGAAACCTGTCGCTCTCACGCGGCCACATCGGATTGGGAAATCGTTCTACAAACCAGCGTTTCGGCAGGAAGAGCGGGCCACGTGACGCCGCCCGTTTATGGGAATGGCAACTCGGACACGGGCTTTGTCGCCGTGACGTCGGTCGAGATGCTGACGTCGCGCCACTTTGCGTCCTCGGCTGCGCGCGCGCCTTCGGCTTGACCGGCGTAATGGACGGCATCGCTGCCAAAGAGAAGTTTCGCCGGCAAGCGGTCGCTCTCGGCCGGTCTCAGAATGATTTGAGCGACTTTATGAGGATCGCTGCTGTCTTCGGCTTTGATGGCCTTCACCATGCCGATCATCGCGCCAACGGACGCTTTGTACTCGGGAAGCAGCTCGTCTGTTAAAGTGCATTGAGATCTGACGCGGAGAGGGTCTGAGTTTTCGCTGAGAAATGACGCGTGTCTGACCCACGTCCCCGACGGAACCGTCGGGGTTATCGGAGTGATCGACATGGAGTTGTTGGGCGTCATTCGCCGGTGGCATCACCGGGAGCATATGCCCATCCGCGAGATCAAGCGGCGCACGGGCTTGTCGCGGAATACGATCCGCAAGTATCTGCGGGCAAACACCATCGAGGTGAAATTCAAGGTGCCGGAGCGGCCGAGCCGCCTGGATCCGTTTGCCGACAAGCTGGCGGAATGGCTACGAGTGGAGGCGGGTAAGGGCCGCAAGGCGCGTCGGACGGCGCGGCGGCTCCATGCCGACCTGTCCATCCTGGGCTATGACGGATCCTACGCCCGGGTGGCCGCCTTTATCCGCCAGTGGCGTGTTCGTGCCGCTCGCCTTCCACCCCGGCGAGGCGTTCCAGTTCGACCGGAGCGAGGACCGGGCGACCATCGCAGGCAAGCGGGTCAAGTTGCAGGCGGCGCACACCAAGCTGGCGCACAGCCGGGCCTTCGCGATCCGGGCCTACCTGCTGCTAACCCACGAGATGCCGTTCGACGCCTTGGCCGAGGCGTTCCGCGTGCTGGGTGGCGTGCCGCGCCGCGGCATCTTCGACAAGATGCGGACCGCCGTGAACCGAACTGGCACGGGCAAGGTGCGGCAGGTCGACGCGCGCTTTGCGGCCATGGCGAGCCACTACCTGTTCGAGGCGACGTTCTGTAATCCCGCTTCGGGCTGGGCGAAAGGTCAGGTCGACAAGACGTGCGGGATGCACGTGGGCAGATCTGGCAAGCCATGCCGCCCTTCGCAGATCTGCTTTCGCTCAACGTCTGGCTGGAGGCGCGCCGCATCGAACGCTGGAGCGAGCTCACGCACGGGTCCTGCCAGCCAGCGTCGCCGTCGTGGACATCCAGGAGCGGGCCAGTCTGATGCCGGTGGGCCGGGCCTTCGACGGGTTCGTCGAGACACACCAAGCGCGTGTCGCCGACCTGCCTCGTGCACTTCGAGATCAACCGCTACAGTGTCCCGGCCTCGTTCGCCAATCGGCCGGTCAGCTTGCGGATCTACCCCAACCGGCTCGTGGTGGTGGCCGAGGGGCAGGTCGTGTGCGAGCACGCCCGGGTCGCCGAACGTTCCCATGACGTCCCCGGCCGCACGATCTACGACTGGCGGCACTACCTGGCCGTCATCCAACGCAAGCCGGGCGCTCTGCGCAACGGCGCACCCTTTACCGAGATGCCGGAGGAATTCTGCAGGCATCAGGCCCAGCTGCTACGACGACCAGGGGGCGACCGGGAGATGGTCGACGTCCTCGCCCCCGTGTTGCAACACGATGAGCAGGCCGTGCTGTGCGCCGTCGAACTGGCTCTCGAGAGCGGTGCCGCCACCAAGACCCACGTCCTCAACCTCCTGCACCGTCTGACGGATGGCAAAGGCACAACCGCGGTCATCGACGCGACGCAGGCTCGCGTCCTGACGCAGGAGCCGCGGGCCGACATCCAGCGCTACGATGCGCCGCGGGACCGGGAGATGCGCCATGCGTCATGATCCCCCCAGCGCTGCCCTCATGGTGATGCTGCGCGGGCGGAAAATGTACGGCATGGCCCAGGCAGTCGGCGACCTCGTGGAGCAGGGTGCACCGGCGTTCGAGGCCGCAATCCCCACCCAGTCCCAGCTGCTTAAGGCCGAACTGGCTGTGCGCGAGGTCCGCTCCATCGCCTACCACATCAAGTCGGCCCGGTTCCCGGCCTACAAGGACCTGGCCAGCTTTGATTTCGCCGCGAGCGAGGTCAACGAGGCCACGGTTCGGCAACTGCACCGGGGCGAGTTCACTGACCGGTCCGACAATGTCGTGCTGATCGGCGGGCCCGGCACGGGCAAGACGCATCTTGCCACGGCACTCGGCGTCCAGGGCATCGAGCACGGCCGCAAGAAGGTCTGATCTTGCCCCGCCTTTGTGGAGTATTGGTGGGCTTGGTTGATTACGGTTCCGCTGTGGCGGCCTTCATCGCTGTTACGTAGGCGATGGGGGAACGACAGCCGAGACCGGAGTGGAGGCGGACCGGATTGTACCAGCCCTCGATGAAGCCAAAGCAGGCTATGCGGGCCTTGGCGTGCGAGCCGAAGCGGCGCCGTTCGAGCAGCTCGCACTTGAGGGTGGCGAAGAAGCTCTCGCACATGGCGTCGCCGACCGAGCCCATGGACGGCCGCACGCCTGCCTCTTTGCATCGTTTGCCGAACGCCAGAGACGTGTATTGGCTTCCCTGGTCGCTACGCAGGATTATGCTATGCGGCCGACGCTGGCCCAGCGCCATCTCCAGCGCATTGACCACGAGCTCGGCCCGCAGATGGTTCGCCATGGACCAGTCAACGATTTTGCGGCTCCACGCGTCGAACGGAGACGTTCGCCGGACATCGAGCGCAACGGCCAGGTAGAGCAACCCCGCCGCGGTCGGGATGAACGTCACATCGGCCACCCAAAGCCGATTCGGCGCGGTGGCCGTGAAGTCCCGGTCCACCAAGTCCGGCGCCGGACGTGCTTCTTTGTCCCGTTTCGTGGTCGTCATCCCAACCCGGCGACGGTTGGCACCTACCAGTCCGGCCGCACGCATCAGGCGGGCAACCCGCTTGCGCCCATGCTTCTCCCCATCTCCCTCCGTTGCCATTCCACCTGCTACGCAGGCGGAACCTTGGGCAACTCCGCCCGCGACGCGGCATGCGCGCGCGGTGCGCCGTAGGTTTCGCGCGAGCTGGCGTGGATGGTTCGCACCCGCTTCAGCAGTGCTGCGTCCGCAACGGCGTGGGCGGACGGGGGGCGGTTGCGCCAGGCGTAGCAGCCCGCCTCGGACACGCCGAGAACACGGGCCATGGCGGCGATCGGGAAAATGGCCTGGTCCGGCGAACCTCTCGGTTCGACGTTCGCGCTCATGAATTCGAAGACCCGGACGGCACGACGCCGGTCTCGCGCGCGAACCCAGCCGCAAACGCTGCGCGTTTCGGCGAGGCCGCCGCTGGAGAGAGGATGTCGCGCTCCACGCGAAGCTGCTTGTTCTCGCGACGCAGCCGGGCCAGCTCCTCACGCTCGGCTGTGCTCAGGCCGTCTGCTTTCTCCTCCCGGCGGCCCTCCTGCCGGTCAGCCTGGTTGACCCAGTTGCGGATCGCCTGGGCAAGGCTGGCCAAGGTTCCGACGGCGAAGCCATTGGAATGCCAGACGAGGGGGGTCGGCTCGAACTCGCGGGCCAGGTCAGCTGGGTCGCGGCCGGTGCGGACCAGATCAACGATCTGCCGCCGGAACTCCGGCGAATAGGGTGAATGTGTCTTGGGCATGAAAGAACCCGCCGGCGAAAGCATGAAAGGCGCCACAGTATCGGGTCAAGATCACACATCGACACCCAGAGCGTGAAGACCACGGAAAGCGGTGGGCCGCGCGGCTATGACGCTGCGAAGAGGGTGAATGGCCGCAAGCGCCACATCGCGGTGGACACGCAGGGATTGCTGCTTGGCGTGCTCGTGCATCCCGCTTCTGTTCAGGATGTCGACGGCTCAGGCGATCTGCTCCGGCGCATCAAGCCGCTCCACTGCTGGCTCCGGACCGTGTTCGCAGAGGTGGCCGGCTTCGTCGAGACACTGTTTTATTTTGGTTAAGTGAAGCCTTCGCCGGTTGTTAACGCGTGGTGCCGTTTGGTGGGGCGGTGCGTAGCCCGGCCGGAGCGAAGCCCCACCAACGACGGCGATGTTCATGCTGCCGCGTGTTGCGGCAGATGGTCGAAGTAGGCTTGATCCGGCGTCCGCGCATCAAGGCTCGTGTGCGGGCGGTCTGGGTTGTAGAAGTCCAGATATCGGCCGATCGAGGCGCGTGCCTCGCCGACGCTGTCGTAGGCTCGCGAGTATACCTTCTCATATTTGACCGAACGCCAGAGCTGCTCGACAAATACGTTGTCGCGCCAGGCGCCGCGGCCATCCATGCTGATCGCGATGGCATGCTGGGAGAGTAGGCCGGTGAGGTCGGCGCTGGTGAACTGGCTTCCCTGATCGGTGTTGAAAATCTCCGAACGGCCGTGCAGGACAAGCGCCTCCTCGACTGCGTCCAGGCAAAACTCGACTTCCATTGTGATCGAGACGCGCCAGGACAGCACCCGCCGGCTGCATCAGTCCAGCACGGCGGCCAGATAGACGAAGCCGTGCGCCATTGGAATGTACGTGATGTTCATCGCCCAAACTTGGTTCGGCCGCACGACATCCAGGCCTCGCAGCAGATACCGGTAGATCTTGTGCCCAGGCGCGGGTTTGGACGTGTTCGGACGCCGATACAATGCCTTGATGCCCATCCGCCGCATCATCGTCGCCGCCTTCTCCCGCCCGATCGCGATGGCCTCGCCGCGCAGCAAGTCACGTATCATCCGGCCGCCCGCAAATGCGTGATCGAGGTGCAACTCGTCGACCCGCCGCATGATCGCCAGCTCGGCCGCTGACACTGGACGTGGCTCGTAACAGAGATTGCTCCGGCTGAGCTGCAGCACCTCCGCCTGCCGCCGCAGCGGCAAGCCATGATCGCGGTCGATTATCGCTTTGCGCTCAGCAAACCGGCTTGTTGAGCGCACCGGGCAAAAAATCGTTTTCCAGCGTCAACTCGCCGATCTTTGCTTGCAACGTTTTCAGATCAACCGTCGGCGGCGCTTCCTTGGCTATCGGGCCGGACCCGAACACCCCAACGGCACCCTCGAGCAAATGCGCCTTCCACGCCGTGATCTGGTTCGGGTGAACATCATACAGAAGCGCCAGCTCAGACAACGTCTTCTCGCCCTTGATGGCCGCTCACGCCACCTTCGCCTTGAAAGCCGGATTGTGGTTCCGGCGTACTCGCTTGGTCATTCTTGCTCCGGATCCGCGGCACCCTCGCCGCGCTCAGGCAGAAAATCCACTTAACGACCTGTCCGAATTCTCCCTACTACCTCTCAGGACGCCGGCCCGGTGAAAAACGCCTGAGGCTAATTCGGTGGCGGAACGCGACCAACCCAAGCAGCGCCATTTCGTCGCGTGAACAAATCTTTCGCAAACTGTAGCATTGGTCGGCCGCATCACCGGTTATTTTACTGTTGCCGGTGTCTAGAAGCTTACGCGTCTAGTGCATTTGCCGGACAACCAAGTACAACCACTGGAGAACAAGATGACTGGCCTTCGGAAACGAGCTCCGCTCAGACTGTTGCTGCTCTCAGCCACCCTGCTCGCCGGCCCCAGCATGGCGTGGGCCGACGTGGACGACGGCAAGCTCGACAACACCGGGCAGGCGCCCCTGCCGAGCGGCCAGTTCATCACTCCGACCTTCGCAACCGGCTCGATCTTCACGACGCTTAATCCCGACCTGCCCGAATACACCCCCGCGATCGGCAACTATCCGTATTTCCATCCAAACGGCGCGATCGCCTCGACACTCAGCCCGGACGGCAAGACGCTCGCCGTCATGACCAGCGGGTACAACGTGCTCGACGACGCCGCTGCAAAGCTTGTGGGCACCGGCGCCGAATTCGTCATCCTTTATGACGTGAGCAACCCACGTGCGCCGGTGCAAAAACAGACGCTCCGTCCGGCCAATACCTTCGTCGGCCTGGCGTTCTCGCCGGACGGCTCGAAGCTGTATGTCTCCGGCGGTGCCGACGACCGGGTCGTGGTGTATTCGCAGTCTGGCGGCGCATTCGCCCAGACTGGCACGATCGACACCGGCCATGGCGGTCCCTCGGCGAAGGTGCCCGGCGGCATCGGCTTCGGCCAGTACCCACAGACCGGCGGCCTGGCCCTATCCCAGGACGGCTCGGTCCTGGTCGTCGCCAACACGCTGAACAACAGCGTTTCCGCTTTCAGCACCGCCGACAACAGCAAGCTGTTCGAGTACGACCTGCGGCCGTTCAACACAACGCCCGGCGCCGACGGCGTCGCCGGCGGCGAGACGATCTACAGCGTCGCGGTCAAGGGCAATTCGATGTTCTACGCGACGTCTCTGCGTGACCGCGAGGTCGTCGTCGTCGATTTCAGCGGCGGCACGCCGAAGCTTGTGAACCGGATTCCACTGCCGGGCAGCCCGAACAACCTCATCCTCAACAAGGCGCACGACACGCTGTATGTCTCGCAGGACAACACCGACACGGTGGCGCTGATCAATACCGCGGAGAACACCGTCAGCGAGGAGATTGACGTGATCGCACCGCCAGGCGTGCTGGCCGACAAATCCTCCCGCTACACTGGCGCCGCGACCAACAACCTGGCGCTCTCGCCGGATGAGAAGACGCTGTATGTGACCAACGGCGGCGCCAATTCGGTGGCGATCGTGCCGTTGGCCGGCTCGGCGCCGCACGCAGTCGCTGGGCTGGTGCCGACCGGCTGGTATCCGACGACGGTCACCATCAGCGCCGATGGCGGCACGATGTACGTGTTCAACAGCAAAAACGACCCAGGTCCCAACCCGAAAAAGGTGACGAGTTCCGTCCAGTCGCTGACCAACACGACCTATCCCGGCGGCAACACCGGGCCGCTGCGCTACAACGCGAACCAATATGTGTTCCAGCTCGAGCAGTCCGGTATGCTGATGGCGCCGGTCCCTGCGGCTGTGGACCTGCCGAACCTCACCACCCAGGTCGCGGCCAATAACGGATGGTCGATCGCGAGCTATGCCGAAGACGAGCGGACGATGGGTTTCCTGCGGTCGCACATCAAGCATGTCATCTATATCGTCAAAGAAAACCGCACCTACGATCAGATCCTCGGCGACCTGAAAAACGGCGCCAATGGCGATCCGTCGCTCACGATCTTCGGCCGTTCCATCACGCCGAATTTCCACCGCATCTCGAACCGCTTCGTGACGCTCGACAATTTCTTCGACTCCGGCGAGGTCAGCGGAAATGGCTGGCCATGGTCCACAGCCGCGCGGGAGACCGACTGGGTCGAGAAGAATATTCCAATGAACTACACCTTCGCCGTCAATCGCGGCAACGCGCCGTATGACGCCGAGGGCCAGAACAACAACGTCACCGTGGGCAGCGTCGGACCGACCCCGGCCGATACCGTCGCGGCGCGTCAAGCGTCGGCCGGCGGTTATGACTACACCGCCAATGCCAGCACACTGCCAGGCGGGCCCACCAACCTGCTGCCCGGCGCCAATGATGTCGGCGCGCCCGACGGCAAGAACGGCGCGCGCCAGAGCGGCTATATCTGGAGCGCCGCGCTGCGTCACGGCCTGACGGTGCGCAACTATGGCTTTTTCTCCGACAACAGCCATTACGGCCTGACCCCGACCGACCCCGGCTACTCGAACCCCGTCGAATCGCCTTTCACCCTCGATGCTCGGCAGATGTGGACGACCAATCCCGAGCTGATGCCGGTGACCGACAATTTCTTCCGCGGCTTCGACGAGACCTATCCCGACACTTGGCGGCTGGAGGAGTTCGAGCGGGAATTCAATCAATTCGCGGCGCCGGGCAACGATCTGCCGAACCTCGTGCTGCTGCGCTTCATGCGCGACCACATGGGAGCGTTCACGCAGTCGCTGGCTGGGACCGGCACGCCGGAAACCCAACAGGCGGACAACGACCTCGCGGTCGGCCGGACGCTGGACCTGCTGGCCCATAGCCGGTTCGCCGAAGACACCCTGGTCGTCGTGCTTGAGGACGACGCGCAAGACGGCGGCGACCACATGGACGCGCATCGCAGCACCGCCTACATCGCCGGTCCTTACGTGAAACGCCAAACGATCGTCAGCACGCGCTACTCAACGGTCAACATGGTGCGTACGATCGAGGACGTATTGGGGCTCGAGCACCTGAACCTGAACACGGCGTATCAGCGCCCGATGACGGACGTGTTCAATATCGCGCAGGGGCCGGGCTGGACCTACAACGCTGTGGCGTCGACGATCCTGAAAGGCACGGCGCTGACGCAGCTGCGTGTTGATCCGCAAGGCCACACGATCGAGTTCGCCGAAGGTCCCGACCTGCAGCCGACCCACACCGCTGCATGGTGGGGCGGGCAAACCCGCGGCTTCGACTGGTCGTCCGAGGACCGGGTGCCGGCGGACCTGTTCAACGAGGTTCTATGGCAGGGCATGATGGGCGACCAGCCCTATCCGACCGAACGCACCGGGATCGTGATGGGTCAGCGCGCGGTGAAGTAGGACTTGCTTAGCGGCTGGCCAGCTAGGAGCCGGCTGGCCAGCTAACCTGAATAATTCATGAGGGTTGGCGGGCATAGGTACAAGCCCTTGATCCAGCGTAGAATGTGGTTGTCGAGGCCAATTCTACGGATCCGGAGCACCATGCCCGCCAAGGTTGTATCTACCCCTGCGCTGCCCGGTTTGTCACCCATTGGCGGCAAGCCCGTGATCGCCCGCTTCGACGGTGGACATCTTTCATCCGATGGCGGGCTGCTGGTCTTGCGCGAGGTAGAGCAGCGCCTCGACGTGGCCGGACGCTTGGCGGCTTGCATCACGGACCCGCGTGACCCGGAGCGTGTTGTGCACGGGCTCGACGAGATCATCCGCTTTCGCCTGTTCATGATCGCGGCCGGTTATGAGGACGGCAACGACGCGGACCGGCTGCGCACCGACCCGATGTTCAAGCTCGCCATGGCACGGCTTGAGGACGAGACGGCGCTGTGCTCGCAGCCGACCCTCTCACGCCTGGAGAACCTGCCCGACACGCGTACGCTGCTGCGCATGGGTCAAGCCATGGTCGATTTCTACTGCGCATCCTTCCGCCAGGTGCCGCGCCGGATCGTGCTGGACGTGGATGACACGTTCGACACCGTTCATGGCGCGCAGCAAATGCGCTTGTTCAATGCGCACTACGATGAATACGGCTTCCAGCCCATCGTGGTGTTCGACGGCGAGGGTCGCTTCGTCACCGCCGTGCTGCGCCCGGCCAAGCGGCCGAGTGGACGCGAGATCCGCGCCTTCCTGCGCCGCTTGTTGCGCCAGATCCGCGCCAGCTGGCCCCGGGTCGAGATCCTGCTACGGGCCGACAGCCACTACTGCAGCCCCGAGGTGCTGCGCTGGTGCCGGGTGAACAAAGTTGACTATCTGATTGGCGTCGCGCCGACCAGCACGCTGCGCCGTCACGTCGAGAGCCTGGAGGCCAGCACCGCCGCGCGCTTTGCCGCCTCGGACGGCAGCTCCAAGCTCCGCCGCTTTACCGAGTTCTACGACGGCGCTGCAAGCTGGGACCGGGTCGAGCGCATCGTCGCTCGCATCGAGGCCGGGCCTGGCGGGACGGACACGCGCTTCGTCGTCACCAGCCTGCGGGGCGGCTCAGCCCGCGCCCTCTACGAGCGGCGGTATTGCCAGAGGGGCCAGGCGGAGATCTACCAAGCATGATGCGTCTCAAGAGTGATTAGGGGTTGCAGGGTGGCTTGCGCCATGCAGGCGGCGATGGCGTAACCGGTCAATCTCGGCCTCATCGGCCTGAATAAGCCAAACGTTTTGGGTCAGCACCGGCACTTTGCGGGCGACGACCACCCCACGCTGGATCCAGCGATGGATTGTGGCCTTAGGAGCGTCAAGCCGGGCCGCGAGTTCGTCGATGGTCATCTCTCCCGGTTCACGCCCTTGCAGCCGGGCCGCCCACGACATGTGAGGAGCGACGGGCATACCTATGCGACGCAGCAAGCTGCGCACCATCACGGCGGTGTGGGTCGACCGGCGCTTGGGCGGCGTCCAACCCTCGGCGTTCAGGACACCGGCGATCGCCGGGGCCTTGTGGCCTTCTGCATGCAGATCACGGATGCGCTGCAGCAGGGCGACATGGTCGCTTCGTTGCGTCAGGTGGGCCACTGGCCGCCGCAGGTCATGCTGGGTCTGCACGCCGCCAGCCCAATGGCACTCGACCCGAACGATCTCGCTTTTGCCCTGCACCGTGACGACGACGCGGTCCAGCATCAAGCGTGCGATGGCCTGCCGGTCCGCCGCAGTGGTGGTGGGGGCCGTCCAGAGCGCTGGGATATCTGATGCCAGGCGCTCAATCGCGGCGCGTTCGTCGCTCGTCAGCGGCAAGGCCTGGCCCGCCAGGAACCGTTCATGCTCGGCCTTCAGGCGCACCTCGTCGGCCAGCGCCGCCTCCCAGCGCTGCTCCAGGGTGCGCACCACGAGCCGGTTCTCCGGCTCGACGGCGTCGTATTGGCGCTGGGCCCGCTCGACCTCGTAGCGCGCCCGTTCCAGCCGCTGCCGCCATTGCCGGCGCAGGGCCGTGCGCTCCAGTTCAAGATCCTCCGCCAGGTGCAGGCTGACCTCCAAGGCAGCCGGCGCGAGCGCTTGCAGCATCAGCTCGCCCACCAGCACGTCCAGCGCCCGTCCGCTGAGGGACTGACACAGGGGCGCGCCGTAGTTCATCGCGAGCCGCGAGCAGCAGTAGCGCTGGAAACGGCCCCCGTTCGGGTATTGCGCCGCCATGCGCTGGCCGCAGCGGCCGCATACGATCAAGTTCGCAAGCAGGGCCGGGCCGCCCCGGGGAATGCCGCGCTGTGCGCTGCGGTTGGCCACGATCTGCTCCAGGTTCCGCTCGTATGCCTCCCAGCTGATGTAGGCAGGCCAGCGGTTCCTGATCAACACCGCCGGGTCGCCGGCTTTCTGGCCCGTGCTAGGGTGCCCCGGCTTTTGGCGGCGCGGATCGACGCCGCGCCGTCCATAAGCATAGGCGCCGGCATACAGCGGGCTTTGCAGCATCTCCGACAACGTGAAGCGGTTCGGCGCATGCCACTCCAACTCGCCCTTCGCCGCTCCTGTCCGGACACGATACGGCAGCTGGATGTCGTGTGCGACGAGATGGGCGAGCACTCCGTTGATCGTGCGGCGGCGCTCGAACGTGTCAAACACCAGGCGCACGGTTGCCTGCACCTGCTCGTCGCTGTCGAACACGACCTCGCCTGCACGGCTGCGCAAGTAGCCGCGCGGCAGGTTAAAGAACAGCTCGCCACGCTGCGCCTTGGCGCGGCGTCCCTCCAGCATGCGGATCTTGAGCATGTGTAGCTCTGCCTCGCTCATCGTGCCTTTGAGCCCAAGAAGTAGCCTGTCGTTGAAGCCGCCCGCGTCGTACACGCCGTCGGTGTCGGCAATGAGCGTATCGAACAGCGCGCAGACCTCGAGCAGCTGGTGCCAGTCCCGGCACGACCGCGCCAAGCGCGACATCTCGACACCCAGCACCAGCCCGACATGGCCCAGGCCGACCTCGGTCATCAGCCGCTGGAAGCCAGGGCGGTTGGCCGTCGTGGTCCCAGAGCGGCCCAGGTCGTCATCGATCACCTCCACCCTCTGGCGTGCCCAGCCGAGCTGGAGGGCGCGCTCGACCAGGGCGTATTGCAGGCGCGTCGACTCCTGGTTCTGCTCGACCTGCCGCAGGGTGGACTGCCGAACGTAGACCAAAGCCAGGCGGTCCTGATGACGGCCTTGCACCTTCTCCGAGACGCTCATGGTGCCCCTCCTCACCGGTTGTGCGTCGGTCATGGCCGCAGCCCTCCTCGATGGGCTCCAGCACCAGAGGGCGGCGGACGAGATGGCCGAGCAGGACCGCAAGCCGCCGGCGCGTCGCAGCCGGCAGCTGCGTCCAGGTCATGATCGCTGCGGGAGATGCCTGCTTCACGGCGCGCCGCCACCCAATGGACCAAACCGAGCAACGCTGCTCGGCCCAGTCTGGGTTGCCCTGTCGCCGAAAGTTGCTGTTCAGACGTTTCTATGGGGGTGGATGGAAAACCACATCAAAAGCTGGAAGCGCCACCTCGCCGCCGACCGCACCTCGTGCACCAAGGCCACCGCCAACCAGTTCCGCCTGTTCCTGCACGGGGCCGCCTACTGGCTGATGTGGAGCCTTCGCACGCTCATGCCGCGCCGCTCGGCCTGGCGCACCGCGCAGTTCGACACGCTGCGGCTGCGCATGATCAAGCTCGCCGTGCGTGTCGTCGAGATGAAGACCCAGGTCAAACTGCACCTGCCCAGCACCGCACTGTGCCAGTCCATTCTGGCCTTCGTCCTCGGCCGTGTGCCGCGCCTGATCAGCTGAAAGGCGGGGCAGCGTGCCCCACCGCCACCCGCTTCCGCCAACCTCCAGCGCCGCCATATCGAGCCGACAGCATGCCAACCCCCTCAAGGCGGCAGCGATCCCGCACGCCCGCACAACCATCACGCGAGAAACACCTGTCTCAGCAAAGGGCCGCCCCAGGCCGATGAATAATGGCGGCTAGTTGGCGTCATGCATTACGTCGCCCTTGCCACGGACTACGATGGAACCATCGCCCATAACGGCGAGGTGGACGGGACGACGCTGGCCGCGCTCGACCGGCTGCGCGGCGCAAGCCGCCGCCTGGTGCTGGTGACGGGCCGCGAGTTGGACGACCTGCTCCGCGTCCTACCGCGCGCGGACCTGTTCGACATCATCGTGGCCGAGAACGGTGCTGTGCTTTACCGGCCTGCCACGAAGGAGGAGCGCATGCTGGCGCCGCCGCCGCCGCCGGAGTTCGCGGAGCGGCTGCGTGAGGCCGGGGTATCGCCGCTCTCGGCTGGGCGGGTGATCGTCGCGAGCTGGGAGCCGAACGAGGCGCAGGTGCTGGCCACCATCCGCGAGATGGGGCTTGAGCTGCAGATCATCTTCAACAAGGGCGCCGTGATGGTGCTGCCCGCCGGCGTCAACAAGGAAAGCGGCCTGCGCGCGGCCTTGGAGGAGCTGGAGATCTCGCCCCGCAACGTGGTCGCGGTGGGCGATGCCGAGAACGATTTCGCGTTCCTGAACCTGTGCGGCATGCCGGTCGCCGTCGCCAACGCCCTGCCGAGGCTCAAGGAAGCCGCTGCCCTGGTCACAAAGGGCGAGCGAGGCGAGGGCGTCGCCGAACTCGTCGGCCGGTGGCTCGACAACGACCTTGCCGACGTGGACGACGCGAACCCGCGCCAGGCGGTTCCGCTCGCCGCGGCGTTGGACGGCGAGGACGGGCCTGGGCTCGATCTGGTGCCGGTGCGGCAAAGCCTGTTGCTGACCGGCACCTCGGGTGGGGGTAAGAGCACGCTGACCACGGGGCTGCTGGAGCGCCTCGCGGAGCGCGACTTCCAGTTCGTGATCATGGACCCCGAGGGCGACTACGAGGGCCTGGGCGATGCGGTCGCCATCGGCAGCGCAACCGCCCCGCCGCGGCCGGAAGAGGTGCTGGAGATCCTGCGCAAGACCGCCACGTCGGTGGCGGTCAACCTGCTCGGCGTGAAGCTGGAGGACCGGCCTGGCTACCTCGCCGGGCTGCTGCCCGAGCTGCTCGCCTTGCGCGAGCGTACGGGGCGGCCCCATTTCGTCGTCGTGGACGAGGCGCACCACATGCTTCCCGCCACTTGGGACCCGGGCGCGACCGCGCTCCCGGGCGGGCTCAAGGGCTTTCTGTTCGTCACCGTCCGGCCAGAGGCGCTGTCGCCGCGCACGCTCGACTGCGTGGATCGCGTGCTGGCGGTGGGGGCGGAGGCACGGGCGGCACTGGGCGGCTTTGCACGGGCGCACGGCATGGCGGAGCCGGAGGGGCCGGACGGCGTCCAGCGCGGGGAGGTGCTGACCTTGTCGGTGTCCGACCCGGAGCCGCGCCGCTTCAAGGTGATCCCGGGCACGACGGAGCGCCGCCGGCATGTTCGCAAGTATGCCGAGGGCAAGCTGGGCGACGACAAGGCATTCTTCTTTCGCGGGCCGGAGGGTAAGCTCAAGCTGCGCGCCACCAACCTGGTCATGTTCCTGGAGATGGCGGACGGCGTGGACGACGCGACTTGGGACTGGCACCGCAAGCGCGGCGACTTCTCCCAATGGGTTGAGACCAGCATCAAGGACCACGACTTGACCGCGGAGTTGCGCGAGGTCGAGCGGAGCACGTCGCCGGCGGGCGAGGCACGCAGGAGCGTGCGCGAAGCCATCGAGCGCCGCTACACCTTGCCGACTTAAACTCGGCCCGCATTCGACCAGGCGGCGGAGCGGCCCGGCTGTTAGATTATGACCGCAGTGCCACTCCTGGGCAGGACGGGAAAGGACTTGTCCGTTTGCGTCCCTCCACATGACCAGGACCGCACCATGGACCCTCTTGCCCAACCGGTGAACTTCCGCAGCTTGTCGCTGAAAGACTTGCTGGACGCGCGCGAAGCCTACCATTGGCATTTGATGAACAAGGCGAACGTCGTCGGCACTGCTGTCGGCGCCTACCTCATCCGCGACGCTGATGGGGCTTCCGACGCAGGGGCTGGCAAGCTAGGAGCCAAGTCTAGACGGTCGCCGCGCACCTTTGAAAACTCCAGCGTGCGTGACGTATCCTGGCCCTGCGTGCTGGTCCTGGTGCGCGACTGGGTGGAGGCGAGCGGGTTCGGCGGCGCCGATCAGCTTGGTGCATGGATCGAGCGGTATTGCTGAGGCGCTGGGTGACGTAGGGGATTACCCCCCAACTCCGGATGCCCCTCTTGCCGTTCAAGCTGAACCAGGACCGCCGTCACCACTTCCCACGCCAGCAGCGCAAGGTGACGAACTCGCTGGGAGCGCTGCTCCGCAGCAGGCCGGCCTACGACGCCAGCCTGCGCCAACGCGGCAGCCTGACAGTTTGGTTTACCGACGATGCGATTGCGGGATGAGCGGCCGGGCATCGCACGACCCGGGGTGGGCAGCCCTGGTATTCGCTGCTCGCCATCCTGACGCGGCCGTGGTCGTCCCGCCACGCGCGACCGCGGTGCAGAGCGACACGGTGGAGACCGCTCCCACGCAGCGGGACGGCCACCTGCAGCACATCGCCGAGCACGGGCGCATGGCGTGGCGGAATGCGTCCAGATACAACCAGCGCGCCCAACCGCATGCTGGACCTCGGACGCCCAAGCTACGTCCGCGGCGCCTGAACCTAAACGGCATTGGGGTCAGCGCGGGCACATCCCTGATCCATGCACCACGCTAGCGTAAGTCGCCAGGCAGCGTAACTGCCGAGGTCAGCCAGTCGTCGAACGCCTGCGAGGGGCCGGTCGAACCCGCCTTACCGAAACCCTTCAGGTCGTGGAAGCTCATTCCAGAGCCAATGACCAGCACGCCCATGTCCCGAAGCGATGCGAGCGCGTGGCCGGCCGCAAGGTGGAGAGCGGGGTCGAGACCCCGCCCCACTGACAGTTCGATGACCGGAATGTCGGCTTTGGGGAACGCCACCTTGAGGGGGATGAAAACACCATGGTCGAACCCGCGATCCGCATCGAGGTCGACGGAAATGCCGTGCTCTCGCAACAACGCGGCCGCTTTTGCTGCGATGGCCGGCGCACCGGGGGCGTCATAGCGCAGCGCATAGGTCTCGGGTGGGAAGCCGTAGTAGTCATAGACCAGCGGGGGTTTTTCGCCTGCCGTGAGCCGAAACCCATCTGTCTTCCAGTGCGCTGAGACGACTAGGATCGCTGCCGGCACCTCGCTCAACCAAGTTGGCAAAGAGCGAAGAAACGTCGCCATGCCGCCCCAGCGGTTCGCGGGATCAGGCATGAAGAAGCACGGGCCGCCGCCATGCGGTATGAAGAAGGTCGGCTGACGAGCGGTCACATGGTTCTCCCTGCGCAAGAGCAGCGTTCGAGTTCAGTCGGTGATCGGGAACATCGGCCGGCTGCTCTTGGTTTGCGAGGCCGGAACGTCCTCCTGCATCACGTCCCAATGCTCAACGAGCTTGCCGCTCTTGACCCTGAAGATATCGACGGTGACCAGCGGCTTGGGTCCCCAGCCGGTGTAGCGGCCGTGGATCATGACCATGTCGCCATCGGCGACAATCAGGCCGGGCTCGTACTTAAAGGTCGCGGGGAGCGATGCGACCACCTTAGGAAGATCGTCCGCGCCATCAGCGATAGTAGGGTTGTGCTGAAGATACGGCTTGCCAAAGTATAGGTTGACAGCCTTCTGCGCGTCCTTCGTTACAAACAGCTCATGCATGGCGTTGCTGACGATGCGCTTGTTTGCTTGCTGGACGGTTTCTGCTTGAGCCGGACCTAAAGAAACCAATGCGACGACTGCGGCGACGCCCACGGTTTGCATAATAGACTTCATTGTATGCGTTCCCTAGAAACCTGTAACTCTCACTAGCGGTGCGAGGCGGCGGTGATAAGAGCTTTATTTCGGGACGGTTTATGCCGCGCCGTGGCACAATCGCGTCGGTGACTTCGGAAGGGTGCAGAATTGGACAAGCTCACGTCGATCAAGCTGTTCCTGCAGGTCGTGCGCGCGGGCGCATTTGCGCGGGCCGCGGAGCAGGCCAGTCTCTCTCCGACCAGCGCCTCACGTATGATACGCGAGCTGGAGGAGGCGGTCGGCACTCGCCTGCTGAACCGTTCCACCCGGAGCCTGAGCCTGACCGACGCAGGAGAGAAGCTGTTCGCGTTCTACAGCCAGGTCGTGGAGGAGCTTGAGGCTGCCGAGGCCGAGGCCGTCGGAGCGGTCGGGAACGGGGCCGTTTCGGGCCGGTTGCGGGTGGCGCTCCCGAACACTTTCGCCACGAGACGGCTCGACAGGGCAATCTGCCGGTTTCGCGCAGAGCATCCTCTTGTCGAGCTGGAGGTGCGGCTCGACGACGCGCCGACCGATCTCATCCGGGAGGGGTTTGATCTCAGCATCCGGATCGCGCCAGCGTTAAGCTCGGCGGCCATCGCGCGGCGCATCGCTTCCATGCCGGTCATCATCTGCGCCGCGCCGGCCTACCTGGCTCGACGCGGGATGCCCCGGATCCCGAGCGAACTCGTCGCGCATGAGTGCCTGATCTACACTGGAAACAATCCGCCAGACGAGTGGGCTTTCGAACACGCAGGCGAGCGGATCGTGCAGCGGGTGCGCGGGTCGATGCAGACGAACAATGGAGAACTGCTGCGGGCGCTGGCCGTGGCGGGACAAGGCATCGTGTTCCAGCCCGGATTCGTTGTCGGCGACGAAATTGCCGCGGGTACTCTGGTGCCAGTCCTCGACGGCTACGAGCCCCTGCAGCGCACCGTGTTTGCGATCTACCCAAGCGGACGGTTTGTTCCTGCCATGGTGCGCGCCTTCACGGATATCATCGCAGCCGAACTCGAGACACAGGCAAGCCCGCGATAGCGGAGCTGGGACAGGTCCGGCCCTAGAGAATGCCCCGCCGGGCGCCGTAGGGAGGGCGCCGGGGCTTACGACCTGCATGCGGTCGCCTCGATCCCGTGACCTACAAGCGTGTCGGCCCGGGGAGGTCCCCGCCGCGCAGGCAGCTGCTGGCCGGCCCTATTGGGACGATCCCCGATGGATCGATCCAGGGATGGCTGAGGTAGTAGTGCCGCTTGATGTGGTCCAGGTTGATCGTTTCAAGCACACCCGGCATGCGGGACAACACGCGGGCGTAGTTGCACAGCGCGGGGTAGTCGGCCAGGCGGCGCAGATTGCACTTGAAGTGACCATGGTAGACCGGATCGAAACGGACCAGCGTCGTGAACAGCCGCCAATCCGCCTCGGTCACCTGATCGCCGCAGAGGAAGTGCTCGCCGGACAGGAGCGTTTCGAGCCAGTCGAGCGTGTCGAAGAGGGCGGAGACCGCGTCGTCGTAGGCAGGCTGCGTTTTGGCGAATCCTGCCCGGTAAACGCCGTTGTTCACGGTCGCGTAGATGCGCTCGTTCAGCGCGTCGATGCTGGGCCTGAGCGCCCCGGGGTAGTAGTCGCCCGGCGTGGCGCCAAGACCGTCGAACGCGCTGTTGAACATGCGGATGATCTCGGCCGACTCATTGCTGACGATCGTCCGTTCGATCCGGTCCCACAGCACCGGCACGCTGACCCGCCCGGTGTAGTGCGGATCGGAGCGGGCATAGATTTCGTAGAGCGCGTGCGCGCCCCATGGGTCGGCAACGACGCCTGGAGCGTCGGCAAACGTCCAGCCGTCGTCACCCATCAGCCAATGCGTCACAGACAGGCCGATATGGGCCTCCAGTCCTTTGAGGCGGCGGAAGATCAGCGTCCGGTGCGCCCAGGGGCAGGCCAGCGAGGCATACAGATGGTAGCGCCCGGATTCTGGCGGAAAGCGCCCGCCGGGTTCGATTTGGTGGCGGAACTCGGTCGCTGGGCGCACGAAGCCGCCGTTGGCCGTCGGCGCGGCGTCCTGGTCGCGCCGCCAGACGCCGTCGATCATCTCGCCCATGGTCAGGTCCCCGGCGCGGCGGCCCGCAGGCTCGCTGTGTTGAACGACCCGGCGCGAAGGCTGCCGGAGATGCCGAGAAATTCGAGTGCCATGCGTGCTCCCTGGATGCGGCGTGACGTCAGAAATGGACAGCGACTTGAGACATGCCGAAATTTTGCGGACGGGCATGGGCGGCCCGCAGGAACCCGCCCGGCTCGAAGTGGACGTAAGCGGCCGTGACATCGAGGAACCGGCCGGCGTGCCAGACGGCCTCGATCTGCTGCTCGACGCCGGTGAAGCGGCCCCGCGACGACGGGCTTGGCGGCACCAGGGCGAAGGTGGGTGCGGCATAGAACGCATCGGCGACACTGTAACGCCACAAGCCCTCAAGCGTGTAGGTGACCGCCAGGGCCGGCGAGGGATGCAGGGCGAGCGTGGCGCCGACCTGGATCAGGTTGGCGGGCGCCTCGATCGTGGCCTCGGTCGAGTAGGCGTAGTTGGGATAGAGGGCGTTGAAGGTGTGCATGGTGCCGTGCGTGTTGTCGCCGCCGCTGAGCACGTCGGCGCGAATCCCGAGGCGCGGGGTCCAGGCCACCTGCGACGTCCAACCGGCATCGGCGTGGGCCGCAAATGCCAAGACGTTTTGCGCGGCGTAGGTGCCAAACTGCCCGATGCCGCCGACCGAGCTGTCAATTTTGCCCTGTGCCACGAGGAGGCGCACGCCGATCGTGTGCGTCGTCTCCATGCCGGGGCGGCTGTAAAAGCTGACTTTCGGCATCGTGTTGCCGTAATAGAATCCGGTTAGCTTGAAGGGCGCGATCGCTGGCGGCGCCACGCTGAGATGCACCCCCCACAGCGTTTGGCCGTGCAGGTCGTGATCATCGAAATAACTGGCGCCGATGCCGACCGGCTTGACCAGGAACGCGTCGACCCGTCCCTAATCGAACACGTCGAACGCCTGCACGCCGTCCCATACCTGGCGCACGTTCGGCCCGTCGCGCAGCCCGATTAGGGCACCCTCGTCATAGGCCATTTCAAAGCGTCCGCCGCGCACCGTCAGCCGGGTGTCGTTTACGGCAAACATGTAGTCCAGGAAGCCCTGGGCGAGGTCGCCCCGATTGATGTCCGTCGGCAACGCGCCTTGGGCACGCGCAGCCTCGGTGGCGTTGCCGATTTGAACGAAGGCCCGGGCATTGCCGACATGCAGGTCGGCGAACAGCAGCAGCCGGTGCAGGTCGTAGATGTTGACCGTCTTGTCGCGGTAGCCGAGCAGGGCGTTGCTGTTGACCTCGACGCGTTCGCGCAGATCGGCGCCGAAGGAGAGGTATCGGTTGCCGGCGCCGAGCGGGATGTATTTGAGCCGGTCGAACAGACTGACGCGGGTGGCTGGCACCACAAAGCGCGACACGTCGTCATCGTAGCGGAACGGCGATTGCGCCCGCGCCTGGGACCCGAACGCCAGCATCGTCAGGGCCAGCGCGCCGGCACGAAGCGCCTTACGGCCTGTCATGGTCGCGCGCGCAGACGTATGCGACCTTGTAGACGACCGGATCGACGCTCGCCGCCAGCCTGCCAACCTCCGCCATGTGCTGCTGGGCAGCAGGCGTCGCCAGCATCGCCGCGAGGTCGGCGCCCTTGCGCCACTGGACGTAGTTCACCACGCGCTTGCCATCGACGCTGGCATGCACCGACGCCCCAATGAAGCCTGGCAGCGATCGCGCATACGCTTTGGTGAAGCCGCGCAGGGACGCGATGACCGCGTCCTGCTGATCCGGCGTCACCGTGAACGTGTTGATCAGCGTGTGGACCGTCTTCTGGTCATCGATTATCACGCGCATGGCGTGATCAGGACCGTGATCAGGATTGGCCGAGCTTGGAAATGATCTCGTCTCCCATGATCTTCTGGGCTTTCTGGCCCTCGGGCGTGCCGAAATTACCTACCAGCTCCGTCACGACCTGGTTGACGACCGTCACCGTGATCCCCAGCCCGCGCAGCCTGTCATAGGTCAGCGTGTCGCCGAGCGCGGACATCGTGCCGCATGCATCGGCGACGACCATCACGCGGTAGCCAAGCCTTTGGGCGTCGACCGCCGCCCAGAATAGGCAGATGTCGGTGGTCAGGCCCGCCAGGACGATGTTGCGCCGGTTTAGTGCTGCGACGCCGTCGCGCAGGTCGGCCGCGTCCCAGCAGCTGAGTTCGCCGCCGCGCTTGTAGCGCCGCTCGAACGCCTCGGGCGCGAGGTCGGCGATGTCGGGAATGGTCGGCCCGACATAGTCCTCCATTGTCGTCGTGAGCACGAGCGGCATGGCGTATTCCGCCGCCATGCGGGTCAACACGCGGCAGCTGGCAACCGTCGTTGCCTTCGGCAGGCTTTTCACCCAGTCGATTGTCATCGTCTGATGGTCAACGAGCATGATGAGGCTATCGGTCAGCGTGAACCGTTGGAAATCGGGCATGGCGCGCTCCAGGTCGTGGTTTTCCCAACGCGGCTTAACACGGCCGTGACTGCGGGATAGAGGCGGTGTGGTAGGAAACATTTTTCCACCAATGGGATAAATGCGTCATGGACGAGTTGCGAGACCTGGCCCTCTTTGTGGCTGTGGCGCGGACCCGGAGTTTCACCCGGGCCGCCGCGTCGATCGGAATGCCGACCTCCACGCTGTCCCGGCGCATTGCTGAACTGGAAGCCTCGCTTGGACTCAAATTGCTCAACCGCACCACGCGGACCGTCGAGTTGACCGAGGCCGGTACGGTCTACCTCGCGCGATGCGAGGCCATCGTGGACGCAGCCCGAGAGGCGCATCAGCATGTCCGCGGGTTGCTGGACGAGCCCCGAGGGGTGTTGCGGATGTCGGTCGAGGCGGAGATCGGCCCTCGGCTGGTCGCGCCCGTCCTGGCGGCGTACCTGGAACGCTACCCGTCCATGCGGCTCGACCTTGACATGTCGCCCCGGCGCGTGGACCTCGTGGCGGAAGGGTTCGACCTTGCGATCCGCCTTGGCGTCCTGCCGGACTCGACGATGACGGTGCGCCGGCTCGTCGGCTTGAGCGCCAGCCTGTATGCTGCGCCGGGCTACCTTGAACGACGCGGGTCGCCTGCCCATCCCGAGGCCCTGTCAGGGCACCGGCGGATCCACCTTCTGCATAAGGGCGACCGTGGTGAGTGGAAGCTTTCAAAAGGCTCCGAGAGGGTAGAAGTTGCCCCCACCGACGCCGTGTGCGTCAACAACATGACCATGATACGCCACCTGGCGCGGCTGGGCATCGGCATTGCAGTGGTCGATGAACTGATGGCCCGCGACGATGTCGAGGCGGGCGCGCTGATACCGGTGTTGCCGGGCTGGGCCATGGCGCCGGTCGCGGTCTCGGTCGTCACCCCAGACCGTGTAATGCCAACCAAAACGCGCGTTTTCATCGATATGCTCACGGCAGCGATGACAGGGCTTAAATAACAATGGCGAACTGCTGCGGGCGCTGGCCGTGGCGGGACAAGGCATCGTGTTCCAGCCCGGATTTGTTGTCGGCGACGGAATTGCCACGGGCACTCTGGTGCCAGTCCTCGACCGCTGCGAACCCCTGCAGCGCACGGTGTTTGCGATATACCCGAGCGGCCGGTTTGTTCCCGCCAAGGTGCGCGCCTTCACGGACATCGTCACAAGCGAACCCGAAAGACAGGCGAGCCCACGATAGCGGAGTTGGGGTGGGTTCGGCCTTGGCTGTGACAATGAATTTCGGGTTCTCCTGCGCTTCCCGTGCTGTCGTTTTTAGTGTCATGCGGCGTGTAGGACGCGGGCGCGGAGGAGCGGGAGGCCGGCTCGGCCGTACATGGTCCGCTTCAGCATCTTGAGCCTATTGAGCTGGCCTTCGGCCGGGCTGGTAGTCCACGGCAGGTCGAGGGCGGCTTGCACGGCGGCGAGGTCGCGCCGCAGGCTGGCAGCGAATTCCTCAAGCGGGGTGCCGACGGCTGCGTCGAGCACTCCGCCCAACTTTTCCCTGCCTTCGTGTCGGAGCAGCTTGTTCAGCCGTTTTGCGACCGCAATGCCGTCTGCAAGCCCGGGAACCTGCGCCAGCAGACGCGAGATAAATGCCTGTTCAGCCTCGGGCCGTGCAGCCGTGTCGGCCATAAGCATGCGTGCGATCTGACGGGCGGATAGAGGTTGCTCGTTGGCGACGCCTGCGCCGCCCTACCCTGAAGGTCGGCGAGGCGCTTGGGGATGATGTCGCGCCGTGGCCGGACACAGCAGCGTCGGCGATCATGGTGACCCTGGACGCGACGTTCATCCGCCGCTGCGCAGACGGCGAGCGGCATCTGGAGGTGCGGGTCGGCAATGGCGAAACGGCGTCTGCGGGCCGGCAGGTGTTCGGCGCCGTCGCAAAAGCCGATACCGACATCCGAGCGGTGCTCTGCCGCAGCCTCGACGCTGTCGGGCGAACCGGGGACACGGCGCTGACCGCCTTCACCGACGGCCTGTCGGCGGACGACCCGGCCCGGGGCGCGGCGGAAGCGGTGATCGTCGAGGAGGTCGAGCGGCTGCACTGGCGCATTTGGAACGGCGAGGCCAAGGATGCCCAAGTCAGCATCGATCGGAGCCGCGCGGTCATGCACCATTTTCAGGGCGAGCCGGATCAGCGGAGGTCTACCGCACCCGCACGCAAGCTGTGGACCGCCTTGCTCGGCTCCGCCTTCGGACAGAAGTTCCAGCCAGCCAACAATCCATACCCAACGATCGCGATCGCAGCCCGACACCCAATCTCGCGACGGTCCCGACGCCATCGGCCAAGGCCAGTCCAGCAGGCCGAGCGATGGGCTGAAGTCGCGGTTCCCGAAATACACTTACGGCGACATGGTGGAGACTCAGCACCAACTGGTGACGGACGGGCTGGGAGTGAAGACGCTGCGCCTGCTGCTGGGCACCTCGATGGGCGGGATGCAGGCTTGGATGTGGGCTGAGCAGTATCCGGACGCGATGCAAGCGGTGCTGCCCATCGCCTGCGTGCCTGGCCCGGTCAAGGGCCGGAACCTGCTTTGGCGCCGCCTGCTTGGCAACGCGATCTCCGCTGATCCCGGCTGTCACGGCGGCGCCTACGACACGCAGCCGGTTGCGCTCCGGGCGGCCTGGAACCTGTTCGAGCTGATGGCCGGCAGCGCCGAGCACTTCGAGAAGGACCCGGCCGACATCCCAGCAGCCGACGCCAAGATCAAGAACAGCAACGAAACTGCGCTGGCCGGTCAGGACGCCAACCCCCATCGCCTACATGTGCGGCCCACGCCGGGGCGGGCTGACCCGAATGGCCCCACCCCGCGCCCGGCGCCGCGCGCGCAGTCCTTGTCACGTGGCCCATCGCGCGCGGCAGGATCACTGTAATCGACGAACGCGATGCGCGCAGGGTCGCGGGCGGTCCTCGCCATTCTCGCGAACGAGAACGTCGGCGGCGCCGTCGGGTCCGGCAGGAACGCGCCAGGCAAGGACGAGGGCGGCTACATGTCGCAAGAGCCAGGCACTGCCGGCGGCGCTGGCCGGGATCGCCTGGGCGCTGTTCCTGACGAGCACCACCCCGTCGGTCCCGGCGCCCACGGAGGCCATCATGGCATGGGGGCGGCGACCGCCAATACCATCCTGGTGGTGGCGTTTGCGCGCGACCACCTGGACGAGCACGGCAATGCGGAGGAGGCCGGAGAGGGGCGCATCTGCCCGGTGCTGATAACGGCGCTGGCAATGATCGTGGGCTTCATCCCGAAGTCGCTTAGCAACACGACAAACGGGTCGCTGGGCTGGGCGGTTATCGGCGGGCTGATCGTGGCCACGTTCACGACGCTGCCCTTCGTCCCTAACGTCTTCGCGAACGTGCATCGCAATACCCAGACATGCCCCAAAAAGCCAAGGACGGCAAATGGGTGTGGCGGCGCGGCCGTGCAGGACGGGGTGAGTGCGGCAAAGGCAGAGGGAGCAGCGGCGGAGCGGACACAGGCCAGGACGACCCAATTGCAGAACCCCGCAAACCTGATCCTGGCCGTCGGCGGCGGCTGGAGTACGAAGGACCTGCCGACGGGGCGCGGCGTGTTGCCGTTCGAGCCGCTCGACGTGTTCCATTTCGATCGCAATCCGCGGCCGGACGGGACGGGGCAGGAATGCGGCATCAATGCCTCCGCAATGACTGGGCCGGCAACGGCAAATGCAGCCTATGGGGAACGTGGTGAGGCAGCAGGCATCCACACGGGGGCCAATAAACTTCAATGAGAGATCAACACAGATGCGGACCAACTACCCCGACCTGTTGCCTGATGCGCCGCGCCGCGCCCAGCCCCTTCATTGCTATGGCGCGCTGGGCGACGGCCGGTCGGTGGCGCTCGTGACGCCAGACGGGGTGGTGGCGTGGTGGTGCGTGCCCAATATCGACTCCGACCCTCTGCTCGACCCCGCAGAGGGCGGCTTCTTCGCGCTGCAGCCGGCGGAGCCATTCCGCGCCGAGCGCGCATACCGGCTCGACAGCAACGTGCTTGAGACGACGTTCACCACGGCAGGCGGCGCCGTGCGGGTGACGGAGTCCATGAACAGCACCCTGGCCGGACGGCTGCCCTGGTGCGAGCTGGCCCGGCGCGTGGACGGCCTATCCGGCACGGTTGCCATGCAGGCCCGCATCGTGTTCGGCACCCGCGCCGGCACCGTCTCGCCCTGGTTGCAGCCTACGCCCAACGGCTGCGTCTTCCACGCTCGGCCGGTGCTGGGCGTAGTCCGCGCAACCGCCAACGTCCGCGTCGTTGAGGACGACCGGAGCATCGCGGCGTTCGTCACGCTGCGCGCGGGCGAGCGGGCGGTGCTGGCCGTGGTGGCGGGCGAGGACCAGCCGCTTGGTGTGCCGGGGATCGGTGACGTGGATGCGCGCATCGAGATCAGCGACGGCGCCTGGCGCGCCTGGGCCTGGTGCCGGAAAGCCAGGTGGCGCTGCAATGGCTGATCCACCAGCTTGGCGAGACGGGCGCCGAAGTGTGCTACCGGCTGGACGGCGGCCCCGTGCCGGCGGTGCGCCGGCATGACCTGCCGGGCTACCTGGATTCGCGCCCTGTCGTCACTGGCAACGCCGCCGCCCGGCAGCACCAGCACGGCAGCTACGGCGACATCTTCCAAGCCGTGTCGAACTTCGTGGCCGCCGGCAACGTGCTGGACCAGCGCACCCGGTTCGTCCTGTCGCACCTGGCCGACGAGTGCGCGGACCGCTGGCGCCAGAAGGAGAGCGGCATATGGGAGCTGGAGGAGAAGCGTCACTACACCATGTCCAAGATCAGCGCCTGGCCGGCGCTGAGCCGCGCCGTCGAGCTAGCCGAGGCGGGACACCTGCCCGCCACCTGCGTGCCGCGCTGGTCGCGCTGGTCGCGCGAGCGCGAGCGCGTCGCGGCCTGGGTCAACGAGCACTGCTGGTTGGAGGCGAAGGGCGCTTACACCTTCTACGCCGGCACGGACCGGCTCGACGCCAGTCTGGCGCTGGCGGCCCGGTTCGGCTTCGACGGCGCCGACCGTCTCACCTCGACCTGCGACGCGATCCGCTGGGAATTGGGGCACGGCCCGTGGATCCACCGCTATTCCGGCGCCGAGAAGGAGGAAGGCGCCTTCCTGGCCTGCACGTTCTGGCTCCTTGAGGCGTACGCGGTGCTCGGACGCCAGGGCGAGGCGGAGGCGTTGATGAATGAGGCTCTCGGCAAGCTGCCGGCGGGCGTCGGCGTACTGAGCGAGATGGTGGATGTGCGGACCGGCGACCTCCTGGGCAACTTGCCGCAGGGCCTGAGCCATCTTGCGCTGATCCACGCCGCCGTCTCGCTCGATGAAGGCTCACGCAGGTGAGCCGAGTTCCTCCGCAGCCTTGCTCCCTGCATCGGACGCACCGCGCCAGCCTTGACGTGAGTCAATAGGTAACCAAACAGTTTCATAAGCACAGTGCATGGAATTCGGAAAGGCTCCCAAGTAGGCCGCCGTGCCGCCTATTTATTTGGCTAGATTTGTCAGACGCCCGCCACAGGGCACTGCGTGATCCTGCTTTGCCGCTGAGGTGAAGGTCGTTCGCCCGAACGACGCCTCGCTGGTTCGCGGGCGCTGGCTCGCCGGTGCCGAGGCCGCATTGTGCGGCGCGTACCATGCCATTCTCGCCCGCTTCGGCGCCTGAAGCAGAAACGGCCCGATCAGATCGGCGCCGGATCAGCACGTTGACCTGTTGCCCGTCAACCACCGCTTTATACGCGCCGACGAGGGCGTCCAGTATGTCGAGTGCCTTGCCGTGTTCCCGCCCACGAGCGTCCTGGACGAATGCTCCGATCAACCCGGCGCGCCGGTCGAGTTGCGGGGGCGTGGCGGATCCGGAGCTTTGGGCGACGCTGTCCAAGATCAAGCGCGCCGTCGAGTGCCCGGACAGCCTGCTGCCCTCGTACCACGGCCAGCTCCTGCGGCTGCTCGCAGCCGAGCTTGCGTTGCGCCACGGGTCCGCCGCTTCACCCAAAGTCTTGTCTCGCGGTGGGCTGTCGGGCCGGCACGCCCGGCTGGTCAAGGACCACCTCGACGAGCATTTCGCCCGCGCGGTCCCGCTGGACAGACCGAAATCTTACGCGCGAATGCGGCTGCTGGATACGACAGCCTTGCACCGGACTGGCCTCGAATTCGGGGCCGGCAAGGCGACCCGACGATTTCAACAGGAGCGGGCAGACTGAACAGAAGCCGGCACTAGGAATATTCATTCAAGGCGAACCTGCGAAGCAGGCCCGTCGCGGTGACGCGGCGCAACGAATGGAGCACGGCCATGAACGCCGCGACAGCACTCCCGCAAAGACAAGAAAGGCAAGTCGCGCCGTAGCGGCCAGGCTGTGCCGCCTTGGCTCGTGGCCGGCTTCCGCCGGAACCTGACAAAGCTGCGCAGCGGCGCATCGCCGCCCGCTACGACGTGATGATGCCCGAGTAGAGATCGCTCGTCTAAGGACGTCCATCATGCCAAGAACCACGATGAAACCCATGCACAAGCCCGAGCGAACGAGCCGGCGTGTCCTGGCCGCCGCCTTTATTGGAGTGATCGCCATGCCGCATCCGGGCCTCGCCCAAGACCCTCCGGCCCGGGCGCCCGGCATCGCCATGCTCGCCGTGACCAGCCCTGCCTTCGCCCATGACACGCCAATGCCCGACAGCGTGCGCTTGAATCTCCTCGGCTGCGACGGCCAGAACCGCTCGCTTGGGGGGAACCTCCGCCGGGAACAAGGAGCTTTGCGCTGGAAATGATCGAAACCGATGGCGTGACCGGTCCCGACTCCTCGCATTGCCTCGTGTTAGCCGCGATCGGCGTCGCCGGGTCACCGGCCGGCGCCCGCGACGAGGACTGCGCGCAGGCTGGGGCGGCCGTTGCGCGCACCCGGCTGAGGGAGTGGATCGTCCGCCTGCTCCTGGCGGCAGCGGTCCTGTGCACTGCGCTTGCAGCAGAAACGGAGGCGTCCGTGCCTGACTTGGAACACTATCGATGGCGGTCCCGCGTGCTCCTGCTGTTCGCGCCGGGCCCGGACGATCCGGCGCTGGCGCGGCAACGGGCTATCCTCGCAAATGCCGGCTCGGCGGTGGGCGAGCGCGACCTCGTGCTGCTTGAGGTCATCGGCGCCAACCAGCGGGATGAGGCGCTGCGCCGCAGGTTCGGGGCCGGCGCCGACCGTTTCCGCGCTGTGCTCGTCGGCAAGGACGGGGGCGCCAAGCTGTCCTCGGCCGATCCCCTCCCGGCGGATCGGCTGTTCGGGGTGATCGATGCGATGCCGATGCGGCGGAGCGAGGCCGCCGGCCGCACCCCAGGCCGCCGATAACGGCCCGCGCCGCACCTCGCCTTCTGGGTCGCCGACATGCAGGCCGCAACGGACTACCTGCAAGCGCGCGGCTGCACCCTGCTCGGCAGCCCGTTCACCAGCAAGGACTGAGCCAAGGCGGGTCAGGGCATACGCTAGGCCCGCACGCCCTGAGGGTTGTCCATCGAGATCCTGAACCGGCCGCTGCACATGCCCTACGAGCAGCGCACTGCCGCCCGCCTTCGGATCCGCAAAGCGCGCCGGGCTGGCGGCGCTGGTCAGCGGCAGCCCGGACAAGGCAAGGCTTATTGCGGCGCAGTATGGCGTGCGGCCGGAAGCGATGTACGACTATGCCGGCTTCGACCGCGTCCGAAGGCTTGAAGGACCAGCGCGTGGTGGAGGCGATCTACCGCTCCGCCGACACCGGCCAGCCCGTGGCGTTGCTCCGCGTCGAAGAGATGGACGCGCCGCGCGGCGCGGCACCGGCAGCGGGCTGACGGCCGTGCAGAGGCTGATGATCCCGTTCGTACTGGTGATGGGGGCGCTCGACACCGTGCAGTTCGGGGCCGACTAGAGCTTTTGTCCGATCCACTTCGATCGGGAAAACCCCTGGAATCAAAACAGGGCCGGCAGCGTCGGCTTGCCATGGACGGGGCCGGACGGCTTCGGCCCGACAGGGTTCGAGAACTATTTTGCGAACGCCTGCCGTCGCACGGGAATCGCCTTGATGTCGGGCGGCGTCGGGCTGGGGCACACACGAGGCGTTGTCGCGATCCCCCCAGCGGCGCTGGCGCGGGACAGCGCGCTCAACGATGACCGGGTCGACCGCGCGCACGGGCCGGCGGGGACCGCCTACATCACCGATAGCGCACCCCATGCGGAGGCGTCCATCGTGCTAGACCTAGCATCCGGCGCGGCCGTTCGGTCTTTGCCGGACAGCACATAGGCGCTGGTTTCCGCCTTGCCGCGGTGGTGGGGCAGCGAGCGGCCGCGCCCCCACTCCGGTCACGAGCACCATTCCGCCCGATTGCCCGGTGTCCCGGTCCTCCTGGCCCTGCCTGACGATCACTGGCTTGTCGTTCTCACTCATCCGGGCGCTCTCCATGGAAGGCGGGCGCCGATCCCCGCAACTGGCCGCCGTTCGTAACCTCCTGCCGCGCCGGGCGCTGTTCGGTTTCGCGGCTTCTGGTGGTTCGTTGGGCTGCCTACCCGGTGATCCCCATGTTGGGCTGGCCGTTTGACGCCGTGACGCCGCCATCCACCGGCAGCACGACGCCGTTCACGAAGCCCGCTTCGGCGCTGGCCAGAAAGGCGATGCCGCTCGCCGCCTCCTCTGGCCGGGCGGGCTGCCCCAGCGGCGATGGACGCTTCCATGCGGCGCCGCCTGCCCCGTGGCGTGCGGATGTGTATGTGCTGTCCCGTCGCTGGTGGGGCGAAGATCCCGACCACGTGCTCTCCACCATCAAGAAGCGGCACGCGGCTGTGTGCTGAAAGGCCAGAGTACGAGCGATGCGGCGTCAACAACACCGGTTGGCCAAGATCAGCTGCTCACGTGTAAGCTTTTGGCCCGGATCGTCGCCATGAACCTTCACGGCCTTAACGCCTTCGAGCTGGCGCTTGCGACGCAGGTTGGTCTCGAACTCGGCGAACACGCCCAGCAGGTTTAGCAACGCTCTGCCGGCCGCGGCTCCGGTGTCCACGGGCTGTTCGGTCGCGCGCAGCGCACCGCGTTTCCCCTTCAGCTCGCGCAAGATGTCCTGCAGGTTTCTTATGGACCGGGCGAGCCGGTCGATGCGGGTGACGGCCAGCGTGTCGCCGGGCTGCGTGAGGTCGCGCTGCGCTTGCAGCTCGGTTCGGCCGTCGCGCCGCGTACCGCTGGTCATCTTGGCCCGGATCACCTTGCAACCGGCTGCTTTCAGGGCAGCGCGCTCGGTGCCGAAATCCTGGTCGAGGTTACTAACGCGGGCATCGCCGTAGCGGGCCATGCGAAGGAGGTGTTCCGTCTTATCCCTCATGGTCCAGCAGATCCTTGCCCGGCCCGAGTGGCAGGGGCGCCTCACCCCGCGAGCGCTCACGCCCCTGTTCCGGGGCCATGTGAACCCTTGCGGCCGCTTCGACCTCGACATGCGCACCAGGCTCGAATTCAACTGACTCGAAGTGGCAGCTGAAGCGGGCCTGTCGTAGATTTGGCGACGCCCAGGAAGCGGTTCCCTGCCGAGAGGTTCTGTCCCAAGATCGGACTGGGTGGAACGGGATCAATCCGAATGGATGGCAGCGAGGCTTCCGACGACACGGTTGAGGCGGCCGCATGGCTGGCCGCGTTCGGCGACGCGCTTGGGGCGAATGACCCCGCCGCGGTCACTGAGCTGTTCCAACCTGATGGCCACTGGCGTGATGTGCTGGCGCTCGGCTGGCGAATCCGGACCGCCTCCGGCGTGCCCGCCATTGCGGCATTGCTGCGGGATACGCTGACCAGTGCGAGGATGCGCGGCATCCGCCTGCCCGACGATCGCACAGGCCCGCGCCGGGTCATTCGGGCTGGAGTGGCTGTCACCGAGGCCATCTTCGCCTTCGAGACGGCGTTCGGCACTGGCTACGGAGTTGTGCGACTGGTTCCTGACCAGGCGGCGCCCGGCCGGCTGACCGCTTGGACGGTGGTCACGACGCTGGATGCGCTTCACCACCGGAAGCGGGCCGTTGCATCGGAGCACTTCCGAGAGTTCGGCGGCGACAACTGGCTCGATAAGCGCCAGCGCACGCGGGAGTACCGGGATCACGACCCGGCGGTCGTCGTCGTGGGGGCCGGACAGGCCGGACTGTCGGCCGCAGCGCGGCTGGGCGCGCTCGGCATCGACGCGCTGATCATCGACCGGCAGGACCGGATCGGTGACAATTGGCGCAAGCGCTATCACTCGCTCACGCTGCACAACGAGGTGCACGTCAACCACCTGCCGTTCATGCCGTTTCCGCCGACCTGGCCCGTGTTTATCCCGAAGGACAAGCTGGCGAATTGGTTCGAGGCCTATGCCGAGAGCATGGAGCTGAATGTATGGACCGGGACCGAGCTCGTCCGCGGCTCCTACGATGACGCGCGCTGGAGCTTGACGCTGCGCCGCGCCGACGGAAGCGAGCGTGTGATGCGGCCGCGTCACTTGGTGTTCGCGACAGGGGTCAGCAGCATCCCGGTGATCCCCGACCTGCCCGGGATGGCGTCCTTCGCCGGCACGGTGATGCATTCCGGCGCCTACACCGATGGCGCCGCATGGCGCGGGCGGCGGGCGCTCGTGCTCGGCACCGGCAATAGCGGGCATGACGTGGCGCAGGACCTGCATGCCAGCGGCGCCCACGTCTCCATGATCCAGCGCAGCCCAACATACGTCGTCAGCCTCAAGGAGGCGCAATCGGTTTACGCCATCTACTCGGAGGGTATTCCGACCTCGGACTGCGACCTGCTTGCCATGGCCACGCCCTATCCGGTGCTGGTGCGGGCGTACCAGCTTTCGACCGCCGCCTCCCGGGAAGTGGACCGTCCGTTGCTGGAAGGTCTGGCCGCACGCGGCTTTCGGCTGGATTTTGGCGAGGACGACACCGGATTTCAGATGAAGTACCTGCGTCGCGGCGGCGGGTACTACTTCAATGTCGGCTGCTCGGACCTGATTGTGGATGGCAAAATCGGCCTGCTGCAGTACGAGGACATTCATGGTTTCGTTCCTGCAGGCGCGCAGCTTCGTGATGACAGCGTGGTGCAAGCCGACCTACTCGTGCTCGCAACCGGCTACAAAAACCAGCGGGACGTCGCGCGCGTCTCGCTGGGCGAAGCGCTCGCGGACCGGATCGGGCCGGTCTGGGGGTTCGACGAAGGCGGCGAGTTGCGCAACATGTGGAGGCCGACCGCGCAGGATGGGTTATGGTTTACTGCAGGCAGCCTGGCCCAGTGCCGGATCTATTCGAAGTACTTGGCGTTGCAGATTCAAGCGCGTCTCGACGGCAGCATCGCTTGATGCCCTGCACCTGTTGTTCAGCCTCTCAGGATTTCGAACATTTTTGGCTGATCGCGGCCGCTCCGGAGAGTGCGCGATGAAGCGGTTGCTTGGGCTGGTTTTTCTCCTGGCCGCAACCGCCCCGGTCCTGGCGCAGACAAGCAACAGCGGCGTGGGCATCGGCCCCAGCCAGCAGGTCGCGCAGCCGAGGGCCGAGACGCCGGCGCTCAAGAACGTCGCGCCCTCGTCCGAGCACCTGCTCGGCGACCTTGGCGGCCTGCGGACGCGGCTCGAGAACCACGGTATCTACTTGCTGCTCGACGGGATCACCGAATTCGCCGGCAACGTCAGCGGCGGCACGCGGCGGGGGGCAACCTTTGCCAACCAGGCCGCGTTCGAGGCCGACATTGACTGGCAGCGCCTGGCCGGCATCAATGGCCTGTCCACCCATGTGATCGCGGTCAACCGCTCCGGCAGCAACACCAGCCGGCTGTTCGGGGACAACTTCCTTCCCGTGCAGGAAATCTATGGTGCCGGCGGCAATGTGGCCGTGCACCTGGTCTCCGCCTATGCGCAATGGACGAGGCCCGACCGCATCGTCGACATCGCCGTGGGGCGCATGAACGTCGAGAATGACTTCGCCAGCTCGCCCCTCTACTGCAATTACATGAACAACGTGCTATGCGGCGATCCGAAGGCGCTGCCGGGCGGCGACATCGGGCACAGCGCCTACCCCGACGCGGTTTGGTCGGCGCGTGTGCGGGTGCGGCCGACGCCCACCACCTATGTGCAGACCGGCATCTATGAGGTCAACCAGGGGCTGTACAGCTACGCGAACTTCCGTAGCGGCTTCAAGTTCGACGCCTCGCAGGACAGCGGAGTCTATGTGCCGGTCGAGGTCGGGTACGAGCCGCTGGTGGGCGCGGGCAAGATGCCCGGCCACTACAAGATCGGCTTCGGCTACGACTCATCCTCGAACTTCAAGGATTTCGCGACCGCGCTGAGCGCCACGGCCAACACGAGCGCGGGCGCAACGCTCTCGACGCGGACCGGCAGCACGCAGATCTGGGTCCTGGTGGACCAGATGGTGGTGCGGCAGGGGCCGGGCGACACCGACGGGATCATCCTGCTGGGCGGCTTCGTTCACAACGACCCGAACAACTCTTCCTACGCGGAGCAATATTTCGCGGGTGCGCTGGACCAGGGCTTCTGGCGGGCGCGGCCGAAGGACACGGTGGGTCTGCTGTTCAGCTACAACACCGTCAGCGGTGCGCTGGGCAAGGTGCAGACCCGGGAAGCGGAGCTGGGCATCCCCTTCAGCAACAGCGCCACCGGGGTGCAGCGCCACGAGATGATCCTGGAGGCAAACTACGATATCCATGTGGCCCAGGGGCTGAACGTCCAGCCCGACTTCCAATACGTGGTCCGTCCCAACGCGCAGTCCAACATCCACAATGCTGCTGTGTTCGGCTTCAAGGCGCACGTCTCATTCTGACAGCCTGCTCCTGCGGCCTTGATGACTGCCTGCGCCCCGCTCTCGGCCCGAGCTGCGTCGAGGTCGGCGACGACCACGCAGGCTCCGGCTTTCGCCAACGCCATTAAGGCGCAGCTTTTCTAAGGGCAGCATCGGAAACAAGTGCTTCAGCACTCCGGTAGAGCTGCCCGTCAAGACAAGCCCTGAGCGCATCGGCGCCCTCTCAAACAGCAGCAAGCATCAGCTCAGCACGATGCCGCCGCATACGTTCAGCGATTGCCCGGTCACAAATGCCGATGCGTCGGAGGCGAGGAAGCAGGCCGGCCCCACCACGTCCTCCGGCTGCGCCCGGTGGCGAAGGCGTAGAACGCCCGCGGGAAGCTCGCATAGATCGAATCGCCCCCGTCGTAGGCGTAGTTCGCGCCCAGCGCGATCGGTCCCATGGCGAGCGTCGCAATCAGCGACGGGATGGGCAGCCGGGTGACCAGCAGGCCGTTCACGACGCCGATTGCGACGCCCGACAGCACCGACAGCGCGATGGGCAGCCCAGACCACACCACCAGCACGCTGGACAGGCCCGCGACCTGACCGACCGAGAGGTCGAACTCGCCGCTCGCCACCGCGACGGTCAGGCCCGACGAGATCACCATCAGCACGGCGAGCTGCACCAGGATATTGCTGATGCTGGCGGCCGAGGTGAACTGGCTGCAGGCACGGCGAACACCGCGAAAATGAGCAGTGCGGCGCCGAGCGTCCCGTAGCGGGCGGCAAGCTGGCTCCATTCGATGCGGCGCGCGGGCGCGGAAGTCGTCGCGGACATGGCTAGTTCACCTCAAAAAGGAGCCGGCTCTCCGAAAGCTCGGCCCGGGTCAGGCAGGCCGCGAGGCGGTTGTCGGCGATGCAATAAACCCGGTCGCACAACGCGATCAGCTCCGGGAACTCGGCCGAGGCGATCAGCACCGTCGCTCCCTGCTGCGCGAGGTTGCGGACCAGCGCGTAACGCTCGGCCTTGCTGCCGACATCGACGCGCTCGGTCGAGTTGTCGAGCAGCCGTTCCTCGAAGGTGCGGATGCGACGCATCGTGCGGTAAAGCTCCGCAAGCGGCGTGTTTGACGGCATTATGGCAGCACCTCGCGGAGCGGTTTTGGGGCGGGATAAAGCTGTGCGTAGCGCCGGTAGATCTCGTCGTAGCGGGCGGCGCGTGCCGGGTCAGGCTCGACCCGGCGGCCGGGCCGGACCATCGCGGCGATGCCGTCGTCGATGCTGCCAAAGTGCCCGGCGCCCACCGCCGCCAGCACGGCAGCACCAAGCGACGGCGCTTCCTCCACCTCCGGCACCACCACCGGCAGGCCCGCGGTGTCGGCGTGGATCCTGCTGCGGACCGGTGTCGTCCGCGGCCTGATAATCGACGGCGATGCCGCGAAAGCGTTGGGGGCTTGATTTCGCAGTCCGAGCGTGCCGCAGACCTCGACCACAGCCACCCACGAACCAGCACCGAATCGCCATTGGTGCTGCAGCCTTCCGATCCCCGCCCGTTGCCGGCTTGGATTGACGGATGCGCGTCTTCCACCTCACATGCCGGGAAGGCATCAGCGGCTCTGGGAGCGCGCCATGAGTGAACGTATCGGCGTAAGCGACCCAGCGACGCCACGCCTCGCTGACGCCGGCCGGACCAGGACGCTAGTCGGCGGCGCAATTGGTCATTTCATTGAGTGGTACGACTGGTCGATCTACGGCCTCCTCGCCGGCGTCTTCGCATCGCAGATGTTCCCGGCGAGCGACGCCACCGCGTCCCTGGTCGCGAGCTTTTCGGTGTTCGCCGTCGGCTTCATCGGGCGTCCGATCGGAGCCTTCGTGCTGTCGCCGCTGGCCGACAAATACGGGCGGCGCACCATGCTGTCGGCGACCATCATCATGGCGGGCCTCGGCAGCCTCGTCATCGCGGCCTGTCCGACCTACGCCCAGATTGGCATCCTGGCGCCACTCGTCATCGTCGCCGCGAGGCTGCTGCAGGGGTTCTCAGCCGGCGGCGAATACCAGATCGCCATCACCTTTCTCAACGAGCACGCCGGAAGCCGCAACCGTGCCTTCGCCGCCTCGCCGCAACAGCTCTCGATCGGCCTTGCGGTGCTGGCCGCCACCGCTGTCTCGGGCCTCGCGACCCGCCTTCTCTCGCCCGGCGACCTCGCGTCATGGGGTTGGCGGGTGCCGTTTGCGCTTGGCGCCGCGCTGTCGCTGTTCGGGCTCTATCTGCGCGCGGGCCTGGCCGAAACACCATCGTTCGAGAGGATCAAGGCGGCCCAGCCGGTCAGCGCCGCTTCCATCCTCGCCTCCGTCACCCAATTTCCCAAAGAGGTCTTCATCCTCTTCGTCGTGCAGATGAACGGCTTGCAATACTACCTTTGGATAATCTTCCTGCCAACATACGCCACCCTGGCCGGAGGGCTGGACCGCGCGTCCAGCTTTCTCGGCGGAATCCTTGCCAGCGTCGCATACTGTATCGGCGTGCCGCTGTTTGCCGCCGCATCGGACCGCATCGGCCGCAAGCCGTTCCTGATCGGCGCCGCAGCCTGCTTTCTGCTGTTCACCTACCCGTTGCTGTCGGCGCTCGCGGTGCCGTCGCTGAGCTTCGGAACCTTCGCGTTCGTGGCGGTGGTCGGCGCCGTGTTCGTCTCATTGAACAATGCGGTGCTGGGAACCGTTTTTGCCGAGCTGTTCCCAACGCGCGTCCGCACCTCCGGCATCGGCATCCCGTACGCGGTCTGCGCTGCAATCTTTGGCGGGACGGCCCCGCTGGCGGCGACATGGCTCCAGCAACGGGGCGGGCCGCTTTATATCTCGCTTTACGTGATGGCCGTCTGCGTCATCACCCTCGCCACCCACATCCTTCTCACGCCCGAAACGCGCGGCAGGCTGCTCGACTGACCGGCTGGGTTCTACATTGGAGGCGCCCCGGATGCTCGTCGTCCATCATCCCGACCAGGCATTGCACGATCCGGACCAGGTGTTCCGCACCGGCAAGTTCATCGAGCAGCCGGACCGTGCCGAACGCTACCGCATCTTCCTCGACATCGTCCGGCAAGACCGGCATGAGATCATCACCGCACCGCTGACCCGCCCGGAGGCGATCACGGAGGTGCACGATCCCGACTACGTCGAGTTTCTCCGGACGGTCCATGCCCGGTGGGCCGCGCATCCGGGCTACGGTCCGGTGGCCATCCCCAATGTGCATCCGACGCACCGGATGCATCGCAAGCCGACCGAGCTGCTGGGCGAGCTCGGCTGGTACTCCAACTCGACCTCCTGTCCGATCACCGAGGGAACCTGGCCGGCGGTCTTTGCGAGCGCGCAAGTTGCGGTCCATGGCGCCGACCGGCTGGGTGTCGCGGCCGGCCCGATCTATGCCCTGTGCCGCCCGCCCGGGCATCACGCCTACCCAGACCTGATGACCGGCGTTTGCTTTCTGAACAACGCGGCCATCGCGGCCGGCGTGCTGGCCAAACGGCTCGGTAAGGTCGCGATCGTCGATATCGACGTGCATCATTGCAACGGCACGCAGTTCATCTTTTGGGACCGGCCGGACGTCCTGGTCTGCTCGATCCACGTCGATCCCCGTTTGTCCGCGCCCTATTACGCCGGCTACGCCGACGAGACCGGCGGCGGCATGGGGACGGGCTGCAATTTCAACCAGCCGCTTCCCTGGGCGACACCGGACAGCGCCTGGGTCGCAGCGCTCGATGCAGCGCTCGCCCGGGTGCGCGAATTTGCACCGGATGCGATGGTGGTGTCGCTCGGCTTCGACGCGGCCGAGCACGACCCCGTGCAGACATTCAAGGTCACCGATGCCGGGTTCGCCGAGGCCGGGCGCAAGCTGGCGGCCCTGCGGTGCCCGACGCTCCTTGTGCAGGAAGGCGGCTATCTCAGCCCCTCCCTCGGCGGTTATCTCCGCATCTTCCTGCGCGCGTTCGAGGGAGCAGCGGCGTGACCTCCCTCGCAGCCGCACCGGCTTGGCATGCCGAGCTGCCGGCCCTGCGAACCGGGCGCCCGCGCCGGGTGCACGGTTTCATCAGCCCCACCGGCGGGACGGACATCCCCTTCGGCGTGATCGAGGGCGCCACGCCTGGCCCGTGCCTCCTGGTCACAGCGGGGGTGCACGGCTCGGAGTACTGCTCGATCGAGGCGGCGCTGCGGCTGATGCGGCGCTCGCCGGACGGCCTAAGCGGCTCAGTGCTCGTGCTGCCGATCCTCAACGTATCCGGCTTCCGCAGCCGCAGCGTCTATGTCATGCCAGAAGACGGCAGGAACCTGAACCGGATGTTCCCCGGGCGGCCCGACGGCAGCTACAGCGAGCGCTTGGCCCACTGGCTCGTCACGCAGGTCTATCCGCAGGCCGATGCCTACCTCGATCTCCACGGCGGCGACCTCGACGAGGCCCTGCTGCCATTCTCGGTGTTCCCAAGCGGAAACGACGCGGCAAAGGCGCTCGCCGCCGCGTTCGGACTTCCGGTTGCGGTGGAGGCCGGGGGCGAAGGGTACACAATCAACGCCGCCGCGCAGCTCGGCCTGCCCGGCATCATCGCCGAGGTCAGCGGCAACGGCCTGTGGACCGAGGACAGCGTATCCGACATGACGGCGGGCATCGACCGTGTCATGCACCATCTCGGCATGATCGCGGGCGCGATGCCGCCTGCGCCACGGACGCAGTTTGTGACCATGTGGGTGCCGGCCGCATCGGTCGCTGGGCTTTGGTACCCGGCGCGACACCTCGGACAGCCGATCGAGCCGGGAGATGTGCTTGGGGAGATCCGGGACATGTTTGGCACTGTCCGGGAGATCGTCCGGTCCGACCGCACCGGGTTTATCCTTTATCAACTCTCGAGCCTGGGCGTGAACGGCGGCGAGGCGCTTTTGGGAGTAGGGACAGCGATCGAATGACAGTCTGGCTGCCGCTTCGCTAACGGCATCACACGATAACAATCGGCGGTGGACCCACCTATCCAGAGCAAGACAGTATCTCGACGAAGCCGAACACCTCTCATTCGATTTTCATTGTAATGGCGGGTCGCCTGGCTATTGTGGTTTGAACAGCCACAAGCATCCGGAGGTATAATCCGTGAGGTACAACCGAGCGATCCTGGCGCTGGCGCCGCTTGTCCTGTGGTCGGCGCTCGCGTCGGGACTTCGCGCGCAGACTGTCGGGCCGGATTACCCGATTCCGCCGTCTCTTGAATACGGCAACCTCTATTCGGCCGCAGAGCTCGCCGGCATCTTCCCCGACAGTAAGACCTTTCCCGACTTAGTGCCCACCAACACGCCGTCCGATGTCGCGGCCGCTTACGATGCCGCCAAGGCGTTGCCCGGCCTCGACCTTTCAAGCTTCGTCAGCGGATACTTCTCCGGCCCGACGCCGGCCGGGCCGACCGTCGAACCGGCGTCGAGTGACCAGACTCTGCTCGACTACGTCGCCAGTCTCTGGCCCGTCCTGGAGCAATCGACGACCTCCGTGCCACCCTACTCGACGCTGTTGCCGCTCCCTTATCCTTATATTGTCCCTGGCGGCCGGTTCCGGGAGGTTTATTACTGGGACTCTTACTTCGCCATGCTCGGGCTGGAGGCGGACGGCCGGAACGACGTCGCGACCGGCATGCTCAAGAACTTCGCCTACGAGATCGACCGCTACGGCCACATCCCGAACGGCAACCGCAGCTACTATCTCAGCCGCTCGCAGCCGCCGTTCTTTGCCCTGATGGTCGATCTGATCGCGCAATACAATGGCATCGCGACCTACACCGCCTACCTGCCGGAGCTGCAGGCGGAATACGACTACTGGATGCAGGGCGAAAGCGAGGTCCTGCCCGGCCACGCGGCGCGAAACGTGGTGCGATTGCTGGACGGGACCGTGCTGAACCGGTACTGGGACGGGCGCGCTGCGCCGCGCGACGAGTCCTATGCGGAGGACGTGAAGACCGCGTCGCAGTCGTCCCGCCCAGCCGGCGTGGTCTGGCGGAATTTGCGCGCGGCGGCCGAGTCGGGCTGGGACTTCAGCTCGCGCTGGCTCGCCGATGGCAAGACCCTGGGCACGATCCGCACACTCGCCCTGCTGCCGCCCGATCTCAACAGCTTGCTCGCTCACCTCGAAGAGACGCTCGCGGAGGCATACCTGCTGAAGGGCGATGTGAAGCACGCGGCCGCTTACGCGCGGCGGGCGCGTGACCGTATCGCCGCGATCCAGCGCCTGCTGTGGTACGCCGAGCAGGGCGTGTTCACCGACTATCTGTGGCGCGAGGGCACGACCACGCGCAGCATCACCGCGGCGACGCTGTATCCCCTGTTCCTGGGCGTGGCGTCTCCCGAGCAGGCGTGGGCGGTCGCCGGCACAGTCCGCGGCGCGCTGCTGCAGCCTGGCGGCCTGGCGACGACCTTGGTGGAAAGCGGCCAGCAATGGGATGCCCCGAACGGCTGGGCGCCGCTGCAGTGGATCGCGGTGGTCGGCCTGCGGAACTACCGATACCCCGCGCTCGCGCAGGATGTCGCGACGCGGTGGGTGAAGAAGACCATCGCCGGCTATCGGCAGCAGGCGAAGCTGGTCGAGAAGTACAACGTCACAACCACGGGCGGCGACGCGGGCGGCGGCGGGGAGTACGCGACCCAGATCGGCTTCGGCTGGACCAACGGCGTGCTGCTGGCGTTGGGGACGCTGTACCCGGACCTGAAAACCGCCGCCGAGGCCGCGACGCCTGACCCGCAAATGGCTACGGCTGCGCAATGAAACGCGCTGGGTTTGGCGGTTCGAGCGCATGCTCACAGCGCCGTGATGCGGTGGCGTGATTACAATCCAGACACTTGGAAATTAACGCTGTAGGCTTTGCGCGGAGCAGCAAGTTCCGGTGCGGCCTGCATTGGCGACGCGCAGAAGCGAATAAAAGAAGTAAATAATAGCAACGTCCTGGAGGATAAAATGAAGAATGTGCTGATCGCCGGCCTTGTGTGCCTCGGCGTCATCGCCGGCGCCGGCGCCGCTTTTGCTCAAAGCGACTGCTCGAAGATCGTTCCTGCGTCGCCGTTCGGCCCCGATGATCAGACCGGCGCCACCAACCGTGTGACACCCGCGGTGGTGAAGGCGGCAGCGGCCGAGATCCAGGATGGCAAGGTCATCAGCCTGACGCACCCACTGGTGGACGGCGTGCCGCTGTTTGGGACGCGCTTCACCAAGACGGTCCTCACTGCGACCACGCTGGCGCCCGGCGGCGCGCTCGGCAAGAATGGCGCCACCTTCATGGAAGACACCTGGCTCAGCCAGAGCCATGTCGGCACCCACCTCGACGGCCTCGGCCACTTCGGGCGCTATGATTGCTACTACAATCAGAATGCCATGGGGAAGTATATCAACCAGAACTACATGACGCGCCTCGGCCTCGACCATCTCAAGTCGTTCGCGACCCGCGGCGTGCTGATCGACCTCGTGCGGGTCTATCAAGCCGCCAACAAGCTCAAGACGAACGCGGCCTGCCGCAAGCCCTGCATCGACAAGGGCACTGTCATCAGCCAGGCCGACCTCGAAGCCGGGCTGAAGCTGTATAACGTGACGCTGCGTGAGGGCGACATCGTCGTGCTGCACACCGGCTGGGTGGACCTGTTCAACCAGTTCCCGGCGCAGAACGCGCTGTATAACAGCGGCGAGCCCGGCATTGGCATGGAGGCCGCGAAGTGGCTGATCTCGCAGAAGGTGGTCGCCGTCGCCGCCGATACCTGGGCGGTCGAAGTCATTCCGGGTGAGGAGCCGGACGTGATCTTCCCGGTGCATCAGGCGCTGCTTACCGATAATGGCATCCACGTCATCGAGAACGCCAAGACCGACGATATCGCCCAGGAGGCGCAGGCGACCGGGCGTGCGACGTTCTTCGTCAACATGACGGTGCCGAAGGCGGTCGGCGTCACCGGCAACTTCGTGTCCATCGAGGCCATCCGCTGAGCCAGGCGAACCTCGCCCAGGAGAACCTCGCCCAGCAGAACCTGGCAACGCCGCCGCTGCTGCGGCGTCGGAGCCTGCTGGTCGCTGGCCTGCTATCGACTCCCGCTTTGCTATCAGCCCGGGCCCGCGCGGATGAGACGTCGCGGGCCACCGTCGCCTTCGCCAATGCGACCGACGACCCGGGCACCCGGCTGGAGGCGACGGGCTTCACCGGGGCGGAGGTCCGCAATGGCTTCGCCCTCGCGGCCAGGCGGCTGCCGCTCGACCTCGTATTCTACGACAACATGCTCGACCGGGCGAAGGCGCTCGCCAATGCGCGGGAGGCGATCGCGCGGCGGGTGGACGTCTATATCTTGTTCGGCTGGGACGCGGCGATCAGCGCCGAAATCGGCCGGCTGTTTGGCGAGGCGGCCATCCCGCTGCTCGCGGTCGGGCAGCCAGTGCCGGGCGCGCCGCTCTATGCCGCCGACAACGAGATGGCCGGGCGGATCGCCGGCGAGGCTCTGTCCCGCTATGCGGCGGCGAGCTGGGCCGGGCGGACCGTGACGCCGGTCATCCTCGGGCCGCCTGCCCAACGGACACGGCTCGATGAGCGCATCGCCGGGATCACCGCGGGCCTGCAGCCAGTCGCCGTGGCTCCGGTGCGGCTCGACACGGGCGGCGATCCGTTCAAGGCCGACGCGGCCTTGCGCGGCTTCCTGTCCGGGCATAGCGGCCAGAAGGTGCTGGTCGCGGCGCTCGACGACGCCAGCGCCCTCGCGGCCAAAGCGGCGGCGGACGCAACCGGCCGCACCGGCGACGTCGTGATCGTCGGGCAGGGCTGCGACCGCACCATGCATGGCAATGCGTCGGAGCGGAAGGAGCTTGATCCCGCCAACCGCGGCAGCATCGTCCTCGGGTCCGTGGCATTTTTCCTCGACCGCTACGGCTATGACGTGCTGCCCTTGGCGCTGGCGATGGCAATGCGCCAACCGGTCGCGCCGGTCACGCGAACCCAGCACAAACTGATTACCCCGGCAAACGCCTTCGTCGTCTATCCGCCCATCGACATCAACTGACGCTACCGCCTACCGTTCGGACGGCGCGAACTGGACGATGGCCTCGGCCTGGTCCTCGCCATCGCGGAGCGTGGTCTGGAACGCGAGCCAGCCGCGCGGTCCCGCCGCGACCGAGGCATTGAGCGGAAAATCGCCGATGCGCTGGCCTCCCGCCACCGCGTCGCCTGGGCCGGCAATCCGCATCAAGCCGTCAGGTCCGCCGGCATACACCCCCGTCGTGCCGGAACCGCCATCGATCGCCGCTATGAAGGCCAGGCGTCCGTCCGGCGCCAAGGACGGCGCGTCACCGAAGGCCGCGAATTTCCCACCGCCCGGCGCGGCGTCGCCAAGCAGCGCGATCGGCGTGACCGTCCCATCCAAGACCGTGAACACCCCGGCGCGCGGCCCGCCCTGGCCGAGGAACGCGCCGAACGCCACACGGCCGGAGTCGTCGATCCCGACATGCTCGGAGATGCGCGTGAACACGCCGCCGCCCGGCGCCGCATTGCCCGCGCCGACGACCTGGCGCAATGCGTTGTTCGGCCCGGCGACGAAGATGCCGCCCTGAGTCGGCCCGCCCTCCACAACCGCGGCGAAGGCGATGGTCCCGCCTGCATTCAGCGCCGGCACCGCAAGCGCCGCGAAGCTGCCGCCGCCGGGAGCGGGATCGCCGGCGGCGACGACCTTGGTCAGCTGCCCCTTGGCGGCGAGGTAGATGCCATCGAGCGGCTCGCGTCCGTGGCGCAGGGTCGTGAGGAAAGCCACATCGCCGGCGTCGTTGAGGGCCGGCGGCGCGAAGTCGAAGAACGCCGCTCCGGATAGGCCCGGGGCGCGGGCGCCGCTCTGGGCGACGGTGGTGAGCTTGCCGGCGGACCAGGTCAGCACCGCATCGCTGGCCCGCCCGCCCTCCACCGTCACCGCGAAGGCGATTTTGCCGCTGGCGTTCAAGGAGGGCGTTGGCCGCTCGGTGAAGCCGGCGATTGTGCCGCCGCCGGGCACCGCGCCGCCGATGCCCGCGATCACGGCAGCGTGGCCCTCATGCAACAGAAACAATCCCTCCTCGGCGGCGCCGCGCATCAGCTTGGCGAAGAAGGCGACGTCGCCATGCGCGTTGACCGGCGTTGCGATGGTCTTCATCTCCAGCCCGAAGCGGCTGTAGCTGCCGCCGCCGGGAGCCGGTGCGTCCGCTACAGCGACCAGCCGCAATGGCGGCGGCACCGGCTTTACGGGTGCGGCATCGGGCAGAATGTTGGTCGCCGAGGGGACGGTGAGGGGAGGCGCCGATGGCGTCACGCCCATTGATGCCCACAGCACGGCGAGCCACAACGCGGCCGAGGCGCTGGCGGCGATGGTGATCCGCCGGCCCGCGCCGCCGAGCAGCCCGCTCGAAGCCCAGGGTGAAAAACCCGCCATATCAGTTTTTCATCATACCGGCGCGCAGGGTCTCGATATTATGGCGGAACATCTTGACGTAGGTGTCGCCTTCTTCACCGGGCTTGGTCAGCGCGTCGGAGTACAGCTTGCCGCTCAGATCGGCCCCGGTCTCGCTGGCGACGCGCTGGATCAGCCGCGGGTCGTTCATGTTCTCGACGAACATCGCCCGGACCTTGTCCTGCCGGATTTGCCGGATGAGCTGCGCCACCTGCGCCGCCGTCGGCTCCTTGTCGTTGGTCCAGCCGCGCGCGCCGACTATGGTGATCGCGTAGGCCCGCGCAAGATAGGCGAAGCCGTCATGCGAGGTGATGACCCGGCGCTTGGCCGCTGGAACCGTCGCGACGCGCTGCTTGGCCCAGCCGTCGAGCGCCAGCAGCTCGGTGCGATAGGCTTCGCCGCGGCTTTGGTAATCAGCGCCATGCGCCGGGTCGATGCGGGCCAGCGCCGCCGTGATGTTGGCCGCATAGACGGCAGCGTTGGCCGCGTCGTGCCAGGCGTGCTGGTCGATTTCGACGGCCGCCGCGCCTCGCCCGTTGCCCTCCTCGGCTTTCTTCAGCACCCGCACGCCGTCGCTCGCCACCACGCGCGTGCCGTGGAACTGCGCCTGCGCCATCAGGTCGGGCAGCCAGGGCTCGAACTCCGGATTGAGGCCGTTCACCACCAGCAGGTCGGCGTCGGCAACGGCGCGCGCGTCGGCAGCGGTGGCCTCATAGGCCTCGGTGTCGCCGTCCGGCCCGACGATGACGGTGAGCGCCACACGGTCGCCGGCGATCTGCTTCACCATGTCGCCGAGCACGCTGAATGTCGCGACCACCTTCGGCGGCGACGCGGCATAAGCGAGGGGGGCGGCGTAAGCGAGGGCAGGGGAGGCGAGGATGGCCAGCATCAATGCACGACGGTTCAAGGCGCGTTTCCTTATTCCGCAGGTTGCAGGATGGGAATGCTGGCGCGTCGGCTGAGCGGTGCGGCGAGCAGCGAGAAGCCATACAGCGCCCCGCCGGCCAGCACGATCGCAGGCCCAGATGGCAGGTTGAGATGGAAGGAGGCCAGCAGCCCGGCGACGCTCGCCAGCACGCCGAACAGGCCGGCAAGCGCCACCTGGATATGCAGCGCCCGCGTCCAGCAGCGGGCGGCGATGGCCGGCAGCAGAACCGGGCCGACCGCCAGCAGCGTGCCAAAAGCCTGGAACCCGGCCACGAGGCACAGCACGACCAGCAGCAGGAACACGCCGCGGAACACCGTTCCGCCCGCGCCGATCGCCCGAAGGAACAGCGGATCAAACCCCTCGACGGCGAGCGGACGCCAGATCGCGGCGAGGCTTACGAGCGTGACGGTGGCGACCAGCGCGATGAACACCAGCGCTCGCGTATCAACCGCGAGCACGGTGCCGAACAGCACGTGCATGAGGTCGATGTTGCTGCCGCGCACCGACACCAGCAGCACGCCGGCCGCGAGCGACATCAGATACAGCACCGCGAGCGGCGCCTCGCTGCGTTCAGTGTCGAAGCGCATGGCGACTGAGGCGAGCAGCGCCACCAGCACCCCGGCCATGATGCCGCCCAGGCTGAGCGCCAGCACCGAGTAGCCGGCGACGAGGAAACCGAGCGCCGCCCCCGGCATGACCGCATGGGACAGCACGTCGGCGGTCAGGCTCATGCGCCGCTGCAGCAGCAGCACGCCGACGGGCGCGTTCGCCAAGGCGAGGCCCAGGCAGGCGACCAGCGCAGTGCGCATGAAACCGTAGGTCCAGAATGGCTCCAGCAGCAGCGCGCGCATCAGCCAGGCACCAGGCGAAGCTGGTTTGCCCGAGGTTCGTGTCGCGCGCTGGCCATTCCCGCGGCGGCGAGGGTATCGGGCGCCAACACGGTCGCGGTCGCGTCCCAGGCGATCACCCGGCGGTTCAGCAGCAGTGCCAGGGGAAACAGGTCCCGCACTTGGCCGATGTCGTGCAACACCGCGATCACCGTCCGCCCCGCCTCGTGCCAGCCGCGCAGCACCGCGAGCAGATCGTCCGTGGTCTGCGCATCGACGGCGGCGAATGGCTCGTCGAGCAGCACCAGCCGCGCCCGCTGAACAATCAGCCGGGCGAACAGCAGGCGGCGGAACTGGCCGATGGAGAGGTCGCTGATGGGCACGGTCGCCTTGTCCGGCAGCCCCACCGTCTGCAGCGCCGCCATCACCTCGGGCAGCAGCTCGTAGGGCGGCGTGCCGAACGCCCCGAACTCCCGCCAGCGGCCAAGTGCGGCGAACTCCAGGGCCGAGATCGGGTAGGCGCGCTCGATCGCCGTCGCCTGCGGCAGATAGCCGATGCTGGCCGGCTCCGCGCCCTCGGTCCGGACGCTGCCGGACTGCGGGCGCATGAGGCCGGCCATTACATTGAGCAGCGTGCTCTTGCCGGCGCCGTTCGGGCCGATGACGGCGGTGAGCGTCCCCGGGGCGAAGCTGCCGCTGACCTGCTCGATCGCCAATTGGCTCGCATAGCCGGCCGAAACCCCATCGAGCGTCAGCGACGGAGCCGCCGCGCCGTCAGCCGCCGGCTGCGGCCGCATGCCGCCGTCGAACACCCGGCGCAACATGCGGTTGACGCTGCCCGCCGCACCCGCGCCAGCACGCAACGCTTGCGTGAAATGCGGGCCGTGCCTCGCCATCCGCCGTCTCCCCCGTTTTCGTTGGCGACCACCATAGACAGGATCGAAGCGGCGTTGCTACCCCCGCTCACCCAGCGTTCAGAACCCGGCCAGCACGGTCTTGCCGATGCTCCGGCCCGCCTCGACCTTGGCATGGACCCGCCGCAGCCCCTCCGCATCGATGCGTCCGGCGTTCTCCGTCATCGTCGTGCGCAGCACCCTGTCATCGACCAGCCGCGACACCTCGGCCAGCAGCCGGTGCTGCTCGATCATGTCGGCGGTCTGGAATATCGAGCGGGTGAACATCGCCTCCCAATGAACGGAGACGCTTTTGCGCTTGAACGGCACGATATCCAGCGCCGCCGGGTCGTCGATGAGCGCGAGCTTGCCCTGGGGCGCGATGGCCTTGACGATCGCCGGCAGATGCCGGTCGGTCGCGGTCAGCCCGGCGACATATTCGGCGTGACGCAGCCCGATGTCGCGCAGCCCCTCATTGACCGGGCGGCTGTGGTCGATGACGTGATGCGCGCCCATGCTGCGGCACCACTCGCTGGTCTCCGGCCGCGATGCCGTGGCGACGATGGTCAGGCCGGTCAGCTTGCGTGCCAACTGCGTCAGGATGGAGCCGACGCCGCCCGCGCCGTTGATGATCAGCAGCGTGCCCCGGCTGCCCTCGCCACGCGCGACGCCCAGCCGGTCGAACAGCAGCTCCCAGGCGGTGATCGACGTGAGCGGCAACGCGGCGGCGGCGTCGAACGCCAGCGTCGCCGGTTTTGGTCCGACGATGCGTTCGTCCACCAGATGGAAAGCGCTGTTGGTGCCTGGGCGGTCGATCGTGCCGGCGTAGAACACCGCGTCGCCTGGACGGAACAGCGTGACCTCGGCACCCACGGCATCGACGATCCCGGCAGCGTCGAAGCCCAGCACGCGGGCCTCTCCGGCAGGTGCGGCCGCCCCGGCGCGCAGTTTCACATCGACCGGGTTCACCGACACGGCGTGCACCGCCACCCGCAGGTCGCGCGGGCCGGGCTCCGGGATCGGCAGATCGAGGGTGACTAAGGAATTAGGGTCGGTGATGGGCAGCGACGTGCGGTAACCGACGGCTTGCATGAGCTCTCCAACGTTCTGCCGAGTGGTGCGTCGTATTGGCCCGTAGCTTCACGCGGCCTCCTGTGCAAGGCGGACCATCGTTTGCCGTAGCCAGAGATGGGCGGGATCATGGTCGTAGGAGGCGTGCCAGAGCAGCGAGACCGGCACCTCCGGCAGCTCTACCGGCGGTTCGCTGAGGCTGAGACCGAGTTCGCCGGCAAAGAACCGGGCAAGCCGGGCGTGCATGGTGGTCACCACCGGCGCGCGCGCTACCAGGAACGGCACCGCCATGAAACGCGGCGTGGTCAGGGCCACCATGCGGTGCAGCCCGAGCTTCTCCAGCGCCTCATCCACCACCCCGCGCTCGCCCGGGCGCAGGCTGGTGAGCACGTGCGGCAGGCGAACGTAGTCGTCGAGCGAGATCGGCGGCGAAACGCCGACCCGGGCAGCGTTGAACATACAAAGGTAGGTGTCGGTGGAAAGCAGGCGCCGCTTGTGATGGGTCTGCCCCTCGGTGAACCGGCCGATGCCGATCCCGAGGTCGAGCCGGTCGGCGTCGAGCTCGTCCAGGAGCTGCAGCCGGTCGGTGGAGTGGAGCCGCAGCCGCACGCCCGGCGCCTCCTGGCACAGATGGGCGAGCAGGCTTGGCACCAGCAGCACCTCCACGCTGTCCGGCAGCCCAATGCGGAACACCCGCTCGGCGGTGCGAGGGTCGAAGGCGTCGTCGCGGGACACCAGCGACTGGATCTGCGAGAGCGCAACCCGCACTGGGTCGATCAGTGCCAAGGCGCGTGGCGTCGGGCGCATGCCGTCGGGGCCGCGGGTCAGCAGCTCATCGCCGAACAGCGTGCGCAGCCGCGCGAGATTGTGGCTCATCGCCGACTGCCCCAGCCCGACGCGGGCCGCCGCCCGAGTGACGCTGCGCTCGGTTAGCAGGGCATCGAAAGTGACGAGCAGGTTAAGGTCGAGACGCCCAAGATTGATGTGGTCGATGGGCATCATTGATCCAATCTGTTGGACTGATGATGCGCGCCCTCCATATTTGCTGCAACCGCGAACACGGGCACTGCCCGGCGCGAATGCATCAGGAGACCACCATGAACGCTCGCAACATCTTTCTTGCCACGGCACTTGCGCTGGCCTCGATCGGCACCGCCCATGCGGACGGTCTGCGGCCGATCGAGGGCCAGAGCATCGACCTCGGCACCATGACCGGTGTCGCCTACTACACCGCCGAGCGCGACGGTTTTCGCATCGTCGCCACCTTGGGGCAGGGCGACACCGGCACGCCCGTCCGCTTTGAGGCGGTGCTGGCACCGGGTCAGCGCGTGGTGCTGTCCACCCCGCGCGGCGTGGGCATGGCGTCCGATGCGGTCGAGATCAGCCGGGAGAACGACACGATGCTCGTCCGCAAGGCGGGCGCGGCGGTTTCCAACTGAGGGCGGTGCGGTTGGACGGCGATTGCCTGCCGGGTGTAGGAACGGCATCGCCGGCATCGGCGTTGGCCTGCTGAACCGAGCAGGCCAGGCCCGTGCCGCGCCGCATCGATAAGGAGAGGCCGCCGTGCCCCGGAACGCTGCCAACCTCATGTGGGCCGACGCCCTCGCCATCGTGGCGCGCGCGGACCGCCTGCACCGCGAGTTCTTCCGCCCCGCCCCGATCGGCTGGGAACCGCCCGTGGACCTGCTGGAAACGCCGGACGAGCTGATCATGGTCGCGGCTCTTCCCGGTGTGCGGGTGGCGGATGTCGAGCTGGTGATCTCGCAACGAGAGCTCGCCATCATCGGCATTCGCCGGCTTCCAGCGCTGCCCGGCCATACAAGGATCCACCGCATGGAACTGCCGCACGGACAATTCGAGCGCCGCATCGCGCTGCCGCCCGGCGCCTATGAGCTCGCGCGCCGTGACCTGGTCGATGGCTGCCTGACCGTCGTGCTGCGGAAGCTGCCGTAATGGACGCCCCAGCTCCCACGCCCGCCTCGGCCGCACTGCCCGAAGACGCGTTGATCGTCGTCGCCGTGCAGGAGGCCGTGCTGTTCCCCGGCGCAGTCATCCCGATCGCCGCGACGCGCCCCATCATGACCGAGGCGCTGCAGGCGGCGGCGCGCGAGAGCCGGCATGTCGCTGTCGTGCTGCAGCGCGACCCAGCGGTCGATAACCCGGCGCTCGCCGACCTGTATGACATCGGCACCGAGGCCCGGCTGCTGCGCTACCTGACGGCGCCGGACGGCACCCATCACGCGATCCTCCAGGGCATCGGGCGGGTTCGGCTCAACGGCGCAATGGCGGCGTCGCCCATCCTGGCGGCGCATGTCGAGCGCATCCCGGAGCCGGATGCGGAGGGCGCTGAGATCGCGGCCCGCACCCATCAGCTCCGCGAGCGCGCGCTGGAGACCCTGCGGCTTATCGAGCAGGTGCCGCAGGAGCTGGTCGCGACCATCCAGAACGTCGAGCCGCCGGGGCTGCTGGCCGACCTCGTTTCCGGCCTGCTGGACTTGGCGCCGCCGGAGAAGCAGGAGATCCTGGAGATCATCGACCTCCCCGCCCGCCTCGACCGCGTGCTGTGGCGGCTCGCCTACCGGCTGGAGGTGCTGCGCCTGTCCGCCGACATCGGCAAGCGCACTCGCGAGACGATGGCAGGCCGGCAGCGCGAGTTCATGCTGCGCGAGCAGCTCAAGGCCATTCAGAAGGAGCTCGGCGACGACGACGGCGCGCCGGAGCTGCAGGATTTGGAGACCGCCCTGGCCGAGGCCGGGCTGCCGGAGGAGGCCGACCGCCAGGCCAAGCGCGAGCTGCGCCGGCTGAAGCAGTTGCCGGAGGGCAGCCCGGAGGTCGGCATGCTGCGGACCTACCTCGAATGGATGTCGGAGCTGCCGTGGAAGCTCGGCGAGACGCCGCCGATCGACGTCGCCACCGCGCGCCGGGTGCTGGATGAGGAGCATTTCGGCCTCGAGAAGATCAAGCGGCGCATCGTGGAGTTCCTCGCGGTACGCAAGCTGAATCCCGGCGGCAAGGGGCCGATCCTTTGCTTCGTGGGCCCCCCCGGCGTCGGCAAGACGAGCCTCGGGCAGAGCATCGCCCATGCGACCGGCCAGCCGTTCGTGCGGGTCAGCCTCGGCGGCGTGCACGACGAGTTGGAGATCCGCGGGCACCGGCGCACCTATATCGGCGCGCTGCCGGGCAACATCATCCAGGCGCTCAAGCGGGCCGGCTCACGCGAGTGCGTGATGATGCTGGACGAGATCGACAAACTCGGCAGCGGCGGTTTCCAGGGCGATCCGGCCTCGGCAATGCTGGAGGTGCTCGACCCCGAGCAGAACAACACTTTTCGAGATGCGTACCTTGCCGTGCCGTTCGACCTCAGCCGGGTGCTGTTCATCGCGACCGCGAACCAGCTCGACACCATCCCCGGGCCGCTGCGCGACCGAATGGAGGTGGTGCAGCTCTCCGGCTATACCGCCGAGGAGAAGCTGGCGATCGCGCAACGCTACCTGGTGAAACGCCAGCAGGCACAGAACGGCCTGACTGATGGTCAGGTGGACCTCACCGAGGACGCGCTCGCCGCCATCATCGGTGACTATACGCGGGAGGCCGGGGTGCGGAGCCTGGAGCGCGAGGTCGGCGCGGTATTCCGCTCCGCCGCCGTGCGCGTGGCGGAGGGCGGGGCCGAGACCCCCATCCGCATCACGCCCGCGGACCTGCCGGCGATCCTGGGGCCGAGCCGGTTCGACCCGGAGGTGGCGAGCCGCGCGGCGTTGCCGGGCGTCGCGACCGGGCTCGCCTGGACGCCGGTGGGCGGCGACATCCTGTTCATCGAGAGCAGCCGGATGCCCGGCGGCGGTAGGCTGATCCTGACCGGTCAGCTCGGCGACGTGATGAAAGAGAGCGCGCAGGCTGCGCTGAGCCTGTTGAAATCACGCGCTGCCCAGCTCGGCATCGAGGCCAGCCTGTTCGAGGGCGACATCCACGTCCACGTGCCCGCCGGCGCCATCCCGAAGGACGGCCCATCGGCCGGGGTCGCGATGTTCATGTCCCTGGCGTCGCTGCTGCTGCAGCGCGCCATCAATCCGGCGACCGCCATGACGGGCGAGATCAGCCTGCGCGGCCTGGTGCTGCCGGTCGGCGGCATCCGCGAGAAGGTCGTCGCGGCGGCGCGGGCCGGGATTACCACCGTTATGCTGCCGGCGCGCAACCGCCGCGACTACGACGACATCCCGCCCAGCGCGCGGGACAAGCTGCGCTTCGTGTGGCTGGAGACGGTCGATGACGCCGTGCAGGCGGCGCTGGCGCCGGACGCCGCAGCGTCGCCGTAGGTTTTTCCGACCCTAATTTTCCATCAGGAGAATAAATCAGCGCCTCGGCCGGTCTGCACCTCGGAACCATTTTCGAGGGAACGCCACGATGGACGAGACATACGACGCGCCGGCGATCGATACCGCGTCTGTCGAGCATCACCGCGGGCAGGGCCGCCGGGGCCTGCTCAAGTGCATGGTTTGGGCCGGCACGGGGGTGCTATGGACGGTGAGCGGCGGGGTGCCGCAGTCCCGGCTTATCGCCGCGGCCGAAGCGGCGACGCCCGGCGCTACCGCAAACGCCGCTGGCGAGCTGAGCTTCATCCAGATCAGCGACAGCCACATCGGCTTCGTCAACCCGCCCAACACCGACACGCCCGGCACGCTGCGCGAGGCGATCGGGCTCGTGGCCCGGCAAAAGGCCGACGCGGCGTTCATGCTGCACACCGGCGACGTCAGCCAGCTCTCCAAGCCCGCGCAGTTCGACACCGCCGAGCAGATCATCCGCGAATCCGGGCTCGACGTGCATTACGTGCCGGGCGAGCACGACGTGCTGGTGGACGACGGCCGGGCGTTCTTCGAGCGCTTCACGCCGGGCGCCGCGAAGGGCTGGTATAGCTGGGACCAGCAGGGGGTGCACTTCGTCGCGCTCAACAACGTGCAGGACCTCAAGGCCGGGGGCCTGGGCAATCTCGGGGCCGAGCAGCTCGCCTGGCTGCAGAAGGACCTCGTTGAACGCTCGGCCAGCCAGCCGGTCGTGGTGCTCGCCCACGTGCCGCTATGGACCGTGAGCCAGGAGTGGGGCTGGGGCACGGATGACGGCGCGCAGGCGCTGGCCCTCTTGCGCCGTTTCGGCTCGGTGACGGTGCTCAACGGGCACATCCACCAGGTCATGCAGAAAGTGGAGGGCAACGTCGCCTTTCACACCGCCCGCTCGACGGCGTTCCCGCAGCCGGCGCCGGGCACGGCACCGTCGCCCGGGCCGATCAAGGACCTGCCCGCCGGCCGGCTGCGCTCCATGCTGGGCGTCACACGGGTCGCACGGGTCCAGGGTCAGTCCGGCCTCGCCATCATCGACACCCCGCTCGGCGCTTGAAGCATGTAATTGGGAGTACCGCGATGATCCGACGCACGCTGCTCGCGGCCGTCATGCTGGGCGGTCTCGGAACCCTGGTTGCCAGCGGGCCGGATGCCAGGGCTGCGGAGGCCCAGGTCATGATCGACAACTTCAGCTTCTCGCCCGCCGAGCTCACGGTGGCAAAGGGCACGCATATCACCTAGACCAATCGCGACGACATTCCCCATACCGTCACGAGCCGGGATGACCCGCGCGTCCTGAAGTCGCCGGCGCTGGACACCGAAGACAGCTTCGCCGTCGCCTTGGACACGCCCGGCACTTATCATTACTTCTGCATGCTGCACCCGCATATGCAGGGAACCGTGGTCGTGCGATGACCGCGTCCCTGCGGGCGTCGGACAGGCTGGCATAGGCGCCAGGTTAGGAAGCGGCGTGTCATGCGATGGCTTCCCCTCATTGGCCAGGAGCGCGCGATGACCTTGCCAGGGGTTGCCGACTTCGAGCGGGCGGTGCTGCCGCACCTCGACGCTGCCTACAACCTGGCGCGCTGGCTGGTGGGCGACGCCACCTTGGCCCAGGACGTGGTGCAGGACGCGGTCATGCGGGCCCTGAGCTATTTCGGGTCGTTTCGCGGCGGCGATGCGCGTGCCTGGCTGCTTCGCATCGTGCGGAACACCGCATACACGGCACTCGCGGCGCGAAGGCGCGGCGGCACGGCCAGCCTGGATGCCGTAGGGCGGAACGGCGAGGCCCCAGCGCTGCAGGTGCATGATCCCGCGGACGATCCGGAGGCGGCGCTGGCCCGGCGCGAGGATGCGGCGCAGCTCGACCGGGCGTTGGCGGCGCTGCCGCTGGAACTGCGGGAGTGCCTCGTGCTGCGCGAGCTGCAGGAGCTTTCGTACAAGGAGATCGGCCACGTCACCGGCGTGCCGGTCGGCACGGTGATGTCGCGGCTTTGGCGGGCGCGTCAGGCTTTGACGCTCGGCCACGCTGAAGGGGAGACGCCATGACCAGCGACGGATGCGCAGAGATGCGGCTTATGGTGCAGGCCGACGTGGACGGCGAGCTGACGCCCGCCGAGGCCGCCCGGGTCGCCATGCACCTGGGCGGATGCGCTGCCTGCACCAGTGTTCAGGCGCAGCTCCTGGCATTGTCGGGCAGCATACGCCGTGAAGCGTCATACCACCCCGCGCCTGACGCGCTGCATGCCGCGATCCGGTCCCACATCGCCAACGCTGCGCCGCAGCCGGCCGAGGGCGCGGCCCTGCCGGGCATGGGCCAGAACGCGGCGGCCGGTTGGTGGAAGCGGCTGCCCCGCCCGGCATGGCGCGGCAGCGCACCGTTCGGCGCCGGCTTCGCCCTGGCCGCTTGCCTCGCGCTGATTGTCATGCTGCCGCGCGGCGACGGCCTGCCGGATGACGTAGTTGCGGGCCACATCCGCGCGCTGCAGCCGGGGCACCTGATGGACGTGACTTCCACCGACCAGCACACGGTCAAACCTTGGTTCGACGGGCGGCTCGATTTCGCGCCGCCGGTGCGTGACTTCAGGGCCGAGGGCTTCCCGCTCACCGGCGCCCGGCTCGACTACCTCGCCGGACGTAGCGTGGCGGCTCTCGTCTATCAGCGCCGGCAGCACGTCATCGACCTGTTCATCTGGCCGGACGGCCGCCACTTCGACCGCAGCCCGGTCGAGGGCGACCACAGCGGCTACAACGTCCTGCGTTGGAGCCGAGACGGCATGGCATTCTGGGCCGTCTCCGACCTCAATGCCCAGGAACTGGCCGAATTCGTCCGGCTCTGGCAGGCGGAGTGAGGCCCTTGTCTGTGTCCATGCATAACCCTTAGCCGCCACGCTCCTAAAGCGGCTTGAGGTCGCGCTCGATCGCGGCGCGCTGCGCCTCCAAAAAGGGCGGCAAGGCGAGGCCTTCGCCCAGCGCTTCCATCGGCTCGTCGGTCGCAAAACCCGGTCCGTCGGTGGCGATCTCATACAGGATGCCGCCGGGCTCGCGGGCGTACAGGCTGCGGAAGTAGAAGCGATCGACGGGCCCGCTCGAACGGACGCCCAGGCGGTTGTAGCGCTCGACCCAGGCGTCGTAGTCGGCGTCCGGGATGCGGAAGGCGACGTGGTGGACGCTGCCGGCGCCGGGCTGTGCCGGGGCGAGCTGTGGGTCGATGCGGACGTGCAGCTCCGCCGCCGGGCCGCCTTCGCCCATCGCATAGACATGCACCTCGGCGCTGTCCTGCGCCGCGTAGGTCCGCGCCGCGCGCATTCCCAGTACTTCGGTCAGGAAGCGGCCGGAGGGCGCCAGCTTTGGCACGCTGATGGTGATCGGACCCAGGCCGCGGATCTGATGCTCCGGCGGCACCGGCGACTTGGCCCAGGAGTGCGCTGGCCCGGCGCCGCCGTCATCGATCAGCGCCAGGCGCTGGCCCTCCGGATCCTCAAAGGCGATCTGCTGGCGGCCGTCAGCCTCGTGCACCGGGCCGTGCGGGACCTCCTGCTCCGTCAGCCGCGCTTCCCAGTAGGCCAGCGACCCAGCGCCGTTCACCCGCAGCGATGTGCGGGTGATGCTGTTGGTGCCGCGCCGCTCCCGGCCCACCGGCCAGTCGAAGAAGGTCAGGTCTGTGCCCGGCGTCGCCTGCCCATCGGCATAGAACAGGTGGTAGGCGCTGACGTCGTCCTGGTTGACGGTCTTCTTCACCAGCCGCATGCCAAGCAGGCGCGTATAGAAATCGTGGTTTCCCGAGGCGTTCGCCGTCACGGCGGTCAGATGATGGATGCCGGTGAGTTGCGTCATTCGAGTGTCTCCGCCGCTGAGCTACGCGCTCCCCGTCAGAGCATAGCGGCCTGCCTGCCCGCGCGCTATTCCAAGCGTGCCGGGACGCCGCGCAGGCGCGGAATGGTTCCGGTGCAGCACGCCAGAGCGAACGCGACGCCGGCCGCCGCCCATAGCGCGTCTCGCCCAAAGGCGACCTGCGCCGCCGCTCCGGCCACCGAGCCGGCCACCAGCCCGATCCAGGGAACCACCTGCGCCCGCCATCCGCTTCCGTCGGAGTGACCCGCGAGCGCATCGCCAAGGCCATGGCCGAAATGCGCCAGCGCCCCGGTCACATAGGTCAGACCCACCGACACGCCGCCGGCCCGGTCGAGCGCCGCGTTCAGCGCCCCCATGGCCAGCACGGTCGCGGCCACCGCGCCGGCGGGCGACCCACCCCCGGGCCATCCGGCGGCTATGGCCAGCAGCGACGCGACGGTGAGCAGCACGGCCGGGAGGCGGCGCTGCTGCGCGGACCGGGCGATGACCGCGCCGGCGGCGGCGCCCGCGACAAACAGCACGATGAGCCCGCCGGCCTGCAGCCCTTCGGTCCAGTCGCGACGCTGAAGCGCCACGCCCAGCATCGTGCTGTTCCCACTCATAAACGAGACGAACAGCTTGCCGAGCAGCAGGTAACCGATGGCGTCCACGCCGCCCGCCAGCGCCGTGAGCAGGGCCGCAATCAGCAGCGGCGGCGATAGAGCGTTCTTCTTAGCGTTGGCAGCAGCCCCAGGCGTCATCGGCCGGGCGGACCGAGCCATGCGCTGGCCCGCTTGGGGTTATTGACAAATTCGCCGGGTCGCAACCTATGGGCAGCCGAGGCCGTGCGACTGCCGAAGCGCCGTGGCGTTGGCATCCAATCAGAACGAGGACCAACATGGTAGATTTCAGCCAAATCAAGGAACACGCGGACGTTATCGGTGCCGATAGCGTCCATGTCGGCACCGTCGATCACGTCCAGGGTGATCGTATCAAGCTCACGAAAAAGGACTCTGGCGATCAGCGTCACCATTACATCTCCACGGGCCTGGTCGCCGACATAGAAAGTGGGACCGTGCGCTTATCGGCCAACGCCGACGTCGCGATAACGTTCGAAGAGGCGGAGTAGCCTCCGCAATGTCCGGCCGCTGACGGTCGAGCCTGCCGTCAGCGCCGGAGCACCAGGCTGGCTGCCGGCCGGCGATGCTCCCAGCCCGCTTGCTCTAGCTCGGGAACCTCACTTTCCGCCAGCGGGTAGCCGAGGCAGAAATAGCCGACGAAGCGCCATTCTGCCGGCACATCCAGCGCTGCCGTGACAATCAACGGGTCGAGAATCGACACCCAGCCCAGGCCCAAACCCACAGCCCGGGCGGCCAGCCAAAGCGTGTGCACGGCCATCACGGCTGAATAGGTCGTCGTTTCCGGCATGGTGCCGCGTCCCAGGCCGTGGCCTTGCTCTGGGTCAGGCTCGGCAAAAACGGCAAGGTGGCAGGGCGCCTCGTCGAGGCCCGCCAGCTTTAGGCGCGCATAGCAGGCGCTGCGATCATGGTCCTGAACCGCGAGGGCGCGCGCGTTGCAGACGACGAAACTCGCGCGCACGGCGGCCCGGCGCTCGGGACTGTCAACGACGACAAAGCGCCAAGGCTGGCTGAGGCCGACCGACGGCGCGAGGTATGCCGCCTCCAATAAGCTTGCCAAAACTGCCGGCGACACCGGGTCGGCACGGAAACGGCGCACGTCGCGGCGCCATTTAAACAGCTCCAGCAGCTGGCCACGGAAGACGTCGTCGAACACTGGAGCGAAGACCGGCGCCATGCAGCCTACGCCCTTGATTGTCGTCACAGCAGGTCACTCCGGTGGCAGATTGATAAACGGGTGCTTCCGTTACACGACATTATAGACCGTGGTCCCGTTCTCGTTGCCCTCGCTTATGTGGCCATGACACCGCACGACCTTAGACCAGCTCCGTGTCTTCGTCGCCGTGGCCGAACGTCAGCACGTCACCCGCGCCGCTGAAGCAGCGGACGCGCTGCTGGCGATCATCGCCGCACCGGCTGCGCGCGCTCGGGTGCGATAGCTGTGGAATGCGGCAGCGGCCATTGAACCGGGACGGCGCCGTCCTGCATAAGGGCTGGCGGGCCATCGTGCATGCTTGGCCCGCATCAGGGGAACTACGCATGGACCAAGGACTACGGCCGACACAGCCGCACCATATCGTCGTCGTGGGCGGCGGGGCTGCGGGGCTGGAACTCGTCACCAAGCTCGGCAACACCCTGGGCAAGCGCGGACGGGCGCGGATCACGCTGGTGGAGAAATCCCGCACCCACCTCTGGAAGCCGCTGCTGCACTCGGTCGCCGCCGGAAGCATCGACCGCTCGCAGCACGAGCTGAACCTGCTGGCCCAGGCGCATTGGCACCATTTCACCTATCGCTTCGGCGAGCTGACCGGGCTGGACCGGGCGCAAAAACAGATCGCGCTGGGCGCCACGCGGGACGACGAGGGACGGGAGATCACCCCGGCCGCGACGCTCTCCTACGACACGCTGATCATTGCCATCGGCAGCGTCACCAACGACTTCGGCACGCCTGGCGCCGCGCAATACGCCGTGCCGCTGGAGACGCCGGACCAGGCGTCGCGTTTCAACCGCCGCCTGGTCAATGCCTGCCTTCGCGCCAATTCGCAGGACGGCCCAGTGCGGCCCGGCCAGCTGCACGTCGCCATCATCGGCGCCGGCGCCACCGGAACCGAGCTCGCGGCCGAGCTGCACCGCACCGTCCGCGCCGTCGTCGCCTATGGCATGGACCGTATCGACCCGGCGCGCGACATCAGCATCGTGCTGATCGAGGCGGCGCCGCGCATCCTGCCCGCCTTGCCCGAACGCATCTCTATTGCAACCACGCGGCTGCTGGGAAAGCTGGGCGTCATCGTCCGGGCCGGGGCGCGGGTGGCGGAGGTGCGGGCGGACGGTGTCGTGCTGTCCGATGGCGAGGTCATCCCGTCCGACCTGGTGGTGTGGTCCGCCGGGGTGAAGGCGCCGGACGTGCTGCACGGCCTGGGCGGGCTCGAGAACAACCGCATCAATCAGCTTGTGGTGACGCCGAGCCTGCAGACGACGCGCGATCCCGACGTGTTCGCCATCGGCGACTGCGCGGCGTGCCCGTTGGGCGATAGCGGGGGCACCATCCCGCCGCGCGCCCAGGCGGCGCATCAGCAGGCATCGCACATGGTCCGCACCCTGCGCCGGCGTCTGGATGGGCTTGCGTCGACGCCGTTCGTGTATCGCGATTTCGGCTCGCTGGTCTCGCTCGGCCGCTACAGCACCGTCGGCAGCCTGATGGGCTTCGTGGTCGGACGCAGCCTGTTCATCGAGGGCTACTTCGCCCGGATGGTCTATCGCTCGCTGTATAAGATGCACCAGACGGCGCTGCACGGCAGCAGCGCCGTGTTATGGCGCCTGGTCGCCCGCTACTCCTCGCAGAGTCCGGAACCCGGCATCAAGCTGCACTGATGGGCTCGCCGCCCAGGCGGCGTTGCAGCCGGGGTCAACGGAAGCCGAAACCGAAACCGATTGACACGCCGGGGTCCTGATAGACGGGCCGCGGCGGCGCGTAATAGGCGGCAGGGGGCGTCGCATAGTAGGCGGGGGGCGCGTAGGAATAGGCCGGCGGCGGCGAGTAGATCACGGGCGGCGCTGCGTAGTAGCTCTGCCGCTGCCGGTCGCGCCACTCGTGTTCGCGCCGCTCGTGCTCACGCCAGCGCTGCTCTTGATGCTCGCGCCATTCGTGGTGACGCCAGCCGTCGTCGCCGTCCCACTCCGCCCGTGCGGGCGAGGCGGCGGCTGCGATGCCCAAAGCGCCGATCGATGCAAGAAGAACCGGAAGTAAACGCATGAATGCCTCCTGGCGAGCGGACTGCTGACTGTCCGTGCCTGATGCAGATCTAGCGTCCCGATTGAGGCGGGAAATTGGCGTTCATCGGTCTAATTCGTGATCATTGGGCAGGGCCTCCGAGAGCCTCCGCGTCAGCTACGTCGCATGGACATACAGGTAGTCGCTGCCGCTCCCTGCATCATGCCCGAATGACGCGGTGATCTTCCCGCTCGCCATATCCGCCCGGCTGAAACCAGCCAAGGTCACCGAGGCCGTTGGCCCGCCCGCGCTGCCCGCGTGCAGCGTAAGACCGGTGAACCCGGCCGCTCCCGCGCCATCGACCCACTGCATCGCGGTCCCTGGTGAGATCCCCCACACCGTCGCCGCGTCACCGCTATGGAACTTGCTGATGGTGCTCCAGACGTCGGCGGCGACCTTGCGCGCGTCCACGAAGAACGTGTCAAAACCGCTGCCAGCCGTCAGGAAGTTGGACCCGGCGCCGCCGTCCACGACGTTCGTGCCGCTGCTGAGCGCCACGGCGTCGTCGCCGCTTCCCGTGTGGATGAACATGCCGGGCGCGTTGGCCGTGATGTCGAGGTTCTGCTGGGTGATGTCGATGAACTGATGAATTAGGCCCTGCACCGGGCCGGTATAGGCTTTGGACAGGGTGTCGGCGATGACCTGGCCGGTCTTGCCGTCGGCGATCGAAACTGGCGGCGTGACAGCCGGCGGTGGCAAAGGCGGGCTGACAGGCGTCGTCACCATCGGCGGCTTGGTGGGCGGCACGGCAACCGGCGGCGTTATGGGCGGAGCCGCCGATGAGGCAGTGACCTGAGAGGGGACCGCTGCGGGCGTGACCGGCGCCGCCGTATTGAGGCCAGCGTCGTCCGCCGCCACCCAGGCCGTGATTTGGGCCGCCTGGGCGGCGGTGATCTTCATGTCGTAGGCGGTGCTGTCGGTCGCAGACGACACGATGCCAACGACGTTCGCCCGGCCATCGGCGCCATAGAGCCAAACCGGGGCGCCGCTGGAACCGGCGCCGATCGCGGTCCCATCAAAAATAGAGTAGCTTGGGTCCGTGGTGACGGTCTGCACGTCGTCCACCATCTTGTCGCCGGACGTCGCGGGAAACCCGGTGACGTGGACTGTGCCGCCGGCAAAGTCGGGCGTCACGGCCATGACTTCCGCGCCGGTGACGGGCTTTGACAAATGGATGATCGAGTAGTCGGTCTGCAGGTCGGTGAAAGAGATGGATGGATCGTTCGTGACCGGAAAATAATGCGCCACGGTCCCGGTGTACTCATCGACCGGACCAGTACCGGTCGGCGTGGCGGTCGCGATATCGACCGCGGTCGCCACGCCATTGGCCGTGCCGGACTTATAGGACACGTGACCGGCGGTCAGCACCTCGTCAGGCGAGATCAGCACCCCGGTGCCCTGAAAGCGGTTGCCGCCGATCGTATCGGTGATGCGCACTACGGACTTATAGGGGTAGGCGGTTGGGTCGAACGTATCAGCGACGGTGGGCGTCGTGATGTCGGGGATCGTTGGCATAGGATCGGATCCGGTTTTTGGGATATGAGGCCGGAGTGGCAGAGGCACGCGCTTATAGAGTGGGCAAGTTTTGGCAAGGAGAATTGTTTGTTCGGCGGTTCATCTAGACCATCAGGACTGCACCCCTACGCTGGCCGCTGCGCTCCGTGCCGGGGCGCTTTGGCGGGTGCGGTGCGAGTGGGCGCCATGTCAGGTGCCGACAGATGCGGGCCGATCTCATTCAGCGTGCAGGATGGCACGAACCCTGTGTCCTGGTAGATGGCGGCCAGCGCCTGCTCGCTGAACGCTTCGGCGTCCGGCAGCGTGACGCCGGAGACGGCGAGCGCCGCTCCCCAGGTCGCGGCCAGCGTGTTGGCCCCAGCCCCCATCAGCGTTGCCGTGCGGTCGCCGAAGGCGTCCCATAGCCCCTGGATGACCGGCTTGGCGGTGCCGCCGCCGAGCTCGATGTAGCGGTCGCACAGCTCGCTTGGGGCGATGGTCCTTGCAGCAAAGTCCATCAGCGTCACCACCGCGAACGCTGCGTCCTGGCCACCTGCGATCGGCGGGACCGTGCCGCCCGCACCGGCCTTCGCCGCCGGTCCGATGGCCGCCAGCAGCGGGGCCGAGAAGCGGTCCACCATCTTGTCCTCGAACGTCGAGTGCACGCCGCGGCCGGGCCAGCCCTTCGCACCCGGCGCCGCCCGGTCGCGATACCCGTCCGACAGCATCGACCCGTGCAGCGGCTGACAGGCGTCGCCGATGTAGTGCGACATGACCCCCATGCCGCATACCGCACGCGCGATGTCGCCCGCCTGCAGCGCGGCCACGATCGCGTCGAAGACCTGCCAGACCCGCAGCGGCAGCAGCCCGCGGGAGCGTGCGTCCGTCTCGTTGATCCCGTCATAGAACGCCTGCCAGGCGGCTGCGGAAACCTGCGACTTATCGGCCAGGCAGATGTCGCGCAGCGTCCGCCCATCGGCGCTGGGCCGGTCGATGTCGGCGTAGTGGTTCGGGTGCTCCGGCCCGGTGTTCGTCGTGACGTCGCGCCCGCCCGGCACGCGTCCCGGCACCTTTTTCCACACGAGGTCCGGCACGTCGGCCAGTTCAACGAAGTCGCCGTTGGCCAGCTTGGCGCGGATCTGGTCGGCGTTGAGCTGGTCGGGCACGAAGCTGATGCGCTCGCGATTCGCCACCAGCAGCGCCGAAAGCGGCTTGCCCTTGACGGCTTCGATGGCGGCGGTGGCGATGCTGTAATGGCCGACCTGGCCCCAGAACGGCGTGGCGCCGTCGTTGTGCTCCAGCACGAGATCGACATCCAGCAGGTCGCACGCCTTGGCGAGATTGGTCGCCAGCGCAAAGTTGAGGCGCGTCCCGCCGCTGCCGGCCAGCGCCTGGCCGCCCCACTCCACCGCCACCGGCCGCAGCACCGGCGCTGTCTCCCGCGGCGGCACGACCGGCAGGTGCCACACCGTGCCGCTGTCGCCCGGCCCGGTCTGCGTGGCGCCCGGCTCAGGTGCTATCAGCATGTCGGCCACGTAGTCGTGCCCGCCCAGCGACTTGTGCCGGTAGAACAGCGCCTTGATGCGGCCCCGCAGCGCCCCGGAATGCGAGCCGAACGCCAGCACGGGATGGTCGATCAGCTGCAGGCCGAGGTTCATCTCGTTCAGGTCGGCGATCGGGCCGACCGGCGCGTCCAGGCCGTAGATCTGGCTGGTCCAGTCGTTGATGTCGTCGATCTCAATCAGGCCGATGTCCAGCGTCGCATACGACCGCAGCCCGGGGAACTCCGGATAGACTTCCGTGAAAGGCAGCCGCGCGAGCTGCAGGTCCGCGGCGCGGCCGATGACCCCCACGCCGCCCCGCGTCTGCACCGAGACCGGCGTGCCTGGACGGCCGCAGACGTGGCGGTTGGTCAGCGCATAGATGGTGTGCCCGTCGGTCACCAGGCAACCGACGCTGGCCTGCCGCCGCTCGCCTTGCGCCTTCACTGTGAGCGGGAAGCCACCGCCGATCACGCTGTTGGGCCAGCGGATCCCGGCCGGTGCTGACCCCGACCCTTGGGCTTGGGCCTCCGTCGGACTGACCTGCACGACGCAGACCGGCACGACGCGGCCGTCGGGCATGAACAGCGTCTTGGGGACCATGTCCTGCGGCGCGAACTTGCCATCGGCGCCGCCGAACCCGCTCGCCTCCACCCAGTCGCGCACCAGGACCAGCACGCAGGGCCAGGAGATGTCGCGCACGCTGGAATTTTCAAAGGTGCGCGGCGGGCGCCTGGACCTGGTGCCTATCTTGCGATTTCCGGTCTCGCCACCACTATCACCGTCCCGGATAAGGTAGGTGCCGACAGCAGTGCCGATGACGTTCGCCTTATTCATCAGGTGCCAATGGTAGGCTTCGCGCGCATCCAGCAGGTCCTTCAGCGAAAGGCTGCGGAAGTTCACCGGTTGGGCAAGAGGGTCCATGGTGCGGTCCTGGTCATGTGGAGGACGCAAACACACGACAGTCAGGCGGCGGGCGGCAAACGTCAGTTGCGTGACAAGAGGAACGTCGGTCCGACAACACGACCGGCGGATGAATGGCTGGTGACGCGCCGGCCTGGCTTCGGTCGTGGCCGGGGAGCAACAGGAGCTTCGTGCGGTTCGCACCGGCGGTATCCGGCGGCGAACCACCTCGTCATTTTTTGACCGGTCGTCCGCTGACGAGTTCGCCAGGGTGCGCGTTCAAAGGATTGGCTGATCATTACGAAGAGACTTGCCTGCCGGCGTTTCTGTTGGAATTTGGTTGGAAAAATACATTACTGACTTGTAATTAGTTTGTGCTACAGTATAAAACGAGCGGCCCAATGCTATTTGCCGATCACTCAAGGGTGTTCAACGCATGCCTGGCAAATCCGAGAAACTGATATCCACGTTGCCGTCATTCCGTCATGCTGCAGTGCAGCGGATATTGGGAACGATTGAAATGGCGTTGCTGCGCGATTCGGAGGGCCGTTCTATGCCGGCCCGGGTTTATCCAGCGTCTGAAGGCGCAGATGACTGGATCGTGGAGCCGCCGGCGGTGGATGCCCTGTCCGTGGTCGAGCCAAAGATGTTCACCGGCCGCACCGCTCTGCTCAAGGCTTTGGAATACGCCCACTTCAACTATGGCAGCGCGCTATACCTCTCACGCTGAGCCGTGGGAGCAGCCGAAGCTCCTCCAATTTTCCTGGAAACTTGCCCTGCCCAGCCCGTACCACGTAGCCGGCAATCAGGGCGTCATCGCGAAGCCGGCGAGCCGGGCGTAGCCCTGAGTGATCTCAGCCAGCTCCGCATCGCTCGCAACCTCGTCCACCCGGACAAAACCTAGCGGTGCGCGGCTGGCAACCAGGTCGATAACGCGCTCCGGCCCACCGATACGATTGGAATGGACGATGGCGCCCGTCGCCGGCAGCCGCTCCGTCTCATAAGCCTGCAAGGCAGCGGCAGGAGGCTGCTCGATCAGTCGGTCAGCCAGGCAGCGGGCGTCCAAGATGGCCTGCGACGCGCCGTTGGAGCCGACGGGATACATCGGATGCGCCGCGTCGCCGAGCAGCGTGACCCGGCCGCTGGTCCACCACGGCAGCGGGTCGCGGTCGCACATCGGATACTCGAAGATCTCCGATGTAGCCGCGATCATGGCCGCGATGTCTATGAAGGGCAGCGTCAGGCGCCCGGCCAAGTGGCGGAACGCCTCGGGCCGCCCGGCGCGCGACCAGTGCTCGCGTCCCGGTGGCGGCGTCCCGGCTTCGGCGACCCGCGCATAGATCACCCAGTTGGTCAGCCGCCGGTCGGGCGCAGACCCTGGCGCGATCGGATACAAAACGAGCTTTGCCACGCCGTCGCCCGCGACGACCATCGCATCGCCGCCGTCGAAGGCCGGCCAATCCACCGCACCCCGCCACATCTGGATGCCGTTCCAGCGCACACCGGGGTCGAGCGGATGCAGACGCGCGCGCAGCCATGAGTGGATGCCGTCCGCGCCGACGAGGACATCGCCCGGGACCTCCCGCGTCGCACCGTCCGGGGTGGTGAAGCGGGCGGCCACGGCATCGGCATCTTGGCTGAAATCTGTGAGCCGCTGTCCAGCCCGCACCGCCCCGGCGCCGAGCCGCTCGACGGCGGCATCCCACAGCAGCCGGTGAAGGCGCCCGCGGTGCGCGGAGAACTGCGGCACGTCATGGCCGGCATTGGTGCCGCGCGGCTCGCTCCAGATGCGCTGCCCCAAATGGTTCATATAGGTCAGGCGCCGGGTGCGAATCGCGATCGTGTCGAGCTGCGGCAGCAGGCCGAGCCGAGCCAGTTCGCGGATGGAGTGCGGCAGGACGTTGATGCCGACGCCAAGCGGCTTCACCTCCGTCGCCGCCTCGAACACGTCGCAGGTGATGCCGCGCGCATGCAGCATCAACGCTAAAACGAGGCCGCCAATGCCGCCGCCGGCGATGAGCACCCGCATGCCCGGCGCGCCTAGGTCGTCATCAGCCGGACGCCGTCATCAGGCGGGTGCGGCATGGATCATGCGCAGCATCATCGCCATGAGCGGCGAGGCCGGGTCGGCGAGGGGCGCTATCGCGGTGAAGTGGTTGGCGGCGGGGAGCAGGTCCCAGGTGCCGCCCCAAGCCTCGGCGATGCCGCGGCTTTGGCGTAGGTACTCGGCCCCCTCGGTCGCGCCGACCACCGCGTGCAAGGGCAGGCCCGGGGCGGGGAGGAATGATGGCGACAGGCGGCGGGCCGTTGCGGCGTCGAGGCCGAGCGCCGCGTTGACGCTGGTCGCCAGCAGCGGCGTCAAGTCGAACAAGCCGCTGATCGCGCATCCGGCATGGACGGCGGCTGGCGGCAGTCCGCGCGCGGCCCAGGGGGTCGCGAGCAGCATGGCGGTGAGATGGCCGCCGGCAGAGTGACCGCACGAAAACACCGGGCGTCCGTGCCGGCGGAGCAGGAAGGCCACCGCGCTGCGCAACTGCTCGACCAGCACCTCAAGGGTGACCTGTGGGCATAGATCGTAGGACGGCACGGCGAGTGCCACGCCATGCGCGACGAAGCCCTGGGCGAGGTGGCTGAACCAGGAGCGGTCCAGCGCCTGCCAGTAGCCGCCATGGATGAACAGGGCGATTGGCCCGGCACGGCGCTGGTCCGGCCAGAACAGGTCAAGTTGCTGCCGTGCGCTGTCACCATAGGCGAGATCGAGTTCGGAATGCGCGTGCGCGGCACAGAAGGCCGTCGCGTCCTGCTTCCAGGACTGCATGATCTCCCCGTGCTCCGGGACCTTAGCGCGGTTGTTGTATTCGGCCTCCAGCAGCGGGTCGATCAAGGCTGGCCGGCCCGTGGCAGCGTGAGCGGATCGAACGCATACTCCTCCGGTTTCAAGAAGTGCACCTCGCGCTGCGCGGCCTCGCGGACCACCTGCTCGGGATCATTGAGGTTGTGCAGCACGTCAAACAGCTCGCGCAGGCGCCGGGTAGGCGCGACCCAGAACATCGCCCGCGTCGGCATATTGCTGAGGTTATAGTAGCCGTGCGGAATGCCGGCCGGCAGGCGCACCAGGTCACCGGCGCGCGCCTTGTGGTGCTTTCCATCGAGGTAGAGGTCGAACTCGTTCTCGATCACGCAGATGAACTCGTCCTGGGTCGGGTGGACGTGCGGCGGCACGAAAGTGCCGGGCGGATCGTAGGTTTCGAAGGCGAAGGCGTTCGCGCCCTCGGCCTTGAGGTAGTAGGTGTGGCCAAGGATGCTCCACACCACCTCGTCGAGGCCGCTGCCGGCGGTGGTGATGCCGGGATCGAGCCCGACCTGAACCTGGTTGGCGCTTGCCTTTTTCATCGCACGGTCTCCCCAGCCGCCAAACCATGGCCCGGCGCGGTTTCAAGCAGCTTGGCATAAGCCTTCGGGCTGATGGGCGCGAGATGCGCTGCCAGCACGTTGGAAGCTTTCTTCCGTGCGCCCATGTCGTCCATCAGCTCGTCGAAGTGGGCGTGGTGGAACGGCGCAATGCAAAGCCCGCCATAGGTCGTCGCCACCTTGCGTTCGCCACGCTTCCATTCGAGCGTACGGGCGATCCCAGCATGCATGGCGGCGTCCGCCGGCTGCCGCCTGAGCGCGCCTTCGAAATAGCGCGCCAGCCAATGCGCTCCAAGCTCCGCCGACAGGGCACTGGCAAAGCTCGAGTTGAAACCGACGAAGCCGAGGCTGGGCAGATCGGGATTGACCGTCAGGCGATACAGCCGGTACTGGCCATCAGGGTCAATCAGCCGGGCCCGCGTCTCCGCGTCAAGGAAGGGCAGTTCCTGCGACCAGCCGATCGCCAGCACGACGGCATCGGCGGCGATCCTGGCGCCGTCCACCGTGACGTGACCCGGCTCATAGCCGGAGATGTTGCCCTTCACCATACGGATGCGCCCATCACGCACGGCCTTGTAGAAGCCCGGCGTCTCGATGCTGGTGGCGCAGTGGATGCCGTCCTCAATCCGGGTATTCGGGCGCAGGCCAGCCTTCTTCAGCCCGAATTGCAAGCCAAGCAGCGCCTCAAGCCCCCGCCAGTTCGCCCAGATCATCGGCGCCAGCAGCTTGCGCGTGAGGCGTCCGGCGCGGCTCGGTCCCCACGGCATAAACATTGCCTCCGAGGCGCGGCAGTACAGGATGTTCTTGAAGTTGACCAAGCCGCCGAAGAAATAGGGGATCTTCCAGGTCGCCTGGCGGTAGATCACCGAGACCGAGCGCGCGCCCTGGGCGAGGGCATCCATAGCGATGTCGGTCGCCGACTTGGAAAACCCGACCACCACGACGTCTCGATCCCTGGCCACCGCGCCGTCCACGTATTGCGACGAGTGCCGGATCGAGCCGCCGGCCGCTACGAAGGCGTCGTCACCCGGCAGCTTCAGGGTTTTCGGCGTGCTGAACTGGCCGGTTGCGACCACCACGAGGTCGAAATGCTCGGGCTGCCCGGCTTCGGTATCTGAGGCAGCCTCGGCGTCGCGCAGCGTGACGGACCAGCCGTGCCCGCTGTGCTCGCGTGCCATGGACAGGACTTCGGTTTGGAACCGGATGCAGGGGCGCAGGCCGAAATGCTCGGCATAGCCGCTGAGATAGGCGTGCATCTGCGCCCCGCTCGGCCATTCCGGGTATTCGGCCGGCATCGGGAAGTCGCTGAAGCAATACAGGTCGCGCGGCGTCTGCGTCTGCACCCCGGGATAGGACCGGGCTGGCTCCCAAACCCCACCGAGGTCGCGGCTTTTCTCGACGACCGTCACGTCATAGCCCCGGCCGCGCAGCACCTTGGCGGCAACGAGGCCGCTGATCCCGGCGCCGATTACACAAACCGTACGGCCGCGGTCGTTAGGTCCACGTATCGAACCAACGTCAGGCATCGCAACCTCCGTTCTTAAACAACAATCGTCGGTTCAAAAACCGCGCAAGTAGCTCGCCAGCTTGGGCGTTGCTGGCTCATGGTAACGTCGTAGTCATGGCGTTCAAGCGCATACTGGGGATCATAACGGCATTGCCACCAGCGCCGTGGTGACGACCCACAATCCTGTCTGGCCCAATGCCGCTATTGCTGACTATGCCCAGCCTTAAAAAATCTGGCTCGCAACACGCCCGACGCCAGCCTCGCTCATTGCTTGCCAGGCCCGATCCAACGAGCCCTGCGTGTCGATCGCCCGGCAGGCGTCCTCGACGACATAGGCCTCGAACCCAGCCGCGGCTGCGTCCAGCGCGCTCCAGGCCACGCAGAAATCCGTCGCCAGCCCCACGAGGAACAGCCGGCGCAGGCCGCGCTCACGCAGGTAGCCAGCGAGGCCCGTGGGTGTGCGCCGGTCCGCCTCGGTGAAAGCCGAATAGCTGTCCACAGCGCGGCGGAACCCCTTGCGGACGACCAGCTCCGCCCGCGGCAGGTCCAGGCCGGGCGCGAACCCAGCGCCATCGCTGCCCTGCACGCAGTGAGTGGGCCACAGCATCTGCGGCCCATACGGCAGCTCGATGTGCTCGAACGGCGCCCGGTCAGCATGGTTGGCGGCGAACGAGACATGCTCGGCCGGGTGCCAGTCCTGCGTCAGCAGCACGTGCTCAAACAGCGTCCCGAGGCGGTTGATGGGTGCTGTCACGGCGTCGCCATCGGGCACCGCCAGGGCGCCGCCGGGCAGGAAGTCGCGCTGCACATCGACCACAAGCAGCACGTCATCGGGCAGCAAACGCATTTCTGGAAATCCCCCACATCGGCTCGGTCGAGTTTGGTGTTGCCCGATCGCGCATGCCCTGTCCTATGCTACCCTCGAACCTGACGGGAATGGCAGTGGCAATCGAGGCAGCGTCCCATCTCGGCGGCCCGATGCGCGAGGCGCTGGTCATCCTGGGCGCCGCCGCCATCGTCATCCCGCTGTTCCACCGCTTGCGCATCAGCACGGTGCTCGGCTTCATGTTGGTCGGCGTGCTGGTGGGACCGTCCGGCCTGGGCGCGCTGACCGGCCGGGCGCCGTGGCTGTCTTTCGTCACGATGTATGACCGCGAGCGTATCGCGACGGTGGCCGAGCTGGGCGTCGTGCTGCTGCTGTTCATGATCGGGCTCGAATTGTCGTTTGAGCGCATCCTTTTGATGCGGCGCTTGGTGTTCGGGCTCGGCGCCCTGCAGGTCATCGTCTGCGCGCTGGCGGCGGGCGGCATCGCGGCGCTGCTCGGCGTGACGCCCGCGGGCGCGGCGGTGATCGGCTTGGCGCTCGCTATGTCCTCCACCGCGATCGTGACCCAGGTGCTGGCTGATGAGGGCCGGGTCAGCAGCCTCGTTGGCCGCGCGAGCTTCGCCGTGCTGTTGTTCCAGGACCTCGCCGTGGTGCCGGTGCTGTTCACCCTGGGCGCGCTCGGCCAAAAGAGTGCCGCAGGGTGGGGCACGTTCGCCCTGGCGATCGGCCAGGCGCTGGCGGTGATCGTCGGTCTGGTCGGCCTCGGGCGCCTCGTGCTGCGCCCGCTATTCCGCGGCGTCGCGCACACACGCAGCCCGGAGCTGTTCATGGCCGCCTGCCTGCTGGTGGTGCTGGCGACCGGTTTGGCGGCGGCAGCGGCGGGCCTGTCGATGGCGCTGGGTGCATTGATCGCTGGGCTGCTGCTGGCCGAGACCGAGTATCGCCGCCAGATCGAGGTGACGGTCGAACCCTTCAAGGGCCTGCTGGTCGGCGTGTTCCTCATCTCGATCGGGCTCACGGTCGATCTCGGCCGGGTGGCGGCGCAGCCCGGCGCGGTGCTCGGGGCCGCCCTCGGCCTGATCGCGCTGAAAGCCGGCATCACCGCCGCTTTGGCCCGCGCCATGGGGCTGCGCTGGGTGGTGGGCGTGCCGACCGGCCTGCTGCTCGGACCCGGCGGCGAGTTCAGCTTCGTCATCCTCGGCCTCGGCGCCGGCATGGGGATGATTGGCCCCGACCTCGCCGGGTTCGGTTTCATCGTGGCGGCGCTGACCATGGCGGCGATCCCGTTGCTGTCCCGCCTGGGCGCGCGTCTGGCGGTCCGTCGCGCGGCGCCCATCGACCCCAGCCTGCTGCCGCCCGACATGGAGGGCGACGCACCGCGGGTGATCCTGGCCGGGTTCGGCCGCGTGGGCCGCACCGTCGCCACGTTGCTGGACGCCCACCGCATCCCCTATGTCGCCCTGGACAGCGACGCCGCCCGGGTAGGCGCGAGCCGCCGCGACGGCCACCGCGTCTATTACGGTGACGTGACGCAGCCTGAGCTGCTGCGCCGCGTCGGCCTGGGCGCCGCCCGTGCGCTGGTGGTTACGATCGACGACCGGATCCGCGTGGACGCGGTGGTGCGCACCGCCCGCACTGAGCGGCCGGACCTGCTGATCGTCGTGCGCGCCCGGGACGGGCGGCACGCGGCGCAGCTTTACGCTCTGGGCGCGTCGGATGCAGTGCCGGAGACGATCGAGGCCAGTCTGCAACTGGCTGAGGCCGTGCTGGTCGATCTCGGCATCCCGATGGGCCCGGTCCTGGTCTCCATCCACGAGAAACGGGCGGAGTTCCAGGCCGAGATCAAGGCGGCAGTGCCCGGCGCCGCGGTCCGGTCATTGGGGCAGACGCGGCTGCGGCGTGCGGCGCCGGCGCCGTAGCAGATCAGCGAGCGAGCCTCCGCCGTAAGAGGCCCAGCCCGGCCAGGGTCATCCCAAGTATGGCAAAAGAACTTGGCTCCGCTACCTCGACGGTTTCGGTCAGGAAAAACGGGTCTATGTTGCCGGTCGTGTCTATGCCCGCATTGAACGTGTCGCCCCGCCCGGCGAAAGCTCCATAGAACCTGTCGCCGAGCGAGGTCAGATATTGGTAGTCACCCAGGGTGCGAAGCCGGGTGTCGGAAAGACCAAGCTCTGCAGCGCCTGGCGAGGTGAAATCATACAGGTCCTGGTCTGCAAAGCTGCCGCCATTGTCGAGCGAAAGCGCCAAGTGGACATGGAAGCGCGCACCATCGTAGCTGTCATACAGCAAGCCAACAGCGCCATTGCTGGCTACGGTCAGGGCTGGGAGCCCAGCGCGCTGATTTGGAATCGAAACCGGCTTTGGATCGCCTTCGATGATCAGCCGGCTGGGATCAACCGGGTCAGGCACGAAGGTCACCAGATAGATCCGGTCCACGCCGGCCGCGTCCTTGAAGCCTATGGCCGTATATACCCGCTTGCCATTCGGCGCCGCCGCAACCGCCGTGATGTTGCCGCGCAGTTCGTTTACGTCGCCGAACGAGTTGGTGAGCTGGGCCGAAATCCCGTCGCCCACAACAAGACCGCCGGGCGCCGCGGATAGATCGGTAAAATCCCAGGTCTGACCGCCATCGCGCGAGCGGTTCAGGCGATAGGTGACCGCGCGGTTGTCCGAGGTGTCCCGGGCGGCGCCGATGCCGTAGATCGCGTAGAGCCCGTCCTGCGAGTCGGTCGCGATGCGCAGCCCTGGATTGGTTGAGGTCGAGACTTTTCCGCCCGCGCTCACTGGAGTGTCAGCCGTGAATGAGGCGCCCCGGTCAACCGATGTCGCCACCCACTCCTGCACCTGGCGGGATGCGGCGTCGAAGGCGTCGTAGCCCACGTGGACGCTGCTGCCATTGACCGCGATCCAAGGCTGGTCGGCGGTGCCCGCGCTATCGCTGTTTAGGTTGAGCGGCCCAGGCGTCCACTGCCATAGCGTCGGCGCTCTGCCGCTTACGCCATCGGCATTGGGATTGGGCGTCGAACCTTGGTAAATGTTGCCGTTCCGGCCCAGTACAGGCCCCGTGCAGCGTGCCCTGATTGTCATAGGCAAAATTCCAATCTCCTGGCACGACGACGCCCGGTGCTGGCGCCGTCACCGGGAAGCGGATGTTCCAGTCCGCGCCGCTGTCGCCCGATGTCCAAAGCGACGCCCGGCCGCCGCCGCTAGCGTTATAACCGAAGCTGGACAGAACGATCTGCTGGGGATCAAGCGGATTGACGGTGACCGCGGGCTCGTTGCCCCACTCCTTGTAGCTGCGTCCCGCAATGTAGGCCTGGTATTCAGATTGTGGGAGGCGGCCGAGCACGTCGGTAATAATAGGCTCGGCAAGCGCTGATGTCGTTACGGTTGGAATTACCAGAACGGTATATGCCGATATGCTTGATCGCATAATCCCAGCCCTTCCGTGCATATGCTGCAGCATAGTCGTACAATGACGCCTGGACTATGGTCACTGCAATCGAGAACTGGTCACCGACTGATGCTCGGCCGCTGACTCCAATATCTGCCCCATGCTATTCAAGCCATATCGTCCCGAGGCTTGAGATCTCTCCGGTTTTGACGCTGTGGCAGCTACGCTCCACCCTCCATAGCTACAGAGGATGAAGCGCGCCGAAAACCAGGGATCATGGCGTTGCGGGAGAAATCGGCTCGATTTCGCCGGCGTCGGGTCAGACGTGCTCAATCGCCTTGGGTGTTACCGCGCTATAGCCGCCGCCGGCACGAACAGGCGCTGGACGACGTCGCGCGGCACCGAGGACTGCGCATCGGCGCTCATGGCGGTGATCTGGCTGTTTTTGGCGACAGAGCTGGACGAGGAGCCGAGCCAATAATTCGCCACCTGCGTCGCCATTGCCGCCAAGGAGCCGAGCAGCACGTTGGCAAGCGGCATGACCTGAGGGTCAGGGATCTTCTGCGTCAGCACCACGTAGATCAACGATCCGAATGCGGTGAGGATGATGCCGCTGAGCACCGCCGGCGCCCAGGCGATGCCGCTGTGCATCTGCGCCAGCGCCTCCGTCTGGCTGCGTGCGCCGCTGCGGTCCGCCATCGCGGCCTGAACCGCGGCGAGATCCGCGGCGCGTGCCGCCTCGGTGGCGCGGTCCGCCTCGGCCTGCTGCTGCGCCGCGATCATGGCGAGCTGAACCCGGAGCTGCGATACCGCGGCCGGGTCCTTCGCCAGCACGGCTTGGGCGGCATCCGCGTCGGCGGTGCCGGTCGCCGTTTCGACCGCCTGTGCGACCAGGCCGGCCGTCTTCGCGCCCGCGCTGCCGAACAGCCAGCGCCCGACCTCGGGTGCGATATCAACCACGAGGCCGCCAAGGCCGCCGACAGCCGCTCCGACTGGGCCGGCGACCGCGCCGGTCGCGGCCCCTTTGGCGACACTCGCCAATGCGTCAACTAGGTTCATTTCAAACTCCCATCTGAATGGCTTGGAACGGCAGATCGCAGAGCCGCTTCGCCCAGCCGGCACCGAAGGTGCGCCAGGTCGGCAGGCCAGCCATGAACACCAGGCGCTTCGCCTGGAACTCGCCGCAGAGTGCGGCGCCCTGGCCCGCCTTTGCCTCAATCGCAGCGAGCGCCGCGGGGCCGATCGCGCCATCCTGGGCGACGCCGAGCGCCGCCTGCAGCCAGCGCACCGCCTGTCCCACGCCGTTGTTCACCGCCGCGTCGAACACGAGCAAGGCGAGCGGCGGCGGCAGCTTGCCGCACTGCGCGCGGTCCCAATAGTCGCGCCGGTAGATTTTTTGCGCCTCGTCTTTCGTCAGGGCGCGTATGTCGAGTTGCGGATAGGCGGCGGCGCTGATGCCCCAGTTCGTGCCACGGCACTCGCCGGCGCCGCATCTGCCGCTGGTCCAGTTGCCCGGGTCGGCGGCGACGGAGCTGTAGCCCCCCTCCTTCGCCACTACTATCGCGAAAGCCTGCTCAAAAGCATCCATGAAGTCACTCCATCTTGCCTGTGGGGTTTAACCCATTAGGCAGAGTAGTAATTGGGCCCTGCTCTTGCGGTGACTTAGGTTACACCAGCAGTCAACGTGACTCTGAATATGCCCAGGCGTCGATCGTTCGGTTTGACAGTCCCTGGTGTATTCCTTCGGGCCGAGCCGTGGTAATCGATGCAGCGGCATAGCCCGATAGGGCTGACTGCGAGATGTTCGTGCCAAACGGCCGGCCGTGCTTCCGCTGCTTGGCCGGTTGAACGCCCGATCAGGAACACTTGCGTCAGCCGCGCGTCCGGGCATGTTGAGCCGGCAATGCATCAGCCCCGGCGACGCATCAGTCATTATCACGGAGAGGTCCCATGAAAGCCAACAGCGTCCTCGACACCATCGGCCACACGCCGCATATCCGCTTCGCCCGGATGTTTCCGGACGCCGCCGTCTGGATCAAATCCGAGCGCGGCAACCCCGGCGGCTCCATCAAGGACCGCATCGCGCTCGCCATGGTGGAGGCCGCCGAAGCCAGCGGCCAGCTCAAGCCCGGCGGCACCATCATCGAGCCGACCTCGGGCAACACCGGCATCGGACTTGCCATGGTGGCCGCGGTGAAGGGCTACAAGCTGATTCTGGTCATGCCGGAGAGCATGTCGGTCGAGCGGCGGCGGCTGATGCAGGCCTACGGCGCCACTTTCGACCTCACGCCCAAGGAGGGCGGCATGAAGGCCGCCATCGCCCGCGCGACCGAACTCGCCGCGCAAAGCCCCGGCGCCTGGATCCCGCAGCAGTTCGAGAACCCGGCCAACATCGCCGTCCACGTCCGCACCACCGCCGAGGAGATCCTCGCCGACTTCCCGGATGGCGTTGACGCCCTGATAACGGGGGTGGGGACGGGCGGCCACATCACTGGCTGCGCCGAGGTCATGAAGCGGGTTTGGCCCAAGCTGCAGGTGTTCGCGGTGGAGCCGACGCTGTCGCCGGTGATCTCGGGCGGCGCGCCGGGTCCGCACCCGATCCAGGGTATCGGCGCCGGGTTCGTGCCGGCCAACCTGCATACCGACGTGCTGGACGGCGTGATCCAGATCGAGGCCGAGGAGGCGCGCGAGTATGCCCGCCGCTCCGCCCGTGACGAGGGCGTGCTGGTCGGCGTCTCATCAGGCGCCACGCTGGCGGCGATCGCGAAGAAGCTGCCGGAGTTGCCGAACGGGGCCACGGTGCTGGGGTTCAACTACGACACGGGCGAGCGCTATCTCTCGGTGCCGGACTTCCTGCCGGCCTGACGCCGGTTGGCGCTGCACTCGCGTTTTGAGCCTTCGGCCTTGCATCGGCCATTCCGCCATCCATTTACCATCCACACGGATGGTTTCTGGATGGTGGTAAGCGGCGATGAACGTGGTGCCTGAGCTCAAGCTGAAAGCGGCCGATAGTGAGAAGATCACCATCAACCTTGGCTATGTCGATCTCGGCCATGTCGATCTGATGGTGCAGGAGGGTTTCTACTCGAACCGCACGGATTTTATCCGGACGGCCATTCGCAACCAGCTCGACCGCCACGCCGACGTGGTGCGGCAGTCGGTGGCACGCAAAAGCCTGGACCTTGGCCTCCGGCACTATGGCCGCGGGGATCTCGAAGCGGCGCTGCGCAGCGGCGATACGCTGCACATCAACGTGCTTGGTTTGGCCAGCATCGCCCTGGACGTGACGCCCGAGCTGGCGCGGGCGGCCATCGCCTCGGTGCGGGTACTGGGCGCTTTGCACGCCAGCCCCGCGGTAAAGGCGGCCCTGGCCGACCGTACGCCAATAGTCGTCTCCGGTTCCGAACCGAAACGCCCCACGGCGTCCCAACATAGAAAGCTCATGACAATGAAGCATATCCTCCCCGATGGACTCATGGAGGCAGCGCGCCTCACCAAGTCCGGCCAGCTGACCGAGGCGACCGCGGCGATCCAGCGTATGCTCGCGGGGCAAGCGGCGCCCGGCAGCGCCACCACAGAGCCGCGGCGCGGTCCGCCGACCATCGATGGAACCGTCGAGGCAGCCGATGATGCAGCGGGGGCCGAGCCGGCCCGCGCGCCTGCGCAAGACCCTGTGCATGGCCGGTTTCCCGAGGCGCTGCGCGGCTTCCTCGACCAGCTTGGCCAAGGCAGCATGCAGTTCTCAGGCGGCGGGGCGATGCCACCCGCCGCCCCGCAGCCGGCCGCCATGCCGGACGGGGCAAAGTTCCTGGCCCTGACGTTCAGCAACCAGGCCGGCAGCCGCCCCTACAAGCTATATGTGCCCAGCGGCTACCGCGGGCAGCCGGTGCCGCTGGTCGTCATGCTGCACGGCTGCACCCAGTCGCCTGACGACTTCGCCGCCGGCACGCGGATGAACGTGGCTGCCGAGCAGCATACCTGCCTGGTCGCCTATCCCGGCCAGACCAGCTCGGCCAACATGCAGAAATGCTGGAACTGGTTCAGCGAGGCCGACCAGCAGCGCGATGCCGGCGAGCCGTCGCTGATCGCCGGGATCACGCGGGAGGTCATGCGCGACTATGCCGTCGATCCGCGCCGCGTCTATGTCGCCGGGCTATCGGCCGGCGGTGCGGCGGCGGCGGTGCTGGGCGACGCGTATCCCGACCTGTATGCGGCGATCGGCGTGCATTCGGGCCTGGCCTGCGGCGCGGCGCGCGACATGCCGTCGGCGTTCACCGCGATGCAGCGGGGCGGTGCGCCGCAGCCAAACAATGGCACGACGGTCCCGCGTGATGCCGGCCATCGTGTTCCATGGCGACCGGGACACCACGGTGAACCCGCGCAACGGCGACGCGGTAGTCGAGCAATCGGCGCAGGGCACAGCGCTGGATGTGAGCACGGAGGACGGCCAGGTCGTCGGCGGTCACGCCTATCGCCGCACCCGGCGCATGGATGCTAGTGGCAAGACGCTGATCGAGCAGTGGGTGGTGCACGGCGCCGCCCATGCCTGGTTCGGCGGCAGTCCCGCCGGCACCTACACCGATCCGCGCGGCCCCGACGCCACCGCGGAGATGCTGCGCTTTTTTCTGGAGCACCCGCATCCGGCGTCCTGAAAGCAGCCCCGTTTCTGGCGAGGCCGTCCGCGCAAGCCTCAGATCACGCCGACATGCCGCTCGATGATCGCGAGGTTCCGCAAATTGGCCTTCAACGCCATGTCAAAGATGTCGCCCAGAACCGGCACGCTGCCGCCAGCCACCTCCAGCGCCACATTGCCGAGCATGCGGGCCAATTGCGGCCCAGGCACGCCGAGCTGCGCGGCCTCATAGATAATGTATAGCGAAAGCGCTCCGAGCACCGCGTCGCCGCCCACCGGGATCAACCCGACGACGCTATTTATGCCAAAGCGAAAGCGTGTGCCCGGCAGCTTGAACGCGCCGTCGATCAGCCAGGCGAGCCGGCGCAGCCGCTTGAGCCGGGCCTGCGCGTCGGGAACTGCAGAAAGCGGGATAGTGCCAGCCCAGGCCATGATTGATCTCCCAAGATGCAGACCGCGCCGATGTTGTGCGGCAGCGGTTCCGCTTCAATGCCATCCACTGCGCGGCGAGGCGGCGCCTGTTCAAAGAATGCAATCCCGGCCCGCTACGCCATCCTAGCTTTGCAGAACGCCAGGATTTCCTGGATCGAGGTCACGACCGTCTCCTCGACGCCCGCTTCCCGCAGGCTGGGCAGCAGCGTCCGGTTGCGGTCGCCGTGCCATAGCCCCAGCACCACCAACGCATGCGGCATCGCCCGGCGCATGCGGCTGAGCAGGTATTGGACGCCGGAGACCGTGCTGCCGCCGTCCAGTACCGAGAGGCAGCAAAGCTTGGCGCCCGATAGGTCGGTCTGGGTCTTGCGGCTGGCGCCCAGCACGGCGTTGGGTTCAACCCGGGCGCCGAAGCCGAAGCTGCGCAGCACCTGGGCTGTCATGTCGGCCGCCAAATCGTCGAGTTGGCCGCGGGAAGGCACAACGATGACGCTGCCGTCCGCGGCCCAGTCCATCGCGGGCCGGGCGGAGGCGCTGTCCTCGCCATGCGCTGCCTCGATCTTGGCTATGGTTTTCAGCAAGCTGGCGATCTGCTGGTGGATCGCCTCCAGCCGCTCGAACTCCAGCAGGTCCTGCGAGAGGTCGGTCTGGGCGAGCGACAGGCCGCGCAGCGCCACCTTGTCGTAGTACTCCGCCAATGGCGCGACGCCGAGCTGCGCGCGGGCCTGACCCAGGAGGGCGCGGGCGTCGCCCTCCAGCGCGCGCTGGTAGAACGTCTCCTCGGGCTGCAGCGGCGGACGGTCGCTGAGCATCACCTCGAGGAACGCCATGGCCTCGACGTGGTGCCCGAGCACGACGAGGCAGACGGTGAGCGGGGTCGAGAGCAGCAGGCCGACCGGACCCCAAAGGAAGGTCCAGAACGCCGCCGCGACGATCACCGCCATCGGCGACAGCCCGGTGCTGTGGCCATACAGCAGCGGCTCGACGACCTGGCCGACGATCAGGTCGCTCGTGATGAACAACGCCAGCACCGACAGCGCGAGCGACCAGCCGGGCACCACGGCCAGGGCCAGCAGCACGGTCGGCGCCAGGGCGATGAAGGTGCCGATGAACGGCACGAAGCGCATGGTGCCGGCGAGGATGCCCCAGAGCAGCGGGCTCGGCAGCCCGAGCAGCCACAGCCCGCCGGTGATGAAAGCGCCGAAGCCGATGTTCAGCGCGAGCTGGAACAGGAAGTAGCGGGACAGCCGCTGCGCCGCGTCGTTCATGGCGAGGATGGTGCGGTGCAGGTCCTGACGCCCCAGCAGCCGCACCAGCCGGTCGCGCAGGTCCTCGCGATACAGCAGGGCGAAGATCAGGAAGACGATGACGATGCCGGCGGTCGCCAGCGGTCCCAGCAGCGGTTCGACGACGCTGCGCACGACGACGATCGCCGAGGAGCCGTCAAGCGTCGGCACCGTCGCGACCGGGGCGGCTTCGGTTGCGGGACCAGGCTTGGCTGCAGGCTGAAGCTTGCCTGCCGCCGGTTCAGGCGCCGCGCCGGCCATGCCGCGCACGAGGTTCTGCAGGCTGCCGTTCAGCCGCTCCACGATCGCGCCACCGACGGCGAGGGAAGAGAGCTTGTCGCGGATGATGGCCTCATAGCGCGGCAGGCCGGTGGTCAATTGACTGGCCTGGCCGCCGACCACGGCGCCCACGCCGAAGATCATCGCGAAGGCCAGAAGCACGGTGAACAGCACCGCCGCCGGGTGCGGCACCCGCGCCCGCTGCAGCAGTCCGACCGCCGGCGCCAGCACGAAGGCGAGCAACAGCGCCAAGACCAGCGGCACCAGCAGCTCGCGGCCGAAATACAGCGCCGCCACGATCACCGCGGCGGCATTCAGCGCTGCCGGCCCGGTGACCGGCACCCCGCGGATCAGCGGCCCCTTCAACGCGGGCCCGGCCTCGGCATCGTCCAGTCCAGCGCTCATAACGCATCCTTTATGCGGTGCTGCCCGGCTATGCGAGGCCATCCGGCCGCCATGCCCTGGACGGCTGCATGGCCCCACCTTAGCTCAGCAACTGCTACGGCCCCGGGAGGCGAATGGTGACCAAGGTTTTGCTGGTCGAGGATCATGAGGAGCTTTGGGAGTTCCTGTCGCGACGGCTGCGGCGGCGGGGGTTCGACGTGGTCCTGGCGCATGACGGCCAGCAGGCGCTCGACCAGGCGGCAGCCGAGGAGCCCGACATCATCTTGCTCGATATGAACCTGCCGGTGCTGGACGGCTGGACCGTGGCTGGGCGGCTCCGGGCCGAGGACGCCACCGCGCGCATCCCGATCATCGCGGTGACGGCGCACGCTATGGCGGGCGACCGCAGCAAGGCGGTGGCGGCCGGCTGTGACGACTATCACCCGAAGCCGGTCGATTTCCCACTGCTGCTGACGCAGATCGACGCCGCATTGCTGCGCGCGGAGGAGGCCAACGACCCGGCCGCGCCTTGAGACCAGCCGCCCTGAACCGGCCAGAAGGCGACCAGCAGGATGCCGGCGGGATACCACTAGCGCCCATAACGGCGCGCTGAGCGCCACCGCCATCAGGAACGGGCTGGGATGCGGATGCAGCTTGGTCGAGGCTCAACGGCGGGCTTTCCATGGTCGGCAACACCGCCGCCGCCCTCAAACAAATTGGGAGCGGTATGGTTCCTTTGATGCAGCTTTTTGGCTTTCTGCAGCGTTGCCTTCCACTCGAACCTGCAGACGCGGGACAGTGAATGTTGCCCGCCCCCGCATGCCCGCCCGACAGCCCGCCTTCGATTGAACGAACTGGAACTCAACTGTGGCAAGCATAACTGCGAGCGCTACAACCGGCGTCCTCGGCGCTGCACGCCGGCAGGGTAGGGGCACACTGCTGGCGATCGTGCTGCTTGCTGTCGCCATACTGGCGGCGATCGTCAACATCGTCGCCGGCCTGCATGCCAGCACCTTGATCGCACAGGAAACGGCGGTGGTGACGCGGGTGGGGAACGTGTTGTCCGCGCTGAAGGATTTGGAGACGGGCGAACGGGGTTTCCTGCTCACGGGCGAGGACCGCTACTTGGAGCCGTATGATCTCGCTGAGAAAAGCCTGATGGATTTGCTGGGCGAAATGCCCGTCACGGACGACGGGCCGCTCGCGGCGCTGCGTCGACAGGTCGCCGTCAAGCAGGACATCGCGGCACGGGCGATCCGCAGCCGCCGTGCTGGAGGGCTCGACGAGGCTATCGCGTCCGTGCGTTCCGGCGACGACAAGGCGGCCATGGACGCCGTTCGGGTGCGGGTGGCGGAGATCAGTCGGGAGTTGGAGGCCAGGATCGCCGCCGGCCAGCATGATGATGCGCTGCGGAACCGTGTGCTGATCGCGGTCTCGCTCTTTGCGGCGCTTTTGGCATGCGGCTACTTCGCCTGGCTCGCCGTAACCCGGCGCCGGCAAGAACAGGCGACCGCCAGCCTGCTCGAGGGGGTGCTGGACAATGCGCCGGTCGGCCTGGGGTTCCTTGATCACGAGTTGCGGGTCCGCCGGGCCAACCGGGCGCTGGCTGCAATGAGCGAGCGGGCTTTGGGAGCAATTCTTGACCGGGAAATCTGGGACGTCCTGCCGGACCTGCGCGGGCCGCTGGAGGACCGCCTGCGCTCCGTGGTGAACGGGGGCCGGATGATCGCCAATGTCGAGGCCTCGGCGGCCTTGGCCGCCAATCCTGGGCTGCTGCGGCATTTCCAACTCAGTTTCTATCCGATGCGTCAAACGCACCGGGCGCCGGGTTCGGACGGTGCGGGCGTGGTTATCACCGACGTGACCACGCGCACCCGGGTCGAGCGGCGGCTAAAGCAGAGCGAGGAGCGGTTCCGTTCGTTGATTGAGGCGACCGCGTCCATCGTCTGGGCCACGCCGCCCTCGGGCAGTTCGAGCCGCCGCAGCCCGGCTGGACCGAGTTTACCGGGCAAACGGCGCGGAGCTGCAGGGCTGGGGCTGGCTGGATGTCGTCGAGCCGGAAGACCAGCCTGCGACGATCGATGCCTGGAATCGGCCGTGGAGCACGCTCGGACTATAGCGTGGAGTGCCGCTTGCGCCGGCGGACGGCAACTGGCGCCGCATGGCGGTGCAGGCCGTGCCGTGCGCGACGAGGAGGTGCGGTCCGCGAATGGGTCGGCACCCACACCGACATCACGGACGCCGCTGGCGGAGGAGGCGCTGGCGGCGGCCAAGGGAGGCGGCGGAGGCGGCCGAACCGGGCCAAGAGCGTGTTCCTGGCCAATATGAGCCACGAGCTGCGCACGCCGCTCTCGGCGGTGATCGGCTACAGCGAGATGCTGGAGGAGGAGATGGAGGATCTCGGCGAGCCGCATCTGGTGGCCGACCTCAGCAAGATCAAGTCGAACGCCCGCCATCTGCTCAGCCTGATCAACGACGTGCTGGACCTGTCGAAGATCGAGGCGAACCGCATGACCAGCTTCGCCGAGGATTTCGACGTGGCGGCGCTCGCGCAGGAGGCCGCGTCGACCGTCGACGCGCTGGTGCAGCAGAAAAACAACACGCTGGTGCTCGACCTCGGCGAGGACCTGGGCACCATGCACAGGACGGTGAAGCTGCGCCAGTGCCTGTTCAACCTGCTGAGCAACGCCGCGAAGTTCACCGAGAACGGGCGCATCACGCTGCAGGTCGCGCGGGCAGCGGAGGACTGGCTGCGTGTTCGCCTGCGCGACACCGGGATCGGCATGACGGCGGAGCAGCTGGCGCGCTGTTCCAGCGCTTCAGCCAGGCCGACGAGAGCACCACGCGCAATTCGGCGGCACCGGGCTCGGCCTGGCCCTCACCCGCGCGTTTTGCCGGCTGCTGGGCGGGGAGGTGCAGGTTGCGAGCCGCATCGGCGAGGGCACCACCTTTACGCATACGGCTGCCAGCGATCATGCCGGAACAGGCCGCCGAGCACGGGAACCGGTGCTGACGGCGAGCGCCGGCAGAGCAATCGCCGGCTGGTGCTGGTGGTCGATGACGACGCCGCGCAGCGCGACCTGCTGACCCGCTTCCTGGAGCGGGAGGGCTTTGCCGTGGGCACCGCCGCCGATGGCCGCGCCGGGCTGGAAATGGCCCGCGCGCTACAGCCCCGGGCGATCCTGCTGGACGTGATGATGCCGCAGATGGATGGCTGGTCGGTGCTGACCGCGCTCAAGGCCGACCCCGAGCTGGCCCGCATCCCGGTCGTCATGGCGAGCTTCGTCAACGAGCCGGCCTTGGCCATCGCTCGGCGCCGCGGACTACGTGCTGAAGCCGGTGGAGTGGGAGCAGCTCGAAACGGTCATGGACCGCTTCCGCGGGCCGAGGGCGACGTGCTGGTGGTCGATGACGACGCGGACGCCGCGCCAGCGCCTGCGCACCGTGCTGGAGCGCAACGGCTGGGCGGTCGCGGAGGCCGGCAACGGCGAGAGGCGCTGGCCCGGTGGCGAACGCGCCCGCAGCTGATCCTGCTCGACCTGACCATGCCGGTGATGGACGGCTTCTCCTTTCTGCACGCGCTCCGGGCAAAGCCCGGCTGTGCCGACATCCCGGTGGTGGTGCTGAGCGCGCGCGACCTCGACGCCGAGGACCGACGCCGCTGGACGGCGCCGACCGCGTGCTGAGCAAGGGGCAGATCAACCTGGGGCAACTCGCCGGCGAACTGCGCAGTTTTGGCGCCGGTGCCAGCTACGGCAGGATGCCAGCATCAAGGAATGAATGACATGACCCGTTTGCTGCTGGTGGAAGACCACGAGGAGATCTGGGACTTCCTGTCGCGCCGGCTGAAACGGCGTGGCTTTGAGGTCCACGGTTGCCGTTGATGGCCGGGCCGGGTTGGACCGGGCGCGGGCGGGGCTGCCCGACGTCGTGCTGCTCGACATGAACCTGCCGGTCATGGATGGCTGGAGCGTCGGCGCAGCAGCTGAAGGCCGGAGCCGAAACCGCGGGCATTCCGATCATCGCGCTGACGGCGCACGCGATGGCTGGGGACCGGGAAAAGGCGCTTGGCGCGGGCTGCAACGACTATCACCCGAAGCCGGTGGACTTCTCGCCAGCCTAGCTCGCCCAGATCGAGGCGCTCGTGCCCGGCACGGCCGCCGCGGCGCAATAGCTTGCGGACCCGGTACACCAACTCGCAAGCCGGTTTTCCTTTTGATGCGCACGCGCCCCGGCCAGAGCCCGGCATAACAAGTTATAACATCAAAACAAAACTTTCCATGCGCCTGAACGTAAACAGCGCTTCCCGCTACCTGCGTCGTTAGAAGGACTGCCCCTTATGGTTGCTGCTGCAAACCGATCCCGCGTGACCGAGGGCCTGCCGCATCCGCTCGGCGCCACCTGGGACGGGCCGCGGCGTCAACTTCGCGCTGTTCTCCGCCAACGCCACCAAGGTCGAGCTCTGCCTGTTCGACGACGACGGCGAGAACGAGCTCGAGCGGATCGAGCTGCCGGAATACACCGACGAGGTCTGGCACGGCTTCCTGCCGGATGCGCGGCCCGGGCACCGTCTACGGCTATCGCGTCCACGGCCCCTACGAGCCGGAGCAGGGCCACCGCTTCAACCCGAACAAGCTGCTGCTCGACCCCTACGCCAAGGCGCATCGTCGGCGAGCTGACTGGGACCCGGCGCTGTTCGGCTACAAGATGGAGACGAGGACGACCTGACCTTCGACGAGCGCGACAGCGCGCCGTTCATGCCGAAATGCGCGCGTCATCGACCCGGCGTTCACCTGGGGCGACGACCGGCCGCCGCACGTGCCGTGGGACCACACCATCATCTACGAAACCCACGTGCGCGGCTTCACCAAGCTGCACCCCGGCGTGCCCGAGGCAGCTGCGCGGCACCTTCCGCGGCCTGGCGACGCCCGAGGTGATCGAGCTACATCAAGTCGCTCGGCGTCACCGCGGTCGAGCTGCTGCCGGTCCACACGTTCGTCAACGACAGCCATCTGCTCGAAAAGGGACTGACGAACTACTGGGGCTACAACACCATCGGCTTCTTCGCGCCCGATCCGCGCTACGCCTGCGTGCCCGATTTCGCCTTCGCCGAGTTCAAGGAGATGGTCGCGCGGCTTCCACGACGCCGGCCTCGAGGTCATCCTCGACGTCGTCTACAACCACACCGCCGAGGGCAACGAGCGCGGGCCGACGCTGTCGTTCAAGGGCATCGACAACGCCAGCTACTACCGGCTGCTGCCGGACAGAAGCGCTACTACATCAACGACACCGGCACCGGGAACACGCTCAACCTGAGCCATCCGCGCGTCATCCAGATGGTCACCGACAGCCTGCGCTACTGGGTGCAGGAGATGCATGTCGATGGCTTCCGCTTCGACCTCGGCACCATCCTGGCGCGCGAGCCCAACGGCTTCGACCAGCAGAGCGGCTTCCTCGAGCCGTGCGGCCAGGACCCGGTGCTGAGCGCAGGTGAAGCTGATCGCCGAGCCGTGGGATTGCGGCCCGGGCGGCTACCAGGTCGGGCGGCTTCCCGCCGGGCTGGGCGGAGTGGAACGACCGCTTCCGCGACACCGTCCGCGACTTCTGGAAGGGCGACGAGGGCAAGCTGCCGGAGCTCGCGACGCGGCTCTCCGGCTCGGCCGACATGTTCAACCATCGCGGCCGCGGCCGTGGGCCTGCGTCAACTTCATCACCGCGCATGACGGCTTCACGCTGAACGACTCGTACCTACAACGAGAAGCACAACGAGGCCAACGGCGAGGACAACCAGCGACGGCAATTCGCAACAACCATTCGCTGGAACTGCGGCGTCGAAGGCGCCGACCGACGACCCGGAGATCAACGCGCTGCGCGAGCGCCAGATGCGCAACATGCTGGCGACGCTGCTGCTGTCGCAGGGCACGCCGATGCTGCTGGCCGGCGACGAGTTCGGCCGCACGCAGGACGGCAACAACAACGCCTACTGCCAGGACAACGAGATCAGCTGGGTCGACTGGGACATGGCGGAGAAGGGCAAGCGGCTCGATCGCTTCGTGCAGCAGCTGACGCGCGCTGCGGCACGACTACCCGATCCTGCGCCGCAACCGCTTCCTGACCGGCGCAGTCCAACGAGGAGCTCGGCGTCAAGGACGTCGACCTGGCTCAACGCCGCCGGCGCGGAGATGAAGGCCGAGCACTGGGACGACGACAATGCGCGCTGCTTCGGCATGCTGCTGGACGGCCGCGCGCAGGCCACCGGCATCGCGCGGCGCGGCGGCGACGCCACGCTGCTGATGATCTTCAACGCGCATCACGACGTGGTGCGTTTCACGCTGCCGGCGTGACCGGCGGCCAGCGCTGGACGCTGCTGATCGACACCAACCAGCTCGACGGCACGGAGGAACCGACCTTCGAGTTCGGCTCGACTACGACGTCACGGGCCGCTCGGTCCTGCTGTTCGAACTCGTCATCAACATATATTATGCGACGGCGCGGATCGACTTTGCGGTGCCGGAGCCTGAGTAGCGGAGACAGGCGCTCCCGGTTCACCGGATCGCGGTGCAGGCTCGTAACGGGGCAGCAATAGACGCACGGTCGTGCCCCGACCAAGCTCACTACTGAGCTGCACGAGGCCGCCTACCTGCCGGGTGAAGCTGACGATTTGAGAAAGGCCCAGCCCAGTGCCTTTTCCAATCGGCTTTGTCGTAAAGAACGGCTCGAAGGCGCGGGCCTGAGTTGCATCATCCATTCCCGTGCCGGTGTCAGCGACCGCGATCTCGATATGAGGCCCTGGGCTGGTACGGTCCTGACCAGCGATATCCGTCTCCGCAAGCTGCACCTGGCGGATGCTGATGGTCAGCCGGCCACCCGTGGGCATCGCATCGCCGGCATTGATGGCGAGGTTGAGCAAGGCGTTCTCAAGCTGGTTCGGATCGCACAGCACCGCTCCGGCTTCACCGCAGGTCTGAAGCCCCACCGAGATCGAGGGCCGCACCGTTCCGCGGATCAACTCCTCCATGCCGAGGATGATCTGGTTTGGACTGACGAGCGTGGGCTGAAGCGGCCGCTGACGGGTAAAGGCAAGCAGCCGGCGGGTCAGCGCCGCCGCACGATCGACCGTTTTCAATGCGTTGTCGATGAAGTGCACGGCCTCCGCAACACGCCCCTGCTCGGTGCGGCGCTGTACCAGCTCCAGACTGCCGGAGATGCCTTGCAGCATGTTGTTGAAGTCATGCGCGATGCCGCTTGTGAGCTGACCCACCGCCTCCATCTTGCGCGCCTGGCGCAGCGCCTCCTCGGTCTGCGCGAGTTCGAGCGCCTCCGAATGCAAGGCATCCACCGCCTGCAGCAGCGTTTCCGTACGCTCGGCAACCAGTCGCTCAAGCTCAGCACGGCTGCGGGCCAGGGCCTCGCGCGTCTCCACCAAATCCTGGATATCGGTGCAGGTCCCAAACCAGCGCAGGATAGCGCCGGTCTCGGCGTCGCGCATCGGCGACGCCCGGCTCAGGCACCATCGCCAGGTTCCGTCCGCCCGTCGCAGGCGATACTCCATCTCATAGGGTTCACCGGTGGCGAGGCTGTGCCGCCACGCAGCTATGATCCGGGCGAGGTCGCTGGCCTGAAACAGTCGATGCCAGGTCTGACGGCCGGCTTTTCCGGGCTGAATACCGGTGTAGTCATACCAGCGGAGGTTGTAATAGTCGTGACGGCCATCCGCCTGGGCGGACCAGACCATCTGCGGCATTGCGTCCGTGATGGTGCGGAAACGTGCCTCGTCCTCCCGCAGTGCCGCGTTGGCCCGCGCGCGCTCCTGTTCCCGCGATTGCAGCGTCTCGGCTGCTTTGGCGAGTGCCGCACCAATCCGGCTCGCCTCTCGTACGCCGGGCGGGATGGAACACGGTTGGCTACCCTGGGCCAGCGCATCGGCTGCCTCTACCAAAGCGCGCAGCGGCCTGGTGATGCGGCGGGCACAACAGCCTGCGGCAAATAGGCCGAGCGACAGCATCGCTGCGCCCGCTGAGGTTGTGGCACTCAACGAGCGCAGCAGGTCCGCCTCGATCATGTCCAGGCGTGTCGCTGCGATCGTCGACCAGCCGGTATGCGGGATACGCGCATTTGCCGCCAGCAACGGATAGCCGTCCTGAGACGTCGTCTTGAACACGCCCTCGCCGCGGCGGACGGCCGCGAGCGACGCGAAGCCGATGCGACGGCCGATGAACATCCCCACGTTGCTGCTGCGCGCCAAGATCAATCCGTTGCCGTCCACGACGAGGGCGCGCCATCCGTCTGCCACGCCGATCCGCTCGTCAATCATTGGGGTGAATTCCGACGGGGTGAAGGCCATGGTGAGGCCGTAGGCAACCCGCCCATCCAGCTCGACGGGGACGTCTACCGCGACAAAGTAGTCGCGGGTCACCGGCCCGACACTCAGGTCTGACACCTGGACTTGGCCGCTGGCAAAAACCTGCGACGCCATGACGCCCAGGTTGCCCGGCTTTGGTAGCGGCGCACCGTAGGGCAGCAGCGAGTCGGTCTGCGTCTGACCGGACGTGTCCGTCAGTACCGATGCGCGCGCCGTCCGGCTTAGGGATAAGCAAGGATTGCTGCTGGAACGCTGCGAAGTCGCCGGCGGCCAGGGAGGGCGAGGTCGCCAGGGTCTGCAGCGCGGCCTTAGAAATATCCAATTCCCGGGCTACGCCGATGGCGAGCGCCTGCACGCGGGAAATCAGCTCGCGCTCCGTCGCATTTCGGCCGGCCTGCCACGCGTAAACCGCGCCGGCAGCGCCGATGGCTACGACAGGCAGCAGAGTCCAGAACACGAGGGCCACGAGGCTGAAACGAACGGAACGGTCGCGTGGCATCACGCGATTGCCTGAAGCGGCCCGGCCTCGTTTACGTTGGGATCGTCGATCAACACGGGGGTTTGTCACTCCAATGACGGCCGATCACGCTATAGTGCGCACATCGCGTTCTAAAACCCAACGAATATACCGACTTGACTTTTTCATGCTCCGGCTAGCCATTTCCACGGCATATTCCAAACATTGGCACGTGCTGGAATCATGCGGGTGAGGGATGCCTTGCCGTGTGGCCGGACGACTGACGCGTCGAGGGAACGCTCTGCGGGTTCACCGGTTACAGGCCGCACAGGCTGAAGCGGGGAAGCGCAGGATGGACAAAAAATCAGCGGCGGCGGTGGCGATCGGCGGCGTGCTTGTCGCGGCGGCACTCGGGGCACGCAACGGTCCGCAACGGCCTATGACGGCGCTCTGGTATGCTCGGCTGGACAAGCCGCGGTTCACGCCGCCTGGTCCGTTGATCGGCGCGGCTTGGGGTGTCCTGGAGTTGCTGCTTGCAGGTTCGGGCTACCGGCTGCTGCATGCGCCGGGGACTGAGGCCCGCAACGCGGCGCTGGGGTCATGGGCGTTGACCTTGGTTGGCCTCGCCGGATATCCGTGGCTGTTCTTCCGGCGGAAGCAGCTAGGCGAAAGCACCGTCGCTTCTGCGTCGATGCTTGCAGCGGCACTGGGTACCTGCGGCAGCAGCCCGCGAGGTAGACCGGCCGGCAGCGCTGATGACCGTGCCGCTCACCCTTTGGCTCGGGTTCGCGACCCTGCTCAGCGAGGAACTATGGCGGCGGAATTGACTCCTGCTTGACCCATGCCTCCCGACCTTGCGGCTCGGGAGCGGTCAGGCCGGCCGGTCAGGCACCTTGCATCGACGTACGGACGGTCGTGTCATATGTGGCCATGGCCGCCACGGCGCCGCCAGATTGGTCGTGGCCACTCCAGTATTGGCTCGTTTCCGTCCCGCTAGTCTGGTCCGGCACCATCCCCCAATCCATGGATACGGCGGCAGGATCGGCTGGGATGGACGCTGGGTCCGTGTAGTCTGCCGGCGCCTGCATGGTTGCATCCAACACCGGCATCGGCGCGGAACTGTCTACAGTGCCTTGCTGCGAGTTGCTGCCGGCGGCAGCAGCGATAAAGTCCAGCATTACCGGCGACGCCATCGTGTCGGGCGATATCGGTGCGCTGCCGATGGACACATCCACCGTGCCGCCCGCATCCGGGGCGACTACCGCCGCGCTGTCCGCCGTTGCCGCTGGCGTAGCTGTATCCACGCTGGCCGTGCTGGACACCGTGTCCTGCGGCGGGGCGCTGACCACAGAACTTGTTGGGGTTGTGCTGCTGATCGGCTGGCTTCCCTGCGCTGGCTTGGTCGTCGTCGTGGTGTTGCCGCCGACGTTGGACGGCCCGGACGCGACTGAGGTCCAGCCATAGAGCTCGTTGCCGCTGACGTTCGCAGTCGCCCCGGTCCTGTTCACCACTGCCGTCGTGTTATGGGTGGTGTAGTCATTGACTATCGTGTTGCCCTCGACCGTCAGGCTGCTGTTCGCATAGACGTTGCCGTCCTCGCCGGAGGCGATGGCGATTGGGTTCTGCGCGTTGGCACCCTTCTTGATGTAGTTGTTCTCGATGTCGCCGACGCCGCCATTCGTCAGATCGACCTCATAGCTCGCGGTGCCGGTCGAGCCGTCCGTGATCGTGTTGCCGGTGATCGTCCTGCTCGCAGCCCGGCTTTTGATGTCATGGCCGACCTGCGCGCTGGTGATCGGGCTGTCTTTCACCGTCAGGCTGCCGATGGCGCCCACGTAGATGTTGTGGGTCTTGCCGTCGCCGATGCCGTTATCGCGAAGGTCGAGTTGGCGATGGTGATCGACCCCGAGGAATCAGCGGCGGAGAGAATGCCGTTCTGATTGTTGTGGATATTGACGTTGGTGAGCGTCAAATTGCCGCCCTCATAGCGGATGCCGGCGCCGTTCGCATCCTTCACCGTGCACCGGAGATGTCGAACCCTTTGATGGAGACATTCACCCCAGGGGCGCCCTCCTCAATAGGACTTTCTGATTTGCCGGCTGCGTGGTGCCAACCAGGTTCACCGTGCCGCCGACAGCCTGCAGCGTGAGGCTGTGCGAGATGACGAGCACGTTGTCGGTGTAGGTCCCGGCGTCCACGTTGATTGTGTCGCCGCTGCGACGCGGCGACTGCGGCGGCGATCGTTGAATACTTGCACCATTCCCAACAGTAATCGTAGTCATAGCTGCTGCCCTCATATAAAGATGCAGGCAACGGCGTGGCTGCCCGGTTATTTGAGGGCGGCCTTTGAGTTGTATGGGACGATCTGACAACCCATGATCGCCGCTGATCTTCTGTTGTGAAGAAGATTTAGGCGTGAATGGGATTTTGCAAGTGACAATTTTTAAGATGTCAGTCCTACTTGCACAGCCGCACTTCGCAAGACTTTACTCGACGGAGTATGAAGCCAGCCGATGTTTTTCACCCGGAGACGCCTGGATGGCGCATCGAAAGAACCAAAAATAAGAAGGTGATGCGCGGCCGGGCTGAAAGCTGGGACGACCCGCACTTTATGCTGCCAGATGCAGCGCCCTGTCCGGTCCCGCCAGTTTCTACGGAAGAATAATGCCGCAAAATTCAAACTCGCCTTTGTTCCAGCCCTACACGCTGGGCAACCTCAGCATTGAAAAACCGCATCGTCATGGCGCCGCTGACGCGCAGCCGCTCCAGCGACGCCGGCGTGCCGCCGGATTTCGCGGCCGACCTACTATGCGCAGCGCGCCACCGCCGGACTGATCGTCTCGGAAGCGACCAACATCTCGCCGCAGGCCCGCGGCTACGCGCTGACCCCTGGCATCTGGTCGCCGGCACAGGTCGAGGCCTGGCAGCACGTCACCCGCGCCGTCCACGCGCAGGACGGGCGCATGGTGCTGCAGCTCTGGCACACCGGCCGCATCTCGCATCCCAGCCTGCATGACGGCGCGCTGCCGGTCGCGCCCTCGGCCATCAAGCCCAAGGGCCAGGCCTTCACCAACAGCGGCCTGCAGGACCATGTGACGCCGCGCGCGCTGGAGACGGACGAAATCCCGGCCATCGTCGCCGACTACCGCCACGCCGCGCAATGCGCCAAGGACGCGGGCTTCGACGGCGTCGAGATCCACTCCGCCAACAACTATCTGCTGGAGCAGTTCATCCGCGACAGCACCAACCAGCGCACCGACCGCTACGGCGGCTCGCTGGAGAACCGGCTGCGCTTTCCGCTGGAGGTGGTCGCCGCCGTGACCGAGGTTTGGGGCGGCGGCCGCCGGGTCGGCATCCGCATCTCGCCGGGCACGACGGCGCCGGGCGAAACCCCGCTTGATAGCGACCCGATGGGCACCTACGGCGCCTATATCGACGCGCTGTCCGGGTTCGGCCTGATGTATGTCCACGACATCGAGGGCGTGACGCAGATGAGCCGGGACGCCGAACGGGATCGACTACCCGGCCCTGCGCCGGCGCTTCAACGGCGCCTACGTCGCCAACAACAATTATGGCCGCGAACTGGCGGAGCAGACCTTGGCCGACGGCAACGCCGACCTGATCAGCTTTGGCCGCCCCTTCATCGCCAACCCTGATCTGGTGGACCGCCTGCGCACCGGCGCGCCCCTGGCCGACGCGCCGAAGCAGTATTGGTATGGCGGCGACGCCACGGGCTACTCGGACTGGCCGGGGATGCAGGGGCAGATCAAGCTGGCCGCCTGATCTAAGGCGGCGTCGGGGGAGACTTGGACTGGTCTCCCCCGTCTTGCATAGCTTACTGCGCGGCGATCATCGCCGGCTCGTTCGCCGCTACGTGCAGGTCGATCTGCAGCGGGCCGTTGATTTGCAGCAGCGTCCGGGCCCGCTCCATTTCGCCTGCCGGGCCATGCCCGACTACCAAGAACCCGTCGGCCTCTAGCGCCTGCTCGTACTGCAGCACGCTGTGATGCGGGATGCCGATGCTGAACAGCGCGGCGCCGAGCGCACCCAGTCCGCCCAGCACGACAGCGCCCTCGACGGCGCCGCTGACGGCGGTGAAGACCACGGCGGCCAGGTGCCCGAGCACCATCACCGGCCCGATCACGGGGATGGTCAGCATCATGCCGCCGAACAGCAGGCCCCACAGGCCGCCCCAATAGGCGCCGCGGCTGCCCCAGAACCTGACCCGGTCACCGGCGCTGTAGAAGCCGATGACCCGCTCCTCAGTGTGGTAGCCCTTGCCGACGATGCTGAAGTTTTCATATCGAGGCCGCTTTCGGCGATCTTGCGGACCGCGGCCTCGGCGGAGTTGTGCCGGTCATAGACGGCGACAATGGCGTCGTGCTGCTGAGGCATCGCGAGCTTCCTTGCGGCAGGGGTTTTCGATCTACGGCCTCTGCGGTCACTTTTGACGCAGGCTGGATCACGCGCCGCGGCATTTGTGAGAAACTGTTAGGGGATTGATCGTCGGGCGCGCGGAACCGACTTCGGATAACGGCTATGCAGATACGCACCGGCCGAACCGGAGCGCTATGGCAAGCTTGCACCGCCTATCACTACACTTTTCAGATGGACCCTGATGCCGCCTGATCCCTACAAGACCCTGGCCTCAACCGCGACGCCACGCCGGAGCAGATTCGCACGGCCTATCGCAAGCTGGCCAAGAAGCATCACCCCGACCTGAACCCCGGCAATGCCGCCGCCGAGGAGCTGTTCAAGGCGGCAATTCCGCCAACGAGCTGCTGTCCGATCCCGACAAGCGCGCCAGCTTCGACCGTGGCGAGATCGACGCCGCCGGCGACCCACGGCGCCGGAGCCGCCGCGTTATCGCCGCTATGCCGACGCGGCCGAGGGCGCCCGCTACCGGACAGCGCCGGACGACGAGCATCCGTTCGGCGACATCTTCGGCGACTTCCTCAACCGCGGCGGCGGCGGTGAGCCGCTGCGCATGCGGGGCGCCGATGCGCGCTATGCGCTCGCGGTGGATTTTCTGGACACGATCACCGGGGCGACCCGCACGCTGACTTTGCCCGACGGCCGCACCCTGGACGTGCGGATTCCGCCGGGGATCGAGGACGGGCAGGTGCTGCGGCTCAAAGGCCAAGGCGGCGCGGGCTGGAACGACGGCCCGGCCGGCGACGCGCTGATCGAAATCCACGCCTATCCGCACCCGTTCTTCACCCGCGAGGGCAACGATATCCATGTGAAGCTGCCGGTTACGCTGAAGGAGGCGGTGCTCGGCGGGCGCATCACGGTCCCGACGCCCTCGGGCAGCGTGACCATGACCGTGCCCAAGCGGTCCGACACCGGCACCCGCCTGCGGCTGCGCGGCCGCGGCATCCCGGCCCATGCCGGCCGGCCGGCGGGCGACCAGTATGTGACGCTGCAGGTCACCCTGGCCGACGCCGATGACGCGCTGGAGACGTTTCTGCGCAACTGGAACCCGGCCACGCCCGGCAACCCGCGCGGCGCGATGGAGAACGCATGATCACCGTCCAGACCCTGTCCGCCACCGTCGGCGTCGCCGAGGCGGAGATCACCCGCTGGGTGGAGCTGACCTGGCTGCATCCAGACGGCTCAGCCGGCGGCTGGCTGTTCCAAGAGGTGGACGTCGCCCGCGTCCGCCTGATCGCCGAGCTGCGAGAGCTGCGCATGGACGAGGAAGCGATGCCCGTCGTGCTGTCGCTGATGGACCAGCTCTATGCGGAACGCCGGCGCATGCGGCTGCTGCAGCAGGCAGTGAACGAGGCGGCGCCCGACGCCGTCCGCGCCCGACTGCGCGCGCTGCTGGAGGCCGGCCCCACCTGAAATATTGCCGCGCTAGACACCGTATGGACCCTGGGCGATGGTCCGCCCGGCATTAGGGCCAACCCAGCGGAGTTGGGTGCGGATGGAATACGAGCGCCGCTTCAAGTTCCTGATCTGCGCGCCCTCCTTCAACGACACCGACCTCGACTGGCTCCGGCTGCAGCAGATCGTCGCCGAGATCGAGCGGCTCGGCTTCAGCGTCCTCGTCGCCCGCAGCACCGACGACGCCGAGCTGGCCATCCAGACCGACGCCGCGATCGGCTGCATGGTGGTCGACTGGGGCAAGCGCGGCATGCTGAGCAAGCCGGCCGGGCTGATCTCGCTGGTGCGCAGGCGCGGGCTGGAGATGCCGGTGCTGATCATGCTGCGCCGCAAGCGGCTGGAGGACATCCCGGTCGAGGTGCTGAACCACGCCGACGGCACGATCTTCCTGTCGGAGGAAACGCCGGAGTTCGTCGCCCGCAACCTGGTCAGCCGGCTGCGCAACTACGCCGCCACGCTGAAGACGCCGTTCTTCGGCGCGCTCGTGGACTACGCCGAGCAGGGCAACCAGCTCTGGACCTGCCCCGGCCATAACGGCGGCATCTTCTACAGCCGCAGCCCGATCGGCCGCATCTTCGTCGAGCATCTCGGCCCCGCGATCTTCCGCGACGACCTCGACAACTCGGTGCTCGAACTCGGCGACCTGCTGACCCATGAGGGCCCGGCGCTGGCGGCGGAAAAGGCGGCCGCGCGGATCTTCGGCGCCGAGCGGACCTACTTCGTGCTGAACGGCACCTCGGCGTCCAACAAGATCGTGCTCGGCGCGCTGGTGGCGCAGGGCGACCTCGTGCTGTTCGACCGCAACAACCACAAGGCCGCCCATCACGGCGCGCTGCTGCTGGGCGGCGGCGTGCCCGTCTACCTGCCGACCGACCGCAACGCCTACGGCATGGTCGGCCCGATCGACTACGCGGCGCTCGACGAGACGCCGCATCCGCGAGGCGCCATCCGCGCCAACCCGCTGGTCACGGACCCCGAGGCCTGGCAGCGGCCCCGCCCGTTCCGCGTCGCCGTCATCGAGCAGTGCACCTATGACGGCACCATCTACGACGCCCAGCTGATCCTGCAGAGCCTCGGCCACCTCTGCGACTACATCCTGTTCGACGAGGCCTGGGCCGGCTTCATGAAGTTCCACCCGCTGTTCCGCGGCCGCTTCGCCATGGGGCTGACGCGGCTCGGCGGCCGAGCAGCCCGGCATCATCGCCACCCAGTCCACCCACAAGCAGCTCGCCAGCTTCTCCCAGGCGTCGCAGATCCATGTCCGCGACGCCCACATCAAGGGCCAGGAGCGCCGGGTCGAGGCGCGGCGCTTCAACGAGAGCTTCCTGGTCCACGCCAGCACGTCGCCGTTCTACCCGATGTTCGCCTCGCTCGACGTCGGCGCGCACATGATGAAGGGCCGCTCCGGCGAGGTGCTGTGGGACGACACCATCCGGCTCGGCATCGAGCTGCGCAAGAAGCTGCGCATGATCCGCCGCGAATACGACGCCGAACGAGGCCGACCCGGCGCGGCGCTGGTTCTCCGACCCGTTCGTGCCGCACACCGTCGCCTGGCAGCGGCCGGACGACGCCGGCCGCGCACGACTCCCGTGGGAGGACGTGCCGACCGACGAGCTCGCCTGCCAACCCCGCCTATCTGGGCGCTGTCGCCGGGCAGCGACGCCTGGCACGGCTTCCACGACGTGCCGCCGGGCTACGCCATGACCGACCCGAACAAGCTGACGCTGCTGATGCCGGGCTTCGACCGGGTCACCGGCGCATATGAGGAGCACGGCGTCCCGGCCGTCGCTGCTGGCCGAATACCTGCGCGAGAACCGCATCGTGCCGCGAGAAGAACGACCTGCACAGCATCCTGTTCCTGCTGACCCCCGGCGTGGAGAGCAGCAAGGCGGGCACGCTGCTGAGCTGGCTCGTGACGTTCAAGCGCCTGCACGACGAGAACGCGCGGCTGCAGGACGTGATCCCGGACCTTCGTGCAAGCGCCGCCCGCAGCGCTACCACGACCTCGGCCTGCGCGACCTGTGCGGGCAGATGCACGCGCTTCTACCGCGATGCCGGGATCAGCCGGCTGCAGCGCCAGCAGTTCCAGGCCGAGCACCTGCCGGAGCTGGCGATGACGCCGCAGCGAGGCGGCGCAGCTGCTGATCCGCAACAAGGTCGATTACCTGCCGATCAGCGAGATCCGCGGCCGGGTCGCGGCGACGCTGATGCTGGTCTATCCGCCGGGCATCGCGACGATCGTCCCCGGCGAGCGCCTCGGGCGGCCGCGCCGCGCCGATGATCGACTACCTGCTGGCGTTCGAGCAGGCGGAGAACCTGTTCCCCGGGCTGAGCACCGAGATCCAGGGCGTCTATCGCGAGACCGGGGCAGACGGGGCGGTGCGGTTCCACACCTATGTGGTGCGGGAGGAGTAGCTGTTGGGATCAACGGCGCTGGGCAATGACCGTATCTTGTCGTCGGAGTCCTATGACGCCGCGGCAATAGCCGCTGCGAGGCCCACTGTCGGGCTGTTCAGCGGCCGGGGGCTGGTAGCAACGAGGGCGGCGGCGGCGGCCATGGATGCTTGGGCAAGTGCGACCCGTGTGGCCCCGGACCGCGTCGCCTCATCGGCGGATTGCGCGATCATGGCCAGATACCCGTCACGGTCCCCGCTTTGAACGCCTGCCAGGCGCGAGGAACGAGATGCATGGTTATTTCTGCCCCCGTCACATGTGCTGCGGCTTCGAACAGGAGCTTTGTCGGCTCAACCGTCGTCTCGACAGCGCATAAAACAGCGACCTTCCCTCCGTCTTTGACGGCTTCACCGGCCAGGGCGGCATCAACCCGCATGACCGGAATGGACGTGGTTTTCCCGGCGGCTTCAGCAGCCGGTCCCAAAGTCGAACAGGTGAGGAGGACCGCATCTGCACCGTCGCACAACTCGCGCAGGGTTTCAGCGGTTTGTGCAGTGATTGCCGGCGTCAGCCCGCCAGCACGCTCCGCGGCGGCGAGTAGGTCGGCGCGCACGTAGTGGCGCAGTTCCACGCTGTCCAGTCCAAGGGTGTCCAGAGCTGCATCGAACACCGGGACGTTGCTCTCGGCCGTGTGGAGGCAGGCAATACGGATCATGGGGGGTATGTCCTTATCATGGACGGCACTGTTTCATCGCAGGGGGCGTTGCCATGGCCTAGGACCGCGCCGCATCACCCTACTTGGCCGTCACACTTGTCGGACCCTGAGCGCTGTCGATGGCGTCCATCGGTTTGCGCTTCGTTCAATCAGAGCCGGGAGGCGGCTCCGGCAACTGTGCGCACCAACCGTCGAGCCGTTCGATCGTCCTGTTGAGAACGTCGGTCAGGACGGCGCGCGGAACACGCACTCCCGCGGCAGTTCTCCCATTCTCGCATACAGCAGGCGGCTGGTGGCATCGTCTTCGATACAGTCAATTCCGGGATTCCCTGAGGGTATCAACGCCGAGGATCTCAAGCGGATTTCAAAGGAGGCACCGGGGGGACGGGCGTGAAATCCGCGACGGAATTTTGTCCCGCAGGTGTTCCAACCCACTTACTTCCTCCTCATGCTCAAGGACGCCGTCACAGGATCGGCAGCCATAAGGACCGGTCGCACCGCTGTCCGATCCCGCTTTCCATCCATGCAGATCGCCAGGCTGTCGTTCAGGGTTCCTCTCTGAAGGCGATCCAAGCTGCTCGCCGCAAACGGACACGCAGAACACCCGAACATCCAGGGCTTGTAAATCCACCGGGTCGCGGTGCCATCCGAGTTGGACCGCAAAAACCTGTGGACTGGCGATCATTTCCATCTACTTAGCCCCAGGCGGTTGTGATTGGTTCATCCTGAGTTTTGACTATACCGGGCGTAATGAGCGCCTCCCATATTGTCTTCATGGGACTGATACCAATCGCCGATTGCATTTTTGCCATACCTAGCTCGTCTGCGAGCTCCGGGTTCCGTTGCGCGGTCCTGGTACACCTCTTTGAGAGTCGGAGGTTCAGGGTCTTTGTTGCGGTTATAACCTCGACGTCTGGATTATGAGCATCACTGGGGGGAAGCTCGGCTCTCGACCGGACGGCTCCCTCTTCGAGCGAACCGTCCTTGCCGTCCGACTCCGCAGCTCCGAACGGGAGTATGGCCGAGGTCCTGGAGACGGCGGACCGTGTTGCGCGCCCCTATCCGCGTTCTCGGCGAACCGGGCTGAAAAATGCCGGCCGGATGGGGTCGCTGTGAGTGGCCGCTGACGACGCTCCGCCAGGATGCAGCGCCCTCTTCCGGTTCCTCGCCCCGCAACGCCGCCGCCATGGCCCTCGCCACGCCCCGGGCCACCTCCTCGCCCATGCCCGCTGCCACCGGCGCGAGGAACGGCCGGGCCGGCATGTGCGCCGTGCCCAACTCCTGCGGCACCGCGGCCGGGTCGCTGCTGCCCACCACGGCCTGCAGCCCGTCCGCCTGCGCCCCCACGCTGTCCCGCAACGCGCCGCTCTGCAGCCAGGGTTCGTCATGCCCGGCGGCGTCCGGCGGTTCTGACAAACCGTCCCGCATCCTGGCCGCCATGCGTGCCGCCTGCTCGGCCAGCGCCCGTGCCATCACCTCCTCCGGGCGCAGGCGTTCAAGGCGCTCTCGAAACTCGTTCAGTCCTGAGATGTTCAAACGCATGGGCCGCTCGCTTGTTCACAGATACATGTTCTGCATTTGTTCACAACAACAAGCAAGCGGAAACGAAACCTTTCGGGTCAGCCTTTCAAAGACCCCGTAAAACACCTGCCTGTTGTCGGACGCCCGATTGCCGCGCCGAAACGGCTCCTCGCACTGACGCAACGGTAGTAGCAAGACGCCATTGGTATAAGATCGGCCCAGGGCCGTGGCAGGACGGCCCATCGCAGGAGAGGCAGCATGAAAGTCACCGTCGAGATCGACTGCACCCCGGACGAGGCGCGGCAGTTCCTGGGCCTGCCGGACCTGAAGCCGATGCAGGCGGCCATCATGGCGAGAATGGAGGCGCAAATGACCGAGGCGGCCGACCGCTTCTCGCCCGATGCGATGCTGCGGTCGTGGATGTCGCTGGTGCCGCAGACGCCGGATCAATTGAAGGACGCGATCGGCAAGTTCTTCCGGCCGCCCCCGGGCGGAATGCCGGGTAAGCCGGGGGGCTGATTACCAGGACGTTTCCACCGCCGCGCCGATCAAAGTTGCTTTGATGCGAAGCATTGCACAGCGGCTGCGGACAGCGGTGTCGCCGTTTTATTGGCGTATGCGCCTCGCCATATCGCATGCCGTGTTCGCGGTATTGCGGCCCAGCCGTGTCAAGATGCCGAACGGCCGCGTGCTCTATCTTGACCGCGCCGACGCGCGCAGCTTCGCGCTTTGGGAGAAGTCGGGGAACGTCAATCAGCGCAGCATGGCGCTTTGGCGGGCGCTGCTGCGGCTGCATCCCTGGTCGCTGATCCTGGACGTCGGCGCCAATCATGGCGAGATGCTGCTGTTGCCCGAACTGCCCCGAAACGCCCAGATCTACGCGTTCGAACCTAATCCAGCCTTGGTGCCGCTGCTCCGGCGCTCGCTCACGGACAGCCGCGTCGCGGTCGAGGTCGTCGCATCGGCCGTCGGGTCCAGCGACGGGCACATCGCCATGCACATCGATCTGCACTGGTCCGGCACGTCCAGCCTGATCGCGGCCAACACCTCCGGCGCCTATAAAACCGTCGAGGTGCCGATTACCCGGCTCGACACGTTCCTCGCCGGGTTGAACCTAAGCGACAGCTTGTTAATCAAGATCGATGTTGAGGGCCTGGAGTGGGAAGTGCTGCAGGGCCTGCTGCCCGCGCTGGACCGCTGGGACCGGGTAGCGATCATGGCGGAGGTGCATCGCCTGTCGCCCGCAGCGCTGGATGAGATCGCCCGGGCATTCGACGTGGCAGTCATGGATGCCGCCGGGGCACTGCGGCTGCTCCCGACGTTGGCGCAGGAGGGCCACAGCGACATGGACGTATTGCTGCTGCCGAGGGGCGACGCCGTACGCTTTGGTCTCGAACGGAGTGACGCGCCCGTCAGTGCGGCGCCGGGGCCGGTTTGAGCGGGCGGCGCAGCGCGCGCATCGCCAGCATCGCCGCCGCGATTGCCAGCAGCGACACCGCCGTCGTCACGGTGCCCAGCGCATAGAGCACCGGCGAGGTCACGTTCGTCGTCATGCCGACGATTTCCAGCGGCAGCGTGTTGGTGCTGCCGGCGGTCAGCATGGTCCGGGCGAACTCGTCATAGGACAGGCTGAAGCCGAACAGCGCGATGCCGACGACGCCGGGTGCGATGATCGGCAGCACGACATGACGAAAAACTCCCCAGGGCGATGCGCCGAGGTCGCGGGCGGCCTCTTCCCAGGCGCGGTCGAAACGGTTGAACACTGCGAACATGATCAGCAGCCCGAATGGCAGCGTCCAGGTGAGCTGGGCGCCGAACGCCGAGTTCCACCAGGACGCGTCCCACCCGGCCAGGCTGAACAACAGCCCGACCCCAAGGCTGACCAGCACGCCCGGCACGATTAGGCTGGCGACGGTCAGTGTGAACAATGCGCCGGAACCCCGGAAACGCCGGCGGAAGGCGACCGCGGCGGCGACCGAGACCACGGCGGTCGCGGCCATCACCATGGCCGCCAAGGTCAGCGACCGGGCGAACGCCGAGCCGAGGTCGCCCACCGCCTGCGGCTGGAACAGCCGGGCGAACCACACCGTCGAGGTGCCGCGCATCGGAAAGGTGAGCCCGCCCTCCGGCCCCTGGAACGACAGCACGACGATGGTGAGCGTCGGGCCATAGAGGAACAGCACGAACAGCACGAAGAAGCCGCCCAGCAGCCAGCGTCCAAGCCCGGTGATCACGGCAGTTGCCGGATCGGGATCACGGCAAGAGCCGTATCTGGGATCACGGCAAGGGCCGTATCCGGAATCAAAGCTCGCGCCGGATATCTACGATGCGCAGCAGGGCTGCGATCATCAGCAGCACGAGTGCCAGCAGCACGACCGCGTTGGCGCAGGCGGCGGGATACTGCAGCAGCGCGATCTGGTTCGAGATCATCAGCCCGACCGACGCGCGCTGCCCGCCGCCCATCAGCCGCACCGTCGTAAAGTCGCCCATGACCAAGGTGATGATGAACACCGAGCCGATGGCGATGCCGGGCTTGGACAGCGGCAGGATCACCTCGCGGAGCACCGCCCACGGACCGGCGCCGGAGTCGACGGCCGCCTCGATCAGCCTGCGGTCGATCCGCACCATCGTGTTGAACACCGGCACCACCATGAACAGCGCATAGAGGTGGACGAAGGCGAGCACGATGGCGAAGTCGGAGAACAGCAGCACGTCGAGCGGGCGGTCGATCAGCCCGACGCTCATGAGCGCGCCATTGAACAGCCCCTCACGCCCCAGGAACGGCACCCAGGAGATCATGCGGATGACGTTGGAGGTGAGGAACGGCACGGTGCAGACCAGGAACAGCACCGACTGCAGCGCGGCGCTTTGGACGCAGAAAGCGAGGAACAGCGCGATCGGCACGCCGATGGCGACGGTGAGCAGCCAAACCAGCACGGTGTATTTCAGCGTGTTCAGGTAGGTCAGCCACGTCACCGGCGACAGCAGCACGTCGGCGTAATTGGTGAGGACGACGTCCGGGATCAGCCGTACGCTGTCATAGTCAAAAAAGCTAACGACCAGGATCGCGGCCATCGGCACCAGCAGGAAGGCGCCGAGCACCAGCCAGAGCGGCGCCGCAAGCAGATAGGGCGCCGCCCCCAAGCCAGTCGCCGGCCTCACGCGACCACGAACTCGTTCCATTTCTGCACGAGGAAGCGGTCCTCGGTCATCACCGAGTTCCAGCAGGCGACCTGGCCCATGCGCTCGGCGAACGCGCCGCCGTCGCGCACCGCGCCGGCCTTCTCCAGCACCTTGCCGTCCGGCGACTTGATGTCGGCCTGGGCGGGCTTGCCCTCCATCCAGAAGCCCCACTCGTCGGGGGTCATGTTTTCCTTCGCCGTCTCCAACACCGCGCTGTAGTAGCCCTGACGGTTCAAATAGGCGCCGGCCCAGCCGGACAGATACCAGTTGATGTAGTCGTACGCCGCATCGAGCTCGAGCCCGGTGAGGTTCTTCGACAGACCAAGCCCGCCGCCCCAGGCGCGGTAGCCCTCCTCGAGCGGCTGATACGTGCAGGCGATGCCACGGGCACGTACGGCGGTGACGGCGGGCGACCACATCGACTGGATGACCACCTCGCCGGACGCCATGAGGTTCACGCTCTCGTCGAAGCTCTTCCAGAACGCCCGAAACTGTCCGGAGCGCTTGGCCTCGATCAGGAACGCGATCGTCTTCTCGATCTCGTCCCGCGTCATGTTGCCCTTGTCGCCGTATTTCACGCGGCCGAGGCTCTCCATCACCATGGCCGCGTCCATGATGCCGATGGACGGGATGTTGAGGATCGACGCCTTGCCCTTGAACGCCGGGTCCACGAGGTCGCGCCAGTTGCGGATCGGGCGGCCAACCAGGTCGGGGCGGATGCCGAGCGTGTCGGCGTTGTAGATGGTGGGGATCAGCGTCATCCAGCCGGTCTGCTCGGCGGCGAACTTCACGGAAGTAGGACCCTCGACGAAGCCCACGGTGTGCGGCGCGGTGCCCTGGGCGATGCGGCTGTCAGGCGACAGGCGGCCGGTGGTGAAGATCGGCACGATCTTGTCGTAGTTCTTGATCTTCTTCACGTCCATCGGCTGCAGCACGCCGGCGGGGAAGATCTTCTTGCAAATCCAGTACTCGATGTCGGCGATGTCGTAGGACCGCGGCTGCGTGACCGCTTTCTGCGACACCGCGTCGCTGTCGAGCGCCGTCATCGCCAGGGTGAAGCCCAAGTCCTGTTTTACCTTGTCCGCCAGCGCGTTCAGGTTCGACACCCCGGTGCCGAACTGCCGCAGCGTGATGTTGCGGATGTTCTGCGCCCAGATGGTCGGGAAGCCGGTGATCGCGCCCGAGCCGACGGCGGCTCCGGCCAGCCCCAAAGCGGTACGGCGGCCTATAGTCTTTGCGTTTGCCATGATGGATTTCCTGAATGCGGCGAGGGGGAGGGGGGTTCAGGCACTCAAGGGATGGGCGTCGGCGGCGGACCAGCCGATCCAGGCGGGCTGCCCGACCCCCACGGGATCGGCGAAAAACACCGCGTCGGGAAGGATCGCCACCGCGTCCTCGCCGTTCGAGGTGGTGAGCGCCACGCGGACCGAGGCGCCCTGGTATTCTACGAGCGACACCGTGCCGCGCACGCCGGGCCCCGATGTGTCCAGCCCGCCACCTTGCGGGGTCGTCGCGAGCCGGCAGCGGTCGGCACGGACGGCTACCTGCCGGCCAGGGTCGCCCAGCACGTTATGGCCGCCGATGAAGCGGGCCACGAACGCGGCGGCCGGGCGGTCGAACACCTCCCGCGGTGCTGCCGCCTGCTGGATGCGGCCGCCGTCCATCACCACGACCAGGTCGGCCAGCGCCATCGCTTCCTCCTGGCTGTGGGTGACATGGATGAAGGTCAGGCCGAGCTCCTGCTGCAGGCGTTTCAGCTCGGCGCGCATCCGGCCGCGCAGGAACGGATCGAGCGCCGAGAGCGGCTCGTCCAGCAGCAGCACGCGCGGCTCCGTCAGCAACGCGCGGGCCAGCGCCACCCGCTGCTGCTGGCCGCCCGAGAGCTGGGCGGGCATCCGGCCGGCATATGCCTGCATTTGCACCATCTCCAGCCCGCGGCGCGCCCGGTCATGCCGCACGGCCCGGCCGACGCCGCGCATCTTGAGCCCGAACGCCACGTTGTCGAGGCAGTCGAGGTGCGGGAACAGCGCGTAGCTCTGGAACATCATGGCGGTGCCGCGCCCCGCTGGCGGCGTATTGGTCACGTTGCGGCCATCGACCAGCACGTCGCCGTCCGACACCGTCTCGTGCCCGGCGATCATGCGCAGTGTCGTGGTCTTGCCGCAACCGCTGGGTCCCAGCAGGCAGCAGTACACGCCGCTCGGCACCTGCAGCGTGACGGCATCGACGGCGGTGGCGGCGCCGTAACGCTTGCTGACCGCGACCAACTCGACGCCATGCACCACTGAGCTCTCTCCAAGGTGCCGAGGTTCTTGCAATCCATGTACCATGTGCTGCGCCATGGCTACTTCGTGCCATACAGCCGGTCGCCGGCGTCGCCAAGGCCGGGACGAATGTAGCCGTGCTCGTCGAGGCAGCGGTCGATCGCAGCGGTGAACACTGGCACGTCGGGATGCTCGTCCTGCAGCACCGCCAGCCCCTCTGGCGCTGCCAGCAGGCAGACGAAGCGCAGTTGTGCCGCGCCCGCCTGCCGCATCCGGCTCAGCGCGGCGGCGGCGGAGTGCCCGGTCGCTAGCATTGGATCGACGACGACCACCAGCCGCTCGGGGATGTCGTCCGGCAGCTTGAGGTAGTACTCGACCGGAACCAGGGTGGCGGGGTCGCGATACAGGCCGATATGGCCGACGCGCGCCGAGGGCACCAGGTCCAGCATTCCGTCGAGGATGCCGTTCCCAGCGCGCAGGATCGGCACGAAGCACAGCTTCTTGCCCGAGAGCAGCGGCGCCTCGACGGCCTCCAGCGGCGTGTCGATCATGACGGTGTCGAGCGGCAGGTCGCGCGTCACCTCGTAGGCCATCAGCAGGCTGATTTCCCGGGCGATCTGGCGGAACTCGGCGGTCGGCGTCGTTTTCTGCCGTAACAGCGTCAGTTTGTGCTGCACGAGCGGGTGGTTGATGACCGTGACCGCGGGGAAGCGGGCGTCGGCGGATGACTGCATCAAAATACCGTCCCATCGCTGAGGATGCGCAGCGGCGGCCCGCCGTCGGATCGCCGCTCTGCCGCAGCCTGCCGTCCCGCCGCCCAGGTGCCGCCCTCCAATAGGCGGGATAGCGGCAGCGCGGCCTCATCCCGGCCCAGGCGGGCGCGGAGCGGCGGCGCCAGCCGGTCGAGCAGCGCCACCGTCAGCGCGCGCCATTCCACCACGGCCGGATGCCCCGGCGCCAACGCCGTGTCGGCCAGACTGGGATCACTCAGCCGCAGCACGCCGAGATCAAGGAAAAGCCCGCCGTTGCGGTATTCTGGCAATCCGGTCAGCGCTTCCAGCCCGGTGACGGCGACCCCGGCATCCTCGAACACTTCGATCAATGAGTAGGTCAGCCACTGCGAGAGCTTGTGGAACGGCACCAGCCCGGCGCTGCCTGGCGGCGCACCATCTTCGAGCGGCAGGTCCGGATAACGCCAGACGTCGCCCAGGCTGCGCCCGGCGAGCACGGTCCGCGCCGGCCAGACCGGGCCAAGGCCGTCCAGCACGGCGGCCAGGATGTCGCGGGCGGCGACTGCCGAGCGGCCTGCGGCGAGACGGTCGAATAGGCGGCCGACCCGGGAATCATCCCGCCCAAACAGGTCCGGCCGGGCCAGCAGCGCCGCACCGAGGCCGCGCAACAAGGCCGCGCGACCCTCGAGGCCCGGCATCGGGTTGTCCTCGTCCACCCGGAAGGCATGCGCCAGCGCTGCGGCGTCGATCCGCATCAGCCCGCCCGCATCGGCGCGCATACCGCCATCGGCGGCGAACAGCCCGGCCTGGAATGCGTGCAGGCTGGCCACCGCCAACCCCTCCGACCGCGCCAGCGTCAAGCCGGTGCCGGGCTCGGTGTAGCGCCAGTCCGGACCGGCGCCGGCGTCCAGCAGCACGCTGACCACGCACAGCTCGACCCGCGCGCGCGCGACCTCAGCAGCGCCTAGATCGGCCAGTTTGGCGCCCAGCGGCACCCAACGGTCGATGCCGCCCGTGGCGAAATGCCGCCAGCGGGCGTGATGCGGGATGCGGAGGTCGGGATAAGCGTCCCGCACCACCGTTGCGACGTAGGCCGCGGCGTCGTCCAAACGCGCGAGATCGACCGAGAAATGCTGTAGCCCACCCGCCTCGGCCAGGGCCAGCATGGCATGGGCGCGGCTGCGCACGGCGTCCGCGGTGCACAGCCAGGCCGCCGCTGCTTCACTCATCCCCGGCTTCACTCATCCAGGGCGCGGCCCTTGGCCTCGTGCAGGACCTCGGGCGACGGCACTGCGTCGGTGTAGTAGCCGGCGGCTTTCTTCGCATCCATCTCGACGCTGGCATCGGCGGGGATCAGCCCGTCAGGGATGGCGACGCGCTCCACGACCTCGATCCCGCTCGCCACGATCGGCGCGTATTTCATGTTGCTCATCGACACCAGCCGGTCGATGCGGGTGATGCCGAGCCAGTGCAGCACGTCGGGCATCAGCTCCTGGAAACGCATGTCCTGCACGCCGGCGACGCACTCGGTCCGCTGGAAATAGGCGTCGGCGCGGTCGCCGCCCTCCTGCCGCTTGCGGGCATTATACACCAGGAATTTCGTGACCTCGCCGAGCGCCCGGCCCTCCTTGCGATTATACACCACGACGCCGACGCCGCCCATCTGCGCCGTCTCGATGCAGACCTCGATGCCATGGGCGAGATATGGGCGGCAGGTGCAGATGTCCGACCCGAACACGTCGGAGCCGTTGCACTCGTCGTGGACGCGGCAGGCAATGCGGGTCTCGGTCCGGCCGAGCCCCGCGGGATCGCCGAACAGATAGACCGTCATGCCGCCGATCGGGGGCAGGAACACGTCGAGGTCGGGCCGGGTCACGAGCTCAGGGAACATGCCGCCGGTCTGCTCGAAAAGGCCGCGGCGCAAATCGGCGACCGCGATGCCGAAGCGCCGCGCGACGCCGGGCAGGTGCCAAACCGGCTCAATCGCAACCTTGGTGACGCGGACGTTGCCGCTGCTGTCCAGAATCGCCCCGTCCGGATGCAGCCGGCCCGCCCGCACGGCGTCGGCGATCTCCGGCATGTTGATATGGGCGCGGGTGACGGCGATGGACGGCCGCACGTCGATCCCGGCAGCGATGCGGTCGGCGAACAGCTCGGTGCTCAAATGCCCCCACGGGTCGAGCGAGACGATGGCGTCCGGGTTGGACCATTGCGGGAAAGGGCCGATCGGCACCGCCGGGCTCGTGTTGGTCAGATCCGGCTGGTGGTCCGAAGCGAGCTGCCCGGCCGCGACGGCGAGCGCACGGTAGATCGAGTACGCGCCGGAATGCGTGCCGATCGCGTTGCGGTTCGGTCCGGCGTTCAAGGTCGCCACGACCGCCCCCCGCGCCCTGCCGTCATTGCTGCCCCACGCGATCCGGCGGTCGCCCACGCCAGCGTTCCCCGGATGCGATGCGAGCACGATCGGGCGCGGCACGGGCCGCTTCTCATTCGTCCGCACCGGCGGGTCATTCCAATCGATGGCAGGCTCCTGTGGCAGTTTTCAGGTAGTAGGCGGGCGCAGGCTAGTAAGAACCCAGCGGTTTGGTCAACGCCAGTGCGCCGCGCCCGGCGATCCGGGAGGCACCCGGCACGACATACCACGATCGCTGTGGATAATTGTTTAACGTCCTGCAAATCCGAACGGTCCAGCGGTCTTGCACTTATTGTAACCCTGCATATTATAACCGTATGGACAGTGTGCTTTCGCAACTCGCCGAGGTGGAGCTTCAGCCCAGCCGCAGTTTCGGCTACCGGCTTTGGATGTTGCGGCATGCCTGGACCCGGCGGCTGGAGGCGGCGCTGCAGGGGACCGAGCTGACGCACATGCAGTTCTTCCTGCTGCGCGTCACCGAGCACGTCGCGAGCCTGGGGGAGATGCCGACCCAGACCCACTTGGCCGACCGGCTGCACATCGACCGCATGACGGCCAGCAAAGTGCTGCGTAACCTTGAGGCAAAAGGCCTGGTCATTCGCGCCGTGCATCCGAACGATCCGCGCGCCAACAGCGTCGTGCTGACGGCCAATGGCACGGCGCTGCTGCGCCGGGCCACGCTGCTCGCCGTGGCTGAGCAGGAGCGGTTCTTCGGCCGGCTCGGCGATGACCGCAAGGCCGAGTTCAGCGCGATGCTCGATGAATTGCTCGCCAATGACGGCTGCCGCAACAACCCCTCCTCGACGGAGATCGACTGATGGACGGCTCGCAACCTGTAACGGCTGAACGGCCCCTGGTCACTCAGGCGCCGCCACCTGCGGCCGAGCAGGCAATGAGCCCGGCCCCGGCAAAGCCCCGGCCCACGCGCCGGCGGGTCCTCCTGGCGGGGGCGGCGCTCGCGCTGCTGCTTGGCGCCGGGTATTTCGGCTATGGCTGGTGGACGACGGGCCGCTTCCTGGAGTCCACGGACGACGCCTACGTGCAGGCCGACATCGTCACTGTGTCGTCGCGGGTCGCCGGGCAGGTGGCCGAGGTGCCGGTGGGCGACAACCAGCGGGTGCATCGGGGCGACGTGTTGGCCCGGCTGGACGACCGCGACCTGCAGGCGGCGCTGGCGCAGTCGAGCGCCGATGTGGCCTCGGCCGAGGCGGACATCCAATCCGCCCAGGCACAGCTCCGCCTGCAAGCCAGCACGATCGCCGCCGCGGACGCCGATATCGCCAGCGCCGACGCCTCGGCTGCGTATGCCAAGGCGGATTTTGCCCGTTATTCGGATCTGGTGCGGACCGGCAACGGGTCGCTGCAGCGGGCGCAGCAGGCTGAATCTGACATCAAGGGCCGTGACGCCGCCGCGGCGCGCGCGCGTGCGGCGGCGGAGGGCGCGCGGCAGCAGGTCATGGTGCTGCAGGCGCAGCTCAGCCGCGGCCAGGCGGCGCTGCTGCGCGCGAAGGCGGTGGCAGATCAGGCGACGCTCAATCTGTCCTACGCCACGATCACCGCCCCCGTCGATGGCGCGGTCGGCGACCGGACGGTGCGGCCGGGCCAGTATGTTCAGCCGGCGACCCGACTGTTGAACGTCGTGCCGATGGACGCTGGGCTGTATGTCGTCGCGAACTTCAAGGAAACCCAGCTCGCGCGCATGGGCGTGGGCGAGACGGTGCAGCTCGACGTCGATATGCTGGGCGGCGCGCCATTGCGCGGCACGGTGGATAGCCTGGCGCCCGGCAGCGGCTCGACCTTCGCCCTGCTGCCGCCGGAGAACGCGACCGGCAACTTTACCAAGATCGTGCAGCGCATCCCGGTGCGCATCCGGCTGGACGCCGACGCGCGGCTGTCTCAGTTGCGGCCGGGCCTGTCCGTCACCGCCGCGATCGACATGCGCACGGCGCCGCCGGGGCCGCTGCGGACGCTTGCTGAGAAATGAGCGGCGCGGTCGCCACGGCGCCAGCAGCGCCGCGCACCAAGGCGAGCCTGCGTGACTGGGTGGCGTTCCTGGGCGGCTCACTCGGCGCGTTCATGGCGGTCCTCGACATCCAGATCACCAATAGCAGCCTGGCCGACATCCAGGGCACGCTGGGCGCCAGCCTCGACGAGGGAAGCTGGATCAGCACCGGCTACCTGATCGCCGAGATCATCGTCATCCCGATGACCGGCTGGCTCGCGGGCGTCTTCAGCCTGCGCCGCTATCTCGTGGTGAACGCGATCTTGTTCCTGGTGTTCTCCGTGCTGTGCGGCCTGGCGACGAACCTCAGCGAGATGATCCTGTTCCGCATCGGTCAGGGCTTCACCGGCGGCGTGCTGATCCCCACCGCCTTCACCATCATGCTGCTGCGAATTCCGGGCAGCCAACGCGCCATCGCCAGCGCGATCTTCGGCATGACGGTCACCTTCGCCCCGGCGATCGGCCCGACGATCGGCGGCTGGCTGACCGACACCTACTCGTGGCACTGGATCTTCTACATCAACCTCATCCCCGGCGCTGCCCTGGTCGCGATGATCTGGTGGGGCCTCGACCCGCAGCCGATGCGGCTCGAGCGGCTGGCCCGCGGCGACTGGACCGGCATCGCGTGCATGGCGATCGGCCTCGGCAGCCTCGAATACGTGCTGGAGGAGGGGCAGCGGAAGGATTGGTTCGGCGACGACCGCATCGTGCTCTGCGCCGTGCTGGCGGCGGTGTTCCTCACGGCGTTCATCGCGGTCGAGCTGCTGAAGAAGGAGCCGTTCATCGACCTGCGTCTGCTGCGCCGGCGCTCGCTGAGCGCGGCGTGCGTGGTCAACTTCGCTGCCGGTTTGGGGCTGTACGGCTCGATCTACATCCTACCGCTGTACTTGTCGCGCGTGCAGGGCTACAACGCGTTCCAGATCGGCGAAGTGCAGATGTGGATGGGCCTGCCGCAGCTCGCGATCCTACCATTCTTGCCCTTCATCCTGCGCGTGTTCGACAGCCGGGCGGTGCTGGCCGTGGGCCTCGGCTTGTTCGCGGCGAGCTGCCTGATGAATGGCTTCGGCATGTCGGCCGATACGGGGATGGACCAGTTGAAATGGTCGCAGCTCGTGCGGGCGCTGGGCCAGCCGCTGATTATCTCGCCGTTGGCGCAGATGGCGACGATCGGCATCGGCCCGGCGCAGGCTGGGGCGGCGAGCGCATTGTTCAACATGGGCCGCAACCTCGGCGGCAGCTTCGGCATAGCCCTGCTGGCGACCGCGGCGGAGCACCGGGAACACTGGCATTTTTCCGCCATCGCCGAGCGGGTGACGCACAACTCGGTGCTGCTGGCGGAGCGGCTGGGCCAGATGGCGCAGGTGGTCGGCCCGGACCAGGCGCTGGCCCGGCTCGCGAACCAGGTGCGGCGGCAGGCGGTGGTGATGGGTTATGCCGATTGCTTTTTGCTGATCGGCGCCGGGCTGCTGCTGAGTTTGCTGGGCACTGCTTTTTTGTCTCGCGCCCAATCGGGACCGCCGGGTGGCGGACATTAGGCAGCGGACCTTCGTTCTCACATCCGGACGTGGCTGCTGTCCGACGAATTAACCCTGGGCCGACACAATCAAGATTGCCGGTAACGACCCAAGTCGGCCATTTAGAGACCTTGGTGCAGTGCCCGGAAACGGACATTCATCGTTCGGCAACACCGACGTCCCGGCACCTATTCTAGTTGCTAACTCAATTGTCGCAATACCTTCGTCTCCGTTCGCTTCGCTATAACTGAATTATTCAATGGCTCTGGTTGGCTGCCAGCTTACCCGCTGAAATTTTGCTTCGTGGCTGCAAGATGTTTGATGAGGGTATCAATGAAAACCCGGACCTTGGCAGAAAGACTGCGATGGCTTGTGTAGAGAGCGTGCACGTCGAGTGTATCGCCCTCGGCTTCCGGGAAGAGGCGCACGAGGTTCCCTTCAGCGACAGCGCGCCTGGCGATGAAATCCGGCAATCTTCCAATACCGGCACCGCCGATCAGCATTGGTTCCAAAGCCACTGAATCGGAGACGACGTGGGCCGGTCGAAACTCTACCTGCTCCGCTGCACCTGTCGCCATGCCGTACGACCATGTCGTCAGCCGATCCGCATAGGCGATCAATCGGTGTCGGGCGAGTCCAGTGACACTTGAGGGCATTCCTTGCGCGGCGATGTAGCCGGGACTGGCGCATGTCCATGCTTCGGTCGTGAGAAGGTGTCGAGCGATGAGGTCGCTATCGGGTAGGGCACCGACGCGGATGACAAGATCGGCTGATTCGACCGGCATGTCGATCACGCGATTTTCGACATCGAGAACGACCCGGACCTCCGGGTAGCTGGCAAGAAAAGACGGCAACATTGGCGAGACGATCGCCACCACGAATGTGAACGGCGCACTTACACGCAGGGTGCCACGCGGGACGCCGGCGAAGTTGTCCAGCGCGGTTCCCGCCTCGTCGACATCGGCCAGGATCCGACTGGCGTAGGGACGGAAGAGCACGCCCGCATCGGTGAGCCGCAAATGGCGGGTGGAGCGGTCGATCAGTATCGCACCGACGGCGGCTTCCAGTCGGGTCAGCGACCGACTGACAGTCGATTTCGGCAGGCTAAGCGACCGCCCCGCGGCCGACACGCTTCCCAGATCGGCGGTGCGCGCAAAGGCGCGAACGTCATTCAGCTCCATGCGCGTTCCTAATCCGCAACACCCTGTCGCAGTTTGCGGTTCTAATCGTCGCGGCTGGAACGCACCAGATCCCGGTCATCGACGAAGCGGGGCACTCGCGCCGTGACCAGTCAGGGAGCCGAAATATGTCCGACCTTGTAGAACCGTTTAAGCTGGCCATTCCCGAGGCGCAGCTCGAAAGCCTGCGCGCTCGCCTGAAGCAGACGCGCTGGCCGGACAGGGAGACCGTCCCCGACATAAGCCAGGGACCTCGCCTGGAGAAGATCCAGGCGCTCATTGAGTATTGGCGCGACCAGTATGACTGGCGGCGATGCGAGACCATGCTCAACGGCTGGGGCCAGCACCGCACCAGCATCGATGGGCTGGGCATCCATTTCCTGCATGTTCGTTCGCCCGAGCCGAACGCCATGCCGCTCGTGATGACGCATGGCTGGCCAGGCTCGGTCGTCGAGTTCCACAAGGTGATCGGTCCGTTGACGAACCCGGCGGCGCATGGCGGCGACAAGCGGGATGCCTTCCACCTCGTGATCCCGACACTCCCCGGTTTCGGGTTTTCGGACAAGCCGTCAGAGCCAGGCTGGGGTATCGCACGCGTTGCCGATGCCTGGGTGACATTGATGCACAGGCTCGGCTACGAACGCTGGGGCGCGCAGGGCGGCGACTGGGGTGCGGCGGTGACGACCGCCATCGGTCACAAGGCGCCGCCGGGATGCGTGGGCATTCACCTTAACTTCGTCGGCTATCAACCGACGCCGGACGAGACGGCTCATGCCACGCCGCACGAGCAGGCCATGCTCGAAAGCATGGGCACCTACCAGAATGTTCTATCGGGGTATGCCAAGCTGCAGGCCACCCGTCCGCAAACCCTCGGCTACGCCCTTGCCGATTTGCCGGCCGGCCAGGCGGCTTGGATATACGCCATGCTGCAGGACGTGTCGGACAGTGGTGGGAACGCCGAGAGCGTGTTCACGTATGACGAGATGCTCGACGACATCATGATGTATTGGCTGCCCGAGGCTGGCGCGTCGTCCGCACGCCTTTACTGGGAGGCACAGCCGTCCATGTCCAACCCGCCGCTGTCCGACAAGATGCGCATCCCAGCTTCCATCAGCATGTTTCCGAGAGAGCTTGTCCGCATCTCCCGGCGCTGGGCCGAGGCACGGTTCGGCAACCTGGTTCATTTCAATGAACTGGAACATGGCGGGCATTTCGCGGCCTTAGAACAGCCGGTTCTGTTCACCGACGAGATCAGAGCGAGCTTCCGAGAGCTTCGGGCGTGACGGACACAAGGCGTATCGTCCTTGCAGGTGGATCGGGCGATCTCGGCGGCCGGATCGCAGCTGCGATGGGCCGCCGAAATTTGGGATTTCGCGTCCTTGTCCGGCCAGGCGGTTCAGCGGAAATTCGTACGGTTTTGCAAGCGGCCGGTGCTGAATTGTTGGATGTCGATTACAGCGACGCCGCCGCGTTGCGCCGTGCCTGCGAAGATGCGTGTTGCGTGGTCTCCGCCCTTAATGGGCTGGAGCCGGTGATGATCGGCATGCAAGGCAGGCTGCTCGATGCGGCGGTTGCTGCGGGTGTTCCGAGGTTCATCCCGTCCGACTACTCGCTGGACTTCACGAGGACCCGCCCCGGCGATAACCGAAATCTCGATATGCGCCGCAAGTTCATGGCGCGGATCGACGCCATGCCAATCAAAGCCACGTCGGTGCTGAACGGCGCGTTCGCCGACCTGCTCACCGGACAGGCGCCCATCGTCCTGCACAAACGCCGAAAGATCCTCTACTGGGGCGATGCGGACCAGAAGCTGGACTTCACTACCAAGGACGATGTGGCGGACTATGTGGCGGAGGTGGCACTGGATGACGCGGCGCCCCGGTTCTTGCGCGTTGCGGGCGCGACCGTGAGCCCACGCGAGCTGGCGGAGATCATGACGGAACTTACGGGGCAGAAGTTCGGCCTGTGGCGTGCGGGCGGGCTCGGGCTGTTGAGCATGGTCATCAAGTTGGCACGAACCCTGACCCCGCCCAGCGATGCGGTGTTCCCTGCCTGGCAAGGGATGCAGTATCTCCGCGACATGGCCAGTGGCCGCGGCAAGCTCGCGCCCCTCGACAATGACCGTTACGGCTTCAAGCCTTGGACGACTGCCCGGGACGTTCTCGCGCCCACGATCTGAGAAACAAGCAATCCACCCAATGTCCGCTATCGGCGTGCACTGTGTCGTAAGCGGACGGGCCGCTCCCCACCATGAGCTGCCTCACGACGTGGTCGATCCTGCACAGCGTAACTGCCCGCCAAACCATCCCTGTCCGGCCACTTGAATGTGTCCGCAAACTCTGATGATCTTGAACTGAACCATTTGGTTGAGACGGTAAATTACGGACAGCTTGGCCGCGTTGTCGCCCTGGGCTGTTGCGCAGCAGCCCAAGGCTGGTTGGCCTTGACCTCCATCGGCGACAGATAGGCAAGACCAGAGTGAAGCCTTTTGGCTATTGTAGGTGGTCTCGATGAACTCCCTGATGGCGGCCCTGGCATGGGCGACGCTGACTGCACCATGCTGACCGGCACCGGGCTGCTGCTCAGTTTGCTGGGCACCGCTTTGCTGTCCCTTGCCCAATCGAGACCGCCGGGCGGCGGGCATCAGATCGGGCTGACGGATTTTTTCTAACGAGAGCGCCGGTTTATCAAGGCTCCTGCCGCCAGCCCGAGTGCCATCGCAGCGTAGGCGACGGCCATGGAGCGCTTTGACAACACAAACTCCCATCCCGGGGTAAACCGTTTGGGTGTCGCCCCGTAATCGACGGCCGCGGCGACGGCCGATGTCGCCAGTGCATCCCGTATAAGGGGCAGGAGTGCGGCCGGACGCCGCACGCCGATCCATCGCTCGAAGAAGACGGCCCAGAACACAGTCGCCGCGTGATGCGTCGCATACCCGACCGCTGTGTGAGCAACATCGGCTTCCCTGAATGCGGCGGCTCGCTCCCCGTTCATCCAGTGGCTTGTCGAATTAACCGGCTGCAGGGCGCCCTTGCCTTCCGCCCGCGCAAGAAGCGCCAAGGCAACACTCGATGTTGCGCTGGCGACGGTCCCAGAAATCAGGGCGAAACGCAGCGTCGTGGTCCAGCTCGACATCGGCAATCCCATGAATGGAGATCGAACGAACGCATTCGTGTAGGCCCCGTTCTCCGGCTGTGATCGGCGAGTTGGTGGACACCAAAGAACCCGACCGACAACTGCCCTTAATCAGAAACCACCAGTGGTCGCCATACTCATCGGATTGCCCGCCGCATCGGAAAGGCGGGTTTACCGCCGAAAGAGGCAACCGGCGCTCCCACATCCAGATAGCCGTATGCGCGATAGAACGGGTGTGCCGTAATCGTGCTGGTCAGGCTGCAGAACGCCTGTCCCCAGTCCGCCGCACGGCATTCCAGGGCGCGCATCATGCCTTTGCTGACCCCGCAAAAACGCGCCCATGGAGCCACGTAGTTCAGCACGATCGTCCCGTCCGGAACGACAGCGCCTACGCCGCCGATCCCGTCCAGGCCGATTCCGACGAGGACGCCGGCTGCATTGGTCTCGATCCAGCCTCTCACCTGCTCAGGCGTCTTGTTGGCAAGCCATTGGTCGAGGATGGCGCGGTCGCCTTCGTGATCGGCGGCGCAAAGCACCTCGATCGACTGACGAATAACCAGACATGCTTCTGCGGCTTCATCGGGAAGTGCGGGGCGGAAAGTCCAGGAGGAGAAATTCGGCACGGCCACATCATAGCGAGGGACGCAAGGTTAGGGGACAAGGCGATGTCGATGTGCAGCTACTCCGGGATACGCACGCTGTCCGTCAAGACGGTGATGGCGTCCGCCCCCGGCAATCCCGCGATTGGCGGCACGTTCGCCGCCGTAAGCGGGAGCACGGCGCCATCAGGGCCGGTCCCCCGCGGCTTGGTGTGCACCACCTGGCTCACCGGCAGCGGCGCGCCGTCGCGAAGATGGGCGTACAGCAAATCCAATGCCGCGATATAGTACCGATGCAGCGGCACGTAGGCGCTGTTGAACCCGGCGACCCCCAGCAGCCCGTCGAGGTGCTGGGCGTTGGTGACCTCGATATAGCGGAGCTGGCTGCGCTGTCCCTCCCGCACGCGGTTGAGGCCGAGATAGGCGCGGGACGCGAAGTTCGGCGGCAGGATGTTGTCGGCGCGTCCGGTGACGATCACCGCCGGGATGCCGTGCAGGTTGCCATTGGCGCGGATCGCCTCGACACCCTCGCGGATGCGCTGGGCCTGGTCCGCCTCCAGCCCGGAGAGCGGCGCCCCGGTCACCGCGTCATGGCCGAGCGCCAGCGAGCGCAGGCACAGCGCGCCGCGCAGGTCCTGGTCCGGCGTGGACGTCCGGTCCTCGGCCGGGCCAGCGTCAGCCAGGTCGTTGATCAGGCTGATGCCGGCGGTGGGCGGGATGCCATTGCTCAGGCTGAACAGGATTGCCTCGGCGGCCGGAGCGAGCGGCGCGAGTTTGCCAGCGGCGGTCGCGGCGAGGCTGTAGCCGCACAGCCCGTCGGCCACGCTGAACCGGCCATAGGCGTTGGCGTAGGTCATCGCGATCGATTGCGGGACATAGAGGAACCATAACGCACCCTGCGTGGCGTTTTGCTCCGGCAGGATGCCGAAATCGTTTAGTATGCGCTGCGCCTCGGTCGCCTGGTCCGCGAGGGCCGTGCCGCTCAGCAGCCCGGCGTCATGCAGCGCCGCGCAGCGCGCAGGGCTCGCGGCGAGGTTGAGCGGCGTGGCCGCCAGCGCCGGGGCGGCATTGGCGCAGCCCTCATACACGTTCTGCAGCGTGACGTAGTCGATCAGCGTGCGGCTGTGGCCCAGCACCGGCGCCTGGCTGCCCTGGACGATGGCGAAGCGGTCCGCATACTCCGGATTGACGTTCGGCTCGGCTACCGCCACGCCATCGATCAAATGACGCCGGTCCTGCTCCGCCGCCCGCAGCGACGCCCCGCCGCCGTTCGACACGCTGGAGGCGATCACCAGCGTGTTGCGCTTATTGATGCGGGCACCGGGGAATTTCTCGTGCAGCACGTCGAAGGCGAAGCGGATGGACTGCAGCACGTAGCGCCCCCAATCGGCCTCGGGGTTCACCTGGGAGTGCGCGTGCTTGAAGGCGAAGCGGTCCGGATGCGCCATGTTGAAGGCTGCGCGCTCGGCGGGCGAGAGATCGGCGGTGAATTGCGATCGGCCATCAGCGAGGGCAATCGGGGCGACCTCGCCGCGCAGCAGCGTCACCTGGCCCTGCTGCAGGTCGTCGAAGCCGGTGCCGGTGCCTTTGTCGGTGTAGGCGACGGCGCAGCCGTGTTTCAGTCCCCACTCGCCGGCGGTGGCGATGGCGCCGTACACCCCGCGCGAGCCGGAGGAGGGCGCCGCGACGATGCAGCCGCGGGTAGGGTCGTAGCCGTCGGGCACCTGCACCATCAGCGTGATGCGGGATCCGTCGGGCTGCATCGCATAGGCGATGGTCTCGTCGCCGGCAATCAGGCCCTGGCCGGTGGTGACGGTGCCGTCCGCCAGCACGTTCGGCCCCCAGAAGACGCCGTAGCCCCCGGCGGTGCTGACATCCACCAGTGCGCCATAGTTCACGAAGATTGCCCGGCGGCGTAGCTCCGCGGCGGTGGGACGCAGCGGGTCGGCGAAGCCCGGCGCCGTCCCTTGCAGGCCAATGCGGCCGAGGCCAGCGGTCAGCAGGTCGTCGGTAATGCCGTCATAATGGGTGCGGATCGGCTGCTGGATCACCTCAGCCCCGTCGTCATCGCGGGCGATTGCGTTCGGACCGGTGGTCCAAAGCAGGGCAGCCGCGGCGCAGAGCAGCAGGGAGCGGGCGTGTTGACGCATGGAGACGATGTCCTCGGCCCACGGCTTGTTGTGATGCCGGGTTGTTTAGACGATAGGACGGATCGGTACCAAAATTGAAGCCCCAATCCCGACCGCCTCCCGTCAGGCCGGAACACCCTACTCAGCAGCCGCCGGCACGGCCGCAACCGCACGGCGGCGGCCGAAAAGGCGACTGAGCTGGTCCATGTAGAGGTAAAACCCCGGCGTGGTGAACAGCGTCAGCAGCTGCGACACCAGCAGGCCGCCGACCATCGCGTAGCCGAGCGGCTGCCGGATCTCCGACCCCGTTCCGGTCCCCAGCATCAGCGGCACGCCGCCGAGCACGGCGCAGAGCGTCGTCATCAGGATCGGCCGGAACCGCAGCAGGCAGGCCTCATGGGTGGCGTCCTCGCTCGACAGGCCGTGCTCACGCTCCGCTTGCAGCGCGAAATCGACCCGGCCACCGTGGCGCCGCCTGCGACGACCTAGCCGATGGCGGAGGCAACCGCCGGGTCCTGGCGCACGATGGCGAGGACGGATTGCTGCCGCTGCATGATGCCGGCGGGCGAAATGTGCTGCGCCGCTTCGGTGATCCCCACGATCAAACCGGTGTCCTGCTGCGGAATGAAGCCCTTGGGGATGATGACGAACAGGCCAATGGTTGCCGCCACCGTCAGCAGCATGACGCCGAGCGTGATCCGCCGATGGCGCAACGCCACCACGAGGGCGCGGTCACAGGCCGCGACCAGCCCGTCGAGCCCCCGTTCCAGCGCGCTTGAGATGCGGCCGGGCCTCTTGGCGTGCCCAGACTTGTCATGATCGGGCTTCAGCAGCTGCGCGCACATCATCGGCGTGAACGTCAGCGACACGAACACCGAAGACCAGGATGAACACCGCGACAGTCACCGCGAACACACGGAACAGCAGCCCGACCACGCCGCTCAGCAGGAACAGCGAGACGAACACCGCGATCGTCAGCGCCATCAGTGACAGGTTGTCGAGGCTGTAGCCCAGCACCAGCATGACCGCGAAGGTGCCAACCAGCGAAATCGGCACCGAGATCGCCGGGATCACCGTCGCTCAGAGCTTGCGCAGGAACACCGCGATCACGCCGACCACCAAGGCGATCGTCAGCAGCAGGGTGAACTGCACATCCGATACGCTGGCGCGGATGGTCTGCGTGCGGTCGGAGACGATCTCGACCTTGATGCTGGGCGGCAGCGACGCCTGCGTCTGCGGCAGGGCCTGCTTGATCGCGGCCACGGTGGCGATGACGTTGGCGTCGGGCTGACGTTGCACGGCGATCAGCACCGCGCGCTCGTCGTTGAGCCAGCCGGCCTGGGTCGGATCCTCCGGCGCGGTCACCGCCCGGCCAAGGTCGCGCACCCGGATCGCGGCGCCATTGCGGTAGGCCAAGATGGTGTCCTCGAAGCCGATGGCGCTCATAAGCTGGTCGTTGGTCTGCAGCGCGTAGGCGGTCTGGCCGCCATAAAGCCGCCCCTTCGGCTGGTTGACCGTCGAGTTGGTCAGGACGACGCGCATGTCCTCAAGGTCGAGGCCGGCGGCGGCGAGCTGCGCCGGGTTGGCCTGGATGTGGATCGACGGGCTCTGCAGGCCGCCGATCCCGACGCTGCCGCCGGGGATCTGGCCGAACTGCCGCTCGAGCGGCGTCGCGACCGACGACGCCGTTGCTGGCCGGTCTGCACCGGATGTACGACGGCTTTGCTGTCCGCGCCGACGGCATAGCAGCCTGCGCCGGATTTACCGGTCCGTGACGGCCTCCGGGTCGGGGGCTTGCGTCGTCGTCTCTGGCTCCGGCTGCATGCGTGTCGTCGCGACCGTGCCCATCCGCTGCATGCCGGTGGTGCCTGGGGCCAGGGTGCGCGCGCCGTCCGGCAGGCTGTTAGGCGGCTCCGGCATGCTTTGGCCGGAGTTCGGTGCGGGTGGCGATTGGGTCACGCCCTGCGTCATCGACGGCGCAGCGCCCAGGATAAGCGCCAGGACAGCAAGGGCATAGCCTGATTGGATATTCATCGTGAAGCTCCGTATTCCAGCGGCGCCAGTGCCGCCGTGTGTAAGCAACGCCCGGCGGCGACGCGAGGCCCATGCGATGCGCTCATCGGCCCATGCCGACGGGGCATGAAATGCGGGCCGTATGTCGCCGGGGATACTTGCGCCCCCGGCGACCCCGGATCAGGTCGGGATGCGGATGAAACTCGAGGTCGTCCTTGCCGATGTTGCGGATGGCGTGGCCGTAGCCGATCGGCAGATAGGCGACATCGCCCGGCTTGAACTCCGCCACCCTGCCGCGTCCGCCCGATCCGAACAGCCCGACCTGCGCCGTGCCGCGCAGGTAGTAGTGCCACTCATTGGCGTTCGACGGAGCGTCACGCGGGCCGGCGCGCCGACCGGCATGGCGCCGACGCTGCGGGCGGAGGAGCTGGCACTGCCGATACGGCAGGCACTGGAAGCGATTGAACGGGCTTTCGAGGCGCCAGGCTTCGACCCGGCGCTCGCTGTCCGGGAGTTCGCCATCGCCCTCGACGACCGCGCCGCCCTTGCGCTGGCCGCCCCATTGTTCGGCGAGTTGGCGGGAGCGCCCGGCATCAAGCTGCGCATACGCCCGAGCGGCACGCTGGACATTGCTGGGCTGCTGGACCACGGCGAGCTGGACCTCGCCGTGGTGGGCGACCCGCGCCAGGCGGCAGGAGAGCGGTTCGGCTCGCGACGGCTATTTGACGACGCCTTCGTGCTGGTCATGCGCGCCGATCACCCTGCCGACCAACGGTAGCCAAAGCCCGGTGCAGACGGCGAACTCCCTGCCGCGCGGTTTTGAGAATGGCACCGTGGCCTACGCGCAGGCAGCATCGGTGAGCCGGTATCTCGTGGCCCAGGCAGCTCATGCTCAGGCTGCTAGGCTTGCCCAAGTGCAGAGTGGGCAGCCCCGGGGTTGACCTGCGGCTTACCGATCCGGCGACAGCGGACGCTGCAAAGCCTTGGCGGTCCGGATGACGATGCTGCGGAGCCAGCGATGCGCAGCGAGGTCGTCGAGTCGCCGGTGCCAGAGCAGCACCGTGGTCAGATGCGGCGTAGCGAAGGGCAGCCGCAGCACCTGCAGCGGCGCGTGACGCGCGAACTCCTGCGCCGCCCCGGCGCTCAGCACGGCGACCATCTCGGACTGCGCCAGCACAGCCGCCGTGGCCAGCAGCGGCGCGCGAAGTGCGACATGCCGCACGAGGCCATGCCGTGCCAGCTCCTCATCGACAAAGCCGGTCCCTTCGCCCGTTGAGGAGACGGCCAGATGCGGAATGCCCGCGAGGGCCTCAATGCCGATAGTTCCATCGAAGCCGCAGGCCGGGTGTCCCCGGCGCAGGATCGCGCAAAAGCCGTCCTCCATCAGGCGAACGTCGTTGAAGCGTTCGCCCGGCGCCGCAAGTCCGCCGATGGCGACGTCGATCTCACCGCGGTCCAGTAAATCGGCGACGTTCAGCGTCCCGCTCGGGCGCAGGTCGAGCACGATCCCGGGCGCCTCGGCCGCCGCCGCCGCCGCCAGATGCGGTGCGATGACCAGGGCCGAACAGGTCGTCCTGCACCGCGCCGCGCAGGCGGGCAAGCGCCTGGCTGACGGCGGGCTGCGTCATGTTGAGCGTCGCGGCCGCCCCGGTGGCGCTGCGCTCACGCAGCACGGCGTCGAACACGACGAGCAGGTTGAGGTCAAACATACGCCAGTTCATCTGGAAACTGCTCTCCCCCGCGGCCCATAGTTGAAGCTCGCTAATCCGCGAGGTCCGGGATGATCTCGCAACGCCGGGGAACGTAGAAGCCTCAACATTCGGGCCTTTTGACCTGCGCTATGCCAAACGGTAAGCGAGGTGACGTTTTAGCACGCCGCATCCGCGTGACAGTGCTGCTTTGGCAAGGTTGGGAAATCCCAATGCGGGGGAGATGTGGTTGCAACAGCCTCTCTGACTAAATGGCCAACGTAGGTTTGGAGGTCCGCTGTTTTGCGTAGCTGCTGGTGATCCGTATCGTAAGCGTCTCCCTTCGCGTCCTGGCTGCCTGCATCGTCCTCAACGGCTGCGCCGGTTACCAAGCTCAGCCGCTCGTCTCCGAGGCTCCGCTTGCGCGCGACGTGGCGGCGCTTGACCGGACCCGCCCCGGCGCCGCGCCGATCCCGGCCGACCGGCCGCTCAGCCCCGCCGAGGTTGGGCTTCTGGCGCTGCAGAACAGCCCGGACCTGCGGGCGACGCGGGCGCAGCAGGGGGTGGCGCGGGCGCAGGTCATCGAGGCCGGGCTGCTGCCGGACCCGGTGCTGTCGGGCAGCTACAACGTGCTGCTCGGCGGACCCGGCATCGCCAACGCGATCGGCGCCACGCTGACCGCCAACGTCTCCGCGCTCATCACCCTGTCCGCCCGCCGCCGCGCCGCGCAGTCCTCGGCCATGCAGGTGGACGCGAACGTGGTCTGGCAGGAGTGGCAGACCATCAGCCGGGCGCAGACGCTCGCGATCGACCTGGTCCAGCAGGGCCGCCTGCTGCGCCGCCTCAACGAGACGCTTGCTCTATTGCGGACGCGCGGCGACATCGCAGCGCGAGCCGTGGCCCAGGGCAACGCCACGCTGCAAGTCACGGCGCCCTTCGTCGCCGAACTGACCGCCTTGCAGACCGAGCAATACGCCGCGACGCTCGCGCAGGACCAGCGCTGGCAGGAGCTCGACGCCCTGCTCGGCCTGCAGCCCAGCGTGCGGCCGCTGCTTTCGAACGAGCTGCGCGTCCCGGCGATCACCGGGGCGGAGGCGGTGCTGCTGCTCGCCAGCCTGCCGCAGCGCCGGCCCGACCTCATCGCCCTGCAGCTCGGCTACACGTCGCAGGAGGCCAATTTGCGCGCGGCCGTGCTGTCGCAGTTCCCGGCGCTCACCCTCGGCCCCAACTACGGCAACGACACCAGCCGGGTGCAGTCGCTCGGCCCCTCCGCCTCGATCGCGCTGCCGCTGTTCAACCGCAACCGTGGCCAGGTCGCGATCCAGCGTGCGACCCGTGAGCAGCTTCGTGCCGAGTATGCGGCCCGCCTCGCCACGGCGGAGGGCGGCGTGCGGGCGCTGCTCGCGAACGTCGCCCTGCTGCAGCGCCAGCGCGATGCCGCCCGCGCCGGCCTGGCCCAAGCGGAGGACCTGGCGAGCAGCGCCGGCCGTGCCCTGCGCGCCGGCCTGCTCGACGAGCTGAGCTACGTGCAGCTCCTGTCGGCGCGGCTGGGCAAGGAGCGCCAGGTGATCGGGCTGGAGCAGCAGGTGCTCGATCAGCGCACGGCGCTGGCGACCCTGCTCGGCGCCGGGCTGCCGCCGCTGCAACTTCAAATATCGAAGGGGCCAAGCCTATTATGAGGCGAGTTCTTGCCGCCCTGCTGACCATCCTGCCCACGCTGGCGTTCGCCCAGGGCGGCGCCTCGCAACCCAGCGTGCTCGTCACCACGGCGCTGCCGCAGGAGGGCAGCTTGCCGCATACGCTCACGGCCTATGGTGTCATTCAGGCGGCGCCGGGCAGCAGCGAGACATTGAGCCTGCTGCGCGCCGGGCAGGTGACCCGGGTCATGGTGGCCGTGGGCCAAAGCGTGCGGCAGGGCCAGCCGCTGCTTGTCGTCAGCGCTGACCCGGCGGCGCTCGCAACCTACCGTCAGGCTGTTACAGCCTTGACTCTTGCGCAGGGTGAGCGGAACCGGATGACGCAGATGCTGGCGCAGCATCTCGCGACCCGCGACCAGGTCGCGCAGGCCGATAAGGCCGTGACGGACGCGCAGAGCAACCTCGACCTGCTCACCCGTGGCGGCGGCGGCAGCGCCGAGCAGACGCTCGCGGCCCCGTTCGACGGCATCGTCTCCAGCCTCGTTGTGGCGCCCGGTGCGCGCATCGCCGCCCAGGCGCCGCTGGCCACGCTGGACCGCTCCAGCCGGATCGTCGCGGCGGTGGGTGTCGAGCCCGGACAGCGGGGCCTGGTCGCCCGGGGTCAGCCGGCCCAGGTGGAGCCGCTCGACGGCGGCGACGCCAAGCAGGGCAGCGTGCTCTCGGTCGGCGCCATGCTGGACCCGACGACCCGGCTCGTGCCGGTGCTGATCGATCCGCAGGCTGCAGGAGCTGGGCTGCTGGCAGGCGGCCCGGTGCGCGTCGTCGTGCAGGTGGGCGAGTATCGCGGCTGGCTCATGCCGCGCAACGCGGTCGCGACGGACTCCAAGGGGGCGTACGTGTTCCAGGTCGGCAACGGCAAGGCGGCGCGGGTGGACGTGCAGGTTGCCGGCACCGTGGGCGACACGACGGTCGCGACCGGCCCGATCGATGCCAAGCGCCGCCTTGTCACGACTGGCAATTACCAGCTCCAGGACGGCGCCGCCGTGCGCGAGGAACCAGCCGCCGCAGCGAGCGGGGTCGCCGCGCGATGAGTGACGAAGCGCTCCGCGGGAGCGACGAGGCGCTCCGCGGCCCGGCGCCGCACGCCGTGCCCACCGGCGGATGGGTGGCGCGGCACACGCGCTCGATCCTCGCCATCATGCTCGCGCTGATGATCGCCGGCGGTTTCTCCGCGGTTTTGCTGCCGACCGGGCTGTTCCCGGTGGTGCAGTTTCCCCGCGTAGTGGTGAACGTGGACGCCGGCGCACGGCCGGCCGATCAGACCGCGCTATTGGTTACGATCCCGCTGGAGCAAGCGGTCCGCCGGGTGCTGGGCGTGCTGGGCGTGCGCTCGACCACCAGTCGCGGCGGCGCCGAGATATCGCTCGACTTCGCCTGGGGCACTGACATCGTCGCCGCCGCGGTGCAGGTGGACGCCGCGGTGGCGCAGACGCTGCCATCCTTGCCGGCGGGCAGCAGCTACCGCATCCGGCGGATGGACCCGACCGTGTTTCCGGTCATCGCCTACTCGCTCCTTTCCAAGGACGTCAGCCCGGTCGCGCAGCGCGACATCGCGCAGTATCAGATCGTGCCGCTGCTCACCGCCATCCCCGGCGTCTCCTATGTCGGCGTGCAGGGCGGCGAAGTTCAGGAGGTCGAGGTGCTGGTGGATCCGCACCGGCTCGCCGCGCGCGGGCTGGCGCTGTCCGACGTGGCGGCGGCCCTCGGCAAAGCCAACGTGCTGAACGTCGTCGGCCGGATGCAGGACCACTCCAAGCTGCTGCTGCTGACGCTCGACAACACCGCGCGCCGGATTGAGCAGGTGCGCAGCGCCGTGATCCAGGGCGGCCCCGGCGGCGTGGTGCGGGTCGGCGACGTGGCGGACGTGAGCGACGGCGTGGTGCCGCAATGGACCCGGGTGAGCGAGGACGGCCGCCCCGCCGTGCAGTTCCAGGTCTATCAGCAGCCCGACGGCAACACCGTCGCCATCGCCGCAGCGGTGCGCAAGGCGCTGGCGGCTTTCCAGCCGCAACTACCCGCCGGGGTCACGCTGTTCAACTGGTACGACCAGAGCACGCTGGTGACGGACTCCGTGAGCAGCGTGCGCGACGCGATCCTGATCGGGCTGGGGCTGGCCGGCCTCGTGCTGCTCGCCTTCCTGCGCAGCCTGCGCGTTACCCTGGTGGCCATGCTGGTCGTCCCGGCGACGCTCGCGACCACGGTGCTGCTGCTGTTCACGCTGGGCATGACGTTCAACATCATGACGCTCGGCGGCATCGCGGCGGCGGTCGGGTTGGTGATCGACGACGTTATCACGATGATCGAGCACCTGGCGCGCCGGGCCGGCGCCGGCGGGGCCGAGGGCACCCCGGATAACAGCCAAGACATCGTGCTGGCGGCTGGGCGCGAGTTCCTGCCGCCGCTCACGGGATCGAGCATGGCGACGCTGCTCGTGTTCCTGCCGCTCGCCTTCCTGTCGGGCGTCACCGGCGCCTTCTTCAAGGCGCTGTCGCTGACCATGGCGGCGGCGCTGATCATCTCCTACGCGCTGACCGCGCTTGCGGTGCCGGTGCTCACCCGCCTCATCGTCGATTTCAAGCGCTGGAAGGATCCGGGCGAGGGACCGGAGGGCCGGGTCGGGCGTGCCCATCGCTGGCTGCTGGAGCGGCTGTTCCTGCGGCCCTGGCTGCTGGCGTTCGGCCTCGCGCCGCTGCTCGTGCTCGGCTGGTTCGCCTTCAGCCACGTCGGCAGCGGCTTCATGCCGAAGATGGACGAGGGCGGCTTCGTGCTCGATTTCCGCTCCGCGCCCGGCACCTCGCTCACCGAGACCAGCCGCGAGCTCAGCCAGGTCGAGGCCATCCTGCGCGCGACGCCCGAGATCGAGACCTACTCCACCCGCGTCGGCGCCGGGCTCGGCGGCGGGCTCAGCGAACCCAACACCGGCGACTTCTTCGTCCGCCTGAAAGCCGGGCCGCGCCGGCCGATCGAGACGGTCATGGCCGAGGTGCAGGACAAGGTGGACCAGACCGTGCCCGGGCTGCGCATCGCCACCGCACAGCTCATGGAGGACCTGATCGGCGATCTCACGGCGGTGCCGCAGCCGATCGAGGTCAAGCTGTATGCGAACGACCCGGCCGCCCTAGCCCCCGCCGCGCGCAAGCTCGCCGCCGCGATCGGCAAGGTGCAGGGCGTGGTCTCGGTGCAGGACGGTATCGTGATCGCCGGCGACGGCCTCAACATCCAGGTTGACCCGGCGCGCGCGGCGATCGAGGGCGTAGATGCGCAGTTCGTGAGCGACGCGCTGCAGAGTTACCTCGCGGGCACCGTGGCGACGCAGATGCCGCAGACGATCAAGCTGGTCGGCGTGCGGGTCTGGCTGCCGCCGGACCAGCGCCAGTTCGACGATCAGCTCGCGCTATTGCCGGTACGCGCGCCGGACGGCCACGTGTTCGCGCTCGGCCGGGTGGCCCAGGTCTCGGCGGCGCCGGGTCAGGCGGAGATCACGCGCGAGAACCTGCAGCTCATGATCCCGATCACCGCGCGCCTGCAGGGAGCCTCGCTCGGCGCCGCCGTGGCTGAGGTGAAGACGGTGCTCGACCAGCAGGGCATGCTGCCGCCGGGCGTGCGTTATGAGCTGGGCGGGCTTTATGCCCAGCAGCAGATCGCCTTCGCTGGGCTGGCGCGGGTGTTCGCGGCGGCGCTGGTGGCGGAGTTCGTGCTGCTGCTGTTCCTTTACGAGCGGTTTTGGATACCCGTGATCGTGCTGGGCGCCTCGGCGCTGTCCACGACGGCGGTGTTCGCCGGGTTGTGGGTGACGGGCATCGAGCTGAACATCACGGCGATCATGGGCATGACGATGATCATCGGCATCGGCACCGAGATGGCGATCTTCCTGGTCTCGGAATACGTCGATTTGTCGCGGGAGCTGCCGCCCCGGCAGGCGTTGCTGGAGGCGGCGCGCAACCGTTTCCGGCCGATCGCCATGACCACGCTGGCGGCGATCCTGACGCTCATGCCGCTGGCGCTCGCGATCGGCGCGGGCTCCGGCATGCAGCAGCCGCTGGCCATTGCGATCATCTCCGGCCTGCTGGTGCAATTCCCGCTGGTGCTGCTGGCGATGCCGGTGTTGATCGGGTTGACGGTATCGCGCGAAGCGGGGCCGCGCCAAAACCCGGCCGGGCATGTTAGGACGATCGCTTGAACCTGGAGAGACCGCGATGCATTACGTCCTGCTTGGCACCCTGGCCTGCATGATTTCGTCCGTGGCCATGGCGCAGAGCCGGCTGCCGGCCATCCCGCCGGACCAGTACAACGACCAGCAGAAGAAAGCCGCCGAGGATTTCCTGGCCGCCCGCAAGGTGCCGGTGTTCGGCCCGTTCGAGCCGCTGATGTACTCGCCCGAGGTCATGTCCCAGGCCCGCGCCATGGGGGACTATTTGCGTTACAAGTCGGGTGTCGGCAACACGCTGTCTGAGCTCGCTATCCTGATCACGGCGCGGGAGTGGACGCAGGACTACGAGTGGTATGTCCACGCGCCGATCGCCGCCAAGGCCGGGATCAAGCCCTCGATCATCGAGGCGATCCGCGACGGGCGGCGGCCCACCGGCATGAGCGAGGACGAAGAGATCGTCTATGATTTCTCTTCCGAGCTGCACAAGAACAAGCGGGTTTCGGACCGGGCCTTCGCCCGGGCGGAGCAGCGGTTCGGCAAGCCGGCGGTCGTCGATCTGGTGGGGATCAACGCCTACTACACACTATTGGCGATGCAGCTGAACGTGGCCCGTTACGCCATGCCGAAGGACGGCACGCCGCTCCCGCGTTTGCCGGAGTAGGCTGGGCTCAAGGGGCGGACTGCCGCGGCACCGGCACCCAAGCCGGCAAACGCCCGAGCGCCGCGTCGTAGAAGCGTCCAACCGGCGGCGCGACCCAGCGCCGGATCGGCGGCAGTACGGCCCGTGCGAACGCGGCCGCCAGGAGGCCGGCCGGAATGGAGGCCAGCACGTCGATCGGAAAATGCACGCCGAGGAAGACGCGCGCCCACCCCGCGACCACGCCGGCCAAGCAGGCGACCGCGCCCCAGCGATAGGAGCCGCCGGTCAACACAAGCCCCAGCCCGAGGCTCCAAGCCAGGGTCGCGTGGTCGCTGGGAAAGCCGTTATCCGCCACGTGCTCCAGCCAGGTGTGCCCGACGCCCACCATGAAGGGGCGCGGCTCGAACCATAGCAGGCCGAGCGTCATGTTGATCGCCTGCCCGGCGAACACCGCACATCCGGTCGCAATCAGCGCAGCCCGCCGTTGCGGCGGTCCCCATAACCACAGGCAGGTCAGCAACACCGGGACCAGCAGCACGGGTGCCACTGCCAGGGCTTCGGCCATGGCCAGCGGGATGGCGCCGGGCCGGTTGGCCGCGTTGAACAGCATGAATAGGGCCAAGTTCGAGGACAGCATCGCCAGATCTCCGCCGCGTCCAGGAAAGCCGCGCGGCTGCAGCATCGGCAGCATTGAACCGGCCCGGGTGTCAACGGCCGGCGCCGGACATTGGCGATCCGTATAGGACCCGCAACGCCGGCCCAACATGCGGCGGTGCATTTTGCAATCCGCATCGTCGGCGTCCGCAGCCGGCACTCATCCAGTGGAAAGGGTCCGGCCGATGGCGGTCACCGCCGACAGAAGCTCCGCGCCGATGCTGAACAAGGTCCCCGAAGTCACGCTGATCTTCTGGATCATCAAGATCATGGCGACGACGGTCGGCGAGACCGGGGCGGATTTCCTGGCGGTGCACGTGGGCCTCGGCACGGGCATCACCGGTGGAGTCATGGGTGTTCTGTTGGTCGCGACCCTGTTGCTGCAGTTGCGCGCACGGCAGTACGCGCCCTGGATCTACTGGCTGACTGTCGTGCTCGTAAGCGTGGTCGGGACACAGATCACCGACGCTCTCACCGACGGCTTCGGCGTGAGCCTCTATGTCAGCACCACCATCTTTGCGCTGATCTTGGCGGCGATCTTTGTGATTTGGTATTCGAGCGAGCGGACGCTGTCGATCCACACGATCACCACCACGCGGCGCGAACTGTTCTATTGGTCGGCAATCCTGTTCACCTTCGCGCTCGGCACCGCCGCCGGTGACCTCGCGACGGAAGCGCTGAGCCTTGGCTTCACCATAGGCGTCTGGGTATTCGGCGCGCTGATCGCGGTCATGGCTGGCGCCTACTACCTCGGCGGCAATGCGGTGCTCACCTTTTGGCTCGCCTACATCCTGACGCGGCCGCTCGGCGCCTCGCTCGGCGACCTGCTGTCGCAGTCGCAGACCTATGGCGGGCTCGGGCTGGGCACCATCCGGACCAGCCTGATCTTCTTCGCCGTTATCGCGGTCCTCGTCACGTTCATCAGCGTCGGCTCGAACCGGCCGAAGACGGCTGAGCAGGCGTGAGCCGCCCCGCTGCATATCAACACAGGAGAACGCTTATGATGACCAAGCCCAAGCTCATCCGCGCGCTGGCCCTGCTGCCAGCATTCACGGCCGCGTCGATCGGCGCCGGGGTACTCCTGCCCACGACGGGGATCGTCGCATCTGCCGCGGCGGCAGCCTCGAAGATCGGCGATCTCACGCCCTTCCGGGCCATCGTCGTCGATACCGCCGCCTTGGTTGATAGAAGCGACCTTGCCGGCGCGAAAATCCGGATCAAGGACCTCGAGACGTCCTGGGACGAGGCAGAACCCTCGCTGAAGCCGCGCTCGGCTGCGGAGTGGCACACGATCGACAAGGCCATCGACCGCGCGCTGGCGGCACTGCGCGCCAGCACCCCGGATGCGGCTGCCTGCGAGCAGTCCCTGGCCGACCTGCTCGCGGCGATGGACGGCGGCAAAGCCTGAGTTTCTTGGCGCCCAGGAGGCACTAGGAGTAGGCCCTGCCGATGCGGGGGGCGCCTTCCCGACATCCCAGGCGCCTGATGACGCAGGACGAGAAAGGGCGCAAGGCGGTGGCATGAAGGTCCTGGTGATCGAGGATGACGCGGAGACCGCCGCGTATATCGTGCGCGGCCTGAATGAGCATGGCCACGTCGCCGACCATGTGCCGAATGGGCAGGACGGCCTGTTTATGGCGGTGGGCGGCACGCACGACGTGCTGGTGGTTGACCGGATGCTGCCCGGCATCGACGGGATCGGGCTGGTCCGCACGCTGCGCAGCGCCGGGGTGCGCGTGCCCGTGCTGTTCCTCACGGCGCTGCGCGGCGTCGGCGACCGGGTGCAGGGGCTGGACGCGGGCGGCGACGACTACCTGGTGAAGCCGTTCGCCTTTGCCGAGTTGCTGGCCCGGCTGCACGCGCTCGCCCGACGCCCACCGTTGTCCGACACACCCACCACCCTGCGCGCCGCCGATCTCGAGCTGGACCTGCTCAAGCGCACGGCGACCCGCGGCAGCGAGCGCGTGGAGCTGCAACCGCGGGAATTCCGCCTGCTGGAGTTCCTGCTGCGTCGCGCCGACCGGGTGGTGACGCGGACGATGCTGCTGGAGGGCGTGTGGGACTTTCACTTTGACCCCAAAACCAACATTGTCGAGACGCATATCAGCCGGCTGCGCGGCAAGCTGTCCCGCGGCGGCCGCGACCCTGAGCTGATCCACACCGTCCGCGGCTCCGGCTACGTGCTGCGTGCGCCTGCCGCTTAGGCTGCTCCGCACCGCGAGCTTCCGGTTCGCGGCGCTGTATGTCGGCGTGTTCGCGGCCTCAGCACTCGTGCTGGGCGGGGCGGTGTTCCTGGCGGCGCGATCGGCCCTGGATCAGCAGATGACCGCCCGGATCGAGACCGAGGCGGCCTTCCTGCGCGACGAGTTCCAAACCGGCGGCCTGGACCACCTGCTGGCCGTCGTGCGGTCGCGCGGCCGGGGCGCCAGCGCGCTGGACTACCTTGTGCAGGACCCGGGCGGCTTGCACCTCGCGGGCGAGATGCCGGTGACCACGGCCCTGCGTCCGGGCTGGGCGATCGTCCGGGTGCCGGAGGCATCGGAGGATGGCGGCCGGCCGGAGCGGGTGCGCGCGCTGGTGGCCGACCTCGGCGGCGGCCTGCTGCTCGCGGTCGGTGACGACTTGGGCCGCGTGACCGAGGTGGAGGAGGCGATCGCCACCGCGTTCCTGTGGACCGTTGGTCTCGCGGCGCTGCTGGGCATCGGCGGCGGCATGGTGCTCAGTCGAACCTTCCTGGCCCGGGTGGACGCCATCGCCCGCACGGCGGAGGCGATCATCGGCGGCGACCTCACGCGCCGTGTGCCGGTCCGCGGCACCGGCGACGACCTGGACCGGCTGGCGGGCACGTTGAATCACATGCTGGACCGCATCGGCGCGCTGATGGACAGCCTGTATCAGGTGTCGAGCGACGTGGCGCACGACCTGCGCACCCCGCTCTCGCGGCTATACCAACGGTTGGAGGATGCGCGGATGCACGCGTGCTCGGTCGTGGAGTATGAGGCGGCGGTCGAGGGCGCGATGCGGGAGGCAGAGGGGCTGCTGGAGACCTTCTCGGCCCTGCTGCGCATCGCTCAGGTGGAGGGGGCCTCGCCGCGCGCGGGGTTCCGCGACGTGGACCTGAGCGCGATTGCGGAGGCAGTTGCCGATGCGTACCGGCCGGACGCGGAGGAGGCGGGCCATCGCCTGGCCACCGACGTCGCGTCCGGCATCATGGTGCATGGCGACCAGGAACTGCTGACGCAGGCGGTCGCCAACTTGGTGGAGAACGCGCTGCGCCACACCCCCGCCGGAACGCAGATCGGCATTCGGCTGTCGCGCGGTCAAGAAGCCGGCGCTTGCCTGGGCGTCGAGGACGATGGCCCGGGCGTGGAGGCGAGGCACCTGCCCAACCTCGCGCATCGTTTCTACCGCGGCGATCGCAGCCGCAGCACTCCGGGCAACGGATTGGGCCTCAGCCTGGTCGCGGCGGTCGCTGAGCTGCACGGCGCCAGGCTGCGTTTCGAGGCGGCCAGCCCGGGATTGCGGGTCAGCCTGGTCTGGGAATGACCGGTCGGGTTGGTGGCATTTGACGATGGAACGTCACCGGTCGTTGAGACAGCCCTTGCAGGCCTTGCTTCCAGCGCGTGCTTGGGCCAACCAAGCCATAACGCCGTTATCCGGAGTGAACCGATGACCAAAACCCCAGAGAAGAAAGCCGAGACGAAGACGCCGAAGGGCACCGCGGTCGAGAAGCCGAAGGCGGGCCACAAGCCGAACGTCCTGCAGCAGCCGCTGCAGCCGTCCGAGGACCTGGCGGCGGTGGTAGGCAAGGGCACGATGGCGCGGGGCGAGGTGGTCAGCAAGGTGTGGGAGTATATCAAGGCCCACAAGCTGCAGAACCCGGATGACGGGCGCGAGATCATCGCCGACGACAAGCTGCGCAAGGTCTTTGGCAAGGACAAGGTCACGATGTTCGAGATGAACAAGTTCCTGGCCCAGCACTTGAAGTAAGGGCCTGACGCGATCCTTCGTCAGTCGAGCAGGCGGCGCAGCGCTGTCTTGGGATCGGCCATGAACCGCCGCATATCCCGCCAGTGCGGGATCTCGTCCAGCGAGCGCCGGGTGATGCCCTCCGCGTCGATCCACAGGAGATCGGCTTCAGGGTGGCTGAGCAGGATCGGCGAGTGCGTCGCCACCAGCGCCTGGGAACGCCCGTCCCGGTGCAGCTCGTCCAGCAGGCAGAGCAGCGCCATCTGCCGTTGCGGCGACAACCCGGTTTCCGGCTCGTCGAGCAAGTAAAGCAAACCCTCGCTGGCATCGACCCGGGCGGTCAGCAGCGACAGCACGCCCTCGCCGCGGCTTTGCTCGTCGGCCAGACGCCACTCGCCGGTGGTGGGCATGGGGAGCCGTCCGGCCCGCGCCATGGTGTCCGCGAACCGGTCCGCCCGCAGGAACAGGCCCTTGGGCCGGCGCCCGGCGAAAATCACCTCCACGGCGGCGGAGATCGCGGTCGCCTCGCGGTCATGCTCGTGCTCGGCATAGCTGCGGCCGCCGCCGGGACGGATAGCGCAGCGGGCCGCGATCGCCTCCAGCAGCGTCGTCTTGCCCGAGCCGTTCTCACCGACCAGGAACGTCAGCGGGCGGCGCAACTCGAGCTCCACCGGTCCGCTGGACAGGAACGGCAGCCGTTCGGCCCGCTCGCCGCCGAGCGCCGGGTCAATCCGGATGCTGCGCAGCAACGGCCCTTGCTTCACGAGGCCCGGCTCATGGTCGGTGGCTCCTTCAATACAGGCACAGGCGCTTTCCTACGTGCTCGGCGGATCGGCTTTGGCGAGCTCGCCCGACACGGCAAGCAACAAGACGGGCAGCTCGTCCTTCACGGTCGGGCGCAACCGTGAATGCTGCAGGCCGAAATACCGGTGCGATACCACGTCGCGCAACCCGGCCCAGCCGCGCCAGTCCACGTCTGGATGCCGCGCAATGAGCTCGGATGGCAGCAGTTTCACCGCCTCGCCGATCTCGGCAAGTGCATTCTTCAGCGCACGATAGGTTCTCCGGTCCGCGACCGGCAGGGCAGCGAAGGCCGCCTCGTCCAGGCCGCCGGCAAAAGCCAATGCGTCCTCGGCTGCCGAGCGGATGTCCTTCAGACGCTCGCGTGCGCCCCGCCGTTTCACAGGATGCGCACCGCCTCCCGCTCCGCAGCCTCGCGGATTGAAGGATGTAGGGCGTTGCGCTCAACAAGGTCCGCTGGTGCCCCGAGCAAGTCGGTCAAATCGGCACGCAGCGACGCCAGGCCGACAAGCGAAAGGCGCGCGCCGGCGTCGAACTCGGCCATTAAATCCACGTCGCTGCCCGGACCTGGATCACCGCGTGCGATGGAGCCAAACACCCAAAGTCCGGTGACTCCGCGGCGCCTGAGATCCTCCGCGTGCGAACGCAGCTTGCCCATGACCGCGGCAAGGCCGGGAGCCGTGCGATCCTCCTCGGCAAGGAACCGATCGACCAGGCTGCCAACCAATTCCTGGACGGTCTCACCACGCGCGACCGCCGCCGCCTTTAGCCGGGCGCGGGTGGCCGCTGGCAGGCGCACGGACAAGAAGGCCGGTGTGGACCGGGACACGGACATAGCTCAATGTAGCAGGTTGCGCACATGTGCACATGAGTTTCTGGGAGGCGTTTTGCGCCGTTCCATGGCTACGGCGGGCCATCGATGGCTGAGGGAAGTCGGGTCCCGCCGATCCAAACCGCGGTCACCCGGAGGTCGTCGCTCAACAGCGTGAGGTCCGCATTGTGCCCGATCGCGATGCGGCCGCGGCTTGCGTCGCAGCAGAGGAAGTGGGCGGGGTAGAGGCTGGCCATCCGCAAAGCTTCGGCCAAAGGCAGGTTGAGGTGACGGACGGCGTAGCGCACCGCCTGGTCCATCGTCAGGTCCGACCCCGCGAGCGTGCCGTCGTCCAGGGTCAGCCGGCCGTCGCGCCGTGTCACGCGGCGTCCGGTCAGCGCAAACGTGTCGCCGGGCGACCCCGCCGGCGGCATGGCGTCGGTCACCAGGAATAGCCGGCCCGGTCCGCGCTTGGCCGCGAGGGCGATACGCAAGGCGGCGGGATCGACGTGCTGGCCGTCGGCGATCAGCCCGGCCCACAGGCCGCGATGATCGAGCGCCGCGCCCACCATGCCCGGCGCGCGATGCGCCAGCTGTGACATCGCGTTGAACAGATGCGTGACGCCGCGCGCGCCCGCGTCGGCGGCAGCCATCGCGACGTCATAGGAGGCGTCGCTATGGCCGAGGCTGATGATCACCCCGCCATCGACCAGGCGCCGGATCAGGCGCAGGGCGGCATTCTCCGGCGCGACGGTCACCAGCAGCGTCCCGATGCCGCTCGCGAGCAGGAGGTCCACGTCGGGATCGGTCAGCGGACGGATGAGCGCCGGGTCATGCGCGCCCTTGCGGGCCAATGATAGGAATGGGCCTTCGAGGTGCAGCCCGGCGATCCCCGGCACGCGCTGGGCGATTGCCTCCCGCACCGCCGCGATCGCGAGCGACATCCTGTCGGGACGGTCGGTGATGAACGTCGGCAGCAGCGCGGTGGCGCCATAGGACGCGAAGGTCGCCGCCATCCGCCGCAGGGTATCGACGGTCGGCTCGGCGTTGAACAGCACGCCGCCGCCGCCGTTCACCTGTGCGTCGATCCAGCCCGGCGCCAGCAGCTGGTTCGGATACTCCGAGCGCTGCATGTCCGGCGGCAGCGCGGCCACGTCCACCACGTCCACGATGACGCCGTCCGCGACGATCACGGCATGTCGGTCGAGGAAGCGCTCCCCGGTGAACACGCGGCCGGGGACTAGCGCGAATGGCATCAGACGGTCTCCGTGACCTTGCGCAGATGGCTGGGGCGGTCCGGGTCATGCCCGCGGGCACAGGCGACCCGCTCGGCCAGCGTGTAGAAGGCCAGCAGCATGGTGAGCGGGTCGAGCGAACCATGCCCGGTCGCGACGCTCGGCAGACTATCGACGCCGCCAGCGTCCGGCGAGGCGACGAAGACCCGGCCCTTGGTGGCGCGCAGCCGCGATACCGCCAAGTCGATTCCAGGGGCGGCGGCGTCGGCTTGCCGGAACACCAGCACCGGGAAGCCGGGTTCGAGCAGCTGCAGCGGCCCGTGCATGACCTCGGCGGCGCTGAATGCCTCCGCGTGCAGCACTGCAGTCTCCTTGAGCTTCAGGGCGGCCTCGGCGGCGACCGGCAAGGCGGGTCCCCGCGCGACCACGTAGGCCGATTGCGCCGCCTGGAACGCCGGCAGGGCAGGGCTCCAGTCGCAGGACAGCGCGGCGTGCAGCGCCTCCGGCAGGCGCAGCACCGCATCGCGCAGCGCCGCGTTGCCGCTCCATTCGGCCACGACGGCGGCGAGGGCGAGCGCGGAGGCGACGCAGGTTTTTGTGGCGGCGACGCTCTTTTCCTCGCCGGCGTGCAGCAGCAGGGTCGCGTCGGCCTCGGTCGAGAGCGGCGACCCGGCCTGGTTCACCACCGCAAGCGCCAGGGCGCCAGCGCTGCGCGCGGCTGCCTGCAAAGCGACGATGTCAGGGCTTTGGCCGGATTGCGACACCGACACCACGGCCGCGCTGCGCAGCCGCAGCGGCGCATTGTAGATCGAGGCGACCGACGGCCCGATCGAGGCGACCGGGATGCCGAGATGGATCTCGACGAGATACTTGAAAAAGGCGGCGGCGTGGTCGGACGAGCCGCGTGCGCAGGTGACGATGACGGCGGGGTCGAGCGTGCGCAGGCGGCGGCCGGTCTCCGCAATCCCGGTCCGCTCGCGGTCGAGGAAGCGGGCCACGGCCTCCGGCGTCTCCGCGATCTCGGCCGCCATGTGCGAACGCGTCTGGATCATGGATTCTGCCTCAGCGTGGGTCCTGCCTTTAAAAGCTCGCCACGGCGCTTAGAAGGATGGCAGTCTTTCAATAAGCGGCGGCACCTTTCAATAAGCGGCGGCATAGGGATAATATCAAAGCAGTCCGCATTAGCAATCCAAGCTAGAAACTTTAACGACCTACCTCGACCACTGATTGACAGAAGGCACTAAATCGATAGCGTGCCATAGCACTTCAGCCACGGGCCCCGGTCCACGACGGGACGACATCCCAGCACTCACGCCGGCATCAAGGAAACGGATCATGGCCTTTTCGACACGCCTCGTTGCCCTCGCCTCCGTCAGCGCATGGGCATTGCTGGCCGCAGTCCCGGCCGTTGCCGCCGACGTCACGTTGACTATCGAAAGCTGGCGCAACGACGACCTGCCGATCTGGCAGGAGAAGATCATCCCGGCTTTCGAGAAGGGCCACCCCGGCATCAAGCTCAACTTCCAGCCGACGGCGCCCAAGGAGTATAACGCCGCGCTGAACTCCAAGCTCGACGCCGGCACGGCGGGTGACGTCATCGCGTGCCGGCCGTTCGACGCCTCGCTGGAGCTGTTCAAGAAGGGCCAGCTCACCAGCGCCAACGACATTCCTGGCATGGACAAGTTCAGCGCCGTCGCCAAGGCCGGCTGGACCACGGACGACGCGAAGACGACCTACTGCGTGCCGGTCGCCGCGGTGCTCGGCGGCTTCATCTACAACAAGGACGCGTTCGACAAGGTCGGCATCAAGGCGCCGCCGAAGACGGTCGATGAGTTCTTTGCCGACCTCGAGAAGATCAAGGCCGACGGTACCTACGTCCCGCTCGCCATGGGCACGATCGACCAGTGGGAGGCCGCGACCATGGGATACCAGAACATCGGACCGAATTACTGGCACGGCGAGGACGGCCGGAAGGCACTGATTGAGGGCAAGCAGAAGCTGACCGACCCGCAATGGGTTGCGCCGTTCCAGCAACTCGCCCGTTGGGCGCCCTATCTGGGCGACGGCTACAAGGCGCAGGCCTATCCGGACAGCCAGAACCTGTTCACCCTGGGCCGCGCCGCGATCTACCCGACGGGGTCCTGGGAGATCGCGCCGTTCGCCGCCCAGGCGCAGTTCAAGATGGGGGTGTTCCCGCCGCCGGTGCCGAAAGCGGGCGATCCCTGCTATATTTCGGACCACGTCGATATCGCCTTCGGCATGAACGCCAAGACCAAGCAGCCGGCGGCGGCGAAGGTGTTCCTCGCCTGGGTGGCGTCGCCCGAGTTCGCGCAGATCTACTCCAACGCGCTGCCGGGCTTCTTCAGCCTGCAAAGCGGTGCGATCGAGCAGACCAACCCGCTGGCGAAGGAGTTCGCCTCATGGCGCGAGGGCTGCAAATCGACGATCCGCTCGACTTACCAAATTCTGTCGCGCGGCACGCCGAACCTTGAGAACGAGACCTGGGTCGAGGCGGCCAACGTGATGAACGGCACCGAGACGCCGGAGCAGGCGGCGCAGAAGCTGCAGAAGGGCCTCGATAGCTGGTACAAGCCGGCCAAGTAGCCCGCTTTCCGGCGTTCGCGAGGCCTGCCATGGCCCAGATCGAGAAGCTAGCTGCCGACCTGCCGGTGCCCCCGGCGGCCACCGCTGGTACAAAGGATGCCGAGGCCCCGGCGCGCACCCGGCGCTGGCACATCCTGGTGTTCCTGACGCCGGCGCTGCTCGTCTACACCGCCATCATGATCGTGCCGCTGGTCGACACGCTGCGGCTGGCTTTGTTCCGCATGGTGGACGGCGCGCCGGTGTTCGTCGGCCTCGATAACTTCAGCATCCTGTTCTTCGATCCCCGCTGGTCCGCCCATTTCTGGTCAGCACTCGGCAATAACCTGTATTTCTTCGCCTTCCACATGCTGCTGCAGAACCCGATCGGCGTGGCGCTGGCAGCGATGCTCTCCATCCCGGCGCTGCGCGGCCAGGCGTTCTACCGGACGGTGTTCTTCCAGCCGACCATGCTCTCCTTCGTCATCGTCGGCTTCAGCTGGAAGGTGATCCTCAGTCCGCTCTGGGGCGTCGCACCCGCGCTGCTCGGCGCCATCGGGCTTAAAAGCTGGTTCCACCCCTGGCTCGGCCAAGAGTCCACCGCGCTCACGACGCTCGCCCTGATTTCGGTCTGGCAGTACGTGGGCATTCCGATGATGCTGATCTACGCGGCGCTGCTCGGCATCCCGGCGGAGGTGACGGAGGCCGCCGAGCTCGACGGCGTAACCGGGATGGCGCAGTTCTGGAAGATCAAGCTGCCGCTGATCCTGCCGACGATCGGCATCTGCTCGATCCTGACGTTTGTGGGCAATTTTAATGCTTTCGACCTGATCTACACCGTGCAGGGCGCGCTGGCCGGGCCGAACTTCTCAACGGACATCCTGGGCACGTTCCTGTTCCGCACCTTCTTCGGCAATCAGCTGCAACTCGGTGATTCCAACATGGGCGCCGCTATCGCCACGATGATGTTCCTGATCATCCTGCTTGGTGTCTCGATCTATCTGTTCGGCATCCAGCGGCGGATGCGGCGCTACCAGTTTTGATGGCCGTCACCGCCCGCGCGCGCTCGTCACTAAACCGGGGCGTGATCCATCTCGTGCTGCTGCTGTACGCGGCGCTTTGTCTGGGTCCGGTGCTGCTCGTGGTCGTCAACTCCTTCAAGTCCCGCGCTGCCATCTTCGGCGCGCCGCTGAGCCTGCCGGGGCCCAGCACTTTCGACCTCATCGGCTACCGGACCGTGCTGGGGCAGGGCGTGTTCGTGAACTACTTCGCCAACAGCCTGATCGTCACCGTTGGCTCCATCGCGGCGGTGCTGCTGTTCGGCGCCATGGCGGCCTTCGCGCTCAGCGAGTACCGCTTTCGCGGCAACACGGCGCTGGGCCTATTCCTGACGCTTGGCGTCATGGTGCCGATCCGGCTGGGCACGGTCGCGATCCTCAACCTGATGGTCGCGGCGCATCTGGTGAACACGCATTTGGCGCTGATCCTGATCTACACCGCGCAGGGCCTGCCGATCGCCGTGTTCATCCTGTCGGAGTTCATGCAGGGCGTGTCGAAGGACCTGAAGGACGCCGGCCGCATCGACGGCCTGTCGGAATACGCCATCTTTCTCCGCCTCGTGCTGCCCTTGGTCCGCCCGGCGATCGCGACCGTCGCCGTTTTCACCATGATCCCGATCTGGAACGATCTGTGGTTCCCGCTGATCGTGGCGCCGGGCGAGGCGACGCGGACGGTGACGCTCGGGGCGCAGATGTTCATCGGGCAGTTCGTGACCAACTGGAACGCCGTGCTGGCGGCGCTGACCCTGGCGGTGCTGCCGGTGCTGGTGCTGTACCTGATCTTCTCAAAACAGTTGATACGCGGCATCACGGCGGGGGCGGTGAAATGAAGCCATTGCGGGTTTTCGTCGCCGGCCTCGGCCAGATGGGGCAGAGCCACGCGCTGAGTTATTCGCGGGATCCAGGCTTCGAGATCGTCGGCCTGCATAACCGCACGCCGGTATCGCTAGGCCCCGAACTCGCGGTCTATCCGCAGCTCGACAGCTTCGCGGCCGGGCTGGCGCTGCGGCCGGACCTGGTTTCGATCAACACCTACACCGACAGCCACGCGGACCTCGCGGTCGCGGCGATGCAGGCGGGCGCCCACGTGTTTGTCGAGAAGCCGCTCGCCGCCACGGTCGCGGACGCCGAGCGGGTCGTCGAATGCGCGCATCGTACCGGGCGCAAGCTCGTGGTCGGATATATCCTCCGTCATCACCCGAGCTGGATCGAGTTCATCCGGCTGGCGCGGTCGCTCGGTCCGCCGTTCGTGATGCGGATGAACCTGAATCAGCAATCCTCCGGCACCGCCTGGGCGCTGCATAAGCGGTTGATGCAAAGCACCAGCCCGGTGGTCGATTGCGGCGTGCATTATTTGGATGTGATGCTGCAGATCACCGACGCGGCGCCCGTGCTCGTGTCCGGCATGGGGGTGCGCCTTACCGACGAGATCGCGTCCGGCCAGGTCAATTACGGCCATTTGCAGGTGCAGTTTGCCGACGGCTCGGTCGGCTGGTACGAGGCCGGCTGGGGGCCGATGATCTCGGAGACCGCGTTCTTCGTGAAGGACGTGATGGGCCCGCGCGGCTCCATCTCGATCGTCATGGAGGAGGGCGCGAAGTCCGCCGACATCGACACCCACACCAAGACCGCGTGCATCCGTCTGCATCATGCGGCATTGCGCGAGGATGGCGGCTTTGCTTTTGCTGATGACGTCGCCTCTATGCAGGACGAGCCCGGCCATCAGCAGCTTTGCGACCGCGAGCAGGCCTTCGTGCTTGACGCCATCACGCGGGACCGCGACCTTACGAAGCACATGGATGACGCCGTGCGATCGCTCGCGGTGGTGCTGGCAGCGGACCGTTCGATGCGTGAGCGCCGCGCAGTCCCGCTGTAGGAATTCTCTGATGGGGTCGCTGTCGCTCAGGTCCATCTGCAAATCGTTCGGACCCGTCGAGGTGCTGAACGGCGTCGATCTTGAGGTCCGGGACGGCGAGTTTGTCGTGTTCGTCGGCCCGTCCGGCTGCGGCAAATCGACGCTGCTCCGCATCATCGCCGGCCTCGACGAGCAGACTTCTGGCGATGTGCGGATCGATGGGCGGCTGATGAACAAGATCCCCCCGGCCAAGCGCGGCATCGCCATGGTGTTCCAGAGCTACGCGCTGTATCCGCATCTCTCGGTCGCCCGGAACATGGGCCTGGCGCTGCAGCAAGAGGGCGTTGCAACGTCCGAGATCACCCGGCGCGTGGAGCGCACCGCGGGACTGCTGCATCTAGAGCCGCTGCTGGCGCGGCGTCCGGCCGAGCTGTCAGGTGGCCAGCGTCAGCGCGTCGCCATCGGCCGGGCCATCGTGCGGGAGCCGAGCCTGTTCCTGTTCGACGAGCCGTTGTCGAACCTCGACGCGTCGCTGCGCGTCGGAACCCGGATCGAGCTCGCCCGGCTGCACCGGCAGCTCGGCGCCACCATGATTTACGTCACGCACGACCAGGTCGAGGCGATGACCCTGGCCGATACGATCGTGGTGCTGAACGGCGGCGTGGTGCAGCAGGTCGGGCGTCCGCTGGAGCTTTACCGCAACCCGGCCAATATCTTCGTGGCCGGGTTCATCGGCTCGCCGACGATGAACCTGATTGGAGGCGAGCATGCGGCGCGGCTGGGCGCCGGCACGATTGGTGTCCGGCCCGAGGACCTCCTGGTAGATGCCGACGGACCGTGGTCCGGCACCGTCAGCCATGCGGAACATCTGGGCGCCGACACCATGCTGTATATCGACGTCGCGCCGCTGGGCCTGCTGACCGTGCGCACCCTTGGCGACTGTTCCAGCCAAGTGGGCGACCGTGTGTCACTCAGGCCGCGGCCGGACCGCGTGTACCGTTTCGACCGGGAAGGGCAGAGCATAAGTTAAGCTCAGCCTTCCCGAAATCAAACCGTTACAACAGGACGAGTGCTAAAATGGCCAGCGCGAGTTGGCGCCCTCGTCACGGGCGGCGAGCAGCAGCTTGGCCATGACTTGGTTGGGGCCTTGCTGCGACGCGGTCCGCTCGATCTCGGACCAGTCGAAATGCGCCGTGTCGGTCGTCCTGTCCCACTGCGCCGCCGGCTTTGACGCGGCCGGCATGGGTGTCGCCTCAGTGGCCGACTCGGCTGCTGCAGCGTTCTGATCGCGATCGCTGGCGTGCATCTCGCTTCCGTTCGCCATGTCTGCGTTCGCCATGTCTGCGTGCGCCGCCTCCATTGCCGCGTCGTTGCTGTCCTCCGGCGGCGTCGGCGATGCGGCCTGGGGCACTTTGCGCGGGCGGCCGCGGCGCGCCGGAGCGGGTGCGGTCTCCAATGCGGGCAGCTCGGGCTCGGCGACGGTCGTTGCGGCTTCGGCGGTGCGGGTAGCCTTGGGCTTGCGAGCCATTTAATGTCCTTTTGTTCAAAAACGGTCTCATACGCGAGACGTGAGGCGTTGCAAATAAGCGGAGTGCGACGCCTGCACACCAGCGAACCGAATATTTTCGAAAATATCTGGCCAATGACTGTCGGCAACCGGTGCTCGGCCTGCGGAAAACCACGAGACAGGCGGGGAAGTGCGTGCGAAAATCCTGGTATAGCGACACGTCACGGACGCGGCGAAACAGCCGGGACGCGGCAGCACAGGAGACGACGACCGAGATGGCTATGACGCAGATGGACCCGGCCGGAACCGGCCCGCAGCACACCGGCGCATTCGACGCGATCATCGTCGGCGCCGGGTTTTCCGGCCTCTATCAACTGCATGTGCTGCGCGACCGGCTCGGGCTCGCGGTGCGCGTGTTCGAGGCGGGCGCGGGCGTCGGCGGCACCTGGTATTGGAACCGCTACCCCGGCGCGCGCTGTGATTCCGAGAGCTATTATTACTCGTTCAGCTTTTCGAAGGAGCTGGAACAGGAGTGGGAGTGGACGGAGCGCTACCCGGAACAGCCGGAGATCATGCGCTACCTGAACCACGTCGCCGACCGGTTCGACCTGCGCCGCGACATCCAGCTGGAGACGCGGGTGACCGGGGCGCGGTTCGACGCCGCCGCCAATCGCTGGCTGGTCTCGACGTCGGACGGCGCGCAGTATTCGGCGCAGTTCCTGATCACCGCGGTCGGTTGCCTCTCGACGGCCAACGTTCCGGCCATCAAGGGCCTCGATACGTTCAGCGGCCGTTGGTACCACACGGGCCAGTGGCCGCATGAGGGCGTCGATTTCACGGGGCAGCGCGTTGGCCTGATCGGCACGGGATCGACCGGCATCCAGGCGACGCCGGTCATCGCCGAGCAGGCGGCGCATCTCACCGTGTTCCAGCGGACGCCGAACTACAGCGTGCCCGCCCGCAACGGCCCGATGAGCAAGGAGCTGCAGCGGCAGATCAAGGCGGACTATGCCGAAATCCGCGCGAGGTCGCGCGCCTCGACCAACGGCCATCCATTTGCCATGTCGGAGCGGTCGGCCCTGGACGCCTCGGCAGAGGAGCGCGAGGCGCTTTATGAGGCCGCGTGGCAGCAAGGCGGCCTGCGCTTCCGTGCCACCTTCAAGGACATCCTGAGCAGCAAGGAGGCGAACGAGACCGCGTCCGCGTTCATCCGGTCGAAGATCCGCGAGATCGTCAAGGACCCGGCCGTCGCCGAGCGCCTGACGCCCATCGACCACCCGTTTGCGTCGAAGCGCCCGCCGATCGACAGCAACTACTTCGAGACGTTCAACCGGGACAATGTCCTATTGGTCGATGTGCGGGCAGTGCCGATCCAGGAGATCACGCCCAAGGGGGTCAGGACCACCGACGCCGAGCACGACCTCGACATCATCGTGTTCGCCACCGGGTTCGACGCCATGACCGGGCCGTTGCTGGCTCTGGACATCAAGGGGGAGGGCGGCGCGTCGCTCCGGGACATGTGGTCGGCTGGGCCGCGGACCTATCTCGGGCTGCAGACGGCGGGCTTCCCGAATTTATTCACCATTACCGGGCCCGGCAGCCCCTCCGTGCTCAGCAACATGCCCACCGCCATCGAGCAGCACGTGGATTGGATCGCGAACTGCATCGCCTACATGCGCAAGCACGGCCTGGCCCGGATCGAGGCCACAGCAAGCGCAAGCAACCAGTGGGTCGAGCACGTGAACGACGCAGCGAATGCGACGCTGCTGCCGATGGCCTCGTCGTCCTGGTATCTCGGCGCGAACGTGCCCGGCAAGCCGCGCGTCTTCATGCCCTACGCCGGCGGGATGGCGAAATATGCGGCGATCTGCGAGCGGATTGCCGCGGACGGCTACTCGGGGTTTCAACTGCGGCGCTAGGACTTTGTTGCCTGATCTGGTTGACACGCGCGCCATATGGGCGGATGCGTTGCGGACCCCGACCCTGAGGAAGCCGCCCACGCGGCTATGCACCCATCGAAAATGTCAATCTGCGCCGGCTGCCGATCGTGCTGCGACCCGATCCCGCACGCGTGCTCCTGCGCCCATTCTTTCCGGCGGCGCCGCAAACGCCCAATGAACCGGGTCCGGACCGCATCACGCGCGTCACCGGCCGCGTGCTGGCGATGAGCCAAGGAAGGGTCGAGGCCGAGCTTGCGGAGCTGATGCAGGAGTTCGGCAGCCGGCACCCTGGCCTCCGCACGATCTTCACCGACCGCTTCGTGGAGGTCTGTGGGCGCCTGCGGTCCCCCCCGGTGGTGCCGGAGGAGGGGCGTCGGCTGTTGATCGGCGCCTATTTCAGCCATGAATACAGCTTCGAGACGGCGGCGCTGTTCAACCCCTCGATGGTGCGGCATCCCGATCAAAGCGGGCTTGCTGACGGCGAGGTCCGCTTTGTCATCAGTCTCCGTGCCACCGGCGAGGGGCATGTCAGCTCGATCTGCTTTCGCTCCGGGATCGTCGATGCGGATGGGGACATTCGGCTGGATCCGCCGGGCCGCTACGCGACGACTCCGCTCGGCACTGGTATGACAGAGCGTGATGGCGGCTATGAGGTCGCGTTCCCGCCCGATGCACCGCTTGCCGAGCGGGTCATCTTCCCCATCACGCCAAGCCAGCGCAATGGGCTGGAGGATGCGCGGTTCGTGCATTTCACCGAGGACGACGGCACGGCGGCGTACTATGCCACCTACACCGCCTATTCCGGCCACGAGATTGCGCCGGAGCTGCTTCGCACCGAGGATTTCCGGCGTTTCCGTTTCATGCCCATCCACGGCAACGCGGTGCGCAACAAGGGCATGGCGCTGTTTCCGCGCCGCGTCGGCGGCCAATACGCCATGCTGACCCGGCTCGACGGCGAGAGCCTGCAGCTTTCGCGCTCGGATAGCCTGCAGACCTGGAACGATGCCGCCACGATCCTCGTCCCGGCGGAACCCTGGGAATTCCTGCAGATCGGCAACTGCGGCAGCCCGATCGAGCTGCCGGAGGGTTGGCTGCTGCTGACCCATGGCGTCGGAGCGATGCGCCGCTACTGCATCAGCGCCGCACTGCTCGACCTGCATGATCCGGCCCGGGTCCTGGCGCGGCTGCGGTCGCCACTGCTTTGCGCCATTGGCAAGGAACGCCAGGGATACGTGCCGAATGTGGTCTATTCCTGCGGCGGCATGGCACATGCGGGGAACCTGATCCTGCCCTACGCCATGTCCGACTCGGCCACGAGCTTCGCCGTAGCGCCACTGCGCAGCCTGCTCGCCGCGATGTCGTGAGCTAATTTTTACCGGACGGCAGCGCGGATAGGCATGAGGTGAGGCCCGGCCCTGGGTGAAGGACGGCGACCGACGCCTGTTCCGGGCCACCCAGCGTCACCGGGCGTCCGCAAGCCGGCACGAACGCCGCGACTCCGTACGGCAATTCTCGACGGTCCAGCAGGACGCCGCGCGCGAGCGGCACCAGCATGTGATAGCGCCTGCCGTCCGGTCGCAGCGCCACTCCTTGCCCGATGACATGACGTTCCGCGATGAAGCGTGCCTCGCGTGCCAGGACGCGCCCGCCGGGAAACAACTCCGTCGTGCTGTCAGCGCGCCCGGGCACACTGGCCGCCTCGAGATTGGCGACGGCCAATGCCTTTTCCACCTGCAGCGGCCGCGGCCGGCCATAGTCATAAAGCCGGTAGGTGACGTCAACGGGGTCCTGTATCTCCAGCAGCACCAGCCCGGCGCCGATGGCGTGCACCGTGCCGGCTGGAACCTGAACGGTGTCGCCGGGCTGGACCTTGATCTGGCGGAGCAGCGTCAGGACTGAGCCGTCTGCCACCGCGGAGCGTAGCTGTGCCGGGGTGACCTGCGCTGTGAAGCCGGCCCAAACGGCGGCGTCTGCGGCGGCTTCCAGCGTGAGCCAAGCTTCGTTTTTACCGGAGGCTGCGATGCCGCTGGCCCGTGCGGCGGCGTCGGTTGGGTGCACCTGTATTGAAAGCGGGGCGGCGGTAAACAGCAGCTTTGCCAGGATGGGCGGCGATGCGGCGGCGTCTCCAAGCATCGGTGCGCGTTGGGCGTCGATGCGGGCGCCGAGGGTGCCGCCGCCCTCGACGGCGCATTCCACATCGGTCAGCCAGGCCTCGCCCAGCGGGGCGGCGTGCTGTTGGGAGGCGCCGCGATACCAGGCGTCGAGGTCGGTGCATCCCCAGACCCGTTCGACCAACCGAGGCATGATGCGCAACGGATCAGCGTCCATGCCGAGCCTCCCTGGGCGATGAGTAGGATTGGGTTGTCGGGTTGAATGGCGAGTGTCGGCGCGGTGGTTGTGCCGGTCTGATTTGCGTGGGTCAACAGGGAGCGCTTCTCGTCTCGGCGTCCTGGTTAGCCGCAAACACCGCAATAGGCGGCTTCACCCGCGGTGCACTCTGTTAGTAAAATTGACTCAACCGAGGCGAGTAGAAAACCCCGTGCGCAGTTGAACGTGCCCATCGAAAAAAATTCCAGGAAAATTGCATCTTGCACTTAAGGTCAAAAAAGAGTCAGGCGACCTAAAAACACTATATGGGAGATTTCAGTACCGAGTGTTTGGTCGATCCCGAGGGCAATGAACGAACCATTCACCCGACATTTAAAGTGCTAGTAGTCCTCCAAGTGTAATCAAAAAGGTCCGCATTAATCTCGCTTGAGTTGATTGAGGAAGCAGCGATGCTCTTCTAAAAAACATTAAGCATTTTTAATAATCTCTCGATAATTAAAAAAATGGATATCGACTGACCTCAATCGAGACAACTATTTTGTTGCTGTTACAGAACTGACTATTAAAAGTCACTTGCAGGCTTAACAGAATATTTGCGATAACATTAGAACTACGCGTTTGACGGTACGGTAACGTATGAACCATTCAACTCAACTTCGAGCTGTGCTGCACCTGAATTGCCTAACTGGTTTACCTGGAACAACGCAATGCTAACACGACAATTCCGCCCGCCCCTTACCGACACGCAGGGTGGAAGCCCGGTCATCACGTCGCAAAGCAGTCACCGGTTGGACACGCGCACGGCCGATGTCGGCCACTCCGATCCGCTGCAGGCCACGCATCCCGGCTGGCCGCGGCGGGCGGGCGGCAAGAAGACCGTTGGGACCGTGCGCTCCGGCCAGGTTGGCCGCCTCCTCGACCGCCACGTCGGACGTGCCCTGTTATGGGCCATCGGCATCGTGCGCCGGCCCAGGCCGCTGCCTGATGCGCCGCGCCATATCGCATTATGCGTGCTGGGCGCGCTCGGGGACACGCTCCTCGCCAGCGCGCTGGCCGGGGACATCCGGCGGGTGCTGCCGGATGTCCGGATCACCCTGGTCGCGGCTGCCACCAACCAGGCGATGGCGCCCTTGCTGCCGGCGGTGAACGCCGTGCTGGTCATTCCGGTCGGCCGCCCGGACCGGGCGATCCGCCTGATGCGCAGTGCGGGCTTCGATCTGCTGATTGACTGCAACCAATGGCTCCGGATCAGCGCGGTCCACGCCGCCCTGATAGATTGTTTCGCCATTGGCTTCCGCACCGTTGGCCAGGGGCGGCATTTCGCCTATGACCATGCCGTCGATCACCTCGCGACGCGCCATGAGCTCGACAACTACCGCGCGCTGCTGACGCCGCTCGGCATCTCGCCCCAGGCCCGCCCGGCCGTGTGCATTCCCACCGCCGCGCATGATTCGATGGCGGCACTGCTCCAATCCGAGCCGGAAAATGCCGGGACCATCGTATTCCATCCCTGGGCGGGCGGTGGGAAAGCCTGGCTAAAGGAGTGGCCCACCGAGCATTGGGTCGCGCTCGCGAACGCCCTGCGAAATCGGGGTTTCGAAGTCTGCGTGACCGGCGGCCCCGGCGATATCGCCAACACCGACCGTCTCGTTGCTGATGCCGCCGCATCCAGCGTGACGATCACACCGCTCGCCGGCAAACTCACCCTGTCCCAGGTCACCGCGCTGCTGTCGCGCGCCCGGGCGGTCGTCGCGGTCAATACCGGGATCATGCACCTTGCAGCTGCGGTGGATGCAAGGCTGGTGGCGCTGCACGGACCGACCAACCCAGCGCGCTGGGGCCCGGTCAGCGACCATGCGGTGGTGATCATGCCGGAGACCGGGCCGAGCGGCTATCTGCACCTCGGGTTCGAATTTCCAAAAAAGGCGGTCGAGTGCATGAGCACCATAGCGGTCGCGACCGTGCTGGATGCGGTGCTGCGCATGGTCGCGCTCGATGGCGCCCAGACGGTCTGCGCCGCCGACCTTGCCGGTTGTCCATAGCGGCGTTCGCCCAGGCAATCGGCCAATGACCCAGAGCTTGCGTGGGAGGAATCGGTGAACTTCTCGGATGTGACCCTCCTGTGCATCGGCGATCTGATGCTGGACCGGTTCGTGTATTGCGACATGGAGCGCATCTCTCCCGAGGCGCCGGTGCCGGTGCTGCGCCTGAACTCGATGCGCGAGATGCTGGGCGGCGCTGGCAACGTCGCGAACAACATCGCGAGCCTCGGCGGCCGTGTGGTGCTGACGGGGCTTATCGGCCGCGACGATCCGGGCCGCTGCCTGCGCGCAATTCTCGCCGAGCGTCCCAGCATCGTCGCCAACCTGGTCGATACCGGCGATCGTCCCACGATCTGCAAGACCCGCTTCATCGCCGCCAACCAGCAGGTCGTGCGGGCCGACGAGGAGAGCCAACTGGCGCAGACCGCGGCCGAGGCGGCCGGTCTGCTGGACGCTGCCCTGTCCTGGATCGCCCGCGTCAACGCCGTCGTCCTGGCGGATTACGGCAAGGGCGTGCTGCATCCCTCGCTCATCTCTCGCTTGATGGACGCTGCCCGCGCCGCCGGCGTCCCCGTGTTCGTCGATCCCAAACAGCGCGATTTCGCGGTTTATCGCGGCGCCGCCTGCATTACGCCCAACCTCCGGGAACTTGCCGCCGCATCCGGCGAGCCGGTCGGAAACGAGGCCGAGGTGACATACGCCGCGCAACGGGTGCTGGCGCAGGCGGAGGCCGCCGCGATCCTCGCGACCCGGTCCGAGAAGGGCATGATGCTGATAGAGGCGACCGGCGAGGTGCATCGCGTGCCGGCCCGGGCCCGCGAGGTGTTCGACGTCTCCGGCGCCGGTGACACGGTGATCGCGGCGATGGCGCTGTGTCACGCGGCCGGACGGTCGCTGCCGCAGGCCATGCACATCGCCAACGCCGCCGCGAGCGTGGTGGTGAGCAAGCTCGGCACCGCGACCGCCAGCATGGCGGAGGTGCTGCGCGAGCTCGCTTTGCAGGACCAGGCGTTCGACACGACGCTCGCATCGGGCACGCAGTCGCTCGACCGCGTCCGTGCCTCAGTGCTGTCCTGGAAGCAGCAGGGTTTGGTCGTCGGTTTCACCAACGGCTGTTTCGACATCCTGCACCCCGGGCATGTCGCGCTGCTGGCATTTGCCCGGACGGCCTGCGACAGGCTGGTGGTCGCGCTCAACTCCGACGCGAGCGTGCGGCTGCTGAAGGGCCCGACCCGGCCCGTCAATCCGCTCGACGCCCGCGCCCAGGTGATCGCCGCACTGCGCCACGTTGACTGCATTGTCAGCTTCGATGAGGCCACGCCGATCGGGTTGATACGCGAGTTGCTGCCGGACGTGCTGGTGAAAGGCGCCGATTACGAACTGGACCGCGTCGTCGGCGCCGAGCTGGTGCGGGCGGCGGGGGGCCGGGTGCTGCTGGCGCCGCTGATGCCCGGCCATTCGACGAGCAACCTGGTCACGCGGCTGCAGCACGCACCGGCTGAATAAACCTGGCCGTTGACAGGTCCGGATGGGGTGGGATTCGAACCCACGGAACGCTTGCACGCTCGGCGGTTTTCAAGACCGCTGCCTTAAACCACTCGGCCACCCATCCATGTCGGACGGCCCGTCTGTAACCGCTCACCCCCGGCTGATCAAGCCGGGGGCAAATCAAGGCTGCGGCTAATCAAGGCGGGTCCTACCGAGTATCGCCGTGTCGTTTCAGGGCGTGATCGCGATCTTCAGCACGCCGTCGCGCGGGTTGGCAAACAGCTCATACGCCGCCTCGATCTGCTCAAGCTTCATCCGGTGGGTGACCAGCGGTTTCAAGTCAACGCGGCCCGATTGAATCACGGCCATCATCCGCCGCAGCCGCTCCTTGCCGCCGGGGCATAAGCTGGTCACGATCTTGATGTCGCCCAGCCCAGCGCTGAAGGCCCCAAGCGGGATGCGCAGATCGCTCGAATAGACGCCCAGGCTCGACAACGTGCCGCCGGGCCGCAGCACCCGCAGCGCATTCTCGAAGGTCTGTTGGGTGCCGAGCGCCTCGATCGCGACATCGACGCCACGCCCGTCGGTCAGGCGCATGATCTCCGTCACCGGTTCGGTCTCACGGAAGTTGATCGTCACGTCGGCGCCGACACGGCGCGAGATTTCCAGCCGCCCGGCGATGCCGTCCACTGTGATGATCGTCGTGGCGCCCGAGAGCTTTGCCCCCGCCGTGGCGCACAGCCCGATCGGCCCCTGCGCGAATACCGCGACGGTGTCGCCGATCCGCACCTGCCCGCTTTCCGCGCCGGCGAATCCGGTCGTCATGATGTCCGGGCACATGAGCACCTGCTCGTCGGTGAGGTCGTCCGGCACCGGCGTCAGGTTGGCGTTGGCGTCGGGCACCAGCACGTATTCGGCCTGGCAGCCGTCGATCGTGTTGCCGAACCGCCAGCCGCCCATCGCCTTGAACCCGTGCTTCGTGCCGGCGCCGTCCTGCGACAGGCATCCGCACAGGCAGGCGTTGCTGAATCCGCTCGGCGTGATCGCGCCGACGATCACCCGCTGGCCCTCCTGGTATCCAGCGACGGCCGAGCCGATCTTTTCGATGACGCCGACCGGCTCATGGCCGATTGTCAGCCCCTTTTCGACCGGGTATTCGCCCTTCAGGATATGAACGTCGGTACCGCAGATCGTGGTCGTGGTAATCCGCACGAGGGCATCGAGTGCGCCAACATCAGGAATGCGTTTATCGTCCAGCACGATCCGGCCGGGCTCGACGAAAATCGCCGCTCGCATCATCGCCATTATTTCCTCCATATTTTCTTGACCTCACAGTAGCGGCTTCTACGTCGCCGGCAACCTGTTATTGTTTGTAGTTTATTGTGTGTGGACTGTCCCAGTTTCGAACATGCACACGGATGTTGCTCCAAAATGCGACAATGTGTTGCGCCTTCTGACATCCAGACCATTTTTTCTGTATCAACGATAAAGGTCGTCGGTCGTGCGCCTCCGCTATCGGCAATTGAGAACAGCAGCGACTAAGCTGGCGATGCATGGCAGGCCGGTTGTGCTGGCAGCGATCCTATCGTCGTCGCTTGCCGCACAGGCCGATCCCTACGATGCGCTGTCCCGGCTCGTTGGTCACAGCAAGACCGAGCTGATCCAGCGCTTCGGCCAGCCATCCGACGCGATCACGACCATCGACGGCGAGCGGCTGATCTATGAGACGCTGGACGCTGGCCGCGTTAACGGGAGGAGCGGGCAGAATACCCGCGCCGGCGGTCCTGGCGATTTCGGCCTGTTTCCCCGAACCTACTCGTTCCGGTGCAGGACGGAGGTGGTGATAGCAGACAGCCGCGTCCGCGCATTTAACCGCAGCGGCAACGGCTGTCGTTAAGGTCTCATGGCATAAGGAGGCTGCGGCGCATGGGAATGTCCGACGCCTGCGCCTTGTTCAGGTCTGCGGCTCCATGAACGTTCTCATCGAGGCGGTGCAGGCGATGTCCCATGAACAACGGCAGCAGCATCGCGGGTCGGCCGGCATGCCGGACCATCGTGGCCGGGAGTGCCTCCATTGCGTCGAACGACGCTCCGAACTGTGTTGTGACCTGGGCCAATGAGGTGCGCGGGGCGATGATCAGGACGTCCTCGCCGGCATGATCCTGGGCCCTGGCGATCAAGCCGTACTCACGCGGATCAGGGCCGAGGCAAATCACCGTGGCCCGGCCGCCCAGCGCGTAGTCGATCTTCCCGGCGTCGTGCCACCGGGTCGCGGCGATCACCAGGTCAGGCCGCCCAAGCAGGCCGCGGGCGGTAAGGTCAACTCGTACCGATGTCCAATCCACGGCGTCGAGGTCGGGGTCCGCGCCGAGCGCGAAGTCTTCGAACACGCTGGGGAGCCAGTTGAAGCGCACCTCGCTTGCCACGAACAATGCGCCGAGCGAGACGGTCGCGGCGGTGACGGCGAGGTAGGCCCTGACCAGGCGGCTATCCCGCCGCCGGCGTCCGATCACGTCGCCAAGCAGCGGAAACAGCATCAGGTAGCCCGGCGCCGCCCAGTGAAACAGCACCTGGCTGTGCAGGGATACGACCGAGAATGTCAGGATCGGCGGCAGCGCCAGGCACGCCAGCAGCCAGCGTTGAGGGTCTTGCGGTCCGCGCCGAATGGCGATCGCGCCACAGACCATGAGCGGCACCCAGATCCACGGCAGGACGAACAGCGCCTCACCCAGCAGGGTCGAAAGCGGTCCGAACGGATGCAGCCGGCCACTTCCGGCGCGGCCGATCTGGAACAGCAGCGAGGCCCAGCCGTGCCCGGCGTTCCAAATCAGCACGGGCGAGAACACCGCGAGTGCGAGCAGGCCGGCGGCATAGGGATGCGGTCGCATCAGCCAGCGGCGGCCAGCCATTGTGGTCAACAGGAAAACGAAGGCCCCCGCGATGGTCAGCGCAGCGGAGTACTTTGAAAATAGGGCCAGTCCCGCGCATAGACCCACGCCGAGCCACCAGCCCCAAGCCGCGCGCCCCGTGGCCGGAAGGGCGGAGACCAGGCACAGGGCGGCGCCCAGCAGTGCCGCGATCAGCGGTCCGTCCGGCAGCACCCAGGTCCCGGCGGTGATCCCGAAGACCGGCGCAGCATTGAGCAGGGCCGCCGCCCAGAGGCCGGCGCACGCACCAAACAAGATGGTTGTCAGGCGAAACATCAGCCAGGTCGTGAGCGCGAACAGCAGGACGAATGGCAGCCGCACGAAGATGACCGCATCGCTGCCGGCGGCGTGGGCAGCAGCCCAGGCCATCCACCAGGCCAAGGGCGGATGATCGAAGTAGCCGAGCTGCAGTGTCCGACCTGACGCCACCATGTAGCTTTCATCGATGCCGAGGCCGAGCGCGCCAGCGAAGGCCAGTCGGGCCAGCAACGTGGTCAGGATCAGCAGCGCCACGCTCCCCGCCGGCGTATTCGCTGATTTGAGGGCGATAAGCATCCGCGCACGAAGCAGCGTCATCCCCGTGGGTGTCGGCAAGGCGGCGGGCTCTGCTGGCCAGGCGATTGGGCAAGAGCTCAGCGTCGGCGTCACAACCGCTACCATGACTTCGCTCCTGGGCTTCCGGTTTGCAGAATAATTAATAAGGCTGCGAACACCACCAACTTAACTTCGTGGAAGGTCGGGAGTGGTAAGCTGTGCATTCCTGCAGTGCAACCTGCTGCGGAGTTGAGAATGCTAATCATTTACATCATTGCGCTCTCGTCTTGACTGCCAGCGCCTATGCCCTACTTGCAGCTTCATGCGAAATTTCTCCGATCTGACTGAACGTGACCTGCTCGCCCTCGCCATTTCCAGCGAAGAGGAGGATGGCCGCGTCTATGCCGACTTCGCCCATGAGCTGCGGGAGGAGTATCCCGGCAGCGCCCAAATGTTCGCCGACATGGCGGCCGAGGAGAACGAGCACCGCCGCAAGCTGATGGACGTGTTTGCGGAGCGGTTCGGCCCGCATATTCCCTTAGTCCAGCGCCAGGAAGTGCGGGGCTGGGTGCAGCGCAAGCCGGGCTGGCAAGTGCGCGCCATGGGCATCGACGCCGTACGCCGCCACGTCCAGCAGATGGAGAAGGACGCCGGGCGCTTCTATCAACAGGCGGCGTCCCGTACCTCGGACGTCGCGGTCCGCAAACTGCTGGGCGACCTCGCAGAGGCGGAACTGGAGCACGAGCACACCGCCGGCGCGATCGAGCAGCGGCGCCTGCCCGGCGAGACACGCGTGGCCGAGGACGATGACGCCCGCAAGCGGTTCGTGCTGCAGATCATCCAGCCAGGCCTGGTTGGGCTGATGGACGGCTCGGTTTCGACGCTGGCCCCGGTGTTCGCCGCCGCGTTTGCGACCCATAACTCCTGGAACGCCTTCCTGGTGGGCATGGCCGCCTCGCTCGGCGCCGGCATCTCGATGGGCTTCGCCGAAGCGCTGGCCGATGACGGCAAGCTGTCCGGTCGCGGCACGCCGTTGCTGCGCGGGCTGGTATGCGGGCTGATGACCATTGCCGGCGGTATTGGCCACACGCTGCCCTATTTAATCCCAGACTTCATCACCGCAACGGTCGTGTCTGTTGTGGTGGTGGTGATCGAGCTCGCCATCATTGCCTGGATTCAATGGAAGTACATGGATACTTCACCGCTGTCCGCTGCGGCAAAGGTCATGCTCGGGGGCGCGCTGGTGCTTGCGACCGGTATTTTAATCGGCAGCGCCTAAGCCCGTACCAAACTGTCCATCGAGACTTTGGGAAGATGGGCGGTCGAAGTCGCCAGCAAGGAAACCAAGTAAAACGGCCGGCGATGCTCGGATACGACGTGAAAGCCGGGTGACCATGCGAAGGCACGATGGATCCGCTGCGAAAGGCGGCTATCCGGGTCGGCTGCAAAGAAATAGTGGTTTGCAAGCAGGCAAAGGCCGCCCGGTGCAAGCAGGGCGGCGATACGCAAGGCAAGTGTCTTCAGCGTGGCGTCGGTGAGCGGCGGCGGCAAATAGTACAACGTGTCCGCGAGCACGACCAAGTCGAACAGCCCATCGAGCGCCGGGGACATGCTGCGCACGTCGCCCTGCTCGAAACGCAAGTTGGCGACATCCAGATGCAGCACCCGCGCATGTTCAACCGCACTTTGGGAGATATCGAGCCCGAGGACATCCTCGGCGCGTTCCGCAATGCGGCGGGCTAGCAGGCCCAAACCTGCGCCAAGATCGAGCGCCCGGGTGAAGTGCCGACCTTCCGGCAACAAAGCGGCGAGCACGTCGTACTTGCGGCGCTGATAAAAATAGCGTTCGTCTCCCGAAGCCCATGGATCGCCGGTCGCGTAGGCGGCGTCGAATGCGTGCTGATCGCCGGCGTCCATGCGGGATCGGGCAATGGTTGCATCAGTCCGGGCGCTCCGTACGAAAAGCCCGATGTCTCGCGGCGACATGAACGCCATGGCCTGCATTTGCCGCTTGACGGTCGCAATAACCTCAAACATCCGCGCTCAGCCCAGATCGCCGGGAGTGTCATCCAAAACGGGCAGACGGGACATGGAGTGATACGGCAAGAACGCCTCCCTGGCGCGGTTAACGATGAACTAACACAACGATCGGCTGTCACCAATCTGTGCTGCGCTGATTTTTCGCCTCGCGAAGCGATTGTTGGGTTGCGTTTGGCCAAGCGAGAAGATCAGTGCTGCTCCGGTGCGGGCTGGTTTGGGCAAATCACTGATGGGCCAGCTGGTCGCGCCTATTTTCAGTTCTATATCATTGGAAACGCTGGGCTCACGGCACGGCGCGCAATGGAGGAACTCCAAAGGATCTAAGGTATGATGCCGATTGGTGTGGAACATGCGGATGCCGGCGCAATCAGGACTTGGCGGGTCAGCGGAATGGACTGCGCATCCTGTGTCGCGAAGGTCGAGAGGGCGGTGTCCAAGCTGCCGGGAGTTCAGGATATCCAGGTAAACCTGATCGCGGAGACGCTGACCGCTCGGCTCAGCGCTGGCAGCGACGTTGAGGCTATCATGCGTGTGGTCGGCGCCCTGGGCTACCAGGCGACCCTCTGGCGCGACGCTGGTCGGGGAGCGGTGTCGCTCGATCATGGCCACGCCAGCTATGGGCAGGCCAGCCATGGTCACACGCATGGTGACGAGGACGACGAGCCGGGCGTGCCCTGGTGGCACACTGGCAAGGCTAGGCTGGTCTGGCTATTGAGCGCTCTGGTCGCCGTCGCCTATGGCGGTTCGCTGGTACTTCCAGCGGAGGCGCACTGGGTCTTCGTCGCAACCACCCTGATAGCGGTGTTCCCCTTCGGCCGCCGCGCCCTCGCGCTGGCCCGAGCCGGCAGTCCGTTCTCCATCGAGACGCTGATGAGCGTGGCCGCCCTGAGCGCCGTGGCGATCGGTGCGGCGGAGGAAGCTGCGGTTGTCGTGCTGCTGTTTGCCCTGGGCGAGATGCTGGAGAACGTCGCCGCCGGACAGGCGCGGTCCGGCATCAAGGCGCTGGCCGGCCTGATCCCCCGTACGGCACGCGTCGAGTGCCACGGCGCCGTCGTGGAATTACCGGCCAATCGTCTCGCCCTCGGCGACGTCGTGCAGGTCCGCCCAGGCGACCGCATCCCGTGCGACGGCCTCATTCTGGATGGCCATTCCGCCCTGGACGAAAGCCCCGTGACCGGCGAGAGCGTGCCCGTCGCGCGCGGACCCGGCGATGCCGTCATGGCCGGGTCGGTCAATACGTCTGCCCTGCTGCGCCTGCGCGTGACCGCCACGGCGGCAGACAACACCCTCAGCCGCATCGTCAAACTGGTCGAAACGGCGGCGGCGAGCCGCGCGCCGACGCAGCGCTTCATCGAGAAGTTCAGCGCCTATTGGACGCCGGGCGCGATGGCGGTCGCCGTGCTGGTCATTCTGGTCCCGCCGCTGCTGTTCGGCGGCGAGTGGGCAACCTGGGTGTATCGCGGCCTGGCGGTGCTGCTGATCGCCTGCCCCTGCGCGCTGGTCATCTCGGTTCCGGCGGCCATGGCGTCGGGACTGTCGGCCGGGGCACGCCGTGGGCTGCTGGTCAAGGGCGGCGGGGCTTTGGAGACCATCGGCAAGGCGGCGACGGTCGCGTTCGACAAGACGGGCACGCTGACGGCCGGACGCCCGCGCGTGACGGACGTGCTGACGGCGGATGGCGTGGACGAGGCAACACTGCTGCGAATGGCAGCCGGCGTCGAGGCGGGGAGTGCCCACCCGCTCGCCATTGCCGTGCTGCAGGCGGCCGAAGCCCGCGGTATTCAGCCGCCTTACGCCACCGAGGCCGCTGCCGTGCCTGGCAAAGCCGCGACGGCCCTGGTCGAGGGTGCACGCGTCGCAGTCGGCAGCCCCGGCTTCGCCCTCGAGCAAAGCGCAGACCTATCGAACTTGTCCGCCGGGATCGATGGCTTCGAGGAGCAAGGCAAGACGGCAATCGTCGTGCTGCGGGACGGACGCGCCCTCGGCGTGCTCGCTTTGCGAGACGAGCCGCGTGAGGATGCACGCGACGCGGTGGCGGCGCTTGGGCGCATGGGCGTGACCTCGGTCATGCTGACCGGCGACAACGAGCGCACCGGCCGGGCGTTGGCGACGATGCTGGGCCTGGAAGTGCGGGCTGGGCTGTTGCCGGAGCAGAAACTGCGTGAGATCGAGGCGCTGAAGGCGCGTGGCCCCGTGGTCATGGTCGGCGACGGCATCAACGACGCGCCGGCGCTCGCAGCCGCCAGCGTTGGCGTCGCCATGGGTGGCGGCACGGCCGTGGCGCTGGAGACGGCCGACGCTGCGCTGCTGCATGAGCGGGTTTCGGGCGTGGCAGAACTCGTGGCCCTGTCGCGCGCAACCCTGTCCAACATCAAGCAGAATGTCGCACTGGCAGTCGGCCTCAAGCTGGTGTTCCTGGTGACGACGCTCACAGGCACCACGGGGCTGTGGCCGGCCATCCTCGCCGATACCGGGGCGACGGTGCTGGTCACCTTGAACGCGCTGCGGCTGCTTGGCTGGCGCGGGCCGGTCATCAAGACAACGAAAACTTCCACAATCAAAGTCACTCGGCAGCCGCTTGAGCCGGCAAAGGCATGCTGACGCGCGCTGCCCTTGAGCAGCTTGACCAAACCGACCCACTCGCGCCCTTCCGCGATCGGTTTGCCCTGCCGCCGGGGGTCATCTACCTCGACGGCAACTCGCTCGGGCCGCTGCCGCGTGCGACGCCGCGCCGCATCGCCGATGTGGTGACGCAGGAATGGGGCCATGGCCTGATCCGCAGTTGGAACGACGCCGGCTGGATCGACCTCGCCGGCAAGGTGGCGGACGGGATCGCGCGGCTGATTGGGGCGACGCAGGGCAGCGTCGTCGTCGCTGACTCCACGTCCGTCAACCTGTTTAAGCTGCTCGGCGCCGCGTTGACGCTACGGCCCAGGCGCACGGTCATCGTCTCCGAACGCGATAACTTTCCGACCGACCTGTATGTCGCGCAGGGTCTGGCGGCTTTCTTGGGCGGCCGGCACACGCTGCGGCTGGCGGAGCCTGGCGCCGTCACGGAGGCGATCGGCGACGACACGGCGGTCGTCATGCTGAGCCACGTAAGCTATCGGACGGGCGCGATGCACGACATGGCGGCCGTCACCCGAGCGGCGCAGGGCAATGGTGCATTGATGCTCTGGGATTTGGCGCATTCGGCCGGCGCGGTCCCGGTTGACCTCGCAGCGGCGGGTGCCGACCTCGCCGTCGGCTGCGGCTACAAGTTCCTCAATGGCGGTCCCGGCGCGCCCGCCTTCCTATATGCAGCGCCTCGCCTGCATGCCGGGTTGCGGCTGCCGATCACCGGATGGCTCGGCCATGCGGCGCCGTTTGCGTTCGAGACCGAATACCGCGCGGCGCCTGGCCTTGGGCAGGCGGTCGTCGGCACGCCACCGATCCTCAGCCTCGCGGCGCTCCAAGTTGGGATCAGTCTTGCGCTCGAAGCGCCGATGTCCGAAATCCGGAAAAAGTCGCTCCAACAGGTCGACCTATTGGCAGCGCTGATCGAGCAGGCCGCGCCGAGCGCATTCCACCGGATCACCCCAATCGACCCGGCGCTGCGCGGCAGCCAGCTTTGCCTGTCGCATCCAGACGCCTATGCCATAATTCAGGCGCTGATCGCCCGCGGGATCATCGGCGATTTCCGCGCGCCCGACATCCTGCGTTTTGGCATCACGCCGCTCACGCTCAGCTATGCCGAGCTGTGGGACGCGGCGGGCGCCCTCGGCGTTATCATGGCCGAGGGCGCCTGGCGCGATCCGTCCTTCGCCGTCCGCCGAGCGGTTACGTAGTCGCGTTGTCCAGCGACGACACCTGGGCAACTGGCGCTGTGTTTGCGCGTGCGCTGGCGAGCGGCGCGGGCTTGGCAAGGAACGCCGCGTCGAGCTTGAAGGTGATCGGCCGGCGCTTGTTGCGCTGACGCGTCAGCAGGCCGCTCTTTGCCGCCGCCGCATACACCGCCGTCTTGGCCCACACGGACGGACCGGCCAGGTTGCGGTTGGGCTTGAGCTTCAGCTTCTCCCGCAGCAGGCCGTTCGCACCGTTGACGAACAGGCTCTGACGGATGTCCTTGGTGAAGTACTCGATCGTCATGGAGACGCTGAGCTCGTCGGCGTTCTCGATCCGGTGCGGCATGTTCAGCGGCCACTGCGCCATGTCGCCGGGCTGCAGCTCGATGCACTTCGCGTAGTCGTCGTACCAGTCCTGGTACTTGATGCCGGTCTCGTTGTTGTAGAGAATCACGTCTTCCAGCGTTTCCGGCGTCAGGAACGGCGGCGTCGGCGGATAGAGATAGACCCGCTTGCTCCCGGCGATCTGCCAGAGCGTCTGCCCGGCGGTGTCGAAGTGGTAGTACACCTGGGCGCGCGGCGAGGAGATGAGGATGCCGTTGATCCGCTTGAACGTGCTGAAACCGGGAATGCGTCCCTCAAGCTCGCCGAAAATCTCGTCCAGCAGTTCGCCGTAGCGCGGATCGATCTCGTTCACACGCAGCAGGTTCAGCCAGATGCGGCCGCTGTCGATGGCATCGATGACTTCCATGCCGCTGAGCGTGCCGATCTCCCCCTCGCGCCACAGCTTGCGCTCGTTTGGCCGGCCGGTCTCAATCAGCATGTAGTTCGACTTGGGCGCCGCCTCGATCAGGCGGGCCAGCGCCGGACGGCTGAACAGCTCGTGCTGATGCAGCCGGTGCCGCAGGCGAAGCGGCACATTGCCCCACAGCGCCGAGTGCTCCGGCTTCCAGGAGGTGAAGATCGGATTGGCCATACAAAACTCCAGGACTCCGCAATCTGCGGGATCGGTTTCCAGCGGACTGGCCGCGCTTCCCCTCATATGGGCCAAAACGTCGCAAAAAGCGAGCGGAACGCGTCTGAATATTTCGTTATCAGAACTGGATTGCCATTGCGGCCAAGTGGACTTCCTCGCCAATCTACGGTGGTCTGGTTGCGCCATTCGGACAAGTGGAGAGTGACGATGCCACGACAGGAGAAGGCCATGGACGGGGCGGAGCCGCAACAAGCGATCAGTACCGGAGTCGGCAAGGCGGGTACCGCGCGCGACCTCCGCGCCGAGGCCGCGGCCGTGCTGCAGGTCGAGAAGCACGACTACACCGACCTGCGTCCGAACGGCCGGGCCCCGGCGCAGGGGATGGCCGGGTTCGACCCGATCTACACCGACATCGTCGATTACATCATCCGCTGCACCCACCGGATCTGGGACGAGAAGAACGTCGGGCTGATCTACAGCCACTACGCTCACAACGCCGTCGTCTATTCTGCCCTGGGCACCAGCTATTCGCGGGAGGAGGTGGTCCACGCCACCCTGCAGCGCATCGCCGAGTATCCGGAGCGGCGGGGCCTCGGCACCCAGGTGATCTGGGGCGGCAGTGACGTGGACGGGTTCTACACCTCGCATCTGGTCACGAGCGTCGGCCGGTTCACGGCGCCGGGTCCTTATGGGATGCCGACCGGCAAGACCTTCTACTCCCGCGCCATCGCCGATTGCATGGTGTTCCAAAACCGCATCTACCGGGAGTGGCTGGTCCGGGACAGCATGGGGCAGCTGCTGAACCTCGGCGTCGATCCCGACGGGCTCGCGACCAAGATGGCGGCCGAGCAGGCGGCGCGGGGCGTGACGGCGCCGCAGCTCGGCGACTCCGGCCGATTGTTGGGACAGGAACCGCCGGCCGAACGCATCGACCCCTCGATCGCCGGCACCGACCAGGAGGCGGAGCTGCTGCAGACGCTGCACGAAATTTGGAACTGGCGCATGTTCGGCCGGGTGCGGGAGGCGTATGCGCCTCAGGCGATGTGGCACGGCCCGCGGATGCTCGACCTGCATGGCCCGGCCGCGATCACGCATCAATTGCTGGCACTCCTGGCGATGATTCCGGACGCGAGCTGGACGCCGCAGCACGTCTGTTCGGTCGAGCGCTCGAACGAGGGCGGCAGCAAGGTCGCGGTGCGCTGGACGCTGGAGGGGCACCATACCGGGTGGGGCGTGCTGGGCGCGCCGACCGGCAAGCCGCTGTTGGTAATGGGGATGTCGCAGATGCACCTCGTCAATGGCCGCATCGTCGAGGACTACACGCTGTGGGATGAGCTGGCGCTGCGGGTGCAGCTCAAGCTGCCGCCGGAATAGCAGCGCCGGAGGGCCTTGCGGAGAAAAGCTGCGGTTGCGAGAGTGCCTTAAAGGAGGCGCTGCATGACAACACTCCCCGCCGTGCCGAATGTCACGCCGAAGGGCGACGCGATCCTCCAGGCACGCGGGATCGTCAAGCGGTTTGGCCACGTCGAGGCGCTGCGCGGCGCGGACTTCGACGCCTATGCCGGCGAGGTCACCGCGCTGATCGGCGATAACGGCGCCGGCAAGAGCACCCTTGTGAAGATTCTTTCCGGCGTTTATTCCGCCACGTCCGGGCAGATGATGGTGGACGGCAAGACAGTGTCCTTCGCTTCCCCGTCTGATGCGCACGCAATCGGCATCGAGACGGTTTATCAGGACCTGTCGGTGTGCCCGGACCTCAGCCCATCGGCCAACATGTTCATGGGGCGGGAGGCGCTGCGGCCTGGGCTGCTCGGCCGGCTCGGCTTTCTCGACAACCCCACCATGCGGCGGGAAAGCGCCGTCGCGTTCCAGAAGCTCAAGGTCGCGTTGAAGGACATGGACGCGCCCATCGCCAGCCTGTCGGGCGGCCAGCGGCAGAGCGTCGCCATCTGCCGCGCGGCGATGTGGGCGAAGCGCGTCGTGTTCATGGACGAGCCGACCGCGGCGCTGGGTGTCGTGCAGACCGCGCGGACGCTCGACCTGATCCGCCGCATCCGCGACACCGGCGTGGCCGTGGTGCTCATCAGCCACAACATGCGGGATGTGATCCAAGTCGCGGACACCGTCGAGGTGCTGCGGCTCGGGCGCCGCATCGCGTCCATGCGCAACACTGGGATCACCGTGCCGGACCTGGTGGGCGCAATGACTGGAGCGCTCGACGCTGTGGCGGAACCGGGCGAGCAAGGGGTTGCAGCATGAGCCAGGACGTGACGGCGCAGCCGATTGCCGCGGGCGAGCTGGTCGGCCTGCAGAATCCGCAAGGCCTGGGCCGCAGGCTCAAGGTGGCGATGTCGTCCTCGCCCTTCTACATGGGCGTCATCCTGGCGCTGCTGGTCGCGTTTTTCTCGTTCCTGCACCCGGCCACCTTCGCCAGCGCCTATAACATTCGCAACATCTTCCTCGACGCCTCCGTGCTGCTGATCCTCGCGGTCGGCACGACCTACATCATGATCGCCGGCGGGTTCGACCTGTCGATCGGCTCCGTGCTGGTGTTCTCCGGCGTGGTCGCGGCGCAGGTGATGCTGGAGCTCGGCACCGACAGCCTGGTCACCGTCGCGGTCGGCTTCATCGTGGCGGTGGCGTGCGGGGCCGCCTGGGGCGTGTTCAACGGGTTCTGCATCACCAAGCTTCGGGTGTCGGCGCTGATCTCGACGCTTGGGACGATGGGAGCGGCGCTCGGGGCCGCCTACCTCGTGACCGACGGCAACGACATCCGCACAGTGCCGAACGCGTTGATCGCCCTCGGTCACGGCTCGATCGGCGGGGTGCCGTGGCTCGTGGTCATCACCGCCGTGGTGTCGGTGTTTGGCGGCGTTGTGCTGCACATGACCCGGTTCGGCCGGCACACCTTCCTCGTCGGCTCCAATCCCGAGGGATCACGCCGGGCCGGGATCAACGTGTCGGGGCATTTGCTGAAGCTGTATGCGTTGAGCGGGCTGCTGGCCGGGTTCGCGGCGATGCTCTCACTGGGGCGGTTCTCGACCACAACGCTCGAGGGGCACGCGAACGATCCGCTGGAGGCCATCACCGCGGTGGTGCTCGGCGGCACGGCGCTGACCGGCGGACGCGGCACCATCATTGGCACGGTCGTAGGCGTGTTTATCCCGGCCGTGCTGGCGAACGGCTTCATCATTATGGGCATCCAGCCGTTCTGGCAGATGGTCGTGATCGGCTTCGTGGTGATCGCCGCCGTCTATGCCGACCAGATCAAGCGCCAAAAAAGCGAGCGGATGTAGCGTTGGATGAAAAGACCGGGGGGTCAAATGAGGCGTTCAAAACTCGTAACTGCGCTCGTTCTATCGATGGCGACGCTGCCCCTCGCCGCGCGCGCGCAGGAGAAGCCCCTTAAAATCACCTATATTCAGGGAGTGACCGGGAACCCGTTCTATATGTCCGTCGCCTGCGGCGGGGCAGAGGCAGCAAAGCGCTTGGGCGTCGTATTCGAGGCCCAGGGTCCGCAGCAATACACCCCGGCCCTGCAGATGCGCGTGCTGAATGCGGTTATCGCGGCGCAACCGGACGGCATCATGTTCACCGCCGACGACCCGGTGGCGCTCACCGCAACCCTGATCGAGGCGAAGGAGCGCGGCATCAAGATCCTGTCGATCGATGGGGACGTGAAGGACATGAGCGTCGCAGTCGCCAACATCCAGTCCGACAACTTCGAGGGCGGCGGCCAGGCCGGCAAGAAATTGGCTGAGCTGATCGGCGATAAAGGGGAAGTGATGGCGCTGATGAACTCACCGGCTGCCAACGTCGCTCAGCAGCGCCTGCAGGGCTTTCAGGAAGAGATCGCCAAGCATCCCAGTATCACGTTTCTTGGAGTGCAATACAGCAATAATCAAACAGCAAAGGCTGCGTCGATCATCACCTCAACCGTCGCAGCACATCCTGAACTTGCTGGAGTTTTTACAATTACGACTAACAACACCGAGGGTGCCGCTACCGGCGTGCGTGAGGCTCAGCGCGAAGGCAAAATCAAGATTGTTGGTTTTGATACATCCGATCCCATCGTTGAGGCGATCCGTAAAGGCATCGTCTCGGCTGACATTGTACAATATCCCTATCGCGTCGGTCAGCTTGGGGTCGAAATGATGGTGGAAGCCCTACAGGGTAGGAAAGTAGAGCGCCAAGTCCATACGCCCTTCGTCGTCGCCACTCCACAGAATATTGAAACAGACGAAGTTCAAAAATTCATCTATCGAACGAACTGTCGTTAAACGTTGCTGTCCGCAAATCGTAAAAGCTGGCCGGATACCCTGCCTCACCCTGCACAAATGCAGCGAACAGGGCATGGGTATCCGGCCGGCTGATCAGCTATGGGTCTTCAAAGCCGGCGAGCTCTGGGACGAGTTCGGCGCTGAAGCAGGTGAGGGGGCCGGAGAGGCCACCTGCTGCGTCGGCTGCGGACTTGTCTGCTGTACCATGCCGCCACTTTGGTTTTCTGCGCCCCAGGAGTAGTTCACTACTGGCGCTTGGGCCGGCGCCGAGACCTGGTCAGCGCCCCAGCCATAAGAACGGCTATAGATCGGCGCCGGTCCTGGATAGGCCACGCCGTCGCCGTTTCCAGCACCGTACGCCCAACTTACTTTTGTAGGAGCGGACGGATCCACGGCGGCACAACCGACCAAAGCCATCATTCCTGCAACAACAATAAAGCTGCGCATCGAAGTCCTCCTTTTATTTGATCGCCGGGTCAACTTAGACGCCAGCTTCGAGAGTGGATGTGACCGTTGTCACACCCGACCGCCAATGATAGTTCTTCACGACATGGATGAACGATGTGCATCCGTTGCTATTTCGAAAAGAAAGCTGTTCTTGCCCAATTTCGCCACTCTGGACCTGAACCTCCTTCGGGTGTTCGACGCATTGTTTGAGGAGCGCAGCGTGACCCGGGCGGGACACCGCTTGCACGTCACCCAGTCCGCCGTCAGCCATGCCTTGGCCCGGCTCCGCGACATCTTGGGCGACGAGCTGTTCATCAAGGGCCCGGACGGCATGACACCAACCGCGAAGGCACGCGCGGTCGGGCCGCGGCTGCGGGCTGGGCTGCTCGAGCTGCAGGCCGCGCTCACGACCGATGCATTCGACCCAGCGACGACGGAGTATCACTACACCATCGCGGCCGACGCCTACGCCACTGCCGTCCTGCTGCCCAGGGTGATTGGGCGGGTGCGGTCGGTGGCACCGGGGATAGATATCCGCATCACGCCGGGCACCGCCGAGGCCATGGAGGCGCTCGATACCGGACGCCTCGACCTTGCCATCTCCGCATATGGCCGGGTGCCGGAACGGCTGGGCCTGCATGAACTGCTGCGCGACCGGCTGGTCTGGGTGCTGCGGGCTGATCATCCGATGGCGCAGGGGCCGCTGACGCTTGAGCGCCTGGCAAGCCTGCCGCACCTCGTGCGGGCATTGACCGACGAGGATACCGAGGCGGTGGACGGCATCATCGTGGAGCGCGGCCTGGAGCGCCGGGTGGCGCAGGACGGTGATGAGGCGCTGACCGACGCCCTGGCCGATATTGGGCGGCAGCGTCAGATCCGGCTCACGGTGCCCAGCACCCACGCCGCGCTGGAGATCGTCGGCGAAACCGACTTGGCGGCCCTGGTGCCATGGCGCATGGCGGCGGCACTCGCCGGTCACTACCGGCTGACGATGCTGGAGCCGCCCTATCCAGGTCCGGAAACCCAGCTTTCGATGATCTGGCATCTGCATCACGGCAGCGACCCGGCGTCGAAATGGCTGCGCGACCTTATCGCCGAGGTTGCCACGACACTATAAAGTCCAGCAGAGTTTCTCACCTTTCCGTGAGCGCACGTGGAGTCCACCCAACCGGGGCGTAGTCACCAGGGCCGCTGCGGGCCTCTTGATGGATGATGCATGAAAACTTCCTATGCTCTGGCGCTCGGCGCCGTCCTGTTGATTGGTGGTGGATACGGCGGATGGCGTGCATTCGCCGCACGCGGCAGTCAGGACCAGGCCGTTCAGGCCCCACCGGTGCCGGTCACGACGGCGGAAGCCAAGGCAGCCGACGTGCCGGTGTATCTGCGCGGCATCGGCACCGTGCAGGCGCTGAACGCGGTCGAGGTGCATCCGCAGGTCGGTGGTGTCCTCATTGAAGTGCCGGTGCGCGAGGGCCAGGACGTGAAGCAGGGCGACACGCTGGCCGTCATCGATCCGCGACCCTACAAGGCGGCACTCGATAAAGCGCAGGCGCAGCGGCAGCAGGATCAGGCGCAGTACGACAACGCCCAGGCCGATTTCAAGCGCTACTCCAGCCTTGCCCGCAGCGACTTCGCCTCCCGCCAGCAGGTCGAGACGCAGCAATCCACGGTTGGGCGGCTGCAAGGCGTGCTGGCCGCCGACGACGCCGCAACCGAGGAGGCACAGCTCAATCTCAGCTTCTGCGTGCTGCATGCGCCGATGGATGGGCGGGTGGGGCTACGCCGGGTCGATCCGGGCAACCTGATCCAGGCCAACAACACCGGCGCCGGCATCCTATCGGTCGTGCAGGTGCGCCCGATCGCCGTGCTGTTCACCCTGCCTGAGGGCGACCTGCCCCGCGTGCGGGACGCCAGCTCGAAGGGGGCGCTCACCGTGCTGGCCGACGCCTCGGACGGCAAAGAGGAGCTCGCGCGCGGCACGCTGCTCACCGCGGATAATGCCGTCAGTGCCGCGAGCGGCACCATCCAGTTCAAGGCGACGTTTCCCAATGACGACGACCGGCTCACGCCCGGTCAGTTCGTGAGCACGCGGCTGCTGGTCGATACCGCCCACGGCATCACGGTTCCGCATGAGGTGGTGCAGCATGGGCAAAACGGGCTGTATGCCTTCGTCGTCAAGCCGGACAAGACGGTGGACCGGCGTGACATTCAGCTCAGCTATGACGACGGGACGCAGGCGGTGATCGGCCGCGGGATCAACGAGGGCGACCAGGTCGTCGTCAGCGGCCAGACCCGCATCGGCGCTGGGGCACGCGTGAGTCCCCAGGACCTAACATCGAGTGCCCAGCCCCGGAGTGCAGAACGTTGAGCCTTTCCAGCCCATTCATCCGCCGGCCGATCGCCACCTCGCTGATGGTCGCCGCCATCTTCCTGGCTGGCGCCGCCGCCTATCCGTTCCTGCCGGTCTCGCCGCTGCCGGCGGTCGAGTTCCCGACCATCTCGGTCACTGGTTCATACCCCGGCGCCAGCCCGGCCACGATGGCGACTGCCGTGGCGACGCCGCTCGAAACCCAGTTCGGCCAGATACCTGGGCTATCGCAGATGACGTCGGTGAACGTTATGGGCAACTCGCAGATCACCTTGCAGTTCGACCTCAGCCGGGGCATCGACGCGGCGGCGGTGGACGTGCTGGAGGCGATCAACGCCGCCGGTGGGCAGCTGCCGAAGGACATCCCGAACCCGCCCACCTTCCGCAAGACCAACCCGGCCGACGCGCCGATCCTGATCATCGCCGTCCGATCCGACACGCTGCCGCTGCCGGAGGTGGACGCGGCGGCGGAGAACATCCTGGCGCAGCAGCTCAGCCAGGTGTCCGGCGTGTCGCAGGTGCTGGTCGGCGGACAGCAGACCCCGGCGGTGCGCGTGCAGGTGGACCCTGCGCGCCTCGCCGGCCTCGGCCTCACGCTGGAGGACGTGCGGAACGTGCTGACCCAATCGACCGCGAACCAGCCAAAAGGCTCGGTGGATGGGCCGAAGCAGTCCTACACGGTCTATTCGAACGACCAGCGCACCCATGCCGAGGAATACAACAACGCCATCATCTCCTACCGGGATGGCGGGGCCGTACGGGTGCGCGACATCGGCAAGGCTATCGACGGGCCGCAGAACCGCGAGCTCACGGCGTGGCAGGACAACAAGCCCGCCGTCCTGCTGCTGGTGTTCAAGCAGCCCGGCGCCAACGTCATCAACACGGTCGATGGGATACGGGCCAAGCTGCCGCGCCTGGTGCGCAGCGTGCCGGCAGACGTAAAGGTCGATATCGTATCCGACCGCACGCAAACCATCCGCGCCTCGGTCAGCGACGTCGAGTTCACGCTGGGGCTATCGATCGCGCTCGTAGTCGGGGTGATCTTCATCTTCTTGCGCAGCGTCTGGGCGACGGTGATCCCAAGCGTCACCATCCCGATCGCGCTGGTGGGCACATTGGGTGTCATGTACTTGTGTGGGTTCAGCCTCGACAACCTCAGCCTGATGGGCCTCACCATCGCCGTGGGGTTCGTCGTGGACGATGCCATCGTCATGCTGGAGAACATCGTACGCTACGTCGAGGACGGCATGTCGCCGATGGACGCGGCGCTGAAGGGCGCCGGCGAGATCGGCTTCACGATCCTGAGCATCAGCATCAGCCTGATCGCGGTGTTCATCCCGCTATTGCTGATGGGCGGCATCGTCGGCCGGTTGTTCCGCGAATTCGCCGTGACCGTATCCATCACCATCGCCGTCTCCGCGATGGTGTCGCTTACCCTTACCCCCATGATGGCGTCCCGCTTCTTGTCCTCGGAGGCAAAGCAGCACGGGCGGATTTACAAGGCGGTCGAGGCGGTGTTCGACGCGATGCTGCGCTTCTATGAGCGCACGCTCGATATCGCGCTGCGGTTCCAGTTCGTCACGCTCATGGTGTTTTTCTTGACCGTCGCGACCACCGTCGGCCTGTTCATCATCATTCCCAAGGGCTTCTTCCCGGTGCAGGACACCGGCATCATCATCGGCATCACCGACGCGGCGCAGGATATCTCGTTCCAGGGCATGCAACGCCTGCAGCAGCAGGTGAACGCGCTGGTGGGTCAGGATCCGGCGGTCGCTGGCGTCACGTCGTCGGTTGGCGCCGGCGCTGGCGGGCAGACCGCGAATAACGGCCGGCTCTATATCACGTTGAAGCCGTGGGCCGAGCGCAATGAGAACGCGTCCAAAGTCGTGGCGCGGCTCAGCACGAAGATGCAAGGCGTCGAGGGCATCCGGCTCTTTATGCAGCCGGCGCAGGACGTGAGCGTCGGTGGGCGGCTGTCGCGCACGCAGTATCAATATACGCTGTCCGACCCGGACGGCGACGAGCTGAACACCTGGGCGCCGCAGGTGCTGGACAAGCTGCGCACCATTCCAAGCCTGGCGGATGTGACGTCCGACGCTGCAAGCTCCGGGCTCACGGCGACGCTCACCTATGACAAGGATGAGGCGGCGCGGTTCGGCATCCAGCCCGGCATGATCGACGCGACGCTCGACGACGCGTTTGGACAGCGGCAGGTGGCGCAGTATTTCACTCCGCTCAAGGCCTATTACGTGATTCTCGAGGTGACGCCGGGGCAACAGGGGACGCTCGACACGCTGCGGCAGCTCTATGTCCGCACCGCCGCAGGCGGGATGGTGCCGCTCTCGACGTTCGTGCGCATCGACACGGCGCCGGTGCAGCCGCTGGTGGTGAACCACCAGAGCCAGTTCCCGTCGGTCACGATCTCATACAACCTGAAGCCCGGCGCGTCGCTGGGCGAGTCGGTCAAGGCCATCCAGCAGGCGACCGCGGCGATGGGCGTGCCGTCAACGGTGACCGGCGCATTCCAGGGCACGGCGCAGGCGTTCCAGAGCTCGCTCAGCTCACAGCCGCTGCTGATCCTGGCGGCGCTGGTCGCGGTCTATATCATCCTGGGCATCCTGTACGAGAGCTACATCCTGCCGCTGACGATCCTATCGACCCTGCCGTCGGCGGGGGTGGGGGCACTCTTGATGCTGCTGGCGGCTGGCTATGACCTGACGGTGATCGCAATCGTCGGCATCATCCTGCTGATCGGCATCGTCAAGAAGAACGGCATCATCCTGGTCGATTTCGCGATCAATGCCGAGCGGCGCGAGGGCGCGGAACCGCTCGACGCCATCCGCCAGGCCTGCCTGCTGCGCTTCCGTCCGATCCTGATGACGACGATGGCGGCGCTGCTATCCGGCCTGCCACTGATGCTGGAGAGCGGCGCTGGGTCTGAGCTGCGCAAGCCTCTGGGGTTCGCGATGGTGGGCGGGCTTGCACTCAGCCAGATCCTGACCTTGTACACCACGCCGGTCATCTATTTGTATCTCGACCGCCTGCAGCGCTGGTTCGCACCAGCGCGGCAGAAGCGGCAGATGCCGCGCTTGGCCGGAGCGATGCGGGCGGAGCCGAAAGGGTCGGAGGTGTAGGGCCCCGCCGGTCAGAGATACGGCAGCATCAGCCGCACGCCGGCGTCGCGGAGCCGGGTGGGCAGGCTGCGATTGTCGATCTCCTCCTGGAGCAGCGCGACGCCGCGGCTGCGCTGCATCAGGTCCATTAGCGCTTCTGCCAGCTCGCGGTTGTACACCTCCATGCAGATCTCGAAATTGAGCCGGAACGAGCGGATGTCCCAGTTGCAGCTGCCGACCAGGCACCACTCGCCATCGACGACCGTGATCTTGGAGTGACGGAACGGCGGTGGGCAGCGCCAAATACGCACGCCGTCGCTCAGCATCGGCCCGATATTGGCGCGGGTGGCCCAGTCCACGATGAAGTGGTCGCTCTTTTCCGGAACCACCACGTCCACCGCCACGCCGCGCATCGCCGCCAGCGCCAGCGCCGTCGTCAGCCGCTCGTCCGGCAGGAAGTATGGCGTCATGACGGCGATGCTCTCCCGCGCGCAGGCGACGGCCTGAAGTATGGCGAACTCGATCTTCTCCAGATCCTCGTCCGGCCCAGAGTCGATGACCCGCGCCGGTGCGGGGCCGCGGTTTGCGATGTCCGGGAACCACTCATCGCCCTTCAGTTCTTCGTCCGTGGCGAAGGCCCAGTCCTGGACGAATGCTTCAGTCAGCTGGCAGACGACCGGGCCCTCGACCCGGAAGTGCGTGTCCTGCACCGGCTCCCGCGGATGCGTGGCCATGACGTTCGCGTCGGCGATGTTCATGCCGCCGGTGAAGCCGACCGAGCCGTCCAGCACGAGGATCTTCTTGTGCGAGCGCAGGTTGAGGAACGGCATGCGCCAGGGCAGCGGCGAGTGCAGGAAGCGCGCGGCCGGCACGCCCTTGCGGCGCAGCGCGTGGTAGGCGGGCGATAGCAGCCAGTTGCCGCCGATGCCGTCGATCAGCACGCGCACCGCCACTCCGCGGCCCTGCGCCTCGGCCAGTGCCTCGATGAAGCGTCCGCCCCACTCGTCATTGCGGAAGATATATGACGACAGGCCCACGCTGCGTTTTGCTGCAGCGATCGCCGCCAGCATGGGCGGATAGGCCTCGTCGCCGTCGCGATAGGTCTGCACCGCATTGCCCGGCATCACCGGCCGGCCGGTGATGCGCCCGATGCCGCGCTCCAGCGGCTCCAGGTGATCATCGTCGATCGGCGAGGGCCAGGCGGAGCGCCCGCCGCGTCGTTCGGTCGATGGCCGCAGCCGGCGGGCCCGGCGCTGCACGCGGTTGACGCCGAATACGAAGTAACTGATGCCGCCGATGATTGGCGCGAACCAGGCAAAGCCGATCCAGCCGGCGGCCGACGCCACCTCCCGCTTGCGCAGCAGCACGTGCGTGGTGACGAGGCCAGCGATCATGACCCCGACCGCAAACAGCACATCCTTACGAACGCTGATGAGCGACGTCCAGAGGTCGTTCATGACGCCGGTCCGCTGCGGTGCCGCCATGGAAAGTGTGCGTCAATCACAGGGATCGATAGGCCGTGGCGCATTGATCCTGCCCTGATGTGATGCGGGCCCGGATGCACCCTTGCCGCAGCCCTTAGCATTCCAAACCGCGTCATGGCCACTGGTCAGGGCCGCGCGGCTCCGCGGGTGTTGGTGTAGATCGCATAGAGCGTGTGCGAGGCGCAGATGAACAGGCGGGCGCGGTTGCGTCCGCCGAACGTGAGGTTCGCCACCGTGGACGGCACCTTGATGCGGCCCAGCAGGGTGCCGTCGGGCGCGATGCAGTGCACCCCGTCGGCGGCGCTGCTCCAGATGTTGCCGTCCTCGTCACAGCGGAAGCCGTCGGCGAAGCCCGGCTCGACCTTGTGGAACGCCCGGCCCTCCGACAAGCGCTGTCCGTCGTCCAGCACGTCGAACACGCGGATGCATTGCGCCGGGTCGGGCGCGAACTGCGGCCCGCTTTCCGCGACATACAGCAGCCGCTCATCGGGCGAGAAGCACAGCCCGTTCGGCCCGGCGAAGTCGTCCGCCATCACCCGCAGGCTGCCGTCGCGCGGGTCCAGCCGATACAGCGTCGGCGGCAGCTCCGGCGCCTGCTTGCCGCCCTCGTAGTCGGTGTTGATGCCGTAATGCGGGTCGCTGAACCAGATGGTCCCGTCGGAACGGCAAACGACGTCATTGGGCGCGTTCAGCCGCCGGCCCTCATAGCGGTCGGCCAGCACGGTGACGCTGCCGTCCAGCTCCGTTCGCAGGATGCAGCGGCCGCGGTGCGAGCAGCCGATCAGCCGGCCCTGCTGGTCCCGGGTATGCCCGTTGGCGAAGCCCGAAGGCTGGCGGAACACCGCCACCCCGCCGTCCTCGCTCCAGCGCAGGATGCGGTCGGCGGGCAGGTCGCTGACCAGCAGGCAGTCTTGGTCGGCGAGCCACACCGGCCCCTCGAGCCAGGCAAACCCCTCGCCCAGTTTCACCAACGGCGCATTGGGCAGCACCAGGCGGCGGAAACGCTCGTCGTGGATGTCGAACCCGTCCATCGGCTACCGCGCGTGGCAGGGCACGCGCTGCGGATCGACGTGGAGCTGCACCGTCATCAGCACCGCGGGCTGATCACCGATGGTGCCGGAGCGGTGGCCCTTGCGGCCGTCCTGGACCGTGCAGCCCTGGTCCTCGCCCAGCGAGAACTCGCCCGGCCCCTGCTCGATGCGGAAGCCATCCATGCTCTCGATCCACCAGCGACCGGACAGCACGACGATCCACTGCGGCGCCGGGTTCTCGTGCCAGTCGCCGACCCAGCCGACCGGCTGGACGGTAACGACCATGGTCGCCTCCGAGCGCTCATGCCTGTTGTTCCACTGCGGGGCCGCGTTGCCGACGCCCTTCAGCTCGAACTCGGTCAGCGCGCATTGCCGCTGGTGGCTGACACCATCCTGGTCGGTCCATAGGTGCCAATAGGGGATGCGGGGCTTCGGGCCGGACTGATCGGACCCAGACTGATCGGGCATGAGCCGCTCCATGCTGGCGTGCTGCTGGACGTTCCGGTGTGAACTTTCCGCCGGGCCCACTGTTCCATCCCAGCCGCCCGGCCGGCTTCACCATCAGGAGAATATCACGCAATGTCGCTGCTGAACGACTACGCGCCGCTGCTGCTGCGGATTTGCCTTGTGGTGCTGTTCCCGTTCAGCGGACTGGACAAGATCGTCAACTGGGCCTCGGCTATCAAGCAGGCGGGGCGCAGCGCGTTCGCTCCGGCCATGCTGGTCGCGGCGATCGTCGTGGAGTTCGTGACCCCGGCGTGCATCGTGCTGGGCTGGCACGACCGGCTGGCGGCCTTCGTGCTGGCGGGGTTCTGCGTGGTGACGGCGGTGCTGTATCACCAGTTCTGGCGCTACCCGGATTTCTGGCGTTTCCGGGAAGGCGAGGGGCTGGAGCACTTCTGGGAGTTCTTGAAGAACTTCGGCCTGGTCGGCGGCCTGGGGCTGGTCGTGCTCGCCCCGCGCACCCTGCCGGTGAGCGACGTCGTGCAGCATCCGCTCGCCTCGACCTATGTCAGCGGCCCGCAGGCCGGCGCGGTGGTGCCGACCGCTCCCTAGCTGCGCCCGCTCAGCAGCATGATGTGACCGTCCGGGTCGCGGCGCACCTCGGGGCGGCGACCGGACAGCGTCACCCAGTCCGTCACCACCGCGTTCGCCGCCGTAACCGGCGCCGGGCGGCCCGGCGGCGTGTAGCACAGCAGCTCCAATCCGGGACCCGTCGGCGCCGGAAAGCGCAGCCCGGTGACCCGGACCCGCGCGCCGGGCACGCCGTCGAGCCGTGATTGCGCCGTGCTGTCGTTCAGCGATCTCGACGCCACACGCAGGCCGAGCCGCCGGTAAAAGCGCAGGCTGCGCGCGCTCGCCGCCACCGACAGCGCGCTGTGATCGATGCCGCGGAACGGCCCCGAACCCATGCCAGTTCCACGAGCATCCTGCCACACCGGACGGCCCTGGCCCGGCGGAAACTGGATCAGCTCCAGCGGATGACCGTCAGGGTCGCGGAACTTGAAGGCGACGACGCTGCCGTTGCGAGGCGGCAGGCGTTCGGGGCCGTCCGTCGAGATGGGTTGGGGCGATTGCGTCGCGAGCCGCTCATAGGCCGCCGCCATGTCGTCCACGATGATCGCCAGATGCTGGAACCACAGGTCGTCGCTGCGGCTGTGCGTGGGATACTGTGCTCCCGGCGGATCGAACCGCACCAGCGCGATCTCCTCGGCGCCGAGACGCAGCACGACCTCCTCGGTGGCGGCGCCGGGTAAACCGAGCAGCGCAGGCAATGCTGAATTGCCGGCACCGCGCGCCACACGCCGGAACCCCAGGCCGTCGCAATAGAATGCTTCCGCACGGTCAAGGTCGGCCACGACGCGGCTGATCCGCACGATCCGGCGACCGCCCGCCCGCCGCCCCTGGATCGCCGCCAAGGCGACGCCGGCCAATAGGGCCAGGGCGCCGCGGGCGGCACTCCGCATCGTCAGGCGACCAGCCGGTCCCGGATGCGGTCCGCGACCCGGAGCGCGTTGGCGATGATGGTCAAAGTGGGGTTCACCGCGCCGATCGAGGGAAAGAAGCTGGCGTCGGTGACATAAAGGTTGTCGAGTTCGTGCGCCTTGCAGTCCAAGTCGAGCACGGAGGTTGCGGGATCGGTGCCGAATCGCAGGGTGCCAGCCTGGTGCGCCGTGCCGTTGATCGGGATGTCCTTGCCCAGATACAGTCGCCGCTCGATCAGATGCGGCCAGGCGCGCATCGGCGCCACCATGGCCTCGAGCTTCGCCCGCAGCCGCTTCGCCGCCTCCTCATTGCCCTCCTCGATCTCCAGCACTACCCGGTCGCCGTCGTAGCGGATGCGGTTCTCCGGGCGGGGCAGGTCCTCGCTCTGCAGCCAGAAATCCATCGAGTGCTCGGCCATCTTGTCGAACGGCCACTCCGGCAGGAACGGCATGACGCTCTGCATCGGCGCCTCGCCCCGGATCTGCTCGCCGTGCGAGGTCGCGCACATCTGGATCAGGCCCAGCGGATACTCCCAGTCCGGCGCGCCGAAGTAGTAGTCGCTGACAGCCAGCGTCTTCTGGAACACCGTGTGGTTCGGCTCCTTCAGCAACGCCATCACCACCGACATGGTGTGCCGGATGTAGTTGCGCCCGACCTGGTCCGACCCGTTGGCCAGCCCGTTCGGATGCACGTCGCTCGCCGAGCGCAGCATCAGCAGCGCCGAGCTGAGCGCCCCGCAGGCGACCACCACGATGTCGGCGGAATACTCCTCGGCCTGATCGTCGCGAACGACGTGCACGCGGCTGACGCTGCGGCCCGTGGCGTCCGTCTCCAGCCGGGTCACGTAAGCGCCGGTCAGCAAGGTGAAGTTTGGATGTGCAGCGCGGGTCGGATCGACGCTGATCACCTGGGCGTCCGCCTTGGCGTTGATCGCGCAGGGAAAGCCGTCGAAGGCGTCGCAGCGGATGCAGGGGCTGTAAGTGGTGGCGCTGCCGTCGGGGTTCTGGTCGAGCTTGATGCCCAGCGGCAGGTGGAACGGATGCAGCCCTTGGCTGCGTAGCGCCTGGTCCAGCTGCTGGACGCGCGGCTCGTGCTGGATCGGCGGGTAGGCGTAGGGCGTGCTGGACCACGGCTCGTTCGGGTCCTCGCCGCGCTGGCCGTGCACGTGATACAGCGCTTCCGCCTGGCCGTAGTAAGGCTCGAACACATCGTAGCGGAGCGGCCAGGCGGGCGAGACGCCGTCCTTGTGCTGCAGCTCGCCGAAATCGCGCTCCCGCAGACGCAGCAATGCCGAGCCGTACACCTTGGAGTTGCCGCCGACGAAGTAGTGCAGGCCCGGGTGGAACTCCCGCCCGTCACCACCATACCAGGTCTCCTTGGCCTGATACGTGGCGTCCACGAATACCGTCTTGGCGTCCCAGTTGCTGCGCGAGCGCGGCAGGTAGCCGCCGCGTTCCAGCATCAGGATGCGCTTGCCCGTCGGCGCCAGCCGCTGCGCCAGCGCAGCACCTCCGGGGCCGCTGCCGATGACGATCAGGTCGTAGTGGTCGGTTGTCATGGGAGGACCTCGCGAGTGGCAAGTCCGGCGCCGGGCACAAAGCAATGGCCGAACTGTGGAGCATTGGCCGAACCAGTGCGGAACGGCAGGAGATGCAGAGGGTTCCCGGTTCGGTGTCGCTGGTCCCCGACAACCCGGCCCCCTCTCGCGTGTTGCAGGAGCGACAATTTGCAGGGAGGGCTCACATGGCCGGAACCGACACGAGAATCCAAGCTCTCACGCTGTTGGGAGGGGCCGCGACGATGCTGCTTGTTGCGGGCCTTGCCTCCCGGCGTACGTCGCGGGGAACCATGGGCCGCAGGGGTCCGGCTCGCCGCCGGGCTGGGCCGACGCGCTCCAAGGTGGTGGTGGTTGGCGCCGGATTCGGTGGACTGCAGGCGGCGCTGAGCCTGGCGCACCGGCGGGACGTCGATCTTACAGTCTTCGACGGCCACAACCATCACTTGTTCCAGCCGCTGCTGTATCAAGTCGCGACCGCGGCACTGTCGCCTTCGGACATCGCATCGCCGGTCCGTGGCATCATCCCGGCGTCGGACCGCACCCGCGTGCTGTTGGCGACGGTGACCGGGGTGGACACTCAGGCGCGGCGGGTGCTCTCCGACGCCGGCGCCGTCCCGTATGACGAACTGATCCTCGCCACCGGTTCGCAGCCGAGCTATTTCGGCCACGAGTTCTGGGCAGAAGCGGCACCGGGACTGAAAACCCTCGACGACGCCCTGGCGCTTCGCCGCAGCATCCTGGAGGCTTTCGAACAGGCCTCGGTTGCCGGCAGCGCCACTGAGCAGGAACGGTTGCTGACGTTCGCGCTGATCGGTGGTGGTCCGACGGGGGTCGAGATGGCCGGCTCGATCGCCGAGCTGGCCTGGGATCTGCTGTCCCGCGATTACGCCATGGGGCAGCGGCGTGCGCGCATCGTACTGATCGAGGCGGGGCCAAGGGTGCTGGAGGCATTCGCGCCCGACCTGTCGGCCGACGCTGCCAAAGCATTGACCGAACTCGGGGTTGAAATCCGCACGGGCACGCGGGTGACCGGGATCGAGGCCGGGCTGGTGCACCTGCACGGCGAGAGCATCGCTGCCGGCTCGGTGATTTGGGCCGCTGGAACCGACGCTACGCCGGTTGCGAAGTGGCTGGGGGTCAAGCCCGGCCATGGCGGCCGCGTGGCGGTCGATGCGGGCCTTCGCGTGCCCGGCCTCGACGGCGTCTCGGTGATCGGTGACGCTGCATTGGCCCTGGGAGCCGACGGAAAGCCGCTGCCCGGCCTGGCGCCGGTCGCTAAGCAGCAGGGTGAGTATGTCGCCCGCGCCATCCTGCGCCGGCTGCGCGGCCAGCGCGCGCCGGGTCCGTTCGCCTACCGCGATTACGGCGCGCTCGCCACCATTGGACGCAACAAAGCGGTGGCGGAGCTCGGACCCGTGCACCTGACTGGCCGTCCGGCTTGGCTGATGTGGGCGGCGGCGCACATCATCTTCCTCATCAGCTTCCGCAACAAGGTCATGGTGAGCGCGCAGTGGGCGTTCGCCTATGCAACGCACCAGCGCGCCAACCGCCTGATCATCGCGCGTGACGGTCAGCCGCCGGTGGCGAAGCCGGGATACAGCGTCATGCCGCCATCGACGAACAGCGTGGCGCCGGTCACGTAGTCGGCGGCGTCGGATGCCAGCCACACCGCGGCCTGCGCGATGTCGTCCGGCTCGCCGATGCGCTTATAGGGCACGAGTGTCATCAGGTCGGCATAGGCGGCGGGGGTGTTCCAGGCGGAGGTGTTGATCGGCGTGCGTATGGCGCCGGGGGCGATGCTGTTGACCCGGATGTAATGCGGCGCGAGTTCCTGCGCGATGCTCTTCATCAGCAGCATCACCCCGCCCTTGGAGGCCGCGTAGTTCGCGTGACCAGCCCACGGGATCTCCTGGTGCACCGAGCTCATGCAGATGATCTTGCCGGCAGCGCGGGAGACCGAGCTGACCACGCCGCGCCGCTTGAACTCGCGCGTGGCGGCGCGGGTGCAGAGAAATTGGCCGGTCAGGTTCACGCCGATGACGGTGTTCCACTGCTCCAGCGTCATCGTGTCGAACGCCGAATCGCGCTGCAGCCCGGCGTTGCTGACCATGATGTGCAGGGTGCCGAACTGCGCGATCGCTGCCTCGAACATCCGCTCGACCTCGTCCTCCTTGCTGACATCGGCCTGCAGCGCCATGGCGCGACGGCCCATTGCCTCGATCTCATGCACGACCGCGTCGGCAGTCTCTGGATGGGTGACGTAGTTCACCACTACATCGGCACCGGCCCGGGCCAGGCCCAGGGCGACGGCGCGGCCGATGCCGGAATTGGCGCCGGTGACCAGCGCCGGCTGACCGGTGAGCATAGGGTAGTACGGCGCATTCGGCAGGCGGCTGGCATCGGGCAGCGCGGGTGCTGTGGGGTCTTTGGGATCGGTTTCACTCACGACGGGACCACTCCATGCAGGGCGGCCGGGAACGACCGCGTTTTGTGAACGATCCCCGCTTATCTGCGTTCCCCGCCCGCACAATTGGATCGGAAGCGCCGTCTTTAGCGGCCTGCGTTGCTACCCAATGCCGCCGCTACTCAATATCTTCGTGCTGCTCGCGTGCTGGGCTGTGCGCGAACAGGCGGAAGATCCCCCGGCCGCTAGCCTTGGCCTGATACAAGGCGAAGTCGGCGTTGCCGAGCATCTTTTCCGGCGACTGGCCCGGCGTTGAGAGCGCGATGCCGATGCTGACGCTGACCTCAACCTTATGCCCCTCCAGGTAAACCGGGTGGCCGATGCCGTCGAGCACACGCTGCGCCAGAAGTGCGGCAGCCTGCTCGGTCGCTCCCATCATCAGGATTGCAAACTCATCGCCGCCCAGGCGAGCCGCCAGGTCGCCCTCGCGTACGCAGTTCCGGATGCGCTGCGCGACCGCGAACAGCAGGGCGTCGCCGGTCGCGTGGCCCAGAGTGTCGTTGACCTGCTTGAAGCCGTCGAGGTCGAGATACAGCACCGCCGACCGGGTCTCATGCGCTTGGTCGCAGACCTCAGCCAGCGCGCGCTGAAACAGGGCGCGGTTGGCCAGTTCGGTCAGGCTGTCATAGGAAGCCAAATGTGCCGTGCGGCGCGCATCCTGGGTCGCCTCCGTCACGTCCGCCCCGACACCGCGGAAGCCGACAAATTGTTCGGACCGATCAAAGATTGGCCGGCCGGTCAGCGACCACCAGCGCGGCTGCCCCGCCACATCGACCGGCACGACGATATTGGCGAAGGCCGAGCGTGCCTGGAGCTGCTGGATCACCGGGCCGGGGATGGCCGCGCCGGCCAGCAGGGTGCGGACGCGCAGCAGGTCGAAGATAGAGCTGTTGGTGAGCGCGTGGGCGGGCAACTGGGCGATGTCGGCGAAACGCGGCGAGACGTTCTTGAGCCGCAGGTCGCTGTCTGTTTCCCAAAGCCAATGGCTGCTGTTCGCTTCGAAGTCGCGCAGCAGGAGGCCGATCACGTCCGCCTGGTCCTGCAGCCTGGCCTCATGCCTGACGCGCCTGACCAGGGTCTGGTTGATAAACAAGGTGGTAAATAGGACCAACGGCGAATAGCCCAGCAACAAGCCGAAGATCTGCAGATCGATGAAGCGACCGGTTTGTGCAAGCATGCAGAAAGCGCTGAGCGTTATCGGCGCCCAAAAGGCGAGCGCGACAGGGATTGGCTGCAACACCGCTGCAGCCGAGATCACGCCGATAGTGGTGGCGTATAAAATGGCACGCTGGTCGCCGTCGGCGACAACGTTTAACCCGAATAGCAGTGCGGACCACAACAAGCCCAACAACATGACGAGCGCAACGTAGTAGCGCATGTACTCGGCAGACGCTTCTGCCCTCATATCCGGATCGCGCCTACGCCTCCAAGAACATCCAAGACAAAGGACAAGACTGTAAACAATCACAAGTAGACCAAGTGGTAACATCCAGCCAAATACCGGAAGAGACCGAGAGAAAACCCAATACAGAAATGCAAGGGTATTCAGCCCAGCCGCGACCATGACTTTAAACAAGCGTGCAAGTAGGTCAAGTTGCTCTGTGCGTAGGCGCTCAGCCGCATCGACTACATTCAGGCCTCCTAGTTTGGTCTTCATATCGGGCGTTACACCTCGTGGGCGGCTGCCGTTATCATCCGCTCCGTTGCGGCAAGAACATACCCGTTCTAGACGCGTATCTCGCATATTCGGCCCCAAGATCACTACGCGACATGAGTTGCTCCTCCCTGCGCGCGGCCACGATATAGCACGCGAGGAGTACTGTAGGGCCAAACCAATATACACTACTAGTGGTTGCAAAACCGGTCGCGAGCCAGAAGATAATATATGAGGTATAGAACGGGTGCCGCACGTAGCGGAATGGTCCGTTTATCGTGATCGCCGATGTTTGGACTTCGGCAAACGCGACAGCGAAGCCTGCGGAACGGGTTGTGCGAATTGTCCAGGCAAATAAGGTCAACGAGGCAAGCGAGAGGATCGGGGCCGCCAGCCAAAACTTCGAGAGCGGCATCGCGAGGACCGACCATATGAATGCGGCCATTGTCACGGCGCTGACCGCCCCGATGAAGCGCATGCCAAGCGGCATCGGCCCAACTGAACGGAAATGCATGAGCATTGCCCAAGTAAAAGTAACGAAAGACAAACCACTAAATGTAAGGATCAGCATCCGTGCCATAGTCATGGCAGCAGCGCAATTGTATCGCCTTGAATAAGCTGGTCAAAGCGCTCCCTCATCGCTCCCGTGACGTCGAGTATCGGCACCATCCGACGCACCAGGTCATACTGCTCCCGCAGACAGCCTAGGAAATGGGTGGAGAACTTAAGACCGTGATAGAGGCGCGGGCCCGCGAGTTCGCTGAAGCGCAGGCGCTTGTAGAATGGGACATGATTCCGCCGCACGCATGACACCACCGCTCCTGCATCATGTTTCAGGATCAAATGGCCGGCCAAACGAAATAGCGAAAAAACGAGGGATTTGTCCTCCGCAAACTCAGGATGCCGGACGAGACGATTGATCTCGACGATGCTGCGAACCGGGCCTTGTGCAAGCGATGTGGCACCACTGCGGAATAAGTGTCCTACCTCTTCGGCAAACATGTGCTGGGCTGGGATGGCGCCAGAGACGATGCCGTCGGCGTCTTGCGTAAGCACGCAAATCCTGGTGGACGCGACGGCTCGGGTGCCCCTGTAGATCACTACGGTTTGAGCGTCGGATTGCTCATCATACTCGTCGCTGAATGACTTGCTGCGGCGTGGCTCGATGTAACCCTCGGCGAAATAGCTTAGATAGCGCAGTCTGTAACAATCCTGTTTGGTTTTCGGGTCCAAGGCGAGACGGGCGGTAAGTTGCGCCGGGTCGCTTCGATGCTGCGGACGCCCGTGCCGGGCAGTCGGTGCGACAAGCGGAGTCGTCGCCTGAAGAGGTGTCACAATATTTGTCCTCACATGATCTATTTTTTAGAAGGATGTAATGTTTTACGCGCTAATGATTCAGCATTAGCCTATAGTCATTACAGAATAGTAAATTTGTGACGCTACCGACATGTTTTTAGACCGCGGGCGATCGGTATTGTGCTGGTCAAGGCCATCCATTTGAAGGCCGCGGAGCTAGAACCGGCCAGACGAGCCGCTGGATGCGCTATCGCGATACAAATCACGCCTGATCGGCCCAGGTCTCCGGCAAAGCTCGACGTTCAAAATCGGTTTGAGAGCGGCACAATAACCGCGCACCCGTGCCGTGTTTGCGGACATGGTTTTGGAACAAGGACAGGTGCCCGATTTGCCGAACCTATATAGGGACGCGACAATTCTCATCTCGATCGATGATACAAGTATGAGTTGTATTATCTACCGACATTCGCCTCGATGGTGCTGTGGCCGGATATGCAAATTGGAGCAACGGACGTCGCGGACCCTCAACTAACAGCTTAATGTTGGTTGGAATTTAGGAGCCGAGTCCGCGAGTGCCTTGACCAGTGCATCCTACCGGGACTGCGCGGCCATAATTGCATTCGGCCGTCGGTGCCAGGGTGCCCAAACTATAATGGGTTGTACCCGATAGCGGCATCCTGTGGGATGCGCCGGCAGCGGAAGCATTCAGGTGGTCGTCACCACCTGGATGTCGCCCGCGCGCTCGATCACACTCACCGAAACCTCGCCCGGCGTGCGGCTGATCAGCACGCTTACCCGCGCATCGCCCAGGGACAGGCTGCGCAGGGTCAGGCTGTCGAGGAAGTCCGGGAGGTCGGGATAGTCGAAGCGCACGATGCGGGCGGCAGGGTCAAAGCTGAGGCCCAGGCTGGCCTGCACGAACGCCGGAATGGCGGCGGCGGCCCAAGCCTGCGGTGAGCACGCCACCGGATAGGAGGTGGGTCCCTGGCCCGGACGCCGGTGGAAGCCGCAAAACAGCTCCGGCAAACGCTTCAGGTCCATGGCGTTCGCGGTGGCATGGACGCCCTCGAACAGCCGCGCGGTCTCGGCCCGCAGGCCGCTACGCGCCATGCCCAGCGCGATCAGCGCGTTGTCATGCGGCCAGATCGAGCCGTTATGATAGGACATCGGGTTATAGCGCGCCTCGTCCGAAGCCAGAGTGCGTATGCCCCAGCCACTGAAAAAACGGGCGCTCAGCAATCCCTTCGCCACCATGCGTGCCCGCTCGGGAGCGGCGATCCCGGTCATCAGCACCTGCCCGGCGTTGGAGGAACGGACCTGGCATTGCCGCCCTTCGCCATCCAGCGCCAGCGCGTAGGTGCCGAGCCGCTCGCACCAGAACCGCGCCTCGAATGCCTGGCGCAGGTGCTCGGCCTTGGCGTCCAGCGCCACCGCCTGGGCATCCAGTCCCATTCGCCGCGCGAGGGCCGCCCCAGCCCGGCGCGCGGCATAGACATAGCCCTGCACCTCGCACAGCGCAATCGCGCCGCGTGCCAGGGTGCCGTCGGCGTGGGAGATCGAGTCGTAGCTATCCTTCCAGCCCTGGTTGGCCAGCCCCTCCTCCGTACTGCGCTCGTAGTGGACGAAGCCGTCAGGATCGGCCCTGCGGTCCATCCATCCCAGCGCGAGGTCGATGTGCGGCCATAGTGCCCGCAAAGTGCCGATGTCGCCGGTGCGGTCCAGGTAGGCGCCGGCGAGCATCACAAACAGCGGCGTGGCATCGACGCTGCCGTAATAGCGGCGGAACGGCACTTCCCGAAGTACCGCCATCTCGCCGCCGCGCATCTCATGCAGGATCTTGCCCGGCTCTGCCTCGGAGGCCGGATCGAACCCGGTTGCCTGCTCCTGCGCCAAATAGTTGAGCACGCCGCGGGCCAGCGCCGGGTCGAGCGCCAGCATGAGCAACGCGGTGATCAGCGCGTCTCGTCCGAAGGCGGTGCTGAACCAGGGAATGCCGGCGTAAGGATAAGGGCCGGTTGGCTTCTCGGTGACGAGCATGCGCAGATCGCTCGCGGAGCGGCTCACCGTCTGCTCGAACGCCGTATGCGGCGACGAGATCGTGGCGGTCCGGGCAGCGCTGGCGCGCAGGCGGCGCTTTGCGTGGACGTAGGCGGCCAGGAACGAGGCCCTTGGCCGATGGGCCGCCGCTTCGGGCCCGCAGGTCACCTGCAGGAAGATCGTGGCCCGTGCGCCCGGCTCTAGGTCGAGCTCGAACACCGCCCCGCCGGCCGTCAGCGTTTGCGGCGCCGGTTCAAACGCCAGTTGCGTTGCGCGGATCAACTCGTCCAGCCCACGATAGGATAGAGTGACGCTGTCGCCCGCCAAGCCCGCAGGCAACCGCTCGCCGCGCCGCTCGCGATGCATGCCGCGCACCTCGAACAGGTCGGCGAAGTCCGCCTCGAAGCGCAGCTCGAGCCGCACCCGATGCCGCATGAAACCGAAGTTGCGAACCGCAAGCCGCCCGTGGCAGGTGCCGTCACCCAGGAACAGCGACCGCTGCGCATGGATCACGCCCTGGTCCAGCGCGGGAACGCCGAGGTCGGACGTCGAGGCGTTCGACAGGTCCGACGTGAGCATCACATTGTCTGCGCCCAGCGTCGAACTGAGCAGCAACGGCTGCGCGCCGCCGAGCGTGAGGTCAAAGCGCGACAAATGCCGCGTATCCCGGTGATACAGCCCGTCAGTGCCGCCTGAAACCGCCAGGATATCGCCGCCGTGATCGAACACGCCGAAGGTATCGCCGTTCTTGATCGTGCGATAACGTCGTTCCTGCAAGGAGACCGTCGCCGAGACGGAGAACGGCTCGGGAGCCTCGGTGACGGGATCGACGGCTTGGTTGGCAAGCACGTTCATGTCGGAGCCTTTAAACGGGGTGAGGGCCGGGCCAGCGGGTCGATTATCTGGAAAGGTGGCACCTGGACCGGCGTTGCGCGGCAAAGCCTATGCAGGGTTCAGACAACAAAGCGAGGCGCGGCAAAGGTGGGGCTCAGCCGGGGCTTGCATAGCCTTTGAGGAAACCCGGAAGGCACGGCGGCAAACCGCGTTGCAAGCGGTCGCTTATCTTCGTGGTATGGCGGCGCGACTCAAACGGGACAATGAACCTGACTGACGAGCAATCGACGGTGTTAGTGTGCCGGATCAGACGTTCGCCGGCGCGTTCCGGCGAGCTTTCGATCGGTTTGCATGCTGAGAACAAAGATTCTAGACGCGATCATTTCAGGGGAATGACACGTCCCCATCGACCTAACCTGCTCGGCTTAACATCACGACAAAGTGAAATATACATTTTCCGTTCAACTAATGCAAACGTAATGCAGGGATCGCACCAGCCCGGTGTCCCGGGCCGGGTGAGCTGTCAGGCGTATTCTCACGAAACAGTGTGGACACCGCAGGAACATTGTGAACCAATAGGTGTCCGATCGTCCTCAGTCGCAGGAAACTGGCGCCATGTCTGACCGCTATCCGCCACCCAACCCCCCATGGCAATTCAGTCCTCAGGATATGGCGGTCATGGCAGGGTGGCTGGCGGCGGCAGCGCGGCGTGGCTATGACGCGGTGCTCGGAGTTTGCGACGATGGCACAGAGTGGGTCGGCGTGGCCCCGCCCCAGGTGCCGCAAGGCGATCTTTGGCAGATCCTTCCGACCCCGAGCGAAGGCGGTTTCGTCGTGCTGGACCAGCATGGGCAGCCTTGTTTTCAGTCCCCTGGCATCCGGGCCGTGCTGCGTTTCGTTGCCCCCTTGCCGCCCGGGGCTCCCGAGCCTCGGCTGATCCGTGGAGAACGGGTCCCATCGATTGAGACGGCGGGGAGCCAGGACTGGGACGATATCGATGAGACGCTTGCAACTCCTAGGGCCGGGCAGACGGTGCATTGATCCGTCGTTAACGACCCGTCCGGACCCTCTCGGATGCGTTAGGTGCTGGCTCAGCTCCTCGAGAATGTCAGTGTAGGCCCGGGGACTGGGCGCCGCGGCATGGTACTATGGAGACGCCGCTCTAATTTGGCCAAGTCAGACCGTTTGGTCTCTTTGTTTAAATTGCCGGCGGTCTTGGCGGGACTCTCCTTAATTTTTTGGCGATAACGTGCCGCAGCCTCGCCGCGGCTGCGGACGTCCCATTTGTCCAAGATGCTATGCACGTGATTCTTAACGGTGGGCACCGCGACGCGCAGCCGACGGGCAATCAGCTTGTTCGGCAAACCGTCTGCCAGGAGCTCGACGACTTCCCGTTCCCGCAAAGTCAGGGCGTGGATGCCGGCCCTGGTTGCACGGCCGTTCGACCGGTCGGCATAGTGGTTGAGCAGGAGCGCGGTCAGCCTTGGCGGACAGACGACCTCTCCAGCCCCGGCACGGCGCAACGTGGAGATCAGATCACGCGTGGAACTCTCGGGTCCCACATATCCAGATATCCCGATGTCAGCCCATGCGAGGAAATCCTCGTCGTGCTCGCGCATGGCCATGACGACGACGGGCAGAGCGGCGGCGCCCGCCCGGACTGCAGCGATGATTGTCATGGCCTCGGGATGCGACGAATTGATCATGACCAGGGTTGGAGCAGCCTTCATGACAGCCGCCTCGGCGCCTTCCTTGGAGAAGGCGGTATGGACTGCGCTTATGTCACTAGTACGTAATAGCATCACCACGGCTTCCCGCAGGAAATGCACATGGCTTATAAACAGGACGACCATGTTGCCCTCTCGCTGTTCATCAAGTTACGCGTGCCGGACCATAGCGGATGCATTTTTCCCCAGTAATCCTAGAGCGATGTGTCGGTTTACGACGATTGTATATTTAAATACACTCGTAACTCCAGCCCAGGCAGCGATGAAGAAATGTTTTGACAGCATATTGTGCCTTCGATACTCGTAAGCGTAGTTGAACGGGTCTCCCCGAAAGCTTAGCGTCAAGCTAGGCCGCGTGGCGTCATGCGCGCCGTGAGGTATGCCATACAAGCGGTATTCGCGCATCGCTCCAGCTGCGTCTGGACGCCGTTAAGCGTGACTTTCCGATCATGGTGTTGCCGGTTCCCCACATGGTCCGCGCATGTGGTGCGGCCAGATTCGATCAAACGGCGGCGCAGCCTTGCGAAATATGCCTGTCATGCAACCCCCTTAGTTCATGTCGAAGGGTGGGCACGGGATGCGGCAAAAAAATGGCCGCCGCCGACATGCTGGAATTCCAAGCAGCTCGCTAAGGCGCGAGGACTGCCGAGAGCAGCTCCCCATCATCCGCCAGCGGATCGGCCGGCAGCACGCGGTGCCGCATCACCATGACTGCCATAGCCAGCCGGGCTGGCTCCCGTATCGCCGTCGCCTCCCACGCCATCGCGGCGGCGGAGGTTACGTGATACAACGCCGACGCTGCCTGCCGCGCCAAATGCGGGCCGTCCTTCCGCGCCGCATCCGTCAGCGCGACGGCCCGGTCCAGCGCCGGAAGCAGCGCGGGAAGCGCAATCTCTGACGCCAGTCCGTGCACATGCGCGCGCAGCACGGGCAAGGCGTCCTCCCGCGTCGCGGCCCGCAGGACGTCGAGCGCCACCACGTTGCTCGTGCCCTCCCATATCGAGCCCAGATGCGCGTCGCGCACCCGGCGCGGATCACCCCATTCCTCGATGTAGCCGCAGCCGCCACGGACCTCCATCGCATCGCCGGTTACCTTGCGCGCGTCGCGGCAGGCGCGGAACTTCAGCAACGGGGTCAGAATGCGCAGCAATGCATAGGCATTGGGTTCGCCCAGGTCAGCACGGCGCAGCGCCTCGGCCGCCTGGAACATCATGCTGCGGGCCTGTTCGGACCAGACCAGCATCTTGGCGAGCTGACGCTGCATCAGCGGCATCTCGATCAAGCGTGTGCCGAATGCCTCGCGGTGCCGGGCCACATACAGCGCCTCGGTCACGGCGCGGCGCATCAGCCCCGCGGCGCGCACGCCGTTGGACAGGCGGGAGTTGTTGACCATGTCCGCCATCTGCCGGAACCCGGCGCCCGCGTCGCCCACCAGCCAGGCCGTTGCGCCGTTCAGCCCGATTTCGCCCGACGCCATCGACCGCGTGCCCAGCTTATCCTTCAAGCGCACGATGCGGTACGCGTTCGGTGCGCCGTCCGGCAGGGTGCGCGGCAGCAGGAACAGGCCCACGCCCTTGATGCCCGGAGCCGCGCCCACCGGCCGGGCCAGCACCATCGCCAGCTCCGCGTCCGGGTTGCTGCAGAACCATTTCTCGCCGTGCAATGCCCAGGTCCCGTCCGCCTGCGGCACGGCCGAGACCGTGGTCGCCCCCACGTCGGAGCCGGCGCCCTGCTCGGTCATGAACATCGCGCCCTGGTGCAGCGTGTCGAGGTCCTGGCTCAGCAGCGCCGGCAGGTGGCGCGCGATCAGCGCTGGGTCGCCGAAGCGCTGCAAGGTGCGGGCCAGGCTGTCGGTCATGCTGACCGGGCACAACAGCCCAAACTCCGCCTGCGCGAACAGATAGGTGATGAGGTACTTGGCGGCCGGCGGCATCGGCGCGGGCCAGCCGAGCACGCCGCCGCGGTGCGACAGCGACGCCAGCCCATACTCGCCGAAGGCCAGCCGCTCCATGGCACGGTAGGACGGATGCTTTTCGACGGTTTGCCGGTCCTCGCCGCGCCGGGTGCGGTGGCGCAGCACCGGCGGGTTGCGGTCCGCCTCGCCCGCCAAGGTATCCAGCTCGCCGCCGGCCAGCGCGCCCAGGCGGTCCAGATGCGGGGCCAGATGCGCGTCGAGATCGGGCGGCAGATACAGGCTGGCGAGCCGCGCCAAGGCTGGGTCGGCGCGATACAGGTTCAGCCCGTGGCTGTCCGGCACGGCGTGGGTCACGAACGGAGCGCCGTCCATCAGGTCTTCACCATCGCGCAGCCGCCTTCGGACATCGGACGGAAGGCCACGGCGCCCGGCGTCGTGGAGACGTATTTGAAGATGTCCCAGGGTCCATGGCTCTCGGCGGGGGTTTTCACCTGAAACAGATGCGTGTCGCTCAGGAACCTGCCATCGGCGCGGATGCTGGCTCTGCCAAAACAGTCGTCGTCGGTCGGCATCGCCTTCATGACGGCGATCGCGGCCTGGCCGGACCGCATCCGCTCCGGCCCGATCGCCACCGCAGCCTTCATATAATGGGTGACGGCGCTATAGGCGCCGGCGTGCAGGCTGCTCGGGTAGTTGTCGCCGCTCTTGGGCAGCAGGCGCTGGGTGAAGGCGCGGGTGCGGTCGTTCAGGTCCCAATAGAACGGCTCGGTGAGGTATAGGCCCTGTCCGGTCTCCAGCCCCAGCGCCTTCATCTCGGTGACGAAGCCGAACATCGGCGCCACCGTCTTGCCGTTGCGCGCCAGGCCGAACTCGTGCGCCTGCTTGACGCTGTTCTCCATGTCGCCGCCGGTGTTGCAGAACGCCACGACATCGGCGCCGCTGGCCTGCGCCTGCAGCAGGAATGACGAGAAGTCGGTCGTGCCAGGGAAAGGATAGGCGACGCTGCCCAGCACCCGGCCGCCGCCCGATTGCACCAGGCTCGCCACCTCAGCCTGAAGCGTGCGGCCGAAGATGTAGTCGGCGACGACCAGGAACCAGGTCTTGCCGCCCTGCTTCAGGATGGCGTTGCCGGTCGAGTGCGCGTCGCCGTAGGTATCCGGCGCCCAGTGCACCATGTTGGGACTGCACCATTTGCCTGTGAGATCGGCGGAGGCCGCGCCGCTCACCAGCAGCGCCTTGTCCTTCTCGATCGCCTGGGTGCGGACGGCGAGCGCGATAGCGGTGTTGTTGACGTCGGCGATGGCGTCCACCGCGTCGCGGTCGAACCATTGGCGGGCGACGCCGGCGCCGACGTCCGGCTTCTGCTGGTGATCGGCGGCAAGGATCTCCACCTGGAAGCCTTGCGCCTCCGGCCGGAAATCCTCCACGGCCTGCTTGGCCGCCAGCACGGAGGTGGGTCCGGAGTTGTCGCGATACTGGCCGGACAGGTCGGTCAGCACGCCAATCCGCAGCACCGGCAACGCCGCCTGCGCGCGCACTGGCATGAGCGCCGCGCCGGCAGGCACGCTGTAGGCGAGCAGGCTGCGACGGCTGATCGGCATGGCGGGGTCTCCCATCGGCGCCCGCGTGAGGCGTGGCGGTCTCCTGACGCATGATGCGCTTTCAGCGTGGACAGGGCCACCGCCTTGCGACAGAACCGGGGCTGGCACCAGCAAGGAGAGCCCGTTGGACGACGCCCGTGTTCCAGCACAGCGAGCCTCGCCGGTCGAGCGCCTGATTGAGCGGGCGATCTTCGGCAGCCGCTGGCTGCTGGCTCCGATCTACCTCGGCCTGATTTTCGGATTGGCGGCGCTGCTGGTGAAGTTCGCGCTGCGCACGGCCGACCTCGTCGTTCACATCCTATCGGCCACCGCCAACGAGATCACCATCAGCATCCTGTCGCTGATCGACCTGTCGCTGATGGCTAACCTGCTGCTTATGGTCATCTTCGCCGGCTATGAGAGCTTCATTTCGCGGATCGACGTCGGGGAGGGCATGGCGCGGCTCGACTGGATGGGCCAGGTCGGCTTTGGCGACCTGAAGCTCAAGCTGATGGCGTCGATCGTCGCCATCTCGGCGATCCACGTGCTGGAAGGTTTTTTGGAAATTGATCACCAGAGCGACCGCGTCCTGGGCTGGCTGGTGGGCATCCACATGATGTTCGTGCTCTCCGCCGTGCTGCTCGCGCTGATGGACCGGATGACAGAACGGGGTCATTAGCGGTGCAAATCAGACGAAAGCAGCCGTCCGATTTGCACCACTGTTTTTCATTTTGTGGGCCGCTTCACCCAACGCTCGGAGATCAAGCATGAGGATCGGACCACTAGACCCGGATCGTTTAAGGCCGCGCACGCAGCAAGACGGCGATTGATGGCGAGCGATCCCTGGTGCACAGTCACGCTGCCTTGACTGCGAGAAGCCCGGGATAACCGGCAGGGGAGGGTTGTTGGCGCACGCTGCACAGGCTGATCCTGCCCAGGGTTACGGGGCCAGGCCAGGCGCGCTGCCCGCAGCCGTGCCGTTGCTTGCACTCAGCAACATCGGCAAGTCGTTCGGCGCGGTGCGGGCGCTGGACGGCATGGATCTCACGATCGGCGCCGGCGAGGTGGTCGGGCTGATGGGCGACAACGGCGCTGGCAAATCGACGCTGACCAAGGTGATCGCCGGCAATTTTCCTCCGAGCCAGGGCGAAATCCGCCTGGAAGGCGCGCTGGTGACGTTCGACCGGCCGGCTGCGGCCCGCGATGCCGGGATCGAGGTCATGTATCAGGATCTCGCCATCGCCGAGAACCTGACGGCGGCGGCCAACGTGTTCCTGGGCCGCGAACTGCATCGCCGCTTCGGCCCATTGCGCATACTGGATCACCGCGCGATGAACCGCCGGGCGGCCGAACTGTTCCGCGAACTGAAAAGCGAGACGCGGGCTGAGGACACGGTGCGGGAGATGTCGGGCGGCCAGCGTCAGGCGGTGGCGATCGCCCGCACCCGGCTCGCGAAATCGAAGCTGGTGCTGATGGACGAGCCGACGGCGGCGATCTCGGTGCGTCAGGTCGCCGAGGTGCTTGAGCTGATCCGCCGCCTGCGGGACAGCGGCACCTCGGTCATGCTCATCAGCCATCGCATGCCCGACGTGTTCAGCGTGTGCGACCGGGTCGTGGTGATGCGGCGCGGGCGCAAGGTGGCGGACAAGCCGATCGCCTCGTCGAGCCCCGAGGAGGTGACGGGCCTGATCACCGGCGCGATCGCCGCCGCATGATGCCAAGTCTTACGTGATGTCGGTCCTGTCCAAGACTACCACACCAGAGACCGACCCGGGTTTTGAGAACATACGCCGCACTGCCTGGCATCGCCGCGGCTTCCTCGGCAGCCAGACGGCCTATGTCACGCTGGCCTTCGTCATCATCACCGTGCTGGTGGCCACTCTGGCCGGCAACTTCACCACCGCGAACAACCTGCTGAATATCTCACGCAATTTCAGCTACATCGCGCTGATCTCGCTCGGCATGACCGTCGTGATCATCACCGGCGGCATCGACCTTTCCGTCGGCGCAGTGACGGCGCTGACCGCCGTTTGCACCATGGTGCTGATGCGGTGGGTGACCGACTCGCCATTGGCAGCGGTGCCGTGGGCGGCGCTGGTGGCGCCGATTGCTTTGGGCCTCGCGCTGTCAGCGTTCGTCGGCTGGGTGAACGGCATGATGGTGGCGCGCGTCGGGCTGTCGCCGTTCGTCACCACGCTCGGCATGCTGTCGATCTGCCGCGGGCTGACCTACGTGATTACCCAGGGGCGCGGCCAGCCGCCGAGCGGCCCTTACGTCGCGGAGTTCCTGTCGGTCACCAACGGCAGCGTCGGCGGCCTGCCGGCGTCGGTGGTCTATATGCTGGTCTGCGCCGTGGTGCTCGGCTTCGCGCTGCGGCAAACAAGCTGGGGCCGGCACCTGTTCGCGATCGGCGGCAACGAGCAGGCGGCGGTGCGGACCGGCGTGCGGGTCACGCGGGTGAAGATCGGCGCCTACGTGCTGTGCAGCCTGTCGGCCGGGCTGACGGGCATCCTGCTGGCGGGCTGGCTTGGCTCGGCGCCGGCGAACCTCGCCAACGGCTATGAACTGCGGGTGATCGCGGCCTCGGTGATCGGCGGCGCCAACTTGGCCGGTGGCGTCGGCGGCCCGGTCGGTGCGGTGATCGGCTCGGCGCTGATCGAGGTGATCCGCAACGGCCTCGTGCTGGGCCGGGTGGACGCGTATTGGCAGGACGCGCTGATCGGGCTGATCATTATTCTGGCGGTGCTGGTGGATCGGCTGCGCACCCGGCAACGATAGGCGCTATAAGCAACAATAAGCTGAGGGAGGCGAACACAACATGCGTACTCTGAAAACCTTATTGCTGGCCACGGTCGCCGGCGTGCTGCTGGCCGGGTCTGCTTCGGCCGCCGACAAGCTGCGCTTCGCGGTGGTGCCGAAGGCGATGAACAACCCGTATTTCGACCTCGCGCGCGACGGCTGCATGAAGCGGGCGAAGGAGCTCGGCAACGTCGAGTGCGTCTATCGCGGCCCCGTCGAGCACGAGCCGGCGTCGCAGGTGCAGATCATCCAGGACCTGATCACCCAGGGCGTGGACGGCATGGCGATCTCGGTCCCCGACGCGGACGTGGCGATCAACGTCATCAAGCAGGCGCGCGACGCCGGCATCGCCGTCATCACCTTCGACGCCGACAGCCCGAAGTCGGTGCGCCAGGCCTATATCGGCACCGACAACCTTGAGATGGGCCGTGAGCTCGGCCGCCAGCTTATCCAGCGGCAGCCGAAGCCCGGCACCTACATCACCCAATCCGGCGGCCCGGCGGCGGAGAACCTGAACGATCGGCTGAAGGGCTTGAACGAGGTGCTGAGCAAGGCGGGCTGGAAGATCGCGCCGGGCTCGCCGTCGTATTGCAACGACGACGCGGCGCTGGCGAACCAGCAGCTGACGGACCAGATGACCGCCAATCCGGACGCCAGCGCGGTGGTGCCGATCGGTGGCTGGGCGCTGTTTGCACCCGAGGCCTACAAAGGCTTCGTGAACGCCAACCGCAAGCGCTACGATGGCGGCGCATTGTCGCTGGTGATGCCTGACACTCTGCGGATCGAGGTCGAGCTGCTGCAGCAGGGCTATGCGCAGGTGCTGGTCGGACAGCGGCCGTTCGAGATGGGCGAGAAGGCGATGGACATGCTGGCGGCGCTGAAAAAGGGCCAGGCGGTGCCGCCGGTCACCTATGTCGGGCTGGACGTGGTGACGAAGGCCAACGCGGCGCAGTTCCTGAAGTAGCCGCGATGCGAACGATCAAGGGCCCGGCGATTTTCCTGGCGCAGTTCGCCGCCGACACGGCCCCGCATGACAGCCTGCCGGCCATCGCGCGCTGGGCGGCCGGGCACGGCTACAAGGGCGTGCAAATCCCGAGTTGGGACAAGCGGCTGTTCGACCTGGCCCTGGCGGCGGAAAGCCGGACCTACTGCGACGAGGTGCACGGCGTGCTGCGCGAGGCCGGGCTGGAGCTGACGGAGCTTTCGACCCATCTGCAGGGCCAGCTCGTGGCCGTGCACCCGGCCTACGACCTCGCCTTCGACGGCTTTGCGGCACCCGAGGTGCGGGGCAACCCGGCGGCGCGCCAGGCCTGGGCCGTGGAGCAGATGCGCCTCGCCGCCCGGGCATCGGCCAATCTGGGTCTCACGGCGCACGCGACGTTCTCCGGCGCGCTCGCTTGGCCCTATCTGTATCCATGGCCGCAGCGTCCGGCCGGGCTGATCGAGGCGGCATTCGATGAACTCGCAAAACGCTGGACGCCGATCCTCGACGCCTTCGACGAGGCGGGCGTGGACGTCGCCTACGAAATCCATCCCGGCGAGGACCTGCATGACGGCGTGACCTTCGAGATGTTCCTCGACCGCGTCGGCAGCCACAAGCGCTGCAACATCCTCTACGACCCGAGCCACTTCCTGCTGCAGCAGCTCGACTACCTGGCGTTCATCGACATCTACCGCGAGCGCATCCGCATGTTCCACGCCAAGGACGCCGAGTTCCGGCCGAGCGGGCGGCAGGGCGTTTATTCCGGCTACCAGCCCTGGGCCGAGCGGGCCGGGCGGTTCCGTTCGCTGGGCGACGGCCAGGTCGATTTCGGCGCGATCTTCAGCAAGCTGTCGCAGTACCGGCTTCGACGGCTGGGCGGTGCTGGAGTGGGAGTGCTGCATCAAGGACAGCGAGCAGGGCGCGGCGGAGGGCGCTGTGTTCATCCAGCGCCACATCATCAACGTGGCGGGCCGGGCTTTCGACGACTTTGCGGCGAGCGGCGTGGACGCGCAGACCAACCGCAAGCTGCTGGGGCTCGTGTAGCGTGGCCGGGCCGCAGCGCCGCATCCGCCTCGGCATGGTGGGCGGCGGCGAGGGCGCGTTCATCGGCGCCGTGCATCGCATCGCCGCACGCCTGGACGATCGCTATGAGTTCGTGGCCGGCGCGCTGTCGTCGGACGCTGGCCGGGCGCGGTCCAGCGGTGCGGCGCTGCATCTGGCGCCGGAGCGGAGCTATGCCGACTTTACCGCCATGGCCCAGGCCGAGGCGGCGCGGCCGGACGGGATCGAGGTCGTCGCCATCGTCACGCCGAACCACCGGCATCACGCCCCGGCCAAGGCGTTCCTGGCGCACGGCGTCCACGTGATCTGCGAAAAGCCGCTGACGCATCGCCTGGAGGACGCGCTGGATTTGCAGGCGGCGGTGCAGGACAGCGGCGCGCTGTTTGCCGTGGCGCATGTCTATACGTGCTATCCCCTGGTGCGGCAGGCCCGCGCGATGGTGGCCGAGGGCGCCATCGGCGAGGTCCGGGTGGTGCAGGTCGAATACCCGCAGGACTGGCTGACCAACCCGCTGGAGACGACGGGGACAGGGCAGGGCGGGCAGAAACAGGCGGAGTGGCGCACCGACCCGGAGCGCAGCGGCGCCGGGGGCTCGGTGGGAGACATCGGCACCCACGCGTTCAACCTGGCGGAGTTCGTGACGGGGCTGTCGGTGCACAGCCTGGCGGCGGAGTTGTCTAGTTTTGTTCCTGGGCGTCGGCTGGACGACAATGCGCATATGCTGCTGCGTTTTGAGGGCGGGGCACGCGGGGCGCTGTGGTCGTCGCAGGTTGCGGTGGGCCATGAGAACGCGCTGCGGCTGCGGGTGTATGGCGCCAAGGGCAGTTTGGAGTGGGCGCAGGAGCAGCCGAACGTGCTGCTGTTCACGCCGTTCGGCGAGCCGCCGCGATTGATCCGCCGGGCTGGGGCTGGGGCGTCAGCAGTGGCGGCGCATGCGAGCCGCATCCCGTCTGGGCATCCGGAGGGGTATTTGGAGGCGTTTGGGGTGTTGTATCGGGATTTCGCGGAGCAGGTTTCGGCTCGCGTTGAGGAGCGTGCGCCGGAGCCGGCCAGCTTGCTGGTGCCAGGCGTTGAGGCGGGGGTGCGTGGGATGCGGTTCATTGCTGCGGCTATCGCGTCTAGCGTTGGTAGCGCAGCTTGGATAATGATTGAGAGCTGAAACCGGGATAGGCGAATTGCAATCCACCGCTCTATCTCGGCCCTGTTAGCGTCTGAACTTTTGCCCCAGTTCGGCATTAAACTGCTTTGCGGCGAGCTAGACCTTTTTCCGATCGTAGTGGATCGGAAGAAATCTCTAGTTATTTGTTTTATCGAGCAACCTTATCCGACCAAAAGCGCAGATTGGTCGGATGTTGCTCTAGCCGCCATTATTCATCGGCCTGGGGCGGCCCTTTGCTGAGACAGGTGTTTCTCGCGTGATGGTTGTGCGGGCGTGCGGGATCGCTGCCGCCTTGAGGGGGTTGGCATGCTGTCGGCTCGATATGGCGGCGCTGGAGGTTGGCGGAAGCGGGTGGCGGTGGGGCACGCTGCCCCGCCTTTCAGCTGATCAGGCGCGGCACACGGCCGAGGACGAAGGCCAGAATGGACTGGCACAGTGCGGTGCTGGGCAGGTGCAGTTTGACCTGGGTCTTCATCTCGACGACACGCACGGCGAGCTTGATCATGCGCAGCCGCAGCGTGTCGAACTGCGCGGTGCGCCAGGCCGAGCGGCGCGGCATGAGCGTGCGAAGGCTCCACATCAGCCAGTAGGCGGCCCCGTGCAGGAACAGGCGGAACTGGTTGGCGGTGGCCTTGGTGCACGAGGTGCGGTCGGCGGCGAGGTGGCGCTTCCAGCTTTTGATGTGGTTTTCCATCCACCCCCATAGAAACGTCTGAACAGCAACTTTCGGCGACAGGGCAACCCAGACTGGGCCGAGCAGCGTTGCTCGGTTTGGTCCATTGGGTGGCGGCGCGCCGTGAAGCAGGCATCTCCCGCAGCGATCATGACCTGGACGCAGCTGCCGGCTGCGACGCGCCGGCGGCTTGCGGTCCTGCTCGGCCATCTCGTCCGCCGCCCTCTGGTGCTGGAGCCCATCGAGGAGGGCTGCGGCCATGACCGACGCACAACCGGTGAGGAGGGGCACCATGAGCGTCTCGGAGAAGGTGCAAGGCCGTCATCAGGACCGCCTGGCTTTGGTCTACGTTCGGCAGTCCACCCTGCGGCAGGTCGAGCAGAACCAGGAGTCGACGCGCCTGCAATACGCCCTGGTCGAGCGCGCCCTCCAGCTCGGCTGGGCACGCCAGAGGGTGGAGGTGATCGATGACGACCTGGGCCGCTCTGGGACCACGACGGCCAACCGCCCTGGCTTCCAGCGGCTGATGACCGAGGTCGGCCTGGGCCATGTCGGGCTGGTGCTGGGTGTCGAGATGTCGCGCTTGGCGCGGTCGTGCCGGGACTGGCACCAGCTGCTCGAGGTCTGCGCGCTGTTCGATACGCTCATTGCCGACACCGACGGCGTGTACGACGCGGGCGGCTTCAACGACAGGCTACTTCTTGGGCTCAAAGGCACGATGAGCGAGGCAGAGCTACACATGCTCAAGATCCGCATGCTGGAGGGACGCCGCGCCAAGGCGCAGCGTGGCGAGCTGTTCTTTAACCTGCCGCGCGGCTACTTGCGCAGCCGTGCAGGCGAGGTCGTGTTCGACAGCGACGAGCAGGTGCAGGCAACCGTGCGCCTGGTGTTTGACACGTTCGAGCGCCGCCGCACGATCAACGGAGTGCTCGCCCATCTCGTCGCACACGACATCCAGCTGCCGTATCGTGTCCGGACAGGAGCGGCGAAGGGCGAGTTGGAGTGGCATGCGCCGAACGGGGGGGGGGGGGGGGGGGGGGGGGGGGGGGGGGGGGGGGGGGGTGGTGGTGGGTGGGGGGGGGGGGGAGGGGGGGGGGGGGGGGGTGGGTGGGGGACAGGAGGTGTGCGGTACAGACTGCTCAGAGAGAGGGTGAAAATAGGAGCGCAGAGGAGTGGAGGGCATGCGCCGACCGCTTCACGTTGTCGGAGATGCTGCAAAGCCCGCTGTATGCCGGCGCCTATGCTTATGGACGGCGCGGCGTCGATCCGCGCCGCCAAAAGCCGGGGCACCCTAGCACGGGCCAGAAAGCCGGCGACCCGGCGGTGTTGATCAGGAACCGCTGGCCTGCCTACATCAGCTGGGAGGCATACGAGCGGAACCTGGAGCAGATCGTGGCCAACCGCAGCGCACAGCGCGGCATTCCCCGGGGCGGCCCGGCCCTGCTTGCGAACTTGATCGTATGCGGCCGCTGCGGCCAGCGCATGGCGGCGCAATACCCGAACGGGGGCCGTTTCCAGCGCTACTGCTGCTCGCGGCTCGCGATGAACTACGGCGCGCCCCTGTGTCAGTCCCTCAGCGGACGGGCGCTGGACGTGCTGGTGGGCGAGCTGATGCTGCAAGCGCTCGCGCCGGCTGCCTTGGAGGTCAGCCTGCACCTGGCGGAGGATCTTGAACTGGAGCGCACGGCCCTGCACCGGCAATGGCGGCAGCGGCTGGAACGGGCGCGCTACGAGGTCGAGCGGGCCCAGCGCCAATACGACGCCGTCGAGCCGGAGAACCGGCTCGTGGTGCGCACCCTGGAGCAGCGCTGGGAGGCGGCGCTGGCCGACGAGGTGCGCCTGAAGGCCGAGCATGAACGGTTCCTGGCGGGCCAGGCCTTGCCGCTGACGAGCGACGAACGCGCCGCGATTGAGCGCCTGGCATCAGATATCCCAGCGCTCTGGACGGCCCCCACCACCACTGCGGCGGACCGGCAGGCCATCGCACGCTTGATGCTGGACCGCGTCGTCGTCACGGTGCAGGGCAAAAGCGAGATCGTTCGGGTCGAGTGCCATTGGGCTGGCGGCGTGCAGACCCAGCATGACCTGCGGCGGCCAGTGGCCCACCTGACGCAACGAAGCGACCATGTCGCCCTGCTGCAGCGCATCCGTGATCTGCATGCAGAAGGCCACAAGGCCCCGGCGATCGCCGGTGTCCTGAACGCCGAGGGTTGGACGCCGCCCAAGCGCCGGTCGACCCACACCGCCGTGATGGTGCGCAGCTTGCTGCGTCGCATAGGTATGCCCGTCGCTCCTCACATGTCGTGGGCGGCCCGGCTGCAAGGGCGTGAACCGGGAGAGATGACCATCGACGAACTCGCGGCCCGGCTTGACGCTCCTAAGGCCACAATCCATCGCTGGATCCAGCGTGGGGTGGTCGTCGCCCGCAAAGTGCCGGTGCTGACCCAAAACGTTTGGCTTATTCAGGCCGATGAGGCCGAGATTGACCGGTTACGCCATCGCCGCCTGCATGGCGCAAGCCACCCTGCAACCCCTAATCACTCTTGAGACGCATCATGCTTGGTAGATCTCCGCCTGGCCCCTCTGGCAATACCGCCGCTCGTAGAGGGCGCGGGCTGAGCCGCCCCGCAGGCTGGTGACGACGAAGCGCGTGTCCGTCCCGCCAGGCCCGGCCTCGATGCGAGCGACGATGCGCTCGACCCGGTCCCAGCTTGCAGCGCCGTCGTAGAACTCGGTAAAGCGGCGGAGCTTGGAGCTGCCGTCCGAGGCGGCAAAGCGCGCGGCGGTGCTGGCCTCCAGGCTCTCGACGTGACGGCGCAGCGTGCTGGTCGGCGCGACGCCAATCAGATAGTCAACTTTGTTCACCCGGCACCAGCGCAGCACCTCGGGGCTGCA
>CAWKLS010000003.1:300000-899536 GCA_963850595.1 uncultured Alphaproteobacteria bacterium | reverse complement strand
TTCGACCAGCAATTGCAGGATAACGAGTTCGTGGCCGGTGAGCGCTTCACCGTGGCCGACGCGACAGCCCTTTGCGCGGTGGATTTCGCCGGCTGGTCTGACGTGAAGATCCCCGACGGGCACAGCCACTTGCGCCGATGGTATGACGCCGTCACAGCACGGCCCAGCGCCAAGGCCTGAGACCAGGGGGGGCACGACTAGGTCAGCCGCCAGACGAGAACACCTCGACAGCAGGCCTGGGCAGAGGCCGGCGCCGCATTCGGCCCGACCGTTATCGTCGCCGTCATGCCCGCCGCCAGGTGGACCGTGTCGGGCACCTGGTCGATATGGATCCGCACCGGGATACGCTGCGCCAGCCGTACCCAGGTGAACACCGGGTTGACCGAGGCCAGGCCCAGCTCGCCGGCGCCCGTGTTGGGCGTGTTGATGCCACGGGCGATGCTCTCGACATGGCCACGCACCGGGTCCGGATAGCCCATCAGCGCCGCCAGGCCGGATCGCCGACATGGATGCCGCCAGCTTGGTCTCCTCGAAATATCCCGCCACCCAGAAGCTGTCGCTGTCCAGCACCGAGATGTTGCGTGTGCCCTTGGTGGCGTAGTCGCCCTCGCGCAGCAGAAGGTTGGTGACGTAGCCGTTCACCGGCGACACACCTGGGTGCGGTGCAGATCGATCCGCGCCTGATTGAGCTGTGCGACCGCGCTGGCATAGGCCGCTGCGGCGACCTGGGCGTCGCTTTGGTAGGTCTGCTGCTCCTCCTGCGACGTGGACAGCGTTGTCAGGTCAGCGCGCCGCTTTGCCTCAGCCTGCTTCAGCTTGAGGTCGGCCTGCTTGCTGTTCATGTTGGCCTCGGCGGAGGCGACGGCGATCTGGTAATCGACGGGATCGATCTCATACAGCACGTCTCCCTGATGCACCGTCTGGTTGTCGACGACATGGATTTTGGTGATGCGGCCCGACACCTCCGGCGCGATGCTGACCACGTTGGCCAACACCTGGCCGTCGCGCGTCCACGGGCCGGTGACGTAATGGGTCCAGATTACGGATCCAGCGAACACCGCCGGCGACCAGGATGGCGAGCGTGACGCCCATGCGGACGGCGCGGCGAGTTGGCTGAGCATGGCAGACTCGGCCGGGACATAAAAGGGCAGTCGGCGGCATCAGCGTTTCCTCGCTACAGCAGCGCCACCAACGCCCGAGTAGGCAAATGTATAGCCCGGTTTCCGCCAGCGGCGGGTTCCAGACCCAGCGGAGCAAGCCGGCCGGATCAGCGCCACGCAGGGAGCTAGATCAGCAGGGCGGCCAGCATATAGGCGACGAGGGCGAGGAAGACGCCGGCCAGTTGGTCTCACGCCACATGCGTCTGATCCTCATTGCTCTATCCTCGGTCCGCCATAACGACGGAGCGCCCGGCCGTGCTGCCGGAGCAGCACCGCCGAGCCGTCAGCCCGGCGGCTGCTGAACGCCGAGCGCTGTGATGCAGCGGGAGCGTGTTGCCAGTCAGCAGTCCCGTGCCGCCGCTGGAACGCGTCGGGCTCCGGCGGCGGCAACGGAATCCGAGGGCGTGCAGCCCCGCCTGCGCCCGGAGCAGCGCCAATCCAGCTCGGTGAAGCGGAAAGCCGCTCCAGCACGGCCAGGCGCACGGGTGTAGGTCGGCCGAGCCAGACCTGCGCCTGGGCGAGCCGGTCGATGGACAGCAGCGCGCGTCACTCAGGTCATGCCGTCCGGCCGTCCCTGCAGCGCGCGCTGGACTTGCCGTCCGATAGCGTCCGCCACCCGGGCCAGCCGGCGTCGCGGCGAAACCGGCAGTATCAGGCGGAATGCCAGCACCATGAACAGAATGGCCAGCACCTGCACCAGCACGTTGTTGAGGAACGCCGAGAGATCGAAGCTTTCGGTGTTGGCGGGCGACAGCAGCAGCAGGAGATACAGCAGCAGGCCCGGCCCGAACCGCGCCGTCCGCCGGATGCCGGGCGGCCAACGAGGCCGCGAAGGCGAACGGCGCGAGGGCCAGGGCGAATGGCACGAAGCCGGACGCTTGGGGCAGCAGCACGAAGCCGATGATGCCCGCCGCCAATGCCGGCGCCGGCAGGCTGAGCCCCATGGCCACACCCGCGGCCGACGGGTTCGGCTGCATCCCGAGCAGAGCGGTGAAGGCGGCCTGCTGCACCAGCAGGAGGGTGGCGCCAGGCCATCCGGCATAGACGCAGAACACGCATCCGAGCGCGACCGAGATGATCGTCCGCACGGCGCTCAGCCCGGCCCCGACCACGTCGTAATGGACCGGCAAGCTGACCCGGGTGGCCGGGCCGTGGCCGTCCTCAAGCGCCCGCAGGCCGTTCCGGGCCAGCGCGTGCTGCCGCAGCAGCTCCTGGGAGCGTTCCAGCAGCGCGGCCGCGGTCAGGTCCGTCGGCAGCAGTCCGGTGATGGGGTATCCTGGGGAGTATCCTGGTCCTGGCCTCGGTGACCCTCGGAACAGGCTCGCGAAGCTGTGCGGCGGCCAGGTCCATGCTGCGCCGGGTCGCGGCATCTGTCGGCAATCGCAGCCCGGTGGCGATGGCGCGGCTGGCGGACAGCATGCCGAGCAGGCCGGCGATCGCCGCCTGGGCACCCGCATTGCGTGCCCGCCCATCCGGCAGCTCGGTCGCGGCGTGGCCCGCATCGGTGCGCAGGGCAAGGATGCTGGCGCCCTCCTGCGCCGGCAGCGGCTCGTTCGGCAGGTCTTGCCCGGTGAGTGCCGACACCGCGAGCGCTTCGGCCGCGGAGAGCCGTTGCCGCAGCGCCGCGACCAGCTGTTCGTAAGCGACCGCGTGCGACAGCAGGGCGTTCACCGCGGCGACAGAGACGACGCCCAGCAGGATCGCCGCCACCCGGTTGAGCGTGGCGAGCAGCGCCCCGTCCGGTGCGTCGATGCCCGATATGGCGATGATCCCAACGGTGTAGCCGCACAGCACGGCGCCGTATGACCGGAAGTCCCGCAACAGCGCGGCGACGAAGGTGCAGGCGCCGAGCCACAGGGTAAACGCGGCGAGCAGCATCGTGCGGTCCTGCGGGAACAGCGAAACCAGCGCAAACCCGACGACGCCGCCCAGGATTGTGCCAAGGACGCGATACAGCGCCTTTGACATCGCCATGCCCGGCGTCGGCTGCGCCACGATCGCTACGCACAGCCCGGCGCTCGACGCGCTTTCGAGCTGAACGGCGAAGGCGACGAAATAGGCAAGCAGCAACGCCAACGTGGTCCGCGTCGCGAAGCCCACCGCGTCCGGCATGAACCCCGGCAGAACAAGCCAAGGGCCGCTATTGCGTCGGATGGTCTCGGACAAGTCTCAGTTCCTATGCTGCTCGCTTGATCCGACAAATTCGGCATCGCAGGGCGCCATCGGCCAGCCCAAGATCCGCGCGGAAAGCCGGCGACCATCGCTCGACGTCACCTCGAGCTTTGCGACGGGATGGCCGGTCGCGGCCTCGACGATGTGTGCGAGCGGTCGCCGGGCTCCCTCAGCCAACGATCACCCCATTGCCGCATGGCAACCACCACGGTGATGAGGTCATCGCCCATCTGGGTCAGCACGTATTCCTCGCGCCGGGCACCCTCGGCCACCGGCTGCCGGGTAAGCACCCCGCCATCCACCAGCTTTTTTAACCGATCGGTCAGGGCGTTGCGGGAGATGCCCAGGCGACGCTGGAAATCGTCGTAGCGGGTCACGCCGAGAAACGCCTCACGGATGATCAGCAGGCTCCACCACTCGCCGACGAGGTCAAGGGTGCGGGCGATCGAGCAATTTGCTGGGAGAAATCTGTTCGCTGCATCGGTCACATATAGGTGCAAGGGTTGCATTTTTGAACTCTCGGCATTAGTCTCTCTATTGAACTTAGGGAGTGCCCGATCATGAACATTCGTTTTCTCCAGTCTCATCATCGCGTTGGCGGTATCCGTCAGCGCCGGCGCCATGGCGCAGGGTCGTGCCGAGCCGGACCAATCGACCCAGTCAGCCATTGCTGCCAGCGCGGTCGGCCACTGGCTGTATGATGCGCAAGAACACATGATCGGCAGCATTCGCAGCCTGTCGGATAACGGCCGGACCGCGGTGATCATGGTGGGCGCCTACTTCCAGAATGGCAGCCATCTTGCGACGGTTCCGGCTGGCGCATTGTCGCTCATCAATCGCCGGGTCACATTGCGGACTGACACGGTTGAGGCGCTCAACGCCGTCAGGCAACGGTGAGCTTGCTAACCGCCCTCGTCTGGGTCGGCCAGCAGGCGCGTCAGTGAGTGGTTGCGATCCATGCCTTGCATGATTGCGTCAACGTCACGCTGAACCGCAGTGCGTGGTTTAGCTACAGCTTGCGATGGACGGTACGGGTCTGATGTCACCGCTGGCCCCGCAACCAACACGCATGCCTCGCTGTCGCCGGCCTCGCAGTCCTGCTGCAGTCGCACCAGGAACCCTGGCCGCTGCGGCGCGCATCCGGCCAGGGCGCCTGCCAGCGCCGCGCCGACAAGCCAGATCAGCCTCATGGGTACCAAGCGCCCAGAGGTGCAATCATTGCCAAGCCGCCGATAGGGCGCATTCGCTCACTGGTCCAGCAAAGGAAGCATAAGAAATCGGCAGACACTGGGTTCACCATAGAATCATAGCCCACATGTTAGAGTAACACTTGACCCGATAAAATCATCTATACTCAACATTGGTATCACGGCAGCCGACGTTCAGACAGCCGCTGCTCAACGACAGCGCGCCATGGCGCATCCGGCGGCGCTGCGGCCAGCGCCCGGCGATAAAGCGTTGCACTGGAGTCACTGACGCCGCCCTCGGCCCGGGTGGCTGCCTCCGCTGCACGGGCGGCGAGCATGGCATCGAACCGGACCTGCAGCGCGGCGCGCCATGCCGCTGCCGCCGCGGCATCGTTGCCCCGGCTTTCCTCGATATTGCCCAATAGGAGAAAGCCCTGGCGAGCCTGTTCGCTGTGCGGGTCCATGGCGGCCAGACGCTCACGCAACTGGCCGATCAGCGCGTCCTCCTCGGCCGAGTGCGCCTCCTTGCTCGACGCGTCCGGCAGACCCGGCGAACCGCCAATGACATACAGGCCGAGCGCCAGGGCCGGCACCAGCACCAGCACGGCAAGGACCGGCGTCCGCGAGCCAGGCCTTGCCACGTCCTCCGTCACGCCGGCGATCTGCAGCAGACGGCGCTGCACCTCGAGCCTGGCGGTCGCGTGCTCCGGCGGCAGGATACGGCCCTCGGCCAGATCACGGTCCAGTTCAGCAAGCTGATCGCGGTGCAGCGCGATAGCTGGATCGCGTCCGCCCCGAGATAGGGTTCGACGGCGCAGCACCAGAGCCAGCGGCGCCAAAGCCGCACCCGCCAGCAACAGAATGGCGACCCAGATCATGGGGGCGAAAGGTCGGCCAGACGCGAGCGCTCCGCCTCTGTCAGCGGCTCCGACACAGCGGGAGCGCGACGCCGCGACATGACGGCGAAACCCAGGCCCGCCAGCACTGCCAGCACCGGGGAGGCCCAAAGTACGGCCGTCGCGGCGTTCATCGGCGGGCGCAGGCGCACAAAATCGCCGTAACGGGCGACGACCCACTCGATGGCCTGGTTGTCGGCGTCGCCGGCGGCGATCCGGGCGCGGACAATGCGGCGCAGGTCACGCGCCAGGTCGGCGTTGCTGTCCTCGATGCTCTCGTTTTGGCAGACCAGGCAGCGGAGCTGGCGACCCACATTCTCGGCCCGCGCCTCCTGAGCCGGATTAGGCAGCATTTCGGCGGGATCGCTGATCGCGAATGCGGCGCCGCTCCACAGCAACGCCAATAGGAACAGCGTCTTCATGCGAGGCTGCGCAGCATCGGCTGGAGCTGTTCGGACACCACGGCGGGGGTCAGCGGACCCGCCATACGCCAGCGCACCACGCCGTTTGGGTCGAGCAAGTAGCTCTCCGGCACGCCATAGACGCCCCAGTCGATGGCGACTTGGCCCGGAGCGTCCCGCGCTACGCGGGCGAACGGATTGCCGTGCCGGGCGATGAAACCCGAGGCCGCAGCGACCGTATCCTTGTAGGCAATTCCCCAAATCGGCAGGCCACCACGGGCCAGCGCCATCAACTCCGAATGCTCGATCACGCAGGGCACGCACCAGCTGGCGAAGAAGTTCACCAGGACCGGGCGGCCCAGGGCGATGAGGTCGGCGCTGCCAAAGCCCTCGCCGGGTTCTTGGGACGGCAAGGTGAACTGCGGAACCGGACGCCCGATCAATTGGCTGGGAACGTCATGCGGATCAAACCGCCCGGCCTTCATGCGGCCCAGCACCGTCCAGAACCCGGCTCCCGCCAGCACCGCCGCACCGAACGGCGCCAGCAACAGGGTTTGACGCCGGTTCACGCGACGGCGGACCCTGGCCGCACCTGGGCCCGAGCTGGCGCGCCAACCCGGGTGCGGCGATCCAGCAGGGACAAGCCACCGCCGACCGCCATTATCAGCGCACCAAACCAGATCCACGGCGCCAACGGGTTGTAGTTCAGCCGCATGATCGCAGCGTCGTCCCGCTCCTCGCCCAATACGACATACAGGTCGGCCATGCCGTTGGTGTGAATCGCCGCCTCGGTCGTGGTCATACGCTGCGTGACAAAGGTCCGCCTCGATGGCTGCATTACTGCAATCAGCCGCCCGTTCCGCTCCAGCCGCATCGTCGCGACGCGCTCACCGTAGTTCGGGCCGGTCTGATCGCGCAGGCCTTCGAGGGTCCAGCTATACCCGGCCGACTGCACGGTCTCGCCGGGGTGCATCAGCACGACCTCCTGTGTGGCCAGAGACATGCCCGCAACCCCAGCGACCAGCACGCCCATTCCAGCATGCCCCAAAGCCGCGCCGAACATCGACAGCCGCAACCCGCGCAACCGGGCGACGCTATTGCCGGCCGATACTCGGAACAGCCGGATGCGCTCAATCACCTCGGCAAATGACCCGAGGATCAGCCAGGCCGCGCCACCGAACGCCAAGGCCGGCAACCCTCGCGCCGGACCGAGCGAAGCAATTAAGCCAACGACCAGGGCCGCAAGCGCCGCCCACCACAGCCGCATCAGCGCCGGCGCCAGCTGCGCACGTTTCCACGCCATGGTCGGCGCTATGACCATCGCCGCGAATACCGGGATGCAGAGCGGCAGGACCGTCGCGTTAAAGAACGGCGCACCCACCGAAATCTTTGAGCTCAGCACGAAATCGGCGAACAGCGGATACATGGTTCCGGTGATCACCACCGCCGCCATGCTGCACAGCAGGATGTTGTTCAGCACCAGCGCGCCCTCACGGCTGAGCGGCGCAAACAACCCGCCGGGCGCCAGCGCCGGAGCGCGGAAGGCAAACAGCAGCAGCGAACCGCCGATCACGATTGCCAGCAGGCCCAAGATGAACACGCCACGCGTCGGGTCATTGGCGAATGCGTGCACGGAGTTGAGGATGCCCGACCGCACCAGAAAGGTCCCGGAGAGGCTCAGCGAGAAGGTGCCGATCGCCAGCAGCACGGTCCAGACCTTCAGCGCCTCACGCTTTTCCACGACGATCGCCGAATGCAGCAAAGCGGTGCCGGTCAGCCAGGGCAACAATGAAGCGTTCTCGACCGGATCCCAGAACCAGAAGCCGCCCCAACCCAGCACGTAGTATGCCCACCACGAACCCAGAGCGATGCCCATGGTCAGCAGGCACCAGCTCGCCAACGTCCACGGTCGGACCCAGCGACCCCAGGCAGCGTCGATCCGACCCTCCAATAGCGCCGCCACAGCAAAAGCGAACGGCACCGCGAAGCCGACATAGCCGGAGTAGAGGATCGGCGGATGGAAGGCGAGTCCGGGGTCCTGCAGCAACGGGTTCATGTCGCGGCCATCGATCGGTGGCGGCCACAGCCGGGTAAACGGGTTGCTGGCCAGCAAGGCGAACAGCAGGAACCCGGCCGAACTGCCGCCCAGCACGCCGATCACGCGCGCCCGCAACGCCGACGGCAGCCCACGGCCGAACGCTGCCACCGCGCCGCCGCACAGCGCCAGGATCAGGCCCCAAAGCAGGATTGAGCCCTCATGATTGCCCCAGGCGCCTGTCACCTTGTACAGCAACGGCTTCAGCGTATGACTGTTCTCGGCGACGTTCAGCACCGAGAAGTCATTGACGACGCTGCTCCAAACCAGGGCGCCGAACGAGGTGCCGAGTGCGAGCAACTGCCCGATGGCCAGTGCCGGAGCCGCCGCCATCAGTCGGGCATCGTTGCGATGCGCGCCCCAGATCGGCAGTATTGTCTGCGCCAGAGCGATCGCACAGGCTAGGGCGAGCGCGAAATGACCGAGTTCAGGAATCATCCGCCTACCCTTTGCGGTGCCAGTGTGTTCCAAGTCGCGGCCGGCGGCGGCGGACCCTGCTCCGGACGCCATTGGCCGGTGCGCTTCAGCGCCTCCGCTACGTCTTTCGGCATATAGGTCTCGTCATGCTTGGCCAGCACTTCCTGGGCGCGGAAGCTGCCGTCGCTTTGCAGGGTGCCGAGCGTCACCGCCCCCTGCCCTTCGCGGAACAGGTCCGGGAGGATGCCGGAGTAGGCGACGTCCACCGCCGCCCTTCCATCGGTGATGCGGAACCTTGCGACTGGTTTCCCGCGCTCCTGGCCCCGGTACACGCTGCCGGCTTCGACCAAGCCGCCCAAACGCAGCGTGCGTCCTGGCCCCGCCACATGCGCGGCCAAATCCGACGGCGCTACGAAAAACACGATGTTGTCGCTGAATGCCGTGAGGCCCAGCGCCGTCGCCGACCCGACGCCCAGGCCGCACGCCAGCACGATCCAAAGCCGCCGCCGCTTGCGGGTCATGCGAGGCCTCGCGGGTCAATCTGCGCCAGACGCAGCCGGGCACTGTTCAGTCGCCGCCATGCGCCGACGGCGAACACGATGGGCACAGCCACGCCCAAGGCGAAACACGCGGCGACATAGGGCAGATGCGTCATGCCGACATTCCTTGCCGCTCGGCACTCGCCAGCAGCAATCCACGAATGCGCCGCTCCATCACCGCCGCACGCAGCCGCGCTACGACGATGGCCGCGAAGGTGAACGAGAAGCCGATTGCGCAGACCAGTAGCGGCCAAAGCATGGTTGTCGCCATCGTCGGCGCCCCAGTGAGCGTGATGGTCGCCGGCTGATGCAGCGTGTTCCACCAATCCACACTGAACTTGATGACCGGAAGGTTAACGACGCCGACCAGCGCCAGGATCGCGCCGGCGCGATATCCGCGGTTCGGGTCATCGAACGCCCGGACCAGCGCGATATGCCCGACATACAGGAAAAACAGCACCAGCACGCTGGTCAGCCGGGCATCCCATACCCACCAGGCGCCCCACATCGGCTTGCCCCATAGGCTCCCGGTCACCAAGCAAAGCGCTGTGAACCCGGCACCCACCGGCCCGATCTCCACCGCCGCCAGGTCCGCCAGCGGATGCCGCCAGACCAGCGACGCGAGCGAGCATAGCGCGAGGCTAAAATACCCAGCCGACGCCAGCCAGGCGGATGGGACATGCACATACATGATCCGCACCGCGTCGCCCTGCTGCCAATCCGCCGGCGCAATGAACAGGCCCCAGAACAGGCCGCTTACGGTCAGCAGCAACGCTGTCCATGACAGCCAAGGTTGTACCCGCCCGGCCAGCCGCAGGAAGCGGCCAGGGTTGGCGAAGCGGTGCAGGCTGCGCGTCGGCCGCGCGGGAAGTGCTGTTGCGTCCACACGCCGAAGATAGCACGTGTTTCACGTAGTTGAAGGCGTCAGTTGATGGGTTACTGTGCGGATTGCACACCTCAGGAGATATTATGCTGTCTGCCGCCAGGACTGGACCGCCCGGCTGCACCGTCATTCGGGCCGGGTAGATGGCATACTGGCTGGTGAAGTCGGAACCCGATGTGTTCGGTTGGGACCAGCAGGTAAAGCGCGGAACCGAGCCGTGGACCGGCGTGCGCAACCACTCCGCCAAATTATATCTCGCGGCCATGCGGCTTGGCGACCGGGCATTTTTCTACCACTCCAACGTCGGCAAGGCTGTGGTAGGAATTGTTGAGGTGGTGCGCGAGGCGTATCCGGACCCGACCGCCGAGAACGCTCCCTGGGTCGCCGTTGATATGCGCGCCGTTGGCCCGCTGCCCCGTCCCGTCACCCTTGCGGAGATCAAGGCGCATCCGGGCCTGACCGACATGCCGCTGATCCGGCTATCTCGCCTTTCCGTCAGCCCGGTTTCGGAAGCGCATTGGCATCGGGTTCTCGAAATGGCGGAGTCCAAAAAATGAATGAACGAGCGCTGTGCCGCCTGGAGGACATTCCCGACGGCGCGTCCCGCGGCTTCGGCCCAGCCTATGGCGGCTTCGTCGGGCTGTTTGCCGTCCGGCGCGGCACGGCGGTCTTCGTCTATGTCAACGCCTGCCCGCATGTCGGCGCCGCGCTCGACTGGGCGCCCGACCGGTTCCTCACCGCGGACGGCGCCCTCATCGTATGCGCGACCCACGGCGCCCTGTTCGGCATCGAAGGCGGGGTCTGCGTCCAGGGTCCCTGCGTCGGCAAACGGCTCGAGGCGGTGCCGGTGCGGATTGTTGACGGAGTGATACTGGTGCCGGGCGACGCTGGGCTGTAGCTTCCACGCCAACAGCAATAGACGGCGAGGAAACAGCAGTGTCAGACCAGACCTATCCCGTCCTGCCAGAGATCGCGGCGCATGCCCACGTGAACACTGAACAGCACCGCGCCATGACCGAGGCCGCCATCTCCGATCCCGAAACGTTCTGGATCGAGCAGGCGAAACGAGTGTCCTGGATGCGCACCCCCACCCGTGCCAAGAACACCAGCTTCGAGGGCGACGTCAGCATTCGCTGGTATGAGGACGGCACGCTGAACGCCTCCGCCACCTGCCTCGACCGCCATCTGGCGGACCGGCCGGACCAGGTCGCGATCATCTGGGAAGGCGACGACCCGAACCAGCAGCGCAAGGTGACCTACCGCGAGCTGCACGAGGAGGTCTGCCACCTGGCCAGCGCATTGCGCACGCTCGGGGTAAAACGCGGCGACCGGGTGACGATCTACCTGCCGATGGTGGTCGAGGCCGCGGTGGCGATGCTGGCCTGCGCCCGGCTGGGGGCAATCCACGCGATCGTCTTCGGCGGCTTCTCCCCCGACAGCCTATCGAACCGCATCAACGACTGCGGCAGCACCCTGCTGATCACCGCCGACGAGGGCCGGCGCGGCGGGCGCAAGGTCGCGCTGAAGGCCAATGCGGACGAGGCGCTGAAGCTGTGTCCAACCATCGAGCACGTGGTCGTCGTGCGGGTGACCGGCGGCAACGTGCCGATGCAGGAGGGCCGCGATCTCGATTATGCGACCCTGCTGGCCGCCGCCAGCCCCGACTGCGCACCCGAGGAGATGGGCGCCGAGGACCCGCTATTCATCCTATACACCTCGGGCAGCACCGGCCAGCCGAAGGGCGTGCTGCATACCACCGGCGGCTACATGGTCTGGGCCGCGCTGACGCATCAGCTCGTGTTCGATTACCAGCCCGGCGAGGTCTATTGGTGCACGGCCGACGTCGGCTGGGTCACCGGGCACACCTACATCGTCTATGGTCCACTCGCCAACGGCGCCACGACGCTGATGTTCGAGGGCATCCCCAACTACCCCAGCAGTTCGCGGTTCTGGCAGGTGGTGGATAAGCACCAGGTCAACATCTTCTACACCGCGCCGACAGCCATCCGCTCGCTGATGCGCGAGGGCGACGGGCCCGTCAACAGCACGTCGCGCGCCTCACTCCGCATCCTTGGCAGCGTCGGCGAGCCGATCAACCCCGAGGCCTGGATGTGGTACTACCGCGTCGTCGGCAATGAGCGCTGCCCGATCGTCGATACCTGGTGGCAGACGGAGACTGGCGGCATCCTGATCTCGCCCCTGCCCGGCGCCGTGCCGGTCAAGCCCGGCTCCGCCACGCTGCCGTTGCCCGGCGTTCGCCCGGTGCTGGTCGATGGCGCCGGCAAGCTGCTGGAGGGCGCGGTCGAGGGCAATCTGTGCATCGCCGATAGCTGGCCCGGCCAGATGCGCACCCTGTACGGCGACCACGCCCGCTTCATCCAGACCTATTTCAGCACCTTCAAGGGCCTGTATTTCACCGGCGACGGCGCGAGGCGGGATGCGGATGGCTATTTCTGGATCACCGGCCGCGTTGACGACGTGATCAACGTGAGCGGCCATCGCATGGGCACCGCCGAGGTCGAGAGCGCGCTGGTGGCCCACCCAAAGGTCGCCGAGGCCGCCGTTGTCGGTTTCCCGCACGACATCAAGGGCCAGGGCATCTACGCCTACGTGACGCTGATCGACGGCGAGGAGCCGACCGACGCATTGCGCAAGGAGCTGGTGGCCTGGGTGCGGCACGAGATCGGCCCGATCGCCTCGCCGGACGTGATCCAGTGGGCGCCGGGGCTGCCGAAGACTCGGTCGGGCAAGATCATGCGCCGCATCCTACGCAAGATCGCCGCCAATGAGACGGACGGGCTGGGCGACACTAGTACTCTTGCCGATCCTGGCGTGGTGAGCGACCTGGTGAGCGGCCGGGGGGGCTGAATGGCATTGTCTGCCGGGACGCGTCGTTAGATCACGCCCGGCACGGCACCCATAAAATCGCGTTTGCCGACGGCGACGCCATTATGACGAAGGATGGCGTAGGCCGCGGCCGCGTGGAAATAGACGTTGGGCAGTACGAACTGCAGCAGATAGGGCTGCCCCACAAAGTGCATCTCGCGCCCGGCGATCCTGATGTTGATCTCGCGCTCCTCCGAGCCATCGATCTGCTCCGGCGTCAAGCTGCGGATGAACTCGGCCGTGCGGTCCAGCCGAGCCTGCAGCTCCCCAAAACTCGTCTCGGTGTCGTCAAGCTTTGGCGCGGGAACGTCGGCCAGCCGGGCACAGCCGCCCTTGGCAAAGTCGGCAGCCACCTGCACCTGGCGCGTCAAGGCGAACATGTCGGGATACAGCCGACACCCGAGCAGCACGGCCGGGTCGATCTTTTGCGCCTCGCAATGCGCGGCGGCCTTGGCCAGCACTCCGGACATCGCGCCCATCATCTGCAGACAGGGCGGCACCGCGGCCTGGAACATGGAAAGCGTCATGAGGTCATCCTAAAGTGCGCCGCCGCGTCGCCCAGCCATCGCGCCTAGCCGCAGCCTGAGCGCCTGAAGCTTGATAAACCCTTGCGCGTCGGTCTGATCATAGGCGCCCTGGTCGTCCTCGAACGTCACGACCTTCATTGAGTACAGGCTGTTGGGGCTTTCCCGCCCGATCACGCTGACATTGCCCTTATAGAGCCGCAGCCGCACCCGGCCGCTCACGCTATGCTGGCTCTCATTGATCGCGGCCTGCAGCATCCGCCGCTCGGGGCTGAACCAGAAGCCGTTGTAGATCAGCTCGGCGTAGCGCGGCATCAGGCTGTCCTTCAGGTGCGCGGCCTCGCGGTCGAGGGTAATGCTCTCGATGCCGCGATGCGCCACCAGCAGGATCGTGCCCCCGGGCGTCTCATACACGCCGCGGGACTTCATGCCGACGAAGCGGTTTTCGACCACGTCCAGCCGGCCGATGCCGTTGGCGCGGCCGAGCTCATTCAGCCGGGCCAGCAGGGTCGCCGGCGACATCGCGACGCCGTCGATCGCCGTCGGGTCGCCGCGCTCAAAGTCGATACTGATGACGGTCGAGGCGTCGGGCGCGTCCTCGGGCCGGATGGTGCGCTGATAGACCGCCTCGGGCGCCTCCTCGGCCGGATCCTCCAGCATTTTGCCCTCGGACGACGAGTGCAGCAGGTTCGCGTCCACGCTGAACGGCGCCTCGCCGCGCTTGTCGCGGGCGATCGGGATTTGGTTCGCCTCGGCAAACTCCAGCAGGCGGGTGCGGCTGGTCAGGTCCCACTCGCGCCAGGGGGCGATGACCTTGATGTCGGGCTTCAGCGAATAATAGGCAATCTCAAAGCGGACCTGGTCGTTGCCCTTGCCCGTGGCGCCGTGCGCGACCGCGTCGGCGCCCACCAGCTCGGCGATCTCAATCTGCCGCTGGGCGATCAGCGGTCGCGCGATGCTGGTACCCAACAGATATTGACCCTCATAGACCGTGTTGGCGCGGAACATCGGGAAGACGAAATCGCGGACGAAGGTCTCGCGCAGGTCGTCAATGAAGATTTCCTTGACGCCGAACATCTCAGCCTTGCGCCTTGCCGGCTCCAGCTCCTCGCCCTGGCCGAGGTCGGCGGTGAAGGTCACGACCTCGCACTGATAGGTGGTCTGCAGCCAGCGCAAGATGACGCTGGTGTCCAGCCCGCCGGAGTAGGCGAGCACCACCTTTTTTACATCCTTAACGTGCATGGAACTCTCTTTTTGCCTACCGAACCTAAGCAGCTAACCCGTCCAGGCACTCGCCGGCAAGTGGATGGGCGCGCCGTTCGCAGTTCTCGGCTGGCGCGCGCCTAAAGCGCTGGCACGATCTGGCCGCGGCATTGCCCGAAACCGATCGGCGCCGCGCCGGTTCGCCGGGCGCGGGCGCACAGGATCACCTCGTCGCCGTCCTCCAGAAAACGCCGCTCCTCGCCGGACGGCAGGGTGATCGGGGCACGGCCGCCCTGGGTGATCTCCAGCAGGCTGCCGCAACCGTCGCTGGCCGGCGCCGAGACCGTGCCGCTGCCCATCAGGTCTCCAGGGTTCAGGTTGCAGCCGCCGCTCGCGTGATGCGTCAGGAGCTGCGCCGGCGTCCAATACAGCGCCAGGGACGTGCCGATCGACAGCCGGTGCGGCGCGAGGCCCTGCTTGCGCATGTCGGGCGTGATGAGCAAGACCTCGAGCTCGATGTCCAGCGCGCCGCCGGCCTGGTCTGCGGCATCGGTCAGGTATGGCAGCGGCGCAGGATCGCCGTCAGGACGCGGCGGCTGCGCGGCGCGAAACGGCGCCAGCGCCTCGGGGGTTACGATCCAAGGGCTGATGCTGGTGCAGAAATTCTTGGCCAGAAAAGGTCCCAATGGCTGCGACTCCCAGGCCTGGATATCCCGCGCCGACCAGTCGTTCAGCAGGCAGAAGCCGGCGATGTGCTCGGCCGCGCCGGCGATCGGGATGGAGGTGCCGAGCGCATTGCCCGGGCCGACCCAGATGCCCAGCTCCAGCTCGTAGTCCAGGTTGCGGCTGGGTCCGAAGCTCGGCACTTTGTCAGCGGCTGGCTTGCGCTGCCCGTTGGGACGCCGCACCTCGGCGCCGCTGGGGCGCAGGCTGCTGGCCCGGCCGTGATAGCCGATCGGCACCCATTTGTAATTCGGCGGCAACGGCGCATCCGGCCGGAACAGCTTGCCGACCGCCTCGGCATGGTGGATGCCGGCGTAGAAATCCGTGTAGTCGCCGACATGCGCCGGCAGGTACATGATGCAGTCCTCGGCGCGGTGCAGCAGATGCGGGCGCTCGTCCGAGCCCTCCTGCAGCAAGGCGCTGATGGCGTCGCGCAGCGCGATGCGCGGGCCGGCGCCCAGCGCCAGGAACGGGTTGAGCGACGGGCCGATGCAGGCGTGGGCGGCGGCCTGTGCCTCCTCGTCCAGCAGCCCCTCCCCGTGCACGGCGCGGAGGTCGAGGATCATGTCGCCGATGGCGATGCCGCCGCGCGGCGCGCCGGCCAGCGGCCCGAATACACCGAGCGGCAGGTTCTGGATCGGGAAGTCCGCATGGCCGTTGGCGCTGGTTACCCAGCTTTGCAGCGACGGGTCATGCGTATGGTCAAGCGGCCCGTTCATAACCCAGCCTCCGCGGATTTTGCGACCTGGATGGCATCCATAACGATGCCATTATCGCCGATGTGGTTGGCCAGCAGCAGCACCAACGCCGCGTCCAGCCGGCGGGAAGCGGCCGGGTCCAGACCGTCATGCGCCGCTACCAGCGCCGCAAATAGCCCGTCGGGATCACCGAGCCGGGGCGTCAGGTCGAGCGGCATCAGGCCGCCTGCTCCAACGGCGCCACCATGGCGCAGCCCAGGGCATGGCGCATAGCGGCCGTCACCCTGTCGCGATCGAAGCGATGAAACAGCGCGGCCACATGCTGATCCGGCCGCAGCAGCACGCAGGCGCCGGGTGCGGCTGCGTAGCGCTGTGCCGCCAGGCCGCGCATGTCATCCAGCGCGTCGGGCGCGATGCGGATTGTGGTCACGCCGGGGATTTCCGGCGTCGCCGGTCCGAACGCCAGCAGGAAGAAGCCGGGCCCGCCGAGATGGCGCAACAGCCAATCGGGCTGCCCGGCGAAGCGCATGGGCGCATCCGCCGCCGGCGTTCCCGGCAGCAGGCAACCCGGCCACTGATCGCTGTCCTCGGCATTCAGCGAACTATCCAGCAATACGGACGGGCGCGACAGGCGTCCGGAGTTCACCAACAGCCGCGCAAATGCATGGCTGCCCGCCAGCGACAGCGCAGCGTCGCGGTACGCCCGGGCGGCGTCGGTCTTCGGCGTGATGAAGTCGGTGGCGCGGGTGCTATGCAGGATGTTCTCGTCCGCCGCCGCAATGCGCTCATGGTCATAGCTGCGGATCAACGCTGGCCCGGCTGCGCCCTGAATGACCGCCGCGAGCTTCCAGCCCAGATTATCCGCGTCCTGCACGCCGCCATTGCCGCCGCGGGCGCCGAACGGGCTCACCTGGTGCGCGCTGTCACCCACGAACACCACGCGGTCATGCACGAACCGCTCCAGCCGGCGGCAACGGAAGGTATAGACGCTGACCCATTCGAGCTCGAACGGCACATCCGGTCCCAGCATGGCCTGCACGCGGGGGATGACGCGCTCCGGGCGGCGCTCCTCCTCCGGATCGGCGTCCCAGCCGAGCTGCAGGTCGATGCGCCAGACGTCGTCAGGCTGTTTATGCAGCAGGGCGGACTGGTTGCGGTGGAACGGCGGGTCGAACCAGAACCAGCGTTCGGTCGGGAACTCGGCCCGCATCACCACGTCGGCGATCAGGAACCGGTCGCGGAAGGTCTTGCCGACGAATGGCAGGCCAAGGCAGCCCCGCACGAAGCTGCGCGCGCCGTCGGCCGCCAGCAGCCAATCCGTGGTCAGCGCGTAGGGGCCGGACGGCGTCTCGACCGTGACGGCCGCACCGTCTGGCCGGCTGTCCACGGCCGCGACGGTATGCCGCCAGCGCAGATCCACGAGCCCGGTCGCCTGGCACGCCTCGACTAGCCACTCCTCGGCATAATATTGCTGCAGGTTGATGAAGGCCGGGTACTCGTGTCCGTCCTCCGGCAATAGATTGAAATCGAAAAGCTGCCGCTCATTGCGGAACACCCGGCCGACATTCCAGGTGATCCCTTTGGCCAGCATGCGGGCACCAAGGCCCAGCCGGCCGAAGATCTCCAGCGTGCGCTTGGCAAAACAGATCGCCCGGCTGCCGCTGCTCACCGTGTCATCGTCGTCCAGAACCACGACCGGCACGCCGCGCTGCGCCAAATCGAGCGCCAGGGTCAGCCCGACCAGCCCGCCGCCCACCACGACCGCCGGGTGATGCGCCGTGCCCGAGGGCTGCGGCGGCACGGGGTAGCGGGGGGAGACATGCGACATTAGGCTTCGGCCGTCGGGACCGGCGCGCCCTGCTCCAATGCGCGCCACATCTCGATGTCGCGCTCGGCCGTCCAGATGCGTGGATGGTCCAGGCCGCGCGCCTCATCATGCGCCCGGGTGACGTTGAACGGCATGCAGTGTTCGAAGATCACCCAGTGCCCGTATTTGGGCCGCATCTCCGCCATCGCCTGGTCGTACACCTGTTTCAGTCCGGCGCCGCCTGCCGAAGCGCGCTGCACGATCGCGAACAGGTCGGAGGTGAAGGCCCGGGTGCCCTCGATCGCCTCCGCGCACTCGGCGGCGTTCATCAGCGCCCGGCCGCGGCCCGGCACCAGCGCCTCCGCCCCGAGTGCCTGGACGGCGGCAAGCGTGCCGGGCCAGTCGGCAAAATGCGCGTCTCCGCAGTAGGGCGTGGCGCCGAACTCGACGACGTCGCCGCTGAATAGCACGCGCTCCTTTGGCAGCCATACGACCGTGTCGCCGGCGGTATGGCTGCGCCCGATATGGATGATCTGCACCTCTCGCTGGCCAAGATACAGCGTCATGCGCTTATGAAACGTGCATGTCGGCCAGGTCAGGCCGGGGATGCTGTCCCGCCCGCGAAATAGCCGCGGGAAACGGCCGATCTCGCTGTCAGTGTCCTGCTGCCCCCGCTCCACCGTCATCGCCCGGCAAACGTCGGACGCGATGATTTCCGCACCCTTGTAGGCGCTGGCGCCCAGCACCCGCACCGCGTGGTAATGCGATAGCACCACGTGGCGGATCGGCTTATCGGTCACGTTGCGGATGCGCGCGATCACGTCGGCGGCCATGAGCGGCGTCGCCTGCGCGTCCACCACCAAAACGCTATCGTCGCCGACCACGACGCCGCTGTTTGGGTCGCCCTCGGCCGTGTAGCCATACAGCCCCGGCGCCAACTCGTTGAAACTTATGGTTTTATCCGCGAGGTCCTTGGTGCTGGCAAAGCCGGACATGGTGCGCCTTCCTATGGCTGGGGGTTACGGTAGGCTACGCTCAGATCGGCTACAATTCACGGATGCGCGGCACCCCACATAGATCCAGAGTGACAGCGCCGCCTGACCCGGCCATCCTGCGGGATAGCCGCACCCAGACGGCCCGCAAGTTTAGGAAACGCCCATGCTCGGATTGATGCAATCGCAGCCGCTGCTGATCTCCTCCATCATCACGCACGCCGCCCGCCACCACGCCCAGGCCGAGGTCGTGTCCCGCACCACCGAGGGTGCCATCCACCGCACCAACTACGCCGGGATCGAGCGGCGCGCCCGCACCCTGGTCCGCAAGCTGATGCGCCTGGGCGTGCAGTCCGACGACCGCGTTGCGACGCTGGCCTGGAACGGGCACCGGCACCTCGAGCTGTACTACGCCGTCTCCGGCATGGGGGCGATCATCCATACCGTGAACCCGCGCTTGGCGTCGGACGACATCGCCTTCGTGCTGAACGACGCCGGCAGCAGCATCGTCTGCGCCGACACGACCTTCGTCCCGCTGCTGGCCACCATCGCGCCGCTGGTCCCTGGAGTGCGCGCCTTCGTCATCATGACGGAGCCCGAGACGATGCCCGAAGTGACGCTTGCGCCGGGCCAGGAGCTTTTGTGCTACGAGACGCTGCTGGCCGACGCCGATGACGACTTCGCCTGGCCGCGCCTCGATGAGGAGCAGGCCAGCGCGCTGTGCTACACCTCCGGCACTACTGGGCGGCCAAAAGGCGTGCTGTACAGCCATCGCAGCACTGTCATCCACGCCTATGCGATCAACCTGCCGGACGTGCTGGGCCTACGCAGCGTCGATCGCGTGCTGCCGGTGGTGCCGATGTTCCACGTCAACGCCTGGGGCACGCCCTACGCCGCGCCGATGGTGGGAGCCAGCCTGATCATGCCCGGCCGGCACCTCGACGGAGCCAGCATGCAGTCGCTGATGAACAGCGAGCGGGTGACGATCTCCGCCGGCGTGCCTACGGTCTGGATGGGGCTTTTGCAGCATTTGCGCGCCACCGATGGCAAGCTCGACACCCTGCAGCGGCTGATCTGCGGCGGGTCGGCCTGTCCGCCCATGCTGATCGACACGTTTGCCCAAGACTACGGCGTGCGGGTGGATCACGCGTGGGGCATGACGGAAACGAGCCCGCTCGGCACCTATTACAGCCCGAAACCTGGCTTTGAGAGCCTGGCGACCGAGGAGGTCAAAGCGCTGCAATATAAGCAGGGCCGTGCGGTGCCCGGCCTCGACATGAAGATCGTCGATGACGCCGGCGCTGAGCTGCCTTGGGACGGCACGACGTTCGGCAACCTGATGGTGCGCGGCTACTGGGTCACGCGGCGCTACCTCAATGCCGAAGCCGACGCCGCCGACGCCGAGGGCTGGTTTGCCACCGGGGACGTCGCCACCATCGACGCGCACGGCATGATGCAGATCACCGACCGCACCAAGGACATCGTAAAGTCCGGCGGCGAATGGATCAGCTCGATCGCGCTCGAGAACATCGCCGTCGACCACCCCGACGTGGCGGAGGCGGCGATCGTCGGCGCGCGGCACCCGAAATGGGACGAGCGCCCGCTGCTGATCGTCGTCGCCAAGCCCGGACGCACCATCGACCCGGCCGAGCTGCTGGCGTCCTACGCGGGAAAGATCGCCAAATGGTGGACGCCGGACGAGGTCGTCGTCGTCGAGCAGCTTCCGCATACCGCGACAGGCAAGCTGAACAAGCTGGCGCTGCGGCAGCAGTTCCGCGATTTCAAGCTGGCTTCGGCCGCGGATTAGCGGTGCAGCGGCGGAAGCTGCACCAGAACCCGGCCGGGCGCCGGGCCGAAGGCGCCGAATGAGAACTCGACCGGCGGCAACGCGGCGTAGGCGCTGCCGGGCGGCGGCCAGACGCCATAAGGGCCGGCCGGAACCGGCGTGCCCTTCGCCCCCATCGGCGTCATCACCCGGCCGAACACCCGGCGCTGATAATCCTCGCCGCGGTCGGCGTTCGCCGAGTGATAGTTGGCGGTCGCCAGGTTCCAATCGCCGGTCTGGTGGTATAGCGCCAATAGGAACCGCGCGGCGTAACGCGCATTCACGGCCGGCTCGAACGCCTCGTCCAGGTTCGCAAACGCCGTCGGGTGGTGCATGAGGTTGACCTGCATGCATCCCACGTCGATCGAGCGAATGCCGCGGGCCTGCATCGTGCGCACGGCATCGACCGCCTGCGCCTTATCGTCGAAGAAGAATCCCGTGCCCTCGACGTTGATCGTCCAGGGCCAGGCCCGTACCCGCTTGGTCGCCGGGTCCAACCGACCGCTCTCCACCCGCGACATCGCCGGCATCAGCTTGTCCGGAATACGCGGCTTCTTTTCCGCGGCGGCGATGGCGGCCTCACAGGTCGCATAGGGCGATCCCGACTCGGCCCAGGCTGGAGCCGTGATCGACAAGAGCAACAGCCCGGCGATAAGGCGCAGCATAATCGTGATCCGATTCAACTCAGTAGGTGCTAGATACTCGCAAAGCAACGCCGTGAGCATGGCCTCGTTACGCGGTCGCTTAGACCATTGCAATGCTAAATGCTATCGGACTGGCGATGCAATTAGGCAGCGATCAGCCCTCCAAGCCGGGCCAACGCCGCCAGATGACTGTCGGTGTCACCAAATCCGCGTTCGATCATCGTCATGCGCTTGAAATGGTGGCCGACCGCATACTCCATCGTGACGCCGATGCCGCCGTGCAGCTGCACCGCCTCCTGGCCGATGTGCCGGCCGCTGCGGCCGATCTGCACCTTGGCGGCGTGCATAGCGCGCTGCCGCTCCAGCGGGTCCGCCTCGCTCGCCATCATGGTGGCATACAGCGCCATGCTGCGCGCCTGCTCCAGCGACACGTACATATCGACCGCCCGGTGCTGCAGCGCCTGGTTATCGCCGATAGGGCGACCGAACTGCTTCCGGGTTTTCATGTAGTCCACCGTCATGGCGTGCATCGCGTCCATGACGCCCACCGCCTCCGCGCAAAGGGCCGCCAGCATCTCGTCATTGGCCTGCTCCAAGATGGGGAGCGCCTCGGCCGGATCCCCCACCGCCTCGGCGGGCGCGTTGACCAGGCTGATCTCGGCGGCGCGCATGCCGTCCTGGGTTGGGTAGCCGCGCCGGGTCACGCCGGCGGCGTCGGCTTGGACCAGGAACAACCCGATGCCGTGGCGCTCGCGGTGCTCGCCAGCGGTTCGGGCAGTGACAAGCAGCGTATCCGCGCTGTCACCGTGCAGCACCAGGCTCTTATCCCCGGTGATGCGCCAGCCGTCGCCATCGCGCTCTGCCCGGGTCATGACGTCATTCAGGCTGTGGCGGGACTGCCGCTCGATCTGCGCGTAGGCCAGGATACGTTCCCCGGCAGCGATGCCAGGCACCAGCGCCTCCAACTGCGCGTCCGAGGCGGCATGCCGCAGCAATGCGCCGCAGGCGACGATCGTGGCAAAGTATGGCTCGACGACCAAGGCGCGGCCACAGGCCTCCATGACCATCGCTGTATCCACGGGTCCGCCGCCGAAACCGCCTTGCGCCTCAGTGAACGGCAGGCCCAACAAGCCGATCTCGGCGAACTGCGTCCAAATCTCGCGGCTCCAGCCCTCAGGCGCCGCACGGTAGCCCTTGCGTGCCTCAAACCCATAACGGTTCGAGATCATGCGATCGACGCTGTCCTTAAGCAGTCGCTGTTCGTCGCTGAGATCGAAATCCATGCCGTCTCCCCCGGTTCGCGTTGGGGTCAGCGTAGCCGAAACACGCTGCCCCGCTAACCCCAAACGCTCTCGAGGCTTACAGCCCGTTCTTCACCTTTTCCGCCCCGGTCGTCACCGCGCGACCAGCGGCACTGACATCCTGGCCAGCGCCGGCCGTGGTGTTGCAGGCACTCAGCACCGGAGCGAGGGTTGCCAGCGCAAATGCCAGCAACAAGGCACGGGCGGAAAAGCGGCGGGCGGACCTAATGGGCATCGAGATCTCCTTGGTTGCGGACATCGGCGACCAACTCACAATGCGCGCGCTGGTTCCATTTAGAACCCGAGGATCGCCTTGGCGACAATGTTACGCTGAATCTCATTCGATCCGCCATAGATCGAAATCTTGCGCCAGTTGAAATAGGTCGGCGCCGCCTCCGCAGCGTAGTCGGGACCCACAGGCGGCTCATTGCTGCCGGGCTCGTGGTCGTCATACGGCAGGATATACGGACCCACGACATCCATCAGCAGTTCCGTCGTCGCCTGCTGGATTTCAGAGCCCTTGAGCTTCAGAATCGAACTCGCCGGGTTCGGCTTGCCGCGCTCCTGCTTGCGCTCATCCGCCACGACACGGAGCTGCGTCATCTCAAGCGCCTTCAGTTCGATCTCGACCGCCGCCACCCGCTCGCGGAAATGCGGCTCGTCCATCATCGCACGGTCGCCGACACGCTCCAACGCCGCGAGTTGCTTGATGCGGCGAATGCGCGCCTTGCTGACGCCGACCCGAGCGATGCCGGTGCGCTCGTTGCCGAGCAGGAACTTGGCATAGTCCCAGCCCTTGTTCTCCTCGCCAACCAGATTCCCAACGGGCACGCGGACCTCGTCGAACCAGACCTCGTTGACCTCGACACCGCCGTCGATGGTCTGAATCGGCCGGACGCTGACGCCGGGCGTCTTCATGTCGATCAGCAGGAAGCTGATGCCTTCCTGCTTCTTCACCTTGGTGTCGGTCCGCACCAGGCAGAAGATCCAGTCGGCATACTGCGCCAGCGTCGTCCAGGTTTTCTGTCCGTTTACTGTGAAATGGTCGCCGTCCCGAATTGCCGTGGTGCGCAGGCTCGCCAGATCGGACCCGGCGCCAGGCTCGGAGAAGCCCTGGCACCACCAGATGTCGAGGTTCGCCGTGGGCGCCAGGAAGCGCTGCTTCTGCGCCTCCGAGCCGAACTGCGCGATCACCGGGCCCACCATGTTGGTGTTGAACCCGAGCGGCGGCGGCACGCAGGCCTGCTGCATCTCGTCCTGATAGATATAGAGCTGCACCGGGGTCCAGTCATGCCCGCCCCACGCCACCGGCCAGTGCGGCACCGCCAGCCCGTGCGCGTTCAGGATGCGCTGCGCCGTGATCATCTGCTCCTGCGACACGTGCTCGCCACGCTGCACCTGGTCGCGGATGGATTGCGGGATTTCGGTGGTGAAGAACTCGCGCATCCGGTCCCGGAAGGCGTTTTCCTCGGCGGTGAAGCTCAGGTCCATAGTCTGCTCCTATCGCAGCTCGAATAGTCCGGCGGCACCCTGGCCACCCCCGATGCACATGGTGACGACGACGCGCTTAGCACCCCGGCGCCGTCCCTCGATCAGCGCGTGCCCCGTCATCCGCGCGCCGCTCATGCCGTAGGGATGCCCGATCGAGATTGCGCCGCCGTCCACGTTCAGGCGGTCGGCGGGGATGCCGAGCTTGTCGCGGCAATAGAGCACCTGGCTGGCAAACGCTTCATTGAGCTCCCATAGATCGATGTCGTCGATCCTGAGCCCATGACGCTCCAGCAGCCGCGGCACCGCGAACACGGGTCCGATGCCCATCTCGTCGGGATCACAGCCCGCGACGGCCAGGCCACGGAACACCGCCATCGGCTCCAGCCCGCGCCGCGCCGCCTCTTTGTCCGACATCACCACGCAGGCGCTGGCACCGTCCGAGAGCTGGCTCGCATTGCCAGCGGTGATGAATTGGCCCTCGCCGCGCACGGGCTTCAGCTTCGTCAGGCCCTCCAGCGTGGTCTCCGGCCGGTTGCCCTCGTCCTGGCGCAGATTGACCGGTTCGTGGCGGACTTCGCCCGTCACCTTGTCGGTTACCGCCATGACGCTCGGCAGCGGCACGATCTCCTGGTCGAAGCGGCCAGCCTGCTGCCCGGCCGCGGTGCGGCGCTGGCTTTCGAGCGCATATCCGTCCTGCGCCTCCCGGCTGATGCCATATCGCGCGGCGACGATGTCCGCCGTCTCGATCATCGGCATATACACGGCCGGCACGTGGTCCTCGAGCCAGGCGTCCTTATACATGTGCCGGTTCAGCGTCGTCTGCACCAGGCTGATGTTCTCGAGCCCGCCCGCCACCGCCACCGGCACGCCATCGCATACTACGCGGTTGGCGGCGATCGCGATGGCCTGCAGGCCGCTCGAACAGAACCGGTTCACCGTCATCGCCGCCGTGCCCGGCGCCAAACCTGCCCGCAGCGCCGCCTGCCGCGCGATGTTGCCGCCCGTCGCGCCCTCCGGATTGGCGCAGCCGAGCACGACCTCCTCGATCTCGTCGCCCTCCAGCCCGGCGCGCTCCACCGCATACTGGATCGCGTGGCCGCCCATCTCGGCGCCGTGGGTCATGTTGAACGCGCCGCGCATGGCCCGCCCAATCGGCGTGCGCGCGGTGGAGACGATGACGGCTTCAACCATGGTTCGCAGCTCCGTATTGCTTGAGTTCAGCGACCAGCTCGCGTTTTGCGAGCTTGCCCACCGGCGTGTGCGGCAGGCTTTCGCGGATTTCGAGGGCGGCTGGCAGCTCGTGCTTGCCCAGCTTGTCGGCGAGGAACTCCCGCAGCGCTTCCAAGGTCAATGGCGGCGCCCCGTCCCGCAAGGTGATGTAGGCCTTGGCCGCCTGGCCGCGATACGGGTCCGGCACGCCGATCACCGCGGCCTCCCGCACGTCCGGATGCTCGTGGATCGCGTCCTCGATCGACCGCGGATAGACGTTGAAGCCGCCGGAGATGATCATCTCCTTCTTGCGGTCCACCAGGCTGAACACCCCATTGGGCGCCATCCGGCCGATGTCGCCGGTCAGGAACCAGCCATCGACGAACGCCTCCGCCGTCTCCTCCGGACGCCGCCAGTAGCCCGGCGTCACGTTGGGACCGCGGATGCGCACCTCGCCGATCTCGCCTTGTGGCAGCACGCGCGTGGGGTCGTCGAGCGCGACCACGTCCATCTCGATTCCAGGCAGCGGCACGCCGATGTCGCCCGGCCCTGGCGTGCGGTCCGTCAGCACGTTGGTGCCGGCCGGCGATGTCTCGGTCATGCCCCAGCCGCCGCCGAGCCGCAGCCCGGTTATCGCCTCGACCCGAACCCCCACATCCGTCGGCAGCGCGGCGCCTCCGGAGCTCGTGACCTTCAGGCTCGAAAGGTCGCGCGAGGCGAAGCGGGGATGGTTCGCCAGCGCGATCCACATGGTCGGCACGCCGTAAAAGTGGGTGCAGCGGCCGGTCTCGATATCGTCCAGGGCCTGGTTCACGTCGAACCGGGCGCGCAGCATCAGCTCCGCCCCGCTCACCATCGCCCGCAGCATCACCGCGGTCAGCGCATAGATGTGGAACAGCGGCAGCACGCACATCACCCGGTCCCCGGCCACGTAGTCCCGCTCGGTGCCGATGTTCCAGGCTTGGTAGATCGCCACGGCGGCCGTGAGGTTCGCATGGGTCAGCATCGCCGCGCGCGGCGCGCCGGTGGTCCCGCCGGTGTATTGCAGCACCGCCAAATCGACAGGCTGAATGGTGGGCCACTCCGCCTCCGGCCCGTCGAGGTCGCGCAGGGTGCGGGCGCCCGGCGGCACCGGCACATCGACCCCGCCAGGACCCCAATCCAGGTCCTCCGCGACAATCAGCGTGTTCACCAAACCGGACTGCCGGGCGGAGAGCGCCTGGGGCAGCAAAATCGGCAGGTTGCCGACGATCAGCGTGTGTGCGCCGCTATCCTGCAGCTTGCGCTCGACCGCGCGTGCGGGGTCCAGCGGGCTCAGATGCACCACCACGGCGCCAATCCGCTGCACGGCGAAAAAGGCGATTGGATGCGCTGGGCTGTTGGTCAGCAGCAGCGCCACTGCGTCGCCCGGCAGCACGCCCAACGCCATCAATCCGCGCGCCAGCCGGTCCACGCGGGCGCCAAGCTCGGCATAGGTCATGCGTTGGCCGCGGAATTCCAGCGCTGGCCGGTCTGCAAACGACTTGACGGCCTGGTCCAGCAGCGCCGGCAGTGTGCCGGTGGCGATCGGCGCGTCCCAGCGCAAGCCTTCCGGATAGCTCGCCTCCCAAGGGAATGGACGCTGAGATGGGCGCTGGGTCATGCTGTCCGGGCCTTCTCACCGCCGAAGCCCTGCCCGGCGTCGGCGAGTTTCAGCAACAGCGGCGCCGGGCGCAGCAACTCGTCGCCGGTGGCGGCGAAGAAGTCCTGCAGGCGGTCACGGATGCGGCCGAGCCCGACCAAATCGGCGTAGAACATCGGGCCTCCCCGCCAGGCGGGCCAGTTATAGCCATGCAGCCAGATCGCGTCGATGTCGCCGGGCCGGGCAGCGATGCCCTCCTCCAGGATGCGCGCGCCCTCGTTGATCATCGGATACACCAGCCGCTCGGTGATCTCCTCGGCGCCGATCGGGTGCCGGGTGATGCCGAGCTTGGCCGACTCGGCGGCGATGATGCGATCGACCTCCGGGTCCGGCGTCGCGTTGCGGCCCTCATACAAATAGTAGCCGCTGCCGGTCTTCTGCCCGAACCGCCCGGCCTCGCACAGCGCGTCCGACACCGGGGCGCGCTTGCCGAACGCCTTGCGGATACGCATGCCGATGTCCAGGCCCGCCAGGTCCCCCATGGCGAACGGCCCCATGCGGAAGCCGAACGCCACCAGCGCCGCGTCCACCTCGGCGGGGCTGGCGCCGTCCAGCAGCAGCCGCTCGGCCGCGTCGCTGCGTCGCGCCAGCATGCGGTTGCCGACGAAGCCGAAGCAGTTGCCGACCACCACGCCGACCTTGGCGAGCTTTTTGCCGACGTCCGCCGCGGTGGCGATCACGTCCGGGCTGGTCTGGGCGCCGCGCACGACCTCCAGCAGTTTCATCACGTTGGCCGGGCTGAAGAAGTGCATGCCCAGCACGTCGCCGGGCCGCGAGGTGACGCCGGCGATCTCGTCGATGTCGAGGTAGCTGGTGTTGGTCGCGAGCACTGCGCCGGGCTTGGCGAGGCGGTCCAATTCGGTGAACACCTGTTTCTTGACGCCCATGTCCTCGAACACCGCCTCGACGACGATATCGGCGTCCTCGACGCCCTCCAGGCCGAGCCGGCCCTGGATGCGGCCGCGGCGCTCCTCAGCCTGGGCGGCGGTGATGCTGCCGCGCTTGGCCGAAATCCCGTATAGCTCGGCGATGCGGGCCATCCCACGGTCCAGTGCCGCCTGCTCGGTCTCGATCACCGTCACCGGGATGCCGGCGTTGGCGAAGCACATGGCGATGCCGCCGCCCATGGTGCCGGCGCCGATCACCGCGGCGCGGGCGACCGGGCGCGCCTGGGTGCCGGCCGGCAGCACGGCCTTCTGCGCCTCACGCTCGGCAAAGAAGGCATAGCGCTGGGCACGACTCTCATCGCCGGTCACCAGTCCCTCGAACAGCTGGCGCTCGTTTGCCAGACCCTCGTCGAACGCCATGGTCACGGCGCCGCGCACGCTCTCGACGCAGGCGCGCGGGGCGGCAGCGCCGGACGCCTTCAGCAACGGCGCGGCAATGCGGTCGATCAGCCCAGGGTCCGCCCGGGCCGGCTCCAGCGCGTCCTCGCGGTCCCGCACCCGGCGCCGATCCTTCATCCCGCGCGCCCATTCCACCGCCGCGTCCGGATAGGCGCCGTCCAGCAGCGCATCCACCAGGCCGCACTCGGCTGCCTCCTTCGCCCCGATCGGATTGCCGGTCACGATCATCGCCAGCGCCTTCTCGATGCCGACGATGCGCGGCAGGCGCTGGGTGCCGCCGGCGCCGGGCAGCAGGCCGAGCTTCACCTCCGGCAAGCCGAGCCGCGCCGTCGCCCAGGCCACCCGCGCGTGGCAGCCAAGCGCCAGTTCCAGCCCGCCGCCGAGCGCCACGCCCTGGATGGCGGCGACGACCGGCATCGGCATGTCCTCAATGGCGGCGATGACCTGGCGCAGGTTCGGGTCGCGCGAGGGCTGGCCGAACTCGGTGATGTCCGCCCCGCCGCTGAACGCCCGGGCGGTGCCGGACAGCACGATCGCCTTGACCGCGGGATCGCCGCGCAACTGCTCCATGGCCTGCATAAGACCTGAGCGCAGCACGAAGCCGAGCGCGTTCACCGGCGGGTTGTCCATCGCCACCACGGCCACGCCGTCCAGATGCCGCACATCGACCGCGGCGTTGATGCTGCCCATACTCAAACCTCCAACCATTCGCGCCGAACCTGCGCGTTGCCGGCCAGGCTGGCCGGCGTGCCCTCGAACACGATCTCGCCGTGTCCCATCACATACAGGCGCTGGCTGATGGCCAACGCGATATCCAGCTTCTGCTCAACGAGCAGGATCGTCACCCCCCGGCCTGCTACGGCGACCAGCAGCTCGCGCACCTTCTGCACCATCATCGGCGCCAGGCCCTCGGTCGGCTCATCGACCATCAGCAGCGCTGGACTGCCCATCAGGGTGCGGCACATGGCGAGCATCTGCTGCTCGCCGCCGGACAGCGCGCCGGCCGGGGCATCGGCGCGCTCACGCAGGCGCGGGAACAGCGTGTAGGCATCGCCCAAGCCGAACTTGCCGCCGGGTCCCTGCTTCTCGCCGAGGATCAGGTTCTGTGCCGTCGTGAGGTCCGGGAAGATCGAGCGGTCCTCCGGCACGTAGCCTAGGCCGAGCCGCGCGACCTGATGCGGCGGCAGGCGGCCGATCTCGTTGCCGTCGAATTGAACGCGGCCATCGCGGGCCACGCCGCCCATGATGGCCTTCAGCATCGTGCTGCGCCCGGCGCCGTTGCGGCCCAGCAGCGCCACGATCTCGCCGCGCTCGACCTGCAGGTTGACGCCGTGCAGCACCTGGCTTTTGCCGTACCACGCCTGCAGCCCCTGTACGGACAGCATCATGCGAGCGCCTCCGCCGCAGCACCCAGATAGGCGGTGCGGACGGCGGGGTCGCCGCGCACTTTGTCGGGCGAGCCGGAGGCGATGACCCGGCCCTCAGCGAGGACGGAGATGGTGTCCGCAAGGCCGAACACCACGCCGAGGTCGTGCTCGATCATCACGAGCGTGCGGCCCTCCGACACGCGGCGGATCAGCGTCACGGCGCGCTCGGTTTCGGCGCGGCTCATGCCGGCGGTGGGTTCGTCGAGCAGGATCGTCTCGGCGCCACCGGCGATGGTGACGCCGATCTCCAGCGCGCGCTGGTCGGCATAGGCGAGCGCGCCCGCCAGCACATCGCGGCGGCGTTCGAGGCCGAGCAACGTCAGGATCTCCTCTGCCCGCTCGCGCAACGATGCAAAACCCTCCAGCCGGCGCCAGAAGGCGTGGCCGCAGCCATGGGTGCGCATGGCGGCGGCGCGCAGGTTCTCGAACACCGACAGGCGCGGGAACAGGCTGGTGACCTGGAAGCTGCGGGCCAGGCCGCGGTTGAAGATGTCGTGCGGCGCAAGGCCGGTGATGTTCTGACCGTGCAGCAGGATTTGCCCCGCGTCGGAGGACAGCCGGCCGGAGATCAGGTGGAACAGCGTCGATTTGCCGGCGCCGTTCGGGCCGATGACCGCATGACGCTCGCCGCGGGCCACCTGCAGCTCGACGCCGCGGATGATCTTCGTGGCGCCGAACGCCTTTTTCAGTCCGGTGACATGCAAGGCCAAAGTCATTGGCGTTGCGCCATGACGCTGGCCTCCTGCCAGGCCTCTTTGGCCGCGGGAGCCGCCCGGCGCAGCAGCCAGGCGCCGGCGAGCAGCAGGGTGGCTGCGAGAAGCCAGGGCAGGACGCCTTGCGGGTCCAGCGCCAGGCCGAATACCGGCCGCGGAGTGGCGCCGTTGCGCACGCTTTGCAGCCGGAAGCCAAGCTCGGCGAGGCCCAGCGTGCCGACGAGCGCCAGGAAGAAGCCCGGCAGCATCGCTGCGTAGGCGGCGGTCAGACGTCCGGCGAGCCCGGCGCGGAACACCGGCGCGTGCGCCAGGATAATGCCGGAGATGCCGCCCGGCGCCCACACCACCATCGCCACGAACAGCAGCCCGCTATAGAGCTGCCAGGCGTCCGTCACGGTGCTGAGCGCGACAGATAGAAAGGTGATCAGGATGGCGCCGATCACCGGGCCCCAGAAGGTGCCGACGCCGCCGATGAAGGTCATCAGCAGGACGGCGCTCGACGCCTCGGGCGACATGTTGCCGGAGGTGACGATCTCATCGTTCAGCGCCGCCAGGCCGCCGGCGATCCCGGCGAACAGGCCGCTGAGGGAAAAAACCAGCAGCCGGATGCGGGCCGCGTCGTAGCCGAGGAAGCCGACGCGCTCCGGGTTGTCGCGGACGGCGTTGGCAAGGCGGCCGAGCGGGGTGCGGGTATAGAGCCACATCAGCAATGCTGCGACCCAGGCCCAGGACGCAATCAGATAATACGCCTGGATTTGGGTGCCGAAGTCGAAGCCGAGCAGCGGCGGGCCGGAGGAGCGGTCGCCGGACAGGCCCTCCTCGCCGCCGAACACGCCGGGCAGCAGCAGGACGACGGCAACGACCAGCTCGGCGACGCCCAGGGTGATCATGGCGAAGGCGGTGCCGGCGCGGCGGGTGGAGACCCATCCCGCCAGGATCGCCGCCGCCAAGCCACCCAACGCGCCGATCAGCGGCAGCGCCGGCAGCGGCATCCACCAGCCGGCGTCCGCAAGCTTCATCGCGTGCATCGCGAGGAAACCGCCGAGGCCCAGGAAGACCGCGTGGCCGAAGTCGAGCATGCCGCCCTGGCCGAGCAGCATGTTGAACGACAACGCGAAGACGATGGCGATGCCCATGCGGCATAGCAGGGATAGGCCGAAGCCGCCGGGCACGACGTGCGGCAGGACCAATACTGCCAATGCCGCCAGCGCCCAGGGCAGCGCGGCACGCAGTGCAGCGCCGGACTGCGGCCGGGCGAGCGCCGCCTGTGCAGGGGCGGACATCAGGCGGACCGCGTGCCCATCAGGCCGCGCGGCCGCAGCGCCAGCACCAGGATCAGCAGCACATACGGCACCACCGGCGCCACCCGGGCGATGGTGATCTGCCACAAATCGGTGAGCGTCGCGGTGTTCACCGGGATGCCAAGATGCATGAGCGCCGTGCCGAGCGGCATATCGAGGCTGATGCTCGCGGTCTGCACGAAGCCGATCAGCAGCGAGGCCACGAGCGCGCCCCAGATGGAGCCGAGCCCGCCCATCACGACGATGGCGAACACGATGGCGCCGAGCGAACGGGCCATGCCGGGTTCGGTGGTAAAGGCGTTGCCGGCGATCACCCCCGCCAGCCCGGCCAAAGCGCAGCCGGCGCCAAACACGAGGGTAAAGACCTTGGGCACATCGTGGCCGAGCATGCCGACCATGTCCGGATGGGTCAGCGCCGCGCGCACCACGAGGCCGAGGCGGGTACGGGCCAGGGCCAAGTAGAGCCCCAGGAACATGGCGATGGCGACGCCCATCATAAATAGCCGGTAGGCCGGGTAGGCGTTTCCGGCGATAGAGAACAGCGGGAAGTCGAGCGCCGCCGGCACGCGGTACGGCACCGGGGTGCGGCCCCAGATCAGCGGCACGACCTCGCCGATGATGAAGGCGAGGCCGAAGGTGAACAGCAACTCCGCGAGGTGCCCGTGCTTGTGCACCGTGCGCAGGCCGTAGCGTTCCACCACGGCGCCGAGCGCGCCCACCAGCACGGGGACGATGACCAGCGCCGCCCAGAAGCCGAGCCGGATGCTGATGGTGAAGGCGAGGAAGGCGCCCAGCATGTAGAAGCTGGCGTGCGCCAAGTTCAGCACGCCCATCATGCCGAAGATGAGCGTCAGGCCCACGGACAGCATGAACAGCAGCAGCCCATAGACCAGGCCATTGAGCAGGATGAGGCCGAGCTGCTCCAAAACACTACGCCGGCGGCTGGAACTTGCAGGTGGTCGGCTGGCGCAGCGCCTCCGGCTCGATCCGGCTGATGGTCTTAAAGCCCATCTTGTTGTCCGGGAAGGTGAACTTCATGCCGGGTTCCAGCTCGGAGACGAACATCGGCTGCAGCAGCTGGTGGTTGTCCGCCCGCATTGTGGCGTCGCCCAGCGGCGTCTTTTGCACCATGGTCGAGAGGATTTGGCCGACCTTGGCGGGGTCCGAGCTGTCGGCCTGCTTCATCGCCGCCGCCAGCATGTCGATCTCGTTCACCACGCGCCAGTAGTAGAACTGGTTGCCGTACTTGGCCTCGAACGCCGCCGCCATGCTTTCCAGCTCGGGGATGCCGAGGTTCGCGTGGTATTCGCTGATCTGCGCATAGCCCTTGCCGCCGGTGCCAGCGCCGGCGATCACGTCGCTCGATCCCATGTAATAGGTATAGAATATGCCCTTGTAGCCGGCGTCCTGCGCCGCCTTGGCCAGCAGGCCCATATCGGCCCCCCAATTGCCGGTCACCACCGCGTCGGCGCCGGCCGCCTGCATCTTCTGCACATACGGGGTGAAATCCTTCACCTTGCCGAGCGGCACCCGCTCCGTGCCCACGACCTGCAGGTCGGGCCGGCGGTTTGCCAGCATGGCCTGCGCCGCGCGCTCGACCGACTGACCGAACGAGTAGTCGGGGTTGAAGATATAGACTTTCTTCACCTCCGGCTGGCCGACCAGGTAGTCGGTGAGCGCCCGCATCTTCATGTCGCTGTCGGCGTCGAAGCGGAAATGCCACCAGTTGCATTTCTCGTTGGTGAGGCCGGGGTCCACGGCGGCGTAGTTCAGGTACATCACCGCCTGGCCCGGCGCGCGGCGGTTGTTCTTGGCGATGGCGTCCGACAGCGCGAACGCGACGGAGGAGCCGTTGCCCTGGGTCACGTAATGGATGCCGTCGTCGATCGCCTTGCGCAGCAGGGTCAGCGACTTCTCCGGGCTGACCTCATTGTCGAGCGCAACCAGCTCCAGCTTGCGGCCCGGCCCGGCGGCGCCGCTTGCGTTCGCCCGGTCGATGGCAAAGCGGAAATGCTGCTCGCCCAGCTGCCCGGTGGCGGCCAGCGAGCCGCTGAGCGGGTCGATGTAGGCGATGCGCACGACCTCATCGGCCCGCGCCATGCCGGGGATGGCCAAAGCAAAGCTGGCGACGGCAGCAGCAACGATAGGTCCAAGCATGGGACGTTCCAGCATGAGGCGCTTCGGCATGGGTCTCCTCCGGCAGCGCCTCGTTGCGGACGCCGTTGTTTGTGCGGACAGTTTTCGGTCCCAATACGGCGCGCGTCAACGGGCTTGTGGTGTGGACGCGCCCACACTTTGGATTGCGCGCCGATCAAGTTTGTAGTAACGTTTCTATATATGCCGTGAGGAGGCTGCCGTGACGATCAAGACCCTGTCGAGCCGCGACTTCAACCAGGACACCAGCGGGGCGAAGCGGGCTGCCAAGGAGGGTCCGGTGTTCATCACCGACCGGGGCGTGCCGGCCCATGTTCTGCTGACGATTGAGGATTATCGCAAGCTCAATGGTGGCGGTCCCAACATCATAGAACTGCTCACTATGCCGGGTGTTGCAGACATCGACTTTGAACCATCACGGATGAACCTGGTCAGCAAGCCCGCTGATTTCACCTAAGTGTATGTTCTCGATACCAATGTCATATCGGAGCTTCGCAAGGCAACGGGGGGCCGGGCCGACATTCGGGTGACGCGCTGGATTATCGGTGTCCCACCGCCTGATTTATACATCTCGGTAATTACGATTTTCGAACTGGAGTTAGGCACGTTACGTCTCCAGCGCCACGATGTTAAGCAAAGTGCAATTTTGCGAGGCTGGATTGACAATTATATACTGCCAAATTTTAGCAATCGTATCTTTCCAATCACCATAGCAGTTGCAAAGGTCGCTGCGTCGCTGCACGTCCCCGACCCGCGGCCCGAGCGGGACGCTTTGATTGCCGCGACCGCGCTGGTTCATGGAATGACCGTCGTCACCCGCAATGTGTCGGACTTCACGCCCATGGGCGCGCCGGTCATCAACCCTTGGGAGCCCTGACCGCCCGTCCCACTTGACCGCGCCCGCCCCGGACGTGGCAGGATCGCAGCAAACCCAAGGAAACCTCATGCCGCTCCCCCCCAACCTGGCCCGAATGCTGGCCGGGCGCCTGTCCATCCCGGTCATCGGGTCGCCGCTGTTCATCATCTCGAACCCCGACCTTGTGATCGCGCAGTGCACCGCGGGCGTCGTGGGCTCGTTCCCGGCCCTCAATGCCCGGCCTGCGCCGCTGCTCGCCGACTGGATCAGGCGCATCCAGGATGCGCTGGCCACGCATGACGCGCACCATCCGGACCGCCTGTCGGCGCCGTTCGCGGTCAATCAGATCGTCCACCGCAGCAACACCCGGCTGGAGGCGGACCTGGAGGTCTGCGTCCGCCACCAGGTGCCGCTGGTCATCACCTCGCTCGGCGCCCGGCCCGAGCTGAACGACGCCGTGCACTCCTATGGCGGCGTCGTATTGCACGACATCATCAACGACAAGTTTGCGCGGAAGGCGATCGAGAAGGGCGCCGATGGGCTGATCGCCGTCGCCGCCGGGGCGGGTGGGCACGCCGGCACGCTGTCGCCGTTCGCGCTGATGCAGGAAATACGCGAGTGGTTCGACGGCCCGGTCGCGTTGTCGGGCGCGATCGCCACCGGGTCGGCGGTGCTGGCGGCGCAGGCGATGGGGGCGGATTTCGGCTATATCGGCTCGGCCTTCATCGCGACGACCGAGGCCAACGCCGCCGAGGGCTACAAACAGGCCGTGGTTGACGGCCGCGCCGACAGCATCGTCTATACCAACCTCATCACCGGCGTGCACGGCAACTACCTGCGGGCCAGCCTGGAGACCGCTGGACTTGATCCGGACAACCTGCCGGCGTCCGACCCATCGGCGATGAACTTCAGCAGCGACAAGCCGAAGGCGTGGAAAGACATCTGGGGCTCGGGCCAGGGCATCGGCGCTGTGGACGCGGTGGTGCCGGCGGCGACGCTGGTGGCGCGGCTCGTGCGGGAATACGCGGCGGCGCGGGCCCGGTTGCGCGCCCAGCCCGTCAGCCTGCAAACCGCTTGACGTAGAAGATACGATCATGGCCCGGCGGATACTGGGTGATCCGTCCGCACTCTACGAAGCCAAGCTTTGGGTAGAAGTCCGGCGCCTGGAACGTCCAGGTGTCCAGCCAGATGCCGAGAAGCCCGCGTCGCCTGGCCTCGGCCTCCGCCAGCTCCATCGTCCTGCGGCCCAGGCCGATGCCTCGGGCGGGGCCGAGGGCCAGCAGCTCGACAAATAGGAAGCCGTAGCCCGTCCGGCCCCACAGCCCGCCCGCGACCTCGCCATCCTCTCCGCATACTGTGACGGCGATTGTGCCCCAAAGGCCGGGTCCGGCAGCGGCTTCGTTATAGACGGCCAGCGGCTCCAGGATCTTCGCCCGCAGTAACGGGTCGGGGTCGGCTTCGAGGGTGAGCGTCCAGGGTTGGCCTTGCATCGGAGACGCGCCTGATAAGGGACGGAGCCGTGGTGGCGTAGTCCGGGCGCGCCGTTACGCGCCTGGGGACGGGCTCGGCTTGGCCGAGACCGCGCCTTCAGCGACCAGGACCTCGTTCGCCGCCTTGAACGCTTCCAACCCGGCGGGAATGCCGCAATACACCGTCGCGTGCAGCAGCACCTCTTTGATCTCGTCCACCGTGACGCCGTTGGTCAATGCGCCGCGGACGTGCAGCTTGAGCTCAGCCGGCGCCTTCAATGCGGTGAGCATCGCGAGGTTCAGCAGCGACCGGGTGCGGCGGTCGAGGCCCGGGCGCGGCCAGACGTAGCCCCAGCACATCTCGGTGGTGATGTGCTGGAACTCGGCCATGAAGTCGTTGGCGTTGGCGAGCGAGGCATCGACATACTCGGCGCCGAGCACTTCCCGCCGGATCGGCAGGCCGCGCTCGAACAGTCCCTGCGGTGTCGGATCGTCGGCCATCTGCTTGTCCTCCGCTAATTTGGCGCCGTCTTAAGGGGCGGAGCTTGGGTGGGCAAGCCGGGGTGCCGGCGGCGTTGGACAGTTTTTTGACCGGAGCGTAACCATTTCCATGTAGTCTAGGGTTTTGCGGGCGCCGCGATGCGGAACCGTCGTCCGGATGCCTGCTGGTTAGGAGCTGCTGACCTATGCTGATCGCCCCCACGCTGATCATTCTGATCGTGCTGGCCCTTGTCGTCGTGCTCGGCGTGGGTTTGGGGGTGCGCACGGTGCCGCAGGGCCAGGTCTGGACCGTTGAACGGTTCGGCGCCTTCACCCGGTTATTGCAGCCCGGCCTGAATTTGATGCTGCCCCTGGTCGAGCGCGTCGGGCACAAGATGAACGTGCAGGAGATCGTGCTCGACATCCCCGAGCAGGCCGTCATCACCCGGGACAACGCTGCGGTTATGGTGGACGGCATCATGTACTACCGCGTGCTCGACCCGGCAAAGGCCGCATACGGCGCACAGAACCTCGTGCAGGCGCTGACCAGCATGGCGATGACCAACATCCGGTCGGTGATCGGCGCTATGGACCTGGACGGCGCGCTGTCGGGCCGGGAGGAGATCAACGCCAAGCTGCTGGTGACGCTGGACCACGCGACGGCGCCCTGGGGCGTGAAGGTCAGCCGGGTGGAACTGCGCAAGATCGAGCCGCCGGCGAACCTGGTGACCGCGATGAACCTGCAGATGACCGCCGAGCGCGAGCGCCGCGCGACCGTCGCCCGTGCTATGGGCGAGCGGGAAGCGACCATCACCCGCGCCGAGGGGCAGAAGCAGGCGACGGTGCTGGAGGCTGAGGCGCGTCTGGAGGCCGCGATGAAGGACGCCGCCGCGCGCGAACGCCTCGCCGAGGCCGAGGCCCGCGCCACCCAGGTGGTTGCAGCCGCAGCGCAGGGCAGCGGCGGCGAGGCGTTGCGATATTTCATTGCACAAAAGTATGTGGAGGCGATCGGCAAGCTGGCGGCGAACCCCAGCGGACGCACGCTGGTAATCCCGATCGAGAGCGGCTCGCTGGCCGGCGGCATCACCCAGGCGATCGAGGCGATGCGCCTGGGCCGCGACCCGGCCGCATGACGTCCGGCACGCTTTCGTGACGTCCGGCGCGGTCTCGTGACGGCCGGCGCGATCTGGATCATTGCGGGCCTGCTAGGCTGTGCGGCCGAGATGGGGGCGCCGGGCGTGTTTCTGCTGCCGATTGGCCTGGCTGCATGCGGGACGGGGATCGTCTCAGAATGGCTTGAACTGGATGGCGCCCGGCAGGTGATGCTGTTCCTGACGCTGATGGCCATGCTGATCGCAGTCGCCTGGCGGGTGCGGGGCCGACGGCCGCAGATCGACAAGGTGAACGCTCCGGCTGCCGGGCTGATCGGTCAGACTTGCCGGGCGGTGGCATTCGAGGGCGGCGAGGGTCGGGTGGCGCTCGGGGACGGTGTGTGGCTGGCACGGATGGCGGACCGCTCGGCGCCAGCGGCGGGATCGCTGCTGGAGGTCGTGGGGCTGGAAGGGACGACGTTGGTGGTGAGTGCACGGAAAGCAGGAGAATCAAACTACTTGGAATGAAGGGTGGGCGGCCTGGTAAATTGGCTGGTGCATGAAGCCCAGATTTATTGTTGCTGCTCATCCTCCAGAGCGCGCACCCGGCCTGCAAGCCGACTATCCTGAGAACCTGTTTGAGTGACCCGTTTGCGCCTCGACCTCATCTCTGCGTGTTGGAGATCACGAGTGTCCGCCGGGACGGGCGGATGGGAGCAGGGATGTGGACTGAAGCGCATCGGGCACGCCATGAGGCGGGCCTGAAGGAGATGGTATCGACCTGCGCGGTCGAGGAGATGGCGCGGTGGCTGGAGCGGGCAGACCCGCCGCGCAGCGAGAAGGCAACGCCTGTGTTGCCGGTCATCAGCGCGATTGCCTGGCATTTGCGTGTTGGCGGACCCTGGCGCGCTCTGCCCGGTGACTTTCCAGCATGGCGGACCGTGTACGGCTGGTTCCGCAGATGGCTGGAGCTTGGGTTGTTTGACCGGCTGCTGTGCGACGTGGCCTGCTTGCGGCGTCGTGCTGCGGGCAGGAAGCCCGAACCCACGTTGGGCATCATCGATACGCAATCGGTGAAATGCATCCCGGTCCGTGGCCCACGCGGCTATGACGCCGCCAAGAAGGTGCTGGGCCGCAAGCGCGTCGCCCTGGTCGACGCCGACGGCACCTGGCTCGCCGTTGCCGTGGTGCCGGCCTCTACCCAGGAGCGCGACACGCTTCCCGCGCTTGACGTCGGAAAGGCAGAATGGCCCAGCCTGCGCGAGGCCATCCTCGACGGCGGCTTTGTCGCCGAGCGCTGCCGCGATTGGTCGAACCGGCACGGCATGCGCCACCATGTTGTCGAGCGCGATCCCGGGCAGAAAGGCTTTGTCGTGCTCGAGCGCCGCTGGGTGGTGGAGCGCTCTTTCGGCTGGCTCGCGCACTGGGGCGGGCTGCTGCGCGACCGTGCCGGGCGCCTCGACGTGTCGGCCGCCCGCGTCGCGTTCGCGGCCATCCTGTCCGGCGTCGAAGCCCTGCTCAACCCCATGCCAGTCTACGCCGCCGCAAGTTGAAGTCACTCAAACAGGTTCTGAGAGTGCATCGCGCGGACTTCTGTAAGCAACGCCGACAAGGTATGGCCCTGACGCATGGCGATCGCAGTCAGAACGTTCATGTCGTCACGGACGCTTCCAAGTTCAGTAAGAATTTGCCGCTGCTGACGCGCGATAAGACTCAGATCGCGGCTTGTATCATCGCTCGCGCTATAATCCTGAGTTAGTTCCTGAGGGTAGCACAAAATTCTGGCATGGCTAAGCGCTCGTGCGCGAGGCAGCGTTATTCATTGTGCCGGCCGATGGGCCAGCGCTCGTGTTCTCTGCCGAAGCTTTGACGACGACCGCCTGATCCGCGTCCGCTGACGAAACGCCCCCCTTCAAATGCCCACACCTCCGGTGTTAGCTTTCCATCCATGCAGCCCGTCCCCTTCACGATCAGCATTCCCGAAGACCGTATAACCGACCTGCGCGAGCGGCTCGGGCGCACCCGCTTTCCCGATCAGGCGCCCGGCCCGGACTGGGCCTATGGGACCAACGTCGGCTTCATGGAAAACCTGGTCGAATACTGGCGGACCGGGTTCGATTGGCGCGCGCAGGAAGCTCGGCTCAACGCTTTCCCGCAGTTCATCGTGCCGTTGCACGGCATTGACCTGCATTTCCTGCATGTGCCGGGACAGGGACCCGCACCGTTGCCGTTGCTGCTTTCGCATGGCTGGCCCGGCTCGGTGTTCGAGTTCCTGCAGCTGATTCCGCGCCTGACCGACCCGGAGCGCTTTGGCCGCGATCCAGCAGACGCCTTCACCGTGGTAGCGCCCTCGCTGCCGGGCTATGGCCTGTCGTTCCGGCCCGGTCAGACGCGGTTTGGCGTCGAGGCAATCGCGGATTGCTTTGCGAACCTCATGACCGACGTGCTCGGCTATTCGCGCTTTGCGGCGCAGGGCGGCGACTGGGGCGGGTTCATCACCTCCCGGCTCGGCGCCGTGCATGCGGACAAGCTGGTCGGCATCCATCTGAACATGCTTGCGGTGCGGCGCGATCTAGACACTCGAACGACCTCGCCGGACGAGCAGCGTTTCGTGGAGGAGCTAAAGATTTGGCAGCGGGAGGGCGCCGGCTACCAGATGATTCAGGGGACCCGGCCGCAGACCCTCGCCTTCGGCCTCTCGGACTCGCCGGCTGGGCTTGCTGCCTGGATTATTGAGAAATTCCGGGCCTGGTCGGATTGCGGCGGCGATGTCCTGTCAGTGTTCACCAAGGACGAGTTGCTGGCGAATATAGGGCTGTATTGGTTCACCGGCGCAATCGGATCATCATTTTGGCCATACTACGCCCGCATGCACGGTCCATGGCCGATCCGCGAGGGCCAAACCGTAGATGTGCCCATGGGGTATTGCGAATTTCCGCATGAAATGCTGCATCCGCCGCGCTCGATCGCCGGACGCACCTACTCTGACATCCGGCGCTGGAGCGTCATGCCGCGCGGCGGTCATTTTGCGGCGATGGAGCAGCCAGAGGCATTGGCCGACGAGATAAGAGCCTTTTTTCGTCCGCTTCGATGAGCGTTTCGTCGATCGAGGCCTACTGCCTTTGGCATTGCTCCGATATAGTCCTGTATTACTCCAGAGTATTGCAATATTTGATAGGATAGACCTAATTAACGCTTCGCGTTATGCTAAACCAGAGAAGTATTTTGCAGCTGGTGCGATGCAACTGCCGCCTCCGTGCGGTTATGAACCTTCAGCTTGGCAATAATATTATGCACATGCGCTTTTACGGTGCTCTGTGACAGACTGAGCCGATAAGCGATTATCTTATTTGACATGCCAAGTTCCAATAGCTCCAGCACGCCACACTCTCGCGGCGTCAATCCGGCAATGCGGACAGGTTTCGCCGCTTGCTTCGCCTGACCGACTGGAACAAGTGGCGTATCCTCGTTCCGAGTATATGGAATGTAGGTTCCACCCGCCGCTACTAAACGCAATACTGCGGCGGCCACTTCCATGCTGCTGGACGTTGGAATGTAGCCATGCAGCCTTAACTGGTTGACCAACTCTGCAATGGGCTGCGCTCTATCGGGATCGATGATTGCGACCATTGGTAAGTTGGGCCGATTGGCTCGCAACCATTTAATTTGCCGCTCCAGCCAGCTATCTGCGAGGATAAGACCACTGGCATAAAACACAGCCACAGTGGCTCGGTCCAAGGTTGCTGTTGACATTGGCTCAGTGACGTCAGCGACACTAGAAAGCTCAAACTCCTCACAGAACTTCTTGATCCAGGAGTTTAAACAGCCCCGAATGAACTCCTGTTGACCAACAATCACTATAAGCTTCGCAGGTACTGGAGCCTGCACCAGAGCACCGGCAACAATTCCATTTTCAAGTGCGATATCGACGAGAGATTGATTGATTTTATTGCTCATCGTTTGGGCGATCCCATTTGGCAGCCATAGCCGTTAACACACTACGAGGTGAATGCTTGAATATCTTGCCAGCTTCATCGGTCAAATGAACTGCGACCTTACGCCTGCCAAATCTTACCTTTGTCAGGCAATTTTGAAGTCCGGCAAGTCAGACATTACTCCCAATCTGAGATGTTACAGATTTGCTGCAAAAAATCGTTAATTTTATCGGAGTAATTGCTCAAGTTTACGTGATTTGGCGTGAAATGTCGCAACTTTAGGTATTTGCTTATTTTTTGAGCGACTTGCCATAAATTCCATACATCAGAATCCTCATGGTAGCGGAGTTCTCGCCGCCGCGCCGTGCAAATCACGACCGTCCGTAGCTTAACGAAGACCATTCATCCAATTACACGCAAAAAGTTGAGTGACGTAAGGCTATGACAATCTGTGCTAGAGCAAAAAGTAGAGTCCTTTCAGGATCGCCATTAGACTTGTTTAGACGTTCCTTATCCTACGGGATTCACACATTTGACTGGGCGGCTGACTGCGCCGCGAGGGCGAAGCCGGCGGCCATGGCGGCGAATTGTGCCCATCCGGCGCGCATAGTTTTGGGTCCGGGTGGTTTGTAGTAGCAGTTCCATCCGCCGAGCCGCGCGATGATCCAGGACAGCCAGGCGAGGGACTGGCGCGGATGCGGGTTTCGCTGGCGCGCTGTCTTGCCTTCGAGTGTCGGGGCGATGGCTTCAGCGGCTGGCAACACGGACGCGTCGATGACGTCCCTGGCCGGTCGCGGACTGCCATCACGCGCGTCGACCAGTTGCATGGTTCGGGTTGCCGCTGCCAGCCCGACCAAGGCCAGCTTGAACAACCGTCCGGCGTCCTGCACCTGGGTGTCTTCCAATCGCATGCCGTCAGCTTTCAACGATCGGAAGATTTCCTCGATCCGCCACCTCAGCCGATACAGGCGTACAATATCCGCAGCCCCAGCAGCGTCGGCGACATCAAGTGTGGTCAGCAACCGCCATAGCAGCGGCTGGCCTTCGCCGGGGCCATCCACCTCCCTCGCTTCGACCATCGTCAGCTTGAGCTGCGGCGGGGCACTGGGGTCACGGCCATGACGCGGGCGGCAGATCACCACCGGCCCGGCACGCAGGGCAACCGTCGCGACCCGGCCGCGAACCCCGGTTCGCGACGGTGCAACAAGCACCTCGGTGCGTGCCAGCTCCGGCCATCCTGCCGCCGCGGCAAACAGCGACGCTCCGTCGTGCAACGCGCGATCCTGCGCGGCCCGCACGATCAGGTCGACCGATGCCGGCCGCCGCGCGAAGCTCGCATAGATGTCGCTTTCACGATCGGCCACGACCACCACCGAAGCCGCCTGGGCCAGATGCGTCCCGGCCTGCGCCGCGCCGTCCAGCCAGCGGACGCTCTCTTTGTCCTCCAGGGCGCGTGCCCGCACGGGTGTCGCGACGAACTCATCCGTGCGGGTCCAGATCCTGGCGTCCAGCAAACCCAGCACAGCCTCCGTCTCGCTGTCGATGGCGATCACCGGATGAATAAAGAACCCAGCCGATATGCCGTCGCCCGCCGGCCCCAAACCACGGCGGCGCTCCTCGCGGCCGGCGAAATTGATCTCCGTCGTATCCTGTGCCGCCACGATCCGCCGTCCCGTGCAAGCGGCCACCGTGCGGGTCGCGAGCGTTGCAACCATCTCGCCACACGTCACCGAAGCCGCTGACAGAAACCGGTGGATCGCGATCTCACCCGCACGATCACGGCCGAGTTTGCGGATCACCAGCGATCCGGTCTCCATCACCCGCTCGATCAGCCGGGTTCCCATAGCCGCGCGACGGACATCGCCAAAATCACCAAGCGCTGTGGCGCGACAATCTGGGTGAGAAAATGCGTCAATCAGGATGAGAATAAGCGACCGCAACAGGAACGATGATGTTCGCGTTGATTGCTGCGAGCAAGCGTTAAGTTGGTGTTTGATTGTCGGTGCGCGACACGGTTTCGAGGTCCTTGATCGTCGCGTAGTGTTGCGGTCGTCCGGCGCCCTTGTTTTTGCGTTCGAGTGCGGCGCGGCGGCGGTAGCTATCGACGTTGATCTCGAAGATCGTGGCGTGGTGGACGAGGCGATCGACGGCGGCGAGCGTCATGGCGGGATCTGGAAAAACTTTACCCCAAGCTCCGAATGGCTGGTTTGCTGTGATCAAGGTGGATCGGCGTTCGTAACGGGCACTGATGAGCTCGAACAGGACGGATGTTTCCGCCTGGTCCTTGCTGACATAGGCGAGGTCATCGAGGATCAGCAGGTGGAAGCGGTCGAGGCGGTTGATGGCGGCCTCGAGCGCCAGTTCGCGCCGCGCCACTTGGAGCCTTTGCACCAGGTCGGACGTGCGGGCGAACAGCACGCGCCAGCCGTTTTCCACCACGGCCAAGCCGATCGCTGACGCCAGATGGGTCTTGCCGCCGCCGGGTCCGCCGATCAGCAGCAGGTTGGCGCCTTTGTCGATCCAGCTGTCGCCGGCGCAGATCGCGAGCACATGGGCCTTGGAGACCATCGGCACCGCGTTGAAGTCGAAGCTGTCGAGGGTTTTGCCGGGCAGCAGCTGGGCTTCGGCGAGATGCCGCGCGAGGCGGCGGCGATCGCGTTCGGCGATCTCGTGCTCGGCCAGCGTGGCGAGCAAGCGTGCCGCGGGCCAGCTTTCCTTGTCCGCCCGCTCGGCGAAGCTCGCCCAGTCCTGCTTGATCGCGGGCAGGCGGAGGTCGTTGAGCATCAAGGTGAGCCGGGCGGCGTCGATGGTGTCGATCATGCCGCCTCTCCTTCGACGAACGTGCCGCCGAGCAGGTCCTCATAGGCGGTCAGCGGCACGAGATGGACGACGACCTCTGGCAATGCCGCCGGGTCTGGCGCAAAGCGCGCGCGGAGCGTGGCCAGGTCGGGGAGCTGGGTTGCCGACAAATCCGCCTCGAGCGCGGTGGCGAGTTCGGCCTCGCAGCCGCGCTCATGGGCCATGACCAGCAGATCGACCATCAAGCGGCACGCCGACCGTTCCGGCAGCTTTTCGAGCAGGCGGTCGAAGGTCAGGCGATAGGCATCGCGCGGAAACAACTGGTCGCGATAGACGAGGTTGAGCAACGCCATCGGCTTGCGCCGCAGGGCGTGGATGACGTGGCGATAGTCGACGACATGCGCGTGCTTGCCGCCGGCGGGGGCGCGGCCGCGCGGCAGGGTCATCAGCGACGTGCCGCCGATGAACACCTCGAGCCGGTCATCATACAGCCGGGTCCGCAGGCGATGGCCGATCAGCCGGGACGGGACCGTGTAGAACACCTTGCGCAGCGTGAAACCGCCGGACGAGGTGACGGTGACGACGGTTTCCTCGTAGTCGCAGGTCCGCTGACCCGGCAGGAGCTGCAAGGCAGGTCGCTCGGCCTCGATGCGTTTGGCGTGGTGGGCGTTCTTGCGGCTGACGATCTCATCGACGAAGCGGCGATAGCCGGCCAGGTCGTCGAAGTCCCGGGTGCCACGCATGAGCAACGCGTCCTCGACCGCCTTTCTGAGATGGCCGTGGGCGCTTTCGATGACGCCGTTCTCGTGCGCGATGCCGCGGTTGTTGCGGGTTGGCTGCATCCCGTAATGGGCACACAGCGCGTCGTAGCGCAGGGTCAGGTCCTCGCGGGCATCCCGGTCCAGGTTGCGGAACGCGGCCGAGAGACTGTCGCTGCGGTGTTCGAGCGGCGCCCCGCCGAGAACCCAAAGGGCGTTTTGCAGCCCTTCGGCCAGGGCGACATAGCTCTCGCCGCCGAGGATGACGTGCGCATGCTCGAAGCCGGAGTAGGCCAGCCGGAAGTGATAAAGGCGATGATCAAGGCCGGCACCTGCAATGGTCACGCCGAGATCGGTCATGTCGGTGAAGTCCGACAGCCCCATGCGGCCGGGTTCATGGACCTGACGGAAGATCACCTCCTGGTCGGCGCCATGCACGGCTCGCCAGGAGCGGATGCGGCGCTCCAGGGTGCGGCGCGCGCCAGCGGAGAGGTTCGGATGCCGCCGCTGCATCTCCTCGAAGATCGCCACCGCGCGCAGGTCCGGGGCTGCCTTCAGCATCGGCACGACCTCGGCGTCGAAGAAGTCGGCGAGCGGATCGGGACGGCGACGGCCGCGCGGCTTCTTCTGCGATGACGGCGGTCGGTGGTCCTGCTCATGGCGATAGGCGGTGGCGGTGCTGATCGCTGTCTTTGCGGCGGAGACTGCCGGGCCGTTCGTCTGTCGGAAGGTCATGTAGAGCCTCATCTGATGATCGGTGACGTGGCGGCCGGGCAACGGGGATCTCCTCGCGAGAGGACCATCCACAGGCCAAGCCGGTTGCGATCACCAGACCATCGCTCCCCCAGAGGGACTTCAGATCAGTTGTTCCACCGTTTGCGCCGCCAGTCGGGCTCCGCCCTCACGTCGTTGCAAACGGCGAAACACTTTCTCATCCTGATTGACGGGCATTCTCACCTTGATTGCCGCGCAGCAAAGCGCGCCTTCTCGAATGACCAACACATTCCCCAAGACCTACAAATGCCCCAGGAAATCAAAGCGTGGTCACTGCCGCAAGTGAATTGTGTGAATGCCGTAGGTTCCTTATCAGGACGTCGCTCCCGCCACGCCCAGTTGCCTGGAAAGTCCCATTTCCCGATCTCGATGCCAGAAAGTCTTGACGAAGTAGCTTGCCCCAAAGATTGCACTGGCCTTCGTGAGTGTGCTGGACCTACCCATGATGAAGGCGCCATGCGCGCTGCCGTTCAAGAAGTCCGCGATGTTGCCCAGGCCGCAGACGCAACGGATACTAGGATGCATTGCTGGGTTTATGCCAGCGCGACCTGCAGCCTGCCTGGAATCAGTGGCCATCGAGCACATCGGTATGGGTCGGTGCGACTGGCTTGCGCAAGGTCAGACTGTTCAACCAACCGCTTGGGCGATTATGAGTCAGAAATACGTCCTGTAGGTCGCGCTCGCTCGCTAATGCCGAGTCGGACCGCTGCGAACCCCAGCTATAGGCGAAGTCAAATACCGGCACCAAAATATGCTTCCGCCAACGGGCAAGCATCCGTTGGGTCTGCTCGACCGTCGGAAGTAGGTACTTGCCCTCATAATCGTCGATCCAGTCACCACCGCCAAAGGACTGATAGACGGGAACTATTTGACGGTTCGGAATACCCCACGCGGTGGCTGCGGCGACAAAGCGGTCGATCATATCGTAGTCGCAGCCCTGCAGCTCAGTCCGGCATGGATAGGGATCGATGCCAAATAGATCAACGTGCGAGTTGATGGGATTGTAGGTGTGCTCGAACGACGGCGTCTTGGACGTGGACAAGTTCATCAAAACAATGAACGTCGTCGCTCCAGGGGCATGCGAGTGGACCCAGTCCGACTCGGCTTTCAGGTTGTCGGCCGTGCATTGGGACGTAAGCCTGCCTGCCTCAAGTAAGCCCCGCGGGTCCGGATCGTCCATCAGAAAGAAACCGAACACCTTCTTATTGCCGATATACGGCTGTATTGTATCGCGAAACTTCTGGTCAGCCCCGTTGCACTGGCCGACCCAAACCAGCCCTTTGACCTCATCACCCAGTGACATGAGCTGTGCGACGCTGCTGACATCCGCCAGGTTGAAGCCTGCCTTGCCTGGAAGATAGTTGCCGTGGTCGTCGAAATTGACATTAGGAGCGTAGTGAAGTGGTCTCGGCGACAGTCCTTCGGTACCACGAACCTGCATTAGGCCAGACGAAAGCAGAAGGCCGACCGCCAAGACAGCGACCGCCGAATGCCGGATCGCAGAACGGTTTGGCGCTGTGTTTTTCATCACGCGTCTGCCTGCATACCAATCTCGATAACGGTCATTGTTGCTGATTCCAATGGGTTACATACGGGTTCTATTGAGCAAAGGCTCTTTCGTGCATGACGCGTCCTTGTTGGGCATCGCATCGTCAAGACGTGACGTCCGTCGAGCGCGGCAGAGCCCGGCGTCCAACTGCGCACCAATATGGAAGAGTCTCCGAGAAGCGAATGTCTTCTAGGCCCGCTTTGCGCATCATTGTCGCAATCTGCGCACGAGAAAAACGTTGCTCAAGCGGTGTGGCGAACCGGTCGAAAGCATTTGTGCGCATGATATACAAGCTTTTATCGCGGTACCAACTGAGTGGCAGCCCGGCGGGGTCACGGCCCAGGCGCTCGACCACGGCAGACAGCCTCGCTATGGGCCAATAGACCGTGATCGCGATCAACTCGGTCAATGCGCGTTTCGGCCAGAATGGGAGGCGGGCGATGCCGCGTCGAACGATGTCTGTTCCTCTCCAGAGGCCGCGGAACCACCACGGCCGCTGGTCTAGAGCATAATATAGATAGATCAAGAATGGCGCTCCGGGTTTCAGCAACGCGACGCAGGCCTCGATCCCCGCCATGGTGTCAGGGATATGGTGGAGCACGCCGAGCGAGTAGCAGAAGTCCATGCTGCCGGGCGGCAGGGGAATGGCCGCGACGCTCGCGTGATGGAACGTGCAGTTGGATTGGCCGGCAAGATTACTGCGAGCGACAAGGAGCGCCTCTTCGCTAGCGTCGACGCAGTGCAACGTTCCGACTCTGGGTGCCACCCGCAGCGCCCAGCGGCCGCTGCCGCATCCGACATCCACGCCGATGGGATCGTTGGGCAGAGTATCCCAAGGAAATATTCCAAAGTATTCTTCAAAACGTTGTGCAGTTTTTTCATCACTTGAAAGACAATTTTGGTCATACGTTGACCACTCCTGTCCAAAAGAACTGACAGTTCTTTCATCGACATTATACATTTTCACGGTGCCGCCTCCAAAAAATAGCATTTATTGTTATCAAAACAACGATTCATCTTTCCCCCATGCCTTTCTTTGGACCCATCAGAAAACTGGTCTAGCGTCGATCTTGCAAAACGGCGACATCGCTCGCTTCATACTTCGCAGTTAAACAGAGAGCGATTGCAAACCAAAAGATTGGTTGCCGGATGATCAGGCCGGTCATGCAAAATATGCCAAGGCCGCAGATCAATGCTGTTAGTCCGGCCGATCGAGCCTGATAGGCCTGCTTTGCCGATACAAGCAGCACCCAGGCAAAGCTCAGGACGGCGATCATTCCGCCCTGCGTCAGCAAATCCAGAAATGAGTTGTGGGCCTCGAAATTCGGCGCGATCGACTGATGCGGATGCTCAAGGTTCTCCGGCTGATCTTTGGTCGAGGCGCGCGCCGCCAATATCGAAGCAGGTATCGCAAGGTGCGGCCCCGGACCCAGACCGAGAAAGCTGGTCGTCACCCCCAATTGCAGCGCCTCCGTCCAGAGCGCGAACCGCAGATCAGACTCCTGCCGCAGGTCCTTGCCGCCATTCTTCGCCAAGTCTTTGGCAAAGATCCCGGCGTCCGCAGTCGCGTTGACGGCCAACGGAACGAGCGAGACCAGCATCAGCGGCAGGCCGAGCACGACGATCCAGGCGAACTCGGAATGGATCGCCATCCGCCGCTCCGGCCGATGCAGCCATGCGCGTAGCTTGACGATGATGAAAATTGGAGCGGCCGCCAGCATCGCCAGGGTAAAGGTGTCGCTTCCGGTCATCCGGCCGACATAGACGGGCGGTATCATGCAGAGAATGGCAGTCAGCCGGCGGCCAGGCCGGGTCGTCGTTTCGGCGAGGTGGAGCGCCAAGGGCCCCAGCACCGCGCAAAGCAGCGCAAGCTGGTTGGGATTGGCCGACCAGCCGCGGAACCGCTCCCAATACCAGGGCAGGATGAGCGGCACATCAAGGATTTCCCAGCCAATTGCGACCTGGAACGCCAAAGCGGCAGAGCCGAAAATCGCCAGCAGCCAAGCGACCCGGCGCAGGCGAAGCTCCGCGTTGCGGTCAACCACACTGAAGCAGCTCACGGCGATCAGCAGGGGATAGGCCATCGTGTCGTGCAGCAGCCAGCGCAGGTCGTATTGCTCGCCGATGAACAAGCCCGTCAGGAACCCCAGGCCTTGGGCAAAGACAAACAGCATCCAGAAGGTCAGCAGCCGTGCGAGGGCCGGGTTCAGCCGCACCTCGGGCCGGCCCAGCTCGCGCGCCAGGATGAGGCCGAGCCAAAGCACGAGGCACAGCTCGCCGGGTCCGACCGGCAGGAAGCTGAGGCGAAGCTGGGACGCCGTGGTCAGCAGCAAGCCGAGGGACAGCAGCAAATCCTCAGCCAATGACAAGCCGTCCAGGCGAAGCGGACGCGGCACAAGGCAGCGCTCTGCCGATCCGCTCACCGGCCCAACCGCCCCATACTGGCGGTGAACCGTCATACCGGCCGTATCCGGGCCATCCGCGGCTTTTCGGCGGCCGGGAGACGAAACGCCGCCAGGACGCTGGGGGCGACGTGCAGGATGCGCCGGATCAGCAGCGCCATTGCGGCATTCCACACAATGATCGTGACGGTGGCGCCGATGGCCGCACCCGTCAGTCCGAAAAAATGGATGAGCACGGCGCAAAGTCCAGCGTTGACGACGGCATTCAGCAGCATCAGCACGGCGGCGCTGCGTTCGTGCCCGGTCATCGTCAAAAGAAACAGCTGCGATCCGGCACCGGCCGCGATCACCTGACCAAGCAGCAGCAGCCGCAGCGCCGGCACGCCCGCGCTGAAATCCCGGCCGAACCAGCCCATCAGCGGTTCCGCCAGCAATGCCAGCGGCAACGCGATGCCGGTTGCGCTCAACAGTGTCCAAACGGAAGTTTTGGTGGCCAGCGCCTGGAAGGCCGCCATGTCTTTCCGGGCAAAGAGTTCGGCGATGGCGGGGGCAAACAGCACGTTGACCGCCGTCCGCGGCAGTACGACGAGGAAGGCGACATTGAACGCCATCGCGTAAATCCCGGCATCCGTCGTGTGGCCGGCCCAGCCGAGCAGCATCACGCCGGTCCGGTTCACCGCAACGCCGGCGACGCCGATGACGACCAAGGGCAGCGCAGCCCTCGCCCAGACACCTCCGGCGCTTGCGGACGGCGCTGCAAAGGGGGCCTGCCGCATCCGCCGCCGCTTTGCCAGGCTCACGAGTGCCAGCCCCGCCAACGCGCTCAGCAGCGTCCCCAGCATTGCGGCCGGGGCATCGATGCGCCATCCAAGACCGAAGGCGGCGAGACCGATCAGGCCGAGCAGGAGGCCGTCGCGCACCATCCGGTCCGGCGCCAGGGCCGACACGACCCCGCCGAACGCCCGCACGACGGCACAGCGTATCCACAACAGCGCCAGGACCGGCACCAGGAGAAACCCGGCCAAGAACGTGTCTGCAAGGTCGGTCGATGGCGCATGCACCCACAGCTTGACGATGACGACGCCGGCCAACACCACGGCCAGCCCGACGATGGCCGCCCATCGCTCCGCATAGCGGATCACGCCCCGGAGCAGCGGCCATTCGCCTTGCGCCCGGTAGGCTGGGATGAAGCGCAGCAACGAGACGTCGAAACCGAGCACTGCCAGATACGCCAGCATGGTGACCCAGGAGAAAACATAGGCGTAGATGCCGAAGCCCTCTGCGCCGATGCTGCGGGCGATCAGGAGCTGCGAGCAGTAGGTCAGCCCGGCGCCCCCGACGTGGATGCCGAACGCCACGATGCTGCCGCGGGCGAGCCGCCTGCTGAACGCTTTGCCGCCGGGCAGCGCGCTATGCATGATGCGGCCGTTTGGCGGCCCGCTGGCCGGGCGCGGATTGAGCCGGACGCTGTGCATCGAGCTTGGCCAGGATGTCCGCGCCAGCCTTCGCCAGGCCCGCTTGCAGCGTTGGCGGGTCGGCGCATTCCAGCCGGGTCACCGGGCGGCCGCGTGCGCGCAGCAGGACCTGCACGTCGTCGATGATCTCGACCGAGCCTAAATTAGTTTGCAGATCGAGCTCAAGCAGCCGCTCGACCCTGCCCTGATGCTGCTCCCGCCGGCCGAGCCGGGCCGCCAGGATATCCCGCGGCGCGTCAAGCTGGATCAGCAGGTCCGGCTCCGGCACGGCGTCCAGGGCGCGCCCGACATGCGCGCCTCCCGGCACCCGGGCCAGCAGCGCTAGGGAACACACCGCCTGGACGAATGCCTGGTCGAAAAGGACGACATAGGGCGACGCGGCGGCCAGGTCCCAGGCGCGGAAAAGGCGAAACAGGTACTGGCGCAGCCTGATCGACCAGACGAGGCTCCTCGCCGGAAACAGCCGCATCAGCTCCGTCGTGACCGCGACGTCGTTGGGATGGTTCAGCAGGTGGCCCGCCGTCGCCAGCAGCTCGGCCACCGGCCGGGTCAGGCGCCGTGCCGAGGCGATCGCCTGATGATGTCTTCCGGCAGCACCGCCGGCGGCGGACGCCTGTTCGGCTGGGCGATAGCTCATCACAGGGTCCACCGCTTGGCCGTGCTCGCGCAGGAAGTCAGCGAGAGCGGACGCGAAGGTGGTTTTGCCGACCCCGGGCGGTCCGAACAGCTCGACGATCATGCGACGGTCCTTTCGCGCGAAGTCAAAGCGTGCTCCAGATTGCGCCCTTGACCGCGCGGAGCACCTCGGCGAGCGGCTGCGTCGCGTCCACCCGCACCACGCGGGCGCCGGGGAACCGGAGGCGCCGCACGGCATCGACACGCTCCCGGATCACGCCGCGGTCCATGTCCGGCTCGCGTTGCGCGAGGGTTTCGGCCGGGGCGTCCAGCTTGATCACGAGGTCAGGCGGCAGCGTTCCAGCCAACGCATAGGCGCCGGCCTCGAACCGCCGGAGCCAGTGCGGCACCCTGGCGAGACGGGGCAGCAGCGGACCGTCATTGTAGCCAAGGTCCTCGTCCTGTGGGTAGCGGTCGGCGACAACGACCATGCCGCGCGCACTGCCGCGATGCGCGGCGTGCAGCTTGCTGCGTTTCTCCAGCGCGAGGACAGTGGACCAAAGCATGAGAAGGGCGCTGTACAGCCGGCCTGGCGCTTGGCTGGATACCGATCCATGCGATGATCCCTTGGGTTTTTGCTTAACGAGTCGCGACAAAAGCGGCACCGCCAGCTTGAGCGGCAGCAGCAGCAGTGATGGGCGACCGTCCCCGGTGCCGAAGTAGATCGGCATGACGTCGATCTCGCCGCCAAGCCAGGACCGGACCGCAGAGGTGACGGTGGACTTGCCGCTGCCATCGACGCCGATCAGCGCGATCACGCAGCCGCCGCCGGGCGCGCGCCGGCCCCAGGGACGCGGCGCATGCAGATAGCGCCTGTTCAGCCCGCCGCCCAGCCATTGCACGGCGCGGACGGAGCTGCGCAGCCGGGCCTCGACAGTGCCGTACACGCGGTGCGCCGCCAGATCCCGCTCGACCAGGCGTCTGAGGCGGCGCTCGCCGTCGCATGGCTGGCGTCCGCAGATGGCGTCGGTTAGCAAACGCGCCGTGTCGTCTTGCAAGAACTCGGCGGCACGGCGATGCAGCGTGGCCCGATCCAGCCGCGCGGCCAGCTCCGCCCGGTCCAGCGCGAATTTTTCCTGTGTCGCCCGCCAGTGCAGCAGCGTGATGGCGTCCGTCCGCCGCAGCTCAAGGCATCGGCGTATCGCCAGAAGCACGGCCTCGCTCGCGGTGTCGAGCATCCGGAGCTGCGACGCTGGGTGCCGCACCGAGCTCGCCAGGATCGCCGCCTCCCAGGGCAGGCGGTAGTTCCGCAGCAGCCGCTCGCCAGACACCAGGCGCGTATGCAGATGGACGTGCAGGATGCGGCCGCTTGGCTCATCATAGCCGAGGAAACTCAGGATGGCCGGGTGGTCGCGGCTGGCGACGGCGGGGAACAGCTTGAAGCTGCACTCCGAAAGCAGCCGTCCGGCGCGGTGCTGATCCTGCTTTGCCACCAGCAGGTCCAGATCGGCCTCACCCGCCAGGACCGCCGCCAGGCGCCGACTGCTTTTCCAGTAGCAATACGAAATGTCCTGGCGCCGAAACGCCGCCAGCAGCGTCTGCAGCAGCGCAAGGACCGCAACGGCCGGGGCGCCAGGTTCCTGCAAGCTTGACGATGCTGCGTTCTCATAATGCGGCGATCCGGCCGGCATCATGCCGAGGTCGTAGGTTTCTTCATCCATCGGATCAGTTCTCAATGTAATACTGCTTGTAACGGACGAACGACTCCGCGACGTCGCCATAGCGGCTGCGGGCATGCTTCTTCAGATCGACCTGCGTCATGACGGCGCCGGCCAGGTTATCGCCCCCCCTGCCCGGCACATTGATGCTGCGCAGCAGCCCAAGCGCGTTCTGCGCGGCATCGCGCGGCGTGCTGCCCCACTTCACGACGAACAGCACCTTATCCACCATGGCCGCCAGCAGCCGTGCCTCGGTGATCGCCAGCAGCGGCGGGCTATCGACGATCACGCAGTCGTACTCATTGCGCAGATTGGCCAGAAGGCGTGACATCTGCTGGCTGGCGAACAGCACGAACGGGTCGGCCGGCCGGCGGCACACGGGGAGGTAGTCGAGCCGAAGCTCCGGCAGATGCTGAATCACCTCGGCAGACGGGCCGTCATGGTCGAGCAAATCGAGCACCCCGCCCTTGGCCGTGCCGCCGAGCTCACGCAGGATGGTCGAATGCCGGAAATCGAGGTCGATCAGCAGCACGCGCCGCCCCAGGCTCGCCATATAGGCCGCGAGGCTCACGGCGAGCGTCGTCTTGCCCTCGCCGGGAATGCTGGAGCTGATCAGCACGACCTTGGGGGCCTGCTGCGGCGCGGTGAGCTGCAGCGTCGCGACAATAGACCGGAAGGCCTCGGCATAGGCGGCCAGCGGCTTTGCCAGGAGGTGCTGGTGCGGCCGCATACGCCCGATCCGGCGCAGCTGCGGCACCATGGCGATGCAGGGAATGCCGAGCGCCTCGGTGAGGTCGCGCTGGCTGCGCAGCCGGCGGTCAAGCCGCTCGCCCAGCACCGCCAGCATGCCGCCGCCGATCGTCGACACGATCAGTGCAGGAAACAGGAACAACAGCGGATTGGCGGAGCTCGGCCGCTCCGGCGGGGCGGCGAAGGACAGGATGCGCGCGTCCGGCCGCAAGATGTCCTGCTGGCCCCGGACCTCCTCGCGGCGCTGCACGAGGCTGCCGAATAGCTGCCGCTTGGTGGCCACGTCGTGCTCGAGGTCACGCAGCTGCATGTCGGCCTTGGCATCGCTGATGACAGCGAGCTGCGCGCGCAGCGCGCTCACCGGCATTCCGGCGATCTGGGCCTCATTATCAAGGTTGCTGACCGCGCGCTCGGCCTCCTCGCTGAGTTTGTTTTGCACGTACTGCAGCCGGTTGCGGACCTGCAGCAGCTTGGGGTTCGACCAGCCGACGGTGGCGGCCAGCTCGGCCTGCGACTGCAGAAGTGCCACCTCTTGCCGGTGCAGCTCGCCGAGTATCGGCGAGTTGAGGGTCTCGAGGAACCGGTCCGTGCCGGGTCCGCGCTGACGCAGGCCGCGTATATAGGCGAGCCGTGCCTGCCGTGCCGCGAAGTCGGCCTCTGCGGCTGCGAGCTGGCGGCTCAGGTCGGCAACCTTCAGGTCATTCGCAATCGACAGGTTGACCGCGGCAAAGCCATGCGCGGCCTGATAGTCCACCACGGCCCTCTCGGCCTGCTGGACCTCCGTCCTGAGCACCGGAATCCGCTCACCGAGCCACGCGAGCTCACGGCTGGTGGCGGCGCGGCGCTGCTCGGTCTGGCCCTCGATGTAACGCTGGACGACCCGGTTCGCCACCGCGGCGGCCGTCGCCGGGTCCTGCGACGTATAGGTCGCCGCGATGACGTGCGACCCGGCCTCCTGGAAGACCTTCAAGCGCCGTTCGAACTCCTCCTGGCCCGGTATGGCGGGCCCGGCAGACGCAGCCGGCGCGGCCTCGATATCCGGCCGCCACGAGGCAGGGAGCCGCGCGATGATCCAGCTCCACGCCGCCTCGGCGCTGGCCTTCCATGCGGCATCGGCGGTGCGCCGGCGAATGGTCCGCGCCGTTTCCGCCGCGCGGAACGCTGGGTCGTCCAACAGGCTATTGCGTACCCGTTCCATATGGTCGTGCGACAGCAGCGTCGTCACCTGAGTCGGAATCAGGGCGTCCTCCGCCGCGGTCACGACGACCGGCGTCGGCTCGCCGGGCCGGCTGACCTGCTGCGGATCGAAGATGACCTGCGCCTTGGCGGTGTAGCGCGGCGGGATCAGCAGCGCGCCGGCGCCGGCCAGCGCCATCCCGAACGCGGTTACCGCCAGGATGAACCGCCTGCGGCGGCGCAGGATATCAATGAGCTGCTGAAAATGCAGGTCCGACGTCATCGCAGATCGATCCCTTCCAATCGCCAGGCGCCGCCATCCGCGTTTTGCAAAGGCAGCGATGGGTCAGCCATTCCCGCCGCTGTCGGCACCCGGTCGGCGCAGCGTTCGGCGTCAAGCCAGGCCTGGACCATCAAAACCGCCCATAGCTCACCGGCGTGGTCGCGGCGGCCATCCAGGTGCTCCCGCCAGCGCGCCTGGACGTGTACAGGGTCGATCAGGCCCTCGCGACGCAGCCGGTCCGGGGCCAGCAGGTCCTCGGCCCAGTCGCGCAGCGGCCCCTTGAGCCAGGCGCCGACCGGAACGTTGAACCCGTGCTTCGGCCGCTCGAACAGCGCCCGGGGAACATAGCGGCCCAGCACCTGCCGCAGCAGCCACTTGCCCTTGCCGCCGCGCAGCTTCATCGCGGTCGGCAGACGCCAGGCGAACTCGATTACGCGATGGTCGAGCAGCGGGCAGCGGGTCTCGAGGCTCGCGGCCATGCTCGCCCGGTCGAGCTTCACCAGGATGTCGCCCGGCAAATACTGCGTCATGTCGCGATACATGAGCCGTGCGACGAGGTCGGGCAGCGTAGGGACGGCATCGGCCTGGCCAGACGCCGCGGGTTGGTCGCCGAAGGTGGTAAAGCGCCGGTAGAGGTCACGCTCGTCAGCCGCGCCGAGCACGCGGCCGAGCTTTTGCAAGTTATCCCCGCTCAGGATGCCCGGCGGTGAAAGCCCAACGCCGCCGAACATCCGGTCCCACGTCGCCGGGCGCAGCGTCCGCAGCACTGCCGCCGCGACCTGGCGCAGCGCTGCGGGAAGGCCGAACACCGGCGCCACGCGCGCCGACATGACGTGGCGGGAGTAGCCGCCGAACCCCTCGTCGCCGCCGTCGCCGGTCAACGCCACCGTCACGTGGTGCCGGGCGAGCCGGGACACCAGCAGGGTCGGGATCTGCGATTCGTCGGCGAACGGCTCGTCCCAAATCCGCGGCAGGTCGGGGATGACCGCGCGCGCATCGGCGGCGGTGAGCCGGAACTCGGTGTGCTCGGCGCCGAGATGCCGCGCGACCGCGGCGGCGGCCTCGGCCTCATCATATTGCGCGTCGTCGAAGCCGATTGTGAACGTGCGTACCGGCTGGGCCGACTGCGCCTGCATGAGCGATGCAACGAGCGCGCTGTCGATGCCGCCCGACAGGAACGCGCCGAGCGGCACGTCGGCGACCATCCGCTCACGCACCACGGTCCGCAGCAGCCGGTCGAGTTCGGTCTCAAGCTCGGGCGCCGGCAATCCGAACGGCGCCTGCTGGCCCGACTCGGCGACCTCGGCGAGCGACCACCACGGGCGGATACGGCGCTGCAGCGACGCGACGCTGGCCCCGGCGAGGTCGGCGGCGGTGATTGAAAGCATCGTGCCGGGCGGCAGCTTGAAAACGCCTTGCCAGATGCATTGGTCGTCGGGCACCCAGCCCTGGCCCAGCACCGCGGCCAGCGCGCGCGTGTCCACCTCGGGGTCAAAGCCGGGGAAGGCACGGAACGCCTTGAGCTCGGACGCGAACAGCAGCGCGCCCTGGACGAGCGCGACATAGAGCGGCTTCTTGCCCATGCGGTCGCGGACCAGATGCAGGACGCGGTGCGTGCGGTCCCAAAGCCCCAGCGCGAACATGCCCGCCATGCGGGGCAATGCGGCCGCGACGCCCAGGCTCTCGAACAACGCCAGCATGATCTCGGTGTCGCTATGGCCGCGGAAGCGGTGGCCCTGCGCCGCAAGCTCGGACCGCATGCCGGCGGCGTTGTAAATCTCGCCGTTATAGGTCACGACCAGGCGCTCGTTGTGCGAATGCATCGGCTGGCGGCCGGCCGCGGACAGATCGACGATCGCCAGCCGGCGATGACCGAGGGCGATGCCGGCGTCGCCGTCGGTCCAGACCCCGCCGCCATCGGGTCCGCGATGATGCAGGGCGGCGGCCATCCCGCCTACGGCCGCAAGACCGCGCCGGTTGGCCGTCTCTGGAAGCAGGATGCCCGCGATGCCGCACATAGCGTCAGCTCCCTTGCCGGACGGTTGAAGCCCGGGAAACTTCGAGATCGCTGCGCAATGCCTGAACAGGGGCGCCGTAAGCCGACGCCGTAGTGGCAGGGCTGCGGTCCAGCAATTCCGTGTAGATGCGGGCATATCGGGCGGCGGTGAGTTCAAGCCCGAAATCCCGCCGCACCAGGGCCGCCGCACGCCTGCCCATCGCGCGCGCCGTCGTCCGGTCGCGCAGCATCGCGAGGATGCGGTCCGCCAGGACGTCCGGTGAGCGCGGCGGCACCAGCAGGCCGCTTTCGCCGTCGCTGATTACGTCGGTGCAGCCGGGCATCCGCGTCGCGACGATAGGCAGACCGGCGAGTGCGGCCTCCAGCAGCGCCCGCGGCACGCCCTCGCGGTACTCGGTCGGAAACGCGAACACATCAGCCAAAGCGAGCAGAGCCGGCACGTCCGTCCGCTTGCCGGTCGCCACCACGTAGGGCCGATGCGCGGCGAGCTCCGCCTCCGTCACCGCGAACGGCCCCTCGCCCTCGCGCGGCCCCACCAGCACGAAACGCACGTCGGGCCGCACCGCGTGGACCCGTGCCGCGGCCTTCAGCAGCGTCGGGATGCCCTTCTGCCGCGTCAGCCGGGTGACCGTCACGACGACCTCGGCGGCGCCGAGGCCAAGCTCCTGCCGAAGCTGGGCTGGGGTGGGCCCCGCAGCCATGCGCTGATCGAAACTTTCGATATCAACGCCCGAGCCCGGGATCAGGTGGCTTGGCCCGCGGCCGTCCATGCGATGCCGCTTGAAATACGCCTGGTCCTCGCGGTTCTGGAACACCGTCGCCGTCGCGGACCGCGCCGCGACCCGGTGCAGTGCGCAGAACACCGGGCGCAGGGCGAGTGCCAGCGGCGCGTGGGACGAGTACATCCAGCCCAGCCCATTGATGGTGCGGACGACCGGAAGGCCAGCGACCCGGCGGGCGGCGAAGGGCACCAGCAGGTTCGGCTTGGTGTCGAAGCACTGCACCAGCCCGGGCCGCATTTCGGCAAAAAGCCGGGCAATCGCTGTAACCGCGGCGCAGTCTGCCAGCGGGTCCACGAACCGGCTGAATTGGATTGGGTGGTAGTCGAGGCCGGCTCGCAGGAACGGCGCCGGGTCGCCGGTGCCGGCGGCGGCCACCCGGAAGCCTTGGGCGCGCAAGGCCAGCAGGAACGGGATGCGGAGGTCGTGATCCTCGCCCCCGACGAGAAGCAGGTCCGGCATCCGCTTCCAGCCCGATCCTATGCTAGTCACCTGATCCATCGCGCACTCTCGTTACTGAGGTTTTCCGGCTTTACGGCAGTCCTCGGAGTTTCATCCGGGCGTCGATGAACGCGAGGCCACTACAGCCTTTCGTTGTTGAGTTGACCATTTGACCAAATGGACGATGCGACGGCGCTATGTTGATCTTTGTGACTAGCCCGGTCCGGATCAGGCTGATGGCTGCGGCAAGCAAAGCGCCCCTATGCCGATAGGGACCGATACGGCACACGCACCGGCAGCTTTGTTGTTCAGCAATGACATAGACCCAGCGCTGCGCCATCTGCGGCCGTGCAGCAGGCCTTAGCGCCCTGCACCCAGCACGATCCACCCGTCGTAGATCGTTTTGCTAGTTTGCCCGGCATGTGACGTTTGTGCATGTTCAATACGCCGGCGATGGCCGTGAAGCACAGCGGTCATTGCACGCTATACCAGCAAAAACACTGAGGCCAAAAGCCGGGGAGGTTCACATGCAGGCCGTTATTCAAGCGGGTGGCAAAGGCACACGTCTGAGGCCCTACACGACGATCCTGCCAAAGCCGCTGATGCCCGTCGGATCCAAACCGGTGCTGGAGCTGCTGCTGAAATGGCTGCGGCGCAATAATGTGCACGAGGTCTATGTCACGACCGGCTATCTCGGCCACCTCATCCGCAGCGTCTGCGGCGACGGCCGGCAGTGGGGACTGCGCATCATCTATACGGATGAGCGGGAGCCGCTCGGCACAGTGGGCGCATTGGGCCTCATCAGGCAGGAGCTCGACGACACGTTCCTGGTGCTCAACGGCGACGTGCTGACGGACCTCAACATCAGCGCCTTTCTCCGCACGCACCGGACGCATGGCGGGTCGCTCACGATCGCCACGACGCAGCGCTCGACCCACATGGACTTTGGCGTGATCGAGACGGTTGATGGCCGGGTGGTGCGCTTCCGCGAGAAGCCGAGCCTCAATCAGATCGTCAGCATGGGCATCTACTGCATGGAGCCCGACGTGCTCGATCACATCCCCGACGGCGTGCCATTCGGCTTCGACGACCTGATGGTCTGCATGATGGGCAAGCGGCTGCCGGTCCACACCTTCCTGCACCAGGGCTGCTGGCTGGATATCGGCCGCGTCGAGGACTTCCAGAAGGCGCAGGAGCTCGGCTGGGACGAGGGTGTGCCGTCCTACGAGACGGGGCAGCTGGTGCCCGAGGCGGCCGAGTGACCCCGGCGGCGGCTGGCAAGATTCGACCCAACAAGCGCTAACGAGGGCGTCATATCAATGTTCGAACCAGACACGATGCTTCCAGTCGCGGAGCGACCAGACATGATGCTTCCAACCGCGGGGCGACCAGACATGATGCTATTAGTCGCGGAGCCTAGCTTGGGCCAGGACGAGAAGACGGCGCTGACCGACGTCATCGACAGCGGCTGGGTCACCATGGGCACCCGGGTCCAGGCCTTCGAGCAGGCCTTCGCCCGGATGCACCAGGTTGCCGACGCGGTCGCGGTGAGCTCCTGCACCGGAGGATTGCATCTCGTGGTGCAGGCCCTGGGGATCGGCCCCGGCGACGAGGTGCTGGTGCCGGCGCTGACGTTCGTCGCCACATCCAACAGCGTGTTGTATGCCGGGGCGACGCCGGTTTTCGTCGATATCGAGTCGCTCGATGTGCCGATCATGTCGTGTGCGGACGCGGCTGCCAAATGCACGCCCAACACCAAGGCGGTCATCGTGGTGCATTATGCCGGCTACTTGGCCGACCGCGACGCCTGGCGGAACTTCGCCGACCAACGCGGGCTATTCCTGATTGAGGATTCGGCGCACGCCGTCGGCGCCGACCGCACGAGCATCTTCGGCGACGCGGCGATCTTCAGCTTCTTCGGCAACAAGAACATGACCACCGCCGAGGGCGGAATGGTCGTCGCGCTGGATCAGGGCGTGCTGGACCGGGTCAGGCAGGCGCGTGGCCACGGCATGACGAGCAGCACGCTGCAGCGGCTGAATGGGCGCATGATCACCTACGACGTGACCATGCTGGGTTATAATTATCGCATGGACGAGCTGCGTGCGGCGATCGGCCTGACGCAGCTGAGGAGGCTCGACGGCTGGAACGACCAGCGGCGGGTGCTGACCGAGAGCTACCGCGAGCTGCTCGGCAAGCATTGTCCGGACGTGTCCGTGCCGTTCTCAAAGCCACGGCCGTCGGCGCACCACATCATGCCCGTCCTCTTGCCGCGCGACGTGGACCGGCAGGTCGTGGTCGATAGGCTCCGGGATGACGGGATCCAGACGACGAACCATTACCCGCCCATCCACTGGTTCTCCCTATATCGGGACAAGTTCCCAGCGGTGCACTTGCCGCAAACGGAAGACTTTGCGCTGCGCGAACTGACGCTGCCGTTGCACCCAAAGCTCGAGACCGGAAACGTGGAGTATATCGCCCGCACCTTGGCAAAGGCGCTAACTCAATAACGACGGGAGCGGCACCATGTCGGCGCATACACAGACACCGGAGTTTGCCGGCTCAGCATTCGATGGATCGGGCTTTGACGCGCGTCGCGGCCTTGATTGCCTGGTTGCGCTCGTCGCGCTCATTTGCTTGGCGCCTATGCTGGCGCTCATCGCTTTCGTTATCTGGATCGACAGCGACGGGCCGATTTTCTTTTCGCAGGTTCGGCTCGGACGGAGGGCACAGCACTTTCGGCTGCACAAATTCCGCAAGTTCCATGAGCGGGATCAGCCGGGCGGCCTCGCCGTCACCGTGCTGAGCGATCCCCGGATGACACGCATAGGCCGCGTGCTGGAGCGGACGAAGCTCGACGAGCTGCCGCAGCTTTGGAACATCCTTGTCGGCGAGATGGCGCTGGTCGGCCCGCGGCCGGAGTCCCTGGCCTTCGCGGACTGTTTTAATGCTACCTATCGCGGCGTCCTGGACTACCGCCCGGGCATTTTCGGTCCGTGCCAAGCCGTTTTCCGCAATGAGAAGCTGTTCTATGGACTGGCCGGTGATCCCGAGGAGTTCTATCGCACCGTCCTGTTTCCATTGAAGGCGCAGATCGACCTGGCCTATTTTCCGACTCGCAGCCTGGCGTCGGACGCGGAATGGACGTTGCGCAGCGTGTTGGCGGTATTTGGCTGCTCGTATTTGCCGGGCGACGCCGCGCAGCGCCTTGAAGCGATAGAAAGCTGGGTTAAGCAATTTACCCAGGTCACCAACTGGTCCTCTCCATGAGGCGAGAGGCTGGATGAACGTCAAATCGGCGCGCGTCGGCCGCGTCGATCGTATGGCACGAATGGCTTGGTAAAACCGCGTGGCCCTAATTTTTGCAGCACAGGAGCAGGCTCTGGCTTATCGTGATCTCAAGGTCCTGGTCACCGGCGCCGATGGCTTCATCGGGTCGCATCTGGTGGAGCTGCTGGTCAAGCAGGGCGCCAAAGTCACGGCACTCGCCTGCTACAACTCCTTCGACGCCCATGGCTGGCTTGATGACCTGCCGGCCGCTATGCGCGACGAGCTGGTGCTTCTGCGCGGCGACGTGCGTGATCCCGCATTCGTGCGGAGCATCGTGCGGGGGCAGGACACCGTGTTCCATCTCGCCGCGCTGATCGCGATCCCGCACTCCTACGTCGCCGCGCAGTCCTATGTCGAAACGAATGTGACCGGCACCCTCAACGTGCTTGAGGCCGCCCGGGAGTTCGGTGTGCGGCGCATGATCCACACCTCAACGAGCGAGGTCTATGGCTCCGCGCAGACGATGCCGATCACCGAGGAGCATCCATTGCAGGGGCAATCGCCGTACTCGGCCTCCAAGATCGGCGCCGACATGATGACGGAGGCGTTTGCCCGGTCGTTCGAGCTTCCGGTCGCCATCCTGCGCCCGTTCAATACCTTTGGGCCGCGTCAGAGCGAGCGCGCGGTCATCCCCTCGATCCTGCGGCAGATGCTTGATCCCGCGTGCGAGACGGTCGAGATCGGCGACACCTCGACCATTCGGGATTTTACCTTTGTCGGCGACACGGCGCGCGCCTTCCTGGCGCTCGGCATGGCGCCGGCGGTCAGCTTCGGCCGGCCCTACAACGCCGGCAGCGGGTCGGCGGTGTCCGTCGGCGAGCTGCTCGAATTGGCGACCGAGCTTACCGGCTGCAGCAAGCCGGTCCGCCATGCCCCGGCCCGCATGCGCCCGGATAAATCCGAGGTCCGCGCTTTGCTGGCCGATAGTTCCCGGCTTACGGAAAACACGGGATGGCGGCCTGCCACGAGCCTGCGGGGCGGCCTGCTGCACACGATCGCCTGGTGGCGCGACCGGCTCGGTCGCAAACTGGTGCGCACAGGGAATGACTTCATGACCTGACGCCCATCGCCGGCCGGCCATCAAAGTGCGACCCCTGCCGGCTTTTGTTCTTTGCTCGATACGACGAAGGGTGCATGGATGATGACCCGTGCATCGCCGTCAATCGACGGCAAGAGGACGGCAAGATAGAAGCCGTCGGATGCTCTGAGTTTTGGGGGTTCTCTTGGCGATAATCGTGACCGGAGCGGCTGGCTTCATCGGCTATCACGTCTGCCGCGCATTGCTGGCCCGGGGCGACACGGTCATCGGCATCGACAACCTGACCGACTATTACGACGTGAGGCTGAAACAGGCTCGGCTGGCGCAGTTGGCCCCGCATGACGGCTTCCGTTTCCGGCACGTGGATATCGCCGATAAAGCGGCGATGTTCGCGCTGTTTGACGGGGAGCAGGACGCCACCCAGGTGGTGCACCTGGCGGCGCAGGCTGGGGTGCACCACTCCCTGGTCGATCCCTACGCCTACGTGACGTCGAATGTCATGGGCCACGTCACCGTGCTCGAGGCGGCACGGCGGCTGACCCGGCTGGAGCACCTGGTCTATGCCAGTTCCTCCTCCGTCTATGGCGGCAACACCAAGCTGCCATTCGCCGAGAGCGACCCGGTCGATACCCCCGTGTCGCTCTATGCGGCGACGAAGCGATGCGATGAGCTGATCAGCCACGCCTACGGACACCTGCACGGCCTCCGGCAGACCGGGCTGCGGTTCTTTACCGTCTATGGGCCGTGGGGCCGCCCTGACATGGCCTATTTCAAGTTTGCCGAGGCGATCAGCCAAGGGCAGCCGATCACCCTGTATAACAACGGGACCCTAAGGCGGGATTTTACCTACATCGACGACATCGTGACCGGCTTGATTGCCTGCCTCGACCGGGTGCCGGCGGCAGGCGAGGCGCCAAAGGTGTTCAATATCGGCAACAACCGCGGCGAGCCGGTGTCCGAGCTGGTGCGGCTGCTGGAACAGCATCTGGGACGCCCGGCGATACTGCGGTCGGAACCACGCCCGATGGTCGATGTGCTGGAAACCTGCGCCGACCTCTCGGCCATCGAGCAGCATGTCGGCTACCGGCCGGTCACGCCATTAGCCCTGGGGATACCAAAGTTCGTGGACTGGTTCGTCAACTATGGACCGAGGTAGAAAACCTGCCGCGTCTCTGGCGATGCAGTCCTGCTTAGATTTCCATCTCTGCGCAAACCTCTGAAGGTTCACCTATCCGGGCGGAACTGACGGGCGGGTCGAACAGTTTCAACCGTCTTGCAGCAGCGCCGGCATCGAAGCTCGACATGGCGAGGGCCGGCCAGGCTGCCGGAACAGGGATGAGGACGCTAGACGATGAAGATGCGAAGGTTGGGACGGAACGGGCCGGAGCTTTCGGCGGTCGGGCTGGGCTGCATGGGCATGTCGGCCTTCTACGGCGGTCGTGACGGCGATCAGAGTGTGCGGACGCTGCACCGGGCCGTCGAGCTGGGTGTCACCTTCTTCGACAGCGCGGACGCCTACGCCAACGGCATGAACGAGGAGCTGGTCGGACGCGAGCTGAAAGGCGTGCGTGACCGGGTGTTCATCGCCACCAAGTTCGCCAACACCTGGGGGCCGAACGGCGAGCGGACCGGGATCAGCGGCAAGCCGGACTACGTGCGCTCCGCCTGCGACGCGAGCTTGAAGCGTCTGGGTCTCGAGGTGATCGACCTGTATTACCAGCATAGGGTCGACCCAAACACGCCGATCGAGGATACGGTCGGCGCGATGGCCGAGTTGGTGCAGGCCGGCAAGGTGCGGTTCCTCGGCCTGTCGGAGGCCTCGCCGGCGACCGTCCGCCGCGCCCATGCGGTGCACCCGATCACCGCGCTGCAGACCGAGTATTCGCTGTGGTCGCGTGAGCCTGAGGACGAGATCCTTCCCCTGCTCCGCGAGCTCGGCATCGGCTTCGTGCCCTATAGCCCGCTGGGGCGCGGCTTCCTGACCGGGCAGATCAAGTCGGTCGATGATCTGGACAAGGACGACTGGCGCCGCACCTCGCCGCGGTTCCAAGGCGATGCGTTTGGCCGGAATTTCGACCTGGTTGCCAAGATCCATGAGATCGCGAAGGCGAAGGGCTGCACCGCCGGGCAGTTGGCGCTGGCATGGGTCCTGGCGCAAGGCGAGGACATCATCCCGATCCCCGGCACGAAAAAGGTCCGGTATCTCGAGGAGAACGTGGCCGCGGCGGAGCTCACCCTGAGCCAGGAAGAGCTCACGGCAATCGACCGCGCGTTTCCAGCGGGAGCGGCGGCTGGCGAACGGTATGCGCCTGAGGGCATGCGGGCGCTCAACGGTTAGGTAGGGTTGCTGGCGGGTTTTAGGGTCCCTGACCCGCCAGCACGCCCAGCAGGCAGAGCACTGCGACGGCGAGAATAAGCGAGAGAGCTTTCCAGAACAGCAGCGGATCCCGCTCCATTAGCGGCACCGTTCGGGCGCCGGAGAACGCTGTGTTGGGATTGCGGAGATCATAGATGAACTCCGATACAGCCTCGTAGCGCTTCAGCGGAAAGGGGTGGATGGCTTTCCCCAACGCCCCATCGACCCACTCCGGAATGCCTGGCCTCATGCCATTCGCGGGACGATATCGCAGCTTCCGCTGCTGCGCCCGGGTGCGCAGCCGGGCGACATCGGCCCCATAGGGCAGGCGCCCGGTGAGCATCTGGTACGCGATGACGCCCAGCGAGAAGATGTCGGACCGCTGCGTCGCCGCCTCACCGAAAAAACATTCCGGCGCGGTGTATTGGGCCGTTCCCAGCAGCTCAGCGCCGTCGATATCCGGACCCAACTCGGCGACGCCCGCGACCTTCGTGGAGCCGAAATCGATGATTTTGACCGTGCCGGCCGTGTCGATCATGACGTTCTGCGGCCGCAGGTCCTGGTGCACCATTTCCTTTCGATGAAACGCTGTCAGGCCCTTGCCAATCTGCTCGACAATCCGGCGCACGATCTCCAGATCGGGTTGCGGATGATCGAGCATCCACTGCGCCAAGGTCTGGCCGTCCACGTACTCGAGCACGAGATAAAGCTGGCTGCGCGTGCGGGTCTGCGGATGGACCCTGAGGACATGCGGACTGTTGAGACGCCGCGCGATCCATTCCTCCATCATAAAGCGCTTGAGGTAGCCCGGGTCGTCGCGCTGATCGATCGACGGCGCTTTCAGGACGACGACCGCGCCGCTCTCGACGTCGGAGGCAAGGTAAACATGGCTCCGGCTGCTGCTATGGATCGTCCGCAGCACCCGGTAGCCGTCGAGGACCATGCGGCCGTCCAGCAGCGGCGCCGGCGATAATTCGCTGACCTGTTCCAGGAGATCGCTGTGCTCGGTGAGCGGCAAGGTCTCGATACGGACGATCTGGATCGTCAGGTTGTCCGTGCTGCCCGACGCGACGGCCGCCTCGACGATGTTCTTTGCCGCATTGTCCAACTCATCCGGACTGGCCTCGATCTCGCCGATGATGCGCTCAGCGCCGACGTGGTCGTGCACGCCGTCGGTCGTGAGCACGAACACGTCGCCCGGCGCGATCCGGACCGTGCTGTAGTCGATCTCAATATGCGGGCTGATGCCCAGCGCGCGGCCGAGATAGGATTGTTCCGACGAGACGATCACGCGGTGGTCCTCGGTGATCTGCTCCAGCGACCGCCCGGCGATGCGGTGGATGCGTGCGTCACCGATATGGAAAATATGGGCGACCGCGGACTTCAGGACCAGCACACTCAGCGTGCACACGTAGCCCTTGTCGCGGTCATAGGCGTATTGGCTGCGGCGCGTCTCGGCATACAGCCAGGAGTTGATCGCCGCGATGACCCTGTGCGCCGACGTCTTCACCGACCACGCCTCGGACGTGCAGTAATAGTCCGTGAGAAAGCTCCGGATGGCCGAGCTGCTGGCAGCCCCGCTGACGCTGCTGCTGCTGATGCCGTCCGCCAGGGCGACGGCGATGCCCTTCATGCTGAGGGCGGGCTCGTCGGGGATGAGGGCGCCGTAGAAGTCCTGGTTCGTCGCTTTGCAGCCACGGCTGGAATGCTGACCGATCGCAACCGTGAGCTTTTGTCCCACTATTCAGTCTCGGAACCAGCCCCGCCCGGTCCGGGCAGGGCTTGATTGTGCTGGATCAGCTCAGGCGACCACCCGCTTCGGCGCCGTCTTGATATGGGTGGAGTAGAGCGTGAGGCCGGTGAAAGCCAGGCCGCCGACCAGGTTGCCCAGCACCGTCGGGATTTCGTTCCAGATGAGGTAGTCCCGGATCGAGAAGTTCCCGCCCATGAGCAGCCCGGACGGGAACAGGAACATGTTGACGACGGAATGCTCGAAAGTCATGCCGAAGAACAGCATGATCGGCATCCACATAGCGATGACCTTGCCGCTGACGGTCGTCGAGATCATGGCGCCGACGACGCCGGTCGAGACCATCCAGTTGCAGAGCACGCCGCGGATAAACAGGGTCAGCATGCCGGCCGCCCCGTACTTCGCATAGCCGAGCGTGCGGGCCTCGCCGATGCCGGCGATGATCGTGCCCACCTTGTCGGGGGGCGTAGAGAACCCGAAGGTGAAAACGATCGCCATCATGTAGGCGACGGTCAGGGCGCCCAGGAAGTTGCCGACGAAGACGAGTCCCCAGTTCCGCAGGACGCCGCCCATGGTGACGCCCGGGCGTCTGTCGATCAAAGCGAGCGGGGCCAGGACGAAAACGCCGGTCAGGAGGTCAAAGCCCAGCAGATACAGCATGCAGAAGCCGACCGGGAATAGGATCGCCCCGATGATCGGATAGCCGGTCTGCACGGTGACGGTGACGGCGAACACCGCCGCAAGCGCCAGGAGAGCCCCGGCCATGTAGGCCCGGATCACCGTATCGCGGGTTGACATGAAAATCTTGGACTCGCCGGCGTCCACCATCTTGGTGACGAATTCGGAGGGCATGAGGTACGCCATCAAACATCCTTTGTTCTAACCCGAAGCGGTGCGACGTGGACGTCTGAACGCGGCTTAGACGGCTCGCCCGTGGTTCGCCCGCCGTTCTATGAGGCAGGTTAGGTTCTAGCAATGAGCCGATCTCGGATAAGTCGCACCCGCGAATGGGATATGACCGTTCCGCAGGCAGTCCATGCCGCAACGTCCTATTTAATGGGCAAGACTAGCCGCAGCCTACCCACTCGCCGCTTCCTGGGTTATTGACCAAACAGGATATGCCGGGGAGCCGCGAGCACGATGGATTTCAGCATGACCGAGCAGCAGCGGGCGATCGAGGACGGGGTCCGCCAGGTGTGCGCCCGGTTCGACGACGCCTATTGGAGCGAATGCGACGAGCACGCGCGGTTTCCGCAGGAGTTCCACCGGGCGATGGCGGATGGCGGATGGCTCGGCATCACCATGCCGGAGGAGCTGGGCGGCGCCGGGCTCGGCGTCACGGAGGCGGCGATCATGATGCAGACGGTGACCGCGGGGAATGGCGGCTACTCGGCGGCGTCCACGATCCACATCAACCTGTTTGGCCCGCACGCCGTGGTGGTGCACGGCACCGCCGAACAGAAACAGCGCTTCCTGCCGCCGCTGATCAGAGGCGACGAGAAGGCGTGCTTCGGCGTAACCGAGCCGGATGCCGGGCTCGACACCACGAGCCTCAAGACGTTCGCGAGCCGGGTGCCCGGCGGCTACCGGGTGAATGGGCGCAAGGTCTGGACCTCGACCGCGCAGGTCGCCGACAAGATCCTGCTGCTGACGCGCACCACGCCGAAGGAGGAGTGCCGGCGCCCGACCGAGGGCATGACGCTGTTCTACACTGGCCTCGACCGCGCTCAGGTCGAGGTGCGGCGGATCCACAAGATGGGCCGCAACGCCGTCGAATTCGAACAGCGTGTTCATCGACGACCTGTTCGTGCCCGAGGCCGACCGGATCGGCGAGGAGGGGCGCGGCTTCTCCTACATCCTGCACAGCCTGAACCCGGAGCGCATCCTGGTCGCGAGCGAAGCCATCGGGCTCGGGCGCGACGCGCTGCGCCGGGCGACGCGATATGCGCGCGACCGGATGGTGTTCGGCCGGCCGATCGGCCAGAACCAGGGCATCCAGCATCCGCTCGCGGAGAACTGGGCGTTCCTGGAGTCGGCCTATGGCATGTGCCTGAAGGCGGGCTGGCTGTATGACCAGGGGAAGCCGTGCGGCGCCGAGGCCAATGCGGCCAAGTTCCTCGCCGGCCGGGCCTGCTTCGACGCCTGCACCCAGGCGGTGATGACGCATGGCGGCATGGGGTATGCCCGCGAGTACCAGGTGGAGCGGCTGTTTCGCGAGTCGATCCTGATGCGCATCGCGCCGATCACCGAGCAGTTGATCCTGTCCTTCATCGCGGAGAAGGTGCTGGACCTGCCGAAGTCATATTGACCTGACGCAACCGGTGGGATGGGGGAGACAGCGATGCCGGGCCTGTATTTCGACGAGCTGACGGTTGGGCAGACCTTCAAGCACGCCATCCGCCGCACGGTCACCGAGGCGGACAACGTTTTTTTCAGCGCGCTCACCCACAACCCGGCCGCCCTGCACCTCGACGAGGAATACTGCCGCGAGCACACCGAGTTCGGGCAGCGGATCGTCAATAGCTGTTTTACCCTCGGCCTCATGGTCGGCGTCTCGGTCAATGACACGACGCTCGGCACCGCCGTCGCCAATCTGGGCTGGGACGAAGTGCGGTTCCCCAAGCCGCTGTTCCACGGCGACACGGTGCGCATCGAGACCGAGGTGGTCGAGCTGCGCGACAGCAAGTCGCGGCCCAACGCGGGGATCGTGACGTTCCTGCACCGGGCGTATAACCAGCACGGCGACCTCGTGGCGCATTGCAAGCGGTCGGGCCTGCAGCTCCGGCGGCCGGCATGACCGCGCCGCTGCGTTCCTGGCTGTTCATCCCGGGCGACAGCGACAAGAAGCTGGGCAAGGCGGACGGGGCCGGGGCGGATGCGCTGATCCTGGATCTCGAGGACTCCGTCGCCGTGTCCGAGAAGGCCACGGCACGGCGCAAGGTGCGCGATTTCCTGGACGCCCGACCGCCCGGCGGTCGGCGCAGCCAGCTCTGGGTGCGCATCAACGCCTTCGACGACACGGCGATGGCGGATTTGGCGGCAATATGCGGCGGCGCGCCGGACGGCATCGTGCTGCCGAAGATCGACGGGCCGGCCGACGTGCTCCGCCTCAGCCACGGCCTCGACACGCTGGAGGCGCGGGAGGGAATCGCGCCCGGCCATATCCGCATCGTGCCGGTCGCGTCCGAGACGCCCTTGGCGCCGTTCCATTTGGGGGAATTCGCCGGCGCTGGGCTTACGCGGCTCGCCGGGCTTACGTGGGGGGCAGAGGACCTGTCTGCCGCGCTGGGCGCCAGCACTAACCAGGATTCCGGCGGCGGATGGGCGCTGACCTACCGCGTCGCGCGCTCGCTGGTGCTGCTAGCGGCGCGTGCGGCCGGGGTCGCGCCAATTGACACATTGTATACGGATTTCAGGGACACGGCCGGGCTGCAAACCGCCAGCCGGGCGGCGGCACAGGAGGGGTTCACCGGACGCCTCGCCATCCACCCGGCGCAGGTCGGACCGATCAACGCGGCTTTCGCGCCCTCGGACGCCGATGTCGCTCATGCGCGCCGGGTCATTGAGGCGTTCAAGGCGGGCACCGGCACCGTCGGGCTGGACGGCAAGATGCTGGACATCCCGCATTTGAAACAGGCGCAGACGGTGCTGGCGCTGCACGACGCCTATCGGGAATGACGGGTCGTTCGCCGTCGCCCGTGATCCCATCCCGCCTATCGCTGTTCGCGCGCGGGGTGCGGGTGCTGGATTTGTCGGCGTTCCTGCCGGGTCCGCTCGCCAGCCTGCTGCTGGCCGACATGGGGGCGGAGGTGCTGAAGATCGAGCCGCCCGCTGGCGACCCTATGCGGCAGGTCGGCCCGCGCGGCGCGGCGGAACAGCCGGTGTTCTACGGCGCGGTGAACGCCGGCAAGGCAATTCGGCGGATGGACCTGAAACAGCCGGGTCCCAAGGCCGAGTTCCTTCGCCTCGTTGCAGAAACCGATGTGCTGATCGAGGGCTTCCGGCCCGGCGTCATGCGGCGGCTCGGCCTCGACTACGCAACGCTGCAGGCGCTGAACCCCCGGCTGATCTACTGCTCGCTCAGCGGCTACGGCGCGTCGGGGCCGCTGGCGCAGGTGGCCGGGCATGACGCGAACTACCTCGCGGGGTCCGGCGTGCTGCACCGGAATGGGCATGACGCCCCGGTGTTCTACGACCCGCCGCTCGCCGACGTGTCCGGCTCGCTGTTCGGCGTGATCGCGATCCTGGGCGCATTGCGGGCGCGCGAGGCGGACGGGTTGGGGTGCGAGATCGACATCGGCCTGGCCGACACGCCGATGCCGCTGCAGATTTTCGAAATTGCCGGATACGGGCACAGCGGAGCGGTGCCGCAGCGCCGGGAGGCCACCCTGAACGGCGGCGGCGCGTATTACCAGGTCTATGCCACTGAGGATGGCCGGCACATCGCGCTCGGCGCGATCGAACCGAAGTTCTGGGGCGCCTTTTGCGAGGCGGCCGGGCACCCGGAATGGGCCCAGCGCCAAACCGAGCCGCTGCCGCAGACGACGCTGATTGCGGAGGTCGCCGCCGTGATTGCGGCCCTGACGCTCGACGCCTGCCTGGCCCGCTTTGCCGAAGCCGATTGCTGCGTCAACGCGGTGCTCGACCTGGGCGAGGCGGTCGCGTCGCCGCACCACCGGGACCGCGGCCTGGTGCGCGCTGGCCCGGACGGCACGCTGCAGGCGCTGTTCCCGGCCCACATCAACGGCGTGCCGCCCGCATCGCGCCCGCCGCTCCGAGGGAACTGCGGGTTTTCCGAATAAGCCCTCAGCCCCGGTCCAACCCCGTCAAGAACTCGATCAACGCCGCGTTCACCTCGTCGGGCCGTTCCTGCTGGATCCAGTGGCCGGCGCCCTCAAGCATCACGGTCCGGCGCAGCCCCGGCACGGTCTGCGGCAAAGTGTCCAGCGCCTTGCGACCCATGGGACCAACAATCACCGGGTCGCGCGTGCCAGCGATGAACAGCGCCGGCTGGTGGATCAGCGCGCCCTGCCACGGCGCCAGCAGCTCCCAGTTGCGGTCAAGGTTGCGGTAATAGTTGAGGCCGCCGCGGAAGCCGGTGCGCCCGTAGGCGTCCGCCATCACCCTGAGGTCGGCCTCGGGCAGCCAGGCCGGCAGCGGTACCGGCTCCGGCATGAGGTCGAGGAAGCCGCCGCCCTCGGGCAGCGTCAAAACCTGGCTCGTATCGCGCGGCCGGCCCGAGCCGATGCCGCCCAGGATACGGCGCAGGCTGGCGGCGGGGTCACGCTCGAACTCCGCCTCGGCGACGCCGGGCTGCTGAAAATACAGCCAATAGAAGTTGTGCAGCCCGGCGGCGCGCAGCATCCCCAGCGGTGCCGCCGGGCCGCGTGGCCGGAACGGCACGCTCATTGCAGCGACCGAAGGAAACACATCGGGCCGCAGCATGGCGCAGGTCCAGGCAACGGACGCGCCCCAGTCATGACCCACGACCACGGCCTCACGCTCGCCGAGGGCCGTCACCAGCCCGACCATGTCGCCGACCAGATGCAGCAGGGAATAGGTCTCCATGGCCTCGGGTGCGTCGCTGCCGCCGTAGCCGCGCATGTCGGGCGCCACGGCGTGGTAGCCGGCGGCGGCCAATGCCGGGAGCTGGTGCCGCCAGGAATGTGCGAGCTCCGGCCAGCCATGGCACAGCAGCACGAGCGGCCCCTCGCCCTGCTCCGTCACCCGCAGCCGGATGCCGTTCGTCACGATGTCGCGCTGCGTTGCCTCTGTCATGATCGCGGAGCCTCCCATTTGACCGGAAGTTATGCCGCAAAGCGGCCCGCCGCCAAGGATTGTGAGGACGGACCTAACCCTACGTCAGGTGGCATGACTTCTGCTTGCGCGGCTTCTACTTGGGTGCCCTCCGTTGTCCGGTGCACTGATAAGGATCGTGGTGGAGGTGAGAGAAAGTCATGACGCCGCTTGACGAGCAGACCCCGGAGCAGCACCGGCGGCGCTATGCCGAGCTGCGCAGCCACGCCCAGGCCCGCTCCACTATGGCACCGGCAGCGCCGCCGCCCCCCGCGCTGTCCGGCGCCGATATCGTGCGCCGTGAGACGATCCCGGGCGGTTGGTATCACTCATTCCGCGTACCGCGCGGCCGGGCGCTGCGCCTGGTGAACACCGCCGGCAACGCAGGTGTCTCCGTACTGATCTGGAACGCCGACGACACCTCGGAGCGCTACAATCTTGGCGACACGCTGAAACTGCAATGGACGGCGCGGCTGGGGGCGGGCCGGGTGCTGTTCTCCGACATGGGCCGCGTGCTGGCCTCCATCACCGCCGATAGCTGCGGCCGGCACGACGCGCTGCTCGGCGGCAGCACGGCAGCGAGCAATCAGCGCCGGTACGGCGACGCCGGCCTGCGCAGCACCGCGGCAAACTTCCGCCTGGCAGCCGGCAAGCTCGGCATGGGGGTGCGCGACGTGCCGCCCTGCATCACCTTCTTCGCCGGCGTCAGCGTCGATGCCGATGGCGGCCTGCGCTGGCAGGACGGCGTCACCCAGCCCGGCGACTGCGTCGATCTGCGCGCGGAGATGAACCTGCTGGCGGCGGTCTCGAACTGTCCGCATCCGCTGGCGCCGGGTCCAGCCTTCGCGCCCGGCCCGATCGAAGCCCTCGTCTGGACGCCGCCGCCCGCCGCCGCCGAGGACCTCTGCCGCAGCTTCGGCGAGGAAGTCGTGCGTGGGTTCGAGAACACTGACGCGCTGTTCCGTTGAGGAGCCACCGACATTTCCGATAATCTAGCCGCCGCCATCCTCGACCAGCACGTGCCCGCCCGCACCGGCTGGTCCACCGTGCTGCAGCGAGGCCAGGTGCTGCGCATCGTCGATCTGGATGGCCAGCAGGCGGTGGACGCGCTGTTTTACCGCGCAGACGACACCTCGGAACGCTACAGCGCGCAGGACACGCTGCTGGCGCAGGGCTCGGCCTATGTGGGGCTTGGCACCCGGCTGCTGTCCAATGCCGGACGGCCGCTGATGACGCTGGTGGCCGATACCTGCGGCCGGCACGACACCTCCGCCGGGGCGTGCAGCTGCGAGGCCAACACGGTGCGGTTCGGTCACCACACCCGCTACATGCACGCCTGCCGCGAGAACTTCCTGTTGGAGCTCGGCCGCCACGGCATGACCAAGCGCGACCTGGTGAGCAACGTGAACTTCTTCATGAACGTGCCGATCAGCCCCGAGGGCGAGCTGGCCATCGTCGATGGCTTGTCGGAACCCGGCGGCTACGTCGATCTGCGCGCCGACATGGACGTGCTGGTCGTGCTGTCGAACTGCCCGCAGGTGAACAACCCCTGCAACGGCTTCAACCCGACGCCGATCCGCGTGCTGGTGTGGGAGGGGCCGCGCTGGAACGACCCCTCGCCCGGGGGCGACGCCTGAAGCCGTGTTCCGCAAAGTCCTGATCGCCAACCGCGGCGAGATCGCGCTGCGGATCGGCCGCACCCTGCGCCGCATGGGCATTGCCTCCGTCGCCATATACTCGGACGCCGACCGCTTCACCGCGCCGGTGCTGGCGGCAGACGAGGCGGTGGCGATCGGTCGGTCGCCGGCGGCCGAGAGCTACCTGCGCATCGAGGCGATCATCGAAGCCTGCCGCGCCACCGGCGCCGAGGCTGTGCACCCGGGCTATGGCTTCCTGAGCGAGCGGGCGGAGTTCGTTGACGCTCTCGACGCCGCCGGCATCCGCTTCATCGGCCCACGCGCCGAGCACCTGCGCGCCTTCGGCCTGAAGCATTCCGCGCGCGCGTTGGCGGAGCGCGCTGGGGTGCCGTTGCTTCCGGGCAGCGGCCTGCTGGAAGATTTGGCGCAGGCGGTCGGCGCGGCGGCGACGATCGGCTTCCCGGTCATGCTCAAAAGCACCGCGGGCGGTGGCGGTATCGGCATGCAGCTCTGCCGCAACGAGGCCGAGCTGATCGAGCGGTTCGAGACCGTCCGCCGCCAGGGCGCCAACAGCTTCGGCGACGCCCGCGTGTACCTGGAAAAATTCGTGGCCCGCGCACGCCACATCGAAGTGCAGGTCTTCGGCGACGGCCGCGGTGGCGTGGTGACGCTGGGCGAGCGCGACTGCTCGCTGCAGCGCCGCAACCAGAAGGTGATCGAGGAGACGCCCGCGCCGAACCTGCCCGATGCGACACGCCGGATGCTGCACGCCGCAAGCCGCGACTTGGCCGCCGCGGCCGCCTACGAGTCCGCCGGGACCGTCGAGTTCGTCTATGACGCCGATGCCGGCCAGGCCTATTTCCTGGAGGTCAACACCCGCCTGCAGGTCGAGCACGGCGTGACCGAGGCGGTGTTCGACGTTGACCTCGTGGAGTGGATGCTGCTCCAGGCCGCCGGCGAGCTGTCGCTGCCGCCGCAGCACAGCCTGCAGCCGCAGGGTGTCGCGATCGAGGCGCGCGTCTATGCCGAGAATGCGGCGCAGGGCTTCCGGCCCAGCACCGGGCGGCTGACCGAAGTGCGCTTCCCCGCTGGCGTGCGGATCGATGGCTGGATCGAGACCGGCGCCGAGGTGACGCCTTACTACGACCCGCTGCTGGCCAAGATCATCGCCCACGCAGCGGACCGCCCGGCCGCCATCGCCCAATTGGCCGCCGCTGTCGAAGGCAGCGTGATCTTCGGGCTGGAGAGCAACCTCGACCACCTGTCCGCCATCCTGGCAACACCCGCTTTGCATGACGCCAGCATGACGACCGCGACCCTGGCCGGCCTCGCCTTCGCACCGCGCAGCATCGAGGTGCTGGCGCCGGGCACCCAGTCCACCGTGCAGGATTGGCCGGGCCGCATCGGCTTTTGGGACGTGGGGGTGCCGCCGAGCGGGCCGATGGACGACCGCAGCCACCGCGCCGCCAACCGCATCGTCGGCAACAGCGACCGGGCGGCGACGCTGGAGATGACGCTGACCGGCGCCACCCTGCGCTTCAACGCGCCGGCCGTCATTGCCCTGGCCGGAGCGGCCATGGCCGCCACGCTGGACGGCGTGCCGGTCGCCGTGCACGCCGCCACCACCGTCCAGGCCAGCCAGACGCTGCAGATGGGCGGCATCGAGGGGCTAGGGATGCGCTGCTACCTCGCGGTCCGCGGCGGCCTCGACGCGCCGTTGTTCCTCGGCTCGCGCGCCACCTTCACGCTGGGCGGCTTCGGCGGCCATGCGACCGGCGCGCTGCGCACCGGCGACGTGCTGCGCATGGGGGATGATCCTGGCGGTCCGGCTGACCTGCCGAAACCGGCGCCGCTCACCGCGGATTGGCGGATCGGCGTGCTCTATGGCCCGCACGGCGCGCCGGACTTCTTCGACCCGGCCGACGTCGCCGACCTGTTCTCCGCCAGCTACGCGGTCCACTACAACTCCGCCCGTACCGGCATCCGCCTGATCGGCCCAACGCCGCGCTGGGCGCGGCCCGATGGCGGCGAGGCGGGCCTGCACCCGTCCAACATCCACGACACCCCCTACGCGATCGGCTCCATCGACTTCACCGGCGACATGCCGATCCTGCTGGGGCCGGACGGGCCGAGCCTGGGCGGCTTCGTCTGCCCCGCCGTCGTGGCAGACGACGAGCTCTGGAAGCTCGGCCAGCTGCGCCCGGGCGATCGCGTCCGGTTCGAGCGCCGGGTGCCCCAAAAACTGGGGCTGCGGAGTCTGGCGGCGCCAGATCTGCAGATCCCGTGCGACGACGGCGACGCCGTGCTGCTGCGCCGCGCCGGCGAGGTGCCCGTGGTCTATCGGCGCGCCGGCGACGCCAACCTGCTGGTCGAGTATGGCCCCCTTGTGCTCGACATCCGGCTGCGCCTACGGGTGCAGCTCCTGCTCTCGGCGATACGCGCCGCGCGCCTGCCGGGGCTGATCGACCTCACCCCGGGCATCCGCTCGCTGCAGGTGCACTACGACCCCGCGGCGCTGTCCCTGTCGCGGCTGCTCGACGCACTGCTGCAGATCGAACGCGAGTTGCCGCAGGACGATGAAACGCGGGTGCCGAGCCGCATCGTGCACCTGCCGCTGTCCTGGGACGACGACCAGGCGCGGCTCGCGATGTCGCGCTACCAAGAATTGGTGCGGCCGGACGCGCCGTGGTGCCCATCCAACATCGAGTTCATCCGGCGCATCAACGGACTTGGCTCGATCGACGACGTCCGGCGCATCGTGTTCGACGCCAGCTACCTGGTGCTTGGCCTGGGCGATGTCTATCTGGGCGCGCCGGTCGCCACCCCGGTTGATCCGCGCCATCGCCTGGTGACCACCAAATACAACCCGGCGCGAACCTGGACGCCGGAGAACGCCGTCGGCATCGGCGGCTCATATCTCTGCATCTACGGCATGGAAGGGCCGGGCGGCTACCAGCTGTTCGGCCGCACCTTGCAGGTCTGGAACAGTTGGCGCAGCACCGGGCCGTTCGCGCCGGGGAAACCGTGGCTGCTGCGCTTCTTCGACCAAATCCGCTTCTACCCGGTGAGCCCCACCGAGCTGCTGGAGGCCAGGGCCGCGTTCCCGCACGGCCGCCATCCGCTGCGCATCGAGGACAGCAGCTTCAGCTCTGGCGACTACACCCGCTTCGAGCAGGCCAATGCGCCGGGCATCGCCGCCGCCCGCGCCCGGCAGCAGGCGGCGTTCGAGGCGGAGCGGCAGGACTGGGTCGCGCGCGGGCTCGATCGCTTTGTCGAGGATAGCGGGGGCGATGTCCTGCAGCCGCTCGCGCTGCCGTCGGGCTGCGTGGCGCTGGAAAGCCCGATGCCGGGCAATGTGTGGAAAATCCTGGTGGGCGAGGGCGAGACGGTCCGCCGCGGCGACCCGGTCGTCGTCATCGAGTCCATGAAGACCGAAATCCAGCTCGACAGCCCGGCGTCCGGCCAGGTGCGCGAGCTGCCCTGCCGTCCAGGCCGCGAGGTTCGGGCCGGACAGCGCATCCTGGTGATCCAGACCTGACCGGCCGCGCCCTTGCCAAACCGCCCGGCAGCGTGCGACCGCTGGTAAATGGCAACACCCATTGAGGCCGTGCGCGCGGCCATCGCCGCCGACCACGCCTATGCCGACCCAGCGCTCTGGATCACCCGGGTGCCCGACGCGGCGCTGCTCGATCGGGCCGCGGCGCTGGAACAGGAGGGCCCGCGCGGCCGGGCGCTGTGGGGCGTGCCGGTCGCGGTCAAGGACAACATCGACGTGGCCGGGCTGCCGACCAGTGCGGCTTGTCCGGAATACGCCTACCTCCCCGCCGCCAACGCCGCCTGCGTGCAGCGTCTGCTCGACGCCGGCGCCGTGGTCATGGGCAAGACCAACCTCGACCAGTTCGCCACCGGGCTGGTGGGTGTGCGCAGTCCTTATGGCGTGCCGCGCAACGCGTTCGACCCAGAGCGCGTGCCCGGCGGATCGTCCTCCGGCTCGGCGGTTGCGGTGGCGGCGGGCATCGTGCCGGTGGCGCTCGGCACCGACACCGCCGGGTCGGGCCGGGTGCCGGCGATGTTCGGCAACATCGTCGGGCTGAAGCCGACGATCGGCAGCGTTTCGGCGGCGGGGATGGTGCCGGCGTGCCGTTCGATCGACACCGTCTCGGTGTTCGCGGGCAGCGTCGATGCGGCGCTCGCGGTACTGCGGGTGATCGCCGCGCCCGACGCCGCCGACCGGTATTCCCGTAATGCCCCGTTCGCGCATCTGCGCCGCGGCGGGCTGCCGGACGCCGCGCGCATCGCCACGGTCGCAGTACCGGACATTCAGGCTGGCCCCTATGCCAAGGCAGCCGCGCTGTTCGCCTCCACTGAGCCCACCAACACTACCACCTTCCTGGACATCGCGCGCCTGCTGTATGACGGCCCTTGGGTCGCCGAGCGGACCGCAGCGCTCCGAGATGTGGTCGAGGGCCGACCGGGCATCCTGCATCCCGTCACCCGCATGATCCTCCTGGGCGGCCTCGACCGCCGCACGGTCGATGCGTTCGACGCCTTCCACGCGCTGGCGTTGGCGCGGCGCGAAGCCGCCTCGCTGTTTGCCCACTGCGACGCGCTGCTGGTGCCGACCACCCTGCCCTGCCCGACGCTGATTGAGGTCGCGGCGGACCCGCTGGGCGTCAACGCGCGGCTCGGCACCTGGACCAACTTCGTCAATTTATGCGACCTCGCGGCGATCGCGGTGCCGGCCGGCCTGGGCGAGGACGGGCTGCCGTTCGGGGTCACGCTGATCGGCCCAGCGTGGTCGGAGGGACGGCTCGCGGCGCTTGCGGACCACGTGCACCGGGCGCTTTCGCAGACCGTGGGTGCGACCGGGATGCCTCTGCCGGAGCCGGTTGCGCCGGACCCGCTGGCCGCGGACGAGACCGCGCTGTTCTGCATCGGCGGCCATATGGCGGGGCTGCCGCTCAATCCGCAGATAACGGCATTGGGCGGACGCTTCATGCGCACCGCGCGCACTGTGGGCGGCTATCGCCTGTATGCGCTCGGTAACCGCCCCGGCATGCTGCGTGCGCCGGACGGCGGCGTTGTCGCGGGCGAGGTCTGGGCACTGCCCAAGGCCAGCATCGGCGCGCTGCTGGCCCAGGTGCCGTCGCCGCTAGGTTTTGGCACCGTCACGCTTGAGGACGGTCCCTGCCTGGGCTTCCTGGCCGAGGCCTCGGGCATTGCCGGCGCGCCCGACATCACCGCAAGCGGCGGCTGGCGGGGCTGGCTCGCCTCACGCCAATAGGTGTCAAATAGAGGTACAGGCAGCGCGCGGGAAATCGCAGCGGCCCATGCGTCACACGGGCCGGGGCTTACTGCGCCGTTCCATCCGGTGCGGGCTGGCCATCCACTCGCGGCCTTTGAGCATGCAGTGCCAATAGATTTTGGGCAGCATCCGGCTTTTTAGGATCCAGCCGGCCCGCGTCGGCTTGGTCCCGTCCAGCAGCCACGACGGAAAGCTCGGCAGCAGCGCGCCGCCATAACCGAACTCGGCGAGCACCACCCTGCCGCGCTCGACGGCCAGCGGACAGGAGCCGTAGCCATCGTAATCCGCGACGGGCTCGTGACCGTCCAGGGTCGCCAACGCGTTCAGCGCGACCACCGGCGCCTGTTTCCGCACGGCCGCCGCGGTCTTGGCGTTAGACGTCGAGCAGGCGTCGCCCAGGCTATAGACGTTGCGGTAGCGGACATGGCGGAGCGTGGCGGGATTGACGGCGATGAACCCGGTCTCGCTGGCGAGCGGGCTGTTGGTCACGAAGTCCGGCGCCACCTGTGGCGGGACGGCGTGCAGCAGGTCGAACGGACGCTCGACACGCTCAGTTCTGCCGTCGGCAGCGCAGCGCTCGAATGTCGCGAGTTTTGCCGGTCCATCTACCGCCACGAGCTTGGAACCAAACTGCAGGTCGATCCCATAGCGCTCCACATAAGCCATCAGGGCCGGCACGAAGGCGGCCACGCTGAACAGCACGGCGCCGGGGTTATGGAACTCGACGCCGATCTGGCCGAGCGCACGCGCGTCGCGCCAGATGTCGCAGGAGAGATACATCGCCTTCTGCGGCGCGCCGGCGCATTTGATCGGCATGGCCGGCTGGGTGAACAGCGCCCGGCCCCGCTTGAGCTTGCGGACGAGGTCACGCGTGTAAGGCGCGAGATCGTAACGATAATTCGAGGTGACGCCGTTCTTGCCGAGCGCCTCGCTCAGCCCCGGTATGCCGTCCCAATCGAGCTTCAGGCCGGGTGCCGCGACCAGCACGCGGTAACGGACCGCCGAGCCGTCCGCAAGCACGACCTCATTGCTGTCCGGCGCGAAGCCTGCAGCCGCCTGCGTGATCCAGGTCACCCGGTCGGGCATCACCGCGGCCATGCTGCGCCGTGTCGCTTCGGGGGTGAAGACGCCGGCGCCGACCATCGTCCAGCCGGGCTGGTAGTCATGCGTTGCGGCCGGCTCGATGACGGCGATGGACAGTGACGGACGACGCCTCAGCAGGCTGGACGCGGTCGCGATGCCGGCGCTGCCGCCGCCCACGATGACGATCTCGAAGATTTTTGGCGTGGCACCAACGACCTTTGTCGTCGTGCCTGCGCCGCCCGCAGCCGTCGCGTCTGCGGCTATCGTGACGCCCATCACAGCGCGTCCAGCGGCAACCTCAAATAGCGCAATCCGTCCGGTTCCGGTTGCGGCAGGCGCCCGGCCCACACGTTCACCTGCATCAACGGCAGGATTAGTTTGGGCGCGCCGTACCGTGCGGTGTGGACCTGTTCGAGAGCCGAGGTGAGGTCTGGATGGGACATTGCTGGCTCTCACATGCTCAGCTTCTCCCTTTGACGTAAAGTGTAATTATTGCGATAGTTGCATCAACGTTGTTTTTTCGAGAGGACAGGAATCTTTAGGAGGGAGGAGAGCGGCGCCGGGTTATTCGACAGCACCGGCAGTCCCAGCTTTGTGGATAGCGGTGCCGGGTTATTTGAAAGCACCGGCATTTTGGTCTTCTCGGAAAGCGGCGCGGGATCGTTGAAGACTGTCTTCCATTTCATCTTCTCGGAAAGCGGCGCCGCCTTCTCAAACAGCACCGGCAGCTTCAGCTTCGCCGATAGCGGCGCGGCATCGTCGGTCAGCAAGGGCAGCTTGAGGCTGCGGGACAGCGGGGCCGCCTCTCGCGACTGCTTTTGAATACTGGCCAATGACGCCGATGACGCCGGTTCCTTTTTGAGCGACGGCCATTTCAGGAAATTCGAGAGCGGTGTCGCATCCGACAAGAGCACCGGGATGCCCAGCGCTGCAGACAACGGCGCTGGGCTGTCCCAGTTGATGCCGGTCGAATACTCAACCTCGGGCACCGTCACCGCGACCGGGCCGGCGCCATCCAGGACGGTCGTCGCCAGCAGGGCGGTGCCGAACTGCGCCTCGACGGCGACGAGCACCCCACCTTGATGCACCCGCTCGGCATAGATGCTGGCTTGCTCCGGGGGGATGCCGATTTTCGTCAGCGTCTCCAGCACCGGATCAACCCATGTGCCGGCGTCCGGCGACGTCGCCTCCTGCGTCTCCGGCGGATCGACGATATGGGTGGCGTCGTTCCGAAAGCCCCGGTCCCGCAGCGCGGTCAGGGCAGCCGCTGCAGCATCGTGGTTGGCGTAAATCCGAGCGATTGTTTGGGCCATGACGCCTCCTTTTTCCAGACGAATATCCGAGTTTACTGCCCTATTTCAAGTATAAACCGGGGAGCGGCGCAACAGCGGAAGCATCGCCACCAGCGTCGCAACGAGCAGTACGAGTTCTATGGCATAGACGCAGTCATAGGCCGTCGTCGCCCCGAATGCGTCGGGCGTCGTCAACCCGGCCGCGACGTCGCGGATGATGCCGCCGAGCGCGATCGCCAATCCCGCCGCCGAGGCTTGCACCGCGCCCCAAGCCCCGAGCGCGAGGCCGGTCTGGTTGGCCGGGGCGAGGTTCATGGTCGCCGTCAGGGTTCCATGCCCGAATAGGCCGGCGCCGAAGCCGATCAGGAACGTGCCGACGCCGAACAGCACCGGTGATGCGAGCGGCGCCGCGAGCATCACGCCCATGAAGGCCGGGAGGCCGGCGAGGGCGCCATAGCACGCCATACGAAAGGGATCGGCCCCACGACTGAGCACCCGGGAGGCGAGGCCGAAGCCGAACAGCCCGCCGAGCGCCAGGGTCGCGGTCAGCTTGGTGGTGTCGCCAACGGTCAGATGCAGGATCTGGCCGCCATAGGGCTCCAGCAGCACGTCCTCCATGCTGAATGCCATGGTTCCCATACCCACGGCGACGAGGCGGCGCACCACCCGGCCGCCCTGGGTAAAACGCTCCCACAACTCCCGGAAGCTGGGATCCCGCCGATGAAAGTTTGTCAGCAGGGGCGGGTTTGTCGCGAGACGACGGCGGCCCTCCTGCTTCCACACCGCAATCCCGTTCAGGACGATCGTGGCCACGGCGGAGCCCTGGATGACCTGAATGAGCCGTCCCGCAGTGAAGTCCGCCAGCAGGGCGCCGAACAGCAATGCGCTGGCGATCATGCCGAACAGCAGCATCACATACATCAGGCCCACCACCTTGGGCTGCGAGTCCTTGGACGCTAAGTCGGTCGCCAGAGCGAGGCCGACCGTCTGCGTCGTGTGCAGCCCGGCGCCGACCAGCAGAAAAGCCGCGGCTGCGCCAAGCTCGCCGATCCAGGCCGGCGCCGCGCCGGCGTTGCCTTGGCCAGCCAGTACCAGCAAAGCGAACGGCATAATCGCAAGGCCGCCGAACTGCACCATCGCGCCCTTGTAGATGAACGGAACCCGGCGCCATCCAAGCGCAGACTGGTGATTATCGGAGCGGAACCCAATAAGCGCGCGGAATGGCGCAAAAAGCAGCGGCAGCGAGATCATGATCCCAACGAGTGAGGCGGGAACCTCCAGTTCGACGATCATCACGCGGTTCAGTGTGCCGATCAGCAGCACCAAGGCCATTCCGACGGAGACCTGGAAGAGCGAGAGCCGAAGCAGCCTCGGGAGCGGCAAATCCGGCGTCGCCGCATCGGCAAAAGGCAGAAAGCGGGGCCCGAGGCCGGCCCATGCCTTCATCATACCCTGACTAAGACAATTCATCCATTTGACAGTTCGATCGGGGCAGGTCTGCTATTTCTGACAAGGTTTCTCATTATTTTGCAGTCACGGTTTGACTTTTCTGCCAAGAAAAGCCACTCCACAAAGTCATCAAGAGCCTTGCCAGGCCATTTCTGTTTCGTGCCGCCGGACTGGTGGCCGGGACCGATCGATCCCGGCCTTTGGCCAGCCCGTTGGAACGGGACGGCTACCCTATTGCGAAGTTGCTGTTGCGATGGAGACTGTCTTGGATAGTGCAGGCTCCGCTTCGCCGGACGTGGTTGCAACCGCGGCCGGGTTGGGCGCCACGGTTACGACGAACGACGACTCCGTCCTGCCGGGGATTCCCGCCACTGGGGCGACGCTGATTACGAATGCCGGCTCGGCCTTGGGCGTAATGGATGCGACCGATGCGTTGCCGTTATCGCTGGTTCTGACCCGCGATGAGCCCTGCCAATAGTTGCTCATCCAGGTGGTGTGCGTCATCACCGACGTATGAACCGCCAATGACGTCAATGCGACGCTGCCCAGAAGCAGCGGCAGCCCGACGGTTGGATTGACGACGCACCAAACTCTACCTTGGTTCATGTCATTTCCCTACGAATGGAGCCACGGAGAGTAGATGTAGGCCAGCAGGTGCGCGAATAGCGAAATGAAAAAGAACACGCGCGCGCCGTCGATGACATGCCTATGCAGTTCCTCTGACTCCGGGATCGTCAGGCCGGTTGGCCAGACTTTACCTAGATCATCTTCCATAACAAAACCTCCCTGAAGGACCCTCGAGTTCGTACTATGCCAGCACGTCGCTTAGCGTCGTTGCAGCCCTAAACCGATCTTTGCATACCAGATCTGCCTTTTAGTCTCGTGGTATGAAGGCGAGATTATGCATCCTCCGATCTGTTCACGCTGGAGACTACCGAACTGCAATGTTCCCAGCGTTGGCTGCAGTCCGGCGAATGTCAATCTATCATGACATATTGAACTGTCAATTTTCTTTGACAGAGTTTTATGAATTCGATTGAGTGTGACAAAATTCTGTGGGTGACCGCCTTAGAAACCCTTGATACCAGCGCTCCCGGGTCCGGTCGGCTCGATCATGAGTGTAAACCAAACATGACACATAGGCGGCCGGGGCTGTGCCGCCGGCAATGAAAGCCGCTTTGTTCAGCTCACTTTCGCCGTCCGGCCCGCCCGCAACTCGGTGATCGTTGCGCGCGAGGTGATCTGCTCCGGGTTCATCCGCAGCTCGATCACCGCCGGCTTGCCGCTGGCGACCGCGCGCTGAAAGGCAGGGGTGAACGCGGCGGTCTCAGCAACGACCTCGCCATGCCCCCCGAATGCCTCGATATACTTGGCGAAATCCGGATTGGTCAGGGCAGTGCCGGAGACCCGGCCGGGATAGGCGCGCTCCTGATACATGCGAATCGTGCCGTACATGGCATTGTTGAACACCAGAACGATCGGCGCTGCGCCATACTGGAAGGCGGTGGCGATCTCCTGCCCGGTCATCAGCATGCCGCCGTCGCCCACGAAGCTTATGACCATCTGGTCAGGAAACGCGATTGCCGCCGCGATGCCGGCGGGGACCCCATAGCCCATGGCGCCGTTGGTCGGGCCGATCATGCGCTGGCGGTCGCCGAAATTGATGAACCGGGCCGGCCATGTGGCAAAATTGCCGGCGTCCGAGGTGAAAACCGCGTCGGGAGCCGCCAGGGTCTCCAGCTCGCGCATCACCTGGGCGAGGTTCAGCGGACCCGCATAATCCGGCACGACGCGTCCGGCCTCCCGCACGGCGCGCAGCGATTGGGTCCAGGCGACCCAGGGCGCGTCCATCGACGGCAGTGCCGCGGCGGCGTGGGCAAATGCGTTGAGCTCGCTCGCGATGCCGAGCGCCGGGCGGAACACCCGGCCGATCTCGGCGGCATCCGGATACACATGAATAATCGGCGCGCCGCCCGCGGGGAACAGTTGAAAACCTTGGGTCGTCGCCTCGCCCAGCCGGGTGCCGATGGCGAGGATCAGGTCCGCCTCCCGCGCCTGCGCCACCAGCGCCGGGTCGGAGCCGACGCCGAGGTCACCCACGAAATTCGGCAGCGTGCCATCATACAGCGCCTGCCGGCGAAAGCCGACGGCGACGGGCAGGCCGTGCCCGGCCAGGAAGTCGCGGATCGCCGCCCGGCCTGAATCGGTCCAGCAACTGCCGCCCAGGATCGCCAGCGGCCGGTGGCTCGCGGCCAGCATCGCCTGCATCTGCGCGAGCGCCGCTGGGTCCGGCAGGCCCAGTGAGAGCGGCGCGCGGCCAATATCCGGCACACTCACAGGATGCTTCTGCATTTCCTCCGACAGCGCGATCACCACGGGGCCGGGCCGCCCGGTGGTGGCGACATCCACGGCGTGGGCCACCAGCTCCGGGATGCGGCGCGCGTCGTCGATCTGGGTGACCCACTTGGCGAGAGGCCCGAACATGCGGCGGTAGTCGACCTCCTGGAAGCTGTCGCGGTCGGTCTCCTCGAACGGGATTTGGCCGATGAACAGCAGCAACGGCGTGCTGTCTTGCATCGCCACGTGCACGCCGATCGCTCCATGGCAGGCGCCGGGGCCGCGGGTGACCATGGCAGCGGCGGGGCGGCCGGTGAGCTTGCCGTAAGCTTCGGCCATGTTCACCGCCCCCGCCTCGAACCGGCAGGTGATGAGGCTCAGGCGGTCGCGCACGTCATACAGCCCGTCCAGCACGTCGAGGTAGCTTTCGCCGGGGACGGCGAACACGTGGTCGATGCGCTGAGCCACCAAGGCGTCCGCCAGCACACGGCCGCCGGGGCGGGTTTTTGGTGTGGTTGCCTGCGTGTCCATCCCGGCTCCTCCGTTTTGGGCAGAGTACGCCGCCGGGCTGCGCTGTCCATAGCCGGCGCGGCGTGCCAGTCTGTCCAGGCCGGCCATCCGGGCTGGCCAAGTCGGCCATCCGAGCTGGCCAAGTCGGCCATCCGGCCCAGTGGAGGACGTGCCCTGTGATCAAATTCTACTATCACCCCTCGCCCAACCCGGCCAAAGTCGCGCTGTTCCTCGAAGAGGCGGGCCTGCCCTACGAACTGGTGCCGGTCGATACCCGCAAGGGCGAGCAGTTCGATCCGGCCTTCCTCGCCATCAACCCGAACGCCAAGACCCCGGCCATCACCGACGGCGACGTCACGGTGTTCGACAGCAACGCCATCCTGCTTTATCTCGCCGAACGCACCGGCCAGTTCCTGCCCGACGACACGCCCGCCATGCGCGGGCAGCTGCTGTCCTGGCTGATGTTCGTCGCCACGGGCATCGGTCCCTATTCCGGCCAGGCCGTGCATTTCCAGCATTTTGCGCCGAAGCCGAACGACTACGCGGTGCGCCGGTATGTGTTCGAGGCCAAGCGGCATTACGGCATCCTCGACGCGCGCCTCGCTGACCGCCGTTACATGCTCGGCGACGAGTACACCATCGTCGATATGGCGGTCTGGGGCTGGGCCCGGGCGGTGCCGTTCGTGCTGGGCGCCGACGCCTGGGCGGCGATGCCGCACCTCAAGCGCCTGTTCGACGAGATCAGCGCCCGCCCGGCTGCCACGCGTGCCGAAGCGCTGAAGGGGCGTCACGCGTTCAAGGCCGAGATGGACGCGGAAGCACAGCGCAACATGTTCCGCCATATCGAGGCCGCTGCACCGGCCGCCTGACACCCGCACGGCCGGCAGCGTGGACCAAGCGGACAGCATCCAGGCGCGCAGCCCCGCGGTCGCGAGGACAGCGCGTGCCGGGCTGCTCTGGGGCGCTGTCGGCGTGCTGGCGTTCTCCGTATCGCTGCCCGCGACCCGCCTGGCCATCGCGGGGGGTTTGAGCGCGAGCTTCGTCGGCATCGGCCGGGCGGTCGTCTCCGGCCTGCTGGCGCTTGCGACGTTGGTCCTCATTCGCCAGCGCTGGCCGGCGGCGCGGCTGCTGCCACGTCTCGCGGTCGTCGCATTCTGCATCGTGCTGGGCTTCCCGCTGCTGACCGCGCTGGCGCTGGCCCGGGTGCCGGCGGCGCACGGCATCGTCGTCACCGGGCTGTTGCCCGCCGCCACCGCGGTCGCGGCGGTGCTGCGCGCCGGGGAGCGCCCGTCGCTGCGTTTCTGGCTGGCGGCCCTCGCCGGCGTCGTTTGCGTGCTCGCCTTCGCCGCCGTGCAGGGTGCGGGCCGCTTCGAGCCGGCGGACACCCTGCTGCTCGCCGCCGTGCTGCTATGCGGATTAGGCTACGCCGAAGGCGGCGCGCTGGCGCGAGAGCTCGGCGGCCTGCAGGTCATCAGCCTGGCCCTCGTATTGTCTCTGCCGGTGACGACGGCACTGACGCTGATCCAGCTCGATACGGCGTCCCTGGCCCGCGTCACTCCAGCCGCCTGGGCCGGATTCGCCTACGTGTCGGTCATCAGCAGCTTCGCGGGGTTCTTCGCCTGGTATCGCGGCCTGGCGCAGGGCGGCGTGGCGCGGGTGGGGCAGCTGCAGCTCGCCCAGCCGGTGCTTTCGCTGGCACTGGCCTGGCTGCTGCTGGGCGAGGCGATCACCCTGCCGATGGTTGTGACCGCACTGGCTGTGCTGGCCTGCGTGGTCGCCACCCAGAAAGCGCGGTAGCATCACGCCCGACAAGCAAGAGGCCCCAATGCGCGCGATCTTCGTCCAGATGAAATGCCAGATGGGCCAGGCCTACCAAGTGGCGCAACTCGCGGTGGACACGATCGAGGAGTTGTCGGAGATCTACTCGACCTCCGGCCAATACGACCTGCTGGGCAAGTTCTACCTCGACGACGCGCAGGACACCGGCCTGTTCGTGACGGAGCGGGTGCAGACCCTCCCCGGCGTCGCCGACACCTACACGCTCATCACGTTCAACGCCTTCGCCTCCACAAAAAACCCGACCTGATTACGACATCGCGGGCGGAAAGCCGCGATCTCCAGGTTATGATAGTGCGGGCGGGAAGCCGCCCTCCAGGGCAATCTCCACCAGCGGACGGCGCTGGTTCGGCGACTCGCGCGCCTGCATCGACTCGGACAGCATCGCCTTGTCGCCCTGCCGGCCCACCGCATACGCGGCCTCGACGCGGTAGCCCTGCGGCACGTTCAGCTCGACGAAGGCGCGCTCCATGTCAAAACCCACCATGCCATGCGCCTGCCAGCCCATCCGCGTCGCCTGCAGCGCGAAGTTCGCAGCCGCTGCCCCAGCGTCGAGCGAATGGCTGTGCGACGGCACCGGCTTCTCCATGCCGGGCGGCTGCATCAGCGAGTTGGACACCAGCACCAGCAGCGCCGACGCGTTCTTGGCCCAGGACTGGTTCCCGGGGATCAACAGCGAGAAGAACCGCTCCCACGCCGGGGTATCGCGGCGGGCATAGAGGAAGCGCCACGGCTGCGAGTTGTAGGAGGACGCGGCCCAGCGGCCGGCCTCGATCATGGTCAGCAGGTCCGCCTCGCTGATGGTCTCGCCGGTAAAGGCCCGCGGCGACCAGCGCTCCAGAAACAAGGGGTCGATCGGGTAGGTGCTCTCACGAAAGGCGGTCTTGGTCATTTTGGGTCCTGCTCATAGGGATGGGTTAACATGGAGCTTCGCAGCGCAACCGCCACCGCTCAGCCCGCCTTGGTCACGGCGGCATAGGCTGTGCGGTTCGCCAGGCCGCCCAATACGAAGCCAGAGATCGTATCGCGGGTCGCCGCCACCTCGACCTGCTGCAGCAGCAGCACGAACGGGTCGCGCTCCCGGCTGTCGCGCTGCAGGCTGCGATACTCGTCCAGGCGTCGCGCCGTGTCGGTCTGCCGCGCGTTGGCAACTGCACGGGCGCTCAGCCCAGGGTCCCGCCAATTGTTTCGCCAGGCGACGGTCCGGATTGCGGGGTTGTCGGAATTATCCGGGTTCACGCAGAACGCCTGCGCGTTGGAGTTCGGGTCGAAGTAGTCGGACCCCCAATACAGCAGCGCGGCCTGGTGCTGCCGCGCCCGGGTTTTGGTAATGATCTGCCGCTGGTCTCCGGCCAGCAGCTCCGCCCGGATGCCGATTTCGGCCAGGTTGCCCTGCAAAGCCTGCGCGATCTCGGCATAGGGCGCGATGGCCGGGTGGTCGATGGTGATCTCAAACCCATCCGGCAGCCCGGCCTCGGCCAGCAGTGCGCGGGCGTGGGCGACATCCTTGCGGAACGGCATGTCGGCGAGCGCTGCGGGCATGCCGTCCGGCAGGAAGCTCTGATGGACCTTCCAGGTCAGCGGCGTGAGATTGCGCTGGATGCCGTCGTAGTCCACCGCCCACTTGATCGCCTGCCGCACCGCGGGCTTGGCGAATGCCGGGTGGCTGGCGTTCAGCGCCAGGTAGATCAGGATCGACCGCTCGCCGGTGACCAGGCGCAGGCCGGGGGCGCCCACCATGCCGCGCAGCTGGTCGGAGCTGAGATTGCGGGCGATATCCACGTCGCCCTGCTGCAGCAGCAGAAGCTGCGCTGACGGGTCGGCGATGTGCCGGGTGATGACCCGGCCGATGACGGCCGCCTCCCGGTGACGCGGGTTGCGGTCCAGCATGACGCTCTCGCTGGCGCGCCAGCTTCGCAGCACCCAGGGCCCGGAGCCGGCGCTGTTCTGCCGCAGCCATGCGTTGCCCAGGTCGTCGCCCACGGCGTGGGACAGCACCAGGTCGCGTTCCAGGATGCAGGCGACGTAAGCGGTCAGGCAATACAGCACGAAACTAGGCGCCTGACGCTCCGTGGTCTGTAGCAGCACGACGCGGTCGCCATCGGATCGGATACGCTCCTCGACGTTCCCCGGCGTCAGTCCGAACTGGCCGAGGATGAACGCCGGCGCCTTGTTCAGCCGGACGGCGCGCCGTAGCGAGAACACGGCGTCGGCCACGGTGACCGGTTTGCCCGACGCGAAGACAGCGTCGGATCGCAGGACAAAGCGGTGCGTCAGCCCATCATCGCTGACCGACCAGCTCTCGGCGAGCTCGCCGCGCAGCAGGCTCGGGTCCTGCGGATCCGGGCTGACCAGCCGTTCATAAATGTTGCTGATGACCTCGCCGCTCGACGCCTCGAACGCCTCGTGCGGGTCGAGGCTGGTGATGTCGTCGATCTGCTTGGCGACGACCAGCGTGCTGCTGGAGCTGGCGGCGCGCAGCGGCGGCGCGGCGGCGACGGAGGCCGAGGCGGTCAGCAGGATTTGGCGTGTCAGCATGTCCAGATGCCTCCATTCGTTCAGTGCGCCTGCAGGCTGCGCTCGGCCGCGAGTGTCCCAGCGTCGCTGCGCGCCTCCGTGACGAGCGCCGCCGGGACCGGGTCTGCGTGGTTGCCCCAGGCGCCGCGCACGTAGCTCGCCACGGCGGCGATCTGCGCATCGTCCAACTGCGTCCCGAATGCCGGCATGCCGCCGCGCCCACGCAGCAGCACGGCGATCACGGCCTTTGCGTCGCCCTGCACCAGCGCGTCGCCGGCCAAGGCGGGAAACGCCTGCGGGATGCCGCGGCCGTTGCGCTGGTGGCAGGCCGAGCAGTTGGCGAGAAACAGGCCCTCCGGCGACGGCTCGGCAGCGAAAGCGGGGCCCGCCAGCAGCACGCCAATAGCCAGCAGCAAACGAGCCCGCATCCTACGCACTCGCCTGCCTATGCAGCTTGGCGATCTGCAGCCAGGCAGACTCGATGGCGCCGGCCTGCCAGCCCGTGAGATAGCTCAGGTGCTCGCCGGCCAGGTAGATACGCTCCGCCGGCTCGCACAGTACGGGGTAGGCGGTGCGCCGGGCCTCGTCGCTCCAGTCAGCCCAACCGCCCATACTGTGCTGCACACGGTGCCAGGCGACCGAGAACGATTTTTCCACGTTCTCCCGGTATTGCGGGAACACCTTCTGGCCGAATGCGGTGGCGAACTCCATCCGCTCGGCCGGAGTCATGGCGCTGATCCGGATGGCGGCGGCGTCGAACTGGTAGTAGCCGAGCACGGTACCCTTGGCGCCCTGCCAGTCCGACGACGGCAGCGAGATGCTGCCGATCTCCTCGTTGTCGGTATAGACGTGCCCGCCATAGATGAAATGGTCCTCCTCCCAGAAGCGCCGCCGCATCTGCAGCCCGATTTTGCCGACGGGCTGGTAGGCCACCGCAGCCATCGCCTGCTTCATTGCGTCCGGCACCGCGGCGTCGATGCGCTGCAGCACCGAGAGCGGGATGGTGCACACGCAGTAATCCGCCCGCGTCGTGCCGCGCTGCCCGGCGCCGTCCACCCAGGCGATTTCCACCCCGGCGCCATCCTGGCCGATGCGCTCGACCACGGTGGAATATTGGATCATGTGCCCAACCGCGCGCGAAAAACCCTGGGCGATGCGGTCCATGCCGCCCACCGGCTGGAACATGGTGCGCTGCTGGGAGAACCCGGCGACCGACCGCAGGGTGCGCCAGGTCCGCGAATGCAGGATGTCGGTCAGCGCGACCGGCGTGCTGGGCTTGCCGGGGCCGGGGTCGGTCAGCGCGCCGGGCCAGACGTCGTAGCCGCGGCCGTCGGCACCAGCGTAGGCGAGGTCCTTCGACGACAGATAGCCCTCGCGCACGAGATAGCCGACGAACAGCTCGCGATCCTCGGCGTTCAGGGGAGTGTCGAGCGTGCCCTTGCGCACCGCCTTGGCCAGCAGCTCCGCCGTGTGTCCGCGCATATCGGCGGCCACCTGCGCCCGGCGCAACGGCGTGCCCGCGAGCGGGCCGGAGCCGCTCTCGAAAAATACGTAGGACGCGTCGTTGTCATTGACCATGACCTCGAGCGGCACCCCGAACTCCCTGGCGTAGTGCAGGGTGGATTGATGGTTATACGGGATGCGCCAGGGGCCGTGGTTGATGTATTGCCCGGCGTCGAACTCGCACGCCTGCGGCTCGCCGCCCAGCTCGGTGAGTGAGAAGCCGGCGCGGGCAGTCTGGCAACGGCCGCCGGCGAAGCTGCGCGCCTCGATGACTTGGCACTGATAACCAAGCTTGGACAGTTCGTACGCGGCCGTCATTCCGGCCACGCCGGCGCCGAGGATCACGACCCGCTTGCCGGCGCCGGAGCCCGTCAGCGCGGGCGGCGCCGTTTGGGCCGACGCCACAGACATGCCGAACGCGTCCAGCCCAGCCATGACCAGGCCAGTGCCGCCGAGCGCCGCCAATTGATGCAGAAAGTCTCGGCGCGACGGCATGGAGGCTAGCAACGGGTTTGGAATTTCGGCCATGGCGATGCCTCGCGATCGGGACGAAGGAACCGGTGAGAGGGGTCGGCCCAACCAGACATGCAACACCCATTCCACGGGCGCAATGCGCCGCTCTATGCAAGCCGCAGCCGTCAGCTCCCGCGGTAGGTCGAGTAGGCGCCGGGGCTGACGAGCAGCGGGATGTGGTAGTGCGCCTCCGGCTCGGAGATGCCGAAACGGATGGGGATGACGTCGAGGAACGGCGGCTGCTGCGCCGTGTCGCGATGAAAATACTCGCCGACCTGGAAGCGCAGCTCGTAGGTCCCGATGCGCAGCGGCTCGCCGTGCAGCAGCGGCGCCGCCGTCCGGCCATCTGCATTGGTGACGCTGCGGACCAGGAAGACGATTTGGGCGCCGCCGACCTCCAGCAGTTCCACCGCGACGCCCTGCGCCGGCCGGCCAACCGCCGTGTCCAGCACGTGCGTGGTGAGCGACCCGTTGACAACCGGCATGCCGGGGCCGGTGACCTGGTTCACCAAGCGCAGCCGGCTGATAAAGCCGATCTCCCGCAGCGCCGTATCCCGCTCGGACTCGGGATCATGCTCCAGCCGACGCCGGAACTCGGCCATCAGGGAGGTCCGGGTGTGGCGGCGCACGCACAGGATGAACGGGAAGCCGAAACGGTCACTGTAGGCAAGGTTCAGGGCGGCGAGCGCGTCGGCGTCGTCCGCCGGTCGCTGCAAACCGAGCGCCGACTGCTCGGCCAGGGAGTCGGCGCCGATCTTTCCCGCCGCCGCGGCCGCCCCCGCAAGCTCCGGATGGCCGCGCAGGAACGCCGTGATGCGCTCGGGCGGGGCAGAATGCACGGCCGCCAGCATCGCTTCGTGCAGCGCTGTCCCCGTGGCGAAAGGACGCGCCAGCGCGGCCTGCTCGGCGACCCAGGGCGCATTTTCGAACACCTCGCCAAGGGCGGTCGTGAAGTCTGCGACGGAGGCAGCGTTCAGCGCCTCGAGAGTGCGGCTCACGCCGGCGCTTTCAGGTGGTCATACGTCGCCGTCAGCCGCTGGGTGAGATAGGCGCCCGCGGTAACCGGCGCATAGCGCGGAGCGGCGCCGGGGGCGAGGCAGGTCGGCAGCGCCTCGACCACCGCGTCCGGATTGGCGTCACCGAAGAATGCCACGGAATAGCGTGCCTTTGTTGGGCTCAGCACGCGGTGCGGCGTGGACACATACACGTCGTTGGTCCAGCGCATCAGGCAGTCAGCGATGTTGCAGACGAACGCGCCCGCCACATGCGGCGCATCCAGCCACACGCCGTCGCGCCGCCTGACCTGCAGGCCCGCGACACCGTCCGTCGCGAGGATCGTCAGGTTGCCGTAGTCCGTATGCTCCCCGGCCCCCAGCGCGCCCACGTCACCGTGCGGACGCGCTGGATAATGCAGCAGACGCAGGGTCGAGGCCGAGCGGGCGAGCTTGTCCGAGAAAAAATCCTCATCCAGCCCAAGGTCGAGCGAGAACCCGCAATGGATGCTGTCCTGCAGCCGCTCGCAGGCGTCGAAATAGGCCAGCAGGGTGTCTTTCAGGCCCGGTACCGGCGGCCACAGATTCGGTCCGCGGAACGGCGCGCCGGCCAGCAGCTCCGGATCGTCCGGCGGCAACTCCAGGCCGACGTTGAACGCCTCTTTCTGGTCGGGCGCCGCTGCCTCGTCCAGCCGCTCGGTGCCGAAGCCGACATAGCCGCGGTTGTGCGGCGACAGCTTGACCGAGACCCGCTGTTTTACCTCATCCGGCAGCGCGAACAGCCGGGCTGATACAGCGAACACGTCGCGCTGCAGCGCGTCTGGGATGCCATGGCCGGTGATGTAGAAAAACCCGACCTCCCGACAGGCTCGGCCCAGCGCCGCAGCGACGGCCCGCCGCAGCTCGGGCTCCGGCGCGCGCAGGCCGGACACATCAATGATCGGAATGTTGTCCATGGCCACCTCTCAACGCTCATCACGGAAATACGGCACCCCGAGCGCTGCGGGCGCCAGCAATCGGCGCCCGGTGCGGCCGGCCAGCAGCTTCGGGACGATCATGCAGGCGATGGTGCCGAGGTACGGCAGCATCGACAAGAAGGCCGGCGGCACCGGCCAGTTGCGCGCCTGGCCCACGAAGCCCAGCGCGGTGATCACCCCGAACAGGAAGGCGCCCAACGTCGCATTCAGCGGCCGGAACCCGGCGAAGATCACCAGCGCCACCGCGATCCAGCCACGCCCGCCGGTGATCCCGTCCGACCAGGACGGCACGAACGCCAAAGTGAGATAGCCGCCCGCCGCCCCGGCAAAAGCGGCGCCGGCCACCACATAGCCGAACCGCAGCAACCCGACCTTCACGCCCGCCGCATCCGCCGCCGCCGGGTTCTCGCCGATCGCGCGTAGGTTCATGCCGTGCCGGGTGCGATACAGCAGCCAATGCAAAGCGAGCGGCAGCACGATCCAGATGACATAGACCAGCGGGTTCTGCGAGAACACCGCCCGCCCCAGCACCGGCAGCTCGGACAAGCCAGGGATCGCGACGCCAGCGAACACCGCCCGCGCCGGCTGCCCGGAGTAGCCGCGCCCCACCGCCGAAGCCAGGCCCGACCCGGCGATGGTCAGCGCCAGGCCGCACAGCGTCTGGTTTGCCCGGAGCCCCACCACGGCGCCCGCGAACACCGTGCCGAACACCCCGCCGACGACGATGGCGGCCAGCAGCCCCACCAGCGGATCGGCGCCATGCGCCACGGCGATGATGGCGGTGACTCCGCCCAGCGCGAATAGGCCCTCGAGGCCCAGGTTGAACACGCCCACGCGCTCAGCCAGCACCTCGCCGAGCGCCCCCAGGACCAGCACGCCGCCGGCCAGCAGGGCGGTGGACAGCACGCCGGTCAACAGCTCGATCATGTGTGGCGCCCTGTCATGTGTGGCGCATCGTCACGCGGGGCGCATCGGGCGGGCCAGGCGGTAATAGGCGATGCGCTCGCCCATGGCGGTGAACAGCAGCACGAGGCCGGTCAGCGCCAGCACCTCGTAGTTGGATACGCCGTAAGCCTGCAGCACCGTGCCGGCGTTCAGGATCACCGCCATCAGCAGCGCGGCCGGCAGCACGGCCACGGGCACGCCCCCCGCCAGCACCGCGACCATGATGCCGAGATAGCCGTAGTTGTTCGAGATGCCGCCCTGCAGGCGGTGCACGGTGCCGACCACCTCTAGCATCCCCGCCAGTCCGGCCAGCCCGCCCGACAGCAGCAATACTTGAACCAGTCGTCTTCGCACCGGAATGCCAGCATAGTGCGCCGCGTGCCGGTTGGCGCCGGACAGCCGGACCTCGTAGCCCCAGCGGGTGCGGGCGAACAGCACCGCCATGACCGCAACGAACCCGACCGACACGCCCAGCCCCCAATGCAAGTCGTCCAGCAACGGCGGCAGCGCATACGGGATGCGCGCGCTGGCGGAGGTCACGGCCTGGGCGGGGTCCCGCAGCGGGCCGGTGCATAGGTAGTTCACCAGCAGCACCGCGACGAAGTTGAGCAGCAGCGTGGTGATGATCTCGTCGATGGCGAGGAACGCGCGCGCCAGCGCCGGCACCAGCACCCAGGCCGCCCCGCCGGCGAAGCCCGCCAGCGCGAGGAGCACCAGCATGACCGGCTCCGGGCCGTGCAGGTGAAGGCCGGTGAGCGTGGCGGCGATCGCCCCGGCGTAGAACTGGCCCTCGCCGCCGATATTCCACAGCCCGATGCGCAGCGCCACCGCCGCCGCCAGGCCGGTGAGGATGAGCGGCGAGTAGAGCAGCCCCAAATCCTCCAGCCCGAACAGGCTGCCGAGTGAGCCGCGCACCACGCTGCCGGCCAGCATGGGCACGTCGTAGCCCGCGACGGCGAAAGCCGCCCCGCCTACCAGCAGCGCCGCCGCCACCGAAAGCACGCGCGCCGCCACCACGGTCCAAGGCCCGAGGGTCGAAACGCGCTGCAGCCGGGTCAAGCGGCCTCCGCCCGGCCGCCCATCAGCAGGCCGATGCGCTCCGGCTCCGCCTCGGCCGTGGGGAAAACGCCCATGATGCGTCCCTGGAACAGCACCGCCACCCGGTCGGCGATGCCCAGCAGCTCGTCGAGTTCCTCCGACACCAGCAGTACGCCCACACCGCGGTCGCGCATCTCGGCGATGGCGCGCAGCATCGTGTCGATGGCGCCGATGTCCAGGCCGCGGGTCGGGTAAGCCGCAACCAGCGCCTGGACGGCGACACGCATCTCGCGCCGCGCCACCAGCCGCTGCTGGTTGCCGCCGGATAGGTTACGCACCGGCGCGCGCATGTTGGGCACCAGCACCTGCGCGTCGGCGATGATTTGCCGCGCCAGCGTCAGCGCGGCGCCTGGGCGGAACAGGCCGCCGCGCGTCACCGGCGGGCGGCTGTACTCACGCATCACGGCGTTGTCAGTGATAGCCATGGACGGCGCGAGGCCGCTGCGCAGGCGGTCCTCCGGGATGTGGCCGATGCCGGCGGCCAGGAACTCGCCAGGATTGGCGTGATACATGATCTGCCCGCCGATGCGGACCTGGCCCTCGGTCACCGGGCGCAGGCCGGTCAGCACCTCCGACAGCTCGCGCTGGCCATTGCCTGCGACGCCCGCGACGCCCACGATCTCCCCGCCGCGCACCGCCAGGTCCACGTCGGCCAGCGCCCGCACGCCGCGCCCGTCGTTGGCCGACACGCCGGCGAGCTGCAGCACGATCGGGCCAAGCTGGCGCTTGCCGGCGCTATGCCGCCGCCCTGCGCCGAGCTCGCGCCCCACCATCAGGGTCGCCAGCCGTGCCTGGTCGCACGCAGACGCCGGCAGGGTCGCGACCTTGCGGCCGGCGCGCAGCACGGTGATGCGGTCTGCGACCTCCAGCACCTCATCGAGCTTGTGGCTGATGAAGATGACGGCGTAGCCCGAAGCCACGAAACTGCGCAGCGCCCGCACCAGCGCCGCCGCCTCCCCCGGCGTCAGCACCGCGGTCGGCTCGTCTAAGATCAGTACGCGGGCGCCGCGCGCCAGCACGCGCAGGATCTCCACCCGCTGCTGCTCCCCGGCCGACAAATCCTCGACCCGCGCCTCCGGCCGGACCGCGAGGCCAAACCGCTCCGCCAGCGCGCGCGTGCGCCCCTCCAGCAACGCGGCCGAGGTGCGGAACGGCGTTTCCTGCCAGCCGAGGTGGACGTTCTCGGCGACGGTGAATGCGCGGATCAGCTTGAAGTGCTGATGCACCATGCCGATCCCGGCGGCGATTGCCTCCTTGGGCGAGGCGAAGCGCACGGGCGCGCCGTTCATTAGGATACGCCCGGCGTCCGGCTGGTAGATGCCGGTCAGCACGTTCATCAGCGTCGATTTCCCGGCGCCGTTCTCTCCCAGCAGCGCGTGGATCTCGCCGGGCCGCAGGTCGAGGTCGATGGCGTCGTTGGCGATCAGGCCAGGAAAGCTCTTGGTGATCCCGACCAGCTCGACGACAGCGCCGGACATGGGGGGATCAGGCGCCGCGCAGCCCGGACACGCCCTCGATCGGCCAGTCCCAGCCATACAGCTCTATGTCCGTCATGGTCTTGCCGGCGGGCACGCGGACCTTGCCGTTAGCATCCTTGATCTCACCAACGAACGGGGTGTAGCCGGCCAGCATCTTGGTCCGCATTGCGTCCGCCTGCGCCCTGACCGGGCCGGGCACGCTGTCGCCCCAGGCATCGCGATCGACACCCTCCCCCATGTTCAGCAGCACCGGCTGACCCGGCGTCCAGCTGCCCTCCAGCCGCGCCTTGGTTTGGCCGACGTAGTACTTGGTCCAGTCGAGCACGATGGAGCTGATGTAGGATTTCGGGCCATAGCGCCGCACGTCGGTGTTCCACATCACCGCCGGCACGCCGCGCTTCTCGGCCACCTGCAGGTATGCGGCCTCGTCCATCACGCCGAACAGCACGTCGCAGCCGTTGTCGATCAGCGCCGTGCCGGCCTGCGCCGCCGCCTGCGGATCGAACCAGGAGTTGATGACGATGACCTGCATCGTCGCCTCCGGCTTCACCGAGCGCGCGCCCATGAGGAACGCGTTCACGCCGCAATACACCGTGGGGACCGGCATGGAGCCGACATAGCCGAGCTTGCCCGACTTGCTCATCAGCCCGGCCGCGACGCCCGCGACGTAGGACGGCAGCCAGTGCTTCACGTAATACCAGCTGCGGTTGGCCGCCACCGAGTGGCCGTTACATTCCAGCCAGGCAGTGTCAGTGGCGCGGTCGGACACGCCGTGCAGCAGGTCGCCGTACTCGGACGTCAGGAACACGAGGTGCGCGCCCTGCGCCACGAACTGCCGGAACGTGCGGGTGGCGTCGGCGGAGTACGGGATGCTCTCGACTTCGAGGAACTTCGCCTGCGGGTAGGCCTGCTTGACCGCGAGCAGGCCCTGGTGGTGCGACGAGGTCCAGCCCTCGTCGGAGATCGGCCCGACATGGCCGAAGCCGATCACCGCCTGATCGGGTTTCACGGCAGCGAAGCCCGCCGCCTGCGCTGGCCGGATCAGCGAACCGGCCGCGGCCAGACCGCCGGCCTGGAGCACGAGGCGGCGGGGCAAACGTCTGTTCACAAGGTCCATGCTCGTTATTCTCCTGGTCGCGGCAACATGCCAGCATCACGCACGATTAAGCATCACACGCGATAAAGAAGCACGCCGCGTGCCAATTCGGCATCAGCCGCCGCGCTCATTCGGCCGCTGGATTGAGCGTCGCCCAGACCCGGTCCGCGGTGAAGGGTGGTGCGGTGAAACGCACGCCGGTCGCGTCCGCCAATGCGTTGGCCAGCGCCGGGCCCACCGGGTTGAACGGGCTTTCGCTCATGGACTTGGCGCCCATCGGCCCGAAGGAGTCCGAGGTGTCGGCGAACAGCACCTCGGTCCGCGGCAGGTCGGCCCAGGTGGGGATATGGTATTGGCGGAAAGCGGGATTGCTGACCGCGCCGTCATCGCCGATCCGCAGCGCCTCATGCAGCACGGCGCCCAGGGCCTGCGCCACGCCGCCCTCGATCTGGCCGCGGCACTGCATCGGGTTAAGCACCCGGCCGGCGTCGGCGGCGTGCACGCTGCGCAGGATGCGGATCTCCCCGGTGCCGCGGTTCACCGCGATGCGGAAGCCCTGCACATTGAACCCGAGCGAGCGCGGCGCGGCGTCGGCCTTCCGCATCACCGCCAACCCCGCGCCGGCGCCGGGCAGGTCCGTAAGCGGCAGCGCCCGGTTGCCGCACAGCACAGCGCCCTCGATCAGCCGGCACTCCGGCACTGGATGGCCAGACAGCGCCGAGGCCGCCAGCAGGATGCGCTCCCGCAAGGCCAGCGCCGCCGTCTCCGTCGCCCGCGCCGCCACCACGGTCCCGGTGCTGCCGAACGCGCCGGTGTCGTGCCCAACCAGGTCCGTGTCCGATTGTCGTAAGCGGATACAGTTCGGCGTTGTCCCCAGCACCGACGCGGCCACCTGGCGATGCGTGGTGGAGGTGCCATTGCCGAACTCCGCCGTGCCGACATGCAGGTCGAACTGGCCGTCGGCCGCCAGAAACAGCCTGGACTCCGCCCGGTGCCCGAACGGCGGCGCGGTCGCCAGCATGCCCATCGCCACGCCCTGACCGACGCACCACTCCGCGCCGGCCGGCGCCGGGTGGCCGGGGTCGGTGGCCAGCGCGCGCTCGACCAGGTCCAGGCACTGGTCCAGGCCGTAGCTGCCGAATTCGATATCATCGAGGCCGCCCTCCGGCCCCGCAAGCGAGTTGTCCGGCCGCACCATGTTGCGGCGGCGGAACGCGAACGGGTCGATGCCGAGGCCGCGCGCCAAGGAGTCCATCGCCTGTTCCAACGCAAACAGCGTCTGTCCCAGGCCGTAACCGCGGAAGGCGCCGGCCGGTACGGTGTTGGTATAGGCCGCCACCGCATCTACCGAGGTGTTTGGGCAACGGTACAGACTCATCAGCTCGGCGCAGCTATGTTCCAGCACGGCTTGGGAGTGGTTGCCGTAGGCGCCCGCGTTGGCCACCACATCGACCGCTAGAGCGGTCAGCACACCACCCCGCGTCGCGCCGGCACGGACGGTGACGCGCATCGGGTGGCGCGTGGTGGTGGCGGCGAACTGCTCGGCGCGCGTCAGCTCAAGCTTCACGGGGCGGCCGAGACGCAGGGCGGCCAGGGCGACGACGTCCTCGACCAACATCTCCTGCTTGCCGCCGAAGCCGCCGCCGACGCGCTCGCACAGCACCCGCACCCGGTGCGGCGGCAGGCCGAACAGGTCCGCGAGCGCCTGGCGCACCAGGAACGGCACCTGGGTGCTGGTCCGCACCACCAGCTGATTTGCATCCATCCATGCGACGGCGGCGTGCGTCTCCATCGCGGCGTGCTGCACACGCTGAAGGTCACACGTCACCGTCTCGCTCCGGTCCGCCGCCGCGAAGCCGTCCGACACGTTGCCGCTATGGCGATGCAGGGCGGCCACGATGTTGCGGGCAGGGTCGGCGATGCGGCTGGCGTGCTTGTCGTGCAGCACGGGGGCGCCGGGCTGCATGGCCGAAACCGGATCGACCACCGCCGGCAGGAGGTCATAATCGACATTCAGCGCGTGGCAGCCTGCCTCGGCCGCGGCCTCGCTTTCTGCGACCACGGCGGCCACGCGCTGGCCGATAAAGCGGACCACGTCGTCCAACAGCCTCGTGTCGTCGGGGTCGGCGCGGAAATCCTCGTGCCGGGCGGATGAATACAGCCGCGCCGGTGCATCCTCATGCGTGAACACCGCGACCACGCCGGGCACAGCCAACGCAGCGCCGCGGTCGATGGCAAGGATGCGGGCGTGGGCATGCGGCGAGCGCAGCAGGCGCATGTGCAGCAGGCCCGGCATGTCCAGATCCAACGTGTAGCGGGACGCGCCGGTCACGACCGCCTCCGCATCCGGCGCGGCGTCGCTGCCCGGCAGGGCCTGAACATGACAAACTCCCGCCATGGCGTCCGCGATCGAGCCATAGCCGGTGCAGCGGCACAGATTGCCCTTCATGGCTCGCGGCAGGTCCGCCTGCTGCGCGGGCTGCAGGGTGCTGGCGGTAAGGATCATGCCGGCGGTGCAGAAGCCGCACTGAAAGCCCTGCGCGTCCATGAACGCGCGCTGCAGCGGATGCAGGGCGCCATCGCCCAGCCCTTCAATCGTGATGATCGCCTTGCCCTCGGCGCGCCAGGCGGGCACCAGGCAGCTTTGCACCGCCTTCCCGTCCAGCAGCACCGTGCAGGCGCCGCAGTCGCCGGCGTCGCAGCCCTTCTTGACCCCGAACCAGCCGAGCGCCCGGAGCTGCGTGCGCAGGCATTGGCCCGGCATGGGTTCGCAGGCTTGCTCCAAGCCGTTCACGTGCAGGACTGTCATCCCAGCAGCTCCTCATGCAGTTCGGCCGCGAGCCGCCGGGTCATGTGTCGGCGCCAGGCCGGGGCGCCGTGCACGTCGTCATACCAAAGCTCCGGCGGCAAGGCTGCGATATAGGCGTCCAATGCCTCCCGTGTAGGCGCAGCCGCCCAGGCCGCGTGCACCGGCCGCGGGGTGCTGGCGGTGATGGTCAGGGCGAAACCATCGGCATCCGTCGTAGCCACCAGCAGGGCCGCCGATCGTCCATGCGTTGTCAGCGACGCCTGCCGCATAGCGCCGCGCCGCTGCAGGGCCGCAATCGGAAGATCGATGCACCGCAGCAGTTCGCCCGGAGTCAGCACGGTGCGCTGCGGCCCCGTGGTAAACCCGCTCATCGGCACCAGACGCTCCGTCCCGTCCGGACGCCAAATCCGGGCCACGCCGTCCAGCGCCACCGTCAGCGCCAGCATCGGCGCGGCCGGCAGGGACAGGCAGACATTGCCCCCGACGGTGGCCACCGCGGCAATCTTGAACGACCCCAGCAGCGCCCGGCAGCACTTTGCGAACAGCGGCGCGGCCCGCCAGTCCTCAGGGCCAGCGAAGGCCTCCAGCGCCGCGATGCTGCAGGTGGCGCCGATGCGCAGCCCGGCCGCGGACGGTTCCAGCGCGTTCCAGCTCATGTTTGCGAGGTCAACAAGTCTGCGCAGCCCCGGCTGCGGCTCAGAGAACAGCCAGGTGCCGCCGGCGAGCCATGCGGAGCCCGCGTTCCAGGGCGGCAGCTCCTCCCGCCCGCGCGGCGAGGCTACGGTGTGTATTTCAGGCAGATCCATCGCTGGCCTTGAGAATGCCGCCCAGCCCTAACGGCCAACGACACACTCGATCTGGCCGTGCGGCTCGTCCGTTGCAATAAAGACCATGTTGTCCGATGACAGGCCGAACGGCTCGAGCCGCATCGGAATGTAGTGCTTGTTCGGGCACGCCATACGCACCGTCGCCAGTTCCGGCACCGCCGCAAGCGCCGCCTCGCCCATGCGGTACAGGCTGTCCTGGATGCCGTGGCTGTAAGTCGTGGCGAACACCTCCAGCATGGTCGCCAATACCTGGGCGTTCGTCGCGTCGTAGTCGGCCGGCGCCGCGAGCCAGGTCCAGCTTGCGTCCATCGCCGTCGCCGCGATCCGGTCGGTGGTCTCCGGCAGCGTCGTGTAGTCGTCCATCACGTAGTCCACCCAGCCCGACCCGGTCGATTTCATGAAGGTATACCCGGCGATGCCAGACGTGACGGCCATTCCGTCCCGGGTCACGGCCACCTCCGCCGTCGGGCTGCCGTTGGCGTCCAGCACGAAGCTGTATGGGTGCGGCTTGCCGCCAAAGCTTGCGCGGGTCCACCGGGTCTCACGCGTCATCACCCGCGCCTTCCGCACCTGCGGGTAACGCTCCAGGAACCGCATGGCCAGCGCGTGGCCATACAGCTCGGCGCTGGCGGTCAGGTTCTCGCGCGCGACGATATAGGCGATGTTCTTGATCGTGTCGGTGGCGACCACGCTGCGGTTATCGGCCTCGGTGAACGACCCGGCGAAGTCGCCGTCCAGCATCGTCTGCACGCTCAGCTCCCGGACCTCGTTCCGGTCGCCGTCGCGGTGGACGCGCATGACCCGGACGCGGCCCTTGCCATAGGTGTGGTTGATCAGCGGCATCGGTTGGACCTTTCAGGCATGGTCAGCGATGATGACCGGAGCGTCGTGCTGGCCTCTCGCAAGCTGACGCGGGTTGAAGAAGATGTTGAGCGCCACCGCCACCACGGAGGCGAGCAGGATACCACTGTCTAGCACCGTGCGCAGCATGTCCGGCGCGGCCTTGAACAGGGTCGGCGCGACCAGCGGGATCATGCCGAAACCGATCGAGATGGCGACGACGAACACGTTGCCGCGCTGGTTTTCGTAATCGACGCTGGCGAGGATGCGGATGCCCGTCGCCGCCACCATGCCGAACATGACCACGCCCGCGCCGCCGAGCACGCATTGCGGGACCGACGCCGCGATGAACGCGAGCTTTGGCAGCAGCCCGAGCAGCAGCATGACGACGCCGCCGGCCACGCACACCATCGGGCTTGTCACGCCCGTGACGCCCACCAGGCCGACGTTCTGGGAGAACGAGGTGTAGGGGAACGTGTTGAACAGTCCGCCGATCAGCGTGCCCAGCCCGTCCGCGCGCAGGCCGCGAGCGAGGTCGTCCTGCGAAACCGGACGGCCCACCATCGTGCCGAGCGCCAGGAACATGCCGGTGCTCTCGATCATCACCACGACCATCACCAGGCACATCGACAGGCACGCGATGAGATCGAAGGCCGGGATGCCGAACTGCAACGGAATGACGATGGCGAGCCAAGGCTGCGCCTCCAGCCCGTCAAGGCTGCCCCATCCCAGCGCCAGTGTTACGAGGTAGCCGGCGACGATGCCGATCAGCACCGCGGTGTTGCGCAGGAACCCGGTGCCGAAGCGCAGCAAAGCGAGGATGATCGCCAGCACGAACGCCGCGACGCCGAGATAGCCAGGCGCTCCGAAATCCGGGGCAGCCGGGCGGCCGCCGCCGATCCAGTTGATGCCGATCCGCATAAGGGTGATGCCGATCACCGTGATGATCGAGCCCGTTACGACAGCAGGAAAGAACCGCAGCAGGCGGCTGATGAACGGGGCGACCAGGATACCGAACACGCCGGCTGCGATCACCGAACCGAAGATCGCCGGCAGGCCGAGCGCCGGGTTATTGGCCATCGCCAGCATCGGCGACAGCGACGCAAAGGTGACGCCCATCATCACCGGCAGCCGGATGCCGAACGGCCCGATGCCGTAGGCCTGGATAAAGGTCGCAATGCCGCAGGCAAACAGGTCGGCGTTGATGAGCAACGCCACCTGGTCCCGCGGCAGCTTGAGGGCGGCGCCAAGGATCAGCGGCACCGCCACGGCGCCGGCGTACATGACGAGCACGTGCTGAATGGCCAGGATGATCAGGCGCAGCGGCGGCGGCGTCGCGGCTGAAAGCGCGGGCTGCTGCATGGTGGTCTCGCTTGCTTCCACTTGCTTCCTCACGCTTGCTTAGAAAGAGGCCGGAATTGCTTGCAGAGAGCACTTGCTTTGATCCCTTGCTTTTGACGAGCAATTGCCGTGCCATGCCGCGATGATGCAAACATCCCCTGCCCTCTGGCTCCGCAACCCGCTGGCCGTGCTCGGCGACGCGCCGGGCGGTATCGTCGTGCATGACGGACGCATCGTCGAGCTGGTGCCGATGAGAGGCAACCCCACCCAGCCCGCAGCCGTGTTCGACGCCAGCCGGCACGTCGTGCTGCCCGGTCTGATCAACACGCATCACCACTTCTATCAGACCCTGACCCGCTGCCTGCCGGCCGCAATGGACCGCACCTTGTTCGGCTGGCTGCAGGCGCTGTATCCGGTCTGGGCACGGCTGACGCCGGAGGCGCTGGACGCCGCCGCGACGCTCGCGATGGCGGAGCTGCTGCTGTCGGGCTGCACCACCACGACCGACCATCACTACGTCTTTCCGCCCGGGCTTGAGGACGCGATCGCCATCGAGGCCGCGGCTGCCGGGCGTTTGGGCATCCGCGCCGTGCTCACCCGCGGCTCGATGGACCTGTCGCAGCGGGATGGCGGCCTGCCGCCCGACAGCGTCGTGCAGGACGCCGACACTATCCTGGACGACAGCAGCCGACTGATCGACCGCCTGCACGACCCGGCGCCGCACGCGATGCTGCAGATCGCGTTGGCGCCCTGCTCGCCGTTTTCCGTCACGACCCGGCTGATGCGTGAGACCGCGGCCTTGGCCAGCCGGCGCGACGTGCGCCTGCACACCCACTTGGCCGAGACCGTGGACGAGGCCGCGTTCTGCCAGGCGCGCTTCGGCTGCGCCCCGCTCGACTACCTGGAGGATTGCGGCTGGCTGCGTCCGGGCACCTGGCTCGCGCATGGCGTCCACTTCGGCGCGCCCGAGATCGCCCGGCTCGGCCGGGCACAGGTCGGCGTGACGCATTGCGCCTGCAGCAACCAGCTGCTGGCCTCCGGCACCTGCCCGGTCTGCGCATTGGAGGCGGCCGGGGCGCCGGTGGGGCTCGGCGTGGACGGCTCGGCCTCGAATGACGGGTCGAACCTCATCCAGGAGGTCCGGGCAGCGTTCCTGCTGCAGCGGGGGGTGAACGGCATCGACGCGGTGAGCCATCGCGACGCGCTGCGCTGGGCCACCGAAGGCTCCGCCGGCTGCATCGGACGGCCGGAACTCGGGCGCATTGCGGTCGGGGCGGCGGCGGACCTGGCGCTGTTTACGCTGGATGAGCTGCGGTTTTCCGGCGCTGGCGATCCATTGGCGGCTTTGGTGCTGTGCGGCGCGTCACGGGCAGACCGGGTGATGGTGGCCGGACGCTGGGTTGTGGCGGACGGCCAGATACCGGACCTGGATTTGGCCGCCTTGATGCATCGGCATGGGTCGGCTGCGAGGCGGCTTGCCGTCAGGTAACGCCGCCACGACGACACTGAGTTATCGCCTATTTTCTAGGCAATTCAGTTGCCACTGGACAATGTTAGTCGTTAAAATAGGCTAGTGCACATTAGATAGGCTGTAACATTGCAGCGCGGTGGGAGTTTTGTTTCTCGCTCTTGATGGTCGATCTGCAAAACTCCTTGGATGCCCGGCGGTGCCGCCAGCTGATTGCAAACACCGTGGACCACGAGGCTTCTGCCCCATGCCACGAGACCGATCTCGTTTCGCCTCCAAAAGACGCGCGTGTTCTTGGCACGGCTCTTGCTGTTCAGCGCCTGCAACTAATCGCAAGCAATTAGACAGCATCCTTTTTGGAGAACAACAGTAATGAATTATGCCCGGATGGCGAGGGCCACAGCAGTCGCAGCCCTTTTGGCGCTGGCACCCCGTCAGTCTCTCGCTTGGGGCATCGATTTCCAGGACACCTACCTCAGCATTCGCTACCTCCCGCAAGACAAACAGCCCGGATATGCGAAGGACATCAACGAGGTCGCCGGGAACATCGCCTATGCGAACGGCTGGACCTACGGATCAAACTTCGCCAGCATCGACTTTGAGGACTTCAGCGCCCGCGGAGACCCCGCCAACAGCGTCAGCCGGCGCGCCGACTCAAATTCGGCCGAGGTCTACGCCTTGTTCCGCTCGGTCCTGAGCGGCAACAAGGTCAGCGGCAGCAACATGTTCTCCTTCGGCCCCATCCGAGACATCGGTTTATTGGTCGGCTTCGACTTCGATACCCAGAATGATCAGTTCGCATCTTACAAGAAGCTGATCACCTTCGGGCCGCAGTTCTCGATCAATCTGCCGCGCGGCTTTCTTAACATCACGGTCGGCTTATCCCATGAGTGGGACACCAACGGGTTTCTGGCAAATGGCAACGGCACCAACTTCAACACGACCTACACCATCGAGACCGCGTGGGCCTATCCATTCGCAGTGAGCAAGTTCCTGCTGAACTTTACAGGCTTTGCCAATTTAGTGGGTCCAAAAGGCAAAGGCGCGACGGGAGACTTTAATCATGGCGTCGAGATCCTGCTGCACCCAAAGCTGATGCTGGATGTCGGGGAACTGCTCGGATACACGCCGAAGAAGCTCGAGGCAGGTGTCGGCTTCGAATATTGGCACAACAAGTTTGGCGACGTCCCGAGATATGTGCCCGGAACGGAGCAGAAATCTGTGTTCGTCGAGGTTGGCTACCATTTCTGATGGTGGATCACTTCTGATGGGGGATCACCGAATACGGCATCGCAGCAGGCCGGTGGTGTCGTGCAACCCGCATTGTCCCTCCCACGTTTGCCATCGACGGTTTGGTTAAGCTGTGGACGTGGCAGGCGTGTGCCCTCAGCTCGTCCTCGAAGGAAACATCAAAATGCTTATGAGAACATTGCTGGCCACAGTTTTGGTTTTTACGCTGCAAACGGGTCTGACGTTTGCTCAAACTCCGGAGCCACAGGCTAACGCCGCGCCTACGACCCGCAGTCCAGTATCAGGCAATCGGGTGCAGCGGATTGCACCTACCCCGTCCCGCGCGAAAAACCTTGCCAAGTCGGATAAGCAGCCGCCCGGCACAGAGAACGGCAATCAGCCGGACCGTGCGGCAGCCGGCGGCGGAGCGCGCTAGCTGAATTCATCACGCGCGTCAGCCACAGGTTGCCCTTCACCCGCTATAGGAGACCGGCACCAGTGGCGGCTCCAGCCTGCGGCTGTCAATACAGGCTACTCCAGCCGTGCGGAGTACTCCGTCAAATATAGAACCCGCCTTTGTCTGCCGCCGACCAGCCTTCCGTGCTGAGCGGAAGCCACTCCCTTGATCTCCGCCCACTCCCGGTCGGCCATGAAGCCCGCCCGTCGTGCCGTCATCGTGGCCTCGTCGGGCCATTGTAGAAGATGTGCAACTCCGTCCGGCCGTCGTCGCGCGTCTCCCACATGGCGACGACTTGGAAGTCGCAGTTCCTCATAATGCGCGCCGCATGGTCGCGAAATCACGCGTGGAAAGCGGCATTGCTGTTGACGCTATAAGTGCCGGGTCAACTTCCATGCTTCCTGCAAAATGACCGAGCCCGGGACAGAAAGCATGCCATGCGGCCCGGTCCCCTCACGCAACGCCGGGGTGCAGGAACTGATGCACCGCCTGGACCACAACGGAACCCTCTCCGACCCCAGAGGCGACGCGCTTCACCGAGCCGGACCGCACGTCGCCGACTGCGAAGATGCCGGGCGTCGTCGTCGCATAGGGTGAGGCGAGCGCCAGTCCGTCCGCGTCGCTGCCGGTCTGGACAAAACCCTTGGCGTCGAGCGTCAGGCAGCCGTCGAGCCATTCGGTGTTCGGCTCGGCGCCGATCATCAGGAACACGTTGCCGACGGCCCGCGTCTCGCTCGCGCCGGTGTCGCGGTTGGTCCACGTGACGGCGCGCAGGCGGTCATCGCCGTCGAGGGCAGTGATCTCCGTGCGGGCATGCAGCGTGATGGTGTGCGATCGCTGGATACGCTGCACGAGGTAGTCGGACATGGTCGCAGCCAGATCGGTCGCGCGCACGAGGATATGGACGTGCGCCGTCATCCTCGACAGGAACACGGCCGCCTGGCCGGCGGAGTTGCCGCCGCCGACCACGATCACCTCCTCGCCGCTGCAGAGCTGCGCCTCCATGGCGGTCGCCGCGTAGTGGACGCCCTGCCCCTCGTACTTGGCATAGTTCTCGACGTCGAGCTTGCGGTAGCGGGCACCGGTGGCGACCACGACGGCGCAGGCGCTGATCGCCTGCCCATCCTCAAGCCGCAAACGATAGGGCCGCGTCGCGCAGTCCAGCCCCACGACGTTGCGCGAGATCGCGAGCCTTGCCCCGAACTTCTGCGCCTGGACCTGGGCGCGTCCCGCCAAGGCCTGGCCGGAAATGCCGGTGGGGAAGCCCAGGTAGTTCTCGATCTTCGAGCTGGTCCCCGCCTGGCCGCCCGGCGCGGTGCCCTCGACGACGATGGTGTCCAGACCCTCGGACGCGGCATACACGGCGGCCGCGAGGCCCGCCGGGCCCGCGCCCACGATCGCCACATCGTAAACCCGGGCGGTGTCGATCGTCTCGGTCAGGCCGAGGCCGTCAGCCAGCGCCGCGACCGATGGATTGCGCAGCACGCTCTCGTCGGGTGAGATCACGACCGGCAATTGGCCGGGCGTGATGCCGAAGCAGGCGAGGAAGCCGCCAGCGTCTGGATCAGCCTCGGTGTCAAGGAGCCGGTGCGGATAGCCGTTGCGGGTCAGGAAACGCTGCAGACGGAGCGTGTCGCCGCTGTGGCCGGGGCCGATCAGCACGACGCCGCCCTGGGCATGCCGGATAAAGCCGGTGCGCCGCAGGATGAAGGCGCGCATCATGATCTCGCCGATGTCAGGCTCGCCGCTCACCAGGCGGCGGAAATCGGCGCGGTCGACCCGGACGACCCGGCTGTCCATTCCCGCCCGCCCCGACACCAGGATTTGCCGGTCGTTGAACAGATCGAGCTCGCCGGTGAATTGCCGTTCGGCATGGGTCGTGAAGACGTGCGGCACGCCGTGGGCGTCCTGGTCGAAAATCTCGATGCTGCCCTCGATCACGAAGAAGAAATCGACCGACCGCTGGCCACGCTTAAAGACGAGCGTGCCCTTGGACAGCCTCTCCTCCTGGCCGTAGCCGGCGATGCGGCCTGCCATCTCATGGCTGAGACGCGGGAAGATCTGCGCCTCCCGGGCATAGGGGTCGGTCGCATCGAGATCAGTGTCGGCGGCGGCGTGCGGGTTTGAGATCTCTTGCATTGAGGAATCCGATCTTTGTCCAGCAAATGGGGCCAGAAGCTGCGCGCGCCGTCGATCCGCTCTTGCACGCATTCGGACATGAGACGTGCGCGAAGACGCTGCAACCCCGCCGTTTGCCCCGGACGTCTCGTTGCCTGTTAAGCGTTGGGCGGGCCTACCCGCGCCAAATCGTAGGAAAATCCATGACCTTGCCGGATAAGCTCGGAGGCGGAGGCCGCAAAGGCGCGCTTACCCATCTCCTATGCGCTAATCCAGCGAATGGCCGGAGGTAGCGCCCCGTCATAGCCATGACCATATCGCAAAGATGTTGAAAGCCATGCTGAGGACGGTGCGCGACGCACCCATCGCGCGCGCACGCAGGCCGAAGCCGGAGCCGCCGCAACTGCTTGCGCATCCGCCCGCGACACCACAGGGCATTGCGCCTGCACAGCGGGCGCGCATCGTCCCGCGCCGCCCAGCCGACCGCGCCGTGCAGCTTGGCGCTGGGACGCCATGGTGGCGCGACATCTACCACCACCTGTTGACGCTGGCCTGGCCCGTTTTTCTGTTGACGTGCGGGGCACTCTACCTCGCCGCCAACGTGGCCTTCGCGCTGCTTTACCTCTTGGACCCCGGCGGGATCGCCAAGGCCCAGCCCGGGGTGTTCTCAGACGCGTTCTTCTTCAGCATCCAAACCATGGCCACGATCGGCTATGGCGTGCTCTACCCGACGGACCTCTACACGAACCTGGTCGTGACCGCCGAGACGCTGGTGGCGCTCATCGTGCTCGCGCTGGTGACGGGCCTGTTCTTCGCCCGCTTTTCCCGGCCGACCGCAAAGGTGCGCTTCAGCCGTTATGTCACCGTTGCGCCCCACAACGAGTTGCCCACGCTCAATATCCGGCTCGGCAACGGACGCAGCAACCAGATCCTGCAGGCCGACGTAGAGCTTCTCCTGCTTCGCATCGAGCGCACGTCTGAGGGTGTCGTCATGCGCCGCTTCCATGACCTGCGGCTGGAGCGGTCGCACACGCCGATCTTCTCGCTTACGTTCACGCTCATGCACGTCATCGACGAGGCGAGCCCGTTGTTCGGCGCAACGCTGGAAGAGCTGGGGGCAGACCAGGCAGAGCTTCTCGTGACCGTCACCGGCCTCGACGAGACGATGTCGCAGACGATCCATGCCCGGCACAGCTATGTCGTGGACGAAGTGCGGTTCGACCACCGCTTCGCCGACATGTTCGGCTACTTGCCAAATGGCCGGGTCGCCATTGACCTGCGCCAGTTCGACGAGATCGTTCCGGCCTAAGCAGATTTCTATGAGTTTGCTTAGGCCTTGTTCATGCGATGCAGCAATATCAGGCTGAGCCCACGAGATCTCCGATCACCACGACTGGCTCTTTATTGCTGAAATTGGGCACGTCCCCAAACACGACGCTGCCCTCGGCCGTAACGGCTGCTGTGAACTGCTGAGCATTGTCGAACTCAAGGTTCGCAATGATGCTGAACAAGGGCTTGGCACCCGACGGCGTCCCGACCGCCCTCAGCACACGCCACTTCTTCATGCCATGAGGTTTAAACTTTTCGTCAACGAGCGGCATGTGCGTCGCCATGTAGTAGTCGAGATCAAACGTAGCGTCATCGACGTTCTCATACAAAACAGTAATCGTGGTTGCCATCTCGGTCTCCAAACTATCCGTGAAAACTTTGCAAGATCTGTACCTAATGCGGGGCTTCCGTGCAGTGACGACGATTTTGGTGAATTCGCGCCGAATGTCGAGATTGGAATCCCGTGTGGCGCGATGCCTATTCGCGGCCAAGCAGGGTTGCGTGGCCTGGGCCTCAAATGAATGCCTGCAAATCCATGTCACGCAACCCTGCTTAGCGTGTCATCCATGCGCAGACTCATAGAGGTCGGCTGAGGCGGGGATTGGCCCAATCCGCTGCCCCGCTGTGCAGCAAACGACTTTTTGCGGACCCGGCCCTGATACCGGCATGGCGCGCAGCATGTCCATCGCAATACGATCCGGGCCCCACTGGCAAGGACGCCGATCAGTCGGCCAACCCTGCGATGCCGGCTATTTCCACCATGTTCGGTTTGCATCGTCGCCTTGACCGACGCGGCGCCGGCTGCGGGACGAGCGAATACTGAATACAGGAGGCCGAACTGCGTCGGCGGATGTCACGATGTCCCCTACTCGCCTCTGTTCCCGTTTCGAACCCGTTGTCGAATTGCCCGCTCTCTGTGACACCATTTGGGTGCCCCTTATCCCGGAGCCCCCCTATGCCGACCAGGACTGTCAAGCTTACCGACCGTCTCAATAGCTACATCGAGGCGGTCGTTGCCTCCGGCCGTTATGTGGACGCTGACGACGTCATTCGCGAGGGTCTCCGCCTTCTCGCCCTGCGCGACTGGGAGGATGGCACGGCCCCAGCCTCCGTCCCCCTCCCAGCCGGCGCCACCGTCCCACGCCAAGCCGCCTGACTCAGCTCTCATTCTGTCTGAGACGACTGGGCAGCAGGACGCCGTCGGCTTCCAACACCGGATACGCGGCGGCTGCGACCAGGTGCGTGTTGACCTGTTTGATGTCCCGCAGCACGTCCAGATACAGCGAGCTATTCTCAGCCTCCGCCCCTCGCCCTTGCCGCAGCACAGCAAAATATGCCGCCGTCGATTGCGCCTCCAGGTCGCGAAACACCTCCTTTTCTGCCGCCAGAGTGCGTGCCGCGCCGCCATTTTCCGTCATGAACACCGCCCCCGCGGTGCGCAGGTTGGCCGACAGGCGATCGAATACGCGGGACAGCTCGGTGCGGTCGTGCGGCCGGAATGCGAGGCCACGCTTCAGCCGTTTTGCCGCCAGCGCCATGACATTGCGGTCCAGCACGTCGCCCGCACGCTCGATGTTGGTCGTGAACGCCAGGATCTGCGATAGCCGGTGGTGGTCGGCCGGCGACAGGTCGTCGGGATCTAGGCCGGTGACGTAGGATTTGATCGCGGCGTGCAGCCGGTCGAGCACGTTATCCAGACGCCGGGTCTCGCCCACTTGTTTGCGGTCATCACCATCGAGCGCTTCCCAGGCGCTGCGCAACATGACGTCCAGCATGTCCGCCATACGCAGCGCCTCGCGTGCCGCCCCGGCCAGCGCGATGGTTGGCGCCTCCCGCGCGGCCTCGGCCAGATACATCGGCTGAGACGGGTCAGCGGCATTGGCCTGTTCCGGCAGCAAGCGCCGCAGCAGCGCAGCGAACGGTCGCAGCGCCGGCAGGAACAGCAGGGCGAGCGCCAGATTGAAGCCGGTATGGAAGTCGGCGAGCGCGCGTGCCGGATCGGGCTCTATGGTGACCAACCACGGGCCGATCCAGTTCAGCGCCGCCATTGCCAGCGCGACGCCGACCAGCCGGTTGACTAGGTTGCCGACCGGCAACCGCCGTCCTGCGCCGCCGTCGCTCGCCGCGCCCTCGAGCAGCGGATTGATCGCGGTGCCGAGATTGGCGCCGAGCACCAGGGCGAAAGCGGCATGCGGCGGCACCACGCCCTTGGCGGCGAGGGTCATCACCAGCAGGATGACTGCCACGCTGGAGTGCGCGGCCCAGGTCAGCGCGGCGGCGAGCAGGACGGCGATCAGCGGCTCGGTCGCGATATTGTCCAGCAGCAGCCGCAGGCTGGGTACGTCCTCGTAGGGTGTGACCAGCTCCAGCAATTGGCGGAGCGCCAACATCATGAGGCCGAGGCCAATCAGCACCCGGCCGAGATCCCGCGTCCGCGTTTCCCCGCCCCGGCGAAACATCATGACTCCAGAGAGCAGCCCCAGCGAGGCGACGCGGGACACGTCGAACGACAGCGCCTGCACGATCAGCGTGGTGCCGACGTTGGCGCCCAGCATGGCCGCGAGCGCAGGAACCAGGTCCACCAGCCCGGCGGCCGCGAACGAGGACAGCATCAGTCCAGTTGCGGTGCTGCTCTGCAGCAGGGCGGTCGTTACCAGTCCTGCAACAAAAGCTTTGGACCGGCTGTCGAGCGCCAGGCCCAGCATCCGGCGCAGCCCGGCCCCGAAGGCGCGCTGGATGCCAGACTGCACCATGTGCACACCCCAAAGCAGCAGTGCGATCGCCCCCGCGAGGTCGATCAGTGTCAACGTCGATGCCATCGGGTGATCTTCGGACGCCCCCTACCCAGGCGCAAGCAGCCGCTGTAACAAAACCGTCATAAAGCGTGGCGCCAATGGATTTCTGCGTTCTCAACCCGAATGCCGGCAGCACGATATAACAGATGGGATTGTAAACACAGGTATGACCAAGGCACCCAAGAAGCAGCAACGGCGTTCCCTGGCCGTGAAGCCGGACCAGGCTCTGACCGCAGCCGGGCCAGCGGAACAATCCGGAGGTCTGACTGTGTCTGCGCCAACGGTGCAGCCCGGTAAGAAGGCAAGGCCGCGCTCGGCAAAACAGTCGCTGGAGAGGGTTCCTAAACAGGCAAAAAGCGTCAAAGCGCCCAAGAAGCGAAAGCAGCGTGCCGCGATTCCAGAGCTGGTGATTGCTCCGGCTGCGACAGGCCACGAGGACCGCCTTGCGCGTCTGGCCAATGCGGTCCAGGCGGTGCGTATCGGCGCACAAAGCAGCCCGCGCACGGCGAAGCTGCTGGCAGGCGGCGTGCCGAAGATGGCGCAGAAGCTGATGGAGGAGGCGGCCGAGACGGCGATCGATGCGGTGCGGGAGGAGCGGACCGGGTTCGTCAACGAGAGTGCGGACCTGCTCTACAACCTCGTTGTGCTGTGGTCCGCGCTGGGCGTGGCTCCGAACGAGGTTTGGGCCGAGATGGACCGGCGGGAGGCCCTGCTCGGGATGGCGGAGAAGCTGCCAAAGGCGGACGACGCCGCCGGATGAGCGGATGCCGCCGAGATAGTCGCTTTCACAATAATCCAGCCGGCCGGAGACCTCAGTTTGTTCACCAGACGATTTGCCCCGACCCATCTCACCGCATCGTCCTCGCGATGAAACCCTCGCGTTCAAACGTCCTGCTGCGGGCGTTCCGCTCCTTGATGCCGCAGGACGAGAAATTCATCGAGCGGTTCTGCGCGCATTCCCAACTGATCGTGCCGGCGGCCGAGGCGTTCCGCGCCCTGATGTCCGGCGACGGCCGGGCCGAGCAGCACGCAGCCGAGATCAGCCGGCTGGAAGATGCCGCCGACCAAGTCACGCGCGAAACCGTGCTAGCGATCCACCGTACCTTCGTGACCCCATTTGACCGCTCGCAGATCCTGGACCTGATCACGGCGCTCGACGACACGATCGACCTGATGAAGGACACCGGGCGGCGCATGGTGCGCTACGGCGTCGGCTTTACGCCGGAGATGCAGGGCATGGCCGACTGCGCCGTGCGTGCCGCGACGGAGCTGCGCGATGGCATGCCGCTGCTGGGCGCCATCGACCGCAGCGTGGACCGCCTGAACGCGATGTCCGTGGCCGTCCGCCATATCGAGGGCGAGGCGGACGAGCTGCTGGACCGCGGCCTGCGCACCCTGTTCGCCAGCGACAGCTCACCGGGCTACAAACTGACGGTCGAGAAGGTTTACGACTTGGTCGAGGCCGTGGTGGACCGCTGCGAGGACGTCGTGGACGTGATCGACGGCATCGTCGTCGAACAGGTCTGAGGACGCCCATGAGTGACGGAGTTACCACCGGTTTCCTCGTCGGTACGCCCGTGCTGGTTGGCCTCATCGCCACGGCCTTGCTGTTCGACTTCCTCAACGGCCTGCACGACAGCGCCAACTCGATCGCGACCGTCGTCGCGACGAGGGTGCTGCGGCCGTTCACCGCCGTGCTGTGGGCGGCGTTCTTCAACTTCATCGCCTTCACCGTGTTCGGCCTGCATGTGGCTGCGACCATCAGCAGCGGCGTGGTCGACGCCAGCATCGTCGATCCGCTGGTGATCTTTGGCGCCCTGACCGGGGCGATCGTCTGGAACGTGGTCACCTGGCGGCTCGGCATCCCGTCCAGCAGCAGCCATGCCCTGGTCGGCGGCCTGGTTGGGGCTGCGGTCACCAAGGCGGGCTGGTCGGCCGTCATTTGGCATGGCCTCGGGACGATCGGCTCGGCCATCGTGCTGTCGCCGCTGACCGGGCTGGTGCTGGCGATGGCGCTGGTGCTGGCGGTCTCCTGGTTCGCGGTCCGCTCCACGCCGTTCGCGGTTGACCAGCGGTTCCGTGTGCTGCAGTTCGTGTCGTCCTCGCTGCTGAGCCTCGCGCATGGCGGCAACGACGCGCAGAAGACGATGGGGATCATCACCGTCCTGCTGTATTCGCAAGGGCGGCTCGCCGGCGGCTTTCAGGTGCCGTTCTGGGTGATCCTGAGCTGCCAGGGCGCCATGGCGCTCGGCACACTGTGCGGCGGGTGGCGCATCGTCCGCACGGTCGGCTCGCGCATTACGCATCTCACCCCCATGCAGGGTTTCTGCGCCGAAGCGGGCGGGGCCATGGCGCTATTCGGGGCGACCTGGCTCGGCATTCCCGTGTCCACGACGCATACGATCACCGGGTCGATCGTCGGCGTGGGCGCCGCCCGGCGGGCCTCGGCCGTCCGCTGGGGCGTGGCGCGAAGCATCATCGTGGCCTGGGGCATTACGCTGCCGGCTTCGGCGCTGGTGGCGGCGCTGTGCTATCGGCTGGGGGCGATGCTCGTATCGTGGCGTTAATGGTCGGTTGCCGGCCTGAGCCTGATATGTATCCATCCAGCCGATGCGCCCATGCTCGCGGGAAGGCCCGTTGAGCTTCTATAGGGGGCACTAGCCTTCGCGGATGTCGTGGGCACGAAAGGGAGGAACCGGCGATGAGCACCACCAGCACCCCGGGGCACCTGCATGACGAGTTCATTCAGCGTGACCGCGACATGCAGCCCCCCGCCTATACGCCGGATTACAAGACCACCGCGCTGCGCTCCCCGCGCATCCCGCTCTGGTCGCTGCAGAACTCGCTTTCCGAGGTCACGGGCCCGCAGTTCACGCCAGACGAGCTGGGGCCGCTCGACCATGACCTGATCCTGAACTACGCCAAGGACGGGGAGCCCATCGGGGAGCGCACGATCGTCCACGGATACGTGCTGGATGGCAACGGCCGGCCGGTGGCGGGCGCTTTGGTCGAGTTGTGGCAGGCCAACGCCGGCGGGCGCTACCGCCATCAGAACGACACCTATCTCGCTCCCATCGACCCCAACTTCGGCGGCTGCGGGCGCATGCTGACGGACGCGGCCGGCTATTACGCGTTCCGCACCGTGAAGCCCGGTGCGTATCCCTTCCGCAACCGCGTCAATTCCTGGCGTCCCGCGCACATCCACTTTTCCCTATCCGGACAAGGCTTCGCGCAACGGCTGATCACCCAGATGTATTTCGAGGGTGACCCGCTGATCCCGCACGACCAGATCGTCAACACCATCCCGGACAAGTCCGCGATCGACCGGCTGGTGGCGAGGCTCGACCTCGGCGCGGCCGTGCCGCTGGACAGCCTGGCCTACCGCTTCGACATCGTGCTGCGCGGCCGCCGGCAAACCCTGTTCGAGAACAAGCTGCAAGGGAGCTAGGGCAATGATCGATCGACCAGGGCACGGATACCTGCCGGAAACGCCGTCGCAAACCGCCGGTCCCTACGTCCATATCGGCCTCATCCCGCATCAAGCCGGCTTCGGCATCTTTGAGCGGAGCTTCTCGAATGCGCTGGCGGGACCAGAGACGCAGGGCGAGCGCATACGGATCGCGGGACGGATTTTCGACGGCTCCGGCAGCCCGACCAAGGACATCCTGGTCGAGATTTGGCAGGCCAACGCCGCCGGGCGCTATGCCCATCCGGCCGACCGGCAGGAAGACAAGCCGCTCGATCCGCATTTCCGCGGCTGGGGCCGAACCGGGACTGATTTTGAAACCGGCGTCTATACGTTCGAAACGGTGATGCCCGGCCCGGTCGCCGGGCGCAGCGGCCGCCGCGCCATGGCGCCGCATGTCAACTTCTGGCTCGCCTCGCGCGGCATGAACATTGGCCTTGCCACCCGGATGTATTTCGACAGCGCGGCGGCGCTGAACGCGTGGGACCCCGTGCTCAACCTCATCGACCCACCGTCCCGTCGCGAAACTCTCATCGCCCGTCGCGAGGATCGGACCGGCATGCCGACCTACGTCTTCGATATCCATCTGCAGGGCGAGCGCGAGACGGTGTTCTTCGACGTTTAAAGTTAGGGAGGAACAATCACGATGAACCCAGTCGTCGTTGCCGTTGCCATCACCGGCTCCGTGCCGCGCAAGAAGGACAACCCGGCCGTCCCGACCACGCCTGCGGAGCAGACCGAGAGCACTCAGGCGGCCTATGAGGCCGGCGCCGCGTTGGTGCACATCCACGTCCGCAATGCCGATGAAAGCCCCAGCAGTGACCCGGCGCTGTTCGCCCAAGTGCAGGAAGGCGTCCGCAAGCACTGCCCGGGCATGATCGTGCAGTTCTCAACGGGAGGGCGCGGACGCGACCCTTCGCTGCGCGGCAATGCACTTGACCTGCGGCCGGATATGGCCTCGCTCTCGACGGGTTCGGTCAATTTCCCAACAATCGTCTATGAGAACTCCGCAGCCTTGGTCACCGACCTCGCGACGCGGATGCGTGACAATGCGGTGCGGCCGGAGATCGAGGTGTTCGACCTGAGCCACCTGCACGGGGCACGACGCCTGGTGGACGCAGGCCTGATGGACGACCGGCCGCACGTGCAGTTCGTCATGGGCGTGCAGAACGCCATGCCCGCGCAGGAGCGGTTGCTGGACCTCATGCTGGGCGAGTTGCGGCACCTGCTGCCGAAGGCGACATGGACCGCGGCCGGGATCGGTCGGTATCAGGCCGAGGTCATGGAATGGGTGCTGGCGCGCGGCGGAGACGGCGTGCGGACCGGGCTTGAGGACAACATCCGCCTTTCAAGGGACCGCCTCGCCGGCAGCAATGCGCAACTCGTTGGACTTGCGGTCGAGGCGATCGAGCGACATGACCGGCGTGCGGCCAAGCCCGCGGAGGCGCGCACCCTGCTGGGCTTGCCTGCCGCCTAACGCTTTTTCCGATCGAAGTGAGCGACTGCCAACTTAGAACCTGTTTGAGTGACCCGTTTGCGCCTCGACCTCATCTCTGCGTGTTGGAGATCACGAGTGTCCGCCGGGACGGGCGGATGGGAGCAGGGATGTGGACTGAAGCGCATCGGGCACGCCATGAGGCGGGCCTGAAGGAGATGGTATCGACCTGCGCGGTCGAGGAGATGGCGCGGTGGCTGGAGCGGGCAGACCCGCCGCGCAGCGAGAAGGCAACGCCTGTGTTGCCGGTCATCAGCGCGATTGCCTGGCATTTGCGTGTTGGCGGACCCTGGCGCGCTCTGCCCGGTGACTTTCCAGCATGGCGGACCGTGTACGGCTGGTTCCGCAGATGGCTGGAGCTTGGGTTGTTTGACCGGCTGCTGTGCGACGTGGCCTGCTTGCGGCGTCGTGCTGCGGGCAGGAAGCCCGAACCCACGTTGGGCATCATCGATACGCAATCGGTGAAATGCATCCCGGTCCGTGGCCCACGCGGCTATGACGCCGCCAAGAAGGTGCTGGGCCGCAAGCGCGTCGCCCTGGTCGACGCCGACGGCACCTGGCTCGCCGTTGCCGTGGTGCCGGCCTCTACCCAGGAGCGCGACACGCTTCCCGCGCTTGACGTCGGAAAGGCAGAATGGCCCAGCCTGCGCGAGGCCATCCTCGACGGCGGCTTTGTCGCCGAGCGCTGCCGCGATTGGTCGAACCGGCACGGCATGCGCCACCATGTTGTCGAGCGCGATCCCGGGCAGAAAGGCTTTGTCGTGCTCGAGCGCCGCTGGGTGGTGGAGCGCTCTTTCGGCTGGCTCGCGCACTGGGGCGGGCTGCTGCGCGACCGTGCCGGGCGCCTCGACGTGTCGGCCGCCCGCGTCGCGTTCGCGGCCATCCTGTCCGGCGTCGAAGCCCTGCTCAACCCCATGCCAGTCTACGCCGCCGCAAGTTGAAGTCACTCAAACAGGTTCTTATAAACCGCCAGCATAGAACTCTGCTCAGGCAGCTCGCTCCTCCAGCTCATCTGCACGCATGAGCAAGTGGAGCACGGCATCGACGAGCATCTGCTTGTGCCTGGCGCGCAGCGTCGGGTCCGAAAGGTCGCGGCTGAATAGGGCGCCAAAGGTGTGCCGGTTCGAGACGCGGAAGAAGCATACGGCGCTGATCAGCATGTGCACATCGACGGCGTCGATCGCCCTCCGGAACACGCCCTCCGACTTCCCCCGGTCCAGCACTGCCGTCAAGGTCGTGATCACGGCGCTGTTCACGTCTTGGATGGTCTTTGACTGAGCGATGTATTTCGCGTGGTGGATGTTCTCGATCGAGACGAGGCGGATGAAGTCGGGGTGGGCATCCTCATAGTCGAAGGTGAACTCAATTAGGCGCCGAATGGCCTCCACGGGCGGCAGCAGATCGAGGTGCAGGCCCTGCTCGACCCGGCGGATGTCGGCATAGGCCTCTTCCAGCACGGCAAGATAGAGCCCCTCTTTGCTGCCGAAGTAGTAGTAGATCATGCGCTTGACCGTGTTGGTGCGGGCGGCGATCGCGTCAACACGCGCCCCGCTCAGCCCATTCTCGGCAAACTCCTCGCGCGCGGCCGCCAGGATCGCCTGTCGTGTCCGCTCGGGATCAAGCTTGCGTCGCCCCCCAGAGGCCTTCTTGCCGTCTGCAACCACGTCGTCCTCCTTCAAGCCGTGTGCCCAATAGCATGACCGGCCCTGTGCACGCTTTCTCATTGACACGGACTAACTGGATAGTCCATTAAGAGGTCGGGAACCGCGAGCAACGCGGGCCGGCCGGCGCTGCTGGCCAGGCTAACGGCTAGGGAGAATGACGATGGCCGGCACAGCCTTTGTCCTGAACGGACCCAACCTGAACCTGCTCGGCAAGCGCCAGCCGGAAATCTATGGCCGCGAGACGCTGGCCGATGTGGAGGCCGCGTGCCGCCAGGCCGGCGACGAGCTTGGCCTGGCCGTCCGCTTTCACCAGACCAATCGGGAATACGAGCTGATCGACTGGGTGCATGAGGCGCGGGAGGCTGCTGCGGGGATCGTCATCAACCCGGCTGCCTTCACCCATACCTCGGTGGCGCTGCTCGACGCGCTGAAGACGTGCGAGTGCCCGATCCTGGAGGTGCATATCTCCAACGTCCATCAGCGGGAGGCTTTTCGCCACCATTCTTACGTCTCGCTGGCCGCGGCCGGCGTGATCGCTGGGTTTGGCACCCAGGGTTACACGCTCGCGCTGCGGCGCCTCGCGCATCTCATCGAGACTGCGGCATGACGCGGAGCTCCTTCCTCGTCGGCCTGATCGGGTCCGGCATTCAGGCGTCCCGCACCCCTGCGATGCATGAGCGCGAGGGCGACGAGCAGGGAGTGCGCTACACCTATCAAAAGATCGACCTGGACGCGTTGGGCCTCAGCGTCGAGGCGCTGCCCGATCTGCTGCTCGCGGCGGCGCGCATGGGCTTTGCCGGGCTGAACATCACGCATCCCTGCAAGCAGGCGGTCATCCCGCTGCTGGACGAGCTGTCGCCCGATGCGGAGGCGCTGGGCGCGGTCAATACGGTGGTGCTGCGGGGCGGCAAGCGCCGGGGCGAGAACACCGACTGGTGGGGATTTGCCGAGGCGTTCCGCCGCAACATGGCGGACGCCGCATTGGGCCGCGTGGTCCTGTTGGGTGCAGGGGGCGCTGGGGCTGCGGTGGCGCATGCGCTGCTGACCCTGGGCGTCCAGCACTTGACCGTGCACGATACCGACACCGATCGGGCTGCCGCCCTGGCAGGGCGCCTGGCTGATCGCTTCGGCCGTGGGCGGGCGGTTGTTGGCACGGACCTCGCGGCGATGATCGCGGAGGCGGACGGGTTGGTGCACTGCACGCCCACCGGAATGACGGCCCATCCCGGCCTGCCTTTGCCCGCCACCCTGCTGCGCCCGGCGCTGTGGGTGGCGGAGATCGTCTATTTTCCGATAGAGACCGAACTGCTCCGCTTGGCCCGCGCGCAAGGCTGCCGCACGCTGGACGGCGGCAGCATGGCGGTGTTCCAGGCCGTGGAGGCCTTCCGCCTGTTCACCGGCATCACACCCGACGCCGAGCGGATGCTGCGCCATTTTCTCGCGATGCAAGGCGCTGCGGAAGCCTGACCCACTCACCGCAAACCAACCAAAACAGACCGAATAATCGGCTTAAAAGGAGGAAAACGTGTCCCAAGTCATCAACGCATCGGCCGAGGCCCTTGAGCCCATCGGTGTGCGGACCCCAAAGAAAGCAGCATTCGCCAGCTGGATCGGCAGCGCCGTCGAGTACTACGATTTCTTCATCTACGGCACGGCCGCCGCCTTGGTGTTCCCCAAGATATTCTTCTCGTCCAGCGATCCGCAGACCGCGGCGATCGCGGCCTTCGCGACCTTCGGCGTCGCCTATGTCGCCCGACCGTTCGGCGCCGTGGCGCTGGGCCACGTCGGGGACAAGTTCGGCCGCAAGAAGGTGCTGACCTTCACCCTGCTGCTGATGGGCTTCTCGACGTTCGTCATCGGCCTGCTGCCCACCTACAATCAGGTCGGGCTGCTGTCCCCGGTGCTGCTGGTCATCGCACGGCTGCTGCAAGGCGTTTCCGCCGCAGGCGAACAGGCCGGCGCCAATTCCATGACATTGGAGCACGCGCCGGCGAACCAGCGCGCATTCTACACCAGCTTCACGCTGAGCGGCACGCAGGCCGGGCTTATCTTGGCGACCTTCGTGTTCCTCCCGGTCTCGCAGTTGCCGGAGGACCAGCTGCTGTCCTGGGGCTGGCGCATCCCGTTCTTCTTGAGTGCGATCGTCGTGGCGGTCGGCTTCTGGGTGCGGCGCACGCTGCCGGAAACCCCAGCGTTCGAGCAGGAAGAAAAGGTGCATGCCAAGGCCAAGCTGCCCGTGGTGACGCTGTTCCAGGAGCATGCGGCCGACGTGCTCCGCGTCGTCTTTGCCGCCCTGGTCTCGGTGGTCAGCACCATCTTCTCCGTCTTCACGCTGTCCTATGCCGTGAACACGGTGCACATCTCACGGCCCACCATGCTGACCGTTCTGGTGCTGGCCAATGTCGTCGCGCTGTTCGCGATTCCCACGTGGGCGGCGCTCGCGGACCGCATCGGACGCCGGCCGGTGTTCATCCTGGGTGCGCTGGGCTGCGCCGTGCTGATCTGGCCGTACATCTGGGCCATCAGCCGCGCCGACGTCACGCTGATCTTCGTGTTCGGGCTGCTGCTGTCGGGCGTGGTCTATAGCGCGGCCAACGGCGTTTGGCCGGCGCTGTATGGCGAGATGTTCGACACGAAGGTCCGCCTGTCCGGCATGGCCATCGGCACGCAGATCGGATTCGCCCTGGGCGGCTTCGCACCGGCGATCAGCGCGGCGGTGATGGGTCCGGGCCCGAACGGCTGGGTGCCCGTCGCGGTGTTCACGACAGTCACCGCGGTCGTTGCCGCGATTGCCGCGATGACGGCGCGGGAGACCTACCTGACGCCGATGAACGAACTGGGCCGCAAGCACGGCTGACCTGCCATGTCACATACACCTCGCAAGGTCCGATCCATGTCCCAAACCCGTCCTGTCATGCGCAAGTCCATCGCAACGGTCTCCCTGAGCGGAACGCTGCGGGAAAAGCTGGATGCGGCAGCCGCCGCCGGGTTCGACGGCGTGGAGATCTTCGAGGCGGACCTGCTGGCCTTCGATGGATCGCCGGCTGACGTGCGCCGCATCTGCGGCGACCTGGGTCTCGCGATCGACATCTATCAGCCGTTTCGCGACTTCGAGGCCATGCCGGATCCCACCCGGGCCCGCAACTTCGACCGCGCGGAACGCAAATTTGATGTGATGCAGGCGCTCGGCACCGACCTGGTGCTGGTGTGCAGCAACGTGCAGCCCGCTGCCCTCGGCGACGACGCCCGCGCGGCCGCAGACCTCACCGAGATGGCCGAGCGCGCCGCGCGCCGTGGGCTGCGCGTGGGCTATGAGGCGCTGGCCTGGGGCCGGCACGTGCAGCGCTGGAGCCACGCCTGGCGCATCGTGCAGCAGGCGGACCACCCGGCGCTGGGCCTGATCGTGGATAGTTTCCACACGCTATGCCTCGGCGACGATCCCACCGGCATCGCCCGGGTGCCGGCCGACAAGCTGTTTTTCGTGCAGCTCGCCGATGCACCGAAGCTGTCGATGGACGTGCTGTCGTGGAGCCGCCACTTCCGCAGCTTCCCCGGCCAAGGCGACCTCGATGTAACGGGCTTCGTCCGCGCGGTGCTGGCTGCCGGCTACACGGGGCCGCTGTCATTGGAGGTGTTCAACGACGAGTTCCGCGCAGCGCCAGCTCGCCAGAATGCGCGCGATGGCCTGCGCTCGCTGATCCTGGTCGAGGCGGATGCTGGCGGCGGCGATGTCTTGCCGGCGGCTCCCGTGCTGGACGGCGTGGAGTTCCTGGAGTTTGCTGTGGACGAAGCGACAGGACAGGAGCTGGCGGCCTATCTGGGGCGGCTCGGCTTCCGTCAAGAGGGCCGGCACCGGTCCAAGGCGATCGGCCTTTTCCGGCAGGGCCGGGTCAACCTGGTGCTGAACGCAGAGCCGGACAGCGCGGCGGCCGAGCACTTCCAACTGCACGGCCCCTCTGTCTGCGCCATGGGGCTGCGGGTGGACGACACGGCCCGCACGCTGGACCGCGCCCGCGGCTTGCTGTGCCCGGAGTGGAGGGAGCCGATCGGCGTGGGCGAGCGGCGCATCCCCGGCATCCGGGCGCCGGACGGCACGCTGATCTACTTGGTGCAACCCGAAACCGGCGGCCAGGTTTTCTGGGAGGATGACTTCTTCCTCTCGCCCGGCGAGGATGGACCGATGGGCTTGGCCGCCGTCGATCACGTCGTTCAGGCGCTCCCGACCGGTCGGATGGACAATTTCGTGCTGTTCTGGCGCGCTGTGTTCGGCCTGGTGCCGCAGCCGCAGCTGGAAACGCCGGACCCTTATGGCTTGGTGCACAGCCGCGCCCTGGTCAGCCCTGGCGGCAAGTTCCGCCTGGCGCTGAATGCGTCCGAAGGCCGCGGCACGGCGACAGGGCGCTTCGTCTCCGCGTTCGCCGGCGCCGGGGTGCATCACATCGCGCTATCGACGCAGGACATCGACCGCACGGCCGCAGGGCTTGAGGCGCTGGGTGCTCCGGTGCTGCCCATGCCGGACAACTACTATGACGACCTCTCAGCCCGGTGGGGCTTGGACGATGCGACCCTGGCCGTCCTGCAGCAGCATGGACTGCTGTATGACCGCGATACGCAGGGTGAGTTCTGGCACCTCTACACCGATGCCTTCCAGGACCGCTTTTTCTTCGAGGCGGTGCAGCGCCGCAGCGGCTACGCGGGCTTCGGCGCCGCCAACGCCTCCGTCCGCACCGCCGCCCAGGCCCGGCAGCACCCGGTCGAAGCGGCCTTGCTTTGACAATTCAACCAATGTTTGCCGTCAGCAACCTTGACGTGTAATATTATAGTATTCTACACGGTAAAATATAGATGGGCAAAGTTCATGGCCTCTGATGATGATCGCCGGCATAGCGAGCCGGCCAAAGTGTATCCTATATCCGGTCAACAGGATTGTTGGGTTGTCGAGGCTCCAGGCGACGACCCACCTAAAGAGCTGGTGCGCCTGTTCTCGGGCAATGCGGCCCAGCGCAATGCGGTGCAGTTCGCCCACGAGTTCTATGGCGGAGCACGCGTGTTCGCTTCGTGAACTTCCGGTCCCCGGCTCAGCGGCAACGCGCGCGGAACTACAGCGTTACTAGTAGTGAACTCACGGTTGACTGTTCGCTCGTAGGTAGAATGACGTGGAACACCAGTTCCTGCGGATATTTTCGGCCTATTGGGCGAGCTATTGATGAATAGGGAATTTCGCATATGACCAACACCGCCCTGATTGTCGGCGCTAGCGGGATTGTAGGAAGCGCTGCGACCTCGTTGCTGGTGGAGAAAGGCTGGCAGGTCGCAGGCCTCGCGCGCAAGGCGGCGGAGCAGGCGGGAGTCACGTCGGTGCGGGCCGATCTCTTGGATCCGGACAGCCTGGACACCGCGCTCGGTGGTATCCGACCCACCCACGTCTTCATCGCCACCTGGTCGCGCCAAGCGACCGAGGCGGAGAACATCCGCGTCAACGCTGCCATGGTGCGCAACCTGCTCAACGCATTGCGGCCGGCGCGTACCCTCCGTCATGTCGCGCTGGTCACGGGCCTCAAGCACTACCTCGGTCCGTTCGAGGCTTACGGTAAAGGCACCCTGCCGCAAACTCCGTTTCGCGAGGAGCAAGGCCGGCTCGACGTCCCAAATTTTTATTATGCGCAAGAGGACGAGGTGTTCGCCGCGGCGGCACGCGACGGCTTCAACTGGAGTGTGCACCGGCCGCACACGATCATCGGCAAGGCCGTCGGCAACGCGATGAACATGGGAACGACGCTCGCCGCGTACGCCACGATCTGCCGCGAGACCGGCCGGCCATTCCACTTTCCGGGCTCGCAGATGCAGTGGGAGGGCCTCACCGATATGACCGACGCCCGATTGCTCGCCCGGCACATGCTATGGGCGGCCACCGAGCCCGCGGCTGCGAACGAGGCGTTCAACGTCGTCAACGGCGACGTCTTCCGCTGGAAATGGATGTGGTCGCGCATCGCGAGCTGGTTCGGGCTTGAGGCCGCGCCATTCGACGGCGTGGTTCGCCCACTGGAAACCCAGATGGCGAAAGACGCCAGCGTATGGCGAGAGATCGCCGCGCGGCATGGCCTCGTCGAGGCGGATTTGGCGCGGGTCGCTTCGGCCTGGCATACCGACGCCGATCTTGGCCGGCCGATCGAGGTGGTGACCGACATGTCCAAAAGCCGGCGCCTGGGCTTCACGGATTACCAGCCTACCGACGACGCCTTCTACACGCTGTTTGAGCGGCTGCGGGAGAGTCGCCTGATCCCATGAGACTTCGGGGCCGTCCTTTGCTTGGGAAAGCATTTTCCTGCTGAGCATCGGCCATGGCTCGCCAACCATGCCGCTTGGTGGAAGAGTGAGACACGGGAAGCTGCAAGCGTTGCTGACAGCCGCCTGCTACGCCAGACTCGGAGCCTACCGAAAGTGCATCTCTCCCAAAAGCCGCTCACGGACGACACGCCGTCCGGTCACCACGCCCGCAGGCCGATCCGTGCCGAGCGAGGTCCGGAAGTCCGCAACGTGAGATCGGCCGGGGTCATCGGCCTCGTGGCGCTCGTCGCGGCGAGCTTTGGCGGCGTGGCGGTCGCGCAGCCCCGTCCGTATGAGCAGCTGGTCGTGGGCATGACGTCGTTTCCGCCGAGCGAGCACCCCTACATCGATCCGCTGATCGTGAAAGCCTGGGTCCTCGGCTTCGCCAGCCGCCAGGTTACGATGTTCACGCCGGATTGGCAGAATGTCTGCTCGCTTTGCACGGAGGTGCCGAGCCTGGACAACGGCCGGGTTACGAAGGAGACGCAGCCGGACGGCAAACCCGGCCTGGCCGTGCGCTGGACGCTCCGCCAGGACCTTTTCTGGGGCGACGGCGTGCCGCTGACGACCAAGGACATCGCCTATACCGCGAAGGTCGGCGCAGACACCGGCAGCGGCTTCCCCGACGCGCGCGTGTGGGGCCGCGTGCGCAGCGTCGATATCGTCGATGACCAGACGATCGTGCTGCATCTCGACGAGGAGACCCCGCTCTACAACCGCATGGGCAAGCTGCTGTCCGAGCATGCAGACGGCCCGGCTTATTACGGAGCGACCAAGCCGGGCGATTACCTGAGCGCCACGGTCTATAATCGCGCGCCGACGACCCCCGGGCTTTGGAACGGGCCGTATCTCATCACGGGCTACGACAGCGGCTCGCAGATCGTGCTGGAGCCGAATCCGCACTGGACCGGCCAGGCGCCCGCGATCAAGCGCATCGTCGCCCGCTCGATCGCCGACACGGCAGCCCTGCAGGCCAATCTTCTGTCGGGCGATGTCGATATGGCGCCGGGCGACGCCATCGGGCTGCAGCTCGATCAGGTGCTGGCGATGCAGAAGGATAACCCGGCCAAGTTCCAATACGTCTTCAACGACGCGCTGGCGTTCTGGAACATCGATTTTGATCTGGACAACAAGTTCCTCGCCGATGTGCGCGTCCGCCGCGCCATCCTGCTCGCGATCGACCGGAAGACGATGAGCGCGAAGCTGGCGGGGGGGCGTTTCACGCTCGCTGCGACCTGGGTTCCGCCGAAGGAGCCGATGTTCGCGCCGGGCCTGCCGGTCGCCCCGTATGATCCGGCGCAGGCAAAGGCGTTGCTGAAGGAGGCAGGTTACACGCCGGGGCCGGACGGTATTCTGCGCAATGCGCAAGGCGAGCGGTTCAGCATCGACCTGTGCATGGGTCTGGGCGTGCGCCTGATGGAACTCGTGGAGTTGGTCGTCCAGAACCAGCTCAAGGCGGTCGGCATCGACGTGGTGCTGCGGAACGAGGTGCAGCGCAGTTTCTTCGGCACGACGCTCAAGCATCGGCAGTACGGCGGCCTCGCGCTCTACAACTGGCTGTTCAACGTCAGCTACCCGCCGCGCCAGCTTTATGGGCTGACCGCCATTCCGACCGAGGCGAACGGCTGGGGCGGCAGCAACTACATGGACTGGAAGAACCAGGGGTTCGAGGATCAGCTCAAGATCGCCGAGACCGCGCTCGACCCGGCCAAGCAGAAGGGCGCATGGGCAGACATGCAGCGCATCTATGCCGAGGACCTGCCCGCGCTGCCGCTGTTCTTCGTGCCGCAGGCGCACGTTGTCCCGACTTGGCTGAAGGGCTACGTGCCGTCGGGCATGACCGACTACACGACCTTGCGGGCCGAGGAGTGGCACGCCGAGTAGTCCTCCCGAAACGCAAGTATTTCGTGAGACGTGGCGCTTGTCGCTTTTGCCTGCTCAGTAATCCCGGTCACATCCGTGATCCCGGTCACGTCCGTGATCCCGGTCACATCCGTCCACAGTGCCTAGACCTATTGGCCAGTTTGATTTCTTAGGCGCGCCCTAAGAAGCTTGACCTGCGGATTTCGTTGTTGAGGAGCGAACCAGTAACCAAGGTGCTTGCAGTGCCGCCGGTCCATCGGTGCTGCCGCTCCAGGTCGGGTCTCGCCAGGAACGCCGGCAAGCCAGGAGATTTCGATGGCCAATCCCCTTACCTCTGACCTACTTGCCCGTCCATTTGCTTCGATCCGGCCTCCGCCTCCGCCTCGCCCGGACCAGCCTATCAAGCTTCGACATGCGCCAGCGTTTGTTCACGTGCCCGTGCGCGTGCCTGAGGAAAACCCCGCGCTTACGCCGCAACCCCTTGCAAACACACCCAATCTAGCATTGCGGCTAAGCAACGGAAGGACGATCAGCACCAGCGTCGCTGGCCCGGTCATTCTGAGCCCCTCCGATAACCCGTTGACCATCACGAGCACGGGGAGGGTAACTTCGACCGGCACCAAAGGTGACGGCGTTGATGGGCCGTCCGGGACGGCGTGGACCATCAGCAACGCTGGCACCGTGAGCTCCGCCGGCGGTTACGGCATTTCACTGGCCGGGTCGGGTGCGATCACCAACACGGGATCAATCTCCGGAAAGGATGCCATCGGCCTTCGCGCTGGAGGCAGCGTGACGAACGCCGCGCATTCTTCGATTTCGGGCACCGCGGGAACCGGCATCTTCACCTCACGCGTGTCCGCAACGGTCAAGAACGACGGCAGCATTACTGGAACCACGATCGGCATACAGCTCGCGGCCGGCGGGAGTGTAACCAACAACGTCGGTGCGTCCATTTCAGGGGGTGGGGATGCCGGGCTTTTCGCCGCTGGAGCCGCCGGTACCCTGAGCAACGCCGGCGCGATCACTGCGCTGGGGACAAACGGCTGCGGAGTTCTATTTCGAGAACGGCGGCATGATAACGAATCAGGCTGGCGGCTCGATCAAAGGCGGACGTTTCGGTGCATTTATCGAAGGCGGTTTCGGCACGCTGGTGAATGCGGGCATCATTATGGCGGCGGCCTACAGCGGCTTCGTCTTCGGGCTCGGCGGCACCATCACGAACTCCACCGGCGGCTCGATTTCGGGCGGCACGAACGGAGTGTACGCCAAATATAGGGCGGCAGCGTCCGTCACGAATTCCGGCAGCATCAACGCGACCGGCGCGTCTGGCGCTGGCGTCGATTTTGCGGGCGGTGGAACCGTCACCAATAACTCGGGTGGATCGATCACAGGCGGTGGATTCGGCGTCTTCATCACCGGGGCCTCTGGTACAGTCAACAACAACAGCAGCATCTCGGGTGTCAATCAGTCGGGCATCGACCTCGGAGCGGGAGGCAGCGTTACGAACGCTGCGTCGGCGACCATCTCAGGCAAGGTCTCCGGCGTCTTCTCCAACGGTAGTCGAGCGAGCATCGCTAACTCGGGCAGCATCAACGCTGCGGGAGGCCCTGGAGTCTACGGCGCCGGGACCGACCTCGAGGCAGGCGGGGCGGTCACGAACACCTCGGGCGCGTCAATAACAGGCAATAAATTTGGCATATTTGTGACGGGCGGCTCGGGCTCCGTCACGAACACAGGCGCGATCTCAGGCCCTTACGGCATCGCTCTTGAGGCTGGCGGCAGTGTCGTCAACAACTCTGGAGGCTCGATTTCGGGCTCGACCAGCGCCATCTTCTCCTCGGGCGGAGCCGGAACGGTCACCAACGCTGGCGTCATCAGCGCGGCGACGTCAGGCGGCACGGGTGCCGACATTGAGGGCGGCGGCAGCGTTGCCAACAACTCGGGCGGCTCGCTCTCGGGCGCATCCTTCGGCGTCTTCGTCTCGGGTGGAACCGGCACGGTCACGAACTCGGGCAGCATCGCCGGGACCAACAACATCGGCATCGATTTGACAGGTGGTGGAAATGTGACGAACGCCGCCGGGGGGACAGTCTCCTCCGCCGGATTCGCGGTCGCGATCTACGGCAGCTCGGGCACGGTGACGAACGCCGGCACCATCACCGGCGGCATCAACTCCGTGAGGTTCGGCAACAGCGGCGCCAGTCGCTTGATCGTGGACCCGGGTGCAGTGTTCAACGGCGCTGCGGTCGCCGGGTCAGGCAGCAGCAACACGTTGGAACTCGCCGGCACCGGCGCCGGGAGTATTGGCGGGGTGAATACCGGAGCTTTCACCAATTTCGGTTCCCTCGTTGTCGACTCCGGCGCCACCTGGACGCTGGCCGGCACCAACACTGCCTCCACGGTTCTCAACAACGGCAGCCTGCACGTCGGCGGCTCGATGACCATCGGAACCAGCATCGACTCCGGCAGCACGGGCCTATTCCTGCTCGATGGCGCCGCGAGGATGGAGGTCGCCGCTGCACTGGGAACAAATACGCAGATCAGTTTCGCGGCCGGCAGCGATCTGCTGATCGACAACACGAGCCAATTCGGGACGAACGTCGGAGGCAGCAACTATGCCGGGTCGCTGCTCGAAAACTACGGCACCGGCCGCCAAATCGACCTCACGCACTTCGCTTCGTCCAATGTGAGCCTCAATTTCAGCGCCACGAACGGAATATTGCAGCTCACCAATTCGGTTAGCCAAGCGGCCAGCCTTGATTTCCAAACCTCCAGCCTAGGAAGCAGCCTATTCCACGTCGCCTCGGACGGCGCGTCCGGCACGCTGCTGACGGTTGGCTGAAAGGCCGCAATGGACCAAGGCGCGCTCTGCACCTGCGACAGTGAGTCCGAGGGGCCGCAAAGCGCCGAGGCATCGCTTCGTCGCCTCGTGGCCCTCGATCCCAACGATTTCGGGGCAACCCATGAGCTTGCCCTGCTGCTGCTGAACAACGCCTGCCTGGCCGAGGCCGAGTTGCACGCCCGCAACGCCGTACGGCTGGCTCCGGAAAATGCCTCGGCGCATCATCTCATGGGCATGATTCTGACCGAGGCCCACAAGGCGCATGTCGGGGAGTATCACTACCGCCGGGCATTGCAGCTCGCCGAAGCCCGCGATCCAATTCTGCTCGCCAACCTGGCCTGGAACCTGAAAGGCCAGGGTCGGATGGAGCCGGCGCGGCAGCTCTATATCGAAGCGACGGCGCTCGCGCCCAATGTTCCGCAGACCCTCTTGGGCTGGGCGCGCCTGGAGGAGGCTGACCGGCAATTCGACCGGGCTTGCGAGATACTTGATCTGGCGGATGCGGCGTTCCCCAGCAATGTAAACATGCTGCTCGCCAGAGCGGTGCTGCTGCGGAGGATGGGGCGCGACGATCAGGCGCTGGAGGTGTTTGAGCAGATCGCCAGCCTCAGTCCTGCCGGCGTCCTCGGTCCGGACGAGATGTTGGAAAAAGCCGCGTTGCTGGACCGGCTCGGCCGTTACGAGGAGGCGTTCTCGGCCACGATGGACGCAAAGTGCAGCGCTCGCCTCGCCTTGGGCCATGACTACTTGGCGGAGCATGCGGAAGGGCTGGCGACGCGCCTCAAGCGTTTTTTTGTCGCCGACCGGCTCCGCAGCCTGCCGCGCGCCGGCATCCTTGAAGCGGCGGCAAAGCCGATCTTCGTCCTGGGCTTTCCACGTTCAGGCACGACCCTGGTGGAGCAGATGCTCTCAGCCCATCCCCGTATCTCGGCGGGCGACGAACTGCCGTTCATCGAGGAGATCGCCGGAAGCATGCCGCGGATGTTCAACAGCCCGCTGGCCTATCCCGAGGCGCTGGCCGAGCTGTGGATGGGCGATCATCGGGACGGGCTGGACGTCTTGCGTGACCTCTATTTGCGCAAGCTGCATCAGCTCAATGTGGTCGGACGCGACGCCGCCTGGTTCACCGACAAGATGCCGCTGAACGAGACGCATATGGGCTTGATCGCCCTGATGTTTCCCGCCGCGCCGCTGATCCACGTGCTGCGGCACCCGCTGGACGTCGTGCTGTCGGTGTTCGGCAATAATTTGACCCACGGCTTCTTCTGCGCCTACCGTTTGGAGACCGCCGCGCGTCACTACGTGCTGACGATGGAATTGGTGGAACACTACCGCCGTGAGATGGCGCTTCGTTACTTGCCCGTCCGCTACGAGGATATCGTGGACGATCAGGAGGGCAGCGTCCGGCGCATGCTGGACTTCATCGGTGAGCCGTTCGATGGGCGGTGCCTGCAATTCCACGAGAATCGCCGCTTCGCCCGCACGGCGAGCTATGCCCAGGTCACCGAGAAGCTCTACGCCCGGTCTCGATACAGGTATCGCCACTATCTGCCGCAGCTCGAACCCGTCATCGACATTCTGCAGCCTATCATTGAACGGCTGGGCTATGGACCTGTGTAGCGGCTGGATGCCAGCCTCGCTGCAGCGGTCCGAGTGTTCGGTCCCCGCAGTTTCGTTGCCGCTGCCAAGCATTCTCAAGATCGCTGCGGAGTACGAGCAGGCCGGTCGCTACGATGATGCGGCGGAGCTGTTGAGGGTTATTCTGGACGCGGCGCCGGACCAGCCGGATGCCTTGCACCTGATGGGCGTGCTGGCATTCCGGATGAATGATCTGCCGACAGCGATCCGGTTGCTGGAACAAGCGATCGCCCACCATGCAGGCTCCGCGCTGTTCTGGCGCGACCTTTCCACCCTCTATGAGCGAATCGGACGCTTCGAGGAGGCGGTGACCGCCGGGCAGCGTGCGACCGAGCTCGATCCGGGCGATCCGTATGCCCACCACAGTCTGGGCGCTGCATACTACCGCCTGCTTCGGATCGACGAGGCCGCCGCCTGCGCCAGGCGGGCGCTTATGCTCGACCCCATGCTGCCGGCAGCGCACTTCGCACTGGCCGAGGCCTTGCTGGTGCAGGGGGAGTTCGCGCCGGGCTGGGAGGAATATGAGTGGCGCTTCCAGATGCCGGACGCAGCCCCGCTATTGCCGAAGACCGACAGGCCGCACTGGGATGGCGCCCCGATCGCGGATGGCCGGCTGCTGCTGATTGCAGATCAGGGGTTCGGCGACGTCATCCAGTTCTCGCGCTATATCCCGTGGGCCAGGGAGCGTTGCCCTGACCTGATGCTGGCCTGCGGCGATGAGCTGTTTTCACTGCTTAAACATAATTTTCCCTGGCTGCCTCTGACCCGGCGCCTGGAACCGATCGAGCCGTTCTCGGCATTCTGCCCGCTGTCCGGCCTGCCGCGGCTGCACGGCACCACGCTCGGGACGCTGCGTGCCAAGCCGCCCCTCATCCATGCTGCGCCGGACCGGGTGGCCGCCTGGAAATGGCGGCTGGATGTGCTCTCTCCAGGTCCGAAACGCCGGATCGGGATCGTCTGGGCGGGACGGGCAAACCCACCGCATCGATCGATGAGCTTGCGGACGCTGGCGCCGATTGCCGCGCTGGAGGATGTTGCGCTGATCGCATTGCAAAAGGGCGCAGCTCGGGATGAGGTCGCCGGTTATCATGGCCGTGCGCCGCTGATTAATCTCGGACCGGAGATCGCCGATTTTTGCGACACGGCCGCCGTCATCGAGAGTCTTGACCTGGTGGTCACGATCGATACCGCAGTGGCGCACCTTGCCGCTTCAATGGGCAAGCCGGTTTGGATCATGCTGCCCTATTCGTCCGATTGGCGCTGGTTGCAAGGTCGCTCCGACAGCCCGTGGTATCCGACTGCGCGGCTGTTCCGCCAGGAAGCGATCGGACAATGGGAAGCGGTAGCCGCCCGTGTCGCCGGGGCGCTGTCCAGCACGGCGACCGCCTCGCCGCAATGCGGCGGCATACAGGACGATCGTGTTCGGGACCCATGCGACCTCTAAAGCCGCTGTCAGCATCTTGACGACGATCGACGTGGCCACCGTCAGCGCCATGGCGGTGAATTGATAGGCGGCAAGCATCGCCCAACCCGCGAGCATCCCGTACACCGGCTTAAGCGAGCGGGAGACGTAGATGAAAAACGAACCTGCACTGGGGATGTGCTGCGCGAGCTTACCGACGTTGATGCCGACAACGAGCAATGCGAGCGTCGCGATCACATAGACCAGCCATGACGCGGCGCCAGCGAGGCCCGCGACCACCGCGCCGGCGTCAGCGTGGGCGAGACGTTCACGACCGATTGGCCGAGCGTTTCCATGAACGAGAGGCTGTCTTTCCTGAGTTCCATGCCCGATGTTCCCGTGTTCCACTCACCCGCGTCGTACTTAATCGAGTCCTACTCAATCGAATTTTTCCGCAAGAATAATGCCACTTGGATCAGGCGCGGCTGTACACGATGAAAGACAAGTAAGACGACGGAAGCTGGATGAGGGTTTCGGGTCCGTGCCGGGCGCTCGCGTCGAAGAACAAGGTGTCGCCGGGCTCCATGTCATACAGCAGTTCGCCGTGGCGATACTGGACCCTGCCAGTCAGCATGTAGATGAGCTCCACGCCGGCATGCTGAAACGACGTATAAGGCACAGCGTCTTCGGCCAGGCTGATCAAATAGGGCTCGACGGCCAGCACCCCGCCGACCGAATGGCCCAGTAGGTCGTATTGATGCCCGGCTTTGGTGCCCCGGCGGTCGATGCGGACCCCACCGCCCGCTTTGACGAACGAGCAATCCCGACGCGGCTCGGTGGCGGCCAGGATCGAAGCCAGCGACACGTTGAGCGCGCCCGCGACCGCGTCGAGCGTGCCAAGCGAGGCAGAGATTTGCCCAGTCTCGATTTTCGAGAGCATGCCTGGGGAAATCCCAGCCGCGCGGGCAAGTTCCGCTCCGGTCAGGCTGATCTGGACGCGTATCAAACGGATTTCACGGCCGATCCGCTGCTCCAGCGTTGCCGTGGCATCCGTCGGCGCGTTCGATCCAATGGCCAATGGCGGCCCGCGGAGTTTCGTCATTGTCACAGCCTTTCCATGGCTTTCTTTCAAGGAAATCCATTTTCCTTCCAATTGATAGCCGATGGCCCGCTTGCCACGCTGTGCCCAAAACCGGAATGTGCTGTCGAGGGTTGTGCCATGTGCGGGATTGTCGGGCTGTTCATCAAGCGGCCCGGGTATGGAACCCGAGCTCGGCGCGCACTTGGCGGTCATGCTGGCCACGATGCGTGACCGCGGGCCAGACAGCGCCGGGTTCGTTGTTTACAGTGCCGATACCGGCGGCGTGAAGCTGACAGTGCGGGCGCCGCGCGGCACTGACCTCGGAGCTTTTGCCAAGTCACTCGACGTGTCAGCCGAGATGCGGGACACCCACGTCGTGCTGCATCTGCCCCAAGCTCGTGGAGATGCGCACGGGTGTGGAGCCGGAGTTCTTCCTCATCAAACCGGATGGCGCCGCGCTCGCCGACGGCGCCGACACCCAGACTAAGCCCTGCTACGACCAGCTCACCCTGATGCGCCGCTTCGACGTGATCGCCGCCATCAGCGACGCGATGGAGACGCTGGGTTCGGGGCCCTATCAGAACGACCACGAGGACGCGAACGGTCAGTACGAGATGAATTGGGATTACGCGCCGGCGCTCAACACGGCGACCGCCACGCCTTTTTTTCAAGCACACGGTCCGTAGCATCGCCGAGCAGCATGGCATGCGCGCGACGTTCATGCCGAAGCCGTTCCCCAACCTGACCGGCTCCGGCTACCACGCGCATGTGTCGGTCTGGCGCGACGGTGCCAACGCCTTCGAAGGCGAGGACGAACTGGGCCTGTCCCCAATGGCCTACCAGTTCCTCGGCGGGATCATGGCGCACGCCGAGGCGCTGTGTGCGCTCACCAACCCGGCCGTCAACAGCTACAAGCGCATCAACGCGCCGGTGACGGCGTCCGACAGCTCCCGCTCAACCTGCTGGATGCCGTGCGCGCGTTCGAAGGCGACGCCTCGCTGCGCACGGCGTTGGGGAAGCCGTTCGCCCCCTCCTACTCCAAGCTCAAGCGGCAGGAATGGGACCTGTATATGCGCCACCTGACCGAGTGGGAGCGTGAGACCACACTGGATTGCTGAGCCTGGTGGCATGGATTCCATAAGCCATCGGTATTGGTGACGCGTCCGCCGATCACTCCATCATCCGGGCGACGGAGGGATGCATGGATGAGTTCCGGGCCTATGGCCGAATCGTGGCCGTGTCCGTGTCGGCGGTGGGAGCGGCGCTTGGTCCCTGGCTCGACCTCGCGATCAGGCTTTGGCTGGCCCAGGCGTTCCTGTTGGTCCAGGTGCATGAGATGATGCTCGGCGCAGCGTCAGGCAGCGGACTTGGCGCGCCGCTCGGGCCAGGTTGGTGGTCGGGAGCGCTGCACGGGGTTATGACTTCGAGCCTGGGGCTGGTGGTGCAGACCGCCTGCCCGCTGCTGCTGGCGTTTGGGCTGCTCACCCGCCCGGCGGCGGCTGCGATGCTGTTGCAGGCGCTTATGCTGCCCACCGCCGGAGCGGGGACCTGGACGGATGCACAGATCTTCTGGATGGCGCTGCTGCTGCGGCTGGTGTTGCTCGGCCCGGGGCCGCTGGCACTCGACCGCCTGCTGCAACGCGGCGTCGAAAGCAGCGCCCTGCCCGGCGCCGCCGCTGCCGGCCGCTTGCTCGCAGAACTACGCAGAACGGGCGGGCCAGCCTACCAGCTCGGCTTGCGGCTTTGGCTGGCATCGGCGCCGGCCGGCATCGCACTTGCCGCCTTCAGCGTGACGAATGCCATGCAGCCGGGCACCACGCCGTGGCTGCCGCAGGTGCCGCCGATGCTGGCCAGTCTGGCGCCCGCAATCGCCCTGTGCGTCGCGACGTTGCTTGCCACCGGCACGGCGACCCGGCTGGCAGCGCTCGGGCTGCTGGTGCTCGTGCCGTTCGGGCAGATCGCTGGTGCGAGCGATGCGCGGCTGCCGTGGGTGTTGCTGCTCGCCATTCTCACGCTGCACGGCGCCGGGCCGTTCTCGGTGGACCGTGTGCTCGGAACCTGGCTGCGCCGGATGATCAAGCCTGTGGACCGGACGGGGCTGCCGCATGTCGTCGTGGTGGGCGGCGGCTTCGGCGGGATCGCGGCGGTCCGCGGACTGCGAAGGGCTGCCTGCCGGATCACCCTAGTGGACCAGCGCAACCACCATTTATTTCAGCCGCTGCTGTATCAGGTCGCCACCGCCAGCCTGTCGCCCGGCGACATCGCAACCCCGGTCCGCGCCATGTTCCGCGGCCAGGACAACGTGCGGGTGCTGCTGGGTGAGGTCACGGGCGTCGATTCCGTAGGTAAGGCCGTGCTGCTCGAACGTGGGCGCATCCCGTATGATCGCTTGGTGCTCGCGACCGGGGCGCGGCACAGCTATTTCGGCCGGGACGACTGGGCGGCGTTCGCGCCCGGGCTGAAAACTGTCGAGGACGGCACGGCCATCCGCCGCCGCCTGTTGCTGGCCTTCGAGGAGGCAGAGGGCGCCACGAGCGAGGCGGAGCGCCGGTCCTGGCTCACCTTCGTCATCATCGGCGGTGGACCGACCGGCGTGGAGCTCGCCGGCGCCATCGCCGAGCTGGCCTGGCACGGCCTGGAGCAGGAGTTCCGCGAGATCGACCCCGCCAGCGCTCATGTTATGCTCGTGCAGTCCGGCCCGCGCCTGCTGCCGGCGTTTCCCGAGGCCCTGTCGGACGACGCAGCGCGGGCGCTCCGGCATCTGGGAGTGAACGTCGTGCTCGATAGCCGGGTGGAGGCGGTAGCGGCGGAGGGCGTCACCATAGCCGGCCGGCATGTATCAGCGCGCACCGTCCTGTGGGCCGCGGGCGTGATGGCGTCGCCCGCGGCGGCGTGGCTGGGCGTCAAGCCGGACCGGGCCGGGCGCGTGCCGGTCGGCGCCGACCTGGCTGTGGCGGGGTTAAACGGGGTGTTCGCAATCGGCGACACCGCCGCCTCGGCCGGATGGGCTGGCGCGGCGGTGCCCGGGCTGGCGCCAGCGGCCAAGCAGGGCGGCGCTTATGTCGCCCGGGTGATAGGCGCGCAGTTGGCCGGCCGGCCGCCGCCCAGCGCGTTCCGTTACCGCCACCTGGGCAGCCTGGCGACCATTGGGCGGCAGTCCGCAGTCGCCGATTTCGGCGTCGTCCGGGTGCGCGGCGCGTTGGCTTGGTGGCTGTGGGGAGCGGCGCACATCGCCTTTCTCGCGGGCGGCCGCAACCGCGCCACAGTGCTCGTGGAGTGGCTGTGGGCCTATCTCACCTTCCGGCGCGGCACCCGGCTGATCACTGGCCCGTAATGGGAATGACACCCCACTCCTCTTTCCACGCCCGCGCGCGCGCGAGCTTGATGAACGCGTCCGCCGCCCGCATCGAGGGCCGCCCGGCGACCACGACGAGCACGATCTGATGCGCAGCCTGCCCAGCGACGGGCCGCTTTTGCAGGCCCTCGGGCAGGGCGGCGAGCTCCGTCGAAAGGGCAACGCCCAGGCCGGCGCGCACGAGGTCCGCCATGCGCCCGGAGTTCTCCGCCTGATGTCGCGTCGCCGGGCGCGCACCGTGGACCTGCTGAGCCTGATCAAGCAGGCCGGCCATTCGGCAGTCCGGCGCACGGCAGATCACGGTTTTGCCGTCGAGTGCCGCAAGCGGAACGGCGTCCACTGCCGCCAGCGCGTGCCCGGGCGGCATCAGCATGACCATAGCGTCGGTGAACAGCGCCCAACGGTTCAGCCTTTCCGGCAATGCGGCGGCGCCAGTCACGACCGCAACGTCGAGCGACCCACGCAGCAATGCGTCGCACAGGCTGGCAGCGGCCGCGTCCGCAATCGTCAGCTCGAAGCCTGGCAGCCGGGCGGCGAGTTCCCCGAACAACGGCATGAAAGGCGGCGTCGGCACCTCGGGCGCGAAACCCACGCGCAGCGGCGACGCGGTCTGCAGCTTCATGCCGGCCGCGTGCTCCTTCGCGCGCTGGGCCGCCGCGTGGGTCTGCTCCAATAAAGGCAGCATCGCCAGCCCGAGCGGCGTCAACTGGGTCAGCGACCGCTCACGCAGCAAAAGTGGGCCGCCCAGCTCGTCTTCCAGGCGCTGAATGCTCTTGGTGAGCGCGGGCTGGGTGACGTTGCACGCCTCCGCCGCGCGGGTGAAATTCAGCGTGCGCGCGAGCGACAGGAAGTAGCGGATTTGCGTGAGGTCCATCGCCCGGCCTACCGCCCACTCGCCGGAAGCGGGTGCCCCGAGCTTCGGGCCAGCCGCCCTAGGGCATCAACGATCGCGGACGGCTCGACCCGCCGGCTCACGTCGAGATCGACCCACACGTCTTGCACGATGCCGTCGGCGCCCATCAGGAAGGTGGCGGGGAGCGGGATGAAGCCGCTCGGGTTGCCGTGCCGCTCTGCCAAATCTGTGCCGCCCTTCGTGAGCAGGGCACGATAGCTGACGGGCGGGTTGACGACGACGCCGAATTGCAGCGCCACCGCGTTGTCCACGTCGGACAGCACCTCGTAGTGCAGGCCATGCACCCGCTTCGCCCGGAGCGCGCGTCCGCCGGTGTCCGGTGTCAGCGCGACCAGCATTGCGCCCGCGGCATGGATCTCGGGCAGCGCCTCCTCGAGTGCTGCAAGCATCAGTATGCAGAACGGGCACCAATCGCCGCGGATGAAGGTGACCACCAGCGCCCCCTGCTCAAGCAGCTCGGCCGAGGACAGCAACCGCCCCTCAGCGTTGGGCAGCTGAAAGCCGGGCATGGCGGCGCCGGACGCCAAGGTGTGGGCAGCGACCTCGGCGCGATCCAGCATCGTCACGAAGTCCGCGTAAGCCGCACGGACATGGCCTTGGAACTTGGCCTCACGCAGATCCGCCAACTGCCTCGTTAAGTTCATCCGTTCTCGCCCAGCTTTAAATTACCGGCTCCTTTTCACAAACTCCAACGCAAACCGCAGCCCTGGCAGGGTTTGGGCGGCACATCGCCGACGAGCGCTGTGCGAAAACCGCGATAGGCCGGGCTGTTCCAGATTTCTCGCAACGTTTGCTGAGTCGCGTCGCCCAACGTGTAGTTCTCATAGCCGCGCGCGGAGAACGGCGCGATGCAGCAGGGCAGCGCCCTGCCGTGCGCGGTGAAATACATCAGCGACCACGGCCGCCGGCACGTCGCCCACGGCTTGTCGTCCGCCGACCGTTTCAGGCTCAGCCCCGGTTCGGTGGCGCCGGATGCGTCCAGCGTCACGCCGAGCTCGCGCCCGATCGCCTGGGCGCTGGCGATCACCGCCTCCTCCCCAGCCCGCGTCTGCTCGAACAGGCTGCTGTCCGCCCGCGCCATGCCGAAACCCTGCTCGTCGAACACCAGCCGCTGTAGGTGGACCTCCCTGACCCCGATCCGCCCGGCGAGGCGCACGAACTCCGGCAGCTGCTCCACCGTCTCCTTCAGCCCGGTCAGCCACAGCGACACCACGGGCTTCGTGGCCCCGGTCGCAGCCTGGAGGTTGGTGAAGGCGCTGACGTTGCGGACGATGCGGTCGAACATGTCCTTGCCGCGTACCTTTAAAAACGTCGCAGCCTCGGCGGCGTCCAGCGACACTCGCAGCTCATCGAGCCCGGTATCGATGATCTCCGCCTGTTTGCGGGGCGCCAGCAAGGTGCCGTTGGTGTTGAACAGCACGTGTGTGCCGCGCGCCTTTAGATAGCGGATCATCTCGGGCAGGTGGCGGACCAGCATCGGCTCACCGACGCCGTGCAGCACGACGCGGGCGACGCCCGGCACCTGGTCCACGATCCGGCGAAACAGCTCCATGCTCATGTCCGCCGGCGGCTCCAGCGCCTCGAAGGTACGGGGACAGGTCTCGCACAGCAGGTTGCAGCGGTTTGTGACCTCGAGATACAGGCACACCGGCGGCGCCTCGGCAACGCTGCGCTGTGCAGTGACGGATTCGAAATAGCGGCGGTGGTCCAGGGCGTCAGGGATCGATTGAGACATCGGGGCCTCCATGAATGGCGAGCAGCGGTTCCGAGCGGGCATGACGCAGCAATTCGAAGATCAGCAGCGCGGCGAAGGGCAGGAACACCAAAGCGGGCCATAGCACCCGATCGTGGTTTGGGTCCAAGTACAGCGCGGGTGCGGCAAGCGTCAACCAAAGCGCGCTGGGCCGCGGCGCCAGGACGGCCGGCAGCGCCAGCACCGTCAGATACCACGGGTAATGCGGCGACAGTGCGGCCATGGTGGCGGCGCTCAGCCATAGGGCGTCGCGGCAAATGACGAGTGCGCGCCGTGCTGGGTCAACCGGCAGCGGCCGCCAGGCGACGGCGAAGGCGAGCGCCAGCAAGCCGAGCAGCGCTGCCGCCGCGTAGGCGGGTCCGGCCCAGGACGGCAGTGGTCCGAACAGTGCCCAGAGCCGCAGAAGAAACACGCCGCCGCCGCCCAGCCCCTCCTCCGACGCGTAACCCGGCAGGTAGCCGAGCACCCGCCAGCCTGCTCCGGCGTAGCAGGCGTAGCCTACCGCCAACACCACTCCGCAGGCGAACGGCGTGCGCCAATCCCAGCGCCGCCAGAGCGCCGGGAACAGCGCCGCCGGCAGCAGCTTGCAGAGGATCGCGAGGCCCAGCGCACCGCCGGCGAGCGCCGGGCGGCGGCGGACCGCGGCAACGAGGGCGAGGCCCGACAAGCCGAGCGCGGCCGCGTCGATATGCGCTCCGCCGGCGAACTCCCAGACGATCAATGGGTTCCAGGCGTAGATCAGCAGCCGCTCGGGCGGCAGGCGCGCGGCGCGGAGCAGCAGCAGCGCCGCGCCGGCGGACATGGCGTCAAAAGCCAGCATGGCGGCCTTGGCGCCGTGCACCGTCGGCGAGGTGAAGCCGATTGCCGCGAAGATGGCCTGGGCGAAGGGCGGATAGATGGTGGGGGCACGGTCGGCGCGGTTGACGTTGGGGTAGATCGCCGCCGCGCCCTCGCCTTCGTCCCGCAAACTCTGCAGCTCCGGCGCCGCTGGCAGGTAAAGGTACGGATTAATGCCGGACGCCTGCACCCGACCGTCCCAGATATATCGGTAAACGTCGGTGGACAGCAGCGGCGGCGGCAGGAACGTCACAACGCGCATGGCGACGCCGAGCAGCAGCACGATCGCAAGCGCCCGCCGACCCAGCCCGGGAGGCGGCAGCGTAGTGATCGCCAAAACGTACAGCACGCCCGCTGCGCCCGCATAGGCCACATACAGCGCCGTCCGGTCGCGGCTCATGTTGCCGACATCCTCGGGAGAGCGCTGCACGGCGCCGCCGATCACGCAGAGCAGGATGCCGGCGCCCAGGGCAATGAGCGCCAGGAGCCGGACGCTGCGCCGGGTCATCGCTCGAGCGGCGGGGCGCGCAGTCGGTCCGCCAGGCGCATCCCGGCCACGCACCGGGCCGTGGACGGCGCTGCGAACGGCGCCGCGAGGAGTTGGTCGGCGCCCCGCGGCGGCGCGGCGCATTCCTGCACCAGGCGCTGGAGGCTCTCGCGGTCGTCAACGTCGAACCAGGTGCTGAGCCATTCCAGTGGCAGACCGATCTCCCGGGCCCGTTCGGCTGTCGCTGCCGCCACCCCGTCCGTGCTCCAGAACATGCGCGCGTAGAGCTCGGGTTCGGCCGTCTGCATTCCGAGCAGCCAGTATCCGCCGTCATCGGCCGGGCCAAGCACGGCGCGACGGCCCGGCGTCAACAGCCGTTTGGCGGCCTGGGCCAGCCAAGCGGTCGGCAGCGTCGGGCTGTCGGCGCTCAGCAGGCAGGCCGCGCCGTAGCCCAAGCCCAGCAGCGCCCGCGTGGCATGCAGCAGGCTGCGGCCGAAGCCCTCGACCCCCGACGCCTCACCGCCGGTCCCGTCAGCCAAGATAAGCCGGGTGCCGGGCGCGATCAGGCCATCGAGACGGGCCTCCTCCCCCGCAGGCGCATAGGCGACGTAGCCGTGCACCGGGGCGATCTGCGCCGCCGCCGCGACGTTAGCCGTCGCGTCGTGCAGGAAGGCCGCGCCCAGCTCCGATGCTTCCTCCGCCGACACCACGCCGTGCAGCCGCGTTTTCACCTGGCCCGGCCGCGGCGCCTTCGCCATGACCGCGATGGCACACACACCATCGAGCCTCACGCAATTCGTCCAGTGATGCAGCATCGCGGAAGCAGGTGCCGTCTAGGGGGGCTCAACACATTGGGGCTCGACACATTACAGAGTATATCTTGGATTAGCCGGCGAGCGTGTCAGCCCTTTGGCAGCACCGCCGCCGCCAGCAGCCGGCCGTCATCGGCCTGCAGCAGCACCGCCGCCCGCTCCCCGTCCGGCTGCGGCGCGCGCAGGCTGACGGGATCGCCGCGCCAGGAGCCCACAGCAGCGATGGAGCGGACGACGTTGACCTCCATCAGGGTGCGTCCGCCATTCTCGCCGCCGGCAATGCGGGTGGTATGGGTCCGGTCGAACCCGACCAGCAGCAGCGTTCCCGTGCCCCGCCCAGCGCCGGCGTCCAGCACCAACCCGGCCGCCTCGCGCCTTAATTGCAGCGGCACGATGCTGCCGTCGGCGGCGGCGGCGATGATCGCCGCCAGCACCTCGGCCCGGTCCGACCCGACGGCCTGGTGCCGCCCGCCGGCAATAAGCTGCGGCGTATAGACCCCGTCCCTTCCCAATAACGCGGCGTAGCGCTGCTGGCGCTGCGTCGCCTGCGGCAGCGAGTACGGGTCTTTCCAGCCCAGCCGGTCCCAGTAGGTCACGTGAAAGTCGAGCGCCAGGATATCCGGCCGGGTGCGCGCGAGCTCAGCCAGCAGCGCATCCGCCGGCGGACAGGACGAGCAGGACTGCGAGGTGAACAGCTCCACCACGACCGGTCCGACGGCCTGTTCGGGACCAGCCGCTCGCCCGGGCACCGAGAGCAGGATCATGGCGGCAAAGGCGGCGGCGAAGCGTGTTGCTGGCATGATTGCACCTGTTGCGACGATGCGACCCTGGCCCCGAATACCTCACCGGCGCAACTGCACCCGTGAGCATGGTTTCCATGACCGGACGTTTGAAGGTGCCGCCCCTCACACCAAAGCTTTTTCGGATCGAGGTGGATCGGCGTCATCACATCTGCAGGCAGCGGCGCAAACAACGGCCCCTTGATGGATGCCGGTATGAAGACCACCGCAACTGGGACATAAGGCCCAATCGCCTGCCACCGTCACCGGTGGGCGCAACGAGGAAGGTCTGGATGGCAGTTGCGGTCGTGACAGGTTCAGGAGGGCTGGTGGGCGCCCAGGCGGCCAAAGCGTTCCGCGAGCGGGGTTTGGATGTTGTCGGCATCGATAATGACATGCGGCGGCGTTTCTTCGGCGAGGACGCCAGCACGCGCTGGCAAATCGACCTGCTGGAGGCGTCCCGGGGCTATACCCATGCCGACATGGACATTCGCGACGAGCCCGCGATGCAGCGCCTGTTCGCCCATTACGGCAGCGCGATCTCGCTCGTCGTGCATTGCGCGGCACAGCCCTCGCACGACTGGGCCGCAAAAGACCCGGTGATGGACTTCACCGTCAACGCCAACGGCACCTTGGTCCTGCTTGAGGCAGCCCGCCGCCATGCGCCGGACGCGGTGTTCATCTTCGCGAGCACGAACAAAGTCTATGGGGACCGCCCCAACCATCTGCCGCTGGTGGAACAGGCCACCCGCTACGAGATCGCCACAGAGCATCCATGGGCGGAGCGCGGCTTCCCCGAGGAGATGTCGATCGATAACTGCCTGCATAGCCTGTTCGGCGCCTCCAAGGTCGCCGCCGACGTGCTGGTGCAGGAATACGGGCGCTACTTCGATATGAGGACGGCTTGCTTTCGCGGCGGGTGCATCACCGGGCCCGGGCACTCGGGCGCCGAGCTGCACGGTTTCCTGGCCTACCTCGTCAAATGCGCCGTCAACGACACGCCATACACCGTGTTCGGCCACCGGGGGAAGCAGGTGCGCGACAACATCCATTGCAGCGACTTGGTCGAGGCGTTTTGGTGCTTCTTCCAGCGTCCGACCTCCGGCGCGGTCTTCAACATCGGCGGCGGACGCCATGCCAACTGCTCGATGCAGGAGGCCATCGCGATCGCCGAAAACCTGACCGGGCGTCCGATGCGGCACGCCTACAGCGACGAGGCCCGGGTGGGTGACCATATCTGGTGGATCAGCGACGTCAGCCGCTTCCGTGCGGCGTATCCGGAGTGGTCCTATCAATACGACATCCACCGGATGATGGCCGACATCCACGCGGGCCAGGCCGACCGGCTGCAGCGTGCCTCGGCGTGACCGCGGGGATCGATGCCATGCCGGCCGGGCCGTGGCGAGGCATGGCCTCCCGGCAAGTGGCGCGTGCGACCGACGCGGTGTCATGCGGCCTAACCCTGCTGCTGCCGGTCTTCCTGGTGCATCTGCGTGTCGGCGCCGAAATAGCCTTCGACGTCGTCGCGGCCCTTTTCTTGGTTCGGAGCGCGCTTGACCGCCAGTGGCTTTGGCTGCGCCGGGACTGGGTTGTGGTCGGCCTGCTTTGGTGGGCATGGACCGCCGCCTGCACCGTCGCCGCAGTCTGGGCTGGGCCGTCGGGCGGTTGGGGCCACGTAGCCCAGGCCCTGCTTGCCGGACGGTTCCTGGTGTTCGCGGCGGCGCTGGAACAGTGGGTGCTGCGCGACCAGCGCGTCCGCCACTGGCTGCTTTTAAGCTTCAGCGCCGTGGCTTTGTACAGTTGCCGGACAAAGCCTGCTGCAGTTCGTCACCGGCAGGAACCTGTTCGGGGATCCCCGGTGGGTGGAAGGCGAACTGACCGGGCCGTTCAAGGGTCCGAAAGCCGCTCCGACCTTCATACGGGTGCTGTTCCCGGCGATGCTGCCCGCCATAAGCCGGGTGGGCGCTTCTGCTAAGATCCTGAGGCGGGTGGCCGCCGGCGGCATCCTGGTTGCGAGCGTGGCCGTCATCGTCCTGATCGGCCAGCGGATGCCGGTGCTGCTGACGGGCCTTGGCCTGCTGGTCACCGGGCTGCTGCTGCCGAAGGTGCGCGGCTTGATCGTTGTGGCCGTTGTCGCCGCCGGGGCGCTGATCGGGGCATCCGCGGTCGTCGCGCCGCCGACGTTCTATCGCCTGGTCACCAAGTTTTCCCACCAGATCGAGAGTTTCCCCGACAGCCCGTATGGGCAGATCACCGCGCGCGTCCTGGCGATGGCCGAGCAGCACGCCTGGACCGGGCTTGGCTTCAACGGGTTTCAGATCAATTGCGCGGACCCGCGCTATCAACACGGCTGGCACTGGCCGGAAAACCCGGCTGACGATGGCGGCGGCGCCGAGATGTGCGTGACGCATCCGCACAGCTTTTACCTCCAGGCGCTGACTGACGCCGGCTGGCCGGGCCTGTTTGGTTTTGGCTTGCTGATCTTGCTTTGGCTGCGCCGGTTATCGGCCGGGTTGTGGCAAACGCCCGACCCGCTGCGCGTTGGCCTGTTCGTCGCGGCCTTCATCCAGGTCTGGCCGATCAGCACGACAAGCCCGCTGGTTTCACTGCCGATGGGAGGATGGTTCTTCCTGGTGCTCGGCTTCGGCCTCGCGGCGGCGAACCGCAACCCAGCGTTCACAGCCGTTGAGCACCAGGGCGTACGGCTGTAGAGGTCAGGGCCTGATGTCAGCGTTGCCGATTTTCGTCATCAACCTTGAACGCGACACCGAGCGGCGGCGCCATATGGCCGGGCTGCTTGAGCGGCTGGGGCTTGCGGCCGAGTTCGTGCCCGCGGTCGACGGCCGCAGGCTCACGCCGTCCGAGCGCGCCGCGTACGACCGCGCCCGGGCGCTGCGCATCTATGGCGTCGAGATGATGGACACCGAGATCGCTTGCTGCCTCAGTCATCACCATGTGTATCGGCGCATGCTCCGCGACGGAATCGAGACGGCGCTGATCATGGAGGATGACGTGCGCGTCGATGCGACCTTCCCCCAAATTTTGCAGGACCTCCTCAACTCGCGCTTCACCGATTGGCTGGTCGTGCGCCTGGACACCAAGCGCACTCAGCTGCAGAACCCGCCATCGGCCAAGTATTCTGGGACGTCTGTCGCGGAGCTATCCGGCGGACGGGCGCTGTATCGTTTGCGCACGCATGTGCTCGGCACTGGGGCTTATTTGATCCGGCGTGAAGGTGCAGCGCGGATGCTTGCCTATGGTGAACGGGTGTTCATGCCTATCGACCAGACGATGGACCGGTTTTGGGAAAACGGCATCCTGCCCTATGTCGTGCGGCCGTTTCCGGTGCTGCAGAGCGAGGATTTCGGCTCCAGCACCGGCGTCCGTCCGCCGGACCGGCGGAGCGTCCAGCCCCTCGCCGTGCGTATTCAGCGCCGTGTGCAGCGCAGCATCGACGGCATACGCAAGCGCACCTTCAATTTCGTCCATTAAGGCTGCTGGCGAGCCTGTCTGCTTACAAGCCTGGATGACTGCACGACGGGAGCGATAGGACAAAGAAGACGCCCTATTGACGCCCTGCACCTTGGCTACCAAAGCTGGCCGTTGGGGCGTATCTCATGTTCGAGGGCGTCATTGAGGCCTACGCTGCAAAACAATAAAATCAAACGGGAACGTCCATGAAATATACGGTTGCAATCGTGTCCGCGCTGGCGGCATTGGGTCTGATCGGCATTGCCCCGGCCAAGGCCGCCGGCAAGCACTACACCATCACGCTCGTGCCGGGCCTGACCACCGATGCCTTCTACATCACGATGCGAAAGGGCGCGCAGGCGGCCGCGGACACCGTCGGCGACACCCTGAATTTCCAGGGCGCCCCCGATTTCAATCCGGTGACGCAGGTGCCCGTGCTGGATGCGGTGATCGCGCGGCATCCCGACGCGATCCTCATCGCGCCGACCGACAAGGTGCAGTTGGTGGAGCCGCTGAAGAAGGCCGTTGCGGCCGGGATCAAGGTCATCACCGTCGATACCTTCATCGGCACCGGCCGCTATCAAACCGGAAGCGGCAATGCCGACTTTCCGCTGAGCTACATCGCCTCCGACAACGTCCTGGGCGGCCAGATCGCCGCCCGTGCGCTCGCTAAGGCGATCGGCGACAAAGGCAAGGTGTACGTGTCGAACGTCAAGCCCGGCGTGTCCACGACGGACCAGCGCGAGGAGGGTTTCAAGGAAGAGATGAAGCTGCACTCCGGCGTCACCGTACTCGACACGCAGTTCAACGACGACGACGCCAACAAGGCCGCCAGCCAGCTGCAGTCGGTGATGGCGCGCAACCCGGATTTGGCCGGGGTGTTCGGCGCGAACCTGTTCTCCGCGATTGGCGCGGCGAACGGCGTCAAGCAGGGCGGCGGCAGCGGCCGCGTCAAGGTGGTCGCGTTCGACGCACCCACGACAATCGTGGGCCAGATCAAAACCGGCCTGGTCGATTTGGCGATCGCGCAACATCCCGCCGAGATCGGCTATTTCGGCGTTATCGCCGCCCACGCGGTCCTCGAAGGCAACTCGATCCCGACCAGCATCGGCACCGGCTTCACGGTCCTCGACAAGTCCAACGTCGATGACCCGGCCATAGCGCGCTTCATCTATTCGAACTGACGCCGGTGTCCGTCGCCATCACCGTGGCCGCTACTCCGCGTCAGGCGGCCTGGAGCGCCTGGCTCGCGGCCGGCCGGGCATGGCTGTTCCTTGGCGGGCTCATCGTCGGGTTTGAACTGTGGTCGCAGTTCAGCTTCGGCACGACGTTCATCTTCAACGCGAGCAACGTCCGGTCGATCGCCGTGTTCGCGACCGCGCCGTTATTGCTGGCGATCGGTCAGACATTCGTCATCATCTCCGGCGGCATCGACCTGTCCGTCGGGTTCACGATGGGCCTGGCCGCCGTGGTGGCGAGCCAGGCCGTGAACGTAACGGGCGGCCTGCTTGGCAATGTCGGCAGCCTGCTCGCCGGCGTTGCGGCGGCCGGGCTGGCGGCGGTCGTGCCCGGCGTGGTCAACGGCTTGCTGATCGCGCGCCTTCGGGTCCCGCCGTTCATCGGCACCCTTGGCATGTATGGCGTCGCGCGTGGGGTCGCCTTTCTGCTGGCGGGCGGCACGACGGTTCCGGTCGATAACCCAATCCTGAGCTTCCTGGGCAACGGCAGCATCGGTCCGCTGCCGGTCGTCGTGGTGGTGACGGCGCTGGCCATGCTCGGCCTGCACTATGTGCTGGCGCAGACGCGGTTCGGGCAATACGTCTATGCGATCGGCGGCAGCCGTCAGGCGTCGCTGCGCGCCGGCATCGACGTGCGCGGCGTCACGCTGCGGATCTATATCCTCTCGGCCCTGAGTGCGGCCGTCGGCGGCGTGCTGTATGCCGGGCGGTTCTCCGCCGGCGCCGCGCAGGCCGGCGAGCCGTTGCTGCTCGACAGCATCGCGGCCGTGGTGATTGGCGGCGCCAGCCTGTTCGGCGGCTCCGGCACGTTGGTCGGCACGCTGATCGGCGCCCTCATCGTGGCGGTGATCCAGTACGGCCTGGTGTTCATCAACGTCGAACCGTTCTGGCAATTCGTCGCGGTCGGCGTCGTCATCATCATCTCGGTGCTCGTCGATCAAAGCCAGCGCAAACCGGGAGGCGGCCGGGTCGATGACTGAACCGCTCCTGGAGGCGCGCAGCATCTACAAACGCTTCGGCGGCGTGCATGCGCTCGAGAACGTCAGCTTCCGGCTGGACGCTGGCGAGGTGGTGGCCCTGGCCGGCGACAACGGTGCCGGCAAATCGACGCTCATCAAGATCATCAGCGGCGTGTTTCCGCCCGATGGGGGTGAGCTGCGTTATCAGGGTAACCCGGTGGCGCTGGGCAATCCGCAGGACGCCCGAAGGCGCGGGATCGAGACGATCTACCAGGACCTCGCTCTCGCCGACAATCTCGACGTCGGCGCGAACATCTTTCTCGGGCGCGAGCCGATGCGCCGGGTGTTCGGCCTGCCGGTCCTGGACCGCAAGCGGATGCGCGCCGAGGCCGCCCACGCGCTGGAGGCGCTGGATATCGGGCTCGACCGACTGGATCGCCCGGTCCGCGCGTTGTCGGGTGGGCAGCGGCAATGCATCGCCATCGGACGCGCGATCCATTGGAACGCGCGGGTGCTGATCATGGACGAGCCGACCGCCGCCTTGGGCGTCCCGGAGCAGCGCCGGGTGATCGCGTTGATCCGCAGCCTGAAGTCGAGCGGCGTCGGGGTGATCTTCATCTCGCACAACCTCGCCGACATCTTCGACGTATCCGACCGGATCGTCGTGCTCCGGCGCGGCGTGAACGTGGGCGAACGGCCGACGCATGCTGCGAGCGCCGACGAGATCGTGCGCATGATGGTCAGTGGTTAGCCTTGGATCACCCAACGTGGCCCAAGGCTCCGAGATGCTGCCCTACTTGCCGTAGCCCGCCTGGCGGATCGACCGCGCCGTTGCCGCCTGCGTCGCGGCCAGGGCCTGATCGCCCGTCGAGGATCCGGCGAGCGCCCCTGCGATCGACTGCCCGGTTTGGGTGCCGATCGCCTGGAACTCCGGGATGCCGACGAACTGCGCGCCGGTGTAGGGCCGCGGGTTCTTCGTCTGCCCATTGGGGTTCGAGTTGTTGATGGCCGCCACTACAAAGTCCGCAAACGGCGCGACCTGCTTATATTCCGGCGTGTAGGACGACGCACGGGTGCCGGGCGGAATGTTCACCCAGCCATCGGACTTCGCGACCAACTGGACGTATTCCTTCGAGGTCGCCCAGGTCACGAATTGACGCGCGGCTGCGACCTGCTTCGAGGAGGCCGGGATGGCGAGGTTCCACGACCACAGCCAGGTCGGGCCGCCGGTGAAGCTGCCGGTCGGCAGGGCCGCGAAGCCGACCTCGTCCGCCACCTGGGACTGCTTCTTGTCATAGACCGTGCCGGCGGCGCTGGTGGCGTCGATCCACATGCCGCAATGGCCGGAAGAGAACAGCGTCAGGTTCTCGTTGAAGCCGTTCGACGAGGCGCCCGGCGGGCCATCGGCGGTCAGGATGCCGGTGTAATAGGCCAGCGCCGCCTTCCACTCCGGCGTGTCGATCGTGGTGTTCCACTTGGTGTCGAACCACTGGCCGCCATTGGCGGTGACGAGCGTCGAGAAGTAGGCCATGTTCTCGCCCCAACCCGGCTTGCCGCGCAGGCAGATGCCGTAAACGCCGTTTGGCTTGTCGGTGATCTTGTCGGCGAACTGCCGAATTTGCTCGTAGGTGGGGGCCGCCGGCATCGTGAGCCCGGCCTTCTTGAACAGGTCGGTCCGGTACAGCGTCATCACGCTCTCGGCGTAGAACGGCAGCGCGTAGATCTTGCCCTCATAGCTCAGCCCGTCCCGAACCGGCTTCAGGATGTCATCGACGTCGAAGGCGGTCGGCAGATTGTCGAACGGCGCCAGCCATTTCTGCTTCGCCCAGATCGGCACCTCGTAGTTGCCGATCGTCAAGACGTCGAACTGGCCGCCCTGGGTCGAGATGTCGGTGGTGACACGCTGGCGCAGCGTGTTCTCCTCCAGCACCACCCAGCGCAGATGGATGTCGGGATGCTCTTTCTCGAAGTTCGGCGCCAGCTTCTGCATCTCGATCATCTGGACGTTGTTGACCGTCGCGATGGTGAGCGTCGAGTCGGCCAGCGCCGGCATCGCGCCGGTGGCCAGGATTGTCGCCAAGGCAAGCGATTTACGGAACATGCGGTTGTTTCCTCTTTTCTTGGTTGGACGTGCAGCGGGTCCAGGATTCAGCCTCGAAGCAGCTCAGCTCATCCAGTTGCCGCCGTCGATGTTGTAGGTCTGGGCGACGATATACCCGGAATCCGGGCCCGCCAGGAACACCGCCAGGCCGGCGATCTCGTCCGGGCGCGCCATCCGGCCGAACGGCACCGCGGCGGCGACCATCCGTTTTTTCTCGCCGGGCTGCAGGCCCTCGTAGCGGGCGAAGCGCGCGTCCACGTCGTCCCAGTGCTCGTTATCGACCACGCCCGGGGCGATGGCGTTCACGTTGATGCCGTGCTTGATCAGGTCTAGCCCAGCGCTCTGGGTCAGCGAGATCACCGCCGCCTTGGAGGAGCAATACACCGCCACCAGCGCCTCGCCGCGCCGGCCGGCCTGGGAGGCGAAGTTGATGATCCGGCCGCCGTGCCCTTGCGCGATCATCTGCTTGGCCGCCGCCTGCAGGGTGAACAGCAGTCCCTCGACGTTCACGGCATAGACCCGGCGGTAGCTCTCGCGGGTGATCTCGACCACGGGCGCCAGGTCGAAGATGCCGGCGTTGTTGACCAGGACGTCGAGGCGGCCGCATCGGGCGACGACCGCCGCCAGCATCGCGTCGATCGACTCCTGCCGGGTGACGTCGAGATGCAAGCCGAAGGCATCGTGGCCGATCGCCGCGGCGGCTTCCTGGGCGCCGGCCTCGTTCAGGTCGGCGACCACGACACGCGCGCCCTCAGTGGCGTAGCGTCGCGCGATGGCGAGGCCGATGCCGCGAGCGGCGCCGGTGATGACGGCGACCTTGCCGTCCAGTATTTTTGATTCCGACACGGTTTCCCCTCGTGTGCCCGCTAGATGCTGCGGCAGGCTCTCGAATACGTGCGCAGCACATCACGTACCGCCTCGATGAGCAACCCGCGGGCCTCTGGCTGCACCGCCCCGGCCATCACGCGTTCATGCAAACGGGGCAGATGCTGGCTGATGAGCGTTCCAGGGATCCGGACGCCTTGCAGCGCCGCCAGCAGGCCGTCCACTACCCGCCGCGCCTCGGACATCGGCCAGTAATAGCGGATGCGATCGCTGTAGCTGTAATGCCGCAGCCGGCGCTGGTCCTCCGGCGTGCCCGGGTAGTGGCCCTGCCATTCCTTTGGCTGCGCGGTCATCAAGCGCTCCATGGTGGCCGGGACCGAGACCGTGCCCGGCCGCAGCACGGCCGCGATCGCGTCGAGGCCATACAGCGCTTCCCGTAGTGCAAAGGTGAGGGCAGGACCGACCTTCAGAACGGAGAAGCCATCCTGCACCAATTGACGCAGCGCCGCCTCCGGCTGGTAGTCGGTCGAGTGCGCCTCGAACACCAGGCCCGGCATGCGGTCCAGCGCCGCAACCAGGGCACGGGCGCGCTCGGGCGCATAGACCACCACATCCTCATGCCCGAACTCGACGCCGGGCTGCACGACGATGGCAATGACCCGCGTCCAGGCTCGGTTCGCCACGTCTTGGAACGCTTGCGCATGGACGGCGTAGGTGGCGAGCGCCGCCTCCGGGCGGGTCGGCTGCAGATGGTCGAGCGCTTCGGTGGCGCCGCCCGGCGTCGGGACTTCGGTCCCTATGACATAGACCGGGCGTGCCGTCGCGGCCGCCTCGGCACACCCGGCCAGCCGTGCCGCGCGCGTCGCGACGATTGCGTCGTCCAGGCTCGCGGGTTCGCCAGCGCAGCCCATGCTGCAATCGAGATGCAGCTTCTCGAACCCCGCACTGGCATAGGCGGCGACCATCGCCTCCGCCCGGGCCAGGGCGTCGGCGGCCGGCAAATGCCTCCATGGGTTGGGACCGAGATGATCACCGCCCAGAATGATCTGCTGGCCCGGCACGCCGACGCGCTCAGCGATTCGATGCACGAAGTCGCGAAAACCTTCCGGCGTCATGCCGGTATAGCCGCCCTCCTGGTTGACCTGGTTGCACGTCGCCTCGATCAGGGCAGGACCGCCGTCCTCGGCCGCCTGCAGCAAAGCCGCCTCGATCACCAGCTCATGCGCCGAGCACACGGAGGTGATCCCAGCCGCGGCGTGGGCACGGTAGCGGCCCGGCAGCGCGAGCAGCGCGTCCGTGCTCATGTGTTCATGCTCATGCGCCCGCCCTTGCGATGCCCGCTTCGGCGATCAACGCGTCCAGCTCGGGGAAGCTCGACGTGCCCTGCATGGGTCCGCGGACGCCCACGGCCAGGGCGCCGCTGGCATTGGCGTAGCGCAGGCTCTCCTCGACGCCCCGGCCCTGCAGGCGGCAGGTCACGAAAGTGGCGCCGAAGCAGTCGCCGGCGCCGGTCGGGTCGATTTCGATGACTGGGAACGCTGGCATGCGAAGGACGCCGTCCCGGCTATGGCAGCTCGCCCCATCGCGACCACGCTTCACCACGACGAACGACACGCCGAGGCCCAGGATCTCGGCGATGGCGCCCTCCTCCGACGACGCACCGGTCAACAGCGTCAACTCGGCGCCGGACGGCAGGAAGATGTCGCATTGCCGGAGCACCGCTCCCAGCACCCCCCGCATCCTCGGCGCGTCCAGCATCTCCTTGCGAATGTTCGGATCGAACGACAGCGTCCCGCCTTGCGCTTTCACTTGGCCGATGGCCTGCTCCGCCGCCTCGATCAGCTGTGCCGAGAACAGCGACGAGCCCATGATGTGGAGGTGCCGGCAGCCGTCCAGCAACGCGCGTCCCGCCGCGTCGATCCGTGTGCAGCCGGCCGCGCTGTGCCTGATGTTGAATACGAAGTCGCGCTCGCCGTCCTCTCGGTAGCGCACGAAGGCCGTGCCGGTCGCCTGATCGGGATGGATACGTATGGCGCTCGTGTCCACCCTGTCCCGGCGCAGGCGCTCGACGTTGAGCCATCCGAAGTCGTCGTCGCCGACGCAGGAGATCAAGCCGGCCTTGTGGCCCAGCTTGGCCACCTGGTCGATAAAGATCGCCGGCGCGCCCGACGGGTATGGCCCTTGCAGCCGGATCGGCTCGCGGAACCCGGTGCCGAGGTCCTCGGCGACGACCTCGGCCACGATCTCGCCGATGGAGACGATGTTGGCGGCGTCCTGCTCCATCAGGCTCCGGTCCCCTCGGGTTCCGCATTCAGGCCGCTCGCGACCCCAGGACGACTGTGCTGTAGGAACATCCAGCTTTTTTAACCCTATTACCGCATCGACAGCTAGCTTGCCCGCCAACACCTACCGGCGCTGTCGAAATTCTGGTCGGCATCCAACTCGTTCGTGACTGGCCCCTCATAGGTCGCGGCCGGGAAGCGTATGGCGCCAATCGCCGTGCCCTGGCCGCCTAGGCTCTGGCATGTCGCTCCCGGGTCTGCCGTGACCCGTAGCGTGCCGTCGGCGCTGCGAACAATGTCTAACCGGCACCGCTCCTGTGCTGTTCCGGCGTCCATGTTGTCCCGGTATTCCCATTGCTGCCCGTGGCGAGTGGCAGTGCCGAATACGCCGATGTTCCGTTCGCCTTGCCACCGCGAGACACCGAACTCCAGGCGGCCATCGGGCGTGGGTTTGCCCGCGAACACCGCAATGTCATTCCCTGCCGCAAGACAATAGAGGAAGCTGCCCGACGCGGCGGGTGTGCTCATTGCGGAACCCACGGCGAGCACCCCAACAACGGCTAGGCTGAACCACTTATTGCGGCTTTGGAGGGAGCCTGAGGAGCGCACCTTGGAAATCCTTCACCCAATCGGGAGTCTGCCGATACCACTTGGGGTCAGCGGCGTCCTGCGCGGCTTGCGCGTAGTTGCCGGCTTGGATGTCGGCCCATGTGCGCTTAAAATCGTTCCGCCAATTTGAGCCGAGCTGCAAATTGACTGAGGTTAGATAGGGAATGAATTTAGGGTCCGTAATGCCAGCCTCGATCGCCTGAGAACGAGCGGCATCGAGCGCAGCCTTGCTGTCTTTGGTGTAAAAGGCCTCCACCTGCGCATCGCTGATGACGTCACCAACTTTCAGATTGTCGTCGGGTAGAATCTTGTGACCGATCCCCAATGTTGGAATTTCTCTACTGTCCAGGTAGACGTCGTTGCGACGACCCTCCCGCACCGTAAGCAATGCCTTGAGATCAGCAGACTGCTGGGCTGTTGTCTCATCACTTGACGTAGGAGCCCCTGGCCCAGCGAACGAATTGAGCGGGAGGCGATCGGGCGGAGCGCCGTTCGCAGTAGGGCGCGGGCTGCCAACCCCGATCGCGTTCGCGTTGCTAGTCAAGGTGGGGGCAACGGCGCCCGCGCCGCTCCAGTTCGGGGGATCGTTGCCGCCCAGGTCACCACCGCCCAAGTCAGCGCCCATGCCGTTGGCATCCGGACTGTCGCCCCTGAGCGCCGCCGCCACTGCGGCCCCCACCGCCCGGGCCACCTCGTCGCCCATCTCCGCCGCCACCGGCGCGAGGAACGGACGGGCCAACATCTGTGCCGTGCTCAATTCCTGCGGCACAGCCGCCGGGTCGCTACTGCCGACGGCGGCCTGCAACCCGTCCGCCTGCGCCCCCACGCTGTCCCGCAACGCACTGCGTTGCGCCTGCTCGGCCAACGCCCTGGCCATCACGTCTTCCGGACGCAGGCGCTCCAAGCGCTCGCGTAGCTCGTCCAATCCTGAAATCTTAAATCCCATCTGCTACTCTCCTCTTCATAGTACGTTCTTTATTTGTTCAACACGATATGCAAGCGGAAAGGAAGCATCGTTTGGACGGGATTGCGTCCACCGGCGCCGACGCACGCTGACCGGGAGGGAGCCACGCAAGGAAACCAAGGTTTGTCAGAACGCCCCGGTGGCACACATCATGAGCACGATCCGCCGATTGCAAGCACGCCGTTTTGGTTGCGAGCAAGCGAGCAGAGAGCGCGAGCACCAGCGCGCCGCCATTGTCAGACGGCTCGAACCAAGACCGGCGACGATGGCGAGCCTGGCCGCGAATAATTGCGCGTGACTGCGCTGATAGGACGCTTCCAGCATGGGCCCATGGGCTTTTCCGGCAACGCGGGAGCCGGTATCAAGCCCATCGCGCGGCGGCACGGGAGTGGGACACGCCCGCGCGGACGAAAAACAAGCGCACGCAAGACGTGACTAACTGAGGGAGGACGGTCGTATGGACGACATCGAAAAGCGGACCATCGGCAAGGTGCTTTGGCGGCTCATTCCATTCCTTGTTGCATGCTACTTCGTTGCATATCTGGACCGCGTCAACGTCGGCTTTGCCAAGCTGCAGATGGCCTCGGCGCTTGGATTGTCCGAAGCGGCCTACGGCCTGGGCGCCGGACTGTTCTTCATCGCCTACTTCCTGCTCGAAGTGCCCTCCAACCTCGCGCTGGACAAGTTCGGCGCGCGGCTGTGGATCGCCCGCATCATGCTGACCTGGGGCGTCATCTCCGGCCTGTTCGCCTTCATCGGCCCGATCGCGACGGCAACCGGGCTCTCGACGCAGTGGGTGTTCTACATCCTGCGTTTTCTGCTCGGCATCGCCGAGGCCGGGTTCTTCCCGGGGATCATCTTCTATCTGACCCTGTGGTTTCCCTCGGTCTATCGCGCCCGCGTGGTCTCGCTCTTCATGCTGGCGATCCCGTTCTCCTCCATCATCGGCGCGCCAATCTCCGGGGCCTTGCTGAACGTGTCCGGCGCTGGGCTCGAAGGCTGGCAATGGCTGTTCATCCTCGAAGCGGTGCCGTCGCTCCTGATGGGCGTCGCTGTCATTTTCTACCTGACCGATCGACCAGCGCTCGCCACTTGGCTCCACGATGATGAGAAGACTTGGCTCGAAACGCGATTGGCGGCAGAGAAGACCAAGAAGGAGGCTGCCGAACATCTCAGCATCGGCAAGGCGCTGAGCGACCGGCGTGTCCTGGCCTGCTCGTTCGTGTACTTCTGCCTGAATGCCGCAAGCTACGGGGTGGCCTTCTTCCTGCCGACGATCGTCAAGGGATTCGGCGCCAGCAACTTCGAGACCGGCCTGTTGTCCGCCCTGCCCTTCGTGTTCGGCGCGGTCGGCATGGTGCTGCTGGGCCGCAACTCCGACCGTACATTGCGGCGCCGGGAGCACGTCTGCTTTGCCCTGTTGCTCGCCATGGTCGGCGTCGGCGGCGCGGGCCTTGTCTCCTCGCCGGCCATGGTGCTGGGCCTGTTGTGCCTGGGGCAGATCGGCGTTTCCGCCATGCCGCCGCTGTTCTGGCCAATCCCGAGCACCTTCCTCACCGGAGCCTCGGCGGCGGCGGGCATCGCGGCCATCAACTCGCTCGGCAACCTATCGGGCTTTGCTGGCCCCTACATGATGGGATACCTGAAAGACGTGACCGGGAACTTCACGGCCGGGTTGCTCGTGCTGGGCGGATGCGCCCTGCTCGGCGCAATCGTCGCCATGATGCTCAAGGTCGATACGCGGTTGGAGGTTGCCGATCCCGGCAGGGCGGCACTGGCACACTGATGCCGGTCAACCCCCCAGAGGACGCCTGGTCTTTAAGTATGGACGTCGTGGGTAGCCGGGTGATGCTCGACGCAGACCCGGTTCCGGCCGAGGTGCTTCGCCTCATACAGCGCTGCGTCGGCCCGCTCGATCAGCGACGCGGCGCTGTCGCTGGTGCGGAATTGCGCGACGCCGGCCGAGACCGTCACGCTGCCGTGGTCCTGCTGCGCGCCCTTGATCATCAGGCGCTTGCCGTCCAGCACGGCGCGGATCTGCCCGGCGACCACAGCGCCCGGCCGCAGCTCGGCGCCGCTCAGGATGACGGCGAACTCTTCCCCGCCATAGCGCGCCGCGGTGTCGCGCCCCTTCACGTTGTCGGCGATCACCCGTCCGACCAGCCGGAGCACGAGGTCCCCGGTCCGGTGCCCATAGGTGTCGTTGAACCGCTTGAAATGGTCGATGTCGAGCAATACCAGGCACATAGCTTGTTCGTCGGTCCTCGCCCGTGCGATAGCCCGGCGCAATCTGTGGTCAAACGCGTTGCGGTTGCACAGCCCGGTGAGGCTGTCCGTCGTGGCATGCTGCTTCGCCTCCGATAATGTCTGCCGCAGCTTGGTGATCCGGGTCGCCGACGCCGAGAGCTGCTGTTCCAGGGCGCGGTTGCGCGCGCTCGCCCGCGTCGTCTCCGCTGTCAGCACCGTCACCGCCTGCACCAGGCCGTTCATCGTCCTGTCCTGCTCCAGCCGGGCCGCAACGCCGGAGAGGGTGTCGCTGTAGCCGCGCAACGCCGTCTGATTGCCGGCGACCTGCTCGACGATGGACTGGGCGGCTTGGTCGAGCTGCTCCGACCCATCGGCGATGGCATCGACGTCAACTTCCTGCACCAAGCATTCGGCGTGCAGTTCATGCATCTGCTCCGGCGAAGGCGGCACGCCGGTATCGAGCAAGACAGTGAGGCGCGTGGACAGCGCCGGGTTGTTGCCACTGAGGTGGGTGTACCACAGCTCGAAATTGCGCAGGGTCGGCAGGATGTCGCGATGACGGAGGTCGGTCCAGGTCCGGTCTGCGAGTTCCCGGACCTGCGCGGCACGGTCATCGGTCGGCTCGTGGGAGTGTGCACTCCCTGGATATTGACTGGACATTCGTTACGTTACTGCAAGACACGGCCGGCAGACAAGCAATGCGACCACGCAATGGAATTTTTGACGGATTTATTTTGACTACGGCAGAGTGGCAGGGTTGACGCTGTCAACGTCGCGCGACGTCACCTGGACGCGCCAGTCAGGCAGCGCTTCCAGCGGCCGGACCGTCGGGCAGGACTGCATAGTTGGATGGGATTGGATGGTCGGGTAAGATCGGATGGTCGGGTAGGATTGGATAGTCGGGTAGGATCGGAAAGCGCAAGTCGCGAGCCAGGTCGCGTCAACGATGCTGCACCCCTGGGCACGCAGGCGGTTGGTCAGCATTTGCTCGTTCAGGATTGCCACCGTCTTATCTTCGAAAAAACCGAGCGTTTGCTCCGAAATCTTGAAGCGCGAGTGCCATTCCGTGCCCTGGCCGGTGCCCTCGCCGGTCAGCCAACCCAGGATGTTCTGACGGTACGACGCCGAGAGCGGGGCGTCGATGCGGAACGGCGCGGCGGGGTCGCCGCTGAAGAGCTTTCCCCGGTCGGTGACGCTTACGAGTGACCCGAGCAGCCGGAGCTCCGTTGGCGGCAGCAGCACGAACGAGCTGCGCAGCCAGGACTGCGACCGCGTCCCAAACAGCGTGACCGGGCTGTTGTAATAATCGATATGGCCGACGGCGGCGGCGCGCCCGGCAATCAGGCCCAGCATGTCGGCGTCGAACCGGTCGAGATATGCGACATAGAGCTGCCGGAATGCCGAGGTGGCGAGATGGACGAAGTCATACCCGTCCAGCCGGTGCCCGAGATGCGCGACGCCGCGGTCCCAGCCGGAGAACTCCCACGCCGTGTTGTCGCCGCCGATGAGCGTCACGCGGTGCGCAAGCTGCTCGTGATGCTCCCGGCCTAGTGCGTTGTCGATCACGACGACCTCGTGCGCGACCTCCGGCATCTGCTGCGCAAACAGTGTCCGAATTTCTCGCAAGGCGTGCTGATACTTGTCGGTGCCATGCCGGGCCAGCAACGTGACGATGCGCATGCGTCTGGCGGTCATAGGTTGGCCGTCCGCAGCGCCTCGTCCCGGCCCCGCCAATGCTCGATGCCGGCATGGGCCAGGCGGTCTTCCATGCACTGCAGGACTGCCGCGGCCGCGTCGCGCCATCCCGTGGGCGTCTGCGCCTCGCCCAGTGCAGTGCCGAATGGCAGGCCGGGCGGCGCCGATCCAGCCAGCACCTGGCCCAGCGCCTCGACCAACGAGGCCGGGTCGTCGAACTCGATGAGCCGCCCCGGCAACCGGGAATGAGCGGCGATCTCATGCCACAGCGGACAGCTCCGCACCAGCACCGGGCGGCCATAGGCCAGGCTCTCCACGACCGGCAAACCGAACCCCTCATAGAACGACGGATAGACGACGGCCCGCGCGGTCGCGACCAGGCGATGCACCTCGTCCTCAGGGGTCTCGCCGCTCGGGATCAGCCGCACGCCCGGGACAGGCGGCCCGCCACCGCCCACCACCGCGAACTCCTGCAGCGGGAACGCCTCGCGAAGCAGGCGAATGGCCGGCGCGATCCCCTTATGGTCGTAGTCGTTGCCGAACAGCAGCACGTGCTCGCCCTCTGGCATGGCCTGAAACCGCTTCAGTGTGTGCTCGCTGGCCAGGAAGGTCAGATGCACCACCCGTTCCGTGACACAAGGCGCCACCGGGAAGCGCCGCCGGAAGCGGTCCTGCGAGAACGCCGAAATGTAAGTCAGGATATCGGAGTGCCGAGCCACGAGGCGCCAGGCCCACTCCAGACGCTCCGGCGCCGGGAACAGGATGTCCCAGCCGATCGTGTCGAGGATGTTGAAGCCAATGAGGAAAGCGTAGCGGTGCATCTCGGCGACGGTCTCGGCAGCCCAGGGCTGGTTGAGCATCAGGGCGGCGGCGTAGTGGCCGGGCACAGCGTCGGTCAGCCGATCGAACTGCGGATAGCGCGACGCCATCCCGTGGAACTCCATGGCGGCGGCGCTGGCGACGATGTCGATCTGCCACGGCGCATCGAGCGCGGCGAAGCCGTCGAGCATCCCGAGCACGCATTTCGAGGTGCCGTTATGCAGCATGGTGAGGCCGCGGCAGTTGAGCAGCAAACGGCGCCGCAAGCCGGCTTTGGGATGGGCGGCGTTCAGCAGCGGCTCCAGGCGTCGTTGTGCCAGCCGTTCGTTCTCCGTCGCCGCGCGGGACGTGTCGGGATATTGCGCCAGGAGCTGGGCCGCGTCGTCCGCCGAAAGCGCCGGATAGAGGTCGCCAGACGGCAGCTCCGAGGCGACAATCACGCGGTTCGCCACCACGTTGCGGAATCCGCGGCGCCGGGCCTGGCACAGGCTATGCGCCACGGCGCCGCGCAGGCTCATGAAGTCGTGCGCCGGCACTATTGCGGCGACCACCTCGCGCCGGATCACGGTCACGGCTGCCAGCAGTTCCGCGGTGATCAGACTGGGTGGCAGCCGGGCCAGGGCGGCGCGCGAGGTCAAACCGCCGTTCGCGTCCGGCCCAGCGGGTGGCAGCGGCCAGACGCCGTCCGTCGCCGCATCGGCGAAGCGCGGCTGGGCGCTGCCGAACAGCGGGTCGAGGCCGAGCGCGTCCAGCAGCGGCTGGATGACCTCGTTGCCCGGCAGCACACGCCCCAAGATGACGACCAAATGCCGGCGGCGGGATGTTGCATGGGCCACCGCGCGCGACCACGTGGCGCCCGGTGCATCGCCCACGTGCGCTGCCAGCGCGCCATGCGCCGGGACGCCGCGCGGTGCCAACGCGACCAGGCTGTCGTCGGATTGCGCGAACCCGCACTGGACCTCCAGCAAACGGAGGTGCCGCGCGGTCGCCTCCGCATCCATCGGGGTGTCCGAGAGGTCCACGAATACGTTGTAACCGCTGGGCAATGCGTCAGAGATCATGCAGCGCTTCGGCGAGCGGCGCATAGACCGCATCGGGCGAGAAGGCATGCTGCAGCCGGTCGCGCGCCTGCTCGATGGCGAACGCCTCGTCATCGGCGCCGAGCAGGCGCTTGATGTGGCCAGCGAAGCTGAACCAGTCGCTGGCGATGTGACAGAACGCGCGCGCCTCCTCCGCCACCCCGTCTGCGCCGGAGGGCCAGCAGACGACCGGCCGCAACTGGCACAGCGCCTCAATGGTCTTGATCTTCAGCCCGGTCCCGGCGACCGCGGGGTTGATCACGACGCGCGCCGCCGCATAGAGGGGGCCGAGATCCTCGACCCGGCCCAGCACCCGGACGCCGTCGGGCAGGTGTTGGACCGAGTCGCCCACGGCGCCGACGACCAGGAACTCCGCATCCGGCACGTCCCGGCGCACGAGTGGCCAGCAGAAACTGAGGAAGTCGGCCAAGCCCTTCACATTCATCGGGTTGCCGGACGCGACCAGCAGCACCGTGCTCTGGGGCTGGACAGCGTGGACGGTTTCGGACACCGCGAAATCGACCCCGACGCTCACGACTTTGCGGTCCGGGGCAAGCCGGGCCAGGTCACGCGCCTCGTCCGGCTGGATGCCGATCAGCACATCGGCCTGACGCAGCAGCGCCGCCTCCTCCGGCTCCGACAGCGCCAGGCCGTCGCTGAGGCCGTAGCGCTCGACCTTGTGCGCTTTGGTCGAGAACACGTCGATCGTGTCGATAGCGGTGGCGATGCCCGAATGCAGCAACGGCAACGGCCGGGTCATGAAGACGTATTCGGCCAGCAGCAGGTCCGGCCGGTGGCGGTCCTGCAGATGAAGCAGCAGCTCTACAAGCGCGTCGGGGCAGAAGCTGCGCAACAGGCCGAGCAGCCTGGCCTGCGCGGGATCGCCGCGGTCATCCTCATGCAGCAAAGCCGGGATGTCCGTCCGAATGCCGAGGCGAAGCCCGTCGAGCAGCCGGCTGTCGTCCGGCAGATGATAATACAGGGTTCCCGCGCGGTCGCAGACGATCAGGTTAGGATAGACCGCCGCCATGCTCGCCAGTTGCTGCTCGGACGGCATCTCGTGCGGCAGCGGGCACACGACCAGCAACACATCCCAGCCTTGGCCAGCGAACCAGGCGAGCATACGGTGGATGCGATACTCGTTGCCGGCGCGCGGCGGATAGGGCAGCACGTGGCCGACGCATAGGATACGGCGCCCATGACCGCGCGGCAGGGCGATGGCCGGCGCCTCCGTGGGTGCGATCGCCTGCAGCCGGAATGCCGTGGGTGCAGCGTTAGGTGCGGGCGCAGGGTCCAGCGCAGGCGACTCGGACAACAGCCGATCGCCGTCTTCGAGCTCGGCCGTCGCTGGGAGATCTGGACGCACCTTGGACCCGCGGATGGAGCGAAGGGTCAGGGCGCGCCAGGTGCCCCGGGCCAACCGGGCTGCGGCCCGCGGCACCTGCGGATGGCGTCGCACCAGATCATGCGCCCTGGCAACCGCGTTGGGATGCCGGGCGGCGATCCCGCGTACCGGCCCGGTCATACGCCAGCTCGACGACGCGAGCACCGCTCGCAGTTGATGTTCGACGCCCAATGCATGGGTATGGGACGCCTCAGCCTCAACCTGTCGCGCCTTGGCCTGCGCCGACCAGGCTGCAGCCTCGCCTTCCCACATCACAGCGTCCGCCTGCGCCTTGGCAAGCCGTGCGCGAAGGCCGGCCTCCAGCGCCGCTGAGCGCTGCAACTCGGTCCGGTAGGCGGCCTCGTGCCGGGCGTAGCGGTCGGCGCGCTGCTGCAGGAGCGCGCCGTTCGCCGCAACGAGGCTGTCGTACTCCTCGTGGCGCTTGGCGAGCTGCTGGCCCAGGCTGCGCGCCTCTGCCTGCGCGTGCTCCAGCTCGGCCTCCCGCTGCACCAGGCGCTGGGTCAGCGATGCGATCTCGGCGCCGAGCGCCGTCTGCTCCTCATTGCGCTGCACGAGCTGCGCGTGCCAGTCCTGCGCCTCGGCGACCTGCCCGGCCAGTTGAACGTCGCGCCGGTTCAGCTCCGCCTGCACGCGCTGCGCATAGTCGCCCTGCTCGACCAGGCGCTCGGTCAGCGACTGGATCTCCTGCTTGGCGGCGGCCGACGCGGCGAACAGCGCCTCGACACCGCTGGTCTCGACATACAGGCTGCCGACATGCGGGACGAAGGCGTTGTCCGAGGCGACGGCGACCAGGTAGATCGGCCTCGGCAGCCCGACCGACGCCTCGAAGAACTCGCTGCCGCGCTTCTCAAAGGTCACCAGCGGCGCCACCGCGGCCGGAAGCTCCTCCGCGACCAGGGCCGAACCCAATAGCGGCCGCTGCGCATACATCGACACGTGGCCGAAATTGGCCTGGAGCAGCGCGCTGAACTCGGCGTGGGTCAGCTCGCGGGCGTGATAGGGGTTCGGTGTCCCGCCAGCCGGGGAATACACGTCCCGCTCCGGCGAGCTGATGATGAACTGGCCGCCGGGCCGCAGCACCCGGCGCACCTCGGCCAGGAACTCGTCGTGCTCGTAGAAATGCTCCAGCGTCTCAAACGACACCACCGCGTCGAAGCTGTGGTCCGGACAGGGGATGCGCCGCGCATCGCCCTGCAGGAACGTCAGGCCGGGTGCGGCGTAGGCCACCTTGGCGTGCTCGACGGTCTCCGGGGCGATCTCCACGCCGATGACGCTTTTGGCGACCTGGGCCAGCAGGGCGGCGCCGTAGCCCTCGCCGGACGCCACGTCCAGCACATCCAGGCCGCGGCACAGCGCGCGGGCAAAGAAGTAACGGTGCAGGTGCTCGATCTCGACCTGCCCCGTCGTCTCCGTCGTCAGCCGCTCGCCCGTCCAGGCCAGCGCCGAAGCGGGCGTGGCGCGTTGGAAGATTTCACCCATCGTTCAATCCTGATCGTGCCCTGGGCACGCGTGATCCACTTTTTTTACGCCAACCGCTCGCTTCGGCCCAGTACGAAATACAGATTATCTGACGACAGGCGACCCGACCGTATCAGCTCCCGCTCGAGCACCATCAGCAGCTTTAGGATGCAGTGGTCGCTCGCGCTGCGGAAGTTTCCGGCACGGCGTCCCAGCAGCGAGCGCAGCAGCGTGCCGCCCATGGGCGAGACCTCCTGGATCGGGAAGCTCGAGAACAGCAGGCTGCGCAGGTCGGCGCTGCGCGGCGCCTCACTCGGGTCAGCCCGCGCCACCTCCGACATGGTATCGACGACGAAGTTTGGCTCGACCTCGCCGGTGACCAGGTTGAACCGGAGGTGCTCGGGAAACGCCTCGAAGATCTCGTCCAGCAGGCGCTTGGTCTCGTAGGTCACCTGCAGCCGCGACGGACCAAAGTAGTCGAGCCCCAGCACCACCCCGTCCGGGGCGACAACACGGTTGAGGAAGCGCAGGAACCGTTCGATGTCGGTGCAGTGATGCATTGAATGACAGAAGAACGCCACATCGAATGTCTCGTCGCCCACGGCCTCGGGATTGTTATAATCGAATTGCTGGAACTCCTGGTCCGGACACAGCCCCGCAAGGTTCTCCCGCGCCCGGTCGAGCAATGCGGCGTCGGTACTCGCGGCAGACGATCCGCCGGACCGGCCAGCCACGCGCCAGGACCGCCTGCTCGATCTGCCCGGTCCCGCAGCCGAACGAGACCATGGAGAGCCTGCGGCCGGGATCGCCGTCCCGGGCAGCGAGCCGCGCCGCCAGCGGCCGCAGATGCCTGTGCAGCGAGTGATCGACCCAGTCGCCGCCCACTGCCCGCGTCGCCCCGGTATGCAGCTCGGCGACATGGTCGTGCATCGCGGGAATGCCCATCCAATCCGTGAGCGACCGCATCTCCTCCCAGTTTTCGGCCAAGGCCTGCCGCCATGTCGAAACGCCGTGTTCGTCCGCCATCAAACCTCGCTAGTCCGGGTGCACCTCCACAGCCCTTAACTCCGGGCAACGTCAAGCCCCATCCGCCGAAACGGCGCGATTACGGCCGTTTTGCCTTCCAGCAGCACCAAGGTTTAAACTGCTGCTGTCCAAGCACAGGCGTCCAGAGCAATGAACACGAACGTCCTACCTTCCCCTTTCCGGCAGCGGCCATCGACTGCCGGCTCCGTGGACGCAGCGGCAACCAGCGCCGGTCGATGACAGTCAAACCGCCCGTCTTCATGCCAGATCGCACAACCGCCCCCAACCGCTCAACCGCCCCCGACCGCTCAACTGCCACAGTCAAAAAGATTATCGAGGAGGTCTCTCCTTCCTTCCACGCCAGCGGGTCGCTGTATCCCGACGTGCTTTGGAAGATTTACGAAGAGCATCAGGCCGTTGGGGCACGCGTCTCGATGGAGACCGGCTGCGGCCTGAGCACGCTCGTCTTGTCGAACCTCAGTGATCGGCATACTGCCTTTACGCTGCCGCACGGGGACAGCCTGCATAACACCCAAAACCACCCTTATCTCCGCTCGGCGACGACAAAGTTCGTCATCGGACCGTCGCAGGTCATGGTGCCGAGATGGCAGTTCTCCGAGCCGCTGGACTTCGCGTTGATCGACGGTCCGCACGCCTATCCATTCCCAGATTTGGAGTACTACTTCATCTACCCGCACATCCGCACCGGCGGCGTGCTGGTGATCGATGACATACATATTCCCACGATCACCCGGCTCTATGAGTTCATCCGCGACGACGAAATGTGGGAGCACCGGGGCGACGCCCGAACGACGGCGTTCTTTCGCCGCACTGCGAGCCCGGTTTTCGACCCGTTCGGCGACAACTGGCCCGGCCAAAAATTCAACCGGCGCCACTTCACGCCGCATGAGGCGCTCGTGCCGTTGTTCGGCGCCGGGTGGTATCAGTCTGAGTTCGGCACGCCCGGGCCAAGCACTGCCGCCGTCGCTCCGGACCGGCGCGACATGGAGAATGCTGATCTCAGGATGCAAGTGGCGACGCTGCGGGCCTCGACCAGCTGGCGGATGACCCGGCCGCTGCGCGAGGCGGTCGATTGGATACGGCGCAGGAGACAACCTTAGCCGGCGATTGCCGCTTACCAGTTTTGCGGGACTGGGCTGGCCTGCGCTCAAGTCTGAGAACCTGTTTGAGTGGCCCGTTTGCGCCTCGACCTCATCTCTGCGTGTTGGAGATCACGAGTGTCCGCCGGGACGGGCGGATGGGAGCAGGGATGTGGACTGAAGCGCATCGGGCACGCCATGAGGCGGGCCTGAAGGAGATGGTATCGACCTGCGCGGTCGAGGAGATGGCGCGGTGGCTGGAGCGGGCAGACCCGCCGCGCAGCGAGAAGGCAACGCCTGTGTTGCCGGTCATCAGCGCGATTGCCTGGCATTTGCGTGTTGGCGGACCCTGGCGCGCTCTGCCCGGTGACTTTCCAGCATGGCGGACCGTGTACGGCTGGTTCCGCAGATGGCTGGAGCTTGGGTTGTTTGACCGGCTGCTGTGCGACGTGGCCTGCTTGCGGCGTCGTGCTGCGGGCAGGAAGCCCGAACCCACGTTGGGCATCATCGATACGCAATCGGTGAAATGCATCCCGGTCCGTGGCCCACGCGGCTATGACGCCGCCAAGAAGGTGCTGGGCCGCAAGCGCGTCGCCCTGGTCGACGCCGACGGCACCTGGCTCGCCGTTGCCGTGGTGCCGGCCTCTACCCAGGAGCGCGACACGCTTCCCGCGCTTGACGTCGGAAAGGCAGAATGGCCCAGCCTGCGCGAGGCCATCCTCGACGGCGGCTTTGTCGCCGAGCGCTGCCGCGATTGGTCGAACCGGCACGGCATGCGCCACCATGTTGTCGAGCGCGATCCCGGGCAGAAAGGCTTTGTCGTGCTCGAGCGCCGCTGGGTGGTGGAGCGCTCTTTCGGCTGGCTCGCGCACTGGGGCGGGCTGCTGCGCGACCGTGCCGGGCGCCTCGACGTGTCGGCCGCCCGCGTCGCGTTCGCGGCCATCCTGTCCGGCGTCGAAGCCCTGCTCAACCCCATGCCAGTCTACGCCGCCGCAAGTTGAAGTCACTCAAACAGGTTCTGAGAGACTGGATGAGTTTATTGAATTAAGAAGATACTTTTTATGTTATTACTGACCCAGGGTTTGAACTGTAAATAACTCCAGATTTGGCTTTGTTTTAACATTGATGGCATTATCATTGAATAATAGAATGATCGTATCTGGCTTTACGGCTTTAATAAGCTTCCGTCGCAGTCGGTCGTTTTGCTCTGAATTCAGCAATTCATAGCGCAAGTTGATATGTACCGTAGTCGCGAAATACTCACTGAGGTATCGTGCCGCCCGAACTCCAAAGGAATCTGAAATCAGAAGTAATCTTGGTCCGTTGCCTTCTGGCCATTGAAAACAAGTAATCTCAGCGAGAATGGCGGCGAAGGGCTCCAACTCGGGGGCGCAGGGCGCTCCGAAAGACGGAACGACACCAGACTTCGTGTAATCGGGATCACCCACGGTGCTTCTCAGATCCAGCCCCGGCAGAAACTGCGACAGGTCGGACCGTTCTGTGATCATGCGGAGCGGGACGTCATGCATCTTGGGCAAGCCAAGCCATCGTTCGGCAACAAACTCGGCGACCGCTTTGGCGCCCAGGTCCTGCCAGTGAAAATTTGCCCGGGGGATCGGCTCGCCGACGGCTTTCAGCGCCTGCATCGTCTCGAGCGGGTAGATCATGCGATTTGCCAGGTCGGGCCGCTTTGCCTCCAGCGCGCTCTTGACCCGCTCCACGGTAGGTTGGGCGCTATCGCACTGTGCAGCGATCCAACGCGGCAGATCCTCCGGATACAATGCAGGCGCCGTCGGTATCGACACGTATAAGCTGTGCGGAACAAGACGGCCGGTATGATCCAACAGGCTGGCCATGTCGCCGGCGATCCGGTTGATCTGACCGGGAAGAATTTGCAAGCCGCAAATATTATCGATCAGGGAAAGTGGACGGCCCTTGAAATGGCTGCCCAGAAAGACGCGGCGGTGACGGCCGAACAGGATCTGGTCTGACGCCGCCTCCCCGAAAATATGATACCGCAAATAGCCATCAATCCATAGCATTGCATCGCGCAATCCGAACCGGTCGTTGGCGAACGCGCTGAGACGGTCCGGCAAGGCCATGAACCCGGCCCTCGTTACCGGCCAAGCAGGGAGCTGCGCCAGCGTGCGATTTTCTTCGTGCGTTGCCGCAGATTGCAAACCGAGTGCGCTTGTTACGATCGGCAACGATAGAAAAACTAGAAACAGGATGACGAGGAGCATGTCGCTCAGCTTGCCACGCCGAACGACCACGGCCGGACTAGCAGGCGGCTGCGCGGCTGACCGCGGGTGAGGCTCCGGTGATGCTGACGGCACGTTTACGGTCAGAAGCGAAAGTAGATGAAGGGATTATGAGTCCCAGTCGATAGGATACTTGCGGTTAAGGCAAATAGGCACAAGACGACTGCAGGCCTGATGATTCCAAGAAGTCCCGACCGAGAGATAGCTTGGGGATAGTCGATGCGGCAGACGGTTGCAGGTAAAATCCGGTCTAGGACGGATCGCCAATATGCCAAAGGCGGCGCGATGATGAGCAGTGTCGCGACAAACATGGCGGCTGCAACCGAATTGCTTGCATAGCGTGGCGCGGAAGACGCATTAGCGACGGCGCGGCCCACGCCCGCCATGGCCTGAAGCATTGTCGAAGCCTCGCCGAGGGTGTCCGCTCGAAACAGCACCCAGCCGACCAAGACGGTTAACAACAGATAGAGATGGCGCAGCGGCCGCCATATCGGCCCGGGCAACATCGGTGACACGGCACGTTCGGCGACGAGGAAGAGACCGTGATAAAGGCCCCAAACCACAAAGTTCCATCTCGCGCCATGCCAGGCTCCGCACAGCAAGAACACCGCCAGCAGATTGACATAAGTTCGTAGTCCGCCATGCCGGTTGCCGCCGAGCGGAATGTAAAGATAGTCCCGGAACCAACGCGATAGCGTAATATGCCAACGCCGCCAAAATTCGGTGACGGATTGCGCTGTGTATGGCCGATCGAAATTGCGCGGCAGGGTGAAACCCATCAGATGGCCGAGTCCGATCGCCATATTGGTATAGCCGGCAAAGTCAAAGAATATTTGGATCGCGTAGCAAACTGCGCCAAGCCAAGCCACCCCCGTCGTGAGTTGCATGCCTGGAAGATTGAAGATCTGGTCCGCCGGCGACGACACCGTATTTGCGATGATTACTTTCTGCGCCAGGCCAACGACAAATATCTCGATGCCCTGACGCCAGCGCGCGAAGCTGACAGACCGGTCATTGATTTCGTCCATAATATCGCGGTAACGCACGATCGGTCCGGCAATCAACTGTGGAAACATCGTTTTGTACATGGCGAATTTCAGCAGGTCCGGCTGCGCCTTGATATCGCCACGGTGAATGTCGATCAAATAAGAAATGCCTTGAAACGTAAAGAATGAGATCCCTAGCGGAAGAGCAACGAACGCGACGTCAATGGCCGGCGATCCGCTGGCCAGTAGTAATTTATTGATCTGCGCGTCTATGAATCCCAAATACTTATACCAAACCAGCAGCGAAATATTGGCCGTAATACCCAGCGCCAGAGCGACGCGGCCAGGCCGTGATCGTTGGACAACCAAGCCGACGCACCAGTTCAAGAGCGTTACGGCACCAAGAAGCGGAACATATCCTGGCTCACCCCAGGCATAAAACAGCAAGCTTGCAAGGACAATAATAATTGGTCGAATAGAAGCAAATAATAAATATGCAATGAGGAACATTGGAAGAAAGTAGAATAAGAAAACAATTGAACTGAATACCATGACGTCAATTCAAGGCCCTATCAGACAGACTTCAATGACATACCTTAGAGTTCCGTCTAAATTCAAACTCAACTTCCAGCGTCACATACATTGAGCACCTCTGCCTCCGCGGTGTCCACAGCAGCTCTATGCAGCAGGCTCATGAGAGCCACCCCCGACCTCATGGCACGCCAGCCGCTCCAGCACCCGCACCATGCCCGAGTGGTCCCAAGCGGCCCCGCCGGCCGCAACCGCCGCGTTGAACAGCTCCTGGCAGGTCGCGGTGTTCGGCAGGCTGATGCCCAGCGTGCGGGCCCCGGCGAGCGCCAGGTTCAGATCCTTCTGGTGCAGCTCGATCCGGAAACCCGGGTCGAAGGTGCGTTTGATCATGCGCTCCCCGTGCACCTCCAGGATACGCGAGGTCGCGAGGCCGCCCATCAGCGCCTGACGCACCTTAGCCGGGTCGGCCCCGGCCTTGGACGCGAACAGCAGGCCTTCCGCCACCGCCTCGATGGTCAGGGCCACGATGATCTGGTTGGCGACCTTGGTGGTCTGCCCATCGCCGTTCCCGCCCACCAGGGTCACGTTCTTGCCCATCAGATCGAAGATCGGCTTCACCTTGGCGAACACCGCCTCCGATCCGCCCACCATGATGGTGAGGCTCGCGGCCTTGGCACCGACCTCACCGCCGGACACCGGGGCGTCCAGGTAGTCGCAGCCCAGCGCGTTGATGCGTGCCGCGAAGTCCTTGGTGGCGATCGGCGAGATGGAGCTCATATCGACCACCGTCTTGCCCGGCGCCAACCCCTCGGCGACACCGTTCTTGCCGAACAGCACCGCCTCCACGTCCGGGGTGTCCGGAACCATGGTGATAATTACGTCCGAAGCGGCCGCGACCTCGGCCGGGTTGGTGCAGACGTGCGCGCCCTGGTCCAGCACGGCCTGCGCGACCGGGGAGCGGTTATAGACGAACAAAGTGTGCCCGCCGGCGATCAGGTGGCCCGCCATCGGACGTCCCATGATGCCGAGGCCGATGAAGCCGATGTTGCTCATTCTAAATTTATCCTATTCAGCGGGTCAGCGCGCGGCGGGTTCGAGCACCTTCGGCGGCTCGGTATTGCCCATGTCCTGGCTCTTTTTGATCGAGAGCGAGGGGTCGAGGCACAGGATGTCCTCGAACTCGTTCACGCTGTCCACCTCGGTGCCCATCGAGATGTTGGTCACCTTCTCCAGGATGAATTCCAAGACAACCGGCACCTGGTGCTCTTGCATCAGGGCTTCCGCCCGGGCGAAGGCGTCGCGGAACTCGTTCGGGCTTTTGACACGGATCGCCTTGCAGCCCAGGCCCTCCGCCACCGCCACGTGGTCCACGCCGTAGCCGCGCGGGGCGTCGCCGTCCGGCTCCACGTTGATGTTGTCGAAGGCCAGGCTGACCTCGAAGTCCATTTGGAAGCCGCGCTGCGCCTGCCGGATCAACCCGAGGTATGAGTTGTTCACCACGACATGCAGGTACGGCAGCTTGTGCTGCGCGCCAACGGCGAGCTCCTCGATCATGAACTGGAAATCATAGTCGCCCGACAGCGCCACGATCGTCTTATGCGGGTCCGCCGCCCGCACGCCGAGCGCCGCCGGCAAGGTCCAGCCGAGCGGGCCGGCCTGGCCGCAGTTGATCCAGTTGCGCGGGTTGTAAACCCGGAGGAACTGCGCCCCGGCGATTTGCGAGAGCCCGATCGTGGTGACATAGCAGGTGTCGCGGCCGAACACCTGGTTCATCTCCTCATACACCCGCTGCGGCTTCAGCGGCACGGCGTCGAAGTGCGACTTCCGCAGCATGTTGGCCTTGCGATGGGCACAAGATGCCGCCCACTCGTCCCGCTTCCGCAGCGTGCCAGCGGCCTGCATCGCGCGCGCGACCTCGATGAACATCGCCAGCGCGGCCTTGGCGTCGGAGACGATGCCGAAGTCCGGGCCGAACACCCGGCCGATCTGTGTCGGCTCGATGTCCACGTGCACGAACTTGCGGCCTTTCGTATATACCTCCACCGACCCGGTGTGCCGGTTGGCCCAGCGGTTGCCGATGCCGAAGACGAAGTCGCTCTCGAGGAACGTCGCATTGCCGTAGCGGTGGCTGGTCTGCAGCCCCACCATGCCGGCCATCAGCGTATGGTCGTCCGGGATGCTGCCCCAGCCCATCAAGGTCGGGATCACCGGCACGCCGGTGAGTTCGGCGAACTCGACCAGCAGGTCGCAGGCGTCGGCGTTGATGATGCCGCCGCCGGCGACGATCAGCGGACGCTCGGACGCGTTCAGCATGGCGATGGCGCGCTCGGCCTGGCGGCGGGAGGCGGCGGGCTTATGGATCGGCAGCGGCTCGTAGGTGTCGTCGTCGAACTCGATCTCGGCCATCTGCACATCGATCGGCAGATCGATCAGCACCGGGCCGGGCCGTCCGCTGCGCATGACGTGGAACGCCTGCTGGAACACCATGGGCACCAAAGCGGGCTCACGCACGCAGACCGACCACTTGGTGACGCCCTTGCTGATGGTCTCGATATCGACGGCCTGGAAGTCCTCCTTGTACATTTTGGCGCGCGGCGCCTGGCCGGTGATGCAAAGGATGGGGATGCTGTCGGCCATCGCAGTATAAAGGCCGGTGATCATGTCTGTCCCAGCAGGGCCGGAGGTGCCGATGCAGACGCCGATGTTGCCGGGCTTGGTGCGGGAATAGCCGTCCGCCATGTGCGACGCGCCCTCGACGTGTCGCGCCAGGATATGGCGGATGGTGCCGCGCGCCTTCAGCGCCGCATAGAGCGGGTTGATGGCGGCGCCGGGCACGCCAAAGGCGGTGTTGACGCCTTCCCGCTCCAGCACGCGCACCGCGGCGTCGATTGCTTTCATTCTGGCCATCATCTGCTCCCAACCGGTTGGTTTTGGTTGGGCACACCATCGCGAAGCCGGGCCGGATATGCCAGTGAAAATGTAGGTCTTCCCGCGATGTGGAAAAACCGCGCTTTTCATTAACGAAAACAGCGTTATGCTGCATTGCAAAATTTCACTGGTTTCGCTAGTTAGGCGGAACCAGGAGCGAACCCAGTGCAGACAACCCGCAAATCAGGGCAGCCGAGCAAGCCGGAACGGTCGGACCAGGTGCAGTCGCTCGTGCGCGCACTCACCCTCGTGAACCGGCTCGCCGCCGCCGATGAGGGGATCACGTTGACCGAGGTGGCGCAGCAGGTCGGCCTCTCGCCGTCCACCGCGCACCGGCTGCTGACCACGTTGGAGCAGGAGCGCTATGTGCATTTCGACGCGGAGCGCCGGCTGTGGTCGGTCGGCGTGCAGGCCTTCGTCGCCGGCAGCGCATTTTTGAAGACCCGCAGCCTGGTCGGCACCGCGCGGCCGCATATGCGTGCGCTGATGGAAGAAAGCGAGGAGACGGTGAACCTCGCCGTCGAAGATCAGGCGGAGGCGATCTATCTGTCACAAGTCGAGTGCCGGCAGATGATGCGGGCGTTTGCCCGGCCAGGAGGACGAGTGCCGCTGCACTGTTCCGGCGTCGGCAAGGCGCTGCTTTCGGCCATGCCGGATGGCGACCTCGCCAAGATCCTGCATCGCCAGGGCCTGTCGCGTGTCACCGTCAAGACCATCAACACCACTGCGGCGCTGCGCGGCGACCTGGCGCAGGCCCGCGCGCGCGGCTACGCCATCGACGACGAGGAGCACGCCGTCGGGATGCGCTGCGTCGCGGCGGTGGTGTTCAACGAGGGCGCGGAGCCGGTGGCGGCCGTGTCGCTGTCCGGTCCTATGGCGCGCATCCCGGACGAGCGCATCCCGTTGCTGGGCGACCTGGTCCGGCGCCGGGCCGACGCGATCACGGTGCAACTCGGCGGCCTGCTGCCCAATTGGCGCACCCAGGCCGTGCGCTGACGACTCTGCTGGGGATATACCGACGCTATGGCTCGCTCAGGCCACGTCGCTGCGGGCTCGGTCCAGGCTCCACACGCCACCGCCCGCCGCCGCCAAGTAGAGGAAGACAAAGCAAAAAAGGATCGCAGCGTCGCCGCCGTTGATCACCGGAAACGGGCTACGCGGGGCGTGGAACATCCAGTAGGCAAACGCCATCTCGCCGGAGAGCAGGAAAGCCACCGGTCGGGTGAATAGGCCCACGAGGACCAACAGCCCGCCGGCGAACTCGAGCACCGCGCCGTCCCACAACAGTGACAGCGGTGCAGGCAAGCCTCCCGCCGGGGACACTGGGAAGCCGAACAGCTTCTGCGCGCCGTGCTCGATGAACAGCAGCGCCACGACGATGCGCAGCACGCTGAGCAGGCGCGGTGCCCAATCAGCCAGGAGTACTCCGGTAGCGGACGGGCGGACGTCGGTGATTGCACGATCCATCAGATAGTCTCCTTGCAGTGTTTGGTTTGAGTGAACGCGGTGAGCGTATCGCCCGACGCGAAAGCGATCGGAGTTTTTGTTGCCATAGCGAAGTCTCTAGACCCGGTTTGGCGGAGATGTGAGCGGACTGCAAGGCTCTACTAGGCGAAGTTGCAGCGTGGTTCCCCAGGGATCGCTCAAATTGTGTCCAGTCGAACCGGCACGCTGTCTGATACCCGCCAAGGTTGGCTCGTCCGCGATTTCCAGCGTGACCGAATCCAATCCAGCCCGCGCCGGGGCGCGCAGGCCGGCGCCGGCGCTGCTCCAGGTGTTCACGGCGATGTGGTGATGATAGCCGCCGGTGGACAGGAACGCGGCGCTGTCCCAAGCGGCCGTAAGGTTCATGCCGAGCGCGTCGCCATAGAAGCGTCGTGCCTCGCTGATGTCGCCCACCCGCAGATGGACGTGGCCGATATGCGTGCCGTGCGGCGCACCCGTCCATGGCGTGGCGGCTCGGAGCAAGCCTTGCACATCGAGCGGCCGGTTCGCCATTTCGACGCGGCGCCCCTGCCCGTCGTCACGCCAGCGCCATTCAGCACGCGGCCGGTCGGCATAGACCTCAATGCCGTTGCCTTCGGGATCCCGGAGATAGGCCGCCTCGCTGACAAGGTGGTCGGCGGCGCCGTCAAGCCGCTGGCCAGTTTGGCCGAGATGCGCGAGCCACCCGCCCAAGTCGGCGCGGGACGGCAGCAGGAAGGCGGTATGGAACAAGCCGGCCGTGGCTGGATCATCCGGCAGCGCATCGGGCCGATGCAGCAGATCCAGGAACGCGGCGCCACCGGCACCCAATCGGACGACACGGTCTTCCCGCGCGATCAATTCGAGCCCAATGACCTCGCGGTAGAATGTCGCCACCCGGTCGAGATCATGGACCGCGAGCGTCACCCCGCCGATGCGCAACGGCTCGGGCCGGCCGGTCGACTCCGGCACTTGAACGTCGTTGTCAAGCGGCAGCTCCAGCGTAGGTGTCCTCATGGTAGCGCGCTCCCGGTTTTGCTGTTGAGATAATGGTGCATGGCTGGCTATAGAGAATACCGACCGATGCGATGCATTCGATACCTGTTATATCGACCGCATGGACCGTTTCCTGGAACTTGCGGCACTGGTGCGCACCGTGGATCGCGGCAGTCAGGCGGCTGCAGCGCGCGAGCTCGGCGTCACCCCGGCCATGGTCGGGCGCTACATCCAGGCGCTGGAGGATCGGCTGGGCACCCGTCTGCTCAACCGCACCACTGCCCGGCAGAGTCTCACCGAGGCCGGGGCGGCTTTCTACGCCCGCGCCAGCACCATCCTCGAACAGATGGACGAGGCGGAGACAAACGCGGCGGACCGGCAGGCCGAGCCGCGCGGCACCCTGCGGGTCAACGCGCCCATGAGCTTTGGCGCCCGGCATCTCGCCGCCGAGATCGCCGAGTTTTGCGAGCAGAACCCCAAGGTCCGGGTCGAGCTGGTGCTCAATGATCGCGTGGTGGATTTGGTCGAGGAGGGCTACGACGTCGCGGTGCGGATCGGACTGCTGGCCGAAAGCGGCCTGGTGGCGCGGCGCTTATCGCCCTGCCGCCTCGTCCTGTGCGCCTCGCCGGGCTACCTGGAGCGCCACGGCCGGCCAAGCGCGCCGGCGGACCTGCACGGGCATAACTGTTTGCTTTATGCCTACGCCAGCAACGGCGGCGTTTGGCGTTTCCTCGGCGAGCACGGAGCGGAGGACGTTCGGGTCTCCGGTAGTCTCGTGATCAATAACGGCGATGCGCTGCTCGCGGCGGCCCTGGCCGGACAGGGCATCATCCTGCAGCCGACGTTCATTGCCGGCGAGGATCTGCGGGCTGGCCGGCTTGTGCGGTTGCTGCCGGGCTGGCGACTTACGGGTCTCAACATCCACGCGGTTTATCCGTCCGCCCGGCACCTGTCGCCGAAGGTGCGCAGCTTCGTCGATTTCCTGGCCTTGCGATTCCGTGATCCCCCGCGATGGGATATATCTTAAATTCGAAGTAGCCGCCGTGGTCACAATTAGGCGAGTGATGGGCAATTTGCGGCGAGCAGTCTTGAAGCGTTTGGCCGCACCGATTTAACCTGTTAATTCGTATAGCACTGCACTTTTGAGCGCCATGACTGCACGATGTTCATCTTTGATTGGGCATCTTCGCGATCATCCCATGGCCGAACTACCCGGCCTTAATGCACGGAGTAGGATGATGCCCATCGCCGGAGCTTCATCTGGATCGGCTACCCAGCCTGATCCGGATACGCAAACCGGGCTGTCGCTGCCGACCGCCTCGGCCGGCCACGCCGCGCGCCAAAGCCTGCTTGCCGTACACCACGTTCTCGACACCGCCCTGCCGCCCGGACCACTCGCGATCTACGAAGCCGGCGGCGGCTCAACCAGCTACATGCCGCCGGACCTGCTGAAGCGCAGCGAAATCACTGTGGTGGACATCGACGCCGACCAGATTGCGCGCTGCGATTATGCGACCACAAAACGGGTTGGCGATATCCAGACGCTGCGGTTCGATCCAGGCCAGTTCAACCTTGTCGTCTGCTTCAACGTCATCGAGCACCTGCCAGACGTTGAGGGCGCGCTGCGTGGCTTCGCCGAGGCACTCCGCCCGGGTGGCCTGCTGTTCATCGGCGCTCCCAACCCGCAGTCGCTGTCCGGCGTCGTCACCCGCATAGCTCCGCACTGGTTCCATGTCTGGTATTACCGTCATGTGCTGAAGGACAAACGCGCCGGGCAGCCCGGCTGTGCGCCCTTCCCGACCATATTCCACCCGCTCGTCACCCTGCGGCGTTTGCAGGCGTTCGTCGCAGGGCTCGGCTTCAACGCGCTTTATGCCAAGGTCTATGAAAGCCCGCGTTATCCCGACATGCGCGAGCGCGCGCCGACCCTGGCCCGCACGCTCGATGCTGCAGCCCTGGTGATGAACGCCGCCCTGCTGGGACGCGTTGACGTCCGGCATGGTGACTATCACATCGTATTCCGCAAGCAGTAACGCGTGAATACGGGCCGTCGCGGGCCTGATCAGCAGGAGCCGATGCTCGAAGTCACCACCGTCGTCGGCGACGCGATCCTGCCGCACATTCCTGCCTTGGCACGCTTGCGCCGGGTCGTGTTCCGCGACTGGCCCTATCTATACGACGGTAGCGATGCCTATGAGGCCAGCTACATCGCCACCTATGCAAGCCGTCCCGAGGCGGCGCTGGTGATCGCCTGGAATGGCGGCGAGGCGGTTGGCGTATCTTCCTGCCTGCCGCTGCTGAATGAGACCGGCAACGTGGTCGCGCCGTTCCAGGCAGCCGGGCTGGATCCGTCGCGATGGTTCTATTTCGGGGAGAGCGTGCTGCTGCGGGAGTATCGCGGCCAAGGCATCGGCGTCGTGTTCTTCGAGCGGCGTGAGGCACATGCACGGACGCTTGGCGCTTATGATCACACTGCGTTCTGCGCCGTGCAACGCCCGGATGACCACCCGATGCGCCCGCCAGACGCCGTGCCGCTCGACGGCTTCTGGCGCCGTCGCGGCTATGCGCGACGCACCGGCTTGACCTGCACCATGCGTTGGCGTGATTTGGGGCAGATGGACGAGACGAGCCACCTGATGCAGTTCTGGACCAAGGACCTCACCGAGGACGCTGCATGACGCTGCGGCTTGGGGCGCTGCAGTACCCGATTACCCGGATCGACAGCCTGCCGGACTATGCTGACAAGCTCGATCGCCTGGTTGCGGCAGGAGTTGCTGGCGGCGGGCAGCTTCTGCTCATGCCGGAATATGCCTGCATGGAGGTTGCCGCTGCTTTCGGCGTGACCAATGACCCCGTAGCCGAGCGGGACGCGGTGTGCGCCGCCGCAGGCGAAATTTTGCAGATCATGCGCGAGACGGCACGCCGGCATGGGGTCTGGCTGCTGCCCGGCACGCTACCGTGGCCAAATGGGGAGCGCATCGTGAACCGCGCGCCGCTCATCGCACCGGACGGCCGCTTCGCGTTTCAGGACAAGCGAGTCATGACCCGGTTCGAGGCAGAGCATTGGGCCATCGGCGGCGGCGCTCCGCATCACGTGTTCCAGACGCCTTGGGGCCGTGTCGGCATCGCCATCTGCTACGACGCCGAGTTCCCAAGCCTGGTGCGTGCCCAGGTCGAGGCCGGCGCCTGGCTGATCCTCGTGCCGACCTGTACCGACGCGATGCACGGCTTCAACCGCGTGCGCCTGTCGGCTCGTGCGCGGGCGATCGAAAACCAGTGCTTCGTGGCCGTCGCACCCACTGTGGGCGACGCGCCGTGGCTCGCGACGCTTGACAGCAACCGCGGCCGCGCCGGCGTTTACGGCCCGGCGGACCGCGGCTTCCCCGAGGACGGCGTGATCGCCGAGGGTGCGGATGCAGCGGGATGGCTATGGGCCGACCTCGATCCCGCGCGGCTCGATGCGGTGCGTGAGCACGGCGCCGTGCGCAATCATCGCGACTGGCCGCAGCACTGGTCCGGTCAAGATCCGGTGGCGGTCGTTGAAATCCAGCAGTTCGAGGATGCGTGATGACCGAGGCGGAAAAGCTCGTGCGAGCCTATTACGAGGCCTTCAACGCCGGAGACTTCGCCGCCATGCTGGCGTTGCTGACGGAAGACGTCGTGCACGGCATCAACCAGGGCGGGCGGGAAACCGGGCGCGACGCCTTCGCCCGTTTTATGGCCGGCATGGACGACAGCTACCAGGAGCGGCTGGCCGACCTCGTGGTTTTGACCGAGGCTACCGGCACCCGGGCGGCGGCCGAGTTCGTGGTGCACGGCACGTATCGGCGCACGGCGGCCGGGTTGCCCGCCGCCACTGGCCAAACCTACGTACTGGCGGCCGGCGCATTCTTCACGCTGCGCGACGGCCAGATCGCGCGGATCGACAACTTCTACAATCTCGGGGACTGGCTCCGCCAAGTTGGCGGAACGGGACCGGCGTGACCCATAGCGGCGGGCCTGCCTTAGGCTTTTACGCCTCCCCAATCTCGTCGTCGCCGGGCTGACGCGGTGCGATCGGGGTGAAAGCGCAGCGATCCGGCTTCAGGTCGATGAGCGGCGTGCCGTCCAGGCAGTCAAGGCCGCGGACCATTAGAGTGGAGCCCTCGATGCCAATCAGCCGCACCATGCTGGTGCCGATAGGGTTCGGCCGCACGGGCGAGCGCAGCGAGAAGGTGCCGCGGACGGCGCCATCGCTAGCAGGGCTTTGCTGCACGAGGTCGCGCCGGGATAGATGCAGCCAATAGAGCACTTCGAGATGCTCATATTGCAGCATGCCCTCCAACCCGGCCGGAGCCCAGGGCGTAAAGACCTCGATCCGGCAGGTCGGGCCGTCAAGCCGGCCCTGGCGCGGGCAGGCAAGGCGGTCGGTCCAAGGGGTATGGATGCGTCCGATGAAGAACACCTCGGCATCTGCGGTCGCCGGAAGCGTTGCCGTGGTTTCGCCTACCCTGATCTCGTTCAGCCGCACCATGCCTGCTCGCTTATTCGTTGCCGTTGTCCGATGGACCAGGGCGCCCAAGACTTGCCCGCTAAAAACATCGCCCAAAAACATTGCGAAGCGGCCATTCCGATTATTAAAGTAGAATAGTCCCCTCGTGCGATCACAGGTATCACAGTATCATATGCTCGGTTCAAACAACATTTTTGCATAGCTATATCAACCATGTGCTATTGTTCGCGAATGCCAGCGAGCCCGCCCACGGACCTGACCGAGGTCCCCAGCAACTCGGTCCATGTTGCCTACGCCATCCACTACGACACCGCGACGGTGGTGGAGCGGTGCTGTACAAGGCTCGGGCCGATCCAACCCGCTCTTTTATTGGTGTTTTGTGGCGGGAAGCACGATCCAGCCGCAGCGCTCGCCGCACTGCGCGCGGTCTATGGCAAGACGCCCCTGGTCGGCGGCTCGGCTGCCGGGGCAATCGGCTGCGGCGAACTCGGCTATAGCGGCATGGAGCTCGGCATCGCGGCGTTCCTCGCCTCCGACGTCCTGCCGACAATTCATGTCACGCACGACCTGCTCGCCGGCGAGGCACAGGCCGGCGAGGCCCTTGCACGCGATGTCGCTGGTAAGGCCGCTGACGACGCAGTGGTGCTGCTGTTCTTCGACAGCGTCGCCTCAACTGTCCCGCTTCGCCTGCATCATGGGAGCGCAATCGTCCAGGGCTTCCACGCTGGCCTGGGTGGCAAGACGATCAACCTCATCGGCGGCGGCCTGCTCACGGACATGAACCTCTCCAATGGCTGGGTGTTCGACGGCAATGGCGTCAGCAAGCACGCGGCGGTAGCCTTGGTATTCCCGCCCAATGTAAAGGCCGATACCGTCGTGATGCATGGCTGCCGCCCGGTCAGCAGCTTCATGGAGATCACCCGTATCGACGGCGCAGTGGTGTACGAGCTCGACGGCGAGGCAGCGGTGACCGTCATTGAGCGGATGCTTGGGCTGCGCCTCGGCAGCACCGACGGCAGCGACCTGTCCCTCGTCGCGACCTTGGGCGAGAAACACGGCGATCCCTTCGCACCCTATGACGAGAACGCCTATGTCAATCGCTTGATCCTGGGCGCGGACCGCGCGACCGGCTCCATCACCCTGTTCGAGCCCGACTTCCGCCAGGGCACCCGGGTGCAGATCATGGCGCGCGACAACGCGCTCATGCTCGACTCCGTCCGGCACGGGACCGGCGCGGTCCGCGCACGACGCCCGGCCACCAAGCCGTTCCTGAGCCTGTATATCGACTGTGCCGGCCGGGCGAGCGCGCGCAGCGGCTCGCCACTGGAGGAGGCCAGCCTGCTGATGCAGGACTTGGACCCGTCCGTGCCGCTGCTCGGTTTCTACTCTGGGGTCGAGATCGCGCCGTTTGGAAGCTACAGCCGGCCGTTGGACTGGACCGGAGTGCTCACCTCGCTGACGCAGGTGGCGTCGTGAGCAGCCAGCTCGGGATCGGCAACCCATATGAGCGCGAGCTCCAGTATTACCGGAACGAGTGCAACGACCTCGGCGCGCGCCTGCTGCGCCTGCAGGAAGAGCAGAGCCAGGCCTTCCTAGAGGCGCGCCGCAGCCGCACCGTCGCCCGCCTGGTGCGCGAGGCCTATCGCTTTGCCGAGCCGAACCAGGCGATGCATGACATCGGCGGCGCGCTGCTCCAGGTCGTCGTCGAGACCGCGCTCTGCGACCGCGCCGCGCTGCTGCGCGAGGAGCCGCCCGGCAGCGGCCGATTCCTGGTGGCGCACGCCATCGGCGGCACGAGCGTCGAGGCCGACGAGGTCGTGATGATCCCGAACCCGCCGGGATTCTTCTTCACCAGTTCGCTTCGGCTTGACCGACCGCCCGCCGGACTGCTCGACGTGCTTCGGTTGCCATTCATTCTCTGGGCCTATGACAGATCCAGCGGTCATGCACTGGTGATCGGCAACCGCTCGGAGGGCAACGTGAGCCGCCCCTTCGAGTCGGGCGACCAGGAACTGATTGAGACCGCATTGTTCGTCTATCTCGACGTGCTTTACCGCAAGCACGCGGAGGGGCAGCTGCGACAGGCCAAGCAGTCGGCCGAGGAGGCGAACGTCATCCAGGCCCGGTTCCTTGAGACGCTCTCGCACCGGCTCCGGCCCACCGTCGAACGCATCGTCACCCTGGTGCAGGCTATGGCTTGCGACCCCGGGATGGCGGCGGGACCCGAGCAGATCGAGGCCGCGACGCAGCAGCTCACCGCGAGCTCGCATGAGCTGGCCGCGTTGGCCAACGATGCCCTGCGCCTCGCGACGACCAGGGAGCAGTCAATGCTGCTCGATGTCCAGTGGATCGATCTCGGTGATGCGATGCGCCGGGTGCTGCGGTCCAGCTATCTCGCCTGTGTGAAAGGCGGCGTCGAGCTGAGCGTCAGCCTGCCCAAGCGGAGCGTGTCGATCTGCGTGGATCGCGACAGCATGCACCGGGCGATCCAGGCACTCGTGAGCGTATCGCTGGCCCGGGCGTTGCCGAGCTCGGCGGTCAAGCTCTCCGCCGGGCGGCGGGGTGACGGCGCGGTGGAGATCCTGGTCAGTTGTTCCGTCGAGGGCGCGCCACGCTACGCGACTGAGCCTCCTGCGTCGGATGAAACCGGCGACCCAGCCTATGAGCATCCCGAATCCGGCGCCGACCGGCTCGCCGTCGCACGGCGGATTGTCGAGGCGCATGACGGCGTCCTCGTCACCGAATCGCGGCTCAGCGGCGGCAGCCAGGCCCGCATCATCCTTCCTGTCCACATGACAAGGGACGACACCGGCTTTGCCTGAAGCCCGCCTCCAAGAGGTGTCACTTGAGGGCGGGCATGCCGGGAGAGCTCAAATGCGCAGCGTCTCAGAGCGGTGTGCCAACCGGCAGGCGCGACAGGCTGGCGAGCGTTGCGTCCACGGCCCGGAACAAGCCCCAGGTTTCCTTATAGTCGGTTTTGAATGTCGTTAATCCCGCCTCGATGTCGAGATGCCGGGCCTGGATGTAGCTTGTCCAGCGCCGGCTGGCCGGCTTGCGGTGATGATAGTCATGGCAGGGCGCGTCGCCGACCAGCACGACGAGCCTGACAAAACCCTGCACGATCAGCATGTTGGCCCACCAGCCCAGCCAAATAAGCGCGCCACGGGGCGAGCCCGCCCCTGCGTCCGGCGGCATCACGCCCGGGAATACCCCGCCTGTGGCGTGGCAGGTGAGGTCCCGGCCGCGGGTGGCGATGACGTCCGCATCGGGAAAGCTGTGCTCACATAGAATGCGGCCGACCGTCGCAGCCTGCAGCAGCACGGTGACCGGCACGACCCACGCCAGCAGGAAGGCGAGCCACTGCCCGGTCGCCAAAGCAGGCAGCGCGAGCGCAGCCCAGGCAGCGATGCCGATCAGGTTGTGCCGGCGATCATGCGACCCCCAAGCTGCCTGCAGCCGACGGATCGTGAAACGCATATGGAATAGCGGCGACGCCAAGCTCAGCAAGACCCGGCGACGCAGCACATCCAGGTTCACCCCGGCCTCTAGCCGGCAGGTGTTGAATACGAAGTCGGCGAACTCGTCCTCCTCGGTCAGCAGCTTGTTATTGCTGTGATGCAACATATGCTCTTTCTTATAGTGGTCGAAATGCTTGAACAGCAGGACCGCCGAGACGAGTTGCCCCACCCAAACGTTGGTCTCACGCGTTCGGAACACTGTGCCGTGCGAGCAGTGATGGAACACGACCACTTGAAAGAGGCCGAGGCCGGCTGTCGTGAGCAACATGCCGACGGGGACGAGCGAAGGGCAGAGCTGGAGGGCTGCGACGCTCAGCACGATGCCGAGCAGCGTCTGCAGCAAGGCGACGGCCACGAACCTTAGGGGCGAGCGCTCTTCGAGAGCCTCGCCCGGAGCGGGCTGCGCAGTCAACCAGGTCAGGAACGGCTGTATGGTTTTTGGCAATCGTTGATGCATGGCAAGGCGCGGATTAACGGGCGGGGATGCCACGCTCCAGCTACGGCCTTCGTCAAGGATAGAGTTTGGTGATGAGAATGTCATTTTTGCTCTCCGGTCCGGATAAACTTGCACGTGGTGCGCTGCCACCACAGGCACAGTAAACTCATTTGCTTCGTTTCCGGAATGTAAGATACGAGGCGTTAGAGGTACTGTTATATCAGGACCGGAGCTTCATTCTCTTTGGTTTAAGTTCGATCAGTCTTTGACCATTATTTGACGCTGTTGTAACGGCAATGGCTGTTTTGCCTCGTATGCGAACCTGATGCAGGCTAAAACTGATATTTTCAGACATATAGCCGAAAGCGTCGTTCCGGCTGGCCTTGACCCAGACGTGGATTGCTTGATTAAACGACGCCCGCCAAGATCCGTCTCCGGAATAATGCGGCGAGGCGGGGCGGCATCGCGACCGGACCGTGGTAGCGCCCCCGACGTGCGTCGCCGACGCTGAGCACTGCGAAGCCGTCCTGCCACTCACCTCGGTCCACCCGCTCTGGCCAATCATCGCCACGCCATAGCAGGGGCCTTAAGCCGTCGGCGTCCTCGATCCAATGCCAATTGGTTTTCTCGGGATCGTCGGGGTAGCCGTCCCAAACGCAAGAGTCGTACATGGCGGCCGTCTCCCATATTGGCGGTCGAACAAAGACGCGGATGCTGCGCCAGGAAGTCCAACACGTTTCCAATGCAGATTAATAGCAGTTACGCGGCTAGGCTGATGGTTTAGGCGAGCACGAATGCTTGTGTAGAGCGACGCCGGCTTACCGGCGTTCGGCTCAGATGCCACCATTCTCTCGCTGTTTCCGAGCATATCAGCTCAGGTTGTAGGAGGTTGACGACGTTCAATATGGCACTAGTGATTACTGATCATAGCATCATCTACAAGAAATTCAACCATTTGGTGTAAAAACATCCAGTAACAATCGGCTAGGCCGGCCGATAGCCAGACGGGTCTCATATTTGACGAGATCGCTGGCCGAACCGCGTTATTCGACACCTTTCGCCCATCCGACGAGACCTCTATCGTGCCCGCACAAACAAGCCGTTAAGGAAACAAACGCTATGGATATCGACTGGCAAGCCGAGATCAAGCGGCCGGTGACACTCATCTTGGCCGCATTGGCCCTCGTTGGTTGGATCTTCGCGATCTCGGAGGTGTCAACAAAATCCGCCCTGCAAGCAAGCACAGCGGCACAAATCGGCCAGCTGACCACCGCGCAGCAGCAGCTCACGACGCAGCTCGATCAGCAGCAGAAAGCTTCGGGCACCCTCGCCGACCTGCAGAAAAAAACCGCCGAGACCACTGCGGCGGCCAGCAAGGCCGCGCAGGACCGCGACGCCGCCGATGCAGCGCTCGCAACGACGAACACGGCGATCGCCGCCGCAAAGCAGGGCCGCGCCGACGCGGAGGCACAGCTTAACGCGGCCACGGAGCAGCTCACCCAGCAACGTGCCGCCAGCGCCGAGGCAGAGAGCAAGCTGGCGCAGAGTAAGGAGGCAGCGGCCAAGCTCGACAGCGACGTCGTCACTCATAGCCAAGAACTTGCCGACGTCAGCAAACGGATTGAGGCGACGCACGGGCAGGAGGCCGAGCTGCGGCAGTCGATCGTGCAGCTCACCCAGGAGGCGGCCACCCGTTCCGGCGATATAGCCAAGGCCGAGGCGGCGCTGCAGCAGACGCAGCAGGCGGCGGTCCAGGCGCAGGCCCAGCTTACCGATGCGAAAACCCAGATCGACCGCCTGACCACGCAGCGGACCGATGCCGAGCAGCGGCTGAACTCACTCCAGCAGCTGCTTCCGACTGCCCAGACCGCGGCAGAGGCAGCGCAGAAGCGGCTGGCCGACACGACTGGTCAAGTCGAGCATGCGACCCAGGACGCCACCGCCGCCGAGCAGCGGCTTGCCGGGCTGCAGCAGCAGGCCGAGGATGCTCAAAGCAAGAGCGCCGCGGTTCAAAAACAGCTTGGCGACGTTCAGACGCAGCTCAGCCAACTGACCGAGCAGCGCAGCGCCGCCGAGCAGCAGCTTAAATCGCTGCAGGCCCAAGCGGACCGTGCGCAGCAGGACCGTGCCGCAGTCGAGCAGCAGCTTGCCGACAGCAAGGCGCAGCTCGCCCAGATCGCCGACCAGCGCAGCATTGCCGAGCAGCAGGTCAAGACGCTTACGGCGCAGGTCGAGCGTGGGAAGCAGGATGCCGCCGACGTCGAGGCCAGGCTCGCCGACGCACGCAGGCAGTTGGATCAGACCACGGCCCAGCAGGCTTCCGCCGGGCAGCAGCTCAACACCTTGCTGCAGCAAGTCGCGGACGCCAAGGCAGCGGCCGCTTCAGCTGCACCCGAGCCTGCCAAGTAGCAAACGGCTGCAGAGCGCATCCGGTGCATCGGTCTGCACCGGATGCGCCACATGGCCCGGTGTTGCAGCTTCCGTTCTCAGAGGTGGGCTGCGACCACCATTGAGAAATGCTGGGTCGAGGTAGTCGCCAGCTCGCCTGCCGCCCCGGCCATCACCGCCCCATTGGCATCGATCGCATTGACATACAGGTTGCGGTCGGTCGCCGCTGTCCCGCCCCAGGCGTCGTTCAGGAACGACACCGCGACGTCGTGCGTGCCCGCCGCCATCGCCTGGCCAAAGGCAAAGTTCTGCACGCCCCCCTTCGCATGCGACGCCGTCACCGACTGCGGCCCCCCGAGCGCCTTGCCGTCCACCGTCACCGTGAACTGCGCGTCCCCCTGATAGGCGTCCTCAGACAGCTGCAGCACGAGCGGGCTCGCCCCCGTCGCCACATGCGCCGTGCCGGCCGCGTTCTGCGCAATGGGCGCCGCCGTGGACGCCTGCCCGTCCAGCGTCACCCGGCCGACATACAGGTTGCGGTCGGTCGCCGCCGTCCCGCCCCAGGCGTCGTTGATGAACTGCACGCCGACGTCGTGGGCGCCCGGTCCCCACTGCCCGGTCAGGGTGACGATCTGCGCCTTGCCCTGGGCGTGCGAGGCGGTGATCGTCTGTGTCGCACCCACCACCTTGCCGTCGATGCTGATCACGCACTGCGCGTCACCCTGCCAGGCGTCCTCCGACAGGCTGAGCTGCAGCGTGTCGGTCGCCGACGCAGGTGCGACGATGGGCGGCGCTTGTACGGTGGTGCCGCCCGAGTTGTTGCCGAAATACTTGGCCCAAGCGGCGGCCTCCAGCGGCTTGCCCGCTCCGGGAGCGAAGTCCCAGTTGCCGTCGGCCATCTGCACGTCCCAGATGTTGACGTGGTCGATCCGCACGCCCAGCGACTGCGCCTTCGCCAATTCGCCGGCGAGCCACTTTGGGAACTCGGGGTCATCTACCGGCCCAGTCTTGACCCCATCGCCGCCCGCGCCAGTCTCGGAAATCGCCAGCGGCTTGTTGTGTGCCTTCGCCATGGCGATCGCGTCCTCCATGCCGAAACCGAGGCCTGGAGTGCCGGTTGGGTTCGACTGGGTAGCACTTGGGTATGACCAGTAATGGTCCCGGTTGGCCGGGTCCGCCCACCATTGCTGAATGGTGCTATCGACGGTGCCGTCGTTCTTCGCCCAGTCGTACAGGCCAAGCGGATATAGCGGACTGTAGATATCGGCGGAGATCACGTCAACGTAGGCGTCGCCGGGATAGGCGGCCTGCACCGACTGGGTGGACCAGCTGGTTTCACTAGGGTTCCAAATGACCTTCGCCGTGGCGCCGAGTGCGTTGGCCTCACCGCGCATCAGGGTAGAAAGGTGCTGAAACGCCTTCACCCAATCGGCCTGCGTTCCGGCATCGTCGCCCATGTACCACGGCATGAAGCTGCCATTCATCTCGTAGCCAAGGCGCAGTTCCACCGTCTTGAACCCGGCATTCACCCAGGCGTCCACGACTCCCTTGTAGTCGCCGTCATAGGCGCCGTTGACGATGCTTTTGAAAAAATCATCATTGGTCGATCCCGCCGCATTGCCGGCCCAATGATTATTGTCGGACATCGGGATCCCGATGATCGGCATGACCGAGGTCTGCACAACTGGCGACTGGGTCCATGACCAGGCAGTCCAGCTTGCATTTGCGGCCCAGGTGCTTGGGTCTGCCGAGAAATCGACGAAGCCGTTCATCGTGACTGGCTTGGCGCCGCCCATTGTGGACACGAAACCATTGAACTTATTCTCGAAGTAGGTTTCGGCCGAGGCATCGTTGCCATTTGGGTTACCGAAATACCCGCCGAGAACGTATTTGGAGGCCATGGAACCTGCGCTCACTTTTTCGTGATGTATGAATGTTTGTCCTCTATTGGGACGCCCTGCACAATCAAGAAAACACCCGTTCAACATTTTCTTAGTTAAGCAAACACTAACCGACAAAAACTGACAGTCTGCGCTATTGCTGGTGAAAGTACAGCACTCAGTGGAATGTGTGCTGTAGTGTTGGCGCACCGGTCGCAATGACGGCGCCAACCGACTGGCAATCGGCACGCCCTCGCATTCGTGAGCGCCGCAACGCTTCCGGCGGCGGCTCGCCCGCGTTAGGCCAGCCGAAATGGCTGCGCGGTCAGCCCGCCTCGATCACAGGGCTTGCACAGGAGAGACTAAGCCGATGCCGGATGCGGCCCCATTCATCGCCCGGCACACCGAGGTGCTGGCTGCCTTCACCGCCGCCGCGCACGACGCCGACATCGTCTCGTTCGACGTATTCGACACGCTGCTCGTCCGCTTCTTTGGCGAGCCCACCGACCTGTTCGCAGCGCTCGCCGAGCGCCTTGCCCCGCCGCTCACGGCGATCTTTGCCAAGGAGCGGATCGCGGCCGAGCATCGCGCGCGCGTGGCGGCGGCGGCAAAGGGCGAGCCGGACATCACGCTCGCCGCGATCTACCGCGAACTCGGCCAGGCTCTTACCGCGCGCGGCGTCGCGGGCGGGATTGATCTTGACTGGATCGCCAGTGAGGAGGTCGCCCTAGAACTCTGCTGCGCGCGCGCGGACCCACAGGTCGCCGCCGCGTTCCAGGCATTGGTCGCAGCCGGACGGCGCGTCTTGCTGGTTTCCGACATGTATCTTCCGGCGTCGTGCGTTGGGCAGATGCTTGCGCAATGCGGGATCACCGGGTTCGAACGGCTGTATCTCTCGAGCGAGACCATGGCCGCAAAAGCCGATGGCAGCGCGTGGCCATATCTCCGCGCCGCGTCCGGCCTGGCCCCAGATGCCCGGATCGTCCATCTCGGCGACAACCCGCAGAGTGATGGCGCCGCCGCCCGCGCCGCCGGAGTGACCGCATTTCTGCTGACCCCACCGAAGGAGCGGCGCCTTGGCTCCCGCCTGGTGCAACGCGGCCATTGGCTCACCGAAGTCTTCGCCTCCCTGCTCCGCCAGGATCTGGTGTCGCACCGCGACGACCCGGACTTCGATCCCTATTGGCTGGCCATCGCTCATCTCATCGTGGCGCCCGCCGTCCTGGGCATGGCCGGCCACGTACGGCACGCCGCGCAGGCGAATGGGAGCGACCGCGTCTTCTTCCTCGCGCGCGACGGGCTGATTTTCCAGAAGGCTTATGAGGCGGCATGGCGCCCGACCGACGCGGCGCCGTCGCGCTACGTGTGGTGCTCGCGGCGCTGCGTGAACTTCGCCAATATCACGGCGCTGGATGAGGTGTCCCTCGATTTCCTTGCATCCGGCGCGGCGATCTCACCTGAGGCCTATCTCCGCCGCATCGACCTCGACCCAGCCGACCCCACGATCCAAGCGGTTACGGCCAGGTTTTTCGCCGATCCGCATAAGCCGGTGCACACGGCCGATGGGCGCGCGGCGCTGCATGCGATGTTCACCGCACTTGCCGAGCCGATCCTCGCGCAGGCCGCCGCCGAGCGCGAGGCGCTACTCGCCCATCTCGACGACATCGCGCTTTATGACGGTCCCGCAGTGGTCGTCGATCTCGGCTGGCATGGCAGCCTGCAGCGCTCGCTGATGCTGCTGGGCCGCTCACGCACCGGCGTATTGCCGCCGCTGGTCGGCGCCTATCTCGGCACCTTCGAGCGCCGGATCCAGACAGTTGTCGGGGAAAAACTCGAAGCATCCGGCTGGCTGTTCGCCGATGGCCTGCCGCGGGACAGCATGGCGCGGTTCACCCGGTCGGTCGAGATCACCGAGCTGCTGTTCTCGGCCCCCGAACACAGCATACGCTGCGTCCGCTCCATCGGCGACGGGACGGCTCCGGTCCGCATTGAGGAGCCGCAAGAGGCAGACCGGCTGCGGCTCGCGGCGCTGTTCCACGACGTGGCGGCCAGGACTGCGGCCGCGCTGAAACCGGTATTGGTGGACGCGCATGTCGATGCGCTCGCGTCCATCACCCTGGACGGTTTCGAGACCCTGCTCGGCGCCCCAACGCCGGAGGACGTCCGGCACTTCCAGGAGATCGCCCACGCCGAGGGCTTTGGCGTCGCCCACTATCGCCCGATTATTCCGACCATGCCGGCCGCCTCCGGGGCGAAGGCCGCGCTGGACGCCCTGAACGACAGCTTCTGGCGCCGGGGCTTCCTCAGGTCGCTCACTCCCGGCGTCCGCGCCCGGACGATCATGCTGTCGGTCATCCAATTGGAGGTGCGCCGGGTACGACGGCTCGCGGCTCGCGCCCTGCCCCGCCGCGGCGGCTTCGCGTGAACCCCGCTTGCGGCGGCTTAGCGTGAACGACGACATCCGTCTCGACCTCGATGAGGACGCGTCCGATCTCGCGGGCCTCAAGCGCCGTTCTGTACGTGGGGCCGCCGCGACGTTTGGGGCGCAGGGGGTCCGCTTCCTTATGCAGTTCGCGGCGCAGATCGCCCTCGCCCGGCTGCTCTCCCCGGAGCAGTTTGGCATCGTCGCGATGGTGGCCCCGCTGATCGGCTTCGTCCAGCTCTTTGCCGAGCTCGGGCTGGCTCAGGCAGTGATCCAGCGACCGTCGCTCACCCATCGCGAGCTTTCGGGACTGTTCTGGATCAATGCGGCCGTCAGCCTGGGCCTCGCCGTCCTCATGGTCATCGCCGCACCGCTGGTCGCAGCCTTCTACAACGAGCCGAAGACCATGGCGGTCACCGCCAGCCTGGCGGTTCCCCTCGTGCTCGGCGGCCTCGCGGCCCAGCAGATGGCGCTGATGAACCGCCGGCTGCAGTTCACGGCGCTTGCCGCGATCGACGTCGGCAGCACCGCCGCCTCGGCAGTGGTCGGCATCCTCTGCGCCTGGAATGGCCTGGGCTACTGGTCGCTGGTGGCGATGCAGGTCGCCAACAACGCGGTCAACCTGGCCGCCGCCTGGGTGACCTCCGGCTGGCGGCCGGGTCCGCCACGGCTCCATGCGGCCGTCACCCCGCTGCTCCGCTTCGGCGGCAACGTGACCGGTTACAACCTCGTCAATTATTTCTCGTTCAACCTGGACAACGTGCTCATCGGCTGGGCGAGCGGGATCGCGGCGCTCGGGCTTTACAACCGGGCATTCCGCCTGCTGCTGCCTTCGATCATGCAGCTCACGACACCGTTCACCAGGATCACCGTGCCCCTGCTGTCGCGGCTGCAGACGGAGCCCGACCGCTACCGCACCACCTTCAGCCAGGTTCTGCGGGCGTTGCTGCTGGTGACGCTGCCAGGGCTCGTGTGGAGCATCGTGTTTGCCAATCAGGTCATCGTTACACTGCTCGGCGCGCGATGGCAGGCGGCCGGGCCGATCTTTGCGGCGCTCGGGGTGGGGTCCCTGTTGCTCCCCGTCAATAATGGGATCACCTGGCTGTTCATCAGCCAGGGCCGCGCGCGGGAACAGCTTGTCTGGGGCGCCGCGGGGTCCGGGATCGTGCTGGTGTCCTTTATCGTTGGCCTGCCATGGGGACCCGCCGGCGTTGCGACCGCATCGGCCGGTTTCGCCTGGATGATCGGGGCGCCCTTGCTGTTTTGGGCCGTGACCCGCAGTGGCCCCGTGGGCTTGAGCGACCTGATGAGCGCCGTCTCCCCCATCGCTCTCGCGAGCTTATGCGCTGGCGTGATCCTGGCGCTGGTTCCCAGCGCGGTCTGGCCCGCTGGTGTCGCGGGATTGGCGATGGCGCTGATCGGGTCCTATGCGGCCACCGCGACAGTGCTGGCGTGCCTTCCGTCTGGAAACCGTATGCTGCGTGACCTCTGGCGGCTTCGTTACACCTTGAGACCCGAAAGGCGTGCCGAGCCGATCAGTCCGTAGAGGTTATCTTACTGAGAACAGGCGGTGAAACGGGTTGGTCCGGACTGTGCGGTCGAACTGCATCCTTGGACCAGAACCAGAATAACCGTTTGGAGATCAAACCGACGTGGCGGCTGCCATGTCCCGGGACAGCGCCCTCAACATTGGGTTTGGCGTCTGATTGTTCCCGCTGTGCGGCAAGCTGCGAGAGCAGTATTGCCAACATAAGTGAACAAATGGTATAGATCGCTAACGCATCGATCCAGCTGTCGAAGATCAAAACGATCAGTGCAAGAAACGTGCCTGCCACACTGATTCCAATGAAAAAAGTGGCGCTGTGCTGCCAGGAAGCTTGAGTCGGCATCGAACTGAGCCTGAACCAATCCGGCTGTCGCATTTTTGTTCCGTCCTGGCAAAGGAATAACACCAGGCGAGGCAAGCCGTAAAGCACATTCCACTTAACAAAAATTGTCAACCCTGTTTCGCCTCCGTTTTGTCCTCATGCACGTAGGCGACCGTGCCAATAAGCAGGACAGCAAACAGGATTGGCGAAAATTGGTGATAGCCGCCGGTCAGCAATAATAGCACCATCAATGGCGCCAGCAGCATGGCCTGGCGCTTTGTGCGCGTCCCCCAGGTCAGCAGTCCGAGATAGAGCATCAAGCCGATCGCGCCATATTCCATCAGCACTTTGACCGGCGTGTTGAGGTGGTAGATGTATGGGATGATGAGCTGCTCCGAGGCCCCAGGGCCGACCCCGGTGATCACCGACCACGGCGCCGCGTCATAAAGCGTCTGCAGCGCCAGGAACGGTGTCACAAACCGCTCATGCCCGCTCGTGCCCGGCAGTGTGAACTCGCTGACCCGGCTCGACATCATCTCGGCGACGTCAGGCAGCACCAGGCTCAATGCGGTGAAAGCCAGTGCGCAGGCCGCCGCGAGCAGGATCGCGCCCAGCAGCCCGCGCCCGCCCGAGCTGACCGCGAGCACGACGATATATGACCCGAGCACCATCCACCCGGTGCCGGAGACCGAGGCCAGCAAGGCTGCGAAAAACAGTGCGAGAAAGGCGGCCCGGCGGAAATACAGCGCCTCGACAATCACCCCGACGGCCATGAACTGTGAGAACACCGACGGTTCGACCAGGAAAAAGCCGTTGGACCGGTTGAGCCCGCGGTCGATCGGGATCGTGACCGCATACTGCTCCTCAATCAGCAGACGGTCGGGCACGACGCCGCTGAAAGCAAAGAAGCTGATCCCGACAAACTGCAGGATGAACTGCACGAGGCCTGCAACGGCGATGGCCGCCAGGCAGAGCGACACGATGCGGAAGAACTCGGTCTCGCTCATGGAGCGCCGGAAGCGCAGCACGGCAAAGGCGGTGATCGCCAGCCAATAGGCCAGCGAAGTGACGCTCATCCGTGGCGCGATGGCGAGCGGCAGGTTGATCTGGCTACCGACCGAAAATACTGCCACCGCGCAGAGGCCGAAATACAGCGCCATCCGCCGGCGCTCAATGAGCAGCGTGCCGCTGGCGAGTGCCCATAGCGCGAGACCCAGCACGAGAGGGGTGGCGATGCTGATCTTGAGCTCGCCCCCGGCCGGGATCGCGAAGCGCTGCAGCACCAGGCAGCAGAACAGCGTGCCCCAGGTGAATGCGCCGGGGCCGAGCCGTCCCCGCCCTAGGGCCGGGCGCAGCGCCATGACCGGAACCGAACGGGCCGGGCGGATGGGAGGATCGATGGTCTTGGTCGTCTGGGCCATGCCTGCGATGCGCGCTCTGCGAAAATCTTGGTCGCGGCCGGTGTGAACGTGAAGCTGCGCCGCCGCCAGTCCTATCGCCCGATTGTGATCTGCCCTGCCGCCGTTCAGCCCCGTGGCATCGCCCGAACGTCTAGGCGCGCAACGGCTGACCGCTTATTTTATGTTCAATTCCTAGCACAACCGGCATTGGCCGGTGAAAGATCGAGTTGTCGATAGGCGGGCTTGCTCCCAGAGCTCCGTTCCACCTGAGGTATGAACATTTCAATCGAAATGTACATGGCGCTCGTGGTCTGTTTGCCTTCGCAGTGTTCGTGTTCCACGTCGTCAACTCGGGGCTGAGCACCTTTCCCCCATTATCCACGCCGATCGGCTTCTTCCTATCATCGGCCTCGGAATACGGTGTGGAGCTATTCTTCTGCATCAGCGGCTATGTGATCGCGGGAACGTTGCGCCGCGCCGCAAGCCCAGCAAGTTTCTTCGAAGACCGCGCAATCCGCATCTATCCAGTGCTCTGGGCCACCGTCCTGACCATCACCGTGCTTGGCCTGGCTACACGGACCCACGGCTTCGCCGATGAGACACTGCTGCATTTGCTCATTGAGGTGCCCATCAACCTTTTGGCGTTGCCGGGCATCTTGCCGCTCGACAACATCCATCCGGCCGCCTGGTCACTGAGCTATGAGATGGCGTTCTACCTATTTTGCGCAGCTTGCTGGGCCCTGCGCCAGCGCCTTGGGTCAGTGGCCACCTGGCTTGCCGTGCCGGCCGCGGCCGTCCTGATCATCTACTACCCGCGGAGTGCCTTCCTGCTCGCGGGCGTGCTGGTGGCCGAGGGATGGCCGCGCAACGGCTTCCTCCTCCGGCTGACCCGGCATCCGCTCCCGCTGATCCTGCTGTTCCTGCTCTGCTGGCGCACGATCCGGGCGCTGAGCCATCCCGACCGCATCATCAGCACGACCATGCTGGAGTGGGCGTCGGATATGCGGCTGCCGCTCGGTTTCCTGAGTTTTGTCACGGCGGCGCTCGGCTTCGCTGGGATTGTCTGTGGATACGGCATGTTCGGCCGTGTTTTACGTTCACGCCCGCTGCAATACCTCGGCACCATCAGCTACAGTTTCTATCTATGGCATCCCATCGTGATGTCTGGCGTTAAGACTATCTTGCTGCACTTTGGCGCCCTGCAAGCTGTGGGCATCTGGGCGCAGCTGCTGTTCTTTGTCGCTGCCTTGCCCCCTTCCCTTGTGGTGTCCGACGCCAGCCAACGTATCCTGGAGCGGCGCCTTGCTGTTTGGCTGCGCGGCCGGCTGCACCAACCGCCGCCCATGCAGCCGGCTTCCCTTGATCCGCCCCCGCGGCAAAGCCTGGAGCGTGCATGACCTACCGAGTTCCCGCCATCACTCGCCGCGCGTTTGCCGGCGTGGCTGCCGCCACGATAGTCAGCGCGGCAATGCCGGCACGTGCCGTATCCGCCATCCGCATCGGGACCTATGGAGGCGCGGGCTCCACGGGGGTGCCCGAGGTCGCCGCCTATGAGCAGTGGCTCGGCCGGCCGCTCGACGTCGTGCTCGATTTCCTTGAGAAGGAGACATGGGCCGGGATGGTGAATGAGGCCGGGTGGATGAGCGGCTGCTGGCGCGACGCCGGGCGCAAGAGCCTTATCGTGTCGGTGCCGATGCTGGTGAGCGAGGGACAGCCGACCCTGGCCCAGGGTGCGCGCGGCGCCTTTGACCAGCATTTCGTGGCGCTCGGCCGTAAGCTGGTTGAGAATTCATATGACGATAGCGTGATCCGGATCGGCTGGGAATTCAACGGCGGCTGGTATTCCTGGACCGCGCGCGGCAATGCCCCCGACTTCAAGGCATATTGGCGACGCATTGCCTTGGCGATGCGCAGCGTGCCGGGCGCGCGTTTCCGCTTTGACTGGAGCGCCACCACGGTCGATGGCCCCACGGTGGACGCCTACCCCGGCGACGATGTCGTCGATATCATCGGGCTCGACATCTACAACCAATCCTGGCCGCTCATCGCCGACCCGGCGCAGCGCTGGCAGTATCTGCTGAACCATGAGGCCGGCCTTATCTGGCATCGCGATTTCGCGAAGGCGCACGGCAAGCTGCGGTCGTTTCCGGAGTGGGGCACCGGCACCCGGCCCGACGGGCATGGCGGCGGCGACGACCCGCTGTATATCCGCAACATGCTGGCCTGGATGCGAGACGGCGGGCCGGTCGATTACGCGTGTTACTGGAACTATCGCGCGCCGGATTACGACGCGAAGGTGACGGATGGCCGCCTCCCGGAGGCCGCCAAGGCGCTGCACACGGGGTTGCAGCGCAGCGCCTGATGAGCCGCGCCGCTACCGGGGCAGCGGACGGGCCGCTACCGAGGCAGGGAAGCGTATAGTTCGACGGTGCGGCGTGCAATCTCAGGCCAGGTCGGGACCGAAGTCGTGAGAGCCTGCACCCGTGCTGCACAGGATGCGGCAAAATCGCGGTCGGCGACGAAGTGCGACATCGCGGCCGACAGTGCCCTGACATCCTCAGGCGGCACAAGCAGGCCATGCTCGCCGTCCTGCACGGCTTCGATGAAGCCGCCGAGCCGGGCGGCCAGGATCGGGCGTCCGAAGGTGATCGCCAGGCTGAGCACGCCGCTGGCCTCGATCTCGCGATACGGGAAGGTCGCGACGACGCTGGGTGCGAAGATGCCGCCTACCTCCGCGTCGCCGACGAAACGCGGCTCAATCGTGACCCGGTCCACCACGCCCATCTGCCGCGCCTGCTGACGCAGCGGTTCGAGGTCCATGTACGGCTTGCCGACGATGCGCAGCCGCGACTGGGCGCGGAGTGCCGGGTCCATGGCAGCGAACGCCGCGATCAGCAGGTCGGCACCCTTATAGGGCTTGATCTTGCCGAACAGCAGGAAGGTGAGTTCGGCTTGCATGGGATCCGCGGCATCGGACGACGCGCGCCCAAGCAGGCCGTGCGGCATCACCGTCACCCGGTCCATGCCCTCGCCATGAGCCAGCAGGCGGGCCCGGCCCTGCTCGGTGTGCACGATAAGGCGGTCGAAATCGGCAAAGGCCGCGTGGGCGCCCAGCCGCTGCAGGCCGCCCGTCGGGTTGCCATTGAACGGGTTGGTGTCGTGCACGGTCAGTACCAGCGGCGCGATCGCCCGCAGCCGCTTGAGGAAGCGCCGGTCCACAACGGGCAGCGGCAACCACTGGAAATGGATGACGTCCGGGCGCTCCCGCCTCAGGTGCCGTACCAGCGCCTGCATCGACCAGGCGTGGTCCAGGCCCTTGATGCCGAGCCGAAGCGCGTGAGGCAGGCGCGCCAGCACCGGTGCGCCAGCGACGCGGTAAAAGCTTTCACGCAGCGGCGCGCCGTCGGTCGCATTGTCGTCCGGACCGGGAGCGCGGCCATGCAGCACAACCTGGTGCCCTTCGGCCTGCAAACCCGCCGCGAGCGCTGCGTCATATGGCAGGGTGAACAGCGACGGGTCGATCATCGCGACCCGCATCGCGCGAATCATTGCGCCAACTCCGTAATTAAAGGCACCCGGCTCATAGGCACCCCATTCAAGGTGTAACCGAGCCGACGGGCGAGATGCGGCAGGAGCTCTGGGTCGCGCTGCTGGTCGAACTTACGCGCATAGAATGCTGGGCTGCGCATCAGCCGGGGCAGATCGTCCTGAGTCAGCACGGTTGGCCCGGGAAACACGATCTCGCGACCGAAATGCGATGCGACCTGGTCACGCCACGGGCCGTTGCGGACCAGCGTCTGCATGATCAGCTCGTCAGACAGCAAAAGGCCGCTGAGATACCGCCGGATCGGTTTGGCGACCGGAGCGCGTTGCTGCCATTCACAGAAGGCGCGCGGTAGGATCGACCATTGCGACCCTTTATAGGCGAGCTCGAAGTCTTCCGGTGGCCGGCGCGGCCCCTTGAACTTCACCGCGCGGTGCGGCAGCTCCAGCATCGGATGCCAGCGTAGGTGCCAGTCGTCGGCCGGCAATGTCGTGAAGTGCCGCAGCTCCACAAAGACTTGATCGGGATGGGCTACCAGCGCCTCCCTGATCTCCCCGGCTGGCTTGATCGGGTAGCACTGCCCACTCAGGTTGACAAAATGCGACCAATCCGGAGACGCTTCCAGCGCCATGGCGATCGCATCGAGCTGAATGCGCGCGAGGCTCCAGCCGCCCCAATTGGTGAATCTGGGACGCATGAGGATGACGTTGGGATACTTTGCGGCAAGCGCCTTCGCCATCTGCCAGATCCCGCGCCGCCCGGCTTTGAGCCCCAGCATGGATTTGCGGTCAACGTGCAGGACGATCGTGTCGCGCGCACCACCGTCCGAATGGGCCAGTGCCTCGACAAGCCAGCGCAGCTGCTGCGGCCTATGATGCGCCAGTATGAAATAGGCTATTCCTGCTTGCATCGTGGCTAGATGGCACCAGCGCAACCCGGCCGGAAATCACAACCGCTTCAAATCGCCTTACACTAGCGGTGTCATTTGTCATTTTGATGCGTTGCATCAGCTATCACAGCGGCTGATGCGTTGCATCCTCTGTCATCGCGGCTGACATCGTGGCCGGCCAATGCCGGGCTGTTGGAAAGGATTACGGACATGTCGGAGCTGACGCTCCTGGACGAGCAGTTTGAGAAGACGCCAGCGCCCGAAGATACGGCCGTCTCGCCGGGTCAGCTTCTCGGGACGCTGCGCCGCAACTGGCCGTTGATCCTGTGCTTTGGCCTGCTGTTTGGCGCGGCCGGGTATGCCTACACGGTCGCCGCGGTTCCCAAGCAGTATACGACCGCGGGAACCCTCTCGATCGATATGGAACGTTTCGCCGTTCCGGCCCTGCAGGGCGCGCTCAGCGGCGAGGCGATGCCGGATCCAATGCCTCTGGTGCGCAGCGAGGTCCAGATCCTGATGTCGCGGTCGCTGCTGCAGGAGGTCGCGGATGAGCTCGATCTGATTGCCAACCCCGAGTTCAACAGCTCGCTGCGCCCGCCGCCGTTCACGGAAACGCTGAAGCGGAAGCTGGCGGCGGCGCTGCCGCTCCCGGTGGCCCAGCCATTGTTCGACACCGGCTTGCTGCCCGACGTGACCAAGCCCGCTCTGCCGATCCCGCAGGCCGTGCTGCAGGACGGCGTCATCGGCAGCCTGCTGCATAACCTCAGCATCATCAATGACAACCGCAGCCTCATTATCCTGGTGCAGTTCACGGCGACGGACCCGAAGATCGCGTCAGCCGTCGTGAACAGCGTAATCAAGCACTACATGACCGACAAGTCGCAGGGCCGGGTGTCTGCCAATACCGACGCCAACTCGGAGTTGTCGCGCCGGGTGCTGGAGGCGCGGAACGAGATCAGCGCCCTCGAGCATAAGATCGCCGATACCCGGGAAAAGTACAACCTGGTGCAGACCCGCGCTGGCAGTGTCGGGCAGCAACAGCTTGAGGATCTTTCCAGCGCGTTGACCCGTGCAAGCGCGGACCGCGCCCAGGCGGCTGCCAACTACCAGCGCGCCAATACGCTGGCGAAGACCGGGGTGGCGTCGAACGACATCGCCGCCGTGCTCGGCTCCAGCACCATCAGCGCTCTACGCGACAAGGAAGCGGCAGCCGACCGCCATGTGGCGCAGCTTGCGACGACGCTGGGCCAGGGTCATCCGCAGTATCGCGCAGCTCAGGCTGAGCTCGCCTCCCTGCGCGGTGCGCTTGCGGCCGAGGCGCAGCGGGTGATGGCGTCGCTTGGCGCACAGGTTGACGCAGCGCGGGCGCGCGAGGCCGACCTGCAGCGGCAGCTCGAGATCGCACAGAAGAACGCTGGCGGCCTCGCTGCGGTGCAGTCCGAGCTGCAGCAGCTCGAGCGGGACGCGGAGTCGCGGCGCAACGTGCTGCAGACGCTGCTGCAGGGAGAGGCGCAGACGGCGTCCCGGAAGATCGGCCCGGAGCAGAGCGGCGTGCGTGTCGTCAGCATGTCTGTGCCGCCCGCATTCCCGTCGAGCCCCAAGCCGAAGCTCGCCGGGCTGCTGGGCATGATGAGCGGCTTTGCCTTTGGTGGGCTGCTGTCGCTAGCGCGGGGACGCCGTGACAACGGTTTTTCGCGCCCTAACGAGATCAAGAGCGCGACTGGATTGGCGCCGCTCGCCATCATCCCGCGTCTTGCGGGCAGTGCCTCGATCGCGCAGCGCGTGACTGTGGACCCGGGTGGGCCAGAGGCGGAGGCTTTGCGCTCGCTCCGCACCCGTCTGCGGTTTTCTGGTCGGGGCTCCGTGCCGCGCAGCGTGCTTTTTGTCTCCAGCGTGGAGGCCGAGGGCGCGGCAGAAATCACCGCAGCCTTCGCACGCGTCGCCGCGATCGACGGACTTCGTGTGCTGTTGCTGGAGGGCGACCTGAGCGAGCCTTCACTGGCCCGCATTTTAAAGGTGCCGCCAAGCAATAGCCTGATCGAGACCTTGCAAGGCCGTGAGCATTGGCAGGATCAAATGCAGCAGGACCAGCAGACGACGCTCGACCACCTGCTGGTTGCCAGTGCACAGCCTGCGGCTAATCAGCTCCTGGACTCGATGCAGCTGCAGAACCTGATCGCCGAGGCGCGAGACGAGTATAATTTGGTGGTAATGGACAGCCAGCCGATCGGCAATGCGACGCAGACCATGGTGCTGGCCAACATCATTGATACCGTCGTTTTGGTGGTAGGCGCTAAGCGGGCGAAGCGTGTTGCGGTGCGCGACGCTATCCGGACGCTCAGCGCCGCATCGCGCCGGCCGGTTGTGATGGTGCTCAACATGGCAGCCTGATGTCAGGTCGAGCCTGCTTTGTCGGTTATGAGCGAGTTCCGGCGTTACCCGCGTGCGGAAGCGGGAGGTGTCCAGACCTGAAATCGTTCGCCGCGAAGCGACCGGGCGACGCCCAGGCCGGTCGCCACGAACGCAGCGCCGATATCGACGAGCTTGCCGAACGGACCTGTAGGACTCAGCCAGGCAGCAAACAGCAATGTGGCGGCGGCAAAGACCCCGAGCAACAACGGTATCCAGGCACCGAGTGTGGCCAAACCGGTGACAAGACAAAACATTGCCGCCAATAGCAGATAGACGGTGAACCAGCGCAGTAGCTTATGCGAGACATACTTGTAATGGTCCAGTGGCGAAAGTCCGGCCAGATCAGCCTGCAGCACCCGGTGGACATTGAACGCCTGGCAGGCGATCCGCACCTTGCGACGGAACTCGTCGCCGGATTTTGACGTCGCGGCCTCGAAGGCCAAAGCGTCGCTGGCACGGACGAGACGATGGCCATTACACAGGATCGACAGTGACACATACATGTCGTCGATGATATCGGGCGGCGGCGGGCGATGCAGCGCACGCCGGATCGCAAAAATGGAACCGTCGGCGCCCATCGTCGATCCGCTGCGGGTCTCAAGCTCCTTGATGGCTTCCTCAAGGCGCCAATAGAGCGAACCCGTCACTGCCGTCGCGCTGTCGTCCGCCAGCGTATAGATGAGATGACCACAGACGCAGCCGACCTCCGGATCGTCGAAGCGAGCAACCAGGCGCGGAATAGCATCCGGCGCAAAGGTGACATTGGCGTCGGAGAACACCACGAGGTCGGCGTCGCTGGCCTGCACGAGCGTGTTCATGCCGAAAGTTTTGCCATGGCGCAGCGATGAGGTAATCACGGTGATATCGCCGTCGTACTCACGCAGGATCTCAGCCGTGCGGTCCGATGCGGCATCGACATAGACCAGGAGCTCGAGGCCTGGCATCAGACGGCGCATGCTGATCATGTTCTCGGCTTTCGCGCGGATCACCTTCTCCTCGTTATAAGCGCACACACAGAGCGCCACGCGTGGGTTTGGACCGGAGTCTCCGGGGTTCACAGAGGCTTTAAGTGTCACCGGCCCCGCTGCAACCGGCCGCGGACGAAGGCGGGCGAGCGCAGCAAGGCTGAGCGGATAGGTGGTGAAGGGATGCAGGCCGATCGCCGTGAAGAGGCCGGCGCCGGCGAGCAGTTGCAGACCGAGCAAAACGCAATCTCCTTCAGGCTGTTGGGTTCAAGATGGTTGAAGCGCGGCGCCGCGCCATGGCACCCCGGCCCCGTTCGGCACCGGACGACGGGCGGCGGCGGCCATCAGCACTGCCTCGTACTCGGCGCTGATGCGGGACGGCGTAAAACCGGCGGCAGCTTTGCGGCACTCGGCGAATACGAAATTGCGGTCCCACGGCGTGCGGATCAGTTCGGACAGGCTGGCAAATAGCGCCTCCGAGCCGGTACCGCCGATCAGGAAGCCGTTGCGGCCGTGCTCGATCACCTCAGAAAGCCCTCCCAGCGGCGTCACCAGACTCGGCACGCCATAGGCCAGAGCTTCGTGGAACACGCGGGGAAACGGGTCCTCCCAAACCGATGGAATGACTAGGAGGTCGATGGATGGAAAAAAATCCGCCGGTGAAGCATGGCCGATGAATTCAACATGAGCCGCTCCAGCCGCACGCGCGAGCAACGCGTTGGTGTAGTCGGGCTTTCCCGTGCCGGCGATGCGAAGTGAGACTGCGCCGAGCGGTATGCGGCCGACAGCGTCGATCAGATGCTCAAGCCCCTTTGAAGGATCGAGACGTCCGATAGATCCAATACGGAGCGGTGTTCCGGCGATGGGTGGCCCGCTGGGTGGATCGATTTCCGGAAGCGTATCGGACGCATTGTTGCCGCGGATGATCCGTATGGTTTGTTGGCCGGTCACGGCACCGGGAAAAGCGCCGGCGCCGGTCAGGCGGTCAAATACCCGGTGGCTCACGCAGGTCAGCATGTCGGGCAGCCCAGACATTGCCCGGCGCGGCTTGCCGAACACGTCGCATTCCGTACAAAGCGACACACAATTGCCGCGACCGGGCCGCCACATCGCACTTCGTGGGCACGCTGTGTAATAGTCATGTAACGTTTGAACCACTGGGATTTTCAACTTTCGCGCCGCGGACCACGCAGACACCGAGAACCCCTGCAGATTATGAAAGTTCACGACATCGGGCGCGAGGCGACGTAATAGCTTCGTGAGACGCCGCTCCATTACGGGATTGTAAGCCTCGATTGTCTGAAATATTAAACGCCACGGCATGGTTTTGTTCGTGCCATGCGGCCAAAAAACATTGGCGAGCGGCACATAGTGCACCGGGATACCGTCGATCTCACCGGTTACCGCCTGCCGCCCTGGCGTGAGCGTCACGACATTGCAATCGTGTCCACGCTTCATCATCTGTGCGGCTAATAAACGGAGAGTCGTCTCAGCGCCGGCCGCACCGTGTGGCGGGTAAAGCGTATTCACAAATGTTAGGCGCACAGAGTACCTCCAAGGGGATCACAGACTTGTGTTAGTTAAAACTTACGCAATATTGCGGAAGCTTGCGTTGCATCGCAGCATCCAGGTGACTTACTTGCAGCCATGAGTTTCGTCACGCGCATGCTCCGCCGTTCACCGCGCCCTGTACCTGACGCAGGGCTGCCATCGACCCGGCAGAAAACCACACCGCAGCTCAGCATGCCCTCACGCACGGGTGCGTCGCGCAATGCCGCGACATTGCCGATGGACATAGGTGCGCAATCGCCATCGCAGCAGCATGCATTGCGTGAGGTGTTCACGCCGACCCGGCCGCAGCGCAGCTCGCGCCGGGTCAGCGGACGGCAGACGGAACTGCTCAGGATTTTCCGCGCCATCGCCCTAGACCGGGCACACGTCGTCCTCTACGGCGAGCGTGGCCGGGGTAAGACGTCGCTGGTCAACCTCGTGGCCTCCGCCGCCCGCAGTTCCGGCTACATGGTCGGCCGCTACACCTGCTCGTTCGATAGCCGCTTTGAGGATATCGTGCGCGGCCTGGTTCGCGATCTGCCGAAGTCCATGCTCGCGGCACCCGTGGTTCAGGACGACGACTTGGAAGGGTGTGAGGCGGCCCTCCCCCGAGGCCGTATCCAGCCGCGCGACGTCGCAGCATTGCCGGGGCGCCTGGCTGGTCGCCACGTGGTGTTAATCGCCGACGAGTTCGACCGGGTGGAAGAATTCTGCGACACGGACCTGGTTTGCCGACGCCATCAAGCAGGCATCAGATCGGGGCGCCGCAATCAGCTTCATCATCGTCGGCGTGTCCGACAGCCTGGAGGAGCTGGTTGGGCGGCATCCCTCCATCCAGCGCAACATCCTCGGCTTGGCCTTGCCGCTGCTGTCCGATGCGGAGATCGACGAGATCCTGGTGCAAGGCGGCAGGGATTCCGGGATCGAGTTCCTGCCCAGGGTGCGGGAGGCGGTGATCGACGTGGCCCGTGGCGTGCCTTACGTGGCGCAGCTGCTCGGTCTACATGCCGGGACCGAGGCGATCGCTCGCGCCTCGTCACAGGTCGAGGCGCAGGACCTGTTCGCCGCCTTTCGGCGCGCCGTGGACGAGGCCGACCCGCGCGTGGCAACGATCTATCAGGGCATCACCCGCGGCGAGCGCGACCGCGCGACCCTCGACAGCCTCCGCGCGATCGCCGGTGGAGAACAGGACCGTTATGCCCGTTTCATCGTCTCGGAACATGAGGGCGCGCACTTCATAGCCGATCGCTGGCTCGAGATGGGCGCCTGGGAGCGGCTGAAGGAGAGCGGCACGGTCCGTGCCTGCCGGAGCGTCGGGCCCGACACCTTCGCCTTCTCCGAGCCGATGCTCCAGCACTACATCCTGATGCGCGAAGCCATCGAGCGCGGTGGTCCGTATTAGATGCAGTCCGCCTCGCAGCTAGAGCGCGAGATGAAGCCCGATCAAGACGACGTTTCGATTGTAGCTCCCCGTGGTGAGCGAACTTACCCGTTGGCCAATTGAAGTATTGACCTGCTGCAAACCGATGAACGTCGCGTTGTTCGAGCCATTTTGCTGGGTCGCGTCGTAGTCAGCCGACAGGCGAACTCGGCGGTTGACCAGCCAGTTCACGCCCGCACCCAGCGTATAGCTCGTAGTAGAGCCATTGCCCTGTAGATACTGCGCCGCCTGGAAGTTCGCGCGGCCCTGCAGCAGGATGTTGCGCTTCAGCTCATGGTCCACGACGGCGCCGACGGTCGTGTAGGTATATCCCGCGACCCCCTCGGATTGCGGGTCCTCAATCTCCCGCCGCACCGACCCCGTGATCGTGGTCAGCCCGGTGGGAGTGTAGATCACGCTGGCCTCAGCGACCGGGGCCACGCGAGTGCCGAACTGCGCCGCTTGGAAGTCGCGTACCTCGACGCCGCCAAGCAGGCGGTACCGCCATAGCCCGGTCGCCTGGTAATCAAGGCCGGCGAGCAGCAGCACGCTCTTGGAGTTGTTGCTCGGCTGGCCCAGCTGCGGCCGGAGATAGTGCGAGTTGATGCCTTGCAGCACCACTAGGATGCCGCGCTGGTCACTGAGCTCATAGCGCGCCGTGACGCCGCCGGAAATCACGGTGCGGTCGCGATACTGCTGGTTGGCGGGCTGCCCGAGAACCAGCGCATTGCCGAACTGATAAAGTCGGAAGTCGGCATTCGGCACAAAGGAGAACCGGCCGGCGTCGATGGTGTAGTCCGTGCGGATATCGTCCACGTCATATGCGACGGGTGAGGTTGACGCGACGGTGCCGATATCCGTGCCGAGCTCATGCTGCCGGAAGTGCGAGTAGCCGACATTCAGGTCGTGGCGGCCGATGGTGTAGCCGCCGCCGATCGAGACATTGTAGTTGGTGTAGTTCTGCGCCGGAGCACTGAAATACGAGTAATTGTCCAAGCTCGCCGACAGCCCGATCCGGTCACGGGACCAGTTGGAAGTCGCGGTTACGGACGGCGACGTCTTTACGAAACCACTGCTGGGACCGTGGCTGATGCCCGTGATGTTGGAGTCGTAGCCGACGCTTTCATCGAGGCGCGCATTGACGGTATAGGCGCCGAGCCGAACGCCTGGCTGGTCATAGAGAGGGCGCAGCCGGGACAGCACGGTAACCCCCTGGTCATGGTCAAACCCCGGGAGCGCTGGCGGGAAGTACGTCTCGACATACTGCGCGTGGGCACCCGTCGAGACACCGAGCGCGAGCAGGCCGACCCCGATACACGACAGGTGCCGCCGTGTTCCTGACCGTCCCATAATCCCTCCGCCGCCATCCATCGTTCCTGCAAGGACACGAGCGTGCCGATGCGGTCAAGGGCAAAGGCGCCGCGAGGGCTGCTTGCGAAGGACTTGCGATGATTATGAATGTTTGCTGCGGCTTAGATGCAACGTTTATGTCTCATAATGCTGGGATTGTGGCCGTTGCTCTCGACGGCGCAACCAAACCGGCCATAACGTGGTAAGATAGAAGCTGGAATCAGGAGAAAATCATGCGTGTAACGCTTATAAAGCCAGGATCGATATCGAGGCGCGTCGCCTTGGCAGGTCTCGTGGCGGCGCCGGTCGCCGGCCTTTTGGGCTGCACCAGCCCAGGCGATGGCCTGCCGCCGGTTCCAGACGTTAACACAAGCATCTACACCCTCGGACCAGGCGATCAAGTCCGCATCATTACTTTCGGCGAACAGCAATTGACGGGCGAGTTCCGTGTCGATGCCGCCGGTGAGATCGCGCTGCCGCTTGTCGGCGGCGTGCATGCCGGTGGTTTGACGCCCAAGCAGCTGGAGGCCTCGGTGGGCCAGGCGCTCACCCGCTCCAAGCTGTACCGGAACCCGAGCGTATCGGTCGAGGTGATAAATTATCGACCGATCTTCATCTTGGGCGAGGTTGTCCGCCCTGGGCAATATCCGTACCAGCCCGCCATGACGGTCGTCACCGCGGTTGCAGTGGCAGGAGGCTTCACCTATCGCGCCGTCAAGGATCGGTTCTCTATCGTCCGGACCAGCGTTAAACAGTCAACAATAGAGGGCGGCGCCAATCGAGAGAGTTTTGTTCAGCCCGGCGATGTCGTCACAGTGTTCGAACGCGTGTTCTAAATCGGCAACGAAGAACATCAGTTTATACCCACTATGACAAATCAATGATTTAAGCGTTTTTGCCTTGCATTGCCCACTCGATCAACTTTACGCCGCAAAGCAGACCATGCCGCAACCCATTTGGGTGCCGTCAAGTACACGTGATCAGCGTCTTGTGTGCAATGCGGCATAGTCTGCGTTAACAGATGCAGCAGGCTGGTCCGCAGGATCAGCAGTTGCATTCTGGGCGACTTACTAAAGTGATGGGCAAGGGCTAAACGAATGCATGTCAACTCTCTGACACCAGGTGTGTCGCGGGAAGCACGTTCCCGCAACGCATTGCTGAGGCCGGCAACACTACGTCTGGCCGCCATGTTCTCGGCCGATATCGTCGGACTGCTCCTCGCCGCCGGCGTGGCGTTCCTGGTCCATATGGCGGTTGAGTTGCCACCGCTGGACCGGGCGTTGCGGCAGATCGAAAATCAGGGCTTCAATTGGCACGGCTGGGGAACTATCCTAGTTGTGACAATGCTCGTGATCTATTTCGGCGCCCGGGGGCACTACACCTCGCGCGTGCCGATCTGGACGGAACTCCGCGGCCTGGCGACCGGTGTCGCGGTCGGCTTCCTTTGCGACAGCTATATCCGTGTTGTTGCCTATGGAATGCCTATCGGCTTTGAGAGCGTAATACGCTGGGTTGTCCTAATCCCCTGCTTCCTGCTTATGCGCCACTTGGCACGCACGGTGCTTGATGACCTCGGGCTGTGGCGTCTACGTACTTTGATCATCGGCGATGATGCAGCAATCGCGTCAACACGCGCGGCATTCCAATCGGATACAAGGCTCGGCTACGAGGTCGTAGGGTCCGTCGGCCTCCAGGGTGTCGCTCACAGCCCAGGGCGCGGTACGCGATTGCTCGAGCAGCACGGCGCCGAGTTCGCGGTCGTCGCAACCCGCGGCGATGCATCCGGCGATGCCGCACGTCTCGCCGAGGACCTATCCCGTGAACGAGTGCCGTTCGCGCTGGTGCCGGCAATCGATGGCCTGCCGGTTACTGCATTCGACAGCCAGTACTTCTTCACCCACGACGTAATGCTAATTGTTTACGGTAACAATCTGGCGCGGCCGGTTAGCCGTTTTGTGAAGATGCTGTTTGATCAGTTTGTCGCATTGCTGCTGTTGCTGGTGCTCTCGCCGCTGTTCCTGGCGCTCGCAGTGCTGATCCGTGCCGATGGTGGACCGGCGTTGTTCGGCCATCGTCGCATCGGCGAGAATGGGCGGTCGTTCCGCTGCTTCAAGTTCCGCTCGATGGTCACGGACGCCGATGTCGTACTGCAGCAGGTGTTGAAGACCGACGCCCAGGCAAACATGGAGTGGCGGGCAACCCATAAGCTACATAAAGATCCCCGCATTACCCCGATCGGCCGGGTGCTGCGCAGCACCAGCCTTGATGAGCTGCCGCAACTGCTCAATGTGGTCCGGGGCGAGATGAGCCTGGTGGGTCCCCGCCCGATCATCGACGCCGAGGTCCCACGCTATGGTCGCGACATCTCATACTACTTCGAGGCGAAGCCAGGAATTACCGGTCTTTGGCAAGTCAGCGGACGGAGCAACACGACCTACGAGCATCGCGTGCGTCTTGATGTCTGGTATGTGCGCAATTGGTCGCTGTGGCACGACATTGCCATCCTGATGAAAACGCTGCCTGCGGTCCTGAAGAAAGAGGGTGCGGTTTAGCCTTTGCTAAACTGCGGTTTGGCGTCGATGCCGCAGGCAGCGTTCAAGTTGCCCGGCCAGCCCAAGGGAAATAGCCGCCGCGCAGCGTTTTCCGAAAGATGATCGGTGCCTGCCGCAAGGCCTCCCGTGCGATGTAGCATGAACTCCAGCGTGAGTTGGTCAGCAGCCGCATGGCTCGGCCGAACTGCCGCAGTTTAACTGCATCCGTGAACGCCCGGTAATAATAGGCGCGGTCGATCTTGGCCTTATGCTGCCGCAACGCACTCCAGAGCGCCTTATCCCGTATTACCGCCGGGTCTCGCAAAAACCCCGCCTCAAGCTGTGCAATGCGCAATAGGTCGCCCGAGCTTTGCACCTCGGTCAACGATCCCGGCCGTGTGGCGTAGTGATACAGCACCTCCGGCGTGATCCACCAGCGCGCGCCGGCACGCAGGCACGCCATGTAGAGCATGAAATCCTCGCCAAAACGGTTCCGCTCGTCGTGCCGGATGTCGTGACGCAGCAAGAAATCACGGCGGATCATCGGCTGCATGAAACCATAGCTGAGGCGGGGGTGCTTCGGATCGCCGATGTTGCGGAACACGAACTCGGCAGCGGTAAGGTGCTGCGGACACGGCAGCAACTCTGGCGGGATCAGCAAATAGGGTGTTCCGCCGACCGGCTGCATCAGCAGGTTGTCCGAGACCATGTCCGCAGCGTTCGCATCCGCCAGCTGCAGGAGCCGGGCCAAGCGCTGCGGGACATAGGCGTCGTCCGAATCGATCAGTGCGATCCAGCGGCCACATGCAGCATCAAAGCCAACGTTGCGGGCCGCCGCGGGGCCGCCATTGCGGGACATATGCAGCAGCCTCACGCGTGCGTCCTCCCGGGCATATCGGGAGACGACCTCCGCGGTATCGTCGGTTGAGCAATCATTGATGACGATGAGTTCGAACCGCCGCTCGGTCTGGCTGAGCACAGATGCGATGGCCGTGCCGATCAGGTTCCGCGAGTTGTAGGCCGGCAATAGGATGGAAACGAGACACTCCTGCCCGACGTCACTCATGCTTCATTCCGTCGTCGTCCATGGCTGAGCGCACGAGGTATGGCCCGGAAACCCTCATGGCCGATGTGTCTGAAGTGCGCCGGGCTCTCAAACGCTTGCGAAAGCGCCGCAACGGGATCACGCCGCTTGACCGCCTGGGCAAAGCGGAACCAACCCAATGCGAGCTCGACCGCACGGATATGCCGCTCCATTGCGTCACGCAACGCGCCACTCGGCATGGTGCCCGGGCTCCGCAGCAATGCGCGTTCAGCGTCGCACAGCCGCACGAGGTCATCTTCGGAATGCGCGGTCGTCAACCCATTCACATCAACGGCATAGTCATACAACGCCTCCGGCAAGACGACGTAGCGTGCCCCGGCGATAAGGCAGCGCAGCACGAAGATGTAATCTTCGGAAAAGCGCAGGTCGTCATAGCGGATGCCGGCCCGCATCAGAAAATCACGTCGGATGATCGGTTTGAGATAGCCGTAGCCGACGCGTTGCTGCGCCGCCGTCCGCATGTTGCCCTCGACAAACTCGACCGCGTCGATGCAGCGCGCCTCGGCCAGCCACCCCGCCGGGATCATCAGACCGACGCGCTGCATTTGCGGCATGAGGACCAATGCGAGGTTGTCGGCGACGAGCTGCGTTTTCGGCGATACGCCGGCCGCCAGCAGGGCTTCGAGACGCTGCGGATGGTAACGGTCGTCGGCATCCAGCAACGCGATCCACTCGCCGCGGGCGGCATCCAGCCCAGCGTTGCGCGCGGCGCCCGGCCCGCCGTTCCGTGGCATCCGCACCAGGCGCAGCCGGTCGTCCGTTTCACCAAGGCGCTCGACGACGGCCACGGTGTCGTCGGTGGAGGCGTCGTCCACCACGATGATCTCGATCTCACTTTGGGTTTGCGCCTGCGCCGAGCCGACTGCGTTGCCGATCAAGGCGGCGGCGTTGAACGCCGGAATTATGACGGAAACCCGAGGCATTGTCTCTCCAAGTGGTATTAACGCTTGAGATGGCGACCAGAATTACGGCTGCCGCAGGTTTATCTCAGCAAAAGGCACCAATGGAGGCATTAACATACATCACGGGATCGCGATGGATCATCGACTCTCTCGTTGACTTGATGGTGAAAACTGGCGGCGAGCTTGATGGACGCGCGCGATCGAGCCTATGGGTGCGGCCTTTTGGAAGCCCGCCGCCGCATGATTGATGTCTCCGTCATAATTTGCACACGCAACCGGGCTGCTGCGGTGGCCGCAAGTCTGGCATCGGTCGCGACGGCAGCCCTTGGCTGCGGCGGCATCGGTATTGAACTCGTGGTTGTCGATAATGCATCGACCGATGATACCCAGGCGGTCGTCGAGGCTTGGGCGAAGTCTGTCGCGTTGCCGGTCCGGCTGGTTCGCGAGGACCGGAAAGGCCTCGCGGTGTCGCGCAACACCGGCGTAAAGGCGTCCCGTGGCGCCATCCTCGCCTTCACCGATGACGATTGCCGCCTGGCTCCCGACTACCTCCGCGTGCTGCACGGGTTGTTCGCGCGTGATGCCGGCATGGTCGTGCGTGGCGGCCGGGTCGATTTGGGCGACCCGGGCGACCTGCCGTTCACCATCAAGACGGACCCCGCGCCCTCGGTCTATACCGGGGAGCAGCACCCGGGCGGCTTCATTCACGGCTGCAACATGGCGATGAGCCGGGCGACGTTCGACCATGTCGGCCCGTTCGACGAGCGGTTTGGCGCTGGCGCCCCGTGCGAGGCCGGCGAGGATACCGACTACCTCTACCGTGCCCATCTCGCGGGGATCGCTGTGGAATATGCGCCCTCTCTCATCGTCGCACACTTCCATGGGCGAAGGAGCCGGGCGGAGATCATGAAGCTGAACAGCGTCTATGCGCGCGGGAATGGTGCACTCTATCTGAAGCACGCCCGGCACTGGGAGCTGTTCAGGAACTTCGTTTGGGATCTAAAGGGCAGCGCCCGGGAACTCGCCGGCGGTGCGCCGATCGACGCCGTATTTGGCTTCACCTATCGCGCGAACGTCATCGGGTGCCTGCAAGGCATGGCGCGGTTTGCTAGGGTCATGCTGCGCGATGCCGTGCGTGGCCATGGCCAACACCGGGTGTGACCCCGGCGGCTTTTCGGCAGGCTATTGCTCCTCGGGCTGCTGATCCTGCGGCGCATTATAGGCGTCCAGCGCCGCCTGGCAGCCTTTTGAGAGGTTGATATAGAACTGCGCCAGGCAGGCGGCTGCGATCGGCGCCGAGGGATCGCTGCCGACGCAATGCGCCCGGTAGTCCGTCCGGCACGACGCCTTCATCGACATCGCAGCGGCGGACTTAGCATCGCCATTTTGCGCCAGCGCGGCTGCCGGGTTTCCCGCAACCAGCGCAGCAGCGGCAACGTACAAAAATCGCGGCTTCAACTCAGCGACGATTTGCCTGATCCAAGACAACCTCGGGCCGCACACAGCAGCCTGGCTCGAACTCTCGGGCGCGTTGGTTTTCGGCAATGAAATACTCCCTTGAAGTGATCATCGCTGCGAGCTGGGCATCGGAGAGGATAAAGCCCGAAGGGTCGTCAGCGATCATTGAGGTCGTCTGTGATCGATGGCGCAGAACCGCATGCCGCTTGATCGCAACCTGCGGCGTGATGTCAATCGAAAAGCCCTTGCAGCGCAAGTCCGGCATCAGAATGCCGGGCGGCAGCATCCAGGCCCAGACCGGATAGGAGAACAGCGACGCCTGGGTCTCGCGCGCCGCCATGCCGGCGTAGCAATGGGCGGCGACGTGGTCGGGATGAGTGTCGTAGTTCCAGCTCGTGAAGATCGTCTGAGCCGCGACGTCGTGCGCCAATGACGCGAGCCGCTGCCCGGCTGCACGCGCATGACGGCCACGCTGCGGCGCCTGGCCGTCCGGAATGCCCAGAAAGCTCACCCGGTCCGCTGGCACCCCGAGCACCGCCGCCGCTGCCAGCGTCTCGTCGCGACGAAGCTGCCGCAGCCAGTCCCGCGAGTGCGTGCCCAACTCCCGATGCGAAGCCGCGCCGTCGGTCACCACGGCGATGTGCACCGCCAAACCAAGGGCTGTCGCCTGCGCGATCATCCCGCCACAGCCGAGGCTCTCGTCATCCGGATGCGGCGCAACCACCAGCGCCGGGCGGCCATGCATCACTTTGGCGAGATCAGCCTGAGGGAGACGCCTAATGCGTTCGAGCACAGTCGAGGCGGAACTCGGCCCATAGCGGGCGCATTCGAAGTAACGACGCCACCGTCTCATTCTGTGCTGCCTTGTGACATATGGGGCTCTAGTGGCCTACTTGACGGCCCTATGCGTATGGCGGATTTCATCACGTGCTCAAGTTTGGCTCTTCTCGACCTGATCGCGATACTTTGAGAATAATATCGCGGGCCGAGACGGTATGTAACGATAACGAATGCGGAGCGGGCCGTTGGGCCGCCAGGAAACGCTTTGAGCTGCGCCGGACACTCGGCCAGCTATCTGGAGGTTTGGAATGCGTGGATTTGCCGGTTTGGTGCTTGCGATCAGCCTGATGCCGTTCTGTGCTCTCGCGCAGGCGGTGCGCATGGATACTGGGCGCATGGACGCCGGCCGCGCGAGTGATCTCTGCCAGACCGCGATCGCGCGCAATATGCCGGCGACGCGTCTGCCGGCCAACCTGCTCAGCGCCATCGGCCGGGTCGAAAGCGGCCGCCTGGATCCGCATGACGGCAACGTCAAGGCCTGGCCCTGGAGCATCAATGCCGAGGGCCGCGGTTACACGTTCAACACCAAGTCGGAGGCGATCGCCGCGGTGCTGGCCATGCGGGCGCGCAGCGTCATGTCCGTGGATGTCGGCTGCATGCAGGTCAACCTCATGCATCACCCGGACGCCTTCGCATCGTTGGAGGAGGCTTTCGACCCGGCGGTCAACGTGCGTTACGCCGCAAAATTCCTCGGTCAGCTCTATGCCGAGTCCGGCGATTGGAACACTGCCGCCGCCCATTACCACTCCAGGACTCCGGACCTTGCACTCGCCTACCAGCGTAAGGTGCTGGCGCAACTGCCTGGCGCTACCCGGGTGCAGGCCATCTCTGTCGAGCAGGTCTCGCTTACGAGCGCGTGGGCCTCGACGTTGGGCGCCGCGCCGACGCCGCACAGTTTTGAAGCCCAGAATTTAATACAGCCCGCGCGGGCGGCACGCCTACGTCCGGTCATGCTCGCCAGCCGTCGGTAAGCCTGGGAAAATCATACACCTCAAGGCGGAGGTGCAGGGTTTGCGGTCGCGGCGCCATAGTTCCAGCGAAGGTACTCGTTAAACAGCCGCGCCCGTTCGCTTTCACTGAGCCGCTTAGAACCCCACTCCGTTTGAGCCAGAAAGCGGTCAAATTCGCCGCGCAGACGGGTCAGCTGCTCGCCGCTCGGTATCGCCCCACGCTCATTGCGTGGCACGGCGGGTGCCGGCCCGGCATCGCGGATGCTGGGCGGCACAGCGGACTGCGTGCGCGGCGGGTCTGGCGGAGCAGGCTGGGGCTGGGTGGGCTGAGACGGGCTGGGCTGCGGCGTGGTGGGCCGGGATAGGTTGGTCTGGGGTGAGGTAGCTTGGGGTGCCGTAGCTTGGGGTGCAGCAATCTGGGGCGGCGAGGTTGGCGGTGGTGCGGTCTGCGGTCGAGCCGGAGACGGCGCTGGCGTTGGCGCCCCCGGTGACGGGGGATCAGCCCGCACTGCATTTTGCGGGACCGTGCCCGTCACCTTACTGGCCTGCGGCGTTGCGTCCTGTTGGATAATCGCAAAGGTTGCGGCCGCTACCACCAGCGTTGACCCAAGCAGCGCCGCCAGAATCCTCGCGCTCCGGCCGAAATGACGGGTCGTGCGCGGCGGGCTCGCAATATTTGCGGACATCACCCGGGCCGGTGTCGCAGGAGCCGCAGCGACCGGTAAGCGGGCGACGCGGACCACCGATTGAAGCCTGTCACGCAGCCCGGCCAGTTCATCCCTGACAAGCAGCTGCTCAAACCTGGGATGCCCAGCGAAAATGAGCTGCAGCCGCGGCGTCCGCGTCCCGAAGACCGTCGAGGCGACCTGAAGGAAGGCGAGCGTCGGCAATGGCAGCAGTTCAGCCTGCTCGATGATGAGGGCCACCAGGCTCTCTTGGTTGCCGCGGCTGGCAAGGACCCGGACGATCAGCTCGTCATCGTCTGCAGCCTGGCTGCCCGTCTGGTCCGCTCCGAGCTCCTCGACAATGCGCGGCAGCGTCAGCGGCACCCCTGGCGATCCTCGAATACGGATGACGCGGACGGGATCGTCACGCAGCAGCGCAATGCACTCGTCAATGGCGGCCGACACGGGCACCGCATCCATCCCGAGCAGGGCCAACACCGGCCTTTCCTGCCGGACCGCATCCGCCAGTTGCACCGCTGGACCGCCCGATTGCTGTCCCCGGATCCTGCTAGGGATGTTTGCGCGCGCGGACGAGATGGTGATTTCCCTCATTGTGCTCGTCGGGCAGGCAAATGCGCGCCCGACTGATATGAACCCCGCAGTTGATATGGGGTTGCTTAGCGCCCCATCCTCCTAAGCAGGGTTGCGTGGCCTGGACTTACAGACGTTCATGTGGCCCAGGCCACGCAACACCGCTTAGGGGCCGGCCTCCTGTGTGCCCTGCCAGTCAATGAAGCTGCGAAACAGCTTTTCCTTCTCCGCGGTTTGCGCCTCGCTCACCACTGCCGCGCTGGGCGGGGTCGGGCGCGCCGCATGGTTGACGCGTCGTCCATGAATGGAAGCCGATCGCTGCAGCGGCACCCGAGATGACAACGTAATCGGAGCAGGCTCTGGCAAAGGTAGGTGCCTTGCGCAACCAGACGCCGCAACTGAGATCACAATCAACCAGGCTCTAGGCCCAAACCGCATCGAGAAACCACCTACGTTGCCGCTGCCAAGTTCACCCAATCGCCATGGGCATAAAGGAAAGCACCGTCTCATTCCAGAGTGCGCGGCCGACGCGTCATGCCATCACCGGCCGGTGACTTTCCAAACCGTGTTCCCGACGTCGTCGGCCACCAATAATGCGCCTTTCTGATCCATGGCGACACCGACCGGCCGACCCTGCGCCTCGCCTGCCCCATTCAGGAAACCGGTCAGCACCTCGATCGGCTCGCCCGCCGGATGGCCGTGCGAAAATGGCACGAAGATCACGCGGTAACCGCTTGGCGGATCGCGGTTCCACGAACCATGCTGACCGACGAACACGCCATCCGTCAAAGCTGCCGGCAGGCTGCCAGCCTTCGAGAATGCCAAGCCGAGCGACGCGGTATGCGCGCCCAGCGCATAATCGGGGGCAATGGCGCGCGTCACCAACTTTGCGTCCGGCGATTTCACCCGCGTATCCACATGCTGGCCATAATAGCTGAATGGCCAGCCATAGAACGCGCCGTCACGCACCGCCGTCATGTAGTCCGGCACCAGGTCGCTGCCGATCTCGTCACGCTCGTTCACCGCCACCCACAGCGCGCCGGTCTGCGGCTGCCACGACATGCCGACCGGGTTGCGCAGGCCGCCGGCGAACACCCGGTGCGCCCCGCTCACCGCATCGACCTGCCAGACCGCCGCCCGCTCCGCCTCGGCGGCCAGGCCGTTTTCCGCCACGTTGCTGTTCGAGCCGACGCTTACATACAGGGTCCGGCCATCCGGGCTGGCCACCACGTTCTTGGTCCAATGGTGGTTGAGCGGGCCGCCGGGCAGGTCGCAAAGCTTCGTGCCCGGCGTCGTGATCTCCGTCTGGCCAGGCCGGTACGGGAACTTCATCAAGGCATCGGTATCCGCGACAAAAAGCTCGTTGCCGACCAGCGCCATGCCAAACGGCGAGTTCAGCCCTTTGAGGAGTACGTGGCGCTCCACCCCGCCCTGGCCGTCGCCGCGCAGCAGGGTGATGCGGTTGGCGCTCGGCACATCCGCGCCGGCGCGCCCCATGATCACCCGCTGCACCAGCCCGCGTAAGCCCGCCTCGTCGTCCGGCCGCTTCGGCGCGTTGGTCTCCGCCACGAGGACGTCGTTATTGGGCAGCACAGTGAGCCAGCGCGGATGATCCAGTCCCTGCGCGAGTGCCACCACGCGAAGGCCGGGCGCCGGCGTGGGTGCTGCGCCGTCCGCCCAGTGCGTCGCCGGCGCGATGTTGATGGTGGGCAGCAGCGTCACATGTGGCGGCGGCAGCGCCGGGCTCGGACCGGTCCCCGCCTCGAGCGGCAGAGTGGCACGCTCACCGCACGCCGTCAGCGACCCGGCCGTGACGAGGAAGGCAGCACCGGCGGTGACGGATACGCGTGCGCGCATGGTTGAAGCGTCCTGTTTTTCGTTGCGTGACATGGCGTCGGTCGCCGGATCGGCAACGCTGGGGTCGCGGCCACAGGCTGCCGCAGCAAGGCGATGCGGTCTGCGCGCCCGAGTGACACGGGTCACAGCGTGCTTCGTAGGCCCGGCCCAAACCACACTCAGAGCAGCATCGCTCGACAGCTATGGGAATGAGGGAGGCAAAGATGAGTGGTCCGGAGACGAAAAAGCCTGGGTCCGGTGGTCACGGCGGCGGAGTGCGCGGCGACACGATGCGCCGGCGTTCCTCGATGTTCGAGGGCCGTTTTGGCCGCATGTTCCGCAACCTGCCGCCGTCCGTCTGGTCCGAGGAGGCGTTGCGTGCCCTCGGAAACGCGATGGTCGCACCGCCGGAGGCAACGGACGACACCCCGAAGCTCCCTACGGCCTCCCCTGAAACCGACGCCATCCTGCAGGACGACGAGGAGAACAGCGGCATCCCGGCCGGCTACACCTATCTCGGCCAGTTCATCGACCACGACATCACCTTCGACCCGGCCTCCAGCCTGCAGCAGCAGAACGACCCGGACGCGCTGGTGGATTTCCGCACGCCGAAGCTCGATCTCGATTGCCTGTATTCACGCGGCCCCGACGACCAGCCCTATATGTTCGACGGCAAGCGGTTCCGCCTGGGCCGGTCGCTGTTCGAGCTGGACCGGCCCAGCAAGCGCCGCGACCTGCCGCGCTATGAGGACATTGAGAACCCATCACGCGCCAAGCGTGCGCTGATCGGCGACCATCGCAACGATGAGAACGTCATCGTCTCGCAGCTGCACTCCACCATGCTGCAGTTCCATAACCGGCTGCTCGATCTCGACGACACGCAGAGCTTCGAGGACGTGCAGCAGCTCGTGCGCTGGCACTACCAGTGGATCGTGGTCAACGACTACCTGGTGCGCATCTGCGGCGAGGAGGTCGTGGACGAAATCCTGCCGCACCGGAACGAGGCACTGCCGGCCTGGGAGAAGGAGCCGAAGCTGCGGTTCTACAAGCCGCGCAACGACCCGTTCATGCCGATCGAGTTCTCGGCGGCGGCCTACCGCTTCGGCCACTCGATGGTCCGGCCGATCTACCGGCTGAACACCGTGCTGAAAGGCGGCGACAACCCGTTCGAGGCGACACCCGAGGAGATCAAGCGCGGTCTGGAGGGTCGGTTCTTCATCTTCGCCGGGGTGCAGCAGCGGGGCCTCAACGGCTTCGACGCCTTCCCCAAGCAGTGGGCGATCGATTGGAGCCTGTTCTTCGACATCGACGGCTCAGGCCAGCTTGGCGGCATTCGGCGCGTGCAGCCGGCCTACAAGATCGACACCTCCCTGGTGAACCCGCTGGGTTTCCTGCCGGAGTTCTCGGTGGTCGGCCTCACCGCGCCGCCGCTCACCGTGGATCAGCTGCAGGCGAAGGCAATCAATCCCGAGCGAAGCCCGGCCAACCTCGCGACCCGGAACTTGCTGCGCGGCATGTCGATGCAGCTGCCGAGCGGACAGGCGGTTGCCGACGCCATGGGCGTTGCGCGCGTGCCGGACGACAAGCTTTTTGTCGGCAAGGCCATCGTCGATGAGCTGGAGAAAAGCCCCAAGCTCGTAGACATCGACGCCAGCTTTGCCGGCAATGCGCCGCTCTGGTACTACGTGCTGGCCGAGGCGCAGTTTGAGTGGCACGCCCGCGCCACCGGCCCCGAGGGCAAAGGCAATGCGGAGCCGGTCAGGCTCGGCGCGGTCGGCAAGCGCATTGTCGCCGAGACGCTGATCGGCATGCTGGCAGCCGATGGGAGTTCCTACTTGCGGCAGAACCCCAACTGGCAGCCGGTGATCGCCGGGCAGCCGATCCGCACCATGGGCAGCCTATTGCAGTTCGCGTCGAGCTAAAAAAAGCTCACCGGGCCCCGCCTGCTGCGAGGCCCGGTGTTTTTCTAGTTAAAGTTCAGGGCTGTGCGCTGGGAACATGATCCCGGTACAAACGCCAGTTGCCGGAGAGCTCATTCACCACGGCGCTCCCCGCCGCATAGGTCGAATTGAGCGACTCGACGAACCCCGAGAAGCCCGTGGCGTCCACCTCGCTCGCCAGCAGCTGCGCGGCGGTCTCCCCCGGCGGCGGCACCGAGTAGTCGCTGCCCCCGCGCAGCACCATCACCCGCTGCAGATCGACCGTCTGCACCTGGCTCAAGAAGGTGAGCGCCTGCATGTAGGCCGCATCCTCCTCGGCGGTCGTGGTGAACACGCCCTTGCCCGACGTCCAGTAGTCCACCCAGTTCTCCGCCCACGTATTGAGCAGGGTGCCGATCCAGAACGTTCCGGCCGCCAGCACGGCGCCCTTCTGAATCGCCGGCGGCTGCTGCGCGTTTGGAAAACCGGTGTAGCGGGCGCGGAGGTTCTGCAGGTTCGCATCATCTGCGAGCTGCACGCTGCTGGATGAGAGCTGGTAAGCCCATTCCACGAGGCCGGCATTCAGCGTGAAGGCGTTGGTGCCGCTATCGGTGGCAACCGGCGGAGTGGGCGGCTGAAACGGCGAGGTACGGCCGAACGGTACATAGCCCGTCGTCCAGTCGGACGGAATTTCCCGGGCGTCGATCTCATAACCCAGGTCACCATCGACGACCTGGGGCGCCCATACGGCGGAGGCGACCGACGCCACGTTCGGATCGACCCCGGCGATGCCCGCCAGCAGCCAATAGGCATGGCTCACGTCAAAACGTCGGTCATTCGCCAGGGCGGTGATGGAGGAAGCCATGCGCGACGGCCCCTCCCCGGTGACGATGCCCAGCACATGTTTCTCGGGGTTGTAGCGGAGGCTGTGATAGCCCTGTGGGAAGGGCACGACCTCCGGCAACGGCAGTTGCTCGACCCAATTCTGGAACTCGCCCGGGGTATCGCCCGTGTCGCTGCCGATTTCGAACGTGGTGACGACGATGACCCTGATTGGGATGCGTTCGTGATCAAAATCTTCAGCATGAGCAAGAGAAGCAGAAGCAAGAGCAGCGCACAGCGCAAGCATTCCGGTTTTGCAGCTCATCCTGCCATTCCCCTCGTTCAGCAGTCGCAATAAACGCTACACTCTGACTTGCGCATTATTGAAAAGGCTACACAAGGAATGGAATTTTCGTCAACGTAGAAAGAACGCGGACGGCAACTTATAACTGTGCCGAGCATCCGCCTCGGTTGCACCCTTTCCTTTGAAACAGCGCAACGGAGGCACGATGCGGCAGGCAACCGGGTTAAGGATCGCCCGCCGCGGCGCAGCGCTACTTGGCGCGGACCATCTGCCCGCGGATCTCGCCGCCGGGGTTCGCGGCGGTGTGCACGTTGGCATACCACTTGCCCGCCATCAGGTCGGCCATCTGCGCGTCCGTCAGCGTGGTGGTGCCCTTGATCGGGCTGGCGGGCGTCGGGAATGGGAAGGCGACGCCGGCATTCGCGCCGGGCTCGGCCGGGCCGTGCAAGTGCGCCGCCGTCGCCGGGCCGGTCAGCCCAGCGTACTCCACGTCGTAGGTCAGCGTCTTCGTCGCCGTGTCGAGCGACGCCTTGGCCGTGCCCTTGCCGTCCGTCGTCTTGGCCGGGACCTCGCTGCTGCCGGCCAACGTCGCGGTGAACGGCACCGTTTCGGCACGGGCCGCGCCACCGAACAGACACGCGACGCCGAGCAGCACAACTATACGAGACATCTATTTTTCTCCCTTTAGCTTATTGCGCGGACAGTATGGACCGGTTCGCTGGCCTTGTCAGGTAGCAAGGCGGCGAGGCCGCCGGACGCTAACCCAGTGTCGGGTCCAGCCGGTCGCGCAGCCAATCCCCAAGCACGCTCACGCTAAATGTCGTCAGCACGACCACGGCGCTGGGCGCCAGCAATATCCAGGGCGCCCGGGTCAGGTACTCCCGGCCATAGCCGATCATGTTGCCGAGCGACGTCATCGGCGGCTGGATGCCGAGGCCCAGGAACGACAGCCCGCTCTCCAGCAGGATCACCTCGGGAAACGACAGCGTGGCCGATACGATCAAGGTCGAGGCGATGTTCGGCAGCACGTGCCGCAGGTACACCCGCCATGGCCCGGCGCCCAGCTGCCGCACCGCCGCCGCGTAACCCTGCGCGTCCGCCGAGATCGCAAGCCCACGCGCGATGCGCGCATGACGCTCCCAGCCGTACAGCCCCATCAGGCAGACGAACAGCGGCAACGAGTTGCCGAAAAACGCCAGCACCGCGAGCGCCAAGATCAGGAACGGCAGCGCCGCTTGGAAATCGATCAGCATCAGCACTGCCTGCTCGACCCAGCCGCGGAAATGCGCTGCGAGGAAGCCGAGCGTCGTGCCGAGCAGCCCGGCCAGCGCCGTGGCGCCGAAGGCGATCAGCAGCGAGATGCGCACCGACACCAGCAGGCGCGACAGCACGTCGCGCCCGAGCTCGTCGGTGCCCAACGGATGCGCCGCGACCCCTCCGAAGCCAAGTGGCGGCGCCAGCCGGTTGCGCAGGTCGAACTGGGTGATCCCATACGGCCGCAGCTGATCGGCAAACGCCGCCACCAGCAGCATCATTGCCACCCAAACCAGCGCTGCCAGCGCCAGCGCCGGCACCGGGGCGCGATCGCGCACCACCAAGGGCAAAGTAACGACGGACATCAGCGCGCGGCCCGCAGCCGGGGATCAAGCACGCCATACAGCAAGTCCACGACCAGGTTCGCCGTCACCATCGTGACCGCGACCAGCAGCAGGATGCACTGCACGACAGCGAGGTCCCGGTTCGACACCGCGACCACCAGCAGCCGGCCGACCCCGGGCCAGCTGAACACGCTCTCGACCACCACCGCGCCGGCAATCAGGCTGCCGACCATGAAGCCGATGATGGTGACGGTGGGGATCGCGGCATTGGGCAGCGCGTGGCCGCGCACCACGGCCCGCCAGGGCACGCCCTTGGCCGACGCGGTGCGGATATAGGGCTGGCCCAGCACCTCCAGCATGGCGCTGCGGGTGAAGCGCGCCAGGATGGCGGCACCGCCGACGCCCAGCGTGATGACCGGCAGCACTGGGCTGAGCCAGCTATCCTGCCCACCCGACGGCAGCCAGCCGAGCTGCACCGCGAACACCAGCGCCAGCACGAGGCCCAGCACGAAGCTTGGCACCGTGAACCCGGCCACCGCTGCAGCCATCACCAACCGGTCCATCCAGGAGCCGCGGTGCAGCGCCGCCTGGATGCCCGCGGGGACCCCCACGCCGATCTTGATGAGCAATGCCGGCACCGTCAGCGCGAGCGTCGCCGGCACGCGCTCCCATACCAGCGCCGCCGCCGGGCGTCCGTCCCGCATCGACTGGCCGAGGTCGCCGTGCAGGATATTGCCGCAATAGTCGAGGAACTGCATCCAGAGCGGCTGATCGAGGCCCCAGGCGTGGCGGAACGCGGCGATGGCCTCGGCCGGCGCCTCGGCGCTCAGCATCAGCATCGCCGGGTCGCCGGACAGCCGCAGCACGACGAAAGCGAAGGTGACGACCATCGCGATCGTCAGCAGCGCGCGGCCGAGGCGGAGCGCCGCGAACCGGATCATGCGGCGAAGCCTCGCGGCGAAGCGGCCAGGCGAGCGTCGCCATGCGCCACGTGGCACGCGACCAAGCGTCCGTCCGGCATCGGCTTCAGCGCCGGGTCGGCCGCCCGGCACAGCGCGACGGCCGCCGGGCAGCGCGGATGGAAGGCGCAGCCGGACGGACGGGCGGCCGGGTTCGGCGGGTCGCCCTGCAGCACGATGCGCTCGATGCGGCGCGGCCCCGGCACCGGGATCGCCGACACCAGGGCACGGGCATAGGGATGCGCGGGATCGGCGAAGATCGCGTCGGGGTCGCCGCGCTCCACGACGCGGCCGAGATACATGACCGCGACCTCGTGGCTGATCTGCCGCACTACCCGCAAATCATGGCTGATGAACAGCATGGCGAGGCCGCGCGCGCCCTGCAGGTCCGTCAGCAGGTTCAGGATGCCGGCCTGGATCGACACGTCGAGCGCACTGACGGGTTCGTCCAGCACCAGCAGCGCCGGGTCGGTCGCGAGCGCGCGGGCCAGCACAGCGCGCTGCCGCTGCCCGCCGGACAGCGCGTGCGGGTGCCGCGCCGCCTGGTCCGGGCGCAGGCCCACCTGGCGCAACAGGTCCGCCACACGGTCGGCGGCGTCCGCCAGGCTATGGTCCGCCAAGCCATGGATCACGAGCGGCTCCATGACCTGGGCCGCGACGTTCAGCCGGCGGTCGAGCGCGCCGAGCGGGTCCTGCGGCACGAGCTGCATACGCGCGCGCATCCGGCGCCACTCGGCCGAGCCGGGTGCGGGCATGGCGGCGCCCTCGAAGCGGACCGTGCCAGCGTCTGGACGTTCGAGGCCCAGCGCCAGGCGTCCGGTGGTGGATTTCCCGCAGCCGCTCTCGCCGACGATGCCCAGGGTGCGGCCCGGCGCGACTGACAGGCTCACCCCGTCCACCGCGCGCACCGGCACCGGCCGGGCGAACAGGCCACGAGGCGAGCTGTACTGCCGGGCGACGTCGTCAAGCTCCAGAAGCGTCATGCGAACTCAGGAGCACGCGTCGCCATGGCGTCGGTACGAATGCAGGCAGCACTCCGGCCGCCCAGCGAATGCAGGCCGGGAGGCGACACGTCGCAGGCCGGCGTCGCCAACGGGCAGCGCGGCACAAAGGCGCAGCCCGGCGGCAGGTTCCACGGCTCCGGCACGCTGCCCGGGATGGCCGTGAGACGACGGCGCGGCCCGGCGAGAGGCGGCAGCGCAGCCAGCAGCCCGGCGGAATACGGATGCGCGGGCCGGGCAAACAGCTCGGCCGTGGGCGCGTCCTCGACGATCCGGCCGGCATACATCACGCACACCCGATTGCACGTCTCCGCCACCACGCCGAGGTCATGGCTGATCAAAACCAGCGCCATGCCGGTCTGGTCGCGGAGGGTGCGCAGCAAATCGAGGATGCCAGCCTGGATGGTGGCATCGAGCGCGGTCGTCGGCTCATCCGCCACCAGCAACTCCGGCCGGCCCGCCAGCGCCATCGCGATCATCACGCGCTGATTCTGCCCGCCCGACATCTCGTGCGGATAGGCGTCGAGCCGGCGTGCCGCGTCCGGGATGCCAACCTGATCCAGCAGCCGCAGCGCCTCGCCACGGGCGGCAGCGCCACCCAATCCGCGATGCAGCCCCAATGCCTCAATGACCTGGCGGCCGACACGGTGCACCGGGTTCAGCGCGCTGGCCGGGTCCTGGAACACGGTCGCGATCCGCCCGCCGCGCACCCGGTCCAGGACAATGCCGGGCGCGCCGAGGATCTCCTCGCCCGCCAGCCGCACGCTGCCGAAGACCTGCGCGCTTTCGGTCAGCAGGCCGAGTGCCGCGAGCCAGGTGATGGACTTGCCGCAGCCGCTCTCCCCCACCAGGCCCAGGCTCTCGCCCGGTGCCACGTCGAGGTCGATGCCATGCAGCACCGGCACGCCACGGAAGGCGACGCGCAGGTTGCGGATGGCGATCAATGGTCTCACCCCCGGGCTGTCCATTGCCGGACTATCCCCAGTTGGCGGTCCGGAAGTCCATCGCGAACGTCGGCGACGCCCGCCATTTGAGCGCGCGCGGCTTGGCGGTGAAGGTCGCATTCTGGTGCAGCACGGTGTAGGCGGGATCCTCCCGCTCGCAGATCGCCAGCATGCGGGCGAATGCCTTGCGGCGCTTCGCATGGTCGGTGCCGGTCTCCAGCTCGACCGAGAGCCGGTTCATCTCCTCGTTGGTCCACTCCCCGTATTGCTGCTGCTCGCCATTCGGCCCGTGCTGCGCCACGATCGAGGACACCGGGTCGTTATAGGTCGCGGAATTGGACCAATCCCGAACGGCCCGGTTGCCGTTGCGCTCGAAGATCTGCGCCCAGTTCTCCTTCATCTCGAACTGCACATTGAGCCCGGCCTGCTGCCACATCTCCACCAGCACCTGCGCCGTGGAGACCTGGTTGGTGTAGTAGTTGTTGAGCAATCGATACGGGATCGGATCGCCCTTATAGCCGGCGGCGCGCACCAGCTCGCGCGCCCGGGCGACATTGAACTCCGGCACCGTCCAGTCGGCGATCAGCATGTCGCCGTAGAAATCCCACTGCAGGCCTCGCGGCACCCGGGTGCGGCCCGCCCACAGGCTGTCCACGATCGCTGTCCGGTCGATCGCGTGCGTCATCGCCTGGCGGATACGCGGATCGCGGAGCTGCGGGTGGTTCTTGTCGAACGTCGTGATCCGGTGGTTCGGAATGGTGCCGCCCTGCACCTCGAACGCGCCGGAGCGCTCGATGCCGGGGATCTGGTCCGGCGGGATATCACAGGCGAACTGATACTCGCCGGCCAGCAGCCCGGCCACCCGCGCCGGCACCTCCGGCACCTCGACCAGGCGGATGCTGCGCAGCGGCGGGCGGCCGCCCCAATACTCGTCATGCGCCTCCATCAGCAGCGACACGTCCGGCTTATACTCGCGCACCCGGTATGGTCCGGTGCCGTTCGGGGCACGGGCGTAGTCGAGCCAGCTTGCCGCCTCGTCAAAGGCCCGGCGGCTGATGATGCCGCTGCCGCGGCATGAAATCCGGCCCGCCAGCGTCACGTCGGGCGTCGCGTTGACGAAACGGACGGTGTAGCGGTCTACCACATCGACCCGGTCCAGCGCGGGCCACAGCCGGCGCGCCACCGGCGGCACCTCGGGCGGAAGCTGCTTGTTCCGCGCCGTCGTCACGCTCACGCGCAGCGGCAGGGTCACGCCCTGCACCGTCGGCCGCGTCTCGCCGAACATGCGCTGTGGCCCGAAGCTGAACGCCACGTCTTCCGCCGTCATCTCGTCGCCGTTGTGGAACTTCACGCCGCGGCGCAGGTCCAGCTCGATCGTGCGCTCGTCGATCTGCCGCCATGCGGTGGCGAGGCCGGGCACCTGATCGAGCTGCCCCTGGAAGTCGAGGTCGATCAGCCGCTCGACATACATCGCCGACATGCGAGTGCCGACATTCGACTGCTCGCGCAGATCATCGAGCGTGTTGCTGATGGCGATCCGCTGCACCGCGACCGTTATGGCTGGGCGGCTGTCCCCTTGCGCTGCGGCGACGCGCGGCAGCGCCAGGGCGGCGCCTCCGGCCAGCAGGCTACGGCGATCGATCATGATGTCCTCAATGTGGTGCTCTGAGCGGTTGTCTCGCGGCGCTGCAGTCCGGTGGGGCTGGACCGGTAGTGCGTCAGGGTGCGGTCCGCATGGCGCATGCGCCATGAAAGCATACGCTGCGCATAGTCGCGCACGATTTCGGCATGGGCGGCAGCGCCGGCGAGGTTGTGCAGCTGGCCGGGATCGGCGCGCAGGTCGAACAGCAGCGGCGGCAAGGCGGCGAAATGCACATATTTCCAATCCGCATCCTGCAGCACGCACAGGCTGCTCTCATCCATCGTCAGGCCGAGCGCGGTCTCCGGCTGCGAGTAGTGCACGTCGCGAAAGTCGTATTCGTAGTGCAGCGCATCCCGCCAGCCCGCCGGCGCAGCGCCACGCAGCAGCGGCAAGAGGCTCACGCCGTCGCAGGCGCGCGGCACCCCGGCGTCGAGCCAATCGAGGATGGTCGGCATCACATCGACGCTTTCGGTGAACGCGCCCTCGATCTCGCCGGCACGCGGGTTCTGGGCACCCTTGATCACCAGCGGAATCCGGAAACTCTCGTCGAAATAGCCGACTTTGCCCAGCAGATGATGGTCGCCGAGCTGCTCGCCGTGGTCGCTCGTGAAAACGACCAAGGTGTCGTCCCACTGGCCGGTCGCGTCGAGGAAGGCGAACACTTCGCCGAGCCGGTCGTCCACCTCGGTCATCATGCCGTAATAGGTGGCGCGGAGCTGCCGGACCGTCGCCTCGTCCATGCCGGACGCCATGCCCTCGGCGCCCTGAAAGAACTTCTGCTGGTGAGTGTTGTGCAGGTACCAGCGCAGCAAAGGGTGCTGGGCGGCCTCCGCCTCCGGGGTCGCGGCCCGTACCGGCGGCGGCATGTCGGACGCGTCATACATCGCGTGATACGGCGCGCTGGCGACGAAGGGCGGGTGCGGGCGGTAGTAACCGAGATGCAGGAAGAACGGCTTGCCGTCCCGTCCCTTGAGGTAGGTCAGCGCGCGCTCGGTGAAGAACGCGGTGTCTGACAGCTCGGCCGGGACGCGTGCGGGATGCGTCGTGGCGCCGCGGCTGGTTTCGTGCTGCGGCAGCCAGATGTCCTCGCGGTTGGCCGGCAGCTCGAATCCCTGCTGCGCCAGCCAGCCGAAGTACCCGTCATGGTCCGGCTCGAATGCGCCGACGCTACGAAAACCATCCATGTTGTCGCCCAGCACGCTGAACCGCGGATCGGCTGGCCCAGTTGTGCGCGGATCGGGCGTCGTCGTGGTGTAGCCGACCAGCGCCGGGTCATACCCCGCATTTCGCAAAGCGCGCGGCAGGGTCATGTGCCGGGCATCGAGCGGCACAGTGTTCTGCACCGCGCGGTGGTTCATAAGGTACAGCCCGGTCAGCAAACTGGCGCGGGCCGGGCCACAGGGAACGGTTGTGGTCACGTGGTTGCGGAAGGTGACGCCCTCGCGGCACAGCCGGTCGAGGTTCGGGGTTCGCAGGTGCGCGCAGCCGAGATACGGCACGCAGTCGGCGCGCCACTGATCGACGACAATCAGCAAAACGTTCTTCGCCATGCAGCCTCCGGCCATTCGGGCGCCGCACTATCACACGGTGTTTGACCGCCGCGTTACCGCATAGTGCCAGACATGTGACAACTAGGCAGCGTTAAATCGGCAACGCGTCCCGGACCCGCTGCAGCCGGGCCGCGCGCTCCGCCCGCGCTGCCAGCGCCCCGTCCATATCGACCATGACAAAACGCGTCGGCGTGTGCGGCTGCATCTGGCCGATTAGGTCCATGTCGGCGGAGATGACGGTGCCGAGCATGAAATAACCGCCGCCGGAGACCGCGTCCCGGTGCAGCACGATCGGCTCGGTCCCGCCCGGCACCTGCACGGAGCCATAGGGATAGCCGCTATCCACGATGTTGGACGGGTCGGACCCAGCGCCAAACGGCTGCTCCCGCGGCACGAACTCCAGCGCCCGTCCGCCGCGGAAGCGATAGCCGATGCGGTCCGCCTCCGGCGCCACCTTCCAGGTATCGGCAAAAAAGCTTGCCTGCGCCGCCGCGGTCAGCCGGTGCCAATATAGCCCCGGCAGCACCCGCAGCTCGGCAGGCGTCGCGGCCGCGCGCAGTGTTTCCGGCACCGTCCGGCCCTCCGCGACATCGCGAGGCGGGACCTCCAGCGGCAGGGCGTCGCCGGCCCGCAGCGCCCGCCCATCCAGCCCGCCCAGCGCCCCCAGCGCGTAGGTGGACCGGCTGCCCAGCACCACGGGCACGTCGATGCCGCCGGCCACCGCCACATAGGCGCGGGCGCCCTGACGCAGAAATCCGAAGCTAAGCACCTGCCCGGCACGCACCCGGAACGCCGTCCAGCCGGGCTGCGGCTGCCCATCAAGCTTCGGCGGCAGGTCGGCCCCAGTCACCGCAACGAGGGCATCGGCGGTGAATCGCAGTTCCGGGCCGAGGAACACCACCTCCAGCCCGGCCGCGCCCTCGTCATTGCCGACCAGCAGGTTCGCCGCCCGCAACGCGGCACGGTCCATCGCGCCGGAAAGCGGGATGCCGAGATGGTAGTAGCCGGGCCGGCCGAGATCCTGCACCGTCGTGGACAGGCCAGGCTTCATCACCTCAATGGCCATGCAGCGTCTCCAGCAAGCGGGCGTTGGTCCCCGCGGGATCAGCCTCGAACGCATCGAGCGAGAAATCAGCCGTGCGGATCGTCGGCGCCCAGCGTCCGGCGTCCAGTTCGGCCACGATCCCGTCGTACTCGACGCGATCGACCGGGCGGAACTTCACGATGTCGCCGGGGCGGAAGAAGATCATGAACTCCTTCAGGTAGCTCACCCGCTGCGCCGGGTCGTAGATCGGCATCGGCGTGATGCCGAACATCTGGTAGCCGCCGGCGCCGCGCACCGAGTAGATGCAGCCGAAACAGCCGCCATGCCCCACCGTCAGCCGCGGTGTGTCGGTGCGGGGCCGCAGGTATTTCGGCACCTCGATCTGCTTCGCGCGCTCGACCATCTGATACATGAACGGCAGGCCGGCGACGAAACCGACCATGGTGACGAACCACGGCGCCGCCGCGTGCGCGGCGATGAAGGCGTCCGGCCCAGTGTAGCCGTTGATGCGGGCCGCGTATCCCAGGTCGGTGGCGCCAGGCTCCTGGTGCCGCTCACGGAAGCGCATCAGCGTCTCGCGCGTCCACGGGTCGTCGTAGAACACGGGGATTTCGACGATGCGGGTGGCGAGCGTCTTCTCGGCGCTGGCGGACACCGCCTCCAGCGCCTGCAGCTCACCCAGCACCGCATTCGGCGCGATCACGTCGGGGTCGAAGCGCACCTGCAGCGACGCGTTGGCCGGGCAGATTTCGGTGATGCCGCGGATGCCGCTCTCGCGCACCGCCTTCGCCATCGAGATCGAGCCGAAGAACGCGGTGAGCGACATCGCCTCATCAAGCTCGACAAAGATGTGCTCATCGCCGCCAAAGGAGTAGCGCGCCGTCATGTCGTGGCCTCCGCAATAGGGTCGAGCGGCCTTGTGGCCAGCCAGGCTTCGAGCCAGCCGGTGTGGAAGCGCCCGGCGACCACGTCCGGCACGTCGATCAGGCGCCGGTGCAGCGCCACGGTCGTCGGCAGGCCCGACACCACCAGTTCCCGCAGCGCGCCGCGCATCCGGGCCAGCGCTCCGGACCTCGTTTCGTCCCAGGTTACCAGCTTGCCCAACAGCGAGTCGTAGAACGGCGGCACGTCGTAGCCCTCGTAAAGCATGGTGTCGAACCGCACGCCGGGGCCGCCGGGGATCGCCAGTGCCACGATCCGGCCAGGCGCCGGGCGGAAGTCCTGCATGGGATCCTCGGCGTTGATGCGGCACTCGACAGCTTGGCCACGCAGCGTCACCTCGGCCTGGGTGATTTGGAGCTTCTCGCCGCCGGCGATCCGGATCATCTCGCGCACGATGTCGATGCCGGTGACCATCTCGGTGACGGGGTGCTCGACCTGGATGCGGGTGTTCATCTCGATGAAGTAGAACGCCTCGTCGGCTTCATCATACAGGAACTCCAGCGTGCCGGCGCCCCGGTAGCCGATACCCTGGGCCAGCCGCACCGCCGCGCTGCATAGGCGGTCGCGGGTCGCCGCGTCGAGGCACGGCGCCGGCGCTTCCTCCCAGATCTTCTGGCGGCGGCGCTGCAGCGAGCATTCGCGTTCGAACAGATGAACCACGTCTGCGCCGTCGCCCAGCACCTGCACCTCGATATGGCGCGCGCGGGCGATGAATCGCTCCAAGTACAATCCACCGTCGCCAAACGCCGCAAGAGCTTCGGCGCTGGCCACCGGGAATAGCTGTGCCAATGCATCGGCGTCGGCGCAGACCCGGATGCCCCGGCCGCCACCGCCCGCCGACGCCTTGATCATCAGCGGAAAGCCGATGCCGTCCGCCAGCTCCAGCGCCGCGCCAACGTCCGCGACCCGGCCGGCGCTGCCGGGCACGGTGGGAACCCCGGCGGCCGTCGCGGTCGCGCGGGCGGCGGCCTTGTCGCCCATGCGCTGTATGGTCGCCGCGTCCGGGCCGATGAAAATCAGCCCCGCCTGCTCGATGGCCGCGGCAAAGCGCGGGTCCTCGGATAGGAACCCATAGCCGGGATGCACCGCGTCGGCTCCGCAAGCCAGCGCCGCAGCCACCAGCGCCTCGCGGTTCAAATACGAGCGCGCAGCCGGCGCCGGGCCGATCTGCACGACCTCGTCGGCCATCCGCGCCGCCAGCATGTCGCCATCGGCGGCGCTCGCGGCCTGCACGGTGCGGATGCCCAGCTCGCGCGCCGCCCGGATGATGCGGACCGCGATCTCGCCGCGGTTGGCGACCAGGATTTTCCGCAACGCCATCGGTCAGGTCTCGAGTTCATAGAGCGGCTGGCCCGCCATCACCGCGTCGGCGTCTTCGACCAGGAACCGCACGAACTGCCCGGCCAGCTCGGCGGTCACGGGAGTGAACGTCTTCATCACCTCGATCAGGCCCAGCGTGTCGCCCACGGCAACGGCGTCACCAGGCGCCTTGAATGGCGGCTGGTCGGGTGCGCTGCGGTGGTAGAAGGTGCCCGGCAGCGGAGCCTGGACGGTGGTCGTCGCCATGCGCTTGCGTGCTCCTCAGTCTGTGGTCGGCGGCGCGATGCGGATGCCCTCGGCCGTCAGCGCGTCCCGCATGGCGCGCGCCAGCTCGAAAGCGCCGGGCGTGTCGGAGTGGAAACAAATCGACTCGAACGCAACGTCGATCGTGTCGCCCTCGACCGTCTCGACACGGCCGTCGCGGCAGGCGCGCAGCACCTTGTCGGCCACACGGCCCGGGTCCGGCCGGGCAACCCGGCGCGCGAACACGATGGAGCCGGAGCGGTCATAGTCGCGGTCGGCATAGAATTCGCGCACCGTGCGCAGCCCAGCGCGAGCGGCGATGGCGTAGGTCACCGACACATCCATGCAATACAGCAGCAAATCCGGCGAGAACCGCCGCACGCAATCGACCAATGCCAACGAGAACGCCTCGTCGCGCGCCGCGTGCATATACAGCGCGCCGTGCGGCTTCACGTGCTGCAGGCGATGGCCGTGCCGCCGCGCGAAACCGTCCAGCGCGCCGACCTGATACAGCACGTCGTTCGCCAAATCCTCAGCCGTGCCCGCGATGTGGCGGCGGCCAAAACCCTGCAGGTCGCGGAACCCCGGATGCGCCCCAATGCCGATGCCGAGCGCCCCGGCGTCGCGCACCGTCCTGTCCATCAGGTTCGGATCGCCGGCATGAAATCCCGTGGCGATATTGGCCGAGCTGATGAAGGGCAGCAGCGCCGCGTCGCCGGCCTCGCCGATCGTCCAGGGGCCAAAGCCCTCGCCCATGTCGCAGTTGATATCGACGGTCGCACGCGCGGGCATTTCTTCTCGTCTCCTGCAAGCTGGCCGGCGTGGACCGACGCCGCATGGTGCATCCTGCGTGCCGCACGCGCTCGCCGCAAGCCCGCGCGGCCACGCCGAACCTGCCGCCAAATCGGTCGCTCACTGCCCGGAATCTGGGCATCGGACCGCCTTGCCGCTCAGTATGCTTTTGATCTTGCATGAGAAGTTAATCCGTCGGTAGGGTCTTTGAACAATCGATACGCCCCCGCCAGGAGAGTGCACCGCAACATGACGCCCGCCCTCGAGCTGCGCGACGTTACCAAAGGCTTCGCCGGCCGGCCCGTACTCGACCGGCTATCACTCTCCATCGCACCCGGCGAGTATGTGACGATGCTCGGCCCCAGCGGCTCCGGAAAGTCGGTGGCGCTGCGGGTCATCGCCGGGTTCGAGACGCCCGACGCCGGCGACGTCCGGGCTGACGGCGCGTCGTTGCTCGGGTTGGCGCCGCACCGCCGCGGGATCGGCTTCGTATTTCAGTCCTTCGCGCTGTTCCCGCACCTCAGCGTCGCCGACAACGTCGCCTTCGGCCTCCGCCACCGCGATCAGGGCGCCATCGCCAATTCCGTTGAGGTCGGCCACCGCGTCGCGGCCGCCTTGGCACTGGTTGGGCTGGAGGACCTCGGTGCCCGCCTGCCGTCGGAGGTTTCCGGCGGACAGAAACAGCGTGTCGCTTTCGCCCGCACTCTGATCGCCGAGCCGCGCATCGTGCTGCTCGACGAGCCGCTCGGCGCGCTCGACGCCCGGCTGCGCGAGCGCATGATGGTCGAGCTGCGCCGCCTGCACGAGCGCTCCGGCGCGACCTTTTTGCACGTCACCGGCAACGAGCAGGAGGCGCTGGCGATGGGCACCCGCGTCGCGGTGCTGGGGCAGGGCCGCATCGCCCAGATCGACGCGCCGGATCGCCTGATCGACGCGCCGGCGACCGCGGACGTTGCGCGGCTGCTGAACTGCTACAATGTGCTGGCCGGTTCGGTCCGGCGCGGCTCGTTCGGCGCCGACGGCGTGTCGCTGCCGCTGGCGGCCGCGTCCGGCGAGGGACCCGCGGCCTACTGCATCCGCTCCGACCATATCGGCATCGCCGACCCGGCGACGCAGCCAGCGCCGGGCCAGGTCCGCATCGACGCGCGCTTTCTCGCCAGCGAGTATTCCGGCGCCCGCCTCACCGGCCTGTTCGCGGTGCAGCCCGGGCGTCCTTTCGAGGTCGAGTACTACCTCGGCCACCGCGCCCCGCCCTCCTTCGAGCGCGACCAGCGCTACGCCCTGGAATGGCCGGCCAGCTCCGCCCTATTGTTTGAGGGGTCGCAAGCCGGGGGAGCACACGCGTGAGCGCCGCGCCGCAAAGCCTCCCCGGCAATGAGGCCCTGTTCGCGACGCATCCTCCGCCCCGGGCGCGCCGCCGCGACTGGGTCACCGCCGCACTGCTGGCCCCTGGCGTGATCTGGATGACGCTGTTCCTCGTCGCCCCGCTGCTGATGATGCTGTATGTCAGCTTCTGGACCCAGACCACCTTCGCCATCAAGCCGGTGCTGACGCTCAGCAGCTGGAAGTTCTTTTTTTCCAGCGCCACCTACCTCGACGCGCTGTGGACGACGCTGCGTATCTGGCTGATCACCCTCGTCGCCACCTTGGCGATCGGCTACCCCGTCGCGCTGTATATCGGGCTGTTCGTGCGCAACAAGACGGTCCAGACCATCCTGCTGGTCGCCTGCGTCGTGCCGTTCTGGACCTCGTTCCTGATCCGCGTCGTCGCCTGGCGGCCGATGCTGGGGACCGAGGGCGCGGTCAACATCCTGCTCGCCCGCCTTGGCCTCATCGACCATCCCATCAGCGTGCTGCTGTTCACCGAGCTCAGCGTCATCATCGGCATGACGCAGATCTACGTCGTGTTCATGGTCGGACCCATCGCCTTCATGCTGTCCCGCGTCGAGCCGAGCCTGATCGAGGCGGCGCGCGACCTCGGCGCCGGCTGGGCGCGCATCCTCCGCACCGTGATCCTGCCGCTCAGCCTGCCCGGCGTCGTGGTCGGCGCGATCTTCGTCTCCGTCATGGTGCTCGGCGAGTTCGCCACCCCGGCGGCGCTGTCCGGCCGCAAGGTCAACTTGCTCGGCAATATCATCGTAACGCAGGTCGGCTCGCTGAAATGGGCGTTCGCCGCGGTGGTCGGCGTGGTTTTGACGCTGATTATGGCCGTGGTCGTGGCCGGGCTGCTGCGCTTCGTCGATCTGCGGCGAGAGCTGTGATGCAAAGCCCGCTCCGCTGGCCGCTGCTGGCCTTCATGGTGCTGTTCCTCATTTTTCTCTATGCCCCGCTCGGTGTGCTGGGGGTACTCAGCTTCCAGTCGGGTCCTGAGGGCGGGCCGCAATTTCCCATCGTCGAGTGGTCCACCTATTGGTACCGCCATTTGTTCGGCCAAGTGCCCCCGACCCGGGTGGCGCCGCTGCCGATCGGGCCGTCATTGCTGCGCTCGCTGGCCCTGGCCGGCATGACGATGGTGACCTCGACCGTGCTGGGGGTGCTCGCGGCCCAGGCGTTCCGCCGCCGCTTCCGCTTCTCCGGCGCGGTATTCTACCTCATCGTGCTCGGCATGATCGTGCCCGGCGTGCTGGTCGGCCTCGGCATCGCGCTGCTCGCCAACGCGCTGGGGCTGGAGCGCGCCTGGTGGGGCACCTCCTTCGTCGCCCACGTGCTCTACACCTTCCCCTTCGCCTTCCTGGTCATGTTGGCGATCTTCAACCGTTTCGACCGCTCGGTCGAGGAGGCCGCGTGGAGCCTCGGCGTCACGCCGATGCGCACCTTCCGCACCATCACCCTGCCGCTGATCTTCCCTGGCGTGCTCAGCGCCATGCTGTTCGCCTTCACCCTCAGCTACGACGAGTTCTCCCGCACGCTGTTCACCACCGGCGGCGCGCAAACCCTGCCGCTCACGATCTATGGGACGTTCGCCGTCGAGATCCATCCCAACATCTTCGCCTTCGGCGTGCTGACGACGCTGTTCTCCTTCAGCCTTTTGGCCATCTACGGCATCCTCATGACGCTCAGCGTGCGCCGCGGCCGGCGCGTGGCGATACAGGAGGGCATCTGAATGCGCGGGCTTGCCGAGCACAACGCGGTGGTCACCGGCGCCGCCAGCGGCATCGGCCGGGCAATCGCGGCGCGTCTCGCCAGCGCCGGCGCGCAGGTGCTGATCGCCGACCTCGACGGCGCACGCGCAGAACAGGCGGCGGAGACGCTGCGCCAATCCGGCGGCCGGGCCGCGGCCATCGCGACGGACGTTTCGGACCCGGCCGCCGTCGAGGCGATGTTCGCCATGGCCGAGCAATCAGGACCGGTCACGCTGCTGGTCAACAACGCCGGCCATGTCCACCAATCGCCGTTCGAGGCGCTGGAGATCGTCGATTTCGACCGCATGATCGCCGTGCATTTGCGCGGCAACTTCCTGTGTGCCCGGCGCGCCCTCCCCGCCATGCTCGCGGCCAATGACGGCGTCATCATCAACATCGCCTCGCAGCTCGGGCAGATCGGCGGCTTCCAGCTCGCGCACTACGCCGCTGCCAAGGCCGGGATCATCGGCATGACCAAGTCGCTGGCGCGCGAGGTGAGCGGGCGCGGCGTGCGGGTGAACGCCGTGGCGCCCGGCCCGATCGACACCGAGCTCGTGCAGAACCTGTCGCCCGAGTGGCGCCGCGCCAAGCTCGCCGAGCTGCCGCTGGGCCGGTTCGGCACGCCGGAGGACGTGGCGGAGACGGTCGCCTTCCTCGCCTCGCCGGCGGCGCGTATCTATGTCGGCCAGACGCTCGGGCCGAATTCGGGAGACGTCATGCTATGAGCAACCCCCCAAGCGTGCTGATCACCGGCGCGGGCATCGGCATCGGCCGCGCCACCGCGCACGCCTTCGCCCACGCGGGCTATGCGGTGATGGTCACCGACGTGCTGGAACACGAGGGCCGCGCGGTCGTGGACGCCATCAAGGCGTCGGGCGGCACCGCGGATTTCCGCACCGTCGATGTGACCAGCACCGCGGCGGTGGACCAGGCGGTCGCCGACGCCGAGGCGCTCTACGGCCGGCTCGATTGCGTGGTCGCCAATGCCGGCATCGCCCACCGCGTGCCGCTGGACCAGATGTCCGATGCGAAGTGGGACGAGACCATGGACATCGACCTCAAGGGCGTCATGCGCGTGGTGCGTGCAGCCGCACCGGGCATGGGGCGGCACGGCGTGGGTGCCGTCATCGCGCTGTCTTCCATCATGGGCATTGCCTATGGCTGGAGCGAGCACGCGCACTACTCGGCGGCAAAATCCGGCGTGGTCGGGCTGGTGCGCGGCCTGGCGGTGGAGCTCGCACCTGCCGGCATCCGGGTCAACGGCATCGCTCCCGGCTACATCCGCACGGCGCAGGCACTATCACGCGAGCACTCGCTGGGTCCTGAGGGGCTGGAGCAGGCCGCGTCGTTCATTCCGATGGGCCGGGTCGGCGAGCCGGAGGACGTGGCCGACGTGGCGCTGTTCCTCGCCTCCAGCGCCGCGCGCTACATGACCGGGCAGGTCATCGTCGTCGATGGCGGGCTGCTCGTTGGACGCTATTGAAGCTGCATTTCATAGGACCTGAAGGACCGATCGCATGAGCACATTTTCACGCCGAGATTTCACCCGGGCCGGCGCCGCCACCGCCGCTTTAGCCCTCGGGGGCGGCACGCCGTTCCTCGGCTCCGGACGCGCCTGGGCACAAGCGAAGTCTTTGGGCGGCGAGCAGCTGCGCACCATCGGCCTGTCGGTGACGGTGCAGGACCGCATCCTGGCCGAGTTCAAGCAGGCTTCCAAGGTCGGCGGCACCATCGGCACCGCCGCCACCTTCCCGGACGCGCAGACCAAGATCCTGTCGGGATCGACAGACTTCGACTGCTGGGAGTTGATCGGCGAGCGGCTGCCGGCGGTCGTGCAAACCAACCGGATCACACCGATCCCGGTGAGTGCCATGAAGCACTGGACCTCGATCCGCGACACCTTCACCAAGCCCGATCCGAAGTGGCCGGCCAGCGCGCAGATCGTCGGCCAGATCTGGAAGGACCCCGGCCAAACGCAGCTTTGGCTGGTGCCGACCGTCTATAACTACGATTCCGTCGGCTATAATCCGGACGTGGTCAGCGCCGAAGAGGCCAATAGCTGGACCGCGATCTTCGACCGAAAGTGGCGCGGCCGGTCCGGCATCAACACCGATCCGCTGATTGCGATCGGGCAGGCGATCATGGCGATGAACTCGCTCGGCCTGTCGGCGGTGAAGAACCCCGGCAATCCGAGCGAGGCCGAGATCAACGAGGCGACGAAGTTCCTGATCTCGAAGAAGAAGGACGGCCAGTTCCGCGCGCTGTGGAACGATTTCGGCGAGCTGGTGAACCTGCTCGCATCCGGCGAGATGGTGGTGTGCGACGCCTGGCAGCCGGCGGTGATGGCGGTGAAGGCGCAGGGCCACGCCTGCAAATACGCGGTGCCGAAGGAGGGCTACCGCGCCTGGTCGATCGGCGTCACCTCGATCACCGGCACGCCGAATCCGGAGGCGGTTGTCGCCTACGCCGATTATTGGCTCTCGGGCCAGCCCGGCATCACCGTCTCGGAACAGGGCTACTACTCGCCGACGACGACGATCAAGGATGTGATGCCGGCGGCCAAGTACGCGTTCTGGTACGAGGGCAAGCCGTGGTCCGGCGCACCCGAACGCGGCATCAAGGAGGGCGACCTGCGCGACGGTGGCTCGCTCGCGGAACGCGCGTCGCACGTCGCCTATTGGCACCAATGGCCGGACGCCTACGACCATCTGACGCAGCGCTGGGACGAGTTCCTGAACGCCTGAGCCAGGCCGCCGCATTGCGGTATGACCTGGAACTGGTGAAGCTCGGCAAGACGTTCCCGAACGGCACGCCGGCGGTGGCCGAATTCGACCTGCAGGTGCAAAAGGGCGAGTTCGTCTCCTTCGTCGGCCCGTCCGGCTGCGGCAAGACCACGACGCTGCGCATGATCGCGGGCTTCGAGGCCGTCAGCACGGGTGACATCCTGATCCAGGGCCGCAACGTTGGCGACATGCCGCCGGAGCGGCGTCCGACCTCCACCATCTTCCAGAACTTTGCGCTGTTCCCGCATATGACGGTGCGGCAGAACATCGAGTATGGGCTGCGGGTGAAGCGGCTGCGTGGTGCCGAACGCAGCCGCCGGGTCGCTGGGATCATGGAGCGGCTGGGACTGGGCCCGATTGCCGACGAGCGCACGACGGCGCTTTCGGGTGGGCAGCGGCAGCGTGTGGCGCTGGCGCGCGGGCTGGTGGTGGAGCCGGACATCCTGCTGCTTGACGAGCCGCTCGGCGCGCTGGACGCCAACCTGCGCAAGTCGGTCCAGCACGAGCTGAAGCTGCTGCAGCGCAATGTTGGGATCACCTTCGTCTTCGTGACCCACGCGCAGTCCGAGGCGCTGACGTTATCCGACCGCATAGTCGTGATGAACCGCGGCCGGGCCGAGCAGGTCAGCACGCCGCATGAGCTGTACACGCGGCCGCAGAGCGCCTTCGTCGCGCGCTTCATCGGCCGCAATATCATTTTGGACGGCCGGATGCTCGGCTGCACGGGCGGCATCGCCGCGGTCGAAACGCCATCGGGCGTCCTACGCGGCCGGGTCAACGGTTCGGTCCCGTCGCCCGGAGCGCCGGCCGTGCTGTCAATTCCGTCTGAGGCGGTAGATGTGGTGGACGCGGCGCAGGCGCCCACCAATGCGGATCGCTTGGTTGGGCGCCTGGCGAGCCGTCTGCTGATCGGCACGGCCGTGCAGCTTGGAATTACCTTGAGCGACGGGCAGGAGGCCACGGTGGAAAGCCACGCCAGCCGTTACGCGCCGGGCTGGGCGCCGGAATCGGTGGCGTTGGTCTGGGACCCGGCCGACGCGACCGTGCTGGCCGCGCCGGCGTCATAAGCCACTTGCAATAAGGAAAAGACATGCCGGAGACGATGGTGCAGGCGGGGCAGCGGGGGCAAGTGCGGGTGGGCGTCGATGTCGGCGGCTCGTTCACCGACCTCGTACTGGATGATCATCGCGGCGGCGGGCAGCGCGTCGTGGTGCACAAGGTGCCGAGCACGCCGCACGACCAGTCGATCGCCGTAGTGGACGGGGTGCTCGGCCTGTGCCGCCGCGCCGACGTGGCGCCGTCCGACATCGACGTGCTGTTCCACGGCACCACGGTCGCCACCAACATGGTGATCGAGCGCAAGGGCGCCGAGGTCGGGATGATCACCACGCGCGGCTTCCGCGACATCCTGCACATGGCCCGGCACAAGCGGCCGCATAATTTCTCCCTGCAATTCGACGTGCCGTGGCAGAGCGCGCCGCTGATCAAGCGCCGCAACCGGCTGGTGGTGAGCGAGCGCATCCTGCCGCCGGACGGCCGCATCGAGACGCCGCTCGATGAGGCGGAGGTGCGGGCAGCGGCGGAGCTGTTCCGCAAGCGCGGCCTGGACGCGGTGGTGATCGCTTTCCTGTTCTCGTTCCTGAACGACGCGCATGAGCGGCGCGCCCGCGACATCGCGGCCGAAATGATGCCGGACGCCTACGTCTGCACCTCGTCCGAGGTGGTGAACGCGATCCGCGAGTATGAACGCTTCTCCACCGTCGCGATGAACGCCTATATCGGCCCGCAGACCTCGGCCTATTTGCGTCAGCTTGAGGGCCGGCTGCGTGGGGCGGGCATCGAAGCGCCGGTGCGGATCATGCAGTCGAACGGCGGCATCGCCACGGTGGCGAACTCCATCACGCGCCCGGTGGGCCTGCTGCTGTCGGGGCCGGCCGGCGGGGTGATCGGCGGGCGGGCGACGGGCGAAGCCTGCGCGGTCGCGCAATGTCATCACCATCGACATCGGCGGCACGTCGGCCGACATCAGCGTGATCCGCGACGGCCAGCTCACCATCAAGAACCCGCGCGACACCCAGGTGGCGCTGCTGCCGGTGCTGGTGCCGATGCTGGACATCGACGCGATCGGCGCGGGCGGCGGCTCGATCGCCTATCTGGACGCGGGCGGCGCCTTCCGCGTCGGGCCGCGCTCGGCGGGAGCGGCGCCGGGCCCCGCCTGCTACGGCCGCGGCGGGACGGAGCCGACGGTGACCGACGCCCAGGTCGTGCTCGGCCGGCTTGATCCCGACCGCTTTCTGGGCGGCGACCTGCAGATCGACCCGGAACTGGCGCGTCGCGCCATCGAGACCCATTTGGCCGTGCCGCTCGGACTGTCGGTTGCGGATGCGGCGCTGGGCGTACTGCGCATCGTCAATCACACGATGGCGCTGGCCATCAACGCCAACTCGGTCGCCAAGGGCATCGACCCGCGCGGCTTCACCCTGATGGCGTTCGGCGGCGCTGGGCCGCTGCACGGCGTTGCGCTGGGCGAGCTGATTTCGGCGCGCGACGTCATCTCGCCGCTGCACCCCGGCATCACCGCCGCCATCGGTCTGCTGGTGACTGAATTGCAATATGAATACACCAGGTCGGTGCTGATCGTGCTGAGCACGGCAGGTGCTGCCGAGCTGGCGCGGCTTGAGGCGGCCTTCACCGAGCTCGCCGCCGAGGGTGCGGCGCAGCTCGACAGCGACGGCATCCCGATGGACCAGCGCAGCTACCAGCGCGTCATGGAGTGCCGCTATGTCGGTCAGGGTTTTGAATTGCGGGCACGGGTGCCGGACGGGCCGATCGACGCCGAATGCCTCCAGGCGGTGATCCGCGACCTCTATGACGTGCACAAGCAGGTCTATGGCCACGCCTTCGACGACCAGGCTGTGGAGGCCGTGACCCTGCGGCTGATCGCCCGCGGCGCGACGGACATCGCTCAGCCTGCCCGCCCTCGACCACGGCGGCCGCAGCAATCCGGCGGACGCATTGATGTACACGCGCGACACGGTGTTCGACGACGGCCGGGCGCTGCCCACCCCGCGCTATGGCCGCGACCGGCTGCTGGCGGAGGACACCGTCGGCGGTCCGGCCATCATCACACAGCACAACAGCACGACCATCGTCCCGCCCGGCTACGTCGCCCGCGTGCTCTCGCACGGCGACATCGTGATCGCGAAGGAGACCCGCACATGACGGAAACCCCCGCTTCAACAAGCCTGGTCGATCCCATCACCCTGCAGGTCATCGGCGGCGCGCTGCACGCCATCGCCGAGCAGATGGGCACCGTGCTGTATCGCATGTCGTACTCCTCGATCATCCGCGAGAGCCAGGATCTCGGCGCCGGCCTGTTCGACCGCGATTTCAACACGCTGGCCGAGAGCGAACTCGACGCCGATGCACATCGGCTCGCTGCCGGGCTACCTGCGCGGCATTGAGAAATCGGTGCCGCTCGACGACTGGAAGCCCGGCGACCTGCGTGATCCACAACCACCCGTATTTCGGCGCCAGCCACTCGCCCGACATCGCCATCGTGATGCCGGTGTTCCACGAGGGCGCGCTGGTGGGCTTCTCCGCCAACACCGCGCATCACGTCGATATCGGCGCCGCCACCCCCGGCCTCATCATCGACGTGCCGGACATGTACGCCGAGGGCATGCTGTTCAACGGCCTGAAATTGTATGAGGAAGGAAAGCGCAACGAGGCGTTGTGGCGCTACATCCAGGGCAACACGCGGGTGCCGGGTCTGGTGATGGGCGACCTCGAGGCGCAGATCGCCTCGGCCGAGCTCGGCGTGCGGCGCTTCCAGGAGCTGCTGACCACCTACGGCGTCGAGACGGTGATGCAGGCGACGCGTCAGCTCATGGACTACTCCGAGGCCATGCTGCGGCGGGAACTGGCGAAGATCCCCGACGGCGAGTACGTGGCCGAGGGCTTCATGGACGATGACGGCCGTAACCGCGGGCAGCATCTGCCGGTGAAGGTGACGGTGCGCATCACCGGCGACAGCGTCGAGGTGGATCTGACCGGCTCCTCGGCCCAGGTGCCGACCGCGTTCAACGTTCCGTTCGAGGGCTCGACCAAGGTCGCCTGCTTCTTCGCCTTCCGGGCCTTGCTGCTCGACACCTACACCAACCCAGACCCGGTGCCCGCCAATGAGGGCTCGTTCCGCCCGGTGAAGGTCACGGCGCCGCGCGGCTGCATCTACAACCCGATCGCCCCGGCGGCGGCGGAGGCGCGCTTCACCCAAATCCAGCGGGTCGTCGACCTCATCATCAAGGCGCTGGCCCCGGTGCTGCCGGACCGCTGCACCGCCGGCAACGCCGCCACGCTGTCGTTCGCCGCCTATTCCGGCGTGCGCCCGTCCGGCGACTACTGGGTGTTCCTCGAGGTGAACGAGGCGGCGATGGGCGGGCGTCCGGCCTCCGACGGGCCGGACACGGTCGAGGAGCTGATGCGCAACACCCGCAACAACCCGCTGGAGGATCTCGGCATGCACCTGCCGCTGATCTGCGACCGCTACGAGATGCGCGACGACGTGTTTCCCGGCGCCGGCAAGTTCCGCGGCGGCATGGGCGTGGTGAAGTCGCAGCGCTTCCTCGACGCCCGGCTCCATCACCCACGAGGCGGACCGCCACGACGACCGCCCGTGGGGCATCTTCGGCGGACAGGAGGGCCATGGCGGCCGGGTGGAGATCTACAATGCGCACGACCCGGCCACGGTGACCCAGCACCCGGCCAAGTTCTCCGGCCTGCTGACCGCGGCAGGCGACGTGATGAGCTATTTGTCGCCCTGCGGCGGCGGCTACGGCGATCCGCTGGAGCGCGACCCGCGCAAGGTGCTCGACGACATCCTGGACGACTACATCACTCCGGAACACGCCGCCGATGCCTACGGCGTTGTGGTCACGCCGGTGGATGACGGCTACGGCTGGGCGCTCGACCCGGCGGCGACCACCGCCTTGCGCGCGGAGGTCCGCGGCCGGGCATCGGCGTAGGGCGTCACCCTGGCACGCGTCTTGCTGCTATCAGTGCAATAAACGCGATCATACAGGCTGGGCAGGCCCAGCTGCTGGACCGTATCACCCACTGCTAAACCGCCGTCCTGTCGCGGCGGATCACCTGATCAGACTGTAAGCGCTTGCACCCCGGACGCTTCCTGGAAACACTAAGCTCCTGCTTTGGAGCGTCCCGCCATGCCGCACGCCACCACCGACGACCATGTAACGCTCTATTTTGAGGAGACCGGGTCCGGCACCCCGGTCATCTTCGTGCACGAGTTCGCCGGCGACCTCCGAAGCTGGGAGCCGCAGTTGCGGCACTTCGGCCAGCACCGCCGCGCCATCGCCTACAACGCCCGCGGCTACCCGCCCTCGGCCGTGCCGGAGGACACAGCGCAATACTCCCAAGGCCGCGCCGCCGACGACATCGCCGCCGTCCTCGACCACCTCGGGATCGAGCGCGCCCACATCGTCGGCCTGTCGATGGGCGGGTTCGCCACCCTGCATTTCGGCTTCCGCCACCCGCAGCGCGCATTGTCGCTGGTGGTCGGCGGCTGCGGCTATGGGGCCGAGCCCGCCCAAGCCGACCGGTTCAAAGCCGAAGCCGCCGCCATTGCCGAGGCTCTGCAGCGGGACGGCATGGCCGCGTTCGCCGCGCGCTACGCCTATGGCCCAACCCGCGTGCAGTTCGAGAACAAGGACCCGCGCGGCTTCGCCGAGTTCGCCCGGCACTTGGCCGAACACAGCGCGCTCGGCTCCGCCAACACCCAGCTCGGCGTCCAGGGTGCGCGGCCGTCGCTCTATACGCTGCAGGAGCAGATGCGGGCGCTCACCGTGCCCACCCTGGTGCTGACCGGCGACGAGGACTGGCCGTGTCTGCAGCCAGCGCTGCTGATGAAGCAGACGATTCCATCGGCGGCGCTCTCGGTGATGCCCAATTGCGGCCACACCATCAACATCGAGGACCCTGACCAGTTCAACCACTTGGTCGGGCAGTTCCTGACGCAGGTGGAGTGCGGGCGCTGGCCGATGCGGGACCCGCGCAGCATGGTCGCGTCCATCACCGGGATGGGACCGGGTCGGTAGCCTAGAGCTTTTTCCGATCGAAGTGGATCGGAGAAAAGCTCTAGTCTGTTGTTTTAACGAGTGTCTTTGTCCAATCGAAAGAGCAGATCGATCGGACGATGCTCTAGACCCCGCGGCTCATGGCCTCGATCGGCGGCTGCACGTCCGCGGGCAGCGGGCTTACATAAGGGGTGACGCGGGTGCGCTCCTTGAGGTCAGTTTTGGCGCGCTCGATCAGCCCTGGGTCCTGCAGCGCGTCGAGCGCCGTCGCGGCCATCACCTTGGCGACGTGCACGAGACCCTTATGCGCGGCCGGGCTCTTGCCTTGGGCGGTCAACTGCCAAGTGTGGAACGGCGTGCCGACGGCGCAGGTGGCGCCGCGGGCCTGCACCGTCGGCACCACCCAGGATACGTCGCCCACGTCGGTGCTGCCATTGCCGCCGCGCCCGCGGGCGCCGAACGGGATGATGAAGTCGCACATCGCAAGGTCCGGCTGCACCGGCACCCCAGCGCGGTGGAACGGGGCGGCGATGTCGGCGTCGGACAGCGTGGCGCGGATTCGCTCGGCGTAGGCGCGGTCGGCGTCATCGAACTCGGGCGGGCCCAGGCGCTGGAAGTTGTCGTGCATCGCCTGTTCCAGCGGCGTGTTGGCCATCAGGTTGCTGACCGCGCTGACCACCTGGGTGCTGACCGTCGTCTCCGTCATCAGCGCGGCGCCGTCGGCGATCTTGCGCACCCGGGCGACCAATTCATTCAACCCAACCAGGTCCGCTGCGCGAATGAGGTAGCGCACCTTGGCCCGCGCCTGCACGACGTTCGGCGCAATCCCGCCGGCGTCGAGGTAGGCGTAGTGCACGCGCGCGTCATCCGGCATGTGCTCCCGCATGTAGTTCACGCCGACGTTCATCAGCTCCACAGCGTCCAGCGCGCTGCGGCCCAAATCCGGCGCGGCGGCGGCGTGGCTGGCGCGGCCAGCGAAGGTGAAGTCGATGCGCGTGTTGGCGAGGCTCACCGCCTCGTTCACGCCGGAGAACGACGCCGGGTGCCAGGAGATCGCGATATCGACGTCGGCGAACGCTCCGGCCCGCACCATGAAGCCCTTTGCCGCCCCACCCTCCTCGGCCGGGCAGCCGTAGTAGCGCACGCGACCCGGGACGCCGGACTGCGCCAGCCAGTCCTTCACCGCGGAAGCAGCGAGCATCGCGGCCGATCCCAGCAGGTTGTGCCCGCAGCCATGGCCGACGCCGCCCTGCCCCTCGACCGGGCACGGCTGGTCCAGCCCGGCCGCCTGGCTCAAACCCGGTAGCGCGTCATATTCGCCGAGGATGGCGATGACCGGGCCGCCCTCCCCGGCCTCCGCCATGACGGCGGTCGGGATATCAGCGAGTTCGCGGGTGATGCGGAACCCCTCATGCTCCAGCATCGCCAGGTGCTCGGCGACGGAACGGTGCTCGCCGTATGCGAGCTCCGGCATTTCCCAGACCCGGTCGGCGAGCGCGATGTAGTCCTCGCGCTTTTCGTCCACGATGTGCCAGATCTGCTCGGTGTTGCGCATCGCTTTGTCCTTTCCAGCGGTGTCCAAGACTACTTCACGGTCACATAGCGCAGCGGAAAGTAGTTGTCCGCCATCTGCTGCAGGTCGACGTTGCTGCGATAGGCCCAGACGACGGTCTGCTGATGCAGCGGGATGAACGCCGCCTCGTCATAGATGATCTTGGAGGCGTGCTCGATCTGCTGCTGGCGCTTGGCCGCGTCGGTCTCGACGGCGATCTGGTCGAGCGTGTCGTCGAAGTCCTTGTTCGACCAGCCGCCGTCGTTGAACACCCCGCGCACGCCGTTGCGGGTGCCCGCGAGGTTGAACAGGCTGTTGAGCGCGTCATACGTCGTGGGGGTCCAGCCGAGCATGTAAAAGCTCGTGTTGTAGCCCGGGTTAGAGATCTGCGCGAAGTACTGCAGCCGGGTCTGGGCATTCAGCGTGATCTTCATGCCGATGCGGGCGAGCATGTTGGTGACCGCCTGGCAGATGGCCTCGTCGTTGATATAGCGGTCGTTCGGGCAATCGAGCGTGACTCCGAAGCCGTTCGGATACCCGGCCTCGGCCAGCAGCTTCTTGGCGGCGTCGGGATCGTATTTGTGCCGGATGTCCGACGCCTCGGTGTAGCCGTTGACGCCGGGTCCATACATCAGGCCGGTCGGATGGCTCTGGTTGCGCATGACCCGGCTTTGGATCGCCTTGGCGTCCACCGCCATGTTGAACGCCTGGCGGACGCGGATGTCCTGGAACGGGTTCTTGCCCTTCACGTCGGATTTCAGCAGCTCCGGCCGCGACTGGTCGAAGCCGAAGAAGATCGTGCGCAATTCCGGCGCGACCGCGAGCTTCAGGCCTTGGGTATGGCCGATCCGGTCCATATCCTGCGGCGGCACGGTGTAGATCATATCGACGTCGCCGGAGAGCAGTGCCGCGACGCGGGTGTTGGCCGATGAGATGACGTTGAACGTCACCTCCGTCAGGTTGTGCTCGGGCTTGTCCCACCAGGCCGGGTTATTGCGCAATGTCGTGCGCCGGTCGGGCTCGCGGGTGCCCAGGATGAACGGCCCGGTGCCGTTGGCGTTGCGGGTGGCGTAGTTCTCCTCCTTGACCTTGGTGAGATCGGCCGGCTGGGTGGCGTTATGCGCCTCGCACCACGCCTTCGACATGATGACCCATTGGGTGATCTCCTGCAGGAAGATCGGATTGGGCGCCTTGGTGATGAAATCGACCGTCAGGTCATCGATTTTCTTCACGTCCTTCACGGTCGAGAAGGTGGCGTTGAGCTGGCTGCCGGGTCCGGACGCGCGTTGATAGCTGAACACGACGTCATCGGCGGTGAATGTCTCGCCGCCCTGGAACTTGACGTCCGGCCGCAGATGGAAGCGCCAGGTCAGCGGATCCGGCTGTTCCCAGCTCACCGCCAGCGCCGGCTCGACCTTGAGCTCACGGTTGCGGCGCACCAGCGGGTCGTAGATGTTCTGCGTGAACGACAGCAGGAAGGTCTCGTTCCGGGTATAGGGGTCCATCGAGTTGGCATCGCCGTCATTGGCCCAGCGGAATGTGGCGGCGTTCACAGCCGTTGCCGTGCTCACTGTGAGCGCCAGCAAAGACGTCGCCAACATACGTTTAAGCATCATTGTCCCTTATTAATGGCAACGGCCTTCATTAAACGCCGCTTCGGCGGCGATGCAAATCGGCTTGATCCGCCTCGGCCCACATCGGCATTTCGTTTTCATCAACTGACATCGATGCCCTGCGACCGTCCAATCTACTCGCTTTCGTCAGAAGCCGCTTCGAGGTCCCGACCGCCGTAGAGCACGCGCAAAATGGTCACATCCTTGGACGCAGCGGTAAAAGCGACAGTGACGCGTCGCTGGAAGCTTATGGTGCGCAGGCCGGGCCAAAGATCATCGCGTCGTACACCACGCTCAGGAAAATTGCGGAGACCAAAGCACCAGGCTTCGATCCGGTCCAGATAGGCGATGGCGCGCCGTGCCCGATCGCTCGGCGATGTAGAAAGTCAGTTCGCGGAGGTCGTCTTGCGCCTCGGGCGAAAAGACGACCGGCCGGGTCACCTAAGACCGTCGTTCCGTCGCTGCGTGTGAAGGCTGCGCAAATCTGCAAATACCCGCCCGGCGGGAATAGCTCGGGCTGGATCGGCTTGCATGGCGACGGCCACCGGCACCACCTCGTCTCGCAGCCATCGTTCAACTGCCGCATCACGCTCCTGCAGCGCCCGCAAGCCCGCACGCACGACCTCGCTGGCCGTGGCGTAGGTCCCGGAGGTGACCAGAGCATCGATGTAGCTGGCCTGCTCGGCCGGCAGGCTGATGGCGCGTTTATCCGGCGACGGCATAGCTGCGATCCTCCAAGCAAGATCTTACCGTGCGGCGTGAAAGGACCATACCCTTGTGTGCAGTCTTGATGATGCGACACTTACACCCGCGCCGCCTCCCGCCCCTCCTCAACCGCATGACACGCCGTCAGCACGTCGCCATCCCGCGTGTGCCGCGGCACCTCCGTCCGGCAGCGTGCGTTGGCGAGCGGGCAGCGCGGGTGGAAGGTGCAGCCGCTCGGCGGGCTGATCGGGCTCGGCACCTCGCCGCCGATCGGCGCGCGGGCCCGGCTGTTCGTGCCGCCGGCCATGCCGATGTCCGGGATCGCGTCCAGCAGCAGCCGCGTATAGGGATGGCGCGGGTTACGAAAGATGCTCTCGCCGGGTCCGTATTCGACGATGCGGCCCAGGTACATCACGCCCAGCAAATCCGACATGTGACGGACCACGGCGAGGTTGTGGCTGATGAACAGATAGGTGATCTGCATGCGCTCCTGCAGATCGCGCATGAGGTTGAGGATTTGCGCCTGCACCGAGACGTCCAGCGCGCTTGTCGGCTCGTCACACACCAGGAATTCCGGCTCGCTCGACAGCGCGCGGGCGATCGAGACGCGCTGACGCTGGCCGCCGCTGAACTCGTGCGGGTATTTCTCGCCGTCGCGCGGCGACAGGCCAACCTGGGTCAGCAACTGCCCAACGCGGTCCTGCACGTCGCGCCCTCGCAGCAAACGAAAGGCGCGGATCGGCTCGGCGACGATGTCCGACACCCGCCAGCGCGGGTTCAGCGACGCGTACGGGTCCTGGAAAATCATGTTCATCCGCCGCCGCAGGGCCGGCTGCGCGCGGGCAGCCGAGAGGTTCTGCCCCTCGAAGCGGATTGCGCCGCCGCTCGGCGCATACAGACCCACGGCCAGCCGCCCGACGGTGCTCTTGCCGCAGCCGCTCTCGCCGACCAGCGACAGCGTGCGGCCCAGCGTGACCGCGAACGACACCGCATCGACCGCGCGGAGCACCCGCCGCCCCTCCCCCGCCAGCTTGCGCTGCAGCCAGGGCCGCGAGACGTCGAAAGTGCGCGTGACCTCGATCGCCTCAAGGATCGTCCGTGTTTCAGTCATGCATAAAGCCAGCAGGCCGCCGCGGTCTGCCGCGCCGGCATCAGTTCCGGCCGCTCATCACGGCACCGGTCGAACGCCCGTGAGCAGCGCGGATTGAACGGGCAGCCCGGCGGCATCGCATGCAGCCGCGGCATCGCGCCCTCGATCTGCCGCAGCCGCTCGACCCGTGCATCGAGCACCGGAATGCTGCCCATGAGCCCCACGGTGTAGGGATGCGACGGCTGCTGCACGACCTCCGCCACGCCGCCAATCTCGACCACCCGGCCCGCATACATGACCGCAATCCGGTCCGCGGCCTCCGCAATGACACCCATGTCGTGGGTGATCAGCATGACGGACAGGCCCCGCTCCTGCGTCAGGCGGCGCAGCAGCGCGATCACCTGCGCCTGGATCGACACATCGAGCGCCGTCGTCGGCTCGTCGGCGATCACCAATCGCGGCTCCGCACACAGAGCGAGCGCGATCACCACGCGCTGCCGCATACCACCGGAGAACTCGTGCGGGTAGGCGTCGATGCGCTGCTTAGCGGCGGGGATGCCGACGTCCTCCAGCCAGCGCACGGCGCGCAGCCGCGCCTCATTGCCGGACAGCGGCAAATGCGTCTGCATGGTCTCGATGAGCTGCCGCCCGACTGAATACAGCGGGTTCAGCGTGGTCAGCGGGTCCTGGAAGATGGCGCCGATCTGCTTGCCGCGGATGCGCCGCATCTGCTCATAGGGCAGGTCGTCGATGCGATTGCCCTGCAGCAGGACCCGTCCGCCGCCGATGCGGCCCGGCGGCTCCAGCAGGCCGATGATCGCGGCGCCGGTCAGGCTCTTGCCCGCGCCGCTCTCGCCGACGACGCCGAGCACCTCGCCGGGCGCGATCGAGAACGAGACCTGGTCGAGCGCGCGCAGGGTGCCGCGCCGGGTCGGGAACTCGACGGTGAGATTTTCGACGTCCAGCACGTTCATCGGAGCTTGGGGTTCAGCGCGTCGCGCAGCCAGTCGCCCAGCAGGTTGATCGACAGCACCAGCAGCACGAGGGTGAGCCCTGGGAAGATCGTCATCCACCACTCGCCGCTGAACAGGAAGTCGTTGCCGATACGGATAAGCGTGCCGACCGACGGCGAGGACGGCGGCAGCCCGACGCCCAAGAAGGACAGCGTCGCCTCGGACAGGATCGCGAGGCCCAGGGTCAGCGTGCCGATGACGAACACCGGGCCGAGCACGTTGGGCAGGATATGCGTCAGCATGATCCGGCCGGATGAGAGCCCGATGACCCGCGCCGCCATGACGTATTCGCGCCCGCGCTCCACGAGCGTCGAGCCGCGGACGGTGCGGGCGAATTGCGGCCAGAAGCTGATGCCGATGGAGAAGATCAGCACCTGGGTTTTCAGCCGCTCGTGCATCTCCTGCGGCAACGCGGCGGTCACGACGCCATCGACCAGGAGTGCGATCAGGATGGCGGGGAAGGTGAGCTGGATGTCGGCGACGCGCATGAGCACCGCATCGACCACGCCGCCGGCATAGCCCGCGAGCAGCCCGACCGCGATCCCCGCCACGACCGCGAAGATCACCGAGGCCACACCGATCACCAGGCTGATGCGCACGCCGTACATGATGCCGGACAGGATGTCCCGCCCCTGGTCGTCGGTGCCGAGCGGGAAGCTCCACTGGCCCTCCGCATCCCAGACCGGCGGGATGCGGCTGTCCATCAGGTTCAGCGAGGCGAGGTCGAGCGGGTTGTGCGGCGCGATCCACGGCGCGAATACGGCGCCCGCCAGGATAACCAGCAGCACGAGCGCCGCCACGAGCGCCACCGGCGAGCGGTGGAAGCTGTAGGCGACGTCGCTGTCCAGCCATCGCTTGATGGCGCTCACGTGCGGCCCACGCGCAGCCGCGGATCGACGGCGTAATACAACAGGTCCACGACCAAATTGATCAGCACGAACAGCACCGAGATCATCACGAGGTAGGCCGCCATGACCGGCACGTCCGCCACCTGCACCGACTGCACGAACAGCAGGCCCATGCCGGGCCACTGGAACACCGTCTCGGTCACGATCGAGAACGCGATGATGCCGCCGATCTGCAGCCCGGCGATCGTGATCACCGGCACCAGCGTGTTGCGCAGCGCGTGGCCGAAGTTGATCGCGCGGGTGCCGAGCCCGCGGGCACGGGCGAACTTGATGTAGTCGCTGCGCAGCACCTCCAGCATTTCGGCCCGCACCAGGCGCATGATGAGCGTCATCTGGAACAGCCCGAGCGTGACCGCCGGCAAGATCAGCGCCTTGAGGCCGCCCGTCGTGAGGAACCCGGTGCTCCAATGCGGGAAGCGCACGACGTCGCCGCGGCCGAAGCTCGGCAGCACCTGCAGCCAGACGCTGAACACCAGGATGAGCAGGATGCCGATCAGGAACGTCGGCAGCGACACGCCGATCAGGCTGAAGATCATGAACACGCGCGACGAGAACGCGGTCCGGTAGATGCCGGTATAGACCCCCATCGGCACGCCGATCAGCAGCGCGAAGACGGAGGCGGTGAGTGCGAGTTCGAGGGTGGCGGGCATACGCTCCGCCAGCAGGTCCGTCACCGGGCGGGCGAGGCGGTAGCTGATGCCGAACTCGCCGTGCAGTGCCGCCCAAATAAACTTGGCGTACTGCACGAAGAACGGCTGGTCGAGGCCGAGTTGTTTTACCAATGCGATCCGCTGCGCTTCGGTGTAGTCGGTGCCGAGCATGATGGTGACGGGGTCGCCGACGAAGGCGAACATGGCATAGGCGATGAGGCCGACGACGAGCACGACGGGGATGGCCTGCAGGATGCGCGACACGATGAAGGCGAACACTCGATCCTCAATCCAGGGCGCACTGGGGCGGGCCGGGTGAAGCGTTATAACGATTGGGCGGGTTCGCCAAGGGGTTTGGGGTAGCAATGGGGGATTGATTTCGATGTGGCCTATGGCCGTAAAGCCGTCCTTTGCAGCGGCGGTTCAACTGACCAAGATTGGCCGATAACCGACTGTCGGCTACGGAGAAGTTTGCCTCGAAAAACGGACATAGGTCGGCAGGCATGTTGGCTCGCTACAATCAACTTCAAACCGACCTTCGACGCCCACCCTACTCAACTGCCTGTCAAGCAAGCCTTGTCGGTCCACCAGTGTCTACTTGGTAGCGTCCTCGGTCAGAGCGGTGCCCAGTTCGGCTATGGCTTGGTTGCGCTGATCCATGGTGGCGCCCGTATCGGTGACATAGATCGCCGCCACGATCGGCGCTCGTCCGGGTGGCCAGATCACGGCAATGACACCTCGCGACCCATGGCCGCCAGCCCCTGTCCGATCGCCGATGCACCAGTTTTTAGGCAGGCCTGCACGCAAGAGCGGCCCACCGACCTCGTCCGCGACCAGCCAAGCCGTCAACTGGCTCCGCGATGAGGTGGACAAGTCGTCGCCCAGAATAAGCCTGCGCAGGGAGGTCGCCATCGCCGCAGGCGTCGTCGTGTCCCTGGGATCTCCGGGCGTCGCCTCGTTTAACTCCGGCTCCTGCCGGTCGAGCCGGGTCATCGTATCGCCGATGCTACGTAGGAACCCGGTCAGCCCTTCGGGCCCCCAATGCTTTCGAGCACCTTGTTGCCCGCAACATTGTCGCTGAGGCGCAGGGCCGCCGAGCAGGCATGAGCGAGGCTCACCTCTTGCCCCACCAGCTTTTCCATCACCGGCGCGTAGGGGACCAGGTCCGACTGGGTGACTCGGACATTGCGATCAAGTGTGGTCTGGCCAGTGTCCACTTTGCGAAGCAAGGCACCGCATGCGAGTGCCTTGAAGGTGCTGGTCAGTGGGAACCGCTCGTCCGCGTGGTAAAGCCAGCTGGTGTTGCGCTCCGTGTCGTATACCGCGAGCCCGACCCGCCCGCCGAGCCGGCTCTCGATCTCGCCGGCCTTGAGCATCATTGAACTCTTGGCAGGCTGCGCCTGACTTGCGAGCGAAACCGCCGCAATCGCCAACCTCGTCGTCAGTGCGAACGCCTTCACGGACCATCCTCAGTTTAGGTGCGTCAGGAAGCAACATCATGTCCGAAAAGCAAGGACCGCTATCGACTGGTTGCACGCATACATCCGGGCAGACTGGCCGGAAGGAGAAAGGCAGTTCTGGAGTTAACTAGGGCACGAAGCTGCCGTTCGTAGCGAAGCGTCAACCGCCGTCCTCTCAAGTCAGTGATAAGCCTTCCCGATGGCTACGCGGGGGGGGGGGGGGGGGGGTTAAAAGTGATTTGTTAAAGGGTATTTTTAGCATGATGAGTTGGCGTCTAGCTTCCGCTTCCGACGCTCGTTGCAGATACAATCAACAAGATTTGTCGCTTTACTATCCTGTAAGCTCCGATTGCGACTACATGAAAATTGATATTAACTCCCGCCGAAGAATTTGGTAAGTTTTATCGAAATCTCGAGACCATAGCCTGCGAGTAATACTGCGAGAATGAGGAATATAATCCAGACAGTTAGAAGGATTTGTGGCAGTCTTCTCGCAAAATGCGCGCCGTTTTTGTCAGCAATTTCGCTTCCGCCCCCCATTAGATGAGGGAGCCCAACCAGATCGGCTCGTGCAAGAAACAAGCGATCCCATTTCTCTCGGATGGAAGTTTGGGCTCGAATAGCAGCATCAATTGAGCGTCTTGCAGAAAGAGACGTGGCAAAACCTACTATGCATATTATTATCCAAAATACAATAAACAACGATAAAGTTGCTCGCTGATCGCTATTGATGACTAGCTGAGAAGCATTTTCAGGATTTGGAACGATCTTAAGTAAGTTTATGACTACTTCAAAATACTTCTGTATAAGAAATGCTAATATCAATATAAATCCTCCTTGTGTTGTCACTAGCCACGTGGTGCGATGATGAATTAGCTCGTTCTCGTGCCTAGTGTATTCTATGTAGACTTTAAACATCGATAGAAACTGGTCTTCCGAAAGACCATTGTGGTCTATCATGATAAGCTATCCTGATTGATTGCGGCACGGAATAATTTTGTAGGGTGTGGTTAGATCGAGAACGCGGATCGATGATCTCGTAAATACTCTTGTTAAGCAACGGCATTGAATGATCCGTGCGAGCGTCCGAACATGTCCGGCGAAATCGTCGTTATCACGCACCGTATGCTCCCAGCATCGGCGTTGCTAACCTGAATAATTCATGGCACCGGCGCCAGCGTCGTGCCGCCGCAACACCGGCAACGGCCCGCATAGCGCTCCACCCGCGTCACCACGGGTGCCACCTGGGGCAGGTCGATCTTGTCGTAGCGCCCATGCAGCACTTGGTCCGCCTCGCCGAGTGCTGCCTGGCAGTGCACGCACCGAACCGGCTTGGCGCTGACAATCTCGTCAGGCGTCGCGGCCAGCGCTCGCCCGCCACCCACACGCCCCAAGCTGCCCGGCCGCGGGCCGTGGCGCTTGCTCTTCTCTGGCCGGTTCGGCTTCTGGCCCTTCGATGGCGGCAGGCTGGAGTTGTCCGGTGTCTTCAGCGGTGCCCCGAGCCTAGCTTCCAGCTCCGCAACCCGCACGGTCAATGCCTGAACCTGCGCCCACAACGCCCGGATCAGCGCATCCTTCTCTTCGTGCGTCAGCTGGCTGAGATCAGGAAGCTCGGTCATCCCAGCCTTGAATCCCAGCTGCCTGGGTCACGTCAAGCCGCTTTACGCACAGCCTCTCACACCCCAGCTCGCAGGGGGCGTTGAGCAGCTACAGTGATTTGTTAAAGGGTATTTTTAGCATGATGAGTTGGCGTCTAGCTTCCGCTTCCGACGCTCGTTGCAGATACAATCAACAAGATTTGTCGCTTTACTATCCTGTAAGCTCCGATTGCGACTACATGAAAATTGATATTAACTCCCGCCGAAGAATTTGGTAAGTTTTATCGAAATCTCGAGACCATAGCCTGCGAGTAATACTGCGAGAATGAGGAATATAATCCAGACAGTTAGAAGGATTTGTGGCAGTCTTCTCGCAAAATGCGCGCCGTTTTTGTCAGCAATTTCGCTTCCGCCCCCCATTAGATGAGGGAGCCCAACCAGATCGGCTCGTGCAAGAAACAAGCGATCCCATTTCTCTCGGATGGAAGTTTGGGCTCGAATAGCAGCATCAATTGAGCGTCTTGCAGAAAGAGACGTGGCAAAACCTACTATGCATATTATTATCCAAAATACAATAAACAACGATAAAGTTGCTCGCTGATCGCTATTGATGACTAGCTGAGAAGCATTTTCAGGATTTGGAACGATCTTAAGTAAGTTTATGACTACTTCAAAATACTTCTGTATAAGAAATGCTAATATCAATATAAATCCTCCTTGTGTTGTCACTAGCCACGTGGTGCGATGATGAATTAGCTCGTTCTCGTGCCTAGTGTATTCTATGTAGACTTTAAACATCGATAGAAACTGGTCTTCCGAAAGACCATTGTGGTCTATCATGATAAGCTATCCTGATTGATTGCGGCACGGAATAATTTTGTAGGGTGTGGTTAGATCGAGAACGCGGATCGATGATCTCGTAAATACTCTTGTTAAGCAACGGCATTGAATGATCCGTGCGAGCGTCCGAACATGTCCGGCGAAATCGTCGTTATCACGCACCGTATGCTCCCAGCATCGGCGTTGCTAACCTGAATAATTCATGAGGGTTGGCGGGCATAGTACAAGCCCTTGATCCAGCGTAGAATGTGGTTGTCGAGGCCAATTCTACGGATCCGGAGCACCATGCCCGCCAAGGTTGTATCTACCCCTGCGCTGCCCGGTTTGTCACCCATTGGCGGCAAGCCCGTGATCGCCCGCTTCGACGGTGGACATCTTTCATCCGATGGCGGGCTGCTGGTCTTGCGCGAGGTAGAGCAGCGCCTCGACGTGGCCGGACGCTTGGCGGCTTGCATCACGGACCCGCGTGACCCGGAGCGTGTTGTGCACGGGCTCGACGAGATCATCCGCTTTCGCCTGTTCATGATCGCGGCCGGTTATGAGGACGGCAACGACGCGGACCGGCTGCGCACCGACCCGATGTTCAAGCTCGCCATGGCACGGCTTGAGGACGAGACGGCGCTGTGCTCGCAGCCGACCCTCTCACGCCTGGAGAACCTGCCCGACACGCGTACGCTGCTGCGCATGGGTCAAGCCATGGTCGATTTCTACTGCGCATCCTTCCGCCAGGTGCCGCGCCGGATCGTGCTGGACGTGGATGACACGTTCGACACCGTTCATGGCGCGCAGCAAATGCGCTTGTTCAATGCGCACTACGATGAATACGGCTTCCAGCCCATCGTGGTGTTCGACGGCGAGGGTCGCTTCGTCACCGCCGTGCTGCGCCCGGCCAAGCGGCCGAGTGGACGCGAGATCCGCGCCTTCCTGCGCCGCTTGTTGCGCCAGATCCGCGCCAGCTGGCCCCGGGTCGAGATCCTGCTACGGGCCGACAGCCACTACTGCAGCCCCGAGGTGCTGCGCTGGTGCCGGGTGAACAAAGTTGACTATCTGATTGGCGTCGCGCCGACCAGCACGCTGCGCCGTCACGTCGAGAGCCTGGAGGCCAGCACCGCCGCGCGCTTTGCCGCCTCGGACGGCAGCTCCAAGCTCCGCCGCTTTACCGAGTTCTACGACGGCGCTGCAAGCTGGGACCGGGTCGAGCGCATCGTCGCTCGCATCGAGGCCGGGCCTGGCGGGACGGACACGCGCTTCGTCGTCACCAGCCTGCGGGGCGGCTCAGCCCGCGCCCTCTACGAGCGGCGGTATTGCCAGAGGGGCCAGGCGGAGATCTACCAAGCATGATGCGTCTCAAGAGTGATTAGGGGTTGCAGGGTGGCTTGCGCCATGCAGGCGGCGATGGCGTAACCGGTCAATCTCGGCCTCATCGGCCTGAATAAGCCAAACGTTTTGGGTCAGCACCGGCACTTTGCGGGCGACGACCACCCCACGCTGGATCCAGCGATGGATTGTGGCCTTAGGAGCGTCAAGCCGGGCCGCGAGTTCGTCGATGGTCATCTCTCCCGGTTCACGCCCTTGCAGCCGGGCCGCCCACGACATGTGAGGAGCGACGGGCATACCTATGCGACGCAGCAAGCTGCGCACCATCACGGCGGTGTGGGTCGACCGGCGCTTGGGCGGCGTCCAACCCTCGGCGTTCAGGACACCGGCGATCGCCGGGGCCTTGTGGCCTTCTGCATGCAGATCACGGATGCGCTGCAGCAGGGCGACATGGTCGCTTCGTTGCGTCAGGTGGGCCACTGGCCGCCGCAGGTCATGCTGGGTCTGCACGCCGCCAGCCCAATGGCACTCGACCCGAACGATCTCGCTTTTGCCCTGCACCGTGACGACGACGCGGTCCAGCATCAAGCGTGCGATGGCCTGCCGGTCCGCCGCAGTGGTGGTGGGGGCCGTCCAGAGCGCTGGGATATCTGATGCCAGGCGCTCAATCGCGGCGCGTTCGTCGCTCGTCAGCGGCAAGGCCTGGCCCGCCAGGAACCGTTCATGCTCGGCCTTCAGGCGCACCTCGTCGGCCAGCGCCGCCTCCCAGCGCTGCTCCAGGGTGCGCACCACGAGCCGGTTCTCCGGCTCGACGGCGTCGTATTGGCGCTGGGCCCGCTCGACCTCGTAGCGCGCCCGTTCCAGCCGCTGCCGCCATTGCCGGTGCAGGGCCGTGCGCTCCAGTTCAAGATCCTCCGCCAGGTGCAGGCTGACCTCCAAGGCAGCCGGCGCGAGCGCTTGCAGCATCAGCTCGCCCACCAGCACGTCCAGCGCCCGTCCGCTGAGGGACTGACACAGGGGCGCGCCGTAGTTCATCGCGAGCCGCGAGCAGCAGTAGCGCTGGAAACGGCCCCCGTTCGGGTATTGCGCCGCCATGCGCTGGCCGCAGCGGCCGCATACGATCAAGTTCGCAAGCAGGGCCGGGCCGCCCCGGGGAATGCCGCGCTGTGCGCTGCGGTTGGCCACGATCTGCTCCAGGTTCCGCTCGTATGCCTCCCAGCTGATGTAGGCAGGCCAGCGGTTCCTGATCAACACCGCCGGGTCGCCGGCTTTCTGGCCCGTGCTAGGGTGCCCCGGCTTTTGGCGGCGCGGATCGACGCCGCGCCGTCCATAAGCATAGGCGCCGGCATACAGCGGGCTTTGCAGCATCTCCGACAACGTGAAGCGGTTCGGCGCATGCCACTCCAACTCGCCCTTCGCCGCTCCTGTCCGGACACGATACGGCAGCTGGATGTCGTGTGCGACGAGATGGGCGAGCACTCCGTTGATCGTGCGGCGGCGCTCGAACGTGTCAAACACCAGGCGCACGGTTGCCTGCACCTGCTCGTCGCTGTCGAACACGACCTCGCCTGCACGGCTGCGCAAGTAGCCGCGCGGCAGGTTAAAGAACAGCTCGCCACGCTGCGCCTTGGCGCGGCGTCCCTCCAGCATGCGGATCTTGAGCATGTGTAGCTCTGCCTCGCTCATCGTGCCTTTGAGCCCAAGAAGTAGCCTGTCGTTGAAGCCGCCCGCGTCGTACACGCCGTCGGTGTCGGCAATGAGCGTATCGAACAGCGCGCAGACCTCGAGCAGCTGGTGCCAGTCCCGGCACGACCGCGCCAAGCGCGACATCTCGACACCCAGCACCAGCCCGACATGGCCCAGGCCGACCTCGGTCATCAGCCGCTGGAAGCCAGGGCGGTTGGCCGTCGTGGTCCCAGAGCGGCCCAGGTCGTCATCGATCACCTCCACCCTCTGGCGTGCCCAGCCGAGCTGGAGGGCGCGCTCGACCAGGGCGTATTGCAGGCGCGTCGACTCCTGGTTCTGCTCGACCTGCCGCAGGGTGGACTGCCGAACGTAGACCAAAGCCAGGCGGTCCTGATGACGGCCTTGCACCTTCTCCGAGACGCTCATGGTGCCCCTCCTCACCGGTTGTGCGTCGGTCATGGCCGCAGCCCTCCTCGATGGGCTCCAGCACCAGAGGGCGGCGGACGAGATGGCCGAGCAGGACCGCAAGCCGCCGGCGCGTCGCAGCCGGCAGCTGCGTCCAGGTCATGATCGCTGCGGGAGGTGCCTGCTTCACGGCGCGCCGCCACCCAATGGACCAAACCGAGCAACGCTGCTCGGCCCAGTCTGGGTTGCCCTGTCGCCGAAAGTTGCTGTTCAGACGTTTCTATGGGGGTGGATGGAAAACCACATCAAAAGCTGGAAGCGCCACCTCGCCGCCGACCGCACCTCGTGCACCAAGGCCACCGCCAACCAGTTCCGCCTGTTCCTGCACGGGGCCGCCTACTGGCTGATGTGGAGCCTTCGCACGCTCATGCCGCGCCGCTCGGCCTGGCGCACCGCGCAGTTCGACACGCTGCGGCTGCGCATGATCAAGCTCGCCGTGCGTGTCGTCGAGATGAAGACCCAGGTCAAACTGCACCTGCCCAGCACCGCACTGTGCCAGTCCATTCTGGCCTTCGTCCTCGGCCGTGTGCCGCGCCTGATCAGCTGAAAGGCGGGGCAGCGTGCCCCACCGCCACCCGCTTCCGCCAACCTCCAGCGCCGCCATATCGAGCCGACAGCATGCCAACCCCCTCAAGGCGGCAGCGATCCCGCACGCCCGCACAACCATCACGCGAGAAACACCTGTCTCAGCAAAGGGCCGCCCCAGGCCGATGAATAATGGCGGCTAAATCCCGCGCTCTGCTGGCGGTGCGGAACACTGACCGGCTCTCGCCGGCAGTGGTCGCCGCCGAGACAAGACAACGCTCCTCGCATGAGCGGGGGGTGAGGGGAGTGCACTGTAATCTACGCCTTAGCGCCAAGCGGTCTGTCCGCTTCCAGGACGCAGCGCGCGCTCGTCAGGTGACCGGCTTGGGCGCAAAGCGGTCGTAGGCAACGGGAGACTTATACCTCCGGTTCCCGATAACTCGCTATTCGGCCAGAGGCCCGGCTGCACCAACAACCAACCCGCCGCTACGCCGCCAGCAGCTCTCCCACCCGAATACACCGCGCAGTCCGCCCCAGTGCCAGCGCCCGCTCAGCAGGGATCGCCGTGGTGCACTTCGCAACGGCCGCCGGGCAGCGCGGCGCGAACGCGCAACCCGGCGGGGGGCGGCGCAGGTCGGGCGGGCTGCCGGGAATGCCCGGCGTATCACCACCGTCCGCCCGCACGACCGAGGCCAGCAGCCCCCGCGTATAGGGATGCGCCGGACGGCGCAGCACATCCCGCACCGGCCCCTGCTCGACGATCTGCCCGGCGTACATCACCGCCACCCGGTCCGCGACCTCCGCCGCCACGCCCAAATCGTGCGTAACCAGCACCATGCCCATGCCAAGCTCCCGCTGCAGCGAGCGCAGCAGCACCAGGATTTGGATTTGCACCGTGGCGTCCAGCGCCGTGGTCGGCTCGTCGGCCAGCAGCAGGCGCGGGCGGCAGGACAGCGCCATGGCGATCACCACGCGCTGCCGCAATCCGCCGGACAGCTCATGCGGATAGGCGTCCAGCCGGCGCGCCGCGTCGGGCACGCGCACGAGGTCCAGCACCTCCAGCGCCCGGGCGCGGGCACCGGCGCGGCTGCCGCCTCGGTGCTGCAGCACGCTCTCGGCGATCTGCTGGCCGACGGTATAAACCGGGTCCAGCGCGGTCATCGGCTCCTGGAAAATCATCGCCGCCGTGCCGCCGCGCAGGCTGCGCAGCGCTTTGCCCGACATCGTCGTGACGTCCTGGCCCTCGACCCGCACGCCGCCGGTGATGCGCGCCTGCGGCGGCAGCAGCCGCATCAGCGCCCGCATCGACACGCTCTTGCCCGAGCCGCTCTCCCCGAGCAGGCACAGCACCTCGCCCGGGTTGACGCTCAGGCTCACGCCGCGCACCGCCTCCATCGCGTCCGGCCCGGCGCCGAACCGCACCCGCAGATCGTCCAGCTCGGCAAGTGGGTGGGCCGTCATGCCGCGAGCGCCGCGGCGGTGTGGCCGGAGCCGGGGTGGACCATGTGGCACGCCGCCTGGTGGCCCTCCCAGCCCGATGGCGCCGGGGCGCGCTTGGCGCAGACCGCCTCGGCATGCGGGCAGCGGGTGCGGAAGCGGCAGCCGCTGGGCGGGTTGGCGGGGGATGGCGGGTCGCCGCCGATCGGCGCCTGTTCTACCCGGCGATCGGGGTCGAGGCTCAGGCGGGAGGCGAGCAGCGCCCTTGTGTAGGGGTGCAGCGGGTTGGCGAACACGGCGTCGGCCGGGCCGCTCTCGGCGACGCAGCCGAGATACATCACCAGCACCCGGTCGCTGACGTGCCGCACCACGGCCAAATCGTGCGAGATGAACACGTAGGTCAGACCGAGATCACGCTTCAGCCGGGCCAGCAGGCTGAGCACCTGCGCCTCGACCGACTTGTCCAGCGCGCTCACCGCCTCGTCGAGGATCACCAGGCGCGGCTGCAGCGCGAGTGCCCGGGCGATGTTGACGCGCTGTTTTTGGCCGCCCGACAGCTCGTGCGGGTAACGCGGTCCGAACTGCACGGGGTCGAGGCCGACGCGGCGCAGCGCCTCGTCCGCCTCCGCCGCCGCCTGGGTGCGGCTGCGGCCCAGCACGAGCGGGCCGAACGCCACGCTGTCCCGCGCCGGCATGCGCGGATTGAGCGAGCTGGCGCTGTCCTGGAACACCATCTGCGCCCGGCGCCGCAGGTCCTTCAGCGCGATGCCATGCGGGGCGCCGACGGTCTCGCCGTCGAACACCAGCTCTCCGGCGTCGGGCCGGATCAGGTGCAGCAGCAACCGCGCCAGCGTGCTCTTGCCGCAGCCGCTTTCGCCGACGACGCCCAGGGTCTCGCCCTTCGCCACGCTGAACGACACGTCGTCCACCGCCCGCACGGCGCCCCCGCCGGGGATGGGGAAGTGCTTGCGGAGGTGGGTTGCGATCAGCATGGGCTGCGCCGGGCCGCCGCGGTCTTGCGTGCCGCCGCTCATTTCAGCCGCACATCCATGGCCGAACGCAACCCGTCGCTGACCAAATTGAAGCACATGCTGGTGACGAAGATCGCAGCCCCCGGCACCGCGCAGACCCAGGGCTGCACGTAGATCGCCTGGCGCAGGGTGGACAGCATCAGGCCCCAATCGGGGATCGGCGGACGCACGCCGAGTCCCAGGAACGACAAGCCGGACGCCAGCAGGATGCTGACGCTGACCAAGCTGGAGGCATAGACCAGCACCGGCGCCAGCACGTTGCCCAGAAGATGATGCCGCACGATCATCAGATGCCCGGCGCCGGTGGCCCGTGCGGCCTCGACGAAATCGAGGTTGCGCACCTGGGTCGTCGCCGTCTCCGCCACGCGGCACACCGCCGGGATGAACACCAAAGCCAGCGCGATCATGCCGTTCAGCATGCCGCCGCCCATGGCGCCCGAGATGGCAACGGCCAGCAGCACCGACGGGAAGGCGTAGAACACGTCCATGGTGCGCATCACCAGCGTCCCCACCCAGCCCCCCGCATAGCCCGCCAGCACGCCCAGCGACCCGCCGACCATGCCGGCAAAAATGACGGGCCCGACGCCCATCAATAGCGAGGTGCGTCCGCCGTAGAGGATGCGCGCCAGGATATCCCGCCCGAGCTCGTCCGTGCCCAGCAGGTGCCCGCGGAAGCCGAACGGCTTCAGCCGCAGGATGACGCTTTCCTTGTAGGGATCGAACGGCGAGATCAGCGGCGCGAACACCGCCGCCAGCACGATCGCCAGCATCAGCAGGCAGAAAATCACCGTCGCCGGATCGCGCCGCAGTCGCTGCCCGACCATGCCCCAATAGCCCGGCCGCGCCGGCAGCCGCACCGGCGCGGCTGCCGGCAAAACGAGGGTTTGGGTCGTCATGCGCGGCGCACCCGCGGGTCGATCGACGCCTGTAGCAGATCGACGACGAGGTTGGTGGCGACGAAGATCAACGCCAGGCTGAGGATCGCGCCCTGCAGCACGGGCACGTCGCGGTTGACGATGGCGCGGCCGAGCAACGTGCCGCTGCCGGGCCAGGCGAAGACGGGCTCGACCAGGATCGACCCGCCCATCAGATAGCCGAACTGCAGCCCCATCACCGCCAGCATCCCCGGCGCGGCGTTCTTCAGCACATGGCGCACGACGGCGAACTCGGTCAGGCCCTTGGCGCGGAGCGTGGTGACGAAATCCTGGCCGCGCACCTCCAGCATGGCGGCGCGCGTGCTGCGGGCGATGATGCCGACCGGCACCAGCGCCAGGGTGATGACCGGCAGCACCAGATAATGCAGGTCCGCCCAGCGCAGCACCGAGAAACCGTCCGAGCCGTTCATCCCCATGCCCGACGCCGGCAGCCAGGACAGCTCGACGGCGAAGATGATCACCAGGACCAGGCCGAGCCAGTAATTCGGCACGCTCACGCCCATCACTGCCGTGCCGGTCACCACGCGGTCCAGCGCCCGCCCGAGCCGCCCGGCCGGCGCGCAGCCCGCCAGCGTGCCAAGCCCAGCGCCGAGCACGAAGGACAGCGGCACCGCGAACACCGCCAGCACCAGCGTGTTGACCAACGCGCCGCCGACCTCCAGCGACACCGGCCGCCGGGTCGCGACCGAAAGCCCGAAATCGCCATGCGCCGCGCGCCATAGCCAGTTCACGAACTGCACCGGCAGCGGCTTGTCGAAGCCATAGGCGCGCTTGACGATCTCGATCATCTCCGCATTCGCGTCGGGCGGCAGCACCGTCTGCAGCGGGTCGCCCGGCGCCAGGTAAACCAGCATGAAGCAGACCAGGCTGACGCCGAAGGCGATCGGCAGCGCGTAGATCAGCCGCCAGAGGATCGTGCGCGCCATGGCCTGCTACTTGGCGACGCTGACCGGGGTCAGGTCCTGGAACCAGCTCTGCGCCTGCACGAAGCCCTGCACCTTGGGCGACAGCGCCCGCGGGTTGATGTCGTGCACGACCCAAAGCATGACGGCGTCGTCCACCATCTTCTCGTGAAGCTTGCTGAGGATGACGTTCCGCTTGTCAGCATCGAACTCGTTGAACGCGGCGGTGATCAGCGTCTCCGCGTCCTCCGAGTAATAATGCCCCCAATTACCGCCCTTCGGCGACCACTGCGCCTTCTGCATGAACCGCGTCATGCCGTTGATCGGGTCCTGCACCGCGCGGCTGACGTTGATGCCGTCCACGTCCGGCGCGGTCTCCACCCCGCCGCGCGCCAGGGCCAGCAGCGCATTCCAGTCCATGACCCGCAGCGTCACCTCGAACCCGGCTTCTTCGAGCTGCGACTTGATCAGCTCGTTCATCGGCAGCGGTTGCATCTGGCCGGAGCCGGAGGTGCTGATGGCGAACGTCACCTTGCACGGCACGCAGCCAGCCTCCTTCAGCAGCGACTTGGCCTTTGCCAGGTCATATTTATAGCTGACGGGATGGCCGTAATAGGCGGTGTTCGGCGGCACGTTGGCCGGACCTTCCTGCGCGATCCCGCCCAGCAGCTCGACGATGTCGGCGCGGTTCAGCGCATAGTTCGCCGCCTTGCGCACCCGCACGTCGCGGAACGGGCCGTGCTCGAAATTTAGCTGATACGACCAGTTATGCGGGTAGGAGTTGGTGACGATCCGCATACCCGACGACTTCAGTCGGGGCAGCGCGTCGGGTGTCGGCGCCTCGACGAAGTTGACTTGGCCGCTCAGCAGCGCCGCCGTCCGCGTGCTGGCCTCCGGCATCGGCAGCAGCACCAGCCGATCCTGCTTGGGGATGCGGCCCTCGTCCCAGTAGTCCTTGTTCGGCACCAGCTCCAGCCGCTCATGCGCGACCATGCGGTCGAAGCGATAGGGGCCGGTGCCGGAGGGCTGGCTCGCCAGCGCCGCCCAGTCGTATTTCAGCGCCTCCGCCCGGCAGCGGCTGGTCATCATGATGAAGCTGACCTCGTAGGGGAACATCGAGCTCGGGACCTTGGTCGTCAGCGCGACGGTCTTGTCGTCCACCTTCTCCACCCCAGCGAAGTTCGGTAGGTAGGCGCGCGAAAGGGCGAACTGCTGCGGGTTCCACTGCGGCGCCTTCTCATCGTAGCGGCCGAAATTCCAGACGACGTCGTCGGCGGTGAACGGGCAGCCGTCGTGCCACTTGACGCCGTCGCGCAGGGTGAACAGCCAGCGTCTCGTGTTGGCGGGATCCACGCGCCACTCGGTGGCGAGGCCGGGCTTGATGACGGCCAGCTTGTCGGCGCTGCTGAGGTCCCAGTTGATCAGCGCGTCATACAGGTTCGTCGCGACGAAGCGGAACCCCTCGAAGCCCTGGTCCGGATTGCCGGAGGTCACTGGGATGTCGCCCGCCGTCATGGCGACCGTGAGCACGCCCGACGCCTGCGCCGTGGCCGCGGAGAGCAGCAACCCGGCCGCTACTAAGGGTGCGAGCGACGAAAAACGGGACATTCACTGCCTCCAATAAGACGGTGAAGCGTCGCAAAACGCGCGCGGCGGCTGCAACCTAAAAATGGCGGTTTTATTTGCAATAGTGGCGTTTCAAAACGCGAAGTGGTTAGAGATTGCACAACCGCCTGAGATTAGGGCAGCCGAGATAAGGCCATTTGTGAAACTCGACGGTCGAGGTCAGGGTGCTATGCTGCGGCCCGCGAACCGGTGACCCAGACTTCGCCGCTTTGGCACGGGAAATGCTGATTGGGCAGGTAGAGTCTCGGGCAGGCAGGTCTCGGGCAGTTAGAGTTTTGGACAGGTAGGTTTTGCAGGAGCGATCAATGATCGAAACTACGTCGCTGGCTGATTTCGAGGCGCTGGTCCGCCGCGCCGGCCTCGCGATCACGCCCGCACAGGTCGCCGAGCTGTATGTCGGCTGGGCGCATGTGGAGCCGATGCTGGCCCGCATCCGTGCGCCGGGTCGGGGCCGCGAGGCTGAGCCGGCGTTGATCTTCCGGCCGGAGCCCGCGTAATGCAGACCCCCACCATCGCCGAAGCGGCAAAGCAGATCGCGGCGCGTGAGCTCTCGCCCGTGGAGCTCACCCAGCATCTGCTCGACCGCATCGCGGCCGAGGACGTAGCGCTGAACAGCTTTATCCTGGTCACGCCGGAGCGGGCGTTGGCCGATGCGCGGGCGGCCGAGGCGCGCGTGATGAGGGGCGCCTCGCTGGGTATGCTGGACGGCATTCCCATCGCGCACAAGGATATCTACGGGACCGCAGGGATCGCCACCACGGCGCATTCCAAGCTGCTGGAGGGCTGGGTGCCCGACGCCGACGCGACCACGGTCGCCAAGCTGAAGGACGCCGGCACGGTCATGCTAGGCAAGCTCGCGACGCACGAGTTCGCCTTTGGCGGCCCGAGCTTCGACCTGCCATGGCCGCCGGCGCGCAATCCGTGGAACACCGAGCATTTCACCTCCGGCTCCTCATCCGGCACTGGGGCTGCGGTCGCGGCCGGGCTGATCCTGGGCGGCACCGGGTCCGACACGGGGGGGTCGATCCGTGGACCGGCCGCGCTGTGCGGCATCGCCGGGATCAAGCCGACCTACGGGCTGTGCAGCCGGTTCGGCATCCTACCGCTGGCGTTCTCGCTTGACCATGCGGGGCCGATGGCCTGGACGGTGGAGGACTGCGCGATCCTGCTGCAGGCGATGGCGGGCTACGACGCGCAGGACCCGGCCAGCGCCGACCGGCCGGTGCCGGACTTTTCTGCGGGGCTCGCGACGGACGCCAAGGGGCTGCGCATCGGCGTGGTGCGGAACTGGCACGAGACAGACCGGCCGGTCAGCCCCGCCGTGCAGGCCGGGATCGACGGCGCGCTCGACATCTGGCGGGCGCAAGGGGCCGAGATCCAGGATGTCGTCCTGCCGTCGCTGTATGACTTCCAGGCGGCGAACTTCGTCGTCATTGTCGCCGAGGCGTTCACCTTGCACGAGCCCTGGATGCGCGAGCGCTTCGGCGACTACGGCGAGCTGCTGCGCGACCGGATGGCGTTTGGCGGGCTGATCGCCGCGACCGACTACGTGCAAGCGCTGCGGATGCGGCGGGAGCTCTGCGCTGCGACGACGGCTGCGGCGCAAGGGGTCGATCTGCTGATCACCGCCGGCGCCCCGGCCGAGGCGCCGCGGATCAATGACGTGCCGAAATGGGACAATTTGGCCCGGCCCGGCTTCACCGCCCCGTTCAACCTTACCGGCTGGCCGGCGATGTCCGTCTGCTCCGGTTTTGGGGTGGACGGCCTGCCGGTCAGCGTGCAGATCGCGGCCAAGCCGTTCCAGGAAGCGATGCTATTCCGCGCCGCGCACGCCTTCGAGCAGGCGACGAACTTCCGCGCCAAGCGCCCCGTGGTGACGCCCGTCTCTGGCAAGCTCGTCGGCGCGGCGGCGTAGCCCGAGTCCGTCCCAGGTTCACCCGAGCGCCCGCGCAACGGCGACCAGAGCAGCGTCGGCGCCCCGCGCGCCGATGATGCTGAGCCCGACCGGCAGCCCGTCCACCAGGCCGCCGGGCAGGCTCACTTGCGGGTGCCCAGCCAGCCCGCCCTGCGCGCAAAGGCAGCCGATGCGCGCGCGGAGCGGGTCAAGCACCGGCAGCGGCAGCCCGACTTCCGGCGCAGGGAACGGCGTGGTCGGCAGGCACAGGACGGTGCCAGGCGGCAGCAGATAGGCCAGACGCCCGCGCGCCTCCTGCCGCATCAGCTCGGCCCATTCGCAGTCCGCTGCTGAGGTCGCGGCAGCGGTCACCAGTCCGCGCGCCACGTTGAAGGCAAAGCGCGGGTTGTGCGTCTCGACCCAGGGCCGGAAGGTTTCCCACGCCTCGACCGGCTGCAGGGTGCGCTGCGCCCGCGCCCAAACCGACAGGCCGGGCGGCGCCATGATCTCGTCCTGCGCGGGACCAATCAGCCGTTCGAGCCGCGCCACCATCGGGGCCAGCGCCGCCGCCACGGCCGGATCCGCGAAACCGAATGCGTCCGTGGCGCGCAGCAGCCGCGTGGGCAGCGCGTCGGGGATCGCCTCGCCCAGCATGACGGCGGACACTTTTGCGAATGTCGCGCCGTCGCGGGCGAACCAGCCGGTGGTGTCCGACGTCGGCGCCTGCGCCGCCATGCCCACAACCGGCACCCGCCCATGGGTGGGCCGGATACCGAACAGGCCGCAGAAGCTCGCCGGCACCCGGACGGAGCCGCCGGTGTCGGTGCCCAGCGCCGTGTCGCACAGCCCGGCCGCAACCGCGGAGGCCGAGCCGGAGCTCGACCCGCCCGGCACGCGGCCCGGCGCGCCTGGGTTCACCGGCGTGCCGTCGAAGGCGTTCTCGCCCAGGATGCCGAGCGAGACCTCGTCGGTCACCGTCTTGCCCACCAGCGTCGCCCCGGCGTCCAGCAGGGTCTGCACTGCCCAGGCATGCCGCGTCGGCACCGGGTGCACCCTCGGCCAATCCGGGTTGCCGCCCCCGGTCGGATGCCCCGCCACGTCAAACAGGTCTTTGGCCGCAAACGTCAGCCCGGCGAGCGGGCCGGACGCGGCGCCGGCAATATGCAGCCGCGGGCCCGGCAGGAAGGCGGAGGTCTGGTCCATGCCCCTAGCGTGCCGGCATGAACCCGGCCGCGCAAGGCCGCATGGCCGAAGGATTGCATGGCTTTCGGCATGATAACCCGCCGCGCCCTTCTCGCCTCCGCCACGCTGGCCGCTCCCACGCTCATCGCCCGCAGCTCGCTTGGCCAGACCCTGCGCAAGGTGAAGCTGGGCTCGGCGTTCACCACCACGACCAATGCCATGTTCCTCATGCCCGACCTGCTGCGGCCCGAGGGCATCGACGCCGAAATCATCACCTTCCCGAGCCTGGTGCAGCGCATGCAGGCGGTGGCGTCCGGCGCCGTAGATGTCGGCAATGGCGGATTGTCGGCGACGATGCAGGTCGCGACCAAGGGCTTCCCCATGGCGGTGCTGGCCAATGGCTGCGACGGCGGCTGGATGCTGCTGGCCCGGCCGGGCATCACCAGCTTCCAACAGCTCCGCGGCAAGAAGATCGGCGTGCAGAACGGCTCGATCGCCCTGGTGAGCCTGAACTGGAAGCTGCAGCACGAGGGGATCGCCGATAAGGTCGAGCTGCTGTTCCTCGACAACCAGGATCAGCCGGTGCCGCTGGCCCGCGGCGACGTGGACGCGATCTGCTGCTTCGAGCCATACGCGACGTTTGCCGAGCTGAGCGGGTTCGGCCAGAAGCTTTGGGTGCCCTATGACACGCCGATGGGCAAGACCAACCTCGGCTTCGTCGCCAGCGTTGCGTTCATCCAGAAAGAACCCGGTTTGGTCCGCACGCTGGTGCGCGCCCACGTCAACGCCACCGAGCGGATGCGCGCCGACCCCTCGATCGCCGTCGAGACCACCGTCAAGCAGTTCAACCTCGACCGCGCGATCGCCGAGGCCAGCACGAAGAACCTGTTTTACAACGCGGATAGCGGCGAGGTCTTCCAAAGCGGGCTGAAGGCGCTCGCCGGCATGATGCTGGCCGACAAGATGCTCGACCGGGAGCCGGACTGGGCCGAATTCATCAACACAAGCTTCATTTGACGCGCGATGCCGCGTCATGCCGGGCGGCTGCTTGGGCTGCTGCCCATCCTCGGCCTGATCGGCCTCTGGCAGGTCGCCGTCAGCGCGAAACTATACCCCCCGGTGCTGCTGCCCTCGCCGGCAAAGGTCGCGGGCGCGTTCCTGCAATGGGGCCCGATGATCACGGCCAATGCGGGCGCCAGCGTGCTGCGCGTGCTGATCGGCGTCAGCCTCGCTTTCGTCGTGGCGGTGCCGGCGGGCCTGCTGATTGGCCGCTACCGTGGGCTCGACCGTCTGACCGACTGGTCCATCCAGGCGTTCCGGTCGGTGCCGCCGATCTCGCTGATCCCGCTCGCCATGCTGTTTTTCGGCATCGGCGACACCCCGGCGATCGTGCTGATCTTCGTGTCGGCGCTCTGGCCGCTGCTGCTGAACACCATCTTCGGCGTGCGCGGGATCGAGCGCACCCTGCTGAAAGTCGCGGCGTCGGCCCGCGCCAGCGAGCTGCTGATCCTGCGCGACATCATCCTGCCCGCCGCCCTGCCCTCCATCTTCACCGGGCTGCGCCTGGCGATCGGCGGCGGCTGGCTCACGGTGGTGACGGCGGAGATGATCGCGGTGAAGTCCGGCCTCGGCTACATGATCCTGAACGCGCAGATGACGTTCCGGACCGAGCTGATCTTCGCCGGCATCGCCGTCATCGGCGCGATCGGGCTGCTGGCCGACCAGTCGGTGCGGCGACTGCGGGCGCGGGCCTGCCGCTGGCAGGACGGCCTGACGTCGAACCCCGGTTGAGCGGATTCCCCCAGTTGACCGGATTCATCGAGTGCATCGGCGTCGGCAAGACGTTCGAGGGCAAAACGGGCCCGGTCGAGGCGCTGCGCGGCATCGATCTGCGCTGCGCCGAGGGCGAGTTCGTCTGCCTGCTCGGCCGCTCCGGCTGCGGCAAGAGCACGCTGCTGCAGATAGTCGCGGGGCTTGAGCGGCCGACCGCCGGGCAGATCATCGTGGCCGGGCGCGAGCTGGACGGGCCGTCGCCCTCGACCAGCATCGTCTTCCAGGACCACGGCCTGTTCCCCTGGATGACCGTCCGCGCCAATGTCGAGTTCAATTTGAAAGCTCGCGGCGTCGCCCGCGCGGCCCGGCGCGCCCGGGCGGAGGAGATGCTTGCGATGACCAGCCTATCCGAGTTCGCTGTGCGCTACCCGCATGAGCTGTCGGGCGGCATGCGCCAGCGTGTCGGCATTGCCAGGGCACTCACCACCCGGCCGCAAGCCTTGCTGATGGACGAGCCGTTCGGGGCGCTCGATGCGCAGACCCGCGAGCACCTGCAGTCCGAGCTGCTGTCGATCTGGGCCGTGCAGCGCACCACCGTGCTGTTCGTCACCCACAGCATCGACGAGGCGGTGTTCCTCGCCGACCGCATCCTGGTGTTCACGCCGCGGCCCGGACGCCTCGCCGCCGACGTCACGGTCGCATTGCCGCGGCCGCGCAGCCCCAGCATGCCTGGGTTTGCCGCGGTCGCGGACGGCCTGCGCGCGGCCTTGGGATCGGAGGGAGTGGCCGCGTGAAAATCCTATTGGCCAACCCCAACACCAGCCAGGCGGTAACGGACCGCATCGCCGCCGTCGCCCGCGCCGCCGCCTCCTCCCGCACCACGATCCAGGCGGTCACCGCGGCCGTCGGCGCGCCCTATATCGCGACCCGCGCCGAGGCAGTGATCGGCGCACGCGCCGTGCTCGAGCTGTTTGCCGAGCACGCCGAGGGCGCCGACGCTGCGGTCGTGGCGGCATTCGGCGATCCCGGCCTGGGCGCCGCGCGCGAGCTGCTGTCCATCCCCGTCGTGGGCATGGCGGAGGCGGCGATGCTGACCGCCTGCATGCTCGGCCGCCGCTTCGCCATCATTACCTTCTCGCCGGCGCTCGGGCCCTGGTATCAGGAGATCGTGGACTATAACGGGCTGACCAGCCGGTGCTCCGGCGTACACTGCCTCGATGAGGCGTTCGCCGATGTGGCGCATGTGGCGGAGGAGAAGCCAGCGCAGCTCACCGCGTTGTGCGCAGCCGCGGTCTTGGCCGGGGCGGAGGTTTGTATCCTGGGCGGCGCGCCGTTGGCGGGGCTGGCGGCCGGGATCGCGGAGCGTGTGGCGGTCCCGCTGGTGGACGGGGTCGCCGCCGCGGTGCGTCAGGCGGAGACCCTGGCCGCGCTGCGTCCGCGCAAGCCGGTGGCCGGCAGCTTCCAGCGTCCCGGCGCGAAGGCGATGACCGGGCTGCCCACGCCTTTGACGCGGCTGTTCGGCGGCATCGGCTGATGCGCCCGGTGCGCCTCGGCATCCTCACGCCCTCGTCCAACACGGTGCTGGAGCCGCTATCCACCGCGATGGCGGCCGAGATGCCCAACGTGTCCCTGCATTTCAGCCGGTTCCGCGTAACCGAGATCGCTTTGACCGACGCGGCGCTGGCGCAGTTCGACGACGCGGCCGTGCTGCAGGCGGCGGCGCTGCTGGCCGACGCCCGGGTGGATGCGATCGCCTGGAGCGGCACCTCCGCGAGCTGGCTAGGCTTCGATCGGGACGTGGCGCTGTGCCGGAGCATCCACGCCGCAACCGGCATTCCTGCGACTTCCAGTGTCCTGGCGCTGAACGAGGCGCTGGCCCGCGGCGGCGTCCGGCGCCTGGGTTTGGTGACGCCTTACCGCGACGACGTGCAGGCGCGGATCATTGCCACTTACGCCAGCATCGGCGTCGAGTGCGTGGCAGAGCGGCATCTGCGGCTGCAGGATAATTTTTCTTTTGCCGAAGTGTCCGCGGCGCAGTTGGAGCAGATGTGCCGCGAGGTGTCAGAGGCCGCGCCTCAGGCCATTGCGATCGTCTGCACCAACCTGCAGGCGGCGGCGCTGGTGCCGGAGCTTGAGGCGGCGCTGGGGCTGCCGATCTTTGACTCCGTCGCCATCGCGCTGTGGAGAAGCCTATGCCTGGCCGGCGCCGATCCCGCGCTGATCACCCGGTGGGGCAGCCTGTTCAAATTGCCCGCGCTGGTGGCTGCTGGTGGCTTAAGTATTGAATTCTGAAAACCCAGGAACTGCTGCCCCATGCAAGACACGCTGATCGCCGGCGGCCGCGTCTATCTGCCCGGCGGCGACCCGCACGACCCGCCGGTGCGCGACATCCTGGTGCAGAATGGCCGGATCACCAGCGTGGATGCACCAGACAGTCAGGCCGCAACCAAGGCCGAGGTGCGACGCCGGGCCGCCGCAGGCGAGGCGCGGGTCATCGACGCAGAAAACCTGCTGATGCTGCCCGGCTTCGTCAATGCGCACTACCACTCCTACGACGTCCTGCAGAAAGGCCTGCTGGAGGACTTGCCGTTCGACGTCTGGGCGCTGCACTCGCAGCCGGCATATCTTGGGCCGCGCAGCGCGAGGGAGCTGCGGCTGCGCACCCTGATCGGCGCGGTCGATTGCCTGCGCCACGGCATCACGACGGTGCAGGACATGAGCTCGCTGGTGCCGATGAACGAGCCGACGCTCGACACGATCCTCGCGGCCTACGCCGAAAGCGGGCTGCGCGTCGTGTTCTCGGCGGCGGTGCGGGATATGGCGGCGCTGGACATCGCGCCGTTCCTGCCGGCGGAGGCGCCCGAGGCGGTGCAGGCGCTGGTCCGCGGCACTCCGGCCGACACCAGGGCGCAGCTCGACTTCGTGGAGGCGCAGATCCGGCGTCTCGACCCGTTGCCGCCCTGGCTGCGCTGGGGCTTGAGCCCCTCCGGCCCGCAGCGGTCCAGCCGCGCGCTGCTTGAGGGCATCGCGACGCTGTCGGAGCGCTACGGCCTGCCGGTGCTGACGCACGTTTATGAGACGCGGGCGCAGGCGGCGAAGGCGCGGTCGCTGTATGCGGCGCAGGACGGGTCCATGCTGCGCTGGCTGCAGGAGGTCGGGCTGCTCAATGAGCGGCTGACCGTTGTGCATGGGGTTTGGCTCGAGCAGAACGAGGTGGCGCTGCTCGGCGAGGCGCGCGCCAGCCTGGCGCATAACCCGGCGAGCAACCTGAAGCTCAAGAGCGGCATCGCGCCGATGCGCCGGGTGATCGACGCCGGGGTGAATATCGCCCTGGGCTGCGACAACTGCAGTTGCGGGGATTGTCAAAGCATGTTCACCGCGATGAAGCTGCTCTGCCTACTGGCCGCCGCCGCCGACCTCAACCCCACCGGCGTGGACGCGGCGCTGGCGATCGACGCGGCGACCGCGGGTGGCGCCCGGGCCCTGGGCTTGGCGGGCGAAGTGGGTGCCATCGCGCCGGGGATGCAGGCCGACCTGGCGATGCTGGATTTGCGCGACATCGCCTACGTGCCGCTGAACAGCGCTGCCCGGCAGGTGGTGTTCGCCGAGTCTGGCCGCGGCGTGCACAGCGTCATGGTGGGCGGCGAGCTGGTGCTGGACGCCGGCCGCATCACCACGATCGATGAGGCAGCGCTGCGGGCCGAGGCGGCGGCGGTCATGCCCGATTTCCGGCGCGATTACGCGCAGCAGGCCGCGCGCGCGGCCGAGGCGACGCCATGGCTGCTGGAGGCAAACCGCCGGGTGGCGGCGCATCCCCTCGGTTTGGGTCAGCACGACCTCGACCGGTTCATCCCCGGGTGAGCGGCTCCGACTTATCAGCCTGGGACGCACCCACGATCGCAGCCGCGGTCCAATCAAAATGGACCGATCCCGTCGAGGTGGTCGACGCTTTCCTTGACCAGATACGGCGCGCCAACGCGACGGTGAACGCCCTGGTGGACCACGACGAGGCCAAGCCGCGGGCCGAGGCGGCGGCATTGCGCCACCGAATCGCGGCGGGCGAGGCGCTGCCGCTGGCCGGGGTGCCGTTGGTCGTAAAAGACTCGATTTGGGTCGCCGGGCGACGGATCACCCAGGGTTCGGAGCTGTTCCGCGATTTCCGGCCCCCGCAGGACGCGCTGCCGGTCGAGCGGACGCGCCGCGCCGGCGCGGTGGTCATCGGCATCGGCAACATGCCGGAGTTTGGCGCCAAGGAGATCACCGATAACCGGCTTTATGGCCGGACGCTCAACCCGCGTGACCTGTCGCGGACGCCGGGGGGGTCGTCGGGCGGCTGCGCTGCGGCGCTGGCGGCGGATATGGCGGTCATGGCGCTGGGCGGTGATGGCGGCGGGTCATGCCGGCGTCCGCCCGCCCATGTCGGCGTCGTAGGCTTCAAGCCCAGCCCCGGCGTGATAGCCGATCCTTGGGGCTTTCCGGGGACGCTGCCGGGTATCGCCTGCATCGGCCCGATGGGCAGGACGGTCGCCGACACGCACGCCTTGTTCACGGCGATCATGGGAATGCATCCGGCCGATCCGCTGTCCCAGGAATTACCGCCGCCGAAGCCGGTTCCGGTCGAGCGGCTGCGGATCGCCTACAGCCCGCAACTTGGGCTCAGCCTGCCGCTGGACGCCGACGTGCGGACGGCAGTCGATACCGCCACCAACGCACTCCGCCAGAGCGGGCTGTCGATCACCGACGCCGATCCGGAGTGGCCGCCCGGCACGGCAGAGGCGCGCATCCTGGCGATCGAGGATGCCGGCCTGGCCGACCTATACGGCGCAAAATGGCGCGCCGAGCCATCGCTGTTCGATCCGCATATCGGCTGGCAGATCGAGCGCGGCCTCGGCCGGAGCGGCGTCGAAGTTGCGGCAGCACATGCTTTCAGCTTGCGCATTGCCGGGGACATCGCCCGATTTTTCACCAATTGGGACCTGCTGCTGTGTCCAACGACCGCCTGCGTCGCGTGGCCAGCGGATCGGCTGGACCCGGAGACGGTTGGCGGGCGCGCTGCCGCCCACCGGGATCACGCTGCCTTCACCCCGCTGTTCAATCACGCGCGCACCCCGGCCATCAGCATCCCGTGCGGCACCGGGCAGGACGGGTTGCCGGTCGGGCTGCAGGTCATCGGGCCGCGGCTGGCGGACTGGCGCGTCCTCGCGGCGGCGGCGTTCATGGAGAGAATCCTGACATCCGGGTGATGGCACAGCGCTTGCTGTGTTTGCGCGACGACTTCACTCGCGACGACATCAGTTGAAGGAACACCCGGCATGGCCAGCGCTCTCACCTGCAGCACCGTATGGAACGGTCCGGTCAGCCGCAGGGCGGCGCTGAAAGGCGCTGCATTCGGCGCCATCAGCCTGATGGCGTGCAGCCACGGCGCGCGGGCGGCCGAGAGCCACATCACCTCGACCTTCGGGTCCGGCTTCTGCAACCTGAATTTCTATCTGGCCAATGCGATGCAGACGGCGCAGAAGGACGGCCTGATCCTGGACTTCGTGCCGACGCCGACCTTCGCCGAGCAGGTGACCTTCCTCGGTGCCGGCCAAGTCGATGCCGGGCTCATGCCCTACACCAGCTTCGTGGCACTATACGACGCCGGTGCGCCGGTGAAGATCGTGGCGGGCGGCGGCATTGAGGGCTGTGTCCTCGTGGCGCAGCCGGGGCTGGACACGCCGGCAAAGCTCAAGGGCAAGACGCTCGGCACCTTCCAGCTCGATACGCTGGAGGTGCTGCCGTATGATTGGTTCAAAAAGAACGGGGTCGCGTTCAAGGACATCAACGTCCGCTACATGGGCAACACGCCCGAGGCGGTCGAGGCGTTCCGCGCCGGGTCGATCGACATGATCTGCACGATCGAGCCGTACGGCACGGCCTTGCTGAACGACGTGAAGGGGGCGGTGAAGCTGTCCGACGGGCTCGACATCTACGGCAAGGGCTACACGGACTGCGTGCTGGCGGTCAGCGACGAACTGATCAAGAAGAACCCGGGCGGTCTTCGCGCACTGATCAAGGGCATGATGACGGCGCAGCTCATGGCCGAGCAGGAGCCGCAGAAGACGCTCGATACGCTGGTGGGCCGCTACTACAAGACCAGCATGGAGAACGCGCGGATCGCGATGAGCAAGCAGCCCTCCGTGGTGGATGCGCGCAACCAGACGCAGTTCATCCTGGACCGGGTGAACTCGATCCAGGACATGGGCTACATCAAGAAGAAACCCGGCCGCGAGGCGATCGACTGGACGTTCCTCGAGCAGGTAATCGCCGAGAATTCTGATCTGTATGGCCAGCTCAAGTATAAATCGGCGTAGCGCCGCCGTGTCCGCCGCACTGCACGCGCCGGGCTTGGCGCTGCAGCGCCCGAGCCTGCCGCCATGGGTCGGCAAGGCCGGCTGGGCCGTCGTCAGCATCGGCATGTTCTGCGCGATATGGGAGGCGCTGTGGGCCGTAGGCTGGGCCGATCCGCGCCTGCTGCCGCCGCCGCACGTCTTCCTGGGCAACATCGCCGGGCAGGCCAAGTTCTTCAACACCATCAGCCGCTGGCAGGTCGGCGCGGGCATGGACGCCGGGCCGCCGCCGGCTTTGGCCGTGGTCTATACCGCCGCGTCCACCATTGGGCGGGTGCTTGCGGGCCTCGTCATCGCGTCGGTGCTTTCGGTCACGATCGGCATCGCCAGCCGCTATTTCCTGTTGTTCGAGCGGCTGACGCTGCCGACCATCACCCTGCTGGCGCCGGTGTCGCCGATCGCCTGGCTGCCGGTGGCGATCTTCATGTTCGGCATCGGCAACCGGCCAGCGATCTTCATGGTCGTGGTGGCGCTGCTGTTCCACATGACGCTCTCGACCATCGCGCAGATCGATGGGGTGAACCGCAATTTCATCAATGTCGCCCGCACCATGGGGGCGAGCAAGCGGCAGATCTACACGCGGGTGATCGTGCCGGCGATCCTGCCGGGCATGCTGCTGGTGCTGCGGATGAACCTGTTCGCCGCGTGGATGGCGGTGCTGATCGCCGAGAGCACGGGGGTCGGCTATGGGCTCGGCCAGGTCATCATGCTGGCGCGCAACACCTTCAACCCGTCGCTGGTGTTCTTCACCATCGCGCTGATCGGCGTGCTGGGCTTCAGCTTCGACTTCGTGCTGCGGATGCTGCAAAACCGGCTGCTCTACTGGGTGCCGAAGGGATCGGAGGCGCTGCGTGGCCTCTAGCGCCCCGCCAGCGTTCTCGTCGCGCAGCGCCGTCGTCTGCCGCGGCGTCGGCAAGGTCTGGGCGCCCGGCACGCCCCGCGCGCATGAGGCGCTGCGGGCCATCGACCTCGACATCGCGCCGGGCGAGTTCGTCGTGCTGCTGGGGCCGTCCGGCTGCGGCAAGAGCACGCTGCTGTATTTGATCGCCGGGCTGCAGGACGCGACCGCGGGCGAGCTGTGGTCGTTCGGCGACCGGGTGGAGACGCCGTCGCCGGACCGCAGCCTGATCTTTCAAGAGACGTCGCTGTTCCCGTGGCTCTCGGTCGGGCAGAACGTGGCGTTCGGGCTGTCGATCCGCGGCGACACGCCGGACGCACGGCGCGCGACGGCCAAGGAGGCGCTGGCCCGCGTCGGTTTGGCGGAGGCCATCGACAAGCGGCCGGACGAGCTGTCGGGCGGCATGCGGCAGCGCGTCGCGGTCGCCCGCGCTTTGGCGATGCGGCCCAAGGTGCTGCTGATGGATGAGCCGTTCGCGGCGCTCGACGTGCAGACAAGGGCCAAGATGCAGGACTTCCTGCTAGACGTCTGGCGCGCGTCCAACGCCTCCGTGCTGTTCGTCACCCACCATATCGACGAGGCGGTCGCGCTGGCCGACCGGGTCGTCGTGTTCACCTCCCGGCCCGGCCGTATCAAGACCGTCGTGCCGATCGATATGCCGCGCCCGCGCGACCCGTTCAGCCCAGCCGCTGAGGCGTTGCGCCGCCAGCTCACCGGGCTGCTGCAGGACGAGGTGGACCGCGCCTTCGCCGAGCAGGAAGCCCTTCCCGCCTGAAATATGGCCCGCCTGACATCTGGAGACACCCCGCCCGTGACCACCACGCTGATCCGCAGCCGCGCTGCCCTCCTGCCCAAGAAGGGCCGCTATCAGGTCGAGACCGTGCCGGACGGCGCCGTGCTGCAGGAGGACGGCGTGATCGCAGCCGTCGGCACCTTCGAGGCGCTGCACCGGCAATACCCGGACACCCCGGTCGTCGGCACCGGCGCCGAGATCCTGCTGCCGGGCTTCGTCAACGGGCACCACCACGTCGGGCTGACGCCAGGTACAGCTCGGCTCGCCCGATATGCCGCTCGAGCTGTGGTTCGTGACGCGGATGGTGGCGCGCAACCTCAATCTGTATCTCGACACGCTGTATTCGGCGTTCGAGATGGTGGGGTCCGGCATCACCACCGTGCAGCACATTCACGGCTGGCTGCCGGGCACGCTGGATGAGGTGCAGGCCCGCGCCAACGACGTCGTGCGCGCCTATGAGGACATCGGCATGCGGGTGTCGTACTGCTACGCGATCCGCGACCAGAACCGGCTCGCTTACCAGGACGACGCGGAACTGGTCGCCTCGCTGCCGCCCGACCTGCGCGGGCCAATGCAGGCCTGGTTCGACCGCTTCCGGCTGACGCTCGACGACGCGACGGACATGTTCGCCTCGATGCACGGCGCGCATGAGGGCAAGGACCGGGTGCGCATCCAGCTGGCGCCGGCGAACCTGCACTGGTGCAGCGACACGGCGCTGACCCGGCTCGCCGAAACCTCCGAACGCTTCAACGTGCCGCTGCACATGCACTTGGTCGAGACGGCGTATCAGAAGGAGTATGCCAAGCGCCGGGGTGGCGGCACCGCAGTCGATTACCTCGACCGGTTCGGGCTGATGAACAAGCGCATGACGCTGGGCCACGGCGTATGGCTCAGTGAAAAAGACATCGCCCGCGTCGCGGAGACGGGGACCTGCATCTGCCATAACTGCAGCTCCAACTTCCGGCTGCGCTCGGGTGTCGCGCCGCTGAACCGGTTTGCGGCGCACGGCGTCAACGTCGCGATCGGGCTGGACGAGGCCGGGATCAACGACGACCGCGACATGCTGCAGGAGATGCGGCTGGTGCTGCGGGCGCACCGCGTGCCGGGGATGGAAGATGACGTGCCGACGATGGGCCAGGTGTTGACCATGGCGACGGTGGGCGGCGCGCGGACCACGGCGTTCGGCGATCAACTCGGCACGCTGGAGGTCGGTACGGCGGCGGACCTTGTGCTGCTGGACTGGCAGCAGATCAGCTTCCCGTATTTGGACGAGGAGACGCCGGTGCTCGACGCGGTGATCCAGCGGGCGAAGACCGGCGGCGTCCGGCACGTGATGTGCAGCGGCGAGACGATCTATGCCGACGGCCGCTTCACCCGGGTCGATCAGGCGGCTGCGCTGAAGCAGCTGCATGATGATCTCGCCCACGCGCTGTCGGACGACGAGGTGCAGCGGCGCAAGCTGTCGAAGGCGTTGCTGCCGCATATCAAGCGGTTCTATGCCGGCTATATGGACACCGCCGAGCACCAGCCGTTTTACCGGCCGAGTTCGATGGTCTAGGCTCGTCCTGATTTAAACGCAGGGGGAGTTATGCGCCGCCGCTTTGCGACCGTTGACGTGTTCACCACCGTCCCGTTCGGCGGCAACCCGCTCGCCGTCGTGCTCGACGCGGGCGGCCTGGCCACAACGCAGATGCAGGCGGTCGCGCGCGAGTTCAACTATGTCGAGACCACCTTCGTGCTGCCGCCAAGCGATGCCGCCAATACGGCTCGGGTGCGCATCTTCACCCCCGACCGCGAGCTGCCCTTCGCCGGCCACCCGAACGTTGGCACCGCCTTCGTGCTGGCCCGGCAGGGCGAGGCGTTCGGCCGGGCGCTGGGCGACCACATCATGTTCGAGGAGGGCGCAGGCTTGGTGCCAGTCCGGGTCCTGCGCGACGGCGGCGAGGCGGTCGGCGCCGAGCTGACCGCGCCGGAGCCGTTCCAGCGCGGGCCGGCGGTGGAACCGGCGCTGGTGGCGGCTGCGGTGAGCCTAGGCGTGGACGACATCAGGACGGACGCGCACGAACCCGTCGTCGCCTCGGTCGGCCTGCCGTTCCTGATCGCGGAGCTGGCGAGCCGTGACGCGCTCCGCCGCATCATGCCCGATCCGGCGGCCCTGGCCGCGGTTTTCGGGCACGCCGGAGTCACCGGCCTGCACCTCTACACCCGCGATGTCGCGCCCGGCGACGCACCGGGCGAGCACTGCGACCTGGGTGCCCGCATGGTGTGCCGGATGCCGATGGTGATTGAGGACCCGGCGACCGGCAGCGCCAACTGCGCGCTCGTGGCGCTATGGGCCGGGCTCGCGCCGCAGCGGGACGCGGACATCGAGCTCGCGATCGCGCAGGGGGTGGATATGGGCCGGCCCAGCCTGCTGCACGCCCGCGCCCGCAAGCGTTCGGGGACGATCGAGGCCGTGCACGTCGGTGGACGCTGCGTCGCGATGATGGACGGTGGTTTCTGGCTAGATGGTCAAAGCTGAACGCAGCGCATGAGCCAGGATTGCGCCTCGTTGACCACCAGCCCCCACTTATCGCGCAGCGGGGGCATCACCTACGTGCTCTGCCACGCCGCCTAATGGCCAATGTCGAACTAAGCTGTCGCGTTCGCTCGCGCGCCCTCGCCGTCAGCCCCCTGGCAAGACAGCGGGCGTTTGCATCAGGCCGTTGACGGCCTGGTCGATGGCTGCCGCTTGGCTGGGCCGGGCGATTGGTAGGACGGGGTAGCCGGCCTCGCGCCAGGCGTCGATGCCGCCCAGCAGCGGCCGGACATCGGCAAAGCCCAGTTTGCGCATTCGTTGCGCCAGGACCGCCGCACTGATCTCGTTCGGGCACGAGCAATAGATCACGACCGTGCTGAGCGGCGACGCGCGCAAGGCGTCCGGGTCAGATGGCGCGTCCTGAAGCAACCGGGCGCCTGGAATGACAAACGGGTTCGCGTCCTGCTCGAATGCCGAGCGTGCGTCGATGATGACGGGCGCCGGACCTGCCGCGGTGAGTGCGGCAAGCTCGTTTGGCGACATGCGGGCGATCCGCAGTTGATGCAGCAGGCGCTGGCGCCGGAACCACGAGAAGCCGGCAAAGCCCAGTATCATCGCTGCAGCAAAACCGCCCAAATCCACGCCGAAACGCTTGAGAGTCGAAAGCACCGCACCGACCTGTTCGGCAAAGCCTAATCCGAGCGCCAAGCCTGTTCCAATCCAGAGTGCGGCCCCGGTTTCCGCGTAGATGACAAACCGGGCCAAGCTCACGCCGGCGATGCCGGCCAGGGGTGCGCTGATCACCGACAGTCCAGGCAGGAACCGGGCGAAGAGTAAGACCCTGACTCCGCGGCGTCGAAAGGCGTCGGTCGTACGACGGACGCAGGAGTCACGCGACAGGGACAGCCGGCAGATCAGGCCGAGGACGCGGGCGCCGTAGCGCCGTCCCGCAAAGAACCATGCGACGTCGCCCAGGACCGCCCCAACGATCGCAGCGGCAAACACGGCGGCTCCGGTTTCGGCGCTGCCGTGCCGGGTGGCCAACAGGCTTCCAACGAAGATGATCGCCGCAAAGGTGGGAATGGGAATGCCGAGCGAGCTCGCCAGCACGCTGACGAACGCGATCAGCGATGCGGTCGTGGTCAGGTCTGCTGCTGACGATATAAGCATCCTGTTCCTTCCGACGTGTCCGCGTCTCGAGTTATGAACGGCGCTGGCGGGGTCAGGAGGCGGCGACAGGCTGACCGGCCGGTTGCGCGCAGGCCTAGACCTTGGCAATGGGCACCGACCGGGCCGCGCACGGCCCGTGCCTCGAATGCCCCCTCAAGCTTTGACGAAAGCAAGCACGTCGGCGTTGAAGCGGACTTTCTCCGTCGCTGTCAATCCGTGGGCAGCGCCGGAATAGGCCAGCAGCTTGGCGCCGGGCACGAGCGTCACGGCGATCCGGGCCGCGTCGTCGATCGGCACGATCTGGTCGTCCTCGCCATGGATGAACGGCGTGGGGACGTCGAACCGCTTCAGGTCCTCTGTCAGGTCTGTTTCCGAGAATGCCTTGATGCAGTCATAGGCGCCCTTGATGCCTACCAGCACCACCTTCGCGACCCGGCTGGTCCCGTGTCGGCCGATCGTCCGGGTGACCTCGCCGCCGCCCGTAGAATGCCCCACCATGACGACGTCTCGGAGATCAAGCGCCTCCATCAACGCGCCCAGGTCGTCGGCGTAGGTATCCATGTCGTTGCCGTTCCAGGTCTGGCTTGACCGCCCGTGGCCGCGGCGGACATACGCGATGACCCGGTAGCCTTGCGCGGCGAAGAACATCAGCTGCTCGTCCCAGGCATCGGCGTTGAGCGGCGAACCGTGGCTGAACACCAACGGCTGTCCGGCGCCCCAATCCTTGTAGAAGGTGCTGGCGTCGTCCTGCGTCTTGATCTCGCTCATGGCTTGTCCTGACGTGACTAGGTGATTTCGGGAGAGTCCTGCGGTCAGCCCGTCAGGCGCCGTCGCCGCCTGCCCAGCGGACCTCGACTGGCTGCATCCTCACCGCCAGGGCGGACCCGCATACCGGGCCGGAACGCCGGTTTCTCGGTATCTAAAACAGCGCGGCTCTGGCCGATTTCCGATTTGCACGCCGATGACGGTTCGAGGCTGCCCGTGGCGTCGGCTCCGCGTGCCGGCAAGCCGCTTCACAAAGATTAACGGCCCTAAGCAGGCGATAACGAGCTTTCCACCGCGGCCACGAGCACGCTGCTCATGTCGCAATCAGAGGCGGCGTGACGTCCCAGGCCGCAAGCCCCCGTCCACGCCGCCTCCACCGAGGATGGAGGACTGCCGTGCATGCTGAGACCCTGACGATCAATCGAGCTTCCGAGGCCGCCGGCCGCTGGCTTGCCCCTGGCGCGTCGGGGCGCCGCACCAGGCAGCCTGCGTTGTTCCGCGAGCAGCTCTGGCGTCGGTCATGCGACGACGCGCGCTCCGTCAGCACAGCAGACATCCTCGCATCGCGCTGGACCGATGAGCGGACGACGGCCCGACAGGAGCGCAGCGACGGCGCATCCGACCGCTATGTCATCGCAGTCGCCCTCCGGCCGGTCCGGATGCGGCTCGGGCGAGACGGCGGGACGGTGTTCGAAGGAACGATGCCCACCGGCATGGTCCATGTCACCGAACCTGGGCAGGTCGTCGAGGCGGAGTTCTTCACGCCGTGCGACTTCATCCACTTTCACGTCGCGGCCGGCTACCTTCGCAATCGCCAGGCTGCGGCGGCGGCCGGGTTGCTGCGGGATGGAACGGGGCCAGCGAGCGGGCGCAGCCTGCGCGACCTAATGATCCGCGACGACTTGGCCGCCCAGCTCTCGCGCACGCTTACGGAGGAACTGGACGGCGGAGACCCGCTCTATGCGGAGAGCGTCGGTCAGACGGTTCTGCTGCGCGTGCTGGCGCTGCCTGCGCCGGCGTCTCGCGTGGGCGCGCTTCCCAAGTGGCGGCTCCGGCGGGTCCAGGAGCACCTCATCAGGAATCTTGCGGAGCCGATCAGCCTCGCCGACCTCGCCGATGCGGCGGGGCTGTCCCGCATGCATTTCGCCGCGCAATTCCGGGTGGCCACCGGATGCCGGCCGCATGACTACCTGCTCCAGCATCGCATCGAATGCGCCAAGCAGATGCTCGCCGGCACCGAGACACCGTTGGTGGAGGTGGCGCTGAGCGTCGGCTTCCAAACGCAATCGCACTTCTCAACGGTGTTCAAGCGACTGGCAGGCGACACCCCGGCCCGCTGGCAGCGCAGCCAACGCGCCGCATGAGCGTGGCCCATCTTGCGACGGGAGTATCAGTGATGAAATCGCTCGCCTCGGAGCTGTTGTGTAGCACCGCATTTGGCGTGGCCATTGTCCAGCTCTGGTGCTTATCTTACCAGGCGTCGCGATGCGCTCGAGATGGGACAGGACCACCCTGGCCCAGTGGCCGACGATGATCCGGTGGTCGGGCAGCCAGTCGAATACGCCAGATAGCACCAGCCGCACGAACTGGACGCCCGTGTCAAAGTGCCACCCGATCCCGGCGGTCGCGAAATCGCTGCCGATCGCATTACTAAAGCCATCGTAATAAACCCTGCGCACCGGGATCTGCGGTGATTGCGGGTGAAGGTACAATGGCGCGAAGTGCGGAGGCCATCTCAAGGATTGGCAAGAAGTCTGGGTGATCGAGGATCTTGTCCCGGGTCCGCCCGTGCAGCATTGCGCCGTGGAGGCCGAGTTTCCTTATCGTTCCCTTATCGTCCGCTCTAGCTCGCGCCCCGGCCGAAGGATCGGGATGCCGCCGCGTTGTCAACCGGCATCAGATCCGACGACCACCTAGCTTCACCAGCCGAACAGGGACCCCTAAGCCTCAGCGCCGCACGAGCTGCAGGCAGGCTGCCGCCTGCTCAGCTGCCGGTCGGGCAGCGCTGATTTGGATCTGATCGGTGGCGACCATGGGCATCACCTTGGCGCGTAGAAGACTCCGCAGGTCGGTATCGCGATGCATCTCGGGGGCCGCAGCGTGGTAGATCGAGCTGGCGTCCGGTGAAAGCTTGGCCGCGCAGCTCTCGCCTGCGGCGCTCTCTGTCGCGGCGGCGCCGACAATAGTGCTGTTTTCTGAGGGCGGAGCCGAACAACGAGCGGAGACCAGCAACGCCAACGCGATCAAGGGCAAACGGCAGCGAACAAACCGCATTCGACTCTCCATCCGTCATTTGCAGCAAAGCTACGCCGTCTGCCGATCTCAAACCACTCCTCAGCTCGGTTTTGACCATTTCAGCCGGGGTAACAAGCGGGCGACCACTCCGAGCCGCCCGCCTGCGATCACTATCCGAGCGTGATTTGTCGTGACCCTGGGTCCGGTTCCAGTTGGCGACCTGCGATCCGGCCTTCTTTAAGGTCAGGATACCGGCAGCTTTACCGGAGTGCTGAAGCACTTGTTTCCGATGCTGCCCTAAGTTCGAGATGCGGGCAAATAGGGGTCACAAGGCCGGAGGCTGCGCCGGCTCGGGGAAGTCTGGTGATTACGCCGATGATGCCGCGGCTCGCCCGGCCATCGATCCTCCTCTGGATCGCTTGGTGGTAGCGTTCGTCTCAGCCTACGACTTCGCCAAGCACCTCAAGGCGCTCCGGTGGAGAACACCCTTCGAAGTCGTCGGCCACACCTGGACGACGACCCTCGATGTCTTCAAGCTCAGCCCGCGTCAACTCATACCCTGCGCTTGCGCCATCCTCTCACCAAGCGTCGTGGCGAGAAAGGCATCAGGGCGCGAACAGCAGGAATAGCCAGGTCGCGAACAGGATCAGGTGAACGAACCCTGAAAGCAGGCTGGCGAGCCCGGTCCCATAGGTGATGAGCGCCATCACGAAGGACAGCATCAGCAGGGCGGAGCTGCCCGGGGACACCCCGAGCTCAAGCGGGACGCCGGTCCACAACGCAACGACGGCCACGACAGGAATTGTCAGGCCGATGCTGGCCACGCCTGATCCCAGCGCAAGGTTGATCGAGGTTTGCAGCCGGTCGGCCAAAGCGGCGCTTATGGCCGCGATCGCCTCCGGCAGCAGCACGATCGCGGCCACGACGACTCCCACCACCGCCTCTGGCGCGCCGACCGCTTGGGCGCCCGCCTGGACGAAGGGCGTGAAGGACTTGGCCAGCAGCACAACCGCCGCCAGGGCCACGACCAGCAGGCCCAGCGAGTACGCGGCCACGCTGATCGTTGGCCGGGCGCCATGACCCGGCGGCTCGTCCACCCCATCTCCGCTCAGGGAGATGAAAAAGTCCCGGTGCCGGACGGTCTGGATGAAGGTGAAGGCGATATAGAGCAGCAGACAGGCAATGCTGACGAAGGCAAGCTGTGCGTTGCTGTAATAGGGTCCTGGAGTGGCGACAGTATAGTTTGGCAGGATTAACGTCACCGCCACCATGGGCATCAGCACGACCAGGTAGGCCTGTGCGCCCTGCAGGCGGAACTGCTGCTCCCGATGGCGGATCGCCCCCGCCACGATGCACAGGCCCGCCACCGCATGCAGCACCAGCATCACGACCGCAAGCATCGTGTCCCGGACCAAGGTCGCTTGCGGCTTATTGCCCAGCATCACCGACACGATCAGTCCCACCTCGATGACCGTGACGGCAAGCGCCAGGATCACGGCGCCGAACGGCTCGCCGACGCGCGCGGCCACGACCTCGGCGTGGTGGACTGCGGCCAGGACCGTTGCTATCAGCGCGGCTGCGACCACGAGCCCTATCCATGGCGCGGTCCCGCCACGCAGCAGGGCATAAATAGCCACCCCGGCCACGGGCACGGCGACGGTCCAGGCTGGAATTCGCAAGTGCGCTGCTGTCGCCAATGCCTGCGACTCACCTCCGCTCATGTTCTTCTCAGCAATACTGTGTTGGAGCAGCGGTCAAAAAAGCGCTGCATCGGTGGCCCTGGCAGCGCTGGCGCCAAGCTTCTCGTTCAACTCGCCTTGCCCCTTAGGGATCAGGACGCCGTGCCGGAATAGCATCGTAGCATTTCGCGTCGTCGCCGACATGAGCTCGGCTAAAAAGTGTCCCGCGCGGCATAATGTGCCCAGCGGCGCACAAACCCCGCTGCGGCCTACGCTGATGATCCGGCCTTCGGCGATCAGGCCATCAACGATCCGTCGCATCGTCCCCCGCAGCAACCCCGATGCGGCCGCGATGGCCCGGCGAGAGGCGGAGCCGGACAAGTGCATGGGAGCCGGTTCAAAGCTGCGAAGGTCAGAAGGTATCGGGTACTGCCGAACGAGCTCCTGGACAGATGACAGCCCGATGATCAGATGAATGACAAGGGTACGGCCGCTCATGCCCAACTCGTCCTTACTCATACGATACTGGACAAACGACGAGTTTATAATCTTAACGGTCGAAACACGTGCGTTCGCCTCCAGTTGCGCATGGTCAACCAAGAGGCTGTGCCGGGCTATTCCGGTCGTTTTAAAGCGTGCCATACAGCACCGAAGCCTTATCGTCCGATAGTTTGTTCAATACAGGTCAGCCAAAGCCCGCTGATGCATGTTGGCACACTCCAGCGAGGAAAGTTTGTGATTTGCAAATGTTCACCGACGAAACAGCATGAGGATAGCCAAGTCAAATTAAATTAAACAGCCATTGTCGCTGCCGTTTCGATTATGTGCCGTGCAGCACCGCTTGCAGGGCGTCGGACGCCCCGGTCAGCACGATCTGCGCGCCCACGCACTGAACTTGCGTTCGAAGCCGCCATCACCGCCTCGATTGCTTCCACCGGATGATCCTCGATGACCTGGATCAGCTTGAACTCCCCGGGTTCGCGGTTAGCACGGAAAACTGGCCTGAGCGGCCGTGAGCAGGATCAGGGCGTCTTTCAGGCACTGCTTGCGCTGCGTCGCCGCGAACCCCCGGCGTGCGCGTCAGCAAGCCTTTACCAAAAGTCCACCCGCCGGCTGTGTGCCGGCGGGCAGCGCTTCGTGATCAGGCGGCGACTTTGATCACCTGAAGCTGCGTGAATTCGGCCAGCCCCTCCTCGCCAAGCTCGCGCCCGATGCCGGAGGACTTGGCGCCCCCGAACAAGAAATTCGGCATAAGCTGCAAATGCTGATTCACCCACACGGTTCCGGCCTCCATCTGCACCGCAAGGTCGTAGGCGCGGTCTTTGTCCGATGACCAAACCGAACCGCCCAGCCCAACTGCTCTTCATCTACAAGACGAGTCCCCTCGGCGATGTCGCGAACGATCGTCGGGCGGATGAAGTAGCCGGCCCGGTCCGATACCTCGCCGCCGGCGACGATCGTGCCGCTTGCCCGCGCATCCGCCAAGAACGCCTTGACGTTCTCATACTGCATTTTGTTTGGCGCTGTTGTACTTGGGTGTTGATGGGCTTAGCCCCGTTGAAGGCGATTGATAAAGCTCTGCAATGTCGCGCTGAGATCATTCACGGGATCATGGGTATAAATCGACCCGAACGGCAAGTTGATACGATTTTGCTTTACCCACTCCTCGCCCGGCTACGGCATTCACACAATTCACTTGCGGCAGTGACCACGCTTTGATTTCCTGGGGCATTTGTAGGTCTTGGGGAATGTGTTGGTCATTCGAGAAGGCGCGCTTGGTGATTTTGGCGATGTCCGTCGCGCGGCTATGGGAACCCGGCTGATCGAGCGGGTGATGGAGACCGGATCGCTGGTGATCCGCAAACTCGGCCGTGATCGTGCGGGTGAGATCGCGATCCACCGGTTTCTGTCAGCGGCTTCGGTGACGTGTGGCGAGATGGTTGCAACGCTCGCGACCCGCACGGTGGCCGCTTGCACGGGACGGCGGATCGTGGCGGCACAGGATACGACGGAGATCAATTTCGCCGGCCGCGAGGAGCGCCGCCGTGGTTTGGGGCCGGCGGGCGACGGCATATCGGCTGGGTTCTTTATTCATCCGGTGATCGCCATCGACAGCGAGACGGAGGCTGTGCTGGGTTTGCTGGACGCCAGGATCTGGACCCGCACGGATGAGTTCGTCGCGACACCCGTGCGGGCACGCGCCCTGGAGGACAAAGAGAGCGTCCGCTGGCTGGACGGCGCGGCGCAGGCCGGGACGCATCTGGCCCAGGCGGCTTCGGTGGTGGTCGTGGCCGATCGTGAAAGCGACATCTATGCGAGCTTCGCGCGGCGGCCGGCATCGGTCGACCTGATCGTGCGGGCCGCGCAGGATCGCGCGTTGCACGACGGAGCGTCGCTGTTTGCCGCGGCGGCAGGATGGCCGGAGCTGGCACGCACCGAGGTGCTTGTTGCACCGTCGCGAACCGGGGTTCGCGGCCGGGTCGCGACGGTTGCCCTGCGTGCCGGGCCGGTGGTGATCTGCCGCCCGCGTCATGGCCGTGACCCCAGTGCCCCGCCGCAGCTCAAGCTGACGATGGTCGAAGCGAGGGAGGTGGATGGCCCCGGCGAAGGCCAGCCGCTGCTATGGCGGTTGCTGACCACACTTGATGTCGCCGACGCTGCTGGGGCTGCGGATATTGTACGCCTGTATCGGCTGAGGTGGCGGATCGAGGAAATCTTCCGATCGTTGAAAGCTGACGGCATGCGATTGGAAGACACCCAGGTGCAGGACGCCGGACGGTTGTTCAAGCTGGCCTTGGTCGGGCTGGCAGCGGCAACCCGAACCATGCAACTGGTCGACGCGCGTGATGGCAGTCCGCGACCGGCCAGGGACGTCATCGACGCGTCCGTGTTGCCAGCCGCTGAAGCCATCGCCCCGACACTCGAAGGCAAGACAGCGCGCCAGCGAAACCCGCATCCGCGCCAGTCCCTCGCCTGGCTGTCCTGGATCATCGCGCGGCTCGGCGGATGGAACTGCTACTACAAACCACCCGGACCCAAAACTATGCGCGCCGGATGGGCACAATTCGCCGCCATGGCCGCCGGCTTCGCCCTCGCGGCGCAGTCAGCCGCCCAGTCAAATGTGTGAATCCCGTAGCCTCGCCCGGTCGTGCCCGCGCAGTCACGTAAAACCGATCTACGTAAGCGTCAGCAATGGGGCGTGCGATTCCAAGCTCACGCTCGGCGGTTTGATGTACCTCGCTATTTGCGTTCCAAACGAACACGCTTCTGCCGTGGGCGGTCCCACGCAGGTCCATTCTCGCAAGCAGAGATACTATGGCTTTCGTGGAAGGTGAGCGATAAACGGCTAGTCCGCTATCAGTGTACTCAACTGCTTCCGTAAGTTCGTGCAATCTCATGCGACTATTTATGCGAGCGCCCGATCCAGCAACCCCTTTCCAATAAACCCGGCCCGCATCATCGCCCGATGCCAGCCGACGTAGTTGCCGAGGTAGCGGGTCGCGACGCCACGACAACGCCGGTTGATCAGCACCTTGAGTTGCCCATGGTGGGCGTTGACCCGGCCCAGCCCGAGCCGCCCCGTTTTGCGCCGCATGGTTGGGGCCGGAGCCGCCTTGATGGCGTAGAGCGTGATCGTCGGCACATTGATGCGGCGGTGTTCAGCACCGGCTGCTGTAGCAGCCCGCAGGTATGCCTGCGCCCCGTCGCTGCACAGCACCGAGCCAGGTGCGATACGTCCAGCGAGCGCCGCATCGATTTCGTCCATGCCGCCCAGCACGCGGCTGTAGACGCCACCATTGGTGTCCAGGGCGGTCAACACCGGCACCTGCTCACTAGAGACGCCGCGCTTGGTGGCACCCCAGGCGCGCGGTCGCGCCGCACGGCTTTCCGGCGGCACGCCCCGCGTCCAACCCCGGTGCCCCTTGAAGGACCGGACGAAAAAGGTTTCGTCGCCCTCGATCACCCCGGACAACACGGCAGCGTTGTCGCTGATGGCGGCTTGCAGGAAGCGGTGTCGCCAACGGAACACCGTGAGGTGGCTGATGTCGATCCCGGTGAGCACGATCTTCCGCACCGACATGAAGTCGGTCATACAGTCGAGGTACCGGCCCCATATCCCCGGCTTGCGGGCACGCGCCATTGCGGTGCCGGTCAGGATGTTGAAGGTACGGCGGCAGTCCCGGCACTTGAACCGCTGCCGAGCATTCTTGTCCTTGCCATACCGGACAACATCGAGGCTTCCACAACGCGGGCAGGCCCCGGCGGCGACGACCGACGTCGAGCGGCGGGCCAGCGCCACGTCGGCAAATTGCCGGGCCACGACGACCCGGACGACATCTTCGAGTTCGAGAATTTGCGCCGCCGTCGCCTTGCTGGCAACGTCGCGCTTGAGCCGGTCGAAGTGGGAAAGTTCCATGAGGATAATGTCTCACGGAAACCCAATCTGTCTATCGGATTTTGCGACCCATCAACACCCAAGTATAACAGCGCATTTTGTTTTGCAGCGGGCCGAGCTTGGTGCCCTGCTTGAGGCCGTCATCGACGATGGTCGCGTCGGCGATTTTTGCCAGTCCGTCGCACATGCGGTCATAGACGCTCTCATGAACGTAAAGCCGCTTGAGCGCGAGACAGACCTGACCGCTGTTCTGGAATACCCCCTCAAAAATGGCTGGGGCGACCGCCGCCGGGTCAACCTCATCAAGCACGATGCCCGCGTCGTTCCCGCCAAGCTCCAGAGTGACCCGCTTGAGGGTGTTGGACGCACTCGCCATGACCTTGCGTCGGGTCGCCGTCAATCCCGTGAAGGAGATCTTGGCAACGTCGGGATGCGCCGTGAGGGTGTCGCCGAGATCGTTGGCATCGGTGATAAAGTTGACCTCCATCTGCTCGCGCAGCTGCGTGGGCGAGAACTCCTCCGCCGCCCCCAGCGAGCCACGCCCGGCAATATTGGCCAGCACATCTACCCGGCCGAAGCGATCCATCGCCGCCGCCACGCCGGCGTCCCGTGCCGCTGTATCCGTCACGTCCAGGCCAATGGCAAGGGCGCGCCCAGGCCCCGCGGCTGCGATGCCGGCCAGGGCAGTCCCTCGATGGTCAGCACCTCCCGCCCGTCGCAGGCCGCGGCCAGGATCATGCAGGCGTTTACGCGTCGGCCATCTTGGTGGACGGTGCAGGCCCCGCACGCCCCCTCGTTGCAGCCCTTCTTGGTGCCGGTCAGATACAGGTGCTCGCGCAAGAGATCGAGCAGGCTCACACGCGGCTCCAGCGCGTCCAATGCGCACTCCTGGCTGTTCACCCGCAAGCGGAGCGACCGCGCTGCGGCGAACACGGGCACCGAAGGTGAGGCAGGCAGGCTGTCCGCATCCGCCGGGTGAGCAAGCCCAGCGGCCAGGATGCATGCCGCGGATGCAAGGACGTGACGCCGCTCAAGGTCGAGAGGGTCGGGCTAGCCCATACGCACCTCCAATGAGGTGACTGACCTGAGCAAAGTAATTCGTACGGCGCCCGGCTTCACCAACTCAATCGGGCATCCCTGGCCTTGGTGGACGACGCACTGGCCACATTGCGGGAGGAGCGGGACGAGCCGTCCGGCCCGCTCCGGATCAACGTGTCGCGCATCGCCGCTTTTCTATGCGTGGCACCCATCCTGCGCCGCTTCACCGCCGCCCATCCGGCTATGCGGCTGGAGATGGGCGTGGACGATGAACTGGCCGTCGCGGCAGCGCTGGACGGGGTGGGCCTTGCCTGTGTCTTGGACCCGCGCGTGCTGGGGGCGTGGTGCCCGCCATTCCCGGGTTTCTACCTATATCACCCCAGCCACCGTCAAACCTCGGCCGCTCTGCGCGCGCTTGTCGCAATGCTGCGTGGGCACGCCTGAGTTTGTGGCGTTGAAACAGGATGGGCTGGCCGATATAGCAGCATAGACGCTGCGCACTCTCGATGCGCCACCCGCATCAAATCGGATGGCGCATCGCGACCCTACATCGACGGCATGGTCATGCCCGAGAAAAATTCCTTGATCTGGTTGCTGATCATCAAGGCTTGCATGGCGGCGCCGGCTGGAGGTTGCGCCGGGATGCCCGCTGCACTGGCCCCCGCTGCATTGGCCCCCGCGGCATTGGCCCCCGCGGCATTGGCCGATGACGTCGCGGCGTTGAACTGCGCCAGGACGGACGAGGCATACTTACTCGGCACCAGCGCGGTGATTTGCGCCTGGATGTAGTCGATGGTCGGCTGGGCCAGGCCCAAGCCGATCGCCGCCGCTCCGCTTCCCGAGGCATCCGGCATCGCCGGCTGCGCTGCAACTGCGCTGGAGGGCGCTGGGACCGCACTCGGCGCGGCGCCTGAGGCTCCGGCGAACTGCGCCGTGATCGCCGAGGCATATTGGCTCGGCAACATGGCCGTGATCTGCGACTGGATGAAGCTGATGGTCGGCTGGGCCAGCGCCGGCCCGGCGGCTGATTCGGAGAGCATCGTCATGAATGCTGTTGCGTCGGGGCTAGTAGCCATTGGCAGGTCTCCCTTGAAGCTGAATGTAGCCGGCCGAAACCGCACCAGGTTGGCTGGCGCATGGCAGAAATGCCTGACCTCCAGCAGAATTCCTAGAAAAAAAACGCGTTTTTTCACAAATTCGTAAGCTTATTACTGTTAAAAACGATCCTTCAGTGCCTTACGCTATCCTATTCTCTCATATTTTATACTGAGTATTACGATGAATCTTGCTGAAATATGATCCGCGCCGGTTTTGCCATCTCCGACCGCATCACCGTGCAGCACGTCCCATGCTGCCTTGAATGTTCCTTAAGGCCAGCGTCAGGCGCCGCGGTAGGCGCCCTCGATAAGCATAGGGACGCTCGCGCTGCTGTGCTGTTCCAGCGCCAGGTCAACGTCGCCGGAAAACCCGCCATCCACCAACTCACGCCCGGAGACCGAGAGACGGATGAGGCTGGCCACCTCGCGTCCCGCGGCCCGGTAGGCGTCCCGGGCGGCCTGCGCCTCCGGTGAGCACGGGCAATCCAATCGGTCCAGGATGGCGCCTGCCCCAAGCAGGTCCTCAATCGCCGGCCGGAGACCGCCGTCCGGCCAGCGCTCTCCGGCCGATGTCACCCCAACCGCGCCATCTCCGGCGAGCACCCGCGCCGCATGTGCAACCGCGGCGGCATTTCGGAGGCAACCGGTCAGGACGGGAATGTGCCCGGGTGTTCGGCCGGCGGCCACGGAGAGGCGTGATCCGTTGGGCGAAGGCAGCATCAGCCTCGTGCCGCGTGGAATGGCCAGGAGGCTGACCGGCGACAGGCTGAATTGGCCATCAGTGGCGCCGCGTGGGCGGGGGATCGCCTATGCGTGCCAGGTCAGCATCAGCGGCGTCGGCTTTGATATCGGCTGCGGCAACATGGCGGTGCGTCTGGACACACCTTACGCCGCAGTCGCCGGCCGGGTGAGCGCCATCCTCACCGACGTGCGCCGGGTGGTGTCGTACGGCGTGGGCCGCAACAACGCCGAGCGCGCCGAGCACGCGCTGTTCGACGACGACGACGCGTGGCGCGCGGCGGACATGCTCGCCTGCCGCAACAAGGCCGCCGGCCAGCTCGGCACGGTCGGGTCCGGCAATCACTACGTGGACCTGATGCGCGACAAGGCCGGCTTCGTGTGGATCGGCGTGCACTTCGGCAGCCGCGGGCTTGGCCACACCTCGGCGACCAAATACCTGAAGCTCGCCGGCGGCACGGGCGGCATGAACGTGCCGCCTGCGGTGGTGGACGAGGACAGCGAGCTCGGACAGCGCTACATCACCACCATGGAACTGGCCGGGTGCTACGCCTATGCCGGACGCGAGTGGGTCGTGGAGCGGGTGCGCCAGATCATCGGCGGTGCGGCGACCGACAGCGTGCACAATCACCACAACTACGCGTGGCGGGAGACGCATGGCTGCAGGAGCGCGGCGTGCTGCTGGCCGGCGGCGACCTGGACGAGAGCCCGATGGCCTACCGCCGCCTGCCCGACGTGCTGGCGCAGCACGCCGGCACGATACGGGTGCTGCACACCCCGCGGCCGTTCGCGGTGGCGATGGCCGGGACGGCGAGTTTGACCCGTTCGAAGATTGAGCGTGAGGTGCGTTCCGGAGCTTGGCAATAGGTTTGGGTGGACGCAGGATGCGTATTGAAGCACACGGAACGATTCGACTGAGAACTCTGCGGAATCTCTTGCTTTTGGCTCCGTTACTCTCGGCGTCCTGCGCCGGACTGGCCAGAAACGACCAAGGCAACCTGCAGCCGCAGACCGTGCGCGGGCCATGCCAGGTGAAGAAATTCTTTATCTTGGCCACGACTTCGGTCCGGACTGAGATGACGGTGGGCAATGTCGGCCAAGCCTGCGTCTTCACGATCTTCAACGCTGACCTGCAGATCGCGCTCAATGCGGCCTTGGTCACCGGTCAGCCCAGTCATGGCCGCGCCACGGCGGAGCTGATCACCGCCGGGCGCCAGGCAGCGATCTCATACACCCCGCAGCCCGGCTACATTGGGCCGGACCAATTCAGCTTTACGCTCGAACCGAATGCCCTCGGGGTGATTGTCGCCGTCACCGTGCAGCCCTCCGCGCCGGCCTCGTAACCGCAGCGGGAGGCAAATGCCGCTGCACAGAATGACGAATTGAAGCCTACGAATCCTGCAGATTTTCCCGCAAAGTCCGCCCGCGATACTCCGTGCGGAAGCGTCCGCGGCGCTGCAGTTCCGGCACCAGCAAATCCACGATCGCCTGCAGGTCGCCCGGCAGCGACACGATATGGCCCAGCATGAAGCCGCCGCGGCTGCCGGTCGCCTCGAACACCTCCTCCAGCCGGTCGGCGAGCTGTGCCGCGGTGCCGGCGATGGTGGTGTCGTACGACGTGGCATTGCGCAGCCCGTGCTCGAAGAACTCCGCCCGCGTGATCGTCGTATCGGCCCCCAACCGCAAACCGAGCTCATGCACGAACCCGGCCGGGGACGCGTTGGATGCGATGATCTCGGCGTGCAGCTCCCGTAGCGAAAACCGCTCAGGCAATGTCGAGAAGTCGTAGCCGGCATTATACGAAAGGTATGTGCCAACCGCCTCAGGCGGGATGGCGGTCAGCAGCAAGTCCCGTTGCGCCTGGGCCGCGGCCGCCGTCTCCGCAACCACGATCGGCGTCTGCCACAGGATACCGACCGCCGCCGGGTCGCGCCCCAGTTCAATCAGCGCCGCATCCAGCGCCTCGCGCTGCTTGATTTGCAGCGGCAGCGCCATGTCGGCGCCGAACACGTGGTCCGCCACGTAGGCCGAGGCCCGGATGCCGCGGGGCGAGCCGCCGGCCTGGATCAGCACCGGGCGTCCTTGCGGCGAAGGCGGGGTGTTGAGCGGCCCCTCCACGTTGAAGAACCGGCCGTGATGGCTCATGCCGTGCACCTTGGCGGGATCGCCGACCCGGCCCGTCGCATGATCCCACAGCATGGCGTCCGCCTCGGTCGCGTCCCACAGCTTGCGGCAGACGTCGGTGAACTCCTCCATTCGGTCATAGCGCGCGCCGTGCTCCATCAGCTCGTCAAAGCCGAAGTTCGCCGCGTCCGACCGTCGCGTTGAGGTGACGAGGTTCATGGCGATCCGCCCACGCGTCAGGTGATCGAGCGAGTTCATCAGCCGCGCCGTGTAGTAGGGGTGCATGAAGGTTGAGGAGTAGGTCAGGCCGTAGCCGATATGCTTGGTGACCCGCGACATCGCGACCATGATCGGGTTCAGGTCCTGCCGCGGCCAGTTCACCCCCCACTCGATGGCGGCGTCGCGCGATCCGCGCCAGGTGTCGGGCACGCCGGTGCCGTCGCCGGAGAAGATCATGTCGAGCAGGCCCCGCTCGGCGATGCGGGCGACGTCCTCGTACATCTCGACGTCGGGGAAGACCCGGCCGGGCCACGAGCCGGGCAGCCGCCAGCGCCCGCCCATGTGGGTGTAAGAGAAGTCGAACCCGAGATGCATTTTTGCGCGCGCCATGTGCGTCCTTTTTGGGCTGTGTCAGGAGTAAGTAAGCCCGGCTAGAAAAATCTGCGTATTTTTTAGGCTGCAACACACGAAGCTCATAGCTTCGCACGCTATTTGCCCATTCCGGCGGTGAAAGATGCATGTTTACTGTGCAAAGCGAGTGCCTCAAAGGTGCCGAGTGCCTGGCATGATGGTTGCAGCACCCGAGTGCGCGATGACCTCATTGAGGAGCACGGCCATGCCCCGCCCCGTTTCGCCCGCAGCGCTGACCCGTCGCGCTGCCCTCGCCTTGGGGGCCGCAGCCCTCGTGCCCACCGAGGGCAACGCTGCCGGCGCCACGACCGTCCGCGCGGCCTACCCCTCGCCCGTCGCCACGCTCGATCCCGCGAAGTTCCGCGTCGGCGGCCTCGAATACAACTACGCCCTCTGCGTCTTCAGCCGGCTGACCCAGCAGGACGCGAAGCTGCAGGTGCTGCCGGACCTGGCGACGGCTTGGGAGTCCACCCCAGATCTTAAAAGCTGGACCTTCCATCTGCGCCCAAACGTGAAGTGGCATGACGGCAAGCCGCTTACCGCCGCCGATGTCGTGTTCACCTACAAGCGGCTCAAGGACAAGGAGGTCGGCTCGGTGCTGCGCGCCAACCTCGAGATCGTCACCGGCATCGAGGCGCTGGACCCGCAGACCGTCCGCTTCAATCTCTCGATTCCGTACGCCGACCTCCCCGCGGTCGCTGCCGGCTATCAGGCGATGATCGTCAGCGAGGCGGCGATGGACACGCTGACCACGAAACCCATCGGCACCGGTCCGTTCAGGTTTATCGAGTACCGCCCCGGCGACCAGATGACGCTGGAAAAGAACCCGGATTATTTCCTGCCGGGCATCCCGAAGATCGACCGCGCGGTCCTGCGCATCATTCCGGAGGCCACGACCGCGGTGGCCGGGCTCGACAGCGGCGCGCTGGACATCGTCTATGACCTGCCGCCCGAGCAGGCCGACCGGCTGAAGCGCAGCACGGTTGCGACGGTGATGGAGGTGCCGACCGGCTCCTGGCAGGCGATCGTGATGCACAACCAGATGAAGCCGTTCGACGACCCGCGCGTTCGCCGGGCGGTCATCAAGCTCGTGGACAAGACGGCGATGACCGACATCGCGACCTTTGGCCACGGCACGCCCACGATCACGCCGCTGCCGCCCACCCATCCGTTCTTCCGTAAAGACATCGGCCTCGGCCCGGACATCGCCGGCGCCAAGAAGCTGCTGGCCGAGGCCGGCCTGAGCGCTGGGTTCCCGATCGAGATGTATATCCCGTCCGCTGACCCGCCGATGGAACGGCTGGCGACGGCGTTCCGCGACGCGGCCAAGCAGGCCGGCATCACCGTGTCGCTCCGCATTATGCCGCAAGACAAGTTCTACGCGGAGATGGAGGGCAAGGTGCCGCTCAACGTGGACAACTTCTTCGGCCGCACGACGCCAGACCTGATGCTGTATCCGTGGTACCATAGCAGTGGGTCGTGGAATAACACGCTCTGGCACTACAGCAACCCAGAGGTGGACAAGCTGCTGGAGGCTGCGCGGGTCACGACGGACATGGCCGAGCAGGCCAAGCTGTACGGCCGGTTCCAGGAGATCATCGCAGACGACGGGCCTGGCTGCGTCGTCTATGTGAAGAACTTCTCCTGCGGCGTCAGCAAGAAGGTCAGCGGCTTCTCGCCCTCGCCGCTGTTCCTGGTCGATATCAGCACGGTGACGGTTGCGGCGTAGGCGGGGCGCATGGCGCGCTATGCCCTGAAGCGGCTGGGCGCGGTCGTCGTCGTGCTGGCGATCATGTCGGTGCTGGTGTTCCTCGCTACCCACGCTTTGCCGTCCAACACGGCGCAATTGATCCTCGGGCAGTATTCCACGCCGGAGACCCAGGCGGCGCTGGAGCATAAGCTCGGCCTCGACCTGCCGTTGCCGGTGCAATACTGGCGCTGGGCCAGCGGCGTGCTGCATGGCGACCTCGGCCAGTCTTTGGTGATGGAGCGGCCGGTGGCCCCACTGCTATGGGACGCGCTGGCCCGCTCTGCGGTGCTGTCAATCTCGGCCATGGCGGTGGTGTCCACCCTCGGCCCGGCCCTCGGCGTCATCGCCGCGGTCAAGCAGGGGCGCTGGCCGGACCACGTCGCCACGATCTTCACCTATGTCGGCATCTCGGTGCCGGAGTTCTACTGGGGCCTCGTGCTCATCCTCGTGTTCGGCAGCACTTTTCACCTGCTGCCGACCTCCGGCGCTGCGGACCTCTCCGACGGCCTCGGCACCTTCGTCGCCCACCTGGTGCTGCCGGTCGTCACCCTCACGCTGACCCTGCTCGCCCACGTCTCCCGCCTCACCCGCTCCAGCATGATCGAGGCGCTGGACAGCGCCTACGTCAAGGTCGCCCGTTCCCGCGGCCTGCCGGAGCGCGTGGTGATCGTCCGCCACGCGCTGCGCAACGCCCTGCTGCCGACCATCACCGTGCTGGCGCAGGATTTCGGCTTCCTGATCGGCGGCATCGTCGCGGTCGAGGCGATCTTCGCCTACCCCGGCATCGGCCGCCTGCTGATCTTCTCGCTGGAGCGCCAGGACCTGCCGCTGATGCAGTCGGCGATCCTGGTGCTCACCGCCGTCTACTGCCTGGCCAATTTGGCCGCCGACCTGCTGTACGGCGTCGCCAATCCGCGCATTCGCTATGGCGGCGGCGTTGACTGACCTGGCGCTCGCCCAGACGCTGCGCCGTCGCCGGCGCTGGCCGCCAGCGCTGCTGACCGGCGGCGTCATCGTCGCGGCCCTGCTGGCGGTGGCGCTGTTCGCGCAGCTCATCGCGCCCTACCCGTTCGACCAGATGCACGTGCGCGACCGCCTATCGCCGCCTAGCCTGTATTACCTGGCCGGGACCGACGAATACGGCCGCGACGTCTTCAGCCGCCTGCTGTACGGCTCGCAGCTCTCCATTGCGCTGGGCGTGATCGCGACCGCGATCAGCATGGCGCTCGGCGTGCCGCTCGGCCTGTTCGCCGGCTACCGCCCCGGCCTCGCCAGCGAGCTGATCATGCGCGGGCTCGACGTCATGATGTCGTTCCCGCCGATTATGCTGGTGCTGTTGATTCTAGCCGTGACGCCGCCGGGTTTAGTGAAAACCGCGGTGGCGATCGGCGTGCTGTTCGTGCCGCCCATCGCCCGCGTCACCCGCAGCGTCACGCTCGACTTGATGAGCGAGGACTTCGTTTTATCTGCCCGCAGCCGCGGCGAGCGCACCTGGTATATCCTGCTGCGCGAGCTGTTGCCGAACGTCTGGCCGGTGCTGATCGTCGAGGCCAGCCTGCGCGTGGTGTTCGCGGTGCTGCTCGGCGCCGTGCTCAGCTTCCTTGGCTTCGGCGTGCAGCCGCCCGAGGCGGATTGGGGCTTGATGATCAGCAACGGCCGCGCTTTCGTGGACGACGCCCCCTGGATCTCGATCGCCCCGGGCCTCGCCATGAGCCTCGCCGTGATCGGCATCAGCCTGCTTGGCGACGGCCTGCGCCAGGTGCTGGACCCGCGGCGCCGGGGCCGAGCCTGAAATGACGCAGACGAGCCTGCTTGACGTCCGCGGCCTCTCGGTGCGCTACGCCGGCGACGACGGCCCGGTGACGGCGGTGCGCGACGTGTCGTTCAGCCTCGCTCCCGGCCGCGCGCTGGGCATCGTGGGCGAGTCCGGCTCCGGCAAAAGCAGCATCGCCGGCGCCATCCTGGACCTGCTGGGACCCGGCGCCGCCATTCAGGGCCGCATCGTCTTCGAGGGGCGCAGCCTCGCTGACCTCATGCCCCAGCAGCGGCGGGCGACGTTGGGCAGCCGCATCGGCTCGGTGTTCCAAGACCCGTTCACCGCCCTGAACCCGGCGCTGCGCGTCGGCCGCCAGATTGCCGAGCCGCTGGTGCAGCATCGCGGCGTCAGTGCTGCGGATGCGCACATCCGGGCCGTGGAGCTGCTGGCCGAGATGGGCATCGCCCGTCCGGCGGAAGTGGCCCGCGCCTTCCCGCACCAGCTCAGCGGCGGCATGAAGCAGCGCGCCCTGATCGCGGCGGCGCTGGCCTGCGAGCCCTCGCTGCTGATCCTCGATGAGCCGACGACGGCGCTCGACGTGACGGTCGAGGCGCAGATCCTGGATCTGCTGGCGGCACTCCGACGTCGCAAGGACGTCGCCGTTCTATTCATAAGCCATAATTTGGGCGTGGTGCGGCGGGTCTGCGACGACGTGGCGGTGATGTATGCGGGCCAGATGGTCGAGATCGGCGGCGCCGCCCGCGTGCTGGCCCGGCCCGCGCATCCCTACGGCAAGGGCCTGCTCGCCTCCATGCCGCCGCTGCGGGCGGGCTCCCGCCGCAGCCGCCTGCCGTCCATCGCCGGACAGATGACCGGCGCGGTGCCGCCCGAGGCCGGCTGCGCATTCTCGCCGCGCTGCCCCTTCAGCGAGGCGCGCTGCGTCAGGGCTCCGCAAGTCCTGACAGCGGCGCCGGATGGCCACGCCGTGCGCTGCTGGAAGTCGGCGGAGCTCGGCGGCTGGCCGGCGCCAATCCCCAACAACGCGCCGGAGCCGGTGTTCCAGCGCGGCGACGCGCTGCTGAACGTGACCGACCTTCGCCGCGTCTTCACAGCGCGTCCGGGACTGGCCGCCTGGCGGCTCGATTTCGCCGGCGGGCGCCCCCGGGCGGTGCGCGACGCTGGCGAGGTGGCGGCGGTGGACGGCGTCTCGTTGTCGATCTCGCCAGGCGAGGTGCTGGGCCTGGTGGGAGAGAGCGGCTGCGGCAAATCCACGCTGGGCCGTCTCGCGTTGCGCCTGCTGCGGCAGACCGCGGGGAGCGTGGAGTTCGACGGCGCGGACATCACCCTGCAGCCGGACCGCGCGCTCGGCGCCTTCCGGCGTCAGGCGCAGATCGTGTTCCAGAACGTCGGCTCCTCGCTCAACCCGCGCCTCTCGATCGGCGAGGCGTTGGAGCGCCCGTTGGCCCTATTCAACCTGGTCCCGCCAAAACATCGCCCGCGGCGCGTGGCAGCGCTGCTGGACATGGTGCGGCTGCCCGAGGCCTATCGCCATCGCTACCCGCACCAGCTCAGCGGCGGCGAGCGCCAGCGGGTGGCGATCGCCCGCGCCTTGGCGACCGAGCCGCGCTTCATCGTGTGTGACGAGCCGGTCTCGGCGCTCGACGTCTCGGTGCAGGCGGCGGTGGTCAACCTGCTCGCTGACTTGCGCGACGAGTTCGGGTTGTCTTACCTGTTCATCTCGCACGACCTGGCCGTGGTCGGTCAGCTCTCCGACCGCATCGCCGTCATGTATCGCGGCAGGCTGGTCGAGACCGGCCAGGCCGCCGACGTGCTGACGCCACCCTTTCATCCCTACACCAGGGCGCTGCTGACCTCGGTCGCGCATGAGGCGCCGTCGGATATGGGCGAGTTGGGCGGCGACATGGGCCCTGGCGTGCCCGGTGGCTGCGCCTTCCGCGCGCGCTGCCGGCACCGCATGGCGGTATGCGACGACGTCGCCCCGCCGCTGCGCCCCATCAGTGCCGCCCACAGCATCGCCTGCCACCTCGAAGTTCTGCCCGGCGCCGCACCGGCGTTGTCTCCGGCACGCGCTACCCACCACGCAACTGTCTAGAAGGGTTCGACATGGCCTCCGACCACTTCCATCTCGCCTGGTTCCTGCAGGGATCGAGCATCCAGGCCTGGGGCGCCGACTGGACCGGCAACATCAGCGAGGAGTGGATGTCGGCCGACATGTTCCTGGATCTCGCGCGGTCCATCGAGCGCGCCGGCTTCGACTACATGCTGCTCGAAGACTCTATCTACATCGGCCAGAACTGGCAGAACTCGCGCGACATCTTCTTGAAGAACGGCATGTCGGTGCCGCGGCAGGAGCCGACGGTGATCGCCTCGCTGATGGCGGCGGCGACCTCGCGGCTGGGCATCGTGCCGACGCTCTCGACCTTCGCCTACCATCCCTACCTCACCGCGCGCATCGTCGGCACCCTGGACCAGGTCTCGGGCGGCAGGGCCGGCTGGAACATGGTGACCGGCAGCTCGGACTTCTCCGGGCAGAACTTCGGCCTGGACAAACTGCCGGAGCACGACACCCGCTATGAGATGGCCGAGGAATATATCGACGTCGTGACGCGGCTCTGGGAGAGCTGGGAGCCCGGCGCCATCGTCGCCGACCGCCAGACCGGCGTGCTGATCGATCCCGCCAAGGTGCACACGATCGATCACGCCGGGCGCTACTACAAAAGCCGCGGCCCGCTGAACTCCGGCCCCGCGCCGCAGGGGCGTCCGGTGATCGCGCAGGCCGGCGGCTCCGCCAAGGGGCGCAGCATCGCCGCCCGCTATGCCGACACCATCGTGGCGCACCCAAAGGGGATCGACGGGATGAAGGACTACCGCAACGACGTCCGCGCGCAGATGCGGCGGTTTGGGCGGAACCCGGATAGCTGCAAGGTGCTGTTCATGGTCTATCCGATCCTGGGCGACACCATGGAGCACGCTCAGGAGAAGGCCGCGCAGCGCGCCGTGGACGCGGCCGCCAACATCGACCAGCGGCTGGCGCAGATGGGCTGGACGACGAACATCGACTTCTCCGGCCATGACCTCGACGCGCCGGTTGGACCGCTTACGACCAACGGCCATCAGTCCAGCCTGGACAACTTCATCCGCAAGGCCGGCGGCAAGACGCTCCGCGAGGCGATCATCGCCCATAGCAGCACCGGCGGCTCGGTGGACCTGGTGGGCACCCCGGACGCGGTGGCGGCGCAGATGGGCGAGGTGATGCAGGAGGTCGGCGGCGATGGCTTCCTGTTCGCGCTGCCCAACGTCAGCCGCAAGAGCGTGGTCGAGATCACCGACGGCCTGGTCCCCGCCTTGCAGCAGCGCGGCCTGGTTCGCAAGCAGTACCGGCTGCAAGCACTTCCGTGACAACCTGCTGGAGTTTTAGCCCAGCAGGCTAAATCGCGACAGTTAATACCCGAGCGCCATCCCGTCCTTGCGCGGATCGGACCCGCCGACCAGGCAGCCGCGGTCGTGGTCGATCCAGATGGCCTGGCCGCCGCCATGCGGGCGCTCGGGCGTCATGACGTCGTGGCCCATCCGCGCCAGCTGCGCCGCGGCCGCAGCCGGGATGCCGCGCTCGATCTCGACCTTGCCCTGGTATGGAAACAGCCGCGGCAGGTCGAGTGCCTGCTGGATGTCGAGGCCATACTCGAACATGTTGGCGAGGAACAGGCTCTGGCCCATCGGCTGGAAATGCCCGCCCATCACGCCGAACGGCATCACCGCCCGGCCGCCCTGCATGACCATGCCGGGGATAATGGTGTGCATTGGCCGCTTGTTCGGCGCGATGCAGTTCGGGTGGCCGCGCTCGATACGGAAACCGAGGCCGCGATTCTGCAGCATCACGCCGGATTGCGCCGCCAGGATGCCGGAGCCGAAGCCCTGGAAAAGCGAGTTGATGAAGCTGCAGGCGTTGCCGTCGCGGTCCACGACGCACAGGTAAACCGTGTCGCGATGCGCCGGCAGCATGGCCTCGCCCGGTGCCCCCACGACTGGCATGGCGTGCGCCGGGTCGATCATCCGGCGGAGGCTGTCCAGGTACTCGGGGCTGGTCAGGCGGCCGACAGGGACGCTGGCCTGCGCCGGGTCGGCCAGGAAGGCGTCGCGGTCGCGATACACCAGCCGCGCGGCCTCCAAGTGCCGGTGCAGGCGCTCTGCGCCGAGCGGGCCGTCACGCGACGGCTCGAAGCCCTCCAGGATGCCCAGCAGCATCAGCACCAGCAGGCCGGAGCCGTTGGGCGGGCACTGCCAGATCTCCATGCCGCGCCAAGCTTTGTGAATGGGCTCGACGAACTCCGCCGCGGTGCGCCCGGCGGCAAAGTCGGCCTCGGTATGCAGCCCGCCTTTGGCACACAGCGTCGCCACCATATCGGCGGCGACCGCACCCTCGTAGAAGCCGCGCGAGCCGTGCCGGGCGATGCCGCGCAGCGTCTCCGCCAGCGGGCGCTGGACGAAGCGGTCGCCCTCGCGCGGCGCGGCGCCATTCGGCAGGAAGGCGTCGGCGCCGGTGCGGCGGAGCTTGTCCACCTGCACGCTCCAGTCGGACGCCACCCGTTGATGCACCGGCCAGCCGTCCTCTGCAAAGTCGATCGCCGGCTGCAGCAGCTCGTCCAGCCCCTTGGTCCCGTGCGCCGCCAGCAGCGTCTCCCACGCCGAAACGGCGCCCGGGATGGTGACGCTGTGCGGCGAGGTGTTCTCGAGTGCGGTGATGCCGCGCTCCTCGAACCCGTCGATGGTCGCGGCCGCCGGCGCGCGGCCGGAGCCGTTCAGCGCGACGACTCGGCCGGTTCCCGCCAGCGCGTACAGGCAAAAGCAGTCGCCGCCGATCCCGGTGGACTGCGGCTCGATCACCCCGAGCACCGCCGCAGCGGCGACCGCGGCGTCGAGCGCGTTGCCGCCCGCCCGCAGCACGTCGAGCGCCACGAGGGTCGAGGCCGGCATGCTGGTCGCGGCCATGCCGTGGGCGGCATAGACCGGACTGCGCCCGGCCAGGTGGAAATCGCGCGACACAGCGGGGATCATGGCCAATTCCTGATGAACAATGTGGGCGGTAAGGCTGGCATGGCGACCCGGACTTGGCAATTACACCGCCAGACCGGCATGATGCGGCGATGAGCAACCTTGCGACCATGGACGACTTCGACCGGATCGACATTCGGGTCGGCACCGTCATCGACGCCCAGTCCTATCCCGAGGCGCGCAAGCCGGCGATCAAGCTGTGGATCGACTTCGGCGCCGAACTCGGCGTCCGGCAGTCCTCGGCGCAGCTTACCGAGCATTACACGCCCGCGGCGCTGATCGGCCAACAGGTCTGCGCCGTGGTGAACTTCGCGCCCCGGCAGATCGGCAAGTTCCGCAGCGAGGTGCTGACGCTCGGCATGCCCGACGCCGAGGGGGCCGTGGTGCTGATACGGCCGGACCAGCCGATCCCGGCCGGCGGGCGGCTGTTTTGACCGGGGGCCGCAGCTACGCGACGGTCACGTGGGACCAGCTGCACCGCGACGCGCGCACCCTGGCCACGGCGCTTATGCCGCGCGGCCCGTTCCGCGGCATCGTGGCGGTGTCCCGCGGCGGGCTGATCCCGGCGGCGATCGTGGCGCGCGAGCTGGAGTGCCGGCTGATCGAGACCATCTCGGTCGCGACCTATGACGAGGAGGAGCGGGCCAAGCCGCACGTGCTGAAGTATCCAGCCGCAGCCGAGGACGGCGCCGGGTTCCTGATCATCGACGACCTGGTCGATAGCGGCGTCACCGCCCAAGTGGTGCGGGATCTGCTGCCACGGGCGCATTTCGCCTGTTTATATGCGAAGCCTGCCGGTCAGCGCCTGGCCGACACCTGGGTGGTCGAGGTGCCGCAGGAGACGTGGATCCTGTTCCCGTGGGACACCGCTCCGCTGTTCGTGCCGCCGATTGCGAAGCAGGGCGGCTAAGCAGACCTCAACCGGTCTGCGCACAGATAATATCCTAAGCAGGATTGCGTGGCCTGGATCTGCAGCCCTGCATTTGTGTCCCAAGCCACGCAACCCTGCTTAGGTCTGACGCGGCTGCGGGGCAGTCACGGCGTCATGGCCCTTGCGGCATCCCGACCCCTGGGCTAAATCGCGTGGCTCTGAGGCGCCCGTAGCTCAATTGGATAGAGCACCAGACTACGAATCTGGGGGTTGGAAGTTCGAGTCTTTCCGGGCGCGCCAGAAATCCTAATTTTTTTGGACTCTCGATTGATAACCGGGCTGCCCAAGAATTATTTCCCGCTGGCCTGACGGTGGGCAGCACCTGCCTCTTGCGCCCAAATTCGTGCAGTGGTCAGAGAGCGGCGCAACAACTGGGATCACTTGCCATGAGCGACACCTCCACCCCCGGCCCAACCAGAGCCGCCCGGCGCTTCGGCGCTCCCGGCCAGAAAGTTCGCCCATTCGCGCACTACGAAGGCACCTCGGCATGGCGGAAAAACCGCCGGCGCGCGCATGAATACGCCCTTTATCTCGCAGCAGTACGGCGGGAGAAGCATAAAACGGGAACGCCAAAGCTTTGATTTCTTCGTGGCGGAGGCTCCTGCGCTCTATCAGAGCGCCGGGTTAAGCAGGGGCGGTCGCTGCTTGACCAGGAGAAACAGGATCTCGCGGCTCATAGCGTCCAGCTACATGACCCGGCGCTGCTGCGCCGTATAGAGGAGGCGTCGCTCAACTCCTGGCCCGCGCCGCGTCAGGTGCTGCTGGATGGCTGGGTGCTGCGCTTTGCCAGCGGCTACACGCGCCGGGCCAACTCGGTCACGCCGCTGGACCCCGGCCAGGACGGCCCGGCGGCACTGTCCGCCAAAATCGCAGCTTGCGAGACACTATACGCCGCCCAGGGACTGCCGGCGCTGGTCCGGGTCCGTTCCTTTGACCATGGCCTGGCAGCGGCCCTGGACGCACGCGGCTACACGCCGGAGGGTTTATCCCCCGTGCTGTGGATGCCGCTCCGCCCGGAAGCCGGTTCAGGCCATGCAGCCGAGGGTGTCGAATTGTCCGAGGTGCGGCCGGGACCAGGCTGGCTGGACGCCCACACCCAGCTCTCTGGCCCTGACGCAGCAGCGCGGGCGCGCATCCTGGACGCAATGGCCGTGCCCTGCGCCTTCGCCGGCGTGCGGGCGGGACCGGCCTCCCCGCTCGTCTCCGTGGGGTTCGGCGCGGTGCATGGCGGCGTGGTCTGCCTGCATTTGGTTGCGACCGATCCAGCGTTCCGACGCTGCGGCTTGTCTCACCGTGTCGTGTCTGCCCTGCTGGCCTGGGCGCACGACCGGGCTGGGGCGCAGGACGCCAGCCTGCAAGTAGCGGCGGAGAACGCGGGCGCGCTCGCCCTCTACGCGAAACTCGGCTTCCGGACGGAGCTGTTCCGCTATCAATATCACCGGCAGCCGACAGTCCCGTCCCTTTAACGCAGCGCTCCCTATCCGAGAACGACGCAGAACGGAATTGTCTCAACCCGGCCTGGACCGATCATTCAGCTCCCGGCCGCCAGCTTGTCTTGCGTCTTCGTGTCGAAATCGCTGGCGTCATGGCGCTCGTGCAACTGGCTCGCGGGGTCACCGGAGACGCGGTTGACCATCCGGCCACGTCGCGCGGCGGGCCGTTCGCCGATCGCGTCGGCCCAGCGCTGCACATTCTTATACTCCTGCACCTGCAGGAACTCCGCCGCCTCATACAGCCAGCCCTTCGCCAGGCCGCCGTACCAGGGCCAGACGGCGATATCGGCGATCGTGTAGTCGCCGCCGGCCAGATACTCGCTCTCGGCGAGGCGGCGGTCGAGCACGTCCATCTGGCGCTTCGCTTCCATCGCAAAGCGGTTGATCGGATATTCCATCTTCGTCGGCGCGTAGGCGTAGAAGTGGCCGAAGCCTCCACCGAGGTAAGGCGCGCTGCCCATTTGCCAGAACAGCCAGGACAGGCATTCGGCACGCGCAGCGGTCTCGGTCGGCAGGAACGCCCCGAACTTCTCTGCGAGGTGCATGAGAATAGCACCCAACTCGAAGACCCGGATCGGCGTCGGACCGCTCCGGTCCAGCAGCGCCGGAATCTTCGAGTTGGGGTTGACGCCCACGAAGCCGCTGCCGAACTGATCGCCGTCGCCGATCCGGATCAGCCAGGCGTCATACTCCGCACCGTGATGGCCGAGGGCCAGCAACTCCTCCAGCATCACTGTGACCTTGACCCCATTCGGCGTCCCCAAAGAATAGAGCTGGAACGGATGGCGGCCGACCGGAAGCTCCTTGTCGTGGGTGGGCCCCGCGATCGGGCGGTTCGTGCTCGCGAACCGGCCGCCGCTCTCCATGTTCCAGGTCCAAATCTTGGGCGGCGTATATTCGGTCGAGCTGCTCATGTTCAAAGCTCCAGATAATTAGGCAGGCGCACGTGACCATGCCGCGATTGCTCAAACCTATATGATAGGGCCGCGCGGCGCGACAGCCAGCGCGCATGCCACACTTGTCCGCGGTCATGATCACCACCACTGCCCTCATTCGCCTCCGTACCCATGCGCGTCTGGCAACGCTGTTTGCGCCCACAACCCTTGGAAGCGCCGTCGATAAGCTCGGGTTCGTCCAGGCAGACCCGATCCGCGCGCCCGCCCGCGCGCAGGACCTTATTTTGCGGCACCGGGTGAGCGGCTACCGCGCCGGGGACCTGGAGCGCAGCTTTGCCCGGCTGAACCTGGAGGAGGACTTCCTCTATGCCTATGGCTTCATGTCCCGCGACACCACGCGGCTGCTCCATCCCCGCCTAGACCCAGGGTGCGAGGCGGGCGTGCACGCTCCCGTGGGGCTTGCGGCGGATGTGCTGGCGTTCGTGCGGGCGAACGGCCCTACCCATCCCAGGGATTTGGCAGAGCGTTTCGGCCGCGACCGTGCGGTGAACGGCTGGGGCGGCTTCTCGAAGGCGAGCACCCGGGCCTTGGAGAGCCTGCACCATTACGGGCTGCTCCGGGTGGCGCAGCGGCGTGACGGCATCCGCATCTACGAGGTCGTGCCGCCACCGCCCCCCGCGGTCGAGGCGGCGGAGCGGGCGCGGCACCTGGTCATGCGGGTCGCCCGCCTGCTTGCCCCGGTGTCCGCATTCAGCCTGCGTGGCGCGTTGTCGCTGATGGCGCGGCGCAACCCCGGCCTCGGGCCGCTGGGGCCGGTGATCGCCGCCGCACTCACATCCGGGGAGTTGGAACGAGAGGAGATCGAGGGCGAGACCTATCTTTGGCCAGCCCTTGACCCAGCCCTCAACAACGACTGGCGGCACCGCCCGGCGCCGCGGGATGTCCGCCTCCTGGCGCCATTCGACCCGATCGTTTGGGACCGCCGCCGCTTCGAGCACCTATGGGGCTGGGCCTACCGGTTCGAGGCCTACACGCCCCCATCGCGACGGCTGTTTGGCTACTACGCGATGCCCCTGATGTGGAGCGACGAGGTCATCGGCTGGGCGAACGTCAAGTTTGCCGCGGGAAAGCTGCATGTCGTGACCGGCTACGTCCGGCCCTGCCCGAGGACTCGCGAGTTCCGGCGCGCCCTCGACGCCGAGTTGGCGCGGTTGGAGCGGTTTCTGACACAACGATAAAAGATGCGGCGTGAGCGACGGATACGGCACGCCGCTGCGTTCAAGGGAGGCAGCATGGGCGCAGCCGGACCTGCTGCCGTCTGTGTTTGGTTTATAGCTGGGGTAAGCAATGCAAGCGGTCCACTTCGCTGATGCGCCGGGGTCCCCCCGATGCCACGGGCCGGGAAGGTTCAGGGAAATGGTCCTGCGACTGCAGCGTTTAACCGGCATTCGGCGTGAGGATGCCGGCGGGATCGAACGAGGACCCGGACGCGGAGCTCCTGGCCCGCATGGGTCGTGGCGAGGAGGCCGCGTTCCGCGCCTTGATCGCGCGAAAGCTGCCGCGCATCCATGCGCTTGCCTTGCGCCTGCTCGGCAGCGCTGGGGAGGCGGACGACATCGTGCAGGACGCCTTTTTGCGCGCCTGGCGTCAAGCACGCGACTGGACGCCGGGCCAGGCACGGTTCGATACCTGGCTGCACCGGGTCGTGCTGAACCTCTGCTACGATCATCTGCGCAAGCGGCGCGAGGAGGTCGTGGCCGACCCGCCCGAGCAGGTGGACCCGACGCCCTCCGTCGATCGCCGGCTGGAGCGTGACGAAACCGTGCGACGGGTGCAGGCGGCGCTTGCGAAACTGCCGCCTCGGCAGAGGGAGGCTATCATGCTTCATACCTATCAGGAGCTGTCCAACATCGAAACCGCACGGACTCTGGATATCAGCGTCGAGGCTTTGGAAAGCCTGCTGTCACGGGCCCGCCGGACCCTGCGAGCCTCTCTCGAAGGAGTCGAACTGTGACGCCGGAACGTTTTCGCGCTCTTGCCGACGCCTATGGCGGGGACCTCCGCCGCTGGCCATCGGACGAACGCGATGCGGCGCACGCGCTCCTGCTGCGCCAGCCGGAGACGCAAGCGATGCTGTCCGGAGCCGCTGAACTCGACGCGGCGCTCACAGCTTGGACGGTGCCGGGACCCGGCTCGGCACTCGCGGCCCGCATCGCCGGGACCGTCGCCCACCGGCATACCCGGGCGCGCCGGTTGCGTCTTTGGCTTTCCAGCCTGGGCGCCGCCACGGCCTTGGCCGGCGGGGTGACCGCAGGGGTGCTCGTGGTGGTGCAATCGACCCCTGCCGAACCGGTAACGACGGCAATGTATGAGCTCAGCGTTCTCGGCGCTCCGCTGGACGTGGGAACCCTGCCGGCGCCAGGCGGCCAGCTTTGACGACGCGCTCACTCCGTGTCCTGCTGGCAGCGTCGCTGCTGGTCAATGTATTTGCGGCTGGCGCCGTTGGCGGCGGGCTTTTCATGCTGGCACGGCCCGGTGTGTTCCGGTCGCTTGTCGGCGTGACGCCGGGGCCCATCCGCTCGGCTGGACAGGCGCTGCCAGAACCCGACCGGGGGCGTTTCGGCGAGGCGATGCGAGGCGTGATCCAAAACAGCCGTGACCTATCGCGGACAGCCCGTGAGAATCGTCAGCGGGCGGCGGAGCTGTTTGTGCAGCCGCAATTTGACCAGGCCGGCATCGCTGCGGCGCTCGAACGCGCGCGTGATGCCGACGTTCTGCTCCGCGCCCGGCTCGAAGCGGCGGCGGTCAGTTTCGCCGCGACATTGTCCGCCGACAAGCGGGCGCTGCTGGCGCAGGGCTTGGAGCGCGGTGGCCCGCTGCGTCACCCTCCGCAAGTGGGCGGCTCTCCGGCCGGCATTCCATGACCCGCACGAACCAAGCTGGAACCGTGCCGATCTGAAAAAACGAGCGACGGATTCCGTGTCGATCTCCGTTCAATGGGAACAAAAGGGAGATTGCCATGACACCGACCAAAATTCGCCTGCTCGCTGTAATGCTGGCCATGTTTTCCGTGCCGCTGCTCACCCCGACACCGGCAGCCGCGTGGTGGTATCGCGGTGACCCCGGCTGGCGCGCGCACTATGGCTGGCGTCCCGGTGTCGTAGTCGGCGTGGCCCCGCCGATCGTCGCAGTGCCGCCCCCAGTCGTGTATGCGCCCCGGCCAGTCGTTGTTGGCCGGGTCTGGATACCGCCGCACTGGAGCGGTCCCTATTGGGTGCCGGGACATTGGGGTTAACGGATGCCCGACCGGGTAGCGACCTGCCTTTGTCCTGCGTTACCCGAAGAAAGACCGCGTCATGGCGCTTGCTGTCACCCCGCTTTCGCCGGCTGCCATCGCGCTCAACCGCTTTGGGCTCGGCGCTCAGCCGGACGAGGACGTACCCGCCGATGCGAAACACTGGCTGACCGATCAATTTGATCGTTTCGAGGTGCGCCCCGCTGGCTTCGCGTTGCTCGCCGATGCGGGGCTCGCCGTGCAGCGCTTCCGCGAGCAGCAGCGAGCGGCACGGGAGGCCGCTAAAACCGAGCCGACGGGCGACGCCAAGCCAGACCTCAAGGCGATGCGTCTGGACTTCGGGAGGGATGCGCAGGCGCTCTATCGCGACGCGGTCCGGGCGCGAGTACTGAGCGCGGTCACGACGCCCGCGCCGTTCATCGAGCGGCTGGTGCATTTCTGGTCCAACCATTTCAGCATCTCCGCCGATAACCCACAGCTTGCCGCCTATTCAGGCGCGTTCGAGCGCGATGCGATCCGCCCGCATGTGCTCGGCCGCTTCTCCGACATGCTGCTCGCGGCCGAGCAGCACCCGGCCATGCTGATCTACCTAAACCAGGCGGCCTCGATCGGGCCGGACAGCCTTGCGGCGCAACGCGCTGCCCTGCGCAATTCGGACCGCAAGCCTGGCCTCAACGAGAACCTCGGTCGCGAGATCATGGAGCTGCACACGCTCGGCGTGCGGTCGGGCTATACCCAGACCGATGTGACCGAGTTCGCGCGCGCGCTGACCGGGTGGACGGTGGACGGCTTTGGGCCGGGCAGCGCGGGCCAGGGCAACCCCGACAGCTTCGCCTTCCGTCCGGCGCTGCACGAGCCCGGCGCGCGCACCATCCTCGGCAAACGCTACGACGATCCCGGCGAGGGCCAGGCGAAGGCGGCGCTGATCGACTTCGCCCGCACGCCCGCGACCGCGATCCATATCGCCACCAAGCTCGCGCGGCACTTTGCCGGCGACACGCCGCCGCCGCCGCTGGTGACGCGCCTGGCGGCGGCCTTTGAAAACTCCGACGGCCATCTGCCGACCATTTACCGCACGTTGATTGCCTCCCCCGAGCCGTGGGCACCCGCGCCGCTCAAGTTCAAGACGCCTTGGGAGTGGATGATCTCGGCGCTGCGCGGGGTCGGCCTTGACGATCTTGGCCCGATGCAGCCCGCCGGGATGGCGGCGCAGCTCGGCCAACCCGTGTGGAAGCCGGGATCGCCGGCCGGATGGGACGATATCGCCGCGAGCTGGGCGGGACCCGACGCACTGCTGCGCCGGGTGGAGGTTGCGGCCCGGCTCGCGGCACCGCTTGGCGACCGGCTTGATGCGCGCAAGATCGGCGCCCGGCTCATGCCCGCCTCGCTGTCCACGGCCACGGCCGAGCAGGTCATGCGCGCCGAAAGCCCGACCAGCGCATTGGCGCTGCTGCTCGTCTCGCCAGATTTTTTGCGAAGGTGAATAATCATGCTGCTCCGCCGCCAACTCCTGTCCTTCGCGGCGCTCGGCGCCGGGGCGCTGTGGGTCAGCCCGCACATGGCGCTCGCCTCGGTTGCGACCGAGCGGCGCTTCGTCTTCATCATCCAGCGCGGCGCCGCCGATGGGCTGGATATCGTTCGCCCGTATGGTGACCCTGCCTTTGCCGGGTTGCGCGGCAATCTCGCCGGCGATGCGGCAGCCGCCATCAAGCTTGACGGCCTCTTCGCGCTGCATCCCTCGCTGGTCGAGCTCGGCCGGATGTATGACCAGCGGCAGGCGCTGTTCGTTCATGCGGTCGCTTCGCCCTACCGCGACCGCTCGCATTTCGATGGGCAGAACGTGCTGGAGACCGGCGGCGCCCTCCCCTACCAAGTCAAGGATGGTTGGCTGAACCGGCTCGTCACGATGCTGCCGAAAACGCGCGACGAGGCGATCGCGATCGCGGCGACCGTCCCGATGGCGCTGCGCGGGCCGGCGCAGGTGACGTCCTACGCCCCGTCGGCGCTGCCGCCGGCCTCCGACGACCTCATGGCGCGGGTCGCGACCCTCTACGACGCCGATCCGCAGCTGCATCCGCTTTGGTCGGCCGCGCTGGAGGCCCGGGCGTTGGCAGGCAGTGGGCCGGCGAAGCAGGACCCGGCCGGTCTCGGTCAGCTGGCGGCGAGCTTTCTTACCAAACCCGAGGGTCCGCGCATCGCGATGATCGAAACCGGCGGCTGGGACACGCACAACGCGCAGGCGCCCCGCCTAGCCGCTCAGCTCAAGGCGCTCGACACGACGCTGGCGGCGCTGCGCGATGGGCTCGGGCCGGTCTGGACCCAGACGACGGTGCTGGTCGCCACCGAATTCGACCGCACCGCGGCGGTGAACGGCACCGGGGGCACCGATCATGGCACCGGGGCCGTGGCGATGCTGGCCGGCGGCGCGGTCAAGGGCGGACGCGTGATCGCCGACTGGCCCGGCCTCGCGCCCAACCAGCTTTTTGAGAGCCGTGACCTGCGGCCTACAACCGGCCTCGATGCGTTGATCGCGGGCGTGGCTGGCGAAAGCCTCGGCCTCGATCCGATGCGGGTTGCGCACGGCCTGTTTGCCGCGGCACCGCCTGTCCGGCCGACGATGGGTTTGATCGAGGCCGGATAGGCTCACCGCCTACTGAATTTTTGGAATGCCGATCTTGCGTCGGAGGCTCGCGATCCTTAATATGCGTATCATAAGCATGCTTAAGACAAGGTTCTCTGGACCTCATGCCGAATTCGACACCGACCCTTGGTTTTGTCCTCCATGACGTCGCCCGCTTCCTGCGCAAGCGGTTCGAGCAGCACGCGCGGGGCCTCGGCCTGACCCGGTCGCACTGGCAGGTGCTGGCTTTCCTGGCGCCGAATGAGGGCATTCATCAGGGCGGACTGGCGGAGATCCTGGACATCGAGGCCATCACCCTCGTCCGCATCCTCGACAAGCTCGAAGCCGGCGGCCTCATCGAGCGTCGGCAGCATCCCACCGACCGGCGCATCTGGCTGCTGTTCCTGACCGAGAAGGCCCATCCGGTGCTGACCCGCATGCGTGAACTCGGTGACATCACACGGAGCGAGGCGCTGGCGGGCATCCCAGACGCCGCACGCGAGCAGCTGATGCTCAACCTTTGCTTGATGAAGAAGAACCTGATCATGGCGTGTGAACAGCCGGCCGAACATCCTGCAACAAAGAAGGCGGCGTCCCGTGGCTGAAGTCCTGCCCCGCGACCGTATTGTGCTTGAGCAGCCCGCAGTCCGACGAGCTCCAGCAGCGCCAGAGCCGGCGGCGGCACCGCCGCAGGTGTCGACGCCGACGCCGGTCAACGGCCGCCGGCGCTGGCTGCGTCCGTTGCTGTTCCTGCTGCTGCCGGTGGCGCTGGTCCTGGGCGGCTACGAATACGTCGTCGGCGGCCAGGTCATGTCCACGGAGAACGCCTATGTCCGTGCAGATATCGTCGCCATCTCGACCGACGTGTCGGGGATGGTGAAGGAGATCGACGTCCGCGACAACCAGACCGTCAAAGCCGGCGATGTGCTGTTCAAGCTTGACGATCTGCCGTTCCGCCTGGCGCTGCAGCGCGCGGACGCCCAGGTTGCCATCGTCGCGACCTCGATCGAGGCCCTGAAGGCGAGCTATCGCGACATGCAGGCGCAAATCCAGCAGAGCCAAGTGGACGTCGATTTCTACACACGGCAAATGGAGCGGCAGCAGAAGCTGGTCGCGACCAACGCGACCACGGTGGTGTCGCTGGAGCAGGCGCAGCGCGACGCGACCGCAGCCCGGCACCGGCTGGGCTCCCAGCAGCAGCAGTTGGCCGGGATCGTCGCCAACCTGGCCGGCAACCCCGACATCGCCGCGGCCGAGCATCCCCGGACGCTCGAAGCCGTTGCGCAGCGGGACGAAGCGGCGCGGCAGCTGGACCACACGGTCGTGCGCGCGCCGATGGCGGGCAATGTGACCAATGTGCCGTCGCTGCAGCCCGGCCAATACCTGACGGCCTCGACCCCCGCCTTCAGCATCGTCGCGTCCGACCACGTCTGGATTGATGCGGACCCGAAGGAGACCGAGCTGACCTACGTGCAGCCGGGCCAGGACACGAGCATCTCCGTCGATACCTATCCTGGCATTAATTGGCACGGCACGGTCGAGAGCATCAGCCCGGCCTCGTCCAGCAGTTTTTCCATGCTGCCGGCGCAGAATACCAGCGGCAACTGGGTGAAGGTGGTGCAGCGCATCCCGATGCGGGTGCGGATCGACGCCCTGGACGGCAAGCCGCCGCTGCGTGCCGGCATGAGCGTGATCGTCGGCGTCGATACCGGTCGCGCTCGAGGCCTGCCGACCTTCATCGGCGCCATCGCTGGGTTCTTCGGCCTGGGCGGCTCGCAACATGCCTGACGGCGCTGTCTCGTCTTCCGCGCCCGTCTCATTTTCAGCGCCAGTCGCCAACCGCGGCGCCATCACTGCGTGCGTGATCCTGGCCGTGATCATGCAGGCACTCGACACCACCATCGCCAACGTCGCCCTGCCCTATATTCAAGGGAGCGTGTCAGCGAGCCAGGATCAGATCAACTGGGTGCTGACCTCCTACATCGTCGCGGCCGCGATCATGACCCCGCCCTCCGGCTGGCTGGCTGCTCGCTTTGGGCGCAAGCGGATTCTCTTGATATCCACTGCTGGGTTCGTCGTCGCCTCCATCCTATGCGGCCTCGCGCAGTCGCTGGGTCAAATCGTGCTGTTCCGGCTGCTGCAGGGGTTTTTCGGCGCATCGCTCGTGCCGCTGGCGCAGTCCATCCTGCTCGACATCTACACCCCGGAGGAACGCGGCGGCGCCATGGCGCTGTTTGGAGTCTCGGTCATGGTGGGGCCGGTGCTCGGGCCCGTCATCGGCGGCTGGCTGACCGACAACATCAGCTGGCGCTGGGTATTCTATATCAACCTGCCGTTAGGCTTGCTGGCCTTCGCCGGCGTCACTGCCTTCGTGACCGAAACCGAGATCGACCGCAAACGCGCACTCGACTGGCTCGGCTTCGGCGCATTGAGCGTATCGATCGCGGCTCTCCAGCTCTGCCTCGACCGCGGTGAGCAGCTCGATTGGTTCGGCTCCGGCGAGGTGATGATCGAGGGGATCGTCGCTGCCTCGGCTTTCTACGTATTCCTGGTGCACATTTTCACGTCGCAGAGTCCGTTTGTGAACCCTGGCCTATTCCGGGACCGCAACTTTGCCACCGGCATGCTGTTCATCTTCGTGGTCGGGATCACCTATCTGGCCTCCCTGGCGTTGATGACGCCCTATTTGCAGACGCTCATGGGCTATCCCGTGGTGACCGCCGGGATCGTCATGGGGCCGCGCGGCATGGGCACGATGGCCTGCATGTTCATCGCCGGAAAGCTGATCGGGCGTGTGGATATCCGGCTGCTGCTGGCGCTCGGCCTCGGGCTGACAGCGTGGGCGATGTATGACATGACAGGATGGACGCCCGACGTGTCGCAGTGGACGATCGTATCGACCGGGTTCATCCAGGGCGCTGGGCTGGGGTTCCTGTTCGTGCCGCTGACGACGGTCACCTTCTCCACCCTGCCGGCGGCAAGGCGTGGCGACGGCACCGGGCTCTATAACCTGTCGCGCAACATCGGCTCCGCGGTCGGCATCTCAGCGGTGTCGGCGCTGCTGACCGAGCACACGCAGGCCAACCATGCGGAGATCGGCAGCTGCATCACGCCCTATAATCGGCTGCTGCAGGCCGCGCCGCACATTTTGGACCCACTGACGCTCGCCGGCCGCTCGGCGCTCGATGATATGGTGACGCTGCAGGCGACGGTGATCAGCTATATCGACGACTTCAAGCTGATGATGCTGCTGTGTCTGGGCGCCTTGCCGCTGCTATTGCTGTTCCGCCGGGCGGCACAGCCGGCGGAGGTGGATCACACCATTGCCATGGAGTGATCGGCCGGAGCATCGTCCAATCGAACGGCTCCTTCGATTGAACAAAGATGCTTGTTAAAACAAAGGCCCAGAGCTTTTCTCCGATCCACTCCAATCGGAGAAAAGCTCTGGGCAGCCGCGTCGGTGTCGGTCCAGGAGGCTTTGAGCCTTGACGGCGCCGATCCAACAGCACGCCAGCCGGCCCATTCTCCTGAATGCGTTCGACATGGCGGCGCCCGGGCACATCCAGCAGGGACTATGGACCCATCCCCGGGACACCAGCGCCGACTACACGCAACTGGAGCACTGGACCAGCCTCGCGCGCCTGCTTGAACGCGGCCTGTTCGATGGTTTGTTCCTGGCCGACGTGCTCGGGGTCTATGACGTCTATGGCGGCAGCCCGGACGCGGCGCTGCGCCATGCGGTCCAGGTGCCGCTGCTCGATCCGCTGATGCTGGTGCCGGCGATGGCGGCGGTCACCACCCATCTGGGTTTCGGCGTGACCTGCAACCTGGCCTACGAGCCGCCGTATCTGTTCGCGCGCCGGATGAGCACGATCGACCACCTCACGCGCGGGCGCATCGGGTGGAACGTGGTGACGGGCTACCTGGACAGCGCCGCCCGCGCGCTCGGCTATGCCGGGCAGATGCTGCACGACGACCGCTACGACCTCGCCGACGAGTACATGGACGCGGTCTATGCGCTGTGGGAGGGCAGCTGGGCGGACGGGGCCGTAGTGCGGGACGCCGCGCAGGGGATGTTCACCGATCCCGCCCGGGTGCGGCGGATCGAGCACGCTGGCCCGCAATATCAGATCAGCGCCATGCACCTGTGCGAACCCTCGCCGCAGCGCACGCCGGTGCTGTATCAGGCCGGCGCCAGTGAGCGGGGCCGCGCCTTCGCCGGGCGGCATGCGGAGTGCGTGTTCGTCAATGGGACGACGCCGTCCGCCGTCGCGGGCCTGGTCGCCGACCTCCGCGCGCGGGCGGCGCCCCGGCCCATACGGGTCTTCGTGGGCGCCACCGTCGTCGTCGGCGCCACCGGGCAGCAAGCGCGTGAGCTGCTGGCCGACTACGCCAGCCACGCCAGCGCCGAGGGCGCCTTGGCCCACGCCTCCGCCTCGCTCGGGATCGACTTCGCGCGCTACGGAATGGACGAGCCGGTCACTGCGGGGCCAACCAACGCCATCCAGTCGAACGTCGCGGCGATGGCGCGGGTCGCCGGGCCAGCCTGGACCAAGCGCAAGCTGCTGGAGCAGTCGGTGCTGGGCAGCCGTCAGCCGCCGATCGTCGGCGACCCCGTCCAGGTAGCCGATGCGCTGCAGGCCTGGGTGGCGGAGGCGGATGTGGACGGCTTCAACCTGTCGAGGACGGTGATGCCGGAGTGCCTGCAGTCGTTCATTGATCTGGTCGTGCCGATTCTACAAGAGCGCGGGGTTTACAAATCGGGCTATGCGCCGGGCACCTACCGCGAAAAATTGTTCGGCCAGGGACCGTTGCTGCCGTCCAGCCATCCTGCCGCACGGCACCGGGATGGGGCAGAAGGATGAACATTGCCTGAATGAGATAGCCGGAGGGAATTGAACATGGTGCACCAGAAAACGGCGCTGCTTGGCTGCACGATGCTATTGGGTGCGGTTGTTGCGTTGGGCGGGCCTGCGTTGGCCAATGACGAGCTGCAGAAGCTGCAGGGCGACGCCAACCAGTGGGTGATGCCGACGGGCAACTACGCCAACCAGCGTTACAGCGCGTTGGACCAGATCAACGCGACGAACGCGTCGAAGCTGCATCCGGTGTGGTCGTTCTCGACGGGCGTGCTGCGCGGCCATGAGGGTGGCCCGTTGGTCGTCGGCAACACGATGTATGTGCACACGCCGTTCCCGAACAACGTGTTCGCGCTCGACCTGAACGACAACGGCAAGATCCTGTGGAAGTATGAGCCGCGTCAGGACCCGAACGTCATTGCCGTCATGTGCTGCGACACGGTGAACCGCGGGGTGGCCTACGGCGACGGCAAGATCATCTTGAACCAGGCGGACGCGACGACGGTGGCGCTCGATGCCAAGACCGGCAAGGAGCTGTGGCACGCGAAGAACGGCGACCCCGCCAAGGGCGAGACGATGACGATGGCGCCGATGATCGTCAAGGACAAGGTCTATGTCGGCATCAGCGGCGGCGAGTTCGGCACCCAGGGGCGCTTCACCGCCTACAACCTGAAGGACGGGTCGCTGGCGTGGAACGCCTACTCGGTGGGGCCGGACGAGCAGCTGCTGATTGACCCCGTGAAGACGACGGTGATGGGCAAGCCGATCGGCAAGGATTCGTCGATCAGCACCTGGCAGGGCGACCAGTGGAAGATCGGCGGCGGCAGCACCTGGGGCTGGTATTCCTACGACCCGGCGCTGAACCTCGTGTATTACGGGACCGGCAACCCGAGCACCTGGAACCCGACGCAGCGCCCGGGCGACAACAAGTGGTCGATGACCATCTTCGCGCGTGACGCCGATACCGGCATGGCGAAGTGGGTCTATCAGATGACCCCGCACGACGAGTGGGACTACGACGGCATCAACGAGATGATCCTGGCCGACATCCCGGTGAAGGGCTACGGCATTCACACAATTCACTTGCGGCAGTGACCACGCTTTGATTTCCTGGGGCATTTGTAGGTCTTGGGGAATGTGTTGGTCATTCGAGAAGGCGCGCTTGGTGATTTTGGCGATGTCCGTCGCGCGGCTATGGGAACCCGGCTGATCGAGCGGGTGATGGAGACCGGATCGCTGGTGATCCGCAAACTCGGCCGTGATCGTGCGGGTGAGATCGCGATCCACCGGTTTCTGTCAGCGGCTTCGGTGACGTGTGGCGAGATGGTTGCAACGCTCGCGACCCGCACGGTGGCCGCTTGCACGGGACGGCGGATCGTGGCGGCACAGGATACGACGGAGATCAATTTCGCCGGCCGCGAGGAGCGCCGCCGTGGTTTGGGGCCGGCGGGCGACGGCATATCGGCTGGGTTCTTTATTCATCCGGTGATCGCCATCGACAGCGAGACGGAGGCTGTGCTGGGTTTGCTGGACGCCAGGATCTGGACCCGCACGGATGAGTTCGTCGCGACACCCGTGCGGGCACGCGCCCTGGAGGACAAAGAGAGCGTCCGCTGGCTGGACGGCGCGGCGCAGGCCGGGACGCATCTGGCCCAGGCGGCTTCGGTGGTGGTCGTGGCCGATCGTGAAAGCGACATCTATGCGAGCTTCGCGCGGCGGCCGGCATCGGTCGACCTGATCGTGCGGGCCGCGCAGGATCGCGCGTTGCACGACGGAGCGTCGCTGTTTGCCGCGGCGGCAGGATGGCCGGAGCTGGCACGCACCGAGGTGCTTGTTGCACCGTCGCGAACCGGGGTTCGCGGCCGGGTCGCGACGGTTGCCCTGCGTGCCGGGCCGGTGGTGATCTGCCGCCCGCGTCATGGCCGTGACCCCAGTGCCCCGCCGCAGCTCAAGCTGACGATGGTCGAAGCGAGGGAGGTGGATGGCCCCGGCGAAGGCCAGCCGCTGCTATGGCGGTTGCTGACCACACTTGATGTCGCCGACGCTGCTGGGGCTGCGGATATTGTACGCCTGTATCGGCTGAGGTGGCGGATCGAGGAAATCTTCCGATCGTTGAAAGCTGACGGCATGCGATTGGAAGACACCCAGGTGCAGGACGCCGGACGGTTGTTCAAGCTGGCCTTGGTCGGGCTGGCAGCGGCAACCCGAACCATGCAACTGGTCGACGCGCGTGATGGCAGTCCGCGACCGGCCAGGGACGTCATCGACGCGTCCGTGTTGCCAGCCGCTGAAGCCATCGCCCCGACACTCGAAGGCAAGACAGCGCGCCAGCGAAACCCGCATCCGCGCCAGTCCCTCGCCTGGCTGTCCTGGATCATCGCGCGGCTCGGCGGATGGAACTGCTACTACAAACCACCCGGACCCAAAACTATGCGCGCCGGATGGGCACAATTCGCCGCCATGGCCGCCGGCTTCGCCCTCGCGGCGCAGTCAGCCGCCCAGTCAAATGTGTGAATCCCGTAGCGGTGAAGGGGAAGATGACCAAGGCGCTCGTGCACTTCGACCGCAACGGCTTCGGCTACACGCTGAACCGCGAGACGGGCGAGCTGCTGGTCGCCGAGAAGTATGACCCGGCCGTCAACTGGGCGACGCACGTCGATATGCAGACCGGGCGTCCGCAGGTGGTTGCGCAATACTCGACGCAACAGAACGGCGAGGACAAGAACAGCCGCAACGTCTGCCCGGCCGCCCTCGGCTCCAAGGACCAGCAGCCGGCGGCGTTCTCGCCGAAGACCGGGCTGTTCTACGTGCCGACCAACCACGTCTGCATGGACTACGAGCCGTTCAAGGTGTCCTACACCGCAGGCCAGCCCTACGTCGGGGCCACGCTGTCGATGTATCCGCCGAAGGGCGAGACCAACCTCGGCAACTTCATCGCCTGGGACGCCGGCCAGGGCAAGATCGTCTGGTCGGACCCGGAGCCGTTCTCGGTGTGGTCAGGGGCGCTGGCGACCGCGGGCGACATCGTGTTCTACGGCACGCTCGACGGCTACCTGAAGGCCGTCGATATCAAGAGCGGCAAGGAACTGTATAAGTACAAGACGCCGTCCGGCATCATCGGCAACGTCACCAGCTACACCCACAACGGCAAGCAGTTCATCGCCGTCCTCTCCGGCGTCGGCGGATGGGCCGGCATCGGCATGGCAGCTGGGTTGAGCGACGATGCCGACGGCGCCGGCGCGGTCGGGGCCTTCAAGCTGCTCTCCAACTATACTCAGCTAGGCGGCGTGATGACCGTCTTTGGCGTCGACTGACGCCAAATCCGTTCGCGGCCGCACTATAACGGCCTCATCGGAATGGAGGGTCAGAGGGGTCGTCACCGCTTGGCCGATCCGGTCGGCATGGGTCGAGAGCAGCACCTCGCCCGCCGGAACCTCGACCACAGCGGGAGCGCTGCTGGTGTTCGCAAGCACGACGAGGGTATCGCCATGGCCGGCCCTGTGGAACGACAGCACCTGCCCCTGCGCGGCCACGCAGTCGATGGTGCCGCCGGCCAAGGCGGGACAGCGGCGGCGCAGGACAAGAAGGTCGCGGCAGAAGTTCACCATGGACGCGGGATCGGCGCGCTGCACGCTGAGCGGCGCGTCAGTGCCGATGCGCAGCCAGGGCGTGCCGGTGGTGAAGCCGGCGCCGGGACCGGGCTGCCAGGGGAACGGCGTACGTTCGGGGTCACGGCCCAAGCCTCGTCCCGGTTCGCGCTTTTCCGCCGGGTCCTGCACTTCGGCTTCCGGAATGGGCGTATCGACCATGCCGAGTTCGTCGCCCATATAGAGCGTGGGCGTGCCGCGCAGGGTCAGCAGCAGCAGCGCCGCCACCCGCGCCTGCGCCGTGCCGACGCGGGTGGCGATGCGAGGCCGGTCATGGTTGCCCAAGACCCAATTGGGCCAGCCGCCCGGCGGAAGCGCCGCCTCATACCGGATAATGATGTCCGCGATGGCGGCGGCGTTCCAAACCGGCATCTGCACCAGCTGAAAGTTGAACGGCAGCTGGGCACCGCGGCCATCTACGCCGTAATACGCGACAAGCCGGTCGATCGGCAGATACAGCTCGCCGATAAGCACCCGGTCCGGGTACTCGTCCAGCACAGCCCGCATCGCGGCCACGATCTCCTGCACCTCCGGACGGTCGGCGGTGTAAAGCGGTACAAATTGGCCGTATGAGGAACCGCCCGGCGCATAATCAGGGTTCGGCGGATTGTCGCGGAGCTGGTCGTCCTTGATCATCAGCCACATGACATCGACGCGGAATCCATCGACGCCGCGCGCCAGCCAAAACCGCAAGACATCGAGCATGGCGGCGCGCACCTGCGGATTGCGCCAGTTCAGCTCCGGCTGGGTCGGCAGGAACGAATGGTAGAAGGTACTGCCGGCTCCCCGCGTCCCACGTCCAGCCAGCCCCGCCGAAATGGCTCTGCCAGTTATTGGGAGGCCCGCCGGCAGAGCTGTTGGGCGGCCCGCCGCCGGGGGCGCCGTCGTGCCAGATATACCAGTCGCGCTTCGCACTGGCCCGGCCGCGTCGGCTGTCGATGAACCAGGGATGCTGGTCGGAGGTGTGGTTCGGAACGTAGTCCAGGATAATCTTGAGCCCGCGCGCATGGGCGGCGGCGATCAGCGCGTCCATATCGGCGAGGGTGCCGAACAGCGGATCAATATCGCAGTAATCGCTGACGTCGTAACCGAAATCGGTCATAGGCGACGGAAAGACCGGCGAGAGCCACACCGCGTCCACACCCAGCCAGACAAAATAGTCCAGCCGCTCGATGATGCCCGGCAGGTCGCCGGTGCCGTCGCCATCGGTATCCTGGAACGACCGCGGATAAACCTGATAGACGACGCCGTTTTGCCACCAAGCCAACGCCATGTCCTGCCCCCTGCCCTTCATTGAGCACGCAACCCTGCTTAGCCCTTTGTTTGTGCGCAGACTGATAGAAGTCTGCTTAACTTCTCGCCACCCAAACTGGAGGTTTTCAGATGCTGGACTTCAAAGTTGAACGCGGGCGGCAAAGCATCACGCGCCGGACACTGCTGGCAGGGGGCGCAGCGTCGGCCGCTTTGGCGGGCTTGCCTGCCGCGGCGCAGCAGCGCCAGCGCACAGCGTCACGCCGGTCCGCTTTGGCCTATATCGGCACCTACACCCCCCAAGCCGTGCACGGCGCGGCGGGCCATGGCGAGGGCATCTATTTGGTGCGCCTCGATCTCGCGACCGGGGCGCTGGAGCCGGTCGCGACCTATCCCGCGCCAAGCCCGTCCTGGATCACGCTCGATCCGCAGCGGCGCTTCCTTTATGCCGCAAACGAAATCGACGACTTCGGCGGCGCCAAGCACGGCTCCGTCACCGCCTACAGCATCGCGCCCGGCAGCGGCGAGCTGACGCAGATCAATGCAGCGAGCTCGCAGGGCGCCGGCCCGGCGCAGGCCAGCGTGCACCCGTCAGGCCGGTTCGTGCTGGTCTCCAATTACGGCGGCGGCAACGTCGCGGTGCTCCCGGTGCTGCCGAACGGCGGCCTGGGCGACGCCGTGGACGTAAAGCAGGACGAGGGCCCGCCCGGTGCCGGCCGGCCGGCCGACGGCGCGCCGGGCAACTTCTCCATCAGCGACCATGACGGGCCGCACGCGCACATGATCTCCGCCGACCCGACCGGGCAATGGGTGCTGGTCGATGACCTGGGCCTCGACCGCACCTTCGTTTGGAAAATCGATCAGCAGACGGGCAAGCTCACCGCCGCCGATCCGGCGTTCGTCCCGTCGGGCTCCGCCGGCGCCGGGCCGCGTCACTTCGGCTGGCATCCGAACGGCCGCATTTTCTACGACCTTTATGAGGAGGCGTCGGAGCTTGCGGTCTATGACTGGGACCCGGGCACGGGGTCGCTGAAACTCAAGCAGAAGACTTCGATCCTGCCGCCCGGCTACGCTGGCTCCAACTATGCGTCGGAGCTGGTCATCGCTCCCAGTGGACGCTTCATTTATGCCGTGAACCGGCTGCACAACAGCATCGGCATCCTCGCAGTCGCAGCCGATGGGCGGGTGCGCTGGATCGGCGACGAATGGACCCGCGGCGACTACACCCGCAATATCGCGCTCGATCCAAGCGGCCGTTTCATGGTCGCCTGCAACCAGCGCAGCGACCAGGCGACGGTGTTCCGCGTCAACCCCGCGAGCGGTGCCCTGAGCTTCACGAACCGCTACGTCCCCGTGGGCAGCCCGTCCATGATCGCGTTCCTTTAGGGTGCGACCGTTCTGACCGCCCTGCCCCCGGAACGCTGGCTGATCCTGGCCGATGATCTCACCGGGGCCGCCGACGCCGCGATCGCCTTCGCGTGCTGTGGACTGGCGGCGTCGGTCGCCTGGGGCCCCGAGCTGCCGGACGATGAGGTCATCGCCCTCGACGCCGACAGCCGGCGGCTGCCTCCGGCCATGGCGGCAGCGCGCCATCGCACGCTGTTGGAAGCCCATTACGATGGCCGCGCCGCCCTATTCAAGAAGATCGATTCCACCTTGCGCGGCCAGCCGGCGGCCGAGTTGGCCGAGACGATTCGCGTGCTGCGTGAGCGCGGCCAAGGTGTCCTGTGCGTGGTGGCGCCGGCGTTCCCCGCCACCGGCCGCACCACCGTGGGTGGCCGTCTCCAGCTACACGGCCAGGCGCTGGAGCACACGCCGCTCTGGGCGCGCGATCACAGCTACTCGAGCGCCGACCTGGTCCCGGTGCTTGAGGCGGCCGGTCTGCGCACCCGGCTTGCGACGCTCGACGTCGTGCGGGCCGGACCGGACGCGCTGGCGCAGTTCATTCGCCAATACGCCGGGAGCGGGCTCGATGCGGTCGTGTGCGACGCCGTCACATCGGGCGATCTGGACATCGTGGCACGGGCGACGCTGCCGCTGGCGGATCGGGTGTTCTGGACCGGATCGGCCGGGCTGGCGCAGGCATTGGCACGGGCGGCGACCCAGGACATTGCAGCCGTCACTACACGCGTCGCCGTCCAGGGCGGCATCCTGTTCGTGGTCGGGAGCATCGCCGAGGCGTCGCGCGCCGCCGCCGCTATGCTGGCGACCGACGGCGCGCTGCTCGCCATCGCCATTACGCCCGCGACATTGCGCGCCGGACCAGCCGCACCGGAGTGGCAGGACGCCGCCAGCCGCATTGTCGAAGCCCTGGCGGCCGGCGGCGACGTGCTGGTGGAGATCGCCGCCGACCCCGACGCCGACCTATCACAGGGTGCGGACCTCGCCCGCCGGCTGGCTACATTGTTAAAGCCCGCGGCGACGCATATCGGCGCGCTGTTTGCCACCGGCGGCGAGACTGCCCTGGCCCTGCTGGACGCCCTGGGGGTCAGCGGCATCCGCCTGCTCGACGAGATCGAGCCCGGCGTGCCGATCGGGCTTACGCGCGGCGCGTTGACCGTGCCTATTGTCACCAAGGCCGGCGCGTTCGGCGATGCCGGAACGCTGAGCCGCTGCCTGTCCACCCTGCGCCGCTCGCGCCCGACGGAGACCTCGCCATGAGTGCCACCGACACCCGCCCCATCGTCGCCATCACGATGGGCGACGCATCCGGCGTCGGTCCGGAGATCATCATGAAGGCACTGGCCCGCGACGACGTGGCCGCCCTGTGCCGGCCCTTGGTGGTGGGCGACGCGACCCGGCTGCGCGAGGCCGGCGGCATCGTGCACAGCGCATTGTCGGTCAACGCACTGCGGACCCCGGCCGAGGCGCATTATGCCCGCGGCACGGTCGATTGCATCGATCTGGGCCTGATTCCCGCCGGCCATCCTTTCGGCAAGCTGTCCTCCATATCGGGTGAGGCCGCCTACAGATACATCGAGCGTGCCACGCGGCTGGTGGAGGCGGGAGAGGCCGACGCGATCTGCACTGCGCCGCTCAGCAAGGAGGCGCTGCACTCCGCCGGGCACAAATACCCCGGCCATACCGAGCTGCTGGCGCATCTGACCGGGACGCTTGAGGTGTCGATGATGCTGGTGGCGCCGAAGCTGCGCGTCATCCATGTCACCACGCATATCGGCCTGATGGATGCGATCCGGATGATCGAGCCTGGCCTGGTGGAGCGGGTCATCGCCCGCGGCCATGCGACGCTGGTGATGGCCGGCATCGCCGATCCCCGCATCGGCGTGTGCGGCATCAATCCGCACGCCGGCGAAAACGGCCTGTTCGGCCAGGGTGAGGAGGAGCAGAAGATCATCCCCGCGGTCCAGGCCTGCCAAGCGAAGGGCTGGAAGGTGGACGGGCCCCTGCCGGCGGACACGCTGTTTTTCCGGGCGGCGCGGGGCGACTTCGACCTTGTGGTGGCGATGTACCACGATCAGGGCCACGGACCCGTGAAAGTCATGGGACTGGAGGCCGGGGTGAACGTCACCATCGGCCTTCCAGTGGTGCGCACCTCCGTCGATCACGGCACCGCCTTCGACATCGCCGGCACGGGCGTCGCCGATGAGGGGTCGCTCGTGGAGGCATTGCGCCAGGCGGTGGATTTGGCTCCGCGGCGGCCGTGATGTCGACAGCAGGCCAAATGCCTGAGCTGGATGCCTCTACGATCATTATTGAGATACCACAAGCGGTTGCGGCGGGCGGTTTCCAGCGACATGATCATCGCCGCAGCGACCCGGCTCGCTGCTGCTGACCAATAATGCCGGAGGGGAAACGCACAATGACCGAGATCAGCAGGCGCGACGCCGTGCTGGGCACCGCCGCTGCGGCCGTCGCGGCGTCAGCGCAGCGCGCCAGCGCCCAGAGCGGAACCGGAGCCGACAAGACGGCGATCGACCGTGTTTTACAGCAGGCGGTCAGCGCTGGGCAGCTCCCTGGCGCGGTCGCGCTGGCGGCGACCGACAAAGGGCCGATCTACCAGGGCACATTCGGCAAGCGCAGCCTCGCGGCCGATGGCGCGGACATGACCCTAGACTCGGTGTTCTGGATCGCCTCCATGACCAAGGCGATCACCTCGACCGCAGCCATGCAGCAGGTCGAGCGCGGCAAGCTCAGCCTCGATCAGCCGATCAGCGACGTGCTGCCCGAGCTCGCGTCGCCGCAGGTCCTGGAGGGCTTCGATACGTCCGGCTCGCCCAAGCTCCGTCCCGCCAAGCGGCCGATCACGCTGCGCCATCTGCTGACGCACACGGCCGGGTTCAGCTACGACATCTGGAACGCCAACACGGCGCGGTACGAGAAGATCGCCGGCCTGCCGGGCATCATCACTTGCAAAAACGACGCGCTGCGCACCCCGCTCGGCTTCGACCCCGGCGAGCGCTGGGAATACGGCATCAACATTGACTGGGCCGGCAAGGCGGTCGAGCGCGTGAGCGGCCAGAGGCTTGGGGCCTACTTCCAGGAGCACCTGTTCGGCCCGCTCGGCATGAACGACACCGGCTTCAAGCTCACGGCGTCACAGCGGTCGCGCCTGGTCGCGATGCACGCCCGGCAAGCCGACGGTTCGCTGAAGCCGATCGAGTTCGAAATCCCGCAGGCGCCCGAGTTCGAGATGGGCGGCGGCGGGCTCTATTCCACCGCGGCCGACTACATGCGTTTCTGTCAGCTATTCCTGCACGCGGGACGGGCCGAGGGCGGCGCACAGGTGCTGCGTCCGGAGACGGTGGCGCTGATGGGCCAGAACCAGATGGGCGAGACCAACGTCGTCAATCTCAGGACAGCGGACCCCGCCAGCTCGCTCGACGCCGAGTTCTTCCCGGGCATGGTCAAGAAGTGGAGCACGGCCTTCATGCTGAATACGGCGGATGCGCCCACCGGGCGCAGCGCCGGCAGCATGGCCTGGGCCGGGCTGGGCAACACCTTTTTCTGGATCGATCCGAAGCGCCGCGTGGCCGGCGTGATCCTCATGCAGCTTTTGCCGTTCGTCGATGCTGCCGCCCTGCAGGCGTTCTCAAGCTTCGAGACCGCAAGCTACAAGGCAGCGCAGGCGGCCTGAAACGACACCCAAGGCGCGCCCCGCGGCACGTGCGTGGTGCGCCGATTAATAAGGATAAGACTTCATGAAGCTAAGCTTGCTCGTACTGCTGCCCCTGGCCAGCCTGAGTGTCTTGCCGGCGGCGGCGGCAGACACCGCCGCACCGCCGCTGCAGGAGCCGGCCAAGTCGCTACCGCCGCCGACGGCGGACATCAGCCCGGAAATGCAAAAGTTTATCGCCGCACCGCTCAATCCGAATTGGGACAAGCTGTGGAAGACCGGCGAGGAGACGCGGGCCTTCGCCGACAAGCAGGCGGCGGCAACCGTCCAGACCATTCCGGCGATGCTCGAACGCCTGCATGTCAAAAGCGAGGCTTCGACGATGGACGGCGTCAAGGTCCATATCCTGACGCCGGCGACCATACCGCCAGAGAACAGCAACAAGCTGCTCGTTCACACTCATGGCGGCTGCTACGTTTTGTTCCCGGGCGAGTCTGGAACCACCGAGGCGGTCATGATGGCGGGCTTTGGGCAGTTCAAAGTCATCTCAGTTGACTACCGTATGCCGCCCGAGGCCTATTTTCCTGCGGCGCTCGACGACGTGATGACGGTCTATAAGGCGGCGCTGAAGACGACGGAGCCGAAGAACATAGCGATCTTCGGGACCTCCGCCGGAGGTGCGCTGACCTTGGAGGCGGTGCTTCGCGCCAAACAGGACGGCTTGCCAATGCCGGGCGCCATCGCTCCGGGCACGCCGATGTCGGATGTGACCAAGACGGGCGACTCGTTCTATACGAACGAGCTGGTGGACAACATCCTGGTGTCCCGCGACGGCTTTTGCGACGCGGCGGCGGTCGTGTATGCGAAGGGGCATGACCTCGCGGATCCGCTGCTCTCCCCGGTCAACGGCGACATGCACGGCTTCCCGCCCACCATCTTGACGACGGGAACGCGCGACCTGCTCTTGAGCAACACGGTGCGCGTGCATCGCAAGCTTCGCCGGGCGGGCGTGCAGGCCGAGTTGGTGGTGTTCGAGGGCGAGTTGCACGCGCAATACCAGTTCGACGACCGCGTGCCCGAGACAAAGGAGGCGTTCGGCGAGATCGCGGCATTTTTCAATCAGCATCTTGGACACTGAAGCGGCTGGGCGGCCTCGGTAGCATGGGCGGCGGGTGCAGCTGCACCTCCGCCCCTACTCCCCCGACAGCTCGCGCCGGCGCTTCTCCAGCTCCTCGCTGTAGCGGCGCAGCGCATACTGCTCGGTCAGCACGCCGATTACCCGCATGCTTTCGGCGCTGTCCACCACGGCAAGCTCGTCGCTCTCGGCCGTCTCAAACATCTGCACGGCCTCCTTGATCGTCATCTGCGGCAGCAGCACGGTCTTGCGGTGGTGCACGACGTCGGACAGCTTGGTCGCGGTCTCCGGCGCCGCGTGCGCCTCGGAGGTCGCGAGGATGCCGGCGTAGCGGTCGGCGGCGTCTGTCGCGACGACCCGGGCGACCGAACCTAGCACGAACTCGCGCCGGAACGCCGCCAAGGTCATGTCGATCGGCACCCGCCGATACTCGCGCCGCATCATCCGCCCGACCGTCAGGTTGCGCATCCAGCCGATATCGACGGCGCTGCGGATCGCCTCGCCGCGCAGGTGGAAGCGCCAGGTGGCGAAGCTGTAGCCGAAGGTGCGGCGCACAGTGATGGTCGATACGACGCTGGCCGCCAGCACGGCGACGGTCATCGGCAGCGACCCGGTGCTCTCCAGCGCCAGGAACGCCATGGTGAGCGGCCCGCCGACGACGGCTACCGCCAAGGCGCTCATGCCCACCAGCGCGCAGATCACCGCCGGCAGCGCCTGAACGACCGTCACCAGGGCCAGCACCCCGGCGAACAACTTACCAACCAGGGCGCCGAGGAACAGTGAGGCGAAGAACAGCCCGCCGCGGAACCCGGAGCCGATGCTGATTGCCGACGCCAGGGCCTTGAGCAGGATAAGCAGCCCGATCTGCTGTAGGCTGTAGGGTGCATCGAGTGCCACGCGCAGCGCCGAATGACCGGAGGACAGCACCGCCGGGGACAGCAGCGCCATGGCGCCGACCGCGAGGCCGCCGAGCGCCGGGCGCGTCCAGTTCGGCAGGCGGCTGCGGCGAAACACCTCCTCGACGACCGTGACGCCGCGCATGAGGGCGATGCCGCCCAGCGCGCATAACATGCCAAGCGCCAGGATGGGCACGTAGTCCACTGCCTCAATCGCGGTCGGCACCCGGATGTCGAAGCCGAGATTGGCGCCGATCAGCAGGCGCATGACCGAAACGGCGCAGATCGCCGACATCACCACCGGGGCCAGCGTCGAGAGCGAGTAGGTGCCGATCACCAGCTCGAACGCATAGAACGCGCCGGTCAGCGGGGCATTGAACGCGGCGGCGATGGCCCCAGCCGCACCGCAGCCGACCAGCAGCCGCAGGTCGGTCCGCCGCACCCGGAACGCCCGGCCTAGCCAGGACGCGATCGCCGAGCCGATCTGCGCATAGCCGGCCTCGAGCCCCACCGAGGCGCCGACGCCGTTCGACCACACGGTCTGCGCGACCACGATGACGCTATCTACGAACGACATCCGGCCGCCGTACAGCGCGTTGGCCTCGATTGGGTCGATCGTGCGGCGCGGCAGCCAACGTGCCAGCGCCCAGCCGGCAAAGCCCAGCACCAAGCCGCCAAGGCTCGGCACCAGCAGGGCGCGCAAGGGTTCAACCGCCGGCATGGCCGACAGGAACTCGCCCGGCCCCAAGTTGAACAGCAGCCGATGCATGGCCTGGGCAAAGGTCTCCATCGCCACCACGACCAAGCCGGCGCCGAGCCCCACAAAGGCCGCGAGCACCACGAGCCAGATCTCGTCCGCCCGAACCAGGGCGCGGAGCGTCTGTGGGACATGCGCCACGACATCTGCGATCGGCCGCCGCTCCCGCCGCACACGCGGCCTCACCGGAGTGTTCGATCCGGCCAGGCTTGTGCTGCTTGGGATAAGGGACATCGCGAGGTGCCAGACGGGACGGAGATCGGGGAGACCCGGCCGAGCTGGACGGGCACATCCCATTACTGCGACCGCTATGCCGGAGGTTCAACCAGGCTGAGCCATAAAAACTGCGTTGATTGTAACGTTTACACACTCAACCTGCATTTCGTTCGCGACGTGTGTCCTCCAGGTCGTCATCGATGAAGGCTTGGACCAGCTCCGCCAGGCTTTCATGCGCGGTGAAGCCCAAGGCGCCGGCGCGAACCGGGGCGAAGGCAGCCGGCCAGCCGCCAACGATGGCAGCGACCGCCGGATCGGGACGGCGCTCCACCAATGCGGAGGCGCCCGGACGCACGCTGTCCAGCGCTTCGAGCATCTGCCCGACCGTCGCGCTGATGCCTGGTGGGTTGACGCCGCGGTCGAGGCCCATCGCAGCCGTGTCCATCGACGCCGCGTGCAGCAGCCACTCGACGGCGCGCCGCGGGCTGCAGATCCACACCGCGAAGTCGTCCGCAACTGGCAGGGTGGCCGGCAAGCTCAGCAGCGGCTCGCGCAGGATGGCGCTGACGAAGCTGCTGGCCGCCTTATTGGGCCGGCCCGGCCGCACGATCACCGTCGGCAGCCGGATCATCACCGCGTCGAGCATGCCCCGCCGGCTGGCGTCGGCGAGGAACAGCTCCGCGGCGGCCTTTTGCGCGCCGTAGCTGTTGGCCGGTACCTGCCGCGCGTCGTCGGCGAGCACGGCGCCTTGGCCGCCGCTGAAGCTCGCGACCGAGCTGGTGAACACCACGCGCGGCGGCGCTTCAAGCCGGCGGCAGGCGTCTATCACCGCGTCCGTGCCGCGCACGTTGACCCGACGGCCCAGCTCGTAGTCGGCCTCGGCGGCCGAGCTCACGACGGCGGCGAGATGGAAAACCACGCCGGTGCCGGGCGGGATCGCGGCCGGCGGCAGCTCAGCGAGGTCGCCGGCCAGGCTGTGCACCGGGAACCGCGCGCCGTCCGGCGGCGGTGGTGCGGCGAGGTCGAACAGCGTCAGGCTGCTGACCTCGTGTCCGCCCAGCGCGCCCTCCCTTGCCAGCCGGGCGGCCACCTTGCGGCCCAGGAACCCGGCGCCGCCCAGGATCGTGATGTGCATGGCTTTCCCCCTTTGTTGGCTGCGCAAGCACTAGCCGCGGGCCGTGCGCCGCGCAATTGTGCATGGATGACCGATAACGTGCCATTCCGCTGCCTGCCCAACCCGCGCCGCGGCGCCCCAGGGATCGTGGTGCTGACCAGCGGCGGTTTCCGGCGGGCGCGGGCGGATATCATGACCTGGCCCGGCTATGCGCCCACCTCACTGCACTCGCTGCCGGGGATCGCGCAGGAGGCCGGCATCGCCGCACTCCAGGTCAAGGACGAATCTGAACGGTTCGGGCTGGGCAGCTTCAAGGCGCTGGGCGGCGCCTACGCCGTGGCGGGCGTCCTGTCAGCCGAGCTCGCCCGGCGCGGTGTTGCGCTGTCCGCCACCAGCGCAGACCTGTTCGCCGGGCGCTACGGGGCAGAGACGCGGGACATCACCGTCGCCTGCGCCACCGACGGCAACCACGGCCGCAGCGTCGCCTGGGGTGCGCAGCGCTTCGGCGCGTCCTGCGCCATCTTCGTGCACCCTGGCGTCAGCCAGGGGCGGATCGACGCCATCGCCCGCTATGGCGCCGCCATCCATGTCGTGCCGGGTACCTACGACAACGCGGTGCGCGCCGCCGCGGCGGAGGCGGACAAGCAGGGCTGGTTCATCGTCTCCGACACGTCATGGCCCGGCTACACCGAAATCCCGCGCGACATCATGCAGGGTTACCGGCTGATGGCCGACGAGGCGCTGGATCAGTGGACGGGACCGCCTCCGACCCATGTGTTCATCCAGGGCGGCGTGGGCGGCGTGGCGGCTGCGGTCTCGGTGCAGATGCGCGCGCGGCTCAACCCGGCACCGGATCTGATCGTGGTCGAGCCGGAGCGCGCCGCCTGCCTGCTGGCCAGCGCCGCCGCCGGAGTGCCCACGCCCGTGGGCGGCGACCTCGGCACCATCATGGCCGGCCTGGCCTGCGGCGAGCCCAGCCTGATTGCCTGGCAGGAGCTCGACCGGGCCGCGGCGGCGTTCCTCGCCATCCCGGACGCTGCTGCCATTATCGCGATGCGCCGGCTGGCCCGCGAGGGCATCGTCTCCGGCGAATCGGGCGCGGCCGGCGTCGCGGGGCTGCTGCTGGCTGCACAGGATCAAGTGGCCCGTAAGGCGTTGGCGCTCAGCCCCGCGAGCCGCGTTCTGTTGTTCAGCACCGAGGGCGCAACCGACCCAGCGCTGTATGCACGCCTGGTTGGCGTTGCCGCGACGGGGCCGGACGCGCCGTGAACCTGCATGCGGTCGAGGCCGGCGCGGACCAGGGCGAAGGCGCACCTGTGGTGCTGCTGCATGGCCTTTTCGGCGCGGCCAGCAACTTCGCCGCCATCCAGCGCCGGCTGGCCGAGGCGCACCAGGTGATCGCGTTCGACCTGCGCAACCATGGCGCCAGCCCGCATGACCCAACGATGTCATACTCCGCGATGGCGGCGGACGTGCTGGACAGCCTTGTGGCGATGGGCGTGCCGCAGGCGGCGTTGATCGGGCACTCGATGGGCGGCAAGGTCGCGATGCAGGCGGCGCTGCTGCGGCCCGGCCACGTCAGCCGGCTGTTGGTCGCCGACATCGCGCCGGTCCGCTACGACCCGGCGTTCCGCGGCATCACAGAGGCCATGCTGGCATTGCGCCTCGAACCTGGGCTGACCCGGGCAGTGGCCGACGCTGCCCTGGCGCCCGCCGTGCCTGACAAGGCGGTGCGTGGCTTCCTGCTGCAAAACCTGCGGTTCGACCCGGCGCCAAGCTGGCGAATTGGGCTGCAAGAGATCGCGGCGAACTTGTCGGGGATCGAGGGCTGGGACGCGCCGCTGGATGCCCAGTATGCCGGGCCGGTGCTGATGCTGCGCGGCGAGCTGTCCGGCTATCTACGGCCCGAGCACCGGCCGGCGGTCCGCGGGCTGTTCCCCACGGCGCGGTTCACCGCGCTCAAGGGCGCTGGCCATTGGCTGCATGCAGACGCGCCGGACGCGTTCGTCGCCGTCGTCGAGGCTTTCCTCGCCGGCTGATCAGTTCGACTGCTTGATCTTCTTGCCCTCGTCTGAAGCGCGCCACAGGTACCACGCGGCGGTCGAGCGCCAGGGCGCCCAGGCCTCGCCGATCGCCGCCAGCTCCTTCGGACGCGGCTGGACCGGCAGCTGCTTGATCAGCCGCCAGCCCTCGCGCACCCCGAAATCATCGACCGGCAGCACGTCCGGCCGGCCGAGCGTCGAGATCAGCACCATCTCCACCGTCCAGCGTCCGACTCCGCGGATGGCGACCAGCCGGCGGATCAGCTCGTCGTCGGACAGGCAGGCGGCGTCCTGCATCGTGGGCACCGTGCCGTTGAGGGTGTGGACGCAGATATCGCGGATGGCAGCGATCTTGCTGCCGGAGAACCCGCAGGCCCGCAGCGCGCCGTCCGGCGTCGCCGCGAGCTGTTCCGGCTGTGGGAATGCGGCGCCGGGGTGGTGCGCTGCCAGGCGGGCAAGGATCGCCTCGGCGGCGCGGCTGTGGAGCTGCTGATGGGCGATGGCGCGGATCAGCGCCTCGTAGGGCTCGCGCGGCTTTGGCGTGGCGGTGCAGGGGCCGATGCGGGCGATCAGCGCGGCGAACGCCGGGTCGGCGGCGGCGAGGTGCCCGGCTGCGAGATGACTAACGGCGTGGGGCATCCTATTTCCTTGAGACCGGCGGTTGCCGCTTGCCAGCGCGTCCCCGTCATGCCCTACAATGCCGCATCGGCGCGGGCACAGCCAGAGCTGCGATACCGGTCGTCGAGGAGACATTTCGTGCGCCAGATGCGGATTGGGGCGATCAGTGACGAGGCGGCGGAAGCAAACCGGCTTACCGCGAGCCTTGCCGGCTTGGCCGTGGCCTTGATGCTGGTGGTGGCCGGCCTGTTCCTGATCCAACACCTGCGCGACAAGGCGCAGATCGAGGACTGCCTGATGTCCGGCCGGCTCAACTGCGACGCGATGCTGGCGGTCCACCAGCGTTAAGGACCAATCGATCGCCTGTCGGATTTCTTTACACGGAATAGCTAAGATCATTATCAATTCGTTGGTTTACAGTGGATTGATCAATGGCATGTCGGTTGCATCACGTTCGTTGCGTTCTGGAAAGGCGATCAACGTGTTCATGCAAAAAGCATTTTTCGCCGGGTTAGCGGCTGTATTCGGCGCAGCACTGACCGCTGCTCCGGCGCTTGCCGATCCGGTCGTGCTCAACCCAAACTTCACGATCAACGACACCGCTGCAAACACAGCCAACAACAGCGGCCAGTTTTTCCTGACGAATTGGACCCCCGTGGGTTACGCCTCCAATTCCAAGGCCGATTCCGGCCAGTTCGACAACGGCAAGCCCGGCAGCCAGACCGTCGTCGGCTTCCTGTCCGGAGTGAGCTCATTCAGTCAGGTGGTGCAAGGGTTCATCGCCGGCCGGACCTATCGCGTATCGGTCGGCGTCGATGCACGCGCGACGCCGACCACGAGGCCGACGTTCCAGATCAGTGCCGACAGCGTGCAGATCTACGGGCCGACCCGGCTCACCGAAGTCGATCCGGCCGGCACCTTCAGCACGGCGTTCACCGCGATCCAGTCGGACACCTTCGTCGCGGCCAACACTTTCGTCACGATTAAGCTCGCCAACCCGACAGACTCAGACGCCAACGCGTCCACCCTGCTGTCGGCGGTGTCGCTGTCCCAGGTGCCGGAGCCGGTCAGCCTGGCGATGCTCGGTGTCGGACTGCTCGGCATCGGGATTGCCCGACACCGCTTTTGAGGCGTCGCGACCATCACTGACCAGAACAAGCGGCCGGGTGATCCGGCTGCTATCAGCAAACTTTACACTACAGCGTGCGATCCAGGCGCCTGACCCATCTGGCTGTGTCCAACCTATCCGTTCCCTGCAAAGCTTAGGCTAGACCGCGGCATCGCGACGCGATCGGCACGGCAGGGGACGGCATGACGGCCAGACTGACTACCGACACGACACTGGCTGCCGGCGTCAGGTTGGGCATCGACATCGGCGGGACCTTCACCGACTTGCAGGTCTTCGACGGCCGCTCCGGGCAATCCGGCAGCGTAAAAACGCCGACTACGCCGGAGGATCCCTCGATCGGCCTGATGGCCGCCATCGATGAGGCCGCGCGCCGGTTCGGCTTCGTCCTCAAGGATGTCGGCTTGCTGCTGCACGGCACCACCATCGCCACGAACGCCGTACTGGAGCGCAAGCTGCCCCGCGGCGTGCTGCTCGCGACCGAGGGGTTCCGCGACGTGCTGGAGATCGGCCGCCACGCCCGGCGCGACATCTACGGCCTCCGGCAGCAGCGCGCCGACCCGCTGATCCCGAGGGAGCGCCGCCTGGGCATCGCCGAGCGGATGCGCGCCGATGGCAGCGTCGAGCATCCCCTGTCGCCGGCGGCGCTGGACCAAGCCGTGGCGGCGATCCGTGAACTCGGCGCTGAAACCGTCGCCATCAGCCTGCTGCACGCCACAATGAACCCCGCGCACGAAAAAACCCTGCGCGATCACATCCTGCGCGCCTGCCCCGGCATCCCGGTCAGCGTCTCGTCCGAGGTCAGCGCGGAGATCCGGGAATACGAGCGCACCTCGACCACCGTGCTGAATGCCCTGCTGGTGCCGGTGGTGCGCGGCTACCTCGCTCTGCTGGAACGGCGCATGGCTGAGCGTGGCCTCAGCGCCCGCCTGCTGCTCGTGCAGTCGAATGGCGGCGTCTGCAGCGCCGCTGTCGCTGCTGCGCAACCGGTGCGGCTGCTGCTGTCGGGGCCGAGCGGCGGGGCGCTGGCCGCCAGCCGGATCGCCGCGCGTCTGGACCTCGACAGCGTGGTCGGCATGGACATGGGCGGCACCAGCTTCGACGTCTGTGTGGTGAGCGGCGGCCTGGTCACGCAGGTGATGCAGGGCGAGGTTGACGGCCTGCCGGTCCGGCTGCCGATGGTGGAGATCCGCACGATCGGCTCCGGCGGCGGTTCGATCGCCGCAGTGGATGAGGCCGGGCGGTTCACCGTGGGTCCGCACAGCGCCGGGGCCAAGCCGGGCCCTGCCTGCTACGGCCGTGGCGGCACCCGGCCCACCGTCACCGACGCCAACCTGGCGTTGGGGCGGCTCGATGGCGGGTTCTTCCTGGGCGGGGCGCTGCCGCTCGACGCCGATGCGGCTGGCGCGGCCCTGGCGACGGAGGTCGGGGCGCCGCTCGGCCTCGGCACCGACCAGGCCGCGGCGGGCGTGATCGCGCTGGCCAACACCAGCCTCGCGGCGGCGATCCGGCTGAGCCTGTTCGAAAAGGGCCTCGACCCCCGCGGTTTCAGATTGCTGTCGTTCGGCGGCGCCGGCGGGCTGCATGCGATTGAGGTCGCGGACGAGTTGGGCATCACCCAGGTGGTGTTTCCAGCCGACGCCAGCACCTTCTCTGCCAGCGGCATCCTGGCGTCCGACATCGTGCACGACCTCGCCAGCAGCCGCCTGCTGCCGGCGGCGCCCGCGAGCCTGCCGGAGCTCGCGCGCATCGCGGCCGGGCTGCGCGACCAGGGCCAGGCTTTGCTGGACGGCGACGGCATCAGCCAGGAGCGGCAGAACCTCGATCTCGCGGCCGACATGCGCTATCGCGGCCAGGCGTTCGAGCTGGTGGTGCCGTGGGAAGGGACCGTGGACGGCGCTGGGCTGCAGGCTGCGGTTGCCGGGTTCCACGACATGCACCGGCAGCGCTTTTCCTACGCCAATCCCGGTGACCCCGTCGATATCGTCACCATTCGTCTTTCGGCGACCGGGCGCCTGCCCGTGCAGGACCCCGGCCGGACAGCGCCTGGCGTCGGAGGCGCCCGGCCGCCGCATCACCGGCCGGTGTACCTGGGCGGCTGGCGCGACGTCGAGGTCGTGCACCGCAGCCACGTCACCGGCCCGATGCCCGGCCCGCTGCTGATCGAGGAGGACACCACCACCGTGCTGCTGACCGAAAACTGGACCTGCGAACCCGGCCCGCACGGCGCGCTGGTCGCCCGGCGCACGCCATGACGACGCTCGGCCCCATCGAGCTCGAGATTATGCGCAACGCCCTGACCGCCGCCGCCGCGGAAATGGACGTGACCATCTGGCGCACCAGCCGCTCCACCATCGTGCGCGAGCTGCTGGATTACTCGACCGCAGTGTTCGATGCCCAAGGCGACAACGTGGCGCAGTCGGCGCGCATCCCGCAGCACTTGAACTCGATGGGCGCCGGGCTGCGGACGGTGCTGCGCGACTTCCTGCCAATCGAGGGCTGGGCGCCCGGCGACGTCATCATCACCAACGACCCATACTGCGGCGGCCAGCACATCCCGGACATCCTGGCGTTCCGCCCGGTGTTTGCGGACGGCCAGCGCGTGGCGATCGTCGGCACGCTGTGCCACCACCTCGACATGGGCGGCATCTCCGCCGGGAGCTATGGCGCGACTGCGACCGAGGTGTTCCAGGAGGGCCTGCGCATCCCGCCGCTCCGGCTGCTGCGCGGCGGCGTGCTGAACGAGGAGGTGCTGGCGATGATGCGGCAGAACGTCCGCCGTCCAGACATGCTTTGGGGTGACCTGCAGGCGCAGATGGCGTCGCTCGCGGTGGGCGAGGCGAACCTGCAGCGGCTGTGCGGCCGTTATGGCGCGGAGCGGATGGTAGCGGCCTGCGCGCAGATCCTCGACGGCTCGGAGCGGGCGATGCGCGCGATGATCGGCCGCATCCCGGACGGCACCTACGAATTCGAGGACGTGATCGACGACGATGGGCTGACGGACACGCCGATCCGCATCCATGCGGCCATCACCGTGGCGGGCGACGAGATGATCGTGGACCTCTCGGGATGCGGACCGCAGGCACTGGGGCCGATTAACGCGACGCTCGCATCGTCGGGTTCGGCGGTGTCGTATGCCGTGATGGCCTGCGCCGACCAGCCGATCCCGGCCAATGCCGGCTGCATGCGCCCGGTGCGGGTGGTGGCCCCCGAGGGCCTGATCGTCAACGCGCGGCACCCGGCACCGGTCGCCAACCGCATCGTCGTGTCGCACCGCCTGGCTACCACGCTGCTGGGCGCGCTGCACAAGGCGGTGCCGGGCCGCATCCCCGCCGCGTATTATGGCGCGAGCTACGTGTGCACGTTCCAGACGATCACTGACGCTGCAGCCCGCTCGGTGCTGGTGGAGATCGAGGTCGGCGGCGGCGGCGCGCATCCGCTGCAGGACGGGCTCAGCGCCTACTCGCACGGCATGCACAACAACGCCAACATCCCGGTCGAGATGATCGAGAGCGAAATGCCGCTGACGGTCACGGAGTATGCCCTGCTGCCGGATACCGGGGGCGCTGGCCGGCATCGCGGCGGGCTGGGCCTGGTGCGGGAGTGGCGGATCGACTGCGAGGCGACGGTGTTCACCGCCAACCTCGAACGCTTCAAGTCGCGCCCATATGGCCTGGATGGCGGCCTGCCTGGCGCGCCGGGGCGGCTGCTGCATATCCGCGACGGCCAGTCGACCGCGCTGCCGTCGAAGATCGGCAATTTGCGCCTGCGCCGCGGCGACCGCATCCGGCTGGAGACCTCCGGCGGCGGCGGTTTTGGCCCGCCAGGGCAGCGACCTGCGGCCGAGGCCGCCGCCGACCGGCTCGGCGGCTATGTCAGCGTGGACGAACCGGGCTATGGTGCCTGATGTCCCCCGTCGCCCGTTTCGAGCTGATCCTTCTGCTGCTGGCCATCATCATCGGCCTCGAACTGCTCGCCCGCCGACTGCGCCTGCCGCCGGCGGCGGCGCTGATCCTCGGCGGGATCGTGCTGGCGCTCATTCCGAACATGCCGGCGATCGACCTCGATCCCGACCTCGCCCTCGTGCTGTTCCTGCCGCCGCTGCTGCTGGGTAGCGCGTTCTTCACCTCATGGCGGGATTTCCGCGCCAACCTCCGCATCATCATGCAGCTCGCCGTCGGCGCCGTGGCGTTCACGACGGCGGTCGTCGGCGTCGTCGCGCACTGGGTCATGCCGTCTTTGCCATGGGCAGCGTGTTTCGCGTTGGGCGCCATCATCTCGCCGCCCGACGCCGTGGCTGCCAAAGCCGTGCTGGCCCAGGTGTCGCTGCCGCGCCGCGTTGTCGTGCTGCTGGAGGGCGAGAGCCTGGTGAACGACGCAACGGGGCTGGTGCTGTTCCGCTTCGCGGTGGCGGCCGTGCTCACCGGCGTGTTCGATGCCGGCGAGGCGGCGCTATCGTTCGGCGTATTGTCACTCGGCGGCGTCGTTGTCGGTGTGGCGTTCGGCTTCGCGGCGACATTCCTGCTGGCCCGGCTGCGGGAGCCGCGCCTGGCGATCGTCGGCAGCCTGCTGGCAGCGTGGGCGTCCTACATCGGCGGCGAGGCGGCCCACGTCTCCGGCGTGCTGTCCACCGTCGCATGCGGCCTGGTCATGGGATGGCAGCAGCACGCGACGCTGACCGCCAACACGCGCATCCAGGCGCGCGCCGTGTGGGAGGTTGTCGAGTTCGTCCTGGAGTCGCTGGTGTTCATCCTGATCGGGCTCTCGCTGCGCGGCGTCCTGTCGCGGCTGGACGGTGGCGGCACCAGCATCCTCGGGCTGCTGCCGGCGGCGTCTGCCATCGTGGCCGCGACCATCCTGAGCCGCTTCGTCTGGCTGTTTCCGGCGACCTACCTGCCGCGCCTGCTGGTGCCGTCGCTGCGGCGGCGCGACCCGTATCCGCCGATCGCGGTGCCGGTCATCATGGGCTGGGCCGGGCTGCGCGGCGTGGTGAGCCTGGCGGCGGCGCTGTCGCTGCCGGAGCAGTTTCCCGGCCGCGACTTCATTCTCGCGACCACATTCCTGGTGATTTTGGTGACGGTGCTGATCCAGGGCGCCACCTTGGCTCCACTGGTCCGCGCCTTCCGCCTTGGCGAGTTCAAGCTGACGCAGAGCAGCACGATGCCCGAAGCGGCGGCGCGGGCGCGCATAGCCCAGGCGCAGCTGATCGCGATCGAGCAGCATTCGTTGGGGGAGGACGGCACGCACCGGCATCCGCGCCTGGTCGAGCAGTACGGCTACCGCGCCCGCGCCACCGCGCGGTTCAGCGAGGCGAATGGCGGATTGATCGGCGAGAAGCACGCGCATTTCGCGGCGGTGCTGGCCGCGGTGGGGGCCGGGCGCGCCGAAGCGCTGCGGCTTTACCGGACCGGCGAGATCCACGATTCTGTCCTGCATACGCTCGAGGGCGAGCTCGACCTGGAGGAGATCGAGGCGCGCCGGCATGCGGAGAACGAGGATTTGATCGAGAGCCCTGCCCAGTAAAACCGGCAGGCCGCCTCAGCGCTTTCCCACTTTCCTGAGCGCGAGCTCGGTGACGCACCGGCTGTCGGACGCGGTCCCGGTCAGCCGGCCGTCAGCGATCTTTCCTTGCAGGATGGTGAAATTGTGGAAGCTGTGCGGGCTTTTCCATAAGCCGGACGCCCGGACGGCGCCATCGGCGCCCACGGTCCCCGTCATCTTCGTGCCCGGGTTAAAAAGCTGCATGCGCAGGTTGCCGCCGGCGACGCTGGCCTCGGTCCTGCCCGTCATCGCCGTAATCCCACAAGCCTCCAAGAGGTTTGATTCGCGGGTCCCGACATAGCGCCCGTCATATAATCGGGATGGCTCCGGGTTGGAGGTCTGGGCGCAGCCGCATAGGGCGAGCACGGCGGTTGCAGCGAGCCAGAACAGAGAAGCGGGTGATCTGCCATGGGCTGACGAGCCTAAATCAACTTGGATTGTCACCGCTCGGCAAAAGCCAACCGAGCGGCCAGCGCGGCGAATGCTGCCGCAAAGCTGCCACGCAACCACGCCATAACACGCGGCCGCGAAACCACATGATCCCTCATGCCTGCAGCAAACACGCCATAGATGGCGAAGACGGCGAAAGTCACCAGCATGAACACACCCGACAGCTCAATCATGCTCAGAAGTGGCCGCGTATCCCCAGCGCTCACGAACTGCGGCAGGAACGCGACAAAGAAAATTGAGAGCTTTGGGTTGAGGACATTAATCAGGATGCCGTCAACGATGATGCGCAGGTCGGAGCGCCGATCCGCGACGCTCTCGACCCGCAGCACTCCGCTCTCTCGAAGCGAGCTCCAAGCCATGAACAACAGATAGAGGATGCCGGCCACCTTCACCGCACTAAATGCCATCGCACTTGAGTGCAGGAGAGCCGCAAGCCCCAGTATGGCGGCGGCAAGGTGTGGAAGAATGCCAAGCGTACTACCAAAAGCCGCTACGATGCTCACCCGCGCACCACGCGACAGCGCGGCGGCCGAAGTGTAAATTGCGCCGGTCCCCGGTGAAGCCACGACAATCAGCGTTGTAATCAGAAACCCCGCAGTCATGGGCTGCTCCTCGTCTTGTCGATCTCGAAGGTGGCGATCTACCTCGTCATCACGGCACTTACTGCAGCGTTGGGATGATCGGGAGCGAAAGATAGCGCACCGTCTTGCTGCCGCCATGAATTGCGGCCTCGCCGACCTCGGTAAATTCAAGCGCCGCATGGAAGGCGTCAGAGGCCGGGTTGGGCGGGTCGGAGTTTACCTCGCATACAATTTTGTCGTGGCCCGCAGCAGCAGCCCGCCCGATCAGGTCGGCATAGAGATGCCTGGCGTGACCGCGTCCGCGCGCAGCTGGCGCGACAACGACGCGATCTACGTACACGAAGCGCGGGTAGCGGGCGCGAAACCAAAGATAGTTCGGGCTGTCATAGTCGGCACTCTCGTCAAGAGAGAGCAAAAATGCCTCGACACGCCCGATCCGGCGGGCGTGGAACGCCTGGCCAAGTATGGCGGTCAGCCGGCTCGGTTCAAGCCAGGATAGCTCGATCGCGTGGGCGTTGTTGAGCACGAGGACTGCCGCCTCAGCGTCCGGTGAGATCGGCAGTGGTGCATCTTCCATCATGTCATCGGCATCGCAACACGCTGCCGATAGGCCGGCCGGGTCAGCAGGCGGTCATACCAAGCGCGCAGATGCGGCTGCGGCGGCCGCGCCAGGTCGAACGAGAACCAGCGGTGCACGTGGACGCCCAATGCGATGTCCGCCAGCGTGAACACCGGACCCGCGACATAGGGCACACTTGCCAAGATACCGTCGAGCAGGCTCCAGCACCCGGCTGCCTCAGTCATCGCGGCGGCGATGGCGGCCGGGTCCCGCCGCTCCGGCGCAGTGCGCACCAGGCCCTGGAACACCGTCGATTGCGGCCGGTTCAGCGTCGTCTGCTGCCAGTCCATCCAGCGGTCGATGCTGGCCCGCGCCTGCAGGTCGTCCGGCCACATCTCATCGCCCGGTGCGTTCGCCGCACAGAGGTAGCGGATGATCGCGTTGCTCTCCCACAGCACGAACTCGCCCTCGACCAGCGTCGGCACCTTGCCGTTCGGGTTCATCGCCCGGTACTCCGGCGTGTCGGTGCCGCCGAACGGACCGCCCACGTCGGTGCGCTCATACGGCAGCACGAGTTCCTCCATCAGCCACACGGCCTTCATGACATTGCTGGAATTGGTCCGGCCAAGAAGCTTGCGCATCATTCTTCTCCCTCCTTCGTGTGCCGGCACGGTACGGTGCCAGCGCGATTGCTCCAAGCGGCAATGCGCGCCATATCGCTGGCATGAACCCTTCCGGCGTCACCTTCTTCAATGTTCGAGGCGCGGCTTGGGCTGCCTTCCTGGGGTCGGCGGCGGCACTGGGCGGCGCGCTGGCATCGGAACGCTGGCTGGGCCTGGTGCCCTGCGCGCTGTGCCTGTGGGAGCGCTGGCCTTATCGCGTTGCTATCGCGTTCGGACTGCTGGCCCTGGCGCTGCCGCGCCGCGCCGCGCGCTGGGCCTTGGTCGCGGCGGCGTTAGCGCTGCTGCCGGGCGTGGCCCTGGCGGCAATCCACGTCGGCGTCGAGCAGCACTGGTGGCCCAGCCCATTGCCAGAATGCGCCGCGCCGTCGCTGGGCGGCGGCAGCATCGCCGAGCGCCTGGCCCGCATGCCGGCGACCGTCAGCAAGCCCTGCGACGAGCCGACCTTCCTGGTGCCCGGCCTGCCGGTCTCGATGGCGGGAATGAACCTGGTGTTCGCCCTGGCGCTGGCCGGGTTCCTTGCCATCTCAGCCGGCAGGCAACGAGGCACAGCATGAGCCAAACCAGGACACCGCTACCCGGCGATCCCACCCTGCGGGACAGGGTCGAGCGCATCATCCGCGTGGACCACGCCGGCGAGTATGGCGCGCAGCGCATCTACGCGGGCCAGCTCTCGGTCATGGGCCGCGGCGCCAAGGGCGACCTGATCCGTCACATGCAGGCGCAGGAGCAGCATCATCTCGACACGTTCACCGGGCTGATCCGCTCACGCCGGGTGCGGCCGACGGCGCTGCTGCCGCTGTGGCATCTGGCCGGCTATGCATTGGGCGCGGTGACGGCCGCGATGGGCGACCGGGCGGCGATGGCCTGCACCGTCGCGGTCGAGGAGGCGATCGACGAGCACTACGCTGCCCAAGCCGCATCGCTCGGCGAGGAGGAGGCGCCGCTCCGCGCTACGATCGAGCGTTTTCGCGCCGAGGAGCAGGAGCACCGCGATATCGGACTGGAGCACGAGGCCGAGCAGGTCCAGGGCTACAAGCTGATGTCGGCGATAATCAAGGCGGGCTGCAAGATGGCGATCGCCGTGAGCGAGCGGGTGTAATAGAACATACATTGCAACTTAGTCGCAGTGCCTCCGTTGGGTGATCGGCATTTGCCGCATACTCGACGGAGTCACCGACGATGTTCTTACGTATTGACAAGCTGCAGACCGAGCTTCCGGCGCCGAAGAAGCAGGATCCAAACGCCGCCGCGGCACTTCAGGAGCTTCTGGGCGGCAAGTACGGCGAGATGTCCACGCTCGGCAACTACATGTTCCAGAGCTTCAACTTCCGCAGTAAGGAGAAGCTGCGCCCGTTCTATAGCCTCGTGGCCTCCATCACCGCAGAGGAGCTTGGCCACGTTGAGCTCGTGAGCAACGGCGTTGCCATGCTGAACGCTGGGCCGGACGTGCCGGCGAATGAGAAGGGCAATGACGACATTTCGGACGCGCCGTTCAAGGGCATGCAGGACATCCGGCTGGCGGCGTCGTTCCTGGCGAATGGCGGCGGCGCGTTGCCGATGAACAGCAACGGCGCGTCCTGGAACATGGACATGGTGACCACCACAGGGAACGTGGTGATCGACCTCTTGCACAACTTCCATCTCGAGTGCGGCGCCCGCATCCACAAGCTGCGGGTTTATGAGACCATGACGGAGGCGACCGGCCGCGAGGTCTGCGGCTATCTGCTGGTCCGCGGTTCCGTCCATGCGCATGCCTATGCACTGGCGCTGAAGCAGATCACTGGCGTCGAGATCGAGAAGATGCTGCCGACGCCGAACATCGACCTTGATCGCATTCCTGAGTGCCAGAAGTATCTCGCTGAGGGCTCACATCGCCGGCTGTATCGCTTCAGCCCGGACGACTACAAGGAGATGGCCGGCATTTGGGGCAATGGCGAGCAGGCATTGCCGGGCGATCCGCCGGGCGAGCTGGAGCTGGTCGATGGTCATCCGGAGGGCGGTCGCATTCATAACCTCATGGGCCAGACCGCGGCATTCAGCCCGGAGTATGCGCCCGAGGAGATGTTCGAGATCGCCAGCAAGCTCTATAAAAAGTCCCGCTAGCAACATGCGCTGCGCTCCCTGGTGGGGCGCGGCGTCAGCTCTCGAGTTCGCTGTCCCAATATAGGTAGTCGCGCCAGCTCTCATGCAGGTAGTTTGGCGGGAAGGCCCGGCCGTTCTCCTGCAACTCCCATGTCGAGGGCTGAGCAGGCTTCAAACGCGGGTGCATGTGGCACTCGCGCGGTAGCTTGCTGCCTTTGCGGAGGTTGCAGCCGCCACAGGCGGTTACAACGTTCTCCCAAGTTGTGCGCCCGCCACGGCTGCGCGGGATGACGTGGTCGAATGTCAGGTCGTGCGTGGGATAGCGGTCCCCGCAATACTGGCAGCTGAAAGCGTCGCGCAGGAACACGTTGAAGCGGGTGAACGCCGGCTTGCGTGCGGCTGGAATGTAGTCTTTCAGCGCGATGACGCTCGGCAGGCGCATCGACATGCTGGGCGAGTGCACCTCGTCGTCATATTCGCTCAGCACCGAGACGCGGTCGAGAAACACGGCTTTGACCGCATCCTGCCAGCACCAGACGGATAGCGGGAAATAGGAGAGCGGCCGGAAGTCGGCATTCAGAACCAGCGCTGGAAAATGCAGACCTCCGTCAGGCAATGCGCGCTCCTTAAACACGGACGCAACATCTGGGGCCAGCATCGCAAGACAGGCCGCCAGATCGTGTGCGCCGCCAAACTTCCATTGGTTATCGCACCGAGAACCGGCACCGGCAAGCCACACCAGCGTTTGTCATGGCTTCGTCACGCGAACAAACGCTGCAGGAACAACGCCCCGGCCGACAGCCCAGCGTCGTCAATCCCGTGGCCCAGCCTCGGGCACCACAGCGTTTGCAGTGGAATGCCAATCCGTTTCAAAGCCGACTCGGCCGCCTCGGCACGGGAGAACGGCACCACCTCGTCCTGCTCGCCGTGCACCAGCAGCACCGGCGGATGCCCGGTGCATTCGGCCGCCAGCGCCGGCGTGTCCAGCAGCGCGCCGGAGTAGGCGAGGATCCCACGCGGTGGCGTGCGGCGGCGCAGGCCGGCATGAAGCACCATCATGGCGCCCTGGCTGAACCCCATCATCGCCACCGCGTCGGGCGCAAGGCCCGAAAGTTCCAATTCGGCATCGATATAGCTGAGCAGCAGCGGCGTTGCCCGGCGCGCGCCAGCCTCAAGCACCGCCAGCGTGCGGTCCTGGAGGCTATACCATTGGCGGCCCGTCGGTCCCTGGTCGTACGGCTCAGGCGCATCCGGGGCTATGAACAGGGCGTCAGGCAGCGCGCGGGACCATGTCGGCGCCAGGTCGATCAGGTCGTGCGCGTCGGCGCCCACGCCGTGGCACAGCACGACAAGCTGCTGCGCGGCACCCTTGGACGACGGCCCCCAACGCAGGCCCGTGAGTTCTGCCATTGTGTCCTCCCTGGTTACGAAGCCATTCGACCGGCCGGGATATCCATCACCTCGACGTGCTCCGGCGCCAATGGCTCAATCAGCTCCGGACCGTTGTTGCGCACATTATTGACCCGGCTTGATACTGGCCAAATCCGCAACGGCGTCGCGGACGGCCGCAGCAACGCCGACGGGTCGCCCGGCGTCTCGCCAAGCCATGCCGCCCAGTCCGACTCCTCCAAGATGACCGGCATGCGCTCGTGCAGATGACCCAGCGCGTCCGCAGCGGTCGTTGTCACCACGGTGTAGCTGCGGATGGTCTGGCCATCCGGGCCGCGCCAGCCCTCCCATAGCCCGGCCAGCGCCATGATGGCGCCGTCTGCACGGGCGACAGCATAGGGCTGCTTGCCCTGCGGACCGGCTTGCCATTCATAAAAACCGTCGATCGGCACGATGCAGCGACGCCGGGCGAAGGCGTCGCGGAAGGTGGGCAAGCTGGCCACCGTCTCGGCGCGGGCGTTGATGGGCTGCCGGATCTTCTTCGGATCGCCGCGCGCCCAGTGCGGCAGCAGGCCCCAGCGCAGCAGGTCCAACTGCCGCGCCCCAGTCGCCGGATGCAGCCGGATCACCGGGCCGTCCTGCGTCGGCGCCATGTTCCAGGTCGGCTGCCAGTTCGGAGTGTCGTTCTCCGTCGCGAAGATGCGGCGGATTTCGTCAGGCGATGTCGTCGCAAGGTATCGGCCGCACATGATTCCCAAGTTTGGCGTGTTGGCGGCATCTTTCAATCGCGCCGCACGCTGGATAAGTTCTTGCGACGTTCGAGAAGGGTGCTGCAATGGGTTGGGTGCGTAGGCTGGTTCCGGTTTTGCTCCTGCTCGTCGGGCATTCGGCGCTGGCGCAGGATCGCGTGCTGAACGTTTACAACTGGACCGACTACATCGATCCCAAGGTGCTCGAGCGCTTTACCAGCGAGACCGGGATCAAGGTGCGCTATGACGTGTACGACAGCTTGGAGACGCTGGAGGGCAAGCTGCTGGCCGGCAACTCCGGCTACGACATCGTGGTCCCCACCGCCGAGCCGACCTTCTCCCGCCTGATCGCCGCCAAGGCGCTGCTGCCGCTCGACCGCAGCAAGATCCCGCACTGGTCGAACCTCGATCCCAAGCTGATGCAGCGGGTCGAGGTGTCCGACCCCGGCAACCGGCACGGCGCCATCTATCTTTGGGGCACCATCGGGCTGGGCATGATCCCCGAACGCATCCAGGCGCTCGATCCCAGCGCGCCGATGGATAGCTGGGACCTGCTGCTGAAGCCGGAGCACGCAAAGAGGCTGGCGGATTGCGGCATCAGCGTGATGGACAGCGCCATCGACACCATCCCGAGCGTGCTGAAATACCTGGGCCGCAACCCGGAGAGCACCGACGCGAAGGACTTGGCCGACGTCGAGCGTACCCTCATGGCGATCCGTCCCTATATCCGCACCTTCGCGTCCGGTGGCGCCGTGGAGGCCCTGGCGGGCGGGCAGATCTGCCTGTCGATGACCTATTCCGGCGACGTGATCCAGGCGGCTGCACGGGCGAAGGAGGCCGGGCAGAAGACCGTCCGCTACGCGGCGCCCAAGGAGTTCGCGGCACTCACCTTCGACATGCTGGCAGTCCCCGCCGACGCGCCGCACCCCGCCGAGGCCATGCAGTTCATCAACTTCCTGCTGCAGCCCGACGTGATGGCCGCGATCACCAACCAGGTGCGCTACCCGAACGCCATCCCGGCCAGCCGCGACGCGATCACGCCCGAGGTGCGGGACGACCCAAACGTCTATCCTGACACGGCGTCGCCGCGGTTCTTCACGGTGCGCGCCACGCCGCAGGCAGCGGACCGGCTGCGCACGCGGATGTGGGCGCGGTTCAAGGCCGGGCACTAACCGGTTGGCCGATCTGGAGGTTGCCGGGCTTACCGTCCGCTACGGCCCAGCGCTGGCGCTTGACCGCCTGGACCTTACCATCAACAGCGGCGAGATGTTCGTGCTGCTCGGCGGCTCCGGCTCCGGCAAGACGACGCTGCTGCGGGCGCTGGGCGGCTTCATCCAGCCGACGGCCGGGAAGATCGTGCTGGCGGGCCAGGACATCACCGGGCTGCCGCCGCACCGCCGTCCGGTGAACACCACATTCCAGTCCTATGCGCTCTTCCCGCATATGAGCGTCGCGGACAACGTCGGCTTCGGCCTGCGTCGCCAGGGCATGAAGCGCTCCGACATCGCCACCCGGGTCGCCTCGCTGCTCGACCTCGTGCGGCTGCGCGAGTTCGCTGTGCGCAAGCCGGATGCGCTGTCCGGCGGCCAGCGGCAGCGGGTGGCGCTGGCCCGTGCCTTGGCCCCGCGCCCGCGCCTGCTGCTGCTGGACGAGCCGCTGTCCGCACTGGACCGCTCGCTCCGCGAGCAGACCCGGCAGGAGCTGCTGCGGGTGCAGCGGGAGACCGGGACCACCTTCGTGCTCGTAACGCATGACCAGGACGAGGCGCTGGCGATGGCGACCCGGATCGGCCTGCTGCATCAGGGCCGCCTGGCGCAGGTCGGCGCGCCGGCCGACATCTATGAGCGCCCAGCCAGCCGCTATGTCGCTGAGTTCATGGGGGCGGCGAACATCCTGCCGGCGACGGTGCGGACCGCCGGAGCCTGCGCGACGCTGGATCTCGACGGCATCGGCCCGACGCAGGCCGCCAGCACAGCGCCTGGTCCGGCCGGCAGCGCCCTGCACGTGGCACTCCGGCCGGAGCGGCTGCGCATCGCGCCGGGCGCTGTCACAGGCGTGAACACGGCGCCGGGCACGGTGATGGACAGCGCCTATCGCGGCGGCACCGTGGACCACCACGTGCGCCTGGACGGCGGCACGATGCTGCTGGTGTCGCAGCCTTTGGGGGACGGCGTTGGCGCCGGGTTGCTGGCGCCGGGGAGCGTCGTCGCGGTGTCCTGGCCGCCAGAGGCCTGCGTGCTGCTGGCCGAATGAACCGCGCTGCCGTCCTGACGCCGGTCTGGCTGTGGCTGCTGCTGTTCGTCGCACTGCCGGTCGTGATCGTGGCGGCGCTGTCCTTCTCCACCTCCGTTCCCGGCGTGCCGCCGTACACGCCGCTGTTGCAGGCGCCCGAGACCTCGAACTACGCCGTGCTGACCGACGACGCCTTCTACCTCGACGCCGCCCTGAAAAGCCTGGCCGTCGCCGGTATCTCGACGGTGTTTTGCCTGCTGATCGGCTATCCCATGGCGCTGGCGATCGCCCGCGCGCCCGACCGTTGGCGCTCGCTGCTGCTGCTGGGCGTCATGCTGCCGTTCTGGACGGGGTTCCTGTTGCGGATCACCGCCTGGATCGGGCTGCTGCGCGACGAGGGTTGGATCAACGCGGCGCTGCAGGCCGTCGGCCTCCCGGCGCTGCGGCTGCTTTACACCGACTTCGCCATGTATGTCGGCGTCACCTACGCCTATCTGCCGTTCATGATCCTGCCGCTCTATGCCCGCCTGTCCCGTCGCGACCCGGCGCTGGAGGAGGCCGCCGCCGATCTCGGGGCCAGCCCCTGGACCGCGTTCCGCACCATTACCCTGCCGCTCTCCATCCCTGGCATCGTCGCCGGCCTCGCCCTCGTGTTCATCCCGGCGATGGGCGAGTACGTGATCCCGGAACTGCTGGGCGGCCCCGGCGCGCAGACCATCGGCCGCGCATTGTGGAACGAGTTCTTCAGCAACCGCGACTGGCCCATGGCGGCGACGGTGGCCAACGCGCTGCTGCTCGCTTTGCTGGTGCCGATGGTGGCGCTGCGGGCGCGGCAGATGAAACGAGGCTGGTTCCTCAACATCTGCCTGCTGCTCGGCTATGCTTTTCTCTATGTGCCGGTGCTGCTGCTGGTGGCGACGAGCTTCAATCCAAACCGGCTCACGACCGTGCTCTCGGGCTTCTCACTGCACTGGTATGCGGCGCTGTGGGCCAACGACAAGCTGATTGAGGCGGCGCTGCTGTCGCTGCGCATTGCCGCCGTTTCGGCGACGGGCGCCACGGTGCTTGGGACCATCGCCGGGTTTGCGCTGGCACGGTTCGGACGGTTCCGCGGGCGCGGCGCCTTCGCGGCGCTGCTCTCCGCCCGCCTGGTGCTGCCGGACGTGCTGGTCGGGCTGTCGCTGCTGCTGCTGTTCGTGCAGATGGAGCAGACCATCGGTTGGCCGCACGGCCGCGGCGCGCTGACGATCACGCTGGCTCATGTGTCCGTCAGCCTGTCCTACGTCGCCATCGTGATTGAGGCGCGGCTGACCGATGCGGGATCGGATTTAGAAGATGCCGCCATGGACCTCGGCGCCTCGCCTTTCGCGGCGTTCGGCCTGGTCACGCTGCCGCTGCTGGCCCCGGCGCTGCTGTCCGGCTGGCTGCTGGCGTTCACGCTGTCGCTCGATGACCTGGTAGTCGCGACCTTCGTCTCGGGGCCGGGCGCCAGCACGCTGCCGATGGTGGTGTTCTCGGCATTGCGCCTCGGTGTGACGCCGGAGCTGAACGCGCTGGCGACCGTCATCCTCGCAATCGTGTCGGTGTCGCTGGGGGCGGCGTGGTTTGTGCAACAAAGGGCCGGACGCGCGGTTGTGCCCGAGCGGGCTGGGGCATAAACTCGATCATTAGCAACACCAGCAGAGTCACATGCAGCTCATCGCCGAACGCCTGGACCGGATCAGCCCGAGCCAGACCATCGCCATCTCCACCAAGGCGCGCGCGCTGAAGGCCCAGGGCCGGGACATCATCAGCCTGTCGGCCGGCGAGCCGGACTTCGACACGCCGCAGAACGTCAAGGACGCGGCCATCCGCGCCATCCAGGCCGGCGACACCAAGTATACCGACGTGGCTGGGACCAAGGCGCTGCGTCAGGCGGTCGCCGACAAGTTCAAGCGCGACAGCGGCCTAGACTATACGGCCGGAGGAAATCATCATCTCCACCGGCGGCAAGCAGGTGATCTTCAACGCCATGGTCGCGACGATGAACGTGGGCGACGAGGCGATCATCCCGACGCCGTGCTGGGTCAGCTACCCCGACATCGTGGCGCTGGCCGACGGCACCCCGGTCTTCGTGCCCTGCGGCCAGAACAACGGCTTCAAGCTGCGCGCCGAGGATCTGGAGGCCGCGATCACGCCGAAGACCAAGTGGTTCATGCTGAACAGCCCGTGTAACCCGACCGGCGCCGCCTACTCGGCCGAGGAGCTGCGGCCGATCTGCGACGTGCTGCTGCGCCATCCCGACGTCTGGATCTTCACCGACGATATCTACGAGAAGCTGGTCTATGACGGCTTCGAATCGGCGACGGTCGTGCAGGTCGAGCCGCGGCTGCGCGACCGCACGGTGACGATGAACGGCTGCAGCAAGGCCTATGCGATGACCGGCTGGCGCATCGGCTTCGCCGGCGCTCCCGTGAAGCTGGTGCGCGCAATGGACAAGCTGCAGTCGCAGAGCACGTCGAACACCAGCAGCGTCAGCCAGGCGGCTGCGGTCGAGGCGCTGAACGGCCCGCAGGGTTTTATCGATGAGATGGTGGCGGTGTACAAGACCCGGCGCGACCTCGTCGTATCCATGCTGAACAAGGCGCCGGGCCTGAATTGTCATTCTCCAGAAGGCGCGTTCTACGTTTTTCCAAGTGTGCACGGCTGCATCGGCAAGACGAGCCGTGGCGGCGCCGCCATTAAGGACGACGAGAGTTTCGTCACCGCGCTGTTGGAGGAGGAGGGCGTCGCTGCGGTGCACGGGACAGCGTTCATGTATCCTGGGCACCTGCGCATCAGCTACGCGACCGACACCGACAGCCTGGTCGCGGCCTGTGGACGAATCCAGCACTTCTGCGAGGGGCTGCATTAAGCCATGCCTGCGTTAGCGCAGCGGCTCGACCGGGCGCCGGTCGCGGCCACCGTCGCCATGACCGCCAAGGCCCGCGCCATGCGGGCCCGGGGCATCGAGGTCATCGCGCTCACCATCGGCGAGCCCAATTTCGACAGCCCGCGCCATGCGATCGAGGCCGGCTATCAGGCGGCGCTGCACGGCGACACCAAATACCCGCCGCAGGACGGTCAGCCCGCCCTGAAACAGGCCATCCAGCGCAAGTTCCTGCGCGACTCCGGCCTGGAGTTCGCGCTGGACGAAATCATGGTCGGCAATGGCGGCAAGCAGGTCATCTTCAATGCGCTGATGGCGACGCTCGACGATGGCGACGAGGTGATCATTCCGGCGCCATACTGGGGCGCCTATCCGCTGATGACCCGGGTAATCGGCGGCGTGCCGGTGCCGGTGAGCTGCCCGCAGAACAACGGCTTCAAGCTGCGGCCGGAGGACCTGGAGGCGGCGATCACCCCGCGCACCAAGTGGCTGCTGCTGAACTTTCCCAACAACCCGACCGGCGCTGCCGCGACGCGTGACGAGATCGCAGCGCTGGGCGAGGTCATGCTGCGGCACCCGCATGTCTGGATCCTGTCGGACGACATGTATGAGCACCTGGTCTTTGATGGGTTCGAGCACCGGACGATGGCGGCCGTCGAGCCGCGGCTGCGCGACCGGGTGCTGACGGTGAGTGGCGTGTCGAAGACCTATGCGATGACCGGCTGGCGCGTCGGCTTCGGCGCCGGGCCGCGCGGGCTGATCAAGGCGATGACCACTATGCAGGGCCACGTCGCGGCTGGCGTGTCCACCATCGGCCAGGCTGCCGCCGCCGCAGCGCTGGACGGCCCGCAGGACGATGTGCCGCGCATGGCGGACGCCTACCGCCGGCGCCGCGACCTGGTGATCGACGCGCTGGGCCAGGCGCCCGGCATGGTCTGTCACCGGCCGGAGGGCGCATTTTACGTCTATCCCAGCGTCGCCGGCTGCCTGGGCAAGACGACCGCGGCCGGTACACGGCTCGACACCGACGAGGACTTCGCCTTGGCGTTGCTGGACGAGCAGCACGTGGCGGTGGTGCACGGCGCCGCCTTCGGCATGTCGCCCTACATCCGCATCAGCTACGCCACCGACGACGCCTCCCTCACCGAGGCCTGCCGCCGCATCATCGTGTTTTGCGCCAGCCTGCGGTGAACCTTCCGGCCGTGGCGGTGAGGCCGGGCCGGGACGGTGACTCCGCAGGCCTAATCGCGCTGATCGGGCGGTGCTGGGCCGACTACCCCGGCTGCATCCTGGACGTCGAGCGCGAGGAGCAGAAGCTGCTGGCGCTCGCGACTTATTACGGCGAACGCGGCGGCGCGCTGTGGGTGGCGGAGGACGGCGACGCGGTCGTGGGCATGGCCGCAGCGATGCCGGCTACCGAAGACACCTGGGAAATCGCCAAGCTGTATGTCCATCCGGACTGCCACGGCGCCGGTCTCGGCCACCGCCTGCTGGACATGATGGAGGCGCATGCGTGGGCTCTGGGCGCCAAAAGCCTGACCTTGTGGACTGATACGCGGTTAATCCGGGCACACCGGTTCTATGAAAAGCGGAGCTGGGTGCGGGCCGGGCCGGTGCGCGCGATCGGCGACCTGTCGCACACGATCGAGTTCGACTACGTGAAGCCGCTGGACGGCGTCATACAGCTGAATGCCTCCGCGGCGGCCTCGGCTGAGCGCCGGCTGGCCGAAATCCTGGTGGCCTGTGTTGAGGGCGGCGCGTCGGTTTCGTTCCTGGCGCCGCTGCCGCTCGACATCGCGCGAAGCTACATGCGCGACGTGGCGCAGCGGGTCGCGACCGGCAAATGCATCCTTTTAGGGGCCTGGGCCGGCGGCGTGCTGTCCGGCACGGTGCGAATCCAGCTCGACACGCCGCAGAACCAGCCGCACCGGGCGGAAATCTGCAAGATGCTGGTCCACCCCGACGCTCGGCGCCAGGGTCTCGGGGAGGCTTTGATGCTGGCAGCGGAGGCGGCCGCGATCGGCGCCGGGCGCACGCTGCTGACCCTCGATACGTTCACCGGCGGGGCGGGTGAGCGGCTGTACCGCCGGCTGGGCTGGACCGAGGTCGGCGCGATCCCCGGCTACAGCGTCGATGCAGCCGGGCAGCCTGAGGCCACGACGATATTCTATAAACGGCTTGTGGGTTAGCTCCCCCAGACGGGTGCGCGCTTCTCCAGGAACGCGTCGATGCCCTCATGCGCATCCCGCTCCTGCATGTTGCGCAGCATGACCGCGGCGGCATAGGCATAGGCGTCAGCGAGCGGCATCTCGGCCTGGGCGTAGAACGCCGGTTTGCCGAGGCCCACGGTAACAGGGCTTTTCGACGCGATCTTTTGCGCCAGTGCCCGGACGGTGTCGTCCAGCGCGGCCTCGGGCACCGCGTGGTTGATCAGGCCCAGCGCCGCCGCCCGGTGCGCGTCCAGCATCTCCCCGGTGAGCAGCATCTCCATCGCGGCCTTGCGGCCCACGGCGCGGGACAATGCCACCATGGGCGTCGAGCAAAACAGCCCGATGTCGACGCCGGGCGTCGCGAAGCGCGCGGTGTCCGCCGCCACCGCGAGGTCACAGCTCGCCACGAGCTGGCATCCGGCCGCGGTGGCGATGCCGTGCACCCGGGCGATGACCGGCACGCGCAGGCCGATGATGCGCTGCATCACGCGGGAGCACTGGGCGAACAGCGCCGCCTGCGCCGCCTGCTGCAGCCCGCGCAGCTCCCGGAGATCGTGCCCGGCGCAGAATGCCGGCCCAGCGCCGGCGATCACCACGACGCGGATGGCACGGTCGGCCTCCACATCCGCCAGCGCCGCCTCCAGCGCCGTCAACAGCGGCGCCGACAGTGCGTTGCGCGCGTTTGGGCGGTTCAGCGTCAGCCAGGCGATCCCGTCGTGATCTCGCCGCAGCAGGGGAAAATCGTTCGGTATGGAAACCCCGCTTTCGCCGTTATGCGTCATGTCTCGTCTCCGCTTATTACTCGTGGCATGTTGCCGGCATGGCTGAGATCATCAACCTGCGGCGCGCAAGAAAGCGTCAAGCGCGTGAGGACGCCGAAATGGCCGCCGCTGCCGCTCGAGCCCGGCATGGCCGCACCCGGGCAGAGCGCGAAGCCGATGCCCGAGGCCGCTTGGCGCAGGATCGCACGCTCGATGGCGCTCGGCTGGACAGCTCAGCCGGGAACGGCGAACGGCGCAAATGACTTGGCGAGCACGTCGTAGATCGGCCGCTTGAATGCGACGGCCAGGCTGGGCAGCTCGGCCAGCGGCGCCCAGCGCCAGGCGTCGAACTCCGGATGCGGATCGAGGTCGAGGCGTATGTCGTTGTCCTGCCCCGTAAAGCGCAGGGCAAACCAGCGCTGCCGCTGCCCTCGGTAGCGGCCGCCCAACGCCTTGCCGATCAGTGCCGGCGGCAGATCGTAGGTGAGCCAGTCCGGATGCTCACTGATGATCGTTGCAGCATCCGTGCCAATCTCCTCCTGCAGCTCGCGCAGGACTGCCGCGCGGGGATCTTCGGCCGCGTCGATGCCGCCCTGTGGCAGCTGCCAGCCGCCTGGCGCGCCCTCAGCGTTCGGCAGATCGGCCCGACGGGCGATAAAAACCTGGCCGGCGCGATTGAACAGCGCGGCGCCGACATTGGGACGATAGGGCAGATCGGTCACTGCGGCGCCTCAGTCACCAAGGCGCTGACGGGAACGAGCTCATAGCCGCGCGCCTCAACGTCGCGGGCCCAAGCGACGATGCGCTCGACCGTCACCGGGCGGAGCGGCCCGGCGAGGCCCAAAGCGGATCCGCGCTCCCGCGCCATGCGCTCCAGAGTCGCAAGCTTGGCCTCGATGTCGGCGCGGGTAGCTGGATCGTCCACCACGACATCGACCGACCGGCCGGTAATCGAGGGTGGGGCCGCACCCGGTCGCGGGTCGATGTACAACAGGCCGCGCCGGGCCACCTCGTCGAGCATCAGGCCGAAGCTGCTGCTTTGCTCGGCGAACCGCTCGCCGCGTAGCCCGTCCGAGGCGCCGGTCACGCCGACATAGCCTTGCAGCCGGCTCATGGCCCATTCCAGGTTCTCACGGTTTGCCAATGGCGTCTTGCCCGTCAGCAATGAGTGCGGCCCGGCGTCGTTCCATGGATAGCCGCTCGCCTCCATCGGCAAGGAAGCCAGAACCTCATGGCCGCGCACGCGTGCAGCCTCCATCAGCGTCTCGGGACTGGGCGTATAGGCAGAAAAAGCCAGCGTGACAGCGCCGGGCAAGGTGTCGATCGCCGACCGGCTATCTGTGGTAGAAAGTCCGATACCGGCCAAGATCAATGCAATGCGCGGCCGCGTAGCTGCTGGCGACGCGGGGCGGCGATACACCAGGCGCGGGAGGCGGCCATCCGCAGCGATGCGCGGCAAGCTCGCCGGGGGAAACGCGACGGACACTTCGAGCAACGCGGCAACCGGCTCGGCGATCTTGCCGTCCCATGCCGTTTTGACTGCCGCGACCGGGGTAATAGGCACCTGCAGCACCGCTGAACGGAGCACGGGACCAAGAGATTGCAGCATCGCCGCTCCTGTCGTCAGCAGGAGCAGCAACGCCAGCCAGAACCATCCTAGGCTACGCCAGGCAACCGGGACTCGCGCCAGGAGGCCTTGAGCACTCAGCGCGAGGCACGACGCTGGGTTGCCATCGCGCGCAGGACGACCAGACCCTGCTGCAACTGGAAGTCCGTCTCCGGTTTGGCCGCATCAAATGCCGCGAAACCCTCGGGCGGCAGCTTCGGAATGTCCTTCGCGACGGACGGCAGGTCGGTCCGGACCGGCGGCGTGGCGGGTTGCGGCGTGCCGCCCTGGTTGCGCAGCGCCTTGTTTAGGTCGGCCTCACGCTCCGGCCCAAAATGCGGCGGCTCGGTGCGCGAAGCCGCTACCTCGATGTCGGGCGTGATGCCCAGGCCCTGGATACTGCGGCCGGACGGGGTGTAATACCGCGCCGTGGTCAGGCGCATCGCGCCATTGCCCTGCAGCGGCATGACGGTCTGCACGGAGCCCTTGCCGAAGCTGCGGGTGCCGACCACGACCGCCCGGTTGTGGTCCTGCAGCGCGCCGGCCACGATTTCGGACGCGGAGGCCGAACCGCCATTGATCAGGATGACAACCGGCAGGCCGTTGGTGATGTCGCCCATTTTGGCGTTCCAGCGCTGGCTTTCCTCCGGATGACGCGACCTCGTCGAAACGATCTCACCCTGTTCCAGGAAGTCGTCCGAGACCGACACCGCCTGATCCAGCAGCCCGCCGGGGTTGTTGCGCAGGTCGAGCACGATGCCGCGCAGGGTGCCGCCCGCCTTCTGCTTCAAATCCAGCACCGCCTTGCGCAGGCCCGGATCGGTCTGCTCGTTGAAGCTGGTCAGGCGAATGTAGCCAATGTCGCCCTCAAGATGCGAGCGGACGACCTGGATGCGGATGACCTCACGCTGCATCGCCAGCTCGATCGGGGTGTTCACGCCCTCCCGCTTGATGGTCAGGTGGATCTGACTGCCGGCGGGACCGCGCATCTTGTCCACGGCCTCGTTCAGCGTCAGTCCCTGCACCGTCTGGCCATCCAGCATGGTGATCAGGTCCCCGGCCTTCACCCCGGCGCGCGCGGCCGGCGTGTCGTCGATCGGGCTCACGACGCGGATGATGCCGTTCTCCGACTGCACCTCCAGCCCGAGGCCGCCGAACTCGCCGCGGGTCTGCACCTGCATGTCGCGGAACGACTTGGCGTTCATATAGCTGCTGTGCGGGTCGAGCCCGGTCAGCATGCCGTTGATCGCGTTCTCGATCAGTTCGCGGTCGTTCACCGGCTCCACATACTCGGCGCGTACCCGTTCGAACACGTCGCCGAACAGGGTCAGCAGGCGATAGGTCTCGGCACGGTTGCTGTCCTGCGCGCGGGCATACGCGATGGGCCAGCCCACGCCGAAGATCTGATCGAAATAACCCGAAGCCGGTCCAACCGCGATTCCTGCCGCGAAGGCGGCACCCAAAAGCAAGCCATTACGAAGCCTCATGCCCAACTTTCCTTTACGCCACGCATAGCTAACACGGGATGCCTTGCTGTAACCTTAACAGTGCAAGATTGGAAATAGCTATCCGCGCGCGCGTAGGAAGGGGGTGGGGTTCACAGGCAGCCCGTCCCGGCGCAATTCTACATACAACGTCGGCGGCTCCAGCCCGGATTGCGGGTCCCAACCGGGCATTACGCCGACCGGCTCGCCCCGCTGCACCGCCACGCCGACCCCGACGTCGAGCCGGTCGAACCCAGCCAGCACGAAATGGAACCCCGCCCCGCAATCCATGATCAGCATGACGCCGAAGCTGCGGAACGGCCCAGCGAACGCCACCCGGCCGTCGCACGGCGCCACCACCCGTGCCAGCGACGGCGCGCGATACGACACTCCCTTGGCGGGTCCGGCGTCGGTCGGATCGCCCCAGCCGCGCACCGCGGCGCCGGCCACCGGCGCCATCAGCGCCCCGTGCTGTGACATAACGCCGGGTCCGGCGGGCCGTGTCAGCGCGACCTGCCGGCGACGCGCAATGGCGGCGGCCTCCTCCCGGCGCGCCCGCTCGGCACGGATGACGTCGTCATGCGCCTGACGCTCAGCGCGCGCGCGCTCGGCCTCCATCGCCGCGAAGGCGTTGCGCAAATTGTCGGCGCGCGCTGCCTCGGCCGCGGCCCGGCGGGCGGCGTCCACGCCAGCGTCCTCGGCGCGCTGCCGGCCGGCCCGCGCCGCCCCGATCTGCCGGTCGAGCTCCGCCGCCTGTGCCGCCTGCACCGCCTGTGCCGCGTGCAGGCCGGGCAGCGCCGCCTCGATCTTTTGCGACAGCGCCTGCACCGCCGCCTGCTCGACGCGCAGTTCCGCGGCGTCCTGCTCCAGGCGCTGTGTCAGCCCGCGCAGCACCGCCAGGCCGCGCAGGGTATCCTGCGGCGGGGCCGGGACGGCCAGGATGGTCTCGGCGGGATAGAGCGCCAGGCGCTCAATGAGCGGCAGCAGCGGTGCCAAGGCGGCGGCGCGGTCGGCCAGGCGCCGCTCGGCCTCGCGACGCCGTTCCGTTAGGCTCTCAATCTCAATGGCGAGGTTCGCGGCCGTGGTCTCGCTAGCGCGCATCCGTGCCGCGGCAGCGATCCGCTCCCCGGCAAGGCGATTCTCTTGCGCCTCCGCCGCGCGGGCGCGTTCGGCGGCGTCACGCTGCCGGGCGGCCTGAAGCGCCTCGGCACGCTCGGCATCACGTATCGTTTGCGGTGGCGCCGCGCCACCGATGGCGGCGCCGATCAGCAGCAGGCTAGGCCAGCGGACGCGCCGCATCGCCGGCCCGCCCCGGCCCACCCGCGCGTTGAAGCCCGTCCTCAAGCAGCGAATGCCCGGTCATCTCCGCCGGTTGCGGTAGACCCAGCAACGCCAGGAGGGTGGGCGCGAGGTCGGCCAGGCGGCCATCCTCCAGCGGGCCATCATGCCCGGCCAGCATGACCGGCACCGGGTTCGTGGTGTGGGAGGTGTGCGGGCCGCCAGTGGCCGGGTCACGCATCAGTTCGCAATTGCCGTGGTCGGCAGTGACCAGCAGCGTGCCGCCGGCAGCGCTGATCGCGTCGGCGATGCGCCCCAGCCCAGCGTCCACCGCCTCCACCGCGCGGATCGCCGCCGATAGGTCGCCGGTGTGGCCCACCATGTCCGGATTGGCGAAATTCAGCACGATCAGGTCGTAGGCGCCCGACCCGATCGCCGCCACCGCCTTGTCGGTCAGCTCGGGCGCCGACATTTCAGGCTGCAGATCATAGGTCGCGACCTTCGGCGACGGCACCATCGTCCGATCCTCGCCGGGATATGCCACCTCCTGCCCGCCGTTCATGAAATAGGTGACGTGCGGGTACTTCTCCGTCTCCGCCATGCGGAGCTGCCGCAGCCCAGCGTTGGATACGACCTCGCCCAGCAGGTGACCCATGTGCTGCGGATGGAACAGCGCGCCCATGAACGGCTCCAGCGCGTCGCTGTAGCGCGTCATGCCGAGGGCGGCGGCGAACTTATAGACCCGGGGGCGGGCAAAGCCGGTGAAGCCTGGGTCGAGCAGCGCGCCCAGCAGCTCCCGCACCCGGTCGGCCCGGAAGTTGAAGCACAGCAGGGCGTCGCCGTCCTGCATGCCCGCATAGCCGCCCACCGTGGCGGGCACGACGAACTCGTCGGTCACCGCCTTGCCGTAAGCGTCGTCCAAGGCGCTGGCTGCGTCGGCGAAATTCGCACCGCGGCCCTCGGCCATGGCGACATAGGCCTTCTCCACCCGGTCCCAGCGATGGTCGCGGTCCATGGCGTAGTAGCGGCCGATGACGGTGACGATGCGGGCATTGTCCGGCAATGCAGCCTGCAGACGGGCGATGCACTCCCCGCCGGATCGCGGCGCGGTGTCCCGCCCGTCGGTGAAGGCGTGGATGCGAACCGGAATGCGGGCGTTGACCAGGATGCGCGCCAGGGCGACCGCGTGGTCCTGATGCGCGTGCACCCCACCCGCCGACACGAGGCCCATCAGGTGGCACACGCCGCCGGATTTACGCAGCGCGTCGATCAGCGCCAGAAGCTCAGGCTTCTGCGCCAGGCTGCCGTCCGCGTTCGCCACGCCGATGCGCGGCAGCTCCTGCATCACCACGCGCCCGGCGCCGATGTTGAGGTGCCCGACCTCCGAGTTGCCCATCTGCCCCGTTGGCAGCCCGACATCGAGGCCGGAGGTGTTGAGGAACGCGTGCGGCCCCGTCATCAAACGGTCGAAGGTGGGGGTGTCGGCCTGCTCCACCGCGTTGTCGGCAGCGTTGGCCCGCCAGCCCCAGCCATCCAGGATCACCAGCATCACGGGGCGGGACTGGTCGGACATGGCAAGCTCCTTCTGCGGATAGGCAGGCTCGCGCAACACTGGCCGGCGTGGCGCAAGATGGGCTGGTATGGCGAAACCGCCAGGTCGCGGCAAGTCAGGGCCTGGAGGTGCGGTGGTATGGGTGGCCGGACAGGATGGACTGGGCGCGGAAAAGCTGCTCGGCCAGCATAACGCGGACCAGCATGTGCGGCCAGGTCATCGGCCCCAAAGACAGCACGTGGTCTGCGCGGGCCAGGACCGTGGCGTCCAGCCCTTCCGCGCCGCCGATGACGAAGCATAGCGGGCGGGACTGACCCATCCAGCGTTCCAGCAGCCGTGCGAGGCCGTCGCTGCTTGGTGCGGGCACGCCGAGATCGAGCGCCACGGTCAGCGCCGGCGTAGGGAGTGCGGCCAGCAGAGCCTCGCCTTCGCGTCGCTTGGCCTCGGCTGGAGCGCCGTGGCCCTCGGCGACCTCGGTGACAACAAGCTTTGGCCGCAGGCGGGCATTGTAGCGGGCGAACAGCTCGGCCTCCGGCCCCGGCCGCAGCCGTCCTATTGCGATCAAGCGCATGGTGCGATCAGGCGCATGGCGCGATCAGGCACATGCGGCTATGAGGCGCATGGAGCGCCGGAGCTTGGCGGCACCCGAGCGGAGGCAGCGACGTCATGATTTCACAGCATCGAATGCTCGTCGGCCTCGCCTTAATGCTGTTGCCGGCAGCCGCTGCTGCGCCCGATCGCGCCGGGATGGCCGCGGGCACGCCCGTGGTGATGTCGGCCCAGCCCGGCTCACCGCTGGACCAGACGGCCCGCGGCCTGGCTGCCCAGGACCTCGCCAATGCGCGGCGTTCCGGGGACCGGCCGCTGCTGCTGATCGGCTCGGCGCGCCTCGGCACCGCCACCGAGCGGCCGGCGCTGTTCGTGCAGCTGCAATCGTCGCGTCAGTGCGGGTCACGCGGCTGCAGCACGTCGGTGTATGCCTGGCTCAAGGGGCGCTGGACCAAGGTGCTGGACGACGCCAGCGGCCGCATAACGGTATCGCCGACGAAGCACGGGGGCATGGCGGATCTGATCGCCAACACCGAGCACTACGCCTGGACCGGCACCGCCTATGCCAACACCCGGCCGGCGCCCGCCATCGACCTGCGCCCGCGCGTGCCGCGGCCCCGGCACTGAAAGCGCCCCAGACACCGAAAATGGTTGCCTAGGTTGGAGCAGGAGCGTCCGCGAGTTCGTCGAGGTCGGGCCCCCACATCTTCTCCAGCGCATACAGCGCGCGCGCCTCCGGCTTGAACAGGTGCACCACGATGTCGCCGGCGTCGATCAGCACCCAGTCCGACCCGCCGCTGCCCTCGGTCTGCACGCGCTTGATGCCGATCTCGTGCAGCTTTTCCTCCAGATGCAGCGCCATGGCGCTGATCTGGCGGTCGGCGAGTCCGGTGGCGATCACCATGCGGTCGGTGAAAGCGGCGCGGCCGGCGAGGTCCAGCGTCACGACCGCCTCGGCCTTGTCGCTCTCCAGGCTCTCGACGATCACCGCCTGCATGCGGTCCAGCCGATCCTTCTGGTCGGCGGCGGGCACCGATATTTTTGGCTTGCGGACCCGGGGCCCGGCTGCGGCGGCCTTTTTCCGCGGAGTGCCGGGCGCCTTGGCGGCCTCTGCAAGCGCTGCGGCCGGCGTGGGCGTGCGACGCTTCGCGGGCGGCTTAGCGGCGGGATCGGCTACTGGTTTCCTGGCTATGTCCGTAATCCTTAACAAATGGATGTTTTTTAGCGGGAACCCGGCATTTCAGCGGCGTCCGGGACTGTGCGGCACGGTTTGGGGCAACGGAGGCCATTGCAGCAAGGGAAAACCGCCGCGCTTCGCCCGCAGCGCCGTCGCGGACAACGCATTCTGCCGCGCCGGCAGGAACGTCCAGGCTGGGGCCGCGCTGCCGGCCAGCACCGGCGCGGCGCGGGCCGGATGCAGCGCCGGGCGCAGCCGGTGTGCCGCCTTCCCGGCCAAAGCACGCTGATTATAGGTCGGACGCGGCAGCACCGCGAACGGCATGGTCCGCGTGATGCCCTGCCAGCGCTGCCAGCGCGGCAGCTGCACCAGGTTATCCGCGCCCATGAGCCAGACGAACCGCACGCGCGGAAACCGCCGGCGCAGAGCACAGAGCGTGTCGAAGGTGTAGCGCGTGTGCAGCCGCGCCTCGATGGCGGTCGCCAGGATGCGCCGCCCATCGGCGATCTGCCGCGCGCTGCGCATACGGTCCGCCAGGGTTGCCATGCCGGCCGCGTCCTTCAACGGGTTGCCCGGCGACACCAGCAGCCAGACCTGGTCAAGCCGCAGCCGCTGCAGCGCCAGGCGCGCGATGTGCAGGTGGCCGGCATGCGCCGGGTTGAACGAGCCGCCGAGCAGGCCGACCCGGATGCGGTGCCGATGCCCCCAAGCCGGCACCGGGTCCGCATCGTATCGCTGGTTCAGGGGCGCACCTGGCCCGTGCCGGTGATGACGTAGCGGAACGTCGTCAGTTGCTCCACGCCGACGGGGCCGCGAGCGTGGGTGCGCCCAGTGGCGATGCCGATCTCGGCGCCGAAGCCGAACTCGCCGCCGTCGCAGAACTGGGTGGAGGCGTTCCATAGCGCCACGGCGGCCCCAACACCGCGCAGGAAACGGTCGGCGGCGGCCGGATCCTCGGTGATGATCGCCTCGGTGTGCTCGCTGCCATGGCGCGCGATATGGACCAGCGCCGCGTCCACGCCGTCCACCACGGCGACCGACAGCACGGCGTCGAGCCACTCGGTGTCAAAGTCGGCCTCGGTCGCCGCGGGCAGATGCGGCATGATGGCCCGGGCGCGCGCGTCGGCCCGGAAGGTGCAGCCGAGCGCCGCGAGGTCCGCCACCAGCAGCGGCAGCAAAGCAGGCGCACAGGCGGCATCGATCAGCAGGGTCTCCGTCGCGCCGCAGACGCCGGTGCGGCGCATCTTGGCGTTGGCCAGCACGGCGCGCGCCATGGCCGGGTCGGCGGCAACGTGGACATAGGTGTGGTTCAGCCCCTCCGCATGCGCCAGCACCGGCACCCGGGCGTCGCGCTGCACGCGTTCCACCAGCGACCGGCCGCCGCGGGGGATGATGAGGTCGATCAGGCCGCTGCCGGCCAGCATGGCGGCGACGTAGGCTCGGTCGGTACCTGGCGCGGTCTGCACGGCGTCGCGCGGCAATCCGGCCGCCTCCAGCCCCTCGGCCATCGCCGCGTGGATGGCCGTGGCCGAATGCGCACTGTCGGAACCGCCGCGCAGGATGACGGCGTTGCCCGACTTCACACACAGCCCAGCGGCGTCCGCGCCCACGTTGGGCCGGCTTTCGTAGATCATGCCGATCACCCCGATGGGTGCGGCAATCCGGCGGAAGCGCAGCCCGTTCGGCCGGGTCCATTCTGCGAGGGTGCGGGCCAGCGGATCGGGCAGAGCGGCAATTTCCTCCAGCCCCTGCGCCATCGCCTCGACGCGCGGCGCGGTCAGGGTCAGGCGGTCCTGAAATGCGGCGCTGCCCCGGAAGGCCAGGACGTCCAGCTCATTCGCCGCCAGGATCGTGCCGGCATGGCGACGCAGGCTGACCGCAGCCGCCCGCAGCCCGGCAGCCCGGTCAGCTTCGGGGCTGTTCGCCAGCATGGCCGAAGCGGCCCGTGATTTCTGTCCGGCATCGCGCAGCCAGGCGGCGCATTGATCTGCTTCGTGGTTCATCGCGGCGCATTCTTGCCGCGCTGCGGCCCGACGCGCCAGGGGGCATGTGTATGGCTGGGATGCACCGGCACGCCAGATCAGGGCTGGGTGGTCGCCAGCACCAAATCATCGCGGTGCACCATCTCGTCCCGGCCGCGCCAGCCAAGGATGCGCTCGATGTCGTCCGACCGGTGCCCGGCGATGCGGCGCGCGTCGGCGCTGGCATAGGCCGACAGGCCGCGGGCCAGCGTGTCGCCCGCCAAGTCCTGGACCAGCACGGCATCGCCGCGCTCGAACTCGCCGTCCACGCTGCGCACCCCGGCGGGCAATAGGGACCGCCCGGCCGCAAGCGCCCGGGCCGCGCCGGCGTCCACCGTCAGGCGTCCGGCCGGCTGCAGGCTGCCGGCGATCCAGCGTTTCCGGGCGGTGCGGCCATCCGGCGCCGGCAGGAACCAGGTGCACCGGCCGCCGGCGACCAATGCCCGCAGCGGATGCTCGACCTGACCGACCGCGATCGCCATGGCACAGCCGGCCTGCGTCGCGATGCGCGCGGCGGCGAGCTTGGTGCGCATCCCGCCGCTCGAATAGCCCGGCGGCGGATCGCCCCCCATCGCCTCGATATCGGCCGTGATCGCCGGGACCTCCGGGATGTGCTGGGCGGCCGGGTCACGCTTGGGGTCGGCGGTGTACAGCCCGTCGATGTCAGACAGCAGGAGAAGTTGGTCCGCCTGCACCATCTCCGCCACCCGCGCGGCCAGGCGATCATTGTCGCCGAAGCGGATTTCCGCCGTGGCGATGCTGTCGTTCTCGTTGATCACCGGCACGCAGCCGAGACCCAGCAACGTGGTCAAGGTTGCGCGGGCGTTGAGGTAGCGCCGCCGGTCCTCGGTGTCCTCCAGCGTCAGCAGAAGCTGCGCCGCGATCATGCCGTGCGCTGACAGCGCCGCGGTCCAAGCCTGCGCCAGGCGGATTTGACCCACCGCCGCCGCCGCCTGTTTTTCTTCCAACCGCAGCCGTGGCTGCAGCAATCCAAGCGCCGAACGCGCCAGGGCAATCGCACCGGAGGACACCACGATCACCGCCGTGCCGCGCGCCCGCGCCTCAGCGATGTCGTCGGCGACGCTGTCCAGCCAGGCCGTGCGCGGCAAAGCCCGGTCCACCACCAGCGCGCTGCCGATCTTCACAACCAGCAGCCGAGCCTGCTGCAGCCGCGGCGTCACGCCAGTTCGAGGGCAGCCGGCACGCTCCGCGCGGCGTGCACCCGGGTCATCAGCTCGCGCAGGACTGCGGGCAAATTTTCCTGGGTGGCGCCGGACAGCAGCATGACCTGCTGCCCGGACGCCTTGGCGAGCGCCGCCTGGCGGGACGCGGCCTCACGCGGGGTCATGGCGTCCGACTTGTTCAGCACCAGCAGCTCCGGCTTATCCGCGAGACCGCCGCCATAGGCGCGCAACTCGTCCCGCACGGTGCGCCAGGCCCGCACCACGTTGCCGGTCGCGCCATCGACCAAATGCAGAAGCACGGCGCAGCGCTCCACGTGGCCCAGGAAGCGGTCGCCGAGGCCAGCGCCCTCATGCGCGCCGCGGATCAGGCCGGGAATGTCGGCGATCACGAATTCTTCCGAGTGCGACAGCCGCACGACGCCGAGCTGCGGGTGGAGGGTGGTGAAGGGGTAGTCGGCAATTTTTGGGCGCGCGGCGGAAACGACGGACAGGAAGGTGCTCTTGCCCGCGTTCGGCAGCCCGACCAGGCCCACGTCGGCGATCAGCTTAAGCCGTAGCCAGACCCAGCGCTCCTCCCCCGGGTAGCCCGGCGTCGATTTGCGCGGCGCGCGGTTGGTGCTGGACTTGAAGTGGGCGTTGCCGTGGCCGCCGTCGCCGCCGCGGCACAGCACGACGCGCTTGCCGGGTTCGTCGAGATCGACCAGCAGGGTCTCTTTATCCTCGGCGATGATTTGGGTGCCGATGGGGACCTGGATCACGATGTCGGTGGCGCCAGCGCCGGTACGGTCGCTGCCGGCGCCGTTGCCGCCCTTGGGTGCGCGGAAATGCTGGGTGTAGCGGAAGTCGATCAACGTGTTGAGGTTCTGCGCGGCGACGAAGACGATATCGCCGCCGCGGCCGCCGTCACCGCCGTCGGGGCCGCCGAACTCCATGAACTTCTCGCGCCGGAACGCGACCACGCCGTTGCCGCCGTCGCCGGAGCGGAGATAGATCTTTGCCTGATCGAGGAACTTCATGAGGTTGCGCCTGAAATGCGAAGGGGCCGGCTCGCGCCGACCCCCGGTTCGTCTGGTCTGGCCGCTGGCCTACTCGGCAGCGACGGCAGCCGGCTCCATAGAGTCGTTCGCGGCCTCGGGAAGCGTGAGCGGTTCCACCGAGACGTGCACACGGCCCTCGGTCTTGCGCTGGAACTTCACGTGTCCGTCCACCAGGGCGAAGATGGTGTGGTCCTTGCCGAGGCCGACGTGCAGGCCGGGCTTCATCTTGGTGCCGCGCTGGCGGATGATGATGTTGCCGGCAATCACGGCCTCGCCGCCGAACTTCTTGACGCCGAGGCGCCGGCCGGCGGTGTCGCGTCCGTTGCGGGACGAGCCGCCTGCTTTCTTATGGGCCATTGCTCAGTCTCCTTAAACAGGTGCGGGTTCAAACAGGTGCGGGTTCGGTCGAGCCGGCATCGGCATACGACACTTCAGGGATTACAGCCGCTGCCGGCTCGGGAGCCTCGGCAGCAACAGGCATTTCGGCGGCAACCGGGGCTGCGGCTGCTGGCATGACATGGCCGTCGGCGTTGATCCCCGCCACGCGGAGCACGGTCACATGCTGGCGATGGCCGTTCTTGCGGCGGCTGTTCTGCCGGCGGCGCTTCTTGAAAATGATGATCTTGTCGAGGCGGTCCTGCGCGATGACGGTGGCGGTCACGGTGGCGCCGGGCACGAGCGGTGCGCCGATGGTCGTGCCGGCGTCGCTGCCAACGGCGAGCACATCGTTGAATGTGATCGTCTCCCCGGCGTCCCCGGGCAGCTTCTCGATCTTGAGCACGTCATTTGGCATGACACGGTATTGTTTTCCGCCGGTGCGGATCACTGCAAACATCGCTGCTTCCTGATCGGCCGTCCCGGTACGCCGGGCAGCCCTTTTTGTTGACATGGGACACCAGCCGCTGCCGGATGCCGAGCCGCGGGTTATACGCTGCGCGTGCGTCATGTCAACGTGATGGTTGCAGACCGCGCGCGGGCGTTTTATAAGCCGCGCCGCGCCTGGAGAGGTGGCCGAGCGGCTTAAGGTGGCGGTCTCGAAAACCGTTGTGGTGTAACAGCTACCGTGGGTTCGAATCCCACCCTCTCCGCCATACCTATCTTTAAGCACATGAAATAGAGCGGGAATTTCGACTTCCAAATGAAGGCGTCCACAGCCCGGTCCACATCTTCGTCGTGATCGCGCTCCAATCCGGCCTTTTATGACCTGGAGCAGTCTGAACTTTCAGTGGTCTGGGACGGCCGTGAGGCTGACTCTCGCCGATGCTGCAGGCTACGGCAAGTGGCTGATCTGGTTGCCGACCGATATCCATATGGAGCACTTCGGCAAGGTCGTAGCTCCTGCCCAAGAGGTCGATCACCAGAGCGACAAGCTGCTCCCCGGCGCGCCCGATGCAGACACGCTAGTCGAGACGCGCGCCATGCTGCCGACCGAAATGACCCGGTGCGACCGCACATCGGCCCTGCCCGGTGCGCTGGAGACTTGGGATTAGCCCGGCATCACCAGCCGTCAATACCAGACGCCCTTTCGGGCGACCGGTATCAAAGTCGTTAGTGGCGCGTGGCCTCCGCCGCAAACGCTTCGCGTTTCGGCGATCTCACCAGCCCTGCTTAGGTTGTCGTCTGTGCGCAGACTGATAAACGTCCGCTTAGCTGTCTAGTCGTGCTCTGGCTGGCACTGGGGAGGAAAAATGCTTGATGGTCGCGCGTCTTGGGCGCGTCTCGGCCTATTGCTGCTTGTGAGCTCGATCGGCGGGGTCGGCATGTGGTCCGTGGTGGTTACGCTGCCGGCGGTGCAGGCGGAGTTCGGCGTGGCACGCGCCGGCGCGACGCTGCCCTACACGCTCACGATGCTGGGCTTTGCCGCTGGCGGCATCATCATGGGGCGGGCGACCGACCGCTTCGGCATCGCGCGTGTCGCGGCGACCGCCGGCCTGATGCTTGCGGCCGGCTACGCGCTCGCCAGCCGCACGCAAGACTTGCTGACCTACGCGCTGCTGCATGGCGTGCTGATCGGAATGCTCGGCTCGGGAGCGCTGTTCGGGCCGGTCATGGCCGACGCGTCGCTTTGGTTCCGCCGCCGGCGCGGCCTCGCCGTCGCGGTTGCTGCCGCCGGCAACTACGTCGCGGGTGCAATTTGGCCGCCGATCGTGGCGGCGGCAACGCAGTCCTTCGGCTGGCGCTCGGCCGAACTCGGCATCGCTGCGGTCATGCTGGTCACGCTCCCCCCGATCGCCTGGCTGCTGCGCGCGCCCTCCCCCGTGCAGCAAGGCGGCGTCAACGTCAGAGCTGAGTTCGCCACATCGCAGGAGCGGCTCGGGCTGTCGCCGGGCGCGCTGGTGGCGCTGCTCGTGATCGCGGGCCTCGGTTGCTGCGTCGCGATGGCGATGCCGCAGGTGCACATCGTCGCTTACTGCGGCGACCTCGGCTACGGCCCGGCGCGTGGTGCTGCGATGCTGTCGCTGATGCTCGGGCTCGGCATCATCAGCCGTGTCGGGTCCGGCTGGGTCGCCGACCGCATCGGCGGCCTGGCAACCCTGCTCACCGGGTCCGTGCTGCAGTTCGCGTCGCTATCGCTGTTCCTGTTCTTCGACTCGCTCACGTCGCTCTATGTGATCTCGGGGCTGTTTGGACTGTTTCAGGGCGGCATCGTGCCAAGCTATGCGATCATTGTGCGCGAGTATTTCCCGGCGCACGGCGCAGGCGCGAAGGTAGGGCTCGTGCTGGCCGCGACCATCATCGGCATGGCGCTCGGCGGCTGGATGACCGGAGCGATCTTTGATCATACCGGGTCGTATCGCCTCGCCTTTGCCAACGGCATCGCGTGGAACCTGATGAATGGCGCGATCGCGGCGGCGCTTGTCTGGCGCGCGTATCTCCGGCGTGGTGGCGGCAAGGATACTGCCCGGGCTGCAATAGCCTAAGCAGGGCTGCGTGGACTGGGCTTGCCGACATTCTTCGAGGCGCACGCGCAGCGCAGCGCAGCGCAGGGCGCTGGTGGTGATGGCGACCGGCGCCGGCAAGACGCGCACGGTGATCGCGCTGAGCGACCTGCTGATGCGGCCGAACTGGGTCAAGCGCGTGCTGTTCCTCGCCGACCGCACGGCGCTGGTGCGGCAGGCGGCGAAGGCGTTCATCTTTGCCAAGAACCAGCGTCACGCCGAGTTCATCAAAGAGCGTTTCGACGTCGCCTATCCGCATTTACGGGACTTCGCACAGGTGATCTCGCACGCCGTCGAGCACTCGCAGTCGCTGATCGCTACCTTCGAGCAGCCGGAGAAAACGCCGCACATCGCCATCTCGGTGGACATGCTGGACACCGCCATCGACGTGCCGGATGTGGTGAACCTGGTGTTCTTCAAGCTGGTGCGGTCGCGCACCATGTCCTGTCAGATGATCGGGCGCGGCACCCGCCTGTGGCCCGACCTGTTCGGGCCCGGCCAGCCCAAGCAGTTCCTCAGCGTGTTCGATTTCTGTCAGAACCTCGAGTTCTTCAACTAGGACACGCCGGTGGAGGAGGGCGTCATCGCGGAGAGCCTGGGCACCAAGCCGTTCCGCGGGCGGCTCGACCTGATCGGCGCGATCGACGGGCGGGAGGCGGGCGAGCTGGAACGGGCGCGGCGGACGGAGCTGGCCGAGCTGCTACGCGCCGAGGTGGCAGCGATGAACCATCAATCACTTCGCGCCCTTGATGCTGTCGAGGTAGGCCACGATGACCTTAGCGTCCTCGTCCAACACCGACGCTTTATAGACAGCGACCATCTTATGCACCTCCGCCTCCCAGGTCGCGTGGCTCAGGGCCGGCTGGCTCAGCACCATGCCGGTCGAATGGCAGGCGGCGCAGTTGGCCTGCGCGACCTCTACACCCGGACCCGGCGGGAACTCGCGGTCGCTGTCAGGCAGCTCTACGCTGAGTGACTTCAGGGTCATGCCGCCAGCCGAGACCGTGCCGGCTGCGGTCGCGCGATCAACTCCAAACAGCGCGAGCGCCCCGGCAACGGCAATGCTGCAAGCAACAATGGTGATGTTCATGGGGGTGCAAACCTCGTAGCTATAAAGTTTAGGCCACGGTCAGGCGGGTCGTTTCGATCACGTTGCGCATAAAGCCGCTCGGGTTCCAATTCGGCGTCGCCGGCTGCGTCAGTCCGTCCGTGTTGATGGCCCGCACCATCAGCGTGACGTCGCCCGCCGGCAGATCGAGCGTCGTCTGCCAAGCCCGGAAGCTGTAGCGGCCCTCATCGGCCCCGAGGGTCGTGGGCAGCCAACTCGCGCCGCCATCGGTCGAGAGCTCAACCGCGCGCACGCCGACCGCGCCGCCCAGCGCAATGCCGCGCACCGGTGTGCCGGGTCCGGCCTTGACCCGCGCGCCATCCGCGACGCTGGTGACGAACGAGCGTGGCACCATGCGATTGATCGGCACCATCCTCACCCCGGTCTCGCCCGGCTTCATGGTGGCGCCGGGCGTGTCCGGGATGAGATAGGCCGTCTTCATCCAGAAGGTCTCATCGGGCCCGTCCAGCACCTCGATCTTCTGCACCATCTTGACCCAATAGGTCGAATACCAGCCCGGCACCACCAGGCGCAGCGGCGCCCCGTGCAGCAGCGGCAGTTGCTCGCCGTTCATCGCGTAGGCCAGCATCACCTCGCCGTCGCGCGCGTGGTCAAGGTCGAGCGACTTCAAGAACTTTGGCGCGTCCGCTACAACGGGGTCATCCATTCCGGCAAAGCGCACCCGCTGCGCGCCGGGCTTCACCCCGGCGCGGTCCAGCACGTCCCGGAGCCGCACGCCCATCCACTTCGCGTTGCCCATCGCGCCGTTGGACCACTCGCCGCCGGGCACCCGTGGGGCAAAGTAGCCGCGCGAGTTGCCTGAGCACTGGTTGACCGCGGCCAGCTCCACACGCGGCAGGGCCAAGATGTCCTGCAGGCTCAGTGACTGCGCCGTGTTGACGTGGCCGGTGACGGCCAGGCGGAAGGCGTCCACGTCGAGTTCGGTCGGGATCGCCGCCCAGTGCCAGCGCACGAAGAACCGGTCGTTGGGGGTAAACACCCCACCACTGGAAACCGGGTCGAACACCTCGAACGGCGTCTCCAGCAACGGCGGGCGGGTGCGCTGCAGGATCATCGGCCCCTTGCCGGGAAAGGCCGTGGTGATCGTGCGCTCGCCGGGGCCGCCGGGCAGCGGCAGCGTCGTGGTCGCCTCGGCCAAAGCGCGGCGGCTGGACAGGCCTAAGGCGGCGAGGCCCAGCCCGCCCAGGACGACGCGTCGTCCTGCGGCTGCGCGCACCGTGTCGCGGGTGGGAGGCGGCATTTCTCTTCCAGAATTAGTTTTCGTCTGATTTGGCTGAACCATGAGCGCCCCGTCGATTTCTTGTAATCCCGACATGAGCGGAAAGCGTGCGCAATGCCAATGCCGTATTACGTTTGATCTCATCGTCCGCGCAGATCGAATCATCGAACGACGCCGAACCGCCAAACATCAACGGCAGAATTAAAACATCGTCGGTCTCCAGTTTTATAGACATGAACAATTGCTTGTAAAACTTGTTCGCCGAAGATTTACCGATCTACTGTCGCATTTGACGCGGCGTGAGCCGCCCGTGAGGCAATACGCCAGTCAAAGGAAAGGGCAAGATATGGCGGAACAGGGCTTGATGACACGGAAATCGGTGGAGGACATCGTGAAGGGCGGCGAGGCCGACGGCCACAAGCTGTCCAAGACGCTCGGCCCGTTCAGCATCACCGCCATGGGCATTGGCGCCATCATCGGCGCCGGTATCTTCGTGCTCACCGGCACAGCGGCGGCGCAGTATGCGGGGCCGAGCATCATGCTGTCCTTCGTGCTGGGCGGCGTCGTCTGCGGCTTCGTCGGCCTGTGTTACGCGGAGCTCGCCGCCATGCTGCCGGTCTGCGGCAGCAGCTACACCTATACCTACGCGACCCTCGGCGAGGTGTTCGCCTGGATGATAGGCTGGGACCTGATCCTGGAATATGCGATGGGGGCGGCCACCGTCGCGGTCGGCTGGTCGGGCTACGTCGTCAGCATCCTGCGCAATTTCGGCATCGTCATTCCGCCCACTTTTGCAGCGGCGCCGGGCACGGAGGTCACGCTGATGGACGGCAGCACGGCCACCGCCATCGTGAACCTCCCGGCGGCGCTGATCATCGCGGCGATCACCACCCTGCTCGTGCTGGGCACCAAGGAATTGGCGCGGCTCAACAACATCATGGTGGCGATCAAGCTGGTTGTCGTCGTGGCGTTCATCGGCGTCGGCGCGTTCTTCGTGGACACCTCGCACTGGCACCCGTTCATCCCAGAGAGCACCGGCGAATACGGCCATTACGGACTGAGCGGCATCCTGCGCGGGTCTGCCGTCGTGTTCTTCGCCTTCATCGGCTTCGACGCGGTTTCCACCGCCGCCCAGGAAGCCGTGACGCCGCAACGCGATATGCCGATCGGCATCCTGGGCTCGTTGGTGATCTGCACCCTATTATATGTCGCAGTAGCCGCGGTGCTGACCGGCCTTGTGCCCTACGACCAGCTCAACGTCTCCGACCCGATCGCCAAGGGCGTGGACGTCATTGGCCTCACGTGGTTCTCCATCCTGGTAAAGATCGGCGCGCTCACCGGGTTGACGACCGTCATCCTGGTTCTGCTGTATGGCCAGAGCCGAATTTTCCTCACCATGTCGCAGGACGGCCTGCTGCCGCGCCTGTTCGCGCATCTGCATCCAACGCTGAACACCCCGTATCGCAGCCAGATCCTGATCGGCACCCTCGTAGCCATCGTCGCGGCCCTGGTGCCGATCAACATCCTAGGTGAGATGGTCAGCATAGGCACGCTGTTCGCCTTCATCCTGGTATGCGGGGCGGTGATCTACCTGCGCCGCAGCGACGCCCGCGTGTACCGGCCGTTCCGAGTGCCCGGCGTGCCGGTGGTGCCGATCTGCGGCATCCTGTTCTGCCTCCTGCTGATGAGCGGCCTACCGCTGTTCACATGGCTGCGCCTGGTCATCTGGATGGCCATCGGCATGGCGATCTATTTCCTGTACGGCGTCCGCCACTCGGTGCTGCGCCATCCGGAACGGGAGCGTGTGCCGCTGGCTTGACGACCAATTTCGTTCATCGTACGGCGCCCGCATGACTGGACGCCTTATGATGGGAGTTGAGGTGAAGATTTTTCTACTTGCCGCAGTTGCGGTCATTGTGGTCGCGGCCGCGTCACAGCTTTTCTTGACGACGGAGGCGGGAGAAAGCTCGGAACGCGCCTACTCCACCTCCTCCGCCCGGCCGTAACCCTTATTCGGCTGGGCGCATCGAGGGCACTGGAGCCGCCGAGATCCCCTGCTTCGGCTCCTCCTCCGCCGCCCACAGGCCATGGTGCTCGCGCGCCCAATTCACATCGACCCGCCCGGTGGACATGGCCTGCAGCGAGCCCGGCACGCCGATCGAGCCGAGGTAGATGTGCCCGATGACGACCGCGATCATCAGCGCCGCGATCACCGAGTGCACGACCTGCATGAGCTGCATCCCGCCAATGTCCAGTAGGTAGAACGGCGTCAGCAACATGATGCCGGTCAGTGAGATCGCCCCGCCGCCGAACACCGCGATCCAGTAGATCATCTTCTGCCCGGCGTTGAACTTACGCGCCGGCGGGTGCGGGCCGCCGAACATGCCGCCGGCCGCCTTGATCCACTGCCAGTCCAGCCGGCTCGGCAGGTTCGGCTTGATCCATTGGATCGTCATGAGCGCCAGGCCCAGGATGAAGGCAAGGCCGACCGAGTTGTGCGACAGCTTCGCCATAGCTGATAGCCACGAAAAACTGGTCGTCGCCGATCAGCGGCTGCAGCAGCCAGCGTCCGAACACCAGGTTCAGCCCGGTCAGCGACAGCCAGATGAATGATACGGCGGTTGACCAGTGGACGAAGCGCTCCAGCCTGGTGAAGCGCTGGATGGTCCGGCCCTGCCGATCCGGCGTGTAGCGCATCGGTCCCGCGACGAAGTACAGCGCTGCCATCGCACCCACGGCCACGATGATCAAGCGCAGCGTCGATCCACGGCTGCCACCGCGTGCGGAAGTCGCGGAAGCTGCGTCCCTGCGGCTGGATCAGCACGCCCTCTTTCTGGTCGGGAATGTGCACGAAGCCCTGGATCCGCCCATCGGGAAGGTTGCGCTGCTGCTGGAGCTGCTGCTCCAACGCGGCGCGGTCGGTCGTCGGGCGGTTCTGCGGCAGCTCCAGCGCCCACGCGCTACTGGCCAGGCCAACCAGAGCAATCAGAACTGCAATTCGCGAAATACGCATCGGGGTGTTCCTCAGACGGTCGGGCTGTCGCGGTAGGCGGTGGACCAGCCCCAGGCGCCGGAGCCATAACCGCGCCGCAGCACGCGCTCCTTGTAGATCTCGCCGATCGTCGCCCCGTCGCCGGCCAGCAGCGAGCGCGTCGAGCACATCTCGGCGCAGATCGGCAGCTTGCCCTCGGCCAGCCGGTTGCGGCCGTATTTGGCGAACTGCTCGGGCGAGTTGCTGCCGTCCGGCCCACCGGCGCAGAAGGTGCACTTATCCATCTTGCCGCGGCTGCCGAAGTTGGACTTCGACGGGAACTGCGGCGCGCCGAACGGACAGGCGTAGAAGCAATAGCCGCAGCCGATGCACTGGTCCTTGTTATGCAGCACGATCCCGTCCGCAGTCTGCACGAAGCAGTTGACGGGGCACACCGAGGCGCAGGGCGCGTCGGTGCAGTGCATGCATGCCATCGAGACCGAGAGCTCGCCGGGTTCACCGTCGTTCAGCGTGACGACACGCCGCCGGTTGAGGCCCCAGGGCACCTCATGCTCGTTCTTGCAGGCGGTGACGCAGGCGTTGCAGTCGATGCAGCGCTCGGCGTCACAGAGGAATTTCATCCGCGCCATCGGCGTGTTCTCCTAAATACGGATCAAGCGGCCTCGACCCGGCACAAAGTGACCTTGGTTTCCTGCATGTGCGTCACGGCGTCGTAGCCGTAAGTGGTGAGCTGGTTCACCGCGTGGCCGACCACGATGGGATCAAGGCCCGGCGGATACTTGCCGCGGTTGTCCACGCCGGCGGTCATGCCGCCGAAGTGGAACGGGATGAACACCACGCCGGGCCCGGTCCGGTTGCTGACGTGGGCGCGCAACGTCGCCTTCGAGTTGCTCTCGGCGCCGTAGACCCAAATCATGGACTTGTCCTTGATGCCGAGCCGCCGCGCGTCTTCGGGGTTGATCTCGGCGTAGGCCTCCTGAACGATCTCGGCGAGCCAGCGGTTAGAGCGGGTCTCGTCGCCGCCGCCCTCGTATTCCACCAGGCGTCCGGAGGTCAGGATCAGCGGGAAGTCCTTCGATTTGTCCACCATCTGCAGGCTGAGGCCCAGATGCGGCAGGCGGAAGTCGCGGCGGTCCTGCAATGCCGGATACTTGGCAACCAGGTCGCGGCGCGGCGTCTGGATGGGCTCGCGGTGGATCGGCACCGGGTCCACGAGGTTCCAGGCCACCACGCGCGCCCGGCCGTTGCCGAACGGGGCGCAGCCATGCTGGATCGCCACCCGCTGGATGCCGCCGCTCAGGTCGGTCTGCCAGCTCACGTGGTCGATGTTGTCGCCGCCGATCTTCTGGATGATCTCCGTCTCGGCCGCGGTCAGGTCGCCGTCCCAGCCGAGCTTCTTCAGCACCGCCATGGTGAACTCGGGGTAGCCGCCCTTGATCTCGGAGTCCTTCGGATAATCGGCGGCCAGCAGCGACACGCCCTCCCGCTCCACGCCCCAGCGGGCACGGAAGCCGCTGCCGCCGTCCTTCACCGGGACCCGCGTGTTGTAGAGGAACGCCGTGCCGGGATGCTTCAGCTCCGGCGTGCCCCAGCATGGCCAAGGCAGGCCGTAATAGTCGCCGGCGCAAGGCCCGGTGGTGGCCTTCAGGGTGGCGGGGTCGAAGTCGGCCTGATGCTTCATGTGCATCTTCAGCCGCTCGGGCGACTGGCCGCTATAGCCGATGGCGAAGCAGCCGCGGTTGATCTCGCGCAGGATGTCCTCGGACACCGGCACGTTGTCCTCGACGGCGATGTTCTTCACGAGCTGCTCGGCGAAGCCGAACTTGCGCGCGAACAGATACAGGATCTCCGCGTCCTGCTTGCTCTCGAAGATCGGCTTCACCACCTGCTCGCGCCACTGGATCGAGCGGTTCGACCCCGTCACGCTTCCCGATTGCTCGAACTGGGTGCAGGCCGGCAGCAAATACGTGCCGTCCTTACGGTCGCCGGAGATGGCGAAGGTCGTCGGGTGCGGGTCCACGACCAGCAGCAGATCGAGCTTGCTCATGCCCTGGCGCATCACCGGCTCGCGGGTGATGGAGTTGGCGGCGTGGCCCCAGGCGACCATCGCGCGCACGTTGTCCGGCTGGTCCAATTGCGACTTGTCGGCGAGCACGGCGTCGAACCAGCGCGTGCTCGGGATACCCTTGGTCTCCATCAGCTTCTTCGAGGCAAACCGCGATACCAGCCAGTCGTACTCCACGTCCCAGACCCGGCCGAAATGCCGCCAAGCCTCCTCGTCGAGGCCGAGGTACGCCGGCAGCGTCGTCACATCAAGGCCGAGGTCGGTCGCGCCCTGCACGTTGCAATGGCCGCGGAAGATGTTGGTGCCGCCGCCCGAGATGCCCATGTTGCCCAGCGCCAATTGCATGATGCTGTAGGCGCGGACGTTGGCGGTCCCTACGGTCTTCTGCGTCGCGCCCATGCACCAGACCAGGCTCGAAGGGCGGTTCTGCGACATGATCTCGGCCACCCGGCGGAGCTGCGCCGACGGCACGCCGGTGACGCGCTCCGATTCTTCGGGGTTCCACTTCGCGACCTCGGCACGGACCTGGTCCATGCCGTATACCCGGTTGGCGATGAACTCCTTGTCCTCCCAGCCATTCTCGAACACGTGCCACAGGATGCTCCAGATCACCGGGATATCGGTGCCGGGCCGGATGCGCACATACTCCGTCGCGTGCGCCGCCGTGCGGGTGAAGCGCGGGTCGATGACGATCAGCTCGGCCTGGTTGAGCTCCTTCGAGCGCAGCAGATGCTGCAGCGAGACCGGGTGCGCTTCCGCCGGGTTGCCGCCCATGATCATGATGGCCTTGGCGTTGGCCAGGTCGTTGAAGCTGTTGGTCATGGCGCCGTAGCCGAAGGTGTTGGCGACGCCGGCGACGGTCGTGGAGTGACAGATGCGCGCCTGATGGTCGCAGGTGTTGGTGCCCCACATCGCGGCGAATTTCCGAAATAGGTAAGCGCCTTCGTTGTTGAACTTGGCGGAGCCGAGCCAGTATACCGAGTCCGGACCGGACTTCTCCCGGATTTCCAGCATCTTGTCGCCGATCTCGTCGATCGCCTGCTCCCAGCTCAACCGCTGCCAGGCGCCGCCCACGAGCTTCATCGGGTATTTCAGCCGCCGGTCGCCATGGGTCAGCTCACGCACCGCCGCACCCTTGGCGCAGTGGGTGCCGAGGTTGTTGGGGCTGTCGAAAGCCGGGTCCTGCCCCACCCAGACGCCGTTCTGCACCCGGGCGATCACCGAGCAGCCGACCGAGCAATGGGTGCAGACGCTCTTGCGCGTCTCGACAGGCTCACCCGGTACGATCTCGCCGGCCTGCACCGGGCGCACGGTCGCCATCCCCAGCCCGCTGATCGCGGCGAGACCGCCGGCGGCCAATCCAGAGTTGCGCAGGAAGCCCCGGCGGTCGAGGGCGGCGGGGGTGTCCTGAGCGGGCAGCGAGGGCAGCGCGCGGGCGGCGGAGCCGGGGCGGTGTTTGGTGAGCATGGCGGCCTCTTAGCGGCGGTTCAGGGCGTAGAAGCGCTGCACGTGCTCGCTGTCCTTATAGCGCGCCGGAGCCTGGTGGTTCGTCGGCTGCACCAGCTGCTCGGCGTCGGCCGCGAGCGGCACTACGACGGCGGCGGCGACGCTGGCTCCACGGAGGAAGCTGCGCCGGTCGACACGGAGCGGTGCGTTAAGCCGGGGCGGCGATTTGGGCTTGTCGGTCATGCTGCACCTCGTTGCATCGGAAAGTCGCCGGCGAAGGCGAAGCCTTGGCGGTCAAGCTCGATCATCAGGCGGCCAATGGCGCCGACTGGACGATAGAGCCGGGCCGACGCGGCGGCCTCCAAATCGATAAAGAAGCGGGTGGCCCAGGGTTCCAGGTGACGGCTGAAGAACTCTGCCTGGGCGGGCGAAGCCGGGCGCTCGATCAGGCTGGCCATCACCTCGCAGACCGTCGCGATATGATCTTCGGGGTCCGAACGGCCGGATAGCCGCGCCAGGCCGAGCCGGTCGAGGTCGGCGCGCAGCCGGGCGAGCGGACGCTCATGCAGAAAGCCGGTCAGGTAGTACGACGCGTACGGCATGAGCTCGCCGCGGGCGACGCCGATGAAGAGCGTGTCGTATTCGACGCGGGCGTCCGGCATGGACACGACGCCGGCCTGTGCCGCGAGGTCGCGCAGCGCCGTGCCGATCGGGCTGTCATTGCCATCCAGCCGAGCCAGCCGGCCCAGCAGCACAGCGTCAGGCGGCTGGGCCAGCGCATGACCGAGCAGGCGGTAGATCAAAGCGCGCGCGGTCTCGACGTCGTCCATCATATGCGCCGGCGTGTGGATAAGAGCCTCTGGCTGTACATTCCCCGGAAGTCTATCAGCCTGCAGCGCGCTGGCAATTCAACACCTGGGTTTAAAATCACGAAACAACCGCACTATGACGGGAGCGCGCTGCCGTGCCGGCGAACGTAGGTTTCTTGCTGCACCGGTTCGGCCGCGGTGAGCAGGCTGCGCGGCTCCTCCGTGCTGCTTTCGACTTGGTGCGGATCGTCCGGCTCCGACGGCTCCGACTCCGACGGCTCCGGCTCAGCGGCAAGCTCGGCCACCGCAGGCGGCAGATCGTCTTCCGGCGGCGTGAGCACGGCCTGCAGCAGCTTCGCCACGTCGTCCGTAGCCCACAGGCTGCCGTACTCCGGCGCGTTGAAGTCCCACGCATACTCCGCCATGCCGCGAAATCCAGCGATGCTCTCGTCGCTCTCCCAGGCGCGCTGCAACGCCAGGCGCTGCACCTCGGCCGTCACGCCTTTTTGCAGAAATGCCGTGTAGTCGCTGGCGATGCCGAGGCTCTCGACCGCTGGCAGCTCGGGTATTGGCAGCTCGGGCGCTGGCAGATTTGGCACATCCGCTGCAGCCGGTGGCTCGGCCTGGGCGGCCTGCTTGCGCCGGGACCAACGGCGCAGCAGGCCCTCACTCGCCTGGCGCAGCGGGCCTTCAGTCATCGTCATCGGCGTCCACCTCGGTGGCTGGCCCGGTCGCACGCTCGGAACGGTCCCGGCGTCGGCGATAGCCTGGCCGGTCCACATGATGGCGCGCCACGAAGCCAGCCACCCATTGGAAAACATCCGGCGGCATCGGCACCGCCTCGACCAAATCGGACCCGGTATCGACGTGCGCCTGCGCCTCCCCTGCGCACACCGTAGCCCCGAGCAGCGCCATGCCGGGCGCCGCGTCCGTCGTCCGCAGGAACACGTAAACCGCCGGCTGCGGGCCCTCGATGTTGTGGCGCAAAGTGTCGGTCTCGAGCGGAAACAGCAGCAGCTCGGCATTTCCGGCGAAGTAGCGGCGCAGCGCCGACGTCTCACTGAGCAGAGTCCAAGGCGCCGCCACCGCAGCGCCCGGCAGCAGACCCGTCACCCGCCAGCGATGGTCGCACCAGGCGCTCTCAACCGCCTGCCACTCCGCAATGACCCCGACCTCGCGCCGCTCGAAATAACTCATGACCCGCGGTCCCGCGTCGCCGCCAGCGCCAGCAGGTCGAAGGGCTGGCCGAAATTTGGTCCGCCGCCGGAGTCGAGCGGGGCCGGGTCGCGGGTGACGGTCGCGAACTGCTCGACGACACCGTCGGGGCCGTGCTGGCGGAAGATCGTCAGCAGCGTGCCGACCGGATGATCGCAAAGGCTTGCCGCAAAATCGACCTCGCGCACTGCCACCTCGCGCGCCGCCGCGAAGGAGGGCGCGCCGTGCTGGTCCAGGAAATGCCAGGCGAGCGCGTCGGTCGTCGCCTGCACCACCGCGTCCGGCGCGTCCGCCACCATCACCAGCGTGGACCATCCGAAGCTCGCGGTGCCCAGGAAGCCGTGCTGGAACGCCGTGCGCTGCTTGCCGATGATCGCCTCCGGCGTCATGGCGAGGAAGCTGAACGACCCGGTGACCGCCCACTCGCCGGGTTCGGCAGCGTGGTCGAAGACCGAGCGGTCGGAGGCGTCGAGCTGGATGGTGCGCGGCAGCTTTCTATTTGCGTGCGACATCACGCCGGCACCGCGGAGCACATTGTTCGCAGCGCCACCTCCCGCTGCAGCGCCGCTCCGCCATGCTGCTGCCAGGCGTCGATCCAGCCGAGCAGGTGGCGGCTCATATGCGTCAGCACGTCGGCGGGGGTGACGTCGCCAAATCCCTCCTCCGCCAGGCTGGTCCGGTCAGGGGTGTCGCCGGGTGCGCCGCCTCGCGGTCCAACCACCACGTCGATCCCGAGCACGGCCCAGTCCGGGATGGCATCCACACGACAAGCGGCCTGTGCCGCACGAAGCGTGGCGACCCGGCCGCCATCAACGGCCAAGCCATCCGGGGCAAGGATGTGAACGGGGACCTGCGGCGGGGCGAGCACCGCGACGGCGTCGAACAACGCGAGCGCCCCAAGGCTCAGCAGCACGTTCGCGCCGTCGAACGGCCGGTCCGGCGTGAACACGAACGCTGCCCGGCAGCGTCCCGCTGAGCCGTCGCAGAACACGCTGCCAGGCTCGGCGTCCAGGGTTACATTGCGCAAAGCGGCGGCCCAGGGATCTTCATGGCTGGGAAAAGCGCAGAAGCCAGACGGCAGGACGAGCGAACGATCGATGGCTGGGTCTCCCTAATGCCGTATCCGGGACGGACTGCAGCGCGCCATATATAACATAGTGACGCGGCATGGCCCTGCGATAGGGGCTGCACAGGATGGATTTTGAATGAAGCTGCACGGCCAAACGGTGCTCGCCTGCACATGCCGGGGAACCATGGAGATCGAGGCCGGCGCACTGGCGCGGGCCTGTGGCGTCAGCGCCGATGCGACACTGGCAAATGAATTGTGCCGTGCCGAGCTGAGCCGCTTCCAGGACGCGCTCGCCACTTCGGAAAGGGTGCTGGTCGCCTGCACCCAGGAAGCGCCGGCATTCCGTAGGGCCCAGGTGGAGATGACTGATGATACGCCACTGACGTTTACCAACATCCGGGAGAACGCCGGATGGTCCACGGAGGCCGGGCAGGCGCTGCCAAAGATGGCCGCCCTGCTCGCCGGTGCCGCGCAGTGGCCGGATACGGGACCACCCGGCGAGGTCGCGCTGCAGTCGGCGGGCGTCACCGTCGTCTATGGCCGGGACGATCAGGCGATCGCGGCTGCCGAGCAGTTGAAGGACCGGCTGGACCTCACGGTCATCATCACCGGCAACGCCGAGCTGACGCCGCCGCGGGTGGCGGAGTTTCCCGTCGTGCGCGGCACGATCACCCGGGCCGCCGGCTATCTGGGCGCGTTCGAGCTGGTGGTGGACGGCTTCGCGACGCCCCTGTCCTCCTCGCGGCGCGCCCTCATGTTCGGCCCTGCGCGCAATGGCGCCAGATCGCGCTGCGACGTGATCATCGACCTCAGCGGCGGGTTGCCGCTGCTGCCGGGGCATGAGCACCGCGAGGGCTACTTGCGCGCCTCGCCGGACGACCCCGTCGCGGTGCAGCGGCTGCTGCTGGCGGCCACCGACCTGGTTGGCGACTTCAGCAAGCCGCGCTACGTGGCGCTGCATGCCAGCCGCTGCGCGCACTCGCGGTCCGGTCAGATCGGCTGCACGCGCTGCTTGGACGTGTGCCCGGCCGGCGCCATCACCCCAGCGGGCGACAGCGTGGCCATCGACCCGCACATCTGCGCGGGATGCGGCGCCTGCGCGGCGGTGTGCCCGAGCACGGCGGTGGAGTATGTGGTCCCGGGCGCACAGGCGACGGCCCGCTGGCTGCGCACCGTGCTGACCGCGTATCACAACGCAGGCGCCATCGAGCCGGCCGTGTTGCTGCTGCACAATGAAAAGCACGGCGCGCCGCTGATCGAGGCGCTGGCCCGCTTTGGCGACGGGCTGCCCGCCCGGGTGATCCCGCTCGCGATGCCGGGCCAGTTCGGGCTTGATGCCTACGCCACGGCATTCGCCTTTGGCGCGGCGGAAATTCGGGTGCTCGCCAGCGGCCGCGACCAGGCGCGCATCGATACGACCCTGCGGGAGGTGGCGCTGCTGACCGCCATCTTGGAACCGTTGGGCCATGGCATAGGGCGGATGGAGCTGATCGCGGCCGACGATCCGGACGAGCTTTTCGAAGCATTGCGCCGCATACCGTCGCGGGCGGCGGTTAGCCAGGCTGAGTACCTGCCGACCGGCGACAAGAACGCGCTGACCATGCAGGCCTTGAACGCCCTGCAGCAGGCCGCGCCGACGCCGGTCGAGGCGCTTTCGCTGCCGCGTGGCGCGCCGATCGGCCGCGTGCGGGTCGATACCGCCGGCTGCACGCTGTGCCTGGCCTGCGTGTCCGCCTGCCCGACGTCGGCATTGCGGGACGACCCTGAGCGTCCGATGCTGAAGTTCGTCGAGGATGCCTGCATCCAGTGCGGGCTATGCCAGACGACGTGCCCCGAACAGGTAATCCGGCTGGAGCCGCGGGCTACGTTCGGCGCGGCACGGCGCGATCATGTGGTGGTGAAGGAAGAAGCGCCGGCGATTTGCATACGCTGCGCCAAACCATTCGGCGTGAAGTCGTCCATCGACAAGATCGCGGCGCAGTTGGCGGGGCGGCACTGGATGTTTACCGACCCGGCCATCACGGACCGGATACGCATGTGCGGCGACTGCCGCATCATCGCGCAGACGCGCACCAGCCTCGACCCCTATGCCGGCGACGCCCGGCCACGGACTAGGACGACCGACGATTACCGTTGAAGATCGGCGCTAGCGGACGGCGTGTTCATTGGCGCTGCTTGCCGCCTCCCAGCGCTGGGTCGTTCTCAACGGGCCCGCCCGACGCCTTGCTGCTGTCTCCACCGGTACCCGCCTTGGCGCCCCCCATGCCGGCCACCGTGCTGCTGGCCTTTCCGTGATCATGGTCGAGCGAGCCATCGGTGCCGACGCCATTATTGGCAACCCCGTTATTGCCGGTCGCGGGCGCCATGTTGCTCGACTGATTCTTGGCTTCGCTCGATGCGGCCTGGGCGCTTGCCGTTGGGATGCCCGGGCTGGCCAAGAGGCCCGTTGATACGCCAAGCAGCACGGCAGTTTTGGTCAGAGTGCGCATTGGAATTTCTCCTCTGGGGGCATTCAATCTGCCGCATACACGGCCGAAACAGCGCAACCTGAATGCTTGACCTGACGCTAAAGTTGCCCGGCGGCCAACTCTACCCGAGCTCCGACGCACTCGGCACCGTCGGCAGGCCGGGTCCGCCGATGCCCTTGGCCGCCAGCACGGCGCGCAACACGGCCGAGGCGGTGACCCGGGCGGCCAGCACGCCCAGCGCCAGCATGTTGCCCGGCAGCTCGCTCCGGCCCGTGCTGACCGCGAACAGCGTGTCGCCGTCCCACATGGTGTGCGACGGCTCGATGGTGCGCGCGAGGCCGTCATGCGCGACCTGCGCCAGCTTGCGCGCCTGCGCCTTCGTCAGCACGGCGTCGGTCGCGACCACCCCGATCGTCGTCGCCATGCCGGCCTGCAAAGCCGGCGGCAACTCGCCGCGCAGGATCGCCTCGACGGCGCCGGGTCCGCGACGGCCGTCCTCGGTGCGGGTGCCGGCCACGACGGCGCCGGTCGATGGGTCGATCACGTCGCCCACCGCGTTGGCCGCGACGATGGCGCCGACCGTCACCCGGCCGATGCGTGCGGACGCGGTGCCGATGCCGCCTTTCGTGGCGCGCCCCATGCCAAACAGCTTGCCGACCGTGGCCCCTGCCCCGGCGCCGACCGAACCCTCGGCTGGGGCGTCAACGCTCGCGGCCTCGCAGGCGGCATAGCCCGCCGCCGCGTCCGGCCGGATGCGCGGGTCGCCGACACCGAGATCGAACAGGATTGCGGCCGGCACGATGGGCACCAGCGCCGGCCCGGCCGGGTAGCCGATGTTGTGCTCCTCCAGCCATCGCATGACGCCCGACGCGGCGTCGAGGCCGTAGGCGCTGCCGCCCGATAGCAGGATGGCGTGCACGCGCTCGACGAGGTTGCTGGGGTCGAGCAGGTCCGTCTCGCGCGTGCCGGGCGCCGCGCCGCGCACATCGACGCCGCCGACCGCGCCCTGCTCGGTCAGGATCACCGTGCAGCCGGTCGGACGCCGGCCGTCGGTGAAGTGCCCGACCCGGACGCCGGGCACGTCGGTGATGGCGCCGCCGAGGGTTCGCGGCGGCGCGGCGCTGGCATCCTGCGAGCCGGGAGAGAATGGCAAGGCTGCGGCGCCGAGGCCGAGCGCAGCCGAGGTGGCGAGTTGACGTCGATGCATGGCGGCCGTTCCTGGCGAGTGTTGCTTTGGCGGGCAAGATGGCATGGGATGGACCGGTGATGCCATGCGATAGGGTTGAACCGCGGCGGGTCTCACGCGTCTGTCCAGCGAGCGATCACAGGAAAGGCAAATCGATGGCCGACGATGCGACCAAGAAGGACAAGCTGCCCGGCAATCAAGGGCAGTTCGGCGCCGGCGATGCGTCGGAGGCTTACAAGCCGCTGGAGAAAGCTCCCGCGCCGAAGCAGCCTGCAGCACCAAACGGCGAGGTTCAGCATCAAACCAACGCAGGCGAGCGCTCCTGATGCCGGACACGGCGGAGGAGCTGGCGCGCAAGCACGGTGTGAGCGTCGGCGCCGTGCAGGCGCTGCAGGACGCCTTGCGCCGTGGCGGCGGACGCCAGGCGCAGTTCAGCCATCCGGACCTGGGCGGCATGGGCCAGTGGTCGGCCGGCGGCATGACGCAGGTGGGCGACATGTTCAACACGGCGCTGAAGGACAAGGTCAACGCGCTGTGCACCGAGCTGTCCCAGTCCGGCAACCTGGCAAAACCCGAAGCCGACGCACCTGCGACACAGCGCCAGGATGACAAGAGTCGCGATGCCCATGGCGACTGGTGGCCGCAGGGCCTGGGCCGGCCTTCCGCCACCGGGTCACAGAACGGCATGCGCTACGCCTGTTTTCCCGACACCCGGCGCGTGGCGGTGGAGCAGGCGGGGCGCGTGACCCTGTATGACAGCGGCGATCACCGCATCAGCGGCGTGTCGCAGTCGCAGAGCGGCACGCAGGAACTCAGCTTCAGCAGCCAGAAGGGCACGGTCCGCGCGTCCGAGCTGCCGGTGGCTGGCTGAGCGCTGGGAGGGAGTACCGCGAGGCGCCAGGCCGCGTCCCGACCTATGGGATGTGGACCAGCCTCGCTACCTTCATCGAAACGGGTTGCACAATGGAGCTCGCCATCGCATCTCAGGATTGTGTCCGCCCTCCTGAAGACCTGCTTGTTGCTATTCACCGTGCTGTTCCTGCTGCCGATCGGGATCTCCGCATGCCGTTACTACCTGGAAGGTATAGGCGAGGGATGGCGGACTGCGGATCGTTCCAGCGCTGGATTGCTACCCGCGGCGGCCGCGCGCCCCGCGGCAGTGCGCGTGTTTGCGGCCCAGACCGTGCGCTGGCGCGGCATTTTTGCCACGCATTGCTGGATCGTGTTCAAGCCGGAAGGCGACAACGCCTACACCCGTTATGACTACACGGCCTGGGGTGAGCCGATCCGGGTGAACGGGTTCGTGGCGGACGGGCGTTGGTTCGGCCGCACGCCGCTGCTGGTGTTCGCCGCGGACGGCGACGCTGCGACGGCGCTGATCCCGCGTATGCAGGCGGCGATCGCGGCGTATTCATTTCGAAACCTGGGCGATTACCGCGCCTGGCCCGGTCCGAATTCCAACACCTTCGTTGCGGCCGTGTTGGACGCGATTCCGGAAATCCGGGCGAGCCTGCCGCCGACCGCGATCGGCAAGGACTACCCGTATGACGGGCGCTGGATGCGCCGAACGCCGTCCGGCACCGGGATACGCTTGAGCCTGGGCGGTTATGTTGGGCTGACCATCGGCTGGGTCGAGGGAATTGAGGTCAACCTGCTGGGCGCCGTCGCTGGGCTGGACCTCCAGCCGCCTGGGATCAAGCTGCCGGGATTGGGGCGGCTCGGAATGTCGCGCACGCCGCCAGGCCCGGCTGTAATGCACCCGTAGCCGACACGGGTCTTGCGCCCGTGCGTGCACCCGGCGATGTTATTGCAATGCACACACCCGTCCGCTGTCCTGCCATGGCCCGTCCCGCATGAGCATCCACGCCGCCCTGACGCACCGCACCAGCTACCGTTATGACCACGCGGTGAAGCTCGGTCCGCAGACCATCCGGTTGCGCCCAGCGCCGCAGACCCGGACGCCGATCCTCTCCTACTCGCTGACCGTCAAGCCGGAGCCGCATTTCGTCAACTGGCAGCAGGATCCGCAGGGCAATTTTCTGGCCCGCGTAGTGTTCCCGGAGCCGGTGACGCATTTTGACGTGACGGTGGATCTGGTCGCCGACATGGCAACCATCAATCCATTCGGCTTCTTCCTGGAGCCGGAGGCGGAGGAGTGGCCCTTCAGCTACGACCCGGTGCTGGAGCTGGAACTCGCCCCCTTCCGCCGGCAGGACCCGATCGGTCCATTATTATCCGCACTGATCGCCGAGGTGCCGCGCCACCCGCGCCGGACGATCGATATGCTGGTGGACCTGAACCGCCGGGTGCAGGAGCGCGTGGGCTACATCGTCCGCATGGAGCCCGGCGTGTGGGACCCGGAGCGCACGCTTTCCGAGGCCCAGGGATCGTGCCGTGACTCCGCTTGGCTGCTGGTGCATGCGCTGCGTCATCTCGGCTATGCCGCCCGCTTCGTCTCTGGATACCTGATCCAGCTGGCGCCCGACATCAAGCCATTGACCGGGCCAGAGGGGCCCACCAGCGACTTCACCGACCTGCACGCCTGGGCTGAAGCCTATTTGCCCGGCGCCGGCTGGATCGGCATGGACGCGACCTCGGGCCTGCTGGCCGGCGAGGGTCACATCCCGCTCGCCGCCAGCCCGGACCCGACCTCCGCCGCTCCCATCTCGGGACTGATGGAGCCGGCAGAAACGACGTTCGACGTCGAGATGACCGTCACCCGCGTGAACGAGGTTCCCCGGGTGACCCGGCCCTACAGCGAGGCGCAGTGGCAGGCGATCCTGGCCGCCGGCGCCGAAGTGGACCAGGTGCTCACCGCCGAGGACCTGCGGCTGACCATGGGGGGCGAGCCGACCTTCGTGTCGCTCGACGACGCCGAGGGCGCGGAGTGGACCGTCGATGCGCTGGGGCCGACCAAGCGGCGCGAGGCCGGGCGGCTGCTGCAGCGCCTGCTGCCGCTATGGGCGCCGGGCGCCGCGGTGCAGTACGGCATTGGCAAGCATTATCCGGGCGAGCAGCTGCCGCGCTGGGCGCTGAACGTGACGTGGCGTCAGGACGGCGAGGCCGTGTGGTCCGACCGGACGCTGCTCGCGGACCCAGACACCGCGACTGGTGACGCCGATGCGGACACGGCGCATGAGTTTGCCCTGGCCGTGGCCGCCCGCCTGCGCGTCGATCCCGAAGCAGTGCTGCAGGCTTACGAGGACCAGCCGTATTTCCTGATGCGCGAAGCCCGCATGCCGGCGAACATCGTGGCGGAGGCGGCGCAGTCGCGCGACCCGATCGAGCGCGCGCGGCTGATCCGCGTGTTCTCCCAGGGACTGGACCAGCCGGTCGGCAGCGTCCTGCCGCTGCGCCGCGCCGGCCGCCGGGGCGCGCGGCATTGGCAGACCGAGCGCTGGGTGCTGCGCGAGGGCAAGCTGTTCCTGGTGCCCGGCGACGCTTCCGCCGGGGTGCGCCTGCCGCTGAACAGCCTGCCCTGGGTCGATGCCTCGGAGATCGAGGAGGAGCCGGAGCCCGATCCTTTCGAGGATCAGGGGCTGTTGCCGACACGGGAGGCGATGCTGGCCGCCATCGGCGACGGCCGTCCCGGGCGCGGCATCCGCGTCGCCATGACGGTGCAGGCGCGCGGTGGGCTGCTGTATCTTTACTTGCCCCCGCTACCCGCCGCCGAAGACTGGCTGGCGCTGGTCGCCGCCATTGAGGCGACGGCAGCGCAGCTCGGCCGCCCTGTCGTGCTGGAAGGCTACAAGCCGTCGTACGACCGCCGGGTGCTCGGCTTCTCGATCACCCCCGATCCCGGCGTCATGGAGGTCAACATCCACCCGGCACGGAGCTGGAACGAGCTGGTGACCCGCACCGAGCAGCTCTATGAGCAGGCGCGCCACGTCGGCCTGACGGCGGAAAAGTTCATGGTCGATGGCCGCCACGTCGGCACCGGCGGCGGCAACCACGTCGTTATGGGCGCGATGACGCCCGAGGACAGCCCGTTCCTGCGTCGCCCGGACCTGCTGAAGTCGCTGCTCGGCTTCTGGCACAACCACCCGAGCCTGTCGTATCTGTTCAGCGGCCTGTTCATCGGCCCGATGAGCCAGCACCCCCGCATCGACGAGGCCCGGCAGGATGCGTTGCGCGAGCTGGAGGTCGCCTTCCACAATATCAAGCCGGGCCGGGAGCCCGCGCCGTGGCAGGTCGATCGGATGCTGCGCAACATCCTGACCGACATGACCGGCAACACCCACCGCACCGAGTTCTGCATCGACAAGCTCTATTCGCCCGACAGCTCCTCCGGACGCCTTGGCCTGGTCGAGTTCCGCGCCTTCGAGATGCCGCCGCACGCGCGCATGTCGGCGGCGCAGATGCTGCTGATGCGCGCCGCCGTCGCCGCATTCTGGCGGTTCCCATACGAGCGGCGCCTGGTGCGCTGGGGCACCCGGGTGCACGACGATTTCCTGCTGCCGCACTTCGTTTGGCAGGACCTGCTGGACGCCGTTGAGGAGCTTTCTTCCTACGGCACCAAGCTCGATCCCGCCTGGTACCTTCCGCATTTCGAGTTCCGCTTCCCGGTGATTGGCGAGATCGCGGTGCACGGCGCAACGGTCGAACTGCGCCATGCGCTGGAGCCGTGGCACGCGCTGGGCGAGACCGCGGGCGTCTCCGGCACCGTGCGCTTCGTCGATAGCTCGGTCGAGCGCGTGCAGGCGCGGGTGACGGGTTGGGAGCCTGAGCGGTTCGTGCTCGCCTGCAACGGCGTCGCGGTCCCCTTGGCCCCGACGGGCACCGAGGGCGAGTTCGTGGCCGGGGTGCGGTTCAAGGCGTGGGACCCGGCGGCAGCCCTGCATCCGACCATCGCGGCGCAGGTGCCGCTGGTGTTCGACGTTTACGACCGCTGGACCGGGCGTTCGCTCGGCGGCATGTCGCACCACGTCGCCCATCCCGGCGGACGCAGCTACGATACCTTCCCGGTCAACGCCAATGAGGCCGAGGCCCGGCGTCGCGCGCGGTTCCTGCCGATTGGCCACACGCCGGGACCGATGGACGAGCCGGTGTCCAGCCTTTCGCCGGAGCATCCGCGGACGCTCGATCTGCGCGCCGTCGCGTGACGACCGAAATCCTGCCGATCGGCGGCACGGCGCCTGGCACCGCGCAGACCCTGACCGTCCGGCGTTTCGGCCGGCAGGGGGCGCGGCCCAAGGTTTATGTGCAGGCGGGCCTGCATGCGGACGAGCCGCCGGGCATGCTGGTCGCGCATCACCTGATCCGGCTGCTGCAGGCCCACGCCGATGCGGGCCGTATCACCGGCGAGATCGTCGTGGTGCCGCTGGCGAACCCGATCGGGCTGTCGCAGCGGGTGATGGGCAGCCTGCTCGGCCGCTTCGACCTGGCGAACGGGATCAACTTCAACCGCGGTTTTCCCACCCTGGCCAATGATGTCGCCTCGGGCGGGACGCCTGGCTTAACCGACGACCCCGCCGCCAACACGGCGCTGATCCGCGCGGCTTTGCTGCACGCCAATGCTTCGTTCAGCGCGAGGACCCCAGCGGAGCACCTGAAGCGTCTATTGCTCGGGCTGGCGCTCGATGCCGACCTCGTGCTGGATTTGCACTGCGAGAACCTTGGCGCCGTGCATCTCTATACATTGACGCCGCTGGCCGACCGGTGCCTGCCCTTGGCGGCGCTGCTGGGGGCGCGGGCGCTGCTGCTGGCGTCGGACTCCGGCGGGCAGCCATTCGACGAGGCGTGCAGCCGGCCCTGGCTCGACCTGGCGCGGCAATTCATGTTCCATCCCATCCCGCTCGCTTGCTGCTCCATCACCGTGGAGCTGCGCGGCGAGGCCGACGTCAGCCATGAGCTGGCCACCGCCGACGCCGAAGCACTAGTCGGCAGCATGATCCTGGCCGGCGCCATCGATGCCCCGGCGCCCACGCTGCCGGCTGCGCGGTGCGCCCCGACGAACCTGGCCGACGTCGAATTGCTGTATGCGCCGATGCCGGGCGTCCTGGTGCTGCATCGCGCGGTGGGAGAGAGCGTCGCGCCGGGCGACCTCGTGGCCGAGATCATTAATCCCGTTTCCGGCAGGGTTGCCGAACTGCGCCCGCGCTATGCCGGGGTGCTGTTTGCCCAGGAGTCCATCCGGTTCGTGGCCGCCGGCCGCAGCGTCGCCAAGATCGCCGGCACCGAAGCCGGCCGGTCCGGGCTGCTGATTGGGGCTTGAGGCGAGGAGTGGACACTGACCCGAAGTGCCCGCCGACATAAACGATGCCAACTTCCCCAGTGGATAGCCGCTGAAACGTTGGGCTAGCCGCGACAGGGGCGGCAGGCTATGATTTCGTTCAGGAGATCCAAGCCATGCCGCGCGCGGACAACGCCCAGCTTAATATCCGTTCCGTTTATGCCCGCAATCGCGCCCGCGAAATCGCGCGCCGCACTGGCATGACCACGACTGAGATCATTGAAGACGCGTTGCGCAGCTATGTGCCACCGGCGGACTCTGAGCCGGTCCATGGCCTCGTCCGGCGCGGCCCCGTCCTGGTCAAGCCCGCGCAAGAGCGGCAGGTGACCCAGGATGAGGCAGACCAGGCGCTTGAGGCCGTGCGTGGGCGTGATCTCTGACGGCGTTCGAGGCCCTGCTCGACAGCAATGTCGTGGTCGCAATCCTGGCAGAGGCGCACGAGCATCACACGGCCTCGCTCGCTCTGGTAGCTGGCCCTAAGCCTGCCCGTTTCGCCGTATCCGCCCACAGCTATGCCGAGACATACAGCACCCTAACGCGCGGCGGCGAACGCGCGCTGTTCGGCTTTTCCGCCGGGGAGGCGTGGGCTGCGCTGTCGAGTTTGCGCGCGATTACAGGCCTTGTCGGTCTGACGGCGGCGCAAACCTTCGAGGCTATTGGCCTGTATGCCGACTCTGGCGGGGTCGGGCCGAGGCTTTATGACGCGTTGATCGGCGGGGCGGCTGTCATGCATGGCATTCCTGGCATCGTGACCTGGAACGTGGGCCACATGCGCGGCCTGTTTCCGAACCTCAATGTGCTCACGCCAGAGGCGTTTGCGACGGGACGCACAACGCAGGGGTGAAGCAGACGCAAGCGATGACGGATGCGAGTCGGCAGATCGGAGGAGATTGGCCGTGAATAGACCGGCCGCCATGGCGACGTAGAGCAGGAGAAGCCGACATTCGCTGCTTAGTGCCCATCGGCACCTCTCAACCCGCGCCGGGTGCTCGAGCGGATTTGCGGCAATCGAAAAGCTGCCTGCAAAACCTAGCAATCTGAGCCAAGCCTTTTCTGGAAAACATTTGGAGAAGCCCATGCCGCAACTTGGCGAAGCAACAACTTGGATCATGAAAGAGCCTTGCTTCTTGGACCTGAGCTCACAGGAGCAGAATGAGGCCGGGTCGTTTAGCTTTATTTGGGGGTATATTTGAACTGCGGGTCATGCGCGCACTACAAAAAGCTCCTAGTGTATCACTAGGCAGGATTACTTGTCGCGAATATGCAAGTTCCACTTTCATGCCGAAAGCAGACCTGAGCGCTGAGATACTGTACTTTAAAAGTTTCTTTTTTTCTAAAGATGGAAATCCGACTGAGGTGTGGAATAAAGCGTGCTTCAGGGACGCTGATAAAAGCGAAGAGATAAAGACTATCCTTCTTAAGTCACAGGGCACTTTTGAGGAGAATGCAGAGGCACTTATTCGAATAATCGTGCGATTCAAAAATGATTTTTTTCGTGATAGTAAATGGGCTTACTATTTGAAAGGGCAAAAGAACAATTTTGTTGATGCGAGTTCGGTGCTAGTGAAACTCATACCGGAGGCCTGAAGGGCTCCATCGCAATCTGAATTTCCGCTCTCGGGACGTGGCCCGCTCAGCTTGAACGGCCGGGATTGGCGCAAAACAGGCAGGCCCGCCACCGCGACGCAAGGTCATCTCTTCACCCAAAGCCGGCCGCTCTGAAGCTGAGACAACCGCTCTGAAACCCCATCAAAACCCCGGTGCAAAGCTACTCAGTAATCTCGTAAGTCACGACATCGAACTTGGCCAACCAGGCCGGCCCGAAATTGGTGACCAACGCCACGTCGGTCGCGTCCCGGCCCCGCGCCATCAGCAGACGGCCCAGGCGCGGGGTGTTGAAGCGCGCGTCGAAGGTGTACCAGCGGCCGCCCTCGGGGCCGTCCAGGAACACCTCGAACCATGCCGAGAAGTCCATCGGCGCATCGGCCGGCGGGATGCGGATGTCGCCCAAATAGCCCGTGCAATAGCGGGCGGGGATGTTCATGCAGCGGCACAGGGTGACTGCGAGGTGGGCGAAGTCGCGGCACACGCCGCGGCGCTCGTCATAGGCGTTGCGGGCGGTCTTGTCCGGCCGGGCGTGCTCATAGCCGAAGGCGATGCGGTCGTTGGTGAAGTCGCAGATCGCCTGCACGCGGGCCCAGCCGGGCTCGACCGAACCGAACAGCGACCACGCCGTCTCATGCAGCAGGTCGGTGTCGCAGTAGCGGCTGCCCAGCAGATAGACCAGGGTGCCAGACGGCAGCTCGTCCACCGGAAGCTGTTTCGCCTCGGGAACCGTGATGTCGGGGATTCCCGGGTCCTGCACCTCGAACGATGTCGAGATCACCAGCGGCCCCTTTGGCGCCACGATACGGTGACAGATGTTGCCGAAATCGTCGTTGTAGCGGCGCACTGGGATCTCCGGCTCGAACTTGATCACCTGCGGCGTCAGCAGGTCCGCCTCGCGCGACGGATGCACGCTCAGCAACAGCAGCATCGGCACGGGATTCGGGCAGTCGTAGGCGATCGTGAAGCCGGCCTGGATACGGATCATGGAAACCTCTTCGGGGTCTTCTGGGAATTCATTTCTGAGCGATCATAGAGCTCAGCATTGATGAGCCAAACGATCATTGACGGCCGCTTTCGTCCGAGGTCACTTTGATCGCGACTTCCATGCCGAGGCAATCCGTGGCCGCCCCGCTCCAGCTGCCGGAAAGCGGGACCGCATGCTGGGCGTCACGCACCACGGCGACGCGGATCAGGTCGCGGTTGCCGACGATATTGTTGGTCGGATCGAACTCGACCCAGCCGGCGCCGGGCAGGTAAACCTGCAGCCAGGCATGGGTATTGCCGCCGCCATGGTGCTCAAGGGCGCCCGGCTTGTCACGGCTGGGCACGTAGATATAGCCGCTGACGAAGCGCGCGGCCATGCCAAGGCAGCGCACCGCCTCCATCATGAGCACGGCGAAATCCCGGCAGGTTCCGGTCCCAAGGCGCAGGGTCACGATGGGCGGCTGGATGCCCGCCTCCTGCCTGACCTGGTAGGTGAATTGCCGCCGGATGCGATACGTCATCGCGGTCAGCATCGCCAGCGTATCGGTCGGGCCGTCAGTGCGCAGGAATGAGCGCGCCCAGTGGTCGAGCTGATGCGACGGGTCCGGGTAGTGCCGCTCGATGGAGCGCAACAGGTCCGCCATCTCGTCGGGATCATAGCTGAAGGGATAGACGCGGGCGTAGTCCTCGAGGCACGGCTCGATGGTCGAGCCGTCCTGCTGGGTGTGCTCCACCCGCAGCGTGCTGATGAACGTGAGTTCCCGCGCCCGGCCGCCGAAGCGGGCGATGGCGATGTTGTTGCCGAACACGTCGTGCACCCAGCGCAATTGCGCGGGCTCCGGCGTGATGTCCAGCTGCGCATCGAGGTTCCGCTGGTCGTGGCTGTCGCGGGGACGGAGCATCATGCGGTGCTCGCCAAAGGCGACAGGCCGGCGGTAGCGGTAGGTCGTCCGGTGATGGACGGTCAGAATCGGCAAGGCGCGCCGGAACTTGGCCGTGTAAGGAGATGCTTCATACGTTGAGACTACCATCCGACCGCCGCGCTGCAAATCCATGCCGTCGGATACGCAAGGGCCATGCCATTATATCCCGCCCCTTTCAGCATCGTGAACCCGCGGCGACCTGCATAAAACCGCCGTAGCGACGAGCAGTCAGCGCTTCTGGTTATAGACGTCGACGCAGACCGCGCCGAGCAGCACGAGGCCCTTGATGACCTGCTGGTAGTCGATGCCGATGCCGAGGATCGACATGCCGTTGTTCATGACACCCATGATGAACGCGCCGATGATGGCGCCGGTCACTTGGCCCACCCCGCCATAGGCCGACGCGCCGCCGATGAAACAGGCGGCGATGGTGTCGAGCTCGAAGCCGACCCCAGCCTTGGGCGTCGCCGTGTTGAGCCGGGCGGCGAAGATGAGCCCGGCCAGGGCCGCCAGCACGCCCATGTTGACGAAGGTGAAGAATGTCAGCCGCTCGGTGCCGATGCCCGACAGTTTTGCCGCCTTCTCGTTGCCGCCGACCGCGTAGATCTGCCGTCCAACGGTGGTGCGGGTGGTGACGAAGGCATACAGCGCGATCAGCACCGCCATGATAACCAGGACGTTCGGCAGGCCACGGTGCGAGATGATCAGGTAGGTCAGCACGCAGATCGCTGCCAGCATCAGCAGGTTCTTTCCGACGAAGAAGCCGAACGGCTCGGCCTCGATGCCGTGCTTCTCGCGCCGGGTTCGATTGCGGACGTTAAGATAGACCAGCACCAGCGCGAGGGCGACGCCGAGCAGCATCGAGGACAGGCGGAAGCCGTCGATCTCTGGCAGGAACTCCGGCAGGAAGCCCGAGGAGAGCCGCTGGAACGTCGTGGGGAATGGACCCACCGACTGACCGCTGAGGGTCGCGAGCATCAGCCCGCGGAACACCAGCATCCCCGCAAGGGTCACGATGAAGGCGGGGATCTTGAAGTAGGCGACCCAGTAGCCCTGCGCCGCGCCGATCAGCCCGCCCACCGCCAAGCAGATGATCGACGCCGGGATAAACGGGATTTGGTACTGCACCATCATCACCGCCGCCAGCGCGCCGATAAACCCGGCGACCGAGCCGACGGACAGGTCGATGTGGCCGGTGACGATCACCAGCAGCATGCCCAGCGCCATGATGGCGATATAGCTGTTCTGCAGCACGAGGTTGGTCAGGTTGAGCGGGCGCAGCAGGGTGCCGTTGGTCGCGATCTCAAAAAATAGCATGATGGCGAACAGCGACAGCAGCATGCCGTACTGGCGCAGATTGGCCTTGATGAAGCCGCGCTGGCCGGGTCTCGCGATCGGCGTGACGGTGATGTCGCTCATGGTTGCTCCCCTTTGCGCATGATTGAGCGCATTATTTTCTCCTGGCTCGCCTCGGCGCGCGAGAACTCGCCCACGAAGGCGCCCTCGTTCATCACGCAGATGCGGTCGCAGATGCCCAGCAGCTCCGGCATCTCCGACGAGATGACGACAACGCCTTTGCCCGCATCGGCCAGCGTGTTGATGATCTGGTAGATCTCGTACTTGGCGCCGACGTCGATGCCGCGGGTCGGCTCGTCAAGGATCAGCACCTCCGGGTCGGAGAACAGCCACTTCGACAGCACGACCTTCTGCTGGTTGCCGCCCGAAAGGTTGCCGCTTTCTTGATACACGCTGGAGCAGCGGATACGCATGCGGCTGCGGTAGTCGTCGGCGACAACAAGCTCGCGCATGTCGTCGATGACCATGCTGCTCGACACGCCACCGAGGTTCGCCAGCGTCACGTTCTTACGGATATCCTCGCCGAGGATCAGGCCGAGATGCTTGCGGTCCTCCGTCACATAGGCGAGCCCGGCAGCGATCGCGCGCGGCACGGTGGACAGATCGACAGGTTCGCCGTCCATGAACGCCCGGCCGGTGATCTCGCGCCCATACGACCGGCCGAACACGCTCATGGCGAACTCGGTCCGCCCGGCCCCCATCAGCCCGGCGATCCCCACGATCTCGCCGCGGCGCACGTGGAAATTGACGTTCCGCACCATTCGCCGCCCGGGATGCAGCGGGTGGTCAACCGACCAGTCCTCGACGCGGAACACCACTTCGCCGATCTGCGGCACGTGGCTCGGGAACCGGCTGTCGAGGTCGCGGTCCACCATGCGCCGGATGATGTGGTCCTCCTCGATCGCCTGGGTAAGGCAATCCACGGTCTCGATGGTGCGGCCGTCGCGCAGCACGGTGACCCGGTCCGCGACCTTGGTGACCTCATTCAGCTTGTGCGAGATCAGGATGGAGGAGATGCCCTGGGCGCGGAACTCCACCAGCAAATCCAGCAACGCCGCGCTGTCGCGCTCGTTGAGGCTTGCGGTCGGCTCGTCGAGGATCAGCAGGCGGACCTGCTTCGACAGCGCCTTGGCGATCTCCACGAGCTGCTGCTTGCCGACGCCTATGTCGGTGATTAGCGTGTCCGGCGGCTCGTTCAGGCCGACCTTGGCCAGCAGCGCCTTGGTGCGGGCGTGCACCGCGCTTTGGTCGATCACCCCGAAACGGGATGGCGGATTGGCCAGGAAGATGTTCTCGGCAATCGACAGCAATGGAATGAGCGCGAGTTCCTGGTGGATGATGATGATGCCGAGCGCCTCGGTGTCGTTGATGCCGCGGAAGTGCCGCTCCTCGCCGTCATAAACGATGGTGCCCTCATAGCTGCCGGTCGGATAAACGCCGCTCAGCACCTTCATCAGCGTCGATTTGCCGGCGCCGTTCTCGCCGACAAGCGCGTGGATCTCGCCGTTTCGGATGGTGAGGTTCACGTCGCGCAGCGCGGTCACGGGGCCGAAGCGCTTGGTGATGCCGCGCATTTCCAGGATGTCGGCCATGCCTGCTCCAAAAAGGGTTTGGGCGTAGGGCCGCAGCCCCACACCCGTCGCTGTAGGCTATTGGACCTGCTGCTTCGTGTAGTAGCCGCTGTCGATCAGCAGCGCCTGCCAGTTGGCCTTGTCCACGATCACCGGCTTCAGCAAATAGGCCGGCACGACCTTGACGCCGTTATTGTAGGTCTTGGTGTCGTTGACCTGCACCGGCTGGTTGCTGAGCAGCGCATCAACCATATCGACGGTGACCTTGGCCAGGTCGCGGGTGTCCTTGAAGATGCTGGAGTACTGGTCACCGGCCACGATCGCCTTGACGGCGGCGATCTCGGCGTCCTGCCCGCTGATGATCGGCATCGGCTGGTCGCCGCTGCCATAGCCGACACCCTTCAGCGACGAGATGATGCCGGTCGATAACCCGTCATACGGCGACAGCACGGCATCGACACGCTTGTTCGAGTAGTAGGCGCTGAGCAGGTTATCCATGCGCGCCTGGGCGGTCGCGCCGTCCCAGCGCAGGGTCGAGACCTTGTCCATGCCGACCTGGCGGCTGCCGACCACGAGCTTGCCGCTGTCGATGTACGGCTGCAGCACCGACATGGCGCCGTTGTAGAAGAAATAGGCGTTGTTGTCGTCGGGCGAGCCGCCGAACAGCTCGATGTTGAACGGCCCCTTGCCCTCCTTCAGCTTCAGCCCGGTCTCGATCGACTGCGCCTGCAGCACGCCGACCTGGAAGTTGTCGAAGGTGGCGTAATAGTCCACGTTCGGCGTGTTGCGGATCAGCCGGTCATAGGCGATGACCTTGATCCCGGCCCGCGCCGCCTGGCCGAGCACGTCGGACAGCGTCGTGCCGTCGATGGCGGCGACCACCAGCACCTTGGCGCCCTTGGTAATCATGTTCTCGATCTGCGAGAGCTGGTTGGGGACGTCGTCCTCGGCGTATTGCAGGTCGGTCGCGTAGCCGCGCGACTTCAGCACCTTCACGATGTTGTCGCCGTCGGCGATCCAGCGCGCGGAGGACTTGGTGGGCATGGCGACGCCCACCGTGCCCTTGCCCTGGGCGAAGGCGGGCGGCGCGAGCATTGAGGGCGCAAAGATTGAGGCCGCGAGGGCCAATGCGCCGAACCCGGCCGCCTGGATGACTACTCGTCTGGTTGGCTGCATACGTCTTCTCCGTTCAAATCGATGCCGTGTTGCCCACGGCTGCTGTTATGCGCGCGACCGGCTGTGGTCCTGTCCGCCGGCACACAGCGTCCTTGCGGTTGCTGCCGGCAAAACGACTTGGAGTCCAGGGGATGATGAAGCTAAAAATCCTATGACCGGCATAATGGCACAGTCAAATCGGGATTGGTTGATATCGTTTATGCGGCCGCTCACCGTCCGCGGCGCAGCAGCACGCCGAGCGCCATCGCGCCGAGCAGCGTCGCGCCCCAGATGAAATCCACCAGGAAGTTACTGAACCGCATGAGCTGAAACCCGCTCGACAGCAGCATCAGCGTGCACAACGCCAGCAGCACGGCGGGGACGGAGCCGCGTCCGCCGGCCGGGTTGGTGCCCGCCAGCACCGCGACCAGGATAGCCTGCAGCAGATAGCTGGTGCCGTAGTCGCTTTTCGCCGCGTTGGTGCGCGCCGAGAGCAGCACGCCGGCCGCCGCCGCCAGCACTCCGGTCAGCACGTAGGACAGCGTCACCGCACGGGCCGTCCGCAGCCCAGCGAACTCCGCCGCACGCGCGCCGGACCCGATCAAGGTGAGCGTCCGGCCCCATACCGTGCGGGATAGCAGCACGCCCACGCCAGATGCAAAGCCGAGCAGGACCCAGAGCGGCCCGGCAATCCCGAGCAGCGTGCCGCCGCCCAACGCCTGCCAGGCCGAGGGGAACCCGACGATCGCCGGCCCACCCGTCAGCACCAAGGCAAGCCCGGTGAATATCTGGCCGGTGCCGATGGTGGCTAGGATGGGCGTGAGCCGAAACCGCGCGATCAGCAGCCCGTTCAGCAGCCCGGCCAGCGCGCCCACCAGCAGCGCGCCGCCCACTCCGGCCGCCACCCAAGGCATCGCCAGCCCGGCCAGCTCCGGGCCGCGCGGAGCACCGGCCGCCCAGTGAAACAGCAGCCCAGCGAGGATGCCGGCAAGGTTGGCGACGCCGATCAACGACAGGTCGATGCCGCCGGTGAGCATCGCGGCCATCGTCGCGACCGCGAGCAGGCCAAGCTCCGGCGCGACGTAGGAAAGGCCCTCGAAGTTCGCTAGGCGCAGGAAGCGCTGAGACGGCACCCACAAGGCCATCGCCGCAAACACCAGCACGAGCAGGGCCGCGAGCGTCAGCAGGTTTCCATGACGCTGCAGGGTCCGCATCGCAGTTTGCTGCCGCATAACGGGCGTCGCCTGCGTGTCCACCGCTCAGGCCGCGGCCGTGATGGTCGCCGCCGAACGCCGCCCGCGTTCGCGCATCGCTGTGACACCCGCTGCGCCGACCAGGATGGCGCCGACCACGACCCGCTGCCAGGTCGTGGGCACGCCAAGCAGGATGAGGCTGTTGTTGACCAGCACCAGCAGCAGCACGCCCAGCACGGTACCCGGCACGCTGCCCCGCCCGCCGAAGATGCTGGCGCCGCCCAGCACGACGGCTGCCAGCACGTCGAGCTCGAGCCCGATGAACTCCCGCGGGCTGGCCTGCCAGGCGACGCAGGCGTGCAGCATTCCCGCGATGCCGGCCAGCGCGCCCGCGAGGCCGTAGGCCAGATAGGTCAGCCCGCGGACGTCGAAGCCGACGCGTTTTGCGGCTTCCGCATCCCCGCCCAGCGCATATAGCCCGCGCCCCATGACCGTCAGGCGCAGCAGCAGGTGCACCCCGAGCGCCGCCACGGCCCAGACCAGCACGACGACCGAGAGCTGCACCCGGCCCTCATTCGCCTCCCAGCCGACCAGCGCCAGGCGTCCGAATGCCACCGCGTCCGGCGGCATCCGCCCGACGTTCACGACGCTGGTGCCCACCACGCCCAGCAGGAAGCCGCGCACCACAGCGCCGGTGCCGAGCGTCACGATCAGCGGCACCAGCCGCACGCTGTGCACGAAAAGCGCGTTCGCCATGCCGAGCAGCAACCCGATGCCGGCGGCGAGCAGGAACATGAAGCCGACGCTACCGGGCCAGCCCCAATCCGCCACGGCGCGCACCGAGAGATACATCGCCGCCGCGGCAAAGGCCGGGAACGACACGTCGATGCCGCCGGCGATCAGCACGAGCAGCACGCCCAGCGCCATGATCCCCGAGACCGACGCGCTGCGCAGCAGCCCGAACAGGTTGCCCCAACCCCAGAAAGCCGGATTCGCCGCCCCGATCAGCAACGCCGCGACGACGAGCACAACCGCCACCGCAGCCTCCGGCGAGCGCAGCCATCTTGTGGTCACGTCAGCGCCCGCAGGTGGTCGGTGATGGCGGCATCGGTCAGCGCATCGCCTTCCAGCACGCCCGCCAGCCGCCCGCGATGCACCAGCAGCACCCGGCCGCAGTTCTCCGCCAGCTCCGGCCCGTCGTCCGACACCATCAGCACCGCCAGCCCATGATCCCGCGCCAGCTCGCGGAGCTTGCGGTGGATCGCCCCCTTGCTGCCCACATCGACCCCCACGGTCGGGCCGTTCAGCACCAGCACCCGCGCCTGGGTCAGCAGCCAGCGCCCGATCACCACGCGCTGCTGGTTGCCGCCCGAAAGCTCCGACACCGCACGGTCGCCGGAGGGCGTCGCGATGGCCATGTCGCGGATCGCGCCCGCCGCCGCACGCTGCCCGGCGGCTGCATCCAGCCACCCGGTTTGCCCGCTCAGCCGATCCAGCGAGGCCGCCAGCAGGTTGTCGTCGATGGTCCGCGCCGGGAACAGGCCCTCGGTCAGGCGGTCCTCCGGCACGTAGGCGATGCCGGCCGCGACCGCGTCAGCGACGCTGCGCAGCTCGACCGGGCGCCCATCCAGCAAAATTTTCCCGGAGTAGCCTGGCCGCATGCCGAAGAGCGCCAAGGCAAGCTCGGTCCGTCCGGAGCCGAGCAGCCCAGCGACGCCCACGACCTCGCCGGGCATGAGGCTAAAGGATATGTCCGCAACTTCGCCGGGGACCGTGAGCCCGCGCAACTCCAGCCGCGGCGGGGTGCCGGCTGGCGGGGGTGTCCAGGCGTGCCGGTCGGCGCCGGGTTCGTGGCCGGTCATGGCGCGGGTGATGCGGGCCTCGTCGAGCTCCGCCATCGGCCCCTCGGCCACGACGCGACCGTTGCGCAGCACGGTCAGGGTGTCGGCGACCGCCAGCATCTCGCGCATCTTATGGCTGACGAACAGCACGGCGATGCCGCGCGCTTGCATGCCGGCCACCAGCTCGAACAGCCGGGCGACCTCTTGATGGGTCAGCGCCGTAGTGGGCTCGTCCATGACCAGCAGGCGCACGTCGGCCAGCAGGGCGCGGGCGATCGCGACCAGCTGCCGGCCCGCCACCGGCAGGCTGCCAACCTCGGCGTCGGGATCGAGCGCCACGCCGAGGCGCGCGGATGCCTCCGCCACGGTACGCCGCGCCCGGCCGCGGTTCAGCAGCCATCGCCCGGCGCCGAGGTCCTGGCCGGCGGCGAGGTTCTCGGCGACCGTGAGGTTCGGGAACAGCGAAAAATCCTGGTAGATGACCTGCACCCCGGCCGCGATCGCCTCGCGCGGCGTCATGGCGCCATGCGCCGTGCCGGCCAGCACCACCTCGCCGCTATCGGCCCGGTGCACGCCGCTCAGCACCTTGATGACGGTGCTTTTGCCCGACCCGTTCTCTCCGGCGAGGCAGCGGACCTCGCCGGGGGCGATCCGGAACGACACCTGATCGAGCGCCTGGACGCCGCCGAACCGTTTGGAAATATTGCGCAGCTCCAGGACGGGGCGCAGCTCGAGCAGCGGCGCCGTCTCAGAAATTATATTGGGCCATGTTCTCCTTGGTCACGCCCACCCAGCCCGCGCCATAAAGCAGTCCCGGCCGCTTCGCATCGGGCGCCAGCAGGCTGTGATAGCCGTCCAGCCCAAGGTCCAGGCCCGCCTTGATCTCCGTCTTCTTGCCCCGCAGCTGCATCGCTGCCAGCACCGACATGGCGTAGCCGGCGACGGCCGGGTCCCAGAACTGGATATACTGGATGTCGCCCTCCTGGAGGTATTGCCCGGCGACCGACACCAGCCCGGTGCCGCTGAACAGCAGCTTGCCCTTGGCGCCGCGCTCGGCGATCAGGCGGCCGGCCCCGGCGCTGGCCGGCATCGGCGCGCCGATGATGCCGCGCAGGTCGGGGTGCGCGGTCAGCACCTCCTTCAGCTTGTTGTAGGCGACCTCGGCGTCGTCATAGCTCTCGACCCGGCGCACCGCCTCCTGCATCTGCGGGAAGTGCTCCTTCTGGTAGGCCACCGCGCCGTCGATCCACTCATTATGCGATTGGCTGGTGAGGCTGCCGACCGTCGCGACGTACTTGCCGGTGCCGCCGGTGCGCTGCCCCAGCTCCTGCATCAGTTTCGCGCCATAGGCCCGGTTGTCGAACGCCTCGATGATGTAATCGGCGTTGACCAGGTTGCTGGCCTCGTGCGCGACAACGACGATGCCGCGGTCCCGCGCCTTCTTCAGCACCGGCTCCACGGCCTCGACCGAGAACGGCACGATGCAGATGGCGTCCACGCCCTGGCCAATGAGGTTCTCGACCAGCTGCACCTGGGCGGCGGCGTCGGCCTGGCTTGGCCCGACCATCCAGGCGTCGTGCCCGGTGTCGCGGCCGAACTGCTCGATCCCAGCGCGCATGCGGTCGAACCAGGCGATGCCATCGACCTTTACGACGGTCGCGATCTGCCACTTTTTCCCCGCCGCCGACTGGCGAAGATCGGGCGACACCTTGCCCGCCTCCACCGGCCCGCTAGCCTGCCCCCAGGCCGCCCGGTTAATCGCGACGCCGGCCAGCGGCAGCAACGCGGCGCCCGTAGCAAAACCTCGTCGGGTGAGCTTCATAACCGTTCCTTCCCAGCTTGTGCCGGCTGGTTCAGCCTGCCGGCGTTCAAACCATCCTAACGGAACCCGCTCTGCTTTTGGAGTGCGATTTTTGCGCGATTTGAACACTTGCAGTGCAGACTTTACAAAAGTAGCCTCGTTTTATGTCAAGCGCGTTTCACCTGCATGGCCCGCACGACGCCCGCGTCGCCCCGTTCAGCCTGCGTGAGGGCCGGACGCGGGGCGTGTCCAAATGACTTCGAGGCCACATACGCAATACTGTCCGTCATGACCGATGCCGTGGCTACACGCGTCGCGTGGTATTATTACGAGGCCAATCTTACCCAGCAGCAGATCGCCGACCGGCTCGGCCTGTCGCGGCTGCGGGTCAACCGCATGTTGGCGCAGGCGCGGGCGGACGGTTCGGTGCAGGTGCAGCTGCGCCTGCCGCTGGCCGGATGCGTGGCGCTGGAGGCCAGGATCACGGCGCAATACGGGCTTGATGACGTGACGGTGGTGCCGGACCTGCCGGACTACGCCGACCGGCAGCGGGTGATCGGCGAGGCGGCGGGCCTGATGCTCGACCGGCTGCTGCAGGACGGCCAGGCGGTCGGCGTCGGCTGGGGCCGGACGCTTCGCGCCAGCCTGCACCGGGTGACGCCGCGCGCCTATGCCGCGAGTTGGGTGGTGTCGCTGATGGGCGGGCTGACCCGCGGCTCCGGCACCAACACCTTCGAGGTCGCGACCCGGCTGGCCGAGACCTTGGGCGCTGATTGCTGGTACCTGGCGGCGCCGATCTACTGCCCGTCAGAGGCCAGCCGGGACGCGCTGCTCACCCATTCCGGCCTGTCCGCCGTGCTGGAGCGCGCGCGCGAGGTCTCGCTGGCGCTAGTGTCCTGCGGCGATTTCTCTGAGCGCTCGCTGCTGGCCGCGACGCCTTTGGCCGCGGAGCAAGTGCCGGCGCTGCGGGCGGCCGGGGCGGTCGGCGATCTGCTGGGCACCTTCCTCGATGCTGACGGCGCGCTCGTCGAGCATCCGCTGAACCACCGGGTCATGGCGTTGACGCCTAGGGAACTGGCGCGAGTGCCGGTCTCCATTCTGGCGTCGGGCGGCCTGAACAAGACGGCGGTGATCCGCGCGATCCTCCGCGCCGGCTACGTGCGCCGCCTGGTGACGGACGAGGCCGTTGCGCAGGCCTTGATGGATGCGCCGTGAGATCGGCACGACTTACGGTGTATGTGACGCGTGACCAGAGGGAGGCGATGATCTTGGCGGACCGTGTTGTGGCGCTGCGCGACGGGCGTACTGATCATGCCGACGGAGCACGGCAATGAGCTGGCTTGGCATCGACGCAGGCACGTCGTCAGTGAAGGCGCTGCTGATCGACGATGCGCAGGCGGTGCTGGCGGAGGGCTCGGCGACCTTGGAGGTGCAGCGCCCGCAGCCGCTGTGGTCGGAACAGGACCCGGCCGCATGGTGGCGCGCGACCGAGGACGCGGTGGCCCAGGTCCGCGCCGCTGCGCCGGCCGCGTGGGCCGGCCTCGACGGCATTGGGCTGTCCGGGCAGATGCATGGGGCGGTTTTGCTGGATGCGCAGGACGCGGTATTGCGCCCCGCCATCCTGTGGAATGACGGCCGCGCCGCCGCCGAGTGCGTGGAGCTGGAGCGCCGCGTGCCGGATTTCCGTGCGCGCGCCTGCAACCGGGCGATGCCGGGCTTCACCGCGCCGAAGCTGCTGTGGGTGCAGCGGCATGAGCCGGAGGTGTTCGCAAAGCTGCATACGGTGCTGCTGCCGAAGGACTATGTGCGGCTTTGCCTGACCGGCGAGCGGGTGGGCGAGATGTCCGATGCCTCCGGCACGCTATGGCTCGACATCGCGGCGCGGGACTGGGACGACACACTGCTCGCGGCGTGCGATCTCGGGCGCGGGCATATGCCGCGGCTGGTGGAGGGTTCGGTGGTGTCCGGCGTGCTGCGCCCAGTGCTGGCGGCGGCGTGGGGACTGGCGAAACGGCGGGTCGTGGTGGCGGGCGGCGGCGGGGACAACGCGGCATCGGCCGTGGGCATCGGCGCGGTGGTGGCGGGCGCAGGGTTCCTGTCGCTCGGCACCTCCGGCGTGGTGTTCGCTGCGACCGACCGGCTGGTGGCGCGGCCGGAGCGGACACTGCACGCGTTCTGCCACGCGTTGCCGGGCCAGTGGCACGTCATGGCGGTCATACTCTCGGCCTCATCCGCGCTATCCTGGATGGCGGGCGTGCTGGGGCAGACGGATATCGAGGGCCTGCTTGACCGGGTCGCGGCCTGTGCAGCATCGGCCGAGTGGCGGCGGGATGCGCCGCTGTTCCTGCCATACCTATCCGGCGAGCGCACACCGCACAACGACCCCGACGCGACCGCGATGTTCGCCGGCCTGCGTCCGAACCACGCGGCGGAGGCGCTGACCTACGCGGTGCTGGAGGGCGTCGCATTCGCGCTGGCGGACGGCCTGGACGTGGTGCGGGAGGCCGGTGTGGATCTGCGGGAGTGCGCGCTGGTAGGCGGCGGCTCGCGCAGCCGTTTCTGGGCGGGGATGCTGGCGGACGTGCTGGGCTTGGCGATGCTGCGTCCGCGCGGCAGCGTGCTCGGCGCCTCGCTGGGTGCGGCGCGCCTGGCGATGCTGGCGGGCGGCGCCGGGACGGTCGCGGATATCTGCACGCCGCCGCCGGTTGAGGAGCGGGTGGCCCCTGCCCCGCCGGATGCTGCCCGGGTCGCGCGTCGCGTGCGCTATCACACTCTGTATCGTATCGAGGCCGGCTCCCGCGCCTCTCTTTAAGACTGGTAGGCCTTGCTCGAGGCGAGCTCGTTGTTTCCTGCGCCGGTGATCGCCGGCCGGGTCCGTTCGACGCGGTTCCAGGCGGCATACAGCGCCGGCACGAAACACAGCGTCAGTGCGGTGGCGCTCACCAGCCCGCCCATGATCGCAATGGCCATCGGGCCCCAGAACACCGAGAACGCCAGAGGCACCAGCGCCAGGATCGCGGCGGCGGCCGTCAGCACGATCGGACGCGCCCGGCGCACCGTCGCCTCGACGATCGCCTCAGCAAGCGGCAGGCCCTCGCGCGCGTCGCTGTCGATCTGATCGACCAGGATCACCGAGTTGCGCATGATGATCCCGGCGAGCGCGATGAAGCCCAGGGTGGCGACGAAGCCGAACGGCGCACCGGTGATCAGCAACGCTGCCGTGACGCCGATCAGTCCCAGCGGCGCCGTCAGGATCACCATCGCGACGCGCCCGAAGCTCTGCAATTGCAGCATCAGCAGCGTGACCATCACCAGCAGCATCAGCGGCATGACCGCATTCACCGAGGCCTGGCCCTTCGCGCTCTCCTCGACGGCGCCGGCGGTCTCGATCGAGTAGCCCAGCGGCAGCGCGGCCTTGATCGTGTCGAGCGTCGGCAGCACCTGCGCCGTCGCGACCGGGGCCTGGGTGCCGTCGGCGATATCGGCGCGGACCAGCAGCATCGGCGTGCGGTTGCGGCGCCAGACCGTCGGCGCCTCCAGGCCATAGGAAATGCGCGCCACTTGACCGAGCGGCACCGTGCGCCCGCCGGCCGGAATCGGCAGCTCGGCCAATGCTGCGAGGTCGCCGCGTTCCGATGCGGCGGCGCGGATCAGCACCGGGATCAGGTCCGTGCCCTCCCGGTATTGCGTCATGGTGACCCCCTGCAGCACGGCCTGCAGGGCGGTCGAGACGTCCTCATTGGTCAGGCCGAGTAGCCGCGCCTTGTTCTGGTCAACCTCAACCTGCACGGATTTGGCCGCGTTGCCCCAGCTATCGCCGACATTGCGCAGATGCGGGTTGGCGCGCATCGCCACCCGGACCTCGTCGGCGATGCCACGCAATAGGAGCGGATCGGGGCCGAGCACGCGGAACTGCACGGGATAGCCGACCGGCGGTCCCAGTTCCAGCCGGCCGCTGCGCATGCGCACGTCGGGAAAGGCGCCGCCGTCCGACAGCGCGTGCAGCCGGGCGAGCGTTGCCTCCCGCGCGGCGATGGACTTCATATTGACGATGACCTGGGCGAAGTTGGCGTTCTCCAGCTCCGGCGCGGAGGCAAGGAAAAAGCGCGGGCTGCCGCTGCCGACGTAGCCGACCCAAGACTTCACGCCGGGATCGGCGGCCAGCACCGCGTCGAGCCGGGTGACCTCCGCCGCGGTGGCCGCATAGGCGCCGCCCTCCGGCAGACGCACGTCGATGATGACCTCCAGCCGGTCGGACGCCGGGAAGAACTGCTGCGGCACCTTGGTGAAGCCGACGACCGCGGCGGCAAAGGCCAGCACGGTCGCGCCAATCACGAGCCAACGCCGGCGCACGCACCAGCCGACCACCCGGCGGACCCCGCGATAGGCGCGCGTCCCGTAAACGTCATGGCCGGCGTGGGCGCGGCCTTCCGGCAGCAGGCTGGCCCCGAGCAGCGGCACGAACAGCACCGCGACGAACCAAGACAGCACGAGCGACATGCCGACGACGCGGAAGATGTCCTGGGTGTATTCGCCGGTGCTGGACTGCGCCAGGCCGATCGGCAGATAGCCGGCCGCGGTCACCAGGGTGCCGGTCAGCATCGGGAATGCCGTCGAGGTGTAGGCGAAGCTGCCGGCGCGCACGCGGTCCCAGCCCTGTTCGAGCTTCACCGACATGGTCTCCACCGCGATGATCGCGTCATCGACCAGCAGGCCCAGCGCGATCACCATGGCGCCGAGCGAGATGCGCTGCAGGTCGATGCCAATCAGCTTCATGCCGATCAGCACGCCGGCCAGCACCAGCGGCACGCTGACGGCGACGACGATGCCGGTGCGCCAGCCGAGGCTCGCGAAGGATACCAGCAGCACGATGGCGAGCGCTTCCAAGAAGCTTTCCTGGAAGTCGCCGACGTCGGCCGCGACCACCTCGGCCTGGTCGTGCACCCGGTCGAGACGCAGGCCTAAGGGCAAGGCAGGCGAAACCTCGGCGACCCGCGTCGCAACCCGGCGGCCGAGGTCGAGCAGGTTGCCGCCCTCCGCCATTGAGATCGCCAGGCCCAGCGCCGGCTTGCCGTCGAACCGCATGGTGGTGACTGGGGGATCGACGGTGCCGCGCGTGACCTCGGCGATGTCGCCCAGCGGCACCAGGCGTCCGCCGGCCTGCAGAGGCATGCGCTTCAGCTCCGCCGCGCCGTCGATCCCGGCGCCGGTGCGCACGAAGATGCGGTCCCGCGTCGTCTCGACGAAGCCGCCGGCGACCACGCTGTTCTCCCGCTGGATCGCGCCCGAGACGTCCTGCAGCGACAGGCCGAACTGCGCCAGGTGGCGAGGGCTGAACTCGATGGTGATGCGCTCGTCCTGCTGACCGAGCAGCTGCACCTTGGCGACGCCCGGCACGGTCAGCAGCCGCTCCCGCACGTCCTCGGCCACATGCTTCAGCTCGGGCAGGGTGAAGCCGTCGGCGGTCATCGCATAAACCATGCCGAACACGTCGCCGAACTCGTCGTTGAAGTACGGCCCCTGCACGCCCGGCGGCAGGCTGGGCATGAGGTCAGCGAGCTTTTTGCGGACCTGGTACCACAGCTCCGGCGTGCGTTTCGGCGGCGTGTCGTCGCGCAGCGTGATGATGGTTGTGCTGCTGCCGGGCTTTGTCTGCGTCTCCGCGTGGTCGAGGAACGGCAGCTCCTGCAGCTTGCGCTCGATCCGGTCAGTGACCTCCCGCGCCATCAGCTCGGCGGGCGCGCCGGGCCAGGTGGCGGTCACCACCATGTTCTTGATGGTGAACGGCGGATCCTCGGCGCGGCCGAGCTGCAGGTAGGCCCATGCGCCCGCGAGCGCTATGGCCAGCATGGCGAACCAGGTGAGCGTTCGGTGACGCAGCGCGATGGCCGAGAGGTTCATCGCTGTGCTCCCGCCCAAGCGACAACGGCCAAGGCGGGATCGAGCTGGGTCACCCCCGCGGTCACGACCTGATCGCCAGGCTGCAGGCCCGATGCGATGGCGACGTAATCCCCCTGGAACGCCGCGACCCCGACCGGACGCGGCACGGCGCGGCCCCGCTGCTCGTCCAGCACCCAGACGCATGGCTTGCCGCCGCAGTCGCCCAGGGCGGCGGCGGGTAGGACGACGACTGGTCCGGCGCCATGCCCGGTCAGCCGCACCGTCGCCGTGCCGCCCAATCTCAATTCGTCGCCGGCATTGCGGACGGCGATGCGGACGGCGAAGGTGCGGCTGGCCGGGTCGGCGCGGGCCGCGACTTCGCGTACTCGGCCGGCGAGGGACTGGGCCGGGTCGGACCAGGGGACGACGGTGATCTCGTCGGCGGCGCGCAGTTCGGGCAGGCGATTCTCGGGCAGATCGACCAGCACCTCCGTCTCGGCGGTCTGCGCCACGGTCATGACGCTCTGGCCGGCCGCGACCACCTGACCGATCTCGACCGGCAGCGCCACCACGACGCCATCGGCGTCAGCGATCAGGTTGCCGTAGTTCTGCTGTGACAACGCGAGCGCGTATTGCCGCTGGAACTGGGCAAGGCGGGCGTTGGCCATCACGTTGGCGGCGACGCGCTTCTCACGCTCCGACGCCAGGAAGGACGGCGACGACCGGCCTAGGTTCTCGTAGCGCTGGAACTCCAGCCGGGCGTTCGTCGCGTCGGCCACGGCGGCGGCCATGGCATTCTGGGCGGCTTCGGCCGCCAGCACGAGGTCGGCGGGATCAAGCCGGGCGAGCACGTCGCCGGCATGCACCCGGACGCCGAGATCGACCGGCCGGGCGATGACCTTGCCGCCGACCCGGAACGCCAGGTCGGCCTGACGCCGGGCTTGGACGGTACCCGAATAGGTAAGGGTCGTCCGGGGCTCGGTGAACACCACGGCCTGAACCCGCACCGGCCGTGGTGGCGCCTCCACCTGCGCCGGCATTGGCTTGTCGCAGGCGAGAAGTGCGAAGCAGACAAGCAGGGCGGCGGTGCGCATCGGAAGCGTCCCCGGGAAAGGTTCGATTTCGACCTTACGTCACCATTGTTCAGTTAACAATGATAATATTGTGGGTGGGTCTTCTGGGGAGCCAGTCACGTCAGGGTGGTTTGGTCCTACGCGGAGAGCCCGCGTGTCGCGATGTCCAGCACGGTGTTGACCAGCAGGTCAGGCGCTGATTCGAGGTTTCCCGGCATGTCGATGAGCAGAGCGGTCACGCCGTGCAGGCTGGCCCACAGTGCCTCGGCCACCAGCAGCGGGTCGCCGGGCCGGAACTGCCCGGATTGCATGAGTTCCAGCACCCCGCGTTCCAAGATGGCGAAGGAGCGGTCGGCGGCGTCGAATTCGGTGCAGTCCAGCGTTCGCCGGCCCGGCGCGGCGGAGGCCATCATCTTGGCCAGGAAGGTCAGCCGATAGGCGTCGGGATGGGCTCGGCCGAACGCCACATAGGCGTGTAGCCCAGCCCGGAACCGCTCGAGCGGGGTCACCTCAGCGCGCTGGCTGGCCTCCAGCGCGGCGAGCATTTCGATAAAGGTCATCTCGGCGATGGCGCGCAGTATCGCGTCCTTATCGGCGAAATACACATAGAGTGCGGTGGCCGAGACACCCACGGCGTCGGCCAGACGGCGCATGGTGGTGTGCTCGAACCCCTGTTCCAAGAACAGGCGCTGCGCCGCAACCAATATCTCGGCCCGGCGGGTGGCGCCCTGGCCGCGCGGCTTGCGAATTCGGGAACTGATGAGGGCTGCAGCCATAACTGAACGCTGTTTAGTCATAAATCCGACAAAGGTCAATGCCGTTCCAAGCCAGGCAGGCTGGTCTGTTTTTTGCTTTACCCTGCGATAAGTGCTGTCTCGCAGCGGCGCCGGGTCAACGAGAAGGGTATCGGCCGTGCAACACTTGGAAACCGCCTTACAGCCTGACACGCCGGCCGCCGCCACCGACGATCCGGCCCGTGACGCCGCAGCGCTGCTATACCTCATCAACGACACCCGTGCCCGGGCGGTACAGGATCCGTTCGGCAATCCGGTGCTCGCCGCCGCCCTGGCCATCAGTCGGCAGTTCGACGAGGGCCGGCTGAACGAGGCACAGCTCGCAGGGATCGTTGCCTTGCTGCGCGACGCGGCGGCCGGCGACCGTGCCCGGCGGCTGGCGGAATACGTGGGCGGCACGGATATCGAGATAACCCGTGCGGCGCTGGCCCATTTGGCCGAACGCTTGATCCGGCCCAATCCGGAAGACAGCGCGCTGCCGTTGCGGGAGGTGCGCGCCCTGCTGGAGCGGCCGCGCTATGCCTGCGTGTTCACGGCGCATCCCACCTTCGCCCTGGCGCCCAGGGTCTATGCCACGATCGCCGCGACGGCGAGCGGCGAGCCTTTCGGTGGCTATCCGCCCTCGCACCGGCCGTCGAAACCGGCGCTTGAGGACGAGTTCCAGGCCGCCAGCATCGCGATCTCGCACGGACGCGACGCGCTCGACACGCTTTGCGGCGCCCTGCTGGACGCGGCCAGCAGGGCATTCCCACAGGCCTGGATCGGGCTGAACCCAGCTCCGGTGGTGCTCGCCACCTGGGTCGGCCTCGACACCGACGGGCGCACCGACATCGGGTGGTGGGACAGCCTGCGGCTGCGGCTGCGGATGAAGCGGCTGGGTCTTGCCCGCCTCGCCGCCGAGGTCGCCGACCTGAAGGGCACCGCGACGCTGCAGACGCGCCTGGGCGAGGCGCTCGCCACCGTGGACGCGCAGCTCACCCTGGCGCCGACCGGGCCCGACCCGGCGACGGTGGAGCCCTTCGCCCGCGCGCTCGTTGACGGGCGCGAGCGGGCGCTGCTCTCGCCCGAGCCGCTGCTGCCGCTGTTCGCCGCCGCCATCGCGGGCGCAGACAAGGCGACGCAGCGCCGGCTGTGCGTCGCCCGGGCGGGCGTCGTCGCGCATGGGCTGAGCCTGGCCCGCGCGCATTTCCGGCTCAATGCGACGCAGGTGCATAACGCCGCCCGGCTGCGCCTTGGGCTCGACGACCCGCCGGCCGACCGTTCCCGCCGCCGCACCCTGCTCGCCGGGATCGACGACGCGCTCGCCGCCGTGCGGCCGGAGCCGGTGGATTTCGGCGCCCTGCTGGACGAGCAGTCGTCGGCGGTCCGACTGATGATGCTCGTCGCCCAGATCGCCAAGCACATCGACCGGCACACGCCGGCACGCTTCCTGGTCGCCGAGACCCGCAGCGGCTACACCCTGCTGGCGGCGCTGTGGCTGGCGCGGGTCTGCGGCGTCGAGCAGCAGGTGGAGATCAGCCCACTGTTCGAGACCGCCGACGCGCTTGAGGAGGGCGTGCGGGTGCTGGAGGAGGCGCTGCGCTCGCCGCACTACCGGGACTATGTGCGCGGGATCGGCCGGGTGTGCCTGCAGTTCGGCTACTCGGACTCGGGCCGCTACCTCGGGCAGCTTCCCGCGAGCTATCTGGTCGAGCGGCTGAAGCTGCGCCTAGTCGAGGCGCTCGGCCGGCATGGGCTGGGCGACGTCGAGGTCGTGCTGTTCGACACGCATGGCGAGAGCATCGGCCGCGGGGCGCATCCCGGCTCGTTCGCGGACCGGCTCGCCTATCTCTCGCCGCCGGCCGCCCGCGCGGCGCTGTCCACCGGCGGCCTGCTGATCCGGGAAGAGAGCAGCTTTCAGGGCGGCGACGGCTATCTGCTGTTCGACACCCCAGGCCTGGCGCTCGCCAGCGTCGCGCGGGTCGCCGAGCACGTGTTCCAGCCGCCGCCCACCCAGCCCGACCCGATCTATGGCGAGAGCGACTTCGCCGCCGGGTTCTTCGCCACGGCGTCGAATGCCATGCAGGAGCTGGTGGAGGACCCCGGCTACGCCGCCCTGCTCGGCGCGTTCGGCCCGGCGCTGCTGGACACGACAGGCTCCCGCCCCAGCGCGCGGCAGACCGACGCGGGCGGGCCGGCCGCCATCCGCCACCCGCGGGAGCTGCGAGCGATCCCGAACAACGCCATCTTGCAGCAGCTCGGCTGGTGCGCCAACGTGCTGCATGGGCTGGGCGCCGCGGTCGGGCGCGACCCCGAGCTGTTCGCCGAGCTCCGGCAGACCAGCCCGCGCTTCCGCCGTGCGCTGGAGCTGGTGGAGCACGCCGCCCGGCACTCCGACCTCGACGTGCTGCGGGCGACGGTGTCGATGCTCGATCCCGGCTCTTGGCTTGACAGGGCAGCGCATGCGCGGCTGCCGGGCCGGGCGGTTCAGCTTGTGGATGTCGCGGAGGCGCTGACCGGGCTGGGGCTTTGGGTGCCGATGCAGGGCACCATGCGGCGGGCGCAGGCCGACCAGGTGCAATTGCGCCGGGTATGGTCCGAGCTGCCGCACATGTCGGACCGCGAGACCCTGCTGCACGCGCTAAGGCTGGCGATCATCAGCAGGCTTTGGCTGCTTGCGGTGCAGGTGCCGGACTTCTCGCCACGCCACAGCGCCACTCCGGAGGGGCTGCGGGCCCGGCTGCTGCGCCTGGACGTCATCGCGACGCTCGACCTGCTGACCGAGGTGTTCCCGCGGGATAGCGGTGCCATGGCCAAGCGCGACTTCGGCGAACCGCCCGGTCCCGGCGCGCACACCTCCTATGCCGGCGAGCACGACCGGATATTCGAGCCGATGCGACGGCTATTTGGCCTCACGCGCGAGATCACCGCCGCACTATCGCACGAAGTCGGCGCGTTTGGATGATCGGTGGGGAAAATCGCAATACCGCTTCAGATCAAGCTGTCTGAAGCGGTATTGCCTCATCCCTGGCGCCGCAGCCGGTCCAGCCGCCGGAGACACGCCGCGCAGGTAACGTGCTCGGCGGGGGGTTCGGCCCAGCCGGACCCCGGCCCCGGCTCGTCGGCGCAGAGTGACATCCGGCAGTAGGGAGTCACGGCGTGGAACACCGGGCTCCTGCTGTTCGACACATGGCCAGATTTCCGCAGCGCGACGAAGACACGGTCAGCGCGTAGTACGGCGTTCTGGGGAAGGCTATCCAACATGCAACCCTCGCTATGAGACGTGTTGCGAGGGCTTTTGCCGCATTGTGATAATTTTTGCTACTAAATATTACGAAGATTTACGATTGGTTTAAGTGAATGCCTCTTACCAGTGCATAATCAACTAAGAAATTTCATGTCGGAACGAAACTCTTCTGGGTCGTTTCAAGGTACACGTTACAGCATTGTCACGTGCGGGAATGTGGTCCGGCGAACCACGTCGGGACAGTGTGGTGCGCCGGATCACGTCGGGACGATATGGTCCGCTGGACCGTCTCAGGACCCAGCGGAAACATACTCCGCCGGCACGAACCGCGCCGTGCGCGCCTTGTAGTCCTCCACACTGCCAGACCAGTTATTAGTGATCCGTCCGTCCTGAGTTTTGTACCAACTGGTGCATTTGCCAGCGAACGAGCTGTCGCGCAGCGCATCCTGCAAGTCGCGGTTGAAGCCGGCCATGACCTCGGGCCGCACATCCAGTGCGGACCCGGCCTCGCGACTGGCCCGCATCGCCTGCAGCACGTAGTCATACTGGCATTCAAGCATCAGCAGGATCGAGTTGTGCCCAAGGTTAGTGTTCGGGCCGTACAGCATGAAGAAATTCGGGAAGCCGGCGATGGACATGCCGAGATAGGCCTCCGGCCCGTCCTTCCAGGCCTCGTGCAGGCTGCGGCCGCCCCGCCCGATGACATCGACCGGGCCGAGGAAGGACTTTGTCTCGAACCCTGTGGCATAGACGATCACATCTACCGCATGCAGCCGGCCGTCCACCGTCCGGATGCCCTGCGGCTCGATGCGCTCGATCGCGTCCGTCACCAGATCGACGTTCGGCCGCACGAGCGCCGGATAGAAATCGTCCGAGATGATGATCCGCTTGCAGCCGATCGGGTAGTCCGGCCACAGGCGCTCGCGCAGCACGGGATCGGCGACCTGCATCTCAAGCTGAGCGCGGGCGGCGGCGGTGAAGGCGGCGGCCGTCTCGGTGCCCTGGCGCATCGCGCCATACCAGGTCTCGTGCTCCAGGTAGAATCCCTCCCGGCTTTCCCGGTATCTCTCAGGCTCGGCGATGAACATCCGACGCTCGGCCTCGTCATAGGGCCGGTCGAGCCGCGGCACGACGTAGTTAGGCGAACGCTGGAACACCAGCAGCCGCCCGGCCTTCGGCGCGACCTCCGGGATGAGCTGGGCGGCGCTCGGCCCGTTGCCGATGCAGGCGACCCGGCGTCCGTCCAGCGCCACGTCATGCCGCCACCGCGCCGAGTGAAACCAGTCGCCGGCGAAGCTCTCCACGCCGGGCATGTCGAACTTCGGCCGGTTGAGCTGGCCCCAGGCGGCGATGACGCTGCGGGCGCTAAACTCCTCGCCGGCAGTGCTGCGCAGGCGCCAAAGTGCAGCGTCCGGGTCCCAGCGAATTTCGGTGATCTCGGTATTGAAGCGGATGTGCGGGACGATGCCGTGCTCGGCGGTCAGGCGCTCGATGTTGGCCTGGATCTCCGCCTGCAATGGGTAGAGACGGCTCCAGTCGGGCTGCTGGTCAAACGAGAACCAGTATAGATGCGACTGCACGTCGCACGCTGCGCCGGGATAGACATTGTCGCGCCAGGTGCCGCCGACCCGGTCGGCCTTTTCCAGGATGACGAAGGAGTCCTCGTTTTCCGCCCGGAGGCGCATCGCCATGCCCAGGCCGCCGAGGCCTGCGCCCAAGATTGCGATGTTATGGATCGCCACATTATTCTTCGCGTCGTGCAGGTCTGCCATCAGCTGTCCTCTCCCATTCGGCTCCGGTCTGCGCCGGACGCCATGGCGGCGAGCCTAGCCTGGGCGGCGTCGGGACGAAAAGCGGCAACATTCGATCCCGTGCAACCCGGAGCGGCGTCACGGCATTATCAAGGCTCAGCAACAGGCGGACACCCATGGCAGATACGACAAAGAGCGCCTCAACCGAGGTTGACGAGCTCCGCAACCAGCTTGATGAGCTGCGCGCGGCCGATCCGGCGCCGGTTCTGGCGGACGCCAAGCAGCGCGCTGCGGCCGCAGTGTCCAACGCCGCCGCCACGGTTACGGAGGCGGTGGCGACGCCGATCCGTCAGGGTGCCGAGCAGGTGCGCGGCGCGGTCGCGAGCGCCCGCCGAACGGCGGCCCGGGTTGACGAGCAGCGGGAGAGCCTGTCGCAGCAGATCCGCTACCAGCCGTTCATGGCCCTCGGCGTCGCAAGTGTCGTGGGTTACGTGTTCGGCCGCATCGTGCGCTGACCCGATCGGGCACGGTCCGCACGATGCGGCCGGCCCGATTAAGCTGTGTCGGCGGGGATTATAGGCCGTCAAGGAAAGGCCGGATCTTCGCCGCCATATAGGCCTCCTCGGCTGACCCTTTCAGCGGGGCGGCGCCGCCAAGATGGCCGCGGATGGTCGGGATTTCGACGTATTGCGCGTTTTTCACTCCTGCAAACAGCTCACGGGACAGATAGGCGGGGATGGTGCGGTCGGTCTGGCTGGTCAGCAGCAAGGTCTTCGCCTGCACCCGGCCAAGCGCCGCCTTCATGTCGCCGCCGAACGGTGCGGAGGCGTCATGATTGCGTGAGGCCTCATAGCGGATGCGCAGCGCATTGGCGTCCCATACCTTCGACCAGCCGGTGCCGAATGCCATCAGCGCGGCCTGATACTGATCCGGCGTTTTCAGCATCTGCAAGTACTCGTCGCTGAACAGCCAGGGGAAGTAGATCATCCCGGCGCGCTTGATGCCCTCGGTCGGGTTCTGGTCGTATCTCCCGTCCCGATAGGCTGGGTCCAGCGTGATCATGCCGACGACCGCGTCAACGATTGCGTAGAAATGCGGATCGCTGCGCGCTGCGGGAACGATCAGCACCAGGCCCTTCATGAACGTCGGATAGTTGATGCCCCACTCGACGCCCTGGAAAGATCCCATCGACGGACCGGCGACGGCAAGCAGGCCGGTCAGCCCCAGCCCCTTCGTCACCAACTCATACTCGGTGCGGACCATGTCGCGGATGGTATAGCGCGGGAAATCCACGCCCAGGCCGTCGCCCGGCTGCGTTGAGTTGCCGCCGCCGATGACGTCAACCCCGATGAAGAAATACTTGTCGGTATCGTACATCTTGCCGGGACCCACGTAATCATCGGCCCAGTGCCGCCCGCTGCTTGTCCCTGGCACCAACAGCACCGCATTGCTCTTGGCGTCATTGAGCTTGCCATAGGTGACATAGCCGATCTTGACGTTCTCGAGTTGCGGCCCCGCCTCGAACTTGTAGCTCGGGATGGTATAAACGCCCTCTTGCTGCGCCCATGCCGAGGTCGCCAAGCCCACCGTCAGGGCTAACCCGGCCAGCAAAACGGCCACCCGCCTACTGATTGCGAACATCCTGATTGCAAACATCATTCCTCCCTTTCATGCTGCATTGGCGCTCTCGCGGCGCTGCTATGGAGCGGCTGTGGCTTACGCCGCCGGTTGCGCGGCTGGCAAGGCTGGTTGCTGCGGGACCAGGGTCAGCAGCGCATCCGCGATGGTGACGCCTTGGCCGCTAGGGTGCACCAGCACCGGGTTGAGCTCGATTTCCTGCACCTGCGCGCGATGGATCGCGGCGAAGGCGGATATGCCGGCGATCAACTCGGCCAGGGCGGTCACGTCCGACGGCGCCGCACCGCGCCAGCCTTGCAACAACGGCATGGAGCGCAGGTCGGCCAGCATCTCCAGCGCTTCCGCTGTGTCGATCGGCGCCAGGCGGTGGCTGACATCCCGGAATATTTCGGTGTGGACGCCGCCCGCTCCGACCATGACGACCGGGCCAAATACCGCGTCGTTCATCGTCGAGACGATCATCTCGACGCCCCTTGGCGCCATCGGTTGTACGAGCACGCCAAGGATGCGCGCGTCTGGCGTGTGCCGCGCGATCCGGTCGAGCATAGCGTCGTAAGCGGCCTCCAGCGTTGCGGCATCCGCGATGTCGAGAGCGACGCCGCCCATTTCGGTCTTGTGCAGGATGTCGGGTGACTGGATTTTCAGCGCAACCGGCCAGCCTACCGCGTTGCCCGCCGCACGCAGGCCGGTCCGGCTGGTGACGAGGCGATCGGTGCCTGACCCAAGGCCCAGCAGCGCCTTGGCCTCATATTCGCAGAGCGGGTCGCGCGTCCCCTGCAGCAAGGCGTTGACCCGCGGCAAGACGTCGGCCACGGTCGATAACGTTGGGCTTGGCGGCCGGAAGCGGCCACGCTCGACGAGTGCCCGCAATGCGCGGACCGTCCAGGTCAAATGGATGTTCGCCACCAGCCCTGCCCCGGCCAACGTGGCGCAGGCGAGCGGCGATGGGCGGGTGTAGCTGTAGCACAGCACCGGTTTCGCCTGCCGCTGCACCACGCGGCGCAGACCGTCTGCGTCCATGCTCACGCGCCTTTCGTGCGCGAGCGAGCTGACGATGACGATGGCGTCCACCTCGTCCGAGCCGGCGAGCAGATCGACCGCAAGATCAAGCCCGCCGTCGAATGCGCCCTGCGCCGTGACATCGACCGGGTTGGCGGCGGACCCGTAGGGCGGGATCAGCTTGCGCACCTTCTGTTGGAATGCCTCGCTCAGCTCCGGGATAGCCATGCCCTCGGCGGTCAGCGCGTCGCTCATCAGGGCGCCGCCGCCGCCGGAGACGGTGATGATCCCTACGCGGTTGCCCATCGCAGGTGGACAGGTCGCGAAGGCGGCGGCGATCGCCGTCATCTCCTCGGGGTCGCGGGCGACGGTAATGCCGTATTTGCGGAACACCGCGTCGTAGGCCGCGTCCCAGCCGGTCATGTTGGCGGTGTGGGACGCCGCTGCGCGCGACGCCGCCTGGGAGTGGCCGACTTTGCACACCACCACGGGCTTGGCGGCAAGGATCGCCGCCTCGGCCGCCTCGATGAAGCGCGCTGGGTCGCGCACGCCTTCCAGGAACATCAAGATGACCGATGTGGCCGGGTCCTGCGCCATATGCAGGAACAGGTCGCTCGCGGTGATGTCGGCCTCGTTTCCGGTGTTGACCAGGCAGCTGAAACCGAGGCCGAGCGGCCGGCCATAGTCATAGAAGGCGAACCCCATCCCGCCGCTTTGCGAAATTACGCCAACCCGCCGGGCGCTGGGTGGGATCACCGCCTCGTTGGGCTTGATCTCGATCGCGGGACTGAAGGTTGCGGCCACCCGCTCGATGGCGTTGAAGAACCCGACCGAGTTCGGCCCGCAGATGCGCATGCCGCTGCTGCGGGCGAGCGCCGACATGCGGTCCTGCAGGTCCCTATGCGCCCCTCCCTGCTCGGCGAAACCGGAGGTGAGCACCAGCGCACTGCGCACGCCCGCCGCCGCGCAGTCCTGCAGCACGCCCAGCACCGCGTCCGGCGGGATGGCGATGATGGCGAGATCAATCGGCGCATTGACCGCCGTGATCGAGGGAAAGCACTTGAAGCCATCGATCTCGGGGACGCTCGTGGTGATCGGATACAGCCGGCCCGTGTAGCCCGAGGCGACGAGTTGATGGAACAGCGTGCCGCGTATCTTGGAGCGATCAGCCGACGCGCCGACCACGGCGATCGCAGCGGGAGACAGCAAGGCATGCAGCGAGCTGCTGATCATGGTCGAAAAGCTTCAACGCATGATGCGACGCTCATTTTCGTTTTCTCATCCTGGGGTCGTTTTCCCATCCTTGGCGCTTTTTGGCCGGCTTTCGTGCCGTGGCCCTTTGGCGGCACAATGTCGGGACGCCGCAAACATGACAAGTCAGGCCGCAATCCTCCGTCCCTGCCGCAGGTAGCCCGGCACCTGGTCTGCCGGCATGGAGCGCCCGAGCAAAAAGCCCTGGACGGTGCCGCATCCTTGCGCCTGCAGAGCTGCGAGCTGCTGCGCTGTCTCCACCCTTCGGCCGTCACCTGCAGATGCAGGCTGCGGGCCATGGCCAGGATCGCCTCGATGATCGCGTGGGTCCCCTCATCCTGGCCCAGCAGCCGCATGAACGAACGGTCGATCTTGAGCCTACTGAACGGGAAACGGTGCAGGTAGCCCAGGCTCGAACAGCGGGTGCCGAAGTCGTCCAGCGCGATGCCGACCCCGAGCGCCTTCAGCGCCAGCAGCGAAGCGAGCGCCTGATCGGCGTCCTTGATCAGCAGTCCTTCAGTCACCTCCAGCTCCAGCCGGCTCGTCAGCAACCCGGTGCGGCGCAGCACGTCGGCCACCTGATTCGGCAGGTCGCCGGCATGGAACTGGGCTGGCGAGACGTTCACCGCGACCCGGCAGCTCGCCGGCCAGGATGTCGCCTGCCTGCAGGCCATCTCCAGCACCCAAAGGCCGAGCGGCACGATGAGCCCGGTTTCCTCGGCCAGCGGGATGAACATCGCGGGCGGTATCAGACCGCGCCGGGGGTGTGTCCAGCGCAGCAACGCCTCGAAGCCGGTGACCTCGCCGCTGCCATCGCACGCCACGAGCGGCCGGTAGTGCATTGCCAGCTCGCCGGCTGGGATCGCCTGCCGCAGATCGCGCTCCAGCTCCCGGCGCTTGCGCTGCGCCAGGTCCATGGCCGGTTCGTAGAAGCAATGCGTGCCGCTCCCCTGAGCTTTGGCCCGGGATAGCGCCACGTCCGCGTTGCGGAGCAGTTCCTCCGCGCCCATGCCATCCTGAGGATAAAGGACAATGCCGATACTGGCGCCGATGCTGGCCGGCGTGCCGTCGTCCCGATTGGTTCAGGGTGAAATGGTCCAGGCGGACGGCGTTGGTGACCGAGACGGTCGGCGTGACCTGCCAGTCCCACATCAAGCTGCCCGGCACGACCTGACACCCGACCTGCCCGGCAAAGTCGCGCGAAGCTCTGGCCTTGCTGTTGCGGTACCCGAGGCCGAGCCGCACGGTGTGACTGGTCCCGAGCTTTACGGTTTCGCTGGCCTGCGCGACATAGAGGGTGTCCTGGATGTCGCCGGACACAATGCTGCCCTGGTAGCTGAAGCGGGACTGGTTGCGGTAGAAGCTCAGCGCCAGCAGGCCGAGCCGGGTGTCGGCCGTAACGCCAGTACGGACAGCGTTGGTGCGATAGTAGTCGGTGCTGGAATAGACCGTGGCCGGCTGTTCCGAGGCGCGGAGGTTCACCACTGATGCGTTCAGCACGACCTCAACGCCTGGGGCCACGCGCGCCCGGCCATCGATGGCGAGCGAGCCGCGCTGCTGGGATCGGCGCATGGCTTGGTCCGCCGCCGACAAGCCGCGTGGGTCGAAGTCGTGCGCCTGAAAGCCGCCAGCGGAGACGCGCACCCCGCCCCAGTCCGAAACCTGACCGGTGCCGACCGCCGCGAGCTCACGATGACCTGGCGTATCTCGTCCAGTTCGCACGGCCGGGCATACCATTGCGTGCGGCCGTAATCGTTGAGGTACACCTGCTGGCCGTTGACCAGAACCAGCAGCCGCGGGTTGAGCGGCCGGGCATAGCCGCGTACGCCGACGTCGGCGGCGGCAAATCCATAGCGGCGCACGTCGAGGCCCGGCACGAAGCGCAGGATGTCGGGAAGGTTGTCGGCGCCTGAACGGCGGATCTGCTCGGCCGTGATGAGTTCCATGTTGGCCGGCACGTCGGAGACGCGCTGCAGCTTGTCGGTGGCCGAGGCGGTCACAGGCTCCCCGAACAGCGCCTCAGCCGCGCCATAGTCGATGGATTGGGCAAGCGCCGGGGCTGGACGCAGCAGCAGGAAGAGGCATGCGGCGGCGAAGCCGAGGTCGCAGGACCGCGCGGCGGCTTGGTTGATGACGATCTCGACCCGCGGCTCCGATTGGACCCACATGGTGCAGTGGCCGGCCTCGACCTGATCGAGTGCGGCGGTGATGCAGGTGATGCGGCCGAGGCGCGCCGCGGCCATGACGGTCGCCATGGGTGCGCCGACAGCGGCGATCAGGGCGGCGGGACTGCCGGCTCCGGCCAGCGCGGCGGCGCTGGCGGGACGGGCACTGAGCACGACATTACCGGCCCGCATGCCGGTTCCAAACAGCGCGGCGATGCGTTCGGCGTCCTACCGGCTTGCGGAATTGCTGGGGGCGAAAATGATTGCGATCCAGGCGTGGTTTGGAGGCGGCGGCTGCATGAAGCCGAGCGCGTGCCACGACCTGCACGTCACGCCCGGTCATGGAAGCAGTGGTTTAGGAGGTTGTCGAAGCGGCCGGAACAGGTTGGGCCAAGGCGCAACTTGACCCGACGAAGATCGCTGCTGCGACGGCAGCTCCCAGCGCGCGCGCTCTACCTCCACCCCGCTTTTGGTCCTTTGGCATGGTGTGCCCTGTCCAGTCGGGAACAAAATGACACAGAAAAGTAAATATTGCATTAACGTTAGGTCATGCCGGCCAAGCGTCGTCAGGCTACTGCGCCCGCGTCTCAGCAGTTGACCGCCCTATGCACGCCGCCTACCAACCTGTGCGTTCACAAGCTAACGTCAGCAGCTAAGTGGCCTTATTAAAAATTGTGCAAGGACGGCAAGAATGGGAAGACAGACTCGACCCGATCCTAAAAAAGGATAAGTCTTGCCCCGGCCGGCCATAATAAACAGCGTTTTGATTTTGCGAGCTGGGTTGATCCAGGGTGGGTAAGCAGCGCAGCCCGGCAACAGCACGCGGACAGGAGGAAACAGAGACATGTCAGGCCACAGTCCCATAGACTCCCCTCACGAAACGGCTTCCGCCACAGCAAAAGAGGCTGGTCAAAGCACGGCTCCCGCTTGGGAAAGCGCCGTATCTGGAATGGCAGCGCCGGGGCCCGAGTTAATGCTCGGCCTCTGGACGTCTTGGGTCGAGTCTGCCACGAGACTGGGAAGCGGCATGGGCAGCGTGCCGGGCGTGCCGCCTGGCCAGGCTGCCTGGTCGATGCCGTCCGATCAGGTCGCCGGAGGCCTGCTGCAGGACGGCATGCGGCAGATCGGCGAGATGCTGGCCAAGGATCCGATCCTGCGTGCGACCGAGGATGCGCTCAATGCAAACCCGCTCCGCCAGGTGATCCCGGTCGATTGGGCGGAGATCGCGCGGGCACTCCGCACGGTGTGGCTGCAGTCGATCAGCCGGCCCGAGAAGGCGTTGGCGGCCGCGACCGAGTTCAACACCCGGCTTTGGAAGTCGGCCGTGGACACCTGGAACGAGGCCGGCCAGCGTTGGTGGGGCATGGCGATGCCCAGCGCCGAACCGACGGGAGCCGCCGCCAGTAGCGACAAACGCTTCTCAGCGCCCGAGTGGCAGAGCAATCCGGCCTATCGCACTCTCAAGGAGCTGTATCTGCTCGCGTCCGACTGGCTGCTGCGGCAGGCGAGCGAGTCTGACGGCCTGAGCCCGACAGAACGGCAGCACCTCGATTTCCACCTCCGCCAGTTCGTGGATGCAATGAGCCCGACGCTGCAGCTCGCCTCCAACCCGGCGGCGCTGCGCCGGGCGATGGAGACCGGGGGTGCGAGCATCGCCGAGGGTGCCCGCAACCTCATGCACGACGTGAAGGAAGGCAAGCTCAGCATGGTGGACGCCACGGCGTTCGCGCCGGGGCGCAACCTGGCGCTTTCGCCGGGCAAGGTGGTGTATCGCAACAAGCTGATTGAACTTATTCAGTATGCGCCGAAGGGCGAAGCGGTGCACAAAATCCCGCTGCTGATCCTGCCGCCTTGGATCAACAAGTTCTACATCCTCGACCTGCAGCCGAAGAACAGCATGGTGCGCCATCTTGTTGAACAGGGCTTCACCGTGTTCATGGTGTCATGGCGGAACCCAGATACGACGATGGAGGGCACGACCATCGAGGACTACGTGGACCTTGGTCCGCTGGCGGCGAGCGATGTGGTGCGTGAGATCACCGGCAGCCCGACTGTCAACGTCATGGGCTATTGCATTGGCGGCACGCTGCTGGCGATGACGCTGGCCTGGCTGGCTGCCAAGGGCGACGACCGGTTTGGCGCGGTGACGTTCATGGTTTCGCTGCAGGATTTTTCCAAAGTCGGTGATACTGCCATCTTCCTGGGCGAGCCGACGATCGACTTCATGGAGCAGCAGATGATGGAGCGCGGCTATCTCGACAGCCGCGAGATGTCCAACATGTTTAACCTGCTGCGCAGCAATGACCTGATCTGGTCGAACGTGGTGAACAATTACTTGCTAGGTCAAAAACCGCCGGCATTCGATCTTTTGTATTGGAACAGCGACGGCACCCGCATGGCCCGCGCGGCGCATGGCTGGTACCTGCGCAATACCTATGTCGAGAATAATCTGATCGAGCCCGGCAAGATCCACCTGAAGAGCGAGGCGCTGGATCTCGGCCGGATCCGCCAGGATGTCTATGCGGTGGGGGCGGAGAAGGATCATATCGTACCGTGGAATGCGGCCTGGCACATTAACCACCTGACGGGCGGCAAGGTGCGATACGTCCTCGCATCGAGCGGCCACATCGCCGGGATCATCAATCCGCCCGGCGGCAAGGGGATCTACTGGACGAACGACGCCGGCAAGGCCAGCACGGCCGAGCAGTGGCGTGAGGGCGCGCAACGCAGCGACGGAAGCTGGTGGACGGACTGGTTCGCCTGGCTCGCCGCGCGTTCCGGCAACAAGGCCGCACCGCCGGCGATGGGCGGCGAGGCCTACCCTCCCCTGCAGGACGCGCCGGGCAGCTACGTGCTGGAGAAGTAATCCCGGCCGAGGCGGCAAGCGCGGGTGTGCTACCGCGCCGCCTCGACGGACCCAGCGGTTGAGCGCAAGCCATCCAAAGCCTGGGCGCACTGATCGCGTTCAGCTTCGATCGCGTTCCGCTGCGCGATAAGCACGCAGCGTTCTTCGCCTAAGTCATCGCGCTGCTTGGTCAGTGCCGCGTGTTCGGCGAGTGTTGCTTTGATATGCGCTGCGTGCTCCGCCGTCTGCCGCGCTACGGTCTCGGCCAACTGGTCCCGCTCACGCTGCAGGACCCGGCACTGCTCCTCAAGCACCCCCATCTCTGCGGAGGCCGCCCGAAGCTTCAAACGCGCCGAATTCTGTTCGGCAAGCAAATCGTCACGCTGGTTTTGCAAGCGTCGTACCGCCGGTATGCGTTGCAGAAGCCGAAACAGCAGAGTCAAGATGACCTCTCCTTGCTGGCAGTGACGCTCGCCTTGCCCTAAAGCCACCGTGTTGAACGGGGCACGGTACCGAAACTGTACTCCCACAAAGTTGTAAGAGCCATGATCGCGCCGGCAATGCCAGCAGAAGTTTGGGCCGGGTTGGCTCCAGGGATCGTAGGTCGGAAGCCCAGCGATATAGCCGCTACGGGGTTTCGCTGACCTGGATCGGCGTCGCCAGCACTGGTGCGGGTGCCGGCGCCGGGTTGTCCGCGGCTTTTGCGGCGGACAGCATCGGCGCCGAATGCGTATGCTGGGCATTCAGCATTTTTTGCGTGGCCGCATAGGTATTTGCGACGGTCAGCGGCTTGCCGTCCCGCGCCAAAAGACCGGCATTGCGCATCACCGTCAGACTAGCGACATCGAGGCTCGATTGAGTGGGATGTTTGGCCACTGCGGTGAGGAACCGCGCGGCACCGGTCGGGCCGAGGACGTGGATCAGATAGAGGTCCGCGGGTCGCATGCGCCGCTTCAACTGGGTCTGCATAACAGCGCGTTGCCGCATCATGTTCTCGGCCGCGAGCTTTGCCGACAAAATGGGATCGTTGCGCAGCTGCAGGATGGCGTCGCGCATTTGCTGCTCGGACACCACGAGGTCGCCGGATCGAGTGGTGTGGATGGCGGCGGCATAGTCCGCAACGTCATGCCGCGAGCCATAGTCCCGCACCATCTGCAGCCATGTGCCGGTGGTGAATTGCAACAATCCCTTCGCTGACGACTGCTGGCTGCGCGCATTTGGATCGAAGCGACTCTCGCGCCAGGCGATTGCGGCAAGTAGATGCGGATCGACGCCAAACTCGCGTGCGGCCGACTGGATGGCGTCCAGCACAGCGGGCGGCACCTCGGGGTTGTCCCATGTTGTGTTCGCCAAGGGCACGGCGTCACGATGCACGGCGTCAGCGCTGCGGGCATCGCCATGCTTGCGCTTCGTGCTGGCGAGGCGATTTGGGCTGGCGTGACGGTTGAGACTGACGTTGCGCGTACTCGCGGGGTGGTGCGCTGCATTGCCTGCTAAACGCGACTGGCCACGTGCCCGCGTATTATGCCCCAGTTTGAAGCTGCGGGCCGGTTTGTTCACCGCTGCGACAACACCGCGCTCTTTGTGGATGCCATGGTAAGGGGCAGCGATAGCGGGTTTGCCGGAAATCCCAATCGTGCCAGTTGCTGCGCATACTGTCAGAATAAGGGAAAGACGACCGACTCTGTTCAACAGTCCGGTTATTGACGTCGATGGCTCACCAACCGCCGCGCTCTGAGCCGAGACTTTCAACGCAGCCTCAGGAACCTTTTTGGCGCTACGTTGATGCATCACGTTCTCACTTTTCAACCAATTGGCGTCTAGCGCGTCGCCGCCGACGTAGCAGCCCTACAGGTTGGGTTCCTCGTCGTGAGATAAAGGACACTGTCGCAAATGAGCCGGTTGCATGATCAGCAAGCGAAGTGAACCTGCTTTTTTCGGAGCAAAACGAGCGGCGTGTCTGGAGGAGATGCACATACAAACCTGCAAAACCCTCAATACCCGCGCTGCCGGTCGCCGCGCCCTGAAAACTCGATTTTTTATATTCGATATCATAATGAAGTGGAGAGAATGAGTCTCGACTAGCCACCCGCAATACGAGAGGACATGGTTACGACTCTACACAGACGGTTGCATCACATACGGCGATACATCAGGAAATCGCCTTACGCAAGCGAAGTTAATCTAGGGCTGCGTCTTCAATTTTGCTGATTGCCCGAGGTGCTGCGGCAAGCGCCGGCTTTGTTGGGTATCTTAGGCCGTTCCAGACGGATTGTAGGAGGGCGGCAGCATGATTGGGTGCACTGCCAACATCGTCTAAGCCACCCAGAGAATGAATACTCATTAGAATATGGCGATCGATACTATTCGTTCTAATAGCGAAAAGGCGGCGTAGCGGGTGTACCGTCGATGCCAGTTCGTCCAGCGACAAGTCGGGTCCTTCAGCGGCCACGGCTTGCTGAAATTTCTGCGTTGCCGAAGACTGCGCAAGCCGCGCTGCATTGGCGGTTTGACCGCCATGCGGTGCGGGTGAACCCTGGGTCGGCATAGCCAACCGGTTCATAGTGATCCAACGATGACGTATGCCCGCACTGGCAACGTACGCCGGTCCTCCGGCGCACAGGGCAGGGTGCCGCGTGGAGCCCGGCGCCGGGTCAGCTTGTTCTTTTAGGCGATGCGGGCTTCATCGCAGAACCAGGTCTTTAGGCCAGCGGGATTGAACCAAGGGGTTCGCCCGAGATCAATGCCCTTCTCGCGCGCAATCGTCGCCGAGCGGGCTGCAAAGCTTTTTCAAATGCTCCGATTACACCGTCAGCCTATGCGTGGTGGCGCAGGCGAGCGGACAGCATCTCGCCCGAGGTTCAAGCCGGCCGCCCTGTCTGCCAGGTCGCCAAGCTTGGCTTCGCCTGCACAGTCGCTCCCGTCCAAGAAAGCGAGCTTCTGTTTGGACATGAGAGCGAGGGTCGCTGTGCTGAGCGCCCACATGCCGTCCAGCGTGGCGCCATTCAGGACAATGCGGCAGAATTGCAGGCGGTCCGCCACGGTGCCATCATTGCGGCTTCGGCCAATCGCTTAAGGAGCGATTGGCGGAGCGGGCACCAGTCCGGGTCTGCGACTTGCCGCGGCATCGATCAGCCCTTCCCGATCGGCTTCGCCAAGAAATCATTTTTCTTGGTTCCGGCGGCAGTGTCCTCAGCCGCGTATGCGGATGACGTGTGTGTCAGCCGACACGTCTCGTCGGATACCGCGGATGGACGCGGCTGATGCCTTTATGAAAATTACGTGCAGGTCTTCATAGGGGCCGGGTCGCCGGGAAATGAGCTGTGGCGATCGTGTGTAGGATGCCTGTGTGGCAGCCGGCATCGGCTGTACGCTGGCCTGCCAGGTCGCCATTACACGTTGCCGATATGGCTCGCCGATTTCGGGGATTGCGGAGTGGTATTGCGCCACCGCCAGGTCCCATGTGCCAGCATTCACGCGTAGGGTGGTGAGGAATCGGGCGGCGTAGCGCGCGTTTGCGAGCGGATCGAAAGCCTGTTCGAGATCCGTGAAGGCAGTTGGGTGATGCAGCAGGTTCACCTGAAAGCAACCCACGTCCACCGAACGTATCCCAGCCGAGTTCTCGCGTGCCACGTCGGCCAGGGCGTCCTGCAAGTCAGGGTGGTAGCGTCCAACGCCGGCCGCGTTGACCGTCCAAGGCCAAGGCTCCACCAGGTTTGCGCGAGGGTCCCACCGCCCGCTTTCGACCCGGCCGATGGCGGCGAGTAGGCCGGACGGCAACCTCCATTCCATTTCGGCTGTTGCGGCGGCCCGACTGCAAGGAGATGTTGACTCCAATTTTGCCTGATCATGTGCCATGGCGACAGGAGCCGACAGAAATAGAAGCGCCGTTAGGACGCACACCCTCATTGGGTAAATTGCGCCGGACTCGAGACTGCGAAACTGACCATGGTGCGTATGGCTGCGTTGATCTCGGTCGGCGTCGATGCTGCGGTGAACAGCTCAGGGCTCGATGCACACTGCTGCAACAGCGGCCGGACTTGTGCCAGCAGGGCGTTCTCGCCGATCTGATCGCTGGGATCATCGTTCGTTGTTTGAAGCACAAGTATCACAACCCCTTTGTCCTTAAGAGCCTGGCACGCCTTTGGGTCAAATGGAACTGTCACCCGTTGATTGTTGCCTCCAGTATAGTCCTCCATACCATCAGTTAAAATAAATACATATTTGCGCGATGTACTTGGAGATGAGCCATCGCCAGCTTGCCCGACAAATCCTCCAAAGGTGCGGATCGACTGCGAGACGTTCGTCTGGTTCCACGGCCCCCAGTCGGCAATCGGCGTAACCTCAGTCTGTGCAATCGTGGGCGCCGCGTTGGATGGTGAGCCGAGAGGATAGACGTCATGCACTGCGGTCTCGAACGTATAGAGGCCGAACCGAAACTTTTCCGGATGCAGCGCCCCGGAGAGAACGGACGCCACGTAGGTGACCGCACTCTTCAGGACGTCGATGCGCAAGATTATTTTAAACGTTTTCGCCATGGCATAATAGTCGCCATACTTCTGCTTTAATCCACCAGTAAGTGGCTGAACCATATGGCAGGCGAAGGCACAGTTCGTCCAGTCGTAAGCGCCAGTGGTAGGATATTGCGTCGTTTTTTGCTTCAATGCGTCGCGTGCATCGTCGGTGGCTCCGATTGCCATCGAGTTGGATACATCCATCAGAACATAGATGTCGACGTATGCGCCGGCAAATTCCTGTGCCGAAGCGGTGCCACTGAGCGGCAGGGTAGCCATGTCGCCATAGGCTGCGTTGATCCCGTGCAGCGCACCGGCAATCTGCGTCGTATAGGTGGCGGTGTAGGCCACGACCGCGTTGAACAACAGCCCGTTGCGTGTGACATGCACCGTTACGACAGGCACCGAGACACTGGAGACGCCGGATGCCTGAGCACGGAAGCGTTGCTCTCCAGCGATCTCGGCTTTGTGCAAGTCGGTTTGCGGATCGATGGCGTAGGCCGCCGCCGCCGCCCGCAACGCGGTCAGCGCTGCAGTATCGGCAGCCAGGCCAAGCCGGGCACGGGCCGAAATCGCCTGTGACGTGTCGATGGCGAGCGCCACAATGCCAAGCAGCGCCACCATGATCATGGCGATAGTGATCGCCATGGCGCCGCGACGGTCCGTGCTACCCGGCCAAACTTTCGCGAGTGCGGTCCGCCATCGGATACGAGGCGCCATGCTACTGCGCTACCTTTTTTCTTGGAAATGAGCAGTACGTTGCTTGAACGCACTTTACTGCATTTAGCCAGCCCCAATGCTTCATGGGGAGGCCGGACATTGTGCTACAGGATCAGCATAGGTGATCAACTGGTTGGAAGTGCCAGACCGCGCCGGAAAGTAGGACGATCGGGCCATGTCGATGTTGCCGACAACGCCCCCCAAGAACAGCGGCTTGAAGGCGTAGGTCACATCCACCACGAGTATGGGTGCCGGCTGAAACGAGCTTTGCGGCATGACTGTAGGACCTGGCGCAGCGTCATCGGCGATGACGGAAAGCGCACCGCAGGGCCGCGGCGCCGCGATGCCGAGCACTGCGTGACTCCAATCGACGTGGGCGGCGCAACTCGCGCCATTGCAGCCTGGGGCGGTGGTGAACAGCACCTGACTCATGGTAACGCCGTATCGGGCACCGGTCGCCAGCGTCTCCGGCATCGATGCATAAACCGCGGTACTTGCGCGCCAGGCTTGATCAGCGGTCAGCGTATTGGTGCCATCCGCATTCACGGCGAGCAACGTCGCGATTTGCCCCACCGCCTGCGCCGCCGTGGTCAGCCGCCGCCATGCCAGCCAGCCATTCGCGATGTCATACATCGACAGCAGCATCAAAATAAGCATGGGGGAGGCAAGCGCGAACTCGAGCGCTGCGACACCTCGTCGGGCCGCGCGTTGCCTCGCCCGCAAAGAGGACCGGGGACGTGCACGAGGGGACGATGCGGCGCGCACAGGCCTAGTACTCGTTCACGAATGGGACGGAGGTGGTCAAGCTGAACGGCGTCGCGCTGCTTCCCACCTGCAGTGGCCAGGTTGGCAACGAAGTCGTGTAGGTGACTTTCAACAGCATCAGGCTTTTGGACACGCCTGGGTCGAACGGGATCGTACCGGCGCCCGTAAGATAATCCGGCACGGGATACAGGGTCACCGTCACCAAGCCACAGTCAAGCAAGCCCTGCAACGCGCCACAGACTGTAACCGACGCAAACGTCTTCACACCTGCGGCGGCGCTCGACTTTGCGATACCGGTCTGCAGATCGCGCGACATGGAAGACGCGGCTTGGTCGAGCACCACCTTGGCATATAAACAGAAACCGACCTGCATCATGCCCATAAAGAGCATTACGAATGCCATTGAAACAAAGGCGAACTCCACGGCCATGACCGCGCGCCGGTCTGCCGATAGCGCGTTGAGACTTGGATTGTACCAATGCGGGCTTCTCCAGCGCGAGCTACTCCAGCGCATTTGGGATTCCAATGCGCCCCGCTGGCGCAACCGTCATTGCTCGTGACTGAGTATCGATCGCACGCTGCGCTGCGACGATCTCCGGGACCAGCAGGCGGTTTGCTGTGCCGTCATCCGCGGTGGGCAGCGCTGCGCGCGCACCTTCCAGATCCTTTGAGGCCAGTAACGAAAGCGCTAGGTTCAAGCGTGTCGCTGCCGACGCCGGGTCGAGCTGCAGCGCCCGGCGATACTCGGCCTGCGCCTCGGTGGGACGATGCTGTAGGTCGAGCGCGACGCCGAGGTTGCTGAGCGTCTCCGGCCGCACCTCTTGCTGAGCGGCACTGCGAAACTGAACCTCGGCCGCCTTCGGGTCCTGCTCGGCCAAGCGGATGCGCCCCAAGCCCAAATGCGCCGCTGCGTCCGAGGGCCGGAGCTTGAGCACAACGTTGTAGGCCGCAGCTCCCTCTGGATAGAGTTTCAGCGCATACAAGGCGTCCCCCAGCATGATCTGCGCCGGAATGTTGTAGGGTTCACGCGTCAGGATGCTGTGCGCCACGTTCACCGCGATCTCGGGCGAGCCGCTGCTCATTGCCGCTTGCGCGACCCTGAGCGTCGGGCGATCGTTCAATGCACTCGGTTGCCGCGGGCCGCCGCAAGCTGTCAGCAGGACGATTGGCAAAAGCTTGGGAAGTTGGCGCACCGGAGACCTCATTGGATGTCGATACGTCATCGGTGCATAGTCGCGAGCACTAGAACAATAGCCGGGCCGCCAACGACCAGGAAAAGGCAGGGCAGAATAAAAAGGATCATCGGTACTGTCAGCATGACCGGAAGCCGTGCCGCCTTCGCCTCAAACCGGGTCATCGTCTCAGCCCGCAGCTCAGCCGAGAGCACCCGCAGCGCAGTGCCGAGCGGCGTGCCGTACTGCAAGGTCTGCACCAGGGTGGAACTCAGCCGCTTGAGCGGCTCAAGCCCGGTGCGTTGGCCGAGATTTAGCAAGGCCGTGCGTCGGTCGGAGATGATGCGCAGCTCGTTGGTCGTCAGCTCGAACTCGGCCGCGACCTGAGGATGTGCGGTTGTGATCTCCTGGCCGACACGCTCGATGGCGGGCTCGAGGCCAAGGCCGGACTCCACGCAGATCACCATCAGGTCCAAGGCGTCTGACAAGCCATTCTCCACCGCGCTCAAATACTGCTTGCGGCGGCGCTTGATGAAGAACTCGGGCGCCATCATCCCGACCACGGCTACGCCCAGCATCGTCCCGTTGCGCTTGATGGCCGAGCTTTCGGCTGGCACCAGCAAGTACGCCGCGAGCGGCAACACAAGCAGCAGCAGCGCTTTACTGCCCAGGAACAGGCTGAAGGCACGCTCACCGCGGAAGCCGGCCTGGAACAAAGTGAGCCGCATGCCCGATGCCATGCTGCCCTTGACGAAGCGGCTGCGTGCCAGCCAGCTGCCCACGAACCCGACAAATCGCAGCAGCAGCGGGACGGACGGCTCGTTGTTCAAAGCCTGCACGACGCCGTCGGACCGGATGTCGCGCAGCCGAGCGCGCAGGCGCTCGTCCTGCCGCACGCGGGGCAGCAGCAGGAGAGACCCGACGGTCAGCAGGGTGCAGCCGCCGGCCAGCAGCGACGCAAGAACGAAATTATTCATCCAAGAACTCTTCTTGATCATAAACCGCATTACACCGACTCCCATGCACAGCATGCCAATGGCAGCGCCTAAGACCTTCTGCCCCGTAGGGTCGGTGATCAGCAGGACGATGTAGCCAGGGTTCGCAAGCGCCAGCGCACCGGACGTAAGAAACGGCAGGGCCGCCAGTAATCCAGCGCTGGTGCGCGCCTCCGAGGCCAAGGCGTAGCCCCGCTTGCGCAGGGCGATGCGCTTGCGGATGACGTCGGAGAGGATCTCCAGCGTTTCCGTCAAGCCGCCGCCGGTTTGGGCCTGAAGCGCGATCGCAGTGGCGAAAAAGCGATACTCGGCCACACCGCTTCGGGCGGCGGTATCGATCAGCGCCCGCTCCAGCGCCGCACCGATGCGAACCTGGTTCGAAAGGCGACGGAACTCCTCCGCCGTCGGCGCCGGCGCATTGAGCGCCACGGTGCGCAGCGCCTGCACCACAGGAATGCCCACCCGGACCGTGCGCACGATGCTGCCGAGCGCGTCGGGCAGCTGCTCATACAGCCGCTTCCGGCGCCGGTTGTCGTAGAACCTCCAGTATCCGCGGGCAAAATACCACAGCTCCACCGGCAGCAGCACCAGCGAGACCGGGCCAACCAGCAATTGGGTTAGGAAGGCGACGCCGCGCGCCACGAAGGCCGCCCCCAGCAGGACGGCCCACCACGGCAGCGGATACTGCGCCTTGCGGTCCGGCGAGTAGCCTGACAGCCGCAGAAGCGTCGCGACGTGCTCCGAACGAGGCCGCTTGGCCCCGCGCATCTGCTTGACGCCGGCGCGGGTCGGCCCGTGCAGGCTCATGACCCCGGTCAGCCGGGCCTGCACGGCCTCGTGCTGCCGCCGCACCTGCAGCAGGGACACCGCCGACCCGCCAAGCGCTATCAGCAGCGCGAAGCCGAAGCTCAGCCAGAGCACGGCGTTCTCCGTCATGGCCGTCATCCCGCAAACTCCAGCGTGGCCATCCATTCGCGGTCCAGGCCGAAATACACCAGGCGCTCGAAAAATGGCGGCCGGGCGCGGCTGATGCGGTAGTGCCCGCGCAGCTTTCCATCCGGCCCCTCCCCGGTCATCTCGTACTGCGCCACGTCGTTCAGCGTCACAACCTCGCCCTCCATGCCGCATACCTCGGTAATCTGTGTAAGCCGCCGTCCGCCGTCCCGATGGCGCTCGACCTGCAAGATCAGGTTCACCGCGCCCACGATCTGCGTGCGGATCGAGCGCACCGGCAGGCCCATGTTGCCCATCTGCACCATATTCTCGATCCGCGTCAGCGCGTCACGCGTGGTGTTGGCGTGCACCGTGCCCATGCTGCCGTCATGGCCGGTGTTCATCGCCTGCAGCATGTCGAACGCCTCGGGGCCGCGGACCTCGCCGATGATGATGCGGTCGGGACGCATGCGGAGCGCGTTGCGCACGAGGTCGCGCTGGGTGATCTCGCCACGGCCCTCAAGGCTCGCCGGCCGGGTCTCGAGCCGCACGACGTGGGGCTGCTGCAGCTGCAGCTCGGCCGCGTCCTCTACCGTGACGACGCGCTCGCCCACGTCGATCATGCGGCTCAGCGCGTTCAGCATCGTGGTCTTGCCCGAGCCGGTGCCGCCCGAGATGACGATGTTCAGCCGTGCGCTGCTAGCGAGCTGCAGCAGCTTTGCCAGCGGCTCGGTCAACGAGCCGCTGGCTACGAGCTGCGCGAAGTCGATCTTGCGCTTGGCGAACTTACGGATCGAGAGATATGGGCCATCCAGCGCCAACGGCTGCAGCACGATGTTGACCCGGCTGCCATCCTTCAGCCGCGCGTCCACGATCGGGCTGCTCTCATCGACCCGGCGGCCGACGCTGGCGGCGATACGCTGGCAGATGTTCGCCACGTGCGTCGCGTCCCGGAACCGCACGTCGGACAGCACCAGCTTGCCTTTGCGCTCGATGAACACCTTGTCAGGGCCGTTGACCATGATGTCGGTGATGCCGTCGTCTTCGAGGATCGGCTCCAGCGGGCCAAGGCCCACCATGTCGTGCACCAGTTCCTCGGCCAGCTCGCGCTGCTCGCGGGCGTTGAGCTGCACGCGGGATTCGGTAGCGATCTCGCTCAGCAGCCGCTCGACCTCCTTGGCCAGGCGCTCCGGCGACATGACCGCCGCCGTTGTCGGGTCGATGCGGGAGAGGCAGAGCGTGCGCAGCTCGACCAGAGGCCCCGTGGTCACCACGCGCAGCGGCGCTGGGGCGTCGGGGACCTCAACCGGCGTGACCAGGCCGACTGGCTCCGCGGCGGGGCGGCGGCGTCCGAACGCGTTCATTTGCCGCGTCCGAACAGCCGCCAGCGACGCGGTGAAGGCCGGTCGCCGGCGCCGGCGATTTCCTGGGCGAGCTGTGCGATGGCGCGGCTCAAGGCTGTCACCTTTGCGGCGGCCGGCTTGCCCAGGCTGGCGGCGGCCTCGATCGGTTTGGGCAGGTCCGGCACGACGATGTCGGGCTTCACGCCCAAGGCGTGCTCGATCTGCGCCTTGGTCAGGCCGCCGGGCCGCCCGGCGCGGTTCAGCACCAGGATGGGCCGGCGCGCCTGGCCAACGCCGGCGGGCAAGGCGAGCAGGCGCAGAGCCTCCCGGACCGAGCCCAGCGTCGGCTGCATGACGATGACGCGCTGATGCGCCTGGTCGAGCATGTCGAGATTGACGGTCATGGGCCGGAAAGGCACGTCGCCGATGATTGTGTTGTAGCGCCGAGCTAGCGATGCCAGCACGACGGTGACGGCTCCTGGGGCGACCGCGACGGGCGCGCCCAAATCCTCGGTGGCGGCCAGGACGTGCAGGCGATCCTCCACCGGCTGGGCTGCGCGCTCGACAAACAGCTCGTCCACCCGCGACGGCTGCTCCAGCGCCACGCGAAGGCCGGAGCTGGAGGCGACGCCGAGCAGCAGGGCAGCGCTGCCCATCTGAAGGTCGGCGTCCAACAGGACGGTGTGACGCCGGGCGTTGTGGGCGAGGTGCCAGGCGAGGTTGGCGGCGATCGTCGTCGCCCCGGCGCCCCCGCGTGCGCCGGTGACGGTGACGAACATGCCGCCCAGCGTATTGCGGCGCGGGGTGCGGCGGGTGATCGCGGAGCCGAACACCCGAGCCACGGAGTCTGGCACGAGCGGCTTATACAGGAACTCGGTCGCGCCCAGCTCGCGGGTGACCTGACGGTAGAAGTCGCGGTCCGGCTGGTCTCCGATGACCAGGACGCGGACGTCGGGATCGACGATCTGCGCCAGCTCGGCGAGCAAGCCAAGCGGGTCGGCCTCGCCGGACACATCGACCAGCAGCGCCTGGGGCGTCGGCATGTTGCTGAGCTGGGTGATGGCGCTGCGCAGACGAACGCGGCGGACATCGAGGCCGCCGGGCACGGCGTCCATTAGGCCCTTGCGCAACGCCGCTTCAGCGTCGGCGTCAGTTGTGAATGCCACCAGCGCGCTGCGGGTAGAGACCGCCTGTTCGGCCGCGGCCGCGGCCGCGTTCAGTACGTCCGCCATGTTTACTGCGCGGCCGGAGCGGTGCCGGCGCCGGCGGTGGGATCGATCCCGGCGCCGGCGTCATTGTTGCCGGTGCCCTGGACGCGAATGGTCGAGATGCTGCTGTCAGGCAATGGCTTGATCTTCCCGGTTCGGTAGCGGCTCACTGCGGCCGTCGTCATGCTGCCGTCCATGGGCGAGTAGTCCACGCCGCGCACCAAATGCGACGGATGGATGATTTGTGCCGCGAGGTTCGCGTCATTGGCGCCAGCGGGACGCCAGGTGCCCTCGCGTACGTAGGGGTCGAACACCGAACATGCCGCCAAAGGCAGCAGCACGAGCACTGTCAACATGCATCGCATCGCGGCGCTCCCTATCGGACTACGAAGCCGGCATTATTCGACCCCGGGATTGAGCCTGTTTGGCGCAGCAGGAAAATTCGCTCACCGTCATTGGGCTCGCGCCAGCTCTCGGTCGGGGTCAGCAGCGAACGGGCATCGTTGACCGGGCCGCTCAGATACGGGGTCACGACGATCACCAGCTCCGTTTCCGCGCGTTGGAAGCCATCGGAGCGGAACAGCGCGCCGAGCACCGGGATGTCACCCAGACCGGGCAAGCCGTTGCCGGTCATGGTCGCGCTATCGGACAGCAGTCCAGCGATGGCGAAGCTCTGGCCGCTGCCGAGCTCCACCGTCGTCTCGGCTCGGCGCACCTTGATCGCGGGGATTTGGATGTTGTTCAGCACGACGGCGCCCTCGGTTGTCAGCTCGCTGACTTCCGGGCGCACGCGCAGGTTGATCTGGCCGTCGGACAGCACGGTGGGAACGAAGGCAAGCGAGACGCCGTATGGCTTGAAATCGACGGTAATGGTGTTGATGCCGTTGCTAGGGTTGCTGGCAATTGGGATCGGGAACTCGCCGCCAGCCAGGAAGCTCGCGGTCTCACCGCTCATGGCGGTCAGCGTCGGCTCGGCCAGCAGACGGATGAGCTGATCACGCGACAGGGCGTCGATCACGCCGTTGATGTCCACGCCCCGGTTGGTATAGCGGGCGTTGATCGTGTTGGAGGTGAGAATGCCGTTGACCAGCGGCTGGAGCAGGTTAAAGCCCACGGCATATTTGCCAATCTGGCCGAGGCCTTGCCAGTTCACCCCGAGCTGCCGGGTGAGCGTACGGGACATCTCGGCAACCCGGACCTTGAGCGTGACCTGGGCGGGGCCGGCGACCTGCAGGCGGTTCTCCACGGTCTGTTTTGGCGTGGCGTAGCCGCGTGCGGTCGCCATCACCCGCTCGGCCTCGGCACCATTGGCCACGCTGCCGCGCACCACGAGGCCGTCGGTACGCGGATCGACGCGAATGCCGCGACCCGGCATGATGCGGCTAAGGGCGGCCGAGGCCTCAGATGCGCCGTAGGAGCTCGGACGGACCACGACGTCCCACTGCGCGACGAGGTTGCCGTTGGCGCCCATCGCGGCGACGGTGGTCTTGCCGGGCGCCACGCCGAACAGGAATAGTGCGGTGGGGCTGGCTGGGCGCACATCGACCACCTTGGGATCGGCGGTGAAGACGCTGTTGACCGCCGAGCCGAGCGTCACAATTCGGCCCGACCCGGCCTCGACCAACACGCCGCCGCGTCTGCCAGCGACAGAGACGCCGGCACCGCCGTCGAGTTGCGGCACCTGGGTCACCTGGCCCTCGGGTCCAAGGCCGGGCACCGCGACCGGCTGTTGGCGGGGACGGAAGAGCGGCGGCTCGGCCGCAACGATAGACTGTGCGGAGCACAACAATAGCATCGCTGCGGCCATTGGGACCGCGCCCCGCGGAGCAGGACGTGACTTGCGGGCTGAGAGTTGGGCTCGGATTGGCATTAGAACTTGAAGTCCTTCTTGTCTGCCGTGCCAGCGAAGACGCTGACGGTGCCGCCTGGCGAGCCGCCGAGGGCGGGAGACACGTCCCTGGCCCAGGTTGCGGACAGGGCAGGCTTGGCATTTTCGGCGCCGGCGGCGGCACGTACGCTGAAAGAAATGCGTCCGAGACGGCTGGCGACGGCGACGCGTTCGGCTTGGGCTGGTGTTACCTCTATGGTGACGGTACGCGGGCCATTGCCATTTTGAGTAGCTGTATCGATTGTGTCTGCAACCGCACCCTGAACTAATATCCTGTCCACTGCAACGATTCGTAGATCGGATAGAACGGTTTCTCCAACAAAGCGCCGGCCGGCGGAGGTGCCAGGGTCCTCTATGGCCTGAGTCAGCAGCATGTCCACGTGGTCGCCGGGCCAAATCAAGCCGCCGGCGCCAAGGACAGGATCCACGGCGACGCTGACGGCGCGGGCGCCGGGGGTCAGAACGACGGCGAGGAAGCCGCGGTCACCGGGGCGCATCATGCTTGCAGAAAGCAGTACCTCGCCAGGTGCGTAGCTGCGGCGAAGCATGGCTCCGGCGAGGGCGCTCCGGTTGTCCGAGGTGGCGGTGATGGTGTCGGCCGGGAGGGCGCCCACCGCGATCGGGGTCACTGCGAGATCCTCCGCACGGATCAGGGCGCCGGCACGCAGGGGGTGGGCGGCGGTGAGCACGCTGACCAATATCGGCTCCGGCGGGAGTGCCGGCACATCGGGCACGCTGGCCACCTCAATTGGCGTAGCTTGGCGGGTGCCGATCCAGGCGACCGTGCCGAACCCCGCGAGGCCAAGCGCCAGCATTGCAAAAATCACGAAGCGGAGGACCATGTTATGAGCCCGTTAAAAGAAGGGTTATGCCACCAAAGGCGATGGCGAGGCCGTAGGGCAGCGGTGCGCCGCGGCAGATCCGCCAGCGCTCGGCACGAAGAATCCGGCGAAGTGCGCCACGGGGCTGGCCGGAAGGCGCGACTTGAACGACCCTTGATAGGATCAGATACAAAGTGGCGAGTAGTCCGCCGTACTGTGCGGTCAGAATAAGAAGACTGCCAACCTGTTGAGGTGACACAATGACAACACTCGCCGCGAGCAGCTTGACATCGCCGCCACCCAGCCAGCCGCGAAACCAGCAAAGTATTGCGGCGGCGAATACGGCAGCAGAAAGGAGCAAGCTTAAGACGATATTGCCATCCTGCAGGCGCAACGTCACACCGATCAGCACGAGACCTATGGATGCGGCATTTGGGATCGTACGCAGGGCGACATCATGGCATGCGGCAGCAAGTAGCACTATGACGCTTGCCGCCGTTGGGATCATGTGGGCTGGGGTATTTTGGAATGCCAACATTATTCCTTGCCTAAATCTCGTAGTAATGTTCAATTCTCGAAATCTCGATCTCATTTAGACGAGATAAGGGACAGCATCGTTTATAAGAAAAGAAAGATTTTCAAGATAAGTTTTATTATGTATTTGAATTACGGTCCGCCCTACTCAGTTAACTTGCTGAATAGGGCGGAGGATCAGGCGGAGCTTATTACTTGCCGCTGCTAAGATGACCGGCAATGTTGGTGAAGGCGGTTGTGACGGCGGGTGTAAAGATGCTGAGCGCCGAAACCAACACGGTGGCAATCAGCGCGGCCATGATGCCGTATTCAACGGCAGTGACGCCACGACGATCGGTACGAAGAAGAGCAACGGCATAGCGAATGGTATCGATCATTTGAAAGTCTCCATAAATTAAGAAGGAAGGCACAAAACCAGGCTGCATCACGTCTCCAGGGGCTTGGAAGGTGGCCGCTGGCAGCGACATCGCGTCACTGATTGTTACTTAACCGATTAGTAAATGTTTTTAAACTGTTATTTTTACAAAAGCGAAGATTTTTGCAACAATTTGGCTTTCCGACCTAAACACCCTCAATGTGAAACAATACGTTAACACCGGGCAACGCCGGCCGCCCGTCGATAAACACCATTAAATGTTTGTTTTCATTATGGAAGCGGCTATCCCGCCCGACCAGCGACCGATGATCGGCGGCCATGCCGGCAAACCGGCGTGCCAGCCTTTCGCGATTAAGACCCGGCACTTTGCAGCCATCGAACCGTGCGCAACACATCCTAGATCGAAACGATTTCAGCACAGGCATAAAAGGATACCGCAGTCAGACGCAGCGCCCCGCTTGACGCGGCATAGCGCCAGGTTGCCATATTCCCTCCCCCTCCCAGGAGCACGTCCGATGGAACTTCGAGAAATCACCGTCGGGCTGCGGTTTCCCGAGGGGCCGATCGCCATGGCGGACGGCTCGGTCATCCTGGTGGAGATCGAGCGCGGCTGCCTGACGCGGGTGCAGCCTGACGGCACGAAACACCAAATCGTCCAGCTCGGCGGTGGGCCGAACGGGGCGGCGATCGGGCCCGACGGCAAGTGCTACATCTGCAACAACGGCGGCTTCAAGTGGACCGACGACGAGACCGGGCTACGGCCGATCCTGCAGGCGGACGACTATAGCGGCGGCCGGATCGAGCGGGTCGATCTCGCCACCGGGGCGGTCGAGACGCTCTACACCGCAAGCGACCAGGCGCCGCTGCGTGGCCCGAACGACCTGGTGTTCGATCGGTGTGGCGGATTTTATTTCACCGACCTCGGCAAAGGCCGGCCGCGGGAACTCGACCGCGGCTTTGTCTGCTACGCCCGTGCCGATGGCAGCTTCATCCGCGAGGTCGCCTTCCCCATGCTCACGCCCAACGGCATCGGCCTGTCGCCGGATGGCGGCACGCTGTATGTGGCGGAGACCGAGCCCGCACGGCTCTGGGCGTTCGAGCTGGCCGGACCCGGCGAAATTCGGCGGCAGCCTTGGCCCTCGCCGCATGGCGGGCGATTGGTCACCGGCAGCCGCAATTTCCAGCGTTTCGACAGCCTGGCGGTGGACCGCGCCGGCAATATTTGCGTGGCGACCCTCGTGCATGGCGGGATTTCGATCATCTCGCCCGACGGCGCCTCGGTCCGGCATGTGCCGATGCCGGAGCGCTGGGTGACCAACATCTGCTTTGGCGGCGCGGACCTGCGCACCGCTTACATCACGCTGTCATCCACCGGGCGGCTGGTGGCGTGCGAGTGGGAAGAGGCCGGCACGCCGCTGGCCTACCTGAACGCGCCCTAGCCGGCCGAAGAAAGCTAAACCGCGGCCGGCGTGCCGTCCAGGAGTTGCTGCCGGGCTTGAGCCGCACAGGTGTTGAGCGCGGTCGCTAGCTCGGCATGCGTGACCTCGCCGCCGTGGCTCGATAAGATTTGCTCCACGTGCTTGAGCAGCAGCTCGTCATGCCCGGCGCCGTCACGCACCGCGAGCACCGACGTTGTCAGGTCGGCCTTGGCCTGGTCGGATAGATGAAACCGCGTCGCCGCCCACTGAGCGAACAGCTTGTCGCGGCGCGCGGTGACGAGGAAACGGAACTCCTCGTCATGCGCGAACTTTGCCTCAAACGCCTGTTCCCGTTCCTGGAACGTGGTCATCGGAGCCTCCTCTGCGCCCTGAGTGCACCGGGTTAGCGTAGGCGTTTACGGCGGCAGACGCCAGGTTATCAGAACAGCAGCTTGGCGGCGACGACGCAGAGGATGGCGGCCAGCGTACCGCGTATCGCCGAGGCGGAGACCCGGGCGGCGAGCAGGCTGCCAAGGATGACTCCTGGCACCGACCCAGACAGCAGCGACCCCAGCAGGTGCCAGTCTACCGCGCCCAGGAACCAGTAGCCGGCGCCGGCCAGCAGCGTCAGCGGCACCGCATGGGCGATGTCGGACCCGACAATCCGGGCGATGCGCATGCGCGGATACAGCAAGGTCAGAACGCTGACCCCCAGAGCCCCGGCGCCGACCGAAGACAGCGTGACCAGCACGCCCAAAGCAGCGCCGGCGATGATGGTAAGGGCGGTCAGGTGACGCGGTGCGATGCTGGCGCCGTAGGACCCGGCCCAGTGCAGCACCTGTTTCTGAAACAGCACCAGCAGCGCTGCCAGCAGGATCGCGACCGCGAGGACCGGGGTGACGACCTGCGACAGGGCGGCGGCGCGGAGGTCGAGCTCATGCAGGGTCGCGATGGTAAGGGCGGCCATCGGCAGGCTGCCGGTGGCGAGCAGGCGGGTGATGCGCCAGTCGATGGTGTTGGTGCGGGCGTGAACCACGACGCCGATCGATTTGGTGCAGGCCGCGAACAGCAGGTCGGTGCCGACCGCGGTGGCGGCGTGCACCCCAAACAGCAGGATCAGCAGCGGGGTCATCAGCGAGCCGCCGCCGACGCCGGTCAGGCCGACGAGGACGCCGACGCAGAAGCCGGAGAGACTATAGAGTGGGTCGATCATCGCGGCCTGCGCCGTGCCCCCTATCGCGCCGTCCTTTTGGATTCGTCGGCTTTTCGCTGTGCTGCACCGGGCGAGCCATGCTTACGACAGGGCCAGCAAGCGTTGCGACTGTCTCATCCGCCGTGCGCCGATGCAACCTTGGCGCGTGCCAGGATTATAGTCCGAGAATTTTCTAAGTCTGGCATTCAGGGCTGGCTCGGGCTGCATGCCTGGTCTTAGCTGGCGTGGCAAACGATAAACTTTGGTTTGCAGCATTCGCTGAATTAGGATAGTTGCAACGAAGCATCGGATGCCAGAACTGCATGGCAGTAGTACGAAACTCAGTTGGGTCAAGACTACATTACGCATCTGTACGTTGCAGTCTCGTGAACAGACTTTTTGCTGCTGGTTAGTTTACCTTGCAGGGATACAATTCAGGCTAATGTCCTGCTCAATGATCCTGCAATCGAGAGATGCAATGTACAGGAATATGGTACGTAATTGGACCAAGCGCGGTTGCACGAGATGCCATGCATACCTGGACTTTCGCCTTGTCGTTCGTTAGCGCCAGCGAACTCGTTTCGGATGGAATGGATGGTCAGACTGGCCATTTCCGGGTGCTGTCTGAACACTTCTCCGCGTTCGTGAGTTTGTCGAATGCGGAGATGAAACTGCTGGGCGACCTCGCGGAGGCCGCACGCTATCACCCGCCGTACCGTGACCTGTATGTCGCGGGTGCGTCTCCGCCGCCGGCGCGGATGATCGTTGCCGGGTGGGCGTGCCAATATCGCTTGTTGCCCGACGGGCACCGGCAGATTATCAGCCTCAAGCTGCCCGGCGATCTCATCTGGCCGCTGATGCAAGTCCGTCTGCCGTCGTCCTGTGCGGTCGCGGCGCTGACTGAACTCGAGACCGTGAGCGCTCAGCCGCTCATTGAGGCTGCCGCCGCCGCCGATCCGGTCTATCCGGGCCTCGCGCATGCGACCCGCGTCATGGCGCACCTACACGACATGCTGCTCTATGATCAGATCGTGCGTCTGGGCCGGCAGACCGCGTGCGGACGGTTTGCGCATCTAATGCTGGAACTGCGTGAGCGTCTGGGCCGCGTGGGTTTAGTGGAGAGCGACAGCTTTGCCATGCCGCTGACCCAGGACGTGCTCGCCGACGTGCTCGGCTTCAGCGTCGTCCACGTCAACCGTACTGTGCAGCAACTGCGGCGCGAACGGTTGTTGGAGGTTCGGAATGGCCAGGTCGTGCTGCTGCAGCCTGAGCGACTGCAGGAGTTGGCGGGCTGGGCACCGCTGCCCGGGATCCCCGCAGGACCGAAAACGTCGAGGCGTTCAATCTCGACGGAAAAGCGAACAAACAATGAACATTGACGAGGTGCTTACGGTAATTAGAGCCCGGCCCAACTTCTTTAAACCAAGCCGACTTTGATAATTACGCCTCGCGGCACGGCATTTCACCGGCCGCGATCAAGGCCCCGGTGATCGCCACCATACGGCGGCTCTGATGCCGGACAGCCTTGATATCCTCATGCTGCGGCGGTCGACTCTCTGATCCACAGATGGCCGAGGCACCATAGGGCGAACCCGCCTCGAGCATGGCCTCGTCGGTATAGCCAGTGGGCAGGATCACCATGCCGAGATGGGCCATGGGGGCATAGAGCGACAGCGTAACCACCTCGGTCCCGCCGTGTGGCCAGGATGCAGTGGCGAACGCGCCGCCCACCTTGCCGGCCAACGCGCCGCTTTTCCACTGCGGTCCCAACTGATCGAAGAAGTTCTTCAGCTCCGTCGCCATGGTGCCGAAATAGCACGGCGTACCGAATAGGATCGCGTCGGCCCACTCCGCATCGTCCTTGGTCGGCGCCTCGTAAAGCGCGTTCTGACGCTCGGCGCTCTCCAGCCAGCCCTTGACCCGGCCCATGGCCTCGGTGTCCGCCACCTCCCGCGCCCGGCGCACGCGCAATTCGGCTCCGGCTTGCCTCGCCGCCTCTGCCGCGGCCACGGCGAGCGCTTCGACCGTGCCGCTGCGGGAGTAGAAAACGATCAACAATCGAGTGGGACTGGGCAAGGCAGGCTCCATGGTTGCCCCGGACGGTCTGGCGAGGCTCCCATAGATGTTGTCGTGCGGCGGTTTGTAACCCTAGTGAAGTCGTTCACGCCGTCTGGGACCATTAAAGCGGCAACGTCGCCTCGACGGTGTCAGGGCGACGTTGACTAATCATGAAGCCTACCGCGGCGCCCGAGCGGGCCCCATCTGCCTCTGCAGTGCGCGGAGCTTATCGAGGTTCGTCTGCACCAGGCTGTTGCCCTGCTGCATCAGCGTCGCGAACTGCGGACTGACGCCCTCGTTGTTCATGCCGCCCTCCATCAACAGAAGCTCCTCGTGGCTGGCGATCTGGTCGGCAATGTAGGTGCGGTCGAAATCGAGGCCCTGCTGCAGCCGCATGTGGCTGAGGCGCACGCGCAGGTCGTTGCGCAGGATGGATGGCGGCGTGATGGAGGCGGCCGCCGCCGTCGGAGCAAGGCGCGTTGCGAACTCGTTGGCCTGGTCGGTGAGTTGCTGGGCGACGGCCTTGACCGCCGGGCTTTTGGCCTGAGTCCTTGCGAGTGCGCCTTCCTGGCGGTCGAATTCGATGATCTGATAGGCGTTGGTGGTGAACCTCACTTCCGCCGGGTTGGCGTCGCCGGAGGTGGATTTGGCGTTTTGGCTTTGGCAGGCGGCGAGCAGCAGGAGCGTCGCGGCGACCGATAGGCGTGATACCGTTTTCATGATTTGCATGTCTCCGTTCCCAGCGGCTGACGCACTCGACGGCGCGCCAGCCTAAGCAAGGTTGCGTGGCCTGGGGTAGAAATGAACCGCCGCAAGTCCAGGCCACGCAAGCCCGCTTAGGTTGTCGTTTGTTCGCAGACTCATAGAAATCCGCTTAGCACGATCAGAATACGTAAAGGACGCGGACTGTCGCCCCGAACTCCTGTTTGAAGCCGCCGACGACGTGAACGTCGTGGTTGAGTTCCAGCAGTGTCTGGATGCGCGGCGTCACGAACAATGCCGCGGCGGCGCGCACGCGCTGGGTCTCGGTCTTGCTGCCATCGAAGAAGCCGTTCACCTGCTGCGAGCCGCCGAAGAAACCTTCATAGCCAATCGAGGTGGTGAAGGCGGGACTCCACCGCCAGTTGGCCCAGAGTTGGGCGCGATAGGTCGGGTCCTGGCTAAGCCGCCGGCTGCCGGGGACGTAGCTGTTGTTGTCGCCGTAAAACTGCACGTCGAAGGAAGCATCGAAGGCGAGGTTATCGCCGAGGCCCTGTGAAAGGCCGACCTCGATGGTGCCGCGCCAGCGATTATCGCCGAGGTTGATCGGCGACCGCTTGTCATAGGTGCCGTCCGGCGGGTTGATGAAGCCGACAGCGATGACGTTGGTTTTGGTCGCGGTGTTGACATAGGGCCAGATGAACGCCGAGAGGGTGGTGTTCTGTGCGCCGAAGGCACTGCCGAGCCGCTGGCCATCGATGTGGGCGGCGGACAAGGATCCGAAGTTCTGAATGATCTGGACACCGGCCGGATGCCCGCCGATATCGAAGTAGTGCACGTAGCGGCCGATGCCGATGTTGATCTCGAGGCCCGAACCCTTGATCGTCGATCCCCGGGCGACGTTGAAGTCGGTGTTGTGACCGTATGCGTAGTAGCCGATGGCCAGGTTGGTGCCGGCGGGCAGCGGCACGAACTCATAGGGCTCGATCTCCTGCGCCCCGGCCCTCCTTACGGAACCGATGGTCAGTAATAAGCAGATCAGCCCGCCAATCCCCAACTGCAACAAAGACTTGGTTAGGGTAAATCCTCTGGTATGCACGTATAGTACCTCCCTTCGATAGTGCTTGCTTCGGCTTGGATTGAATCCGTCAGCCGTTCAATATTTGTAGGCCCGCCGCGCATCAGGGTTTTCCGGAATGGTCCTGTTCACTCGCTTGCTTCGCCTTGGGTAGTCTGGACGTAAATGAGACTGTTGCAAATATGCTAAATCACGACGGCAGTTTGAATTGCTGAGTGATGCGACATAGCCACGCTATGCTTCGACCGACAGGATTTACCTGACGAGTCCGCCCTCGTGTTCCACCCCAAACGCCACCCCAAGTTCCGCAACGGAACGCTGGTTATCGCCGCTCACGTGGGATGGTCGTCCGACCGCGCCGCGTCAATCGGCGGCATTCCGACCGCACGGTCCGCCGCCGAGCGGCCCTGATCGATCTCGATCGTAAACGCCCGATCGCGTTGCATATGCCGGCAAGGTGCACGGTTTTGGCGCGGTTGCCCTGCAACCGACACTGGCCTGGGCGCATCGTTCCAATGGCACGAAGCTTGCCTTCACCGATTGAGAAGCATCGAACAGGAGCGAGCATGGCCAGCGTCGAAGTCAGAGCCGACGATCACAGCGTGGCACCGATCCCGGACGCGGACCGTAACTCGACGGGGCCGCAGCAGATGTGGATCTGGGCTGGCGCCAACATCGCGCCGATCAACTGGGCGCTCGGCGCACTCGGGATCATTCTCAAGCTCGGGCTGTGGGACACGATCGCGGTCATCGTGCTCGGCAACCTCGTCGGATGCGCGATCTTCGGTGCGTTCACAGTCATGGGCCACAAGACCGGCGTCAACCAGATGGTGCTGAGCCGCTCCGCGTTCGGCCGGCGCGGCGGCTACCTGCCAAGTGCTATGATGTTCCTGATGACGCTCGGCTGGATCGGCGTGAACACCTACTTCCCGGTCAAGGTCTCGATCGGCATCCTCGGCCAGTTCGGCATCCCCGACACGCTGGCCGTCACCCTGATCGTCACCTCCATCATCATGGCGGTGCAGGTCGGGATCGGCATCTACGGCTTCTATGCGATCAGCACGTTCGAAAAATGGACCGTGCCCGTCACCCTGCTGATCATGCTCGTCATGAGCGTCGGCGCTTGGAGCCAGCCCGGCGTGGTGAATTGGAATCTCACCAGCACGCTGCCGCCGGGCGAACGCTTCGCCATGCTGAGCCTGCTGACAACCGCGATCGGGGTCGGCTGGGGCATCTCCTGGGTGACCTGGGCCTCCGACTACTCACGCTTCGTGCCGCGCACCACCTCGTCCGTCTCGGTGTTTTGGTACAGCTACGTCGGCATGTTCGTGCCGACGGTGTGGCTCGGCATCCTCGGCGCCACCATCGCGAGCGTCACGGCGGACGCCGACCCGGCCAAGATGGTGAGCGCCGTGTTCGGCGGCCCCATGGCCCTCCTCGTCCTGTTGCTCGTGCTGCATGGGCCGATCGCGAGCAACATCCTCAACGTCTACTCCGCTTCGCTCGCGGCACTCAGCGCCGGCGTGCGGATGTCGCGCATGACGCTCGCCTGGATCGTCGGGATCGCCGGCTATGTGGTGACGCTCTACTTCGTGCTTTCGCCCTCATTCGCCAAGTCGTTCGACAACTGGATGATCGGCTTGCTGCTCTGGATGAGCCCGTTCGCCGGCGTCGTCCTGGCCGACTTCTACGGCAAGCGAGGCGGCCGGATCGACGTCGCTGAACTCTATAAAAGCCCGGAGACCAGCATCTATGGCGACATCAACTGGAACGGCGTCGCCGCTTTCGTGATCGGCCTGGTCGCGGGCTGGTCGGTCGAGGACGGGCTGGTCCCAGCGCTTCAGGGTCCGATCTCGACCGGCCTCCTCGGCGGCGCGGACCTGAGCTGGCTGTTCGGCATCGCCGTGTCAGGCGGGCTGTATCTCGCCCTCGAACGACGCCTCAGCGCGCGCGTGCCGCGATCGGCTTAACCGAGCCAGGCCCTGGGTGGCACTATCGAGGCCCATGATCCTGGCCGGAAGCTGGGTGACGATAGGTAAGTACAACATGTATTGACACTCAAAGTTTAGCAGCGCGCTGCCACCTTCGCCTCGCTTGCTACCAAACCCTCAATCAATGGAATCCGCTCCCCAGCGGTATCCCGCGACATAGGGTGATGCCTTTTACCGCATATCATCGCCAGGCTACACCTATCTTGTGGAGCATTCCGATTTCATCCTTGGCGCGACGTTCTGGTGCGGTGGCCGGCAGTGGCGATGCACCGATATCGGGACGCGCACTGTCATCGCTATCAGGATCGACAGCGTTGACGTGGGAAGCAACGTTTCCGAGTTGCGCCGAACGCTGAACCGGCACGAGGCGGAAACCCAAGGTTGGTTCAACGGGCCGCCTTACTCGATTGCCGAGAGCGTCTTTGACGAGGCCGATCTAGACGGGTGCTCGCCTGAACCCGAAGCCGCTCCGGCTTCGTGACCACGACACAGCAGCTCGGACAAAACAGCCAGCGCCGGTCAAGCCGCGGTGGCGTGAATACCCCCCACTTCCTCATGGTCCCCTGGTTTAACGGGCGGATTTGCGGCAGCATAACGGGTGCGACCCGGCACCCAGCATAGGTGGCACGATGACGGCGAAGAATTTCTCAGGCTTCGGATTGGCGCTCCTGCTGCTCGCAGTCCCCGCACGCGCCGAGAACTCCGGCGCAGCCGACCCTGGGCTGCTGCTTGGGGCGATCAGGACCTTTGGCGCGGAGGCCGCGGCGCGGCTGGATTGCGGGAAGGACGTCGTCGTTTGGGCTGACCGCTATGAGGGTTACGCCTACAGCCCGAATGAGCCGAAATACGGCAAGACCGCCGCCGGGGCCTATGCCTGCAAGCAGGATACCGTGGTCGGCAACTACTGGGACACCGACCCGCGCAGCAGCATGGAGGGCCATCCCGGCCGGAATTTCCCTTTTACGCCGATCTTCGTGGGCTCCTAACCCTGCCCGGCCTGCTGGCGGCAGCGCGTGCGGCGCGGGACGCCGGTGAGGCTGATCGTGCGTTGGCGCTGGCCCGCGAGGCGCGGTCGCTCGATCCGGACGCGCCGGAGCCGGCTTTCCTGCTATGCTGCCTGTTGCTGGCCGGGCAGGATCCAGAGGCCAACGCATTGCTGGGCACCCTTGCAGCGTTCAGTGATTTCGCGCCGGGCTGGGAGGAGTTGGGCCACGCTTTGCGGCAACGGCAACCAGCGGCGGCGCGGGTGGCCTTCGGTCGGGCAGCGGAAGCCTACGCGACCATGGAGGCGCAAAACCCTAGCGCTGCGCTCGCCTATCAGCTTGGCCGTGCCCTGCGGCAGAGCGGGCAGCTGACGAGTGCGCGGGATGCGATGCTGCGGGCGGCCGCGCGCGACCCATCGGCGTCGCACGCCTGGTTCACCCTGGGACTGATCTGCCAGGACCTGGGCGACGGACCCGGCGCGATCCGGGCCTTTCGCGCCGCACTGGCCGCACGGCCCGACTTCCACGAGGCCGCGTTCAACCTCGGCGTCGCGTGTCAGGACGGCGGCGATCTAGAAACGGCGCTGGACGCCTACGCGCTGGCGTGGCGCCTGCGCCCGGACGCATTTGGCCGGATCGCGCAGTCTTTGATTTCACCCGGCGTCGGACGGCTCTGGCTGCACCCCTCCGCCCTGCGCCGGGACCTCGCCGCCCGGGCCTGAGCGGAAACTTTTGCGGTATATCCCCGGCGTCGTCAGCAACGCGCCGGCCAGGGTGTCGTAGCGCCACACACCCTCGTCGTCGAACGCCTCGAACGTCAGGTCGAGCTTGGCGCGCGGCACCGGGAAGCATTGCGCGACCGGGGTGCCGCGCGGCAGCGTGCCCTCGAACGCCGTGTCGAGCCAGACGCCAGGGAACAGCAGGCCAACAGCGTTGAAGCGGTCGGCGTCCACCAATCCGCTGAGCAGGCGGAACGGCAGGTCCGACCGGTTGACCGGATGGGTGGCGAAAAGCGACCAGCCCGGCTCCAGCGTCACGGTCCAGAAGCTGTTGAACTTCACGATGACCTGATCCGCACTGTGGAACGGGGTGCCGGTCACCTGGGCCGGCGCGTGGAAGCTGATCGGCGCGCGGGGATGGTGCGAGGCGGCGAGCGGCGGCACGTCCCAATTCCAAGACAGGGTGCCGTCGCGGACTACGACGTCGCAGGGCAGCAGGATGATGAAGCCGTGCGCCATCGCGTCCACAAAAGGCGGACACTGCTTGACGGTGCGCACCGGGTCCGGATGCATGTCGGACACCGCGGTGCGCGGCATGGCGCGCAGCCAGTCCGGCAACGCCTCCACCGCCGGGACCGGGCGCGGCAGGCGGCCGAGCAGCGCTTCGTCGCAGCGGAACAGGACACGCATCGATTAGTGCGGACGCACTGGCTCAGCCCGGCCGGTGCAGCGCCTGGGCGACGGCCGCCTGCCAGCCGGCGTATTTGCGTGCGCGCTCGACGGCATCCATCTGCGGGGTGAAGTGGCGGTCCATGGCCCAAAGCTGCTGGAAGCGGTCGGGGTCCGGGTAGATGCCGGCGTCCAACCCCGCAAGGTAGCCGGCGCCGAGCGACGTCGTCTCCAGGCAGCGCGGCCGCTCGACCCCCACGCCCAGCATGTCGGCCAGGAACTGCATCGTCCAATCGCTGGCCGTCATGCCGCCATCGACGCGCAGCACCACCTCGTTTTTTTGCCCGAAGTCGCTGAGCATGGCGTCCAGCAGGTCCCGCGTTTGATAGGCCACGCCCTCCAGCACGGCACGCGCCAGCTCCCGGCGGGTGGTGCCACGGCTGATGCCGCTGATGGTGGCGCGGGCGTGACTGTCCCAATGCGGCGCGCCCAGCCCGGTGAAGGCGGGCACGAGATAGACGTCCTGCGCAAGGTCAGACTCCGCCGCGAGCTCGCCGGTGGCGGCTGCATGATCCACCAGGCCCAGCCCGTCGCGCAGCCACTGCACCCCGGTCCCGGCCGAGAAGATCGAGCCCTCCAGCGCATACTCGCGCACGCCGCGGCGCTGCCAGGCGATGGTCGTGAGCATGCGGTGGCTGGAGCGGACGGGCTCGCGCCCGACATGCAGCAGGACGAAGGCGCCGGTGCCATAGGTCGACTTCACCATGCCGGGTGACAGGCAGCCCTGGCCGATCAGCGCCGCCTGCTGGTCGCCGGCGATGCCACGCACCGGAATCGCGCCGCCGAGCAGTTGGGTCGTGCCGAATGCCCCGGCGCTGTCGCGGATTTCCGGCAGCATGGCGCGCGGAATGCGGAACAGCGCCAGCAGGTCGTCATGCCAGGCACCTGCCGCGATGTCGCATAACAGGGTGCGAGAGGCGTTGGTGGCGTCGGTCGCGTGCACGGCTCCGTCGGTCAGCCGCCAGAGCAGGAAGCTGTCCACGGTGCCGAACGCCAAATGGCCGGCCTCGGCCCGCGCGCGTGCGCCGGGCACGCGGTCCAGGATCCAGCCGATCTTCGTCGCGGAGAAATACGGGTCGAGCCGCAGACCGGTGAGCCGTGCCACCATCTCGCCATGGCCGGCGGCCTCCAGCTCATCACAAGTGCCGGCGGTGCGACGATCCTGCCAGACGATGGCGTTGTAGATCGGTTGGCCGGTCGCACGGTCCCAGACCAGCGTCGTCTCCCGCTGGTTCGTGATCCCCAGGGCAGCGACCTGCGACGCATCCAGCCCAGCCGAGGCTAGCGCGTCACGCGCGGTCTGCAGCGTGGTGGACCACAGCGCCTCGGGATCATGCTCGACCCATCCCGATTGCGGGTAGAGCTGTTCGAACTCACGCTGCGCGGTCGCGACCACCTCCAGCTTCGGCCCGAAAACCATCGAGCGCGTCGAGGTGGTGCCCTGGTCGATGACCAGCACGTGGTTGGTCATCGCCGGATGCGATCAGGGGAGCGGTTGCCCGCCCCCCTCTTGCCGTGCGGCCGCATGGGCTAGGCGCGCTTTGGCATCGGCGTGGCCGACCAGGTCTTCAGCAGCGTGTCGTAGTCCACCGTCTCGCCCCGCGGCTTCTCGTTCGCGAGCTTCCGCTGCGGCGCCAGGTTGCCATCCTTCTCCGCCTTCGCATACCAGTACTCGGCGTCCTGCTCGGGGTTCATCACCGGGCCGAGCTTGCCCTGCACGCCGGAACGCTGCAGCCGCGTCATGATGGCGTCCTGGTCGCGCGCCAGCCCGTCCATCGCCTGCTGCGGCGTGACCGCGCCGGAGATGGCGTTGGAGACGTTCTGCCACCACACCTGCGCCATCTTGCCGTAGTCCGGCACGTTCACCCCGGTGGGGGTCCACTGCTTGCGGGCCGGGCTGCGGTAGAACTCCACGAGACCGCCGACCTTGGGCGCGAGGTCTGTAAGCGCCTGATGCCAGACGTCGCTTTCGCGGATCAAATGCAGCGACACCAGCGCCTTTTTCAGCGTGACGGTCTTGGACGTGCAGAACTGCGCATAAAGCCAGCCGGCCTTGGTGCGCTCCAGCGGCGCGTATTTCAGCATCGTCCAGCAGCCGACGTCCTGATAGCCGAGCTTCATGCCCTCCTTCCAATACGGGCCATGCGGGCTCGGCGCCATGCGCCACTTCGGCGTGCCGTCGGCGTTCATCACCGGCAGGCCCGGCTTGGTCAGGCTGTCGGTGAAGGCGCTGTACCAGAAGATCTGCTGCGCGATATGCCCCTGCCCCGGCACTGGTCCGGACTCCAGGAAGTCCATGCCGGCTGCCTCGGGCGGCGCGTATTTCTTCAGCCACTCGACGTATTTCGTCAGCGCATAGACCGCCGCCGGGCCGTTGGCATCGCCGCCGCGGGTGATGGAGGAGCCGCGCGGGATGCTGTCCTCGATGCGAATGCCCCACTCGTCCACGGGCTTGCCGTTCGGCAGGCCGCGGTCGCCGGCGCCGGCCATCGACAGCCATGCATCGGTGAAGCGCCAGCCGAGCGACGGGTCCTTCTTGCCGTAGTCCATGTGGCCATAGACGCGCTGACCGTCGATCTCCTTGACCGTGTTGGTGAAGAAGTCCGCGATGTCCTCGTAGGCCGACCAGTTGACGGGCACGCCGAGCTCATAGCCGAACTTGCTCTTGAACGCGGCCTTCAGGTCCGGGCGCTGGAACCAGTCATGGCGGAACCAATACAAATTAGCGAATTGCTGGTCGGGCAACTGGTATAGCTTGCCGTCGGTGAAGGTGCCGAAGGACAGGCCCATGAAGTCCGGCAGGTCGAGCGTCGGGCTGGTGACGTCCTTGCCCTCGTTCGCCATGAAGTCGGTCAGCGAGCCGCCAACGATGTCGTTGTAGCGCGGATGGGTGCCGATGAAGTCAGAGTCGTTCATCCAGAAATCGTAGATCGGCCGGCCCGACTGCATCTCGACGCCGATCTTATCGACCAGCAATCCCTCGTCCATAAGGTCGTGATTGACCTTGATGCCGGTTATCTCGGCGAAGGCGCGGGTCAGCACCTTCGACTCGTAGTCGTGCACCTTCAGGATCTCGGACACCGTGTTGAGCTGCAGCCCGGCGAACGGCTTGGAGGCCTTGATCAGCCATTCCATCTCCGCCATCTGCTCGTCCTTGCTGAGCGTCGAGGGCTGGAACTCGCTGTCGATCCACTTCTTGGCGGCGTCCACCTGCTGCGCGTGGCTAGTGCCGCTTTTGATCAGCACTCCGGCGCCGACCGCTGCGCCGCCGATCAGAACTTCGCGTCTTTTCATGTTGCCTCCCTGGGTGCCGCGTGCGCGGCGGTTGTTTATCGTTAGGCTAGGCGGAACATCGCGACCGCGAACAGGATGGCGGCCGCGAATGGATACCAGAGGGTCTCGCCCCCGGTGCGCATGAAGATGATGAAGATGTAGGCCGTGCCCAGCAGCGAAACGAAGAACCGGTCGCCTCGCGTGGTGGGAAAGCCCAGGATGCCGCGCCGCGGGTTTTCCGGGCGGTATGCCGCGAGCAGCGTCAGCACCACGAGCGCCAAGGCGAGAAAGCCGAAGAAGCCGGCGGTCTCCCAAGTCCAGGCCATCCAATCGAGCGGCATGGCCTATACCCGCCCCAGGGCAAAGCCCTTGGCGATGTTGTTGCGCACGAACCAGATCACCACGGCGCCGGGGATCATGGTCAGCACGCCGGCCGCCGCCAGCAGCCCCCAGTCCATGCCCGCCGCCGAGTAGGTGCGCGTCATCACCGCGACGAACGGCTTGGCATCGACGGTTGTCAGCGTAGTCGCCAGCAGCTGCTCGACCCAGGAGAACATGAAGCAGAAGAACGCTGCCACACCGATGCCATTGGCGATCAGCGGTATGAAAATACGGACGAAAAACCGTGGGAAGGAGTAGCCGTCGAGCGCTGCCGTCTCGTCGATCTCCCGCGGCACGCCGGACATGAAGCCCTCCAGGATCCACACCGCCAGCGGCACGTTGAACAGGCAGTGCGCGAGGGCGACGGCCCAGACGGTGTCGAACAGGCCCACGGCGGAATACAGGTTGAAGAACGGCATCGCATAGACCGCGGGCGGCGCCATCAGGTTGGACAGCAGCCAAAAGAACAGATGCTTGTCGCCGAGGAAGCGGTAGCGGCTGAACGCGTAGGCGGCCGGCAGCGCGATCGTCACCGAGATGACGGTGTTGAGGAACACGTAGCTGAGCGAGTTAAGGAACCCGCCATACCAGGCCGGGTCGGTGAAGATGTGGACGTAGTGCTCGACGGTCGGGCGATGCGGCCAGAAGGTCAGCGCCGAGGTGATCTCGACGTTATCCTTGAAGCTCATGTTGATCAGCCAGTAGATCGGCAGCGCGAGCACCAGCAGATACAGCCCGATGACTAGACGCCGGGTCATGCGGACTTCCTCGCGTCGAGCTGGGTCATCGTGGTGAAGAAGATCCAGCAGAGCGTCAATGTAATGAGGTTATAGACCAGCGACATCGCCGCCGCATTGCCGAGGTCCACCTGACCGAGGGCGATCTTCACGAGGTCAAGCGACAGGAAGCTGGTGGCCTCGCCGGGGCCGCCGCCGGTGACGACGGACGGCTCGGTGTAGATCATGAAGCTCTCCATGAACCGCAGCAGCACGGCGATGATCAGCACCCGGCGCAGCTTCGGCAGCTCGATGTTCACGAACACCGACCAGCGCCCTGCCCCGTCAATGCGCGCCGCCTGGTAATATGCGTCCGGGATCGCCTTCAGCCCCGCGTAGCACAGCAGCGCCACCATCGACGTCCAGTGCCAGACGTCCATCACGACGATCGTGGACCAGGCCGAGAGCGGGTCCTGCGTGTCGTTGAACGGGATGCCGGCGCCGGTCAGCGCCGCGCCCAGAAGTCCGATATCGGCGCGGGCGAAGATCTGCCAGATCGTGCCGACCACGTTCCAGGGGATCAGCATCGGCAGCGTCATGCTGACCAGCACCGCGCCCACCGCCCAGCCGCGCTTCGGGATGCACAGCGCCACCAGGATGCCGAGCGGGATTTCGAGCAGCAGCACCACGCTCGAGAAGATCAGGTTGCGCACCAGCGCGCGGGAGAAACGGCCGCCGATGTCGGTGGTGGGGTCGAACAGATGTTGGAACCACTCCGACCCGTTCCAGAAGAACGAGTTCTGCCCCATGGAGTCCTGCACGGAGTAGTTGACCACCGTCATCATCGGAATGAGCGAGGAAAACAGCACGAACACCAGCACCGGCGCCACGAGGAACCAGGCGCGGTTGCTGATGGGCTTGTCGTTCATGCGGCGACGCCGGGCACGCGGCGGTCATCGGCGAAGACGTGCAGGCTGGCGGGGTCCATCTGCACGAATGCCTCATTGCCGTTGACGCTGAGACCAGCGGGCACGGTTACCACGAGCGGATGCGCGCCGAGCGTCACCCGTGCGAGGCGGCGGCGGCCGAGGTCCTCGATGCGCTGCACCTGCACCGGCAGGCCCCCGGTCCGGCTCAGCGTCGCGAACTCCGGCCGGATGCCGATCTGCACGCGCTGATGCGAGACGGCCGGATAGCTCGCGCCCAAGGGCACTAAATGTCGGTCCACAGCCGCCTCCCGCCCGTGCACCTGCGCCGGCAGCAGGTTCATGCCGGGCGAGCCGATGAAATAGCCGACGAAGGTATGCGCCGGCGCCTCGAACAGCTCGGCCGGGGTGCCGATCTGCAGCACACGGCCCTCGTTCATCACGATCACCTCGTCGGCGAAGGTCAGCGCCTCCGTCTGGTCGTGGGTGACGTAGATCATCAGCAGGTCGAGCGCGCGGTGCACCGCCTTGAGCTTCGAACGCAGCTCCCACTTGAGCGCCGGGTCGATGACTGTGAGCGGCTCGTCGAACAGCACGGCGGCGACGTCGGAGCGGACGAGGCCGCGGCCAAGCGAAATTTTCTGTTTGGCGTCCGCCGTCAGTCCGCGGGCGCGGCGGCGCAGGTCCGGCGTGAGGCCCAGCATCGCGGCGATCTCGCCGACGCGGGCGGCGATCAATCGCCGGTCCATGCCGCGGTTGCGCAGCGGAAAACCGAGGTTCTCAGCGACGGTCATGGTGTCATAGACCACCGGGAACTGGAACACCTGGGCGATGTTGCGCCGCTCGGTCGGCAGCCCAGTCACGTCCTCGCCGTCAAACAGCAGGCGGCCGTGCGACGGGCTGACCAGGCCGGAGATGATGTTCAGCAACGTCGTCTTGCCACAGCCGGAGGGGCCCAGCAGCGCATAGGCGCGGCCCTGCTGCCAGACATGGTGCAGCGGCTTCAGCGCGTAGTCGGCCTCAGTCATGGCGCGACCATAGGCGTGGCCGATGCCGTCGAGGGTGACGGTCGCCATCAGACCGCCTCCGCCAAGGCCGGGCGCGACGCGAGCGCGCCGGCGGCGTCGAACACGAAGGCCCGGCGCACGTCGATATGCAGCGCGGTCCGCGCACCCGGCAGCAGGTCATGCACGCCGGGGATCAGGCAGACCCAAGCGCCCCCGCCACCCATCTCGACATGCACGAAGCTCTCGGAGCCGTTGATCTCGGTGACCGACACGACGCCCTCGAAGCTGAGGCTGCCCGGCGGTTTGGCGCCGATCGTCACCGCGTCGGCGCGGAACCCCATGCGGTAATGCCCATCCAGCAGGCCCAGCAGCAAGATCGGCACCGCGCGCTCACCGTGCTCGGTCAGCAGGGCATGCTCACGCTTCTCGATCGCCAGCTCGTTCAGCGGCGGGTCGGAGAACACTTGCGCGGCCTGCAGGGTCATGGGGTGGCGATACAGCGCCGCGGTCGGGCCGGCCTGCACGACGCGGCCCTCCGACAGCGCCGCCGTCTCGCCGCCGAGCAGCAGGGCCTCGGCGGGTTCGGTCGTGGCATAGACCAGAATCGCTCCGGATTCGGCGAACAGCCGCGGCAGTTCCTCCCGCAGCTCCTCGCGAAGTTTGTAATCCAAGTTGCCCAGCGGCTCGTCGAGGAGGACCAATTCCGCCCGCTTCACCAGGGCACGGGCGATGGCGGTGCGCTGCTGCTGGCCGCCCGAGAGCTGCGCCGGCATGCGGCCCAGCATGTCCTCCAGCCGCAGCAGCTTTGCCGCGTGGCGGACGCGCTGCTCGATTTGCGCCTTAGCCACGCCGGCCACGCGCAGCGGCGAGGCGATGTTCTCATACACCGACAGGGTCGGGTAGTTGACGAACTGCTGATACACCATCGCCACCGACCGCTTTCGGACCGGCATGCCGGTGATGTCGCGCCCGTCGAGCAGCAGCCGGCCGGAGCTCGGCTTGTCGAGGCCGGCCATCAGCCGCATCAGCGTCGTCTTGCCGGCGAGCGTCGGGCCCAGCAGCACGTGCAGCGCGCCGCGGGCCAGCGTCAGCGAAACCTCGTGGATCAGCGTGTCCGGACCCTGGGTGAACCCGATACGGTCCAATTGCAGGCTCACGCCGCCTCGTCCCGATGCGACCGCAGCGCATCGAGCGCCGCGTCCACCCGCGTGAGGTCCTGTGGGCTCATGCGCAGCCCGAGCTTGCTGCGGCGCCACACCACGTCGGCCGCGGTTTGCGCCCATTCGTAGCGCACGAGGTAGCGAAGCTCCGCCTCGGTCAGGTCGGCGCCGAGCACCTGGCCCAGCGCATCGGCCGAGGCCGCGTCGCCCAGCAGGTCGCCGACGCAGGTGCCGTAGGCCCGCAACAGGCGGCGCAGCGTCGCTTCGGCCACGAACGGATAGCGGGCGCGGAGGCCCGCGAGCGCTGTGTCGAAGCCGTCGGTCGGGAAGTCGCCGCCGGGCAGCGGCGTCTTGCCGGTCCAGCCCTCGGGCCGTCCAGTGGGCGCCGGCAGATGCGGCGCGAGCTTGGCCAGCGCCGCCTCCGCGAGCCGCCGGTAGGTGGTGATCTTGCCGCCGAAGATGGAGAGCTGCGCTGCCTCGCCGTTCGGCGCGTCCAGAGTCAGCACGTAATCGCGCGTTGCTGCCTGCGCCTTCGACGCGCCGTCGTCATACAGCGGACGCACGCCAGAATAGGTCCATACCACCTGATCCGGTGTGATCGGGCGCACGAAATACTCGCTGGTGCCGCGGCACAGGTACTCGATCTCCTCGGCAGAGGCGTGGGCCTCCGCGGGATCGCCCTGATAGTCGAGGTCGGTGGTGCCGATCAGCGAGAAATCCTGCTCGTATGGGATCACGAAGAAGATACGATTATCGGCGTTCTGGAAGATGTAGCAATGGTCTTCCGGATACAGCCGCGGCACCACGATGTGGCTGCCCTTCACCATGCGGACCTGCGACGGCGTGTTGGCGCGCAGCACGGTCTGCAGCACCTGGCCCACCCACGGCCCGGCGGCGTTCACCAGCGCCCGGGCGTGGATCGTCCGCGGCTCGGCGTTATCGTGCTGGGTGGTCACGCGCCAAATGCCGTCCACCCGCTCGGCGGCGGTGCAGCGGGTGCGGGTCGCGACCACGGCGCCGCGCTCGGCGGCGTCGCGGGCGTTCAGCAGCACCATGCGCGAGTCTTCGACCCAGCAATCCGAATATTCGAAGGCGAGCTTGTACTCGGGCTTCAGCATCCGGCCGGCGGCATCGCTGCGCAGATGTTTTGTGCGGGTGGGCGGCAGCAGCTTGCGGCCACCCAGGTGGTCATAAAGGAACAAGCCCAGCCGCAGCAGCCAGGCCGGACGCAGCCCCTTGTGGTGCGGCAGCACGAAGCGGAGCGGCCAGACGATGTGCGGCGCGATGCCCCAAAGCACCTCCCGCTCCATCAGCGCCTCACGCACCAGACGGAACTCGTAATATTCGAGGTAACGCAGCCCGCCATGCACCAGCTTGGTGGAGGCCGACGAGGTCGCCGACGCCAGGTCATTCGCCTCACACAGATAGACCGACCAGCCCCGCCCAGCCGCGTCGCGCGCGATGCCGCAGCCGTTGATGCCGCCGCCAATGATGGCGAGGTCGAAGATGTCCGGGACGGCTGCTTGCGGCATGGGGTTGGCGCATTCCTCCTGGCGGGCGCTTGCCGGTCCGCTCATTGCGAACATTAACCCGAACCAAACGCTGGCGCATAGGGGTCAAAACGAACTTTCATCCGAAAGTTCATCCGCCTCAGTCGGCCCGCCCGCCTCCACCACCTGCACGTTATTGGCGGCGCATAGGGCCGCGATCTCGGCCGATGGCAGCCGGTCCGTCACCAGCACGTCCACGTCCGACAAATGGGCGATCCGCACCGGGGCGGAGCGCAGGAATTTGCTGCTGTCCGCCACCAGCATCACCCGGCGCGCGCTGGCGATGATCGCCTGCGACACTTGTACTTCGCGAATGTCGAAATCGAGCAAAGTGCCGTCGGCGTCGATCGCTGAGGTGCCGATGACGGCGGTATCGACGCGGAACTGCCGGATCTGCTCGACGGTGCCGGGTCCGATGATGCCGCCGTCGCTGTGCCGGATCACCCCGCCGGCCAGGACCACCTCGATCGCCGGGTTGCGATACAGCTCGGTGGCGACCTGCAGGTTGTTGGTGATGACCAGCAGCCCGGCATGGCCCACGAGCGCCCGGGCCGTCGCCTCGGTCGTGGTGCCGATGTTGATGAACAGCGAGGAGTGGTCCGGAATCAGCGTCGCTGCCGCCGCGCCGATCAGCCGCTTATGCGGTTCGGCCACGAACTTGCGCGCCTCATAGGCCAGGTTCTCGACGCCCGAAGCGATCATGGCGCCGCCGTGCACGCGGGTCAGCGCGCGGGCGTCGCATAGCTCGTTCAGGTCGCGGCGGATGGTCTGCGGGGTGACGGCGAAGCGCTGCGCCAGATCTTCGACCGACACCCGCCCGGCCTGGCGCGCAAGGCTCAGGATTTCGGCCAGACGCCGTGACGGGCTGCGTGGGGGCAGCGTGTCCATCACACGCCCAGGTTGAAGGCGATAGAGATACGCAGCTCGGTGCCGCGGTAGGGCCGGACCTGGTGATATAGCCAGGAGGGGAACAGGAACAGCAGGCCGGGTTTTGGCAGGATGGTCTCGCCGCTGCCGGCCGACTGCCCGTCCTCGCTGGCAAATCGCAGGGTGGGGGCATACATCGCCGGCGCCGCGCCGCGCGGGTCGATCATCTCGAATGCGCCGCCGAGGGAGGGGTCGGCCGCGCATCCGCCGTCGGCGACGTAGTAGGTGCCGGACCAGAACGAGCCGGCGTGGTAATGCGCGATGTTGGCGTCGCCGGGTCCGTTCACGTTGGCCCAAGCCTGGGTCACCCAATCCGGCCGAACCGGCTTGCCGAACCGGTCGGCGGTGAGCTGGGTCGCCGCCGATTGTGCCAGCGCCAGGATTTCAGCGACGTCTGCCCCGCCCCAGTCTGCGAGATCACGCGCCGAGTGCCAGCCGCCAGCGTTGGACGAATGGATCGACGGGAACTGCTCACGGCGGGTCAGGATCAATTGGCGGAGGCGGGCGTTGCGCGCCTCGGCGTCCGGTAGCGCGATCGCGGCGACTGGGGTGGCGAACAGGCCGCGCACCGCGATTTCCAATGGCATGACGATCCGGTCCCCGTTTTGTGCGAGACACGCCCGGCCTGGCTGCGCTGTCAAGCCACCTAGGTCTATCGCGGCAGTAAGGTGACGTGGGCCACAGCGAGCGGTGCTGCAGGCTGTCAGCCTCCCCGGATCGCAACTGTCGTGGTTGTCGGGCGAGCGCGCCGTGCACTCGGATCGATGATCCCGGCCGAACGGCAAGCCCAATAGGGTGGCTGCCAGCACAGGAACTTTGATCGATGCTGCAATCCTCTCGACGTGCATTGCTCGGCGCGGTGGCTGGCGCTGCCGCGGGAGGCTCGCTCGGCCAATCGATCCACGCCGCGGGCGCCGCCCGGCCTTTGTCGATCCGGATTGCCTGCCTCACCTCGCTCAGTGGCCCGCAGGAGGTGCTGGGACGATCGATGCTGAACGGCGCGCAGATCGCAGCCGACCAGATCAACGCGGCCGGCGGCGCGCTCGGCCGGGTTATCGAAATCGTCGAGGCGGACATCCGCACCGACCCAGACCGGGCGGTTGCGATGGCTCGCGCGCTGACCGATGGTGGCGTGAACCTGCTGTGCGGCGTGGTCACCAGCGACGCGGCGCTCGCGTTGGCGCCCGTCCTGCAATCGCTCGGTGCGGTGTTGATCACCTGCGCGGCAGCGTCCGAGAAGCTGACGCACGAGGCGTTCACCGCCAACCTGTTCCGGGTTACCGACCAGACGTGCATGCGCAACCGGGCCCAGGCGCGACTTATGGCGGAGCGCTATCCGGAGGTGACGAATTGGAGCGCGATCATCCCTGACAACGAATATGGCCGGTCCGCGTACGCCGCCTTTCGCGATGGCCTACTGGAATCCTACCCGATGGTTGCCAAGCGGGAGGTGAGGCTCGCCGAGCCGATCGTGGCGCAATTCGGCGCGACCGACTTCACGGCACAACTGGCCATGCTGAAGGAAAATGAGGCGGAGGGACTGTTCGTCGCCGTCTATGGCGATGACGCGGTCCTGTTGTATCGGCAGGCGCGCCGTGCCGGGCTGCTGCGCCAAGTCAAGGTACTGGCCGATTCGGCGAACGAGTTCCTGGTGCCGCTGGAGTTGGGCAGCATGACGCCGGAGAACCTCTGGCTGGGGATGAGCTGGTACTTCGGGGGCTACCGCGACCTGCCGATGGGCCGGTAGCTCTACTATGATAACCTCCCGCGCACCGGCAACGGGCTGCCGCTCGGTTTCCTCAACGCCGGGCACTCTGCCGTCTATGCCTATGCGGCGGCGATGCGCCGGGCGGGCACCGTCTTGACCACGCCGATGATCGCCGCACTTGAGGGTCTGACCTTCGATACCGCTAAGGGGCGGGTGACGTTGCGGCCCGAAGACCATCAGGCGATCTGCGACGTGAACTTCATCCGGATCAAGGCTTCAGCTGCTGAACTGACGATGGACGTGAACGACTATGCCCGCCCGGATGTCGAGATTGCTGAGTTCGTGCGCTATGACGGCGGCAGCGTCATTGAGGCGCCGGGCCCTGGCAGTGCAGTGATCCATCGTTCGCAGGGGTAGCCAAGGCGCGGTCTAGCATTTGAGTAGGCGGCCAACGCCATCCCGACTGGCAACGTGCCTGCGCTTCCACAGTTGGGACGGCATTGGTCTAATCGATCGTGCGATTGAAAGCCGATGACAAGCTGCCGTGACGCAGGTCGCCGTTACGCCGGGCGGGAGTCGCGATTGACACAGTCTGTGCAGGTCTCGCGGCTTGAACAGGCTTTGCTGCGGTGAACCGGCTGGTGCTCGGCTCGGTCTCCTGGATTTTCCGGCGATAGCGGGCGGCAGCCTCGCCGCGGCTCCGTACGTCCCATTTATCGAGTATGCTATGCACGTGGTTCTTGACCGTTGGCAGCGCGACATGCAGCCGACGCGCGATCAGTTTGTTTGGCAAGCCATCCGCCAGTAGCTCGACGATCTCACGCTCGCGTGGCGTCAAGGCGTGGATTCCGGCCCGTGTCGCGCGGTCGTTGGAGCGATCGGCATAGCGGTTGAGCAGCAATGCGGTTAGCCTGGGCGGGCAGACGACCTCCCCTGCCGCAGCGCGGCGGACCGTGGAGATCAGGTCACGGGATGAGGTATCTGGTCCCAAGTAGCCAGCGATCCCGATATCGGCCCAGACGAGGAAATCCTCGTCCCGCTCACGCATTGCCAACACGATGACGCCCACTCTGGGCACACGCGTCCGCACCGCGGCAACCAAGGTGGTCGCCTCAGGATGCGCTGAGTCGATCACGAGCAGATCGGGCGTGAACTCCGCGGTCACCGCATCAGCGGTTTCACGCGAGAACGCGCCAAAAGCCATGATGCCCTCACCGCCACGCAAGACTTCCACCAACGCTTCCCGCAGGAAGTGCACATGGCTGATAAAAAGGATGACCATGCTACCCTCGCGCTATTCGTAAATATTATCTTAAAAACCCGTTACAGAAGCAAGATACTTACGCATCAGAACAGTAAAAATGCCAAAATTGTTACTTGTTGTACGATAACGTACATAAAATTTGTGTCTTATTCACACATGTGTCTCAATATCGTAACAAACTCGGCCCGCAGTCGGTCGTCTCAGCGCCTATCCAACCTACAATCCCATGTCAACCACACGGAAAGGGCGATGGCGTGAAGGACGGAACATTGTCCCGAGCGAGGCTGAAAATCAGCCGAGCGCAAACTGCCCGCCGCCGAGCGTCACTACTGGTTTATAGCGGCAGGTCTGAACGTTGAGGCGTATCCGCGTGTGGAGTGCCCGCCCGGCGAACCAGGCGGCGCCTCAGCTTGTGGGCAAGGATGGCCGGGTGGTAGGAGTTCCGCTTGCCATCAATAACCGCGAGACCGTCGCCTATTGAAAGGGTATGCAAACCGTCCGGAAAAGCTCCATGCGGATCCGGACGCAGGATCGCCACCGCTTCCTCATGGTAGGCGTCCTGAGTGCACAGCTTGACATGGTTAACGATCAGCGCGCCGCCATATTCGCGCGAGCAGTCCTGTGCCGGGCGGAATAACTGGTCGCCAACCCAAAACGGCGTGCCGCCCGGACGCGACGACCGTGCGTCAATTTTGACGGGGTTTCCTGCATGCGGGGACCAGGGACCTTCCAGCCGCGATGCGTGCAGCAGGCATAGATTGTCATAGGTGCCTATATCGGTGTCGGTATAGGCGATCCAGTAAACGCCGTTCACCTTCATCAGGGTCGGATCGGCCATCGCGACGCAATCGGCAATGACGCAAAGCGGCTGCGGAGGCTTGCCGGGCTGCAGCTCGTAGAGGAGCTGGCGCCGTGATGCCGCCATTTCCGGCAGGCAGAAGACGCGGCCGTCCTCTGTCCAGGCCGACGGATAAGATAAGTGGCATGACAGGCCAAGTGGAAGCGGTTCGGAGCCGACGATCCGGCCAGCATCGACCGACAGCAGCGTGAGTTCGCCAAGTCCAGTATGATGGAGATACGTCTCGCATAGCAGCACTCCCGGTCGCCCGGGCCAGAAGAACGGGTCGGCGATAAAGCCCTTCGAAGCCGGGATCTGCAGCCAGTCGGCAATCGGGCAGTTCTGGTCCTGCAGGAACTCCTCCGGCAGCCGATCGAGTATGGCAATTCCGTATAGCTCGCCGCCGATGCGGGCGAGGAGCCAAGCCAGCCCGCTCGCGCAACGCGCGCCCAGCAGCGTCTGCAATGGCCCGGGTCCAACAGCCCGAGGCATCCATGGAGCTTTCGGACCATCGCTGTTGCAGAGCGCCATACGCAACAGGCGCATCGCGGTCCGGCCCAAAACATCGAGCAAAGCGGGGTAGCTCCTGGCGCTTGAGACGTGCGCCTCGGCGATGAGGTGCCACGTGGCGCCGCCGTCCCGGGTCTCAATCAGGTTGAGTGACGCAATAAACGGCTCCATGTGGCAAACGCGCAGGGCCTGAAAGGGATGGAACAGCGGCATGCCGGCTGCGTCCACGATACACCAGGTCCGCCCTGCCTGACTGCTAGGCTGCTGACGGTGGTTGAGAACCACATTTATGGCGCCCGGGCTGTCCAGCCCTGGTGCAGCGTCTGATACCAGCCTCCCTCTCGGGCGACTGCTATGAGAGTCGTTTTCGGCGCGCGGCCACCCCACCAACCCCGCTCGCATACCGGTCAGCCCGAAAGGCCGCCGGAATAGATCAGACCACCATTGCAGTGCCGTCCCGGAGACGGCCCGGCGCCAGCGTTTTGGCTCAGCCGGCTCACCATCACTGAATGCGATATCGGCAATACCGGCTAGTTGCTCTGTCGCGATCCGACCTAAAGGAGACATCGAGGTGACGCCGCGCAACAAAATCAAGGGTGTAATTCGGTCGCCGGCGTGACCTCCAAGCGTTGCCGGCTTTGACGGGACGCCCATCGTGTCTGGAGTGCCGGCTAGGCTGTCTGGCTTGTCAGCCGCAATGCCCGGTCACGGACCGCCTTGGCGAACCTTATCCAGCCTGGCACGGTCTTCTCCCATGACCTTTCCCAAAAATGCACGCCGTAGGTCTCTGGCGTGATGCATGAGCTACGAAACTCCTCGCCGAAAGGGTAGGGAAAGAAGGACTCGGTTGGGCAGACAAAGACGTCCTTCACCATGGTGCCGGCGGGCGAGTAAGCCTGCAGCCCCTCTGCAACCAGCAGTCGCGTGATGAGCTTCGGCCCGAATGCTGTCGGACGCTCGAGATCGCCCGGCAGCGACCGGATGCTGAGCAGGCTTTTCAATGCGTGCTCGATGAACCAGTGCCCGGACTCGGCGCCAATGACCCCGTTCGCCACCCAATCCTTCGAGGGCGCCTCACTTTGAAATCCAAAGAAACACTTATGGTGCAATAATGGATCGAGTCGTTTGTAGAGCTGAATGTCCGTATCAAGATAGATACCACCATGTCTCAGTATGGCGACAAGTCGGGTGATGTCTGCAACCTTTGCCCACTTGCGCTGACTATAAGCGCGCCTGAGAAGCTCTATGGAGAAGTCGATGTTGCTTTCATTCCACAGCGTAAACTCATAATCGGGGTTCGTCTCCCGCCAGGTGTCGATATAAACACGCTGCGCATCTGGCAGCGGACCCCCAACCCAGACATAGTGAATATGCTTCGGGATCATGTCCTTGTACTTTCAGATCAAGAGCTGAATGCTGGGATGGCTCCGCGAACGATCGTGATCAGACGCGCGAGATGGCCGGGCAAGAAAAAGCTTTCCAGCACCGCGGCATAGACAATCGATCCTGCAGCGACCTCGCCCATGATCGCCCATGGACCCGGCGGGAGAATGAGTCGTGCGAGCAGCACAACGCAGACCATCACCGCGCCAGAGAGTGCGATCCGCGCGGTCTTCAGAATCAGCGCTTGCACGTCGAGGCCGAACGACTGCCGCAAGGCGACCAAGGTGACCGGCACCATGACCGCCGAAAGCACCGACCAGGCGAAGCCCACCGCGACGATACCGAAATGGGCCGCGATCGGGAATGCGAGGCAATACAGCCCAAGCTGTCGAAACGCTATTTTGGCGAATGCATCGGGACGACCGAGCGCCGATAGTGCCTGGCCGGAAAATGCCCAAAGCGGCATGGTCACGCATGCGAGGCACATGGCCTGCAGGACCGGGACCGCGCTGCCCCATTGGGCGCCGAAAACCATCGGCAGCAGATCGGTAGCGATCAGTCCAAGCCCGGCGACGGCGGGCACCCAGATCGTGCTGACGATGACGACCATGTCGATATAAGCGGCGCCAAACTTCGCCCGGTTATCTGCGATTCGGCTGAGCACCGGCATCATCACAAGCTGCAAGGGCGTCATCGTCATGGTGATGACCGCGCGAATAACCCGCAGGGCGAGCGCATAATAGCCGACTGCAGAGACATCAAGGGTTAGGCCGATGAGGATGCTGCCGAAATCGTCGATGCAGGACGTGATCATGCTGGCGGCCATGAAATGTTTGCTGAAATGCAGCAGGTCACGGAAGGCTGCTACCGAGAACACCATCCGGGGTCGCCAGTCGCTCGCCCGCCACATGACGATGACAATGACGATGGTCTGGACGAAGGTTGAGACGACAAGCGCCCACACCCCCCAGCCGTCGAGCGCCAGTGCCAGGCCGACCAGCCCTCCCATCAGGTAGCCAAGAATGGTTCGGATGGCGAAGACCTTGAGATCGAGGTTGCGCCGGGCCAGCGCCGAGTGCACGCTGACCAACGCTCTCGGGATGCACAGGAGGGACAGCCAAGCAGTGACCGGCCGGAACATGGGCTCGGAAAACAGGGTCGGCCCGAGCAGGGCCACGACCTGCAACACGGCGATCATGCCGGCGGCGAGCAGCATATTGGTCCAGAATACCGTCGAGATGTAGCTCTCATCGGGCTGATCAGCTTGGATCAGCGCGTCGCCAAATCCTTGGAACAACAGGATGTTGACCGTGCCCACAATGGCCATGGCCAGCGCATAAACACCAAACTCATCGGGCGTGAGGATGTGGGCGAACACCACGAAGAAGACAAAGCTGGAGACCTGGGCACCCCCAGTCTCCATCGCTGCCCAGAAGGTTGCTTTCGCAACGGATTGTCTCATGTGACGACGTCCAGGCCTGATTTATTCGAGCAGGCAAAATAGGATGAGGAGTTTTGGCTACGCGGGAGAAAGCCAGATGCGGCAGCCTCGCTGGCAAAAGCCAAGCGTATGCTGCCGCATCTGAGATAGCACTCCAGCGCAAACTAGCGAATGGCGATTATGACAAACGGCGTCTGCCGTCGTAGTAGCGAGTCATTTGCGGCGAGAATACGACAGAGTCACCGCCATTATAGGTGCCATGCTCACGTGGCGGCACCATCGTCAACACCAGGCCGGCCACATTGGCCTGGGCGGTGACCAACTGGTTGATCGCGAGTTCCACGGTCGGCATGGGGGTTGAACCCCAGCGGGACAGCACGACGGTCGTGTCAGAGTGCCGCGCCATCAGCCATGTGTCGCCGGCCACGAGGACGGGCGGCGAGTCGACGATCACCAGGTCATACATCTGCTCAAGCCTTCGCAGTATGGCCTCCCACTCGCCGGTAGCAAGCAATCCCATTGGGCTGATCGCCAGGGCGCCAGCCGGGAGGACCGGGAAACCCCAGGCGGCATTGTAGTGGATCGCATCCTCAATGGTGATCTCGCGCCGCAGCAGTTCGATGAGCGTCCGGTCGCTGCGGTCGAGGCCAGCGGCCGAGGAGAGCGACCGGGATCGCAGGTCGCCGTCAACCAGCAGGACCTTCATGCCCCGTGCCGTCGCGGCGGCAGCCAAAGCGATCGACGTTTTGGTCTTGCCCTCCTGCGGCAGTGCGGAGGTTACCAGCAAGCTGCGGGGTACGACCCCTTTGGACGGCATCGTCACGCGGGCGAGGACGAAGGCGACCGCATCCTCAAAGGTGCGGTTCGCGACACGATTCCGGCGCATCACGAGCGGGATCAGCCCGATTGGGGTGACACCCATCGTCCGCTCGATGACACTCATGCTCGTCAGCCCTCGGCGAGAGTTCTCCTTCACGAACGCCGCAATAGCACCCAGGCCCAACGACAGGACCAACGCTGCCGGCAGCAGCACCCGCTTGTTCGGGGACGTCGGCTGCAGCGGCACGGCGGCGCGGGACAGCACCCGGGCGTTCGCAGCCTGGTAGTTGACCGCAGGGTCGGTCTGGCGGGCGCGGTTGATGAAGCTCGTATAGAGCTCACGGTCCGCGCTGGCGTCCCGCTCCAGAGCCTGCATCCGCGCGACGTCGCCATCCGACCGCCCGAGGCGGGTCGTCAGCTCATCAAGCGTCTTAGTGAGGCGCTCCTCGGCTTGCTTGGTCACCGCCGCACGGCTTTGAACCGTCTGGCGGATGCGCTCCCGCTCCTGGGCGATCGACCGGTTGATGTCTGCCACCCTTGCCCGGACCGAAATCCGCCTCGGGTTGTCGCTGCCGTCGCGCCCATCGCCCTCGGCCTGCTGGGCCGTGGCCTGCGCGAGCTGCTCCCGCAGCCGTGGCAGCAGCTGGGACCCGGTCGCACTCGCCAGCATGTCGATGTCGGCCAGGCTATTGCCACGGGATTGCGCGAGGATCGCCTGCGCCTCTGCGGCGCGCTGGCGTGCCTGGGTCAGCTCGGTGCTGACCTGGGTGATCTGCTCCTGGGTGATTGTGCTGTCCTTGCCGCGAGCTAGACCGCTGTCAAACCGGAACCGCTCATAGATCTGGGCAGACTTGGATGCACGGTCGCGCAGCTCGGCCAGGCGCTGGTCGATCCACTCATGCGCCTCCTGCGTCGTTTTGGTCTTGTTGGAAAGCAGCGTCTCTACATAGACGCTCGCGACCGTATTCGCGACCAGCGCGGCCATCTCGGGACGTTGCGAAGTGAAGCTGACGTGGATTACCCGGGACACGCCCACGGGCCAGACGGCAAGCCGAGTGCGCACGGCGATGATCGTCGAGCTGAGCTCCCGCTGGGCCGCGTCTCCCGCAGTCCTTACCGGCTCTTTCGACCGTATCGACGCCAGCCACTGATCGACCTCTCGGGTAACCGGTTCCAACGTGGTCGCGACAAGGGCCGAGACCTTATCCAGCGGCGATGCTGTCACCGGACGCGGCGCCAGCGGGTTGAATTCCGGATCTGCCGTCAGGTTGAGCTTTTTTACGACGCTGTCGAGCAGCTCCTCCGAGGTGAGCAGTTCGATCTCGCTCGCCAGCGTATCCGGGCCGAACGGCACGTCGCGTGACGTCTCGCCAACGCGCACCACCTCGGGACGCTCCCCTTGGAAGATGATGGAGCTCGTGGCCGAATACGTCTTGGGCAGCGCGAAGATGATCGCTGTGGCGGTCAGCATCGCAACCATTGCGACGCCGATGATCCGCAGCTTGCGGCGTTTGAGGAACCCCTTGATGTCCCATGTCGGCAGGCTGCCCACGGCAGCCTGCTCATAGAGTCTGCCGGAGGAGGAGCGCGGGTCCGCGCTCCATTCGTCCGATGCCGCATCGATCAAGACGTTCAAGCTCGTATCCTCCGCCCTGTGTGCTGGCCGCGCCGCCTAACTAGGGCAATAGCTAAGCGGAACCAAGAACGCCCATGCGATCGCTTGGTGTAGGCACGCTGATCCCGCCTCACGCGGGCGCCTGCCGAGGTTTGCGGACCCTGGCGGCGCAGACGAGGACGCCGAAATGGCTGTAATCGATGAAGTAGCGGCGCCACAGCCGGCCGGGCTCCCGCACCAGGCGGTAAGCCCAGCGCAGGTTGGCGGCGTCGATCCAGCGTGGGTAATAGGCGATCCCGCCGACGAGCTGGTCAAAGTAGCCGCCGCAGGTAAAGCCCCATCCGCGCCATCCCTGCCGCTTCAGCTCGATCAGGAATGCCTCCTGTTGCCCGCTGCCCATGCCGCAGATGACGATGTCCGGCCCGAGTTGCCGGACGACGCTGGCCTTGGCCGCCATGTCGCCATAGCCGTCGAGCGCGGCAGTGATCTGGATGCCAGGGAAGTGCGCGACGATCTGCGCGCGGGCCTGTTCAGCGATCTGCGGAGCGCCGCCGACCAGGGCGATCGTCAGCCGCCGCGACCGGGCCCGGGCGAACAGCGCGGGGGCGAGCGAGGTCGTGTCAAAGCTGACCCGTTTGGCGGGAAGGCCGTGCAGCCAGTGCATCGCGGCGCACATGCCGATGCCATCCGGCAACACGATGTCGAATTCACGTAATGACTGCTGGAACGCCGCCGACCGACGCGCCAACGGCACCACGCCGGGATTGACGAAGGTCACCAGCACCACGTCTTGCTCGATGGAGTCGATGAGATCAAGCGCGGCCACGGCGGCATGCTCGGGATTGGCGGTGAGCAGGGCGTGCACCGGCAGTCCGACGGTCTCGGTCACCATGACATCCCAGTAACGGCCGATCCCGGCCTCACCCGTAGATGCCGGGGACGACGCCTCAGCTAGTTCAGTCAGATCGTTTTCGATCGGATCAAGCTGCTTCAAGCCGTGCTTCTGCCGCCCATAGTCCGTTGGACCATGGCGTGGTTGAAAAGCGGTGCCGCCAGTTAGAGGCTTCGAAATAATCGCCATCCTCGCGTGAGTTCCATTCTGCCATCGCACCGACAACCTATCGAGGGCCGCCCGGCCCGTCGTGGGCCAGAAGTAGGGGACCGCAACGAAGATGGGAACTAGACCTAAAGACTTAGTGTGGCAGCGGTTGTGTTTAAGCCCGCGCGATTGCCTGCGCTCACTGTTAAATTTGACTAAACTTTACAGCCTTATAAACCTTGTAGCTGAGATTGTAGGGCAAACCAAAGAAGTTTAGGCCTCAATCTCCTGCCATATTGTTCAGTCCACACTGGTATGGCGGATCAGCCACGCTGGCACCACAACCGCCACCAAGGTTTCAATGGCGTGGCGCTTCGACCGGCACGGCTACTGTTGCGTAGATGCCACAGTGCTCGGTCTTAATAAACGTCCCTGTCGAAGACTAGTGAAAGCCCGGTCAGCAGAATAATCCTGAGATCCATCAAAACCGACCAGTTATCAATATAGGTCAAATCGAATTCGACCCGTCGCTGCATCTTATCCAGCGTGTCGGTCTCACCCCGCAACCCGTTTACTTGGGCCCAACCAGTGATGCCTGGCTGCACGCGGTGACGACCAAGATAGTCGTCGATAAGTTCCGCATACTGCTCATTATGTGCCAAGGCGTGTGGACGCGGCCCAACAAGCGACATATCGCCTTTCAGGACATTCAACAGCTGCGGCAACTCATCCAGGCTTGAACGGCGAAGAAAGCGGCCAAGGCGGGTCACCCTTGGGTCGCCACGCTGGGCCTGCGGGACAGCGGTTTCCGGAGCACAGACATGCTTCATAGTGCGGAATTTATAAACGACGATAATGTTGTTGTTGAAGCCCAGCCGTTGTTGCCGGAACAGCGCCGGTCCTGGGCTGTCAAGTCGCACCGCAAGCGCCAGCAACAGCATAATCGGACCTAAAAGCACCGTCATCATCGTTCCGAGAATGAGGTCTTCCGCGCGCTTTACGACGCGGCTCCAGCTGGTGAAGGGCCGGCGATAGATGGTCAGCATAGCGCTTTGCATGAACAAGCCGACGTCGCGGACCGGCACGCCCAGCTCAGCGACCCATGGGCAGATTCGCACATTCGTCGGGATGGTACCGAGCCTTCGGAGCGCGCTGGACAGCTCGGCGCCCCCGTGACCGGAAACGGCCACCAGCACCTCGTCGATCCGGAACAACTGGGCGAGGGCGATGAGGTCCTGGATGCCGTTGCGCTGCGACGGCGACCGCCCTTCCGCAAACAAGCCGACAAGATGGAACTCGCCCGGCGTCATCCTCTGTAACCGGCGGGCGAGCTCCTTGCCACCACCGCCATCGCCCAGTTCAATGATGGCGACAGTGCGTGTCAGGCGGCCCTGTCGGCGCCACCGTTTGGTTTGCGAGATGCTCCAGGCCCGCAGCGCCGCAAACCCGAGGAGTGCCGTGCCGAACCAGGTCACCATCCAGAGCCGAGAATAGATCTCGGACGTTTTGGTGAGGTAGCCGAGGATCAGCAGAATGGCGAAGACGATCGACCACGCGCGAACGGCCTTGCCCACCTGCGAAGCGAACGAGTCGGTCAGCACCGCACGATAAGCTCCAGACATGTGCATCGTGTTGACCGTGACCACGGCGGCGAGCAGCGCGGTCGAGGAGACCTCGAGCGGAATTGGGGTGAACCCCTGGCGCAAAAGGTTCGACACCGCCGCCGCTATGAGCACGATCAATGCGTCGGCCATCCACAAGCCGTCGATCAGGAGCCGCATCGGGTCCACACCCGATGAGGAGGCGCGCGCACTTGCCTTAGCCTGTGTCCAGGCTGGTCCGGCGAGCGGCAGCGCCGGGCTGTCGCCGAGGATGCTGGCGGGGCCGTCGAGTTCGATGTCCGACATGCTACGGCGCCAAACCGAGTGAGGCCATGTCGAGGGGCGGTCCAGCTGCTTCCAACCGCACGGCCCGCCGGATCCGGTCGTCCAACCCGGGCAATGGAGGCAGGGAGCGCTCCGCAGCGTGGGCGCGCATTCGGTCCAGCTCGCCGGACGGCGTGTTGAGCGCCACATCGACGGCACGCGCCATTGCACCAGCCTCGAACGGATTGAAGATCCAACCCGTAAGGCCGTGGGTGACCATATCGGCGACCGCGCGGGATCGATCGCTGCCGAGCACGGGGAGCTGCGCGGTCAGGGCCTCCAGGATCACATCGTCCCATGGATCGGACAGGGCTGGCATTGCCAGGAGGTCACAGTCCGGGAACGTCGCCGCCAGCTCGATCCGGCTCATCCGGCCGGGAAAGCGCTGCAGGACGTTTGCCGGCACGGGTTGCGCCTCCAGCACGCCGCGCAGGCAGCCCTCACCGGCCCACAGGACCTCGACGGCACGATGCGGGTTGCGCTCGCCCCAAGCCACGACGCAGGGTAGGAAGTCGGCAACGCCTGCCTCGGGCTCAAGGTCCCCGACATAGACGATGCGACGTGTGTCGAGATCGGTCCGCGACCGCGCGGGCCGAACGAAAGCGGCAAGGTTGTCGCGATGGGAGGGACACACGATCCGTGATGCTGGGACGCCGAGGGCGTGCACTGCGCGCGCCAAGGTTTCGGACTGAACGAGCACAGCGTCCACGCCGGTCAGCACGACACGATGCATTATGCGGAGGTCCGCCGGGATCTGATCGATGCAGAGCAATACCCGGCTCTGCGGGACGAGCCGGCGATGCAGGACCGCTCGGACGGTTCTGAAGCTGAAATCGTGGCACACGGTCAGGTTTGGCCAAGGGCCCTGCGGCGGGGTATGTCGGTTGCTGACGTTCTGTCCATGCGGTCCGGTCCGCGTCTTCCACGTCTGACCGACCAAGGCGTCGGACTCGGGGAAGCTCGCGGTGGTCAAGGCATGGATACGGGCAGCCGTGCTATCGCCTAAGACGTCGGCCGCAAGCTGCTTTAAACTTGACATTGCATTAGCCACCTGGACATGCGGAGCGTTGCTTTCCAACGGAAAATCATGACCCCAGCGGAACGTCCTGACAGGTATAACGGACGTCTCTCGTTGAAATCTTGGGCCGCACGGCCTGGGTCAGGGGCTTAGCTCGCGTAGATCGAACGGCCTCTTTCACCAGCAAGAAACAGAAATATACTGGTCCGTCAACGGTCGCACTCTGTAAGGCAAACTTCATGACAGAATTAATCGCGGCCACTCTGAATGCTATAACGAAACGAATCACCAGTCCGACCGGTTTGGCTGCCGGTATCCTGTTGCTTTCAATCGTACTATCGGCCGCGATTGTATTCATTCGTTCGGACAATCCCAAAACACCAGGCGGCCTGCTGCGGTTTATTTTTCCGATCGACATACTCACACACCCGTCGGCAAAGGCCGATTTTTCGTTTTGGATCTCACGCAAGTTTGTGATGTTGCTCGTGGCGCTGCCGACTGGCGCTTCGATCACTATTGCGTGTGGCTACGCGTTCCATGCGATGCTCACCGCAGTGTTTGGAGACGACGGGCCAGCATTAGGATCACCGACGATTCCGGTGCTCATCCTGTTCACTATTTCAATGCTGCTAGCCTACGATATTGCCTATTATTTATATCACAACCTGCAGCATCGAATTCCGGTCCTGTGGGAGTTGCATAAAGTGCACCATTCTGCTGAAGTTATGGTTGGGACTACGAAAGATCGGGTTCACCCGCTGGACGATATCATGAACCGAGTTTGGGACGGCCTGATCACCGGCCCAATTTACGGCTTTTGGCTATTTTTTGCGTTCAATCCGGTCGAGCTCACCGTGCTGGGGATAAATGTTTATGTGCTCCGCAACATCATCATGATGGATTTTGTCAGACATACCCATTTGAAAGTATCCTTTGGTAGGTTGGTGAATGGGATCATTCTATGCCCGCACTACCATCAGCTGCATCACAGCACAAACCCAATGCATTTTGACAAGAACTTCGGATTGATGCTGTCGATTTGGGACAGGATGTTTGGCACGCTGCATGTGCCGGAACCCGAAGAGAGCTTTTCGTTTGGATTGGGCCATGAGAGCAGTGAGTATCAGTCCACCGCCGGCCTCTATGTTCTCCCATTGCGTAAGATCGCCAGGCTGCTGGGTTTTGGACATGCCCGGGCATCGCCGCAGATCGCCTCGGCACCACACCGTGACGCACCGCAACTCGGGATTGAGGCTTGCCGACGAGACCACCTGGCATGAGCATGCGGACGGAGATCATCGAGGCTTCGAGCAGGATGAGGGAGGTCGGCCCGGCATGGGACGACCTATGGCAGCGCAGCAGCAAGAGCGTGTTTCAAAGCCATGGCTGGATCGCCGCTTGGCTGGGCTCCCGGCAGGCGAGCGATCGGGCGCAGCTTTGTGTCGGGCTATGCTGGATGGGGGATAGGATAGTGGCGGCGATGCCCCTCGTAACGCGGCGGCACCGCGGGGTGCGCGTGCTGGAGTGGGCCGCCAAGGACTGCAGCGATTATTGCGATGCGATTGTTGATCCTGGGTTGCCGGACGGACGGTCCGCCCTTGAGATGGTCTGGGCAGCGGTAGTGGCTGCGGCCGGGTTCGATGTCGCCTATCTCAGTCATGTGCGTCCAAATGCCGCGCTTGGCGGGCTTGTCACCAATCGGCCGAAATCTGTGGAACTGAAGCCGGGACATCGCTCAGCGAGGAGTCTTCAGGTCGTAAGCCATGGTGCAAGCGGCCATAGCTGGTTCCGCAGCCTGAATAAGAAGGCTCGAAACAACCATACGCGCGGGCTTCGCATCGTCGGCGAGCTCGGGCCGGTTGCAATAAGGGTCAGTGAGCCGGGGCAGTTTGACGACACGGTGCTCGAGCGAATGATCTCTCTCAAGCAGGAGTGGCTTGTTGCCACTCAGCACAACAACGACATCCTGAACAATGATGCACTGATCCTGCGAGCATTGGTTAAAGAACTCTCCCGTCAAAAGGTATTGCGGGTATTCAGCATCCACTGCGGCGCTGCACTTGTTGCGGGTTCGGTCAACATCGTCAGCGGGACGCACATGCAGGCGTTCTTTGCCGCGTATGATCCGAAGTTTGACCGAGCGTCGCCGGGCACGCTCGTGATGGTGGAGTATATCATTTGGGCATTCGACAACGGGATCGCCGAGGTCGATTTCCTTTGCGGCGAGGAGGAATACAAGTTCAAGTTCGCCAATGCTCAAACCGACCTGGCGTCGTTCGTGGGAGCAAGGACGCTCATCGGCAACGTCGCGCTCGCCATTGGTGAGCGGCTCGACCGGGCACGCCAGCCAGAAAAGCTTGCCGAACTGGTCCCACCCGGCAAGCTGGTCGAGGTGTAGAAGCTGCATTTGTGGACCGGTGGGACCGCCATGCTGAACTTGCTGCCCCAGCGCTTTCGCCTCCGGCCGCAGCGTCGCCCGCATAAAGGTTCGGCAGACGGCGTCATCCCCTCCGTGCATTTGACCGGCACTCAGGCCGTCGTTCGTGACGCCCTGGTCGCAGCGCTGCAGGACGGCGCCGCATGTATCGTTTTGACCGCGGCCGCCGGCCTCGGCAAGACGACCATCCTGACAGCAGCACTTGCTTGCATGTCCGACCCTCATCTTCATGTGCTCCGGCTTGATAACGCGGCGTCAGGCATGGAGGATGCTTTTCAGATGCTGTTTGCGCCCGTTCGGCAACGGTCGCATTGGCGGCAGCCGCGGGAGCGCCGGATTATCGTCGTCATGGATCAGGCGGAGGCCATGCCGCCCGAGACCCTCGCATATTTTGCGCTTTTGACCCGCATGCCTGGCAAGGAGGCGTCGGTACAATGGGTTATCGCCGGTCAGTCGCTTTGCTGGGATGGCGCCGATGGGCCTGCGACACAGTGGTTGCGTGAAGTGGATCCAGTTCGCCTGACGCTGCCAGCAATGTCGGAACGGGATGCTTGGGAATTATTTCGTTACCGAGTCGTCTCAGGTTTTGGCCGGCGGTCAGCCCCCAAGCTGGTTGCGGCGCTGCTGCTGCAGTCCGGGGGCAGACCAGGGCGCTTTGATGCAGCGCTACGCAAGGCTGTTGCTGCCGGGCTGCTGAAGGGCGCTCCTGCACAAGTGGCGTGATACGCGATTTGCGGACCGCTCGGTTGCAGGGATCGAGTCCATCGTGACCTCCGAGATTACCAGCGTCCTGTGTTGCAACCGTGAGCGAAGCCAGCATGTGATTGACGCGTGCGATCTCAGCGACGTTACACGCCACCAGAGATACAAATGTCACACCTCCGGGCCCGCCGGCCAATGTAGTCCCTATTGTACCGTGATCTAGATCGTTTAGCCCAAGACGTCAGCTAGGATACACTTTACAGCTTCGTTATGAAATTTGTGGTTTTGTGAATGCGGTGACGCAACTATGCATTATGACGTTTTGGATACTGGCTGGAAATACTAAATATTTACTTGTGTTGTTTATCGGTATTTGAATTTCTTGCGGTAAGGAGGAGTTTTTGAGTCAGGCGGCAGAGGTTGGCATCGGACCGGATATCTGGTCGGCCACGGATAGCTTGCGCCAGATCAGAATATTTTTTTGATGCAGATCAATACATTGATGGGCTTTCAAGCTTTGATGAGGTCGTTTTTCGCGGGCCCCGTGTGTCTGGTTTCACACCTAGCCGACTGTCAAACACCTGCCAGCCGTTTTACCATTTACAAGGCTGTTTAAACGCCATGCGCCCAGTTTCTATCAAGCAGCTTCGTGAAGATCGCACGATCGCAGGGGAGCGTGCACTGCCGCGCGGCCCTTTGAGCGCATGGCGGCCGAAGTCGCGCGTTGGACAACTGACCGGGCTGCACGGGCAGCGGTCGAAGCCGTTGAACGTCCTCCTAATATGTCATTTCGGGCGCACGGGATATAATATTCTGCGCTCGCTCCGGGCACTCGGCGCACGGGTGTATCTGGTTCATGACCGCCGGTCTGCTTCGCTTCGGTTCTCTCGTTGCTGTGAGGTGGTGCATGCATCTCGGGACTTGCAGACCGCCAACTCTGATTTGGTGCTCGGCATCATCAATGACCTGCATCTTGAGGTCGGCATTGACTGTGTGATGGCCAGCGACGTGGAAAGCCTGGCGTTCCTGTCGCAGATCAAGGACCGTTTGCTGGCGCCTGTGTTCCCAATGACCGACGCCGGCACTCTGGCGACTCTCAATGATAAGTGGGCATTCTATAAGCTGTGTGAGGCCGCAGGGGTTGCTGTGCCGAAGTCATTGTCGTTTAACAGCAAGGTCGGGTTCGAAGCTGATAAAGTACATGAGGAGTTGGGCTTTCCGGTCATCGTGAAGCCAGTCAATTCTTATGGCCAGCGTGGAATCACCATTCTCAGGAATCGTGCACAGGTTGAAGACTGGCAACGGTCCAATGCGGGCCATGATCACGCCGTCATTGTACAGGAATATATTGAGGGTAGGGATTGGGCGCTCAGTGTCTTTGCCCAGGATGGCGTAATCAAGCACTGGGTGTCGTGGGTCTGCCCGAGTCAGCTTGACGCAGGCTATGGCATCGGCCGGTTCCTCGCGACAGAGTTTATTCCGCGTGACGATCTGTTTGCAATGACGCAGAAGATCGTGGCAGCTACGCAATTCTCGGGTGTCGCAAACTTCGACGCGAGATACGACGACCAGGCAGGCGCGATGAAGATGCTGGAGTGCAATCCCAGATTTTTCAATCGCATGTCGGCCGCCCGGCTGAGCGGCTTAGATTTTGTGCGGCCTGGCCTGGCGATTGGAGGCACGCAACCGGTTAATCTTAGCACCGTCAGCTATTATCCATGGCAGGAGTTGTTTTCAATGCGTGGGCTCCAGCGCATCATTCAAGGCAAGTGGCGCCTTGTGCCGCTGCTGCACGATATCTATGAGATGAGCACTGATCCATTACCACCAATTGTTCGGAAATGGTCACGTGAGGATGGGCGGGACTAGACGTAAGTAGACGTTTTGTTTAGACTTATTGATGTTGAATGTCACTTCGACAACCTTCTTATTAGACAGTTCGAAGTAGCCTGCCAGTGTCGGCCATGATGGCTAGTCGCGTCAAAAACACCGGTGATAGACCACCAGTGCTGAAAGCAACGCCTAATAACGAGTGCCGCGAATTTGATTGGCTAGGCAGCCGTTTTCCGTAGGAGGCACAGAGCCGGTGTCGTTCCTTGTGCTTTGGACAAGGAGGCTGCCATTTGAATTCCCCTCGCCAAAACTCCGAGCGCAGCGTGCAGGATCACACTCTAGGCCGGGCTGCAGCGGCGGGCACCTTTCTCGATATCGGCAAGCCTCGGGCATCGATCATCATTCCAGCGTTCAACGCCGAGAACACCATCGCCCGCGCCTTGGGCTCCGCTCGCTCACAGAGTGAGGGACGGCTGGAGATTATTGTCGTCGATGACGCGTCCACCGACCAGACCGCGGAGATTGTCGCCGATGAAGCCGTCATCGATCACCGGGTCCGCCTGTTGCGCCTTCCGGTAAACGCCGGACCGGCTGCTGCCCGCAACCAAGGCATCGCGATTGCCAAAGGTGACTGGATCGCGCTGCTCGACGCCGATGACAGCTACCATCCCGAGCGCATTGCAAAGCTTCTGGACCTTGCCAGCCAAGTGGGCGCTGACATGGTCGCGGATAACATCCTGCTCTGCGATGTCAGCGGCCGAAGCCCCGATACCTTGATGATCCCGCCAATGCTGCTGTCGCAACCGACGGAGCTCACCACCGCCGAGTTCATCGCCCGCAACGTAGGCTCGCCGCGGACGCCGCGGGTCAGCTATGGCTTTCTGAAGCCGCTGCTTCGGGCTGATTTCCTGCGCGATAAGCGGCTGTCCTATGACGAGCGTAACCGGTTTGCCGAAGATTTCATGCTCTATGTGCGCTGCCTAACCAACGGGGCCCGTTGGTGGCTGCTGCCTGAGGCGATGTATCATTACACTATCGTACCGGGGTCATTGACGGAGCAGCAAAGCTCGAACGACCTGATGCGCCTTCGCCAGATGGAGAGTGAACTCCTGGCTGACCCGCGCGTGAACGTTGATCCGCTGCTCGTCCAAGCAATTATCCGCCATAAATCGGTGCTCGACCGATGTTATTATTATCGTGCGTTTACCGACGCGGTCAAAGGCGGTCAGTTGCGGCGAGCGGCACAGCTGCTAACCGACAGCCGCAGAAGCGCCCAGCTCATTGTCCAAGAGAGCACCCGGCAGCTTCCCACCATACTCGGCAAGGCGTTGCGCGGTGGTTACATCGCGCATGAGTAACGAGAGGGTGAAGTAGAGGGAGTAGGCCATGATGTGCTATGTGTCAGGCGGGTCGGTGATGACGGCTCAGTCCGCAATCGCGCTGAGCCTCTACGTGGCGTCGTGATCCGACCCTCCCGTATCGGCCAGGTTGTGGCGGATCACCCTGGAGACGCACGCTGGTGAGTTTTGCAACATTTGTCACGAACTTTGCGGATCAGGCAGTCTTGCTGCCGGCGACTATTGCGGTCGGGGTCTGCTTCGGCCTTGCGGGGTGGCGCCGCGGCGCGCTCGCCTGGACCGGCGTGATCGCCTGCACCTGGATCGTCATATTCCTGCTCAAGCTTGCATGCCTGGCCTGCGGTCCCTTCGTCGTCGAGGGGCTGCGCAGTCCGAGCGGGCATACGGCCGCTGCAGCGACCGCGATTGGCGGATTTCTCGGATTGATTGTCCGGCGCAACGGCGGCGACTGGAGGTGGACGATCCCGATCTCGGCCGGGCTCGCGGTGGTTATTGGGCTGTCCCGCCTGTTCCTGCACGTCCATACCGGCATCGATGTCGTGGTCGCCGGCGTTGTCGGCGTGATCGGTGCGAGCGCCCTGGTCGTGCTGACGGGCCGCCCGCCCGCCGGGCTGCGGTTGTCGCCGCTCATCTCGACTTTGGCGATTGTTGTCCTACTCCTGCACGGTTCGCAGATGCCGGCGGAGGCCGCAATACGGCATTTCTCTAGCCTGCGTATCTGGAGCGAGCTGCGGATCGGCGGACTTCCCTGGCAAAACTGCCGGCTCCGCATCGATGCGAGCGCTACAGGCTCGCTGGAGTCCCTACCGCTGGTAGTTTAGCGGATGGTGGTTTAGCGGGCCTCGCCACCGTCGTGCCCGGCTTGTTTCCTGCGGTGCCCGGCTCCAGGCGGACGCGGCGGCTTCGGATTGCAGCATTACATTGGCAGCGTCGGCTGCTGTTCGTGCTGGGCGGCATCGCCGTGGGCCTTGCCGCGGTCGGGCTGGCCCTGGCTGCCGACCAGACCGCGATAGCATTCCAGGCGTTGCTGGCCTTGCAACCCCTCAGCGTCCTCGCGCTGACGCCTGCAGGCTTTGCCGCGTCGAGCTGGCTCGCCCAGCGCTACTTCCCGAACTCCGGCGGCAGCGGCATCCCGCAGGCCATCGCCGCCCGGCGGCTTACGGGGACAGCGGCGCGAATGCGATTGGTCTCAATCAGGACCGCATTGGGCAAGATGGCCTTGCTGCTGCTCGGCTTGCTGTGCGGCGCCTCGATCGGACGCGAGGGGCCGACGGTGCAGGTGGGTGCAGCCATCATGTTCGCAATCGGGCGCCTGTCGCCGCGGCGGCAGCCCGGGCTGATCCTTGCGGGCGCCAGCGCGGGCGTCGCCGCCGCGTTCAACACGCCGCTCGCCGGCATCGTGTTCGGTATCGAGGAGATGAGCCGCTCGTTCGAGGCGCGGACGAGCGGTGTCATCCTCGGCGCCGTCATCGCGGCCGGCGTCACGTCCTTGGCGCTGCAGGGTGACTACACCTACTTCGGCACGACGCATGCTGTGCTGAACGGGGTTGAAGGATGGCTGGCAGTCCCAGTCCTCGGTGTGGTCGGCGGCCTGTTGGGCGGTGGGTTCAGCAGGGTGCTCATCCTGTTCGGCCGCGGCCTGCCCGGCAGGTTTGGCGGTGCGATCAGGCGGCATCGCGTCGCGTTTGCGGCATTATGCGGCCTCATCGTCGCCGGCTGCGGACTGCTGTCGGGTGGGGCGGCGTTTGGCACGGGCTATGCCCAGGCCCGGGCGTTGGTGCAGGACGGCGGCACCGTGCCAGGAGGGTTTGGCGCCGCATTCGGAGTGCTCAAGCTCCTCGCCACCATGGCATCGTCCATCAGCGGCATTCCTGGCGGCATTTTCGCGCCCTCGCTCGCCGTCGGCGCGGGGCTTGGGGCGAACGTCGCGGCACTCCTGCCAAGTGCGCCCGCGTCAGCGCTGGTCGTGCTCGGCATGGTGGCCTATTTCGCGGGCGTGGTGCAGGCGCCCATCACGGCTTTCGTCATCGTCGGCGAAATGACGAATGATCACGCCCTGATCCTGCCGCTGATGCTCACCTCGGTGATCGCCTACGCGGCCTCACGGCTGGTTTGCCCGGAGGGCGTCTATCACGCGCTTTCGCACAATTTCATCGCCAGCGAGACCTCATTCGAGCGCAGCCGGCCAGCAACACCGCCACGTTGTCAATAGCCGGGTTAATGGATAACCTTGAAATCATTCGATCTTGGGGGTGAAACGAAATGCGATCTTCGGTGCTGGCGGGCCTGCTGGCCGGCCTCGTCACGCCAGCCGCGGCGCAAACCCTGCCGACGGTCGCGGTGTTCGACTTCGCCTTGACCAACACTTCGCCGGCCCCATCCACGCCAGAGGAACTGGCGCGGTTGCAGCGCCTTGACCAGCAGTTGAAAGACGGGCTGCGCGGCCATTTCAAGCTGGTTGACGTCGGCCCCGTGCAGGACCGGCTGGCGCGGGTCAACTCTATCCGCGGCTGCAACGGCTGCGAGTTGGACCTGGCGCGCGAACTTGGCGCTCAGCAGGTCGCCTATGGCTGGGTGCAGAAGGTGAGCAACCTGATCCTGAACGTCAACGTCGTGGTGGAGGAGGCCAGCACCGGGCGGACGCTGCGTGCCGAGAGCGTCGACATTCGCGGCAACACCGACGATTCCTGGAGCCGCGGCCTGCGTTATCTGCTGAACGAGCGCATGTTCCGCGGCGAGTGACGGCCGGGTCAACCACCACTGGGCGGAGCCGCCCGTCCGATCTGCATCGTCGCGAAAATCGATTGCACGCAATCGTTAATTGCTGCATCAACTTGCTCCGAGCAGTCTCGGCTGTCGAAAAGCCCTTAGAGGCTTGAATTGTACCAAGGGAGGCGACGACGCTACGAGTTCTTACTTCGGCCTTGTTAGCTTTGGCCTTTCCGGCCCAGGCGCAGATGGTCTCGCCGCAAGCGGAAGCGCCGAACGGCGCCAAGCTGTTCGCCCAGCAATGCGGCACCTGTCACTCGCTGGTTGCTGGCGAGACGCGCCAAGGCCCCAACCTCGCCGGCGTGTATGGCCGCAAGGCGGGCACCCTGCCCGGCTTCAAGTACTCGGCCGGTTTTGCCGATGTGGACTGGGTCTGGGACGACGCGCATCTCGACCCCTACCTCACCAATCCACAAGCCGTGATCAAGGGCGGGGTCATGGGCTACCGCCAGGCCAAACCAGAGGTGCGTCAGGCGATCATCGGCTACCTCAAGGAGCAGCACTGAATGGCAAAGCCGATCCACTCGATGATCCGCGTGCTGGACGAGGGCCGGGCCGTCACGTTCTACCGTAATGCAATGGGGCTCGAGATCGTGGATCGCTACCCGTTTGACAGCTTCACGCTGATCTACATGCGGGACCCGGCGTCCACCTTCGAGGTCGAGCTAACGGTCAACCACGACCGGACCGAGCCCTATAACCTCGGCGACGGCTATGGGCATATCGCCGTTGCGGTCGATGACCTCGACGCGGAGCGGTCGAAGATGGAGGCGGCCGGCGCGACGCCCGGCCCGATCCGTGAGTTGCAGCGGGAGGGGGCGCTGCTAGGGCGCTTCTTTTTCGTCAAAGACCCAGATGGCTACAGCATCGAGGTGCTGCAGCGGCACGGGCGTTTCGGCTAAATCATAACAAAACGGGGGAGACTGTTCATGAGAGAAATTGACCGCCGCACGCAATTCAGCCGGCGCAACTTCCTGCGCACCACCGGCGCCGCAGTACCGGCCGCGATCGTCGCTGGGGCGAGCATCAGTGCCGACGCGGCCTGGGCGCAGAACGCCAAGGCCATCGCACCGCACGCGATGGCGACGCTGGTGAAGGTCGCGCGCGACATCTTTCCGCACGACCACATCGGCGATGTGTTCTACGTCGCCGCGGTGACGCCCTGGGACGCCAAGGCCGGCAAGGACGAGGCGGTCAAGACCATGGTCGCCGACGGCGTTGCCCGGCTTGATCAGGATGCGCAGGACGCGTTTAAAAGCAACTACCTCGACGTGAAATGGGAAGCCGACCGCGTCGCGCTGCTGCGCGGGATCGAGCATACGAAGTTTTTCAGCACCCTGCGGTCGGACCTGGTGGTGTCGCTTTATAACCAGCCGGAGATCTGGCCGAAGTTCGGTTATGAGGGCTCGTCCGCAGAGCATGGCGGCTACCTGGCCCGCGGCTTCGACGACATCAATTGGCTGCCGACGGCATAGAGGGCGACGCACCATGGCACAATTCGATCTGAACGACGACGGCGTGGTCGTCATCATCGGCTCCGGCGCCGGCGGCGGCACGCTTGGCAACGAGCTGGCGCAAAAAGGGGTCCACGTGGTGGTCCTGGAGGCCGGTGGGCGCTATGAAAGCGCGGACTTCGTCAACGACGAATGGGCGAGCTTTGCCCAGCTTGCCTGGTCCGACATGCGGACCACGTCGGGCAGCTGGCGCGTCGGCAAGGACTTCCCGAACCTGCCGGCCTGGATCGTCAAGGCGGTCGGCGGCTCCACGGTGCACTGGGCCGGGGCCAGCCTGCGATTCGAGGAGCATGAGTTCAAGACGCGCACTCATTACGGCGCATTGCCGGACGCTAACCTGCTGGACTGGCCAATCAGCCTCGCCGACCTCGCGCCGTATTACACGAAGGCCGAGTATAAGATGGGCGTCACCCGCACCAACGGCATTCCCGGGCTGCCCGGCAACAACAACTTCAAGGTGATGGAGGCCGGCGCCACCAAGATCGGCTACAAGGAGGTGCACACCGGGCGGATGGCGATCAACAGCCAGCCCCGCGACGGCCGCGGCTCCTGCCAGCAGATCGGCTTCTGTTTCCAGGGCTGCAAATCCGGCGCCAAGTGGTCAACGCTCTATACCGAAATCCCGAAGGGCGAGGACACCGGCAACCTTGAGGTGCGGCCCAACAGCCACGTGGTCAAGATCGAGCATGACCCGCAGGGCAAGGTGACGGGCGTCGTCTATGCCAGCCCGGACGGCGCGATGCACCGGCAGAAGGCGCGGGTGGTCGCTGTGGCCGGCAACTCGATCGAAAGCCCGCGCTTGCTGCTCAACAGCGCGTCCAGCATGTTCCCGGACGGCCTCGCGAACAGCAGCGGCCAAGTTGGGCGCAACTACATGCGGCACATGACTGGCAACGTGTATGCCATCTTCGAGAAGCCGGTGCACATGTATCGCGGCACTACGATGGCCGGCATTATCCGCGACGAGGCCCGGCATGATACCAGTCGTGGTTTTGTCGGCGGCTATGAGATGGAGACCGTATCCTTGGGCGTGCCGTTCATGGCGGCGTTCATGGACCCCGGCGCCTGGGGCCGCAGCTTCACCAGCGCCATGGACGGTTACAGCAACATGGCCGGCATGTGGCTGATTGGCGAGGACATGGCGCGCGAGACCAACCGCGTGACCCTCGATTCCAAGTTCAAGGACAAGCTTGGGCTTCCGGTCGCCAGCGTGCATTTCGACGATCATCCGAACGACATCGCCATGCGAGCCCATGCGGTGCAGCAGGGCTCGGCCGTCTATTCGGCGGTCGGCGCGACCCGGCTGATCCCCACGCCGCCTTACCCCAGCACGCATAACATGGGCACCAACCGGATGAGCGAGAAGCCGCGCGACGGCGTGGTGAACAAGTATGGCCAGACGCACGACATCAAGAACCTGTTCGTGTCGGATGGCAGCCAGTTCACCAGCGGCGCCGCGTGCAATCCCACGCTGACCATCGTCTCGCTCGCCATCCGTCAGGCGGACACCATCGCGAGGATGATGGAACAGCGCGAGATCTGATCAGCGGGGCGCTATTTCCTGACGCCGCTATCTGGTGCCGTGGTATTGCCCGGCACCGCGGTTGCCGGCGTCACGGTCTTGCCGATGACGTTCTGTCCTGCTGCGTTGCGCAGTGCCCGGTCCCCGGCGGTATTTCCTGCGGGCGTGCCGGGTGGTGTCGCGCCCAAAGCCTTGGTTGGCTGGGTAGCGCTTGGGCCCACACCGCCGCCTGCGTTGGTGCCGGGCGCGGGTGCCTGGGCAAATGATGCCACGGGGCAGAGCAGAATGGCCGCAGCCAACATTGGTCCTCGCATAGTCCCCTCCCTTTTTCTCATGTGCCGCTGTCAACGGGCGGTCGGGGCCATAGTTCAGTCCGGCGTTGTCGATCTCGCGGCAACTGCATGGGAATCCGGAACCCTTGAGAACTGTTTAAATGCGCGCGATTCAATTGCACATTAACGATCTAGGGATGTAGGGTCTTTCTCGTCATTAACCTAGAAGGAACGTCCATGCTTAAAACCTTAACCGGCCTCGCCTTTGCTGCATCGCTGCTTTCCAGCGCCGCCTGGGCGCAGGAAGCGCCGATGACCATCACCCGTGGCACGATCGGCAGCTTCAGCGGCCAGACCTTGGAGACGAAGTCCCGCAACGGCCAGACCGTTCCGGTCGCGCTGACGGCGAAGACCAAGATGATGGTGGCGGAGGCTGCCAGCCTCTCGGACGTGAAGCCGAACTCCTATGTCGGTATCGCCGCGGCGCCGCTGCCCGACGGCACCCTCAAGGCGCTTGAGGTCACGATCATCGACGAGAGCCTGCGTGGGATGGGCGATGGCCACTACGGCTGGGACCTGACGGGCGGCAACACCATGACCAACGGCGCGGTCGGCGCCGTGCAGACCACCAACGGCCGCACGATGACCATCGACTATAAGGGCGGCAGCAAGACGGTCGTAGTCCCGGACGATGTCCCAGTCGTCACCATCAAGCCCGCCGACAGCGCCATCTTGAAGCCCGGCGCCCGCGTTGTGGTATTCAGCCCGAAGGGCGCCGCGAGCGTGACCGCCGATGCGCTGATCGCCGGGGCGAACGGCACCGTCCCGCCCATGTAAAGAAAGTCTGAGACCAGCATGAGCGCCGCCCAGCCCGTCCGCATTGCCGTGGTCGTCATCCACCCGTTGGTCGTGCGCATCACGCATTGGCTCAACGCCGTTGCGATCATCGTCATGGTCATGAGCGGCTGGAAAATCTACAACGCCAGCCCGCTGTTTGGCTTCAGCTTTCCGGGCTGGATGACGCTGGGCGGCTGGCTGGGCGGCGCGATCGCCTGGCACTTGGCGGCGATGTGGCTGCTAGTGGTAAACGGCCTGGTGTATCTGGCGTATGGCCTGGCTGGGCGGCACTTCATGCGCAGCTTCCTGCCCATCGGACCCGGCGAGGTCTGGCGGGACCTCAAGGAGGCGCTGACGTTCCGCCTGGTTCATAAGCTCGGCACCTATAATGCAGTGCAGCGGCTGCTGTATGTCGTGGTGCTGCTGCTGGTGGTGGCGGCCGTGGTCTCCGGGCTTGGGCTGTGGAAGCCCGTGCAATTCCAGGGGCTGGTCGGTCTGCTCGGTGGTTTTGAGCTCGTGCGGCGCATCCATTTCGTCGCGATGGCAGGGATCGTCGGCTTCACCGTCGTGCACTTGGCGCTGGTGGTAATCATACCCAGCACATTGTGGGCGATGATCACCGGCCGTGCCCGGGTCGAGGTGGCCGCGAGGGAGATGCAGCCATGAAGCGTGTTGATCACAGGGTTTTAGCCGATCAGCTGGCGCCCGAGCTGAGGCGGGTAGAGCGGCGATTGCTGCTGCGCTCCGGCCTGTCGCTGGGTGCGCTGACGATGCTGACTGGCTGCAACCTGTCGGACGGGGACGCGGTGGACCGGGCGTTATTCGCGATATCGCGGTTCAACGACCGGGTGCAGGCCTGGCTGTTCGACGCGAACCGCCTCGCGCCGACCTACGCCGCCAGCGACATCACCGACCCCTTCCCGTTCAACGCTTACTACCCGGAGGACAACGCGCCCGAGGTGGACGGCGACACCTGGAAACTCGAAGTCTCCGGCCTGGTGCAGGACACGACGCCTTGGACGCTGTCCAAGCTGCGTGCGATGCCGCAGGCCAGCCAGATCACCCGGCACATCTGCATTGAGGGCTGGAGCGCCATCGGTGAGTGGTCCGGCGTGCCGTTCCGCAGCTTCCTTGAGCGCGTCGGAGCGGACACGCGGGCGCGGTATGTCGGCTTCAAATGCGCCGACCGCTATTACAGCAGCATCGACATGGCGACGGCGCTGCATCCGCAGACCCTCCTCGCCACCGATTTCCGTGGCGCGCCGCTGCCGGACAAGTATGGCTTCCCAGTGAAGCTGCGCGTGCCGACCAAGCTCGGCTTCAAGAACCCGAAACACATCACGGCGCTTTATGTCACTAATGACTATCCCGGCGGATGGTGGGAAGATCAGGGTTATAACTGGTTCAGTGGGTCGTAGGTCTCATGGTCACAGCAGCGCGGCGGCAGCCATCGGCAGGCAACGATAATCTTGACCTGGAGTCGCAGTTCTGCTTTGCGCTGTATTCCACCACCTTGGCGCTCGGCAAGACCTACGCCCCGGTGCTGGCTGAGCTGCGGCTGACCTATCCGCAGTATATTGTCATGCTCGTGCTGTGGCAGGAGGACGGCCTGACGGTCCGCGCGCTCGGCGAGCAGCTGCACCTCAACTCCGGCACCCTGACGCCCATGCTGAAGCGGATGGAGCAGGCCGGACTGGTCCGCCGCAGCCGCGACAAGAAAGACGAGCGTCTGGTGCGGACTGAATTGACGCAGGCTGGGCGGGATCTGCGGGCGCGGGCACAGGGCATCCCGTGCCGAATTGCCGAGATCATTGGGCTGCCGACGGAAAAGCTTGCACAGGTAAAGGATGAGCTCCAGGGCATACGTCAGTCCTTGGAGGCCGGTGCTCCCACCTTGGTCTAGAAGCTCCCGCATCGATGATTAGCATTCGCTTGATTGCAGCGTAAAAAAAACATGATCACGGAACCCGGCAATGGGGCTTGATGAGTAAAGCTTCCGGCTGGATGAAAAATGTTCTGTCGCGGCCGCGTGCGCCATCGCCAGGCACCAAAGTCGTTACGCTCGGAGGCGCGCTGACTGTGCTGGAGGGGGCGGATGACGACCCCTACTTTCCTCGGCCGCATTGAACCGGTTGGTGACGCGGTTATTCAGCTCGATGAAATGTTCCAGCATGCCGCGCCCGGTCCATGGGTTTTCAGGTCGTTGCGGCAGGCGAGGCGGCCCTCGGTGAAGTCGATCGGCACCCGGACGGCCCCGGCAGCGAAGCACTTGCGGATGTCCTTCTCGCACTCGTCGCAAAGGGCGGCCAAGAACTGCTCGCGGGGATAACCCGCGACCTCGTCGTCCAGCGGAAACAGCAGCGCCAGCATGGAGGGCGCGATCACCGCCTGTTTTAACGGCTTGTGCGCCTTCGGCATGGCCTTGGCGAGGTAGTCGGCGGCGAAAGTCTTGTAACGGAACGGCCCGCCGGTCCGGCGCGGGAGCTGACGATGGTGACCGTCGGTGAAGCTCGCAAAGTATTGCCCATCGCCGGCCAGATGATCGGCAAGCCCGGTCCCGGCCAGGGTATCCGTAAGGGGATAGGTCGCAAAGCTCGATGCTCGCTGCTCGCCGTCCGACACGATCGGCGATCCCGTTGCCTCCATGCGGGTGATCGAACCCCGGCAAGCGGCGTCCTGCTCGGCAGTGAGCTGCGCCCGGGTGACTATACCCTCGTCGAAACCCTTGATGGCGGCTTGCAGGGTCGCGGGACGCGGCAGCGAACCTACCGGCTCGGTCGGCAAACCCACGGCAACGGTCTTCTTACAATTGATCGGGCGCTTTGACGTCGCGCTCTGTTCTGTTTCGCACTGTTCCTTGATGGCAGCAATTTCTTGGCTTCCGTGCGGATTTACCAACACTCGATCCAGGTCACCCGCGCCACACCACCACGCGCGCAGCACCCTGAATGCGGTCATCGACCGGGTCGGGACGTGGCAGCGCTTCGTCGCGGCCCAGCTCGGCGACGATCAGGGCATCGGGCGCGATCCATCCGGCCGCCTGCAGGGCATCGAGCGCCGGGGCAACGAGGTCCTGACCGTACGGCGGATCGAGGAACAGCAACCCGCAGGCGTAGCCCGGTGGCGGCCGAAGCGCATCAGCCGGCAACACCGTGCAGCGCGCCTCCGCCCGGCAGGCCGCGATGTTGGAACGCAGCGCCTTTAGGGCCGCGCGCCCAGTTTCCAGGAACGTCGCATGTCCAGCCCCGCGCGACAGCGCTTCAAGTCCCAGCGCGCCAGTGCCGGCAAAGGCGTCCAGCACCTGTGCGCCGTCGATCGCCGCCCGCCCAGCCCAGGGCGCATGCAGCAGGCGGTCGAACAATGCCTGACGCACCCGATCGGCGGTCGGACGCGTCGCATCGCCGGGCGGCGCCGACAGCACACGGCCGCGCCAAGCGCCGGCGACTATCCGCATAGGTCAGGCACGCGTCAGGCCGGGCCCGCCTTCGCCTGCTTGGGCCTTGTCACCGCCGGCCCGGTCGCCTCCGGAAGCTGTTCGCGCAGCACTTTTCCGGTGATCTCGTCCACAGCGCCACGGTCGAGGTTGCCGAGCTGGAACGGACCATAGGCGACGCGGATCAGCCGCGTGACCTGCAGGCCCAGATGCGCCATGACCTTGCGCACCTCGCGGTTGCGGCCCTCCTTCAGCGCGACGCTCAGCCAGGCGTTGGTGCCGGTGCGGGCGTCGAGCATCGCCTCGATCGGGCCGTAGCGCACGCCCTCGACGGTCACGCCGCGGACCAAATTGCCCAACGCCCGGTTGTCGATCGCGCCATAGACCCGGACGCGGTAGCGGCGGATCCAGCCATTCGCCGGCAGCTCCAGCCGCCGGGCCAGCGCGCCGTCATTGGTGAGCAGCAGCAGCCCCTCGCTGTTGAGATCAAGCCGGCCGATGCTGACGACGCGGGGCAGACTTGGCGGCAGCTTGTCGAACACGGTCGGCCGGCCCTGCGGGTCGCGGTGGGTGGTGACCAGGCCCTCGGGCTTATGATAGCGCCAGAGCCGGGTCCGGTCGGGCGCATCGACCACGACGCCGCGCACCTGCACGATATCGTCGGGGTCGATGAATGTGGCGGGATGCGTCACCACCGCGCCGTTCACCGCGACGACGCCGTCGGCCAGCAGCTTCTCCGCATCGCGCCGGCTGGCGATCCCGGCGCGGGCAAGCCACTTGGCGATCCGCTCACCGCGTACCGTTCCCGCTTCGGCCGTGCGCTCGTCGGCCGCGCCCTCCTCGGTCATCCTCCGGCCGCCGCGACCAGGGCGTCGAGGATGCGCTTGTCACCGGGGTCGATCAGGAACTCCGGATGCCACTGCACCCCGAGGCAAAAGCCGTAACGCGCGTCCTCGATACCCTCGATCACCCCGTCCGGCGCCGTCGCGTTCACCGTGGCCCAGCGTCCCACGTCCCGGATCGCCTGATGATGCGCCGAGTTAACCTGCATGGTCGGGGCGCCGACGATCCGGTGCAGCAGGCTGCCCGGCACGAGGGCAATGGCGTGGCCGGGTTCATCGCGCGGGTTAGGCTGCTCGTGCTGCAGCGCGTCCGGGACGCTGTCCGGAATGTGCTGCATGAGCGAGCCGCCGAGCGCCACGACAAGCAATTGCTCACCGCCGCAGATGCCCAGCACCGGCATGTCGCGGGCCAGCGCGCCACGCACCAGGGCAAGCTCGGAGGCGGTCCGGGTTTCCTTCAGCGTGACGGTCGCGTGCCGTTCGCTTTCGCCATACAGCGCCGGGTCCACGTCGAAGGCGCCGCCGGTGACGACCAGGGCGTCAATGCGGTCGAGGTAGTCTGTGGCGAAGCCTGGGTCGTGCGGCAGCGCCACCGGCAGGCCGCCGCTGCCGGCGATCGCCTGGGCGTAGTTGGCGCGGAGGGCATACCAAGGGTATTTCGAGTATCCGCCGGGCGGCTCTGCGTCCAGGGTCACGCCGATGAGGGGTCTGATGCGTGCGGTCATGGCGCGTGACTAGACCCGCTTGGGGATCGGGAGCAAGCAGGCCGGATGACCCCTATGGACCAGGCACTGGCGGAGGCCCGGGCGGCGGCGGCGCGCGGCGAGGTTCCAGTCGGCGCGGTTGTGCTCAGCCCCGGCGGCGCAATGCTGGCCCGCTCCGGCAACCGGACGGAGGCGGACCGGGACGCCAGCGCGCATGCCGAACTGCTGGCGCTGCGCGATGCGGCGCGGTTGCTGGGCACGCCGCGCCTGGTTGGCTGCGACCTGGTGGTGACGCTGGAGCCCTGCCCGATGTGCGCCGCCGCCCTCGTGCATTTCCGCATCCGGCGCCTGGTGTTCGGCGCCTATGATCCGAAAGGCGGCGGGATCGAGCACGGGCCGCGGATGTTCGATGCGCCGGGGTGCCTGCACCGGCCCGAGGTGGTGGGCGGCGTGCAGGAGACGGAGTGCGCGGCCTTGCTGCGGGATTTTTTTCGAGAGCTGCGGGGTTAGCGGCGGCGCAGCGCTACATCGCCTATCGAGTGGTCCCGTTCGTCAGTTCGCTCGCGCCTTGATCTTCATGCGCAATCCAACCGGCGCCATCGAAAAAGCCAGGCGCTCGCGCGGCGGGGCGCCGTCCTCGGTCCCGACCTCGACCAATTGGTAATTATGCGCGATCGTCGCCAGCACCATCTTCATCTCCAGCATCGCAAGATACCGGCCCGGGCAAATCCGTGGCCCGGCGCCGAACGGCATCGAGGCCGCTATCAACCGACGATCATCGGCGCGCACCACCGGTTCAGCGGGAGCGGATGCCGCAATGCGCCAGCGTGACGGCCGGAACTCAGCGGCATCCGCCGCTATGGCGGCATCCACCGCCCCACTGCGCATCACGCCGAGCACGAAGGTTCCAGCCGGGAGTGCGACGCCGTCGATCTCGGTCGGCAAGTTGTTCTCAAGATAGGCCAGTGGTCCCACCGGCCGCAGCCGCATCAACTCGTTCGAACAATCCTCAATCGTCGTGAGGCCGCCCGCCGTTTGAACGCTGCGCGGAATGACGTCCACCCCAAGAGACGCATCGACCTCCGCGACAACCGCATCCCACGCCTGAGGATGCGTGTGCAGCAGATACAGGGACCAGGCCAGGGTGTTCGCCGTTGTGTCTTCGCCGGCCAGCAGCATCGTGAACACGTTGCCGGCGACCTCTGCCTCGCTGAGCATCTCGCCGTCAGCATCTCTCACAGTCAGCATGGCTTCCAGCAGATTGGTCGGACGCTCGGCGAGGGCGGGGTCCGCCGCGATGCGGTCGCGGGCGGTTTGCACGAAATTTTTCACCGCTGCATGCCCTGCCGCCAAGTGCCGGTCAAAAGCGCGGTCCGCCGGCAGCTTGATGTAGCGCCAGTATGGGAACGGCGCGTTCATCCGGCGCATCAGCATCGGGAACACCTGGTCCAGGTGTTCCTGCAAAACGCCATTGGCCTGCTGCATAGTGTTGACGTCGATCCCGAAAGCGAGGCTGGCCGTCACATCCACGGAATAGCGCATCAGCATGGTCTGCAGCTCGATCCACGCGCCGGTGCGCGCTGCAAGGTCCAGCCGCTCCTTCAGTCGCTCCGTCATCCGCTCGATCAGCGGGAAATAGCGCTTAAGATGGCTAGGCGTGAAGGCGGCCGCGACCAGCCGGCGCTGTCGCCGCCAGGCCTCGCCCTCGGCCGAGAACACGCCGTCGATGCCCATCTCATGGATCACCGCCTGCATGGTCCGTAACCGGCTCCAGCCATCAGGGCGGTCGCGTAGAATACCGGCGATCAGGTCCGGCCGGGCCACCACCAGCGCGTCGCGCGGCCCAATTCGCAGCCGATAAACCGGGCCATAGATTTGTGCCCAGCCTTCGAGCTGCTGATGGATCTGCGCGAGTTCGAGTTGCAGCAGGTTGCCCAATACCGGCCAACCACGAGGACCGTTTAGGTCGGCAATCCGTTTTGGCGCGGCACGGGACAAAAGGCTTGCCTCAACACCCATGAACCTACCCGCCCTTCAGCAGCACTGGCCCGCAGCGTATATAGACGAAAACTGGAACGAACCGAATTAAACCTTGATAACCTTTTGCTAGTACTGGGATGGCACTCGCTTGCCGTTTGAGGTTGGGCAAGAAGTCAAGCAACTTCGCTGGAGCGGACCCCAATATCCCGCCGACAAATACCTTCCTGCCAAGGCACGACATCGACCGCTTGATACGCCACTGCCCGCGCCGCCACCAGGTCGGCCCCGGTGCCGCAGATCGTCAGCACCCGGCCGCCATCGGCGAGCAGGTGTCCATCCTCCAGCCTCGTGCCGGCCTGGAACACTAAAGCGCCCGGCACCGACGCCGCAGCACTGAGGTCGCCGACGTCGGAGCCGAGTTCGGGTGCCGCCGGATAGCCCGGCGTCGCCATCACCACCGCGACCGAGGCACCGGCGCTCCATCGCAGGTCGAACCGGCCCAGCTCGCCGTCGCAGGCTGCCAATAACGCGGGCAGCAGATCGCTGCGCAGCCGCGGCAGCAGCGCCTGGCACTCCGGGTCGCCGAACCGCACGTTGTACTCGATCAGCTTCGCGCCGTCCGCCGTCAGCATCAGTCCGGCGAACAGGATGCCGCGGAACGGCGTGCCGCGGCGGGCCATCTCATTCAAAACGGGCCGGACGAAGCCGTCCATCGCCGGGCCGGGATCGAAGCCCGGCACCGGCGACAACGCGCCCATGCCGCCGGTATTCGGCCCAGTATCGCCGTCGCCCAGCCGCTTGTGGTCCTGCGCCGCGCCCAGGAACACCGCATCCGTGCCGTCGCACAGCGCGAACAGGCTGACCTCGTCGCCTGCCAGGCACTCCTCGATCACCACACTGGCGCCGCTGTCGCCGAACGAGCGGTCGCGCATGATGGCGTCGAGAGCGGCCTCCGCCTCGTCGGTCGTGGCCGCCACGACGACGCCCTTGCCGGACGCCAGACCGTCCGCCTTCACCACAACCGGCGCGCCGCGGCGGCGGATGAAGGCGCGGGCCTCCTCCAGGTCGGTAAACTGCTCCCACAACGCGGTCGGGATGGCGGCGTCATCGCAAAGCTGCTTGGCGAACGCCTTGCTGCCCTCAAGCTGCGCCGCGGCGGCGGTGGGGCCGATGCAGCGGACCCCGGCCTGCGCCATCCTGTCCGCCAAGCCGGCGACCAGCGGCCCCTCGGGACCCGGCACCACCAGATCGACCGCGTGCTCCCGGGCGAACTGCACCAGCTGCTCGATGTGCAGGGCCGCGATCCCGACGTTCTCCGCCACCAGCGCGGTGCCGGGGTTGCCCGGCGCCACCCATAGCTTGGTCAGCAGCGGCGACGCCGACAGCGCCCAGGCTAGCGCATGCTCCCGTCCGCCGGAGCCAACCACCAGAACCCGCATCCTGCCCCCCCCCGCTTCAAACTTCCCTGCGTGTAGCATAGGTTCAGCGCATGGACGATCTGACGGCAACCGCCTCCAACATCCCGGAATACACCGTCTCCGAAATCTCTGGCGCGGTGAAGCGCACGCTGGAGGGCGCGTTCGGCCGCGTGCGGGTGCGGGGGGAGATCACCGAATACAAGCGCTACCCGTCCGGCCACATGTATTTTTCGCTGAAGGACGAGGGCGGCAAGATCAGCGGCGTCGTCTGGAAGGGCACGGTATCGCGCCTGGGCCTGGTGCCGGAGAACGGCGTCGAGGTCATCGCGACCGGCCGCGTGTCGTCCTATGGCGAGCGCAGCTCCTACCAACTGATCGTCGAGCGCATGGACTACGCCGGCGCCGGGGCGCTGCTGGCCCGGATCGAGGCATTGCGTGCGCGCTTGGTGGCGGAGGGGCTGTTCGACAGCGGGCGCAAGCGGCGCATCCCGTTGCTGCCCGGCGTTGTGGGCGTGGTGACCTCGGCACAGGGCGCGGTGCTGCAGGACATCAAGACCACCATCCTGCGCCGCTTCCCGCGCCCGATCCTGGTCTGGCCGGTGCCGGTGCAGGGCGAGGGCGCCGCCGCCCGCATCGCCGCCGCCATCGCCGGCTTCGACCGCATCGCACCGGGCGGCCCGGTGCCGCGGCCGGACGTGCTGATCGTCGCACGCGGCGGCGGCAGCCTGGAGGACCTGATGGCCTTCAACGACGAGGCGGTCGTCCGCGCTGCTTGCGCCTGCCGCATCCCGTTGATCTCCGCGGTGGGGCACGAAACAGACCATACCCTGATCGACCTAGCGGCCGACCGCCGGGCTCCGACTCCGACAGCGGCGGCCGAGCTCGCGGTGCCGGTGCGGGCCGAGCTGCTGGCGAATGTCGCGCAGGAGGCCGCGCGGCTGTCTGCCGGGCTCCACCGGATGACACAGGAGCGGCGCTTGCGCCTGGGCGCGGCGGAGCGCAGCCTGCCCGACTTGCCGAACCTGCTGGGCACGGCGCGGCAGCGGCTGGACGACCGGGCGCAGCGCCTGGCGATCGCGCTGCCGAACCTCCTGGCGGCCCGTCGTGCTGCGCTGGTCCAGGCGGAGCGCGGCATCCCGGACCTCCCCGGCGTCATGCGCGCCGCGCATCAGGCGATCGAGGCGCGCAGCCTGCGTCTAGTGCTGGCGCTGCCGAACCTGGTGCGCGCCCGGCGGGCCGCCCTGGTCCAGGTCGAGCTGCGCGTGCCCAACCCGCAGGGCGTCGCGGCGATGCGGCGGGCGGCGGTCGAGCTGGCGGCATCCCGGCTCAGCGGCGGCCTGCGTCAGGCGACCGCGCGGCATCGGGGGCGTGCGAACACCGTGCTGGGAAGGCTGTCGCCGGCGCCGCTGCAGGGGAGCCTGCGCGAGTCGCGGGCGCGGCTGGCCGGGGTGGCGGCGCGCCTGGACTCGGTGTCGATCGACGCGGTGCTGGCGCGCGGCTACGCCTTGGTGCTCGACGCCAAGGGCCAGGCAATCACGTCGTCGGCGCGGGTGACACCGGGCGCACGGCTGCAGCTGCGGTTTGGCGATGGCGAGGCGGCGGTGACGGCGGCGGGCGGGGTTCGATCCGGGCAGGGAGCGTTGCCGATCTGAACTTAGTGTGTCGGCCTGCTTTACATCTGGGCATTGAAGGCCCATGTAAGCCGTGGCGCTTTTCGTGTTGGGCCAGCCAGTCTTTGGATCGATGCTTGTTGAACCCCGGTTTCCAGGGTCCGCAGCTTTTCCGGTGCTCCCTAATGTAAAAGTAATTCGGCCTGCACCGTGCGGGCCGCCGTGTCTATGGAGAGCATACTATGGCAGTCGGAACGGTTAAGTGGTTCAACGCGCAAAAAGGCTTTGGCTTCATCCAGCCGGATGACGGCAGCAAGGACGTGTTCGTGCATATCTCTGCGGTCGAGCGTGCCGGCATGGGCTCGTTGAACGAGGGCCAGAAGCTGAGCTTCGAGCTCGAGCGTGGCCAGCAGGGCAAGACCTCCGCGGTCAACCTGCAAGCCGCGTAACCCATCAACCCTAGAGCTGCCCTCGTGGCAGCGGCCGGAGGCGACCTGCATGGCAGCCCATAAGTTCGCATTCGGCCAAAAGGTGGAGTTCTCCCCCAGCGCATTCGATGGCAATGCGCCGCGGGGGAGCTACACCGTGGTGCGGCAGATGCCCAGTGAGACCCGGGATTTGCAATACCGCATTAAGAATTCCCGCGACGGTCATGAGCGCGTCGTGCGGGAAAGCCAGCTCGGCCAAAGCTGAAGCGCGGCCTTTTTCCACCCTTCGCCGCAAGGAATCCCGATGGTCTTCAAGCCCAACTACAACATGCAGCGGGCCGAGCGGAACCGCGCCAAGCAGGCGAAGAAAGACGAGAAGCTGCGCGATAAAGAAGAAGCCGCAGCGCGTCGCAAGGCCGAGGGCGAGACCGGACCGGAGACCGCCCCGGCCGAGGGAACTAGCCCAGGGGACACCGATGCCGCCTAAGAAGAAGATCGAGAGCAGCTTTGTCGCTTTCGACGTCACCTATGTTGACGGAACCCGCAGCAGCAACCGGCGCGTGCCCAGCACGGCTCTGACCGGCCTGGACGGCGACATTCCGGCCCAGGGAATTATCGAGCAGCAGGACGCGACTATTGGCGCCGCGTCAGGCAAGCCGCGTCCCGCGATCAAGTCGCTGGAGCGCTCGCCGTTGCCGGAGATCGTGAAAATCCCGGTCAAGGCTAAGTATTAGCGTTCGGCCAGCGACGGTGCAGCCATAGCCAGCTTTCCGGCTTGGCCCTGATCCAGCGTTCCAAGGTGTCGTTCACCACCTGGGTCAGTGTCGCTACGTCTGCCGGACGGTTGCCAGTATCCGGCAGGACGAGCGGCGGCTCGCAGGTGACCCGGAACCGCGCAGCTCCTATCCTTTCGACATACGCTGGGATGACCGGACAGCGGAGGCGAAGCGCCAGCGCTGCTAAAGCCGGCGCGGTCATGGCTGGACGACCAAAGAACCGGGCTTCTATCCCATCGTTCATCTTTTGATCCATCAGCATCGCCAGGCGGCCACCACGAGACAAGTGCGCCAGCGACTGGCGGGCGCCGGCAGCACCTTTGGGGAACATTTGAACCTCCGCGTGAGTTGCCTGCCGCCGTAAATCCAGGATCAAGGCGTCGATCTGCTTGTTCTCCGCCGGGCGATAAAACAGCGAGACCGGTACGCCATACGCTGCCGCAGCGACCGGCAGCACCTCCCAGTTGCCGATATGACCGCTGAAGAATATCGCCGGACCATCCTTTGCCGCCAGCCAGCGCAGTGTGTCCTCCCCTACCAGCTCCCAGCCAGGGCCGTTTTTGGTCTCGTGCAAGGCGGCGATGTGCGGCAATTCGCCCGCTGTGCGGCCCAAGTTGTCCCAGACACCGCGAACGACCCGCCGCCGTGCAGCCGCGTCCAGCTCCGGCATCGCCGTGCGCAGATTATAGTCGGCGATGCGCGAGACCGGCAGCAGCGGCCCGATGCCGCGGGCCAAAGCTCCAAATAGGTTGCTGGCCGCAACCGGACCCAACACACGCAGCAAGCGCAACGCAGCGCGCGCCAGCAGCGCCTCGACACGGTGCATGAGGTTCATGGCACGATCTCGGCGAGCAGGCGTTCGAGCGCTGCCGGGTCCGCCCAGCGCAGTACGACGCCGACCACCTGGATTTGGCGGCGGATTGCAGCAGGCAGGCGCACCGCGTCCTTGGGAGTCGTGACCGGCATGGCGCCGAGCGCCTTGGCACGCGCGAGCACCCGACCCAGCTCGGCGTTGGTGAAACGATGATGATCCGGGAAGTCCACGCACTCCGCCACGAGCGCGCCGGCCTCTCGCAGCGTGGCGTAGAACTTGGCCGGGCGGGCGATGCCGGAAAATGCCAGCACCCGCAGGTTTGGCAATGCCAATTCAGGCCCCAGCGTCGCATGCAGCACCGGTAGACCCGGCGGCAGGGCTGCGCACGCGCCCGCCGCGTCCGGTCCGATCAGCACCGTCGCCCGGCATCGCGCCGCAGCGGCGCTCACGGGTTCCCGCAGCGGTCCGGCCGGCATGACCCGGCCATTGCCGAACCCGACTGCGCCATCCACCACCAGCAATACGGCGTCCTTCACGAGTGTTGGGTTCTGCAGTCCGTCATCCATCAGCAGCGCCTGCGCTCCGGCCGCGACCGCCGCCCGGGCTGCGGCGGCACGATCCGCCGCGACCCAGGTGGGTGCAATGGCAGCCAGCAGCAGCGGCTCGTCCCCGACCAGGCCGGCATCGTGCACGGCGGGATCGACCCGCAGGACGCCGCGCGACCGGCCGCCGTAGCCACGGGTCAGGCAATGCACCGCAACGCCGCGCGCCACCAGCCGCTGCGCCAAATCCAGCGCGACGGTGGTCTTGCCCGCCCCGCCCACGCCGGCATTGCCGCAGCACAGCACTGGCACCGGCGCGCGCCAGCCGGACCCGGCAATACGCCGGGCGGTCGCTGCGGCGAACACCGCGCCCGCCGGGGCAAGCAGCCGGGGCAGCACGCCGTCTCGTTGCCAGAACTCCGGCGCCCGCATCAGTGCCGGACCAGGGCCAGCAGCGCCGCCGCGGTCCGCTCCGGCAGGCCGGCCGCGCCCTGGGCCGCCGCACAGGCTGCCGCGCCAGCAACGCGCCGCCTATCGGGGTCGCGCAGCATCCCATCCACCCAGTCGGCGAGTTCGGCTGCGCCGTTCACCCGGGTGAGCGCACCGGCTGCCTCCAACGCCTGCACAGACTCGGCGAAGTTCGCGGTATGCGGCCCGACCGCGATGGCACAGCCCAGGCGGGCCGGCTCCAGCGGGTTCTGCCCGCCCTGCCCCACCAGGCTGCGCCCGACGAAGGCCAGCGGCGCCAAGCGATACAGCAGCCCAAGCTCGCCCAGCGTGTCCGCAACCCAAATCCCCGAGCCGGGATCCTGTCCAGCCGCCCGACGTGGTGCGCCGAGCGCTGCCGCCACCGCAGTCCCGCGCTCCGGATGGCGTGGCGCCACGATGGTCAGCAGGCCCGGATGCTCCGGCGCGAGGTCGCAATGCACGCGGCCTGCCACGTCCTCCTCGCCGGGATGGGTGCTGGACGCCAGCCAAACCGGGCGGGCGCCGATCAGCGCACGCAGCCGGGCAAGCTCGGCGGGATCAGCGGGAAGCGGCGGCGCGGCCAGTTTCAAGTTCCCCGGGGCGTCCACGTCGCGGGCGCCCAGCAAACGCAGACGTGCGGCGTCGGCCTCCGACTGTGCCTGCACCCTAGCGAACGCCCCCAGCATCTGCTGTGCAAAGCCCGGCGCGCGCTGCCACCCGCGCAGGCTGCGGGCCGACATGCGGGCGTTCACCAGCATCATCGGAATGCCCCGGGCCTCGCAGCCGCCGATCAGGTTGGGCCACAGCTCGCTTTCCACAAACCCAGCGACGTCCGGCCGCCAATGGTCGAGGAACCGTGCTACCCACGCCGGTACGTCGAGCGGCACGAAGCGGTGCAGCACGCTTTCAAGTCCAAGCGCCGGCAACCGCTCGGCCAGCAGGGCGGCGGAGGTGACGGTCCCGGTGGTGAGCAGGATTGACAGCTCCGGCGCCTGGCTGCGCAGGGCGGACAGCACCGGCAGGATGGATTGGCTCTCTCCCACGCTGGCGGCGTGCAGCCAGATCAAGCGCCCATCCGGCCGGGGCGTCGGGTCAATGCCCTCGCGCTCCGGCAGGCGGGACAAAATCTCCTTGCCGCGATTCACACGCCGCCGCAGCATTGTGCGCAGTCCGGGAGCCGCCAAGGTCGCGCCATTGTGCCAGAGCCCCGCGACTATGCCGCGCACAGCGCCTCCGCCTCGGCTGCCGCCCGGGATAAAGCGGCCGCGATCTCGGGAAGGCTGTCGGCCCAGCGGTCGCGCGGCACGTGGATCGGCGCGCCGCAGACCAGCACGCCGCGGCCGAATGGCAGTGGCAGGATCATGCGGTCCCAGGTCGGCAGCACCCGGCGGCGGGTGGACCGCGCTGCGCAGGGCAGCACCGGCACCCCGGCCAGCGCCGCGAGTTGTGCCACGCCGCGGGCGACCTGCCGCCGCGGGCCACGTGGGCCGTCGGGGGTGATCACCACCTGATCACCGGCCGCCAGCACGGCCAGCAGGGCGCGCAGCCCGGACGCGCCCCCCTTTTGCACTGTGCCCTTGGACGACGAGCCATGCACCAAATCGAGGCCAAACCCGCGCATCATGTCGCCGATCAGCCGACCGTCCTGGTGACGGCTGACGAGGACGTGCATCCTCCCGCGCCGTCCCTGCGCCGCCGCGCGTTCCCGCAGCGCCCGGGTCCACAGCGCCGGCATCAACGGCAGGCATTCATGCCAGAAGGCGAATACGGCGGGTGTGCCGTGCATAAACTGTCCGAGCTCGACCCCATTCAGCGTCCAGCGCGTGGTGCGGAGCGCAAAACGCAGATACGAGCCGAGTGCCTGAGCGCCCAGCGCCAGGGTGCGGGGATGGCGAAGCAGACGCTTGATCAAGGAATATAGCGGGAAGCCATGGCGCGGCGGTAGCATGCGGCTTGCAGCGCCGCAAACCAGCGTAACGCAAAATCTTACAAGCCAGGTCCGACGACGACGAGGTTGGCGAGGAACGCGTCGGCGCAGGCCCGCCAGGAAAACCGTTCAGCGTGGGCCCGGCATGCCGAACGGTCGCCGTCCAGGGCGCGCAGCGCGGCTGCCCGTAAGTCGTGGTCCAGCGCGCCCACGCCCGGCGGAGCACCTTCCAGGATGTCGGCCGGCCCCGTCACTGGATATGCCGCGATCGGGGTGCCCGAGGCGAGGCTTTCCAGCAGCACCAGTCCGAACGTGTCGGTCAGCGACGGAAACACGAACACGTCCGCTCCGGCATAGCTCCGCGCCAGCGCAACGCCATGACGCTCACCCACAAAATGTGCGTCGGGGTAGCTCCGCGCCAGGACAGCGCGTTGCGGCCCATCGCCGACGACGAGTTTGCTGCCGGGCAGATCAAGCGAGAGGAAGGCTGCAACGTTCTTCTCCACCGCGACACGGCCGACGTAGAGGAACACGGGGCGGGAATAAGCGGGATCGCCATGCGTCTCGTCGGGCGACCTGGGCCTGAAGCGCGTCAGGTCTACGCCGCGGGTCCAGTCGCGCACGTTGCGAAAGCCGCGCATCGACAGCTCCCGCCGCAGGCTGACCGTCGCGACCATCATGGCAGATCCGGCGTTGTGGAACCGACGCAGCCAGGCATAGGTCCACGCAGTAGGCAAGCGCAACCGGGCGTGTAGATATTCTGGAAACCGCGTGTGGAACGACGTCGTAAAGGCCATGCCGCGCTGCATCGCCCAGCGGCGCGCGGCGTGGCCCAGCGTTCCTTCAGTGGCGATATGCAGCGCGTCGGGCTGGAACGCGTCGATGAGCGCGGTCAGGCGACGGCCAGGCGCCAGGGCCACGCGGATGCTTGCATAGGTCGGCAGAGCCACAGTGCGGAAGCGGTCGGGCCCGATTACCTCGATAGCATGGCCCAGGCCGGTCAGTTCCTCCGCTATCATAGAGAGCGTGCGAACAACGCCGTTGACTTGGGGGTGCCACGCATCCGAGACAATCAGGATGCGCAGGGCGGCATCCACGTGATGCGCCAAGGCCGGATGCGCGGGATCGAGCCGGGCAAAATCGGTCAGGCAGGCTCCACTGCCACGGTCTCACGCGGGGTGAAGAACGAGAGCTTATTCACGACCGCCCAGTCCAGCAGCTCCAGGCGACCGTCATGGTGCTCGACAAGCGCCGTGCAGCTCTCGACCCAATCGCCGTCGTTCAGGTAAAGGATACCGTTAACCTTGCGCATCTCGGCGTGATGGATGTGGCCGCAGACGACGCCGTCAAAGCCGCGTCGCCCGGCCTCCGCCGCCAGCGCCGTCTCGAACAGGTCGATGGCCTTCACGGCGCCCTTCACCTGACGCTTCAGCCACTGCGACAACGACCAGTAGGGATAGCCCATCCGGCGGCGCAGCGAGTTGAACCAGCGGTTGACGACCAGCGAGGTTACATAAGCGCCGTCGCCGAGGACCGCGAGAAACCGGGCATAGCGCACCACGCTGTCGAACTCGTCGCCATGGATTACCAGCAGCTTCTTGCCGTCTGCGGTCACGTGCGTCGCCTCATTGCGGAGTGCGATGCCGGCAACCTCCAAGGTGTGGGGGTCGATCGCGGTGGGCAGCCAGGCGCGGAACATCTCGTCGTGGTTGCCGGGGATATAGGTGACCGCAGTGCCATTGCGGGCATGGCGCAGAACGAGGCGGACGACCTTGTCGTGATTGGCGTCCCAATACCAGGACTTGCGCAACCGCCAGCCATCGACGATGTCGCCCACCAGAAAAAGATGCTGACACGACATCTGGGCCAAGAAATCGGCAAGGAAATCACTGCGGCAGCCGCGGGTTCCCAAGTGAGTATCGGAGATAAAAACGCTGCGGTATTGGTGCGTATTAGGCGTAAGGAGGGTTGCGTTCATGCGACCGATCGAACCTCGCTTCGTCAGGACAGCTCAGCCTTCGCAGCGGCCTATGGCTTTGAAAACATACGTTTGCACGTGAAGTTTCGATGATGCAGCGTGATGAGACTGTTTGATGACGCCTAAAAACGCGAAAGGCCGCCGGATTTCCCCGGCGACCTTTGATATCACAGGCTTATTTTTGAATCTATCGTGCCTGCTGAATTCCTGACAGCAGCCATTGACCGCCCGGCGCACGGACGAAGGTCCAAAGCTCCGTCGCCATGGTGCGCAACGCTATGTCGCCATCCACCACCCGTCCGGCCGAGTCGCGGGTCACGTCAAGCGCCGAGAACCGCATTGCGACCGTCGCATATTCACGGCTGCCCTCCGACCATGTCTCGGACAAATCGCCTTGCTCCAGCTTCACATGCGTCACGGTGTTGCGCACGCCACGGCTGGCCTGTTCCGTAAGTTGCTCACCGAAGTAGCTGACCATCTCCGGGGTCGAGAGCGCACGCAAAGCGTTCATGTCCTGATTGGACCAGGCAGCCTGAACGGCCTGCAGAGTGCGGTCGAACGCCTCATAATCCTGCTTGCCGATCTGCACCGACGGCGTCGTGGGACGGCTGCCGCCCATTGCCGTGTTGCCGGTCGCCATATTCACCGGCTGCTGCATGCGCGGGAAGCTGGGGCCGCCGGCCATTGCAGGCTGACGGTTGACGAACTTGCGGATGAGCCAGCGCACCCCGAAGAACAGCAGCGCGGCCTGGAGCAGCAGGCCGAGGAAGCCCATGCCGCCCATGCCACCGCCCCCGCCGAACATGCCGCCGCCAAACAGCATGCTGCCAAGGCCCACGCCCAGCAATCCGCCGAGTAGGCCGGACCCGAATGCAGAACGGCCACCGAATGCCGGGGCCATGGGCGCCTGGCTACCAAAGCCCGGAGAGGACGGGGTGGGGCGCGCGGTCATGCTGCGCTCCATAGGTGCCGCCATGGACGGCGCCGTATTGGTCGAGGGTGGTGCCGAGAAGGTGCGGGCACCGCGGCTGCCGAAGGAGCTTCCGCCACCGGCCCGCGCGTCGGCGAGCGAGGGCGTAAACGCCAGTGCAGCGACCGCGATGGCAGCGATGAGGGAGGAGGAACGACGCATCTTAATAAGTTCTCCAGTTGGCATCGCTGAATATAGTTCGATCCAGAGCTGAAAATAGGGGTGCCCGAGGTCAAGCCCGGCTGCGTTGACAAGCCTCGTTTCTCCAGCCCAGCCTGCCCAGCAGCCGGACGCAAATCCGGAACGGGGGATATCATGCGGCATTCGATGGCGGCTGGATTCGGTTTGTGCGCGCTGTTGCTGGCAAGCCCCGCCGCGGCGCGGCTGACGCAACTCACCATTCAGTCGCAGGAGTCTTTTGCCGATGGCGTCAGCTTTGGCAGCGCCGGGCCGTATGTCCGCATTCAGGCGGTTGCGCATGGTGAGCTCGATCCCAAGGACCCGGCCAATACCGGCATCGCCATGCTGGACCAAGCGCCGCGCAACGCCCGCGGCATGGTCGAATACGACACCGACGTGTTCATCCTGCGCCCGGCCGATCCGGCCCGCGGCAATGGCGTGCTGCTGTATGACGTCACCAATCGCGGCAACAAGCTGCTGATGTCCTGGCTCAACGATGCCCCCGAGCCGCCGAATGGCAACGTCAATGACCCGCGCAGCCTAGCCGACGCCGGCAACGCCTTCACCTTCCGGCGCGGCGACACGATGGTCTGGTCCGGCTGGCAGCCCGAGGCGCCCACCGCCAATAACGGCATGACCATCCGGGTGCCGGTGATCACTCGCGACGGCCTGGGCGAGGTGCGGCGCATCCGGCACGAGTTCATCGCCGGCACACGCGGCGTCGAGGCGATGCCGCGCATCCGGTTGCCATATCCCGTTGCCAACATGGAAGGCGCGCATCTGACGGTGCGCAGCCGCAGCGCCGACACGCCGACGCCGCTAGGTCCTAAAGACTTCGCCTGGATGGACAGCAGCACCATCCAGCTCCTGCCATTCGGCACCATGCCGACGCCGCGCCGCATCTACGACCTGACCTACCTGGCGATCCGGCCCACGGTGGACGGCATCGGCTTCGCCGCCACGCGCGATTTGGTCAGCCATCTGCGGACCGAGCCGGGGATCAAGCGCACCCTCGCCATCGGCGTGTCGCTCAGCGGACGGTTCCTACGGCATTTCCTCGAACTCGGCATGAACCGGGACGAGGCCGGGAGCCGGGTGTTCGACGGCGTGCTGCCGCACATCGCCGGGGCCGGAAAGGTGTTCGCCAACGAGCCGTTCGCCATGCCGTTCCGCACGGCGACCCAGCATGAGGACCGCTTCTACCCCGAGGTTTGGCCACCGTTCGGCTATGAACCTGGAGCCAGTCTATTGCGCGGCGACGGCAGCGATCCGCTGGTGATCGAGAGCAACACTTCGACCGAATACTGGCAAAAGGGCGCCTCGCTGGTGCACACGGACTCGTCCGGCGCGGATGCCGCCCTGCCGCAAGGGGTGCGGATGATGCTGGTGGCAGGGACACAGCATGGCGGCCATTCTGGCGCGACAAGCACGCCGGGCTACTGCGCCAATCCGCGTAATCCCAACAGCGCCGGGCCGGCATTGCGGGCGATGCTGTCCAACCTCGACGCCTGGGTTGGCGCCGGGACGCTGCCGCCCGATAGTATGGTGCCGCACCGTGGCGATGAGACCGGCGTGCCGGCGGCTGCCATACGCATGCCCGCGGTGCCCGGCGTGACCTGGGCATCTGGCGACAACCCCATTGGTCGGCCTGTGGACTGGACCAACCCGCCCTCCGCCCCGGTGCAGCAGTTCCCCACCATGGTCTCTGCCGTGGACGCCGACGGCAACGAGATCGCCGGCCTGCGCCTGCCGCATCTCGCGGCGCCGCTCGGCACCTATACCGGCACCAACGCCTATAAGGACTTGCCGACCGAATTATGCGATCGCGACGGCATGTTCATCCCATTCGCCCGCACCCGGGCTGACCGTGAGCGCACCGGCGATCCGCGCGTGTCGCTCGAAGAGCGCTATGGCTCACGCGATGCCTATGTGGCTAAGGTGAAGGCTGCGGCGGACGCATTGGTCGCGGCACGGTTGCTGCTTGCGGAAGACGCGGCGCGCTACGTGGGGGCTGCCGCAGCCAGCGACCAGTTCTAGGTTGATCGCGCAGACGGGGCAGCGTAATCCGGCGTTAGCGAAGGATGACGTGCGGCCTGCTTGCGCTGTATAGCTCGTCAGAATGGGGGCGCGGGAGACATGGGCCAAACTCAATCTAGGCCGATGACCCCGGATGAGTTCCTGGCCTGGGAAGCCGACCAGGAGCTGAAGTGGGAGTTCGACGGCTTCCAGCCTGTCGCCATGACCGGCGGCACCTTCGCCCACGCGGTCATACAGGGCAACCTGGTCAGAGCACTGAACAACCGGCTGGCCGGCACGCCATGCCGTGCAGTCGGCCCTGACCTCAAGGTCCTGATTGGTTCGAGTTGCCGCTACCCCGATGTCCTGGTTACCTGCACCCCGACAGCGCCAAATGCCGTGGCAAGCACCGACCCCGTCGTGATCTTCGAGGTGCTGTCGGCCAGCACCGCCAGCGACGACCGGACCGTCAAGCTTGCCGAATACCAGTCGCTTCCCTCGCTCCGGCGCTACGTCATGCTCGAACAGGACCGGGTTTTCGCTACGGTAATCACCCGCATGGGGGCCGGGTGGGACCACGCCCTCGCCGGGTCGGATGGCATGCTGGCCATGCCGGAGATCGGCGTCGAAATTCCCATGGCGGAGCTGTATGACGGACTGGCACTCGCCATAGCATCACAAGTCATGGCACCTGCTCCGGCCCCGTCCAAAGTTCCCTGAAGCCACTTCCCCGCAGTATCCACGCTGCTGCCTGGCCCCTCGCGCGACGATTAACCGGTAAATTCACCAGGGCCTCCTCCAACTTTCGATGATGTTCATTGGACTGGCGGAGGTCACAAGCAGTCCAACGTCAACGGTCTCGTTCACTGTAACGTTTGGAAAGCGAGGGTCCAGTTAAGCACTGACTTCCGCCGATCCCAATTCAGGGTCGGTCTCGCATCAGCCCTAGGCCCCTGCCAGCGTCATCCCGTCAATCCGCACCGTCGGCGCATCCGTCCCGCGCCGCAGCACCAGGTCGTTGGCCGGGGTCAGCTCCCGGAACATCGCCAGCAGCGACCCGGCGATCGTGATCTCCGCCACCGGCTCCGCCAGCGCGCCATTGCGGATCATAAACCCGGCCGCGCCCCGGCTGTAATCGCCAGTGATGCCGTTCACGCCCATGCCGATCAGTTCGGTCACATACAGCCCCTCGCGAATATCGGCCATCAGCGTCGTGGGCGACAGCGTGCCCGGTCCCATAGACAAATTGGTTGGTGACGGCGACGGCGGGCCGCCGGTGCCGCGCACCGCGTGCCCGGTGGAGCGCAGGCCCAACTGCCGGGCGCTGCGGCTGTCCAGCAGCCACGTCGTCAGCACGCCGTCCTGCACGATGGCGCGGGCGGCGGTCGGCACCCCCTCGGCGTCGAACGGCTTGGACCGGAGGCCACGCAGTCGGCGCGGGTCGTCATGCACCTGGATGCCGGCGGCGAACACCGCTTGGCCCAGCATGTCTTTCAAGAAACTGGTGCCGCGCACGATGGTGGCGCCGTTGATCGCGGCCATCAAATGGTTCAACAGGCTGCTGGCAACACGCGGATCGTACACAACCGGCAGCCGTGCCGTTTGTGCCCGGCGCGGATTCATCCGCGCCACCGCCCGGGTTCCCGCCGTATGGCCGATGGTGGCCGCATCCTCCAAATCCGCAAGATGCACGGACGAGGCGACGTCGTAGTCCCGCTGCATGTCCGTCCCTGCCCCGGCAAGCGCCACCGCAGACACCGAATGCGTCGTGCGCGAGTACTGGCCGGCGAACCCGGCCGACGTCATCAACGCCACGTCCGACCGGCTATACGACGCCTCCGCGCCCTCGGAGTTCGTCACGCCGTGCACCGCCAGGGCGGCCTCCTCGGCGGTGGATGCCCGGGCAACCAGCGCCGCCGCGTCGGGCTCGGACAGATCGTTGATGTCGAGCGCCATCAGCTCGGGTTCCGACGCCTGCTCCGAAAGGCCGCCATAGGGGTCCTCCGGCACCACAAGCGCCATGGCCACCGCGCGTTCTGCCAGCGCCGTAAATCCAGAGGGATCGGCGGCGGAGGACGACACGATGGCCGACCGCCCACCTACGAAGACGCGCAGGCCGAGGTCCCGCGCCTCGGACTGTTCAAGCTTTTCGGTGCGGCCCAGCCGTCGCTCCACGGAGATCGACGTGCCGGATAGCAGGATCGCGTCGGACGCGTCCGCCCCGGCGGCCTTGGCGCGGCCGATCAGGTCGGCCAGGAGGTCGAGCTGCCTCATGCCGCCAGCTTCTCGGCAATCGCCGGCAAGTGCGGCACCTTGTCAGCCGGGCCCATGGCGGCGAGCGTCGGGGCCGCGCGGAACACCCGGATGGCGGCCCGGCGCACGTCATCGACCGTCACGGCATTCAGCTTGGCGACCGTCTCGGCGGTTGGCACGATGCGGCCGAACACCTGGATTTGCCGCGCCACCTGCTCGCAGCGACTGCCGGTGCTTTCCAAGGACATCAGCAGGCTGGCCTTCACCTGGGCGCGGGCGCGATGCAGCTCGGCCTCGTTGACACCTTGCTGCACCTTGCGCAGCTCCTCCAATGTCACCGGCACCAGCTCCTCCGCCTCGGCCTCGCCGGTGCCGGCATAGATGCCGAACAGGCCGCCATCCATGAACGGCGCCGCGAACGAATAGATGGAGTAGACCAGCCCGCGCTTCTCGCGAATTTCCTGAAATAGGCGCGACGACATGCCGCCGCCCAGCAGGGTGCTCAGCAGCAGCACCGGGTAGTAATCCGGGTCGTCATAGGCGACGGAGGGGAAGCCGAGCACGATGTGCACCTGGTCCAACTCACGCGCCTCGCGGAACTCGCCGCCGTGGTATGCGCCGGGGACAAGCGGGCCGGGCATGGCCGAGGGCAGGTCGGCGAAGTGCTGACGCGCCAGATCCACCACCGCATCATGCGTCAGCGCCCCGGCGGCGGCGACCACGATATTGCCGGCGGCGTAGTGCCGGTGCATGTAGCCGGTCAGCACCTCCCGCCCCATGCCGGCGATGCCCGCCTCCGTGCCCAGCACCGGGCGGCCCATCGGCTGGTCGGGATAGGCGACCTCCTGAAACCGGTCGAAGATGATGTCGTCCGGCGTGTCGTTCGCCTGGCCGATCTCCTGCAAAATCACGCCGCGCTCGCGCTCCAGCTCCTCGGGCGCGAAGGCGCTGTGGGTCAGGATATCGCCGATGATGTCGGCGCCGAGCGCCAGATCCTCCTTCAGCAGCTTGACGTAGTAGGCGGTTTGCTCGCGGGCGGTGTAGGCGTTGATCTGGCCGCCGACGTTTTCGATCTCCTCGGCGATCTCGGCCGCGCTGCGGCGCGCGGTGCCCTTGAACGCCATGTGCTCCAGGAAATGCGACGCGCCGTTCTCCGCCGCCGTCTCGCCCCTTGTGCCGGTCGCGACATAGGCGCCGAGCGAGACGGTCTCGACCCGCTCCATCGTCTCGGTGACCACGATCAGCCCAGAGGGCAGGCGTGTGACTTGTATGGCGTCCGTCATGCGGCATTCCTGAGGCTGAAGGCGCGGACCTGCGCCTCGACGGCGTCGAGGCTGTTAGGCGCCTTGGTAAATATCTCGGTGCGGTCGAACAGGTCGGCAAGCCGCGGCGGCAGCGCCGGGCGCATGCCAGTGGCACGCTCGATGGCGTCGGGGAACTTGGCCGGGTGCGCGGTCGCGGCGACCACCATGGGAAGATGCGGGCACGGCAGCACCCGGGCGGCGGCGACGCCGATTGCGGTGTGCGGGTCGGCGAGGTAGCCAAGGCCGTGCAGCCGCCGTATCTCGGCCTCGGTCCCCGCATCGTCCAGCCGGAAGCCGTGGAACAATGTCCGGGCGCGGTTCCAGGCCGCCTGCGGCACGTCCATGCGGCCGGTGCTACGAAAACCCTGCATGGTGGCGGCGGTGACGGCGGGGTCGCGGTCCAGCAGCTCGAACAGCAGGCGCTCGAAGTTGCTGCTGACCTGGATGTCCATGCTGGGCGACAAGCTGGGCTGCACGCCCTGGATCGACATGTCGTTGCTTTCCAGAAAGCGCGCCAGGATGTCGTTGCGGTTGCTCGCGACCACCAGGCGGGCAATCGGCACCCCCATGCGCCGCGCCGCCCAGGCCGCCAGCACGTTGCCGAAATTGCCGGTGGGAACGCTGAACGCCACCTCCCGCTCCGGCGCGCCCAGCGCCAGGGCAGCGGCTACGTAATAGGGAATTTGCGCGGCGATGCGGGCCCAGTTGATGCTGTTCACCGCCGAGAGGTGCAGGTCCCTACGGAACGGCACGTCGGCGAACATCGCTTTTACCAGGTCCTGGCAGTCGTCGAAGGTGCCGGCGACCGCGATGTTGGCGATGTTCCTGGCGCGCACCGTCGTCATCTGCCGACGCTGCACCTCGCTGGTCCGGCCCTCCGGATGCAGGATCACGACATCGATGCCGGGCCGGTCGCGGCAGGCCTCGATCGCCGCCGAACCGGTGTCGCCGGACGTCGCGCCGACGATCGTCACGCGCTGATTTTGCTGCTGCAGCACGTAGGCGAACATGCGGCCCAGCAGCTGCATCGCCACGTCCTTGAAAGCAAGCGTCGGCCCGTGGAACAGCTCCTGCGCCCAAAGATTGGCGTCGAGCTGCACCAACGGCACCACCGCGGGATGGCCGAAGCCGGCATAGGCGTCCCGGCACATGGTTTGCAAGGTGGCGAACGGGATACAACTGCCGACGAACGGCGCCAGCACCCGGGCCGCGAGCTCGCAGTAAGGCAGGCCGCGCAACCCACGCAGATCGGCGGGCGACCAGCGCGGCCAGGTCTCCGGCATGTACAGGCCGCCATCCTCGGCAAGCCCGGCTAGCAATACGCCGGCAAAGTCGCGAACGGGCGCCTGCCCGCGGGTGGAGATGTAACGCATGGTGCCGATTGTAGAGGCCAGCGACGACCGATCCAACCCCCGGTTTCCCGATACGGTCAGTCCCGGGGCTTTGGCTTCTCGTCGCTTTCACCCACTACCTCTTCGGGGTCCTCATCGTCATCGTCCTGGCCCTCGTACCAGTCCAGCACGCTGTCATGGAAGTCCGGGTCGTTCAGCAGCCGCATGGCGAGAGCTATGGCGATCTCGTGCGGTTCCGGCACATCGGTCGTGCCGTCCTCCAGCTCGCGCGCCGGCACGACGCGGATGGTCATGGACCCGTCCTCCTCGCCGATGATCAGCGCGACCTCGGTCGGGTCGAGATCGATGGTCGTGGTATTCGCATCGGCCATGGCCGGTCCTCCTGGGTATGGCGGGCTGACTAGCAGGTTCCGGGCGCACCCGGCTAGGCGCGTCGCCCGCGCTAATTTGCCAGATAACGCGCCGTGACGTGCGCCTCAAAGTCCGTGGGGTCCAGCGGCTTGCCGGTCGCCGCGCGCAGCAGGTCGTTGAAGCCCAGCCGGCTGCCCTGGCTGTGGACATGCAGCCGCAACCAGCCGACCAGCGGCCCCAGGTCGCCGCGGCCCAGCCCGGCGTCGAGGTCGGCCACGTCCCGTCGCGCCGCCGCCATAAGCTGCGCCGCCGCCATGGCGCCCAAGGTGTAGCTCGGGAAATAGCCAAACCCGCCATCATACCAATGGATGTCCTGCAGGCAGCCACGCGCGTCGTCCGGCGGCGCCACGCCCAGCAGCGCCATCATGCCGTCCCGCCACGCGCCGGGCAGGTCTGCGACCTGCAGCTCGCCAGCGATCAGCGCCTGTTCGAGCCGGAAGCGCAGGATGACGTGGGCCGGATAGGTCATCTCGTCGGCCTCGACCCGGATGAAGCCGCGCTCGATGCGGCGCCACAGGCGGGACAGGTTGGCCGGAGCGTATGGCTCCATAGCGCCGCCGAAGATGCCGTGCAGCTCTGGGCCGAGCCAAGCGAGATACGGGTCGGACCGGCAGGACTGCATCTCGACGATCAAGGACTGGCTCTCATGCGCCGCCATGCCGGCCGCCTCGCCGACCGGCTGCCGGGCATAGCTGGCGGGCAAGCCGCGTTCATACAGCGCGTGACCGGTCTCGTGCAGCACGCCCATCAGGGCCTGCGCCGGGTCTGCCTCGTCGTAGCGCGTGGTGATGCGCACGTCGGTGGGCGTGCCGCCGCAGAATGGGTGGGTCGAACGGTCAAGTCGTGCGTGGTCGAACTCCAGCCCGGCACGCGCCGACAGATGACGGCAAAGGCCCTCCTGCCGGTCCGCCGGGAACATGCCGGGCAGCGGCAAGGGTGGTGACTGCCGCGCCTGGCGCTCCTCGGCCCGCGGCAGCGCGTCGCGCAGGAATGTCTCGTAGCGAGAAAACACTGGTTCGACGTCGGCGGCGCTGATGCCGCGCTGGTAGCCATCCATCAACGCGTCATAGGGCGACAGCCCGAGCGCTGGCGCCATTGCCTCGGCGGACTGCCGGACCAGGGACACGACCTCGACCAAATACGGCGACACCGCCGCGAAGTCCGAGGTGCGGCGTGCCTCTCGCCATATTTTTTCGCAGGCGGAGTTGGCGCGGGCCTGCGCCTCCACCAGATCGGCCGGGACTGCGGTGGCGCGGATGTGCGCGTGGCGCATCAGGCCCAGATTGGCCATGTCCCACTCATCATCACCGGCATGGGCCTGCGCCAGATCGTTGGCGACTTCCGGCGCCGTCAGCAGGCCGTGCGCCAGGCCGGCCAGCACCGCGAGCTGATCGCCACGGGCGGCACCCCCGCCCGGCGGCATCATGGCAGAGGCATCCCACCCCAGCACGGACGAAGCCTCACCAATCGTGGCAATGCGGGCGAACCGGGCGGTCAGGCGGGCATATGCGGTCATGGCTGGGCTTTCAGGGACTTGCGGGCATAGACGCCGAACACGGCCAGCAGCGCCGCCGCCAGGCCGAACCAGGTCAAGGCATAGGTGAAATGGTTATTGGGCGGACGCGGCAGAGCTGCGGCAGGCTCCGGGAAGACGCCCGGGGCGACGCTTCCGAGGGCAACCAGGGTGTAGGGCGCCACACGCGACAAGCCGAGCGACGCGCCGATGGCAGCGGGATCGAGCGCATAGAACCGCCGGGCCGCCGGGTCATCAGTGGCGCCGAAGCGAATTGGCTGCTCCGGGGCACGGATGTAGCCCTCGATGGTCGCAGGAATGGCTGTCGCGTCGCGGGGAGCGTCGGAGGGCACCCAGCCGCGGTCCACGATGATCGGGTCGGCTCCTGGACGTTCCAGCGGATTGAGCAGGAATGCACCCAGAACCGGCCCGGCCTGGGTGCTGCGTACCTCAATACCGTAAAGTGCCGCCAAATCCTGACGCAGCAGACCGGTCACCCGCACCTTGGTGAACGGGCGCGGGTCGACCGGCAACGGTACGGCGGAAGCTGCCTCTCCGCGATCGATCTCGGCCAGCAACTCGGTCTTCCATGCGAGACGCTGGACCTGCCAGACACCAAGACCAAGGGCGAGGGCCAGCATGGCGGCCGTGGTCAGGCCAGGCCATAGAAGACGGCGGACCGCCGATTTTTGCAGCCTCAAGGCTGCGCGGCTACTCGGCGCCAGTTGGCCCAGCGCCCCAAACGTAGATCGCGACGAACAGGAACAGCCACACGACGTCAACGAAATGCCAATACCAGGCGGCGGCCTCAAAGCCGAAATGCCGCGTTTCAGAGAACTGGCTGGCGCGGGCGCGATACCAGCAGACGATGAGGAAGATGGTACCGACGATCACATGGAAGCCGTGAAACCCAGTCGCGAGGAAGAACACCGAGGGATAAACACCGCCGCCGGCAAACTTGAACGGCGCCTCGGAATACTCCAGCGCCTGGAACGTGGTGAATGACAGGCCGAGCAGGATGGTGAAGCCGAGGCCCATGACGAGGTGCTTGCGGTCACCATGCAGCAGGGCGTGATGCGCCCAGGTAATGGCGGTGCCCGATAGCAGCAGGATCATCGTGTTGAGCAGCGGCAGATGAAACGGGTCGAAGGTCTGGATGCCGGCGGGTGGCCAGATCGCATGCTCGGCGCCCGACACATGCGCCGGATAGAGCGCGAAATGGAAGTAGGCCCAGAAGAAACCGACGAAGAACATGACCTCGCTGGTGATGAACAGCGTCATGCCGTAGCGCAGGCCGATGCGCACGACCGGCGTATGGACACCAGCGGTCCGGCTCTCTTTCAGCACGTCGCGCCACCAGAAGAACATGACCGCGAGCACGACCGCGAGGCCAAGGCCCAGCCATAGATAGGTCCCGAAATGCGCGACCATGATGATGCCGAACAGCGTCAGCCCGCCTCCCAATGCGCCAAGCAGCGGCCACGGGCTGGGATCGACGAGGTGGTAGGGCTGTTTCATGCCCGAACTGTTGCGGTCATGATCATCGATCGCGGGGACCGAACCGATCGCGGGATCTATGGTTGCGAGGGGGGCGTCGCTCATTCTAACCGAACCTATCCGAGATATGGCGCATCATCGCCAAAACGCCGCTGTGTTCAAGGCTTAAACACCACACGGAGCCGGGATCAATGGGCGGATCATCGGGTTGTCAGCGCGAAGCGTCAGCCCTGGGGCCGACATGCGGCCCGGCTTTGTCCAAACCACCGTTGCGGGCGGCGTCATCCAGCGACCGGAAAAAAGTGTAGGACAAGGTGATTGTTTTCACGTCCCGCGTGTCCGGATCGCTGGCGATGGCCGGGTCCACCCAGAAGCTGAGCGGAAATTGCATCTCCTGACCCGGCGTCAGCGTCTGTTCGTCAAAGCAGAAGCACGCGGTTTTGTGGAAATAGCGGCCGACCTTCTCTGGTGTCACGTTGTAGGTCGCAACGCCGGTAATTGGCTGTTGCCCGCGGTTCTGCCCGACATAAGACGCGAGTCTGTCCTCGCCGAGCTTGACCGTGACTGCATTTTCATTGGGGGCGAAACGCCAGGGCAATGATGGGCTTGTCGTCGCATTGAACCGAACGACGATGCTGCGGTCGGTAGCGCCGGGTCCTGCAGCGCCGCGCAATTGTGGGGTCCCCGCGTAACCGGTCGCCTCGCAAAACACGCGATAGAGTGGGACCGCCGCGAAGGACAGGCCGACCATGCCACCGATTGACACCACGAGGACACTGGCGATCAGAGTGTTGCTTCTGGATTTCATATGATTGATGTCGGTGTCATACGCCCAGCAGCAAGCGGAGGTCAGGAGACTTTAAACCGCACCATGGATATGGCGTAGAATAACGCAGCCATCCCGATCAGCACAATCAGCAGCACGATGTTCTTGCCGCGCTGCCGCCGGCGCAGTTCAACCGCTTCCATTGGCGTGAGAGGTGGCGGGAACTCATCCAAGATGAGGGACCGGGAGGACATGATCGAGCGCCAGCATGGTGAACAGTGCAAAAAGGTAGATGAGCGACACGCGGAAGGTCCAGCGCGCCGGTGCATCGCGGGTCAGGGATACGCCGGCCGCATCCTGTTTGTCCCAAAGCAGCCGCAGCGCAGCAATGATGAACCAAACCCCCAGCCCGACCGCGGAAACGCCATAGACCGGGCCAGCATAGCCCAGCATCCAGGGCAGCAGCGACACCAGGACCAAAGCGACGGTGTAATAGACGACCTGATGCCGGGTTGCCCGTGCGCCAGCGGTCACAGGGAGCATTGGCACGCCGGCACGCTCATAATCCTCGCACGCATAAAGCGAGAGCGCCCAGAAGTGCGGCGGTGTCCAAAAGAACACGATGGCAAACAGCAAAAGCGGCATGACATCGACGCTACCGGTCACCGCAGCCCAACCGATGACCGGGGGAAACGCCCCGGCCGCACCGCCGATGACGATATTCTGCGGCGTACGGCGCTTCAGCCACATCGTGTAGATAAACACATAAAACAGGATTGAGAGCGCCAAAAGCCCAGCCGCCGCCCAGTTGGTCGCCAGCCCCATGACGATGACAGAGGCAATACCCAGGGTTACACCAAAGCCCAGTGCCTCGCCGGCACCGATCCGCCCAGCCGGGATCGGACGCTTCGCCGTACGGCGCATGACGGCGTCGATATCGCGATCATACCACATGTTGATCGCGCCAGCCGCACCAGCGCCGATGGCTATGCAAAGCACGGCGGCCAATGCCAGCACCGGGTGCAGAAAACCAGGGGCGAGCAACAGTCCAACGAAACCGGTGAACACCACAAGTGTGATCACGCGAGGCTTCAGCATCATAAACCAGTCATGAGCCTCCGCCGGAAACTCCAAAGTGGAAAGGGGGGCCGAAGCCCCCCCGATGTCTGTCACAGGTTCAGTCATCACCGTACCCGCGGCAGCTCCGTAAAGGTGTGGAACGGCGGCGGCGAGGTTACGGTCCACTCGAGCGTTGTTGCACCCTCACCCCAATAGTTATCTGCAACCTGTACTTTCGACGTGAACGTCCGATAGATCACGTAGAGGAAAATCAGGACTGAAAACGCCGAGATGTAGGATCCAATAGAGGCCACGTAGTTCCAGCCGGCAAAAGCGTCGGGATAGTCCGGATAGCGGCGCGGCATGCCGGCGAGACCAAGGAAGTGCATCGGGAAGAAGGTTAGGTTCACCCCGATGAAGGTGACCCAGAAGTGCACCTTGCCCCAGAACTCCGGATACTGCCGGCCCGACATCTTGCCGATCCAGTAGTAGAACCCAGCGAAGATCGAGAACACGGCGCCAAGGCTCAGCACATAGTGGAAGTGTGCGACGACGTAATAAGTGTTGTGCAGGATCTGGTCGATGCTGGAGTTCGACAGCACGATGCCGGTGACGCCGCCCAGCGTGAACAGGAAGATGAAACCGATTGCGAACAGCATCGGCGTCTTGAGCTCAATCGAGCCGCCCCACATCGTCGCGATCCACGAGAAGATTTTGATGCCGGTCGGCACGGCAATAATCATTGTCGCCGCGACGAAATAGGCGCGTGTATCAACGGAGATGCCCGACACGAACATGTGGTGCGCCCACACGACGAAGCCCACCACGCCGATCGCGATCATCGCGTAGGCCATGCCAAGATAGCCGAAGATCGGCTTCTTGGAGAAGGTCGAGATGACGTGGCTGACCATGCCGAAGCCCGGCAGGATCATAATGTAAACCTCGGGATGGCCGAAGAACCAGAACAGATGCTGGAACAGCACCGGGTCGCCACCGCCCTGCGGATCAAAGAACGAGGTGCCGAAATTGCGGTCGGTGATCAGCATGGTGATCGCGCCGGCCAGCACGGGGATCGACAGCAGCAGCAGAAACGCCGTCACCAGCATGGACCAGACAAACAGCGGCATCTTGTGCAGCGTCATCCCCGGGGCACGCATGTTGAAGATTGTCGTTATGAAGTTGATTGCGCCGAGCAGCGACGACACGCCCGCGAGATGCAGGGCGAACAGTGTATAGTCCATCGCCACGCCGGACTGATACGTGGCATTGGACAGCGGCGGGTATAGCGTCCAGCCGGAACCGGCACCGTCGCCGCTATGCAGCCCCATCATAATCAAGGCGAAGGCTGGGACAAGCAGCCAAAAACTGATGTTGTTGAGCCGCGGAAACGCCATGTCGGGCGCGCCGATCATGATCGGCACGAACCAGTTGCCGAAGCCGCCGATCATCGCCGGCATCACCATGAAGAAAATCATGATAAGGCCGTGCGCCGTCACAGTCGCGTTCCACGCCTGGCCCGACGCGAAGTATTGCAAGCCAGGGCTTTGCAGTTCCATCCGCATGTGCACCGAAAGCGCGACGCCGACGATGCCCGCGATGATGGCGAAGATCAGATACAGCGTGCCGATATCTTTGTGGTTGGTGCTGAACAACCAGCGGTTCACGAAGTTCGGCGCGTGCCCGTGGTCTTGGTCGTGGTCATGATCTTGCGTCGTCACCGACATTGCGTGCACTCCCTCGCTCTAACCGATGTGGTTTAGTGCTGTGTATTCTCAACCGCAGCCACACGCCGCTCACCCTCCAGGAGCGAAGGCGCGTTGCCGGCAGCAAACTTGGTCTTGGCGGCGGCAATCCAAGCCGTGAAGTCCTTTTCGGTCATCGCCTCGACCGCGATCGGCATCGCGCTGTGGTTGGTGCCGCAGATTTGGTTGCACTCACCGTAATAGACGCCCGGCTGATCCACTTTGACCCAGGTCTCGATCGTCCGGCCAGGAATGGCATAGCGCTGCACGCCAAGCGACGGTATGAAGAAGCTGTGGATCACGTCGCCGCTCGTGGCGAGAATGCGGATGTTCTTGCCGGCTGGCACCACAACACGGTTATCAACCTCCAACTGCCGGAGTTGGCCGGGCTTCAGGTCGTCGGCTGGGATCATGTAGCTGTCGAACTTGACGTCGCCTTGGTCGGGATAGTCGTATTCCCAATACCACTGATGACCGACCACCTTGATCGTCATGTCTGCTGCCTCAGTCCGGTCCTCGAAGTAGATCAGCCGGAACGATGGGATTGCGATGATGACCAGGATCAGCACCGGCAGGACCGTCCAGGCCACCTCAAGTGCGGTATGATGGCTGACCCGGCTGGCCTTGGGATTGACCGAAGCCCGGAAGCGCCACACGCAATACCCGAGCAGCGCCGCCACGAAGATCGTTACGGCCGCCATCAGCCAAATCACCATAGCGTGCAGGCCCTCGATGCCCTGCTGGACCGGGCTATGCGCCGCTTGAAAACTCAACTGCCAATTATGCGGTGCCTGGGCCCATGCGGAGCCGGTGCCGATCATCAACATAGCAATCAAAGCCATTACGGCGCGGAGCCGCTGGGAAACCTGCATCTATCCGTCCATCCCACCTGCATTTTGCCCGGCCCGTATCCGGAGCACCCGGCAGGACGTATCGGACAGCTTGCGTTAGATCAAGCCACGCCGCGGCCCGACCATCATCAGTTGGGCAGACTCACCAAGGTGAAAAGGCCCAATGGCGGCACTGACGCGAATTGTGCACTCGCTTGATCCTCAGCCGGCAGCAATGCATCGTGCGAGAAGTCGGGATGCCACCCGAGCTTGCGCGAAGCCGGGGCCAGTGCACGCTCCACCCACCAACGCGGACCGCGCTCAGCGGCAAAATGGTTAACGAACAACAGATGCCCGCCCGGCCGCACAACCCGGCGCATCTCGGCCAGCAGCAAACGGGGGTTCGGCACCACCGATGCGACGAACATCGCCACCGCGATGTCGAATGAGCCAACCTCAAGCCCGGTCGCCTCCGCATCAACCTCCAGCAGTGCCTCGACGTTGTTGAGGCCAGCAGATTTCACCCGGGACCGCGCGAACGCCAGCATTTCTTTCGACAGGTCGATGCCGGTAATCCGCTTGGCGCTGGAATAAAGCGGCAAAGCGAGGCCAGTGCCCACCCCCACCTCCAGCACGTGAACGCCGGGAAGCGCGTTCACCGCCTCCACTGCGCGGCGCCGGCCAAACGCCGAAACACCTCCAAAAACGGTGTCATAAACCCCGGCCCAGCGACGATAGGCGGCGCGAACGGAGTCGGCATCGAGCGCGGTGTGGCGCTCCCGCGGAAGGGCAGTCTCGTATGGTGGCATGTTGTCTCCACGTAACCCCTAGACCGCGACACCGCCGGGATCAAGGGTACGCGGACGCAATGCCCGGATGCGCGGAGGTCGTGATGCCGGCAGCCCTGTTGGCTGACCGGCATGCGCGCGGGGTTGGTGGGGTCGCCAAAAACGCAAAATGTTTGCGGCTGAGGCCCCGCACCAAAAACGACTCTAACATCAGTCGCCCGAAAGGGCGGTTGGTATCAGAAGCTAGGCCGCGTCCTCCCGCCGGTCCCGCACTTTCACATACGCCAGCGCTGCATGCTGGGCGCAATACGGCTTGCCGGTCATCGCGCCGTCATCGCAGAACCGGAAATTGACCGTGCCCGGATCGCCGATCGGCCAGCAGCAGGTCGTGACACGTGCCCCAGCGCGAGGCAGCGGCACGGCGCGAAGCTGTACCGGCGAACGTGACGGACGCGCCGCGACATCTTTACTGGCAACAGGCGGGGCGGCCACCCCGGCGATGGACGGCAGGTTCGGCGCTGGCAAGGTGGCGCCCGTTGCACGCCGGGCTGCCGACCGCCGTGACACGTAGCCCTCGGGCAGGTCGCGGCGGATCGGCGATGGCCGCGGCGGCAGCATCAAGCGGTGCGCCTTGCCGACCACAGCGTTCTTGGTGATGCCCATGCGCCGTCCGATTTCGGCGGTGGAATGGCCGTCCTGCCAGAACTGCCGCAGGCGGGCGATCGTCTCCTCGTTCCAGTCCATTCTAGCCTCCCCAACCATCCAGTTGCGCAACGGATAGTACTGCCGCTGGTTTGCTAGGGATAGATGTAAAACCTCAGTTCGACACAAACAGTTGTGGATAACCCGCCTAAAATAGCAGTCCCTTGCGCAACAGCCCGTGCACGCCCTTCTCGCCGTTCACCGTCTGCGTCACATGGAAATCCACCGCGAGCGAGCAGAACTGGTAGGCCTGGTCAGGCGATAAGGCGGACCGCGCGCAGATGAAGGCGATCATCTCCCGCAATGCCTGCTTCATCGCGAGGTCCAGGTCCTCGTTCAGCCCCATCGAGATATAATGGGTTGGGGACTCCGCGCGTGGAAAGCGGAACGGCGCGCCTCCGGCTTTGTGCAGCACGCCCGCTTTATGCAGCACAAAGGTGAAGGTGCCGGTCAGGCAAATCTCCAATGCGTTGATGCAGACCTCACCGTCGCCCTGCACGCCATGGCCGTCGCCGGCGGAGAAATTGGCGCCTGGCACCCAGACCGGCAGGAACAGCGTGCTGCCGGCGCCGACCTCCTTGTTGTCTAGGTTGCCACCGTGCTCGCGCGGCTCCTTGGTCGAGATCGCGCCGTACGCAGGCGGCGGCGCCACGCCCATCACGCCGAAGAATGGCGAAAGCTTCAGTTCAGTGCCCCATGGCAGCCGGCAGGTTCCGGCGGCGCGGTCAACGCCGATGTGGCTGAGGAACCGGTGCGGAAAGTCCTCCGGCAGCGTGCCGGCGAGCGGGCGGTGGCCGCAGAAGCCCCAATCGGCGCCGAGCTCGATCCGGTCGATGCGGACCTCGAGCGTATCGCCAGGCTCGGCGCCGGCGATGGCGACCGGACCGGTCAGGATATGCGGCCCGAGCCGCGGCGGATTGGCGGCGTGGATGGCGGCAAGCGCTGGGGGAATTTTGAAATTGGAGCCCTCGGGCGGCATGACGTCCGGTGCGCCCGTTACGCACTCCAATACGACGGTATCGCCGCTTTGCGCCGTCAGGACCGGCTCGTAGGCGGCGCTGAAGCTTCCCCAATGGATGGTCTCGGGGGTTGCGGGGACGTGGTGTTGGGCCATGGCTGCGCTCTCTGTTCCGGCTTGATCGTGCTGCGTATCGTGCAATCCGCGTGCCGTGTCACGGGACGCTGGGCGGGCCAGACCTATGCGACAGGCGGCCAGGCGTCCGTCTTGCCGAGCTGACCCGGCACCGCATGACCCAGCACCCCGGCCAGCCACGGATCGAGCGCCGCCACGGCGCCGCGGTCCATGCCGTGCCGGACACCGAGGCCGTCGAGCATGAACAGCAGATCCTCGGTCGCGATATTGCCGGTGGCACGCGGGGCGAACGGACAGCCGCCAATCCCGCCGGCGCTGCTGTCCAGCACCGTGACCCCGGCCAGCAGCGCCGCATAGGCGTTGGCGTAGCCGGTGTTGCGGGTGTTGTGGAAATGCGCGCGCAGCCGGGCACGCCCGGTTTGCGATTCGGCGACGGCCGTGCGCAGCCGTCCAAACAGGTCCATGACCTGGCCCGGCGTGCCGACGCCGATGGTATCCGCCAGGGCGATCTCCTCGGGGTCGGACCGCAGCGCCCGGACGGCGATGGCCTCGACGCGGGCCGGGTCCACAAGGCCCTCGAACGGACAGCCGAAGGCGGTGACGATGACGACCGTGGCGCGCCGGCCGGCGGCACGCGCCAGGGCCGCGACCTCGGTCCAAACGGCCAGGCCCTGCTCGGTGGTCTGACCTTGGTTGCGCTGGCCGAACGTCTCGCTGGCGACGACGGCGTAGGTGATCTCGTTGCAGCCGGCCGCAATCGCGCGCTCGGCGCCGCGCCGGTTCAGCGCCAGACCCGAGATGGTGACGCGAGGCTCGCGCGGCAGGCCGGCCATCACCGCCTCCGCATCCGCCATCTGCGGCACGCGGACCGGGTGAACAAAGCTGGTGGCCTCGATTCTCTTGGCGCCGGCAGCGGTCAGCGCCTCGATCAGATGCAGCTTGTCGGCGGTGCCGACCGGCCGCGCCTCATTCTGCAGGCCATCGCGCGGGCTCACCTCAACGATCTCGACGCTGTCTGGCAGCGCGAAGCGGGGCGGCGTGAGACGGTCAAGCGGCACGGGGCTGCGTCCGGCCGATCACCCGAGCCGCCTGCAACTGCGTCAGGCGAGCGGCATCGAGGCCCAGCAAACCGCGCAGCACCTCGCCATTATGCTCACCGAGGTCCGGCCCAGCGTGGCGGATACGCCCCGGCGTCTCTGATAGACGCGGGGCGACGCTCTGCATCCGCAATTCCCCGAGCTTTGGGTGCATGACCCGGGCGATCGTTTCCCGCGCCTTGAAATGCGCGTCTTCCAGCATCTCCGGCCCGCGATAGATGTCGCCGCGCGGCACCCCAGCGTCGTCCAGCAGCGCGCCGAGGGCCAAGCGGTCCTGCTTGCCGGTCCAATCGGCGATCAGCGCGTCCAGCTCCTTCTGGCGCTCGCCGCGGGCGTCGTGGGTGCTGAAGCGCGGATCCTCGGCCAGCTCCGGCCGGCCCATCGCAGCGACCAGGCGGCGGAAAACCGTGTCCTGGTTGGCGGCGATCAAGACATACGTGCCGTCTTGGGTGGGATAGACGTTGCTGGGCGCAATGTTCGGCAGGATGGCGCCGGTGCGCTCGCGAATGTATCCGGTATGGGCAAATTCGGTGACCAGGCTCTCCATCACCGCCAGCACGGCCTCATAGATCGCGCTGTCCACCATTTGGCCGCGACCGGTGCGCTCGCGGGCATGCAGCGCCATCATGCCGCCGAGACAGGCGAAGGTGGCGGCCAGGGTGTCGCCGATCGAGATGCCCATGCGGCTCGGCGGTGTGCTCGGGTCGCCTACAACGTGGCGCAGCCCGCCCATCGCCTCGCCGATCGCGCCGAACCCGGCCTTGTGCGCATAAGGGCCGGTCTGGCCATAGCCGGATACCCGGATCATCACCAAACGCGGGTTGATCGCCGCCAGCGCGTCATAGCCCAGGCCCCACTTTTCCATCGTGCCGGGCCGGAAGTTCTCGATTAGCACGTCGCTCCCGGCGACCAGGTCGCGGATCAGCGCCTGGCCGTCCGGCTGCCGCGCATCGATCTCGACGCTTTTCTTGCCCCGGGCGATGACCGACCACCAGAGCGACAGGCCCTGCGGCTTCTCGTGCCCCCACTCCCGCATCGGATCGCCCCGGCCCGGCGGCTCCAGCTTGATCACCTCGGCGCCGAAATCCGCCATAAGCTGGCCGCAGAACGGGCCGGCGATCAACTGCCCCATCTCAATGACCCGCAGGCCGTGCAGCGCGCCCTCGGAATTGGAGTTGTCCTGTTGCATCGCGCGTCCTGCAGAATAGGTCAGATATGCTGGGGTTCGGCGTTCGTTGCTGTCAAGCTGGCGCGGGCAAGCTGGCCAACTGCGTTGGACGCTGCCGATCAAACCTCCGCTCAGTCATCCGCCCACAGGCAGCGGCGCCAGCGTGTTCCAGGTCGCGGCCGGCGGCGGCGGACCCTGCTCCGGACGCCATTGGCCGGTGCGTTTCAACGCCTCCGCCACGTCCTTCGGCATATAGCTTTCATCATGCTTCGCCAGCACTTCCTGGGCGCGGAAGCTGCCGTCGCTTTGCAGGGTGCCGAGCGTCACCGCCCCCTGCCCTTCCCGGAACAGGTCCGGCAATATCCCGGAATATGAAACATCTACCGCCGCCCTTCCATCGGTGATGCGGAACCGTGCGACCGGCTTGCCGCCTTCCGCCTCACGATGGATGCTGCCCGCCTCAACCAGGCCGCCCAGCCGTAGCGTGCGGCCCGGGCCCGGGCCCGCCGCGTGCGCGCCCAAATCCGATGGCGCCACGAAGAACACGATGTTGTCGCTGAATGCCGTGAGGCCCAGCGCCGTCGCCGACCCGACGCCCAGGCCGCACGCCAGCACGATCCAGAGCCGTCGCCGCTTGCGCGTCACGCGAAGATGTCCCGCGGGCTGTCGGTGCGCAGCGACGCGCCCAGTTCGGCGCCGATGCGCGCGGCGTCGCTGGCCGGGCCATGCAAGCTGCGCTTGAGCAGGAAGCTGCCATCGGTGCGGGCAACAAGGCCGGTGAGGTGCAGCCGTCCGTCCGGAAGGGAGCGGGCATGGCCGCCGATTGGCGTGCGGCAGGAGCCGTCCAGCTCGGCAAGCATGGCGCGCTCGGCGGTGCTGACCATGCGTGCCACAGGATCCTCGATGGCGGCGAGCAGCTCGAGGAGCGCCAGGTCGTTTTCGCGTGCGGTGATGCCGACGATGCCCTGGCCAGCGGCGGGCACCATGCTGTCGGGGTCGAGTACCACCGCCGCCTCCGCCTCAAGCCCCAGCCGACGCAGCCCGGCGAGTGCCAGCAGGCTCGCCGTGCACTCGCCGCGGCGGACCTTGCCGATGCGGGAGCCGACGTTGCCGCGCAGCAGCGTCATGCGCAGATCGGGCCGGGCGTGAAGCAGCTGCGCCTGACGGCGGGCCGAGTTGGTGCCGATCAATGCACCTGCCGGCAGCGTCTTCAGCGGATCGGCGGGGTCGGGCGGCAGGCAGCCTGGGCCGAGGATGAGCGCATCACGCGCGTCCTCGCGCTGGAGGGTGCACGCCAGGACGATGCCGGGCGGCAGAGATGTTTCCAGGTCTTTGAGGCTATGCACGGCGAAATCGATGCGGCCATCGCTTAGCGCTTCATGGATTTCTTTGGCGAACAGGCCCTTGCCACCGATCTCGGCGAGGCTGCGGTCCTGGACGCGGTCGCCCGTGGTGCAGATGATCTCCTCACGGAACACATCATGCAGACGCAGCACCGGGCAGAACTGGGAGAGGCGTTCGAGGAACCGCTTGGTCTGAACCAGCGCCAATGGGCTGCCGCGGGTGCCGACGCGGAGCGGCAGCGTGTGCCCGTGCGGGCGCACGATTTGAGTATGCCCGTGCGGACGCGCACGAGGCGGGAGCGGCAGAAGCAGGTGGTTCGAAAAATGGGTGTCGGGCATGGCAGCCTCCTGAAACGATCGTCGCTGAACCGCACGCCGGACTGTGGGCAGGAAGTCGCCCGCCGGGGACATACCCCCGGCGGGCGATCGGCACGCTACTTTAGTCTGCTGAATGCGGCGGAGGACGTGAACAAGTCGCCGGAGTTGAGCGCTTGGTAGTTGGCTTTGCAGGTTGAATACCCAGCAGCGCCGACCGCCGAGATCGTCATGGTCTTATCGTCCGCGTTGCCGCTCCCGCTGGTGCTTACTGAAGACTGGCCGTTCGCGACCGTCAGCGACGGGTGATCGAACGGCGCCGCATGGCAGGCAACGCGCGGGTCCGTGAGCGACTTCAGGAACTCGACCATCTGCATCTTCTGCGTTGGGTTGAGGCTGAAGGGCTTGATCTCAGGATGTGCGTTGCTGCCGCCCATCTTGGCGCCTATCGGCTTTGACTGACCGAGCAGGCCGGTGCCGGTGGTGTCGTCGCCGGTCAGGCCCGAAGCTGGCTCTGCACCGGTGCCATCGCTGCCACCGCCGCCACGGCCGCCGCTAAGATCCGCGACGACTTTGGTCACGCCAGGGTTCGACCCAGGGTTCGACAACAGGCGCCGGTCGCCGCCGCGGCTGTAGAAGTCCACGACGTCTTCAAGTGACCTCTGCCCGCCATTGTGCATGTAGGGAGCGGTCAAGGCGACGTTGCGCAGGCCGGGCGTTTTGAATGCGCCGTCCACGGCAACCCGCTGCAGAGCGGCCTCAGCGGCCGACGGCAGCCGGTTGCAGTTCGCAGGGTCGAAAGCGACCTCGAACCCGCACGGATTGACCTGGAAGTGGTCAACCGCCTTAGCTCCCAGCATTTGCCGGGTGAACGAGAGCTGGTTGCCGAAGGCATCGGAGCCACCGAGGCCAACATCCTCGAACGCGGGCCGCACGCCGGTGTTGAAGAAGCCGCTATCGGCGAACGCGGCGGGATCGTTGTCCATTGGCATGTGCACGATCGGGTTGAAGGGGCTTTCCCCCTGCACCGCCGCCGCCTTCGTGAACAGCGCGCCGTCATGGCAGGTGGCGCACTTGGCTTTGCCGGTGAAGATGTCCTGGCCATGCCGGGCGTCATCGGACATCGTGCCGACATCGAACGGCGTCTTATCGGAGATCAAGGTCCGCTCATAGGCATCGACCGCAATGCCGAAGAACATCGAGAAGTTTAACTCGTCAACCCGGTAGCCAACGGTCGGAACCGTGCTCAACGTGACATTGCCGGTCGGGGGATCGACAGTGAAATACTGGGCATTATTCCAATACGCAGGTTTGAAGGCCTGCTGAATGAGCGTTCGGTAGTCTGACTTCAGTCCTCCGCTCGACAGGATAATGGAGCCGCCCGGCATGCGGGAGAACACGCTGTCATCGGCAGCGACCTGCTGGTTTTGCAGTGCGCGTTCGCTCAACATGCTCCGGCCCAGGTCTGGGAACGTCTTGCCGTCGCAGGTCATCTCGAAGTTGCTGAGCACCGGACCGACGGCCTGGGAGGCAGCGCTCATGTTCTCCAACGCCAGGATTTTCGGTAGGACGGAGGTTCCGGAGGCGACATAAACCCGCGCTGCGGGGTTGGCCGCAATGCCGCGCCGTCCGAACGGATTGACACCGTTGAAGACGTTATTGGCGCGGCCATCCCAGAAGTTGCGGTTGTTGAAAGCGGCGTTGATCGCAGTCGGCGTGTTGCGCGGTTCGACCTTGCGCGTGTTGAGGGATGTACCGCCCGCAGAGCTGGCGAACGGCGCCCCGGGTGTCGAGCCGCATCGGTCGAGGTTGCCGGGCACCGCGGTTGACGTGCCCTGGAAGGCGCCCTGCGACGAGGTGACGTCGTTGGTGTCGAACAGGACGGCCGATTCGCGGTCGGTGACGTCAGCCAGTTTGTGGAACGGATAATCGGCACGCACCAGCTGGACGTTCGGCCCGGCAACGGCACCGTTGCCCATAACGCCTGTTCTGGTGCCGGACGCACCCACGAGAGTGCCGCCGAAGGTGGTGTCGGAAACTGGCTGAACCTTTAGGCCGGGGCTCAGCTGGTTCACGGTGCGCGGATCGGCACCGGCGTGGAAGTGGCAGCTCGCGCAAGCCTGCCCGTTGGCCTTTCCAACCTGCGTATCCCAGAACAGCGCCTTGCCCAAAGCAACGAGAACCGTCGGGCTCTGCACAATAGCGTAATAGTCAGTTAACGACGGCCCTGGGGGGATCCCCGTTAGCGGCACGAGCGGACGATCGCCCGAGGACTGTGCCTGCACGACAGCTGACCCGACTGGGGCCAGACTGATACCAAAGACGGCGATTGCCGCCTTTAGGATGCGACCGTTGTTACCCAAAATTCGACTCCTCTAAAAATTTGTCCTGAATACGCATGACAAGGCTCGACCTGCTGACAAAGCAGGTTTCCCCGACGCTGAGGGACTTCGCTGCACTTTCTGGTAAAGCATGAGACAAGATGAAAGAATAACAGCCATAGTAATCTGCAGTATCTTGCTGCTAACTAGGTATTATTCAGACCGACGATAACGTTCGCTATTGATAGGCTATCGCAATCTTATAAAAGACATATTCTCATAACGCCATCGAACAAAAGGCCCTGGTCCAATCGGATCGGAAGGTTCATAGGTGTGAAACGGCGTCAACATCGCCCGTTTTCGCCGAACGTATTGCCCACGCGCCATGGGAAGGGAACCTGAACGACACAGCCCAGCGCCGAACGGCCAATTTATGGGCGGAGTAGCCGATGTTTCGCGCAAACAGCGTGCCGGATGGCTGCAAAAGGCTGGTCCGCTATTTTAATGGGCGATCAGATCTGAGAATATTCTCACGCCTGGACAGCAGCGTGACCGCTCCCACCGTGTTGGACCACTACCAGCCGCCATTAGGCGGCGAGGATCTCATGTATAGGAAAGTTCCTGCCCAACCAGGCATCGAAACACAACGCCAAGCTGTGAATTGAATTAGGCCAAACATGGATATACTGGCACAATCGGGCGATTGCGCCAGTATATTTTGCATAAACACATACCTATGTCGTTGGAATCAACTGCATACGACGATCAACGCCATGTCTGAGGCTGCTACGCTGCCCGCTGCTGAAGATAGGCGTGCACAATACCGGGAAGGTGGCTGCCAAGCCAGTCGCCCATCTCCTGCTCCTCCTTCATCGACTGTTCCAACACGGCGCTGTCCCCCGAAACACCCGCCGCCTCAGCCAAAGTGAGCAGCACCTTGTATGAGCTGATCTCGTACGCCTTGAAGCCGATCGCCGCGAGGACGTTTTTCAGCACCTCGTCGTCCGCGCCCATATGGGCAAATCCGGCAACGGTGGCGACTGCACCGGTCACCGCTTCCTTTGCGACCGAGGCTTTGGTGCCGTGCTTTGCCAGCAGGTCGTCCAAACGAGCGGCCTGGGTTGTCGAGCGTTCCATTTCCTGCTGCATCTTCGCGTGCAGTTCCGGGTAAGGCTCCATCCGGCTCAGCTCGTTCTTAACCGTCCCGATCGCCTGGGTCTCAACGGCGTGCTGGTTGCGAAGACCGGTGAGATAGACGTCCATCACCGTGTTTGAACTGCTCATATTATGCTCCAGTTGCTAGTTGCGGCTCAACGTCGCTGCCGTGCGACGGGATGCAGCGGGGCCCATCAGGATAGATTGAACTTGCCATCGAACGATGTGGCTATATCTCCAATAGTTGCCCGATTTAAGGTGCCTCGTTCAGGGCACATAAATGTTGAGGGCACCGTGCAGGACACGAAACCTTGCCGGCGTGCGCGTCGTGATCTCCCCGTCCGTGTTCACCGAGCGTGGACGCCGGGTGCGCAGCTCGATCTCGTCGCTTGACAACGTGCGGATCTCTGACCAGGCGTGGTGCCGTCCGCTGCGCAGGGCGGGAAGCATCAGCAGCAAACGCCAGAGGCTCTGAACCTCAAGGCTGTAGATGTCGAGCCGCCCGTCGTCGATGCGGGCGCCCTCGGAGACGGTCATGCCGCCGCCGTAGTGCCGGCCATTGCCCACCGAGACGTGCACCGTGCGTGAGAAATGCGAAGTATTGCCTTGCACGATCTCCACCCCGAATGGGCGCAGCCGCCTTATGGCGCGCAATCCAGCGACGGCATAGCCGAGCGGTCCCCAGCGCCGCTTGGAGTCCCGGGTCAGCGCCCGCATCAGGTCAACGCCAAAGCCGATGCTGGCGACGTTGAAGAAGGGATGGCCGTTCGCCTTGCCAAGGTCGATGCGATGCAGCCGCCCTGTCGCCACGACCTGCGCCGCCTGCTCGATATCGAGCGGAATGCCAAGGGTGCGCGCGAGGTCATTCGCCGTGCCGAGCGGGATAATGCCGAGCGGCAGCGGGGCGGCGATCAGGCCGGGCGCCGCCGCGTTGAGCGTGCCGTCGCCGCCGCCGAGCACGACGCGGTCCACCTGGTCAACCAGGCTGCAGACCAGACCTGGCAACTGCCCGGCATCGGCGCAGGGCCGCTGCAAGACCGGCACACCAGCGCGCTCAAGCGCCAACGCCACCGTTGCTGCTGCATCGGCCCCCTGCCGGCTGCGTGCATTGACGACCAGAAGCGCCGGGCGGGTCACGGAGAGGCCTCCCGCCCAAGAGTGCTCTTCGCCTGTTTCCGCCGGCCGGCGAGCTGGTTCAACAGCTCGACCAGGGCAGAGAACCCGATGGCGGCATAGATGTAGCCCTTCGGCACGTGCGCGCCGAACCCGTCCGCGATCAGCACCATGCCGATCATCAGCAGGAAGCTGAGCGCCAGCATCTTGACCGTCGGGCTGCGGTTGACGAACGCCGACACCGGTGCGGCGGCGACCATCATGACGACAACGGAGATTACCACGGCTGCGATCATGATCGGCAGCTGGCTCGCCATGCCGATGGCGGTGATGACGCTGTCGAGCGAGAACACGACATCGAGCAGCGCGATCTGCAGGATCGTGGCGCCGAAGCTGGCGTGCTGCCTTGCCGCCCCGGTTCCATGCTCGGCCTCGCCCTCGATCCGGGTATGGATCTCCTGGGTGCCTTTATAGACCAGGAACAGCCCGCCTCCGATCAGGATCAGGTCGCGCCAGGAGAAGCCGCGCCCGGCCACGTCAAAAAGCGGTGCGGTGAGCCCCATGATCCCAGTGATGGCAGTGAGCAGTCCCAGGCGCATGATCAACGCGAGCGCCAAGCCAATCTGCCGCGCCCGCGCCTGCTGCGCCGGAGGGAGCCGGCCCGCCAGGATGGAGAGAAAGATCAGGTTGTCGATCCCGAGCACGATCTCGAGCATCGTGAGCGTCAGCAGGCTGGCCCAGACTTGGGGGTCGGTCAGCCACGCCATCATGGCTGCCCTCGCGCCGCGCCACGCCGCCGGTCCCACCACCCCTGAACGACGCCGAGCGCCCGCATCGTCGGACGCCTCAGCATGGGGATGTCCTCTGCGAGGAGTACGGCGCCGAGCGGGAGCATCCAAAAGCCGAGGATAGGCAGGAAGCCGAGCACGCCGCCGAAGATCAGCACCGACGCGACCGGAATACGCACCCAGCGCGCCTCTGGCTTCCGCATCCGGGTCATGATTCGATTAACGGGCCGCGGCAAGCCGGCCAGCAACCGCTGCAACGGAGCGTCACCATCGGCGTCATTGCCGCAAAGCGGGCGTGTGTCTTTGTCGTTTGCGTTCGGCACCGGCGACCCCTTCTGTCTCGCGCTGCATACGCGCCGAGGGAGTGTGCGGTTAAGCCGCTGGCGTCATGCTCCAGCCCTGCATCCCGACCATGCCCAATTCATCCGGCGCGGCACGTGGTGATCCGACATCGCGAGGTTGGCCGGCTGCGCCAGCATCCTCACCAGAGGGGCCCGGATCGGTTATGACCGTAAAATGGACTTTGCGTGTGCCGCATCAAGGGAGCCCGCACTGGAAACGCTTGCTGGCTGGCCCTGAAGGGCATCAAGCAGCTTACGCGGCCGTTGGGCGACTGAGGAAACGCTACCAGAGCACGCCGTCGCGTATGCTGACCGGAGCCGGGACAGTCTCGCTGCCAATGGCTTGGAGCAAGTCAGCCTTGATGGCCCGGGTTATCGCCTGCATCGGGATATCGTGCAGCGTATCCTCGAACGGATCTTCCAGGTCGCGACCGATGCGGTCCAGCGCCAGGAACATGAAGCCGATCACCGTGGAGCCGACCGGCGTCAGATAGGTGAGGTCATGCACGGGCCCGAGCGGCAGCAACAGGCAATACACGCGGGTGAAGATCTGCGGGAAGTGATTGTATTGCCGTGGCAGCGGCGTGTTTTTAATCCGTTCGAGACCGCCTTGGGCGTTGGCGAGCGCGCTCAATGTCACGTCGAGTGCCCCCAGCCCTATGTTATCGATGCTCTTGCGGATACGAGCGCTCGCGAGTTGTCGCGCCATCGCCACATGGATGGCAGCGGGGACGTTCGGCGCTGAGCGCAATCCGGCCATAGTGTCCGCTGGCAGATAGCTCTCCAACGCGTCCCAGGGCGCCAGCCGCAGCAGGTGGCATCGCAACCCCAGGGCTTAGGCGATCTGATGCCGGACCAGGCAGGCCTGCAGCGCAGCGTCATCGGTCAATGTGATCATCCCACGGGCGAAGCTTCGGGAGTAGTTGACCACCGACCCCCATAATGCCCTGGCCTCCCACCATCGATCATACGAGGCGTTGTTGCGCAGCGTAATGACCAGCGCGATGGCGCTGCCCAGCAACGGCAGCGGAAGGTTATCGATTGAAACCCACTGCCATCCGAATACGACGTAAAACACGGTAACCAGCATGTCATATGCGAGAAGTGCGGCTGTCGGCACAGGCGATGAACAGGGTATGCGGGTGCCGCCCAGCGGCAAGCTGGACAAACAGCTTCTTGCGTCGAGGAAAGGCGTGCTCCCGGAAACTATGGACGCCGGCGATAAGGCGGTGCATGGCGCCGTCGCGTCCGCTGGGCGGTGATATGGCCATCATTGGCCCCATGCCGCGTGCGAAGGCGCCTCGTCGCGGAGCTCAAATGGCAAAAGCTTCGGGACTTCGGCCCTATGGTCTGGGCCGACAGATTGGTCTGGAATTGGCTGCATCAATGCCCTCTGGCGTTGCGTCGGTCAGACACGCGGCGCTGGGGTCAAGGCAAAGAACCGGCAATGCGGGCCCACACCAAACCGCCCCAACGCCAAGCCGCGTCAGTTCAGTCTGATTTCAACTTATAGCTTGTTTCCGGTCACTTTTATGTCCGGTCGAGCCGCTCGCCGATACCCAGCGCGAGTTTTCCGACCAAGGTCCGCGCATTCACATACGACGCGAGTTCAACCCGCGCGTTGGCAAACCCAAACTCGTTTTCGTCCCCGACACACAGCAGATCGACCTCTGAAATTCCCATGTCGAACGTCCGGACCAGGCATTCGACCATCACGAGCATCTCCGGCGAGACCCGATCGAATTGCGGGTCATGGGCCGCAAAGAAGATCTGCCTCCGCCGGCCGGCCGCGATGTTGATCAGGGCCGCCACAAGGAGGCCGCCGCAATGGACGCTGAACAGCTGCAGCGCCTGCTGGCGGTCAAGTTCCTTGACCAAAGTGCGCAGGACGGCGGCGTCGTTGCTCAGCGTGATGTTGCTCTGGCCTCGGCTGGCAAGACATTGCCGCTTCAGCACGATCACGCGCTCCAGCACCGCGTCGATAGCGTCGCCGGGCTGCGATGCCGTCACCACGACCGGCCCGGTCTCAGTGAGGATGCGCAGTCCGCGCACGTGCCGATCCTGGGCGTCTTGGCCGAGGCTGCGGAACCAGGCATCGCCTTCGGCTCCATTATTCCGAACCTGCAGGCTTCTCGCCGACCGTTGACCCCGCCTGAGCCCAATCGAACGCCGCGGCCTGTCGAGCAGGCTGCAAAAAACCGCATCGGGCCGCACGTGGCTGAGATAAGCGAGGTCGAAGCGGCCGGAGGCCGCTACTGCAAGCCAGACCTGTTCAAGTGTGCGCCCGGTCTCGGCAGACCGGGGATCGATCAGTGCGTCGCAGTAGTCGCTGCAATCCTTTGCCGCCCATTCGAGCACGCGTACGCGACGGTGCCGGCGCGTCGCGAGGGGCATCACCGCAACCAAGTCGGCGCCCAGCCAGCCCAGCCCCACACACAGGCGCGATTTGTCGTTGGCTCGTTTGGAGTTGCACCAAGCGGAGACCCAGCCATGGCTCTGGAAGACGTTTTGGTCACCCCGGCGCCATAGCGCGTCCCAAACCGCACCCAATTCAGCCAGCCGGCTCGACGTGTCCACAATTTCCGTTCGCAGAATGTGACTAAGCATTGCGCTCTCCGGCGTCAGCGGTCCCGTCACGGCCGCCCCGCCGGATTGAAGCGTTTCGCCAGCAGATGCCCATAATCGGCGTAGTTTCGCTGCAGCTCGGGTGCATGCATCGCATAGGCCGTGACCCGCTGCGGAAAGCGGGTCTCGAACATGAAGGCCATGGTGCCCTCCAGCTTGCGCGGCTTGAGGTCGGCGTTGCTGGCGCCCTCGAACGCATCCCGGTCCGGGCCGTGCGGCAGCATCATGTTGTGCAGGCTGAACCCGCCGGGCACGAACCCCTGCGGCTTGGCGTCGTAGGCGCCGTAAACCAGGCCCATGAACTCGCTCATGACGTTCATGTGATACCAGGGCGGGCGAAAGGTGTTCTCGGCGACCGCCCAGCGCTCCGGGAAGATCACGAAGTCTATGTTGGCCGTGCCCGGCGTCTCGCTGGCCGAGGTCAGCACCGTGAAGACGCTAGGGTCGGCGTGATCGAACAGCAGCGGCCCCACGGGCGAGAAGCGGCGCAGGTCATATTTATAGGGCGCGTAGTTGCCGTGCCAGGCCACGACGTCCAGCGGCGATTGGTCGAGGTCGGCTTCCCACAAAACTCCGCCCCACTTCACCACCATGCGTGACGGTGCATCGCGGTCCTCATAGGCCGCGACGGGCGTCAGGAAATCGCGCGGGTTGGCCAGGCAGTTGGCGCCGATCGGGCCGCGCTCCGGCAGGCTGAAACTGCCGCCGTAATTCTCGCACACATAGCCGCGGGCCGGGCCGTCCGGCAGCTCCGCCCGAAGCTTCACGCCACGCGGCACGACGGCGATCTCGCCGGGCGCCACGTCGATGATGCCGAACTCGGTACAGAGCCGCAGGCGGCCCTGCTGCGGCACGAACAGCAGCTCGCCGTCGGCGTCGTAGAAATACTCGTCCACCATGGAACGGGTGGCAACGTAGATGTGGCTGCCCATCCCCGCCTGCGCGCCGGCGTCACCGGCCGTGGTGATGGTGCGGATGCCCTGCAGCAGCGTGACCTCCCCATCCGGCAGCGGGATTGGGTCCCAGCGCATGGGGGCGGGGGGTGTCACGACCTCGGGACAGGGCGCGGTGCGCCACAGCCCAGCGTCCCGGGGGCGGAACGCTCCCCAATGCGCGACCGTGGGACGGATGCGATACAGCCAGCTCCGCTCGTTACTGGCGCGCGGCGCGGTGAAGGGCGAGCCGCTCAGCTGCTCGGCATACAGGCCGTAGGCGCAGCGCTGCGGCGAGTTGCGGCCCACCGGCAGGGCACCCGGCAGCGCCTCCGTCTCGAAGCCGTTGCCAAAACCGGACTGGTAGCCCGCCGTCATTTCGGACACCGACAAGGCGGGGCGTGACGTGTTGACGTTCATCGCAGTCTTCCTTCCGTAAAGCCCTGGCGCCAGCCATTCAGGCAGGCAAATATGCGAGTAGGATAACGCCGGATCCTGCTGCTGGTCTGCAACTGAAACAAGCTTCCCTCGAACCCCGGTTCGAGGTCCTTGCAGTCATGCGGCGGTTCCGCAGAGATATTGATCCGCGCCTGTAGAATGGCTATCGCGAAACGTCTGCTTGACTCTCCCCCGTGGGATAGTTGCAGGCAGCCCACGGCCAGCATTGCACTGCCGAGCGGCGCGAAGCTATCGACGGCTGCGCAATGTCCGTGCCCTGGGGGGTGATGTCGGGCGGCGATTGCGTGCCTGGGAAGCCACTAGTACTCAGGCAAGGGCAGCCAGGTCGCCGAGGACTTGGCCGAGCTCCGGGTGGAGTTGGTCATCAAGAGCGCTCAGCTCGCCGGCAAGGCGACCTTCAAGGTGACGGCCGTATTATCGCTCACCGTCGCCGGCAAGCCCGTGCAGACGCGCTTCGCAACTATCTAAAATCGTCCGATCATAAAGGAGTTTCAATGATGACCAGTCATAACATACGCAAGCTTGCCGCCGTCGCCTTTCTCGCCGCCTTCGCTGGCCCAGCCGTGGCCCAGCAGCAGCCTGCGGCGGGCGGGGCCGCCCCGATGCCTGGGATGGCGATGGAGCCGGGCATGCGTATGGCGGCACCCGGTGCGAGTGCCAGCCCATCCACGCAGGCATTCAAGGCGGCGGGCGACAAGATGATGCAGGACATGGATCGTCCTTTGAGCGGCGACGCCGACCGGGACTTCGTCGCGGGCATGCTGCCTCACCATCAGGGCGCCGTGGAGATGGCCAAGATCGAGCTGCAATACGGCAAGGACGCGGAGCTGCGTCGGCTGGCGCGCGGCATCATCGCGGCCCAGGACAAGGAGATCGCGCAGATGCAGGCTTGGCAAAGAAAGCATCCTCCCCGGCCCTGAACGCCCTCTGAGAACCTGTTTGAGTGACTTCAACTTGCGGCGGCGTAGACTGGCATGGGGTTGAGCAGGGCTTCGACGCCGGACAGGATGGCCGCGAACGCGACGCGGGCGGCCGACACGTCGAGGCGCCCGGCACGGTCGCGCAGCAGCCCGCCCCAGTGCGCGAGCCAGCCGAAAGAGCGCTCCACCACCCAGCGGCGCTCGAGCACGACAAAGCCTTTCTGCCCGGGATCGCGCTCGACAACATGGTGGCGCATGCCGTGCCGGTTCGACCAATCGCGGCAGCGCTCGGCGACAAAGCCGCCGTCGAGGATGGCCTCGCGCAGGCTGGGCCATTCTGCCTTTCCGACGTCAAGCGCGGGAAGCGTGTCGCGCTCCTGGGTAGAGGCCGGCACCACGGCAACGGCGAGCCAGGTGCCGTCGGCGTCGACCAGGGCGACGCGCTTGCGGCCCAGCACCTTCTTGGCGGCGTCATAGCCGCGTGGGCCACGGACCGGGATGCATTTCACCGATTGCGTATCGATGATGCCCAACGTGGGTTCGGGCTTCCTGCCCGCAGCACGACGCCGCAAGCAGGCCACGTCGCACAGCAGCCGGTCAAACAACCCAAGCTCCAGCCATCTGCGGAACCAGCCGTACACGGTCCGCCATGCTGGAAAGTCACCGGGCAGAGCGCGCCAGGGTCCGCCAACACGCAAATGCCAGGCAATCGCGCTGATGACCGGCAACACAGGCGTTGCCTTCTCGCTGCGCGGCGGGTCTGCCCGCTCCAGCCACCGCGCCATCTCCTCGACCGCGCAGGTCGATACCATCTCCTTCAGGCCCGCCTCATGGCGTGCCCGATGCGCTTCAGTCCACATCCCTGCTCCCATCCGCCCGTCCCGGCGGACACTCGTGATCTCCAACACGCAGAGATGAGGTCGAGGCGCAAACGGGTCACTCAAACAGGTTCTGAGTTGGTGGGACGCTACTCCTGCTGATCAGTGGAACAGCAAGACCAGCACCACCCCGCACACGATCAGCGCCAGTCCCGCGATGTCGGCGCGCCGCAAGGACTCGTTCAGATAGAACCGGCTGAACAACAAAGTGAACGGCATCTCGACCTGGCCCAAAGTCCGCACCAGCGCCACCGGGGCCAGGGCAAAACTCACGAACCAGCAGGCGGAGCCGCCGGCCGAGAGCGCCCCCACCCAGGCGGAACTGCGCCAGGACGAGAAGGCCTCGCGCAGGCCGACAGGCTCGCGCCAAGCCATGTAGCCGCCCTGCATCAGCGTTTGCAGCACATTGGTCACCACGAGCGCAAACAGCGCACCCAAGATGACGTCGGCGGCCCCCAATGCCACCGTCGCAGCCTTGATCCCCACGCCCGCCACCGCAAACCCGGCGCCAGCGCCCAGCCCGCACAGCGCCGCAGGCTGCACCGTGGCGCGCAGCAGCGTCGCAGGATGCAGGCCCCGCCCGGCCAGCGACAAGGTCAGCACGCCGCACACCCCGACGCCGATGCCGAGCCAGGCCACCGGCGCCAGCGCCTCGCCCAGCAGCAGCCACGACAAAAGCGCCGCCTGCACTGCGTCGGTCTTGGCATAGGCGGTGCCGACGGCGAAGTTGCGATGCCCGAACGCCATGATCAGCAGCGACGTGCCGAGCACCTGCGCCAGCCCCGCCACCGCGCAGGCCAAGACAAAGCCCAGGGTCGGCATCGGCAGCACGGCCCCGCTCGCGGTGCGGTAGGCCAGCAGCAGCGCCAGCCCGACGGGCACGGCATACAAATACCGCACCAGCCCAGCCGTCCCGACCGACAGCCGCCCGCGCAGGCGCTGTTGCAAGGCCGTGCGCCAGGTCTGGAACAGCGCCGCCACCAGCGTGACGGGAACCCATAGCGGCATCGAAATCCAATCCCTCACACAGCGCCGCACATCTTGCCCGCATCCGGCGCACAGCGCACGCTGGAGGGGGACACGGAGACCGCCATGCCACGCAAGACGCCGGAACAGCTACGCACCTGCGCAGCTTCGGCCATCGCAGCCGGACCAAGCAGATGGGCTATGCCGAGGCCGACTGGAAAGGCAAGCCGGTCATCGGCATCCTCAACACCTGGTCCGACCTCAACCCCTGTCACCAGCATTTCCGCATACGCGCCGAGGAGATGAAGCGCGGCGTTTGGCAGGCGGGCGGCTTCCCGCTCGAAATCCCGGCGCTCGCTTTGCCCGAGAACTTCATGAAGCCCACGACCATGCTGTATCGCAACCTGCTGGCGATGGAGGTTGAGGAGATCGCTCGGTCGCAGCCTTTCGATGGGCTGGTGCTGATGGGCGGCTGCGACAAGACGACGCCGGCCATGGTGATGGGCGCGCTGTCGATGGACCTGCCGTGCATCTTCATGCCGGCCGGGCTGATGCTGCGCGGGCACTGGAACGGCCATACGCTGGGCTCTGGCAGCGACACCTGGAAGTTCTGGGACGAACTCCGCGCCGGCACCATCACCGAGCAGGATTGGCAGGGCGTCGAGGACGGCATCGCGCGCTCCTGGAGCACCTGCATGACGATGGGCACCGCGAGCACCATGACCTCAGCGGTGGAGGCATTGGGCCTGGCGCTGCCGGGCAGCAGCAGCATCCCGGCGCCGGACAGCAACCACGCGCGCATGGCGACGGCGTGCGGCCGGCGCATCGTCGATCTCGTATGGGACGACCAGCGGCCGAGCCGCCTTTTGACCGCGGCGAGCTTCGACAATGCGGTACGGGTGGCGATGGCGCTGGGCGGCAGCACGAACAGCATCGTGCACCTGATCGCCATAGCACGCCGGGCCGGGGTCGCCTTGGATCTGGACCGCTTCGACCTATTGAGCCGGCAGACGCCGCTCATCGCCAACATCCGGCCGTCGGGCCAGTACCTGATGGAGGATTTCCACTATGCCGGCGGCCTGCGGGCGCTGATGGCGCGGCTGGGGCCGCTGCTGGACCTGGAGTGCCGGACGGTGTCAGGCATGACACTGGGCGAAGGCACTTCGGGCGCCCAGGTGCTGAACGACGAGGTGATCCTGCCGCTGGATCGCGCATTGCGGGCCGAGGGCGGCGTCGCGGTGCTGCGCGGCAACCTGGCGCCGGACGGGGCCGTCATCAAGCACAGCGCGGCCGACCCGCGGCTGCTGCGGCATACCGGGCCGGCCATGGTGTTCGACGACTACAACGACATGGCGGCGCGCATCGACAACGAGGCGCTGGACATGACGGCGGACAGCGTGCTGGTGCTGCGCGCTTCCGGGCCGATCGGCGCACCCGGGATGCCGGAATGGGGGATGCTGCCGCTGCCGAAAAAGCTGCTGCGCCAGGGCGTTCGGGACATGGTGCGGATCAGCGACAGCCGCATGTCGGGCACGAGCTATGGCACCTGCGTGCTGCATGTGGCGCCGGAGAGTGCGGTGGGCGGCCCGCTGGCGCTGGTGCGGACCGGGGACCTGATCACACTCGACGTGGCGGCCCGGCGGATCAGCCTGGACGTGCCGGATGCGGAGCTGGCGGCGCGCCGGGCCGCGTGGACGCCGCCGCCGCCGCGCTTCGCCCGCGGTTTCGGCCTGCTGCACAGCCAGCAGGTACGGCAGGCGAATGAGGGTTGCGACTATGCGGTGCTGGAGGGCACGGCCCCCACGGCGGAGCCGGAAATTCACTAACTGACAGCGGAGCCGGAGTTCCAGTAGCAACCGCCCGATGCGCGGTTGCGTTCCGATTGCGAAAGAGGTGGGCACCATGCGATTACTGATTGCAATACTTGTCGCCGGCGTGCTGTCCGGCACGGCTTTGGCGCAACAAGAGAAGAAGGTTTGGACCGCGGCGCCGGTGCCGGGCAACCTGCCGCAAAACGTGCCTCCGTCGGAGCGCGCGGGCGGCAATGTCGGGCCGGACACGTCCTCGCCGTTCAGCTCCGTGCCGCCCGGCGCACGGACGGACAGCCGGCCGAACGACATCACGCGCGACGGCGGCGGCCCGGGCAGCGACTCGGTGACGCCCAATCTCTCGCGCTGAAGACCGTCAAACGCCGCCGAAAACGGGAGGACGTTTGCCCAGGAAAGCCGCCCTACCCTCGGCGTGGTCGGCCGTCAGGAACAGCGTGGACTGGGTATCCCGCTCCCACTCAAGCGCCGCGTCCAGCCCGGCAGCGAGGTATTGCTTCGTCATGGCAATCGGCAGCGGCGCGGCAGCGTGGAACAATGCGGCGCGTTCCAGGGCTGTCTGCAGCGCCGTGCCGGGCGGGACGACGCGGTCGATCATGCCGATGGCCTCGGCGCGCGCTGCCGCGATCTGCTCGCCATACAGGAAGACCTGCCGCGCCCGGCCCTGACCGATACGGGCGGGCAGCGTATGCAGCAGACCCAGGTCGGCCACTAGGCCGATCTTGCCGAACCCGGCGGCGAACCGCGCGTCATCGGCTGCCACCACGGTGTCGCAGCACATCGCAATCGACAGCCCAGCGCCCACGCACCAGCCCTCGACCGCGGCGATCACCGGTTTGCTGCCCTTGATCAGCAGCCGGACTAGCCGGTGCGTCAGGCGGAACCGCTCCCGTCCGCTCGCCAGGTCCGTCACATTCATGCCGCTGATGTCGCCGCCGGCGCTGAAGGTGCCGCCGGCTCCGGTGATGACGATGGCGCGCAGGTCGCGGTCTGCCTCGATCGCCTCCAGCGCGTCCACCATGCGCTGACGCATCGGCATCGCCAGCGCGTTGCGCCGCTCTGGATAGTCGAGCGTCAGGATGGCGGTGGCGCCGCGGCACTCTTCGGTCAGCATGGGATCAGCTCCGCCTCGGTTTTGGCCTGCAGCTCCGCGTGCGACACGCCCTGTGCCATCTCGACGACCGCGAAGCCGCGCGGCGTCACGTCGAGCACGGCCAGGTTGGTGTACACGCGCTTGACCGCCGCGGGCGCCGTCAGCGGATAGGAGCAGCGGCGCAGCAGGCGCGGGCGGCCGTCCCGGGTCGTGTGCTCCATGACGGCCCACAGACGTTTTGCCCCGACGGCGAGGTCCATCGCGCCGCCCACGGCCGGTGCGGTGTCGTTCTCGCTCAACGCCCAGTTGGCGATGTCGCCGTTCTCCGCCACCTCGAACGCGCCGAGCACGCACAGGTCCAGGTGCCCGCCGCGGATCATCGCAAAGCTGTCAGCGTGATGCACGTAGGCGCCGCCGCGCAGCAGGGTCACGTGCTGCTTGCCGGCGTTGATCAGCCAGGGATCGATCTGATCCGGCGCCGGCGCCGGGCCCATGCCGAGCACGCCATTTTCGCTATGGAAGATCACCTCGCGGTCGGCGCCGACGTGGTCCGCAACCATCGTGGGGATGCCGATGCCGAGGTTCACGTACCAGCCCTCGGGGATGTCCTGCGCCACGCGGGCGGCCATCGCGGCACGGCTGAGGGTTTGCATGCCTGTCCTCCCTAACCAACGGGGTCGCCGCAGGGCACGTGCAGCACCCGATCGACAAAAATGCCCGGCGTGCCGATCCCCTCGGGGTCGAGCTCGCCCAATTCGGCCATATGCTGGCTTTGTACGATCGTGAGCCGCCCCGCCATCGCCATTACGGGATTGAAGTTGCGGCCGCTGCTGCGGAAGGTGAGGTTGCCCCAGCGGTCCGCCCGCCACGCCTCCACCATGGCGACATCGCCCGACAGAGCGTGTTCGAGCACGTAGGTCCGCCCGCCGATTTCCCGGGTTTCCTTGCCGCGGGCGAGCTGCGTTCCCGCCGCCGTCGCGGTGTAAAAGGCCGGGATGCCCGCCCCGGCCGCGCGCATGCGCTCGGCCAAGGTGCCCTGCGGCACGATCTCCAGCTCGATCCTGCCGGCGCGATACAGCTCCTCAAACACGACCGAACCGACGCTGCGCGGGAAGGTGCAGATGATGCGGCGCACCCGGCCCAGCTCCATCAGCCGAGCGAGGCCGGTATGCCCGGTGCCGGCGTTGTTGGCGACGCAAATGAGGTCGCGGGCACCCTGCTCGATCAGGCCCTCCAGCAACGCATTCGGCTGACCGACCGCGCCGAAACCGCCGATCAGCACCGTGGACCCGTCCGCAATGCCGACCATCGCGTCGGCCATGGATTGCACGCGCTTGTCGATCATGGCGCGTCGCCGAGCTCGATGACCGCGTCGGCGGCGTAAGCGCCTTCCCCGTCCGGCATGGCGAACACGGGGTTGAGGTCGATGGAGCGGAGCCGCGGACCCGCTTGATGCGCGAAGACGGACAAGCGGGACAGCATGGCCGCCAGCGCCGCGATGTCCGCCGCCGGCCGGCCGCGCGCGCCCAGCAGGACCGGGGCGGCGCGCAGGCTGCGGATCATGCGCTCCGCCACGTCGGGGCCGAACGGGCAGCGGTGCAGCGCCACGTCGCGCAGCACCTCGACGAAGATGCCGCCGAGCCCGAACATGGCGACGGGTCCGAACACCGGGTCGCGCTGGATGCCTAAGATGCACTCGACGCCGCCGCGGAGCTGTTTGGCGATCAGGATGCCTTCGAGCCTAGCCTCCGGCATCGCGGCCTTCGCCCGCTCGAGCAGGGTCGTGAACCCGGCCCGCACCGCGTCGGCGCCGCGAACGCCCAGGATCACGCCGCCAATCTCCGACTTATGCACAATGTCGGGCGACAGCACCTTGAGCACGACGGGATAGCCAAACCGCTCGGCCGCCTCGACCGCAGCGTCCACAGTGGCACAGGCCGCCTCGGGCGCGGCAGGGATGCCGGCCTGCGCCAAAATGCGTTTGGCGGCGACCTCGGAAGGGTTGGTGAGCGGCAAATCGACGTGCGGGACCGCGGGCGGCGGCAGGCCAGCAGCCTTCGAGAATGCCTCGCCGAACCGGCCCATCGCGTGGATGGCGACGGTCGCGCGCGTCGGATCCTCGAACACCACGAAGCCGTCGTCCTCATATTCGCGGATGCGTTCGATCGGCGCCACGACCGACAGCACGAATAGGCGGTCCGGGTGCCGGGCCTTCGAGGCATTGAGCTGCTCGCGCAGCTTCGGCGCGACGCTGGCCGCGCCGCCGACCTGGGTAAAAAAGGCGAGCACCGAGGCGTAGCCCCCATCCTCGACCATCGAGTTGGTGAACCGGCCGATCAGGCTCATGTCGTTGAAGGCCTGCGCCGTGCAATCGACCGGGTTGCGCGGGGCGGCGAAGGGCAGCATCGCCTTGAGCCGAGCCTGGGCGTCTGCCGGCATCTCCGGCATCGGCAGGCCCAGCGCCTCGGCGGCGTCCGAGATCAGCACGCCGGCGCCGCCGCTGATGGTGATGACACCGAGCGTGTTGCGGGCCGGGTAGATGCGCCGGGTGGCGGTCAGCGCAATGTCCAGCATCTCCTCGGTCGTGCGGGCGCGGACGACGCCGAACTCTGCCAGCACCGCGTCGGTCACCGCGTCGTTGCCGGCGATCGAGGCAGTGTGGGACTGCGCCGCGTGCGCGCCGAGCGTGCTGGTGCCGACCTTCATCATCACCACCGGCTTGCGTGCGGCCCGGGCGGCGGCGAGGGCGGCGAGGAAGCTGTCGGCCTCGCGGATGCCCTCGGCATAGGCGGCGATGACGTCGGTGTCGGGGTCCTCGGCCAGCCAGCCGATCACGTCGCCGATGGTGACATCGCCCTCATTGCCCGTGGTGACGCAGATAGGCGTGCCGATGTTGCGGTTGCGCGCAGTGGCGAACATGTGGGTCCCATAAGCGCCGCTTTGGCTGGCGATGCCGATGCGGCCGGGCGGCGGCCAGCCGTTCTCGAACGAGCTGGAGAAGATCGGGTAGAAGCCGATGCGCGCGTTGAACAGGCCGAGGCAGTTGGGTCCCAGCAAGCGCATGCCGTGCCGCCCCGCCGCCGCCAGCATGCGGTCCTGGGCCAGGCGGCCGGCCTCGTTCATCTCGGCGAACCCGGCGGTGAAAACGATCGCCGACCGCACGCCGCGGACGCCCAGGTCGTCCACTGCCTGCACCGCAAGGTCCGCGGGCACGGCGACGATCGCGGTATCCGGCACGCTCGGCAGCTCGGCGACGCTGGCATAAGCCTTGAGGCCCTGCACCTCGGCGCGGTTTGGGTTCACCGGCAGGATCGTCCCGGCAAAGCCTTGCGACAGCATGTAGGCAATCGGCCGGCCGCCGATGCGGGTCGGGTCGTTGCTGGCGCCCAGCACGGCGACGCTGCGGGGGCGCAGCATGCTGTCCAGGCTGGAGAACCGCGTGCTCAAAGCGACGCAGCCGTGCCGAGCAAAGCCGTGCACTGGCTGGACAGCGTGCCGCCATTGCCGTGCACGAGCGCCACGTCGAGGTCTAGCACCTGCCGCTCCCCGGCGTCGCCGCGCAGTTGGGTCACGGCCTCCAGGATCAGGAACATGCCGTACATGCCGGGATGCACGCAGGACAGACCGCCGCCGTTGGTGTTGACCGCGAGCCGTCCGCCGGGCGCTATGCCGCCGTCCTGGACGAAGGAGCCGCCCTCGCCCTTGGCGCAGAAGCCGAGGTCCTCGAGGAACAGCAGCGTGTTGATGGTGAACGCATCATACAGCATGGCGAGCCGCACCTCGGACGGCAGCACGCCCGCCATCGCGTAGGCGCGCGGGCCGCTTTCGGTCGCGGCTGACATCGTGAGGTCAGGCATGCACATCACCGCGCGGTGCCAGCCGGCCCCGGCGGCGCCCAGCAGATAGGCAGGTTCGTGCTTGAGGTCGCGGGCGCGGTCGGCCCGCACCAGCACGCAGGCGCCGCCGCCATCCGTCACCAGGCAGCAATCCGCGACGGTCAACGGGTCGCTGACCATGCGCGAACCCAGCACGTCATCGAGCGAAAGCGGGCCGCGGGCGAAGGCGGCCGGGTTCAGGTTGGCCCAGGCACGCGCGGCCACCGCGACCTCCGCCAGCATGGCGCGCGTCGTGCCGAACTGGTGCATGTGCCGGCTGGCGGCGAGCGCATAGGCGGTGATAGGATGGCGCGGCTTGTAGGGCGCCTCATGCGGCTGCGGCTCGCTCATGGAGACCAGGCGGCCGCCGGCGCTGCGCTGGTTGCTGCCATAGCAGATCAGCGCCGCGTCACACAGCCCGGCGTCGAGCGCCAGCGTCGCGCTGAGCAAATGCGCCTCAAAGCTCGAACCGCCCACGTTGGTGCCGTCGAAATAGCGCGGGCGCAGGCCGAGATACTCGGCGACCGAAAGCGTCGGGAAAGCGTGCGTGCTGGTGGCAGCGAAGATGCCGTCGATCTCGTGTAGGGCGAGCCCAGCGTCGGCGATGGCGGCCAGCGCTGCCTCGGCCATCAGCTCCATGGCGGTGCGGCCCGGCGCTGCGCCGCATCCGGCGGAGCCGATGCCGACGATCGCCGCCCGGCCGCGGAGGGGGTGGGTCATGCTGCCGGCTCCGGGACGAAGACGACCAGCGGCGCACCGTCCGCCTCGATGATGCGGGCGCGCACGCGGGTGCCGATCGGCACTGTCTCGACCCCATCGATGCGCGTCATCATGCGCGGCCCCTCGTCGAGGTCCACCAGGGCCAGGTTATAGGCGCCGTCGCGCGCGCGGTTGACCGTGATGGCATAGACGGTGGCGAGGCCGCTGGCCGCGACCCACTCGAGGTCCTGCTCGCCGGTGCCGGGGATGGCGACGCGCGGGTAGAAAATATGCGTGCCGGTGGAGCGGCTACGCTGGATCATGAAACGCCCCGCCTGCAAATGGGCGCGATACTCGGCCTCCGGTCCCGGCCCGGTCATGCTCACGATAGCGCCTCCCCAAGTGCCCTGTTGTCACGAGAGTGCCACCTGGCGAGCACTCTCGTCTAGCCGAAGCCGAGGAACCCGGGCGTCTCGCGCAGCGGCGGTGCGGCGGCGAGCGCCGCGATGTCGGGCAGCGGGCGGGCGGTGCGGGGATCTCCGGCCAGCAGGCGCTCCAGCGCTGCGGCGACCGCCAGAACCTGGGCGTCGCCGCCGCGCCGGCCGACGATCTGCAGGCCGAACGGCATGCCGTTGCGGTCCAACCCAAGGGGCAGCGACACCGCGGGATGGCCGACGGTCGTCACGGCGTAGGCCAGCGCCAGCCAGTGGAAATACGTGCGGGTCGGTGCACCGTCGATGCTGGCGGGAAACAGCTCCGGCCAGGGCCGCGGGCTGATGGTGACGCTGGGCGACAAGATCACGTCGAAATTGTCGAAGAACCTTAGCCAGCGGCGATACAGCGCCGTCTGGTGCTGCAGCGCCCGTGCCACGTCCAGCGCCGTCAGCTTCAGTCCGGCCGCCACGTCCGCGTGCACGTTGGGGCCGACCTCGTCCGGCGTGTTCCGAACCCGGTCGTGATGGCTGGCGAGTGAAAAGGTGGCGCGCAGCACCTCGAAGACCTCGTTGGTGCCGGTGCAGTCCGGCGCGGTGTCCTCGGCGTGGGCAAAAACGTGGCGGAACAGCGCAGTCTTCTCGGCGAACACCTCGGCGATATGCCGCTCGGTCGGCGCGACGCCGAAGTCGGGCGTGAGCGCCACGCGCAGCCCAGCCAAATCGGCCGCATCCGGATTGGCGAAGTCCGCCGGCCGGCGCACCGCCTGGCCGGCGACCGTGCAGGCGAGCGGGTCCCGCGCGTCGTCGGACGCCATGCAGGACAGCAGCAGGCAAAGGTCGGGCACCGTGCGCGCCATCGGGCCCAAAACCGAGAGCGGGTTCCAGCCCAGCGGCCGCTTTTCGCTCGGCACCAGGCCCGGCGTGGGGCGGAAACCGACGATGCCGCAGAACGCGGCCGGGTTGCGCAGCGAGCCGCCCATGTCCGAGCCGGTCGCGAGCGGCACCATTCCGGTGGCCAAAGCCACCGCCGATCCACCGGAGGACCCGGCCGCCGAGCGCGTGGGATCGAACGGGTTGCCCGTCGCGCCATAGACGGCATTCCGCGTGTTGGCCCCGGCGCCCCACTCCGGCGTATTGGTCTTGCCCAGCACGATCGCGCCCGCCCGCCGCGTCGCCTGCACGATCAATTCGTCATGCGCTGGCACGTGGTCGCGGAACAGCGTGCTGCCATAGGTGGTGCGGAGGCCCGCCACATCCTCGAGGTCCTTCACACCCAAGGGCAGGCCGTGCAGCGGTCCGAGCGCATCGCCCCGCATCGTCGCGGCATCGCAAGCCTTGGACGCGGCCCGGGCCCGGTCGAAGTTGCGAGCGACCATGGCGTTCACTGCGGGGTCAACGGCGAGGATGCGGTCGATGCAGCTCTCGGTCAGCTCGGCGGCCGATAGCCGTTTGCAGCCGATCAGCCGGCGGGCCTCGACCGCATCGAGGTCACAGGGCTCGTTCATGGGGTGAGTTTCAGGGATGTGAATGTCATGGGCGTGACAGCATGGCCTTCGCTAAACACGGGAAAGCTGGCACGCTCCGTCGATATCGTCCAGCAGGAGGGCCTTATGGCCGTGATCGTCGCCGCCTCCGTCACCAATCTGCCGCCTAGCGCCCGGGGCGCGGTGCTGCTGACGGGTTCGCAAGGCGCCCGCTACGTCGGCAGCGTGGCGTTGGCGGCCGGGGTGCGCGCGGCGGTGTTCCATGACGCGGGGCTGGGGCTGGACGAGGCCGGCATCGCGTCGCTGCCGCTGTTCGACAGCCTGGGCGTCCCTGCGGCGGCGGTGGGGCATGAGACCGCGCGGATCGGCGATGCGGACGACATGCTGGCGCGCGGCCGGCTGACCCGGGTGAACGCCGCCGCCCGCGGCCTGGGCTTACGGCCGGGCATGGCCTGTGCGGACGCGCTGGCACTGCTGGAAAATGCCGGCGTTCCGCGCTACGACCCGCCGCGGGCGGCGGAGGCGCGCAGCACGTTGGAAGTGCCCAATGCGGCCCGCGCCGTCGTGCTGGTCGATAGCGCCTCCTTGGTCAGCGCCGATATCGACCGCGGCGCCATCGTCGTCACGGGGTCGCATGGCGGGCTGGTGGGTGGCGACCCGGCCTCGGCGCTGCGTACGGATGCGTTCGCCGCCGTGTTTCATGACGCCGGGATCGGCATCGACCAGGCGGGCATCGGCCGGCTGCCGACGCTGGACGACCGTGGGATCGCCGGATTGGTGGCGGACGGCATGACCTGCCGGATCGGCGATGCGCGATCGGTGTTCGAGACGGGGGTCGTGTCCGCCTGCAATGAGGCAGCGGCCCAGCTCGGCGCGATGCCGGGCATGACGGTGCGCGAGCTGGTCGTCGATTGGGCTGGCTGAGACGGCTTCGGCCACGCAACCCCGCCGTCCTCAGCGGACGCCGCCGGGCCAGAGCACGACGCGCACGGTTTGCAGGATGATGAGGAAGTCGAACAGCACGTTGAAGTTCTTCACATAATAAAGGTCATAGCTCAGCTTTGACCGCGCGTCGTCGATCGAGGCGCCGTAGGGATAGTTGACCTGCGCCCATCCGGTCAGCCCTGCCTTGGCGACGTGCCGCTCATGATACAGCGGGATTTGGTCGGCCAGCATATCGACGAAGTCAGGACGCTCCGGCCGGGGACCGACGAATGACATCTCACCGCGCAGCACGTTGAGCAGCTGCGGCAGCTCGTCGATGCGGGTGCGTCGCAGGACCGCGCCGATGCGGGTGATGCGGGTGTCCCCCGCCGCCGCCCACACAGCGCCCTCCGCCTCGGCATTGACCCGCATGGTGCGCAGCTTGTTCATGTAGAATGGCCGGCCGCCGCGGGTGATGCGGACTTGCCGGTAAAGGATCGAGCCGCGATCCTCCCATTTGATGGCCGCCGCAGCCACCAGCAGAAAGGGCGACAGCAGCAGCAGCACGGTCGCGCTGACGACCAAATCCAGCGTACGCTTCAATACCCGGTCCACCGTCCCGAAATAGAAGCCCTCGGAATAGAGCAGCCAGCCGAGCTCCATGCGTTTCAGGTCGATCCGGCGCACCTCGGTTTCGAGAAAGCACAGGTACTGCGCCACGGGGAACCCGGCGATCTTGCACGTCAGCAGGCCCTCAAGCGGCAATCCGCGCCGCTCATCCGGCGCGACGACGATCTGATCGGCCCCGCAGCGCTGCGCCAGGCCCAGGAAGCCATCGGCCGGCAGCGTCACGACCGGGCCGGCCGAACCGTCGCGCAGCCGCGGGTCAAGTTCCCCCCAAGCTGGCCCATGCACGAAGGTGATGTGATAGGAGAGGTTTGGGCCCTCCTTTTTCAGCATCCATACCAGGTCCCACGCCCGAGACCCGGCGCCAATAACCAGCAGGGTCCGGCTGAACACGCCATGGCGCCGCAGCGTATCGAACGCCACGCGGGCGATGCAGCCGCTGAGCAGGAAACCGGCCGCCGCCCAGGCCATCCGCGAACCCTGATCCGCGGAGCCGTGCAGCACCATCATGGCTCCGCCCGCCGCCAAGGCGCCGACAGCCGCCGCCAACGGAATGCGGGCGAGCGACTTGCGCAGCTCGATCCCGACGTCCCGGCGATAGAGGCCCAAGGCATAGAACGAGACGAGGTTGGCGAGCGGATAGAGCGCCACAGCCACCCAGCCATGCCCACCCGCCCGCATCGTGCCGCCCAGCACCAGGATGAACAGCGGCGGCCACACCAGCGCTATTGCGGCGATATCCAGCAGGCACAAGGCCCGGCCCGTCGTGAGTGTCACCAGCCGATGGATCATTGCCCCGGACAAACCTACAAATAAGCATTACTCAATAGTTGAACGCGCTCTAGTTTAGGCCGAATTGATGAAGAACCGGTGAAAAATCGTATCGATAACGGTTCGGCTTGGCTGATCTGCGTAAACAGCAGGGCTTGACCTGCACCTGCCGGAGGCTGGATGCTCCTTTCACATAATCGGGAGTGAGCGGTGAAAAGCTTGGAATGGGTGCTGCGCGGCCTGATGGCTGTGCTGCTGGCGGGCGCAGTCGCAGCGGTCCCGATCACCCCGGCGATGGCGCAGACAGCCATTCCGGTGCCGGGTCCGACCGTCGATGCGATCAAGAAGCGTGGGATGCTCGCCTGCGGCGTCGATACCGGCATCCCCGGCTTCGCCTTCCAGGACAGCTCCGGCACCTGGAAGGGCTTCGACGTCGCCTATTGCCGCGCCATCGCCGCCGCGGTGCTGGGCGATGCGGCCAAGGTGCGCTTCGTCCCGACCACCACCCCAGCGCGCTTCACCATCCTGCAGGCCGGCGAGATCGACGTGCTGATCCGCGACAGCACCATGACCATGACCCGCAGCGTGCAGCTGCATCTGGACGAGGTCGCCATCAACTTCTACGCCGGCCAGGGCTTCCTGGTGTCGAAAAAGCTGGGCGTGTCAAAGATCACCGAGCTGAACGGCGCGACCATCTGTACCCTCACCGGCGCCACGCTCGAGCTCAACATCGCCGATTTCGCCCGCGCCAACGGCACCAAGATCGGCACCCTGCTGTTCGAGAAGTCCGACGAGGCGACGGCGGCCATGGAGGCCGGGCGCTGCGACGGCTACACCGACGACACCGGCAGCCTGGCCGCTGTCCGCTCGACGATGAAAAACCCCGCCGACTGGGTGGTGCTGGAGGGCGTGATCAGCAAGGAGCCGCTGGGCATCCACATCCGGTCCGGCGACGTGACCTGGCGCAACATCCTGTTTTGGCTCGATGCAGCTTTGAAAACGGCCGAGGAGCTGGGAGTGACCCGGGCCAATGCCGACCAGATGCGCGCGAGTTCCAGCGACCCCGCCGTGAAGCGCCTGTTGGGTGCCGAGGGCGGTTTCGGGGCGCTGCTGGGCCTCGACAATGACTGGACGCTGCGGGCGATCAAGGCGTCGGGCAACTACGGCGAGATCTATGACGAGTTCTTCGGCCCCAAGGCGCTCGACCTTGCGCGCGGCCAAAACAAGCTTTGGAACCAAGGTGGGCTGCAATACGCGCTGCCGTTCCGGTAAGCCCACGGGGGCCCTCGGCGGCTAGGGCCGGCATGCGCCCGCCTCCGCCCGCGCGCGGTCCGTCGATGAAGGCGCTGCTGCTCCAGGGCCTGGCACTCCTGGCAGTGATCGCGGCCCTCGGCTGGGCTGGGCATAATGCGGTCGGGAACCTTGCACAGCGCAACATCGACGTGGATTTCGGCTTTCTGCTCAACCCGGCCGGCTTCGACATCCCGTTCCGCCTCACGGACTGGTCCACCGCCGACAGCTATGGCCGGGCGCTGCTGGTATCCGGCCTCAACACGTTGCTGGCCAGCGCACTTGCCATACTGCTGGCGACCCTGCTGGGCCTGATCCTGGCGCTGATGCGGCTATCGGTGAACCCGCTCGCGTCCTGGACGGCACGGGCGGTCGTCGAGCTGGTCCGCAACACGCCGCAACTGCTGCAGATCGTTTTCTGGTACATCGCGGTGCTGCAGGTGCTGCCGAACCCGCGGGCCAGCGTTTCCCTAGGCGGCGCGGTGTTCCTGAACGTGCGTGGGCTGTTTATGCCGGCGCCGTTGTCGCCCTGGTTCGGCTGGCTGCTTTTGGCGGGCCTGGCGGTCGCCATACTGCTGCCGCGCGCTTTGCCTCGGCTGCCGCTGCTGCTGACCGCCTTCGCGCCGCTCGCAATCGCCGCCACACTCGCCGTCGTGACCACCGCCTGGCAATGGCCGGCGCTCAGCGGGTTCAACTTCGCCGGTGGCTGGCGGCTGCCGCCCGAGCTGCTGGCGCTCACGACCGGCATCGGCATCTACACGGCCGCCTTCGTGTCGGAGAACATCCGCGCCTCCATCGGCGCGGTCGGTCATGGCCAGCGTGAAGCGGCGCGGAGCCTTGGCCTGTCCACCGCACGCAGCATGCGGCTCATCGTGCTGCCCCAGGCGCTCCGCACGCTGATCCCGCCGATGACCAGCCACTATTTGAACATCATCAAATCCACCACGCTGGGCGCCGCCATCGCCTATCCGGAGATCCTGCAGATCTTCGCCCGCACCGTGCTGAACCAATCCGGCCGAGCGATCGAGGCGATGACCCTGGTACTGGGCGTGTTCCTGACGCTCAGTCTCACGGTGTCGGCGCTGATGAGCCGCTGGGACCGGCGGCTGGCGTTGCAGAGCCGTTGAACCCGCGCAGCCTCTTCCGGACGCTATTCGGCACCCCCGGCACGGCGGTGCTGACCCTGGGCATTGCCGCGATCCTAGGATGGGCGGTGCCGCCGCTCTGGCGCTGGGGCGTCGCGGGAGCGACCTGGGTAGCCGCCAACCGCCGCGGCTGTGCCCCGGACGGCGCCTGCTGGGCTTTCATCAAGGCACGGCTCGGCCTGTTCCTGTATGGCGGCTTTCCGGTCGAGCAGCAGTGGCGAGTGAACCTAGCCGCAGGCCTCATGCTGGCGGCGCTGCTCGCCTGCTTATTTGCCCGTCGGCACAGGACGGTTTGGTTTGTCTTGCTGCTGGGAGTGATGCCAGCAGCAGCGGGCGTGCTGCTGGCGGGCGGCATCGCCGGCCTGACGCCCGTGCCGACGGCCGATTGGGGCGGGCTGATGCTGAATGCCGTGCTGTCGTTCGTCGCCGTCGCCTGCGCGATCCCGCTCGGTACGGCACTTGCTTTTGGACGCCGGTCCAGCCTGCCCTTCGTGCGCGGCCTCTGCACGGTGATGATCGAGTTCTGGCGCGGCGTGCCGCTGCTGGGCGTGCTGTTCATGGGCCTGGTGCTGCTGCCCATGGTGCTGCCGAGCGGTGTCACGGTGGACAACCTCATCCGCGCGCTGGTCGTGCTCGCGCTGTTCACCTCCGCCTATATGGCCGAGATTGTGCGCGGCGGGCTGCAGGGCGTGTCCCCAGGCCAGCGTGAGGCGGCGATGGCGCTTGGCCTGCATCCCCTGCAGGCCAATCTCACCGTCATATTGCCCCAGGCAATGCGCGTGGCTCTCCCGGGGATCGTGAACGTGGTTGTGGACCTGTTCAAGGACACGACCCTCGTATCCGTGGTGGGCTTGTTCGACCTGATGGGCGTCGTGAATCAGTCGCTTAAGGACCAGTCCTGGCTTGGCCTGGCGAACGAAGGCTATGCCTTCGCTGCCCTGCTGTTCTTCGGATGCTGCCTGTTGCTGTCGCTCGCCGGGTCGATGCTGGAACGCAGGCTGCGGGTGAACTAGTGCTTTTTCCCATCGGACGGGATCGGGAAAAGCTCTAGCCCTTTGTTTTGACGAGCATCTTTGTCCAATCGAAAGAGCAGGTCGATTGGACGATGCTCTAGTTCAGTCCAAGTTCCTGCCGGTAACGCCGGAAGCACGCGGCGCCGCACTCAAGCCGCATCAGGGCGCCCTCGGCGATGGCCGGCGCGAAATTAGGGTTCTCTGCCACCAATGGATGTAGCGCCTCGCTGTTCCACGCCGCCGAATGCTTCACATCCAGCACGGAATGCAGGTCGAAATAGTGCCGGTCGCTGGCGGGCACACCCAGGCGCTTCAGCCCTAACGCCACCAATGCCGCACGACCCGGCGCGGTCTGCTCAATAACGCCGAGCGCTCCCATGGACTGGTAAGCATAGCGCCGGCTCGCCGCGAGGCCCGCCATGGTGTTGGCGAGCGCCAGGCTCTCCCAAACCGTCGTCTCGATCTCGGGCGTCAGGCCCAAACGATGCGCCAGCATCTCCAGCATTGGGCCGTGCATGCCCTTGGGATTGCCGCGGCCCATCTCGTCCCAGTAATTACGGGCGATCTCCAGCTTCGGACCCTGCGGCATGCGCACCTGGGTGATCGCGGCGAGATCCTCGAATCCCGCCTCGCCGGCAACCTCCTGAGTTAGGAACCAACGCATCTCGTCCCGTGTGGCGGTCTCGGCCAGCCAGGGGAACAGCGGATCATTCTGGCCGGGTCCGGTGCGGTCGAGTTCCTCGAACCACGCGACGAAGCCGTCGGCGTCACACGGCGCCTCGGCGGCCCGCTCGGCCACCGCGGCACGGGCCGACTTAAGCCAGTTTCCTTCCTCGACCAGCAGCGCCGACTGCTCGGCGATCTCGGTTCGCCAATCCGGGCTGGGCAGCGCCGGCGCAAAGCGCGCAGCGTTGAACGCAGCCAACCGGCGGTGCCAATGATCGTCAGATGACAGGGTAGGATGCAGGCTGCCGTCAGGCATGTCGTTTCATTCCCATTTTTTGACTGTTAAGACCACGGCGGCGATGCGGTCGGCGCTGGTATAGACGCCGCGCTCCAATTCCTCGCCGAACACGTCGGGATCGAGCTCCTCATAACTCCAACTCGCTCCGGCACCGGCAATTTGGGCGGCGGCGGCGTGCTTGAAGGGGTCTGTCCCGTTCACGATGGCGGCACCCGTATAAAGCAGCAGCGTCCCGCCCGGCGCCAACCGCTCCAGCGCGGTGTCCAGGATGGCGAGCGAGAGCCCAGCGCCCAGCGGTCCGCCACCATGCCGGTAGGCCCGCTCGCCAGGGTCCACGAGGTAGGGCGGATTGGAGACGATGAGGTCGAAGGACCCGGCGACAGCGGATAGCAAGTTGCTATCCACTGCCGTGACACGCACCCCGGCGAGCGCTGCATTGACCCGGGTCAGGCGCAGGGCCGCCTCGTTGATATCGACCGCGAACACCTCCGCATCCGGGCAGGCCCGCGCAATCAGGATGGCGCCGGGTCCGGCGCCGCAGCCGATGTCCACGGCGCGACGGACCGGGGCGGCTTTCGCGAGCTGGGCCAGAATGGCCCGGGCAAACCGGTAGGTGTCGGGGCCGAAAAACACGGAATTGGCCGCTGTCGTAGGATAGGCGGAGTGCGCGAATAGCAGCCCATCCAAGCTCGACAACCGTATTGCGCTGCGGGCGCCTGCACCGTCCGACAGCAGCACGCCGGCCTCGCGCATCAGCGCCAGGATGTCGGGCGGGACGATGCCATCGCGGAAAGGGCGGCTCCAACCGAACACGCCGGCCAAGTCCTGCGCCGTGGCGGACCCGGGCCGGGCATTGACCCGGGCGTGGGTGGCAGGGGTCGGGGTGGTGAATGCGTAACCCGTTGCCTGCACCGCCCGAGCTATCTGCAGAAGCGCGGTATCGGAGCCGGTTGATCCAAGCTTGTTCATTGGCCGGGTAACGCCGGTGCGCATCCAGAGTTGCCCGGCCGTCTCAAATTCTGGCTATCTCGTGTTCAGCAACGGCCCGAGCACGTCCACGACGCCGGTGATCAGCATCTGCACGCCAATGCAGAACAAGATGAAGGCCGAAAGCCGGGTCACGGTCTTGCTGCCGGTGCGGCCCAGCAGGTCTGACAGGCGGTCGGCATAGGCGTAGGTCAGCCAGATCGCCCCGGCCATCGCCACCGCCGCCAGCCCCATGCCGGCATGGAAAACAAGCCATTCGCCGCCCATCCCGGGATGCTCGGCACCCAACGCGACCGCGACCGCGATGGTGCCGGGCCCGGTCGTGAAGGGCAGCGTCAGCGGAAAGAACGCCACGTCGTCCGCGACGGCTGGCGCCGCGTCGGCCGCCTGCTCCTGCTTGCGGTTCTCCCGCTTATCCGAGGCGCCCAGCAGCTCCCACGCGAACAGCGCGAGCACGATGCCGCCGGAAATGCGCAAGGCCGCGAGGCTGATGCCGAACATCGCCAGCACATACGATCCGGCCCACAGCGCCACCAGCATCACCATTAGTGAATACAGCCCAACCCGGCGGGCCAGCGTCGTGCGTTCCAAATGCGTGCGGTCGCCAGTGGCTCCCCGGAAGATGAAAGCGCCGGCGATCGGGTTCACGATGCTGAACAGCGCTGGGAACGCGAGCAAAAACGCGGCGAGCATCGCGCTAGGCCCGCGGCTTGCGGCGGATCGGCAGGTTGGTGCGATAGACTACGCGCTTCAAAGCGAAGGCGCTCTCGACCCCGCGCACGCCGGGGATGCGGGTCAGGCGAGTGCGCAGGAACTCCTCATAGGCGCCGAGGTCGGGGGCGACGACCCGCAGCAGGTAGTCGCTGGCGCCCGACATGACGTAGCACTCCATAATTTCCGGCAAATCGGCGATGGCCTTCTCGAAGGCTGCCAAATGGTCGTCGGTTTGGGCCAGCAGCTTAACGGACACGAAGACGTTCACCGGCAGGCCCACGAGGTCCTGGTCCAATAAGGCGACGTAGCGATGGATGATGCCGCCCTCTTCCAGCAGCTTCTGCCGGCGATGGGCGGGGCTGGGCGACAGGCCGGCAGTGTCGGCAATCTCGTTGCTGGTCGCGCGCCCGTCCCGCTGCAGGTGGTCCAAGATGGCAAGGTCGATCCGGTCGAGACGCATGGTTGTGAGTGATCCTGGAGGCAATCTTGCTATATTGCGGCGCAGCATTAGCAGAATTTGCCAAATGCCCGGTCACGATATCGCAACTATGGCAGCACTTGCTACCTATTTTAGGAGTATCGTGCCGGGAGCCACGCCCGATCTGACGCGTTCGGCTCTATAGGGGAGACGCACCCATGGACATCGGTTTCGCTGCCGCCACGACGCTCGACAGCCGCTATGTCGAGCTGGATCAGCCGACGCTGCTGACCGGCACTCAGGCGCTGGTGCGCGTGCTGCTGGAGCAGGCGCGGTTGGACCGTGCGGCGGGATTACGGACGGGCGGCCTGGTCTCGGGCTATCGCGGCTCGCCGCTCGGCGGGTTGGACCGCGAGCTCTGGCGCAAAGAGAAGCTGCTGCAGGAGCACAGCGTGCGGTTCCAGCCGGGGCTGAACGAGGATCTGGCGGCCACCATGCTATGGGGCGCCCAACAGATCGACACCTTCCCCGGCAAGCGCGTCGATGGCGTGTTCGGCATGTGGTATGGCAAGGGCCCCGGCGTGGACCGCAGCGCCGACGCGCTCCGTTGCGCCAACATGATCGGCACCTCGCGGCTTGGCGGCGTTTTGGCGGTGTCGGGCGACGACCACGCGGCGCACTCCTCGGTGTTCCCGCATCAGACCGACGGCATCTTTGAAAGCGTGCAGATTCCCGTGCTGCAGCCGGCGGACGTTGGGGAGATCCTGGACTACGGCCTGGCTGGGATCGCGATGTCGCGCTACGCCGGGCTGTGGGTCGCGCTGAAGACGATTGCCGAGACGGCGGAGCAGTCGGCGGTCGTCGTCGTCCCCAGCGAGCGGCGTTTCGTCACGCCGGACCGGCCTTTGCCGGCGCATGGCCTGAACCTCGACGCGTTGCTCCCCTGGCCGGCTGAGCGCGCCGAGCTTGAGCGGCGCATGTCGGACGAGCGGCTGCCGGCGGCGCGGGCCTGGGCGCGGGCGAACCGGCTCGACCGACTTATGCACGGGCGGGCGGAGGCGACGATCGGCATCGTGACGGTCGGCAAGGCGCATCACGACGCCATGCACGCGCTTCGCGGCCTGGGCCTGGACCAGCATCCGGACATCGCCGTTTACAAGGTGGCGCTGTCCTGGCCGCTGGAGACCGAGGGTGTGCGCGAGTTCGCCCAGGGCAAGCGCGCTATCCTCGTAGTCGAGGAAAAGCGTGCGAACGTCGAGACGCAGCTCCGTTCGGCGCTATACGACATGGCGGACCGGCCGAGCGTTGAGGGCAAGCTCGACCAGGCCGGCGCGCCGTTGCTGCCGGGCACGCTGGAGCTGTCGCCGGAGCTGGCGATGGCGGCACTCACCCGCGTGCTGCGCCGTTGCGGCATCGAGTTTGACGAGCAGGCCATCCCCGCCGTCCCTGCCCGCACCCCTGGATTGATTTTGCGCGCACCGACGTTCTGCGCCGGCTGTCCGCATGGCACGAGCACGCGGCTGCCGGACGGCAGCTTTGCCATGGCGGGGATCGGCTGCCACACCATGGCGCTGACCACGTCCGAGGGGACCAAGACGTTCAGCCAGATGGGTGGCGAAGGGGTACCCTGGGTCGGGCTGTCGTCCTTCACCGAAACGCCGCACATGTTCGCCAACATGGGCGACGGCACCTACCAGCACTCCGGCTTGCTGGCGATCCGCCAGGCGATCGCCGCCGGGGCGCCGATGACCTATAAGATTCTGTTCAACGACGCGGTCGCGATGACGGGCGGCCAGCCGGCCGAAGGCGGGCCGACGGTACTGAAAATCGCCCAGCAGCTGGCGGCGGAGGGCGTCGGCCTGCTCGCCGTGGTCGCCGACGACCCGGCCCGGCTGCCGGCAGCGTCGGAGCTGCCGCCGGGCACGCTGCGCCATGGCCGCGACGACCTCGACGCCGTGCAGCGCCGGATGCGCGAGCACCCGGGGGTGAGCGCCATCATCTACGACCAGGTCTGCGCCACCGAAAAGCGCCGCCGCCGCAAGCGCGGCAAGCTCGCCGTCGCCGAGACCCGCGTGGTGATCAACGAGCGGGTATGCGAGAACTGCGGTGACTGCACGGTGCAGTCGCACTGCATCGCGATCGAGCCGGTCGAGACCGATTACGGCCGCAAGCGCCGCATTAGCCCGACGAGCTGCAACACCGACCTGTCCTGCCTCAAGGGCTTCTGCCCCAGCTTCGTTACCGCGAAGTCCGACGCGCCGGTCGCCGAGCAGGCCAAAGATCCGGCCACGGTTTGGGCCGCGCGGGAGGCGGAGCTTGCCGCCGGCTTGACTGAGCCGACGCTGCCGAACGCGGCCCTGCCCTGGCGGGGGTTGTTCGCTGGCATTGGCGGCGGCGGGATCGTGACCTGCGGCGCTATCGTGGCAATGGCGGCGCACCTTGAGGGGCGGCAGGTTAGCACGCTCGATTTCACCGGGCTGGCACAGAAGAACGGCGCTGTCGTATCGCATGTGCAGATCGCCGATGCCGGCCTCGATGTCGTGCGCATCCCGCGCGGGACGGCGGACCTGCTGCTGGCGGCAGACCTCGCGGTGAGTGCCGGGCCGGACGTGCTGGGGCGCTGTGCGGCGGGGGCAGCGGTGATCGGCAACCTCGATCTGCAGGCGGGGGCGGCGTTCATGGGCGACCGCAACTTGAAGGTGGATGCAGGGCTGCATCGCCGGGCGATCGGCCGGGTGACGTCCACCGAGCGGTCGCGTTTCCTGCACGGCAGCGCGCTGTCGGAGCGGCTGTTCGGCAATGCGCAGGCGATGAACACACTGCTGCTGGGCATTGCCTGGCAGCAGGGATTGCTGCCGGTCGGCAGCGGTGCGCTGATGCGGGCGATGGAGCTGAACGGCACCGCCGTCGCGCTGAACCGCCGGGCATTCCTTTGGGGCCGGATCCTTGCCACTCAACCGGCGTTGGCCGACGCCATTATGGCGGACACTGCGCCGGCGTCGGATACGTTGGATGCGGTGATCGCCCGGCGGCAAGGCGAGCTCGTGGACTATCAGGGTCCGGCCCTCGCGGCGCGATATCGCGCGCTTGTGGACGCGGTCCAGGCGTGCGAGGCGGCGCTGGGCGGTGAGGCCGGCGCGCTGACCCGTGCGGTGGCGGAGGGGTTCTTCCGTGTGCTCGCCTATAAGGACGAATACGAAGTGGCCCGGCTGCACGCGGCGACGTCGTACGGCGACGATCCGGTGTTCCATATGGCGCCGCCCCTGCTCAGCCGGCTCGATCCGGCGACCGGACGCCGCCGCAAGATAAAAATCCCCGGCCGCGTCGCGCTGCCGCTGTTCCGGCTGTTGCGCCATGGCAAAGCATTGCGCGGCACCGTGCTCGACCCGTTCGGCTGGCAGCGCGACCGCCGGCAGGAGCGTGCGCTGGCAGCCGAGTATGAGCGCGACGTGCGGCTGGCGCTCGATCGCTTGCGCGCCGACACCCTGGACGCCGCGGTGGCGCTGGCAGCGCTGCCGCAAGACATCCGCGGTTTCGGGCCAGTGAAGGCCGCCAGCGTGGATGCGGCCCGGCCGCAACGGGAGGCGTTGCTGGGTCGGCTGAATGCACCCATGTCAGCGGCCCAAGCGCTCGGCGTAGCGGCCGAGTAGCGGCTGCGATAGGCTGCTTGCAAAGCAAAGACAGAGGGAGACGCCCCATGCTCGACCATACCGATCCCAGCGCGCTGATCATCGAGGCCGCCCGGCGTTTCGCACAGGAGCGTCTGGCCCCGCACGCCGCCGCACGCGAGCAGGCCTGCCGCATCGAGCCCGAGATCATTCGCGAACTCGGCGAAATGGGCTTCCTCGGCGCAACCAACAGCGCGGAGTGGGGCGGCAGCGAGATCGGCTATGAGACCTATGCCCAGGTCGTCGAGGAGATCGCGGCCGGTGACGGTTCGGTGTCCACGCTGGTCAGCGTGCACAACGCGCCGACCTGCGAAATCCTGGAGCGATTCGCGACGCCGGCGCAGAAGGAGCGCTGGCTGCGGCCGATGGCGAGCGGCGAGGCGATCGGCAGCTTCGCGTTGACTGAGTTGGCGGCCGGATCGGACGCTTCGGGCATCCGCACCCGGGCGGTGCGGACCAATAGCGGCTACGTGGTGAACGGGTCGAAGCAGTTCATCTCGAACGCGTCCTATGGCAAGACCACGATCCTGTTCGCCGTGACGGATCCGGCGGCGGGCAAGAAGGGCATCTCGGCCTTTGTGGTCGCCAATGATACACCGGGCTTCTCGGTGGCGCGGGTGGAGCATAAGCTGGGGCAGAAGGCGTCGGACAGCTGCGCGCTGGCATTCGACGACATGCAGGTGAGCGACGACCAGCGCATCGGCGAGGAGGGCCAAGGCCTCAAGATCGCGCTGAGCACGCTGGAGAGCGGACGCATCGGCATCGCAGCGCAGAGCGTCGGCATGGCCCGGGCGGCGCTCGATTATGCGATCGGCTATGCGAAGGAGCGCAAGCAGTTCGGACGGCCGATCATCGAGCACCAGGCCGTCGGTTTCCGGCTGGTTGAAGCCAAGACCAAGTTGGCCGCGGCCCGGGAGCTGACCCTGCGCGCCGCCCGGCTGAAGGATGCCGGGCAGCCAGCGCTGGAAGCGGCCGCCATGGCCAAGCTGTTCGCGTCCGAGGCGGCTGAGAGCATCTGCTCGGCCGCGATCCAGACGCTGGGCGGCTATGGCTACCTGTCTGATTATCCCGTTGAGCGGATCTACCGCGACGTCCGGGTCTGTCAGATTTACGAGGGCACATCCGACGTGCAGAAGATTATTCTGCAACGCATGCTTTAAGCTGATTGGGCGAGCTGATAGGCCGGCATTGCGTGGACACTTGGAGCCTCGGTCGGCCATGCGAACTCCGGACGTTGCTGCGCCTGCCGGTCCGGGGCACGCATCCAGTAGCCGGAGCCGCGGATGCTCTGGATCAATACCCCGCCATCGGCGTCTAAGGGTAGTTTCTGCCGTAGGTTGAACACGAGCTGATCCACGCTGCGGTCCTCCGGCCGCCACGGGCGACGCAGTGCTGCCGCCGACAGGCTGTCGCGCGATACCGCACTGCCCCCTGCCCGGGCGAAGGTCTCAAGCGCCGTGTATTCCGCCGAAGTGAGATTGATCCGTCGTCCCTCAGGCGTATGGACGCTGCGGTTTTGCAGGTTGAGCCGGATCGGCCCGATCGCCAGCACTGCCTCGGCGCTCGGCACCACGGAGAGATGTTTCCGGACGTTGACCCGGCGGTGCACAGCGCGGATGCGGGCGATCATGTCGCGCACCGTCGGCGGCTTAGCCAAATAGTCATCCGCGCCCAGTTCCAGGCTGGCAATCCGCGCCGCCTCGTCTTCGGCGCCGGCCAGCACGATGATGCCGCAATTCCGCGGCTCCACGAGATGCCCGACGAGCACGACGCTGTCCACGTCGGCGAGGCCGAGACCAACAAGCACGATGTCCGGCTGCAGACGCGCGCTGAGTGCCAGGCCCGTCGTGCTGTCGCGGGCCCAGACAACCTGCATGTTCGCCTGCTCGAGACCGGCCACCAAGGCGCGGACGGTGGGCACATCGGACTCGATCAGCAGGATCTTTGGATCGACCAAGGAGCCCTCTGCCGCCATCGTCAACATGTCCATCGCCAACTCCCCGTTCCCACTTGATACGCGGACCATATCACGGAAACGTGTACTGGGAAGCGAAATGATAACTAACGAGCGATAAAAATTTTATGCGTTCTACCTTAGGTTATTGATGCCCATGGTTGGATCAGCGACGCCGCGGAAACTGCACCATCCGGCCGAGGCTCTCGTCATAAAGCGCATAGCTCGGCGCCCGCAGCGCCTCCCGCAGCGTGAGCACGCGGGCGGTGCCAAACAGCTCCTCACAGGCCTCATGACAGGCGCGCAGCCGGTAGTTCGGCACGCGCGGCACGAGGTGGTGCACGTGGTGATAGCCGATGTTGCCGCTGAACCAGCGCAGCACAGCCGGCAGCTTGAGAAAGGAGCTGCCCCGGATCGCCGCGGTGATTGCGCTCCAGTCCGTGCTGTGTGCCCAGTGCGCCTCCTCGAACCGGTGCTGGATGCTGAACAGCCAGACACCGATGATAGCCGCGACCGCGATCACCGGGATCTGGATGAGCAGCACGGGCCAGACTCCGAGGGGCAGGATCATGGCGATCAGGACCGCGCCGATCAGTGCGTTCGTCAGATAGACCGCCCGCCGTTCGCCAACCCAAGCCCGCGGGGTCTCGAACGGCACGCGATACAAAACCAGGAATACCAGCGGCGGGATGATCAAGTGCGCGATCAACGGATGCCGCAAAGTGCGGGCGAACCAGCGCTTGGACGGCGACATGGCGTCGTATTCCTCGACCGTCAGGCACGTGGAGTAGATGTCGGTCGTCATGTCGCGCTGATCGAGGTTATTCCACATCGCGTGGTGCTGCGCGTGGTGGCGGCGCCAGTTGGTAAAGGGCGTGAGCGTCGCGAGGCTGCACAGCACGCCGACTACGAGGTTGGCGCGGCGTGACTGGAAGAAAGCGCCGTGCCCGCAATCATGCTGAATGATGAACAGCCGCACCACCAAGCCGGCCGCGAGCGGCACCAGCGCGAGGCTGAGCCAGACCGACACGTGATAGGCGAGGTACATCAGCGCCAGCAGTGCCGCGTAGGCGGCGCCGGTCGAGGCGAACTGCCACACGCTGTGCGCCAGGACCGGCGCCTGGAACGTAGCCGCCCGGCGCAGCAGGGACCGGCCGGGCACGCGGGAGGTCCGGCCCTCCGGCGCCACGTCAACGGGCGTCGAGGCGAGCGGCGCCGAATGAGACGCAGATGACATGGCCAGATTCCTATGATGGCGGCGACCCGGTGAGCAAACGGCAGAACGACCATCGCTGGGTGCATCACTGGGGTTGCAATATAGCATGTAACGTGGGTGCGTCTGCCGGAATTCTAGTGCCTAGGAAAGGTTTAACAGCAACGACTTTAAATAGGCGCTTTCGGGAAGGCCGGGATGCACGGGATGGTCGGGCCCCGCTGCCCCGGTATGCACGATGCGCGCATCCCGCCGGGCTTTCAGCAGCGCTGAGGTGACCTGGGCGGTGAAGAGGTCCAGCGGCGCATGATGGCTGCACGACGCGACGAACAGGAAGCCGCCGGGCCGAACGAGCGGTGCCGCGAGGCGGGTCATGCGGTGATAGGCCCGCAGGCCGGTCTCCTGATCCTTTCGGGATTTGGCAAAGGCTGGCGGGTCGCAGACAACGATGTCGAAGCGTTCGTTGTCCGCGGCCAATGCCGCCATGACGTCGAACGCATCGCCGCGCTGGACCGAGACCCGGTCGCGCAGGCCGTTCGCCTCGGCGGCCTGCAGGGCTTGATCGAGCGCCGGCTGGCTGCTGTCCACGAGCACGACGGCCTCAGCGCCAGCGGCGGCGGCGCGCAGGCCGAATGCGCCGGTGTGGCAGAACACATCCAGCACGCGCGCCCCCGCGGCCAAGGACGCGACCTGGTCCCGGTTGGGCTTTTGATCAAAGAAAAACCCGGTCTTCTGGCCCGACAGCGGATTGACCGGAAAGCGCACCCTGCCCTCCTCCGCCACCGTCTCGGCATCCGTCCCGTGCAGCAGGCCGACCTCCTGCGGCAGGCCCTCCTGCAGCCGCGCGGCGCTGTCGTTGCGCGCGACGATGGCACGGAGCGGCAGCAGGTCCAGCAGCGCCGCGGTGATCTCCGGCAGCAGACGGCCCATGCCGGCGGTGTTGGCCTGAATGACCGCGACGTCGCCGAATCGGTCCACTATCAGCCCAGGCAGCCGGTCGGCCTCGGCATGCACCAGGCGGTGCTGCGTTCCGGGAACGACCCGGGCGCGGTAGGCGACGGCGTCGGCGATGCGCGTCCGCACCCAATCGGCGTCGATGGAGGCGTCCGGATTGCGGTCGAGCAGCCGGGCGGCGATCAGGCTGTGCGGGTTGAACATGAACGTGCCGTAACGCCAGCCGCCGTCACCCTCGATGCGCACCGGGAGGCCAGCGGGCCAGGTCCGGTGCTCCGGCGTCATCGCGATCTCGTTGCTGAACGCCCACGGGTGACCGGCCTTCAGGCGGCGGTCCTGCCGAGGCAGCAGGCGGAGCAAGGGATGCGGCATGGCGCCGGGGTTAGCAGCCCGGTCAGCGCACGTAAACGCGGACCTCGCGCCCGGTCAGGCCGGCTTCGGGCCGGGCAAACAGGCGTACGCGGCCGGGCGGCACACCCTGGGCCGTGATGGCGTGGGCGACGGCGCCGGCCTCTGCGCTGGACGATGCAGCCTGGTTCTCGGCAACCGCGCCATCTGCAGCGGTCCCGGCCGGCACCATGGCGACGACGTCGAACACCACGTCAGGCTTGCGGCGCCGTGCCGCCGCGACGGCTTGGCGCACCGCGTCCTGCGCCGGTTGGCCGGGCTGCAGCGTCAATAATGGCGGCGGACCCGGCGGCGCCGGGACGACCGCGACAGCCGGCGCCGCCGGGATAATGGGCACGGCACTCGCCGCCGGATTAAAGGTGTTCTGATCGATAAGCGTGCAGCCAGGCAGCGCTGCCAGGATGAGCGACAGAAGACGGATCAACGCTTGTAGTCCGGCGCCTCACGGTCAAGCGTGCGCTTGATGCTTTCCAGATGCAGGCGCGCCGGCTCGTCGCCGCCCTCCTGCATCTGCCGCGCCGTTGCGGCCGCCACGGCGGGCGGAACGGGTTTCAGCGTCCGCCCGGTGGACAGCGCCAGGCGCTGCGCCTCGCAGGCGCGCTCCAGGTAATACAGGTCGTCCCAAGCCTCGGCGATGCTGCGGCCCAGCACCATGATCCCATGGTTGCGCATGAACGCCACGTCGGCGTCGCCCATGCTGGCGGCGATGCGGTCGCCCTCCGCCTCGTCCAACGCCAGGCCGTTATAGTTCTCGTCAACCACGACCCGGCCCAGGAATTTCAGCGCGGTCTGCCCGGCGAAGTCCAGCGGCTCGCCCTCCAGCATCGCCAGCGCCGTCGCGTTCGGCATATGGGTGTGAAATGCCGCCCGGGCGCGTGGCAGGCGCAAATGGATGCGGGCGTGGATATGGAACGCCGTCGCCTCGGGCACGCCGACGCCCTGCACGACGTTGCCGTTGAAATCACAGACCAGCAGGCGGGATGCGGTGACCTCATGGAAACCCCAGCCATACGGGTTCACCAGGAACAGCGCGTCCGATCCCGGGACCATGGCGGACAGGTGGTTGCAGATGCCCTCGTGCAGGCCCATCCGGCTCGCGGCCCGGAAACAGGCGGCGAGGTCCACGCGGGCCTGCCATACGGCCTCGCGGTCGAGGATCGCGTTGCGCAGGATGGCGGGAGCGGTCGGCAATGCGTGCGCCAAGGCGGATCTCCGGGGCTTGCGGGCGGCGGGCTGGTGCGCATGATGGCCGCTTTCGAACCCTACGACAACGATGGGCGACAACGATGGACGGCACGGCATGAGCGCGACCAACCGGCGGATCGACGGCAAGCGGCTGTGGGAAAGCCTGATGGGGATGGCCGCGATCGGTGCGACGGCGAAGGGCGGCGTGCGGCGGCTGGCGTTGAGCGAGGTGGACCGTGCCGGGCGCGACCGGTTCCGTATGGAGTGCGAGCAGGCGGGGCTCACCGTCCGGGTCGATGCGATGGGCAACATGTTCGCGCGCCGCGCCGGGCAGGATCCCGCCCGCCGGCCGGTGCTGTTCGGCAGCCATCTCGATAGCCAGCCCTCGGGCGGCAAGTTCGACGGCGCGCTGGGCGTGCTGGCGGGACTTGAGGTGATGCGCAGCCTGAACGACCTCGGCATCACCACGGAGGCGCCGGTCGAGCTCGTGAATTGGACCGACGAGGAGGGCAGCCGCTTCGGCCATAGCCTGATGGGTTCCGGCGTCTGGGCAGGCGTGTATCAGCAGGCGGCGATGGAGGCGCTGACGGATACGCAGGGCATCACGGTAGGCGCCGCGCTGGACGGCATCGGCTATCGCGGTCCCGAACCGGCGGCGCCGTTCCCGGCCGACGCCTATTTCGAGCTGCACATCGAGCAGGGCCCGATCCTTGAACGCGAGGGCCGGCAGATCGGCATCGTGACCGGCGGCCAGGCGCAGGTCTGGTACGACGCGGTCGCCACGGGGCAGGACAGCCACGCCGGCACCACGCCGCCCAGCACCCGGCGGGACGCGCTGGTCTGCGCCGCCCGGGTCATCGACCTCGTGGACCGCATGATGCGGGCGCGCGGCGAGGACGGGCGCGGCACGGTGGGCCAGCTTCAGGTCTTGCCCAACAGCCGCAACGTGGTGCCGGGCGAGGTGCGGTTCAGCGTCGAGTTCCGCCATCCCGACGCGGAGGAGGTCGATCGGCTGGCCGCGCAGTTCCCGCAGGAGGCCCGGTGCATCGCTCGCGACTGCGGCGTGGAACTCACGCTGCAGGAGCTGTTTCGCATCCCGGCCCAGCCGTTCGACCCCGCCTGCGTTGACCTCGTGCGCCAGGCGGCGGCGCGGCTGGGCTATTCCACCCAGGAGATCGTCTCCGGCGCAGCCCACGATGCGATCTATGTGGCGCGGCATGTACCGACCGCGATGATCTTCACCCCGTGTAAAGACGGGCTGAGCCATAATGAGGCCGAGAGTATCGAGCCCGCGGAGGCCGAGGCCGGTTGTCAGGTGCTGTTTGAGGCGGTTGTCGCCCGGGCGAACCGGATCATTCTGGAGCGATAGGCGACTACCCTGCCATAAGCCAATCCCTACGGCACGTTTTCGGCCGAACCATTGTGCGTCCAAATCCCATGCAACCCACAGGGCTTGCCCGCGCGCGGCTCGACCCGTATAGCGGCCTCCCCCGTGGCGCCTGGGCCGGGGCAGGCGGAGGATTGATGGAAGGCACTCGCGCAGCAGAGATCATGGCCCGGGATGCGTCTGGGCAGCACGCGCCGGCCCTATGGGCGCAGGCAAATATCCTGGCCCGACCCGCCACGGTCGAGCGGCGGATGGCCGACGCGATCCGGGCACTGGCGATCGATGCGGTCGAGGCCGCCGGATCCGGCCATCCCGGAATGCCGATGGGCATGGCGGACGTGGCCACGGCCTTGTGGACCCGGCACTTGCGCTTCGACGCCGCCGATCCGCGCTGGCCGGACCGCGACCGCTTCGTGCTGTCGGCCGGGCATGGGTCCATGCTGCTCTATGCGCTGCTGCACCTGACCGGGCACGCCGGCATGGAGCTGGACGCGATCGAGCGCTTCCGCCAGTTGGACAGCCCGGCGGCTGGGCACCCCGAATACGGCGAGCATCCAGCGATCGAGACCACGACGGGGCCGCTGGGCCAGGGCCTGGCCACCGCGGTCGGCATGGCGCTCGCCGAGCGCATGATGGCGGCGCGTTACGGCAAGAGCCTGGTGGACCATCGCACTTGGGTCATCGCCTCTGACGGCGACCTGATGGAGGGCATCAGCCACGAGGCGGCCAGCCTGGCCGGGCACTTGCGGCTCGAGAAGTTGACGGTGCTGTGGGACGATAACGGCGTCTCAGTCGATGGGCCGGCGGCGCTGACGTCTTCGGATGACCAATTAAAGCGGTTCGCGGCGCTGGGCTGGGCCACGAAGCGGGTGGACGGCCATGACCCGTTCCAGGTGCTGGCGGCGCTGTCTTTGGCGTTGCGGTCAAAAAAACCGACGCTGATCGCCTGCCGCACCATCATCGGCTTCGCCGCACCGACCGTGGCGGGCACAGCCGGCTGCCATGGCAGGCCGCTGGGCCGCTCAGAATCCAAGGCGGCGAAGGCGGCGATGGACTGGCAGCATCCGCCGTTCAGCGTCCCGCCAGACCTGATGCAGCGCTGGGCGGCGGCTGGGAGCCGCGGGAATGCAGCGCGCCGGGCGTGGCTGAAGCGCCTTGCCAAGCATCCGCTGCGGGCCGAGTTCGAACGTGTCGTAGCGGGCCGCCTGCCGGAGGCCTGGCACGAGGCGATGGCTGCTCTGAAGTCCGAGTTTGCCGATATCCGCCCGACGCTCGCCACCCGGCACGCCAGCCAGCAGGCGCTCGGCGCCCTGGTGCCGACGATCCCGGAGCTGGTGGGCGGATCGGCCGACCTCACGCACTCCAATCTCACCATCGTCCGCGGCATGTCGCCGGTCGCACCCGGTAGCTACGCCGGACGCTATGTGCACTACGGCATCCGCGAGCACGGCATGGCGGCGTGCATGAACGGCATCGCCCTGCATGGCGGGCTATTGCCATATGCCGGCACTTACCTCGTGTTCAGCGACTACATGCGCCCGGCGCTCCGCTTGGCGGCGATGATGCGCCTGCGGGTCATCCATGTGCTCACCCATGACAGCATCGGCGTGGGCGAGGATGGGCCGACGCATCAGCCGATCGAGCAGCTCGCCTCGCTTCGCGCCATGCCCGGCCTGCATCTGATGCGCCCAGCGGACGCGCTGGAGACCGCCGAGTGCTGGGAGCTGGCGATCCGCCGGGCGGATGGGCCGACGCTGCTGGTGCTGTCGCGCCAGGCCGTGCCGGCGCTGCGTCCCGATGCCGGCGAGAACCGCAGCGCGCGCGGCGGCTACGTCCTGGCGGAGGCCAATGGCGCCCGGCAGGCGACGCTGATCGCAACCGGGTCCGAGGTCGCCATCGCGGTCGAGGCCAGGCGTATGCTCGCCGAGGAGGGCATTCCGGTCGCCGTCGTGTCGCTGCCGTGCTGGGATTTGTTCTCGCAGCAGGTCGAGAGCTACCATGCCGGCGTCCTGGGCAGCGCGCCGCGTTTCGGCATCGAGGCCGCCTGCGGCTTCGGCTGGGAGCGCTGGCTGGGCCTGGACGGCGTGTTCATCGGCATGACTGGCTTCGGCGCCAGCGCGCCGGGCGACACGCTTTTCCGGCATTTCGGCATCACGCCGGAGGCCGTTGCCAACGCCGTTAAGAAGCGGCTCATCACCAACTGACACGGGGAGCTGGATTCAATGGCCGTCAAGGTCGCCATCAACGGGTTCGGGCGCATCGGTCGCCTGGTATTGCGCGCCATCGTCGAGAGCGGGCGGGACGACATCGTGCCGGTCGCCATCAACGACCTGGGCAGCGTCGAGGCCAATGCCCACCTGTTCCGCTATGACAGCGTGCATGGCCGCTTCCCTGGCGAGGTCACGGTAGATGGCGACGCCATCACCATCCACTGCCGCGGCAGGACCTTCGGGCCGATCAAGGTCTCGGCTGAGCGCGACCCGTCCAAAGTGCCGTACCAGGGCGTTGATGTAGCGATGGAGTGCACAGGGCGCTTCACCAGCAAGGAGTCGGCGAGCGCGCTGATCCAAGGCGCCGGTGCCCGCAAGGTGCTGATCTCGGCCCCGGCGGACGGGGTGGACGCGACGGTCGTGTACGGCGTGAACCACGAGGTCATTACGCCCGGAATGACGGTTATCAGCAACGCATCGTGCACGACGAACTGCTTGGCACCGATGGCAAAGGTGCTGAATGACAGCTTCGGCATCCTGCGCGGCTATATGGTGACCATCCACGCCTATACCGGCGACCAGAACACCGTCGATACGCTGCACAAGGACCTGCACCGCGCCCGTGCCGCCGCCATCTCCGCCATCCCGACCAGCACCGGCGCCGCGAAGGCGTTGGGCCTGGTCATCCCGGAGCTCGCGGGCAAGCTGGACGGCACCGCGATCCGCGTGCCGGTGCCGAATGTGTCGCTGGTCAGCCTCGACGTGAACCTGCGCGAGGCGGCGACGGTAGCGCAGATCAACGACGCGATGAAGGCGGCCTCGACCGGCGCGCTGCGCGGCATCCTCGATTACAACACGGCCAAGCTGGTCAGCGTCGATTTCAACCATCAGGCGGCCAGCTGCACTTTCGATGCGACGCAGACCGCGGTGGTGGACGGGCAGCTCGCCCGCATCATGGGCTGGTATGACAATGAATGGGGCTTCAGCAACCGCATGATCGATACCGCCGTCCTGTTCGGAGGCATGCGGGCGTGATGGTGCGTACTCTGGACGGAGTTGATGTCGTCGGCAAGCGCGTGCTGCTGCGGGCTGACCTCAACGTCCCGGTGCAAGACGGGCACATCAGCGACCTCACGCGGATCGAGCGGCTGTGCCCCACGATCCGCGAGCTGATGGATGCCGGCGCCCAAGTGATCGTCTGCAGCCACTTCGACCGGCCGAAGGGCAAGCACGTGGACACGATGTCGCTGGCCCCCATGGCGCGGGCGCTCGGCGAAGTATTGGGCAAGCCTGTGGCCTTCGTCGGCGACTGCATCGGCCCCGGCGCCCAGGCGGCCGTCGCCGCAATGCCGAACGGCGACGTGCTGGTGCTGGAGAACACCCGGTTCCACCCTGGCGAGGAAGCGAACGACCCAGAGTTTGCCCGCGAGCTCGCCTCGCTTGCGGATCTCTATGTCAACGACGCCTTCTCTGCCGCGCACCGGGCCCACGCCAGCACGGAGGGGGTCGCACACCTGCTGCCAGCCTACGCTGGCCGGATGATGCAGGCGGAGCTCGATGCACTCGAGGCGGCGCTCGGCAGCCCAGCCCGGCCGGTCTGCGCGATCGTCGGCGGGTCCAAAGTTTCGACCAAGCTGGAGCTGCTGGGCAACCTGTCCGGCAAGGTCGATGTGCTGGTGATCGGCGGCGCGATGGCCAACACCTTCCTGGCAGCGCAGGGCGTGAATGTGGGCCAGAGCCTGCAGGAAGCGGAGATGCACGGAACGGCGCGTGACATCATGGCGGAGGCGAACCGCGCCGGCTGCGAGATCATGCTGCCGACCGACGCCATCGTCGCCCGGGAGTTCCGTGCCAATCCACCGACGGAGACCGTCTCGGTGCAGGCCATCCCGTCCGATGCGATGATGCTCGACGTCGGGCCAGCGACCCTGCAGGCGCTGCAGGACCGGCTGCCGGACATACGCACCCTGGTCTGGAACGGGCCGCTGGGCGCCTTTGAGACGCCGCCCTTCGATGCGGCAACCACCGCCTTGGCGCGTGCAGTCGCGGGAGCAACGGCGCAGGGCGCATTGCGCAGCGTGGCGGGCGGCGGCGATACCGTGTCCGCGCTGCGCCACGCCGGGGTATTGGAAAAACTCAGCTATGTCAGTACGGCCGGCGGCGCGTTCCTGGAATGGCTTGAGGGCAAGACGCTGCCCGGCGTCGCGGCGCTGGAAGCTTCGAACGCTTAACTATTCCGTTACTATTACCGCGTAGTCTGCCCGTCATGTTGTCAACAAACTCGCTCTCGGCGTTCTCCGGCGCCTCGTCCATTCCCCCGCTGCAGCAATCCAGCCCGATCCGGCCGGTGCGCGATCAACGGGAGGCGAGCCCTGTCGCGTCGGCCTCGCCATTGGGCAAGCAAGGCCTGCCCGGCGCCGCTCCGTCCGGGCATACACCGCGGGGGTCTTTGCTGAACTTATCGGTATAACCTCTCATCCAGCGACCCAGGGCTTGATCCCCTGGGCACGCCGCAGCAGGCTGTTGCCATGGCGCGCTTCACCAACCGTATTCCCGATGACGATACGCGCGAGCGCGCCGTCTGCGACGATTGCGGCTACGTCGCCTACGAGAACCCGAAGGTCATCGTGGGTTCGGTGGTCGTGCATGACAATCAGGTCCTGCTGTGCCGCCGGGCGATCGAGCCACGGCGCGGCTACTGGACCCTCCCGGCCGGCTACCTCGAGCTGCAGGAGACCGTCGAGGCCGGCGCGCAGCGGGAGGCGATGGAGGAGGCCGCCGCGCGCATCACGCTCGACGGCATCCTGGCCGTGTTCAGCATCAGCCGCATTGGCCAGGTGCAGGTCATTTTCCGTGCCCGCTTCGACGGCGACCCGACGTTCCACGCCGGGGTGGAAAGCCTTGATGTCCAGCTGTTCGATTGGGAGAGCATTCCCTGGAATGAGTTGGCGTTCCCCTCGGTGCACTGGTCGCTGCAGGCCTGGCGAGCCTTGGGGGATGGCCCCATGGGCGCACCCGCCGGCAATCCACCCAGTGACCCGCAAGGCTTGTCGCCTGAAATACCCGTCAGGGCTGGGCTATGAAGCGCGCCTTGGCTTTCGTCGCACCGTTGCTGCTGCTGTCCACGCCCGCCTGGCCGCAGCATCGCGGGCTGAACCTGCAAGCGGTGCCGCAGCGCTCGCCCTTGCTGCCGCTGCCGCCGGCGCCTCCCAGCGGCGGGGCGTCATCAGTGCCAAACTACGACCTGGCGCCGACGCCGAACCGCGATTTGGACGCACCGGTGGGCCCACGTGCCAGCACGGCCCCGGAACTCGCGCCCGGCCTCTTTACCCGCGGACAGCAATACCGCGGCGAAGGCTACTCGGCCGGCTCCACAGCGCAATCCGAACAGGAGCGGCGCCTCCGACCCGGCGCCGGGTTCAAGCTGCGTCTGCCGCTTCAGCAAGAATGACCGCCTGACCGAGTGCTGCGCGCCCTCACCTTTCTAATCCTGTGTCAATTTGCCGGCGAGGTCACGGCTCGTGCGGCCGGGCTGACGATGCCTGGCCCGGTGCTGGGCCTTCTGCTGCTGCTCGGCATTCTCGCCGTGCGCGGCGGGCCGGACGAGGCGATGCGGTCCACCTCGACCGGCCTGCTGCGGCATCTGTCGCTGCTGTTCGTGCCCGCTGGCGTCGGGGTCATCACCCAGCTCGACGCGTTGGGCCGCGACTTGCTGGCGATCGGTGTCGCCATCGTCGTCTCGACCGCATTGGGCTTGGCCGTCACCGCCTTGGTGATGCAGCGCCTGATCCGATGACGCCGCTCGGCACAATTTGGGTCTATCTAGAGTCCACCCCGCTGCTGGGGCTGACCGTTACGCTGGTTGGCTGGCAGGTTGCCGTGGCACTCAGCCAGATGCTCGGCGACCGGCCGCTCGCCAACCCGGTGCTGATCGCGATCCTGCTGCTGTCCGGGCTGCTGCTCGCGACGCGCACTCCGTATTCCGCATATTTCCAGGGCGCCCAATACGTGCACTTCCTGCTGGGTCCGGCCACGGTCGCGCTCGCGGTGCCGATGTATGCGGCCTGGCACCAGATCCGCCGTAGCGCGCCGGCGATTATCCCCGCAATCCTGGCGGGCACGCTGACGTCGGCCGTCAGCGTCATGCTGATCGCCCACGCCTTGGGCGGCTCGCGTCAGGTAGTGCTGTCATTGGCGCCGAAGTCGGTGACGACGCCGATCGCCATGGCGGTCGCGGAGCAACTTGGCGGCAATCCATCCCTCGCCGCGGTGTTCGTGCTGCTGACCGGGCTGGTGAGCATCGTAATCGGGCCGCCGCTGTGGCGGCTGCTGAGCATCACCGATTGGCGGGCGCGTGGCCTGGCGGCTGGCACCGCCGGGCATGGGCTGGCGACCGCGCGCGTGCTGCTGCTGCACGAGACCGCGGGTGCGTTCGGCGGCCTGGCGATCGGGCTGAACGGCGTTGTGACCGCGATCATCGTGCCGCCAATGGCAAGATGGCTGATCGGCTGATCGCAGCGCAGCCGCAAGACCTACAACGCAGGCGAGCCGAGCGAAACGACGCTGACGCTGTTATAGGGGCTGCCGCCGGTGCTGAGCGCCTGCGTGGACCAAACCAAATACACCACTGTGCGCTTCTGCGGGTCCCACATCCGGCTCACCCGAATTTCCTTAAACAGCCAGTTGGCCGAGGCGCCGAACACGACCTCGTTTGCCGGCAGCTTATCCGGGACCGTCACCGGGCCCGTCGCCCGGCAGGCGATGCTGAACCGGCTCGGATCGGTGGCAAGGCCCACCGTGCCCTTGATCCCGCCGGTCTCGGCGCGCGACACGTAACAGCTCACCCCGGCCACCTTCGGGTCATCGTAGCGGTCAACGATGATGCGGTCATTGCGGCCGATCACCCGGAACGTGGTGCTGACGTCGCCGATGCGGGTCGGATCATCGCCGGCTGCGAGGGCGCTGGACGCGGTCAACGTCGCGAGCAGGCCAGCGACGACGGTTCGGAAGATTGGTGGCATGCGACAAAGCTCCGAAAAAAGCCGCCCACATATGCCGTCCGCCAGCATGTCGCACAAGGCGGGCTTTCAAAGCCATCCTCCCCATCCGTCCTATGGTGATACGGGTGGCAGAGCGCGATATCTCGGAGACATGGAGGTGCCGGATGCTTGACCCATTGCTGACGTTCTCCAACAGTTTGGTGGCCCGTGTGGCCGGTGCTGGACCCGGGCTGGTGTCCGTGTACCCCGGCTCCAGCGCACAACGCACCGCGACGCTATGGCAGCCTGGCGTGCTCGTGACCAGCGAACAGGGATTGCCGTCCGACACCACCGTCCCGGTCGTGCTGCCTGATGGGTCCCACGCCAAGGCCTCCCTGGCCGGACGTGATCCCGGCACCAACGTCGCGGTCCTGCGGTTGGAATTGGACGGCTCAGCGCTGCCGCACCCAGCAGAGGCGCATGTCGGCGGCCTCGCGCTGTTGCTGGGCGCGGCAACCGACGGAAGCCCGACCGTCCGACTGGCCCTGGTGCATCGCATCGGCCCAGCGTGGGACAGCGTAGGCGGCGGGCGCATTGACCAGCTCATCAGCCTTGATGCCCGCCTGTCGGCACCGGAAGAGGGCGGACCCGTGCTGGACGCCGCGGGCGGCCTTCTGGGCATGTCAACGCTCGGACCCCGCCGTCGCGTCCTGGTCATCCCGGCCGCGACGGTGAACCGCGTGCTGCTGCCGTTGCTGGCCGACGGCCAGATCTCGCGCGGATGGTTGGGCGTGGGCCTGCAGCCGGTGTCGATCCCGGCGGGATGGCGAGCCGCAGCGGGGCTGGAGACGGGGTTGATGGTGGTCAGCCTGACGACGCCGGGTCCAGCCGAGCAGGCCGGGGTGCTGCCGGGCGATATCCTGCTGGCGGTGGACGGGGTGGCCGCGCCGAATATGCGTTCGATGGCAAGGACACTCGGCAGTCATAGCGCTGGGACCAGCGTCAAGCTGCGTTTACTGCGAAGCGGTGCGCCGATGGAGGTTCCGGTAGTCGTGTCCGCGAGACCGGCCGCGTGAAGCAGCCGGCCACCCTCATTGTGCCGCCAGCTGCCCGTTTAGGGTTGCAGGTAGCAGTGGCGGCGCAGTCTCCGGTGCGCCAGGCTGACCTGGCCGCGCGGATCGCGCTGGCCGGGCATACGCTGGCGGCTGCATCGGAGGCGGATGTCGTCCTGGCCGATGGCGCGGCGCCCACGGCCGCCAACCTGCCGGTGCTCCGCCTGGCGCTGGGCGACGATGACGAGGCCAGCGTGCTGCCGCCCGGCCTAACGCCGGCGCAGCTGGACGCCGGGCTGCGCGCCGTGGCTGCCGGGCTGCGCGTCAGCCTCGCCGAGACGATCGCGCCGGGTTTCGCAGAGGCGGCGCCATCGCGCCCGCTGCTGACCCCACGCGAGCTCGAAATCCTGCGTGCGCTCGGTGAGGGGATGACCAACAAGGCCGTCGCCCGCCAACTCGGCATCAGCGCGCATACCGTCAAGTTCCATCTGGAAGCGGTGTTCGCCAAGCTCGGCGTTGCAAGCCGGGCCGAGGCGGTGGCGAAGGGACTACGGCGCGGATTGCTGATGCTGTAAGCGGGCGGAACCCGGCACTACGTCACAGCGCTATGTCGGCCACAGCAACGAAAGATCGATCGATGTCAGACAACCCGCTCGAAGAGAACCCGGAGCGCACAAAGCGTATTCAGGCCCGCGCCAAGCATTTGTGGGAAGCCGACGGCAGCCCGGACGGCGGCATGGACGACTACATTGAGCGCGCCGATGAGCTGATCCGCATGGAGGACGCCGCCGGCACCGGCCAGTTGCCCAACCCGATGACGCAGGATGAGCCAATACCCGGCGTGCTCGTCGAAGAGGCCAGCATCCAGGAGAATCTCGGCGAGTTCCCCGGCGGCTCCAGCGTTGCCGATCAGGGCGAATGGCGGGAGACGCCGATGACCCGCGAGGAGCTGCAGCATAGTGACGACGCTGAGCCGGGCCGCGGCGACGCGCCGTAAGCAGTCAGCCGCTCGCGTGACGCAACGCTGCCTGAGCCAAGGCATCCAGCGCCGACAGGAACCGTGACCGGTCGGCCTTCGCCAGCGGTGGAGGCCCGCCGCCGCCGGCGCCAATCTCGCGAAGATGCCGCGCTATCTCGCGGCCGGCCAGCGCAGCGCCGATGTTGTCCGCCGTCCATACATGGCCGTTATGGGACAGCGCCCTGGCGCCCTGCGCCAGGCACCGGGAGGCGAGCGGGATATCGGCGGTGATGCAGATGTCCGTGGGGCCGATGCGCTCGGCGATCCAATCATCCGCCTCGTCGGGCCGGCCGCCAACGGTGACCATCTCGACATTCGGCAAGCCCGGCGGACGGATTGGCCGCGATCCGTTCGAGACGACGCGGACCGGAAGATTGAGCCGGGTGGCGACACGGAATGCCTCCTCCCGCACCGGGCAGGCATCGGCGTCGATATAGAGCGTGACCACGCTAAACCGAGAGCTTCTCCAGTTCACGCAGCACGCTCTCGCCCATGACCGAGGTGCCGACCTTCGCCGTGCCCGGCGCCATGACGTCGGCGGTGCGGATTCCGCTCGCCAGCACGTTGGTACAGGCCCGCTCGATCAAGGCAGCCTCGTCTTCCATCTCAAAGGAATAACGCAGCAGCATCGCGAAGCTCAGCATTTGTCCCATCGGGTTGGCGATGCCCTTGCCCGCGATGTCGGGCGCACTGCCATGGATCGGCTCGTAGAGCGCATGACGCCGGCCGGAGCTGTCGGGCGCGCCGAGCGTCGCCGATGGCAGCATCCCGAGGCTTCCCGTGAGCATGGAGGCAAGGTCGGACAGCAGGTCGCCGAACAGGTTGGTGGTGACGATGACGTCGAACTGCCGCGGGTTACGCACCAGCTGCATGGCGCAGTTATCGGCATACATGTGGGATAGCTCGACGTCGCCGAATTCCCGCTCACGCAGCGCCGTCACGACCTGACGCCAGAGCAGGCCGCTCTCCATAACGTTGGCCTTCTCAACGCTGCACACGCGGTTCTTCCGCTTGCGGGCCAGTTCGAACGCCACGCGCGCCACGCGCTCGATCTCGTGCGTCGAATAAACCTCGGTGTTGACGCCGCGCTGCTGGCCGTCCGGCAAGGTCTCGATCCCGCGCGGCTCGCCGAAATACAGGCCGCCGGTGCTTTCGCGCACGATCATCAGGTCGAGGCCGCGGATCACGTCAGCCTTCAGCGTGCTGGCGTCCACCAACGGGTCGAGCACGATCGCCGGGCGCAGATTGGCGAATAGGCCGAGCTCGCGCCGGAGCGTCAGGATGGCGATCTCGGGCCGCATGTCGAAACCGAGCTTGTCCCAGCGTGGCCCGCCGACGGAGCCGAACAGCACGGCGTCTGCGGCGCGTGCCTTGGCCACCGTCTCCGGGGTGATCGGCGTGCCGCGCTGGTCAATCGCGGCGCCGCCCACCAAATCCTCGCTGATGTCGAAGCTCACGCTGCGGCGGCGCTCCATCCATTCGATGATGCGGCGGACCTCGCGCATCACCTCGGGGCCGATGCCGTCGCCGGGCAGCACGAGCAGCTTCTTGTTCGCGGCCATGTCGTAAATTGTCCTAAGTGGCTGTGATACCGAGCATCCAGGGCGCGCGCTGACGCACCCGCGCCTCATACGCATCGATCGCCGGTGCACGCTGCATCGTCTGGCCAATGTCGTCGAGGCCGTTCAGCAGCAGGTGCTTGCGCAGGGCATCGACGGCGAACGGGATCTCCTCGCCGTTCGGACGCACGACGACTTGGCGCGCCAAATCGATGGTCAGGCGCGCATTGCCGCCCATCTGGGCGTCCTCCATCAGCCGGTCGCAAACCTCACGTGGCAGCACGATCGGCAGGATGCCGTTCTTGAAGCAGTTGGTGTGGAAGATGTCGGCGAAGCTCGGTGCAATCACGCAGCGTATGCCGAAATCCAATAGCGCCCAGGGCGCGTGCTCCCGCGACGACCCGCAGCCGAAGTTCTCATGCGCGATCAGCATCTCGGCGTGCCGATACGGCTCGGTGTTGAGCACGAAATCCGGCCGCTCCACCCCCGCGCCGTCGAAACGCAGCGTATCGAACAGATGCACGCCCAGACCGGTGCGCTTGATGGTTTTGAGGAACCGGGCCGGGATGATCTTGTCGGTATCGACGTTGGCGAGCGGCAAGGGCGCTGCGATGCCGGTCAGCGTCGTGAAGGCCTGCATCAGACGAGCTCCCGCACATCGGTAAGGCGACCAGTGACCGCGGCGGCGGCGGCCATCGCGGGCGACAGCAGATGGGTGCGGCCGCCCGGACCCTGCCGGCCCTCGAAGTTGCGGTTGCTGGTGCTGGCGCAGCGCTGGCCCGGCGTCAGCTTGTCGGGGTTCATGCCCAGGCACATGCTGCACCCGGCCTCCCGCCACTCGAAACCGGCGTCGAGCATGACCCGGTCCAGGCCCTCCGCCTCCGCCTGCAGCTTCACCAGGCCGCTGCCCGGCACGACCATCGCGCGCACGCCGGGAGCCACGCGCTTGCCGCGAACGACCGCGGCGGCGGCGCGGATGTCCTCGATGCGGCCATTGGTGCAGCTGCCGATGAAAACGACATCGACCGGGATTTCGGCGAGCTTCTGACCGGGCGTCAGCGCCATGTAGTCCAACATGCGCTGCATCTGCACACGGGCGGCCTCGTCCTCGACCGTAGCTGGGTCAGGCACGACGCCGGTGATCGGCAGCACGGTCTCCGGGCTGGTGCCCCAGGTGACCATCGGCGCGATTTCGGACGCATGCAGCGTGACAATGCGGTCGTAATGCGCGCCGGGGTCGGACGGCAGGGTGCGCCAGTATTCGACGGCGTGGTCGAACGCCTCGCCTTTCGGCGCATACGGACGGCCCTCGATGTAGGCGAACGTCGTGTCGTCCGGCGCGATCATGCCGGCGCGGGCTCCGGCCTCGATGCTCATGTTGCAGACCGTCATCCGCCCGGCCATGTCCAGCCCGCGCACGGCCTCCCCGGCATACTCGATCACGTGCCCGGTGCCGCCCGCGGTGCCGATGCGGCCGATCACCGCGAGCACCAGGTCCTTGGCGGTGATCCCCGGCGCCAGTTGCCCGTCAACCTGGACCAGCATGTTCTTCGCCGGGCGCTGCAGCAGCGTCTGGGTGGCGAGCACGTGCTCGACCTCCGACGTGCCGATGCCGAAGGCCAGCGCGCTCATCGCGCCATGCGTGCTGGTGTGGCTGTCGCCGCAGACGATCGTCATGCCGGGCAAGCTGATGCCCTGCTCAGGCCCGATGATGTGCACGATGCCTTGGCGCGCGTCACGCACCGGGAAGTACGGCACGCCGAACGCGGCGACGTTGCGCTCCAGGGTCTCGACCTGGATGCGGCTCTCCGGCTCGGCGATGCCCTGGCTGCGGTCGCTGGTCTGGATGTTGTGATCCGCGACCGCGATCGTCGCATCGGGACGGCGCACGCTGCGCCCGGCTAGCCGCAGGCCCTCGAACGCCTGCGGGCTGGTGACCTCATGCACGAGGTGCCGGTCGATATACAGCACGCAGGTGCCGTCTTCGAGCTGCTCAACGATGTGGCTTTCCCAAACCTTATCGAACAGGGTCTTGGCGGTCGCGGCCATGCGGTGCTCCTGCTTCTTCTACTCAGCGGCGGCGGGTGCTGTCGCAGCAGCGGTGGGCGCCACAATCTCGCGGGCGCGCTCGGCGATGCGGGCGGACTTGCCGCTGCGGCCACGCAGGTAATACAGCTTCGCCCGGCGCACGTCACCGCGGCGGACCACCACGATCTCGGCGATCGTCGGCGCATAGAGCGGAAACACCCGCTCGACGCCCTCGCCGTAGCTGATCTTGCGCACGGTGAAGTTGCTGTTCAGCGCCTTGTTCGACCGCGCGATGCAGACGCCCTCATAGGCCTGCACACGGCTGCGCTCGCCCTCGACGACCTTGACCATGACCCGCAATGTGTCGCCAGGCTGGAACACGGGCACGGGCCGAAGGGCGGTGAGCTTGGCGATCTGCTCCGCCTCAAATTTCTGGATGATGTTCACGGGCTTAGTCCTTTCTTACTCGTCTGTTACGGCCCGGCGGGCGGGCTGTCTATTTCCGGCAAACCACTCAACCAAACGTGGCGGCGCCACAGGTCCGGCCTGCGCGCGCGGGTGATGTCCTCGGCCTGCGCCCGGCGCCAGGCCGCGATGGCGCCGTGATGACCGGACAGCAATATTTCCGGCACGGCACGGCCACGCCACTCGGCCGGGCGGGTATAGTGCGGATACTCCAGCAACCCGGCGCTGAAGCTCTCATCCTCGCCGCTGGCCTTGGCGCCCATGACGCCGGGCAACAGGCGCACGCAGGCGTCCAGCAACACGAGCGCGGGAAGTTCGCCGCCGGATAATACGTAGTCGCCGATGCTTACCTCCTCGACGCCGCGCGCGTCCAGCACACGCTGGTCCACGCCCTCGTAGCGGCCGCAAATCACGCGGACACCTGGACCGGCCGCGAGCGCGCGAACGCGGTCCTGGGTCAATGGCTGGCCGCGCGGCGTCAGATACAGCAACGGCCGGCCATCATCAGACCCGATCGCCATATCCAGCACGTCGGGACGCATTACCATGCCCGCACCCCCGCCAAACGGCGTGTCGTCCACCGTCCGATGCCGGTCGGCCGCCGCATCGCGGATATCCTGAACCTCCAGCCGCCACAGCCCGGCCGCGAGCGCCCGTCCGGCCAATGACAGCCCGAGCGGCCCCGGGAACATCGGCGGAAACAGCGTCAGGACGGTGGCGTTCCAGCTCATTCTGCCGCCCGTGCCTCATTCAGCACCAATACCTCGTCCGGCGGCGTCACGACCAAGGTACCGGCACCGGCATCGACGCTCGGCACGCAGGCCAGCGTGAACGGCACCAGCAAAGGCGCCGCGCCATCCCGCTCGATCTCCAGGCTTGTTCCCGCGCCGTAGTCATGCACGATCGCCACGCGGCCAACCGACTGGCCCGCCGCGTCCAACGCAGTCATGCCGACCAGGTCCGCCAGATAGAACTCGTCCGGGTCCGGCGCAGGCAGTCGCTCGCGCTCGACATACAACCGGGTGTTGGTCAACCGCTCCGCAGCGCTGCGGTCCGCAACCGCGTTGCCCTGCGCGTCCGTCAGCGCCGCCACGCCCTCGGCGCGCCATGCCAGCGTCCAAGCCCGGCCGCTATCGTCCAGCAACGGTCCATAACCCGCGAGGTCAGCGGGCTCGGCCGTATAGCTATGCACGTGCAGCAGCCCCCGCACCCCGTGCGGCCGGCCGACCACGCCCATCAGAATGCGGCGGCTGGTCAAATCAGCCGGCGGCCTTCGCCGCGCGATCCTGCGCCTTCTTCTTCGGCGCGGACTGAATGGGCTGCTCGCGATACACCGGCATCGGCGCGAGGCCGGCATGGCCCAAGAACTTCGCAACCCGCTCGGTTGGCAACGCACCCTGCCCGACCCAGTGCTGAATGCGCTCGCCCTGCAGGCGGATGCGGTCCGCGTGCTCCGCCGGCAACATCGGGTTGTAGCTGCCGACCTTCTCCAGGAAGCGGCCGTCGCGCGGGCTGCGACTGTCGGCGATGACGATGTGATAGTATGGCCGCTTCTTGGCGCCGGCACGTGAAAGGCGAATCTTGAGACCCATCAAATATTCCTTTGTAAAATGCTAATAAGGGCGCCGGTTCTGCTGCTGCTTGGGCATCAGCGCGCCCATGCCCTGTCGCATCAGCCCTTTCTGGCCCAGCTTCGTCATACGTTTCATCATCGTGGACATATCGTCAAATTGCTTGAGCAGGCGGTTCACTTCCTGGACGCTGGTGCCCGACCCGGCGGCGATGCGCTTCTTCCGGCTCGCCTTGATCACGTCCGGCGTGCGCCGTTCCTTCATCGTCATCGACGAGATGATCGCCGCCTGCCGTTTCAGGATGCCTTGATCGAGGTTCGCGTCCTCGATCTGCGCCTTCATCTTGCCAATGCCGGGCAGCATGCCGAGGATGCCCGACAGGCTGCCCATCTTGGTGATCTGCTTGAGCTGTTTTGCGTAGTCGTCGAGATCGAAGGTGCCGCGCGCCATCTTGCGCGCAAGCTTTTCCGCCTCGTCCTGGTCCACCGTCTCGCTGGCGCGCTCCACCAGCCCCACGATGTCGCCCATGCCGAGAATGCGGCCGGCCACCCGCTCGGGATGGAACTCCTCCAGCGCGTCCAGCTTCTCGCCGGAGCCGGTGAGCTTGATCGGCGCGCCGGTAATCTGCCGCATCGACAGCGCAGCGCCACCGCGGGCGTCGCCGTCCATCCGGGTCATGACAATGCCGGTCACACCGACAGCGTCGTTGAAGGCGCGGGCGGTGTTGACCGCGTCCTGCCCGGTCATGGCATCCACGACCAGCAGCGTCTCGGCCGGGCTGGTCGCCTCGCGGATGGCGCGGACCTCATCCATCAACGCCTGATCGATCGACAGCCGCCCGGCAGTGTCCAAAATCACGACGTCGAACACCTCGCGTCGCCCGGTATCCATGGCGCGACGGGCAATCTCGACGGGGGTCTGGCCGGGCACGATCGGCAATGACGCGACGCCAGCCTGCTGCGCCAGCTGCTGCAATTGGAGCTGCGCTGCCGGGCGCTGCGTGTCGAGGCTGGCGAGCAGCACCCGCTTGCGGTCGCGCTTGAGCAGCCGCAACGCGATCTTGCCGGATGTCGTCGTCTTGCCGGAGCCTTGCAAGCCGACCATCAAAATCGGCACCGGCGCCGCGACGTTCAAATTGAGCGGCACTGCGCCGGCGCCGCCCAGCGCCTCAATCAGAACGTCATTGACGATCTTGATGACGAGCTGGCCGGGGCTAACGCTCTCCAGCACCTCGGCGCCGAGGCTGCGCTCACGGACCGTGTTGATGAAGTCGCGCACGACGGGGAGCGCCACGTCGGCTTCGAGCAACGCCAGGCGCACCTCGCGGAGCGCGTCGGCGATGTCGGCCTCGCTCAGCGCGCCGCGACTGCGCAGCCGATCGAAGACCCCGGAAAGCTTGCCCGACAGCGTGTCGAACATCACGTCACCCCAACTAAAAAGGCGCCGCTGCGCGAGCCTTCGCGGAGCGACGTCATAAACAAGCACTTACTTACTTCCACGTCGCTCCGACTGTCAAACCGGAGCGACGCAATGTCGTCCTGGTCAGCGCGGCGCCAGCACCATGATCATCTGCCGGTTTTCCATCCGTGGCATCTGCTCGACCTTGGTCGCGGTCTCCAGCTCATTGCGGATACGCTCCAGCACCTTGATGCCGATATCCTGGTGCGCCATCTCGCGGCCGCGGAAGCGGAGCGTCACCTTGACCTTGTCGCCCTCCTCGATAAACGACTTCATGGCGCGCATCTTCACCTGATAGTCGTTCTCGTCGATGTTCGGGCGCACCTTGATCTCCTTGATCTCGATGACCTTCTGCTTCTTCTTGGCCTCGTTCTTCTTCTTTTGCTGCTCGTACTTGAACTTGCCGTAATCCAGGATCTTGACGACCGGTGGGTCGGCATTCGGGCTGATCTCAAGCAGATCGAGGCCTACCGCATAGGCGCGCAGAATGGCGTCGCGGGCGGTCATCACGCCCTGCATCTCGCCCTCCTCGTCGATCAGGCGAACCTGGGGGACGCGGATATCCTCATTGACGCGGGGTCCGTCGCGCGACGGGGCTGCGGCGGTCATGGGTCCTCGGGCTATTGTACTCTCCTATGGTGGTTTGGACGCAACGCGTAGTCTTGAACCAGTGCCGGGCACGGATCAAGACAATCAATGCGCGACACGCTCTCTTGCTAAATCGGGAGCCATCGCCTCGGCTGCAAGCCGCGTGACAGCTTCGTCTAGGCCCAGCATCTCCTGCGCCTCCCCGCCCAGCCGCCGCAGCGCCACGGTCCGCTGCTCGGCCTCGCGGCGTCCGACGACCAGGATGACCGGCACGTGGGCCAGGCTGTGCTCGCGGACCTTGGCATTGATCTTCTCGTTGCGGACATCGACCCGGACCTCAAGCCCGTGCATCCGCAGCGCCAGCGCCACGTCGTTCGCATACCCGGCCGCGCCTGATACGATGCTGGCGACGACGACCTGCACCGGCGCCAGCCAAAGCGGGAAGCGCCCGGCATACTGCTCGATGAGGATGCCGAGGAACCGCTCAAAGCTGCCCAGGATCGCCCGGTGCAGCATCACCGGTCGCTGCCGGGTGCCGTCCTCGGCGACGTACTCGGCGTCGAGCCGCTCGGGCAGCACGAAATCCACCTGCAGCGTTCCGCACTGCCAATCTCGGCCGATGGCATCCCGCAGCACGAACTCGAGCTTCGGGCCGTAGAACGCGCCCTCCCCCGGGCTCAGCTCATATTCGACCCCGGCCATCGCGCACGCCTCCCTCAGCGCACATTCAGCCCGGTCCCATGTCTCATCGGTGCCGGCGCGGGGCACTGGACGGTCGCTGAACTTCACGCGAAACGAGTCAAAGCCGAAATCGCGATAAACCGACGACAGCAGCTCAACAAAGGCCACGGTCTCGCCAGCGATCTGTGCCTCGGTGCAGAAGATGTGCGCGTCATCCTGGGTGAACGCCCGCACCCGCATGATGCCGTGCAGCGCGCCGGACGGCTCATAGCGGTGGCACGCGCCGAACTCCGCCATCCGCAACGGCAGCTCGCGATAGCTGCGCAGCGCATGGCGAAAAATCAGCACATGACAGGGGCAGTTCATCGGCTTCAGCGCGAGCGTCGTGTCCTCGTCCTCGACGCGCGCGATGAACATATGCTCCTTGTAGTTGTCCCAATGGCCGCTCGCCTCCCATAGCTTACGGTCCACAAGCTGCGGCGTCCGCACCTCCTGGTAGCCGGACGCGTCCAGCCTGCGGCGCATGTAGTCCTCCGCCGTGCGATACAGCGCCCAGCCCTTGGGGTGCCAGAACACGCTGCCCGTTGCCTCTTCCTGGATGTGGAAAAGATCCATCTCGCGGCCGATGCGGCGATGGTCGCGGCGCTCTGCCTCCTCCAACTGGTGCAAGTAGGCGTCCAGTTCCTTCTGGTCGCGCCAGGCGGTGCCGTAAATCCGGCTCAGCATCGCGTTGCGGTGGTCGCCTCGCCAATAGGCGCCGGCGACCTTCATCAGCTTGAACGCCGTGCCGACATCGCCGGTGCCGCGCATGTGCGGGCCGCGGCACAAATCGATCCAGTCGCCTTGCTTATACAATGTGATCGTCTCGGACGCGGGAAGATCACGGATCAGCTCAGCCTTGTAGGCCTCGCCGCGGGCATCGAAGAAGCGTATCGCCTCGTCGCGGTCCCAGACCTGCCGTTCAAAGGGCGCGTTGCCAGCGACGATCTCCCGCATGCGCGCCTCAATCGCGGCGAAGTCGTCCGGGGTGAACGGCTCGTTGCGGGCGAAATCGTAGTAGAAGCCGTTTTCGATGTTGGGGCCGATGGTGACCTGAGTGCCGGGAAACAGGCCCTGCACCGCCTCAGCCAGCACGTGCGCGGCGTCGTGCCGGATCATGCCGAGCGCGTCCGGATCGCGCCGGGTCACGAATACGATGGCGGCATCCTGCTCGATCAGGCGCGACAGGTCGGACAGCGCGCCATCGACCTTCATGGCGAGCGCCGCACGGGCCAGGCCCGGACCGATGGCGGCGGCGACCTCGGTGCCGGTCACCGGTGCGTCGAAGCGGCGAACCGAGCCGTCGGGCAGGGTGATGGCAGGCATGGCGCAGGCCTTTCGTATAGAGGATGGATCGATGCTATGGCCTTGGCTCCGCCCCGCCGCAACCCCGAACCGCGCGTGTCAGGCCAGCAGCTCGCGATAAACCTCCAGGGTGGCGGCCTTCATCGCGGCGGTCGTGTAGTGGGCCAGGACGCTGGCCCGCGCGCGTGCGCCCATCTCCCGGCGTTCATCCGGCTGCATCGCCAAGGCATGGTCCAGCGCCGTCGCCAGCGCGCTTGCGTCGCCCGGCGGCACGCGCCAGCCCGTCACTTGGTGCTCGACGGTTTCCACAGCGCCGCCATGGTCGGTCGCGATCACCGGGCGCGCCATCGCCTGCGCCTCGATGACGGCGCGGCCGAAGCCCTCGGGATCGAGCGAGGCGCTGACCACCACATCCGCCAGGGCCAACGCCGCCGGCATATCGTCGCAGTGACCGACCAGGCGAACCCGGTCGCCAACTCCAAGCGCCAGCGCTCGCGCTGCGAGTTGTTTGGCGAATTGCTCGCGGCCTTGCGTCGCGCCGACCAGGACGCAGCACGCGTCGGCGCAGGCGAGCCTTGCCATGGCGTCGATCAGCACGGACCCACCCTTCCAGCGGGTGAGGCGTGCGGGCAGCATGACGATCGGTGCGCCGTCCGGCACGCGCCAAGACCCGCTGAGCTTGGCGAGCCGCTGGCCGGAGAGCCGATCGGGATCAAACAACGCTGTATCGACGCCGCGCGGAATGATGCGGATGCGGGACGCCTCCACGGCATGGCGCGCGGTCAGGAGCCCGGCCACGTAGCGGCTGATGGCGATGACCCGGTCGCCTTTGGCCATGATAGCATTGTAGCGGCGCTTGCCGGGCAGGCCCTCGTTATAAACGCCGTGATACGTGGTCACGAAGCGTGCGCCGGTGCGACGGGCTGCCAGGAGCGCCGACCAGGCCGGGGCGCGGGACCTGGCGTGGATGATGTGCACGCCCTCGGTGCGGACCAGGCCGCTCAAGCGACCGGCATTGCGCCAGATCGTGACGGGGTTCTTACTCGCGAGCGGCAACCGGATATGACGCCCACCGGCCCGCTCGACTGCAGCGACCAGCCGGCCCCCTTCGCTCGCCACCAGTGCGGTCCCACTAGCCGCGACGATGGCCTGGGCGATCTCGACCGTGCCCCGCTCCACGCCGCCGGTTTCGAGCGAGGGCAGCACTTGCAGCACGACCGTGCCGGGTGGAAGGGAGGGCATTCGGGCGGTATAACATACACGGGACGGCGAGGAGGCGGGCGTGCAGCAGGTGGGCCGGACGGATCGCGGCAATGGGGTGGCGCTCGCCTGGGTGCAGACGCCGGGGCGTGGGCCTGCGACCGTGTTCCTGCCGGGCTACATGAGCGACATGACTGGCGCGAAGGCGATGCTGACCGAGTCATTCTGTGTTGACCACGGTTTGGCGTGCCTGCGGCTGGACTACTCCGGCCATGGCGCCAGTGACGGCGCGTTTACCGACGGCACGATAGGGCGCTGGACAGACGACGCGCTCATGTTGATCGACCGGTTGGTTCAGGGTCCGTTGGTGCTGGTCGGATCGAGCATGGGGGGTTGGATTGCGCTGTTGGCGGCGCTCGCCCATCCCGAGCGCATCGCCGGGTTGATCGGCATCGCCGCCGCGCCGGATTTCACCGAGGAGCTGATGTGGGACGCCATGATGCCGGTCGAACGCGCGCAGCTGGAGCGTGACGGCGTGCTGCACATTCCGAGCCTGTATGGCGACCCCACCCCGGTGACCGCCGCGCTGATCGCCGACGGCCGCACCCGGCTATTGCTGGATCGACCCATCCCGCTGCATTGCCCGGTGCGCCTGCTGCATGGGCAGCGTGATCCCGACGTGCCGTGGCAAACCGCCTTACGCTTGGCCGAGCGGCTGCAGTCGGATGACGTGCAGGTCATGCTGATCAAGGACGGCGATCACCGGCTGTCACGCCCGTCCGACCTGGCCCTGCTAGAGCGGGCGCTGGCTGATCTCCTGCTGGAGGATGGCGCGTAGCCCTTCCCGATAGGTCGGGTAACGCCAGCGCAGCCCAAGTCGCGCTTGGGTTTTTTCGCTGCGTACGCGGCGGTTCTCGCTCCAGAAGCTGCGGCCCATGGGGCTCATGCCGGCGATGGCCTCGGCAAAGGGAATAAGCGGCGGTGGTTCGAGGTTCAGCAGGCGCGCGGCCTCGGCGGTCACGTCGGCGCTGGCGGCGGGCTCATCATCGGCAAGGTTCAGCACGCGCGGACCAGGCGCACGCTCCTGCTGCATGGCGGCGATTACGGCGGCGGCGATGTCGTCCCGGTGGATGCGGCCGAACAGGTGACCGGGTTTCAGCACGCGCCGGGCCTGCCCGCTGCGCAGATCGTCGAACGTTGACCGGCCGGGGCCGTAAATGCCGGCAACGCGGAACAGGTCGATCGCGCAGCCTGGCAGTGCAGCAACCCAAGCCTGTTCGGCCGCGACCCGGCGCTGTGCTCGCGCGGCCGTGGGGGCTACCGGGGTGTCCTCGTCCACCCAATCACCGTCACGGTCGCCGTAAACGCCGGTCGTGGAGAGATAGCCAGCCCAGCGCAGGTGCTGGCCTTCCTTGATCTCAACGCCGTAGCGGGCCAGCGCCGGGTCGCCACGCTCATCCGGTGCTGCGGTCTGCACGATGTGGCTGGCCTGTGCCAGCGCCGGCGCGGCATTGTCGAAATCGATGAGCATGACGCCCGCTGGCGCGGTGTGGCGCCTGGGTTCCCGGCTTGTCGCGGTGACCTGCCAGCCTAATCGCGCCGCGCCAGACGCGATGGCCGTCCCTGTATAGCCTAGCCCGAACACGATCAGATGCGCATTGCCCATAACGCATCCTACCCGGTTTGCCCGTGTGCACGAGCCGGAGTATGCTGCTCTGAAGATGAAGAAATGCGTTGTGATGACCGGTGGCGTGGCCTTCGTCGTAGTGGCTGCCATGACCACCAATTTCGGGTGGAATTCGCGGCTGATCTCGCCGGCCTACGCTGAATCTGTTCCGGAAAGCAGCGAAGACAGCGCACTGAGCGAGCCCGTACTGCCGACGCCGCCCATTCCGTCGCGTATTGCAGAGGGTGAGGACTACGATCGGTGTCTTGGCTTGCTGAGCACTGATCCCGCCGGCGCCAACGTTTTTGCTGACGCATGGGAGGCAACCGGCGGCGGCGAGGGCGCCACGCATTGCCGCGCGCTCGCCGAGATAACGCTGGGCGCGCCCGATAAGGGTGCGGAGCTGATGGAAAACCTGGCAAATAACAGCCACGCTCAGCCGGTCGCACGAGCCAGCATCTATGGGCAGGCTGGGCAGGCTTGGCTGATGGCGGGTGAGCCCGGGCGGGCTTTTGGCGCTGCGACTCTTGCTTTGTCGCTGACGCCTGACGACCCTGGATTGTTGATTGATCGTTCAATCGCTGCGGCAACTCTTGAGCGGTACGACGATGCGGTGGATGACCTGACCCACGCCCTGGACTTTGACCCGCAACGGACGGACGCGTTGGTGTTCCGTGGTGCGGCTTGGCGGCATCTGAACCAGATGGGCCTGGCGCAGGATGACATTGACCGGGCCTTTGCACAGGATCCAGATAACCCGGACGCATTGCTGGAGCGCGGCATTCTTCGTCAACGCCGGGGCGACCGTGACGGTGCCCGGCGCGACTGGGAACGCACGATCACCTTGCTGCCCAACAGCGCTACAAGCGATTTGGCCCAGCAAAACTTAGCGTTGCTTGAGGCCGGGCCCGACCGGCGCTAATAACCCCGTGTTGAACCTGGCCGTGTGGACCAGGATTCAGGAGAAAAGACGTTTATGAGTGGCTTTAAGGGTAGTAAGTTTACCGACCGCGCTGATGCTGCTGCGGCTGCCAAGAAGGCAATGCTTGAGAAGTTCCGTGCCAAACCCGCTCCGGACGACCCGGCTGTACTGGCGCGCGCCGCAGAGCGCAAGGCTATCGCCGAGGCGCGGGAAATCCGTGCGGCAGAACGTAAGCGAATTCGAGATGCGGAGGATGCGCGCAAGATTGCAGAGGATCAGGCACGGCTTGCTGAGTTGGCGGCACAAGCGGCTGCAGAGTTGCAGCGCAAGGCGGAGCAGGCGATCCGTGATGAGGAGATCAAGGCGCAGCGTAAGGCTGAACGTGATGCACGGTATGCGGCGCGCAAGGCACGTCGCTAGAGATTAGCGCGGGGGATACTTTCCCCCACGTTGGTTTTAAATAGCCCTTTGTTTGTATGGAGTGGGTTGCGGGGACAGGATTTGAACCTGTGACCTTCAGGTTATGAGCCTGACGAGCTACCGGGCTGCTCCACCCCGCGTTGTCCGCGCATCGTCTTCGATGTCGTGTCCGCGCATCGTCTTCGATGTCGTGTCCGCGCATCGTCTTCGATGTCGTGTCCGCGCATCCCTTATCTTGGATATCGCGTGTGCGCATCGTCCTCGATGTCGCGGTCGTGTTGTGTGTTCGTGATGGGTTGGTTCAGAGGACCTGGCGGCGACCGACTTTCCCGCACCTTGGGGTGCAGTATCATGGGCGCTGGTGGTTTTCACGTCCGAGTTCGGGATGGGATCGGGTGTAGTCCCGCCGCCATGGCCACCAGGTTGTCTGAGCCAACCCCGCGCCACGTCTTCGTTGGCGCGTTCCGCGCGATGGGTTCATCGTCGCGTGGTCAGGTTCTGGTTTTGGGTGGGTGTGTGCTGTTGGGCTGTGTTGCATCACAGGGATCATCGTGTGGATGATTGCTGTGCATGGTGGGGTGGGTTGAGTTGTTTGGGCGATTAGGACCAGTTAGCTGAGCGCATTGCTGCGCGTATACACCTGGCCTATTGACGTGATGGTCTATCACGGCCCTCGGGGAGACCTGGTTTTGAGGTCGGTTTCCCGCTTAGATGCTTTCAGCGGTTATCCGTTCCGCACATAGCTACCCGGCGGTGCCGCTGGCGCGACAACCGGTGCACCAGAGGTGCGTCCATCCCGGTCCTCTCGTACTAGGGACAGCTCCTCTCAAGTCTCCTTCACCCACGGCAGATAGGGACCGAACTGTCTCACGACGTTCTAAACCCAGCTCACGTACCACTTTAATCGGCGAACAGCCGAACCCTTGGGACCTGCTCCAGCCCCAGGATGTGATGAGCCGACATCGAGGTGCCAAACCTCCCCGTCGATGTGGACTCTTGGGGGAGATCAGCCTGTTATCCCTAGAGTACCTTTTATCCGTTGAGCGATGGCCCTTCCACGCGGGACCACCGGATCACTATGGCCGACTTTCGTCTCTGCTCGAACTGTCGCTCTCGCAGTCAGGCGGGCTTATGCCATTGCACTCAGCAGCCGATGTCCGACCGGCCTGAGCCCACCATCGCGCGCCTCCGTTACACTTTGGGAGGCGACCGCCCCAGTCAAACTGCCCACCATGCAGGGTCCCGGTCCGGGCTGACCGGACGCGGTTAGACATCAGAAGCGCGCAGGGCGGTATTTCAAGGATGGCTCCACGCAAGCTAGCGCCCACGCTTCATAGCCTCCCGCCTATCCTACACAGCGCTCTCCTAATGCCACTGCAAAGCTGCAGTAAAGGTTCATAGGGTCTTTCCGTCTGACCGCGGGGACCCCGCATCTTCACGGGGAATTCAATTTCGCTGAGCCGATGCCGGAGACAGTGGGGAAGTCGTTACGCCATTCGTGCAGGTCGGAACTTACCCGACAAGGAATTTCGCTACCTTAGGACCGTTATAGTTACGGCCGCCGTTTACCGGGGCTTCGATTCAGAGCGTGAACCCCTCCTCTTAACCTTCCGGCACCGGGCAGGCGTCAGACCCTATACGTCGTCTCTCGACTTCGCAGAGCCCTGTGTTTTTACTAAACAGTCGCTACCCCCTGCTCTGTGCCACCCAACCCTGGTTGCCCAGCATTGGGTCTCGCTTATCCCGAAGTTACGCGAGCAATTTGCCTAGTTCCTTCGGCATCGTTCTCTCAAGCGCCTTGGTATGCTCTACCAGTCCACCTGT
>CAWKLS010000003.1:0-295000 GCA_963850595.1 uncultured Alphaproteobacteria bacterium | reverse complement strand
CGTTTAGTGCCGAGTTCAGGCTTCGCCATCAGGTCCCTCAATTCACTCGCCATACGGAATGGCAAAGGGCGCGGCCCATGCCATCGCTGAAGCGCGCTGTCAAACCCCGCCACACCATGCTACCCGGCAACCCTCCGTGCTCCGGGAACCCTGCATGAGCCACAACGGCCGACCCCTGGCCTCGAACCGGCCAGCGCAACCGCTGTCCGGCAACGCCCGCGTGCCAGGCGACAACAGCATCGGCCATCACGCGCTGATGCTCGCCGCCCTGGCGGTCGGAGAGAGCCGGATCACCGGATTGTCGGATTGTGACGCCACCTTGCGTTGGGGGGCGGCGATGCGCGCTCTGGGTGCCGAGATCACGCGGGACGCTCCTGAGGCATGGCGTGTGTCCGGACGTGGCGTCGGCGGAATTCGGGAGCCTGACGACATCTTGGACACCGGCAGCTCCGCAACCGCTGCCCGGCTGCTCTGCGGCACCCTCGCCGGCCATGACCTGTTCGCCGTCGTGACTGGTGGTGCCAGACTGCGTCGGCACCCGATGCGTCAGATATTAGAACTGCTGAAGCTTTGTGGGGCGCAGTTCCAAAGTCCCGGCGATGGATGGCTGCCGCTCGCCATTCAGGGCGCACGGGATGCGTTGCCGATCGACTGCCGCCTGCCGGTCGCGTCAGCGCCGATCAAGCCGGCACTCTTATTGGCTGGCCTGAATGCGCCGGGCTGGACCCGCATCGAGGAGCCAGAGCCGACCTGCGACCACATTGAGCGAATGCTGCGGCATTTCGGCGTGCAGGTCCTGATCGAGCCGGCAGGCATCGGCCAGGTCACCAGCCTCATGGGTCAGCCGGAACTGCGGGCGGCGGACGTGACGGTGCCGGGCGACCCATCCTTGGCGGCCTTTCCCTTGGTGGCGGCGCTGATCGTGCCGGGTTCCGTGGTGACGATCCGCGGCGTGGGCCTGAACCCGTGGCGCACCGGACTGTTTGCCAGCCTGCTGGCGATGGGCGCGCGGCTGGAGGTCACCGATGAGCGTCTCGAGGCTGGCGAGCCCGTGGGGGATATGACCGCAACCTACGCCGGCCTTTGCGGCGCGGAGGTGCCCGAAACGCGCGTCCCAGGCATAATCGACAACGGCATGATCGACGACTATCCGATTCTGGCCGTAGCGGCCGCGTGTGCCGCCGGCCCAACCCGCCTGCGCGGTCATGAAGCTTTAAATGCGGAAACCAGCGCCCGGCTTGCAGCCATCGCAGCGATGCTGCACCGCAACGGGGTGCGGACGACGATCGAAGGCGGGGATTTGGTAGTGCATGGCACCGGCGGCATGCCGCCCAGCGGTGGCGGGATCGAGGCATCGATGGACCACTCGCTCACCATGAGCGCACTTATTCTAGGGCTTGCCACCGCGGTTCCGGTGCGGGTGCATGACGCCGGCATCGAGGACAGCTTCCCGGGCTTTGTCACGCTGATGCGCAGCCTGGGCGCCACGATCACATGAGCATTGTTATCGCCATCGACGGTCCCGCCGCTGCCGGCAAGGGCACCCTGGCCCGGCGGCTCGCGACCGCACTCGGCCTCGCCTATCTCGACACCGGTTTGCTGTATCGGGCGGTCGGCCGTCGCGTGCTGGACACCGGTGCCGCACCGTCCGACGCCGTCGCGGCCGAGGCTGCCGCCCGTGCGCTCGTGGCCGCTGACGTCACGCGGACCGACCTACGCGGGCCCGAGGCGGACCGGGCGTCAAGCCTTGTAGCCAAAGTCCCGGCCGTGCGGGCGGCGCTGCTGGCGTTCCAGCGTAGCTTCGCGAGCCAAGGCGCTGTACTCGATGGGCGCGACATCGGCACCGTCGTAGTCCCCGATGCGACGGTCAAGCTGTTCGTCACAGCGGACCTCACGACCCGGGCGCGCCGCCGTTGGCTGGAGCTGCAAGGGCGCGACGTCCTCACCTCATTCGCGGAGGTCGAGGCCGAGTTGCAGGCCCGGGATGCACAGGACGCGGCCCGTGCGGCTGCGCCTCTCAAAGCGGCGGTGGATGCGGTGGTGCTGGATACGACCACGCTCGACGCCGAAGCGGCCTTTACGCGCGCCCTGGAAATCGTGCGCAGCCGGCTGGGTTTTTCTTGACTCTGCCTGAGTAATCCGTATGTCTGCGCGCTACTTGAAGTTAAGGCCCAGCCGCATGGCACGGGCCTATTGGCGTTTTTCTCATCCGGTCCGCATCGCGGGCTAGACGTTTCCTGATCTCGTTGGGACCCGATCTCATTGGACCAGGGCGCGCATTCGCTGATCCCGGCCAGCCCGGGCTCATGCACAGGAACTCATTCTACACATGGCATCATCCGCCACTGCTCTCCTCGACCGCCCGTCCCACGGTGACATGGGCGAGGACTTTGCCTCGCTCCTCGACGAATCAATGGGCCGGGAGGCTGGGTTTGAAGGCTCGGTCGTCACTGGGCGTGTCGTACGCCTGACCGAAGAATACGCCATCGTCGATGTCGGCCTGAAAAGCGAAGGTCGGGTCGCGCTCAAGGAGTTCGCACTGCCGGGCCAAAAGCCCGAAGTGCAGCCCGGCGACAACATCGAGCTGTATGTCGAACGCTATGAGGACCGGGACGGCGCCATCGTGCTGTCGCGCGAGAAGGCGCGGCGCGAGGAGGCCTGGACCAACCTGGAGAAGTCGTTTGAGGCGCAGGTGCGCGTGAACGGTACGATCTACGGCCGGGTCAAGGGCGGCTTTACCGTTGATCTTGGCGGCGCTGTGGCGTTCCTGCCGGGCAGCCAGGTCGATATCCGTCCGGTGCGCGACGTCGGGCCGCTGATGGGCACGCCGCAGCCGTTCCAGATCCTGAAGATGGACCGTGCCCGCGGCAACATCGTCGTCAGCCGCCGCGCCGTGCTGGAGGAGACGCGCGCCGAGCAGCGCAGCGAGCTGATTCAGGGCCTGAAGGAGGGCATGATCCTCGACGGCGTCGTGAAGAACATCACCGATTACGGCGCGTTTGTCGATCTGGGCGGCGTCGATGGCCTGTTGCACGTGACCGACATCGCCTGGCGCCGGATCAACCACCCGAGCGAGGCGCTGCAGATCGGCCAGCCGGTCCGCGTGCAGGTGATCCGCTTCAACAGCGAGACGCAGCGCATCAGCCTTGGCATGAAGCAGCTCGAGGCCGATCCGTGGGAGGGTGTGGCGGCGAAGTATCCGCCGGGTGCCAAGTTCTCCGGCCGCGTCACCAACATCACTGATTACGGTGCCTTCGTGGAGCTGGAGCCGGGCGTCGAGGGCCTGGTGCACGTGTCCGAGATGAGCTGGACCAAGAAGAACGTACACCCCGGCAAGATCGTCGCGACCAGCCAAGAGGTCGATGTGATGGTGCTGGACGTGGATAGCAGCAAGCGGCGCATCAGCCTTGGCCTGAAGCAGGTGCAGCGCAACCCGTGGGAGCAATTCCAGGACGAGCACCCCGTCGGCAGCACCGTCGAGGGCGAAATCCGCAACATCACCGAGTTCGGGCTATTCATCGGCATCTCCGCCGACATCGACGGCATGGTGCACATGTCCGACCTGTCATGGGACGAGCCCGGCGAACTGGCGATCGCCAAATTCGAAAAGGGCCAGATCGTCCAGGCCAAGGTGTTGGACATCGACGCCGAGAAGGAGCGCATCAGCCTCGGCGTCAAGCAACTGCATGACGATCCCGCCGCCGACGTGCTGAGCCGCGTGCACAAGAACGACGTCGTGACCTGCGTCGTTGTGGCGGTGCAGGCAAACGGCATCGAGGTGAAGGTGGACGAAGTGCTGACCGGCTTTATCCGCCGGGCTGAGCTGGCGCGGGACAAGTCCGACCAGCGTCCGGACCGCTTCGCCGTGGGCGAGAAGGTGGATGCGAAGGTGACCGCCATCGACCGCGCCGCCCGGAAGCTGAGCCTGACCATCAAGGGCCGGGAGATGGAGGAGGACAAGCAGGCGATCCAGGACTTCGGCACCGCCGACTCCGGCGCCTCGCTGGGCGACATCCTGGGCGCTGCCATCCGCCGGCGGAACCAGCAGAGCGACGGCTAGCCCTTGTCGCTGGAAACCGATCTGATCCTGGACAGGCGGCGCCTCAAGCGCCGCCTGAACCTTTGGCGGGTGCTGGCGGTGGCGGCCGGCACGGCGGCGCTGGTCTCGATCGTGGCGCCGCGGGCGTCCGGCGGGCTGGGGCGGCACGTGGCGCGGATCAATGTGACCGGCGTCATCACCGAGGACCGCAAGCTGATCGAGAGTGTCGTGGCGCTCGCGAACGACCGCAATGTCCCCGCTGTGATCGTGTCGATAGACAGCCCCGGCGGCTCGGTGGCCGGCGGCGAGAGCCTGCGCGGCGCGCTGCTGCGTGTGGCGGCGGCGAAACCGGTCGTGGCGGTGATGCGCGGCACCGCGGCGTCGGCCGGCTACATGGTGGCGTTGCCGGCGGCGCGGATCTTTGCCCGCGACGCGACGCTGACCGGCTCCATCGGCGTGATCCTGCAGACCGGAGAGGTCTCTGGCCTGTTGGGCCGGCTGGGCCTGTCGGCCGAGGCCATCACGTCTGGCCCATTGAAAGATCAGCCAAGCTTCACCCGTGGCCTGACGACGCAGGGGCGGGATTACCTGAACGGTTTGGTCGGCGACATGTACGACCAGTTCGTCGGAATGGTGGCAGAGGCCCGGCACATGGATGCGAACCAGGTGCGGAGCTTGGCCGACGGCCGCGCCTATACCGGCAGGCAGGCGCAGAAGCTTGGCCTGGTGGACGAAATCGGCGGCGAGATCGAGGCGCGGGAGTGGCTGGCGCGCGAGCGTGGCGTGCCCGTAAGCGTGCCGGCCGAGGACCTGAAGCCCGGCGGCCTCTATGACCGCACGCTGGGGGCGACGCTTTCGGGGCTGTATCAGTCCGCCTTGGCTGGCGTGTCCATGCCTAGTGGCGTTTGGGCAATCTGGCAGGGCAGCACGGCCGAATAAGGGCGTCATGCCTCGGCGTTTAGTTGACGGGCGACGGCAGGTCCGGCATCGTTCTCCGACGTGCCCCCAGTCGGGCCAGTGCATTGCAACGCATTACGGCGATTGAGATAATGACAAAATCCGAGTTGATCGCAGAGCTTGCGTCCGCCAACCCGCATCTGCTCAGCCGCGATGTCGAACTGATCGTGTCCACCATTTTCGACGAGATCACCGCCGCCCTGGCCCGTGGCACCCGTGTCGAGTTGCGCGGCTTCGGCGCCTTCACGGTGAAGCGGCGCGATGCCCGCACCGGGCGCAATCCTCGCACCGGCGAGGCGGTCCCGGTCAACGAGAAGGCCGTACCGTTCTTCAAAGCGGGCAAGGAACTGCGGGAGCGGGTGGACCGCGGCGGCAAGTCCATGCACGCGCCGTCCCGCGCCGAACGCGTGCTGGCGTAAGATCATGCGCATTCTTCTCGCCGCCCCGGTGCTGCTCATCCTCGTCATATTCGCGCTGTCGAACCGACAGGTGGTCCAATTGGGATTGTGGCCGACCGACATCATGGTCGATGCGCCGCTGTCGATCACTGTGCTGGTTGCGGCTGGACTGTTCTTCATCGGTGGGGCCTTGATGACCTGGGGCAGCAGCGTGGTCATGCGCGCCCGCGCACAGCAGGCGGAGCGCACGGTGCGGCAGCTCGAGGCCGAGGTGCGGGCGCTAAAGTCGCAGCCCCGGACCGCCGCTGGCTCCGCCATGGCGCTGCCGCCGCCGGGCGAGTAGTGACCGGGCTGATCGTCGCCCTGGACACCGCGGATGCGGACCAGGCGGCGACATGGGCCGCGACGCTGGCGCCGCATTGCGGGTTATTGAAGCTCGGGCTGGAGTTTTTCCTGGCGCAAGGGCCCGCGGGTGTCCGTGCCGTTTCAGCCCGGCCAGTTTTCCTGGATTTGAAGCTGCATGACATTCCCAACACCGTCGCCGGCGCTGTGCGCGCTGTCCTGCCGCTGCGACCGAGGATGCTGACCCTGCACGCCGGCGGCGGCGCCCGGATGATCGAGGCCGCCCGGCAGGCCGTGGACACGATCGACGATCTGCCGATGCTGCTTGCCGTCACGGTGCTGACCAGCCTTGACAGCAGCGCCCTGCACGCCACCGGGGTCGCTGGCGGGCCGCGTCAGCAGGTGCTGCGGCTGGGTCGGCTGGCGATGGATGCAGGGGCAGATGGGCTAGTGTGCAGCGCGCACGAGGCGTCGATGCTGCGGAGCGCGCTGGGTTCCCGACCGGTTTTGGTCGTGCCAGGCATCCGGCCAGCCGGCGCCGGTGTTGACGACCAGGCACGCACCCTGACCCCGCGGGAGGCAGCCGACGCAGGCGCCGACTGGATCGTGGTGGGCCGCCCGATCACCGGCAGCGCCGATCCGGCCGCCGCCGCCGCCGCAATCGCCGAGGAGCTTGCATGACCACGCTCGTTAAAATCTGCGGCATCAACTCGCCTGCTGCGATGGACGCGGTCGCTGATGCCGGGGCCGACTATCTTGGCTTTAATTTCTTTCCGCCATCGCCGCGCGCAGTGACGCCGGACGAGGCCGCTGCCTTGTCGGCCTATCGTCCTGGCGGCCCGGCGCGAGTTGGGCTGTTCGTCGATCCGACCGACGACGACGTCGCCGCCGTCCTCAAGTCGCTCAAACTGGACGTCCTGCAGGTGCACGACACGCCGCGCCGTGCCGCCGAGCTGCGTGCAAGGTTCGGCGTTCCGGTCTGGGCGGTGGCGGGGGTCGCGAGTGCCGCCGACCTGCCGACCGAAATGCCCGGCGTCGACGGCCTGCTGCTGGACGCAAAGGCCCCGCCCGGCGCCGTGCTGCCCGGCGGCAACGCCCGGGTGTTCGACTGGTCCATCCTCCAGGGCTGGACCGCGCCGGCACCGTGGCTGCTGGCAGGCGGCCTCACGCCCGATAACGTCACTGAGGCGATACGCATTTCCGGGGCGACGGCCGTTGACGTGGCTTCCGGCGTGGAACGAGGCCGCGGCGTGAAGGATGCGGCCCTGATCCAGGCGTTCGTCGCCAACGCGCGCTTCAAATCCAGCCGCGCCGCTTGAACCACAAAAATGGTAAGATGCCGCTCAGGATGATGACGGCCAGGCCATAGGCATAGCCGTATTCCCATTGCAGCTCCGGGATGTTTTTAAAGTTCATCCCATAGATGCTGGCCATCAGCGTCGGCGGCACGCCCACGACGGACACGATCGTCAGGATCTTGATGCTGTTGTTCTGCTCGATGTTGATGAACCCGAGTGTCGCGTCCAGCAGGAACTGCACCTTGTTGGTCAACTGAATGTCGTAGTCGGAGAGCGACGCAACATCTCGGCGCAGCGTCTTGAAGCGCGGACGCAAGTCCACCGGTATCCAGTCTCCCGCGACTTCGTTGGTGTACTGCGCAATCCGGCTCACGCCGAGGAGGCTATCGCGAATGTTTGATACCCGCTCCCCCGCGCTGCCGACAGCCCGCAACGTCGCGCGCAATTGCAAGTCTATCTGCGATGAATTCGACCGGCCGCCGCGTTCCGGCCGAAACACCCGGCGCGAGATGGCGTCGAGGTCGGCGCCCACATGCTCCAGCACATCGGCCAAACGGTCAACGATCGCCTCCAGCAGGCCCAGGAACGCCGCCACGCTGCAGGACCGCGACACGCTGCCGACGAAGCGCTCGGCATACTGGTCGAAGATCGGCAGCTCAGCGAACCGCACCGTCATCAGGTGTTCCGGCGATAGCACGAAGCCGAGCGGGGCGGTCATCGACAGCCCCTCCGTCGAGCGATAGCTCATCGGCATGCTGAGATAGAGCGTCCGGCCCTCGCTCGCGAGCCGACTGCTGCTCTCAATCTCCGCGAGGTCGGCCTGGGCCGGCACCCGCAGGCCGGTCATGCGCTCGGCAGCCGATCGCTCCTCGTCGGTCGGGCTCAGCAGGTCGATCCAGACCGGCGCTGCGGCCGACGGCTCGGAGTGCGGCTGCAGGGTACGACGAGGGTTAAGGCCGGTATTAACATATAGCATGTCGCATCCTAGCCTGAGCTTGTATGGCGTTGCATTCCAAAGCACAGGCAAGGCGTGACCGTTGCCGGACTGTGCGGTATGATCAATGCCTTACCAAGGAGACTACCTTGAACGAGATTTCGCCCGCCCGCCCGAACAGCCTACGCCTGGGCCCCGACGGCAACGGCCGGTTCGGCGAGTTCGGCGGCCGCTTCGTGGCCGAGACGCTGATGCCGCTGGTCCTGCAGGTCGAGCAGGCCTATGAGGCCGCCAAGCGCGACCCGAGCTTCCAGATCGAGCTGGACGCCTATCTGACGAACTACGTGGGCCGTCCCAGTCCGCTATGGTTCGCCGAACGGCTGACGAAGGCGCTTGGCGGCGCGAAAATCTACATGAAGCGCGACGAGCTGAACCACACCGGCAGTCACAAGATCAACAATTGCCTGGGCCAAATCCTGCTGGCCCGCCGCATGGGCCGCACCCGCATCATCGCCGAGACCGGCGCCGGGCAGCACGGCGTTGCGACGGCCACGGTCTGCGCGCTGTTTGGCCTGCCGTGCACGATCTACATGGGCGCCACCGACGTCGAGCGGCAGAAGCCCAACGTGTTCCGCATGAAGCTGCTGGGCGCCGAGATCAACGCGGTGACGAGCGGCGCCGGCACGCTGAAGGATGCGATGAACGAGGCGATGCGCGACTGGGTCGCGAACGTCGAGGACACTTATTACCTGATCGGCACGGTCGCCGGCCCGCACCCCTACCCCGCCATGGTCCGCGATTTCCAGAGCGTCATCGGCACCGAGGCACGGGCGCAGATCATGGAGGCCGAGGGCCGCCTGCCCGACGCCATCATCGCGGCGATCGGCGGCGGCAGCAACGCCATGGGCCTGTTCCACCCCTTCCTCGACGACAGCGACGTGCGGCTGATCGGCGTGGAGGCGGCCGGGCGCGGCCTCGACACCATGGAGCACGCCGCCAGCCTGTCGCGCGGCCGCCCCGGCGTCCTGCACGGCAACCGCACCTATCTGCTCCAGGACGAGGACGGGCAAATCCAGGAGGCGCACAGCATCAGCGCCGGCCTCGACTACCCCGGCATCGGACCCGAGCACTCCTGGCTGCACGAGATCGGCCGGGTCGAATACGTGGCGGCGACGGACGCGGAGGCGCTGGATTCCTTCCAGTTCTGCTGCCAGACCGAGGGCATCATCCCAGCGCTGGAGCCCGCCCACGCCATCGCACACGTGCGGAAGATCGCGCCGGCGATGAGCCCGGACGCCGTCTTGCTGATGAACATGTGCGGACGCGGCGATAAGGACATCTTCACCGTCGCAGCACATCTCGGCGTGCAGCTATGAGCCGCATCGCCGCGCGGTTCGCCGCCCTGAAGCGGGAGGGGCGCGGCGCGCTCATCCCGTTCCTCGAAGCCTATGATCCCGACGCCGACACCAGCATGGCCATCCTGCGCGGCATGCCCGCCGCCGGCGCTGACCTGATCGAGATCGGGATGCCGTTCACCGACCCGATGGCGGACGGCCCGACGATCCAGGCGGCGGGCCTGCGCGGGCTGAAGGCCGGGGCGACGCTCGCCCGCACCCTGGCGATGGTGCAGGATTTCCGTCTGGACGATGCGGAGACGCCGGTGATCCTGATGGGTTACCTGAACCCGATCGCGTCCTACGGCCCGCAGCGCTTCTGCGAGCACGCGGCCGCCGCCGGGGTGGACGGGGTGATCGTCGTCGATCTGCCGACCGAGGAGGCGCATCTGCTGGCCGGCCACGCCCACGCAAACCACCTGGACATCATCCGCCTGGTGGCGCCCACGACCGACGACACCCGCCTGCCGCTGGTGCTGCAGGGCAGTTCAGGCTTCGTCTATTACGTCAGCATCACCGGCATCACCGGCACACGCAGCGCGTCCACCGCCGACCTCACGGCGGCGATCCCGCGCATACGGGCGGCGACCGACCTGCCGATCGCCATCGGCTTCGGCGTGCGCACCCCGGCGCAGGCAGCCCAGGCAGTGCAGGTCGCGGACGCGGCGGTCGTGGCGTCCTCGCTGATTGAGATCCTGGCGGCAAGCCTGGATGCGCAGGGCCGGGCCGCGCCCAACACGGCGCAGCTTGTGCTAGACCAAGTCCGTGTGCTGGCCGATGGTGTGCGCAACGCCAGGGTTCCCGCATGAGCATTGGCAATTAAGGAGTAGGGCATGAGCTGGCTCGCCGAGTACGTCCGGCCGAAAATCCGCACGCTGCTCGGCCGGCGCGAGGTGCCGGACAACCTGTGGGTCCAGTGCCCCGAGTGCCAGCAAATGCTGTTCATCCAGGACCTGGAGCGCAATCTCAAGGTCTGCACCGATTGCGGCCATCACATGCGCCCAACCGCAGCGGAGCGGCTGGCCTACACCTTCGACGCCGACCCCGGCTTCACCCGCATCGAACTGCCGCGCGCGCCGGCCGACCCGCTGCGCTTTCGCGACAGCAAGCGTTACGCGGACCGGCTTAAGGAGGCGCGGGAGAAGACGGGCCTCGACGACGCGGTGCTGGTGGCGCACGGCGCCATCGGCGGGCACCGCGCCGTGGTGGCGGCTCAGGCGTTCGAGTTCATGGGCGGCAGCATGGGCGCGGCTGTCGGCGAGGCGATCGTCGCCGCCGCGCGCCTCGCGGTGCTGCAGCAAGCGCCGTTGATCGTGTTCACCGCGAGCGGCGGCGCCCGTATGCAGGAGGGCGCCGTCAGCCTGATGCAGATGCCGCGCACCACCATCGCGACCCGTCTGGTGAAGGACGCGGGGCTGCCGTTCATCACCGTGCTGACTGACCCCACCACCGGCGGCGTCACCGCTAGCTTCGCCATGCTGGGCGACCTGCAGTTGGCCGAGCCCGGCGCACTGATCGGCTTCGCCGGCAGCCGGGTGATCGAGCAAACGGTGCGGGAGACCCTGCCGGACGGCTTCCAGCGCGCCGAGTACCTGCTTGAGCATGGCATCCTCGACATGGTGGTGCCGCGCACCGAGATGCGGGACACGCTGGCCCGGCTGATCGGCCTGCTTTGCGTGCATGAACAAGCGCCCGAGCCGTTGCCGGCACAACCGTCCGACCTTCCGGCCGCCCCATTGCCGGAGCACGCCGCCGCGTGAGCCAAACCAGGCCGGGTGACCGTATCGAGCCGATCATCGACCGGCTGCACGGCCTGCACCCACGGCTTATTGACCTCAGCCTCGGTCGCCTGCAGCGCCTGCTGGCGCAGCTGGGCCATCCGGACCGCCGCCTGCCCCCGGTCATCCATGTGGCGGGAACCAACGGCAAGGGCAGCACTTGCGCCTTCCTTCGCGCGATGGGAGAGGCGGCCGGGCTGCGCGTGCACGTCTATAGCTCGCCGCATCTGGTACGGTTTAACGAACGGTTCCGCGTCGCCGGCCGTCTGGTGTCCGACGCGTCCTTGGCAGAGGCGCTGGAGACCATCGAGCGGGTCAATGACGGCGCAGCGATCACGGTGTTCGAGGTCATTACCGCCGTCGCCTTTCATCTGTTTGCGCAGACGCCAGCGGATCTGTGCGTGCTGGAGGTCGGGCTGGGCGGACGCGGCGACGCGACGAATGTGATCGAAGCCCCGGCGACCTGCGCGGTCACGTCGATCTCGCTCGACCACCGGGAGCTGCTCGGCGACACGCTGGCGAAGATCGCGACGGAGAAGGCCGGCATCGCCAAGAAGGGCGTGCCGCTCGTTACCGGCACACAGGCGCCCGAGGCGTTCGCCGCGCTGTCGGACGCAGCCGCACGGGCGGGTGCGCCGCTGCACGCACGCGGCCGCGAGTGGGAGATCGCCACGACCAGCGGCGGCCTTGGGTTCTCCGACGCTCAGGGGACCATCGACCTGCCGCTGCCGTCCCTGCCCGGCGCCCACCAGATCGACAACGCCGGCATCGCCGTCGCGGCACTGCGGGCGGCAATGCCGGCGCCGCGAGCAGCCTGGGCCGGCCTGGCGCACGCCGAGTGGCCGGCACGGTTGCAGCGTCTGCATGGGCGGCTGACTCGTCTGGCGCCGCCGGGCTGGGAGGTGTGGCTGGACGGCGGACACAATCCAGGCGCAGGCTTGGCGCTGGCGCAGCATATGGCCGGCTGGGCCGATCGTCCGCTGCATTTGATCGTCGGCATGAAGCAGGTGAAGGACGCCGCCGAGTTCCTGCAGCCGCTGTTGCCGCACGCCGCACAGGTGTTCGCGGTGCAGGAGCCCGGGCAGTATCTCGCATTACCGATCGAGGCTATCGTGGCGGCGTCCGGCGGCGTCGCAAGACCCGGCCCCACGGTCGCCGAGGCGCTGCAAGGACTGCTGCCTGGCCCGCCTGCAAGGGTCCTGATTTGCGGCAGTCTGTATCTGGCCGGGGAGGTTTTAAAGGCCGATACCGAGGAATAAGGAGTGACGGGGGACTTGGCGTCTGACAGAACGTCCCAACACTTGTAGTCGAGGCGGCAAGATCGCATCCTTCGACATCGTGGAGCTGGTCATGGACGGTCCAGAAGTGCCGGCACCGGCAAAATTGCGCGTGACGACTGCCGATGCAAGGCTGACGCCCAATGATGTCGGCCGTGCAACTGCATTGACGCTGGCCCATGGCACGATGGAGCTGCGCTGGTTCGCCCCGAAGCAGGCCGACCCACAGACGCCGCACGACCGTGATGAGCTTTACATTGTTGTGTCGGGGACCGGCACGTTCATGCGCGCCGTGGAAAGTAATCCATTCGACGATACCGCTTTACCGATCCAGGGTGAGGAGCGCGTTCCGTTCGGACCCGGCGACGCGCTGTTCGTGGCGGCCGGAACCGTGCACCGCTTCGAGGACTTCTCCGACGACTTCGCCACCTGGATCATCTTCTATGGGCCGGAGGGCGGCGAGTACCGGTGACCGAGCACGCTTCTGGCAACGTCGAGATTACCGGGCTAACATCGCAAGACCAATCGCGATGGACCGAGCTTTGGACCGCCTACTTGGCGTTCTACAGGTTAGCATTACCTAACGAGGTTTTTGATTACACCTGGACCCGGTTGCTGAACGACACCGCAATACACGGGTTGGCGGCTCGGATCGACAGTCGGATTGTGGGGTTGACCCACTTCCTGTTCCATGAAAGCGCCTGGACTATCGCACCGGTCTGCTACCTGCAGGACTTGTTCGTTGAAGACGCGGCGCGGGGCCATGGCGTGGGCCGCGCGTTGATCGAGGCAGTCGCCGCACGCGCCCGTGTACGGAACAGCGTGCGGCTATACTGGATGACGCAAAGCGATAATGCGACCGCTCGGCTGCTTTACGACCGCCTGGCGAAGCACTCGGGCTTTATCCGCTACGAATACCCCCTGAGTTGAACGTGGGCTTGTACTCTAGTGTTGCGACTCCAAGGAAGCCATCCCGACCGTAGGGTGAGTGAAACCCGCCGTCTTGGGGGCGGCACCAGGGCGGGTTTCACCCACCCTACGCGATGCCGCTTGGTCGATTGGTGTTGCTTTAAGGCAACGCTGCTCTAGCCGAGGTTGCTGGCGACCCATTGCTTGAGCTCACTCTTTGGCGCGGCGCCCACCTTGGTCGCAGCCGGCTTGCCGTCCTTGAACAGGATCATCGTCGGGATGCCGCGCACGCCATAGGTATTGGGCGACATCGGGTTCTCGTCGATGTTCACCTTGGCGACCGTCACCCGGCCCTTATACTCCAGCGCGATCTCCTCCAGCGCCGGGGCGATCATCTTGCAGGGACCGCACCACTCGGCCCAGAAATCGACGAGGACAGGCTCTTTGGAGTCCAGGACCTGCGCCTTGAACGTGTCATCGCCGACGGCGACGGTGTTTTCACTCATGCTAATCTCCTACTTGGTTTAATGGATTTGGGGGGCGCGGAAGATCGGATCAAGCGCTGGGCTGGCACGCGTCCAGCAGCGGCCCCGGGATCGCGGTGACCACGGCCTCGTCCGTCCAGACCAGCGCGCAGTGAACGGGCCGGCCGGGATACACGCCGCGCAGCACGGCGCGGTAGGCGGCGAGCTGACGCAAATAGCGCACCGGCGTGTCGGCGACGTCCGCGGGCGCCGTGCGGTTGGTCTTGTAGTCCGCTACCAGGATCTCCTGCGGCAGCACGACCATGCGGTCCACGATGCCGCTCACGACCACGCCGCCGACCAACCCGGTCAGCGGCTGTTCCGCCCGGCTGCCAGGGCCGAACAGCGGCGCCAGCTCCGGATGCGCCAGCACCGCCAGCGTCTGCTCCGCCAGGGTCTCGACCTCGGCGTCCGTCAATCCAAAACCCACATGACGCAGATGCGACCGCGCGGCGGCAGGCCGGGCCGACGCCGGCAGGTCGGGCAGATGCTGCAGCAGCGTGTGCACCAGCCGGCCGCGCAGGAAACGCTGCCCGGCGTCCTCCCGCGACAGCAGCGGCGAGGCGGAGCTTGGCACGGGTCCGAGGGCGACGCCGGATGGCCGGCTGGGCGCGAGCGGCACCGGGACCGGCGGCTCCGGCGGCGGCGGGTCCGGCTGCCAGGCACCCGGACGGCCCGCCCAGGCCGGCAGCGGCGCCTTGGCAACCATGGACCGGGCGCCGGCGCGCCGGCGCGGCGCAACCTGCTCGCTGTCCTTCGCCAGCAGCTTGCCGGCCCAGGCGCCCGGCACGGCATCGAAGGCCGACGCCTCGGCGCCGAGCGCATGAAAACCGCGCTCGACCATGCGATACCAACTCTGGTCCGGCACGCCTTTGCGGGTCTCCCAGCCGCAGACCAGCAGCCGGTCCTCCGCCCGGGTCAGCGCGACATACAGCAGGCGGTTGTATTCCCTGGTTTTAAGCTCCTGCTCCGCCGCGCGGGCCTGGTCCACGACGGCGCAGCGGAACTCCTTGCGCGGCGACCATAGCGGCAGCCGGACGCCGGTCGTGGGATCGGCGCACCAGCCGAACGGCTCCTCCTTGGGCGGCAGCGCCGTCGTGTCCGGCAGGATCACCAAGGGCGCCTGCAGGCCCTTCGCGCCGTGCACGGTCATGACGCGCACCGTGCCGCCGGCGCCCTCGGCCTCGCGCTTCACCGTGGCGCCCGACCGGCGCAGCCAGTGGACGAAGCCCTGCAGCGACGGCGCGCGCTGCGCGGTGTAGGCCAAAGCGGCGTTCAGCAGCTCGTCGAGCGGTTCGGCGGCGTCGGGGCCGAGCCGGGCCAGCAGCCGCGCGCGTCCGCCGAGCGGTCCCAAGGCCTCGGCGACCAAAGCGTGCGGGGTGACGAAGTCGGCGCGCGACCGCAGGGTGGACAGCAGGGTCCAGGCCTGGTGCCAGACCGGCTGTTCCCGCTCACGGTCGCGCAGCGCCTCCCACAGCGTGGCCGGGCGGCCGACGGCAAGCCGCATCAGGTCGTCGTCGGTGAGGCCGCCCAGCGGGCTCGTTAGCACGCAAGCGACGGCCAGGTCGTCCTCCGGCAGCAACACGGCGTCGCACAACGCCAGCATGTCCTGCACCGCCGCCTGCTCGCCCAGCACCAGCCGGTCCAGCCCGGCCACCGGCACGCCGCGCGCCTTCAAAGCCCGCACCAGCGAGGTTGCGAAGTCGTCGCGCCGCCGCACCAGCACCAGCACGTCGCCCGGCGCCAAAGGTCGATCCCGGCTCTCCAGCCGCACCCCGGTCCGCAGCGCGTCGTCGATCCAGCGCGCCAGCGCGTCCGCCAGGCGCTGCGGCGCGGAGACCAGGCCCATGTTGCGCTCCGGCACGGTCCATGGCTCGCTCATCGGCGCCTCGGGCACCGGCGTGAGCGGCCACAGCTCGACCCGGCCCGCCGCCCCGGCACGGTCGGCAAAATGGTGCAGCGGCCCGTCATCCGCGACGCCCCGCGCCGCCTCCGGATCGGCGAACACCGCATCGACCAGGGCCAGCACCGGTGGTGTCGATCGGAACGACACGTCGAGCGTCACGTCCCGCCACTCGCCCGCGCCGACGCGTGCGGCCATCTCGGCGCGGGACCGCTCGAACTCCGCGGGGTCGGCGCCCTGGAACGAGTAGATGCTCTGCTTGGGATCACCGACTGCGAAGAAGGTGCGCCGCCGCCCCGCCTCCGCAGCAGCGCCCAGCCCAGCGAAGAACTCCTCGGTCAGCCGATGGGCGATCTGCCACTGTTCCGGCGCGGTGTCCTGCACCTCGTCGAGCAGCAGATGGTCGATGCCGCCATCGAGCTTATACAGCACCCAGGCTGCACCGGGGTCGCGCAGCAGGTCGGAGGTGTGGCCAACGAGGTCGCTGTAGTCCAGCAGCCCGCCCTCCTCCTTGCGCCCGGCATAGGCCCGCAGCACCGGGGCCGCCAGCAGCAGCAGCGCCGTCGAGGCCGCCGCGACCCGCAGCGCCCGGCGCTGATCCTCAATTGCCAGCACGCGCGACTGCTCGGCTACCATCACCTCGATGATCTCGGGATGCTTCGCGGCCAGTGCCTTGCCGGCGAAGGCGCTGGTCGCCCGCGGCTCGCCGGCGCCGGTCAGCAGCTCCATCAGCCATTCGGCCCAATGCTCCCGCCACAGCTCGGGCGACAGGCCGAGCCAGCCCAACATGCGCTCCGCCCTTTGCTGCACGGCGGGGGTTCCGTGCGCCTGGGCGATGTGCGCCACCGTGGCGACCGCGTCCCGCCCGGGCCAATCGACCGCGGCGGCGATCAGGGCGGCCTCGTCCCCTGCCCCGGCGCCCGCCGCACGCCGCATCGCCGCGATAAGCTGCGGCGCTGACAGCGCCAGCGCTGGCTCCAGCAGCCCGCGCCTCGCATCGAGCACCGTGACGAGCCGGGCAAAGCCCTCCGCCGAGGTGAGGCCCGCCAGCTCCAGCAAGGCATCCGCGGGATGGCCGGCCAGCACGTCCTCGCGCGCCTGGTCCATGGCGGTGCGGGCGTCGGCGTCCTCGACCAGGCGGAAATGCGGGGAGATCGCCGCCTCCAGCGGAAAACGCCGCAGCAGCGACTGGCAGAAGGCGTGGATGGTGCCGATGCGCATGCCGCCGGGCAGATCCAGCACCTGGGCGAACAGCGCGCGGGCCGACGCACGGGCCGCGTCGCCGCCGGGCACCGTGAGGGCGGCGAGCTCGTCGTCCAGCGCCGCGTCGTCGAGCGTCACCCAGCGGCCCAGCCGGTGCTGGAGCCGCAGCGCCATCTCGGCCGCCGCCGCCTTGGTGAAGGTCAGGCACTGGATGCGCGACGGGTCCGCCCCGGTCAGCATCAGGCGCAGCATGCGATCGGTCAGCAGCTTGGTTTTGCCGGACCCGGCCGAAGCGGCGACGAAGGCGGAGACGGCCGGGTCGGACGCCTGGCGCTGCTCCGCCTCGGCGCGCTCGCGGGCGGCGAGGGGGAGGCCAGCTCTGGTCAATACGTTCATTCGTCATCCTCCAGCGCGGCCCACTCGGCGACGCGGGCGAGCTGCGCGTAGTCGGAGAACCGTGGTGCCGCGCCCGGGTGCGGCCGGGATAGATAGGCGCGGCCGGGATCGTCGAAGGCGGCAATCAGCGCGATCAGCGCCCGCTCTGCCGTCGCGGCCTCCGCTGCGGTGCGTTCGGAGTCATGCTTAAACAGCTTGGTCTCCTTGCCGGGATCGAGGCCGCCGGAGAGGTGCCAATACGTCAGCTCGGCGGTGCGCCCGGCAAGCTCGGGGCCGAACACGCCGGCCGCCGCCATCGCGGCCTCCAGCGGCAATTGCGGCGCCAGGCCCTGCTCGACCTGCCCCGTGGTCGGAACCGCGCCGGTCTTGTAATCGAGGATCGCGAGCGTCCCATCCGCCCGCCGCTCGATGCGGTCGGCGCGGCCGCTCAGCGTGAACGGATGGTCGCCGGGCACCGACCACAGGCCCTCCACCTCCGACCGGACATGCGTCAACGGACCGTGCAGCCGGCGCTGGCGCTCGGCCTCCGCCACCCAGTCGGCGATACGGGCCAGGCGCGGACGCCACCACGCGGTCAAGGCGGGCCGCAGCCGCGCCGCATCCAGCGCGCGGTCCATGGCGGCGTGCAGCCGGGCCTCGGCGTTGCGCGGGTAGGTCGCCGGCAGGTTGGTCAGGAAATCGGCCAGTGCCGCATGCACGATGCTGCCGTAATCGGCGGCGTCGGCGGACTGCTCCAGCGGGTTCAGCGCGCGCAGCCGCAGCACGTGCTTGGCATAGATCGCGTAGGGGTCGCGCAGCCAGGTCTCGATTTCCGTAACGCTGAGCCGGCGCGGCCGGACCTTCACCGGCGGGCGCGGCTGCGGCGGCGGCGCCGGACAGGGTTCGCCGGGCGGCTGGTCCAGCAGGCGCGCCCAGGCGGCGGCGGGATGCGGCGGCAGCGTCACGCCATGCCCGGCCAGATACGCCTCCAGCCGCACCAGCCAGCGGGCCGGCACCGTCGGCGCGCCGTCCCGCCGTCGCGGGCAGGACAGCACGACCACGGGTGCCGCTGAGGCCAGCATCGCATAGTCATGCGCCATCTGGCCCACCCGCTCCTCCGGTGACTCCAGCCCGGCGGCGGTGCGCATCGGCCGGCTCATCCACGGCCCCGGATCGGTCGCCGGCGGCCACACGCCCTCCGCGAGGCTGCCGAGCACGATCAGGTCCGCGGTCTGCAGCCGCGCCTCCAGCAAGCCGAGGATGGCGACGCGCGGATGCTCATCCTCTTCGCGCCCGCGCAATGCCCGGCGGCTGCGCACCACGGCGCCCTCCATCGACGCGTCCAGCAAGCCGGGCAGGGTAGCGACCGGCTGCGCCGGCAGGATCGGCAATGCAGAGGCCAGCGCGGACAGATGGGTCGCCAGCGCCTCGCCCTCCTCCCGCGACCACAGGCGCGCGGCGCCGGACAGCGTATCGGTCTCGGCGAGCGCCTCGGCGCACTCGATCAGCGCGGTCAGCGCCTCGGCCGGCGTCGCGTCCGAGCGCGCTGCAATGTGGAAGATGGGCTGCATCCGGGCTTCGAGGCGGTCCAGCAGGTCCACGACCGCCGGACGGACCTTGTCCCCTCCAAGCGCCACACGCAGCCCGTCAATGCCCGGCGCCGGAGCCGGGCCGCGCAGGCAGGCGAGCTCCAGCCGGCGCGCCGCCTGACGTGTCGTGGCCGGGCGCTGGCCGAGCGCCGCCAGCGGATGCTTCAGCAGGGACAGCAGCGCGACCGGCGCCAGGCCATCCGCCACGGCGTGGGCCAGCAGCCGCAAGAAGGCGCCCGGCGGCGTGTCGGCCAGTGGTTCTCCCGCGCTGTCATCGACGACGACGCCGAAGCGCCCCAACTCCGCCGCCACCCGCGCCGCGAGCTGCCGGTCCGGCGTCACCAGCACGGCGCGGGCGTGCGGCACCTGCAGCGCATCGCGCAGTGCAAGGGCGATGGCGACCGCCTCCTCCTGCTGATCGGCAGCCTCGAGCCGCATCAGGCCATGGATGTCGGGGACCGCCGGCACGCGCCAGTCACCGAGCGCCTGGGCGGGCATCAGCGATTGCCAAAGTGCGGCGCAACGGCTGGGGCGGATGGAGGGGCGCTGTGGAGCGATGACCGGCTCGGCCCAGGGTCGCACGTCGCCGCGGGTAGCGCCGAGATTGATCAGCAGCCGCCGCAGCCCGGCCTGCGGATGGCCGCTATCGAGCTGTTCCCACACGGTGTCATCCATCGCGAGGTCGAGGCCCGGCAGCACGACCATGCCGCCCGGCATGGCGGCGACGACCCGCATCAGCCGCGCGACGGCCTTGATGCCGCCCGTGGTGCCGGCGACGATGACCGGGCAGGCCGGCGGGTTCTGCGACCACTCCGCCGCCTGGCAATCCAGCAGCCTGATGCTGCGATCGGCCGCGTCCAGCAGCCCGTTATCGGATAGCCAGGCCGGCCAGGCCGTGGTGACGATCTGCAGGAACTCGATGGTGCGGCCCCAGTGCTCGGCATAGCCCGCCTCGGCGGCGGCAGGCAGCGCCTCGGCCAGCCTCACCTCGGAGCGATGCGCCTCATCCAGCAGATCGCCCAGCTCCATCGCGAGCTGCCAGGCGCGGTCGGCGGTGCCGGGCGCGCCGTATTGGCCGTCGAGCGCCATCACCAGCCGGGTGAGCACCGCGAGCCGCCGCGCGCTGTCCACCGCAGGCGGCAGGTCGAGGGCGCCGGCGAGCGCCAGCGGCGCCTCGTCCAGCGCGCCCAGGGCGGCGATGCGCGGCAGCAGCATCGGGCGGCCGTTGGACTGGCGAAGAAAAGCGTCGTTCAGCGACCGGGCCGAGCGCTGGGTCGGCAGCAGGATCAGGCCGTCCGCCACCGCCAGCGGATCGGTGCCGGCACGCTGCAGCCAATAGGTCGCGAGCGCGTCGAGGAACGGCACGTGCGGCGGGATGGTATGCAGGTTCATGCTAAAAGCTCCAGCCGGCCAGGCCAGCCGGTCAGCACGGCTTCACGGGCATCGCCATCCGCGAGGCCGAGCGTCACGGTGAGGGCGTCTTCGGGCCGCAGGACGCCGAGCCGGTCGGGCCATTCAACCAAAACGATACCGTCGCGCGCGTCGTCCCAGCCGAGTTCCGCGGTGGCGGCTGGGCCATCCAGCCGCCATAGGTCGAAATGGTGCACCGGGCCCAACGGCGCGTCATAGAGCTGCACCAGGGTATAGCTCGGGCTCGGCACCTCCAGCGCCGGGTCGGCCAGCAGGGTGCGGAGCAGCGCACGGGCCAAGGCGCTCTTTCCGGCGCCGAGCGGGCCTTCAAGCAGGACCGCGTCGCCCAGTTGCAGCAGGCCCGCGATGCGGCCGGCCAGGGCCTCGGTCGCGGCGAGGTCGGGCAATGGAATCGCGAGGATTGGCACGCCGGTAATCTGCGCCTTTCGGCAACGTCCGGCAAATGGCTTGATGTCCCTCCTAAAGTGTATATTTCACGGCCATGTCCGATCAAATTGAAACCGACGTCGCCATCATCGGCGCGGGCCCTGTTGGCCTGTTCGCCGCCTTCGAGTGCGGCATGCTGAAGCTGCGCTCCACGCTGATCGACGCGCTGGAGGAAGTCGGTGGCCAGTGCACCGCGCTGTATCCGGAGAAGCCGATCTACGACATCCCGGCGCATCCCGCGATCGCGGCTGGGCACCTGATCGGCAATCTGGAGCAGCAGATCGCGCCGTTCGGCGTACCGCGCCTGCTCGGACGCCGCGTGGACCGGCTGCATGGCGAGGCCGGGCATTTCGTGCTGGGCACCGACCGCGGCGACGAGATTCGCTGCAAGGCGGTACTGGTGGCCGCCGGCGCCGGTGCATTCGGCCCAAACCGTCCGCCGCTTGCGGGTCTGGCAGCGTTCGAGGCCACTGGCGCGGTCCGCTATGCCTGTCGCCGGCGGGAGGACTTCCGAGACCGCCATGTGGTGATTGCCGGAGGTGGCGACAGCGCGGTGGACTGGGCGCTGTCGCTGAAGGACATGGCGGCGAAGGTGTATGTCGTACACCGCCGGGCCAAGTTCCGCGCGGCGCCGGAGACGTCGGCCCAACTCGACGCCGCCGCTGCCCGTGGCGAAGTCGAGATGGTCGTGCCCTATCAACTCCACGCCCTGCACGGGGTTGATGGCGCGCTGGAGGCGGTCGAGGTCGCGACCATGGACGGGCAAACCCGGCATCTCGCGGCCGATGTGCTGCTGCCGTTCTTCGGATTGTCTATGGACTTGGGCCCGATCGCCGGCTGGGGGCTCGACATCGAGCACAGCCATGTGCAGGTCACGCCCGCGAGCTGTGAGACCTCGGTGCCCGGCGTCTTCGCCATCGGCGACGTCGCGACCTATCCGGGCAAGCTGAAGCTCATTCTCCAGGGGTTCAGCGAAGGCGCGATGGCAGCGCACGCGATCCATCCGATCGTGCACCCCGGCACGGCGCTGCATTTCGAGTACTCCACCAGCAAGGGCGTGCCGGTAGCCTGAACGTCTGCTAGCAAGCGTGCGGCAACCACGAGGCGCAGCATGACCAGCCCGTTGAAGGTCGCGGTCCAGATGGATCCGATTGAGACCGTGAACATCGACGGCGACAGCACGTTCGCGCTGATGCTGGAGGCACAGCGACGCGGCCATGCGATGTGGCACTACGACGTCCGCAGCATGTCACTACACGAAGGCGCCGGCGAGGCGCGCAACGGTCGCTTATTGGCCCGCGCACGGCCGGTGCAGGTGCAGCGCGTGGCGGGCGACCATTACCGGTTCGGGCCGGTGGAAACGCTGGACCTCGCGAGCATGGATACCGTGCTGATGCGCCAGGACCCGCCGTTCGACATGGCCTACATCACCGCGACGCATATGCTGGAGCACATCCACCCGCAAACGCTGGTGGTGAACGACCCGAAATACGTGCGGGACTCGCCGGAAAAGCTGCTGGTGACGCACTTCCCGGACCTGATGCCGCCCACGCTGATCACCTGGGATCCCGAGGCGATCCGCGCCTTCCGGGCGGAGCACGCGGACATCATCGTGAAGCCGCTGTTCGGCAACGGCGGCGTTGGGGTGTTCCGCATCAAGCCCGACGACGAGAACCTGGCGTCGCTGCTGGAGATGCACTTCGCGCGGTCACGGGAGCCGCTGATGATCCAGCGCTACGAGCCCGCGGTGCGGCGGGGCGACAAGCGGATCATATTGGTGGACGGCGTTGCCATGGGCGCGGTGAACCGCGTGCCGGCGGCGGGCGAGGCGCGGTCCAACATGCATGTCGGCGGCCGGCCCGAGCAGTCGCAGCTCACCGAACGCGAGCAGGAAATCTGCCGGCGGATCGGGCCATATTTGCGCGACCATGGGCTGATTTTCGTGGGTATCGACGTGATCGGCGACTACCTGACCGAGATCAACGTGACCTCGCCGACGGGATTGCAGGAGATCGCTCGGTTCGACGGGATCGACTTGGCAGCAGCGATTTGGGACAGCATCGAGGCGAAGGTGGTTGCTGGGCAGGCTAGAGATCCAGCGGCGTGAGTTCTAAACCTTCGTAGAGTTCGGCCATTGGAATTTCGACGTCAATCTCGGGCATTGAAAGTGTGCCGTCCGTGTCCAGCACTTCGATATTCCAACCAGCTTCGGATCGCGTGATGACTGTGGCGAGCGGTGCGACCTGTTCCAGTAGAACGTAGCGTTTAAGGGACGGAAGCGACCGGTATTCCATCAACTTCGTCGTACGATCGGTGCTTGCTGTGCTTTCGGACAGCACCTCGAAGATCACTACGGGGTCCGCGGCGATAGTAGCCCCACGGGCAACCGGGGTGCACGATACGAAAGCATCGGGATAACGATACTTTGAGCCAATTTCCACCTTAATATCCAGACCGCGGGCGTAGCAGGGCTTCCCACGCAGTCGGACCGTCAGAGCTGTAATAAGATTGCCTTGGATGGCCGCATGGGCATCGGTGCTGCCCGTCATCGCGACAGGCTGAAAACCGTCAAACTCCCATTTCAGCTCCTGCTTAGCTTCCCAGGCAAGAAACTCCGCGGGTGTCATGGGCTTGTGCTGCAATTGGCTCATCGGCGGTGCCTTTCAGGCCTCGCCCCACAATAGCCCATTTGCCCACCCCACGCGCACTATTTCCCAAGCCGTACCCGGCGCAGCAGCAACCGCACCGACCCCGGATTCGCTGCATGCGGATGCGCCGCCGCCAGCACTAAAGGACGCAGCTCCGGCGCATTCAGCCACAGCGGGAACTCGCGCCGGATCACCCCGCCGGTCTCGCCGCTGCCGCGCCCGGTGATCACCTCGACGCAGCGCAGCTTCTCGGCATGAGCGCTGCCCAGGAAGTCCTGCAGCGCAAAGAACGCCCGCTGCGCCGTCCGCCCGTGCAGGTCGAGCGTGCGCGAGGCCGCGAGCTTGCCGGCGCGGAAGCGGTTCCAGGTCGCCTTATCGACGCCGGGCGGAGCCTGCCCAATATGTAAATGCGACAGTTGCTTCACCACCGGCAACGCCACGGGCGGCATGACCTGGGACGCTGATAGCGGCGTCAGCGCCGGCTCCGGCGGTGCATCCGGCACAACGACACCGGCCAAGGGAGAAACGTGGCGCACATAAAACGCCCAGGTGGCACGGTCGTGCTCGGACAAGGCCCGGCGGCGCTGGATGCGCATCAGGCGGCGCGAGCGGCCGGATCGTCCTCGATCAGCACGACATGCAGGCGGCGGGGACCGTGGGCGCCCAGTTCCAGCGTCTGCTCGATATCAGCGGAACGCGACGGGCCGGTCACGAACATGACGTTGCGCGGCATGAAACCGCCGGTCAGCGCGTCGTGGTTCTCGGCGCGCAGCAGGTCCCAGGCATCCTCATACGCGCCCACGACCCGGCTGGCGCGCAGCACCACGACGGCGGTGTCGGCCAGCAAATTGAGCGTCGTCGGACGCTCCGCAGCGCTCGGCAGCATCAGCGTGCCGGTCTCCGCCACGGCGGCAAAACTGTGCTGGAGGCTGACCAGATCCGTCGGCTCCGCCCGGCCCTCGCGGATCAACAGCAGTGGCCGGCTCGACCATGGGATGGCGCGCAGCTCCGGATGCGGCGCCATAACAAGGCTCGACGGCAAATTCTGCCCGGCGAGGTAGTCCGCCACCGCCTCCGGCACCTCGCCGCTACCCGGCACGCGGGTGATGGTGCCGAACTCCTTCTCAATGTTGCGGACCAGCAGGGCGATCTGGTCGGGACGCGGCACCTGGCTGCGCGCCGGGATCAGATGCCGCGGCGGATGCGCCATGCGCTCACGCAGCATCGCGGCCTGGTCGCCGGGCAGCGGGCCACGCTTCAAACCGCGCCGGATCGCGCCGAGTATCGCTTCTTTAGTCATTTCGTTTACCGCTCCGCGGTGGGCTTTGCCCGCTGTTCACGGGCGTAGCGGGTGAAGAACGTGTCACCCTCGGGCGCAGGCAAATCCCGTCCGGCCGTCCAGCCGCCGGCGAGCGGCAGGCTGGCAAACCGCCCGCGGCGACGGCCCATTAGGCCCATCGCCGCAGCACCAATCCGGGTCGCCAGGCGATACAGCCCCGGACGGCGGGCGAAATACGCCCATAAGGCTAGGTTCGTGCGGATGCCGCTGGGCTGCAAATGCCGCTCGAACTCACGCTCCCGCCAATGCCGCATCATCTTGGGCAGCGGGATCTTCACCGGGCACACGCTCTCGCACTTGCCGCAGAAGGTGCTGGCGTTAGGCAGGTGCCCGGCCTTGTCCACGCCGATCAGGCTCGGAGTCAGCACGCTGCCCATCGGCCCCGGATACACCCAGCCGTAGGCATGCCCGCCCACCGCGCCATACACCGGACAGTGGTTCATGCAGGCGGCGCAGCGGATGCAGCGCAGCATCTCCTGGAACTCGGTTCCCATCATCGCCGACCGCCCGGCGTCCACGATGACGACGTGATACTCCTCTGGCCCGTCCAGGTCGCCTGGCCGCCGCCCGCCGGTGCTGAACGTCGTATATACCGAAAAATCCTGCCCGGTCGCCGAGCGCGCCAGGATGCGCAGCAGGCTCGTCGCGTCCTCCAACGTCGGCACCACCTTCTCGATGCTGGCCAGCGCGATGTGCACCCGCGGCAGCGTCTGCGTCAGGTCGCCGTTGCCCTCGTTGGTCACGATGACGCTGCTGCCGGTCTCGGCAATCAGGAAGTTGGCGCCGGTGATACCGACGTCCGCGGCCAGGAACTTCTCCCGAAGCTTGCCGCGCGCCTCGGTCAGGATATCGCGACGTTCGGCGAACACGCGGTCCACCGGCAGGCCGGTGTGCGACAGGCGGAACTGCGCCTCCCAATCCTCGCGGTTCAGATGGAAGGCCGGCGCGATGATGTGGCTCGGCGTCTCCTGCCGGAGCTGGATGATATACTCGCCGAGGTCGGTCTCAATGGGGGCGATGCCGTTCGCTTCGAGATGGGCGTTGATGCCCAGCTCCTCCGAGATCATTGATTTTCCTTTGGTCACCGTGCGGGCGCCCGCCTTGCGGCAGATCTCCAGTACGGCGGCGCGGGCGTCGTCGGCGGTGCTGCACCAGTGCACATGGCCGCCGGCGCGCTGCACGTTGGCCTCGAACGTCTCCAGGTAGAAGTCGAGGTTGGCCAGCGCGTGATTCTTGATGTCGCGCCCGATATCGCGCAGGCGCTCGAATTCCGGCAGGTTGGCGACGGCGGCGCTGCGCCGGGCCATGAACTGCGGCTTGCTGAACGCCAGCGCCTTCTGCAGCCCGGCGTCCGCTAGGGCGTTGTGCGCGTTGGTCTTGAACTCGGGCGAGGTGGTCAGCATGGGCATCTCCCCTGCCACGAGCAGCTTATGTGGCGGATACTCCTCTATAATCTAGCGCGACCGTGGTGATGCGCCAGCCCCCATACCCTGGGCCGCCGCGGTGAAGCGTTCATACTGAAGGCTTATCCGGCGCTTTCTGTCCATGGACATTTACCTATCGGGCAAGACAGGAACCGCCGTTCGTCAAGACCGAGGTGGCCGAAGCTGCTCGCCGCGAAAGAATAAGGCCGTCACGATCATCGGTCACGGCCAGTATGCCACCGTCGTTAGAAAAAGGCCCTTTATAGATGTCACGAGGCTGCGGCCCAGTCGTCGGCGCGGTCAAGCAACGTGCACGACGCCTTCGCCCGGCTCACCACCTGGGACCACCCCGGCGCCTGCAGATAAGCCGCATCAGGCTGCTCCGTCCCGAGTTCGGCAAAGGGCGCATCGACGGCTGAGGTGGGTACTCTGATGGCGGCGACTTCTGTTCGAGGCGTTCTCGCAACTCGTTCAGTCCTGAGATGTTCAAACGCATGGGCCGCTCGCCTTCTCGTAGAGAAGAGTTCAGCATTTGTTCCAAGAGATATGTAGGCGAAAAGGAAACATTTTTCGGGTCAGGCCTTCAAAGACCCAGCATAACGGCCGTCAGTCTCTCGACCGCCCAAGAGCCTGATCGCTGCTCAACGCCTCCACTACCGCAAGACCCAGGCTCACGATCGCTGGGCAACCCGCCCAACACTCCGCTGTTGCCCAACCCCCCGCGATCGTCGCACCATGCCGGCAGGCACCCGATAGAGGCTTGCAAGGAGGCAACATGGCACCGTCCCGGCTGCGTTTCGGCATCTTCCTGGCCCCGTTCCACAAGCCAGGCATCAACCCCACCTTGGCGCTCGAAAGCGACCTTGAGCTGATCCAGTGGCTCGACCGCTGCGGCTATGACGAGGCCTGGTTCGGCGAGCATCATTCCGCCGGCAGCGAGATCAGCGCCTCGCCGGAAATCTTCATCGCCGTCGCCGCCGAGCGCACCCGGCGCATCCGCCTCGGCACCGGCGTCGTCAGCCTGTCGTATCACAACCCGCTCTGGGTGGCGGAACGCATCGTGCTGCTGGATCACCTGACGCGCGGGCGCGTCATGTTCGGCGCCGGGCCGGGGTCGCTGCCGACGGACGCCGCCATGGTCGGCCTCTCGCAGTCGCAGACCCGCGAGCTGCTGGACCAGAGCCTCGACATCATCATGCGGCTGCTCACGACCGAGGAACCGGTGACGTTCAAGAACGACCGCTGGGATTTGCGCGACGCGCAGCTGCATCTACGCCCCTATTCCAACCCGCTGTTCGACATCTCGGTCGCCGCCGTGGCCTCGCCGACGGGTCCGCGGCTCGCGGGCAAGCACGGCATCGGCCTGCTGTCGATCGGCGCCACCACGGCGGCCGGGTTCGACGCGCTGGCGCTGCATTGGAACGTCGTCGAGGAGCAAGCGCGGCGGCACAACCGGGCGGTGGACCGCTCGAAGTGGCGCCTGGTCGGCCTCGTGCACTGCGCCGAGACGATGGAGCAAGCCTACCGCGACGTCGAATACGGCATCGAGCAGTGGTTCAACTATTTCCAGGCGGTCGCGGCGTTCCCGCAGATGTCGATGCCGGGCTCGAACGTGAAGGAGATGATCGCGTTCATCAACGAGTCCGGCTTCGGCGCGATCGGCACGCCGGACATGTGCACGGCGCAGATCGAGCGGCTGCACGCGCAGTCCAACGGCGGCTTCGGCGCTTATCTAATGCTCGCGCATAACTGGGCCGACCAGCAGGCGACGTTGCGCAGCTACGAGCTGATCGCGCGCCACGTGATGCCGCGCTTCCAGGGGCATTATCAACCGACCATCGACGCCGTCCAGCGTGCGCAGGCGGCGCGCCCTGCCCTGTCGGAGGTGCACGCCAAGGCGGTGGAGGCGGCGACGCAGCGCTATGCCGCGGAGATCGCCGCCGAATGACCCGGTCGTGAAAGGAGCGCTGGCATGAGCCTGGCCCTGAAGCTCGCGGCGCTGCAGGAGGCCGGGACGCCCATCCGGGTCGGGGTGATCGGCGCCGGCAAGTTCGGCTCGATGTTCCTGTCGCAGGCGCCGCGCACCCCCGGCCTGCACGTCATGGGCATCGCGGACCTCGACGTGTCCCGCGCCCGCCAGGCCGTGCAGCGCGTCGGCTGGCCAGAGGAGCGCGCCGGTGCAGCCTCCTTCGCCCAAGCCCGGCGCGACGGCACGACCTGCATCGTCGATGACGCAGAGGCGCTCATTGCGGCAGACGGCATCGACGTGATCGTCGAGGCCACCGGCAGCCCCGCCGCCGGCATCCGCCACGCGCTGCTGTGCTGCAAGCACCGGCGGCATGTCGTCATGGTCAACGTGGAGGCCGACGCGCTGGCCGGGCCGCTGCTGGCCCGGCGCGCGGCCGAGGCCGGCATCCTGTATTCATTCGCCTATGGCGATCAGCCGGCGCTGATTGCCGAGCTGGTCGATTGGGCGCGTACCGCCGGGTTCGAGGTCGTGTGCGCGGGCAAGGGCACCAAGTACTTGCCGGTCTATCACGCCTCGACGCCGGCGACGGTGTGGGGCCATTACGGCTTCACCGAAGAACAGGTGGCGGGCGGCGACTTCAACGCGCAGATGTTCAATTCTTTCCTGGACGGCACCAAGTCAGCGCTCGAGATGGCGGTGGTGGCGAATGCCACCGGCCTCGACCCGGCGGCGGACGGCCTCGCCTTCCTGCCCTGCGGCGTCGATGACCTGCCGAACCTGCTGCGCCCGCGCGCAGATGGCGGCATCCTGGCGCAAAAAGGTTCCGTCGAGGTCGTGTCGTCGCTGGAGCGTGACGGCCGCCCGGTGTTCCGCGACCTGCGCTGGGGCGTGTACGTGACGTTCGAGGCGCCGTCCGACTACGTGCGCCGCTGCTTCGCCGAGTATGGGCTGAGGACCGACACCACCGGGCGCTACAGCGCGATGTATAAGCCCTATCACCTGATCGGCCTCGAACTCGGCGTCTCCATCGCCAGCGTCATGCTGCGCGGCGAGCCGACCGGAACGACCCGCGGCTTCCGCGGCGATGTCGTCGCGACCGCCAAGCGCACGCTGTTGCCCGGCGAGCGCCTGGACGGCGAGGGCGGCGCCACGGTGTTTGGCAAGCTGATGCCGGCACAGGCGTCGCTGGCCGCGGGCTGCTTGCCGATTGGCCTCGCCCACAACCTCGTGCTGACGCGGCCGGTCGCCATCGGCCAGCCGGTGCGCTGGCATGACGTGGCTTTCGACGAGGCCGATCCGACGATCCGGTTCCGCCGGGAGATGGAGCGCGTATTTGGCCGCGAGAAGGGATTATAGCCCATGCAGCGCACCAAGCCGCCGTTCCGCGCCGACATGGTCGGCAGCCTGCTGCGGACCCCAGCGCTGAAACTCGTCCGCGAGCAGCGTGCTCGCAACGAGATCACCGACGCCGCCCTGAGAGACGTCGAGGACCGCGAGATCATCGCGCTGATTCGCAAACAGGAAGCGGTCGGGCTGCAGGCAGTGACCGACGGTGAGTTCCGCCGGGCCTACTGGCATCTCGACTTCCTGGAGCACCTCGACGGCGTGGCCCTGGTCGATATTGACTCCGGCATGAACTTTAAGGGCGGTGTCGGCATCAACAAGGCGCTGCGCATCACCGGCAAGGTCGGCTTCAGCGGCCATCCGATGATCGAGCACTTCCGTTTCCTGGCGGCGAACACCAGCCGGATGCCGAAGATGACCATTCCCGGGCCAAGCATGCTGCACTACCGCGGCGGCCGGAACATGATGAATTTCGGCATTTATCCCGACATGGACGCCTTCTATGCCGACGTCGGCGCCGCGTACAACCAGGCAGTCCACGCCTTCTACGCCGCAGGCTGCCGCTATCTGCAGCTCGACGATATCTCGTTTGCCTATCTGTGCGACCCCGAACAGCGGGAAATGCTGCGCGCCCGCGGCGATGACCCCGAGCGGCAGCCGGAGATCTACGCCGGCATGGTGCGCGACGCGCTGCGCGACAAGCCGGCCGATCTCACCGTCACCATGCACCTGTGCCGGGGCAACTTCCGCTCCACCTTCATCGCGTCCGGCGGCTACGAGCCGGTCGCCGACCTGCTGTTCAACGCCATGCCGGTCGATGGCTATTTCATGGAGTGGGACTCTGACCGCGCCGGCGGCTTTGAACCGCTGCGGCATTTGCCGCGCGGCAAGAGCGTGGCGCTCGGCCTCGTGACGTCGAAAACCGGCACGCTGGAGCATCCCGACGCTATCAAGCGCCGCATCGACGAGGCCGCCCGTTTCGCGCCGCTGGATCAGCTCTGCCTATCGCCGCAATGCGGCTTCGCCTCGACGCAGGAGGGCAACACCCTCGCCGAGGACGAGCAATGGGCGAAGCTGCGCATGATCGTCGAGACGGCCGGACAGGTTTGGGGCGGATCAGCCGCGGCGCTTACCTAACCGCGTCTTCGCTCTCAAAGCAGGACGCGCCGCCAACGCAGCCGCGGCGCTGTCCGCCATGCCGCCCCGCCCGACCGCATCCAACAATGCAAGCCCGTCCACGGTCGCCAGCAGCAACGCCGCGAGGGGCAGCCGGTCCGCCTCCCGCTCAACCTGCAGCCGGTCCGCCGCCCAGGCGTGAAAGCCGTCCGCGATCTGCCCGGCTATGGCGCGATGCGGCGTCTCGTCGCGGGCGGCACGCGCGGCGAGCTCGATCCACAGGCGCATGTAGGGCTGCAAGGCCGGGCTGCGAAATGCAGCCCAGAGTTCGGCCAGCAGCGTCGGGAATGGCTTCTGCCCGTCCCCGGCTTCATCCAGCAATCCGGCGAGCCGCGCCGTAACCCGCCCGAGCGTCGCGGTCAGCAGCTCGTCCTTGTCCTTGAAATAATACAGCAGCATGCGGTCGCTGGTTCCGGCCGCCGCCGCCAGGGGACGCAGGCTCGCGCCGCTCAGTCCTTCACGCAGCAGGTGGTCGGCCATACCCAGCGCCTGGCTGCTGGTGCGGCTGTGCTGCCAGGCCGCGGCACTGACGTCCGAGCAGCTTGTGCCCGGCGTCGCCGTTGCCTCGACGGCGGCGCTGCTCTGCGACGGGATGGCGCTGACCTGGGCGCCGCGCCTATACGGCGCAGACGCCGCCAGCGTCCTGCCCGCCGCCGCATGGCTGTTCTGGGGCGTAGGCATCTGCTTCGCGACCGCTTTGGTCATGGCAAGCCGCGAGGATGGCTGAGGTTTCGGACGCGCTGTCATCGTGTGACGGTTGACGTACCGCCCCGCGGTCCGGCAGCGTCGCCCGCACTGCAACAACCGGGACTCCCATGACCCTCATCACCCGCCGCGCCGGCCTTACGTTGTCCCTCGGCGGCGGCGCAGCGCTGCTCGCCGGACGCGCCCAGGCCGCACCGCCCGACGACCTGATCGAGCGGGCGCGGAAGGAGGGCGCGGTCAACAGCCTCGGCATGCCCGACGACTGGGCCAACTGGGAGGCGACCTGGAAAGCGGTCACCGCGAAGTATGGCCTCAAGCACACCGACACCGACATGAGCAGCGCCGAGGAGCTGTCGAAATTCGCCGCCGAGCGCTCCAACGCCTCGGGCGACATCGGCGACGTTGGTTTCGACTTCTGCAGCGTGGCGGTGGAGCGCGGCCTGGCCGCCCCCTACAAGCCCACGACCTTCGCCCAAATTCCCGAATGGGCGCGGGACGCCGAGGGCCGCTGGATGCTGGCCTATACGGGGACCATCGCCTTCGTCGTCGCGAAGGACCTGCCGAACCCGCCGAAATCCTGGACGGACCTGCTGTCCGGCACCTACAAGGTCGCCGCCGGGGACGTCGGCAAGGCGTCGCAGTCCAACGCCGCCGTGCTCGCCTGCGCGATCGCCATGGGCGGCGACGAGCGCCGGCTCGACCCGGCCATGGAGCTGTTCGGCAAGCTCGCCAAGCAGAAGCGCCTGCTGACCATCGGCGCACTCCCGGCCAACATGGGGCGCGGCGAGATCCAGGTCGGCCTGCTATGGGACTTCAACGCCCTGAACTATCGCGACAAGGTGGGCGGCAACCGCTTCGACGTGGTGATCCCCTCTGACGGCTCGGTCACCAGCGGCTATTCCACGATCATCAACAAATACGCCAAGAACCCGAACGCGGCGATGCTGGTCCGCGAATATATCTTCAGCGACGAGGGCCAAGCGAACCTCGCAGACGGCTATGCGCGGCCGATCCGGGTGGATCACCTGACGCTGTCCGACGCCGCCAAGGCCAAGCTGCTGCCCGCCGCGCAGTACGCCAAAGCCCGTCCGATCAACCCGCAGCTCTGGAGCGAGGGCGCCCGTCAAGTCCCGGCGCTGTGGCAGGAAAAAGTGTTGACCGAGATGTAGGCGCCCAATCTTGGGGCGTCCGGTCATCGCACTTTGGGCGGCGCCGTTCCTACTGGTCGGTACTCGGCTTCGAGGTGCTGCCGGTGCTCTCCGTATTGGCCGGCAGCTTCGTGCGCGCCGGTGAGTGGTCGCTCGCCAACTACGCCACCCTGCTCAGCAGCCGCTTCTACCGCGGCGCTTTCGCGACCAGCGTCAACATCTCGCTGATCACCAGCGCCGTCGGCCTCGGCATCGGCCTGCCGCTCAGCTTGGCGTTGCACCGGCGGTCTGCCCCGGTGCAGCGGCGTTTCCTGACCTTGTTCAACGTTGCCAGCAACTTTGTCGGCGTGCCGCTGGCGCTCGCCTTCACCATCCTCGCCGGGGTCAACGGCGTCGTGACCCTGCTGCTGGTGCGCTCTGGATTGGTGCAGGACTTCAACATCTACTCGCTGCAGGGCCTGACGCTGGTTTATGCCTATTTTCAGGTCCCCTTCGCCGTGCTGGTGCTGTTTCCGAGCCTTGACGCGCTGACCCCGGACCTGGCCGAGCAGGCCCGGCTGATGGGCGCGTCCCGCCTCACCTTCTGGCGGCGCATCGGCCTGCCGGTGCTGGCGCCCAGCCTGATTGGCAGTTTTATCCTGCTGTTCGCCAACGCCATGGGCACCTATGCCACCGCCTATGCGCTGATCGGCGGCGGCGCCAACCTGGTCACCATCCGCATCGGCGAGCTGGTCGCCGGCGACGTGTTCACCGACCCCAACCTCGCCAACGCGCTGGCCGTGCTGCTGGTGCTTGTGCTGCTGGTGCCGATCCTGGTGGACCAGCTTTTGCTGCGTCGGAATCGCGGGCGCAATCGTGTCCGCAATCGTGGGCGCAACCGTGTCTGAGAGCTCCAACGACACCGGCGACCGTGCGCTGATCGGCGCGGTCTCGCTGCTGCTGCTGCTCCCCGTGCTGGCGGTGGCGGTCAGCGCGCTGGCGACCGACTGGTATTCCGGACTGGTGCCCAGCGGATTGACACTACGCTGGTTCGCCGCCGTGCTGGGCAACGCGGCCTTTCAGTCCGCCCTGGCCCGCTCGCTGTTCATCGCCATCGGCTCGGTCGTGCTGCAGGTGCTGATCACCGTCCCGGCGATCCTCGCGGCGCACTGCTACCTGCCCTGGCTCGACCGCTGGATGGAGCGGCTGATGGTGCTGCCCTACGCCTTGCCGCAGGTCGTGCTCGTCGTGGGTCTGCTCGGCATCTACGCCAACGATCCGCTCGTGCTGATCGGCACGCCGTGGATTCTGCTGCTGGGCTATCTGCCGCTGGCCTTTCCGCTGCTGTATCTGCCGCTAAAGAACAACCTGCGGGCTCTGCAGGTGCACGAACTGCTGGACGCCGGGCATTTGGTCGGCGCAGGCGACTTGGTGATCGCGCGCCGGGTCATTTTGCCCTGCGTGGCGCCGGGCCTGGCGGTCGGCCTGTCCATGGTGTTCGCTCTCAGTTTCGCCGAGTTCGTCTTCGCCAACATGCTGGTCGGCGGCAACTTCCAGACGCTGGCGGTCTATCTGTTCGGCCAGCGGCAGAAGATCGGCCAGGTGACGGCGGTGATCGTCGTGATCTACTTCGCCGCCATGTGGCTCTCGACCGTCGTCGCCCTGTCGATGCTTCGGCGGCGCCCCGCGTGAGCTTCGTCGAAATCCGCAGTTTCGACAAAGCCTATGGCAACACCCAGGTGTTCACCGGCGTGGAGCTCGACGTGGCCGAAGGCGAGATGTGCATCCTCTTGGGGCCGTCGGGCTGCGGCAAGACGACCTTGCTGCGCGCCATCGCCGGATTGGTGCAGCCGGACCGTGGGCGCCTGATGATCGCCGGGCGCGACGTGACCGCAGCGGCGCCCGAGGCCCGCGGCATCGCCATGACGTTCCAGCACTACGCGCTGTTTCCCAATATGACCGTGCGGCAAAACCTCGCTTTCGGCCTGCAGCAGCAGCGCCTGCCCCGCGCCAAGGTCGCGTCGAAGGTGGACGCCGCCTTGGCGCTGATGGAGCTGACGCCGCGCGCCGACGCCCGGCCCGCCCAGCTCTCGGGCGGCCAAAAACAGCGCGTCGCCCTCGCCCGCGCCTTGGTGCTGGAGCCGCGCCTATTATTGCTGGACGAGCCGCTCTCGGCCCTCGACGCGCAGATACGCAAGCGCCTGCGCGATGAGCTGAAGCGCCTGCAGCGGGAGACCGGCTTCACCGCCATCCTGGTCACGCACGATCAGGAGGAGGCGTTGGTGCTCGGCGATCAGGTCGCGGTGATGCACGCCGGACGCATCGTGCAGGTCGCCTCGGCACGCGAGGTGTATGACCGGCCCGCCACCCGCTTCATCGCCGGCTTCATCGGCGACTTCAACCTGCTGGAGCCGGACGCCGTGCTGCGCGTGTTCAACGAGCGCACGAACAATGCCTGGGCGATCCACCCGGAGGCGATCGACATGCTGGCAACGCCCGGCCAGGACGGGCTGACGGTCAGCGCGACGGTGTTCGATGTCCGCATCCACGGCCCGGTGCTGCGCTATTTGGTGTCGGCGGACGGCACGGAGCTGAAGGTGGATGTGCTGAACCGTTCCAGCGTCCAGGCCCAGCGCCGCGGCGACGTGGTCTGGCTGCGCCTGGACCGCAGCCAAATCCGCGAGATCACGCACTAACGGGTCATCGCCCGTGCCGTGACGATGCATAGCAGGCGGACGGCGTCGCGATAGGCGGCCTCGATCGACATCGTGAAAAAGCTCATGGACGGCTCGCTGCCGGAGCTGCCGCGGTTTGGCTGGCCACTGGTAGATGTGCGGGACATTGCCCGGGTAGTGCGTGAGCGCGTTCCGCAGGTCGCCAAGCGCGAACCGCAACGGCCGCTGCCCAATTGGCTGGTCCGGCTGTCCGCAATCGTCGATCCCGTCGTGCGCGACCGGCTGTTCGAGCTCGGCAAGCTGCCTCCGGTGTCCGCCGACAAGGCGCATGCCGAGCTCGGCTGGAACCCGCGGTCGAACTACGACGCCATCGCCGCCGCCGCCGAAAGCCTGCTGACGGAGGGCGTGATCCGGGCCTGAGCGGGTTCTCATCTCGGCAGTGCGCTGAACGGTGTGCTAAACATGGCCGGGGGAGGACCGGCGGTCCCAATCACCCCGGCCGAGCGCATCGAGAGCACCCACGCCGCCTGAAGGACGCATCATCCATGCCGCTTATCGCCGCCAACGGCACCCAGCTTTTCTACGACATCACGGGACCCGAGGGCGCGCCGGTCGTGGCGTTCATCAACTCGCTCGGCACGACGATCGAGATGTGGGATGCCCAGGCCCAGGCGCTCGCCGGACGGTTTCGGGTGCTGCGCTACGACGCGCGCGGCCACGCCCGCTCCCCGGTCGTGGACGAACCCGCCGACATCGAGACCCTGGCCGACGACCTCGCCGGACTGCTGGACGCATTGGGGATCGACCGCGCCCATGTCGTCGGATTGTCGATCGGCGGCATGACGGCGCAGGCGTTTGCCGCGAGCCGGCCGGACCGCGTGCGCGGCCTCGTCCTGATGGCGACCTCGGCCTACTTGCAGCAGGGCTGGGCGGAGCGGGCCGCGCTGGTTCGCGACCAGGGCATGGGCGCCATCGTGGACGCGGTCATGGCGCGCTGGTTCACCCCCGCCTTCGAGCATACGCCGCTGGCGATGGCGTTGCGCGAACGCTTCCTGCAGATCGACCCGCGCGGCTACGCTGTCTGCTGCGGCGTCATCAGCGCCATGGATCTACGCCCATCCAACGCGGGCATCCGTGCACCGACGCTGATCATCGCCGGCGCCGACGACCCGTCCACCCCGCCCGCGATGAGCGAGGACATCCGCACTCGCATTGCCGACGCGGAGCTGATTGTGCTGCCGCGCGCCGCCCACATCCTGGCGATCGAGCGGGCGGACCGGGTCAACCAGCACCTCGCAAGCTTTCTGGACGCGCTCTAATTTCCTGGACGGGCTCTAAAACCGCTTCCAGTCGCCGGCGCCCTCAAAGGCCGCCGCAGCAGCATAGATCGTGCTCTCGTCCCAGTGCTTGCCGATCAGCATCGCGCCCACCGGCAACCCGTCGCTGAGGCCGCACGGCACCGACATCGCCGGGTGCCCGGTGACGTCGAACGGCGCGGTGTTGTTGATCATCTCGAACGCGCGCTGCACATACAATCCCAGCCCGGCATCCGCGGGCGGCAGCGGCGTCGCGACGATCGGCAGCGTCGGCATCAGCAGCAAGTCGTATTTCGACAAAGCCCCGTCATAGGCGGCGCGCAGCCTGCGGGCGATGTTCTGCGCCTTGGCGTAATAGCGCCCACGGTAGGTCTTGGTGAAATACTCGCCGACGAACATGCAGATCTTCAGCGTGTCCGACAGGTCATTCGCCCGCTCGCGCCAGCCGGAGTGGGCATCGAGCAACCCGACGTTGTACTGGCCCTTCCAGTTGAAGCCCATGCCGTTGCCCTGCATCATCTGCACCTGCAGGCCCTCATTGCCGATCGGCGCCCATACGTCCTTGCCGATGCGGTGCATGGGGATGCTGACCTCCTCGACATCGGCGCCCAAGCCAGCGAAGCGCTCCCCGGCGGCGCGAACCTTGGCGTCCACGCCGGCCTCGGAGTTGGGCCAGCCGAACCCTTCGGTCACGACTCCGATGCGCAGTCCGCGCACGCCGCGGCTCAGCGCCTGAGTGTAGGGCGCCGTCGTGCAGCCCATCTGCCGGGGATCAAGCCCGTCCGGTCCCGCCAGCACCTCCATCAGCAGCGCGTTATCGGCAACGGTCGCGGTCATCGGCCCCGTATGGTCGATCGTCGCCTCGATCGGCATCACCCCGGTATAGGGCACGAGGCCCCAGGTGCCCTTCATGCCATAGATGCCGCAGAACGCCGCCGGGATGCGGATCGAGCCGCCCTGGTCGCCGCCGATCGCCATATCGACCTCGCCCGCCGCGACCAACGCGCCCGATCCCGACGACGAGCCGCCGGCGGAGTAGCCGCGCTTATGCGGATTATGCACCGGCCCCAGCGCGCCCGTGTGGCTGCCGCCCGACAGGCAGAACGCCTCGCAATGCGCCTTGCCGAGGATGGTGGCGCCAGCGTCCAGCATGCGGGTGACGATGGTGGCGTCCTGGTCCGGCACGTAGCCCTCGAGCGTCGCCGAGCCGTTCATCATCGGCACGCCGGCCAGGCAGACGTTGTCCTTCACCGCGACCGTTTTTCCCGCGAGCGGCCCGGACTCCGCGCCCTTCACCGTGCTTTTGACATACCAGGCGTTGTGCTCGTTCTCCTCGGCACCCGGCTGGTAGCCCGGCGTCCGTGGATATTTGACGACCGGCTTGTCGTCCGGCATCGCGTCGATGACGCGGTAGGACTCGACCGCGCCGTCCATCATCGCATGGAAAATGCCCAGGCGCTCTTCCGACAGCTCCATGCCGAGGTCAAAGACGATGTCCTGCAATTGGGAAAGTGTCGGCTTCTCGACGCTCATGGCTGGCTCCCTGAGTTCATAAGGATTGGGGATTGAAGGATTATGCGGCCATGCCGACGAACTCGGCGATCAGCGCCGGGTCCTGCACGGCGTCCGGGGTGGTCTCACGAGTGATGACGCCTTTCTGGATGATCAAGATGCGCTGCGACAGCTCGGCGATAAACTTCAAGTTCTGCTCGACGAGCACGACCGTGACCTCGTGCGCGCGGCACAGCGCCTGCAGGGTCTCAATGATCTCGTCGATGATCGAGGGCTGGATGCCTTCGGTCGGCTCGTCCAGCAGCATCAGCCGCGGCCCGCCGCACAGACAGCGGGCCAGCGCCAGCAATTGCTGCTCGCCGCCCGACAGCGCGCCGCCGGTGCGGTCCAGCAGCCGCCGCAGCCGCGGGAACATCGCCAATACATCCTCGATGGTACGGCGTTCGTCGCGGGACGACAGCAAGCAGCCCATGCGCAGGTTTTCGAGGACGCTCAGCGCCGGGAAGATCTCGCGGCCCTGCGGCACATAGCCGATGCCGAGCCGGGCGCGTGCGGTGGGCGACAGCCGGGTGATGTCGCGGCCCTCGAACACCACGCGCCCGGCGGTCGCCGGCAGATAGCCCATCAGCGTGCGCAGCAGGGTGCTCTTGCCCATGCCGTTATGCCCGAGGATGCCGACGAACTCGCCCGGCGCCACGGCAAAGCTGACCCCGGCCAGGATCGGAATGCGACCGTAGCCGGAGCGCAGCGCGTCCACTTGCAGCATCATGCTGCTTGCTTACCAAGATACACGTCGCGCACCGCCGCGTTGGCCAGCACGCGCTCCACGTCGTCCTCGACCAGAATGCTGCCCTGATTGAACACCGTCACCGTGCGGGCGATCATGCGGATGAACTGCATGTCGTGCTCGACCACGATCAGCGCATGCGTCTGGTTGATCTCGCGGATCAGCTCGGCGGTGCGCAGCACCTCCTCATGCGTCATGCCGGCCGCCGGCTCGTCGAGCAGCACCAGATCCGGCTCCTGCGCCAGCACGGAGGCGATCTCCACCCATTGCCGCTGCCCGTGCGCGAGCTGACCGACCAGGCGTCCGGCAATCGCGGTCAGCCGCAGCCGCTCCAGCGTCGCCCCGGTGATGCGCCGCGCCTGTTGTGCCGAGCCGCGCCGGGCGGCGGCGACGAACACGTTTTCATGGACCGACAACCCGTCGAACACGTTCGGCACCTGCGTCTTGATCCCGACGCCGAGACGGGCGATCTGGTGCGGCTCGGCGCCGGTGATGTCGCGGCCGCGCAGCAGGATGCGGCCGGCGCTCGGCTTGAGCTGTCCGGTCAGCATCTTGAAAAACGTGCTCTTGCCCGCACCGTTCGGGCCTATCAGGCAGCGCAGCTCCATCTCACGCAGGGCGAAGTTGACGCTGTTGACCGCGGTGACGCCGCCAAAGCGCATGGTCGCGCCCTGAGCCTCCAGCAGCGGCACCGTCACGGTTCCACCACCGCCGCCTCGGCGACGCGGCCACGGCGCACCTTCGGCACCCGGCGAAACAGCCCCCGCACGACGGGCACGACACCCTGCGGCACCAGCAGCACGAACACCACGAGGATCGCGCCCAGCACCAGGTTGGCGTTCACCGCCTCCTGCGTGCCGATCAGCGAGATCAGGTATTGGATGCCGAGGGCGCCGAGGATAGGGCCCAGCAAGGTGCCGAGGCCGCCGACCAGCACGTAGATCAGCACCTGCGCCGAAGCCGCCAGCCCGAACACCGTGGGGCTGATGAACGAGCCCCAGTTGGTATAGAGGCACCCGCCCAGCCCAGCGATGCCGCCGCCGATCGCGAACACAATGAGCTTATACAGCCGCGTGTCATAGCCCAGCAGCTGGGCCCGCGTCTCGTTCTCGCGGATCGCCACCACGACGCGGCCGAAGCGGCTGGCGAGGATCACCCGCAGTAGCACATAGACCAGGATCAGCGCGCCCATGGCGGCATACCACGTCTGCTCGGGATCGAGCGGCGAGGACGGATCGCCGGGCACGTTCAGCGGCGGCACCGAGGGCATGCCGTTGAAGCCGCCGAGGGCTGCGTTGCCGATGGTGTAGAAATCGCCCGCGGTCGAATTCACCACGTTGAACAGGATCACCGTCACGGTCAGGGTGATCACCCCGATATAGGCGTCGCTGATGCGGCCATAGAACATGAAATAGCCGAGCAGCGCCGCGAGCAATGTCGGCAGCAGGATGGCCAGCAGCACCGGCACGGTGCTGTCGCCCATGTTCATGACGGCGACCGCATAGGTGTAGCCGCCGAGACCGAAGAACGCCGTCTGCCCGAACGACATGACGCCGCCATAGCCCCAGATGAAGCCCTGGCTCAGCGCCAGCACCGCCATCGCCACAAACACGGTCATCTGCAGCAGGCCGAACAGGTCGAACACCATCGGCAGTCCGAACAGCAATGCGAGCCCGGCCGCGACCATCGCGACGAAGCTGGCCCAGCCGGTCACAGGCTCCTCCGCAGCAGTCGGCCGGTGATGCCTTGGGGCAGCACGCGGATCATGATGAGCGCCGCCAGCAGCAGCGCCACCTGGCCGAACACCGGGGTGGTGAGGAACGTCGCGACCTCGCTGATGCTGCCGAACAGCGTCGAGGCGAGGCCGGTGCCGGTGACGATCGCCGGGCCGCCGCCGAGCACGGTGATGAAGGCGCGGGCGATGAAGGCGCTGCCCATCACCGGCGACACGCCCGACACCGGGGCCAGCACGCCGCCCGCCAGGCCGGCCAAAGCCGAGCCGAGCGCAAAGGTAACCATGTAGATCTGCGGCGGCGGCACACCGAGCGCTGCCGCCATGTTGGGGTTCTGCATGGTGGCGCGCACGATCAGGCCGAACCGGGTGAAGCGCAGCACCAACCACAGCCCGGCCGCCATCACCGCCGCCACCGCGATCACGAAGAGCGAGTACAGGCTGGTCTGGTAGCCGCCGATCGCGAACCCGCCGAACGGCGCAGCGACGCCGCGCACCGTGTTGCCGAAGATGGTGGTAACGAGCCCGATCACCGCGAGGCTGAGGCCCCAGGTCGCCAGCATGGTGTCGATCATCCGGCCATACAGGAAGCGGATAAACAGCCGCTCCACGATCAATCCGAACAGCCCTACCGCGACCGGCGCCGCGATCAGCATGGCGACCCACAGGTTCAGCCCAGCGTTGGTGCTGACGACCGTCGTATAGGCGCCCAGCATCAGGAACTCGCCATGCGCCAGGTTGATGATCTTCATCATCCCGTAGATCACGCCGAGGCCGAGGCTCAGCAGCACCAGGACCGCGATGCTGTTCGCGACGTTGAACAGGATGAGGCCGGTAAGCGCCATGGCGGCCCTGCCCTCAGGTCTTCACGTCGATGACGAACTGCTTGCTGAGTTTCGGCTCCTTGATCAGGTCGCACACCGCCGCGGTGTCGGCCGGCGCCTGATCCGGATAGGATTTGAACACGTCCCATTTCCGCTCCACTGCCTTAGCCAAGTAGGCGTTGCGCACCACGTGATGAGTGGCGTGGTCGATGGTGACCTTGCCCGACGGCCCATCGACGGCGATGCCGGTCTCCAGCGCCTCCGTCACCTTCATGCGGTCGAGCGAGCCGGCCTTCTTGACCCCCTCCGCCCACAGCTTGAAGCCCTCGTAGGTCGCGGCGGCGAGCTCGCTGATATACGGCAGGTCCTGGCCGAACTTGGCGCGCACGGCCTGGGTGAACGCGGTGCTCGCCGGCGTGGACAGCTCCTCGTAGTAGCCGTAGCTGGTCACCACATCATTGCTTTCGGACGGCGCGATGGTGGCGATCTCGTTCACCAATCCAAAGGTGGTCGAGGCGATCGGGATCTTGCCCTTCATGCCCGCCGCCGCCCACTGCCGGTAGAACGCCGTGTGGTTCGAGCCGACCAGCGCCGACAGCACGACGGACGGTCCGGCCTGCTGGATTTTGCTGATGGTCGCCGCGAACTCCGTCACATCGAGCGGGAAGAACTCGGTCGCCTGCACCGTGCCGCCGCCGTCGCGCACGTATTTGCCCATCCACTTCGCGGTGATCTGGCCGTAATTGTAGTCGGCGGCGATGATATACGCCTTCTTGCCCCAGGTCTCGAGCGCATACGGCACCAGCTTGTTGACCGTCTGCGCCGGCGTGGTGCCGGTGCAGAAACAGTCGCGGTCGCACACCCCGCCCTCATAGAGCACGTTGTAGAAATACAGCGTCGCGTAGCGGTCGAACACCGGACGGATCGCCTCACGCGACGCCGAGGTGATGCCGCCATGCACCACCGCCACCTTGTCCTTTAGCGCGAGCTGCTGGGCGTATTGCGAGTAGAGCTGGATCGTGGATTGCGTGTCGTAGTTGACCAGCTCGACCTGACGTCCCAACAGCCCGCCGGCCGCGTTCAGCTCAGCCACCGCGATCTGGATAGTGGCGTGCATCGCCTGGCCGGAGGAGCCGATCGGTCCCGACAAATCGAGCAGGCTGCCGACCTTGATCGTGTCGGCGGCCATGGCGTGCCGGGCGACCAGCGGCGCTGCCAAGGCGCCTCCCGCCAGCGTGGCGCCCGATTGGAGCAGGCCTCGTCGCGATAGGCGGAACTGATGCATCTGTTACTCCGGGGTGGCAACGGGGCGGTGGGCAGTTTCCGAGAAGCCGGGTTTGACGCTGCCAATGCTTCAAACCCTGGCGCGAATTCTCCCGCGGTGCAACACAGCAATGCGTTTTTGCGGCGGCTTCGAACCCGGGCATCCCGGCCGCGGACCCGAGGCGCAACGACCGGCCTCCGCCCCGCCAAAACAGCGCCTGACAGCCAGAAAAGCCGATTGCGCGTGGGTCGGCCGTCGGTCTTAACTGCCTGCATGGGGTGGCTCGCTCGTTCCGGACCGGGCGATCACGAATTAGGGAGACCTCGATGGCACAGCAGAAAACCAGCATGCCGGACCCGCATACCGACGACATCGCGCTGCGGGTGCGTGCGATCGAGAGCCTGCTGGTCGAAAAGGGGCTCGTGCAGCCGGCGGCGCTCGCCGCCATCGTCGAGACATACGAGACCAAGATCGGGCCGCATAACGGCGCGCAGGTCGTGGCCCGCGCCTGGACCGACCCGGCGTATAAGGCGCGCCTGCTGAGCGACGCCACCGCCGCCATCGCCGAGCTGGGCTTCTCCGGCGTGCAGGGCGAGGACATGGTCGTCGTCGAGAACACGCCCACGGTGCACAACATGGTCGTGTGCACCCTGTGCTCCTGCTATCCATGGCCGACGCTCGGCCTGCCGCCGAACTGGTATAAGTCCGCGCCGTATCGCGCCCGCGCCGTCATCGATCCGCGCGGCGTGCTGAGCGAGTTCGGCGTCGAGCTGCCGCCGGAGAAAGAGGTCCGGGTCTGGGACAGCAACGCCGAGCTGCGTTACCTCGTGCTGCCCGAGCGCCCGGCGGGGACCGAGGGCATGGACGCGGCCGGGCTCGCCGCGCTTGTGTCCCGCGACGCAATGATCGGCACCGGCGTTGCGGCACCTGCCCAGGGAGCCGCACGATGAACGGCGTGCACGACCTCGGCGGCATGCACGGCATGGGCCCGATCAACTCCGAGCCGAACGAGCCGGTGTTCCACGCGCCCTGGGAACGCACCGCCTTCGGCCTGTTCGTGACCACCTTCGCCGGCGGCCATTTCAACGTGGACGAGTTCCGCCACGCCATCGAGAAGATGGACGCCGCGCACTACCTCGAATTCCCGGTACTACGCGCACTGGATGCACGCCGTCGAGGACCTGCTGGTGCATCGCGGCGTGCTCACATCGGCGGAGATCGACGGGCGCATGGCGCAGCTTGCGAAGGAGGCCGCGTGATGCCCGCATTGCCGGTCGAGAACGTGGATGGGCTGATCGCCACCGGGGCCAGCTCGCGCATGACGGACGACGTGCCGCCGCGCTTCCGGCCCGGCGACCGCGTGATGGTGCGCAACATCAACCCAACAACCCACACCCGCCTGCCCCGCTACGCCCGCGGTAAGATGGGCACCGTGGAGTCCGATCGCGGCGTGTTCTGTTTCAACGACACGAACGCACATGGCGAGGGGCATAAGCCGCAGCACGTCTATGGCGTGCGCTTCGCGGCGCGTGACCTGTGGGGCGAGCAGGCGCCGGCCCGCGATGCGCTGTATCTGGATGTGTTCGAAGACTACATCGAGCCGCATGGTACCTGAAGCTAGCTGGCCCAGCGGCATGGCGCCGCCGGGCGATGGATCCAGCCCAGTGTTTCGTGATCCCCCGGTGTTCCGTGAACCATGGGAGGCGCAGGCCTTCGCCCTGGTCGTGGCGCTGTATCAGGCCGGACACTTCACCTGGCCCGAGTGGGTGGCGACCATCAGCGGCGAAATTCGCCAGGCGCAGGGGGACGGCGATCCGGATTTGGGGCCGACCTACTACCGGCACTGGCTGGCGGCGCTTGAGAAGATCGTCTTGGCGAAAACCCTGGCCGGCGATGCGGAGTTGCGCCTGCGCCGGATGGAATGTGCGGCCAACCCGCCCGGCAAGCACGATCACCCGGCGCGGCGTGAGCCAATTCGCGTCGTCTAAATAAAAACAACCGAAGGAAACGCCTGATGGCCGCCGACGCCTACTACTCGCAAGAACTGCATGGTCCGTTCGAGACCTTCGATCTCGGGGATTTTGATCTGGAAGACGGTGGCCGGCTGCGCGGCGCCCGCCTGGCCTACGCCACCCACGGCAAGCTGTCGCCCGCCAAGGACAATGCGATCCTGGTCACCACCTGGTTCTCGGGCACCAGCAAAATTATGGAGCAGGTGTATCTCGGACCCGGCCGCGCTCTCGACCCCGAGAAGTATTTCATCGTCATCGCCGACCAGATCGGCGACGGCCTGTCGAGCTCGCCGCACAACACGCCGCCGCCGTTCAACGGCCCGCGTTTCCCACGGGTGCGGATCGGCGACGACGTAGTGGCGCAGCACCGGCTGGTGACGGAGAAGTTCGGCATTGAGCGCCTGGCCCTGGTCGTCGGCGGCTCGATGGGGGCGCAGCAGACCTATGAGTGGGCGGTGCGCTTCCCGGACATGGTGGCGCGCGCCGCACCGATCGCCGGCTTCGCCCAGAACACGCCGCACGACTTCCTGTTTGGCAGCACGTTGAGCGAGGCCATCACCTCCGACCCCGCTTGGAAAAACGGCTGGTATCATGACCAGACCGATGTGCATGAGGGCCTGCGCCGGCACGCGCATCTCTGGGGCGTGATGGGCCTGTGCCCCGAGTTCTACAAGCAGGAGCGCTGGCGCGGCCTCGGCTTCGTCTCGCTGGGCGACTTCGTCGTCGGTTTCCTCGAGGGTTTCTTCCTGCCGATGGACCCGAACGACCTGCTCTGCATGGCCTGGAAATGGCAGCACGGCGACGTGGCCCGGCACGCTGACGGCAACCTCGAAGCCGCACTCGGGCGCATCAAGGCCCGGATGTTCGTCATGCCGCTCAGCACCGACATGTTTTTCCCGGTGCAGGACTGCGCCGCGGAGCAGGTGTTGATCCCCAACAGCGAGCTGCGGGTGGTGAACACCATCTGCGGCCATTTCGGCCTGTTCGGCATCGAGCCGGAGTTCCACGAGCAGGTGGACGGCATCTTGAAGGAGCTGCTCGCCAGCGCGGCGTGAATCCGGCCCTGGCCATTCCCCCACATCTGAAACTTGAGAGCACTGAAGCAGCATGAGCCAGACCACCGACGTCCGACAGGACGTCACGACCAACGCGACCCCGCACCTATTGCACGTGGAAGCATCGCCGCGCGGCCAGCGCTCCGCCTCGCTGCAGGTGGCGCACGCCTTCCTTGATGCCTGGAAAGCCCGCCACCCCGGCGCCAGCATCGACGTGCTGAACGTCTGGACGACCGAGCTTCCAGCCTTCGACGGCGAGGCGCTCGACGCCAAGTACGCAGGCATCGAGGGCCGCGACCGGAGTGCTGCGCAAATCACGGCGTGGCAGGAGATCGGCACCCTGGCCGACCGTTTCCACAAGGCCGACATCGTGCTGCTCAGCGTGCCGATGTGGAACTTCGGCATCCCGTATCGCCTGAAGCACCTGATCGACGCCATTTCGCAGAAGGACGTGCTGTTCACCTTCGACGAGCGCGGGCTGAACGGCATGCTCGGTGGTCGCCGTGCAATCGTCGTCGACTCGCGCGGCGTGGGCCTCGGCCCCGATTTCCCGCGTGAGGAGCTGGACTATCAGCAGCGCTACATGACCGCGTGGCTGCGCATGATCGGGATCACTGACATTACCCATATCGAGGTCGAGAAGACGCTGATGGGCGCCGAGCTCGACCACGCCGCACGGGCCGAGGCCTGCGCGCAGGCGGCACGGCTCGGGGCGACGCTCTGAGCGATTCTGCGCGGACAAATATAAATTAGGGGAAACCTGGCAATGAGCACGACCGCTCTCCCGCAGCAGCGCCGGCGTGGCCTGCAGTCGCTCGCACCGATGTTCGTCGGCCTGTTCGAGCGCTACATGCCTGATCCCTTCGTGCTGGCGATCGGCCTCACCGCGGTCACCGCCGTGCTCGCGCTGCTGATCGCGCCCAAGGGTTCACCGGCGACGATCGTCACGACCTGGTACGCCGGCATCTTCGCCATCCTCGGCTTCGCCTTCCAGATGATCCTGATCCTGGCGACTGGGCACGCGCTGGCCCATGCGCCGGTGATCGCGCGTTTTCTACGCCGGCTCGTGGCATTGGCGCGCACCCCCAACCAGGCGGTCGTGCTCACCTTTTTGATGGCCGCCGCTGCGTCGTTGCTGAATTGGGGCTTCGGCCTCGTGGTCGGCGCGATCCTGGCCCGTGAGGTGGCGCGGCAGGTCCGGGTGGATTTCGGCTGGCTGGTCGCCGCCGCCTACTCCGGCTTCGCCGTGTGGGCCAGCGGCATCTCCAGCTCGATCGCACTCACCCAGGCGACGCACGGCAACGCGCTCAACATCGTCGAGAAGCTGACCGGCCAAATGCTGCCGCTGTCCGACACGGTGTTCGCGACGTTCAACTGGCTGCCGACCGCGCTGATCGTGCTGGTCATGCCGATCGTGTTCATCGCTATCCGACCAGCAGACGCCGACGTGGTGCCCTTCGTGCCCGAGGCCGAGCTGCCGGCGCCGGCGCCCGACACGTCCAACTCCATCGCCCGGCGTATGGACCGCTCGCCCATTGGCAGCCTGTTCCTGCTGGCGGCCGGGCTCGCGGTGGTGGCGGTGCTTTGGTTCCAGGGCGCGTTCATCGTCGACGTCAACATGATCATCCTGATCTTCCTGATCGGCGGCATCGCGCTGCACGGCACGCCGGTCGCCTATGGCAATGCGATGAAGAACGCCGCCAAGCAGACCGGCGGCATGATGCTGCAATACCCGTTCTACGGCGGCATCATGGGCATCATGTCGGGCACCGGCCTCGCGGACTCGATCTCGAAGGCCTTCGTCGTGGTTTCCAGCGCGCATACCCTGCCGTTCTGGAGCTACATCTGTTCGCTGATCATCACCTTCTTCGTGCCGAGCGGCGGCGGGCATTGGGCGGTGCAGGGACCGTTCGTGGTGCCGGCCGCCGCCACTCTGCACGCCTCGATAGCGGGATCAACGATGGCGGTGGCGTTCGGCGAGCAGGTCGCCAACATGCTGCAGCCGTTCTGGGCGCTGCCGGTCGTCGCCATGGCTGGGATCGGCATCCAGCGCGTGATGGGCTACACCGTCGTGACCTTCGTGGTCACCGGCCTCATCTACGCGCTGGCGCTGCTCGTGCTGGTTTGATCCTTACGGGATCATTCCTCGCGCTGGTCTGATCCTATGGGATCATCCATGGCAAAACGTACTGCTGCAGCACGACCAGGAGGCCGAGCAGCAGCGTGAGCGCGATGCTGTGCTTGAAGGTGCGGGCGAACACAACGCCCTCCTGGCCCTTCAGGTTGGTGACCGAGACGCCGGTGGCGATGTTTTGCGGCGAGATCATCTTGCCCATCACGCCGCCGGACGAGTTGGTGGCGGCGATCAGCACCGGGTTCAGGCCGAGCTGGTTGGCCGCGACCACCTGCAGGTTGCCGAACAGCGCGTTTCCAGAGGTGTCGCTGCCCGAAAGGAAAACCGCCACCCAGCCGAGGAACGGCGACAACAGCGGGAAGAAGATGCCGACCGAGGCGACGCCCTTGCCCAGCGTGTAGTTCAGCCCAGAGTAGTTCATCAGGTAGGCGAGGCCCACGATCAGCGCCACGGTGAGGATGGCGATGCGGCTTTGCTTCCAGGTCTGGCCGATGCATTCGACGAAACGGCCCGGCCTCACGCCGACCAGGCCAGCGGTGATGATTGCCGAGAGCAGGATCGCGGTGCCGGTCGCCAGCGGCTGGAACGTCCAGACCGCGGCGTAGGCCTTGTCGTTATACAATGTAATCAGGATCTGGTTGTGCAGGCCGGGCCAGGGAATCGACTGCTGACCGATGGCGAAGATCTTGAAGTGGGTCCAGGCGATCACGACGACGGAGACCACGATCCAGGGAATCCAGCCCTGCCAGCCCGGCACAGTCGCCGTGGAGCGTGCCTGCACGACGTCGGCGCCGACGCCGCGTGTTGCGAGGGTCGGCAGGCGCATCGTGAACTCGGGCGACGCGGCCGGCGACCAGACGCGGAGGAATCCCAGGGTGGCGACCAATGCGGTGAGCGACGAGAGCACGTCCGTCAGCGCATAGTCGAGGTAGTTCGACGAGACGAACTGCGCCACGGCGAAGCTGCCGCCGGCGACCAGCAGCACCGGCCACAACGCGCGCACCGACCGCATGCCGCCATAGATCGCCATGACGTAGAACGGCAGCAGCATCGCCAGGAACGGCAGCTGCCGCCCGATCATGGCGCCGAGTTGGGCGGCGGGCAGGCCCGTGACCTGGCCGAGCACGGTGACAGGCGCGCCGAGTGCGCCGAAGGCGACCGGGGCGGTGTTGAAGATCAGCGTGAAGGTCAGTGCCTCCAGCGGCGGGAAGCCCACGAGGATCAGCAGCGCGCTGGTGATGGCGACGGGGGTGCCAAATCCGGAAATGCCCTCCAACAGGCAGCCGAAGCAGAAGCCGATCACCACCAGCACCACCCGGCGGTCATCGGGCAAATGCTCCACCACCCAGTCGCGGAAAGCGTCGAAGCGGCCGGAGATGACGGCGATATTGTAGAGCAGCAGCGCGTTGAACACGATCCACATGACCGGCCACAGCGCGAACACCGCGCCGGCGGCGACGCTGTCGAGCGCCAGGCCGACCGGGAGCTGCCAGACCAGCACGGCGATCATCAGGCCGGTCACCAGGCCGCCGAGCGAGGCTTGCCAGGCCGGGCGGCGCAGCACGCCGAGCATCACCAGCACGGTCACGATCGGCAGCGCCGCGACCATGAAGGACAAGGGTAAGCTGCCGCCGACTGGCGTCAGCAATTGATGGAACATGTTGCCCTCCCGATTTTGGGTTCTGGGTTGAACCCTTGGAATTTCCGGAATCTCGGAAAGACGACATTCTAAGCGAGTGCGACGCTTATGGGGAGGGCACCAAGGTCGATTGGTTGGCCGGCTGTGATGCCACCGGCCCCGGCGATTGCGCTCCGTTATGCCGGCTGCGCGCTGCTCCGCTTGAAGCCGCATAGCGCCCAGTAGGCGACGCCGCCCACGATCATCGCCGAGATCGCGGTCGAGTATTCCGGCGCGCCCTTCTCCACCGCGAAGGCCACGGCCGAGCCGATCGCCCAGGCGCCGAAGGCCAGCGGACGATAATCCGCGTCCACCTTGGCGCCGGGCCGCACGACGTATTGGTCCACCAGGATGATCGCCCCGATCGGCGGCACCACCACGCCGAGCAGGCTGAGCCATTCGATGAAGAACGCCCAGACGTTGCCGGCGGCGATGATGATCCCGAGCACACCCAGGATGACGGCGGCCAGCCGCATATGGCTGCCGGTGATGCGCGACCAGCCCGTCGCCGAGTTATACAGGCAGTGCGAGCACACCGAGCCGAGGTTGCAATAGAGGAACACGAAGGCCAGCACGCTGAGCCAGGCGGCGCCATGGCTATTCATGTAGCCGAACATGTTGTCGGCGCCGAACGGGTTGGCGTTCGGCACCGCAAGGGCGGCTGTCATCACGCCGCCCACCAGCATCGCCACGATATTGGCGAACGGGAAGGCGCTGAAGGTGGAAATCAGCGAGTTCGGACGGGGTCCGCGCCCATCGGTTGAAGTCGGCCGTCACGGTCCCGGCGTCGATGAACAGGCTGATGACGACCGTAAGCCCCACCCCCATCGACATCGACGCGATGCCGTTATTGCCGGGATAGGCCGTGATCGCCGCCCAGGTCGTCGTTGAGGCCGCATCGGCCGCGACCCAGATGCCGAGCACCATGAACAACGGGATCGACACCAGCCCGATATAGTGCAGCCCGCGCACGCCCATGAAGGTGATGCCGATATACAGCAGCCCCGCCAGCACCGTCATCGCGATGTAGCTGAGGCCGTAGGTGCCGCTAACCAAGGCGCCGGTGATGCCGGTCTGCACGGCGTACCAGCCGAGCAGCAGCGTGGACAGCAGGCCCGAGGCCAGCACATAGCCCTTGCGGCCGAACACGACGCTGGCCAGCAAGGCGAAGTTGAACCCGTTGCGCGTGCCGAGCAATCCAAGCAGCCCGACATAGGCCAGCATGATGAGGTTGCCGAGGACCATCGCCTGCAACGCGTGGCTGAACCCCATGCCGAGCACGAGGATCGACCCGGTCATCGCGCCGGTGATGATCATCGGGAACCCGGCCCAAACGAGCGTCACCGACAGCAGGCTGCGTCGCGCGGCTGCGGGCACCGGCTCATGCTCGTACTCGTCGCCGAGGAGGTGGTCGATCTGCTCCTCGGCACTTTCCAGCTTCGAATGCTCGTTCGGCGCCTTGGTCATCGGTCCCACTCCCTGTGTTGCATGTTCCGCAGCGGCCGATACCCGGCCAATGTTTCCGTGTCAGGCGCGTCCGGCAAACACCTCTTTCTTGATGATCGCGTGCACGCCCCAATTGCCGTCCACCACCTGGGTAATGCCGAAATCGACCGCGATCGACATCAGCGAGATCGCCTCGTCCTCGGTCAGCCCCTTCGCGTGCATCAGGAACTGCCGCATCTTGCGGAAGGCGTCGCGCATCGCGAGGTCGATCGAGGACTTGCTGTAGATGTCGCTCTGCGCCTGCGGGCCGAGTTCCTCCAGGTAGTTGGCGTAGCTGAAGCCCTGCAGCACCCAGTCGTCCTGCGTCTCGATCATCGGGAAGTTCAGCGCCTCGAGCGCCGTGCCGGCGAGGTCGGATTGTTTATGCAGGATGAACTGGAACGTGCCGGTGAGCGAGCACTCAATCGCTGTGCCGCAGAGCTCGGAATCGCCCTGGCTCGCGTGCGGATCGCCGGCGGAGAACAGCGCGCCGGGCACCGCGACAGGGTAGTACATCGTGGCGCCCTTACCGATGCGCCAGTTGTCGATATTGCCGCCGGTGTAGCTCGGCGGGATCGAGCTCACCATGTCGGCCTCCTTCGGCGCCAGGCCCATGGTGCCGAAATGCGGCCGGATCGGCACCCGGATGCCTTTCAGCACGTCATAGTTTCGCTCGGTCTTGCTGTGATCGACCGGCAGGCCAGGATAGTCGATCACCTTGTGCACCACGCCGTAGGGGTCGGTGACGGTCGGCCAGCGGAAATTATACAGCGCGTGCGCCCAGTTGCGCTCGCCGGTCGCATCGATCTCGTAGATCGTCACCACCTCACGCGGACGGTCGCCGGTCAGCAGGTCCTTGTAGTGAAAACCCCAGTTGGCGGCGGCGTTGCTGCCGAACGCCGCGTGCTTGTATTTCGGGTTCGCCGACGGCCGCGGCTTCACGTCGAGGATACGCACCTCGAGCACGTCGCCAGGTTCAGCGCCGATGATCGCGACAGGGCCGGTGCAGATATGCACGCCGAGGCCGCCGCCGGCGCCGATCGGGGCGTCCATCGACCCGGCACCGCGCCGGTTCACGCCCTTTTTGTCCTTGGTCCAGAGATAGACGCTCTCGGCGCCGGGATCGCCGTCGATCATGCGCTCCGCGTCGTCGCTGGCCTGATGGGTCAGCGTCTCGATCGTCACGTAGTCGCCGGAGTGGATCTCGATCTGCGGCTTGAGCAGCTTGCTGAAATAGCCCCAATGCACGGTGTCGGCGTTGGCGGGGAGATTATAGTGGCTGGGCTGGCCCGGCTGCCGCTGCACTGCGGTCTGCGCCAGGGCGGGGGATACAAGGGACAATCCGCCAGCAGCCAGGGTGGTGGCGGCGCCCGTGGCGACAAAGCTGCTTTTCAGGAAGGAACGGCGCTCGCGGGCGAGATCGCCCATGAGCGCAGCGCGATGCCGCTCGAAATCGGCGCAACTCGGGTCATCACCTTGGCACATAGAGTTTCCTTCCTGGCTGCCAGCGAAAAAGCAATTTTCATGCCGTCAGGGCGATCAGGAGCAGATCAAGCTACACAGTCATGTGCCGCTCGATCCGCGCCGCCGCACCTGGGTCCCCGGTGCCGCCGCGCTCGACCACCTCGCCCGAAATCAGCACGGCGAAGCGGTCGGCGACGGTGAGCGCAAAGGCGACGTTCTGCTCGACCAGCAGCATCGCCGTACCGTGCATCCGGCGCTCGGCCGCGAGCACCCCGGCCAGGCGGTCCACCACCGAGGGCTGCAGGCCCTCCGTGATCTCGTCCACCAGCATGAGCCGCGGCCGGGCGATTATGGCGCGTGAGATCAGCAGCATTTTCTGCTCGCCGCCCGAGAGCGTGCCGGCCTTTTGGCCCAGCCGCCGCAGCAGCACGGGGAAATGCGGTTCGATCAGCGGCAGGCGCTCACGGAACAGCCGGTCTTGCGGCACGCCGAGCCGCAGGTTCTCGCCGACCGTGAGATCGGCGAACAGCGCCTGCTCCTGGGCGACATAGCACACGGCCTGCCGCGCGATGCGGTAGGGCGTCATCCCGGCAAGCTCCTGGCCGTCGAGCCGCACGCCGCCGGACCGGGGCTGCACGAAGCCCGCGGCGGTGCGCAGCAAAGTCGTCTTGCCGACCCCGTTGCGGCCGAGCAGCGCCACCACCTCGCCGGGTCCGATGCTGAGCGAGACGTTGCGCAGCACCATCGTCGCGCCGTAGCCGGCAGTAACATCGTTGAGGTCAAGCAGGGGGGCCAAACCCAGTAGTTCAGACATGCACGGCGCCGGCGTAGATGGTGCGCACGGTCTCGGACTGCACCGCCTCCTCGACCGCGCCGTCCAGCACGATGGCGCCCTGGTGCAGCACGATCACGCGGGACGAGATGCTGCGCACGAAGTCGAGGTCGTGCTCGACCAGCACGATGCAAAGGCGGTGGCGGTGGGCGAGATCGGCCAGCAGCGTGCCGATGCGCTGGCGCTCCGTCTTGGTCAGCCCGGCCGTCGGCTCGTCCAGCAACAGCAGCGTCGGCTCCAGCGCCAGCACCATCGCGAGCTCGAGCGACTGCTTTTCCCCGTGCGAGAGGTGCCGGGTCTCGACGCCGAGGCGGTCCGCAAGGCCGGTGGCCTGCACCACCTCCAGCGCCGCTTCGGGCAGCGCGATCGCGGGGGTGCGGCGGAACAGTGACGGGCGCGCGATGCGGCTGCGGGCGACGCGCAGGCACTCGGCCACCGTCATGGTCTCGAATACCGCAGCTGTCTGGAACTTGCGCCCGACGCCGAGAGCCGCGCAGCGGTGCGGCGGCATGTGGCGGACGCTGCGGCCGCCGATCTCGACGAGGCCAGCGCTGCGCTCGCGCCCGTCGGCGATGCAGCGCATCAGCGTCGTCTTGCCGGCGCCGTTGGGGCCGATCAGGCTGAGCAGGTCGCCGGCATGGGCCTCGAATGCGACGCCGCTCAGCACCTGCAGGCTGCCGAACCGCTTGTCCAGCGCCTCGACCCGCAGCACCAGGCCGTCCCGGTGCGGAATGGCGGCCGGCGCCTCGACGAGGCGCGGGACCGGTCGGAAACGCTGTTTCCGACCAAATCGCACTAGCGACAGCAGGCCGCCGGGGAGGGCCACGATGACGATGACGAACACCAGGCCAACAATGAGTGCCCACAGGAACGGCAGCGCGCCGTTCAAGTAGTTGCTGACCGCGTCGATCGACACGGCGCCCAGGATCGGCCCGGCGATCGTGGCGCGCCCGCCGAGTGCCGTGTAGATCACGAGCTCGGTGCCGGAGACGAAATTGCCGAGCTCTGGCGCGACGACCGCGGTGGCGGCGGCATAGACCCAGCCGGCGGCGGCGCAGACCATCGCGCAGGCGACGAACAGCGTCACTTTCAGCCGGGCCGTCGGGATGCCGAGATACTGGCAGCGCACGTCGTTCTCGCGCATGGCGACCAGCAGGCGGCCGAAATCGCTTCGGACCAATGTGACCGCCAGCGCCGTCACCCCCACCAGCAGCAGCCCGGCGACGCGGAACCAGCTTTCGGTATCCAGATCCGGCACGTCGAAGCCGGACAGGCCGCTGCTCGATCCCGTGAAATTGCCGCCGGCGAAGATGAGCTGCACGAAGACGATCGGGAAAACGAGGGTGATGGTGGAAACGTAGAGCGGCGACGCGCCATAGGAGAAGGCGAGCGTGCCCACGAGCAGCGCCGCCAGCCCTGCCGCGCCGAGGCCGAGCAGCAATGCGAGTGAACCGGAGCCAGCGCTGAAACCCAGATTGGTGGAGGCGAGCGCCAGCGCGTAGGCGCCGATGGCGAGGAACGCCGCCTGGGCGAAGCTCAATATGCCGGTGTAGCCCCAAAGCAGATCGACCGTGACCGCCGCCACCGCAAGCAGCAGCGAACGCGTGAGCACGTTGACGCTGTAGGTGTCGAGCAGCAAGGGCGCCGCGAGCACCACCAGCGCTCCGGCCAGCACCAATGCGGCCGGAAGCCACGCGTCACGCACGGGCAAATCCGGTTGGCCGCACGCGCAGGATGATGGCGGCGAGCACCGCGATGGTCATGCCGCCCAGCACGGCGTTGAGGTAGGTCGAGACCAGCACCTGCGCCGCCCCGAGCACCACGGCCGCCGCCGCCATGCTGACCAATGACGAGCCGGACAGCAGCACCAGCATGAAGGCGCCCACCAGCCACGGCACCCCCATGTTGGGATCGACGCTCGACAGCGGCACCACCAGCGCGCCCGCCAGCGAGGCCAGCGCCGAGCCGAGGCTGAAGCTCGCGAACCGCACCCGCGCGCTGTTGACGCCGAGCGACTGCGCCAGGTTCTCGTTGGCGATGACGGCCCGGGTGACGAGGCCGAGCCGGGTGCCGTGCAGCACGAGTGCGATCACGCCCGCGAGCAGCACGGCAACGCCCACCAGCAGCAGCCGATACTGCGAGTATGTCGCGCCCAGGATGACGGCTGCGCCGGAGAGCGGGCTTTGCGCGAACTGCACCTGGCGGCCGAATGCCAGCGTGATGACCTGGCCGATGACGATGCCGAGGCCCCAGGTGGCGAGGATGGCGTCGAGCGGACGGCGATACAGCGGGCGCAGCACCGTCCGCTCCATCGCCGCCCCGGCCAGCAGCCCGGCCAAGGCAGCGGCCGGCAGGCTGACCCACGGGTTCCAGCCGGCCCACGTCACCAGCAGCGCCGCGTAGCCGCCGACCGTCAGCATGGCGCCATGGGCAAACGAGATGATCCCCATGACGCCGAACACGATCAGCAGGCCGAGGGCCACGACGTACAGGATCGCCGCCGTGGTCACGATGTCGAGCAGCAGGCTCACCTGATGCCTATTTCAGGTTCGGGCACTGCTCGCCGGGGTCCACATCCTTCGCCGTCTGCAGGATCTTGACGCTGCCATCCGACTGCACCTGGCCCAGGTACATCGTGAGCGGCGCGTGGCGCTGCTTGTCCATGCGGATTGGGCCGCGCGGCCCATCGAACGCGACCTCGGCCAGCGCCTTCGTCACGCCGTCCGCCGCCGTGCCGCCGGCGCGCTCCACCGCCGCCTTATACAGATAGACCGCCTCGTACTGCGGCACCGACAGGTCGTTGGGCGTCAGCAGCGCGTTGCCGAACTTCGCGCGCATCGCTTCGAGGAAGCCCTTATTCGCCGGGGTATCGACGCTCGTGTAGTACGAGCCCGAGATATAGACGCCGGTCGCGTCCTCGCCCATCGTCTTCGCCGTGCCCTCGTCCACGCCGAGGTTGCCGACGAGCGCCGTAATGCCGGCTGCGCGATACTGCTTGGTGAGCGTCACGTTCGGCACGCCGCCCGCGGTGGACAGGATCAGCGCGTCGGGGTTGGCCGCACGCACCTTGCTGATGATCGCGGTCCAATCGCCGGCGTCCATCGGCTGATACTCGTCGCCGACCACCTTGCCGCCATGCGCCTCGATATACTGCTTGGCGTAGGACAGCATGCCGCGGCCGAAGGCGTAGTCGCTGCCGATCAGGAAGAACGTCTTGGCGCCCTTGTCCTTTAGGAAGAAATCGATGACCGGCGCCTCCTGCTGCTCCGGCACCCAGGCGTCCACGAACAGATAGCGGTTGCAGGAGTGGCCCTCGTAATATGACGTGTAGATGAACGGCGTCTTGCCGCGGGTCACGATCGGCAGCCCGGCGTTGCGCGCCGCACTCGTCTCCATCGAGATCAGCACGTCCACTTTCTTTTGGAACACCAGGCTGTCGAAGGCCCGCTGCGCGCCCGCCGCGCCGCTGCCGTCATCCGCCACGTCGAGCACGAGCGGACGGCCCATCACGCCGCCCTTGGCGTTGATCTCGGCCACCGCGAGCTCGGCCGCCTGCACGACGGAGGGCGCCACGACGCTGTTGGCGCCGCTCAGCCCGATGGGCACGCCGATATGGATCGGCGCCTGGGCATAGGCGGGTGCTGCCAGCAGCGACAGGGCTAGGGCTGCGGTGAGTTTGTTGTGCATCGTCGGTCTCCGGTGGTCGATCGATCAAAGGTACGATTTGGCGAGCATCATGTGCACGCCCTTGTTGCCGTCCACGGTCTGCGTCACGCGAAGGTCGGCGATCAGCGAGCACAGCATGTAGGCCTGGTTGCGCGACAGGTTGGTGCGCAGGCAGACGTGCTTCACCATCTCCCGCACCGCCTGCTTGGCGGCGTCGTCCAGATCCTCGTCGAGCCCGATCGACATCAAGTGCGTGGGCGTCTCCGCGAACGGGAAATCCACCTTGAAATCCTTGCGAACGGTGAGGCGGAAGGTGCCGGACAGGCCGGTCTCTAGGGCGGTGATGCACACCTCGCCGTCGCCCTGCACGCCGTGGCCGTCGCCCGCCATGAACAGCGCGCCCTCGTTGAACACCGGCAAGAACAGCGTGGTGCCGGGCTTCAGCTCCTTGTTGTCCATGTTGCCGCCGAACGCCCGCGGCACCGCCGAGCCGCATCGGCCCCAAGCCGGCGGCGGCGCCACGCCGATGATGCCGAAGAACGGATCGAGCGGTAATTCCGTGCCCCAGGGCAGCGTGCAGATTTTGCGGGCGCGGTCGATCGGCGGATGGATGGTCTCGTAATCGGTGAACTCGTCCGGCAGGGTGCCCAAAAGCGGCAGGATGGCGACGAAGCCCCAGTCCATCGTGGGCTCAGCGTCCAGGATATCGACCTGCAGCGTGTCGCCGGGCTGCGCGCCGCGGACATAGACCGGCCCGGTGATGAAATGCGGGCCGGGGCCGGCCGGCAGGGTATTCAGCGCGGCGAGGTAGTCGGCCGGCACGCGCGACATCTCGGGCAGGGTCGCCACGCCGCCGGCCGGGAACGAGTACAGCTTCACGGTGTCGCCGGAATCGACCTGCAGCACCGGCGGGCTGGTCGCGTCGAGGTAGCCGAGGACCATGTTGTCCGGGGTTGCGGGAATTTCGTGGTGCTGCGCCATGGCTTGTTCCTTTTTGCCCGTTAGATCGAAAGATAGCGGCTGATGTTGTCGCGATCCATGTCCGCGCCTTGGCCCTCCGCCGCTACCGCGCCGCGCTCCAGCACGACGTAGCGGTCCGCCAGGGTGCGGGCGAAATCGTAGTACTGCTCGACCAGCAGGATCGCGATCCGGCCCTTGAGCGAGGCGATCACCTGCTCGATCGACTTCACGATGGAGGGCTGGATGCCCTCGGTCGGCTCGTCCAGCACCAGCAGGCTCGGGCGGCCCATCAGGGCGCGGCCGATCGCCAATTGCTGCTGCTGCCCGCCCGACAAATCGCCGCCGCGGCGCCGCCACATCGTGCGCAGCACCGGGAACAGCGTGCACACCTCGTCGAGAATTGCGCCGTCGCGCACCCCATGCGACTTGGCCGCTATCATCAGGTTCTCGCCGACCGAGAGGCTCGAGAAGATCTCCCGGCCCTGCGGCACATAGCCGATGCCGCCCCGCGCGCGCCGGAACGACGGCCAGGCGCCGATGTCATGCCCGTCCAGCAGCATCCGCCCGCCGCTGGGCGACAGCAGCCCGACCAGGCAGCGCAGCAGGGTCGTCTTGCCCGCGCCGTTGCGCCCCAGCAGGGCCAGGCACTGGCCGCGCTCGATCTCCAGCGACACGCCGCGCAGGCTCTGGGCGCTGCCGTAGCGATGGTCGAGGCCGCCGATACTGAGGGTCGCGGTCATCGGCCGATATAGACCTCGATGACCCGGGCGTCCTGGCGCGCGTCGGCCATGCTGCCGTCGAACAAGGTCCGGCCCTCGTGCAGCACGGTGACCTGGTCGGCCACGTGCTCGACGAAGTCCATGTCGTGCTCCACGACCACGATGCTGCGCCCGGGGCTGCGCAGCGAGCGGACGAGCTCGGCGGTGCGCGCCGTTTCGCGGTCGCTCAGCCCGGCGACCGGCTCGTCCAGCAGCAGCAGCTTCGGCTCCTGCACGAGGACCATGCCGATCTCCAACCACTGCTTCTCGCCGTGCGACAGCGTGCCCGCCAGCGCGTTGCGCCGGGCGGCAAGGCCGATCGTCTCTAACAGGAGGTCGATCTTGGCGGCCTTGCCCGCCTGCCCCGCCATGATCTCCCGCAGCAGCGACCGGCGATGCAGGCGAAGTGCCAAGTCGAGGTTCTCGATCACCGTCAGAGCCTCGAACACGCTGGGCTTCTGGAATTTCCGGCCGATGCCGGCCAGCGCCCGCGCAACCTCGCTCATGCCGGTAAGCTCGGTCGTCCCATCCAGCAGCATACGGCCGTGGCGGGGTGTGGACTTGCCGGTCAGCGCGTCGAGCAGGGTGGTCTTGCCGGCGCCGTTGGGGCCGATGACGCCGCGCACATGGCCGTACTCGGCGACGAAGCTCAGCTTGTCGATGGCGACGAAATTGCCGAACGCGACCGTGAGGTCGATCACCTCGACGGCGTGTCGGCTCAATGTCGCACCTTCATTCATCGCCGGACCTGACCCGGCAGGCGGAAGGCGGTCATGTCGATCAGCCACGACCGCGACCGGTTGCGCACGTCCAGCAGCCCGTTCGGCAACATCAGCACGACGCCGAGCACCAGCAGGCTCAGCACGAAGGGCCATAATGCGGGGGCGGCGCCGGCAAGCCAGAACTTCAGCAGGTTGACCAGCACCGCGCCAAGGATGGCGCCGACCAGGCCGCCGCGCCCGCCGACCGCGACCCAGACCGCGATTTCGAGCGACAGCGCCGGGTCGAGCAGGCCCGGGTTGATGATGCCGACCTGCGGGATATACAGCGCGCCCGCGACGGCCGCGAGCGACGCGGACAGGCACCACGCCGCGAGCTTCAGCCATAATGTGTCATAGCCGAGGAAGCGCAGCCGCGGCTCGTCGTCGCGTATGGCGGTCAGCAGCCGCCCGAAGCGCGTCGCCAGCAAGGCGCGCCCGGCGAGCAGGCACAGCAGCACGGCGGCCGTCGCGAGGGTCGCCAGCAGGACGGCGGAGGCCGTGCTGCCCGCCGGCAAGCCAGCGATGTCGTGGAACCCGGTCATGCCGTTGTTGCCGCCGAACCCGGTGTTGTTGCGGAACATCAGCAGCATTGCCGTGTAGGTCAGCGCCTGGGTGATGATGGAGAAATACACGCCGTTGACCCGGGAGCGGAAGGATACGTAGCCGAAGGCGAAGGCGACCGCGGCGGGGATGGTCAAAATCGCCAGCACCGTCAGCACCGGGCTGTCGGCAAAGGCCCACCACGCCGGAAACGCCTTCTCGCCCATGAACAGCAGGAAGTCCGGCAGCACGTGCGTCGCAGCGAACGCGGTGCGGAGCAGGTGCATGGCCGCCAGATAGCCGCCGAGCGCGAAGAACAGCCCGTGCCCGAGGCTGAGCACCCCGGCGGACCCCCACATCAAATCGACCGACATCGCCAGCAGCGCGAAGCACATGACCTGGCCGGCGACATTGACAACGTAGATCGGCAGCATCGCACCAGGGACCATGCCGAGGCCCAGCACCGGCAGCGCCAACAGCAGCACGCCCAGCAGGCCAGCGCACAACCCGACGCCGCGGCCCATCACCGCCGGCCCCGGGCGGCGATCAGCCCCTCGGGCCGCCACTGGATCAGCAGGATGATCAGCAGCAGCGCGATGACCTTAGCGGCGACGGCGCCGTAGAACGGCTCGATCCCGACATTCACGATGCCAATCCCGAGCGACGCCAGCGCCGTGCCCCATAGGCTGCCGACGCCGCCCAGCACGACCACCATGAAGCTGTCGATGATGAAGCCGCTGCCCATCGTCGGGTTCACGTTATAGATCGGCGACAGCGCCAGCCCGCCCAGCCCCGCAAGCCCAGCGCCGAAGCCGAAGGCCAGCATATCGATGCGCCGGGTCGAGACGCCGACGCAGCCGGCCATGCCGCGGTTCTGCGTCACCGCGCGGATGAACAGGCCGAGGTCGGTGAAGCGCAGCAGCGCGTAGGTGCCGAGGAAGGCCGCGACCGCGAAGCCGATAGCGCCGAGGTGATTCCAGGTGATCAGGAAATCGCCGGTCACCCGCACGCCGCCGACGAGGTAGGGCGGCGTCTGGAACTGCAGGTTCTGCGTGCCGAACGCCACCCGGACGACGTTCACCAGCAGCAGGCTGATGGCCCAGGTGGCGAGCAGGGTCATCAGCGGCCGGTTATACAAATGCCGGATCACCGAGACCTCGATCACGACGCCGATCAGCGCGGTGACGGTGAACACCACGGGGATGGCCAGCAGCGGATACCAGTCGATCAGGCCCGGCAGCCAGGTCCGCAGCGCTTCCTGGGTGCAGAAAGTGGCGTAGGCGCCGATCATGATGAACTCGCCCTGCGCGAGGTTGATGACGCCCATCAGGCCGAAGATGATCGTGAGGCCGACGGACGCCATGAACAGCACGCTGCCGACGCTCACGCCGTTATACAGCAATGCGAGCGCGTCGCCGGCCAGCACCCAGTGCCCGGCCCGCGCGATCTGGCGTTCGAGCACGGCGGCGACCTGCGGATCGGCGGCGTAGGCGGGATCGGCCCGCAACGCTGCCAGCTGCGCCGCCGTTCGGGAGGTCGGGTCGGCGCCGAGCCCCTCGATGGCCGCGATGCGCTGCGCCGGGTCGGGCGCGTGCAGGCCGGCGGCGACGATCAGCGCCCGCAGCGCCTCCTGGACGCTCGTGTCGGTTTCCTGCGCGAGCGCTGCGGGCAGCAGGCCGGGCGGCAGGCCGTCGCTACGCCGCTCAAGGGTGCGGATTGCCGCGATCCGTGCCTCGGGACGAGGAGCGGTGAACAGCGCCAGCGCAGCGCCGGCCTGTTCCAGCAATCCGCGGCTGCGCAGGCTGGGCAAGGGCGAGCGCAGGTCGCTGGGCAGCGGCGCCGGGGCGAGCGTCGCGGCGCTCGTTCCGTCCGCCAGGAAAGCGGCGCCGTCCGGCGCGCAGCGCAACGCCTTGGCGGCGAAGGCCTGGATGACCTGCGACGCCCAGGCGCGTTCCGCAGGCGCGCCGGCCGCAACGCCGGACAGCATCGCGCGCACCGCCTTGGGCACGTCCTGCCCGCCCTCGCTGCACAGCATGGCCAGGATCGCGGCACGGCCCACCTGCTGGCTCTGTGCAGGGCTTGCGCCGAGACACAGCAGGGCGGCCAGGCAAAACAGGCTTGGCCGCAGCCGTCCCGGCAATCGCGGGATCATTGTTTAGGCAGGGCTGAACGGGATGGGCTTGGGCGTGTCCTTGGACTGCCAGAGCACGTCGAAGCCCTGCTTGTCGTTGACGGAGCCGATGAACACGCCGCGGCCGACATAGTTGTTCTCGCCATTCATCGTCAGCGTGTAGCCGGAGGGATCGTCGAACGACAGTCCGGGGAACGCGGCCCGCACCGCCGGCACGTCGAACGACCCGGCCTTCTTCGCGGCGAGCGCCCACAGATGCACGCTGTCATAGGTCGAGACCATCGGATCGATCGCGACGTCCGGCCGATACGGCGCGCCGGTCTTCTTCACATAAGCCGCCCAGTCCACCAGCCATTTCTGGTTGCGCGGCCCCGGCGCGTTCTGCAGGTAGGCCCAGCAGTTCAAATTGCCGACCAACCCCGCCGTGTTCAGGCCCTCCAGGTCGGCCTCCACCATATCCAGCCCGAGCACCGGGATTTCGGTCGGCTTCAGCCCCTGGTTGATGTATTCGCGCAGGAAATCCGGGATCGAGTTGCCGACCACCGTCAGCACGACGATCGGCTGCTCGCCGCCGGCGCTGGTGAAGCTGCGGATTTGGTTCACCAGGTTCTGGAAGTTGCTGAACCCGAACGGCACGTATTCCTCACGCCAGGCGGACGCCTCGATCCCCTTGCCCGCCCAGTAGGATTTCAGGATCTTGTTGATGGTGCGCGGCCACACGTAGTCGCTGCCGAGCATGAAGAAGCGCTTGGCGTTGCCACCCTCGGCGCCCATCAGGTAATCGACCGCCGGCAGCACCGAGCTGGACGGCGGCGAGTTCATATAGACGACGTTCTTCGAGTTCTCCTCGCCCTCGAAATGCAGCGGGTAGAACAGCAGCCCGTCATTCTGCTCGACCACCGGCAGCACCGACTTGCGTGACACCGACGTCCAGCAGCCCAGCAGCGCCGCGACCTTCTGCTCCTGCAGGAGCTGGCGGCCCATCTGCGCATAGGTCGGCCAGTCGGACGCTGGGTTGGTGACCACGATCTCGACCTGACGTCCGAGCACGCCGCCGGCCGCGTTCAGCTCGTCCGCCGCCATGCGGGCCACGTAGTTCATCCGGCCCTCGAGGTTCGCCATGGTGCCGGAGGAGGAGAACAGGCAGCCGAGCTTTACCGTGTCAGCGGCCCAGCTGGGCCGGACGATCGCCGGCATGGCCAAAGCCGCGCCACTGCCTGCCAAAACTGCGCGCCGGGTCAGATGGTTCATCGCGTGGTCCCCGTAAAAATTGAGAATGGGATCACGCCCAAGCAAGGACCGGGCCAAGTAGGATGAACGCTTGGCCACGGTGAGCCCGTAGGGTAGGTGAAACCCGCCATCTTGCGGGCGGCGCCATGGTGGGTTTCACCCGCCCACGCAATGCCGCTGGGCGGATTGGACCCGTTTCAAGGAAACGCTGCACTCGTCTCGGCGAGCCTCTAGACCTCACCGCGCCAGTTGTGCTGCTCCTTGAAGCCGAGCACCTCACGCACCTTGCGGTTGCTGAGCGGAGCTTCGTCTCCGACCAGGTCCCGGGTCACCGGGGTATTCGGGCACCATCGGGCCATGAACGCGGCCGTGGGCTGATCGGCGGTGATGGTGTCGTTGACGGCGTTGAACACCTGGAACCCCAGCCCGTCTTTCTGCATGCACAAATGCACGATCTGCGCGAGGTCGCGGGCGTCGATGTAGCTCCAGGCATTGCGCTTGCGCGACGGCGGGTCGGCGACGAAGCCGGGGAACTGGGTGTATTCGTGGGGTTCAATGACGTTGCCGATGCGCAGCGCATAGATGTCGGCCTTGAACCGGGCCGCAAAGGCGCGCGCCGTCTTCTCGTTCACCACCTTGGACAGGCCGTAGCTGTCCATGGGGTCAACATCGTAGTCCTCCTCGAGCGGGAAGGAATGAAAATCCTTGTCGCCCTCGGCGAAGCAGACGCCGTAGGTCGTCTCGCTGGAAGCGATGATGACCTTGCGGATGCCGAGCTTCATCGCGGCCTCGATGACGTTGTAGGTGCCCATCACGTTGACCCGGTAGGTCTCGTTGTCGGGATTGATCAGGATGCGCGGCACGGCGGCGAAGTGCACGACGGCATCGACGGGTCCGGGAGCCTTACCCGCGGCCAGGCCCTCGCGGCTGAAGTGCGACGTCATCGCGTTGAACACCTGGCCGCTCTCGGTGATGTCGCCGATCAGCGTCGAGATGCCCGGATGCGCGAATGCATGCAGGTCGAAGTTCAGGATTTCGTAGCCCTTGTCGAGCAGCCACGGCAGCGCGTGCCGTCCCGCCTTCCCGGTGCCTCCGGTAAATAATATTTTCATGCGCTGTTTCCTCACACGTGCGGTTTCGCAGGGGAACAAGCGTTATAGGTGCCGCCGCCGCAAGTCCAGGCTCGCTCGGGCGCTGGCCTCGCGGGTCAAAGGAGTGCTGAATTGGTTCCAGCCCCATCTCGGCCACCGCAGGATGTCCCAGGCATGACCAAAGCTGCTAACCACTCTGTCGCGGCCGATCCCTATCCCTGGCCCTTCGACGGCGACCTTCGCCCGGCCAACACCGCGTTGCTGGTCATCGACATGCAGGCGGATTTCTGCGGGCCGGGCGGCTACGTGGACCGCATGGGCTACGACCTCTCGCTCACCCGTGCGCCGATCGAGCCGATCCGCCGTATGATGGCGGCGTTCCGTGCCTGGGGCGGCACGGTGCTGCATACGCGCGAGGGCCACCGGCCGGACCTCTCGGATTTGCCGGAAAACAAGCGTTGGCGCTCACGCCGCGTCGGCGCCGGCATCGGCGATGCAGGCCCGTGCGGCCGTATCCTGGTGCGCGGCGAGCCGGGTTGGGAGATCATCCCTGAGTTGGCGCCGCTGCACAGTGAGGCCATCATCGACAAGCCGGGCAAAGGTGCGTTCTGCGCCACCGACCTCGAACTGATCCTGCACACGCGGAGCATACGCAACCTGGTGCTCAGCGGCATCACGACCGACGTCTGCGTCAGCACCACCATGCGTGAGGCGAACGACCGCGGCTTCGAGTGCCTGCTGCTCACCGATTGCTGCGGCGCGACCGACCGCGGCAACCACGACGCGGCGATCCGCATGGTGACGATGCAGGGCGGCGTGTTCGGCGCCGTCGCCCCGAGCACGGCCCTGCTGGCCGCGATCGAGTGCCCCCCCTATGACGATGGCAGGCGACCGGTTCACTTCTCGGGCGGTGACTTGGGGTAAGCGGTGACAGTGCCTGATGCGGTTGGGTTGGTTGGCGTCGCGCTTTATGTCGGAGCTTATGCGGGATTGCAGACCGGCAAACTGGGGCTGGCAGACCTGAAATACACCATCCTGAACGCCGTCGGCGGACTGGCCGTGATCTTCTCGCTTGTCTGGAGCTTCAACCTTGCGGCGTTCGTCACGCAGGTTCTCTGGCTGATATTCACCCTGGTTGGCTTTCTGCGGTCTCGGAGAGCTTGATCCGAACCAATTGAACAGCCTCTGCAGCCAGCCTCGATTGAGTGTTTGCGAAGCACAAAACTACTCGTGCCTCTAGGCAGCAACCGCGAGCGGCACTGGCACCAGCGGGCTGCTGATGTCGACACGGCGGCCGGCCCGCATCGCGAAGGCAGGCACAACCATCTCGGAGGCCGTCACCTTCACGCCGCTGTTGTCCGCCAGCTCGAAACGCCCATCCAGCACCTGAAGCACCGATATGTCCGCCTCGCGCCCAACCTGCAGCAAGCCGACGCTGTCCTGCATCCGCAGCATCTGGGCGGGGTTGCTGGTTACGGTGGCGATAACCTCCGGCAGGGTCATGCCGAGGGCCATGAGCTTCGTCATCGCGTTGGTGAGGTTGAAGGGCGCCACGCCGAAGAACGGGTTCGCCACGCGGTCCGCCTCGGCATCCGGCACCCGGACGTTGTAGCCGTGCATGTCGGCGCCCAGCGTGTGCGGACGGATGCCCGCCGCCAGCACCATGCGCGCCATGTCGAAGGAGAAGTGCGAACCGTGGCCGACATCGACGGTCACCCCGCGCTCCAGCGCCGCCCAGACCACCGGGTGCACCTCGCCGGTTTCGGCGGAGATGAAGCCGCCGGGGTGCCGGGTGAACGGGTGCGCCAGCACGTCGCCGGGCTCCATCAGCGGCACGAGCTCGCGCACGACCTCGTCCGGGTCGATGGTGACGCCGTCCTGCATCGGCCAGAGCTGACCGAGGTGGATATACAGCGGCAACCTGGCGCCGCGGGCGATCTGCTTGCCGATCTTGATCACCTCCAGACCCCAGCGCGAGGCGCCGCCGATCTCCGCGTGCGCCTTGATGCCGCGCACGATGTCGGCGTTGTCGCGGGCGGCGCGGACGGTGTGCTCCACGTTGAGCTGCCCGGGGCCGTATAGCTCTGGATACAGATGCCCCTCCAGGCCGCCGACCAGATAGGCCGAGATGAAGCACAGCACGCGGGTCTGCGCCGGAGCCGCGATGAAGTTGCGGAAGCCGGGGATGGTCATGCAGCTCGGGCCGCCCTGGTCCACCACCGTCGTGACGCCGGACTGCACGCCCACCATGTCGGCATTGAGGCCGAACTTGCCGGTCACGTGCTGATAGACGTGGCCGTGGGTGTCGATCATGCCGGCGGTCACAACCTTGCCGGACACGTCGATGACCTCGCGCGCCGCGTCGGTGGGCAGGCTCGGCTCGATGGCGACGATGCGGTCGGCGGTGATGCCGATATCGGCGATGCCGTCGCGCCCGGTCGCGGGATCGATCACCCGGCCGCCTTGCAGCACGATGTCCAGACCTGCAGCCATGCTCGCCTCTCCCGATTGACGCGTGTGACCGTCAGTATGCTAACGGTTTAGGCGTGGTGCAAGATTTGCGTGCACCCGAAGCAGGCAGCGGGGGTCGCGAGATGGACGGGCACATAGCGGGCAGTGGCGTCGGGCGGTCGGTGCTGCGCCGTGAGGACGACCGCTATCTGCGCGGCAAGGGCGAGTTCATCGCCGACATCCGCCTCGCCGGCATGCGCGACCTCGCCTTCGTCCGCAGCCCGCTGGCGCACGCGCGCATCCTGTCCATACGCAAGCCGCCGGGGCAAGAGGCGCAGGTCTTCACCATCGACGACCTCAACGGCGTGCTGCCGATCGTCGCCAACTCCGCCCTGCCCGGCTTTAAGCCGTCGGCACAGCCGGTGCTGGCGCAGCGCAAGGTGCGGCATGTCGGCGAGGCGGTCGCGGTCTGTGTGGCCGCGACCCGGGCGGCGGCGGAGGACCTCGCAGCGCTGGTGGACGTCGAATACGAGGAACTGCCGGCCGTCACCGACATGCTGGAAGCGCGAAAGCCCGGCAGCCCGCTGGTGCATGAGGCCTGGGGCGACAACGTGTTCCTGGAAACCCGCGTGGATACCGGCTTCGAGCGGGTCCGCGACGCTGCCCCGGTCGTGGTCCGCCGCAGCCTGCGCACCGCCCGCCAATGCATGTCGCCGATGGAGGGCCGGGGCGTCGTCGCCGTATGGGACCGCCGTATGGAACAGCTCGTGCTGCATACCTCGACGCAGATGCCGCATATCATCCGCACCGGCCTGGCAGGCTGCCTTGGCTTGCCCGAGGAGCAAATCCGTGTCGTGGCGCCGGACGTGGGCGGCGGCTTCGGCTATAAGGGGATCTTGCTGCCGGAGGAGGTCTGCGCGGCCTATCTGGCGCGCCGGCTCGGCGTTCCTGTTCGCTGGATCGAGGACCGGCGCGAGCAATTGGCCGGCAACGCCAACTGCCGGGAGCACCAATACGAGATCACCGCCTATGCCCAGGCGGACGGGACGCTGATCGGCTTGGAGGCGGAGGCGACGGTCGATGCGGGCGCGTATTCCATCTACCCGTTCTCCGCCTGCCTGGAGGCGGCGCAGGTCGCCAGCATCCTGCCGGGCCCATACCGCCTCAGCGCCTATCGCTGCACCACCTGGTCAGCGGCGACCAACAAGCCCGGCATCCTGCCGTATCGCGGCGTCGCGCGCGCCGGCGTGTGCTACGCGATCGAGTCCATCATGGACGGCATCGCGCACGCCATCGGCGCCGAGCCCCATGAGGTGCGGCTGCGCAACCTGGTGCCGCCCGAGGCGATGCCGTTCGACAACATCACCAACAAGCATTTCGACAGCGGCGACTATCCGGAATGCCTGCGCCGGGTCGTGGCGGCGATCGACGTCGCGGGCGTGCGGCGGCGGCAGGACAGCGAGCATGGCGCCATCCGCACCGGGGTCGGCGTCGCGATCTTCTGCGAGCAGGCGGCGCACGGCACCTCGGTCTATCACGGCTGGGGCATCCCCATGGTGCCGGGCTTCGAGCAGGCGGTGGCGCGGCTTACCCCGGATGGCGGGCTCGAATTGCGCGTCGGCATCCAGTCGCATGGCCAGGGGTTGGAGACGACTTTGGCCCAGGTCGCGCACGAAATCCTCGGCATCCCGATCGCGCGCATCCGCGTGGTGCACGGCGACACGGCGCTGACGCCCTACTCCACCGGCACCTGGGGATCACGCTGCATGGTGATGGCCGGCGGCGCGGTCGCCACCGCCTGCCGCGAATTGAGTGAGCGCATCCGGCAGATCGGCGCGCATCTGCTGCAGCGCGACCCGGCCGACGTGCTGGTCGCTGACGGCGTGGTCGCGGCCGGGCTGACCAGCGTCGGCATCAACGAGGTCGCACGCACCTGGTATCTGCGCCCGCAGGACCTGCCGCCGGGGGTCGCGGGCGGCGGGCTTGAAGTCACCAGCGGCTACCGCGCCATCCGCGACACCGGCACCTTCAGCTACGCCGCGCATGCCGTCGTCGTGTCAGTGGATACCGAGATGGGCGCGGTGACGCTGCTCGATTATGCCGTCTGCGAGGATGGCGGCGTGCTGGTGAACCCGATGATCGTCGATGGCCAGGTGATCGGCGGCGTGGCGCAGGGCATCGGCACGGCGCTGTATGAGGAGATGCCGTTCGACGCCGAGGGCCAGCCGCTGGCGACGACGCTCGCCGACTACATCCTGCCCGGCGCGACCGAGGTCCCGGTGCTGCGCATCGACCACATGGAAACGCCGTCGCCCTATACGAGCTTTGGCCAGAAGGGCATCGGCGAGGGCGGCGCGATCGGGCCGCCAGCCGCCATCGCCAACGCGGTGAACGACGCGCTGCGTCCGTTCGGCGCTGCCGTGCACCAGCTGCCGATCACGCCGCGGCGGGTGCTGCAGGCGCTGCTCGACGCACGGGTGACAGCGTGAAGGCGGCGGCGTTCGAGCATCACCGGGCGGCGTCGCTCATGGATGCGGTGCAGGCGCTGGCCGCATCGAGTGAGGCGCGGGTGCTGGCGGGCGGGCAGTCGCTCGGGCCGATGCTGAATTTGCGCCTCGTGTCGCCGTCCCGCCTGGTGTCGGTCGGCGGGCTCGCCGAGCTGCGCGTGGCGGAGGCGGACAGCGACGCGGTGACGCTCGGCGCCGGGGTTACCCACGCCATGATCGCCGCGGGCCGCACGCCAGACGTTATGGACCGCACCGGGCGGGGCATCCTGGCGCGGGTGGCGCAGGGCATCGCCTATCAGGCGGTGCGTAACCGCGGCACGGTGGGCGGCAGCCTGTGTCACGCGGACCCGGCGGCGGATTGGCTGTGCACGCTGACGGCGCTGGGCGGTGCGGTGCTGATTGAGGGACCGCAAGGGGGCCGCATTGTCGCGCTGCGCCAATTCGTTACCGGCGCCTTCCGCAACGCGCTGCTGCCGGGCGAGATGGTGCAGGCGGTGCGCATCCCGCGGCCCGGCGACGATGCCGGCTGGGGTTATGTAAAAGCCTGCCGCAAGCCCGGCGAGTTCGCCCATGCCATGGCGGCGGTGCTGGACGACCCGGCCCATGGACAACGCCGGGCGGTGATCGGCGCGGTGGGCGGCGCGCCGTTGGTGCTGGAGGGCGAGCATGTGACGGAGCAGGCGGCAGAGCGCGCCTTGGCGGCGAGCGGCCTCGACGCGATTGGACGGCGCATGCAGATGGTGATCCTGCGGCGGGCGCTGGACATGGCGCGCAGGGTGCTGGCATGACGGCATTCCAATTGCGGGTGAACGGCGCCGAGCTACGGGCCGAGGCCGAGCCGCGCACCCATCTGGCCGATTTCCTGCGCGAGGAGTTGCTGCTCACCGGCACGCATCTGGGCTGCGAGCAGGGGGTCTGCGGCGCCTGCACGGTGCTGCTGGACGGCGAGCCGGCGCGCGCCTGCATCACCTACGCCGCCGACTGCGCCGGGAGCGAGGTTTGCAGCATCGAGGGCCTGGAGCATGACGAGGTGATGGCGTCGCTGCGCCAGGCCTTCTCGGCCGAGCACGCGCTGCAGTGCGGCTATTGCACGCCGGGCATGCTGGTGACGGCGCGCGACATCGTGCTGCGGCTGCCCGGCGCCGATGACGACCGGGTCCGGCTGGAGCTGGCGGGCAACCTATGCCGCTGCACCGGCTACAACGGCATCGTGCGCGCAATCCGACTGGTGCTGGACGCGCGAGCAGGGGCGACGCCGCGTCTGCTTGCGCCGGTGACGCCGGGGCGGTTCAGCATTCCGGACGCTGCGGCAGCGCCGGTGCCGGCAGCGGCGCCAACGCAGGCCCAGCCGAACTCAAACCGCCCGGACGCCAACCATATCGTGCAGGTGCTGACGTTTGGCCTGCCCGCCGACCAGGTTTGGGCCGCCGTGCAGGATCCGGCGCTCATCGCGAGCTGCGTGCCCGGCGCCACATTGACCGCGACCGAGGGCGACCGCATTGCCGGCACCCTGCTGGTGGCGCTGGGTCCGATCAAGGGTGCCTTCGCCGGCCAAGCGCGGGTGCGATACGACACCGACGCCCGCAGCGGCTCGATCGACGGCGACGGCCGCGACCCCGCAAGCGGAACCAGGCTGGGGGCGAAGGCCAGCTTTGCGGTGCTGGCGGACGGCGAGCAGGCGAGCACCCTGCGGCTCGACATCGGCTACTCGCTGCGCGGACCCTTGGCGCAATTCGGCCGCGGTCCCGTGGTGCAGGTGTTCGCCGCCGAGATCGCCGCCCAGGTCGGACGCGCGCTGGAAGCCCGGCTGCGCGGCACGACGCCGGCCTCCCCCGCGCGCCTGCACGCCGGCGCGTTGATGCTGCGCGCGATCTGGCGAGGCCTGCGCCGCCTGGTGCTGCGCCGGGATGGCTGAGCCCAACGCCGTCCCGCACGCCCTCGCCGACCGTCCCGGCTTTCTCATTCGCCGCCTGCATCAGATCCACGTCGCCTTGTTCGCCGAGGAGTGCGGCCATCAAAATGTGACGCCGGTGCAGTATAGCATCCTGACCGTCGCGGCGGCGCAGCCGGGGCTGGACCAGGCGGCGCTCGGCTATGAGGTCGGGGTGGACCACGCCACCTTGGCGAACGTGCTCGGGCGGCTGGAGGCGCGCGGCCTGCTGCGTCGGGTGCAGGGCCGTGCGGACCGCCGGCTGAAGCACGTGACGCTCACCGCAGAGGGCCGCAAGCTGCTGGCCGGCATGGTCGCGGCGGTGCAGCGCGCGCATGAGCGCACCGTGGAGGCCCTGCCGCCAGCGGAGCGCGCCGCGTTCCTGGATGCGCTGCTCGTGCTAGTGGAGGCCGGCAACGGGTTTGGCCGGGCCAAGCTGCGGCTCGGTTAGACCTGCACCCACACACGCCCGTCCTGCACGCGCACGGGATAGATGCGGAGGTCGGGGCACTCGGGTCCGCGCAGCTTGCGCCCGGTTGGGATGTGGAACTGCCCCATGTGGCGGGGGCAATCGACGACATCACCCTGCACCGTGCCCTGGCTGAGCCACGCCGCGTGGTGCGGACAGACGGCGGCCGTCGCATAGACCGTGCCGGTGACGTCATAGAGCAGGATCGCCGCGCCGGCCGCCTCGACTTCGAGCAGCACGCTTTTGGCCAGGACCTCACGCGATGCGGCGTCGATCCAGGGTAGCGCTGGCTGGTCCATGGTCCACTTCCGTGCGAGGGCCTGATTAAGCGTTGGGCATAATGCTTCCTAGGCCGGCAGTCATCAGCATACGAACGATCTGCGGACACGACGTGCGCCCTGGCACATAGCTTGCAAGTTGCTGTGTCTTGTCCAGAGGGAGCCGGCTTCGCACCGGATGCAGCATGCGCCAGAACGAGAGCCTGCCGACCCGACGCGCCCTGCTCGGCGCGACCGCCTTCGCCGCTGCCGTGATGGGCGCCGGCAGCCGTCGTGCCAAGGCCGCCACATTGGAAGAAATCAAGAAGCGCGGGCACCTGATTGTCGCGACCGAGGACGACTTCCGGCCCTTCGAGTTCGTGAAGGACGGCAAGCCGACCGGCTATGACTGCGAGCTGCTGGACCTGCTGCGCAAGTCGTCGGGCATGGAGATCAGGCAAGAGATGATCCCTTGGACCGGCCTGCTGCCGGGCGTCGCCAGCGGCAAATACGACGCCGCCGTCACGGCCGCGCTAATCAGCAAGGACCGGCAGCAATTCCTCGATTTCAGCAGTCCGATCGCCGAGGCCACCGACTATTACGTGAAGCGCCGGGGCGACACGAGCATCACGGGGATCAAGGACCTGAGCGGCAAGAAGCTGGGCTGCCAGACCGGCAGCGCCATGCTCGCGCGCCTGCCCGAGCTGGAGGAGATGCTGAAGAAAGAGGGCGGCACGCTCGGCGAGGTCGTGCAGTATGTGTCGTATCCCGAGGCCTACCAGGACCTGGCGATCGGCCGCACCGCCTACGTCGTGAACACGATCATCAATTTGGATAGTTTGGTGAAGGAGCGGCCAAAGGTGTTCGAGCTCGGCCAGCCGGTGTCCAGCCAGATCTACATCGCCTGGGCGGTCAAGAAGGGCAACGCCGAGCTGCGGCAGTTCCTCGACGACTTTTTGCTGGCGCAGCGCAAGAACGGCCAGATGTATGCGCTGCAGACGAAGTGGTTCGGCAAGTCGTTTGAAGAGATGCCGGAGCACTTCGAGAGCGAGATCTAGCGCGTGTTCGGAGCAAGTAGCAGCACCGAACACGCGCTAGGTCATTGTGAAAGAACGCAAAACCTTGGCTCAGATGAAGCCATCTGAACCGATATTGCTCTAGCGCAGCGGCGCATGGAGTACGGCGACTACGCGGCGCTCCTGCAAGGCGCGGCGATCACGGTCGGGCTCTCCTTGGCCGCCATCGCCCTCGGCATGCCGCTCGGCTTGCTGCTGGCGCTGGTCCGCTGGCGCCGGGTGCCGGTGCTGAACACCGTCGTCACGATCTATGTCAGCCTGATGCGCGCCGCCCCCGCGGTCACGCTCGGGTTGCTGCTGTATTTCTCGCTGCCCTCGGTCGGGCTATCGCTCGACCCGGTGCCTGCCGGCATCATCACGCTCACGCTCAGCACCTCGGCATTCAACTGCGAAATCTGGCGCGGCGCTCTAATGGCCTTTCCCAAGGACCAGATCGAGGCCGCCATGTCGGTCGGCATGCGCAGCGCGCTGCGTCTGCGCCGCATCGTGCTGCCGCAGGTCATCCGCACCGCCATGCCGGCGCTGGTCAGCGAGATGACCATGCTGGTGAAGGTGAGCCCGGCCATCGCGGTGCTGGGCGTCGTGGACATCACCCGCGCCGCCGTGCGCATTGGGGCGCAGACCTACGACCCGCTGCCGCCTTTCACCGCCGCCCTCGTGCTGTACAGTGCCGTGGTCGCCGTTTTCGTTGTGACCCAGCGCGTGATCGAGCGGCGGTTCACGTGATTGCCGAGTTCGCGACGGTCTGGCGGCATGGGGGCATGCTGCGGGACGGCTTCCTCAACACGGCCCTGCTCGCCGTCGTCGCGGCGCTCGGCTCGCTGCTGCTGGGCGCGCTGCTGGCCCCGGCGCTGATGTCCCGGCGGCGGGCGGCGCAGCGGCTCGCCACGGTGCTGGTCGATGTGATGCGCTGCGTGCCGTTCCTGCTGTTCGCCTATATCGTCTATTACGGCCTGCCGTCGCTCGGCGTGCAGATGGACAACTGGACCTCCGGCCTGCTGGCGCTGATTTTGTATAACGCGGCCTATATGGCCGAGCTGATCCGCGCCGCCTGGTCGGGCCTGCCGCAGGAGCAGATCGAGGCCGGTGCCGCGTTTGGCTTCCATGGGTTCAGCCTGTTCCGCCGGGTCATCTTGCCGCCGGTGGTGCTGGCGGCGATGCCGATGCTGGGCAATCAAGTCATCCAGATCATCAAGGACAGCGCGTTCCTCACCATCATCGCGGTGCGCGAGCTGACGCATGAGGCTGCCGCCATCCAGTCGCAATACTTCGTGCCGTTCGGCAGCTTTTTGGTGGCGCTCGGGCTGTATTGGGTGCTGTGCCTGCTGGTCGAGAGCGGCGTCGGCCTCACCGGGCGCTACGCCGAGGCGCGGCGATGAGCCAGCCGGTGCTGGAGGCGCGCGGCCTGCGCAAGAGCTTTGGCGCCCATGAGGTGTTGGCGGGTATCGACCTGTCTGTCGCCGCCGGGGAGGCGGTGTGCATCCTCGGCCCCTCCGGCTCCGGCAAATCGACGCTGCTGCGCTGCCTGAACTGGCTCGAACCGCCGGATGGCGGCAGCGTGTTCCTCATGGGCCAGCGCGTCGGCGTCCGGCCCGGCGGCAACATCCGCATGTCTGACCGCGAGCTGTCGCAGATGCGCACCCGCATCGCCATGGTGTTCCAGCAGTTCGCGCTGTGGCCGCACCTGACGGCGCTGCAGAACGTGATGGAGGCGCCGCTGCACGTGCAGCGCCGTCCGCGCGCCGAGGTTCGCGACGAGGCGGAGCGCCTGCTCGCCAAGGTTGGGCTGCTCGATAAGCGCGACGCGTTTCCCTCGCGCCTGTCCGGCGGGCAGAAACAGCGGGTCGGCATCGCCCGCGCGCTGGCCATGCGCCCGGACCTGCTGCTGTTCGACGAGCCGACCAGCGCGCTGGACCCGGAGCTGGTGGGCGAGGTGCTGAGCGTGATGCAGGACCTCGCGCGCGACGGCATGACCATGGTGGTCGTGACCCATGAGATGGGCTTCGCGCGCGAGGTGGCGGACCGTGTGGTGCTGATCGATCGCGGCCAGGTGGTCGAGACGGCGCCGCCGGAAATTTTTTTCACCCGTCCGCAGATGGAGCGCACCCGCCAGTTCCTGCTGCGCTACTCCGCCCAAGGCGGCAAACCGCTTTCCATTGAGGCCGCTCCGCGATGACCGACGCCATATTCCACATGATCCCCGACGCGCCGAAGCCGGTGGCGCCCTACAGTCACGCGGTCGAGAAGGACGGCTGGCTGTTCGTCACCGGGCAGCTCGCGACCGATCCCGGGGACGACAGCCTGAAGCTGCCGGAGGGCGTGGCGGCGCAAACCCACAAGGTCATGGACAACCTCAAGCGTGCCCTTGCCGGTGCCGGGGCCAGCCTCGCGGACGTGGTGAGCTGCCGGGTGTTCATCACGCATTTCGAGCGCGACTATGCGGCGATGAACGCGGTGTATGCCGGCTATTTCCCGCCAGACCGGCTGCCGGCACGCACCTGCGTGGGCGTGACCGGCCTGGCGCGGGGCGGCCTGGTGGAGATCGACCTCATCGCCCGGCGCTGAGCTGGCACACGGCTTGCTGGCCTTCGTCAGCCAGCCCCTCAAGGAACCGCCTGCCATGACCGTATCCCGCCGCATCGTGCTGGCCGCCGGCCTCGCCGCCCCATTCATCTCCCGGAACGCCCGGGCGGAGACGGTGGTGCGGATGGGCACTCTGAAGCTCATCCACGCTATCACCCCGTATTTCTACGAGAAGTTCGTGCCCGACGGCATGCGGGTCGAGGTCATCGCCTTTGAGAGCCCGACCGACGGCAAGAGCGCCGTCGTCACCAAATCGGTCGATTTCGGCACCTTCGGCATCGCCGCCGCCATCCTGGGCGCCGCCGCGCACGAGCCGCTGACGGTGGTCGGCGCGGTGTGCAGCAAGGGCATGGCCGTGGTGGCGCGCAAGGACGGCGATATCAGCAGCCTCAAGGACCTGCGCGGCCGCCGGGTGGCGATTTGGCCCGGCTCGACGCAGGAAGTGTTTATCCTTGACCGGCTGCGCATGGAGGGCATGACCGTGCGGGACATCACCCCGGTGCGCGTGAGCTTCAGCGAGATGCACACGGCGCTCGCCCGCGGCGACGTGGACGCCTATGTCGGCGCCGAGCCCGCGCCGGGGGTGTCGATCAGCACGGGGGTGGGCAAGATCGTCGAGTATCCGGTACTCGACGCCAATGGGCAGCCTGAACCAGATCCTCGCGACCCACCGCGACAATGTGACCGAGCGTCCTGGCCTCGTTCGCGCCATGGTGCTGCTGCAGAAAAAGGCGGCGGAGTTCGCCACCAGCCACCCGGACGAGATGATCGCGATGACGGTGGCGAAGCTCGGGCAGAAACGGGACGCGATCGCCGTGTCGCTGCCGAATGTCGAGCTGAACTGGCGCATGACGCCGGAGATGGTCGGGCAGTCCAAGACCTATGCCGAGCACATGCTGGAGGCGAAGCAGATCCGTGCGCTGCCCGACTTCGCCTTTCTCGACACCCGCTTCTCGGACGAGGTGGCCCGAACCGCGTGATGGCTGGCGTGTTCCCTGGCCGCGCCCAACGCTATCAACTTCCGCTCGCCCTCGCCTTGCCGCTGCTGGCCCTGTTCGGCTGGTGGGCCTCGACGCGCGGCAGCGGCTACCGGTTGATACCCGCACCTTGGGAGGTCGCGGTGGCGCTCTGGGACCTGGCGTTCGGCGGCATCAACGACGACGCCTTCAGCGGCATGCTCGCCACGCACCTGATCGCCTCCGCCTCCCGCGTGTATGGCGCGTTCCTGCTGGCCGCCATCGTGGCACTGCCGCTCGGCATGGCGATCGGCCGGTTGTGGCTGGCCCGCGCGCTGCTCGACCCGGCGCTGCAGGTGCTGCGGCCGGTTCCGGTGACCGCCTGGCTGCCGCTGTCGATGATCGTGTTCGGCCTCGGCCCACGCTCGGCGTTCTTCCTGGTGGCGCTGGGCGCGTTCTACCCGATCCTCGTCAACACCGTCTTCGGCGTGCGCAGCGTCGAGCCGCGCCTGTTCGAGGCCGCCGCCATGCTCGGCACCACGCCGTCGGCGATGTTCCTCCGCGTCGTGCTGCCGGCCTCGATGCCGGGCATCTTCACGGGGCTGCGGCTGGGCCTGGGATTGTCCTGGGTCGTGATTGTGGTGGGCGAGATGACCGGCGTCGAGACCGGGTTGGGCGCCATGATCATGGACGGGCGGCAGCTCAGCCGCACCGAGATCGTCATCGCCGGCATGGTGACGATCGGCGCGGTTGGCTTTCTGTCCGACCAAGCGGTGCTGTGGCTCGGCCGCCGGGTGCTTCGGTGGAGCCCGCAGCATGCTTGACGCGATAATCGTCGAGGCGGTCACCAAGCGCTTTGCCGGGCCCGCCGGCGAGATCGTCGCGCTGCAGGACGCGGTGCTCAGCGTGGCGCCTGGCGAGTTCGTCTGCCTGATCGGCGCTTCGGGCTGCGGTAAATCGACGCTTCTGCGCATCATCGCGGGCTTCGAGGCCCCCAGCACCGGCTCGGTGCGGGTGCGCGGCAAGCTCGTGGAGGGGCCGGGGCCGGAGCGCGGCATGGTGTTCCAGGACTACGGCCTGTTCCCCTGGCTGACGGTGCGGCAGAACATCGGCTTCGGGCCAACGAGCCGCGGCAAGACCCGGGCGGAGATCACTGAGATCACCGGCCGGTTCCTCGACATGATCGGCCTCACCGGATTCGCCGACGCCTACCCGCATCAGCTCTCGGGCGGCATGAAACAGCGCGTCGCCATCGCCCGCGTGCTGGCGAACGACGCCCGCGTGGTGCTGATGGACGAGCCGTTCGGAGCACTCGACGCCATGACGCGGGAGCGGCTGCAGGACGAGCTGCTGGAATTATGGGCCCGCACCGGCCTGACGGTCGTCTTCGTCACCCACGCGATCGAGGAGGCGATCTTCCTCGGCGACCGCGTCGTCGTGATGTCGCCCGGCCCCGGCCGCATCGTGCAGGACGTGCGGGTGGCGCTGCCGCGGCCGCGCGACGTATCCTCGCCGGAGTTCAACGCGCTGCGCCGCGAGCTGTCGGCGCTGCTGCATTCGAACCACGCCAGGGTCACCGCATGACCATTATGAGACCGCCCAGGAGAACGCCATGAGCCAAGCCGATTGGGGCCGCATGTCCCGTGCAGAGCGGGACGCCGCCTATAACAACACCGCTGCCTGCCCCGGCGGACCCGCCTATGTCGAAGCGCTGCGCACCGCTTCCGCCGCGTTTCGCGCAGCGCGTTCGGAACACCTTGACCTCGCCTATGGCGCCAGTCAGCGCGAGGCCTGGGACCTGTTTCCCGGGGCGCCCGGGTCGGACTGCCTGGTGTTCATCCACGGCGGCTACTGGCAGCGCAACGACCGCGAGGGCGCGGCGGCGTTGATGGAGGGCGCGTGCGCGTTGGGCTGGTCGGCGGCGCTGCCGGGCTACACGCTGGCGCCGGATGCGTCGCTCACGACCATCGTCGGGCAGGTCCACGCGGCATTCGACTGGCTGGCCCAGCACGGCAGGTCGCATGGCATCACCGGGCGCATCGTGGTGGCGGGCTGGTCGGCGGGCGGGCATCTGGCGGCCATGGCGCTCGCGCATCCGGCCGTGAGCGCGGCGCTGCCGATCTCCGGCGTGTTCGAACTCGGCCCGCTGCGCGATACCTATCTGAACGAGAAGCTGTCGCTGACCGACGAGGAGGCCGCGACCCTATCGCCGCTGCGGCTGCCTGCGCCGGACAAGCCGATGAGCATCGCCTACGGGAGTGCCGAGCTGCCGGCACTGGTCGACGACAGCCGCGCGCTGCACGCCCTCCGCGCTGACCAGCACCGGCCCGGCGCCCTGCTGCCGGTGCCGCACGCCGACCATTTCACCGTGCTGGACGAGCTGCGGCGGCCTGGGGGCAGCCTTTTGAACCTGGCCAGCGCCCTGTTGAAAGCAACATAGCCCCATCGACTGATCGCCATGCATATGGCCCTGGATCGCCACTCCGCTGCGCTCCTTGCGATGAGAGAATGCTGGAAGCAAAAGGCGTGTGCTATACAACTACTCGGCGCTAGCAGTGCTGGAGGAGGTCGCCAGAGCCTCGTTTAGCGCCGACCGCAGCGCAAATTCGTCATAGGGCTTACCGAGCCACACCACGTCGCGGCCCTCGACCCCGGCAGCGCCTGACGCCACGATCACCGGGATCCCCGGCAGGCGCTCGCGCACCTTGTCCACCAGCGCTAGGCCATCCATGTCCGGCAGGCCGAGGTCGCAGACAACTAGGTCCACGCCTTGGATCAGCCGGTCGATGGCCTCGGCGCCGGTCTCCGCCTCGAGCACGTCATGGCCAAGGTCGGCGAGCATGACGGCGGTCGTCATGCGGACCAGCACCTCGTCTTCCACCAGCAGCACACGCAGCGCCTCGGCCTGGCGCGGCTTGCGAGCCTGGTCCAGCACCGCGCGCATTTGGCGGGCCAGATCCTCGGTCCGCCATGGCTTGCTCAGCAGGTTGATGCCGTGGTCAAGCTCGCCCTTATGCACGATCGAATTCTGCGTGTACCCGGAGGTGAACAGCACGGCGAGGCCCGGCAACATGCGCTGCGCCCGCTCCGCCAATGCGCGTGACGACAGCGCGCCCGGCATGACCACGTCGGTGAACAGCACGTCCGGCCGTGCGCCGCCCTCCAGGATACGCAGCGCCGCCGCCGCGTCCGCTGCCGCCAGCACGGTGTAGCCCAGGCTCGCCAGCGCGTCGGCCGCGACCTGGCGGACGCCGGGGTCGTCCTCGACCAGCAGCACCAACTCGCCCTGCGACGCGGCGATGGCCGCAGGCTCGGCCGTCGGCGCCCGCACGGCGGCGGCAGTGCGCGGGATATACAGACGCGCCGTGGTGCCGCGGCCCGGCTCGCTATAAAGCTGGAAGTGCCCTTCGGACTGCTTGGCGAAGCCGAACACCATCGACAGGCCAAGCCCGGTGCCCTTGCCCTCGGCCTTGGTGGTATAGAACGGCTCGATGGCCCGGCGGAGCTGATCCGGCGTCATGCCGATACCGGTATCGGTCACGGCGAACATCACATACTGACCCGGCGAGACCTCCGACGCCAAGGCCGCGTACTGCTCGTCAAGCGAGGCGTTCGCCACCTCGATCGTCAGCCGTCCCTGTGGCTCGGCACCCGGCGCCATCATAGCGTCGCGCGCATTCACCACGAGGTTCAGCAACGCGTTCTCCAGCTGGTTCGGATCGGCCCGCACCGCCCAAAGGCCGCCGCCGACCACGAGCTCCAGCTCGATCGCGCCGCCGAGCGTGCGGCGCATCATGTCCTCGATGCCCATCAGCACGCGGGCCGGATCGAGCGGCTCGGGCGCGAGCGGCTGGCGGCGGGCGAAGGCGAGCAGGTGCCGGGTCAGCCGGGCGCCGCGGATCACTCCGGCGCGGGCGGCGTCAATCCGCGCGTGCAGCCAGCCGTCGTTCGGGTCACGCTTTGCCAGGCGCTGCGACACCAGCTCGAGGTTCGCCGACACGACCTGCAGCAGATTGTTGAAGTCGTGCGCGACGCCGCCGGTCATTTGGCCGAGCACCTCCATCTTCTGCGCCTGCCGTGCGACATCCTCGGCTTGCACGCGACGGGTGATGTCGGCAACCGCGACCATCTGGCCGCCATCCGGCATCGCGGTGCGCCAGATCTCCAGGCGCCGGCTCTCCTGCTGCGCCTCGGCCACGACCGGCTTCGTGCCCGGACGCGGTTCGGACAGCAGCGGTGGCTGCAGCCGCTGCACTGCCGCGAGATCGGCCAGCGGCACGCCGGGCTGCACGACCTCGGGCGGCAGGCCGATCGTCTCGGCGAAGCGGCTGTTGCGGAGCAAGAGGCGGTCCTCGGGACCGAACACGGCGACTTCGTCGCGGATATGCTCGACCGCCGCCTCCAACTGCGCGGCCAGCAGCCGCTCCCGCCGTTGGGTGTCCAGCAGGCGCGCCCGGCCCACCAGCAGCGCGAATACCACGAGGCCGAGCAGCGACACTCCAATCGCCGCCGCCGCCTGCATCCCCATGCCGGCCAAGCGCTGGCGGGCCACCAGTCCCGTAAGCTGCGCCGTCCGTTCAGAGTCGGCCCGGTCCACGACACGTTGGATGGTGACGCGCAGGGCATCCATCAGCGCCTTGCCGTCATCGGTCAGCACCAAATCCACCGCGGCCTGCTGCTGCCCGGTGCGGGCCAATGCCACCGTCTGGTCCAATTCCGCCATCTTGCGGCGCATCAGTTCATTCAGAGGTGCGATCTCTTCGCGCAGCCACGGGGTCGCAGGGCTGAGTTCGTCCAGATGCTTCAGCGCCGTCGCCATCTGGGCGGTCGCCTGCTGATAGGGCTCGAGATAATAGGTGCGGCCAGTCAGCAGGAAGCCGCGCTGGCCGGTTTCGGCGTCTTGCACGACCGAGAAAACCTGCCGCGCGGCACTGGCCTGCATGCGCGCCAGGGTAGTCCGCTCGATGGCCTCGCTGATGGAATGGGCGACCTCGCGCTCGAACAACACGGCAGTGGTCAGCAGGGACAGCGTGAGCAGCAGCAGCGTGGCGCCCTGCCATCGCACCGCGCGCCACACGCTGAACGGCTTCAGGTCAACCACAAAGCTTCCCTCAAGCGGGCGACGAACGCCGCGTGACGGGCCAGCGCGTCCGGGTCCGGCTGCATAAGCACCGGCGCGCGCGGTCCATTGAGCTGATAGGCGATGGCCGGCAGCGCGTCGCCGGTATCGTCTGCCAGCAGCAGCCCGCGCTGCCGGCCGCCGGTCAGCTCGATATAGACCTCGGCCAGCAGGCGGCAGTCCAGCAGGGCGTTATGGGTCGTGCGCTCCGACAGGTCGATATCGAAGCGGCGGCACAGCGCGTCGAGGTTGTTCGGCAGGCCGGGGAACCGCGCCTTGGCCAGCGCCAGGGTGTCGATCATGCGGTCGCGGGACAGCGTCGGCCGGCCCAGGCGGGCAAACTCGGCGTCCAGGAAGCCGAAGTCGAACGGCGCGTTATGCGCGACCAGCGGCGAGGCGCCGAGGAACTCCAGCAGCTCGTCGGCGATCTCGCTGAAACGCGGTTTGCCGCGCAGGTCGGCGCGGGTCAAGCCATGCACCCGGCTCGCGTCGGGGTCGATGTCGCGCTCGGGATCGATGAAGCGATGGAAGGTGCGGCCGGTCGGCAGGTCACGAAGCAGCTCCAGGCAGGCAACCTCGATCACACGGTCCCCCGTCAAGGGGTCCAGTCCCGTAGTCTCGGTATCAAATAATACGGAACGGCTCACGGCTGCATTTCCTGGATCAGTCGGCGTAGGCGGCGGAGGGCATGATGGCGGGACAATCCGGTCGATATTATGACGTCGGCACGGCGGCGCTTCTCTGCGTCAGGCATTTGCCGTGCTATAATGGTGTCGATCTCGGCATTCGTCATCCGTCGCCGCTTGCTGACGCGCGCACGTTGCACGGAGCGCGGCGCCGAGACGACGAGCACGAGGTCCACCCGCCGCTCGCCGCCGGTCTCCAGCAACAGCGGGATGTCCAGCACGACGACCGGCCGCCCCGCCCGCCGGGCGCGGGCCAGGAACGCGCGCTCGGCGGCGCGGACCATGGGATGCAGGATGCGTTCGAGGGTAAGCATCGCCGCCGGGTCAGGGACGGCGACGGCGCGCAGGGCCGCGCGGTCCACTGCGCCGTCCCGGATCGTGCCGGGAAAGGCTAGGCCGATCGCCGGGACCGCCCGGCCGCCACGGGCCTGCAGCGCGTGCACGGTAGCGTCGGCGTCGAACACCGGGATGGCGGCGCGCCGGAACGCCTTGGCGATGGTGGACTTGCCCATGCCCATGCCGCCGGTCAGGCCGATGATCTTCAAAAGACGCTCGCTATAGGTCGGCCATGATCAGGTCGAACGTCGCCTGATCGACGACAGGGGTGACCCCAAACCACGACGCAAACCCGGCGACGGCCTGTTGCAGCAGCATGCCGAGGCCGCCCACTGCGGTCAGCCCACGCGCGGCGGCGTCGGCCAGAAGCGGCGTGACCAACGGCGCATAGACGATGTCGGCCACGACCAAACCAGGTGCCGCGCGGTCCAGCGGCAGCTCCAGGGCGCCTTGCCCGATCATCCCCAGCACCGTCGTGTTGACCAGCAGCGCTTGATCGCTGAGCGCCGCAGCCCGCTCCGCCCAGGGCAGCACGCGGAGGCCCGGCAGCGCCGCCGCCAGCGCCGCCGCACGCTCCGCCGAGCGGTTGGCGACGGCGACCGGCGCCCCGAGATCGAGCAGCGCCGCCGCGATGGCCCGGGCAGCGCCCCCGGCGCCGAGCAGCAATGCTGGGCCGGCAGTGGCATCGACGCCATGCGCCCGCAGGTTCGCGACGAACCCAGCGCCGTCCGTGTTGGTGCCGGTGATGCCGTCCGGCCCGAACACCAGCGTGTTCACCGCTCCGGCCCGCTGTCCCGGCGTCAGCACCCGGTCGCACAGCGCCAGCACGGCCTCCTTATGCGGCACGGTCACGTTCAGCCCGGCAAAACCGGCGGCGCGCAGCCCATGCACCGCCGTCGCCAGGTCACCAGGTGCCACGGCGAGCGGGACATAGGCGCCGTCGATCCCGTGCCGCGCCAGCCAATAGCCGTGCAGGCGCGGCGAGCGGGAGTGCGACACCGGCCACCCCATCACGCCCGCCAGCCTCGTCCGTCCCGTTAAATGCTGCATTCCCAATAACAAACACACGGCAGCCGACGCCGGCAAGGGCACCGATTGCGCCAAGCCGGCGTCCGGTGAACACTGCATCTCAACGAACAAGGGGGAAACACGATCATGATCCACGTCCTGGCCATCATCACCGCCAAGCCCGGCCAGCGCGACGCCGTGCTGGAGCAGTTCCGCGCCAACGTCCCGGCCGTTTTGGCCGAGCAGGGCTGCATCGAGTATGCGCCGGCGGTCGATTTGGAGGGTGGCCCGTCCTGGACGGCGAAGTTGGGGCCGGACAGCTTCGCCGTTGTCGAGAAATGGCAAGATGCGGCGGCGCTGGCGGCGCATGCGGCCGCGCCGCACATGGTGGCGTACGGGGCGCGGGTGAAGGACATGCTCGCGAGCCGGGTGATCCACGTACTGTCGCCCGCCTAACGCTGCCCGCCTCACATCATCAAACATCACGAGATCGTTACCATAATCGAATTTAGTATCATATCGAACAAGCATCTGATGTTCGTTACGCGGCGTATATGAGAGGCCGCCTGTTGGCGGTCGCGCACCACGTCGGAGGTTAACGTTCATGAACGATCAAATCGAGTCTGCCCAGCAGGGGCAGGATGGCGTCGCTCGCCGTTCTCTCATTGGCCAGTTCGGCGCCAGCGCTGCCACGATCATGGCGGTGGGTGCCGCCGCCGCCAGCGGAGTGGCGCTGAGCAGTTTGCCCGCGGCGGCGCAGGGGATCACCGATAACGACATCCTGAACTTCGCGCTCAACCTCGAGTATGTCGAGGCGCAATACTATATCGCGGCCTTCCTCGGCCGGCCTCTGGATGCCGCCGATACGACCGGTGTCGGCGGCGCGCCGGGCTTCGTGCTTGGCGGGTCGGCCGTGCCGTTCCAGACCGAATCGGTCGCAGCCTATGCGCAGAAGATCACGATCGACGAGGTGAACCACGTCCGCTTCCTGCGTCGGGTGCTCGGCGCCGAGGCGGTGGCGCAGCCGAACATCGACCTGCTGAACAGCTTCAATGCGCTCGGCGTCGCAGCGGGCCTGATTCCAGACGGCACGCAGTTCAACCCCTTTGCCGACGAGACGAGCTTCCTGCTCGGCGCGTTCATCTTCGAGGACGTGGGCGTCACGGCCTATGGCGGCGCGGCGCGACTGCTGGTCAATAAGGACTACCTGGACGCGGCCGCCAGCATTCTGGCGATCGAGGCCTATCACGCCGGCACGGTCCGCACCGTACTCGGGGCATTCGGTCAGCAGGACGCGGCCGACGCCATCTCCGCCGTCCGTGCCAAGGCAGGCGGCGGCAAGGAGCAGGGGCTTCGGGTTGGCAGCAACCTGCAATTCAACACGTCGCCGTCCGACACCGACTCGCTCGCATTCCGCCGCACGACGACCGAGGTGCTGAACATCGTCTATAACGGCAACAAGTTCGGCGGCGGCTTCCTGCCGAACCAGATGAATGGCACAATTCGCTAGGCTGGGCTTTATCTAGCCGAACGGGCGGGCCATGCTGGTCCGCCCACGCTTATTCGGAGGTTCCTTGCCCGCAGCGAGACGAGTTTGGCTGGCCGCCATGGTGTTTGCCAGCATAGCGTCGCTGGCTCTGGCCGCCGTGCCGCCCCGGCCGATTTGCAGCCGCCACGAAGTCTTGGACGTGGTCGCCGATTCCATCGCACAGCGCGGCGTCTCCTCGGTGATCATGCCAGGTAGCGTCGGTGAGATCCCAACCGCCTCGCCCGACCTGTTCCGCTGCTCGGTGCGTATCCAGACCACGTACTACGACACCAACCGCTATGGCGCCGTGCCGCAGGTCCGGCTGTCGATCCTGCAGTTTACCGTCCGCGCCGGCCGCAACGGACTGTTCGTCGATGACGTGGGCGAGCCGCGCTAACGGGCGGCCATCGCGCCCGGATCGTGGGCGAACATCGCCGCCGCGGACTGCCTTACCTTGATTTGGTAACCCTGGTTCAGCACCGGCGTATGCGAGTGATAATTGCCGATCGCCGACATCAGCTCGCCCCGGGTCTCATCAAGGTAGGTCCGCATAATCAGCCCCGCCGCCGCGATGTTGAAGCAGGCTTGATGCAGCAGCCGGTCCTGCACCTCGGCACGATCGAGCCGGGTGTAGCGGGACAGCGCCGGCAGCCAGAGCGTGTTGATCTGCATGACCCCAAGGTCGCTTGAGCCGTTGGCGTTGCGGTGCGTGACCCCCGGGCCGCCGCCCTCGACCGCCTGTATCGACGGCAGCACGCGCGGCGGCAGGCTATAGATCTGCGCGACCAACGCCATGCAGGCCAGATAAGGCACCGTCATCGGTATGAAAGTCCTGCGCTTGCCGGCATGGCCCAGACCACCCCATCTCCGCTATCCATCGCTCGCTTATCAGAAAGTAGGATATGATGCAGCAGCCTTCCCCACCGCGCCGCGCCGATTCGCGCCATTTCCGGCCGCAGCACTCCCATCCGCAGTATTGGGCCGACGCCGGCTTCACCCTGCTCGAAATCCTGGTCGTGATCGCGATCCTGGGCCTGCTGATCGGGCTGGTCGCCCCGGCCGCGCTGCGCCAGTTGGGCGGCGCTCGCACGTCGGTCGCCAAGCAGTCGATCGAGCGGCTCTCCTCCGTGCTTGATCTGTATAAGCTCGATGTCGGCAACTATCCCTCGACGGAACAGGGCCTCGCCGCGCTGAATAACCGCCCGTCCGGCCTCGTGAGCTGGGGCGGCCCATATTTGAAAGGCGACGCCCAGCCGCTCGATCCCTGGAACCGGCCCTATCTGTATCGCAACCCAGCCAGTCGCCCCGGGCACGATTTCGACCTCTGCTCCCGCGGTCCCAATAACCAGACGGGCGACAGCGGGACGGAGCTGATCTGCAATCCATGATCATCATTCAGCGACCGCGTCCCAGACCAGGACCTGGAACAGCGGCTCCTTTGGCGCGATGCCCAGCCGGATCACGGCCCGCCGGCCAAACCGGCCGCCGGAGTCGCCCACCACCCGCGCAGTGATGGCGACGGTGCGGAGCGGCCGGCGGCGCGACGTGGCCGCACGCGCGCCGCGGAGGTCCTGGATCACCTGGCGCACCACCGGCGGCGCAACCAGCAGATCGGGATCGGCGTCAGTCAGCACCGAGATGTTGGGTTCGAGCCTGGCCAGCAGCTCCGGCGTCATGCCCAGCACCGCGCCGAGCTCCGCCACGCTGCGGAACGGCGCGCCGGCGGGACCATAGTCGCGTCCGGCAGCGCGGTACTGCGGCTCCTTGGCGCCGCCGGGCTGCCCCTGCTTATTGGGAAAGCGCCAATCCACGATCGCCGCCGCGATGCCCTCCGAAACACGGCGATCTGCCCCCAAACGCCGCAGCAGCGCCCGCAGCAGCTCCGGCGGCGCGGTGTTGGGGTTGATCTTGCCCGCCTCGTCCTCGATCCGCAGCACCGCCCTGCCGCCCGGCACCCGCAGCGCGCGGTCCGTGCCGTCTGCCGCCCAGGTGTCCGCCGGGTCGAGCAGATGGTACACCGCCTCATAGACCGCACCGTCCGCCGCGGTCTCGGCCGCCGCCGCGCTGCGCAGGTTGGCGGCGAGCTGCAGCTCGGTGCGCCCGGCGGCGGTGAGCTGCGTCGCCAGCAGGGTCAGCAGCACCACGGCCCACAGCACGATCAGCAGCGCAAAACCCCGGTCGTCGCCCCGCCTGATCGCCCCGGCCCACCGGCGCGCCGCGTTCACTGCTCGAGCCGAAGGCCCCGACGCAGCGGGCGTTGCGGATCGGCGGACCCCGACGCCCGGCTCTGCTGCAGGCTGTCCGGCACGCGGGCGGCGTTGATCAGCTGGTCGCGCAGGTCCTCGGTCAGCGCCCGCGCGTCGCGCTGGTCGTGCACCACGTGCGGCGTGATCAGCACCAGCAGCTCGGTGCGGTTGCGGGCGTTGTTCTGGCTGCCGGCCAGCAGCCCCAGCAGCGGCACGTCCTTCAGGAACGGGATGCCCGAGCTCGACTGGTTGGCGGTATCGCGGATCAGGCCCGCGAGGCCCACCGTCTGCCCGTCCTGCACCACCACGCGGCTGCTGACGTTGCGCTGCGAGAAGGTCGGCGAGTTGATCCCCGCCGTCGTCTGGCCCGGCACCACGTCGCTGACCTCCTGCGAGACGTCGAGCGTCACCAGGCCGCCGCTGTTCACCCGCGGCGTGACCTCCAGGATGACCCCGGTCTCCCGGTAGTCGATCGAGTTGACGACCGGGGCGTTGGCGGTGATTTGGCTCTGCGAGCTCGTCGTCAGGTAGGGAACCAGGTTGCCGACCTGCAGGCGCGCGGCCTCGTTGTCCAGCACGAGGACCTGCGGCGAGGACAGCACCTTCACGTCGGTGACGGCCTGCAGCGCATTCAGCGCGGCGTTGCCGTTGTTGGGCCCGCTCAACACGAAACCCGGGAAGCCCGAGGCGAACGCGCCCGCCGCCGTTCCGGCCGGACTGAAGTTGAGCGCGCCGTTGATGCCGGCCCGGAAGAAGAACTGCGTGCCGTACTGCAGGCTGTCGTTCAGCGTGACCTCGGCGACGGTGGCGTCGATGCGGACCTGCAGCGGCAGGATGTCGATCTTGCGCAGCATCGCCTCGATGGTGTCGCGCTCGGGGGCCGTCGCATACAACAGGATCGCGTTGTTCTGGCCGTTCGGGATGATGCGGATACTGTTCGCGTCGTCGCCCGCGCTGCCACCCCCACCACCGCCGCCCGAGCCGCCCGTGGGATCCAGGCCGCCGAGCAGCGGGTTCGCCGGGTTCTGCGCCGGGTCCGGCTGCGCGGCGGCGGATTGCTGGCCAAGGCCACCGCCCCCCGAGCTGGAACCCAGCCCGCCGCCGCCTCGGCTGCCGAGCCCGCCACCCCCGCCGCGGCCGCCCCCGCCAAGTCCGCCGCCCCCGCCGATGCCGCCGCCGCCGCCGCCGCCAAAGCCACCGCCGCCAGAGTCGTCGCCGCCGTTGAACCCCGACTGACGGGAGCCGCGGCCCGGCGCCGTCGAGCCAACCGCCCGCGGGCTCGGCTGCGCCGTCACCTTGTTCGGCGTGAAGGCCTGCTGCAGCACGTACGCGATGTCGTTGCTGCGGCTGTTCTGCAGGTAATAGACGTTCCAGCTCCGGAGCGTCTGCCGCCGCCCGCGCTCGACCAGCGCATAGACCCGCCGCGCCTGGTCGATGTAGCGCGCCTGGCTCGACACCAGCAGCACGGAGTTGATGCGCTCCATCGGCACGACGCGGATCACATTGGCCAGCGCGCCGCCGCTGCCGCTGCGGAAGGTATCCGAAAGTGCTGTGGCGAAGTCCTTGGCGCCGCCCGACGTCACTGGAAACAGCGCGTAGGACTGGCCGGCCAGGATGTCGATGTCGAAGGCGCGGATCAGCGAAACCAGCGCCTCCCGCGTCGGCGCGTCGCCGCTGATCAGCAGCACGTTGCGACCAGCGTCGGCCACGACCTTGCCGCCGGCGCCGACATAGGGCTGCAGCACCTTCGCCAGGTCCTCGGCCGAGGCGTAGCGCAGCGGCACGATCCCGCCGCCCGACGTGCCGTCGCCGCCGGCCAGCACCGGCGACCCGGCAGCGGCGGGCACCACGCGGTAGATATCGCCGGACTGCACCAGCGCCGCGCCGTTCTGCGCCAGCAGCGCCTGCAAGGCCGGCAGCAATTGCGAGCGCGCCACCGGCGTCGCGGTCCGCAGCGTTGCGGTGCCGCGGACCGCTGGATCGATGGTGTAGGTCACCCGCAGGATGGTGCCGAGCACCTGTGCCACGACCTCGCGCAGGTCGGTATCGACGAAGTCGAGCGAGATATCCCCGCCCCCTGCCCCGGCGCTGCTGGCTGGAAGGGTTACGCCGCGAACCTGGCCGACCGAGACCTGCGCATTGGGCAGCGCGTCGGGCGCGCCCACGGGACCGTTCACCCGCGGCGCTGCGCCGACGGTCGGCCCGCCGAGGCTCGGCAGCGACCGCAGCACCGGCACGCCCGATCGCTCACAGCCGGCGAGCCCGATCAGCAGCAGCAATACAGCGCGCTTCATCGGGCGGCGCCGGGGAAGCCCGGCAGACCTCGCAGTGACTGCATCACGTCAGTTGTCGCCGCAAACGGCGCGGGGGTCGTCGCCGCGAACGGCGCGGGCCCCGGCCTGCCCGGCACCGCGGCCGGACCACTGGCGGCGCTCTGCGGCCGTGCGTCGAAGCTGGGCCGCACCACCTGCGCCCCGCCGGTTCCGCCGAGCGTGACCTGTCCGGCTTCGATCTGCTGCACGGTAAACCCACCAATCTGGGCGCCCTCCTGCACAACGACCGGCTTCGCGCCGCCCGCCCCGGCGAAGATCGCGCTGCGGGCGGCGCCATGCACCAGGATGCCAGCCAGCCGCGGCAGGCCCGCAGGCGTAGGGGGGGGGCCGACTGGCGCGGCGACGGGTCGACGGGTCGAAGCGAATAACGGGCGAGCCAGGATCGCGTCGAGCAGCGCCTGCCGATCCTCTACCACAGCAGGACGCGGCGCAGGCGGCTTCGATACTGCTGGAGTCGGACGCGACGTAGTGGCGATCATATCGCCGTCATCCGCGACTCTGCCGGTCAGTTCAAGCAATATCGTTCCGGTAAATAAAATTGCGAGCCCGATGAGGCCGAAAATGCCACGCTGCATCATGGCGCGCGGAACCCCAGCACGGTGAACGACGCCTCCAGCGGCGGCTCCCCAGATGTGCCGAACCGCCTTGTGCCGTGGATCTGCAGGTCGTCCACCAGCATCTGCGGCGAGGCCTCCTCCACCGCGCGCAGCAGCTCCACCAGCACGCCCCAGGGTGCCGACAGCGCCACCCGCACGCCGATCCGGCGATAGGCCGCCACGGTCTCGGCCGGCAGCGCCTCGGTGCTGGACAGCGTGGCGCCGGCGCGGCCGGCCATGTCCTGGATCAACTGCTGCAGCGTGGCGCCGGCCACGGCGTCGGTTGAGCCGTCAAGCAGGGTCGCCGCGACCGGGCCGCTGGCTGCCGCCGCAGCCGCCTGGCGCTGCAGGTCTGGCAGTCCGGCGGCGACCTGGGCCATGCGGCGGGCCAGGGTCGTGCGCTGCTGCAGCACCCCAGCCCGGTCGGCGTGCCACTCCAGCAGCGGCGCCGCGACCGCCGCCCAGGCCGCGGCTAGCACCACGAGCAGCAGCGCCACCGCCAGCGCCTGGCCCCGCCGACCCGTCGGCAGCGACTCGATCACGGCTCAACCTCAGCCCGTATGGCGAAACCCTCGCCGCGCGTGCCCTCGTTGCGGGTCACCGGGGCGGCAAAGGCCGGGTTGCGGATGCTGCGTTCGGCGGCGAGTGCTGCGATGAGCTTGGCCGCTCCAGCGGATTGCCCGCTGATGGTCAACACCCGGGCGCGCAGCGTCAGCTCGCTCAGGAAGGTGTCATCCGGAAGCACTTCCGTCACCGTCGCCAGCGTGCCCAACGCGTCGCCGACCCGGGCCCGCTGCTCGGCGAACACGTCCGTGCCGGCAGCGCTGCTGAGGATGCGGCGGCGCAGTGCCTCCGCCTGGTTGGCGCGGGGACGAAGTGCGGCGATCTGGCCCTCGACCTCGGCGCTTTTGACCGATTGCATCACGAACGGCACGGCGATGGCGGCGACGGCCAGCACGACGCAGGCTCCTCCCGCGAGCGCCAGGCTGCGCCTGCGCCAAGGCGCCGATTGGGGCCGGTCCAGCGCGATTCGCTGTGCGGGGCCGCCTGGGACCAATGCCTCGAGTGCCACCGGGCGCAGGCCAGCCTGCCGCAGAGCGTCGAGCGCCGCACCCAGGCGCACCTTGGGCACGAGTGACAAACGCAGATGCAGGCGGCCCTGGGCGCGGTCCCGCCGCTCGATGGTCCAGGCCCAGAACAGCTCATCGGCGGCGAAGGGAGTGATGCGATCCATCTCGTATTGCAGGACCCGCTCCGGGTCGCGCTCGGCGGCGATCGGCAGCGCCACCTGCTGCTCCAGCAGCAGCTCGGGCGGCAGACGCAGGACCACAGCGCTGCCCTGTCCCGCCACGGCAGCCTGCAGCGCCGCGATCCCCGCTGGGTCCAGGTCAAACGGGCCTAGCATCGCGTCGCGTCCCTTGCGCCGGACCAGGACATCGACGCTGTGCGGGCCGACAGGCGGCAGGCGCAGCGCCGCAATCAGCGCGCGCGTGTCCGGCCCGGCGCGATCCTGCGTGAGCCCGGCCGGCAGTGCCGCCTTGAGCTGCTGCGCCCACCAGAGAAGGAATTCGTTCAGCATGTTGCGTTATGGACGCCAACCGACGGGGTGCCGCAAGTGAATATACCGGTTAGGGACCGCGACGGATGCGTGCCGCCGGCTACCCCGGGCTGCTATATCACGCGCCCGCCGACCGCTCCAGCCGCGGACTTGCAACGATGTCCGGCCAGTGCCGGCGGTCGCCCTTCGGGAACACGACCCGCAGCCGCACCAAGAACGGCAGGTCCTTGACGCTCCAACTGCTTGCCCATCCCGCTCCCGGGCCGCGGGCCCAGTAGCTGAACTCGATGTGGTCCACGTCGCGCAGCAGCTCGGTCTCGATCGGCGGCGGCGGCGGGCCGAACGGCTTGCCGGCCGGGCGCGGCGTCGCGCGCAGGACCATCCGCCGCGCGCCGTCCACCCCTAGCGCCCCATCGACCCCTAGCGCAATATCGGCGCGCCGTGTGGGCAGGCCGCTCGCCGCCGGGAGCTCGGACACGAATACCAGCCGGCCTGCGCTGCCCTGGACCCCAGCGCCGTCGCGGGCGGTGCCGGGGTCCATGTGCTCGATCAGCCGGCGCACCGCCCGGTCCACCGCATCCAGCTCGCTCCGCTCCGCCAGCGTGCGCGCCTGCGCATCGGTGGCGCGCAGGCCATAGCGCACGCCCTGGCTCAGCCCGCCGAGGATGAAGCCGAGCGCCACGAGCGCCACCAGCAATTCCAGCAAGGTGAAACCGTCGTCGCGACGCCGCCTCGAGGCGTCTCTGAAAACGCCATGCCGGCTCAAGGAGGCTCCACCGGCGCCATGCCGACGCGCTGGCTCGCGAGCACGACCGACCGCTCGCCGCCGTCCATGCGCCAGGAGACCCGGACGGTCATGCCCAGCAGGATCGCTCGGCCGGGCCGGTCGGGATCGATGCCTTCCCTGCCGGCCGCGGCGGTGGCGATCGGCGTGACGTTGACCTGCCAGGCGAAGCCGCCGCCGTCGTCGCCGCGCTGCTCGCCCGGTGTCGGCGTCGCACCGAGCGTCGCGAGGCGGGACAGGGCGCGGGACAGCGCCTCCTGATAATGCCCGGAGACCCGCGCCGACTGCAGGCCGCCGGCGGCCCCTTGGGTCAGCGCACCCAGCGCCAATGCAGCGATGATGAAGGCGACCAGCACCTCGATAAGCGTGAAGCCATGCTCCTTGGACGAATGATTACGAGTCATTGGCCACGGTGACCCGTCCGGTCAGCCAATCCACGCCGACCCGCGAACGCCGCTCGCCGCGCGCCAGCTCGACCCGGCCGCCGGAGGAGCTGCCATCCGGCATGAAGGCGATCCCGGCTTGCACGGATGTTTCACCCCCGGCCGCCACCGCCGCCGTTAGGTCAGCGGTCGTCACGACCGACATGCCGATCCCGGCCGGCAGGCTCCGCGGCGCGCCCGCGCCGATGCGGAGCGTGCTGGCACGCGGGTCGAAGACGACGGTCACGCGCTGGTTCGACATGATGGCCCGGGTGCGGGCGACCCGCATCGCCTGCGCCACCGCGTTGGTCGCCGCCCGCATCTCCAGCCCGGCACTGCGCGGCGGCCCACGCGCCAGCACCAGCCCGGCGACCAGCCCGAGCACCGCCAGCACGACGATCATTTCTATAAGTGTAAACCCGGCCTCATGCGGGCTTGGAGCTCGGCTAACTCGCGGCAAGGTCGTTCAGGCCCAGCATCGCCAGCAGCAGCGACGCCACGATCCCGGCGATCACCGCGCCCATCGCCACCGTGATCGCCGGCACCAACAGCGCCACCAGCCGCTGCACGCCGAGCCGGGTCTTCTCCTCATGGATCTCGGCGGCGCGCAACGCCATGGGGCCGAGCTGTGCCGTCTCCTCGCCCAATCGCAGAAGATAGATCGTGCGGGCGGGGAACACGCCGGACTCGTCGAGCGGGCGGGACAGCCCGGCGCCGCCCTTGGCGCTGATGGTGGCGCGCTCGATCGCAGCGACCCCGGCCAGGTTGCCGATCGCGTCCTGCACGATGCCCAACGCGGCGATCAGCGGCACGCCGTTGTTCAGCAGCGTCCCGAGCGTCCGGGTAAAGCGCGCCGCGACGATCTCCCGCGTGAGCCCGCCCACCACCGGCAGGCGCAGCAGCAGCCGGTCCAGCAGCATCCGCGGGCGCGGCTGCTTCAACGCCTGCCGGGCCACCAGCACGAGCGCAATGAGCGCCAGCAGGGCATACAGGCCGTATGCGGACACCGCGTCCCCGGTCGCGATCAGGATTTGCGTCGGCCGGGGCAAGGCCGCGCCATTCTGCTCGAACAGCGGCACGAACTGCGGCAGCACCTGGGTCAACAACAGGGTGATCGAGCCGATCGCCACCAGAAGCAGAAGGCCGGGATAGATCAGCGCCGAGGTGACGGTCGAGGCCAGGCTGCGCTCGCGCTCCAGCAGTTCGGCCAGGCGGTCGAGTGTCGGCGACAGCGTGCCGCCCGCCTCTCCGGCGCGCACCAGGCCGACATACAGCTTCGGGAAGCTGCCAGGATGCGCCGCCAGCGCCGTCGCCAGCGAGCCGCCGTCGCGCACCGTCTTGCGTAAGCCCTCCACCGTCGCGCGCACCCGGGCATTCGGCGCGGTATCGACCAGGAAGCGCAGGCTGCGATCCAGGTCCTGCCCGGCGCCGAGCATGATCGACAGCTCCCGCGTCAGGTTCGCCACGTCCTGCCGGCTCATGCCGCGGCGGCCGATTTCGCGCTGCAGCAGGTCGGCGAACCCGCTGGTGCCGGCTGGCTCGGCGCGCATCGGGATGCTGCCCTGGCGCTGCAGGCGGCTCACGACCTCGGCCTCGGTCGCCGCGTCCATGGTGCCGCGCACGGTCTGGCCGGCCGGATCAATGGCGGTGTAGCGGAACGCGGGCATCGAGCCTTTACCCTATCAGGCTTCTGCACGAATGCTGCGGACGACTTCCTCGATTGTGGTGGTGCCAGTGAGCGCTGCGTCCAGGCCAGCGTCGAACATCGTCACCATGCCGGACGCCACCGCGGCGCGCTCGATCTCGGTGTGCTCGGCGCGGGCGAAGATCAGCCGCTCGATCTCGGCGTTGGGCGTCAGGAACTCGGCGATCGCCAGGCGCCCGCGGTAGCCGGTGCTGCGGCATTTATCGCAGCCGACCGGGTGCCAGAGCCGCACCGGGCGGCCGTCGGTCCGCCGCTCCAGGTCGAAGCGGCGCACCAGCTCCGGCGCGGCGTCGCCCTCGACGGCGCAGTGCGGGCACAGCCGGCGCACCAGGCGCTGGGCCAGGATGCCGCGCAGCACGGCGGTCAGCAGGTAATCCTCAAGCCCCATGTCGCGCAGGCGGGAGATGGTGGCGGCGGCCGAGTTGGTGTGCACGGTCGATAGCACCAAGTGCCCGGTCAGCGCCGCCTGCACCGCGATCTGCGCCGTCTCAATGTCGCGGATTTCGCCGACCATGATGACGTCGGGGTCCTGCCGCAGGATCGAACGCAGCAGGCTCGCGAAGTTGAGGCCGATCTGCGGCTTCACCTGGATCTGATTGACGCCCGAGAGCTGGTACTCGATCGGGTCCTCGACCGTGACCACCTTGCGTGCGACGGAGTTCAGCGAAAGCAGCCCGGTATAGAGCGTCGTGGTCTTGCCGCTGCCGGTCGGTCCCGTCACCAGCACGATGCCGTTGGGCAAATCGAGCGCCGCGTTCACCTTGGCGATCACCGCGGCCGGAAGGCCCAGCCGCGCGTAGTCGAAGGCGACCGTGCTGCGGTCCAGCACGCGCAGCACGACGGTTTCGCCGTAAAGCGATGGGATCGTCGAGACGCGGAAGTCGATCTCCTGCCCGCGCACCGCGAGCTTGATGCGCCCGTCCTGCGGCAGCCGGCGCTCGGCGATGTCGAGGCGCGACATGATCTTGATGCGCGACGTGATAGCGGCGGTGAGGCGGGATGGCGGGCTGTCGGCCTCATGCAGCACGCCGTCGTAGCGGTAGCGCACGCGTAGCCGGTCCTCGAATGGCTCGATATGGATGTCGGATGCCTGAGTCTCGACCGCGCGGGCGATGATCTGGTTTACCAGGCGGATGACCGGGGCCTCGCTGGCGAGGTCCTTCAGGCGCTCGGCGTCCTCCTCCAAGGGCTCGGCCGCGGCGTCTGGCACGTCGGGGGTCGTGGTCGTGCCGTCCGAATACAGCCGGTCCAGCGCCGCATCCAGCTCGATCGGCACGCCCACCAGCAAGGACACCGGCAACCCGGCCGCGGAGGCGATGGCGGCAGGGATGAAGGTGTCGAGCGGATCGGCGACCGCGACCAGCAGCCGTCCCTCCAACTCGGCGACCGGCAGGGCACGTGCGCTGCGCAGGAACCGGGTCGAGAGCCGGTCGGCGAACAGCGGTTCGCTGGCGGGATAGCGGTCCGGGGTGGCGATGGGCAAATTCAGCAGCCGGGCATAGGCGTCGGCCAGGCCGCGCTCGGTCACGAGGCCGAGCTGCAGCAGCACCTTGTCCAGCCGCTGCCCGCTCTCCTGCGCCACCCGGCGGCCACGCTCGACGGTGCGGACGTCGCATTGATTGAGCTCAATCAGCAGCGCGGCCAGGCTTTCGACGACGCTGCCGCCCGATGCAGGCGTGCTGCCGCCCACCGTGGACCTGCTGGCTGCCCCAGCAGGCTTGGGGCCCGCTGCGGTTGGATCGATGGCGATCGGCTGGCCGATGCTATGCGCACTCATCCCGTGATGACCCCGGTTGTGGCATGGGAACTCGTCCTATACATGGTCCTCCGGCGTGCTGGGAGTAGGCCGCAGGATGTGGGAGCGCGTTTGGTCGGGCTATTGCCGCTGCTGATTTCCCCGTTCGTCGGCAGTTTCCTGGGTGTCGTAATCCGCCGGTTGCCGCTGGGCCGCCCCATTGCGGTGGCCCGCTCGGCCTGCGAGGGCTGTGGCCAAGTATTACCAGCACGAGACCTGATCCCTTTGGTAAGTTTTGTTCTGCTGCACGGCCGGTGCCGGTTTTGCCGGGCGGGCATCGCGCGTTTCCATCCCGGGGTCGAGCTTGCGGCCATCGCCGTTGCGGCCTGGGCGATGCTTGTCGATCCCGGCGCGGAACCGGACGTAGTGCCCCTGGCGCTCTGGGTGAACTGCACGCTGGGCTGGTCGCTCCTGGCGCTGGCCTGGATCGACTCGGACCACTTACGTTTGCCTGACGCGCTCACTCTGCCGTTGGTGTTGATGGGCCTCATCGTGACCTGGGCGCTGGACCCGGAGGCCGTCACTGACCACGCTGCCGCCGCCGCCCTCGCCTACCTGACATTTCGCGGCGTGGCGCTGGGCTATCGCCTGCTGCGCAGGCGGGAGGGCTTGGGCCAGGGCGACGCGAAGCTGCTGGCAGCATCCGGCGCCTGGGTAGGCCTCGCCGGGCTGCCGAGCGTCATTCTGGGTGCAGCGCTGATCGCACTGGCGGCAACGTTGATGCAACGGCTTTGGCGCCGTACCACCGCCGACACGCCGATCCCGTTCGGGCCGTATCTGGCTTTGGCGACCTGGCTGGTGCGGCTCTATGGAGTCGCAGGATTGGAACTGTAGCGACACAAGAATGGCTGCAATACCAGCTATATGTCAGTGTGTGACGGTGAGTTCTTCGGCGAGCTGGCCGCCATCGACCAGCAGTCGCGCTCGGCCGGCATCTTCGCCGTCACCGACACCCTGGCGGCGCGCATGCCAGCCGATGTATTCCGGCGCATCGTCCATGAGCATCCGGACGTTTGCGACCAGCTGCTTCAGGCGCTCGTCATCCGGGTCCGGACATTGACGAACCGGGTCAACGAGCACTCCAATCTCGGTGTCCGCCAGCGCCTGTATGCCGAGCTGCTGCGGCTGGCCCGGCCCCCGTTGGGCAGCGGCGGCTATCCCGCGGTCTCGCCGCCTCCCACCCACGCCGAGCTTGCCTCCAGGGTGAGCAGCCACCGCGAAGCCGTCACCCGCGAGCTGAACGCCCTGGAGCGCGGCAAGCTCATCAAACGCCGGCGCGGCGCCATCCCGCCTCGTGCGTCCATCCGGTGCAACCAAGGTCCGGAGGCAACCACGAAATTTCCACCGTTCTGCATTCTGACGGCCCTCATCGCGCCGATGAGCGCATTCTATGCGGCAAGCTGAGCCGACGAACGCCACTCCCAGCACAGCCCGCCGGTTCGCCGCGGTCGCACCCCGCCGCGAGCAGACGCGCCACGATGGGCGTTTGATGAGCGAGCAGGGACCGCGCCCCTATCCGCGTCAACTGAGCTTTGCGGGGACGGCCCGCGTGCCCATGATGAGCTGTGCCGCATCGAATGTGCCGGACAGCCAGCCCAACGTGATGGTTGCCGACAATGATCCGGGCGTACGGCGCATGGTGTCGGACTATCTCGGTCAGAATAACATGCGGGTCGCCCGGGCAACCGGAAAGCAGGACATCTCGCGCCTGCTGGCGGCTGAACGGTTCAGCATGGTCATCCTCGACCTGCAGCTCGGCCAGCAGGACGGCCTTGGCCTGCTGCGGGAGCTGCGCGCGCGCTCCGACCTGCCGGTGATCACCCTTGCGGGGCGTCACGACGAGATCGACCGCATCGTCAGCCTGGAGCTGGGCGCCGATGACTGTCTGGCAAAGCCGTTTTCCCTGCGCGAGCTGCTGGCGCGGATCAGGGTGGTGCTCCGCCGCGTTGAAACGGTGCCGGGCGAGGGCACACGCGAGCCTGCGCGCGCCAAGGGGCCGATCCGGCTGCGCTTCGGCCGCTGGACGCTGGACCGGCGGACACGGCAGTTCACTGACGCCGAGGGCGCCCCGATCGCGCTGACAAAGGGCGAGTATGCGCTGCTGCTGGCCTTCCTCGATGCGCCGCAACGCCCGCTCAGCCGGGAGCACCTGCTGCAGGCGATGCACGTCAACGAGGATATCTTCGACCGCAGCATCGACGTGCAGATCCTACAACTCCGGCGCAAGCTCAAGACCGATCCGGGCACGCCCGACGTGATCCGCACCGAGCGTGGCATCGGCTACGTCTTCACCCTGCCGGTCGCGGCTATTTAGAGGGGAGGCGCAGCAGGACGCGGCGCCGCAGCGTGGTGAACAGCTTGACGCCGCGCTGCAGCGGGTTGAACAGCTCACCCGCATCACGCTCGCCATCATCAGCATTCCAGGAGGGCGCCGCCGGGAATCTCTATGTCCGACCTAAGCCGCCTTCCCAACGCGCCCCGCACCCGCCTGACGGCCCTTATCGTCGCCACCGCCTTGTTCATGCAAAACCTGGACGGCACCGTCGTCGCGACCGCCCTGCCCACCATGGCCCGCGCCTTCGGCTCAGACCCGCTGCACATGAACGTCGCCTTGACGTCCTATCTCCTCAGCCTCGCCGTCTTCATCCCCGTCAGCGGCTGGATGGCCGATCGCTTTGGCGCACGCGCCGTCTTCCGTGCGGCGATCGGCGTATTCACCCTCGGCTCCATCCTATGCGGCGCGGCGACGAGCCTGCCCTTTCTCGTTGCCGCCCGTATCGTCCAGGGCATCGGCGGCGCCATGATGGTGCCCGTCGGCCGTCTGGTCCTGCTGCGCAGCGTCGCCAAGTCCGAACTGGTGGCCGCCATGGCCTGGCTCACCACCCCGGCCCTGATCGGCCCCGTCGTCGGCCCGCCGCTGGGCGGCTTCCTCGTCACCTATGCCGACTGGCGCTGGATCTTCTACGTCAACGTCCCAATCGGCCTGGCCGGCATGGCGCTCGTCACCCGCTTCGTCCCGGACCTGCGGGAGGCCGCGCCCGGCCGGCTCGACGCTTGGGGTCTGCTGTTCTCGGGCGCGGCGCTCGCCTGCCTCATGTTCGGGTTCGAGACCGCCGGGCGCGGTATGCTGCCCGCGCCGACCGTGGCCGTGCTCATCCTGGCCGGCCTTGTGATGGGCGTCCTCTATCTCGTCCATGCCCGGCGCCGGCCGGACCCGTTGCTCGACCTTGGGCTTATGCGCATCCCCACCTTTGCCGTGTCCGTCACCGCCGGGTCGCTGTTCCGCATCGGCGTGGGCGCCATCCCGTTCCTGCTGCCGCTGATGCTCCAGCTCGGCTTTGGCTTATCGGCGGTGCAAAGCGGCCTGATCACCTTTGCCAGCGCGGTCGGCGCCATCGTCATGAAGCCCGCCGCGCAGTGGACACTGCGCGTGATGGGGTTCCGCCTGGTGCTGAGCTGGAACGGCGCGCTCGCCGCGGTCCTGCTCGGCGCCATGGCGTTCTTCCGCCCGTCCTGGCCGCTCGCCGTCATCTATGCCCTGCTTGTCGTCGGCGGCTTCCTGCGCTCGCTCCAGTTCACCGCCTTCAACACCATCGCCTACGCCGACATCCCGCGGGAGCGAATGAGCGCCGCGACCAGCCTGTATTCCACCCTGCAGCAGCTCTCCCTCACCCTCGGCATCACCGTCGGCGCGGCGGCGCTTGAGTTCGCCACCACGGCGTCCGGTCTCACGACCCCGAGCCTTGGCGCCTTCACCTTCGCCTTCCTGACCGCCGCCGCATGTAGCCTTGTGGCTACGCCTTTGGCACTGCGCCTGCCCCGCAACGCCGGGGCGGAAATGTCCGGCCACCAGCCCCGGCTGATGCGTCGAGACAGCTCGCGCTGAGATCAGGCACCCTTTGAACCGACCAGGATCAGCCTATGCCTTCATTCACCGCCGTCGCACTCTGGGATCAAGGCAACTCTGAGATCAAGGCAGGTGGTTGCCGCCCGTCACGCCATAGACCTCGCCGGTGACGAAGCTCGACTCCTGCGATGCCAGCAGGACGTAGATCGGCGCGCACTCTGCCGGCTGGCCGGGCCGGCCCATCGGCACCTCGCTGCCGAAATCCGGAACCTTCTCCTGCGGCTGGCCGCCGCTCGGCTGCAGCGGGGTCCAGAACGGGCCGGGCGCCACCGCGTTGACACGGATGCCCTTAGGGGCGACCTGCTTCGCCAGTGCATGGGTGAAGGCGGTGATCGCCGCCTTGGTCGAGGCATAGTCCAGCAGCGTCTTGGAGGGCTGATACGACTGGATCGACGTCGTGTTGATGATCGTCGCACCCGGCGGCATGTGCGGCAGCGCCGCCTTGCACAGCCAGAACATGGCATAGACGTTGGTGCGGAAGGTGGCGTCGAACTGCTCGGTCGTGACGTCGGCGATGTCCTTCTGCGCGGTCTGCTTGCCCGCCACGTTGACCAGGATATCGATGCCGCCCAGCGCGGCCCGGCCCTGCTCAATCAGCTTCAGGCAGAACGCCTCGTCGCCAAGGTCGCCGGGGATCGCGGTCGCCTTGCGGCCGGCGGCCTCGACGAGGGCCACGACCTCCTTCGCGTCGGCTTCCTCGGACGGCAGGTAGTTCAGCACCAGATCGGCGCCTTCACGGGCGAAGGCGATCGCGACCGCGCGGCCAATGCCACTATCCGCCCCGGTGATGACGGCGCGGCGGCCCTCAAGACGGCCGAACCCGCGATAGCTCTCCTCGCCGTGGTCAGGCTTCGGGTCCATGTCGCGCGCGAGGCCGGGCGCGGATTGCGGCTGGTCCTCGAATTTTGGCTGCGGATACTGCTTGGTTGGATCCTGCATCGCGTATTGGTTTTTCGTCTGGGCGCTCATGCGCTTGCTCCGGCGTTGTGGGCGTTGGGGCCAGACAACGTGAGGCGGTGTGGGAGGTTCGCGTCGTGCAAGCGCACGCGCCGCTCAACAAATGATGACCGCGATTGGCATTGGCGGTTGGCGCGGATGCCCGACGAGCGGTGTGATAAGACGGGCGCCGTGACAAGAAGCCACCTGTGCAAAAAGCCGGTGCGTTTACTTCAACCCAAGCAGCCCAAGCTGCGAGCGGTCAAGACGAAAACCCGAGGTCCGGTCCGTCTTCCCGAAGGCACGACGGTCGACGTAGAAAAAGCTGAACACCGCCTGCGAGGCGACGGCGTAGTCTTGCCCCAGCATGAAAGACCGGATCGCGCTGGACACCGGCGCCTGCGAGGCCCCGGCCTCGAACTGCTCGAAATCCTCGATGATCAGCATCGTCGGTCGATGCCGCCGCCAGTCAAGACTGTGGATCACCTCGAGGTCGCGCCCCTCGCAATCGACATTGAGCAGGTCAACGTGGCGGTCCCGGCAGTGCTGCTCGAATACGTCGTTCAGCGGCGTGCACCTGACCGAGGCCTCGCCGATTTGGTCGGTCTGCAGCTCAACGGCGCGCGCGGCGTCAAAGGTGTTCTGCGCGCCGTCGCGGAACTTGTAGTAGGTCAGCTCGCTCTCCCGTTCGGCGATGCCGAGGGTCAGATGCGTGTCGCGCGGCCGTGCCCGCCTGAACGTGTCGGCGACCCCGGGGTTGGGTTCGATCGTCAGGCCATCCCAGCCCTTCAAATATAGCTTGTACGTGTTCGAGAGCACCTGCGGATGGAAGGCGCCGACATCGACATAGAACCCGGTGTCCTGCGGATGCATGTGCGGCAGCAGCACATCCTCCGCATACAGCGCGAATGACACGGACCGGATCCGCTGCAGCACCGGAAGGACGCTGCGCGCACTCTGACGAGCGTCCATCAGCCGCTTCATAAGACCCATGCTGCCCCGAACCCGCTTTGTGCCGGCTCTGGGTTAGGTCCCGCTATTGCTATCAGCAATTGATATTTTTGCGACCGGCATCATTCCGGCCAGCCCGACATCCAGAGCTTTTTCCGATCGGACGGGATCGGAGAAAAGCTCTAGCCCTTTGTTTTGGCGAGCATCTCTGTCCAATCGAAAGAGCAGGCCGGTTGGACGATGCTCGAATTCAAAGCCGGGCGGAGATGCGGACCGGCAGCGTCTCATAACCCTTGATGAAGCTCGAATAGACCCGTCGCGGCTCGCCCATCACCTCGATACCAGCAAAACGCGCCAGGATCTCCTCCCAAACCACGCGCAGCTGCATCTCGGCCAGGCGCTCGCCGACGCAGCGGTGGATGCCGAAGCCGAATGAAAGATGCTTCTTGGGCTTGGCGCGGTCGATGATGAAGCGGTCCGCGTCCGGGATCGCCTCCTCGTCGCGGTTGCCGGACACGTACCACATGACCACCCGATCGCCGGCGCGGATCTGCTGCCCGCCCAGCCTGGTGTCTTGCTTGGCGGTGCGGCGCATATGGGCGACCGGCGTCTGCCAGCGGATCATCTCCGGCACCATTCCAGCGACCAGGCCCGGATCGGCGCGCAGCTTTGCATACTGGTCCGGGTTCTCACTCAACGCGATCAGACCGCCGGTGATCGAATTGCGCGTGGTGTCGTTGCCGCCGACGATCAGCAGGATCACGTTGCCCAGCAGCTCGCGCGGGTCCATCGCCCGCGTCGTGTCGGCATGCGCCAGCATCGAGATCAGGTCGGCCTTGGGCGCCGCGTTCACCCGCTCGTTCCACAGCCGGGTGAAGTATCCCAGGCACTCCGTCAGCTCAGCCTGGCGCGCCTCCTCAGAGGCGTTGGTGCCGGAATCCGGATGCGCCGTCGCGACATCGGACCAGCGGGTCAGCTTGCGGCGGTCCTCCCAGGGAAAGTCGAACAAGATCGCCAGCATCTGCGTCGTCAGCTCGATCGAAACGCGGTCCACCCAGTCGAAGGTTTCGCCGATCGGCAGCTTGTCCAAGATCTCGGCCGCCCGGCTGCGGATCGACGCCTCCATCGCCGCCATGTTGGCGGCGGTGAACATCGGGCTCACGACATCGCGCTGTCGGTCGTGCTTGGGCGGGTCCATCGCGATGAACATCGGCAACGGGAAATCCTTGAGCTGGTCCCGAATGGTGATGCCGCCGAGGCTCCAGTCGGAGGAGAACACCTCATGGTTGGCCTCGACCGCCAGGATGTCCTTATACTTGGTGACCGACCAGTACGGCCCGAACATGCTCTCCGGCGTGTAATGGACCGGCGCCTCGGCGCGCAGCCGCTCGAAATACGGCCACATCGTGTTGGCCTGGAACAGCTTCGGGTGACCGGGATCAAGCTCGGCCAGCGGCAGGCTGTAGGCCTCCGCGGCACTGTAGCTCCGGTCGGTTTGCAGCATCGTGTCCATGGCTCCATCCGCCTTGCTGTCATTGACAGCGCATCATGCGGACGAACCGGCCATCCGTCACGCGCATTCGGACTACCAGCGTATTGGTTCAGGCAAATTGGACCGGCTTAGCCTGGCCCGTTGCACTCCTCCAGCATCAGCAGCCGCGTGAGTGCCCGCTCAATCGTCGGCAGTTCCCACTCGCCGCCAGACGCACGGGACAATACCACCGTGCCGCTGTCCGTCGGATGCATGACATAGCGAAGCTGCGGGGGTTCACACTGTGAGACCTCGGCGACCTCCAGGAAGTCCGGATGGTCGGCGACGACCCGGGCGCGCAGCCCGAACGGACGAGCGCCGCTCCAGGTGGCGATGGCGGCGTGCTGGGCCAGAGTGAAGGCCGGGCAGTCTGGGGTGCTCCGGCCGGTCCTGGCAGACATCGAGGGCCTCGTGTGACGTCGCGAGGTAAACAATCACTTTGCACCGGCACGGTCACGTTATGATATGTTAGTGGTAAGGCACGGGATAATGATCGGTTGATCCGGACCGGCGCCGGTCGGGACCCGGAACGGAAACCGGCCTGTCGCGTTGCGGCAACAGATTTCGTGGTACATCGTTTGCTTATGTTAGGACAAGCAGGTTGCACGTGCGTTTGGCGCTGAGGTCGGGTTAGCGTCACCCAGCACCGTGAAACGGAGTCGCTTGCCTGGGCGAAAAGACCGCCCAACTGTGTTTTTGGTCGCGTTGATCTGCTGGCGGCCGGACCCGATGCGCAAGGTCCGTCGGGCTGGCCCCTTTGGGGAGTTTCGTGATGCTTAAAACCGACGACGTGTTTTCCCTGCATGCCGCTCTGCGCGACCAGCGTCGCGAGGAAGAATTCAGCCTGGCCGACTACCTCACGGCCTGTCGCGACGACCCCAGCTGCTACGCCAGCCCAGCCGAGCGGATGCTGCGGGCGATCGGCGAGCCGGAGCTGGTGGACACCTCGCGCGCGCCCCGGCTCGGCCGCATCTTCCTCAACCGCACCGTGCGGATATACCCGGCGTTTTCCGAGTTCCACGGCATGGAGGAGACGATCGAACGCATCGTCGGCTTCTTCCGCCACGCGGCGCAAGGCCTCGAAGAACGTAAGCAGGTGCTTTATCTGCTGGGACCCGTCGGCGGCGGCAAGTCGTCGCTGGGCGAGCGGCTCAAGGCGCTGATGGAGCACGAGCCGATTTACGTGCTGAAGGCCGGCAACGAGCTGAGCCCGGTGTTCGAAAGTCCGCTCGGGCTGTTCGACCCCGAGACCATGGCCGATGCTTTGCAGGAGAAATATGGCATTCCGCGCCGGGTGCTGACCGGCATTGCCAGCCCCTGGGCGCTGAAACGGCTGGAGGAGTGGGAGGGCGACATTGAGCGGTTCCGCGTCGTCAAACTGTATCCGTCGCGCCGCAAGCAGATCGCCATCGCCAAGACCGAGCCGGGCGATGACAACAACCAGGACATCTCGGCGCTCGTCGGCAAGGTCGATATCCGCAAGCTGGAAACCTATAGCCAGAACGATCCCGACGCTTACGGCTTCTCCGGCGGGCTGAACCGCGCCAACCAGGGCATCCTCGAATTCGTCGAGATGTTCAAGGCGCCGATCAAGATGCTGCACCCGTTGCTGACCGCGACGCAGGAGGGCAACTACCTCGGCACCGAGAACATCGGCGCGATCCCGTTCCAGGGCATCCTGCTGGCCCACTCCAACGAGGCGGAGTGGCAGAGCTTCCGGAACAATCGCACCAACGAGGCATTCCTCGACCGGGTCTCGGTGGTGAAGGTGCCATACTGCCTGCGGGTGACCGAGGAGGGGTTGATCTACCAGAAGCTGATCAGCGGCTCGGCTTTGGCGGAGGCGCCCTGCGCGCCGCATACGCTGGAAATGCTGGCGCGCTTCGCGGTGCTGTCGCGCCTGAAGCCGCACGCCAACTCGCGCCCGTTCGCCAAGATGCGGGTCTATGACGGCGAGAACATCCGCGAGACCGATCCCAAGGTCCGGACCATGCAGGAGTATCGCGACACCGCCGGCGTTGACGAGGGCATGGACGGCATCTCCACCCGCTTCGCCTACAAGGTGCTGTCGGCGACGTTCAACCACTCGTCCAGCGAAGTGGCGGCCGATCCGGTGCATTTGATGTATGTGCTGGAGCAGGCGATCCGGCGCGAGCAGTTCCCACCGGAAACCGAAGCGGCCTACCTCGCGTCGATCAAGTCCGAGCTTGCGTCGCGCTACGCCGAGTTCATCGGCAACGAGATCCAGAAGGCCTACCTGGAGAGCTATGGCGACTACGGGCAGAACTTGTTCGACCGCTATCTCGACTACGCCGACGCCTGGATCGAGGATCAGGACTTCAAGGATCCCGACACCGGGCAGATGCTGAACCGCGACCTGCTGAACGGCGAGCTGACCAAGATTGAGAAGCCGGCGGGGATCGCCAACCCCAAGGATTTCCGCAACGAGGTCGTGAAGTTCGCGTTGCGCAACCGGGCGGCCAATGGTGGGCGGAACCCGTCCTGGACCTCCTACGAGAAGATCCGAGACGTGATCGAGAAGCGCATGTTCTCCCAGGTTGAGGATCTACTCCCGGTCATCAGCTTCGGCTCGAAAAAGGACGGCGAGACAGAAAAGAAGCATAACGATTTCGTCGAGCGCATGATCTCGCGCGGCTACACCGAACGCCAGGTGCGTCGGCTGGTCGAGTGGTATATGCGGTTTAAGCAATCGGCCTGAGAACGCGCATCTTGGACATCATCGACAGGCGATCCAACCCACACGGCAAGAACCTGGAGAACCGGCAGCGCGTGCTGGCACGGGCGCGCGGGGAGATCGCCCGTGCGGCCAGGGCAGCGATCAACCAAGGCACGCTGCGGGAGACCGGGCATGGCGAGGCGGTAACCATCCCGTCCGACGTGCTGCATGAACCCTCCTTCCATACCGTGTTCACCAGCGGCGAGCGGCAGGTCGTCCTCTCGGGCAACAAGGAGTTCTCGACCGGCGACCGGCTGGCCCGGCCACGTGGCGGCAGCGGCGGTGGTGGCGCCGGTGCCGGCCAGGGCGGCGGCGAGTCACAGGACGGTTTTCGCTTCGTCCTCACGCGCGACGAGTTCCTCGACCTGTTCTTTGAAGATCTGGAACTGCCTGACCTGGTCAAGAGTCAGGTGGTCGCGACCGAGACGATGGCGCCGGTGCGTGCCGGCATCAGCGTTGACGGCAACCCGTCACAGATCGACATGTCGCGATCCATGCGGCAGTCGCTGGCCCGGCGCATCGGGCTGCGGCGGCCGAAGCCCCCCGAGGTCCGCGAGCTGGAAAAAGAGATCTTCCGGCTGGAGGCGAGCGGCGAGGATGCCGAGCGGCTCCGTATGCTGCGAGGCGAATTGGAGCAGGCATTGCGGCGCCTCGCCCGCGTGCCCTGGGTCGATCCGATCGACCTGCGTTACCGTCGCTACACGCAGGTGCCGAAGCCCTCGACGCGGGCGGTGATGTTCTGCCTGATGGATGTGTCCGGTTCCATGTCGGAGAGCATGAAGGACCTGGCGAAACGGTTCTTCCTGTTGCTGCACGTGTTCCTGGAGCGCCGCTACAAGCGTGTTGACCTCGTGTTCATCCGCCATACCGAGGTCGCCGAGGAGGTGACCGAGGAGATGTTCTTCACCGACCCGCGCACCGGCGGCACCGTGGTCTCTACAGCACTTGCGGAACTCACCCGCATCCAGCGTGACCGCTATCCCGCCGGGTCGTGGAACATCTATGCGGCGCAGGCCTCGGACGGCGACAACTCCGGCAGCGACACGCAGCGCGCGGTTTCAATGCTGGAGGCCGACATCCTGCCGGTGGTGCAGCACTTTGCCTACATCGAGGTGTCGATGTCGGCGGCGATTATCCGCGGCGAGACCGATCTGTGGCGCGGCTATGCCCCGCTGGCGCAGCGGGCGCCGAAGTTCGCAATGCGGCGCGTGGCGGAGCGGAAGGACATTTTCCCGGTGTTCCGTGAACTGTTCGGGCGAAAGGTGCCGGCCTGATGGATCTGCCTCTGCTCTATAGCGGCCCCGACTGGGATTTCGGCACGCTACGCCGTTCCTACGACGCGATCGAGCGTATAGCGACGGATGAACTCGGCCTTGAGCTGTATGCCAACCGCATCGAGGTGATCACCTCGGAGCAGATGCTCGACGTCTATACCGCCCACGGCATGCCGCTGACCTACCGGCACTGGTCGTATGGCAAGCGCTTCCTGCAGCACGAGAGCAGCTACCGGCGCGGCTATACGAGTTTTGCCTACGAGGTGGTGATCAACTCCAACCCGTGCATCTCCTATCTGATGGAGGAGAACACCGCGACGATGCAGGCGCTGGTGATCGCGCATGCGGCGTTCGGCCATAACCACTTTTTCCGCAATAACCACCTGTTCCGGCAATGGACCGAGGCGTCGGCGATCCTCGACTACCTGGGGTTTGCCCGCAGCTATGTCGCAGGCTGCGAGGACCGTTATGGCACCGCCGCCGTCGAGCGCATCTTGGACGCAGCGCATAGCCTATCGCGGCACGGCGTGCATCGTCATGGCGGCAGCCGGCCGATGAACCTCAAGACCGAGCAACGGCGCGAACGCGAGCGGCAGGAGTATGACGAGCGGGTGTTCGACGACCTTTGGCGCACGCTGCCAGACGCTAAGCCCACCCCCGGCGTCGACAAGATCGCCGAACGCCGGCGCCGGCTCGGGCTGCCCGAGGAAAACCTGCTGTATTTCCTGGAGAAGTCCTCGCCGCGGTTGCAGGCCTGGGAGCGTGAGATCATCCGCATCGTTCGGCTGATTGCGCAGTACTTCTACCCGCAGCCGCAGGTCAAGCTGATGAACGAGGGCTGCGCCACATGGGTGCATCAGCGCATCATGGCGCGCCTCCATGAGACCGGGCAGATCGACGATGCGGCGTTCCTTGAGGTTATCCACTCGACCAGCAACGTCATCATGCAGCCCGGCTTCGACCATCCGGCCGGCGGCCCGGGGTTCAATCCCTACGCGCTGGGCTATGCGATGATGACGGACATCGTGCGGATTTGCGAGGAGCCGACCGCCGAGGACCGCGCCTGGTTCCCCGACCTGGCCGGCAGCGGCAACGCGATCGCCACGCTGCGCCATGCGTGGGCGAACTACCGCGACGAGAGCTTCGTCCTGCAGTTCCTGTCGCCCAAGGTGATGCGTGACTTCCGCATGTTCCGGCTGATGGATGACACGACGGAACCGACGCTGCTGGTCGATGCGATCCACGACGACGAGGGTTACCGCGCGATCCGCCGCAGCCTGGCGCGGTCGTATGATCCCGGGCTGAGCGACGCGGATATCCAGGTCGTCGATGTGGACCTGTCCGGCGACCGCAGGCTGATGCTGGAGCATCGGACGCATCCCGGTCAGTTGCTGTCCAAAAAAGATGCAGATGCCACATTACGGCAACTCGCCATGCTATGGGGCTATGAGGTTCGGCTGCAGGAGGTGGACGCATCGAGCGATGCGGTGCTGGCGACGCACACCGCTAACCCGGTACGCTAAGCGGATAGCCCAGGACGTAGCGCGGGCACGTTCACACTTTCGAAACCACTCGGCGCTATTCTCGTCAAGGAACGGCAGCTTCGGGGGTTTAGGCTTGATCCAAAATCTTGGTCTCGTGCTGCGAAGTCCGCATGCCCAGGTCCGCCTCGTGCCGAATGTGCCCCAGTCGGCGGCGGGGAGCTTCGCATCGTTCTCCGCAGCATCCGCGGCTGCAATGCAGCAATTTTCTCCATCGCAAGACGTGCGGCGAACGCTAGAAAATATCGGACCGAGGGGCTGGGCGCCGGAGGCAAGCGGCGGCAACGGTTCCGCACTCGATCGGACACCGACAAACCCGAGGATCGGAAGGCAGTCGGTTGCCGTTGAATATGCTCGGTATATCGGACATTCGGCCGGATCCGGGCAATGCGTTGCCCTGGTTCAGGCCACGAGCCCAGGCGTTGGACCGACCCGGACTTGGACGTGCGGGGCCGCGGTGCGCGGCAATATGGGCCTGCAGCCAGGCACGGCCATCGCGACGTTCGACGGCTCCGCCCGCTACGCGAACGCGATGGACGGCAGCAGCCACGCGGCGATCTATCTAGGCCAGAACGAGCACGGCATCCAGGTGATGGACCAATGGGCTGGCAGCACGGCCGCGGTCCGGACCATTCCCTGGACCAACCCGGGCGGCAAGGCCGCCAACACCGGAAGCGCATTCCACGTCGTGCACTCTGCCTAAACGAAACACGGCAGTATCTGTCACCTTCCAACCAAGCCGAACCGCGCGAATTTGAGTTGGGCAAGCCGGCGCTGCTCGGAACCAAAGATGTCGTGCTGCATTGCAGCACGACGGGTCTCGATGCCGTAGCGCCAGAACATTCAGGCGCAAAGCTCCGAGCGATTGGACAGGAGTGACTGCAATGACGCTATCCCGACGCAAGCGAGGACTGCTTGGTTCGCAATCTGGGCTGCTCGCGGTCGCAGCCGGCCTCGGTCTGCTGGCCGGCGTCAACGTGGCCGCAGCGCGCCGGGCAGAACGCCGGCATCCGCCTGAGGGCCGGTTCATCACGGTGGACGGCGTCCGGCTGCACTACACTGACCGCGGCGCCGGACGCCCGGTCGTGCTCGTGCACGGCAACGCGGTGTCCGGCCATGACTACGACACGAGCGGCGTCGCCGAGGCGCTGGTCCAAACCAACCGGGTCATCATCTTTGACCGCCCGGGCTTCGGCCACAGCGACCGGCCGCGCCGGCGTCGCTGGAGCGCGGAACAGCAGGCCGAGCTGCTGCATAAGGCGCTCAGATCGCTGCAAGTCCAGCATCCGATCATCGTGGGCCACTCCTGGGGCACGCTCGTGGCGCTGGCAATCGCACTCAATCACCCGAGTGACACCGCTGGCCTCGTGCTGCTCTCCGGCTACTACTTCCCGACGCTGCGGCTGGACGCGCCGCTCGTCGCGCCGGCGGCGGTCCCGGTCCTGGGGGACCTATTGCGCTATACCGTCTCGCCCGTGCTGGGCTGGCTGCTGATGCCGGCATTCAAACGTTCGCTGTTCGCCCCCGCCCGGGTCCCTGCACGGTTCAAGGCCGAATACTCCACCGCCATGGCACTCCGGCCCTCACAAATCCGGGCGACGGCCAAGGACGGAGTTCTCATGATCCCAGCCGCCCAGCGCCTGTCCCCGCGCTATGGCGAGCTCGCCATGCCCGTCGCCATCATGGCCGGGCACGGCGATAAGGTCGTGGGCAATCGCCAGGCCGAACGGCTGCACGCCGCCATCGCCGGTAGCAGCCTGCGCGTGGTCGAGGGCGTCGGGCATATGGTCCACCACATCGCGTCCCGGGCAGTGGTTGCGGCGATCGCGGAGGTGGCGCAGGAAGCCGATATGTCGTGGGAAGCAGATGGGACTGCTGCGAGGGATCAATCCACCGCGCCTGTCCCATCCATGCAGCGTGTCGCCGAAGCGGGATAACGGCCTGAATTCCTAAGGGTGGCTCTCGCTGGCCTTACCTAGAAACCGGTCCGCGAGCGCGATGACCTGGTCGATCCTGAAGGGCTTATGCATGAAGGCGGCGTAACCCAAACAGCGTTGGGCGACCCCGGCTTCAGACATCGCGCTCATGATCACAACCGGGATGCGCCGCAAAACTGGATTGGTGGCCAGCTCGCTCAGCATGGCCGCTCCGTTCATGACCGGCATCATGTAGTCGAGGAAGACGAGATCAGCCCGTTCCTCCGCCAGCACCTTCAAACCGTGCCTGCCGTTGGTGGCCGTCAGCACGCGGTGGCCCTCATCCGTGAGGATGGCCTCGAATAGTTCCGCAATCCCGAACTCGTCGTCCACCACGAGCACCGTCGCCATGGTCAGCCGCCGTTCCGTGACGCCGGCGGCATGTCTGGCGGCGGCAGGCCGTCGGGCCAGCGCGAGAAGCTGGCCATGATCCCCTCGGCGGTCGCGTTGCTCCCCTCGATCGCCAAGCCATCATCCGTCAGCACGAATTGATGAAGCAGGGGATCAAAGTTGGCGTCGCGCACCTTCAGGATGGAGATCAGCCGGTATAGCCGGGACCGCAGCTCGATATAGCGCAGCAGGACCAGGTTTTCGGCCAGGCTGGACAGATCGCCAAGCGGTGCCCGGATATTGGTCCCGGCGATGTCGGCGACCTCCAGCGTATAGACCGTCGTGACGCCCTGCACCCGCAATTCGTTCATCAGCGCATTGAGGTAGTGGCCCATGCGCCGCGGCTCCTTGGCCGCGTCCTGCACGCCGCCCAGGCCGTCGATGAACAGCCGCCGCACCCCCCGGCGGCGGACGGCGCTCAGCAGCTGCTCGCCATAAGCGTCGATCAACCCGTCCGTCGGCGGCTGCCACAGCACCTCCACCACCCCGCTGTCGAGCAAGCCCCGCAGCGGCCGGCAGACCTCGCTCGCCTTGGCCGTGATGCGCGTCGCCGTCTCGTAGAAGCCGAACAGCAGCCCCGGCTCGGCCTCGCTGCACCGGGACAGGAAATGCAGGCCGAGCGTCGTCTTGCCCACGCCGGACGGCCCCATGACCATGGTCGTGGACGCCGCTGGCAGCCCGCCGCCCAGCATGGCATCGAGCCGGTCCACCCCGCTCGATACCTTCTCGGTCCCGCTGACGTCCGGACGCGACGGCTTGGCCAGCAGCGTCTCGATCCGCGGATAGACGACAAGACCCTCATCGGTGATGTCGAAGGCATGCTTGCCGCGCATGCACTGGCTGCCGCGAAGCTTGACGACCTGCAGCGCGCGCTCGGTTGACCAGCCGAATAGATGTTCGCTCAGCTCAATGATGCCGTCCACCATCGTGTGCTCAGGCGTGACCCGGTCGCTCTCCCTCGGGCTATTGAGCAGGAACATCGTGCAGTCGGTGGCCATGGCGACGCCTTGCAGCCCATGGACGAACTCGTTGAGCGTCTGATCATCGGGGGCCGCATGCTGGGCGGTCGTGAAGCCATCGATCACCAGGACGGACACGCTGCGGGAGGAAATCTCCCGGCGCACCAGATCCAGCAGGCCGCGCAGCCCATTCTGGCGCAGAATATTGAGGCCGCTGATATAGCTGAGCCGATCAGGGATGCGTGAGCCGTCGAAGAACGCCATGCCGCTGAGGTGCTGCAGCATCCGGGCGTGATACTCGGCGAGCAGGGTGACATACAGCGCCCGGCCGCCGGACGCCGTATGGTGGAAGCAGGTCTGGTTGGCGAGCGTCGTCTTGCCGGTGCCAGGGGTGCCCTGGACGATATACAGGCCGCCCTTGAGGAAGCCGCCGCTGAGGATGGTATCGAGGCCGGGGATGCCGCTCGGCACCCGATCGAGCTTGGCAGCGCCGGTGCCGCTCAACGGTGCGTCTCCGTCACATGCAGCGGCAGTGTCACGGTGAACAGCGCCCCCCCGCCCGGTGCGTCGTCGATCACGATCGTGCCGCCCATCGCCGCCACGAACTGACCGACGACCCACAGCCCAACGCTGAAGCCGTTATGCCGGTCACCCTGCTGCACCGCGCGCTCGAACCGTCCGGACACCCGCGTCCGGTCGATGGTGGGTATGCCGCCGCCGTGGTCACGGACCTGAATGTGCACGTCCTGCCCAAACACCGCGGCGGACACCTCGACCGGCGTGCGTGCGCCATACTGGATGGCGTTGAAAACCAGGTTGTTGACGATCTGCTCCGTCGCCAGGTGATCCAGGGTGACTATCAGGCTCTCGGGCACCGCCACGTTGATGGAGGCCCCCGCATGCCGGGATGCGGCGGCAAAATCATCCGCGGTCTCCCGTAGCAGGGTCGCCAGGTCGAACGCCTCCAGCTTGAGCCGCAGCCTGCCGCTGGTTAGCCGTGACACGTCGAGCAGCACCCTCGCGCGTTTCAGGTATCGGACCATGGTGCGCTGAATACGTTCGAGCCGCTGCTCGACCTTGTCTGGCGGGCACCGGCCAGCCACGATGGCAGCCAGCAGCAGGTCAACCTGGCCCATGATCGGCGTCATCGAGTTGCGCAGCTCATGGCCCGCCACGGCGATGAAGGTGTCACGCGCCGCCACCGCCTCGGTCAGTTCAGCGATCCGGCGATGCAGCTGCGCCACCATTTCGTCGTCGGGAGCGGCGGCCGCCAAAGGGGGGCACGCCTTTGGAAGGGCCATGCGGAACTTCTTTCAAGGACGTCATGAACCGTGACAGGGTGTCGGGCGTGCTGCAAGGGACAATGGCAACTATAAAGCGAACCTACCCAGCCTCAGTTACCCTAAAAACGCACTCTGAACACCCCTAGCCTTTGATCAGCTCCAGCAGCTCGTCTTCGCTCAACCGGGCGCTGGTCTCGGCGCCCTCCAGCAGGTCCGACGCGAGGTCCCGCTTGTCGCGGTGCAGGCGCACGATGCGCTCCTCGATGCTGTCCTGCATGATCAAACGATATATCGTTACCGGCCGCTCTTGGCCAATCCGGTGCGCGCGGTCCGACGCTTGGTCCTCGACCGCCGGGTTCCACCAGGGATCGAGGTGGACCACGTAGTCCGCCGCCGTCAGGTTCAATCCGGTGCCGCCGGCGCGCAGACTGATGAGAAACAGCTCCGCCCCGCCCGCCTGGAACGCCGCCACCCGGCGCTCCCGCTCGGCCGACGGGGTGCTGCCGTCGAGGTACTCGTAACGGACGCCGCGCGCGTCCAGCGCCGCCCGCATCAGCCCGAGGTGGCCGACGAACTGGCTGAATACCAGCGCCCGGTGCCGGTTGCGCACGAGGTCGTCCACCAGATCGAGGAAGGCGTCCAGCTTGCCGCTCGGCACCCCGGCCGCGGGATCGATCAGCGCTGGGCTGCAGCAGGCCCGCCGCAGCCGGGTGATCTCGGCCAGGATATGGATCTTGCGCTTGCCCGAGGGCGCATCGAGCGCCGCGATGTTCTCGAGCGCCCGCTGCCGCATCGCCTCGTAGAAGGCGCGCTCCGCCTCGCCCATCTCCACCTGCATGGTCTGCTCGGTGCGCGGCGGCAGCTCGCTCAGCACGGCCGCCTTGGTCCGGCGCAGCAGGAACGGCCGGATCAGCGAGCGCAGCGCCTGCCGCGCATTGACGTCGCGGTCCCGCTCGATCGGCACGGCGAAGCGTTTCTGGAACCCCTCGCGGGAGCCGAGCAGACCCGGGTTCACGAAGTTGAACAGGCTCCACAGCTCGTCGAGGTCGTTCTCCACCGGCGTGCCGCTCAGCGCCAGACGGAACCCAGCCTGCAGCGCCAGGCTGGCCTGCGCCCGCTTGGTCCCGGCATTCTTGATCGCCTGCGCCTCATCCAGCACCGCCATCTGCCACGACCGCCCGCCCAGCAGCTCGGCCTCCTGGTGCAGCAGGCCATAGCTGCACACCAGCACGTCGCGTGGGCCGAGGCTGGCGACCAGCCCAGCGCGGTCGCTCGCGGCCGACAGCCGGTGCGTCGTGAGCGTCGGCGCAAACCGCGCGATCTCCGCCTGCCAGTTTGGGCACACCGAGGTCGGCGCCACCACGAGGCAAGGTCCCGCTTCCGCGTGCTCCAGCAGCACCGCGATGGCCTGCACGGTTTTGCCGAGGCCCATGTCGTCCGCAAGACAAGCGCCCGCACCCCAGCGCGCCAGGCGCGACATCCACGCGAAGCCCTCGGCCTGATAGTCGCGCAGCTCCGCCTGCAGCGTCGGCGGCAGCTTCGGCGTCCAGCCCTCGGCCGCGCGGATGCGGGCGACGTGCTGGGTCCACGCCGCGTCCGCCGTGACCTCACTGCCCTCCCCCAGCACCGCGTCAAGCGCCGCTGCACCCAAGGCGTGCACGCGCCGCCCGGCCCGGTGCGGCTCCGACATCGCCGCCAGCCGGCCGAGCTGCGCCTGCATCTGCCGGGTCAATGCGACGAAGCGGCCATCATCCAGCCGCACGAAGCGCCCCTGGGCACGGTCCAGGCGATCGAGCAGGAACCGCATGTCCAGCACCTGGTCCTCGTCGATCGTGACCGTGCCGTCCACGCTGAACCAGTCGCGGTCCTGACCGACCCGCAGCCGCAGCTTGTCCGGAGTGAGCGGGGTGACCTGCAGCTTGCGCCCCTCGGGCCACTCGACGGACGCCGGGCCGGCATAGGCCTGCAGCTCCAGCAGCAGGTCGAGGCAGCTCTCCAGGTCGTCGATGACCAGCTCGTGGACGTCCGTGCCAGCGCGGTCGCGCAGCGTCGGACAGGCCTCCACCAGCGCATGACGCTCGGCCAGCTCACGCGGCAGGTCGCGGTTGGCACGGACCTGCTCGCCACTGACGCTGGCCAGCACCGACCGGCCGCCCAGCCCGGCGATGTAGGCCGGCCCCTCGGCGCCGAACGGCCGCACGACGAGGGTGATCCTCAAGCCCTCGCCATCCGGCACCAGCTGCAGGACCGGCGCGGATTGCCCCTGCAGCGCCGCCTGGGCGATGGCGGCGATCTCGGCGCGGACCGGGAGCGACGGGTTGGTCCGCTGCGCCAGGGCGATCACCTGGTCGCGCGCGCCCTTCGGCACCGTCAGCCCATTCCGGCCTAAGATCTCCTGCACCGCCAGCAGCCGTTGCGGGAACTCCACGACCCGGTAGCGCGTGGGGGTCTCGGCCTCGATGAACACGCTCGGCTCGGCGGCGCTGTGCGACAGCGCGATCCGATAGCCGCCACGCTGCTCGGTGACCAGCAGCTCCGCGGGGTAGCCCACAAGCTCCAGCGGCCGCGACCGTTGCCGGGCGTCGAATACGGTGGGATGCCCAACCAAAGCTGGGATGGCGCGCAGCGTGTCGAAGGCATAGCTTTCCTCGCCATACCAGCCCTGGATCTCTTTGCGGATGGAGCGCAGCGCAGCGCGGTCCTGCTCGGTCAGGTAATCGAGCCGCGGGTCGCGCTCATGCAGCCGCTTCATGGCGACCGGGCGGCCATCGGTCCAGCCGTCGCGGCCTTTGGCCGACTGCTCGGCGACCTCTACATGCTGTGTCTCGGGATCGACGAACCAGGCCAGGCGCTTGGTTTTCGGCGTCGCCTTGTCGGTGCCCGGCCTCGACGCTCCGCTGAGGAACGCATCCAGGCTCTCCAAGGCGCGCTCCCAGGGCTGGCGCACCTGGATCAGCCGTGTGAACGCCACGCCAATATCTTGCCCGGTTTTAGCCAGGTAATCCGCATAGGGGCCGGTCACACCCATTTCGGCCAGGATTTCCGCATGGATGCGCGCCACGAGCGGCAATTCGCCAGCGAGCTGCTTGAAGCGTGCGGCCAGCTCCACGCTGCGCCGGCGCACCAGGCTCGCATCCAAAGCGAGCTCCGCCAGCGCCACACAGGCGGCGGAGAGCGGATCGGCCGGCGGGGCGGCACGCAGATGCATCAGCAGCTCGCGCGCCTTCGGCTCAAGGCCCTGCACCAGCCAAAGCATCGCCTGCAGAGCGGCGAAACTGCCGCCATGTGCAATGGAGCTGGACAGCGCCGCATCGATTCCGGCCTGCATCTCGGCGTGCAACGCGGCGTCATTGGCGCGCAGCAGCGCCATCAGGAAGAACGGCCCATGCGCGCCGCCGAGGAACAGCTTGCGTTTCCCGGCCTGCTTGCGATGCAGCTTGAGGGCGCTGCGGTAGTGCTGCAGCGACGCCTCGTTGCGGCCCTCCAGGAACGCAACGGCGCCTTCCAGCGTCATCCGCGTGAGGTCCGGCGCATCCGGGATCCCGCGCCGGACCTCGTCCAGCCGGCCGGCCAGCAGATCGTAGTCCAGCAGCACGGGCCTGACCGCCGCAAACTCCGCCTTGCCCTGCGCCGCCCGGAAATGCGCAATCAGCTCCGGCAGGTCGGGACCAGGCAAGCCGGTGCCGAGGAACGCCGAGAGCTTGACGTCGAATAGGGCGAGCTGGATCGGCGCCGGCCGGGTCGTCAACCACTCGGCCGCGAGCGGGAGGCCAGAGAACAGCAGCGTCAGCAGGTCCGCCGTGCCGCGCGGCGCAACCTCCTTGTCAAAAAGATCCCGGGTCCCGGTGAACCCGGCCTCGTCACCCGCATACACCGCCAGCCGGATCAAGCGCCGCAGCGCATCCGCATCAATCCGCTGGCCATAAGAGTAATAGTATCCGGCGTGCCGCGCCGGGAAGCTCTTGCGCACGCCGGCGGCCAGCCGTTCGCCCTCTGGCGCCGCCATGGCGTCCATTGCCGCCGGGTGCAGCAGCGCCGGGGCGCAGGCCAGGTCGTCGGTCAGCAATTGCTGATGCAGCAAGTCGTCCAGCACTGGATTGAGCGAGCGCGCCGACCACGCCTTGCCGTCGGGCGCACGCAGCCCGGAACGCGTCAGGCACTCGATAAAGACCGATTTGGTGGTTGGCAGGAACGTAAGGCTTTTCACCCAAAGCACCAGCTTGGGCCCGGTCGGCAGACGTTCGTAGCGCTGCCGCAGCTTGGGCGAGGCGCCGCTTGGATCGATCATATTCATGGCGCCCAAAAGAATAGGCGCGGCTGGCCGAGGAGACCAGTTCACATGCACATAAGGGGAGTACGCCCCCGCCAGCGGGCGCTATCGGCGGCGGCTTGGCCCCCGACGCGGATCAGGCCGCCATTGGGTGCCGCACGAGCCGCGGCAGTGCCAAGCCGTCCTTGCCGAACAGATGGCAGGCGGCAGTGTCGATCGACAGGTGGACCGTCTCATGTGCCCGGGTCGCGTCGCTGCCCTCGATCTGCACCGTCAGTGCCTGATCGACCCCTGTCGTCACATGCAGAAGCGTCAGGCCGCCGAGCCGCTCGACCAACTTGACTTCGCACGCGACCGGGCCAGCGGGATCGACATGCAGCCCCTCGGGCCGGACGCCGAGCGTGATGGTGTCGCCCTGCCGCACGCCGGATGCCGAGGTCGGCACCGTGACCTGTCCACCCGAAGGCAGCGCCACTGTCACGCCGGACCCAGTGACCTCGACCACCGGCGCCGGCATCAGGTTCATGCGCGGCGAGCCGATGAACCCGGCGACGAACAGGTTGACGGGATGATGATACAGCTCCAGCGGTGAGCCGACCTGCTCGACCAGCCCGGCCTGCAGCACGACGATCTTGTCCGCCATCGTCATCGCCTCGACCTGGTCGTGCGTCACGTAGATCATCGTGGCGTTCAGATCCTCGTGCAGGCGCAGCAGCTCCATGCGCATCTGCCCGCGCAGGGCCGCGTCGAGGTTGGACAGCGGCTCGTCGAACAGGAACACCTTGGGGTCGCGCACGATGGAGCGGCCGATGGCGACGCGCTGCCGCTGGCCGCCCGACAGGTCCTTCGGACGGCGCTCCAGATAGGGCTCGAGCTGCAGGATGCGCGCGGCCTCGTTCACCTTGCGATCACGCTCGGCCTTCGGCACCCGCGCCAGGCGCAGCGCAAATCCCATGTTCTGCCGCACCGTCATGTGCGGATACAGTGCGTAGGACTGGAACACCATCGCCAGGCCGCGGTCGGCCGGTCCCACGTCGTTCACCCGCCGTCCGTCGATCTGCAGCTCGCCGGAGGTGATGTCCTCAAGGCCCGCGATCATGCGCAGCAAAGTCGATTTGCCGCAGCCGGAAGGGCCGACGAACACCACGAACTCACGCTCCAGGACATCGAGGTCGATGCCCTTGATGACGTGGGCCGGGCCATAGCTTTTGCGCAGGTCGCGCAGGGTCAAAGTAGCCATGCGGGAACTCCTATTTTACCGCACCGAAGGTCAGGCCGCGCACAAGCTGGCGCTGGCTGAACCAGCCGAACACCAGGATCGGCGCCACCGCCATGGTCGAGGCTGCGGACAGCTTGGCGAAGAACAGCCCCTGGGGGCTGGAGAACGAGGCGATGAACGCGGTCAGCGGCGCTGCCGACGACGTTGTCAGGTTCAGGCTCCAGAACGCCTCGTTCCAGCACAGGATCAGCGACAGGAGCCCCGTGGAGGCGACGCCCGGCAGGGTGAGCGGCAGCAGCAGATACCAGACCTCGCTCGCCGTCCGTGCGCCGTCCATGCGGCCGGCCTCCAGGATGTCCTTCGGCACTTCCTTGTAGAAGGTGAACAGCATCCAGACCACGATCGGCAGATTTGCCAGCGCATACATGATCACCAGCACCGTACGGGTATCGAGCAGCCCCGAATCGCGGGCAAGGATATAGATCGGCACCAGCACGCCCACCGGCGGCAGCATCTTGGTCGAGAGCATCCACAGCAGCGTGCCGCGGGTGCGCTGGGTCGGATGGAATGCCATCGAGTAGGCGGCGGGGATCGCGAACAGCAGCGCCAGCACGGTGCCGCCCACCGACACCGCGATGCTGTTCCAGGCAAAGCTGAGGTAGTCCGCCCGCGACAGCACCTCGGTGTAGGACGACAGCGTGGGGGTGAAGGTTAGCCTCGGAGTAATCGCATCGACCTCGGACTTAAAGCTCGTGAGCACCATCCAGGCGATCGGGAAGAACAGCAGCAGCGCCACGCCCCAGCCGACGACGAAGGCGAACACGCGTTGGAAGGCGGTCTCGCGCATCGATCAGACCTCCAGCCGACGGGCGATGCTGCGCACCAGGAAGTAGGCGACAATATTGGCGAGGATAATTGCCACGACGCCGCCGGCCGAGGCGCCGCCGACGTCATACTGCAGCAGAGCCCTGGCGTAGATCAGGAAGGCGAGGTTGGTCGTGGCATTGCCGGGGCCGCCGGACGTGGTGACGAAGATTTCGGCAAATACCGTCAGCAGGAAGATCGTCTCGATCATTATGACGACGCTGATGGCGCGGGACAGATGCGGCAGGGTGATGAAGAAGAACTGCGCCACCACGCCCGCGCCGTCCATGCGCGCCGCCTCCCGCTGCTCGTGGTCAAGCGACTGCACGGCGGTGAGCAGGATCAGCAGCGCAAAGGGCAGCCACTCCCACGACACGATGGCGATGACAGCCGGCAACGGATACGAGGCGAACCAATCGACCGGCTGCAGTCCAAAAGTTGCCGCTACTGCGCCGAGCACCCCATAGATCGGGTGCATCAGCAGGTTTTTCCAAATGAGCGCGCTCACGGTCGGCATGACGAAGAAGGGCGAGATCGCCAGCACGCGGGCGATCTTCTGGCCGGGGAATGGCTGGTCGAATAGCACCGCCAGCAGGGTACCGAGGCCCACGGTGATGACCAGCACCGAGATCAGCAGCGTCATCGTGTTGCGGAGCGAGACCCAGAAGTCTGGGTCGGTGACCAGGAACTCGTAGTTGTCGCGCCCAGCGAACCCGCTCACCTCGGGGTTCACCAGGTTGTAGTACTGGAATGAGAACCACAGGGTCATCACCAGCGGCACGATCATCCACAGCAGCAGCACCACGACGGACGGCACCACCAGCATCGAGCCGGTCTTCCGTGGCGGCTTCGCAGCCGCCACTTTCTCTCGGATGAGGGTTGCCGACATCTCCGCCGCCTACTTCTTCGGGTAGCCGGCCTGACGCATCGTCCGCTCCGTCGCCGCCTGTGCGGTCTTCAGTCCCTGCTCGATGGTGCTTTGACCGCTCAGGGTGCCGGCGATGGTCTGGCCGACCTGGGTGCCGATGCCCTGGAACTCGGGGATCGCCACGAACTGCGCGCCCTCATACGGACGCGGCGCCTTGGTCTGCCCGGTCGAGTTGGCGACGCTGATCGCCTTCTGCACAAAGGCCGCGAAAGGCGCCGCCTGCTTGTACTCGGGGTTGTCATAGGTGGACTGCCGCGTGCCGGGCGGCACCGCGACCCAGCCGTTCTCCTTGGCGACGAGCTCGATATACTCCTTAGACGTCGCCCAGGCGATGAAGGTCCGCGCCGCCTCCTGCTGCTTCGACGACGTCGGGATGCTCAGGTTCCAGCTCCATAGCCAGGTCGGCGCATTCTTGAAGCTGCCGGTCGGCATCGGCGCGAACGCCACCTTGTCGGCAACGCTCGACGTCTTCTTGTCGAATAGCAGCCCGCCTGCGACAGTCGCGTCGATCCACATGCCGCAATGGCCGCTGGCGAACAGCGCCAGGTTCTCGTTGAAGCCGTTGGACGTCGCGCCCGGCGGCCCGTCCGCCTTTAGGATGTCGGTATAATAGGTGATCGCGTTGCGCCACTCCGGCGTGTCGATCTCCGGCTTCCACTGGGTGTTGAACCACTGGCCGCCCTCGGCATTCACCAGCGAGGTGACGAAGGCCATGTTCTCGCCCCAGCCCGGCTTGCCGCGCAGGCACATGCCGTAGATCTGGTTCGGCTTGTCGGTGATCTTGTCGGCGAAACCGCGGATTTGCTCGTAGGTCGGCGCATCCGGCATCTTGATGCCCGCCTTCTCGAACAGGTCGGTGCGGTAGTAGGTCATGGCACTCTCGGCATAGAACGGCAGGCCATACAGCTTGCCGTTATAGGTCAGCCCGTCCCGCACCGGCTTCAGGATGTCATCGACGCCGTATGACGCCGGCAGCTTGTCCATCGGCTCCAGCCAGCCCTGCTTCGCCCAGATCGGCACCTCGTAGTTGCCGACCGTCATCACGTCGAACTGCCCGGCCTTGGTGGCGATGTCGGTGGTGATGCGCTGGCGCAGCACGTTCTCCTCCAGCACCACCCAGCGCAGCTTGATGTCGGGATGCTGCTGCTCGAACTGCGGGGATAGCTTCTGCATCACCACCATGTCGCCGTTGTTGACGGTCGCAATGGTGATGGTGGACTCGGCCCGCGCCGTCCCAACCGCGAGGCCTACAGAGAGCAACGCGCCGGTAGCGACGACGGCCCGCAGGCCGCCCCTGATGCGATGAGCGATGGCACGTCTCCCCAAATCGAATTACTTGGCGCTGCTGATGCAAGCAACCTTGACCAGACCGTTTCACCTTCCTGCAGCGCCGTCAACACCTTAAGGTGAAGCGCGGCCTGCGATCAGAACCCGAGCGTGCGCGACGCCGCCGCCAGCGTCTCCCGGCTGCCGCGCTCATAAAGCGACGCCAGCCAGCGTCCGACCGGATCGATCAGCCGCGCATCCGCGCCGGTCTCGCCAAAAAGCTGGGTGATGCCGAGCAGCGGCCGTGGGTCCGGCCCGCCCTCGATGGCCTTCCCCCGCAATAGGTCCGCCAAGGGATGGCGGATATCGATCGGCTGGCCCTGCTCGTCATCGCCGCGCACCCGGCGCAGCCACGCGGCCAAAGCCAGACCCAAAAGCTCGACCCCCTCCCCCGTGCGCAGCCGGTCGCGGATCGGGTCCACCAGGATGTTCAGCGGCGCGTCGGTGTTCACCCGCTCCACCGTGTCCTTGATGGCGGGGTTGGCAAAACGCTCGATCAGCGTCGCCTTGTAGGCCCCGAGGTCGATCCCTGGCACCGCCGGCAGCGTCGGCCCGGTCTCCCGGTCCATCAGCGCGCCCATGAACCGCGCGATCAGCGGATCGGCCATCGCCTCGTCGATGGTGACATAGCCCGCGAGCCGCCCCATGCCGGACACTGCGAGGTGACTGGCATTCAGCAGCCGCAGCTTCATGAACTCATACGGCGCGACGTCGGCGACGAATTGCGCGCCCACTTCCTCCCACGCCGGGCGGCCGGCGGGGAAGCGGTCCTCGATCACCCATTGGGTAAAGGTCTCGGCGAACACCGGCCAGGCGTCCACGATGCCGTGGCGCTCGGCCAACGCTGCCACGTCCGCCGCCGCGGTCACCGGCGTGATGCGGTCCACCATCGTGCTCGGGAAGCTGCCGTGCTCGGCGATCCATTCGGCAAGGGCAGGGTCCCGCAACCCGGCCAGCGCCAGCACCGCGTCACGCAGCACGCTGCCGTTGTGCTGGATGTTGTCGCAGCTCAGCGCGGTGAACGGCGGCGCGCCGCTGACGTGGCGCCGGCGATACGCCTCCACCACGATGCCGATGGCACTCGACGGCCGCTCCGGGTGCGCGAGGTCCGCGCGGATCAGCGCATGCTCGGGATCGAGGCGCTTCGTGGAGCGGTTCAGGCAGTAGCCGTTCTCCGTCACCGTCAGGCTGACGATGCGGATTTCCGGACGGTCGATCGCCTCCAACAGAGCCGCACTGCTCTCACCGGCGAAAATCACGTCGGCGAGCGAGCCGATCACCGTCACCGTCTCCTCGGTGAAGCTGCGCTCCACGAGCGTATAGAGGTTGTCCTGCGGCGTCAGGCTCTCCTGCATGCGCCGGTCGCCGGGCATCAAGCCAGCGCCGATGATGCCGAACTCCAGCGCATCCGGCCGCCGCTCCATGAGCTCGTGCGTGTAGCGCGCCATGTGCGCCCGGTGGAAGTTGCCGAGGCCGAGATGCACGATTCCAGCGGTCACTCGCGCCGGGTCGAAGCGCGGCACATGCACCGAAGGCTGCAGGCTGGCCAGGTTGGCGCGGTTGAGCTGGACGGATCGCATGACGGTCCCCTTGGTTACATCCGGGCTCGCGCCGCGCATCAGCGTGCGGCCGGTTCGCGTATCGAATAGATGCATGTTTCTCGGCGTGAAGCCAACGTGCACGCCCTGAGCCGCAACGAAGCGACTCCGCGCTAACCAGCCGTCAAAACGTGACGGTGGTGCGCAACCCAAAAACCGCGGCGTCGCCCAGCCGCTTCGCTGGATTCTGTGGGTTGGACACGCCGCCGTTTAGGTTGAACAGGTACTGCGCCGAGGGCTGGATTTGCCACCATGGCGCGATCTGCGCCTGGTAGGTCAGCTCCAGCACCGTCTCATTCCGGCGGATCGGATAGGCGTCGCCGGTGAAGCGCGCGGTATCGGAATCGAGCTTGCTCGCCGTGTCGCTGATCCGGGCATAGGCGACGGCGACGCCGGCGGTATCGCTGTCGCGTCCATCGATCAGGCCTTTATAGGTCACGCCCGCATCAGCATAGAAATTCACCAGGTTGCGGTCGCCCGGCGCTCCCATGACACGGACGAACACGCCGACGCCGCCGTCCTTGGTGCCCTCCTTGCGCCAGAGGAGCTGGTCCGCCATGGCATACAGACCGTAGTTGCCGCGCCGTTTGCGGCCGAGGACAGAGGTGCCGGTCGGATCGGCCAGCGACACGCCGGCGCCGTTGCGGCGCTGATCGGCGAAGTTCTGCGTGCTGTAATAGGCGCCGAACTTGTATGTGCCGGGCATGCCGGTCGCACCCTCCTCCTGGTTCGTGCCGTACTGGATCTCGGCGATGGCGAACACGCCGTCGCGCAGCCTGAATGCGGTGCCAGTGGGATCACGGTCCTGCGGGAAGCCGCGGCCGGGGCCGGCCGGATCGCCGTTGAACACCGCGCCGAGCAGCGCGATGTTGTCCTGAGGCACATATTTCAACCGCACGCCGGGTGTGGCCAGCGGGAAGGACGGCCCGGACGATGGCAGGTCAGCGCTGGGCAGGCTGGTCCAGCCGAAGGTGTGGTTCAGGAACAGCCCGGCGTATTGGCTGATCAGGAACTCCTGGTCGGCCGCGAGCTGACCGACGCGGACGGCGAGCTTTTTGTCGAGCAGCACCTGCTCGTACCACAGCTCGAACAGCAGGGTGCCGCGCGACGTCTCCAGGCCGCTCACGGTGTTCAGGTTGTTGCCGAGGTTGTTCAGGCTGAGGCCGCGGCCGTGGATTTGATACCCCGTTGCGTTGAACGTGCCGCCCTTCCAGCCGAACGCCTTTTCGGTATCGAGGCCAACGCCGAACTGGGTCAGCCCCTCATAGATCACACCCTGGCGCACGCCGCCGGTGGCGTTGCCGAACACCTCGCTCGATTCCGTGAGGCCGAAGGTGATGCCCAGGTCCGCAAGGCGGGTGCGGATGCCGCCGAGGTCACCGAACAGGTTGGCGCGGCTCCAAAGGTCCTTAGCCGTTTCCTCTCTGGGCTTCACGCCCGACTCGCCGCCCGGGGTGGCCTGCCGGCTCTCCGCCGCGCCGGGCTCGATGCGCTCACTCGGGCCAGGAGTGGTTTGAGCCCCTGGGCTGACGCCGGTCTGGGCAGCGGTGGGGCTGAACGCCAGGGCGCCCACCACCACGAGAAGGCCTGCGGCGGCCCGCCCCCGAGCGCGATGCTTGGGCAAGGCTGGCCCCATGGCTGGAGTCGTCATCGCGTCATCCTTGTGCATTCATGGCTTGTGCATTCACGGCTTGTGCGTCCCAGGCTCATCCGTTTGACCGCGGCACTGATAGATGCAAATGAGAGTCATTCGCAATAACTCCCGAGTAACATTTCTACTGCCCTGCTCGATCACACGATTACGGTCCGATTGCGGCGCGGCGGCCGAGGGCTGGCATCGGCCGCCATGGACGAGAACGACGTCGTGGCGGAATCTCCAGAAGTAAATAAAAATACTGCCTACACGGTTAGTTTGTAGCATATATTTCTTAAATCCAGCGTGTCTCTTGCGGTATGAAGAAAGTTATTCCTACTTGTCGTGACCTGAACCGGGCGCCAGCCCTGCGTGGACATGGGCAGACAAGCGCTGATGCGACTAGCAACTATAAAACAGGCCATCTCCAGCGCTCCGGCGCAGCCGCGGTGCCACGCCTCATTCACAGACTACGCCGGGTGGAGCACGCCCGAAATGCTGCGTGACTTGCTGTGCCGGGTGTTCCCGGGGCAGATCGCGCTGGTCTCCTCGTTCGGGACCGAAAGCGCAGTGCTGCTGCATCTCGTCTCCGGCATCGACAAGGCAGCCCCCGTGGTCTTCCTTGATACCGGCAAGCTGTTTCCGGAGACGCTGCGGTATCGCGACACGCTGGTGGACAGGCTCGGGCTGCTTAACGTGCGCTCGGTCCAGCCGGATGCGCGCGCGCTGGCGATGGCGGACCCGAAGGGCATTTTGTGGCAGACCGATCCCGACGTGTGTTGCTGGCAGCGCAAGGTGGAGCCGCTGGACGAGGCACTGGCCGGCTTCCCCGCCTGGATCACCGGGCGTAAGCGCTTCCAGGGCGGGATGCGCACGGCGCTGCCGTTGATTGAGCATGAGCCGGACGGACGGGTGAAGGTGAACCCCCTCGTGTCCTGGAACGCCGAGCAGTTGAACCGGTATATGTCTGAACACGAGCTGCCCCGGCACCCGCTTGAGGCGCAGGGCTATCGGTCCATCGGCTGTATGCCGTGCACGCGGCCGACGGTGCCGGGCGCCGACCCGCGCGCCGGACGCTGGGCGGGACATAACAAGACCGAATGCGGTATCCATTCGCCAAACGCCATTAATGCAGCCATGATAAAGACGAGCAGCCCCGAATGAACGCCGTGTCACCATACCCCGACACCCTCTCCGCAACCCTGCCGAGTGCCACAGCGCACCTGCGGCAGTTGGAGGCCGAGAGCATCCACATCATCCGCGAGGTGGCGGCGGAGTGCCGGAATCCGGTATTCCTGTATTCGATCGGCAAAGACTCCTCGGTGCTGTTGCACCTGATCCGTAAAGCGTTCCACCCCTCGCTCCCGCCCTTCCCGCTGCTGCATATCGATACCGGCTGGAAGTTTCGGGAGATGATCGCGTTCCGTGACGAGACGGTGCGGCGCTATGGCCTCGATCTCATCGTGCACACGAACCAGGAGGCGCGGGCCCAGGGCATCAACCCGTTCGACCACGGCTCCTTCTACACCCACGCGATGAAGACCGAGGCGTTGAAGGCGGCACTGCGGCATCACGCGTTCGACGCGGCCTTTGGCGGCGCGCGACGCGATGAGGAGAAGTCGCGGGCGAAGGAGCGCATCTTCTCTTTCCGTACAGCCGCGCAGCAATGGGAGCCGAAGGACCAGCGGCCGGAGTTCTGGCGTTTGTATAACGGCCGGGTCGCGCCGGGCGAGTCGATGCGCGTCTTCCCGCTGTCGAACTGGACCGAGCTCGATGTGTGGCAATACATCCAATCCGAAGCAATCCCGATCGTGCCGCTTTATCATGCCGCGTTGCGCCCGGTGGTGGAGCGGGACGGCAGCCTGATCGTCGTCGATGACAAGCGCATGCGTCTGCATCCCGGCGAGGTGCCGGTGCAGCGCATGGTGCGGTTCCGTTCGCTCGGATGCTATCCGCTGACCGGTGCCATCGAGAGCGCCGCACGGACGCTGCCGGAGATCGTCAGCGAGATGCTCGCCCCCCGCACCTCCGAGCGCGGCACGAGGCTGATCGACAAGGACGAGGCCAACTCGATGGAGCACAGGAAGCGCGAGGGGTACTTTTGATGGACCAGCTCGTGCAGTCCTTCCTCCCCGGCCCTGCGCATGGTCAGGGCGCTGCGCCGCTCGGCCGGCTGCGTTTCCTGACCTGCGGCAGCGTCGATGACGGGAAATCGACGCTGATTGGCCGCTTGCTTTATGACACGCGGCTGATCCTGGACGATCAGCTCGCGACCCTCGAGCGCGAGAGCCGGCGTCACGGCACCACGGGCGCGGATATGGATTTCGCTCTGCTGGTCGATGGGCTGGAGGCTGAACGGCAGCAGGGCATCACCATCGACGTGGCCTACCGCTTCATGACCACGCCGCGCCGCAGCTTCATGGTCGCGGACACGCCTGGCCATGAGCAATACACCCGCAACATGGCGACCGGCGCCTCCAACGCGGACCTTGCGGTGATGCTGGTGGATGCCCGCAAGGGGATTTTAACCCAGACCCGGCGGCACGCCTTCATCGCCGGGCTGATGGGCATTCGCCACGTGGTGCTGGCGGTGAACAAGATCGACCTGGTGGAGTTCAGCCAGGAGCGGTTCGACGCCATCGCCACCGAGTTCCGCGCCTGCACCGAGGGCCTGGACTTCAGCACACTGCAGGCCATCCCGATCTCGGCCCGGCACGGCGACAACGTCATCACGCCCAGCGCCAACACGCCGTGGTATGCCGGTCCGAGCCTGTTGTCCTACCTCGAAAACGTCGTGGTCGAGCAGGAGACGCTGGCCCGCCCGTTCCGCATGCCGGTGCAATGGGTGAACCGGCCGGACCTCGATTTCCGCGGCTTCTCCGGGACCGTCGCCAGTGGGCGCGTGCAGCCCGGCGACCGCATCGTCGTGCAGCCTGCCGGCAGCGCCGCCGAAATCCGTGAGATCGTCACCATGGACGGGATCCGGCCCTATGCGGAGGCTGGGGATTCCGTGACTCTCGTGCTCGACCGCGAGATCGACGTGTCCCGCGGCGACGTGCTGGCGGCGGCAGGCGCGCCGGTGCGGGTGGCGGACGCCCTGTCGGCGAAGCTGATCTGGCTGCACGACACGCCGCTGATGGCCGGGCGGGAGTACCTGGTGAAGCTCGGCACCCGCAGCGTGCCCGGCAGCGTCAGCCGTATCCGGCACCGCATCGACGTGAACACGCGCGAGGCCGAGCGCGCGGGGTCGCTCGGCCTCAACGACCTGGGCAGCATCGAGCTGAATTTGCAGTCCCCGGTCGCGTTTGAGCCCTATGCCTATAGCCGTGATCTCGGCGGCTTCATCCTGATCGACCGGCAGACCAACGCGACCGTCGGCGTCGGCATGATCGAGGCCGAGCTGCACCGGGCGACCAGCATCACCTGGCAGGAGCTGGACGTGGATCGCGCAGCGCGCGGCCGGCTGAACCAGCAGCACCCGGCGGTGCTGTGGTTCACCGGGCTGTCGGGTGCGGGCAAGTCCACCATCGCCAATTTGGTGGAGCGGCGGCTGCACGCGCTGGGTCGGCATACCTACGTGCTGGACGGCGACAATCTGCGCCATGGGCTCAACCGGGACCTGGGCTTCTCCGAGGCGGACCGGGCAGAGAACGTGCGGCGCGCGTCCGAGGTGGCGGCGCTGTTCGCCGACGCCGGGTTGATCGTGATCGCCAGCCTGATCTCGCCGTATCGGGCCGAGCGGGCACGGGCACGGGCGCGCCTGCCCGAGGGCGAGTTCATCGAGGTGTTCGTGGACGCCTCGGTCGATGAGTGCCGGCGGCGTGATCCGAAGGGGCTGTATCGGAAGGCCGATTCGGGGCTGCTGCCAGGCTTCACCGGGGTGGACGCGCCTTATGAGGCGCCGGAGACCCCAGAGCTGCACTTGCGCACCGCGGATGCCTCACCGGAAGAGTTGGCCGAGTATGTCGTGACGGAGCTGCGCCGCCGCGGCGTGTTTGGATAATAGGGAGTAGGGCGGCGTGATCGACCCGCTCTATACGCTTTCGGGCTTTGCCGTTGGTGCCTTGGTCGGGCTGACCGGAGTCGGCGGCGGCTCGTTGATGACGCCGTTGCTCGTGCTGCTGTTCGGCGTCCACCCGGCGACCGCGGTGGGCACAGACCTGCTTTATGCGGCCTGCACGAAGTCCGTCGGCGTGCTGATCCATGCACGCCGTGATACGGTCGATTGGCAGGTGACGCGGCGGCTGGCGTCGGGCAGCCTCCCGGCGGCGGCGCTCACGCTGCTGGTGCTGCATCAGCTGCACGTCCATACCGCCGCGGTGTCCCGCGTCATCACGCCGGTGCTGGCGGTGACGATCCTGCTCACGGTGCTGCTCCTGCTGTTCCAAGGCCAGCTTCTGGCCGCACTGGCGACGCGCAGTGCTGTGCTTTCGCAGCGCTGGCTCAAGGGCCTGACGGTGGCGTCGGGCGCGGTGCTGGGCGTCCTGGTGACCCTGACCTCGGTCGGCGCCGGGGCATTGGGGGTCAGCGTGTTGACTCTGCTGTATCCGCGGCTGTCGCCGGCGCGGATCGTTGGGTCCGACATCGCCCATGCCATCCCGCTGACCCTGCTGGCGGGAACCGGTTACTGGTATCTGGGCGCGGTGGATTGGGGTTTGCTGGGGTCGCTGCTGTCGGGCTCGGTGCCGGGCGTCATCGTCGGCAGCCTGCTTGCAACCCGGATGCCGACCATGGTGGTGCGCGGCATGTTAGCCGCCACGCTGACCCTGGTGGCTGGCAGGCTGCTGGTCTAGATCGCGTGATCACAACCACCGCGCTGGAGATCGTGGACGAGATCGGCTCCACCTCCGATGCGCTGAAGCTGCGGGCCGTTGCCGGTCCGGGACACGAGGTCGCCCTGCTCGCCCGGCGGCAAACCGGCGGCCACGGCCGGCTCGGGCGCGCCTGGCATTCGATCGACGGCAACCTGCATCTATCGGTTTTGCTGCGCCCGCAGGTTTTGCCGTGGCCGGGCCATTGGTCGATCCTGGCGGCGGTCGCCCTGGCCGCCACGGCTCGGCACTATCTGCCGGAACCTTTGCCCGAATCCGCGGCACTGAGGCTGAAATGGCCGAATGACCTGTTGCTGGGCGGAGGCAAGCTGGCCGGAATCCTGCTCGAAGCTGGGTTCGCGGGCGGGCCGTGGCTCGTGATCGGCTTCGGCGTGAACCTGGCGGGTGCGCCCCGAGGTCTTGGGCGGCCGGTCGCAGACATGGCGTCGCGCTGCCCTGCCCCGGCGCCCGAGGTGTTTGCTGCCCGGCTGCTGGAAGTCCTGCAGGACTGGCGGGCACGCTACGATCGCAATGGCTTTGCGCCAGTCCGAGCGGCGTGGCTCGCCATGGCGCACAGACCGGGCGAGCCCATCGCGGTCGGGATGGGCAAACAACGACTGAACGGCGCTTTTCGCGGCTTGGGCGATGACGGCGCCTTGTTGCTCGACGGACCCGGCGGGGAGTTTCGGGTCACGGCCGGGGAGCTGGAGTAGGCGCGGCGTCAACCGTCCTGCGGCAGCCTCGCCCGCCGTGGCACCAGGAAGACGCCCAGCAGTGTTATCGCTGCGATCCCGACCGCCAGCGCGAACACGCCATGCAGGGCATCGGCAAGCGCCCCGGTCAAGCGCGCCAGCTCCGCCGTCGGAAGGGCGATGCGAAGTGAAGGCTCCACAAGGTCGCGCACCGCGTCATGCGCAGACGGTCCGGCCGCGGCCAATCCGGCATTGAGCACGCCGCCGAACGCCGCCGCCCCGACGGCCTGGCCGATCATGCGGCAAAAGTAAAACAGCGACGTCGCCCGGCCGCGGTCGTGCTGCGCCACGCTGCTTTGCACCACCACGTTGAACACCAGGCTATGCAGCCCGAGGCCGACGCCGAGCAGCGCGCAGGCGACGACGACCCACGCCGCATCCTGCCCCGGACGCAACAGAAGCAGCGCCGCGGCGCCGGTGAGCAGTGCGAGCGCGCCCGCCAATGCGATGGGACGGTAGGCCAGCCGGTTCAGCACCCGGCTGAGGCTCATGCTGGCCGTCGTCCAGCTCAAGGTCAGCACGCCCAGCATGAAGCCGGACACCAGCGCACTGCGACCCAGTACGCCCTGGATCCAGGACGGCAGGAACGCCGTCGCGCCGATCATCAGCGCGCCACACATAAGACCCGACAGGTTGGCAGCCAGGATCAACGGCCTGCCCCATAGATGCAGCGGCAAGATCGGCGTAGCGCTGCGCTGCTCCCTCCGAGCGAAGCCGGCCAGCGCCGCGATGCCGAGTGCCAAGAGCACAGCTAGCGCGGCAAGGCTGAACGATTCGTGCTGCACCAGCACCGCCATCACCGCCCCGACGCCGAGCGCCAGCAGTGTTGCGCCGGTCACGTCGATCGGCGCGTGCTGCCGGGTCGATGCGGGCTCATCCAGGAACCGGGCGACGAGGACCACGGTCAGCAGGCCAATCGGCAGGTTGACCCAGAACACGAACGGCCAGCCGAGCGTGCCGACGAAGAAGGAGCCCAGCAGCGGGCCGATGATCGCCGAGATGCCCCAGATGCCGCTGACGTAGCCCAATGCCCGCGGACGGTCGGCCGGGCTGGACACGTCGGAGATGATGGTGGCCGCCAGCGGGATCAGCCCGCCGCCGCCCAGCCCCTGGACCGCGCGGAAGGCGATCAGCGACGCCATGCTCCAGGCGAAACCACACAGCAGGGAGCCGAGCAGGAATACCGCGACGCTGCCGATATACACGCGTTTCCGGCCGTATTGGTCCGCAAGCCGACCATAGATTGGTGTCGTCACCGCCTGGCCGAGCAGATAGACGCCGAATGCCCAGGTGAACAGGTCAAAGCCGCCGAGCTGCCCGACGATGGTCGGCATCGCGGTGCTGATGACCGTCACTTCGACCGCAGCCATGAAGGTGGAGATCAGCATGGCGCCGACGATCAGGCGGCCGCGCCGCGGAACGACGAGGGGATCGGGATGCATCGTGCTCATAGGATGTTCTTGGCCCTCAGCACATCGGTTGCAACCCAATTCGCGCCGATGCTGGCCCAGCCAATGCGCTACCGATGCAACGCGAGGCCCATTCGCTCGTGCTCGGCATCGACCGCTTCGAACTTCTGCAGAAACGCCTTGATGTCCGGGTCCGCAGTTCTCGCAATCTCATCGGCAGCGTCCTGCCTGTCCTGGGCATTGATGCGCGTCGCCTCCTCCAGAAACGACCGGTCCGCGGTGCTGCGCACCTGGGAGTTGATGGTGTTCAGGCGCACCTGATCCTCCGCGGTCATGGTGGTCGGCAGCTCGATGCCCTTGACGCGGGCCAGCTCCTGCAATGCCTGGTTGTAAATAGTGTGGTCGGCGATGATGCGCGCGGCATAGGCCTTCACGTCGTCCCGCGAGGAACGCTGCTGCGCCAGCGCGGCGATGGCGACCTCATAGACGCCGCCCTGGGCGTCTTTGATCAGGAACTCATGGTCCAAAGTCGTGATCGGGGCCGCCTTGGCGTCAAGGGTCGGCGATGGTGTTTGAGCACGGAGAGAATTGGCCGGGATCGCGAGGAGCAATGCCGACATGGCGGCAGTTAGGATGCGGATCATCGGTGCCTCAAGGATCAATTCAGGCTCCCCGAACGCATCCAGGCGACACTGGTTTCGATCCACAAGAGGCAGGTCAGATCTGCAGCCGGTAGCGCTCCACCTTGCGATACAGCGTGCTGCGCGATACGCCCAGTGACTTTGCCGCAGCCGTCAGGTTGCCGTGGCATAGCCGCACCGCCGCCACGATCGCGGCGCGTTCCGTCGTCTCCAGGCTCGCCGCTGTCATCAAGTCGGTGGCTTCGGACACGGCCGGCGCCGCGCAAATTGGCTCCGACGACAGCCCGGCCGCCAGCTCGTCCAGCCGGACCTCCGGCGCGTCGGACATCAGCAGCAGGCTTTCGACCACGTTGCGCAGCTCGCGCACATTGCCGGGCCAGTGATAGGCGGCGAGCAGGCGCAGCACCTCGGGGCCGAAGCGCCGCCGCGGGACCTCATGGCGGTCAGCGAGCACCGCGTTGAAGTGCTCGACCAGCAGCTCGACATCGCCGTGACGTTCGCGCAGCGGCGGCGGCCGGATGCGGGTCACGCTGATCCGGTGATACAGGTCGCGGCGGAACCGCCCGGCGGCGACCTCGTCCAGCAGCGTGCGGTTGGTGAGCGCCAACAGCCGCACCTCGACCCGCCGCGGCTGGCCGTCGCCGAGGCGGTAGATCACGCCCTCCTCCAGCACGCGGAGCAGGATCGGCTGCAAATCGAGCGGCAGCTCGCCGATCTCGTCCAGGCAGAGCGTGCCGCCATTGGCCAGCTCGAACCGCCCAGCCCGGCCCTCGCTGGTGGCGCCGGTGAAGGCGCCGCGGACATGGCCGAACAGCTCGGCCGCCAGCAGGTCCTTGGCGACGGCACCGCAATTCAGCACGACGAACGGCCGGCGCGGATCGTGGGCGAAGTGGATGGCGCGGGCGAACAGTTCCTTGCCGACCCCGGTCTCGCCCTCGATCAGCACCGGCACCTGCTTGCCGACCAGTTGCCGCGCCCGGCCCAGCGCCTCCGTCATCGCGGGGCTGTGGCCCAGGATCGCGTCGAATGCGCCCTCATGCGCTGGGGTGACCGAACGCGTGCGGGCCGGAACCACCAGCACGGCGCCGATGGCGCGGCCATCCACGGTCACCGGGCTGAACCACTCGGCGCGCAAACCCTCCGGCAGCCGGGCGGCCCAGTCCTCGACCGCAGAGCCGCCGTCCAGGCCCGGCACGCGCTGGCCCAGTTCGACCAGGCTCGGCACCCGGCCCGTGCGGTGCACCAGGCGCCCGGCGCGGTCGATCGCCACCATGCCGGCCACGTCCGCTTCGCTGATGCGGTCCAGGCAGACCTCCAGCAGCCGCATCCGCTCGTTCGCGGCCCGCTCCCCCAACACCATCTCGATCTGCCGGGCGGTCGAGACCGCGAGCGACAGGTTGTTGCGCTGGTAGGTGGAGGGCGGCCCGGAGATATCGACCACGCCCAGCATCGCGCCGGTGCCGGGCTCGAAGATCGGCGCGGCGGCGCAGGTCCAGGCCTTGATGCCCTCGCAGAAATGCTCCGCCGCGTGCACCTGGGCGGGCCGTCCGGTCGCGAGCGCGGTGCCGATGCCGTTGGTGCCGATCGCGTCCTCGCTCCAACTGCCGCCGCGGGTCAAATGGATGTCCTCGCCCTGGTCCAGCGTGTGCCGGTCGCCGACCGCGTCCAGCACGACGCCGTCGTTGTTCGTCAGCAGCATGATCGACCGCGAGCCGCTGAAGATCTCGGCGACCTCGGCGAACACCTTGGCCGCCGCCGAGATCAGGTCGGCGTGGTGCCGGCGCAGACGGTCCACCGCCTCACCGCGGGCCACGAGTGGCGCTGATCGTCCCGTGGGATTTATGCCCAATTGCTGACTGCGCATCCAGGAGGCGACGACGAAGTTGCGGGCCGGGATGGCGGCGCTGGGATCGCCGGTCAGGAACCGTTCCCAGGCCTCCATGGTGTCGGCGGCGTCCGAACGACGGGCGACGGAAATCGGGGCCGGAAGCCTGATCCCGCTGAGCCGCCGCTCGGCCATATGTTTCTCCCGTGTTCAAGCCTGCTAAAGCAGCTCCGCCCCACCACCCATCGCAGGACCGGCGGTGATGTCGAAATTGTCTGGCTTGGTGGCGATCAGCGTCTGCGTGGTGAGGATCAGCCCGGCGACCGAGGCGGCGTTGCGCACCGCCGTCGCGGTGACGCGCACGGGGTCGATCACGCCGGCCTCCACGAGGTCGATGAACTCGCCGGTCCGGGCGTCGAAGCCCACGCCGCGGCGCGATTGCCGGACCCGCTCGACGATGGCGGCGGCGTCCAGGCCGCAGTTCTTGGCGATGCAGGTCAGCGGCTGGACGAGCGCCGACTGCAGCAGCATGGCACCCTCGCGGGCACTTCCGGACAGGCCCTCGACCACGTGCTCCAAATCCGGCGCGACCTGCAGCAGCGCGGTGCCGCCGCCGGGCACGATGCCCTCCTCGACCGCGGCGCGGGTGGCGTTGATCGCGTCCTCGATCAACTGCACCCGACGTTTCTGCTCGACCGGCGTGGCGCCGCCGGCGAGGATGATCGCGGTGCCGCCCGACAGCTTGGCGAGCCGCATCTGGTATTTGTCGCGCTCGATATTCTGCGGCGCCGCTTCGTACTGGCGGGCCACCTGCTCGCGCCGGGCCTTGACGGTGGCCGGATCGCCGCCGCCGGCGCGGATGATGGTCTGGTTGGCGGAGACCGTGACCTGCCGGGCGCGGCCCAGGTCGCGCATCTGCGCCTCGGCGATGCGGCCGCCGAGCTCGCGGGCGATCACCCGGCCGCCGGTGGCGATGGCGATGTCCTCCAGCATGGCCTTGCGCCAATGCCCATACTCCGGCGGGTGGATGGCGGCGATCGGCGGCTCGCCACGGTCCCGGCGCGAGAGCAGGGCAACGACGCAGGCCGGCGCGACCTCCTCGGCGATGATCAGCAGCGGACGCTTCTGCCCGGCCACCAACAGCTCGATGGCCGCCACGTCTTCCGTCGTCAGCAGCTTGCAGTCGGTCATCATGATCATCGGGTCGTCGAGCACGACCTGCATACGCTCGACGTCGGTGACCATGTGGTGCGACAGATAGCCGCGGTCGAACGCCATGCCGTCCACGATCTCCAGCAGCGTCTCGACCGTGCTGCCGAACTCGACGGTGACGATGCCGTCATTGCCGACGCGCTCCAGCGCCTCGGCGACCATGTTGCCGGTCAGCTCGTCATTGGCGGCGATGATCGCGACCGCGCGGGTTTCGGCGATGCCGCGCACCGGGCGGGCGACGCGGCCCAACGCCTCGATGGCCGCCGTGGTGGCGACCTGCAGGCCATGCACGAGTTCGACCGGGTTGGCGCCCTGGGCAAGACATGCCAGGCCCTGCTGCACCATGGCGTCGGCGAGCACGGTGGCGGTGGTGGTGCCGTCGCCGGCGACCTCGTTGGTCTGCTTCGAGACTTCGCGTAATACCTGCGCGCCCATGTTCTCGAACGGGCACTCCAGCTCGATTTCCTGCGCGATGCTGACGCCGTCGCGGGAGATCATCGGCGTGCCGATCGGCCGGTCGATGATGGCGTTCATGCCCTTCGGCCCCAGCGTCCCGCGCACGGCCCGGGCCAGCTTGGACACCCCCCGGCCCAATGCCATCCTCGCCGCCTCGTCGTGCAGCATCATCTTGGCCATATTGTCGTCCCTCGATCGTTTCTTTTAAGCGCTGAAAGCCGACTGTTCAGACTGCCTGGCGCGGGTTCTCCTTCACGCGGCCATGCACGAAGTCGAGCAGGGTCGGCTCGCCCTCCGGCTCATCGAACCGCGCCGCCAGCAGGCCGCGGCACAGCGCGCCGTTGAACTCGACGCTCACCGAAACCCGGCGCAGCGTCCGCCGGTGCGCCGGAAAATCGGCCGCCGCGATCGTGCGCCCGTGCTCGTCCACGAAGGCCGGCGCGTCCGGCCCGTCCGGCCCCACGATGCCGCGCCGATCGAGGTAGCGTTTCAGAAGTTGCGCGCCGGTGTCGCTGTGTTGCGACCGCAGTTCTGCGATGGTCAGCGCCACCAACGCATCCGGCGAGTGCCCGGCGGCGAGCAGATGGTCCAGCAATGCCATCTGCCGCCGTTGGAACGCCTTTACCAAGAACACCCGGCGCAGGCTGTCCAGATCGCCATCCGCCTCGGCGGCGAACGCCTCCTGGAAGGACTGTCCGCGCGTCATGGCCGTGTTGATCGTATCGGCATACATGTGCTCGCCCAGCTCGACGCCCACGCTGGTCACCCAGGGAAGCTGCCCGACCTCAGTGCGCATGTCGTCGGCCATCAGGAAGGCGAAGTTGGCCGCGCACCAATAGGTCGGCAGGCGGAAGCCGATCTCGACCCGGCCGGCGTCGCTCACCGAAACGCCGGTGACGAACCCGAGGCTCGTCACAGATTCGTCGAGCTCCGGGTCACTCACGCGGTCGAGCCGGGCCAGCACCTCGCTGACCCGGACGCTCGTGACAGCCCGGTTGTCGCTGTCGCTCACTCCGCCGCCACAAGCTCGCCGGCGCGCAGCTTGGCCTTCTGTGCCTCGATGTCGATGCCATAAATCCGCGCGGCGTTCAGCCCCAGGATCTTCTTCTTCGCCTCGAGCGTGAGGCTGACCCCGGTCTCCTTCGCCACGTCGTCCGGCAGCTCGAAGTCCATGAACTTCTCCACGAGCCAGCGCGGCGTCCAGATGGCGTAGTCGCTGCCATACAGGATCTTGTCCTCGCCGACCCAGAACAGCAGCTCCGAGATAATATGGGCAAAATACGCCGGCCGGCTGTGGATGAACGGCAGCGCCACGGCGATGCCGGCATAGACGTTGGTCTCCTGCGTCGCGATCCAGCAGAAGTCATCGAGGCGCGGCAGGCCGCAATGCTCCACGATGAAGTTGAGGTTCTGGAAGCTGGTTGCGGCGTCGTCCACGTCTGCCACGTCGAACGCGTCGCGGTTCAGCGGCAGGATCGTCGGCCCCTTATGCACGTGGATGTTCTTGATTCCGAGCTTTTCCGCCGCCTCCAAATAGCGGTAGGTCATCTTGTCGCTGAGCTTGTAGCCCTTCGACTCGCCCCGCCACTCGGCCGTGTAAAGCTTGACGCCCTTCAGCTTATACTTTTCCGCCTGCTCGTGCAGGTCTTCCAACCCCTTCTCGCCGTCGCGCGGATCGAAGGCGCCGTTCAGGATGAAGCGGTTGGGGTGCTTCTTCGCCATGGCCGAGTTGCGCTCGGTCGTGTTGAAGCCGTTGTTGTAGAAGTCCGTCAGGAACGTCGGCTGCAGGATGGCCATGTCGTCGGGGCCGTCCACGAACAGGTCCCGGTACATCGTCTCCGCGTCGTATTTCTCGAACTTCTCCTTCTCCCAGACCTGATCCTTGGGGCTGAGGTTCTTGTGGTAGGCGTAGAAGCAGTCGATGAACTGCGTGCCGTGCACATTCTTCTGGTTAGCCTTGCTGGCGTCCCAGAAATGCGTGTGCCCGTCGATGATGAAGATGTCTTCGCCGTCCTTGGTCCGATACATCGCGAGCGCTCCTCTATTCGATATACTGCTTCATTTCGTCCATGTTGCCGAACAGCACCACGGTATTGTCGTCCACCATCACCATCCGGCCGTAATGGGTGGAGGTCGAAATCTCGAACAGATGCGGCGTCATCTCGCGGCCGAGGAACTCGCTGAGCTCGTCCATCTTGAACTCGATCTTGCCCTCGCCGTCGATGCGGATCATCGCCGGCATGTAGGTCACGCGGATGCCCGGTTTCTCGCCCATCACCTCGGCGATCGCCCGCGCCTCGACGCTGTCGTTCATCGTCACCCCGCACTGGTGCGAGATGGTCTGGTCGCGATGCATGTTCTTCATCGACTCGAAGATATTGTCAGTATGCGACATCGTTACTCTCCTGGATGGGGTGCGATTTAGGCTTCAATGAGCGGGCGCACGTCCAGCCCGATCTCCGACCCGATCGCGCGCAGCCGGTTGTGCGACTGCTCCAGCACATCCGGGAACTGCGTGATCTTCACCCGCGGCTGCGACCAGATCGGCTGCAGCTGGTTGGCCGCGTTCTTCGCCTCGCCGCCGTGCTTCAGCAGCCAGCCGTTGAACAGATCGCGGTTCGCCGTGCCATGCGTTTCGTCCAGCACCAGCATGCGGAACAGCTCGACCGCATTGGCCAGGTTGCGCTCATAGTCGCCCTCGGCGGCGGCGACCACGGACGGGGTCATGAAGTCGTTCTGCGAGGCTGCGACCTGCATGATGAACCCGCTGCGGAACAGCTCGGCCACCAGCGGCTCGAACACCACGTTCACCGCGAAGTATTGCTCGAGGTAGTCCGTCGAACCGCCGATCGTCTCCACCGCCCGGCGCACGCCCTGCCAGATCGGGTCCTCCATCCAATGCGCCTTGCCGGCGTCCTGGTCAAAGCCTTCGAGATCCATGCCGATCTCGCCGAGATACAGCGTGAGGTCCTGGGCAAACCGAAGCTTGTAGGAAGAATTGGTCAGCACGGCGTTGTTGATCATCTGCGTGTAGCCGTAGCGCTGCGCCTGCATCGTCGCCATGCCGAGGCCGAACTCGGCGTGCTTATAGGCGCCCAGATGGTCCTGCAGCACCTTGACCCAGGCCTTGTCGAAGCGCTTCACCGCACCCGAGCGGCGGCCGTTATCGACGACGTTGGCGATCATGCCGACGATGGTGGACTGCCGCTGGTAATGCGTGCGCTCCCACTCCTGATCGACCGCGCGGAACACGTGCCAATCGGAGCACTTCGCCGCCGTCCAGCTCTCGCTGTAGGTCGGCGTGCCGTCGGCGAACGAGATGATCCAGTCCTGCAGCAGATGCCGCTTCGGGTCCGGCTGCACATCGACCGTCATGTCTTCGTAGTGCGACGCCTTGCGGCCCTTTGGCGTGAAGTAGTTGTACTTCCGGCTGTTCGACCCGGCGAATGTTGCAGTCCCGGCGGCGGCTGACTTCCGCGGTGCAATCGGCTCCTGGGTAACGCTCATCTGGACTTTCCCTTTTTTGTTTAGCGTGTCGCTGGCGTGAACTTGTCGAAGTAGATCCGCTCCGGCTCGACCCCGGCCATCTGCAGGACGGGCAGCACGGCGTCGATCATCGGCGGCGGCCCGCACGAATAGGCGTCCATGTCGCCCTGCAGCCTCTCCTGCTTAAGGATCCGGGCCACGACTTCATGGATGAAGCCGGTCTCGCCTTCCCAGGCGTCGTCCGCGGTGGCGTGCGACAAAGCCGGGATGAACCGGAAGTCCGGCAACTTGGCGGCATGAGCAGCGAATTCGTCCAGCAGGAACAGGTCGGCCCTTGTGCGTGCGCCGTAGAAGAAGCGGATCGGCCGTTCTTCGCCGCTGGCCACGTGATCGCTCAGGATCGACCACAGCGGCGACATGCCGGACCCGCCGCCAACCAATATCAGCGGCCCGGTGCGGCCCTCACGGCGGAAACAGGTGCCGTACGGCCCCTTGGCGACGATGGCGTCGCCGGGCTTCAGGATGCCGGAGAGCAGTGCGGAGAACGCGCCGTCCGGGTATTGCTTGATGATGAAGGCGAGCGTCGTGCCGCCATTGGGCGGGTTGGCCATCGAGTAGGCGCGGGTGACGCCGTGCCCCGGCACTTCCAGGTCCACATATTGTCCCGCCCAAAAGCGGATGGGCGCATTGAGCTCGATGGTCAGCTTGCAGATGTCATGGGTCAGCGGCTCGATCGCGGTAACCGTGCCGGGGAACGACTTCACCGCGATGGATCGGCTCAGCAGGTCCTCGTCATAGTTCAGCAGCTCGATCGTGAGGTCGCTGAAGGCCAGCGTGCGGCATAACAAGATATGGTCGGTGTCGCGCTCCGACTCCATCAAAGCGAACGTCGAATACTTCATCAGCTCGATATCGCCGTCGATCAGCAGCGATTTGCAGCTCGCGCACTGGCCCTCTTTGCAGCCGTGCATAACGGAGATGCCCTGGCGAAACGCCGCGTCCAGCACCGTTTCGCCCTCGTTCACGTCCATTTCGATGCCGACGGGCTCGAAACGCACGGTATGGACGGCTACATCGGCCATCAAATTCCTCCCTGTTGGCAGTCCCGGGGACCGGCTTGCGGCCGGCCCCCGTTCGTCAAAGCGTGTTTAGTTAAACGGCGTAATCTTGAAGCCGGCCCGATAGTCCGCGATGTGCTTCTCGCGTTCGACGTCCGACATGGCGCGGATCGCCTGCAGCGGGCTGCCGAGTTTGTGGCCGCGCACGTCGTCCAGCTTCCACATCTTGCTGTCGTCGAAGTGCAGATGCGGCTGCGGCACCAGCGTCTTGCCGTCGTTGCGGACGAAGCCGAGGTCTTGGATCGCGTCCGCCACGTCCCAGCCGGCGTAGCAGTCCTCCCACTCGCGGCGACCGCTGAAGCGGCCCATCGCCGGCGTCGCGCGGCCCTCGTACTCGGCCGAGAACGCCACCTTGTGGGTCCAGCGGCACACCTCGGAGCAGTAGGTGTACAGCTTGCCATCGACGGTATCGACGCAGAAGTCCTCGCGGATCAGCGCCGGCACCATGCACGACCAGCAGCGGTGCGGGTAAACGTAGCCGACGTCCTGGTTGAACAGGATGTTGGTCTCACCCGGCGTGCTCAGCTTCTCATACCACTTCCAGTAATCGCCGAACTCGGCGTACCAGCCGGGATACTTATGCTCGAACCACTCGAAGTCCTTGTCGGTCTGCGCCTCTTGACGCCAGAACGCCACTGGCCAACCCACCGAGAAGAACTGTGCGGTCTTGTGCACGTAGTTCTTCTTGACCATCCGGTCCCACGCCGCGTTGACGTCGTCGTGGTGGATCTTGATGCCATACTTCTCGAGCGGCAGCATGTACGTCCGGTAGTAGTCCTCGTAGATCCACCGGTGCCACAGCTCGGCGTAACTCTCCTTGTTCTTGTCGCGGTTGGTCGTGCCGTACTCGACGATGGTGCCCACCGCCGCGTCAACAATTGCGTGATTCTGCCAGAAGGCGTAGCGCAGGTCGCGCTCCAGCAGCTGGTGGTTGTCGGGATCGTTGATGATCGACATCAACATCGAGTGGCCGTTGCCGATATGCCGGCTCTCGTCGGACTGCACCGAGAGGAACACGGTCGGCAGGGCATAGTCGCCGTTGCGGGCGGCCTCGGACGGCATGGCGACGAACAGCGTGTTGGTGAACGCGGTTTCCGCCACGACGGTCAGATAGACGTTCGCCGCGGTGATCGCGTCGCCGGTGACGAAGCCCTCGGCGAACTGCCGGCCGATCGTGGTGGCATAGCACTTACCGAACGCGGCCTCGGTGATGTCGAACCCGGCCGGGTCGATGTAGTTCTCCATGTACCACTTCTTCAGGTTCATCTGAATGGTCGAATGGCGGAACTCGTCCACCATCTGCATCGTGAACCCAGTCCGCAGCTCCTCACCCGGCGCCAGCCGGCCGACCATCGCCATCGAGCGCGAGGCCGAAATCTCCGGGAACGGGATGATCGCCAGGAATAGCTTCATCCACTCGACCCAGCGCGGCTCCACGTCGCGGAACATGTCGCCGCGAAGCGCCGCGTCGAGCGCCCCATAGACGCGGTTGTCCTTCTCTTCCTGCATCGGGAAGTAGGACCGCAGCACCTGCTTCATCGGGTCGCGCGCGGTTTTGGTGATCTTGTAGTCGGTCGGGAAGGTCATGGCTTCCTGGACGTAGCTCGGTGTCCAGCCGAGGTCGGCGACACGGCGCGCCGCCTCACCGATGCTCATTCCCTTCTGAGCAGTAATTTTGCTGAGACTTAGGCTATCCGGCATTGTGGGTTCTCCCTTTGGCTTTCGGTTCAGGCCAGTGATCTCAAAGTCGTAGTACCGGGCGCGGGACCGACGCCGATGCTGATACGCATGCAAGCGTCCGCCCCCGGCGCCCCGCCCCTTGCCAAGAGCAAATCCCGTACCATGTCGCGCAATCAATGATGCTTGCGTAGTGCTTGGCGTCCCGGCCATTGGCCCACTGAATATTGCAGTGCAGCATGTCCCGACTTGGGACATATTGCGTTGCAACATGTCCCAGAACGATCCGCCTGCGTGAGACAGATTGGGACATCAATGCGCTTTGTCCGTTTCAGGCGGCCGGCTCAGCTTCTTGCCCTCAGCGATGAAGCGCGCCGCCAGGACCAGCGTGCCCATGGTGAAATCCTTGCCATGCGCCGCGATCATCCCGTCCACGAGCTCACCCAGCAGCTCAAAATAGCGGTCTTTGGAAAGGGCTTCGTCACTCATGGCGCCGTATGTCCGTTCGAGAGGTTGGCGTTCGAGGGGTTGGAAAACCGGAACAGCCCGCCCGGCAGCGGCATGACGCCGGCCTCGCCGCCCTCGGTCCCGACCGCCAGGCGCGCCCCGTCTGCCGACCATGCGAGTGCCGTGACCGAGCCGCCGGAGGAGCCCTTGGCGAACAGGATGTCGTCGTGGCCGGGCTGGCAGAGCAGCACAGCGCCGTTGTGGTAGCCGGCGGCGATCAGCGGCTGCGACGGGTGGCACGCCACCATGCAGACCGGCATGCGGCTGCTGGGCATGCCGCACTCCGCCGGCTGGCCGCCGGCACCGGGCGGGTCGAAGGGCCAGCAGACCACGCGTGGCGCGCCGCTGCTGGCGAGAAAGCGTCCGTTGGCCGAGAACGCCAATGAGCGCGGCTGCCCGGGATAGCCGCCCATCTCGATGTCGCCGCCGTCCGACAGCCGCCAGCCGTGCAGCGCGTTCTCCTGCAGCCCGCAGATGACGTAGGCGCCGTCCGGGCTCCAAGCGACGGAGCGGGGACAGCCCTGGGTTTGCAAAACGCGCGGCTCGCTGCCGATGCCTTGCCACAGCGTGACGCCGTGATAGTGCGCGATGGCGAGCTGCGTGCCCTCTGGGTTGAAGGCCAGCGCGGTGACGGAACCCGGCGCCAGCAGCTCCGCCGAACCGGGACCGGACAGATAGACGTGGCGACCGACCGCCCAGGCGCGCCAACCAGCCGCCGAGACCGCGACGAGATCGACCCAGCGCCCGGGATAGCTCCCCATGCTGCGCATCTCGCCGTTGGAGCCGGTATGCGCCAGCACGCCGTCATCGCCGCCGCTCAGGAAACCGCCTTCCGGGTCCGCGGCCACCGACAGGCAGGCGCCGTCATGCACGCGTTGGCGTCCGACCGGCGGGCGCTGCGCGGTGCCGGGCACCAGCTCCATGCCGCCGCCCTCCCGCGGTGCGAGCCGGGGTCCGCCCTCCCACTCGGCCCGTGCCATGGCGAGCGACCCGTCACCCAACGCAAAACCCGCGACATCACCGTCCCAAGCGACGCCGGTGACCGGCGCATCCAGCGTCCAGCACGCGCCCAGCAGGTCCAGCAGCGGCGGCGTTGGGGTCGAGGGCGGCTTCATGCGTCCACCTGGCAATGGCGCAAGCCCTGCAGCAGCTCGTCGCGGTCGAGGCTGCGGCCGATGAACACCAGCCGGCTCTCACGCGGCTCATCCGCCTGCCAGGGCTGCGCCATGACGGTGTCCATCATCATGTGCACCCCCTGGAAGACGAAACGGAGGTCCGAGCCCGCCAGATCGACGATCCCCTTGGCGCGCAGCAGGTCGGTCCCCCGCTCGGTCACCAGCTGCTGCAGCCAGGCGAGCAGGCGGCTGCGCTCCAGGGGCCGGTCCAGCCGCAGCGACACGCAGTCGATCGTGTTGTCGTGGTGTTCGTGGTGGTGGGCGTGCTCGCCGCCGGAGACGTCCAGGCGAGTGAGGTCGAACGCACCGCGGTTCAGCACCAAATCCAGCGGCACGTCGCAGCGCACGCCGCGCAGCAGGCGGGCCGTCGGGTTGGCGCGGTCAATCGCCGCCTCGGCAGCCGCGAGCACAGCGGCGCTCACCAGGTCGGTCTTGTTCAGTAATATCGTGTCGGCGAGCGCCACCTGTTCCGCCGCCTCCCGGCTCGTCGCCAGGCTCGCGACCAAATGCCGCGCATCCGCCACACAGACGATGCTGTCGAGCTTGGTGCGCTGACGGATCAGGTCATCGGCGAAGAAGGTCTGCGCCACCGGCGCCGGGTCGGCAAGGCCAGAGCACTCGACGAGGATGCCGTCGAAGCGGTCCCGCCGCTTCACCAGGCCGCCGATCACCCGCAGCAGGTCGCCGCGCACCTTGCAGCAGGCGCAGCCGTTGTTGAGCTCGAACAGCTCCTCCTCCGCGCCGACCACGAGGCCGCCATCGATGCCGAGCTCGCCGAACTCGTTGACGATGACGGCGTAACGCTTGCCGTGCCGCTCCGACAGGATGCGGTTGAGCAGCGTCGTCTTGCCGGCGCCGAGGAAGCCGGTCAGCACGGTGACCGGGATGCGGCTGTCCGTGGCGGCCGGAGCCTGGGCAAGGGTATTGGCGAGGCTCACGGGATCAGCACCGCGCGGCCCTTGATCTTGCCGTGATGCAGGTCCAGCAGCGCGTCATTAGCCTGTTCCAGCCGGTATTCGCGGGTCGCGAGGTTGACCCGGCCGCGGTCGGCCAGCGCCATCAGCTCAACGAGTTCAGGGTAGGTGCCCACGAGGTTGCCGACGATGGTCTTCTCGGCGGTGATCATGTCGATGGTCGGCAACTCGATCTTCCCGCCGTAACCGACGATGTAGTAGGTGCCGCCGTTCCGCGTCATCGCCAGGCCGCGCGCCACGGCGTCGCCCTCGCCGACGAAGTCGATCACCGTCTCGGCGCCGTGCCCGCCGGTGAGCGCCGCGACCGCCTCGACCTCGTTGCCGTCGGCCTTGACCTTATGATGCGCGCCGCATTCTTCCGCCAATTGCAGCGCCATGTCGGAGCGGTCAACGACGATGATCTCGGCAGCGCAAAGGGCCGCCAGCACCTGGATGCCGACATGGCCCAGTCCGCCGGCGCCGATCACCACGCAGTACTGGCCCGGCAGCAGGTGCCGCGACGCCTTCTTCGCCGCGCGATATGCCGTCAGCCCCGCGTCGGTGTAGGGCGCCACGTCCTTCGGAGCGAGCGATTGCGGCAGCTTGATCAGCGCGCGCTCTCCGGTCAGCAGATACTGCGCATAGCCGCCATTGGCGTTGATGCCGGGGAACTTGCTGTCGGTCGCGTGCATGTCGTCGCCGCGGCGGCAGGCGAGGCAATGGCCGCTGGTGACCAGCGGGTGGCAGATCACGGCGTCGCCGATCTTCACGCCCTCGACGCCGGTGCCGATCGCTTCGACCCAGCCGGCGTTCTCGTGGCCCATGATATAGGGAAGGGCGACATCGACCTTGCTGCGCCAGATCCCCTCGACGATGTGCAGGTCGGTGCGGCAGACGCCGGCGCCGCCGATCCGCACGATCACGTCGGTCGGTGCGCTGATGCGCGGGTCCGGCACGTCCTTGTAGTGGACGAACCGGTCGGATGTGAGTGCCTCGTCATAGGCTTCGAGCACTGCTGCTTTCATGCGTTCGTTCCCCCGGCCTCGTGCTGCCTTGTCATGCGGCGGCTACGGCGGGGGTGTCGCAAGGCATGTGCCAGCGCCGAAAACGCCGGCCTGTCTGGGTTTTCCGGCTTACGGTGCGCACGGCGCTGTTGCGTTGCGGACCATCGACGGAACAGCGAAGCGTTCTATTTTGGAACAATCGCGAGTTGTGACGCCGTAAAGCTTTGCAGGCTCGCCGCTTCGCCCTAGGCTTCGTCGTCCGGGCGGTTCACCGCCCGCACCAAGCAAGGCCATCAGCCAATCGGCCCGCGGAGGACGTACATGCAGGCTTCGGCCACAGACCGACTGATACAAGCACGCAGCGTTATGGAACGCACTCAACGTAATGTTGGTGACCTGGTGTCGCCTGAAATTTCCGCAAGCTGGACACGCTGCCTTGAGTTGGGTCTGGATCCGCAGCGTGCGCCGCCGCTGGAGGCTATCAATGAGGCGCAGCTGAAGGTCGCGCGCGAACAGGTCGATTTGGTGCGGGCGCTCGCTTTGGCCGAAATGCAGACGCTGTATCACCAGATCGCCGGCAGCAACTTCCTGATCGCCTTCGCCAGCCCCGACGGCGTGCTGCTGGACACCATCGCCGACCCCAGCTTCCGCAATGCTGCTAAGACCGCCAGCATCCGGCCGGGCACGCTGTGGGCGGAGCAGCTTCGCGGCACCAACGCGCTCGGCACCGTGGCCCGCACCGGGCAGGCGCTGACGGTGCATGGGGGCGAGCACTTCTTCGCCCATTACGGCGCGCTGACCTGCACCGCCGCCCCGGTCATCGGGCCGGACGGAACTCTGGCCGGTGTGCTGGACGCGTCCTCGCACTGCGGTTCACGTCAGCAGCACACCCAGGCGCTGGTCGGCATGGCGGCGACGCAGATCGAGAACGGGCTGTTCCGCCAGCACCACCGCTGCAACCTGATCATGGCCTTCCACAGCCGGCCCGAATACCTGCACACGCTCAGCGCCGGGCTGCTGGCGCTCGACCCGGCCGGCACCGTGCTGGGCGTGAACCCGCAGGCGCGTTTCCTGCTGCAGGGCCTGCCCGCTTTGCCGCACCGGCATTTCGAGGACCTGTTCCGCACCCGTTTCACGGCGCTGATGGAGGGCGGGCAGGCCGGCTTCCAGCGTCTGGAGGACCGGGTCGGCAGCGTGTTCGTGGCCGACGTGGAGAACCTGCGCTCGCTGTCCGTCCGGCTGGGATCGACGCGCGCCACAGCGGCAGCCGAGCCGAAACGCATGGAGGCGGCCCGTTTCGTAGGCCCCTGCTTCGTCGCTGATGACCCGGCGGTGCGCGTAGCCCTGCGGCAGGCCGAGGCGGGCGCGCTGCGGCGCCTGCCGATCCTGGTCCGCGGCGAAACCGGCACCGGCAAGGAACAGGTGGCGCGCCACGCCCATCGTGTCAGCCAGCGCTGCGGCGCGTTCGTGCCGGTGAACTGCGCGGCGCTGACCGGCAGCCTGATCGAGGCCGAGCTGTTCGGCCACGCCGACGGCGCGTTCACCGGCGCCCGGCGCGGCGGCGCTCCCGGCCTGGTATGCGAGGCCGACGGCGGCACGCTGTTCCTGGACGAGATCGGCGACATGCCGACGGGGCTGCAGGCCGTGCTGCTGCGCTTGCTGGACGACTGGTCGGTGCGGCCGGTCGGCGGCGGACGGCCGCGTCAGGTGGACGTGCTGCTGGTGGCGGCGACCAATGCCGGGATCGAGGCGGCGGTCGAGGCCGGGCGCTTCCGCGCCGATTTATACTACCGGCTGAACACGGTCGCGGTGACGCTGCCGCCGCTGCGCGAACGCAGCGACCTGGGGGCCATCGCGCGGCATATCTTGGCCGACGTGTCGCCGGGCAGCACGATCGATCCGGGCGCGCTGGAACATCTGGGCACCTGGCCCTGGCCCGGCAACATCCGCGAGCTGCGCAACGTGCTGACGCGGCTTACGATCGACCGGCCGGGGCTGCCGGTCGAGCTTGCGACGGTCACTGCCGCGCTGTGTCCTAGGCCGACGGCGGTGGGTGAGAGCCAGGGCAGCCTGCGCGACAGCGTGCGGGGCCGGATTCTCGCCGCGCATCGCGATACCGGCGGCAACCTGAGCGAGACGGCCCGGCGACTCGGCGTATCGCGCAACACGGTGTATCGCGCGATCGCGGCCCGATAGAGCTTTTTTCAGTCAAAGTGGATCGGCAAAAACTCTACCTATTTCTTTCTATAAAGAAACATCCGACCAAAAGATCAGATTGGGCGGACGTTGCTCTATTTACCGCGCCAGCGCCCGCATCGACGCCGGCTGACCCGGCAGTTTCAGTGTGACCTCCGTCGCCGTCAGCCTGCCATCGGCGATCCGGAACACCTGCAGGTTTTGGTCGTTGAAGTTGCTGATATAGACATATTCGCTGTCCGGGCTGAACGCGACGCCCTCCGGCAGGCCGCCTACCGGCAAACGGTTCACCACCTGCATTTCGCCCTGCTTGCCGACCGCCAGCAGCACCGCCTCGCCGTTTTTTGTGTAGGCCCAGTCCTTTTGCTTGAGGCTGGAGCCGAGCAGCAGCGGGATCACCGCCCATTTCCCGTCGGGCGAGATCGCGAAGCCCTCCGGACCCGGCCCGGCGGTGGTCAGCGCCACGATATGCGGATGCGGGCCCGCCGTTTCGATCACCGTCAGCGCGTCGCCGTTATTGCCGCCAGCGCCCGTCGCCGACGCGACCGCGTAACGGCCATCGGGCGTGATGTCTATGTTGTAGGGATTGACCCCGGCCGGGATGTCGAGCGCCTTGTCGTAGGTCACATTATTGCCGTCGATCGCCAGCACGGCGACCTTGTTGACCAGGTTCATTACGGCGAACGCCCGCCTGCCGTCCGGGGTGATCGCGACCGCAGCGACCTCATTGCCCATCGGCACCTCGGCGACGGCGCGCAGCATCGTCCCCTCGATCGACACGACGGAAACGCTTTTGCCCGCGCGGTTGGCGATCAGCGCGAGGTCGCCCTTGTGCGAGATGGCGAGGCCGGACGGCTGCTTGCCGACCGTCACCGTATCGATCAGCTTCGGCGGCGCAGCGTCGAGGTCGATGACATACAGCCTGTCGTCCGGCGCTGCCTTCCAGGCTTCGCCATCCTGCACGGAGCTGACCGAATTGGCCACCAAGCCGAGACGGCCGTTCGGCGTAATCTGCAGATTGGTCGGCGGGCCGAGCAGGGAGTTCACGAGCGGCAGGCTGGCCCGGATGCGCGGATGGGCCGGGTCGGCAATGTCCATGACCAGCACCGCGTCGGTGCCGGGCTGGACGAACTTCTGCCCCTCAGGACCATAGACAACCTTGGAGTCGATCCCGATCAGCACGTCGGTCATACTTGCCTGGGCACTATGTGGAAGGGCCAGGAAGGCGCCCGCGACCCCCATTGTTAGCCCGATCTGCCTGAAAATCATCATTCGCTCCCCTGGTGCCCGGCCCGTTGCCCGGGCGCGTGTCCTGCAGAACGCTAGCAGCGCGGGGCCAATTGCGACAGGCGATGCCTTGAACGGCTATGGAGCGAGCAAAACACGGCGACGCTCCGGTTTATGCAGCCGATTTCCTGCATTCGCTGGCGGTCTCAAGCAGCAATCGCAACTCTGCAAAGCCGAAGTTGTGCTGGGATGGTGCGGATCGCGCCAGATGAGCTGAATTCGCCAATCTCTACTCACATCCACGTGATTTGCTAATGATGGTTTCAACGAAGTGGCAGTCACATGCGTTTCTTAGATGGCTGCACTGATTAAGGCGCTTGACTCGGCAAGTCGAACGCTCTCACAATTGCATCGGAGCAGCTGACAGTCTCGCGACCATGCACCGGGCCATCAATGGCGCTGACCCGGCTCTCTTATCAGTCCCGAACCCGGCTCAGGCCGCTCAGGCTATTTTCCAAACGAACAGCAGATGATCCTCATACGGATCATCATGCGGCGAGCCGGCGCACCCATAAGGCGCGCTGCGCAGCGGATTCACGCGAGGAGGGCTGGTGTCGCCGATGAGTGAGTTGATGGACGAGAAACTGAAGCGCCGCAAGCTGGACGCACTCAAGCGGGGCATCCATCGCGTCAGCAGCACCGGGACGCTCGCGGTTTCGACGCATGTCGTTGGGATCGGCAGAGCTGGCGCTGGCGTCATTGCCGAAATCCTGCGTGGTCTTGCGCCTGACGCGCCGAAGTTCTTCGGGCTGGCGATCGATATCGGCGTTCAGGACCTGGCCGACCTGCGGGCGCTCACGGCAGACCTGCCTGTTGATCGCGCCGAGGTCGCCATCATCGCTCTGGACGTGCCCGAGCGGGCGGCCCTGCTGAGCGCATTGCAGAAGTATCCGGAGTTCTTGACCCTCGAATACCCGAGTTTCTATTGGGCGGCTGGATACGAACCGTGGCTCACGCCGTCCGTCGAGCTGCCAAAGGCCGGCCAGCATTTTGGACGCGCTGTCGCCAAGGCGATCTACGGGCTGGCCTATTATGACGCGCCGCGCCGGCTGGAGCGCGTGCTGCGCGACTTTGCCGAGGGCGTCGAGGCGGCGACGGTGCAGTCGGTGGTGGCGATCGTCTTCGGGCTGGGCGGCGGGACCGGCAGCGGCATCGCGGTGGACCTCGCGCGTCATCTGTCGAACAAGCTGTTCGGCCGCCGTATCCTCGTGGCTGGTGTCGGCATCGCGCCATGCACCGGCGACACGCCGGACCACGCCGGCGGGCATCTATACCCGGTGCTGAACGAGCTCGATTGCCTGAATGACGAGGGCAAGAACCGCGGCGTGGTCGCGTCCTGCGGCGAGCTGTTCAGAAACCCGTTCACCGCCGGGTTCATCGTGGTGCCGCAGCAGCAAGCGTGGGAGAGCACGCAGGACCTTGCGGAAACGCAGCAGCGGGGCAACCGGGAGGTGGCCACGTTGCTGTCGTCGCGGGGTGGAACCAATTTCCTGGAAACGCTGCGCCTGCTAAACTGGGTGGCGGCGCCGTCCACGCAGCACTCCGCGGCCCGGACGCCGTATGGCGCCAAGTGGGTGCATATGTTTGGGTTCGCCGACGCTGACGGGTCGGCGATCGCCGTGGGGCCGGATTTGGTGAGGCAGCTGGGCCTGCTGCCGAGCTATCAGCCCGAGTTCGTCGAGGCGCGCGTGGCGTCAGCGCCGGGCGCCGACAAGTGGGCGAGCCGTTTGCAAGACGTCTTCGGGCCGGATGCCCCGCCGCAGGTCGTGGATGGCGGCCGGGCGGGCTCCGTGCAGTTCATCCTGCCGTCCATCAGCAAGACCGATCTGGCGTTGTTCTATGAGGCGCGCGCCGCCTACGACGGCGAGGATCCAAGTCAACGGCTGCTGGACCACTCGCTGCTGCTGGACCAAGGCGTGCTGCTCAGCGAGCCGTCAACCCGGCTTGAGGGAATGGCGGGCGCCGGGATACGGGGCGGCGAAAGCTGGGTCGCGATCCCGTTCGCCGACCTGCGCGGCGGCGAACTGGCACCGCTGCACGCCGCCGCGTTCAAGCGTGAGCTGCATGGGCTGGGTCAGGCGCTCTGATGCGTTTTCCAAAACGAGCGAAGGAAATCTGTCATGCCGCTTGACTGGTCGAAAGTCATGGACAAGTACGGATCGGGAGCACGCGTTCCGACTATAACAGGAGGTAAATTTCTCCAGGTCTCTCACGCAACTGAACAAGCAATTCATATTGAGACACCAATATGGAGCGCTGCGTTGGAGCGAGATAATCTTGAGAAAGGAGTAAGGCTAATCGAGGAAGGTACAATTTCTCCAGACCCAGGTCTTTTTGTCGAAGACTACATGCTGTATGTATCAAATCAGCGCGCCACATCAGTCGCGCATATTCTGCGCGACCTAGGGTTTCTAGACCAGACTGGGACTTTCTCTGTTAGATGTTGATTTAGGTCTGGAAGAATATTCAGTAAATTATCAATGATACTATAAAATTTTGAGGTATAGTTCGCAGCGTCGAACTCCATTGAATATGGGAATCCAAAAATGAGTGCATCGTTATATCACAGCGCAACCGGAACGCAGGCTCCGCACTGCATGCATGTCGTCGGCATCGGCCGCACGGGAGCCGCCTATGTCGAGGCGCTGCTGCGCACCGGAGAGATCGAGGATCACCTGGCCGACCCGCGGGCGACCTTCGCCTGCCTGGTCGTGGACATCGGCGACCAGGACATGGAGCTGGCCCAGGACTACGCAGCATCCTTCGTCAAGCGCCTGGAATCGCGCGGCATTCCGTCCGACCGCTTCATGTTCCAATCCGTGGCGCTCCCGGTGCCGTCAAAGGACGATTTCTTTGAAGGAATGAACCGCACGCGTGAGTTCCTCAAGCTCGAATATCCGCGCTACTACTGGAACCCGAACTTCGAGTCTTACGTGCCGAAGAAGTTCAAGATGCCCGAGGCTGGCGAGCACTTCCCGCGCGCCGTCGCCAAGGGCATCTACGCCAATGCCTACTACGCCGGTGAGCGGCCCATGGACGTGGCGCTGCGCAGCTTCGTGGCCCATGTCGAGAAGGCCGGGCTGCCGTCGATGGTGACGGTCTGCTTCAGCCTCGCCGGCGGCACGGGCAGCGGCATGGTCGTGGACCTCGCGCGGCATTTGTCCAACGTGAAGTTCGGACGGCGCATTCCGGTCATCGGCGTCGGCCAACTGCCGCACTCGGGCGATCCCGAGACCTACCGCGACAGCGCCACCCTCTACACGACCCTGAACGACCTCGACTGCATGCTCGACGACGACAAGAACGCCGGCGTCACCGCGGTTTGGGGCGACCTGTATCGCAGCCCGTTCACCGGCGGCTTCTTCGTCGTGAACCCCGAGCATAGCTGGCAGCGCCTCACCGCCTACACCACCACGGGCGAGACGCGTATCCGCCAGCATGCCAAGGAGATGGTGACCAACCGTTTCGTCGCCGACAGCTTCATGCGGTTCGCCGTGGTCGATAATGGCCGCGACCTGTTCCGTGCCCTGCGTCCGTCGGGCCTGACCGGCGCGCCGCACGAGACCGTCAGCTCCAAGGCGCGGGCCTGGACGCTGTTCGACGTGGCCAAGCTGACCCATCCCGGCGTGCAGGTGCTGCCGGGCGAGGCGCCGTCCAAGTGGGACGACGTGATCTCACAGTGGATCGACTTCACGCCGAAGTACAGCGGCCTCAAGGACGGATTTAAGACTGACTACGCCGAGGTCACGATCTACGGGTCCCGCAACATGGGCCACACCAACATGTCCAAGTCGTTCGAAGACATGGTGAAGAAGAACTATCTGCTCGACGACGAGTCGACCCTGCAGATCGAAACGCACGAGTTCTTCGACACGCTGACCGCCTATGCCAACGTCATCCTGCCCGGCCTTGCCAAGACCGACCTTCTCGCGTTCTGGGTTTCGCAGGCCAATTACGACAAGCTGACCTGGGAAGACCGGCTGATCGAGCACGCCTGGCTCATCGACCTCGGCCCGATGCTGTCCGAGCCGGCGATCCGGTTCCAGGGCATGGCGGGCGAGTGCTTCTGGGGCTGCGCCTGCTGGGTCGTCGTCTCGTATGACGAGCTGCGCGGCACCGTGCTGCCGCCGCCAAACCGCAAGGTGATCGTCGAGGAGGGGATCGCGAAGATGGCGACCACCGTCGTCGCGACGCCGGGCGGCCTGGCGCCGAAGCGGGTCCGCACGGCGATGGCAGCGCCTGAGATGGCGTCCTAAACACCAATGGGCGGGGGTCTCGCGGCTCCCGCCCAACCTTTTGCATACAGAACAAGGCTTTCCAATGTCCAGCGCCGATCACCGCATCCCTGCCACCGTCGTCACTGGCTTCCTCGGCTCCGGCAAGACGACGCTGATCAACCGCATCCTCAGCGAGCAGCACGGCAAAAAGCTCGCCGTCATCGTCAACGAGTTCGGCGAGATCAGCATCGACGGCCAGCTCGTCATCCATGATGACCAGGCGCAGCTCGTCGAGTTCAACAATGGCTGCCTGTGCTGCACGGTGCGCGGCGACCTGATCGAGACGCTGGGCCGGCTGCAGGAGCGCGCCGGCACGCTCGACGGCATTCTCATTGAAACGACCGGACTCGCGGACCCGGCCCCTGTCGCCTCGACATTTTTCGCCGCCGACGAGGTGCGCGCCAACATCCGGCTCGACGCCTTCGTCACCGTCGTCGATGCGGTGAACCTCGAAATCAACCTCGCCCAAAGCAACGAGGCCGTCGAACAGGTGGCGTTCAGCGACATCATCCTCATCAACAAAACGGACTTAGTCACGGCCGCGCAGATCCAGGCGATCGAGGCGCGGCTCCGCAAGCTCAACCCGCTGGCGACGCTGCATCACACGACGAACGCCGACATCGACATCGGCCGGGTTGTCAACGTCGGCGCCTTCGACCTGGTGCAGAAGCTGGAGGTCGATCCCGAGTTCCTGGGCGACCACGAGCACGAGCACGACGCCGCGGTAGGCTCGTTCGTGCTGCATGAGGAGCAGCCGATCGACATGAACCTGTTCTCGCTGTGGATGAACGAGATGGCGCAGGCGCGCGGCGATGACCTGTATCGCACCAAGGGCATCTTCTATGCCCAGGGCTTCCGGGAGCGGGTGGTGTTCCAAAGCGTGCGCATGCTGACGACGATGCGCCCGGACCGTCAGTGGAACGACGGCGAGCAGCGCATGTCGCAGTTCGTCGTCATCGGCAAGAACCTCGACCGTGAGGAGTTTGCCAAGGGTTTTGCCCGCTGCGTTGCCCGCGTGGCGCGCGTCGCCTGAACGATGCAGCGCCCCCGGGTCCAAGCCGCCGGGGACGGGCCCGAGCCGGTTTACCAGGTACACGTGTTCTGCTGCACCAACGAGCGGCCGGAGACGCACTGGCGCGGTTCCTGCGCCCAAAAGGGCAGCCGGGCGCTGTGTGACTACATGTGCCGGCTTGGGATGGTGATGGGCGCCCGGCGCATCCGCATCAACCACGCCGGCTGCATGAACGTCTGCGAGCATGGCCCTGTCATGGTCGTGTATCCCGAGGGCATTTGGTATAAATACGAGACGCAGGCCGACGTCGCGGAAATCCTGCGCTGCCACGTTATGGGCGGCGTGCCCGTGCAGCGGCTGATGGTCACGATCGACCCCGCCACGCTGCATGGCTGAGCTCCGCCCGGCGGGCACACGCAACCGCTTGGGCCGATGCGACAGCCTCTATCTCCGCCAGCACCGGGACCACCCGGTCCACTGGCAACCCTGGGACGACGACGCCTTCGCGCTTGCCGGCGCCTGGGACAAGCCGATCCTGCTGTCGATCGGCTACGCCGCCTGCCATTGGTGCCATGTCATGGCCCGGGAGAGTTTCTCCGATCCCGCGACCGCCGATTTAATGAATGAGCTCTTTATCTGCATCAAGGTGGACCGGGAGGAGCGGCCCGACCTCGACCGGTTTTACCTCGCCGCTGTAGCGCGCCTGGGCCGGCCGGCCGGCTGGCCGCTCACGGCGTTCCTCATGCCGGACGGCACGCCGTTCAGCGGCGGCGGCTATTTTCCACCGGAGCCGCGCTTTGGCCTCCCCTCCTTCCGCGAGGTGCTGCGGGAGACCGCGGCCAGCTACCGGTCAGCGCCCAACCGGGCCGCCGAGCTCGGCCGTGTCGTGATCGACACCATCCTGGCCTGGCGCCCATCCGCCGACGTCACGATCGCGCCCGCTTTGCTCAACCATGTCAGCCGCGCCCTCGCCGGCGGAATCGATACGCTTTACGGTGGGTTCGGCAATGACGGCCCGAAGTTCCTGCATGCGAGCGGGCACGAACTGCTGCTGCGCGCCTGGCAGCGCACCGGCGATGCGATGTATCTCGACACGGCCGCGGCGTCGGTGGCGCAGATGACGAACGGCGCGGTATTCGACCATGTCGGCGGCGGGTTCCATCGCTACGCCGTCGATGACCGTTGGCGGGTGCCGCATTTCGAGAAGATGCTGAACGACAACGCGCTGATGATCCGGCTGCTGACCCAGCTCTGGCAGGCGACCAAGGGCCCGCTGTTTGCCGATAGGGCACGCAGCACGGTCGAATGGCTGTTGCGGGAGATGCGCCTGCCGGATGGTTGCTTTGGCTCCAGTATTGCAGCCGATAGCCCCGGCGAAGCCGACAGCTCTGGCAATGCCGACAGCCCCGGTGGCGAGGGCGTGTTTTACCTCTGGACCAACGAGGAGTTGAGGAACGCTCTTGGCGACCGCGCCACAGCGTTCCTCGGCGCGTTTGAGGCGGTTGCCGACGAGCGGCTTGCGGGCCGGCTCGCGCTGATCCGGCCGCTTGGGGCAACCGAGCGGGCCCATGACGACGCGTTTGACGCCGAGCTCGCGACGCTGCGGGCGGCGCGCGAACACCGCAGCAGGCCGCTGCGCGACGACAAGTGCCTGGCCGACTGGAATGGCCTCGCGATCGCCGCCCTGGCCGAGGCTGGCCTGGCGTTCGACCGGGCGGATTGGATCACCGAGGCGGAGCAGGCCTTTGCCGCGGTGCTGCGCAGGCTCAGCGCCGGATCGCGGCTGGCGCATAGCGCGGCAGGCGGCTCCGTGGCCGCCGATGGGATGCTCGACGACTACGCGGCCATGGCGCTGGCGGCACTGGCGCTGCATGAGGCGACCGGCGATGCCGCATTCCTCGGCCACGCGGTGGCGTGGGAACAGGTCTTGGACACGCAGTTCTGGGACGACGAGGAGGGCGGCTATTTCCTGACCGCCATGGATGCCGAGCAGCGCATTCCGCGGCAGAAGCTCATTGACGAGAACGCGTCGCCCGCTGGCAACGGCCTCATGCTGGCCGCACTAGCCCGGCTATATGCTTTGACCGGGCGCGACCGCTTCCGGCACCGCTTTGAGGGCATCATGCGCTGTTTCGCCGACCGCATGTCGCGCGCCGGGCTGCAGGCGGCGACGGCGCTCTGCCACAGCCAAGCGCTGGGACAGCACGCCCAGGTCGTCATCGTCGGCGACGGCGAGGACGCGACGGCGCTGCGCCGGGCGGCGGCGCGGCATTATCTGGCGGACCGGACGCTGCTGCGGGTGGCCGATGGCGCGACTCTGCCTGAAACACATCCGGCCCACGGCAAGGCCGCGCTGCACGGCCGGCCCGCTGCATACGTCTGCCTCGGGCCGCGCTGCCTTGCGCCGGTCTCGACGGTCGAGGCCCTCGATGACCTGCTTTGCAACCTACGAAGGGAAGTTTCGTGACCAGCCCACTCACCCGCATGTTCAACGACCGCGCCGGCAGCCTGCGCGGGCCGGTCACCGGCATCTACGCGCTGCTGCTGCTCGGCAACGCAGCCGCCTGGATCTGGGCCATCGTGCTGTTCCGCCATCAGCCGGTGCTGCTCGGCACGGCGCTGCTGGCCTATGGCTTCGGGCTGCGCCACGCCGTTGACGCCGATCATATCGCCGCCATCGACAACGTCACCCGCAAGCTCATGCAGGAGGGCAAGCGGCCAGTCTCGGTCGGGCTGTTCTTCGCGCTCGGCCACTCCACCGTCGTGGTGCTGGTTGCCGCGGTCATCGCCGCCTCAACGGTCGCGCTGCAGGCGACGTTCGAGGGTTTCCGCGAGGTCGGCGGCGTGATCGCCACCAGCGTATCGACGCTGTTCCTATTCGTTATCGCCGCGATCAACCTCATGGTGCTGCTCGGCGTCTGGCGCACCTACCGGCATGTGCGGGCGGGCGGCGTTTATCAGGAGGCCGACCTCGACATCCTGCTCAACCAGCGCGGCCTGCTGGCGCGGCTTTTCCGCCCGGTGTTCCGCCTGATTACGCGGAGTTGGCACATGCTGCCGCTCGGCTTCCTGTTCGGCCTGGGGTTCGATACCGCGACGGAGATCAGCATCCTCGGCATCTCGGCCACCGAGGCGGCGCGCGGCGTTTCCATGTGGTCGATCATGGTGTTCCCCGCGCTGTTCGCCGCCGGCATGACGCTGGTCGATACGACGGACGGCATTCTAATGCTCGGCGCCTACGACTGGGCCTATGTGAAGCCGATGCGCAAGCTGTACTACAACCTGACGATCACCTCGGTGTCGGTCGTGGTCGCAGTCGCGGTCGGATCGATTGAGGGACTGCGGCTGATCGGCGAGCAGCTTGGACTGGACGGCGGCTTCTGGACCGGCGTCGCCCTGCTCAATGAAAACTTTAACACCCTGGGCTTCATCATCGTGGGCTTGTTCATCGCGAGTTGGGCCGTGTCCGCGGTGATTTACCGGGTCAAGGGGCTGGACCACGTGGAGGTTCGCCTGTCGCCGTAGCCGTGCTGGCGCGGCTTGCCGTGTGTTGCCGGGTTAACGCCTCGATGACCAGCCGTGCATGCATGTTGGCGAGCAGCAGGTTGTCCCGGCCGTAGCGGAAGTGCGAAATCCCGCCCTGCTCCGGCCGCAGATAGCGCACCGGGACCGGGAGATTGATCGCAGGCACGCCGGCCCAACTCAGCCGGACCACCGCCTCCGGATCGAAGTCGAAGCGGCGCATCCGGCGGGAGTCCCGCATGATCGGCAGCAACTTGCCGATGGGATAGACCCGGAAGCCGAACAGGCTGTCGCCGATATTGGCCTCGCCGGTCTCCAGACGCGCCAACCAGTTGGAGATGCGCCGCCCGCCGACGCGGATGGCCGGGGCGTCGCGGCCGAACTGCGGGACGCCCAGCACCATCGCGTCCGGATGGGCCTCACTGACCGCCATGAATTTGCGGATGCTCGATGCCGGGTGCTGACCGTCGGCATCCATCACCAACGCGTGGGTGAAACCAGTCGTCGCTGCCAGGTATAGCGCATCGAGCACCGCAGCGCCCTTGCCGCCATTCTGCGCCCGCCGGATCACCCGCAGCTGGCCCTCGTCTGCCAGGGCCGCCGCCGACCCGTCAGTGCTGCCGTCCACCACCACCCAGACTGCGGCCCATTCAGCCCGCGCCGCGCGTACGGTCTCCACTAGGCGCGGTCCGCTGTTGTAGCTGGGGATCACCACGAGGTGGCTCATCGCCACGCCGACCACCGGCCAAAAACAACGACGGGATACGACCGCATGGTTCGTATCCCGTCCTCGGATGTCGGCGCCGTCTTGCGCGAGGGTCTAGCCGCTAATGCGCATGCGCCCCCGAAGCGCCCACGCCGGTCTCCGAGCGAACATACTGCTCGATGAAGGCGGCCTGTTCCCGCTTGGCACGCTGGCTGGAATCCATCTTCGAGAACAGCCAGATGCCGATGAAGGCGATCGGGACGGAGAACAGCGCCGGGTTGTCGTAGGGGAACACCGCGACTGTGGCCATGTGGAAGGTATCGACCCACACCGCCTTGCTCAGCACGATCATCAGCACGGCGCTGATGAGGCCGAGAAAGCCGCCGACCAGGGCGCCGAGCGTCGTGGTGCCGCCCCAAAGGATCGACATCAGCAGCACCGGGAAGTTGCAGCTCGCGGCGACCGAGAAGGCGAGGCCCACCATGAAGGCGACGTTCTGGTTCTCGAACACGTAGCCCAGCAGGATCGCGACGATGCCGATGACGACGGCGGAGATCTTGGAGACGTTGATCTCCCGGCCCTCCGTGGTGCGTCCACGGGCGATCACCGAGGCATACAGGTCGTGGCTGACCGCGGAAGCGCCGGCGAGCGTCAGCCCGGCCACCACCGCGAGGATGGTGGCGAAGGCGACGGCCGAGATGAAGCCGTAGAAGACGTCGCCGCCCACCGCGCGGGCCAGGTCGATCGCCGGCATGTTGGCGGCGCCGCCGATCAGGTCCTTGATCTTGTCGAAGCTGCCATTGCCGCCGAGCTTGTAATAGCTCGCGTCGTTCATCAGGAAGCTGATGGCGCCGAAGCCGATGATGAAGGTCAGAATGTAGAAATAGCCGATCAGCCCCGTGGCATAAAGCACGGACTTGCGGGCCGCCTTGGCGTCGGAGACGGTGAAGAACCGCATCAGGATATGCGGCAGCCCGGCCGTTCCGAAGATCAGCGCGAGGCCGAGCGAGATGGTCGAAACCGGGTCGGCGACGAAGGTGCCCGGCGCCATGATGGCGTCGCCCTTCGGATGCACCTGCACCGCGGCGGCGAACATGGCATCGGGGCTGAAGCCGAAGTGGATCAACACCATCAGCGCCATGAACGACGCGCCGCCGAGCAGCAGGCAGGCCTTGATGATCTGCACCCAAGTCGTCGCCTTCATGCCGCCGAACACGACATAGACGATCATCAGCACGCCGACGATCGGCACGGCGAAGCCATACGGTAAGCCGAACAGCAGCTGGATCAGCTTGCCGGCGCCGACCATCTGCGCGATCAGGTAGAACGAGACGACGGTCAGGGTGCCGATGGCCGAGAGCACGCGGATCGAGGTCTGGTCGAGGCGGAAGGCGGCGACGTCGGCGAAGGTGAACTTGCCGAGGTTGCGCAGCCGCTCGGCGATGGTGAACAGCACGATCGGCCAGCCGACGAGGAAGCCGATCGAATAGATCAGCCCGTCGAAGCCGTTCGAGAACACGAGGCCGGAGATGCCGAGGAACGACGCCGCCGACATGTAGTCGCCGGCGATCGCCAGCCCGTTCTGCCCCGCAGTAATGCCGCCGCCCGCCGCATAGAAGTCCGACGCCGATTTGGTCTGCCGGGCCGCCCGATAGGTGATCCCGAGCGTCAGCAGCACGAACAACAAGAAGATAACGACGGCCGTGATGTTGAGGCCCTGCTTCTCGACCGCGCCATCGATGGCGCCAGCCGCCCAGGCCGCGCCGGGACGGGCAAGCGCCGCCACGGCAACGGCGAGAGCTGGGGCGAAAGCCACCAGCCGCCTCACCGGCCCATCTCCTGCTTCAGCTGCTCGGTCAGGTCGTCAAAGCGCCCATTGGCCCGAGCCACATAGACGCCCGTCAGGATGAACGCCGAGACGATCACGCCCAGGCCGAGCACGATGCCCAGCGAGGTGGTGCCGCCACCGATCTTCTGCGCCAGCAACGGCTTATCGAAGGCCACCAGGAGAATGAAGCCCAGATAGATCACCAGCATCAGCACTGAGAGCGTCCAGCCAAACCTGCCGCGGCTGGTCACCAGCGACTGGAACTTTGGGTTACGCAGAATGCTCTGGTAGTTGCTGGTGTTGATGTCCGCAGCCGTCCGGCCTCCGACCGTGGCCGCAGCCGTCGTATTCACACTCATTCTGGTCCCGCTCCCCTGAGCCTACTTTTTTTAACTTAGGCGAAGAGCAGCCATGGTTTGGAAACCGTTGTCAAGAGCGCGCTGTTTTCGCGGCTTTTATGGTCCGGTTCCTAACCCGTGCGACCGCGAGAGTCGACACGGTGGGAAAATCTACACAGCGGCGCCGGCCTGCTTCGGCTGATGAACGGCCACTCGCCCACTGCGCTGCCTGCCTTCGCCCAAGTGCGACAGGTGCCGCGATACCCGCTCAGCGGCAAACCGGGCGCCGTAGATGAACCGCATCGATGGCCCAAAGGTCGCAGCGCCCATGAAGCCAGCAAAGTGCAGCCCGGGGACGGACGACTCGAAAGACCGGTTGAGCAGCGGAGCGCCGTTGATGGTCAGGATGTCGCCCTGCATCGGTTCAAGGAACGGCAGCCGGCTGATTTCGGGCCGGTAGCCTGTGGCCGCGATGACGTGGTCGGCAGCGAGCTCGACCGAACCCTCCGTGGTCTCCACCGAAAGCTGCGCCGCGTCGCCATGCATGCGGACGCTGCGTAGGCTGCCGGTGTGGATCGGGATCACGCCGTCAACCCGGTGCTTGATCCACCCCGACCCGGCAGGAGCGAACAGGCCGTATGCCTTGGCGTAGCGGGTGGCCTTTGGCAGGAAGCTGAACTCGTACGGGCGCTCCGACCAGAACCAGGTGCGCCAGCCGGGTCCAAGCCCGAAATTGGGACGCCGCACGCGTTGCCAGGTGCTGCGGCGCACGTTCGGTTTATCCTCGTTCTTCGGCTCGTACCACTTGAGCGGCCGGCGGGTCAGCATGGTGACCTCGGCGCCCTGTTCGTTGAGCAGGGCGGATAGTTCGCAGGCGGACTGACCGGCGCCGATGACGGCCACCCGGCGGCCGCTGAATTCTGCCAGGTCGTTATGCCCCGAGCTGTGCGACACCATGCCGGACGGCAGCGACGCAAGGCTCTCGGGGAGATGGCGCAGCGACAGCAGCCCAGTCGCCACCACGATCTTGCGGGCCGAGACGGTCTCACCGCTGTCGAGCACAAGGCGGAAGCCGCCACCGAACCGGGTGATCTCCAGGACCCGGGCCTCCTCCACCTCGCCGACATAGCGGCGCTGGAACTCCTGGCCATACTCGGCCACGACGTCGCCCCGGACCCGCAGGCCGATCGGCGAGTAGTCGGTCCGGCCGCTCTCTTTATAGAAGCGCTCCAGTGGGAACTCGTTGTTCGGGGCGGCGATGTTGCTGGCGAAGGCGTCCGACTTGAGCGTCAGCCCCTTCGGCATGTGGTCCCGCCACATGCCCATCGGCTTGCCAAAGACCCGGTAGGAAATACGCTGGTGCCGCAGGTGTGCTGCGACCGACAGGCCATACGGCCCCGCACCAATGACGACGACTTCAACCAACAACTTTCTCCTGCGCCTTCAAGCCAGCCAATGGAGTGTGGCATCGATTTTGGCATACGCTACCCACTCCGACCGTACTCGTGATGGATCGGTAAAGGTCTGGCCTGAACCCGTCTTGGACTAAACGATCTAGGCCAAGGTCCATGATGGCCGATCGGTGCAGGGACGCACCGCGACTTGCGAGTGTTCTCCCGTTGTTTGCAACGAAACGGGACTGTTAACAAATGCTATTGCTAATTCGCACTGAACCGGGTTACGGTTTCGGCATGCCTGTGCATCCAAAGCACGGCCCGCTGAGGAGTGTTTCATGGCGCGGCTGAACCCTACACGCCTAATGGGCTTTGCGGCGGCGGTCGTGCTGATGTTCGGCGCTGGGCAGGATGCCTGCGCTGGCCCGATCACCGCGTCCTATTTGAGCGCTGGCGTCCAATCGCCGAACTTTCCGACCGCATGCACAAGTGGTCAGGCCTGCTTCTACGGCACTGAAACGTTCTCGAATTGGAGCGGCGGCGCTTTCAGGTCGACCTTCTCGACCGGCTTGAGCAACTTGACTGCATCGACCTACATCAGAGGCGACTACTCATCAAACGGCGACCCGAACTGGAAAAAGCTTCCGGCAGACCTGTATGGTGGTGCCGGCGGAACAGCGCCTTATCCCGTGGTGAGCGGTGCCACGGCGCCCGGTAGTGCCTATGGCATCAAGCTGACGCACTCTGCCGACATCCCCGGCGTAAACTATTTCGGCCTCTGGATTTCCGCGCTGGACCAGTCCAACGACCTCCAGTTCTACAGCAACGGTCAGCTTATATATTCGTTCGGCGCGCCAGACCTGCAGGCGGCGCTTGGAACGTGCACCGTGGCCGGCGGCTACTGCGGCAACCCGACAACCGCGTTCAAGGGTCAAAACCCTGGCGAGAACTATGCTTACGTCAACTTCTTCGATACCATTGGATATTTTGATCAGGTCATCCTTTATAGTACAAGTGCGGGCTTCGAGTTCCTCGAACCACTCCGTCGCCTTTATCCAGAACCTCGCCGTGACCGGCACGACGTTCACTGCACCGGACAGGCCGGCGAGCGCCGCTTTCAACGCCAAGATCGCGACTCTGATTCCCGAGCCTGCATCGGTCATCCTGGTGTTCACCGCCCTCGTGGTGCTGCTGATCCGGTATCAGCGACGCCGCACCGCTCAGGAAGGCGCAGTAGCGAGCGCTCCGGAAGTCAAAAAACATCGCCGCCGGCGCCGCCGGAACCTGTCCCGCAGCCGGCCCGCGCAGATAGGCTGGCCAGCCAGTTCCTCCAGCCGCTTCAGCGCCTGAACCCGTGCTCAAGCCGATACGTAGTTGACCGGCATGCCGTACTCGAACACCGGAAGCCCTTCCATTGCCTGCCGCGCCTCGCCGCCAGGGTTGCTCGCGACCTTGCTTTCGAGTTCCAGCAGCATCGTGTTGCGCCCAGCAGTCTCGTAGCGCGGCCAGCTCGGCACACTCGGGTTGTTCGGATTGCCGGTGCGCGCAAACGCCACCCAGCTCGACATGATGTTTCTTGTCAGCGGCGCGATGTCCGGCCCGGTGCCGACCAGCGGGGCCGCGGCCGCCGTGGTGCCGAACACGAACGGCACCTCCGCCGTGTGCGGCGACCGCAGCACACCGCCCATCGCCGGTGTCCGCCAGTTGAACACATAGGCATAGACCGGCGCCCGCGCCGTCGCCGACTGCAGCGCGGCCTCGCGGGTGGTGTTGCGCCGGTAGGAATAGTCGGTCGCGATGGCGGCGAGCAGGTCGCTCGGTGACGAGTCCGGCGCCGCCGCACGGTAAGCGTTGATGATACGATCGGTCATCGCAGCGTCGGTCTGCAGGAAGCGGCCGACACGCCGGCGCACCTCGCCGATGTCGAGCGAGAAGTTCTTCGGGTCGGCTGCCATATACAGCGTCGCCTCGGTCGCCGCGTTGCCGACCATGAACGGGATGTCCGACGAGACCGAAGGCGCCGCCGGGTCGAACGGGTGCTGGCTGAAGTTACGGCCGTCGAGGACCGGGCGGAACGCGCGGGGCATGGCCTGAAGCGCCGCGATCATTCGCTGGGCCGGAACTGACTGCAGCGCCACCCCGGTGGCACCGACCCCGAGCTGCTGCGCAAGCCCATGCGCGAGCCGCGCCGCCTCCTCCTGCCCGCACAGCCGCAGGCTGCCGGAGCAGCTTTGCGCGATGGCGCGGTGGAACAGGCCCCGCGCCGCCGGCATCGAGAACAGCGCGCTGACCTTGGCGCCGCCGCCGGACTGACCGAAGATGGTGACGTTGCCGGGGTCGCCGCCAAGGCCCGCCGCATTGTCGCGCACCCAGCGCAGCGCAGCGAGAAGGTCGAGCACGCCGGAATTGCCCGCGTCGGCGAACCGCTCGTCCCGGTCGTCGAGCTGGATGTAGCCGAACACGTTGAGCCGGTGGTTGACCGTGACCACGACGACGTCGCCGTACCTGGCGAGGTTGCTGGCGTCGAAACCCGGCGCGGACCCGGCGCAATTGCTCCACGCGCCGCCATGGATCCAGACCATCACCGGGCGCTTTGCGATATCCAGCCCGGGGGTGAAGACGTTGAGCGAGAGGCAATCCTCACTGGTCGGCTCGATGGTGGCGTACCAGGAGCTGAGCGGGTCCGGCTCGGAGGGGACCTGCGGGGCGGAGCTGCCGAAGCGGATCGCATCGCGCACGCCCGCCCAAGGAGCGACGGCGGCTGGGGGCATGAAGCGGCCCGCTCCCTCGGTCGAGGCGGCGTAGGGGATCGCCTTAAAGCTATGCACGCCCTCGGCGCTGACGCCCCGGAGTTTTCCGGCCGCGGTCTCCACGATGGGATCGGCGCCTTGGGCCCGTGCCGATGGGCCGATCAAAGCCGGGAAACCTGCCAGGATGAGCGCCGCCGGTCCGGCCGCTTGCAGCGCCGCGCGGCGGCCGATGAGCGTGGCGGCCGTGCCCTGGTTTTGCTGATCCTGCACGATGATTGGCCCCCTGCCGCCATGACCAGAATACTCTATGGCCTCTTTGGTCGCTGCGCACCGTCTGGACGCAAGAGATTTTGCATCGTGTCAGGGAATGCCGTCAGTCCATAAAGCTTGCGATCGCGGCGACCGCTCGCTCAACATCCACCGTCCATTTTTTGTTGTAGGAGGCCGGGTCGCTTTGATCGATTGCACCAACAATGATGCCATAATCAACGCCTATGCTAGAGAGCATGGTCGAGTGATTGTCGAGATGGTCACGATTCGACTCGATATCGACGATCTTGGTGCCCAGCTTGCAGAACACCGCGTTGAATAGGCCAGCACCACCGAGAGCGACGACCCGTCGTGCCGACCCGAACAGCGCAATCTGTTGCTCTGGAGGCAGGCACTCCGGGTTGATTTCGCTATATCCGATCTTAGCGAGCCGTTCTATCAGGTCACTTTCATTCTCCAGAGCTCTGTAGCCGTTCATTTCGGCGGTCCAGCGACGGCGGCCGACATAGATGTTATTGGCGTTCGGCACGACGACGCTGCGCGTCGCCTCATCGCGCAGTTCGGCAAACAGCGCTTTGGCTTCTTGCGCAACATAGAAATCCCTTTGCGGCTGCCGGAACACGTCGATGCTCTCGAAATGATAGGCTCTGCTGCAGTCATGGATGATGATGTCGTCGTCTGTAAGTCCAAGCAGATGCAGCATGGCCCGCATGTTGGGACGGCCGATAAAGGCGAGTAGTTTGTCATATTCATGCCGGTGTTCGATGAAGTGTTGTACTGCCGGCAGCACATAAAGCAGGAACATGCCCCAGTTATGCGGCTCGTTCGACGAAGCGAGCATAATCTTGCCGCCAATGCATTCTGCGCTCTGCAGCCGGGATGTTGACACGACAAAATCGTCGCCATTGCGCCAGACGCCCGCAGTCTTCGATAGGTCTGCCCAATCCACGATGCCGGAGACGGCGGTCCGCGCGTCGTCGTAGATCGAGGTGCAGCAATCGCCGTTGATTAGAAAGTTGGACCAAATGAGATGAACGTCACGGAATTTGTCCAACTGCCGGGGTTGCGACGTCTGCCAACCAGTCTCGATGCTGATAGGTCTGAGCGATCCGGGGCAAGGATCTTGCAGCATTCCAGGCGGTTGCTTGCCCCAATCTACCGCGCGCCAAAATTGCACCACCTCGATCGACTTGTTTTTGGCAAAAACTAGACGAACCTGGTCGTCATGCATGATTTTCGCCGATTCTGTAATGCTCTTGCATTGATCGAGACCGCAATGACTCAGCAATGGATCATCCAGACTGTCAACCTGCGGCTTATCGTAAGGCGGTAGCGCATTGGCGGAGCGAACCCTTACGTGATCTGCTGAATAAAATCATAGGGATTGGGGATGAAAAGGTCTTTGCTGGCGGCGGCCATCGCGTCGATGCCGATGATAGCGCTCGCGCAGGTGCCCGGGGCGGCGAAAACAGGCGACGTACTGACCTATGGCATGGGCCAGGGCCTGCAGCGCTTCAGCCCGCTGATGCAGATCGACAAGGTGTCGGTCAAGCGCCTCGTGCCAGATTGAACCTACAGCCTGGCCGATCAGCACGGCGAGGAGGCGCAGCCGCTGGTGGTGGACGGCGTGATGTATATGACGACGCAGGACGCCACGATGGCCGTCGATGCGCTGTCAGGCAAGGAGATTTGGAAGACCAAGATCGAATATCCGCAGGAGATGGCGCGGCTCGCCTGCTGCGGCATCGTCAACCGCGGCGCGGCATTGTCCGACGGCAAGCTGTTCCGTGTGACGCTTGACGCCCATGTCCAGGCGCTCGACGCCAAGACCGGGCGCGAGCTGTGGAACACGACGGTGATCGACTACAAGGTCATCATACAGGCCAGTCCATGCGCAGTATCGCGCCGGCACCTGGTACACCGGCGCGGACCTGACGGGGTTCACCTATTCGGAGGGAGAGCGGCCGCGCGGCTATTTGAAGGCGATCGACCCGGCCACCGGCAAGGCGAAGTGGCAGGTGCCGTGGGCGATCCGGAGCTTCTCGGGCGTCGTCACCACCGGCGGCGGGCTAGTGTTCACCGGCGAGGTGACCGGCGAGTTCGCCGCCTTCGACGCCGATACCGGCGCAAAGTTGTGGCAATACCAGACGGGCTCGGGCGTGATCTCGCAGCCGGTCGTCTGGCAAAAGGACGGCCGCGAATACGTGACAGTCGCCAGCGGCATCGGCGGGGTGTTCCCGCTGTTCGCCGGCGACGAGCAGCTGGCGAAAATCCCGACCGGGGGATCGCTCACCACCTTCGCGCTGACGCAGTAGCGCCGGTGCTGGCGCGACTCCTGATTGCCGTGACCGCGATGCTTGGCCTCGCGACCGCGGCACGCGCCGATACCGCGCCGGCCGTGGCGGCCGGCGGACAGGTGTACCGGCAGTTCTGCCGGCAGTGCCATGGGCCCGACATGGTGAACCCCGGCAATGTCAGCTTCGACCTCCGCCGCTTTCCGCCGGACCAGCAGGACAGCTTCGTCAACTCCGTCGTGCACGGCAAGGGCAACATGCCGGCCTGGGGCGACACGCTGCAGCCGGACGAGATCGCGGCGGTGTGGGACTACGTGCGGACGACGGGCGGGCAGCGTCCGTGACCAGGGTGCTCGCCGCGCCGCGCTGCTGGCGGTCGTCGCGAGCACCGTCCCCGCGGCGGCGCAGGACCCGGCGACACTGCGTGTGTGCCTGGACGTAAAGACCGCGCCGCTGTCGTTTCATCGCCGGGTTGGAGCGGCAGGCGGGTTTGACCTCGCTCTGTCGCACGCCGTGGCCGCCCGGCTGGGGCGGACGCTGCAGGTGCAGTGGCATGACGCTGGCGGGTTCGACGCCGACCACGCGCCGGAACTTGAGGCGAACGCGCTGTTATCCGCGGGGCTGTGTGACCTCCTGGGCGGTTATGCGCTTTATGCGCCGTTGTTGGGGCCGCCATCGGCGGTGCAATCGGGCCTGCCGGACTATGACGGCGCAGCTCCGGCCGCACGGCGCCGCCGGGTGATGATCGGTACGCTGGCAGCGTCGCGGGCCGTTCGGTTCGCGCCGATGACGGCGGTGCTGGGGCCGTCTGCCGCTGGGGTAAACGTGTCGCGCCTGGCCGACCTGGCGGCGGTGAGGATCGGCGTCGCGGCCGGCACGCTGTCCGGCACGATCGTCATGCTGGCGGATGGCGGGGCGCTGGCGCCCTCGGTGGTCAGCCTGACCCGCGACGCCGGTCCGCTGGCGGAGCTGGAGGCCGGGCGCTTCGACGCGACACTCATAGAACTCAACCGGCTCGAGGCCTGGCGCGCCGCGCACACAGCGCCATCGCTGCGGGACAGCCTTTACCGCAGCGGCGTCGGCTTCAACATGGGCTTCGTGGCGCTGCAGGACCGGGGGGATCTGCTAAATGAGGCGAATGCGATTTTGGATGCACTGCTGCGCGATGATACGGTTAAGGTGCTGGCCCAGCAGAACAGCCTGACCTATGTGGCGCCTCGCCCGCCAGCGATCACGCCGCCGATCACCGGCAAGCTGCTGGCTGCCGAAGAGTAGCCTTGCGCCCAAGACAAGAAGGATCAGCAAAATGACCAAGTTTCCCGATCTGCAGTGCTTCGGGCCTCTGATGGGCACCCCGACATGAACCCGCGCAATGTCGTGATCGCCAGCGGCGTGCGGACGGCGATCGGCACCTTTGGCGGCGCCTTGGCCGCGCATCCGCCGAGCCAGCTGGGCGCGCTATGCGTCGCCGAGGCGCTGCGCCGCGCCGACCTGCCCGGCGAGCGGGTCCAGCACGTCGTGTTCGGCAACGTCATCGCGACCGAACCGCGGGACGCCTATCTCGCGCGCGTGGCCGGTATCGAGGGCGGTGTCCCCAAGGAGGCGCCGGCCCTGACGCTCAACCGGCTATGCGGCAGCGGGGTGCAGGCGATCATCTCGGCGGCGCAGATGATCATGCTGGGCGACATCGACGTGGCGGTTGCCGGCGGCGCGGAGAGCATGAGCCGCGCGCCGCATTTGCTGCAGGCCGGACGTTTCGGCCAGAAGATGGGTGACGTCGCGGCGGTGGACCAGCTGACCGGGGCGCTCACCGATCCGTTCGGCCATGGCATCATGGGCATCACCGCCGAGAACGTCGCGCAGCGCTGGCAGATCGGTCGTGAGGAACAGGACGCCTTCGCGCTGGAGAGCCAGCGCCGCACCGGCGCCGCGATCGAGGCCGGACGGTTCCGCGAGCAGATCCTGCCGATCGAAGTGAAGCGCGGCCGGGCAATGGCCATGTTCGACACCGACGAGCATCCGAAACCCGAGACCACGGCGGCGACGCTCGCTGGCCTGCGCCCGGCGTTCCGCAAGGACGGCTCGGTGACGGCGGGCAACTCGTCGGGCATCAACGACGGCGCAGCGGCGGTCGTGCTGATGGATGAGGCGCTGGCCCAGCGCGAGGGGCGCACGACATTGGCGCGCATCGTCGGCTACGCCCATGCCGGGGTCGAGCCGTCGGAGATGGGCATCGGCCCGGTGCCGGCGGTGCGCCGCCTGCTGGAGCGGACCGGCCTCGATATCAGCGACTTCGACGTGATCGAGAGCAACGAGGCCTTCGCCGCCCAGGCATGCGCCGTGTCGCGCGAGCTGAAGTTCGATCCGGCCCGGGCGAACCCGAATGGCGGCGGCATCGCCATGGGCCACCCGATCGGCGCGACCGGAGCGATCCTGGTGATCAAGGCGGCGTATGAGCTGGCGCGTATTGGGGGGCGTTACGGGCTGGTGACGATGTGCATCGGCGGCGGCCAGGGGATCGCGCTGGCGATTGAGCGGCGGGGGTGATGATTGGTGGGGAGTTCGCTGCTTAACGCGGTAATTTTGCTGGCTTGAGAGTTTTTGCCAGAGCGTCAAAAGAGGATTGCCGCACGAGCGCATCACGCCTTACCAAAGCTGCGCGACGCCGCCATGGTCCCGGTACGCCCGCCGTCCACCACGTAGTGCGCAGCGGTCACGCTGCTCGCTAGGTCCGAGCACAGGAACAGCACGACGTCGGCGACCTCCTCCACCGTCGCGTAGCGGCCGAGCGGGATGCTTGCCCGGTAACGCGCGCTGGCGCCCGCCTGGTCGTCGGGGCTCGACTGTTCTTCGAGCGAGCGGATCATCCGTGTATCGGTCGGGCCCGGGCACACCGCGTTCACCCGCACCCCGGCGGCACCGACCTCGCCCGCCGCGGTGCGGGTCAATCCGAGCACGCCGTGCTTCGATGCGACATAGGCCGACAGGCCCGGCGAGCCCATGAGGCCGGCGGTCGAGGCCGTGTTGACGACCGCTCCCCTGCCCTGCCGCAGCATCACCGGCAGCACGTGGCGCAGCCCGAGGAACACGCCCTTCAGGTTCACCGCGATCACCGCGTCGAACACCGCCTCGTCATACTCCGCGGTGGGCACCACCTTGCCCTCGATGCCGGCGTTGTTGAAGAAGCAGTCGATCGCCCCGTAGGCGTCGAGCGTCACCTGCACATAGGCCTGCACGTCGGCGGACCGGGTCACGTCGGCGGCGGCGAACTGCGCCTCGCCGCCGTGTTGCCGGATCGCCTCGACCGTCGCCGCGCCCTCGGCAGCATCGCGGTCCGCGACGACGACACGCGCACCCCGCCGCGCAAATCCGAGTGCCGCCGCACGCCCAATGCCGTTAGAGCCGCCGGTGATCAGCGCCACCTTGCCCGTGAAGTCCATGCCTCGCTCCCTTGTCTCAGCCAAGAATTAGCCAGCCGCCGGCACCAGCCCCTCCAGTTCCGGCAGCATGACGACGCTCTCCTGCTCGTTCGGATCGGTCCGTGCAATCAGCGCGACACAGGTTTCTGTCGCGCTCGGGTTATATGGGAGATGCGGGACGTTCGCTGGGATATACAGGAACTCGCCGGGCTGCAGGACGGCGTGCTGTTCCAGGCGTTCGCCGAACCACATGCAAGACTCGCCGCTCAGGGCATAGAGCGCGGTCTCGTGGTCAGCGTGCAAATGCGCCTTAGCCCGCCCGCCCGGCGGAATGCGCACGACCTGCATATGGATGCCGCGCGCGCCAACGCTTTCCGCTGACACGGCGGCTTGGTAAACCAGCCCCTGCTTGCCGACAAAGCCCTCCCCCGCCCGCACAACCCTGCATGTCGGAAGCGCTTCGACCTCGTTGCCCATGGTATCCATTCCCATTCTGTCCGGCCGACAACTATACTCCTGAGCCCGCAGCAGTTAGGACGGGTGCCGCGTTCTGTTCCCAGCTACCGCAGAGGATAGCCCCCCATTCCATATGCGGCATCGGCTGTTCCGTAAACCATGCACGATGTCGCCATCATCGGCGCCGGGATCATCGGCCTGGCGGTCGCCGCCGCGCTACAGGATGACGGGCGGCAGGTCCTGCTGCTCGACCGCCGCGGCGTCGCGCGGGAAACCAGCCGCGGCAACGCCGGGGCGCTGGCGTTCTCCGACATCCTGCCGCTCGCCTCGCCCGGCATCATGCGCCAGGCGCCGCGCTGGCTGCTCGACCCGCTCGGGCCGCTCGCCATCCCGCCGGCCTACTTTCCCACCATTCTCCCCTGGCTGATGCGGTTCTGGCGCGCGAGCCGGCCGGACCGGGCCGATGCCAGCCTCGCCGCGCAGGCCGGCCTGATGGCGCTCGCCGTGGCGGAGACGCCGGGGATGCTCGACCGCGCCGGCGCCGGGTATATGGTGCGGCGGGACGGCTCGCTGCAGCTCTATGAGAGCGAGGTGGAGCTGGCCGCCGCCCTCCCAGGCTGGCACGCCCGCGAGCGGCACGGCATCGCGTTCGAGCACGTGCGCGGGCCGCGTCTCGATGAGCTGCAGCCTGGCCTGCACCCCCGCCTCATTGCCGGGACCTTCGTGCCGGGCTGGCACACCGTCTCCGACCCCTACGACGTCGCCTGCCGCCTGGCGGACCACGTGACCGCGCGCGGCGGGCAGATCGAGACGCGCGAAGTGCGGAGGGTCGCAGCCGCTGAGGGCGGCGTGCACGTGCAGTTGGTGGACGGCACCACGCTGCTGGCGCGCCGTGCTGTCATCGCTGCCGGCGCCTGGTCCAAACCGCTGGCGCAGGCGCTGGGCGACCGCATCCCGCTCGAGACCGAGCGCGGCTACAACACCACATTGCCGCCCGACGCGTTCGACCTGCGGCGTCAGCTCATCTTCGGCGGCCACGGCTTCGTCGCGACACCGCTCAGCACTGGGCTGCGCATCGGCGGCGCGGTCGAGCTCGGCGGCCTGAAACTCCCGCCCAACATGGCCCGCGCCGACGCCATGCTGCGGCGCGCCGCTGCCTTCCTCCCAGGGCTGCGCGTCGAGGACGGGCGGCAATGGATGGGGTTCCGCCCCTCCTTGCCCGACAGCCTGCCAGTGATCGGCCCGGCCTCCGCCACGCCGCACGTGGTCTATGCCTTCGGTCACGGTCACCTCGGGCTGACCCAATCGGCTGCGACCGGCCGCATTGTCGCCGACCTGATCGCCGGGCGTCGACCGCCCATCCCGCTCGGCGCGTTCCGCCCTACCCGCTTCTGACCCCCACTTGCTTTTGACAAAGGACCCGCCCGATGTCCCGCCATACCTTCTTCTGCCTGGACGGTCACACCTGCGGCAACCCGGTGCGCTTCGTCGTGGGCGGCGCGCCGCAGCTTCAGGGCGCGACCATGCTGGAGCGGCGGGCGCATTTCATCGCCGAGTACGACTGGGTCCGCACCGGGCTAATGTTCGAGCCGCGCGGCCACGACATCATGTCCGGCGCGATCCTGTATCCCTCCACCCGCGACGACTGCGACATCGGCGTGCTGTATATCGAGACGACAGGCTGCCTGCCGATGTGCGGGCACGGCACCATCGGCGCCGTCACCATGGCGATCGAGCACGGCCTGGTGCGCCCGCGCACGCTGGGCAAGCTGTGGCTGGACACGCCGGCCGGCCCGGTGCTCGCCGCATACCGGCAGGAGGGCGAGTACGTCGAGGAGGTGCGCATCACCAACGTGCCGTCGTTCCTGCATGCGCGCGGCCTGGTCGTGGACTGCCCGGGGCTGGGCGCCGTCACCGTCGATGTCGCGTATGGCGGCAACTTCTACGCCATCATCGACCCGCAAGAAGTCTTCCACGACATCGCCGACGTGTCACCGTCCGACTTGATCCGTTGGAGCATCCCGCTGCGCCGGGCGCTGAACAACGCATACGAGTTCGTGCATCCCGAGCGGCCCGACATCAGCGGCCTGCGCCACGTGCTGTGGACCGGCGCGCCGCGGCATCCCGAGGCCACCGCGCGCAACGCCGTGTTCTACGGCGACAAGGCGATCGACCGCTCGCCGTGCGGCACCGGCACCTCGGCGCGGATCGCGCAATGGGCGGCGCTGGGCCGGCTCCGACCCGGCGATGCATTCGTCCATGAGAGCATCATCGGCTCGCTGTTCCACGGCCGGGTCGAGGCGCGGGCCAGCGTCGGCGGCATCGACGCCATCGTGCCGTCAATCGCCGGCTGGGCACGGCTCACCGGCCACAACACGATCTTCATCGACAGCCGCGACCCCTTCGCGCACGGCTTCCAGGTTGCCTGACTCGGCTGCGGCTATGTCGAATCCTAGTCTCGACCGGATCGTGCGCGCGGCTGGTCGTGCGCGTTGACGATCACCGCAGCCATCTCCTCCATGGCGACGCGCTTTGACATCGCCTGGCGCCGCAGTGTCTGGTAGGCGGCCTCCTCGGTCATCCCTTCGCTCGCGATCAGGATCGAGCGCGCCCGCTGGATTGTCTGGATGCCGGCGAGCTTCCGCTCCAGTCGCTGCACCCGGCGGCCGGACGCCTGCTGCTGCAGCCACAGGCTGCGCCCGATCGCGAGCTGGGTCAGCAGTCCGAATGGCCGGATCGGCCGCTCAATTACCGCCTGGGCGCCGATCTCGAGCACGAGCTGCAGGACGGAAGGGTTCTCGTAGCCGACGATGCCGATCACCGTCGGCAGCACGCGGTCTTGGCCTTGAAACAGCCGGCGCAGCCGCTCGCGGTGGTCATGCTCGACGGCGAGGACAATAAGATCGGATGCCGCCAGCGCCTCCGGCAGCGGCCAGACCGTGGTGGTGATGCAGCCGATGCGGAGCAGGTGTTCGACCAGGCTGGTCCCGTCGGCGTCGGGCGGGTGCATGACCTCGATGCGGAGGCCGCGCAGGTCACGGAGGATTTCAATTGCCATCCGTGCCCCGCTCTTTGGCTAACCCTGCGCCGCCAGCGGCATTACTGCCGGCCCGGGCCGCTCGGACCGGTTCCAGCTATCGAGCCGCTGATCCACGCAATATGGGTCCGGCCGCGTCCGCACGCCCGGGTCCCAGGCGATGCGGAACCGGCCCTGGACGTCCAGCTTCGCGACACGCGGCCAGAGGAAGGTGTGATTATTGCTGGGATCGATCCGCACCCGGCCCTGCGGCGCCGCATATTCCAAGTCACCCAGCGCCGCGCGGATCGGCTCTGGCTCGTCCGTGCCGGCCTGCTCGATCGCGCTGGCGATCAGCATGACTTGGAAATAGGCGGCTTCAGCCCCGGCGGTCACCGCGGCGCCGTCGCCGAAGCGCGCGCGGAAATCGGCGACGAAGCGGGCGGCGGCCGGGGTATCCAGAACGTCAAAGAACGGTGCCGCCGTGATGTGGCCCGCGGCCGCCTCTGGGGTCATCTCCGCCACCTCGGCCTCACTGGTGGTCAGGCTCGCGATCGGCATCCAGGCCGCATCGAAGCCGGCCCGGCGGAAGGCCTCGTAGAACACCGAGGTCGAGCGTCCAACGACGGTGGAAAAGATGACGTCGGGCTGGGTGCGGCCGATCTCGCGGATCGCCTTGGCGAAGTCCTGCGGTCCGGCGTCCAGCGGCACGTAGATTTCGCCCTGCACCTCGCCCCCGGCCTGATGCGTCAGGTCCGCCATGATGCGGTTCGATTCGTAGGGATAGACGTAGTTCGAGCCGACGAAGAACATCCGCTTGCCGTAATGCTGGAACAAATACCGGGCGAGCGGCACGGAGTTCTGGTTGGGCGCTGATCCGGTGTAGATGCAGTTCGGCGAATACTCGAAGCCCTCATATAGCGTGGGGTACAGCAATAAGCTGCGATAGGCCTCGACCACGGGCAGCACGGCCTTGCGGGTGCTCGACATATAGCAGCCGAAGATCAGCCGTACGCGGTCCTGGCCGAGCAGCCGCTCGGCGAGGGCGTGGAACTGCTTCGGATCGGAGGCCGGGTCGTAGCTGACCGGCTCGACCGGGCGGCCCAGGATGCCGCCGCGCGCGTTGATCGCCTCGATCGCCAGGATGGTCGCATTGTGCTGGGTAGTCTCGACCCCCGCGGTCACGCCGGACCGCGAGAATAGGACGCCGAACCTCCAGGGCTCGCGCCTATTTTCGGAGGCGATCATGTCGCGAGAACCACGTGCCGTTGCTCCAACGCCGTCTATAAGTCGTCAAGGCTCGCATGGCATGCGCAGCAAGAAAAGGCTTGAGATCATCAACTGTCCCTGGAGGATCGATTTTTTGAATGACCAAAATCGGTTTGACCGTGCCAACTTTTTGAAAGTTAAAATTACAACGGTAATACGGAAGGCCCAGCCCGTCGCCGGTTGGTAATTCTTTTCCCTCATATTGCGCGCGCTTTATATCGTTGTGGGGAGCAAACGGACGATGGTGGGCACAAACATAAGGGCGGTGCGGAGTTTTTTTGGGCGCATTGCCCGTTGCCGTCCTGCTCCTGGACGGCTTTCCGCACACAGGAACCGTTCGCGCCGGAGAGCCGCGCTGCATGAGGCAGGCTCATGGCGCCGTCCTGCCGCTTACCAGGGCTGCGGCCTGTCCACCGCCGACATAGCGGCAATTATACGTCTGTATATTCTCGACATCCGTCAGGACGCTCATGTCGCTCGCCGTACGCCATGCATAGAGCGGGCCGGAATAGATGCGGTGCCATGCGCTGCCGACCGGACTCAGGGCAAGCTGCTGTCCAGACTCATGCCGGAGATCAAGGTCGTGCCGGTTGCGGTCGTGGGTGACGGCGACGATGCGGTGACGCGTGCTGGAGTTATCGGCCGGTACATAGTCGTACGATCCCGCCTGCACGCTTTTTGGCAGCACGTCGACGTTCGCCGGGTTGGCGCAGCCGGTCAGCGCGACCATCGGAATGGGCGGTAGAAAGAGTTTATGCATCCAGGCAGGCTCCGATCTGGACCGTTGCCGACCTTGGTTGGTCGTCGATCCGGAGCCGCAACCTCGCGTAGCCAGACTACACGAGCATTTCGTCCGGCTGCCATTTTGCTACGGATGTAGTCGAAGCTTCGTTGCAATTATTGAGGCGATCCTTGTTACTCCACAACTCTGAGCAAGGCCCGGTCATTGCTGTTTGGACAAGGGATGGTTCGGCGGCCAAGTAACTTACAATGCGATGATGGTCGGCTTCGCAGTGAGATGGTGTGAATCAGGGTTGCAACTCTTTACGTCGCTTAACTCGCTCCTGCTTTGGCGACCTGCGCATCGTCTCCTTGGCCGAGCCTCCGGTGCGTATCGGAAGACAGTGTTAGGCCCGGCGACGCGCTCCCCATCGAACGCCGCCGCCGCAACCCGGCAGGCCACCCATCAGGCGGTCCCGCTCTTGGAGACACACCATGAAGCTCACAATCCTTGCTGCAGCTGCCCTGATCAGCCTGGGCCTGGCACCCGCCAAAGCCGGCGAAGGCATCGGCGAGCCCTTTCCCAATAATGCGGGTGCGGTCACGACCCAAACCGCCCTGACCGGTTCGCAGACCGCCGACACCGGCTCGGCTGCCTATCCGAACTTCGCGGGACGTCCAGCCTCCGACCTGCCCCGTTTGGCCGGCAACGTGCTGCCGGCCAGTGGCAGCGAGAGCGCGATCCAGACCGCCAACTCCCTGCCGGCGCACTTTGAGGAGAGGACTGTTGCCTATGCGCAGGCGACCCGCATCCAGAACTGGATGCTGGCGCACTCCCTACGGCGCACGCCGGCCTTCGCCGCTGTGTCCCCGATGCATGCACCGGGCGGTTAGCACACGCGGGCGCCGACAAATTCACTCATTGGGGCGGGCATTGGGGCGGGAAATTTACGGCCCAGCTTGCCGGCTTCCGCCTTCCCCGCCGCGACGCGCTTTGGACCCTTACCCCAACGCGTCCACATGAAAGACCACCATCATGAACATACGTTGTCTCAGCCTTGCCGCCTCGCTGGCTTTGTCGGTCAGCGGGGCAGTGCTGGCCCAGGCCCCAATGGGCCCGGTTTCGCCTTATGCCGTGGCGTCGAGCGCGGTCGGGCGCTGGCTTTACGACCTGCAGGGCCACAAGATCGGCAGCGTCCGCCGCCTGAGCGGTGACGGCCGGACCGTCGAGATCATGGTCGGCTCGTATTTTCAGGCCGGCAGCCACGCGGCGACGGTTCCCGCAACGGCCCTGTCCCTCGTGGGCGGCAACGTCACGCTGCGGACCGGGACCGCCGAAGCGCTGAACACCGTCTCTCGAAAGTAAGCAGGCGCCGGGCTCGGCAAGCTGGCTCACATCGGCTCGCTGGGCCGGCAGCGCTTGACGACGCTCATGCGGAGCTCTGGGCCTGCGGCCGGCGTCAGCCCTTGTAGTAGCGCAGCGCCTGGCGCTCGGCCTGCCGTGCTGCGTCGGCGGCGGTGGCCTGGCCGGTCGCGACGGCGCCGAACATGTCCACATTCACGTAGTCGGCGGTGACGGCGCCGGATGCGGCCGTGATCGGCCCCTTGAAGCCGTTCCAGAACCGGTTGTCGCAGAAATCCCGGAACACCAGGATCTTCGGGTCCGCCTTCCAGGCGTCGCTCTGCCCGTAAGCCCACAGCGGATGCGCCCAGTAGCCCAAGTTGCCGGCCAGCCAAGGCTCGTACTGCTCCTGCTCCATCATGAAAACCAGGTATCGCTTGGCAGCATTGGGGAACCGCGCGTGCTTGAACACCATGGCGTTCAGGACCAGTCCCGAATGACCGCTGACGCCGGCCATGCCTGTCGGCGCCCGCTGGTGCTGCGTGTCGTCGGCCTGCGCCTGCGTGCGCGGATCCTTGCGCAAGGCAAAGTAGATTGAGGCCGCGTTCATCGTCATGCCGATCTGGCCAGCCAAATAGGCCTTGTTGTTGCTTGGGTCCTGCCAGGCGGACACGCCCTCGATCAGGGATGGATAGAGCTCCCGCATCGTGTTCAGCGCCTCGATCGTCTCCCGGCGGTTGATGGCGACCCGGCCGTGCTCGTCCGCCATGCTGCCGTTATGCGCCCACAGCATCCACGAACAAAAACCGTTCGCGTCACCCACAGCATGGCCGAGCGCAAAGCCTGCGGGATGGCCGATCTGCTTCAGGTTCCGGCAAAGCTTGAGGAACTCGCCGAGATCATCGGGAATGCGGTCATACCCGGCCTCCCGGACCCAGGATTGGCGGTAGACGATCGGCCCGCCCGCGCTGCCCATCGGCAACGCGATCCAGTCGTTCGTGCCCCATTTCTTGCCGTATTTCTCGGCCAAGTACATCCACCCGCCATATTTCCGGCCGAGGTACTCGGCAACGTCGCTCATCTCCAGCAGCTTGTCGGCATAAAGATGCGGATCGTCGGGCCATCCGACCACGACGTCGGCGCCAGCCCCGGTCGCGGCGCTCACCGCGGTTTGCGGCCGTAAATCCTCCCAGCCCACGAAATCGACGCGCACCGGCACCCCGGTCTGCTTGGTGAACTGCTCGGTGTTGTATCGCCAGATGACCTCGTCCGGCTCGACGAACCTGCTGGGCCGGAGCACCCGCAGGGCAGCGCCCGGCTCGATCGGCAGCCGGGGTGGCTCGGCCGGGGCGGTCGGGATCGCGGCGCGCGCCTCCCACCAGGATGGCAGCAGCGTCGCGACGGCGGCGGCGCCGAGCCCTATCGTGTCGCGGCGGGTGACGATCAGCATGGGATGGTCCTCCGCTGCCGCCGGAAACGAGGCGCCGGTCGCCGCTGCTATACACCGTCAGCAGCGGCGTATCACCAGGGATCTGCTGAGGCCGCTCGCGAAGCCGGCCTTGCCCAGGCGAACCTGACTGCGACATGATCGGCCCGCAAGCGTTCAGCGGAGCACGCCATCGCCGAACATCCGTCTCATCAGGCCGGGCAGGCGCACCTGTTCGGCCCGTTCCGTCTGCTGCCGGCGCAGCAGCTGCTGCTTGAGGGTGAACAGCAGGTCGTGGTCGGCGCCCGCGCCCTCGACATCCTGATCGCCCTCATTGATCGGGCGGGAGAGATTGTCAACAAGGCGGACCTGATCGCCCATGTCTGGCCGGATACCTTTGTCGAGGAGAGCAATCTGCGGGTCCACATCGCCGGGCTGCGGCGCGCCTTGCGTGACGGTCAGCCCGGCAGCCGCTATGTCGTGAACGTGCCCGGCCGGGGCTACAGCTTCGTCGCACCCGTCCAGGTGCTGGAGGCGCCGGTCGCCGATCCGCCGCCCGCCGCCCACGCCGAGCGCCCCAGCAGCCTGCCGTTTGCCCTGACGCGGGTCATCGGACGGGCTGACATCGTCGGCGCGCTCTGCGCTGAGCTCGCTCAGCGCCGTTTCGTGACCTTGGTCGGCCCGGGCGGCATCGGCAAGACAACGGTGGCGGTCGCGGTCGCGCAGGCGCTGTCGTCCTCCTACCGGGACGGCGTCAGCTTCGTTGACCTCGCCTCCCTCAACAGCCCGCAGCTGGTGCCGAGCGCGCTCGCCGCCGTGCTCGGGCTTGCGGTCCCGTCGGTGGACGCAACCCCTGCCGTGATCGCCTTTCTCAAGAGCAAGCACATGCTATTGGTGCTCGACAGCTGCGAGCACGTCGTCGAGGCCGCCGCCAGCGCCGCCGAAGCGGTGTCCAGCAGCGCACCTGGCGTGCATGTCCTGGCGACCAGCCGCGAGCCGTTGCGGGCGGCGGGAGAGCGCGTGCACCGCCTGGCGCCGCTGGACAGCCCGTCCCTGTCGGCCGGCCTGTCGGCCGCCCAGGCCTTGCGGTTTCCCGGCATCCAGCTGTTCGTTGAGCGCGTCGCTGCCAGTCTGGACGGCTTCGAGCTGTCCGACGCCGATGCCCCCATCGCCGCCGACATCTGCCGCAGGCTCGACGGCATCGCCCTGGCCATTGAGCTCGCGGCCGGCCGGGTCGCCGCATTCGGCATGCGCGGGCTTGCCGAGCGCCTGGACGACCGCTTCCGGCTGCTCACCAGCGGCCGGCGTACGGCGCTGCCCCGGCAGCAGACGCTCGCCGCGACGCTCGATTGGAGCTACGGGCTGCTGCCTGACCCCGGCCGCACGCTGCTGCGCTGGCTTGCCGTGTTCGCCGGCGACTTCTCGCTCGACGCCGCAGCCGCGCTGTTCGAGGGCGCCGGCAAATCGCAGGTTGCGCACGACATCGCCGACCTCGTCGCAAAATCGCTCGTGGCCGCCGATCTCCGCGGCGACGCCGTGCGCTACCGCCTGCTGGACACGACCCGGCTGTATGGCCTCGAAAAGCTGCAGGAGAACCATGAGTTCCAGCAAGCACAGCGCATCCACGCCAAGTATTTCCGGGACTTTTTCGCATCCGCCGAAGCCGATTGCGAGACGCTGGCCCCGTCGGAGTGGCTCGCGACGTACGCAAGCCAGCTCGACAACGTGCGCGCGGCGCTCGACTGGGCAAGCGCCAGCGAGGCGGGCAAGGAGATCGGGGTGGCGCTCACGATCGCCGCGGTGCCGCTCTGGGTCCAGCTGTCGCTGATGGGCGAGTGCCGTGAACGGGTGGAGCGTGCGCTCGATCTGCTGGGGAACGGCAGCGCCGCGGACGACGAGCGCTCCCGCATGCAGCTTTGCGCGGCACTCGGTTGGTCGCTGATGTATGCATCAGGCCGCGCCGGCGATACCGGCGCTGCCTGGGCAACAACGCTGGAGCTGGCTGAACGGCTCGGCGACACCAACTACCGGCTGCGGGCGCTGTGGGGCGTATGGGTCGCACGGGTGAACACGGGCGATTTCAAGACGGCGCTCGACTTGGCGCAGCAACTGGTTGGGTTGGTGGCCGGGTCGGGCGACGCGATCGACCTTATGATGGCTGACCGGCTCCTGGCGACGACGCTGCACTACCGCGGCGATCAAAAGGCCGCCCGGCACTACCTCGAACGCATGCTCGGCCGCACATCGGCCGCCGGCCATCAGCCGCGAGTCGCCCGATTTCAGGTCGATCAGCGGGTGACCGCGCACTACTTCCAGGCCCGGATCCTGTGGCTCCAGGGTTGCGTCGATCAGGCGAGGCGTGTTGTCGAGGCAAATATCGATGAGGGGCTGGCGCTTGATCACGCGCTGTCCTTCGGCAGCGTATTGGGCCAGGGCGCGTGCCCGGTCGCGCTGTTCACCGGCGACCTGACCGCTGCCAGACGCTGGGGCGCGATGCTGCTCGACCATTCGGAAAAGCATGGTCTCGCGCTCTGGCACGACTGGGCGCGCTGCTTCAACGGCCTGGTGACGATCAAGCAAGGCGACGCCGCAGCCGGTCTCGACATCATGCGCGCGACCTTCGACCAGGCTGGTGACAACAGGTTCCTGCCGCGCTACCTGGTCCTGCTTGGCGAGTATGCCGGCTGCCTCGGGCAGGCCGGGGACATAGCGCTGGGCATCTCAACGATCAACGGCATCCTCGCCCGATGCGAACGCAGCGAGGAACGCTGGTATGTCCCCGAGCTGCTCCGCATCAAAGGCGAACTCCTTGCCCGCAACGACGCGGCCGCTCCTGATGCAGAGATCCATCTCCGGCAAGCGATCGAACTGGCGCAGCGGCAGGATGCACGCTCCTGGCAGCTGCGCTCCACCATCAGCTTGGCCCGGCTTAGACAAGGCCGACACCGCGCTGCCGAGGCACATGCCCAGCTCTCAAAGGTTCTTGCATGCTTCTCCGAAGGCTTCGAGACCACAGACCTGCAAACAGCAAGGCAGGTTCTTACAGAATTGCGGTGACGTGCCCGGATCTGGCTTTACGCAGCGGGCATCAACGGCCGAGGTCATGCCGCTGTCGGATCGTCTTTGGCTCTGGGGCGCCGGTCTGCCTTGAATCTTTCTCATAGGCGTCGGCGCAATAGAGCGTGCAATTCAGAAAAACTTCGTGCGTGTATTTAAGAAACAAGCCCGAATACCCTGCAAGATAACGAAATCCTTTATTATGCTGATAGCTGGACTGTATGGGCGCGTCATAATTAGAATTGCATACAGTAATTTTTGAACATTGAGTGAATAGAAAAGCCAGCGGAGAACTCGCATGACAATCGTAGAAAACATTCTTTTTTTACTGGGTAGATCTGACCGGGTTGGCTTCATCCTGATGCGGATCGCGATCGCGATCGTCTTCATCTGGATCGGCTGGCTCAAGTTCGCCCCGTATGAGGCCGACAGCATCACGCCCTTCGTCGCCAATAACCCGGTGATGTCGCTGTTCTATGAACATCCTGAGCAATACCGGTCGCATCTGACCCGCGAAGGCGAGCTCATCCCGGCGCAGCGGGCCTGGCAGCAGGAGAACCATACCTATGTCTTTGCGAATGGTCTGGGTACGGTCGAGATCACGATTGGGATGCTGGTGCTCTGCGGTCTTGTGCCCACGACATTGGGCGCGGCGCTCGGCACCGCAGGCGCCATACTCGCATTCCTTACCGCTTTTGTGACGCTTTCGTTCCTGGCAACGACTCCAGAGGCTTGGGTCCCGGCCTTGGGTGACGCACAACATGGCTTCCCATACCTGTCCGGAGGCGGACGTCTAGTCGTGAAGGACGTCATGCTGCTGGCCGGGGGCTTGCTCATCATAGCCGACTCCGCCAGGGCGCTACGCTCGAGTCATGCCCGAGCAATGCCGCAAGCCAGGACCGTCGCCGGCGTCCGGACCCGAGCATAGGCCGTTGGACCTGAGTGAACGGGCAGCGCCCGGGTCGCGTTTCACCCAATCGCGCCGATGATGTTGGTTGCTGTCGTCGCTGAAGCCCTCGCGAACCGACTACAGCCGGCGCAAAATCTCTGAACCGAGGCGATCCCATCATGAACGGCATTGCGGCTCCCACGGCAAGCACGCCAGCCCGGCAACGGTTCGACTACCTGCCCGTCAGCCTATTCGGCTCCGTCATGGGCTTGACCGGGCTCTCCGTCGCGTGGCGGCTTGCGCACGCACGCTACGGCGCCCCGGAGTGGACAGCGAACGGCGTCGGCCTCGTCGCGATCCTGGCGTTTGTCCTGCTGGCGCTCGGCTATGCGGTAAAGGTGGTGACCGCACCGGCCGCCGTGCTATCGGAGTTCCGCCATCCGATCACAGGCAACCTGTTCGGCACGGTCCTGATCAGTCTGCTCCTGCTGCCGATCATTCTGGTGCCGCTCAACCTGCTGCTCGCGCAAGCGATGTGGGCTGTCGGCGCGATCGGCATGGTGGCGTTCGCCTGGATGATCGTCAGCCGCTGGATGAGCGACCGCCAGCAGGTGACGCACGCGACTCCCGCCTGGGTCGTCCCGGTCGTCGGCCTGCTGGATGTGCCGTTGGCCCTCCCGTCGCTCGGCCTGCCGCCTTTGCACGGCGTCATGGTCCTGGGCGTGGCCGTCGGCCTGTTCTTCGCCGTGCCGCTGTTCACGCTCATCTTCTCGCGGCTGGTATTCGAGCCGCCTATGCCGGACGCGCTGCAGCCGACGCTGCTGATCCTGGTGGCGCCGTTCGCGGTCGGGTTCTCTACCTACGTCGCCACCGCCGGGCAGATCGATTTGTTTGCCGAAGCCCTTTACGTGCTGACGCTGTTCATGCTCGCCGTCTTCCTGGGCCGGCTGCGCCACCTGCCGGGCTGCTGCCCGTTCCGGGTCTCGTGGTGGGCGGTCAGCTTCCCGCTCGCCGCCTCTGCGATTGCGGCGCTGCGCTTTGCCGCAGCCGAGCCTGGGATATTCACCGACGCGATTGCACTGGGGTTGCTGGCCTTGGCGACCTTGACCATCGCCGGGCTGCTCATACGCACCCTGGTCGGCGTCGCCCAAGGCGAGCTGCGGAGTTTGAGTGGTTAGATCGCATGAGCTCTGACTGAGTCAGAGCGCGGTTTACGCTGCGGCCTTGCAACAGGCGGCTGCGTGCAAACCTGTAAGCGGCGAAAGGGATGTCGCCATGAGGAAAATCGCCGCGTTGACGGCCATACTGCTGGCGGGCGGACTGGCCGGGTGCGTGATGCCACCTCCGCCGCCGCCGCAGGCGCCGCTGGTTGCCGTGCCAGGACCGGCCAAAACGGAAGCGGCGTTTCGGCAGGACGACACTGCCTGCCGGGCCGCAGCCGCGGACTTGCCGGCGGGAGCGCCGTCCCAGCCGACCGAGGCGCAGCGCAGGGCGGCGCTTTCGGCAGCGACCCAGGCCGATGCCGTCCCGCCCCCACCCGAGGCGCTGCCGCCGGGTGTAGCCTACCTACGCTGCATGACGGCCCGGCAGAACTTGGTGCAGCCGCTCGCGCTCGCTGTCCCGACTTATGCTTATTACCCGGCCTACCCGATCTATGCTGGCGTTGGGTTCGGCTATCCTTTTTTCTATGACGACGCTTTCGCGTTCCGCTTCGGCTATGGGTTCGGTTATGGCCGCTACGGTGGTTACGGCTACGGCGGCCGGAGATATGGCGACTTCCGAGGCTATGAAGGCTTTCGGGAGGGAAGATACGGCGGAGGGTTTCGGACAGGCGGATTTGGGGGCGGCGGCTTTGGAGGCCGGGGCGGCGGGCGGCGGTAGGGCCGCCCCATCCGCATCGGGGGTCTAAGCAGGGTTGCGCGGCTTGGACTTACAGGCGTTCATTTATGGTTCGGGCTACGCAAACCCGCTGAGGCGCTGAACCGAGACCCTGCAATATGAGGTTGAGCTGCCGCTGAAACGCTTGCGTAAAGTCTGTCTGACTATCCAACCGGATGTGGGACGCAAGCATCCGGCACGCCATCAGGATGTCCCCGCCCGCAAGCCGAGGGTGGAGCAGTCCGGCTGCGTTTGCGTCGGCAAGCGGTGCTGAGATCAATTCGACCATACTGGCCTCATCGGCACGTCACCGCCTTCAATCCGCATGATCTCACTTGCGGCATCGATCGGCGTTGGACGGTTTCACTCAGCATCCTTGCGCCTAGGGTTACGTATTCTCGTCACCGGGTCAATCAACTCTGCCGGGGAATTGCTGCGTGGCCAAACCGCCACGCCGGCATGCGGCAGTTGACCAAGTAACCGCATGCTTCGGTCCGATTTCCCGCAAGGACTCGCGAAACGTGACCGGTGCCACGCTTGCTCGCCTACATTCGCGAAGGCACGTCAGTGTCCTTCAGGTTGAAAGGTGAGGCGGAGGGAGATTTACCTCTCTCCGCCTCGGCGTGACCGCTACGGCCGGGGGGGTGGAGCCCCGCCATCGGACGGCGGAGCAGCCGGCGGCGCTCCAAAGGCGCCGGGCGGCGGACCGCGCCGATTGCCATCAGGTCCGCCCGGGCCGCGCGGCGGCGCTTGGACTTGGGCCAGCTGGTCACGCGACGCGCCGATGGCCCGCACGTCCACCATCCGGCCGAGATTGTTCACGATGCCGGGACCCTGGGCCACGACCGTCTGCCCGGGCGCGAGCATGGCGGTGAGGCGGATGGCTTCCGGCGGCGGCAACCGGAGCACGGTGCCGTCGTCTAGGATTGCGCCGTTCGCCTCGCCCCGCGGGCCGTGCAGCACGGCGAGGATTTTGCCCGACACCTCGGACGGCGGTCCGGCTACAGGGCCGCCGGGCGGCGGTGGAGCGCCAGGTCCGCGATCGCCTCGTCCGCCTGGGCCGCGACCGGGACCGCCCGGCGGACCCGCATCGACGACCGTCTGCCCGCTGGCGTCGCCGGTCACGGACATCGCGGCAACCATCGGCACCGCAGCCGCGCGTAGGCCGCGCACCGTGACCGCGTCGCCGAGCCGGACCGCCGCGACGAGCTGGGTGGACAGATGCGGCGGGACGTGAACCTGGGTGCCGTCCGCGAGGACGAAGCCGTCTACGTCGCCGCGCGGCGTCAGGGTGAAATACTTCACCGTGCCGCGGGTCGCGGGCAGCTGGCTCAGGTCGAATGCGGGCTGCGCGGGTGTCAGCGGCGCGGCCACCGGCGGCGGTGGCGATGTGCGGGCGGGCGGCGGTGTTTGCGCCAGGACCCCGCCGGCCAACGCCCCCATTGCGGCCGTCGCGATCAGGAACGCCTTCAGCTTGGTTTTCATTTTACTAAACTCCAATACTCACCTCGTCATACGAAGTGCATTCCAAGCATCGCAAAGGACGTGCCATACGAAATTTCTGTTGATTGCTTCGTATGGACTTGCTTCGGGACATCACATGTCAGAAAAGACGACAAATAACTGTCGGATTAGACGACAGAGATCTCAGACTTGATGTCAGCGCTTTGCCGGGTGCGCATACAGTTTGAGGACGTGACGCCTCTCGCTTAGGTATCGACGCGCCAGGCTCACAACAGAGACATACCGCATCACTCGGCGCCAAGGCCGTATCGCTTCATCTTGTCATACAGCAGCTGCCGGTTGATGCCGAGCCTGCGCGCCGCGTCCGCCCGGCTGCCGCGGCCTTCGGCCAAAGCGCGCCGGATCATCGCGCGCTCCAGTTCGGCGACGGCCTCGGGCAGGGTCAGGTCGGTTCCGGCGGCGCCGCCCGGCGCTTTCGCACCGTCGGCCTGGCGCAGGAAATCGAGGTCGGCGGCGCCGATGGCCGGCCCGCGTGCGAGCGCCGCCGCGCGCTCGGTCGCGTTGCGCAGCTCGCGGACGTTACCGGGCCAGCCCCAACCCTCCAACAGCGCGGCGGCCTCCTCGGACAGGTATTTGGGCGCCCTTGGGTTAGCAAGGCGGAGGAAGTGCCGGGCCAGCGGCACGATGTCCGAAATACGCTCTCGCAACGGCGGCAGCGCGATCGGGATGACGTGCAGGCGGTAGTAGAGGTCCGCCCGGAACCCGCCCGTATCGACCAGCTGCAGCAGGTCGCGATGCGTCGCGGCGACGATGCGCACATCCACGGCCTCCGGACGGCCGCCGACCGGGGTGACGACCCGCTCCTGCAGCACGCGCAGGATCTTGGCCTGCATGGCAGCGTTCATGTCGCCGATCTCGTCGAGCAGCAGGGTGCCGCCCTGCGCCTCGCGGAACCGGCCGGCTTGAGCCCGCACCGCACCGGTGAAGGCGCCGGCCACATGGCCGAACAGCTCGCTTTCCAGCAGCTCCGCCGGGATGGCAGCGCAGTTCACGCTGACGAACGGCCCCGCCGCACGGGGCCCGTGGTCGTGCAGCGCGCGGGCCACCAGCTCCTTGCCTGTTCCGGTCTCGCCGGTCACCAGCACGGTCGCGTCGGACGCGGCGGCCATGCCGATCACCTTCTGCACCGCGCGGATCGACGCGCTGGACCCGACCAGGGGTCCGTCCATTGGATCTGCAGTCGCGGCACTCAGGGCGGCGGTGCGGTTGAGCGCGCGCGCCAGCACGTCCGTGACCTCATCCCGGCCCAGCGGCTTCGTCAGGTGGTCGAATGCACCCTGCCGCATGGCGTCAATGGTGTTCGCACCCGAGGCGAATGCCGTCAGCACCACGACAGGCACGGCCGGAGCGGCGGCGTCGCCGCGAATGCGCGCGAGCACGGCCAGGCCATCCATGCCCGGCATGCGCAGGTCGAGGAACACGAGGTCGGGCCGGGCCGCGTCGAAGAATGCCAGCCCGTCCTCCCCGTTCACGGCCTCGGTCACGTCGTGGCCGAGGTCGCGAAGCGTCTCGGCAAGTCCGTCCCGGAAAGCGGGATCGTCGTCTATGACAAGCAGCTTGGGCATAGTCCCTCCCGACGCGGCCCCTTCTGATGGGGTATGGCAAGTTCAAAGGTGCTGCCCGGTTTCTCCGGCCGGTAGCTCACGCTGCCGCCATGCGCCAGCACGATCTCCTGGACGATGGACAGTCCAAGCCCGGTGCCGTCCGCCCGCTCGGTCACGAACGGCTCGAACAGATGCTGGCGCACCGCAGCGGGCAACCCGGGTCCATCATCGGTCACACGCAGATGGAGCACGCCGCTTTCCTCATTGGCCGCGATGGTCACAGCGCCGCCGTTCGGCATGCTCTGGATCGCATTCAGGACGAGGTTGTCGAGCGCCCGCTGCATCCGGTCGGGGTCGAGCGGCCAGACGATGGCCGGAGCTTGCACCAACAGCTTGACGCCATGGTCATCGGCCCTGTCGCGGTGGAGCTCGGCCGTGGCGGCCAGCAGCGCGGGCACGTTTGCGCTTTGCCATCGCGGCTCGCTCCGGTGGGTGAGGGTGAGCAGGTCCTTCAGCAAAGCGTCTAGGCGGCCGATCTGCCCCAGCATCATCTCCAGCGCAGCACGGCGCCGGGCGTCGTCGCTCAGCAGCGCGTTCTCGGCCTTGAGGCGCATCGCCGCGATCGGATTGCGGATCTCGTGCGCGATGCCGGCGGCGACCCGGCCCAGAGCGGCGAGCCGCTCGGATGCGGCGACCTGCGCCGACAGCGACTCGGCCTCGCGCCGCATGGTGCGGACCTTCAGCGCCGCAGCGTTCAGGCTGGCGATGATGCGGTCCAGCTCGCGCTCGCCGGTTGGCTCCAGCAGCGGCGGGTCCATGCCCTCGTGCCGCTCGATCGTCGCCTCGACTTTGCCGAGCTTGCGGGACCAGGTGAGCAGCAGGTGCGTCATCCAGCCCGCCGAGGCCAGGACCGAGGCGAGGAGGACGCCGAGGCCGCCGATCAGGCGGGTGTAGCCAGTGCCCTGACCGGTGAACACGCGCATCATCGTCCAGGCGGTGACGCCCTCGATCGGCCCCGGCAACGGACAGGCGTGCAGCAGCAGGGTCTGCAGGCGTCCGACCTGGCGCAGGTCAACGGCGCGCTCCTCCGCGAGCGCCGCCATGTTCGCCGCCTGGATGCGCTCCGCTTCGGCCTGCGGCAGATCGGTTTTCGGGCCAGCGCCCTCATAGGTCGGGAAGGCATAGGCGAGCGATCCCGCACTGCGTTGCCAGATCCCGCCCTCGACGCCGGGAGAATGCGCCAATGCGATGGTCAGCACCGCCATCAGTCCCTGCCCGAGAGCCCTGGTCATGCAGGTTCGCGGGCGGCGTGGTCCAATCCGTGGTGTAAAAGCGATAGCGGTTGATGATCTCGTCGCAGGCGCGGCTCGTGACCGCCTCGGCCCGTGCAACCTGGTCGATCGAGGACTGCCGGTAGAGCTGGACCAGCATGGTTCCGGCTGCGACCGCCGAGACGAGCGAAATGACCCACAGGATCAGCAGCCGGCCACGGAGGGACCAGCTTGAGGTTCTGCTTTTGCTGTGGGTCCGCTGCCGTTGATGGACGAGCATTGGCGAGTTGAAACTCAAACTGAACGGCCCAGGAGTTGGGCCGTGGACGACAGACTCATTTATGGAAGGTCAAGGCAAGGAATGTGCCACCCAGGAGTTCCTGCTCAAGCTTGAGTTCCAGCGTTCGTATCACGGCGGTCTCGTCAGAATAGGCGACACTCGCGTCGCTTAATCTGACAGAGACCCGGCCGCCATCAGATCAGTTCCGCATCTTGACGACCAGCAGGCGGCAGGACGCAGCCGGGCCGGTCACGGCAGCGCCGGGGAGGTCGCATCGGCGGAGGTCGCATCAGGGACCGGGGCCATGCTGCGCGCCCGCTGCACCCGCCTGTGCATCCAGGAGGTCAGCAGCGGCGTCAATATCGCCGTCACGATGACGGACGCCGCGACCTGCACGGTGGCGATGGGCGCGATGGCGGCGTAGCTTGGGTCGGCGATGGCGATGGCCTTCGGCACCGCCGCCGCGTTGCCGGCCGTGCTGGACGCCGCCGCCCCCGCGATGCCGGACCCACCCAGGGCACGGTCGGTCAGGATGCACAATGTCCCGGTGATGCCGCACACCAGCACGCCCAAGAGCAGTCCCGACGGACCCGCCTGCACCACGTTCGCCAGGTTGATGTTCTGCCCCAGCGTAAAGGCCATGAACGGCACGATCACCGGCTCGTGCTTGCCGAAGAACTCGCGCAGGTCCCGGTCCAGGTTGCCCAGCAACGCGCCCATGGCGATGGGCGCCACGACCGACACCATAGCCATCCACGGGATCGTCGCCAGGCCGGCGCCGACCAGGAACAGCATGGTCAGGAACGGCCCGGTCTCGATGCTCTGCGGCACGTAGGTGCCGGCGTCCTCCTTATCGCCCATCACGCTGGTCAGCGCCATGAACATGCCGCCATTGGTGTCGCTAAACGCCACCATCAACGCCAAGGTGCTGAAGCCGAACAGGTTGCCGTCCGACAACCGCGCGACGGCGAAGGCGATCAGCATGGCGATGCCGATCTTGGCGCCCATGATGCCGAAGCCGCGCTTGAGCATGCGCGGCGCGGCGTTCAAGGTCATTTTGGTGCCGACGGTGAACAGGTACATGCCCAGGACTGTGTTGTAGCCGGCACTGCTCAGCCCCTCGGTGAATCCGCCGATCTTGAGCAGGTTGGGCGTAAATGTGTTGACGAGCATGCCGATGAACAGCGGCACGACCATAAGCCCGCCCGGCACGCGGTTGATGGCCCGCATGATACGCATCCAGTTTTCCTCCCTATTGCAGTCTGGTTACCCTCAGCGGCTTGGCCATAGCGTCGGCCGTTGCCGCCAACAGGTCACAACGTCACCCGCCCCGGCCGTGGAGCGCAAGCGGTCTAACCGCCTTGTCGGCTACATTGCCAGGCCTTGGCTGGCAAACGGGTAACCGGGGTCGATCTTTTGTTTCAGTCGGTAAACTCAAAGTTGCGGTCGAAGAGGATGCGGCCATAGTCGTTCCGCACGATGTTGTATCCGTGCGGGCCGTCGCCGTTCTCGTCGAACCTGTACTCGCCCTCGACCCGTTTGAAGCCTTGGATCGCGAGGACCCTGGGCAACTCCGGGGAAGCCAAGCGCGGCGCAGGTCGCCAGGATCGCGGTGCGCCGGGTTATCGGGACAAACTCGCTTCCGTCGCGCGGGTGCTCGGAATAGCCCAGAGGACGGTGCGGTCACACCTAAAGCAATATCGGTTCAGATGGCTTCATCTGAGCCGAGGTTTTGCGTTCTTTCGCAATAGTTTAGAGCGTGTTCGGTGCTTCTACCTGCTCCGAACACGCTCTAAAACACGTGTTCGACAAGATGGGCATGCACCGACAGGCCGAGTTGGCTCGGCTTCTGGCGCGGCTCTCGGGGTAGGGGACGAGCCGCCGCTTTAAAGCTCCTGCCTTTCACTTTCCAAAAACGGTTTCAGCGGTCGTTGCGTAAGGCTCGGACGACGACGCAAGGCCAGCCGGAGGGTCATGCCAATATGGGTTTGGGCCAGCATCAATCGTCGAAGATGGTAGCTGACAGGCGCCGGAACCCGAGGGCAGAATACAGCATGTCCAACGTGTCCGCCCGCATCGAGAGGCTGCCGTTCACGCGGTTCCACTGGCACCTGCTGATGATGGGCGGCCTGGGCTATTCCTTTGACGGCCTGGACGCGGCGGTCGTCGCCTTCGTCCTTCCGGTGCTGCGGGTCGCCTGGTCGCTAAGCAGCATCCAGGTCGGATTCCTCGGCAGCGCCACGTATATCGGCTTCTTCTTCGGCGCTCTGCTCGCCGGGCTGATCGGCGATGCGATCGGCCGCAAGGCCGTCATGATGTGGGCACTTGCGCTGTATTGCGCCGCCTCGATCGCCTGCGCGTTCACGCAGGACTGGCCGCTCTTCCTGGCCTGCCGGATCGTGGCGGGCGCCGGGACGGGTGCGGAGTCTGCGATCATCGCCCCGTTCCTCACCGAGTTCGTCGCCGCACGCTACCGCGGGAGGTTCACCGGGTCGCTTGCAGGCTTTTTCTCCTTCGGCTTCGTGAGCGCGGCGCTGCTCGGCTACTTCGTCGTGCCGCGGCACCCCGGCGCCTGGCGCTGGGTGATGGCGCTCACCGCGACGCCGATCCTGATGCTGCTCTGGTGGCGTCGCGCTTTACCGGAATTGCCGCGCTGGCTCGCAAGCGTCGGCCGTGCCGCCGAGGCCGATGCGGTCCTCACACGGATCGAGGACAAGGCCCGGCGCGACGGACACACGCTCGGACCCATTGCCAAAGCTGTGCCGCTGGCCGGCCCGCGAGGCTCCTTCTTCGGTAAGCTCGCCTTGCTGTGGGCGCCGGGCCTGCGCCGCATCACGGCGATGGCCTGGCTGATGTGGCTGTCGATCACCTTCAGCTACTATGCCTTCTTCACCTGGATACCGAGCCTCCTGGTCGAGAGCGGCATGACGATCACCCGCAGCTTCGGCTATTCTATCGCGATCTACCTGGCGCAGATCCCGGGCTACTTCTCGGCGGCCTACCTGAACGAGCGGATCGGGCGGCAGGCCACCATCGCCAGCTACATGATCCTGGGCGGGATGTCCGCCATCGCCCTGGCGCTGAGCCACTCCGACAACACGGTCATGGTCGCCGGCATCTGCCTGTCGTTCTTCATGAACGGGACCTATGCCGGCGTCTATGCGTACACGCCTGAGATCTTCCCGACCGAGGTCCGCGCGACCGGGATGGGAACGGCCTCCTCCATCGGGCGCCTTGGCGCTATCGCGTCGCCGCTGCTGGTGGGCTGGCTTTATCCGCATTTCGGCTTTGCCGGCGTGTTCGGCACGACGACCGTGGTGCTGCTGATCGGCGCGCTCGCGGTGATGCTCATGGGGGTCAAGACCCGAAACCGCTCGCTTGAGGACATCACGGCCGAGGAACTGGCATACGAGGCGGCGGCGTGACTGACGCCTTGGCCGAGCGAGCCTGACTCGGTCCGGCGATGCTGCGTCCCCATTAGATGCGCCTGCTCGACCTTGCCGTGATCCTGGCCTACCTGATCGTCATCGCCGCAATCGGCCTACGCCTGTCGGGCCGGCAAACGAGCGCCTCCGCCTATTTTGTGGGTGAGCGCGACCTGCCCTGGTGGGCGGTCTGCTTCTCCATCGTCGCCACCGAGACCAGCACGCTCACCGTCATCAGCGTGCCCGGCGTCGCCTACCTCGGCGCGTTCGGCTTTGTGGAGCTGGCGATCGGCTACCTGCTGGGCCGCTCGCTCGTGGCCTGGCTCCTGCTGCCGCTTTACATGCGCGGCGGCTTCGTCAGTGCTTACCAATACCTTCGCCAACGCTTCGGCCCCGTGCTGCAGGGCGTGGCGGCCATAACGTTCCTGATCACCCGGCTGCTTGCCGAGGGCGTGCGGCTGTTCGCCTCCGCCATCCCGATCAAGCTGCTGCTGGACGCGGTCGGCCTGCCGGCGGGCTACGTCGCCATCATCGCCGTCCTCTCATGCGTGACCCTGCTCTACACCTACGCCGGCGGCATCCGGGCGGTGATCTGGACGGACGCGATCCAGATGGCGCTGTATATCGGCGGCGCAGCCGCCTGCGTGCTCGTGCTGCTGCATGAGGTCGGGACGGCCGGCGTCGGCCAGGCCTATGCCGCCGGCAAGTTCCAGGTGCTCAACTTTACCGCACCCATCCTAACGAGCCCGTTCAACGCCGTCGCGGCCATCGTGGGCGGCGCGGCGTTTTCCATGGCGTCGCACGGGACGGACCAGCTCATGGTGCAGCGCGTGCTGGCCTGCCGCACGCGTAATGAAGGGCGGCGCGCGATGGTCGGCAGCGCCGTCATGGTGATGGTCCAGTTCGCGCTGTTCTCAATGGTCGGCGCGCTGCTCTGGGTGCATCTCGGGGGCCGGACCCCGGCGGAAATGGGGCTGCGCTCGTCGGACGACCTGTTCCCGCGCTTTATCTTGGATGAATTGCCGCCGGGCGTGTCGGGGCTGCTGATCGCCGGCATCCTGTCGGCGACGATGGGGTCGCTGTCGTCGGCGTTGAATTCAATGGCCAACTCGACGGTCGCCGACCTATGGCGGGCGATGGGCCGCACGGCGGACGACGCGGCGACGCTGCGGCTGTCGCGGCTGCTTACGGCCGTCTGGGCGGCGGTGATGGCGGGGTTCGCATGCCTGTTCACAGACACCCATGGCCAGGTGGTGCTGCTGGGCCTCGGCATCGCCGGCTATACCTACGGCGCGCTGCTCGGCGCTTTCCTGCTCGGCTTGGCCCTGCGCCGGGCGAACCAGCGGGACGCGGTGGCCGCCTTCGCCGCGACCGTGCTGGCGATGAGCTGGGTCGTCCGGAGCTACGCGCTCGCTTTTACTTGGTATGTGCCGCTGGGCGTCGCAATGACGTTGGCCGTGGGCGGGTTGCTGTCCCTGACCCACCCGCTCCCGGCGTCCCGCCCCGACGCGCAAGGCGGGGCCGGCAAGCTGGCATGACCCTTGCAGCGCCTCCCGCTTTGCTCTCAGCTCACCATCAGGCCCCTGCGACGAAGGAGATCAGAATGCGTATTCCGAAGCTGCTGCTTGCGATCAGCCTTGCCTATGGTTTGGCGGCCGGTATCGGCCCCCTCCCCGCTGAGGCAAAGGAATGGAAAACCATCCGGTTCGGCATGGATGCGAGCTACGCACCGTTCGAGAGCGTCAACCAGAAAGGCGAGATCGTCGGGTTCGAGGTCGATTATGCCCGCGCGATCTGCACCAAGCTGGAAGCGACCTGCACATTTCAAAACCAGGATTGGGACGGCATCATCCCGTCGCTCCTGTCCAACAAGTTCGACGTGATCCTCTCCTCCATGAACATCACGGACGCGCGGAAGGCGAAGGTGATCTTCTCCGACGTGTATTATGCGACGCCACCCGTCTTCGTCGGCCAAGCCAGCGAGAAATCCACCGACGTCAGCCCGGCCGCGCTGAAGGGCAAGTCGATCGGCACCCAATCCTCTACGATCCACGCCAACTTCCTGGAGCGCTTCTACCCGCAGTCCGACATCAAGCTCTATCCCACCCAGGACGAGCCGAACCTCGACCTCGCCAGCGGCCGGCTGGACTACGTGGTCGGCGACGTGCTGGTGGAGGAGGACTTCGTCAAGAGCAAAGGCAACGGCTGCTGCACGATCCTCTCGGAAATCCAGCGCGTGCCGGGCATTCACGGCCCCGGGGTAGGCGCGGCTTTCCGTCCGGGCGACACCGACCTGCAGGCTATGTTCAACAAGGCCATCGCCGAGCTGGATGCGGACGGGACCTATAAGACGATCGAGAAGAAGTACTTCGCCATCGACATCCGCGGGAAGTAGGCGGCCGTGACTGCGAGGCAGTCGTGACTGCGAGGCAGTCGTGACTGCGAGGCAGCCGTGAACGCGGCCGGCCTGCTGTTCGGGCCGGACGGCTGGGGCGCGCTGCTGCTGAAGGGCGCCCTGGTTACCATTGCCCTGGCGCTGACGACGGTGCCGTTCGGCTTTGGCGGCGGGCTGGCGCTGGCGGGGCTGAAGCTGTCGCGCTGGCGGGTCGTGCGGGGGTTGTCCGAAGCCTATACGACGTTCTTCCGCGGCATCCCCGACCTGCTGGCGCTGTTCATCGTGTATTTCGGGCTGCAATCCCTGCTCGACCACGCGCGGGAGGCATTGGGGCTGACATCGCGCCTCGAACTGAGCGCGTTCTTCGCCGGGGTGATCGCGCTGTCGGTCGTTGTCGCGGCCTATTCGGGCGAGATTTGGGTGGCGGCGCTGCAGACGGTGCCGTCCGGCCAAATCGAGGCCGCACGCTCGCTCGGGCTCGACCGCAAGCGTGCTTTCTTCTTGATCGTGCTGCCGCAGTTGGGGCGGGTCGCCCTACCCGGCCTCGGCAACGTTTGGACGGTCCTGCTCAAGGACACGTCGCTGATCTCCACCCTCGCGGTCACGGACCTGCTGCGGGCGGCGTCGGAAGCCAGCAAGAACACGACGCGGCCGATCCTGTTCTACGGCGCCGCCGCGGCGATTTATCTCGTGTTCAGCCTCGCATCCGGCGCGGTCCAAGCGGAGCTGGAGCGCCGTGCCAACCGCGGCCTCGCCTGATGGACGCGCTGCATGGCGTGCTCGGCTTCGTGTTCAACGCGGACCTGTTGTCGCAATACGGCTGGCGGCTGTTGAGCGGCGTCCGGATCACGGCGGAGGTCGTGCTGCTGTCGTGCAGCATCGGCTTCTTGCTGGCCTACCCGATCTGCCGCGCCCGCATGTCGCGCAGCGCGCTGCTGCGGACCCCGGCCGCCGGCTATATCGCCGTGTTCCGCGGCACGCCGCTGCTATGCCAGCTCTATCTCGTCTATTACGGCGCCGGCGAGGTCCGGCCCTGGCTGACCAGCGTCGGGCTTTGGTGGTTCTTCCGCGATGCATTCTACTGCTGCATTCTGGCGTTCTCGTTGAACACCGCCGCCTACCAGGCCGAAATCCTGCGCGGGGCGCTTGGGGCCGTTCCCCGCGGTCAAAAGGAAGCGGCAGCGGCGCTCGGCCTCTCGCCCTACCGCGTGGCGCGGCATGTGGTCTGGCCGCAGGCGTTCCTGGCGGCGCTGCGCCCGCTGGGCAACGAGCTGATCCTGGTGATCAAGGCCAGCGCGCTCGCCGCCATCGTCACCCTCCTGGACCTCATGGGGCAGACCCGGCTGATCTTCGCCCGCACGTTTGACTTCTCGGTCTATCTCTATGCAGCGCTCATCTACCTCGCCGCAACCGAGGGCATTCGCCGGCTGTGGACCCGGCTGGAGCGCGCCGCCTCCAAGCACGTGCAGCAGATCGAGCAGCCCAAAGCAGTCAGCCCCTCGCATCCCAGCAGATTGCCCATCCGCCCCGCCGAGCACGTGGCGCCGGGACAGCAGGCCTCCTGACGCTCAACCCCGCATCATTCAATTAACAACACCTGGTTTTTCGGCAGGCGTTGTTTCTACTTCATCTCAACTTCGATGAAAACGAACTCGTCCTCATTGTCGTTGATGACGTCGTGCTCCACCCCAGCAGCGCGTGTGTAGCTGACACCGGCCTTTAGCTCCGCGTGCCGTGTCGCACCGCCGGGCTCCTCAAGCAGCAGGCGGCCGGTGGTCAATGGCACGACGACATAGTCGTAGGCGTGGACGTGCCACCCGGTGGCGGCGCCGGGGGCAAAACGCCACTCGACGACACGGCAGCGGCTGTTATCGATCTGCACTGTTGGGACGGCGGCGGGCCTGGTCATGCGTTGCTGCCTTGTTTGAGGGAATCAAGCTGTTTCAGCAGACCAGGCGCGTGTCGTCCACCGTCCAGGTGACCAGCACCGGCTCGCCGGGCCGGAGCGGCGTCATGCCTGCAGCGAGGTTTGCTCCCGGCGGGAACGGCACGAAAATTGCTGCGTCCGCGACGTGATGGACGGACGCGCAATGCAGCAGGCCTTTATCTGGAGCGGGGCCGCTCCCCGTGCCTGCCCGTGGCCGGACCGCCTGCCGCAGCTGCCGACGGCGTCCGGCACCCTCAAGGATCTGCTGATCTGCAACACGCAATGGTGGGCGCATAACCGCGATGCGGTGCTGGATCGCTGGAACGACTTCCTCCTGGGATGACCGCCTCGCCGCCAGGCTCGCTTTATGTCGATACCGCGGTTTCTGGACCCCAGACACCGCCGTTGATAGGCGATGCGCGGGCCGACGTCGTGATAATAGGGGCCGGGTTCACCGGGCTGTCCGCGGCCCTCCATCTGGCGGAGCAGGGCGTCGACGTGCGGGTGCTCGAGGCCAACGAGGTCGGGTGGGGCGCGTCCGGCCGCAACGGCGGGCAGGTCAATCCGGGGCTGAAGTTCGATCCCGACCAGATCGAGGCGGATTTCGGCGCGGAGATGGGCAGGCGCATGGTGGCGTTCTCCGGAGCGGCGCCGCAGCGCGTGTTCGACCTGATCGAGCGGCACCAGATCGTCTGCGAGGCCCGCCGCGACGGCACGATCCGCGCCGCCAAAAGCGAGCGCCATGCCCGGGCCGTCCGCACATCAGCCGCCGAATGGGAGGCGCATGGCGCTCCGGTGCGATTGCTCGACCGCGCGACGATTGCGGCGGCGACGGGCACCGGACGCTACATCTGCGGCATGGCCGACCCGCGCGGCGGCAACCTCAACCCGCTCGGTTACGCCCGCGGCCTAGCCCGGGCGGCGCAGGGTGCCGGCGCACGCATCCACGCCGCGAGCCCGGCGCTTCGCATGGAGCAGGCAGCCGGCGGCTGGCGCGTCACCACGCCGGGCGGCAGCGTGACGGCTGAGCGGCTGGCGTTGTGCACGAACGGCTACACGGACGGGCTTTGGCCTGGCTTGAAGCGCTCGATCATCCCGGTCTTCAGCATGATCGCCGCGACCGAGCCGCTGCCGGATACATTGGCGGCGCAGGTAATGCCGAGCCGGTCCGTGCTGTTCGAGGTGGCGAGCATGACTGTGTACTACCGGCTGGATGCGTCGAACCGCCTGTTGATGGGCGGACGGTCGCCCTCCCGCGACACGGGCGACCGCCGGGCGTTCCGATACCTAATCGACTATACCGAGAGCCTGTGGCCCCAATTAAAGGGCACGCCGTGGTCGCATTTCTGGAACGGCCAGCTCGCGGTCACCACCGACCACTACCCGCATTTTCACGAGCCGGCGCCCGGCGTGCTGGCGGCGCTCGCCTATAACGGGCGCGGCGTCGCGATGGCGACCGCGATGGGCGCGCAGATCGCCTCGCGCATCCTGGGCGCGGCGCCTGCTGAGCTGGACATGCCGATCACCGGCCTGAAGGAAATCCAGTTCCACGGCCTATGGCGCACCGCGCTCGCCGCCCGGATGGCGTATGGGCGCATTCGGGACAGCCTGGGGCTGTAAGCTAGAACTCTAGTAAATTATCGCGGAACTGCTCGTGGCCGTAGGCCTTGCGCACCAGGCCGCGCTTTTGCAGCGCCGGGACCAGCCCGTCCTCGATCTCCGCGATCGACCGCCGGCTGACGTTGGGCATGGAGAGCAGGAAGCCGTCGCCGCCCACGTGCTGCATCGCCTCGGCCATCTGCGCGGCCACACCGTCCGGCGTGCCGACCAGCTCCACCGATCCGCCGTCGTTGTTGTACGACGCGATCGCCTGCCGCAGCGTGCGGTCGCCGGCCTTGCGCTTGAAGTCGTCCAGCGTCTGCTGGTGGCCGTTGGTGGTCAGCGTGCCGACCGGCGCGTCCAGGTCGAACTGCGCGAAGTCGATGTTGGTGATCTTGCCCAGGAAGGCCAGCTTACGGTCCACCTGCGCCGCCACCCGGGCGGCCCGCCGGTCCTTCCGCGTCTGCGCGTCCTCCGCCGTTTCCGCGACGAGCGGCGCCACCAGGAACAGCACCTTCACCGTGGCGGGGTCGAGGCCCTGCGCCAGGCGGCGGGCCCGCACGTCGTCGCGATACGCCCGCATCGCGTCCACCCCCTTCACGCTGGCGACAATGGTGTCGGCGTGGCGGGCCGCGAACTGCCGCCCCCGGGGCGAGCCGCCCGCCTGCGCGATGACGGGCCGGCCCTGCACGCAGGGGCCCGAGTTCAGCGGACCGCGCGAGGCGTACCAGCGGCCCTTGAAATCGACCTGGCGCACCTTGGTGTGGTCCACCAGCATGCCACTATCATCCGCCACCAGGGCGCCGGGCTCCCACGAGTCCCAAAGCTGGCCGACGAGGTCCATATACTCGTCGGCCATATCGTAGCGCAGGTCGTGGTCCGGCAGCCCGTCGAGGCCGAAATTGCGCGCGGCGAAGTCGGAGCTGCCGGTCACCATGTTCCAGCCGATCCGCCCGGCCGACACCTGATCCAAAGTCGCGACCAGCCGCGCCAGCAGATAGGGCGGGTAGGCAAAGGTCGCGAAGGTGGGCACGATGCCGATCCGGCTGGTTGCCGCCGTCATCAGGCTGGCCACCACCGACGGGTCCTGCCGCGGCACGGCGATGCCATTATGCAGGTAGATCTCACGGGAGGCGGCGTAGCTCTCGCCGATGTAGGAGGAGTCTTCGAGCAGGATGTAGTCGAAGCACGCCCGTTCCAGCGCCTGCGCCACGTCGATGAACAGCTTCGGCTGCATCCAGCTCTCAGCGATGCGCCCGGTCCAGGGCTCCCCCCAAGCCTGCACGCTCGACCCCTGGAGGAACAGGCCTAAGTGGAATGCGGTGGTCTGCAATGCTTCATCCCTGTTCTGGTGCGATGACGGCCGGTGCGCGGACATAGGGCAGAAATTATTGGGGAATACTGACATCTGCCGACCGGGCATGGCGAGGCTTTCCACCGCGACGTCAGTGATCCGTGCGCGGCGCCTCCATTGCGTCAACCGCTGCGACTATCGGCCCGGCGAGAGCGGCGCCGTCGCGAATAGGCCAGCCACCCAATCGACGAAGACCCGCAGCCTCGTGCTCAGATGCCGGTTTGGCGGGTAAACCACATGCAGCGGGATCGGCGGCACGCTCCACTCCGGCAGCACGCGCATAAGCCTTCCCGCCTTCACGTGGCTGCACACCATGAAATACGGCGCCTGGATAATCCCATGGCCAGCTAATCCTGCCACAAGGTACGTCGCGGCATCGTTCGCCGCCGCCTGGTAGCGGCCCATGATCTCCAGCCTCTCCTCGCCGCGAATGAACCGGAACGGCAGAGGCTGTCCCGTCCGCGCCCGAAAATAGGCGACCACGCGATGGCCGGCCTCCAACACTGACGGATGCTCCGGCATCCCATGCCGCTGCAGGTAGGAAGGGGCGGCGGCGGTCGTCATGTGCATCTCGCCGATGCGCCGGGCCACCAGTGACAGGTCGCTGATCGTGCCAGCCCGGATGACGCAGTCCACGTTCTCCGCAACCAGGTCCGCCGGCCGGTCCGACGTGCCGATGTCGAGCTGGATGTCGGGATAACGCTCGAAGAACCCCCCGAGCGACGGCAGGATGATCTCCTGCGCAATTGCCGCCGACACGTCGATGCGCAGCCGCCCCTTCGGCCGGGCCTGGGATGCGGTGACGCTCGCATCCATCTCCTCAAGGTCAGCCAGCACCTGAATCGCCCGCTCATAATAGGCCGCCCCGTCAGAAGTGACGGCCAGACGCCGCGTGGTCCGGCTCAGCAGCTTGGTGCGGAGGTGCGCCTCCAGCTGCTGCACCAGCTTCGTCACCGTCGGCTTCGGCGTCGCGAGCGAGGCGGCAGCCTGAGTGAAGCTGCCGGTCTCCACGATGCGCACGAATGCGCGAAGCGCTGCAACCTGATCGATGATGCGCTCCAACCGCCATTGTTCACCCGTGTGAACAATGTAGTGCAGTTCCGCTCGTTTATGCCAGCAATCAAACTCACCACACTAAGGTTCGCTACAATAGGGATCGGGCCATGGCCATGCACATCGTTCCAAATACCGAACGGATCGATGTCGGCTGCGGCCCATCGGTCGTGGCGCAGATATACCGGCATTCCGTCGCCCGTCAGGTCCCTCTCGTGCTGCATTTGCGTGGGGGCGCCTTCCTGAAGCTTTGCTCCGAAGCCGAGCGGCCGGTTGCGGCGCTTCTGGCCGAGGCCGGCGCCGTCGTCGTATCGGCAAACTATCCTGTAGGCGCCGCCTCACCGTTCCCCGGCGCCGTCGAGGCCATGTATGCCCTGCTCTGGCGCCTGTATGACCGGCGCGCGCATTGGGCCGCCCGCGCCTCCAAGCTATTCGTCGCCGGCGAGGAGGCGGGGGGCAATCTGGCCGCAGCCCTCGCCCTCATGGCCCGCGACCGCCTCGGGCCGCCATTGGCCGGGCAAATTCTGCTGTCGCCGATGCTCGACGCGGGCATGGCGACGTGCTCCTACCGCGACGCCGAGGCCGGGCCGGTCGGATGCAAGTGGGCGGACGGATGGCGGGCCTATCTCGGCACCCCCACGAAGGCCGGCCATCCCTACGCTGCGCCGTCTTGCGGTTCACGCCTGCACGGCCTGCCGCCGGCCCTCGTACTGACAGCGCAGGACGACCCAATGCGTGACGAGAGCCTGTGCTACGCCCGGCGGCTGCAGGAAGCCGGGACGCCGGCGCAGGCCCGCACCCTGAACGCCAGCGGCTGGCCCGATGCGCTAGCCGGACCCGCCGCGCCTTGGGCCGCCGAAGTCCGTGATGCATTTTCTGCCTTTTTCGCTGCAATACCCCCAACCCTCGTGCCCGCTTCCCTCACGGCCCCGCTTCCCTCACGGTAAGGAGCTGACCATGCTCGACTACAAACCCACCAAAGCCGCCGAACCGCAGGCTCTCAGCCGCGGATCGCGCAGCGTGGCCTGGCTCGCTGGCGTTGCCCTGATTGCCGTCGTCAGCGCCGGCGCCGCCTGGCACTATTTGCCCCGCACGGCCGCTCCAACCGCCGCTGCGGCCCCTGCCGCAATCCCGGTCTCGGTCGCGACCGTCGAACAGCGCGACACCGCCATCTGGAATGACTTCTCCGGCCGGGTCGAGGCTGTCGGCCGCGTCGAAATACGCCCCCGCGCCGCCGGCGCCATCATCGCCGCGCAGTTCCGCGAAGGCTCGATCGTCAAGCAAGACGACCTGCTGTTCACCATCGACCCAGCGCCCTACGCCGTCGAGGTCCAGCGCGCCGAAGCCCAGGTCGCGGCCGCCACCGCTCGTCTGGAGCTCGCGGCCAAGGAGCAGCAGCGCGCGCAGAAGCTCGTCGGCTCCGGCTTCACGCCCCAGCGCGACGTGGACCAGCGCGTGAACGAGTTCCACGCCGCCGAGGCCAATCTCCACGCCGTCCAGGCGGAGCTTGCGACCGCCCGCCTCAACCTCGGCTACACCGAGGTCCGCGCGCCGATCGCCGGCCGCGTGGGCCGCATCGAGGTCACGCCCGGCAACCTCGTCCCCTCCGGACCCACCGCGCCGGTGCTCACGACGCTGGTGTCGGTCAACCCGGTCTATGCGAGCTTCGAGGCGGACGAGCAGTCGCTGGCCCGCGCCCTTGCCACCCTCCCCGGCGGCGGCTCCGACCTCGTGCAGGAGATCAGCCGGATACCGGTCCAGATGGGCACGCTCAACACCGAGGGCACGCCGTTCCACGGCACGCTGCAGCTGGTGGACAACGTCGTGGATGCGCGCAGCGGCACGGTCCGCGTCCGCGCCGCCTTCGATAACCCGGACGGTAAGCTGATGCCGGGCCAATTCGCCCGTCTCCGCCTCGGCCAGGCCCACACCGAGCCCGCGCTGGCGATCGACGAGCGCGCCATCGGCACCGACCAGGACCGCCGCTTCGTGATGGTCGTGGGCGCCGACAACGTCGTCGCCTACCGCCAGGTGACCCTCGGCGCCACCGCCGATGGACTGCGCCTCGTCACCTCGGGCCTGAAGCCCGGCGAACGGATCGTCGTCACCGGCCTGCAGCGCATCCGCCCCGGCGCTACCGTCACCGCAACAGTGGTGCCGATGAACCAGCAGCCGAAACTGGCCGCTCAATAGCCGCCCAATAAGCGCGCGACGCAACCGGGACCATCTTCATGAATTTCTCAAAGTTCTTCATCGACCGCCCGGTGTTCGCCGGCGTGCTGTCGATCCTCATCTTCGTCTCCGGCCTGCTCGCCCTCGGCGCGCTGCCGATCTCCGAATATCCGGAGGTCGTCCCGCCGCAAATCGTTGTGCGCGCCAACTACCCCGGCGCCAGCCCGAAGGTCATCGCCGAGACGGTCGCGACGCCCATCGAGGAGCAGATCAACGGCGTCGAGGGCATGCTGTACATGGGCAGCCAGGCGACCACCGACGGCCTGATGACCCTGACCGTCACCTTCAAGCTCGGCACCGACCCCGACAAGGCGCAGCAGCTCGTGCAGAACCGCGTCGGCCAGGCCGAGCCGCGGCTGCCCGACGCCGTCCGCACGCTGGGGATCACGACGATCAAAAGCTCGCCCGATTTAATGATGGTCGTCCACATCCTGTCGCCGGACAACAAGTATGACATTACCTATCTGCGCAACTACGCCCTGCTCAACGTGAAGGACCGCCTCGCCCGCATCTCCGGCGTCGGCGACGTGCAGCTGTTCGGCTCCGGCGACTATGCTATGCGCGTCTGGCTCGATCCGCAGAAGGTCGCCGAGCACGGGCTGTCCGCCGGCGACGTCGTGGCCGAAATCCGCGCCCAGAACGTCCAGGCCGCCGCCGGCGTCATCGGCGCGTCGCCCAGCATCCCGGGCCTCAGCCTGCAGCAGTCGGTCAACGCCCAGGGCCGCCTGCAATCCCCGGAAGAGTTCGGCGATATCGTGGTGAAGACCGCGCCGGGCGGCGCCGTCACCCGCCTGCGCGACGTGGCGCGGATCGAGCTGGGGGCGGCCGACTACGCGCTGCGCTCGCTGCTCAACAACAATTCCGCCGTCGCGGTTCCCGTCTTTCAGGCGCCGGGGTCGAACGCGATCCAGATTGCCGACGCCGTCCGCGCCACCATGGAAGAGATCAAGCAGAACATGCCCGAGGGCGTGGACTATGCCGTCGTCTATGACACCACCCAGTTTGTCCGCGCCTCGATCGAGGCGGTGGTGCACACCCTGCTCGAGGCCGTGGTCCTGGTCGTGATCGTCGTGGTGCTGTTCCTGCAGACCTGGCGCGCCTCGATCATCCCGCTCGTCGCCGTGCCTGTCTCCATCGTCGGCACCTTCGGCGTGATGCACCTGTTCGGCTTCTCCATCAACGCACTCAGCCTGTTCGGCCTGGTGCTCGCCATCGGCATCGTCGTGGACGACGCGATCGTCGTGGTCGAAAACGTGGAGCGCAACATTGAGGAGGGCCTGAGCCCGATCCAGGCCACCTATCGCGCGATGTCCGAGGTCTCCGGCCCGATCATCGCCATCGCCCTCGTGCTGATCGCGGTATTCGTGCCGCTGGCCTTCATCAGCGGCCTCACCGGGCAGTTCTACCGCCAGTTCGCGCTGACGATCGCCATCTCGACGGTGATCTCGGCGGTGAACTCGCTGACCCTTTCCCCGGCGCTGGCAGCACTCCTGCTGCGCAGCCACGGCGCGCCCAAGGACCTGCTGACCCGCGTGCTCGACCGGCTGTTCGGCTGGCTGTTCCGCGGCTTCAACCGCGGCTTCACGGCCGGGTCCAACGCCTATAGCGGCCGTGTCTCCCGCATCATCGGCCGCAAGTCCATGATGATGGCCGTCTATCTCGGCCTGGTCGGCATCGCGTTCGTGCTGTTCCAGGCGGTGCCCGGCGGCTTCGTGCCGGCCCAGGACAAGCAGTATCTCGTCGGCTTCGCCCAGCTCCCGGACGGCGCCAGCCTCGACCGCAGCGAGGCGGTCATCAAGCAGATGGGCGACATCGCGGGCAAGCAGCCCGGCGCCGTCAACAACATCGCCTTCCCCGGCCTGTCCATCAGCGGCTTCACCAACAGCTCCAACGCCGGCATCGTCTTCGTGTCGTTGGCCGATTTCGACAAGCGCACGACGCCCGCATTATCGGCGGGCGCCATCGCCGGGTCGCTCAACGGGCAGTTCGCCGGCATCCAGGACGCGTTCACCGCCGTGTTCCCGCCGCCGCCCGTGCAGGGCCTCGGCACCATCGGCGGCTTCAAGCTGCAGATCGAGGACCGTGCCGGCCTCGGCTACGAGGCGCTCAACGACGCCACCAACGCCTTCCTGGCCGCGGCCCGCAAGGCGCCCGAGCTGACCGGGGTGTTCACCGGATTGCGGGTGGATGTGCCGCAGCTTTACGCCGACATCGACCGAGTCCGCGCCCGTCAGCTCGGCGTCGCGGTGACGGACGTCTTCGACACGCTGCAGATCTATCTAGGCTCGCTTTATGTGAACGACTTTAATGCCTTTGGTCGCACCTACTCGGTGCGAGTCCAGGCCGACGCTCCGTTCCGCGCCCGCGCTGAGGATATCGGCCGGCTGAAGGTTCGCGCAGCCTCCGGCGAGATGGTGCCGCTCGCCGCAGTGCTTACCATCAAGAGCAGCGCCGGGCCGGAGCGGGCGATGCGCTACAACGGCTTCCTGTCGGCGGACATCAACGGCGGCGCTGCTCCGGGCTACTCCACCGGCCAGGCTCAGGACGCCATCGCCCGCGTCGCTAGGGAGACCCTGCCGAAGGGCTTCTCGTATGAATGGACCGAGCTGACGTATCAGCAGATCATCGCCGGCAACTCCGGCGTGCTGATCTTCCCGTTGGCGCTGCTGCTGGTGTTCCTGGTGCTTGCCGCGCAGTACCAAAGCCTGACCTTGCCGCTAGCCATCATCATGATCGTGCCCATGGGGTTGCTCGCCGCCATGACCGGCGTTTGGCTCACGCATGGCGACAACAACGTGTTCACCCAGATCGGCCTCATCGTCCTGGTCGGCCTGTCGGCGAAGAATGCGATCCTGATCGTGGAGTTCGCCCGCGAGCTGGAATTCGCCGGCCGCACCCCGCTCGCGGCCGCGGTCGAGGCCAGCCGCCTGCGCCTGCGCCCGATCCTCATGACGTCGATGGCATTCATCATGGGCGTTTTGCCCTTGGTGCTGTCCACCGGCGCCGGCGCCGAGATGCGGCACGCGATGGGCGTCGCCGTCTTCTCCGGCATGATCGGCGTAACGGCGTTCGGGCTGTTTTTGACGCCGGTATTCTACGTCGTCCTGCGCCGTATGACCGGCAATCGCCCGCTCAAGCAGCACGGCGAGGGCGCAGTCAATTCCGGCCAGACCAATTCAGGCCAGACGCGCGCAGAGGCGCACGTGTAATAGCTGCTTCCGGCCGTAATTTCAGTTTGATTCCGATATATATTCCTGATTGATTACATGAGAGGGTATGCGAACCAGGAGGCGGATCATGGTCGGTTGGCGGGATAGGCTGGCGTTGACGGCGCAACGGAACCGTCAGGAGATCGTCAGGGCCAAACTCAGCCGGCGGGAGTTGACCCGGCTCGGCTTGCTGACCGCCGGCGGGGCGTTGATCGCCAAGCCGGGCTTGAGCGCGCGCGTCACGAGCGCCACCGACGGGAAGCTCAACGCCGACGACCGTCTGCTGAGCAGCGCCGACGCTTTTCCGGCCAGCCCACCGGCGCGGCCCTGGGTGCAGCCCATGCCCCGCATTCCCGTGAAACCGAAGACGAACCCGGCGGTCATGCAGGGCGGTGCACCGGATGGCACCACAGTCGTCGAGGCCGCGACGGCGCGGATCAACCACCAGTTCTTCACGTTCGATCCAAAAACCGGCGCTTATGGCGGCCGGTTCCCGCCGCGGCGGTTCTACGAGTTCTTCCTGCAGGAGGCGCAGGCGCAACTCCATCCGAACTATGGACCGACCACCATCTGGGGCTTCGACGGGCGCTATCCCGGCCCGCTGCTCCAGGCGACCATCGGCGAGCCGGTGCTGCTGCGTATCCACAACCGCCTGCCGTCGGTAAAAAAGCCGGTCGATTTCGGCATCGCCGAGTTCGCGACCCACCTGCACAACGCCCACACGCCTTCGGAAAGCGACGGCTTTCCTACCGATACCGTGAACTCGGTGAACGACCCGAACTCCGTCAATCCCGGCGGTTTCAAAGACTATCATTACCTGAGCGCCTATCCCGGCTTCTCGGCGTCGCCAAGCAGCGTGGGTGACAGCCGCGAGGGGCTGGGGTCGCTCTGGTATCACGATCACCACATCGATTTCACCGCGCAGAATGTCTACAAGGGCATGGCGGGCCCATACGTGATCCACGATGAACTGGACACCGGCGACGAAACCACCGGGCTGCGCCTGCCGAGCGGCGCCTATGACGTGCCGATCTTCTTCAACGATTTCCTGTTCGATCGGCATTTTCAGCTGGTCTTCGATTTGTTCAACCTCGACGGCATCCTCGGTGACCGGTTCACCGCCAACGGGGCGATCCAGCCCTTCTTCGACGTGGACAAACGTCGCTACCGGCTGCGGCTGTATAACCCTGGCCCATCACGATGGACGGAGTTCTCGCTATTCGACGGCAAGAGCTTCCTGCCGTTCTGGCAAATCTCGAACGACGGCAACCTGCTGCCGCAGGCCGTGCGGGTCACCAGTGTCCGCCTGCCAGTCGCGGCGCGTGTCGACATCATCGTGGATTTCAGCAAATACGCGGCCTCGAGGCTCTATCTCGTGAACCGCCTGGAGCAGGTCAACGGCCGCGGCCCCACCGGCAAGATCCTGACGCCTGGCATTCCGTATCTCCAGTTCAATATCGGCACTGCGGCGCCGGACCACAGCCGCGACCCCGCTGACCAGTCGCTGGGGCCCTACAAGCTGCGCGAATTGCCCGACCCCGACCTCAATCTGCTGCTGGCCCAAGCGAAAAAGCTGAAGACCCGGGTTTTCAAGTTCGGGCGAGGCAACGGACAATGGAACATCAACGGACAGCTCTGGGATGAGAACTCGATCCTCGCCGACCCGCCCCAGGATTCCGAGGAAGTTTGGGTTTTCCAGAATGGCGGCGGCGGGTGGGCGCACCCGATCCACGCGCACTTCGAGGAGTGCCGCATCCTGGAGCGAAATGGCGTGGCGCCGCAGCCCAACGCATCCGTCGATGGCCGGATTGAGTACTCGCGAACCGATGTTGTGCCGCTGGCCAACAACTTCGAATACCGTCTGCTGTTCCGGTTCCGCGACATGCGGGGCCGCTACGTCATGCACTGCCATAACGTGGTTCATGAGGACCACGCGATGATGCTGCGTTTCGATATCGTCTAAGGGGCATGCGCCGATGAACCGACGAGACTTCGTTGCCGCTGGCGCCGCAGGGGCCCTGGCGCCGTTTTTTGCGCCCGAGCCCGCCCATGCCCAGGTGACGCACCAGTTCGGCGAAGCCTGGTTCACCAACGTCCCGATGCAGACGCATGAAAGACGGACCGTGCGGTTCTACGACGATCTGCTCAAGGGCAAGGTCGCCATGATCAATTTCATGTTCACCGAATGCGACGGTGTCTGCCCAGGCATGATACAGAACCTGACCGAGGTCCAGGCACTGCTCGGCGACCGGGTCGGGCGCGACATTTTCATGTATTCGATCACCATCGACCCGAAGACCGACACTCCGGCGAAGCTCGCGGAGTACGTGGCGCCGTTCGGCATTGGTCCCGGCTGGCTGTTTCTCACGGGCAAGCAGGCCGATGTCGAGCTGCTTCGCGCGCGCCTGGGCTTCGTCGATTCCAATCCGCGGCAGGACGCGAACCCCGATGAGCACACCGGCACGGTCCGGATCGGCAACGAGCCGCTGCATCGCTGGATCATGGTGGCGGGTCTTGCCAAGCCCGAGGCGATCGTGCGGGCCGTTTTGCGCGTGATCCCGGCCTAAGCAGACCTCTATGAGTCTACGTACGGATGACATGCTAAGCAGGGTTGCGTGGCATGGACTTCTGGGCATTCATTTGTGGCCCAGGCCACGCAACCCTGCTTAGCCTGGGAGCTGCAGACCAGGAGAACCTAACATGCCCCAGGCCATAATCGCCCCTGATGCCGTAGCCGTCATTACCGGCGGCGCGTCCGGGATCGGCCTTGCCGCCGCCAGCCGCTTCGCCCGCATGGGCCTGCGCGTCTGCATCGCCGACCTCGACGGCGACCGGCTCGTCCATGCGGCCGAGACGCTGTCCAGCGTGGCGCCGGGCGGATCTGAAAGCATCATGGCGATGGCGGCGGACGTGAGCCGCGCCGAGGACGTCCAGCGCCTGGAAGCGGCGGTCCGCGAGCGGTTCGGCGGCGCCGATATCCTGATGAACAATGCCGGCGTGCAGCCTGGCAGCGCCCTGTTCGGCCCGGCCGATGCCTGGGAGCGCGTGATCGGCGTCAACCTTTGGGGCATCATCCATGGTTCCCGCGCCTTCGCGCCCGGCATGATCGCGCGGGGACGGCCAGGCTACATCATCAACACCGGCTCGAAGCAGGGCATCACCACACCGCCCGGCGATCCCGCCTACAACGTCTCCAAAGCTGGGGTGAAGGCGTTCACCGAAGCCTTGCAGCACGAGCTGCGGAACACGCCGGGCTGCCGGATCAGCGCGCACCTGCTGATCCCGGGCTTCGTCTTCACGGCGCTGACCGCGAACGGCCGCACCGTGAAACCGGAGGCTGCGTGGACGCCGGAACAGACGGTGGACTTCATGATGGAACGCCTCGCGGCTGGAGATTTCTACATTCTCTGTCCGGATAACGACGTGTCCCGGGCACTCGACGAGCAGCGCATCCTCTGGGCGGCCGGCGACATCGTCGAGAACCGCCCACCCCTTTCGCGCTGGCATCCCGACTACGCCGAGGCGTTCAAGGCCTTCCTGGAAAGCAAAGCCTGAAGGCTGTCGCCTAAGCCGGGCGACATGGCCCGGGACACAGACAGATGGTTGAGAGTCCAGACCGCGCCCCTGCTGGACAAAGAATTTGCTCCGGTGCACGGTCACCCTGCGCGCTGACGAAAGAGCAGCGCGGCTCGCTAAGTGGGCACTGGCTGGGGGAATACACCGTGGTTTGGACGTACTACATGCCCACGCGGATCGTCGCGGGACCGGGCTCGCTCGCCACGGTCGGCACGCTCGCCCGTGACCTGCACATCTCCCGCGCGCTGGTCGTTTCGGACCCGGTCATCTCACAGCAGCCCTTCCACCGCATGGCATTGGACGCTCTGCAGGACGCTGGCCTGCAGGTCGCGCGTTTCGACGAGTGCGGTATCGACGCGCGCTGCTCGCACATCGACGACCAGGGCGGGCGTGTCCGGCGCGAGGGCATCGACGGCGTCATCTGCATCGGCGGCGGCTCGGTCATGTGCACCGGCAAGGGCATTGCCATCGTCGCCACGAACAACAAGCCGATGCGTGAATGCGCCGGGGTCGGCAAGTTCGACCGCAAGGCGCTGCCGATGATCATGGTCCCGACTACGGCCGGGTCCGGGTCGGAGGTCTCGCAATGGACCATCGTCAAGGACGAGGAGCGGCATCTCAAGCTGCTCGGCGGCGGCCCGCTCAGCTTTCCCGACGCCGCCATCCTCGACCCGGCCACCCTCCGGTCGCTGCCGATGCGCGTCGCAGCGCTGCCCGCCGTCGATGCGCTGACGCACGGGGTGGAGGCGTATTTCAGCGGCATTGCCTCGCCTTTGACCGACGCGATCGCGCTCAGCGCCGTCCGCCTGCAATACGGCTCGCTGCGCGCCTCCATCAACTCGGACGATGAGCGCGCGAGAGAGGCGAACCTGATCGCCTCCTGCATGGCCAACATCGCCTGCGGCAACGCCCGGCTCGGCCACGGACACGCCTTGTCGCTGCCGCTGGAGGGCCGTCTCGACCTGCCGCATCCCTACGGCGTCGGCGTGCTGCTGCCGCACGTGATCGCCTTCAACCTCCCGGTGCTGCCGGAGAAGGTGAAGCCGCTCGCCGAGGCGCTCGATGTCGAAACCGAGGGCTTTACGCGCGCCGAGATCATCGAAGCCTGTGCGGAGAGCATCCGCGCGCTGTATGCCGATATCGGCTTCCCCGGCCATTTCACGCCGGACCAATTGCCAAAAGCGCGCGTGCGCGAGATGGCGGCGCGCGCGGTCCCTGGCCTCTATGCCGGGATCGACGCCGAGGGCTTCGACCCGGCTTCGGCCACCGACCATACGGTCATCGCCTGCCCGTCTGCGCGCAAGATGACGGTGCAGCAGGCCGAGCAGATCTTTGAACGCTGCTTGGCCTGAACCGACGCAGCATAGGCCACGATAAGGATGGGACCATGGCATCGCTGATCCTGCATCATTACAATTTTTCGCCGTATAGCGAGAAGGTCCGGCTGGCCTTTGGCTATAAGGGCCTGGACTGGCAATCCGTGGACACGCCGATCCAGGCGCCCAAGCCAGACCTGATCCCGCTCACGGCCGGCTACCGCCGGGCGCCGGTGCTGCAAGTCGGCGCCGACGTCTATTGCGACACACTGCTGATCCTGCGCGAGATCGACCGCCGGCATCCGGAGCCGACGCTCTACCCAGGCGGCCAGCGCGGGCTGGTCCAAGCCATCGGCGCGTGGTGGGACCGGGCGACCTTCTTTCCGGCGGCCAAGCTCGCCACCAGCATCATCGGCGACCAAATTCCCCCTGACTTCATCGAGGAACGTCGGCTCTTGATGAACCAGGACTTCACCAAGGCAGCGTCGCTCAAGGAATTGCCGCTGAACCGCCAGCGCCTGCACGCGGCGATGGCGTGGCTCACAGACATGCTGAAGGACCGCCCGTTCATTTTGGGGCAGCAGCCATCGGCCGCCGACCTCACCGCCTATCACACGCTCTGGTTCGCCACGAAAAACGGCGGCGCCGAGGCGGAGGCGATGCTGCCGCTGGCCCCACTGCGCGGCTGGATGGATCGGATCGCCGCCCTGGGCCATGGACGCCGGCACGAGATGCCTGGTGGGCAGGCGCTCGACGCGGCGCGCGACGCGACGCCGGAAGCGCCGCATATCCGTGCCGACGCCGATCCTTCGGGGCTGCAGCCGGGGCAGGATGTGGTGGTCCGGGCCGACGACTATGGCCGCGATCCCGTCCGCGGCCCGCTGGTCGCGGCGGACGCCGAGGAGGTGATCATCCGGCACGAGAATGACCGGGTAGGCGTCGTGCACATCCATTTCCCCCGTACTGGCTATGAGGTCCTCGCCGCCGCTGGGCCAGGATGATCAGCGACGTTCAGAAAAAATTTGGAGGAAATGCAATGTCCGCGACGGATGACAACAAACAACTCGTCCGCGACTACTTCACGGCGTTCCTGGCCGCCGACGAGACTTGGTGGCGCGAGCACATCGCCCCCAGTTTCAAACGGCACGACCCCGGCCTGCCGTTCGAGGTGATCGGTCCGGCCGGCGTGAAGCAACTGGCCGATGCCCTGCTGCCCGGCATTCCCGATATGGAGCTGCCGATCGAGGATTTGGTGGCCGAGGGCGAGAAGGTGCTGGCCCGTCTCCGCGTCCGCGGCACGCATGATGGCGAGCTGATGGGCATGGCGCCGACCGGACGCAAGATCGACATCGCCGTGCTCGATCTGTTTCAAATCCGCGACGGCAAGCTGATCGAGCATTGGGCGCTGCTGGACAACCTCGGGATGCTGCGCCAGCTCGGCGTGACGTCGATCTAGCAGGTCCCGGGTACGATCTCCAAAGCGACGAGTTAGGGGGGAAATCACCATGGATCAGAACACCGCCGGCCCGGACTTCGCGCGTTTCGACCTGCGCGCCATCGCCGCCAGCCTGCCCGAGACGGCCGACACGCTGCTGGTGGACCATTATTTGACCAACCGCGAGTCGGCTAGCGCCCGCGTCTTCCGCGTTTACCGCGGCACGCCGCCCCACTATCACGTGAACAGCGACGAGTATCTCTACGTCCTCTCTGGCCGCGGAACTTTCTGGATGTCGGACGCCAGCGATCAAGCGGAGTTTGGACCCGGCGACCTGCTGTTCTTCAAGCGCGGCGTCGTGCACGCCTTGCCGGACCTGCTGCAGCATCCCGTCATGTTCTTTTCCGTGGACGCACCACGGCGCGACCCCAAGGACATCGTGTTCGTCAATCCAGCCAAAGGGACACCGGAAAGCTTCATCCGCGCCCAAAGCTAAGAAGCACCCGCATGAAACTCGGCCGTGTTGTCTTCAGTGAAATGGACGAGGTGCTGTTCGGTCAGCCAGCCGCTGCGGTCGCCGCCGACGCCGCCCGTATCGCCGATGCCGACCTGATCGTGACGGTCGGAGGCAGCTCGATCACCGACGGCGCCAAGGCGGTGCAGTTCTGCCTCTCGAACGACATCCGCACACCTGACGCCTTGGATGCGCTTCGGCCCGTCAAGGGATCCGACGGAACGCTTGGTCCTCCAGACTGCAAGCCGCCACGGGTGCGGGCTTGGGTGGACCAGAGATCGGCAGAGCGCCGGCGACATTGTCCAATACACGGCGCCACCACCGCTTGCTGCGCTCCACCGGCGGCCCGAGCAGCGCAATGGCCGCGAGCGTGAGCGCGATGGCGAGCCATCCCTGGTCCGCACGCAGGAAAGCCGCCCACATGTGCAGCAGGGGCATGTGAAAGAGATAGGCTGCGAAACTCACGCCGGCGCACCAGCGGACCGGCGCCGCAATCCGCTCCAGCGGCAGCCGGGTCACGACGGTGCGTGCGCCAAGCAGGTGCGCCGCGACGGCGAGACCGAACACCCAATCGAACCAGAACACCCGCGCCTGTGCGAGCTGAGTGAAGACCCAAGGCCCGACGAAGCGCGCCATCGCCGTTGTGACGGGATTGTAGGCGTGCGTGGCGAGGATCAATCCAACGACCACAACGCCGCCGGCCCAGAGTGTCACGTTCACCATACGCGGTAGCCGTCGCAGGGTTCGTGCACGCTGCAAGGCGACGCCCATGAGCCAAATAGGCAGGAGCAGCAGCGCCTTGTGTCCTGCAAACAGCACTGCAACCGAAACTGCAATAATGCGTATCCGGCCCGGCGGCGCAAAGACCCAGGCGGCAAACAGCATGTAGTACCAGAACTCGACGCAAAGCGACCAGACGACGCCGTTGGAGAATGGCTGGATGCTGACCCAGCTCTCTGCAACGAAGCCCAGCACCGCGCCGACGCGGACCAGCGGCAGATTGAAGGGCACGAACTCGTAGGCTGCCGGATTATGGCCGAACTGACGTCCCACCAAGTCACATACGATGGTCAGCGCCATCGCAGGAACGAGCACGGACCACAGACGGGCAAACCGCGCCACCAGGAAAGCGCGCAGCGTGGTCTCGCGCGTATCGGCCACATGGCAGATCACGTAGCCGGACAGCACGAAGAACACCATGACGGCGTGGTGCCCCCAACGCGGGATGCTGGGCAGGTCAAACACGGTGGGGGCGTGATCAAGGACGACGACGAACGCTGCCAGGCTTCGCACGAGGTCGAGATAGATCGAACTCACGGCGGGCCAAGGCTTCAAGGTGGGAGCGAGGCTGGTTCATAGCCGCTTGGGCACTGCCCTGGCCGTTTACCATCGTCTCAAGGGCCGTCGCGCCAGGCCCGCTCGGCATTGTCCCAAGCCGCCAGCGGCTGCAGGTCGGGCACCCAGGCCAGCCCGGTCTTCGCGTCCGACGACACGGCCTCTGGCGTGACGACGACGTCCAGCAGCGCCGGGCGGTTGGCCAGCGCCCGCTCGATCGCCGGCCGGAGCTGCGCCTCCATTTCCACGCGTTCGGCGTGCATGCCGAACGCCCGCGCCATCGCCGCGTGGTCGCTGAACTGCAGCCGTGTGCCGACCACCTTGCCGTGGGTGACGGTTTGATCGTGCACCTCGATCTGCCAAGCGCCGTTATTGGCGACGACGATCAGGACCGGCGCCTTGTGGCGGACGGCCGTATCGACCTCGATCGCGTTGAAGCCGAACGCGCCGTCACCGGTCGCCACGACCACCGGACGATCCGGGAATGCGAGGCTCGCCGCGATGCCATACGGCACGCCGACGCCGATGCAGCCGAACGAGCCGGGGTCGAGCATCGAGGGCGCGGACAGGCCGATGCGGGCGAAGCTCAGGAAGTCGCCGCCGTCGGTGATGACGATCGCCTCCGGCCCTATCGCGTCCTGCAGCGCGGCGATCACCCGGTTGGGATGCAGGCGGCCATCGCTGCCGGGCTGTGCGTCCGCCATCGCATGACGCAGCTTGCGCGCTCGCTCCTCGTGGCTAGTGCGCAGCTTCTCCGCCCAAGCCCGGTCAACCGAAGCGGACCGGTTGCCGGCCGTCTCGACCAGGGCACGCAGCGCTTCCGCGGGTGAGGCCAGCAGCTCGACCGCGCCGCGCCGGTTGTCGCGCAGCTCCCCAGGCACGTCGGCGATGCGGACGAATTGCGCCTGACCGAAGACGGCCGGCGAGCCGTAAGCGAGCTGGAAGTCGAGCCGCCGCCCGACCGTCAGCACGACATCGGCGTCGCCCATGACCGCGCCGCGCATCGCGCCGACGACAGCGGGATGCGTATCCGGCACGAGGCCGCGGCTCTCGCCGGTGTCGAGATAGACGGCGCCGAGCCGGTCCAGCAGCGCCACGAGCTCCGGTCCCGCGCCGCGCGCGCCGCGTCCGGAGATGACGAGCACGCGCTTGGCTGACCACAGCAGATCGACCGCCTCGGCGATCCGGGCCGGGTCGGGGCGCGTGACGGGGCGCGGCTTGGGGCGCAGGTGCTCCTCGAGCTGGACCGGCTTCGGCACCAGGCGGCGCAGGGTGTCCACCGGGAAATCGATATAGGACGGCCCCGGCTCGCCGCCCTCGCCAAATGCTCGCGCGATCGCCTCGTCGAGCTCCGCCAGCACCAGGTTGGGATCGCGCACCGTGCGGGCATAGCGCGTGATCGTCCGCACGAGGTGGGTGTGGTCGAGGTCCTGCAGCCCGCCGCGATTCTCCTGCGGAGTTGGGTTCGTGCCCGAGATGACGAGCACGGAGGCGCGCGAGACGTGGGCGTTGGCGATGCCCGTCATGGCGTTGGTGACACCGGGCCCGGCGGTCACGAGCGCCACGCCAAGCTCCCCCGTCAGCTCGGCATGAGCCTGGGCCATGTGCACGGCGGCGCGTTCGTCGCGCACGTCGATGATGCGGATGCCCTCGGCGTCGAGCCGCATCCAGATCGGCATGATATGGCCGCCGCAAAGCGCAAATACGCGCTGGACGCCGCGCCGCTTGAGCAGGCGCGCCACCAGGCCGGCGACGCTGTTGGGGTCGCTGTGGGAATACGTCGTCATGATGTGGCTCCCGCCGATCCGTCCGCCCCGGCTTGGTCGGCAAGTTGTGTCTTGAGCATCCGATACAGGACCTTGCCCAAGGCGTTGCGCGGCACCTCGTCCTCACGCATGAACGTGTAGGATTGCGGGCGCTTATAGCCGGCCATGCGGCTGCGGCTCCAGTCGAGCAGGTCGGCCCCGCTCACCGGCGCTTCCTCGTGCAGGACGACGACGGCGTGCACCCGCTCGCCCCATTTCGGATCGGGCAGGCCAACCACGGCCACGTCCTTGATCGCCGGATGCGCGCCCAGCAAGGCCTCGACCTCGGACGGATAGACGTTCTCGCCGCCGGAGATGATCATGTTGCTCTTGCGGTCAACGAGATGGATGTAGCCGTCGGCGTCGCGCCGGGCCATGTCGCCGACCGTGCAGTAGTCGCCGCGAAATGCCTCGGCCGTCTTCTCAGGCGAGCGCCAATAGCCGTCGAAGGTGTATGGGGTGGAGGAATAAAGTTCTCCCGGCTCGCCGTCCGGCACCTCAGTTCCATGCGCGTCCAGCAGCCTGATCCGGCAGGACCGCTCGTTCCATTGCCGGAAGGTCATTGCGCGGTCCAGGTCGCGCACGCCGATCCGGTCACCGAGCAGGCGGGCGTGCACAGTAAGCATCTGCCCAAAGGTCAGCAGATCCTTCACCGGATCAGCTCACGCCGCCGGCATATTTTTGCAGGAGCCCCCAAGCCTCCTCGCCAAACTTGGCCCGCCAATCCTTGTAAAATGTAGTTTTCGCCAGCGCCTGCTGGAATGAGCCGACGTCGGCCGTGTTGAACGCCAGGCCTTTCGACTCCAGCGTCTTCTGCAGCTCGATGTTTGCCTGCACGATGTCGGCCCGCTGCTGCCGGGCGGCCGCGTTGAAGTGCTTCGCCATGATCTGCTGGATGTCCGCCGGCACGGTGCGCCAGGCGCGCCCGTTCGCGAGCAGCCAGAAGCCGTCCCACGCATGGTTGGTCACTGAACAGTATTTCTGAACCTCGTAGAACTTGGACGAATCGATCAGCGCCAGCGGGTTCTCCTGCCCGTCGGTGATCCTGGTCTGCAGCGCCGAATAGACCTCGCTCAACGGAATGCTGACCGGCGCTGCGCCGAGTGCTGCGAACATCGACACCCAGAGCGGCACGACGGGAACGCGGATTTTGAAGTTTTTCAGGTCGCCCGGCGCCTGGATCGGATGGGTGCTGGTCGTGATCTGGCGGAAGCCGTTGTCCCAGGCGGCGTCGAACGAAACAAGGTTCAATTTCGTGATGGCGCGACGGACGTAGCTGCCCACCTCGCCATCCATCGCCGCCCAGACCTCGTCGTATTTGGTGAAAGCGAAGCCGAGCGCAGGAAGCGACGCCGCCGGGACGAGGGTCGAAAGGACGGCTCCGGGAAACGTCGCCATCTCGAGGGCGCCGGAGCGGACCTGGGACATCATGTCCGAGTCGCCGCCGAGCTGGTTGTTCGGGAACACCGAAATCGCGACCTGTCCGTTCGTCTCGGCGGCGATGGCGTCAACCGCCTCGCGCAGCCGCACATTCAACGAATGCGTCGCCGGCAGGTCGTTGCCGAGTTTTAGTTTTAAGGGCTCGCTTTGCGCCCGCACAGCCCGGGAGCCGAGCGTCCCGCCAAGACCGAGGGCGGTTGCTGCCCCGAAGGAGCCTTTTAAAACGGCACGTCGATCGAACCTCGCCATAGCTGCCTCCCCTTTTGGTTTTTTTAACCTGTTGTCTGCAGGCCTGGAGTGTTTGCACTCCGAATACAGAATTCATATACTGAATTCAGAGATGTGCAAGCGGCAGTTTTCCGGGCACATCTCGGCGTCGGACCATTCAGCTGGAAAACTCATGCCCGCACTCCACGTCTCGCCCCGCCTCGTCGAGCAGGTCTATGAAGCGCTGCTTTCGGAGATCATCGAGGGCGCGCTGCCGCCGAACACGCGATTGATCCAGGATGATCTGGCGACCGCATACGGCGTATCGCGCCAGCCGGTGCAGCAAGCGCTGCTGCTGCTGCGGAGCCACGGATTGGTTCAGGACGCGCCGGGCCGCGGCCTGGTGGTTTCGCCGCTGGATGTGGGCTTCGTGCGGAACCTTTATGAGGTCAGGGCCGTGCTGGAAGGGCTCGCTGCCCGGATGGCGGCCAAGCATAACCCGCGGCGCGCGGCGTTGGAGGGACCGCCGCTCATCGAAGCGGGGCGGGCGGCGGTCAAGAGCGGCTCGGTCACGCAGGAGATCGCGGCCGACATGGCGTTCCACTCCTTCATCTACGAGGCATCGGGCAATCCCTTGATCAGGGAGACCGTGGCGCAGCATTGGCACTACCTGCGCCGCGTCATGGCCGAGGTGCTGCGCGACGATGAGAAAATTCCCGGCAGCATCTGGGACGAGCACGCCGCCATCCTCGACGCCATCATCGCAGGCGATGGAAACAAGGCGGAGAGCTTAGGGCTGCAGCATATTGCACGTGCGGCCAACATCTTCGTCACGCGCCTGCAGGCTCATCACGACGCGTCGATGGAGGATCTGCAGCGCCGCCATGTGCGGCGCGAGAAACGCCAGTAAGTGGCGCGTAACGTGGCTACCGCATTCTGTGTTCGCGACCGGCGGTATCATTCGATATTGGCTCCGCTTCGGAATGCGGCGATGGCAGCCAGCCTGGCCTGCCGTGCCACTCGTCCAACTTGAGCAACAGCCTCTTCCATATGAGTTCAACCCAAGCAATCTCCAAGTTATGAATGATGTTCTATTAAGCTGCAAGTAAAGAAAGTCAGAACGCGAGAAGCATCCCCCCTGCTGAGCTCAGGCATAATCGCGGTTGACCACGCGAACGAGCGCCTGCAACAGCCGTGATATGAGCGGAACACAGAATCAATCCTTCTATGTCGCGTCGAACGGCAATGATTCGAATGATGGCAGCTTTGCAAACCCATTCGCCACGCTAGACCACGCGCAGCAGGCGATGGAGAACAGCTCCGTCCGAACGACTCGTGTCGAAAACGGGAGCTACAATGTTTCGAACGGACTTCATCTGACGTCGAAAGACAGTGGGATGTCGTTCATTGCCGACGCCGGCCAGAAGCCGGTGCTGACCGGCTCCGGCAGTAATCTGGCCGAGCTGGACGGTGTGTCGAACCTGACCCTGCAGGGTCTGAGCTTTGAGAACACTGGCGGCAGCCAAGGCGCCGTCTACGTGGTCAATGCCAGCTGGAACAACATCGTCGGCAACCTGTTTGCCAACAACAATAACGGTGTGGTGCTCGACGGATCAGCCCATAACTTCGTTTCCGGCAATGAGATCGACAACTCGACGACGGGCGGCGTCGTCGGGAACGGCAGCAGCAGCAACACGGTCGACAGCAACCGGATCGTTGGCACGTCGCTGATCGGCACCGGCACGCAAAGCGCCGGGGTGATCTTGACGGGAGGGACCGACAACACGGTCTCGCACAATCAAATCCAGAACACCGCCGGCGCGGGTACTTCGCTGCTCAATTGGGGCTCGTCCAACCAGAAGCTTGGGGACGCGATCACCGGCAACGTCATCACCAACGCCGATAGCGCATCCGGCGCCACCGACTCCGGTGGCATCTACATGCTCGGCCGCAGCGGCGGTGATACGGGGACGCAGATCACCGAAAATTTCGTTAGTCTCGCGTCGCAGCCGACCAACGGCAACAGCGTTGACGTTTATCTCGACGACCTGGCCAGCAGCGTGACGGCCAAAAACAACATTCTGGACGAAGGCAATTTCGCGTTTCAGATCCATGGTAGCCACGACGACCTGATCACGAACAACATCCTGAACATGGGTGCCATGTCCGCTTAGAATATCGGAGCGGCCCTGATCCAGTCGGCAAGCGGCGGCTCGATGTATAACGATGTGGTGTCACAAAATGTCATCTATTCGACGGCTCAAACAGCCCGGACGGTATGGGTGACTTACGGCGGTACGGCCTTGATCTCCAATAACCTGTATTACAGCAGCAACGGCCAGTCGATGAACGGGACTTGCGGCGACAACCTCCGCGATAGCAGCGGCCAGTATGGCAACCCAAACTTCGCTAACCCCGGCGGCGGTGAATTCAGCCTGGGATCAGGCACCGCGGCTGGCGCGATCGGTTTTTCGGCGATCGACCAAGGCTCGATGGCGCTGATGCTGGCTACGGCACACTGGTATGAGTTCGCCATCGGAATGCGCGCGCATTGCGGATCCATCCCGCGGCTTTCTCAGGCGGCCGGCGGTGGCGCGTTCAGCGTTTTCTATACTTCGAGCGTAACGAGTCCTGGTTCAATGGACTAGGACGGTCACGCGCTGAGTTGCGCCGGGCGGTAGTTGGACCGGTGCAGCGCCTAGGCAGGGTCGAATGGCCTGGAACACAAGTGAGTGTCTGCAAGTCCAGTCCAAGCGACCCTGCTTAGGTTGTCGTTTGTGCCCAGGCTCGTGGCCATATTGGAGATGCCAGGGGCCGCAAGGCGCACTTACGCGCGCCGATATGTCCCATTGGCGACTGCAGGGATTTCAGAGCGGCAAAGGCCAAGATCAGCCAGTTCACGGTCCGTGCAGCCAGCAAGCTCCTGAGTAATCCGGAAAACCTCCTCGCGATGCGCCCTTGCGCGCTGCCAACTGAGAAGAAGCTCACTTTGCTTTGACCTGATCGCGGCAAATGCACGAGACGCTATTGTGCTTGGCGCGAAAGCGAATGAAGTCGCCATAGAAAAATTTCCTCTACTTAGATAAGATATGATGTTGTTCTGGCAAGTTTTGCGCAGCTACGCTGAATCAGCGCACACGCTGACAACAAGCCAGACTGAGTTGAAGACGCTCCGTAATCAGAAGGGATATGCGCCAGGAATTCGATGAAGCGCTTTGGTGAGCAACTTCGTTAGACGCCGGAACAGCAGTTGCGCGTTGTCAGCCAGCGCGGATGCTAATTGTCGGTTACCCTCATGCTGCTGGAGCAGCATCTCGCCATGTTGTTCAATAAAGTTCATTACTTGTCTCCTTCTACAGGCGGCCGAATGCCAGCCATATCGAAGGACGTCTCCGTTTATTTATTTAGAGCACACACAACCGCGCTTATGACTTATATAGGCTCATCGGAGCTGAGTGAGGGTTGCCAGTGCCTTTGTGGTTCTGATGCTGATCCACGCGACGCCGCGTGCCCAGAGTATGGCGAGGTCACGCACCCACTCCTGCTGACCCTGCGCGATAAGCCGCGCTTCGCGGGACAACTGACTTTGATACACCTGCTTATCCTTTCTCAATCGGGCTTAGCCCGCTTTACCGAAAGGACGCTTCCACCTCTTGTGCACTGCAACATGTACCCGACGGCGGGGTGACGCAAGTCGTATAACCGTGTTAGCGCCGGCACGAGCCGCGAGCGTTGCATTACCGCAACACTGGGGTGGGTACATCCGAATGCTGGTCGCAACACCTTACGGGAGGAAGTTACGGCGATCGACTGAGCATCACCAATACAACCCTAGATCGCCACGTCGCTACGCTCCTCGCGATACGGCGCGAAGGCCAACACGACGTTCCGATGCTAGAGACCAGCCGCGATCACGATGTCCAGCGCCCGGCGCAGCATCGTCATCGTCGCTTCGGGCGTCATGAACCCGGCATGCGCCGTCAGCGTCACGTTGGGCAGGCTCAGCAGCGGATTGTCGGCCGCTGGCGGCTCGGGCGAGAACACGTCGATGGCGGCGTGGCGGATGTGCCCGGACACCAGCAGGCGGGCCAGGGCTGCGTTGTCCACCAGGTCGGCGCGGGCCGTATTGACGAAGATGACGCCAGGCTTGGTGCGCAAGAGCCTTCCTGCGTCCAGGAAGCCGCGCGTGGCCTCGTTCAGCGCCAGGGTCAGGCACAGGATGTCCGAACGCCCCAGCACGTCGTCGAGCGTGGCGCCGGCGCCGGGCACGCCTGCGTCGGGAACCGGGCTGCGGTTCCAGGCCAGCACCTGCATGCCGAGCCCGTCGGCCATGCGCGCCACCTGCTGCGCCTTTACTGTGCTGGTCGGGCTGTTCGGCCAATTCAGCAACAAGGCGCTGATCGTGGGAGCGCTGGACATCGGCCACGCGCTGATTCTGGCGATTGCGCTCGGCGGCGGCGTGGCGCTCGCCAGGCCCGTCCCCCGCCGGCGACGGCCGTCGCAGCGGCCGTTGCGGGATCGGTCGCTGGCGCGCTGCTGATCGGCCTGGCCGCCGCCGCCATCGCCGCCAACCTGCGCTGGATGCTGGTGTCGCTCACCCCGGTAACGCTGAGCCGGATCGGCTTCGGCCTCCCCGGTCCGCAGGCGGCCGTGCTGCTGGCCGCCGCTGGGGCTGCCGCTGCCGGGCTGGGCCGGCGCTGGCTGGCGGTGCGCGAGGACGAGGACGTGGCCCAGGCGCTTGGCATCGCCTTGGTCAGGGTCAAGCTGTCCGCCTACACCATGGGCGCCGCGTTCGCCGGACTGGTGGGCGGCATCTTCGCCGGAATGGTCGGCTCGGCCTTCCCGCAGAGCTTCCAGCTTTTGGTCTCGGTGAACGTGCTGGCCATCCTGGTCGTGGGCGGCATCGGCAGCCTGCCCGGCGTGCTGATCGGCGCCGCCGCGCTGATCGGCGCGCCGGAGGTGCTGCAGGATCTCGGGGAGTACCGCTATCTGATCTACGGCCTGGTCATCATCGCGGTGGTGCGGCTGAAGCCGGAAGGGCTGAGCCCGAAGGCCATCGCGCATCGGGAAGCGCTGTGACCGGGCCGTTGCTGTCCGCGCGGGGCGTCAGCAAGCGCTTTGGCGGATTGTTGGCAATCAGCAACGTGGACCTATTGGTCCCGAAGGGCGCGATCCACAGCGTGATCGGCCCGAACGGCGCCGGCAAGACCACGCTGTTCAACTGCCTGACCTCATTCGTGCAGCCCAGCGCCGGCTGGAGATCGCCCGCGCCATGGCCATCGAGCCCGCGCTGCTGCTGTTGGACGAACCAGCCGCCGGAAAGAACCCGGTCGAGAGCCACGCCATGCTCGAGCTGATCCGCAGGCTCCGCGACGGGCACGGGCTGACGATCCTGCTGATCGAGCACCAGATGCGCGTCGTCATGGGCATCTCCGAGCGCATCAGCGTGCTGGACCACGGCGTCTGCATCGCCGAGGGCACGCCGGCCGAAATCCGTCGGGACCCCACGGTGATCGCCGCCTATTTGGGCGCCCGGGCGGCACGGCATGGCATGGATGCGCTGGCGGCCAGCCCGTGAGTGCGCTGGCCGCGCTCGACCTGCACGTCAGCTACGGCAATCTCCGCGCCTTGCGGGGGGTGTCGCTGGCCGTGGCCGAGGGCACGATCTGCGCCGTCGTGGGCGCGAACGGCGCGGGCAAGACCACGGCGCTCAACGCCATCTGCGGCCTCCGCACCCTGAGCGCCGGCCGCGTGGTGCTGGCGGGGCGCGACGTGACGGATGTGCCGCCGCACGACCTGGTGCCGCTCGGCCTAGTTCAGGTTCCGGAAGGGCGGCGCGTGTTCGCCCGGCTGACGGTGCGGGAGAACCTGAACATGGGCGCGTTCCGCCGGCGCTGCCCGCGCAGCGAGCTGGCGGCGGAGCTGGACCGTGTGCTGGGCCTGTTCCCCCGGCTGCGGGAACGACTGACGCAACTGGCCGGCACGCTCTCGGGCGGCGAGCAGCAGATGCTCGCGATGGGCCGCGCCTTGATGTCGCGCCCGCGCACGCTGCTGATGGACGAGCCGAGCATGGGCCTGGCGCCGCAAGTCGTGGACCAGGTGTTCGAGACGATCATGGCGATCAACAAGCTCGGCGTGACGGTGCTGCTGGTGGAGCAGAACGCGTTTATGGCACTGGAGATCGCGCAGATGGCGTATGTACTGCAGTCGGGCGAGGTGGTGCTCTCGGGGCCGAGGCCCGAGCTGCTGAACAGCGATGCGGTGCGCGAGGCTTACCTGGGACAGCGGCCGCTTGGCGCGCATGACTCAGGTCCCAGCGACTGGCGAGGAGGAGTGGCATGACGGTATTGATCACCGGCGCGGCTGGGTTTGTCGGCCTCGCGCTCGTCGAGGCGCTGCTGACCGCAGGGGATGGCGTGATCGCCCTGGATGCCGCCCCCATTCCGGCCGTCGCGCAGGCACACTTCGCGTCGTTGCCCGGCGCGTTCCGGATGGTCGTCGCGGATGCCCGGGACGAGGCGGCGGTGGCGCGGGCGATGCAGGGCGCCGAGTGCATGGTCATCATGGCCGCGTTGACCGCCGGGGTGGAGCGTGAGGCCGCAGCACCCGAGGCGGTGATCGAGGTTAACGTGAAAAGCGTGGCGACCGCGGTGCGGCTGGCGGTGGATGCCAAGCTGCGGCGCGTGCTGCATCTCAGCTCGGTCGCGGTTTACGGCGCGGACGCGCAGACCGTGGGACCGCTGTCCGAGGACATGGCCTGCCGCCCCGTCGCGCTCTATGGCATCACCAAAGCCGCTGGCGAGGCGACGGCGCTTCGGCTGGCGGCGCTGGGCGGCCTCGATCTGGTGGCCGCACGCCTCGGCTCCTGCTTCGGCCCTTGGGAGCACGCGACCGGCCTGCGCGACACGCTGAGCCCGCAGCTGGAAATCCTGCGCGCCTCGCATCGGGGCGAGCCGGTCGTGCTGGAGTCGGACGCAATGAGGGACTGGCTCTATGTCCGGGACGCGGCAGCGGGACTCGCGGCCCTGCTGCGGGCAACAGCGTTGCGGCATCGGGTCTATAACGTGGGCAGCGGCATGACGTGGCCGCTTTCGGCCTGGTGCGACGCGATTTCGCCTGGCCAGCCCTGGCGCGTTGGACCACCGCCGCACATCAGGACTTGGGGCGCCCGCCCGCCTTCGTCGATCGCGCGGCTGCTGGCCGACACGCCGTTCCGCCCACGGTTCGGCGTGGCGGAAGCGGCGGCGGATTGGCAGGATTTCCTTGGACGCATAGGCTCCGACAGCTTTGCACCGCGCGCGGCCCCATGACCCCTTCCCTTCGCCTCGGCTTCGACATCAGCGGCTCGCGCTCGGGCTACTGCTCGACCAGGCTGCGCAATAGGCTGTGCAGTTCTTCGAGCTTGCCGGGCGGCATGTGCTTGGCGATGCGCTGTTGCTGCGACGCGGTGATCCGGTTCAGCCGGCGGAACAGGATGCGGCCGGCCGGCGCCAGCATAATCAGGATGCGGCGGCGGTCCTCCAGGTCCTGCGTCCGGAACACCAGCTGCTCGGCGACCATTCGGTCGATCACCTTGGTCAAGGTGGTGGGCTCGATCAGCGCCAGGGCCGCGAGCTCGTTCATCGGCCGCCCATCGGCTGCGTGCAGCGCCTCAAGGATACGAAGCTGCTCGATGGGGATGCCGGCGGGCCGGAGGCGCTCATGCAGCTCGTCCTCAAGCTGCTTGTGCACGCTCGCGATCACATAGCTCAAGTTTGCCTTCATCTTGCTGTTCGACATGCGCAACCATCCCTGCTGGCAAGGCTGCCATTAGTGGGAACTGAGATATTCCGACTTCCAGCCTTTTTGCAGGCGCTCATTACAGGATGCGTGCCAGCCGGGCAACAGACCCAAACCAGAGACGTGCCGTATGTCAGTGCGTGGCGAGGGTCCGGAAACCGAGGCCGTCCGCCGCCGCGAAATGCACCTTGGGGTGAGCCGCCATGAGGGCCGGCGGGATGACTTTGCGGACCCGTCCGGACCTGGCGCCCACGGCCAGCCGATGCGCCATTTGGCTTCCGGCCGGACTGCCTCCGGCGCGGGCAAGGCCAGCGACCAAGTGCACGGCTTCATAACAGGAGTGGCCAAACACGCTGACCGGCACCGCCTGCTCGCCAAAACCGTCGTGATAGAGTTCGAGAAAGCGGTCATTCTGCTGGGACCGCACGCTGGCGATGTAGGTCGAGGCGATATAGAGGTTTTCAGACGCATCGGCGCCCCCGGCATACAGGACCGTCTGGTCCACGCCGAGCGCAAACCGCAAAATCCCAGCCGATAGGCCGTCATGCGCGAAAGCCCGGTTGAACCGCGCCGCCTCGGCGCCGACCAACAGCATCAGCACGACATCCGGGCGGGCACCGCGGATCGCCGCGAGCACCGCCCCATGGTCGTTGGCGCAGAACGGGATCATTGCCTCGCCGACCACCTCCGCGCCGGCTTGACCCAGTAAACCTTGCGCGGTGCGCCGGGCGACGTGCGGCCATACATAGTCGTTGCCCACCAAGAAAAAGCGCCGCGCACGCTTCGCCTCGGTGAACCAGGGCAGCGTCGGCCGGAGCAAATCCGCGTCGGTGGCGCCGATCGCCGCGACGCCGGGGCTGCGCTCCCCGCCCTCATATTGCGGCGTGTAGATGTAGGGGACCCGCCCGGCGATACGCAGGGCGATGGCACGGCGCACGTTGCTTGGGTGCATGCCGATGATCGCGTCAACCTGCTCCACTCCGATCAGCCAATCGACCGCGGCGGCGGCGGCGCGATCGGTTTCGCCGGCATTGGTGATCGCCAGATCGACCATGCGCCCGAACAGGCCGCCGCCAGCGTTGATCTCAGCGACAGCCAGCATCGCGCAGGCCTCGCAGGATGGCGCCCACAGCCCAGCCGGGCCGGTTCGCGAAACAAGAAGGCCGATCCTCACTGCCAACCCTCCCCGAAGCGCCCGCCTGAAGGCGCGGCATAGGCGAAGCTGTCTTTGTGCTCCGTAATCTGCAAGCGTCGCGCCAACAGGCTTGCGGGCGGACGCTTTTCGACTAATGCTCCAAGTTTGGAGCATTTCGCACAGTGCGAAGCAGCTCATCAGGGGGACGGATTATCGTGACATCGGAACCGCTGCACTATTTGAGCCTCATGGACCTCTCGGCCAAACTGCAAAGCGGCGCCGTGACGCCGACCGCTGCGACCGAGGCCATGCTGGAGCGCATCAGGCATCTGGACGGCGCACTCAAGTCCTACACCACCCTGCTCGCCGACCGTGCCCTGGCGAAAGCGCGGGACAGGGAGCGTGAGCTGCAATCCGGCTTTTGCCGCGGCCCGCTGCACGGCGTGCCGATCGCCGTGAAGGATTTGTGCGATACCCGCTACGCGCCGACCGCAGCCGGCATGTTCATCCATAGGGACCGCGTGCCGCCCTACAATGCGACCGTCGTGGAGCGGCTGGAGCGCGCCGGCGCCATCATCCTCGGCAAGCTCACGATGACCGAGGGCGCGTATTGCACGCACCATCCGCAGATGCTGACGCCGGTCAATCCGTGGCACCGGGAGGTCTGGACCGGCTCGTCGTCCAGCGGCTCGGGCGCTGCGACGGCCGCCGGGTTGTGCTACGGCTCGCTCGGTTCCGACACCGGCGGGTCGATCCGCTTTCCCGCATCGGCCTGCGGGCTGACCGGGGTGAAGCCGACCTGGGGTCGCGTCAGCCGCTATGGCGTCTGTGACCTTTCGGAATCGCTGGACCACGTCGGGCCGATGACGCGCACGGCTGCGGACTCTGCCGCGATCTTGGCCGCCATCGCTGGGCACGATCCGCACGACCCGACCTCGTTGCTGGCGCCGGTGCCGGATTACCTCGCTGTGCTTGGGGGCGGCATTCGCGGGCTGCGTGTCGGCATTGCCGAGCGCTACGCCTTTGACGGCCTGCATCCGGAGGTGCTGGCGGTCATGCGCGCGGCGCAGGAGGCGCTGGTCGAGCTCGGCGCGCGTCTCGTGCCTGTCAACTTCCCATCGATCGAGGACGCATCGACCGCCTGGGGCCATCTCTGTTCCGTCGAGACCGCGGTCGCGCACGCGGACACCTATCCAAGCCGCGCCGCCGAGTACGGCCCGGGCCTCAGCAAGTTCATCGAGGACGGCCGCGCCGTGGCCACCCTCGACCTCGGCAGGGCGCAGATCACCCGCGGCAAGTTCGCGGGCGAGGTGGCGGCGGTTTTCCAGGACATCGACGTGCTGCTGGTCCCGGTGATGGCGAACCCCACGCCCGGCGCCGCCGAGTGGATCGAGATGGTGCAGGGCGACATCTCGCATTTGCTGCGCTACACCGCGGAGTTTAATTTCATCGGCGTGCCGACGATCACGATGAATGGCGGCTTCGACCGGCGGGGCGCGCCGATCGGCTTTCAATTGGTGGGCCAGCATCTTTCGGAACCACTGCTGCTGCGCGCCGGTCATGCCTTCCAATCGATCACCGACTGGCACACGCGGCATCCGGACCTTGATTGATCGGCGGCCGCACATAAACGGCAGCGATGCGGACTATCCAGAATGCTAGTGCCATCGTGTCATCCCGGCCTGCCCTCAGCGACGCGGTCAAACGCATAATGATTGGGCACTCAGCCTGACCGAGCATGTTTGGCCCAAAAATAAGATGCCAGAAGGGTCCGCTGGGCATGAGCGACCTGATGCTTGTTCCGGAATATATGCGGAATGGAGGGTTTGGCATCCATCTTGCAAAGTGCCCATCCTGCAAGGCGGCACCGCGCCGGCGTGCCCCCGCAAGACAAAGCACGGGTTCATCGAAAGGGAATGCAGGATGCGAGCATCACCGCTTTTGCCAAAGACACAGCGACTGAGCCGGCTGGGCCGCGTTTTGGGGGTTGCCCTGGGCACGACGCTGGCCGCCATGCCTGCCTCCGGCGCTGAAACGGCGCTTCGCGTCGCCATGACCGCGGCGGATATCCCCGACTGGACCGGCGCGCCCGACCAGGGATACGAGGGCTACCGTTTCGTCGGCTTCTCGCTTTACGACAGCCTGGTGAATTGGGACCTGTCGCGTTCGGACGTCGCCGCCGACATCAAGCCAGGCCTGGCAGAGAGCTGGTCGGTCGATCCCGAAGACCACAAAAGATGGATCTTCAAGCTCCGCCAGGGCGTCAAATTCCACGACGGATGCGACTGGAACGCCGATTCGGCAGTTTGGAATTTCCACCGGGTGATGGATTCCAAATCCCCGCAATACAGCGCCCGTCACCACGCGATGCAAAGCTGGACCATCGTCAACGTCGATCGCATGGAGAAAATCGACGATTATACCGTCGCGGCCACGACGAAGACGGTCGATTCGATGCTGCCCTACGAGATCGCCGGATATTTCCAGATCTCCAACTGCGCCGTCACCAACTTGCATAACGATTATGCGGCCTTTGCCCAGCATCCGTACGGAACCGGGCCTTACATGTTCGACAAGGTCGTTCCGCATGAACGGCTGGAGGTGCTGAAGAACGCGAATTACTGGGACAAGGCGCGCGTGCCGAAGCATGACCGCCTCGTCCTGCTGCCGATGCCCGAAGCCTCGACGCGCGCCGCCGCCCTGCTGGCGGGCCAGGTCGATTTCATCGAGGCGCCAACCCCGGACACGATCCCGAAGCTGAAAGCCGCCGGGATGAGCATCGTTTTGGCGCCGTATCCGCACAACTGGGATTATCAGCTTCGCTTCGACAAGCCGCCGTTCAACGACATCCGGGTGCGCCAGGCCGCCAACTACGCCATCAACCGCGCCGAGATGGTCGAGATGCTGCAGGGCGTGGCGACGCCCGGCTATGGGAAATTCATCGAGTCGCAGCCGTATTACGGCAAGCCGGTGGAATATGAGTACAACCCGGACAAGGCGCGCGCGCTGCTGAAGGAGGCCAAATGCTCGCCCTGCGCCTTCGACGTCGCTATCTCAACATCCGGCTCCGGCCAGATGCAGCCGCTGCCGATGAACGAGCTGGTCAAGGAACAGCTCGAGGCGGTGGGCTTTCAGGTGAAGCTTGACCCGATGGACTGGAACGCGCTGCTCGACGTGATCATCGCCGGCGCCCCGAAATACCCGCAGTTCCAGGCAATCAACGTCAGCCTGTCTTCGATCGAGCCGGTGCAGGGCATCATGAAGAACGGCATGGCCCGCTTTGCCGCCCCGGCTGGACTGAATTGGGGCGGCTTCACCGATCCCGAGGTCGAGAAGCTCGGCGAGGCGGCGCTCGCCACGTTCGAAACCGAAAAGCGCAACGAGATACTGGGCCACATGCATGAGAAACTGGTGGCCGACGCCTATGAGATTTTCATCGTGCACGACCTCAACCCGCGGGCGCTGTCGCCGAAGCTTAAGGGCTTCGTGCAGGCGCAGAGCTGGTTCCAGGATCTGACGCCCATCGTCGTGCAGCAATAAACGGCGATGTGGCTTTATGCGGCCAGGCGCTTGCTGATGACCGTGCCGATCGGGCTCGGGGTGACGGTCATCTGCTTCGGGCTGATCTACATCGCGCCGGGCGATCCGATCCAGAGCCTGCTGCCGCCCAGCGCGACGGCGGCGGATATCCTGGAGCTGAAACGCCTGTATGGCTTGGATAAGCCGATCCCGCTGCAGTACATCCTCTGGCTGGGCCGGGCGCTGACCTTCGACTTCGGCATGTCCATCCAGACCAACCGCCCCGTCGCCGTGGAGGTCGTGCGCGCACTCGCCAACACCGTGCCGATCGCCGCCATCTCCGTGGTGCTGGCCCTGGTCATCGCCCTGGCGCTGGGCATCATCGCGGCGCTCCGCACCGGCAGCGTCGTGGACCGCGTGGCGACCGGCCTCGCCGTGCTGGGGATCAGCGTGCCGAGTTTCTGGCTGGGCGTCGTCCTGGTTATCTTGTTTGCCGTGGAATTGGGATGGCTGCCGGCGACCGGCATGGGGCCGAACGGCTCGGACGAGTTCAGCTTCTTCGTCTGGTCGCAGGCGAAATACGCCGTCATGCCGATCATCGCCTTGGTCGCGACGCCGCTCGGCATCCTAATGCGCACCACGCGGGCCTCGATCGCCGACGTGCTCGCGCAGGACTTCGTGCAGGCATTGCGCGCGAAGGGGCTGGGCCAGGGGGCGATCATCCGCCACGCGATCCGCAACGCATTGCCGCAGATACTGGCGATGTTCGGGCTGCAGCTCGGCTACCTGATCGGCGGCTCGATCCTGATCGAGACGGTGTTCACCTGGCCCGGCACCGGCTTCCTGTTGAACAAAGCCATCCTCACCCGCGACATCCCGCTGCTGCAGGGCACGATCCTGGTGCTGGCGATGGCATTCGTGCTGATCAACCTTGTTGTCGATCTACTGCAGACCCTGGTCGACCCGAGGATCAAGCGTGCCTGACCCGACGCTGGAGCGCTTGCGATGAATGTTGTCTCCGTCAGTTCCCAGGATGACGGCTTGCCGGACGGGCTGGAGGGGGCGGCGAACGGCAACGCTGCGCCGACCGGCCAGCGTGCGAAGGGCTATTGGGGCGGCGTCTGGGAACGGCTCAGATACGACTACGTCACGCTAATCTTCATCCTGCTGGTGCTGCTGATCGTGCTGTCGGCCGTGTTCGCACCGCAGCTCGCGCCGTTCGACCCCAACAAATCCAGCATGGCCAGCCGCCTGAAACCGGTGCTGTATCGCGACCACCTGCTCGGCACGGACGAGAAGGGCCGCGACATGCTGTCGCGCATCCTGTTCGGCGGGCGGACGTCGCTTCTGCTCGGCATCCTGCCGGTGCTGGCCGCAACGATCATCGGCGGCCTGTTCGGCGTCGTCGCGGGCTACGCCGGCGGCAAGCTCGGCACGATCATCATGCGGACGATGGACGTGTTCTTCGCCTTCCCGTCCATATTGCTGGCGGTCGCGATCTCCGGCAGCCTCGGCAGCGGCGTCACGAACCAGCTCATCACCCTCACCATCGTGCTCATCCCGCCGCTCTGCCGCGTGGCCGAGACGTCGGCCAGCCAAATTCGCTCCACCGATTTCATCGACGCGGCGCGCGCGAGCGGCACCTCCGTCACGTCGATCATCCGGACGCATTTGCTGGTCAACGTCGTCTCGCCGGTGCTGGTCTATGGGTCAACGTTGGTCTCGGCCTCCATCCTGCTGGCCTCGGGCCTGTCGTTCCTCGGCTTGGGCGTGTCGCCGCCGACGCCTGATTGGGGCCTGATGCTCTCGACGCTGCGGGAGGCGATCTATGTCCAGCCGCTGGTCTGCGCCCTGCCCGGCGTCGCCATCCTGATCACCTCGGTCGCCTTCAACCTGGTCAGCGACGGCCTGCGCGAGGCGATGGACGTGAAGGCGTGAACGCGACCATGCCGCACGCAGCCGCAGCCGCGTCGCCGCATCTGCCCGTGCCGCCCGACCGCGGCGGCAAGGCGCAGCCGATGCTGATCGCCGAGAACCTGGTCAAGCACTTTCCCATCCTTGGCGGCATATTGCACCGGCGTGTGGCCGAGGTGCGCGCGGTCGATGGCGTGTCGTTCTCGGTGCTGAAAGGCGAGACGCTAGGCGTCGTAGGCGAGTCAGGGTGCGGCAAATCCACGCTCGCCCGCTTGCTCATGCATCTGATCGCCAAGGACCAGGGCAGCCTCATCTTCGACGGCGATCCCGTAGGCGACGTGCAAGGCATCACGCTGCGGGAGCTGCGGCGCAACCTGCAGATGGTGTTCCAAGACAGCTATTCGTCGCTCAACCCGCGGCTGCCGGTCGAGCAAACCATCGCCTACGGTCCGCGTGAGCACGGCATGGGGCGCGACGCGTCCAAGGCCCTGGCTCGCGGCTTGCTCCAAAAAGTCGGGCTGCGGCCCGAGCAGTTCGCCGCGCGCTATCCGCATGAGCTGTCCGGCGGCCAGAAACAGCGGGTCAACATCGCGCGCGCCCTGGCGCTCAGCCCGCGTATGCTGATTTTGGACGAGGCGGTCTCGGCGCTCGATAAGTCGGTTGAAGCTCAGGTGCTGAATTTGCTGGGCCAGCTCAAGCGCGACCTCAACCTCACCTACATCTTCATCTCGCACGACCTCCATGTCGTGCAATACATCTCCGACCGCGTCATGGTCATGTATCTCGGCCAGATCGTCGAGATCGGGCCGGTGGACGCTATCTACAGCGCGCCGATGCATCCCTATACGCGGGCGCTGCTCGATTGCCGGCTGCCGGTCGATCCCAACGCCCGGATCGAGACGCCGCCGCTGACTGGCGATCCGCCCAACCCGGTCAATCCGCCGAGCGGCTGCCGGTTCCGGACCCGCTGCCCCTTTGCGGAAGCGCTGTGCGAGGTCCGCATGCCGCGGCTCGATCGGCCATTCAACGATCCCTTCGCCCATCTGGTCGCCTGCCACATGGCGGACCCGGCGTCCGGCCACAGCCGCGCCGGCCAGCATGCGCTTGTGTGAGGTGCCGCCATGCCCATGAACGCCAGCGAAACCGTCCCCGTCGATGCCGTCCCGATGCGCCCCCTGGTCGAGGTGCGCGACCTGACGGTCGATTTCGTCAGCCGCAATGCGTCGGTGCGCGCGGTCAACGGCGTGTCGTTCGACGTGATGCCCGGGCAGGTGCTGTGCATCATCGGCGAGTCCGGCTCGGGCAAATCGGTGACCATGCGCTCATTGATGCGCCTGCACCCGAGGAGCCGGACGGTCATGTCCGGCCATATGAGGGTGGGCGAGCACGATATTCTCGCGTTGTCCGAGCAGAGCATGGGCAAGCTGCGCGGCTCAACGGTCTCGATGGTGTTCCAGGAGCCGATGACGGCGCTCGATCCGGTTTACACCATCGGCGACCAGATCAGCGAGGCGATCATCTGCCATGAGGGCGGCTCGCGCCGGGCGGCGATGGACCGCGCGCTCGAACTGCTGCGGATGGTCAGGGTGCCCTCGCCGGAGCGGCGCTTGCGGGCGTATCCGCACGAGCTGTCCGGCGGGCTGCGCCAGCGCGCGATGATGGCGATCGCGCTGTCCTGCCGCCCCGCGGTGCTGCTGGCGGACGAGCCGACGACCGCGCTGGACGCCACCGTGCAAATCCAGGTCCTGGTCATGCTGCGCCGGCTGCAGCAGGAGTTCGGCATGGCGGTGATCTTCGTCACTCATGACCTCGGCGTCGCGGCGCAGATCGCCGACGAGGTCGCGGTGATGTATGCCGGCCGCATCGTCGAGTCCGGTGCTGCCCGCGATGTCCTGCTGCACCCGAGGCACCCCTACACGCTGGGGCTGCTGTCCTCGACCGTGCACGGCCAGACGCGCGACGTGCAGATCGAGGCGATCCCCGGCAGTCCGCCCGACATGCGGGCGCTGCCGTCCGGGTGCAGCTTCGCGCCGCGTTGCAGATACCGCGTGCCGCGCTGCACGAAGTCCTTCCCCGAACCGGTCACCTCAGCTTCCGGGCAAATGGCGCGGTGCTTCCGTGTTGGCGACCTCACGGCTCCGGCCACGGATGCCGCGTCAAAGGTTCTGTCGTTCTGACAGGCTGAGTTCCTGTTCCACGATGCGCACCCACCAGGCGGCGCCCAGGGGAATGACCTCGTCGTTGAAGTCGAATTTCGGCGTGTGCAGGCCGTGCGCAACGCCGTCCGGGCCGGCGCCGTTGCCGATGAAGATGAAGGCGCCGGGCCGGGCTTCCAGCATGAAGGCGAAGTCCTCGCCGCCGGTGACGGCGCTGGCGTTCGTCTCCACTGCGTGCTCGCCCACCAGCGTCTTCGCGGCGGCGGCGGCGACCGCGGCCTGCTCGGGGTGGTTGATCAGGGGAGTGGTGCCCCAGCCAATCGTGAAGGTGGCGGTCGCGCCGTGCAGGGCCGCGAGGCCATGCGCCAGTTCCCCGATACGGCGGTCGATGATCGCGCGGGTCTCGGGAGTGAAGCAGCGGGCGGTGCCTGAGACGGTCAGCTCGGCCGGCATGACGTTCACCGCCTGGTCGGAGCCGCCGGCGATATGGCCGACGGAGATGACGGCGGTTTCGAGCGGCGGGACGTTGCGGCCCACGATCGTCTGCAGGCCCAGCACGAAGTGCGCCTGCACGACCGAGAGGTCGGCCGCGAGATGCGGGGACGCGCCGCCATGGCCGCCATTGCCGTGGAAGGTCGCGACCCATTTCGAGGTGCCGGCGAGGAAGGGCCCGGTGCGGATGGCGAACTGCCCCACCGGCAGGCCGGGGATGTTGTGCATGCCATAGACGGCGTCGATCGGGAAACGGTCGAGCAGGCCGTCCGCGAGCATTTTGCTGGCTCCGCCCCTGCCCTCCTCGGCCGGCTGGAAAATCAGCTGCACCGTCCCGCCGAAGTCGCGGGTGGCGGCCAGATGCTGTGCTGCGCCGAGCAGCATGGCGGTGTGGCCGTCATGGCCGCAGGCGTGCATCGTGCCGGGGACCGTCGAGGCGTGCGGCGCGCCGGTGGCCTCGTGGATCGCGAGCGCGTCCATGTCGGCGCGGAGGCCGATGGCGCGCTGGCCCGGCAGCCTGCCGCGTATGGTGCCGACGACGCCGGTGCCGCCGACGCCCTCGGTGACATCCACGCCCCATTCTCGAAGCTTCGCGGCGACGAGGGCGGCGGTGCGGACCTCCTCGAAACCCATTTCCGGATGCGCATGGATGTCGCGGCGAATGCCCGTGAGTTCGGCGTGGTGGACGCGGATCTGGTCGATTAGGGTATCCGGCATGGGGATGCGTGCCTATTAGTTCGTTTTATCAAAATGATCCGATGCGGGCGTCCGCGCAATTGCCTGTCCCATCAGCCCGGCGTCAGCCGCGCCCGGAACGCCACCCGCTCCGGTGCGGCGAGCCAAGTCCGCAGCTCAGCTTCATCCGCAAGCTTACCCGATACTGGCATCGGTCGCGCCTCACCCTCTACCACGAGCGCCTCACCCTTGAAGGGCCACGGCGACAGCGTGAATTCGGCTGCGTCCCCAGGCCGCGCCATGAGCTGCAATGTCCGCATGCCGCCGTTGCGATCTGGCGCCTCAACCTGCAATGGCATGCCCAACCCGCCGCAGAGTGCGAGCGACAGCGTGTCGGCGAGCGCGACCAGTGCCGAGTCATGCGCCAGCACCCCAGCGTCCAGCCCAAGCGCCCGCGCCCATGCCGACTGAAGCGGAGCCTGCGTCTCAAGATAATGGCTCGCCGCCGCCGCATCCGCAGCGGCGACCCGGTGCCGGTCGGTATAGCGGGTGTAGATCAGCCCGCCATGGCGCGAGATGAGCAGCGCCACCCGCGTGCCCCACGCCCCCAGCGCCCGCTCCACGCCCTTGGCCCACATCGGCGCATGAACCGCCGCCCCGACCGCATGGAAGACGTGGGGACGGCCGGTCTGTGGATCGAAGCTCGGCGCCGTCTCCCAATCGAGCCAGCCGAGATCGTGCTGCTCGGCCGCGAGCAGCAGCGGCTCGTCCAGCGGCTCCGCCCAGGCGCGCAGGAGCTGGCCGGAAACCCAGGCATGGGTGGGCTGGCTGATGGCGAGCGCCGGGGCGCCGTGCAGGGGTTCACGGAATAACATGCGGCAACGCTAAACCACATGCGCCGGGGCGAACAGTCGGCTGCCGGACATCCGGTAATTGATAGTTGACCCCTTTAGTTCGTCGAGAACACATACACTGAATGAACATAGCCAAATCCAAGGGCCGAGTACCAGCCGATCACCAGCACCAGCATGACGAGGCATACGATGACGCCGGGCATCGCCATGCGGGGCGCATCGACGAAGGTCCGCTGCGGGAAGGCCCCGAAGGCACGGGCCTCCATGGACATGACCATCATCGAGGCCCGCCGGAGGCTGCCGACCAAAAGCGGCATGGCATAGCGCTTGGTCTCTCCGATCCGTCCGGCCAGCCCGCGTTTACGAGCGACCCCGCGCACCGCCTGCGCGGCCCGGATCGTCTTGATCTCCTCCTCGATCGTGGGAACGATGCGCAGGGCGATGAAGAACGCATAGGCGATCCGGTACGGCACACGCATCTGCGTCACCAGCGCGATGGCGAGCTCGCGCGGGTCCGAGGTGCGGACGAATACCAGTGACGCCAGCACGATTGTGTAGATCCGCAGCGCGGAGGCCAGAGCGTAGTCGGCGCTTTCGGCATAGATGGGGTGGCCGAAGATGTGGAAAGCGACCTGCGTTCCCGGCAGGTTCAGCGTCTGGATGATCCAGAAGCTGATGCAGGCGATGCCGAACAGCCAGGTGCCCCGGAGAATGTCGCCCGGCGCAATCCGGGCCAGAACGAGCGCCGTGAACAGCACGACGGCCGCTATGATGATCTGCACCCAGGCGATGTAGGCGCCAAAGGCGAGGAGGGAGATCGCCACGACCCAGACGAGCTTCGCGAGCGGGTCCAGCCGGTTGAAAAACGACTGACCCGCCCGGAACTGGAACGCCGTCGAGCGGCTCATGCCGCGGACGCCCGGCCTGGATGTTCTGACCGCCAATGCTGGGCAATCGCGAGGCGCCTCGCGACCCACACGTCCTTGTGCCGGGCGACATGGTCAAGGAAGCGCGCGAGCCCTGCCGCCCGGGCGGGATGGCCGATCAGCCGCGCGTGCAAGCCGACGGACATCATCTTTGGCGTGTGGCGGCCCTCGGCATACAGGAAGTCGAAAGCGTCACGATGCCAGATTTCGTAATCCCGGGCAGTGGCAAACCCGCCGCGGACGAACTTCGAGTCATTATTGGCGTGCGTGTAAGGCACGACCAGCTGCTGGCGCCCCTCCACTTCGACCCAGTACGGCAAATCGTCGTTGTAGGCGTCGCTGTCATAAAGGAAGCCACCCTCCTCCATCAGCAGGCGGCGCGTGTTCAGTCCCGGGCCGTAGCGGCAATACCAGCCGAGGGGACGCCGGCCGATGGTCGCCTCCAAGCTCGTGACGGCGCGCCGAATGTGCTCGCGCTCTTCCGCCTCGGACAGGGTGAAATGGTTGATCCAGCGCCAGCCGTGACAACAGACGTCATAGCCGCCGTCGCGTATGGCCGCCGCCAGCGCCGGCTGTTGCTCGAGCGGCTGCGCGCAGGCGAACAGGGTCAGCGGCAGGCCGCGCTCCTCGAACAGGCGAAGCACGCGCCAGACGCCGGCGCGGCTGCCATACTCGAACATCGACTCCGCCGCGAGGTCGCGCTCGCCACGCGGCACCCAGGAGTTCCGGCATCTCGGTGAGCGTGGTTTCCGAGAACCCGTCCTGCCCCGACGAGTATTCCGATCCCTCCTCGATATTCAGCACGAAGTTGATCGCGAGCCGGGCGCCATCCGGCCAGCGCGGGTTCGGCGGCGTGCGGCCATAGCCGATGAGATTGCGTTCTGCGTGATGGGTCATTCAGTCACCCCGCTTAAATTGGCCTGTCGCCAAGATTTCGAGAAATCGTGCTAGGTGTCCGGCCCGGCCTATAGCCCTGCCTTTTCGAGCTGCAGGATCGCCCGGACGCAGGCCTGCGCGCGGGGCACCAGGCTGTCGAGCATCAGGAACTCGTCCGGGCTGTGCGCCTTCCCGCCGACCGGCCCCACCGAGCATATCGTCGGCGTACCGACGCCTGCGGTGAAGCCGCTGTCGGCGCAGCCGCCGGAGAACTCGCCTTCGACAGTCAGCCCGCTGGCGGCGGCGCTGTCCACATAAAGTTCGAACAGGCGCTTGGCTGCGGCGGTTTGCACCAAGGGCATGAACTCGCCCTTGATCGTCAGCTTGGCCGTCGTGCCGGGGATCGTGCTGCGCTCGATGATGGCGCCAATCCGCGCCATGATGTCGTCGCGGTCCCTGGGCTCGATGTAGCGGAGGTCGATCTGCCCTTCCGCCCAGGGCGCCACGGTATTGACGCTCTGGCCGCCGCTGATCAGGCCGACATTGAGGGTGATGCCGCGGTCGAGGTCCGTCAGCGCGTGGATGGCGGTGATCTTGTGCGCCAGCTCGCCGATGGCGCTGATGCCGTACGCGAAGGCGCCGCCGGAATGAGCGGCCTTGCCAGTGACACGCATGGTCATGAACACGCCGCCCTTACGGCCGGTGACGACGTTGCCGGTGGCGCGGCCCGGCTCGCTGTTGAACACGACGCGGGCGCGCCGGGCTTCGTTCTCGATGACAGGGCGGCCTTCGGGGCTGCCGATCTCCTCGTCCCCGGTGAACAGGCCGACCAGCGGCGCCGGGTTGCCGCCGAAGCGGGCGAAGGCGGCCAGCACGAAGCAGTTCATCACCAGCCCCGCCTTCATGTCGGCGACGCCGGGACCATAGGCCACGCGGTCCCGAATGGTGAAGGGGCGACGCCCAGCTTCGCCTGTAGGGAACACCGTGTCGCGATGGCCCATCAGGACGATGTTGTCGGCGGCGTTGCGCAGGGCGCCATCCCAGGGCACGACGGCGCGCAGGCAGTCGCCATGCGCGCTTTGCGGCAGGCGCTCGACCGGGATGCCGTGCTGCTGGAGGAAGCGCTCGGCCACCGCGCCGACCGCGTCGATGCCGGGCTTGTCGTAGCTGCCGCTGTCGATATCGACCATCTCTCGCAGCAGCGCGATCATCGCATCCTGCTGGGTCGCGAGCCAGGACGTGATTGCGGCTTCAGGAGCTTGGGTGTTCATGCGAGTTCTCCGGCAGGAAGTAAAACTATCAGGCCATCAGGTGCAGGTGACATGCTGCCCGGTAATCCGCTGACATGGGACTCACTAAGCTGTTTGCCGCAATACCAGCGACCCGCTCGAATGGACCGCCGCGGACCAGCCCGGCGGCACCAGCGTCGTGGTGTCGAGCTGCGTGACGATCGCCGGGCCGTCGAGCCGGTCCCCAGCGCCAAGCTCCGCGCGGTCATACAGCAGTGCCGTCGCGGTGCCGTCCGCCCAGTGCACCACCGCCCGCCCGATCGCGCGCGCGCCGCTGCCCGGCGGCAGCATTGCGCTGACCAGGGGCGGCAGCAGGCCGCGCGCCTCGACCCGGACGGTGACCAGCCGGACCGGCGCGTCCAGGCGAAAGCCGTATAGACGGTTATGCGCATCGGCAAAGGCGGCCTCTGTTGCTGCCAGGCTGCCCGCCCACGGTACCGCCAACTCGCCGCCCTGGCCGTCGTAGCACATCAGCGCCATCCGGTTGATGCAGCGGTCTGCGGGCGGGATGGCCTCCGTGGCCAGCCAGGCTTGCGCCTCGCGCTCCAGCGCTGCGAACGCCTCCTCGACCGTCGCCGCCGCTCCTGAAACGCTGCGGCTGAACGCCGCTGCCAGGTCCGCGGCCAGCAGCCCGTCGGCGCACAGCACCCCCGGGGCGGGCGGGACCAGCACCGTGTCAATGCCCAGCATCCCGGCCAGTGCGCAGCCATGCAGCGGCCCGGCCCCGCCGAACGCCACCAGGGCGAACCGCCGCGGGTCGTGCCCGCGTTCCACCGAGACCACCCGGATCGCGCCCATCATCGTGCTGTCGGCGATGGACAGGATGCCGCGCGCGGTATCATGCAGCGACAGGCCGAGCGGGGCGGCGATGCGGCCCACGGCGGCCTCGGCCAGCGCTGTGTCGAGCGTCATCGCGCCGCCCAGCAGCCCCGTCGGCAAGTGGCCGAGCACGACATGCGCGTCGGTGACGGTGGCCGCCGTGCCGCCCGCGCCGTAGCACGCAGGTCCGGGCCGGCCGCCGGCGCTGATGGGTCCCACCAGCAGCGCACCGTCCTCGATGCGGGCGATCGAGCCGCCGCCGGCGCCGATCGTCACCATGTCGATCATCGGCAGCGGCAGCGGCCAGACCCCGACGCGGCCACGCTGCGTCAGCGCGACCTGGCCGCCCTGCATCAGGCAGATATCCGCACTCGTGCCGCCGATATCGACCGTGATCAGGTCGTGGAACCCGGCCGCTGCGCCGATGCCGCGCGCTCCCACGACGCCGGCCGCCGGGCCGGACAGTGCGGTCACCAGCGGCGCCCGCCGCACCGCAGCCGCGCCGGCCACGCCGCCGTTGGATTGCATCAGCAGCAGGGGAGCCGCGATGCCGGCGTCATCCAGGCGCGTCTGCAGCCGTCCGACATAATCGGCGACCACGGGCATGACCCGGGCGTTCAGCACCGTCGCCAGCGACCGCTCGTATTCCCGCACCTCCGGCAGCACATCGACGGACGCGGTCACCGCAACGCCCGGCAAAGCTGCCCGCAGCAGCTCGGCGACCCGCCGCTCATGCGCTGGATGGGCGAAGGAATGAAGCAGGCAGACGGCGACCGCCTCGACCTCCATTGTCCGCAATCGGTCCGCGGCCAGCGCCACGCTGGCATCGTCCAGCGGGGTCAGCACAGCGCCGCCGGGGCCGACGCGCTCCGTCACCTCCAGCACGTGGCGCGGGGCCACCGGCCGAGGCGGCTTGACCCAGGCATACAGGTTCGAGGCGCGCGGGATATCCTGCCGCCCGATCTCCAACACATGGCAGAACCCGGCCGTGGTCACCAGCGCTGCCCGGGCGCCTTTGCCCTCCAGGATCAGGTTGGTCGCGACCGTCGTGCCGTGCAGCACCCGCTGCACGTCGCCGTGCACGGCATCTGCGGCGTGCAGCGCCAGGCTGACGCCGGTCAGGAACGCCTCGGATGGGTCGAGCGGGGTCGAGGGTGTCTTGGCGCGCAGGACACGACCGGATGCGTCCTGCAGCGTGATGTCAGTGAAGGTGCCGCCGATATCGACCCCGACGACCAAGCCGCCGTCAATCGAGCGCATCGACATACTCCCGCCGGTGAAAGGCGCGCGCGGCTGGGCGGTCCCGGCGCCGTGCAGCGGTGGCGCCCATGTCCATCTGGCCATTTCGGACCACCACGCCGTAGTGCTCCAATGCGGCCGCCTCCGACACGAAGCCGTCCAGAACGTCGCCCAGCACCGCTTCAGCGGCCCGGTCGAATGGATGGCCGTGGCCACCGCCGCCACCCGTCTCCAGCAGCAGGACGTCGCCGCGCCGGAGCACGTTGCCGTCCGATAGCGGCGCCAGACAGCGTTCCTGCGGCGTGCCCGGGTTCACCACAGCCCGGCCGGAGCCACCGCCCATGCCGCCCGCGACCCCCCAAGGTGGATGCGCGACGCCGTCGATCCGCATGGCCAGCACGGCGTGCTCGGCGAGGATCTCGTATTCCCGCACGATGCCGCAGCCGCCGCGCTGCCGCCCGGGGCCGCCGCTGTCCCGGTTGACGCCATAGCGGCGCAGCCGGACGGGATAGCCCAGCTCCAGGAACTCGACCGGGTAGTTCTCCTGCGCCACGAAATAGACGGCGTCGATCCCGTCCTGGTCCGGCCGTGCGCCATAGCCGACGCCGACGCCGTCCGACATCAGGAAGGGCTGGCCCTCCGACGTGCCGCGCAGCAGCAGGATGACGTAGGCCGAGTGCGCCGCCGGCGCCGCGCCGCCCGCGACGTTCACCAGGCCGTTCAGCGCCGCCAGCACCCGCATCATCGTCAGGCCGCGCAGCCCGAGCGGAGCGGGAAAGCGGGGCTGCAGCAGCGAGCCCTCGCGCAGCCGCACTTCGTCCAGCGCCGCTGGGCCGCCGGCGTTGCAAACCTGCGACGCGTCGCCGCCCAGGAGGAACAAGCCGAGCGCGGTGCCGGGCACGTGCGAGTTCATCAGGAAATTGACCGGTCCCGCCGCCTGGTCGTCGGTCGCCGTCGCGTCCAGCACGAAGCGGTCGTCCTGCGTCCGGGTGAGCGCGAAGCGGATACGGAACGGGCCGCCGCCATGCCCGTCGGAGTCGATCATATCGGTGAAGCGATGCGTGCCCAGCGCGAACGTCTCGCGCAGGCGGCGGCGCACCGTCGCCTCGGTGCGCGCCAGCAACTGGCGCAGCGCGTCGGCCAGCACGGGGGCGCCGAACCGCGCCGCGATCTCCTCCGTGCGCCGCACGCCGAGTGCCACACTGGCCATGAGCGCGCTGGTGTCGCCGCGGCTTTGGGCGGGGTAGCGGGAATTGCGGTGGAAGATCTCCAGCGCCGCGTCGTTCACTACGCCGGCGGCGATCAGCCGGGTGGGCGGGATGATGATGCCCTCCTGGAAGATGTCCGTGGCATCGGGGCTGATGGAGCCGGGCCGAAGCCCGCCGATGTCGGCGAAGTGCGCCCAGCCCATAACGAAGGCGCATAAGGTCCCGCCGTGGAACACCGGGGCCAGGAACACTTGGTCGTTGCTGTGCGACACGGCGCCTTGAGAGCCGTAGCAGTCATTGAACCAATACAGGTCGCCGGGCTGCATGCCGCTGGCGGGGAAGCGCGCCAGCACGGGTGCGGCGACGTCGCCGAAGATCGGCACGTTGGAACCGACGACCAGCCGCCCGTCAGCGTCGAACAAAGCGGTGTAGAAGTCCTTTTTCTCGCGGATGAATGCACTGATGGCGGTGCGCTCCAACAACGCCTCCATCTCGGCGTGCGCCGCACGGATGGCGCCTCGGAGGATTTCGAGCGTGACCGGGTCGCAGAGGTGGGAGGCGGGGTGCTGGTCCATGGCGGCGGTCATGCAATCCGAAGGCCATCCCGCACGCTTTTCGATCGGGAAAAGCTCCAGACGGATTGCGCGCAGGCATAGTCGGTGAGTGCGGTTTTCAGTGCCTGGCATCAGCCGTAAGGACGCCTCAGGCATCAGGCTGACAACGCCCACGGTTGCGATGCACAACGCCCGCCTCATGTCATCGTGCAGTGCAGCCGGAGACCGCCATGACCGACGACGTCAATGCCGCGCCAAGCCTGGTCCCGAGTTCGAGCTATGGCCTGGGTGGCCGTGGTCGAGTGCGATGTGCGCTACGTTATCGATTTGAAAACGGCGTGACGACAACCTCTAGCGCCGCGGCGCATGACGCGCAGGTCGCGCGCGACCTGGACCTCCTGCGCCTGCCGCCCGCGGCCTGGACTGAAACCGCCATGGGCCCGGACGGGGCGGCGGCGTTCGACGTCATCGTGATCGGCGCCGGCATGTATGGCATCGCTGCCACCGCCGCCCTGATGATGAAGGGCATTTGCAACGTCACCATGCTGGACCGCGCGCCCGAAGGGCAGGAAGGTCCCTGGATCAGCTATGCCCGCATGGAAACATTGCGTAGCCCCAAGCACCTGCCCGGGGTCGCCCTAGGCATCCCGTCACTGACCTTCCGCGCCTGGCACGAGGCCCATTTCGGTGCTGCTGCCTGGGACGCCCTGGTGAAGATACCGAATGGCATGTGGCAGGACTACCTGACCTGGGTGCGCGTCGTGCTCCATCTGCCCCTGCGCAGCGGGATCGAGGTGCTTCGCATTGAGCCAGCAGACAGGCTGGTCGCCGTAACCGCGATCGAGGGCGGCGCCGAACGGACGCTCTATGCACGCCGCGTGGTGTTCGCCAGCGGCCGCGGGGGCATGGGCTTCACCGCGCCGGACTGGGTCGATCGGTCGCTGTGGCCGGACCGGGCAGCCCACACGGCCGAGGCCATCGATTTCAACGCGCTGCGCGGGCGCACGGTGGCGGTGGTCGGCGCCGGCCCGTCCGCCTGGGACAACGCCGCCACGGCCCTGGAGCACGGCGCCGCCCGGGTCGACATGTACGTCCGCCGGCGGGAGCTGCCGCAGATCAACAAGGGCCGTGGATCGGCGACGCCCGGCTTCTTCGAGGGCTGGGCCAGCCTGCCAGCAGCCGAGAAATGGCGCATACTCGCCTACCTGCACGACCTGCAGGCCCCGCCGCCGCACGAGTCGGTCCTGCGCACGATGCGCCAGGCCGGGTTCCGCATCCATCTCGGCACCGCCTTGCAAGGGGCCGTGCGGTCGGACGCTGGCGTCCAGCTCATTCTGCAGGATGGCGCCACCGCCCAGGCGGACTTCCTGATCCTGGGCACCGGGTTCGACATCGACTTGCGGCGGGCGCCGGAGCTCAGGTCCGTCGCCGGCGCCATCGCAAGCTGGGCTGATTGCTATACGCCGCCCGCCGGGCTGCAGCGTCCTGACCTCGGCCGCTTTCCCTGGCTCCGCGACGGCTTCGAGCTGACCGAGCGCATGCCCGGCGCATGCCCCGGCCTCGGCCATATCCACGTCTTCAACCACGCCGCCTTCGCAAGCCTCGGCGCCATCGCATCCGACATTCCGGGCCTATCGGCCGGGGCGGAGCGCCTGGCCCACGCCATCACGGCACAGTTCTTCAGCGAGGACATTATCTATGTCCGCCACGCGCTGGAGGCGTTCGCCGAGCCGGAGCTGCAGGACACGCCGTTCTTCGTGCCCGAACGTTTTGGGCCCCAGCCTGATCAACCCGGCGGCGTCCATCCGCGCCCCGGCACGGCGGCGAGCAAAGCCTGCGTGTAGGCGTGCTGCGGCGCGCCCAGCACGGCAGCGGCGTCGCCCTGCTCCACCACGGCACCGGCACGCATCACCGCGATCCGGTCGCAGATCTGCGCCGCCACCCGCAAATCATGGGTGATGAAAATCATCGACAGGCCGAGGCGCGCCCGCAGATCGGCCAGCAAATGCAGCACCTGCGCCTGCACGGACACATCGAGCGCCGAGACCGCCTCGTCCGCCACCAGCACTTCCGGGCGCAGGGCGAGGGCACGCGCCAGGCCGATGCGCTGGCGCTGGCCGCCGGAGAACTCGTGCGGGAAGCGCTGCATCGCGTCCTTGGACAGGCCCACCAGCGCAAACAGCTCCCGCACCCGGGCCATCGCCTCGGCCCGGCCGACGCCGTGCAGCATGGGTCCCTGCGCCACCAGCTCCCCCGCACGGCGGCGTGGGTTCAGCGAGGCGTATGGGTCCTGGAACACCATCTGTATCCGTGCCGCCTGCCGCCGCATGTCCCGCCGCGACAGGCGCAGCAGGTCCGTGCCGTCCAGCCGGATGCTCCCGGCATCCGGTTCCAGCAGGCGCACGACGCAGCGTGCGAGCGTCGATTTGCCGGACCCGCTTTCCCCCACGATGCCAAGCGTGCTGCCACGGGACAAAATGAGGCTGACATCGGCCAACGCCCGCGTGACCCGGCCGCGCCGGAACAGGCCGGGCTTGCCATAGGTCTTGGATACGCCCTGCAGCACCAGCACCGGGGGCGCCTCGGCAAGGGGACTTGCTGCGATGGCGCGGGTCAGCGGCGGCACGGCGGCGATCAGGGCCCGGGTGTAGGGATGCTGCGGCCGCCGCAGGATGTCGTCCGCCCGACCTTGCTCGACGACCCGTCCGGCCTGCATCACGGCGATGCGGACGGCGATGTCGGCCACCACCCCGAAATCATGGGTGATGAACAGCACCGCCATGCCGCGACGGTGCTGAAGGTCGCGGATCAAGGCAAGGATTTGCGCCTGCGTCGTCACATCCAGCGCCGTCGTCGGCTCGTCGGCGATCAGCACATCCGGCTCCAGCGCCAGAGCCATGGCGATCATCGCCCGTTGCCGCTGCCCGCCGGACAGCTCGTGCGGATAGGCACGCGCGGCGGACGCCGGGTCGGGCAGCCGCACCTCGGCCAGCAAAGCGAGCGTTCGGCGCCGGATTTCCGGCCGGGCCAGGGCTGTATGCGCGCGGAACATCTCGCCGATCTGGTCGCCGATGCGGCGCAGCGGGTTCAGCGCCGTCATCGGGTCCTGGAAGATCATGGCGATCCCGGCGCCGCGCACCCGGCGCATCGCCGTCTCCGGCAGGGCCAGCAGCTCGGTCCCTGCAAGTTCGATCCGGCCCGCGGTGACGCGCACGCCGGAGGGCAGCAGGCGCATGATGGCGCTGGCGGTCATGGATTTGCCGGACCCGCTCTCCCCCACCACGCACAGGATTTCGCCCGCGGCCAGGCTGAATGAGACGTCCTGCAGCGCGAACGGCCGGTCCGCTCCGGCGGGCAGCGCCACGGTCAGGCCGCTGACCTCCAGGACGCCGCTCAACTGCTATCCCTGAGCCGCGGGTTCAGCGCGTCGTTCAGACCCTGCCCCACCAGCGACACCGCCAGCACGGTGACCAGGATCGCCACGCCCGGGATGGCCGAGACATACCACTGCACCCGCAGCACGCCCTTGCCCGCACCGATCAGGTTGCCCCAGGAGGCGACGTTCGGGTCCGACAGGTTGAGGAAGGCGAGCGCGCTCTCCAGCAGGATCGAGGCCGCCATCACCACGCCGGCATAGACGATCACCGGCGGCAGCGCATTGGGCAGGATCTCGCGCAGGATGATCCGGCCGTTGCCCATGCCCAGGGTGCGGCAGGCCTGCACGAACTCGCGTTGGCGCAGCGTGAGGAACTCGGCCCGGGTCAGCCGCGCGGTGGCGGGCCAGGAGACGATGCCGATGGCGAGCGTCACCGTCGTGATCGCGGAGCCGAACACGGCGACCAGCACCAGCAGCAGCAGGAAGCCCGGCAGGGTCTGGAACGCCTCGGTGATGCGCATCAGCCCGTCATCGACCCAGCCGCCGTAATACCCGGCGAGCGCACCCACCAGGATGCCGATCGCAAGCGAGACCACGGTCGCCACCCCGCCGATCAGCAGGCTGATCCGGGCGCCATGAAAGACCTGCGCCATGATGTCCCGCCCGCTCGGGTCGGTGCCGAGCGGGAAGCGCGGGTTGACGCCGGGCCATTGCAGCGGGCGTCCAGCCAAGCCCAGCGGGTCGCCCGGGAAGGCCAGCGGTGCGATCAGCGCCACGCCCACCACCAGCGCCAGCAGCAGCAGCCCGATCACCGCGACCGGGCTGTGGAAATACCGCCGGATCGCCCGCATCGCGGCTACCCGCCCTCGATGCGTGGGTCGAGCTGCGCATACAGCATGTCCACGACGAAATTGGCGGCGATCACCAGCAGCGCCGAGACGAACACGATGCCCAGCAGCGTGTTCAGGTCCCGCTGCACGACGGCCTCATAGGCCAGCCGCCCCAGGCCCGGCAAGGCGAACACGCTCTCGACGACCACCGAGCCGCCGAGCAGGCTGCCGACCTGCAGGCCCAGCAGGGTCACCATGGGCAGCATTGCGTTGCGCAACGCATGGCGGACCACCACCGCCGTCTCGCTCAGGCCCTTGGCCCGGGCGGTGCGGATGAAATCCTGGTCCATCACCTCCAGCATGGCGGCCCGCATGATCCGCAGGTAGGTGGCGAGGAAAATGAGGCTGAGCGTCGCGGTCGGCAGCAGCAGGTGCAGCGCCACGTCCAGCGCCCGGCGCGTGCCCGTGTAGCCGGCGCCGATCGCCTCGAACCCGCCGGACGGCAACCAGCCCAGATGCACGGCGAACACGACGATCCCCATCAAGCCCAGCCAGAACGAAGGGGTCGCGTAGAAGATGAGCCCAACCGTCGAGATCAGCGTGTCCGGCCAGCGGTTGATCCGCTGGGCTGCCAGCACGCCGAACGCCACGCCGCCGGCGAAGGCGAAGGCGAGCGAGGACGTCATCAGCAGCAGCGTGGCCGGCAGCCGCTCGGCAATCACCGCAGCGACGGGCTTGCCGTAGATGGCGGAGTAGCCGAGGTCGAGGCTCAGCAGCCGCAGCAGATAGCGTCCGAGCTGCACCGGGACGGTGGCATCCAGTCCGTAGAAGTTGCGGAGCTGCGCCATCATGGCCGGGTCGCCGCCGCCCATCTGCGCCATCAGCGCGTCCACCGTGTCGCCCGGGGCGAGCTGCAGCAGCAGGAACAGCCCGGCCAGGATGATCAGCAGCGTCGGCAGGCTGGCCAGCAGCCGCCGGCCGGCGAGGGCTAGGACGCGCATGACGATGCGGGACCGCTCCTCAAGCGGTCAGGCGGGGGTGAGCCACGCATCGTGCCAGTCGCCCGATCCCCAGCGCGGCGTGTTCAGGCCGTTCTGCAGCCGCTTGGTCGCCGCGGTCTGGAACTCGCGCTCCGTCACCATCCAGATCGGCAGCTCCTCGTTGACGAGCTTCGTCCACTCGGCATAAAGCGCGCGCCGCTTGACCGGATCGAGCTCGGCGGCGGCCTGGTCGGTCAGCGCATCGACCGCCTCGGACTGCCAGCCCCATTGGTTCGTCCAAGGCGCGCCCTTCGGACTGCCGGAGCGATACCAGACGCTGGTCGAGACCGCCGGGTCGCCGCGGTATTGATGCCAGCCGGTGGCGATGTCGAAGTTCCAGTCCCGATAGACCGCCGACAGGGCGCCCGCCGCGTCCAGGTTCACGATCTCGACCTTGATGCCTACCGCCTGGAGCGATTGCTGCATGAACGTCGCGAGCAGCGGCACGTCCTCGCCGTTGTTGATCGGCACCAGGCGCAGCGTGAAGCGGACGCCGCCGGGTCCGGGCTTGAACCCGGCCTCGTCCAGCAAGGCAACGGCGCGCTTGCGGTCGAATGGATAGGGCGGCGCATTGTCCGGGAAGAACGCCGTGGAGACGGAGGGGATGGGCCCCGTCGCCGGCTTGCCCTGCCCATACAGGAAGTTCTCGATGAAGAACGGCACGTCGATCGCGTGGGCGATGGCGCGGCGTACGCGCACATCCGCCAGTTCCTTGCGGCGATGGTTGAATTCAAGCGTGTTGTTGAAGGCATTGGCTTCCGAACCGCGCGTGGTGACGATGTAGTTCGAATCGGCCTTCAGCCGGTCGAGGTCGGCGAGCGAGATGCCGTTGTAGCAGGTGACCTGGATTTGCCCGGTCTCGAGTGCCGCCGCGGCGGCCGCGCGGTCGGTGATGAAGCGCCAGACGATGCGGTCCACGTAGGGAAAGCCCTCGCGCCAATAGGCCGGGTTGCGGTCGGCGATGACGTATTGGCCGCGCTCGTACTGCACGAACTTGAACGGCCCGGTGCCGATGGGCGCGGTGTTCGCCGGGTTCTCCAGCACGTTGGAGCCCTCGAACACATGGCGCGGCGCGATGTAGCCGAGGTCGCACAACGCACGCAGCAGCAAGCCCTCAGGCATGGGCCGGCTGTAACGGAACACCGCGGTGCGCTGGTCCGGCGTGTCCACAGCGTCGAGGTACTGCTGCAATTGCGTGCCGTAGTTGAGGTATTTCTTCCACAGCTCCATGGCGCTGTACTGCACGTCCGCCGCGGTGAACGGCTTGCCGTCATGCCACTGCACGCCGTCCCGCAGATGGAAGGTCACGGTCTTGCCGTCGGGTGCTACCTCCCACCCCGTTGCCAGCACGGGCACCGGCTTGCCCGTGGCATCGAGATCGACCAGCGCCTCCATGATCTTGCTGGTGATGACATAGACGCCGGTGGAGGCACGCAGCGCTGGGTTGAGGATGCGCTGTTCGCTGCTGAGATGGGACGTCAGCACGCCGCCGCGCTTGATCCCGGCTGGACCGGCACTGCCTTGGGCCGCCGCTTGCCGGACGAAAGGGAGGCTCGCGATCAAACCAGGGGCCAGCCGCATCGCGCCGCGTCGTGTCAGCGTCATCTGTTTGGCCTCACGTGAGGAAGGGGGCGCAGGCCCAAGCGGCCAGCGCGCTATTCTGTCCGGGCAGCTTGGCCCTGTCGAGGCTGCCCGGGCAGATGCGGGATTAATTGCACACCATTCGATCGTTGGAGCAGTGACGCTTTATCCCCAAGCTGTAAGCCTAAGTGGCAGGCGTTGTGGGCGCAACGGGTCTGCCGGCAACTTCCGGGGGCAGCGTTGTTTGCGCAGGAGGGCGCCATGCTGGCTCGTCCCACTCATGCCGTGCTAGGATCTGGAATATGAATGTTGCCCTTCGCCGGCCTATGAAGCTGGACGAGTTCCTGGCCTGGGAGCGCGGGCAGGAGCTGCGCTACGAGTTTGACGGCGTCCGGTCATTCGCGATGACGGGCGGCACGGTCGAGCATAGCGTGATCGCGACCAACCTGGTCCGAGCACTGGAAGATCGTTTGCGCGGCAAGCCATGCCGCGCGTTCCGGGGCGATCTGAAAATTCTAGTCGCCGGGCGTGTCCGTTACCCCGATGCGATGGTGACCTGCTCACCCGTGCCGCCTGGCACCGACGTGATCCCCGAGCCGGTCGTGGTGTTCGAGGTGCTCTCGGCCAGCACGGCCGTCACCGACCGCATCGAGAAGAACGACGAATACCGGCTCACGCCGTCGATCCAGCGATACGTCATGCTGGAACAGACGCGCTGTGCTGCGACCGTGTTCGCGCGCGCCGGCGACGACTGGGTTGGTCACGTGCTGACGGGCGACGCCGTGCTCGCCATGCCGGAGATCGGGGTCGAGTTGCCGCTGGCCGAGGTCTATGCCGGGATTGCGTTCGCTGCGGACGAACCGTCGCCCGAATACGCCTGAGCGGAAAGTTATGGGCCCAGGCCCGGGTTTCGACTTCGACCACCGCGCCTCAGGTTTTTGACGCACCTGCTTTTTGGTGCATCCTGCGTAGCAGCTCCGCTAGCCTCATAAAATCGCGGGACAGCAAATCAGGGAAATCAGGCCATGCGGAGTCATGATGTTGCATTGAACCCACAAGGCCTGGAGCTTAATCGGCGTGACCTGATCGCATTCGGAACCATGGCCGGACTGATCGGCGCCCAATCCAGCGCCTACGCCCAAACGGCTGCTCCCAAGCGGGGCGGCCGCCTGCTGATCGGCTCGGCAGGCGGCGGCGCCAAGGACAAGCTGGATGCCCATGGCCCGATCAGCAATCCGGACATCGCCCGGGTTTTCGCATTGTACGAGCCGCTGGCAAAGTACAATGCGAATTATGAGTTCGAGATGGTCCTCGCCGAGGAAATCTCGGGCAATGCCAGCGCCGACGTCTGGACGGTTCGGCTGCGTCCGGGCGTGGAATTCCACAACGGCAAGACGTTGACCGCCGACGACGCGATCGCGTCCATCCAGCGGCTGATCGACCCCAAACGCTCCGCGGCGGCGGCGTCGCTGGCGGACATCGATCCCCAAGGCTTCAAAAAGCTCGACGACCGCACATTCACCATCCAGTTGAACCAACCCTTCGCGGCGTTCGACATCCAGCTCGGCCAATACGGCAACGGCATCGTGCCCGCAGGCTACGACCCGGCGGCGCCGGTCGGGACCGGCCCCTTCAGGTTCGGCTCCTTCACCCCCGGCGACCGCACGGTATTTCCGGCCCACAAGAACTACTGGCGCACCGGCCTGCCCTATGTTGACGAGCTGGTCATCATCGATTTCCCCGATGAGACCGCGCGCATCAACGCCCTGATGAGCGGGCAGGTGCACGCCATCGACAACGTGCCCTTCGCGCAGACCCGGGTGCTTGGGGTCACGCCGGGGCTGAAAACGCTCGTGGCCAAGACCGGGGCCTGGCTGCCGTTCACCATGCGCGTGGACCAGGCGCCATTCGACGACGTGCGCGTGCGGCAGGCGATGCGCCTGCTGGTGGACCGCAAGCAGATGGTCGAGCAAGCGCTGTCCGGCTATTGCAGCGTCGCCAACGACCTGTATAGCCCCTTCGACCCGGCCTATGCGTCCGACCTGCCGCAGCGAAAACAGGACCTCGACCAGGCAAAGTCCCTGCTGCGGATGGCGGGCCATGCCGATCTGCAGGTCGAGCTGGTGACCGCCGCCATCTCCGCGGGCGTGGTGGAGGCAGCGCAGGTGCTGGCCGAGCAGGCCCGTGGCGCCGGGGTCAAGATCAACCTGCGCAAGGTCGATACCGGCGTGTTTTATGGCAACGACTACCTGAAATGGCCGTTCGCGCAGGACTTCTGGTACACCCGCGACTACCTGGCCCAGAGTGCGAACTGCGCCCTTCCGGGGGCGATCTACAACGAGACGCATTTTGCCGACCCGAAGTATGCCAGCCTCATTGCCGAGGCGCGCCGCACACTGGACAAGTCCAAGCGCACCGAGATCCTGCACGCGGCGCAGAAGATCGAATATGAGACCGGCGGCTACATCATCTGGGGCTTTCGCGACCAGGTGGACGCCTACTCCGCGAAGATCACCGGCCTCGTTCCGTCCAAGACCGGCACGCCGCTCGGCAACTACGACTTCGCCTCGGTGCACTTTGTCTGAAACGGCGGTCGGGCGGCGATGATCCGCGTCCTGCTGCGGCGCCTCGGGCTCGGGCTGATCACGCTGGTGCTCGTGTCGCTGCTGGTGTTCGCGACGACGCAGGCGCTGCCGGGCGACGCCGCGCAGGCCATGCTCGGCAAGGAGGCCACTCCGGAACGCCTGGCCGCGTTGCGGGAGCAACTGCACCTGACGGCGCCGGTATGGCAGCAATACGCCCTCTGGATTGGAGGCGTCCTGCACGGCGACTTCGGCCGGTCGCTGGCGACCGAGCAGCCGGTGTGGAGCTTGCTCCGCGCGCGCATCGGCAACTCGGCGTTCTTGGTGCTGGCCGCGGCGCTGATCGCCATCCCGGCCTCCATCCTGATCGGGGTCGCCGGCGCGGTCGGGCGCGACCGGGCGGTCGATCATGTCCTGTCCATGGCCAGCCTGGTGCTCGCCGCCCTGCCCGACTTCGTCATCGGCATCCTGCTGGTGATGCTGTTCGCAACCCAGGTGTTCCACGTGCTGCCGGCGGTGACGATGCTGGATGACGATGTGCCGATCTGGCGTCAGGCCGCCCAAGTCATCCTGCCGGCGGTGACGCTCGACATCGCCGTCATTCCCTACATGGCCCGCATCATGCGCGCCTCGATGATCGAGGTGCTGGAAAGCGAGTATGTCCAGATGGCCCGGCTGAAGGGCATGCCGCCGGCCCGGGTGATCCTGCGGCACGCGCTGCCCAACGCCATGGTGCCGTTCATCCAGGTGAGCGCGCTGCAGCTCGCTTGGCTCGCCGGCGGGGTGGTGGTGGTCGAATTCGTGTTCCGCTTTCCCGGCATCGGGCAGGCGCTGATCGATGCCGTCGCCAATCGCGACCTGCCGGTGGTGCAGACGCTCGCATTGCTGATCGGCGCGGTCTATGTGCTGCTGAACACGCTGGCCGACATCGCGACGATCCTGCTCACGCCGCGGCTGCGGACGGCGCATTCGTGAGCGCCGCAGCCACCATCGACGAACCTATGCGGCATTCCGGACTCCTGAGCCGCGCGTTGTCGTATCGGCGTGCCCAGCTTGGCCTGGCGATGGTCGTGTCCATCGCGGCCATCGCCGTGCTGGGCCCGCTCGTCGCACCGCACTCCGCGACGTCGTTCGTCGGCGCGCCATACGGCGACCCAACCGGCCAGGCCCTGTTTGGCACCGATGGGTTGGGCCGCGACGTGTTGAGCCGTTTCCTTTGGGGCGGCCGCTCCATATTGGCGATGTCGCTCGCCGCGACAGTCGTGGGATTGGCGGCCGGGATCGCCGTCGGGCTGACCGCGGCCTACGCGCGGGGCTGGGCGGATGAGGTGCTCATGCGCCTGATGGACGTGGCGCTGGCGTTCCCGCAGATCGTGCTGGTGCTGCTGCTGGTGGCGACACTCGGGCCCCAGCCATGGCTGATCGTGCTGACCGTCGGGCTCGGCCACGCGCCGCGCGTCGCACGGGTCACGCGGGCGGTAGCGCTGGGGGTTGTCGAGCGCGACTTCATCAAGTCGGCAAAGGCGCTCGGCGAACCCGCCTGGCGCATCCTGGGCGCCGAGGTGCTGCCGAACATCTCCTCACCCCTCTTGGTCGAGTTCGGGCTGCGGCTGACCTATTCCATCGGGGCGATCGCCGCGATCGGGTTCATCGGTTTCGGCGTGCAGCCCCCGGCGGCGGATTGGGGCCTGATGATCAACGAGAACCGGATCGGCCTGTCGATCCAGCCATGGTCGGTGCTGCTGCCGGTGCTGGCGATCGGGCTGCTGACCGTCGGCATGAACCTGTTCACCGACGGCATCGCCCGGGCCTCGATCGGCATCGGTCGCGGAGCGGCACAATGATCGCTGGCCGCGGAGCGGCGAAATGAGTGACCGCGGAGCGACGCAATGAGCAGTGCCGCCGTCCGAGTGGATGGGCTGCGGGTCGGGCTGGCCGGCTCGGCGCTCGATATCGTTGACGGCATCGGCTTCGAGATCGCGGCAGGCGAGGTGGCCGGGCTTGTAGGCGAGTTCTGGCTCGGGCAAGACGACGGTGGGGCTGGCCCTGCTCGGCCATTGCCGCAACGGGGCAGCGATCACCGCGGGAGTGGTGCTGATCGACGGCATCAACATGCTGCACGCGACCGCGCCGGAGCTGCAGGCATTGCGTGGGCCAGCCGTGGCGTATGTCCCGCAGGACCCCGGCACGGCGCTCAACCCGGCGCTGCGCGTCGGCGACCAGATCGCCGAAATGCTCCTCGTGCACATGCCCAGGCTCGATGCGCGACAGCGGGCGGCTCGCCTGGCCGAGCTGCTGCAGGAGGTCCGGCTGCCAGCCGGGGACGCCACATTGCGGCGCTACCCGCACCAGTTTTCCGGCGGGCAGCAGCAGCGCATCGCCCTGGCGATGGCGTTCGCGTGCCGGCCCCGCCTGATCGTGCTGGACGAGCCGACGACCGGCCTCGACGTGACCACCCAGGCGCATATCCTTGATACCGTCCGCAGCCTGTGCAGGCTGCACGGCAGCGCTGCGCTGTATGTCAGCCATGACCTCGCGGTCGTTGCCGGGCTCGCCGACCGGGTGATGGTCATGTATTCCGGCCGCATCATCGAGGCCGGCTCCAGCGCCCAGGTGTTTGAAGCCCCAAGCCATCCCTACACGCAACGCCTGCTGCGCGCAGTGCCCGATCCCGCTGGACGCCGCGGCGTTTTGGGCATCCCCGGTCATGCCCCCTCCCCGTCCTGTCGCCCGGACGGCTGCGCGTTCGCGCCGCGTTGCGACCGCGCCAGCGACATCTGCCGCCGGGCCGTCCCGCCGGCGACCATGCGCGCGGCCGGACACCGGGTGCACTGCTGGCACGCCGACGCCAAGGAGACACTCGCCACCCCGGCGGTGCTGCGCGGTGGGTTCACCGCCAAGCCCGCGCTGCTGGCCCTGCAAGGACTGGACGCATCCTACGGTCCCGCCAAGGTGCTGCACGGCATTGACCTCGATATCCAGCAGGGCGAGTGCCTGGCGCTGCTGGGCGAGTCAGGCAGCGGCAAGACCACGCTGGCGCGCTGCATCGCCGGGCTGCATCCGGGGCACAGCGCGCCGGTCATGCTGCATGGGCAGCCGCTGCCGTGCTCGGTGCGCGACCGGAAGCAGGCCGCGCGGCAGGCGATACAGTATGTGTTTCAAAACCCGTACGCGTCGCTCAACCCGCGCCGCACGATCGGCGAGATCGTCGCGCGGCCGCTTCAGGTGTTCTTCCGGCTATCCGCCAACGAGGCCGCCCGAAAAGTGGGCGCTGCCCTGGAACGAGTGGCGCTCAGCACGGCGATGGCGCGGCGCTACCCCGATCAGCTCAGCGGCGGTGAGCGCCAGCGGGTTGCCGTGGCGCGCGCATTGGCGGCCGAGCCTGAGCTGCTGGTATGCGACGAAATCACCTCGGCGCTGGACGTCTCAGTGCAGGCCGCGATCATGGAGCTGCTGGTCGGGCTGCGGCAGAGCATGGGCCTCAGCATGCTGTTCGTGACCCACAACCTAGCTTTGGTGCGCGGGGTGGCGGACCGCGTCGCGGTGATGAACGCGGGCCGGATCGTCGAGCTCGGGCCGACGGCGGAGGTGTTCGACGCGCCGCGTGCCGATTATACGCGCGAGCTGCTGGCGAACACGCCGGGATTCCGGAGCGTGCCGCTCACGCTCGACGCGGCGGTTTGAACGACGCAAGGGAACCGAGATGAACTGGGATGTCTTCATCACCTGCGCCGTGACCGGCGCCGGCGACACCGTCGGCAAAAGCAATCTGGTGCCGATCACGCCGAAACAGATCGCGGCATCGGCCATCGAGGCCGCCAAGGCCGGGGCGGCGGTGGCCCATATCCACGTGCGCGACCCCGCGACCGGCGCCGCGTCGCGCGACATAGCGCTGTATCGCGAGGTCGTCGAACGGGTGCGCGAGTCCGACACCGACGTCGTGCTGAACCTGACCGCGGGAATGGGCGGCGACCTCGTGCTCGGCAGCCCCGAGGCGCCGTTGCCGCTGAACGCCGCCCTGACCGACATGGCGGGCGCAGAGGAGCGCGTCGCCCATGTCGCGGAGCTGCTGCCGGAGATCTGCACGCTCGACTGCGGATCGATGAACTTCGCGGCGGGCGACTACGTGATGACCAACACGCCGGGCATGCTGCGGGCGATGGCGCGCCGGGTGCAGGCGCTCGGGGTGCGCCCGGAGATCGAGGTGTTCGACACCGGCCACCTCGTGCTCGCCCGCCAGCTCATCAAGGAAGGGCTGATCGACGACCCGGTGATGATCCAGCTGTGCATGGGCGTGCCTTACGGCGCGCCTGACGACCCCTCCACGCTGATGGCGATGGTGCACAACCTGCCGCCGGGCTGCGTGTTCTCGGCGTTCGCCATCGGCCGCAACCAGCTTCCGTATGTGGCGCTGGCGGCGATCGCTGGCGGCAATGTCCGCGTGGGCCTAGAGGACAACATCTATTTGTCGCACAAGCGCCTCGCGACGAACGGCGAACTGGTGGAGCGCGCCGCCTCCATCCTGGCGGCGATGAACGTCCGGGTGGTGGGACCGGCGGAGGTGCGCCGCAAGCTGCAGTTGCGAGGGGCGGCGGGCGAGCAGGCCGCATGAACGCGGTGCGCCGGTGCGCGGTGGTCGGCGCCGGGGTGATCGGCGGTGGATGGGCCGCGCGCTTCCTGCTGAACGGGCTGGATGTGACCGTCTTCGACCCATCGCCGCACACCGAACGCGGCGTGCGCGAGGTGCTGGCCAATGCGGAACGGGCGTATGGCAAGCTAACGCTCGCCCCGCAGGTGAAACTCGGGACGCTGCGCTTCGCCGGCTCGGTCATGGAGGCGGTGCGCGACGCTGACCTGATCCAGGAGAGCGCGCCGGAGCGTGAGGAGCTCAAGACGCAGCTGCTGGCCGAGATCGACGCCCATGCCCGGCCGGACGTCCTGGTCTGTTCCTCCACGTCCGGCCTGCTGCCGAGCCGGCTGCAGGGCGCGATGACGCGTCCCGGGCGCTTCGTGGTCGGCCATCCGTTCAACCCGGTGTATCTGCTGCCGCTGGTCGAGATATGCGCTGGCGCCCGCACCGATCCGGCCACGGTGGACCGGGCAATCGCGTTCTATGCGAGCCTCGGGATGAAGCCGCTGCACGTGCGGAAGGAGATCGACGGCTTCATCGCCGACCGGCTGCTGGAGGCGCTGTGGCGCGAGGCGTTGTGGCTGGTGCATGACGGGGTGGCCACGACGGCCGAGGTGGACGACGCAATCCGCTACGGCGCCGGGCTGCGCTGGTCGTTCATGGGCACCTTCCTGGTTTACCGGCTCGCGGGGGGCGAGGCCGGCATGCGGCATTTCATGCAGCAGTTCGGACCAGCGCTGAAATTGCCATGGACCAAGCTGATGGAGGTGCCGGACCTCACCGACGCGTTCATCGACGAGATCGCCAGGCAGTCGGATTTGCAGGCCGGCGGCCAGGAGCTGCGCGCGCTGGAGCAGAAGCGGGACGATTGCCTGGTCGCCGTCATCCAGGCGCTGAAGCTGCAAAACTACGCTGCCGGCGCGCTGCTCGCGTCGCATGAGGAGCGGCTGTATGCGGCCGCGCACCAGAACAGCACGTTGGCGCCAGATACGTCGAAGCCGTTGCGGCTCCACGCGGGCACGGTGCGGCCCGATTGGATCGACTACAACAACCATATGACCGAGAGCCGCTATCTGCAGGCGTTCGGCGACGCGTCCGACGCGCTGCTGCGCTTCCTGGGCGTGGACGGTGCTTATCTTGCGGCCGGGTTCAGCTACTACACCGTCGAGACCCATATCGTGCATGTGAGGGAGATCGCTGTGCTGTCCCCCTATTATGCAGCGACGCAGGTTTTGGGCGCTGACGACAAGCGGCTGCATCTGTTCCACCGCCTTTATAACGGCAGCAGCGACGAGTTGCTCGCAACGGCGGAGCAGATGCTGCTGCATGTCGATACCAGCCGCAGCCGCGCCTGCCCCGGCCAACCGGACGTCATCCGCAGCGTGCAGGCTTTGTGCGACGCGCATAGCGGCCTGCCGCGTCCGGAGGCGGCGGGGCGCAGCGTCGGTTTGCCAAAGCAACGAGGCGTCGATGGCCCGGAGCTGACGCGGATGCTCGACCCCGAGGTCAGTGCATTCATCGCGAAGACAGAAGCGTTTTATCCGCCCGCTGCCAATAACGCTGATATCGCGTGGAACCGGATGGCTTACGACAGGATGTGCGCCGCGTTCCGCTGTCCGCGCCCCGAAAGCGTTTCGGTGACCGATACGTCGCTGCAGGCAAAAAATCCGGACCGTGAGCTACGGCTTCGCCGATACAGCGTCGCCACGGCCCGGCCCGGCTCGGTCCTGTTGTACCTGCATGGCGGCGGCTATGTCCTGGGCGGCCTCGATAGCCACGACGACATCTGCGCGGAGCTATGCCTCGCGGCGGCGACCGAGGTGGTCGCGCTCGACTACCGTTTGGCGCCTGAACACCCGTTTCCGGCGGCGCTGGACGACACGGAGGCTGCCTACCGCAGCCTTGCTGCTTCGGGATACCAGGTGGTTGTCGGCGGGGACAGCGCGGGCGGCAGTCTCGCGGCGGCGCTCTGCTTGCGGCTGAAGCGCCTAGGCGGCCCGCAGGCGCGGGGCCAGCTGCTGATCTATCCTGGCCTAGGCGGTGATCCGTTCCGGTGCGGCAGGCGCAACCTGGACGCCCCGCTGCTGCGCGCGCGCGACACGTTCGCTTATCGAGATGCGTATGCCGGGAGCAAGGCGGCCCTTCTGCAGGACGACCCCGAGTTTGCGCCGATTTGCACCCAGGACCTGCGCGGTTTACCGCCAGCTGCGATTATTGCCGCCGGTATCGACCCGCTGCGGCAGGATGCCGAGGACTACGCTGCCCTGCTGTCCGCGGCCGGCGTTCCGACGACGTATCGCGTTGACCCTGGCCTGGTGCACGGTCATCTGCGAGCCCGCCACGCCAGCCGCGCGGCTCAGCAGAGCTTTGCGGCCATCGTTCGGGCACTGCGAAAGATGACCGAAGGGTCGTTCCCCGAATGATGCGATGCAAGCCGTCGTGGCGATCCCGCCGGTCACCGTACCCGGATCAGGCGGCCTCGCCTGCCTGCTGCGGCTGTGAGCTCGGCGAACGGGATGAGCGACAGCGCCTTATCGCGGCTGCGCGGCACCAACCGAGCACCGCAAGAAAAGGCAGCAGCACTGCGAATGCCAGCAGAGCGGGGCGGCGCTTGTTGTAGAATAGCCGGCACCGCAGCCAGAAATGGATGCCGATGCACCCATGCACCCACACGAAGGCCGGGCACGCTGATCCCGGTTGGGTGACGGCACGCCGGCGCGGTCGCTTATAGGCCCGTGCTGCTTATAGGATAGTAGCTGCCAATCCCACATACTTTCCGTTTACGGCTCATCCGGTCATGGTCGGCCTATGTCCCAGATGCCTGAGACGTTGGCTTGCATTACGATGTTTCGCTCGCTCGGCTACGACGCCGTCCTCCGGCTCGACGCCGGCTGCATCTGGCGCCGGGCGGGCGCGAAGGAGTGGGTGCTGGATTACCAATCGGGCGGAACCGACCTGTTCTTCGTGCTGAACGGCCACGTGCGGGTCGTGATCACCGCCGCAGGCCGCGAGGTGATCCTCCGCGACATCCGCGACGGGGAGTTCTTCGGCGAACTCGCTGCCATCGATCAGCGGCCGCGGTCGGCTGGCATCCTCGCCATCACCGATACGACGGTCGCGCGCATGCCGGCCGGCCTGTTCCGCCGCGTGGTGCACGAGCACCCGGACGTTTGCGACCAGCTGCTCCACGCGCTCGTCGCGCAGATCCGGATGCTCGCCAACCGCGCCAATGAGCAGTCCAGCCTCGGCACCAGCCAGCGCCTCTATGCCGAGCTGCTGCGGCTGGCCCGCGTGTCCGCCGGAAGCAACGGGCCGCCGGTGGTGTCGCCCCCGCCCACCCATGCCGAGCTCGCCGCCCGCGTGTTGCTGCGGCTGGCGCGGGACTATGGCGATAAGTGCGCGGCCGGCAAGCGCATCGCGCTGCGGTTGTCGCAGAAAGACATCAGCTCGCTCGTTGGCGCCTCGCGGGAGAAGGTGAACAAGCAGCCTCGCCGCTGGGCGCAAAACGAGATTCTGGCCGGGATGGCAGCTGGATGGACATCGTGGGGTCGGAGGCGCTTGCGCAGCTTGGGTAAATGAGAACCGTTGGGTTCGATCGAATCCGATGTGCCGCCCGTATTGGAACAATGAAAGAGCTGCCGGCTGGCAGCCCTTTCTGCAAGCATTACGCAGCGAGCGCCAAACCCAGATCGGCGGTTTCGCCACCGGACAGTGGGCCACGAAGCGGCCCGGCGATCATTGCCGGACATGGCGGCGGGTCATCGTCGTCATCAGGCCGGCTTCGCCATAGAGCCGATTTCAGCCGCGTGGGGACACGCCTGCGCAGGCCTGCGAACGGCCAAAACGGATTAGGCGTTGTTATTTCGGGGCCCGCACTGTCATGAAGGGTCTTCAACGCCCGCAGAACGTCATCCACCCGCATCACCGCGCCGTTATCCAGCTGCCGCAACGCAGGCGCGTCTGGCACCGCGCGAAAATCCGATGCCCAGGAGGCGAGGAGCTCACGCTTTTCAGCTCGCGTCAGCCAGGGATCGCCTATGACCTCGTCGGGATGCATAAAGCTGGCGGCAAGGCGTTGTGAGCGCTCAGGCAAAGCCAACTCGGTACGTGAAATATCGTTCAAAGAATCAGTCTTTATGATTTGCCTTCCGTTCATTCCCAATCTCCCTCATCAGGGGCCTCCCGGCAGACGCCGGGAGGCTGAGATTGTCGATTGTGCCGCGCTGTTTCAGGCCGCCCACCGTTCGGCCGCGTTTCCCTGGGTAAGCCTCTGCTGATTGTCCTGACCCGAGAGGGCCGCAGCGTGGGAGCCGAGTTCAATTCGGCGGGGCTTCAGCTGTTCGGGTATCTCGCGCACCAGTTCGACGACAAGCAACCCGTTCTCCAGGTCGGCTGAGGCGACCTTCACGTGATCGGCCAGGTTGAACGTCTGCTTGAAGTTGCGGGACGCCAGACCCTGATGCAGCATCTCCTGATGCTTTGGCTCGCTCTTCTTCTGCCCTGTAATGAGCAGGGTGTTGCCCTGCTGGATCAGCTCGATCTCATCCGGCGCAAACCCCGCGATCGCCATGCTGATGCGATACTGGTTGTCGCTGCTTTTCTCGATGTTGTAGGGCGGCCAGTCTGGGCGGACACCGCTGTCAATCAGGTCAAACAGCCGGTCAAAGCCGACCGTGGAACGGAATAGCGGCGTAAAGTCGTAGGTCCTCATCACCACATTCTCCTAAAGCAACATGGTCAATACGGCCGTTGTAGCGGCCTTGCGTCGATCCCTTAGGCCTCGACCGACCGCGAGATAATTTTGCTCAATCCGCTCGTCAATATCCGTCCATTCACATTTTTGTTACCAAAAGACATAATGATAAAGTTACACTAACCCTTTGAAGAGTCATAACATTAAAACCGGCAGCGACGCGCCGGGCGACGCCGAAAAGATTGGCGGCACTAACCAACGCGCTGCTAACCAGTGATTACGCTTCGGCGTAGGACAGACTTGTGGTCGCCCGCCCTCGCCTGGGTGGTGTTGCCGCTTAGATGAGCGGCGGATTGCTGCCGGTCGTCGCGCCCGGCATGCCGGAACTCATGAGCGCAGAAGGGGTGGCGGCCTGGCTCAGCGGAGCGAGACCGCCCTGGCCGCCGTTGGTCGCATTGCCGTCGAACGCAGTGAAGTCATAGTTGACGTAGTTCGGGTCGGGCTGGTTGACCGGGGCCAGCCCGCCCTGGCCGCCGTTGCCAGAACTGCCCTAAAAGGCACTGAAATCGAAACTTCCGCCGAGGAAGGACATGCCCGCCGCCAGATTTGTTGTCGAACTTACCGAAACATTGCTGCCATTGCACTGCATCTTCTAAATCCTTGTATTAAATACGCTTCAGCAGGACGATTCTACCCTGCCAGAGGTAATCTGCGGCCAAGTAAATTTTTGACTTGACGCATCCATGGATTCTAGACGTGCAGAGAAAATTTCAATAAGTAAGGCGCTTGATAATATCATATTTCTTCAAGTATCTATGTATTGTTCGTACATTACTAAGAGTACAATCAACAAATAATGTCTGTATTATTTGACACATTATTACTGGCAGCGAAATTGACGGGAAGAATCATGACGCACAGGACACAAATCATGCGGGTTTCCTCGGCAAAGCGCAGACGGACAGCCTATGACTTAATTATTGTTAGACATGATGCCGCGGACGAAAAAGCGGGAAAACTTAGCGCATCTCCATCAATAAAGTAGATAGACCGCATGGACAGCCTGACCTTCGACCAGCTGAAGGTGCTGCTCGCAGCCGTCGAGCACGGCAGCTTCACCGGCGCCGCGCGGGCGCTGAACCGTGCGCAGTCCGCGGTCACGCACGCCATTCAGCGGCTGGAGGCTCAGCTCGGGGTCGAGCTGTTCGATCGCTCCGGCTACCGGCCGGTCTTGACCGTCGCCGGGCAGGCGCTGCTGCCCAAGGCGCGCCGGCTTTTGGAGGACGCCGATGGCCTCCGGGCCCAGGCGCGCGACATCGCCAGTGGGCTTGAGACCGAGCTCACCTTGGTGGTCGAGGCGCTGTTTCCGATGCAGCGCCTCGTCGAAGCCTTGAGCGAGTTCAGCCGGCGCTATCCATCGGTCGCAACCCGCATCTACGTCGAGGCGCTCGGCGCCGCCACCGGCCTGGTGCTCGACGGCACCTCCGCATTGGGCCTGCTGCCGGCCTTCTGCAGCGAAACGGATGCGCTGGTTCGGCAGCCGTTATTCCCGGTCGAGCTTGTTGCGGTGGCGGCCCCGAGGCACGCGCTGTCGCTTATCGACGGGCCGATCCCGCCGGAGACGCTGAACGCGCACGTGCAGCTCGTGCTGACCGACCGCTCCGGCCTGACCGGCACCCGCGACTACGGCGTGTTGGTGAGCAGAACCTGGCGGCTGAGCGATCTGGGCGCCAAGCATGCGATGCTTCGTGCCGGGCTGGGCTGGGCTGGGCTGGGGCACCATGCCGCGCCACATGGTCGAGAATGACCTTGAAGACGGCAAGCTGCGGCTGATTTGTCCGCAGGCAAGCCCGAAACCCATACGTTTGCCGATGAACACGGCCTGGCGGGCGGCGCACCCCCCGGGCCCCGCGACGCGGTGGATGGCGGAGTATCTTGTCGGTGCATCGAAAGTGGAGGGGGTCACGGCCGCGAACGCCGTGACCGAAGCCGCTTCGTAACCGGCAACGCGTGCTGCCGACGACGCGGAGCCCTCGCCTACCGTAAAATTACGGCTCCCGCATGCCCTCCGAAAGCGTGGGCACCACCTTTGACAGCAGGTAGGCCAGCACCGTGCGCTGGCCTACCTTGATATCCACTGTCACCGGCATGCCCGGCGCCATGCGGAAGCCCCTCGGCAGATGGTGCAGCTTCAGCTCGTCCATCGAGACGCTTGCCCGATAGAACGTGCCCTCCTTGGCGGCCTCGGCGCGGGAGGCGTTCGGACGGGAGGTATGCTCACGGGCGTATTGCGGGTTGGTGAAGCTGTCGGCGCTGACGACGCCGCGCCCGTAGCCATAGCTGGCGTAAGGGAAGGTGTCGAACTTCAGGATCGCTGGGTTGCCGGACTGCACGAACCCGGCGTCGCGCCCCGCGATGCTCGCCTCGATTGCCAAGGGCGCATCGACCGGCACCATGGTGATGAGCTCGTCGCCCGATTGCAGCACCGAGCCCACCGACACGCGGGCGACGCTCAGCACGACGGCGTCACGGTCTGCCCGCAGATCCACCAGGCTGCGGCGCAGGGCCGACTTGCTGCGCTGCTCCCGCGCGTCGGACAGCCGGCGTCCCTGCTCGGTCAGCTGCTGCAGGGTCTCGCGCCGGTATTGCTCGACCGCGCTGTCGCGTTCGGACATCAGCGCCTCCAGGTCGCTGCGCGCGGCCATGCTGCTGGCGTGGGCCGCCGGCAGGGTGCGCTCCACGCTCGCGGTCGCCTCGGCGGCGGCGAAGGCTGGATCAAGCCGGGCCAGCAGCTCGCCGGCGTGCACGATCTGGCCCTCCTTGACGTTAATCGCGCGCACGATCGAGGCCTCCAGCGGCTGCACGACGATGTTCGGCGTCTGTGCGACCAACTTGCCGGGCGCGGTGACGACGCAATCGACCGGACACAGGCTCATGGCCGTGATGGCCGTTCCGACCCCGGCGGCAATGATCCAGATCGTGACCCGGCCACTGGCGGGAAACGGCCGTGCCAGAAAGGACGTCGTGGGCGACTGGAATTCTATTAATGCCGTGCCGGTAGCCAATGCCGTGCCGGCGGCTTCGCCACTGTGACGGGTAAGTGGGCGCCGCTGGAAAATGATATAGGAGAAAATTCCACGCCGTACGCCCATGGTTGCTGCTGTGGTGCTCGTCGGTCAGGCACCCTGTAGTGCGGTTTCGAGATTGGCGGACTGGCTGCGTGTTGCGGCCAAGTGACGGTTCTGCTGCTGCCAGAGCTGCCGGTAGGTCGCGCAGCGTAGGACGAGCTCCGAATTCGGGCCGACATCCACCACGCGGCCCTCGTCAAGCACCAAGATCTGGTCGCAATCCACGAGCGAGGACAGCCGATGCGACACGATCAGCATGGTGCGGCCGCGGGCGATGCGGGCGAGGTTTGCGTTCACCAGAGCCTCGGTCTCGGGGTCGAGCGCGCTGGTCGCCTCGTCGAGGATCAGGATGCGCGCGTTGTGCACCAGGGCGCGCGCGATCGCGAGCCGCTGCCGCTGGCCGCCCGACAGGTTTGGCGAACCCTCCTCATCAATGTCCGTTAAATTCACTACTCTGAACGACAACGCCGATCCGACCTTCAACCAGCTGCTCGGCATTAACAATGGCGGTGAGATCGCCGGCTACTTCGGCAGCGGCACGCCCGCGGCCGTGCATCCCAACAAGGGCTATACCCTGAACGCACCCTACGGCCAGGGCAATTACCACAACGAGAACTTCCTGGGCTCGCAGCAGACCCAGGTGACGGGCATCAACAACCTAGGCCACATCGCCGGTTTCGTCGCGGGAGCCGGGGGGGAGCGACATCAGCTTCATCAAGGATGGCAACGCGATCGACTGGCTGAGCGGGCCGAAAGGGTCGGTGTCGGTCCAGGCGCTCGGCATCAATAACGAAGACCAGGTGGTCGGGTCGTTCACCGACGCGAGCGGCGCCATGCACGGCTTCCTGTTCGACGAGAAGTCCAAGGCCTACACGATCATCGATGACCCCAAGGGCGTGAAAGGCCCCACCGGCATGACAGTCGTGAACGGCATCAACGACAAGGGCCAGCTCGTCGGCTTCTACCTCGATGCCGCCGGCCATACCGACGGCATACTCGTCCAACTCAGCGGCCATCAGGGGTCTTGATCAGACTTCTATAAGTCTGTGCAAATGATACCCTAAGCAGGGTTGTTTGGACTGGACATGCAGGCACTCGATCGTGTCCCAGGCCATGCAATCCTGCTGAGGACTGGCTTCCGTTAAAGGCAGCGCCCATCCACAAAATGGGCGCTGCACGGCCGTACAGCACCCCCCTGGCCGAGACGGCCCAGCCAGCGCAGCATGAACGCCGTACAGTGGAACGGGGGGGATGCGATGAGTACGACGCCGAACGTGGGAGATGTCGCGGTCCAATCCGCCGTCGTGCCCATCGAAGACGCGAGCCTGACGGCATTCTATGGCGACATGACGCTGCCGGAGAGGCGCACCTTTTGGGCCTGCGCGGCCGGGTGGGCGCTCGACGGCATGGATTTCATGATCTACCCGCTGGTGATCGGCACCATCATCCGGCAGTGGGGCGTAAGCCCGGGCCCGGCGGGCCTCGCGGTGACCGCGACGCTGCTCTGCTCGGCGCTCGGCGGCTGGCTTGGCGGCTTTCTGTCCGACCGGATCGGGCGCGTCCGCATGCTGCAGATTTCCATCGTGTGGTTCTCCTTTTTCAGCGTCGTCTGCGCGCTCGCCCAGAACTTCGAGCAGCTCCTGGCGGCGCGCGCGGTGCTCGGCTTCGGCTTCGGCGCAGAGTGGGCCGCGGGCGCCGTGCTGATGGGAGAGACCATCCGGCCGCAATACCGCGGGCGGGCGGTCGGCTGCGTGCAATCCGCCTGGGCCGTCGGCTGGGGCGCCGCCGTGCTTTCACAGGCCGCGTTGTTCAGCCTGCTGCCGCCCGAGCAGGCATGGCGCTGGATGTTCGTGCTCGGCGCGGTCCCGGCGCTGCTCGTGTTCTACCTGCGCCGTTTCGTGACCGAGCCTGACGTCGCGGCCGAGGTGCGCCGCAAGCAGGCGCTCGACGGCGACCGTCCCTCGATCTTCGAGATATTCGCCGGGCCGGTGCTGAAAACCACGATCCTGGCGTCGCTCGTCGCGACCGGCGCCCAGGGCGGCTACTACGCCATCACGAGCTGGCTGCCGCGCTTTCTTACCACGGAGCGTCATCTGTCGGTCGTCAACTCGACCGGCTATCTGGCGGCGCTGATCCTCGGCAGCTTCGCCGGGTATCTCGTGGGCGCCTGGCTTGCGGACCGGATCGGGCGGCGCAACCTGTTCCTGGTGTTCTCCCTGGGCGCCATCGCCATCGTCGTCGCCTACACCCAGCTGCCGCTCTCGAACGGCTGGATGCTGGTGCTCGGCTTCCCGCTCGGCTTCTTCGCGTCCGGATACTTCTCCGGCATGGGGCCGTTCCTGACCGAGCTGTATTCGACCCGGCTGCGCGGCTCAGGCCAGGGCTTCTGCTACAACTTCGGCCGTGGGGTGGGCGCGCTGTTCCCGGCTCTGGTGGGCTACATCTCGGCCGGCATGTCCCTCGCCAATGCCATCGCGCTGTTCGCGGTCATCGCCTATAGCCTGTTCTTCGTGGCCGCGTTCACGCTTCCGGAAACCCGCGGCAAGGTCTTGGACGCCAATGGCTGAGTCACTCCGCACGGCGCCAATCCCGCCCTGCCCCGGGCCAGACCCGCACCCGCGCGGGCCGACCCGCTTCGAGGTTCCAGGGGGCGCGGTCGATACCCACGCCCACGTCATCGGGCTGCCGCCGGAGCACCCCTTCGTTGAGGGCCGCAGCTACACGCCGCCGCCGGCGCCGGCCTCCGCATATCTCGCCATGCTGGACGCCACCGGCATGGCCTACGGCGTCCTCATTCAGGTCAGCGTGCATGGAACCCACAATGAACTGATGCTCGGGACGCTGCGGGCACATCCGGGCCGTCTGCGCGGGATCGCAGTCATCGCGCCCGACACGCCGGCCCGGGAGCTGCAGCGGCTGAAGGACGGGGGCGTCGTCGGGCTGCGCCTGAATGTGCTGTATGGCGGCGGCGTCGGCTTCGACGCGGTCGAGGCCTATGGCGACCTGTGCCGCGACATGGGCTGGCACCTGCAGTTCCTGATCGACGCGCGGCAATTGCCCCCGCTCGCAGGCCGCCTCGGCCGCCTGCCGGTGCCGTTCGTCGTGGACCACATGGGGCATTTCCCGACATCGGCCGGGCTGGGCTGCGAGGGCTTCCAGACGCTGGTGTCGCTGGTGCGCGACGGCGCCTGGGTCAAGCTGCAGGGCGCATTCCGAACCTCGGTTGATGGACCGCCCTACCACGACACGATCCCCTTCGCGCGCGCTCTGTCCGACGCGGCGCCGGAACGCTGCCTTTGGGGATCCGACTGGCCGCATGTCGCGAATTGGGGCCCCACGCCGAAGCTGGGCGAGCTGCTCGACCTCATCGCGGACTGGGTGCCGGACGAGGCGCGTCGCCACCAGCTTTTTGTCGAGAACCCGGCAAGGCTCTACGGCTTTGGCGGCCCAGTTGGCTGATTTATTGCCGAATGGCCGGGGACACAGACGAACATTTCTGCATAGGAGGCCCGATGCTCGCTGAGGTTCGAGGAACGACGATCTACTTCGACGTCGAAGGCGCTGGCCTGGTGCCGGACGGTCCCACGATGCGCGAGCGCCCCGTCGCCATGGTGATCCATGGCGGCCCCGGCGGCGACCACTCTGGGTTCAAGCCCGCCATGTCGCCGCTCACCGACGCCATGCAGTTAGTTTACTTCGACCATCGCGGGCAGGGCCGGTCCGGACGCGGCGATCCCTCCCGTTATACGCTGGACGAGAATGTCGAGGACATGGAGGCGCTGCGCCGTTATCTCGGGCTGGGTCCGGTCGTCAGCATCGGCACCAGCTATGGCGGCATGGTCGCAATGGCCCATGCGGCGCGCCATCCAAAGGCGGTCAGCAAGCTGATCCTGATCGTCACGGCGGCCCATGCCGGGTTCATGCCGCGCGCCGAGCAGTTCATCCGCAGCCATGGCACGGCCGAGCAGCAGCGCGCCTGCAAACGCCTGTGGTCCGGCACGTTCGAGACGGCGGAGCAGATGGCCGAGTTTTATGCTGTCATGGGAGCGCTTTACAGCCGCCGCTACGATCCGGCGGCGGCCGAGGCGGTGCGCGGCCGGGCAATCTATGCGCCGGAGCCGCTGAACCGGGCGTTCGGGCCCGGCGGCGTGCTGCGGTCGTTCGACCTGCGCGCCGAGATCGCCGGCATCACCGTGCCCACGCTGATCCTGGCCGGCCGGCATGACTGGATCTGCCCGCCGGAGTTCTCAGACGAGATCCATCGCCTGATCCCCGGCTCGCGGCTGCGGATCTTTGAGGACAGCAGCCACTCCATCCGCGCTGACGAGCCGGACGCGCTGAATGCCGCCATCCGGGACTTTGTCACTGGATAGGCGCTTACAAAGCCCGTAACACCGCGGCCAGCGCTGGCAGGTCCTGCTCCGGCAGCAGCAGGCGGGGCGGGCGGGGCGGGCCCATGTCCATTCCCATCAGGCGGAACGCGGCCTTCGTGCCGCTGACGTAGCGCGGGCCGCCCACCCACGGCAGCAGCGGCGTCAGGCGACGGTATAGCGGCAGCGCCGTCGCGCGGTCGCCCGCAGCCGCCGCGCGGAACATGTCGGCCGACAGGCGGGGCGTCACGTTGCTGCAAACGGCGACCCAGCCCACGGCGCCAAGCCACGCGCTCTCATAGCCGAGCACGCCGGCGAACACCGCCATCCGCTCGCCGCACAGCGCGATGATGTCGCGCACCCGCGTGATGTCGAGCGTGCTCTCCTTCACGTAGCAGCAGGCCTCGATGCCGGACAGCCGCGCAAGGAATTCGGGTTTCAGGTCCACGTTGGCGGTCGCCGGGTTGTTATAGACCATGACCGGGATGCCGAGCGCGTCGGCGATGGTCTTGTAGTGCACATACAGCTCGTCCTCGGTCGGCACGCTGTAGAACGGCGGGATGACCATGACGCCTGCGGCGCCCAGCGCCTCCGCCTCACGCGACAGGGCGACGGCGTCGCGCGTGTCCTCGGCTCCGGTGCCGACCAGGACCGGCACCCGGCCGGCGGCGGCTCGTATGACGGTCTCGACGATGGCGGTGCGCTCCTCCCGGCTCACCGACAGGAACTCCCCGGTCGAGCCCAAGGGTATCAAGCCGTCGATGCCCTCGTTGACCTGGAACGCAACGAGGCGTTCCAGGGCCGCAAGGTCCACCCGGACGCCATCGGCGGTGAAAGGGGTGACGAGCACCGTGTAGGTGCCGTGAAAGGGTTCGGGCATGGCAAATCCTATGGCCGCCCAGATAAGGACCTGCAAGTCTGTCGTTGATGCGCTTGAGCCCTTTCCCATCGACCGCCCAGCCCAACGAGCCTGGACCCGGCGCGCCCCTGCCGAACGCAGCGCCAGAGAAAGTGCTCACGCCGGCCATCCTGGTCGTCGGCGCAGGCCCAGCTGGGCTTTCGGCCGCCATCGCCGCCGCTGGTGCCGGGGCCGACGTGCTGCTTTTGGATGAAGGCAACACGCCGGCGGCACATCCCAATGCGCTGCGGCGGCAGGACGACCGCCTGCGTGCCAAGGCCCTTGCCGCCGGCGTGCAGACGCTGCGGGCGATGGTCTGGGGCGCCTTCCCCGGGGCGGACGGGCCGGAGATCACAGCGCTCGCTCCCGGCGCACGGCTCGTTATACGGCCGCAGCGGCTTATCCTTGCGGCCGGCGCGCATGAGGCGCCGGTGCACCTCCCGGCCTGGGGCCTGCAGTCCGAGACCGGGTTGGCACGGTTGCTCGGCGCGCGGCATCGCGTCGCGGGAGGCCGGATTGAGACGGTGACGGACGAGGCCGGCCGCACCAGCCTCGACGCGATCTATGCAGTCGGGGACGAGGCTGTGCTGGGCAGCGCGCCCGTCGCCCGGCTTCGAGGGACGCTCGCGGGACTTGCGGCGGCGCGCGCCCTTGGCCTCGCAGCGCCAGTTGGACCGCGCCGGGCGGTGCGCCGGGCCGAGCGGTTCCAGCGCGCGCTCCGCTGGGCTTTCGCCACCGCGCCGCTGGACTCGGCCGCCCTGCCCGACGACACGGTGGTGTGCCGCTGCGAGGACGTCACCGCGGGCATGATCCGTGCCGCACGGCCGAGCGCCGGCTCGATCGCCGCGGTCAAGCGCGCGACCCGGGCTGGCATGGGGCACTGTGCCGGGCGATACTGCGGCGTCGCCATGGCCCAGCTCTGCGGCGCGACCGTCGAGGCGGACCTGTTGGCGCCGCGTCCGCCGCTCCGTCCCGTGCTGGCCGGCGCAATCATGGCGGACCACCCGGACCCGCAGGACGCCGCGGTCCCCGTGCCGCCGCCCACGCGCTGGATCGCCGCCGGGCACGCCGCGCTGCCGCGCGACGCGGAGGTGCTGGTGATCGGCGGCGGGATCATCGGCTTGGCCTGCGCCCTGTTCCTGGCGCGCGAGGGAGTGGACGTCGTGCTGGCGGACCGTGCGGAGCCGGGCCTCGCCGCCAGCACCGCCAACGCCGGCAGCCTGCATGTTCAGCTCGTGCCGTATGTCTATGCGGCGGGGAATGGCGGGCCGATGGCGGCGGCGCTGCCGCTCGGCCCCGCGAGCATCGCGCTGTGGCGGGAGATCGCGCGCGACGCGAATGAGAGCCTCGGGATCAGGACCGAGGGCGGCCTCATCCTCGCCGAAACCGCTGCCGAGCTGGATCTGCTGCGGTCAAAGGCCGCATTTGAGCGCAGCCGCGGCATTCCGTCCGAGGTCATCGGCGCCACCGACCTCGCGCGCATGGCCCCACACATCGACGGACGCTTCGTGGGTGCGGCCTTCTGCGCATCTGAGGGACAGGGCGACCCGTTGCGGGGCACCGCAGCGCTGCTGGCGCTCGCCCGCCAGGCCGGCGTGCGCGTGGCGCCCGGGCTGGAGATCACCGGCCTGGCGGCAGCCGCACCGGGTTGGCGGATCGAGACCAGCGCCGGGGTCATGCGTGCGGGTCAAGTGGTGAACGCGGGCGGGGCGCAGGCTCGGCGCATCGGTGCGCTGGCGGGCGTGGATGTTCCCATGCACGCTTTGGTGCAGCAGGTGATCGCGACCGAGGCAGCGCCGCCGATGCTGCGGCAGCTCGTCGCCTGGACCGGGCGGCACCTTTCATTGAAGCAAGGCGAGGGCGGGCACCTGCTGATTGGCGGCGGCTGGCCGGGCAGCGTGGACGCGAGCGGCGCTACGCAGGTGCTGCGCCGGAGCCTGGAGGGCAACCTGGCGCTGGCCGCACGGGCGTTGCCGCGGCTGCAGGGGATGCATGTGGTGCGGGCGTGGACCGGGCTCGCGCCGCATCTCGACCGGGCGCCGCTGATCAGCGCGACGCCGGGCGCGCCGGGGCTGTGGCACGCGGTGACCGGCAACGGCTATACGCTGGGCCCAGTCGTTGGCCGTATGATGGCGGACGCCGTGCGCGGCGGGACGGCGCTGCCGGCGGCGTTCAGCCTGTAGGCAGCGCGCAGCCCGCCTCGCTCAGCGCGACCCGCAGCAACGCAGCCTCCTGCTCGCCGACGGGTCCGGCCGGCGGCCGTACGGCAGCGCATGGGATGCGGCCCAGAGCCGCGAGGCACCACTTCAGGCGCGCCGTGGCTCGTCCGGCCGGTGGCTGGCCATAGATCGCGTCCGCCAGCGGTTCGATCCGCCCATGCAGCGTCCGTGCCGTCGCCAAATCCGATGCGCGCATGGCCGCGTCCAGCGCCAGGATTTCCGCCGGGATGATCGCGGCCAGCGACACCATGCTGCCGTCGCTGCCATGCGCCATGCAGGCCAGCAGGTGCTCGTCCCCGCTCGCCAGCACCGCGACGTCCGGCCGCCGGGCAGCGACCTGGCGGCGCAGCGCGTCGTAGCGGTTGACCTCCCAACCGCCTTCCTTGATGCCAACCACGTCCGGGAGATCGAGCAGCCGGTCCAGTATGGCGGGCGCGTAGGCCATGCGGCCCCCGGCATGGCTGGCCTGGAACAGGAACATCGGCACGCCCGGCACCGCCGCCGCGATCAAACGATGGTGGCGCAGCGCCATCTCATCGTCCTGCGCCAGGGCAAAACCGTTGGGCGGGACCACCAGGATGGCATCGGCGCCGGCCTCCGCTGCGGCGGCTGCCTCGCGCGCGGCCTCAAGGCTGCTTTCCTGATTTACCCCAGCGACCACGATCCCGGTGTTGCCAATCTCCGCGACCGTCACCTCGACGGCACGACGCTTCTCGGCGACGGTGGTGACAAAGTTCTCGCCTGCATGGCCATTGCAGAGCACGCCGGCGATCCCCGCATGCCGCCCGCAGGCGGCGCTGTGCCGGGCGTAAGCGTCCCAGTCCAGAGTGAAATCCGGCCGCATCGGCAGGATAGTGCTCGGATACACGCCGTGCCACCGTGCATCGCCAACCGAAATCATGCCTCTGCGACCTGCGCCATGCGGATGCGGCCCTCGCTGTCGGCGTAGCCGCGGCCGAACCGCCGCTCCAGCGCCCGCTGCGCGAAGTCCCATAGCGTGGTGAGCGCGAGGTAGTACACCGCCGCGACGCAATATACCTCCAGCACCTCGAACTTGAGCTGCATGATCATCTGGCTGCGCCGCATCAGCTCCTCCATCGAGATGACCGAGGTGATGCTGGTCGCCTTCAGCAGCCCGTTCACGCTGTTGCCCAGCGGCGGGATGATGATGCGGAAGGCCTGGGGCAAGGTGACGAGCCAGATAGTCCGCCACGGGTTGAGGCCGAGCGCCCGCGCCGCGTCCCGCTGCCCCGCCGCCACCCCGGAGAACCCGGCGCGGATGATCTCGCTCAAATAGGCCCCTTCGTTCAGCGTCAGCGCGATGAACGCCGACATGACGACGCCGAACTTGAGGCCGAGCTGCGGCAGGCCGGTATAGACGATCACCAGCTGCACCAGCAGCGGCGTGCCGCGGAACACCCACACGTAGGTCGCCGTGAGCCGCGGCAGCACCGGGCCGCCGACGCCGCGCATCAGGGCCAGGAGCGTGCCGAGCGCCAGGCCGCCGAGCAGCGACACCGCGGTCAGCCCCACCGTCACCAGCACGCCGGTCAGCAGGAATGCGTTGTCGAGATATCCGACGAAGGCCCAGAAATCGAACATGCGACGGCCCTCGTTAGGTTTTCAGGGCGTGCTGGCGGCGCTACTCCGGACCTGGCCCGCGGATCGCGAACTCGCCGGGCAGCTTCGCCAGCCCGAACTTGTCGAACAGCGCATCATACGTGCCGTCCGCCCGCATTTCGGTGAAGGCCTTCACCGCCTCCGCAGCCACCTGCTTGTCACGGAAGCCAAAGGTGATGTCGGTGCCGCCGAACCCGGTCAGCAGCAGCTGCATGCCGCGCTGCTTGCTGATGGCGCGGGCCGCGTTCTCGACGATGATCACGGCCTCGACCTGCCCGGCGCGCAGGGCCGCGGTCGCATCGGTGGCGGTGGTGAAGGAGCGCAGCTCAACGGGTTTCAGGCCGCGCTTCACCATGTCCTCGTTCGCCTCCTTGGACTTGCGTTCCTGGTAGGTGCCGATCTCGATCGCTGCCACCCGGCCCGCCAGGTCGTCATAGGATTTCAGCACGAGGCCAGAGGAGGTCATGCCGAACACCCCGATCGCCTGCTGCGCGAACGGGACCATATACATCAGCCGCGACCGCTCCTCGGTCCAGAACATCCCGGTGTCGATCCCGTCAAAACGGCCGGCGCGCAGGGCGGGCACCATCGCCGGGAAGTCCATCCGCACGAACGCCGTCGTGACGCATAGCCGTTTCCCAAGCTCCCGCCCCAGCTCGACATTCAGCCCCTGCAGCTCGCCCTTTTCATCGACGAACTGCTGCGGCGGCAGCGTCGGGTTGATCGCGAGCTGCAGCGTGCCCGCCTCGACCAGGCTGGCAACGGGCAGTTTCGGCGCGCAGGCCTGGGACCGTGCCGGGCCGGCGAGCATGGCCAGGAGCGCGGCGGCAACCGCGTGTCGGGCGAGGCGCATTGGAACTCCTGCGTTGGACGTAGGTGTCGTCATAGGTCAGCAAAGAACATGCCACACCCGGGCCCGCTCGTGCTGCAGCAAATTGTCCGAGAACGCCCGCTGTCCTGCTGACCAGAGCCGCTGTCGAGTTCTGCCTGACCCGGCAAACGGTTCAGTAAAGATCTGAAACCATGTCCGGGATTTCTGTCGGCTAATCCGACAGTCGCCTGTCGTCTTTCCTGACATGCGATGGGACGAAGTAAGTTCATGCAAAGCATTTCTCGACATATTCACGTGGCACGCCCTTTGCTGTGCTTGGGATGCGCCTCGTATGACGAGGTGAGTGGTGAGTTTATTTTCATAAAAACCAAGATGAAGGCACTCCTGATCCCGACGATCGCCGTGGGTGAGTTGGCCGGCGTCCTCGACGAGGCGACACGTGTCGCTCCGCCTCATCGCTCATCTTAGTAGGACAACTGACATGCATTGGATCGACCCTAACCACCTGCCGAAATCGACGGCATCCTGCTCGCCGAGGGCCGGGAGGTGCACGTGCCGCCGCATCTCAGCGGCGAGATTCGCGCCGCCGTGCAGCCTGGCGCCGCCATCGCGGTCTATGGCGCGCGGCTGCATCATGCCGAGATGATCGCAGCCGTCGCGATCGGGGCCGAGCCGGACCAGCGAATTATCGACAACGGCCCTCCGAAGAAAGACGGCGAGCACGGCAAGGAAGAACACGATAAGGCCAAGCACAGCCCCAAGGCGCAGCACGCGTCCATGGAAGCCGAGGGCTTGGTGTGGCGCTCCCTGCACGGCGCTAAGGGTGAGGTGCGCGGAGCGCTGCTGGCGGACGGGCGCATCATCTGCGTCCCGCCGCACGAGGCGAAGGCGTGCGAGCCGCTGCTGCAGCCCGGCGCCCGCCTGGCCACCCGCGGTCCTGGGTTGACGGTAGATGTCGACATGGACGACCTGCGCTACGCGATCATCGAGCGTGACGGCACGATCTCGATCATCCCCAAGGAGAAGCAGTGATGCGCGACACCACGGAGGCCGCTGCTCCGGCGTCACAAGCGGCCTCGGCATCGGCTGCCGGCCAAACGGACGCGGCGCAGCCCTCAGCGCGGTCGCAGCGCGGCCTGGACGGCATCAACCTGCTGATGGCCGACGTGCGGGACGGAGTGGGGCCATACCTGTCGGTGTTCCTCAAGGGAGCCGAGCACTGGGATTCGGGCGCCATCGGCATCGCGATGGCGGCCTCCTCGATCGCCGCCGCGGCGTGCCAAATCCCGGCGGGCCTGCTGGTCGATGGGACGAGCGCGAAGCGGCTGCTGATCGCCGCATCGGGGCTGATGGTCGGCGCGGGCTGCCTGCTGATCGTGCTGTTCCCGCACTTCACGACGGTCGTAGCGGCACAGGCGCTGCTGGGCGCGGCTTCGGCCATCATCCCGCCCGCTATCGCGGCACTCTCGCTCGGCCTGGTCGGACGGCGGCTGTTCGACGCCCGGATCACCCGCAACGAGAGCTTCAATCACGGCGGGAACTTCCTGGCGGCCGGGCTGGCCGGCGTGCTCGGCCAGTACGTCGGCTATCATTGGATCTTCTACCTCGTCTGCGGCTTCGCGGTCGCGAGCGCGCTCGTCGTGACGCTCATCAATCCCGCCGAGATCGACCATGAGCGCGCCCGCGGCGGCGAGGACGCGGCCGAGAATGGTCAGCCGATCGCCTTCCGCGACCTATTGCGACGCCGCGACCTGCTGGTATTCCTCGCCTCCGTCGTGCTGTTCCACTTCGGCAATGCGGCGATGCTGCCGATGGCCGGCCAGGTGCTCGCCGTCGCCCACCCCGGCAGCGACACCATCGCGCTGTCGGCCTGCATCATCGCCGCCCAGCTGGTGATGGTCGGCGTCGCCTGGGCAGTCGGGCGCGCATCGGGGCGAGGCATCGGGCGCAAGCCGATCTTCCTGCTGGCGCTCGCCGTGCTGCCGGTGCGCGGCGTGCTGTTCTCCTTCACCTCAAGCCCCTACGGCGTGGTGGCGATCCAGCTGCTGGACGGCGTGGCGGCGGGCATCTTCGGCGTGATCTCGGTGCTGATCGCGTCCGACCTGATGCGCGGCACCGGGCGGTTCAACTTGGCGCAGGGCCTCGTGGCGCTGTCCGTCGGCATCGGCGCCGCCTTGAGCAACGCGACGGCGGGCTACGTCGTGCAGTGGTTCGGCTATGCCACGGGCTTCCTGTATCTCGCGGGCATTGCCGGCGTCGCTTTGCTGTTCTTCGCCGTGCTGATGCCGGAAACCAAGTCGGCGGAAGCAGCGTGATGGGCGCGCTGGCCGCCTCGCCCTGGGCCACCTGGGGGATCGCCGCCGTCGCCACGGCCGGGGTCATCATCCGGCCGTTCTCCTGGCCCGAATTCGTCTGGGCGGCGTCGGGCGCGATCCTGCTGGTGCTGCTCGGCCTGCTGTCGGTGCCGGACGCGCTCAGCGGCGTGTTGAAGGGCACCGACGTCTATCTGTTCCTGGTCGGCATGATGCTGCTCGCCGAGGTCGCGCGCCTGGAGGGCCTGTTCGACTGGCTCGCCGCCAAGGCGGCCGTCTTGGCGAAGGGATCCGCGACGCGCCTGTTCACCCTGGTGTTCGCGGTCGGCACGGTGGTCACCGCGTTCCTGTCGAACGACGCGACCGCCGTGGTGCTCACTCCCGCCGTCGCCGCCGTGGTGAAGACCGCCAAGGCCGAGCAGCCGCTGCCCTATCTGTTCATCTGCGCTTTCATCGCCAATGCGGCGAGCTTCGTCCTGCCGATCTCCAACCCGGCCAACCTTGTGATCTACGGCAGCCACATGCCGCCGTTGCTGCAATGGCTGCCGCGCTACGCCCTGCCGTCGCTGCTTTCCATCCTCGCCACCTATTTTGTCCTGCGCTGGACGCAGCGGTCCTCGCTGCAGCAGGACATCTCATCCGACATCGAGCTGCCCGAGCTGTCGGCCGGCGGCAAGATGGCGGCCTGGGGCATCGGGGCCACCGCGGTCGTGCTGCTCGCCTCCTCGGCGTTCGACATCCAGTTGGGCCTGCCGACCTTCCTGGCCGGCGTCGCCACCGCGGTTCTGGTGCTGCTGCGATCGAAGTCCGGCCCGATGGAGGTGCTGAAGAACGTCTCCTGGGGCGTGCTGCCGCTGGTCGCCGGGCTGTTCGTGCTGGTGGAGTCGCTGGAGAAAACCGGAGTCACCAACGACCTGGCCGGGCTGCTGTACGACCTGGTGCAGCGCTCGGCGACGCTTGCGGCCTGGGTCTCCGGCGTGGTGCTGGCGGTCGGCTGCAACCTGGTGAACAACCTGCCGGCTGGGCTGGTGGCGGGACGCGTGGTCGAGATCGCAAGCGTGCCCGACCATGTGCGCGCCGCCGTGCTGATCGGCGTGGATCTGGGGCCGAACCTGTCGGTCACCGGGTCGCTCGCGACCATTCTGTGGCTCACAGCGCTGCGGCGCGAGGGCCAGAGCGTCGGCGCTTGGACATTTTTGAAGCTCGGAGCGCTGGTGATGCCGCCGGCGCTGCTGCTCGCGATCGCCGGCGCGTTCGTATTCGGCTGACCCCCACCCACCATCCTGGAGAACGAGAACTTGGACAACATCAGCTCGGCCTGGCTCTATCCCATCATCCTGGCTGCGGGGGCGCTGCAGGCGTGGGGGCCGCCGATGAATGGCGCGCTGCGCAGTGCATTGAACAACCCGTGGCTCGCCAGCATCGTCTCCTTCCTGCCGATTGTGTTCTTCCTGGCCGTCGTGTTCTTCTGCCTGCCCAGGCCGCTGCCCACGACGGACGGCGTGAACGGCATGCCCTGGTGGGCGCCGCTCGGCGGCCTCGCCGGCGCGTTCGCCGTCATCTGCGGCCTGCTGTTCGTGAACAAGGTGGGCGCGGCGGTGTTCGGCGGGCTGACCATCACCGCCAATATCCTGATGTCGCTTGCCGTCGATCAGTTTGGCCTGTTCGGCATGGAGCAGCACAGCCTCAACCTCGGACGCATCGCCGGCGGCGCGCTCATGGTCGCCGGCATTGCACTGATCTCGTTTTTCTAACAGCGTGGCCAAGCCAGGCATAAGCATGGGCGACAGCCAGGCCCGGTTCCGCCCGGCTTCGCTCGATGCCGTGAGCTTCCTGCTCGCCGACGTGCGCGGCGCGCTCGGCCCCTACCTCAATGTATTCCTGGTCACCCAGCAGCGCTGGAGCCAGGCCGAGGGCGGGACCGGACCATCCGGCTATGGCGTGCTGCTGCGGTTCCGGCCGCGGTGACCTTTGCCCCGTTGCGCCATGCTGTTCCACTTCGCCAACGCGCCGCTGCTGCCGCTCGTGGGGCAGAAGCTCGCGCTGTCGCATCCGGCTTGGGCGACGGCCATGATGTCGGCCTGCATCGTGGCGGCGCAGCTCATCATGCTGCCGGTGCACGCCTTGCTCTACCTGCTGTCCGACGACGCGGCCTGGCCGATCGGCGTGCAGCTTCTCGACGGCGTGGGCGCGGGCATCTTCGGCGCCATCACCCCGCTCGTCATCGCCGACCTGATGCGCGGCACCGGACGCATTGATGTGGCCCAGGGCGCGGTCGCCACGGTGCAGGGCGTGGGCGCCAGCCTGAGCGGCTTGGCGGGCGGCATCATCGTGGACCATTTCGGCTATTCCGCCGCCTTCCTCACCTCAGGCGGCGGCGCCTGCGCGGCCCTCGCCGCCCTATTCCTGGCCATGCCGGAAACCGCGACAGACCACGGCGACGCTGCTTTAACCGCTGGCGCCAGTACGGCGCACTAGAGTTTTTCCGACCAATGTCAGGCGAGGGTCAACTACGTCCCACGATAAGATTATCGGTTGACGGATTATGGTGAGATCGACTGTCATGTTGCGGCAGAACAGCAAAACCATGCTGTCCCGGTAGCTTCCCTTGACATAGCATTCGCCGTGTCTCGGTTCGTTCGACTGCATACAGTAAGCTTTGCCGCTGCGGCGGTTGCAAAGATGGCTTTTTCAAGGCTCTCTCGAAAAGAGGGGGCACGATGGACGAGATCGACCGCAAGTTGCTGAGCCTGCTGCAGGAGGACGCGACGCTTGCGATGGCGCAGCTTGCCGACCAGGTTGGGCTGTCCGCCACGCCGGTTTGGAAGCGCGTGCAGAAGCTGGAGGCCGCCGGCGTCATCACGCGCCGGGTCGCGCTGATCGAGCCAGAGCGGATCGGCGTCGACCTGATCGTGTTCGTGGCTATCGAGGCGCCGGAGCACTCGCCGGCCTGGATGGCGGGGTTCGCCGCCGCGATCGGCACGATGCCGGAGGTGATGGAGGCATACCGCATGGCCGGCGAGGTGGACTACATGCTGCGGGTCGCCGTCCCGGACATGGCGGAGTTCGATACCTTCTACAAACGCCTGGTTGCCCTGGTGCCATTGAAGAATGTCACCTCCCGCTTCTCGATGGAGCGCCTGAAGCACACCACCGCCTATCCGCTGCCTGCGCGGGCCTTCCGGGACCGCCGCGGGCCGGATTTGGAAGCAGAAGACTAGACGAAGTCCGCTACTCCACCGACTAGGCGATTGATTCTATTCACGTCGAAGGAGCACCCAGATGACGACACGGTCCATCGCCATCATCGGCGCAGGGTTCACCGGCACCCTGCTGTCGCTGCATCTGCTGCGGCACTGCCCGCCCGACACGCGCGTCGTACTGATCGAGCGCAACGCCCGCTTCGGTCGCGGCCAAGCCTATGCGACCGGCAACCCGAGCCACTTGCTGAACGTCCCTGCCGGACGGATGAGCGCGTTCCACGACAAGCCGCACGATTTCCTGGAATGGCTGCACCGCCATCCCGAAGCGGGGTGCGAGGGACCAGCGCCTACCGCAACCTGCTTCGTCCCGCGCCGCGTGTTCGGTAGCTACGTCCGCGACTTGCTGAAGGACGAAATTCGCCGGGTGCCGCGCCGCCGCCTGGAACTGCTGCGGGGCGATGTCACCGGCCTCGACCGGAGCGGACCGACCCTGCGGCTGCAGCTCGACCGCGGCCGTGAAATCGAGGCTGACCTGGCGGTGCTGGCGGTCGGCAACTTCCCGCCCGCCCCCATGCCGGTGGCCGATCCCGCATTCTACGACAGCCCGCTCTACCGCCCCGATCCCTGGGCGCCCGATGCGCTCCCTGGGCTGGACCCGGCCGCTCCGGTGCTGCTGATCGGCACCGGGCTGACCACGGTCGATGTCGTGACGAGCCTGCTCGATCAGGGTCACACCGGTCCGATCCATGCCCTATCGCGCCGTGGCCTGCTGCCGCGGCGTCACGCCGCTGGACCGCCGGCCCAACTGGGTGAGACGCGGGAGCTGCCGAACCGGCTGCTCGACCTGCTGCGCCTGATGCGGCGGGAGACGGACGCGGCCACTGCGGCGGGCGCAGCATGGCAGCCGGTCGTGGACCAGCTCCGCCCGTTCACCCAGGACGTGTGGCAGACCATGAGCGCCGCAGACAAGGCGCGCTTCCTGCGCCACCTTCGCCCCTGGTGGGAGGTTCATCGCCACCGCATGCCGGATGCAGTCGCCGACCGGATCGAGGCCGCACGGGCAAGCGGGCAGCTCCGTGTCCAGGCCGGCCGCATCCGCGGCTACGCGGTGCAGGACGGCCTGGTCGAGGTGGCGTTCCGTCCCAAGGGCGCCGGCGTGCTGGACCGGCTGCGCGTGGCACGCGTGGTGAACTGCTCCGGGCCCGGCGCCGACTACGACCGCATCGCGCATCCGCTGGTGCGCGCGTTGCTCGCGGACGGCACGGTTCGGCCGGACCCGCTGCGGCTGGGGCTTGATGTCACCGGCACCTGCGCGCTGCTCAGCCGCACCGGCGCCATCTCGCGACGGGTATTCGCGGCGGGTCCGGTGACCAAGGCGGCGTTTTGGGAGATGACGGCGGTGCCGGACATCCGCCGGCAATGCGAGTTCTTGGCGCAGCATTTGGCTGGGTTGGTGAAGGCGATGCCGGCCGCCGTGCCGCAACCGGTCCCGGCCAAGGCGCTCGATTTTGCTATTTGAAAAGCGGGACAATTTGCGATGCGGAATCGACCGCGGGGGAATAGGTGATCGTCATTTGCCAACGCAGCATCGGGCAACGCGGCATTGGGGTTCCGTTAGCAGGCGAACCGAAAGTGCATCACGCCATCAGCCGCGACAGATGCGACCCACGCGCCCGCAGGAACAGCGACAGCCGCTCCGGATAGTCCACCGCGACCGCGCTCCGCACGCTGGGCCGCATGGCCAGCGCCGCCCGCCATGCGCAGACCCTGGGCACCGCGTCGAACACGCCCAAGGGCGGCAGCGCCGCCTCGAACGTGTCGAAGTAGCGGAATACCGGCCCGAATGCCGCGTCCACAAGGCTGAACCGCTCGCCCGCGAAATACGGTCCTGCCCCGAGCGCTCCTTCTAGCCAGGCCATCTTGGCCGCGAGGTCGGCGCGCTTGCCTTCAAACGTGGCCATATCCGGCGCTGCGTAGAACCCAGCGATGCTGCCCAGCGTGGCCGAGGCGAACTCGATCCAGGCCCGATGCCGGGCGCGCTCGACTGGATCGTCCGGGTGCAGCCGTACGCCTGGCGCGGTCTCCTCCAGGAACTCGCAGATGACCGCGCTCTCGAACAGCGCCGTAGCCTCGTCCACCAGCAGCAGCGGGACCTTGCCGAGCGGCGATAAGGCGGCGAACCAGTCCGGCTTGGCAGCCAGGTCAATGTAGGTGCGCTCGTGCGCCACGGCCTTCTCCGTCAACGCGATTACGGCGCGCTGCACATACGGGCAAAGCTGGTGGCTAAGTGGCAAAAGCATCGCGCGTGGACCACTCGACGGTGTTCCGGCGCTTGGCCGCGAGGCGACCTGTGGGGGCGCAAGCTCGCCGACGTAGCCTGGACCGCCTATGGCGCGACAGACTACCTGGCGGGGATGCCGCCGCTTGCCTCACCCGCTGACCTTGGCAGCCATCCCCTGATCGGGTGGGAAGAGGGCACCGTCGGCATCAATGCGGCGGACTGGCTCACAGAGACCGCGCAGTCTGCTGCTGTCGTTTACCGGACCAACAGCGTGGTCAACCAGCTCGTGGCTGCCCGCGCCGGTATCGGGCTGGCGGTGCTGCCCTGCTACCTCGGCGATCCCGAGCCGGGCCTGGCCCGTGCGCTGCCGGGCGGGCCGGTGCCGGCGCTCGCGCGCGAACTGTGGATCGTCACGCACCAGGACCTGCGCCGGACGGCGCGGGTGCGTGCGTTCTTCGACGCGGTAACCGACGGCATTGGGGTGGATCGTGAGCTGATCGAAGGAGGTGCAAGTGTCAGTGGTGGTTGAATTGCAGTTTTGATCCAGCTGCTTCCGCATGAGCGTCATCGACGGAAGCCGACGGGGATTGCACCTGGAATGCCGGAACGCATCGATTGGCGAGCGCCCTAGCAATTTGGTTCAGCGGCAGCGGAAGAGGAAAAACCGTCTGCGCCCGGCGATTTGCACAAACATATCTTCTTCTAAGCGCGTGATCTTTGCCGGATGCCACTCTTGAGGGCTGGGGCCGTCCAACGCCATGTTGAGGTCTCAGTTGCTGACACGCCGGACAGGAGACCGCCTTGGCCATGCACCATCCTTTACCGCTCTGCGGCGCCGATGGCCTGCGCTCGCGCCATGGTCGTGGGGCCTGGGCCGCAGCGCTCCCCAAATGGCTGGCGGCATTTCAGTGACATCGATGCCGCAAACCGTCGCGATGACCGGTGCCGTTGCGCACCGCAAGGTGGCCCCGCAGGCACCGCAGCGTCACAAGGCGATGCGCCGGTTCATCTCGCCGCTGGTGATCGTCCTGTTGTGGCAGGCGGCGGCGTCCTCCGGGCTCCTATCCCCCCGCACCCTCGCCTCGCCTGTGCTGATCATGACCACCGGCTGGAGTTTGCTCGTCTCCGGTGAGCTGCCATGGCACTTGGCCGTTTCGCTGGCACGGGTCTTGGCCGGGCTGGCGATCGGGCTGTCGGTGGGCGCGGGGCTGGCACTGATTGCCGGGCTGTCGCGGCTCGGCGAGGACGTCGTGGACGCGCCGGTGCAGATGCTGCGCACCCTGCCCTTCCTGGCGTTGGTGCCGCTGTTCATCTTGTGGTTCGGCATTGGCGAGACGCCCAAGATCGCGCTTGTGGCGCTCGGCACCGCCTTCCCGATCTACCTGAACCTGTTCGCCGGCATCCGGGGCGTGGAGCCGAGGCTGGCCGAAATGGGTCGGGTGTTCGGCCTGGACCGCCGCGGCCTGATCCGCCACGTCGTGCTGCCGGGCGCGTTGCCCTCCGCCCTGGTCGGCCTGCGCTATAGTCTCGGCGTCGCGTGGCTGTCGCTGGTCGTGGCCGAGCAGGTCAACGCCAGTGCCGGGATCGGCTACCTGATCAACGACGCCCGCGATTTTCTCCGCACCGACGTCATCATGGTCGGGCTGGTGCTGTATGCGCTGCTGGGTCTGCTGGCGGACGGCCTGGTCCGCGGGCTCGAACGCCGGCTGCTCGCGTGGCGGCCAGTGTCGATAAGGAGCTGACCGCCATGGACGCCAACCTTAGCTTCGCGCCAGCCGATCGTGCCGCGAGCGCCCGTATCCGCAACCTGACCCGCCGCTTCGGCCCGGCGGACGCCACGCCGGTGCTTGACGCGCTCGACCTCGACATCCAGCCTGGCGAGTTCGTCGCGTTGCTCGGCGCCAGCGGGTCCGGCAAGACGACGCTGCTCCGGACGCTCGCCGGGCTCGATCCAGTGCCCGAGGGCGCGGTCGTGGCCCTGCCGCAGCCGGTGGCAGTCGCGTTCCAGCAGCCATTGCTGCTGCCGTGGAAGAGCGTTTGGCGTAATGTGGCGCTCGGCCTGCCCGGGTCCGGTGCGCGACCACGGGCCGAGGCCGCGCTGGCCGAGGTGGGGTTGTCGCATCGTCTGGATGCTTGGCCCGCCACGCTGTCGGGCGGCGAGGCGCAGCGGGCGGCGCTGGCCCGCGCTTTGGTGCGTGAGCCAGGCTTGCTGCTGCTTGACGAGCCATTCGCGGCGCTCGACGCGCTGACGCGCCTGCGGATGCACGCGTTGGTGCTGGATCTTTGGGCGCGGCATCGCCCGGCGACCTTGCTGGTGACGCACGACGTGGATGAGGCGGTGGCGCTCGCCGACCGCGTGCTGGTGCTGGAGGGCGGCCGGATCGTGCTGGACCTGCCCAACGACGCGGCCCGCCCACGCAGCCGCGCCTCCTCGTCCTTCGCGGCGTTGCGCGTCCGCCTGCTCGACCGGCTGGGCGTGCGGGAGCAGGCGGCATGACTATCCGCTGCGTCCCGCGGGCCGAAATGCCGCTGCTCAACCGTTTCCTCGACCTTGGAGGTCTTGCATGACGACCGAACATCTGACCCGGCGCAGTCTTGGCGCTGCTGCCCTTGCCCTATCGCTCCCGCGCTTCGCCCGGGCAGCAGGGCGGGTGCGGATCGGCTACCAGAAGAACGGCGCGCTGGTGATCGTGCGCCAGCAGCGCCGGCTCGACCCGCTGGGGCTGGCGGTCGAGTGGGTGGAGTTTACCTCCGGCCCGCCGTTGCTGGAGGCGCTCAACGCCCGCGCGATCGATTTCGGCGCGACTGGCGACACGCCGCCCATTTTCGCACAGGCAGCCGGCGCCGACCTGCTGTATGTCGGCGGCCAGCCCATCGCTGGTGCGAACGAGGCGCTGCTGGTCCGGGCCGACAGCCCGATCCGCACGCTCGCCGACCTGCGCGGCAAGCGCGTCGCTTTCACCAAGGGGTCGAGCGCACACAACATGGTCGTGCAGGCTTTGGCACGCGCCGGGCTGAAGCCCGCGGACATCCAGCCCGTCAACCTGCAGCCGCCCGACGCCGGCGCCGCCTTCCGCAGCGGCGCACTGGACGCTTGGGCCGTCTGGGATCCGTTCTTCGCCATGGCTGAGCTGGAGCCGACGACGCGGGTGCTGACCACGGCCGAGGGCGTGGCTCCCAGCAACTCGTTCTTCCTCGCCAGCCGCAGCTTTACCGAGCGCGAACCCGGCACCGTGCTGGCGTTGCTGGACGCGATCAACGGCGCGGCCGGTTGGGCGAGCGCCAACCCGGAGGCGCTGGCGGCGACGCTGGCCAGCGTCACCGGCGTGCCGTTGGCGGCCCAGCGCATCGCAGCGCCGCGCGGCGTCTATGCCGTGCAGCCGATGGACGAGGCGATCATCGCCCGGCAGCAAGCCATCGCCGACACCTTCGCGGCCCTGCGGTTGATCCCGGCCCGTGTGGACGTGCGCGCCGCGGCGTGGCGACCCGAACGGCCGCGCGCGGAGGCCCGCCCATGAACGCCATTCAGCAGGCACGCCCGCTCGACCAGCCGGCACGGCCGCTTGACATGATGTGGTTCCTGCCGACCGGCGGGGACGGGCGTTACCTGGGTTCGGCCGAGGGCGCACGCCCGGTGGACAACCGCTATTTGCGGCAGATCGCCCAGGCGACGGACCAGCTCGGCTACCACGGCGTGCTGCTGCCCACCGGGGCCGGCTGCGAGGACGCGCTGGTCACGGCGACGTCCCTGCTGCCGTTCACCGAGCGGCTGCGCTTCCTGGTGGCGCTGCGCCCCGGCCTGACGCTTCCAGGCGAGGCAGCGCGGCAATACTCGGCGCTCGACCGCGTCGGCGGCGGGCGCACGATGGTGAACCTCGTTTGCGGCGGCAACCCGGCCGACCTCGCCGGCGACGGGCTGACCCTAGGCCATGACGAGCGCTATGCCCACGCGGCCGAGTTCCTGCAGATTTGGCGCGGCATGATGGCGGGCGAGCGGGTCGAGTTCACCGGCAAGTACCTCGCGTCCCATGGCGGCCGGCTGCTGTTTCCGCCGGTGCAGACGCCGCATCCGCCGGTCTATTTCGGTGGATCCTCGCCGGCCGGGCACGCCTTGGCGGCTGCACAGGCCGACACCTATCTGACCTGGGGCGAGCCGCCGGCGCAGGTGGCGGAAAAGATCGCCGACATCCGGAGCCGCGCGGCTGTGCACGGCCGCACGCTGCGCTATGGCATCCGCCTGCATCTGATCGTTCGTGAGACCGAGGGTGAGGCCTGGGACGCGGCGCGGCGCCTGATCCGCCATCTGTCCGACGACACGATCGCGACCGCGCAGCGCAAGCTCGCGACCGAAAGCGACAGCGAGGGCCAGCGCCGGATGCTTGCCCTGCACGGCGGCTCGCGCGAGCGGCTGGAGGTCGCGCCCAACCTCTGGGCCGGGGTGGGCCTGGTGCGCGGCGGCGCCGGTACCGCGCTGGTCGGCGACCCGGCGACTGTCGCCGAACGCATCCGCGAATACCAGGCGCTCGGCATCGACACGGTGATCGGCTCCGGCTACCCGCATCTAGAGGAGGCTTACCGGGTCGCCGAGCTGCTGTTCCCGTTGCTGGACGTGTCCCGCAGCGACGCGCCGGTCCGTGCGGCGCCCGGTGGTCCGAGCCTGTTGACCGGCGGCGGGTCGTTCATGACGACGGATGCCTCATCCGCGTCTCGCGTGCCGGCCCCGGCAGGGCGTTAAGTCGTGGCCTCCGTGACAATCTTGGCACGGGAGGCCGACGAAGCTGCTTTCGTGCCCGAACTGGCCGCGCACGCGGCCGAGGTGGACCGTGAGGGCGCTTTCCCCTGGGCAAGCCTGGAGGCCCTGCACGCAGCGGACTGCTCAAGACGGTTGCTGCCGAGAACGCGATCGAAGCGGTCCAGGCCGCGATGCAGCTCGCCGGCAATCACGGGCTGTCCCGCGCCAACACGCTGGAGCGGCATTTGCGCGACGTCTTGTGCGCCCGCGTCCATACGCCGCAGCCCGACGCCGCCTTTGTCGCGGCAGGTCGCGCCGCATTTGAGTCCGCCGGACGCTTGGCGCTCGGCCAATAGGAGGACCAGCATGACCCTTGAGTTCATCGGCATGATCCAGCCGCGCGAGCAGTCGGAAACCCACCCGGCGCACGGTCCCGCCATCGATCCCGATTATCTCGTGGCCTCCGCCCAAGCGCACGAGGCCCACGCGGCGGAGAACGGCGGCTTTGACCGGGTGCTGATCGGCTGGCACAGCAATGGCCCCGATGGCTTGCAGATCGCGGCGCATGCGGCGGCGCACACGCGGCAAGTCGGCTTCCTGGTCGCGCACCGCCCGGGGTTCCAGGCGCCGACCACGGCGGCGCGGGCCTTTGCGACGCTGGACCAGCTCAGCAGCGGGCGGGCGGCGATCCACGTGATCTCCGGCGGCGACGATCAGGATCAGGCGCGCGACGGCGATTGGCTGGGCAAGGACGACCGGTACGCCCGCACGGACGAATACGTGGACGTGCTGAAGCGGGTCTGGGCCGCGGACGCGCCGGTGGACCACGAGGGCACGTACTACCGCATCCAGGGCGCGTCCCCCGCGGTGCAGACGGTGCAGCGCCCGCGCATTCCCATCTACTTCGGCGGCGCGTCCGACGCCGCCATCCGCGTGGCCGGCCGACACGCCGATGTGTATGCGCTGTGGGGCGAAACCCGGGCGCAGGTGGCCGAGATCATCAGCCGCGTGCGCGCCGAGGCCGCCAAGCACGGTCGTCAGGTGCGGTTCAGCCTATCGTTCCGCCCGATCCTCGGTGTCACGGAGGACGAAGCCTGGGCGCGGGCCGAGGCCATCCTCACCCGCACGCTGGACGTGCGCGGGGAGGCGGCGCTGGGTCCGGCCCAGGGCGCGCCGGCCAATGCCGGGTCGCAGCGATTGCTGGCCGCGGCGGCGCTCGGCGACCGGCCGGAAGGGCGGCTCTATACCGCCATCGCCCGCGTTACCGGCGCGCGCGGCAACACCACGGCGCTGGTCGGCACGCCGCGGCAGGTGGCGGAGGCGCTGCTCGACTACCACGCGCTGGGCGTCACGACCTTCCTGATCCGCGGCTTCGACCCGCTGAAGGACGCGCTGGAATACGGCCGCACCCTGCTGCCGCTCACCCGGCGGCTGCTGGCCGAACGGACCCAACACCAAACCGCAGCGGAGTAGAGATGTCCCGGCGCCATGTCATGACGACGCGCCGGCAGGTTCTGGGCGGCTTAGCCTTGGCGCCGTTCGCCGCCCATAATGCGCGCGCGGCGGTCGTCCTGCGTATGAGCGACCAGCGCGGCAATGTCCGTGCGTTGATGGAGGCGGCCGGCGTCCTGGACGGGCTGCCCTATCGTCTGGAGTGGAGCGAGTTCGCCGCCGCCGCGCCGCTTGTGGAGGCGATGGCGGCCGAGGCGGTAGATGGCGGCAACATCGGCGACGCCCCGTTCACCTTCGCCGTCGCGGGCAGCGTGCCGATCCGGGCGATCGCGACCAACCGCGCCAACCCCGAGGGCACCGCGGTCCTCGTCCCGGCTGCAAGCCCGGTCCAGGATTTTGCCGCCCTGCGCGGCAAGCGCATCGCGACGGGCAAGGGCTCGATCGGGCATTCGCTCGTGCTCGCGGCGCTGAAACGGCAAGGATGGGCGGCGGGCGATGTCCAGCTCATCTTCCTGCTGCCCTCCGACGCCAAGGCGGCGTTGGCCAGCAGCGCGGTTGACGCCTGGTCCACGTGGGAGCCCTACACGTCGCAGATCGAGGTGCTGGAGGGCGACCGACGGGTGGTCAGCGGCGCCGGGCTCACGCCGGGACTGGGCTTCCAAGCCGCGACAACCGCAGCCATCGCGGGGAAACGGGAGGCCCTTTCCGACTTTGTCCGCCGCTTGGCCGCCGCCCGGCAGTGGCAGCAAACCAACGCGGACCGCTACGCGGCGAGCTGGGCCAAGCTGATGGGCATTCCCGAGGCCGTCCCGCGGCAATGGTTCGCCCGCGCCGGGGACCATATCGTCGAAACGGACGGTGGCGTGTATCGCGACCTGCAGCGCGTGATTGACCTTTATGCCGAGGCCGGGTTGCTGCGCCGGCGGTTCCAGGCCGCCGAGGCGTTCGACCCCAGCTTCAACGCCGCCGTGCGTGCGGGCAACGACAAGGCGCCCCCAGGCTTGTCTCAATAACCAGGCTGATCGCAATAGAAGTCCAAGCGGTTCGGCGCGCAGCGTCAGTATCGAAGCGCCGGAACAGGACTGCTTGCCGCAGGCTTGTCGATGTGATCGGATCATGCATGGAGCGTCCCGACCCGAATGCTCCAGCCTCGCCGCGAGCGCAGGCGGCAATGCCTACCCGTCGCCCGCTCAGATGCAGGTATAATGAAAGCATTGTGTGAGGCTCGCGCTGATGTGCGGCGCGGCCGGGGCCGCAAACCGTCCGACACGGCGCCACGGCCCGGCGACGCCGGTATCGCGGCACTGCGACGCTCGTGCGCTTGTTGCATACTGAGCCTGCTGTTGCTGGCGGGCCTCGGCTTCTGCCCTGCTGCGTCTGGACAGCCGATAAAGCCATTCCGCCGTGTTCTTCACCGTCATCGCCGCCGCTTGGCAGGCCATGAGCATGAGCGGCCGCTGGTCGCCGGTGCTGCTGCCGTCGCCGGAAAGCGTTGGCGAGTACCTCTGGGCGTCGCTCGCCGACGGCAGCCTGCCGGAGGCGGTGGGCGTTATACTGCGGCGGCTTCTCATCGAATACGCCATTGGGCTGCCGCTTGGGCTGCTGTCCAGCAGTTCGGAAATCGTGGAGGACACCGTGGGCGTGCTGGCGCTGGGTTTGCAAACCCTGCCCAGCGTGTGCTGGATGCCGCTCGCGCTGCTGTGGTTCGGCCAGAACGAAAGCGCCATGCTGTTCGTCGTGGTCATGGGCACGACGTGGTCCGTGATGATCGCGACCGACACCGGCGCGCGCAACATCTCCCCGGTCTATGCCCGGGCGGCGCGCACGATGGGCTCGGGTGGTTTTCACCGCTGGACGCGCGTGATCGTGCCGGCGTCACTGCCGTTCTTGGTCAACGGCATGAAGCAGGGTTGGGCTTTCGCCTGGCGCTCGCTGATGGCGGCCGAGATCTACGTCACCATCCTGAGCGGCTTCGGCCTGGGCCAACTGCTGCACTATGGGCGGGAGCTCAACGCCATGGATCAGGTCATTGCGGTCATGCTGGTCATCGTGCTGATCGGGCTGCTGGCCGACAAGGTGCTGTTTGCGCCGTGGGAGCGCTTCCTGCACCGCCGTTGGGGCACCGGCACGAAGCAGGCATGACAGGACGGCGGCACTATTGTGAAACACGGCATGACCTGCCCCGCTCCATTCATCCTGCTCAAAGGCTTAGCCGAAAAAAGCCCAGCATATAAGTCGCTGCCTCCACTGCATAAAATGTCAAAATTCTGCAAATCCTAGCATATTTCGTCAATTTTTCTAAACCAACGGCCTTGCCTGGAAATCTGTTGACTTAGCAGAGAGTTGGCTATCGGCGATAGTTCAGCCATGTTGATGATGCTACGCATAACGGAGCCATGGGCGCATCAATTCAGCCCGGGTGTGTTTATGCAGTCGCCCAGCTCTCCGTGCCGTCCATGTGACCCCGGGCTCGTCCTAGGGTGAGCTTAGCCAGCAAGTGAACTCACCCACGTTGCGTGTCCCTCAAGTTGAGGTGTCGCCGCCTGGCACATTCCGCAGTCCCTAGCAGCCTTATGTGGACGGCTCCGGCTCAGCAAGACTTTTTTGGCTGCCAAGTGGCCAGGTTTGGCCTCTACTCCGCAGCTGTCGCTGATCAGTCGCGACCGAACCCGCGCGGAGGGTCGATGGCCTGGAGTTCAGCAAGATCATGGTCGCAGATGGCCTGCAATGCGTTGGCCAGCGCACTGTCTTGCAGGTTGGTCGGCAACGCATCGAGCCAGTCGGCATATTGCGTCTGCAACTCTCCCAGTTCAGCGACCGCGTCATGCCACCGCCGTGCGCGGCTACGATGGTCGGTCGGGCGCCGCGTTTGGATCACCGGCGTGTCAGCCGTGCGCGCGGCACGGTAACGGGCCTGGCGTTCGGCATCGGTCATGGCTCTCTCGCCAATGGGCTTACGCGGCATAATACCACCCCCAATCGTTATGTCACGAAACAAGGCCGTCGTTGTCTTCGGATCAGCAGGTGCTAATCGGCGTGAGTAAAAGATCCGGTCAGTTGCGCCCTTATGTCCGGCCTGTTGCGCGGCATGAGCCGCTGGCCATCATGGGTGTGCGCTTCCGTGTCAGGCACCAATCTGTCGGGCGTGCTCGAGGCACAAGGCTGCTATCGGTATCGCCTGAACTGTTTTCTTGACTACAGTCTTTCCCCATCACGCTGTTCAGCGCTTCCTGCCGGATCAGTCGGGCTTGCGCCCGCCGCCTACCGCCTTCGGGAACGTCACGCGACAGCTTGCGCTGCGATCGCGACGCGTCCCTTGGCGTGGTAGACCTCGCTGCGCGTCATCAATGCCCATGCGATGCGCGCCATTTTGTTTGCCAGCGCCACGGTCACCAGCCTGACAGGGCGGCGTTCCAGGATCGCTCTCGTCCAGACCCCGGCGGCGCTGTTCCACTGTGGAGCGCGGTAAACCATCGACGTGGCACCCAGAACCAGCAACCGGCGTATCTCCCGGTTGCCCGTCTTGGTGATCCGACCAAGGCGGATCTTTCCGCCGGTCGAATGCTGCCGTGGCACCAGGCCAAGCCAGGCGGCGAAATGCCGGGCACTTTTGAACACGCCGATGTCGGCGACTGTCGCCGCGATCAGGGACGCGGTGATCGGGCCGATGCCGGGGATCGTCGCCAGGCGACGCGCAGTGTCGTCGTGGCGGGCATGGGCCACGATCTCTGCCTCGAATGTCTCGATGCTTTCGTCCAGCGCGGAGCATTGGTCGAACAAGGCGCTCAGCGCCTGCCGCCCCCTCTCTGGAACGGCTTCGTCCGCATCGACAAGCGCCATAAGCTCGCCAAGCTTGCCCATGCCCAATGGAACGGTCAGGCCGAACTCG
>CAWKLS010000002.1:467500-3438743 GCA_963850595.1 uncultured Alphaproteobacteria bacterium | reverse complement strand
CGGCCAAGCGGCCGAGTGGACGCGAGATCCGCGCCTTCCTGCGCCGCTTGTTGCGCCAGATCCGCGCCAGCTGGCCCCGGGTCGAGATCCTGCTACGGGCCGACAGCCACTACTGCAGCCCCGAGGTGCTGCGCTGGTGCCGGGTGAACAAAGTTGACTATCTGATTGGCGTCGCGCCGACCAGCACGCTGCGCCGTCACGTCGAGAGCCTGGAGGCCAGCACCGCCGCGCGCTTTGCCGCCTCGGACGGCAGCTCCAAGCTCCGCCGCTTTACCGAGTTCTACGACGGCGCTGCAAGCTGGGACCGGGTCGAGCGCATCGTCGCTCGCATCGAGGCCGGGCCTGGCGGGACGGACACGCGCTTCGTCGTCACCAGCCTGCGGGGCGGCTCAGCCCGCGCCCTCTACGAGCGGCGGTATTGCCAGAGGGGCCAGGCGGAGATCTACCAAGCATGATGCGTCTCAAGAGTGATTAGGGGTTGCAGGGTGGCTTGCGCCATGCAGGCGGCGATGGCGTAACCGGTCAATCTCGGCCTCATCGGCCTGAATAAGCCAAACGTTTTGGGTCAGCACCGGCACTTTGCGGGCGACGACCACCCCACGCTGGATCCAGCGATGGATTGTGGCCTTAGGAGCGTCAAGCCGGGCCGCGAGTTCGTCGATGGTCATCTCTCCCGGTTCACGCCCTTGCAGCCGGGCCGCCCACGACATGTGAGGAGCGACGGGCATACCTATGCGACGCAGCAAGCTGCGCACCATCACGGCGGTGTGGGTCGACCGGCGCTTGGGCGGCGTCCAACCCTCGGCGTTCAGGACACCGGCGATCGCCGGGGCCTTGTGGCCTTCTGCATGCAGATCACGGATGCGCTGCAGCAGGGCGACATGGTCGCTTCGTTGCGTCAGGTGGGCCACTGGCCGCCGCAGGTCATGCTGGGTCTGCACGCCGCCAGCCCAATGGCACTCGACCCGAACGATCTCGCTTTTGCCCTGCACCGTGACGACGACGCGGTCCAGCATCAAGCGTGCGATGGCCTGCCGGTCCGCCGCAGTGGTGGTGGGGGCCGTCCAGAGCGCTGGGATATCTGATGCCAGGCGCTCAATCGCGGCGCGTTCGTCGCTCGTCAGCGGCAAGGCCTGGCCCGCCAGGAACCGTTCATGCTCGGCCTTCAGGCGCACCTCGTCGGCCAGCGCCGCCTCCCAGCGCTGCTCCAGGGTGCGCACCACGAGCCGGTTCTCCGGCTCGACGGCGTCGTATTGGCGCTGGGCCCGCTCGACCTCGTAGCGCGCCCGTTCCAGCCGCTGCCGCCATTGCCGGTGCAGGGCCGTGCGCTCCAGTTCAAGATCCTCCGCCAGGTGCAGGCTGACCTCCAAGGCAGCCGGCGCGAGCGCTTGCAGCATCAGCTCGCCCACCAGCACGTCCAGCGCCCGTCCGCTGAGGGACTGACACAGGGGCGCGCCGTAGTTCATCGCGAGCCGCGAGCAGCAGTAGCGCTGGAAACGGCCCCCGTTCGGGTATTGCGCCGCCATGCGCTGGCCGCAGCGGCCGCATACGATCAAGTTCGCAAGCAGGGCCGGGCCGCCCCGGGGAATGCCGCGCTGTGCGCTGCGGTTGGCCACGATCTGCTCCAGGTTCCGCTCGTATGCCTCCCAGCTGATGTAGGCAGGCCAGCGGTTCCTGATCAACACCGCCGGGTCGCCGGCTTTCTGGCCCGTGCTAGGGTGCCCCGGCTTTTGGCGGCGCGGATCGACGCCGCGCCGTCCATAAGCATAGGCGCCGGCATACAGCGGGCTTTGCAGCATCTCCGACAACGTGAAGCGGTTCGGCGCATGCCACTCCAACTCGCCCTTCGCCGCTCCTGTCCGGACACGATACGGCAGCTGGATGTCGTGTGCGACGAGATGGGCGAGCACTCCGTTGATCGTGCGGCGGCGCTCGAACGTGTCAAACACCAGGCGCACGGTTGCCTGCACCTGCTCGTCGCTGTCGAACACGACCTCGCCTGCACGGCTGCGCAAGTAGCCGCGCGGCAGGTTAAAGAACAGCTCGCCACGCTGCGCCTTGGCGCGGCGTCCCTCCAGCATGCGGATCTTGAGCATGTGTAGCTCTGCCTCGCTCATCGTGCCTTTGAGCCCAAGAAGTAGCCTGTCGTTGAAGCCGCCCGCGTCGTACACGCCGTCGGTGTCGGCAATGAGCGTATCGAACAGCGCGCAGACCTCGAGCAGCTGGTGCCAGTCCCGGCACGACCGCGCCAAGCGCGACATCTCGACACCCAGCACCAGCCCGACATGGCCCAGGCCGACCTCGGTCATCAGCCGCTGGAAGCCAGGGCGGTTGGCCGTCGTGGTCCCAGAGCGGCCCAGGTCGTCATCGATCACCTCCACCCTCTGGCGTGCCCAGCCGAGCTGGAGGGCGCGCTCGACCAGGGCGTATTGCAGGCGCGTCGACTCCTGGTTCTGCTCGACCTGCCGCAGGGTGGACTGCCGAACGTAGACCAAAGCCAGGCGGTCCTGATGACGGCCTTGCACCTTCTCCGAGACGCTCATGGTGCCCCTCCTCACCGGTTGTGCGTCGGTCATGGCCGCAGCCCTCCTCGATGGGCTCCAGCACCAGAGGGCGGCGGACGAGATGGCCGAGCAGGACCGCAAGCCGCCGGCGCGTCGCAGCCGGCAGCTGCGTCCAGGTCATGATCGCTGCGGGAGATGCCTGCTTCACGGCGCGCCGCCACCCAATGGACCAAACCGAGCAACGCTGCTCGGCCCAGTCTGGGTTGCCCTGTCGCCGAAAGTTGCTGTTCAGACGTTTCTATGGGGGTGGATGGAAAACCACATCAAAAGCTGGAAGCGCCACCTCGCCGCCGACCGCACCTCGTGCACCAAGGCCACCGCCAACCAGTTCCGCCTGTTCCTGCACGGGGCCGCCTACTGGCTGATGTGGAGCCTTCGCACGCTCATGCCGCGCCGCTCGGCCTGGCGCACCGCGCAGTTCGACACGCTGCGGCTGCGCATGATCAAGCTCGCCGTGCGTGTCGTCGAGATGAAGACCCAGGTCAAACTGCACCTGCCCAGCACCGCACTGTGCCAGTCCATTCTGGCCTTCGTCCTCGGCCGTGTGCCGCGCCTGATCAGCTGAAAGGCGGGGCAGCGTGCCCCACCGCCACCCGCTTCCGCCAACCTCCAGCGCCGCCATATCGAGCCGACAGCATGCCAACCCCCTCAAGGCGGCAGCGATCCCGCACGCCCGCACAACCATCACGCGAGAAACACCTGTCTCAGCAAAGGGCCGCCCCAGGCCGATGAATAATGGCGGCTAAATTGCTAATCAGACGTTGAGGTGACCGCATGTCCACATTTGATTAGGGTCGGCAGAACCGCATATGGTTTGCCATCGGTAAGATTATGCGATACTGCCCTAATCGGCTGAATGTCAAAGATGTGTTGAGTGCGGCCCTACAAGGAACAAACTGAGTCTTGGCGCGGGCCAGATTGTGCTTCTGAGCCCGAAGGTAGCGGAACCTCAACTATCCAACCAGCCGCTCAGACAGCCGCCGCCCATTACGGAACAGCATGACGTGTTCGGCTGGGCATTCCACAAAGGCAGTGCTGCCAGCAGCCATACCCGCACCCGGTGGCACCTTGGCCTTCAGTTCGGCGCCATCCACGTCCAGCGTCAGCAGATGCTGGCCGCCGATGGTGATGCAGTCGCCTACCACCCGCGACGCGACCCGGCCAGGCGCCGCATGTGGAAACACCCGGACGTATTCCGGACGAATGCCCGCGCGCAGGCCGGCGAGGCTGCCCCCCGGGACAGCAATCTCCGCAGCAATTCCCGCGAACCGGGCCTGCGCCCAAGGCTTCCCGACCGGATCAAGGAAGTTCATCCCCGGACTCCCCAAAAACCACCCACCAAACTCGCTATCCGGCTCGTCATACAACGTCCTCGGCGCCGCGCACTGCGACAGCACGCCGGCCTGCATCAGGGCGATCTGGTCGGCGAGCGTCATCGCCTCGGTCTGGTCATGCGTTACATAAACAATAGTCTGGCGCAGCCGGCGGCGGAACTCCTTGAAGGCGCGGATGAGCTGCAGCTTGGCGTGCACCTCGACGTTGGTGGTCGGCTCGTCGAACAGCACCACGTCGCAGCGGCGCGCAATCGCCCGGCCCACCGCCACACGCTGCCGCGCGCCCATGTCGAGGTCGCCCATACGCAGGCCGCGCTGTGCCGAGAGGTCCAGCACATCCAGCACCTCATCGACGCGTCCGCGGCGCTCGGCGGGCGACAGGCCGCGGTCGCGGGCCAGCGGCAGCTCGATGTTCTCGGCGACGGTCAGCGTGCGATACATGACGGGGTATTGGAACACCATGGCGACGCCGCGCTGCCGGGCGGACAGCCGGGTCACGTCGCGGCCGCCGAAGCGGATGCGGCCGGAGGTCGGCGTCTCCAGCCCGGCGATCATCCGCATCAGCGTCGTCTTGCCGCAGCCGGAGGGGCCGAGCAGGCAGGTGACCGTGCCCTCGGCGAAAATCATGCTCACGTCGTTGACCGCGGTGGTGGGGCCGAAGCTGCGGGTCAGGCCTTCGAGGTGGATGTCAGGCATGCACCGTCTCCGCCGCCTGCGCCTGGCCGATGCGCTGGCCGGTCGCGGGGCTGAACAGCGTCGCGGTGCCGGGGCGGAGGGCGAAGGCGAAGCGACTGCCGAGGTCGAACGCCGCCGCCTGCGCCGCCGGGAGCAGGGTCACGAGGCTCTGGCCCGCGACGGTGAAATACACGACGCATTCGGCGCCGAGATCTTCGATCAGCGTGATTTCGCCGATGCCGTCAGTCTTTGCCTCGCCGGCCGGCATCAGGTGCTCCGGCCGGATCGCCACCAGGACCGGCCCGGCGGCGACGTCGCCCGCGAGCGGAAAGCCGACGGCCGCGGTGGTGCAGCGGCCGCCGGCAACGTGGCCCTGCAGCACGTTGCAGCGCGGGAAGCCGATCATCTCGGCGGCTCGGACGTGCTGCGGCTGCAGATACACCGTCGCGACCGCGCCTGCCTGGATCAGCCGCCCAGCGTCGAGCACGGCGAGGTCCTGCGCCATCGTCAGCGCCTCCAGGCTGTCCGACGTCGCATACAGGAACGTCGCGTTCAGCACGCGGCGCATCTCTTTCAAATCGTCCATCAGCCGCTCGCGCAGCTTGAAGTCGAGGCCGACGAGCGGGTCGTCGAGGATGAAGATGTCCGCGTTTTTGAGGATGCCGCGGGCGATGGCGGCGCGCTGCTTTTCGCCGCCGCTGAGCTGCGCCGGGCGCTTTTGCAGCAGGCCGCCGATGCGCAGCAGCTCGGCCGCCTGGGCGACGCGGCGGGCGATTTCTGGCCGGGCCACGCGCTGCAGCACCAGCGGGTAGGCGATGTTGTCGAATACGCTGACATGAGGGAACAGCGCGAAGGACTGCGGCACGTAGCCCAGCGTGCGCTCGGCCGCCGGCACTGATGTTATATCGTAGCTATCGAACAGGATGCGCCCGGCGTCCGGCGTTTCGAGTCCGACCAGCAGGCGGCACAGCACCGACTTGCCGCTGCGGGGTGGGCCGCACAGCACGGTGAAGCTGCCCGGCGCCACGTCGAGGTCCACATGATCGAGCGCCACGACGCCGTTATAGGCCTTGGTCAGGCCCTCGAAGCGGATGCGGCTCATCGGCCCAGTTGCGCCAGCAGCGGCACCAACAGGATGCCGAGGCCGAACACCGCGGCGACGATGCAAAGGATTCCCGCCGTCCAGGCCAGCGTCCGCCCCAGTCCGGCGTGGCGCGGCAAGTTACCGACCGCGATATGCAGCAGCGTGCTGGCCATCACCGTCAGCAGGCCGATCTGATACAGCCCAAACACGACCTGCTGCGCGATCAGCACGAAGCCGATTGCCATGATGCAGATCAGCGCCAGCTCGGTGCGGGCGATCAGCCTGGACATCAGACCTCGCCGCGCACGGTGCCGAAGGTCATGCCGACCAGCAAGTAACGCTGGAAGAAATACACCACCAAGACCGGCGGCACGAGATAGACCGAGGTCAGGGCCGAGATAAAGGTCCAATCGACGCCGCCGCTGCTGTATAGGCCGGTGGTCAACGCCACCGGCACGTTCGAGGTCTGCAGGCCGCCGATGATGTAATTGAACAGGAACTCGTTCCACACGAAGATGAAGTTGAAGATGAGTGCTGCGATCACGCCGGGCATGACCTGCGGCAGGATGGTGCGGGTGATGATGCGCAGCCAGGATGCGCCGTTGACGCGGCCGGTCTCGTCGAACCGCGGCGAAACGCCGTCGATGAAGCCCTTCAGGATCCAGACCGAGAACGGGATCGAGAACATCGCGTAGAACAGGATCATGCCGGCATAGGTATCCTTCCAGCCAAAGCCGACATACATCAAATACACCGGCAGTATCGCCGCGGAGCCTGGCAGCATGCGGATCGACAGCAGCAGGAACATGAGGAAGTCGGTGCCGGCGGGCTTGAAGCGCGAGAACGAGAACGCCGCCAGGAACGACACCGCCACCGCGATCAGCACCGCCGAGATTGATAAAAAAAGCGAGTTGAAAAGCTGGTGCAGGAAGCTCTCGCGGGCGAAAAGCTGGACGTAGTTGTCGAGCGTCGGGTGGAACAGCAATACTGGCGGAGTCGCCAGGATCTGGTCGGCGGTCTTGAACGAACTGAGCAGTATCCAGGCAATCGGCGCGAAGAACACCAGCGCCACCAGCCACAGCACGGCGTGATACGCGTGCTCCCGCCAATGGGTCCGCATCAGGCTTCGGCCTTGTCGCGCCCGGCCTTTTCACGCCAGTGCAGCACGAAGATGAAGGTGGCGGTGAAGGCGATCGAGATCAGCAGCAGGATCACCGCGAGCGCCGAGGACCAGCCCATGTTGAACGCCTCGAACGCACGCCGGTACAGCGTGATGGCGACCAGCTGCGTCGTCGTGCCGGGGCCGCCGAAGGTCATGTTGTAGATCAGGTCCATCGTCTTGAAACTATCGATGGTGCGCAGCAAAACACCGAGCATCAGGATATACTTGCCGTGGAACAGCAGCACGAGGCGCAGCCGTTGCCACCAGGTGAGCTGGTCGATCTCGGCCGCCTCCAGCTCCGCCTTCGGCACCGACGCCAGGGCGGCGAGCGTCATCAGCACCATGAACGGCGTCCACATCCAGATATCGACCACCAGCACGGCGGCAAACGCGGTGCTGCTGTCGCCGAGGAAGTTGGTGCCCGACAGGCCGATGCCGCGCAGGATTGCGTTCAGCACGCCGAAGGTCGGGTCGTAGATCAGCCGCCAGAACGTGCCGCTGGCGACGGGCGTCAGCACCATCGGCGCGAACAGCATCGTGAGCGCGACCCGGCGGCCCGGCAGGCGCTGGCTGTTCCAGAACAGCAGGCCCAGCAGCATGCCGAGCACGGTCTGGATGCCGACGCCGCTCACGACGAACAGCAGCGTGCGGCTCAGGTCGAGCCAGATGCCGCTGTCGTTCAGGATATTCTGGAAGTTGAGCAGGCCCGCGTACATCGGTGCGCGGCCGGAGGTGAGCGAGAACCGGTAGAAGCTCAGGCCCAGCAGCCACAGCGTCGGGATGGTGTTCCAGACGATGAAGAACGCCAGCACCGGGATCAGCAGCAGCCCCGGCAGCACCGTGCGCCGGCCGAGGAAGCGGGCAATGCCGCCCCCCGCCGGCCGGCGCGCGTGCAGTCCCGGCGTTACAAGCTCGCCCGGCAAGCCTAAAGCCGGATGCCCGAGCAGGCGCCGGTCGGCTGTTTTGACGCGGTGCCGCTGTCGAACAGGATGTCCTGCTGCTTGCACGCGGTGTAGGCGAGGGCGTGGGCCGGGTCGTTGATCTGCCCGGTCGCATAGGCGGTGAACGCCTCCTGCTGCACCGCCAGCATCTCGCTGTATTTGGCGTCGTGCCAGAAGTCCGAGCTGCGCGGCAACATGTACTTGTAGGCGCGATACCATGGCTGCAGGTCGTCAAATCCGGCGGCGGTCAGCGTCGCCTTGTCGCACGGGTTGCCGCCGCGCTTGGCGAACTCGAGCTGCGTCTCCGGCAAGTACCACCACTTCATGAAATCGAGCGCCACCCGGGCATGCGCGTCGTCGTTGAAGGCGTTCAGCACCCAGGGCTGGCCACCGATGATGTAGTCGCGCTTCAAAGACCCATCCGCCTGCTTGAAGCCCGGCGGCGGCACGACCATCACCTTGCCCTGCATCGCGGCGGGAATCATCGCCTTGCCGACGGCGGCCCACTGCCAGGCGGAGAACGCCTTGCCTTGGGTGAACACATCGACGATTTCGGCAATTCCGTAGTTGATGGCGCCGGGCGGCTGGTATTTCAGCATGGATTTATACTGGACCATGGCCTTGGCGTTGACCTCGGTGTCCATGATGCCCTGGACCTGGCCGGTCTTCGGGTCCCACACGTCGCCGCCCTGGCTGCGCATGAATGACAGCAGCGGGCAACTGATGAAATCATACTCGCGCGAATACTGCATCGCGGCGCCGTGGTAGCCCTTGTCCGGCCGGGTGAAGAACTCGGCCAATTTGGTGTAGTCCTCGATCGACAGCTTCTCGAAGTCCTCCCAGGTCTTGGGCATCTCCATACCATAGCGCGCCTTGAACGCCTCCGCCTCGCCGGGTGCGTCTAAGAGGTCCTTGCGGATGAACAGCGCGATGGTGTCGCCCTCTTGCGGGAAGCCGTAGCGGTTCTCGGTGCCGTCCGGGAAGGTCTGGTAGGCCTGGCGCACCACCGGCGCGAACCACTCGATGTCGAGTTCCTTGTTCTTGGCGATGATGTCGTTCAGCGGCACGATCCACTTCGGCGTCGCCAGCGCGCCCAGCCATTGGCTGTCAGAAATGATGATGTTGTACTCGGCGCTGCGGGTGGCGAGCGACGTCGCGGCCTTTTGGAACAGCTGCCCGAACGGCGCGTCGGCGAAGGAGAAGCTGACGTCGTAGCCGTAGCGCGCCTTGGCGTATTTGGCGAAATCGGGCGACATGTCCACGCCCAGCTTGCTCGGCAGCCAGCCGGCGATGCCCAGGATCGCCATGCGGATCGACTTGCCGGCCAGCGGATGGCCCTTTTCGGTCTGCGAGAAGACGTGCCGCGGATAGGTCAGGCCCGCTGCCGCGGTCAGCGCCGCCGCTCCGGTCAGCAGCTTGCGTCGGTTGACCCCCGTTATAACGTTTGTTGTAGCGTTCAGATCAGTCGGCGACTGGATCGTCATGCGCTTCCCCCAATGTGCTTGTTGCACACTCATTTAATGAGACCGTAGTGACAAACCTCACGCATGGTCAAGCGACGGTTCCGCTCGGATGTGCTCTGGTTGCCGCAAGAATATCAAAAGGGAGGCCCGCATGAAAAAGCTGATCAACGAACCCGGCGCCGTTGTGCCCGAGATGCTAGAAGGGCTGGTCGCCATCAGCCCCGGCCTCATGCTGCTGGAGAACGAGACGGTGGTGGTGCGCGCGGGTTGGACACGCGCCAGCGTCGCGCTGATCTCCGGCGGCGGTGCGGGGCACGAGCCGGCGCATGCGGGCTATGTCGGGCCGGGCCTGCTGACCGCGGCGGTGGCGGGCGACGTGTTCACCTCGCCCAGCGTGGACGCCGTGCTGGCAGCGATCCGCGCCGTCACCGGCGAGGCGGGCGCGCTGCTGATCGTGAAGAACTACACTGGCGACCGACTCAACTTCGGGCTGGCGGCGGAGATCGCCCGCAGTGAGGGCCTGCGCGTCGCGATGGTGGTCGTGGACGACGACGTAGCGCTCGGCGAAGGCGGGGGCGCCGGGCGGCGCGGCATCGCGGGCACGGTGCTGGTGCACAAGGTGGCGGGCGCCGCTGCGGCGGCCGGGCTGGATTTAGAAAGCGTGCGGCAGGAGGCCGAGGCGGCGATTGCGGCGGTGGGCACCATGGGCGTGGCGCTCACTCCCTGCATCGTGCCGGCCGCCGGGGTGCCGGGGTTCGAGCTGGGTGCGGATGAGGTCGAGCTCGGCCTGGGCATCCACGGGGAGGCAGGGATACGGCGCGCGCCGATCGGTCCGGCGCGGGCGCTCATTCAAACGCTGGTCGAGGCCATCGCACGGGATCGCGAGCTAGCCCGCGGCGAGCAGGTGGCGCTGCTGGTGAATAATCTGGGCGGCACGCCGGCCATGGAGCTGATGATCGCCACCCGCGAGGCCGTCACCGCGTGCGAGGCGCTCGGCATCCAGGTCGAGCGCGCCTGGTGCGGCGCCTTCCTGACGGCGCTGGAGATGGCGGGCTGCTCGATCTCGCTGATGCGGCTCGACGCTGGCCGCCTTACGCGGCTCGATGCCGCCGCCAGCGCGCCGGCGTGGCCTGGACCCGGTGCGCCGGCCCGCCTCGACCGCCCTCGCGCCCCAGCCCCGGCCGAGCCGGCGCCACAGCCTATTGAGGCGCGGGACCCACGTGTGGACCGGGCGCTGCACGCCGTGGCGGCCACGCTGCGGGCGGCGGAGGCCGAGCTCACGCGCATGGACCGGGTGGTCGGCGACGGCGACCTCGGCATCAGCCTGGCACGCGGCGCTGCGGCCATCGAGCGCGACCTGCCGACCTATCCAACCACGGACGCCGCCGAGACCCTGCGGACCCTGGCCGCGACGTTGCGCCGGGCGCTCGGCGGGTCCTCCGGGCCGTTCTACGCGGTGGCGCTGCTGCGGGCGTCCGAGATATTACGGGAGCAGCTGGGGCGGGAAAGGCCGGGCGCGTGGGGCGAGGCGTTGCGGGCCGGGTGCGACGGCATTCAAACGCTGGGTGGCGCCGTGCCCGGCGACTGCACCATGCTGGACGCGCTGGCCCCAGCCGCAGCGGCGCTCTCAACGTCGGGCCTCGATGCGGCGGTCGCTGCGGCTGAGGCGGGTGCGGACGCAACCGCGGCCATGCTGCCGCGGCGGGGCCGGGCGAGCTATCTCGGCGACCGCGCCCTGGGTCACGCGGACCCCGGTGCCCGGGCTGTCGCACTCTGGCTGCGTTCAATTCGGGATGCGCTGCAGTAACGCTTGCCGCGGAACCAATCTGGCTGTTCACTCTTGATTGACAGGTCGGCATAATACCGGCAGCCCTTCGGGCTGACCGATATGCGCGCGGGGTTGGTGGGGCGGCCGCGCGCCAAAAAAAGACTCTGATACCGGTCGCCCGAAAGGGCGGCTGGCATCAGACCGCACAGGAGGAACACGCGATGGCCGACAATGACACCCCACGGCTGGAGATGCGCGGCATCTCCAAGACGTTCCCGGGCGTGAAGGCGCTCAACAACGTCCAGCTCAAGGCGTGGGGCGGCGAGGTGCTGGCGCTGATGGGCGAGAACGGCGCCGGCAAGTCCACGCTGATGAAGATTCTCTCGGGCGCGCATCAGGCCGACCCCGGCGGCGAACTGCTGATCGACGGCAAGCCCGTCGTCATCACCGACCCGATCGCCGCCAAGCGCCACGGCATCGCGATCATCTACCAGGAGCTCGCCCTGGCGCCCAACCTCACGGTGGCCGAGAATATCTATCTCGGCGCGGAGCCGTCGCGCGGCAGCCAAATCGACCGCAAGGCGATGCGCGAGGGCTGCCGCCCGGTGCTGGAGCGGCTCGGCGCGCCGTTTGGCCCGAACACGACGGTAGGCGGCCTGTCCATCGCCGAGCGGCAGCTCGTCGAGATCGCGCGCGCGCTGCATGCGCAATCAAAGATCCTCGTGCTGGACGAGCCGACGACGGCGCTGTCGTCGCGGGAGACCGACCGGCTGTTCGCGCTGGTGCGCCAGCTTCGTGCCGACGGCATCGCGCTGATCTACATCAGCCACCGCATGGCCGAGGTTTACGAACTGGCCGACCGCGTGTCCGTTCTGCGGGACGGAGGCTATGTCGGCACCCTCACGCGCGATGAGCTCAGCGCCGAGGCGCTGGTGAAGATGATGGTCGGGCGCGACCTGTCGAGCTTCTACACCAAAACGCACGACCCGCACGGCAGCCGCGGCCCGGTGATCCTGGAAGTGCAGGGCATCACCGACGGCGGCCGGCGCGTGAAGCCGTGCAGCCTACAGCTCCACCAGGGCGAGGTTCTGGGCATCGCCGGGCTGGTCGGTTCCGGACGGACGGAGCTGGCCCGGCTGATCTACGGCGCGGACCCCAAGACGGGGGGCGAGGTGAAGCTGGATGGCAGCGTGCTGACCGTTCACGGGCCGGAGGACGCACTGGCCGCCGGCATCGCCTATCTCACCGAGGACCGCAAAGGGCTGGGGCTGTTCCTTGACCTCCCGTGCGGCACCAACATCAACCTCGGCGTGATCGGGCGGGATGCCAAGCGCGGCGGCATCCTCGACCTTCCGACCGGGCGGCGACGGGCGGCGGCGGCGTTCAAGGCACTTCGCGTCCGCGCGGCCAGCCCTGCGGTCACGGTCGGCAGCCTGTCCGGCGGCAATCAGCAGAAGGTGCTGCTGTCCCGTTGGCTGGAGACCGGGCCGAAGGTGCTGATCCTCGACGAGCCGACACGCGGCGTCGATATCGGCGCGAAGTCGGAGATCTACCGCATCATCGACGAGCTGGCGCAACGCGGCATCGGCGTTATCGTCATCTCGAGCGAGCTGCCGGAAATCATCGGCACCTGCGACCGCGTTCTGGTGATGCGGGAAGGCCACATCGCCGGCGAAGTCGGCGGACCGAGCGGCACGCCGATCACCCAGGAAAACATCATGGCCTACGGCGCCGGAGCGGCCGCATAAAAAGGGGAATCCTCATGTCCGAAGTCGACGAGAAAGCCGCCACCGCCGCGGTGCCCGCCAGCCCCGCCTCGGCGCCCACCACAGCCAGCGGAGGCGCCGGGCTGTCGTCACGGCAGGTGCAGATCCGCAGTGTCATCCAGGCGATCGGCATGCTGCCGGTGCTGATCATCCTGGCCATAGCCTTCCATTATTTGGGCGAAGGACGGTTCCTGACTGGGCAGAACCTGTCGATCGTAGCGCAGCAGGCGGCGATCAACTGCGTACTCGGCGCCGGTATGACCTTTGTGATCCTGACCGGCGGCATCGACCTTTCGGTCGGCAGCATGCTGGCGGCGTCGGCGATGTCGGCGCTGATCGTCTCACTCGTGCCAGGCTTCGGCCTGCTCGGCGTGCCGGCGGCGCTGCTAACCGGCTTGTTCTTCGGCCTGCTGAACGGCAGCCTCGTGGCTTTCGCTGGGCTGCCCCCGTTCATCGTGACGCTCGGGTCACTGACCGCTGTGCGCGGCCTCGCGCGGTTGATGGGCAGCGACTCGACCATCTTCAATCCCGACTTGTCCTTCGCCGCCATCGGCAACGCGACCATCCCGATCACGTCCGGCTTCGGCATCCCGGTTCTGGCGATCATCGCCCTCGTCGTGATCTTGGTATCCTGGTTCGTGCTGCGCCGCACGGTGCTGGGCGTGTGGATCTACGCCGTCGGCGGCAACCCTGCAGCGGCGCGGCTGTCGGGCATCAAGGTGTGGCGCATCCTGCTGTTCGTCTATGCCGTGTCCGGCTTGCTCGCCGGCCTCGGCGGCGTGATGTCTGCGGCCCGGCTGTTTGCGGCCAACGGGCTGCAGCTCGGCCAAAGCTACGAGCTGGACGCCATCGCCGCGGTGATCCTGGGCGGCACGAGCTTCGTCGGCGGCATCGGCTCGATCTGGGGCACGCTGATCGGCGCACTGATCATCGCCGTGCTGTCGAACGGCTTGACCTTGCTGGGCGTCTCGGACATTTGGCAGTTCATCGTCAAGGGGCTGGTCATCATCGGCGCCGTGGCACTCGACCGCGCCCGGCTGCAGGGCAACGCCCGCACCTGAGCGCGGGGCTGCATTGGAACATCCGGGCCGCACTGCCGGCCCGGGGCCGCTGGCGGGTCCTGGCCCCACTGCCGCGGTGAAACAATCGGGCTTGGAGGTTACGCGTGATGTTGAGAACCCTGCTGCTGGCCGGCGCGGCGATGGCATTTTTAACCGGGGCGGCGTCCGCGAAGGACCTGAAAGCGGTGGGTGTCACCGTCGGCTCGCTCGGCAACCCGTATTTCGTGAACGTCGGCAAGGGCGTGACCGACGCGGTGCACGAGATCAACCCACAGGCCAAGGTGACGATATCTTCGGCCGACTACGACCTGAACAAACAGTTCACCCAGATCGACAACTTCATCTCCGCAGGCGTGGACCTGATTTTGGTCAACGCCGCTGACCCGCGGGCCATCGCGCCGGCGATCAAGCGGGCGCAGGCGGCGGGCATTACCGTAGTCGGCGTCGATGTGGCGGCAGCGGGCGCCGATGCCACGGTGCAGACCGACAATACCCTGGCTGGGGAGATCGCCTGCAAGTTTATGGCCGACGCGATCAGCGGCAAAGGCAACGTAGTCATCCAGAACGGCCCGCAGGTCTCGGCGGTGATCGACCGGGTGAATGGCTGCAAGAAGGTGCTGGGCGGCTATCCCGACATCAAGCTGCTGTCGTCGGATCAGGACGGCAAGGGATCGCGCGACGGCGGGCTGAACGTGATGCAGGGCTTCCTCACGCGCTTCCCCAGCATCCAGGGCGTGTTCACCATCAATGACCCGCAGGCGATCGGCAGCGACCTCGCGGCCAAACAGCTCAATCGCACCGGCATCGTCATCACCTCGGTGGACGGCGCGCCCGACATCGTGGGCGCGCTGAAGGGCCCGACGATGGTGCAGGCATCGGCCAGCCAAGACCCCTACGCGATGGGCAAACTCGCGGTGAAGACGGGCCTCGACATCATGAACGGCAAGAAGCCAGAGAACCCGATGATCCTGATGACTCCGCAACTCGTCACCCGGGACAACGTCGGAAGCTACCAGGGCTGGACGCACTAAACGGCTGAAATGGCCGCGGGCCGTGCCAGGTGGCGCGGGCCGCGGCCAGGGATCACCGGCTCAACTCGCGGATCATCTCGTCCAGGCCGCCCGGCGTCAGCGGATACATCCGGTCCTCCATCAGCCGCCGCATCATGGCGATCGAGTGCGCGCCGTCCCACTCGGCGCGCGGCACCGGGTTCAGCCAGGCGCTTCGCCGCCAATGCCCGAGCAGGCGGGTCATCCAGGTGCCCCCGGCCTCGGCGTTCCAGTGCTCGACGCTGCCGCCGGGGGCGGCGATCTCATACGGGCTCATGGTCGCGTCGCCGACGAAGATGGCGCGGTAGTCCGGGCCGTAGGTGCGGATCACCTGCTCAGAACCTGTTTGAGTGACCCGTTTGCGCCTCGACCTCATCTCTGCGTGTTGGAGATCACGAGTGTCCGCCGGGACGGGCGGATGGGAGCAGGGATGTGGACTGAAGCGCATCGGGCACGCCATGAGGCGGGCCTGAAGGAGATGGTATCGACCTGCGCGGTCGAGGAGATGGCGCGGTGGCTGGAGCGGGCAGACCCGCCGCGCAGCGAGAAGGCAACGCCTGTGTTGCCGGTCATCAGCGCGATTGCCTGGCATTTGCGTGTTGGCGGACCCTGGCGCGCTCTGCCCGGTGACTTTCCAGCATGGCGGACCGTGTACGGCTGGTTCCGCAGATGGCTGGAGCTTGGGTTGTTTGACCGGCTGCTGTGCGACGTGGCCTGCTTGCGGCGTCGTGCTGCGGGCAGGAAGCCCGAACCCACGTTGGGCATCATCGATACGCAATCGGTGAAATGCATCCCGGTCCGTGGCCCACGCGGCTATGACGCCGCCAAGAAGGTGCTGGGCCGCAAGCGCGTCGCCCTGGTCGACGCCGACGGCACCTGGCTCGCCGTTGCCGTGGTGCCGGCCTCTACCCAGGAGCGCGACACGCTTCCCGCGCTTGACGTCGGAAAGGCAGAATGGCCCAGCCTGCGCGAGGCCATCCTCGACGGCGGCTTTGTCGCCGAGCGCTGCCGCGATTGGTCGAACCGGCACGGCATGCGCCACCATGTTGTCGAGCGCGATCCCGGGCAGAAAGGCTTTGTCGTGCTCGAGCGCCGCTGGGTGGTGGAGCGCTCTTTCGGCTGGCTCGCGCACTGGGGCGGGCTGCTGCGCGACCGTGCCGGGCGCCTCGACGTGTCGGCCGCCCGCGTCGCGTTCGCGGCCATCCTGTCCGGCGTCGAAGCCCTGCTCAACCCCATGCCAGTCTACGCCGCCGCAAGTTGAAGTCACTCAAACAGGTTCTCAGTCGGGACCGTGTCGTCGCGGCGCCGGTGATTGTGCTGCCAGACGCGCTCATACGGGCAATTGTGGAAGTAGTAGAACGCCAGATGCTTGAACTCGCTGCGCGCGGCGGAGAACAGTTCTTCCGACGCGCGCACGTGGTCGTCCATCGAGCCGCCGACGTCGAGGAACAGCAGCACCTTCACCGCATTATGCCGCTCCGGCACCATCTTCAAATCCAACGACCCGGCGTTGTGCGCCGTCGCGCGGATGGTGCCTGGCATGTCCAGCTCGGTCGCCGCACCCTGGCGGGCGAACCGCCGCAGCCGCCGCAGCGCGAGCTTGATGTTGCGGGTGCCCAACTCGACGCCGTCATCCAGGTCACGGAACTCACGCTTGTCCCACACCTTCACCGCCCGGCGATGGCGGCTGCCGTCCTGGCCGATGCGCACGCCCTCCGGGTTGTAGCCATAGGCGCCGAACGGCGAGGTGCCCGCAGTGCCGATCCACTTGCTGCCGCCCTGGTGCCTCCCCTGCTGCTCCGCCAGACGTTTTCGCAGCGTCTCCATCAGCTTGTCGAAGCCGCCCAGCGCTTCGACCTGCGCCCGCTCCTCGGCCGTGAGGTGCTTCTCCGCCATCCGCCGCAGCCACTCCGCCGGCAGGTCGCGCATTTCCGGTTCGCCCGGCGCACCCTCGGCCGCGGTCGCTTCCAGGCCGCGGAACACCTGGCCGAACACCTGGTCAAAACGGTCGAGATGCCGCTCGTCCTTCACCAGAGTGGCGCGGCTCAGGAAATAGAAATCCTCGACGCTGTAATCCGCGACGCCCCGCTGCATGGCGCCGAGCAGCGTCAGGTACTCGGTGATGGAGGCCGGCACCCCCGCCTCGCGCAGGGCGAAGACGAACTGCGCGAACATCCTATAGACTCTCGGACAAGCAGAGCATGATTAAGCCGATCATGCTCTAGGCGCCGCGGCGGTTCAGGAAAGCCAGCCGCTCGAACAGATGCACGTCCTGCTCGTTCTTCAGCAAGGCCCCGTGCAGCGGCGGGATCACGAGTTGCGGCTCTCGGCTGCGCAGCGCCTCGGGGGGCAGGTCCTCTATCATCAGCAGCTTGAGCCAATCCAGCAGCTCGGACGTCGCAGGCTTTTTCTTCAGGCCCGGCACCTCGCGCACCTGGAAGAACACGTTCAGCGCCTCGCGCGCCAGCTCGTGCTGCAGGCCCGGGTAGTGCGCCTCGACGATGCGCTCCATGGTCGCGCGGTCGGGGAAGCGGATGTAGTGGAAGAAGCAGCGGCGCAAGAAGGCGTCCGGCAGCTCCTTTTCGTTGTTGGACGTGATGATGACGACGGGCCGATGCTTGGCCGCGACTGTGCGGCGGGTCTCATAGACAAAGAACTGCATGCGGTCGAGTTCGAGCAGCAGGTCGTTGGGGAACTCGATGTCCGCCTTGTCGATTTCGTCGATCAGCACGACCTGCGGCTCGTCGGCGTCAAAGGCGTCCCACAGCTTGCCGCGGACGATGTAGTTGGCGATGTCCGCCACCTTCGGATCGCCGAGCTGGCTGTCGCGCAGGCGGGACACGGCGTCGTACTCATACAGGCCCTGCTGCGCCTTGGTGGTCGATTTCACGTGCCACTCCACGAGTGGGTAGCCGAGCGACGCGGCGACCTCGTGCGCCAGCACGGTCTTGCCGGTGCCGGGCTCGCCCTTCACCAGCAGGGGCCGCTGCAGCGCCACGGCGGCGTTGACCGCGACTTCGAGGTCTCGGGAAGCGATGTAGCGTTCGGTGCTCTTGAAGCCGCTCACTCGGTGGTTCCTTTTCAGGGTTTGGAGGACGCCCGGTGGGCATAGGCCCAGAGCGCGAAAGCGTAATGCAACGCTGTGTCTTTCAGCGCGTCGAAGCGTCCCGCTGCGCCGCCGTGGCCGGCGCCCATGTTGGTGCGCAGCAGCACTGTGTTGCCGCTAGTGGTCGCTTCACGCAGACGCGCCACCCACTTCGCGGGTTCCCAATAGGTCACGCGGGGATCGGACAGGCCCGCAGTGGCGAGGACGGCCGGGTAGGGCAGGGGGCCAACGTTGTCGTAGGGCGAGTAGGCGGCGATCGCGTCATAGGCGGCGGCGTCCTCGATCGGGTTGCCCCATTCCGGCCATTCCGGCGGCGTCAGCGGCAGGCTGGTGTCGGACATGGTGTTCAGCACGTCCACGAACGGCACGGCGGCGATGATGCCCGCCCACAGGTCCGGCCGCATGTTGGCGACTGCACCCACCAATAACCCGCCCGCCGAGCCGCCCATCGCCACGATGCCGCCGCGATGTCCGAAGCCCTGGTCGGCCAGATGTTCGGCAACAGTAATAAAATCCGTAAAACTGTTCGGCTTCTTGGCCCCGCGTCCGTCGAGGAACCAGCCCCAGCCCTTCTCCGACCCGCCGCGCACATGCGCCGTGGCCCAAACCCAGCCGCGGTCCACCAAACTGAGGTTGCGGATCGAGAAGGACGGCTCCATCGCCATGCCGTACGAGCCGTAGCCATACAGCAGCAGCGGCGCCGAACCGTCCGCGGGCGTGTCGCGGCGCATCAGCACGGTGATGGGCACCTCCGCCCCGTCCGCGGCGCGGGCGTGCAGGCGGCGGGTGAGATATTGGGCGGGATCGTGGCCGGACGGGACCTCCTGCGTCTTGCGCAGCATGGCCGCGTGGGTGCGCATGTCGAAGTCGAACCACTGGCGCGGCGTCGCGGGCAATTCGTAGGTGTAGCGCAGCGTGGCCGTGTCGTATTCGAGGCCGCCGCCCAGGCGCAGCACGTATGCCTCTTCATCCACTCCGATGACATGCTCGTCCCCGGCCCGGCTGGTGACGACGATGCGGTTGTTGGCGTCCACGCGCTCCAGGCGGGCGAAGTGCCCGGCGTAGGCTGCGGTATCGACAATCAGCCGGCCGGGATCGTGGGCGATCCAGTCCCGCCAGTGCGCCCGGCCCGGCGTCGCCTCGGGCGCGCTGACCAGCTTGAAATCCACTGCGCCGTTGGCATCGGTGCGGATGATGAAGCGGCCATCCCAGTGCTCGATGTCGTAGCGCACCCCGGTTTGCCGCTGCTCGACCAGGCGCGGCGGGGTTGTGGGATCGGCGGCCGGGATAAGCCAGGCCTCGCTGGTCTGCTGGTCGCCGCACGCGATCACGAGCCAAGCCCGCGACGCCGTGCGCGCGATGCGGAGGAAAAACCCGGGGTCCGGCTCCGCATAGACCAACACGTCATGATCGGGGCCGCCCGGCACCGGGCGCCGGTAGATGCGCGCTGGACGGCCATTCTCATCCCGAAAAGTCCAGAACAGCCAGGACCCGTCGGACGACCAGGCGAAGTTGCCGGTGCAGTTCTCGATCGCGTCGGGCAGCAGTGCGCCGGTCGCGACGTCCTTGATCCGGACGCGATACACCTCGGAGCCCTGGGTGTCCTCGGCATAGGCGAACAGCCTGTGGTCCGGACTATGGCGGGCAGCGGCGAGCGCATAATACTGGTGCCCCTGCGCCAGCGCGTCGGCGTCCACCAGGACCTGCTCGCCATCCGGCTCCCCGCGCGGACGCCGGGCATGCACCGGGTACTGCGCGCCCGGCTCATAGCGCACGTAGTATTCCCAGGGGCCGTCCGGACTCGGGACGCTGGCGTCGTCCTGTTTCATGCGGCCCTTGATCTCGCCGATGATATGCTGCTGCAGCGCCTCGGTGTCGGCCAGGACGGTGGCGGTGTAGGCGTTCTCCGCCTCCAGGTGGGCACGGATGTCGGCCCGCAGCGCTGTGGGATCGTGCAGCACCTGCTGCCAGTTCTCGTCCTTCATCCAGGCATAGTCGTCGGTCCGCACGCGTCCGAGCTGCTCGATGCGCTTTGGCGTCTTGGCGATGGTGGGCGGCGTCGGTGTCATGGTCATGGCCGCATCAAAGTGGCTGACGCCCCACCCCGTCAAGCAACGGCGCCATCGATCGGGAACTTACAAAGCGTGGCGGCCGTTGCGCCGGCTCGATATCATTCAGGGAGCGTTGGCGGCATGGGACTGATCTGGAATCGTTGTGGCCTAGTGCTCGCGTCGGGGGTGCTGACCGGGGCGATGCTCCTCGGGACGGCCACGCCAGCCGCCGCCTGGTATCGCAATCCGGCGGAGACCCTCGCCGTCCTCCCTGCCGGCGCCAGCGGTCCCGAGGGGCTGACGGTCGGTGCGGACGGCAACCTCTATGTCACGACATTCGGCTACGACGCGGCCGGCGAGGTCGCGGGACCCGGTCATCTTTATGTTCTCACGCCCGGCGGCCAGCTTATTCGTGACGTGGTCATCCAGGGCAGTACCTCGCACCAGCTCGGCATCGCCTTCAACCCGGCGACGTCGGAGCTCCTGGCCATCGACGCCGGCGCCGGCGTGGTGCGCCGGGTCGATCCGCAAAACGGCGCCGCGAGCGTGTTCATGACCGCGGGGCCGGGCGCGCTGCTGAACGGCTTAGCCTTCGACCCGGCCGGCAACACCTACGTGACCGACAGCGCCAACGGCATCGTCTGGGTCGTGGGGCCGCAGGGCGGGGCGGGCCGGATCTGGGTGCAGGATCCGTTGCTGACCACGACCGGCGTGCCGGCGTTCGGGGCGAACGGCATCGGCTTCAACCATGATTTCAGCGCGGCCTTCGTCGCCAACACCGGCAACGACACCATCCTGCGCATCCCGGTCGCCAACGGCCAGGCCGGTCAGACGGCCGTGTTCGTCAACAGCATCAACGGCGCCGACGGGCTTGTGCTGGACGGGCAGGACAACCTCTGGGTCGCCGCCAACCAGGCCGATGAGATCGTGGTGGTGGACCCGACCGGCAAGGCGATCGGCAAGCTCGGCGACTTCAGGGGCGTGCGGGGCGGCGTGCCGCTTGGCCTGCTGTTCCCGGCGAGCCCAGCGTTCAGCGCCGACGGCGAGTATATCTACGTGACCAACCTCGCCCTCGACCTGCGCGTCGTTGGCGCCGTGCAGTCAGTGGTCTCGCAATACGCGGCGCAGGTCCGCCGCTACACGGTGTCGCGCATCTCGACACGGCTGCGGCCGCTGCCGGGCGGGGCGCATTAGAGCGATCGACGTCGGGAGCCGGTCCCGCGTGGACACCGGCCGGACCTGGGCTTACATTCCAGAACGATCGCAAGACCGCGGTTCGACGGCGTAGGGAGAGAGCTTATGACGGCCCACCAGCTCAGCCCCGGGGACGCGCGGACCCGGCTGATCAAGCGGTCCGACATGGTGGCGTGCAAGGTCGCCTTCATCGACTGCAAGATGCCGGGATCGGAGCGCAAGGAGAACTACTCCCTCGTCGGTCCCGGCGTGACCCAGTCGCGCGACCAGGTGGTGAACCTGACGGAGGCGCACGGTTTCAGCCTGGGCGTCGCCGCGATGCCGCCGGGCACGGTGAACAACCTGCACGTCCATTTCACCGCGGAGGTGTTCATGATCCAGCGCGGCACTTGGACCTTCCGCTGGGGCGCGGACGGGAAGGATGGCGAGATCGAGGGTGGCCCCGGTGATGTCGTCTCGGTTCCCACCTGGATCTTCCGCGGCTTCACCAATTCCGGCGCGGAGGACGGCTGGATCTTCACGGCGCTTGGCGGGGACGACACCGGAGGCATCATCTGGCACCCCTCGATCCTGAAGACCGCCGCGGAGTATGGCCTGCTGCTGACCCGCGACAATATGCTGGTCGATACCGAGGCCGGCACGCTGCAGCCCGCGGCGGACGCGCTAATGCCCGCGCTCAGCCCTGAACAGATCGCCACCCTGCCGCGCTACACCGAGGCGCAGATGCGCCGCCGCGTCGTCAAGGCGGACGAGCGCGCCTGGTCCGGCCGTGCCCTGCTCGATGCGTGCCTGCCGGGCCACGCGAGCGAGCTGGCGCCGGTGATCGGCCACGGCATGACCGAAGACCGCGAGCACACGGCGCCCATCGGCAACCCGCACGGCTTCTCCATCGAGTGGCTGCGCGTCGGCCGGGGCAACCGCGTCGGCCGGCACCGGCTGATGGAAAAGCAGGTCATCATCGTGTTCTCCGGAGCGCTCGAGGTGGTGCTGAACGAGCCAGGCGCCGAGACCGTCATGCGCGTCGAGGCGGGCGAGTGCTTCTCCGTTCCCGGCGGCGTCTGGCGCAGCCTTATTGCCGCGGATGGTCCCGTGGAAGCCGCGCTGATCACCAGCGGCGATCAGCGCAAGCGCCTGGCCTGGGCGCCCGAGATCGTGCGCGACGCCATGGAGCGCGGTTTCGGCATCGACCATGACGGCCATGTCGCCCCGCTCGCTCTGCTGCCGCCGCCTACCCGCGCCGCGGTCACCGCATTGATGCTGCAGGCGGCTGCGGAGTAGCGCTGTGACCGATCGCAGCCTGGCCCCCTCGGCCTACGCGCCGTATCGCGACCCGCGCGACTATATCCTGAGCTGGACCGACGCCATTTGGATCGACCGCGGCCTGGGACGCCTGCACGAGCACTACGCTGCCGACGTCAAGGTGCATACGGCATACGGCGAGACCTACGGCTTCGATCATGTCATGCAGAACTCGCTGCAGAAGTTCGCCGCTTTCCCGAACGGCGGCGGCGGCCACGGCGAGGACGTGATCTGGGAGCAACGAGGGCCCAACGGGTTCATCAGCTCGCACCGGGTGTTCAAGTCCGGCACCCATACCGGGTTCTGGACCTATGGCCCGCCGACCGGCCGGGACTGGGTGTCGCGCACCATCGCGCACTGCCTGGTGCAGGACAACAAGGTCGCCGAGGAGTGGATCGTCCGCGACGAGTGGGCGGTGCTGGAGCATTTGGGCCTTGATCCCTACCGCGTCGCCGCCGACCTCGCCGATGCCAGCCCGGTGCTCGGCGGCGCCTTGACGCTGGATGGCGGGCAGGGGGCGTTCGCCGGGCGGTTCCCCGATCCGGCCCGCGAAGGCGTCTCCGGCCCGCGCCCGCCACGCCATGCGGCCGAGTGCGCGCTGATACAGGGCATGTTCGAGGAGGTCTGGAACGGCCGACTGTTCAACCGGGTGCCGGCCTATTGCGACAAGCAGGTCGTGTGCAATTCCGTGCGGATGCGCCGGGTGCAGGGCATCGACCCGTATCAGGTCGAGCTGGTGAACCTGCTGGCGACCTTCCCGGATTTCCGCATGGAGGTGCGCGACATCGCGGTGCTCGACGGGCCGGAGAACGGGTTGCGGGTGGCGGCGGTGTGGCTGCTGCGCGGCACCTATTGCGGCGTGCCGACCTATGGGCCCGTCACGCGCACGCCGGTGAACGTGCTCGGCGCCAGCCACTTCGAGCTGAAGGACGGCAAGATTTTGCGCGAGTGGCGGATCTTCGACGAGATCGCCATCCTGGCGCAGATCCACGCCGGACGTACGGCGGCGGTGCTGGATTCCTGATCTCCGGTCAAAGAGCGCGTCATCGGGATATTGTGGTCTTGCGGGTTTGTGCCGCCAGCAGCACGCCGGCGACGATGACGGTGACCGCGGCGGCGGTGAACGCAGTCGGCCGCTCGCCCAGGATCGGGATGGCCAGCAGCGTCGCCATGACGGGCACCAGCGACACGATGGCGGCCGCGGCGCCGGATCCGATGAGCGCGATGGCGCGGGTGTAGGCGATGACGGAGACGCCGCTGACCAGCACGCCCTGATACAGCGCCTGCAGCGCCACCTCCGGCCATGGCGCCAAGCCGAGCCGCGACACGCCGGACAGTGCATAGACCGGCAGATAGATGGCGGACGAATACAGGCAGACCAGCGCCGCCGCTTGCATGGCAGTCAGCCCCGCGCGTCGCACCCGGAGCGTATAGACCGCCCAGAGCCCGGCGGCGGCCAGCAGGGCAGCATTGCCGGTCCAGGCGTCCCAAGGCCGGCCCGGTGTCGAAAGCGTGGCCGACAGGGCGGTGACCCCGGCCGAGATGAGGGCAAAGCCCAGCCAGCGCAGCGGTCCCGGCCGGTCCCGCAGCACGGCCCAGCCGATCAGCCCGGCGAACACCGGCATCATGCTGGGCGTGATGGCGGCGGCGTGTGCGGCCGAGGAGAGCTGAATGCCCCATGACAGCAGCAGCACGAAGGGCGCGCCCCAGCACAGCGACAGCACCGCGCCCTCGCGCCACGCCGCCCGCGGCATGCGATGCGCCGAACGCAGCAACGCTGGCAGCAGCACCAGCGCCCCGACGCCGAGGCGGAGGGCCGCGATGTCGTATACGCCCAGTTCCCGCGTGAGGCTGAGCCGCGTGACGGCGAACCAGCCGGACCAGATGGTGAGTGCGGCGAAGCCGAGGCCAAAGCCGAGCCAGCGGTGTCCTGGTGCCGTGGCCTTTGGCTGCATCGTCTCGACGGAGGCGTGCATTGCCGTGTTCCCTGCGAATGGTTTTGCCGGGAGGTCCACTACGCCCCATGCGGCGAGGCGGCAACGCTGGCTTCCCGAAGGCCCCGGTTTGCCGATAGAAGCGCGGCATGGATGCGACCGGTACGAGAAATCCCGATGACCCCAACCGTGGAGCGCCGTGCACCAGTCCCATGACTGCGGCGCTGCGTCCTGCGCCCTCGGCTGCCGTGCTGGTGGAACCTGCCAAGCGCTGGCTGGCGGCGGTCGTCATCGTGCTGATTGCCCTCAACCTGCGCCCGGCATTCTCCAGCATCGCGCCGGTGTTGAACGAGATCATGGCCGACACCGGCCTGACCGCGACCGGGGCAAGCGTGCTGACGACCGCGCCGGTGCTGTGCCTCGGGCTGTTCGGTCCGCTGGCTCCCGGCTTGGCGCGGCGAATTGGCACCGAGCGCACGGTGCTGGCGGCACTGTTTGCAATCCTGCTGGGCACCGGTCTGCGTGGTCTGGCGAGCGCCCCGGCGCTGCTGATGGGTTCCCTGGTTGCGGGCGCTGGAATCGGCGTCGGTAACGTGCTGATGCCGGGGCTGCTGAAGCGTGATTTCCCGGACCGTGCGCCGCTGATGACCGGTGTCTATATCATGTCGCTGTCGATCGGCGCCGCGTTCGCCGCCGCGACGACGGCGCCGCTGCGGGTGGCGCTGGGCGGATGGTGGGCCGGGGCGCTGGCGGCCTGGACCGTGCCGGCTGCGGTCGCGATGGCGGTGGCGGCCGTGGTGTGGGCTCGGCCGCTTGGACGTCAGCCGGCGGGCGCGGCTGCTGCGCCGGCGGTGCGCCGCAGTGGCGGGCTTTGGCGTGACCGCCTGGCGTGGCAGGTGACGCTGTTCATGGGGCTGCAGTCCATGCTGGCCTATGTGGTGTTCGGCTGGATGGCGCCGATGCTGCGCAGCCGTGGCGACACGGCGGTGACGGCGGGCCTCGTGGTGTCAGTGTCGGTAGTGTTTCAGATCATCGCCGCACTCCCCGCGCCGATTCTGGCGGCCCGGCTGCGGCAGCAGAGCGTCCCGGCTGCGGCGGCGATGCTGGTGGCGGCGGTGAGCTTCGTGGCGCTGCTATTGGCGCCGCTGTCATGGCAATGGGTGCTGGCGGCGGTGCTGGGCCTGGCGCAGGGCGCCGCGTTCTCGCTGGCGATTCTGATTATCATGCTGCGGGCAGGCGATAGCGACGCGGCGGCGCGATTGTCGGGGATGGCGCAGGGGGTGGGGTATGCGATGGCTGCCGCCGGGCCGTTGCTGGTTGGCGTGCTGCATGACCGGAGTGGTGGGTGGAGTGGGGCGGGGTGGCTGTTTGTGGTGGCTGGGGTGGGTGCGGCGCTGGCTGGGGTGTTGGCGGGGCGGGACCGGTTGGTTGGGGTGGGGGGTGGGTGAGATGGTGTGTTTTGATTGCAGGCAGCGGTGGGGAATATGGGGTCAGAGATCAACACGATCGTCTAAAAAACACCAGCGCGTTATTGCAGGAGATTTTAAACGCCACCTCGAATGGCTGGACGAAAGCTTTTTGTCCAAGCGACGATATCGTTTTCGTATGCACTTCCCTCAAGTTCTTCCTCGACCACAATCCAATCGCTTCCTGTAGGCCCATCGACCTCAAGAAAGAAATAGATGAAACAAATTATATAATTATCATTAATTGATATAAAAAACAAAGTCTCGATAGTAATTCTAGATTATTCAGCTACAGTACCTATTTCTTGATAATTCAAATTATAAATTATACTAATATTTTATTCGGTGTAGAAAGACTGTTGTTCCTTACAATTTTAATATAATCTATGTTGTATTTTCTCGCACCAGTAATTTTCACTAGGGCGTGTCTGCAAACGGCGGTCACAGCCAAAGCAGGATCATACCGAGCATGACCATGGCCAAGTAGTTAATGCCGCGCTTCTCGTAGCGGGTAGCGATACGGCGGACTGCTTGAGGTGGTTGATCAGACGCTCGATGCGGTTGCGCTGACGGTAAGCCTCGCGATCAAAGTATGGCTGCCGACGCTGGTTGCTTTTGCTGGGGATCACCGGCCGGATGTGCCGGCGACGCAGGCGCCTTCGGGCGGTCGGGCTGCTGTAGCCCTTGTCGCCGGCCACATGCCGTGGTCGTAGGCGACGGTGGCCCCGACCGGGGCGGCGGATCGCGCCGTTGTCCAGCAGTGCTTCCAACGCGATCTGCTCATGCCGCTCGCCCCCGGTCAGCACGGCGACCATCGGCTTGCCGCCGCCCTCGGCCCGCAAGTGCAGCTTGGTCGAGAACCCGCCCTGGCTGCGTCCCAGGGCTTCAACGTTTGCCCCATCCCGGACAACCTTGTCCCGGCGCGCGCCGGCCGCGTGCTGATGGGCGCGGATGACGGTCGCGTCTACGAAGTGCAGGTCCCAATCCACCTCGCCCTGGGCATCCGCCTCCGATTGCAACGCAATTAGGATTTGATCCCAAACCCCCGCTGCTCGCCAGCGATAGAACCGGCTCGACACCGTGCCGACCGGACCATAGTGCAGCGGCAGATCACGCCAGGGCGCACCTGTCCGGTGCACCCATAATATGCCGTTCAGAACACGGCGGTGGTCCACATTGGGCCGCCCTGTCCAGGGCTTCTCAGGGGGCAGCAACGGCTGCAAACGCCGCCATTGCGTGTCCAGCAACTCTCTTCGTCTCACCCCATCAATATGGGATCATGCACCCGAAACGTCCGCCGTTTGCAGACACGCCCTAGGTGTACTTACAAGGGGAGCGAGTTTCATGTGCGAAGGTTAAGTGGTGAGTATCAAATTTAGTTAACCTGAATAATTCATGAGGGTTGGCGGGCATAGTACAAGCCCTTGATCCAGCGTAGAATGTGGTTGTCGAGGCCAATTCTACGGATCCGGAGCACCATGCCCGCCAAGGTTGTATCTACCCCTGCGCTGCCCGGTTTGTCACCCATTGGCGGCAAGCCCGTGATCGCCCGCTTCGACGGTGGACATCTTTCATCCGATGGCGGGCTGCTGGTCTTGCGCGAGGTAGAGCAGCGCCTCGACGTGGCCGGACGCTTGGCGGCTTGCATCACGGACCCGCGTGACCCGGAGCGTGTTGTGCACGGGCTCGACGAGATCATCCGCTTTCGCCTGTTCATGATCGCGGCCGGTTATGAGGACGGCAACGACGCGGACCGGCTGCGCACCGACCCGATGTTCAAGCTCGCCATGGCACGGCTTGAGGACGAGACGGCGCTGTGCTCGCAGCCGACCCTCTCACGCCTGGAGAACCTGCCCGACACGCGTACGCTGCTGCGCATGGGTCAAGCCATGGTCGATTTCTACTGCGCATCCTTCCGCCAGGTGCCGCGCCGGATCGTGCTGGACGTGGATGACACGTTCGACACCGTTCATGGCGCGCAGCAAATGCGCTTGTTCAATGCGCACTACGATGAATACGGCTTCCAGCCCATCGTGGTGTTCGACGGCGAGGGTCGCTTCGTCACCGCCGTGCTGCGCCCGGCCAAGCGGCCGAGTGGACGCGAGATCCGCGCCTTCCTGCGCCGCTTGTTGCGCCAGATCCGCGCCAGCTGGCCCCGGGTCGAGATCCTGCTACGGGCCGACAGCCACTACTGCAGCCCCGAGGTGCTGCGCTGGTGCCGGGTGAACAAAGTTGACTATCTGATTGGCGTCGCGCCGACCAGCACGCTGCGCCGTCACGTCGAGAGCCTGGAGGCCAGCACCGCCGCGCGCTTTGCCGCCTCGGACGGCAGCTCCAAGCTCCGCCGCTTTACCGAGTTCTACGACGGCGCTGCAAGCTGGGACCGGGTCGAGCGCATCGTCGCTCGCATCGAGGCCGGGCCTGGCGGGACGGACACGCGCTTCGTCGTCACCAGCCTGCGGGGCGGCTCAGCCCGCGCCCTCTACGAGCGGCGGTATTGCCAGAGGGGCCAGGCGGAGATCTACCAAGCATGATGCGTCTCAAGAGTGATTAGGGGTTGCAGGGTGGCTTGCGCCATGCAGGCGGCGATGGCGTAACCGGTCAATCTCGGCCTCATCGGCCTGAATAAGCCAAACGTTTTGGGTCAGCACCGGCACTTTGCGGGCGACGACCACCCCACGCTGGATCCAGCGATGGATTGTGGCCTTAGGAGCGTCAAGCCGGGCCGCGAGTTCGTCGATGGTCATCTCTCCCGGTTCACGCCCTTGCAGCCGGGCCGCCCACGACATGTGAGGAGCGACGGGCATACCTATGCGACGCAGCAAGCTGCGCACCATCACGGCGGTGTGGGTCGACCGGCGCTTGGGCGGCGTCCAACCCTCGGCGTTCAGGACACCGGCGATCGCCGGGGCCTTGTGGCCTTCTGCATGCAGATCACGGATGCGCTGCAGCAGGGCGACATGGTCGCTTCGTTGCGTCAGGTGGGCCACTGGCCGCCGCAGGTCATGCTGGGTCTGCACGCCGCCAGCCCAATGGCACTCGACCCGAACGATCTCGCTTTTGCCCTGCACCGTGACGACGACGCGGTCCAGCATCAAGCGTGCGATGGCCTGCCGGTCCGCCGCAGTGGTGGTGGGGGCCGTCCAGAGCGCTGGGATATCTGATGCCAGGCGCTCAATCGCGGCGCGTTCGTCGCTCGTCAGCGGCAAGGCCTGGCCCGCCAGGAACCGTTCATGCTCGGCCTTCAGGCGCACCTCGTCGGCCAGCGCCGCCTCCCAGCGCTGCTCCAGGGTGCGCACCACGAGCCGGTTCTCCGGCTCGACGGCGTCGTATTGGCGCTGGGCCCGCTCGACCTCGTAGCGCGCCCGTTCCAGCCGCTGCCGCCATTGCCGGTGCAGGGCCGTGCGCTCCAGTTCAAGATCCTCCGCCAGGTGCAGGCTGACCTCCAAGGCAGCCGGCGCGAGCGCTTGCAGCATCAGCTCGCCCACCAGCACGTCCAGCGCCCGTCCGCTGAGGGACTGACACAGGGGCGCGCCGTAGTTCATCGCGAGCCGCGAGCAGCAGTAGCGCTGGAAACGGCCCCCGTTCGGGTATTGCGCCGCCATGCGCTGGCCGCAGCGGCCGCATACGATCAAGTTCGCAAGCAGGGCCGGGCCGCCCCGGGGAATGCCGCGCTGTGCGCTGCGGTTGGCCACGATCTGCTCCAGGTTCCGCTCGTATGCCTCCCAGCTGATGTAGGCAGGCCAGCGGTTCCTGATCAACACCGCCGGGTCGCCGGCTTTCTGGCCCGTGCTAGGGTGCCCCGGCTTTTGGCGGCGCGGATCGACGCCGCGCCGTCCATAAGCATAGGCGCCGGCATACAGCGGGCTTTGCAGCATCTCCGACAACGTGAAGCGGTTCGGCGCATGCCACTCCAACTCGCCCTTCGCCGCTCCTGTCCGGACACGATACGGCAGCTGGATGTCGTGTGCGACGAGATGGGCGAGCACTCCGTTGATCGTGCGGCGGCGCTCGAACGTGTCAAACACCAGGCGCACGGTTGCCTGCACCTGCTCGTCGCTGTCGAACACGACCTCGCCTGCACGGCTGCGCAAGTAGCCGCGCGGCAGGTTAAAGAACAGCTCGCCACGCTGCGCCTTGGCGCGGCGTCCCTCCAGCATGCGGATCTTGAGCATGTGTAGCTCTGCCTCGCTCATCGTGCCTTTGAGCCCAAGAAGTAGCCTGTCGTTGAAGCCGCCCGCGTCGTACACGCCGTCGGTGTCGGCAATGAGCGTATCGAACAGCGCGCAGACCTCGAGCAGCTGGTGCCAGTCCCGGCACGACCGCGCCAAGCGCGACATCTCGACACCCAGCACCAGCCCGACATGGCCCAGGCCGACCTCGGTCATCAGCCGCTGGAAGCCAGGGCGGTTGGCCGTCGTGGTCCCAGAGCGGCCCAGGTCGTCATCGATCACCTCCACCCTCTGGCGTGCCCAGCCGAGCTGGAGGGCGCGCTCGACCAGGGCGTATTGCAGGCGCGTCGACTCCTGGTTCTGCTCGACCTGCCGCAGGGTGGACTGCCGAACGTAGACCAAAGCCAGGCGGTCCTGATGACGGCCTTGCACCTTCTCCGAGACGCTCATGGTGCCCCTCCTCACCGGTTGTGCGTCGGTCATGGCCGCAGCCCTCCTCGATGGGCTCCAGCACCAGAGGGCGGCGGACGAGATGGCCGAGCAGGACCGCAAGCCGCCGGCGCGTCGCAGCCGGCAGCTGCGTCCAGGTCATGATCGCTGCGGGAGGTGCCTGCTTCACGGCGCGCCGCCACCCAATGGACCAAACCGAGCAACGCTGCTCGGCCCAGTCTGGGTTGCCCTGTCGCCGAAAGTTGCTGTTCAGACGTTTCTATGGGGGTGGATGGAAAACCACATCAAAAGCTGGAAGCGCCACCTCGCCGCCGACCGCACCTCGTGCACCAAGGCCACCGCCAACCAGTTCCGCCTGTTCCTGCACGGGGCCGCCTACTGGCTGATGTGGAGCCTTCGCACGCTCATGCCGCGCCGCTCGGCCTGGCGCACCGCGCAGTTCGACACGCTGCGGCTGCGCATGATCAAGCTCGCCGTGCGTGTCGTCGAGATGAAGACCCAGGTCAAACTGCACCTGCCCAGCACCGCACTGTGCCAGTCCATTCTGGCCTTCGTCCTCGGCCGTGTGCCGCGCCTGATCAGCTGAAAGGCGGGGCAGCGTGCCCCACCGCCACCCGCTTCCGCCAACCTCCAGCGCCGCCATATCGAGCCGACAGCATGCCAACCCCCTCAAGGCGGCAGCGATCCCGCACGCCCGCACAACCATCACGCGAGAAACACCTGTCTCAGCAAAGGGCCGCCCCAGGCCGATGAATAATGGCGGTTAAGTGCGTCGGCAGTGGTCAGGAACCCAACCAATGACCTTAGACGGCCGCCTTCAATAAGCGCGTATGAGGCTTGAACATAACTGAAATCATGCAGGCTCCCAAACAAGATATTGTTTCGCTCCGCAAATTTTTGCCATTGACCAGGAAGCAGCGGCACTTCTGTGTTGTCCAGTGTTACTACCGACCCGATTGTGCTATTTACAACAGTCTTAACAGACCCAATGCTACTGTCCATGACGGCCTGAAAAGTGTAACTTGTGAGCGCAACCGCGAGCAGGATGTCGGCAACAGATTGAAGCGCAACTTTCCAGAACGTGGACCCCCGTATATCCTTTTTCCTCCGTGTGCCACGGCTAGTCAGTCCGTAACACAAACTGCAAACGAAACGAATAACGTCAGTCGGCCATTCTCATAGCACCATTCACATCAGACTCTTTTCTGTCGCTAACTCGCATAACGTCGATGCCACACGAGCCATCAACCTCGTGTCATGTTGCATCCAGACCACGTGACTATTGTAGTAGATTTTGTGTCCCATTGCGGACAGCAGGTCGGAATTTTTTTGCCCAGCTCACAATGTCGCGCACGTAAGCTTTTTCGGCGGAGCCCTCAGCGCCAGCGTCCCAACTATTGCCTTCTATTCCATCACGCTCCGGAAAGAAATACACATGAAGATTAACATATCTATATGCAAGGGAATTACTAAATACCACTCGAACGCTATTCCTGGGGACACCACCCATATGGATTATAGCTGGATAAGCCTCTTTATATCCCGGTGATGCCGAGTCGCTAGGTGGGCCGAAATTTGACTTATGAACTTTTATACAATCTGAATAGTTTGCCGAAATGCCATCCACGTCGTGCAGATATATGTTGTCCGTGTTCGACTTTGGAACGCAAAAACTGTTCGGGTCATAACCATAGGGTGACGTTGAGTCCGCGCTGCTATAGATGCTGATTATGGATTTGATATGGTTATTCTCAATGAGGCCATACCAGACTTCGACACTATGGAGATTGGTCGTTCCGCCACCACCTTGACGTCCGCCGGTCGATTTATACTCGGCAAGCTTCTTCCAGTCGCCAGGTGGCATGGGCACCTGCGTATTGCCCGGCGTCAACACTGACCCAATCGCAACGTCCATCGGCGCCTTTTGCGCGCAGCCTAAGAGTGCGAGAGCGAGCATGACCCCGACGACAATAGGTCGCGCTGGCATCAAGTCTATTAACCCATGTGTATTCATGTGATTCCTGTGTGCCGGAGTTGTGAGTAATACCTGCTCAGTCGTTCAATTAAGCCAAATGAGTGGCCCTGCGCTGCTGCCGCGTTTTCATATTCGAACAAAACCGCCATCAATCAGTCTTAAGCGTGGAGCCGCCCGCCGGACGGTTGAACGTCTTCACTATCCAATCGCGACTCCCAGCCCCTACATCAGGCGCGACCCGAGCGGCGGGCGCAGGCGGGGCGCTTGCCGGCCTCGCCAGGTCCGGCGATGAAGGCGTCGTAAGCGGCGCCATGGTGGCAGGCTGGCCGAGAAAGCGCTGCGCCATCGAGGCCGGGCGAGGCGATGGTTGCACGACCGGCGGGAGCACGGGCGGCGGTTCGACAGGCAATGCGGCCACCGTCGGCTCCGGCCGTTTCGCCTCGGGCGGGACGCCGGGAACGGACAGCGCACGGACAAACCGCGGGCGCTTCGCTGTGGCCGGATGCGGAACGCTGGCCGGAACATAAACCTCCGCCACCGGAAGCCCTGCAACCTCAAACGGCACGGCATCGACGGCCAGGCGCACGCCGCTTGCCTGGCCGTGCTCGATTGCGGCGCGCAGGTCGGCCAGATACAGCCCGGCGGCCTCCCGCGCCGGACGCTCCGCCGCAAACAGCGGCGCCGAAGCGGCCACCACGGCGATCAGGTCGGGGCCAAACGGCGCGCCGACTGTCCAGCGCTGGTCTCCGCCCGTCTCCCCCAGCATCAGGACTGAGCGGGTCGCGTCCGTGCCGGCGGAGGCCAGGTGGACGACCGATCCATCCGGGCGGAAATCGTCGATCATGTAAAAAACAGCGAACTCCGGCAGCGCCAAACGCAGCACGATGCGGTCGCCCTCCAGCAGCCGCGTTGCCTCGCCCGCCAGCGCGAGGTTGACCTCCTCACGCAACGTCCCCGCCCTATGTGCGGCCGGGCGGAGCGCGTCGAGCGCAATGCAGGACACCTCATACAAGCCGCGCACGCGCCAACTTACCGCGGTGCCGGGCGCCACCCGGGCGAGCGCGCGGCGCACCCGGCCCTCGTCGTCATGGCCGCCCGCGACGCCGCTGATCTCCAGGCCGCCCGCATCGGTCCGCCCACGCAGCAGGGTGCCGCCGCGAGCACGGCGTCAACCCGGTCCCATAACGGCGCAAGCGCAGGAGGGCGCTCCGGCTCGGCGGGCAGCGCAGGCGGCGCTACATCCGGCGCAGGCACGACTTTGGCCGCGTGCTCCTCCACTTGAACGATAGGCGTCGGCAATACGGCAGGCGGCACGGCCATGATCGCCTTCGCCGGCCGTGCCGCATTGTCCAGGTGCGCCACAGCGAACCAACCCGGCATAGGCGGCAGCCACCAAACGGTCCCGGCGACCAGCATCACGGCGGTGCCGACGGCCAGCCACGCCGCAGCCATGGTCCGGCCTCGTGCCGGTGGCGACTGGCGAGCGTAGAGCATCGACGACCGCCGCTTGTCACCGCGTAGGATCGTGGTCTCGTCCGCGCCGCGTTTTGCCGGGCGCGGCCCCGGCATCCTCGCCTCCGCCCGTCCGAGCTCAGCGTCCAGCGCCCGGCGAACTCGGCGGCTGAACGGAAGCGCTGCTCGGGGCGCTTTGCCAGCGCCTTGATGACGATCGCCTCGAGGCCCGCCGGGATCGCCGTGGTCGCGACCTGCGACGGGCGCGGCGGCGGCGTGTGCACGATGTGGTTCATGATCGAGACGGTGCTGCCCTCGAACGGGCGCCGCCCGGTGAGCAGCCGATACAGCACGACGCCGGCCGAGTAGAGGTCGGTGCGCAGGTCGATGCGCTCGCCGGTGATCTGCTCGGGCGACATGTAGGCCGGCGTGCCGAGGATAGTACCGGTCTGGGTCAGGCCGCTGCTGTCGAGGTGGGCGATGCCGAAATCGGTGATCTTGACCCGTCCGCTGCGGGTCAGGATGATGTTCGACGGCTTGATATCGCGATGGACGACGCCGCGATCGTGGCTGTGCTGCAGCCCGGCGAGCAATCCCTCCATGATCGCCGCCGTCTCGGCCAAGGGCAGCGCCTGGCCGGGCACAAGCCGCGTGTCGAGCGAGGTGCCCTCCACATATTCCATGACGATGTAGGCGAGTTCTTCGGTCTCGCCGTAGTCGAACACGCTGACGATGTTGGGATCGCTGAGCCGTCCGGCCGCCTGGGCCTCGCCGCGGAAGCGGGAACGGAATGCGGCGTCCTGCAGCTCCTGATCGTGCAGCGACAGGGTTTTGATCGCCACCTTGCGGGCGATGACGGGGTCCCAGGCCTCATAGACGATGCCCATCGCGCCGCGGCCGATACGGGTGCGGACCTCGTATTTCCCGAGATTTTGCCCTTCCATCGTCTTTTCGATGTCAGGCCAACAGGGCATCCGTTGCCGGATGGAGGCGGCCGTCGCTGTGGGCAGCACGGCCTGTTGCGGCTCGTTTCATGCTTGCTCTTTTGCCTCCCTACGCCGCTGGCAGACCGTCACCCCATTCGAAATCACAAAATTTCGTCTTAAATGCTCATCGTGCAGAGCCAAAACTCAACAATGGAAAGCTCAAGCGACGGCGTGCCAACAGTCGGCATCCGCATGTTTTCAGCAAATGGCGGCTGAGACGCACAGCCTCCCAGCCACTCATTACATCAACGCTCTTAAAAAAGTATTGTCAAACTATTTAAGCAAGTTTCTTATTCGAGCTGTAAAAGTAGCGGGCCGTCCCGCCGGCCACGTCCGTTCGGCCATGCCATCCATGCTTCATTCAGCCGCCCCGGGCGACGAGGCCGGCCTGCTCGCCGTTCGGACCCACCTGCAGCAGACGCTCGTTGGGTGCGCAGCTCCAGCTTCCGGCAGCGTTGACGTCGCCGGTGCCGTCATACGTCGCCTGCGTCGGATACGGGCAGAGCGGCATGGTCCGGTCCACCGCCTGGGCGGGATCGTTGTTCACATAATGCGCGGCCGGGATGCTCGCGGGCGCCACGCCCTGCTCCACCCAGGCCTCAAGCGGCGTCAGCGTGTCGAACACGTTCGGCCCCGGGCCGCCGATGCAATGCTGCATTCCCGGTACCATGAACAGCCGCACCGAGCGCTGCAGCTTGTCGTAGCCGCCTGCATTCGCCGCGAGTTGGTCATACAGGCCGATGGTGCGGAACGGCGTCAGCGCCGGGTCGCTGTAGCCGTGATAGATGATCAGCTTGCGGCCACGCTGGATGAACCGGCGATAGCCGTTCGGATCAGAGGCAGTGCCGGCGCCCGTCCGCGCGTCGAACGTGGCGAGTGTTTCCTCGTCGATGGTGCCGTCCTGCGACACCGGATAATCGCGGATGTTGTATTTCGGGTCTTGGGTGACGATGCTTTGGATGATGTGGTCACCGAATTGGTAGCCGACCGGGGACGGGCCGAACCCGGCATTGCCCCAAGGCTCGGGCGCGGTGAAGCTCGTGGGCGGCACGAGGCCGGTGCTCCAGACGTCGGCTCCGCCGCCAGCGAGCGGTCCGGTGGCGCTGGTGGCGAGGTTGCTCACGGCAAAACCGGGATACACCAGGCCGCCGAGGCTGTTGCGGGTCGCGGTGAAGTAGGCGTTGAGCGTGTCCGCCTGGCCCGTGCTCAAACAACCCCCGTCCTGGCCAGGCTTGCAGATCAGGCTGGCCGCGTCGAACGAGCAGGCGGCCGGGTTCTGAATCAGCCCATCATCCACGCCGTCCAGCTTGGCGCAGCTCGCGTTGATCGCGGCATCCACCGTGGGCAGCAGCGTCGCCGGGATGTAGGTCTCGGGCGAAAGCTGCTGCTTGGCAAAGCGCGACGCGACGATGATGGAGCGGATGTCAAAAAACGGATCGCCGGCGACGATGCCGTTATAGTCGGCCGGGAATTGCGTTGCCTCAACCAACGCCTGACGGCCACCATTGGAACAGCCGTCAAAGTACGCCGCCTCGATGCGCTGGCCATCGTAGAACCGCCGGGTAAGCCGCTTGCCGGCGACCGTCACCTCGTGGGTGGCGCGGTAATAGTAGTCGGCGAGCTTGGCCTCGTCCGGCTTGCCGGGGGCGAGCAGCGCCCAGCTGGCGTCGGTATTGCCGGCGAGGTGGCCAGCGTCGGTGATCGCAGTGGCATAGCCTTTCGCCAGGGCGCCCTGGCGGTCCACCGGATTGGCCGAGAAGTCGGCATAGGTTGACCCGGCGAGGCCGCCAACTCCGTAAAACAAGAATTTCTTGTTCCAGTTGTCCGGCAGTTGCAGCTCAAACCCAGCCGAGCCTGCCGGCGCATCGCCGCCGGCCGTGTTGAGCTGGCCCACCACGTCGCAGAAGGCGGGTGTTGTGCCGGATGCCGCTACCGTTGTGGCGGACACGATCGTCACGCCATCGACCAGCAATCCCTCGATTGCCCCAACGCTGCAGGCGGCTGCGGCGTGCGCGGCGGGCGCGGTCAGGACCACTCCGCAACCAACCGCGAGCGGGTAGGCCCAAGACCAATCTCCAAAAAATAGGCGCATCATCGACTGTTATTCCCCTAATGCTAGTGCGGTTGGCCCGCTGCGGCGCTTTGTTTGGGTCAATGACGGGTTTGAACGCCTTGATCCGCGCCCACGCTAGCGATGGAATGAACAGACCACAACCACGGGTAAATCTTTTCTAGGACCATGCTTGAGCAAGATTTGATTGAACAACGACCGCTGCTGTCCCGCGCCCACGTATCGGCGTCGTGACACAGTCCCATATCCAGTCCGGGCAAAGATCGCGGAGGCGCTATGATTTTGGTAACGGGCGCCAGCGGCCTGGTTGGCCGCGAGGTGGCCAATCGGCTTGTTGGACACGCTCCGGTGCGCCTGGGTCTGCGCGGCGGCATCGGTGAAGCGGGAACAATTCGTTTCGACTTCCTTGATCCCTCAACGTTTGAAGCGGCGCTGCGGGGCGTCGATCGAGTTTTTCTGCTGCGCCCGCCGCAGCTTGCCCGCGCCCGGCACGATTTCGGCCCATTCGTCGCGGCCATGCAGCGGGCCGCAGTGCAGCAGGTCGCATTCCTGTCCGTCCGGGGAGCCGAGCGCAATCCCTTGCTGCCGCACCGGCGAATCGAAAAGCTGCTGGAGGTGTCAGGCCTGGCCTGGACCCACCTGCGGCCGAACGACTTCATGCAGAATTTCGCCACCGTCCATCGGGCCGACATCCGTGATCACGCCGAGCTCTGGGCACCAGCTGGACGTGGCCGTACAAGCTTTGTCGATGCGCGCGACGTTGCGGATGCGGTAGTACGGGTCTTGACGGAACCGGGGCACGAGCGACAGGCCTATGCGTTGACCGGAAGCGGCGCATTCGACTTGGACGAGGTTGCAGCCCTGCTTTCCGGGGCGCTCGGCCGCCAGATTATTTACCGAAACCCAGGCATTCCGGCATTCCTACGCCATATCCGTGCTGCTGGTCATCCTTTGGCGTTCGGCCTTGTGATGACGGGCGTATATACCGTCGCCCGGTTGGGCCTTGCCGCGGAGGTTATCCCGGATCTTGGGCGGCTTATTGGGCGACCACCGACCTTATTGCAATCATTCATCCAAGATTATGCCAGTGTTTGGCAGACCTAATGGGCTACGTCGCCTACGCCTCCTCCGGCACCTGTCCAAACTCACCCAGGTACTCTGGGGGGCCGAACTCGTCAGCCGCATCGTCGTGGAACACTCGCACGACCCGCGCGCCAACAATCGAACCGCCAGCCAGCGCTCGCTCCGCACGACGCGCGCCTTCGTCCGCTGTCCGGCAAATGATTGGGAGCCCGGGCCGCAGGACTCCACGGGGGCCGTTGACGTAAGGCTGGTAGATGATCTGCGTTGTGGCAGTCATGGCGACGAATTCCTGGGCAAACTGCCGTTCAGTGTAGCCTAAAGTATTTTGATATAGGCAACGACACGACGACTTTGCATTGTCCTGTGCTCCTAAGTATAGCAAGCACCCCCAATTCAGCGAATGGACGTATCTTGGACGGTTTTTTGCCCTGACCTTTCCAAAGTAGCCGCACGCCGGTGGATCGTATGACGACGGTGCTGCGAACGAAGGCGCGTCGCGTTGCCATTGCTCGGAACAGTCCCTGCTGGTGGTTTGGCATTCGGTGCCGATGGTGTCTGCACGCCTTGGGAAAAGCCCGAAGTTATAGTCCCGATTATTAAGACAGGCACGGCAGCAAGGAAAAAATTTCGCATGAATGACCCCTCTGGCCCCAGGAGATCATAGCCTAGCGTGACGCCGGTGGCGTCATGGATTGACCAGCAGACCGCGGCGGATCGACACGCTCGGTCCGCATAAGCTGCTTGTCGAGCTGCTCTATCGACCTTGTGTCCCTACCCTTCTCGGCAGGCGAAGGGGTCGTGCCTGCATTTCTCTCCCGCTGGGCTATCTCGCCTGGTGTTGGCTGATGGTTCTTGCCGCCATACTCGTCGGCGTTTCGAGTCACTTGCGCAGAGGCGGATGCGGAAGCGATCAGAAAAATCGCGACCGCAATCGCTTTCACGGTGTTGTTCCCGTGCGGGTGGTGACACCGGTGCTGTTGTTATTGTTCAATTGACGCGCGCCGCCGCCGTTATTGGACGTGATGCCACTGTCAAGCTTTGGCGAGACGACCGTGTCAGGCTGGGTGGCCGAGCAGGCTGCCACGACACACGTCAGCAGTATAGCTAGGATCAGACGCATAATGAGCCTCCTTCTGGCGTTGCGTTCGGCCGACTTTTAGGTGGCCATATGCGGAACGTCGCCACCCTGCGCTTGGTTGCCCGGCCGTTCCCACCTTGCGACATGGAAGCCACTGCTTCGCCTGACTGTGACGATTTCAGGCAACAGCGCTTAAAGTTGGTGAAGCAGCTTTACAACCTCTTCCGGCGCCGGAAGCTCGGGGGTCCGCCATACGAGAAAACCAGCGCGATCGATCAAACTCATCGCAGTGGAATGGTCCTCGCCAAAACTTGATAGACCGTCAAAGAACTCGCGGGCTTGTGCTAGATCGGTCTTCGCGGGCGACGCGGCGATCCATCCAGGCCGGGCATTGAGGCTATCGAGCCATGCTGCCAGCACGTCGGGTGTGTCGGTGAGTGGGTCGATGCTCAAGGAAAGCAATTGGACGCCGTCGGAGGGATTGCTCGCCAAAGCCTCCTGTGTACGAACAAAGGTCGCCGCTTCGATCGGACAAATAGACCTGCAGTTGGTGAACATGAGTTGGATCGCGGTGGGCCGTCCAAGCAATCGCTCACGCAGCGGGCCCCGGAACTGATCGCTTGCGGTGACGTCGATGTCGGGTACCCGGATCGGCGGCCTGACCGGGCCAATGTTGCCGTGTGGGAATGCCGGCGTTGAGTATAAAGCAAGGCTCGCAGCAAAACCGGTCAGGATCGACCGGCGCGGTGCGAGCAGTCCCAGGTTGGGCCTCGTGCCCAACGACAATAGAGAACCGCCGTTAACCCTAATTGTCGTCGGGCCCATCACTCGTCTCCATGAGATAGCGCCAGAGACCGAGGCACTGATCATCGCTAAGGGTGTAACGCGGCATTTGGCGGGTGATGAGGACATAGACCGGGTCAACTCCCGTGCGGAGCGTCCGGCAGAAGCTCGTGGGCGAAAACAGCGATGGCGGCCCACCCCGCCGGCTGCGGAACTCCGTCATCGTGTGCCGGCTTAACGCGGGCGCGAACGATGTGCCGGATTCGCGGCCCGCATCGTCCAGGTGGCAGTTGGCGCACGAGGCCACCCGAGGAGGAAGCGCCTCGGTATGGCCAAGTATCGTGCCGTGCAAAGCGCCCTCGCCGAAGAACATCCCGCGCCCGGTTGAAGCGGAGCTATCCGCATTCGCCGGCGCGCTGGCCGCCTCTGGCCGAAGCAGGCATCCCAAGATCAACACGCCGATGACCCGGCGCGCGAGCCTCCAAGGCGCCGGGCAACATTTTCGGCTTAGCTCAAGATGCTTCAAGGCCATGGCAGACAATCACCATCCTACTTTGATGGTTCGGGCGACACTGGGTGTTCCCTGTGCATTGATTGCAAACAGCATATAGTATCCTGGAAGCACCACGCCGGGGTCACTCGATATTGTCAGGTCATAGCTATTATTAGGATTCGGAGTAGTAACTAGGGGAATACGCCGCTGATCGTTGTTCACACCGTGAGTGGTTGCAGACATACGCAGCGCTTCGAAGGTCAAGTTTTGGCTATCGGCCGTGACCGTGATTGTCGACCCAAGGATTGCTGTGGTCGGGGCTGCTTTGATGCTTGGCCGTATCACCGGGGTTCCGTTTGGAGCGAACAAGTAAGGCGGCGAGAAGATCTCGACGTTCTCGTGATTAGCGGTGCATGTGCCGCAGAGTCCGCCACCGGCCACGAAGACACGCGCGTCAGGCAGCAGCAGCGCGGTGCTGTGATAGACCCGCGGTGTTTGCATTGGCGCCATCTGACTGAATGTTTCGCGGATTGGATCCCAGAGCTCCGGGATCAGCACCGCCCGGTCGTCGCTGAACAATGCGGAAAAGGTTTGCCCACCCACGATAAGCACTTGGCCACCTGGCAGCACCACGCCATTGGCGAGAGCACGGGGAAAGGTCATGGGAGCCGTAGCGCGGACCACGACGGGGCTGTTCAGGTCGGCTACGGCATCATTGATGTCGATGACGTAGGTCTTCGATGTCGCCGCTGCTTGCTGATACGCCGGAGCCCCGCCGGTTTTTAGAATTTTGCCGACATCATACATCACCGCTTGGCCGTTCATGCTGTAGGCATCGTCAGCGCGAAGCCCGGCGGAGGCGATCGCCCCATTCCCGGAGGTTGTGATCCAGCTCATCTGTGCGCTGGGTCCGGCATGGAAGATCAGCCCGTCACCCACTGAGAACAGCCATAGGTGGTTGTCCCCGCGCGAAACATGGCCCAGGCCGGCATCCTCTGGATCTGGCCCGGTGATCGGTCTGGCCGATATGCCGGGCCGCAGGCTCCATCCGGAATCCACCGACCAAACCTCGGCCAGTTTATCAGAGACCCCGCCGCTCCAAGACCCGCCGAACGTCATCACTGAGCCATCCGTCAGCATGACGTCGGCATTGTAGCCGCGTGGGATGTTCATCGGTGCGGCTGCCGACCACGCATCCGTCGCCGAGTTGTAGATATTTGCGCTGCCGCTGCTGCTGCCGCCATTCACCAAGAGCCGGCCGTCCGAAAGCATTGTGGTGCCGGGGCAGAACATGTCGGATAGGGTGTTCGTTACGACGCGCAGCGTTGAGGTTTGCGTGACGGGGTCGAACAGCGCTGTCTGGGTCTGGCTTCGCCCGGCGCCAATGTCGCCTTCAAAGGTGAACTCATTGTTCGACGACCAAGTGAGAACCTTGCCGGTGGGTAGTAGGGCCGCAGCCACCGGAATGTTTGGCATCGGGATCACTGCGGTCCAAGCGCCTTTGCCCTGCGCCGAGACGGGATTGGCCTGGAGCGTCAGGCATCCGAGTAGGCACCCAACCACGAGGCAGCCATTCCGGGCAGCCCGGTCATAACGGTTTTTCACTAACTCTATCCTCTCAATTGCAGCGATATCAGCCTGTCCGCACATATCTTTTTTAGAAATGCGAACGGCAAACATCTCAATTAAGAGCAATAACGATTTTATATCGGATATGAATTCAACTTTTTGTAATCACCTGACAACGATTTTTTTTGGGTGATCGCTTGAACAATCGGCACCTTTTCGACCTGTTGCCCGACTCCCTTGAAAATGGCTGGAAAACCTGGCGTGAAAGGCGCTGAGCGCTGCGTATTGGACGGCGTCGCCCATTGCGTCGAGGGCGCCCGAGTGCAGGTTAGCGATCCCCCAGGCAATCATGCCTGGATCCTATGGCCTTACGCATGGTGCGCTGGCCCATGCCACATAAAATAAGACTTTACATAATTTATGATGCAAATTACGTTGCCAACTTGAAACATGAAATGGCTCAGGCAATGATTCCTAAGCACGTGCACTATGTCTGGGTGGGCAGTCCGTTGCCGGACGAGCAGCGAGGCTATGTCGAGACTTGGAGAAGGACCAACCCGGAGTACACGTTTACCTTGTGGAACGAGAGCAACATTGATTTTTCAATGAGCCTCGTGCGAAAGGCGTATGATCAGAAAAAATGGGCGAAAGTTGCAGATATCGTACGTCTGACGGCGGTATTGAAGCATGGTGGGATCTACCTTGATACAGATTTTCACCTTTTCAAATCATTGAATACCTTGTTGCACCACAAGTGTTTCTTTGGTTTCCAAACTAAGAAAGCATCGAAGGACTGGGTGGCAAATGGCGCATTTGGCGCGTTACCGGATCATTGGTTCATCGCGCGGGCATTGGCTGCGGTCCTGAGCATTAAACCGCTGCCCGGCGCCCTCGAACGCCCAACGATGTTTGGACCAAAGCTCATCACCAAGCTTCTAGTGAAAGAGGGGCTGAACTCTTACTCGCCATGCGGCACGATGGTTCGCGACATCTATCTATGCCCGACCGAGACCTTTTATCCCTATGCATTCGACGAGGAGTTCCACGAGTCCTGCATCACTCCTGAGACCCTCGCTGTCCACCACTGGTCGAAGTCATGGGAGAAAGACGTCCCAGACTGGGTCCGTGTCGCCAAATCAGTTAGGAAGCGGCTTATTCAGGCGCACGGGGGGCTGCCGGCGTTGTGGAACACCAAACTACCAAGGCCTGGATAGTGAAAGCCTGGCGTAGAATGTTCGATCATTAAAACCACTGCTGCCATTTGCCGTCGCATGCATGCGGACGATTTGACCTAAATATCGCAGTCATGCGGGTCACGGGCGCGGCACCCGAGACTGGGTGCCGCCAGGCAAGACTTGCCAAAGGCCCTGGCCGGCAAGGCGAGGGACGTCGCGGCACCCGGCCCTCGGCTCCCTAAAAACCAGCACACGGCGCCGACCTATATTTTCGGCGCCATCTATACCAAGGATGATAAAGCTGCCGCGCTCCATCCAACGTCCGTTTCAACGATTCGGCCGGGCAGTGCGTTATCAGTCCTGATCCTCCACTGGCCGGAACAGCGACGGATCGATCGAGCTGCCCATGGCGGCGTAGCCGGCGTCGCTGGGATGCAGATGGTCGCCACTATCGTATGCCGGCAGAAATGCCAGTTCGTTTCCCGGATCGCGCACGACCTGGTCGAAGTCGATGACGGCATCGAACTCACCGCTTGTACGGATGAAGTTGTTGACCGTCTCGCGCTTTGCCTCCCCCGCATCGCTGTAGTAGGCCGCGCCCTTGAACGGCGTCAGCGTGCAGCCGTAGATCGTCAGTCCGCGCTCGTGCGCACGCGCGATCAGCTGACGATAGCCCACGATAATCTGTTGCGCACTGACCTCCTGGCCGGGGGCGAGCGCAACGGAGAAGCCTATGTCATTGATGCCTTCCAGCACGGTGACATAGCGCACCCCGGCCTGGGTCAGCGCGTCCCGATCAAAGCGCGCCAGGGCATTGGGTCCAAAGGCGTCGTTCAGCACTCGGTTTCCGCTGATGCCGGCGTTGGAAACAGCCACTTTGTTGCCGTAATGATCGACGAGCACGCGGGCGAGCTGGTCCGGCCAGCGCGCATTGGCGCCCACGGTCGAGTTGTAGCCATCGGTGATGGAATCACCGAGCGTGACCACGGCGACGGCCTGACTGGTGCCGAGAACCTCGATGTTGCTCAAGAAGGGGCGGGTCAGGATCGTCGTCGCGCTGCCCTTTGGAAAGCCGGCCGCACCCGTAGTGTCGCCATCGGTCACGTACGAGGTCTGCACCCCTAAAGAGTGCTGTGTCGCTGTGCCGGTGTTCTGCGGCACATAGATACTCACGGCAAGGTCGGACAGCCGCGGGACTGCAAGATCCACAGGATCGCTGACGGCGACCGCTCCTGGCGGGATGGTGACGTCACCCTGGCCGCCAAAGGTGACGGCGCGATCCGTGCTGGGCACGATCGAGCTGCCCTCCGCCGCGAGGGCGACATGGACGGCGCCGACCACCAGCGACTGCGTTCCATAGCTGTTCGTCAGTCGCAGCCGGACCTTTGGCCCGCCGATGCTGAGATGCACGATCTCCCGCAGGGTTTGGTTGGCGTAGCTCGGCGGTGCAAGAATGAGGCTTGCAAGCAGCGGATCGAAGGTCTGCGGGCTGCCTTGCCAGGTTGCCACCCAATGTTTTTGGCGCTGGGCCAGTTCCTCGGCCCGTGCCGCCGGCAGCAGAGGCAGGGTTGCAGTCAACAGCCCGGCGAGAAGTACACCACGACGGTTTAGCCAAAGCATTCTACCAGTCATTTTTTTGTTTCCTCCCATTTGGCCCTCGATCATTGCAACGCTCGTTGCTTAATGACTAGACACGGTAGATCACTTTGCGTTTATCAGCATTCTGTTACAAATCGTCACAATCCCGACTACTTGCTGGTTCAGATGCGAACGCGTCTTGGCGAGCGCGGCCTCGCGGGATTTTGAGTTGTCTTGCGAAGCCCTCGCCGTCCGTGGCAGCTATCGTTGCCAGAGCAGGGCGAAGCGGCCCGGCTGGCCATTTCGCACAGAGGTCGCACCATGGACCAGCTCTCCGAGCTTATCGACAGCATCTACGAATGCGCCATGCTGCCGGAACTGTGGCCCGGCGTTCTGGACCGCCTCGCTGCATCGGCTGGCGCCCGGGGAGGACTCTTGTTCACCGCCAACTCCAGCGTCGTGAATTGGACGTCGTCCGAAGCCCTCCGCGGCGGGATGATGCGTTTCGTCAGCAGCGACCTGCTTGCCCGTGGTGAGCGCGGCAATCGTTTGATCGCGGCGCGCCATGCTGGTTTCTTGAGAGATCTCGATCTCTACGCCGACGAAGCGAACCTGGGCCAGGATCCGATGTACCGGGACTTGTTATGGCCTGCGGGCCTTGGTTGGGCGGCGGGAACCGCGATGCAGGTGCCCACCGGCGACAACCTCATCCTTACCGTCGAGCGGGACCGTGCCCGCGGTCCAGTCGAGCCCAGCGCCGTCAAATATCTCGACGCGCTGCGGCCCCATCTCGCCCGAAGCGCCTTGCTGTCGGCCCGGCTGCAGTTGGAACGCGCGCGGGTAGCGAGTGAAACGCTGGCGCTGCTCGGCCTGGCAGCGCTTGTCATCGACGGCGGCGGCAAGGTCGTCGCGGCCAACGCCCTCGCCGAAACGCTCGGTGATCGCATCAACTGGCGCGCCCGCAATCGCATTTCGCTCAAGGACGCTGCCGCCGACGCGCTGCTTCAGCAAGCCATGTCCCAGCTCGGCGCCGATGCGGCGGGTGCGCCGCGATCCTTCGCCATCCGCAAGACGGACACGCTGCCCGGGATGATCGCCCATGTGGTCCCCATTCGCGGGACGGCGCGCGACCTGTTCGTGCGCTGTGCGGCTATCCTGGTTTTAACCCCGGTGGCGATGCCGCAGGGGCCTCCGGTCGAGTTGGTTCAATCCCTGTTCGACCTCACGCCCGCCGAGGCGCGCGTGGCACGCAACCTCGTATCCGGAGACACGGTTGACGACATCGCGGCACAAGGCGGCGTGTCGTCCAATACGGTCCGCACCCAGGTCCGCGGCATCCTCGGCAAGACCGGCTGCCGGCGTCAAACCGAAGTGATCGCGCTGCTCAGCGGGATCTAATCGCAACTCCAATGCAGTTGATTATTCGGGCCCATCTCAGGCGACAATCCGGTCCGACGGCAACTGCCGAGGCGATCTAGCCAAGGCAACTCACCGCAACAAAACGGCATCATCAATACTGGTGATGTGGACGCAGGCGCACGAGCGGTAACGATCGGGAAGAAATCGTTACCCGGAGGCCGCCATGGATGGACACTCTGCTGTTTTCGACCCCCAGCCACCTCGCGTCACCGAGCACGCCGTTTGGCGACCAGCCCCGGTCCCGCACCCGCTGGCCGGGTTTGACCTGACCGGCCGGGTGGCGCTGGTGACCGGCGCACGCCGCGGCATTGGATGCGCGATTGCCACGGCGCTTGCTGCCCAGGGCGCGGCCGTCGTCGTGCACCACGCGGATGGCGCCGGGGAAGCGGAGGATGCGGGCGAGGTGCTCGCTGACATCCGTGCCCGAGGCGGACGCGGCATTGCGCTTGCGGCCGACTTTTCCCAACACAGCGCCGGATCTCGGCTTGCGGAGGGCGTGCTGGCTGCTTTCGGCCGGGTCGATGTGCTCGTGCTGAACGCCTCCATCGAGATCTTGGAGCCCTTCGGGTCCGTGTGCCCGGCAAGCTTTGACCGGCAGGTCGCGGTCAACCTGCGCGCGCCGCTGGAACTGCTGCAGGCGCTATTGCCCGGCATGGCCCAGCGCGGCTGGGGCCGGGTGCTCGCGATCGGCAGCACCCAGCAGCTGCGGCCCAGCCCCGCCAAGCTGGTTTACGCCGCGACCAAGGCCGCCCAGCAGAACTGGGTGCTCAACCTTGCCCGCCAGCTCGGCAGCCGCGGTGTCACGGTGAACAACCTGGCACCCGGCGTGATCGCCACGGCGCGCAACCAGGCGCAGCTCGCGGCCGAGGGCGCGAAGCTGGTCCAGCGCATTCCCGTGGGCCGCATCGGCACGCCTGAGGACATCATGGGCGCCGCGCTGCTGCTCTGCTCGGACGCCGGCCGGTATATCACCGGCGCTGACCTCTACGTCGATGGCGGCCGTCATATCGCCTGACGCGCATAAGGGGACGACATGAGCAACATCCTGCTTCTCGCCATGTGCCTTGCCAGCGGCGTTGTGCTGCGCAGCACCGGCCGGCTTCAAGACGGCGGCGTTGCGGCGCTCAACGCCGTCATCATCAACATCGCCTTGCCCGCGCTCACGCTGACCCAGCTGCATGCGCTGCGGCCCGACATCACGCTGCTACTGCCGGTGGCGCTGCCGTGGCTCATGTTCGTGATGGGGGTTGCCTTTTTCTACGTGGTGGGGCGCGGGCTGAAGCTGCCGCCGGCCACCTCGGGCGCCCTTATGCTGTGCGGCGGACTGGCCAACACCTCGTTCGTGGGGCTGCCCATGATCCTGGCGTTCTATGGCCCGGACCAACTGCCGGTCGGATTGCTCATGGATCAGCTCGGCACCTATCTGGTGCTGAACACCCTGGGCTTGGCAGTGGCGTCGCTGCACATGTCCGGGCCGGACAAGGATGCCACGCCCCGCCGGGTCATGGGCCGCGCCCTGCGGCGGATGGTGACGTTTCCGCCGTTCATCGCGCTGATTGCCGGATTGTGCCTGCTGTCGGTGGGGCTGCCGGACTGGCTGCGTGACGTGTTGCGCCGGCTCGGCGACATGGTCGTGCCGTTGGCGCTGCTCTCCATCGGCGCGCAGCTGCGCGTGTCCGAGCTGCGCGGCATCGCACGGCCGCTGCTGGCCGGGCTGGGGTTCAAGCTCCTGCTGGCACCGCTGCTGCTGACGCTGCTCCTCGCTGCCGTCCTGGGGCAAAACGGGCGCACGATGCAAGTGGCCCTGTTCGAGACGGCGATGGGGCCGCAGGTCGGGGCCTCGATCGTCGCCCTGCAGCACGGGCTCGACGCCCGGGTGATCACGGCCATGGTGGGCCTGGGCATCCTGCTGTCGTTCGTGACGCTGCCGGGCTGGTGGGCGGTGCTGTCCTGGGCGGCAGGGTAATGATGGCGTGGCGTCAAGCGACACGAGGCATAGGTGATGAGTGACTGGCGCGAGCTGAACCGGGCCAACTGGGACGAGCGGGTGACGGTCCATCTCGGCGGACCCGGCTATGACCTCGGTCCGCTGCGGGCGGGCCGGGGCCGCCTGAACGCGATCGAGGAGGCGGAGCTGGGCCCTGTTGCCGGGCTGCGCGTGCTGCACCTGCAATGCCATTTCGGCAAAGACAGCCTGATCCTGGCCCAGCGCGGCGCGGAGGTCACCGGCCTCGATTTCTCCGGCCCTGCGGTGGATGCGGCACGCTCGCTCGCGGCCGAGCTGGGCCTGGCTGCGCGCTTCGTGCAGGCCGACCTCTATGACGCGCCGACGGCGATCCCGGAGCCCGCGTCGTTCGACCTCGTCTTCACCACCTGGGGCACGATCACGTGGCTGCCCGACGTGGCGCAGTGGGCGCGGGTCGTCGCGCACTTCCTGCGGCCGGGCGGCGCGCTGTATTTCGCCGACGCGCACCCGGCGGCGCTGGTGTTCGACGATATGGCCGGCGTGGACGCGAATGGCAGGCCCGGGTGGTTCATGCCCTATTTCGGCGGCGAGGCGCTCGTGATCGACGATCCCGGCGACTACGCCGATCCGGACGCGCGGCTCACGAACCAGCGCCAGGTAAACTGGCTGCACACGCTCGGCGACATGCTGAGCGCGCTGCACGACGCCGGGCTGCGGCTGGAGTGGCTGCACGAGCACCCGCGCGTGACTTGGCGCATGTTCCGCTGCCTGGTGCGCGACGCCGATGGGTGCTGGACTTGGCCGGACCGGCCGTGGCTGCCGCTGTCCTTCAGCATGCGTGCCGTGCGGTTGGACGCGCCAGTCCTGGGGCGGCGATAATGAGTTGTTCGAATGAAAGGAGCATTCATGCAGACCCTACTCGGCATGTGGAAGCTGATCGAAGCCCGCGCCTATGACGAGACGGGCCAGGAAACGCCGTCTCCGCTCGGGCCGGCGCCGATGGGATTTGTCCTTTTTGAAGCCGAGCGGATGCTTGGCGCAGTTGCCGACGGTCGCCCGGCCATGCCGCCGGATGCGCCGCAGCGCGCCTTCTTTTCCTATACTGGAGCTTACCAGTTTGACGGAGAAACACTCATAACCCGGGTGGATGGCGCATCCAGCCCAGATGGGTTTGCGGACCAGGTGCGCCAAATCACCTTCCAAGGTCCAGACCGCATCGCGGTGGTGCCGCACTCGCGCGTGCTGGACCGCAGTTCAGGCCTTCAACTCATATGGCAGCGCGTCGGCTGATGCTTGGCCCTTCTCTTCTTTTTTTCTCTTCTTCTTTCTCCTCTCCTCCTTGCTTGTGTTCTCGCGTGTTTTCTTCTGGTGCTCATGCGCTCCTTCTCCTCATGCCCTTCCCTCGCGGGTTCGCTTCTCAGTTTCTCTGTTCCTTCCCGCTTTTGGTCGCGGCGGGTGGTGACCCATGTCCTAGGCGGGCACGCTAATTTCTTTGGTTCCCAATTTTCCGTTGCAGGTCCAGTAGCCAGCATCCGCATTTTCGTGCCGTTTACTGCTGCCGAATTCATCCAGCCGGGCAGAACTCACGCATCACGCCTCCAGCCGCTGGGGCAGCGCCGCTGGACGCGTGGCTTGTGAGACCGGGGCGCTCGGCGCTAAGGGTCGCACGGTTACTCTTGGCGCTACGTCACGCAGCTCTATCAATACGAAGATTCTTCACAAGTATGGATATAGCCTGCGGGACGGCGCCCTGAGTGGCGGACCAGGCGGGCGAGTAACCCCGATCTTGGTTTAAGGTTCGTCCTCAATCCGCCTGCCGTGGAAAATCCATCGGTCAGGCGCCCGAAGTCATTGTGTCGCCAGAGCCGCTTCAATGCCCCCATCATCCAGAAACTCATTTCGATCCTGGCGATCCCGCCAACAGATTGGGATGGAGCATCGATCGCTCACCGATCCTGGTAGATCCAGCGACCACTTACGCCCATTCAAATTTCGCGATGCAATCGCTCGGGCCTCAAGCAAGCAACGCAGGCGATTGAGCAATCGCGCGTTGTAAGGAGCGGAAAGCATAACTGCACCAGCAACAACTGCAGTCTACATATGGCACCGACGTCACGCTTAGTGAGATGGTCAGGAGATCTAAATGGAACCGTACAGGCTACAAAATCAGCTGTAAAATATTCACTGAAGGCGATGCGTGCACTGAGGATGAATCGGTGCGAGAACCAATCGTCGCCGCCTATACGTATGCTTCCTTATACGGCGACGCGCCTGTCCGCACGCCATCGACCGACGAAAAGGATTTTTTCGTCAACTACAGCAAGATCCCTGCAAAATCCTGAAGAAATCGGCAAGCGTCCTTTGACCAGCTTTACCAGCACATACCCCCCAGGTGACCGATGAGTCGCAGTCACTCAGGAACCGCACCGCCGCGCCAGCTCTTCGATGCTCCTGCTTCTTGAGCCACCAAGAGCACTGCTTCACCACGGCGCGCTTCCGGGTGGTCGCGGATCATTGCATCTCTCGTCGCAAACTCCTACGAGAGGGGCGCTATACATCGCCAACCGCAGCTTTCACCCAGTAGCCGTATCGCATCACTTCGATCTCATCACGCATACACTTCGGACGGCCACTGTCCGTCCCCCACTCGCACGTGCATCCATCCCTCTCGATCACACTACTCTACGCCCACACCACTCACACTTAGCCGCGCTACCTTTGTCCCATCCCTATCACTACATCAGCGCTAGCTTCGCTACATCGCACCAACCTTTCCTCCCCCCCATCACCACCCAACCCCACTGGTCAGCCCACGCCACTATCGCTCCATCAGCTCTCCTCTCTTCCCTCACCTACCCCCCCCCCCCCCCTCCCCCCCCCCCCCCCCCCTCTCCCCCCCCCCCCCCCCCCCCCATGATATCAGGGCGGTGCGGTGGGCATCTTGGCCGTCGTTCCGGCAATCCAATCCACCACACCCGCGAGTTCCCCGTCTGCATTGGCTGTTTCGCTCCGTGCCGCGGCGAACACAGCGAGCTGCTGGTCGGCGCTGGTGCCTTCCCTGGCGATCACCCGCGCCCGCTCGATCTCGGGCCGGCAGCCAAGCGCGTCCGCGTCCTCCGCGATCTCGGCGAGAAGCGCGTCCAGATAGGTCGCGAACGGCACCACGTCGCCGCTCTGCTCATCCAGAAAACTGGCGTGGACGCCGTCGCGCTGGGCACGCCACATATTTTCCGAGACAAGCGCCCGTGACGCCCCGGTCAGCCCACGGTTAAGCTCCGGCCTGCGCACCGCCAGCCGAACCAGGCAGCGATAGAGCGCGGCGATGGCCAGCGTGTCTTCCAGCAGCGTGCAGCTGTCCGCCACGCGCAGCTCCAGCGTCGGGAAGCGGATGGACGGCCGCAACGTCCACCACAGGAAGCTGGCGTCCGCAATCGCCCCGCAGCGCACCATAGTCGCAACGTAACGCTCGTAATCGGCAGCGTCCTGGAACAGATCGGGCAACCCGGTGCGGGGCATCTCGCCCCACACGGACAGGCGATACGCAGCCAAGCCGGTTGCCTGCCCCTGCCAAAAGGGCGACGACGCCGACAGCGCCAGCAGCAGCGGCGTGTACGGCAGCAGCCGGTTCATCAAATCGACCCGATCGTCTGGCCGGGGCACCTCAACATGGACGTGCATCCCGCACACCACATCGCGCCGGGCCAGCATTTGCATCTCGCGCGTCAGTTTCTCGTAGCGCTGTTTCTTCGTGTGGCGCTGGCGCGCCCAACGGGCAATCGGATGGGTGCCCGCCGCCAGCACCAATACGCCGTGATTTTGCCCGATGGCGGCCAGGCCCGCCCGGAGCCCGGCCAACGTTGCGCGTGCCTCGGCGAAGCTGGTGGACGGCGGGGAGGCGATTTCCACCTGCGCTTCCAGCAGCTCGCGCTCTACCGGCGGCAGCCGCGCGTGAACCTCGTCGTGGAAGGCCCCCACCGTTCGGCGCGGCGTCCCGCGCGTTCCCGCATCCGCCAGGAAGAACTCCTCCTCGATGCCAAACCGGTAGCTCGTGTCCATGCGCGCTCCACTCCCACCAACATGCTCGTCTGGTACCAGCGACACCTCGGTCGCCTGCGCCACGACCGATGCTGAGCAGGACATATCAGGACCTCCCGGAACGCGCGGCGCGACCTTATTTTAACTGCATCAGCCACGCATCTTGCGGCTTGCTGCATGGCCTCTGGCAGTTCGTTGAACACAAAGCTGCTACCCGGACCAAGCTTAGGTCCAGCAGGCCGGATCGGACCAGGGCGGCCAGCGTCTGGAAGGCGCCGGGCCGGTACATGAAGGCGCCGATCACCTCCCAGTCATTGGCCAGCATGTCGCCATAGGTGAGCGGCAGCGGAACCGTCATGCTGCCCATGAGTATCGGCGCCGCCGCGCCGAAGGGATTTCAGTGCCGCCAGCGTGGAGTTGGGGTCGCTCGCCCGGCCCACCTGATCGAAGGCGAGGTGTGCGCCACGACCGCCGGCCGCTTCCTTGAGAGCCTTGGCATCCACGCCGGCATCGCCGGTGAGGGCGACAGGGATCACGCGCTTGCCTGCTGCCTGGACGAGATCGTCGAGCACTCCTTCGAACGCGCCGCGGCCACCACGCGCTCGGCGCCCATCGCAAGGCCGAGCGTCCGCGCCGAGCCGAAGTAGCCGGAGGCCCCGTTGACAACGAGCGTCTCGCCGGGCGCGAGACGCCCGCCAGCAGGCCGCCGAGCGGGACGGCAACTTGCCGAAGGCAGCCAGCCGCTCGGCCGGCAGGTGTTCGAGCCCGTCGAGCGCCCCAGCACCGAGGCGGGCATGAGCACGTGCTCGGCCAGCGTGCCGTCGCTCCAGCTGCCAACATCGGTCCGGAGTCCGGCTATGCCGTCAGGCCGATCAGCACCTGCGCCGGTCGTCGGCGATCTCGTTGGCGACCAGATACGGCTGACCGCAACGCGCTGGCCGGGGCTGAATGTCACGTCGGACCCGACCGCGTCGACGATGCCGATGCCGTCGTGCCCGGGTAAGCCCGGCGGGATACCAGTAGGGCAGCTTTCCTTCCGTGTAGGCGCCGAGTAGCTAGCAGCGGCACGGCCTCTATGCACCCGCACGGTCCGACGCGCTCGGAACCGCAACCTGTTCGAGGGAGAGCGCGCCGCCTGTGGAAAGACGCCAGGCGGATGTCGTATAGTTCATGATGACACTCTCTATACGACTGCAAGACCTAATATATAGCAGGTCTTGCGGTCTCGAAAACACACGGTAACGTGCGTTCCATGATCGATGACGAGGACGGGGCCGCCCGCGACCGCGCGATGAGGCGGTCGGCCCGGCGATCCTGGCCGCTGCCAGGAGGCTTATGGTGGAGCACGGCTATGACGCGGTCACGACGCGCATGATCGCGGATGCCGCCGGAGCGGGTAAGCAGACGATCTACCGGCGTTGGCCGAGCAGGGCCGAACTGGTGCTCGACGCTTTCCTCGCCTATGCCGAGGCCGAGGTGGATCAGCCCCAGCACGGTCCCGCTCCGGTCCGCGAGCAGGTTGCCGGCTTCATCCGGCGCACCTTCGATGCGCTGGTTGAAACCGGCCCTTCGGTGCGGAGCCTGATGGCGACGGCCCAGCACGACGAGGCGTTCCGGACCAGCTTCCGTACCCGCTTCATCGCGCCTCGCCGAAGGGCGCTTATGCGCTTGCTGAAGGCCGCAGCCGCTGATGGCCTGCTGCCGCCAGGTGCCGACGTGGAGACGGCTGCGATCGCGCTCTACGGGGCCGTTTGGTATCGCCTTCTGCTGCACGAGCCGATGGACGATGCGTATCCGGAACGCCTGGCCGCCCTGATCGTGGAAGGTCTGCGCGAGCGCGCTTCGTGATCTCGCCAATCACGCACCGTCTCCCCCCCCTCATCAGCCGTGCCTGTCTCGCCTGCCACACATGCCCGATCGCGGCGTCGGCCTGCGCCTGCGCACGGACACGGCAAGCCACTCCGCACCTGGCCGTGAGGCAGGATTGCCCATCATATCAGCTTCGCCGCGCGACGACCGGAAGCTGTGGATAGTGGGTATAGCCGTGCGCTCCACCACCAAAAAAGGTCGAGCGGTCGACGCGTTTGTCTAAGCGCTGCCGATTTGCGCCGGAAGGTTGGAGTTGGCAATGAAGAGGCGTCCGAATGCGATCGCGTCGGCGTGCTTCAGCCTGAGCGCCTCGGCAGCACTCTCCGGTGTATGGGCTGCGGCTGAAATAAACGGACCCTTGGAGGCCGGGCGGAACAGGGCCGCATTGTTGAGCACGCCCTCATTGAGCAACCTGGTCAGTCGAATACCACTGCACGGAACCGGGCTGGCCTCACCGAAGCTTATGCGCAGCTGGACGATATCGCGATATCGCTAGTGCACTCGCCTCTTGCCCTGGACGAAGCGCGCTGAATAATCGGCGATGTCCTCCGGACTGGCGACGGCTTGAAGCTTTACGACAGGGGTCGCCATGCCCAGCACGCTGAGGGACGATCTGCCGGACGTTCTCAAAACAGACGAACCCGAGCACTGTTCGTCATGCACCTGAGCGTCCGCAAGCTGCAGATCGTTGGTAGCATTTCAGGCGGATTTCGACGCGTGGGCGTGGTGTTTGGGGGGTCATTTGCGGGTGAGCGGCTCTCCGGCGAGGTGCTACGGCGGCAACACTGGCAGGTGCTGCACGATGACGGCACGTTGTCGCTCGACGTTCGGCTCGTCCTGCAAACGAAGGAGGGCGCGATGATCGACATGGTTTATCGTGGCCTTCGTCACGGTCCACGGGATGTTTTGGAGCGGCTCATAAGCAAGCCGTCGATCCCTCAAGCTACTACTTCCGCATCACACCATATTTCGAGACGAGGCACCACAACATGGCTGGCTAACCGCGTGGTTGCGGTCGGTGCCGTCATCGACTGCCCGGCGACCGGTCTACAGCATCTTTGAGGTTCTGTGAGCCGCGATCGCCAGCTTCCCGTTTCACTCGAGGCCGATCAGATGTATCCGGCCAAGCACTTCTGGTTGCCAAGCCAGAGGGTTAGGCGCAGCTATGGCTCGCTGCCGGGAGCAGTGGGCCTAACTCGGTCCATTGTGGCGCGTCGCGCCGGCAAATGCCTCGAGCCGCAGCGGCAGTTTCTCGCCGAGCCAGGCGGCATGGATCGTGTGGTCGGCTGGATCATCCCCCGTTTCAGGATGCAGCAGCACGTCCAAGCCTTCCCGGTTGAGCATGAGCCAGGGCACCAGGGTGGAAAAGAGCTCGGCCGTAAATGCAATTTGATACATCGCCCGCGTGTGCGGGCCGATCGGCACCCTATGCCAACGGCCGAGCAGGGCCGCGGGGAACGCCTCGGCCACTCGTGCGCGCAGCTGCGCGGCTGCGTCGTCCGTCACCCCTGGCTCAAAATAGACATGGGCGTGGAAGTCCTTGATGGCCGAGATGTCGGGCGGCATCGTGATCTCCCTCTGCTGAAGAGCCTATGAGTGTAGCGCGACAATATGCGGTTCAAGACGCGGTGGCGGCTATCGAAAACGGCGAGATCCGCTATCTCTTGTCATCTTGAGTAACGTTAGCTGCTTGCGTTGGCTCACTCAAATTCGTCGCGCCCGAAAAACAAGGATGGCAGCCCTCGGCGAGGAGGTCCAAACACCTTCGAAAGCAACACTGCTGTCCGCGATGATCGCCGCGTCAATTACCTGGAGCGGCGGAGCGTTCGCTCAGCGCCAGTATCAGGCGAAGGGGCAAACGATTGGTTGTGCCACCGCGCGTGCAACGGCCGCACTGTCCGGCTCCGACTTTCGTCGATCAGACCCGAACTGGGTCACGTTCGTCATGAACGATGGCCAGTGTGTTGTCATCACACCCGCCAGTCGCTGGGCCGCGATCACGTTCGGATCCGAGATGCTGATGCGCAACGTCGTGCCCGGTGACGGCCGACAGTTCTACATCCCCGCGGTTGATCTGAAGGAGCTCTTTCCAAAAGCGCCCGCGCCCGCGTCGGCACGTGCAACCTCGACCAACGGCCAGGAAACGTTCACGGTCGGCCGGGTCGGGCATGCCAACCGCACGTTGAACGTTGAGAACGCCTAGACGGGACTATGAGGTTTAATCTCGACGAATGGGACAACTCTGGATCCAATCTCAACGTTTCAGGAGTAGCTGTGCATGTAGGACCGGCCTGGCAATATCGGAGCGATATGGATTCGCCCGACCCCATGGCGAGATGCGCCGTGAACATCGATCCGCGTTCAGACGGCGGTTACAACGTCTCAACCTTGGACGGCGCGCGATGCGAGGCACTCGCGGGGCACAATATGGTGTTGTACGGTATCGAAGTTTTTCCCGCATCGTCACGCGTCAAGCATTGAGCAACGACCCGAACGCGCTTCAGGTGGTAGCTCGAGCGCGGGAATGATGCCGTGTCGGCGCGGCGACAGTAACGCATTGTCTTAGAGCCTGTTTGATCACGCGGTGATGTGATCGGAGCGATAATAGGCACGCAGCAGGCGGTGGCAGTTGGCGATGCTGAAGGCACCCTCGTCAGCAGCCGTTTGCTCCAGGTTTCGGGCGAGGCGATGCCAGCGGTTGGCCAGCGTGCCGACGGCGACTTCGATGACACGCCCGACGCGACGGCGGCCGGAGCCTCTCACGTTCGGTCGTGTCGTGACCTGACGTCCACGCCGTATTCCACCCCGGCCGTTGCCGTGCGGAACCACACAGATGCCATCGACCTTGAGGCGCTCACAGGCCAACCGTCCTCACCGCAACCGTCAATTTTCGCACCGCTCCGGACTGCGCGGCGCGGTTTACTTGCGCTGGCAACCCATGCAGTCCCTGCCACGGCAGTTCAGGATTGGCCTTTCAACCTCTAAACCATCATCAGAGCACCGCGAAATCAGTGAAAAAGCTCCAGAGACCGGCCAAGCAGGCTTCTATCGGTCTGCGAACAAACAATAGCCTAAACAGTGCGTGGCCTGGATGCCCTACATTCAACTGTGTCCCAGGCCATACAATCCGCTCGATGGCACCATGACGTTGGATCTCCTTATCAAAAATGCGGCGTTGGCCGATGGCCGGACCGATATCGACATTGGGGTCGTGGCCGGGCGCATCGTGGCGATGGAGGCCGGCATCGTTGGGGACGCCGGTGAGGTGATCGAGGCGGCCGGGCAACTCGTGTCGCCGCCCTTCGTGGATCCGCACTTCCACATGGACGCCACGCTGTCGCTTGGGCTGCCGCGCCTCAACGTTTCCGGCACGCTGCTTGAAGGCATCGCGCTCTGGGGCGAGTTGAAGCCGCTATTGACCCACCAGGCGCTCGTCGAGCGCGCCCTGCGCTATTGCGATCTGGCGGTCGCCCAGGGTCTGCTCGCGATCCGCAGCCACGTGGACGTGAGCGATCCGCGGCTCGTGACCGTCGAAGCCATGCTCGACGTGCGCGAAAGGGTGAAGCCTTACATCGATCTGCAGCTCGTCGCCTTTCCGCAGGACGGCTACTTTCGGTCGCACGGCGCCGTCGAGGCCATGGAACGCGCCCTGGACATGGGCGTCGACATCGTCGGCGGCATCCCGCATTTCGAGCGCACGATGGCGGACGGTGCGGCGTCGGTCGAAGCGCTTTGCCGGATCGCGGCCGATCGCAGCCTGCGGATTGATCTGCACTGCGACGAAACCGACGACCCATTGTCTCGCCACGTCGAGACCCTCGCGGCGCAAACGACGCGGTTCGGCCTGCAGGGCAGGGCGGTCGGTTCGCACTGCACATCCATGCACTCCATGGACAACTACTATGTCTCGAAGCTGATCCCGCTGATCGCCGAGGCGGAGCTCACGATCGTGGCCAACCCGCTCATCAACATCACCATTCAAGGGCGTCACGACACCTATCCGAAGCGGCGCGGGATGACCCGGGTGCCGGAATTGAAGGCAGCCGGGGTGAACGTCGCGTTTGGCCACGATTGCGTTATGGATCCGTGGTATCCGCTCGGATCCGGAGACATGCTTGAGGTCGCCCATATGGCGATCCATGCCGCGCCGATGACCTCGCGGGACGCCATGCGCGGTGCGTTCGAGTCGGTCACGATGAATGCGGCCCGAGCCATGGGGCTCGAAGGCTACGGGGCCGCGGTCGGCTGCAAGGCCGATCTCGTGCTGCTGCAGGCGCGCGACCCGATCGAGGCCATCCGCCTGAAGGCGGCTCGCCTCGCAGTGGTCAAGAATGGTCAGGTCGTGGCCCGCACTGCGCCGCGCATCTCGCAGCTTTCGCTCGCCGGACGCCCGGCCGAGGTCGATCCTGCATCCTTTGCGCCGCAGGTCGGCTAAAGCGACATCCGACCAATCTGCTCGTCCGGTCGGACGAAGCTGCTCCATAAAACAGAGACCTAGATTTTTTCCGAGCCCGTCGGCCCAATCCCGCTTGATCGAAAAAGCTCAGGTCAGCCGAGGTGCACCGCTAGCCAGATCGTCGGGCCGTCGGGATCGGTGAAGGTGACGCGATGGCTGGCATGGGCCGGGATCAGCATATGATCGCCGGGGGCCAGCGCCGTCTCGGCTCCCGCCATTTCGACGCGCGCGGCGCCGGCAAGCAGCAGCACCCATTCATCATGCGGTTGAAGGTATGGCTGATCCGGCGGCGTCACCTGGCCATGCGAGACAATCCGCTCAATCCGGCAGCCGGGGCGGACGAGGAGATGCTGAAACGCCTCCGCCACCCCAGCGGGAGGAAGTTCGGCCAGAAGGTTCCCGACCGTCTGCGGCACGATCGTGGCCATATTGGCTCCATCAATTCCTTCGGGCTTGAGGGATCGCGCGACCTTTTTCAGCAGCGTTCCCGCTCAATAACAGGTTGCGGAATTCTTGAGATGCGGCCGACAGTTTCCCGTCGCTGCGATGCACGATGAACCACTGCCGCACGACGGGGAAGCCTGTTACCGGGAGCAGCACGAGGCGTCCCGTCTCGATCTCGAGTTCAACGGTCTGCGCCGGCACGACCCCTAATCCCAAGCCAGCCTGTACGGCTTGTTTAATGGCTTCGTTGCTGCTGAGTTCGCACCCCGGCTGATACCGGACGTTGTGGGCAGAGAAATGCCGATCGACCGCCGCCCTGGTGCCGGAGCCCAATTCACGAAGCAGGATGACCTCGTCGCCGAACTCCTCGAGACGGACGCAAGCCGCCTTGGCCAACCGATGCCCCGGCGGCGCGACGACGACGAGCGGATTGTCTGCAAAATACTGGGCGCTTACCTGAGCATCGCTGGGAGGCCGCCCGGTGATGGCGAGGTCGGCCAAATTGTCGGTCAATGCCGCGAGCACCGCGTCGCGGTTGTCCACCCGCAAGGTAACGCGGACGCCGGGATAGCGCGTGGTGAACTCTGCAATCCGCGGCGGGAGGAAGTAGTTCGCCGTAGAAACGACCGCCAGCCGGAGCACGCCGCGCTCCAACCCCCGGAACTGGTCCATAGCCGCTTTCAGCTCGCTGGTTTGCGCCGCCATGCGCCCCGCGTGGCCCCGCAGCTCCTGGCCAGCCTCGGTCAGGCACAAGCGCTTGCCGATCTGCTGGACCAGCCTCAGGCCGATCTGGTCCTCAAGCTGCTTGAGCTGCATCGAGACGGCTGGTTGCGTCAGGCTCAGTTCTGCCGCTGCGCGCGACACGGAGCCTTGCCGCGCGACCGCTTCGAATATCCGCAACTGCCTTAAGGTGATGTGCATCGCCGTTCTCCGCGGCCTCTCCCCGGCCGGGCTGTAGCACGCTGAGTAGTAGGCGCAAACCGTCGAACGATCGAGCCCTTATCTTGTGCGATGCAGCATAAGCGTTGCTTAGGTCAGCATAAAAACTTCTGAATTTTCTCGGTCAGCCTCGGCCGCTATGTCTCGGGCGAACGAAATCGTGCGGAGGGGGATGGCGTGGCAGACAAAACTTACCAGGCCGGCGTGAAGGACTATCGAAAGACCTACTGGACGCCGGATTATATCCCGCTGGACACAGATCTTCTTGCTGTCTTCAAGATCGTCGCGCAATCGGGCGTGCCGCGTGAGGAGGCCGCAGCCGCCGTGGCCGCCGAATCTTCCACCGGCACATGGACCACGGTGTGGACCGACCTGCTGACGGACCTCGAGTACTACAAGGGCCGCGCCTATCGCATCGAGCCCGTGCCCAGCGACCCGAACGCGTTCTACGCCTTCATCGCCTATCCCCTCGACCTTTTCGAGGAAGGGTCGGTGGTCAACGTCCTGACGTCGCTGGTCGGCAACGTCTTCGGCTTCAAGGCGGTGCGCAGCCTACGCCTGGAGGACATCAGGTTCCCGTTGGCTTACGTGAAGACCTGCGGCGGCCCGCCCAATGGCATCCAGCTGGAACGTGACCGGCTTAACAAGTATGGCCGGCCGCTGCTGGGCTGCACCATCAAGCCGAAGCTCGGTTTGTCCGCGAAAAACTACGGCCGGGCTGTCTATGAATGCCTGCGCGGCGGCCTCGATTTCACCAAGGATGACGAGAACATCAACAGCCAGCCTTTCATGCGCTGGCAGCACCGGTTCGAGTTCGTCATGGAGGCCGTGCAAAAGGCGGAGAAGGAGACCGGCGAGCGCAAGGGCCACTACCTTAACTGCACCGCGCCGACGCCCGAGGAGATGTACAAGCGGGCCGAATTCGCCAAGTCGCTCGGCGCGCCCATCATCATGCACGACTTCCTCACCGCCGGTTTCACCGCGAACACCGGGCTGGCCAACTGGTGCCGTGAGAACGGAATGCTTTTGCATATCCACCGCGCGATGCACGCCGTGCTGGACCGCAATCCGCTGCACGGCATCCATTTCCGTGTGCTGACGAAGTGCCTCCGGCTGTCGGGCGGCGACCACCTGCATTCCGGCACCGTGGTCGGTAAGCTGGAAGGCGACCGCGAGGCCACCATCGGCTGGGTGGACATCATGCGCGAGCCGTTCATCCCCGAAAACCGCGCGCGCGGCATTTTCTTCGATCAGGACTGGGGCCCGATGCCCGGCGTGATGCCGGTGGCCTCTGGCGGCATCCACGTCTGGCATATGCCTGCCCTGACGGCGATCTTTGGCGACGACGCCTGCTTCCAATTCGGCGGCGGAACGCTGGGACATCCATGGGGCAACGCGGCAGGGGCGCACGCCAACCGCGTTGCGCTGGAAGCCTGCGTGGAAGCGCGCAACCAGGGCCGCCAGGTGGAGCGCGAAGGCCGGCAGGTCCTGGAAGAGGCGGCGCAGAGCTCGCCGGAATTGAGGATAGCAATGGAGACATGGAAGGAGGTCAAGTTCGAGTTCGACACTGTGGACAAGCTCGACGCGGCTGGCCCGGCGCTTCGCGTCGTCAACAGTTAGCGCAGCACTGATCCATTACCGTTCCTCCCGGAGTCATATCGATGTCAGAGACCCTCGCGTATAAATCGACCGAACGCCGCGGCGAGACCTTTTCCTACCTGCCACCGATGACGCCGGAACGCCTGCGCAAGCAGATCACCTATCTGATCGCGCAGAACTGGAACCCGGCGATCGAGCATACCGAGCCGGAGAAGGCGTTCTCCAGCTTCTGGTATCTCTGGAAGCTGCCGTTTTTCGGCGAGAAGTCGGTCGAGAAGATCCTGGCCGAGCTGGAGGCCTGTCACCGGGCAAACCCGGGTCACCACGTCAGGCTGCTCGGCTATGACAACTACACGCAATCGCAGGGGACGTCCTTCATCGTCTACCGCGCCGGCAGCCGCTGAGCATACGATGGCCTCCGAATCCTCCTCCGCACCCACCGGGCGAAGCGCCTCCGTTGCCCGCAGGCTGGCGCTGTCGGCTGGCAAGGCAAGCCTGCCGCCTCCCGCCGAGCGCGTCCGGGCTGGCCTGCGCAGCGCGGCCCTACCGGCCTTGGCAAGCCCCGTCCAGCCGGCCGCCGCAGCGGTTGCCGTCCCGGCCGTCGTCCCGGCATCGCCCATCGTGCCCAGCCCAGAGCCACAAGCTTATGCACAGCCGCAAGCTCAGGCGTCGATGGCTGGCCTGTCGGGCCGCACCGCCTCGATGCACCGCCGGCAGCTGCTCTCGGCGGGCAAGCAGGCCTTGCAGTCCGGCCCCTCAGCCAGCTCTTCAGCCCGCGTCCGCGCCGCACCCCAGCCGGCCCAGCCTGCGGTCCAGGCTACGGCTCCGTCCCCTGCACTCCCTTCCGCCAGCGGCCGCGAGCAGGCGCGCGCCAGACGGGCGCTGCAAAGCCAGCAGGGTCGCGGCAGCGCGCCGCCCGCACCGCCCACTCGGGAGCGGCGGCGCGGCACGCTGGAGTATGCGCCGAAGGTGGTGACCTCCACCACCCAGAGCGGCCAGCGCGTCACTGGGCTGCGCATCGGCCAAGGCGCGCAGATGACCGGGGACGACCGCGGCACCGGCCAGCCCGTGTCCGGAACCCAGTATATCGGCACCGAAACCGCCGCAGCCTGGCGCGCTGGGGGACCGAAAGTCGGGCTGGCGCGGACGGAGGCAGGTCAGGTCGTCTCGGGAACGTTGATACGCAGCGCCGTGCGGGTGACCGGCGACGAGGCCGGCGGTCGCGCCACCATCACCGGAAAGGCCGACCAGCGCCCGGAGGACGACCTCACCAGCCGCGCGGCCCAGGGCGCGTCCACTGCCGCGCAGTTCCAGCGCCAGGCCAGCCCGCACGGCAGCACCGTGTTCGGCACTAATCTTGGCCGTTCCGCGGGCCAGGTCGGCTCTCGGGACCGGACGCGGGCGCCGGCCCTGGAGATGACCGAAAGCGGTTTGCCGATCACCGGCTCCGCGTTGGGGCGCAGCGTGCGGCTTACCGGTGACGAGGGGGGCGCCTGCCGGCATGTGACCGGCACCCAGTACCTCGCTCCCGCCCGCCGGCAGGCGGAATGCGGATTTACCGGCGGCGGCACCGCGCCAGCCGAACAGGTCGGCGCCGACCGGCCCGACCCGGTGACCGGCACGAAGGTGGCGGTGGCGCGGAGCTGGGGCGGCCAGCGCGTCACCGGCATGGACGTCGAACACAACCCGCGTGTGACGGGTGATGCACCCGGCAGCTGCGCCGTCCTGACCGGCAGCCAGTACCAGGGCCGCAGCACGGCCGAGCGCTGGTGCGATGCCGGCGTGGCCGAGAATGCAGCCGCCGCCATGGACCGGCGCGCAGCTACGGCGGCGGTGACTGGCGACACCGCGCAGCACGACGCGGCAGTGACCGGGACCGCGCGCGGCGCCGCGCGGGACATCACGGGCACGCCCTACTACCGCGCGTCACCGGAGGCCTCCGCTCCCGCGGCTGACCCCGTGGCCCAGATCGATGGCCGCTTTTCCATCCGTTCGCCGCAACGCGCGGCGCATCTGCGCGCTGACCCGGCGGAGGCTCAGGCGTCCGGCCCGCGCGGGCGCATCACCGGTTCGTTCGCTTTGGGTGGCGGGAAAATCACCGGCAATTTGGAATTCCTGGGCAGGAAACGCGCAGGCGGTAACCACAGCGCGCAGCCGGCGCACCTGCGGGTCAGCGGCGAAGGGCGTGTCGGCAGTGCGGGGCCGGGCAGCGGACGCATCACCGGCGATTCCTGGGCGGACCAGCGCAACGTCACCGGCACGGAGGGCAGTTTCGCCGCCGGGCGGAACCCGACCGAACGCTCGGGCGAGCCGCAGGCCTTCGCCGGGGCCGCCACCTTCAAGGGCCAGGCGAAGCAGGAGGAGGCCCGGCAGCTCGTGACCGGAATGTTCGGCTACTTCTCGAAATCCGGCGCCAAGGTCACCATGTCCGGCGGAGCGCAGAGCTGATGCCCCGCTTGACAGGCTCCGTGAGCCGGTTGCGTCCCGGCGTTGCATCCCCCCGGTTCCGGTGGGAAATGCCAGCCGAGACGGCTTGGGACACCGCACTAACCGATACAGTGACCGCTGGCGCACGCCATCCGCTGGCCGATGCCGCCGTAAGCCTGCCGCTGCGCCGCCGGGCCGAGGAGATCGAGGCCGCCTTCGCCGCCATCGAGCCGGCGCTGCGGAGCCTGGTGCCGCTGCAGTTCGAGGACGGGTTTCCGGCGCGTGCGTCCGGCATCCTGCGCGACCGGCTGCAGATCGACATCCCTCCGCGGCACATGCAGGCTTCCTGGGTGGCGCCGCTGGATGTACCCCGCCTCTATGCACGCTGCGTGCTCGCCTCGTTCTGCAGGCTCGCGGAGCGCACGTGGGACCGGGAGGTGACCGGGTTCAGCGAGGGCGAAAGCGCCGGGACGCTGATCCAGCGCTGGGGCTTCCATGCGATCGACATCACGCCCTGCGCGGATGGCAGGCTGAGCGGTGTGCTGGACCACATCCTGCGCGTGCCGCCCTCCATCGTGGCCTACCGGAAATCCTATGCGGGCGCGATGTTCAAGGTGGGCGGGACGCTGCGGCACTGGGAGAGCGTGGAGCTGCAGCGCTGGCGGCAGGCGCTGCCGAACGCGGCCAGTGCGCCCACGCGCTTTCTGAAGGTCGGCGTGTACCATTTCAGCAGCGTGGATCCTTCCCACGAGGGCTGCGCCGCGCACGGCAGCGACGACGCGCGCGCGGCTGGCCTGCTGCTGGAGCGGCTGGAGTGCTTTCAAGGCGCTATCCGCAACATCCACGGTGAGAACGTCTCGCCCGCCATCCTTCTGGTCGGCGTGGACACCGACACGGACGCGATACGCGTGCATGTGCCGGATGCAAGCGGGCGCATGGACCTGCAGCGCTTCGTGGACACGCGGATGTTGTACGACAGCACCGCCTCTGTGACCCGCGAAGATGCAAAGCAGGTCGTGCGCGCGGCGGTCGCGGACTGCGCGCGCGTGGCGGCGGATCACGCGGACAGCGAAGGCATGCGCTGGTTCTGCGGCTATCTGCTGAAGAACAACATCGCGCAGGTCGATGCCGTGCGCCACTGGCATGGGGGCCGCTACGACGACGCCGGCCATACCGAACGCCTGATGGTGGTGGGCGATGCGATGGATGACGTGCAGCTCCGCAACCTGGCCTTCCAAGCGCAGATGCGCACGGTTGAGGAGGGTGCGGCCGACCTCGATGTCGGCATCGGCATCCTGCGCAAGCTGCACGAGCGTCGCGGCCTGGCCGTGCCGGTTCTGGTGCACGTGCGATACGACACCCGCATCCCCGGCGCACAACTTGGCGCGCAGGCCCATGCGCGGCGCCTTGTCGCCGCCATCCTGGCCCGGCACGACGCCTTGGCCAGGCGCGGCCTGCTGCACGTGCAGGCCGTGCTGCGTGCCGGTGACGGCAGCGCAATCGTGCCAGTGGATGTGTCAGAGGACGAGGCCGCGAACAACGATGCGATGAAGGGAGCGCACGCATGAAGATTTGTCAGGTGGAAGGCACGCTGGTGGCAACCGCGCGCATCGCTGGCCTGCAGAACCGGCGTCTGCTGGTGGTGAAGGAGCGTGGCAGCAGCGGCAAGCAGGTGGCGGTGGATCCCGTCGGCTGCAAGCCGGGCGACTGGGTGATTGCGGTGGGCAGCTCGGCCGCACGCGACGCGGCGGGCAGCAAGGATTACCCGAGCGACCTCACGATCGTTGGGATCATCGACTATTGGGACGATCCGCGCGGCCGCGCCAACGCCAATGCAGGGGTGTTGGAAGATGCAGATTAGCCGGGTCGTGCAAGACCTCGTCACCACGAAGCGCGTGTTCGGGCTCGCTGCCAAAACGTTGCGGGTGGTCGAGGACCATGCCGGCAACCTCGACGTCGTCGTGGACCCGATCGGCACCAAGCCGGGGGACTACGTCATCACCATCGGCTACTCGGCCGCGCGCGCCGCGGCAGGAGATCCGAGCATCACCACCGATCTGACGATCGGCGGCATCATCGACCATTGGGATGAGGAGTGCTGGCGCAACTGAACGACGGCGCGCCGACGCCTGGTCTCGGCAAGACGGAAGTGTGTTCCTCAAACCAGATAAACCTCGCAGGAGCTATGAAATGGCAACGGAAAAGATGGGTATTGCGCTGGGCATGATCGAGACGCGCGGCCTGGTGCCGGCGATCGAGGCGGCGGATGCGATGACCAAGGCTTCGGAAGTGCGCCTGATCGGGCGTCAGTTCGTGGGCGGCGGCTATGTGACCGTGCTGGTGCGCGGCGAAACCGGCGCGGTGAACGCTGCCGTGCGCGCCGGGGCGGATGCATGCGAGCGCGTGGGGGACGGCCTGGCCGCCGCGCACATCATCGCGCGTCCGCATCACGAGGTGGAGCAGGTTCTGCCCACGCCCGAGCTGACGCGCGTTGACCAGAGCATCTCCGGAGCAACGCGGATCGCTTCGGGCGATTGATCCATTTTGCTTTCCCGCAGCAGTTTCAGATCGAGCTGCGTGGCCAAACCAGAGAAACAAAAGGGTAAACTAAAATGGCGAGTGAGAGATTTGGGATTGCGCTGGGCATGATCGAGACGCGCGGCCTGGTGCCGGCGATCGAGGCGGCGGACGCGATGACGAAAGCGTCCGAAGTGCGCCTGGTCGGGCGTCAGTTCGTGGGCGGCGGCTATGTGACCGTGCTGGTGCGCGGCGAAACCGGCGCGGTGAATGCCGCCGTGCGCGCTGGCGCGGATGCATGCGAGCGCGTGGGCGATGGCCTGGCGGCCGCGCACATCATCGCGCGTCCGCATCAGGAGGTGGAGCAAATCCTGCCGCGCTACCCGGAAGGCGACCTTCTGATTTCGGAAGTCGCGGCGCAGTAACCGCCACTCGCTGGCCATGACGTCGCACGCGCAAAGTCGGGCAGGTAAATAAGAGGAAAATGTCACATGCCGCATACCTTGGAACTTCCAGACGGCTGGAAACCGGTGATGCATCCGCCTTCACTTTTTCGCCGCTACGAGTTCGCATCCTATGCCGAGACGCGGGAGTTCCTCGACCGGCTTTCCGTGCTGTCGGAGGAGATGCGGCTCTACCCTGATCTCGGATTTGCAAAAACCTTCGTCAACGTGACGATCCACGGCACCGGCGGGGAGATGCCGGCGGGGGCGGCCATTGAGTATGCCAGCCGGGCCGCCACCCTGGCCGTGGCGGCGATGCCGTAATGGGCAGGGCTCAGCAAAAGCAGGCGCTGCACGAAGCGCATGCGGCGCCCGACCTGTCAGTGGTGCCCCCGTCGGCCAGCCCGGCGAGGGTGGAAAAGCCGGCCGACGCGCCGCAAAAGACACGTGCTGCCGCCCCGCCCCAAGCCACAACGGACAACCCTTGGCGGTACCTGCATCCCGCCAGGGTCTGGCCGGACTAGCCGCAAAGGGGGCTCGCGTGCAGCTGCCGGTCGTCGATGTCGCCGTCAGTATCGTGCAGTCGCCCGACGGCCGTGTGCTGCTGGCGGAGCGCACGGCGCGGCAGGTTGCCGCAGGATTTTGGGAACTGCCCGGCGGCAAGATCGACTCGGGGGAGACGGCCCCCGAGGCGGCCCGGCGAGAGCTGGACGAAGAAATCGGCATCGTCCCCCACGAATTGCGTCCCTGGGCCGCCTACGAGCACGCGTTCCGGACCAAGCGGGTGCGGCTCCACTTTTTCCGGGTCACCGGTTGGGACGGCAACCCGCAGGGTCGCGAAGGCCAGCGCCTGGCCTGGGTGGATCCCGCATCGCCCTCCGTCGCCCCAGTGCTGCCCAGCAATGAACGCGTGCTGGCCGCCCTCGGCCTGCCGCCCCTCTACGCCGTCGCGCACGCGTCGGACTATGGCGGTCCCGAGGGCTTCCTGGCGCGGCTGCCCACCCTTCTGGCTGCGGGCGTGCGGCTCCTCCGGCTGTGCGAACCGGCGATGGCTCCGGACCAGCGCATCGCCTTCGCACGGCGCGTGGCGAGCGCCGCACGGCCGCACGGGGCTCGTGTCCTGCTGGAAGGCAGCGCGCTCGCTTCGCGCCGGGCCGGCGTGGATGGGGTGCACGCGACCCAGGCGGAGCTGCACCGGCTTGACGCCCGCCCGCCCGTGCCGCTTTGGTCCGCCTCCTGCCACGATGGCGCTGACCTGGCGCGTGCCGTGGCCCTGGGCGCTGACATGGCCGTTCTTTCGCCCGTGCTGGCGTGCAGTCAGCAACCGAAGCGGCCGTTGCTCGGGTGGGAGGGCTTCGCGCGTCTGGCACGCGCGTCGCCGATCCCGGTCTATGCGCAGGGCGGCCTGTCCCCAGCCTCCCTCGATCACGCCCGCGCCGCCGGTGGCGCGGGCATCGCCTGCCCATCACCGTGATGCCCCGCGTTCGTTCGATGCATTGATCCCGCAAGCTTTGGAGATGCCGATGCCATCAACATTTCTTCTGCTGGCCGCCCTTGGTCCGTTCGGCCTGGCCTGCGTCGGCGGCGTCGCCCTCGGCTTGCGGCCCGCCTCCGTTACGGGCCTGAACCGTGCGGCCATCGGCGCCGTGCTGACCGCGCTCGCCATCGCCGTCACCACCGCTGCCTTCGTCGTGTTGGACGGAGCAGCGCACTCGCCGCTGATCGGCATCGGCGGGATCGGGTTCAGCCTGTATGCGGACCGGCTGACGGCCGCGATGTTTTGCCTCGTCGCATTTATCGGCGTGATCGTCGTCGCCTATAGCGGCAACTACCTCGCGGGCGATCCCGGCCATGCCAGGTTCACCGGAATGCTGTGCCTGACCTTGTCGGCCGTGCTGATGGTGATCCTTTCGGGCAACCTGTCCCTATTCGCCCTGGCCTGGATCGCCACCAGCCTTGGGCTGCACAAGCTGCTGGTGTTCTACCCGGAACGTCCCGCGGCGCTGCTCGCAGCGCGCAAGAAGTTCATCGCCAGCCGCGCCGGCGACCTATGCCTGCTGGTCGCGATGGCGCTGCTCTACCGCATGGCGGGCAGCCTGGAGTATTCCGCAATCTTCCAGGCGGCGCAGGCACAGCAGTCGGTCGCGGATGCCGCCATCGACGTGCACGCCATCGCCCTGCTCCTGGTCATGACCGCCCTGCTGAAATCGGCGCAGTTTCCGCTGCATGGCTGGCTGATCGAGGTGATGGAGACGCCAACTCCCGTCTCCGCGCTGCTGCACGCCGGCATCATCAACGCGGGCGGCTTCCTGGTCCTGCGCTTTGCCGACGTCATCACGCTTTCCCTGCCTGCGCTGAGCGTGCTGGCGATCATCGGCGGCTTCACCGCCCTGTTCGGTTCGGCCGTCATGCTGACGCAGACGTCCGTCAAGGTGGCGCTGGCCTATTCCACGATCGCGCAGATGGGCTTCATGATGCTGGAATGCGGCCTGGGCGCCTTTTCCGCCGCATTGCTGCACATCCTCGCGCACTCGCTGTATAAGGCGCACGCCTTCCTCTCGTCGGGCAGCGTGATCGACATCGCGCGCGGTTCCTGGACGCCGAGCATCGTCGGCAAGCCGCACCCGGCGCGCCTGATCATCGCCATCAGCGGCGTGCTGCTGGTGACCTTTGCCATCAGCCGCATGTTCGGCGCCACGCCGACCCAGCAGCCCGGCGTGTTCGCCCTTGGGGCGGTGCTGGTGATGAGCCTGATCCACATGGTCGCCAGCTCGATCGACGAGCGCCCAAACTCCTACGTCGTCGGCCGCGCCCTCCTGCTGGCGGGAGGGGTCGCGGCGGCTTATTTCGGCCTGCAGCACGCGGCCGAGCTGATGATGGCGGGAACCCTGCCGGAAACTCAGCCGATACGCGGGCCCATCGGCGTCGCCATCGTGGCACTTGTGGTGCTGTCGTTTGCAGCGGTGATTTTCCTGCAGGGGGTCATTTCGCGCCGTGCGCGTGAGCCGAAATGGCAGGCGCTCTACGTCCACGTGGCGAACGGGCTTTATGTCAACACGCTTGCCAACCGGTTGGTGCTGCAGTTCTGGCCCAACCGGTCGGACGAGGCCCGCATCCCCCTTGCTGCATCGGCGCAAGCAGGAGCTTATTCATGAGCAGCGTCCTTGACCTTGCAAAGCACTCGTCCGGCGAGGAAGGCCGCGACCGCGATGCCATGGTGAAGGCCGCCATCGCCGGCGCCTGCCAGCGGATCGCGCCGCTCTGGCCGCTCAAGAACTTCGTCGCGGTCAATCCGTTCCTGGGCTTCAGCGGTCAGAGCTTCCACGCCACCTGCGCCACGCTGCATCGTGTCGCCCGGATCGATATGCTGATGCCTCGGCGCTACTACCTTGATGCGCTGCAGTCCGGGACTATCGGCGACCAGGACATCGAAGCGGCGCTCGCCGCTTCCCCAGAGGATTGGCACACTCCCAGAACGCTCGACGCCTTCAAAGCCGCGGCGCAGCACGAGCCCGTGCATAAGTCCAAGCACCCGGCGGTGGTCGCCACAATCGCCGAGGTTCTAAACTCACTGGCTGCCGGCGACAGGCTCGCCAGCCGCACCGCCTTCATGACCGACGAGATATCGAAATGGTGCGCCGCCTATTTCGACGAAGGCCAATCGGTCTGGCGCCTGCCCTCGCGCAGTCTGCGCCCTTACGCCGCCTGGCGCGCCGCCATGCGCCATGACCTCAACCCGGAAGTCATGGGGATCGGCGGTTTCCGCGCGCTCGTCGCGCGCCTGCCGGATGATCCAACCGAGGCGATCGGCGAGGTGATGGAGCACATCGGCGTCCCGGCGCGCGCTATGGAGGACTACCTGCACCAGGCGCTGCTCGATGTCGGCGGCTGGGCGGCCTACGCGCGCTATCTGGTCTGGAATGCCGAGCTTGACGGTCAACCCGATGATACGCTGGTCCAGCTGCTGGCCATTCGCGTGGTCTGGGGATACGCGCTGTTCGTGCAGCGCAGCGACGCCGCGTTCCGGGCAGCATGGCGGCAGGCGATGGCGGATGCCGCGATGCAGCCGCTGGACGAGCGGCTGGGGGACGACCCGGACCTCTGCATCGACCTGATCCTGCAGGAAGCCTTTGAGTGCGCCCATCAGCGCCGTCTGCTGGCCCGGCTTGCTGGCCGGGCACAAACTCCGCCGCCCGCACGGCCCGCCCTGCAGGCCGCGTTCTGCATCGATGTCCGTTCGGAGATCTACCGGCGTGCGCTCGAAGCCGTCCGGCCCGACGCGGAGACGGTCGGTTTTGCCGGGTTCTTTGGCTTCCCGATTGAATATGTGCCGATCGGGCACGTGCAGGGCCGCGCCCACTGCCCGGTGCTGCTCAAACCGGCTTTCACGGTGTGCGAAAGCGTGACCGCTGCGCCGGAGGAGAGCGCCGAAATCCTCAGTTTGCGCCTGCTGCGACGCCGGGTCGAGAAGGTTTGGAAAGCCCTCAAATTGTCAGCGGTCACGTCGTTCGTCTATGTCGAGGCGGCCGGGCTTTTCTTCGCAGGCAAGATCGTCAGCGACAGCCTTGCCCTCACCCGGACCGTGAAGGACCCGAACACCGACGGGCTGGACGCCGCAGTCATCAAGCGCCTGGGGCCAGAGATCGTGCCCCGTATCGTTGACGGCCGCCGCACGGGGTTCGATGCGGAGCAGCGCGTAGCCATGGCCGAAGCCGTGCTGCGCGGCATGTCGATGACCGGGAAGTTCGCCCGGCTCGTGATGCTCGCCGGTCACGGCAGCACCACGGTGAACAACCCGCACGCGTCCGGTCTCGATTGCGGCGCGTGCGGCGGCAACACCGGTGAGGCAAACGCCCGCGTTGCCGCTGCAATCCTCAACGACCACGCGGTGCGCGCCGGCCTGAGCAGCCGCGGCATCGCCATCCCGGAGGACACCTGGTTCCTGGGCTGCCTGCACGACACGACGACCGACGAGATCAGGATTTTCGACGCAGGCGGGGTCCCCCCCTCGCACAAGCGGGACTTGGCCGCGCTTCGTGAGACGCTGATCCGGGCAACCAGCCTGACCCGGCTCGAACGCGCGGCCCTGCTTGGCATCCCGCGCGACGCCGCCACGGAGAAGAGAGTTCTGGCACGCAGCCGGGATTGGGCACAGGTGCGTCCGGAATGGGGGCTGGCCGGCAACGCCGCCTTTATCGCAGCGCCTCGCGCACGCACGCGCGGCATCGATCTGCAGGGCCGGGTCTTCCTGCACGACTACGATTGGCGAGCGGACGAAGGCTATGGCGTGCTGGAGCTTATCATGACCGCGCCCATGGTGGTCGCGAGCTGGATCAACCTCCAATATTACGGCTCGGTTGTTAACAACAGGGTCTTCGGCAGCGGCAACAAGGTGCTGCACAACGTGAGCGGGACGATCGGCGTGCTGGAGGGCAATTCGGGCGATTTGAAAGTGGGCCTGCCCTGGCAGTCCGTGCATGACGGCATCCGCTTCGTGCATGAGCCGCTGCGGCTGAATGTATTCATCGAAGCCCCGCTCGACGCGCTGAATGGCGTGATTGCGAAGCACGGGATGGTGCGCCAACTCGTAGATAATCGATGGATCCATCTCTTCGCGATTGGCGATGGCGCCAAAGAGCACTATCGCTACCTGAAGGACCAGCAATGGGTCCGTGTATCGCGATAAGCCTGCCGACCCATCCGCGTCGTCTCAAGGCGCAAGCGAACCACAGCCTCTGCTAAGGCGGGAGAATGCTTATGCCGTAGCGCGCATAGATGGCCGAGATCGTTCCGTCATCACGGAGGTGGTCGAGCGCAGCGTCGATCGCTTCACGTAGCTTGGCGTCAGGCCGGCGCAGTCCGACAGCGAGGTTCCAGACCGTATTGGCCTGCGTGTCGTCTGGCCGAATAATGGTGACCGCCTGATCGGGGTGGGTGGCATTGAAATAACCCGCTACCGTCGCTGTCACCGCCGCCGCGTCAATGTCGTGAGTGCTCAGAGCCTCCATCATCTCGTCCTCGAAAGCAAAGGTCGAGATCGCCACATTCCGCTGGTTCAGCAGCATCGCAACGGTCGAGCCCACCTGCACTCCGACCTTGGTGTGCTCGTTCAAATCGGCAAAGCTATGGACGGGGCTTCCATGCCGCACGGCCAGCCCCACTCCCCCACGGTAATAGGGTTTGGAGACCTGGAGTCCCGATTCCGACTGCACGCCTTGATCGCCGATCACATCCAGCACGAAGTCGCAGTTTGAGCGGAACACCTGCGAGGGCGTCACGATCCATTCCTGCCCAAGCGATACGCCGAGCTGAGCGGCGAGCGCCCGTGCCAGCTCAACCTGAAATCCGGGCGTACTGGCCGTTTTGCTCGCGAACGGCAGTGAGTTGGGATGCGCGCACAGGACGACGCTGCCGCTGTCGCGAATCTGCTCCAAGGAACGGGCGGCGACGGGACCGCTGGCGAGCGCCGCCCCGGTTATTAGGGCGACCGGCAGCAGAATGGCTGGCCGAAGCAGCGCCCAGGTCATCCCGGGTTGTCCTTCAAGCCACGTATGTATTTGAGTATCTCGGCAATCTGTTCGTCGTTGTAGGTGCCTTGGAAGGCTGGCATGGCGCCTTCCTTGCCGTGCTTTATGCGCTGGACGATGAACTCGTCGGTGCGCTCACTCGCGGCAAGCTTCGGGCCTTTACCGGCTTCGCGGCCGCCGTCGGCGTGACACCAGCCGCAGGTGGTCGCAAACAGGGTCTCGCCGTCCAGTGGCTCGCCGCTCGCCGGGGCTTGCTGGGCCGCGACGGTCGAGACGTTGAGCAGAAAGACAGCCGCGCAGGCCGTCGCTATAAATCGAGTCATCGTTGGGGCCGCCCGCTATTCAACGCTGCGAAGGCACGTCCGGGGGGCGACCTCACCCCCCGACGTTCCTGCCTATTTCAGGCCGAACACGATCAGCGCGCCAGTGTCTTTCGGCATGCTCTTGTAGGGCTCGCCGAACTGCGTGGAGTAGTCGTCGGTGGCCATGCCGCCGAAGCCGGCTACCACCGCCACATACTGCTTGCCGCCGGCGGAGTAGCTGACGATCCCGCCCTGGTGGCCGGTGCCGTCGTTGTGCGACCACAACTCCTTGCCATCGAGGGAGTTATAGGCGTGGATAACGCCGCGCGCGTCCGGCACGAACACCAGATTGCCCGCTGTGGAGAGCACGCTTGACAGCGGCGGCTCGGGGAAGCGCACCTCCCACTTCTTGGCGCCGGTTACGGGGTCACGCGCGTCGAGATGGCCGGAAATCTCGCCGTTCGGCGGCTTCGCGATGCTGAAGTTGGCGCCGATGTTCAGCTGCGCCTGCGGTTCCGTGATGGCTGCGGTCTTCACCACGTTGAGCTTCATGCACCATTCCTGGCCGAGCTTGTAATACAGCCCGTTCTTCGGATCATACGAGCCGGAGTTCCAGCTGACCCCGCCCGAGATGTGCGGGCACAAGACCTCGTCCTGCTTGCCGGCGGTAAAGTCCCGGCGGCCGATCAGCTCACCCTTTGGCGTGATGTCCTTGACGAAGTTGATGTTGTCCACCAAGCGCCAGACGTTCTCGACCTTCGCATCCTTGCGGTCATAGACGAAGATGAAGCCGCTCTTGTTGGGATGCACCATCAGCTGCTTGCCATCGCGGTCGATCGAGATGAACTCGCCGACGGCGCTGTCGAAATCCCAGGCGTCGTGCGGCAGTTCCTGGTGATAGAACTTCAGGGCGCCGGTATCGACGTCGAGCCCGATGACCGAGGTCGTATAAAGATTATCGCCCGGCCGCGCGCCCTTTGTCATGTAGTCCGCGCCCGACCAATCATAGAGCGGCCCCGGGTTCGCAGTCCCCCACCAGATCGCGTTGGTGGCCGGGTCGAAGGTGCCGGGCATCCAGCCGCCACCGCCGCCGGTGCGCCACGAATCGTTGCCCCAGGTCTTTTTCGCCGCCGTATCGTCGTCGTTGCCGCCCGCGGTCAGGAACTGCCATTTCTGCTTGCCCGTCGCCGCATCGACGCCAAAGATCGGGCCGCGGCCCGGCCACTCGCCGCCCTGGCTGCCGATCACGACGGTGCCCTTGGCGAACAGCGGCGCCCCGGTGAAGCCGACCGTCACCTTCTGGCTGTTCACCAGTTTGGTGTCCCAGACCGGCTTGCCGGTTTTCAAATCCAGCGCGATCAGCCGTCCGTCCACGGTGCCGACATAGAGCTTACCGTCGCCCATGGCCGTGCCGCGGTTATACGGGCTGTGAGTCTGCCGGGCCACCAGCGCGTCGTCCAGCTCGGGGAAATACGACCAGATCAGCTCGCCGGTCGCGCCGTTGAGTGCGAATACACGGCTGTAGGAGCCTGTGTAATACAGCACGCCATCCGCCACGATCGGCTGCGACTGCACGCCACGGGTGGAGCGCCCGGGGAAGTGCATCCACGCGACCTGCAGGTCTTTGACGTTGCCGCTGTTGATCTGATCGAGCGTACTATAGTGATATGACTTGTAGTTGCCGTGATAGGTTGGCCAGTCATTGCCGCCACCAGCTTCAATGCGGGCGGTATCGACGGTCTGCGCAAAAACTGGAGCGGCCGAGATCGTGATCCCTGCGGCAAATGCCAGCGTTGCTGCACGAGCAATGGGCTTGGTGATTTTCATGGAGCGTTCCTCCGTTTCTTATTAATCTGAGCCGCAAGTTTCTGTATGCAGCATTCGTTGTTATTACTGCCGCCAAATTATGCGACAGAATACCATTTCCGAAGTCCGCATCGCCTAGTGGTGCAAATCAGACGGACGCATCCGTCCGATTTGCACCACTAGCTTCGTTTGGTGGGCCGATTCACCTAACGCTTGGGAATCAAGCGTTAGGATCGGACCACTAGCGCTATCCGAATTGAAAGCCTAGTCGCCAACCCTCATCCTAATCAATGATTTTTGACAGGCGAGCACAAACCCGACGTCTGATTGTCTTACTGGGCCTGGAAAGTTTGCACGGCGCCTGAGCCGTCTTGGTCGAGGCAAACGGCTGGCTGCCATTCCAGGCTTGCGGTCAGGCTGCTCACGCCCAAGCCGTATCGGGACAGGTATTCGTCTTGTAGGCGATAGGCTTCCAGCTCACGGTCACGAAACCGGTCGCAGGCGCTTTCGCTGGCGTAGCGGCCGTTGAGCTGCTGTAGGTAATGCACCAGTTCATGCAGCAATACCGACCGGTCCTGCGGGTCGGTTTCGATCTCAAGCTCCTTGATGATAAATAGCCCCTGGCCAGGAATAAACGCGCCCTTTACCGCACAGGACCCGCCGCAGACACGGTCGGATAGCTCATTTTGCGTCATCACCGTCACGGGTGGGACTGGCGCGCCCGGTGGGTAGCCGCCGAGCACGGTCGCGGTTGCAAGAAGCCGCTCGATCCAATCCTGTAACGCCATGTGTATTCCTTATCGCGTATTCCAGCGCCAAAGGTCCAATCCCGACGCTTGGTTCCCAGGCGCTAAATGAGTCGGGCCGCCACGCAAAGGCCCGTGGTGCAAAACAGACAGGTGCTTCGATTTGATTTGCCCCACTCGTGCCTGAGCGCAAGATGCAGTGCCAGAGCGCACAGCTGGCACTGCTCCGCAGCCGTCAGCCGTGGCAACCGACGCTGGTCGGGGGCAGGGTCACGATCAGCAGGACCGGCTAGGTCCGCAGCACGATCTCATATGGTATCGTGACGGACTTGGCCGGACCGCCGCTGCGAAGCTGCTCCAGCTGGCCAAGCGCTTCCGTCGCGAGTGCCACGTGCGGCACACGCACCGTGTTCAGCCAAGGGGCCAGCCACTCGTTGAGCGGGTTGTCGTCGAACCCATAAATGCGCACGTCGTCCGGTACCGGGATGCCGATCTCGCGGCAGCGGCGGAACGCGCCGTAGGCGATCTGATCGGACCCGCAGACGAGGGAACGGTAGCGCTTGTGGGCGAGCAGATCGACCGCGCATTGATAGCCGCTGTCCATCGAAAGCCTCGCCTCCCGCATATCGTCCGGCCCGATGGCGACGCCGCGCGCGTGCAGCACGTCCTTGATCGCCGCGAAGCGCCTCGCGCTGGTGTCGGAATAAAGCGGGCCGTGGATGACGCCGACCGGCGATGCGCTCGTGCGGAGCATGGCCGTGACCATGTCGCGCGCGGCGGCGTAGTCGTCGATGCCGACGAACGATGTGTGCCCGAGCGCCGCGATCCGGCGGTTGATGAAAACGGTAGGATTGCTTGCCGCGGATGCGGCCAGGTGCTTGCTCTCGACGGCGCAAAGGATGAACAGGCCGCTCACCTTGCGCAGGTTGATCTCCTCAAGGCAGCGGTCCTGCAGCGCAGCGCTCTCATTGGTGTTGAACAGCAGCATGACCTTGCCGAGCTCGTTCAGCTGCCGCTCCAGCTCCCAGGCGACGGCCGAGTAGAACGTGTTCTGAATATTGGAGATCACCAGGGCGTAGGTGTCGGTGGTCTGGGCACGAAGCGCGCGGCCAAAATGATTGGGCCGATAATGCAGCTCCTCGATGACCAGCCGCACCCGGCTGCGCGTCTCGTCCGACACGCCCGCGGCCTCATTGTTCAACACGCGGGAGATCGTCGCGACCGACACGCCGGCGCGCACCGCCACATCGCGCATCGAAACGGCCGGGGCACGGGCGGTGAAGCCCGGCTCGGCCCCAGCCCTGGGTTTGTCAGCATGGCGCGGCGCCATTCTAGTCAGGCTCCGCCCCCGTCACCTGCGGCTGCGACGCAAATGGCCTCAATCTCGATATCCAAACGATAGACCCGCTCCTCCTGAGCCTGCAGCGTCCCGATCAAGGTTTGCGGTTCGATCCCGAGGGCGAACACGCCCGACTGGAAGGCCCGCCACAGCGCCGTGACCGGAAGCGCCGCCGGGTCGTAGCGCAGCTTGAGTCCAATGCCCAGGCCATGGTTCTCCAGTCCGGCCGCGCATCGCCCATCCTGGGCGGGCGTTGGCGAGGCGCCCTCGTTCACGATCTCCGCATGATCGTCGGACGGCTGTGCGGACCCGTCATCGAGGCAGTGCGCCAGCGCCCAGCCCGGCCCAGTGAGGCGCGCCTCGCGGTCAAGCAGCGGATAGCGGAGGACCTCGGCGGACGTCTCGGCGGCGGGGCCGTGGTGGTCGAGGCCGCAGGTGACGAGGAAGCCGTCGAAGCCGCGTAGGAAGCCCAGCCCATGCTCCAACTCAGCCGGCGGCCATGGATGCGGCGCCTGGACGGGGCTGTGCCACCCCAGCTCGTGACCGCGGAACGATATCCGCAAGATGTCGGCGCTGCGGTCGAGGGCGATGTCGAGCGCGAGGCCCGACGGCGTCCGCGCCTGCAGCAGGCGTCCCCCGGCGCCCGGGCCATCGATCAGCGTGACGAGGCGCAGATCGGCCAAACCTCGCAGGCCGGTGGACTTGCGCCTCAGGTCCGGCAGCGCGTCCCGCAGCCGCGTCGGGCCGGTCACGTATCCAGCGACACCTTGGTCCATACGCCTCCGTTACGGCTGGACGCGACGCAGGCTTCGATGAACGCCAGGCCGCGCGCGCCGTCCTCCACGGTCGGCAGGTCGGCCGCCATCGGATCGGGGTCGCGCTGCTCCCGCCGTGCCCAGATCAGCTCGGCCGCGTTCGCATAGAGGTTGGCAAAGCCCTCGATGTAGCCCTCGGGATGGCGGGGCGGCATGCGCGTCGCGTGGGTAGCGACGGCATGCGCGCCGGGGCCGCCGCGGGTGATGGTGCGCACCGGCTCACCGAACGGCGCTAAGGTCAGGTTGTCGTTGTCCTCCCCCACCCATTCGAGGCCCGCTTTGGTCCCATACACGCCGATCGACAGCCGATTGAAGTTGCCCGGCGCGACCTGGCTGCTCCACAGCGTGCCAGTGGCCCCATTGGTGTAGCGCAGCAGCACGTTGGCGTTGTCGTCGAGCCGGCGCCCCGGCACATAGCTGCGCAGGTCCGCGCAGACGCTCTCCAATTCGAGCCCGGAGATGAAGGCGGCGAGGTTGAAGGCGTGGACGCCGATGTCGCCGATCGAGCCGCCGACGCCCGATTGGCTGGGGTCGGTGCGCCAGGCCGCCTGCTTATGGCCCTGCTGGTCGATCGGCGCGGTCAGCCAATCCTGCGCATACGAGGTCCGGATGACCTGGACGGCGCCGAGCTGGCCTTCCCGCACCATGGCCCGCGCCTGACGCACCATGGGATACCCGGTGTTGTTCTGCGTCAGCACGAAGACCAGCCCGGACTTGCGGGCGATCGCCACCAGGTCGAGCGCCTCGCGCAGGTTCAGGGTCATCGGCTTGTCGCAGATCACGTGGATGCCGGCCTCCAGGAAGGCCTTTGCCGGGCCGAAATGCAGGTGGTTCGGAGTGACGACGGACACGACGTCGATGCCGTCCTCACGCCGTGCCTCCTGCTCCGCCATCTCCTGCCAGGTGGCGTAGGCCCGGTCCGGCGCGATCCCGAGGTCTTGCGCGGTGGCGCGCGTGTTGCCTGGATCGGACGAGAATGCGCCGGCCACCAGCTCGTAACGATCATCCAGCCGCGCCGCCATGCGGTGGACGGCGCCGATGAAGGCCCCGCGCCCGCCGCCCACCATGCCGAGGCGCAGCCTGCGCGCCGCCGTCTCATGGGTGAAGGACTCAATCGCCATGCGCAGCCCCCCTCACTTGAGGCCGAGCATGGCGCGGTTGGAGGCGCGGTCGCCCTTGCCGCCGGCGAAATCGTCGAACGTCTTGTCGGTGACGCGGATGATCTTCTCGCGGATATACGCCGCGCCCTCTCGCGCGCCGTCTTCTGGGTGTTTCATGCAGCACTCCCATTCGTAAACCGCCCAGCCCGCGAAGTCGTACTCCGTGAACTTCGAGAAGATCGCGCTGAAGTTCACCTGGCCGTCGCCGAGCGAACGGTCGCGCGCGGCGCGCTTCAGCCAGGGCTGGTAGCCGGAGTAGATGCCCTGCTTGCCCGAGGGGTTGAACTCCGCGTCCTTCACGTGGAACATCTTGATTTGGGAGTGGTAGAAATCGATGAACTCCAAGTAGTCCAGCCCCTGCTTGATGAAGTGGCTGGGGTCGTAGTTGATCTTGCAGCGGGGATGGTTGCCCACTGCGGCGAGGAACATCTCAAAGGTCTCCCCGTCGAACAGATCCTCCATCGGGTGCAGCTCGAAGCAAAGATCGACGCCCTCGCCGTCGAAATGGTCGAGGATCGGCTTCCAGATCCTGGCCAACTCGGCAAACCCCTCCTCGACAAGGCCGTCCGGACGCTGCGGGAACGGGTAGCAGAACGGCCAGATCAGCGCGCCCGAGAAGGTCGCATGCTCGGTGAGACCCATGTTCTTCGATGCGGTGGCGCAGTCTTTCAGCTGCTGGACGGCCCATTCCTGCCGCCGCCGCGGATTGCCGCGCACGTGCTCTGGGCAAAGCCCGTCCATCAGGGTGTCGTAGGCGGGGTTGACCGCGCAAAGCTGGCCCTGGATGTGGCTCGCGCTGTCGCATACGACCAGCCCGGCCTCCTGCGCCTGGCCCATGACCTCCTGCGCGTAGGTTCGGCTCCCGGCGGCCTTCTCGATGTCGATGAAGCGCTTGTCCCAGGTCGGCAGCTGCACGGCCTCGAACCCGCAATCCTTGGCCCATCGAGCGATGCCAGGCAGCGTGTCGAACGGCGGCTTGTCGTCAGCGAATTGACCCAGGAACAGGCCGGGTCCTTTGATGGTGCGCATCCTCGCCTCCTTGCTGACCGTCCTCGTTTCTTGGGACGGCACATAACACCGGGACCGACGCATCTCAGATGCACGGCAACGATTACTCAATAACTCTGGCGTTGGGCGCGACGTGGTGTCAAGTGCACAGATTAGCTGCTGAAAAAGCCGATATCAGTGCAAGTGATAGCAGAAAACGATTACTCCACGGTTATTCTGGCCGTGAGCGGGGAAACCCGCACGCGACGTCTAAGAACGAGATCGAGACGGCGAAGCAGCCGATTGTGGAGCAACTCGCCGGGGTTGGGTCCCTCGACATCCTGGTGAACGCGGCCGGGCTCACCGATCGCGGCGGGATTGAGGATACGACCGTCGCCACGTTCGACCGGCTGTTCGCCGCGAACACCCGCGCGCCGTTCTTCGTCCTGCAGGCCTGCCTCCCATACATGCGCCCGCGCGGAGCGGTGGCGGTGAACATCTGCAGCATGCTGGCCTATGGCGGTCCGCCGTTCCTGCTCGCCTACTCCGCGTCAAATGCGGCGCTGGTCGCGCTGACTAAGGCGGAGCTGGTCGCGCTGACCAACGGGCGGCAAATGCGCTGAAGCGCGAGCGGGTCAGGGTGTTCGGCATTAATCTCGGCTGGACCGTGACGCCCAACGATCATCGCGTGCAAACTGGGCTGCACGGCCTGCCGGAAGGATTGGGCGGCAGCTGTCGGCGCAACGCAGCCGTTCGGGCGCCTGCTCGTGCCGGAGGACATCGCGGACCTGACCGCTTTCCTGGTTTCCCCCGGGGCCGCGATGATGACGGGCGCCATCATCGACCTCGACCAATGCGTGGCGGGAACCGTGGACGATAATCCCGGTGCGGGCTGAGCAGGGCCCTATCGATCTGCACATGCCCGGAAACCGTTATTCTTTGGGGAGGCCGCCGCGCTCGACGATGAAATCGGCAGCGTCCCGGATGTCAGCCGCGATCGCAGCGCTGGCGGCAGCGGCATCCTGTGCCTCGATCGCTGCCAAGGCTTCGGCATGGTGGAGCACGGCGCTGCCGTGCCGCAGCCGTTCCGGATGGGCGCGCAGATCGAGGTTGAGCACCGGCCCGGCCTTTAGCCACAGCCCGACGATGATCTCCCGCAACGGCGGCAGGCCGCTCGCGTCGTAGATTGCGAAATGCAGGTCGCGGTTCAGCCTCACCGCGTGACCCCGGTCGGGATTGCCTTGCTCTGCAACTCCGCGGAAAGCAGCCTCCGCGGCGCCGATCGCGGCGAGCTGGGGCGCGCTTCGATGCAGCGCTGCCCGGGCGGCGGCAAGGCCCTCGATCGCCATGCGGGTCTCGGCGAGCGCCCGAAAACCGGATGCGATCATCACCGGCACCCGGACTGCACGGTTGGGAGCCACCTCCAGCGCGTGGTCGGCCACCAAACGGCTGACCGCTTCCCGAACCGGCATCACCGACACCCCGAGCGCGGCTGCGACATCCCGCAGCGAAAGCCGTTCACCCGGCGCGAGGCGCCCGGAGACCAGCAGCTCCGCGAGATGGTCGTAGGCGCTGCCGCCCAAGGTCCGGCGCTGCAGGATGGGAAGCTGGTCGAGGGCCTGGGTGGAATTCATGCCGGAATAGCTGGACAGGAGATGCAGGCGTTGGCAAGCTGATTGTGATCTCAGATCACGGTTGCGGCGGTGATACAGTGCCGCTCCGCGCAGACAAGCCTTTGCAGCAAAAGGGTTCGAGCCATGGCAACAAAGCGGAAGGTCATTATAACCTGCGCGGTGACGGGCGCGATCCACACGCCCAGCATGTCGCCCCATCTGCCTATCACGCCGGAGGAGATTGCGGACGCTGCGATCGGCGCCGCCGAGGCGGGGGCTGCCATCGTCCACCTGCACGCGCGCAACCCGGTGACGGGCCAGCCCGACCAGTCGCCGGAAGCCTTCGCGCCGTTCCTGCCGGTGATCAAGCAGCGCTCGGGCTGCGTGATCAACCTGACCACCGGCGGCGCACCCACCATGAGCATCCAGGAGCGGGTGCGCCCGGCCGCGACCTACCAGCCGGAGGTGGCGTCCCTAAACTTGGGTGCGATGAATTTCGGCCTGTTCGGGCTGCTGAATTGCTTCAAGGACTTCAAGCACGATTGGGAGCGGAAGTATCTGGAGAACAAAGGCATCGTCTTCCAAAACAGCTTTGCCGACATCGAGCATATCCTGACCGCCTGCACCGAGAATGGGACCCGTTTCGAGTTCGAGTGCTACGACACGGCGCATCTCTATAATCTCAAGTATTTCTTTGATCAGGGAATGGTGAAAGCCCCGCTGTTCATTCAGACCGTATTCGGCCTGCAAGGCGGCATCGGCGCGCATCCGGACGACGTCATGCACATGAAGCGCACCGCGGACCGGCTGTTTGGCGAGGCCTATCGCTGGTCCGTGCTGGGCGCAGGACGCAACCAGATGCCGGTCGCGGCAATGTCGGCGGCCATGGGCGGCAACGTGCGGGTCGGGTTGGAGGACAGCCTGTGGAGCGGCCCGGGACGGCTCGCCCAAAGCAACGCCGAGCAGGTCCGGCAGGTTCGCCAGATCATCGAGGGCCTCGGCCTCGACGTCGCGACCCCGGACGAGGCACGCGAGATGCTGCAGCTCAAGGGCGGTGACAAGGTCGCGTTCTGAGCAGGCCGAAGCTGAACGGGACCGGCCGCTCCCATCGTTTAAGCGGACGCAAATACCCGCCGCGTAAGCGGCTAATTATAAAAGGAGGATCGCCCCATGCGCCTACGTTCGCGTCACGTGCTTCCGGCCGCCCTGTCCTGCCTGGCGCTCGCCTGCTCCGGCGGCGCCTGGGCCCAGACGGCGCCGCCGAAGAAGTTCAAGGTCGCGCTCTCGATGAGCTATATCGGCAATGACTGGCAGGCCGAGGCCGCCAACATGATCAAGGCCATGGCCGCGCATCCCTCGATGGCCAGCAAGGTGGATCTGCAGGTGCAGGTCGCAGGGCCGGACGCGCAGCGGCAGATCCAGCAAATCAACGCCATGGTGCAGGGCGGCGCCGACGCGATCGTCGTGTATCCGATCTCGCCCACGGCGCTGAACCAGGTCATCCGCAATGCCTGCAAGCGCAACGTCCTGATCATCGCCTATGACGGGGAGGTGACGGAGCCCTGTGCGCACAACGTCACCATCGACCAGGAGGAGGCGGGCCGCGTCACCGCCGAGTGGCTGGCGGACAGACTGAAGGGCCGCGGCAATGTGGTGATGCTTACCGGCGTGCCGGGCACGTCCGTGGACGAGGCGCGCACCCGCGCCGCCAAGCAGGTCTTCGCCCGTCACCCTGACATCCACGTCGTCGCCGAGGCGCCGGGCATGTGGAGCCAGGCCGTGGCGCGGACCGAGCTGTCCAAGATCCTCGCCACGCAGTCCTGGGACCGCATCGACGGGCTCTGGCTGCAGGTCGGCTGTTATACCGCCAACACCATGCAGATCGAGGCGGGGCGCAAGCCCGATCAGCTGCGCCCTTGCGCCGGCGAGGGGTCGAATGGCGGGCGCGTGCAGATGCTGGCCGCCGGCACTGCGGCGGCGGGCGCGAACGGCACCTATGCGCCGATGGCGGCGCCGCGCATCTCCTATGCCTCGCCGCCCTATTCCGGCGCGCTGGCGCTGAAGCTCGCGGTGCGCAAGCTGGAGGGCGGCGAAATTCCGCAGCGCGTCACCCTGCCGCTGCCGGTGGTCACCAACGAGACTGTCCGCCTCTGCCAGGAGGGCACCTGGAAGGAGATGGCCGATGGCTGCAACGCCTTCATGCCATCGGTCGTGACGAACCCCGGCTGGTTCGCCTCCATCTTCTCGAAGGAGACGCCGGAGATCGGGCTGCAGGCGGCGCTCGCGAGCCAGCCCGAGCCGTGAGCGCCCCGGCGCCAACCGCGCCGCCGGCCCTGGAGGTCCGCGACCTCCGCAAGGCCTACGGTGCGACCAAGGCGCTTGACGGTGCGTCCTTCGCCGTGGCGCCGGGCGAGGTGCACGCCCTGCTCGGCGAGAACGGCGCCGGGAAATCGACGCTGGTGCGGCTGCTGTCGGGGCTGGCACGCCCTGACAGCGGCGAGATATGGCTTGGCGGAACAAAGGTCGTCCTGTCCCGACCGGCCGATGCCTACCGCCGCGGCGTCCGCACCGCTTTCCAGGAGCTGAGCCTGGTTCGCGACCTTTCGGTTGCGCAGAACATCCTGCTGCCGGACGTGCGGCGGACCCGCTTGCTGCCTGCTGGGCGTGCGCAGGCCCGCGCGGTCACCGGCCACCTCGACGCACTCGGCCTGTCCTGGCTGGACCCGAATGCGGTGGTGCGCAACCTGGACCTGCCGGTCCGCCAAAAGATCGAGATCGCCCGCGCATTGTTCCATAAGCCCCAGGTGCTGCTGCTGGACGAGCCGACGGCCTCGCTCTCCGGCGGTGACATCGATTGGCTGGCGGGCATCATCGCCCGTGCCTCGGGCCAAGGCGGCGCCGTTGTCTTCATCTCCCACCGCATGCCCGAGGTGCGCCGCTTCTGCGACCGTCTCACCGTGCTGCGCAATGGGCGCTCGGTGGGAAGCGGCGCGGTCGCCGACATCGAGGACGCCGAAGTCGTGCGCATGATCATCGGGCGCTCGCTGGACGCTGCCTTCCCGCCGCGCCCGGCACGGCAGGCGACCGGTCCCGTCATTCTGGCGGCCGAGGCGCTGGCGGCCGGCAAGCGGCTGCGCCGGGCCGATTTCCAGCTCCGCGCCGGCGAGATCCTCGGGGTGACGGCGCTGCAGGGAATGGGCCAGGCCGAGCTGTTCCACGCCTGCTTCGGCGCGCTGCCAGTGACGTCCGGGCGGATCCTGGTCGGGGGCCGGGAGGTCCGCTTCGCCTCGCCGCGCGATGCGGTGCGCCATCCCATCGGCATCGCCCTGGTGCCGGAGGAGCGCAAGACCGAGGGGCTGTTCCTTCGGCTTGACGGGCAGGCCAACACCTCGATGCCCTGCGTGGAGCGCTTTTCCCGCGTCGGCGTGGTCGATAGGAGCGCTGAGCGCCTGGCGGTGCTGGAGGTGCTGCGCCGGGTCGCGGCGCCTGAGCGGGCGCTTTGGACGCCGGTGGGCGACTTCAGCGGCGGCAACCAGCAGAAGATCGCCATCGCCAAATGGCTGCTGACCGGCTGCAAGTGCTTGCTGCTGTATGATCCGACGCGCGGTGTGGACGTCGGCACGAAGCGGCAGATCTTCGATCTGATGCGCGCCTTCGCCGAGGCGGGCGGGGCCGTGCTGTTCTACTCCACCGAGATCGCCGAACTGGAGCATCTCTGCAATCGGGTCCTGGCAATCTACGACGGCCGCGTGACGCGCGTGCTCGGGCCGGACGACCTGCATGAGGAAACCATCGCCCGCGCGGCCCTTGGTGAAATGCTGGCGGAGCGGGTGGCGGCATGAGCGGCGCCGTGCCAGCGCTGCGCCGGCCTGCGATCCGGCTCGACGGCGCGGCCGGCACGCTCGTGGCATTCGGCGTGCTCACCGTCCTGTTCCTGCTCGTGCGCGCCAAGTCGTCCGGGCCGCTCAGCTATTTCGAGCTGAGCTTCATCGCCTCCGGAGGCGCGACCCTGGCGCTCGCGGCGATGGGGCAGACGGTGGTGGTATTGAGCGGCGGGTTCGACCTGTCCGCCGGCGCAGTCGTGTCGCTGGTCAACGCGGGGCTGGCCACCCGGATGGGGCCGGACCTCACTTCGCAGGTGGGATGGGGTCTCGGCGCCCTGGCCATTGGCGCCGCTGCCGGCGGCCTGAACGGCGCGCTGGTGGCCTTTGCCCGCCTGCAGCCGATCGTGGCCACCCTGGCGACGATGTTCATCCTGCAAGGCCTGACCCTGCTCGCCCTGCCGCGCCCCGGCGGCGCGATCCCGCCGGAGTTCGTGGCCGCCCTTACCGGAGACGCTGTTCCCGACCTGCTGCCCGCGCCGGCGCTGGTGATCGCCGCCGCGGTCTGCGCCTGGCTGCTGCTGCGGCGCACACGGTTGGGCGTCGGCATCTACGCCGTCGGCAGCGACCCGGCCGCCGCCTACGCCGCAGGTGTCCCAAGCCGGGCGGCGCTGTTCTCGGCCTATGTGGCGGCGGGACTGTTCTATGGCGCGGCAGGGGCGTTCGTGTCGGCGCAGACTGGATCCGGCGATCCGTTGGTCGGCCGGCCGCTGCTGCTGCAGACGTTTACCGCCGTGGTGCTGGGCGGCACGCTGCTGGGCGGCGGACGCGGCGGCTGCGTCGGCACCGTCGCCGGCGCCTACGCGCTGCTGCTGATGGTCAACCTGCTGCTCGCGTTCAGCGTGCCGGCGTATTACAGCTCGATCGTCGAGGCGGCCGTGCTCGTCTGTGCGGTGCTCGCGGGATCGCTGGGCGCTGGGTCGGTACTGCATCGGCAACTCCGCTCTGTCGGTATCCGGCTGCGCCGCCCGCCAGGCATGGCGCCCACGTTCCACCGGCCCTGTCCCACTCGCTCCACGACGGCGCTGCCCGCAACGAGGCTGGAACAGCCCGGCTGGCTGCAGCGCAACCGCGATCTGCTACGCTGGAATGCGCCGGCCTGGATTGCTCTGGCGCTGGTGCTGGTGGCGACCGCGTTCACCTACGGCGGCAGCATCGGCGGCCTGGACTACGTCAACTCGCTGCTGGTCCTGGGTTTGTTCCTGCTGGTGCTTGCGCTCGGCCAGGGCGCGGCCGTGATGACAGGGGGGCTGGACCTGTCGTTGCCATGGGCGATCACCGCGGCGGGCGTGCTGGTGTGCAGCTTGGTCCAGGGCAACGACGCCGCGGGGCTATGGGCGGTGCCGCTTGCGCTGCTGCTCGGGACCGGGATCGGCGCCCTGAACGGCCTGGGCGTCGCGCTGCTCGGCCTGCCACCGATCGTCGTGACCCTGGGGATGAACGGGATGCTGCAGGGGGCCGCCCTGCTATGGAGCGGCGGCACCCCGTCCGGCTTCGCTTCGCCCGGCATGCGCTGGTTCATGACCGGCCGGCTGCTCGGCTTCGCCCCGGCGGCGTGGTTCGCTCTGATATTCATCATGGCAGCGACGTTTCTGCTGGCCCGAACGGTGTTCAGCCGCCGCCTGCTCGCCGTCGGCAACGGAGCGCTGGCGGCGCGGCTCTCGGCGGTGCCGGTAGGGGCGACGCTGGTCGGCGCCTATGCGCTGTCTGGCCTGTGCGCGGCGCTGGCGGGCGTGCTGCTGTCGGGTTTCAGCGGCCAGGCCAGCTTGGGCATGGGGGACGAGTACCTGCTGCCCTCCATCGCCGCCGTCGTGGTGGGCGGCACGCTGATCACCGGCGGGCGCGGCCACTACCTCGGCATGGCGGGCGGGGCGCTGCTGCTGACGGCACTGTCGATGCTGCTGTCGGGCAGCATGCTGCCCAACGCTGTGCGCGACATCCTGCTCGGCCTCGTGGTGCTGGCTGCGGTCGCAGCGCTGCGCGACAGGAGTGGGTAGAAACAAGGAAATAGGGAGGAACGCCGATGCTGATCGATCTGCTGGTGGACGTGAAGACCACGCTGGGCGAAGGCCCACTCTGGGATGTCGAGGAACAGCGGCTGTACTGGATCGACAGCTTCGACGGACGGGTGTTCCGCTGCACGGCGGACGGGCGGGAGGTCCGTGCCTGGGACGTGCCGCAGAAAATCGGCTCCATGTGCCTGCGGCGGTCCGGCGGCGCCGTGGTGTCGCTCGCGCGCGGCTTTCACTTCCTGGATTTCCGGAGCGGAGACGTGGAGCTGATCCACGATCCGGAGCCCGACCGCCCGGACAACCGGCTGAACGACGGCAAGGTGGACCGGCAGGGGCGGTTTCTCGCGGGATCGATGGACACCCAGGAGGCCGGGCCGAACGGTGCGCTGTATCGGCTGGACCCCGACCTCACGGTGACGAAGCTGGAAGGCGGCATCGTCGTCAGCAACGGGCCGTGCTGGAGCCCGGATGGGCGCATCTTCTATTTCACCGACACCTGGTCGGGCCAGATTTCGGCATACGACTATGACACCGCGACCGGCGGCATCGCCAACAAGCGGCTTTTCACCAGGATGACCCACGCGGAAGCCGGGTTCGACGGCGCCACGGTCGATGCCGAGGGCGGCGTATGGTCTGCCCACGTCTATGTCGGCAAGCTCGTTCGCTACACCCCGGACGGGAAGGTCGAGCGCGTCATCGACATGCCAGTGAAAAAGGTGACGTCGGTCATGTTCGGCGGCCCTGACATGGACGTGCTATACGTCACCTCGATGGCAAAGCCGCCGCTGCCGCGGTTTCCGGGCGATGGGCAGTTGCGCGGGGCGCTGTTCGCGATTACCGGCTTGGGCGTCCGGGGGCTGCCGGAAGCGCGCTTCGCCGGGTAGGGGGGCCGCAGCGTAGGCCGATGCAGTGCTGGCGCGCAGTTCGGCGGACAGGGAGAGTTTCAGGTTGCGTTTTCTCCGGCCCTCGCGGCTAGATAATGAAAAAGGCCGGGATCTCGGCGCCGGTCGCGGCGCTCAGGTAACTTGGCCCAGCCGTCAGGGCGAACAAAGCGGAAGGAGGGCCAATATGCAAGCAAAGCCTGGCATTGAGCTGCCCGCCCTCGACTTCGAACAAGGCAGCCTGCGCCTTGCACCGGCTGGCGCAGGCGGCGAATGCTGCAGCTCGGAGGTCGCGCCCCGGGTGCGCGCCAACGTGACAGGCGGCAAGACGCTGCCGACGGACGTCGTTTGACGCCGGCCCTGCCTGGCGGCGTTGTGCCGGCGTTCGGCCTCGCTGGCCGCCGCGCCCTGGTCACCGGCTCCGGCCAGGGGATCGGCCTGGCGCTGGCCCAGGCGCTGTCAGGCGCCGGCGCTGCGGTCGTGCTGAACGGCCGGGACGAGGCCAAGCTGGCGCGTGCGGCGCAGGCGCTCCGGGCGACGGGTGCGGTCGTGGACACGGCGGCGTTCGACGTGACCGACGCGGCCGCGGCGGGCGCGGGGGTGGACCGGATCGAGGCCGATCTCGGCCCCATCGACATCCTTGTGAACAACGCCGGCATCCAGCGCCGGGCGCCGTTGCAGGACTTCGCCGTGGAAACCTGGCACGAGCTGATGCGCGCGAACCTTCATTCCGTGTTCTATGTGGCACAGGCCGCGGCCCGGCACATGATCCCGCGCGGCCGTGGCAAGATCGTGAACGTTTGCTCCGTGCAGAGCGAGCTGGGCCGCCCCGGCATCGCTCCATACGCCGCGAGCAAAGGCGCGGTGAAGATGCTGACCAAGGGCATGTGCGCCGACTGGGCCAGGTTTGGGCTGCAGGTGAATGGGCTCGGCCCTGGCTACTTCGATACGGAACTGACGCGCGCGCTCGTGGATGACCCCGAGTTCTCCACCTGGCTGTGTAGCCGGACGCCAGCCGGGCGATGGGGCCGGGTGGAGGAACTGGGAGGCGCCATGGTGTTCCTGGCCTCCGCGGCCTCGGATTTCGTGAACGGGCAGGTGATCTATGTCGATGGCGGGCTGACCAGCGTCGTTTGACGAACTCAGTTCCCTGACAGGGCGCACTGCTTTGAGATCCCGCCGCGACTACCTGATGCTCATTCGCCCGAGGTCACGCTTGGACGCTCGTGGCTGCGATGCCAGCTGCGCGGCTGTGAAGAATAGGTGAACAGCGGCGTTGCAACTGGCCGCTTACCGCGCATCCAATGCAATCTGTGGGACTATTGCCAAGAAGGCGCAGCGATGCAGGGTGCGGTCGGCTTTTCCCTCCAGGTTCGGCCGCCAGCGATGTGCCGGCCGGTCAAAGGTGCAAAACCGGTCCACCGGCGCGATGACCGGCGGTCATGAGCGGCTCCGGCATCGTCGCCAGCATGGCCCGCGGCTGGAACCGCGAACCGGCCTAGAGCTTTTTCCGATCAAAGTGGATCGGAAGAAAGCTCTAGCTATTTGTTTAATTGAGCAACTTTATCCGATCAAAAAGCAGAGTGATCGGATGTTGCTCTATGTCATCAGCGGCAGCGGCCGTATCGAGGTTTCGGCCGCGCTTTGGACCAACAGCGACCCCGAAAGCATCCAGAAGGTCGCCGCCGATCCCAACCCGGCCCTGCACGTCGTCTGCATCGAGCAGTCGCGGGTTCATGCAAGCTTTGTCTTAGACGGCCGCCAAAGGTTGGACAGGTGGGTCAGGGCGGTGGTGATCTTGCCCCGCCTCTGTGGAGTGTTGGCGGGCTTGGGTGGTTATGGTTCCGCTATGGTCATCTCCATTGCTGTTTCAAAGGCGATGAGCGAACGATAGCCCAGGCTGCAGTGAAGGCGGATTGGATTATACCAAGCCTCGATAAAGCCAAAACAGGCCGTGCGGGCCTCGGCGTGCGAGGCGAAGCGGCGCCGCCCGTGCGCTTGGCGCGTCGCCGGCCGCCGTCAGCCAGAACGTGCGGAACTTAGAGGACCAGGTGCGCGTGCGCCTGTTCGAGCGCACGACCCGGCAACTGCGGTTGACGCCCGAAGGCGAGCGTTACCTCGCCCGTTGCGCGCCGGCACTGGAAGCACTGGCCGAGGCCGCTGCGGCGCTGGTGGAGGAGGAGCGCGGGGCCGTCCGGGGCACTTTGCGCATGACCGCGACGACGGGCTTTGGACGGCAGCACGTCTTGCCGCTCCTACCGGAGTTCATGCAGTGCCACCCTGACTTGAAGCTGGACCTGCAACTGTCGGACACGTTCACCGACCTCGTTGCCGAAGGGTTCGACCTTGACATCCGCGGCGGCATCCTGCCCGAGAACGGCTATTTGGTGCTGCGGCACGTTGCCGCCGGGCGGTTGGAGCTAGCGCTGACCGGGTATGCAGTCCGCACACGCGGGCTGTATGCGGTCTGGCCATCGCGCAGCCACACGCCCGGAAAGGTTGGCGCTTTCGTCCAGCACCTGGCCGAGCATTTCGCCGAGCGCGCTGACCTTATATTTCCGTCGCTAAGCTGAGTTCTATTGCTGAAGCCACTAAATTTAGGTGTCGCGCCATCGTTTTTAACTCTTTATACCCTTACCAAACGCTCCAGAAAGTCGAAGGCGCATTCGCGGTGCTTGTCGCGCAACTTACAGCTGCGCCAGGGTGGGTGGAGTCGGGCAAACCGGGCACTTTCCCCGCCGCGAGAGCCTGGTGCAGACGTCCGATGTTCCGATATAGTTTTGCATCACGACACTGGAACGCCCTGAACTCCAAGCCTCCTCGGTTACACACGCATTTCTATCTATCACCAGGATTTGGCCCTCCAGCGCAGGGCGCAGCGCCAGGCAGGCAGCTGTTTGACCGTCCCGCCAACCTCTCTTCCGACCAAATGGCGCTTGGCCCGAAAATACCCGTCCGTGGAACGCGTCAAGCCACTTGGCTCATGTGCTCCGCAAGCGCGTCGATGAACACGCGCACTTGTCGAGGATGCGCTGCGCATGACGCTGCAGCAGGCGCCCGGCATCGGTCAGCCGCAAGTGCCGGGTCGAGCGCTCGTTCAGCGCTGAACCGGCCGCCGCTTCCAAGCGCGTGAGCGAGCGGCTGGCGGAAGATTTCGGCATGCCGAGCGCGCGGGCGGCTGCGGACAGGCTGCCGAGGTCGGCGATCCGGGCGAAGGCACGAAGATCCATGAGATCGAACATGACGATGACCGTTCCAGAACGGGAACGCGGCCGACGATGAACCCCAGCTTGCCTGGGCGGTATGGCATGGACGCCCTGCCTGGCCCGGATCCGCTGCGTCCCGATAAGCGGTGAGCCTGCCCGGGGCATTTGCGGCGGCCACCCAGCATGCATCACGCCCTCAGAGGGAACCAGATTTCGGATTGGGACATCACCAAGGACGACGCGGCCGCCTACGTCGTGACATGGTCTCCGGCGATCGCGTCGAGCGTCCGGATACTGTCGGCCTCGAGCGTCAGATCAGCCGCCTTCAGGTTCTCGCGCAGATGATCGGCCGACGACGTTCCCGGGATCAGCAGGATGTTGGGCGATCGCTGCAGCAGCCAGGCGAGCGCGACCTGCAAGGGGGTCGCTCCCAATGCGCGGGCGACCTCTGAAAGCGCCGATGACTGCAACGGCGAGAAGCCGCCGAGCGGGAAGAAGGGGACGTAAGCGATCCCGTCCTTCGCGAGGGTATCGACCAGCCCGTCATCGACGCGCTGCGCGAGGTTGTATTGGTTCTGCACGCAGACGATCTGACAGATGCGCCGGCCCTCTTCGACCTGTGCCGCGGTGACGTTGCTGAGGCCGATATGGCGCACGAGCCCGCGTTGTTGCAGCGCTGCCAGCGCCGTGAGCGGTGCTTCGATGGATCCTTCCGCCGGGCCGTGCGGATCGAACATGATCCGCAGGTTCACAACCTCCATCGCATCGAGGCCGAGATTGCGCAGATTGTCCTCGACCGCGCGCTCGAGCTCCCCGGCGTTGTTGGCCGAAATCCACGACGCGTCGCCGCCGCGCCGGGCGCCGATCTTCGTAACCAGCACAAGATCGTCGGGATAGGGCGAGAGCGCCTCGCGGATGACCTGGTTGGTCACGTGCGGTCCGTAGAAGTCGCTGGTGTCGATGTGGTTGATCCCAGCCGCCACGGCCGCCCGCAGCACTGCCACCGCGGCGTCGTGATCCCGTGGCGGCCCGAACACGCCGGGGCCAGCAAGCTGCATGGCGCCATAGCCGAACCGCTTCACGATGCGGCCGCCCAGGGTAAAGCTGCCTGCCTGATCGATCATCTGCATTTCGTGTCTCCTTTTGTCACCTCCAGATTGGCATTGCCGACTCTCCTGATAATCCCGCATTATCCGCACGGGCTGTGCGGATACGCGAACAGTGAAGGCTGACCTTGAGGATCTGAGCGCGTTTCTCACCGTGGCGCAGGCGCGCGGCTTCCGCGACGCCGCCCGGGCCGGCGGCGCCAGTGCATCCACATTGAGCGAGGCGGTGCGTCGTCTCGAAACCAGGCTGGGCGTCCGCCTGCTCAATCGCACCACCCGCAGCGTCACGCCGACCGAGGTGGGCGCGCAATTGATCGACCGCCTGACGCCAGCACTCGGTGAAGTGGAGACGGTGCTCGACCTGATCGACGGCCTCCGCGACCGCCCGGCCGGCACGCTGCGCCTCAACGTGCCGGTCAGCGCCGCCCGGCTGGTGCTGCCCGCGATCCTTCCCGGCTTCCTGGCCGCCTATCCCGATATCAGGATGGAGATTGTGGCCGAGGATAGTTTCGTCGATGTGCTGGCGTCGGGCTGCGACGCCGGCATCCGCTACGACGAGCGGCTGGAGCTGGACATGATCGCGATCCCGATCGGGCCCCGCGTTCAGCGATTTGCCACCGCGGCAGCGCCGGCCTACCTGAACCGGATTGGGCGTCCCAAGCATCCGCGCGACCTGCTCGCCCATGCCTGCATTCGCGGCCGCTTCACAAGCGGCGCCCTGACTAGTCCGTGGGAGTTCGAGCGCGCCGGCGAGGTGGTGCGCGTCGAACCGCACGGCCAGCTGGTGGTGCGCGTCGGCGCCGCCACCGACCTCACCGTCGATGTCGCGATTGCGGGCGCCGGGGTCGTCCATCTGTTCGAGGATTGGCTGCGCCCGCATCTGGAAAGCGGCGCGCTTGAGCCGGTGCTGCAGGACTGGTGGCAGCCCTTTTCAGGGCCATTCCTGTATTATTCCGGCCGCCGCCTCGTCCCGCCGCCGCTTCGCGCCTTTCTCGACTTTGTCAAAGGGTCGCCATCCTGACCACGCTGCCGCCATGAAAGGCGGTCGTCCCATTTCCTTGTTCCGGCCGCCTTCGTGTCGATGCAGATCCGGTCCCGGTTGTCGGAGGCTATCTGGTAAGTCCAAGTCGGTGGGCGTGGTTTTCTGAACCAAGCGCCGACGGGGACAGCGGCCTGAGCGGTTCGTTACGGGCTCCGCACGGGTCGTTAACGCCGGCCAAAGCAGGCGGCCGCGATACCGTGCCGCGTCATCATGGGCTGGGTCGCGGCGGCATGGCCGCGCAGCACAAAATCCAGTGCTGTCACGCTGTCCGGTCGTTCATGCTCGTCCTGCTTGGCCCGCCGTGCCTCGCAGGCAACCATCTGCAGCCCGGCGGAACGTGAGAGCCGGCCGACGATCTCGTCCTGGGTTTGCAGCGCGCCGAGCCGGAGCTGGTCGAAGCGCTCGGCCCATACGTGCGCGCCCGACTCTGCCTCGATAAGCCGCGCGTTGACCCGGATATACTCACCGGCCAGCAGCATGCTGCCCTTGAGCACGTAACGCACGTCATAGGCGCTGGCGATCTCGCGAACATTCAGTGGCTGGCCCAGCTCGGTGCTGGCCGGTGTGTGCGCAAAAACAGTGCAGCTTGGAAGCGCACGGGCCAGGTCCGTCATCAGGCTGTCGGTCATGCTCCCGGTGAACCAGTCCAGCGCCGGGTCGTCACAGTGGTTCACGAGAGGCAGGACCAGTATGGACAGACCAGGCGGTTTGCGCTTCGCAGTCATGGGGCGAGGCGCATCGCCATAGGTTTGGGCGGGAGCGTGGCTCGCCGTCGCATACTCATGAGACAAGGCGATGACCGGGGCAGTGAAGCGGTAGCCACGCCCGGTAATCGTCACGATCCAATGACGGTCCGGTCCCAGAACACGGCGAAGGGTTGAGATTTGAACTTGCAGGTTGTTCTCCTCGACGACGACGCCGGACCAAGCGTGATCGAGGATATCGCCCTTGGTCACGAGGTCTCCCGCTGCCTCGACAAGCATCAGCAAGACTTCGAACGCACGGCTGCCGAGCGCTATGGGCTCACCGTCCGCCAGGAACTGGCGCGCTCGGCCGTGCAGGACGAAGCGGCCGAAACCGTAGCTTCTTCGATTGGTCTGCGACGTTGCTTGGATCGTTCCATCAAGCATTTTCCGGCTCCCGGTCCGTTCTGTCGGGGTTGCAACTGCCAAAGGGCATTGACCCAACATCTTTGTTGCGCAGCATCGGAGGCGGACGCCGTTTGGACGCTCTTAGAGCTTTTTCCGATCGAAGTGGATCGGAGGAAATCTCTATTGATTTGTCTATCGAGCACCATCCGATGAAAAGAGCAGATTGATCGGATGGTGCCCTTAGCATCCAGCTCCGTGCCATGCCCGCTGCGTCAAGCGGCGGTTTTGCCCGCCGCAAGGGCTATCACGTCGGCGGTGGTCAGCGGCTGGCCGCCGATGCCCCAATCACCGCTGCGCATCTCCTGGATCGTCACCCAGGTCACGCCGCGCAAAGCCTCGCCCTCAATCTCGACCATCGCGTCGGTCAGTTTCCGGATGATTTGCTGTTTCTGCTCCGGGGTGAAGACCTGCTCGATCAAGCTCACTTGGATCAATGGCATCGTTCTCTCCTGTTTGTCTGCTCGGGAACTCCCGCTGTTATGCGAGAGAGATCAGGCTAGTCGCGGCCATCGGGCGGTGCATGATCCGAACATGAGAAACGAATGAGAAGCGACGTCAGCCTCGCGCCGGCTGGGCTGGTCCGGTCATGACGCGGTAGAGATAGCCAAATCCGCGCACCGTCTCGATCGCACCGGATTGCCCGCCGAGTTTGCGCCGGAGCGAGGCGACGACCGCATCCACCACATTGCTGCCGGGATCGAATTTCAGACCCCAGACATCCTGGATCAGGTTGTCGCGCGCTACGGCATCGCCTTCCCGTGCGACCAGATAGGCCATCACGTCGAACTCGCGGCGGGTGAGCGACACCAGCGAGCCGTCCACGTGCAGCGCGCGCTTTGCCTCGTCCAGCAGGCCGGTTGCGATCGAGATGCCCAGTTCCTCCGCTGCCAGCCCGAGCAGCCAGCCATCCACTGAACCCGGCCCCATGTCGAGGACCACGACCTGCATCACCCGATTGCCCAGAGCGACGGACCCGGGCAGCGGCACGAAGCCGAGTGCGCCGGCTACGGCGGCGTAAGACCCGAAATCTTCGGCCGCAGTATAGACGCGACGCAGCCATGGCCGCCGCTCCAGGTATTGGCGCTTGATGTCCAGCCAAAACGCAGCCTGAACAGGCGACGGCTTCTCGCCATGTTGCCGGCTGAGCCAGCGTCGGACGAACAGCGCCGTCTGACGTTTCGGCATCGGGTGCTCGCGAAGGTCGTGCGCAAAGCGGGTCGCGACTGGATCATGCTGCAGAGCGGCCTCTGCCGAGCTCGCCGCCGCCGCATCGAGCAGGCAATAGAACCCCTCCACCGACTGATCCGACGTACGCGCAACGAAGAACGCCTGCGGGATGGCCTGCCACCACAGCTCCATGGACGATGCAGCGGCGTGGCCATCATGCGCCTGAGTGATGTCCAGAATGGCCCGTCGATCCTCCGGCCGAGCGGGCTCGACGGCATAGCGCAGCGCATCGCGCGGAAAGAAGGCCTCCCGCACCACCGGATTTGTGATCAAGTGGATGAGGTCGGCCGTACAGCGCCATAGCTCCCTGAACGGCGCCGTACGCGCCTCCTGGCTAAGGTAGCGCCACGCCTGCTGCCGGAAGCGCCGGTGAAGTTCGGGGTCGGACGCCAGCAACTCGCTGGCAAGCGCCTCCCGCACCGCGTCATGCACTGCAAGGCCGTCGCGCGCCGCTGCCACGAAGGGGAGTGCCGCCAGTTTTGCGTAAAGCGCGTCGGCATCGTCCCCCGGCGATAACGTGCGCAGCAGCCCGCGGGTGATGCGCCGGGCGACGCACGCCGCCTGCAGCATCTCGCGCGTTGTCTTGTCGGGGATGCCGGCGAGGTAGCGCTGCGCAAGCTGCGGGATTGCCGCTTCCGCCGGCGCCGCCAAGGCGCGCTCCGCTTCGGGCAGGCGCGCCGCTCGCGCGGCGAGCGTCAACGCGAGCGGGTGCCCGGCGGCAAAACCGACGATGCGAGGGATATCCTGGACAGGGACATCGAGGTGGGTCAGCAGTTCGGTCGAAGCACCGTCCGGCAACAGGCCAAGCGGCATGGCGTGAAACAGGCCCTGCCAGGCGGGCGCTTCGGTCCAGGCATCGGAGGGCGGCAGACGGCTGGCCAGCAAGACCAGCACGCGATCGGGCAGCGACGGCAGCAGGACCTGTCGCATCCAGGCGTCCAGCAAGCCAAACACCTCGTAGCCGTCGAAGACCAGCAGCGCCGGCGAAGGGCGGCCCGCAAGCGCTATGGCCACAGCTTCCCGCTGGCCGTGACAGCCGAGTTGCCGGCCAAGTTCATCCAGCACGCCGCGCTCGGTCGGCTCCACTGCCCCGCATTCGACGGTCAGCGCGGTCGCTCCATTGCTCCGGACCCCTTCCGCGAACGCCGCCGCGACGGCCGACTTGCCGATGCCGGGCAGGCCATGCAGGTGGACGACGATCGGAACTCCCTTGGCAAGCGCTCTCCGCAGCGTGCCAAGTTCGTCCGCGCGCCCTATCAACTGCACCTGCGCATTGAGCGACAGGCGATCGCGTATCGTGCCACGCATGGCAAGGCTCCCCGCTGCATCCCCTCCGCCGATCCCGCGGACCGCACACTACGCCTTGGGAGCATGTCGATCCAGAGCATCGTCCACTCGACTTGCTCTTTCGATTGGACAAAGATGCGCGCCAAAACAAAGGGCTAGAGCTTTTCTCCGATCCCGTCCGATCGGAAAAAGCTCTAGGTGTTGGTACCGGGAGCCGCCCGCTTGACCCGAAGCAACCTTTGGTGACAAGCGCGTTGGATCAGTGTCCTCAGCCCATACCGCAGGCGCCGGCACGCATCGTGTGACCTCAGTCACATCGGCGGGCCATTCGGATGGCGCGTGATGCTGGTGATGGGACGATTGGTCAGCCGGCCAGTCTCCGTCATCCGATTGCCGCCGGTTCGGCCGGAACCAGCAATGCCGGCGGTAAATGATGCCAGCAGTAAATACACATAGGCCCAAACACGCACAGCTTCCGCTGCAGCGCCGGTCAAACCGTGCTTGTTCAGGCTTCAGATCCTTTCAGGTCACATCAGCTCCGGCTCAAGGTCTTTTAAGGTCCGTTGCCTCATCGTGCATGCATCGAACGCGACCGGGGCCGGGCAGGCACGAAAGGCAGCCTCACATCCGAGCAAGCCTTTGCCTGTTACGCCGCCGACATAGAGGACCAAAATCATGAACACGCGTCACTTCAGCCTTGCAGCCGCGCTGGTGCTCGCCGCCAGCAGTGGGGCGATGGCCCAAACCGCTGTCGTTTCCGCGGCAAACCAAGCCGCGGCGCCGTTCGACGCATCGAACGCGGCCGGGCACTGGCTCCATGACCGCCAGGGCAACACCATCGGCAGCGTCCGCGCGCTTTCCGCCGATGGCCAAACCGCAGAGATCATGGTTGGCTCGTACTTTCAGCCTGGCAGCCATATGACGCGCATCCCCAGCAGCGCGCTGGCGATAGTAGGCGGCAAGGTCACTCTGCGCAGCGAGACGGCCGAAGCATTGAACGCCGCTCCTCGAAAGTGACGGACACCCGACCGGGTTCGATTTCTGGTCGTTACGTCGAACAGTCGCGGCATAAGTCCGTGCGCTCGGAGCGCGCATAAGCCGCGACGCAGAGTGGGTTGACGCGGAACGGCGATGCATTGAGGTTCGTCTCATCGAGGGAGCCCGCTGCATGACCGAAACCGCATCGATTGACGTTGTAGAAATGACGATCGAAGGGGCGCACGCCGCCTTTGCCCGCGGCGTTTCTTCCGAAGCGCTGACCCGGGCGTTCCTCGATCGCATCGCCGCCTATAACGGGCACTACAACGCGATCATCTTCCTCAATCCGGATGCCCTGGCCGATGCCCGCGCGATCGACGCGCGCCGGGCCGCCGGCGAGACGCTGGGCCCGCTGGCCGGGGTGCCCGTCGTGGTCAAGGACCCCATGGACATGGTGGGTTTCCCAACCACGGCCGGCTGGTCGCTGCTGCACAGCAAGACCGGCGGGGTCGATCTGATGCCCGGCACAGATGCACCCGTGGTGGCGCGGATGCGCGCGGCCGGGGCCGTCATCCTGGGCAAGACCAACGTGCCGATCCTCAGCCATACCGGCGCCCACGCCAATGGCAGCTGGGCGGGGCCGACCTACAATGCCGCCGGGCGCGAATTCCTGCCGGGCGGCAGCAGCGCCGGCACCGCGACCGCCGTGGCGTCCAGCATGGCCGTGCTGGGCTTGGCGGAGGAGACCGGCGGCTCCATCCAGAACCCGGCCTCCGCCCAGGCGCTCGTGGGCATCAAGCCAACCTTCGCGTTGGTGCCGAATGCGGGCGTGATGCCGCTTTCCAGCATGCGCGACGTGGTGGGGCCGATCGCCCGCTGCGTGCGCGACGCGGCGCTCACGCTGGACGTGCTGGCCGGCTACACGATGGAGGACCCCAAGACCGTCGCCGGCATAGGCCACAAGCCGGTGGGCGGCTACACCTCGATGCTCAGTCCCGATGCGCTGCAGGGCAAGCGGATCGGGCTCTATGGCCTCGGCTGGCGCAACCTGCCGCTGTCTCCTGAGGCAGCCAGCCTGTATGCCCGGGCGCAGAGTGAGCTGAAGGCGCGGGGGGCCGTCCTGGTCGAGGATCCGTTCGCGGGTTCAGGCTTCGCCGCCCTGCGCACGCCCACGCCGCCGCTGGAGGAATTCGACGCACGCGGGATGGAGTCGATCCCGTACGACCTGCAGCAATATTTGCTGCGCCTCGGTCCCGACGCGGCGGTGCGCAGCTTTGCCGAATTCGCGAAGGCCACGGCGGCCGAGGACGCGTTCGGCCCCAAAGGCGTGCTCAGCTTCATGCACCATCTGCCGCAGTTCGCCGCGAGCCTCGCCAACCCGGCCGTTCCGCCGGACATCTCCGACTTCATCGCGGCGCGCGAGAGATATCTGGAGATCTTTGACACCGTGTTCACCGAGGCGCGGCTGGACGCGGTGGTGTTCCCGCAGATGCGCGACGCGCTGGAGGGGCTGAACAGCGGCAAGCCGATCCACGAGACGGTGGTGAGCGAGATCAACATCGCGGGCCTGCCCGCCGTCACGCTGCCCGCCGGCTATTATGCGTCCGACGCACCGTTCGGGCTGGTGTTCGTCGGCCGCCGCTGGAGTGAGGCGGCGCTGCTGGCCATGGCGTTCGACTATGAAAGCGCCACCCACCACCGCCGCGCGCCGGAGTTGCACACCGGCTAGCCTTGCAACAGGTCAGCCGGGCGTGTCCAGACCGCCACCATCGATGAACTGCCGCAGCCAGTTGGCCGCCCGGCCACCATCTTCCGGCTGCAGTAGGGACAGCAGCGCCGGGGCAGCGAGCGGGCCGTAGACGTCGCGCTTCGCCTCGATCAGGGCGGCGGAGAAGGCGGGGCTGAACTCTGGGTGGCCCTGTATCGACGCGGTGTCGTCGTCATAGCCGATCGAGGCGAATGGCGTGAACGCGCTGGAGGCGAGCAGCCGCGCCCCGGGCGGAAGCGTCACGACCTGGTCCTGATGGAAGGCCGGGATCGTGAACGTCAAGGGCTCGCGCATGCCGGGAGGCGGCCCGATGATATCGTAGCGATGCATGCCGAGCGCCCAGCCCTTGGGCGACTTCACGACCTCGCCGCCGTACGCCTTGGCCATCGCCTGATGACCGAAGCAGATGCCGACCAGCTTCGCCTGGCCACGAACCTTGCGTATGAAATCGAGGAGCGGCGGGATCCATGGCAGGTCGTCGTACACGCCCGCCTCAGATCCGGTGATCACGTAGGCCGAACACTCGGCGGGATCGGCCGGAAGCTCGCCTGACTGCACGTCATAGCTGCGGTAGTCGCGGTTGCGGCCGATCATGGTGCGGATCATGTCGCCGTAGCTGCCCCATTGCGCGCGTAACGCCTCGGGCGGGTGGCCCGTTTCGAGAATGCCGATTGTCATGGCCGCAGCATCTCACAGCTTGGGCCTGGCGGACAGCCGCCTCTGGAGCCCTGGAAAGGGCGGCTGGTCTCAAAGGCTCGGCCTAGAGCAGCAAATGGCGCCTCACACTGTCCTGCGAAACGCCGCCCGGCTCGAGCTGGGCCACCACACGGCCCTTTTCCATGACATACAAGCGCTCGGCCATCGTCAGGATCGTGTCCAGGTTCTGCTCAACAAACAGGATGGTGGTGCCGAGCTCGTCCCTGATCGAGCGCAGCACCCGGCAGATCAGCTGCACGATCGATGGCTGCACGCCCTCCGACGGCTCGTCCAGCAGGATCAGCGCGGGGGCGCCGATCAGCACGCGGCCGATCGCCAGCTGCTGCTGCTGTCCGCCGGACAGCGTGCCGGCCAGCTGCTTGCGGCGGTCCTTCAGGATCGGGAAGCATTCGAACACCAGGTCCCAGCGGGGACTCTGCCGGCCGCCGCCGATCAGCTCCCCCACCTTCAGGTTCTCATCGACCGTCATGCGCGGGAACACGTCGCGTCCCTGCGGAATATAGCCGATCCCGAGCCGCGCGCGGTCATCGGCGGCCATCTGCGTCACGTCCTGCCCGTCATACCGAATGGTGCCCCCAGACGCGCGCAGCAAGCCGATCAGGCAGCGCATCGTGGTGGTCTTGCCGACCCCGTTCCGGCCGATCAGCGCGACGATCTCGCCTTTGCCGACATGGAGATCAACGCCTGTCAGGATCGGCGTCGCCCCGTAACTGGACCGCAGGCCCGTCACCTCCAGAACGGGCTCACGCATCATGCGGAACGCCCAGGTAGATCTCGGCCACGCGCGGGTCGGCGACGATCTCGTCGATGCTGCCGCGGGCAAAGATCTGGCCCAGATGCAGCACGGTCACCGTCGTCGCGATCTGACGCACGAACGCCATGTCGTGCTCGACGGCCAGCACCGTCATGCCCTCGGAGCTGAGACGCCTGACCAGTTCGCCGGTGCGGTAGGTCTCGTCCGGCGACAGGCCGGCGGTGGGCTCGTCCAGGAGCAGCAGCGTCGGTTTCAGCGCGACCGCCATGCCAATTTCGAGCCACTGCTGCTGCCCGTGCGAAAGCTCGCCTGCCGGCTTGTCGGCGTCGGCGGCGAGGCCGAGCAGGTCGAGCAGACGCTCCTCCTCGCGCCGCAGCCGATCGGTTGCTGCGTGATACTGCAGGGCGATGTGCAGGTTCTGCCGCACCGGCAGCGCCTTGAAGACGCTCGGCGCCTGCATCTTGATGCTCATGCCCAGCTGCACGCGTGCGAACGGCTTCGACTGCGTCACGTCGTGGCCGCGGAAGCGGATATGGCCGCGTGTCGGCGCGTAGGTGCCGACGACTAGCTTGAACACTGTGCTCTTGCCCGCGCCGTTCGGGCCGATCAGGCAATGGATCTCGCCTGCCTCGACGGACAGGTCGACGTCGGACACGGCGAAAAAGCCGCCGAAGCTCTTGCTGACGTTCTGGATCTGCAGCAGCGCGGTCATGGCCGGGCGTCTTCCGGGGACAATGCGCGGGCAGTGGGCCGGGCGCGCCGCAGCGAGAGCAGCTCGCCCAAGCCGACGACGAAGCCCTTCGGCACGAACAGCACCGTGGCGGCCAGCAGCGTGCCCATGACGATGAGCGTCGCCTCCTGGCTATAGATCGTGAGCGTCTGAAAGCCGAACAGCAGGATGAACGTGCCGATCAGTGTGGCGGTCAGGTCCGTCCGTCCAGAGAATGCGACCCAGATGATCGGCATCGCCGCCGCCGGCAGGCCGATGCTCGAGGGGGTGATGAACTGGCCCCACGAGGTATAAAGCACGCCGCTCAGTCCGGCGAGCCCACTGCCGAGCACGAAAGCGGCCAATTGATAGCGGCGCACGTCGTAGCCGAGCAACTCCGCCCGTTGCGGGTCCTCGCGCACCGCGACCAGCACGTTGCCGAACCGAGAGTTGGCGAGGATGCGCAGCAGGAGATACGTCACCGCGAGCCCAGCCACGAGGGCGTAGTAGAATGCGGTGCCCTCCAGGTCGATCGGCCCGCCGAACCAAGGGATGGTCAGCGGCGACATGCCCTGCATGCCGTTGAACCCGTTCAGCCGCGCCTTGCCGATCGCCCATTCAGGCCCAGCCGTCTGGCCCAGGAAGAAGGCCAGCGCGAGGGTGAAGGAGAGGGTGACGATGCCGAAGAACACGCCGCTGATGCGGCCATAGATCATGAAATAGCCCAGCACCGCCGCCGCCAGGCTCGCAAGCGCCACCGCCCCGAACAGCCCGGCGAGCGTCGCGCCGGGTCCATTGCCCAGGTCGATCGCCAGCACTCCATAGGCATAGCCGCCGATGCCGAAGAAGAAGGTCTGCCCAAAGGACAGCATCCCGCACAGGCCCCACATGACGCACAGGCCGAGCGCCATGAAGATCCAGATGAAGAAATAGCCGAAGTTGCCGACGTCGTAGGGGTCGGCGAAGGCCGGGTAGATCAGCGCGGCGGCCAGCAGCAGCGCAGCGCCGATCCAGAACACCCGGCCGCGTCCCATCGTCTGCGGGCCGTTCAGCAGCTTGAGCATCGCCCTCTCCATTCAGCCGGCGCGCTTGGCGAGCCAGCCGGAAAACCCATCGGGCAGCACGCGAATGATCAGGATGACGGCGACCAGCAGCCCGATCTGCCCGATGATCTGGCCATACCAGGCGTTCAGCCCGGTCCTGACGATCGCCAGCATCACCGCCGCAGGCGCTGTCCCCAGCAGCACGCTGGAGCCGCCGACCACGACGGTCACGAACGACTCGACGATGAAGCTCGCCCCCATCGTCGGAATGAGCGACATCGTCGGCGCATACAGCGCGCCGCACAGTCCCGCCAGGCCGGCGCCGATGCCGAAGCTCAGGGCATAAACCCGGCTGCGGCGGACGCCCAGGGCTTGCGCCATGGACGGGTTCTGCATCACCGCGCGCGCGTGCACGCCGAAGCGGGTGCGCATGAACAGCAGGTAGATGAAGGCCAGCACCAGCAGCGACGCGGCGAACAGGATCATGCGATAGGTGGAGAAGCCGTAGCCGCCGACCTCGAACCCGCCGCCGGGCGTGCCGATCCCGGGAAAGGTCGATCCGACCAGGACCAGCGTGCCCTGGGTCGCGATCAGGCTGAGGCCCCAGGTGACCAGCAGCGAATCGAGCGGACGGCTATAGAGCGGGCGGATCAGCACGATCTCCAGGGCCATGCCGATCAGCGCCGCCACGAGCGCGCCGCAAAGCTGGGCGAGCGGCAGCGGCAGCCCGGCGTGGTAGCCGGCCGCGGTCACATAGACGCCGCACATGATGAACTCGCCATGCGCCATGTTGATGACGCCCATCATGCCGAAAATGATGGCGAGACCTGCCGCCGAAAGGATCAGGAACGCGAACACGTCGGCGAACTGATACAGGTACGAGAACAGGTCTCCCAACATTCCGGTCCCCTTATTTCCCGGGCAGGTGGTCTGGCGTATATTGCTCCTTTGGATCATTCTTTGTCAGGTCGCAGCCTACTTTGGACAGCCAGTACGGCTCGATGTTGCCGAAGTCCTGCAGGATCTTCACCTGGTTCTGGGCATCGACACTGATCAGCCGCATCACATGCGAGCAATGCTGGCTTTTTGGATCGATGACGATGCGGCCCTCCGGCGCGTCGATGCCGGCGTCACCGGCGGCCATCACGCCGCGGATCGCGTCCTTGCTGGTCGATTTCGCCCGTTCCACCAGCATCTTGTACATGAACACCGCGATATAGGCGTTGTAGCCCATGTCGTTGATGTAGACCTCGTTGGGGAACTTGGCGTGCCAGCGCTTCTTGAAGTCCTCGGCGGCCGGGGTGTTCAGTTCCTCGAACCAGTTGGCGGCCGCATACATGTCCTTCATCACGCCGGGCGGAAAACGCTTATGCTCGAAGCCGAGCATGATCTTCACCGGGCTCGCCATCGGCAGGCTGACGCCGGCAGCGTTCTTCTGCTCGTAGAACGAGCTCTGCGCTGCGCCGACGTCCAGCATATACAGCCAGTCCGGCTTGGCGCGCTGGATGTTCTGGACGGTCTGGGCGAACTGCGACACGCCCAGCGGGATGAACTCCTCGCCGACGATCTCACCGCCCAGCGGCTTCAGGATGCTGTTGCCCCACGCCGACGACAGATGGCCGAAATTATAGTCGGCGGCGATCGTATAGACCTTCTTGCCGTATTTCTCGACCATCCAGGGCAGCAAGGTCGAGAGCTGCTGCTCCGGCACCGCGCCCACGCTCAGCATGTTGCCGTCGCAGACGCCGCCCTCGTATTGGTTGGTGTAGATGTAGAAGGCGTTCAGCCGATCCACGATCGGGCGCACCGCCTCACGCGAGGCCGAGGTGATGCCGCCGATCAGCACGTCGACCTTGTCGCGCTGCAGCACACGCCGCGCGAACTCCTGGTAGCGCGCATTGTCGCCCTGCGGGTCCAGATGGATCAGCTCGACCGGACGCCCCATGATGCCGCCGGCGGCGTTCACCTCCTCGACCGCGAGCTGCGAGCCGTGCAGCTTCGGCAGGCCGATGCTCGCGAGGTCGCCGGAGATGTCTTCGAGCAGGCCTATCTTGATGGGAGTGGCGGCCTGGGCGAAATGCCCCGCCCCGACCAACGGCGCCGCGGCAGCGCCGAGCAGCAGACTTCTACGTTTCATCGCAATTCCCCTATTTTCAAACCTCGGTGCCGGCTCATCCGAGCGCCGGATGGCGCCTGTGCCAGTCGGTCGCCTGCTGGAATGCATGACCGGCTCGGCAGAGCAGCTCCTCGGCCAGATGGGCGCCGACGAACTGGAAGCCGACCGGAGTGCCGGCGTCGGTGAAGCCGCCGGGCAGGGTGATGGTCGGGCTGCCGCTCATATCGAAGGGACAGGTGAAGCTCAGCAACGACGTCATCAGGCCGGCATCCTCGCCAAGCGTCGCCATCTTCGCCAGGGTGGGCGAGGCGAAGCCCTGGGCGGGTATCAGCAGCAGGTCGATGCTGCGGAACAGCGCCGCGACCCGGCCGGAAAAGTCTTTCCTGCGCAGGATGATCTTCTGGTAGTCCATGCCGGACAGCGCGCGGCCCAGGTCGATCACCCCGGACAAGGCCGGGCCATATTCGGCTTTGCGGGAAGGGTAGGTGGCCTCGTGCGCCACCGCGGTCTCGACGCCGCAGAGCGGAAACCAGTCCTCGACCATCTGCGTGACGTCGGGGAAGCTGATTTCGAGGATATCGGCGCCGAGGCCGCGGACGATTTCGACAGCGGCTGCGATCGCCTGCCGCGTGGTGGCGTCGGCCTGCGCTTCGGTCCAGGCCGGGGCAATGCCGACCCGCATGCCTCGCAGTCCCTTGTCGATGCCGGCGAGGTAGTCCGGGACCGGATCCTGCAAGGCGGTCGGGTCATGCTCGTCCGCCCCGGCGATGGCGCCCAGCATGGCGGCGGCGTCGCGCGCGCTCCGCGTCATCGGGCCGATATGGTCGAGGGTCGCCGCCAGCTCGAACACGCCGTAGCGGCTGACGCGTCCCCAGGTCGGCTTCAATCCGGTCAGCCCGTTCGCCGCCGAGGGAAAGCGGATCGAGCCGCCGGTGTCCGACCCCAGCGACCCGTAGCATAGCCCGGCGGCGGTCGCCGCCCCCGAACCGCTGGACGATGCGCCCGACCAGTGCGCGGCGTTCCAGGGATTGACCGGCGGCGTCACCTGGGGATGGTGGTCGGCGTAGGCGCCCTCGGTCAGCTGCAGCTTGCCGAGGATGACGGCGCCTGCGGCCGCGAGCCTGCTCACGACCGTCGCGTCCGCCGTGGGCCGGTAGTCGCGATGCACCATCGTCCCGGCCGCGGTCGGGACGCCCTGCATCCAGCACAGGTCCTTCACCGCGATTGGCGCGCCGTGCAGCGGCCCTTTGATCTCGCCGGCGCTGATCTGCGCATCCGCGATGCGCGCCTGCTCCAGCGCGTATTCCGGCAGCACCAGGGCGTAGCTGTGCAGGGTGCCGTCCAGCGCCTCGATGCGCGCGAGCGCGGCCTGCGTCGCCTCGACCGAGGACAGCTCGCCGGCATGGATGCGCTGGGTGAGTTCCACCAGTTCCAAGTATTGGATGTCGTCTGTCGCCACGTTCATTCTCCATTGGAAAGGAGTGTCATAGTCTTGCAGGAGGGCCACGATCATGCACCGGCGCGATCGACGCAACCCATCAAGTGCCCGGCGACTTGCATTGTCAGACAGGGAGACCAGCGATGACCGAGACCGCTCTTGCCGCCCCCAACATGGCGATCACCATGATAAAAGGCGCTGTTGTACTTGGGTGTTGATGGGTCGTAAAATCCGATAGACAGATTGGGTTTCCGTGAGACATTATCCTCATGGACTTTCCCGTTCAACCGGTTCAAGCGCGACGTTTCCAGCAAGGCGACGGCGGCGCAAATACTCGAACTCGAAGATGTCGTCCGCGTCGTTGTGGCCCGGCAGTTTGCAGACCTGGCGCTGGCCCGGCGCTCGGCGTCGGTCGTTGCCGCCGGGGCCTGCCCGCGTTGCGGAGCCTCGATGTCGTCCGCTATGGCAAGGACAAGAACGCCCGGCAGCGGTTCAAGTGCCGGGACTGCCGCCGCAACTTCAATATCCTGACCGGGACGCCGATGGCGCGTGCCCGTAAACCGCAGATATGGGGCCGCCACCTCGACTGCATGACCGATTTCATGTCGGTGCGGAAAATCGTGCTCACCGGGATCGACATCAGTCACCTCACCGTCTTCCGCTGGCGGCATCGGTTCCTCGCTGCCGCTGTCAACGACAACGCTGCCGTGTTGTCCGGAGTGATCGAAGGCGACGAAACCTTCTTCGTCCGGTCCTTCAAGGGGACCGGGGTTGGACGCGGGGCCTGCCACCGGTAAGTCGTGCAGCGCGACCGCGCGCCTGGGGTGCAACCAAGCGCGGCGTATCCAGCGAGCAGGTGCCGGTGCTCACTGCATTGGACACCAATGGTGGGGTCTACTGGCGCATCCTGGGCGGCATGGGCAAGATCGAGGCGGCGCTGGCCGGGCGGATTGCACCGGGGTCGGTCCTGTGCAGCGATGGGACGCAGGCGTATCTGCGGGCCGCCAAAGTGGCTGGGGCGGAGCATCGTACCACCAACGATCACGCCGTATGCCGTCAGGCGGCTCCAACCCCCGCCAGGGGGCGCAAAACGGGTCGCCTGGGTCTTGGCCGGGTAAACGCTCACCATGGGCAACTCAAGGTGCTAATCAACGAGCGGTGTCGCGGCGTTGCAACGCGGTATCTCGCCAGCTACTTTGGTTGGCACCGCGCTATGATGCGGGCTGGGTTCATGGGAAAGGGGTTGCTGGACGTGGCGCTTGCCGCGAAGCGATTGGAAAAACAGGCGCTGGAGGATCGGCCAGATGTCCGGTTCCTAGTTGGAGAAAGACATGCTTTTGGAGCGTCGGATGCATAAGGTGGTTGTGCTCCTTGCCTTGTCAGGGGCTATAGCAGCTTTGCCCGCGAACAATGCTCATGCTCAAAATCCGCCTCTTTCAGCGCTCAGTCCATACGGTCGGTTGAGCACATGGTGCGGTCGTAACCCGATACCGAGGGAGGTGGTGACACTGCCTTCAATTGGCTGCTTCGTGCTCTCACCCGCTCACTCGGCCTCGGGCGAAATCGCTGGGCATCGAGTTGAGGTCGGTGTTGATGAAAACGGACAGGACGTATTCACTGCCGACGGCACTGTGGTAACCGCGATATATGATCCCCAACAGCATCCTCCTCGCTTTAGCAATCTTCCTTATGCTCATACAATGGGCGGCGATGGTTTTGCATTTTGTTTGGGTTCTACCAACCTTTCCTGCCCATCAACTATAGAGGTCTTTTCCAGAAACCCGGATAAAACCGTTCTCTTTATTGTCTCCAATTGTTTGCCCCCTGACTATCGTGTTTGTGTGAATACACAGGAAAGCTGGAACTATGAAACTTCCAAAAGAAAATAGCATTCTGGTTCTTTCAGCGAGGTGAGCCCATCAACACCCAAGTACAACAGCGTATAATAAAAGGCGCAATATGGCCCGCTTCTTGGAGGTGATCGACGAGGCTGCCGCGAAGGGCGCCGCGATGCTCGTGCTGCCCGAGGTGGGGCTGCAGGGTTACGCCGACTTCGCCTTTGCCCCGGGCAGCAAGGAAGCGGCGGAGCAGAAGCGGTATTACCACCGCAAGGCGGAGACGATCCCGGGGCCAGCGACCGAGCGCATCACTGAGGCGGCACGGCGCCACGACATGTTCATCCAGTTCGGCCTGGCCGAGACGGCGCTGCACGGCAACGTCATCTACAACAGCACCGCACTCATTGGACCCGACGGGATCGCCAGCGTCTATCGCAAGGTCCACAACCAGTTCGAGTTCCCGTATTTCGGACCGGGCGAGGACCTGCCCGATGGCGATCGAGCGCTGGCGGACCAATGAGCCGCTGTTCCGCAGCCTAAACCCGCACCGGCTGGTCGCCTGCCATCTCGCCGAGCACACGCCCTAGTTGCCGCAAGGAGTTACTGCATGACCGAGTTCGCCCTCCGGTTTGGCCCGCATCGGCTTGCCGGTTATCGTACCGGGTCCGGAACCCCGCTGCTGCTGGTCCATGGCGGCCCAGGCGTGCCATGCGGCTACGTCTATGAGGCCCACGCGCACTATGCAGGCGAGGGGTTCGAGGTCGTGAGCTGGGACCAGCTCGGCTGCGGCCGGTCGGACCGCCCTGATGACCCATCACTCTGGAACGTCGCGCGTTTCGTGGACGAGGTCGAGGAGGTGCGCCGCCAGCTTGGCTGGGACCGGTTCATCCTGATGGGCAATTCCTGGGGCGGCATATTGGGCATCGAGTATTGCTTGCGGCACCTGGACCGCGTGCGCGCCCTGGTCATCGGCAACAGCGCGGCCAGTATGCCTCGGCTGATCCGCGGGTTTGATCGGGTGAAGGCTGCACTGGGGTCGGATACCGTGCGAATGATGGCGCTGCGCGAGGCCGGTGGGACGACCGACCATCCGGAATACATGGCTGCCCGCACCCTGTTGATGCACCGGCACATGTGCCGGTGGGAGCGTTGGCCGCAGCCGCTGCTGGATGCGCTGGCGCCCGAAGGCATCGGCGAGGGCCCGTTCAACGCCATGTTCGGGCCGCATTTCTTCAACTGCTCCGGCTCGCTGCGCGATTGGGATCGGATGGCGGACCTGCACCGCATCACTGTCCCAACACTGGTCACGACCAGCGAGTGGGACTATCTGCTGCCTGAATATGCGCGGCTGACGCACGAGCATCTTCCGCACTCGGAGCTGGTGATCTTCCGCGACTCTGGACACCTGCCGTTCTGGGATGCGGCCGAGCGCTATCACCCGGCGGTATTGGGGTTTCTCACCCATCACGCGAAGCACACGGCCTGACTGCACGGTCGGCTGCGCGCCTCTCAGGTCCCGGGATTCTTGATTCGGCGGCCAGGAACGGGTCCCCGACTTGGCCGTTGAACTATAATGCCAGTTGCCGTGCCATGGGAACGCTCGCTGCCGAGCTGATGGCTATATTCGCGCTCGGCTCGACCTGCCGGAGGATTTTTTCTCGGACCGCATCGACCGCCATATCAGGCGGCTGCGCGTGCGCAACTATCCGGCGCCGCTTACGCCGCCAAAGCCCGGTCAGATGCGTGCCGGCGCGCACTGCGACTATGGCTCGCTCACCATTCTCCGCGCCGAAGACAAGGCCGGCGGATCGCAGTTGTACACCGTGCGGAGGAGTAAGTGAACGTGCCGATCGCACCGGATAGTTTCATCGTCAACATCGGCAAGCTCATGGCGCGCTGGACCAACGGCCGTTGGCGCGCGACGTTGCACCGGGCGGTGAACCCGTCGGCCGATCAGGCGGCGGGTAAGGCGGCGGCACTCTGGTATTCTTTCATAACCCCAACTATGACGCGCTCGTCGCCTGCTTACCAAGCTGTGCGGCGCCGGGTGATGAGCCGCGATATCCCGTCACCGCGTCGGGAGCTCACCTGCGCGCGCAGTTCACCTGCACTCAGGTCGAGGCCTAGTGCCCTGGCGAGCTGGAACTAACCCCGGGAGTAGCAGTATGGAGCATCGGCAAACTACGAAGCGCGACGCTTCCCGGGTGATGCGTCCTGTTCGGCCAGAAAACCACACAGGGTCGCGTTGAAGGCGTCGGCTTCCGTCACCGTGCAGCCGTGGCCGCCCTCCGCGACAACCGACAGGCGCGCCCCGGGGATGCCGGCGGCCAGCGCCTCCGACGCGGTCCACGGCACCAGCATGTCGTCGCGTGCGGCCATGACCAGCGTCGGGCAGCCGATCTCGCCGAGCCGGTGCGCGACGTCGAAGGCCAGCAGCGCCGCGATGCGCCTCAGCAGCGTCTCCGTGCCCTGAAAATGCGCGACCGCGTGTTCATGCTCATGTGCCAGCCTCGGCGCGTTCTGCGCCAGCCAGGGCGCCGGATACCCCCCGATAAGGAACAGCGGCTGGGCCCGCACATAAGCCTCGGGGCCGATGCGCAGCAGGTCCTTGCGGACATCGAAGCAGCGCATCGTGTGGGGATTGCCCTCCGCCCAGGCATTGACGAGGACGAGGCTGCCGACACGCGCCGGACGCCGCAGCGCGAGGTCCAGGCCAATGAGGCCGCCCAGGGCATGGCCGACGAAATGGCAGTGGCCGATGCCGAGCGCGTCGAGGATCTCGATGACATCGTCCGCCATGCTGCCGACCGAGTAGGGATCGGGCAACGGCCCGGCGCTCTGCCCGGTGCCGCGCTGGTCGTAGGTCACCACGCGACAGCGCTCGCACAGCCGGGCGAGCTGCGGCTGCCAGAACGCCCCGGCGCCGCCGAGGCCGGACGACAGCAGGACCGTCCCGCGATCTTCGCGCGCCTGGCCGTGGACCTCGTAGTGCATGGCGCGTGTAGGGTGCATGGCGTGTTCAGGCCGGCTTGCCGATATGCGCCGTGGTCGCGATCTCGATCAGCGCGCCCGGCTTCACCAGGCCGCACTGGATGCAGTAGCGCGCCGGCTTGTCGCCTGGGAAGAACTCGGCATAGACGGCGTTGATGGCGGCGTAGTGCGCCCAGTCGGTGATGAAGATCGCGTTGAACGTCACGTCGGCCATGGTGCCGCCTGCGGTCTCGATCACCGACTTGATGGTCTCCAGCACGTGGAGGGCCTGGGCGGCCGGGTCGCCGATACGCACCACGTCGTTGTTGCTGTCGAACGGCAGGGTGCCGGAGACATACAGGACGCCGTCGGCGAGCGCGCCGGGCGAGTAGGGCGCGAGCGGCTTGCCGCTGCCCACGGGAATGATTGATCGCATCGGCATGGCGGCGCTCCGTTCAGGTTCAGGCGGGGATCTGGTTCAGGCAGGGGTTGCAGGCGCCTGCAGGACCGCGCCGCAGAAATCGGCCACGGTGGACACCCAGCCGAAGAAGGTCTCGATGTTGTAAAGCGCCGCCTGTTGCGCAAACTCGGGGCCGGCGTGATGCGTCGCGTCCGCCAGCACGACGCTGAAGTATTCGAGGTGATACGCGTCGCGCAGCGAAGATTCGACGCAGACGTTCGTGGCGATGCCGGTGAACACGAGGTTGCGGATGCCGCGTGCGCGCAGGACGCTGTCGATGTTGGTGTTGAAGAACACGCTATAGCGGGTTTTTTGGATGATGATGTCGCTGGGCTGCGGCACCAAGGCATCGACGATGGCGTAGTCCCAGCCGCCTTTCGCCAGGAGCGTTCCCATGAGCTCGGGGCGGTCGCGCATGGTTTTCAGCGCATTGGACTTGTGCCAGTTGGGCGAGCCGGGGCCGCCGGCCTCGACATAGCCGGGGTCCCAGCCGTTCTGCAGGAAGATCACCTGGATCCCCGCCGCGCGGGCCGCCTCGACCGCGGTGGCGATGCGCGTAGTCGCGGCGGCTGCCCCGGAAATGTCGAAGCCGGCGAGGTCGAGATAGCCGCCGGGCGAGGCGTAGGCGTTCTGCATATCCACGACGATGAGCGCGGTCTTGCCCGGCTCGATGCGGATCGGCTCGGGCCGCGCCGGCAGCACGACCGTGTGATCGTTCGCGGCAAGGCCGGACGCCCGGGTCTCGCTCCCCTCCATCACGCCGGCTCCGCACGGGCGAGGTTGCGGCGGGTTTCCATCAAGGGCTGGATACGCAAACCGAAATCGTCCATGCCCTCGACGAAGTCATCGAAGGTGAGCAGCACGCCGCCGCTGCCCGGCACGTCGGCAATCTCGTCCAGCATGCGCGCTATGTGGGCATAGGAGCCGACGAGCGTGCCCATGTTGATGTTCACCGCCGATGTCGGATCCGCCATCGATCGCACGTTGGTATCCGGCCCGGACTTGGTGTCGGCGGCGCTCTGCCGCGTCAGCCAAGCCAGCGCCTCGGTGTCGGCGCCGCTTTTATAGCGCTCCCATTTTGCAAACGCTGCCTCATTGGTTTCGCCGGCGATGACCATGAACAGCGCATAGGTCGAGACGTCGCGGCCGGTCCGGGACGTCGCCGCCTGGAGCCTGGCCGCGGTCGGCGCGAACGCGGTTGGCGTGTTGAGGCCTTTGCCGAAGCAGAAATTGCGGTCGGCATAGGCGGCGGTGAAGGCGAGGCCCGCGTCGCTCTGCCCGGCGCAGATGAGCTTGATCTCGGCCTGCGGTCTAGGGCTCAGGCGGCAGTCGTCCATGGTGAAGAACTCGCCCTTGAAGTCGCAACGCCCGGTCGCCCAGAGGGTGCGCAGGACGTGGACGTATTCCTTCACATAGTCGTAGCGGCGCGCGAAGTACTCGTCGCCGGGCCACAGGCCCATCTGCGCATATTCGGGTTTCTGCCAGCCGGTGATGATGTTGATGCCGAACCGCCCGTTGGAGATCTGATCGATCGTCGAGGCCATGCGGGCGACGATCGCCGGCGGCATGACGAGCGTCGCGGCGGTCGCGAACAGCTTGATGCGCGACGTGACGGCGGCGAGCCCCGCCATCAGCGTGAAGGATTCCAGGTTGTGGTCCCAGAACTCGGTCTTGCCGCCGAATCCGCGCAGCTTGATCATCGAGAGCGCGAAATCCAGGCCGTATCGCTCGGCTTGGAGCACGATTGTCTTGTTCAGCTCGAACGTGGGCATGTATTGCGGCGCGGTTTCCGAGATCAGCCAGCCATTATTGCCAATCGGAATGAAAACGCCGATCTCCACGTCACGATCCCCACTGCATCGGCCCCAACGGCGGGGTCTTGCGAAGGGCACAGCACAAACCGTGCCAATGAGGCCGGTCGTTTGGGATCGATCGACAAATCGGGCGGCGGGACTGTGTGAGCATACAAATGGCGAAGATCCTGTGCATGCCAACGTCCGAAGACCGCCGGCAACATGGTGATCACGCTCGCCATCGAGGCCATGGGCGAAGCGACGGCGCTGACCGAAAGCTACGGCCTGAAAGCGGCGGACTTCCTGGAGGTCATCACCAACGCGATCTTCGCGAACCCCAGCTACAAGCGCTACGCCGGCAACCGCTGCGAGCCTGGTACGAGCCTGGGTTCAAGCTGACCTTGGGCATCAAAGACGTGAACCTGGCGCTTGACGCGGCCAGGGCGAAGAACGCTGTCCTGCCCGCTGCGGAAATCGTGCGCGAGGCCATGCTGGAGGCGGTCGAACAGGGTCTGGGGGCGAAAGACTGGTCAGCGCTGGCCAAGGCCACCCGGCGCCGGGCCAGACCGGGCGAAGGGGTGGCTTAGCCCCTCTTTTCCAAGAGATCGCCCGCGGGCGGTGACAATTTTGGCCCAACGTGCGGAGGCGAAATGTTCACGCCATGCCACTTCTTGTAGCAGGGCGGCTGCTGCGCTGCGGCGAGTTCTGCGGCTTATTCGAGAGCGATCGCCACTGTTAGATTGATACAGAAACATCGCACCGGAAGCATTCTCGACAAAAATCACAACCAGACCGTGTATTTTAGAAAGGCATTATGCTGTTATTAGCATTATTTTCCTGTATATTGGGGTCGTATGCCTCAGCAATTGCATTGTTTAATTACCGCAATGCAAATTCCTGGCGAACATACACGCGTCCGTTTAGTATTATCATAAGTCTACTTGTTGGCAGAGTAGTTCTGTCCTGAATTGGTATCGATCATCTTATGATGGCTGCGAAGTCCGCGCGCGATGGCGTGCTTATGTTCACCAAACCGGTATCCACGACCGGGCTCCCGCAACCCCCGGTCCAGGCGCCCGTGGGCGCGCCGGCCTTCCTCAGCGCAAGCCAGCGCGAGGCCGTGAACGATATCCGGCGTGCCCTCGCCGAGCGGCACGTCTTCGCGGCGATCACCGGGGCGCCCGGGCTTGGCAAGACGGTGGTGCTCGCTGCCGTGACCGCGGCGCAATCCGGGCCGCCGCTCCGCATCGTCAGGATTGATCACCCCGACAGGATCTCCGTCGAGCAGGCCCTGCAGACCGAGCGGATGATTGCGAAACCGGCTGGAGCCTTGCCCGGCAATTGTCATACCGTGATCGTCGTTGACGATGCCGATCGCGCATCTCCGCCGCTGCTGCGCTGCCTGACCCGGATTGCCGGGCACAGCCGGATGAGCCAGGGGTCGGCGCAGGTCATCCTGGCTGGCCGCCCGGAGCTGTGGGAGCGGCTCGCCGCCGAGGAGTTCACGCCGCTGCGCGAGCGCATCGCCATCCGCCCGGTCCTGCGGCCGATGACCGATGAGGACGCGCGCGGCTTCATCAAGCACCTGCTGAATGAGCCGCGTAAGATCTTCGGCCAGATGTTTGCGGATGATGCCGAGCAGGAAGTGCTGCGCCTCGCGGATGGCAGGCCGGAGCGGGTCGGCGCGCTGGTGCGGAGCACGCTCATGCTCGGGGACCTGCAGATCAGGCCGCAGCTTTCGGTCGAGATGGTCCGTACCACGGCCGATATGCTCGATGGGCATTTGCGGCCAAGCGGCAAGCGCCGGGCTGGCATTCTGCGACCGGCCTTGGCGGCTGCAATGGCGCTGGCCATGGCGGGCGGCCTTGGCGTGGCGGCACGCGGCGGGCGGCTGGATCCCGCGCTGCTTGCCGCTCGCGGCATCGCCGATCAGGCCGTCGCCTGGTGGACGCGGCCGACAGGCGATCGTCCTGAGACACCGGCCGAAGCGTTCCGGCGCGCGCCGGCAGACCATCCGAATGCCGCCAGCCCGCCTGGCCCAGTGGCGGATGCTGGCCCTCCCGCTTCCGCTTTGATTGCCGCGCCGCCCGTGGCGCTCGCCCCGCCGCCCGCGGCACAGGACGGCGCCGCGGGGCTTGCGGCCGAAAGCCAGCCGCAGCCAATGGCGCCAGAGCCTGCACCTGCAGCGGCCGCACATCTGAGCGCCGGCGCGCCAGACCTCGTGAAGCCAGGGCCTGCAATGTCAGAGCCTGCGTTGCCCGAAGCGCCAGACGCTCCGGCCGTTGCGGCGAGCATCTCCCCTATACTCGATAGTCAACCGCCGGAAGCTGAACCGGGGCAGGGCACGCGCGGAGTCTCCGACGCAACGCCTGCGGCCGAAGCCGCTGCACCGCCGCCAGAAACGCCGCCAAGCACGCAGGGCGTCACAGCCGACGCTTCGCCCGAAGCTGCTCCCACAACTGAGGCGGCTTCAGCAACCGAGGCCGCCGTTGCAAACCCGAGCACCGGACCGGATGCGTCCGCCATGCCGGAACGCTCGCCGGCTGTGCTCGCCCCCAACATGGTGGCGATGCTGCTGCGCCGCGGCGATGCGGTGCTGGCGCTGGGCGACATGGTCACGGCGCGGCATTTCTACGAGCGCACCATTGCTTCTGGGAGTGTTTTGGGTGCGCGCGGGATGGCGCGGACCTATGACCCGGCGATCCTCGGCCGTGCCAACCCGGCGGCTGATCCCGATGCCGCCGCGGCGTGGTATGACAGGGCTGCGCAGCTGGAGGGCCAATCAGCCGGTCACGAGGCAAGCGCCGCGCCGCCTTAGTGCGTGTTCGGAGCAGGCAGAAGCACCGAACACGCTCTAGATTATTGTGGAATGACGCAAAACCTCGGTTCAGATGGAGCCATCCGAACCGATATTGCTTTGGCGCTTCGAAGCCCGCGTTCTCGTGTCCGGCCGGCTTTTCCTTCCAGGCTATGCCCTGCTCATAGAGCTTTTTCCGATCGAGTTATTGGTCGGACGATGCTCTGGATGGTGAGCAGGCGAGCGCCGAGAACTGCGCCACCGTCTTCATCAAGGACGATGCCGGTTAGACCTCGAATTCCAGGATGCATCAACTCAACATAGCCGGAAAAATTGCCTGTATTATGCCTCAGACCCCCGGCGATGCGCAAAAAAGTATCAATGCTGCGCTGCAAAGCGTGTTGCCGGGCGGTTCCGTAAGAGGTACGTTTGGATTTGAGTGGAGATTGACCTGACGGGAGATCATGCGGCGGCGAGCAGTGCTGTCACAGGGTGTCCGTCCGAAAATCACGATCTGCATCGCTCATGCAATGCTGCCTCGAAGCGGCTGTGTGGGTAAAGATGCGGCGGCCTGGAGGAGCTTTGGGGTTGAAACCCGATCTGGAGTTGGTGCAGGTTCGCGACGACCAGTCATTCAAGGTCTGGGCGCACGGCTATCCGTATCGAACGGTCCGCTGGCATTTCCACCCGGAATACGAACTGCACCTCGTGACCGCGACCGAGGGCGACCGCTATGTGGGCGACCATATCGGTGCGTTCTGCGCCGGCGACCTCGTGCTTATCGGCCCAAACCTGCCGCATAACTGGATCAGCGATATCCCCGGCGGCGAAAGCGTCGCAGAGCGCTGCCTGGTCCTGCAGTTCACCGGCGATTTCATCGCTGCCTGCATCGCGACCTTCCCGGAGCTTCGTTTCGTGCAGCCGCTCTTGCACGAAGCCTACCGGGGCATCCGTTTCGAGGCGTCGGTGGCCGGGCGCGTCGGGCCCTTGATGCGCGACCTGCTCGATGCGTCGGGCGCGCGCCGCATCGCGCTGTTTGTCGGCATCCTCGACCTGCTCGGCCAGGCCGAGCAGCGGGTCCCGCTCGCTGGCATTGGCTTCCAGCCCAATCAGTCGGCCTATCTTTCGACGACCATGAACCTCGTGCTCCAGCATATCGGCTGCAACTTCACCCACGAGCTCAGCGAGCCGGACCTTGCGAAGCTCAGCCGGCAGAGCGTCAGCACCTTCTCGCGGTCGTTCCGCAAGCACACGGGCATGACCTTCGTGCAATACGTCAATTCGCTCCGTCTCGAGCTCGCCTGTCAGCACTTGGGCCAGGCGGACCTGACGATCACCGAGATCTGCTACGCGGTCGGCTTCAACAGCGTGTCGAACTTCAATCGGCAATTCCTGGCCGTGAAGGGCATGACGCCGTCGAAGTTCCGCGTCCTCGGGCGCAATGGGCGGCGCTTCGCCACCGCGGCTTGAGGGACGTCCAGAGTTTTCGGCGGCGCGACCAAGTGTTCGCGCGCCGCCGAGCAGCACGCCACGAACGCGAACAAACCGGCTTCGGCCCATAAAGCGAGAACATGCATGACCCGATACATTATCAAGGCATCGACTTTGAAGGCCCCGTTTGCGGCGGCGCTGGCCCTCGGCCTCCTTGGCGGGACCGGGGCCTCGGCTGCGACGGTCTCCAACGCGACGGTCGCGTTCCTCATGCCCGACCAGAGCTCGACCCGCTACGAGGAGCACGATCACCCGGGCTTCGTGGCCCAGATGCAAAAGCTCTGCCCGACCTGCAAGGTGCTGTATCAAAACGCGGACGGCGACGCCTCGCGCCAGCAGCAGCAGTTCAACTCGGTCGTGTCGCAGGGGGCGAAGGCCATCGTGCTCGATCCCGTCGATTCGGCAGCCGCGGCCTCCCTGGTCAAGCAGGCGCAGGGCCGGGGCATCAAGGTGATCGCCTATGACCGGCCAATTCCCTCGACGCCTGCCGATTACTACGTGTCGTTCAACAACGAGGAGATCGGCAAGTCGATCGCGAAGTCGCTCGTGGACCATCTCAAGGCGACCAAGGTTTCGCCGAACGACGTCGGCGTGCTCGAGATCAACGGCTCGCCGACCGACGCGGCTGCCGGCCTGATCAAGAAAGGCGTCCACGAGGGCCTGGCCGAAGGCGGTTACGCGACGCTGGCCGAATACGACACGCCGGAGTGGGCGCCACCCAAGGCCCAGCAATGGGCGTCCGGCCAAATCTCGCGCTTCAACAAAAAGATCGTGGGTGTCGTCGCGGCCAATGACGGCACCGCCGGCGGCGCGATCGCGGCCTTCAAGGCGGCGGGCGTCAACCCGGTTCCGCCCGTTACCGGCAACGACGCCACCATCGCCGGGCTGCAGCTCATCATCGCGGGCGACCAGTACAACACCATCTCGAAGCCGAGCGAGATCGTCGCCGCGGCGGCGGCGGACGTCGTCATAGCGCTGCTCGGGGGCGAGGCGCCCAAGGCCGACACCACGCTGTTCGGCACGCCGACCCGGCTGTTCACGCCGGCGCTGGTGACAAGCGGCAATCTCAAGGCCGAGATCGTCGATAAGATGGTCAACGGCAAGCCGATCGAAACGCCCGCGGTGCTCTGCAGCGGCCGCTACGCCGAGGGCTGCAAGAAGCTCAGCATCGCGCCATAAGCCTTGTTTAGCGGGGACCGCCCGACCCTAGGGCGATCCCCAATCCATCACGCCCGACCCGGGAGGGCCCGCCAAAGATGTCCAACACGTCGCAAGGAATGCCGCCCGCAGGCGAGCTGGTGCTCAGCCTCCGCGGCATCTGCAAGCAGTTCGGCGCGGTCTCGGCCCTGAGCGACATCGACCTCGACGTCCACGCGGGCGAGGTCGTGGCCCTCGTCGGCGATAACGGCGCCGGCAAATCGACCCTGGTGAAAGTCCTGGCCGGCGTGCACCAGGCGACCAGCGGCACCATGGCATTCCGCGGCCAGCCGGTGACGCTCGCCGGCCCGAACGACGCCCTGGCGCTCGGCATCGCGACCGTGTTCCAGGACCTGGCCCTGTGCGAGAACCTCGACGTCGTCGCCAACATATTCCTCGGCAAGGAGATGCGGCCCTATGCGCTGGACGAGGTCGCGATGGAGATCCGGGCGTGGAAACTCCTAAATGAGTTATCGGCCCGTATCCCCAGCGTCCGTGAGCCCATCGCCTCGCTGTCCGGCGGCCAGCGTCAGACGGTGGCGATCGCGCGCTCGCTGCTGCTGGAGCCGAAGCTCATCATGCTGGACGAGCCGACCGCGGCGCTCGGCGTCGCGCAGACCGCCGAGGTGCTGAACCTCATCGAGCGGGTCCGCGACCGCGGCCTCGCCGTGATCATGATCAGTCACAACATGGAGGACGTCCGCGCCGTTGCGGACCGCATCGTCGTGCTGCGGCTTGGGCGCAACAACGGCGTCTTTTATCCCGACGCGTCGAACCAGGAGCTGGTCGGGGCGATCACGGGCGCTGCCGACAACGCGGTCTCGCGCCGGTCTGGGCGGCGTCAGGCGCAGCAGGACCTCACGGAAGGGGCGCGGGCATGACCAGCGACGCCGAGACCAAGCCAGCGGCGCTCGACCGCGCCGACACCCGCGTCCGGCACGACACCGGGGTCAGCGGCGCCGTCCGCGGGTTCCTCGACCGCGTCCGGTCGGGCGACCTCGGGTCGCTGCCGGTCGTCGTCGGGCTCGCGATCATCTGGACGGTTTTCCAGAGCCTCAACCCGGTGTTCCTGTCGAGCAACAACCTGGTCAACCTGCTGTTCGACTGCTCCACCGTCGGCGTCATCTCGCTCGGCATCGTCTGCATCCTGATGGTCGGCGAGATCGACCTTTCGGTCGGCTCGGTCAGCGGCTTCGCCTCCGCCCTGGTCGGCGTGCTCTGGGTGAACAGCGGCTGGCCGGTCGGCGTGGCGATCCTGGCGGCGTTATTGGCCGGCGGCGTGATCGGGGTGCTCTACGCGATCCTGTTCAACCGCCTCGGCATGCCGAGCTTCGTCTCGACCCTCGCGGGCCTGCTCGCGGTGCTCGGGCTGCAGCTTTTCATCCTCGGGTCGAGCGGCTCGATCAACCTGCCCTATGGCTCGCTGGTCGTGGACCTCGGCCAGACGCTCGTGATGCCGCCCGTTGTGGCCTATGCGCTGGTGCTGGCCGCCGGCGCCGCCATCTTCGCGTCCGGCTATCGCACTTCCGCCCGGCGTCGCGAGGCCGGCCTGACGCCGCCGTCGCTCGGCGGCATCCTGGCACGCGCGCTCATCTTCACGGTCGCCCTCGAGCTCATCGTCTATTACCTCAACGAGGACCGCGGCGTGCCGTGGATGTTCGGCCTGTTCGTCGGCCTGGTGGCGGCGATGGACTACGCGCTCAGGCGCACCCAGTGGGGCCGGTCGATGACGGCGGTGGGCGGCAACCGGGAAGCCGCCCGGCGCGCCGGCATCAACGTGCGCGGCACCTATATGAGCGCCTTCGTGATCTGCTCGACGCTCGCGGCGCTCGGCGGCGTGCTCTCGGCCATCCGTCTCGCCTCCGCGAGCCAGCAGGCCGGCACCGGGGACGTCAACCTGAACGCGATCGCCGCCGCCGTGATCGGCGGGACCAGCCTGTTCGGCGGCCGTGGCAGCGCCTACTCGGCGCTCCTCGGCATCATCGTGATCCAGTCGATCGCCAGCGGGCTGACGCTGCTCGATCTGTCGTCGTCGCTCCGCTACATGATCACCGGCGCCGTGCTGGCCATCGCGGTGATCGTCGACAGCCTGGCGCGGCGGTCGCGCCTGTCGCACGGCCGCGCCTGAGGCGGGATGGAGTTCTAAGAAATGGCCCAGGACCTACAGGGTAAGATCGCGGCCATCACCGGCGCCGCGTCGGGCATCGGCCTCGAATGCGCCAAGGCCATGCTCGCCGCCGGCGCCCGCGTCGTGCTCGTGGATTATGCCGAGGATAAGCTGCGGGACATTTGTTCGGAGCTGGGGTCAGAGGCGATCCCGCTGGTCGTCAACCTGCTCGACCCGAAAAGCGTCGCCGGCATGATGCCGCAGATCCTGGAAAAGGCTGGGCACCTCGACATTTTCCACGCTAACGCCGGGTCTTATGTCGGGGGCGATGTGATCGGCGGCGACCCGGACGCCTGGGACCGCATGCTGAACCTGAACGTCAACGCCACGTTCCGGTGCATCCACGCCGTGCTGCCGCACATGGTCGAGCGCGGGACCGGCGACATCATCGTGACCAGCTCGGTGGCGGGCTTCGTCCCGGTCGTCGTGGAGCCGATCTATACGGCGTCGAAGCACGCGGTGCAGGCATTCGTCCACACGCTCCGGCGACAGGTCGCGAAGCACGGCATCCGCGTCGGCGAAGTGGCCCCTGGCCCGGTGGTGACGGCATTGCTGAGCGACTGGCCAAAGGCGAAGCTCGACGACGCGCTGGCGGCCGGGAGCCTCATGCAGCCGCAGGAGGTGGCGGCCGCGGTAATGTTCATGCTCACCCGGCCGCGGAACGTCACCATCCGGGACCTCGTTATCCTGCCGCAGAGCCTGGATCTCTGACTGCCCCACGCCTTGGCATGCCGTTCCCAAGCGTTGATTGGGTCCAAGGCTGGAATGCCGCGACCGCGTGCCATCCTGCGTTGACAAGGCGCTTGCGGTAGCGCCAACTCGCCACTGGTGTGTAATTTGCATGGCAGGCCTGCTCGGATGGCGCATTTATGGCCGATCCGGGACCGCATTGCGCATGAGGAACAGCGATGGGACGCTCGCAGCATAGGGGCACGACGTCGGAACCCTGGCGAGTGGGCGTGCTGTTCTCGACGACCGGCTTCATGGCCGTCATCGAGGAAACCCAGCTGCGCGGCACGCTGCTCGCCATCGACGAGATCAACGCAGCCGGCGGCATCGACGGGCGCGAGATCATGCCGGTGCTGTATAACCCGGCCTCGGAGGCGTCGGCGTTCGGCCATTACGCCAAGCGCCTGATGGTCACCGACGACATCACGACCATCTTCGGCTGCTACACCTCCAGCAGCCGCAAAGCCGTGCTGCCGGTGGTCGAGCGGCTGAACGGCCTGTTGTGGTATCCCACGTTGTACGAAGGCTTCGAGTTCTCGCCGAATGTCATCTACACCGGCGCCGCGCCCAACCAGAACAGCGTGGCACTCTGCCGCTTCCTGATTGCCAATTACGGGCTGCGCTTCTACTTCGTCGGTTCCGACTACATCTATCCGCGCGAGTCCAACCGCATCATGCGGGGCATCGTCCGCAGCAACGGGGGCCAGGTTGCCGGTGAGCGCTATGTCGGCCTGCGCGCCAAGCCGGCGGACTTCCTGCCGGTCATGCGCGAAATCCAGGAGTTGCGGCCCGACGTCATCTTCTCGACCGTGGTCGGCGACGCGACCGTGGCGCTGTATCAGGCCTGCGCCGACGCCGGCCTCGATCCCAAGATCACACCGATCGCCAGCCTGACGACCACGGAGGCGGAGATACGCGCCATGGGCTTCGACGTCGGCGAGGGGCACATCACGGCCGCGCCGTATTTCCAGGGCAGCGGCGGCGAGCGCGACGCGTCATTCGTCAGCCGCTACAAAAAACGTTACGGCGAGGACGAGCCGACCAACATGTGCGTCGAGGCTGCCTATTTCCAGGTGCACATCTTCGCCAAGGCGCTTGAGGCGACGAATTCGATGGACACCGACATCCTGCGTCCGATGGTGCTGGGCTCGTCCCTTGACGCGCCGCAGGGCCGGGTCTCGATCGACGCCAGCCATCATACCAGCCTGTGGACGCGGATCGGACGGGCGAACCGGCGCGGCCAGTTCGAGGTCCTGCAGCAGTCGCGCTCGGCGGTGCTCGCCGACCCGTTCATGATCGGCTGCGGATGACCCGGCTGCCCATGGAGGCGTCCGGCCTCGACATCGTGGTCGCGGCGGCGCGCGACGTGTCCGGCGAGACGCTGATCCGCGAGCTGCAGCGCACGCGGGCCCGGGTGCGGCATTTCTGGCCGCCGCCCGACCCGTTGCCGGCGGACACCGACGCGCTGTTCTGCGACCTCGTGCCCAGCCTGCCGGCGCGGCTGCCCTGGCTGCCCGGCGAGCCCAAGGCGGCGCTTGTGGTGCTGATGCCGGCGGCGGAAACTGCGCTCGACCTCGATCTGCTGCGCAAGGCTGCGCCCGAGGCGGTGCTGCACCGTCCGTTCACCGCGCCGGCCATCCTCGCGGCGCTCGTGCTCGCGCGCTCCCGCTTCGCCTATGAGCGCCGGCTGCGCGGCCGGATCGAGCGGCTGGACCTGACGCTGCGCTCGATGCACAGCGTGGAGCGGGCGAAGGCCATCCTGATGGCCGCGCGCAAGATGCAGGAGGAGGACGCCTATCGCTTCATCCGCAGCCAGGCGATGGAACGGCGTGTCTCCGTCGGCGCGGTCGCGACGGCGATCGTTGACGCGCATGAGCTGATCGGCTTACGCTAAAATATAGACGGTGCCTTGGGGCGCCGGGTGGCAACGATGCCGCCATACAATTGAAATCAGGGCAGTGCAGCCCCCGTAACGACCATCATCGATGGCCGATGCGGGGGTATTTTGCGTTTTGGTCATGGCAAGGGGAAAGCAGATGGGCTTCGGACGGAGAGGTTTGCTCAAGGGCGCGCTGGCGGCGGGGTCGGCAGGCGCCGCCGGGTTCCCGCAGATTTGGATCAAGGACGCCTCGGTCGCCTATGCGGCCACCGGCGACATCAAGGTGGGGGTGCTGTTCTCGCTGACCGGCACGACGGCGATCATCGAAGAGTCGCTGAACAAGGCGACGATCATGGCGATCGAGGAGATCAACGCGGCCGGCGGCGTCAACGGCCGCAAGCTCACGCCGATCATCGAGGACCCGGCCTCCGACCCCGCCACTTTCGCCGAGAAGGCGCGCAAGCTCGTGGTCGGCGACAAGTGCGTGAGCGTGTTCGGCTCCTACACCTCGGCGAGCCGCAAGGCGGTGCTGCCGGTGTTCGAGCGGCAGAACAATTTGTACTGGTATCCGACGCTGTATGAGGGCCGCGAGTGCTCGAAGAACGTGATCTACACCGGCGCGGTGCCGAACCAGCAGCAGGATGAGTTCATTCCGTACCTGATCAAGAACTTCGGCAAGAAGTTCTTCCTGATCGGATCGAACTACATCTATCCGAAAGAGGAGAACAACTACTGCAAGAAGCTGCTGGAGAAGTACGGCGGCGAGGTGGTCAACGAGGAATACGTGCCGCTCGGGCATTCCGAGTTCAGCTCGGTCATCAACAAGATCCGCAATTCGCAGCCGAACGTCATCTTCTCGACCGTGGTCGGCGATTTCGTCGTGGCGCTGCACCGGCAGTATCGCGCGGCGGGGTTCGATCCCGAGAAGATGCCGATGGCGAGCCTCACGACGTCGGAGAACGAGATTGCGGCGATGGGCGGCGACGCGGCGGCGGGGCACTTCACCTCGGCGCCGTATTTCATGGTGCATAAATCGCCGGAGAACGAGCGTTTCGTCGCGGCCTACAAGAAGCGCTGGGGCGCGGACAAGGTGACGCACTTCGTCTCCGAGGCGTGCTATTTCCAGGCGTACCTGTTCAAGCAGGCAGTCGAGAAACTCGGCGATAAGGACCTCACCCCCAACGCCATACGCGACGCCACGGTGGGCGAGGAGATGATGGCGCCGCAGGGCCGCGTGCGCATCGAGCCGGAGAACCTGCACACCTGGCTGTGGCCGAAGATCGCCCGCGCCAAGTCGGACGGGCAGTTCGAAATCCTGGTCGAGGCCAAGGAGTGGCTGAAGCCGGTGCCCTACGCCGCCTATCCCGGCCAGGTCTGCACCGCGAAGGGCCTGCAAAGCTAGGCGATGGATTTCGTCGCGCAGCAACTCCTGACCGGCCTCAGCATCGGCTCGATCCTGCTGCTGATCGCGCTGGGGCTGGCCATCATCTACGGCACGATGGGCGTCATCAACCTGGCGCATGGCGAGTTCGTCATGCTGGGCGCCTACGCCGCCTGGGCGCTGCAGAGCTTCGCCGGCATCGGGCTGCTGCCCAGCCTGCCGCTGATCTTTCTCGTGGTCGCGGCGCTCGGCTGGGGGATCGAGCGGCTGGTGATCCGGCATCTGTATCGCCGCCCGCTCGACACCATCCTCGCCACCTGGGGCATCGGCGTCATGCTGCAGCAGATCGTGCGCCTGCTGGCCGGCGGCGAGCTGCGCTACGTGCAGCTCCCGCCCTCGCTGTCGCGCCCCGTCAACATCCTCGGCCAGGAGATCGCGAGCTTCCGCGTGTTCATCTTCGTCGTCGTCGCCGCATTGTTCGCGCTCACCTGGCTGCTGATCAACCGCACGTCGCAGGGCATGCGGCTGCGCGCCGTCGTGCAGGACCCGGCCATCGCCTCCTGCTTCGGCATCAACGCGGACCGGGTCTATGCCGTGACCTTCGCCTATGGCGCTGGGCTGGCCGGGCTGGCGGGCGCCTTGGTGGCGCCGCTCAAGAGCGTGTCGCCCGAGATGGGCACCACTTACGTCGTCGATGCCTTCATGGTCGTCGTCGTGGGCGGCGTGCAGAGCCTGTTCGGCGCGGTGGTCAGCGCCGCACTGCTGGGCGAGGCGTCCGGCGTGCTCGGCTTCCTGTCCAACGACACGGTGGCGAAGGCGGCGGTGCTGCTGGCCGTCGTCGTACTGATCCGCTTCCGTCCGCATGGCCTGTTCGCCGCACGGGGCCGCGCGTGACAAGACGCGGCAACATCCAGATCGCCGTCTATGCGTTCGTGTGCCTTGTGATCCTGCTGCTGCCGTTCGTGCTCGGCAACGACTATTTGCTGAACCGCGTTGCCCGCTACCTCGTGCTCGGCCTGCTCGCGATGTCGCTCAGCCTGTGCTGGGGCTACGCCGGCATCCTCAACCTCGGCCAGGCGCTGAGCTTCGGCATCGGCTCCTATTGCATGGCGATGACGCTGAAGCTGCGCACCGTCCCGGTGCAGACCGGCGCGGGCGGGCTGCCCGACTTCATGGTCTGGAACAACGTCGAGGCCTTGCCCTGGCTTTGGGTGCCGTTCCACTCCACGGCCTTCGCGTTGCTGGCCGGCATTGGCGTCCCGGTGCTGCTGGCGGCGCTGCTCGGTTGGTTCATGTTCAAGGGGCGGGTGACCGGCGTCTATGTCGCCATCATCACGCTGGCGGCGCTGGTCGTCGGCAATTTGCTGGTCATCGACGCGCAGGCCTACACCGGCGGCTTCAACGGCCTGACTGACCTGGCGCAACTGGAACTGTTCGGCATCACCTTCGACGCTTATGGCCGCAGCACCTACTATCTCTGCGCCATCTGCCTGACCATCAGCCTGTTCGCCGCCCTGGCGCTCACCCGCAGCAAGACCGGGCTTATTCTCCAGGCCATCCGCGACCAGGAAAACCGGGTGCGCTACTTCGGCTATGACGTTGCGCACTATAAAAGCTTTGCGCTGTGCGTTTCCGCCGGGTTCGCTGGGCTCGCGGGCATGCTCTACACCGTCGTCATGGAGTTCGCCTCGCCCACGTTCATGGGCGTGCCGCTCAGCCTGTCGGTCGTCGTGTGGTGCGCGGTGGGCGGCCGGTCCAGCCTGCTCGGCGCGACGCTGGGCGCCATCATCGTCGCCGGCATGCAGAACGTGCTGTCGGAACAGCGCGCATTCCTCGAGACCTGGACGCTCATCATGGGCGCCATCTTCGTCCTCGTGGTGCTGTTCCTGCCGAAGGGCTTGGCGGGACTTTCCGAGGCGATCGGCGCGCGGCTCGATCGAAACCGGGCCGGCGCCTTGGTTCCGGAGACGGTCGCGCACGATAAGATCGTCGTCGCGCCGGAGGTGCGCCAATGAGAGCCGTTTTGCCTGAGGTGCGCCAATGAGAGCCGTTTTGCCTGAGGTGCGCCGGTGAGGGCTGCCTCCAACCACCTGCAGCTGAGCGATATCTCGGTGAGCTTCAGCGGTTTCCGCGCGGTGGACGGCCTCAATCTCGGCGTGGCGCGTGGCGAGCTGCGCTGCCTGATCGGGCCGAATGGCGCGGGCAAGACCACCTGCCTCGACCTGATCTGCGGCAAGACCAAGCCCAGCGCCGGGTCGATCCGGCTCGACACCCGCGAGCTCACCACATTGGAAGAACACCAGATCGCCCGCGCCGGGGTGGGGCGCAAGTTCCAGGTGCCGAGCGTGTTCCGCGAGCTGACGGTGCGGGAGAACCTGGAGGTCGCGCACTGTAAGTCGGTCGGCGTGTTCGCCAACGCGCTGCGCTTCGGGCGCAGCACCGAGACCGACGGCCTGGAGAAGCTGGCTGAGCTGGTCGGCATCGAGGACCGCCTCGGCCAGCCCGCCGCCTACCTCTCGCACGGCGAGACGCAGTGGCTCGAGATCGCTTTGCTGATCGCGCAAAACAGCGAGTTGATCCTGATGGACGAGCCGACCGCCGGCATGACGGCGCAGGAGACCCGCAAGACTGCAGAGCTGTTCCTGCGCCTGAAGGGCCGCCACACGCTGATCGTCGTCGAGCACGACATGGGCTTCATCCGCGAGATCGGCGACGTGATCTCGGTGATGCACCAGGGGCGGATGCTGGCCGAGGGCACGGTGCACGAGATCGAGACCGACCCCGAGGTCCAGCGCGCCTATCTCGGCTCCGGCGGGATCAGCCATGCTTGAGCTTTCTGGCGTCAATGCGTTCTACGGCTACAGCCGGGCGCTGCAGGACATTGGCCTGCAGGTCGGGCGTGGCGAGCTATTGAGCGTGCTCGGACGCAACGGCGTCGGCAAGACCACGCTGCTGCGCGCCATCATGGGATTGATGGACCGCACGACCGGCAGCATCCGGCTGGATGGTGCCGAGATCGGCGAGACGCGCACCGACCTGCGGGCGAAGGCGGGCATCGGCATCGTGCCGCAGGGACGCGGGATCCTGCCGCGCTTCACCGTGCTGGAAAACCTGCGCCTCGGATTGTTCGCCGACGCCCGGGGCCGCAGTGTCATCGACGAGCAGGTGTTCGAGTATTTCCCGGTACTTCGGGAACACCTCGGGCGGCTCGGCGGCAATCTGTCGGGCGGGCAGCAGCAGCAGCTCGCCTTAGCGCGGGCGCTGCTGACCAATCCCAAGGTGATCCTGCTGGACGAGCCGACCGAGGGCATCCAGCCGAACATCGTCGAGGAGATCGAGGCGATCATCATCCGGCTCAACCGCGAGCACGGCACGACGATCGTGCTCGTGGAGCAGAACGTCGCCTTCGCGCGCCGGGCGTCGCAGCGCTTCGTCATCATGGAAAAAGGGAGGATCGCGGCCGCAGGAGCCATCAACGAGCTGACCGACGAGCTGGTTCACCGTCACATGGCCGTCTGAGACGGCGTGGCCGTCTGAGACGGCGTAGCCGTCCGGATGGGCCGACAGATTACGCAGGAGGGAGCAACCCATGCCCAAGTCCATCATCACCGTCGATCTCAAGAAGACGGGCCGCGAGCAAACCCCGCTGCCGCATAACCGCTGGCACCCCGACATCCCCGCTGTCGCGAGCGTCAAACCCGGCGACGAGTTCCGCATCGAGACCCTGGATTGGACCGGCGGGCAAATCCGCAACGACGACAACGCCAGCGACATCCGCGACTGCGACCTCACCCCATGCCACCATCTGTTCGGACCCATCGACGTGCAGGGCGCGGAGCCCGGCGACATGCTGGTCGTCGATGTGCTCGACATCGGCGCGCACCAAGGCAACGAGTGGGGCTACACCGGCATCTTCACCACGCAGAACGGCGGCGGGTTCCTCACCGACATCTTCCCCGAACCGCGCAAGGCGATCTGGGACTTCCACGGCATCTACGCGACCTCGCGCCACATCCCGGGCCTGCGGTTCGCCGGCATCACCCACCCGGGCCTGATCGGCACCGCGCCGAGCCATGACCTGCTGTCGAAGTGGAACAAGCGGGAGCGGGCGCTGATCGCCACCGACCCCGACCGCGTGCCGCCGCTCGCTTTGCCGCCGCTGGAGACCAACTGCATCCTGGGGTCGCTCACCGGCGACGCGCTGGCGCAGGCGGCGCGGGAGGCGGCGCGCACCATCCCGCCACGCGAGCACGGCGGCAACTGCGACATCAAGAACATCAGCCGCGGCTCGCGGATTTACTTTCCGGTCTATGTGAAGGGCGGCAAGCTCTCGATGGGCGACTACCATTTCAGCCAGGGCGACGGCGAGATCACCTTCTGCGGGGCTATCGAGATGGCGGGCTGGATGGATCTGCACGTCGATCTCATCAAGGGCGGCTGTACCGAGTACGGCGTCGAGCAGGCGATGTTCAAGACCAGCCCGGTCGATCCGCACTACTCGGACTACTTGGTGTTCGAGGGCATCAGCGTCGGCGATGACGGCACGCAGTACTACAACGACCTGACGGTGGCCTACCGCCGCGCCTGCCTGAACGCGATCAACTACCTGACCAAGTTCGGCTACTCGCAGGAGCAGGCCTACGTGATCCTGTCCTGCGCGCCGGTCGAGGGCCGGGTCGGAGGCGTGGTCGATATTCCGAACGCCTGCGTCTCGGTGGCGCTGCCGTGCGAGATGTTCGAGTTCGACATCAAGCCGAACGCGGCCGGTCCGCAGAAGCACGTGGATTCCAGCAAGGCCGACCTCGCGCGCTGCAGCTAACCATGGGTGGGACGCCTTTGGGCGTCCCGCCGCATCACGGAGCAAACCGATGCCAGCCTATGAATACATCTGCGCCGACTGCGGCGGGTTCGAGGCCTCGCGGCCGATCGCCGAGGCCACAGCGCCGCATGACTGCCCGGAGTGCGACAGCCCGGCGCCGCGTGCGCTCGCCAGCCCGCACGTCCGCACCGGGCGCGCCAAAATCCGCTACATCGCCGAATCGCGCAACGAAAAGAGCGCGCACGAGCCCGCGGTCGAGCACCGGCTGGTCGGCACCACTGCCGCGCACCAGGCGCACGCCAAGCATAACCATAGCCACGGCCACAAGAACCACCGGCCCTGGATGATCGGCCATTGATGCGCATCGCGTAAGCCACGAGAGGATACGGCCATGGCTGCTGATTACGAGATTTTCGACCTTGGTGACGTTAAGCTGCAGGGCGGCGCCACCATTCGCGACTGCAAACTGGCCTACAAGACGTTCGGCGCGCTGAACGCCAATAAGGACAATGCCATCGTCTATCCGACGTGGTACTCGGGCCAGCACTATGAAAACGAATGGCTGATCGGGCCGGGCATGGCGCTCGATCCCGAGAAGTATTTCGTCATCGTACCCAACATGCTCGGCAACGGCCTGTCGTCCTCGCCCAGCAACACGCCGGAGCCGTATAACGGGCCGCGCTTCCCGCATGTCACCGCCACCGACAACGTGCGGCAGCAGCATCGGCTGGTGACCGAGAAGTTCGGAATCGAGCGGCTGCCGCTGGTCACCGGCTGGTCGATGGGCGCGCTGCAGACCTTCCACTGGGGCGCGCTGTATCCGGACATGGTGGAGCGCATCGCGCCATTCTGCGGCTCGGCGAAGTGCTCGCGGCACAACTTCGTTTTCCTGGAGGGCGTGAAGGCGGCGCTGACCGCGGATGCGGCCTTCGCCGAGGGCTGGTATCGCTCGAAGCCGGAGCGCGGCCTGCGGGCGATGGCGCGGGTATATGCGGGCTGGGGTTTCAGCCAGGCGTTCTACCGCGAGGAGCTCGACCTCAAGACGCTTGGCTGTTCCTCGTTGGAGGACTTCCTGGTGGCGTTCTGGGAGGGTTTTTTCCTGCCGAAGGACGCCAACAACCTGCTCGCGATGCTGTGGACCTGGCAGAACGGCGACATCAGCGCCAACGAGCTGTATGGCGGCGACTATCCCAAGGCGCTCGCGGCCATCAAGGCGAAGGCCTACGTCATGCCCGGCCAAACCGACCTGTATTTCCCGCCGGAGGACAGCCACTTCGAGGTGGCGCACATGCCGAATGCCGAGCTGGTGCCGATCCCCTCCATCTGGGGGCATTTCGCCGGCGGGCCGGGCACCAACCCGGAGGACGTGCGGTTCATCGACGGCAAGCTGAAGGAGCTTTTGGCCCGATGACCGCTTGGGTCAATGAAGGAGGTCAGCGTGCGTGATCCAAACGAAACCGCCGTCGGCACGGTGGAGATACTGCGCCGTTTTCCCGTGAAATCCATGCTGGGCGAGCTGCACGAGAGCCTCGCCGTATCGACGCGCGGCATCGCCGGGGACCGGGCCTGGGCCGTGCTCGACGAGGCCACGGGAAAGATCGCCAGCGCCAAGCGGGCGAAGCTATGGCGCGGCCTGCTGACCTGCGTTGCGCGGACGCCGCCGGGCGAGGATGGCGCTGCGGCCATCCAGGTAACGATGCCCGACGGCACGCGGCATGAGGCCGGCGACCCGGCGCTTGACGGCCTCATGTCGGCGCTGACCGGCCGGGCGGTGCGGCTGATCAGCGTGCCGCCGCAGGACGCGGAGGTGGACCGGGCGCACCCGGAGGCGCAGCTCGCCGAGGGGCTCGACGCCGACGTTGCTTCGGACATCCTGAAGCTCGGCGCGGCGGCGCCCTCCGGCACGTTTTTCGACTATGCGCCGATGCATCTGCTGACCACGGCGACGCTCGACGGCTTGGCTGCCGAAACCGGCGATCCCATTGAGGATGTGCGTTACCGGGCCAACGTCGTCATCCGCTCGCCCGACGGCATGGCCGGGTTCGTCGAGAACGACTGGGTGGATGGGACGGTGCGGATCGGCGAAACGGTGGCGCTGCGCATCGTCCTGCAGACCCCGCGCTGCGCCATTCCGACCTTGGCGCATGGCGCGTTGCCGCCGCGGCCGTCTGCACTCCGCTCCGCGGCCGAGCGGAACCGCGTCGAGATCCCCGGCTTCGGCAACCAGCCCTGCGCCGGGGTCTATGCCCAGGTCCTGCAGGGCGGCAGCATTCGCCAGGGCGACGCGGTCACCTTCACGCCGGCATAAAGCAGCGCTGGCCGTTATCCCGGCCGGCGTATTTCAAGCTGCGATCCGCCGACGAAGCTCAGCGGGTCGGTCCCGGCCCGGTGGAACATCTGGCGATTAAGGGTGTAGTGCCGGGTCGGCGTCGCCTTCTCGCAATGCTCGTTCAGGAACACGCCGCCGATCGGCTCCTGGTCGGCCGCCGGCGCCGCCTCGGTGCAGGCCCAGCCGGCGTCGCCATAGCGCTCCTTGGCCAACTGGCCCAGCAGGTGCGCCTTCTTGCGCCGGTTGAGCCGGGCAGCCGGGTCGGTCTCGATGCGCAGGCCTTCAACGACACTGGCGTCCGAGATCAGCAAAGTCAGCAGCACGGGATGCCCGCCGACCTTGGTGCCCTCATAGGTATCGTTCATGAAAGCCAGCTCGTTCGAGCCCTCCTGATAGCTGAACCGCAGCGCGTGCAGCCCGGCGGCGTCGGCGGGGCAGCGCGCGTAGTCCTGCCAGCCCTGGACGCTCGTCTTGGAACCGGCGCAGGTGAAGTCCGTGTAGCCCTCGGCCGGCAGCTCGCTCGCCTTCATTCCGACGCGGAAATCGCGCAGGTCGGCCTCCTCCGCCCAGGCCGGCACGGCAACGAGCAAGGCAAGGAGTGCGGCAAAAAGGGTGCGCACGGTTACTTCGCCCCATCGGCGGACGCGGCAGCCGCCGATTTGTAGGTGTTGCAGGTCCGCGCGCCGTTGCCGAAGAACGCCTCGCAGTCGGCGTAGCTCGGCTCGCCGCGATGCTGGACGTTGGCGATCACGTAGTCGGCCACCGCCTCGATCTCGCTCGGCCGCAGGAAGGCCACCGCCTCGATCGGCATATCCTTGCCCAAGTCCTCGCGCTTCATTCCATAGCAGCCGTCGCCGTCATAGGCGCCGCGCAAATGATATGGCATCCCGGTGCCGGGCCGACCGCAACTCAGCACCTCGATGATCTGCTCACGCGTCAGCGCCGACTTGCGCAGCGACAGCGCGTCGCCGCCATAGCCGCCGCCGCCGTCGCCGTGCCATTTGTGGCAGCCGACGCAATTGGCACGCTGGTAAATCTGCTTGCCTTCGCCAGTCCGGCGATGCTCGCCCGGATCTTGCGCCAGCGCCGAGGCGCCAGCCAGTGCAACCAGCATGCCGGCCGCAATCAACGCAAGTCGCATGTTGCGACCTCCTCGTAAGGCAACAGCCACGCCGGCAGGCACGCGCCCGCCGGCGTGGCCCAGTATCAAAGGGCGAAGACGTAAAGCATCGAGCCGTTCTGCATCTTCTTCAGCTCGGGCGTGGATTCGATGAACCACTTGTCCCACGCGCCGCCGACCCCGACCAAGATGGCGACATACTGCTTGCCATCGACCGAGAAGGTCATCGGTGGCGCGTTCACCCCGCCGCCGGTGTTGAACTCCCACAACTTTTCCAGCGACTTCGCGTCATACGCCATCACCTGGCCGGAGGGCTGGCTGGCGAACACCAGATCGGGCGTTGCGAGCAGTCCGCCGAGCTGCGGATAGTAGGTATCGACCTTGCCGGTCACCTTGCCGGTGGTGACGTCGATCGCGGTGATGCTGCCGGTGATGCGCTCGTGCTCGCTCGGGCCGCCACCGGTGTAGAACTCCCGCGCCTTCCACCCTCCGGTCTTCGTCTCCTCGACCGTGATGCGGTTGCAGCTCTCGATCACCGGGATATACCAGCGCTGCAACGTCGGGTTATACGCGGTCGGCGGCCAGTTCTTGCCGCCCATGTTGCCGGGGCAGATGTCGGTGACCTTGTTGGTGCGGGACGGCGTCGCCTCGACGTTATACTTCTGCACCGGCAGGTTCGGGTCGTACTCCGCCGGCTTGCCGGTCTCCGCGTTCAGCCCAGCCGTCCAGGTCACCCGCTTGACGAAAGGCGTGCCCCAGACGAACTCGCCGCTGGTGCGGTCCACAGCGTAGCCGAAGCCATTGCGGTTGGCGTGCAGAGCCAGACGCGAGGGCCGGCCATTCACTTGCGTGTCTATCAGCACATTCTCAGCAGTGCTGTCGTAGTCGTATGGGTCATTCGGCGTGTGCTGGAAGTGCCACTTGACCTTGCCGGTATCGAGGTCGATGCCAAGCGACGAATCGGTATACAGGTTATCGCCGGGCCGGTGCGCGCTGTCCCAGTCCGGACCCGGGTTGCCGGTGCCCCAGACGAGCATGTTGGTCGCGGGATCATAGCTGCCGGTCACCCAGGTGGGACCGCCGCCATTCGCCGCAGCGCCGGGGTTGCCGCTCCAGCTCTCGCTGCCAGGCTCGCCTTTGGCCGGGATGGTGTAGGTGCGCCAAACCTCCTTCTGCGTCGTGAGGTCCGTCGCCGCCAGCCAGCCGCGGATGCCGTATTCGCCGCCGCCGACGCCGGTGATCGCGAGGTTCTTCACCACCAGCGGCGCGCCGGTCACGGTCTCGCCCTTGTCGGGATCGGCCACCTGGCGCTGCCAGGCGATCTCGCCGGTCTCGCGGTTGGTCGCGATCAGCCGGCCGTCGAGGGTGTGCGACACCACCATGTCTTTCCACAGCGCGATGCCGCGGTTGTTGACGCCGCAGCACGCCACGGCGCCGGCCCAGTCGCGGTCGGTCTTCGGGTCCATCTTCCACGCCAGCGCGCCCTTGGCGACGTCGATCTTATAGACCGAACCCCAGCCATCGGTGACAAACAGGAAGCCGTCCATGGCGAGCGGCGTGCCTTCCAGCCCGCCATGCGTCCAGATGCCACCCGGCTCGATGCCGCCCAGCGCCATGGTGAAGGCGACCTTGAGGCCCTTCACGGTGTCCTTGTTGATCTGGGACAACGTGGAGAAACGCTGCGCCGAGTAGGAGCCATGGTGCGTCAGCCAGTTGGCCGGCTCCTGGCTCGCGTTCAGCAGGCGGTCCGGGGTGACATCGGCCGCCAGCGCCGGCGACACTGACAATCCGGCCAGCACGGTGCAGTTGAGGGCAAGCTTACGCAGGGATGGCATAGATACGGACACATTATTCTCCCAATTGGTGGATTTCGTTGGTCTTACGCCAATATCGAAAGTCTTTGTTTGGTTTTACTTACCAAACTTCTCAATCTTATTCTTTTCCGCCTCGTTCATCTGCTTCACGCCGGGATCTTGGTTTTTCGAGCCGGTCGTTTGGCTGGTCGTCGCGGCCGGCGCCGCGCTAGGCACCGAGGTCTGCTCCGGCCCCCGGGCAGGCCGGGCTTGGGAGGCGGCGCCCGGCCCGGTTGGCGTCGTCGTCTGCGCCATCGCCGGCCACGACACAACGGCCGCGACAGCGAGCAGCGCCAGCATTGGCTTCATCATCAGAGTTTCTCCTGGTGCAAACGGGGGGCCGCACAGGACAGCCCCCCATTTTCCTTAAACCGCGAGCTGGTCGCGGATCGGCAGGCTGCGGATGCGCTTGCCGGTCGCCGCGAAGATCGCGTTGCACAGCGCCGGCGCGAAGGGCGGCACGCCCGGCTCACCCACCCCACTCGGCGGCGTGCCGGCAGCGGCGGGCACGATGTAGGTGTTGGTCACCCGCGGCGCCTCGTCGATGCGCACCACGGCGTAGTCGTCGTAGTTGTTCTGCTGCACGCGCCCGTCCTTGAAGGAGATCTCCCCCAATTTCGCCACGCTCAGCCCCATGACGGCCGCGCCTTCCATCTGCGACTGGATACGCTCGGGGTTGACGAACTGGCCGCAGTCGATCGCGGTATCGACCCTCGGCACCGTCAGCACGCCCTTCTTGTCGACCGCCACCTCGACCACGGTCGCGATGTAGCTGACGAAGCTGCGGTGCACCGCGATGCCCATGCCGTGGCCATCCGGCAGCTTCCGCCCCCATCCGGCCTTTTCCGCCACCAGTTCCACGACATGACGCAGGCGGCCGGTGTCGATCGGATAGCTCTCGACCGGCTCGCCGTAGTTCCACGGCTTATCGACGGAGGCGCTGAACGGCACGATGCGGGCCGGCCCGATCAGCTCCAGCAGTACGTCCTTCGGGTCCCGCCCGGTGGCGTGCGCGATCTCCGCCACCATGGACTGCACCGCGAAGGCGCGCGGGATGTTGGACACCGAGCGGAACCAGCCGATGCGGGTATGCGCCGCCGCCTCCGGGTTTTCGCAGCGCACGTTGGCGATGTCGAACGGCATGTCGATCAGGCCCATGCCCAGCTCGATCGGGATTTGGTGCTTGGCGTCGGCCACGAACGTCGAGCCGATCGTCGGCGCGGCGCTGCGGTGCCGCCAGGCCACCACCTTGCCGGACTTGTCCAGCCCGGCCTCGATCCGCTCGGCCGAGACCGTGTGCAGGTAGTCGTGGTGGATGTCGTCCTCACGCGTCCACTGCACCCGCACCGGCGCATTCAGCTCGCGCGCCAGCAGGGCCGCCTCCTGCACGAAGTCGCACTTGGACTTCCGGCCGAAACCGCCGCCGAGCAGGGTCGTGTTCACCTTCACGTCGTCGGCCGAGATTTCCAGCGTCTTGGCCAGATCGTCCCGCGTGCCGCCGGGACTTTGCACGGGGGCCCAGACCTCCATCTTGCCATTCGTCCACTGGGCGGTCGCCACCGGCGGCTCCATGCTGACGTGGGCGAGGTGGGGCAGGTAGTACTCGCCCACGACCACCTTGTCGGCGCCCTTGAGCGCGCCATCGGCGTCGCCGTCGTTGCGCACCACGAGGCCCGGGGCGCGCACAGCGGTCTCCAGTTCCGTGCGGTAGGCGACGCTGTCGTACTTGGCGTTGGCGCCGTCGTCCCAGACGATCTTCAGCGCGTTGCGGCCCTTGATGGCGGAGCCGGTGTTGCTCGCGACCACCGCGACGCCGCCGAGCGGCTGGAACTTGGACGGCCAGGGCCAGCCCTTGACCTCCATGACGCGCTCGACGCCCGGCACCTTCATGGCCTCTGAAGGGTCGAACGACACCACTTTGCCGCCGGTGACCGGTGGGCGGGCGATCACGACATACTTCATGCCCGGCAGCCGCACGTCGGCGCCGTATCCGGCCTTGCCCGTCGTGATGTCGTGCAGGTCGGTGATGCTGACGGCGCCCTTGCCGATCAGGCGGAAGTCCTTGGGGTCCTTCAGCCGCAGGGTCTCGACAGCCGGAACTGCGAGCTTCGAAGCGTCATCGGCGAGCTCGCCAAAGCCTAGGCGGCGGCCGGAGCCGTCATGCACGACCTCATGCACGCCGGTCTTGACCTCGGACACCGGAACCTTCCAGCGCGCAGCCGCGGCGGTCTCCAGCATGGTGCGGGCGGACGCGCCGACCTCCCGCATGGGGATCAAATAGTGCCGGGTGCTGCGCGAGCCGTCGGTGTCCTGGTTGCCGTACTTCGCCTCGTCGCCCGGCGCCTGCACGATGCGCACGCGGGCCCAGTCGGCGCCCATCTCGTCGGCCACGATCATCGGCAGGCTGGTGCGGACGCCCGTGCCCATCTCGGAGCGGTGCGCGACGATGGTGACGAGGCCGTCCGCCGCGATCGAGACGAAGACGCGCGGGTCGGTCACGACGCCATGCGGCATGGCCCCGGCGCCCGTGGCGTAGGCCGCCATGGCACCGCGCGGCAGGATCGATGCCGCCAGCACGAGGCCGCCGAGCGCCGTTGCGCCCTTGAACAGCCCGCGGCGGCTGACGTTCTCCACCCGGCCGAGTGTCGGGCCGCTGGATGTCGAGCTATTGGAGGCTTGCTCAGCCAAATTCTGAAAATAGGTCATGGCCTAGGTCCCCGTGGCGGCGACGCGGACCGCCGCCTCGATGCGCTGGTAGCAGCCGCAGCGGCAGATGTTGCCGGCCATGCTGCTGCGGATTTCCTCGTCCGACGGGTTCTTCGTCTCCGCCAGCAGCGAGGCCGCCTGCATGATCTGCCCAGCCTGGCAGAAGCCGCACTGCGGCACGTTCACCTCGCGCCAGGCGCGCTGCACCGGATGGTCGCCGTGCGGATGCAGCCCTTCGATGGTGACGACCTCCTGCCCATCCACGTCGGAGATCGCGGTGATGCAGGAGCGCGCCGCGCCACCTGCCACATGCACGGTGCAAGCGCCGCACAATGCCTGGCCGCAACCGAACTTGGTGCCGGTCAGGCCCAGCTCGTCGCGCAGGAACCACAATAGCGGCAAGGACGGATCACCGTCCCAGCTCCGCTCCTGGCCATTTACTTTTACCTTAATCATCTCTGGTTATCCCCCAACTCGCCCGATTGCGGGCGGCGCGATTGCTTACTCTGGCGTTCCTCGCGAGAAGGCTGGCATACGGACCAAAGCAGCAGTCCCCGCCGCCAACTCCGCTCGATTTTATAGCATAGCGGCGGGCTGGGCTGGCTTCCAGCCAGAACCAGGTAAATTGCACGATGGCTGACATGTCAAGGGGGTGCCGGCTCGTGGAGCTCTGGCGCCTTCACGCCCTCGTACTCCAGGGTGATCACCACCCGCATCGTGCCCTCTTGGCTCTCGAACCGCCGCGGCAGGCCGTCCTTCGCGCCGACCCAAAGCCGGCTGCTGGCGCTGTCCGGGCCCGACACGTCCTGCAGATACGAGAAAACCCGCATCGGCGCGCCCTCCACCGTCGCCTCGGCGGCGTCGCAATGATGCGGCGGATAGCGGACCAGCCCGGCCGCCAACGATTCACGGTCCGACGCCGTCATCGGCAGCTTCATCCAGCGCCCGGCGCCGAGCGACGTCGCGTAGATCACGTCGCCCACGACGATCTGCTCGCGCTCCATCGGCCGCCGCCGGGTCGGCGAGGTCGCGACCAGGACCGAGCGGTATTGCGGCGCGGCGCCGATCGACCGGGCAGCGGCCATCACGCCGGCGCAGGCGCCTTCATCCGCCCAGGCCGGCAACGCAGGCGGGCTGAGCGCCGCCAAGGCAATGGCCAGGCACATCACCTGGTGAGCCGAGCTCATGGCCGTGTCGTAGATGGCGGGGAGGGGGTGGCGTTCGGGGCCGCCAGGCGAGAAGGCGCGAGCGGTGTTCCCGCTGGAGCCGTCTTCCCAGTTGCATCGGTCGGGGCTCGTTTGCCACCGTCGTTCGTTGCACTTTTCGGCGGTGCGACGGCGGTGCCAGGCGGGGCGACGGATCCGGTCGGGTCCTTGGGTGCCGCGTTTTGCGCCAGCACTGGAGAAGACACGGCTGCTGAAAACGACATAGCCGCCGCGGCAAGCAGACCGCATGCGGCAAGGAGGCGGATAGGGCGGGTCATCGAACTCTCTCCTGCGCATACCCGTTCAGGGTCAGTCCCGCCCGCTGCGGCCGCAGCGGGCGGGCAGGCACTCAGCGCTTGCGCACCGCGAACACCCAGACGACGCCGCCCTGCGGCACCTCGCTGCGATAGGCCACATCCACCTTCGCCAGGCTGTCCTGCATACGCTGGGCATCGACGCCCCAGCCGCTCTGCACCGCGATGTACTGGACGCCGTCCACCTCGTACGACACCGGCACGCCGGTCACGCCGCTGTTGGTCTTCTGCTCCCACAGCACTTTGCCGGACTTCGCGTCGAAGGCACGGAAGTCGCGGTCATTGGTGCCGCCCATGAACACCAGGTCACCGGCGGTCGCGAGCACCGGCCCCCAGAGCTGGCTCTTGGCGAAGGGATGGCTCCACATCTTCTTGTTCGTGGACACATCCCAAGCCTGCAGCTCGCCCACGTGGTCCGCATTGGGGAACAGCGTCAGGCCAATGTCCTCAAGCCCGGCGCCCAAGTAGAGCTGACCCGGCACGTAGTCCATCATCTTGCCCGACAGCGAGCCGCACAGGTTCTCGTTCGCCGGGATGTAGATCATCTTGGTATGCGGCGAGTAAGCGGCCGGCGGCCAGTCCTTGCCGCCCCACAGCGACGGGCAGAAATCGACCAGCTTATTCAGGCCGGGCTTGCGCGCCTCGTCATAGGTCGGGCGTCCGGTCTTCTTGTCGAGCGAGGTGAACACGTTCTGCCGCACGAACGGCACGCCCGAGACGAAGCTGATGCCCTCCTCGCCACGCTCCAGCGTCCACAGGTAGCCGTTGCGCCCCGGGTGCACCATTCCCTTGATGGTCCGCCCATCGCGCTGCATATCGATCAGGATGGGCGGATCGACCTCGTCCCAATCCCAGCTATCGTTCCAATGGTATTGGTGCGCCGCTTTGATCGCCCCGGTATCGACGTCGAGCGCCAGGACCGACGAGGTGTTCAGGTTGTCGCCGGGCCGCGCGTTGCCCATCCAAGGCGCTGCGTTGCCGGTGCCCCAGTAGGCCGTGCCCTGCTCGGGGTCATAGGTGCCGGTGATCCAAATGGAGCCGCCGCCGGTCTTCCAGGTGTCGCCGGTCCAGGTCTCGCTGCCGGGCTCGCCGGGCTTCGGAATGGTGTAGGTGCGCCAGGCCTGGTCGCCCGTCTTCGCGTCATAGGCCGCGACGAAGCCGCGCACGCCGTATTCGCCGCCGGAGCCGCCGACCATGACCTTGCCGTGCGCGATCAGCGGCGCCAGCGTCATGTAGTGGCCCTTGCGGTAGTCCTCGACCTCCTTCGCCCAGATCTCCTTGCCGGTCTTGGCGTCCAGCGCCACCAGGAAGTCATCGACCGTCGCCACATACACCCGGTCGCCGAGCAGCGCCACGCCGCGGTTGGTCGGGTGCAGCTGCGTCAGGTCTTCCGGGAGCTGGCGCTTGTAGCGCCAAAGCGTCTCGCCGGTCTTGGCGTCGAGCGCGATCACCTGGGCCTGCGGCGTGGTGACGAACATCACGCCGTCATTGACGATCGGCGGCGATTGGTGCCCCTCCAGCACCCCGGTCGAGTAGGTCCAAACCGGCACCAGGTCGGCCACGTTGGACGCGTTGATCTTGTCGAGCGGGCTGTAGCCCTGGCCGTCATAGGTGCCGCGATACATCAGCCAGTTGCGCGGCTCCGGATTCTGCAGCCGCTGCTCGGTCACGTCGCTGTAAGTCTTGACCTCCGCTCGGACCGGCCCGGGCAAGCCCGTGAGCCCCGCAAACGCCACGCCAGCCATAAGAAGTCGTTTAAAATCCCTCATCGCTTCCCTCCGTTTTGGAATTGTCCGCGTCGTGTGTCCGGGCGGTTGTCCCAGTGTCCTGATGTCGCGGTGTCCCGCGGCCTAGGCCACCTGCCCTCCGACCTTGCCCATGAAGGGCTGGGCGACCTCGAGGCCGCCCTCCGCTGATAGCCGCAGCGGCAATGGCGGCAGACGCCGCAGCGCCGGGCCGCCGACCACCCGCCCTGCGGCGCGCGGATCGAACTCCGAGCCGTGGCAGGGGCAGTGCAGGATGCCTGCCGCCTCCCGCCACTCGGTCACCGGGCATTGCGCGTGGGTGCAGGTGGCGGAGTAGGCGAGGACGCCATCCGCAGCACGGGCGAGCGTTTCGGCGTCCAGGGTCTCGGGATCGAGGCGCAGCAGCAGGACCTGGTTCAGCCGCGAGCCGTCGCGCACGGTGCCGCTCGCCGGATCCTTGGCCCAGGCGAGGAGCTGTGGACCTGACGGAGCAATGTCTGCGGGACGTAGCGGCTCGGCGTTTTCTGATGCGCTAGCAACGCGCACGAGCATATCGCCCGCCAGTGGCCGCATGTTGCGTGCTGGTATCGGAGCCTGGGTTTGTGCTTGGGCCTGCGCCGCGTTGCCGCAGCAGCAAAGCGCCAAGCCGAGCATCAGTGTGTCCCGTCGAGTATGGACATCTTGCGATTGCATGACGGAATCCGTCATCCACCGTTCTCCCTGGAAAGCTACTCTGTCGGTGGCTGTTCGGGGCTAGACTGAACGCATTGCAAGGGTAAGGGAAACTGAAAACAGCGACATAACCCACCGATGCCGCTTTTGTTACCACCGACCGCAGGCGGCATCCGGCTCCATAGGCACAATTTACGGTTGTAGCGCTGCCGATTGGGACAAGTCGCTGGCGGCTTGATGAAACGACGGCGTGGCTCGTGCTGCGGTGTTGAATGTCCTCGCTTGGGCGGCCAGCTTAGCGCCGGTCAATTCAGAGGAGACGCGCATGGGCAAGCCGGCATTGCACCCGGACGCGGCAGGATTGCTGGAGATGATCAAGGCGGCCGGGCGGCCGCCGTTCCAGACGCTATCGCCGGCCGAGGCGCGCCGGGCCTATTCGATGATGCGCGGCGTGCTGCAGCCGCCGCCGGACGAGGTCGCCGAAATGCGCGACCTGTCGATACCCGGGCCGGGCGGTCCGCTGGCGCTGCGGCTCTATCGCGGGGCAGGGACCTCGGCGGCCGGTACGCTGCCGGCTTTGCTGTTTTTGCACGGCGGCGGCTGGGTGCTGGGCGACCTCGACGGCCATGACGGCATCTGCCGTCGGCTGGCGAACCTCGCCGCCTGCCGGGTCGTCGCCGTGGACTACCGGCTGGCGCCCGAGCACCGTTTCCCGGCGGCGATCGACGACGCGGCGGCGGCCCTTGCCTGGATGGCTGCAAACGCCACCGAGCTGGGCATCGATCCTGCCCGGCTCGCCGTGGGCGGCGACAGCGCCGGGGGCAACCTCGCCGCGGTGCTCGCCATCATGGGGCGCGACGGGACGGCGCCGGCGTCGGCCTGCCAATTGCTGCTCTATCCCGTCGTGGACCTCGCCATGGACTCCGGCTCCTATGCGCGCATCACCGACGGCCTGCCGCTCACCGCGGCGACGATGCGGTATTTCGTGGACCACTACGCTCCTGATGCCGCTCAAAGGATGGATTGGCGCGCCTCGCCATTGCGGGCGGAGCGGCTGGCCGGCGCCCCGCCAGCGTTCGTGCTGACGGTCGGGCATGACCCGCTGGCCGATGAGGGTCGCGCCTACGCCGAACGGTTGGAGGCGGAGGGCGTGCGGGTCGCGGCGCTGCACCTCACCGACCAGATCCACGGCATGCTGACCATGGGCCGGGTCATCGCTGGCGCCGACCCGGTGCTGCGGTACGCGGCTGCCACGCTGCACGACGCTTGGAGGACTGTGTAAGGCTGCACGCTGCATGGCGTCGGTCACGACGGGAAAGCCGCCCGTCCCTGCGCCTGGCCGGTCGTGCAAGCGATCACCGCCTTCGCCGACCGACACCACCTGGTCATGACGCTGACCCCCGACAACGCCTATGGGGATCGGTGGTCCGGCTGAGGCAGTCCTGCCGCCGGTTCGGCTGCACGCCGCACAAGGGGCGCAAGCGAGGCGACCGGTTTTCCGGCGCCATGATCCGCCGACCGGCATGAAGCTGCACGAGTTCGACACCGCCGCCGGCTTTCCAATCAGCATCTTCGTGCTCGTTGATGCGACAAAAAAAACTAGTTATGCATTGGTCTCATTTCAGCGACGGATCGAACAATGCGCCGCACCGCGATTGCCTCCATGCTGGTCCTCAGTGTCGCAATCGCCGGGCAGGCCCGCGCCGCCGCCTATACCTTCACCACCGTCGACGTGCCAGGCGTTGCGGGCCGCACCTTTGCCACTGGCATCAACAACGCCGGGCAGATCACGGGATACTACAGCGACAACACCGGTGCCCACGGCTTCGTGGACACGGCCGGCAGCTTCGCCAGCTTAGATGTGCCAGGCGCTGCGGACCAGACATATGCCAGCAACATCAACGACGCCGGGCAGATCACGGGATTCTACGGGGTCAAAGCCGGTTCCCATGGCTTCGTGGACACGGCCGGCAGCTTTGCCATCCTCGAGGTGCCAGGCGCTGCGGACAGGACATTTGGCAGCGACATCAATGACGCCAGGCAGATCGCCGGATACTACGGAGATGGCACCGGCGTCCACGGCTTCGTGGACACAGCCGGCAGCTTTGCCACCGTCGACGTGCCAGGCTTTGCGGGCAACACGTTTGCCTACGGCATCAACAACGCCGGACAGGTCACGGGAAGCTACAGCGACATCACCGGTAGCCGCGGCTTCGTGGACACGGCCGGCAGCTTTGCCATCGTCGACGTGCCAGGCGGCGATGCAACCTCTGCCACTGACATCAACAACGCGGGGCAGATCACGGGGTACTACTGGGCCAACACCGGCATCCACGGCTTCGTGGACACGACCGGCAGCTTCGCCACCTTCGACGTGCCTGGCGCTACTTCCTACACATTTGCTTCCGGCATCAACGACGCCGGACAGGTCACGGGCTACTACAGCGACATCACCGGCTATCACGGCTTCATCGCGACCCCTGTGGCGACGGATGTGCCAGAGCCTTCGTCCATCGCCCTGCTGGGCGTGGGCTTATGCCTGATGGGTCTCACAGGCGCTCGCCGCAGCAGGGCCGCTGCGATCGTCGTTGAAGGCCGCCGCGCCTTGCGCTAGGCCTCGTCGAGCGTCAGGGAGACGAACCCATGGCTGTGCAGCGCTGGCGACGCCAAGCGTCAGCGCGCCGGGCCGGGTGAGGAAGGTGCCGCCCTTCAGCTTGCCATTCGGCGCCGGCGTGCCGTTGTTCAGGGTCAGCGCCGTCATGACGGTCAGGCCGCCTACCGAAAGCGTCCCGCCTGACGAGTTCAGGTTCACGCTGCCGACGCTTACGACAGCAAGAGGGTTGTCGAACCCGGTGCCGCCAGCGCTGACGGCGTAGGCGAACGGCGCGGCGATCGTCGCCGTGTCGTCTGAACCGACGCGCCGCCTGGGACCGCACCCGTGGACCAGTTCGCCGCGGTGTTCCCCTCGCCGTCGAGCGGCGCAGCCCATCTCGCGCTTGCCATCGATGTCCATCCCTGAATCCGGTTAGCTGGGCCGGTTTTTGTAATGATAAAAAACAACTTCAATGCGATTTGCTACTGATCAGCCTTATGATCTGAAGGCGTTTAGGATTGGTTAAGGCCGGTATGCGATGTATGGCGCACGGCGAAGCAGGCGCTTCGAAGGGATAAGGCTCATGGCGACGCGGAGTGTGGCGACGGTGTTCGGCGGCAGCGGCTTCATCGGGCGCTATGTCGTGAAACGGCTGGCTGCGGCTGGGCACGTCGTGCGGGTGGCGGGGCGCAATACCGAGGCGGCGCGCGGCTCGATGATGGCCGGGCGGGTGGGCCAGGTGGTGCCGCTGTATGTCAGCCTGTCGAACGAGGCGGCGATCCAGCGGGCGACCGAGGGCGCCGACATCGTCGTGAACCTGGTTGGCATCCTGAGCGAGAAGCGGCGCGGGGACTTTGAGCGCATCCAGGCGGAGGGGGCCGGGCGGATCGCGCGATCGGCGGCGTCGCATGGGGTGGGGCGGATGGTGCAGATTTCGGCGATCGGCGCCGATGCGGCCAGCCCGAGCCTGTATGCGCGCACCAAGGCGGCGGGGGAGCATTCGGTGCTGGCCGCGATGCCGGGCGCGACGATCCTGCGCCCGTCGCTGGTGTTCGGGGCCGAGGACAAGTTCTTCAACCGGTTCGGGGCGCTGGCGATGACGCTGCCGGTGATGCCGGTGATCTCGGGCGGCACGCGGTTCCAGCCGGTGTTCGTGGGCGACGTCGCGGATGCGGTGATGGCGGTGCTGGGGCGCGACGACGTGAAGGGGCGCATTTATGAGCTCGGCGGCCCGCGGGTCTGGACGTTCCGGGAGCTGCTGGCCTGGATCCTGAAGGAGACCAAGCGCAACCGGCCGCTGATCGAAATTCCGATGGCGGTGGCGCGGGTGCAGGCGCGGCTGGGCGAGCTGATCCCCGGCAAGCCGCTGACGCGCGACCAGCTGATCTTGCTCGGGCGGGACAACGTCGTGACGGCGGGGATGCCGGGCCTGCAGGATCTGGGCATCGTGCCGACGCCGGTCGAGCTGGTGGTGCCGGAGTATTTGGACCGCTACCGCGCGGGGGGCGGCAAGCGGGAGGAGGTGCCGACGTGAGGGCCGGGAGCGCTGCAGCATAACCGGAGGGGCGGTGGGCGATCTGTATGAGACGGACGTGCTGGAATGGTCGGAGCGCGAGGCCCGGCTGCTGCGCCGCATTGGCGGGCCGAGTTGCTCGGCTTCCGTGCCGACGCGGCGGAGATGTTCACCCCATCGACGCGGCAGCGGGTCGATGTGGCAAACCTGTATCGCCGGGCATTGGACCGCATGCCGGAAAGTATGGACGGTCAGCCGCCGCTCCCGGTGCCAGACGTTTGCCCGTTTACCCTGGACGAGCTGCTGGAGACGTTGCAGCCGTAGTTTGGCTCATACTGCGGTGTAGATGGCGAGTTTCAGCGCCGGGTCGTCATTGGCCTGAAAGGTCGCGTATTCGAAGCACTGCGGGCCGCGCTCGGGATGGTGCAGCAGCTTGCGCCCCATCGCGACGCTGCGGATGTCGTGCGCCTCCCACCAGGCCGGGAACTGCGTGCAGCCTTGCCGGAGGCGGGCCAAGAGGTCGAGGAACGCTGGATCTGCGGCCCACAAATCGTGCGTCAGGCGAAATTGGGCCACCATGCGCCGTGCCTCATCGGCCCAATTCGTCCCAAAGAGGCGCTGCGCGTCTGGGTCGGTCAGCATGTAGATCAGGATGTTGCGGTCGGCTTCGGCCACGCGGCTGAAATCGGTGAGGACATCCACTGCCGCGGCATTCCAGGCCAAGACGTCCCAGCGGCGGCCGGTGACGTAGGCGGGCTGGCTGAGGCTCTCGACCAGGCGCTGTATCGGGGCGGGCACGACCTCCCGCGCGAAGACCCGGCCGCTGGTATCCCGCGTCAGCGCCCGCAAATGGGCGTGCTCGACCTTGCCGAGGCGCAGCGCTCCAGCGAGGGCGTCAACCGTCGTGACGGAGGGGCTGACGTTGCGCCCCTGCTCGAGCCGGATATACCAATCGACGCCGATGCCGGCGAGTTCGGCCACCTCCTCGCGCCTGAGGCCCGGCGTCCGGCGTCGTCGCCCGCCTGAGAGGCCCACCGCGGCGGGGCTCAGCTTTTCCCGCCGCGAGCGGAGGAAGTCGCCGAGTTCGCTCCGGCTCGGGTCCGTCGTGGGCCGCAGTCCCATGAACTTCGTTCTTTCTCAACGGGGTGGGATTGCTCAATCCTAGGATAATGCCAGGCCTGGATGCGCCCGGGAAGCCTGCGAGGATAGGACGTCTCAAAGGAGTTGGACGTCCATGAAAGCTGCAATCCTCAAGGCGTTCGGATCGCCGCTCACGATCGAAAGTTGGCCCGACCCGGTGCTGGGCACCGGCGAGGTCATTGTCGATATCGTCGCGGCCGGTGTGCTGCCGTATGCGAGCGAGGTGTTCAGCGGTGAGCGGCGGTATCTGCTCAACCTGCCCGTGGCGCCGGGCTGTGGGGCGATCGGCCGGGTGCGCGCCACGGGGCCGGATGCGACACGGCTTGCCGTCGGCGATTGGGTGCTGTGCGACCCGACCGTGCGGTCGCGCGACGACGCGGTGGACCCGGACATCACGCTGCAGGGCTGGAGCGCCCGCGGCGAGGGCGGGCTGCGGCTGCAGCAGTACTTCCACGACGGCAGCTTCGCCGAGCGAATGCTGGTGCCGACGGAGAACGCCGTCCCGCTCGGCCCGATCGACACAGCGGATGCCGGGCGATGGAGCGCGCTGATCCTGCTGCTGGTGCCGTATGGCGGCCTGCTGGCGGCGAACCTGCAGGCAGGGGAGACGGTGCTGATCAGCGGGGCGACGGGCAATTTCGGCAGCGCGGGCGTCGCGGTGGCGCTGGCGATGGGGGCGGGCTGCGTCGTGGCGCCGGGGCGGAACGAGGCGATGCTGGAGGAGCTGGCGCGCCGGTTTGGGCCCCGGGTGCGGACGGTGCGGCTGACGGGGGAGGAGGCGGCGGACCGTGAGCGGATGCAGCGGGCGGCGCCGGGTCCGATCGACTGCGTGCTGGACCTGCTGCCGCCGTCGGCGGGCACGACGGCGGTGCGGGCGGCCGCGATGACGGTCCGCGGGTTTGGCCGGGTCGTGCTGATGGGCGGCGTCGGCATGCTGGGGGGCGACGATTTGGCGCTGCCGTATCCGTGGATCATGCGGAACGGGATCACGATCCGCGGCCAGTGGATGTATCCGGCGGACGCGACGGTGCGGCTAGTGCGGCTTGTCCGGTCCGGGCTGCTCGATTTGGGCGGTTTTGCGGTTGCGGAGTTTGGTTTGGACGACGCGAACGCAGCGGTCGCGCACGCTGCGGCGCATGGGGGGCCGTTTAGGATGACGGTGATCCGGCCGTAGGGCGCTTTGGCGGTCGTTCCGTCCGTGTGCGATATTCGTCGGGACGTTTGGGCGGCCTTTACGCCGCAGGCCTCAAGCAAACGCGCGCCGTGCGGCGTTTTGCTTGAGGTTCAGGCTTGGCATAAGTTCTGTATAGTCAGTCAGAGGCGGAGTTACACGAGTTGGTCACCTGAACGAGCAGATAAGCTGCTCAATCGGTTGGCGGCGTCACATCTCCTGTTCCGCAATGCGGATGCTGGAATCCGGTGGGTGCCGTTCCGCTCGACGCATAGAGGATGTTGTCGGAGCCGTTCAACCCGACGCCGCCTGGGATGTGGTTCAATTTCAACAGGGTGCGTATTCTATAGGCAATTGAGTGATCAGCGCATGCGGTATCGCCGCTTACGCCAAGGCCGCCGATGACTTCGGAGTTCTTGCCGTATAACGCGACGCCGCCGCCGAATGTTATGATGCCTCCGGGATTGAAGCCGACGCCGTTGCCACTCGCCAAATTTGCTTTGTTGTCGGTTGTGATTGCGTTGAAGAAAGGATTGAACGGGTTGGAGTTGTTCAGTCCATAGAGCGAGCCGCCTGGCTGGGTCGCGGCATAAAGGTTTGCTGTTGAGAGGGCCAGCTTGTCGTTGGAGAAGTCGTTGGCTGTCTCCGCCTTTGCTATGGCGATGGCCCGGCTACCTGGCCAGGCGTCTCCGATCTTTGTTGTGCCGCATAAGATGCCGTTTCGATCGACGATCGCTGCCCACATCATATTTGGCGTGAAGATCCCGCCGTTGCCGTCACTGACGACCTGGCTCAAGGCGCCTTCGACCATTTTTATGGCGCCTGCGCCAAGCGCGCAGCCTTTGGTGTCGTCATCGGCGAAAGCTGACGCGGCAGCCACGCAAAGGAACGTGCCAACGAGAAGTATATGCTTCATTTCTGCTCTCCTTTTTTAGAACGAGAAACAAGCGGACAGCAATGTAAAAGAGTCAAGTGGATGTGTGAGCGAAGCATCATGCTGCTCCGCCTAATTTATGTGTAACCGGTAAACATATACTGCAAGCGCAAGTTTATCTTATGAATTCAACTTTTGGTTTTGCTCATGTTGAGCATGCAAGCAACGTTAAGTTGGGTCAGCGATGCAGCGGCGCGACAGGCGAGGTCACTAGAGAGCAGTATAGAATATACATCTGCCGGGTGCATCAAAGTTGCAGGTTTCTCGGTTACGCGCATCTGTCAGGGCTCGCGCTCGCATCATGGCTGCGCAGGGAGCGAACCGCTCGCACCCGGGACTGTCCGATGTTGACACGGCCGCGGCGTTTCGAGGCGCTTCGCAAGGTCGTTGCATGACTGACAACACTGGCATTTATCAAGGATAGGTCCGGATCGGTTCTATTGCAGCGCTGTTTTTGGCTTTTAGCTCAAAGTATCGCTTCCGTGTAAAAGAATTAGGTCAGTTACGCTGCCCTAAAACGCTGAATTCCTGTCGCCAACACAGATACAACCACATATACGCACCGTGAGGCTGCGCTGCAGCTGTTTTGCGAAAGGTGGATTATGGCTGACCGCATGCTGCAGTTCGTGAGTTTGGCGCAGCACCAGCCGGATAAGCGCGCGTCGTCGATGCGGCGGGAGGATTTCGCCGAGATCTACGCCGACTTCGATCCCGCCCAGGCCGGCGCGCAGAGCAGCCGCTGCAGCCAGTGCGGCGTGCCGTTCTGCCAGGTGCATTGCCCGCTCGCGAACAACATCCCGGACTGGCTGAAGCTCACGGCGGAGAACAGGCTGCAGGAGGCGTATGAAGTCAGCTCGGCCACCAACACGTTCCCGGAAATCTGCGGCCGCATCTGCCCGCAGGACCGGCTGTGCGAGGGCAATTGCGTCATCGAGAAGGGGTTTGAGAGCGTCACCATCGGGGCGGTGGAACGCTTTATTACCGATCATGCCTGGGAGCAGGGCTGGGTGAAGCCGCCGCGCCCGCGTCAGGAGCGGCCGCAGTCGGTGGGGATCATCGGCGCCGGGCCGGGCGGGTTGGCGGCGGCGGAGCGGCTGCGTACGCTCGGGTATCAGGTGCATGTGTACGACCGGTATGACCGGGTCGGCGGGCTGATGATCTACGGCATCCCCGGCTTCAAGCTGGAGAAGGACATCGTGCTGCGCCGCTGGAAGCTGCTGGAGGAGGGCGGCATCCGGTTCCATCTCGGCGTCGAGCTGGGCCGGGATTTGAGCTTCGCGGAGTTGCGGGCGCGGCATGACAGCGTGCTGATCGCGACCGGCGTCTACAAGGCGCGCAACATCGGCGGACCCGGCGCCGGGCTGCCGGGGATCGAGCCGGCGATGGACTATTTGACCGCCAGCAACCGGCAGGGCCTGGGCGACGACGTGCCGAGCTTCGACAGCGGCCAGCACAACGCGGCGGGCAAGCGGGTGGTGGTGATCGGCGGCGGCGACACGGCGATGGACTGCGTGCGGACAGCCGTGCGGCAGGGGGCGGCGAGCGTTTCCTGCCTGTACCGGCGCGACAAGGTGAACATGCCGGGCTCGATGCGCGAGGTGAAGAACGCCGAGGAGGAGGGGGTGCAGTTCGTCTGGCTGTCGGCGCCCGAGGCGTTCCTGGGCGACGACCACGTGACGGGCGTGCGGGTGCAGCGGATGCGGCTGGGCCTCGTGGACAGCTCGGGGCGGCAGTCGGTGGAGCCGGCGGATAGCCGCCTGACGCTGGAGGCGGATTTGGTGATCAAGGCGCTGGGGTTCGATCCCGAGGATTTGCCGAAGCTGTGGGACGAGCCAGGGCTGGAGGTGAGCCGCTGGGGCACGCTGAAGGTGGAGCACCGGACGCAGATGACGGCGCTGCCGGGGGTGTTCGCGGCGGGGGACATCGTGCGGGGCGCGAGCCTGGTGGTGTGGGCGATCCGCGACGGGCGGGACGCGGCGTCGCGGATGCATAAGTATATGCAGCAGCACGCGATGCTGGCTGCGGCGGAGTGACCCTTATGGAGCCAACTGGCATGGATTTCGTCGCCGACTGGAACGCCAACGCAGCGCGGCTTGCTGGCACCTACGACCCGAGCCAGGAGCACGACGCGTGCGGCGTGGGGATGGTGGCGGCGCTGGACGGGGTGGCGCGGCGGGACGTGGTGCAGGCGGGCATCGACGCGCTGCGGGCGGTTTGGCACCGGGGGGCCGTCGATGCGGACGGCAAGACCGGAGACGGCGCTGGCATCCACATTGAAATCCCGCAGGATTTCTTTGCCGAGGCGGTGCGGCGCAGCGGGCATGCCGAGGCGCCGGGCCGCATGGCGGTGGGCATGGTGTTCCTGCCGAAGACCGACCTGGGGGCGCAGGAGCGCTGCCGGCAGATCGTCGAGACGGAGATCCTGGCGCTCGGCTACGGCATCTTCGGCTGGCGGCAGGTGCCGATCAACGTGGCGTGCATCGGCGAGAAGGCCAACGCGACGCGGCCCGAGATCGAGCAGATCATGATCCGCGGCAGGCTTGGGCCGAACGGCATCCTGGACGACGCCGAGTTCGAGCGCGATCTGTATGTCATCCGGCGCAAGATCGAGAAGCAGGCGATCGCGGCGCAGATTTCGGAACTATACATCTGCAGCCTGTCGTGCCGCAGCATCATCTATAAGGGGATGTTCCTGGCCGAGAGCCTGACGGACTTCTATCCGGACCTGCTGGACCCGCGTTTCATCAGCCGGTTTGCGATCTATCATCAGCGTTACTCGACCAATACCTTCCCGACCTGGAAGCTGGCGCAGCCGTTCCGCATGCTGGCGCATAACGGCGAGATCAACACGGTCGCGGGCAACAGCAACTGGATGAAGTCGCATGAGACGCGGCTGGCGGCGGGGCCGCTGGAGGGGCTGATCGACGACGTGAAGCCGGTGATCCAGGCGGGCGGGTCGGACACGGCGACGCTCGACAACGTGTTCGAGCTGCTGGTGCGGGCCGGGCGGGACGCGCCGATGACCAAGGCGCTGCTGATCCCTGCAAGCGTCGGGCAGGACGCGACGATGCCGGCGCCGCACCGCGACATGTTCCTGTATTGCAACGCGGTCATGGAGCCGTGGGACGGCCCGGCGGCCATCACCGCGACCGATGGGCGCTGGGTGATCGCCGGGCTCGACCGCAACGGGCTGCGGCCGCTGCGCTACACCGTGACGGACAGCAAGCTGCTGGTGGTGGGCAGCGAGACCGGGATGGTGAAGTTCCAGGAGAGCGAGATCGTCGCCAAGGGCCGGGTCGGGCCGGGCCAGACGATCGGCGTCGATCTGGAGACGGCGCGGTTCTATCTGGACGACGAGCTGAAGGATATGCTGTCGGCAAGGCAGCCGTTCGGCGACTGGGTGCGCGGGATTACCAAGCTCGACCGCATCGTCAAGACCGACGCGCCGGAGCCGGTGATCTATTCCACGGAGGAGCTGCGGCGGCGGCAGCTCGCGGTGGGCACGACGTTGGAGGAGCTGGAGATGATCCTGCATCCGATGGTCGAGGACAGCGCCGAGGCGATCGGCAGCATGGGCGACGACACGCCGATCGCGGTGCTGAGCGAGCGGTATCGCGGGCTGCACCACTATTTCCGCCAAGGGTTCAGCCAGGTCACCAACCCGCCGATCGACAGCCTGCGGGAGACGCGGGTGATGACGCTGAAGACGCGGCTGGGCAACCTCGGCAACGTGCTGGACGAGGACAGCAGCCAGTGCGACCTGCTGCAGCTTGAGAGCCCGGTGCTGAGCAACGCCGAGTTCGCGGCGATGGTCGCGACGATGGGGAAGGCGGCCAGCGCGATCGATTGCACGTTCGCGGTGGCGGAGGGCGACCTTGGGCTGCGCGCCGCGATCGACCGCATCCGGCGGGAGACGGAGGAGGCGGTGCGGGCCGGCTGCGGGCATATCGTGCTGACCGACGCCGGGCAGAGCGAGGACCGTGCGCCGATGCCGATGATCCTGGCGACGGGGGCGGTGCACACGCATTTGGTGCGGCAGTCCTTGAGAACTTTTACAAGCATTAACGTTCGCAGCGCAGAATGCATCGACACGCACTATTTCGCGGTGCTGATCGGGGTGGGTGCTACGACGGTGAACGCGTACTTGGCGCAGGAGGGGATTGCGGACCGGCACCGGCGCGGGCTGTTTGGGCCGATGAGCCTGAAGGACGCGGTGCAGCGCTATAAGAAGGCCGTCGATAAGGGGCTGCTGAAGATCATGTCCAAGATGGGCATCTCGGTGGTGAGTTCGTATCGCGGCGGCTACAACTTCGAGGCGATCGGGCTGTCGCGGGCGCTGGTGGGCGAGTTTTTCCCCGGCATGCAGTCGCGCATCTCGGGCATCGGGCTGACCGGCATCGCGCGCGAGGTGCTGGAGCTGCATGAGAAGGCGTGGAACGGCGAGACGACGGCTTTGCCGGTGGGCGGGGTCTATAAGCTGCGCCGCAAGGGCGAGGTGCACGCGTTCGACGGCGGGCTGATCCATACGCTGCAGACGGCGGTGGCGAATGACAGCTTTGAGACGTATCGGCGCTATGCGGATGGGGTGCGGCGGCAGAAGCCGGTGGCGCTGCGGGATTTGCTGGATTTCCGGCTGGACGGGGTGCGCGCGATCTCGGTCGATGACGTCGAGAGCATCACCGAAATCCGCAAGCGGCTGGTTGCGCCGGGCATTTCGCTGGGGGCGCTGAGCCCGGAGGCGCATGAGACGCTGAGCATTGCGATGAACCGCATTGGCGCGCGCAGCGATAGCGGCGAGGGCGGCGAGGACCCGGCGCGGGCGATTCCGCGTCCGAACGGCGACAACGCGTCCTCGGCGATCAAGCAGGTGGGGTCCGGGCGGTTCGGCGTGACGGCCGAGTACCTGAATGCCTGCCGCGAAATCGAGATAAAAATGGCGCAGGGGGCGAAGCCGGGCGAGGGCGGGCAGCTGCCGGGGTTCAAGGTGTCGCCGCTGATCGCGAAGCTTCGGCACTCGACGCCGGGGGTGACGCTGATCAGCCCGCCGCCGCACCACGACATCTACTCGATCGAGGACTTGGCGCAGCTCATCTATGACCTGAAGCAGATCAACCCGGACGCCGGGGTGTGCGTGAAGCTGGTGTCGCGTAGCGGCATCGGCACGATCGCGGCGGGGGTGGCGAAGGCGAAGGCCGACACGATCCTGATCAGCGGGCATAGCGGCGGCACGGGGGCCAGCCCGCAGACCTCGGTGAAGTATGCGGGCCTGCCCTGGGAGATGGGGCTGTCTGAGGCGCATCAGGTCCTGACGTTGAACCGGCTGCGGCACCGGGTGAAGCTGCGCACCGACGGCGGGATCAAGACCGGGCGGGACGTGGTAATTGCGGCGATGTTGGGGGCGGAGGAGTTCGGCATCGGGACCACGAGCCTCGTGGCTATGGGCTGCATCATGGTGCGGCAGTGCCACAGCAACACGTGTCCGGTTGGCGTGTGCACGCAGGACGAGACGCTGCGGGCCAAGTTCGAGGGCAGCCCGGAGAAGGTGATCAATCTTTTTTCCTTTATCGCCGAAGATGTGCGCGGGATTTTGGCGTCGCTTGGGATGCGGCGGCTGACGGACGTGATCGGGCGGACGGATTTGCTGCAGCAGGTGAGCCGGGGGTCCGATTTGCTGGACGACCTGGACCTCAACCCATTGCTGGCGCAGGCCGATCCGGGGCCGCATGCGCGGTATTGCACGCAGGTCGGGCGGACTGAGGTGCCGGAGACGCTGGACGCGCAGATGATCGAGGACGCGGCGGCGCTGTTCGACCGCGGCGAGAAGATGCAGCTGCAGTATAACATCCGCAACACGCACCGGGCGATCGGCACCAAGCTGTCTTCGCGGATCACCCGGCAGTATGGCATGTCGAGTTTGCAGCCCGGCCATATTACGGTGCGGCTGCGCGGCACGGCGGGGCAGTCGCTCGGGGCGTTCGGTGTGCAGGGGCTGAAGCTCGAAGTGCTGGGCGACGCAAACGACTACGTGGGCAAGGGGCTTTCTGGGGCGGTGATCGTGGTGCGTCCGGCGCCGAGCAGCGGCTTGGTCAGCCAGCAGAACACGATCATCGGCAACACGGTGCTGTACGGCGCGACGGCGGGCGAGCTGTACGCTGCTGGGCAGGCCGGGGAGCGGTTCGCGGTGCGGAACAGCGGGGCCACCGCGGTGGTCGAGGGCTGCGGCAGCAATGGCTGCGAGTACATGACCGGCGGGACGGTCGTGGTGCTGGGCGCGGTGGGGGACAACTTCGGCGCCGGTTTCACCGGGGGCGTGGCGTTCGTCTATGACCCGAGCGATATGTTCGAGAAGCGGGTGAACCCGGACACGCTGACGTGGCAGCGGGTGCGGTCGGCGCATTGGGACGCGGCGCTGCGGGATTTGGTGGCGCGTCATGCGGCGGAGACCCATAGCCGGTATGCGGCGACGCTGCTGCTGGACTGGCCGCGGACAGTGGAGCAGTTCTGGCAGGTGGTGCCGAAGGAGTACGTGAAGTACTTGGAGGCGCCGCTTTCGGACGCGACCGAGGCCTTGCGGGCCTGATAACCACAAGTCCGGAAACCACGACCCTAAGAACCGCGCGGGCGCGTGCAAATTTCGCGTTAGCCCGGCGGTTGGCGCATGCGGCAGGCGGTGCGATATAGCGGGTTATGCGCGTCTTGTATCACCTGCCGCTGTCGCCGTTCTCCCGCAAGGTTCGCCTGGTGCTGGCCGAGAAAAAGCTGCCATTCGAGCTACAGCTGGAGAAGGTTTGGGAGCGGCGGCCCGACTACCTCGACATGAACCCGGCCAATCTGGTGCCGGTTTTGGTCGAGGAGAGCGGGCTAGTGATCCCGGATAGCGGGGTGATCTGCGAATACTTGGAGGAGGTCTATGCCGACCTTCCATTGCTGGGCCGCACCGTGGCCGAGCGCGTGGAGGTGCGGCGGCTGGTCGCCTGGTTCGACGGCAAGTTCGCGCAGGAGGTCACGGCGAACTTGCTGGGCGAGAAGTTCATGAAGCGGCTGCTGGGGCGGGGCAACCCGGACGCCGGGGCGCTGCGGGCCGGGTATATCAATCTGCGGCACCATCTGGGGTATATCGGCTGGCTGGCGGAACAGCGGAAGTGGCTGGGCGGGGAGACGCTGTCGCTCGCGGACTTCACGGCGGCGTCGCATCTGTCGGCGTTGGATTTCGTGAGCGACGTGGACTGGTCGGTGTCGCCTTCGGCGCGGGATTGGTATGCGCGGATCAAGTCGCGGCCGAGCTTTCGTGCGTTGCTGGCGGACCGGGTGCCGGGGGTGATGCCGCCGGCGCATTATGCGGATTTGGATTTTTGAGGGGCGGTCTCTGCTGCGCCGATTTGCGGTCTTTTCAGCGCTGATAGCGTGAGAACAAGCTAGCGCGATTAAGCGATGAGTCCCTCAAGTGTGAATTTCTACGACGAGGCTCAGCGTGTCGGCGCTTTCTGCCCAATAAACTCGAGCGTCGGCGTCTTAGTGTGTTCGCACTGAGCAGCTTTGCATCAGGATGTCTCGTAAAAGGTGACTGCAGCACGTCTCCTCGGCCAGCCAGCGTAAGAAACGCGAACATCACCTTGTTGCCGGCTGCAGTGAGACAGGTCAGCCCAACTTTGCCGTAGTAAAGCCGACAATTCTTAACTGCACAATTGCGATTACGTTACTATAAGCGGCATGTCTTCAACATAGGTGATGCATGCTCAAGTTAGTTTTTGTTCTTCCGGTGACGATGCTATCGGCGTGTGCCACGCTTGTTAATGGCAGCAGTCAGAATGTTACGGTTTCCACAATTCCGCCGGCAGCGAGCTGCACTTTGGATCGCGTGGGCGCGCGGGTTGGAGCCATCTCCTCGACACCGGGCAGCGTGCGGCTCGATAAAAGCAAGAATGATCTGTCCGTCACGTGTAGCAAGGATGGTTTCCAGACCGCGACGGTTGTGAAAGCTCCCTCCTTCAGCGGCGCGACATTCGGCAATATCATTGCGGGCGGCGTGATCGGCGTCGTGGTGGATGCGGCCTCAGGCGCTAACTATAGCTACCCAGACGACATCCGGCTGGACATGGCGGCGAACCCGCTGCCGAGCTTGCCGCCCCTGGCGATGCAGCTGCCGTCGATCGCGCACGATCCGGACATGCCGGCCACCCGGTTTGAACGGCGGCCGGAACGCGGCCAGGTAATCGCGATCTCAGCGACGACGGCAGCCCGCCCGACCGGCAATTTCCAGGTAAGATAGTTGGCGATTTCCGCGTGACATAGAGCGACCGGTCGCTGGGCGTCTTGCCTCGCGACCGGTTCCGTGCCGCGCCGCACACAGCAAAGATGTCTCGTGGCGCTTGACGCCGGGCACTCACGGCCATAAAGCAACTATGGGGCGCGATAGTCCTGTGCTCAATCTCGTATAGCAAAAGCGAATTGAGGCCGACATAACCGACAATATTCTTATCAATGACAGCAGCGAAGGACCGTGTACGCATGCGTGATAGCCACCACCAATCTGTAATGAGTAATGACCCAAGCGCCAGCTACACGTTGGACTCACAGCTCGTGACGGATACAATCAGCTTTGTCTCTGCTGTTCCTGCTCCATCAGCCACGGATACCGCCGCGGCCGTTCCGGTCTCTGCGTCAGGGCAGGGCGCGATTGGGACCTATGACCAGTACTTTCAAGCTTCCGCAGAGGCAGAGACCGGTGGGGGACTTGGTTCCACTTTGCCGCCGAACTACCAGGCAGGCAGCGGCAACAGCTACCCGGCCCTTGGCGCCTATCAGTTCGACAAGCTCTCGCTGATCGCCACCGGTTATTACCGTGACGATGGCGCTTTGAACGACGCCAATTGGAATGATGCGTTCTTTACTGGTAAGAACGGCATCAACAGCCAACAGGACTTCCTGAAAAACCCCGCGATCCAGGATCAGGCGGCACGGGATTGGACGAATACCGTCGGCTGGTCGTCCATTACAGATTATGGATTGCAGAGCTACATCGGCCAGACCGTGGACGGTATCGGCATCACCGCCGCGGGCCTGCTTGGCGGCACAAGCTTGCTCGGCCCCGACGCCCTCAAGCAGTTCCTCGATTCCGGTGGAGCCAGCGACCCGACCGACCCCTACGGCACCCCTATTTCGAAGTACGTCGCAGGTTTTGCCGCGTTCCAGACGCCGTTCGATAGCCTGGCAACGACCGCCCCGGTGCTCGCGCCGACGCTCTAACGGTCAAGACCGGGCGCGGATGCTCACGGCCTGAGGCATCCGCGCCCCTTTGCACGACGGGATAATGGGCGCGCAACCGTTAAGAATTTCTTGACCCCAAGGGGCTAGAATTCGATCCATTGCCATGCAGTCCATCTATAAGGAGTTTACCGTCCTTGACCTGTTCAGCGGCATCGGCGGTTTTAGCCTTGGGCTGCACTGGGCCGGCATGCGCACAGCCGCGTTCTGCGAGGCCGATCCGTTCGCCCGCTCGGTGCTCGCCCGGCACTGGCCCAGCGTGCCCATCTACAACGACATCCGCACTCTGTCCGCGGCCCGGCTGCGGCAGGACGGGGTGCCGCGGCCGGACCTCATCTGCGGCGGCTTCCCGTGCCAAGACATCAGCCTCGCCGGCCGGGGCGCGGGCCTCGCGGGCGGGCGTTCGGGCCTATGGTCCCATATGGCGCGCCTGGTCCGGGAGTGCCGACCGGACTGGGTGGTGGCTGAGAACGTTCCTGGCCTGCGAGGCCGGGGCGCGGACGCAGTCATGTCTGAGCTGGAGGCTGCGGGCTACGCCTGCTGGCCGCTGCTGGTGGGTGCTGTCCATGCCGGCGCCCCGCACCGGCGGAGCCGCGTCTGGCTGGTGGCGCAAGCCTCTGCTGCCGACGTTGGTGGCGCGGGACTGGAAGCATGGCAGCGTGGGTCAGCAGAGGCGGGCGCGGGCCTGCCAGTTGAACGACGCGGTGGGTGGACGGCTGCACCCGGGATTTGCCGAGTGGCTGATGGGATTTCCGGCCGGGTGGACCGCGACCGAAGGGCACGCATCCAGGCGTTGGGAAACGCCGCGGTGCCCACAACCGTCGCGATGATCGGCCGCGCAATTTCCTCGTTATAGGCGTGTCAAACTTGCCACAATAGTGACACTGGTCCCCTTTAGAGGTGGATAGCAATTGTAGGTTTCACGGGAACGTGTGCCTATGAATTACTTGGAATGCTCCAGGTCCAGGCCGGTAAGGATGCCCGATGGCGGTGCTGACAGACCTCGAACCGCTCTTGTCCCGGCTGTATGAGGCCGCGCTCGATCCCGCGCTCTGGCCCGCTGCCTGGGCCGAGGTGACCGCCGTGGGAGGGATGGCGCCGTCGCTGGCGGTGGTGGCCGACAATGGCGGGGCAGCGCCGCTCGCCGCGCCGGGCTGGGGCCGGCATGCGTTGAAATCAGTGGCAGTTCCGGAGGCTGGACCGGCGCCGTACAGCAAGCCCGACCGGGCCGCTGTTCCGCCCGCCACCAAGGCGGAGCGTGCGGTGGTCGCTCAGCTGCAGGTCCATCTGCGCCGCGCGGTGCGGATGCGTGCCCGGCTTGCGACCGCGCAGGCCATGCAGGCCGCGAGTTCGGCAGCGCTGGAGGCGGCGGATACCGGGGTGATCCTGGTCACCGCCGGCGGGCGCATTGTCTATGCCGACCCGGCCGCCCAACGCCTGGCCGGCAGCGTCGGCCTGCAGCTCGACAGCCGCCGCGGCGCGCTGCAGACGCTCGATCGCGAGGCGACCCGGTATCTGCAGGGATTGGTGCACGACGCCGCCGCCGGGGGCGTGGGCGGGGACATGCTGATGCGGGCGAGCGACGGGTCCGCCGTGGCGCTCGGGGTTTGCAGCATGACGGCCGGACTGCCGGGGACGGAGACGGAGGGGGTGGAGGATGCGTCGGGCCAGACGCTTGAGCTCATTCCCGGCCAGGCTTTGGTGACATTGCGGCATCTCGGCCAGGTGCCGGCCAGTCCGCGCCGGGTGGCTGCGCTGTTCGGGTTGACGCGGGCGGAGGCGGATGTGGCGATCGCCGTTGCGGCGGGGCAGCGCGTCGCGGCGGTCGCGGCCGGACGCGGCGTGTCGGCGAGCACGGTGCAGGCGCAGGTACGCTCGGCGTTGGGCAAGGCCGGGGTGCCCGGGGTGCAGGAACTCAGCCTGCTGTTTGCGCGGCTGGGTTAGAGCGCCAGATCAGGGCGAGAACAGCGGTCGCCAAGGCGGCCGGCAGCATCGCCCAGGCGCTTCCGGCCATGGCGAGCCAGGTCGCGGCGGACCAGCATCCGTTGACCAGGCGGCCGAGCAGGAGATTGCCGTTGCGGCCGGCCTGGACGCCGCCAAGGTCGGTCCGCCGCAGCGGCACCGGGCGCCAAACCCCCATCAGCAAGCCGGACATGGTGACGCACGCGGCCCCGGCGATCAGCGCCGGCGTTGTGCGGGGCTGCCACGCCGCCGCGGCCAGGATGGGCAGGCCGAAGATCGCCGCGACCCCCAGGCCGGCGGCGGCCATCTTCGCGGCCCGGATGGCGCTTGGCGGGACCGGCGCGGTGCGTGCCAGCTCGGCCGCCTCGTCGCCGTTGGCGGCGGCGGTGACCAACAGGCGCGCCGCCTCGCCGGTCACGAACACCACGAGGGTCCCGAGCCCGCAGTCGGCGGTCGCCCCGCCGGTCCACAGGCTGATGCCGGCGGGCAGCACGTAGATCAGTTGGTAGGCGGCGCGGCTGAGCAGGTTCGGAGTCCGGCGCAGCAGCCGCAGCTCCTTGCGCAGCAGCGCGCCGAACGTGCTGCGGCGGAAGCGGCGGGGGTCCGCGCCCGCTGCGGTTCCCAATCCGGCATCCAGTGCGGCGGCCGGCGTCGGGGCGGACTGGCGGGGCGGGTCCAGTGCGGCGCCGGCGGCAAAGCGCCGCTCCAAGATCCAGCCGGCGAGGACGGGGGCGCCGAGCCCGAGCGGCAAGGCGACGAGCAGCGGTGCCGGGTCGCCGATCAGCGCCCGCGCCGGCCACCACGCCAAGCCGAGCGGCCCGTCGCGGCCCGGCGCCAGCGCCTGCCACACCGCCGCGCGCATTGCCGGGGGAAGCAGCGCGGCGGATTGGCTGGCGAGGAACGCGAGGCCGCTGACCGCCAGGCCGAGGATGCCGATGAGCCGCCGCGCCCGGCGCAGGCCGATGGCCGCGACCACGCAGACCGCCAGCGCCGTGCCGGCCATGGTCGCCAAGACCGCCAGTGTGCCCAGCACGGGATAGGCGGCGAGCCACCCGGGCCATCCGAACGCCGCCATAGCGTTGGCAACGGGACCCAGCAGCAGCAGCCAGGGCGCAGCGACCGCGGCGGCGACGCCCAGCATCCGCACCGCCAGCAGGCGGCGGAACGGCATGGGCGAGGCCAGCAGCCATTCGACGTCCCGGCGCTCGAACAGCGCGGCCACCGCGGTGTCGAGCGCGTTGGCCAGCATGAGCGCGCCGACGCCCAGCAGGACGGCGTTGGCCAGCGCCAAGCGGTCGGCCAGGGCCGTCACGTCCTGCAGCAGCGCCGCCGCGCCAATGCCGACCAGTTGCGCCACCACCGCCGCGGCCAGGACCGCCGCGACGCCGCCGATGCTCTTCGGGACGAAGTTGTAGCGGCGCCAAAGCAGGCGCAGCTCGTGGCGCAGCAGCCAGGGCACGGATCCCTGGCGGGGCCGCAGCGCCGCTATCCCGCCGCCGGATGCGAGACCAGGGCCAGGAAGATGTCCTCCAGCGTGCCGTGGCCAGGATGCCGCCGGCGCAGCTCGGCGAACGTGCCGACCTCCAGCAGCCGTCCGGCGTCGATGATGCCGATGCGGTCGGAGATGCGCTCGGCGACGTCCAGGATGTGGGTGGTCAGAATGATACTGGTGCCGGCCTGCACACGGGAGCGAAGCAGGTCCTTCACGTCGCGCGCTGCGGCGGCGTCGAGGCCGGTCAGCGGCTCGTCGAGGATCAGCAGCCGCGGGTCGTGCAGCAGCGCGCCGGCCAGCATGGCCTTTTGCCGCATGCCGCGCGAGAAGCCCTCGCATCGCTCTGACCGGTGCGGCCACAGGCCCAGGCGCTCCAGCAGCTCCTGCGCGCGCCGTGCCGCGTCGTCCGGCGGCACGGACCACAGGCCGGCAACAAACTCCAGGTATTCCAACGGGGTAAGCTTGTCGTACAGCAGCGGTTCGTCGGGCAGCCAGGCGGTGATCTGCTTGGCCGCACGTGGATCGGCGAGGGCGTTGATGCCGAAGATGCGGATTGATCCGGCGTCGGGATGCAGCAAGCCGGCGATCATGCGCAGCGTCGTGGTCTTGCCGGCGCCGTTTGGGCCGAGCAGCGCGAACACCTCGCCGGCGGGCACCGTGAGGTCGAGCCCATCGACGGCGACGCGCTCGAACGCCTTGCGCAGGCCGCGAAGCTCCAAAGCGGGCGGGTTTGGCGGCATGGCGGCCCTCGGTCGGGGGTCAATACGTGAGGAAACGCTCCCGCGCGTCGGCCATCTGCCCGGGCGTGAGCAGGCGGGGCGGTCCGGCCGAGCGTGCCAGCAGATATTGCCGGGCCAGGGTTTCGAGGCGAAGCGTCGTCGCCAGCGCATCCTCCAGCGTCGGCCCGGCGGCGATCATGCCGTGGTTGGCCAGCAAGCAGGCCGTGCGGCCGCGCATCGCTTCGACCGCGAGTTCGGCGAGGGCGGGGGTGCCGAAGGTCGCATAGGGCGCGCATCGCACGTCATCGCCGCCGAAGCTCGCGACCAAATAGTGGAACGCTGGCAGCGGCTCGGCGAGGCAGGACAGCGCGGTGCAGGCGTCGGCGTGGGTGTGCACGATGGCGCCAATCGCCGGGTTGTCGAGATAGACGGCAGCGTGCAGCGCCCACTCGCTGCTGGCTTTGGGCTCGGCGCCGTGCAGCGTCGTGGCGATCAGGTGGGCGGGTTCGATTTGCTCGGGCGTCGTGCCGCTGGGCGAGATCAGCATGCCTTCCGGCGTCCGCATGCTCAGATTGCCGCTATTGCCGTGGATGAGCCCGAGGCGGCCGAGCCTGCGATAGGCGTCGCAAAGCCCGGCCCGGGCGGTTTCGGTCACTCGGCCGCTTGCTGCTTCAGGCGGTCGCTGAACAGCTTGCGCAATTTGGCGACCTTCGGGTTGATGACGGCACGGCAATAACCGGACCAGGGATTGCGGGCGTAGTAGTCCTGGTGCTCGTCCTCGGCCCGGTAAAACTGGGTGAGCGGCACGATTTCGGTGACGATCGGGCGCTCCCAGACGTGTGCGGCGTCGATTTCGGCCATGACGGCGCGCGCGGTTTCGGCCTGGGCGTCGGAGTGGGTGAGGATGATCGAGCGGTATTGCGGCCCGGTGTCGGCGCCCTGCTGATTTGGCGTGGTCGGGTCGTGCAGGGTGAAGAACACGCGGAGGAGGTCGGCAAAGCTGATCTGGCTGGGGTCGAAGGTGACCTGCACGACCTCCGCATGGCCGGTGCGCTTGCCGCAGACCTGCTCATAGGTGGGATTGGGCACGGTGCCGCCGGCATAGCCGGAGACGGAGCCATGCACGCCGCGCAGGCTGAGGAAGACGGGTTCGAGGCACCAGAAGCAGCCGCCGCCCAAAGTCGCGGTCTCGGTCGTCGCAGTCTCGGTCATTGTCGGTCACTCCATTGTATCGGTCTGGGAAATGGCGACGCGGGCCGGGCAACTCAAGCCGTTTGTGGGGTCAGCCAGTCCTCGCAGCGCAGGCCGTCCACCCGGCGGAACCCACCGAGTGAGCATGCAAGATGTTTTGTTTGGGGTGATGCAGAAGGTCACTCCTTCACCGCCCCGGTCAGGGAACTGACGTAGTATTCGACGAAGAACGAGTAGAGCAACGCCACCGGGATTGAGCCGAACAGCGCGCCGGCCATCAGCGCGCCCCATTGGTAGTCGTCGCCCTGCACCAGCTGGGTCAATACTGCGACGGGGACGGTTTTCTTCTCCGAGGACTGGATGAAGGCGAGCGCGTAGATGAACTCGTTCCAGCTCAGGGTGAAGGCAAAGATGCCGGCGCTGATGAGGCCAGGTACGGCGAGCGGCAGGGTGATGCGGCGGAGAATCTGCAGGCGGGTCGCGCCGTCGATAAGGGCGCATTCCTCCAGTTCGTAGGGGATCGACTTGAAGTAGCCGATCAGCAGCCAAGTGCAGAACGGGATCAGGAACGTTGGGTAGGTCAATATGAGTGCGAGCGGACTGTCGAACAGGCCGAGCTTGAACACCATCGTCGCCAATGGGATGAACAGGATGCTGGGCGGCACGAGGTAAGCCAAGTAGATCGACAGCCCGACCCAGTTGCTGCCGCGGAACCGCAAGCGCTGGATGGCATAGGCGGCGAGCACGCTGGCGAAGATGCTGATGCAGGTGGCGGCGGCGGCGATGCCCATGGTGGTCATCAGCCAACGCGGATACTCGGTGTCGAACAGCAGTTTCTTGACGTTCTGCAGCGTGGGTGAGTGGATCCAGAACGGGTTGAAGTCCTTGTAGTCGTAAAGCTCATTGTTTGGTTTGAAGGTCGTGACAGCCATCCAGTAGAATGGAAATAGCAGCACGACGATGAACAGCAGCAGCGGCACATAGACGGTCACAATGCGGCGCGGGATGCTGTCCCAGGACAGCGCGCCTTGCCGTTCGATCATTTGTTTGACAGCGGGTGGCTTAACGGCGGCGTCAGTCATTGCTTTCACCCTGCTGCCACTTGCGCCGGGCGAGGCCGAAATAGCTGATGAGCGTGGCTGCGACCAGGAACGGGATCATGGCGACGGCGATGGCGGCGCCCTCGCCCAATTGGCCGCCGGGGATGCCGCGCTGGAAGGCGAGCGTCGCCATGAGGTGCGTAGAGTTGACCGGGCCGCCGCGGGTGATGGCATAGACGAGCTGAAAGTCGGTGAAGGTGAACAGCACGGAGAAGGTGAGCACGACCGAGAGCACCGGCATCAGCATCGGCAGCGTGACATTTACAAAGCGTTGCCAAGGGGTTGCGCCGTCGAGCATCGCCGCTTCGTAGAGCGACGGCGAGATGGTCTGCAGGCCCGCCAGCAGGCTGATGGCGACGAAGGGGATGCCGCGCCAGATGTTGGCGGCGATCAAGCTGAGGCGGGCGTTCCACGGGCTGCCGAGGAAGTCGATGTTGGCGTCGATTAGCCCGGCGCTGCGCAACACGTAGGAGATGATGGAGAATTGCGGGTCGTAGATCCACCAGAACGCGATCGCCGACAGCACGGTGGGGACGATCCAGGGCACGAGGACGATGGCGCGGATCAGCGACTTGAAGGGGATATTGTTGTTTAATAACAATGCTAGCCAGAGGCCAAGGCCGAACTTCCCAACCGTGGCGACGGCGGTGTAGAACAGGGTGTTGGTGACGGCGAGCCAGAAGATGCGGTCGTGCCACAGGCTCTCGAAGTTCTCCAGCCCGATGAAGACGCCGGGGCGTCCGATCCGCGTGTCGGTGAAGGCGAGCCACATGCCGAGGCCGAGCGGATAGGTGAGGAACACCAGCAGCAGCGCGGCCGCGGGAAACAGGCAGAGCGCCGCCAGGAACGGGCGGTAGTCGAACAGCCGGATCAGCCAAGTGTTGCGCGGCGGCGACCAGCGCCAGGGATGCGCCTCCACCTCCGGTTGCGCCAGGGACGTGCCTGGCAGGATCGCGTTCTCGCTCATTGTCTCCCCGCCGTGTTTTGTTGGAGGCAGTATGCGCGAGCGGTGGGAACAGCGCCACCGGGCTTTGCGCGCCCTTTTGCATAGGTTGGCCGATGCGGGGTAGGAACGAGCGATGCCGCGTCTGTTCGCCGTCTGCACGCTGCCGCCATGGCCCATTGGGGACGGCTACTCGCTGCGGGTGGCGAATCTGCTGCAGCGGTTGGCCGCGCGATGGGAGGTCACGCTGCTGGCGCCGCTGGGTCCGAGGGGCGAGGCGTTGCCTGGTACGGCGGAACGCGTGCCGCTGACGCTCGCGGGTGCGGGGTTGAGTTATCCCTGGCGGTTCGACAACGCGCCGCTGATTGCCGCGATCGGGCGATGCGTGGCGGCACGGCCAGACCGGGCGCTGGTTTGGCCCGGCGCGGAGGCCGCTTGGCTCGCGAGCGCGGCGCGGGTTCCGGCGGTGCTCGACATGATCGACTGCAACGTCTTGGAATTTGTAAGTAATTTCCGTGACGCTCGCGGCTTGGACCGGGCGCGCGATGCGAAGGAGGCCGTCATCGCTGCGGTGCACGCCCGCCGCGCCGTCCGCGGATTCGGCGTGACCGCGTGCGTGGGCGAGAGGGACGCGGCCTGGATGGCGCGGCTGGGGGGACGCGGGGTGGAGGTGATCCCGAACGGCGTCGCATTGCCGGACCTGCTTGGCCCCGAGCACGCCGCGCCGACCGTCGTGTTCGTAGGCACGCTGGACTATCCGCCCAACGTCGATGCGGTGGCGTTCGCGGCTGCCAGCGTCTGGCCAATGATCCGTGCCGCGGTGCCGGAGGCGCGATGGGTGATCGCCGGGCGACGGCCAGTGGCGGCGATCCGCGCGCTGGATGGGCGGGACGGCGTCGAGGTCCGGGCCGAGGTCCTGGACATGGCGGCGGAACTGCAGGCTGCCTGGGTCGCGATCGCGCCGATGCGGACCGGGGTTGGGCTGAAGAACAAGGTGCTGGAGGCCTGGGCCTGCGCCCGTCCGGTGGTGCTGACGCCGCTTGCGATGAACGGGCTGACGCTACCGCCGGGCCATGCGGGGCTGGTCCAGGCGACGGTGGACGGGATGGCGGGCGCGGTCGTGAGGCTGTTGCGCGACCGTCCGGCTCGTGAGCGCTTGGGCGATGCGGCGCGTGCGATGGTGGCGCGGGATTTCACCTGGGAGGGCGCTGCAGCGCGGATGGACGCCCTGCTGCAGCGCTCTGTTTACGACCGATAATACCGCTTGGCCCGGCGCTCGGCTTCCTTTGCCGCGTCCTCCGGCGTGCTGTCCCCGGTGCTGGCGGCGGCGACCATATCGACCATGACGTAGTCCGCCATCACGGCGCCGGACTGCTCGGTGATGGCGCCGGGCCAGGCGTACCAGCGGCTTTCCTTCATCGTGTCCTTATAGATGCGGATCTTCGGGTCGCCGCTCCAGATGGCGCTGTTTTCATAGGCGCGCAGCGGCTGCCCCCAATAGCCGAAGCTGCCGGCCATCCAGGGGTCGTATTGCTCGGCCTCCATCAGATAGGCGAGGTAGGCCTTGGCCGCGTTGGGGAACTTGGTGTGCTTGAACGCCATCGCGTTGATCGCCAGCGCGCCCTGCGTCACCACTCCGGCGGGGCCGATCGGCATGTAGGCGTGGTTCATGTCCGCCCCGATCGCCGCGATCTTCGGGTCGGGACTGTTCTTTGCCGAGTAGTACAGCGACACGCCGTTCTGCGTGACACTCAGCTCACCGGCCAGCATCGCTTTGTTATTGCTGGGATCGAGCCAGGAGTTGGTGCCTGAGATGAACGTCTCATACAGCGCCTTGCCGTATTTCAGCGCCTCGACCGTCGCCTTGCTGTTGATGGTGACGTGGCCCTGCTCGTCGGTCATGGCGCCGCCGTGCGACCAGACCAGCCAATGGCAATAGGCATTCGCATCCCCGACCGCGTGGCCCAGGGCGAAGCCGGCCGGGTGGCCCGACTTCTTCAGTTTGCGGCACAAATCCAGCAGCCCGTCGGTCTTGTCCGGGAACTTGTCGAAGCCGACCTCCTTGATCCAGCTCTCGCGATACAGCGCCGGCCCGCCGCTTGCGCCCAGCGGGATCGCGATCCACTGGTCGGTGCCGAACTTCTTGCCGTATTTCTCCGCCAACGGATACCAGCCGCCGTATTTTTTGCCCAAGTACTCAGCGATATCAGTGAGGTCGATCAGCTTGTCCGCATAGAGATGCGGGTCGTCGGTCCAGCCCACCACCACGTCCGGGCCAGCGCCGGTGTTGGCCGTCACCGCCGTCTGCGGCCGCAGATCCTCCCAGCCGGAGAAGTCGATGCGCACCTGCACGCCCATCGTTTCGGCGAACCGCTTGGTGTTCTCGCGGAAGATGACCTCGTCCGGCTCGACGAACTTGGCGGGGCGCAGGATGCGTAGGCTCGCGCCCTTCTCGATCGGCAGATTGAGCGGCGGCACGTCGGCGGCGGGGATGGCGGCGTGCGCATTGCGGCCCAGCAGCCCTGCGGCGGCAAACGCGCCGGCACCCATGCCCAAATTGCGTCGGGTGATGTCATGCATGTCTAAGCTCTCCTCATGGAATCAATGAGTTAGGCAACGAGGCGCACGCCGGTGTCGCGGTCGAACAGGTGGACCAGCGCGGGGTCGGCGGTGACGGTGATGGGTTCGCCGGGGCGGGCGGCGACGCGCTCGCGGAAGGCGCCCATGACGGGGAGCGCGCCGGGCTGCGGGCCGAGGCGTCCGTGCACCTGGGTTTCGCTGCCGGTGGGTTCCACGACCTGGACCAGCAGCGGCACGCCGTCGCCGTCATTGGCAGCGAGCTGCAGGTGCTCGGGCCGGACGCCATAGACCGCAGGGCGGCCGAGGTCATGCATCGCGGCCGGCAAGGGCCACAGGCTGCCGCCGTCCACGCGGAAGCCGCCAGCCTCGACGGTGCCGGGGAGGAAGTTCATCGCGGGGCTGCCGATGAAGCCGGCGACGAAGCGGTTGGCGGGGTGGTCGTATAAGTCTAATGGTGAGCCGGCCTGCTCGACCCGGCCGCCGTTCATGACGACGATGCGGTCGGCCATCGTCATCGCCTCGATCTGGTCGTGGGTGACATAGACGGTGGTGGTGCGCAGCCGCTGGTGCAGGTCCTTCAGCTCGGCGCGGGTCTGTACCCTTAGTTTGGCGTCAAGGTTCGACAGCGGCTCGTCGAACAGGAACACCTGCGGATCGCGCACGATGGCGCGGCCCATCGCCACCCGCTGACGCTGGCCGCCCGAGAGCTGTCGCGGATAGCGGTCCAGCAGGCCGTCGAGGCCCAAGATCGAGGCCGCGCGGTTCACCCGCTGATCCATCGCGGCCTGGGGCGCGCGGGCGAGCTTGAGGCTGAACGCCATGTTGTCGCGCACCGTCATGTGCGGATAGAGCGCGTAGTTTTGGAACACCATGGCGATATCGCGTTGTTTTGGCGGCACCTTATTGACGACGCGGCCGCCGATCGCGACCTCCCCGCCGTCGATTTCCTCCAGCCCGGCGATCATGCGCAGCAGGGTGCTTTTGCCGCATCCGGAGGGGCCGACCAGGACGGTGAACTGCCCGTCCTCGATCTCGATGCTGACCCCGTGCAGGATCTGCGTTGAGCCGAAAGCCTTGGTGACGCTGCGTATCGAGACGCTGGCCATGGATCGGAACATTCCCCCGCTATGGCCTCAATGGGCCGTTACGCCACAGCGTAGAGGGCGCAAGCGGGGTTAGCCAGCGGCGTTGCTGAGTTTGTTTCTGCACCGGTTGCGGTGAAAGCGAGCATGAGGACGGCGAGACTGCCTGGCTGGAACGATGATGCATTCATGGCATGTGGTATGACACAACCCTGAGTAGAATAATAGCAGTATATTTTGAGAATAAAACGTTTATCTCGTATGAGATGCGTGTTACGATGTGATCGCGCCTTGATGAGCGGCGGGTTGCAACCGGCGGTGCCGGGGCAAGTTGCAGGAGTATGGAACAGAAGTGGTTTTGGCGGCGGGCCGGGATGCGGGCGGGGCTGGCGTTCGGCGCGGCGACGGGCGGCAGCCTGATCGCGGATGGAAAGACGATGGACCCGATGATGTCGGCGCTGGTGCGCTTCGTGCGCAAGCTGCCGCCGAAGCCGGAACAGGATATCAAGCGCCTGCGCACCGACTATGCGGCGCTGCTTGAGCTGACGGGCCTGCGGCCTGATCCCGGCGTGACGGCCGTGCCGGTGCGGATTCCCGGCCTGCCGATGGCGCGCGAGTATGTGCAGACCCAGGCGGGGAGGACGCCGCGGGGAACGATGCTGTACCTGCACGGCGGCGGCTTCATCATGGGCAGCACGGCGGATCGCGACGGGGTATGCCGGCGGCTGGCGGCGGGCACCGGGCTGCGTGTGGTCTCGGCCGGGTATCGCCTGGCGCCGGAGCATCCGTTCCCGGCCGCGCATGATGACGCAGCCGCGGCGCTGGAGTGGGTGAGGCAGCGCTATGCCGGCGCCGGACCGTTGCTGGTGGCTGGCGACAGTGCCGGGGCGAACCTTGCGGCGGCGCTGGCGCGTGAGGGCGGCGTGGACGGGGACATCGCCGGGCAGGTGCTGATCTATCCGGTCGTCGATATGCTGGAGGTGGCGGGCCGCTATCCCAGCCTGCACATCTTCGCCGAGGGATACCTGCTGACGGCGGCGGCGATGCAGGCTTGCGCGGTGGCGCTGCTGCCGCCGGGCACCGATCCCGACGACGCGCGGCTGTCGCCGATCCGGGCGGACCTGACGCGGGCGGCGCCGGCGCTGATCGTGGTGGCGGGGTTTGATCCGCTGCGCGACCAGGGCACGGCGTATGCGGCGGCGCTGCGGGCGGCGGGACGGCGGGTCGGATTGCTGGAGGAGGACGGGCTGGTGCACGGGTTCGCCGACTTCGCCGGCATGGTCCCGGCGGCCCGGCGCGCGGTGGACCGGGTGGTGGCGGGGGTGAACGCCATGCTGCAAAGGCGCGATGTAGCGGAGAGCGATGCAGTCGGGGGCGATGCAGCGGGGGGCGGCTTGGTTGGGGGCGTGCGGGTTCCTACATGACGCGGCGCGCCGGGCATTGATGCGGTCCGGGGCGTCAACACGTTGATCTGAGGCTTCCATGCAACGACGCGATCCGATCTGGCTGGCTTGGGCGGTGGGGCTGGGGCTGGCGGCCCTGGTCTATCTGGTGGGGCCCGACCGCTTCGTGTTCCGCTTGGTCGATACGCTGCACGTGTTGGCGTGGCGGATCAGCGAGGCGGTCGATGACCTGTCGGTGCTGGCGCTCGACATGGTGCGGGCGCTGGCAATCGGGCTGTTCGCGACGTTTGCGGTGCTGGCGGTTGCGGTGGCCCGGCGTGGCGGACGCGGGCGCGGGGCTTTGCTGGTGGTGACACTGCTGTTCGTGATCCTGGCCGGCGGCGGGGTCGATGGCGCTGCGCCAAACACGCGCTGGACGGCGGCGCTGCTGCTGTCGGGCGTGGGGGCGCTGGTGATGACGGGCCGACTGCGGCAGTCAGGGGCGGTCGTGCCGCGCTGAGCTTGTAGGCTTCTGGCGACGGCGGCTCGCCTCACGGACGCAGGCGATGCTGGATCACGTCAAGGGATCGTAAAGCTTTTTGCGACATAAGACGTCTTATGTGCGAAATGTTTTACACTTTTGAAGTGCGCGTGGCGAGCCGGCGCGGCAGGTCATTGATACGTATCACTAATTCGAAATGGCATCGAAATTGCTACAGGGTTGTTTATGAAACAATCTGGTAGTCGTTATGAATTTTAGGATTTCCTTGCTCGCAACTGCCGTCGTTGCCATTGGCACGCCGGCGTCGGCCACGGTCTATGGCGTGTATGGCGACGCCGCTGCCGCGTCCGTGTCGGTGATCACGGCGCGGGGCGACACGGCCTCGGCTTTGACCGACCTCAGCGCCGCGAGCCTCGCGGGCATAAAGGTCTTGTGGGTGCTGAACAGCAGCAACTCCAATGAAACGCCGGCGCTGAGCAGCTACGCCGCCAGCGTCGCCAGCTTCGTCGTGGGCGGCGGCACCTTTGCCTACCATGACCGTTATGTCACTGGCGCGGCGGCGGTGCTGCCGGGCGGCGGCGGCATCAGCTTCACCCGGTTGCCGGGCAACGACATCAACGTGCACGTCTCCGGCACGCTGCTGACCCAGGGACCCGGCGGCGTGATCAAGAACTCCACGCTGGACGGCGGGAACTCGTCGGACCACGGCTATGCCGACATAAGCACGCTGCCATCCGGGGCGGCGCCGGTGCTGGACAATGGCAACGTCAACCGGGCGGTGGCGTTCAGCTACCGGGACGGCGGCGGCCACGTGTATTATTCGAGCATCCCGCTCGACTACTACCTCGGCGGCGGCACCGCGTTCAGCAACATCTACGCGCCCAACGTGGTGGCCTATCTCGACGACATCACCCCGGTGCCGGAGCCGGCGAGCGTGATGCTGCTGGCCATGGGGCTGCTGGGCTTCGGCCTGATGCGCCGGCGTGATTGAGGCGGGGTGTTCAAAGGTAAATCGGGGTTTAGCGTGCATTGAGCAGCGCCACGATCAGGTCGATGCCCTGGGCGTGCCAGCGCTGCACCGCCTTGTGGTCGGCGCCGATCGCGGTGCCGAGGCGGCGCCAGCTGAACAGGTGCCGGCCAGTGGTGGGTGAGACCAGGCAGCGTGCGCCGATCACCCGGCGCAGCACGAACTTGTCGGCGGGGATGCGGGATATCCAGGCGAGCACGCGGTCCATGCGGTCGATGGCGGCGGCGCTCGGCACGGCTGGGCGGATCTGGGTGCGGTCGGGCGGGTATGCACAGGCGTCGCGCACCCATTCGAGGCCACCCTGGCGCAGGCGGGTCGAGTGTCCAGTATGCGGCAAGGCGAGCAGGGTCAGGCCGGCCTCCTCCAGCGATGCCAGGACGAACTCGGCGGAGACGGGTGCGCCGTCCGGGGTGTGCGGATTGGGCGGGTTCAGGCGGCGTGCATCAATTGGCGCATCAGGTCGCGCATCAATTCGGGTGCGCTGTCCCGCATCAATTCGCGCATCAGGTCGCGCATCAATTCCCACCCAGAACCCAGGCCGCACGGCGCAGGGTGCATCAATTCCCCCCGGTTTCACCGGGGGAATTGACGCACCAGGCGCCTGGCTCCGCCCCGTTGCATCAAGACGCGCATCAATTGGAGCTTGGTTTGAGGCGGCATTCTCGGTGGTGTTCTGGGCGATCATCGGGCGTTCTCCTGATCGGGTTCAGCCGCGGTCGGGCGGCGGCTGTCGTTCACCGCGACGCCGGTGCGCCAACGGCGCTGGTCGTTGTCGCGGTAATCCTTGAGGACGAGCAGGCCGGTCTTGAGCCAGGTCTCGACCATGAGGGCGGCCTGTGCTTCGCTGACGCCTAGGCGCTGCATGAGCACGTCGCCGGCCCAGCGGGACTGCACGCGGCCGCGCCGGTTAGGTGCATAGAGGAAGCCGAGGCCCGGTCCGGCGGCAAGCAAGTCCAGCACGCGGTTCAGCTCGGCGGGGGTATGGGCGGCCCAGGGGCTGCTGGGACGCCAGGGTTCGATCGCGGCGACCTGGTCGCCGTGCGGGTATGCCGGTGTCGCGTTGCCGAGCGCTATCGTTGACATGCGGAACCATCTGGCGGCGGCGAGTGGGGCGAGGTTCGCCTTCGCGTCGTCGAGCCGGATGTGACGCCAGCGGTCGAGGGCGGGGACGCCGAGCTGCTCGGCCTCGATGGCGGACATGGGCGACAGCACGCTGGCGCTGCGGGCGGCGTCGGTGAGGGATTTGGCGCCGCGTGCGGCTTCGGCGCCGGTCTCGGGACCGCTGGCGCCGGATTTGCGGGTGTGGTGCACGAGCATGATGGCGGCGCCGGCCTGCTCGGCGACCTCGGACCAGGCGGTGGCGGCGGCGTCCATCTGGACGTTGCTGTTCTCGTCGATGGCGTGGGATTTGACGAAGGGATCGACGACGATCAGGCCGATGCCGTTGACGCGGGCCTGCGCCAGCACGGCGTCCTGGTCGGGGAAGGTGATGACGCCGAAGGCGGTGGCGGCGGCGAGCTGCAGGCGGCGGTCGCGTCCGTGATGCAGGAACAGGCGGCCGTGCAGCTCGGGGGCGGCGATCCCGTGCAGGCGCATGAGGGCGGCGAGACGGCGGTGCAGCTCGTCTTCGGGGTCCTCGAGGTTCATGAACCAGGCGGGGACGCTGTGGTGGACGTGCTCGTCCAGCAGGTTGCGGCCGGTGGCGAGGCTGGCGGCGGATGCGAGGGCGAGGGCGGATTTGCCGACGCCGCCGGGTGCGACGAGCAGGCTGACGAAGCGGCGGATGAGGCGGGTGCCGAGCAGCCATTCGCGGGGCGGGATCGCCTCGGGCAACGGGAGGGACGCCGGGCGGGCGAGCAGCTGCGGGCCGGGTTCGGCTTCACCCGAGAGATGAGCATAGGCGTCCCAGGTGGCGCTCAAACGCGTCGGCGCTTCGGCAATAGCGCGCCGGTGCGGAGCGCCCAGGCGACCTCGGCCTCGACCAAGGCGCGGCGCTCGCGCGGCAGCAGGTCGTGGTCCGGGTCGGCGGCGTCGGCGGCGGCGAGCAAGGCAGCGCGCGGCATCCGGGCGAGCAGCGGCGCGGCGATGGCACGGCGCACTTGATATTCGCTGGCGTGGCGGCGGCGCGCGTGGGTGCGGGTTGCGTCGTCGAGCGCGTGGGTGAGGCGGGCCTGCAGGCCGGAGCGGGAGACCGCCGTGTTTACGGGCGCGTGCAGCAAAGCGTGCAGCGCCTCGCTGCGGCCGAGCAGGCCGCTGGCGACCAGGCGTCCGAACAGCGGGACGGCGCGATGCGGCGCTTCGGGGTCGAGCGGATGGCGGTTAATGGCGGCGCGGGGAATAAGGGTCGACGCGCTCACGCGCGACACGCCGGGCGCTGTCGCGTTCAAGCGCGACACGCCGGATAGACCGGGAAGGGGTAGGCGGCGCGGTCGAGCATGGTGTCGTCGGTGATTGCGCCCCAGCTCTCGGGGCTGCCGGGCGGCAAAGCGGGGCGGTCATTGGGGCCGCGCCGGCCACGGACGACATAGATCACGGGCTTTGGGACAAGGGATTGAGCGGGGGCCTGGTTAGGAAAGTGGGACCGTCCGGGCGATTGGCGCATCTTTGTTCCCTATATGTTCATTACATAAGCTAGTTTTCCTAGCAGGCGGAGGTCAAGCGGTGTTTTACAACCAACAAGCGATATCGGGCGTTGCCGGCACGCATCAGAGGGGGTGGGGTCATGATTGAGAAGGCGGGGATCGAGAAGGTGGGGATCGGACAGGACGGCATGGCGGTTTTGACGCCGGGTGCGCAGCCGTTGACAGCGGAGGCGTTGCGCGAGCTGCGGCAGGCGATGGCGCGGCTGGAGCGGGGGCCGGGGCTGGTGCCTTGGCTCGCGGGGGCGGCGGGCACGGCGCTGGGTGGCGTTGGGCGGCTGGTGGCGGGACGGCTGGGCGCTTTGGCGCTGCCGGATGCGCTGCGGACGGCTGGGATGGAGGGGCTGGGGCGGCTCGCGCAGGCGGCGCTGGTGCGGGCGTTCGAGGTGGCGGTGGTGGGGGTGCGAAGCGGCACCGGGGGCGAGCGGCGGATCGAGGACGGGCGAATCCAGACCGGGCGAACCGAGACCGGGCGAACCGAGACCGGGCGAATCCAGACCGGGCGAATCCAGACCGGGCGAAGCGGCGGTGCGCGGACCCGGCTGCTGGTGGCGGCGTCGGGTGCGGCGGGCGGTGCGGCGGGGCTGGCTGGATTTGCGCCGGACGCTGCGGTGACGACGCTCGCGATCATGCGGCGGATCGCGGTGATCGCGCAGGAGGAGGGCGAGGATCTGCGGGAGCTGGACGCGCGGCGGGCGTGTTTGGAGGTGTTTGCGCTGCGGGCTGGCGTGCCGGGTGAAGCGGAGGAAGCGGGGAGCGGTTATTTCTCGACCCGGCTGCTGCTGCAGGGCGGGCCGCTGATGCGGCTATTGGCGGAGGTGGGCGCGCGGTATGGGGTGCAGCTTGGGCAAAAGCTGGCGGCGCAGGCGATTCCGATCGCGGGCGCAATACTAGGCGCCGCAATCAACTCAGGGTTTCTTGCGGAGTATGAGGGCCTGGCGCGGGCGCACTTCACGGTGCGGCGGCTGGAGCGGACGCATGGGGCTGCGGCGGTGCGTGCGGCTGCGACGGTGCCGGCTGGTGTAACCAAATCGTAATCTATGGTCAATATTGGAACGATTCGGCTAGTCTCACGATGAGAATCTCATGTTTTGGTAGTTTGGGGTTTTGTTGTGATACTTTTTGCAATGAGAGTTTTTTGATACTGTGCTTATGGGCAGATTTGCCATGTATAGCCACACCTTAAATAATTCGTATGTTGATCTGGTTCAGTTTGTTTGTTTTTCTATTGATGAAACGTTCCGCTTGGGTTAGTCGGGAAGTGACGGCACCTCAGGAGTGACTGCAATGGCGACTATTTCTGGCGGAACAGGTACACAGGTCACGCTTGACGCAGGCAGCAACGATGAGAACGGCTTGGCGAAGCTCGTCACCGATCAGATCGACGCGTCGCTGAACGACGGGTCGCTCACGCGGACCGACAACACCAACCCGCCGACCGGGACCGGCTTCTATGTTTCATCGGCGGTGAACACGACGATCAAGCTGGAGGCGGCGGAGCGCGTGCTGGCGCTGACCGGTGGTGGCGCGATCAGCGTCGTGGGCTCTGGCGGGCAGAACCAGCAGATCATCGGCGATAACGGCAACATGACGTTCTACACGAACGGCGGCACGGGCACGGTGGTGACGGGCGACGGCGACAACCTGCTGGGCACGCCGACGTCGGGAGGCGGCGCGTTCACCTTCATCACCGGCACCGGCAATGACACGGTGTATGCAGGGACCGGCGACAACACGATCTCGGCTGGCGCCGGTAAAAACCTGATGAACACGGGGACCGGCACCGCGCTGGTGTATTCGAACGGCGACGACACGATCCAGGGCGGCTCCGGCAGCGGGATCGACACGGTGTTCGGCGGCGGTGGGTCGGCGTTCATCGTGGAGGGCAGCAAGAGCCTGTATTTCGTCGGCGGCACTGGGTCGGTGACGGTGCTGGCGGGTTCCGGCAGCGACACGGTGTTCGCCGGCACGGGCGGCGGGCTGATCGCTGGCGGCTCGGCGGGCAACAACCGGCTGCTGACCGGGACGGGCTCGGTTGGCACGACGCTGTTCGGCGGCGGCGAGGGCGATACGCTGTTCGCGCGCGGCAGCGGGACGTCGCTGCTGGCGGCGGGCGGCGGCAACGAGACGCTGTCGGGCGCGGGCGCTTCGGGGGGCAACTACTACTTTACCGGCAAGGGCAACGCGCTGATCGGCGGCGGCGGCGGCGACGACACCATCTTCGCCGGCAGCGGCAACGCGACGGTGGATGGCGGGCTGGGCAAGGACCTGATCGCCATCGTCCAGGGACATGCGGGTGGCAACCTGCTGGTGAACGGCTTTGACACCAACGACGCGGAACGGATGACGCTGCAGGGCTATGCGGCGGGTGAGGCGGAGCGGGCGGTCGCGGCGGCGGGGTCGTCGAACACGATCGTGCTGTCGGACAACACGCGGATCACGTTTGGCGGGCTGAGCAGTGTTTCCACGACGAAGTTTGTTTGATGTCAGCCGGCCCCGGGATAACTCCTGGGGCTTCGTGCTCCAAAATGATACCTGAGTGGGCCGGGAGGTTGCGGACAACTAATCCGGAGGTCCCGCATAAGTGACCCAGGAGTTAAGCCGGGCGTGACCATCGATTTGGCCAATAGACACCAGCTTATTTTCTGAGGGCGTCTCGTGTTGCAATCGGTTTCGCAGAATTGTGACTTGCCGCTGGCTTGGCGGCGTTTGGTTATTGCATCACAGTCTCAAATTATGGGAAATGAAACGTTCGGGATGGGACGCCGGGTGCTTGTCGTCGAAGACGAGCCATTCGTGCGGGAGGTGCTCGTCGAGGTGCTGGCGAGCGAAGGGTTCGACGTGACCGCGGCGGCGTGCGGGGACGAGGCGGCTGGGCTGATTGACCAGCCGGAGCGGTTCGACCTGCTGCTGACCGACGTGCATATGCCGGGGCGGCTCGATGGGCTGGCGGTGGCGGCGCGGGCGCGGGCGCAGCAGCCGGACCTGCCGATCGTGGTGGTCACCGGGCGGCCGGAGTGCAACCTCGGGGTGATCGGTCTGGAGCCGCGTTGCGCGCTGGTGCTGAAACCCTATGGTTTGAGTGCGATCCTGAGCGCGATCAGCCGGGTTAGCATGTAACGCGCTCACATCGTTCAGGTTTTCGGTGGCGCGTGACCGGAGAGTACGGCGACGGCTCCGGCGACGCCGCTGCGGTAAGCCTCATCGAAGTTCACGCCGCTGATGTCCCAGGCGTGGCGCTGGCCTTGCCAAATGAGGGTCCAGCTTCCGGTCCAGGCGGTGGCGTCCTGCCACGTCATGCTGCCGTGCAGGGCGGCGGCGGCGACCGGCGGCGGGCCGTCGGCGGGGCGGAGCAGGACCGGGAGGCCGAAGCGGTCGGCGGCGGCGAGGAGTGCGGCGCGGTGGCGCTCATCGGCGTCGGTGTCGGCGTGGAGGGTGGCCGTGGCGCCGCCGCGGAAGGCGATGGCGATTTCGGCGAGGACGCTGGGGCGGTCGCGGTTGACGAGCCAGGGGATTTCACCGAGGGCCAGCAGGGCGGCGTCGATGCCGGGCGGCTCGAAGCGGGCGATCAGGTCGTAGGGGCGGTCGCGGGTGCCCTGCTCATCGTGTTTGGGCTCGTCGGACATGCGGTCGAGGTAGGCGAAGCTGGCGAGCAAAGCGGGGGCGGCGGGTCCGAGTGCGGCGACGCGCGGGTCGTCGAGCAGGGCCGGGTTGCCGGAGACTTTGGCGAGGACCTGGGCGAGGCAGGCGGCGAGCGCCGCGGGACGGGCACGCTGATCCATGCCGGTGGTGATGGCGCGGGCCTCGTACAGCCCGGCGGCGTGGCCGGGCTGGGACAGCACCGGGACGGAAAGCAGCAGCAGGATCGCCAGCGCGCGCATCATGGCCTGGGTGTACGAAGCGGTGCGGCGGGGCGCAAGGGTGTGCCTCACGTCACGGTCGTGCTGCCGTCCGGGCTGTTGAAGAAGCCGAAGCTGTTGGAGGCGTGGGCGCCGGTGACCGTGAGGGCGGCGACGACCTGCTGGCCGTTGAGCACGAGGAGCGCGCCGGCCTCGGGCGTGACCTGGGCGAAGTAGGTACCGGTGGCCTGGGTGTTCGCGAGCGTCACCTTGTAGAATGCGTGTTCAGGGTCGTTGGCGATGCCGTTGAACCCGTCGAGGACGCCGTGGAAGCCGGCGGGGTCGTCGATGCGGAGTTGCGCGGAGGAGGTTGGGTTGAAGGCGATGTGCTGGGTGGCGGCGACCGCGCCTCCGAGTTCGACGGAGCCGCTGCCGGTGGAGAACGGCAGGAAGGTGATGGTGCCGGAGCCGACGACATCGGCCGCGATGGTGGCGAAGCCGCCGGCGACGTTGATGGTCCCGTCGTTGTTTAGGGTCGCGGCTTCTTGGCCGGTGCGGGTGACGAGCAGCTGGGAGCCGTTGAAAACGTTGATGATGCCGTCCTGATTGAGCTGGCCATAGGGTGCGATCGCCAGGGTCAGGGTGTCGGGGTTGGTCTGGCCGCCGCCGAGGACGATGCGGGCCTCGGTGGTGTCGTAGCCATCGACGGTGATGGTGGCAAAGCCGTGGTCGGGAAACCGGCCGTTCACGCTTGGCGGCACGAGGGTGAGGAACACGCCGGGCCCGAGGGCGGCGTTGTCCAGCACGAGGTTGGGTTGGGCGGCGGCGGTCGAGCCCGCCAGGGTGATGGTGATGTCGTTGGGCCGGGTGTCAGTGAGGGTGACGGTGCCCGACTGGATGAGGGCGGATGCGCCGCCGCCATAGAGCGGGACATCCTGCGGGGTCCACTGGGTGGGGTCGGTATAGGAGCCGTCGTTGCCGTTCCAGGTGTATTGCATGATTCTGACCTGCTTTTGCTGATTATAGCCTAGTGCACCGGCAGTATTGTTATATCAGTAGCACCGTTCGATGTATTGCCGACATAACAATTTCACATTTTGCGACTATTTTGTATGATGCTTACTAAGATGCCTGTGCTGACCGCAATGTGTTAGTTTATTGACTGGCTTGTGGTTTAACTTCTCGGCGAATGTTTAAAGTATAGTGCGGTCGGGATGGATCGCATGGTGAGTTCGGCCTGCGACAGTTTTGCCATTCCCGTCACGACGGTCAGCACCCCCAAGCCTCCGCGCACGCGGCGCCGTTGCGGCGTGCTGCGCTTCGCCAGCATCTCCCGTTCGTTGCGGCTTGCTATGCGCAAAGCGTGGGCGTAGAGATGCGAGTGATTATCAATAGCAGTTGGATGCCATGATCGTTAGAACAGCCTTCCTGACCGTTGCGGCCTTGGCGACCGGCGTAGCGGCGGCCTGGGCGGCGGATGATCCCGCTTATGCCCTGGCGATCCGCAACCATCGCTTCAGCCCGGCACAATTGGAGATTCCCGCGAATGCCAAGGTGCGCCTGGTGATCCGCAACGAGGACGCGACGCCCGAGGAATTCGACAGCACGCAGCTCCGCCGCGAGCGGGTGATCCCGGGCGGCAGCGAGGCGACGCTGTATGTCGGGCCGCTGCCGGCGGGGAGCTATGAATTCCTGGGCGAGTTCCATCCGGACACCGCGCAGGGCCGGCTCATCGTTCGCTGAGCCGGCGTCCGGCGTGGGCTGGGCGCACTGAATTGTTGCAAGATTGGCTTATTCTGAAAGCGGGAGAAGACGATGGTTCGACGGGCCGGATGCGTGCGTCCGCGGCGGCGTTGCCTGGCGGCCTGCCGTGCGGCGGGCTGTGCTGCGGCGATGGCCTGTGCGTCGCCGGCGGTCGCCGAGCTGAAGGTGCGCTCGCCGCTGGTTGAGTGGCGGGAGTTCGAGTTCGAGCATAACGGATTGCTGACGTTCGACCGGCGCAAGTCGCCGCTGAACGGCAACCAGAGCTATACATTCGAGGTGGGGTATGGGGTGACGCCGTGGTGGCAGATCGAGTTGGAGGGCGAGACGCAGGCGCTGGCGGGCCGGAACCATCAGATCAATGCCCGCACGATCGAGAACACGTTTCAGGTGCTGCCGCAGGGCAAGTACTGGGTCGATTTGGGGTTTTTCGTGGAGTATTCGAACTCGCTGATCCGGGGCGAGCCGAGCGAGATCGTGGTGGGCCCGATCGTGCAGAAGGAGGCGGCGGGCTTTTTTGGCGCGACGACGCTGCATACGGTGAACGCGTTCGTGACGCGGGAGGTCGGCCATGACCGCGGCGACCGGACGGGGCTGTTCGTGGCCGCGCAGTCCCGGCTGCGGCTGCATCCGCTGCTGGAGCCTGGGGTGGAGCTTTATTACAACGTGAACGATGTGGGCCGGCCGGGGCGGCTGCGGGATCAGGAGGTTTTTGCCGGTCCGGTGCTGGCGGGCGCCTATGCGCTGGGGCGCGCTGGGCTGCCGGGCAAGGTCAAGTACGAAATCGGGTATTTATTCGGCGCGACGGAGCAGAGCGCGCGGGGGGCGGTGCGCTGGCGGTTCGAGTACGAGCTGGCGTTTTAAGGCGTTGATCGGAACGTCCGTACTCGAACAGGTGTTTTTGCCGTGTCGGCTGAATTTGCCAACAGTGCGCGCCTGATCGACGGAGAGCGTGCATGTCTGGCCATTCCATTAACCACTCCCTAACCCGGCGCGGCGTATTGTTGGCGGCAGGGGCCGCCGTGTCGGCAGGGGCCGCCGTGTCGGCAGGGGCCGCCGTGTCGGCAGGGGCCGCCGTGACGGCAGGGGGGGCGGCGCTGGCGGGACGCGCGCAAGCGGCGGTTCCGGGGGCGGCTGTTGTCGCGGTTTCAGGGCTGCAGCAGGTGGCCGGGTTCGATGGGCAGGTGACCGGGGTCGCGGTGTCGCAAGACGGGCGGATTTTCGTGAACTTTCCGCGCTGGGAGAAGGATGTGCCGGTCTCGGTGGCGGAGGTGATGCGCGACGGCAAGCTCAGGCCGTATCCGGATGCTGAGTGGAACGCGTGGAGCAACCTGAAGCCGCTGTCGGTGCAGGACCATTTTGTCTGCGTGCAGAGCGTGACGGTCGATCCGCAGGGGTTTTTGTGGGTGGTCGATCCGGCGGCGCCGGGCAATGAGTTCGTGAAGCCGGGCGGGGTGAAGCTCGTGAAGATCGACCTGGCCAGCGACAAGGTCGTGCAGGTGATCCTGTTCAACGAGGCGGTGGCGCCGCAGGGCAGCTATATGAACGACGTGCGGGTCAGCCCGGACGGGAAATATGCGTATCTGACCGATTCCGGGCAGAAGGGCGCGCTGATCGTCGTGGATATCGCGGCGGGGACGGCGCGGCGGGTGCTGGACGGCGATCCGCGCACGCAGCCGGAGCCGGGGGTGGTGCCGATGGCGGACGGGCATGAGCTGCGGCGTCCGGACCACCGGATTCCGGCGTTCGCGGCGGACGGGATCGCGCTCGATGCGGCGGGGGAGTGGCTGTATTGGCAGGCGCTGGTGGGGCGGACGCTGTATCGGGTGCGCACCAGCGCGCTGCTGGATGCGGGCGCGGATGCCGGCGCCGCGGTGGAACGGGTGGCGACGACGCATGTGGCGGACGGGCTGTGGATGGATAAGCAGGGGTATCTGTTCATCACCGACCCGGCCGCCAACGCCGTGCGGATGCGTGCGCCGGACGGCTCGACGCGGGTGGTGGCGCAGGACGCGCGGCTGCGCTGGCCGGATAGTTTGGCGGAGGGGGCGGACGGCTCGATCTACGTCACGGCGTCGCACATCCAGGACATGGCGCAGTTCCATGAGAAGGGCAGCACGCAGCGGGGCAAGTGGGGGCTGTTCCGGATCGCGCTGCCGCATGCGCGGTGAGGCGGGGTCGGCAACGGGCCGGGTAACATGAGCGTCGCTTGCGGTTTGATGCGGGGGGTGGTTCAAGCCGCGCGGACGTAGATTTGTAGATTTGGGGATGATCCATGCACCACGAAATGCTGACGTACCAGGCCGACGGGCTGACGATGCAGAGCCAGTTGTTTTTCGAAGAGGGCGCGGGCAAGCGGGCTGGGGTGCTGGTGTTTCCAGAGGCGTTCGGCATCAGCGAGCACGCGATCTCGCGGGCGCAGCGGCTGGCCGGGATGGGATACGTGGCACTGGCGTGCGACCTGCATGGCGACGGCAAGCTGATCGACGAGCTGCAGCCGGCGATCGCGGCGCTGGAGCCGTTGTTCGCCGACCCGTCGCGCACCCGGGCGCGGGCGCATGGCGGCCTTGCGGCGCTGACGGCGCGGGCCGAGGTCGATGCGGCGCGGGTGGCGGCGATCGGGTTCTGTTTCGGCGGCACGATAGCGCTGGAGCTGGCGCGGTCGGGGGCGCAGTTGGCGGCGGCGGTGGGGTTCCATAGCGGGCTCGGGACGGCGGCGCCGAAGTCGGATGCGCAGGCGATCAAGGGCCGGGTTCTGGTGTGCATCGGCGCCGACGACCCGATGATCCCGGCCGATCAGCGGGCCGGATTCGAAGCGGAGATGCGGGACGCGCACGTCGATTGGCAGATGCATCTTTACGGCAACACCGTGCATAGCTTCACCAACCAGGCGGCGGCAAAGCGCAACATGCCGGACGCGATCCGGTATAGCGCGGAAGCCGATGCACGGTCCTGGGCGGCGATGCAGCAGATGTTTGCGGAAGTGCTTGCGGGGTAGAGGCCGACCTTGTCGCTCGGCGCGAGGGAAAACCTTGTCGCTGGGCGCGAGGGAAGACCTTGTCGCTGGGCGCGAGGCCGGGCAGGCTGACCGCAATCACAACGTGAGTGTCGCCATGCGTCCGATCGGCCCTGTTTTGCTGACGTGCCTGATTGCTGCCGGGTTCGTGTCCGGCTGCGTCGATGACGGGCCGCCGCAGGGCCGCACGCCGTATGAGCCGAGTGCCGGGATGGCGGCGGTGCTGGCGGAGCATCAGGCGATGCGGGCCAAGCCGCTATCGAGGCTGTCGCTGCAGGAAGCGCGCGAGGTGCCGACGCTCGTGGATGCGCAGCGCGCGATGGCGAACGTGCAGGGCCTGCCGGCGGCGGTGACCGAGGTGGCGCAGGTGCAGGACCTGACCGCGAGCGGCGCCGCGGGGCCGTTGCCGGCGCGGCTGTATCGCCCGGCGCAGACCAAGAACACACCGATGATCGTGTTTTTCCCGGGCGGCACCTGGGCGACCGGCGGCCTGGATGCGGCGGATGACAGCGCGCGGCAGCTTGCGGCGCGGACCGGATGGATCGTGGTGGCAATCCGCACGCGGCTGGCGCCCGAGGCGCGGTTCCCGGCGGCGCATGACGACGCGTTCGCGGCCTATCAGTGGGCGCGGGCGCAGATGCGGGGCTGGGGCGCCGATCCGACCCGGGTGGCGCTGGCGGGCGAGGGGCCGGGGGCCAACCTCGCTCTGTCCACGGCGATGCTGGCTCGCGACCGCAACGTGCCGGTGCCCGACCATCTGCTGCTGATCACGCCACTGGTGAGCACGTCGTTGGGCGGGGTCAGCATGGCGGAGAATGGGCAGAGCCGGCCGTTGACGCGGCGGACGGTGCGCTGGGAGGACAACCGGTATGCGCCGGAGTCTGAGGAGCGGGCCGATCCGCGGCTGGATTTGCTGGGGCGGTCGGATTGGGCCGGGCTGCCGCCGGCGACGGTGGTGCTGGCGGAGATCGATCCGCTGCGGGCGGAGGGCACGGCGGTTGCGGAGCGGCTGCTGGCGGCGGGGCCTCTCGTGCCGGGAATGGCGGGAGTGGGGACGGCGGCGCCGGTGCAGACGGAGGCGCGGCTGTTCCAAGGCACGGCGCACGGTTTTTTTGGCCTGGGCGACACGGTGCCGGAGGCTGCGGCGGCGGAGGATTATGCGGCGATGCGGCTCAAGGCGGCGTTCTACCGTCCGGAGCCGACAGCGCTGCGTGGGACAGCGCGGCACTCTGCGAACCACCGGGCCCTGCGGCGGTAAGCTGCGATGCGGCGCGGGGGGTGGGAGTGTGCGAGGAGTTTGCCTTGAGCGACGCCCGACGGTTCGAGGTGAACGAGGATATTGCGGCGGCGGTCAAGCATTTCGGGATGGCGGCCGAGCTGTTCGCGGCAGGCGGCTTTGACGGCGAGAACATCGGCGCTTACCGGGCGCAGATGGCGCTGATGCACGCCATGCAGTCCGGGCACACGTCGCTGGAATTGGCCTTGCTCCGCATCCTAGAACTTCTTGGCGAGGAAGCTCCCGCGGGCCGCGACTGGGAGGCGGACCTGATCCGGCGCGTCTCCCACGAGGCCGCTGGGCGGCCTGCGATCCTGCCGCCGGATTTGGTTGCGGCTGCCGGGGAGACACGACGCTTCCGCCATGTTGCAATGCGGGGTTATGGCTCGTTCCACGTGGAACTCTCACGACCGTCGGTTCTGGCTGCTGGCGTTATCGCGGGCGGCATCGGCCGGGCCATCCGGGCTTTCAGAGACGCGATCGATCCGACGTTCGATCCTGGCCCCGACGCTTGCGGACCGAAATAGCCAAGCCAAATGCCGGCGTCGCCCAGTGGTTCGCGCCCACGTCGCTCAGTGGTTCGCGCCCGCGTCGCTCAAAGGTTCGCGCCCGCTTTCACAAGCTTCTGCGCCAGGGACCAGCGGTGGACCTCGCTCGGGCCGTCGTAGATGCGGAAGCCGCGGACTTCTCGGAAAATGCGCTCCACCAGCGTGTCGTTGGTGACGCCCTGGCCGCCGAGCACCTGCACGCAGCGGTCGGCGACGCGATAGATGGCCTCGCTGCACACGACCTTGGCGATGCTGCTCTCGGTGCCGGCGCGGTTGCCCTCGTCCAGCAGCCAGGCGGTGTGCCAGATGGTCAGGCGGCTGGTGCGGATGTCCATGGCGTTGTCGGCGAGCATGAAACCGACGCCCTCATGGCTCGCGAGCGGCTTGCCGAACGCCTCGCGCGAGGTTGCGTAGGCGAGCGCGATGTCCTGGGCGCGGCGGGCGGCGCCGAGCCAGCGCATGCAGTGGGTGAGGCGGGCGGGGGCGAGGCGGATCTGCGCATAGCGGAAGCCCTGGCCGGGTTCGCCGAGCACGTCGGCGGCGGGCACGCGGAGGCCGTCGAACTCGACGACCGCGTGGCCGCCGGCGAAACCCTGGTCGAGGCTGTCCATGGCGCGGACGATGCGGATGCCGGGTTGGTCCATGTCGGCGAGCAGCATGGTGGCGCGGCCTTCATTGGGGCCTGCGGTCTCCTGCGCCATGATGATGGCGAACCCGGCGCCGATCGCCCCGGTGGTGAACCACTTGGTGCCATCGACGACGTAGTGGTCGCCGTCGCGGGTGGCGGTGGTCAGGAGTGCCGCCGGGTCGGAGCCTGCGCCGGGCGGCGGCTCGGTCATGGCGAAGCAGGAGCGGATGTCGGCGTGGGCCAGGGGTGCGAGCCAGCGAGATTTTTGCGCCTGCGTGGCGACGTGTTCGAGCAAATGCATGTTGCCCTCGTCGGGGGCGGAGATGTTGAGGGCGAGGGGTCCGAGCAAGGAGTAGCCGGCTTCCTCGAAGATGATGGCGCGGCCGACATGGCTGAGGCCCAGGCCGCCGTATTCGCGGGCGACATGCGGCGACAACAGCCCGGCGCTGCGGGCGAGGGCGTTGAGCTCGCGCCGGAGGTCGTCGGTGGGGCCGTGGCGTTCCTGGCGGGGGTCAGCCTCGTAGGGCAGGATCTTGTCGCGGATGAAGGCGCGGGTGCGGAGCTGGAGGTCCAGCAGGTCGGGGGGGATGTTGAAGTCCATTGATGCGTCCTCGGAGCTGCTGCGCTGGTCCAGTGCGCAGCATATAGCGCTCCCGCGGCGATAGGGTAGCGGCAGGGGGAGCGAGCCGCGAGGACAGTCTGGTTTAGGCTCGGAGTCAACCGGGGGGCGTCAACCGGGCATGCGGGGTTTCCGGCGCATGAGGCCCATGGCGAGCCCAGCGACGGCGAAGATGGCGAGCGGGGCGGGCTCCGGCACGGCGACTGGCGTGAACAGGAAGTCGGGGCCGAAGTAGCCGACGTCGTAACCGAGGCTGGTGGTGGGGGTGGATGGGTCGGAGAACGTGCCGGGATCGCCATTCGACAGGCTGCCGGTGTAGGTGACGCCGGACGCCAAGGTGGTGTCGCTCAGCGAGACGCCGCGACGGTTCGAGTCGTTGGCTGAGCCCAGGCCGCCGAGGCGGTAGTCGCCGGGCTGCAGGTCGGTGATGCCGCTCAGCACCGTGGTGTAGCGGAATTTACTGATGAGGACGTCGTTGCCCACGGTTCCCGAGACCAATAGCGTGCCGGCGGTGTCCCAGATGCCGACCTGGTGAGTTTCGGCCAGGCCGTTGCTGCCGCTGTCGTAGAAGCCCAGGGCGGTGACGTTGATCTCATTGCCGAGGGTGAAACTCCAGCCGCGGGTCGCGCTGGATGCGCCGTCGGTGCCGGTCGCGCCGAAGGTCAAGGCGGGCGTGCCCGGCGGGATGGAGATGATCGCCGCGGCTGATGGCGAGGCGGTGGAGGCGGCGGCGAGGAGAGCGGCCGCTGCGGCGAGGTGCTTGATGGGCGTCATGCGATGGCCTTCACGGACGATACATTTCTTTACTGTAACGTCATATCGCGGGTATTGCAACGTCTTTCGTGCCATAATCGGGCGTCAGTCCATTTAATGAGGACGTCAGGCGATGTCCGACGCCAGGCCGTCATCCTCGGCCTCGAGCGCGTCTTCATAGCCCTCCAGCCACTTGGCGTGCGCCTCGGTGCCCTTGGGATAGGGGTTCGAGATCGTCACCCCGCGGGTCGAGGCCGCCAATCTGCCCTCGGCTGTTGGGTTAGGGTGTTTCGGATCGCTCATCGCTCGCTCCCGGTGCGCAAGTGTACTGTATTACTACAGCCTACAACATTTCGGCGGCGCGTGCATCGCTGGACGAATGGATTTGGCTGCGTAGGGTGGTCGGGCATTGAAGCGTGTTTGGAGCAGGCAGAAGCACCGAACACGCTCTATGCTATTGTAATAGAACATAAAACCTCGGATCAGATGACGCAATCTGAACCGGTGTTGCATTAGGGAGTTCTTAAGATGGCTGAGGCATACATCTGCGACTATGTGCGGACGCCGATCGGGCGCTACGCGGGGGCGTTGCGGGATGTGAGGACGGACGACCTGGCGGCGCATCCGATCCGCGTGCTGCGGGAGCGCAATGCGGGGGTGGATTGGGCGGAGCTCGACGACTGCATCATGGGCTGCGCGAACCAGGCCGGGGAGGACAACCGGAACGTGGCGCGGATGGCGGTGCTGCTGGCGGGACTGCCGGCGTCGGTGCCAGGGGCGACGCTCAACCGGCTATGCGGCAGCGGGCTGGACGCGGTGGGGACGGCGGCGCGGGCGATTCGGGCGGGGGAGGCGGAGCTGATGCTGGCGGGCGGGGTCGAGAGCATGACGCGGGCGCCGTTCGTGATGGCGAAAGCGACGGAGGCGTTTGCGCGAACGGCTGAGGTGTACGACACGACGATCGGCTGGCGGTTCGTGAACGGGCTGATGAAGGCCGGGTATGGCACGGACAGCATGCCGGAAACGGGCGAGAACGTGGCGGAGCAGTTTCAGGTGACGCGGGCGGATCAGGACGCGTTCGCGCTGCGCTCGCAGCAGAAGGCGGCGGCGGCGCAGGCTTCGGGGTTCTTTGCGCGGGAGATCGCGCCGGTCGTGGTGCATGGCCGCAAGGGCGACGTCGTGGTCGATCGGGACGAGCATCCGCGGGCGGATACCACGCTGGAGATGCTGGCACGGTTGAAGACGCCGTTCCGGTCGCCGGGCACGGTGACGGCGGGCAACGCGTCGGGGGTGAATGACGGGGCGGCGGCGCTGCTGATCGCGAGCGAAGCGGCGGCGCGGCGGCATGGGTTGGTGCCGCGGGCGCGGGTGGTGGCGATGGCGACGGCGGGGGTGGAGCCGCGGATCATGGGCATCGGCCCGGCGCCCGCGGTGCAAAAGCTGCTGCAGCGCACCGGGATGCGGCTGGAGGATGTGGACGTGATCGAGCTGAATGAGGCGTTTGCCTCGCAGGGGCTGGCGGTGCTGCGTCAGCTGGGGGTGGCGGATGACGATCCGCGTGTCAATCCGCATGGCGGGGCGATTGCGCTGGGGCATCCGCTGGGGGCGAGCGGGGCGCGGCTGGCGATGACGGCGGTGAACGCGATGGAGACGAATGCGATGAAGACGAATGCGATAAAGACGGGGAGGACGCGGCGGGCGGTTGTGACGATGTGCATTGGGGTCGGCCAGGGCATCGCGGCGCTGATCGAGCGGGTATGAAGGGATCCGGCCCCTTTGCGGGGGCCGGGCAGGCTACTTCTTGCCGGGCTCAGGACGCGGCGGCGGGGCGTTGCTCGCTGCGGCGGCCTTGGTGGCGGCGGCGGTCTTGGTCGCCTTGGGTTTCTTGGCTTCGCGGTTGGACTTCTGCTGGCCTTTGGCCATCGGGGCTTCTCCTGGTTCAGTGGGAATAGATTCGGCTCGGTTTTTCGGGAATGCAAGGGTTTTGCGCGTGATCGCCAAGTTCATTGAACCCTGGATGCTCAACAGCGTAGAGCCTCGTCGCCTTAATGAGGATTGAACGATGCGTATGATCAGGGTCGCGGTGGCGATAGGGGTTTTTGGTTGGGTCCAGGCAGGGATCATTGAGGCACGGGCACAACCCGCTACGCCGGCCGAGGGTACGCCGGACATGCCGCGCCGACGGCCGGAGGAGGCGCAGGGCGACCCGATGCTGGCGTTCGACGTCAACAAGGACGGCAAGCTGCAGCTGGCCGAGGTCAAAAGCGCGGCTGCGGCGCGCTACGACGAGCTGAACCCAGACCTCGATGACAAGCTGGACCGGAAGGAGGCGCTGGGGGTTCTGTCGGGCACGGAGTTCCGTGCGGCCGATCCGGATGGGGATGGCACGATCAACAAGGCGGAGTACCTGGCCTATGTCGAGCGGCTGTTCCGGCGGGCGAACCCGGACAAGGACGGAACGCTTGAGCGGAAGGAGCTGAACACGCCGGCAGGGAAGGCGCTGATGCGGCTGCTGCGCTGAGTTCCGGCGGGGGTGGCCGCCCCCGCCTTGCCGACTACGCGTATATACGCGTAGTCTGCCCCCAACAGTTTGGAGTGTGCGGCATGATGCGGCGGATGCATCCGGCTTGGGTGGTGGCGGCGTGCACGTTCTTCGTGCTGTTGGTCGCGGCGGGGATACGGTCGGTGCCGGGTGTGCTGATGGTGCCGCTGGAGACCGAGTTCGGCTGGTCGCGGGCGACGATCGGCTTTGCGGTGGCGGTGAACATCGCACTGTATGGGCTGATGGGGCCGTTCGCGGCGGCGCTGATCGAGCGGTTCGGGCTGCGGCGCACGGTGGGCACGGCGCTGGCGGTCATTGCGCTGGGCGTGGCGCTGACGCCGTTCATGCAGGCGTCGTGGCAGCTAGTGGCGCTGTGGGGCGTCGTGGTCGGCGGCGGCAGCGGGGTCGTGGCGCTGGTGCTGGCGACGACGGTGGCGAGCCGGTGGTTCAGCGCGCGGCGCGGGCTGGTCGTGGGGGTGCTGACGGCCAGCACGGCGACGGGCCAGTTGGTGTTCCTGCCGATGCTGGCCTATCTGGCGACGCATTTCGGCTGGCGCTGGGTGAGCGTGCTGATCGCGAGCGTGGCGGCGCTGCTGATCGTGCCGGTGCTCGCGTTCATGCGGGACCGGCCGTCCGACCTGGGCATCCCGCCGTATGGCGGGACGGTGGTGATGCCGCGGGTCGCGCCCACGGTGAACCCGGCGGTCCGGGCCTTGCGGGCCTTGCGCACCGGGTTCGGATCGCGGGATTTCTGGTTGCTGGGCGGCTCGTTTTTCGTCTGCGGGGCGAGCACGAATGGGCTGGTCGGCACGCATCTGATCCCGGCCTGCATCGACCACGGCATCCCCGAGGTCATGGGCGCCTCGTTGCTGGCGGCGATGGGGATTTTCGACATGGTGGGGACGACGCTGTCGGGCTGGCTGTCGGACCGCTGGGACAACCGGATGCTGCTGGCGTGGTATTACGGGCTGCGCGGGCTGAGCCTGCTGTTCCTGCCGTTCGCGTTCGATGTGGGGTTCGAGGGCGCCGGGTATGTCGGACTCGGCGTGTTCGCGGTGTTCTATGGCCTCGACTGGATCGCGACGGTCCCGCCGACGGTGCGGCTGGCGGCGCGGTGCTTCGGCGAGGACAACGCGCCGGTGATGTTCGGCTGGATCGCGGCGATGCACCAGTTGGGGGCGGCGATGGCGGCTTGGTCGGCGGGGCTGATACGGGTGGGCACCGGGAGCTATCTGGCGGCGTTCATGGCGGCTGGGGCGCTTTGCCTGGTGGCGAGCGTGCTGGTGACGTTCATCGGCGGGAGCAGGGCTGCGGCCGGGCGGGCCGAAGTTGCCGAGGCACGGGTGGGCTGATTGAGGTTGGGCTAAGCGCGATAAACTTTCTGTGATTTAGGCAATATGTGCTAGGTATGATCAACTCAAAGTGGAGTTGGTTTGTGATAGCACGCGTCTTTGTCTATTTTGGGATCATAGCCTGCGGGGTTTTGGCGGGCTTGACGCCGGCGCAGGCGGTCAGCTTCGACCTTACTGCGATCGCCGGCGATACGCTGAGCGCTGAGCAGTCGGCGGCGTTCGTGACGGCGGCGTCGGCGTGGTCGCTGGTGCTGACGGACCCGGTGACCGTGCGGATCGATATCGGGTTCCGCGACCTCGGGACCGTGACGGGCGGGGCGGCGGTGCTCGGGGCGACGGCGGCCGCGTTCGGGACGGTGCCCTATGGCGACCTGATAAACGGTCTCATGGCGGATGCGAGCAGCGCCGCCGACCGGATGGCGGTGGCGCATTTCCCGGCGGCCACGCCGTCCAGCCGCGTGACTTTGACGCTTGCTCAGGCGCGGGCGGTGGGCTTTGCGGCGGCGACGACGTCTGACGGGTCGATCGAGTTCACCTCCAATTCAAAGATCGCGTTTGCGGCGACGCGGCCAGAGCTTACGGGCGCGAATTATGACCTGATCGGTGTGGCCGAGCATGAGATCGGGCATCTGCTCGGCTTTCAGTCGGCGCTGGATTTGGGAACGACGTCGCGGACGGCGCTGGATTTGTTCCGGTATGCCAGTGTGGGCACGCCGGGCTTCACGGCTGGGCAGGCGGCGTATTTCTCGACGGATGGCGGCGCCACGAGCCTGGGCAGCTTCTCGGTGGGCGGGTCCGGGCAGTATCAGGCGAGCCATTGGCTGCAGGGCACTGGCGGACTGATGGACCCGGCGGTGCGGATGGGCGTGGCGACGAACATCACCGGGCGCGATACGCTGGCGTTGGATGTGGTCGGCTGGGACGTCGCGGTGGCGGAACCGGCGTCAGGCGCAGTATTGTTGGCCGGGCTCGGCGTGCTGGGGCTTTGGCGGATGCGGTGGGATCAGCGGACCAGCCAGGCGATGAGCGCGCCGAGAGCGGAGAAGGCGCCGAGGATAATGACCGCGCGCGCTGCGCCGCCCTGCAGGGTCGGGCCGAGTACGGCGCGGAGCATGCTGTCGCTGGATTTGGGCGTCGGGATTGTGGGCGGCATCAGGGAGCTCCGGGATGATAGGGGTGCTGTAGCGTAGGTTGGTGGTCGCCGGCAATTTCGGGTTGGGCGTGGGGAAGGAGATCGTGCATGCGGGTTGCTGCCCTGACGATGTCCTATAACGAGCCGGTTTGGGCGGGGGTATGGGCCCAGCACTACGCGCGTCAGTTGGGGGCCGAGCACTGCACGATCTGGGATCACGGCTCGGATGACGGGAGCACGGACGGGTTGCCTGTGCCGGTGCGGCGGCTGGCGCGGTCGGCGCTGTCCGAGGCGTGGCGGGCGTCGGTGATCGCCGACGAGGTCCGGCGGCTGCTGCGGTGCTATGACGCGGTGATCTATACCGACGTGGACGAGCTGCTGGTCGCGGATCCTGCGCGTTACACGGGGCTGCTGGAGTTCGCGGCGGCGGCGCGGGAGCCGGTGATGACGGCGATCGGGCTCGATCTGCATCACGCTCCCGATGAGGAGGCGGCGCTGGATTTGGCGCGGCCGATCGGGGAGCAGCGGCAGTGGGTGCGGTTCTCGGCGGCGATCTGCAAGCCAGTGCTGGTGCGGCATGCGGTCGAGTGGGCGCCGGGGTTCCATTGCTGCGACGCGCCGATGGCGCTGGACAGGCTGTATTTGCTGCATATGCGCTATGCCGATTTGGACGCTGGGCTGCTGCGGCTGAGGCGCACGCGTGATCAGGCGGTGGTGGACCCGGCGGGGTTCGAGCACCAGCGGGTGCCGGACGTGGAGTTCGCGTCGATGATGCGGTCGATCGCCGGGCTGCCGCGGGAGGAGGGGCCGCTCGATCCGGCGCTGCCGCCGCTGCTGGGATGGCTCGACCGGCTGCGGGGGTCGCGGGCGCAGCGGGAGGCGGAGGTCTACAAGCTCGACCTGGGATTGACGGGCGACGTGCTGTGGCGGCTGCCTCCAGCGATGCGGGCGCTGGTCTGATCTGGCGGCGTGAGACGTTGAAGAGTGTTGACGTGGTGGCAATCTAACAGGGGAGCGGGCGCGTTTAGGGCATTACCGGGGTTACGGGTGCTGTGCCTGCGGTTGGATTGGGAGAGGCGAATGCGAGGGCAATCAGGGAATTGGGGGGCGCGAGCAATTGCGCTGCAGCGACGGCGGCCGGAGCCGACGCCTTGGTGGGTTTGGGCGCTGCTGGCGGCCGGGTTGCTGGCGACGGGGCCGAGCTGGGCGCAGGCGCCGGTCGTGCCGGAGCAGATCGAGCCTCGTCCGACGCCGACGACACCGCCGGGTCCTGTGCCGCCGGGTTCGGGCGGGGATCAGGATTTGACGACGCCGCGGGGCCAGGTGCCGCATAGTGGAGTGGTGACGCCGCCGCCGGTTAGTGGGACGCCGGTGATCCGGCCGCCAGCGGTGGGAACAATGCCGGTGATCCGGCCGCCGGGCAGCCCTGGCGGGGACCCAACGGTGGTGCCGAAATAGCGGGTTAGTCGCGGGTGAGTTGGACCGAGTAGGTGCAGCGGGGCGTCGTGTAGGTGCCGGCGACGGCCTGCGTGGTCCAGGTGCCGGTGAAGCGGGTGGGGTATGGCTTTTTGTTGGCGCCCTGGCCGGTGCGCTCGGCCTGCAGGGTTCCGGCGGCTGAGACGGTGCCTGGGAGCGACCAGGTGGCTTCGTCCGGGGTGAACAGAGCCTGCCCATCGTGGAGCTGGAGGATGGACCGGCTGGTTTTGCAGAGGTCGGATGGGGCGATGGGCGTTGCGGTGCCGACGTAGCGGCCGTTTGGAGTTGTCGAGGTGGTGCAAGCGGTTATCAGCAGAAGCGGGATGAGGGCGCGCATGGGCCGGTTTTAGCCTGTGGTCTTGCTGCGGGCTAGGCTGTCGCCGGCCAGCCGGGCCACTTTGGGATTATTGAAGCCTATGAAGCCGCCGCAGTGCTGACCCGGCGCGTAGGTGCCGAGATGATCGAATATGCGGTGGAGCAGGCCGGCATTGGCTGAGGCAATTTTGGTTGCGGCAAACTTGTGGGTCATTTCCTCAGGAGTTCGATACGAGATCATACGTCCGCCTTTTCGAGATTGCAAGCGAAATGAAGACATAGATTTCTCATTAATAGTTTGCACGATCCAGAACGCACTAAAATCGTGACTTACGAGGCAGTGCCGCTTGGCGGATGGCTACGTGTTATAGTGCTGTGGCGCTGTATCGCCAGCCTGCCACGCGAACCACGTTGCGCGGAATGCCAGGTTATGCAATTATAACGTGCAACGATGCCCGATGGTTTCCGGAAACGATTGAGATCGGTGAGGGCCGCCTCTGACGAGCATCTGATGACTAGACGATGCCGTATGAGGGACCTTTGTTGAGCGACGACGCCAAGCGACAACTGCAGCAGCACATAATCTTCGCGCGGTTCGGGGAGTTCGCGCTGCAATGCGATGACCTTGACGAGATCCTGACACGTGCGTGCCAGCTGGTTGGCGAGGCGCTGGGGACCGACCTCGCCAAGGTGATGGAGCTGAAGAAGGACGGCGTGACGCTGCTGGTGCGCGCCGGGGTGGGCTGGCATCCGGGCGTCGTGGGCGTGGTGACGATCAAGGTGACGGACGCGACGTCGGAGGGGCAGGCTTTGCGGACGGGGGAGCCGTTGATCTCGCCCGATATCGAGCTTGAGACGCGGTTTTCCTATCCGGCATTCCTGACCGACCATGGGGTGAAGGCGGTCGCCAACGTGTTGATCATCGGCGGCAAGGGGCAGCCGCATTTCGGCATCCTGCAGATCGACAGCCGGATGCCGCGGCAGTTCAACGCGAACGACATCGCGTTCCTGCGCGGCTACGCCAACCTGCTGGCCGGCGCGGTGGAGCGGCTGCGCGCCATCGAGGAGTTGCTTGACGGCGAGACGCGGCTGCGCCTGGCGCTGGAGGCCGGGGCGCTGGGGAGCTGGGACTTCAACCTGGTCACCGGCACCACGACGCGTACGCCGCGGCATGACGAGATTTTCGGCTATACCGAGCTGCTGCCGGAATGGAGCCTTAAGAACCTTCTGGATCACGTCGTGGCCGAGGACCGCGAGGAGGTGAGCAACGCGATGCGGCACTCGGCCGATACAGGGGCGGAGCTGCGTTTTGAGTGTCGAATCCACCGGGTTCCCGACGGCGAGGTGCGCTGGATCGAGGTGCGCGGCAAGCCGGAGGGCGGGCAGGGCAACATGCCGCCGACGCGCATGCTGGGCATCATCGCCGACATCACGGAGCGCAAGCAGGTCGAGACGATGCTGCTGCGGTCCAACCAGGCGCTTGAGGCGAGCGTCGCCGAGCGGACCGGCGAGCTGAGCGAGGCGAACACCCGGCTGGAGCTGGAGGCGGAAGAGCGCGAGCGGGTCGAGGACGCGCTGCGGCAGGCACAGAAGATGGAGGCGGTGGGTCAGCTCACGGGCGGCCTTGCGCATGATTTCAACAACTTGCTGACTGGAATTTCCGGAAGCCTGGAGCTGATGCGCATCCGGGCGGATCAGGGGCGGACGGCGGAGGTGAGCCGGTATATCGACGTGGCGACGGCGTCGGCGAACCGGGCGGCGTCGCTGACCCACCGGCTGCTGGCGTTCTCGCGGCGGCAGACGCTGGAGCCGACGCCGATCGAGGCGAACCGGCTGGTGAGCGGGATGGTGGAGCTGTTCCGCCGCACGGTGGGGCCGGGAATTTGGGTGGAGACGCGTCTGGCGCAGGAGCTGTGGCCGATCTTGTGCGATCCGAATCAGCTTGAGAGCGCGTTGCTGAACCTCGTGATCAACGCGCGCGACGCGATGCCGGACGGCGGGCATGTGCTGATCGAGACGACGAACGCGACCCTGCCGGACCGGCGGGGGCCGCCGCGGGAACGTCCGGCGAGCGGCGTTCCGGCGGGCGATTACGTGGCGCTGTCGGCGATCGACGATGGCTCCGGCATGAGCGCCGAGGTGATGGCGCGGGCGTTCGATCCGTTCTTCACGACGAAGCCGATCGGGCAGGGCACCGGGCTTGGCCTGTCGATGATCTACGGTTTCGTGCAGCAGTCGGGCGGGCATGTGCGGCTGCGCAGCACGGAGGGGCGGGGCACGACGGTGACGATCTACCTGCCGCGCTTTTTTGGCGTGGTGGGCGGCGAGGTGGATATGGGCGCCGCGGCCAGCCTGCCGGTTGCGGCGGCGGGCGCCGTGGTGCTGCTGGTGGAAGACGAGCCGGACGTGCGGATGATCATCGTCGATGTGCTGTCGGACCTCGGCTATACGGTGCTGGAGGCGGCGGATGGGCGGTCGGGCCTGCAGATACTGGAACTGGACAGCCGGGTCGATCTGCTGGTGACGGATGTCGGGCTGCCCGGCGGGATGGACGGGCGGCAGTTGGCGGATACGGCGCGGCAGCGGCGGCCAGGGCTGAAGGTGCTGTTCGTGACGGGCTACGCCGAGAGTGCGGCAATGGGCAGCGGGGCGATGGGGCCGGGCATGCAGGTGATGACGAAGCCGTTCGCGGTCGGTGTGCTGGCGGCGCGGGTGCAGGGGATCATCAGCGGTTGAGCGGTGTGATGGTACGGGGCATTTGGGCCTATGATTAGGTAAAAAATCCTTGACTGGATGCCCCGGCTTAAGATAGTCAAGGGGCCATGCTGCTGGGTTGCGGGGCCCAGATGCGTTCCCAGACGTCAACATTCTCCTCGCGATTGCGGGCGGGGACGTGTTCGATGCGATTACCGATACGATGCAGGCCGCAGGCCTTGAGGACTTTGGCGCTGCCGTGGTTTTCGGGCTGGCAGGCGGCCTCGATGCTGGTGAGGGCCAGGCTGGCGCGGAGTGCTTCGACGAAGGCTGGGGCGGCCTCCTGCATGAGGGCCTGGCCTTGGTGGGGCTCGCCGAGCCAAAAGCCGAATGAGGCGCGGCCGGTGCTGGATAGGCGGGCGCCGCCGATGCAGCCGGCCAGGATGCCCTGGCGCTCGATGATGCAAAACAGCGAGCGGCCTTGGGCCATGCCTTCCAGGGCGTCGGCGATGCGGCATTGCGCCATCTCGACGCTGAAGGGGATGGGCCAGCGGGCGACCCAACGGCTTATTCCGGGTGTCATCAGCGCCGCGAGTGCGGGGGCGTCGCCGAGGGTTGGCGGGCGCAAGCGCATGCGGGCAGTCGGAAGGCGGGCGGGGCGCAGGCGGGCGGGACGCAGGCGGGCGGGGCGAAGCGGGGCGATCTCGATCATTCATTATTCTTAAAGGAGTTCGGCCTATGGTCGAGGCTTCGCCGTTGCACGTCATGTTGACCGTCATGCGCCGGAAATGGCGGGACGGGGACGAAGACGGCGCGGTGGCGCTGGCCAAGGCTACGGCGCCGTATGTGCACCCGAAGGTGCCTGCGGCGCGCCCTTCCACCGAACTGGCGCAGGTGAGCGATGACGAACTGGACGAACTCTGAGATTGAGGCCGAGCGGGCACTGAGGACGGGGGTGCGGGGCGGGCTCGCGGAGTGGGCAGTTCTGGCGTTGGCGGCGCAGGGGCAGGTTCCGGCGCGGCATCACCGGGTGATGATCCGGGAGTTGGAGGCGGTGGCATCGGGGGAGTGCGACCGGCTGATGCTGCTGCTACCGCCGGGTTCGGCGAAATCGACGTATGCGAGCCTACTGTTTCCGGCGTGGTTCTTGGCGCGGCATCCCGGGGCGCACGTGATCGGGGCGAGCCACACGGCGGGGCTCGCGGCGGGGTTCGGACGCGGGGTGCGCGGACTGCTGCTGGAGCACCGGGTGCGGCTGAGGGTGGGTGTGGATGCCGCGAGCCGGGCGGCGCACCGGTTTGGCACGACCTCTGGCGGCAGTTATTACGCGACCGGGGTGCGGGGGCCGGTGACGGGGCGGCGGGCGGACCTCGTGGTGATCGATGACCCGGTGAAGGGGTATGCGGAGGCGGATAGCCGGCTGCAGCGGGATGCGTTGTGGGATTGGTACCGGTCGGACCTGATGACGCGGCTGCGGCCGGGTGGGCGGATCGTGCTGGTGATGACGCGGTGGCATCCGGATGATTTAGGCGGGCGATTGCTGGCTGGGGCGGAGCCTTGGCGGGTGGTGCGGCTGCCGGCGCTTGCGGACGCGGGGGATGCGATGGGGCGGGCGCCGGGGGAGGCGCTGTGGCCGGAGTGGGAGGACGTGGCGGCGCTGGAGCGGAAGCGGCTGGTGATGGGTGACCGGGCCTGGGGGGCGCTGTTCCAGCAGTCGCCGCGGGAGGCAGGCGGGCGGCTGTTCCAGGTTGGGCGGGTGGCGATTTCGGCGGCCCGGCTGCCGGGGGTGGCGGTGCGGGCTTGGGATTTGGCGGCGAGCTTTGCCGGGGATTGGACGGCGGGGGTGCGGCTGGCGCGGTCTGCGGACGGGGTGTTCCAGGTGCAGGACGTCGTGCGGCTGAAGGGTGGGCCGGAGGAGGTGGTGCAGGCGATCCGGGCGACGGCGGAGCGGGACGGGACGGGGGTGGCGATCGGGCTGCCGCAGGACCCCGGCCAGGCGGGGCGGAGCCAGGTGGCGTTTCTGACGGCGCGGCTGGCGGGTTGGCGTGTGGTGAGTTCTCCGGAGAGCGGGGCGAAGGCCGTGCGGGCGATGCCGGTGGCGTCGCAGGTGAATGCGGGGACGGTCGCGTTGCTGGGGGGCGGGTGGAACGCGGCGTTCCTGGCGGAATTGGAGGATTTCCCTGGGGGGGCCTGCGACGACCAAGTGGACGCGCTGGCGCGGGCATTTGGGATGCTGGTGCAGACGCCGTCGTCGGCGCGGGTTGCGCGGGTGGATTGGGGGGACCGGTGAGTGCGGTTGGGCCGGTGGGGCTTGCGTCGCGGCTGAGCCAATTGCGGCAGATTTTTGACCGCGGCATGGTGAGGTGCAAAGCCGGATTCTTGCGTTAACCTCGCGCTGGCGTGAGGACGGGGGTGGCATCGGTTTGGTTCGGCCCTGCGACCGGCGTCTTGACGACCTCCGGCAGGCTGGAGGTTGGTCGAATGCAGCAACCGGCAGTTTTCTGGAACCCGAGGCGTAATATGGTCAGGATTGCGGCGCAACCGGACGAAACGCCTCCTGTGGAGTGGGCCCCTCCTGGCGGGCGGGGTGTCCGTAAGCTGCCGCTGGTGCGCGACGACTACCGGCGGCATTACAGCAGGTGGCATGACGACAGCGACCAGCATTTCGAGAATATGGTGTGCGGGTATCGGCGTAAGCTGAGCGCTCTGCTGGGTGATGTGGGCGGCAGGAGCGCGCTGGAGATCGGTTGCGGGACTGGGTTCTGCCTTGGGGCGCTGCGGCGTATGGGGCTGGCCCGGGTTGAGGGAATTGATGCGGACGCTGGTCAGGTCCAGGCGAGCCGGTCGCGGTTGCTGGCGGCGCGACATGTGCCGATTGCGCAGTTCCAAGCCTTTTCAATGGCGAACAGCGCGGCGTTCGACTATGTTCTGATGTTCGACGTGCTTGAGCATGTGCCCGGCGAGGCGCGGCTGGAATTCCTGCGCGAGGTCTGGAGCATGCTCAAGCCCGGCGGGCGACTGGTGTGCCAGGTGCCGAACGCGAACTCGATCGTGGCGAGCCGCTACCGGTACATCGACGCGACGCATCATGTGAGCTTTACCGAGGCCTCGCTGGATTTTGAGCTGTACCGGGCCGGGTTCGACGAGATCGTCATCAGCGAGGCTGACCCGATCCAGCGGCCGTGGTGGCGCCAGCCGCGTGGGGTCGTGCGCTGGGGGCTGCACAAGACGATGCGGTATGTCCTTCGCCGGTGCTACGCGCTGGAGATCGGGGCGCAGGATGCTTGGCGGATGCCGCTGACGCCGAATATCGTGGGGGTGGCGGTTCGACGCTGATCTGCGGTGACGGGGTTGCTGGGTGGGGTTGAGGCTTGGACGGCGTGCGGTGCTGGGTTCGGTTGGCGCGTTGGCGGCGTGCGCCGGGGATGGATTGCTCGAGGGCGAGATCGACGCGGCGGCGGCGGCGGAGCAGGCGCGTCGGCCGGACAACTATGTGAACGGTGAGGCGCGGGCGTTTGCGGTGAGCCGTGACGGCCGGCCAGCCGGGCTGTTGTGGGGGACTTGGCACACCGGATACGACGCGGCGACGGTGATGCCACGGGCGATCCGGCAGCGGTTCTCGGCGGCGTCGAGCGTGAGCGTGGAGGTAGTGATGGACCGCGTGGCGCCGCCGGTGCGACGGGCGATTGCCGCGGTGACGAACGCGGCGCTGCTGCATGCGGACCCGGCGGTGGTGCGGCGGCTTGATGCGGAGACGCGGCGCGAGTTGGCCACGGCCGGGCTGCCTGTGGGTAGCCTGGAGCGGTTCAGCCTGATCGGGTTGGCGCGGCTGGTGGATCAGCGGTCGGCGTCGGCGCCGGAGGGGGTTTTGCCGACGGTCGGGTTTGTGGATTCGAACCTTATCGGGTTTGCGGAAAGCGTGCAGATCCCGGTGCGCGGCCTGGAGGACGCGGACCCGGCGATGGTCGAGCGGCTGCTGTATGCCGACCCGAATGGGGAGGGCGCGGCGGCGGCGCTGCGGCTGGCGCTGCGGCGGCGGCCGGAGAGCGCTGCGCTGCTGGCCTGGTTGCGGCGTCGCTATATGGCGGGGGAGGTCGGGGCGATGCTGGCCGGGCTGGTAGCTTGGCGGGCGGATGCGGAGGATTTGGCGCGGAATGACCGGGGGCGGATCGCGTTGCTGACGGAACGGAACGCGGCGTGGATGCCGCGGCTGGAAGCGACGCTGGGGGAGGCTGGCGAGGCGTTCGTGGCGTTTGGGGCGGCGCATTTGACTGGCGCGGACGGCGTTGTGGCGTTGCTGCGAGCGCGGGGGTGGAGCGTTTCGGCGTGCGTTGGCGATCGTTGCATGGATTAGGCTTGGCTGGCGGGTGTGCGGCGAGGCAGGGCTTGAGCGTCTGGATTTTATATACGATGTAAAAATTATTAGCTAGACAAATCGTTAGCTTTATGCGATGTTTTGGACGTAGGAGGTTGTAGGTAAAAAGTCCTTGATCAGACACCCCAAGAAGTCCAGGACTCTGGGCTAGGGTGGCTGTTGGCGCGTGATGCCGGGCCGTCCGTTTCCTGTTTTTGAGGGCGGTGGCATGTTTCAGACGATCTGTGACCTGATTCCGGCTGATCCGGAGTGCTCGGCGCGGGCGCGGCGGTTGGTGGTGATGCGGCGGGTGCTGGACGGCACGCTGTATGACGTCCTGCCGTATGAGTTCCATGACGAGCGGTCGAGCTCGGGGGAATATATTCCGTTGCGGCGGCGGCGGCCGAGCGTGCGGTATGCGCTGAGTAGGGTGGTGGTGGAAGACAGCGTGGCGCTGCTGTTCAGCGATGGGCACATGCCGGCGGTGGTCAGCCCGGACGTGGTGGTGCGGGACGCGCTGGCGGCGCTGGGGCGGGAGTGCCGGCTGAACCAGGTGATGACGGAGGCGGCGATCCGGGGGAGCGTGGGATCGGCGTGCGTGCTGCTGCGGATCCTGCGGGGGCGGGTGTTCCTGGATGTGCTGGATACTGCGTGGCTGGTGCCGGTTTGGGACGTGGAGGCGCCGGACAGCTTGGCCTCGGTGACAGAACGCTACAAGGTGCCGGGGGCGGACTTGGTGGCGGCCGGGTTCGAGGTTCCGGATACTGGAGCGACGTATTGGTTCCAGCGGCGGTGGGATGCGCTGGAAGAGACCTGGTTCGTGCCGCAGATGGTGGGGGATGTCGAGGCTCCTGCGGTCGATGGTGGGCGCAGCGTGCGGCATGGGCTGGGTTTCGTGCCGCTGGTGTGGGTGCGGAACCTGCCGGGGGGTGAGGCGCCGGACGGGGCGTGCACGTTCCGGGCGGCGGTGGAGACCGGGATCGAGATCGACTACCAGCTCAGTCAAGCCGGGCGGGGCTTAAAGTATTCGTCGGATCCGACGCTGTTGATCAAGGAGCCGGCGGGGATCGAGGGCGATCTGGTGCGCGGCGCCGGCAATGCGCTGGTGGTGAGCGAGAAGGGCGACGCGCGGCTGCTGGAGATCGGCGGCACGGCGGCTGGGGCGGTGCTGGACTATGTGCGGGTGCTGCGGGAGCTGGCGCTGGAGGGGATGCACGGCAACCGGGCGGACGCGAGCCGGCTGGGTGCGCCGCAGTCGGGGCGGGCGCTGGAGCTGATGAACCAGGGGCTGGTCTGGCTCGCGGACAGCCTGCGGGTGAGCTACGGCGAGGCATTGCTGCAGCTGTGCCGGATGATGCTGCGGGCGGGGACGGTGTATCCGCTGGTGGTGGGGGGCCGGGCGCTCGGGCCGCTTGATGTGGAGGCGGAGCTGCGGCTGGCGTGGCCGCCGTGGTATCCGGCGACGAGCGAGGACCGGGCGCGGGATGCGACGACGCTGGTGGCGCTGGTGGCGGCCGGGCAGTTGAGCCGGGAGACGGCGCGGCGGCTGCTGGCGGCGGATTGGGGCCTGGTGGATATAGCGGGCGAGCAGGCCCGGGTGGATAGCGAGATGGGGAGCATTGCGGCATGAGCGACGATTTGGGCGAGGTTTCCGAGGTTTCTGCAGAGGTTACGGCGCTGCGGGCGCGGTTGATGCAGGCAGAGCTGCGGACCGAGGCGATCCGGGCGGGGATGGTGGATCTCGACGGGGTGCGGCTGGTGGACGTGTCGGCGCTGGTGCTGGGAGCGGACGGGATCGAGGGCGGCGCGGCGCTGATGGCGCAGATGCGGGAGGCGAAGCCATGGCTGTTCGGGCGCGGCGGGGCGAATAGCAGCAGCACCGGGCGGGTGCCGGTGGCGGTTCCTGCGAAGGCGAAGACGGTGATGGAGATGTCGGAGGAGGAGTGGCGCGCGGCGCGTGCGGAGCTGCTGCGGCGTCGTTGATTTGCGGTTCAATAAGAAAATATGCCGTATTAAGAAAAAAAGCTTGCACAGGCGCCCCAGGAATTCGATGACTGCGTCCTAGGATGGCGGAGCTCGTGCGGCGCGGCTGATCTCCTGATGGTTTTCCAACCCGCCCGGCGTTCGCCGCGGCGGGCTTCACGCGTTGGCACGAGGGCAACATTTATGGGTATCCAGAACTTCCCGGCGATCCTGCAGCCCATCCTGCAGCAGGGCTTCCTCGAGCGCGAGTTTCAGCAGGCGATGAGCTCGCGGCTGGGCTACCGGGCCTGCGCGGACCGGCAGGAGTTTGCGGTGGGGATCGGCGAGACGCTGACGAAGACGCGGGCGGGGCTGAAGCCGAGCGTCACGGTGCCGCTGGCGGCGGCGACCAACACCAATCTCGATAACGGCCTGGTGCCGCAGGGTTGGGGGGTGGAGCAGTTCACCATCACGATCAACCATTATGCGGCGACAACGGACCTTAACATGGTGACGTCGCGTGTCGGTATTGCCGGGCAGTTTCTGCAGAATGCGGCGATCAATGGCGAGCAGGCGGCGCGCAGTCTTGATGAGTTGGCGCGCAATGCTTTGTTCGCGCCGTATTTTGGCGGCAATACGCGGGTGCGGGTCGCTTTGGCCTCGGCAGGACCGGTGGTGGCGGTCGATGACTTGCGCGGGTTCACCACGGCGTTCGTTAATGGGGTGCAGACGCCGGTGGGTGCTACGACCAGTCTAACGGTTACCATAGGGTCCGGCGTCTATACTGTCGTGGGCACGACGGCGGACGGGGTGAACAGCTCGACGACGCCGGGCGGGGTGTCGGGGACGCTCACGACCTCGAGCAATTTGAGCGTGGCGGACGGCGCCTTGGGGAGTGCCGTGCAGGCGGCGAATGCGAGCGTTGTCGCGCGGCCCGGCGGGCGTGGGACCACGGCGGCGCTGGCGGCGGGGGATACGCTGACGATCGGGGTGCTGCTGGACGCGGTGAGCAAGCTGCGGCTGAACGCGGTGCCGGAGATCGACGGGGCGTATAACTGCTACCTCGACCCCGTGAGCGCGCGGCAGTTGTTCGCGGACGGCGATTTCCGGCAGTTGTTCCAGGGGGCGACGAGCAGCAACCAGGTCTTCCGCCATGGTATGGTGAATAATTTCCTGGGATTGCGGTTTATTCCGACGACGGAGGCTTTTGTGCAGCCGCATCCGACGATGCCTGGAGTGGTGGTGCGGCGGCCGATCATCGTGGGTCAGGGGGCGCTGATCGAGGGCGACTTTGCCGGGATGGCGGAGCAGGACGTGGCACCTGCGGACAGCATCGTGAGCCTGGTCGATGGGATCGTGATGGTGACGCGGGAGCCGATCGACCGGCTGCAGCAGATCATCGCGCAGAGCTGGTACTGGATCGGCGGTTTCTGCGCGCCGAGCGACACGCTGACCAACCCGAGTGTGGTGCCGACGGCGACCAACGCGGCGTACAAGCGGGCGGTGATGGTGGAGCATGTGGGTTAGCGCATAAAAAAAGGAGGGCGCGGCCCATGCTGACTGATCCGGAGAAGACGGATGCGCGGCGGTTCCTGGGCTATCCGGCGTATGGCGCGGAGCGGTCCGGCAACATGGGGTGGCGGTTTTTCCAGGCGAGCGGGGCGGTCGAGTACCGGCTGAACAACCTTTCCGGGTCGGAGGAGGGGGTTCTGCGCGGCTATTTGACCACGCTTTCTGGGCTGGAGCGCGCCATTCCGGAGGCTGCGGCGGGGCTGGATACGGCCTCGGCCGCGGGCTGGGTGCGCAATCCGCGGGAGCTGGTGGATCGGGAGCGGCTGTTCGACCAGTGGCGGCGGCGGTTGTGCGCGTTCCTGGGGGTGCCGCCGGGTCCGGCGATGGTGAACGGATCTACGGTTTCGTTGATCGTGTGAGGGTGTCATGGATGGAGCGACGCTGGCCGACCGGCTGAGCCGGGGGATGGGGGCGGCGGCGCGGGTGTTCGGCACGCCGTATGACGCGTTCCGGCCGCGGGGGCCCGGCGATCCGCTGCGGCCGGAGCTGCGGTTCCTGCGGCTGCCGGCGGCGTTTGACGGCGGTGATCCCGGCTATCGGCGGCCGCGCGGCTATGAGCGGGCGCAGCGGGGCACGTTCGACAGTGCGTATCTGCAGGTGGGCGACCTGCTGCGGGGCACGCGGGGCGTGTTTTTCGTGGCGATGCTGCCGGCGCTGAATCGGCCGCTCTGCGTGCTGGCGAACGCCGTCGTGCAGGGGTCGCGGGTGGCCGGGCCGGGCGATCTTGGGCTGAGCGGGTATGGAGGGGTGGAGACGGCGCGGCTGGGGACGGTGCTCTCGGGCTGGCCGGCGCAGCTGCTGCCGGGCGGCGGCGGGCGGCCTGGGGGTTTGCCAGGCGATGGCGGGCTTGCGGATTTCGAGCTGCTGCTGCCGCTGGCGGCGCCGGCGCTGCGTGTGTCGGACGTCGTCGTGGACGAAACCGGGCGGCGGTTCGTGGCGGGTGCGGTGGCGCTGACCGAGCTGGGCTGGCGGATCGCGCTGCGGCAAGTGGGGGCCTGAGCCATGCCGGACCAGTCGGACGTGGAGGCGGCGTTGGCGGCTGCGGTGGTGCGGGCGCTGTATCCGCAGGGCGCGGATCAGGCCTCGGCTCCGGGCGTTGCGTGCCGGGTATATCGCGGCTGGCCGACGGCCCTGGCGCTGGAGGCGGACCTGGCGCGCGGGATTGCGCATGTGACGGTGCAGCCGGTGGCGGGGGCGATGCGGGACACGACGCGGTTCATGCCGGAGTGGCAGGGCCAGGCGCCGCCCTGCACGCTGACGGCCGCGGTCAATGGCGAGGCGGTGGCGTTCGCGGGCATCGCGGCGGCGGGGCAGGTGGCGGGGGTGCGGGTCGATGGCGCGGCGTATTCCTATCGCGTGCGGGCCGGGGACACGCCCGGCGTCGTGGCGGCGGTGCTGGCGGCGCTGGTGCGGCAGGCTCGCCCGGCGGAGCTGCAGGGCGACGGGTTCCTGCTGGCGGGCGGCATTGGGATTGCGGCGCGGGTGGTGACGGACGGGATCGGCGGCACGGAGCTACGGCGGCAGCGGGCCGGGTTCCGGGTGACGGCTTGGTGCCCGGGGCCGATCGAGCGCGACCGGGTGGCAGGGTGCGTGGACACGGCTTTGGCGGCAGTGCGGTTTCTGGATGCCGGCGGTTGGGGGTGCTGGATACAGCATTCCGGCGGGTCGGTGGCGGACACCGGCTCGGTCGCGGGGGTCTGGCGGCGGGACCTGATGTATAGCATCGAGTATCCGACGGTGGCTTCGGGGTCTTTGCCATCGATGCTGTTCGGCGTTGCTGAGGCGAACGGGACCACTTCGGTCGTTTAGCCGAAATATACTCTCTTAGAAGGAAAAATCATGATCCATTTGGTCGTGGTGCGGTCGTTTGGGCCGTACCGGATTGGCGACGTCGTGCGCGACGAGGCCGAGATCGAGCGGCTGCTGGCGTCGGAGCACGCCGGGCACGTCGTGCGGATGCAACCGGCTGAGGAGGGCTGATCGATGCCGATCGTGCAAGCGGGGAGCCTGAATACGACGGCGCTGGTGGTGCCGGATCTGTATGTGCAGATCGTGCCGCCGCAGAACCTGGTGCTGAACGGGGTGCCGACGAACGTCATTGGCGTGGTGGGGTCGGGGAGCTGGGGGCCGGTGAACCAGCCGGTGATCGTGGCGACGATGGCGGACTATGCGCGGGCGTTCGGGCCGATTCAGGCGCGGCGGTACGACATGGGGACGCAGGTGGCGACGGCGGTGCAGCAGGGCGCGCAGTCGTTCCGCTGCGTGCGGGTGACGGATGGGTCGGAGCTGGCGGCGAGCTATGCCATCGCCTACGCGAACGGGGGTTACCCGGCGCTGCTGACGGCGCGCTACACGGGGGCGCTCGGGAATTCGGTGGGGATCACGCTGGGGGCCGGGTCGGCGGCGGGGACCTGGCGGCTGACGCTTGGGCTGGCGGGGCAGGTGGCGGAGAGTTTTGACAACCTGGCGGCGCCGACGCCGGCGGCGTTCTGGGCGAACCTGGTCAATGCGGTGAATCAGGGGATCGGGGCGCTGCGGGGCCGAGCCAACTTTGCGTGGCGAGCCTGGGGCAGATGACTACGACGGCGCCCTCGGCGCTATCGGCGCAGAGTCTGCTGAATGGGACCGATGGGGCGGCGGGCGTTTCGGCGCAGACGATGGTGGGGCAGGACGGGCTGCCCCGCCAGGGGATGTATGCGCTGCGCGGGCAGGCGTGCAGCCTGCTGCTGCTGGCGGACGCGGATGACCCCGGCACCTGGGGGCTGCAGGCCGGGTTCGCGGTGCAGGAAGGGCTTTATGCGATTCTGACGGGTGCGGCGGGTCAGGGCATCCCGGCGGCGGTGGTGGCGAAGCAGACGGCGGGGCTCGATAGCTACTCGGCGAAGCTGATGTTCGGCGACTGGGTTTATTGGTCGGACCCGGTCGGTGGGGTGATCCGGCTGGTGAGCCCGCAGGGGTTCGTGGCGGGTCGGCTGGCCAATCTGAGCCCGGAGCAGAGCAGCCTGAACAAGCCGCTGTATGGCGTGGTGGGGACGCAGCGGGCCGGGGTGCCGGGTTCGGCGCAGTCGAGCGGTTACAGCACGGCGGAGCTGACGGCGCTGCTGGGGGCGGGTCTGGATGTAATCGCCAATCCGCAGCCGGCGGGGAGTTTCTGGGGGGTGCGGGGCGGGCATAATTCTTCGTCCAACGCTGCGACCAGCGGGGACAACTATACGCGGCTGACCAATTTCATCGCGCAGACTTTGAGCGCGGGGATGGGGCAGTATGTCGGGCAGGTGATTAGTTCCGGCTTGTTCCAGCGGATACGCAGCACGCAGTTGAGCTTCCTGCAGGCGCTGCTGGGGCAGAAGATACTGGGCAGCACCGACGGCGCGCAGCCGTTTACCGTCATTTGCGACGCGAGCAACAATCCGGTGAGCCGGACGAGCCTCGGTTATGTGCAGTCGGATGCGCAGATCCAGTATCAGGCGATCAACGAGCGGTTCATCGTCAATCTTGAGGGTGGGCAGACTGTGCAGGTGACGCGGCAGACTTTGCCGGCCGGGCAGATCAACTAATCAAGGAGTACGGTGATGCCTGCGAACACGTTTTCGACGGGGCGGGATTGCCAGTTGGTGGTGATCGCGCCGAAGGGGGCTGGCGGCCAGGGCGGGCGGGTGGATCTCACGCACGTGACGTCGTTCGAGAGCCGGCAGGTGACGCACCCGATCCGCATCGACCGGCTGGACGGCCTGCACTTGGCGGCGGAGCTGCCGAAGGGCTGGGAGGTTCATTTCGAGCTGGACCGGGGCAACTCGGCGGCGGACGACTTCACTCAGCAAAATCTGCTTTTTACTTTCGCCGTGCCGTAATCTCCATGGGGGTTGGACATGATCGACGCGTATGAGATCGGCATCCAACTGGCGTTGCAGGACGGGGTGAGCGCCGGGCTGCGGGTGATCGCGCAGGAGCTCGCCACGCTGGACCGCGCGGCGGCAACGGCGGCAGGCCGGCTGGAGGCACTGACGACCACGGCGCAGGGCGCGGCGCGGGCGGTCGCGGCGACGGGCGCGGTCCAGGTGCCCACGGCCGCAGACCCGGCCGCCTCTGCGCCGGAGCCTGCTGCGGCGGCGGGTGCGCCCATTCCGGCCCGGGCGGCGGCGATTGGGGCGGTGGCGCCAGCGATAGCGGCGGCACGGCAGCCAGATTTCGAGCGGCCAGCGGCGGCACCGGCAATGCGGGCGGCGGTGATGCCGGGGCAGGCGGCTCCGGTTGCTTCGCCCATCGGATCGACGCCGGCGGCGGCGCCCGTGCGGGCGGCCCCAGTGGCGACGCCGGTTGCGCCCATGGCTGCGACGCCGGGTGCGACGCGAGCCCTCGCAGGCCCAGCCGCGGCGCCAATGCGGGCAGCGCCGGCCGTGCCGCAGGCGGTGGCGGAACGCATCCCTTCCGCACCCATGACGCCGCCGCTGCCGGACCGGGCCAGGCAGGCGGCCGCGGCTCCGGCGGCACCCGTCTCGCGCGCAATGGAAGCGATGCGGGCCGCGGCACCCCTGGCGCGGGCGACGCCGTTGCTCGATGCGTCGCGCCCCGTGCCGATGCCGTCCGCGGCTCCTCCTGCGCAAAACACGCCGATTGGCAATGTGGAGCGTGGGATGCGCCGGACGCTGGACGCACCGCCGCCGCGGTCGCCCATGATGGCCGCCGCGCCGTCAGCGCCGGCGGCGCCGCGGATGGCCGCAATGGGCGGGCCGCCGTCGGCGCTGGGGCGCGAGCTGCTGCCGGGCACCCCGGCGACGCCGCCGCCACCGTCGCACGAAGGCGGGAAAAGTGGAGGGGACGTGATGCTGGACGGGCATTTGGTGGGGCATTGGCTGGCGGACCGCATGGGGCGGGACGCGGCGCGGCCCTCGGCGGGGACGACGCAGTTTGACCCGCGGCAGGCCCCCGCCTGGTCGCCGTCGGGAGCGCTGTGATGCCGCCGGTGCTGGGACCGGTCGCGTTCCTCGGGTTCGAGGTGCCGGAGCGGATCACGCTCGGCGGCCGGCAGCGGCTTGCGGTGCACACGCTCCCTGGCGGCGAGCGGATCGTCGATGCGATGGGGCCGGACGATCGGGAGCTCGCGTGGTCGGGGGTGATCTCGGGCCCGGACACGGCGGAGCGGGTGCGGCAACTGGACCGGCTGCGTCGGGCGGGGCTCGCTTTGCCGCTGGGCTGGGACGGCTGGCGGTTCACCGTCATCGTCTCGAACTTCGAGGCGGACAGCGCCAATCCCTGGTGGGTGCCGTATCGGATCTCGTGCACGGTGCTGTCGGAGGGCGATCTCGCGGTGCTGGAGCTGCTGCCGGTGGCGGCCACGTTGATCGAGGCCTTGGCGCTCGGCGCCGGGCCGGATGTCGATGCGCAGATGGCGGCGGCGGGGGACGCGCTGGCGTCGGGGGCGCTGCCGGAGGTGATCGAGGCGGCGGGACGGCTGGCGCGGCTGGCGACGGGACGGGCTTATGCGTCGAGCTTGGGGAACAAATCATGAAAGTAGTCACTGTAGCGGGCGGCGACCTGTTCCGCCTGGCGCTCGTCCGGCTCGGCGACGCGACGCAGTGGAACCGCATCGCCCGGGCAAACGGGCTGTCGGACCCCGTGCTCACCGGGCTGATCACGCTGAAGCTGCCGGCGATCGACCCGGCGGCGGGAGGCGGCATTGAGCGGAACTAGGGCGCCGCAGGTCCAGGTGCTGGCGGATGGCGGGGCGCTGCCGGGCGTGCTGGCGGCCGACGTGTTCGCCAACAACCATCTGGCGGCGGACCGGTTCCGGCTGCGCATCGCGGCGTCGGTCGCGGATTTGGCCATGCTGCAGGCGCCGGGGCTACGGCTCGACGTGCAGGCCGGGTGGGATGGCGGCTGGACGAGCCTGATCGTCGGCGCCGCCGACGCGCTGGCGTTCGACCCCGTGCGCGGGGTGCTGGAGGTCGAGGGGCGGGACCTCTCGGCGGACCTGATCGAGACCCAGGCCAGCGACACCTTCGCCAACCGGACGTCGAGCGAGATCGTCGAGATCATCGCAGCGCGCCACGGCCTGTCGGCGGACGTCGAGCGGACCTCGACGCCGGTGGGGCGGTATTACCAGGCCGAGCACGACCGGGTGGCGCTGGGGCAGTTCGCCCGGGCGACGACGGAGTGGGATCTGCTGGCGTTCCTGGCGGGGCAGGAAGGCTTCGACCTGTTCATGCAGGGCGACACGCTGCGCTTCGGGCCGCCGGACGGCGACGCCGTGCCGCTGCGGGTGGAGGACTGCCTGAGCCTGGAATTGGAGCACGCGCTCGGCCTGGCGCGGGAGGTCGCGGTGACGGTGCGGAGCTGGGGCACGCGGGCCGGGGTCGCGCTGGAGCATACGGTGCGCGGCAGCGGCGGAGGCAAGCCGCTGCGGCACGTGCTGGTGCGGCCGAACCTCGACGCCGAGCAGGCGCAGCGTGTGGCGGAGCGGGCGCTGGCGGATTTGCTGCGGCACGAATGGACGGCGCGGGCCACGATGCCTGGGCAGGTTGGGCCGGGAGAGCTGGCCCTGACGCCGCGGCGCCGGGTGGCGCTGGTTGGCACGCGCACGGAATGGGACCGGGTTTATGCGGTGACGGAGCTGAGCCGGCACTTGGACGTGCGGCGCGGCTTCACGCAGCGGCTTTGCTTGGGGGGCGTGTGATGGACCGGCTGCTGAATGCGATCAAGGCGCACTCCGGCGCGCAGGATGCGGCGGCGGGGCAGCCGCGGTTCGGCATCGTGACGTCCGTTGACCCGGCCGCGTGCACGGCGCGGGTGCAGCTGCAGCCGGACGGGGTGCTGACGGGCTGGCTGCCGGTATTGAGCCCTTGGGTGGGCGCCGGATGGGGGCTGTCGTGTCCGCCGTCGCCGGGCGACCAGGTGCTGGTGCTGCCGCAGGAGGGCGACGCGGAGCACGGGTTGATCGCCGGGCGGGCCTGGAGCGCGCAGGCGGCGGGACCGGCGACGCCGGTGGGGGAGCTTTGGCTCACGCACCAAAGCGGGAGCTACTTGCGGCTGCTGAATGACGGGACGGTGTCGGTGCGGGGGGATTTGCGGGTCGAGGGCGACGTGTATGACCGGCAGGGTTCGCTGGACGGGCTGCGGCAGAAATATAACCGGCACCGGCATGGCGATCCGCAGGGCGGGATTACGGGGGTGGCGGATGCGCTGGATCAGAAGGGGAGTTGATGCCGTGAACAAAAGCTCGTTTCGTTCCCCAGCTGAGCGTGATCACCGAGTTTCGGCGGCTGGCGCGTTCTCTTGAACGTCATCCGCAAGCGCGTCTAGAGCTAAGGAGCAGCCGCAGCTGCTCGGTGACGTCCGCCCCGCGTTCCATCGCAGCCAGCACCTCCTCCAAAACATCGCGTATGGCGTGCCAAGGCGCCACGCGGCCTGCAGCTATATCAGCCTTGCCGCGCTCCAGCGCGTCTAGCCATGCCTGCAGCGGGGTCCGCGACGTCGCATCGGCGTCCCCGCACCAAGGACGGGCGCAGCGCCGCCTCGCTCCAAGCACAGCCCGCATCCCACACATGAGGAGACCCACCGTGTCCGACCTGCATCATGCATGGGCTGGGGACCTGTCCATCAACCCGACCGGCGACTTTGCCACCGTCGACGGCCCCGCACTCGGCACCGAGCGCGTGCTCCGCCGCCTGCTCACCAACCCCGGCGACTACATCTGGCAGCCGGGCTACGGCGCCGGCCTGGCCCGCTTCGTGGGCCAACCCGCCGATCCCGCCGCCATCCGCGCCGTCATCCGCGAGCAGATGCTGCGCGAGCCCGCCGTCGCCCGGGTGCCGGAGCCCGTCATCGACGTGCAATCCGACCCCGGCGGCACGCTGTCGGTGCAGGTGCGCTACGCCGATGCGGACACCGCCGAGGCTCGCACGCTGTCCATCGAAATGGGGAGATAAGGCCATGCAGCTTCCGTTGCAGGATTTTACGGCGCTGGTGCGTACCCAGGCGGCGGCGGCGCAGGGGGCGGCCCGCGGGCTGATCGACCTCTCGGTCGGCAGCGTCCTCCGCGCCATCCTGGAGGCGAACGCCAGCGTCGGGTTGTGGGTGCAGTGGCTGATCGTCGAGGTGCTGGCGACCACCAGGGCAGCGACCAGCGCCGGCCTGGACCTCGATAGCTGGGTGGCGGATTTCGGCCTGACGCGGCTGCCGGGCATCCCGGCCACGGGCACGGCCACATTCAGCCGGACGACGCCGGGCTTGGCCTCGGTGGTGCCGGTCGGCGCCCTGGTGAAGACCGGCACCGGCACGGACGCGCTGACCTTCGCGGTGGTGGCGGACCCGGGCAACCCAGCCTGGACCGGCGCGGGGTTCCTGCTGCCGGCAGCCGGCCTCGCGGTCTCGGCGCCGGTGGCGGCGCTGGCGTCGGGCCGCGCCGGCAACGTCAAGGCGGGCGAGCTGCGGCTGCTGGCCAGCGCCATCCCCGGCGTCGATGTCGTGACCAACGAGGCCCCGGCGGCCGGCGGGCTGGATGCCGAGGCCGATGCGGCGCTGCGGCTGCGCTTCGGCGGCTTCATCGACAGCCGGACCCGGGCGACGGCGCAAGCGGTCGGTTTCGCGGTCCAGGGCCTGCAGCAGGGCTTGTCCTTCGCCATCGCCGAGCGGGTCGATACCGCGGGCGTGTTCCGGGCCGGGCATTTCACCGTGACGATCGACGACGGCACCGGCAATGCGCCCCCCGCGCTCCTGGCGGCGGCGGCGGCAGCAATCGAGGCGGTGCGGCCGCTCGGCGGCACCTTCAGCGTGCGGGCGCCGCTGGTCATCCGGGTCGATCTCGCGCTGTTCGCCCAGGGGCCGCCCGACGCGCTGGCGGCGGTCCGGGCCACGCTCGGCGCCTATGTGGCGGGCCTGCCGATCGGCGCCGGGCTGGTGATCTCGCGCATCATCCAGCTCGCGCATGACGCGGACCCCCGGATCGAGCGGGTCACCGCGGTGACGCTGAACGGCGCGCCCAACGACCTGGCGCCCCCGGGCTATGGCGTGCTGCGTCTGGGTTCGCTCACGGTGTCGCCATGAGCGACAACCCAGCAGCTGTCGTCATGAGCGACAACCCAGCAGCTGTCGCCATGATCGGCGATCAAAATGACATGCGCAGCCGCATCCGGCTCGCGCTGCCGGACCGCTGGTTCGGCGACCTGGCGCCGGTGCTGGACGGGCTGCTGAGCGGGCTTGGCGCGGCCTGGGCGGCGCTGCACGGCGTGCTCGCGGTGGTACGGCAGCAGTCGCGGCGGCTCACGGCGACCGGCGGCTTCCTCGATTTGTCGGCGCAGGACCTGTTCGGCGGGCGGCTGCCGCGTCGATCGACCGAGCCGGACGATATCTTCCGCGCGCGGATCGGCCGGGCGCTGCGCCGCGGCCGGGCGACGCGGGCGGCGCTGCTGGACGCGGCGATGGAGGCCGGCGCTGGTCCCCTTATGGTGTTCGAGCCCGCACAGCCGCGCGACACCGGCGTGTATGGCGGCCCCAACCTGGCCTGGGGCATCGCGGGCGGCTGGGGGTCGCTGGCGATGCCGCTCGAGTGCCTGGTGGTGGTGCACCGCAGCGCCGTGCCCGACGCCGAGGTGGCTGCGGCGCTCGTCGATGCGTTGCCGGCAGGCGGCGCGGCCTGGGTGCGGTTCGTGAATTAACCAACAAAACCAGGAGAACTCTCAATGGATCGACAGATCGTCTATCCCGGCTCCATCCCGCTCGACACCGACCTGCTGCTGCTGCAGCAGAACATCATGACCGCGCTGGGCGTGCTGGCGCGCAGCGTGCTGGGGACGGGCGTGGTAGCGGACGGGCTGGTCTGCACCCCAGCCGCGTCGGGTTACGGCGTGACCGTGGGGCCGGGCAGCCTCACGACGCTGTATGTGACCGAGGCGCGGCCGTTCGGCTCCTTGCCCGCCGACCCAACGCCGCTGGTGCGCATCGCCCACAACCCGTCCGACACGGCGCTGCTGCTGCATGGGCCCACGGACAACACCCAGGCGCTGTGCTGGCTGATCCAGGCCGCGATCTCCGAATACGACGCTGGGCCGCTGGCGCTGCCATACTACAACGCGGCCAACCCCGCCGTCCCATGGAGCGGGCCGCTCAACAACGGCCTCGCGCAGTTCACCCAGCGGCTGCTGCGCATCGGCCTGTCGGCCAAGCCCGGCGAACCGCACATCGTCGGCGACCGCTTCCCGCCGCCGCCCGACCCTGGATACATCGGGCTATATTCCGTCATGACCTATTTCGGGGTGCCGACCGCGGCTGTCGATATCGCGCCCGTGCCCGGCAACCCCTTCGTGCCGTTCAAGCTCCCGGCGCTGTTCCCAGGGTTCAGCCGGCAGGAGGCGTTCGCCCAGGATACCGTCTGGCGCGCGCCGCTGGACGTGCGCTCGGCCAAGGTCCGGCTGGTGGGCGCGGGCGCCGGCGGCGGCGGCGGCGATACGGGCTACGCCGGCGGCGGCGGCGGCGCGGGCGGCTATGCCGAGGCGGTCGTGCCGGTCGCACCCGGCAGCACCATCACCGTGACCGTCGGCATCGGCGGCGCCGGCGGCGGGCAGCGCATCAATGGGGTCGTAGGCGGCGCGACCTCGTTCGGCTCGCTCGTGGCGGCTTCGGGCGGATCCGGCGGGCGATCCGGCAACCCGGACAGCGCGGGCGGCACCGGGGGCGTCGGCACCGCCGGCGTGGTGCTGCTGCTGGGCGGACCCGGCGGCGACGGGCCGCTCGCGGACGCGATGCCGGCCGGCGCCGGCGGCGCCAGCGCATTCGGCGGCGGCGGGCGCAGCGTGCTGCTGGGCGGCGCCGCCGCGCAGGGCCAGGCGGCGGGATCGGGCGCGGCAGGCGGATACGGGGCCGGCACCAACGGCGGCACCGGCGCGAACGGCCTTGTCATCGTTGAATATTAAGGGGCTATGGAACAAAATGGCAACAAATGCGAGCCGCCTATATCGCCCGGGAGCCGCCCGCGTCCTCGTGCTCGACGGCTTCGTGCCGGGACCACGCGGCGCACAGAGCACCAATCCGCTCAGCGCCAGCCCGCTGCCCGCCTGGCCGGCCAAGGACCCCGCCGACGTGCTCGACTACCAGTTCGACATCGCCCCAGCGCTCAGCGGCTGTGACGGCGACGCGGTGGCGACGCTGGACGTCAGCATCAGCCCCTCCAACCCCGGCGACCTGTCGCTCGCCTCTGCGGCGGCGGACGGCGCGCGGGCGGTGCTGTGGCTCGCCGGCGGCCAGGCCGGCACGATCTACAGCGTCACGCTCACCATCGGCACCCAGGCCGGACGCACCCTGGCGCGCTCCGTGCTCCTCCCGGTCCTGGCGCTGGCCGGCGCGGCCGGGTCGGGTTCGGACCCAGCCAGCGGCGGCGCGCTCACGACCGACGGCGGCACGGCGCTGGTGGACGAGTCCGGCAACCCGCTGCTGTTGGGGAATTAGCGCCATGCCGACGATCAAGGACCTGCCGCTCGCCCTCGTCGCGGCCGACGGCGACCTGCTGCCCATCAGCCAGGGCGGCCTGGTGCGGCGCGTGTCGCGGGCGCAGTTCCTGGCGGGGATGCAGCCGGCGCTCGCGATCCAGTCCGGCGCGCTGTTCGGCCGCAGCAGCGCCGGGGTGGGGGGCGCCGAGCGGATCGGCGTCGGACCCAACCTGCGCCTGGTCGATGGCACGCTGTCGGCGGCGTCGCCATTCAGCGTGGCGGGGCTGCCGGGCGGCGTGACGCCGGGGATTGGCGACCTGGTGGGCGTGGCGCAGGGCGGGCAGGACGCGGCGCTGCCATACGGCGCGTTCATGGCCGGCCTCGCCAATGTGCCCGGCATCAACCTGTCGGCGCAGCTGGCGCAAGTGCCGGGCGGCGTCGCCCGCAGCCTCGCCGACTGGGCCGCCGACGCCATGCCGGCGGAGGCGTTCGGCGCATTGGGCGACGGCCATGCCGACGACACCGCCGCACTGGGCCGCGCGGTGGCGAGCGGACGGCCCGTGCGCCTCGGTCCGCGCACCTACATCCTGCGCGGCCAGTGGAGCATCGGCCAGGCCGCCACGCTGATCGGCGTGCCCGGCCAGACCGTGCTATTGCGCGTCGCCGGCGACGGCCCGGCCGCCGGCGCGTTCGTCAACATCGACGGCCCCGCCTTCACCGCGATGGGCGTCACCTTCGACGCCGGCACGGTGCCGGGCGAGAGCTGGGGCGTGCTGGTGACCCCACGCTGCACCCAGACGCTGTTTGACGCCTGCGTGTTCCAAGGCGCCCGCGGTTCGAGCCTCGGCAGCGGCCTGGTGATCCAGGGCCGCGACAACTTGTCGAATGGAGGCGGGGCCGGCTCCTCCAGCCGCCACCGCGTGATCGGCTGCGAGGCGCGCAATAACCAGGTGCACGGCATCTGGATCCAGGCGGCTTCCGGCGCGCTGGTCGAGGGCTGCAGCGCCCACGGCAACGGCGCATACGGCATCTGCCTCGACTTCAACGACCCGGCCTTCCAGCAGACCGTGCGGCACGGCCGGGTGCTCGGCTGCGAGGCCTGGGGCAACGCCCGCGGCATCTCGGTCGGCAACTTCAACGAGACCAATGCCGAGCCGCCGCGCTGGGGCCACGCGCATCCGGACGCGGTCGCGATCGTGGTGGCGGGCAACTCCTGCCACGACAACTCGTCCTACGGCATCGCCGTGGCCGGGCGGGCACTGAGCGTCGTCGGCAATGACGTCTCGGGCAACGGCAACGGCCTTTTGGTCAACGCGGCCCAGTCCCGCATCGCCGGCAACGTGGTGTCGGGTCCCGGCCCGTTCGGACCCACCTATTTTGGCATCGACGCCGGCGGCTGCATCGACTGCGACGTGTCGGGCAACCTCGTGCAGGGCTGCTCGGTCGGCATCAACCCCGGCGGCAGCCGCGGCGTGCGGGTCGCGGATAACCAGCTCCTCGGCAACATCTGGGGCATCACCGCCTATAACATCGAGACCGACGGCCGCAGCCTCGCCGATGGCGGGCAGAACTTCGGCATGACGTGCGAGGGCCTGACGATCGAGGGCAACCGCATCGTGCTGCAGGGCGGCTCCGGCGGCGGCATATACCTCCTGGACGCGCCGCAGGGCGTCGTGGTGGCGCGCAACGCCTTCTTCGGCGGCGACGGCGGCAGCCCGTCCCAGGCGCTGTGGGCGCATACCGACAGCGTGACCCTGCGCGACAACACCTGGAACAACCAGGCGCGGGTGATCTGCAATCCGGTCAACCTCGGGTCCGTCCAGCAAATCCAGGTGCCGGACATGCTGGATCAGGCGATGGTGACCTCGGCGGGCTTAGGCGTGCAGAGCATCATGGGCGCGCATCAGGCCACGGTGGCCGGTCAGATCGGCTTCGTCCGGCTGCAGGCCGGCGGCAGCGGCTACACCCAGGCGAGCGTCGCGATAACCGGCGCGGGAACCGGCGCGCAGGCCATCGCCCATATCCGCGACGGCGCGGTGCTGGGCATCGCGCTGCTGAACGCCGGCAGCGGCTATGGGGTGGGAGCGGGGGTGGCTGTGGTGATCACCGGCGACGGCCAGGGCGCCATGGCGACGGCGACCGTGGGCCTCCCGGTGACGGACGAGCGGCGGGTGCGGCTGCACTGCAACTGCGCCGTGCGGTTCCAGCGGGTCGGCAGCGCGCCGTTCCAGGACAACTGGACCGGGGCCGACATCCTGGTCCCGGCGGCCACCGCGGTCGATTGGGCGGGCACCTGGGGCGGCTGGCAGGCCCTGGCCTTCGCCCCCGCCGACTACCTTGCGCCAACCGGCGACGGCGGCCTGGTGCTGCGCACGGCGAACGGCGCGGGAGGCGACCTGACCTTGCGCCCATCCGGGCCCGGCCGGCTGCGCATCGGCTCCGACAATGAGCCCTGGGGCTTCGTCAGCACATTGGGCCGCGGCAGTCCGGAGGGCGTGGTCACAGCGCCGCCCGGCTCCGACTACCGCAACCTCGACGGCGGCGCTGGTGCCACGCTGTGGCTGAAGCGCAGCGGCGACGGCGCCATCGGCTGGGCGGCGATCGGCTGATCCAGCACCGCATTTTCAGGACACAACCGGGAGCCATCCATGCCGACAATCAAGCAACTTCCGCTGGCCGTCCAGGTCGCGCCGTCCGACGAGCTGCCGCTGAGCCAGGGCGGCGTCACCCGTGGCGCCAAGGTCGCGACCCTGCTGGCCGGCACCCAGGACCGGATCACCTTGGCGCCGGCGGCTCTGCTGGGCCGGGTGTCGCCGTTCGTCGGCGGGCCGGAGCCGGTGGCGCTGGGCACCGGCCTCGCGATGGCGGGCGGCGCGCTGGCGGCGACCGGCGCGGACCACCTGGCGTTCCCCGTCGCACCGGCGCTGCTGGCCGGCGATGAGGTCGTGGTGAACAGCGGCGCCATGCCGCGGCGGGTGGCGGCGACGGCGCTGCGCGGGCTGTTCACCGCGGGCTTGGGGGTGCAGATCGACGCCTCGGGCGTCATTTCGGCGCCGGGCGGCGGCGGCGGCAGCGGCCCGCCGGGGGCCACGGGCGCGGTGGGGCCGCAAGGCGCCCTGGGTCCGCAAGGCGGCTTTGGTCCGCAGGGCTTGAAGGGCGATCCCGGCGTGGCCGGTATCCCGGGTCCGGCGGGCATCAAGGGCGATGCCGGGCCAGCAGGGATGCCGGCGCCGGCCATCACCGACGCCTCCGCGCTCCCGGTCACCGCGGCCGGCGGCTCGGTCGCCCGCAACCTGGCGGCGCGCGCGGCGGACCGGATCAACGCCCGGGATTTCGGCGCGGCGCTGGACGACGCGGCCGACGACACCGCCGCCCTCGCCGCCGCCCAACTGGCCGCCGGTTCCCGCGCCGTCCTGCTGCCCTCAGGCACCGCGCGCACCAGCGTGGCGACCGCAAGCTTGACCGGACGCCTGGACGGCGACGGCCAGGTCCGCACCGCCGACGGCCACAAGCGCGCCCCGCTCTTCAGCCGCCGCATCACCGCCCCCGCGAGCTATGGCAACCAGGGCGACATCGCCCAGGCGTTCGACGGCGACCTCAGCACCGTCCACCTGGCGATCGAGCACCGGATCGAGGGCGACGACACGCTGACCAAGCCCGTGTCCGCCTACGTCATGCACCACGAGAACAGCGCCATCAGCCTGTCGATGCTGAACAGCAGCGGCTGGAACCAGGCGACCGGCGACCAGACGGGCGGGCGCACCGGGGTGGCGGCGATCAACAGCAACGTCGGCAACGTCGGCCAGGGCGACGCCTATTTCATGCACGTCGGCGGCTTCGTCTCCGGAGCCAAGCCGGGCAGCACGCATTTCCTCGCCAACCCGGCGGTCTTGGCCTTCGCCGGCGGCTTCTTCTCGTTCTCGGACGGCACCTACCAGGAGGTCGACGAGTTCAGCCACGATGACAGCGGCTTCGGCGCCACGGGCTTCGACATCGCGGTCAGCAGCACGGTCCGCAACTTCAACCGCTCGAACGACACCGGCGCCAAGGGCGCGTGGTGGCTGGCATTCCGCCTGCAGTCCAGCGGCGTCAAGGCGGTCGATGTGGCGCTGCAGCCGACGGGACGCTGGAACAACGTGATCGACACGACCTCGGTGATCCCCGGCCCCAGCAAGGCCGTGTGGACCCAGGCGGCCGGAAGCCGCACCTACCTGAACGCGACCGCTTTCCCCGACGGCTTCTCCAACCCCGCCAAGGTCACGCCCGGCACCACCTACACGCACTACAACCCGGCCGCCTCGGCCTACGAGATCGTGGTCTCCGGCACCACGGCGCTCTCGGTCACCGCCGGCGCGGTGCGCGGAATCACGCCCGCCGCCGGCAGCAACGACGCGACGCTGGCGACCACGGCCTTCGTGGCGGCGGCCGTGGCGGGCGGCGTGGGTGCCGCGGGTCCGCAGGGCGCTGCGGGCCCGCAGGGTCCGGCGGGACCGCAAGCCCCCGCCGGGACTTTCGGAACCACGGCCGGCACCTATGCGCAGGGCAATGACGCGCGGATCACCGGCGCCTTGTCGGTCGCCGCCGCATCGGCCAGCTACGCGCCATTGGCCTCTCCGGTGTTCAGCGGCAGTGCGACGGTGTCCGGCGGGCTGACGTCGGGCAGCCTCGCCTTGGCCACGGCACTCCCGGTGTCCAGCGGCGGCACCGGGGCCGCGAGCGTCAGCGTCGCCCGCGCCAACATCAACCGCGGCACGCTGGCGCTGACCTCGGGCGCATCCATCGCGACCGACGCCAGCGCCGGCAACGCCTTCACGCTGACCCTCGGCGTTAACGCGACGCTTGCGAACCCTACCAACCTCGCGGCGGGCGCAAGCTACGTGTGGACCATCACCCAGGACGCCACCGGCAGCCGCACGCTCGCCTTCGGGAGCGCGTTCAAATGGCCCGGCGGCACGCCGCCCTTGCTGTCCGCAGCGGCGGGCAGCGTGGACGTGCTGTCGGCGGTATCCAACGGCACGGCGTTGTATGCCGTGCTCAGCAAGGGTTTTTCGTAGTGCTGCTCTTGCCGGTCGGGTTCATGGCGCAGCCGGCCGCCGCCGCTGCGGCGCCGCTGTTGCTGGACGGCGTCTCCGCCAGCATCAAGGGCGCGTTCAGCCTGCGGAAACTCCGGGCGTCGTACGGCGGCGCGGCCCTCCAGGTGCGCCGCTCGTCCGACAGCGCGACGCTCGACGTCGGCTTCGCATCCGCATCGCTGAACACGGCGGCGCTGCTGGCGTTCTGCGGCTCGGGCGATGGGTTCGTCGCCATTTGGTATGACCAAAGCGGCCTGGGCCAGGACGCGGTGCAAGCGACGGCGGCGAACCAGCCGCGGATCGTGGCGGCCGGCGTGGTCGAGGCGCTGGGCAACGCGGGCGCCCGGCCGGCGCTTCACTTCACCAGCGCGGCGCAGCAGACCCTTGGCAACGCGAACTTCGCGCTGGGCGGCACCGCGTCGGCCGCCCTGATGGTCGCTTGCAGGACCACGGCGGGCGATGGCTATGAGCGGGTGCTGAGCTACACCGCACCCGGAACCCAGGACTACACTAGCAACACCTCGGTGATCTGGGCCTATTTCACCGGCGGCAACCTGAACGGCTACCAGGGCAGCGGCGCGGCGCAGGTCGCCCTCGGCTTGGCGCCGTTCCAGGCCACGTCGGTGTTCAACGGCTCGGTGCATACGCTGACGCTCGACGGCGCATCCAGCAGCGCCGGGGCGTCGGGCACGCTCGCAGCAAGCGGCGCCCTGGGCATCGGCGCCGGCGCCGGCCAATTCTGGGACGGCTGGCACGCCGAGCACATCGTCATCGCAGGCAGCCTCTCGGCCGCGGACCAGGCAACGATCCGCACGAGCCAGCAGAGCTTTCACGGAACGCCGTAGGGTCTCGCCGCCGCTCGGCGAAGACGAGCGCGTAGATAAGCCGCCGCTCGGCGAAGACGAGCGCGCAAACACGCCCTTCCGGATGCGAGGCTTCTCGCAGCCGCTCGGCGAAGACGAGCGCGCAGACCAAACCATACTGCAATAGGAGCAGCCGGTGACCGAGCCGAAACCCGCCGACAGCGCCCTCCGGGTGCTGCCGAGCTCAAACATCAACTACGCGTTCGTCCTGGCGCTGTTCGTCGGCTATGGCAGCGGCGTCTGGTTCTTCGCCACACAGACCGCGACCAACCTGGGCGTGGCCGAACGGCTCGCCCGGTTCGAGCTCGCCGTAACGGGCCGGCTCGACCTCGGCGAAAAGCGCGACGAGACCCGCGCCGCCGCCGTCGCCACCATCGACAACCGGCTGAGCCGGATGGAGGCGCAACTCGCCTACCTCGTCTCCAACGGAGCCCGGCGATGACATCGGTAAGTCAGCGAAGCCGCGCGGAGCCTTGCGTCTGCAATCGAAACGATTTGCGCGATCGCACCGGGTCGCCGGTAAGACTTCGCACCGGCCCGCCGGTAAGTCTTCGCACCGGGACCCCGATGCTGCTCCTGGCCGCATTCGCAATCGGCTGCACCCCGGGCCCAGCCATGCAACCATCCGCCCCGTTCATCGTCCTGAACCCGGCGCCCGCCCCAACCGCCGGGCCATCGCGCATCCCGCCGGGTGCGCCGCCCGTGGCCGCCGTGGTGCGCGACACCGCAGCCCTGCGCGGCCAGGCCACCCGCTACGTTGTGCGCCGCGACGCCAACCCCGCGGTGATCGACCGTCTCACCACGCTGACCCTGCAGTCGCGCCGGGCCATCGAGCGGCTGCAGGCGATGCGCACCCGCCATGGCTACCGCCAGGAGGACGTCATCGCCGCGCGCGTCGCGGCCGACACCCTGGCGGCCTTCCTGCAGACCCAATCGAAAGCCATGCCACCGAGCGAGGCCCACCCATGACCGTTTTCGACCAGGCATTCCGCGTCGTCGTGGGCGAGGAGGGCGGCTTCACCGCGAACCCCGCCGATCCCGGCAACTGGACCGGCGGCGCGTGCGGGCATGGCGAGTGCCGCGGCACGCGCTACGGCGTCTCGGCGGCGGCCTATCCGGACATCGGCATCGCGACGCTGACGCTCGACGCGGCGCGGGCGATCTACCGGCGGGATTACTGGGACCGGGTGCAGGGCGACCTGCTGCCGCCGCCGCTGGCACTGCTGGTGTTCGACGCGGCGGTGAACAACGGCGTGGGCCGCGCGGTGCGCTGGCTGCAGCAGGCGTCGGGCGTGCCGCCGGACGGGGCGATGGGCGCGCGCACCCTGGCCGCCGTCGCCGCCAAATCCGGCCAGGGCGCTGCACTGCTCGCCGAGTTCCAGGCGCAGCGCCTGACGTTCATGGCGGGCCTGCCGACCTGGCGCACCTTCGGCCTCGGCTGGGCCCGGCGCCTATGCCGGCTGCCCTACGCCGCAATCGCATTGCCGTCGCTGCCACGGCGCGGAGACTTGCCGTCGCCTCCGCAGCGCGCAGACAGGGAGACTTGAGATGGACCTATCGCAGGTGGCGACAGACGCGCTGAAGGGTGCGGCGGCCGGGTCGGTCGTGCCGGGACTGGGCACAGCACTCGGCGCTGTGGGCGGCATCGCGCTCGACCTCGCGCCCGAGCTCGGCCGCTGGCTGTTCGGACCCGGCGCCGCCCCGGTCACGGCCGCTGTGCAGCAGGCCATCCAGGCCGCGACCGGCACCAGCGATCCCGCCGCGCAGATCGCAGCCCTCGCCGACCCGGACCGCGCGGCCCAGCTCCGCGTCGATCTCGCCGGCATCGCCGCCACCCGCGCCGCCGCTGCCGACAGCGCCGCCGAGGCCCGGCTCACCGCGCACCTGGCCGACGTGGCGAACGCCCGCGCCATGGCGCTGCAGCTCGCCCAGTCCGGCAGCGCCACGGCCTGGGGCGCGCCAATTACCAGCGTCGTGGTGCTGCTGACCTTCGGCGTCGTCATGGGCCTCGTGCTGCTGCACGCGGTGCCGGTTGGTTCGGAGACGGTTTTGAACGTTTTGCTCGGCACCCTGGGCGCCATGGCGACGAACGTGGTCGGCTACTGGGTCGGCAGCAGCGCCGGCTCCGCCCGCAAGGACGCGCGCCTGGCGCAGCGGGCTACGGGATTCACACATTTGACTGGGCGGCTGACTGCGCCGCGAGGGCGAAGCCGGCGGCCATGGCGGCGAATTGTGCCCATCCGGCGCGCATAGTTTTGGGTCCGGGTGGTTTGTAGTAGCAGTTCCATCCGCCGAGCCGCGCGATGATCCAGGACAGCCAGGCGAGGGACTGGCGCGGATGCGGGTTTCGCTGGCGCGCTGTCTTGCCTTCGAGTGTCGGGGCGATGGCTTCAGCGGCTGGCAACACGGACGCGTCGATGACGTCCCTGGCCGGTCGCGGACTGCCATCACGCGCGTCGACCAGTTGCATGGTTCGGGTTGCCGCTGCCAGCCCGACCAAGGCCAGCTTGAACAACCGTCCGGCGTCCTGCACCTGGGTGTCTTCCAATCGCATGCCGTCAGCTTTCAACGATCGGAAGATTTCCTCGATCCGCCACCTCAGCCGATACAGGCGTACAATATCCGCAGCCCCAGCAGCGTCGGCGACATCAAGTGTGGTCAGCAACCGCCATAGCAGCGGCTGGCCTTCGCCGGGGCCATCCACCTCCCTCGCTTCGACCATCGTCAGCTTGAGCTGCGGCGGGGCACTGGGGTCACGGCCATGACGCGGGCGGCAGATCACCACCGGCCCGGCACGCAGGGCAACCGTCGCGACCCGGCCGCGAACCCCGGTTCGCGACGGTGCAACAAGCACCTCGGTGCGTGCCAGCTCCGGCCATCCTGCCGCCGCGGCAAACAGCGACGCTCCGTCGTGCAACGCGCGATCCTGCGCGGCCCGCACGATCAGGTCGACCGATGCCGGCCGCCGCGCGAAGCTCGCATAGATGTCGCTTTCACGATCGGCCACGACCACCACCGAAGCCGCCTGGGCCAGATGCGTCCCGGCCTGCGCCGCGCCGTCCAGCCAGCGGACGCTCTCTTTGTCCTCCAGGGCGCGTGCCCGCACGGGTGTCGCGACGAACTCATCCGTGCGGGTCCAGATCCTGGCGTCCAGCAAACCCAGCACAGCCTCCGTCTCGCTGTCGATGGCGATCACCGGATGAATAAAGAACCCAGCCGATATGCCGTCGCCCGCCGGCCCCAAACCACGGCGGCGCTCCTCGCGGCCGGCGAAATTGATCTCCGTCGTATCCTGTGCCGCCACGATCCGCCGTCCCGTGCAAGCGGCCACCGTGCGGGTCGCGAGCGTTGCAACCATCTCGCCACACGTCACCGAAGCCGCTGACAGAAACCGGTGGATCGCGATCTCACCCGCACGATCACGGCCGAGTTTGCGGATCACCAGCGATCCGGTCTCCATCACCCGCTCGATCAGCCGGGTTCCCATAGCCGCGCGACGGACATCGCCAAAATCACCAAGCGCGCCTTCTCGAATGACCAACACATTCCCCAAGACCTACAAATGCCCCAGGAAATCAAAGCGTGGTCACTGCCGCAAGTGAATTGTGTGAATGCCGTAGCGCAGCGGGAAGGGGGGTAGGATTGCGCAAGTAGCCTATCCCATGCCGCTATGGCAGCGCGATTTTGGGTGATGTATTATAAAAATGCGCCGCAAAATTCCGGTATTATGGAGCAGCCACGCCTTACTATATTCAAGCGTTCTCTTCCGTTACTGGAAGATGCGGCTGCTCTGGCGGTTTACGGACACAAAGTTGTTCGCCGGGCATGGCCCGTCACCTTATGCAAATCTCAGCATCATCCGACACGATTTTTAAGGCAGGCCGGGACACCGCACCCGGGCGGCCAACCACCCTACCCCCCAGCCCCCAGCAGCACCGCCCCCCCATCGATCCGCCGCGTCGCCTGCCAAAGATATTGCCGCGTCCGCTCCGGTGACTGCGGCGCGCCCAGCAGGCTGCCCTGCACCTGCCCACACCCCAGATGCGTCAGCATGTCGAGCTGCACCTGCTCCGCGACACCCTCAGCCACCACGTCAATCTGCATCTCCGCCGCCATGTCCAGCACCGAACGCACAACCCCCATCGCGTCCGGATCGATCAGCATCGACGTCACCGACGACCGGTTGATCTTGATCTGCTGGAAAGCCCCGTCGCGGAAATTATGCAGCGCCACCTTCGCCTGGCCGAAATCGTCCAGCACCAGCCGCACCCCGAGCGTCCGCAGCGGCAGCATAACCGCCAGCACCTGCTGCGAATGCTCCAGCAGCACCGCCTCGCTCACTTCAAGGTCCAGCCGCTCCGGCGCCAGACCCGAATGCTCCAGCGTCTCGATCACCAAATGCTCCAGATCGCCCCGCCGGAACTGCGCCGCCGCCAGGTTGACCGACAGCCGCACCGGGGTCGCCCAGGTCGCAGCCTCCGTGCACGCCGTGTGCAGCACCCAGCGCCCGAGCTTCTCGATCAGTCCGGACCGCTCGCACAGCGGCACGAACACCGCCGCCGGCACCAGGCCCCGCGTCGGATGCCGCCAGCCCACCAGCGCCTCGAACGCCAGCGGCGCGCCGCTCCTGACCCCGAACACCGGCTGATAGGTCATCTCGAACTGTTCCAGCTCCAGTGCCTCCTGCAGCTCCTGCTCCATCTGCAGCGCATCCGCCAGCGCCGCCGGGGACTCGCTGCAAGCGACGGCACTGCGTCCGGTCGATCTCACCCGGTCCAGCACTCCGCGCGCCTGCTGCAGCAATGCCGCCGCCGTGTCGCCATCCGCCGGGAACATCGCCACGCCCACCGACGCGTCGATCCGGCTCGTGACGCCGCCCAGCACATACGGCTCACGGATCACCGCCGCCAGGCGCAGCGCCGAGCGCCGGGCCTGCTCGGCCGCAACCACGCCGGGCAGCACCACAGCAAACGCGCTCTCCCCCATCCGGCCCACCACGTCCGCCCCGCGCAGCGCACCCTGCAGCCGCTGCGCCACCTCGATCAGCAGCAGGTCGCCAACCGCAGGGCCGCGCGTGTCGTGCACCTGTTGGAAGCGGTCGAGATCGAGATACAGCAGCGCGCAGCCGCCCACCGGCCGGGCCTGCTCGATCACCTGCTCCAACCGCTGGGTGATCGTCGCCTGGTTGAACACCCGCGTCAGCTCGTCATGCAGCACCGGCTCCGTCGGCGGCAATTCGGCCCGGCCGCGGCGCTCCATGACCCCAGCCGGCGGCTCCGGCAATGCAACGCCGGACGACATCACCCACCGCAATGGGAGGATGTAACCCAGCCAGCGCCTAACCGTTCCATCCTCAACGCTGGTCATGCCCATCGTTCCGTTCGCCATTCGCCGTTTGACCCGCGCGATCGCCAACCTGGCAACTGGGGCTACAATGCGCATCCTACCTGGGAGTCCATAGACAGTCCCGTCATAATTCGTTTATCGCAACGGAATGCGCGCGATTGTTGCCTGGCTGCGTTCCTCGCGCCGGCTGCGCTTCTCATACCGTCAGCCGCGCCAGCCGGTCGAATTCCGCGACGTCCAGCGTCTCCGCCCGCCGCTCCGGCGCGATGCCCGCTTGCTCCAGCAGCGCTTCGCCGCCCAGCGCCCGCAGCGAGCCGCGCAGCATCTTCCGCCGCTGCCCGAACGCCGCCGCGGTCAGCCGCTCCATCGCCGCGAACAGCTCCGGCGTCGGCTGCACGGCGTGCGGCGCCAGCCCCACCACGGCCGACCAGATTTTCGGCGGCGGCACGAATGCCGCCGGCGGCAGCCGCATCAGCAGCGCGGTCCGGCAGGTCCACTGCGTCAGGACCGACAGCCGGCCATACGCCGAGGTGTCCGGCGCCGCCGCGATCCGCTCGGCGACCTCCAGCTGGAACATCAGCGTCATCCGTTCCCATTCCGCCGCCTGGCGCAGCCAGCCGATCAGCAGCGGGGTCGCGACGTTGTAAGGCAGGTTGGCGACCAGTTGCCGGGGCAGGGGCGTAAGCGCCGCGAGGTCGGTCCGCGTCGCATCCGCTGGCATCACCCGCAGCCGCCCAGGATATGCCGCTTCCAGCTCCGCCAGCGCCTGGATGGCCCGGGCATCGACCTCGACCGCCAGCACGCTGCTGGCGGCGGTCTCCAGCAAGGCCCGCGTCAGGCCGCCGGGACCGGGCCCCACCTCGACCACATGCCGCCCCGTGAGGTCACCGGCCTGCCGCGCAATCCGCCCCGTGAGGTTCGCATCCAGCAGGAAATGCTGCCCGAGTTTCCGCCGCGCATCCAGCCCATACCGCGCGATGACGTCCCGGAGCGGCGGGAGCGGCAGCTCCTACACCCTGGTCCTAAGCCCCTTGCTACACGCCTCGGTCATCCATCACCGCCCGGCGCCGCAAATCCCGCTGCAGCTGCCGCGACGCCAGCTCCACCCGCTCCTGCAGCAGCTTCTCGCCGATCTGCTCCTTGGTCGGCGTCGCCGCCGTCTTCTGCTCGCGGGAGCACACCATCAGCACCGCCGCGCCCTCATTCGCCACCACCGGCTTGCTGGCGACGCCGATGCTCATCCCGCTCAGCAACGTGCGCAGCTGCGGCGACGTCACCGTCTCCAGCCGCACCTCGCCGGGGTCGGTCGGGCGCACGTTGCCGACGCGCTGGTTCGCCTCCTCCATGTCCTTGCAGGTCTTCGCGCTGCGGCTGATGCCCTGCGCCTGCTCCACCGCGCGGCGCTGCTGATCCGTGGGCGCCGCCGGATTAAGCGCCCCGACAAACGGCACGAACACCTGGCGGATGCTTAGCGCCGTCCCCTGGTCGCGCCCGATCTCGCGCTTGGCCCGCAGCGACACGATGCTGATCCCGCCCGGCACCTCGATCGGGTTGCTCACCGCGCCCGGCGGCATCTCCTGCACGACGCGCGCGACCTCGGGGTCGAGCTGCGTCGCCGACACCCAGCCCAGATCGCCGCCCTGCAGCGCCGTCTGGCTCTGGCTGAACTGCGCCGCCACCACCGGGAACGGCGCCCCGGCGCGGAGCTGCCCGATCACCGTGTCGGCAAATTTCCGCGCGTCACCCGACTTAGCGGGCTCATCGATCGGGATGAAGATCTCGGAAACCCGGAACTCCGGCTTGCCGACCTGGTCCTTGAAAATGCGCAGCTGCTCGGCAACGTCGGCCTCGGTGATGTCCGCCTTCGTCCCCAATTCCTCCCGCAGCACCCGCGTCCAGCCGAGCTGCACCCGCACTTGGTCGATCAGCGTCCGCATCGCCACGCCCTGGCCGCGCAGGCTGGCATTGAGCGCGCCCTTGGGCATGCCGTTGCGCTGCTCGATCTCGCCGATGGCGTCGGCGATCTCGCGGTCGCTCACCCCGATCCGGCGGCGCTGCACTTCCTGCAGCCGCAGCCGCTCGTCCACGAGCTGTTTTGCCACCTGTGGGCGCAGCCGCGTCAGCACCTCCGGCGTCACCGGCAGCCCAGTGCTGAGTGCAAACAGCCGGCCGCGGTTGCTGACGTCGCCGCTGGTGATCACGTCCCCGTTCACCACGGCGACGATCTGCCCGGCACTGCCGTCGTCGGGCGCGGTGACGCCGGGCTGCGCGACCGCTGGGATGACCTGACGGCGCGGCTGCGCCCCAGCGCTGCCCGTGGTCATCAGGACAGCAGGGGTCACCAGAACGGCAAGTGCAAACGCAAGCTTTCGATCCAACATGCAAGCCCTCATCGACATGAGAGCAACATTCGACCAATCTGCTCTCTTGGTCGGATGTTGCTCGGTAATACGAAGCTCTAGATGCGGTTCACGCCAAACTGGCCGACCGTCTTGAAGGTCAACTGAAATAGGATCGAGGTCGCGCCATTGTCGCCATTCAGCGGCGTGTAGCGCTTGTTGTAGCTCACGTCGAAGATGAAGCACTCGTCCTCATAGGTCGCCCGCACCCCGGCGCTGCTGAACTTCGCAAGGTCAAGGTCGCGCCGAACATAGGCCGAGGCTCGGTACTTGTCGAACTGCGTGCTGGCGGAAACCGTACTCTCGTTCCTATGGCGGAAATAGCTCGCCGGCACCGCCTGCGTGTCATACAGGAAATACGGGTTCACCGCCGAGTAGATGTAGCCCGTCGATACCCGCAGCAGCGGCGTCCCGGCGCTGCCGATCGCGTCGGCAAACCGGATGTTCGCATTCCGGTGATCAATCCGCGTCCGCCCCGTCATATCGAGCCAAGGCGTCGGCGAAATCGTCGTCCGCGTCACGATGTCGGACGCCCGATTCTCCAACCCGGACCCGACCGGAAACGTATCATCCTTGTGGCTACGAAAACTCTCGCCCACCAGCCCGTCCACCTGGGCGCCGCCCACCGTCCAGTTCAGGTGCAGCGCCACATTGGCCCGCACCCCGCCCTCCAGCCGGTCGATCCCCGGAAAACGGTTCAGGCTGAACAGGTTCTGGTCGGTGAACTCAAAGTCCAGGCTGTCCTCGTTCGGCACCCGCTGGTTGCGCCCGCCGCCGGTGTTCGGACCCGCGATGATCTGTGCCCGCGGCTCGATCAGCTGCGTGCCCCAGCCGTCCCGCACCAGCGGCCAGCGCACGTCGAGCGCCACCTGCGGCTGCGCCCGCGCCGTCTCCGCGGTGTTCGCCCCGCCGAAATTCGGGTTCTGGTTGAGGCTGGTGGCGCTATACAACGCGCTGTCAGCCTGCAGCGTCAGGCCATAGACCTCGCCGAACGACCCGGTGAACGGCCGTTGCCAATTCAGCGTCGCCGACGCGCGCTGGGTATTGGTGCCGATCTGCCGCAGCACGTTGAAGTCCTGCGTTTCGAAACTGAGCCGCCCGCCCAACCGATCCGGCTCGCCAAAGAAACTATACTCGTAACGCGGCAGCACATAGGGTAGCCGGTTCTGCCGGATGCTATCCACCAGCCCCTGATAGGCGATGCTGTCGAGCTTGGTGTAGACGCCGGTGCCGAACCCCTCCAGGAAAATCCGGCTCGTCAGCACGTCCGCCCGGTTCTGCACCCGGTAGTCCCGCAAATACCGCGAGCTGGTGGCCCGGTCGATGTCGAAGCCGTAACGCCAGGTATCGTCATAGGCGAACCGTCCGCGGGCAAAGATGTCCGCCTCGATCTTGCCAAGATCCCGCCCAATGCCTGTATCAACATCCAGCGTGCCATCGTTGAAGCGGCGGCGATACTGCAGGTTCAGGTTGCCATACTGCTGGCTGCTGAGCGTCGGCGTGATCGTCGCGTCCGAAACCTCGTCGATCGCCCAGAAATACGGGGTTGACAGGAAGGTGCCCAGCCGGCTCGCCTGCCCGACCGCCGGCACCAGGAACCCGCTCGCCCGCTTCACCGATGGGTCCGCGTGCCAGAAATACGGGAAATACGCCACCGGCACCCCGTAGATGTCGAGCACCGCGTCGCGATACTCGATCTTCTTGTTCTGCCCGTCCTGCACCCCGGACTTGGCGCGTATCTGCCACAACGGCGGCTTGCTCGGGTCCGTCGTGCACAAATTGCACGTCGAGTACACCACCCGCGACAGCTCGTTGATCGCTCCCTCGGTCCGCCGCGCCCCGTTCGCCACCAGCTTGCCGTTCTCCGCCAGGATCGCCCGCATGCCCTTCAGCACGCCGTCGCGCAGGCCCTCCGTCAGCTCGGCGTAGTCGCTGAACAGCACCTGGCCGTCCGGCTGCACCATTACGACGTGGCCCGACGCCGCCGCCACGTTGGTGTTGCGGTCAAAGGTGATCTTGTCGGCCCGCAGCACGTTGTCGTTCTGCCAGGCCTCGACGTTGCCCGACGCCGAGACGAGGGCATTGTCGCGGTCATACTCCACCCGGTCGGCGGTGAAGGTCACCGGGTCGGTCCGGGTCAACGGTTGCGGCGCCACCGTGGGCCGTGCACGGCGCACCCCGCTGAACTGCGCAGCCGCGTCCGACGCCGTCAGCACGCCCGTCGCCGCAAGCCCCAGCAAAACGAGGCTGCGCATGACGGGGAAGGTGCGGGCGGCGGGCATCCGGCCTCTATACATCGCCGGGTGCGACGGCAAAAGCCGATCCGTCAGCGGTCCGGGGTTCCTGCAGCACCTGTGGCTTACTGGCATCGGACACGATCCGACGCCGGGCACGATTCCGGCATCGGACGCAACCAGGAGCGGCGTGCCGGCGTAACGCTGTCAGTTCCAGACGCCAGCAGACGCAATCCAAGAGGCAGAACGATAGCGAACCGTGCCCTATGGGATTGGCAGGTCGGCGTGTTCGGCCACAACGAGGCCAGCCGCATCGGCCAGTGCATCGCAAGCATCGCCCAGGCCGCGCAGGGCCAGCGCGTGCTGGCGACCGTGTTGCTCAACGGCACGACCGACGACAGCGCCGCAATCGCCCTGCAGGCCGCTGAAGCGTGCTCGCTGCCCATCCAGGTCTATCGCATCGGCCACGCGGACAAATCCAATGCGATCAACCATTTCTTTCACGAGCTTCGGGTGCAGGCCGGCGGCTATTGCTGCGTGGACGCCTATGTCGTGATCGGGCCGGACACCCTGGCCGGCTTCGCTCGCACCCTGGCGAGCCGCCAGGAGGCCCGGCTCGCCACCGGCATCGCCATCAACGGCCGGTCGGAGCGGCTCGCGGTCGAGAAGACCCTGACCGTCGGCGGGGTCGTGCACGGGCAGCTCTATGCCCCGCAGCGCCAGTTCATCGAGCGGCTGACCCAGCAGGGCATCCGGCTGCCGCTCGGCCTCTATCGCGGCGACGGCCTGCTCGGCTCGATGGCGGCCCACGACCTCGACCCCTTGACCCGGCCCTGGGACAGCAAGCGCGTGGTCGGCGTCAAGGAGGCCACCTACGAGATCCAGCCCCTCTCGCCATTCAGCCTGCGCGACGTGCGCCGCCACCTGCGCCGCAGCGTGCGCCACATGCGCGGACGCCTGGAGAACGCTGCCCTCCAGCGGATCATCTACGCCGGCGGCTACACGGCGCTGCCGCCGGACGCCGACGACATGATCCGCGCCTTCCTCGCCGAACACGGCCCGCTCGCCACGCCACTGCTGGACCGGCCCTTCATGAGCCTGGCGCTGCGCCACGCCCGCCGCGCCCGCCCCGCCGACCCTACGAGCCTGGTCCCGGCGTTAATCGCCCGGCACTGATCCGATCGGCCGGGAACCGGGCAACCCGCGCGGGCCTCGCCCGTTGCCTGCCTCTCTGGCAACGGGATACACTAGATGCAACAGCGCTGGCCCGCGCACCTCTGGATCGTCCGGCACGGCGAAAGCGCCGGCAACGTCGCCCGTGACGCCGCCACGTCGGCCGGCCTGCCACGCATCGACATCGACATCCGCGACGTCGATGTGCCGCTCAGCCCGCTTGGCGAGCGGCAAGCCGACGCGCTCGGCCGCTGGTTCGCCGAGCTGCCAGCCGAGCGCCAGCCGCAGGTGGTCCTCGTCTCCCCCTATCTCCGCGCCCGCGGGACAGCCGAGCGTGTTCACGCTGAGGGCGGCACCCCGGTCGCTCCCGCGCAGTTCAGCATCGACGAGCGCCTGCGCGAGAAGGAGTTCGGCGTGCTCGACCTGCTCACCCGCATGGGCATCGAGACCGAGTTCCCCGACCAGGCCCGCTTCCGCACCCTGCTCGGCAAGTTCTACCACCGCCCGCCCGGCGGCGAGAGCTGGTGCGACGTCATCCTGCGCCTGCGCAGCCTGCTCGATACCCTCTTCCTCCACCACGAGGGCCGCCGGGTATTGATCGTCGCGCATCAGGTCGTCGTGCTCTGCCTCCGCTACCTGCTGGAGAACATGGACGAGGCGCAGATCCTGGCCGTTGACCGCGCCGGTGACGTCGCCAACTGCAGCGTCACCGAGTACGCGCCGAATGCATCCGGGCTGCGGCTCCTGCGCTACAACCACACGATCCCGCTGCAGCGTGAGGGCGAAACGGTCACCGTGGCGCCGGACAGCCCCGTAGCTGCGCGATAAGGATGGCCGCACCATGACCCACCAAATCACCGCAGCCTCGCTGCGCATGATGCCGCTGCCGGCACCGGGCGAGGATAAGGATCAGCGCGGCCGCGTGCTGATCGCCGGCGGCAACCGCGCAGTGCCCGGTGCCGTCCTGCTCAGCGCCGAGGCCGCGATGCGCGCCGGCGCCGGCAAGCTCCAGGTCGCGACGGGGCGCAGCACGGCGCCAGGGCTGGCGCTGTGCCTGCCCGAGGCGCTGGTCATGGGCGTGCCGGAGACCGAGGACGGCGACCTCGGCCCGGACGCCGCCGCCGCGCTGGCCAAATCGGCGCAGCGCACCGACGCGCTGCTGCTCGGCCCCGGCATGATGGACCGGGATGCGGCGATGACGCTGGTAGAGGCCGTACTCGCGGCGCTTGACCCCGCCGACGGCCCCGCCCTCGTGCTGGACGCCGGCGCGCTGTGCGGCCACGGCACGCTCCGGCACGCGCTGCGCCCGCACGCCGGCCGCGCCGTGCTCACGCCGCATGCCGGCGAGATGGCGACCGTGCTGGACATCGGGCGCGCCGAGGTCGAGGCCGATCCCCTCGGCACCGGCCGCCGCGCCGCGTCGCTGCTGCAGCAGGTGGTGGTGATGAAGGGCGCGCAGACCCACGTCATCAGCCCGGACGGCCAGGCATGGCGCTACGCCGGCGACTGCCCCGGCCTCGCGACCAGCGGATCGGGCGACGTGCTGGCCGGCATCGTCACCGGCCTGCTCGCCCGCGGCGCCCTCCCGGTCCAGGCGGCGTGCTGGGCCGTATGGCTGCACGGCGAGGCCGGCGCCCGGCTGGCCCAACGCATCGGCCCGATCGGCTTCCTAGCGCGGGAGCTGGCGGCTGAGGTGCCGGGGCTGATGGCGGGGTTGGGCGAAGGATAGGGCGAAGCCCGATCTCCTACATCAACGCAACAAGCAGCAGCACGATGCCCAGCGTCGCCACTACGAACGCCACTGTGCGCGCCACCGGAATGCCCGCGGCATAAAGCGGCACATAGATCAGCCGCGCCCAGAAATACATCTGCGCCCCGGTGACCGTCAGCCAGCTATGCCGGCCCGCGATATGCGCGATCAGCACCGCCGCGGCAAAGAACGGAAAGGTCTGCATGTAGTTGGCAAACGCGCGCTGCACCCGTGCCCCGACACCGGTAAGCGGCCGGGCCACATCCCGCGGGCTCAGGCCGTAGGCGATGCCGTGCTGCAAGGTCGTGAACTGACCCGTGGCCACGGCGTGCACAACGCCGAGCACGACCGCCCAGGCCAGCAGGCTGAGTTCAATGGTCATGACGTTCCTCTTGCCTTAGTTGCGCGAACGCTATCAAGCCGGAGCCAGTTCCGCACGCAGATCGCTTTCCTCTCGACTTCGACCACAATCCATCTTATCTAGCTAGAAATCTAGCTGAAAGGCGTCAACATGCAGATCGTCGGTGTATTTGAGGCCAAGAACCATCTCACCGCCCTGCTCGATGAGGTCGAGGAGGGCCACGAGATCCTCATCACCCGCCGCGGCAAGCCCATCGCCCGCCTGGTTCCCGCCAATACCGGGTTCGACCGCGGCCAGGCACGTCGCGCCGCGGACAACCTGCTGCAGGCCAGCAAGGGCCTGACGCTCGGCGGTCTGTCGATCAAGGAGCTGGTCGCCGAAGGTCGCCGTTGAGCGGCTTCCCGTGAGCTTCGTGCCATGAGCTTCGTACTCGACAACTCCGTCGCCCTCGCCTGGTGCTTCGAGGACGAGCACACCCCCGCCATCCTCGCCGTCCTCGACCGTCTGACCGAGGGCGGCGCCACGGTGCCGCAGCTCTGGCCCATTGAAGCCGTCAACGGCCTGCTGACCGCCGAGCGCCGCGGCCGCATCACCGCGACGCAGCGCCAGCGCCTGTCGGGCTTCCTGCGCGCATTGCCCATCAGCGTCGAGGACCAGACCGCGAGCCAAACCTGGACCGCGACGGCCCATCTCGCCGAGCAGCACCGCCTGACCGCCTATGACGCGACCTACCTCGAGCTCGCCATGCGCCTCGCTTTGCCGCTGGCGACCACCGACAAGGCGCTCATTCTTGCCGCCGAGGCCGCCGGAGTGTCCCTGCTCACGGCTGCGTAGCGCCTAGCCATCCTCTAAATGCAGCAGCAAAGCCACCGCCAGCATCAGCCCCGCCCCAGCCGGCGCCCAGGCGGCGAGTTCGGCCGGCAGCGCACCGGACTGACCGAACTCCTCCGCCACCTTGCTCACCACAAACAGCGCGAACCCCGCCGCGACCCCGCTGCCGATCATCTGCGCCACCCCGCCGCGCCGGGTCGCCCGCATGCTGAACCCGGCCGACACCAGCGCCATCGTCCCCGCCAGCAGCGGCAGCGCCAGCAGCGCCTGAAAATGCAGCCGGTGCCGGATCGCCGAGAACCCCGACCGCTCCAGCAGCCCGATGAAGTCCGGCAGCACCCACACCGACAGCGTGTCCGGGCTGGCGAAGCTCTCCTGCACCCGGTTGACCGTCAAATCCGTCGCCAGCCGCGTCGTGCCGACCGGCTCCGGCAGATGGTCCGCCGTCATCCGCCGCGCATCCTCCAGCGTCCAGTACCCTCGGCCAAGCGTCGCCCGCGTGCTCTCGATCCGGCTCAGCAGCCGGTCGGCGCCGTCCAGCCGGAACACGCTGACCTCGCGGCCCACCAGCTCCTTGCCCTTGAGCGTCACCGCCCGCGCGTGCAGGATCGCGACGCCCGACGGATCCAGCTCGCGGTCGGACTGCCGCAGCCACAGCTGCCCGCCCTGCAGCGCCATCGGCCCGCCGCCAGTCCGCAGGTAGGCGTTGTCCAGCAGCTCCGCCCGCGCCAGCATCACCGAAGATAGCGGGCTGATGCCCCCGGTCGCGACGCCGCCCAGCAGCATCGCGCACGCCAGCGGCGCCGCCAGGAACTGCCACGCCGACACCCCCGACGCCCGCGCCACGATCAGCTCGCTGCTCCGCGTCAGCCGCCAGAACGCCAGGATGCCGCCCAGCAGCACCGCGAACGGCAGGATTTGCATGGCGACATAGGGCAGCCGCAGCGCCGCGATCTGGACAACCAGGCTGAACGTCGCATCCGGCTTCGTGGCGGACCGGCGCAGCAGCTCGATGAAGTCGAACAGCGACACGATGCCGGCCAGCGCCGCCAGCATGGCGAGCACCGCAACCATGAACTGCCGGGCGATATAGAGGGAAAGGGTGACGGCCATCGCGCGATCCTACCGCCCGGCGCCGCCGAGGCCAAATGACGCCGCCCAGGCCAAATGACGCGGCTCAGGCCAAGCGCTGCCGCGCGTCCTGCCTGGCCGCCTTGCGCGCGCCCGCCCTCATCTGCCCGCCCAGCAGCAGCCAGCCGCAAATCACGCCCGGCAGGATGGCATGCAGCCAGATCAGCGGGATCAGCGCCACCTGCCGCGACGCCAGGTTGGCGATCGCCAGGCCCAGCGCCAGCAGCGCCACCACCGTCAGCACCGCCGCCAATGGCCGCAGCACGTTGCCATGCCGCTGGAACGCGCCCGTCAGCACCGACAGCAGCGCCACCAGCGCAAAGCTCATCGCCGTCAGCGGCGCCGACAGCCGCCGGTGCGCCTCCACCAGCAGCTTGCCGACGTCGCGCGGGCTGATGGTGCCGTCCGGGTGCAGCAACTCCGTCAACGACATCTCGGTGGCGTCGCGGTAGCGCTGCTCGGTATTCTTGCTGCTGCTCGTGAGATCGACCGAGTTCTCCGCAAACGTCAGCACATTCAGCCGCCCGCTGCCGCGGTCAATCTCCTGCCGGCTGCCGGCCTCCAGCAGCACCCGCGGCCCGTTCGGCCCGTTCACGAGGCGCCCGCGCTCGGCGAGGATGGTGGCGCGGCTGCTTTTCTGCCGCTCGTCCTCCACCAGAATGCCGCGCAGCGTGCCGTCGCGGTCGCGGCTGCGGACATAGACCGTGAGGTCGTCGGACACCGGGGTGAACACGCCCTCCTGCAGCAGGAACGCTGCCAAGCGGTTGCGGATTTCGAACTGCTGCTCGCGGAACGCCGTGTAGCTGACCGGCACGATCCACACGTTCAGCACGTAGCACAGCGCGACGACCCCCGCCGCCAGCCCCAGCGCCGGCCGCGCCAACGCCATCGGTGACAGCCCGGCCGCCCGCATGACCGTGAGCTCCCGGTCGCCCGCCAGCCGCTGATAGACGAACTGCACGACGACGAAGGTGGTGATCGGCAGGATGACCGCGACGAAATTGGGGATCAGCAGGCCCGTGAGGTGCAGGAACACCCCGAACGATAGGCCGCGGTTCACCACCAGCTCGACGAACCGCAGGCTCTGCGTCAGCCAGATCAGCGCCACCAGCCCGCCGGTGACCGCCACCAGGGCAAAGGCGAGCTGACGCACGATGTAGCGGTCGAGCTGGGTCAGGATCGTGCGGCGCATGGGGAACGACTAGCGCAACGGCCGGTTTGGGGGAAGCGGCGGCTTCGTTGAACGGGCCGCCGTGCTGGAGTAAAGCAAGGGTTAACCGATCGGACCTTCGCTCCATGCTGGACGACACCGGCCAACCAACCCAGGGGCATGCGCCGTCCCGGCGCCTGCGCATGCTGATGCTGCCGTCCATCCGCTGGCAGCCGAACTGGGACGCCTTCACCCTGGGCGCCTACCCCGATCCCACGCTGATGTATGATCTGCTGGCCAGCGAGCACGGCATCGACACCACGCTGATGGACCCCCTCGGCCTGCCGTGGAACCCGTTCGCCGGGCGGCATCAGGTGCTCGGCGGCCTCGATCCTGTGCGTGCTATGACGATACTGGCCCGACACCGCGATGCCGACGTCGTGCTGGCCTGCTGCGAGCCTGGCGCCGCGGCATTGCTGGCCCTCCGCCGCCTGGCAGCGTTCCGCGCCCCGGTTGCCCTCGTCGATATCGGCCTGACCGAGGGCTGGAAACTCCGCGAGCGCCTGCTCGACTTCGTCGTGCCGCGCGCCGACGCGATCTATCCCCTCGGCAGCAACCAGGTCGAGTACATCCACCAGCGCTGGCATACCGGGGCCGACGTGCGTTTCATCCTGCAGCACGTTGACGCCGAGTTCTACCAACCCGGCGCAGCAAGCGCCGCCGCATCACACGACGCCCCCGTGCTGAGCGTCGGTGACGACCACGGCCGGGACTTCCCAACGTTGCTGACGGCCTTCGAAGGGCTGGACGCCACCCTGCTGCTCAAGTCGTCCCTCGTCGCACCCAATGAAGCGCCTCCCAACGTCCAGGTGATGCGTGAACGCCTCGACGCCCACGCCTACCGCGAGCTGTTCCAGCAGGCGCAGTTCGTCGTCGTGTCGCTGCGTCCGATGGTGACCGCGAGCGGCGTCAGCACCGTGCTGGAGGCGATGGCCCTCGGCAAGGCGCTGATCGTCAGCGACAGCCCCGGTCTCCGCGACTACGTGACGCACGACGACACGGCGCTGGTGGTGCCGTGCGGCGACCCGCCCGCCCTGCGCACGGCGATCCAGCGCCTGCTGCACGAGCCGGACACCCGGGCGCGGCTCGGCGCGGCGGCACGCCGCTTCGTCGAGCAGCACTGCACCTACGCGGCACACGTGGCCAAGCTCGCAGCCGCACTCCGCGACCTGGTGCCCGCCTAAGAACCTGTTTGAGTGACCCGTTTGCGCCTCGATCCCATTTCTACTCTCAGGAGATCACGAGTGTCCGCCTGGCTGGGCGGATGGGAGCAGAGATGTGGACTGAAGCACATCGGGCACGCCATGAGGCGGGCCTGAAGGAGATAATATCGACCTGTGCGGTCGAGGAGATGGCACGGTGGCTGGAGCGGGCGGACCCGCCGTGCAGCGAGAAGGCAACGCCCGTGCTGCCGATCATCAGCGCGATTGCCTGGCATCTGCGTGTCGGCGGACCCTGGCGCGCCTTGCCGGGGGAGTTCCCGGCGTGGCGGACAGTGTATGGCTGGTTCCGCAGATGGCTAGAGCTGGGGTTGTTTGACCGGCTGCTATGCGACGTGGCTTGCCTGCGGCGTCGCGCGGCGGGCCGCAAGCCCGAGCCCAGCCTCGGCATTATCGACACGCAGTCGGTCAAATGTATTCCGGTCCGTGGCCCGCGTGGGTATGACGCCGCGAAGAAGGTGCTGGGACGCAAGCGTGTCGCCCGGGTCGACGCCGATGGCACCTGGCTTGCCATCGCCGTTGTGCCGGCCTCCACCCAGGAGCGCGACACGCTTCCTGCCCTGGACGTAGGCAAGGCCGAATGGCCGAGCCTACGGCAGGCCATTCTCGACGGCGGCTTCGTCGCCGAGCGCTGCCGGGACTGGTCGAACCGGCACGGCATGCGCCACCACGTGGTCGAGCGCGACCCCGGGCAGAAGGGCTTCGTCGTGCTCGAGCGCCGCTGGGTGGTCGAGCGCTGCTTTCGGCTGGCTCGCGCACTGGGGTGGGCTGCTGCGTGATCGCGCCGGACGTCTCGACGTTTCCGCCGCCCGCATCGCTTTTGCGGCCATCCTGTCGGGCGTCGAAGCCTTGCTCAACCCCATGCCAATTCATGCCGCCGCAAGTTGAAGTCACTCAAACAGGTTCTAATCCAGCGTCCTAATCCAGCGGACCCACCGACAGCACGACGTCCTTGGAATTATAGGTCCGCGGCACCCCAGCGTTGAACGCCGCCGCCGGCACCGTCGCCACCCGGTCCGAGCCCCATTCCGGCAGCACATGGATCTGGTAGCCCGCCTCGGTCGCCAAGCCGGCCAGCAGCTCGCCCAGCCGCTCCGCCTCCGGCAGCACCTCGATCAGCAATGTCGGCCGCCGCTCGACCAACAAGGCGCGGATGTCGGTCAGCAGCGCCGCCTCGATCCCCTCGGCGTCGATCTTGATCAGGTCACGGCCTACGGCCAACCCGCGGATCGGCAGGCCCGGCACCGTCACCTGCGACCGGGTGCTGCGCCCCGCCACCTCGACGTTGTCGATCAGGTGCGCCCCCACCGGCACGCCCCAGTCCTCGGCAGGCAAATTCAGCGTCACCGCGCACGCCGAATCGCTGGGCACCACGGCCGCCTGCAGCACCTCCACTTTCGCGAGGCCGTTGCGGGCGAGGTTGGCGCGCAGCGTGGCGGCCACCATCGGCACCGGCTCGGCCACCGTATACGACCCCGGCGTCGCCCGCGCGCCGATCACCGTGAACAGGCCGACATTGCCGCCGATCTCCAGCACCGAGCCTGCCTGAGCGCACAATGCGGTCCAAACCCGCGCCACCGTGCCCTCATAGCCGCGCACGCCGAACCAATAGACGGCGTCCATCACCATGGAATCCACCGCCTCGAACGACAGCATCGGGGCGTCGAGCGGCCGGATTTCTGCGAGTTGCCCGGCCAGGCTGTGCCGATGCGCGCGGGCGACCCGCCGCAGCACGATGCCCGCCGCAATCCGAATGGGATGCCGGCGCGGCAGGTCGAGCACCGCCTGGCGCAGCGGCCGGTAACCGGCCAGCGGCACGCCCCGGATCATCGCGTCGATCATCGCATCCTCTGGTTGCCTAGAGGAAACGACTAGCCCGGCTATGCGATGTCAGGCAAATCCGGGAGCGCCGGGGCGGCTTTCCGGCGGCGGTAGGGCAAACGCCGCAGCATCTCGGTCACTACAGTCCCCGCCATTGACCGGACAACGAGCGGATCGAGCGCCAGGAACCGCGCCACGATGCGCCAGTCCGGAATGTGCCCGCCGTGCAGCAGTGCCAGCACCGTCATGCAGAACGACTGACGGCCCCGCGCAATCCGCCGACCGAGAAGTGCGCGCTGCCGGGGCGTCAGGGTGAATTCGCGCCACACCCGCATGAATATGGTCTGAAATGCCAGGCGGTTCCGCAACTCCCGCGGCGATTTCCAGCCCTCGGTCAGCGTGATGTTGCCGCTGCCGTAATGCACCTGCAGCGTCGCGTCGAACGCCACCCGCGGCCCGCGCCGCGCCGCCTCGAACCAGTACATCAGGTCCTCGAACGCCATCGTCGGGAACCGCAGGTCGCCCAGCGTCCCCGCCCGCATGACCACGGACGAGATCGACACCGGCGACAGCATGAGATTCTGCGCCAGGAAATCGCCGGTGAACCGATACAGGCCGGGCAGGATGCCGATCGGCTCGTGCTGCCCGGGCCGGAACGACGCGTTCTGGAAGTGCGTTCCTGCCTCCCCGTCGCGCTGCACGTCGGAAAAGCAAAGATCATGCCCCGCCTGCAGAGCTGCCACCGACCGCGCGATGTGGTCTGAGCCCCACCGGTCGTCGCTGTCGAGGAACGCGATCCACTCCGTGCCCGGCGGCATGGCGTCCAGCGCCGCGTTGCGCGCCGGCCCCGCCCCGGCATTCGCCTGGCGCACGAGGATGACCCGCTCACGCTCCCCGAAATTCAGCGCCGCCAGCTCCGCGTCCGCTGGAACCGGTGAGCCGTCGTCGCAGACTACGACGGTAATCTGACCCGCATCCCGCTGCGTCAGCGCCGACCGGATCGCAGCCGCCAGCACGCCGGCCTCGCGCTGGAAGAACGGGATTATGACGGCGGTTCCAGGCATGGCGGTTCCTTTTGCAACCGCACCTATGCTATACCGTAATAGTTGCGTCTACAACCCAAGGTAGCCGGCATCACCAAACCGGCTCGCCAAACTGCCACCTACCAAACTGCCACCTAGCAAACTGCTATCTATCAGAACAAATCAAGAACCGTTATCCTGCACCAAGCGGCGCTCCGCGTCGCGGGTGACCAAGCGGCGCTTCGCGTGGCAGATGACAAGGGGACAGCGCATGACGGCCACCACCCGACGGCGTGACGGCGATTGAGCCGCGCGCCCGATCTCCCCGGCTACATCGAGCTGCAGGTCACGACCAACTACTCCTTCCTGCGCGGCGCCAGCCACGTCGAGGAGCTGCTGCTCACCGCCAAGGCGCTCGGCCTGCCTGCCATCGCCGTCACCGACCGCAACACCCTGGCCGGCATTGCCCGCGCCCACGCACGCGCCATGGAGGCCAGCATTCGGCTCATCATCGGCTGCCGGCTCGATCTGCAGGACAGCCTGCCGGTCCTGGTCTATCCGGCCGACCGCGCCGCCTATGCCCGGCTCTGCCGGCTGCTGACGCTGGGAAAACGCCGCGCCGGCAGCAGCCGGGGCTGTGACCTCGCCTGGACGGACCTCGTGCATGGCGGCGATGGCCTGATCGTGGTGCTGCTGCCGGACGCCCCCGACGCGGCCCTGGCCGAGGCGCTCGCCCGGCTGCCGCGCGACTTCACCGGCCGCTGCTACCTGGCACTCGGCCTGCGCCGCCGCGCCGGCGACGCGGTCCGGCTGCAGCAGCTTGTTGACTTGGCACACGCCGCCCAGGTGCCCACCGTCGTCACCGGCGACGTGCTGTTCCACATCCCTGCGCGCCGCATCCTCCAGGACGTGGTGACCTGCATCCGCGAGGGCTGCACCATCGACGACGCCGGGTTTCGCCGCGAACGCTCCGGCGACCGGCACCTCAAGGGCGCCCCCGAAATGACCCGGCTGTTCGAGTGCTATCCCGAAGCCCTGGCCCGCACGCTGGAGATCGCTGATCGCTGCCGTTTCAGCCTGTCCGAGCTGCGCTACCAATACCCGAACGAGAGCGAGCGGCCCGATGAGACGCCGCAGCAGGCGCTGGAACGCGCGGTGGGGGAGGGCGCCCGGCTCCGCTATCCCGAAGGCCTGCCGCCCGACGTCGAGGCGCAATTGCAGCACGAGCTGCGGCTGATCGGCAGCCTCGACTACGCGCCGTATTTCCTGACGGTCAACAGCATCGTCCGCTTCGCCCGTAGCCGCGACATCCTGTGCCAGGGGCGGGGCTCGGCCGCCAACTCCGCCGTCTGCTACGTGCTCGGCATCACCTCTATCGACCCCGTCCGCACCGGCCTGCTGTTCGAGCGCTTCATCTCGGCCGAACGCCGCGAGCCGCCCGACATCGACGTCGATTTCGAGGCCGAGCGGCGGGAAGAGGTCATCCAGTGGGTCTATGAGCGCTACGGCCGCGACCACGCCGCACTCTGCGCCACGGTCATGCGCTTCCGCCCCCGCGGCGCCATCCGCGACGTCGGCAAGGCGCTGGGCCTCACCGAGGAGATCACCGGCGCGCTCGCGGCGCAGGTCTGGGGCGGGTCGGAGGCCAGTGTTGACGCGACCCACGCCGAAGCGCTCAACCTCAACCTCGGCGACCGCCGCCTGCGCCTCGCCTTGGAGCTGGCGCAGGAGCTGATCGGCTTCCCGCGTCAGCTCGGCACCCACCCCGGCGGCTTCGTGCTCACCCAAGACCGGCTCGACGACCTGGTGCCGATCAAGCCGGCGGCGATGGCCGAGCGCCAGGTGATCGAGTGGGACAAGGACGACATCGACGCGTTGAAGTTCATGAAGGTCGACGTGCTCGGCCTTGGGATGCTCGGCTGCCTAAGCCGCGGCTTCGCGCTGATCGAGCAGCAGCATGGCATCGCAATCGATATGGCCAGCGTGCCCGCCGAGGATCCCGCGACCTACGAAATGATCCGTCGCGCCGACACCCTCGGCACCTTCCAGATCGAGAGCCGGGCGCAGATGGCGATGCTGCCGCGGTTGAAACCCACCACGTTCTACGACCTCGTCGTGCAGGTCGCGATCGTGCGCCCCGGCCCGATCCAGGGCGAAATGGTGCACCCCTATCTGCGCCGCCGCGAGGGCCGCGAGCCCGTGCACTACCCGACCGAGGAGCTGCGCCGCGTGCTCGGCAAGACGCTCGGCGTGCCGTTGTTCCAGGAGCAGGCGATGCAGGTCGCGATCCACTGCGCTGGCTTCACGCCGGGCGAGGCGGACCAGCTCCGCCGCTCGATGGCGACCTTCAAGGTCACCGGCGGCGTCTCGCGCTTCCGCGACAAGCTGATCGGCGGCATGGTCGAGCGCGGCTATGAACCGGCTTTCGCCGAGCGCACCTTCGCGCAGTTGGAGGGCTTCGGTTCCTACGGCTTCCCCGAGAGCCACGCCGCCTCCTTCGCGCTCATCGCCTACGCCAGCGCCTGGATGAAATGCAATCACCCCGGCATATTCTGCGCGGCGTTGCTCAACAGCCAGCCGATGGGCTTCTACGCGCCGGCCCAGGTGGTGCGCGACGCGCAGCAGCACGGCGTCGAGGTCCGCCCGGTCTGCGTCAACGCCTCACGCTGGGACTGCACGCTGGAGCCGCGACCCGCCGGCGCCGGCGCGGCGGTACGGCTCGGCTTGCGGACGGTGAAGGGCCTGGCGAACGCAGATGCGGCGCAGTTGGTCACCCATCGCGGCGATGACCCGTATGACAGCGTCGAGCAGGCCTGGCGCCGATCCGGCGTCCCGCCCGCGGCCCTGGAGCGCCTGGCGGAAGCCGACGCATTTCGCAGCATCGGCCTCGACCGGCGTCAGGCGCTCTGGCAGGTGCGCGGCCTCACCGACGGCGTGCTGCCGCTATTCGCCGCCGCCGACGCTGGCCGGCTGCCGCGGCCGGAACTGATCGAGCCGCCGGTCGCGCTCACCCCGATGCGCGACGGCGCCGAGGTGGTCGAGGATTATCGAAGCGTCGGGCTGAGCCTGCGCTCCCACCCCGTCGCCTTCCTGCGCGCGACATTGCGGGAACAAGGGATGGTGAGCTGCGCGGACCTGGCCCATGTCCGCGACGGCCGGCGCGTGGTGGTGCCGGGGATCGTTTTGGTGCGGCAGAAGCCCGGTTCGGCGAAGGGCATCATGTTCATCACGATCGAGGACGAGACCGGGGTCGCAAACCTGATCCTCTGGCCCGACCGCTTCGCCCGGCAGCGCAGCCTGGTCCTGACGGCCCGAATGCTCGCCTGCCACGGCCGGGTGCAGCGCGAAGGCGCCGTAGTCCACGTGATCACCGACCGGCTGGAGGACCTGTCGGCCCTGCTGCGCAGCGTCGGCGAGCGGGACGAGGCATTCCCGATTGGGCACGGCCGCGGCGACGGCGCGACGCATCCGGCCGGTCCGGACCCGCGCGGGCCGGCCGCTGGCGCTGCAGGACCCGGCATCCGGGTGCCGACCCGGGACTTCCGTTAGCCGGGCAGCTTATCGGCGTCTCATAACACGATCTGTTGATTATAGCAATAATATGGTCTCTGTTACGAGACGTTTGTTCATTGCCATGATGTTAAAAAATGCATATCACTGCCCAAACGTCGCAAAAACCGCATTTTAGATCGGGTTTACGCGGCACAGGACTTTCGCCGCCTGAATATCGAGCCGCCAGCCGTGGCGCCGTCAGTGCCAGGTTGAAAACAAAAAGGCTGCCATGAACCGTCTCCACCGCGGCATGAATGCGGGCGACGATGCGACCCTGATGGCGAGCACGATGGTCGGCAGCAGCCCGGCCATGCTCGAAGTGTTCGACCAGATCCGCCGCTTCGCCGCCTGCGACCTGCCGGTGCTGATCACCGGGGAAAGCGGCACCGGCAAGGAGCTGGTCGTCCGCGCCATCCATGAGCGGTCGAGCCGCGCTGCTGGGCCGAACGTCGCCATCAACTGCGCCGCCCTGCCGGCCTCGCTGATTGCGTCGGAGCTGTTCGGCTACGAAAAAGGCGCATTCACCGGCGCAGCCTCGCGCCGCCACGGGCACATCGAGCATTCCGAGGGCGGCACCCTGTTCCTGGACGAGATTGGCGACATGCCGCTCGACCTCCAGGGCTACCTGCTGCGTTTCCTGCAGGAGGGCGAGATCGTCCGCGTCGGCGGCCGCACGCCCATCAAGGTCAACGCCCGCGTCATCACCGCGACCAACATCCCGCTGCGCGCGGCCATCGCCGCCGGACGGCTGCGCGAGGACCTGTTCTACCGCTTGAACGTGCTCACGCTGCATCTGCCGCCGCTGCGCGACCGCACTGGCGACGCGGAGCTGCTGGCGCTGCATCTGCTGCGCAAGATCGAAGGCGAGCTGGACCAAGCCCCCCGCGCCTTCGCCCCAGCCGCCATGGCGGCGATCCGCGGGCATTCCTGGCCCGGCAACATCCGCGAGATGATCGCGACGCTCCGGCGCGCGGTCATCCTCGCCAACGGCCCGCAGATCGAGCTGTCTGACCTGCGCATCGAGCCGGCCGCTCCCGCCATCGCCACGCTGATCCAGCCGGTGCGGCCGCACCGCGCCCAGGACGACGCCAGGCCCGAGCCAGGCAGCCCAGCCGAACGCACGGCGATCCTGCACGCCTTGGAGGCCAGCCGGCACAACATGACCCGCACCGCCGAGGCCATCGGGGTGTCGCGCGTCACCCTCTACCGCATGCTGCGCCGTACCCAGATCGAGCTGCCGCCACGCGCCGGCGGCAAAGTAGCGGCATAAGCAGACGTCTATCCGTCTGCGCACAAACAACAGCCTAAGCAGACGTCTATCCGTCTACGCACAAACAACAGCCTAAGCAGCCCTGCTTAGCCTCGACATCAGTCCGTAGTCACCAGCTCCGGCTGCTTCCTGGCCAAGCGCCGCCGCAGCCGTTCCACCACCAGCCCTGCCTGATGCGCCCCCAATGCCCGATAGCTCTCGAATTGCGCCTCGGTGAACCACTGCTCCGACGTTGCCTCGTTGGGAAAGCCGGGGTTCTGCGCATGGTAGGCCCGCACGTCCGCCGGCATGTCGTCCACGAGCGTCGGCTTCAGCAGCAGCAGCACACCGCGCCCGCCGCCGGGATAGCGGATCAGGCCCATGCTCATGCCGTTCACGCCGCCGCTGTTCACGCCCGCACCCAGCGTCTTGGCATCCGGGCGGCCCTGCAGAAGCCGGATTTGCACCCCCATGTCGATCCGCGCCTTGCTGACCAAGGCGCCCAGATCGGACGAAGTGCCGTCCGGGTCCCGCGTGGCATCGACCACCGCAATCAGCCGGCAGCGCCGCCGGAGCATCTCATAAAGGCCAAGATTGTCGAAATGGCCGCCATCCGAGAGATACACATAGGCGCGAAGGTCATCCGTCCGCGCCAGCAGCTCGTCCCACAGCAGCCGCCAGCCCGGCGCCCCGGCCTGGCCCGTCGCCAGCTGCGGGGAGGCCGGGTTGGGCAGCCAGGCGCCGAGCCGCGCGTTGAACAGCGTCATGACGAAAGCCGTCAGGGTGGACGAGTGATAGCCCCAGTTCGGGCTGACCGCCGCCCCGGACACCGCCATCGCCGTCCCCAGCGTGATGCCGTCGGGTCCGGAGCCCGCGTAGTCGGCGCTTGCGACATAGCGGCCGTCGCCCGCGTTGAGGTGCGCCGCCCCGCAATGCAGCGGCGTCAAGGTGAACGGCGCCGCTTTGCGATCAAACCAGTCGAACCGCCGCGACCCGCTGAGGTTGAGCGTGGCGTTGATCACCGGGAACAGGCGCCAATTCCGCTCGTGCGCCCGAAGGGTATGCAGCGGCCGGTTATCTCCGGGGTCGAAGCCGGTGAACGGATCGGGGCGGCGCAGGGGCTCGCTGGAAATGGCGTCGTCCTCGTCCGGACGCGCCGATCCGACGAAGGCGCGCACGAGCCGGTCCCGATAGACGCCGTGCATCGAGAACCGGTTGGTCCGAATCCAGCTATCCGCGCCGCCGAGTATGATCGCCAGGATGAACCCCGGCAGCAGATAGGCCCACAGCATGCAGCCGCCGAAGCTGCATTGCCCGTCGGCGCCGAACCAGTCCTGCAGCACGCCGAGCGTCTCTTCCAGCACCACGCCCGACCCCGCCAGCACCGCGGCTGCGAAGGCCAGCGAGGCCGCGCGCAGCACCAAATCCCAGGTGACCAGGCCAGGCCTGCCGCTCAGCAATGCGCCGACCTGGCTGAACGACTGCTTGCCCAGCCACGCCGCCGCCGGGCCGGCGATCAGCGCTAACATCCCCACGGGCCGCAGCACGATGCTCGTTGGATCGCGGTGGATCAGCACGTGCGACAGCGTCAGGACGCAGAACGCGAAACCGCCCCACGCTAAGCCGATGCACAGCCGCATCGCGGTGACGCGCGCCATCCATTCGATGTCGAGGCCGGAGAACGTATCGACCGCGTGCCGGCTCCACGGCGTGCCGGTGGCGCCGCGCAGCCCAGCGTGCACCGCCGACAGCACGGCATAGCACAGCAGCAGCCAGGCCGGCCCGGCGATCGCCATGATCTCCCCAGCCTGCGCCTGCGGCAGCGCCCAGGCCAGCATCAGCCCGGTGCGCAGCATGAGCGCCCCAGCGACGCTGGCCAGGCACCATGGCGTCAGGTTGTGCCAATAGGACGGCGTGCCCGGCGGACGCGTGACGCCCGCGGCCACGTATCCGGCGATGCTGCCCACGGCGAACAGCAGCGGCAGCGCCCAGCGCGCCTGCCACGGCCCGGCGAGCACCGAGCCCCAAACCGGCGCCAGCGCGGGCGGGACGCAGAACGCCCAAACCAGCGATGGCGCGATGATCCGGCGTTCGATGAAGGACTGTGTCCAGTAGTCCGGCCGGCGGTCCTGCTGCGGGCGGCGGCTTGGCAGGCCCCGGCAGGACCCGATCGTGCCCCATACCAGCCCCGCCAGCCCAACCAGCAGGAACAGCGCCGCCACCACGGCCGGCCAGCCGCCGACATCCGATGGTTGCAGCTCCATTCCGGACGAGGGTTGGCCCTGCAGCAGGAAGAAAATGGTGCGCGCGCTCACCGCGAGCAGCGCCCCCAGCAGGAACAGCGGCCCGAACACCAGCCAGTTCAGCAGCACGTTGCGCAGGTAGATCGCCAGTCCGGTCCAGCCGTCCAGGGAGAGCAGGCCGCCATTGGGCATCAGCCAGTTGGTAAAGCCGCGCAGCCGCCGCAGCTCGATCGGAGCCTGGCCGGGCTCGGCGGCGTCGCCCCGTGCCAACCGCTCCTGCGCATCGGCGACGCCGTAGCGTTGGATCAGCGTCTGCAGCCAGGCGCCGATGTACCCGCCGCCGGACACGGTGGAGAGATAGTGGAACCTCGATAATTGCCCGGCCGCCGCCAGCGCCTGGAGCACGCCGAGGCAGAAGGCCGCGCTGCGCACCCCGCCGCCGGACAGGCAGAGCGCCTGCAGCCGGTCGCGGCGGGCCCCTGCGCCGAGCGACGCGAGCTCACGCCCGAACGCCTCCGCCCAGCTCACCGGATACGGGGTTTGCTCCTGCTGGGCTGGCCTGGTCACATCCCGTACATTGACGTTCATCACACACCCCGCTTGGGTTGGAGGCTTTCAGGCGTATGCGCTACCCAGTGACACCGGACGGCCGCTATTTCGTCGTGCGCGGCCGCCTGTGGCGGTGCTCGGACCCCGCCTTGGACAGCGAGACACGGGCCGCCCACACCCGGGAGCTGATGGCCGCAAGGCGGGCGAAGCAGGCGGCGCTGCGGCAGCCGGACGCGCCCGGAAACGCGCCCGGAAACGCGCCCGGAAACATGCCCGGAAGCAGGACGGCGCGTGAGGCGGCGCGCCAACGCGTGGACGCGGCGAAGCGGGCGCTGGGCGAGCGCGGACCCGTCTGGTGGACGGACGGCGCACCCGACTACAACCGCCATATGGCGCGCAACACACCCTACGCGGCCTGGTTCGAATCATTGGCGGCCACATGACCCAGCCGGGCTGGAAAGACGGTACGGGATGTGATCTCCGATAGTTGCTGCCGGGCGTCCGAGATATCCGCCGTGCCCTCGCCCTCGGTGAACGGCGCCAGCGCAGCCGACACCAGGTCAAAAGCCTCCTGCCGCCGCCCGGTACGGCGCCACAACCTGCCTAGGCTCAGGGACGCGCGCAGCTCCCACCCGCGCATCGCCTGGCGGCGGCTCACACCGACCGCTTCGAGCAGCGCCGCCTCGGCCGGGCCAGTATTGCCGCGCGCCGCCAGGATATCGCCCTTGATCTGCAGCAGCTCCGCCAGGCACCAGCGCTCCTCGCGCCGCTCCGCAAGCCGCACGGTGTCCTCGGCGACCGCGAGCGCCTCGTCGAGCTGCCCGGCGCGGCCCAGGGTGCGGGCGAAGGCGCCCAGATGCGCCGGCAGCCGCACGCTCGACACCACCACCTTGAACTCCAGCAGCGCCGCGCGGAAATCCGCGATGGCGGCCGTGAACTCGCCACGCTCGGCGAGCACCTCGCCGCGAAAGGCGAGCCCGTGCGCGTGGCACAGCCCGAGCCGGTGGTCGCGCGAGTGCTCCAGCAGCTTCTCCACCAGCCGTCCGGCCGCTTCCCATTCTCCCCGGAGCATGGCGACCGGGCACGCGCCGTAGGTGAGCGCGAAGCCCATCGAGTTGGCGTGCCGGCTTTCACGCGCGGCCTCGACCGCGGCCAGGCTGGTGCGCTGCGCCCGGTCGGGAAGCCCCTCGATCCAATCGATGACCGCCAGGGTCGCCAGCCCGGCAACGCGCTGGTCCTGTCCGAAGCGGTGCACCAGCGGACGCTGCACGGCGGGGTCATGCAGCTGCAGGCTGGCCTCGATCTCGGCGCGCCCCCCGGCCTGATCGCCCAGCAGGTAGCGCGACGTACCGAGGGCGCGGCGGGCGATGACCGCGACATTGCGATCCCCGACCTCGGTCGCGAGCCGGACCAGGCGCGCTGCCAGTGCCTCGGCCACGCGGTTCTCGCCCATCGAGCAGTAATAGGCCCAAAGGCCGTAGAAGGCGCTGGTGCGCTGCACGTCGTCGCCAAGCTGCTCCGCCAGCTCGCTCGCCCGCCGGAACGCTTCGCCGGTCTCGGGCGCGGCAGAGCCCCGGCACGCCATCAGCGGGATTCCAAGCCCGATCTGCAGCAGCAGCTCGCGCCGGGCCCGGGCCTCCCCCGCCGGCAGCTCCGCCAGCACCGCGAGGCCCTTGGTCAAATGCCCGATCGCTTCGAGGTTGGCCGACCGTTCCGCCCCGCGCCGTCCGGCGGCGAGCCACAGCTCGACCGCGCGCTCGGCAAACCCTGCCTCGGTGTAGTGCCGGGCCAGCACCTCCGGTTCCCGCTCGGCGAGCTCCGGCGCCAGCGCCTGCAGCACCTCGGCGCAGCGCGCGTGCATCTGCTGGCGCCGGCTCAGCAGGATGGTGCTGTAGGCGGCCTCCTGCACCAAGGCGTGCTTGAACGTGTAGACGACCCCCGCCGGCCGGCTTTGCTGATGCACCAGCCCGGTCGCCACCAGCCGCTGCAGCGCATTGTCGAGCACGCCGCCGCTCAGCGACGCCAGCGCCGCCACCGCAGCGCAGGAGAACTCCCGTCCGATCACCGCGCCGATCTGCGCCAGCTCCTTGGCCTGGCCGAGATGGTCGAGGCGGGCGAGCAGCGAGTCTTGCAGCGTCGCCGGGATCGCCAGCGGCGGCAGCGGCCCGGCCAGCACATACCCGTCCGCCGCCTTTTTCAGCAGCCCAGAACTCGATCACCGCCTTCGTCAGCTCCTCGACGAACAGCGGCACCCCATCCGTTTTGCCGACGATCTGCTCCAGCACCTCCTCCGGGAGCCGCGTGCCGCCCGCGACACTCTCCACCAGCTCCGCCGACTGGCGGCGGCCGATCCGGTTCAGCGCCAGCGCCGTCACCTCGGCGCGCGCCGCCCAGTTATGCTGAAAATCCGGCCGGAACGTCAGCAGCACCAAACAGCGCGACGCCACGGCCCGCTCGATGCAAAGATCCAGCAGCTCCCGCGTGGTCGGGTCGATCCAGTGGACGTCCTCGACGAAGAACAGCAACGGCTCGCCGCCTATGCCGGTTAGCAGGTCGGCGAGCAGGCCGAGCAGGCGCTCCTTCTGCTGCTCCGGCGACAGTGCCAGCGCCGGGTAGCGCTCCTTGACCGGCAGCCCCAGCAACGTCGCCAGCAGCGGGACGCCGGCGCGGATCGCGTCACACATGCCGGCCGCCCAGTGCTCCAGCTTGTCGAACCTGGTGTCGGCCGGGTCGTCCGGGCCGATGCCGCAGGCGCGTTCGAGGTGGCCGATCGCCGGCTGCAGCGCGCTGTTGCTGTGGAACGGCGAGCACTGGAAGCGCACCGTGCAGTGAAAGCCCGCCGCGACGTGCTCGCACAGCGCCTGGCCGATCCGCGACTTGCCGATGCCGGCCTCGCCCGACAGCAGCACCACCTGGCCGTCGCCCGAGCGGGCCAGCTCCCAGCGGTCGAGCAGCAGCGCCACTTCCTGGTCACGGCCGATCAGCGCCGCTGGCCCCGCTGGGTGCGTCGCCTCGAACCGCGTCGCCGCCATCCGCTTCGCGCCCACGCGCCAGACCTGCTCCGGCGCCAGCAGCCCCTTCAGCTTATACGCGCCGAGCGCCTCGAACTCGAACAGCCCGTCGATCAGCCGGTGCGTGCCGGAGGTGACGACAACCGTGCCCGGCGCAGCGCACGCCTGCAACCGCGCCGCAAGCTGCACCGTCTGCCCGACGACCGGGTGCTCGTTGACCCCGCCGCGCAGCACCCGCCCGCGCGTCACCACCAGGCCGCTGGCGATGCCGATGCGCACCTGCAGCGGCGTGCCGAGCGGCGCCCGCAGCCGTTGCACCGCGCCGATGACGCCGAGGCCGGCCCATACCGCCCGTTCGGCGGCGTCCTCGCTGGCGCGGGGATAGCCGAAATAGGCGAGCACGCCGTCGCCGAAGAAATGCTCGACAAAGCCGTCGAAGCGGGCGATCTCGCCGGCGCAGACATCCTGGTAGTCGCGCAGCAGCCGCTCCATGCGCTCCGGATCCAGCGCCGCCGTGAGTGCCGTGGAGCCGACCAGGTCGCAGAACATGACGGTGAGCTGACGCCGCTCGGCTGGCGGCTCTGCGTCGGCAGGCTGGGCGGCCTCGGTCACGGCCGGCAGCGCGCCATCCGCCAACGCGGCCATCAGCTTACGACGATGGCCGAGCGACAGGCCAAGCTCCTTGAGGTCGGCCTCCGACAGCAGCCGCAAGGCCACGAGATCGACGTCGTTCGCGATGAACGCCGCCTCGTAGCGCTGCAGGCCGAGCGCTTCGAGCAGACGGGCTAGCTCATCCATGAGCGTTACTGGCCATCCCGGGGCAGGTATTGGGCTGCAACATGGGGCCTCCTACTAATACGCGGGCCGGACCTCGACACCATAACTACCGGATGCATGGACAATAGTGCAGCGCGGAGAATGATCCTCGCCCAAGTTCTTATGAACTGTGACGCAGGTCACACATCGGCAGCACGAGCCTCTGCATAGTTGGCGAGGTTAAGCAGACCTTGCCGCATGGCGGGCAGCAAACCGGGCAATACGCGCAACACTGGGATGTAACGGCGATGGGCGAAGCGGCAAAAGACTACATGGCCATCCCTCAAGGCCCCCTGGCAACCGTGCCCAAGGCCGCGCCCCCGCGCGACACCAGCCGGGATGGCCTGCGCAACCAGATCGAGTTCGCGCTGCTGACCCATATGCGCCCGCTCTGGAATTTCGTGAACCGCCGGCCCGGCGTCGCACGGTTGTGCAACCAGGTGATCGTGAACAACGCGGTGCTGAAAGTGCCGCCGCGGCCGCTCGCCCTCAGCACGGCCGCGCCCTACACCTCCTGGTCGTCGCTCAACGACCGCACCTGGTTCGGACGCTACTTGCCGCCGCGCACGGCCGTTGGCCTGCCGCCGCTCGACGAGGTCGCGAAGCTGTTCAAGATCGGTCCCGGCGGCCCGCGCCAGTCCTCGCGCTCGACCCTGCTGTTCCCGTCCTTCGCCCAGTGGTTCACCGACGGCTTCATGATGACCGATGATGGCAATCGCCGCCGCACCACGACCAACCATCAGATCGACTTGGGCCAGCTCTATGGGATGACGCGGTCGGCAACCGAGGCACTGCGCCTCGGCTCGGAGCAGCGCGGGCAGCGCGGCCGGCTGAAGTCAGAGGTGATCGGCGGCGAGGAGTGGGCGCCCCGGCTGTATGACGCGGCCGGGCAGCGCAAGCCGGAGTTCGCCGCCCTGCCGAACCCCGCCAGACTGCCGTCCGTTTGGCCGGCGGAGAAGCTCGCAGGCCTGTTCGCCTTCGGCGGCGAGCGCGCCAACACCACTCCGTTCACCGCGATGCTCAACACGCTGTTCCTGCGCGAGCACAATCGCCTCTGCGCATTGCTGGAGAACGCCTATCCCAACTGGAACGACGAACGCGTGTTCGAGACGGCGCGCAACGTCAACATTGTGCAGCTCATCAAGATCGTGATCGAGGAATACGTCAACCATATCTCGCCCTATTGGTTCAACCTGTTGGCCAACCCCACCGCCTGCTACAAGGCGACCTGGAACCGGCAGAACTGGATCCCCGTCGAGTTCAACCTGCTGTATCGCTGGCACAGCCTGGTGCCGGAGCGGGTGTCCTGGGAGGGCCGGCTGCGGCCGATTGCCGACATGCGGCTCGATAACCGTCCGCTGCTGCAGACGGGCCTCGGCACCGCGTTCGGCAACGCCAGCGCCACCAAGGCCTGGCAGCTCGGCCTATTCAACACGGCCGATTTCCTGCAGGAGGCGGAGAAGGCCAGCGTCCAGCAGGGACGCGACAACGAGCTCGCCAGCTACAACGACTATCGCGAGGCCATGCACTTCCCCCGCATCACCCGCTTCGAGCAGATCAGCGACGATCCCCGCGTCGTCGTGGAGCTGCGCCGCATCTACCGCGACGTGGACCAGATCGAGTTCTTCGTCGGCCTGTTCGCCGAGACGCCGCCGCCGCGGGGCGCTATGCCCGGCCTGATCGGCCGCATGGTGGCGGCCGACGCGTTCTCGCACGCGCTGACCAACCCGCTGCTGGCGCCGGAGGTGTTCAACGAGGCGACGTTCTCGCCGCTGGGCAAGCAGAGCATCGACGCGACGTCCAGGCTGCAGGACCTGCTGGACCGCAACACCCCGGCGTCATCCCGCTTCCGCGCCTCCATGGAGCAAGCCGACGCGCCCGGGGCGTGAACCACGGCGCTCCGCGATTCACCCCTGTCCCAACGCCACGACGATGATCCCGTCAGCACCTATCCAGGCCGGATAGGTCTGCAGCTTGCACTCGGTGTTCAGCCCGGCACCGCTGCGCAGGTCATAGGTGCGGTCGTGCAGCGGGCAGATCACCGAGCCCTCGTCGATCAGCCCGTCCGCCAGCGGGCCGCCCAGATGCGGGCAGCGCTCCTGGGTTGCGAACACCAGGTCGGCGTGGGTGCGGAACACCGCCAGCCGATGGCCGCCGACCTCAAACACCCGGCCCTCGCCGCGCGGCACCGCGTCCAGCGGTCCGACCCGGTGGTGCAGGATGGCCTCAGTCATCGCCCGCCTCCAAAACCTCGGCGAACTGGTTGACCGTGCGCGGGGCCACGGCCTCCTTCCAGGGGTCATACGCCGCCTCGGTCGAGGCCAGCATCGCCTGGTCCAGCGCCTCCGCTGTGCCCTCAGCGTCATCGACCACGATCGCCCGGATGCGCTCGAGGCCGATGCGCGGCACGAAGGTGTAGGTGCGCTCCTTCCACTTCGCGTTCTCGCGGTAGTACTGCATGAAGCGGCCAGAGATCTGCATGGCGGCGTCCTCGCCCTCCACGACGCACAGCAAATCGCCCTTGCGGATATGCGCCCCGGCCGCGCCACCGATATAGACCTCCCAGCGGCCCTCGCCGATCGCCACCAGGCCCACGTCCTTCACCAGCGCCTCCGAGCAGTTGCGCGGACAGCCGGCGGTGGCGAGCTTCATCTTGGCCGGGCTGTCGATGCCGCGGAACCGGCGCTCGATCTTCATCGCCAGGCCCATGCTGTCGCCGAGCCCGAACCGGCAGAACTCGGTGCCGATGCAGCTTTTGCAGGTGCGGTAGCTCTTGCCCCAGGCGGTGCCGGCCGGCATGTCGAGATCCTGCCAGACGCCCGGCAGGTCGGCCTTGGGGATGCCCACCAGGTCGATCCGCTGCCCGCCCGTCAGCTTCACCAGCGGCACCTGGTACTTCACCGCGACCTGGGCGATGCGCATCAGCTCGGCGGGGGTGCAGACGCCGCCGGGCATCTCGGGCACGACGGAGAAGGTGCCGTCCTTCTGGATGTTGGCGTGCACCCGGTCGTTGATGAACCGCGCGTCGCGCTCGTCCTGGTATTCGCCGGCCCAGATGGTGGCCAACAGGCTCGCGAGCGGCGGCTTGCTGGCCGCGTCCTCGCCGGAGGGCGACAAGGCCGCGAACACCGCCGACACCGAGCGCAGGCCGTGCTCGCGTATCTTCGCCACCAGCTCCGGCTTCGCCAGCGGAATGGCCGGGACGTAATAATGGATGCTCGGATCCTCCTCGACCTGGCCGCCGCTGAACCACTCCACCAGCTCGTTCACCAGGCCCTTGCAGGAGCCGCAGCCCATGCCGGCGCGGGTGGCCTTCATCACCGCGGTGCCGCTGCGCGCGCCGCCCGCGACGCAGGCGCCGATCGCCGCCTTGCTCACGCCGTTGCAGTTGCAGACCTGCGCCTCTGCCGGCATCTCGTCCAATGTCACCGACTGCGCCGGGGCGCCGAGGTCGAACAGCAGCTCCAGCCGCTCGTCTGGCAGCCGCGTGTCGCGGTCGAAGGCCTGCATCAAATAGGCGGCCTTGCTGATGTCGCCCATCAGGATGCTGCCGACCAGGCGGCCGTCGCGCACGATCAGCTTCTTGTAGGTGCCGCGCTTCGGTTCGCTGAACTGGATGACCTCATCATCATCGCTCGCCGGCTCAGTGATGCCCATGCTCGCGAGCTCGACGCCCATCACCTTCAGCTTCGTCGCGAGCTTGCTGCCGAGGTACTCGGCGCCCGGGTTGGCGCCGGTCACCTGGTCGGCGAACACGCGCGCTTGGTCCCAAATGGGCGCCACCAGGCCGTACACCTTGCCGCGGTGCTGCACGCACTCGCCCACCGCATAGACCCGCGAGTCGTCCGGGCTGCGCATATCGTTGCCCACCACGATCGCCCGCTCCACCGTAAGCCCAGCCCGGCTGCCGATCTCGGCGTTCGGCCGGATGCCGGCGGACACGACCACCATGTCACAGGCGAGCTCGCTCCCGTCCTTGAACCGCAGCCCGGTGACCTGCCCGTCCTCGGTCGTGACCGTCGTGGTCATCTTGCCGAGATGCACCTGGGCGCCCATGCCCTCCATCGCCTTGCGCAGCATCGCGCCGCCGGCGGTGTCGAGCTGCATATCCATCAGATGCTGGCCCAGATGCACGACGTGCACCTCGCATCCATGGTTCATCAGCCCGCGCGCCGCCTCCAGCCCCAGCAGGCCGCCGCCGATCACCGCCGCGCGCTTGCTGCGGGCGGCGTGGGCGACGATCGCCGTGCAGTCGTCGATGCCGCGGAAGGCGAACACGCCGGATTGCAGCTTGCCGTCAGCCGCCCACACGCCCTCCATCGGTGGGATGAAGGCGCGGCTGCCGGTGGCGATCAGCAGGATGTCGTATTCTTCCTGGATGCCGTTATCCGCCGTCACGATCCGCGCCGCGCGGTCGATGTGCGTCACCCGCGCGCCGCTGTGCAGGCGGATGTTGTTCTCCTTGTACCACTCCAGCGGGTTGATGTAGATCTCGCTCGCGTCCTGCTGGCCGCTCAGGATGTTGGACAGCAGGATGCGGTTGTAGTTGCCATACGGCTCGTCGCCGAACATCGTGATGCTGAACTGCTCCGCGCCGCCGCGCGCCAGCACCTCCTCAACCGCACGGGCGCCCGCCATCCCGTTGCCGATGACCACCAGCCTCTGCACGGTGCTGCCGAATGTCATGCCGTCCATCATAGCCCCCTAAATCTCGACTAGCCCGACATCGAGCGCGAGCGTGCCGCCCGTGCCCGACGGCGCCGCCACCAGCAGTTCCAGCTTCGTCTCGGGCGTAAGGTCCTCGACGACCACGAGCGGGATGTGCACGGCGCCCTTGGCGCCGATCGGGAAACAGCGCATCGGCGCGCCGTCCCGCGTCAGCACGACCGTCACCATCTCCGAAGTGCTGTTGCCAGCACGGAAGTAGATCAACTGCGCCCGGCGGTCAGCCGGGACGCTGTAGGACACGCCTACCGAAACCGGCGCGTCGTAGCCGGAACCGGTGAAGTCGTACATCCCCGTCAGGATGCGGGGGGTGCTCTCTCTCATGCTGGAACTCCTGTGAGGGGAACGACGCGGTCCATTCGGACGGCGCAGGCTTTGTACTCGGGTATGCGGGACACCGGGTCGAGGGCGGCGATGGTCAGCCGGTTGGCGCTGCCCTCGCCGCTCCAGTGGAACGGCACGAAGACCGTGTCCCGCCGAATGTCACGCGTCAGGCGCACCGCCATCCGGGCGCTGCCGCGGCGGGTCGTCAAGTTGACCGCGTCGCCGGCCTGCACGCCGTGCTGGCGCGCGGTGTCGGGGTGCATCTCGGCGAACGCTGCCGGCTCGGCCGCCGCGAGTTCCGGGACGCGCCGGGTCTGGGTGCCGGACTGATACTGGCCCATGACGCGTCCTGTGGTCAGGATCAGCGGGAACTCGTCGCAGGGCGGCTCGGCGGGTCCGCGGTGCTCGATCGCATGGAAGCGGGCCAAGCCGTCGGCATGGGCGAAGCGCTCGGCGAACAGCCGCGGCGTGCCGGGGTGCGCAGCGTCCGGACAAGGCCAGAACAGCCCGGCCTCCGATTGCACACGGTCCCAGGTGGCCCCCGCATAGTCGGCCGGGCCGCCCGACGTGGCGCGGCGGAACTCGGCGCCGGTGGCCGCGGCGTCACCGGAGAAATGCTGCCCGGCACCGAGGCGCTGGGCGATCCCGGCGATGACCTGCAGGTCGGTCCACACGCCCGGCGGCGGCGGCTTGGCCTGACGGCGCAGCAGCACGCGACCCTCCAGATTGGTCATCGTGCCGCTCTCCTCCGCCCACTGCGCCACCGGCAGCACGACATCGGCGATGGCGGCGGTCTCCGACAAGAACGGGTCGGCGACCACCAGCAGGTCCGCCGCCTGCAGCCGCGCCCGCAGCGCATCCGCATCCGGTGCCGAGACCAGCAGGTTGCAGGCGAACACCAGCAGCCCGCGCACCCCGGCGCCGGGTCCGCCGGTCGCCGCCAGCAGCTCGCAGGCCGACAACCCCGGCTGCGGCAGGCTTTCCGGCGTGACGCCCCATACCGCCGCGACCTCGGAGCGATGCACCGGATTGTTCAGCAGGCGGTAGCCCGGCAGCTGGTCGGCCTTCTGCCCGTGCTCCCGCCCGCCCTGGCCATTGCCCTGGCCGGTCATGCAGCCCCAGCCGCTGCCGAGCCGGCCCGGCAGGCCGAGCGCCAATGCCAGGTTGATGAAGGCCAGCGCATTATCGACGCCGTGGCTCTGCTGCTCCGTCCCGCGTCCGGACAGGATCAGCGCTTTCTCAGCCTCGCCGATCAGGATCGCCGCCCGCTCCACGTCCCGCGCCGGCACGCCGGTGATCCGCTCGACACGGTCGGGCCAATAGCTCGCGACGGCGCGGCGCACCCGGTCCCAGCCGCTGGTGCGCGCCTCGATGTAGTCCGCGTCGATCAGACGCCGGGCGATGGCGACGTGCAGCAGGCCGTTGGCCAGCGCGCCGTCGGTGCCGGGCGTCAGCGGCAGGTGCAGCGTGGCGGCGCGCGCGGTCGCGGTGCGGCGCGGGTCGGAGACGATCAGCTGCGCGCCGCGCGCACGCCCCTCGTCGAACCACTGCATGATCGGCGGCATAGTCTCGGCGGGGTTGCTGCCGCTGACCAGCACGCAGTCGGCGGCGGCGATGTCGGCGAGCGGGAACGGCATTCCGCGGTCGAGCCCGAAGGCGCGCAGCCCAGCCGCCGCGGCGGAGGCCATGCAGAACCGGCCGTTATAGTCGATGTTGGCGGTGCCCAGCGCCACGCGGGCGAACTTGCCGAGCGCATAGGCCTTCTCGTTTGTGAGGCCGCCGCCGCCGAATACCGCCACCGCGTCCGGCCCGGCCTCGCCTTGGATGGCGCGTATGCCGCTGGCCACACGGTCGAGCGCCTCCTCCCAGCTCGCCGGGCGCAGCGGCGCGCCCTTGCCGTCGCGCAGCAGCGGACCGAGCAGCCGGTCGGGGCTGTCGAGCAGGGTCGCGGCGGTCCATCCCTTGCGGCACAGCCCGCCGCGGTTGGTCGGAAAGTCCCGCGCCTCGATGTCCCAGCCCGTCCCGGTCTGCACGACGTTCATGCCGCATTGCAGGGCGCAATAGGGGCAGTGCGTGGCGGTGGTCGTGGTGATTGAGGTGTTGCTATCCATCAGTCGCGCTGGAAGGCCCACATTGTCGATACCTCACGCAGTTTTAATGTTGAATAACGGGCAGATCGCCAGCGGCCAAGCATGAAACGCGCCCGGGCTAATCACAACCCGCGTTCAGCCAATACTGTTGCATAATCTTTGGGCGATAAACGAAGCAGTCGGGCGTTTTATAGGCATCCACAAGACGGGCCGCAGGCGTTGCTCGCGCCTGCAGCCCAGTTCGTTGACAAAGCCGCTTGATCGGACTGCTGCCCTACGACGCCGCCGCCATGCCAGAGCCGGCGCTGCTCATGCCCATGCGCTGGGCCACCGCCTGGTCATAGAGCTGCTGCTCCGTCTGCTTGTGCGTGGCGGAGAACCGCACCGCCGCCGCGCATAGCGCGCAGCACAGCACCGTCCAGCCCAGGATATACAGCGCCTGGGGCAGGCTGCCCGACCACTTCAGCAGGAACCCGGCCGCCACCGCGCCGATGTTGCCGCCAGCGCCGATGATGCCGGCAACCCCGCCCAGCGCCTTGCGGTCGATGAACGGCACCAGCGCGTAGGTCGAGCCGCACGCCATGTGGGTGAACATGCCGAAGGTCAGCATGGCGATGATCGCAGGTACCACCGAGCCCATGGTCGAGAAGGCCAGCAGGCCGATGCCCTCGCCGACCATCAGCAGGCACAGCAGCATGGTGCGGCCGTCCAGCCCCCAGTTGCGCGCGACCCGGTCGGATGCGATGCCGCCCAGCGCACGGGCGAACAACGCCAGCAGGCCGAAGCTGCCGGCAGCCATCCCGGCCGAGGTCAGCGACAGGCCGAAGCGGTCCACGTAATAGCTCGCGGCGACCGCATGGATGAAGATCTCGACCCCGAAGCATGCGCCGTAGGTGATCGCCAGCATCCAGACCCGGTAGTTCACCATGGCCTGCTTGAACACCGCCACGCCGCCCTTCTTGCCGGAATCAACCGTGATGCCGCGCGCGCGCAGCTCCAGAATGTTGCCCTCCGGCGTGTCCTGCGTGCAGCGCCAATACAGCACCGCCACGATCAGCATCAGCACGCCCGGCACGAACATCGCGAGCCGCCAGCCGAGCGACTGCTGCACGCCGAGGCTCACGATCGCCGCGAGGATCAGCGGCATCACGCTCTGGGTCACGCCGCCGCCGGCATTGCCCCAGCCGCCCACCGTCGCGTTGGCCGTGCCAACGACGTTCGGCGCGAACATCACCGAGGTATGGAACTGCGTGATGACGAAGCTCGCGCCGATCGCGCCGATCGCCAGGCGGAACACCAGGAAGCTCTCGTAGGACGTGGCGAAGGCGATGCCCATCACCGGGATGGCGCCCAGCACCAGGAGCGCGGTGTAGGTGATGCGCGGGCCCCACTTGTCGCACATCGGGCCGATCGCCATGCGCACCAGGATGGTGACGCCGACGGCGGCGATGTTGATGTTGGCGATCTGGTCGGCGGTCAGATGGAACTCGCCCTTGATGACCGGCATCAGCGGCGCGACGGCGAACCAGGCGAAGAAGCAGACGAAGAACGCCATCCAAGCCAGATGGAACGCCCGCATCTGCGGCGTCGTGAAGTTGAAGAGGTCGATCTTCGTGGCTTTTTGCGAGATCATAGCACTGGCTCCATGGCCGGAGCGCGATCGGCCAGCGGCGCAGCGCCGGCCTCGTTGGTCGTCTTAACGGTCAAGGCAACCTCCAAAAAAACAGCCCCGGTTGGGCGGGGCGGGAGGCACAAGCTGTCCACAGCGATGTAGACATGACGCGCAGTGCGTTCGCGTGGGTCGAGGCACGTCAGTGTGCCTTCGTCACACTCTATGCATGTCGCGTGCCAGAGGGTGCGCCATGGTGTGGAACTTGCGTCCTACTCCCCCGAGCACCCGCCGAGCCGCCCGGAGAATGTCCCGACCATGACGTCTGCCCTCGTGTCATCGAGCAACGCGCCCGGTGCGCCCGCCCTCGCCGACGACCTCAGCGCCGTCGGCATCAGCGTCCTGCAGGCATCGGAATGCTCAACTTTGCTGCAGGATGTGCTCAAGAGTGCGCCAGACCTCGTCGTCATCTACGCGGCCAACCCGGAATCTGCTTTGTTTGAGAGCACGATGGCGGTCAATACCGTCGCGCCGCGCCCGGTGGTGGTGTTCACCACTGATCCCGACGCCGAGAAGATCTCGCTGGCGACCCGCTCCTGCGTCCACGCCTACGTCGTCAACGGCTACAGCCAGAACCGGCTCCGTTCGGTGATCCACCTCGCCCAGGCGCGCTTCCGCCACGACCAGATGATCCGCGGCGAGCTGACGGAGGTGAACCAGCGTTTCGCCGAGCGCAAGCTGGTCGATCGCGCCAAAGGCATCCTGATGGGCGCGCGGCAGCTCCGCGAGGAAGAGGCGTTCCGGGCGCTGCGCAGCACCGCGATGCACACCAAGCAGCGCATCGGCCAAGTGTCGCAGCATGTCATCGAGTCTGCCCGATACGCGGAGGCCATCAACCGCGCCGGCCAGCTCCGCATGCTGTCGCAGCGGCTGGTGAAGCTCTATGCGCTGACCTGCGCCGGCGTCCGCAGCAGCGAGACCACACCGCTGTTCGCGGGCTCCATCGCCCACGTCGATGCGAACCTCACGACCCTGGCGCGCAGCCTGTCCAAGCCGACCTTCGGCGACCTGCTCGACGCTGTGCTGACCCCGTGGGCGCAACTCCGGACGGCTCTGGCCGCGCCGGCGCTGGCCAGGCGGCTGCCGGAGGTGGACCGGCTGGCCGAGGAAGTGCTGCAGCGCGCCGAGCAATTGACCGCCAACCTTGAGATCGCCGGCTTTGCGGCCGAGCTGCGGGTCATCAACGTCTCGGGCCGCCAGCGCATGCTGTCGCAGCAGGCCGCGAAGGCCGCGCTCATGGGCGTCCTGCTCAGCGGCGCCGGCGCCCGCGCCGCCCGTGCCAGCCTGAACTCAGCGACGGCGGAACTGGTTGCCGGGCTCACGTATCTCGAAGCCTTGCCGCTGAGCAACGCCGAGATCGTCCGCGAGCTCGGCCAGGCAAACCAGGCCTGGACCGAATTTCAGGCCGCGCTGGCCCACGCCGGCACCGCGTCCGGCCAGGACGCCATCGCCCGGCTGAGCGAGGCCCTGCTCGCCAACTTCGATCGCCTCACCGAACACTTGGAACGCGGAATGCAGGCGCTGATCCGCTGAGCGCGACCGAGATCACGCTGCCGGCTCTGGATCATGCAACCTGGCATCCCCGTTGCATACCCTCATATGTTAAGTTCCACGTTACGCGACCTGGCAAGGCGCCTGGTCGTCACCGGGCCGTTCGGCAAAAGGAGGCTCCCGATGGCGTCAAGCAGCCAGGCCGTGCCAACCCTCGTGATCACCGGGGCGCATCCCAAGCTTTACAACCACGACCTTGCGCCGACCGCGCCCGAGGGACGCACCTGGGGCGTATTCAGCCTGTTCGCCATGTGGATGTCCGACGTGCATTCGGTCGGCGGCTACACCTTTGCCGCCAGCCTGTTCTTCCTCGGCCTGACCGGCTGGCAGGTGCTGATCTCCATGGTGGTCGGCATCACCGCCGTGTATTTCCTGATGAACCTGATCGGCCGCCCGTCGCTGCGCTACGGCATCCCATTTCCCGTGGTGGCCCGCATCGCGTTCGGCGTCATGGGGGCGAACCTCGCCGCCATGGTGCGCGGCGTCGTCGGCATCGTCTGGTACGGCGTGCAAACCTATTTCGCCTCCAAGGCCGTGCAGGTCCTGATCGTCACCCTGGCGCCGTCGGCCGCCGACTACACCCATGACAGCATCCTCGGCCTGTCCACCCTGGCGTGGTTCAGCTTCCTGTTCATGTGGTTCTTCCAGCTCATCATCTTCCTGAGCGGCATGGAGCGCATCCGGCGCTTCATCGATTTCTGCGGCCCGGTCGTCTATCTCGTCATGTTCGCGCTTGCGGCCTGGATGCTGTGGCAGACCGGGTTCTCCAGCCTGTCGCTGCAACTCAGCCCGCCGGCGCCGACCATGACCGCGACCATTGGCGTGATGGCGAACGCCGCCATGCTGATCGTCGCCTACTTCGCCGCCCTGCTGCTCAACTTCGGCGACTTCGCCCGCTTCGGCAAAGACGAGGCCGCGATGAAACAGGGCAACTTCCTCGGCCTGCCGGTGAACTTCCTGGTGTTCTCGATCATCACCGTGATCGTCACCGCGGGCACGCTCAAGGTATTCGGCCAGGCGATCATGGACCCCGTGCTGATCGTCGAGCGCATCGGCAACCCGGTCGTGGTCATCATCGGCTCCATCACCTTCATCGTCGCCACCATGGGCATCAACATCGTCGCCAACTTCGTCTCGCCGGCCTACGACATCGCCAACCTGTATCCCCAGCGCATCAATTTCCGGCTCGGCGGGCTGATCACCTCGGTGCTGTCGGTGCTGGTATGCCCCTGGCTGTTCGTCGCCAGCCCGCAGGCGATCACGCTGTTCGTCAGCATCTTCGGCGCCGTGCTCGGCCCGATGTTCGGCATCATGGTCGCCGATTACTATCTGGTGAAACGTCAGGTGATCCGCGTCGATGACCTGTACACCATGTCCCCGGACGGAGCCTTCCATTATGACGGCGGCTGGAACCACAAGGCGCTCATCGCCCTCGCCGTATCCGGCACGCTCTCGATCGGGCTGGCGCTGCTCGGCGCCTATGGGGTGATCGCCAATGTCGGCGATTGGGGCTGGCTCATCGGCGCCGGCGCCGGGGCGCTCACCTATCGCGTGCTGTCCACCCAAGTCGGCCCAGCCCTGGCTGCCCGCGCCGGGGAATAATAAATAGACGCCGGGATTGCGGGTCTATAGTTCCGCTGCGCCGACGCGTCAGGGCAGCCGGGCCAGCCGCTCGAACAGCAGATCGAAAAACCCATCCGCATCCGCACGATTGAGAAAAACCGCATTGGCCGCACGCCCCGTGACGCCGGACCAGTCGGCGACGGTCATACCCAGCGTCAACGGGCTTGCAGTCTCCACCGCCACGTTGATCCGCCGCCCGGCGAACAGATCCGGCCGCAGCAGATGCGCGATGACGCAGGGATCGTGCAGCGGGCCGCCCAACCCCCCCTGCAGCGCCGTCCCGTCGGCGTTGGAATACAGCGCCGCCACCGCCCGCGCCGCCATTGTCTCGATCCGCCGCAGCCGGTCGAGCCGAGCGTCCGTCAGCCGGACCTGATGCGTCAGATCGAGCGGCAGCAGCGTGGTCGGAATGCCGCTGTCCAGCAGCACCCTCGCCGCGTCCGGGTCGGCGTGGACGTTATACTCGGCGGCCGGGGTGACGTTGCCGCCCTCGCTGCGCGCCCCGGCCATCCACACGATCTCGGCGATGCGCGGCCCGATATCGGGCGCCTTGACCAGCGCCATCGCAAGGTTGGTCGCCGGGCCAAGCAGGCAAAGCGTGATCTCGCCCGGGGAAGCGGCACGCAGGGCGCCAATAAGATAGTCCACGCCATGCTCCGGCCGCAGTGGCATAAGCGGCTCCGGCAGATCGAGGCCGTGCAGCCCGGTGTCGCCATGCACGTGCTCGGCGGTGATGGGCGGCCGCACCATGGGGCGGGCGCAGCCGGCATAGACAGCGATATCCGGCCGCCCGCCCAGCTCCAGCACCCGGCGCGCGTTGCCCTCGGTGCGGGCCAGCGGCACGTTCCCGGCGACGGCGACCAAGGCGAGCAGTTCCAGCTCCTGCGGCGCAGCCAGGGCCAGCAGGATGGCGACGGCGTCGTCCTTCCCGGGGTCGGTGTCGATGATGATTTTCCGGGTCATGATCCCATCCTTCCGCCCAGGCGCTGTGCGGCCAGCGCCACGCAGGCCTCGAACACCTCAAGCGAATCGAACGCGCGGTCCCGCCCATCCGCCGGCAGCACGATCGGCTGGCCGCCGCCCTGCACCGCCGCACCCTGGATCATCAGATTGTCCGGCAGGCCAAACCCCTCGACGCTGAGGCCGGGCACCGGGTCGGGCACGCTCGCCACCTGCTGGCGGCAGCGTTCGGCGAACGGCACGGCGCTGTTGGAATAGCCGAACACCGGACGCCCACGGCCCAGGAACCAGCCGACCTCGATCAGCGTGCCGCTATCGGCGGAGGCGCCGCGGAACGGCGTCAGGTTGGCGATCACCGCGTCGCAACCCTCCATCATCGCGATGTCCTTGCGGTAGATCGTGGCCCAGGCCTCCGCGTCGCTCATCGCCTGCAGGCTTCCCACATCCTCGTTCAGCGGCGCGTGCCCCTCGATGCCATGGCGCGCGCAGATCGCTATTTTACGGCGAGCATGCGCGGTGGCGCCGGGCAGGAAGACGTCGGGGCCGGCGAGGTAAGCCTTCATCTTCGGCTGCATTCGGCGCCATCAGCCCTGCGGCGCGCCGTCCTGCTTCATCGGGTCAGCCTTGGCGAACGCCTCGATCGCCTCGCAGCGGGACGCGATGCGGGTGATCGTGGGGATGTCGGAAACCTCGATCTTGAAGATGCGCATCACCACGAGGATGCTCACGAGCACGATGTCCGCGGTGGTCACCGCGTCGCCATGGCAGAACGCCCCGGTTGCGCTCTCCGACGCAAGCCGTCGTTCCACCGCGCGCAGGCCGGTCGAGAACCACTGGCTCTGCCACGCCCGCCACGCTGCGTCGTCGAAACCTTGCTCGGCCAGGTAACGCTTTACCCGCGGCGTGATCAGCGGGTGGGTGTCGGCGGCCAGCATCGATGCGATCGAGCGCACCCGCGCGCGCCCACGCGGGTCGGACGGCAACAGCGGCGGTTGCGGTACGGTTTCATCGAGGAACTCGAGGATCGCCAGCGACTGGGTCAGCGGCGGGAAGCCCTCCTCGACCAAAGCCGGGATCGCCGCGAGCGGGTTGATCTTTAGGAACGCCTCGCTGCGGTGCTCGCCAGCGTCGACGTTGACGATGCGCTCATGCGCTGTCAGGCCCTTGAGGTTGAGCGCCACCCGCACGCGATACCCCGCTGAGGTGCGCCAGTAGGCAAAAAGCTCGAAATGCGGCTGCTCGGCCATGCTGAAAATCCACCCTGATCCTGCCGCTCCAACGGATAGAACCGTCTAATTCGCGCCACCAGCCCCTATTTGGCAGCCGACGGCGATCCCGCCGCCAGCAGGTGCACGGAAAACAGCTCCGCCCGGTCCGTCCAGCTTTGAACCGGGTCCCAGCCTGCCGCCCGGGCAAAATCCTGGAAGCCGGCCAGCGTATGCTTGTAGCTGTTCTCGGTGTGGATGGTCTCGCCGGCGGCAAAGCGAATGCGATGACCGGCGACGTGGGCCGTCTGGGCACGCCGGCTCACGAGATGCATCTCGATCCGGCCCGCATCCGCGTTCCAGTCCGCGCGATGGGCAAAGCCGTCGAGGTCGAAATCGGCCGCCGCCTCACGGTTCAGCCGACGCAGCAGATTGAGGTTGAATGCAGCGGTCACGCCCTGCGCGTCGTCATAGGCGGGGATCAGCAGCGCGGGGTCCTTCCGCAGGTCAACGCCGACCAAAAAGCGCGCGTCCTGGCCCAGCACCCGGCGCGCGGTCGCGAGGAACCGGTGCGCCGAGTCTGGGTCGAGGTTGCCAATCGTCGATCCCGGGAAGAACCCGGTCAGCTTCTGCCCCCGGACGGCGCCGGGCAGTGCAAACGGCGCCAAGAAATCCGCCACGACGGGATGAACCCGCAGCGCCGGGTGCGAGCGATGCAGGCGCTGAGTGAGGGCGTCGAGCGCGCCTTCCGCCACGTCGATCGGCACATAGGCGGTGAATCGGCCGCCGGCGTCGAGCAGCAGCCGCGCCTTGGTCTCGTCGCTGGCGCCATACTCCACCAGCGCGCCGCCAGACGGCAGGCCGGAGACCGCTGCGTCGGCGATGTCACGCAGCAAGGCAAGCTCGGTGCGCGTCGGGTAGTATTCGGGCAGGCGGGTAATCTCGCCAAACAGCCGGCAGCCCTCGGCGTCGTAGAACAGCTTGGGCGGCAGCGTCTTGCGCTTGGCCAGCAGGCCATGCAACGCCGCATCGGCGACGCCGTGATCCAAAATCGGGCGAGCGAGCGCGACCGCGCTATGGGCATTTCCGTCCAGCATGATCAGGCCACGTCCTGGGCGAGCCGCAGCCCGGTGAACTGCCAGCGCGTGCCGGCCGGGAAGAAGTTGCGATAGGTCGGACGCGCGTGACCCGGCGTCGCCAGGCTGCCGCCGCGGAGCACCATCTGATTGATCATGAACTTGCCGTTGTACTCGCCGATTGCGCCCTCGACGGGCCGGAAACCGGGATAGGGCAAATAGGCGCTGCCGGTCCACTGCCAGGCGTGGCCCTGCAATTCATGCATGGCGTCGTGGCCAGCCGCCGCCTCCAGCTCGAATTCGGTTGGCAGCCGCGCGCCGGCCCAGCGGGCGAAGGCGTCGGCCTCATACCAGCTGATGTGACGGACCGGCGCGGCTGCCTCCAGCGGCGCGAGCCCGCCAGGCCCAACCTGCCGCCATCCAGCCTCGCCGTCGCGCCAGTACATCGGCGTCTGCCAGCCTTCCGCCTGCACGACCGACCAGCCGTCGGACATCCACAGCCCGGCCGTGCGGTAGCCGCCATCCTCAATGAAGGCGAGCCAGTCCGCGTTGCGCACCAGGCGGTCGGCGAGGCGATACGGCCGCAGCAGCGCCTCATGGCACGGCGTTTCGTTGTCGAACGCGAACCCCGCCCCATCATGCCCGACAGCAAAGACGCCGCCCGGCAGCTCGACGAATTGCGCGGGCCCCGCCGCACCAACCGGCTCCCGCCAGCCCGGCAGCACCGCTGGAACCAGCGGGCTTTGCGCGAAGGCGTGCATCATGTCGGTCACCAGCAGCTCCTGGTGCTGCTGCTCATGCTGCAGCCCGAGCTCCACAAGGCTCGCGACATCCCGCTCCCGCTCAGTCAGCAGCCGGGCCATGGCGTCATCGACGTGCCGGCGATAGGCACCGACCTCCTCGGCGCCAGGACGCGTAATCAGGCCGCGGGCGGGACGCGGATGCCGCTCACCCACCGTCTCGTAATAGCTGTTGAACAGGAAGCGGAACGCTGGGTCGAAGGGGACGTAGCCCGGCAAATGCGGGCGCAGCACGAATTCCTCGAAGAACCACGTGGTATGCGCGCGGTGCCACTTCGCCGGCGAGGCGTCCGGCATGGACTGCACGCATTGATCCTCCGGCGTCAGCGCGGCGGCGAGCTGCTCCATGTGGCCGCGGACCGCGCGGTAATGCTCGGCCAGGCCAGAAATGGTGCCAAAATAGGTCATGCGCTCAAATTCTCCCGTCGGCCCCACGAGGTGGGTCGCCATACCCGGTCAAAACAGGGGGCGGCGGTGATGGTTTCCCCGGGCGTCTCACAGTCGAGACGCGGCGATTTGCCATTCGTGGCCGCGTCGGACTATGTTTTGTGACAACATACAAGTTTTAGGAAACGCCCATGATCCGTCCGCTCACCCTCGCCGCCAGCGCGATGCTTTTTGCTGTCTCCATGCAGGCCGCCGTGGCGGTCGAGGTCACCGAAACCGTGACGACGACAGCCGCGCCGGCGAAGGTCTGGGCCATGATCGGCAAGTTCGACGCCATCGCCAACTGGCTGCCGGGCGCCGAGAGCAGCCCGGCCGATAAGGGCGACGCCGTCGGCTCGGTGCGGGTGATCACGCTGAAGGCGCCGGGCAGCCCGACGGTGACGGAGCGGCTGACCGCCAAAAGCGGCGAAAGCTACAGCTACACCATCCTCAAGGTCGATCCGAAGGTGCTCCCGGTCACGGACTACACCTCGACCATCGGCGTGGCGCCGGCGGGCAGCGGCTCCCTTGTCACCTGGCACGGCAGCTTCAAGCCGGCGGGCGGCGCCGACGACGCGGGCGCGAACAAGGCAATGACCGGCGTGTATCGCGCCGGCTTGGACAACATCAAGGCGATGGCGGAGAAGTAACGCCAAGACTTCTGCCGCCAAAAAGGAGGGATCATGCGCGCCTTCGAAGGCCAGCGTTCGGACAACCAGCCGGTCAAGCGAACCCGGCCGGAAAAGGAAAAGCTGCTGCGTGAGCTGCGGGAGACGCTGGCCGGCATGAAGGCGCACAGCGCTCCCTCCTTGCGGCAAAGCCTGCAGAAGCGGATTGCCGAGCTGGAGGCCGAGCTGCGCGCCGGAGTTCCCTTGAAGCCGCGCTAAGCTCTATGCTCGGCTGCAACGAACAGCCGGCTTGAGGCTGCTGCAAGGGGCTGCATGGCGCGACGGCCGAACATCCTGATCCTGATGGCCGATCAGATGGCTGCCGGCGCCCTGCCGGCCTATGGCAACACGGTCGCCCGCACTCCGCACATCGACGCCCTGGCCGGGCAGGGCGTCGTGTTCACCGCCGCCTACTGCAACAGCCCGCTCTGCGCCCCGTCGCGCGCGGTATTCATGTCGGGCCGCCTGCCGTCGGCCACCGGCGCCTACGACAACGCCGCCGAGTTCACCTCGCAGGTGCCGACCTTCGCCCACTACCTCCGGCACGCCGGCTACCGCACCATCCTGACCGGGAAGATGCATTTCTGCGGCCCGGACCAGCTGCACGGCTTCGAGGAGCGGCTGACCACCGACATCTACCCGGCCGATTACGGCTGGACGCCGGACTGGCGGCATCCCGACGCAAGGCCCGACTGGTATCACAACATGGACGGCGTCACGCAGGCCGGGCCCTGCGTGCGCACCAACCAGCTCGATTTCGACGAGGAGGTCGTGTTCAGCGCGCGCCAGCGCCTGTTCGACATCGCCCGCGACGCCGACGTGCGGCCGTTCCTGATGGTGGTTTCCATGAGCCACCCGCACGATCCGTTCACCATCCCCGACCCCTGGTGGAGCCGCTATACCGACGACAGTGTGGACATGCCGCGTGTGCGATGCGGCGACGTGCCAGAAGATCCGCACTCGCTGCGCCTGCGCGGGGTCTGCGCGATGGACGCGCAGGCGATCACCGAGGCGCAGATCCGCGCCGCGCGCCGAGCCTATTACGGCGCGTGCTCGTTCGTGGATGACCAGGTGGGCGCGCTGCTGGCGGCGCTGCGTAGTTCCGGGATGGAGCAGGAGACCATCGTGATCCTGCTCGCCGACCATGGCGAGATGCTCGGGGAGCGCGGGCTTTGGTATAAGATGAGCTTCTTCGAGGCCGCCTGCCGGGTGCCGCTCATCATGCACGCGCCTGGCATCTTCGCCGCCGGCCGCCGAGACGCCCCGGTCTCGCTCGCCGACCTCCTGCCGACGCTGGCCGAGATCGCCGGCAACGGCCAGGCGCCGGACTACGCGACGCCGCTCGACGGCCGCTCCCTGCTGCCGCAGCTTTCGGGCGGCACCGCCCACGGCGAAGTATTAGGGGAATACTTGGCCGAGGGCGCGCTCGCGCCGATCGTGATGCTGCGGCGCGGAACGCATAAGTTCGTCCATTCCGCCGCCGATCCCGACCAGCTCTATGACCTGCAAGCCGATGCCGCGGAACGGGTCAACCTCGCAGCCGATCCGCAGCACGCGCAGTCGGTCGCCGTGTTCCGCGCCGAGGTGGCGCAGCGCTGGGACCTCGCGCGCCTGCATGAGGACGTGCTGGCCAGCCAGCGCCGCCGGCTGTTTGTCGCCGGGGCGCTGCGGCAGGGCGTCCAGGCCTCCTGGGACCACCAGCCCGCACGCGACGCGAGCCGGCTTTACATACGCAACGGCGCGCGGCTCGATGAGCTTGAGGCGATGGCTCGCTTCCCGCGCCCCGGTGCTGCTAGCGTCTGATTTCCTGGCTGATCTTCCGGAGGATGGCACGATGCGGCTTGCGAAAACACCACTGGCGATCCTGTTCACATTGGCACTCTGCACCGGCGCCCGCGCGGCCGAGCCAGCTGCCTGCGCCACCGTGCGCATGGCCGACCCCGGCTGGACCGACATCACCTCGACGAACGGCGTCGCCGGCACATTGTTAAATGCGCTCGGCTACAAGCAGGCGGTGAGCACGCTTTCGGTGCCGATCGTGTTCCAGGCGCTGTCGTCCGGGCAGCTCGACGTGTTCCTCGGCAACTGGATGCCGGCGCAGTCGCATTTCATCGACCCACTATTGCAGGGTAACAAGCTCGTTGTCGTGCGGCCCAATCTGCAGCACGCGAAGTTCACCCTGGCGGTGCCGGACTACGTCGCCGAGGCGGGGGTGCGCAGCGTCGCCGACCTCGCTCAGCACGCCGACAAGTTCGGTAAGCGCATCTACGGCATCGAGGCCGGCGCCCCGGCCAACCAGAACATCCAGCGCATGCTGACCGCCGGCGATGACGGGCTGAAAGGCTGGAAGCTGATCGAATTGAGCGAGCAAGGCATGCTCGGCGAGGTCGAGCGTGCCCAGCGCAGCCAGCAGTGGATCGCCTTCCTCGCCTGGGAGCCGCATCCGATGAACGACCGGTTCCACATCACCTACCTTCAGGGCGCCGAACAGTATTTCGGCCCGGATTACGGCAGCACCACGATCAACACGCTGGCCCGCAACGGCTATGCCGAGCAGTGCCCAAACGCCGACCGTCTGTTCCGCCAGCTCAATTTCACCGTGCCGATGGAGAACGCGCTGATGGTGTCGATCGCCAACCAGCGCATGGACGGCCCGGCGGCGGCGCGCACCTGGCTGAAGGCCAACCCTGGCCAGCTCGACGCGTGGCTGGACGGGGTCACGACGTTCGACGGCAAGGACGGCCCGGCTGCCGTGCGGACCGCGCTGGGATTATGATACCGGCTGCGCCGCCTGCTCGACGCCGCGCCCCTGCGGCATACGGTGCACCCCGCACAGCGCCTTCAGGATGTCGGCGTCGTCGCATACCCCTTCGAACCGCTCGTCGGACGCCAGCAGCACCGGGTGCCCGCTCGCCTGGCGCAACTGCATCATCAGCCGCAGCGGAAAGCTGTGCGGCACCACCAGCAGCCCGAGCGGCACGACCGACTGCGCGGAATCAAAGGTATGCAGCGGCGTCATCGCCAGCTTCTCGCCTTGGTAGAACGCCTCGCTGGGCCGCCCGCTGTGGTCGAGCGTCAGGCGGTAGCGACGCTCAGCGTCCAGCCACAGCGCGCCGTCCTCCTGATGCAGCTCGTGGCTCGGCCGCATCACCGTTGCCGCGCGCAGCACCGTGAGCGGGTTCAGATGCCGGACGAACTGCGCCACGTAGTCGTCGGCCGGGCGCAGCACGATGTCCTCGGCGCTGCCGGTCTGCACGATCCGGCCGCCCTCCATGATCGTGATGCGGTTGCCGATCCTCAACGCCTCGTCGAGGTCGTGGCTGACGAACAGGATGGTCTTCTTCACCTTCGCTTGCAGGTCGAGCAGCTCATCCTGCAGCTTGCCGCGGATCAGCGGATCGAGCGCCGAGAACGGCTCGTCCATCAAAAGGATATCGGCGTCGGTGGCGAAGGCCCGCGCCAGCCCGACGCGCTGCTGCATGCCGCCCGACAGCTCATGCGCGTAGCGGTCGGCCCACTGGTCGAGGCCCACGAGCTGCAGCTTCTCCTCGACGGAACGGCGCCGCTCCGCCAAGGGCACGCCGCGCAGCTCGAGCCCGAGGCCGACATTCTCCCGCACGGTGCGCCACGGCAGCAGGGCGAACTGCTGGAACACCATGGCGACACGCAGCAGCCGGACGCGTCGCAAGGTGGCGGCGTCGCACGACGCGAGATCGACGGTCCCAGCGCCGTCCTGCAGCAGCACCTCGCCGCGCGTCACCTTATTGAGGCCGTTCGCCGCCCGCAGCAGCGTCGATTTCCCGGAACCCGACAGTCCCATCAGCACCGAAATCTCGCCCGGCGCCACGGCGAGATTGGCGCCGCACACCCCGGCCACCACCCCGGTCTCCCGCACGATGTCACCGCGGGAGCGGCCCTGGTCCACGAGGCGCAGCGCCGCCTGGATGCGCGCTGCCTGCCGCCGTGCCGAGCCAGACTCAAACAGCACATCGACATTTCGAAATTCGATCGCGGGCTGCATCACGCACGCTCCCGTTCGGCCGGGCGGCACACCCGGTCCAGGATGATCGCCAGCAGCACGATCACGAGCCCCGCCTCGAAGCCGGTATCGACCCGCACCGTGTTCAGCGCCCGCACCACCGGCACGCCCAGCCCGCCCGCGCCGACAAGTGCCGCGATGACCACCATCGACAGGCTCAGCATGATGCACTGGGTGATCCCCGCCAGGATCATCGGCCGTGCGCTCGGCAGCTCCACCTTCCACAGCAGCTGCCGGCGGGTGGCGCCGAACGCCTCGCCGGCCTCGATCAGCTGGCGCGGCACGGACGTTATGCCGAGATGGGTGAGGCGCACCGGCGCGGGCAGCGAGAAGATCACCGTCGAAATCAGCCCCGGCACCGCCCCGAGGCCAAACAGCACGAGCGTGGGGATCAGATAGACGAAGGTCGGCAGGGTCTGCATGAGGTCGAGCGCCGGGCGGATCAGGCGGAATAGCCAAGGGCGATGCGCGACCGCGATGCCGAGCGGCACGCCGATCGCGGTTGAGACAAGGGCGGAAGACAGCACGAGCGACAGCGTCTCCATAGTCTCCTGCCAATAGCCCTGGTTCAGGATGAACAGCAGCGCCAGCGCCACGAACAAGGTGAGCTGCCAGGACCGCCGCAGCGCATAGACGAGGGCGACCACCAGCAGGATCAGCAGCGGCTTCGGCACCCAGACCAGGGCCGTGGTGACGCCGTCGATGACGAAGCGGACGCCATTGGATAGGCCGTCGAAGAACACAGCGCCATGCGCCTTCAGCACGTCGATGCCCGAGGCGATCCAGGCGCCGACAGGAATCTTGTTGTCGCTCATCCAGTCGTCGAACTGTTCCATGGCGCGCTCCTCCGCTCGGCTCTGGCCGTAATCTTGCACACATCTTGCGGGTGTCCTGCACACGCTACCGCTTAGGATTCCCGCGACATAATTCTGCCCCGTACCGCCTGCATATTGCTCTACTTGGACATGCCAGTGCCCAAAGGGCGCGCGGTGACATCGAAACGCTGCATTGAGGAGGGCCGCCTATGGCCGAGGTGTTTGACTATGTCATCGTGGGCGCGGGTTCGGCCGGCTGCGTGCTGGCGAACCGGCTGACGGAGGACGGCACCGCCACCGTCCTCGTCCTCGAGTACGGCGGCTCCGACGCTTCGGTGCTGATCCAGATGCCCAGCGCATTATCGATCCCGATGAGCATGCCGAAATACGACTGGTCCTACGAAACCGAGCCGGAGCCGCATCTGAATGGACGCCGCCTGCACACGCCGCGCGGCAAGGTGCTGGGCGGCTCATCGTCCATCAACGGCATGGTCTATGTGCGCGGCAACCCGCTTGATTTCGACCGGTGGGAGCAGGAGGGTGCGACCGGCTGGGGCTACCGCGACGTGCTGCCGTATTTCCGCCGGGCGGAGACGCTGAACGAGGGCGGCGACGAATACCGCGGCGACGCCGGGCCGCTGAACACCCGTTACGGCACGCTGGAGAACCCGCTGCACGCGGCCTGGCTCGAGGCGGCGCATCAGGCCGGCTATCCCGCCACCGCGGACTATAATGGCTATCAGCAGGAAGGCTTCGGCCGGATGGGCATGACCGTGCATAACGGCCGCCGCTGGAGCACCGCCAACGCCTATCTCAAACCCGCTTTGAGACGTAAAAACCTGTGCGTCGTCACCCACGCCCTCGCCTCCGCAGTGATCTTCGAGGACCGGCGGGCGGTCGGCGTCCGCTACCGGCGCGGCGACGCGTCGAGCATGGTCCGGGCACGGCGCGAGGTGATCCTGTGCGGCGGCCCCATCAACTCGCCGCAGCTTCTGAAGCTCTCGGGCGTCGGCCCCGCGCACGAGCTGATGCAGCACGGCATCCCAATCGTGCACGATTTGCCCGGCGTCGGTGAAAATCTGCAGGACCATCTCGAATTCTACTTCCAGGTCGCCTGCAAGGAGCCGGTGACGCTGTTTTCGATCATGAACCCGTGGTCGAAGGCGATGATCGGCGCCAAGTGGCTGCTGAACCATGACGGCCTCGGCGCCACCAACCACTTCGAAAGCTGCGGCTTCATCCGCAGCCGGGCCGGCATCCGTTCGCCGGACATCCAGTATCATTTCCTGCCCGTGGCCGTGACCTATGACGGCAAGGTCAAGGCGTCCGGCCACGGCTTCCAGGCGCATGTCGGTCCGATGCGCTCAAAAAGCCGCGGCCGCGTGCTGCTGACCTCCGCCGACCCGCGGACGAAGCCGAGCATCCGCTTCAACTACATGAGCCACCCCGATGACTGGGCGGAGATGCGCGCCTGCGTGCGCCTGACCCGCGAGATCTTCGCCCAACCGGCGTTTGAGCGGTTCCGCGGCGAGGAAATCCAGCCCGGCGCCGGCGTGCAATCGGACGAGCAGATCGACGAGTTCATCGCGCGGAAAGTGGAGAGCGCCTACCACCCGGCCGGCACCTGCAAAATGGGCGGCATCGATGACCCGATGGTGGTGGTGGACCCCGAGACGCGGGTGATCGGGCTGGACGGGCTGCGGGTGATCGACAGCTCGATCATGCCGTCGGTCACCACTGGCAACCTGAACGCGCCGACCATCATGATCGGCGAGAAGGCCGCCGACCACGTGCTGGGTCTCGCGCCGCTGGCCGCGTCCAACAGCCCGGTCTATGTCGCGGAGGGCTGGGAGGCGGCGCAGCGCTGAGGCTTAGAGCGGCGCCGCGCGTTCGAGCAACGCATGGACATACGCCGCGAACGAGCGCCAAACCTCCACATGAAACCGCATTGTGTCCTGCCGCCACAACACGATCTCCGCTTTGCCGAACACCGTCCGCGTGCACATGCCGACCGGGAACGCCGTCGGATGCAGGTCCAGCGGACAGCCAGCCGCGAGCACATCCGGGGCGTCGGGACCGTCCAGCACCAGCCCGACCTGGCGATGCCCAACATCGACCACCGCCGCACCCGGGACTGAAATCGTCGCATCCAGCGTCCCGGGCGACGCCAGCAGCAGCCACTCGTCCGGTCCGAGCCAGAGCACCGAACGCCCGCTGGCCTCGGCGGCACGGCACGGCTGCGTCGGCAGCTCCAGGCCGAACGCCACCCCCAACGCCGACGCGTCGCCGCGCAGCACCAGGCGCGCGAGGTCCGGGGCGGGCTGCAGCAGCAAACGGCCCGGCACGACGATCGGGCGCGCGTCATGCGCCGGTTCGACCAATGCCGGAGCCACGTCCCGCGGCTGCAGGCGATCCGGCGCGATGGTGTCAGGCATTGAGCCGCACTCCTTCCGGGTCGAGGAATACCGGGTCCACGACGCGCACCGGCATCGCCCCCTCTGGCCGCTGCACATACACGGTCTCGCCCAGCCGCGCCCGCCCATCGGCCAGCATCGCCAGCGCGATCGAGTGGCCCAATGTCGCCTCGCCATACGACGACGTGACGTGCCCGAGCGAGCGCGTCCCCACCGGCGCCGCGGCGGCCTCGGTCAACTGCGCGCCCTCATCCAGCACGCAGGCCGGGTCGGCGGTCAGCAGCCCGACCAGCTGCCGCCGCCCCGCCGCCGTCATGTCCGGCCGGTCCAGCGAGCGCTTGCCGACGAAATCACGCTTCGACCGGCCCACCGCCCAATCCAGCCCAAGATCGCCCAAGGTCACCGTCCCATCACTCTCCTGGCCCACGATGATGTAGCCCTTCTCCGCCCGCAGCACGTGCATCGCCTCGGTGCCATAGACACAGCCGCCGAGCGCCTGCACGCGGGCGTGCACCGCCTCCCACACCGCTTGGGCATGGCCCGCCGGCACGTTGATTTCAAACCCAAGCTCACCCGTGAAACTCACCCGGAACAGCCGCATCGGCACGCCCAGGATGCTGCCCACCGCCACGCTCATATGCGGCATGGCGGCGGCCTGGATGTCCATCCCGTCCACCAGCGGCGTCAGCACGTCGCGGGCCCGCGGCCCCTGCACCGCCAGCACCGCCCATTGCTCGGTGACGCTCGTCAGCCAAACGCGCAGCTCCGGCCACTCCGTCTGTGAGAAGTCCTCCATCAGCGCCAGCACGCGCGGGGCGCCCCCGGTCGTCGTCGTGACGTGGAAGCGGTCCGGCGCCAAGCGGCCTGCGACGCCGTCATCGAGGAGAAAACCGTTCTCCCCCAGCATCAGCCCATAGCGGCAGCGGCCGGGCGCCAGCTTGGTCCAGGCGTTCACGTACATCCGGTTCATGAACTCGGCCGCATCCGCGCCGACGATCTCGATTTTTCCCAGTGTCGAAGCGTCGAATAGTCCCACCGCCGAGCGCACCGTGCGGCACTCCCGCATGACGGCCTGGTGCATGGTCTCGTCGCCGCGCGGGAAATACCGCGCGCGCTTCCAAAGCCCGACATCCTCGAACACCGCCCCATGCGCCGCCGCCCAGCCGTGGACCGGCGTCGTGCGGACGGGGTCGAACAGCACGCCGCGGCTGTATCCGGCGAGGGTGCCGAACGTCACCGGCGTGTAGGGCGGGCGGAACGTCGTGAGCCCCACCGCCGGGACCGGCCGGCCCAGCTCCGCCGCGACGATCGACAGCGCGTTCATGTTGCTGGTCTTGCCCTGATCGGTCGCCATGCCGGTCGTGGTGTAGCGCTTGACGTGCTCGATGCTGTGAAAGCCCTCCTGTGTCGCCTGCAGCAGGTCCTTGCTGGTTACGTCGTTCTGGAAATCGACGAAGGCGCGGCGCTGCTTGCGGCGGGCTGGAACCGGGGCGGTCCAGCCTGCCTGCGCGGCGCCGTCCACATGGGCGCGCGCCGGCAACGCGGCGTGGAACCCGGCGTCATGCGCCGCAGCACTCCCGGCCATTGCGCCGTCGGCCAACGCGTCATCCAGGCCATGCACGCCGCGGCAAGCCCCAGCCGAACGCTCCGCCGCCGCCGATGCCCCCGGCAGGAACGTCTCGGTCGCCGCGTCGAAGCGCAGCTTGCCGCGCGACTGCGAAAACAGATGCAGCGACGGCGTCCAGCCGCCGCTCATGCCCAGCAGGCTGCAGCGCACCCATTCGCGGTCCCGCACCCGGCCGTCGAGATCGATGCGCCCCATGATCGCCACCCGGATGCCGCGCCGCCCACGGGTCGCCAGCACCCGCATCCCGGCCTCCACCCGGATGCCGGCGGCCCGGGCGGCGGCGGGCAGCGGCCCATCTGCTCGGAGACGCGCATCGGCGATCAGCGCCACCTCGACGCCGCAGGCCTGCAGGTCAAGCGCCGCGCGATAGGCGGTGTCGCTGGTGGTGGCAATCACCGCGCGCTGACCGGGGGCGGCGTTGTAGCGGACGGCGAAGGTCCGGGCGGCGTCGGCCAGCATGACGCCGGGCCGATCATTGCCGGGGAACACCAGCGGCCGCTCGATGGCGCCGGCCGCGATCACGACCTGTTTGGCGCGGACCTGCCACAGGCGCTCGCGCGGCAGCGTGGGATCCGGGTCCGGCAGGTGGTCGGTCAGACGCTGGGCCAGGCCGACCATGTTGTCGGGATACCAGCCGAACGCGGTGGTGCGCGTCAGCAGCGTGACCTCGGGCCGCGACGCCAGCACACCGACCTGCGCCGCCACCCAATCCGGCGCGGCCAGCCCGTCAATGCGCGCGCTGCGGTCCGCCAGCAGGCTGCCGCCGAAACGCGGCTGTTCGTCGCACAGGATGACGCGGGCGTCCCCGGCCGAGGCGGCCACAGCGGCGGCGAGCCCCGCCGGGCCGGAGCCGATCACCAGCACGTCGCAATGCGCATAGCGGCTGGCGTAGTGGTCGGGGTCCGCCACATCCGGCGCGCGGCCCAGCCCGGCGGCGCGGCGGATCAGCGGCTCATACAGCTTGGCCCATGCGCCCCGCGGCGCCATGAACGTCTTGTAGTAGAAGCCCGCCGACAGCAGCGGGGCGGCAAAATCATTCACCGCCTGCAAGTCGAAGCCGAGCGAGGGAAAGCGGTTCTGGCTGCGCGCCACCAGCCCGTCATAGATTTCCACCTGCGTCGCCCGCAGGTTCGGCGTGCGTGCGCCGCCCCCGCGATCCACCTCGACCAGCGCGTTCGGCTCTTCCGACCCCGCCGCCAGCAGGCCGCGCGGGCGGTGATACTTGAACGACCGGCCCATCAGCCGCACGCCGTTGGCCAGCAGCGCGGAGGCGAGGGTGTCGCCGGGCTCACCGAGATAAGCGCGCCGGTCGAAAGTGAAACGCAAACTCATGCCTGGCCCCACTGCTCGGTGTCGCTGCGCATGGCCGGGGCGTCCGGGCTCGCGGTGGACGGTGCGCCATGCGGGCGGGCGGCGCCGGCGAGGGTGCTGGTGATGAACCGGTCGGTTTGCGTATTGCGCACCGCGTTGAAGAACCGGCCGCAGCCATGGGTATGCCGCCACCGCTCGGCGTGGTCGCCCTTCGGGTTGGTGCGCGCATACAGGAACTCGCCCCAGGCGTGGTCGTCGAGCGCCGCCGGCTCGGCCGGACGCGCGATATGCGCCTCGCCGGCATAGGTGAACTCCGCCTCGGGCCGGACGCCGCAGATGGGGCAGGGGATCAGCAGCATCGCCGTATTTCCTAATGCGCGACCGCGGCCGCAGCGGCCTCGTCGATCAGTTGCCCGGTGCGGAACCGGTCCAGCCCAAACGGCGCATTGATCGGATGCGGCGCGTCATGCGCCATCGTGTGCGCGAACACGTGGCCGGACCCCGGCGTCGCCTTGAACCCGCCCGTTCCCCAGCCGCAGTTCACATACAGCCCCGGCACCGGCGTCTTGCCGATAATCGGGCTGCGGTCCGGCGTCACATCGACGATGCCGCCCCAGTTGCGCAGCATCCGCATCCGCCGGAACTGCGGAAACAGCTCGCAGATCGCGTCCAGCGTATGCGTCGCGATGTGCAGGCCGCCCTGCTGGCTATAGCTTGTATAGGCGTCGGTCCCGGCGCCGATCACCAGCTCGCCCTTATCCGACTGGCTAATGTAGGCGTGGATCGTGTTCGACATGACGACACAGGGAAAGCACGGCTTGACGGGCTCGCTGACGAGGGCCTGCAGCGGGTAGCTCTCAAGCGGCATCCGCACCCCGGCCTGCGCCATGACGACGCTGGTGTGCCCGGCCGCGACGACGCCGACCCGCCGGGTGGAAACGGTGCCGCGCGTGGTGTCCACCCCGCACACGGCACCACTGGCGTCGCGCCGGATGCCCGTCACCTCGCAATTCTGCACGATATCGACGCCCAGCGCGCTGGCCGCCCGGGCATAGCCCCACGCCACCGCGTCGTGCCGGGCGGTGCCGCCGCGCCGCTGCAGCGCCGCGCCCAGCACCGGGTAGCGCATTCCTGCGTCCAGCCGCAGCGGCGGGCAGTACTCCTGCGCCTGCGCCGGCGACAGCCAGTCATTGTCGATCCCGGCCAACTGGTTCGCATACACATGCCGCTTCGCCACCTGCACGTCGTGCGCGGTGTGCGCCAGCATCATCACCCCGCGCGGCGAGAACATGACGTTGTAGTTCAGCTCGCGCGACAGCCCCTCCCAAAGTTTCACCGCGTGATCATAAAGCGCGGCGCTCTCGGCCATCAGGTAGTTGCTGCGGATGATCGTCGTGTTGCGCCCGGTGTTGCCGCCGCCGAGCCAGCCCTTCTCCAGCACCGCCACCCGCGTGATGCCGTGCTGCTTCGCCAGGTAATACGCCGTCGCCAGCCCGTGCCCGCCCGCGCCGACGATGACGGCGTCATACGCAGGCGCCGGCCGGTCCGGCGAGCGCCAGTGCTCGGTCCAGCCGGATTGCCCACGGACGGCCTCGCGGAGCAGGCGGGCGGCGGAGAAATGCTTCATGCGTCATCCTTGGTCGGACAGCGGCGCCGGGCTTGCGCGGCCCCGACGCGCCGCTTGCCTGATACCGCCAGGCTAGAGTTCAGGCCACCCAGGATTTCACGACGTCCGGATGCTGCTTCACCCACTCGGCCGCCGTCTTCGCCGGGTCAACGCCGCTGGCCTGGTTCTGCATCATCAGCCCCTGTTCGTCCGCCAGCGTCAGCTTGAACCGCGACAGGATCGCGCGCACCTCCGGCATATCCTTCGCCAGGTCCTTGCGTACGACGTTGTTCACTGTCTCATCGCCGCCGAACACACCCTTCGGATCGGCCAGGTATTTCAGCTTGAACGCCGCCCACATCCAATGCGGCGTCCAGCCCGCGACCACGATCGGCTGCTTGCGCGTGATCGCATCCTTCAGCGCCGCCACCATCGTCGCGTCGCTGCCATCGACCAACTGCATCGGCGCCAGCCCGTACTCGGTCATCGCCTTCTCCGACGCCCGCATCAGCCCGGCGCCGGGATCGATGCCAATGACCTTGCCGCCGAACATCGACGCGTTCGCCTTGAGGTCGGCGATCGAGTCCACCGTCACATAGTCCGGCACCACCCAGCCGATCTTGGCGCCCTCGATGTTCGCACCGACGATATCGACCTTGTTCTTCAGCTTCGCGTAGTACGCCGCGTGCGTCGCCGGCAGCCATGCCGCAACCATCGCATCCGCGTCGCCGGACGCCACTGCCTCCCACATCGCCGCGCCCGAAACCGGGGTCAGCCGCGTCTCGTATCCCGCCTGTTTCAGCGTCTCGGCCAGGATGTTGGTGGCGACGATCGCATCCGCCCACTCGACATAGACGATCTTCACCATGCCCTTGCCGGCGGCAGAGGCCGGGCGGCCAAAGGCGGCCATCGCGGCGGCGGCGGGGACGGACGCCAGAACCTGTCTTCTCAGCATGGAATGCTCCTTGTTTCTTGTTGGTTGAGAGTTCTCAGTGCGGCTGGGCACGGCGCGATACTTGCTGGGTGATGCGGTCGAGGATGATGGCCAGCACCGCGATGGCGACGCCGGCCTGGAACCCGCGCCCAGCCTCCAGCCGCTGGATCGCGCTCCACACCTCGCGGCCCAGCCCCCCGGCGCCGATCATCGCCGCGATCACCACCATCGACAGCGACAGCATGATCGTCTGGTTGATCCCCGCCATGATCGTCGGCAGCGCCAGCGGCAACTGCACCTTCAACAGTTTTTGCCAGCGCGTCGTGCCGAAGGCGTCGGCGGCCTCGGTCAGCTCGCCCGGCACCTGCAGGATGCCGAGCGCGGTGAGCCGGATGGTCGGCGGCATCGCGAAGATGACGGTGGCAAAGCAGGCCGACACCGGGCCCAGGCCGAAGAACGGTATGGCCGGGATCAGATAGACGAAGCTCGGCATGGTCTGCGCCATGTCCATGCAGGGCGCCACGACGCGCCAGGTCCGCGCATTCAAAGCGGCTATGATGCCGAGCGGCAGGCCGATGGCGATGGACGCCGCGGTCGAGAGCACGACCATCACCAGCGTGGTCACCATCGGGTCCCACAGCCGCAAATTCCACAGGAACGCGAACCCGAGCATCGAGCCGATCGACAGCCGCCACCCCGAGACCCGCCAGGCCAGCAGCCCAAACGCCAGGATGATCACCGGCGGCGGCACCGCCTGCAGCAGCGTCGTCAGCTCGGCGATCCAGTCCGACACCGAGTGACTGATGGCACGGGTGACGCCCGAGAGCGCCTCCGTCAGCCAGTCGAGCGCCGCGTCGCACCAAATGTCGAGCGGGATGCGCGGGACCGACCAGTTCATGGCGCGGCCTCCGAGGTCGCAGAGCGCCGGGCGAGGGCGTTGATGATGCCCACGCGGTCGATCGTGCCGAGCAGCCGCCCGTCCTCGTCCACGACCGCGACCGGCTCCGCCTCGGCGGCCACCACAGGGAGGGCCTGCTTGACCGACGCCGTGGCGGCCACCCGCGCGCAGGACTGCACGGCGCGCTCCAGCCCCTGTCCGTGCGGCGCCCGGCGCAAGGTGGCGGCGTCGGTCCGGCCCAGCAGGCGTCCCTTCGCGTCCACCACGAGCGCGTTGCCGCATCCGGCTGCGTCCATGCGGTCGGCGGCGGCGGTCGGATCCTCCGGGGATCGCAGCACGACCGGGACGGCGGCCAGCAGCGCGCCGACCTTCAGGACCGAGGCGACGTCGATATGCTCGACGAAGCGCGCGACGTAGGGCGTGGCCGGATGCGCTAGAATTGCCTCGGCGGTGCCCACCTGCACGATGGCCCCGTCCTTCATCAGCACGATGCGCCCTCCGAGCGCGATCGCCTCGTCCAGGTCGTGCGAGACGAAGACGATGGTCTTCTGCAAACGGCGCTGCAGCTCGACCAATTCCTGCTGCATGTCGCGGCGAATGAGCGGATCGAGCGCGCTGAACGCCTCATCCATCAGCAGCACGGCGGCGTCGGCGGCCAGCGCGCGCGCTAGGCCCGCCCGCTGCTTCATGCCGCCCGACAGCTCGCTCGGATAACGCGCGTCCCAGCCCTTCAGGCCGACCAGCTCGATGGCGCGCATCGCGCTGTCGCGCCGCGCCGGCTTCGCCATGCCCTGGACTTCGAGGCCGAACTCGACATTGCCGAGGATGGTGCGGTGCGGAAACAGCGCGAAATGCTGGAACACCATGCCGAAGCTGTGACGCCGGAATTCTCGTAACGCCGCCGGGGCCATCGCGGTCACGTCGGCGCCGCGCACCCGGATGGTGCCGCTGCTCGGCTCGATCAACCGGTTCAGGCAGCGCAGCATCGTCGATTTGCCGCTGCCGGACAGGCCCATGACCACCAGGATTTCGCTCTCCGCCACGTCGAAGCTGACGTGGTTGAGGCCGACCGCCGTGCCGGTGCGCGCCAGCACCGCCGCCCGGTCCTCGCCAGCGTTGAGCATCGCCAGCGCCTCGGCGCTGCGGTCGCCGAATACTTTGGAAACATCCTGCACCTCGATCAGCGCGGGTCGTTTTTCCTCCGTCTTCACGCCGGGCGTTTTGACGGAGGGCAACCCGGCCGCACCGATATCGAAGTTGAAGGGCGTGAGTTTTGTCATCGATCGATCACCAAATCTTCGAGGGGACGGCTGCAGCAGATCAGCACCATGCCTTGGTCAATCTCACGCGGGCGGATGCCGCCGCCGTGCTGCATCGTCACGCGCCCGGACAGCATACGGCTCTTGCAGGTGCCGCAGACGCCGCGCGTGCACGAGGACGGCAGCCGCAGCCCGGCCGCCTTCGCCGCCGCGAGCACGGTGGTCCCGGGCGGGCAGGCGACCGTCTTGCCGGACTTGGCGAACGTCACGCTGAATGTCGCCTCAACGACGGCTTCGGTGGCGGCGACCTCCTCCAGGACAGCGTCGGGCAGCGCCTCGAAGCTGAAGCTCTCCTCATGGTAGCGGCTGCGGTCAAAGCCGGCCTGATCGAGCAGCCCGCGCACCCCGGCCATGTACGGCGCCGGGCCGCAGCACAGCACCTCGCGCTCCAGCAGGTCCGGCGCCAGTAGGCCCATCATGCGCGCGTCGAGTCTGCCGACCAGGCCGGGCCAGCCAGGCTCGCCGACGGTGCTCTCCACCACGTGCGCGACCCGGAGCCGGGGCAGGCGGCGGGCCATCAGCGCGAGCTCATCACGAAAGATGATGTCGCCGGGAGTGCGGGAGCTGTGCACGAACACGACGTCACGATCGGACGCGCGGTCGAACAGCGTCCGCAGCATGCTCGCGAGCGGCGTGATGCCGCTGCCGCCTGACAGCAACAGCAGCTTGGCGTCGGGCGCACGCGGCAGCACGAACGTGCCGGACGGGCCGCTGGCGCGCAGGCGAACGCCGGGGCGCACGTGGTCGTGCAGCCAGTTCGACACCGTGCCGCGCCCCACGCGCTTGCTGGTGATCGACAGCGTCTCGGGCCGCGTCGGCGGCGAGGAGATCGTGTAGCAGCGGAACACTGTCTGGCCGTCGATCAGCATTTCCAGGGTTAGAAACTGGCCGGGTTCGAAGCGGAAGCGGCACGGGCGCTCGGTCGCGAAATGGAAGCTGCGCACGTCATGCGTCTCGTCCGTCACCGCCCGGCAAATCAGGTCCCCGCTCATCAACTCATCGTCGCAGTCCACGCCCCAGACCGGAAGCGCGCCCTCGGTGATCTGCGGTGCCGAGCCGATCAGCATGCAGCTTTCATGGCCGGGCCACGCTGCCGTGCTGCGATGTCGATTGGACGCCACGCCATTTGTGCGAACCTTGGTCAAGAATAACCATTGGCGCAATGCTGGTATGTGTAAACCGCAAATGCTTGTCGCCAGGCGTCACCCGGCTTGCAGGTTGACGACGCTCACGCATACTGGCGGCGTTCCGGCGGCATCAGACCCGGATTGATCAGCGTCCGCGCGATCGCCGAACCATCGGCTGCAACCCGCACGGAACGGTGCAAACTCGGGGGATGGCCATACGCTCCCCGGAACTGCCGCGAGAAATGCGCGCCGTCGGCAAACCCGGCCTCGATCGCCACCTCCGTCACGCTCAGCGCCGTGTTGTTCAACAGCCAGCTCGCATAGCGCAGCCGCAGCTCGCGATAGGCCGCGGTCGGGCAGACGCCCAGCACCTGCTGGAACCGCCGCTCCAACTGCCGCGGCGACAAGCCGACCCGGCGCGCGACCTCCTCCATCGACAGCGGCGCGCCCAGGTTCTGCTCCATCGTCAGCAGCGCGCGATGCACGCGCTCGTCGGGATGGTCGCCCTCGGTCGCGATCGGCGGATGCGGCTGCGCGTCGTCGGCGCTGCGGATGCGGCTGAGCAGCATGATGTGCTGGGCCTTCTGCGCCTGGGCGGGGCCGACGTGCCGCTTGATCAGATAGACTGCGAGGTCGGCGACGTTGCTGCCGCCCGAGCAGGTGATGCGGTCGCGGTCCACCAAAAACAACCGGTCCGCTACCGCGTCCTGGTCCGGAAATTCGTCCTTGAAATCCTGGTAGTGGAACCAGCTCACGCAGGCCCGGCGTCCGGCCATCAGCCCCTCGCGGCACAGCAGGAAACTCCCGGTGCAGACGCCGATCAGCGTCGTGCCCGAGGCGGCAGCCTGGCGGAGATAGGCGCGAGCGGCCGGGTCGAGCGGCGTGCCGGGCCGCAGCAGGCCGCCGACCACCACGACGTAATCGAGCTCGCCCGGCGGGATCAACGCGCTCGTGGGCGTGACAAACAGGCCGCAGCTGCTGCGCACCGGGTCCATGCGGGCGGCCATGACCGGCCAGTGGCAGCGGATTTGGCGCGACAGGTCGCCCTCGTCCCCGGCCAGCCGCAGCGCGTCCACGAACAGCGAGAACGCCGACAAGGTGAAATTGTTGGCGAGGATGAAGCCGATCCGGAGCGAGGGCTCGCTCATCCCCCCAAGCCGAAGCGCAAACGCTCGATATACCAGGTGCAGAACGCATCGACCATGTATTCGGCCGGGGCGTAAGGGCCAGGCTCGTGGCCAGAGCTCATGGCGCCGGCCTGCGCCATCTCGACGAAGCTCGCATCCTGCTCGTTGGTCGCGCGCCACACCTCGGTCAGCCGGTCCACGTCATAGTCCACGCCCTCGACCGCATCCTTCGCCACCAGCCACGTCGTGCGCACCAGGGTGCGGTCGGGCGCGACCGGCAAAGCGGCGAAGGTCACGGCGTGGTCGCCCAGGAAGTGGTGCCAACTGTTCGGCTGCGTATGCAGATGCAGCGCGCCCATGCGCGGCTGGGTGAAGCCCGCGACCAACCGGCGAGACGCCTGGCGCGCGTCCATCGTGTAGCTCTCGCCGGGTCCGTCGAGCGCCAGCCGCTCGGTGCGGAACCCGGTGGGGCGTCCGTGCAAATCCTCCGTCGCGCGCCAGGGCAACCCGGCCGCGTCCCAAATGCGCTCGAACTCGGCCTGGGTATGCAGGAAACGCGCATAGTCGTCGGCCTGCGCCGGCGTGACGTCACCCGCCGAGTAGCCGAAGAAGTGGAACAGGCTGCGCAGCAGCTCCGGATGGCCGCCGCAGTGGTAGCACTCCCGGTTGTTCTCGATGGTAAGCTTCCAATTGCCGTGCTCGACGAGGTCGATCTGCGCCGCCACCTTGCAATCCCTCAGCCGATGCGGCCCAAGGTAAGGGCCAACCTGCGCCGCGACATCGTCAAAATCCACCGGCGGCTCGTCGGCCAAGCAGATGAACAGCAGCCCCTCCAGGCTGCGCACATGCACCGGCTTCAGCCCATGCTCGGGCGAGCCGATGCAGGACGGCATGTTCTCGGCGTGGATCAGCCGGCCCGTGAGGTCGTAGGTCCATTGGTGATACGGGCATACGAGGTTGCCGACGAAGCCCTTGCTGTCGCGCAGGATGATCGAGCCGCGGTGCCGGCAGACGTTGTGGAAGGCGCGCACCGCCATGTCGTCGTCGCGCACCAGGATGACCGAGGTGCCGCCGATCTGCACCGTCACGTAGTCGCCGGGTTCAGGCAGCTCGGGCTCGCTGCCAACGAAGATCCAATGCCGCCCGAAGATCAGCCGCAAATCGAGGTCGAGCACCTCCTGGCTGGTATAGAATGCGGCCTCCAGGCTATGTCCGGGCCGTCGCCGGGCGACCAGCGCCTCCAGGCCGGAAATGCCGAGACCAGGCTGGGCAATAACGTTCATCCTACAGGTCCTTGGCGTGACGCAGCCCATCGAAGATGGCCGCGTGGATGTTCCGGCTCGCCACCGCATCGCCGATGCGCATCAGGCGGTAGGCGCCATCCGGGTTGCGCACCACCGCCTGCGGCTGCCCGGCCAGCAACGCCCTGTGATCGACCTCGCCCAAATTGACCGAGCCGGGCCGCAGCGCGAAGTACAGCTCGTCCATCGGCAGCGTCCCGTGCTCGACAATCACCTGGTCCACCAGCCGCTCTTCGGTGCGCGGGCCGTAGTCGCTGCCGAGCGTCGCCGCCAGCTTGTTGCCCTCGCGCCGCACCGACAGCACCCGGGTGTTGATCGTGATGCGGGCGCCGGCGCGCTGCAGGATGCCGGCGTATCCCGCGTGGTTGAGGCCGCCGAGCTCCGGCGCGAACAGCCGCTCGGGCGTCACGATCTCCAATTCCGATCCCGCCGCCGCGACCAGCTCGGCCGCCTGCATCCCCGGATGGTTGCCGTTGTCGTCGTAGATCAGCACCCGCTCGGCCGGCTTAATTGCGCCGGAAATCAGGTCCCAGGTCGAGGTGACGAGCTCGTTGCCGCTCGCCAGGATCTCGGTGTTCGGGATGCCGCCGGTGGCGATGAACACGACGTCCGGCGCCTCGGCCAACACGTCGTCCGCTTCGGCCCACGTCGCAAACCGTGGCTCCACGCCGAGCCGCGCGAGCTCGGCCAAGCGCCAGTCCACGATGCCGATCAGCTCCCGCCGCCGGGGCGAGCGCGCGACGAGCAGGATCTGCCCGCCGGCCTGCTCCGTCGCCTCGAACAGCGTGACGGCATGGCCGCGCTCGGCCGCCACGCGCGCCGCCTCCAGCCCGGCCGGCCCCGCGCCCACCACGACCACCCGGCGTCGCGGACCCGCGGTATGCGCCACCACCTGCGGCATCGACCCCTCGCGCCCGGTGGCGGGGTTGTGGATGCACAGCGCCTCGTTGCCCTCGTAGATGCGGTCGATGCAATAGCTCGCGCCGACGCAGGGCCGGATCATGTGCTCGCGCCGCTCCATCACCTTGCGCACGATGTGCGGGTCGGCGATCAGCGCCCGGGTCATGCCGACCATGTCGAGCTTGCCCTCGGCGATGGCGTGGCGCGCGGTGGCGACGTCGTTGATGCGGGCGGCGTGGAACACCGGGATGTCAGCGGCGGCCCGGACCTCGCCGGCGAAGTCGAGATGCGGGGCCGAGCGCATGCCGGCGATCGGGATCACGTCGATCAGCGCCGCGTCGGTCTCCATGTGGCCGCGTATGATATTCAGGAAATCGACCAGGCCGGAAGTCTTGAAGCGCCGCGCGATCTCGATGCCCTCGGCGCGCGACAGCCCGATCTCCCAGTCCTCGTCGGCCACCATGCGCAGGCCGAGCAGGAACCCAGGCCCCACCGCGTCACGCATCGCCTGCATGACGCGGAGCGAGAACGCCATGCGGTGATCGAGATCGCCGCCGAACGCGTCGTCCCGCTGGTTGGTCGCCGGCGACCAGAACTGGTCTGGCAGATGGCCATAGGCGTTGATCTCCAGCCCGTCCAACCCCGCCGCCTGCATGCGCGCAGCCGCCGCCGCGTAGTCGGCGACGATGCGGTCGATGTCCCAATCCTCCACGGCCTTCGGGAACGAGCGATGCGCGGGCTCGCGCACCGGCGACGGCGCCAGCACCGGCAGCCAGTCCGCCTTGTTCCACGCGGTGCGGCGGCCGAGATGGGTGATCTGGATCATCACCGCCGAGCCGTGCTCATGGCACTCGTCGGTGAGGCGACGCAGCCAGGGGACGATCTCGTCCTTGTAGGCCAGCAAGTTGCCGAACACCGGCGGGCTGTCCGGCGACACCACGGCGGACCCGGCGGTCATGGTCAGCGCGATGCCGCCCCGGGCCTTCTCGACGTGATACAGCCGGTAGCGGTCCTTCGGCATGCCGTCTTCGCTGTAATACGGCTCGTGCGCCGTGCTCATCACCCGGTTGCGCAGCGTGAGGTGCTTGAGCTGGAACGGCCGCAGCAGCGGGTCTGTCGTCCGGTCGAGCACGTCGCCAAATGCGTTCATGGCTCCAATCCTTGTCGGGCTCGCCGGGTGAGGGGACTAGGCTCCAGCATACAGGCCGCCGAGCTCAGGATGCTAGGCGGCTTGGGCGCGTTCTTGAATTCCTCCGCCGGTTATTTGTCTGGAAGCGACATGACTCAGCCGATCTCGACCACGACCCTGCCGCGGATGCGCCCCGCGATGATCTCCGCCGCTGCCTCGGCCACATCATCCAGACCGATCGTGCGGGTCATCGCGTCGAGCTTCGCGAGGTCGAGCTCCCGCGCCAGCCGGCCCCAAGCCTCGACCCGGCGCGGCTTCGGCGCCATCACGGACTCGATGCCCAAAAGCGCCACGCCGCGCAGGATGAACGGCGCCACCGACCCCGGCAGGTCCATGCCGCCCGCCAGCCCGCACGCCGCCACCGCGCCGCCGGAACGCGTCATCGACAGCACGTTGGCCAGCGTCGTCGAACCCACGGAATCGACCGCCGCCGCCCAGCGCTCCTTGGCCAGCGGCTTCGGCGCGCCGCTCAGCGTCGCACGGTCGATGATCTCGTCGGCGCCGAGGCCGGTGAGGTATTCGGCCTCCTCCATCCGCCCGGTGGAGGCGATCACCCGCCACCCCGCCCGGTGCAGCAGCGCGGTCGCCACCGAGCCCACCCCGCCGGCCGCCCCGGTCACCACCGCCGGGCCGGCATCGGGCGTGAGGCCGTGCCGCTCGATCGCCATCAGCGACAGCATCGCCGTATAGCCCGCGGTGCCGATCGCCATCGCCTGCGCGGCGGTGAGGCCCGCGGGCAGCGGCACCAGCCACTCGCCCTTGACCCGGCTCAGCTCCGCATAGCCGCCGAGATGGGTCTCGCCGGTGCCCCAGCCGTTCAGCAGCACGGCGTCGCCGGGCTTGTAGCCGTCATGCGCCGACGTCTCGACCACGCCCGCGAAATCGATGCCGGGGATCATCGGAAAGCGGCGCACCACCGGCGCCTTGCCGGTCAGCGCCAGCCCGTCCTTGTAGTTCAGGCAGGAGTGCGAAATCCGGACGGTGACGTCGCCGTCCATCAGCTCGGTTTCGCTGAAGTCGCGCAGGCTGGCCCGCTGGCCGCTGTCGCTTTTGTCGATCACCATCGCTCGCATCGTATTTCCTCTCCGTGTCGCCGCCCCTCGCCGACCTGTAGGCCCTGCCGCCGCTGCCCTCAAGGCGAGGGCAGCTCGGGGAGTGCCGCGTGCGCAAGGTTATGTCCCAGCGCAATCGCACTTGCGCCTTTCGTCATCGCAAGGACGAGACGGTCAATGCAAAGTGCCGTTGGTGCAAGGCCGGCGCGGCTTGCGCAAAGCTTGGGCAGTTCGCGTCGCAGAATTAAGAACTCACCTTGAACCGGCTGTCCGCCGGCGATAGCATCCCTGCAATGCAAAATGCGCAACCGGCTGCGGGTTTACGCAAATAAGGCACAAGGGGAGTGGACCGTTCTGACCGATAGCAGCCGGATACGGCCCCACGCCACTGCCAGTCCCAGCACGGCCGAACCGCTGCTGCAGGTCTCCGGCGTCGTCGTGCGCTTCGGCGGCATCGTGGCGCTCGGCGGGGTGTCGTTCGACGTCGGCGCCGGGCAAATCTGCGGGCTGATCGGGCCGAACGGCTCGGGCAAGACCACGCTGTTCAACTGCATCAGCGGCATCTACCGGCCCAGCAAAGGCGAGGTTCGCCTGGAGAGCCAGTCGCTGCAGGCGGTCAGCCGGCACCGCATCGTCGATCTCGGCATCGGCCGCACCTTTCAAAACGTCGCGCTGTTCCGCAGCATGAGCGTGCGCGAGAACATGCTCGCCGGCGCCCACCACCTCGGCCGCACCGGCTTCATCGCCAACGCGCTGCGGCTGCCGGCGGTCCGGCGCGAAGCGAGGGCGGCGCAGGGCCGGCTGGACCAACTGCTCGACCTGCTGCGTCTGCGCGAGGTCGCCGACACGCCGGTCGGCAGCCTGCCGTTCGGCACGCAGAAACGCGTCGAGCTCGCCCGCGCGCTGATCGGCCAGCCGAAGCTGCTGCTGCTGGACGAGCCCGCTGGCGGCCTGAACCACTCGGAGGTGGACGAGCTCGAAGGCCTGATGCGCCGCATCCGCGCCGAGTTCGACCTCAGCATCCTTTTAGTCGAGCATCACATGAACCTGGTGATGCGCGTGTCGGACAAGGTCGTGGCGCTGGAGCTCGGCATGAAGATCGCCGACGGCACGCCCGACCGGGTGCAGAACGACCCGCAGGTGATCCGCGCCTATCTCGGCGAACCGCTTCCGCCAAATCCCGCCCAGGCTGAGCATGTTTGAGGTGGGCCATGCTTGAGATGCTGCTGAACCCGGCGCCCATCCTGGATGTCGTTGGGCTGCACGCCGGCTATGGCGAGGTGCAGGTGCTGCACGGCCTCGACTTCACCGTCGGGCTGGGCGGCATCACGGCGCTGCTCGGCGCCAACGGCGCGGGCAAGACGACCACGCTGCGCGCCCTGAGCGGCATGATCCGTACTACCGGCAGCATCAGTCTCGATGGGGAGCGGATCGACGGCCTTGCTACCGAGGACATCGCCCGGCGCGGCGTCGCCCATGTGCCCGACGGCCGCGGCACGATCATGGAGCTGACGGTCGAGGAGAATCTGCGCCTCGGCGCCTACACCCGACGCCGCAGCGAGCTGGCCCCCGACCTGACGCGGGTGTTCGGCTACTTCCCGCGGCTGAAACAGCGGCTGCGCCAGCAGGCCGGCACGCTGTCGGGCGGCGAGCAGCAGATGCTGGCGATCGGCCGAGCGTTGCTGCTGCGCCCGAAGCTGCTGCTGCTCGACGAGCCGTCTTTCGGCCTGGCGCCGCTGATCGTGCGGGAGATTTTCGAGATCATGCGCCGGGTGAACGAGGACGACCGGGTCAGCATCCTGCTCGTGGAGCAGAACGCCAGCCTGGCGCTCGACATCGCCGACCGGGCCTTCCTGCTGGAAACCGGGCGCATCGTCACCGCCGGTCCGGCGGCCGAGCTGCGCCAGGACGAGTCGATCCGCCGTTCGTATCTGGGGTATTAGGCCGATGGACGAATTCCTGCATCAGGTCCTGTCCGGCATCGCCTCGGGCGGCATCTATGCCAGCGTCGCTTTGGCGCTGGTGATGATCTTCCAGGCCACCCACCACGTGAACTTCGCCCAGGGCGAGATGGCGATGTTTTCTACTTACATCGCCCTCGCGCTGATCCAGGCCGGCGTGCCCTATTGGGGCGCCTTCGCCATCACGATCGCGGCCTCGATGATTATCGGCGCCGTCATCCAGCGCGTGCTGCTGACGCCCATGGCTGGGTCGCCGGTGCTGGCGAGCGTCGGGGTGTTCATCGGCCTCCTGCTGATCTTCAACAGCGTCGCCGGCTGGCTGTTCGGCTACACGCTGAAACAATTCCCGAGCCCATTCGAGGGGCCACCGGTCATGGGCGGCTTCGTCACCCGGCACGATCTTGGCTCGACCGCCGTCACCCTGGTCGTGCTGGCCGGCGTCTATGTATTCTTCCGCTTCACCAATTTGGGCCTGGCGATGCGGGCCGCCGCGTACAATCCGGTGTCCAGCCGGCTGATGGGCATCCGGGTGGGCTTCATGCTGTCGCTCGGCTGGGGCCTGGCTGCCGGGATCGGCGCCGTGGCCGGGATGATGATTGCGCCCGTGGTGTTCCTCGACCCCAACATGATGTCGGGCGTGCTGCTGTATGCCTTCGCCGGGGCGCTGCTGGGCGGCATCTCCAACCCGCTCGGCGCGGTGTTCGGCGGCTTCGCCATCGGCATCATCGAGAACCTCGCCGGCGCCTACATCGTCGGTTCCGAGCTGAAACTGACGCTCGCTTTGGTGATCATCGTCGTCGTGCTGACGATCCGCCCGGCGGGGCTGTTCGGCCGCGTCGTGGTCAGCCGGGTTTAGCGGCATGCGCGCCCTAGTGCCCTTGGCCAGCCTCTTGCTCGTCATTGTGGCGGCGGCGCTGGCGTTCGTCGTGAGTGACTACCGGCTGTTCCAATTGACCATGGTCGTCGTTTATGCGGTGGCGATCCTGGGCCTCGCCCTGGTGACCGGGTTCAACGGGCAAATCTCACTGGGCCACGGCGCGTTCTATGCCGTCGGCGCCTATGTCACGGCCATCCTCATGACGCTGTATAACGTGCCATACTGGGCGACGCTGCCGGTTTCGGCGATCATCTGTGCGGTAATCGGCTTGCTGATCGGGTTGCCGGCGCTGCGTCTCGGCGGGCTATACTTGGCGCTCACCACCTTCGCACTGGCGGTCGCGACGCCCCAACTGCTGAAATACAAGCTGTTCGAGGCCTGGACCGGCGGCGTGCAGGGCCTCACCATCGACAAGCCCGACCCGCCTTTCGGACTTCAGCTCAACGCCGATCAATGGCTGTATCTGTTCACCCTCGGCGTCGGCGTCGTGCTGTTCATTCTGGCGGGCAACCTGGTCCGCGGCCGCATCGGCCTCGCGATGCGCGCCATACGCGACCACCCGCTCGCCGCCGAAGCGACCGGCATCGACGTCGCGCTGTTCAAGACCCGCACCTTCGCGGTGAGCGCGATGTTCACCGGTATCGCCGGGTCGCTCGGCGCCATCGCGGTGGGGTTCGTCGCGCCGGACAGCTTCACCGTGCTGCTGTCGATCACATTGTTCGTCGGGTTGGTGGTGGGCGGCGTCGCCTCGATCGCCGGGCCGGTGTTTGGCGGCATATTCATCGCGTTCCTGCCCAACGTCGCCGAAGAGGTCTCAAAGGCGGCGCCCGGCGCGGTTTACGGCCTCGTGCTGATCGCGTTCATGTATTTGCTGCCGTCGGGCGTGGCGGGTGGCCTGGGCCGCCTGCTGCGGCGCACAGCGTAACACAAACCATAACAAGGGAGGTTCCATGTATCGTCGCACCCTGCTCGCAGCCGCAGGCCCGTTCGCTGCCACGCTCGGCGTCATGGGCCGCGTTGGGCCAGCGTATGCCGAGACGCCGGGCGTTACCGCGACCGAGATCAAGATCGGCCAGACCCAGGCTTATAGCGGCCCGGCCTCGGCCTATGGCGCGATCGGGCGCGGCCTGGTCGCCTATTTCAAGCGGGTCAACGACCAGGGCGGCATCGCCGGGCGCAAGATAAACTTCATCTCGGTCGATGACGGCTACCTGCCGCCGAAGACGGTCGAGCAGACCCGGCGCCTGGTGGAGCAGGAGGGTGTGTCGTTCATGCTCAACGGCCTGGGTACGCCGCCGAACTCGGCGGTGCAGCGCTATTTGAACCAGAAGAAGGTGCCGCAGCTGTTTGTCTCCAGCGGCGCGGAGAAGTGGGCGAACCCCAAGGAGTTTCCGTGGACGATCGGCTGGCAGCCCAGCTACCGGACGGAAGCGCAGATCTACGCGAAGTATATCTTGCAGAACAAGCCGGACGGCAAGCTGGCTGTGATTTACCAGAACGACGACTTCGGCAAGGACTATGTCGCCGGACTGCGCGACGTGCTCGGCGACAAGTATGAGCGCATGGCGGTCAAGGTCATCAGCTACGAGGTGACGGACCCGACCATCGACAGCCAGGCCGTGACCATGCAGGGCTCGGGCGCCGATATCCTGGTGACCGCGGCGACGCCAAAATTCGCGGCGCAGGTCATACGCAAGATCTACGACCTCAACTGGAAGCCGCTGCATTTCGTGACCAACGTGTCGGCTTCGGTGGGCGCGGTGATCACCCCGGCCGGCCCGGAGCGCGCCCTCGGCCTCATCACCGCCGCCTACGTCAAGGAAGTGAGCGACCCGGACTGGAAGAACGACCCGGGCATGAACGAATGGCGGGCGTTCATGCAGGAGTATATGCCGGATTCGGACCTCACCGACGTCAACTATCCCTTCAGCTACGCGATCGGCGGCACGACGATGCAGATGCTGAAGCAGTGCGACAACGATTTCTCACGCGAGAACATCCTGAAACAGGCGACCAACCTGAAGGATCTGCAGCTTCCGACGCTGCTGCCCGGCATCGTCGTGAACACCAGCCCGACCAACTACCACCCGATCCGGCAACTGCAGCTGTCGCGGTGGAACGGGACCCGGTGGGAACGCTTCGGCAGCGTGATCGAGGGCGCCGGGGCCTGAAGCGGCGGGGTTACTCGGCGGCGGCGGACGCCATCGCCGAGTGTCCCAGCTCTACATGCCGGGTGAGGCGGAAACCCTCATAGCCGTTGGCCGCGACGGTGTCGCAGGTCTGCCGATATACTCCGACGCCGCCGATATAGGGCATGAACACCCGCGGCTTGCCCTCGATGTTGGCGCCCATGTACCAAGAATTGGCCTGGGGGTACAGCGTCTGGTAGGCGACCTCGTTCACGTGCGCCACCCAGGCCTGCTCCGCCGCCGAGGTCGCCTCCATGCAGGCGATCTCCTGGCATCGGAGGTAGGCGAGGCAGTCAGCGATCCACTCGACGTGCTGCTCGATGGAGACGATCATATTGCTAAGCACGGAGGGACTGCCGGGTCCGGTGATGGTGAATAAATTGGGAAATCCGGCCGTCATCAGGCCGAGATAGGTGCGCGGCCCCTCGGCCCATTTCTGCGCCAGCGTCATCCCGTCGCGACCGCGGATATCGACCCGGAGTAGCGAGCCCGTCATGGCGTCGAAGCCGGTGGCATAGACGATGCTATCTACCGCATATTCCGCGTCCCGCGTGCGGACGCCGCCTTGTGTCACCGCCTCGATCGGGGAGGCCCGCAGGTTCACCAGCGTCACATTGCTGCGGTTGAACGTCTCGTAATAGCCGGTATCGACGCAGATGCGCTTGGTGCCGATGGGGTGGTTGGTCGGCAGCAGAACTTCAGCAACGGCCGGATCGCTTACAATCGAGCGGATGCGGTCGCGGACGAACTCGGCGGCGGTGTCGTTGGACGCTTTGTTCACCGCGAGGTCGTTATAGGCGCTGAGCAGGCTGATGCCGCCGGTCTGCCAGCGCGCTTCGTACTCGCGCTGCCGCTCCTCGGCGCTGACTGCCATGGCGGAGGTCTCGCCGAAATTGTAGATGATGCCGGATTTCAGCGTGCGGGCCCGCTGGCGGCGTTCGGGGTAGCTCGATTTCCACTCATGCTCGTACTCCGGCGGCAACGGGCCGTTGCGCGCCGGCACGCTGAAGTTCGGCGTGCGCTGAAAGACGAAGACGTGCGCCGCCTGCTCGGCGATGACCGGGATCGACTGGATCGCCGACGACCCGGTGCCGATGACCGCGACAAGCTGCCCCGTGAAATCCACGCCCTCATGCGGCCATTGCCCGGTGTGGTACGACTTGCCGTTGAACCCGTCGATCCCCGCGATATCCGGCACCCGCCCCGCCGACAGGCAGCCGGTCGCCATGATGCAGAACGCCGCGGAAACCCGGTCGCCATGGTCGGTTTTGACCTCCCAGCGGCCGGCGGCCTCATCGAACACGGCGCTGGTGACGCGGGTGCCGAACTGGATATCCCGACGCAGGTCGAAGCGGTCCGCGACGTGGCTGGCGTAGCGCAGGATCTCCGGCTGGCCGGCGAACCGCTCGGTCCAGCGCCACTCCTGCTGCAATTCGTCGGAGAACGAGTAAGAGTACTGCATGCTCTCAACGTCGCAGCGCGCGCCGGGGTAGCGGTTCCAGTACCAGGTGCCGCCGACGTCCGCGCCGGCCTCGAACACACGGGCCGACAGGCCGAGGCCGCGCAAGCGGTGCAGCATATACAGGCCGGCGAACCCGGCCCCTACAACCACGGCATCAACAACCTTCGTCTCGGACATGCCAGCTCCCTAAAACTTGGCCCTGCAACCCGGAATAGCGCCGGAACGGGCCTGGAGAATTAGGGTATGCCCCGCGTTCCCATCAAGCGAGCCTTGACGACAGCCGCTCTGGCCCATCATGCCAGTTGTTGATAATCATCCGCAACACACAGCCCCTTGGTGAAGCTCTTGGCCACCCGCGTCCTCGCTACGCCGCACCGCCGCCGCCTGTTCGCCACCCTGGGTCCGGGGCTGCTGGTCATGCTCGCCGACACGGACGCCGGCAGCATCATCACCGCCGCCCAGAGCGGTGCGCAGTGGGGCTACAAGCTGCTGGCCCTGCAGATCCTGCTGATCCCGGTGCTGTTCATCGTCCAGGAGCTCACCTTGCGCCTCGGGCTGGTGACCGGGCGCGGGCACGGCGAGCTGATCCGCGACACCTTCGGCCGCGGGTGGGCCTGGCTGTCGGTCGGCACGCTCATGCTGGCCTGCATCGGCGCGATCGTCACCCAGCTTTCGGGCCTGGCCGGCATCGCCTCGCTGTTCGGCCTGCCGGTGCCGCTGATGATGGCGGCCGTCGTGACCCTGCTGCTGGTGATGATCGGGCTTGGCAGCTACCACGTCGTGGAGCGGGTCGCGATTGCCCTGGGCCTGTTCGAGCTGGCCTTCGTGGCCGTGGCGTGGCGGGCGCATCCGAGCCTGCCGGAGATCGCGGCGCAGCTCAGCCAGGCGCCGCTGACCGACCCGAAATACCTCTATCTCGTGGCCGCCAACCTGGGCGCCGTGATCATGCCATGGATGATCTTCTACCAGCAATCCGCCGTGCTGGACAAAGGCCTCGGCCCGGCCGACCTCAAGGTCGCCCGCTGCGACACCGCTATCGGCGCCGTTATCACGCAGCTCATCATGGCCTCGGTGCTGATCGCCGTTGCCGCGACCGTCGGCCGGACCAACCCCAATACCCCGCTCAATGACGTGCCGGAGATCGCCCACGCGCTGATCTCGTTCCTTGGCGACGACGTCGGCCGCGTGGTGTTCGCCGCCGGCATGGCGGGCGCGTCCCTGGTCGCCACGATCGTCGTCTGCCTCACCGCCGCGTGGGGCGTGGGCGAGGTCGCCGGCTACAAGCGCTCGCTCGAGCACCGCCCGCTGGAAGCGCCGTGGTTCTACGGCATCTTCGCGGTGTGCCTGGTCGCCGGCGGCGTCCTGGTCGCCTCGGGCGTCAACCTGGTCGAGCTCTCCGTCGCCGTCGAGGTGATGAACGCACTGCTGCTGCCGCTCGTGCTGGGCTTCCTCTATCTTTTGGCCGTGAAGACCTTGCCGCACCCGTATCGCCTGCAGGGCGCCTACAAACTAGTTGTCGGGATCATCGTCGGGATCACCGCGTGCTTCGGCTTCTACGCTGGCATTGCCGGAGCGTTCGGCGGTTAGCTGCGTCGGACGCGACGGCCGCAACCGGGAGGGGACCATAATAATGCAGGCATGGCTCGTAGAGAAAATTACCGAGGCCGGCGACATGCGCCTGGTGGAGCGCCCAGCGCCAGAGCCGGGGCCGCAGGACTACCTGGTGCAGGTGGAGGCGGCGGGGGTGAACTTCCTCGACACCCTCATGCTGCGTGGCCGCTACCAGCGCAAGCCGGCCCTGCCTTTCGTGCCTGGCGTGGAGGTCGTGGGCACCATCATCTCGGCCGGCGCCGATGCGCCGCTTCCGGCCGGGACCCGCATCTGCGCCAGCATCGAGACTGGCGCCTTTGCCGAGCAGGCGCTGGTGCCGGGAGACGCGGCGCACCCGGTGCCCGACGACGTGCCGGGCGAGGCGGCGCTGGTGCTGCTCGGCGTCAACTATCCGACCGGCTATTATGCGCTGCACAACCGTGCGGCCATGCAGGCCGGTGAGACCGTGCTGGTGCACGCGGCCGCCGGCGGGGTGGGCAGTGCGGCGGTGCAGCTCGCCAAGGCCGCCGGCTGCCGGGTGATCGCGACGGCGGGCACGGCGGAGAAGCTTGAGATTTGCCGCGGGCTCGGCGCCGATGAGGTGATCGACTACACGACGCCGGACTGGGTGGACCGGTTGCGGGCCGTGACCGGCGGGGCAGGGGCCGATGTGATCTATGATCCCGTCGGCGGCGAGATCGGCGTGCAAAGCATGCGCTGCCTGGCCTGGCGCGGGCGCTATCTGGTCGTAGGCTTCGCCGCCGGGACCATACCGGAGCTGCCGGCCAATCGCCTGCTGCTGAAGGACGCCTCGGCGATGGGCGTGTTCTGGGGCGAGGTCAGCAAGCGCGATCCGGTCGCGGCAAGGCAGGTGACCGACGCCGTACTGGAGCTGTATCGCGCCAATCTGCTGTCGCCGCTGATCGGCGGGCGTTTTCCATTGCAGGACGCGCGCGAGGCGCTGGACCGGCTCGGACGTCGCGAGACCGTCGGCAAAATCCTGATCTGCCCAGTTGTTTGAAGCATTGGGCCACTTGAGCGCAACGGCGATCTCGACCCGGCGCATCGAGGCGAACGGCCAGGTCTTCGCGGTCGATGAGGCGGGCGAGGGCGATGCGGTGGCACTCTGCATGCACGGTTTTCCCGAAAGCCGGTTCTCCTGGCGGTTTCAGCTTCCGGCGCTGGCCGCGGCCGGATGGCGGGCGGTCGCCCCAGACCTGCGCGGCTATGGCGACAGCAGCCGGCCGCTCGGCCGCGAGGCCTACCGCTTGGAACACTTGGTCTCCGACGCCGCCGCGCTGTTCGACGCCTGCGGCGCGCGCCGGCGCTTGCTCATTGGGCACGATTGGGGCGCGATGATCGCCTGGAGTTTCGCCATCCAGCAGACCCGGGCGCTCGACGGTCTGGTGATCATGAATGTGCCGCATCCGGCGGTGTTCCGGCATGTCCTGCGCCATTCCTGGGCGCAGCGCCGGCGATCCTGGTATGTGGCGCTGTTTCAGCTTCCCTGGCTTCCGGAGGCGCTGCTTACCGCTGGGCACGCCCGCGCCGTCGCCCGAGCCTTTCATGGCATGGCGGTCAACAAGTCAGCGTTTCCGCCCGAGGTGCTGGAGCACTACCGGCGGAACGCCCTGGTGCCCGGCGCCATGACGGCTATGCTCAACTACTACCGCGCCAACTTCGCCACGCTCTCCACCGACGCAGCGCCGTCGCCGCGCATCGAGACGCCGACGCTGATGATCTGGGGCGAGGAAGACACGGCGCTCGGGCTGGAGCTGACCGAGGGCTATACCCCGTATGTGGCCGACTTCACCCTGCAACGCCTGCCCGGCGTCTCGCATTGGGTGCAGCAGGAGGCGCCGGCGGCGGTGAACGAACGCCTGCTCGCGTGGCTCGGACGGAAGGGCCTCGCCGATACGGGCCGATAGCGGCGAGCAGGCCCTATGCTGGCAAGGTCGCCGGATCGGTGCCGCTCATGCCTGTGGCAGCCTGCAGCAAGCCCTGCCCGGTCGGGCATAGATCCAGCAGCGGGCAGCGTATGCAGGCGGGCTTGCGGTAAAAGCAGCAGCGCTGGCCGTGCAGCATCAGCACCTCGTGGTTGTCGTAGATGTGCTGGGCGTCCCAATCGGCCGGCAACTGCGCCGCCAGCACGCGGTGCGACGGGCCGACGGCCAGCCCCGACGGGATCAGTCCGGTGCGCGCGGCGACCCGGTGGTGATGGCTGTCCACCGGCAGCGCCGGGCGGCGCAGGGTGCTGAAGCTGAGCACGGCAGCGCTGGTTTTCGGGCCGACGCCGGGCAGGCGCTCGAGCCAAGCGCGCGCGTCCTCGACCGACAGCTCTGTCAGGAAGTCGAGCGACAGGTCGCCGCGCTCGGCCTCGACCGCGCGCAGGATCGCCTGGATGCGCGGCGCCTTCTGCTCCGGCCAGGTGACGCGGGAGATCGCCGCCTGGATGTCCGCCGTGGGCGCGGCTGCGACGGCGGCCCAGTCAGGGAAGCGCTCGCGTAAAGACTTGAAGGCCGCCCCGCTATCGGCATTGCGGGTGCGGTGGGACAGCAGGGAGCTGACCAGTTCGCTCAATGGGTCGAGCGAATGGAAATAGGCGATCGGACATCCGTAGGCGCGACAGAGCCGGTGGTGAATCTCCAGTGCTTTCTCATGCAAATCCATCGCGGCGCAACGCCTGGCATGGTGGCCGGTTGCTGCTTGCAGTCCGGATGATTGTCTCGATTGGGATTAGCGGATTCGGCCGAGATGCCTCTAACATGGCCAAAAGTCTTTGAGCGGAGGAGCGTCCCATGAGCGACCAGCTTGCCGACAGCGCGGAGCGGCTGTTCGCCGCCAGTACCGGCAAGGCGGTCATCCGCGCCGCCGAGGAAGGCGCGTTTCCGCAGGCCCTATGGGACGCCGTGATGGGGGCCGGGTTCACCGCCGCGCTGCTGCCGGAGCACGCCGGCGGCTATGGCGCCACGGTCCCGGAGGCGATGGCGCTGCTGCGGATCGCTGCCGCCCACGCCGCGCCGGTCCCGCTCGCCGAGACCATGCTCGCCGGCTGGCTGCTCGCCCAGGCCGGATTGCCGGTTCCAGAGGGAGTGCTGACCCTGGCGCCGGTGCGGGTCCGCGACGTGCTGTCACTCAGCCCAGCGGGGGGCAACTGGCATCTGACCGGCACTGCGAGCCGCATTCCCTGGGCGCGGGACGCGGCGGCGATCGTGGTCTTGGCCGAGCGGCCCGACGGCCCGGCGGTCGCGCTGCTGCGTCCGGACGGCTTCACCCTGACCCACGGCCGCAACCTGGCCGGGGAACCGCGCGACACTATTACCATCGATGCGACGTTGGCCGAGGATGCCATGGCGCCGGCGCCTTTCGGCCCCGTGCAGCTGCGTGCGGCGGGCGCCGCGGTGCGAACGGTGCAGATCGCCGGCGCGCTGTCCCGCGCCTTGTCGCTCAGCGTGCAGTATGCGCAGACCCGGGTGCAGTTCGGGCGGCCGATCGGCAAGTTCCAGGCGATCCAGCAGAACCTGGCGATCCTTGCCGGACAAGCCGCCGCCGCGATCGCCGCCGCCGACATGGCCGCGGACGCGCTGGCGCATGGGCTGGACCCGCTGATGATCGGCGCTGCCAAGGCGCGTGCGGGCGAGGCCGCGAGCGTCGCCGCCGGGCTCGCGCACCAGTCGCACGGCGCGATCGGCTTCACCCAGGAATATGAGCTGCACTTCGCCACCCGCCGCCTGTGGTCCTGGCGCGACGAGTTCGGCAACGAGGCGGAGTGGAACGGCGTGGTTGGCCGCGCCGTGCTGGCCGCCGGCCCGGATGGACTGTGGCCGGCGCTGACCGCCGCCTGATACGAGAAGCAGGAGCATGACCGCGATGCAGGCACTCAACTTCACGACGCCGCCGCCCTTCGACCCCTGCGCCGAGGCGCTGCGCCACGACGTGAGGGAGTTCCTCGCCGTCGAGATGCGCGACCGCACGCCGCATCAGCGCGCCTCATCCTGGAGCGGCAACGATCCGGCGTTCAGCCGCAAGATGGGTGAGCGCGGCTGGATCGGCATGGCCTGGCCGAAGCGCTACGGCGGGCATGAGCGGACCGCTCTCGAACGCTACGTGGTGATGGAAGAGATGCTCGCCGCCGGGGCGCCGGTGGGCCACCACTGGGTCGCCGACCGGCAGAGCGCCCCCAGCATCCTGCGCAATGGCACCGAGGCGCAGCGTGAGCAGATCCTGCCGCGGATCGCCGCCGGGGAGTGCTCGTTCTGCATCGGCATGAGCGAGCCGGACAGCGGCTCCGACCTCGCCGCCGCGCGCACCCGGGCGCAGCGGGTGCAGGGCGGCTGGCTGGTCAACGGCACCAAGGTATGGACCTCGGGCGCGCACCGGGCCGACTACATGATCCTGTTCTGCCGCACCGGCGCGAAGTCGGAGGGCGACCGCCACGCCGGGGCCAGCCAGTTCCTGGTGGATATGAACCGGGCGCGCGGCGACGGCATGACGGTGCGGCCGATCATCGACATGCGCGGCGCGCATCATTTCAATGAGGTCGCGATCGAGGACCTGCTGCTGCCGGAGGACGCGCTGCTGGGGCGGGAAGGCGATGGCTGGAACCAGGTGACGGCTGAGCTCGCCTTCGAGCGCAGCGGCCCCGACCGCTTTTTGTCCGCATTCACTCTGCTGGTGGAAGCCGTACGCATCCTTGGTCCAGCCGCACCGGAGCGGGCGGCGGTGGCGATCGGGCGGCTCACCTCGCATATCCTGGCGCTCCGCCGCCTGTCGCGCTCGGTCGCCGGCATGCTGCAGGCGGGCGAGGACCCGGCGCTGCAGGCGGCACTCGTGAAGGATCTCGGCAACGCGCTGGAGCAGGAGACCGTGGAGGTCGTGCGCTTGCTGGTCGATGTCGAGCCGTCGGAGGAGGAGGGCAGCCCGCCCTTGGTCGCCGTGCTGGCGCATCTTGTGATGACGGCGCCGTCGTTCTCGCTGCGCGGCGGCACGCGGGAGATCATGCGCGGCATCATTGCCCGGGGGCTTGGATTGCGATGAGTGACGTCCGGATCACACGAGAAGGGCATGTCGGCATTGCCGAGATCTGTCGCGCGCCGAACAACTACTTCGACAAGCCGCTGATCGCCGAGCTGGCTGCGGCGTTCGAGGGGTTCGACGCGGACCCGGATTGCCGCAGTATCCTCCTGGCGGCGGAGGGCAAGAATTTCTGCGCCGGCGCAAATTTCAGCTCGCCGGCACGTGACACGGTCGGCGACCGGGACGGTGGGCATTTGTATCAACAAGCGGTGCGGCTGTTCCGGACCGCCAAGCCGATCGTGGCGGCGGTGCAGGGGGCCGCGGTCGGCGGCGGGCTGGGGCTGGCGATGGTGGCGGACTTCCGGGTGGCCTCGGCGGAGTCGCGGTTCACCGCCAACTTCAACCGCCTCGGTTTCCATCCCGGCTTCGGCCTGAGCATCACGCTGCCGCGCGCCGTCGGCGAGCAGAAAGCGGCGCTGCTGTTCTACACCGGGCGGCGGATCGGCGGCGCGGAGGCGCACGCCATCGGTCTGGTAGATGTGTTGGCGCCGCCGGAGGAACTGCGGCAGGCGGCATTGGCGCTGGCGACCGAGATCGCCCAATCAGCGCCGCTAGCGGTCGCCTCGACGCGCCGGACCCTGCGCCGCGGCCTGGCGGAAGCCATTGAGGCCATTACCGACCACGAGCTGACTGAGCAGCAGCAGCATTTCGAGACTGCGGATTTCGCCGAGGGAGTGAAGGCTATGGCGGAACGGCGGCTGCCGCGGTTCGCCGGGCGGTAAGCGCAAGTTTTTCCAATGTGCGGGTCAGCCGTGCAGTATCGCCACAATTCGACCTAACGCGGCGTCCAGGTGCAGTTGGCTCTCCAACTGCACCTGGACGCCTGTTTGCCGAGATCAGGCCAGGTCGAACCGGTCCAGGTTCATCACCTTGGTCCAGGCCTTCACGAAGGAACGCACGAACAGCGCCTGCGCGTCGTCGCAGGCATAGGCCTCCGCAAGCGCCCGGAGTTGCGAGTTAGAGCCGAACAGCAAATCGACGCGGGTCCCGGTCCACTTCACCTCGCCTGTCTTGCGGTCACGGGCCTCGAACAACCCGCCCACCTCCGAGGACGGCTGCCACGTCGTGCCCATGTCCAGCAGGTTGACGAAGAAGTCGTTGGTCAGGGTGCCTGGCCGCGTCGTCAGGACGCCATGCTTGGACTGATCAAAGTTCGCGTCCAGCACGCGCATTCCACCGACGAGCACCGTCATCTCAGGCGCAGTCAGCGTCAGCAACTGTGCCTTATCGACCAGCATCTCCTCCGGCGTGAAGGTGTATTCCGTCTTGAAGTAGTTCCGGAACCCATCCGCCGGCGGCTCCAGCACGCCGAACGACACGACGTCCGTCTTCTCCTGCGACGCATCCATCCGGCCCGGCGTGAACGGCACCTCGACGTCATGCCCGGCATTCTTCGCCGCCTGCTCGACGCCCGCGGACCCACCGAGAACGATCAGGTCGGCGAGCGAAACCCGCTTTCCGCCGGTCTGCGCAGCGTTGAACGAAGCCTGGATACCCTCGAGGGTGTTGAGGACGGATGACAGCCGCGCCGGCTGGTTAACATCCCAGTCCTTCTGCGGCGCCAGGCGCAGGCGTCCGCCATTTGCCCCACCGCGCTTGTCCGACCCGCGGAACGTCGAGGCCGAAGCCCAAGCCGTCGAGACCAGGTCCGACACCGACAGCCCGGACGCCAGGATCTGCGCCTTGAGCGCCTGGACGTCCTGCGCGTCGATCAGCGGGTGATCCACGGCCGGAATCGGGTCCTGCCACAGCAGCTCCTCGGCCGGCACATCCTTGCCCAGATAGCGCGAGCGCGGCCCCATGTCGCGGTGCGTGAGCTTGTACCAGGCCCGTGCGAACTCGTCCGCGAACTCCGCCGGGTTCTCGTGGAAGCGCCGCGAGATCGGCTCGTAGGCGGGATCAACCCGCAGCGCGAGATCGGTCGTCAGCATCATCGGTGCATGCCGCTTTGACGGGTCATGCGCATCGGGCACGGCGTCCGTCGCTGCGCCACCCTTCGGCGCCCACTGCTGCGCACCGGCCGGGCTCTTCACCAACTCCCATTCGAAGCCGAACAGGTTGTCGAAGTAGTTGTTGTCCCATCGCGTCGGTTCGGTCGTCCATGTGACCTCAAGTCCGCTGGTGATCGTGTCGCCGCCTTTGCCACTGCCGTAGCTGTTGATCCAGCCGAGGCCCTGAGTCTCGGTGGGGGCGCCCTCCGGCTCCGGACCGACGAACTGACTCGGGTCGGCCGCGCCATGGGTCTTGCCGAACGTGTGCCCGCCGGCGACCAGAGCCACCGTCTCGGCGTCGTTCATCGCCATCCGTCCGAACGTCTCTCGGATGTCCCGCGCCGAGGCGGCCGGGTCCGGCTTGCCGTTCGGGCCCTCTGGGTTGACGTAGATCAATCCCATCTGCACGGCCGCGAGCGGGCTCTCCAGCTCCCGGTCGCCGGTATAGCGCTTATCGTCCAACCAAGTGCTTTCCGGCCCCCAGTAGATATCCTCTTCCGGCTCCCAGATATCCGCGCGCCCGCCGCCAAAGCCGAACGTCTTGAAGCCCATGGACTCCAGAGCGCAGTTTCCTGCGAGCACGATCAGGTCGGCCCATGAGATTTTCTGACCATACTTCTGCTTGATCGGCCACAGCAGACGACGCGCCTTGTCGAGGTTCGCGTTGTCCGGCCAGCTGTTCAGCGGCGCAAACCGCTGCGTGCCCGAGGACGCGCCGCCCCGGCCGTCACCGGTGCGGTAGGTGCCCGCGCTGTGCCACGCCATGCGGATGAAAAACGGCCCGTAATGGCCGAAATCGGCCGGCCACCAATCCTGCGACGTCGTCATCAACGCGAACAGGTCCTGCTTCAGCGCATCCAGGTCGAGGCTCTTGAACGCCTCGGCATAGTCGAACCCCTTGTCCATCGGATCGATCGTGGGAGAGTTCTGGTTCAAAATCTTGAGGTTCAGCTGGTTCGGCCACCAAACCTGGTTCGACATCTTCAGCACGGCCGCGTTCTTCTCGAGCCCGCCGTGCATCACTGGGCAGTTGCCGCCCGCGCTTGGTGCGCCGCTACCCGGTCCACCGGTGCTTGGTCCGCCGTGTCCGTCCATGTTTTCTCTCCAATCTTGACGCGTTGCTGACCGGATCACTGCCCGAAGGCCGCGCAAACCGGCGGTTAACCTAATGGTGGCCGGCAACGTCAGGGCCGGCATCAATGGTAAGGCGCCGAGGCTTGCTTGCTCGCCCCAGGTGATTGCCTGATCCTATCTAACGTCTTCCCGGCGATAAAAGAAAGCCCCATATCCTAATCAGCGTGATAGGCGCAGCCTATGATAACGTGATAGGCACCGCCTATGATCACATCGCGCCCGACCGCATGAATCTCCGCGACCTGCGCTATCTTCTTGCCATGGCCGAACATGAGCATTTCGGCCGCGCCGCCAAGGCCTGCGGCGTCAGCCAGCCAACCCTCTCCGTGCAGCTGCGCAAGCTCGAGGAGCTGCTCGGCGTGGTCCTGTTTGAGCGCTCGAGCAAGACGGCGATGCCGACCGCCGCCTGCCAGCGCCTGATCGGCCATGCCCGCGCGGCTGTCGCCGAAACCGAGGCCATCCTCGCGGTGGCCCGCGACCTCCGCGATCCGCTGGCCGGGCGCTTCCGCCTCGGCATCATCCCGACGCTGGCGCCCTATCTGCTGCCGCTGGTGTTCGCCCCGCTGCGCGACGCGCTGCCCGATCTCGAGCTGGAACCGTGGGAGGACCAGACAGCCGCGTTGCTCGACCGGCTGCGCGCGCATGAGCTGGACGCGGTCCTGCTGGCGACCGAGGTGGACGGCCCAGACCTCACGAGTGAGCCGCTCTTTGCCGAGCCCTTCCTCGCGGCGCTGCCGCCCGACCATCCGCTCGCGGGGTGCGAGGTGGTCGAGGAGGCCGACCTGGCGCGGGATATCCTCGTTCTGGCGGACGGGCATTGCCTGCGCGACCAGACGCTGGCGGCCTGCGGACATGGTAGTGGGGCGCTGGGGGGTGCATTGCGGGCATCGAGCCTTCCGACGTTGCTCAACATGGTGGCCGCTGGCTATGGGACGACGCTGATCCCGGGGCTCGCGGCCGGGGCGGCGCAGGATGCGGGGATTGTGCTGCGTCCGCTGGCGACGCAGGCCGGGCGGACGGTGCGCATTGCTTGGCGCGCGCATTTCCCGCGGCGCGCGGCGGTGGAGGCGGTGGGCGAGGTCCTGGCCACCCGCCTGCGCGGCTTCACGCAGGCGGCAGCGGCCGGACGGATGGGCGTTCTCTAACCTGTCACACCGATGGCTCGTGACATTGTCCGATTTTTGTCATTGTGAGGAGCGCCGCGGCGCGGCAATCCATGGGTGAACGGTCCTTCAGGTTCGGATGGTGACAACGAGACCTTGGCAAGGGATGCCGCCGGGCTGTCCACCCCAACAATGGCGGAAAGCTGGAAGTGAAAAGCCACTGGCATAACCGTCGTTCATGCGAAAAGGCGTGATCACGGCTTCGGCGGCCGCGCTGGAATCGGCTGCAGCTCGATCGTTGCGGCAGCCAAGCCCCGGACCAGCCCGCGCGCGACGTTGGTCGGCATGGAGATGCCTTGGGCAGCGACCGCGCCATCCAACATTGCGCCTTGACGCCCCGCAGCCGCGGCGTTACCTCACGCCCTACCGCACGAGAGGCCCAGGTGGCGGAATTGGTAGACGCGCAGGTTTCAGGTACCTGTGACCGCAAGGTTGTGAAAGTTCGAGTCTTTTCCTGGGCACCAACTCCGTGACGGTTCAATTCATGCCAACCGGCCCCATCCACCTGCACCGGCACGACCTGCCGGATGGGTTCAGTCTCGGCCCCGTCATCGCCGTCGATACCGAGACCATGGGCCTCAACCCGCACCGCGACCGCCTGTGCCTGGTGCAGATGTCGTCGGGCGACGGCGCCGCGCACCTGGTGCAGCTCATCCCCAAATCGCTCGGCGGCCATGGCTATGACGCTCCGAACCTCGCGCGCCTGATGGCCGACACTGCGGTCACCAAGCTCATGCACTTCGCCCGCTTCGACGTCGCGGTCCTGCAGCAGGCGCTCGGCATCACCGTCGCCCCCGTCAAGTGCACCAAGATCGCGGCCAAGCTCGTCCGCACCTTCACCGACCGCCACGGCCTCAAGGACCTGTGCCGCGAGCTGGTCGGCGTCGAGCTGTCAAAACAGCAGCAGACCTCCGACTGGGGCGCCACCGAGCTCACCTCGGAGCAGATGGCCTACGCCGCCTCCGACGTTTTGTACCTGCACCAGCTCTGGGCCCGCATGGAGGCGCTGCTGATCCGCGAGGACCGGCTGGCGCTCGCCGAGGCCTGCTTCGCCTTCCTGCCGACCCGCTGCCGCCTCGATCTGCTGGGCTACGACAACCCGGACATTTTCTCGCACTGACACGCGGCCCCGGTGTAGGATGTAAGCTGCGCTCGACGCGCGGTGCAGCGTCGCGCTTAGGCCCCAAGGCACCAAGGCGAGGGAGCAGCAATCGTGCCGGACGATCTCTATGACCGCGACATCCTGATCTGGTCCGAGCAGCAAGCCGAGCTGCTGCGCCGGCTAGCGGTCGGCGAGCGGGTGAACGACGCCGTGGACTGGACCAATCTGATCGAGGAGGTGGAAAGCGTGGGGCGGTCGGAATTCCACGCGTGCAGAAGCTTGTTGGCACACGCCTTTGTGCACCTGCTCAAGCTGCGCGCCTGGCCCGGCAGTCAGGCCGCGGCACATTGGCGCGGCGAGGTCGTAAGCTTCCTGACAAGTGCCCGCCGTCGCCACACGCCCTCTATGCGGCAACGGATCGATCTGGCTGAGCTGTATGCCGACGCGCTTTTTGAACTGCAGGCCTGGACAGGCGACACTGGCCAACCGCTCCCATCGCCTCAAACATGCCCGTTCACGCTGGACGACCTGTTGTCCGGACGCCCCAACGTCTGGGATCTGGTCGCTAAGCTCTTCGCAGCCGCATAGCAGCGCGTCCTCTGACGCCGGGCCAAACCGTCCTTCATTACGAATCTAAATCCAGGCTCCGTTACGCATAATTGACCCCCGGGGTATGCCCGCCGCAACAAATCGGCTAGCAAGGGAGTCCCATGGACGCCGCCACCCCCCTCTCGCTGGCCTCCCAAGCCCCCGTTCCCCACGCCGGCGCCCCCCACATTGGCGTCGCCCGCTCGGTCCTGGCCGCCGAGGCCGCCGGGCTGCAGGCGCTTGCCGCCTCGCTCGACCAGCGCTTCGAGGACGCCGTCGAGCGCCTCGCCGCCTGCACCGGCCGCGTCGTCGTCTCCGGCATGGGCAAATCCGGCCTGGTCGGCCGCAAGATCGCCTCGACCCTCGCCTCGACCGGCACTCCCGCTTTGTTCGTGCACCCCGCCGAGGCCTCGCACGGCGACCTCGGCATGATCGTGCACAGCGACGCCGTCCTCGCCCTCTCCAACAGCGGCGAAACCACCGAGCTGGCCGATCTCGTCGCCCACGCCAGGCGCTTTGGCCTGCCGCTGATTGCCGTTACCGGGCGGCCCGCCTCCACCCTGGCCCGCGCCGCCGACATCGTGCTGCTGCTGCCCCCGGCCGCCGAGGCTTGCCCGATGGGCCTCGCCCCCACCACCAGCACCACGATGCAGCTCGCCCTCGGCGACGCGCTCGCCGTGGCGCTGCTCACCCGCCGCGGCTTCACCGCCAGCGATTTCTCCATGAATCACCCCGGCGGACGCCTCGGCGCGCAGCTCCGCCGCGTGTCCGACTTGATGCACGGCGGCGACGCCATCCCGCTGGCGCCGGTGTCGCTGCCGATGGACCGGGCGCTGCTGCTGATGACCGGCAAGGGCTTCGGCTGCCTCGGCGCCCTCGACGCGGACGGCCGGCTGCTCGGCGTGCTGACGGATGGCGACCTGCGCCGCGCCATGGGGCCGGACCTGCTGAGCCGTAGGGTAGGCGACGTGATGAGCACAAAGCCCCGCACCATCGGCCCCGACGCCCTCGCCGGCGACGCATTGCGTGTCATGAACGCGGGCCCGCGTCCGGTCACCAGCCTGTTCGTGCTGGACCATGGCCGCCGCCCGCTCGGCATCCTGCACGTGCACGACCTGCTGCGCGTGGGCGTGGCCTGATGGCGGCGACCCCCCTCACGCAGTCGCGCCCGCCCAATCCCGGGAAACCGGGCGAGCCGACACGTTTCGTGCGCAGCGACCGGCTGTCCGCCGCCGGGGCCGCCCGCATCCGGCAGGCGCCGACCGCCTCCCGCATCGCCCGCCGTCGGGTGATGGTGAACCTCACGAAGTGGCTGCTGCCCGTCGCCGCTTTGCTGTTGCTGGCCTCGATCGCGCTATGGCCCGAGATCGCCCGCATGCGCGACCAGGGGCGCATCGCCATCCGCCGCGTCTTCAGCGTCGAGGCCGATAGTGGGCGCATGAAGGACCCGCGCTACCGGGGCGTGGACGAGCGCGGCCGGCCCTTCACCATCACCGCCGACACCGCGATGCAGGCCGGGCCGCTGCGCATCGACCTCACGCAGCCGAAAGGCGACCTCGTGACCGAGAACGGCAGCTGGATCATGGTGGAGGCGCGCGAAGGCGTGTACATTCAAAGAGCGGGTCAGCTCGATCTGTCGCATGACGTGGTGCTGTATCGCGATGACGGCACGGTGCTGCGCACCCAATCGGCGGCGATAGACGTAAAGCAGGGCGCCGGGACGAGCGACGAGATGACCCATGCCGAGGGTCCCTTCGGCGTGCTGGACGCCCAGGGTTTCACGCTTTTCGACAAAGGCGCCGCGATCCAGTTCTACGGACCTGCCCGCCTGGTCCTGAACGGGCACGAGTGATGCGGCCGCTTCTCTTCGCACTGCTGCTGGCCCCTGGCGCCGCCATGGCCCAGGCCATCGACTTCTCCAAGGGCGGCCCGATCGAGGTCACCTCCAGCGACGGCATGGAGTGGCGGCAGAACGAGCAGATGGTCATCGCCCGCGGCAACGCCCGCGCGGTGCGCGGCGACGTGACGGTCACCGCCGACCGCCTGACCGCCCGCTACCGCCGCAAAGCCGGCGCTGCCGCCGCGACACCAGCGGCGGCGGCGCCAGCGTCAGCCCCCGCCGCCGACACCGGCAACAACGAGATCTACCGGCTCGAGGCCGACGGCCACGTCCACATCTTCACCGCGACCGACCTCGCCATCGGCGACCACGCCACCTATGACATCGACCAGGCCGTCCTGCTGATGACCGGCAGCGACATGAAGCTCACCACGCCGCAGCAGGTCCTGACGGCGCGCGATACCATGGAATACTGGTCGCAGAAGCACATGGCGGTGGGCCGCGGCCTCGCGACCGTCACCACCACGGACGGCCGCCGCCTCGCCGGCGACACGCTCGTCGGCTACACGACGCCGCCCGATGCCCTCGGCACGACATCAGCCACGACCCCCGGCGCGACACCAGCCGCCGCAAAGCCGTCCGCCCGCCCCGGCGCCGACCCACTCACCTCGTCCGGCAAGCTGCAGCGCGTCGAGGGCTTCGGTCATGTCGAGGTCCGCACCGCAACCGAGACCATCCGCGGCGACCGCGGCGTCTATGTCGCCGACACCGGTATCGCCCGCCTCGCTGGCGACGTGCACATCACCCGCGGATCGAGCCAGCTCAACGGCGACGAGGCGCTGGTGAACATGCGCACCGGCATCTCGACCCTGTCGCGTGACCCCGGCAAGCGCGTGCAGGGCGTGGTGGTGCCGAACGACACGACCTCAGCGCCCGCGCCTGGCGCCCCGGATGCGAAAAAGCCCGCCGGCAAGCTGCAATGAGCAAGGCGCCCCGGGTCATCCAGGGCGGCGGCGGCCTGGTCGCCACCGGCGTCGGCAAGACCTATAAAAAGCGTCCCGTCGTCCGCAACGTCACCATTCGCGTGCACCGCGGCGAGGCCGTCGGCCTGCTGGGCCCCAACGGCGCCGGCAAGACGACGACGTTCTACATGATCACCGGCCTCGTGCGCCCGGACACCGGGACCATCAGCCTCGACGGCCAGGATATCACCGGCCTGCCCATGTATCGCCGCGCCCGCCTCGGCATCGGCTATCTGCCGCAGGAGGCCAGCGTGTTCCGCGGCCTCAACGTTGAGCGCAACGTCTTGGCGGCGCTGGAAGTCGTGGAGCGCGACCCGGACCGCCGCCGCCTGATGCTGGACGAGCTGCTGGCCGAGTTCGGCATCTCCCATCTGCGCCGCACCCCGGCCCTCGCGTTATCGGGCGGCGAGCGGCGCCGGGTCGAGATCGCCCGCGCGTTGGCCACCCAGCCGAACTACATCCTGCTGGATGAGCCGCTGGCCGGCATCGACCCGATCGCGGTCGGCGAAATCCGCGATCTGGTCTCGCATTTGAAGGACCGCGGCATTGGCGTGCTGATCACCGACCATAACGTGCGCGAGACTTTGGAGATCATCGACCGCGCCTACATCATGCATGACGGCCAGGTGCTGATGGAGGGCCGTCCGAACGAGGTTGTCGCCCACGAAGACGTGCGCCGGGTCTATCTTGGCGAAAGGTTTAGCTTGTAGTCTGCGCCTATGGCGATTGGCCCCCGACTAGAGTTCCGACAGACGCAATCCCTGGTCATGACGCCGCAATTGCGTCAGGCCATTAAGCTGTTGCAATTCACCAATCTGGAGGCGGCCGCCTTCGTCGAGGAGGAGCTGCAGCGCAACCCGTTGCTCGAGCGTGACGAGCGCATCGACACGCCGCCCGAGCGCCCAGCGCCGGACCAGCGGCCGGAGGGACTGGGCGAGCTCGACGCCGTCGCCCTGCTGCGCCGGGAAAAGCTGCCGGAAGCCGTCGAGGCCGACCACAGCAACAGCTATGACGTCGGCGGCGCGGCGGATGGGGCGGGGGGCCCGGGGACCCTCGACGGCGGCTACGCCAGCATGCCGCGCGGCAGCGGTCAGCGCGACGGCATCGACGAGCGCGGCATCGACGACCTGATCGAGGCCCCACGCAGCCTGCGCGCGCGCCTGAATGAGCAGCTGCGTCTCGGATTCGCCGATCCCGTGGACCGCATGATCGGCACCCACCTCATCGCGTTGCTCGACCCCGCCGGTCGCGTCCCGCACTCGACCGCCGAGCTCGCCCGCGCCATGGGGTTGGAGACGGCGCGGGTGGACCGGGTGCGCTCGGCGATGATGCGTTTCGACCCCGCCGGCCTGTTCGCCGAGAACCTGCAGCAATGCCTGGCGGCCCAGCTCGCGGATCTGAACCGGCTCGATCCCGCCATGCAGGCGCTGCTCGACAATCTGGAGATGCTGGCCCGACGCGACCTGCGCGGCCTGATGACGGTCTGCGGCGTAGATTCCGAGGACCTCGCCGACATGATCACCGAGGTCCGCGCCCTCGACCCGAAGCCCGGCGCCGGCGACGGCGGGCCGCTGCACCAGGTGATCCCCGACGTGCTGATGCGCTCGGCCCCGGATGGCGAGTGGCTGCTGGAGCTCAATCCCGACACCATGCCGCGCGTGCTGGTGAACGAGGCGTATCACGCGAGGGTCAGCGTGCGCGCCGGACGGGAGGAGAAGACCTTCCTGGGCGAGAGCCTTTCAAGCGCCAACTGGCTGGTGAAGTCGTTGCAGCAGCGTGCCAACACCATCCTGCGCGTCGCGGCCGAGGTGGTACGGCAGCAGGACGCGTTCTTCCGCGGCGGCGTCGGGCACCTGCGGCCGCTGATCCTGCGCGACATCGCGGCGGCGGTGGAGATGCATGAGAGCACCGTGAGCCGCGTCACCGCCAACAAGTACATCGCCACCCCGCGCGGCGTGTTTGAGCTGAAATACTTTTTCACGACTGCAATCAACGGCGTATCGGGCGGCGAAAGCCATAGCGCCGAGGCCGTAAGGCACCGGATCCGCAGCCTGGTTCAGGCCGAAGGTCCCGAGGACGTGCTATCCGACGATGCGATTGTTGCGGCTTTAAGACGAGAAGGCGTGGACATTGCCCGTCGGACCGTGGCCAAATACCGCGAGGCGCTGCGCATTCCAAGCTCGGTGCAGCGCAAACGGGAGAAGGCGATGCCGGCGTAAGCCATCGCGGGAGGCACCCGGCAGCGGCAGGTTGAGCTGAACAAGCGAAGGGATAATCGCATGCAGATCACGGTAGCGGGCAAGCAGGTGGAGCTCTCGGACGCACTGAGGGTCCGCGTGTCCGAGCAGTTGGACCTGATCGCGCATAAATATTTTGACGGCGCGCTGGAGGCCAGCGTGACCTTCAGCCGTGCCCGCTCCTTTTTCACCTGCGATATTAACGTGCACGCCGGACGTGGCCTATCGCTCCGCGGTGAGGGCGAGGCGGCCGACGCACATAGCGCCTTTGACGACGCGGCCGAGCATATCGCCAAGCGCCTGCGCCGCTATCGCCGCCGAGTGAACGACCATGCGCGCGACCTGACCAGCCGCGCGCGGCCCGAGGCCGGGCGAGAATACGTGCTGCGGCAGGACGACGATGCCCAGCCAAATGGGATGGACGGCCGTAGCGACATCCCGTCCTATGCCACTGTCATCGCCGAGGACCCAGCCGAAATTAACACCTTGTCGGTCGGCGAGGCGGTGATGCGCATGGATCTGGCGGACCAACAGGTGCTGATGTTCCGCAACAGCGCGACGGCGGAGTTCAATGTGGTCTATCGCCGCCCGGACGGCAACATCGGTTGGATCGACCCAACCGGCGCGCGTTAACTGACGCAGGTTGAAAGACTTAGCTTTTTCTTAACGTAAAAGTAGTATATTCGGCGGGTATCGCAAACTGGTCCCGCCCTGTGAGCAAGTCGCAACCAACCCTGAGAGGACTTCGACCGCGCACCACGCCGCATATCGGCACTGGCCATCCGCCGCACGCCGCCCGGCCGCCGGCGATGTTCCGCGAGATCGATCTGCGTGACCTGGCGCTCGATCGCATCCAGCAGGGATTATGCGTCTTCGACGAGCAGCAGCGCCTGCTGCTGTTCAACCGGCGCTATGCCGAGCTGTATGGGATCGACCCCGCCCAGCTCTGGATCGGGATGACGCTCCGCGACGTGGTGGACCTGCGCTACGCCGCCGGCACCGGACCCGGCATGGAGCCCGAGGAATATGCACTCTGGCGTGACCGCATCGGCACCGCGGACCAGGTCGTCGATACCGAGGTCACGCTGCGTAACGGCCACGTGCATGCCATCCATCACGAGCCCACGCTCGGCGGCGGCTGGGTCGGCACGTTCGACGACGTCACGGAACGGCGTCATGCTGAGGCGCACATCCGGCACCTGGCGCACCACGACGCGCTGACGGGCCTGCCCAACCGCGCGCAGTTCACCGAACGGCTTGAAGGCACTTTGGCGCGTCTGCGTGGCGAAAGCCGGCTGGAAGACTACCGGCCCATCCTGGGAACGAACGACCAAATGGTCGCGGTGCTCTTCCTCGACCTCGATCACTTCAAGGATGTGAATGACACGAGGGGCCATGCGGCAGGCGACGCGCTTCTGCAATTGGTCGCCGGACGCATCGGCCAGTGCCTGCGCGCCGGGGACATGCTGGCCCGGTTTGGCGGCGACGAGTTTGCGGTGCTGCTCAGCGAGCAGATTGCGACCGCGCATCAGGTGGCCGATTTCGCGCATCGCATCATCCAGTCCGCCTCGGCACCCTACTCGCTGGATGGCCAGGAGGCGGTGATCGGCGTCAGCGTCGGCATCACCCTGTGCGCCCGTGGCGAATCGAGCGCTCAGCCCGCGTCAATGCTGAGCCAGGCCGACATGGCGCTCTATGAGGCCAAGACCGAGAAGCGCGGTACCTATTGCTTCTTCCGCCCCAAAATGCAGATCGCGCTGTTGCGGCGGAAGGAACTGGAACGTGACCTCCGCCGGGCGCTCGCGGACGGTGGCTTGGAAGTGCATTACCAACCCATCGTATCAGCCAAAACCCAGCGCATCATCGGCGCCGAGGCGCTCGCGCGCTGGTGGCATCCGGAGTATGGCTTCATCCCGCCGTCCGAATTCATCCCCATGGCGGAGCACGTCGGGCTCATCGGGGAACTCGGTGCCTGGGTGCTGCGTACCGCTTGCACACGCGCCACGTTTTGGAAAGGGCTGTGCATCGCGGTCAACCTCTCGCCGGAACAGGTGCGCCGGCCTGGCCTTATTGATGTAGTGACCGCGGTGCTGGCGGAGACTGGCCTGCCGGCATCCCGGCTGGAGCTGGAGATCACCGAGGGGAGCCTGCTGCACGAGACGTCAGTGACACTGGTGACGCTGGATCGGCTGCGTGCGATGGGTGTTAGCATCGCGCTCGACGACTTCGGCACCGGCTTCTCGAGCCTGAGCTACCTGCGGCGGTATCCGTTCAGCAAACTCAAGATCGACCGTAGTTTCATCGGTGCGATGGCTACCGATCCCGGCACTGCCGCTATCGTAAAAGCGGTGATCACCCTCGGTTCAAGCTTGGCTATGCGTGTTACCGCGGAAGGGGTCGAAACGGCGACGCAACTCGATCTACTGGTTGAGATCGGATGTGACGAGGCACAGGGCTACCTGTTCGGCCGTCCTTGCCCCGGCGCAGCGTTCGAGCGGCTGGTTGCCCTCGAACAAAGCGACGAGTGCGCCGTAAACTCGGCGGCTTAATGCACCAAAGCGGGAACCATCTCGTGCTGCATAATCGCCGCCATCGCCAGTTCGCAATCGGCGGCCACCGCCATCGGGGAGCCATCGGCCGCGAAGATCGCAAACGCCGTCTCGCCATCCATCCAAACCGGCTTGACATAAGCAAGCTGCGACATGCCGAGCTGCATGAGCTGCGCCTGGGTCAGGTTCCGGATGTCAATGGCGTCCTGCGCCGTGGCGTCTTCGGCTTCGAAATCGGTCAGTGACATATTCACAGCAAATCCTCCCAGGCAGCGCAGCTGCCTCAACGAAAACACTCGACAAGCCGAAAAACAGGCAATTAACCCGTGAACGCGGAATTTTCCCGTGTTCGATCTAATCGATCAAAAAGTGTAACGCGCCGTCCTGCCCTTTAGATGCCGTTACAGCTTAGCAATCAAGTCGATTCCGGTGTAGAATCCATCACCTGATCGCGACCGGTGGGATCAGGCTTGTTTATTTCGATAGTCCGCACCCGAATCTCAGGCTGCGGGCGCGCGAGGTCGATGTGCAGCAGCCCGTTGTCGAGCCAAGCCCCCTTCACCTCGATGCCCTCCGCCAGCACGAAGGCGCGCTGAAACTGTCGGGCGGCGATCCCGCGGTGCAAATAAACCCGCCCCTGCACGTCATCGGTCTGCCGGCCGCGAACGACGAGTTGGTTGTCTTCCTGCGTGATTTGCAAATCGCCCATCGTGAAACCGGCCACCGCCAGCGTGATGCGCAATCCGGTCGGGTGAGTCTGCTCGATATTATAGGGCGGATAGCCGTCCGCCGGTGACTTCGCCGCCCGCTCCAGCATCTGCTCGAGATGGTCAAAGCCGAGAAAAAGCGGCGAGGTGAACATACGCGTTGAAGACATTAAGGCCCCCTCCTACGAGCGAAGCAGCTGCACAGGACCCGGCTTGGCGTCCCAGACCTGACCGATGTTGGCAGAGCCGCGCGGCGTTGCAAGAGGACCCAGCCGGGGTATGAAGCCAGGGTATGAAGATTGAACGGAGCCGCCCACCCCGCTACATCGCGGTCATGAGCACCACGATCCTCCCGCCCGCCGAGACGACGCTTTCCATCCTGATGCCGCCCAACCCGATCCTGCGCGCGAAAACCCGCAAGGTTGACCCCACCACCATCGAACAGGTGCGCGCCCTGCTGCCGGCCATGTTCGCGACGATGTACGCCGCCCCCGGCATCGGCCTCGCCGCACCCCAGATCGGCGTCGGCCTGCGGTTCGCGGTGATCGACCTCATGGCCGACAACGTCCGCGCGCCGGTCGTGCTGATCAACCCCGAGATCATCCGCGTCAGCGAGGACTGGGCGGTCCGCGAGGAGGGCTGCCTGTCGCTGCCCAATCAGTACGCCGACGTCTCCCGACCCGCCCGCGTCGCCGTGCGCTATGAGGATCCCGACGGCGTGACGCACGAGATCGAGGCCGAGGGCCTGTTGTCCGCCTGCCTGCAGCACGAGATCGACCACCTCGACGGCGTGCTGTTCGTCGATCACCTCTCGGCGCTGAAGCGCAACATGCTGATGCGTAAACTCGCAAAAGAAATCAAAGCGATGGCCACCGGGTGACCCCACTTCGCCTCGCCTTCATGGGCAGCCCGGCCTTCGCGGTCCCGGCGCTGCAGGCGCTGCACGACGCCGGCCATACCATCGCCGCGGTCTATAGTCAGCCGCCGCGTCCCGCCGGGCGCGGCCGCAGCGTTACCCCCAGCCCCGTGCACGCGGCGGCGCTCTCGCTCGGCCTGCCGGTCCGCACCCCCGCACGGCTACGCACCGACGCCGAACAGCACGCGGCCTTCGCGGCACTCGACCTGGATGCCGCCGTGGTCGCGGCCTACGGCCTGATCCTGCCGCCGGCGATGCTGGACGCCCCCCGCCGCGGCTGCCTGAACATCCACGCCAGCCTGCTGCCGCGCTGGCGCGGTGCGGCGCCCATCCAGGCCGCGGTGCTCGCGGGCGACACGGAAACCGGGATCACCATCATGCAGATGGACCCCGGCCTCGACACCGGCGCCATGCTGCTGCAAGGCCGCTTGCCGATCGGCCCCCGCACGATCGCGGCCGAGCTGCATGACAGCCTGGCCGCCCTCGGCGCCACGCTCATACTGCAAACCTTGCAGAATCCGCCGGCAGCGACGCCGCAGCCGCAGGAGGGCGCGACCTACGCCGCCAAGCTGACCCGCGACAGCGGCCGGCTCGACTGGACCCAGCCGGCCGCGCAGCTCGACCGCCAGGTGCGTGGCCTCACCCCCTGGCCCGGCACCTGGGCCATGCTGGGGCACGAGGTGCTGCCCGAAGTACTGAAGGTGCTGCGCGCCGAGCCGGCCGCAGGGGCGGGTCCGCCCGGCACCGTCCTGGACAGCGCGCTGCTGGTGGCGTGCGGCGAGGGCGCGCTGCGGCTGCTGCGCGTGCAGCGGCCCGGCCGGGCGCCGATGGACACCGAGGCGCTGCTGCGCGGCTTCGCCATCCCGCCAGGCACTCGTCTGGAGTGAAAAGTTGGGCACTGCTGCTGGAATACGACGGCACGTTCTATGTCGGCTGGCAGCGCCAAGGCAGCGGCGTCTCCGTGCAGTCGGTGCTGGAGGCCGCCTGCGCCCAGCTCAACGGCGGTAGCCCGGTCCCAATCGTCGCCGCTGGACGCACCGACGCCGGGGTGCACGCGGCAGGGCAGGTCGTGCGGGTGACATTGCCGGACCGCTACCGCCCAGACCAGCTGCGCGCTGCGCTCAACTTCCACCTAAAGCCGCACCCGATTGTGGTGCTGCAGGCCGCCCCGGCCGATGCGGGATGGAGCCCACGTTTCGACGCGACTGGGCGCGCCTACGCCTACCGCATCCTGAACCGCCGTGCCCGTCCGGCGCTCGCTTTGCACCGCGCCTGGCACGTCGAGCGCCGCCTGGACGTCGCCGCCATGGCCGAGGCGGCGGCGCTGCTGCTCGGCCAGCACGACTTCACCTCATTCCGCGCCAGCGCCTGCCAGGCCAAAAGCCCGGTGCGCACGCTCGACCGCCTGGATGTCGCGCGCGACGGCGACACGCTCACCATCACCGCCGAGGCGCGCAGCTTCCTGCACCATCAGGTCCGCAACATGGTCGGCACGCTGAAGCTGGTCGGCGAGGGCCGCTGGGTCCCAGGGCAAGTGCGGACCGCGTTGGAGGCGCGCGACCGCCGCGCCGCCGGGCCGACCGCCCCACCGGATGGGCTGACGTTGGTCGCGGTACGGTATCCGGAGGACCCGTTTGGCACATGGAACGCGGTGCCGTGATCGCCTTCGAGTCAAAGCTGGCATAACCGTTTACGCGAAGAATCGGCTCCTAGCCGGAACAAGTGGCGCCCCGGCTTGCGCTGCAATATGTCTCATATATGGACCGACCCGCCGCTTTATCGACGCCACCGAAATGGCTTGACGCCCTCGACCGGGCCGACTTCGACGTTGCAGCCGGGCGTGTTGTGCCGGGTGAAGGCATTCTACGTCGTCTCCGTTCGACCCTCGCCGACATGGAACAACGTGCGGTCAGCAGCGATAAGCCGCACGAGGCTTTGCGCCATCGTTGATCTACCGCGCCGAGGCCGAGCGCCACGTCGACGAACTCAGGCGCCACTACGATGCGCTGGACCGCCCGGAGGCCATTAGGAATCTCGTCGCCGTTTTGATTGAAGCGAAAGCGAGTATCGAGCGTGATCCCGTTGCCGGTTTCCAAACTCCGCGCCGCGACCCACGTCTCTTTCGACCCGGCCGCCGGTAGATCAAGGCCGGACACTACTGGGTCGCCTACAGCGTCAGCGCCCCGCCGGTCATCCTGGCCGTGTTCTACGAAGCGGCGGATATTCCGGGCCGGCCTTCGGTTCGGCGGCGCCTGCCAGCTACGCCAGCCAGCTCTCCACGTCCAAGCCGCTGACCCGTCGGAACTCACCGACGTCCGCCGTCACCACGGTCGCGCCCAGCGCCTGGGCATGCGCGGCGATCAGCAGGTCGTTTGATCCAATCGGGGTTCCAGCGGCTTCCAGTTCCGCCCGGATGCTTCCGTACTTGGCATCGGCCGGCACATCGAAGGGCAGCACGGGCACCTCCGAAAGGAATTCCTCTACTTTGCGCATAAGCTTTACCGAGCCTTTCTTGGCGCAGCCATAGCGCAGTTCCGCGGCCACGATGACACTGACGCAAACCGCACTTCCCGCTGCCCTGGCGCGTTGCGCGGCAGGGCCGGCGGGATTGCGGATCAGCTCGCTGACGATGTTCGTGTCCAGCATGTATTGCACGCTCAGAAGACGTCCCACGGCGCTGGAGGCGGATCATTGATCTCCGGAAACTCCTCATCCAGCGGCTCCCAGCTATCCAGGAGCGCCGCCAGCCCCTTGTTGCGCACCGGCTCGATAATGAGACGCCCGCCGTCACGGCTGATGATGGCCTCACTGCCCGGCAGCTCGAACTCCACCGGGATTCGCACCGCCTGGTTGCGGTTGTTGCGGAACAGCCGCACTCGGCGCGGTGCAGGATTGGACGTTGGCATAAATTCCGCCTCCTTGGCATACCCCGTAAACATATGCCAATTGAGACTTATGTTCAAGCTCACCCTTCACCGCCGCTTGCCGGTGACCTTCGCCTCACTATGCTTACAGGGCACCGCAACACGCAGGACATCGCCGCATGTACATTGCCATGAACCGCTTCAAGGTCGCGCCAGGCTCGGAGGCCGCGTTCGAGCACCTCTGGACCAGCCGCGATTCGCACCTCAACGGGGTGCCCGGCTTCGTCGAGTTCCACCTGCTGCGCGGCCCGCAGCGCGACGACCATGTGCTGTATTCCAGCCACACCATCTGGTCGGACTACGCGGCGTTCGAGGGCTGGACCAAGTCGGAGGCGTTCCGCGCCGCCCATCGCAACGCCGGCGGCGCCGGCAAGGGCGACGCCCCGGCCTACATCGGCCACCCCGAGTTCGAGGGCTTCGAGGTCATCCAGACCGTCAAATAAGCCTGTCCTAACTAAACGCCTCAACCAGCAGCCGCGGCCCAAGCGCCAGCACGATCGTCCCCAGGTTGGTCAGCGTCACCAGCGCTGCCGCCCGGAGGCGCGACAAGCTCAGCCCATGCCGGGCCAAAAGCCAGTTCAGCCACAACCCATACGCGGCCAGCCCAAGGATCAGCGCCGCATCCGCCGCGTCCTCCGGCAGGCCGGCCTGCAGCGCCGCCTGCAGCACGATCAGCATCGCCATGGCGGCGAGCGGCAGCGCCCACTGGCACCAGTTGAACGCGGTCGCATAGCGCAACCACTGCGCTTCGCGTCCCCAGGCGCGGGCCAGCGCGTGCGACAGCACCGGCGGCGACAGCTGCGCCACCAACGTCACCAGCAATGTCGCCAGCGCGCGCACCGGGCCATCGGTGGTCAGCAGCAGCAGCGCGCCCACGATCGGGAAGGCGAGCAGCGGCGCGAGGCTCGCAAGAAACGCTTGCGGCGTGTCGCCGAACTGCTCCAGCCCGTCCACCCGGCCGCGCGCCAGCCGAACCATGCCGAGCAGCGGCCGCAATCCCGGGGCGACCGGTGGCTTCATGCAAACTCCGCCAGCACGGCGCCATAGATCCGGGCCAGTTGCCGCAGCTCCTCGACCGGCACGCGCTCGTTCGCCTGATGCATGGTGGCGCCCACCAGGCCGAACTCGGCGACCGAACAATACCGGGCGATGAACCGCGCATCGGACGTGCCGCCCCCGGTGTCCAGCCGCGGCGTCACGCCCGTGGCCTTCGTGACCGCCGCCACCAGCCGATCGACCAGCGGCCCCGGCGCCGTCAGGAACGCCTCGCCGCTGACCGCCACATCCAAGTCGAACCGCTCGGCGTGCTGCGCCAATGTCGCGCGCAGCCAGGCCTCCAGCGCCGCGCCGGTGTGCCGGTCGTTGAACCGGATGTTGAGCCGGGCGGTGGCGCTGCCGGGGATCACGTTGAAGGCGGGGTTGCCGACATCGACGCTCGTGACCTGCAGCGACGACGGCTCGAACCACTCGCTGCCGGCGTCAAGCGGCGCCGCCGTTAGCGCCGACAACGCGCGCAGCAGCCGGTGCACCGGGTTGTCCGCCCGCTGCGGATAGGCGGCGTGGCCCTGGGTGCCATGCACGGTGATCCCGGCATTCAGGCTGCCGCGCCGGCCGATCTTGATCACCTCGCCCAAATGCTGCGGATTGGTCGGCTCGCCCACCACGCATAGATCGGGAATGTGGCCGTGCTCCGCCATCCACTCCAGCACGCGCACGGTCCCATCGGTCGCCGGCCCCTCCTCATCCCCGGTTATCAACAGGCTTATGGACCCAAATCCTTTATAATCCGTTGCCGCAGCGACGAAGGCGGCGATCGCGCCCTTCATGTCGCAGGCGCCGCGGCCATGCAGCGCGCCGTCCCGGACCTCGCCCCCGAACGGGTCGCCATCCCACGCGGCCCCCGGCGGCACCACGTCGGTATGCCCGGCAAAACACAGATGCATCCCGCTATGCCCGCGCCGCGCGAACAGGTTGGGCGTCGTGCCGAACGGCAGGCGCCAAACCTGGAAACCCAACGACTCCAATGCGGCCGCCAGCACGTCCTGCGCACCGCCATCCGCAGGCGTCACGGACGCGCAACGGATCAGCAACTGCGCCAGCGGAACTGGGTCGGTCATCAAAGCAATATCGATTTAGATAGCTTCATATGAAGCGAGGTTTTGCGTTCTTCAAAATAGTCTAATCTCGGAGCAGATCGTTGATCGACGTCTTGGCGCGGGTGCGCTCGTCCACGCGTTTCACGATGACGGCGCAGGTCAACGAGGGGCCGGGCTGGCCGTTCGCCATCGGCCGGCCCGGCAACGTGCCGGGGACCACGACCGAGTAGGCCGGCACGCGGCCCATGAAGATCTCGCCCGTCGCGCGATCGACGATCTTGGTCGAGGCGCTGATGAAGACGCCCATCGACAGCACGCAGCCGCGCTCGACGATAACGCCCTCGACGACCTCGGACCGGGCGCCGATGAAACAGTCGTCTTCTACAATGGTGGGATTGGCCTGCAATGGCTCCAGCACGCCGCCGAGGCCGACGCCGCCGCTCAAATGACAATTGCGGCCGACCTGGACGCAGCTTCCGACGGTGACCCAGGTATCGACCATGGTGCCGCGGTCCACATAGGCGCCGACATTGACGAAGCTGGGCATCAGGATGACGCCCGGCGCGATATAGGCGCTGTGCCGGACGACCGAGCCCGGCACCGCGCGGAACCCGGCGGCGGCAAAGCGGTTCGCGCCCCAGCCCGTCGTCTTCAGCGCCACCTTGTCGAAGGCCGGCGCGTCCCCGGTCCCTGGCATCGGCACCGAATCGTTCAGCCGGAACGACAGCAGGACCGCCTTTTTCAGCCAATCATGCACGACCCAGCCCTGCGCGCCCGGCTCCGCCACCCGCAGCGCCCCGGTATCGAGCGCCGCCAGCACGTCATCGACCGCCTGGCGCGCTGGCCCGGTGGTGCCGGCGGATACGGTGTCCCGCCGCTCCCATAGCTGCTCGATTTCAGGACGAAGGGCGTGCAGGGACATGGGTCGATGCTCTCGGCTGGCGTGACGCGGGACCATGCGCAGACGGCTCTGCACTGTCAATTCGCTGCCGGCAATTCGCTGCCGGCAGCGAATGACCAGCAGTTCCAATTCGGCGGCGTCAGCGGAGCTTGCTGATCTTTGCAGAATCGTTATTAAACTCGTTAACGAAGTCTTCATCAGCGCCGACGTAGTCTCGGCTCATGGGAACGACACAGATGAGCACGAACACCGAGACGCCGCCCCAGATGGGCCCGTTGGGGACGACCTTGCTCGACAGCCGGCAGCGCTGGCGGGATTTCGGCATGATCGCCGCCGCCCTGCTGTTCGAGACCGACCTTGCGGGCCAGGTCACCTTCCTGGCGCCGGATCACGTGCTCGGCTGGCCGGCCGCCGACCTGTTGGGCAGCGCGGCCGACGCGCTGATCATCCAGAACGCGACAGCGAACCCGCTGGATCGGTTCCACTTCGCCATACAGGCGGAGCGGCGCCGGATTTGGCTGCGCAATGCGACGGGTGGCACCGTGTGCATGGAGGTGTCATCGCGGCCAATGCTGGACCCTTGGGGACTGCGGACTGGCACGCGCGGCGTCGGCGTGGACGTGACGGCGCAGGAACAGCGCGACGTGACGGCGGCGGCGGCGGTGCGCCGTGCGGACGTGCTTGACCATACGATGAACCAGATGCGGCAGGAGCTGACGGCGCCGCGCATGATCCAGTCGGTGCTGGAGGCCATCATGCAAGCAATGGGCGCACAAGGCGCCGCAGTGCTGGACCTGGCTACGGCGCCGCTGGACGAGCCGCCGCCGCTGCCATGGCCGGTGCTGCATCAGGTGGGCGAGGACCCGCTGCCCATCCAGTCGGACGCGCTTGCGCTGCTGAATGGGCAGGACGACGCGATCGTTATGGAGAAGACGCCCCAGAACTACGCATTGCTGGCCTGTCCCGCCGCGACCCGGTTCGGCGACCGGGCGGGCTTGGTAGTCTGGCGCGCTGCCGGCGCCCGCGCGTGGGGAACAGACGACAACACCCTTCTGACGTCGGTCACCGGGCTGATCCGCATCGTGCTGGAGCACGAGTTCATCCAGCGCGAGCTGGCCCGGCAGGCGCGGACCGATCCGTTGACCGGCCTGCTGAACCGCCGTGCGTTCATGGACGAGGCCGCTCGGCGGATCGACCGGCTGGACCGGGAGGCGCTGCCGGGCACCTTGCTGTTCGTCGATCTGGACCGGCTCAAGGCGATGAACGACCGGCTGGGGCACGAGGCCGGGGATGCGGCCCTGGTGCTGGCGGCCGAGCTGCTGCGCCGCACTGTGCGCCCGACCGACCTGATCGCGCGGCTGGGCAGCGACGAGTTCGCCTTGTGGCTCGACGGGTCCGACGAGATGACCGCCGCCGAACGCGCCGAGGGGCTGCGCACCGGCTACCCGCGGGCACTGGCGCACCTCACGGTCGGCGAGGAGCAGCAGATGACGATGTCGGTCGGCATCGCCTGCCGCCGCCCGGGCGATGGGGAGACGCTCGACAGCCTGCTGCAGCGCGCTAATCAGGCGATGTATGAAGTCAAGCGCGCCGGCCGCGGCCACTGGCGCGTCTCCCACGCGGGACCGCTGCTATGAGCGGCGTCATGGACAGCACGGCGCCGCCCCAGACGCCGCTCATATCGCCGCCCCCGCAGGCGAGCGGGCTGGGCACAGAGTCAAACCGCGTGCGGCTGGGCAGCAGCACCTACACCTCGGCGCAAATACTCGGCCAGCTGGCGCGTGACCCGGCCGTCACGGTGCGCGCCGCAGTGGCGATGAACCCCGCCTGCCCGCCGCATCTCGACCAGGCCATCAGCCTCGACACCGACGAACGCATCCGCACCCTGCTCGCCCGCAAGCTGGCTCAGCTCGTGCCGTCTTTGTCGAACGCCGAGCACGTCCAGGTCTGCGATCAAATGCGGGCGACGCTGGACAGCCTGGTCATCGACACCGCCGTACGGGTGCGCGCGGTGATCGCGGACTGCGTCAAGGCCATGCCCGACGCCCCGCGCGACCTGATCCTGCAGCTGGCGCATGACGCGGCTCCGTCGGTCTGCGACCCCATCATCCGCTTGTCGCCGCTGCTGACCGACGCGGACCTGCTGGCATTGCTGGCCGTGCCGCCGCATCCCGCCATCGCAACGTCGGTTGCGCGCCGCCCCGGCCTCAGCGTAACCGTCGCCGATGCGATCGCCAATCAGGCCGACGGCGCCGCCATCCGCGCGCTGCTGTCCAACCACTCCGCCGCCATTCAGGAGGCGACGCTCGATGTATTGATCAAGCAGGCCGAGCCGCATCCCGACTGGCACGGCCCGCTGGTGCAGCGCCCGGTGCTGACCCCGTGCGCGGTCGAGGCCCTGTCCGGCTTCGTCGCGGCACAGCTGATCGAGGTGCTGGCGCGCCGTGCCGATCTCAATCCGGCCGCCGCCACGCAACTGCGGCGTCAGGTCGCGGCCCGGTTGGCGGCTGACACTGTTTCCGCGGCATCGCCTGACATGGGAGATCTGGAGCTGTCGGCCTCGCTCCGCCGCGCGCATGTGGCGGGCGCGCTGAATGAGGCCGCGCTGATCGACGCTGTCCGCACGGGCGACCAGCGCCGGGTCGCCGCGATGCTGGCGGTGGCGAGCGGCCTGGCTCTTGCCGCGGTGAAGCGGGCGGCGGCGCTGCGCAATGCCAAGGCGCTGATCGCCCTGGTGTGGAAGGCCGGCTTCACCATGCACGCCGCAACGCTCATGCAGGCGGTGCTCGGGCAGCTCGGCCCCGTCGCGCTGATCTCCGCGGGGCCCGACGGCGCGTTCCCGCTGACTCCGGACGAGATGCAGTGGCAATTGGACGTGCTGGCCCAATCCGCCCGCTGAACCCCCTGGCGCCTGAACCCCCTGGCGCTAGTCCGGCCTCGCCCGTATGGATGCGCGTATGGCGGGTTGGACGGATATCGCGTGGGACGGCTGGGTGGCGCGGCTTCCCTCCTTGTGGCAGCCCTATGCCGTGCTGGCGCGGCTGGACCGGCCGATCGGCGTCTGGCTGCTGTTCCTGCCGGGGCTGTGGAGCATCCTGCTGGCGAGGGCCGCGAACGCCCGTACCGCATGGCTGGTGCTGCTGTTCGGCGTCGGCAGCGTGGCGATGCGCGGCGCCGGCTGCGTGGTCAACGACATGTGGGACCGCGACATGGACCGCCGCGTGACCCGCACGGCCGGGCGTCCACTCGCCAGCGACGCGCTGCACATGCGGGAGGCTCTGTGGTTCCTGGCGGCGCTGCTCGGCATCGCGCTCGTGATCCTGCTGCAGCTGAACGGCCTGGCACAGGCGCTGGGCGTCGGCTCGCTGGCGCTGGTGGCGCTGTATCCGCTGGCCAAGCGGGTGACCTGGTGGCCGCAGGCGGCGCTGGGCGTCACCTTCGGCTGGGGCGCGCCGATGGGCTACGCGGCGGCAGCCAACACCCTCGACCCGGCGGCGCTCGCGCTATACGCGGCGGCGTTCGCCTGGATCCTGGGCTACGACACGATCTACGCGCACCAGGACCGCGAGGACGACGCACTGATCGGCGTACGCAGCACAGCGCGGCTTTTCGCCGGTTCGACCCGGCCGTTCCTGGCGGCGTGCTACACGGCCATGCTCGGCTTGCTGGCGCTCTCGGGTTGGCTCGCCGGCTTGTCGGCCTGGTTCTTCGTCGCGTTGACGCTCCCGGCGGCGCTGCTGGCCTGGCAGGTCGCGACGCTCGACATCGACGACCCCGCCGGCTGCCTGCGCCGCTTCCATCTAAACCGCGAGGCCGGGCTGCTGGTCGCGGCGGCGATCCTGGCCGGGCGGCTATGAACCTGATCCGGCAATTCCTCGCATACTACCGACCGCATCGCCGGCTGCTGCTGCTCGACTTCGGCTGCGCTGCGCTCTCCGGCGTGCTGGAGCTCGGCTTCCCCATGGCGGTGCGCGCCTTCATCGACCGCCTGCTGCCGCAGGGCGACGTGTCGGTGATCCTGATCGCCATCGCCGCCCTGCTTGCGGTCTATGTGCTGAACGGCGGGCTCACGGCCATCATCAACTACTGGGGCCACGTGCTCGGCATCGGCATTGAGACCGAGCTTCGCCGCCGCGCCTTCGACCACCTGCAAAAGCTCTCATTCCGCTTCTTCGACAACCAGAAGACCGGGCACCTCGTCAGCCGCCTGACCACCGACCTGGTCGATGTGGGGGAGGTCGCGCATCACGGGCCCGAGGACCTCATCATCGCCCTGCTGACTTTCCTCGGCGCCTTCGTGCTGATGGTGCAGATCAGCCCGCCGCTCGCCTTGATCGCCGCACTCGTGGTGCCGCTGGCCATGGGCATTGTGGCGCATTTTGGCGGCCGCATGGACCGGAGCTGGCAGGCGCAGTTCCGCCGCATCGCCGGGTTCAACGCGCGGATCGAGGAGAACGTCGGCGGCGTGCGCGTCGTGCAGGCCTTCGCCAACGAGGACCATGAGCGCGCGCTGTTCGCCGCCGACAACGCGAGCTATCGCACCGAGAAACTCCGCGCCTACGCGGCGATGGCCGTCAGCCTGGCTCTCAACTACCTCGGCATGCGGCTGGTGCAGATCGTCGTGATGCTGGCGGGCACGGCTTTCATCGTGCGCGGCGGGCTGTCGATCGGCGATTTCGTGGCGTTCCTGCTGCTGGTCGGCGTGTTCTACCGGCCGCTCGACAAGATCAGCGCGGTCATCGAGACCTATCCGCGCGGCATCGCCGGCTTCCGCCGCTATCTGGAGTTCCTGGCGATCGCGCCCGACATCGCCGACCGGCCCGACGCCATCACTGCGCCCCTGCTGCGCGGCGACGTGCGCTACCGGAACGTGAGCTTCGGCTACGAGCCCGGCCGCCCGGTGCTTGCTTGCATCGATCTCGACATCCGCGCCGGGGAGACGGTGGCGCTGGTCGGCCCCTCCGGCGCCGGCAAGACCACGTTGTGCTCGCTGCTGCCGCGCTTCTACGAGGTCGAGGCCGGCGCCATCACCATCGACGGGATCGACATCCGCGCCATGACCCGGTCCTCATTACGCCGACAGATCGGCATCGTGCAGCAGGACGTGTTCCTGTTCGCCGGCTCGCTCCGGGACAACATCGCCTATGGCCGGCTCGGCGCGGACGCGGGCGCGATCCTGGACGCGGCCCAGCGCGCAAGGCTTGGCGACCTGATCGACAGCCTGCCGCAGGGCCTCGACACCGTGGTGGGGGAGCGCGGCGTCAAGCTGTCGGGCGGGCAGAAACAACGGTTGGCCATCGCGCGTATTTTCCTGAAGAACCCGCCGCTGCTGATCCTCGACGAGGCGACGTCGGCATTGGACAGCGAGACCGAGCGCGCCATTCAGCAAGCGCTGGCGGAGCTTGCGGACGGCCGCACGACGCTGGTCATCGCCCACCGGCTGGCGACGATCCGCGACGCCGATCGGATCGTGGTGGTGACTGAGGCCGGCATCGCCGAGCAGGGTTCGCACGACCAGCTCATGGCGGCGGGCGGCGCCTACCGCCGGCTGCATGACGCGCAGTTCGGAACGCAGCTCGGGGCGGCAGCGGCCCAGTGAGTTTAGAGAGCCCAGTGATTTCGGCGGACTCTGCCGCAGTCCAGGATTTCATCCGCGCCCACACCGTGCTGACCCATGCGTCCCTGGTGCCGGAGATCGCGCTGCATCTCGCGACCGAGATCACGCCGATCTGGCAGGCGAGCGAGGCTTGGCTGCAAGAGAAGAACATCGAGCCGCCATTCTGGGCCTTCGCCTGGCCCGGCGGTCAGGCCCTGGCCCGGCACATCCTGGACCATCCTGCGGACATCCGCGGCCGCCGGGTGCTGGACTTCGCTGCCGGCTGCGGCATCGCTGCCATCGCCTGCGCCATGTCCGGTGCGGCGTCGATCGAGGCCGCAGAAATCGACCGCTTCGCCGTCGCCGCCATCCTCGCCAACGCTCAAGCCAACGCTGCCGTGGTTCAAACCCTGGACAAAGACATCGTCGGTGAGCCGTGCCGCTGGGACCTGATCCTATGCGGCGACGTCTGCTACGAGGCGCCGATGACCCGGCACATCCTGCCCTGGCTGAATGCCATGACGACCGGATGCGAGGTCTGGATCGCCGACCCCGGCCGCGCCTATCTGCCCACGGACGGCCTCATGCCACTCGGCGAATACGCGGTGCCGACCTCGCTCGAGCTGGAGGACCGCATCCTGCGGCCTACCCGGCTCTACCGGTTGTCGAATGGCTGAACCCGCTCGGGTTGCCGCCGCGTGCGGTTGTCGTCGTCATATGCCCGGTCCTGGTCGCCGCGCCGACGCGCCTGGTCGCGATCATAGCGCTGCCGGTCTTCCGCCCGCCTGCGGTCATCAGCCCGCTTCCGGTCATCGGGGCGGCGGTCGTTCAAGCGCCGGTCATCGACACCGCTCTCCCGCTGCCGGGCCGTCTCCTCGTCGCGGCGTCCCTGCTCATAGTTCTGGCGGTCGCGTTCCGACTGGCCCCGGTCAGGCTGCTGCTGGCCCGGTATGACCCGCTGCAGCAGCCGTCCGGCGTCGTTTAGACTCTGGGCAGCAGCCGGTCCCGCCAGCGCCGCTCCGATCGCGGCCGTCATCATCAGCTTGCGCATGGTCGCCTCCCTAATCGCAGTCGTAACGCCGTTGCGAGCGGATTGGTTCGCCCCCGGGCTATTGTTTCAGCGCGCCATCAGAACGGGCAAGGTCGCGTTCTCCAGCACATGCCGGGTCACGCCGCCGAGAATGAGCTGACGCAATCGCGAGTGGCTGTAGGCGCCCATGGCCAGCAGGTCGGCGCCGAACTCCCGCGCGGCGGCCAGCACGCCGCGGCCGACATCGCGCTCCATCGGGCGGAACTGCGCGATCTCCGGATGGATGCCGTGCAGCCCGAGGTAGCTGACGAGCTCGGCAGCGCTGGGACCGCGACGCTGATACTCGTCGGCCGACAACACGCGCACCGCCTCCGCCCGCTGCATCCAAGGGATGGCGGCATGGACCGCGGCGGCGCTCTCGGCGGTGCCGTTCCAGGCGACGCAGATGCGGGTGCCAATCGTGGAGCCGATTTGCGAGGAGAACTTCTGCGGCGCGATCAGCACCGGGCGGCCGCTGTCGAACAGCACGGCGTGCAATGCATCGCTGCTGGAGACGTCATCCCCGGCCTCCGGATGCGGCACGACGGTGAGGTCGGCGAGGCGGGCGAGCTGCGCCACCAGATCCTCCTCCCGGCCGGTGATGCTGGCGAAGTCGGCGGTGGCGCCGGCGCGGAAATGCGGCTCCGCCACGATCACGCCATGACAGGCGACGAACCGGTCGAACATCGCGCGCACGGCGTTGCTGCGGTCGGTGCTCTCCTTCTCCGTCGCCGACATCATCTCCTCGATCATCGCGCCCGACAGGCCTTCCCCAGCCAGCGGCGCCACGTCGCGGCTATCGACCCGGACATGCAGCGCGGTCACGTGCGCGTCCCACATTCGCGCGACCACCAGTGCCGTGGACAACGCGGCCTCCCCGGCGGCGGTGCCGGTCAGGGGCAGCAGCAGCTTGCGGATGGCCATGGCGTCAACTCCTTGATCCCCAGGAATATCACACGAACGCTATCACATTTTTCCGGGGCGTAAGTGTGCTTGATCGCGCCCGGGTCGCGGCGGTGTTTCCCTCTTGCAATCGAGTAAATATTCAGATATTCATATGCAAATATCTAAGGAGATTTGGATATGCCGCTCTACATCAAGGACGATGCCGTCGCCGAGCTCGTCGCGGAGTTTGCCAAAATGCGCGGTGTCTCCAAGCAGGCGGCGGTGGGTCTCGCTGTGCAGGCGGAGCTCGACCGGACCTTGCAGGCCATCCCGCTTCGCGACCGCTTCGCCGCCCTTCGCAAGGTGTTCCCGCTGCCGCCCAGCACCGGCAAGCCGGCCGACAAAGCATTCTTCGATGAGCTGTCCGGGGAATAATCAGTGATCTTCGCCGACGCCTCGGCGCTGATCGCCATCATCACCGGCGAGGCGGAAGCCGACGCGCTGGCCGACCGGTTGGAGGCGGAGCCGCGGCGGCTTTGTTCCGCCATGTCGGTTTGGGAGACGGTCGCCGGGCTTTGCCGGTCCTACACCTTCTCGGTTCCCACCGCCCGTGCCCATGTCCGGCAATTCCTGGACGTCGGCGCCTTCCAATTCGTCGGCATCGCCGAGCCGGAGTTCGAACTGGCGACCGAGGCCTACGCGCAATTCGGCAAGGGCCGGCATCCGGCCGCGCTCAACATGGGCGACTGCTTCGCCTACGCCTGCGCCAAGTCGAACCGGGCGACGCTGCTCTATAAAGGCGAGGACTTCGCCAAAACCGACCTACGATAAGCCTTTCAGGGCCAGCCGCACCTCGCGCAGCGCAGCCCCGGCGTCGCTTGCCTCCACATGCCGCCAATCCGCCGGCGGCGCCACGCCCACGACCGCGCGCAGCACCGCAACCGTCGCGTCCGATGCGTCGCCCAGCCGCGCTGCCACCCGGTGCTCCAGCTCCGCCGGCGGCGCGTGCAGCCACAGGCCCAGGAACGGCGCCCCGGCCTCGCGCGCTACCGCCGCCACCCGCTCGCGCAGGCCCGGGTCGAGGAAGGTCGCATCGACCACCACCGCGTGCCCGCCGCCGATCGCATCGCGCGCATTGTCCAACAGCGCCGCGTCAGTGCGCTGGTGGCTCACCGCGGTATAGGCGCTGGGCGGCAGGCGGTCCTCCGGGCGCACGTGCTCCAGCCGCTTGCGGACCTCGTCGCTGCGCAGCACGAGCGCGCCCGGCACCGGGCCAAGCTCGGGGGCGAGTGCCCGGGCCAACGTGGTCTTGCCGGTGCCCATCAGCCCGCCAATTGCAACGACGATCGGGCGCGCCGGGCGCAGCGTGGCCAATGCGGCGTCCAGGTGGTCCAGCCCGCCATTGCCGCGGCTAGCCTCCACATGGGCGCGGACCATGGCGCGCATCGACAGGAACACCGGCAACAGCCCGGTCAGCGCCGCATCGCCGTTGCGCCCGACGTAGCGGCCCAGCACCCGATTGGCAGCGGCGCGGGACACACGGCGCTCCAAATCCATCAGCAGGAAGGCGAGGTCATAGCCGAGGTCGATGGTGGCGAGGTCCTCATCGAACTCCAGCGCGTCGAACGGCGCCGGGCGGCCATGCCAGAGCAGTAGGTTCCCGAGGTGCAGGTCGCCATGCGCCCGCCGCACGAAGCCCGCCGCAGCCCGGCCGTCGATCAGCGCCGCGCCCGCGTCCAGCATGGCCAGCATGGCCGCCTGCCAACCATGCACCGCATCCGGCGGCAACCCGGCCGCCAGCGCCGAGCGGCCATTGCCCAGTGCCACCTCGCGCAGACGTTCGGCCGCATGTTCAACCACGACCACCGGCAACGCCGCGTGCATCTCGGCCACGGCGTCCGCGGTCGCATCCAGCAGCGCCGGGGTAAGGTCCATGTGGTCCAGGAAGTCGCCCTCCGGTACGCGGGCCATGCGCAGCACCCAGTCGACTATGTTTTCTCGTGCCCCGCCTGCGTCCGGTGCGTCGCCGAACCGCAGCCCGCCGGGTCCGCGCAGGATGGGCACTACATCGCGATACAGCCCCGGCGCATAGGGCGCATTCAGCGCCAGTTCCCGCCGCAGAAAGCGCTGCCGGTCCTCGATTTGGGAAAAATCCAGGAACGGCAGCCGAATGGCCTTCTTCAGCTTCCACACCGTCTCAGCGCCACGGAACACCAAGGAGATATGCGTCTCGATCGGTGCGGCCCCAGCGAGATCCTGCAGGAAGGCCGCGACCTCCGCCTGTTCCCACGGGATCATCGCGGAAGTTGCGTCCTTGATTGAGATGTGCGGCCGTTCAAGTGCGCAGCCCGGGCGAATCTCATACGTAGCAGCGCATGCGCTGGCCCGGCAGGACATCGTAGGGGCGCGACCCAGCCCGGCAGTTCTTTGACGCGCCGCAGCCAAGCGCTGATTGCCGGGTGACTTGCATTCAGATCATACCCGCTTTCGTTCGTCGGGAATGCGAGATAACCGGTCATGGAGAGATCGGCGATCGTGGGTTTGTCGCCGACGATGAACGGCCGCTCCTGCAGATTGCTTTCCAGGATCTTCAAGAAATCGTCGATTCGTGTTGTTATTAAATCCAGCACAATCTTATCGGGATTCTTAACGAACGCGCGGCGGTAGCGATAGGCCGCCATATAGCCGCTCAGTTTTTGGTTGTCCCAGAACAGCCAACGCAGGACTTCGAACTTTTCTGCCGCATTAGCGCCCTGAAACCGGCCAAACTTGTCAGAAAGCCGCAGAAGTATCGGCGCAGTTTGTGTCAGGCTCACGCCATCTTCAATCGGAACCTGGATTTCACCTATAGGATTGACGGTACGACGCCATTCGTCGGTCGAAGTTATTCCACTGCCAAATTCGGTCCAAACCGGCTCAAACCTTTGCCCACAAAGGGTCAGCATCAGCGCTAATTTGTAACTATGTCCTGATTCAGGAAAATAGTGCAATTCGTATTCTGTCACCTCGTTCTTGCACCATCTTTCAGCCTAGTATCACGGATACAGCGCGCCCACGCTCCACCCCTCGCCCGCCTGCGTATAGACCCGGCGGTCGTGCAGGCGGAACGGCATGTCCTGCCAGAACTCAATCAGCCGCGGCCGCACCCGGAAGCCGGACCAGTGCGGCGGGCGCGGAATGCTGTCGCCAGGGTAGCGCGCATCGAGTTCGGCCACCCGGCGTTCCAGCTCGCCACGCGACGGCAGCGGGCGCGACTGGTCGGACGCCAGCGCGCCGAGCCGGGAGATGCGGGCGCGGCTCTTGAAATAGGCGTCGGCATCGGCGTCGGTCACCGCCTCGACCATGCCCTCGATGCGCACCTGGCGCTGCAGCGTCTTCCAGTGGAACAGCAGGGCGGCGCGCGGGTTGGCGATCAACTCGCCGCCCTTGCGCCCCTCGCGGTTGGTGTAGAACACGAAACCTCGCGCGTCGAAGTCCTTGAGCAGCACGATCCGCGCCGAGGGCGTGCCGTCCGGCGTGCAGGTGGCGACGGTCATGGCGTTCGGGTCGTTCGGCTCGGTGGCCGACGCCTCATCGAACCAGGCCTGGAACAGCCGGAATGGGTCGGTCGCCTCGGGGATGCCGCGGGTCTCGATCGTGGGCAGCGCGGGGGAGGGAGGCGGGGTGTCCGGCATGACAGGTCTCCAGGTTGGGCGCACCATGCCGAGTTGGGGACGCGCAGCCAAGTGGCATCCCGGGTTAGCGCACCCTGGGGCTTCCCCCGTGCATCGGCATGTGCCACCACGCCTACCCCATCGCCCGCTTATCCTACCCCCGCCTACCCCACTACATACCGAGGTCCCCGATGCCGGATGCCAGCCCATTCCTCCGAGGCACCCTGATGCAGGGCAAGCGCGGCGTCGTGATGGGGGTGGCGAACGAGCGCTCCATCGCCTGGGGCATCGCCGCCGCCTGCGCGGCCCAGGGAGCGGAGCTCGCCTTCACCTATCAGGGCGACGCGCTGGAAAAGCGGGTGCGCCCGCTGGCCCAAGGCATCGGCAGCTCGGTCGTCGTGCCGTGCGACGTGTCGGATGACGCCAGCATCGACAGCGCATTTGCCGCCATCAAAGAGGCCTGGTGCCAGGACGGCGCCGGCATCGACTTCCTGGTGCACGCCATCGGCTTTGCCGACAAGGCCTACCTGCGCGGCAAGTACCTCGACACGCCGCGCCAGGCCTTCCTGCTGGCGATGGACATCTCGTGCTTTTCCTTCACCGCGGTGGCGCAGCGGGCGGTGCCGCTGATGCGCCCCGGCGGCTCGCTGCTGACGCTCACCTATCTCGGCGCCGAGCGGGTGATGCCGCATTACAATGTGATGGGGGTCGCGAAGGCAGCGCTGGAGTCGTCGGTGCGCTATCTGGCGGCGGATTTGGGAGGCCAAGGCATCCGGGTGAACGCGCTGTCGGCTGGGCCGATGAAGACGCTGGCGTCCAGCGGCATCGGCGATTTCCGTTACATCTTGCGCTGGAACCAGTATAACTCGCCGCTGGAGCGCAACGTTTCGCTGGAGGAAGTCGGCGGCGCCGGCCTCTATCTTCTCAGCCCGCTCAGCTCTGGCGTGACCGGCGAGGTGCACCATGTCGATAGCGGCTACCACGTTGTCGGCATGAAGAATCCAGCCGCGCCGGACATCAACGTCGCCAGCGATCAATGAGCTTCCGGAGGCCGAAAAGCTAAGTCGATGAGCCACAACACCTTCGGCCACCTGTTCCGCGTTACCACCTGGGGCGAGAGCCACGGGCCCGCCATCGGCTGCGTCGTCGATGGCTGCCCGCCGCGCCTGCCGCTGACCGAACAGGATATCCAGCCCTGGCTCGACCGCCGCCGGCCCGGCCAGTCGCGTTTCACCACGCAACGTCAGGAGCCGGACGAGGTGCGCATCCTGTCCGGCACCCTGGACGGCCTCACGACCGGGACCCCGATCGCGCTGGAGATCCAGAACGTGGACCAGCGCAGCCGGGACTATGGCGACATCGCCCAGCAGTTCCGGCCGGGCCATGCGGACCTGGCCTATGAGCTGAAATACGGCATCCGCGACCATCGCGGCGGCGGACGCAGCAGCGCCCGGGAGACGGCGATGCGGGTGGCGGCGGGGGCGATCGCGCGCATCGTGCTCGGGCACGGCGTGCAAATTCGGGGCGCCATGGTGCAGATGGGCGCCCACGCCGTCGATCGCGCGCGATGGGATTGGGACATCGTTAACCAAAACCCGCTATTCTGCCCGGACCCGGTGGCCGCCCTGGCCTGGGAGGAGGAACTGGCGGCGATTCGCAAATCCGGATCGAGCGTGGGAGCGGTGATCGAGGTCGTGGCGGACGGCGTACCGCCGGGCCTGGGCGCGCCGATCTATGGCAAGCTCGACGCCGACATCGCGCAAGCGCTGATGGGCATCAACGCGGTGAAGGGCGTGGAGATCGGCGACGGGTTCGCCGCCGCCGCGCTGGAGGGCGAGGGCAACGCCGACGAGATGCGCATGCAGGACGGCGTGGTGCAGTTCGCCTCGAACCACGCCGGCGGCGTGCTGGGCGGCATCTCGACCGGGCAGCCGCTGGTGGCGAGATTCGCGGTGAAGCCAACGAGTTCGATCCTGGTGCCGCGTCAGGCGGTCGATCGGGCGGGCCGGGACGTTGACGTGATCACCCGCGGGCGGCACGATCCCTGCGTCGGCATCCGCGCGGTGCCGGTCGGCGAGGCGATGCTGGCTTGCGTGCTGGCGGACCATCTGCTGCGGCACCGGGCGCAGGTTCCGGACGGGCCGGGGTCTGCACGTTTGCCGCGCAACTAGTCGTGGGATTGGCGTGCAACTGACACATTCGGTTGCGCGCAATCATCAGTGATGGCAGGGATGTGTGTTAGATGCAGCCTCATCCTGACCCGATCGATCCCGCAGCCCTCGACGCCTTTGTCGAGCGCATCGGCGTTAATCCTTGGCGGGAACGGCTCGAGGTATTGCGATCCCAGGCGTCGGCGCAGACCCGGTCCGGTCGCCAGCGCTCGCAGCGGCACTGCATAGAATTCGCCATCGAACGGCTGCGGCGCGGTCAACTCAACCGCGCGCCCAGTGTCGCCGAGCGCTGGATAGCCACCCTCGCCACCGCCGCCGTCATGCTGTTCGACGCGTTGCCGACCGACGGACGGCTGCGGCTCGCGGCCCTGCTGCGCTCCGCCATGGTCGATAATTGCTGCCTGGTGCCGCCATTCCATCTGCTGCGCAGCGCGGCGCTGCAGCGCTCCCGCGGCTTCGAGGTGGCGTTCGCCGGGCTAGAGGACGCGGCGCCGTTCGACCTGTTGCTGCACCGCGACGGCATGGAGGCCGAGGTCGCCTGCGACGTCGTCTCCGCCGAGGACGGGCGCGGCGTGCACCGCGGCGCGTGGTTCAGCCTCGTGGACCGCATGGACGCCGAGCTGCAGACCTGGCTGTGCATGCATCCCGGCCGCTATATCCTGAAAATGACGCTGCCGCAGGGCTTGCGCGAGGCGGAGGGCGACGGGCTGCTGGCGTCGCTGCACGCACGGATCACTACGATGCTCGGGCAGTCGCGCCGGGCCGATTATGACGAGGCAGCGGTGCTGCGGCTCGATCCGCTGATGCTGGCGGCGGCGCAGGCGGACGAGCTCGGGCTGATGCCGCGGCTGCGGCGGGAGTTCGGGCCGGAGGCGCATCTGTCCGTCACCGCGGCCGGCGGCGGCATCTTCGTCATGGCCGCCCGCGCCGGTCAGGAGGACGCGGTCGCGGTCGCCATCCGCCGCCGCATGGCCGCGATCGCCCCCGCCCGCCTGACCGGCACCCGGCCCGGCATCCTCGCCATGTTCATCGAGGACACCGATCGCCCGGAGTGGCGCGGCCTGCGCGACAAGCTCGAGCTGGAGGGCGAGGCGCGCAAGTTCATGACCCACCCCGAGGCGCGCAGCGTCGTCGCCGTCACCTGCGTCTCGCGGCTCGAGCTGTTCGGCCTGCCCGAGCCCGACAGCGCGCCGGACGGCGAGCTGCGCTTCCGCAACCCGGCGCATCCCGCCGCCAAGGCGCCTGCTTTGGCCCCCGCCGTGCTGTCCTCGGTCTGACGGGTTCGTGCGATTCAGAACAGTAGCGAACTGTCACACGGCTGCCACGTTCATGCGCCAGGATACCTGGATCAAAGAAGGAACACCGGCATGAGCGAACTTGACGAGGCGGCCAAACTTGCTGAGCTGGACCGCATCCTGAACGACCCGGATGTCCCCATGGAGCCGGCGCGGGTCTGGGCGCTGCTGGCCGAGATCGCCCGGCAGGACACCGCCGCGCGGTTCATCTGATGCAGCTGTGCCTTGAAGCGGGTCCAATCGGCCTAGCGGCGTCGCGTAGGGTGGGTGAAACCCGCCATGGCGCCGCCCGCAAGATGGTGGGTTTCACCCACCCTACGGTCGAGATGGCTTTCTTGGAGTCGCGATACTAAATCCTTGAGGCCGCGATCAGGAACTCGCGGTTGCCCTCCGGACCGGTGATTGGGCTCGGCTCAATGCCTAGCACTCGCCAGCCCGGCAGCCCCGCCCACCAGTCGCGCACCCGGACACAAACGGCGCGATGAACTGCCGCGTCGCGCACCACGCCCTTTGACCCCACCTGGCCGGGCCCGGCCTCGAATTGCGGCTTTATCAGCGCCACCGCCCACGCGCCCGGCGCGCACAATGCGAGCGGCGCCGGCAGCAGCGTCGAAAGCCCGATGAACGCCGCGTCGCACACCAATGCCTGAACCGGGTCCGGCACCTGCGTATCGGTGAGATAGCGCGCGTTGGTGCGCTCATGCACGACGACCCGGGCGTCGCCGCGCAGGCTCCAGGCGAGCTGGCCGTGGCCGACATCGACCGCATAAACCCGCGCCGCGCCATGATGCAGCAGCACGTCGGTAAACCCGCCGGTCGATGCGCCGACATCCAGGCAGACCAACCCCTTAGCACTCAAGCCGAAATGCCGGATCGCATGGTCAAGCTTCAGCCCGCCGCGCGATACCCAGGGGTGGTCCTGCCCGCGCACCTCCAGCGCCGCGTCCTCCGCCAGGCCGTCGCCCGCCTTGTCCACCCGGCGGTCCCCGCTCCACACCTTGCCGGCCAGGATCAGCGCCTGCGCCCGGGTGCGGCTCTCGACCAGGCCACGATCGACCAGCAGCTGATCCGCGCGTCGTTTCGGCAATGGGATGCGCTCTTTCGGTTGATTTCGCCAATGAAACAGGCGAATGCCGCCTCCGCCAGCGATTTCTACTCCAATCTGCGGCCCGCTTGCACCAGGCTGGGCTTCGGTGGAGAACCCGGCGATGACAACCGACCGGCTGCGTTCAACCTGGCTCCCAACCAGCTTCCTCGTGCTTGCCTGGCTGACTGGCTGGCTGCTGGCGGGCCTGCTGCCGCTCGGGCAGGCGGCGGACGAAGCCGCGCACGCCATCCGCGTCGATGCGCTGTCGCACGGCCGGCTGCTGGGCCATCGGGAGGGCACGGATGGCGGCTTCACCACGCCGCCGACCATGGCGGACGTGGCTTTCAAGACGCTGCCCCGGCAGCGCCAAACCTCGGCGGAGCGGGACGCCGCCGAGGCCGTGCCATGGGGCGCGCCGGCGCGCTTCGTCGAGCTCGGCACGATCGCGACCTATTTTCCGGCTGCCTATTTACCCGCGGCGATCACCGTCCTGGCCGCACGACGGCTGCACGCGACGCCGGCGCAGGCCTTCCTGGCAGGACGGCAGGCCAACGTCCTGGTGTTCGGCCTGCTCGGCGCTCTGGCGCTGGCGGTGGCGCAGCGGGGCAGGGCGCTGATCGCCGCCGTGCTGCTGCTGCCGATGTCGCTGGGCCTGGCCGCCAGCCTCAGCGGCGACGCCATGCTGATCGGTGCCGCCGCCCTGGCCGCCGCGTGCGTAACCCACGGCGGCAATCGTGAATGGTGGATGGCAATGGCGCTGCTGACGCTGATCGGCCTGACCAAGCTGCCCTACGCGCCCCTGCTGCTGGTCCCGCTGGCGGTGGGACGGCCACGACTATCCGAGCCGGGGCTGCCGGTCCGGCTGGGCGTGGTCGCGCTGTCGGCCATCCTCATGCTGGGGTGGACGGCGTTCAACCAGGCGGCCGTCATGGGCGTGTCCAGCCGGCCGCCATACCAGGCAGGGTCGCTCTGGCCGGGGCCGCCGCGCCAGTTCGCCGCGATCGACCCGGCCGCGCAGCTCCAGGTGTTGAGGGCGGACCCGGCCCAGGCCGTCGGGTTGGTCGCGCGCACGTTCGCGACGGAGACCCAGCTCCTGTGCAACCTGATCGGCGTGCTGGGCTGGCTCAACATCGAGATGCCGGGCTGGATTTACGGTCTATGGACCGGCGTGCTGGCCCTCGTGGTGCTTGCTTTGCTGACCGAGGCCGGGGCGGGGTCATGGCCCGCGCTGGCCGGCCTGCTCGGCATCATCTTGAGCGCCTGGGCCATCATGCTGGCGCAATATTTGGGTTGGACCGAGGTCGGCGCCCCGGTGATCGCCGGCGTCCAGGGCCGCTACTTCCTGCCGCTGCTTCCCTTCCTGGCCGTGTCGGTCCCCTGCATCCGCCCGCTGCGGCTGCCCGGCCTCGCCGCCGTGCCGCTGGCTGCCGGGGCATTGGGCGCCGTCACCGTGCCGGTGGTGGTCGCCCTGGCTTCGTACCTGCGCTAATGCCCGCGCGACACCACGTAGTCCGCCAGTGCCCGCAACCGGTCGGCGCGGCCGTCGAACGAGGCCAAATGCCGGGTCGCCTGGCTCGCCAGCATCGCCGCCTGCGCCCGGGCGCGCTCGACGCCCAGCAGCGCCACGACCGTCGCCTTGCCGGCGGCCTCGTCCTTGCCGGCGGTCTTGCCGATGCCCTCGGTAGTGCCGACCGCGTCCAGCACGTCGTCGGCGATCTGGAACGCCGCCCCCAAATCCCGGCCATACGCCGCGATATGCGCCCTGAGCGGCCCCGGCGCACGACCGAGGATCGCCCCCGCCTCCGCGCTATACTGGATCAGCCGCCCGGTCTTCAGCGCCTGCAGCCGGGTCACCTCGTCATGGGTCAGCGCCTGGCCCTCGGTCGCCATGTCGATCATCTGCCCGCCTGCCATGCCGCGCGAGCCGGACGCGAGGCCCAAGGCCGCCACCAGCTCACAGCGCGCCAGCGGATCCGAATGGGTGTTCACGTCGGCCAGAAGTTCGAACGCGCGGGCCTGCAGCGCGTCGCCGGCCAGGATCGCCGTCGCCTCGTCGAATTGCCGGTGCGTGCTGGGCTGGCCGCGGCGCAGGTCGTCGTCGTCCATCGACGGCAGGTCGTCATGCGCCAGCGAGTAGGCGTGCATCATCTCAACGGACGCCGCCACCCGGGCCGCGGACGCCCGCGCCACGCTGAACAGCGCCGACACCTCCATCACCAGGAACCCGCGCAGCCGCTTGCCACCGCCGAGGGTCGCATAGCGCATCGCCTCCACCAAGCGCCGCTCATGCCCGTCCGGCAGCGGCAGCAGCGTGTCGATGGCCTGCTCGACTGTGGCCGCGCGTTCAGCCAGTGCCGCCGGCACGTCGATCACCGCCAGAGCGCCAGTCGCTGCATGGCCCGTCATTCCATGGCCTTTAACGAGACGCTGCCATCCGCGCGCTCGACGATCGCCTGCACGCGGGCTTCGGCCTGCGCCAGCTTCGCCTCGCAGTGCCGGCGCAGCAACGCGCCGCGCTCATAGGCGGTGATCGCCTCCTCCAGTTTCTGCTTGCCGCCTTCGAGCCCGCGCACGATGCCCTCCAGCTCGGCCAGCGCGTCCTCGAACGACAGTCCGGTCACGTCCGCCATCAGCAGCCCCGCACGCTAATCAGCATCATTTCGCTGGGGCTACCGGAGCAGCGGCCGGCGCCACGACGATTGACCCCGGCTGGAAGATGATTTGCGTGGGCGGACTGCTCTGCCCCAGTTTATAGCCGGCAAGGCCAGCGAGCGCTGCGGTTCCAGCAACCAACGCGCCAAAAATCAGCGCCAGATTTCGCGGCGTCTCCCAGAAAGCCTGCTTCTGCTTCAGCTTAAGGTCCGCCTGCATCACGGCCATTCTCAGCTCCTGTTCTTCGTTCTCGGATATAGGCCCCAAACGATCTATTGCCGCATCAGATGCCGCACGTGCAAGGCGGCGCTGGCCGCGAGCGCCTTCAGGTCATAGCCGCCCTCCAGCACCGACACCAACCGCCCCCCGCAATGCGCGTCGGCCAACGCCACGAGCCGGTCGGTCATCCAGCCGTAATCCTCGGTGTCCAGCCGCAGCTCCGCCAGCGGGTCCGACCGGTGCGCGTCGAACCCGGCCGACACGATCAGCAGCTCCGGCTCCCAAGCATCCACGGCGGGCAGCCCGTTGCGATCCCAGGCGCGGCGGAAATCCGGGCCGGTGGCGCCGGGCGCCAAGGGAATGTTCAGCACGTTGTCCGCGACCCCGCGCTCCCCCGACGCGCCGGTGCCGGGGTAGCACGGCCATTGGTGGCTGCTGACATACAGCATGTCCGGGTCGCTCCCCAGGATGTCCTGGGTGCCGTTGCCGTGGTGCACGTCGAAATCCACCACCGCGATGCGTCGCAGCCCCCAGCGGGCGCGGGCATGCAGCGCCGCGATCGCCGCCGTGCCGAACAGGCAGAAGCCCATCGCCCGCCGCCGCTCGGCGTGGTGTCCCGGCGGACGCGTCGCGACGAACGCCGCCCGCGCCCAGCCCTCCATCACCGCATCGACCGCAGCGCACGCGCCGCCCACCGCGCGCGACGCCGCCTCGGCGCTGCCGTGCCCCATGATGGTGTCGGCGTCGAGCTGGATGTGCTCGCCCGGTGGCGGCCGGATCGCCAGGATGGCGCGCACGTAATCGGCGGGGTGCGCCAGCTCCAGCAGCGCCACCGTCGCCTCCGGCGCCGATTCGCGCAGCAGCGGCACGAAGTCCGGATGCTCCAGCGCCTGCAGCACGACGCGCAGGCGGTCCGGGCACTCCGGGTGGAAAGCGCCGTTATCGTGGCCCAAGCAGGCCGTGTGGGTGAACAGCGCGACGGTCATTCCGAGGCCTCCGCCGGCGCAGGATCGGCACGACGCCGGATGGTGAAGCTGAAAACGCCCGCATCCTCCGCCTGCGCGACCAAGGCGTGCCCGGTCTCCCGGCAGAACGCCTGGAAATCGGCGACGGCGGCGCGGTCGGTCGCCAGCACGCGCAATCGCTCGCCCGGCGCCATGCCGCGCAGCGCCCGGTTGGCCCGCAGCACCGGCAGCGGGCACTTCATGTCCTTCACGTCGAGGATCGTCTCTGCCATTTCGCATTATTTCCGCAACCGTGCCGCTTGAGCAAGCGGCGTCGGTATCGCTATGTTGTGGCGATGGGATATCGTATCGGCATCGACCTGGGCGGCACCAAGATCGAGATCGCCGTGCTCGACCCAACAGGCCAGGTCGCGCTGCGTCGCCGGATTGACACGCCGCCGGCGTATGAGGCCGTTATCACCGCGATCGCCGGCTTGGTGCGCGCGGCCGAGACGGAGCTGGCAACCGAGGCCAGCGTCGGCGTCGGCATCCCCGGCGTCATCAGCCCAGCGACCGGCCTGGTGAAGAACGCCAACTCGCAAATCCTGATCGGCCATGCGTTGGACCAGGACCTCGCACACGCGCTGGCCCGCCCGGTCCGGGTCGAGAACGACGCCAACTGCTTTGCATTGAGCGAGGCGACGGATGGCGCCGGGGCCGGGCAGCGCTGCGTATTCGGGGTGATCCTCGGCACCGGCTGCGGCGGCGGCGTCGTGGTCGATGGGCGGCTCGTATCCGGGCGCAACCGCATCGCCGGCGAGTGGGGCCATACCCCGCTGCCCTGGCCGCGCGACGACGAGTGGCCGCAGCCCAAGTGCTGGTGCGGCCAGACCGGCTGCCTGGAGCTGTATCTGGCCGGCCCCGGCCTCGCCCGGTCCTGCGGCCTGCCGAACGCCGGCGCGGTCGAGCGTCAGGCGGCGGCCGGCGACGCCCGCGCCCAGGCGGCGCTGGACCGCCACACCGACCGGCTGGCGCGCGGCCTTGCGGTGGTGATGAACATACTGGACCCCGACGTGATCGTGCTCGGCGGCGGGGTGTCAAACATGCCGCATCTCTATGAGCAGTTGCCGGGCCTGATGGCGCGCTACGTGTTCAGCGACACGGCGACGACCCCGGTGCTGCGTAACCTTCATGGAGACAGCAGCGGCGTGCGCGGTGCGGCCTGGCTGTGGCCGCTTGAGCCGGGCGATCGATAAGCTCCGCATCGACAGCCTCTGCCGCGACTGCGGCGCATCGCCGCCGGGCGCGGTCTGCGCCCCCTGCGGATCGCGCCGGATCGTCCGCCACCCCGAGCTGTTCCGCCTCCACATCGCCCACGTGGACTGCGACGCGTTCTACGCCAGCGTCGAGAAGCGCGACCGGCCGGAGCTCGCCGGCCGCCCGGTGATCGTCGGCGGCGGCGTGCGCGGGGTCGTGACCGCCGCCTGCTACATAGCCCGCATGCATGGGGTGCGCAGCGCCATGCCGATGTTCCAGGCGCTGAAGGCCTGCCCAGACGCCGAAATCATCCGCCCGGATTTCGCCAAGTACACCGCCGCCGCCCGCCAGATCCGCGCGCTGATGGCCGATCTCACGCCGCTCGTGCAGACGCTGTCGATCGACGAGGCGGTGCTGGACCTGTCGGGCACCGCGGCCCTGCACGGCGCACCGCCAGCTGCCGTGCTGGCCAGCCTGGCGCTGCGGATCGAGCGGGAGGCGGGCGTCACCGTCTCCATCGGCCTCGCGCCCAACCGCCTGCTGAGCAAGCTCGCCGCTGGGCGAGACAAGCCGCGTGGGTTCGCGGTGCTGGGCTCAGACGCCGCCGCGATTTTGGCCCACGAGCCCGTGCGCCTGCTGCCCGGCGTCGGCCCCGCGCAGGAGCGCAAGCTGCACGCGCTCGGCGTCACGCATCTGGCGCATCTGCAGGCGCTGGACGACCGCACGGCGCTGGCGCGGCTCGGCGAGGACGGCCCCGCGCTCGCACGGCGCGCCCGCGGCGAGGACGCGCGCACCGTCCAGCCCGGCCGCGACACCAAGTCGATCAGCGCCGAGACGACCTTCGACACCGACCTCGCCGATCCGCGCATCCTGGAGACGCATCTCTGGCGCATGGCGGAAAAGCTGGCCCGGCGCCTGCGCGAGCAGGGTTTCGCGGCCGGCGGCGTCGTTTTGAAGCTGAAAACCACGCGCTTCGCCGGCCGCACCCGGGCGCAGCGGCTGCCGGGTCCGACGGCGCTGCCGGATTTGCTGTTCGAGGCCGGGCGCGCCCTGTTGCGGCGTGAGGCCGACGGCACGGCGTTCCGGCTGATCGGCCTCGGCGCGCACCCGCTGCTGCCGGGGCGTCTGGCCGATCAGCCGGACCTCGCCGACCCCGAGGCGCCGCGGCGCGTGGCGGTGCAGCGGGCGATGGACCAGCTGCGCAGCCGGTTTGGCGACGCAGTCATCGGTCGCGGACGCGGGCGGTAGCGGCGGCCCAGGTCACGCCCATGCGCCGACACGGTCAAAGGGTTGCAATCGCGTCCTGACTTAAACTGATGTTTCCGGTTTTCAACCAGTCGTCGAATTCAATAAACAACCAAAGGTCGAAGTTCAGTGATTTCTGCACGTCCAAATTGATACTGATTGACAAAGGCATTGGAAGCGGCAAATGCCAGCCATGCAACACGTCAAAACCCTCACGGGTTGGCTTATTCTAAAATTAAAATTCCTGCTCGTCAGTCAAATCGCCCTCGGGCTGTATGACCGTGCGTGTGGAATGCTGCAGGCGTTTGAATGTGAAGGACCTGGCCAGGCCCGCGCCGATCTGTCCCAGACCGTCAAGCTATAGCCGTGGACGAAACCGACATTGCGCTCCTGCAGCGCCGCGAGCAGGAGCTGGCGGCCGAAGTCGAGCGCCTGCGGATCCAAATCCGGGCCGGTCTGGGCTCAAAGGGTCAGATCTCGTTCAAGGGCGCACGCACCACGCCCATCGGGCCGGACGAACTGTCCTCTGCGGTCGAGAAGACCCGCATGCCGATGATCATGACCGACCCCAACCAGCCGGACGAGCCGATCATCTTCGCCAACCGTGCCTTTCAGGAGCTGTCCGGCTGCAAGGCCGATGAGCTGCTCGGCCGCAACTGCCGCTTCCTGCAGGGCCCGGACACCGACCCGGCGCATATATCTAAGATCAGGGATGCGTTGACGGCCAGGCGCGACATCTCGATCGAAATCCAGAACTATCGGAGCGACGGCACCCCGTTCCTCAACGAGCTCTATATCAGCCCCGTCTTCGATCACGATGGTCGGCTGATGTATAATTTCGCCAGCCAAATCGACGTCACCCAAAGCCGGCGGGACCGCCGTTTGGTGGAGGAGGGTGAAACTCGGCTGCAGACGATTTTCGACAGCGCAGCCGACCTCGCCATCGTCGCGACCGACTGCGATGGCCGCGTCACCGACTGGAACAGCGGTGCGGAGCGCATCTTCGGCTGGACGGCCGAGGCAATGCGCGGCGTGTCGGCCGAGCGCATATTCACGCCGGAAGACCGGGCGCAGGACCGTGCCGGTGGCGAGATGCGCAAGGCGCTGGCCAATGGCCGTGCGGTGAATGAGCGCTGGCACGTGCGGCAGGATGGGGCGCGCTTCTGGGCCTCGGGCGATATGACGCCGCTATTGGCCAAGGACGGCAAGCACCTCGGTTTCCTCTCGGTCCTGCGCGACCGGACCGAGCAGCATCTCGCAGGCGAGCGGCTGGCCCAGAGCGAGGAACGCTATCGCAGCCTGTTCGAGGCGCTCGACGCCGGGTTCTGCGTCATCGAGATGAAGTTCGACGGGGACGGCAAGGCGCTGGATTACCGTTTCGTCGAGGTCAACCCGGCTTTCGAGCGCCAGACCGGCCTCACTGGCGCAGCCGGCCGCTGGATGCGCGAGCTCGCGCCGGCGCACGAGCAGTATTGGTTCGACACCTATGGCCGCGTTGCCTTGACCGGCGAGCCCACCCGTTTCGAGGATGCGGCCGAGGCGCTGGGCCGGTGGTATGACGTGCACGCCTACCGGGTCGGCGGTTCCGCCGCACGCCGGGTCGCCGTCCTGTTCAGCGACATCTCCCGGCGCCGGCAGACCGAGCACGACCTCCATGCGCTGACGCTCTCCCTTGAATCCCAGGTCCAGGTGCGCACGGGCGAGCTGATGGCGGCAGAGGAAGCGCTGCGCCAAAGCCAAAAGATGGAGGCGGTTGGGCAGCTCACGGGGGGATTGGCGCACGACTTCAACAACCTGCTGACCGGCATCACCGGCAGTTTGGAGCTGCTGGGCATGCGCATCGGCCAGGGCCGGATCGACGAGCTGGACCGCTATATCGCCGCAGCGCAGGGCGCAGCCCGACGGGCGGCAGCGCTGACCCACCGCCTGCTGGCTTTTTCGCGCCGGCAGACGCTCGATCCGAAGCCGACGGACGTGAACCGCCTGACTGCCGGGATGGACGAGTTGATCCGACGCACGATCGGACCATCGGTCCAGCTCGAGATGGTGCTCGCCAGCGATCTATGGGTGACGCTGGTGGATCCCAACCAACTCGAGAATGCGCTGTTGAACCTGTGCATCAATGCGCGCGACGCCATGCCGACCGGTGGGCGGCTGACCGTCGAGACCAGCAATATCCTGTTGGACGATCATGCCGCACGGGAGCGCGACCTAGCGCCTGGTCAGTATGTCTCCCTCCTGGTCAGCGACACCGGAACTGGTATGACGCCGGAGGTGGTCGCCCGCGCCTTCGACCCGTTCTTCACCACGAAGCCAATCGGCATGGGCACCGGCCTTGGGCTGTCGATGATCTACGGGTTTGCCAAGCAGTCCGGCGGCCAGGTCCGCATCCACAGCACGCCCGGCCTGGGCACCAAAGTCTGGCTCTATCTGCCGCGCCTGCGCGAAACGGCGGTGACGGCGCTGGAGGCTGAGGCCGCCCAGGAGGTGCCCCGCGCGCTGCATGGCCAGACGGTGATGGTCGTGGATGACGAGGAGGTCGTGCGCATGCTGGTCGTCGAGGTGTTGCGGGACCTCGGCTATGCCGCGCTCGAGGCCGCCGACGCCCGCTCGGGATTGCTGCACCTGGACGCGGGTGGGCGCATCGACCTGCTCATAACCGACGTCGGCTTGCCCGGCGGCATGAACGGTCGTCAGCTCGCCGACGCGGCGCGGGTGCGGCGTGCCGGGCTCAAGGTGCTGTTCATCACCGGGTTCGCGGAGAGTGCTGCTGTCGGCAACGGCAGCATGGAGGCAGGTATGGAGGTAATGACAAAGCCGTTCGCCGTGGAAGCCCTGGCCACCAAGATCCAGGCGATGATCCGCGACTGATCAGCCGTTTGCTGACCGGCTGAACCGGCTGGCGATCACCTGATCCTTGCGTGGGCCGATCACGCGCCAACTCAGCAGCCAGCAAGTAGGAGCGAGCACACGGTAGCGGCCCTCATACCAATCAGGTGGACAGTCGTGCTGGACGCGCGCCAGACCTGTTTCGAGATCAAGCCGGTGAAAGGGCCGGCCATCCTCGAAGCATACGGCCGCCACGCTGGCGCTCTCGATCTGAAAGAGGGTGCGCCGCGCGGCCTCGCCTCTATAAGCGCCCACCGCGATCATGCCGCGCTCCTCGAACAGCAGTCCCACTGCGCAGGTGGAAAAGCGCGCCGTGCCGCGCAGCCGCATGGTCCGCGCCGCCACGCCGTCCCATCCCAGCCGCGTTACCTGCCAGTCTCCGAGCAGGAAACGCGCGATGTCCGGCACGGGATGGCTGACGCGGACCGCCGCCTCGCTTCCAAGTTTATTTAATTTGGCCGGCGTCGTAGGAACGGCGTTGCTGCGGCGGTGAGCGCCAGCTTGAGGCCCTCCGCAGGCAAGAACGGCATGAGGCCGAATGCCACGGCCTTGGCGGGGCCAAACAGCACGGCCAGCCAGGCCAAGCCGGGCAGGTAGATCAATATCTCGCCCAGCAGCAGCACGGCGACGCTGCGGGACCGGGTCCGCATGACGCCACGGTCAGCCAGCGTGCCCACGGCCGCGGCGGCGAGCAGGAAGCCAAGCAGGTAACCGCCGGTCGGCCCGGCCATGTAGGCGACACCGGCCCCACCCTGGAACACCGGCAGGCCGAGCGCGCCCTCCACGCAATAAGCGAGCACCGTCGCAGCGCCAAGCCGTCCGCCGCAGGCGACGGCGATGGCCAGCACCACGAAGCTCTGCATCGAGAGCCGAACCGGCCAGAACGGCACCTGCACGTGGGCAGACAGCGCGAGCAGCGCGCTGCCGATCGCCATCGCAATGAGGTTTTGCGCCCAGGTGCCGCCGAGGCGGCGCGTTGGGGCCGGCGCGGCGCCCTCATTCATACCCAAGCTCTGCAAGCCCAAGCTTTCCACGATCGTCTCCGTTCCAGGTGTCGCGTCCGACGCTATCACAGCGGTGGCGGCACCGTCATGTGGGCGCGCGGCTACGTCGGCTCAAAACGCACTCGGCCTGGGCATAAGTTGGCCCAGGAATGATTTGGCCCAGGAATAAATTGGCCTAAAAATAGATTGGTCAGGGAATAAATTGGTTCTGGAATAAATTGATCTGGGAATAAACTGCGCACCTGACGCGTCTCGTAATTATGCCACCTCACGAGCGCGGTTAAGTTTTTTTAGGCAATCCCAGCCGCATCCGTGAGCAACGCCTGCTGCGGCACGCCTGCTGTCGTGGGGCCAACACTTCAATCTCAAATTGATGGAACGAGACAATGACACTCAGCACAACGACGACCGCCAGCGGCCAGGTCAAGACGGTGGATGACGTGAGCGCCGCGCACCAATCCGGCCATTTTTCCTGGACGGACAACGGCACGCACGGCTCCGGGACCGATGACGGCACCGCTTATGCCGGCCCGGTGACCTATCTGCAGCACGAATACATCTGGAGCGGCCATGACGGCCGGGCGGTGGCATCCGGTGCCGCGAACGTGTTCATCCACGGCGGCGACGGCGACGACGCGATCTCGGCCATGAGCGGCAGCAACGTGCTGGATGGCGGCGGCGGGTCCAACTTCCTCACCGGCGGCCACGGTGACGACGGCGGCTCCGACACGTTCTTCGCGGACCTCCGGGGTGGCCAGACGGTCTGGGATACGGTCGTCAACTTCCATCACGGCGACGCCGTGACCATCTGGGGCTACCAGCCCGGCGTCAGCACAATGAGCTGGGGTGAGAACGAGGGGGCCGAGGGCGCCAAGGGCGCCACGCTGCATTCCGAGATCAAGGGCACGGGCACTGGCGTCAACGCCTCGGTCACCTTTGCAGGCCTGTCCGTCGCGGAGGCGCAAGCCAAGTTCGCCGTCAGCACCGGCAACGCCGGCGGCAGCAACTACCTGTATATGCACAATAACGGCTGAGCATGCCCGGCTGAGCATGCCCGGCTGAGCATGATCGGTGGGGAGCGGCGACCGGCCATCGGCGCTGTTCCTCCCGAGCATTTCCGATCAGCCTGGAATATTACGGACCTGGACGGGACTATACGCTGGGTTCATCCGTCCAGTAGATACAGGGACAGGACCGAAAGGAGGGGCTTGATATGGGAGAGGACATGCGCGCCGCCCTGATCGGGCTGCTGCCGCGTCTGCGGCGTTTCGGCATCGCCTTGACCGGATCGACGACCGACGCCGATGAGCTGGTCCAGGACGCGTGTGAGCGCGCCATCCGCCGTGCCGATCAGCTGCGCGACGGCACGCGCCTCGACGCCTGGCTTTACGGGATCATGCGCAACCGCTGGACCGACGAGATTTGCTGGCGGCGCATTCGGCGTCATGACGGCATTGAGGCCGCGGACGACACTATGGGCGAGGACGGCGAGCGAAGCGCCGAAGCCCGTATGACTCCTGGAGGCCGTGCGCCGGGCGTTGGCGACGCTGCCGGCCGAACAGCGCACCGTGCTGGTGCTCGTCTGCGTGGACGGCCTGAGCTACAAAGACGCGGCCGACGTGCTCGGCATCGCGATCGGCACGGTCATGAGCCGGCTGGCGCGTGGCCGAAAGGAACTACATGGGGCTATGACTGGACGCAGCCCCGGAGACGCCGCAAACGTCTTTTCCCTGCCGGCGCGCAGCCGGCTGCATTCCCCATAGGAGGGGCGAATGAGCGATACCGACGCCCTGCTGGTCGCCTATGTGGACGGGGAGCTCGACGCCGAGGCGAGCCGTGAGATCGAAAAACTGATCGCCGCCGACCCGCGGGCGCAGCGCGCCCTTGAATTGTATCGGGAGACGGCGGGCCTGTTGCGGGCGGCCTGCGGCGAGCATGCCTATGCCGCCGACGTCGAACGGCTGCTGCCGGCGGCACCGTGCGTGCTGCGACGCGCGCCGCGCCGCTATGGCTGGGCACTCGGGGCTGCGTTGGCCGCCTGCGTCGCCGGGTTCGTCGGCGGCGTCGGCTGGGCGGACTGGCCGGTGCCGGCGCAGGCGACGCTGGCCGATGAAGTAGCGGAGTATCACGCTGTCTATGCGCGCGAGGAACGCCATCTGGTCGAGGTGCCTGCGGACCGGATGGATGACATCAAGGGCTGGCTCGGCAAAAGGCTTGATCGGCGTCTTGAGGTGCCTGACCTTGTCGCCGCGGGTCTGCGGTTTGCGGGGGCGCGAATGCTCGTGGTCAACGGCCACCCCGTGGCGCAACTGGTCTATACCCGCGCCCAAGGCTTGCCGCTCGCGCTGTGCATCGCGAAGCTCGCAGCCGCTGCAGCTCCGGTGCAATTGGAGCGGCACGGTGCGCAGGGGACGGCCGTGTGGCTGGACGGCGCCTATGCCTACGTCGTCGTCGGCGAGGTGAGCGACAGCCAATTGCTCGCCGTAGCCGAGCAGGCCTCCCGGCAACTCCGGATCTGATTGGGGAAGCCCAGGCGCTCCTCTCGCCGCCTGGGCGCAACCCGGAAGCCGCGTAGGGGTTAAGCGCCCACCCCAAAACGGAGAAACATCGTGCCGCATCAGAAGACCAAGTCCGACAACGACACCAGCACCGCGCGCTCCGCCAAGGCGCAGAAGGCGGACGAGGTCCAGCAGGCCGGCAGCGCCAAGGCCGGCGCCGGGCACGCCACGGTGAACGAGGGCGGCAAAGCGCCCGCTCCGAAGCACGCGAAGGGCGCGCCGATGCCGGCAGCCTCGCGTGCGGCGGCGGACGGCACGCCGGAGGAGGGCACCAGTTCGGCGACGGCGGGCAAGGCGGAGAAGGAGGCGGCCCACCGCAAGGCCGAGCTGACGCAGGAGCAGCACGGCCGCGGACACCGCAAGGCCGAGTAGGCTATGAGGCGGCACCTGCCGATCACGACGGGTCGTCAGTCGCCGCCTTTCATGCTGGAATGCCGGAACCGGGATTGACCGGGCTGGGCCGCTGGCCCCCAATATAACGCTGGGGGAACTATGATGGATGTGGGCGGCTTCGACCTGACGCGGCTGACGCCCGAGTTCCTCACTGACCCCTATCCGACCTATCGGGCGCTGCAGGAGCGGACGCCGGTCCGGCAAATGCCGGATGGAAGCTTGTTCCTGACCCGCTACGCGGACCTGGCGCGGGTCTATCGGGACATCCAAACCTTCAGCAGCGACAAGGCCGTCGAGTTCCGGCCGAAATTCGGCGACACGCCGCTCTATGAGCATCACACCACCAGCCTGGTGTTCAATGACCCGCCCCGGCACAGCCGCGTCCGCCGGTTGATCGCAGGCGCGCTGACTCCACGGGCGATTGGCGGCATGGAGGCTGGGCTAATCGCCTTGGTAGAGCGTCTGCTGGATCGCATGACAGAGCAGACTGACCTGATTGCCGATTTCGCAGCCGCTATCCCCATCGAGGTCATCGGCAATCTGCTTGGCGTGCCGCCGGCCGAGCGCGAGCCGCTGCGTGACTGGTCGCTGGCGATCCTGGGCGCGCTGGAACCGGTCGTGACACCCAAGGCCGCTCTGCGCGGCAACCAGGCGGTAACGGAGTTCCTGGACTACCTGAAAGCGCTGACCGCCGACCGGCGTGCCCGGCCAGGCGATCCCGAACGCGACGTGCTGACCCGGCTGCTGCAGGCGGACCCCAGCGGCGACCGGCTGACCCAGGCGGAGCTGCTGCACAACTGCATCTTTCTGCTCAATGCCGGACATGAGACGACGACCAACCTGATCGGCAACGGCCTCGTCGCCCTGGCGCAGCACCCGGACGAGCGCGCGCGGCTGCTGGCCGACCCTGCCTTGGTGCGCAGCGCGGTCGAGGAGGTGCTGCGCTTTGAGAGCAGCAACCAGCTCGGCAACCGCATCACCACGACGCCGGCCGAGCTCGGCGGCACGACCTATCCGGCCGGCACGCCGGTCACCCTGTGCATCGGCGCCGCCAACCGCGACCCGGCCGTCTTCGCCGAGCCCGACCGTTTCGACATCGGCCGCTCGCCGAACCGCCACTTGGCCTTCGCCGCCGGCATCCACCAATGCGTTGGGATGAGCCTGGCGCGGCTGGAGGGCGCGGTGGCCATCGGCCGCTTCGTTGCGCGTTTTCCGAAATACACGCTGGCTGCGGCGCCGGTACGGGGCATGCGGGCAAGGTTCCGCGGATTTGCCGCTGTCCCCGTCGGTACTGAACGCATAGAGCATCGTCCGATCAATCTGCTCTTTCGATCAGACAAAGATGCTCATTAAAGCAAAAGGCTAGAGCTTTTCTCCGATCCACTTCGATCGGGAAAAGCTTTAGCATGGCGGTAAACCACGGGGAGCGCGCTGATGGATGCAACGGGGTTCGGGCGGCGGGCTGTCCTGGCGGGTGCGGCTGCGCTGGCAGCAGGCGGGCGAACACGCGCACAGGGTGCTTCAATACGAATTGGCGTGCTGACGGACGAGAGTGGTCCCTATGCCAGCAGCGGCGGCGCCGGGTCGGTGGCGGCGGCGCGCATGGCGGTGCAGGACTTTGGCGGCATGGTGCTGGGGCGCCCGGTCGAGGTGATCCGCGCCGATACCCAGAACAAGCCGGACGTCGCCGGCAGCATCGCCCGCGAGTGGTATGACAGCGGCGTCGACGCCATCACCGACCTGCCCGTCACCCCGGTCGCCGCCGCGGTGCAGCAGGTGGCGCGGGAGAAATCCCGCACCGTGCTGATCACCGCCGCCGCGGTGACCGAATTCACCTCGAAGACCTGCGCCCCAATCAGCAGCCATTGGGCGGACGACACCCACGCCATGGCGTCCGGCACGGCCAAGGTGCTGACGGAGGGCGGCGGCAAGACCTGGTATTTCATCACGGTCAATTTCAGCTTTGGCGAGGCGCTGCAGAACGAGGCCGCCCGGGTGATTGAGGCGGCGGGCGGCCGGGTGCTGGGCGGCACCAAGTTCCCGATCGGCAACACGGATTTCTCCTCGCAGCTCATTCAGGCCAAGACCTCCGGCGCCCAGGTGATCGGGCTGGCGAGCGTGGGCGGCGATCAGGTCAACCTGCTGAAACAGGCGGCCGAGTTCGGCATGCAGACCGGCGGCCCGCAGACCCTGGCGGGATTTTTGGTGTATTTGACCGACATCCACGCGCTGGGGCTGGAGGTGGCGCAGGGCTTGCGGTTCCCGACCAGCTTCTATTGGGACCAGAACGCCGCGTCGCGCGCTTTCGGCGAGCGCTTCATGCGCGACCGCAAGGCGATGCCGACGCAGAACCAGGCCAATGTCTATGCCGCCACGACGCATTTCCTGCGCGGGATGGCGCAGGGGGGCACCCGAGACGCGCTGGCGATCGGCCGGGCGATGCGGGCCATGCCAGTCAGCTATTTCGGTGCGGACACGGTGATGCGCGCGGATGGCCGGGTGCTGCACGACCTGACGCTCTATCGCGTGAAGACGCCCGGTGAGAGCAAGGCCGCCTGGGACTACCTGACCCCGGTCGGCAGCGTGGCCGCGGCTGAGGCGTTCCTCGCGCTCAACCCGGCCTGTGTATGACAGCACAAGCAGGATCTATACCGGCGGCTCTTTGGGCTGACCGATATGCGCGCGGGGTTGGTGGAGGCGCCGAAACGTGAGCGTTTGCGGCTGAGGCCGCGCGCAAAAGAGAACTCTCCTTCCGGTCGCCCCAAAGGGCGGCTGGTATTAGGCCGTCGCTGTCGCGCCCTGGGCCCGGCGGCTCTGCCACAGTGAGACGAAGTCGATCGGCTGCAGCAGCACGGGCGGGAAGCCGCCGTCGCGGGTCACGTCCGCCAGGATGTTGCGGGCATAGGGGAACAGCAGGCGCGGGCACTCGACCAGCAGCACCGGCTCGACCGTGTTCTCCGGCACGCCGTTCAGGGTGAACACGCCGGCGTAGGACAGCTCGGCGATGAACACCGGGCGGCCCCCGACAGCTGGGCTGCTGCCAGGTTGGGCATTGGCGTCCTGGCCATTCGCGGCCTGGCCGTTGGCGATGGGCGGCTGGGCTTCGGTCGCCTCTGCCTTGATCTGCAGGATGACCTCGAACACGTCCTGGCCCTCCTGGATGCGGCGCGCCTGCACGTCAAGATTGATGCTGACATTCGGCTGGCTGCGCAGGGTGCTGTAGATCTCCGGCGCGTTGGGCACCTCGAACGACAGGTCCTTGACGTATTGGATGTTCACCGTCAGCGGCTGGATGGGCTGGCCTGCGGCGGGAGGGGCGGTCTCGGACATTGGGTTCCTCGCGATTAGGGAGTGCTGGGCGACTGGGGGACTGCTGGCGCGCCGGGTAGCATGATGAACGCCGCCACGCTACCCGAACGCGAGGCGGACGACCCGCCGCGTCTGGTTAACGCTAATGCTGCCACACGATCTCGGCCGGCGCCGGCGCGGTCGGGTCGAAGCGCGACCAGTCCCCGTTCATCACGCTGCGCCCGGTCAGCGACAGGATGAAGCCCCAATGGCTGACGACGAGCGTCCGCGACCAGTCGGGCAAAGCCGCCATCTCAGCGCGGAACAGTCCGGCGCGCCCGATCACCTGGTCGGCCGGCTCCTCGGCCTGCGGCCACCAGATGTCGTCGATGCCGGAGAAGTCATGTTCCGGCCATTCGGTCATGAGCGTCGAGCGCGGGCTGCCGATGTCGCAGGTGAAGGCGTAGCGCTCCCGCACGATCGGATTGACCGAGATGGGGACGCCGAGGGTCCGGGCGATGGGTGCTGCGGTCTGCAGGGCGCGGGTATAAGGCGACGCCAGGATGCGGGTGATCCCCTCAGCGCGGAGCGCCTCGGCAGCGGCAGCGGCCTGTTCATGGCCAAGCGGCGTCAGTTTGGGGTCGCGTATGCCGGGATCACGCCGTGTGGCGGTGAAATGCAAGTTGAATTCGCTTTGGCCGTGACGGAGCAGGATCATGCCCCCATCTATGGCTCGCAGCCACTGCCGGCAACCGTTGCGCTTCATTGTCCCGACGCACCGCAGGCCCTATCTAGGTACGGCGCATGTAAGCATGGCCCATATAGGTATGGCCTATGTATGGCCATTATTAAGGATTAGGACCTATGGGCGGCGGCGGTTTTCCAATCGACCTATTGCTGTTCGGCATGATCGCAGCATTCCTGGTGCTGCGGCTGCGCGGCATATTGGGCCGCAAGACTGGGTTCGAGCGGCCGGCCCAGCCTGATGCGCCGCAGACCGCAGTCCCCGGCATGGCCCGTATGGCCCCGGCGCCGGTCATTGACGGCCGGGTTGAGCCGGCGGTCCGGCCGCTGCCGGATCCCAGCACGCCAGCCGGCGCCGCGCTGGCGCAGATGCGGGTGCTCGACCGTAATTTTGACCCGCAGCATTTCTTGAACGGCGCCGAGGCGGCGTTTCGCCTGATCGTCGGCGCGTTCGCGGCCGGCGACCGCGTGGCGCTGCGTCCTCTGCTGTCAGACGACCCGTACCGCAGCTTCGAGTTGGCGATCGCGGCGCGAGAGGAGGCGGGCGAGACCCAGCGCAGTGAAATCCGCAGCATTGAAAGCTTGACGATCGAGGAGGCCGGGCTGTCGGGCAACCAGGCCGCCATCACGCTGCGGATCGTGTCCGATCAGGTTGCGGAGACGTTGGCCCGCGACGGCCGTCCAGTCTCGGGCGCCGATGCGGTCGCGGAGATCATTGACATTTGGACTTTCGAGCGCACCCTGGGCCAGCCCGACCCGGCCTGGCGGCTGTCCGCGGCCCGGTCCGGCTGAGGCGTGCCGCCTGACGCACTGGCGCCTGAAGCATTGGTGCCCGAGGCACTGGTGGGGCCGCATGCGCTGCATTGTGCGGACTGCTTGGACCTGCTGCCCACATTCCCGGAAGCTTCGGTCGATGTGATCGTCACCTCGCCGCCGTACAATCTTGGCATCGGCTATAGCGGCTACGACGACCGGAAGACCGAGGCGGATTACCTTGACTGGATGGCAAGGGTTGCCGCCGCGCTGCGCCGGGTGCTGCGGCCGGATGGCTCGTTTTTCCTGAACGTGTCCGGGTCCTCGTCGCAGCCCTGGCTGCCGTTCGAGCTGATCGTGCGGCTTCGCCCGCTGTTTGCGCTGCAGAACCACATCGTCTGGGTAAAGTCGATCGCCACCCCGGACGACGCGGTTGGGCACTTCAAGCCGGTCCCGGGTGAGCGCTTTTTGCATCGCAACCACGAGCATCTGTTCCACCTGACGCAGCACGGCGACGTGCGGCTGGACCGGCTCGCGGTCGGTGTGCCGTTCAAGGACAAGTCCAACATCGCGCGCCGCGGCCATGCGCGCGACCTGCGGTGCCGCGGCGACACCTGGTTCGTGCCCTATCCGACCGTGCGCAGCCGGACGCAGAAATTCAGCCACCCCGGCACCTTCCCGATCGACCTGCCGCGCTGGTGCATCCGCCTGCACGGGAAGGCCGCGCCCGTGGTATTGGACCCCTTCGCCGGCACCGGCACGACACTGCTGGCGGCGGGACTGGAGGGCGGGCGCGGCATCGGCATCGAGATCGATCCCGAGTATGTCGCGACCGCCCGGCAACGCCTGGCGGAAACCACCGAGGCGGCATAAGTTAACCGGTATGCTACAGACCCGGCCCCGCGTTGCCCTGTTCGTCACCTGCCTCGTGGACCTGCACCGGCCCACGATCGGCTTTGCCGCCATCAAGCTGTTGGAACGGGCGGGCTGCCAGGTCGAGGTGCCGCGCGCCCAGACCTGCTGCGGTCAGCCCGCGTATAACAGCGGCGACCGCGCCACATCGCGTGAGATCGCCTATCAGGTGCTCGAAGCCTTCAGCGGCTATGACTATGTGGTCGTGCCCTCGGGCTCCTGCGGCGGGATGATCAAGCACCACCTGCCGCATCTGTTCGACGACGACCCCAACCTCCGTGCCCGCGCCGAGGTATTGAGCGGGCGCACCTACGAGCTGATCGGCTTCCTGACCGAGGTGATGGGCGTGGAGACCGTGTCAGCGAGCTACCCCGGCGTCGTCACCTATCACGACAGCTGCTCCGGCCTGCGCGAGCTGGGCCTAAAGGCGCAGCCGCGGGCCTTGCTGGCGGGGGTAGAGGGGCTCGAATTGCGGGAGATGGTGGAGCCGGAGGTGTGCTGCGGCTTCGGCGGCACCTTCTGCGTGAAGTATCCCGAGATTTCGACCCGGATGGTCACGGACAAGGCGACGGATGTCGTGGCGACAGGGGCGGACACGCTGCTGGCGGGTGACCTCGGCTGCCTGCTGAACATGGCGGGCCGGCTGTCGCGGCAAGGCAGCGCCGTGCGGGTGCGCCACGTGGCGGAGGTGCTGGCCGGCATGACGGGCGACGTGCCGCCGATCGGCCAGGCCCGCGCCCGGGATTTGTGAGCGGTACCTCATGGCCGCGCTACCGGTCCGGGCGTGCAGGAGGGGTAGACAAGGGCGACCGTCGGTGAAGGCCATGCACAAACTGACGCTGCATTCCATGCTGGCCCACCGCCGCTTGTTGCAACTGCTCCGCTATTCTCGCCTAACTTCCCCTCACTTTCCGTAACCGAATGACCGGCCTGGACGGGCGGGTAGTTTTAGAAATGTGCCGGATCAAAGAAGCCTGGGCATTCCGGGAACTCGGCAAGGCATTTTCGGAAGCACGCTCCATGGCAGAACCAAGCCTGCCATTTACCAGCGGCAGTCGAGATATCCACCCGGCAAGGGTCCGTATCGCTTTCCTCGATTTCCTTTCTGCAGAAGCAGCATGGTCCAAACCCGACTGCCATCCATGCACCTAATATAAATTGCGATTACGCCCTGGAGGAGGCTGGGAAGAGTGCGTCACTTTGCGAGGGTCACAGCAACGATGTCTTGGATTCCATCAGCAAAGCGCTGTGGCTTGCCGGCGACCACGGTACCGGGTGCGAATGCCCAGTTTTCGTCATGAGGCTGCAGTCCGATGATCCGGAAAGTGCCCTGGCCAAGGCACTCAGCAGTGACCGGCCTCCAAACGTTAGTACCCTCGTCCGGCAAGGGCATGTTGATCGTGGCCATCTCCGTCATGGGTGCGGTTCTGCTTTTCCATAGCTGAGACTATCGGCTGCCGCGGTGCAGCATATTACGATACCGCATATTTTCTTCGCGGCCAGTCGCCGTCTCGGATAAGCTGTTTCCAGCAAATGGGAGCAGCAGCGTGGCCGCCAGCCTTATCGTGCAGTTTGCCGACGGCCCCATACCCGGCGATCCCAACCAGGATGCGGCGCGCTCCGCCGTCGCAGCGGCCTTCGGCGAGTGGACCCGGCACTTCGATGACACGGCCGGCGTTTTTACCATCAATGTCTCGTTTCGCGCCGGCACTCAGCCGGCGGATTTTCGCCTGGATGTGCAAGACTTCACTCAGGTTGGCGTCAACGCCTCGCGGAGCGTCTTCGAGCCGTCTTTCGGCCTGAGCTTCGCGGCGCGGGCTGCCTTGTCCACGATCGTGCCGGCACCCACGCTTTTCATCAATCCCGCCAACTTCAACGCCGTCAACTCCAACATCGTGGCGGCCACCGAACGCGAACTGGGCCACGCTTTGGGCATCAGCCGGATTCGTACCGGCACCGCCCTGACCAGTATCCTGACCCAGCCGCTGCTGCAGACGCGGGAGACGGTGTATGACACCGGCATCCGGGTCGCGCAGGGGACGTTCAATCCCGTCACGACCTTCAATGGACCGAACGCTGAAGCGGCGTATGGCGGCCCGGTGCCGGTGGACGCCGGGAACACCAACGTCACCACGGTCGGCGGCGGGTTAGCGGTGAACACGACGACCCAGGCCGCCAGCACGGTGCAGCCGCTCGACGTAGCGCTGCTGCGGGATGCCGGGTTGCCTGCCCTCACGGACCAGGAGCTGCTGGAGCACGCCATCGCCCGGCTGTATTACGGCGCCTTCGGCCGGGTGGCGGACGGCGCCGGGCTGGTGCAGCAAACGGCAGGCTACCAGACCGCGCTGAGCGGGTTGGTGACGGTCGGCGACCGGCTTATCGGGTCGGCCGAGTTCGCCGCCCGCTATGGCACGCTGTCGGACGCCGATTTCATCCGCACCGTGTTCCAGAACGTTTATGGCCGCCCGCCGACCGACGCCAGCCTCAGCGCTGGCCTGCGGTCCCTGCAGCCCGGCCGGTTCGGCTTCACCCGCGGCGGCCTGCTGTCGGTCTATACGCAAAGCGATGAGGCACGCGGCCGCTTGTCGGCCAACGCCAACATCACCTACTCCGGCACCGCGGAGGCGCAGGTGGCACGGCTATATGATACCGCGTTCGGCCGCGATGCCGACCCGGGCGGGTTCGCGCTCTATACCAAAGCCCTCATCAACGGCACGACGCTGCAGCAGGCGGCGCAGTCGTTTCTGGGATCGGCCGAGTTCGCCAACCGCTACGGCGCGGCGTCATCCGATCAGGTGCAGGTGGACGCGCTGTACCAGAACGCCCTCCACCGTGTGCCCGATACTGCCGGAGAGGCTCTGTATGTGCGGGTGCTTGCATCCGGACAGTTCAACCGGGCCGACCTGCTGGTCGCCTTCTCCAACAGCCAAGAGCACATCAACCTTATCGCCCAGCGGACGGCAGCGCGGGACGCGGGAGGCTTCAACCTGGACCTGTCGCCGCACCTTGGGATTATTCCCGTGATCAGCGGGCCAGTCACGGCGTGAGACGGTCGCGTCCGATCAGCGCCAGGCCCTCGGCCACCGAAACGAACTCGCCGCCGCCGGACACCCGATCCGTGCCGAAACGTTTTTCAAACAAACGGCGCACGGCAGGCACGAAGGCGGTGCCGCCGGTCAGGAACACCCGGTCAACCGCGTCGGCCGTGATGCCGGCCTGCAGCAACGCGCGGTCCACGGCGGCAAAGAGCTGCGCCAGGTCGGGCGCGATCCAGGACTCGAATTCCGCGCGTTCGATCGCGGCTTCGATCGTGATCCCGGCGTGGTCGAAGCGCAGCGTGGCGCGGCCGGCGTGCGACAGCTCCGCCTTCACCGCCGAGACCGTCTGATAGAGCTGGTAACCGAGCTCCTCCTCGATCAGCCGGATGAGCTGGCGCAGCTTGGCCGGCTCGGCGGCGGTGCGTGCGACGTCGTTGATCTCCCGCAGCATGCGCGGCGAGCGCATCAGCGACAGCCGGTGCCAGCGCGCGAAGCCGGCGTAGTACTCGATCGGCACGGGCATGTCGGTGCCCATGACCTTGTAGCTGCTGCCTTTGCCCAACAGCGGCGAGATCACCCGGTCGATGATGCGGAAATCGAAGCTGTCGCCGGCGATGCCGACGCCGGTGGTGGCCAGCGCGGTGACCGGGCGTGCGGCGCCGGGTTCAAAGCGTAGCAGCGAGAAGTCGCTGGTACCGCCGCCGAAATCGCCGATCAGCACGGTGGCGGGCCCATCCAGCGTGCGGGTGAAGCGGTAGCCGGCGGCCTCGGGCTCGAACGCCACGTCCACCTCGCCGAGACCCGCCAGGCGGTAGGCGTCGCGCAGCCGCGTTTCTCCGAGCGCGTCGTCGGCCTGGTCGCCGGCGAACCGCACCGGCCGTCCGGCGATGACCCGGGCGCCGGCCATCTCCGTGCCATCCAGCAGCGCCCGTAGGAACAGCGCGACCATCGCCTCCAGCGTGAACGGGCGGTTATGCACCTGGGTGCGGGTGAAGCTGCGCTGCGCCAGATAGGTCTTGAGCGACATGATCAGGCGGCTGTCGAGCGGGTCGTCAAGGTAGGCCTCGATCGCCGCCGGCCCGGCCGCGTGCTGCAGCGTGCGGGCGCCCAGCCCGCCCGTCCAGAAACACAGCACGGAGCGGAACACGTCCACTGTATCGGTGGGGGTGGCGAAGCGCTGCGTGCGCACCTCGCCGTCCGCGCCAAGCACGGCGACCACGCTGTTGGTGGTGCCGAAGTCGATACCGATCAGGGGTGTCATCGGCGCCGCATCGCGCATGCCTGGCCCGCTGCGTCAAGCTCTGCCGCGTGCGGGCACGCTCTTTGCAACCCTTTGCAACTAGCCGGAGCGGTAGTTAAGTGGCATGGGAGGTTAACCGACGATGAGCAGAGCCTTCGTATCCGAAGCCGCCGCCGAGGCGAGCGCCGCCATCCTGCCCGAGCGGCCGGTCAGTGCCGCGCCGAACCTCGTGACCCCGCGCGGACTGAAGCTGATCGACGCCGAGCTGGCCCGGCTGCAACGCCTGCTGGAAGGCAGCGCGCCCGACGATCCCATGCGTGCGGCGGTGGCGCGTGACCTTCGCTATTGGCGCGCTCGCCAGGCCTCCGCGCAGCTCGTCGTACCCGCGGCGGCCGAGCCGGTCGAGGTCGCCTTCGGCACCCGGGTCAGCATCCGCCGTGGTGCCGCCGTGTCCACCTACACCATCGTCGGCGAGGACGAGGCCGATCCGCCGAAGGGGCTGCTGAGCTGGACATCCCCGCTGGCGCGGTCGCTGATGGGTTCGCAACGCGGCGATGTCGTGGATGGCGGCGACCGGCCGTCGGTGACGGTCGAGGCGGTTGAGCGCGGCTGAGGGGCACACCCCGGCGCCACGTCGGATCGGCCTCCGCGCCATCCCGCGCGGGGTCTGGCTGCTGGGGCTGGTGAGCCTGTTCATGGACACCTCGTCCGAGCTGATACACAGCCTGCTGCCGGTGTTCCTGGTCGGCTCGCTCGGCGCGAGCGCCTCCGCCGTGGGCCTGATCGAGGGCGTGGCCGAGGCGACGGCGCTGGTGACCAAGGTATTCTCCGGCGTGCTCAGCGACTGGTTCGGACGCCGCAAGCTGCTGGCCGTCATCGGCTATGGCCTGGCGGCGCTGACCAAGCCGTTCTTCGCGCTGGCGACCACGGTCGAGGCGGTGGTGTTGGCGCGTTTCATGGACCGCATCGGCAAGGGCATACGCGGCGCACCCCGGGATGCGCTGGTCGCCGACCTGGTTCCGCCGGAGATGCGCGGCGCCGCCTTCGGCCTGCGCCAGTCGCTCGACACCATCGGTGCGGTACTCGGCCCGCTGCTGGCGATTGCGGCGATGGCGCTGTTTGCCGGCGATATCCGGCTGGTGTTCTGGTTTGCGGTCCCGCCGGCTTTCGTCGCGGTCGCGCTGCTGGCCCTGGGCGTCGAGGAGCCTGCGGCTGCCGCAACCGCACGGCCCCCGCGCACCCCGATCCGGCGGGCGGAGCTGGGGCAGCTGACCCGCGCCTATTGGTCGGTCGCCGGGTTGGGCGCGGTGCTGACCTTGGCGCGGTTCAGCGAGGCCTTTCTCGTGCTGCGGGCCGCGGATACTGGCCTGCCGAACACGCTGGTGCCGCTGGTGCTGGTGGTGATGAGCCTCGCCTATACGCTGAGCGCCTACCCGGCCGGCGCGCTGTCCGACCGCATGGACCGCACGGACCTGCTGGCGGTGGGCATGGCCGTGCTGATCGCCGCCGACGTGGTGCTGGCGCTGTCGGGCGGCATTGCGGCGACGCTTTTGGGTGTGGCACTTTGGGGCCTGCATATGGGGCTTACGCAGGGCCTGCTTGCGGCGATGGTGGCCGATACCGCGCCGGAGCGGCTGCGCGGCACGGCTTTCGGGCTGTTTAACCTGGTGGGCGGTGGCGCCCTATTGGTGGCCAGCGTCGTCGCGGGTGCGCTGTGGGACGCGGTGGGTCCGGCCGCGACGTTCTGGGCCGGGGCAGCGTTCACCGCTGCAGCGCTCAGCGCCCTTCTGGTGATACGCCGGGGCCGGTGGTCTCAAACGCCTGACCCGTGAACTATGCGCGATGCTCGACCTCGATGGTGACGTGGGACAGCGAGCGGAACCGGGCGAGGCGCTGCCGGTAGAACGCGGCGCCGCGGCTGCTGGTGGCGGTCGCGACCGCGACGATGGCGCCGAGGTGGCCCGGTCCCAGCCGCCAGACATGCAGGTCGGTCAGACGATCGCCATCCCCCTCGATGGCTGCGCGCACGCTCTCGGTCATCCGGCTGTCGGGGTTCATGTCGAGCAGGATGGCGCTGGTGTCGCGCACCAGGCCATACGCCCATGACGCGATGACGCCGGCGCCGATGATGCCCGCCAGCGGGTCCATCCACAGCCAGCCGAACAGCCGCGCCAGAACCAGCCCGGCGATCACCAGAACCGAGACCGCAGCATCGGCGACCACGTGCACAAGTGCGGCCCGCATGTTGTTGTCGCGATGCGCCTTGCCGTGCGCGTGCTCATGCTCCTCGAACTCCACAGCGTAGGCTATGCCCGCGACTTTGACGGAGGCGGTGAAGGCGTGCGGCTCTGGAATGTCATCGGCCGACTCGAGGTAGGCGCCGCGGTCGGCCATCGCGAAGACCTGCCGCGCCCCGTCTGGCCGCACGGTCTCCACCGTGACGGACGCCGGCGATAACGGCGCGCCGTCCTCCCGGCGCAGGCGGAAGACTGGGGGCACTCCATCCTCGAACACGCTGAGCACCAGCGCACCATCAGCGGCCTGGATGCGATGCTCGTCGTCATGCCCGTGTTCGCCGTGCCTGTGCTCATGCCCGTGTCCATGCTCATGGCCGCCGCCGAGCAGCCAGACCGAGCCGACGTTCACGGCGAGGCCGAGGCAGGCGATTGGGATGGCCTCGGCGAAGTGGATGGGCACCGGCGCGAACAGCCGTGTCAGCGACTCGTAGCCGATCAGCAAGGAGATCATCGCCAGGATGATCGCGGAGGTAAAGCCCGCGAGGTCGCCCAGCTTGCCGGTGCCGAAGGTAAACCGCGCGTCGTGCGCGTGCCGCCGCGAATAGCGGTAGGCCAGTGCCGCGAGCAGCAGCGCCCCCGCATGGGTGGACATGTGCATGCCATCCGCGACCAAGGCGATCGAGCCGAAGGCCAGGCCGCCGATGATCTCCAGCGCCATCATGGCGCCGCACAGCCAGATCACCGCCCAGGTCCGCCGCTCCGACGCCGCATGGCCGTCGCCCAGGAACACATGGGAGTGACCGGCGGAGTCCCCAGCGTCACGCTGCTCAAGCGTTTGCAACATTGTCGCCGCTCCTATTTCAAATAGCTGCGCACGACATCGAGCAGCTGCTCGACCGCGTCCTGTTTCAGCGCGCCCGGGTGCCGGTCTGCATCGACGAGGTGGCTGCGCACGTGATCTTCGACGACCTCGGCCATCAGGCCCGCCATCGCGCCGCGGACGCCGGCGATGAGGTGCAGCACCTGCTCGCAGCCGGCCTCATGCTCCAGCGCCCGCTCGATGGCCTCGATCTGGCCCTTCATGCGGCGCACCCGGGCCAGGAGTTTCTGCTTCTCGCGAACGGTGTGCATCACCGTGGTATAGGCCCCTAGCCTATCTCGACTCAAGCAACGGTCACGGCGAAATGCGGACCGGCATCGATTGCTTAAACCCGGTCCTGGCCTTATGCGCGGCTGGGCATGGAGGGTTCCTTGAGCAGATTTGCAGCAATATGCCTCAGCTTTTTGTTCGCCTCGGCCGCGGCCGCACAGACCCCGGGGCTTGACGCGGCGGCGCGCCGTTACCCGCCCTTCGTGGTGGGCGGCAACGTCCGCCCCGCCGACGGCAAGCCGCCGTATGCACGCGCCTGCCCAGCCGCCGGCGCACGCGTGGAGCAGCGCGGCGGTCCGGCATTTGAATACCTCGGCGCCAGCCCTACCGATCCCGAGCTCTGCCGCATGCGCATAGGGTCCGATACGGTCGAGGCCTGGCAGGCCATCTGGCTCACCGCCTGGCCTGGCGCGGATGTGGCGCGCACAGCGCTGAAACGGGTGATCCAGGGGCGCACTGGCACAGTCATCGGCTTCGACGTGCGCATGATGCCCAGCGCACAGTGGCACGATCTCATCCGCAACGAGGGCATCGAGGACATCAACCTGCTCGGCACAACGTATCACGCGGTCAAGATTTCGCACTACCGGGAGGGCTTCGACGGCAACACCTACCGCTCTGTTTCGACGGCATGGAAAGATATCCCGACCGGCATAATCTTATACGCGACATACAATCATATCGCAGGCCGGCCGGAGCTGGACGATCCCTTAATCCCGACGGCGATCATCCCCGCACGTTGATTGGGCTCAAAACCCGAGCTCGTCGAGCGCCCGGTGCGCCGCGCGCCGCAGCGCCTGTTCGAGGGTGGCAAGGAAATCCCCGCCATTTGTCTCGGTCGTCCAAGGGTCCATGGTGGTCGAGATCAGGAAATCGACGCCGTGTTCCGCCGCCGGCTGCACGCCCAAGCGCGCGCAGAACGCGTTCACAAAGCCATGGCCATAGACCGCCGTGTCGAAACGGGAGCTGGTGAGGATCAGCTCGATCCCGCTGAGGTCGGCGCGCGGCTCGATCATGCTGCACAGGGAAAACACCCGTTCGTTGAACAGGTTGGCCCGCGCGAGGTCGGTGTTCAGGCCTGCCGGCGTATGGAAATTCAGCGCAAAGGCGAGGATCACCTGGTCCGAGCCGAGCTGACCGAACAGTTCCCGCGCCGCCGCGTCTTCCTCCAGCAGCCGGCTCAACGCCGCATTATCCAGATCGACGAACCGCCGGATCAGCGCCTGTTCGGCCGCCAACTCCTCCACCCGGCCATGCGCCCGCTCGGCCGGCGTGCGGTTGAACAGCGTGACGGTGAAACGTGGATCGTCGAGGGTGTGCAGCCGGGCGAACAGGCGCTTCGAAGTCCAGATGCACTGGCCCAGGATACGGCCATAGCCGCTGCGGTCCGGCCGGATCACCCGGTGCGCCAGCCACACCGCCGCCGCCGCCGCCCCGGGCTTGCTGCCCTCCACGCCATAGACACCAACGGTCGGCTCGGCCTGGCTGTGGAACACCACCGGTGCCCGCAACGAGATCGCGTCGCGAATCGCCGCGTTGCGATAGCACAGCGCGCCGGCGGGGTAGGGGATGTAGCCGCCCTTATGCGGATCGACGGTGATGCTGTCCGCCTGCCCAAGCGCCGCATACTGGGCCTGCACATAGGCGCTCATCGCCTCCGTTGGGATTTGCTTGCGGCAGTCCGTCTCGTGCTCGTCGCGCAGCATGGCGCGGAAGTAGCCGCCCCAGGCCGCATCGGCGTGCACTGCGAAGTTGAAGCCCTGCGCCCGGGTGCGCTCCCGCAGCGCCAGCAGCCCCGCCAGCGGATCGACCGCGCTTTCCTCCGTGCTGCCGATCACCGCGACGACGGTCAGCAGCGGGATGCGCCGGCGCAGCAGGATGTCGAGCGTCGTCTCGACGTGCTCGAGGTCAAGCCGGGCGTCGCGGTCCACCCGCTGCACCAGCAGGGCGTTCTGCCCCATGCCCAGCAGGGTCGCGGCCTTGGGCCAGGAGTAGTGCCCGGTGGCCGGCGCCAGGAAGACCGGCGCCTCCGGCACGTCCGGCATGAAGTTGCGGTAAAAGCCCATGAGCCCGGTATTCTGCACCGCATACGGCACCAGTGCCTGGGTCAGCACGTCCGGCGTGATCCCCAGCGCAGCGACGGCCGCGGGCAGGCCGGCGATCACGTCGATGTCGAGGTTCAACAGCGTCCAGGTGTCGAGGTCGATCAGCCGTCCGGTGCTCCCACCCCATAGCGGAACCTCCAGTCCGCGTGCGCCCGCGAGCGCCGGCACGGCCCGGACCGCCGCGCGCAGCCCGACCGCGGCGAACTTCAAGTTCCGCGCCGCCCAGAGCGCCTCGATGTTCGCAACCGTGCCGCCGCTGGTGATGTGTCCCCAAGGCGCGACCTGGCCCGGCGCCGGCGGCTGCCCGTCCGGCGGCACGCTGTAGCCCAGCATTCGGCAGAGGTCGTTGCCCGCCTCGATCTCGAGCCGCGTGGTGACCGGGGACGCCTCGGCGGCGACGTTGTTCTGATTATACAGCAACGCCGCGAACAGCCCGACGGTCGCCGGCATCGCCTGGTCCCAGAGCATGTGGCCCTGGTAGCGCATGCTGGCGAACGGCGCGGACATCTGCAGCTTTTCCAGCAGCTTCGAAGTTTCGGTTCTTAAACGATCAACGCCCTGCTGGAACTCGGGCGAGCGGCGCAATGCGGGAGTGATGTGGGTCGGATCCTCTGGGTGGAAGGCCCGGCGGAACGCGGCATGGCTGTCGATGGCGGCCCCGATCAGCTCGCGCAACAGGTCCAGGTTCTCCGCCTGCGGCCCGAGGAACCACGCCTCCGGAATGCCAGCGCCATTCCCCTCGAGGCTGAGCGGCGCCTTCAGCTCGCGGTCCCATGCCGCCCGGGCGTCCGCGCGGCGTTGCGCGAGCGGGGTCGGGGTCTCGGCGGCGGGCTGTTGGATGGGAAGGGTCAAAGCCTCAACGCTCCTGATATTGCTGGAATCTAGTGGTCTGCGCAGCGCTTTATGCAGAACACGAAGCCGTGATCAACCCTTGTTGGATCGATCATCGCGCCGCCCGTACCTTGCGGCATCTGCGAACTGCCGTACTTAGTGGATAGCGAGCCGGCTATAAAGCCGCCGTGGCATGTAGAGGGAAACAGTCGTGAAGTTGAGATCAGTCCTGCAATACACGAGCGTCTTGGCGCCGATGGCGTTGACGATGGCGCTGCTGAGCGGCCCCACCCAAGCCGCCGAGATGAAGAGCTACGACAGCAGCAAGCAGAGCTTTTGGCAGCACCCGCCACCGGACTGGTTCCTGGGCGATGAGACGGCCGACATGAAGGGACTTGCTCCGCCGTCGGGTCCGGCCACGCCGACGCCGTTGGCCGAGCTGCAAGACAACCTCAAGAAGGTCAAGCTGCCGGCCGGCTTCAAGATCGAGGTTTATGCGTCCGGACTGCCCGAGGCGCGGCAGATGGCTTGGGGCGACAACGGCACCCTGTTTGTCGGCTCGTATAATGCAACCAACGTCTATGCCGTGACCGACGTGGACGGCAAGCGCAGCGTGAAGACGATCCTGAAGGGTCTGAACATGCCGACCGGCCTCGCGGTCCGCGATGGCTCGTTGTATGTGATCGCGATCGACAAGCTGCTGCGCTATGACAACGTCGAGGCGAACCTCGATCATATGCCGGCGCCGGTCGTCGCCTATGACGACATGCCTTCCTATGTCGCGCATGGCTGGAAGTACATTGTGACCGACAAGACCGGCAGCATGTACCTGCCGTTCGGCCCTCCGTTCAACGTCGGCATCCCGCCCACCAGCGTATCGCAGATCCGTCACGTGGATCCCAAGACCGGCCTGGCTGAGATCGTAGCTCTGGGCGTCCGCAACAGCGTCGGCGGCGACATCGACCCGCGCAGCGGCGACTACTGGTTCACCGAGAATGCCCGCGACTGGATGAGCGACGATATCCCCAGCGACAAGCTGAACCACATCAGCAAGATCGGCGAGCATTTCGGCTACCCGTACTGCCATCAAGGCGACCTGCCGGACCCGAAATTCGCGCGCGGGCACAAGTGCGACGAGTTCACGCCGCCGGTGGTCAAGCTCGGCGCGCACGTTGCTCCTTTGGGAATGAAGTTCTACACCGGAAATCAGTTCCCGGCTGAGTATCAGAACAACATCTTCATCGCCGAGCACGGCTCCTGGAACCGTCACAAATATCAGGGCGCGCGGATCGATCGCGTCGTCGTCGATCCCGATGGCAAGAACGCGCACCAGGAAGTGTTCGCGCAAGGCTGGCTGACCGGCGACCAGGACTACGCCGGCCGTCCGACCGACATCTTGCAGGCGAAGGACGGCTCGCTGCTGGTGGCCGATGATTGGGCCGGTGCGATCTATCGTATCAGCTACGCCAAGTAGGCATCCGCGCCGTCAGGGAGTATGACGGAACCGCCCGCCTCATCGTCGAGGCGGGCGGAGCTTTTTCCAATCAGCGTGGATGATCGAATGCGAATGACATGGGCCTTGCTCGGCATCGGATTTTGCTTAGCGGCCACTCCGGCTCTGGCGGCAGACGTCGCCGCCGGGCAGGCGCGAGCCGAGGCTTGCCAGGCCTGCCACGGCGCCCAGGGCATCTCGGAAAATCCTGAAATCCCGTCGCTCGCCGGACAGCAGGACAAGTTCCTGCAGTGGCAATTGGTGTTCTTCAGGTCGGGCCGCCGTGCAAACGAAATCATGGGGCCGATGGCCGCCGACCTTTCGGACGAGGACGTCCGCAACCTCGGTGCCTACTTCGCCTCCCTGCCCGCGGGAGAGCCGACCGTCACCGACGCCGACCCTGCGCTGCTGCAGGCCGGAGCGGCGCTCGCTGAGCAACACCATTGCGCCGCCTGTCATACCGAGACTTTCTCCGGCAAGCAGGCCGCGCCGGCCATCGCGCATCAGCACCGGGATTATTTGGCCAAGGCGCTGGCCGACTACCGTTCCGGCGCGCGGCCCAGCACCGGGGTCGCCGCGATGACCGAGGCGGCATCGGGCCTCAGCGACGACGATATCGCGGCGCTGTCGCAGTACCTGGCGGCGTATAAATGATCCGCGCCGCACTCGCCAGCCTGCTGCTGTTGGCGCTGCACGGTCCGGCGACTGCGCAGTCCGCACCGGGCGGGACAGCGCTCGATCATCCAGAGCCGTTCGAGCGGGCGTTCGCAACATCGGCCTATACATACGACGCCTGCGGAGACCCGCTGGCTGGACGCATCTTCCGGCGCGCCTTGGCCGAGCGGTTCGCCCACTGCCCGTTCACCCCCGAGGCACGGTCGCGCTTTCAGCAAAATACCCGTGGCCAGTTGGCGAAATCGCGGCAGATGGTCGAGAACTTGATCGACAGCCACGGCGGCTTGCCGATGCGGCTCGAGGGTATGTCGATGACCTGCCATGAGCAGCAGGCCAGCGACGATTACCGACAGTTCCGCGATCGCCTGAACCAGTATTCCCAAGGTGGTCTCACAGCCGAAGCCGTTATCGCTGCGCCTTGTGACGCTCCCGATATAGCGCCTTGAGGCCTTGCACCTGCTGAGTCGCTGAATATCGCCGACGGCTGGGATGCCATGCTGCGAGAAGCCGGCGGACCTCGGCACCGTCGTCGCCATCCGGCGCTATCCCGTGAAATCAATGCAGGCGGAACCGGTGGATGCGGCGGCGCTGCACTGGACCGGTTTGCACGGCGACCGGCAATATGCCTTTTGCAAAGCAGCAGACACATCGGATTTTCCATGGCTGACCGGTCGGGAAGTGCCGAGCCTGGTGCGGCACGCGGCGCGCTATTCCGATCCCAGCGATCCCCGGCGTGCGCAAGTGTGCGTCACGGCGCCGGATGGGACCGAGTTCGACGTCGCCGACCCGGCCTTGGCGGAGCGCCTGGCCGATGCCGTCAAGGCGCCGGTGCGGTTGCTGCGGCTTGGGCGCGGGGCGTTCGACGCAATGCCGCTCTCTATCGTCACGACAAACATGGGACAAGCCATCAGCCAGGCGCACGGCGCGCCGGTGTCGCTCGGCCGGTTCCGTGCCAACCTGGTGATCCGCCCGGATGACCCGGCCGTCACCGAGCAGGGCTGGCTGGGCCATGCCCTGACGTTCGGCGACGCACGAGCGGCGCCCGCGCTGCGGGTGGATTGGCCGATTCCACGCTGTGCCATGGTGGCCATCGACCCCGTTACCGCAGTCCGCGATGCAGGCGTGCTGCGCACCGTCGTTCAGCGTTTTCAGAACGAGGTAGGAGCCTATTGTACTGTTCAGGCGCCGGGTATCATCCGGCTGGGCGACCGGGTGCGCCTGGCCGGCGCCGGATGATGTCAGAATGCGGCCTCGGCAAATGAGTTAATGATTGCTTATCAAGCAGACTGGGCATCGCGGTCTAGTTTTCTTGGTATGTCACTATTGTATGTAATAATACCATATTCAGCAGATGTTCGACAGTAACGAGGTAGCCGATAGGCGGGCCTTATGTAGTCTCGAAAACGGTTTGAGAATTTTGGTTTTATAGCGGCCATCGCTGGCGTTGTTTTGCCGATCAGGGCACATGCGGAAGATTGGCTAACATTCGGTAAGACTGCGCAGCGCCAGGGCTTATAACGGGCAGCGGGATGGTCTGGAGCAGCCAGCTTCCCGCCCTGCTGACGAATTGCCCTGACTTCCCGACGGAAGTGGTCGGTGTCATCGGGACGCCTACGATCGATAAGGCGCTCAACCGCATGTGGGTCGTGGCCGCCAACGCACCGTCGCTGATCCGCGCGGATTTGGACTTTGGTGCCATATGACCAGCACCATCGCGCAGCGATCCCCGGTGAGATGTCAGCGAAACTGACATCGGCCAGAAGCACTAACGCATCGTTTGCAGCACAACCCGCACACAGACGTCAGCGGCCTCCAAGCCATAAAGGCTGATAAACCACTTCGCGCCAGGGACGGCGCGAAGCACGTTGTCCATTAAACGCCAAAGCCGTCCTTTACCCGACCTTCGGCCAAATGCGTGCGGCTGCGCTTGAACCAGGCCGGCTCGGTTGGCCGCTTTCGGCGCCAAGGAGGCGATAGAGGGCATGACTGCGCTGCTGATGCCGCGTCATGGCCTGTGCAGCCGCGTCCGGGTCGCGCGCGGCGATCGCGTGGGCAATGCCGGCGTGCTCGTCGTAGCTGAGCAGGTTGGCGCCTTCGACATGGACGCAATCGACCCGGAAACGGGCGAGCCACTCCAAGATCACGCCCGCCGCCGCCTCGAAGATCGCGTTGCCCGTCATCGCCGCGATCGTCCGGTGGAAGGCAATGTCGGTCTCTAAGTAGCGGTTGCGGTCCGAGATGGCCCGCTGGTTCTCTGCCAAGGCAGCCATCAAAATCTGAACATTCTCAGGGCCTGCGACCTCCGCCGCCCGGCGTGCCATGGCAACCTCCAGCACCAGGCGCGTCTCCTTCACGTCCTCGACAAAGCGGTCGCCCCGGCTTGTCACGCGGGCCGCCGCCGCTTCGAGCCCACGCGCGAACTCTGATGCCGAAGGATCGACGACCCGGGCCCGCCGCCCATGGTGGATCGCGATCAGGCCTTCGGCTTCAAGCCGCAGCAGCGCCTCGCGCACCGCAGGACGTCCGACCGCGAACGCGGACATCAGCGCCCGTTCCGATGGCAAAGCCGTGCCCGGCGGATACTCGCCACTGCGGATCGCCGCTGCGATCTGCCCGACAACGCCCTGCGACAGCCTGCGGCGAGGAACAGCTTCAAACATAACCGCTCAGTCACTGATCATACCACTTGCGTCAAGTCACGATCTGGCCAAACCTAGGTTTCAAAGCGTTCATGGCCCGTGGTTCAGTGCGATCTCTGATCCCGCGCGGCCGAAACCGGGAGGGCGTCATGCCTGAGGAAACCCTGCGCAAGCGGGCGATGCGGGGCGACACGGTGCGCGGCGCGATGGTGTTCGAGTGCTTCTCACCCGGCATTGCACAGATACTGGCGCTCGCCGGCGCCGAGTTCGCCATGTTCGACATGGAGCACACCGGACTAGGCTTCGAGACCTTGAAGGGCGTCGCGGCGACCTGCCGGAGCCTCCCGATCGCCCCAATGGTCCGGGTGCCCCGGGGCGAATACCATTTTCTCGCGCGGGCCTTGGACGTCGGCGCCCATGGCGTCATGGTGCCGATGGTGGAGAGCGTGGCCCAGGCCCGTGCCATCGCCGAAGCCACCCGCTACCCGCCAACCGGCCGGCGCGGCGCGGCGTTCGGTTTTGCCCATGACGACTACGCTCCCGGCGACCTGGGCGCTAAGATACGCGCGCTTGACGCCCGCAACCTCGTCATCGCCCAGATCGAGACCGAGCGCGGCCTGGATGCAGTTGAGGACATCGCGGCGGTCGAGGGCATCGACGTCCTGTGGGTCGGGCATTTCGACCTCACCAACTTCCTCGGCATCCCCGGCCAGTTCGACAACGCCGTCTATCTCGACGCCATCGCCCGCGTGGTGGCGGCCGGACGCCGGCATGGCAAGGGCCTTGGCTTCATGCCGACCGACGCGGGCTTGGCCGCGCGCTATCGCGGGCTCGGCTTCAACGTGCTGGCGGCCGGCACCGACCCCGCCGTGATCATGAACGGCTACCGCGCAATTCTGGCGCCCTTGGCGGAGTCTGCGCCATGAGTTTTCGCCTGGGCATCTCGCGCGATGTGCTGGACGCGAAAGGTGAGCCGAGCTTTGGACGCCGGGCGCTGGAGGTGCTGGCAGAGCGCCCGGCCGTGCATTGGGAATACATCCCGGAGGAACTGAGCGAGGTGACGCCCGAGGTCGCGGCCCGCTATGACGGCCTCTATGTCAACACGCCGAAGGTGACGAGCGCCTCCGTGGGACGCGAGGACTGCCGGGTGCGGATCGTGGCGCGGCATGGGGTCGGATACGACTCGGTCGATGTCGAGGCGCTGACACGGCGCGGCATCGTCCTCACCAACACGCCGAACGCCATCCGTCGCCCCATGGCGGTGTCCGCCCTCACCCTCATCTTCGCGATGGCCGGGCGGCTCTTTACCAAGGACCGCCTCGTGCGCGAGGGCCGCTGGGCCGAGCGCACCAGTCATATGGGCGTTGGGCTGACCACCCGCACCCTCGGCGTGGTGGGCGTCGGCGGCATCGGCCGTGAGCTCCTGCTCCTCGCCCGCCCGTTCTTCGGCCGCATGCTGGCCGCTGATCCCTACGCCGATGCGGAGGCTGTACAGAACCTGGGAGCTGAGCTGCTTCCGCTCGACGCCATGCTCCCGGAGGCCGATTTCGTGGTCGTCTCCTGCCTGCTGAATGAGAGCACGTTCCACCTCATCGACGCCGCCCGCCTTCGGCTGATGCGGCCGGCCAGCTTCCTCGTGAACGTCGCCCGCGGGCCGGTTGTGGACGAGGCGGCGCTTGTTGCCGCGCTGGAAGCCGGCGGCCTCGCCGGGGCGGGCCTCGACGTGTTCGAAACCGAGCCGATTCAGCACGGCAATGCCTTGATCCGCATGGATAATGTGGTGCTCACCCCGCACGCCCTCGGCTGGACCGACGAGTGCTTCCACGACATCGCCGCGACCGGCCTGCGCAGCGTGATCGACTTCGCCCAAGGCCGCCAACCGGCCTTCGTGGTCAACCCGGCTGTCCTCGCCACGTTGCCCGCCGCCCGATGACAGCGGTACGGCCGTGACCGCCCGCGTCCTGGCGCAAGGCATCGCCAAGCAGTTCCCAGGCGTGCGAGCGCTCGACGCCGTGTCGCTCGCGGTCGAGCCCGGCGAGATCCATGCGCTGCTTGGCGAGAACGGCGCCGGCAAATCGCCGCTCGGCAAGATCATCGCCGGCGTTTACAGCGCCGATGCGGGCCGGGTCCTGATCGATGGCGTGGAAGCGGGGGCCATCGACGAAGTGGAGGCGGGCCGGCTCGGCATCGGCATCGTGCACCAGGAGGGATCGCTCGTCAGCCAGCTCTCCATCGCGGAGAACGTCTTCGCGGGGCGTCAGCCGACGGGCCGGTTCGGGCAGATCGACCGCCGCGCCATGCGTGAACGGACCCGCACCTTGCTGGCCGACCTCGGCGTCACGCTCGACCCAGACCTCAAGGTCGCGCAATTATCGGCGGCGCAGGCCCAGGTGGTGGAGATCTCCAAGGCGCTGTCGCGGGACCTGCGGGCGCTGATCCTGGACGAGCCGACCGCGGCGCTCACCCTGAACGAGACCGAGCGCCTTTTCGAGGTTTGCCGGACCCTCGCCGCCCGCGGCGTCGCGATCATCTACGTCTCGCACCGGCTGGCGGAGATCTTCGCCCTTTGCCACGGCGTGACCGTGCTGAAGGATGGGCGCGTCACCGGAGTGCGCCGGGTCGCCGAGACCAGCCAGGACGAGCTGATCCGGCTTATGGTCGGGCGGGAGGTCCACTTCGCACGCGCCACCGGCGTCCGATCTTTCGGCGACATCAGGCTCGAGGCCCGGGGCATCGCGGCGGCCCCTTTCGTGCGCGATGCGAGCTTCGCGGTTCGGGAGGGCGAGATCGTCTGCCTCGCCGGCCTGGTCGGCGCCGGGCGCTCGGAAGCATGCGAGGCGGTGTTCGGGGTGAAGCGTCTGGAGGCGGGCGAGGTGCTCGTGAAGGGCCAACGGGTGCGCTTCGGCGGCCCGTGGGACGCCATGGCAGCGGGGATTGGGATGGCGCCGGAGGACCGCAAGGACGCGGGCCTGTTCCTCGCCATGGACGTCGCGGCGAACGTATGCGCGACGGTGCTGGACAAGGTTTCCTCCTCCGGGCGGGTCTCGGCCGCGAAGGCCGACGCGCTGGCCGGGCGGTTCATCCGTGATCTCAGGATCGCGACGCCGTCGGCCCGGCATCTGGTCGGCCATCTCTCCGGCGGCAACCAGCAGAAGGTGCTCCTCGCCAAGTGGCTGGCGATGGAGCCCGACGTGCTGATCGTGGACGAACCGACCCGCGGCGTCGATGTGGGCGCGCGGTCCGAGATCTACCGCATCCTGCGCGACCTCGCCTCCCGCGGCATGGCGCTTCTCGTGATTTCCTCCGACCTGCCGGAGGTCCTCACGTTGGCCGACCGCATCGTCGTCATGGCGGATGGGCGCGCGGTCGGCGAACTCGACGGCGCAACGGCCGACGAGGAACAGGTGCTGCGGCTCGCCACCCGCCATACCCGTATCGACATCCCACCCATCCCCGTCGCCGCATGAGCCCGGGCCGATGAGCAACCTTGCCCTGGAGCCTGCCGCCCCGTCGTTCCGCAACCGGGCCGGCGCACTCCCGCGCCGCACGCTGCTGCGGCTGGCGAATTCGCGGGCGCTCATGCTGTTCGTGCTGGTGGTGGCCCTCATTGCCGCGATGTCGGCGTTTCTACCCGAACAATTTTCCGACGCGCTACAACATCGCCGCCGTCCTGCTCAATGCCGCCCAGAACGCGATTCTCGTGACGGGCATGATGCTGCTGATGATCGCCGGCGGGTTCGACTTGTCGATCGGCTCGATCCTGGCACTGGCGGGCGTTTGGGCCGGCGTCGTGGTCGGCTGGTGGGGCTGGCCTGCGGAGGCCGGACTGATTATCGGCATCGCGGTCGGTGGCCTTGCCGGGCTGGTCAACGGCCTCATCGTGACCCGGCTCGGGATCAACGCCCTGATCGCGACGCTGGCGACGCTCACCATCTATCGCGGCCTCACCTACCTCACCGCCGGAACCGGCGTGACCCCCATCGGTGACGCCTTCAAGGCTTACGGCCAGAGCGTGTTCCTGGGTGTCCAGACGCCGTTCTGGGTCATGCTGGTGGTGGTGTCGTTCGGCGCGTGGCTGCTCGCCAACACACGCTTTTTCCGACAGTACTATTTCATCGGCGGCAACGTGCGGGCGGCCAAGCTGTCCGGCATCCGTGTCGAGCGGCTGACGCTGATCGGCTTCGTCATCATGGGCCTGCTCGCAGGGCTTGCCGGGGTGCTGGGCGCCTCCCGCCTGAACTCGGCTGTGGTGAGCGCCGGCATCAACGTCGAACTCTCCGTCATCACCGCGACGGTGCTCGGCGGGGCCAGCCTGAAGGGCGGCGAGGGCACGGTGGTCGGCGGCGTGCTGGGCGTGCTGTTCATCGCCCTGGTCCAGAACGCGATGATCATCAACGGCATCGGCATCTTCTGGCAGAACATCATCGTCGGCCTCGTTCTGCTGCTCGGCGTATCGCTCGACCGCTTCAAGCATACGCACCGCGGATGAGCTTCCGCACGGGGCCATGACGACGGAATACAACCAAGACCGGAACGGTCGAATAAGGAGGACGTCCCATGATGTTTTTGCAGAAACCGGCCCTGCTGGGTCTTCTACTGGCTGCAACGCTCCCGGCCCTGGCCCCAGCCCGAGCCCGAGCCCAAGAGTTGAATTTCGGGCCCAGGGACGCCAAAGAAGTTTATTACTGGGTTTCCAACAAGGCCAACCTGCCGCTGTTCGTGCAATACGACTATGTCGGCATGAAGCGGGTTGCCGAGGAGCTGAAGGTCCAGGTCCGCGTTGCTGGCCCGACCGACTTCGACATCCCGGGCTTCATCGCCGCGGTCGAGCAGGTCTGCGCCCAGAAGCCCGCGGGGGTGTCGGTCGTGGGCGGCTTTGACCCGTCGCTGACGGAGGCTGTCAACAAGTGCATCGAGATGGGGGTGCCGACCGTCGTGGATGATGGCGACCTGCCCCTCTCCAAGCGCCTCTCCTACATCGGCACCAACTGGACCAAGATCGGCGAGGCCCAGGCCCGCGCGATGATGGCCAAGCTGCCCAACGGCGGCAAGATCGCCATGACCTCGATCATCAACGCCGATAATATGCGCGAGGCGGTGAAGGGCTTCACCGATTTCGTCGGGGCCACCGGCAAGAACAAGTTCAAGATCGTCGCCAACGAAGACGACAACGGCGACGCTGCCAAGGCGGCTCAGATCACGTCGGCCTTGCTCGCCGCCAATCCCGACATCGTCGGCATCGCCGGTTTCGATTCGGAATCCGGCGCCGGCATCGTGCGTGCGCTCCAGGAAGCCGGCAAGAAACCCGGCGAGATCGTCGTGACCGCGATGGAGCAGACCCCGGATTTCTTCAAGAACGCCCGGGACGGCTGGGTCGAGGGCATCGTGGTGCAGAATCGTGAGTTGTTCATCTATTACGCGGTGAAGACCCTCTACGACTATAACCATAACGGCCTGAAGACCTCCGGCCTCACCGGCGCCAATGGTGGCGTGCCGGTGCCGCCGACGATCGACACCGGCGTTCTCCTCGTCACCAAATCCAACGTCGGCAAGGTGCTGGCGGCCCTCAAGGTCATGTGAGGCGATGAGCGGCCGTATTCGCGTAGGGCTGATCGGCTGCGGCTTCTACGCCCAGAATCATCTGCACGCGTGGCGCGACTTGAAGGATGCAGGCGCTGATCTCGTCGGTGTCTGCGACGTGGATGAGACGAAGGCCCGGGCCGCAGGCGATACATTCGGCGTGCGCTGGTTCACCGACGCTGCCGTGCTGATCGACCAGGCCAAGCCGGGCCTCGTCGATATCACGACCCGGATGGACAGCCACCAGGCGCTGGCCCGGCTCGCCGCCGAGCGCGGTGTCGCGGCCGTGGTGCAGAAGCCGTTCGCGCCGGGCTTTGATGATTGCGTCGCCATTGTAGAAACCGCCCGGCGCTACGGCACCTTCCTCGCGGTCCACGAGAACTTTCGCTTCCAAACGCCCATGCGGCGGGTCGCGGCGGTCATCGCCTCCGGCGCCATCGGCGAGCCGAGCTGGGGACGGCTGAGTTTCCGCACCGGCTTTGACGTGTATCGGACGCAGCCCTATTTCTATACCGAGGAGCGCCTCGCCATCCTGGACGTCGGCATCCACGTCCTGGATCTCGCCCGCGTTTTCCTCGGCGACGTCGAGCGGATTTCCTGCGAGACCCAGCGCCGCAATCCGAAGGTCCAGGCCGAGGACACCGCGACAATGCTGCTGCGCCATGTCTCGGGCGCGGTCTCGGTGGTCGAATGCACTTATGAGAGCCGCCGCATCCCGGATCCGTTCCCCGAAACCCTGCTGGAAATCGAGGGCAGCGCCGGGTCCATCGTCGTCTGCCGCGGCGAGCGCATGACGGTGACGAGCCAGGGGCTGTCCTGGGACGAAGCCATCGGCGGCCCACTGCTCGCCTGGACCTCGCGGCCCTGGCACAACTCGCAGGAGAGCGTGCTTCATGCGAACGCGCACATGCTGGAGTGCCTGAAAACCGGCCGTCCGGCCGCGACCTCGGGCGAGGACAATCTGAAGACATACGCCCTCGTCGAGGCTGCCTACGAAGCGGCCGCAACCGGGCGGGCAGTCCGGCCGAAGGCGTGGTCGCCGGGGAGTATTCTGGACACCGGTCCGGAACCCGGTCAACGCAATGCGGGGACCGGTTGAGCGACGCCGGGTTGGACACAAACCTGCTCAAGGTCCTCTATGGCACCGATGAGCCGCCAGCCCAGCGCCGCCGGTTTCAGGCCGGCCCGCTGAGCGTCGAGTTCGAGGCGGGCAACCTGCGCTACATCCGCTTCGGCGGTGCGGAGGTGCTGCGCGGCATCGCGTTCCTGGTGCGGGATACCGGCTGGGGCACCTATCAGCCGGCCATCACCGGCCTCGTCACGCAAGAGCAGCACAGCCTGTTTGAAATCCGCTACCAGGCGCGCTGTTCCGGCCCCGAGGGCGTGTTCGCCTATCAGGCGGTGATCGAGGGCCGCGCTTCGGGCATGCTGCTGTTCGCCTGCCAGGGCGCGCCGGTTGGGGACTTGGCCGCCAACCGGGTGGGCTTCGTCGTGCTCCATCCCATCGATGGCGTGGCGGGCCGTCCAATCGAGGTGGAACACACAGACGGGAGCCAGGAGGTCGCCGTGCTGCCTGACGTCATCGCCCCGGACCAGCCGATCCTCGACATTCGCGCGCTCACCCATGAGGTCGCGCCGGGAACGCTGGCGCGGGTCCAGATGGAGGGCGACGCCTATGAGATGGAGGACCAGCGCAACTGGACCGACGCCTCATTCAAGACCTATGTCCGCCCGCTCGCCAAGCCCCGGCCCTTCGTCATCCCTGCGGGCGAGAAGCAGGCCCAATCGGTCGTGGTCACCCTTCAGGGTCCGCCCCCGGCGCCGGCAGCGGCGAGTTCAGGCAGGCCTGTCCTGTCGCTTGGTGGTCCCTTTGGAACCATGCCGGACATTGGGCTTGCTGTGGCTCCCGGCGATCTTAGCGAGGCGATCGAGGCCGCCGCGCCCTTGCGGGATATTGGTCCGCGGCATCTGGTTCTGCGGTTCGATGCGCGGGTCGGGCCGGATGCCGCGGCACTCGCCCAATACGCCGCCCTGACGGCGCTGGTGGGCGGCGAGCCAACGCTTGAAATCATCATTCGGGGCCATGACGCCGGCCCGGAGCTCGAGCAGGCCGCGAGGCTGGTGGCCGCCGCAGGCCTGCGTCCCGCAGCCGTCGTACCCAGCCCAGCCCGCGACCAAAAGACGCGTCCGTCAAGCACGCTGCTGCCGGGCGAGAGTTCCTTCGCGGAGATCTACGCGGCGGCACGGCGAGCGTTTCCGGGCTGCCTCATTGGCGGCGGAATGCTGACCTCCTTTACCGAACTCAACCGCAACCCACCGCCCGCGTCCGAGATCGATTTCGTGACGCACGGCACGGCCGCCATCGTGCACACGGCGGACGATGCGTCCGTCTTGGAAACCCTCGAAGCCTTGCCTTCGGTCATAAGATCGACCCGCCGGCTCATGGGAAACCTGCCGTATCGCCTGGGACCGTCGGGTCTCGGCCCGCGCGAAAATCCCTATGGACCGACGGTCACGGATAATCCTGAATTCCGGCGCGTTCCCATGGCGCGCTCGGACCCGCGGCACCGCGCATTGTTCGGTGCGGCCTGGACCCTGGCCTACCTCGCCATCGCTGGGCAGGAGGGTATCGCCGCAGTAACGGCCGCCGATGGCGCGGGTGATCTCGGCGTGGTCGAGCGGCGGGATGGCGCGCACGTCATCCGCCCGATCGCTCATGTCCTGCGGGGCCTTGTGCGGGGACACGGGCGACCCCGGCTTGAGACCACCGCGGTTGCGGGACTGGCCTCGATCGCGTTTCAGGGCGCGGCGGGACCGGAACTCTGGGTCGCGAACCCAACGCTCCATGCGATTGCGGTCGAATTGGACGCGCCGGAACTGAGGGGGATCGCGTGGCTCGACCAAAGCACGCCTGGCGCCTCGACAGACCTCGCATGGCTCGACACCACATCTCCTCTATCGTCCGACCAAAGGATTAGCTTTTTACCCTTTGCGGTCGCCCGCCTCGTTTGTTCCGATGGGTCACGCATCGCGTAGCCTCGCCAGGTTGCCGCAACAACGACTTTACAAAGCGGCCGCCTGCGACAGCAGGTCCACGCCGATTTTTGAAAACAGCTCCAGCAAGTCCAGCAGAACCCAGTTCTCCCGGATGCTGCCGTCCTGCACGCGCCAGAAATCCATGACCCGAAGCGTAAGCGCCTTACCCGAGGCTGGGACCCCAAGGTACGGCCCCTGATGCGTCATCGTCATCGAAGGCCAGCCGCCCGAGCACACGTAGTCGCCATCCCCGAAGCGGGCAAAGTGGTTGCCGCCGATCCGGTCCGGGAACGCGGTCAGGAATGGCACACGATGATCGCGGTCGAACCCGGCATAGGTGTAATTCGCGCCAACGCCGCCGGGGCCATACCACAGCATATTTTCATGCCAGTATCCGCCCTTGCCGGTCTGTCCCGCGCTTTGGAACGTCCCGGGGTCGTAGGCGCGCAGATCAGTCAGCATCGCCTCGACCAGCGCGGCCGAGCTGTCGGAGCGTTCGGGGTGCGGCGGCAGGACACCGTCATGCGTGGCGGGGCCGGGGAACAGCATCTCCGTGCCCAGAAGGCCCGGCAGCAGCATCCGGCCGGTTTGCCGCAGGAGGTCCAGCAAATCCGGCAGCAGAAACGCCTCGGTCACCCGGCCCTCGTCGTCGAGCCGGTAGAACTCGCCATAGCGGAGAAACACGAGCTTATGGTTCGGCCGGACGCCCCAAAGCGGCGCTTCGAAGTTGCCGACGTAGTGGCCGAGCGTCGCCACCCAGTAACCAGGGCTGACGCGCGACCGGTTGCCGAGCACCAGTTCGTCACGTCGCAGAAGCCCGGGAAGCGCTGCATGCAGCGGACGGAGGAAGCCGTCCATCACGGCGTCCGGTCCGTGCAGGTCGTCCACCGGATAGGCCGCGCGCCAAACCGTGTCTGGAGCCAGCGCAGCAGCGATCGCGTCCGGCCCGGCTGTCAGCGTCGCATGCAATGCGCGGCGTCCGTCGATCATGGATCAGGTTCCAGCATGGAAATTCGGTTGCGCCTGGTGAAACACGATGACTAGACTGCTCCTTGCATTCCTATGCAAGCGTGGAGGGCTCGTTGGCGGCCATCACCTTAGATCGTGTCACCAAGCGCTGGGCCAGTTTCGTCGGGGTCAACGAGTTCAACCTCGAAATCGCCGACCGGGAGTTCCTGGTGCTGCTCGGGCCATCAGGGTGCGGCAAGACGACGACCATGCGCATGATTGCCGGGCTGGAAGACCCCACCAGCGGCACCATCAGCATCGGCAGCCGCGCGGTCAATAAGCTCGAGCCCAAAGATCGCGACGTGGCGATGGTCTTCCAGAGCTACGGGCTTTATCCGAACATGACCGTATATGAGAACATCCGGTTTCCGCTCAAGGTGCGGAAGGTCGCCAAAGGCGAGCACGACGCCCGCGTGCGCCGGGCGGCCGACATGGTCGAGCTCGGACCGTTGCTGCACCGGCTGCCCAAGGAGCTCTCCGGCGGCCAGCGTCAGCGTGTGGCGCTCGCACGCGCGATCGTCCGCCAGCCGACCGTGTTCCTCATGGACGAACCGCTCTCGAACCTCGACGCCAAGCTGCGGGTCTCCACCCGTGCGCAGATCAAGCACCTGCAGCATGAGCTGGCGGTGACGACGGTCTACGTCACCCATGATCAGATTGAGGCGATGACCTTGGCCGACCGCGTGGTGGTCATGAACCGCGGAATTATTCAGCAGGTCGGCACGCCGACCGAGATCTATGACACCCCGGCCAACGCTTTTGTCGCCGGTTTCGTCGGCTCGCCGGCCATGAACCTCATCGACGGCGAGATCGAGGATGGCGTGTTCCAAAGCGAGGGTTTGCGGGTCGAAGGCCTCGCTGGCCCACACCGCGGCCCCGTCACGCTCGGCTTCCGGGCCGAGGACGCGGCCCTCGACCCGGAAGCCGAGCGTGACGGGCCCCAGCTGCGTGCGCCGATCTACTCGATCGAGCTGCTCGGCGACGCCACCATGGTCACGTTCCGGCCCGGCGGCACGCTCATCTCCGTGCGTACCGACAAAGCCTACCGCGCCGAGATCGGTCAGACCGCCGCGCTGCGCATCGACCCGGCGAAGTGCCACCTTTATCGCCCCAATGACGGCCTGCGCGTCCCTTCAGCTTAGGAGCATCCCATGTCGGCCAGAACATTCCTGCTCGCCTGCGTTCTCGGCATCGCCTCCGCTGCAGGCGCCCAGGCGCAGTGCCCGTTCAAGAACGACGTTCCCATCAAGATGCTGTCCGCCGGGTTCCAGGCGTGGAAGTCTGTCACGACGCAAATGGCGCAATGCGGCAATTTCAGCGCCGAGCTCGACCAGGAGTTCAGCACCAAGCAGCCGGCCGCCTTCGCCGCCAACCCTGCATTGTATCAGGTCGGTGGCGTGTCAAACGACAGCGTCGTCGCGGTCCTGGACGCCGGCACCATCCGCCCGCTCGACGACCTCGTTGCAAAATTCGGTCAGAAGCTCACGCCCAACCAAATCATCAAGCTGAACGGCAAAGTCTATGTCATCGCCATGCAGGTGAATGCCCAGACTTTAATGTATCGCAACGACATCGTGCAGAAGCTCGGCATCTCGGTGCCCAAGACATACGACGAGGTCCTTGCGGCGGCGCAGAAGATCAAGGAGTCCGGCGAGGTTGCCTATCCGCTGGGCGCAACCTGGAAAACCGGCTGGAACTTGGGCGAGGACTTCGTCAACCTGTTCTTCGGCTATGGCGGAACGCTGTTCCAAACAGATGGTCAGCCGGAGGTCAAAAGCGAGGCCGGGGTCAGGACGCTCGAGATGATGAAAAAGCTGATGGCGTTCATGAACCCGAACGTGCTGACCAACGACAGCAGCGCCGTGCAGCAGCAGTTCCAGCAGGGCCAGATCGCGATGGCAAACTTCTGGGCCTCGCGTGGCGGTGCGCTGGACGACGCGCAGGAGTCCAAAGTCGTCGGCAAAATCTCGACCGCCCCGGCCCCCGCCGCAGTGCCCGGGGCGAAACCCGCGACCACCGTGTGGTGGGACGGCGCCACCGTCGCGACGCACACGACCGAGGCGCAGGCAGAGGCCGCTTTCAAGCTGATCCTCTGGGGCATGAGCCCGGAGATGGTGGCCCAGCACAATGACGACTCAGTCTGGCTCATCCCCGGCTACAAGCCGGGCCGCGTCGCCGAGGGCGCGATCCAGTCCATGCAGATGGGCGCCCCCGCCTATCCCGTCTCCACCCGCATGGGCCTGATCCATTCCGCGATTGGCAACAACGTCGCCGATTTCCTCACGGGGCGCGCCGGGGCCGAAGATACCCTCGCCAAGGCCGAGGCCGCCTACGTCACCTCCGCCAAGGAGGCCGGCGTCCTGAAATAGACCGATGCGGCGAGGCACCTTCCTTCTGTTCGTCCTGCCGTCGATGGCGATGAAGGCGCTGTTTATCGCCCTCCCGTTGGTGACGGTCATCGTGCAAAGCTTCAGCAACACCCAGCGCGTCTTTCGCGATGAGGCGGTCGAAAGCTGCACGCCCGGCTTCCCGAGCCCGGTCTGCGTGACCGAGACCCGCTCCGTTCCCGTGATCGACGCTGCCGGAAGGCCAGCCACTCGGTACGGAGTGGGTCGGCGTCGCCAACTACGCGGCGCTTATCCAGCCCGGCGCAATACGGGCCGCCCTCGACGGCGCAGGGTTAAGCGCTGTCGCCAACATCGATTTCTTCAAGGCGCTTCGCTTCACGCTGACGTTCACCCTGATCACCCTGCCGGTGATCCTGGTCCTCGGCCTGGGCCTGGCACTGGCGCTGAACGCGACGACGCGGCTCATCCGCGGCCCGGTCATCTTCGCCTCGCTGCTGCCCTTCATCATCACACCCGTGATCGGGTCGCTGAGCATTCGCTGGCTGTTTGACAGCGACGGTATTCTGACGGCGGCGCTGGGGCGGCTCCTTGGCCACCCCGTCTCCATGCTGTCGCATGGCTGGACGCTCGAGCTGCTGATGATGTTGTACCGGGTCTGGAACACAGCTCCCTTCGCCTTCATCATCTTCTACGCTGGGCTGCAGGGCGTGAACCAGGATACCATGGACGCCGCCGTCGTCGATGGCGCCTCGCGCTGGGAGCGCCTGCGCTACGTCGTCGTGCCGCATCTGGCGCCGCTGATCCTTTTTGTGTCGCTGATCCATCTGATGGACGCCTATCGCGTTTTCGACGAGGTGGTCGGCTTCTCAAGCCAAGCCTACGTCATCTCGCTGCAGTGGCTGACCTTTGACCTGCTCACGCCCAACTCCAGCGGGACCCGAGCGATCGGGCGCGCTTCGGCCTCGTCCATGCTGACGATGGTCGGCATCGTCCTCCTGCTCACGCCGCTGCTGGTGCGGAGCTGGCGCGAACGCCGGCGCGCCTGACGATGGCGATCCGCACACCTCCAAGCCTGCGGCTTCTCGTTGCGATCTTTCTGTTGGCCTGGACGGTTATGGCGCTGTTCCCGCTGCTGTGGATCGCCAACATGTCGTTCAAGCTTCCGGTGGACGCCTTTGCCTCCGATCCGGCGCAGGTCATGCTAGGCCCCGCCACTTTGGCTGCCGGCAACGGCCTCAGCGTCGCCGACATCGTATTCGGCGTCGCCGCGCTGATCGGGCTTTACGACGCCGTCGCCCGATACACGCCTCCTCTCGCCCGCAAGCTCGGCGGCGCGCCCGGATGGGTGCTGGCCACGGTCACGACGGTCGGCATGGCTTTTTTCGTGATGGCCATCATCTTGCCGGCGTTCCTAGGTCTGATCGACGCCGGCCTCGGCACGCTTCCCGTGCTGGAAGCGCTCGCCCGCCCTATGATCGGCGTCACCGGCGCTCACTACCGGGCGGTTTGGGTCAGCCACCAGTTTTACCGCAACTTCGAGAACTCGCTCCTGGTCACCGCCGGTGTCGTCTGCGTTTCGCTGACCGTCGGCACGCTCGCCGGCTACGCCCTGGCGCGCACCCAGACCAGCTTCGCCTTCGCCTTGCTGACGGTTGCGCTGATCTTCCGCGCCCTGCCTTATTCCGTGCTGGTGTCCGGCTACTTGCCCTTGTTCATCGGCAGCGCCGACATCCTCAAGCCGCTCTGGGACGCGCCCATCCTCGGGCCAGGGCTGCACCTGCTCGCCGACGCGCCGCCGACCCTCTACGGCCATCCCTGGGCGGTGATCGCGGTGCTGGTCTCGATCAACCAGCCTTTCACCATCTGGATGCTGCGCTCGTTCTTCGCAAATATCCCGGCGGAGCTGGACGAGGCAGCCCGCGTGGACGGATGCTCGCATTTCGAGGCATTCCGCCGGGTCATCATGCCGGTCATGTGGCCCGGCGTGATCACGACCGGCCTGTTCAGCTTCCTGCTCGCCTACAACGACTACCTGGTCTGCGCGCTGCTGCTGGACGCCCAGTCGCAGACCATGGTCCCTGCCATCACCCAGTTTTTCAACCGCGAAACGACTTCGACCGACCAGATCGAGGCGGTGGCGGCTGCCGTCTCCATCACTGCCCCGCTGTTCCTGCTGGTCATGGCGTTCCAGCGGCAGATCGTCTCCGGCCTGACCGCCGGCGCAGTAAAAGGATAGACGTTTATGCCAGGCACCCGCCCCGAACAGGCCGCCCTCACCAAGGACAACGACCGCAGCAAGACGGAGGAGACACGGCGGACCGTGGAGTCCATGGTGGACGGGCTGAACGACCATGTGATCGACGGGATCGGCGCCTTCTTCGCCCCGGATTTCCGCTGGATGGGCAATGCCGGCTGCGGCACAAAGAACGGGCTGCGCGAGTTCCAGGACAATTGGCAGCGCCCGTTCCAGGCCGCGTTCTCCGACAAGGTCTGCATCGACGAGGCGCGCCTGGCCGAGGGCGAATGGATGGCCGCCTTCGGACGCCAGGAAGCGACGCATAGCGGCGAGTTCATGGGCATCCCGCCGACCGGCAAGCGGGTCGAAATTCGCTACATGGACTTCTGGAAAGTCCGCGACGGCAAGATCACCGACAACTGGGTCATGGTCGATTTCCCCCACGTCATGCGCCAGCTCGGCGTCGATCCGTTCAACGGCCATGGCTGGGAAGAGTACGACGCCGGCCGCAAGGTCCCGCCCCGGCCGTAGTGGTGCAAACCAAACGAAAGCACCCGTCTGATTTGCACCACCGGCCCTTGTTTGGTGGACCGTTTCACCCAACGCTTGGAAACCAAGCGTTGGGATCGGACCACTAGCATGACGTCGTCGATGGACGTCGCGCGCCGTGCGGGCGTGAGCCAATCGGCGGTGAGCCGCGTGTTCACGCCCGGCGCATCGGTATCCCCGCAGATGCGCGCGCGGGTGACGGCGGCGGCGGCGGCGCTGCACTACCGGCCCAACACGCTGGCGCGGTCCCTGATCACCGGCCGCAGCCGCGTCATCGGGCTGATCGTCGCCTACCTCGACAACCAATACTATCCGGTGGTGCTGGAGCGCATGTGCGCCGCGCTGCAGGCACGCGGCTACCACGTCATGATCGTCATCGCACCGCAGGCCAACGCCGATATGGAGGGCGCGCTGGCCGAGATGCTGGACCATCAGGTGGACGGCATCGTCATGGCGTCCGCCTCGCTGTCCTCGACGCTGGCGCAGCACTGCGCCGCGCGCGGCGTCCCGGTCGTGCAGTTCAACCGTGCGCAGGACGATCCGTCCGTCTCTGCCGTCACCTCTGACAACGCAATGGGCGGGCGCATCCTGGCACAGTTCCTGGTCGCCGGAGGGCACGCGCGCATCGCATACATCGCCGGCTGGGCCGACGCCTCGACCCAGCGGGACCGCGAGGCCGGGTTCCGTGATGGCCTGGCTGAAGCGGGCGGCGCGCTGTTCGCGCGTGACAGCGGCGATTACAGCTTCGAGGGCGCGCAGGCGGCCACGCGTCGCATGTTCGGCGTCCGCCGCCGGCCGGACGCGGTGTTCGTCGCCAATGACCACATGACGATCGCCGCCATGGACGTGCTGCGTTTTGAGCTGGGCCTGCGCGTTCCCGGGGACGTCTCCGTGGTGTCCTATGATGACGCGCCGCAGGCCGCCTGGCCCAGCTATGCGCTGACGGTGATCCGCCAGCCGACCGACGCCATGGTTGCGGCCGTGACCGATATCCTGATGGCCCGGATCGAGGATGCGGCGGCGGCTCCACGCCGGGTGGTGCTGCCGGGCCGATTGGTCGTCCGCAGTTCCGCCCGCGTTCCGAAAGGATGGACCGGCGAAAGGGTTTGACCCGCTGGGTTCGCAGCCTGTACGCTGTCAGACCAGCAGCCCGCCGCCATCGATGTCCAGCACCGTGCCGGTCGCGTAGGGACTGGCCATCAGCGCCAGCGCCGGGCCGGCAACGCTGTCGGCGTCGCCCACCACACGCGCGGGCAATCGCTTGGCTGCGCCCTCGTACATGCCTTGCCGAGCCGCCTCCGGCATCCGGGCGTAGGCATCCGTGCCCTGGATCAGCCCGGGCGAGACCACGTTGACCCGCACGGGCGCGAGCTCCACCGCCAGCGCCCGGCCGAGCGCCTCTATTGCGCCGTTCACCGCGGCGATGATGGACATTCCGGGGGCCGGACGGCGTGAGAAGGCACCGGAGAACAGCAGGATCGAACGATGCACCTCGGCATGGCGGGCGCACAGATACTGCGACCAGAACTTGCCCTGGAACGAGGCGCGGGCGTCATCCATGGCGCCGGTCCGGAACGGTCCTGGCCGCACAAAGGCCGCGGTGACGACCAGATGGTCCATGGGACCAAGGGCCGCGAAGAATTCCTTGATAGAGGTTTCGGACGCGATGTCGATGGTTCGCGCCTCGATGCCGCGCGAAGCCTGGTCGCCCCCACGCCGGCCGGCGGCGACGACGGACGCTCCTTGCGCCGCCGCACCCCTGGCGATCGCGGCCCCGATCCCGGCCGTGCCGCCTACGACCACGACGCGCTGGCCGGCAAAGGCGCCGGGCACGACGCCGCCCTGGATGCCGCTCACGTCAACACCATCGGTGCGATCACGGGCGCCATGAGCATCTCGAACACGAGGTTCACCGCACCGACGTAGTTCTCGACGATGCGCCCGTCCTGCAGCCGGATCAGGTGCGTCTCGTGCATCGGCACGGACCGCCCCGTGGCAGCTACGCCATAGTAGTCCTTCGCATGGGTCGCATGCGCGGTGAAGCGCAGCAGCACGCGATCCGCTCCGGCGTCCAGGACTTCGTGGATCTCCATGCGCCCGACCGGGAAGGCGTCAGCGAAGCCGGCAAGGACCTGCTTGTAAGTCTCGCGCCCGCGGATCGGCTCGGCCGGACTCAGTCCGGTGTGGACCACCACGGCCTCATCGATGGTCGCGTCGGCTGCGCCGAGGTCGGCGCGGCCCAGAAACTCGGCAGCAAAAAATCGGACAATGTCGGCGTTGGCACTCACCGGGCGACTCCCTTCTTGGCCGGATCCATAGATGCTGATCCCGACGGGATGTTGCCAATCGATAATTCGCATACTCAAAATCACTGTCAGTGATAAACCTGGCCAGCGGTAAACCTGGCCAGTTTCGAATTCTAAGGCGACGAAAACGGGCGCGTCGCCGGGTCAGCGTCAGGGAGCCAGCCCCCCGGCACACGATGGAAGTGCGGCGTCTCGAAAGCAGCCACGACCTCGACAGCGGCGGGCCAGGCGGCGCGCCAGGCCGTGCCCTGGATCATCAACACCGCAAGGCCGGCCGGCGTGATGCCTAACTTGCGCAGCAGCGCCAGCCCGGCATTGGCCGAGCGGCCGGTGCTGATCACGTCATCCACCAGCAGCACCCTGCGGCCCTGCAGCCGGTCGAGCAGGCGCGGGTCAAGCCACATGCGCCGCGCTGCATTGGCGCCCTCGGCCGGCGCGGTGATGGAGCCAAGCGGCACGGACAGGGCGTCGTCATACCAGCGCTTGCGCGTCGTGGACGGCGCCACCCAATGGGCGTGTCCGAGGGCACGCGCAACCGCGGCGCCCACCGTGTGCCCGAGCGTCGGCAAGCCCACGACGACCTCAGCCTCAAACCGCCCGGCCGACGCAGCGGTCCAGCCGGTGAGCCGGTCTAGCACCGGAAAAGCAGCCTGGTTGGCGATCAGTCCGGCCACCGCCAGGTCGCCGAATTCCCGCAGCGGCAGCGTCAAATATCGCCCATCGGGCATCCGGGTGGGGTAGCGGTCGGTCCAGGGCGGCTGGCCTTGCGCATCCTGTACGAACTCCTGCCAGAACTGCATGCCGATCCTTTATGGCCCGTGCCCAGCTGCCGGCCCTAGCTGCCGGCATCGGCACGCTGCGGCAGCTCTCGCAGTGCCGCGTTGGTGAGTTGGCGGTCCGCAGTGCTCCGCGTATCATAGCAGCGGAACGCAGAACCGGGAACGCAGCATGATGAAACTGAACCACGTCGCCAATCGCCTCGATGACCGGCATTTCGGCCTTGTCGTCGAGATGCTGAAAGCAAAGCTCGGCTTCATCGAGCTTCGCCAGACCGAGCGGGCCATCTGGCTGCGGCAGCCCGGCGCCAATGTGGATCTGCAGTTCAGCCGCAGCGGCACGATCGACCGCGCCCCAACTCTGATCATAGACAAGAGCCGCTCGCAGGTGTCGTTCCTGAGCGACGCGCCCCAAGCCGCGCTGGAAGATCTGGCTGCCTGGGTGCGGGCGCATGGACTGGAGGCGACCGTGGGCAGCTATTCATCGAAGGAGTTCTTTCTGGACATCCCTGCGGCCTTCGTGGATTTCGTCATCGAGGCGATGACCCCAGACCTCGCCGATTATGGTGTAGAGGCTTAACTAGAGTTTTTTCCGATCGGACGGGCTCGGAGAAAGCTCTAGTTCTTTGGGCGAGCATCTTTGTCCAATCGAAAGAGTAGGTCGATTGGACGATGCTCTCGTTCCCGGCAGGTTTCGAAATCGGGCCTGACACTACGCATCGCCGTCATGCACAAGCCTGAAACCTAGATTGCTCGGCGGCGTGCCGCTGGAGGAACTGCCGGCACGCGCATCCCGGACGAAATTCGTCATGTATGTCCGATGATGGCCCTCGACGACGCGCCCTCCGCAATCGACCAAAATCGTGACGGCCTTGCCGCTGAAATCAAGCGAGCTGCGCATGAAGCAGGTATTGGTCTATTCCCAAACGTTCCGGCCATATCAGGAAGGCCGTTCTCGTTTGCACCGAAGCTGCCGGCAGGCTGCGGTGCCTTGGGATTGGTTCCGGCGCTTTTACCAGGGTCATCAGGTCGTCATTCCAGTGACCCTCCACCCTGAGAACCTGTTTGAGTGACTTCAACTTGCGGCGGCGTAGACTGGCATGGGGTTGAGCAGGGCTTCGACGCCGGACAGGATGGCCGCGAACGCGACGCGGGCGGCCGACACGTCGAGGCGCCCGGCACGGTCGCGCAGCAGCCCGCCCCAGTGCGCGAGCCAGCCGAAAGAGCGCTCCACCACCCAGCGGCGCTCGAGCACGACAAAGCCTTTCTGCCCGGGATCGCGCTCGACAACATGGTGGCGCATGCCGTGCCGGTTCGACCAATCGCGGCAGCGCTCGGCGACAAAGCCGCCGTCGAGGATGGCCTCGCGCAGGCTGGGCCATTCTGCCTTTCCGACGTCAAGCGCGGGAAGCGTGTCGCGCTCCTGGGTAGAGGCCGGCACCACGGCAACGGCGAGCCAGGTGCCGTCGGCGTCGACCAGGGCGACGCGCTTGCGGCCCAGCACCTTCTTGGCGGCGTCATAGCCGCGTGGGCCACGGACCGGGATGCATTTCACCGATTGCGTATCGATGATGCCCAACGTGGGTTCGGGCTTCCTGCCCGCAGCACGACGCCGCAAGCAGGCCACGTCGCACAGCAGCCGGTCAAACAACCCAAGCTCCAGCCATCTGCGGAACCAGCCGTACACGGTCCGCCATGCTGGAAAGTCACCGGGCAGAGCGCGCCAGGGTCCGCCAACACGCAAATGCCAGGCAATCGCGCTGATGACCGGCAACACAGGCGTTGCCTTCTCGCTGCGCGGCGGGTCTGCCCGCTCCAGCCACCGCGCCATCTCCTCGACCGCGCAGGTCGATACCATCTCCTTCAGGCCCGCCTCATGGCGTGCCCGATGCGCTTCAGTCCACATCCCTGCTCCCATCCGCCCGTCCCGGCGGACACTCGTGATCTCCAACACGCAGAGATGAGGTCGAGGCGCAAACGGGTCACTCAAACAGGTTCTGAGTGTGCAGTTGCTCCGAACTCGAACGCTTCGATCCTGTTGTGATTGACGTCGAGACGATGCCGGGCTGCAGGAATGTGGTGAGGGCGGCGCCCACGGACCCGCCGCGGATGAACCAGGTCTCGAGATCGGCTGCGGGGGCATTGGCGAACTCGCCGGTTTCCCAGACAAAGCCGCCGAAACCACCGACCAAGTGCAGACGGGAGTCGCGGTCGGCTTGAGAATGCATGATCAGCACAGCCTCGCCGACCGCTGCCGGCATCGCGTTGACGCCGGTTAGCGCCCCCACACGGCCGTTGAACACGACATGGCTGGGCATGAACCGGCGCCTCAACTCCATCGTGTCGCTATAGGCGTCACCATGCGTGTCATAGCGTTTAAAGATGACTTGGACTGAAATGCTTGTTTTCAGAGCTCAATGCAGAGCTGGCCAACGGTGCTCGGCCGAGAGCGGCTTGTTTGGGCGAAGGCCGTGCCGAATCGGCAAAAAAGCCACCCGCAATGGCGACACTGCCGAGAGCCGTTCGCCTAGTGATGATAATCATGTCCCTGGATCTTATCATTACGAATAAAACAGGCATCTCTGTGGCTTCAATCAAGTTCTGCTGATCCCTAAGGTAAACTCATTAGCCTGGCTTGAACGATATCAGCATTAATACTGAATATCATTCAGTTGACGAATATATATGATGCAATATTATAATAGACCTTAAACATAATGAAAATATATTTGATATTATTGCTTATATGATCCATTATAAATAAAACCTCTGGATTAGGATAGCCAAACTGCATAATCTGCCAATACTCAGTGAAAAAGCTTCCTGACGCGGTGATTGGGTACGTTGCAAAATCGGTTGCTGGTTTGGTTAAACTGCCATCGTCAATCCCAGGCTTTGCCCATTTCGCTGTTGCCTAACCTTGTTATCATTACGCTAAAATAGCGTTTAATTATGGCCTGTCATATGCAACATTCGGCAAATCTGCGTTTTTAATCCGATCCTGATCTTGGCCCTGGCAGCCGCAATCTCGTGTTGACGGCCCCGCATGGCGCGCGCGTGCTTCCGCTAATGCCGTTTCAGGACCCGAACGCTCTGCAACTCCGCGTCACGCTCGCCAGTTACCTGACGTCACCTCTGGGGTATCCATGAACAAGCAGCTCCATCTCGGCGCCTTCATGCGCCCGGTCGGCATCCACACCGCCTGGTGGCGGGTGCCCGGTGCCTGGCCGGACGCCAACTTCAACCTGGACCACCTGGTTCGCCTGATCCGGACGCTGGAACGCGGATGCTTTGATGCCTTCTTCATGGCCGACCATCTGGCCGTGCTGAACATGCCTATGGCGGCACTCCGCCGCAGCGCCACCGCCACCTCGTTCGAGCCGCTGACCCTGCTTTCGGCGCTGGCGATGGTGACGCAGCGGATTGGATTGATCGCCACCGCCAGCACCACCTTCGACGAGCCCTACCACATCGCCCGGCGCTTCGCCTCGCTCGACCATATCAGCGCCGGGCGGGCAGGATGGAACGTGGTCACGACCAGCAACCCGGACGCCGCCCTCAACTTCGGCCGGGACGAGCATGTCGAGCACGACGAGCGCTACCGCCGGGCGCGCGAATTCCACGCCGTCGTCACCGGCCTGTGGGACAGCTGGGCGGACGACGCCTGGATGCGTGACCAGGGGACGGGCATCTTCTTCGACTCTGGCAAGCTGCACGTGCTCGACCACAAGGGTCAGCACCTATCGGTCCGGGGACCGCTAAATGTCGCCCGCCCCGTCCAGGGCTGGCCGGTGATCGTGCAGGCCGGGGCGAGCGAGGCCGGGCGCCAGCTTGCGGCCGAAACGGCCGAGGTCGTGTTCGGCAGCAGCCCGACGATGGAGGATGGGCAAAGCTTCCGCGCAGACCTGTCGGCCCGGATGCGCGCCCTCGGCCGCGATCCCGCCAGCCTCAAGGTCATGCCCGGCGTGCTCGTGGTCGTGGGCCGCACGGCGGCAGAGGCGCAGGAGCGCAAGGCGCAGCTCGACAGCCTGGTGCATCCCGACAGCGGCCTGCCGAACCTGTCGATACGGCTCGGCGTGGACGCGTCTGGCTTCGACCTCGACGCGCCGCTGCCGGAGCTGCCGGTGACGAACCAGGGCCGCAGCGGCCAGGCCGCGCTGGTCGCCTTGGCACGGCGCGAGAACCTCACCGTGCGGCAATTGGCGCAGCGGGCCGGAGGCTACGCCGGCCTGCAGATGGTGGGCACCGCGGGCGAGATCGCCGATACCATGCAGGCGTGGCTGGAGGCCGACGCTGCGGACGGCTTCAACGTCATGTTTCCCACTGTGCCGCAGGGCCTGGACGACTTCGTGGACTTGGTCGTGCCCGAGTTGCAGCGGCGCGGCATCTTCCGCACCGGCTATGCAGGGACAACGTTGCGCGACCATCTGGGGCTGGCACGGCCAAGGAACCAGTTTTTCCCGGAGGCAGACAGGACGGCAAACGGCGCGCAGTCAAACGGCGCCGCTTGTTTTCAGGCCAGTATGAATGACATATCAGGCCGTTCCTGAACCCGAAAGGTCATCCATGGCACGTAAGCCGAAAAGCCCTCCGAGCATCGCAACCGTCGCAGCCCTGCCAGCGGAGAAGGTTGCTGCCATAATCGAGACCCTTGCTCCAACGCGCCGGGGCCGCAAGGCTCCTGATCAAATGCCGAAGCCGTCGGTAGTCTCTGCAGTGGCCGCGCTCCAAGCCGATCCTGTGGGGCCGAGGCGACCGAAGCCGCGCAAGGCAAAAGCGAAGGCAGCACCGGAACCGGTTGATGACGAGATGCCGAGTTCTGCGTCGCTGCGCAACGCCAGCGATACTGCAAGCGACGGTGTTACCCCGGCGACTGCTGCGCCAGAGCTGGCGAGTGACGATGTGCGCCAATCCGAGCCAAACCTGGATGTGCCGGGCCCCGTGCAGCCTGCGGTGCATTGGGACCGCGCGACGGGCGCAATTCAATTCGATTGGCCCGCCATCGAGCAAATCGCCTCGCATGAGGGCGTAAACCAGGGTATGGCCAAGCTGCTGGTAGCGGCTCGTGAAGAAGGGGCCAATTCCCGTTGGCCGCTGTAGGACGTGTTCCGGTTCAGCCGAGCCCGGCGTAAACAGATTTTTATCAACCTGCGCGGGGACAATACCCCGAACTGGGTTGCGCGGCACGGCAGCCAGCGCCTTGCGATAGAAACACAGCATTCTCGAGACTCAGGTGACGGGCAACGTCGTCAGAGGCGAAAGCCAAGCTCAAATCGCAGCATAGGACGTACGCAGGATGTTCTCGGCGATTCAGGGGTCTTGCCCTGTTAGAGGACTGTCCAATCGATTTGCTCTTTCGATTGGACAATGCTCACCGGAACAAAGGCTTTAAAGCTTTTCTCCGCTCCGATCGGAAAAGAATCTAGCGGGCTGGGCCGACGCGCGTTGTGACGCCTTGATTGAGTGTGTTGCCTAGAGCCCGCTGGCCACCGCCGTTATTTGAGGTGATGCCCGTATCAAGTCCCGGCGTCGTCGTGATTTGCGGCTTCTCCGCTGCCTGTTCTGCGGGCGTGCATGCTGCCAGAACCCCGCAAGCAAAGGTGAAGATTATAAAGCTCCGAATACTCGTGTTCATCAAAAATATCCTTGTGTCAGCACAGGCATCGAACGTGCGCGAAATGATTTGGTTCCCTGGGTTCCGGTAGCTGGAGCATGGAAAGATCGGTGTTGGACGGTTTCTGTCCGGCGTCACGGGCCAAGGTTCTGGTCGATGGGCGCAACGATCTAGGAGGAGCCGCCCATGTTGGAAACCATCAGGGCCAAAAGGCTAAGTATCACGAAAACGCAACGATACTGACGTCCCGCTTTTCATTGAGCCTGTGCCGGAACCACGCTCATCCTCACGTGAGAAGGTGCGTTTCAGTTAGTCCCATCGATCCGCTTGAACCTAGGTCAGTCTCAAAAAGAACCATAAAGCGTTTAATTCGTTGCCCCAGTTTCAGATTTGTGACCGTTATATGAAAGGACTGCTAGGGATCAGGAATTTACAATGCGCGTTAGCAGGATGTTTACCGTGCAGAGCGCCGCACAATCCAAGGCGCCCGCAAGCCTTAGTGCGTTCGAGATCGTGCATGTTGTCGGCCACGCTCGCTCACCAGAGCGCCTAGCCGCTACGCGGTCCAGACGCGCCTGGGCCGGCGCGAGCGCCATCGCTGCATTGGCCTGCTGGTGGATCGTCGCCGACCATTTCGCATTGTCACGCGACCTCGACGCCTATGTGTCCGCAACAGTCAACCGCTTGGCGTCACAGAACGGCGTCATCAATCATGCGGTGCTCATCGCCAGCGAGGCCACGATCGCCACCGGTGCGTTGATGATCGGATTGGTCTGGTGTTGCTGGTTCAGCGATAGTGGCAAGGCAGCACGCGAGCGGCTGCTGCTCGGATTTGGCGCGGTGCTGATCACCGCTATACTGAGCCGGGTGCTGCAGATATCTTTGCCGCTTCGGCTGCGGCCCTTGCATGACGCCATGAGTGGGTTTCAGCCGCTGCCCGGCATCGACACCACACTCGCCCATCATTGGGGTTCCTTCCCAAGCGATCACGCGGCGCTGTTTTTCGCCCTGGTCACCGTAGTTTGGCAGCGCTCGCGCTGGCTTGGCCTGGTTGCCATGGCGAGCGCCCTCTACGGCACCCTGCCACGCATCTACCTTGGCCTGCATTATTTCAGCGACGTCGCCGCTGGAGCGCTGCTTGGCATCGGCTTCGTGCTGATGTTCGAGCATCACGGGCCGCGCGTCTGGGCGCAGCGTGGCATCGCCTGGGAGCAGAGACTGCCGAGCCTCTTCTACGGTGCTGCTTTCCTGCTGAGCTTTGAGGCCGCGACGCTGTTCGAGGATGTCCGCCAGGTCGGGCGCGGCATCCCGTCCGTCATGCGGCAATTAGGGTTTTGATATTGTGATACGTGGACTGTCGCCGGCCTAGGGCGTCTGCGCATGGTCACGTTGCCGGCGGATCGTGCTCACGATTGCCCCCCGCCCTGGCGAACGCGGCGACCCGCAAATACAGCGTCGAGCGTGCGATGCCGAGGCGCTTTGCGGCCTTAGTGTAGTTGCCGCCGCAGGCGTGGACCGCGGCGGCGATGGTGACCTGCTCTACGGACCGAAGGTTCGTCGAGCCTGCTGCCGCCCATTTGAATCGCGCCGGGTTTGCCGGAGGCTCCAACTCTTGAAAAGGTGGAGCCATGACGACGAAAGCAACAACGAACAAGTTTTCGCCCGAGGTGCGCGAGCGCGCGGTGCGGATGGTGCTGGAGCATGCGGGCGAGTATCCGACGCGCTGGGCGGCGGTGCAGTCGATTGCGGCCAAGTTCGGGTGCGCGGCGCAGACGCTGCACGAGTGGACAAAGAAGGCCGAGGTTGATGGCGGCAAGCGTGCCGGCGTGTCCAGTGACATGGCCGAGAAGCTGCGTGCGCTGGAGCGTCCGAACCGCGAGCTGAGGCAAGCCAACGAAATCTTGCGGAAGGCGTCGGCGTATTTTGCCCAGGCGGAGCTCGACCCTCTCCGCTGGCCTTCTATCGGCTGCGCCGACGGAACCTTCGGGGCCAGCTCCGCCCGTTCATGTGATAATTGCCTTCATCGACGAGCACCCCGAGGCGGATGGGGTCGAGCCGATCTGCAGAGTGCTGCCAGCGAAATCGCAGGGCGATTTGCCCGAGATCGCCCCGTCGACTTACCACGAAACATGTGGCCCGGCGTGCTGATGCATCCCGGCTGCCCCCACGTGCCCAACGCGACGCCGGGTTGCGTGAGAAGGTCCAGCGCGTGTTCGCCGAGAACCTCAACGTCTACGGCGTGCGCAAGGTGTGGCGCCAGCTGCAGCGGGAGAGCGTCCTCGTTGCCTGCTACTCAGTGGCCAGGCCGATGCGCGACATGGGCCTTGCTGGCGTCATCCGCGGCAAGCCGGTGCGGACCACCGTGAGCGACAAGGCAGCACCTTGCCTGCTTGACCGCGTCAACCGCCAGTCCCAGGCACCGGCCCCGAACATGCTATGGATGTCGGATTTCACCTAAGAACCTGTTTGAGTGACTTCAACTTGCGGCGGCGTAGACTGGCATGGGGTTGAGCAGGGCTTCGACGCCGGACAGGATGGCCGCGAACGCGACGCGGGCGGCCGACACGTCGAGGCGCCCGGCACGGTCGCGCAGCAGCCCGCCCCAGTGCGCGAGCCAGCCGAAAGAGCGCTCCACCACCCAGCGGCGCTCGAGCACGACAAAGCCTTTCTGCCCGGGATCGCGCTCGACAACATGGTGGCGCATGCCGTGCCGGTTCGACCAATCGCGGCAGCGCTCGGCGACAAAGCCGCCGTCGAGGATGGCCTCGCGCAGGCTGGGCCATTCTGCCTTTCCGACGTCAAGCGCGGGAAGCGTGTCGCGCTCCTGGGTAGAGGCCGGCACCACGGCAACGGCGAGCCAGGTGCCGTCGGCGTCGACCAGGGCGACGCGCTTGCGGCCCAGCACCTTCTTGGCGGCGTCATAGCCGCGTGGGCCACGGACCGGGATGCATTTCACCGATTGCGTATCGATGATGCCCAACGTGGGTTCGGGCTTCCTGCCCGCAGCACGACGCCGCAAGCAGGCCACGTCGCACAGCAGCCGGTCAAACAACCCAAGCTCCAGCCATCTGCGGAACCAGCCGTACACGGTCCGCCATGCTGGAAAGTCACCGGGCAGAGCGCGCCAGGGTCCGCCAACACGCAAATGCCAGGCAATCGCGCTGATGACCGGCAACACAGGCGTTGCCTTCTCGCTGCGCGGCGGGTCTGCCCGCTCCAGCCACCGCGCCATCTCCTCGACCGCGCAGGTCGATACCATCTCCTTCAGGCCCGCCTCATGGCGTGCCCGATGCGCTTCAGTCCACATCCCTGCTCCCATCCGCCCGTCCCGGCGGACACTCGTGATCTCCAACACGCAGAGATGAGGTCGAGGCGCAAACGGGCCACTCAAACAGGTTCTAAGTGAGCACCTGGTCGGACTTCGTCTACGTGGCGTTCGTGATCGACGTGTTCGCCAGGCGCATCGTCGGCTAGCGGGTGAGCCGTTCGGCGCACGCCGGCTTTGTGCTGGACACGCTGGAGCAGGCACGGCACGAGCGGCGGCCGGTGGGCGGCAAGCTCGTTCATCACTCGAACAGGGGGTCGCAATACGTTTGTATAAAGTATTTCGAGCGCCTGGCGGAGGCTGGCATCGAACCGTCGGTGGGCAGCGTCGGCGACAGCTATGACAACGCCTTGGCCGAGACGATCAACGGCCTCTACAAGGCCGAGGTGATCCACCGACGTGGGCCGTGGCGCAGCCTGGAAGCCGTTGAGTTCGCGACATTGGAGTGGGTCGACTGGTTCAACAACCGCCGCCTGCTCCAACCCAACGGCTACGCACCGCCCGCCGAGGCCGAAGCCAACTACTATACCGCGCTGGACGAGATGCCCAAGGCCGCGTAGCACTTAAACCAAAACGCCTCCGGCAAACCCGGCGCGGTTCAGTGGACGCCTGACCGGATGAGGCGGCGAGACAAATACTCAGGCGCTCGCCGCTGTTTTCGGGTCAATAAGTTAAATCAATCAGTTTTCAGCGAAGCGCTTCCCAGTGTGACTCGCCGCAGCCTGCAACTTCGTTTAACAGCTGCATCAGTAACGAATATGGGGCCGACAGCATGGCAGTCAGGGCGGCGCTTCAAGGCCCCGTAGCGGATGCGGGACTTCGGCCGAGCCCAGGGTATCGCGCGAGGACACCGGAGCTCACGAACGAGGAAAGGACAGCCCTCGCGGCGCTGGAGCCGCGGCTGGGACATTTGCACGTCCGCCAACGCCTCGGGCTAGAGCGCGACTACGAGGAACATGTCTTCCGCAACGGCACTCACTTTTTCCACATCGAGAACTGGCATCCGCTGCCTGGCCTCATCCGAGGCAGCCTGCGGCTCGCGGGCCTGTATGCCCGGGCACAGCGCAACGCGCTGGCCATTGAGGTACGCCGGAATGACGTGCCGCTCCCGCATCTCCCGAATGCCTTTGACGGCTTCACGCTGCTGCATCTGTCCGACCTGCATCTGGACATCAATGCCGAGTTCCTCGATGCGCTGATCGAGCGCGTGCGTGGGTTGGACTACGATCTGTGCGTCATAACCGGAGACTACCGGGCCCGGACCTACGGACCGGTCGAGGCGACGCTTGACGGGCTGCAGCGCCTCCGGCCGCAGCTCCGGACCGTGGTCTACGCCGTGCTCGGCAACCACGACACCATCCGGCTCGTGCCAGGTATGGAGGCAACGGGCTACAAGCTTCTATTGAACGAATGGGTGAAGCTCCAGCGGGATGGCGAGGCCATTTACCTGTCGGGCATCGACGACGCGCATTTCTACCGGATGGAGAACTTCCATCGTGCGGCGCATGACCTGCCGGGCCGGGCCGTCTCGATCCTGCTTTCGCATACGCCGGAAACCTACCGTCACGCTGCGCACGCTGGGTTCGACCTCATGCTCTGCGGGCATACGCATGGCGGTCAGATCTGCCTGCCCGGCGGAGCGCCGCTGCTGACCGACGCCGGCAGCCCGCGCCGGCTGGCCCGCGGTGCCTGGCGGTATGGCGACATGCTCGGCTACACATCGACCGGCGCCGGCACCTCGCTGGTCGATGTGCGGCTGAATTGCCCGCCCGAGGTTACCTTGCACCGGCTGCAGCGACCGGCGCCGGGATGTCCTCGATCGGGATGATCGCCGAAACTCTGTGTAAACCTTACGCTTACGCCAGGCCTTTGGCGTCAGCCTCCAAGAGTTCTGGTCCCATGAACAAAGAGCTGCGATCAAGCCGCGTGTAGAGGGTGAACCGCTCGGGCGTGAGCGGCCCAGGCCGCCCGATGAGGTAGCCCTGGACCTCATCACAGCTATACGCTTGCAGGATCTCAAGTTGTGTCTGATGCGCAACGCCCTCGGCGCAGACAGTCATATCGAGCCCGGCGCCCAACTGCAGCACCGCACGGGTGATGACCTCGGTACGCCGGCAGGTTCCCAGGTTCTCGATGAACAGCCGGTCGAGCTTAAGCTTATCGAACGGAATGGTCCGGAGATAGCTGAGCGACGAGTAGCCGGTGCCGAAATCATCCAGCGAAAGGCCGACGCCCAACGCCTTCAACTGCGCCAGCTCCCGCCGGGCATTGCCGGAGTTGTCGATGAATACGCGCTCCGTCACCTCGATCTCGAGCCGGCCGGGGTCGAGGCCGCTCTCCAGCAGCGCGGCCTCGACCGCGAGCGATAGGTCCTCGCCCTGAAACCAATATGCTGAGATGTTGACGGCGGCCCGGTATGGTTGCGGCCAGCGCAACGCTTCGGCGCAGGCCGTCCGCAGCACCCAGGTATCCAGCTGCCGATACAAGCCGAGTGCCTCGGCGATTGGCACGAACGTCGCGGGCGAAACCTTCCCGCAGCCAGGACGGTTCCAGCGGATCAACGCCTCGAACCGCTGCAGGACGCCCGTCAGGCAGTTGACGATGGGCTGCCAATGCAGATGGAACTGCCCAGCATTGAGCGCCTCCCGCAGGTCGCGCTCGAGTTCCCGGCGGTTGATCGACACCCGATCTTCGTTCGTCGGCGCCAGAACAGTGAAATCATTCTCCCCGGGTTCACTGCTGCGAAGCATGTCGCCGACGGTGCTGCCGGTCCGCCCCTCGTCGCTGAGGGTGGAATGGGTCACATTTCGGCTGAGGCTCGAACCACTCGGCATCGTTGATCCCACCATCTGCAAAAACGCCGAACATGGCGCCGCGCGTCAACCTTAAAACATCATACATTAAAACTGCGCTAAACCGCATCACGCAAACTACATCTCCGTACTCTTTATCAATTACCGCGCGATTATCGATCCCTGATCAAACGTTTGCCTGCCAAATGCGGGCGCCGAGCGTTCAACCGTAGACTATCTCGCAACGATCGCCGAACCACTCAACGCTGAGACCTAAGCATCCTTGCGCTGCTATCACAGACCCACATCCTGGACCGCCGCCGCTGCCCAAACGGCGACTGGGCGCAGTCCTTCGTCCCAATTGGACGCGAGCGTCAGACTGTCCCGCCGCGCACCGCCGCATTGCGCCACCGCGGCGCGCAACCCGTCGACAAAGCCCTGCACGGTCGGTGATGCGCCAATGATCGCTGGGGCTAGCGCACTGAGCGCCGAAGCAGTCTTCGGTCCATAGGTGTTGGTCACCACCATGCCGCCGCACGCCGCCATCTCAAGCACCGGATAGCTGGTATGCGGCGACAGCATGGGACACAGCAGGATATCGGCCCGGCGCAGGCTGTCGGCATAACCGGCGTAGCTGGCCCAAGGCGCCGGGCGCAGCGTTTGTCCGCCACCCAGCGCGATGGCCGGTAGGCTGCCGCGTCCGCCGACGCTGATGAACTCCCATGCGCCCGGAAAGGCGTCCTGCTCAATGGCAGCCCGTAACGCCTGCAAGCCTAATCCCATCATGTTGCGGGCGTTGGTGGGCCGGGCGTAGAACAGCAGGCGACGCGGCCTGGCTGGCGATCCCGACGGAGATTCGGCCGCGGGCGGATAGAACACGCGGCGGTCCACTGCGGGTTCGAACACAATGCACCGCTTGTCTACAAATCCCGGATCGGCATAGAGGCCCGGCCCCTGCCCCCGCAGGTGCTCGGCCAGGAACGCCTCGTTGATCATGGCGCGGTGCGGCATCGCATAGGTTTCCAGCGCCAGGGCGTAGTTGCTGGACCAGGCGTAGAATCCAGGCTCGAAATCCTGGATTAGGTAGAGGAACCAGGGCCGCCGCATACGCGGCAGGACGGGACTTATTCCCTGGGCGGTGGTCCAGTGGGTGGCGAGCCATAGATCATCCTCTCCCACCATTGCGGCCGCGGCTGGGTCCGCCCCCGTCGTGACCTGCAGACCCGGCGGCGGCGGCCGGCCCAGAAGACTTGAGACGTGGCTCGCGAACCAGGCCGGGTCGGTCCGGTGGCCAACCCGGTTGGTGACGATCCGCACCGGGATACCGGTCTCCGCCGCCAGCGCCGCCAGCAGCACGATGGTGTTGGGACCACCGGTCATGGCATCGGGATTGAGGATCGGCTGCAGCACGTTCAGCGCCGGCGCGAGGCCGGGCGCGACCTGCACGTGCAACGGCAGCTGATCCAGAATGTCGATCAGCCTGGCCTCGAATTGGGCCGGGTTGGTGAATTGCAGCAGGTTGCGGCCAAACCGCTCGGGGTCATGGCGCAGGATGCTGAGATGTGTCGCGACCTTGGCCGGCAGGCGGCGTAGACGGTTGAGCATCGGCGGTTCCGATCAGCCCGGGGCCGGGTTGCGCCAAAGGGTGCGGAGCAAACGGCCAAACGTGCCGAGCATGTCGGCCTCAGCCCCCTCCGGCCGGCCCTGCGCCGCCCAAAGCCCGCCGAGCGTGGCGACATAAGCCGCAGCGCCCAGAGCCGCCGATCCCAGCAGCCGCAGCATGGAGGCGCTGAACGACTCGCTCCAGCCCGTCCAAGCCAATCCAGCCGTGGAGAGCACCCCGGCCATCACGACGCAGGCAGCAGCGACGCGCCAGCAGCGGTCCACCAGCGGCCGGAACGGCATCCGCTGTGTCACGACCACGATGGCCAGCAGCAGCACACTCTCAAACACGATGCCGACCGCGGCACCGGTTGCCGCCCCGGGCAGGCCATAAAAATGCAGCAGCATCGCGATGAACGCGATCTTCACCAGCAATCCCAGGAAGGCGGCGATGCAGGTCGTGGCCAAGTAGCCGTGGGTGCGCAGCAGCATGAGCGCCAGGTTGCCGAACGTCGAGAAACCGCAAGCGAGGCTGAGAACCTGGATGACCGGCACGACCAGCAGCCAGCGTTCACCCAGCGCCACCCGCACCAGCGGGTCGGCGACCATCGACAAACCGAGGCCCGCAGGCCAGGTGATCAGCAGCGAGCTGGCGGCCAGGCGGTTGAACAGCGCGCGTGTGCCGCCTTCACGGCGAGTCGCGCTGAAACCGGAGTAGGCAGCCCGGCCGAGCGGATCCACGATCTCGGTCGTGGGCAGCGAGGCGATCTCGATCCCCAGGGCATAGCCGCCGACACTGCCAGCGCCGAGCGATCGTCCGATGACGAAAGCATCGACGCGGGCCGCCATCATCTGCACGACCGCGAGCACCCAGGTCCAGGCCGAGAACAGCATCAGCCCGCGCCAGGCCGCGAGCGAGAACCGCGGCCGGTACGGGTGCATGCGATACGATGCGCCGACCCGGAACACGCGATACGTCGCCTGACCGGCGATCAGCGCCCAATAGGACTGAAACAGCGCCGCCGCCGCGATGGTGACGCCGACGCTCACGATGCGCGGCATCATGTTAAGCAGGAATTCCTTATGAAACTGAAAGTTGCGCCGGAAATCCACGACGCCGATATTCAGCCAGCCGTCGATCACCGAGAGGGCGGCCAGCGCCAGCAGCAGTGACGTGAGACGCGGCTCGCCGAAGAACTCGGCGGTCGGCCACGCCCCGGCCGCAACGATCATGCCGGTGAGCACGCCGCGCAAGGCGTTGAGCGTGAACGCCGTGTCGTACATGGCCCGGGTCGGCTCGTGTTCGCGGATCAGGGCGTCATCAGTGCCCAGCACCGACATGGTATCGACCGCCTGGGCGAAGGCAGCGCCCAGCGCAACCACGCCGAAATCAGCGGGCATCAAGAGCCGGACCAGGATCAGCGTGCTGACCAGGCCGAGCACGCGGCTCGCCATCCGCCAGCCGATCACCCAGCCGGCACTGAGCGCCGTCCGCGCCAGGATGCTGCTGCTCATGCGTAGGCGGCCTGACCGGCGGTCATGCGTAGGCGGCCTGGCCGGCCGAGCGATCGCGGACCCGCACGGCCGCGTTAAAGATCTTGTCCGGCGTGCTCATCGTGCCGCCGATCTCACCGAGGAAGAACTCCAAGTAGCCCTCAATCCACGCCAGCAGGCACTGCAGGTCGGCCGCGGTGCGGACGTAGGGCGTGCAGCCCGGCTGCAGGGATGGGCTGTGATAGCCGACCACGAACAGCCGGTGCCCCTGGGCAAGCATCGCCCGCGTCAGCCGCTGCGCCTCCAGCAGCCGGGTGCCCTCCGGCGTGAGCTGGATGCGGTCCAGCAGCCGGCTGCGCGCCAAGATGCCCCCGAGCCGCAGCGGGCGCAGCATCGGTGTGTCTACTGGTCCCAGCAGTCCGGGAAAGCGGGCGAGCGCCCCGGTGACTCCGACCGTGACCGGCAATTCAAGCACCGTTTGACCGGCATCGAGCCAGAATGGGTGGGCATGGGCGTTCCGGTAGTCCGGCCCGCCCGTGCCGCTGCTGGCAAAATGCGGCCTGTACGCTGCAATCGATGCGATAGCCCATCGCGGCCAGCAGATCCGGCGTATTCGGCCCAAGCCCATACCGGCCTGACCGATAGAGCGTCGGGCGGACGCCCAAATTGGTCTCGATCACGTCCGTTAAAACGTGCAGCTTGGCAGCCTCCAGCGCCTTTGGCAGATTGCCGGGATAGGAGTTAAGCTCGCACAGCTCCTCCTCGATGGGCGGGTTGAGCCATGGGTGCAGCTGCGTGCCGATGCCGCAGGTCCCGGACTGCAGGAACTCCAGCAACGGCGCATAGCCCTCACGTTGAGCGGCAACGGGGTAATCGATGGCATAGGTGGGCACGCAGCCAAACCGCTCGAAGATACGCTGCGCCAGTATTTGGTGGCGCATCGCCTGGATACCGCTGGTCAGCGGCGGAACCACGGACCAGTCGAACTCCTCCTCGGTATCGACGATCACCAGCAGCACGGGCTGCTGCAGGCCGGGATCAACGGGCACGACGGGCCGGCCGAAAAGCTGGGGCGCCTCGTTTCGAGGCAGGGCCTGGCTGATCCGCCGTTTGACGTCGAGCAGCGGGCTGGGCAGGTAGGCGAGGGCGAGGCGGGCCAGGCGTCCCGGAGTTGGATCGGTGCGCGCCAGCCGCAGCCCGAGTTCCCGAGCCAGTCCGACGTCGCGCTCATGCAGCGCGGCACCGGCGAACTGATCGAGCGCCGCGACCCGCCGGGCCTGCACCTTGGCCGGGGGCAGGTCGAGCACGCGCTCGATCTGGTCGATGTTGAACAGCGAGGCCGCGAGCAGGCGATGGGTGTTGCTGCTGATGCCCACGCCGCGCGTGTAGTGCGCCAGGACCTCCTGCCGGGTCAGGATGCGCCAGCCGGCGGCCGCGATGCGCAGCCAAAGGTTATAGTCCTCGACCGAGATCAGCGCGCGGGCCTCGTCATAAAACCCGGCCTCCTTCCATGCGGTGCGGCGCATCAACACCGTGCTGTTTACCAGAAGGTTGCTGGTCCAGAGCTGTTCGAACCCGATCTCGGGCGGGCAAATCTGGCCAGGCTTGTCGGAGAGGCAGGCGATGATACCGATACGCGCGTCGTCATCGAGCATGAGCTGCCGCTCGAGCTTGGTCGGCAGCCAGGTGTCGTCGGCATCCAACAGGCCGATCCACTCGCCGCGTGCCGCACGTATCCCGGCGTTGCGGGCAGAACCCGGTCCGCCATTATGCTGCTGGATCAGCCGCACTTCCGGGGCGAACTGCGCGGCCACGGCTGCGGTATTGTCGTTTGAACCATCGTCCACCACCAGGACCTCCAGCGGCGGCACGGACTGCTGCAGGACGCTTCGCAGGGCAGCGGCAAGGGTCGCCTCGGCATTGTAGGCCGGGACGATCACGCTAACGTCGGCGGCCAATGCATTCCCCCTCTGCAGCGCGCTATTCTGGACGGCTCTGGTTAATTATCAGTTAGGCCGGTATGGCACCATATCCGGCTTGGCACGATGCCAGCACACGATGCCTGCATGGAAAGGGTATTACTGCTGGGGCCGGTGCGCCGATCGCCCGATGCCGCGGTAGTCGAACCCGGCCGCGTCGAACGCCACGGGATCGAAGACGTTGCGGAGGTCCATGACCAGGCGGCCGCGCATCGCGTCGCGCAGCCGGCCCGGTGACAACGCCCTGAATTCATTCCATTCAGTGACCAAGACCAGGATGTCGGCGCCGATAACGGCGTCATAGGCGTCAGTGCAGTAGGTCACGCTGTCCGGTAACATGATGCGGGCATGCGGCATGCCGACCGGATCGAAGACGCGGATCGCGGCGCCCTCCTCGGCGAGCCGGCTGATGATCGGCACGCTCGGGGCGTCGCGCATGTCGTCTGTCTCGGGCTTGAACGTCAGGCCGAGCACCGCGATGACCTTGCCGTGCACCGAGCCGCCGCCGGCTTGCATGATCCGCGCCGCCATGGCGGACTTGCGCGCATCGTTCACCGCGACGGTCGCCTCGACCAGGCGGGACGGCGCGCCCCAGTCCTGGGCGATGCGCATCAGCGCCAGCGTGTCCTTGGGAAAACAGCTGCCGCCGAAGCCCGGTCCCGGATGCAGGAACTTGCGCCCGATCCGGCCATCAAGGCCGATGCCGCGCGCGACGTCATGCACGTCGGCGCCGACCTTCTCACACAGGTCCGCCATCTCGTTGATGAATGTCACCTTCATGGCCAGGAAGGAGTTGGCGGCGTATTTGGTGAGCTCGGCGGCCTCAAGGCTGGTGAACAGGATCGGCGCCTCGATCAGGTATAATGGCCGATACAGGCGGCGGAGCACCTCCCGAGCCCGCTCGCTCTCGGTGCCGATCACCACGCGGTCGGGGCGCATGAAGTCGCCGATGGCGCTGCCCTCGCGCAGGAACTCCGGGTTGCTTGCGACATCGACGTCGAGGTCGGGGCGGGCGCGCCGCATGATCTCGGCGATGCGGCGGCCGGTGCCGACGGGGACGGTCGATTTGGTGACGATGACGGCATAGCCGGTGAGGGCGCGGGCGACCTGCTCGGCGGCGGCGTTGACGTAGGACACGTCGGCGTGACCGTCGCCGCGGCGGGTCGGGGTGCCGACGGCGATGAACACGGCTTCCGCGCCGGCGACGGCGGCGGTCAGGTCAGCACCGAAGCTGAGGCGTCCGGCGGCGACGTTGTCTGCGACCAGCCGGTCAAGACTGGGCTCGTAGATCGGCATGCGGCCCTCGGCCAGAGCGGCGAGCTTCGCCGGATCGGCCTCGACGACGGCGACCTCGACGCCGAGGTCGGCGAAACATGCGCCGGACACGAGCCCCACATAGCCACCGCCGATCATTGCAATGCGCAAACCCTTGTCTCCCGGCCTATTGCGTGCGTGATGACATTATCGTTAGTCTGACGTAACATGACACAGGACTGGCGGCAGGACCAGATGGGCATCGCAGTTGCCAGGATGGTTCGACCAGCAGGATAGTTCATCCTTGAGACAGTTTACCATCATTCCGCAGCGCGGTAACAACCACGAAATGAAGTCAGGAGCGGTTCATTGCACCTTGAACGTCGGGTACTCGTGACGGGCGGCGCCGGCTTCCTCGGCTCCCATCTCTGCGAACGGCTGCTGGACGCCGGTTGCCACGTGCTATGCGTCGATAACTTCTTCACCGGCACGCCGCGCAATATTGCGCATCTGCACGACAACCGCAATTTTGAGCTGATGCGTCACGACGTGACCTTCCCATTGTTCGTCGAGGTGGACGAGATCTATAACCTCGCCTGCCCGGCCTCGCCGATCCACTACCAGCGCGATCCCGTGCAGACGACCAAGACCAGCGTGCTCGGCGCCATCAACATGCTTGGCCTCGCCAAACGCACGGGTGCCAAGATCTTCCAGGCCTCGACCAGCGAGGTCTATGGCGACCCGTCGGTGCATCCGCAGCCAGAGGGCTATTGGGGCAACGTGAACCCGATCGGCTCGCGGTCCTGCTACGACGAGGGCAAGCGCTGCGCCGAGACGCTGTTCTTCGACTACCGGCGTCAGCACCGGCTGCAGATCAAGGTGGCGCGTATTTTCAACACCTATGGCCCGCGCACCCATCCCCGTGACGGCCGCGTGGTATCGAGCTTCATCGTGCAGGCGCTGAGCAACCAGGACATCACGGTGTTCGGCGAGGGCCAGCAGACACGGTCGTTCTGCTATGTCGATGACCTGATCGACGGCTTCATCAAGCTGATGGACAGCCCGCCCGAGATCGCCGGGCCGGTGAACCTCGGCAACCCTGGGGAATTCACCATCCTGGAGTTGGCGCAGAAGGTGATCGACCTCACCGGGTCGCAGTCCCGCATCATCCACCGGCCCTTGCCGGAGGACGATCCCAAGCAGCGCCGCCCCGACATCGAGCAGGCGAAGGCCAAATTGGGCTGGGAGCCGGCGGTTTCGCTGGAGGAGGGGTTGAAGCGGACCATCCCGTACTTTGAGACCTTGCTGTCCACCCTGCCGCCGGGCTTGATGGTGCACGACCGCTGACGGCATAGGACAGAACTATGGATAAAACCCCTGAGACTACGGACGCGCAGCCCGCTGTGGACGCAACCTCGATTTGGGATGACCGCTACGAAAAGGGTGAGCACGTCGGGTCGCAGGCGGTGATCGAGAGCGATCCGACCGACTATACTCAGCACAAATTCTTGTACCAGCACTCAATCGGCAAGCCGATGACCGGGTCGCTCGATGGCTGGTCGGTGGACAGCATCGCCAAAGAGTTTTTCAACCCGCCCCCAGCCCGCGTGCTGGCCATCGGGTCCGGCATGGCGTTCGTCGAGGAACACCTGGTCGCGCACGGCTATGCCGAGCATGTCACGGTCTATGAGATGTCCCAGGTCGCCGTTGACAAGGCGCGGGAGCGGGTGTCGGACAAGTCCTACGCCGATAAGCTCGACCTGCGGTGCGGCGACGTGCTGACCGCGAATATTCCGGATGGCGAGTACGACGCCGTGTTCGTGCTGGCGGCAATCCACCATTTCTATGAGATCGAGGCGATGTACGCCTTCATGCATCGGGTGCTGAAGCCCGGCGGCCTGCTGTGGTTCGACGAATACGTCGGGCCCGACCACCACATCTATGAGCCCGAGGTGCTGGCAATCATGGACGAGGTCAATGACTGCCTTGCCGAGACGTACCGGTTCGACGTGCTATGGAAACAGACCCGCACAATGATCCCACGGCCTTCGCTCGATTGGATGATGCAGCATGACCCGTCCGAGGGCGTGCATGCGTCGCGCATCCTGCCGCTGACCTATCAGTGGTTCGACGTAATCCACCGGCAGGACTATGGCGGAGCGATCATGCGGCCGTTCTTCACCGCTATCCTGCCCAACTTCGATTGGACCAATCCGCGGGACCAGACCGTCGCCCGGCTGGTCATCTTGATCGAGCAGATGCTCACCCGGCAAGGCGTGCTGCCCAACTATCACACCGCGATCGTCGGTCGCCGCCGCGAGCAGCCTCTGCCGCCGCTGACTGCGGAGCAGGAGCACCGCATCAACTATTCCGACTGGCCGGGCCTTACTGCCCCTGTCCTTACTGGGAAAGCGGCGCCGAAGCCGGAGGCCCCGGCTGGGCTGCTGGCTCGCCTGCTCGGCCGCTGACCGACCCAGCCGAGAGGGCACGGCCGGGTTTCCAGCGCAGCGCCGGAGCCTCGACCAGGTACCAGGATAACACGGCAAGCGGCACGGTGAGGATCATGCAGGTGATGATCGGATGCTGGTTGCGCGGCATGGCTGCCAGCACGAATTGCTGAACTGGAAACGCGTACAAATACATGCCGTACGAAAAATCGCCGAACCGTCCAGCGCGACGGATGACCGGCATCGACATCCGGCCGAAGCACAGGACCATGTAGGGCAATGTCACCCACTCGACCGGCATGTTCCACCAACTGAACCAGCTCGCGACCATCCAGTTCAGCGAATAGCCGAGCAACGCGAAGTCGGCCCGGTAAAAGTTTGGCATCCGGTCGCCCAGCAGCCCGTATAAGGCGCCCAGGAAAAAGAACGGCACCTGGACCAGCATGTATTTCACGTCCGTGCCGTAGAAGACAACGGCCTCGCCTCCGTAGCCGTAGAACATCCACATTCCGCTGATCCCCGCCGCCGCAGCGCCGACGCCGAGCGTCCATAAGCGCAGCCGCAACCGCAGCAACCCCAGCAGCGGGACGGTCAGGTAGCATAGAACCTCCGGGAACAAGCTCCAGAGCGAGCCATTCACGGCACCCCCGAGCCGCATGCCTTCGAACACGCCAGGCAGGTTCAGGCGCTGCTCAAGCTGGATATTACGAAGGTAATCCAATGTCTGATCATTGGTGAGATAGGCCTGCAGCGGCAGGTTCGTCAGCCGGGCTCCGAGGATGTAAGCGGTCGCGAGCACACAGGCGATCAACCCGGGAAAAATGCGCAGCGCGCGCTTGGCCAGAAAGCGCAGCAAACTTGGCGAGCGCTGCCAGCTCCCGGTGACCATGTAGCCGCTGATGGCAAAGAAGATATCGAGGCCAATCCGCGCGAACGGTACGCCCCAGAAGCCCGGCCCGGCATTGGTCGCCAGCACCCAGCCGTGCCCGTAGACCACCATCCCCGCCGCGAACAGCCGCAGGAAGTCGAAGTTGTTGTCGCGGTGCGTCTCAGTGTTCATGCCGGCTGGCGCACCTTCGATCGCGCGGCGACCGACTGGATTGCACGTTCCCAGCGGGGGAACAGCGCCGCCGATTGGTAGAGCGCCGCCTGGCGCAGGCCGCGGTCGCGCATCTCGGACAGCACCCCGGTCTCCCGCGGCAGCTCGACCAGGCGGGCCAGGATGGTGGCCAGCTCCTCGTCGTCATAGGGATCGAAGTACTCGGCAGCGTCGCCGTAAACCCAGCGATGCACCGGGATGCTGCTGGCGACCAGCGGCGTGCCGCACGCCATGCCCTCGACGCCGCTGTAATCGAACCCCTCCGCCCGGCTGGGGGCGACGACCAGATGCGCCATCGAATACAGCACCCGCAGCTCTGCCAGCGGCACGCCGGCGACGTGGTAGGCGCCCTCCCGCACCAGCAGCTTGAGCTCGGCGAGCTCGGCGTCCGAGCGCCAGCCGGGGTTGGCGACGATCAGCAGCTGCATCGGCACCTTCGTCATGCGGCGGGCAATTTCGAAACCCCTGAACAAACGCAGGTAGTTCTTGCGCGGCTCCAAGGTCGAGACGGCGATGATGAGCTTCGGCAACGGCGCGTCGGATAGCTCCCTTCGTCCGCCCGCCGGCGCCGTCACGGTGCTGGCCCGGCGGCGCAGGATGGTGCGCAGCTCGCTGTCCGCCCGCACGTCGGGACGGTATTCGGGGGCGACCAGCGCCGGAATGGTGTGCACGCGTGGCTCGCTTTCTGGAAATAGCTGCAGCACGTCCTCCCGCACCGGCTCGCTGTCGCAGTAGAAATGCGCGCCCTGGTCCATGTTGCGCTTCAGCATGCGGGCGTGGCTGTTGGTGTGCGGCCAGGGCTCGCCGATGGTGTGCGGGCTCAACAGCGGCAGCGCGTCGTAGTAGCGCACCATGAACTGCGTGCCCGGGGTCACGCGGTAGGGCGACACCGTGGCGGCGAAGAACACGTCCCAGCCGGCCGTGTTGAGCCGGCGCTGGAACGGCAGCGGCAGCAGCGACAGACTGCGGGCGTTCTCATGGCCGAGCACAGTCGCGAAGAACTCGGCGCGGGTCAGCAGCCCGCGCTCAGACGGCGGCAGCGTGTTGTCGAACAGCTTCATCCAAAGGTAGTCCTCGAACAGCACGGGATCGATCGGCAGGTCGAGCTGCTCCTCCCGCTGCGCCAGGCTGAGGATGGTGGTCACGTGGTGCATGCGGCGGCGGATCGGTCCGGGCAGCAGGAACGACAGGCCCGGCGGGGCGTGATGGCGCTTGGTGTCCTGGCTGATCAGCACGCGGGCCTGCTGCAGGGTGCGGTCGAACGGTGTCTGTGCCGTGACGGACCGGCGCGGCGGGCCGGCGAAGTGGATGCCGGAGGCGAGGCCGCCAAGCCGCCCAAGCTTCATCTCGGAGAACAACTGGAACAGCAGGCGTGTCTCCTGCGGGATACCAGCGAAACCTTCATAGCATGGCCGCAGATCTACCAGGACCGACGGACGCAATGCCGTCACGCGGTCAACCCGGCGTCGAGGGTGGAGCTCTCGCCGTCATAAACCAGAACGTCGAACCCGGCTGAAATCAGCGCTGCTGCGTCCTCGATACCGCCTGACCGGACCCAACGACCTTGGGGGCACAGGGCCGTACGGACTGTCGATGGATCCAAGTTCTGGCCGCCGACCAGCAGATCGCACGCCTCTTCGTTGCCCGGACGCGACAGGCGTTGGAAAATGGCCGGCGACGCATCGTCGCAAGCCCTGATCCGAAGCCTGGCCAGACGGGGCAGTGCGTCGGCAATGCTGCGCGCGCTGACGCGGGGCAGCCCTTGCAGGATGGCGCCGGCCAAGCCCCGCGCAGCGGCGTCGGCGTCGCAATGCGGACAGCGGACCGGCAGCGCCGGCGCCGAGCGTCCGCAAACCCGGCACGACCACTGGCCCAGCACAGCCATCAGTGCGGTGCGGGCAGCATCCTCGCTAAAGCTGCGGCGCAACATCGACCCCGCCGCCTTCGCCATCGCGGCACAGCGCGCGGTGTCGCTATACAGGGCGATGATACCCTCGGCGACACCGGCGGCGGTCTCTGCCACCCAGGCCTCGGTCCCGTGCACCAGGCCCAGTCCCTCATTGCCCACTGGCGTCGTGACGACCGGAACGCCTTCCTGCATGCTGGCGATTATCTTGCCCTTTACTCCGGCGCCGTAGCGCAAAGGGCTCACTGAAAGCCGCGACCGGGCATAAAGCGGCGCCAGGCCGGGCACGAAGCCGGTGACGGTGACCCGCCGGCCAGCGAGGGCCTGCACGTTCGCTGGCGGCTCGTTGCCGACTAGAAGCAGGTGCACGTCCGGCAGCGCCGCCCAGACCAGCGGCATGATGCCCTGCACGAGCCAAACCGCCGCATCGACGTTCGGCAGATGATTGTATCCGCCAACAAAAATTAGCGCGTTCCGCTCGGCGTCGCCGTTTCGGGGCCGGGCCAGCGGCATGGCGGGCACGACATACAGTGGAATGACGTGGACCCGGGCGCCGGGCACGTCGGCCCGTATGACGGCGGCCTCGTCGGCGCTCGGCGTCATCACCTCGTCCACCCGGGCAAAGATGCGGTTCTCGATCTGCTTGAGGCGCTTGCTCTCCGTCAGCGCGTGAGCGTCGCCCTCCAGCTTCCAGCGGCGATGCTCGCGCAGGTGATGCAGGTCATGCGTGAAATAGAGGATCGGCGCCCGGGTCTCGGCCCGGAGCAGATCGAGGATTGGGCCGGTCACGTCCGGGCGCGCGGTCCAGACCAAGTCGAGCTGGCGGCCATTCGCCCGCAGCCAGCGTTCAAGCATTCCGGGCGCATGTAAAAGCTCGATCCCATCCTGCTGCAGCGCCGTGGCGTAGGGCTCGGTGGGCGTGGCGTCGGCGGCCGGACAGAAGATGACTTGGTAGCCCATGCCCTGCAGCAAATGCAGGTATTGGGTGAGCGACAGCGCGCCGGCGTTGCGGTCCCATTGCGGCACGCGGTCGTCGATGACCAGCGCGATCCCGGCCGCCGCGGGACGGCTGCGGATGTTAAGCTCGGGCGCGGATGGCAACGGCTGGGCCAACAGGGCGGCGGCCCACTTGGCGCAGAACTTCGCATGGTTCGCCAGGCTGTGCCGGTCCCGCGCCACAGTCCCATAGGTGTTGCTGTCATAGTGCACCACGACGCTGGCGGGTTGATAGACCACGCGCCACCCGCGGTCGCGCAGCGTGAAGGCGAGGTCGAACTCCTCATAGAACGCGGGCGCGTAGCGGTCGTCGAAGCCGCCGGCCTGCTCGAACGCCGCCCGGCGCACGAGGATGCATGCGCCGATCGCCACATCGACGTCGCGGACGAAGTTGTATTGGGGCGCGGCTGGGTCCTGTCCGGCGCCATAGGGCAAGCCCCAGCCGCTGCGCAGCATGGTGCCGCCGGCCTCCTGGATGGTGCCGTCCGCATTCAGCAGCTTGCAGCCGACCAGGCCCACCAGCGGGTCAGCGTCCGCCAGGCGCACCAGCGGCGCCAGCCAGTCCGGCCGCACCGTCGTATCGTTGTTCAGGAAAACGATGTGCCGCCCAAGCGCCGACCGAGCCGCGTTGTTGCAGCTCCGCAGGAAGCCGAGGTTGACGGCGTTCTCGATGATGCGCAGGCCCGGCACGCGTTCCCGCAGCAGCGGCGCGATGCGGCCCAAGGGCTTGTCGTCGGCGACGATCACCTCGTAGCGCAGCGTATTGCCGCTGTGCAGCATGACGGCCTGCAGGCAGCGCAGCGTGTCGCCGTAATGACCGTAAACCGGCACGATAATCGAGACGTCCGGATCAGGCTCGTCGGCAAACGCCACCATTGGTGGGGCGTCGCCGGATACCTGGTGCGGTGACACCAGCAGTCCGGCCGCGCGGCCGGTCTCCAGCCAATGCGCCAGCGGATCGGCCCCGACATCCAGGCCGTGCTGCGCGCGATACCAGGCCGCGTCGAACAGCGGATGCGGGTTCAGCCCGTCGCTGACGCCGTGGCGCCACCAATGCAGAAGCGGATCGAAATCCGGGCCGTCGCCGTAGTCCAGCGTGAGGGCGCGGGCATCCAGCATCGGGTTCGGATCGCGCCCGGCGACGCGGCCGACGCGTATCCAGTGGGTCAGCGCGTCCCTCCCGGCCGCATCCGGGTTCGCTGCGTCAGGATTCTGGGCCAGGTACCAATCCGCATCAAAAAACGGGTTCGGATCGAGACCTCGTGCCGCACCCTCCCGCTGCCAATGCAGCAGCGGGTTCTCGCCGCTCGCGGCCACGTCAGGGTTGCGGGCGAGGTACCAGGGAGTGTCGAAATAGCGGTTCGGCATGGCGCCGGACTGCGCGCCGATCCAGACGTAATGCGCCACCGGGTCATGCCGCGCGGCGGCGACGCTGGGCTGGCTCGCCAAATAGAACTTGGCGTCGAATAGCGGGGAGGCACGCAGCGCTGCGATCTCAGCCGCGCGCTGGGCCCGCAGGTGACGATGCGCTGCAAGCTTCCCGGACAGCGCCATGCTAATAAGGCGCAGCCCGCGCCGAACGCCGCGCTGGAGCCAGGGCGCGTGCCGGCCCAGCACGCGCACCGGGGCGGCAAATCGCCACGACGCCGACCGGTAGGTCGCCGCCTGCAGCGCCTCTGCCTGCGCCAGCGCGGCGCGCGTTGCCGCCAACTCGGCGTCGCGGCCGGCGAGCACCTGATGCACCCGCTCCCAATCCGCGGCGCGGGTGGCGAGCTTCGCCAGCAGCTCGGCGGTGTGGGTGTCGCGCTGGGCGAGCTGGCTCTTGAGGATCGCCTGATACGACCAAGCGTCCTCCAGCTCGGCGCGGCTCTCGGCGGCCTCGTCGCGCAGCGCCTCCATGGCGGCAAGCTGCTCGGTCAGCCGCGCGACCTCGGCCTCATAGCGTTCGGCGGCGTCCTGTGCGCCCTGCAGCGCCGTGACCTCATCCGCATAGCCGGCGTTGCGCGCCTCCGCCCGTTGCTGAGCGGCGATGGCGTGGGTGCGCTCGAAATGGTCCATCCAACGCGCGCCCAACACGGCAAATCGCTCGCGGATGGTCGGTATGTCGGTCAAATGCGCAGCGTCGAGCCGGCACAGCGCCAGCACCGCGTCCGGCGCCTTGGGACCGACCGCAAGCACGCCGAGGCCGTGGCTATGCAGGAATTCGAACCCCGGATGCGTCGCCTGCAGCTCTTGCCACAGGCGCCAGACGCCGAAGTCGCCCCGGCGCTCGTTGGTGTCGTGGAACAGCACCACGGCGCGGTCGGACAGCTTGGGCCGCCAAGCTTCGAAGTCCCCGCGCACGGCGTCATAGGTATGGAAGCCGTCGATGTGCAGCAGGTCGATCGAGTTGTCGGCGAAGTGCGGCAGCGCCTGATTGAAGGTGCAGCGCAGCAGCTCGGAGAACCCGGCGTATCGCGCATCGTGGAAACGCCGCAGCGCGTCATACACCTCGTCGTCGTAATGCCCGGCGTGCGCGTCGCCGTGCCAGGTATCGACGGCATAGCAGCGGGCATCGATGCCGTACTGGGCCACTGCCTCGCAGAACGCCGCATAGGACACGCCGTAATGGGTGCCGAGCTCGACGATCAGCCGCGGCCGGCACGCGGCCACGATCCAATGGGCGAACGGGACATGGCCATACCAGGCGCTCTCGACGCCAACCAGCGCTGGGCGCAGGAACAGCGGGGCGAGCGCCGGATCGGCCAAAAGCGTCAGCGTGTCGGCTGTGGAGGGCAGTGGTCCGGGCGTTTCGATCAGGCGCTGGTCCAGAACCCGGTTCCAATGCAGGAAATTGGCATGTTACGACTGAAACCAGATTCCCCCAATAATGGCAACCTTCATGGTTCAGGCGAACGGGCTACCAGGGTCGTCTCCCTCGCGGCGGCGCCAGGACGAGCTGATGGTCGCTGGCGATCAGGTTGGGATTGAGGAACGGGTCATCGTCGGCGACGCTGCCCCAGATCGCGCGATACAGCGCCTGATCGGCCAAAAAGCGCGCCTGCCGGCCTGGGTCGGCGGCGTCCTCCCCGCGGGTCTCGCCTTCCAGATGCATCAGCACGGCGTGCGGCGTCCAGAGCACGCGGAGGCCGGCGGCGCGGACCCGTTGGCATAGATCCACGTCGTTCCAGGCGACCGGCAGACGCTCCTCCATGCCGCCGATCCGTACCCAGGTTCCCGCGCGGATTGCCAGGCACGCGGCGGTCACCGCCGACAGGTCACGGGTCACCGCCAATTGGCCGAGGTAGCCCGGCGCGTCACGCGGGGCGCCACGCAGCACGTGCGTCGCGCGCCCCTCCGGCCCCAGCACCATGCCGCCATGCTGCAGGCTCCCGTCGCGATACAGCAGCCGCGCGCCGACCGCGCCGACGTCCGGACGGACGGCGTGGACCACCAGGGCGCGCAGCCATGCGGGGTCAGTCAGCTCTACGTCGTTGTTCAGCAGCACCAGGACCTGACCCCTGGCGCAACGCGCGGCGGCGTTGTTCATGGCGGAGAAGTTGAACGCGCCGGAGAATGGCAGCACCCGCACCCGCGGGTCGGCGTCGAGTTCTGCCAGCAACGCCAGCGCGGCCGGGTCGGCGCTGGCGTTATCGACGATAATCAGCTCGATCGCCGGGTAGTCGGTCGCTCGCAGCACGCCCCAGGCGCTGACGGCCAGCAGGTCGGCCCGGTCGCGGGTTGGCATGATGACCGTGACCAGCGGCGGTGGGTCGGGCAAAGCGGGCGGCGCCGGCGCTGGCGGGTCGGGCGGCGGCGGCGCGGCGCGGCGGAACAGCACGGCCGGCACGTGACGGATGCGTGCTGGGCCGGCAACCGCCGCGGCACGGCGCGTCAGGTCATAGACCTCGTGCGGGGCGGCCATGGGGTCGAGGCCCCCGAGTTCGGCAAGCAGCCGCGTCCGATACAGCGCCAACTGGCCGATGGCGTCGGTCGCCTGCATGGCGTCGGGGCTGTAATCCGGCTTGAACCGTGGCGTCGTGCGCTGGCCGGCAGGATCGGCCTGATCCTCGTCGGTATAGACCAGCAGGGTTTCGGGGCCAAAGGCCAGCAGCGCCTCGTGCAGCGCCGTGGGCGCCAGCGTGTCGCCCGGTGCGAGCAAACCCGCGACTGTGCCGGTCCGGACGGCGAGCGCACGGTTGAGCGCCTCGATGGCCGGTGTGCCCGGCGGCACGTCCAGAACGGTGACGCGGGCGTCAGCCTCGGCCAAGGCCATGACGGCGCGTCGTGGCCACGACGAATGCAGCTGGCAGGCCAGGCACAGCTCCCAATCCGGATGCACCTGCGCTTGCAGGGACGCGACGGAGCGCAGCATGCCCTCGATCTCGCTGTCGCCCGCCCGCATCGCCAGGCTCACGCGGAGGCCAGGCAGCGGCGTGATGCGGGAAAGCGCGTCGGGGGGCGGGGTGTCGTAGGCGGCGATCCAGAATGCATAGGCGATGGGATCGTCGGGCGGCACGTCCGGAAACAGGCCGGGCAGCATGGGCGAACGACGCCGCACTGGAGCAGACTCGGCGATGGCGACCAAGAGTTCGGCACATTCCAGCCCGGTCATGGCCAGGCCTAGCGCATTGGCAGCCGGATCGCCGTTTGGTCCAAAGGCCTGGGCCGCAGCTTTGGCGGCGAAGGCGGCATCAGCGGGACTATCTGAGTCGCCGAGCTCGCAGACGGCACCGAACTCAGTGGTCGCCATCAAAACCCGCGCGATGTCGGTTAAATCGGCGCCTCGACGCCGTGCAGCGACCAAGGCCGCAAGTCCCGCCGCGTCTGGATCGCGCCCCAATGCGGCGCGGTGCAGACGAAGCAGCGGCCCGCCAAGTTCAATCGCTTCCTCAACCGATGCAAATGGCGTCGAGCCGTTCTGAGGGGGCGACATCCCGCGTGTATGCAGAACCCCTCGGACGGAGGCAAGCCGCCACCAGTCCTACGGCGTGAGCCCGGGACTGGCGGCGTTAAGCGACGTTCAACGCTGGGTGGTGCTGCTGTCCGTCGGCGCCGGCTGCTGCTGCTGCGCCGCCTGACGCGCCGACTTATTGGCCTGATGCCGGCCGACCGCACAGCCCGCGGCAGCGCCAAGCACGCCATGGCCCGCGACGTGGCCGGCGATCCCGCCGACAGCAGCGCCCTTGAGGCATCCAGCTGCTTGCGCCGGCGCAAAGGCTCCAAGCATGAGGGTAATGGCCCCAGCAGCAATGATTAGGGTCTTCATGGAACGCTCTCCCGGTATGAACTGGTGTCTCAACGCGCGTCGGCGCCAAAAGCTCCCTCTACCGAGGGACCCAATCGGGTTTCCCGGGTTTCCGGCAGCGCCAGCAAGCCCAATACGCCGGCCGCCCCCGCAGCGGCAAGCACCATCAGCGCCGGCCCGTTGCCGAACCGGTCGGCCACCAAGCCGGCTATGGCCGTGCTGAGCGTGGCGCCGACGCCAACCGCGAGGCCAAGCATCCCCATGCATAGGTTGAAGTGCCGGCTGCCACGGGTCAAGTCCGCGGCCACCAGCGGCAGGAGGACGCCGAACACCGCGGCGCTGATCCCGTCCAGCGCCTGCATCACGACGATATAGGTTGGGTCGGTACCGATCGCCAGCAGCACGCCGCGGACCGGCAGGGCGGCAAAGCCCAGCAGCAGCACCGGTCGCCGGCCCCAGCTTTCGGCCTTGCGCCCCACCAATGGCGACAGTCCCGCGACGATGGCCTGCGGCACCACCACGCAGGCCGCGATCACCAGGTTGGCCCGGGCGCCGGTGCTGCGCGTGACCTCGTTGGCGACCAGCGGCAGCATGGCGGCGTTGGACAGATGAAACAGCGCGACGCAGACGGCGAACACCAGCAGGCGGCGGTCGAGCAGGGCCCAGATGGCGCCGGGCAGGCCGCGGGTTTCGGCCCCAACATGGGCGCTGTGCAGGTCGGCGGCCGGTGGCGGCAGGGTCCGGAGCGTCAGCAGTCCTAATACCATCAGCACGGCCGTGGCCCAGAACACGCCGGCGCCGGAGACATAGGTGCCGATCGCCCCCAGGACCACTGCCGCGACCGCGCTGCCGATCGAGGAGAAACGCGCGTTCCGCCCAAGCCGCACACCCAGCCCGGCGCGCCCTGCCAGCTCCAGGCTGACGGCGGCGATGGCCGGCCCGATCATGCAGCTCGCGAAGCCATGCAGCGCTTCCGCCCCCAGCACCGCGAGCCAAGAGGACGAGGCGGCGAACAGCAAGGCGCTGAGCGCCACGGCGATGCCGCCGAAGGCGACGGCAAGGCGCTTGCTGCGCATGGCGTCCACCAGGGCCCCGGCCGGAAGCTGGCTGAGCATCGCGACGATGGTGCCGAGGCTCAGCGCCTGGCCGATGTCGGCCTGCGTCCAGGCCTGCGCGGTCAAGTACACCGCGATGAACGCGCCGAACCCGGTCTGGCTGCTGGCGACCAGGGCATTCAGCGCATCGAGGCCGCGGGCGCTCCGAGCCGATACCAAGACCTAGTCCCGTTTCACGGTGGAGGGCTTGCGAGCACGACCGGGGCGGCGGCGGGTTTATACTCGGGCGCGGCGCCGATCTGGTCGGCGGGCATCAGCAGGGTGATCTCGCCGTTGGCTGGATTGAACCGCAGCCCGCGCCAAGCCACCGCGATGCGGCGCTGGCCCAGGCCCATGAACCCACCGACGTCGATGACGGCGGCGCGGGTCTGCCCGTATTGATCAACCAACACATCGACGATGCGCCCGCCAGCTTTGCCGGTTTGATCCAGCACCTGCCGACCAAGGATGGGTGTGGTAATGCCGGGTTCTACGGGTTCCTGTACGACCGGGGCCATCGCCGCGTCCTGCGCCATCGATGGGGCGGCTATCAAAAATAGCAGCGCTGCGATAACCGACCTCATGGCTTCATCGCCTTTCGCATGTGCGCCAACTGCAACGTGGTTAGCGCGCGGGCCGGTTGTCAACGGGAATGGTCGAATTTAGGGTCACGCCCAGCCAGGGGATGCAGTGATGGACTACGACTCAAGCGTTACGGATTACGCGTCCGGCAAGATGCTGGCGGCGGTGCGGGACGGGGTGGGGCTGATCATCTTCAACCAGCCGGAGAAGCGCAACGCCATGTCGGTCGAGATGTGGGACGGCCTCGCCGCCATCCTCGACGCCTGGGAGCACGCGCCCACGGTCCACGTCGTGGTCATGGCCGGGGCAGGGGACAAAGCGTTCGTCTCCGGCGCCGACATCAGCCAATTTGCAAAAAGCCGCAGCAATGCGGAGGCGCAGCGGCAATACGACGCGCTGACCAGCGCCGGGCGGGCTAAGCTTGCGTCGTTCCCGAAGCCGGTGATCGCCCGCATCCAGGGCTTTTGTCTCGGCGGCGGCCTGGGCATCGCCCTGCAGGCCGACATCCGCGTCGCCGCCGAGGGCAGCATGTTCGGCATTCCGGCGGCGAAGCTCGGCATCGCCTACGGGTTCGACATGGTGCGCGAGCTGATCTCGCTGGTCGGCCCGGCCCATGCCAGTACGCTGCTGTTCACCGGGGAGCGGATCGACGCGCAGGAGGCGGCCCGCATCGGCCTGGTGAACCAGGTCGTGCCGGCGGCGGCGCTGGAGCAGACGGTGGCGGCGATGGCGCGGAGCATCGCGGGCAACGCGCCGCTGTCAATCACCGGCATGAAGCTGATCCTGGCGCAGGCGATGCGCGATCCGGACGACCGCGACATGGGCGCGGTGGCCCAGGTGGTCGCGACCTGCTTCGACAGTGCCGACTACACCGAGGGCCGCACCGCCTTCATGGAAAAGCGCCGGCCGGTATTCCGGGGTATGTAGTGTTGCGACTCCAAGAAAGGCATCCCGGCTGTAGGGTGGGGGGAGACCCGCCATCTTGCGGGCGGCGCCATGGCAGGTTTCACCCACCCTACGCGATGCCGCTGGGCCGATTGGAGGAAACGCTACACTAGGGCCTGTCAGTTCTTGATGACTTCCCATCTGCGGCGGATGGTTGACCAAGACAGGACAAAGGTTTTGACGGACGCGCAATGGGAGGTGCTCGCGCCTTTGATCGAAGCTTGCCGCCCACCGCATAAGACCGAGCACCACGACCTGCGCCGTACGATTGAAGCGATCATCTGGCGCCACGACAGCGGCGCGAAATGGCGCCAGATCCCAACAGACTTGGGTCCGTGGTGGGCGGCGCAGACCTTCCGTCGCTGGGCGCGCCTGGGTGCCTGGGAACGGCTGCTGGACGAGGCGCAGCAGCGTGGCGGCGTTGAGACAGGGATGGCGTTCCTCGACGGGACTAGCATCCGGGCGCATCACAAGGCCGCGGGCGCGGCCAAAAAGGGGGGAGTTCAGCGCAGCACGACGAGCGCGAGGCGCTTGGCCGCTCGCGGGGTGGCTATGGCAGCAAGGCCTGCGTGATCGCCGACGCTTCTGGTCGCGCCATCGGCTTTGTCCTTGCACCGGGGCAGGCGCACGAACTGCCGCTCGCGCCGCTGCTGCTGCTGACCATGCTGTCCATTGTTCCCGCTTGGATCGTGGCCGATCGCGGCTACGCCAGCCATGCCTTTCGCGAGCTCGTCTGGAGCCTCGGCGCCCGCCCGGCGATTCCAGCCAAACGCAACAAAGCCGCGGTGGCCTGTCCTTCTTGGATCTACCAGAACCGCAACCGCGTCGAGCGCCTTTGGGCACGGCTCAAGGAGTGGCGTGCCGTCGCGACCCGCTACGAGAAGACCGCCTGCTCCTTCATGGGCGTGCTCTGCATGGCCGCAACGATGGACTGGATCAAGTGACGGCACAGAACTCAAGAACTGACAGGCCCTAGGCGGGGTTGGCAGCTACTTCTCCACAAACGCCTTCTCGATCACGTATTCGCCCGGCTTGCTCGAGCTGCCCTCGTGAAAGCCCGCATTGTCCAGCAAAGTCACCATGTCGGTCAGGAAGGCCGGGCTGCCGCACAGCATCATGCGGTCGCCGGCGGGATCGATGGGTTCGAGGCCGAGATCAGCCGTCAGCTTGTTGGTCTCCAGCAGCGTCGTGATACGCCCGTGGTTGCGGAACGGCTCTCGCGTCACCGTCGGGTAGTACAACAGCTTGCCGCGCACCAGCTCACCCATCAGCTCATCCTGGGGCAGCCGGGCGACGAGCTCCTCGCCGTAGGCCAGTTCTGCGATCTCGCGGCAGCCATGCACCAGCACGATGCGCTCGAACCGGTCATACACGTCGGGGTCCCTGATGATGCTGGCGAACGGCGCGAGGCCGGTGCCGGTGCCCAGCAGGTACAGGCTGCGGCCCGGGATCAGGCTGTCCTGCACAAGCGTCCCGACCGCCTTGCGGCCGACCAGCAACGGATCGCCGGGCTTCATGTGCTGCAGGCGCGAGGTCAGCGGGCCGTTCGGCGCCTTAATGCTGAAAAATTCGAGCTGCTCGTCGTAATGGGCGCTGGCCATGCTGTAGGCGCGCAGCAGCGGTTTGCCGTCCACCTCAAGCCCGATCATGGTGAACTGGCCGGACAGGAAGCGAAAAGCCGGGTCGCGCGTCGCGGTGAAGCTGAACAAGGTGTCGGTCCAGTGGCGGACGCCGGTGACGGTTTCGGCAAGCAGGTTGGACATGAAGGGTTCCTGAAGACGGTCCGGGAGAAAGCGGCGCGTGCTGCACCGCATATAGGGCTCAGCATATAGGGCGAAGTCGGGGCCCTTGCAGCCCAAACCTGCCATGACCCACCTGGGCTGGCGGCGTTTGCCGTTCCGGGCCATGAAGCCGCCGCATGAATACCAAGCTCCAAGCCGCCCTGCACGACCCCACCCGGGAGATCGCGTTCGACCTGCTGACCGCCGTGCTCGACCGCCGCCGTCCGCTGGAGGAGGCGCTGGATGCCGCTGCACAGGCCGAACCGAGGGACCGCGCGGCGGCGCACCGGCTGGCGGCTTCGGTGCTGCGGCGGCTCGGGTCCCTCGATGCGGTGCTGGAGCCGTTCCTGACGCGTGCGCCGCCCGACGGCATCAAGCACGTGCTGCGGCTAGGGGCGGCGGGGCTGCTGCTGCTGGCCACGCCGCCGCACGCTGCGGTGGCGACGGCGGTGGCGCTGGCCCGCACCCGGCGCCTCGCGCCGTTCGCCGGGCTGGTCAACGCGGTGCTGCGCCGGGTGGCGGATTCGGGTCCCGCAGCCCTCGACGGGCTGGACGGCCCACGTCTGGACACGCCGCCCTGGCTTTGGTCGAGCTGGGGCGCCGACGCGCGGGCCATCGCCGAGGCGCATGGACACGAGGCGCCGCTCGACCTGTCGCTCCGTCCCGGTGCTGAATTGCCGCCGGGCGGGACCCTGATGCCGACCGGGTCGGTGCGGCTGCCGGCGGGCACGCGCGTCCAAGACCTGCCGGGCTTCGACGCCGGCGCGTTCTGGGTGCAGGACGCCGCCGCCGCATTGCCCGCCGCACTGCTGCACGCGCAGCCGGGCGAGCGCATCGCCGACCTATGCGCGGCACCCGGCGGCAAGACGGCGCAGTTGGCCGCGACCGGCGCGCGCGTCACGGCGGTAGAGCGCGACACCGTCCGCCTGCGCCGTCTACATGAGAACCTGGCCCGCCTGCAGCTTGAGGTTGAAGTCATACAGGCCGACGCGGCTACCTGGACCCCGCCCGCCTTGTTCGACGCCGTGCTGCTGGATGCGCCGTGCAGCGCCACCGGCACCATCCGCCGCCATCCGGACGTCGCCCGGCTGAAGCGCCCGCGCGATGTAGCGGAGATGGCGACCGGGCAGGACCGCCTTCTGGCGGCGGCGACGGCCATCTTGCGGCCCGGCGGACGGCTGATCTACGCCGTGTGTTCGCTGCAGCCGGAGGAGGGGCCGGGGCGGGTGGCCAGCCTGCCGGGACTGCGGCCCGATCCGTTCACCGCGGCTGAACTGGAGGGCATTCCGCCGGCGCTGACGCCCCAGGGCACGCTGCGCAGCCATCCCGGCCTATGGACGGACCGGGGCGGCATGGACGGGTTCTTCGCCGCGCGTTTCATCCGGGTTTGATCGCTGAGCAGACCGCTATGGGTCTGCGCACAGATGACAACCTAGGCAGGGCTGCATGGCCTGGGCCAAGCAACCCTGCTTAGGGTAGGTTCGCTTGTATAATGGCTTGCGTCCAGCGTCTGCGGCTCTAGAAGTCACCCATGCCGTATCTTGACCTTGCGTGCCCGCCCTCCGAGGTCGCCATGGCCCCCCGTGTTCTCGTTGCAGATTGCTCTCGATTGCGGCATGGTTTGGGCGTGACGGCTGCTGGAGCCGCGGCTGCTGGGCTAAAGGTAAATCGCCTATGGATGGCTACGGACGGAATGCGGGGCATGGCATGATCGATCCACGCCGCTGGGCGCGGGATGCGCGCCGTGTCATGGCCGGGATGCCGGTGCTGCGGATGGGCCGGGTGCCGGACGCGCCAGCCCTGCCGGTGCGCGATCCCTGGCCGGGCGATCCGGCCCGCGGCGAGCGGCTGCTGCGCGACGAGATGACGCTGTGCGGCAGCGTCCGTATGCTGGCGCCCGGCGGCTGGGCCGATACGAGCGGCCACGAGTCGCTGCGCGCCGCGGCGCACGGCTTCACTTGGCTGCGCGACCTGCGCGCTCTTGGCACCGACGCTGCCCGCACCCGCGCCCGCACCCTGGTCGCCGACTGGATCGCCACCCCGTCACTGGAGCGGCTGGCGCGCCGCCCGGATGTGGCCGGCGCGCGGATCGCCGCCTGGCTGGGCCACTACGACTTCTTCGCCGCCAGCGCCGACGACGCTTTCCGCACCCGGATGATGGGCCGCCTGGTGGCGGACGCCCGAATGCTGGCGGCCTCGCTGCCGGCCGAGGAACTGGATGCCCGCGCGCTTACGGCGCTGAAGGGCCTGATCGCCGCCGCAGTGGCGCTGCCCGACCACGCGGCGTTCCTGACCCGGGCGTTGCGTTTCCTGCCGCAGGAGATCGCGCGCCAGGTGCTGCCGGACGGCTGCCACGTCGAGCGCAGCCCAGCAGCGCAGCTCGCGGCGTTGCAGGACCTGACCGAAATCCGTGCCCTTCTGCAAGCCGCTCAGGCCCAGGCGCCAGAAGCGCTGTCATCGGCCATCGAGCGCATGGCGCCGGCGCTCCGTGCACTCCGGCACGGCGATGGCGGCCTGGCGCTGTTCAACGGCGCGAAGGAAGAGTCGGCGCCGCTGATCGACCTCGTGCTCAACCAGACGGGGCGCGGCGGCCGGGCACCGGCTGGGCTGACCGAGGGCGGTTTCCACCGCTTGCAGGCCGGGCGCAGCGTGCTGGTGGTGGATTGCGGCCCGCCGCCGCCGCCGGGCATTGACCGCCTGGCCCATGCCGGCACGCTGTCGATCGAGGTCTCGGTCGGGCGTGACCGGATGATCGTGAATTGCGGCGCCGCGCCGGCGGCCGGCCTGGCCTGGCAAAACGCCACCCGCGCCACCGCGGCGCATTCCACCCTGGTGATCGCCGACACCAACTCGTCCGAGCTCCGCCCGAGCGGCATCGGGCGTCATCCGAACCAAGTCGATGTGCAGCGCCAGGAGGCCAATGGCGCGCACTGGCTGGAGGCCAGCCATGACGGCTATTTGGCGAGCTTCGGCGTACTGCACCGCCGACGCCTGTATATGGCCGAGAGTGGCGAGGACATCCGGGGCGAGGACGCGGTCGAGGCGGCGGCCCCGCAGCCCTACGCCGTCCGTTTCCACTTGCATCCCGCGGTGGGCGCCGCGCTGCAGCCGGACCATGAGACGGTGCTGCTGCGGCTGCCCGGCGGCAGCAGCTGGCGATTGCGCGCCGAGGGGGTGCAGGTCTCGCTTGAGGAGAGCGTGTACCTCGGCGGCCCCGACCCACGCCCGGCGCAGCAGATCGTGCTGACCGGCCAGGCGGAGGGCGCGCAGCAGGTCAAGTGGGCAATCACCAAGGTGGCTTAGGCTGCGCTTGGCTTAAGTTCGATGATCCCGCAGATGCGTCATTTGGCGCTGATTCAGCCGCGCGTCGGTATCGGCGACATGATTTGGCACCTGCCGCACATCCGGGCGCTGGCGCGGCACGTCGGCGGCCGTGTCACGTTGGTGACCCGGCCCCGGTCGATGGCGGACCAACTGGTTGGGCCCGATGACGGGGTGCATGACATCCTTTATGTCGAGCGCGGCCAATGGAGCCCAGGCGGGCGGCACGAGGGCAATGCGGGGATGCTGCGGCTCATACGCGACCTCCGCGCGCTGGATTGCGACGGCGCGGTGCTGATGACACGCAGCCGCAACCTGACCTTGGCCGTGCTGGGGATGGGTGCCCGGCATCGGCACGGCTATGGCATCGGCATCCAGCGCCGGGTGCTGCGCGGGCCGTTCCTGCCCCGGTCCGCTTGGCGAGGTCATCCATACGAGCAGGCGACCGCGTGGATGGCGGCGGCTGGCATCGCGCTGGACCGGCCAGACCCTGTGCTGCATGTCCGGGAGGCCGACCGGCTGGGGGCGCTTCGGAGGCTCAATGCCGACGGCGACCCGTTACTGCCCGGCGGCTTTGCGGCGCTCGGCATTGCGGCTTCGGATGACTGGAAGAACTGGGGGGTGGCCCGCTTTGCGGCGCTCGCGGCAGCGCTGCTAAAGGCGGGTTGGCCGGCCGTTGTGCTGGTTGGCGGGCCGGCGGAGCAGGGCGTGGCGGATGCGGTCGTTGCAGAGTTGGGCGGGCCTTCCGGCCAGGTTCGGCTGATGCTCGGCTGGCACCTCGGGGAAGTCGCGGCGCTGCTGGCTGACGCCGCGTTTTACGTGGGCAATGATACCGCGGCCCTGAATATGGCGGCAGCGGTGGGCACCCGCAGCTACGGCTTGTTCGGAGCGACAACGCCGCTGCGCCATAGTCCATTGATCGTCCCGATCATGCCACCGGGTGGGCTTGATCGGACGCATGGCATGGCCGGGATACTGCCCGCTGCCGTCCTGCAAGCGATCCTCGCCGACAGAAAAGCGGGTTTGCACGGCTGAACGACACCCCCGTGACAATTTTGCCATAAACCCAGGCGCGCATATGCTCGTTCCGAATTAACTAAATGTTAATCACTTTTATGTTATAAGCCTTGAATGGCTTCTGACGGGGAGATCGACATGCCCAATTCAAGGTTCAACCCAGGCTACCTCACCGAATTCGAGGGCTCGCATTTGACGTCGGAGGCGTTGGCCGGCGCGGTGGTGATACATCTGACGCGTGAGATCGCCAGTGAGAGCGCAGCGGGCCGCAAGCCGCGGCGCATGTTTATCGAGCTGACCTTGGGCGAGGCCGTGCAGCACTGGCGCAACATCGGCGATATGATCCGCACCGCCGGCGCGCTGGAGCGTCAGCCGGCCCATGCGGATTCGGCCGGTAATTTATAGTGTAGGCTTCGTTCTAGAGGCTCAGCTCAGGCCGCGCCTGGGATTGGGTCTGCGGCGGCATCTCGATGTCGATCTCAAGGGTCGAGACATCGTCGCCGCGGTCCAGCTTGACGACCACCTTGTCGCGGTCGATTTGCATGTGCTTGGCGATCACCGCCAGGATCTCCTCCTGCAGCACCGCCACAAGCTGCGAGTGGTTGCCGGAGACGCGTTCATGCGCCAGCAGGATCTGCAATCGCTCCCGTGCCACGGGAGCTGAGGTGCGGCGGTTGAGGAAGTTGAACAGGTTCACGCGACCCTCCGTCCAAACAGCTTGCCGAACAGGCCTTTTTTGTCGCCCGGGATCGACATGGCCAGTTTCTCGCCCATCAGACGCCGCACGGCGTCCGTGTAGGCCCGGGCAGGCGCACTGGCCGGGTCGGCGAGCGTCACCGGACTGCCGAGGTTGCTGGCGCGCAGCACATCCTGGCTTTCCGGCACGATGCCCAGCAGCGGGATCGACAGGATCTCGAGGATATCCTCGGTTTTCAGCATTTCGCCCCGCTTGGCGCGGGCCGGGTCATAGCGGGTCAGCAGCAGGTGCTTATCGACCCGTTCGCCCTTCTCGGCACGCTCGGTCTTGCTGTCCAGCAGGCCGATGATGCGGTCGCTGTCCCTCACCGAAGAAATCTCGGGGTTGGTCACCACGACGGCGGTGTCGGCGTGATACATCGCGAGCTGCGCCCCGCGCTCGATCCCGGCGGGGCTGTCGCAGATGACCCAGTCGAACTTCTCCCTAAGCTCCTCCATGACTCGGGCGACGCCCTCCGAGGTTAGCGCGTCCTTGTCCCGGGTCTGGCTGGCCGGCAGCAGATGCAGCGTCTCCAGGCGCTTGTCGCGGATCAAGGCCTGCGACAGCTTCGCGTCGCCCTGCACGACGTTGATCAGGTCGTACACCACCCGGCGCTCGGCGCCCATGATCAGGTCGAGGTTACGCAGGCCCACGTCGAAATCGACGACGACGACTTTCTGCCCGGCCTGCGCCAGAGCCGCGCCCAGGGCGGCCGTCGAGGTCGTTTTGCCGACGCCTCCTTTGCCTGATGTCACGACCAACACCTTGGCCATTGCCGTCACCTCATGTCTGGATATCTGGAGAAAACTAGTCGAGCGCTGCGATCGCGATCTGGTCGCCGTCCAGCCAGACCTGCACGGCGCGGCCCTGCAGAGCCGGGTCCATCTCGTCCGCAGTCTTGTAAATGCCGTCGATCGCCAGCAGCTCCGCCTCCAGCCGGCGGCAGAAAATGCGCGCGCGCACGCCGCCGGGCCCGGGACCCAGCAACCCGGCGATCGCCCGGCCGCGCAGTGCGCCATAGACATGGATCGACCCGCCGGCGATGACCTCGGACCCCGAGGCGACGGAGCCGATCACCGTCACGTCACCGCCGGTGAAGGCCACGGTCTGCCCCGACCGCACCGGACGGTCCAGCACCAAGGCGGACGGCTCGCGCTCCGGCGGCGGCTCCGGTTCGGGCGGTGCTGGCGCGTCGCCCGGCACCAGCACCGGCAGGCCCACCGTGCGCCCGCCGGTCAGCACGGGCGGCAGGCGCGGCAGCAGCGGACCAAGCGCCGCCTCGTCCGCGTTCTCGATGCCGATGATGCGGATGGCGCGGGCGGCCAGGTCCTCGACCAGCGTGATGAACCCGGCCTCGCCTCCAGCCAGGCCCTCGAGATCCAGCACCACAGGCCGCCCGTCGAAGAAGCGCGGCGAGCGGCCGATCTGCGCGTCGAGCTGGGTCATCCACTCGGCGAGCGGCAGGTCCGGCATGAGCACGACGGCCATGAACGAACGGCCGCGAAGGCGCAGGAAGGGGCGGGGGCGTGCTGCATTGGTCACAGTCAATGGGCGTACTGGCACAAGCCAGGCTCGTCAACACGATTAGGTGCGTGTGACGGCACAACTCGGTTGAAGCGCCGCTAAACCCAAGCATTCGCATGTGGAAACAATGACTGGGGCCGCGTTAGTCTCGCGGCGCCCAGGTTTCGTTGCATTGCGAAATGGATGATGGCGCCTTGGGTGACCGGAGTCGCAACCCTCGCCTCGTCCACCGCGAGCGGCTAAAACACGGCGAAAAGCAGCGGAGCGACCCCATGGCCTTGCCCATCCCCGCCATCGACCATGTCATCATCAACGCCCGCGACCGGCTGGACGAGGTCACTGCCGTGTATCACCGCCTGGGCTTTCAAATGACGCCGCGCGGGCATCACACGCTGGGCTCCATCAACAACCTGGCGATCCTCGGCACCGACTATATCGAGCTGCTGGGCGTCATGCCCAGCGCGAGCGGCCGGACGGATGTGCTGGACTGGCCAGCGGGCCTAAATGGCCTGGTGTTCAAGACGTTCGATGGCGACGCCACCTTCGCCGCCCTGCAGGACGCCAGCGTGCCGGTGCTGCCGCCCCAGGCGTTCGCCCGCCCAGTCGAGATGCCCGGCGGCCCGCGCGACGCCGCGTTCCGCACCGTCCGGCTGGAGCGAGACGCCGTGCCCGCGGGCCGGATGTTCTTCTGCCAGCATCTGACCCCCGAGCTGGTGTGGCACGACCCTTGGCGCCGGCATCCGAACGGCGCGCTGGGCATCCTGCGCGTCGTCATCTGCGCCGCCGACCCTGCCGGGCTCGGCGGCCTGTTCGCCAGCGTGTTCGGCGCCAATAGCATGCGGCAAACCGCCGATGGCTGCAGCCTGTCCGCTGGGCTGGCCCGCATCGACGTCGTGACCCCGGCCGCCCTCGACGTCGAGTTCGGCGCCGACGCACCCGAGGCCGAAGGCCGTGACCAATTCATGGCGGCGCTCATCCTCCGCACGCTTTCGCTCGAACGGGCGTCCCGAGCCCTGCGCGACGGCTGCATCGCGGCGACGCAGGACGGCCTTGGCATCACGGTTGCCGCGAGCGCCGCATGCGGCGTGACGCTGGTGTTCCAGGAGTGAGCCCTCCCATCGCCCGGCGTCCGGCCGGCTTATTCCGCAGCACCGTCTGTCCGCACGACTGTCCCAGCACCTGCGCGCTGGAGGTGGAGGTGCTGGACCGGACCCGCATCGGCGCGGTGCGCGGCGCGGCGGACAACCCGTACACCGCCGGGGTGATCTGCGCCAAGGTGGCGCGCTATGCCGAGCGGGTGCATCACCCGGCCCGCCTGACCCGGCCGTTGATCCGCACCGGCGCGAAGGGGGCCGGTTTCCGCGAGGCAAACTGGGACGAGGCGCTGGACCGCGTCGCCGCCGCGCTGATCGACGTGGCGGCTCGGCACGGGCCGGAGGCGGTGTGGCCATACTACTTCGCCGGCACCATGGGCCTGGTGCAGCGCGACGGCATCAACCGGCTGCGTCACGTCATGCGCTACTCCCGGCAGCACAGCACCATCTGCTCGACGGTGTGCGAGAGCGGCTGGATGGCCGGCGTCGGGCGCTATGGCGGGCCGAACCCGCAGGAGATGGCGCAATCCGACCTGATCATCATGTGGGGCGGCAACCCGGTGTCCACCCAGGTGAACGTGATGACCCACGTGACCCGCGCCCGCAAACAGCGCGGGGCCAGGTTCGTAGTGGTTGATCCCTATCGCACGCCCAGCGCCGCCGCTGCCGATGTGCACTTGGCGCCGCGCCCCGGCACCGATGGCGCGCTGGCCTGCGCCGTCATGCACGTGATGTTCCGCGACGGCTATGCCGACCGGCCGTATATGGCGCAATATGCCGACTGCCCGGACCGGCTGGAGGCGCATCTGCGCGACCGCGATCCGGCCTGGGCGGCCGGGATCACCGGGCTAACCACGGCCGAGATCGAGGACTTCGCGGCGCTGTATGGCCGTACCGAGCGGGCGTTCGTGCGCATCGGCTACGGTTTCGCCCGCAGCCGCAACGGCAGCGCCAACCTGCACACCGTCACCTGCCTGCCGACCGTCACCGGCAAGTGGCGGCACCCCGGCGGCGGCGCGTTCTGGAACAACCGCGGCACCGGCATCTATCACTGGGACAAGACGCTGATCGAGGGCCTTGACGTGCGCGACCTCAGCGTCCGGCAGATGGACATGAGCCGGATCGGCGCCGTGCTGACCGGAGACCGGACCGAGCTCGGCGATGGTCCGGAGGTGCACGCCCTATTCATCCAGAACACCAATCCCGTCGTGGTGGCGCCCGACAGCAACCGGGTCCGCCGGGGCTTCCTGCGCGATGACCTGTTCGTCTGCGTGCACGAGCAGTTCATGACCGAGACAGCCGCGCTGGCCGACGTCGTGCTGCCGGCGACGACGTTCCTGGAGCACGACGACCTGTATGGCGCCGGCGGGCACACGCATCTGCAGGTCGGGCCGAAACTGATCGATCCGCCAGGCGAATGCCGGTCGAACCACGAGGTGTTGCAGGGACTGGCGCAACGGCTGGGCGCGCGGCACGCGGGGTTCGAGATGACGGCGATGCAGGTCGTGGACGCGACGCTGCGCGCCTCCGGCTGGCCCAGCGCCGAGGAAGTCATGGCTCGCCGCTGGGTCGATGCCGATGACGGTTTCGAGCGCAGCCATTTCCTGACCGGCTTCGGCTTTCCGGACGGCCGGTTCCGCTTCGCACCCGACTGGGCGGCGATCGGCCCGCATCACGGGGGCATGCCGGCGCTCCCGGACCACTGGGCCGTCACCGACACGGCCACGCCCGAGCGTCCGTTTCGCCTGGTCGCGGCGCCGGCACGCAATTTCCTGAATACCAGCTTCACCGAGACGCCCGGCAGCCGCAAGCGCGAGGGCCGGCCGACGGTCCTGGTGCACCCCGAGGACGCGGCGCGCCTCGGCATCACGGAGGGCAGCCGGGTGACGCTCGGCAACGACCAAGGCGTAGTCACTGTGCACGCCCGCGTGGCCGCCGGCATGCAGCAAGGTGTCGTGGTGGTCGAGAGCGTGTGGCCCAGCGTGGATTTCATCAACGGCGTCGGCATCAACGCGTTGACCAGCGATGTTCCGGCCGCACCCAACGGCGGCGCGGTGTTCCACGACACCGCCGTGTGGATGCGCGCCGAACCGGTCCTGGCCGAAGCGGCGGAGTAGCTTAACCCACCGCGTGATCCTGCAGGTCGGCCAAAGCGCAGTGCTGCAAGGCCGTCGCCTCAGTGGCGTGCAGCGCGACGCGGGGAGCGCAGCCGGCCAGGAACGCCTCCTGCCAACGCGGCGCGCAGAGGCACCAGCGGTCGCCGGGTTTCAGGCCGGGGAAGCCGTATTCCGGCCGCGGCGTCGATAGGTCGTTGCCCCGGCTGCGGCTGAAGGCGAGGAACTCGGCGGTGACTTCGGCGCAGACGGTGTGGCTGCCACGGTCCTCCGGCCCGGTCTCGCAGCAGCCGGTGCGGGTGAAGCCGGTCATGGGATCAAGCGAGCATGTCTCCAGCGTTCCGCCCAGGACGTTGTATCGCGGGGTGGCGCGGCGCTGATTGGGATGGGTGTCGTCGAGCGGCATGGCGGGTCTCCGATGGGGCTGGGCAACAGATGTGGCCGGAGCAGTCCGCTGTCTATTGCTCCAATTGGAATCGGATATTCACCGGCACCGTGGTCATTGCCAGAACCATGCCGGACGGGAAGGGCGGCACGCGCTGGCCAGCCAGCATGTCGCGCGCCGCGTTGTCCAGCAGCGTCGAGCCTGAGCTGCGGGAGATCGCGACATCCAGCACCCGCCCGGTCGGGTCCACGGTGAAGCGGATGCCGACGGTGCCCTCGTCGCCACGCTTTCTAGCCTGCAATGGATAGCGTTTACGGGCGGCAAGCCAATTGTTCAATGCGGCCTGCCATCCGGGATCGTTGGTAGCTGCGACGCGGGCCGGGGCGGGTGCGGGCGTGGGGACCGCAAGCGCGGGAGGCTGGGCTGCCGGAGTACTCGGGAACGCTGGCGTTTCGGCGGCACGCGCGGCGGATGATGCGCGCGGGGTGGCCAGCCTGGACCGGGGTAGCGGCCGGATAGGGGAGGGAGCGGGCACTGGCGCGACCTGCAACGGCGGAGTGGGTGGCAGCGGTACGGGACTGGCCAAGGCTGGCGGCTCGGATGCGGCTGGTGGCGGCTCTGGCGGCGTTAGCAGGGCGTGATCGTCAGGCACGACCGGTTCGGGTGGCGGGTCCGGCAATGCCGGGACAGGCGCTGTGTCCGCCAAAGCCGGAACGGGTGGAACAGACGGCTCGGGCACGTTGTCCGGCTGGACAGCCGCCTCGAATACCACAGCGACCGCGCTGTCCGTCGGATCCATCCGCGTCGCCGGAGATGGCCGCAGCATCAGCACCCAGCTGATGAGCGCCAGATGCAGCGCTGCCGATACCAGGACCGCCGGGCGAGCAGCAAAACCTGTCGCCCTTGGACTCGACCGCAGTGACGTCACGTTATAACATATCTTTCGACGGCAAGATCAAGGGTGCTCCAATATGCATAGCATACCTACACCGATTTACTGCCTTGGCGCTGCCACGCTTTGTTATGGCAGACCCTGAGCGCGACTTAAGCGCTGCCCACAATTCCATTTCTAAATTGATGGGACACCGACCCGGCCTACTTCGAATGCTCTGACCGGACTAGCACAGAGGTTATAGAGCGGCGCGCCGCATCACACAGCGCGCCACTTTGATGGATCAGCCCTCTTTCGGAGCGTAGGCAACGCAGTAGCCGTTCGGGTGGATGACCCCGGCCACGATCTTGCAGGCGTTCGGCTCAACCCATTGTGCGCACTTATTGCACTGCTGGCCATCCTTCGGCTGATCCTGATACTGCACCAGTTCCTGCGCGATCTTCTCGTCCTGGGCACGGGCGGTGGACGCGACAGCCGCACCGGCGGCGATTAGCATCCCGGTGCGCAGCATGTCGCGACGGGATGACCCATTACGATTCGGCATCAGCAAACTCCTCCAAATTGTGAGCCCTTCCGCGCGAAGGGTACTCTGATGTGCAGACGATACAGCGCCTGTAAAGCCCGGACGCATTGACCGGCGCATGGTTGCGTTATGCAACCCGTTTGAGGCTCAGCTCCGACCAAATTGCCGAGAGCGAGGCGACCAAATGGGCGATATCGGCGTCGGTATGCAGCGGCGACGGCGTGATGCGCAGCCGCTCGGTGCCGCGCGGAACAGTCGGATAGTTGATCGGCTGCAGATAGACGCCGTACTGCTCCAGCAGCCGGTCGCTGATGTGCTTGCACAGGGTGGCGTCGCCCACCATCACCGGCACGATATGGCTCGGATTGTCCTGATGCGGCACTCCGGCTGCATCCAGCGCCGCGCGCAACTGGGCCACGCGATGTTGCTGCCCGTCGCGTTCGACTGAGCTCGACTTGAGATGCCGGATGCTGGCCAGCGCCCCAGCGCAGACGGCGGGTGGCAGCGCGGTGGTGAAGATGAAGCCCGACGCGAAGCTGCGCACGAAATCGACCATCACGGCCGACCCGGCAATATAGCCGCCCACCACGCCGAAGCCCTTGGCCAGCGTGCCCTCCATCACCGTGATGCGATGCGTCAAGCCTTCCCGTTCCGCAATGCCGCCACCGCGTGGACCGTACAGGCCGACCGCGTGCACCTCGTCCAAGTAGGTGATCGCGTTGTGCTTCTCCGCCACGTCGCAGATCTCGGCGATCGGCGCGATGTCGCCGTCCATGGAATAGATGCTCTCGAATACGACCATCTTCGGCCGCGCCGGATCGAGCTGCGAGAGCTTGCGGTCGAGGTCCTCGGGGTCGTTGTGGCCGAACACCATCTTCTCGGCCCGGCTGTGCCGGATGCCCTCGATCATCGAGGCGTGGTTCAACGCATCTGACAGCACGACGCAGCCCGGCAGGCGGGCGCCCAGCGTGCTCAGCGCCGCCCAGTTCGACATGTAGCCGGAGTTGAACAACAACGCGCTCTCGGCCTGGTGAAGATCGGCGATCTCCTCCTCCAGCATGACATGATAGTGGTTGGTCCCGGCGATGTTCCGCGTGCCCCCGGCCCCGGCGCCGCACTTGTCCAGCGCCTCATGCATGGCTTCAAGCACCGTCGGGTGCTGGCCCATGCCGAGGTAGTCGTTCGAGCACCAAACCGTCACGTCCGATGGGGCGCGGTTGCCCAGGCTGCTCAGGTGCACGGCGGCGGGGAATGCGCCGGCGGTGCGCTGCAGGTCGGCGAACACGCGGTAGTTGCCACCCTGGCGCAGGGTGTCGAGCTCACGGCGGAAAAACCGGTCGTAGTCCATCAAGGACTCCAAATTAGATCAGGAGGTTGCAGCAACAGTGGATCGGGGGCGTTCGGCCTTGGCGTTTGCGGGCCGCCGGAGCGTCAACACCCACGTCCACAACTTCACAAATGGTATCGGCAGGATCAGTACCCAGTGCTCGATCACCGCGAGGATCAGCATGGTCACCACGAAGATCAGCCCGGCAAATGCAGCGTCACCGATGCCAGGAGCGGCGGCATGTTGCAGCAGAACAACGATCACGACTGTGCCCAAGGTCACGGAGACCGGGAACAGCGCGTTCATCGGACGGCGGCGCAGGTAGCTCTTGAGGTAGCCGAGATGGGCCGGGATGAACTCCTCGCCCAGGTTCAGCACGCCCAGGAAGAAGTTGAGCTTGGCGCTGGCCCGCATCGCCCACAACACGAGGAAGGTCCAGGTTCCGACCTGATTTGCGGCACCCCAGGTGCTGTATAGGATGACAGCGCCGGTCGCGATGATGGCGAGCTCATGGTATAAGCAGGCGTTTACGCCGTGGACGAAGCGCTGCCACTCGCTGGCGTCGGGTGGGCTGCCGATGCGGCGCGGGCCGGTGACATAGCCCATAAAGAAGCTCATCTCCTGCCAACCCCAGGCCAGCACCGCCCAGGTAAAGGCGGCGTACGCGCCCCACACCGAGCCGTCCGCCGCGGTGACGCCGATCTGCCACAGCGACACGCCGAACAAGGCGGTTCCGACCGACATGCTCCAGCGGAAGGTCCGCGGATGCAGGTTGTCGAGCCAGATGATCAGCCCGGTGCTGAACCACCAGACGAACAGCGCATAGAACGCCGGGCCGGTGCAGGCGGGCATCGTGGCTCCGAGCTACCAGGCGGGAACGAGCCGGACCTGCTCCGGCATCGCGTTGTTCTTGGGGGCAATCAGGTAAAGCCGTGCAAATGCGACCGCCGCCGCCGCCGTCAGCCCAGCGCCCTTGATCCGGCCCATCAGGCCGCCCTGCCGCCGGGCGGCGCCCTTGGCCACGGTGATGGCGCGCAGCCGCTCGAAGCCCTTGGCAAAGCCCGGATGGTCGAGGTCGAGCGAAACCGGGAACACCTGCTTGCAAATCTCGGTGGTGATGCGGAATACCCGGAAATCGTAGTCGGTCGGATCGACGCCGAGCGCCGCATGGAACACCGGGCGGGCATGGTCGCGCACATACATCGTGGCGAATACCGCGATCAGGAAGAAGCGAATCCAGAGCTTGTTCAACCCCGTCAGCACCTTGGGGTCGGCGCGCATCAACAAGGCAAAGGCCTCGCCATGGCGGAACTCGTCGGCGCACCACTGCTCGAACCAGCCGAAGATCGGATGGAACATCCGCTCGGGATGCCGCTCCAGGTGGCGGAAAATGGTGATGTAGCGGGCATAGCCGATCTTCTCCGACAGATAGGTCGCGTAGAAGACGAACTTGGGCCGGAAATAGGTGTATTTCTTGACCTTGGTCAGGAAGCTCAAGTCAACGCCAACGCCGAAATCCTTCAGCGTGTCGTTGATGAACCCGGCGTGCCGCGCCTCGTCCCGGGTCATGTAGTTGAACAGGTCGTGGATGTCGCCTTCCTTGATGCGCTTCTTGATCTCGGCATACAGCACGCAGCCGGAGAACTCGGCGGTGACGGAGCTGACCAGGAATTCGAGAAATTCCGCACGCAAATCGGGCGGCAGCGTGGACAAGTCCACATCGAACTTCTCGTTGCGGATGAAGTGGCCCTTGTTGGTATCAGCCTTGAGCTCGGCGATCAGCTGGTCCCACTCGGCGCGCACGCTGCTCACGTCGATGCGCTCCATCGCGGCGAAATCGGTCGTATAGAAGCGCGGGCTGAGCACCGTGTCCTGCTGCGCCAGGCGCGTGCTCTCATTGGGCTCTGCAGTGCGCACAACGGTTTGGGTGGCCATGGCTCAGATCTCCTTCGGCAAGAAGCCGACTTCATACAACTCGGTCAGCTCGAACATCGCGGTGAACTCGGTCCATAGCCGGGTCAGCACGCCGGCGCGGGTGACGGTCGCGCGGCAGCGGCAGGTGATGGTGTCACCGAAATCGATGCTGGACGGCGCGTTATGCACCTGTACGCTATCGCCCGGCCGGATGTCGATCCCGTCCGGCACGGCGTGGGCGTGGAAGGACATCGGGGTCTGCTCAATATCGACGTCGCAATCGACCTCGACGGTCTCCCCGCCCAGCAGCCATCCACCCGTCATCGCGTTCCCCCATGCGCTGTCAGCAGATTGCCAAATACCTCAGTGTTCGCGGAGCCGAAAGCCTGCAATTCGATATGCCGCCCGGTCGCCGGGTCATCGAGCGTCAATCGCCCGTCGCTCCAGGAGGCGAGGCGAAACGGGTCCTGCGGGCCGAGCCCCTCGCTTTTGCGGGTGCGGGCCATGCCGCGCATCGTGCCGCGGACAAACCCGTTCTCCCCGGTGAACACCTCGACCAGCGAGCCATCCTTGGCGTCGGTCACGATCACCGAGCCATCGGGGCTATCGGCAAAACGCAGGTCGCGGGCAGCGAGCAGAGACCCGGTCGTCTCCACTGCGCCGATGTGGGTCAGACGCCCGGTCGCGGCCACAACGAGCGAGAGACCCACCATAGCAAAGCCGGCATAGAGCGGGAGACGCGGAAAAACCGGCGACGGCGTGGTCAAAGCAAGCCTCCCTGTTTAGGCAGCGACAGGCCGATGCGACCCGGCGACTTCCGCCGTTATCTTGCCGTGCTGTGTCTCAGGCACTGCTGGGACCGGCATGTCAGCCGATGCAGCCAGCGCCCGCGACAGCACTTGGGCCACCGCGCCGACGTCTGGAATGGCCCGGAACATCGGCTCCGGACGCGCCATCCGCCAGGGCCGGGCGTGGGGCCACAACACCATGTAAGCTAACTTGTCCCTGGAGTTCAGCAAGAGCGAGATGTCGCCAAAACCGTTCGCGCGCGGCTTAATCGCTGCCGTGTCGATCTTGCCGAACGGCAGGTTGATCGTCATCGGCAAGGCGAGGCCGAGTTGGATCACGATCCGCTGGTTGGTGACGGTGTACACGGTGGAGCGGCTGACCAGCCAGGAATATCCGGTCAAGAACGCAATGGGCACCAGCGCGATACCAGCAAGCCTCGCGGTCGAGAGCGCGGCGTCAGCGGGTGCCGTGCCATTCAGGATGGCAGAACCGAAATAATACGCGATGGCCACCGCAAAATACAGCGCCAGCCCACGGATGCGAAACACCTGGCGGGCCAGCATCCGCCAATCCGGCGAACCCTGCCACAGCAGCCGCTCCCCTTCGGGCAGCCGCTCCGGCAAGCCGCGGGGAAGGCGCACATCCGCGGTCATAGCAATGGCCCCAAGCGGTTCGGCGTCGCATACATCAGGCCGCCGGCGTAATAGGCCACGAGCTTTTCCTCCTCGAGTAGCGTTACCGTCTCGGCGTTCTGCAGGCGCGGCACAGTCTGGAACTGCGCGCCCATGATGGAGCCGACCTTGATCTGCCGGGTCTTTTTGTTGATTTGCGCGTAGTGCTGCGGCAGCAGGACACGGTCGCCGCCCTCCAGCTCGACCTCGAAGTAGCGGATCACCACCTCGGACCGGTCGATCCAGCAATCCACCACCTTGCCGGCATAGGCCCAGTCGCCGCCGAACACCTGCATGCCGATCGGATCCGGGTCCTCGTAGGCCAGCCAGAACTGCGGCAGGGTCCGGAGCGGCACGATCTTCGGCAGCGCGTCGTCAAAGGTGTGGTCCGGCACGTCCGGCCGGTGCTGGGCATAGGCGCCGGGGCCGATCGCCGCCAGCATCGGATCGCCGACGGGCTGCCGCGCCGATCCCTCCCAGACGGCGGTGGGAACCGCGTTCACCTGGTCCACGCCCTCGGCCCGCGGCGCCAGGCGGGTGTTGCCATCGGCCAGGATGAAGGTCTTGGGCGACGGCACGCCGGGCCAGCCCTCCGGATGCGACCCTGGGCGGTCGCCGATCATCGGGTAGCCTTCCCGTTTATTCTCGCGCAGCAAATAATAGATGATTCCGGCAAAGAACAGCCAGAACGCATAAAGCACCAGTTGAGCAACGTCGAAATAGCTGGTCAGTGCGCCGGTTTGCATCGTGGGACCTCAGCAGTCATGAGTTCTAGCAAGAGTGCTAAATAGCTAAGCGTAGGCGTTGGGCAGCCCGGTGGAGCGGTCCAGGCGAACTAGCGGACCGATCGCGACCAGGGTCACGAACAGCAGGGCGATCTCGATCGAATAGACGGCGACGTAGCCGGTTGCCGGGTGAACCAGGGTGACACCCAAGGAACCCCGGTCCGCCAACGCCGAGACGCCGTCGCGCACCAGGCCGCTGAGTGCCACCGCACCCCCGGCCGCCGAGGCCTGCACCGCGCCCCAGATGCCGAGCGTCAGCCCGACCTGGCCGCGCGGCGCCGTCGCCATCGCCGCCGTCAGCGTGCAGTGGGCAAATAGACCGGCGCCGAAGCCGATCATCGCGACACCCGAGGCGAACAGCCCCGTGCTGTCCAATGGGGCAGCGAACACCACCGCGGTGAACGCCACCAGCCCGGCGAGCGCGCCGGTCCCGGCCAGGCGGTACGGATCCGCGCCGCGGCCGAGACGCTGCGCCGCCAGTGCAAACCCCAACACGCCCCCAATGGCCAGCAACGCCGTCATGGCTGTGGTCGCGCCGACCGTGAGGTGCAGCACATGGCCGCCATAGGGCTCCAACAGGATATCCTGCATGCTGAACGCCACGGTGCCGAAGCCGAGCGCCACGAGGCGGCGACGGGACTGCCCGCCGGTGTTGAAGGCGCGCCAGGTCTCGGCGAAGCTCGGCCGGTGGCGGTTGAACGCCGTGCGGGCCGGGTCGCGCGCCTCCTGTTTCCAAAGTGCCACGGCGTTCAGCACCATGGTCGCCAAGGCCGCGCCCTGCACGACCTGGATCAGCTTCACCTGGGTGAAATTGGCCAGTACTGCGCCAAACAGCAGCGCGCTCACGACCATGCCGAGCAGCAGCATGACGCAAAGCAGCGCCACGACCTTGGGGTGCGCCTCCGGCAGAGCGAGGTCGGTCGCCAGCGCCAGGCCGACCGTCTGCGTCGTGTGCAGCCCGGCGCCGACCATGAGGAACGCGAGCGCCGCGGCAGCCTGTCCGACCCAAGGGGCGGCATGGCTGTCACCGGAAAGGAGAATCAACGCAAACGGCATGATGGCGAGCCCGCCGAACTGCACCAGCGTGCCCATCCACAGATACGGCACCCGGCGCCAGCCCAACACCGAACGGTGCGTATCCGACTTGTAGCCGATGACCGCCCGCAGCGGCGCGAACACCAGCGGCAGGGCGATCATGGTCGCAACCAGCCAGGCCGGCACGCCCAGCTCGACGATCATCACCCGGTTCAACGTGCCGATCAGCAGCACGACCGCCATGCCGACGGTGACCTGGAACAGCGACAGGCGCAGCAGCCGGCCCATCGGCAGCCCGACCGAGGCCACGTCGGCGAACGGCAGGAAGCCCGGGCCGATCTGCGCCCACTTGCGGCCAGCTGCATCGTTCAGCCGGGCCACGCGGCTGAGGACATTGCGGCTCATGAGCGGACGAGCTCCAGCGCCTGCGACGTGTAGAAGCCGCTGGCGATGCGGAGCGTGCGGCCGGGCTGCCATCCGGCCATCGCTGGGTCGTCGCGCAGCAGGCGGCCGATCGTCGTCGCGCGGACCGGCTCGATCGATGGGGCACGGTCGCCGCGGGGAAACAGCCGCCCGGCGGCGTGCATAACCGACAGCAGCGGCGTGCGCGGCGCGAAGGTGAACAGGACCGAGCCGGTGCTGCGCGCGGCCAGGCCCGCGACGACCCGCGCCATGTCGGGCGCGGGATAGTGGATCAGGCTGTCCATGCCGACGACGTGGTCGAACTGGCCCAGCACCGGATCAGTCATGTCGCCGACGCGCCAGTCGATTCGACCGCCGGCCGCACGCAGGTCATCCGGCATCCGCTCGCCCGCGAGCGACACCAATGTGCCGGCGAGGTCGATCGCCACCACGTGCGCGCCGCGCTTTGCCGCCTCGACCGCGAGCGCCCCGGTGCCGCAGCCAGCGTCCAGCACCCGCTTGCCGCGGAGGTCATCGGGCAGCCACGACAACAGCGTCGCGCGCATCCGGTCGCGCCCGGCCCGCACCGTCGCTCGGATGCCGCTGACCGGCGCATCCGAGGTGAGGCGCTTCCATGCATCTGCCGCGGTGCGGTCGAAATAGGTCTCGAGCTGGCCGCGCCGGGCGAGGTAGGAGGCAGACTGCATCAGTCGTAGCCCAGCAGGTCGAAGATCTCGCGGTCGCGCATCGGGCTGCCCATCAGCGGCTCGGTCCCGGCCCAAAGGCCCGCGGCGAGGCGCAGGTATTCGAGCTTCACCGCCTCCAGCTCCGGCGACGTCTCCATCTCGAACAGCGTGCTCTTTTTCAGGCGGCTGCGGCGGATCACGTCGAGGTCGGGGAAATGCGCCAGGGTCGAGAGCCCGGTCGCGTTGTTGTAGCGGTCGATCTGGTCGGTCGCGGCACTCCGGTTGGCGATCACGCCGCCGAGCCGCACGTTGTAGTTCTTCGCTTTCGCCTGGATCGCGGCCACGATGCGGTTCATGGCGAAGATGCTGTCGAAGTCATTCGCGGTCACGATCAGCGCCCGGTCCGCGTGCTGCAGCGGCGACGCGAAGCCGCCGCACACCACGTCGCCGAGCACGTCGAAGATGACCACGTCGGTCTCCTCCAGCAGATGGTGCTCTTTCAGCAGCTTTACTGTTTGGCCAACTACGTAGCCGCCGCAGCCCGTGCCGGCGGGGGGGCCGCCGGCCTCGACGCACATCACACCGTTATAGCCGGGGAACACGAAGTCCTCGACGCGCAGCTCCTCCGAATGGAAGTTCACGCTCTCCAGCACGTCGATGACCGTCGGCAACAGCTGCTTCGTGAGGGTAAACGTGCTGTCGTGCTTGGGGTCGCAGCCGATCTGCAGCACGCGCTTGCCGAGCTTGCTGAACGCCGCCGACAGGTTGGACGACGTCGTGCTCTTGCCGATGCCGCCCTTGCCGTACACCGCAAACACCTTGGCGGTGCCGATCTTGAGGTTCGGGTCGAGCGCCACCTGCACGCTGCCGTCACCGTCTCCTTGGGAGACCTTGTTGCGGACGGGGTAGGGAAGTGTTGCGAGTGTCATGCGGCCATCTCCACGCCTTCGAGTTGGTCTTCCAGCTCCTCGCCGGCACGCCGCAGCGCGTCGAGAGTGGCCGGGTCGGGGGACCAGTAGTTGCGGTCCGTCGCTTCGATCAGGCGGTTCACGATCTTGGCGGACGCCTTCGGGTTGAGCGCCGCGATCCGCGCGCGCATCTCGTCGTCCAGCACGTAGGTCTCCGCCAGTTGCTGATAGACCCAAGGGCTGACCTCGCCGGTCGTCGCCGACCAGCCGAGCGTGTTGGTCACGTGCGCCTCGATCTCGCGCACGCCCTCGTAGCCATGCTTCAGCAGCCCCTCGTACCACTTGGGGTTCAGCGCCCGGGTGCGGGTCTCGAGGTTGACCTGCTCGGTCAAGGTGCGGACCGCGCCGTCGCCGCGGGTCTGGTCGCCGATATACACCGACGCCGCCACGCCGCCGCGAGCGCGCCGCACCGCACGGGTGATGCCGCCCAGCGTGTCGAAGTAATGATCGACCGTCGTGACGCCGAGCTCGATGCTGTCGAGGTTCTGGTAGGTGACCTCGACGCTTGCCAGCACGTGGCTCAGCACCGTCGAATGCCGCTCCGGCCGGCCGGACACGCCGTAGGCGAAGCCCTTGCGGCTGACATAAGCGTCGGCCAGCTCGTCCTCGTCGCTCCAGGTGCCGCTCGCGACCAGCGAGTTGACGTTGGCGCCATAGGCCCCGTCGGCGTTGCCGAACACCCGCAGCGCCGCCTGCTCCAGGTCGCCGCCATGCTCGGCGATGAAGGCCAAGGCGTGCTTGCGAATGAAGTTCTGCTCGACCGGCTCGTCCGCCGACGCGGCCAGCAACGCGGCCTCGGCGAGCAGCTTGGTCTGCAGCGGCAGCAGGTCGCGGAAGATGCCGGACAGGGTGATGACGACATCGACGCGCGGGCGGCCCAAGGTCGCGAGCGGAACCAAGGTGGCGCCGCTCAGCCGGCCGTAGCTGTCGAAGCGGGGCTCGACGCCCATCAGCCACAGCGCCTGCGCGATCGGCCCGCCCTCGGATTTCAGGTTGTCGGTGCCCCACAGCACCATGGCGACCGTCTCCGGCACGCCGTTGCCATCCGCCGCGTGCCGGGCCAGCAGCCGGTCGGCCTGGCGCGCGCCGTCCTGCACGGCGAACTTGCTGGGCAGGTGGAAGGGGTCGAAGCCGTGCAGGTTGCGGCCCGTCGGCAGCACCGCGGTGGTGCGCAGCAGGTCGCCGCCGGGCGCCGGGCGGATGAAGCCGCCGTCCAGCGCGTGGATGATCGCCGGCAGCTCGTGATCGTGGGTGAGCAGCGCCTCCAGGCGGGCGCGCTCGACGGGTTCGGTGACGCCGGCGAAGTCCAGCATCTCCGTGCGCTCCTGGGCGCTCGGCGGCTGGCCGATCACGTGCAGGCCGTTCGGGATCAGGGCGTATTCCAGCTCCAGCAATGCGACGCCCAGACGGTCGATCTCGCCAGCGGCCTCGGTCCAGACGGGCTCGGCCACGCCCAAATTCACCGCGACCGCCTGCGCCTGCACGAGGGCGGTGAGCTGCGACCGCTGCTCGGCCTCCGTCTCCGGATCCATGGCGCGCCAGCGGTCGAGCGACGCCTTGAGGTCCAGCAGGCCGCGATACAGCCCGGCATGGGCCACCGGCGGCGTCAGGTAGCTGATCAGCACCGCATTGGCCCGGCGCTTGGCGAGCATCCCCTCGCTCGGGTTGTTCGACGCATACAGGTTGAAATTGGGCAAATGGCCGATCAGCCGGTCCGGCCAGCATTCGGCCGACAGCCCGGCCTGCTTGCCCGGCATGAACTCCAGCGCACCATGGGTGCCGAAGTGCAAAACGGCGTGGGCGCCGAAATCATGCTGCAGATAGCGGTAGAAGGCGCTGAACGCGTGGGTGGGGGCGAAGCCCGTTTCGAACAGCAGGCGCATCGGGTCGCCCTCGTAGCCGAAGCCTGGTTGCACGCCGACGAAGATGTTGCCGAACCGCCTGCCCATGACGAACAGCGCGCTGCCGTCGGTCAGCACCTTGCCGGGCGCTGGGCCCCAGGTCTTCTCGATTTGGGGGAGGAAAGGCTCGCGCCGTACGTGGTCGTCAACCGGGATGCGCACGGCCACGTTGGCGTCGGTGCCGTAGCGGTCGGCATTGCCTTTCTGGATGCTGTCCTGCAGCTCGGCGACGGTGGCTGGCACCTCGACGTCATACCCGGCCGCCTGCATCGCGAGCATCATGTTATGCAGCGAGTGGAACACCGCTAAATAGGCAGCGGTCCCGGTCGCGCCGGCGTTGGGCGGGAAGTTGAACAGCACGAGCGCGATCTTGCGCGCAGCCCTTGCGGTGCGCCGCAGCGCCACCTGCTTTGCCACCCGCGCCGCCAGGGTCCCGGCCCGCTCGGCATGGGAGACCATGTCGCGGGAGCACGTCTTGTTGACGCAGCCGGGGCAGGGGTTGGCCGTGTTGGCCCGACCGCAGCGCCCGCCGAACGTCATCGGCGACATGCCGCCGTCCAGCTCCGGCAACGCGACCATCATCGTCGCCTCGACCGGCAGCAGGCCGCGCGGGTCCGCCTGCCACTGCTCCAGCGTCTGGAACTCGACCGGGTGCGCGGTGATATACGGCACGTCGAGCTTGGTGAGCATGACGTCGGCGGCCGAGCTGTCGTTGTAGGCGGGGCCGCCCACCATGGAGAACCCGGTCAGCGAGACCACTGCGTCCACCACCGTCACGCCGTCCTTCATGAAGAACGCCTCAACCGCCGGACGGGCATCGAGGCCACTGGCGAAGGCCGGGATGACGCGCAGGCCGCGCGCCTCCAGCGCGTCGATCACGCCGTCGTAGTGCGCGGCGTTGCCGGAGATGAGATAGGAGCGCAGCAGCACCAGCCCGACGGTGCCGGCAAGACCGGTCTGCGGCAGTTCGTTGACGTGCTCGAACACGCGGCCGGGCACGCGGGGGTGATACAGGCCGAGCTCGGGATAGGCGACCGGGGCGGCGACCGTCAGCTTGCCTTGATGGGCGCGGCGCTCGCCGGTGGAGTACTTGCTGACCAGCATGCGGATCAGGCTGCCCAGGTTCTGCTCGGAGCCGGCCAGCCAGTATTGCAGCGCCAGGAAATAGGTGCGGACGTCCTGCGCCGTGCCCGGGATGAACTTCATCAGCTTCGGCAGGCGGCGCAGCATCTTCATCTGGCCGGCGCCGGACTTGCGGTTGTCGCCGTTCGGCTTGCCGCGCAGGCGCTTCAGCATCGCCAGCGCGCCCGACGCTTCCTGCGACATGTCGAAGCGGCCGAGCTTCGTCATCTTGGTGATCTCGCCGGCCGACATGCAGCAGATCATCGCGTCGCAATGGTCGCGCCGGGCCGCCAAGGCCGGCTGCACGGCGCGGATGTGGTCTTCGAGGAACAGCATCGTGGCAATCACGATATCGCCCTCGGCGATGGCGGCATGGCACTCGGCGAGCTTGGCGGCGTCGCTGCCCCACTCGTCGGCGGCGTGGATGCTGAGCTGCAGGCCGGGGATGTCGCGCTGCAGCTCGGCCTCGGCGCGGAAGGCCGCGCTGGTCAGGTGGCTGTCCATCGTGACGATGACGACACGGGTGGGCATGACGCCGGGGGCGAGCAACTCAACGGCCATAGTGCGCCTTTGCGTCATAGAGGGTATCGACCGTGATGGTCGCGAGGCCCTGCGCCAGGGCGAACTTCTCGGTGTTGCGCCGGGCTTTGCCGCGAACGAAGAACGGGATTTTGCCGAGTTCCTTATCGGCGTCCGGCGCCCAGGTCAGCGAACCCGGACGGTCGCTCTGCGACTGGCTCGCTGCCGCTGCAACCGGCTCCGGCTCGGAACGCGGCTCCGGACGGGTTTGGGCGGCGTGGCCCAGATGCGACGGCGCGGCGTCATCGTGGAACTCGAAATCGCCGCGGAACATCCCGATCAAATGCTCCTCGAGACCCATCATCAGCGGGTGGATCCAGGCGTCGAACAGCACGTTGGCGCCCTCGAACCCCATCACCGGCGAGTAGCGCGCCGGGAAGTCCTGTACATGCACCGGGGCGGAGATCACCGCGCAGGCGACGCCCAGGCGCTTGGCGATGTGCCGCTCCATCTGCGTGCCCAGCACCAGTTCGGGCTGCGCCTCGGCGATGCGGGCCTCGATCTCCAGATAGTCGTCGGAGATCAGCGGCTCCACGTCATACAGCTTGGCGGCCTCACGGACTTCGCGGGCGAACTCGCGGCTATAGGTGCCGAGGCCGACGACGGTGAAGCCCATCTCCTCCCGCGCGACCCGGGCGGCGGCCACGGCGTGGGTCGCGTCGCCGAACACGAACACCCGCTTGCCCGTCAGATAGTTGCTGTCCACGGACCGCGAGTACCAGGGCAGGCGCGACGGCGATCCCGTCAGCACGGCGCTGGCATCGACGCCCGCCAATGCCGCGACCTCGTTGATGAAATCGCGGGTGGCCCCGATGCCGATCGGCACGCTCTTGGTCGCCTTCTGGCCGAAGCTGCGGGCCAGCCACGCGGCTGCCTGGCCGGCGATCTCCGGATACAGCACGACGTTGAACTCGGCGTCGCCCAGCCGCGCGATGTCGGCGGGCGTCGCGCCCAGCGGCGCCACGACATTCACGTCGATGCCGAGCTGGCCCAACAGGCGGGTGATTTCCACCACGTCGTCGCGATGACGGAAGCCGAGAGCGGCCGGGCCGAGCACGTTGCAACGGGGCCGTGCGCCCGGCGCACGCTCTGGGCGCGGCCTGCCTGGCGGTAGTGCACTGGGGCCGGCAAAGGCGCGGACGACCTGGTAAAAGGTCTCGGCAGCGCCCCAGTTCTCCTTTTTCTGGTAGGATGGCAGCTCTAGCGCCACGACGGGGACCGGCAGGTTCAATGCGCGGGCGAGGCCGCCGGGGTCGTCCTGGATCAGCTCGGCGGTGCAGCTCGCCCCGACCAGCAGCGCCTGCGGCTGGAACCGGGCATAGGCGTCGCGCACGGCGTTCTTGAACAGCTCCGCCGTGTCGCCGCCGAGGTCGCGGGCCTGGAACGTCGTGTAGGTCACCGGCGGGCGCTTCGACCGCCGCTCGATCATGGTGAACAGCAGGTCGGCATAGGTGTCGCCCTGCGGCGCGTGCAGCACATAGTGCACGCCCTCCATCGCGGTGGCGATGCGCATGGCGCCGACGTGCGGCGGTCCCTCATAGGTCCAAAGCGTGAGCTGCATCGATCAGACCTTCAGCCGCAGGCGGCGGTTGAGCGGGCGGGCGAACAGCTCGGCGAGGTCGGCGGCCTGGTCGTAGCCCTGGATCGGGGTGAACAGCAGCTCGATCGACCACTTGGTGCTGATGCCCTCGGCCTCCAGCGGGTTGGCGAGGCCGAGGCCGCAAACCACGATGTCCGGATGCGCCGTGCGGGCGCGGTCGAGCTGGCGATCCACGTCCTGGCCCTCGCTCAGCGCGGTGCCGGCGGGGAGCAAGGCGAGTTCCTCGGCCAGATGCTGGCGGTGCAGGTAGGGCGTGCCGACCTCAATGAGGCGCATGTCCATCTCGCGCGCGAGGAAACGGGCAAGCGGGATTTCGAGCTGGCTGTCGGGGAAGAAGAAGACGCTCTTGCCGGCGAGTTCCTCGCGGTGCCGGGCCAGGGCGCGGCGGGCGCGGTCGAGCGGCGCCTGGGTCACGGCGTCAAAACGCTCGGACGATACGCCCCAGGCATTGGCGGCAGCCTGCAGCCAGGCGGTCGTGCCCTCGGCACCGAGCGGGAACGGCGCGGGCAGCCGGGTGGCGCCGCGGGCCTCGAGCGCCCGGGCCGTGTCGGCGAGAAAGGGCTGGGCCAGGAGGTAACGGGTGTTCGGCCCCACGGCCGGTAAAGCGAGGGCGCTGCGCGGCGGCATGAACTGCACGCCCTCAATGCCGAGACCCTCCAGCAGGCGGCGGAGCTGGTCCTCGACGACCTCGGCGAGCGCGCCCACGACCAGCAGGTTCGGGCTCGCGTCCGGCACCTCACGCGGCAGGATCGGCACCAGCGACGCGAGGCAAGCGTCCTCGCCCTGGGTGAACGTCGTCTCGATGCCGCTGCCGCTGTAGTTCAGCACCCGGACCTGCGGCATGTGGGTGGCGGACAGCCGCTCGGCGGCGCGTGACAAATCGAGCTTGATGACTTCGGACGGGCAGGAGCCGACCAGGAAAAGCAGGCGGATTTCCGGACGCCGCGCCAGGAGTTGGTCCACGACGCGGTCCAGCTCGTCATTGCAGTCTGCGATGCCGGCCAGGTCGCGCTCGTCGATGATGGCGGTGGCGAAGCGCGGCTCGGCAAAGATCATGACCCCGGCGGCGGACTGGATCAGGTGGGCACAGGTGCGGGAGCCGACGACCAGGAAGAACGCGTCCTGGATCTTGCGGTGCAGCCAGATGATCCCGGTGAGGCCGCAGAACACCTCGCGCTGACCGCGCTCCCGCAGCACCGGCGCATCGCCGCAGCCTGAGATTGTGGTCGCTGTAAGCGACGTGGTCGCTGGCCGCGACGTGGTCGCAGAGCTCACGAAGTCAGGCCCAGGCCCGCGGTGTGCCAGCCGTCATCCTGGCGGCGGGCAGCCCGCAGCTTCAGGATGAACTGGCCAGCGTTGATGACGTAGGTCGCATAGGCGGTGAGCGCCAGCAGCATCAGCGCGTGTGCGTCAAGCGCGCCTGACAGCAAGGCCGCGAGGTAGGCGGTGTGCAGCGCCAGCACCAGCATGCTGAACACGTCTTCCCAGAAGAACGCCGGGGCGAACAGGAAGCGCCCAAATACCTCGCGCTCCCAGATGCAGCCGGTGACCATGATGGCATACAGGCAGAGCGTCTTGGTCACGATGGAGGCGGTGGCAGCCGCTTCGCCCATGCCGGTGCTGAGATAGCGGGATACCAGGCATACGCTGACGAGGAACACGACGAATTGCGCCGGCGCGAGTACCCCCTGCACGATGGTCCAGGGCGAGGCGTCGCGGCGTCTCCGCTCGTCCGGCGTGTAGAGCGAGCGGCGCATTGGCTGGTGGAATGCCGGCCGGATGGCGCGCCCGGTCGCGCCGCCCCATGGGCTGCAATCCAACGAGTTTACAACAGTGCTCAAGAGATTAGTAAACATCGCTTGACAACGCCTTCCCTAGAAGGTGCCGTGGTCCGGAGTAGCTGGAGTGGAGACCTCCCGCCGCTGCCTCGCCGTCGCCACCGTGAGCGCGCCCTTGGGCGCTATCGCAAAACTGCCTGCCAGAAGTCACCCAGCCTCAAGCCACAGCATGACTTTTTTCACTTCTCGATCCCGTAACGCCCGGGATTTTCCGCTGAGACGAACGCTAGAGCCGAGCCCGCCGGTGTGTCAAGCGGGCGTGACGTAAATCGAACTTGACACTCGATGTCAGGGTGCTTCAACTAGGGAGAGACGCAAGATGACGGGACCGATGGGACAGCCACTCGCCACACAGGACTACTGGACGGAGGCCGACGCGATGGACGCGGCTCGCAGGCAGTCCGCGCGTGCGCGCTCGGCTCGACAGGACGATCATCAGCGCCGGGACATCCTGACCCGGACGGTCGAGCTGGACGTCATACCGCGGCTGCTGAGCGCGCATCCGAGGCTGCTGATCGCGGATCCTCAGCCGATCGTGCCGGCCGCCCCCGTTCTCATCGTGACCGCCGCGCATGTCGCTGCCCTGGTCGGCCTGGTGCTGTCGCGCGCCGAGCCGGAGGCGGTGGCCTTCGTCGAGGGCATGCACGACCAAGGTGCCGCCGCCGAGTCGCTGTATCTGGACCTGCTCGCCCCCGCCGCCCGGCGCCTTGGGGAGATGTGGGAAGACGACACCTGCGACTTCACAGAGGTCACCATCGGCCTGTGGCGGCTACAGAACGCGATGCGCGAGCTGAGCCCATCCTTTCTGCGTGCCACAGAGCTTCGCAGCGGCGGTCCGCGCGTGCTCCTGGTGCCGCTGCCCGGCGAGTCGCACACCTTCGGCCTCTCGATGGTCTATGAGTTCTTCCGCCGGGCCGGCTGGAACGCCTGGAGCGGTCCGGTCGCCTCCAGCGCCGACCTGCGCGGCTTGGTGCGTCGCGAATGGGTCGAGATCATCGGCTTCTCGCTCGCTTGCGACGAGAAGCTCGACGTCGTGCGGGCCGAAATCCGGTCGGTGCGGCGCGCCTCGATGAACCCGGGCCTGGGCGTCCTGGTGGGCGGGCCTGGATTTACCGCAAACCCGCTGCTGTCCGCCGAGGTTGGCGCGGACGGCACGGCAACCGACGGCCGTCAGGCGGTCCTGCAGGCGCAGGCGCTGGTTGATTCTGCCGTCAAACGTCGATAACGACTGATCCCCTAGCGTAACGGATCTGCCGCCTCGACCAACATACGACCTGCATGCCCGTACCGGCATGCGGCAACGAGACTAGGGCTGGGGCGGGGAAACGAGGCGTGCACTGGGGGATCTCGGCACTCGTGAAAACTTTCGTATCACCACAGACGTCGCTGGGTGACCTCGACGCCCATTCGGCGGCGTCGCTCATTGCGGCCTCGTCCGACGTGACGTTGATCGTCGATGCGGACGGCCGGATACGCGACACGGCGTTCCAGAGCACCGAGCTGCTGGAGGATCTGAAGGACAGCGCCCATTGGGTCGGCCGCGCCATGGCGGCGACGGTTGCGCAGGATAGCCGGCCAAAGGTCGAGGCGCTGCTGCGCGAGGCCGCGACGGCCGCAGAGCCGAAATGGCGTCACATCAACCATAGCACTGCGGACGGCCGGTCGGTGCCGGTGCTGTATTGCGGCGTGCAGATCGGCATGGACGGCCGCATCGTGATGTTCGGCCGCGACCTCCGCATCATGTCCGCCCTACAGCAGCGCCTGATGAACGCACAGCAGTCGATGGAGCGCGACTACTCCAAGCTGCGCGACGTCGAGATGCGCTACCGCCTGCTGTTCCAGCTGTCGTCCGAGGCCGTGCTGATCCTCGATCCCAATAAAGGGCGCGTGCTGGAGGCGAACTCGGCCGCCCAGAGCATGTTCGGCGCCGCCGCCCATGACGTCGTCGGCCATACGACCGCCGATATCTTCAACGCCGACAGCCTGCAGCTCCTGCAGGGCCACCTCGCCGCGATCCGCGCCGGCGCCCGGCCGGAGGACGTGCCGGCGCAGCTCATGCGCGGCAACCAGCCGGTGCTGGTCAAGGTGTCGCTGTTCCGCCAGGACAACGCGACGCTGTTCCTGATGCGCATCTCCCCGGTATCGTCCATCGCGCCCGTGCTGCCGGACGTGAAGACCAAGCTGCTGCGCGCGGTCGAGAGCGCGCCGGACGGCTTCGTCGTGACCGACCATCAGGGCGCGATCATTACCGCCAACGCGGCCTTCCTCGACATGGCGCAGCTGCGCGACGAGAGCGAGGCGCGCGGCCGGTCGCTCGACAACTGGGTGGGCACCACCGGCGTGGATCTCGACGTGCTGACGTCGAACCTGCGCAGCCGCGGCTCCGTGCAGTTCTTCGCGACGACGATGCGCGGCGAGGCGGGGTCGGTGGCGCAGGTCGAGATTTCGGCGGTATCGATCCGCAACGGCGGCCATCCGTCGTTCGGCTATGCGATCCGCAACGTCGGGCCGCGGCTGCAGGGCGAAACGCGCGCGGCCCGGCAATTGCCGCGCTCCGTCGAGCAACTGACCGAGCTGATCGGCCGCGTGTCGCTGAAGGATCTCGTGCGCGAGGCGACCGAGGTGATCGAGCGGCTGTCGATCGAAGCGGCGCTGGAGCTCACCAACGACAACCGGGCCTCGGCGGCCGAGATGCTGGGCTTAAGCCGGCAGAGCCTGTATGTGAAGCTGCGCCGCTACGGCATCGGCGACCTCGCTGCGGTGGAGCCGAGCTGATGCCGACCCTTTCCCTCACGGCGCAGCCCACCCGGCCGAGTGCCGCCGCGGTGCTGGAGCTGCTGAAGCCCATCACCTGGTTCGCGCCGATGTGGGCCTTCGCCTGCGGGGTCGTGTCGTCGGGCCGGCCCATGGGCGGCCGCTGGGCGCTGGTGCTGGCCGGGGTGGCGCTGTCGGGGCCACTGGTATGCGGCACCAGCCAGGCGGTGAATGACTGGTTCGACCGCCACGTGGACGCGATCAACGAGCCGAACCGGCCCATCCCGTCCGGCCGGCTGCCGGGTCGCACCGGGCTGATGATCGCGATTGCTTGCACTGTAATGTCGCTGCTGGTCGCGGCCACGCTGGGCCGTTGGGCATTCGGCGCGGCGGTGGTCGGCATCGTGCTGGCCTGGGCCTATAGCGCACCGCCGGTGCGGCTGAAGCGCAACGGCTGGTGGGGCAACCTCGCATGCGCCGCTTGCTACGAGGGCCTGCCGTGGTTCACCGCCGCCGCCATCATGGCGGGCAGCTTGCCGAACTGGCGCATCATCGCAGTCGCCGTGACTTACAGCGTCGGCGCGCACGGCATCATGACGCTGAACGATTTCAAGTCGGTCGAGGGCGACCGGCAGATGGGCGTGAACTCGCTGCCGGTGCTGCTCGGCGTCGAGCGCGCGGCGGGGTTCGCCTGCCTGGTCATGGCGCTGCCGCAGGTCGCCGTGGTGGGCCTGCTGCTGGGCTGGGACCATCCCGGGCACGCTGCGGCGGTGGCGATGCTGCTGCTGATCCAGGTCGGGCTGATGGACCGGTTCATGTATGATCCGCGCAAGCGGGCGCCGTGGTATAACGGCACCGGAACGACGCTCTATGTGATCGGCATGCTGGTCACGGCCTTTGCCTTGCGTTCAATGGTGCTGGCATGAGGCAGGGCGGCGTGACGCGGCCGATCGGCTGGCTCGGCATCCTGCGGCTCGGCTTGGTGCAGGCCGGGCTGGGGTCGATCGTCGTGCTGACGACCTCGACGCTGAACCGCGTGATGGTGGTCGAGCTCGCCTTGCCGGCGCTGATCCCCGGGGCGCTGGTCGCCTTCCACTATGTGCTGCAGGTGCTGCGGCCGCGGCTGGGCTATGGGTCGGATTTGGGCGGGCGGCGGACGCCGTGGATCCTCGGCGGCATGGCAGCGCTGGCGCTTGGCGGCATGGGTGCGGCTGGCGGCACGGCGCTGATGGCGACGCATCTGGCCGCGGGTATCGGCGTCGCGCTGCTGGCCTTCGCGCTGGTGGGGGTGGGTGTCGGCTCCGCTGGGACGGCGCTGCTGACCCTGTTGGCGAAGCGGGTTGATCCCACGCGCCGGGCCGCGGCGGCGACCATCGTCTGGCTGATGATGATCGCCGGCATCGCGGTGACCGCGACCGTCGCTGGCAAGGCGCTGGACCCGTTCTCGCCGGAGCGCCTGGTGATCGTGACCTCGGTCGCGGCGATGGTTGCCTTCGTCGTGGCGGTGCTCGCGGTTTGGGGCATGGAAGGCGATGCCTCCCAGCCGGCCGCCGCACCCGCTGGCCATTCCGGCGGGTTCCTCGCCGCCCTCGCGGAAATCTGGGCGGAGCCGCAGGCACGGCGCTTCGCCATCTTCGTCTTCGTCAGCATGCTGGCCTACAGCGCCCAGGAACTCATCCTCGAGCCGTTCGCCGGCGCGGTGTTCGCGCTGACCCCGGGTCAATCGACCGGCCTGACCGGCCTGCACCACGCCGGTGTGCTCGGCGGCATGGCCCTGGTCGCGGTGTGCAGCGTGTTCGCCGGCGGGTTCCGCGTCCGGGCGATGCGGATTTCCACCGTCGGCGGCTGCGTCGGCTCGGCGGTGGCGATCCTGCTGCTGGCGGCGTCCGGTCCGCTCGGGCTGGCCTGGCCGCTGCGCGAGGGCGTGCTGCTGCTCGGCGCCGCCAACGGCGCGTTCGCGGTATCGGCGATCGGCTCCATGATGGGCCTCGCGAGCAATGGCCGCGCATCGCGTGAGGGCACGCGGATGGGGCTGTGGGGTGCCGCCCAGGCGTTGGCCTTCGGCGCCGGCGACCTCGCTGGCACCGCGGCGAGCGACCTCGCGCGCCACGTGTTCGGCTCCCCCGCCACCGCTTATGCGGCGGTGTTCGGCATGGAGGCCGTGCTGTTCCTGGCCGCGGCGGCGCTGGCCATGGGCGTGTTCCAAACCGGTGACAACAAGACGGCCCATCGCCCGGCCGTCGCCAACAACGCCGTGCAGGCAGGCTAGGAGGCAACAATGACCCAGGCAGAAAAATTCGACGCGGTCGTGGTCGGCGGCGGCCCAGCGGGCGCCACGGCGGCGGCGGATCTCGCCCGCGGCGGACGCTCGGTGCTGCTGCTGGATCGCGCAGGGCGCATCAAGCCCTGCGGCGGCGCCATCCCGCCGATCTGCGTGCGCGAGTTCGGCATTCCGGACAGCCTGATCGTCGCGCGCGCGACCGGCGCCCGCATCGTGGCACCTTCGGCGAAGGAGGCCGACATGCCGATCGACGGCGACGGCTATGTCGGCATGGTGGACCGCGAGACCTTCGACGAATGGCTGCGGGAGCGCGCGGTCGCGACGGGCGCCGTCCGCCGCACCGGCGCGTTCGACCGCATCAGTCACGACGCCGACGGCACCACGGTCGTGCACTACACAAGCGCCGACGGCGCGGGCGAAATCCGCACCCGCACGGTGATCGGCGCCGACGGCGCACGGTCGAACGTCGCCAAGCAGTGCGTGAAGGGCTGGGAGCACGTCAAATACGTCTTCGCCTATCACGAGATCATCCGTGCGCCCGAGCCGGCTGCGTTCGACCGCTCGCGCTGCGACGTTTTTTACCAGGGTGCGCTGTCGCCTGATTTCTATGCGTGGATCTTCCCGCACGGCGACACGATGAGCGTCGGCACCGGGTCGGCCCGCAAGGGGTTCGGCCTGCGCCCGGCGATCGGCGCGCTGCGCAAGGCGAGTGGGCTCGATGCGTTGGAGACCATCCGGCGGGAGGGCGCGCCCATCCCGCTGCGGCCGATGAAGCGCTGGGACAACGGCCGCGACGTCGTGCTGGCAGGCGACGCGGCCGGCGTGGTCGCCCCGGCGTCGGGCGAGGGCATCTATTACGCGATGCTCGGCGGCAGGCTGGCGGCGCAGGCGGTCGAGGCGCTGTGCGCGACCGGCGACGTGCGGTCGCTGCGGCTGGCGCGCAAGCGGTTCATGGCGGCGCATGGCCGGGTGTTCTGGATCCTCGGGATGATGCAGTGGTTCTGGTACTCGAGTGACAGCCGGCGCGAGAAGTTCGTCAAGATGTGCCGGGACCCGGACGTGCAGCGGCTCACTTGGGAATCCTACATGAACAAGAAGCTCGTGCGGCGCGACCCGATGGCGCATGTGCGGATTTTCCTGAAGGACACGGCGCAACTCCTGGGGATCGCGCGGGCATGACGGCGGGGACCCTAGGCGGCCGGACATGGCGGCCGGTCGCCGTCGCGGCGCTGGCGGCTGTCGCGGTAGCGGGGCTGGGCGCGTCGGCGACCGACATCGGGCCGTGGTATCAAGCGCTGAATAAGCCGTCATGGCAGCCGCCGGACTGGCTGTTCGGCCCGGTGTGGACCCTGATCTACGGCCTGATCGCGATCGCGGGCGTCAAGGCCTGGAACGCGGCCTGGAAGCGCCGGCACGGGCTGAACATCGTCGGCGTGTTCGCGCTGAACGCGCTGCTGAACGTCGCGTGGAGCGAGCTGTTCTTCAACTTCCACCGTCCGGACTGGGCGCTGTATGAGGTCGTGGCGTTCTGGCTGTCGATCGTTGTGCTCATTGTCACAGCGGCCTCCGCGACGCCCGTGGCAGGCTGGCTTTTGGCCCCATATCTGGCTTGGGTGACCTTCGCTGGCGTGCTGAACCTTGCCGTGGTGCGCCTTAATGCGCCGTTTTCCTGACTGCAACCGGCGCGGATGCGCCCAAGACAACAGCGCCGCGTGCGTAGGGGAGTGAGGATGGACTTTTTGACGGACCAACTCGACGTCGGACACACCACCTCGCTGGCCGAGCCGCCCGAGGCCTGCCTGCGCGCCCAGGCGGCGGCATCACAGGCAACCGCGCGGCGCGCCCGGGTCATCCCCCTGGTCAAGCCGCATCACCCCGGCCTGCCGCTGCGCGTCGGCACCCGTGCCTCGCCGCTGGCGCTCGTGCAGACCCGGGCGTTCCTGACCCTGCTCAGCCAGTTTTGCCCGGTGCTGCGCGGCATGGACGTGTTCCAGGAGCACGCGATCCGCACCACGGGCGACGCAACGCAGAAAACCGGCGAGCGCTTGGCCGACATCGGCGGCAAGGGCCTGTTCAGCAAGGAGATCCACGAGGCGCTGCTGGACCGTCGCATCGACTTCGCGGTGCACAGCCTGAAGGACCTCGAGACCGAGCTGCCGCCGGGTATCGTCCTGGCCTGCGTGCTGAAGCGCGAGGACCCGCGCGACGCGCTGATCCTGGGTCCGGATTGCGAGATACCCGAGGGCGACGACCCTTACGCTGCCCTGCCGCACGGCGCCATCATCGGGTCGAGCAGCGTGCGCCGTGCGGCGCAACTGCTGCACGCCAGGCCCGACCTCGACATCCAGAATATCCGCGGCAACGTGCACGGACGGCTCGATAAGGTGAAGCGCGGCGACTACACGGCGTCGCTGCTGGCGCTGGCCGGCATGCGGCGGCTGGGGCTGGAAGACGAGGCGTCGGTGGTGATCGATCCCGAGGTGATGGTGCCCTCGGCGTGCCAGGGCATCGTCGGCATCACGGTGCGCGCCGGCGACACCGACCTGCAGGACCTGCTGGGCGCGATCGAGGACGTGGACGCGCGCTGCATGGCGACCGGGGAGCGGGCGCTGCTGGGCTCGCTTGACGGGTCGTGCCGCACGCCGATCGGCGGCTATGCGCGGCTGCTGCCCGGCGGGCGGGTGAACCTCACAGGCCTGGTCGCGCGCACCGATGGCAGTTTCTTGCTGAAGCGCAGCCTGGAGTGCCTGCGGTCCGATGTGGGCCGGGCGGCGCTCGAACTCGGCGATAGCCTGCGCGCCGACTGTCCGCGCGACGTGTTCGCCTGATACGGGAATGAGCACTTGGAGCAAAAGCGGCTCCAAGTGTATCAATACGCCCTATGCCTGCCTCCAGCCCCTTGCCGGCGCGGATTGAACTGCGTCATGCGACGGCGGCGGTGCATGAGCGTCTGCACCACGTTCCGGTCTTTGCGGCCCTGGCGGAGGGGCGGCTCGACCGTGCGGCATATGTTGACCTGCTCGGCCGCCTCTATGGTTTTCACGATCCGTTCGAGGCGGCGGTCGATCGGGCCGGGCCTTCGGGCCTGCCGCCCGCAGAGTGGCGCCGGGCGCATCTGCTGCGGTCCGACATGGCGGCGCTTGGTCAATCCGAAGCGACAATCCAGCGTCTGCCGCGTTATCCGGTCGTAAGCAGCCAATGGACCCCGGCATGGGCCATGGGCGTCCTGTATGTGATCGAGGGCTCGACGCTGGGCGGCCGTGTGTTGGCCCGGCAGCTCGACCACTTGGCGCCACAGGACAGCGAGTTTGGGCGGTCTTTCCTGCTGGCCGGCACGGGGATGGGGCACGTGCGATGGCGCGACTTTTGCGCGGCGATCGATGCCTGTGGCACGGACACGGCGTCCCGGGCCGAGATGGTGGCCGGTGCGGTCGAAACCTTTCGGTGTTTCGAGACATGGTTTGTCTGAATATCGACAACGAGACCTTACAGGCGGCGTGGAAACTGCCATCTGTATCGTGATGGAAATGGGATTGTAGCAGCCATGTCAGGCATGAATTTTGCCCAGCCAGATGTCACGTTGGTCCTGGACGACGCAGGCGTCATCCGCAAGGCCACCTTGTCAAACTCCGTATCGGAGGAAGGCGTCGGCGCTTGGCTGGGCCGCCCATGGATCGAGACGGTCAGTCAGCTCGGCACCGACGAGGTACAGCAGATCGTGGCGGACGCCCGCTCAACGGGTGTGTCGGCGTTCCGCCATGTTTTGCAGCGTTTCCCGAGCGGGCTTGAGCTGCCGATGGAATACACGACCATCCGGGTCGATGGATCGGCGGGCGGCACGGCTGGCGGCCTGCTCGCCATGGGCAAGAGCCTGAACGTCGTGGCCGAACTGCAGTCCCGGCTGGTCGCGGCGCAGCAGGCGACCGAGCAGGAATATTGGAAGCTGCGCGATGTCGAGACACGCTACCGGCTGCTGTTCGATGCCTCGACCGAGGCCGTGCTGATGATCAGCGCCGAGGATTTCCGCGTCGTCGAGGCCAATCCAGCGGCGGTGCGGTCGCTGCATTTGGCGCCTGGCTGGGACTTCCGCGAGGGTCTGGCCGCATCGGAGCGCGACGTGTTTTTGGCCATGCTGCAGCAGGTCCGGGAGCATGGCCGCGCGCCGGGCATCCTGATGCGCATGGGGCCGCAGCGGGAAGCCTGGACCGTCCGCGCTACCTTGATGGCGGCCGAACCCGGCCTTCGTTACCTGCTGCATGTCGCTCCGGCCGGCGTTCCCGCCGGCGCTGTGGCTGTTGCGCCGAAGCCCGTTTTATCGATCGACACGCTGATCGATCGCCTGCCGGACGCCTTCGTCGCGATCAACGACCGGGGCGTCGTGCTGCGCACCAATCGCGCCTTCCTCGACCTGATCCAGGTCGCAGCCGAGGGCGCTGCCCTGGGCGAGAGCCTGGGCCGCTGGCTGGTGGAGCCGAACTGCGACGGCGCTGCGCTGCTCAGCACACTACAGCGCAACCGGTCGGTCCGCCTGCTGCCGATGACGCTCACCGGCGACCTGGGGACGGAGACGCAGGTCGAGGTCTCGGCCGCCGGCAATTCGGACACCAACCCGGCCTATTTTGGCGTGATGCTGCGCGATGTGAGCCGCCGGGTGGCCTACCCGTCGGACAACCACCTGGCGGCCGTGCTGGGCGCCGTTACCGAGCAGATCGGCCGCACGCCGCTGCTGCAGGTCGTGCGGGAGACTTCCGACGCGGTCGAGCGGCACTATATCAAGGCAGCGCTGCAGCGGGTCGATGGCAATCGCACCGCCGCCGCCGAGATCCTGGGCCTCAGCCGGCAGAGCCTGCATACCAAGCTCAACCGTTATGCCACGGTCGCTGGTTTGGACGGGGACGCCGACCTGCCTGGCTGAGATAGAGGAGCCGTTTTTTGCCTTCCAAGCGTGCAGCGCCGCCCGCCTTTGGTGAGGCGGACCTCTCGAACTGCGAGCGGGAGCAAATCCACCTCGCCGGGTCGATCCAGCCGCATGGCGCCCTGCTGGTATTGCGTGAGCCCGGCCATGTCATCGTTCAGGCAAGTGTCAACGCCGCCGCGTTCCTTGGTTTGGCGTATGACCTGATCGGCCGTTCGATCGACAGGATCGAGGGCGACCTCGCCCACTGCATCAGCCCGCATTTGGACGTGCCGCTGCTGAGCACCCTGCCGCTCGCGGTGCGCTGTCATGTCGGCCCGGCGCGGACCGCATTCGACGTCGTGCTCCACCGTCCGCCGCATGGCGGCCTGGTCGTGGAACTGGAGCGCGCCGGCCCGGTAGTGGACCGGTCCGTCCAGGTTGAGGACGCGCTGCGCCGGATCTTGCTGGCATCGTCGTTACGGGCGCTAGGCGACGAGACGGCGCGCATCTTTCGCGAGCTGACGGGCTATGACCGCGTGATGGTCTATCGGTTCGACGACGCCGGCCATGGCGAGGTGCTCTCGGAGGAGCGTGTCCAGTCTTTGGAGCCATACCTGGGCAACCGCTATCCCGCGACCGACATCCCGCAGATCGCGCGGCGGCTGTATGAGCGGAACCGGGTCCGGGTGCTAGTGGATATCGGCTACACGCCGGTGCCGTTGACGCCGGACGTGCTGCCGGACACCGGACAGCCGCTCGACATGTCTTTGTGCTCGCTCCGCAGCGTCTCGCCGATCCACGTGCAATACCTGAAGAACATGGGCGTCGGCGCCACCCTGGTCGTGTCGTTGATGGTTGGCGGCAAGCTCTGGGGCCTGATTTCCTGTCACCACTACGTGCCCCACGTCGTGCCGTTCGAGACGCGGACGGTATGCGAACTGCTGGCCGAGGCGGTGGGCACACGGATTGCCGCACTGGAGAGCTTTGCGCGCGGTCAGGCCGACATTGCGGTCCGCAGGCTGGAACAGCGGCTGATCGAGGCGATCCCGCGGGAAGGCGACTGGCGCAATGCGCTGTTCGGCCATCCGCAGTCGCTGCTGCAGCCTCTGGGCGCGAGCGGCGTGGCGCTGTTGTTCGAGGGCCAGGTTCAGACGGCTGGCGAGGTGCCCGGCACGCTTGAGCTGCGACGGATCGGCGACTGGCTCGACGTCAAGGCCGGTGCAAGCGCGGCCAGCGCCCCGGTGATGGCCACCATGTCGCTGGGCCTTGACGAACCTGGGTTTGCGGCACTCAGCCCCGTGGCGAGCGGCATCGTCGCGGCCCCGCTCTCGGCAGCGCACGGCGAGTATCTGGTGTGGTTCCGGCCTGAGCGGGTGCGGACCGTGACTTGGGGCGGCGATCCGACCAAGCCGTTCGTGACCGGCGGAACCCCGTTCGACCTATCGCCCCGCCGCTCGTTTGCGCAGTGGCATCAGGTTGTGGAGCAGACCTCAGAGCCCTGGACCGAGGCCGACCTGGCGGCGGCGCGGCTGATTGGCGACACGGTGAAGGACGTGATCCTGCAGTTCCGCTCGGTCGGGCTGCTGATCGCGCAGGACCAGCTCAACCGCGTGCAGCGCCAGGTGCAGGCGGCGGAGGCGCCGGTGATGGTGGCGGATGCGACCGGCCGGGTGCTTCTGGTCAACGACGCGTTCCGGCAATTGCTCATTATCCCGGCCGCGCCGCCTCAGACGCTGGCGGACCTGCCGACGCTGTTCGCCGACCCGCCGGCAATTGAGCGCAAGCTGCATGAGCTGATGGACCGCCAGACGGCGTGGCGCGGCCATGCGACACTGGCCGGCGCTCATCCGATCCAGGCCCGTCCCGTCCAGGTGCGCGCCGACCCGGTGTTCTCCGCGCCGGGCCGGGTCACGGGGTTCGTGCTGCTGTTCACCGACCTGACCGAGCAGCGAGCCGCCGAAGCCGCGCGCCAGCGTTTCCAGGAGCGCATTTTCGAGCGGGGCCGCCCGATGTCCACGCGGCTTGACGCCAAGGGCGACCTGTTGTTTCAGACTCTGCTTTCTCATGTGGTCGAGAACGCGCAGCTCGCTGCACTGGAGATCACCGATGGTGGGGAGACGGCGCGGATGCCGGAAATGCTTGAAAGCGTGCGTGCATCGGTCACCCGCACGCGGCGAGTTTTGGAACACCTGATCTGGCATTCGACCTCGGGGCGGGGGGAGTCATGACCTGGACGATCGCCGTTGCCGCCCTGTCCGCCCTAGTGCTGGCCGGGGCCGGCGGGCTCGCAACCGAAATTGGACCTTGGTACCGCGCGCTCCGCAAGCCGACGTGGCAGCCGCCGGACTGGGCGTTCGGCCCGGCCTGGACGCTGATCCTCGGCATGGCCGCCTGGTCCGGCGCGCTCGCCTGGGAGGCGGCGCCCGACGCCGCCGCACGGTTCGAGGTCGTCGTATTATTCGCTGCCAATGGATTGTTCCATTTCCTTTGGAGCCCGTTGTTCTTCCGCTTGAAGCGTCCGGATTGGGCGCTGTTCGAGGTCGTTTTCCTGTGGCTGTCGTGCCTCGCGCTGATCATCGGACTGGCGCGGTTTTCCACCACGGCAAGCCTGCTGATCGTGCCCTATCTGCTTTGGGTCAGCTTCGCGTCCTGGCTCAACCTCGCGATCGTACGGCTCAACGCACCCTTCCGGTAAGCGTTTACAGTCCGGATGTTATGTTATAGCGTTTGGCCATGCGCCTGGTCGTCGCCCTGTTGTTTTTGATGCTGTGCGCTCCGGCCCGGGCGCAGGCTTCGCTCCGAATTGTCGCGGCTGAGACGGTCTATGGCGACGTGGCCGGACAGCTCGCCGGACCGCACGCGTCGGTAACCAGCATTCTGAGTGACCCGGCGCAGGACCCGCATCTGTTTGAGGCCAGCCCCTCGGTCGCACGGCAGATTGCCGATGCGGCGATCGTGGTGCTGAACGGCGCGGATTACGACCCGTGGATGCGGCGCTTGCTGGCGGGCGCCGGGCGGGCGTCGGCACGGCAGGTAGTGGATGCGGGCGCGCTGGCCGGGCGTCAGCCGGGATCGAACCCGCATCTGTGGTTCGATCCAGTGATTATGCCCGTGGTAGCCCGCGCCGTGACGGCATCCCTGACGCACGCCGACGCGGCCAATGCGCCGGAGTATGAAATGCGGCTGCAGACGTTCATGGCATCTCTCGCGCCCATCGACGCCCGGGTGGCCGAGCTGCGGTCCCGCTACGCAGGCGTGCCGGTGACGGCGACGGAGCCGGTATTCGGACTGATGGCTGCGGCGCTGGGCCTGGTGATGCGGAATGAGCGGTTTCAGCTTGCGGTGATGAACGACACTGAACCGCGGCCGTCCGACGTCGCGGCGTTTGAGGCCGACCTGCGCCAGCGCCGCGTCCGCGCGCTGTTCTACAACAGCCAGGCGAGCGGCACGGCGGCACGGCGGATGGTGGCGCTGGCACAGGCGAACAAGATCGCCGTGGTCGGCGTGGCCGAGACCAAACCGGTCGAATTCACCTATCAAACATGGATGCTGGCCCAGCTCAATGCGCTGGACCGTGCGCTGGCCGCCCCGTGAGCGCCGTAGTTCTCAACCATTGCACACTCGCGATCGGCACGCGGACCATCCTGCGTGACGTGAGCCTCGCGATCCCGCCGGGAGAGTTCGTCGGCGTCCTGGGACCGAACGGCGCCGGCAAGACGACGCTGTTCCGCGCCATGCTGGGCCTGTTGACGCCCAGCGCCGGCAGCCTGCTGGTACTCGGGCGCCCAGCGGCGCGCGGCAGCGCCGGGATCGGTTACATGCCGCAGAGCCGCGGTGCGCCGGGCGTCATGCGGCTGAGCGGAGCCGCGTTCCTGGCTGGCGCATGGCACGGTGACCGATGGGGCTTGCCGCTACTGGACGCGGCTGGGCGGACGGACATAAGCCGCGTGCTGGATTTGGTAGGCGCCGGCGCCCTGGCCCGGCGGCCGCTGCGCGCGCTGTCGGGCGGGGAGCGGCAGCTGCTGCTGCTGGCGCAGGCGCTGCTCGGGCAGCCGCGCCTCCTGCTGCTGGATGAGCCGCTGCTGAACCTCGATCCGCGGCACCAGCACGGCATCGTGGCGCTGGTTCGGCGGCTGGCGCGGGAGCTGGGCGTCACCGTGCTGTTCAGCGCGCATGAGCTGAACCCGCTGCTGGGCGCCATCGACCGGGTGCTGTATCTCGGCGGCGGCCAGGCCGCGATCGGCACGGTGGACGAGGTGATCACCGGCCCCGTGCTCTCCCGGCTTTACGGCGCAGATATCGAGGTCGTCCGGGCGAATGGGCGCATCTTCGTGATGTCCGGCGGACAGGAGGCCGAGCGCGCGCACGCCTGCTCGGACCACGCCTTCGCAGAAGCCGGGCCGTAGGTAAGGCCGGGTATGTTTGAGTACCGACTTCATGGTCAACGCGGCCCTGGCCGGGACCATCGTGGCCGTGGTCGCGGGGGTCGTCGGCTATTTGCTGGTGCTGCGCGGCCAGACCTTCGCCGGACACGCCTTGTCGCATGTGGGCTTCACCGGAGCGACCGGCGCCCTGCTGCTTGGGCTGTCGCCGCTCTGGGGCATGGTGGGCGTGACCGTGCTAGGCGGCGTCGGCATGGGCCTGCTGGGCGAGCGCGCGGAGGGGCGGGACGTGGCGATCGGCATGGTACTGTCGCTGTCGCTCGGCTTGGGGCTGCTGTTCCTGCATTTCTTCACCGCCTACGCCTCGCAGGCGACGGCGCTGCTGTTTGGCAGCGTGCTAGGCGTCGATGCCGGGACGATCTGGACCCTGCTGGGCCTCGGCATCGCGAGCTTGCTGGCGCTCCTGGTGATCGCCCGCCCGCTGTTGTTCGCCAGCCTGCAGCCCGAGCTGGCCGAGGCACGCGGCGTGAACCTGCGGCTAATGTCGGTGCTGTTCCTGGCGGTGACGGCGCTGGCGACGGCTTTATGCGTGCAGGTCGTGGGCGTGCTGCTGGTGTTCACCCTGCTGGTCGCCCCGGCGGCGGCGGCGCATCGCCTCGCGTCCGGGCTGGGGCGCGGCGTGGCGCTGTCGGCTGGCCTCGCGGTGACGCAGACCTGGGCCGGGCTGGCGCTGGCCTACGCTACCGACTGGCCGGTCAGCGTTTGGATCACGGCGCTGGGCGGGACGGCATACCTGCTGGCCTGCCTGTCAGTGCGCGACTGACCCGGCGCAAGCGGCGCAGGTGCCCTCGATCTCGATGGTCGCATGCGCTGGCGTGAAGCCCTTCGCGGCGGCGGCCAGGCCGACGGCGCTCGCCACCGCGGGGTTATCGACCTCGTCCACTCCGCCGCAGGTGTTGCAGATCAGGAACTGCGCTGCGTGGGTGTGCGACGCGCCCTCATCGCAGCCAATGAACGCATTGAGCCGCTCGACGCGGTGGATCAGCCCCTGCTGCATGAGGAAATCGAGCGCGCGATACACCGTGGGCGGCGCGGCGCTCCGGCGGGTATCCCGCAACTGGTCGAGCAGGCAGTATGCCGTGACGGGACCCTCGGCCGCCAGCACCAGCCCCAGCACATGCCGGCGCAGGTCGGTAAAGCGTACGCCGTTCCGCTGGCACGCGGCGGCGGCGGCTTCGAGCCGGTCGGTGACGTCCGTGCTTTCCTTCACGCTGCCCTGTTCCGCTGTGACTACGTTGACTGGGTATAGGATGGGCGGCCGGCCGGCTCAATGTTCACGGCAAAAGCGCGGCGGCGTTCAAGCTCGTTTCTAAGATCGGTATTGATCGCAATAGTCTCGCATCCGGCGGATGCAGGCTCGGGTGCACATGCTATAGGCCCAATCCATGACCGCAGACGAGGGCAGCATCGCCGTGCCAACGAGCAGCATATGAGATGGGGCGCAGCCCTCGGCACCCTGGCTGGCATCGCATTGGCCGGCTGGTTGCTGGCGAGCTACGGCTTGCAGGAGGTCATAAACCTGCTCGTCCAGGCCGGTTGGGGCCTCGTTGTCGTTATCCTGTTCCATGGTTTGCAAATCCTGTTCTCCGCACTCGCCTGGCGCGCCATAGCCTGGCCGTCCCGACCGCGGCCTTCGCTCGGTGAGTTCTTGCTGCTGCGCTGGATTAAAGAGGGCGTGAACAACCTGTTGCCGGTGGCGCAGATCGGCGGCGGGGTCGTAGCCGCCCGGCTGCTGCGCCGGCGCGGCTTCCGGCTGGCGGCCGCGGTCGCTGGATCGGTCGGCGACTCGGCGATGGAGGTGCTGACGCAGATCCTGTTCACGCTGATCGGCGTGGGCCTGCTGGTACTGTTGGTCGGAGAGAGCGGGGTGGCCGGCTACGTGCTATCCGGCGCCGGCGGCGCGCTGCTGGCGCTGGCCGGCGTCGTGGCAGCGCAGCGGTTCGGCTTCGGCAGCCGGCTGGAGCGCTGGATCATGTGGCTCTGCCGGCGCTTCGGCTGGATGTCGCCTGGGGAGATCGCCGGGCTGGACGCCAGCATGCGCGCCCTATACCGCGCTCCGGGTCCGCTGGTGCGCGCGTGTTTCTACAACAGCATATCGTGGCTTCTAGGTGGAGTTGAGGTCTGGCTCGCGCTGCGCCTGCTGGGGCATGGCGTGGGGTTCGCGGAGGCGATGGTCATTGAAACCCTTGGACAGGCGCTGAAGGCGGCCGGTTTCGCCGTGCCCGGCGCGATCGGCGTGGCGGAGGGCGGCTACGTCATCGTGTGTCACCTGTTTGGCCTGGCGCCGGAACTCGCGATCGCCCTTAGCCTGATGAAGCGTCTGCGCGAGGTCGTGTTGGGAGTTCCGGCCTTGGTTGCATGGCATTGGCTGGAACGCCGCCCAGTCCGAAGTTTGCCAAGCCCAGGCATGCCCGGCCAAAGCTTGCCCGGCCAAAGCTTGGAGGAACACGCATGAGAGACGCCAGTTCGGTCCATCCGCCTGCGATGCGGCCCTAGCGCGTGTCGAAGCTGCTGGCGCGCTGGATTGGCGAGTGCGTGCACCATGCCTGGCTGGTGCTGCTGATCGCGCTGCTGCTGGCGGGCGGCTGCATCTGGCTGGCGGAGGCCAAGCTGGCGGTCACAACCGACACCTCGCGACTGTTCTCCGAGAGCCTGCCGTGGCGGCAGCGCGGGATGGAGCTGCAGCGGGCGTTTCCGCAGAACGAGGACCTGCTGGTCGCCGTGGTGGACGGCGCGACGCCGGAGGAGGCGGAGGCGACCGCCAACTCGCTCGCCATCGCCCTCGCTGCCGACACGGTGCATTTCAAGGAGGTCCGCCAGCCCGACTCCTCCCCCTATCTGGAGCGCAACGCCTTTTTGTTCCTCGACCGCGCGCAGCTCTCGGCGCTGCTGGACACGACGATCGACTCGCAGCCGTTCCTGGGTCAGCTCGCCGCCGACCCCAGCATGCGCGGCCTGCTGGGCGCATTGTCGCTGATTGCCGAGGGCGTGCGGGTGGGCCAGGCGAACCTCACGCCGTTCGAGCCCGCGCTCAAGGGCTTCCATACGGCGCTGGCGCAGGCGGCGGCGGACGCGCCGGAGCCGCTGTCATGGGAGCGGCTGCTGGCCGGACCGCTCGCCGATCTCGGCGGGCAATACCACTTCGTATTGACCCAGCCGCGGCTCGACTTCGGTGCGCTGGAGCCCGGCGCCGCAGCCACCCAGGCGATCCGCCGCGTCGTAACCGGGCTCGAGTTCGTGCAGCGCGGCCGCGCCCATGTGCGCCTGACCGGGTCCGTGGCGCTGGAGGATGAGGAGTTCGCCACCGTTGCGCAGGGCGCCATCGCCGGGCTAGCCGGCAGCACTGTCCTAGTCGCGGTGTTGCTGTTCCTGGCGCTGCGGAGCTGGCGGCTGATCGTCCCGGTGCTGCTCAGTCTTATTTTGGGCCTGCTGCTGACCACTGGGTTCGCGACGCTGGCGGTCGGCACGCTGAACCTGGTTTCGGTTGCCTTTGCCGTGCTGTTTGTCGGCATCGCGGTCGATTTCGGCATTCAGATCACCGCGCGGTTCCGCGAGGAGCGCCTCCTTAGCCCGACGCTGCCCGCGGCGCTCGACCGCACCGCGCGCCGCGCCGGCCTGCAGGTCATGGTCGCGGCCTGCGCCAGCGCCGCTGGATTCCTGGCCTTCACCCCAACAGCCTTCGTGGGCGTTGCCCAGCTCGGCCTGATCGCCGGCGTCGGCATGCTGATCGCGTTCGTCTGCACCGTGACCGTGCTGCCCGCGCTGCTGGTGCTGTTCGAGCCGCGGGCCGGCGTCGAGGAGGTTGGCCTCAAATGGCTGCGTCCGCTCGACCATCCCCTTGCGCGGTTCCGCAAGCCGATCCTGCTGACCTGCGCGATGCTGGCGATCGCCGGCGCCGCGGCGCTGCCGCGACTCGTGTTTGACGGAGACCCGCTGAATACCAAGGACCCCACGACCGAGGCGGTGCGCACGCTGCATTCGCTGATGGAGGATCCCATCGCCAATCCCTACACGATGGAGGCACTCGTGGGTTCAGTGGAGGAGGCCGCAAGCCTCGCTGCACGGCTGAGCACCCTGCCGCTGGTGGCCGACGTGCTGACGCTGAGCAGCTTTGTGCCGGAGGACCAAGCGGAGAAGCTGCCGCTGATCGCCGACGCGGCCACGCTGCTGGCCCCGACTTTGGACGTGGATCCGGACGGCCAGCGTCCGGACGCTGCGGCGCTGCGGGCGGCAACGCAATCCGCGGCGGCGGCGCTGGGCAGCGTGCAGGACAAGCTGCCGGCGGGCAGCACCCTAGGCGAGATCACCGCCGATCTTACGCGACTGGCCAAGGCATCTGACCGCACTCTGATGGCCGCCAACACCGCTTTGACCCGGTTCCTTCCACCGCAGCTCGAACGCCTGCGGCGGGCGCTGAACGCCAAAGCGACCACGGAAGCCGAGGTCCCACCCGACATCGCCCGCGACTGGGTGCTGCCGGACGGCCGGGCCCGGCTGCAGATCGTGCCGAAACGCGGGACCATGGGCAGCGACGGCCTGCACCGCTTCGTGGCGCAGGTGCACGAGGTCGCGCCGGACGCGGCTGGGGCGGCGGTCGCGATCACCGCCAGCGCCGACACCATCGTGGCGAGCTTCCGCGCGGCGGCAATCTGGGCGCTGCTGGCGATCGCGGTGATCCTGATCGTGGCGCTGCGGCGGGCGGTGGACGTGGCGTTGGTGCTGGCGCCGCTGCTGCTGTCCTCGATGCTGACGGTGCTGTTTGCGGTGCTTCTTCCGCTGCCGCTCAATTTCGCCAACATCATCGCCTTGCCGCTGCTGCTGGGGGTCGGCGTGTCGTTCAACATCTATTTCGTCATGAACTGGCGCGCCGGACGCAGCTATCCGCTGGGCTCCGCCACGGCGCGTGCCGTGCTGTTCTCGGCGCTGACGACCGCCACGGCGTTCGGCTCGCTCGCCCTGTCGCGCCATCCCGGTACCGCCAGCATGGGCGCGCTCCTGCTGCTGAGCCTGGGCTGCACGCTGCTGACGACGATGCTGTTCATGCCGGCGCTGCTGGCCCAAGTGCCGCGCCGACCGTGAACGCCCGGCAGCGCGAGGCTCATGGCGCCGTTTCCGCCGCCTGCCGCCAAATTCCGGGGATGGCGTCCCACATGCGGCGATTGCCCGCGCGCACCTGGGGACTTGGGTGGGCGCTTTCCAGCACGCGCAACCCCTCCAGTATGGGACGCGCCTGTGCGGCGGTCCGGCCGACCAGCACGGCGGTATGCAGTCGGGGCAACAAAGCAAGGAGGTGTCGCAGCTCTTGCAGCCCGGCGGTCCGTTCGGCCGTGGTGACGGCGATCGTTCCGTTCCACCACGGGATGACGTTCCAGATCACCGTGTCACTGCGCGGCAGCCCGGCCTGCAGTAGGACGCGCCGCATCGTCTCGGCGGTCGCGCCATCATTATCCCGGCTGATGAACCCAGAGCCTGCGTGGCGCGGGCGGGACGGTGAGGTCATCGGACCGGGCTTCTCGAGCAGGAACAGCACGCGGGCTTCAATGCCGCCGTCAAGGGGGTCGAAATCTGGGACTTCAATGTCAGGACGGCTCCGCAGGCTGGCGGCGTAAGCGGCGAGGGGAGCGACATGCGGCAGTGCCAGCATGGCATGACGCTGTCGCCGGACGGCCGGATCGCGCAAGGTACGGGGATGGTCGGCGGTTTGGTCCAAAGCAGGCGGAGGCGTCATTCATCGAGACGCAATGCGGCCCGGGACGCGCACGAATTCCCCGGGCCTGAACTGATGGGCTTGAGCGGCTTTGCCCGAGCTATTTTGCGGGTTGCGGCAAAGTCTTTTCGAAGGCGCCGGAGGGCTGCCCGCCCGTGGATCCACTTGGGGCGGCCGGCTGGCCCTGCGGAGCACCGCTTGGCGAGGCGCTCCCGGTACCGCCGACCACCCCGGTCATCGGAGCTCCCTGGGGCATCGTTGCGGCGCCGGCCGGGAGGCTGTTCGCCGGTTCCGGCGCACTTTGCCCAGCGTTGGGGGATGGCGGCGTTTGCGTCGCGCCAGTTTGGGCCAGGGCTGCGCCGGTGATCAACATGGTGGCAGCAAAGGCGGTCAGAACGGTTCTAAGCAAGATGGCATGTCCTCAATTTGTTTCAGACACAGAGGTAAACCATCGCCGTATCAGCGTGAGACGCCCCGTGCAGGTGCACCTAACCAACCAAGCATCGAATGGTTCGCCCAAGTTCGGAGACGCTGAAAAATATCGTTTGAATGCGTCCGCGGATCGCGCGTCGCGCGCTGGCGTCTATGAAGCGGACGAGCGGACCGTTACAGCAAGGCGGCACGGTAGGATTGCCTCCCATGCAACTGTAATGGCGCCCGGCGCGCTTCTATTCAGCCATTAATTCAGAGGAACGCCGCAATGTCCGCTCGCAGCACCGTCAGTTCGTTTGGCAGTTCATTCGGCCATAGCCGGCAGGCAGACCAATTGCGGGAGCAGCTGCAGGGCCTGCTGCCCGACAGCGCCGAGCCCGCGGTTACGGCCGTAAAGCAAGGCGCCAGCGACGGCCTGCAGAAGTTGCTCGATTACGTTCGGCTCGCCGCCGAGTATCAGGAGCCAATTATCGCGCTGGTTCGACGGCTGATAGGGCGGACGCCCGAGGTGAGGGTTCCCGCCGTGGCGCAGCCGCAGCGCGGCATCAACTGGCGTCCCGTCATCGCGGTCGGAATCATCGCGGGCATCGGCATTGTCGCCTATGAGATCTCTAAAACCAGCCGGAGGCCCGCCCGGAATGCCTGACCTCGAGCCTACGGCGAAGCAGCCGAACGCTCCTGCGGCGTCGGCGCCGGTGGCCGATAGCTCTCGCGGCATGACGCTGTTCGTCATGACGGTGGCCATCCTGTATTTCGGCAAGGAGGTGCTGGTCCCCATCGTGCTGGCGCTATTGTTGGCGTTCGTGCTCGCCCCGCTCGTGGGATTGTTACGGCGGCTGCGCCTCGGCCGGGTGCCCTCGGTCCTGCTCGCCGTGCTGGTCGCGGTGGGCCTTGTCTTGGCGCTCGGCGGCGTGATCGGCTCGCAGCTCGCCCAGCTCACCACCAACCTGCCGCAGTATGCCGCGACGGTCGAGCAGAAGATTGCGACGGTCCGGAACGCCACCATCGGCCGGATCTCCGCATTGACCGACAAGATCGGCAACCATGCGGACGCCCCGGCTCCTGGAACGCCGCAGTCGGAGCAGGCACCCGCCACGCAGCAGGCTCCGGCGCCCGCTGCGCAGCAATCCAGCTCGACGCCGTTCGAACTCGTCCAGCGCTATCTGTCGCCTGTGCTGTCGCCGCTCGCGACCTTCGGCATCGTCTTCGTCGTGGCGATCTTCGCACTTTTGCAGCAGGAAGACCTTCGCGACCGGCTGATCCGGCTATTCGGCACTAAGGACCTGCACCGGGCGACGGTCGCCATTGACGACGGCGGGCGGCGGCTCAGCCGGTATTTCCTGACGCAACTCTGCATCAACACCGGTTTTGGCTGCTTGATTGGCATCGGCCTGTATTTCATCGGCGTGCCGAACCCGGTGCTTTGGGGCATCCTCTCAACGCTGCTGCGCTTCGTGCCCTACGTCGGCGCGTTTATTTCCGCCGTGCTGCCCGTCGGCTTGGCCGCCGCGATCGATCCCGGGTGGTCGGTGCCGCTCTGGACACTCGGGCTTTTCGTCGTCGCCGAGGGCGTGACCGGCCAGATCGTCGAACCCTTGGTGTACGGTCACAGCACCGGGCTGTCGCCGTTCTCGGTGATCGTGGCGGCGATCTTCTGGTCATGGCTTTGGGGCCCGATCGGCCTCATCCTCTCCACGCCCTTGACCCTATGCCTGGTTGTCCTGGGACGTCACGTGGACCGGCTGGAGTTCTTGGACGTCCTGCTGGGCGACACCCCAGCGTTGACGCCGATGGAAAGCTTCTACCAGCGCCTGCTCGCCGGCGATCCCGACGAGGTTCAGGAGGAGGCCGAGCGGACGCTGAAACAGCGGTCGCTCTCAACCTATTACGACGAGGTGGCGCTGAAGGGCCTGCAGCTCGCCGCCAAGGACAACCAGCGCGGCGTGCTGAACCACGCGCAACTCGATCACGTGAAAAGGACTATCAAGACGCTGGTTGGCGAGCTGGCCGGGCATGAGGACGTGCAGCCGGCGACGAAGCCGGAACAGCCGGACGATAGCGCGCTCGCCCCGGCGCCGGAACGGCGTGAGCTGCCCGACAACCCGACGCCGGACGGCATGGCACCCGCCAAGCCAGAGCTGCCGCCGGCATGGCAAGGCTCGGCGCCAGTACTGTGCGTCGCCGGGCGCGGACCGCTGGACGAGGCAGCGTCAGCCATGCTCGTGCAGCTCCTCGGCAAGCACGGTCTCGGTGCGCGACTTACGCCCTATGAGGCGGCGTCCCGCGACCGGATAGAGACGCTCGACGTGACGGGGGTGGCGATGGTCTGCATCTCCTACCTCGACATCAGCGGCAGCCCGGCGCATCTGCGCTATTTGATGCAGCGGCTGCGCCGAAAACTCCCGAAAGGCACACCCATCCTCGTCGGGCTCTGGCCCAGCGAGGATGCCGCGCTAACCGATCAGGTGATCCAAAAGGAGATCGGCGCCGACTACTTCGCCAGCTCGTTGCGCGACGCGGTCGATGCGTGCCTAAAGGCTGCACGGAAGGCAATTTAGCGGCGTTTCTTGTTTCTCGGCGCTGGCGTTGCGTCACGCGACACTGTCTTTGCCTCGCGCAATGTCACCGCGATCGCGTCGGCGAGCTGACCGAGTGCCGTGCTCATGGCAGCAACCAGGTCCGCCGTGCGGGTGCTCGCCGGCTGCACCGTCAGACGTACAACGCGTGTCGCCGCCGAAGCACGGGCCTGCCCGCGCGACACCGCCACCTGCGCCAGCAGCACGACCTGACCTGAGGGATCGGCGTCGAAACGCTGGATGTCCATCTCGATCGTCGCGTCCGCCTCCGCCGTGATCGACCCGGCCGAGGTGAACACGCTGGTCCCGGGCAAGCGGGAGTTCAGGTCTTCGGCCAGGATGCGCGCGAACAGGTCGCCCAGCGGCTCCCCCCACCGCTCCATTCCGGTAAGGCGGAGCGAGTAGGGGCTGTTGCTGCGCACGATCTCCGGGCGGTCGAGATAGCCGGCGAGGCCGGGACGGCGCAGCTCGACCAGCGCCGGGCCGCCGCGGTGGGCGGTGCCGGGTATGGCGGCCAGGGTGTAGTAGGACGGCTCCGCCGAAGCGCAGGCAGAAGCGGAGCCGGCCAGCGTCAGGGCCAAAAGACGGCGTCGGGCGAGCGTCATCGTGTGGCCGACACGCCGGCACGGCCGCGCACCAAGGCTTCGGGGTGCCGGTCGAGGAAGTCCGCCAGCAGCCGGATCGACCGTGCGGTATCGCCCACCTGGGTCATGGCCCGCTCCAGCTCCCGTTGAAATTGCGAGTTGTTGCCATAGCTCGTCTCGATCGATCCGACGGTCCGACTGGCCTTTGTGACCGCGTCCTGCAGGCTGGCGGTGATTTCGGGCAGGCGGCGCAGCGTCGGGGTAAGCCCGGCATCGGTCCGTTTTACCAAGTCCTGCACGCTGGCCATCGCACCGGACGCGGATCGCAGCGCGCCGTTGAGGTTCTGCCCGATCTGGTCAAGCGGCAGCCGGTCCAGCTTGCCCGCGATGTCGTTCACGGCGACCAGGATGTTATCAAGCCCGCCGCCATAGCTCGGCAGCACGATGGTGTCCCCCTCCATAACCAGCTCCGCCGGCTGTGCGCTCGGCACGAAGTCCAGCGCCACGACCCGCTGCCCGGTCAGATAGCTCGCGGTCTGCAGCTGCGCCCGCATGCCGCGCTTCACCAGGCGGCGCGTGGTGTCCGTCGTGTGGTCGTCCTTGACGGCCTCGTCGCTCATGATGCGCTCGGGCTGCACTTCCAGCCCGACCCGGACCCGCGCGTCTCCAGTGGCGGGGTTCAGCTCCAGGGCGACGTCGGTGACAGTGCCGACCTGGATGCCGAAAAACTCGACCGCCGCCCCGCGGCCGAGGCCGCGCACCGAGCTCTCAAAGTAGGTGACGAAAGCGAGCTTAGTGCTATAGCCCGAAGCCTGCGCGTCGGCATAATTGTTATAGAGCGGGAACTCGGTCCCGGCGTCCACCTCCGGGGTATCGGCTTGGCGGCTTGACGAGTTGAACGCGACCCCGCCGGACAGCACGGCCTGCAGGCTGGCGACCTCGACGTGCACGCCGCCGCCGCTGACCTCGACCGATAGGCCCGAGGCGTTCCAGAAATGCGTGCCCTTGCGCACGAACCCGTCATAGGGCGCCCGGATGAACACCTGCACCGTCACCGGCCCGGTCCCGTTGCCGATGTCGTAGCCAAGCACCTCGCCCACAGTGATATCGCGGTAGAACACCGGCGCGCCGGGTCCGAGCGAGCCGATGCGCTGGGCTTTGATGGCGAAGGTGCGGCCGGGCTCGCCGGTGCGGACACCGGGCGGCTGTTCGAGCCCGGTGAACTCCAACCGCCGCTCGCCGTCGCGGCCACCGGGGTCCATCTCGATGTAGCTGCCGGACACGAGCGTCTCGATCCCCGCCAGGCTGCCGGAGCTGAGGCGCGGCCGCACCACCCAGAACCGCGCGTTGTCGGTGAGATAGGGTTCGGCTTCCCGCCGCATACGGACGGTGACCATGACGTGCGACATGTCGTCCGATAGCCGGATGGTCTCGACTTGGCCGAGCTCGACCGCCTTATGCCGCACGCGGGTCTGCCCGGCGACCAAGCCGTCGGCGCTGCGGAAGCTGAGGGTCACGACGCTGCCCTGCTGCGACACCGTGCGGTAGCCGAGCCAGGCGGCGATGACGGCAGCCACGAGCGGGATGAGCCAGATCAGCGAGATGCGGCTGCGGCGGACCGTGGCTGCGGGCTCCGCCGAAGGTGCAGACGGGCTTTGAGACTCGCGCTCGCCGGGAGGAGTCACGTCGTTCATGCCTCAGCCTCTGCTGCATCGCATCCGGTTTGACCAGCCGCGTCCCACATCAGACGCGGATCGAAGCTGAAGGCGGCCAGCATCGTGAGGATCACGACGGCGGCAAAGCATACGCCGCCCAAGCCCGGGATGACCGAGGCCAGCAGCCCCATCTGCACCAACGCCACCAGGATCGACAGCATGAATACGTCGATCATCGACCAGCGCCCGAGCACGTCCACGATGCGGTATAGCCGCGTGCGGTCGCGCAGCCGCCCCGTCGCGTGCCGCTGCGTCGAGATCAGCAGCACCGCCAGGCTCAGCAGTTTCAGCACCGGCACCATTACGCTGGCGCTGAACACCAGCAAGGCGAGCGGCCACATGCGATATTCGATCAACTCCTGCACCCCGCCGAGGATGGTGCTGGGCTGGCCACGGCCAAATCGGATGACGGTCATGACGGGATAGAGATTGGCCGGGATATAGAGCGCAGCCGCTGCGACCAACAGCGCCCAGCTCCGCGCGACGCTGTTGGGCTTGCGGATGCGCAGCGGCGCGTTGCAACGCGGGCAGCGGGCGCCCGGCGCCCCCCGGCTCACCCGCCCGCAGCTATCGCATCCGATCAGCTCCCCGGCGCCCATGGGAGCTGGCGTGCGCCGCCGCCGCCCGATCGCCTCCCACAATGCGTGCTCGTCGAGCCATGCGTCCGTAGCGACGATAGCGAGCATCAACCCGCCCAGGGCATAGAGCGCCACGCCCACCTGCACCTCGGCCAGCGCCGCCAGACGGGTATAGGCGACGAAGGTGCCGAGCAGGAACACCTCGATCATCGCCCAGGGGGTGAGACGCTTGCGCCAGCGTTCCATGGCGGCGAGGGTGGACGGCGCGATCTCCATCCGCAGCCCGATCAGCACGCCGGCGGTCAACCCGAGCTTTGCCAAAGGCGCCAGCAGAGTGGTGGCCAGGACGACGATGGCCAACTGCCAGATTCCCTGGTTTTCGAAGGCGCCGGGCAGCGAGGTCAGGGTCGTGTCCCGTTGCTGGCCGGCCAGCCGCAGTCCGAGCAGCGGGGTGGTCGCTGCGACCAAGAACAGCAGCAGCCCGGTGACGCTGAATGCGAGCGTCGTGCCCAGTGCGTCGCGGCGGCGGCGTCGCAGCAGGGCGCCGCAGCGGGTGCATTCGGCGATCTGGCCAGGCCGCATGATGGGCACGGCTTGGAACAGCCCACACTCCGGGCATTCCCGCATTGCGGCGTCTGGGCCGATGAGGGCTGAGGGCGCGGTATCGGACATCTTTGGACCAAAACGTGAGGCCGCGCGCCCCGTTCCAAAACAGTTGGGTTGCAAGCTTGGGTGTGGCGGCGCGGTGCAGGGTTGTTGCATAACACATACGGCCGGCCTCCGGCACCCCACGCGGTTCGCGCCGGTATGTGTGGCCGCCAACACGTCGATCGTGACCCTGTTGCGGCGCCAGGCCTGCCCGGCTATACCCCGGCGGCAGGTGGCCGACGTAGCTCAGTGGTAGAGCAGCTGATTCGTAATCAGCAGGTCCTCAGTTCAATCCTGAGCGTCGGCACCAGGGTTCCTTCAGTTTAACGCTCGAAAACGTCGAGGCGGTCTGCGCCGCGCCCTCCGTCATTCAATCCGGAACATCAGGCTCGCCTTTGCATTGCGACCCGCACCTGCGCCGGCAGACAGTTTATCGGGATCGCCTGCAATGGCGTCGGGCAGGGTCCGGGCGCTAGACGCAAAGAAGCCGTTTGGCAGCTCTGCCGAGATGTCACGGTCGGTGAGCCAGCAGCGGAGTTCCTCGGTGCCGGGCCGTCCGGCCCACAACTCCGTGCCCTGACGTGGGCCGGGGATCGCAACCGGCACCGCGCCGCGGACCCGGGCGTCATTTGTCGCACTGGTTGGAAACACCGGCATCGCTTCGCCGCCATTCCACGCCCGCAGGCAATAGAGGTAACCGTCCGAGCTGGACTGCACGGTGACCTGGATCGGCTCACCGGAATGATACACGGGCGCGCGGCCGTGATCGGTGGTGAGCCATAGCTCGGGCGCGACCACGGCCTTGGCGAGCTGTTCCAGCGCCGGGTCGAACTGGTCGCGGCAGCCGCGCAGGATGCCCTCGGCGACCCAGGCCGCATCGGACGCCGGGCGGTTCGCCATGACCCGGAACGTCACCATCACCTTTGCCGCGCCATCGACGATGAATTCGAAGCGGTCGTCATCCTCGATCGGCACGTCGTCCGGCCATGGGATACGGGCAACGCCAACCGGCCATTGCAGCGCCCGGGTATTGCCCTTGCGGCGGAGGCTATAGCTGCCGCCATCGTCGCTGGGGCGTCTGATCCAGACAAAATCGTCGGACTTCAGGCAGTAGGTGTCGGAACGCTGCGGATCGACCCTGACGTTGTCCGGTGCTGGACGCAGGCGCTTGGCGGTTATGGCGCGGGTGCCGCCGATCACCGCCGCATCCACGCCCTGCATCGGCAGCGCCTTCGCTGCGCCGGGCCCGGCCTCCACCTCCAACTGGGCTGCGACCGCAGTCAGCGCGCCCTCAAAAGGTCCGCGCACCCGCAGCATCCGGCCGGACCGGAACAGCAGCGTGGCGCTCGCCCCGTCCGGCAGCGTCAGCCGGCCCTCAGCTGCGATCACCATCCCCGGCGCGTAGCCCGGCGCCGTGGACGCAAGCAGCACGGCGTCGTTGCCCGGCATTGTGGCGGCATGGACGGCAAACGGCAGCATCAGCGGCGCGAGCAGGACCGCCCGCCGGACCGCGTTGCTCGCGCCAAGGGCCATGCAGAGCGTCAGGCCTACCATCACTTTTTCCTCCACTCGGACAGGCAGCAACTTAATCCGCCGTTGTCGCGGATTCTGTGGGCCGGGTCACAATCCGTCCGGAAAACCTTTCGACATGCTACGGCGCAATTGCCAACTTGTGTTTTCCTGAATTCGCGCGCGGTATAGATTGCACATTCCTACGACGCATACTCGCCTGAGTGTGAGCAGGAGTCCGGTAAAAAGAAAACCAGTTTGCAATATAATTTTGTTTTCAAACTAATCTGTTGTGATCGGCAGAACTCCAATGCGGCATTCGTCGGGAAAACATTCATGAGGGCGCTCGGAATATTGACGCTTCTGGCCATCGGGGCCGGGCTGCCCGCGGCGGCGGCCTTCGCCGGTCCCAGCCCGATGCCGCCGGATGCCAAGGTCTATATCATCTGGCCGCAGGACGGGCAGGTCATCCAGGGCGGCAAGTTCTGGGTCCGCATGGGCCTGAGCAATGCCGGCATCGCCCCGGCCGGCGTCGAGCAGCCGTTCACCGGGCATCACCATATCCTCGTGGACACCGACCTGCCGTCGATGGACGAGGCGATCCCGAACGACAAGCACCACATGCATTTCGGACGCGGCCAGACCGAGGCGCGGCTGGAGCTGCCGCCGGGACGGCACACGCTGCAGCTTCTGATGGGCGACGCCAGCCATATCCCGCACAACCCGCCGCTCGCCTCGAAGAAGATCAACATCATCGTCCGGCAGTGATGCAGCCGCTGTGAAAGGAGCACACGTGACCACCACACGGCGACTAACGGCCCTGGCTTTTCTCTTTGCGGCGCTACTCGCAGCCCCCGCCATCCTGCAGCGGGCCACAGCGCAGCAAACCGACGAGCCTAATGCGGCACCGGATCATGCGATGCCAGCCGCTCCGGCTGCTCCGGCCGCGGCACCAGCAATCCAGCGGCTCCCGGCGCCTCCTGATGCCTACGTGTACATCGGCTGGCCGAATGACGGGGAGGTGATCCGCTCCAACCACATCAAGGTCTGGTTCGGCACGCGCAACTTCGGGGTTGCGCCGGCGGGCACCGATGTTCCGAACACCGGCCACCATCACTTGCTGATCGACACCGCCCTGCCGGCGATGGACGAGCCGATCCCGAGCGACAAGCACCACGTGCATTTCGGACGCGGCCAGACGGAGACGACGCTTGAACTGCCGCCGGGAACCCACACGCTGCAGTTGCTGATGGGCGATGCGCACCACGTTCCGCACGACCCGCCGGTGCTGTCGAAGCGGATCACCATCCGCGTGCTGGCGGAAAAGGGCAACGAGCCGACTGCGGCGGCCAATTAATTCGATATCTCCGGCGCGAGTGCGCTGCCGGACGGCCGACCGAGGTCAGTCCAAATCGCGCGCCACCCGGAAACCGTTGGTGATGAAGCGTGCCGAAGCATCGTTACTGCTTCGCGCCGCGGCGGTGATCCTGTAAACCGAGTCTCGGAACGAGCCGCCGCGCAGCACACGTTTCGTGCAGCCCTCCGCCTTACGCGCCGTACCGTCGGTTGGAGCGTCTTGATAGTCTGGGAACCAACAATCGTCGGTCCACTGCGCCACCCCCCCAAACATATGGTAGAGCCCAAACGGGTTTGCCGGAAACGCATCCACTGACAGCGGCCAACGCGCGTCCTGTTGCCCGCCGCAGTCGGCGCAGTTGGCCATGGCGACTTCGGCCTGGTCACCCCACCAGTAGGCGGTCGTCGTGCCGCCGCGCGCCGCATACTCCCACTCGGCCTCGCTCGGGAGCCGATAGCTTCTTCCAGTTTTCTGCTTCAGCCAGGATACGAATTGCTGGGCGTCATTCCAGCTCACATTGTGCACTGGCGTGCGGTCGGCCGCCTCTGCCATCCGCGGCATGGACCCGCATTTGCCCTCGGCCAGACATGCTTTCCAATCCCCGACGGTGACCGGATACAGCCCGATTGCGAACGGGTGAATGTTGACAGGGTGCAGCGGCCCAGTCGCGAGACCTCGGGCTTTCTGTCCCAAAGTGAACGAGCCGCCGGCAAGCACGGCCAGCTTCGGGCAGGTCGGGCAGTCCTGCAGCGTCTTCGCCTTGGCCGCGTCGCGTTGCGGCTCCGGCGGTGAAGCGGCAGGCGGCTGCAGCACGGCGACCTGCTTGCTGGGCTGCGGGCGCTGCTCCTCCGGTCCGGAACCCGCGCGCGCCTCGGGAACCGCCGCACGCGGCGTGGCAACGGCGGACGCGACCACTTCATCGCGCTGCCGGCGCGCCTCGGCGGCAAAGCGCGAGCGCGGATACAGGCGCAGGAAGGCGTCCAGCTCCTCCGCGACACCCGCCTGCCGCACGCGATCCCATAACGGGGCTTCCGGCGCCAGGTCGGCGACAGCAGCGGCGTCCGCTACCTCGACATCGACCGTGCCCTCAGCCCGGCCCCCGCGCCCGTCCTCCACCACGTAGCCAAAGCTGCCCGCCCGGCCAACGACATCCGCATCCGGCACGATGGTCAGGCGCGGCAGGTCCAAGGGCTGCAGCCGGTCGCCGGTGGAAATCAAAGCACCGCCATTGCGCACCCGGCCATGCGGCAGCGTCGTCACGGTGACGGTCATCGGATCGCCGTCCGGATCGGTTGGCGGCGCGATGCCGAGGCGCTGCGGGAAGAACCGGACCGTCCGCGCGGGGTCTACGACGGGGGGATGGTTCGTCGAGACGACGGTGATCGGCAGGCTGCTCATCACGCTGCCGCCGCGCCCGTCCTCGACCAGGATATCGACCGAGCCGACCGGACCCAGCATCTTGCTGTCGGGCTTGTAGGTGGCCGTCGCCAGCTTCTCCGCGGGAAACAGGTCGTTCGGCTTCATGGGGCGTCCATCGACACGCACCTCGCCCGACTGCGGCAGCCCGATGACGCGCACGGTCAGCGCGTCGCCGTCGGGGTCGGTAGGCTGCGGAATGCCGAGCGGCGTCACGCCGGCCCGGTCGCCAACCTGCAGCGCCGTGACCGGGCCGATCTGGGGGGGATGGTTAGGCGGGCGCGGCCGGAAATAGAACGGCTCTGCCCCGAGCGAGCTGTAGATATAGGGTTCTTGCCGGTTATTGGTGGCCTTCAACACGGTGTCGCGCACGCTGCGGAAAAACAGGCCGAGCTCCAATCCGGGGATCTGCAAATGCGCCAACAGCGCCTCGGCGAACGGGCTGTGCCCGCCGTCGCCGTCGTCGGCCCCTTGGTCCGCCTTCGTCGCCATCACCACCATCGTGTTCCGCGGCACATCGTCCACCTGGGCCAACCCGGCGTTGGTGGCAACGGCGCGCTGCGACGTGGCGAAAGACCGTGACATCCGGTCCATGAACGGGTTGTTGCGGCACGCGTCGAGCAGGATGATGCCGATTTTGCTGGCCTGCACCACTTCGCCCAGCAGCAGCCGCAGCGGGATCGCCTCGAACAGCAGGTCGTGCTGGTGCTCGAGCTTAGCATCCGCCGGCAGCAGATAGTTCTCGTGGTCGGCCTGCACGCCATGGCCGGCGTAGTAGATCACCGCGGTATCGGCGCTTTGCACGTGGACGCCGAAATCCCGGAGGCCGCGGCTGAACTGGCGATAGTCCGGGTCGAACAGCTCGAAAACCTCAAAATTCAAGCGCCGCAGCGCTTCGCCGATGGCGCGCGCGTCGTTCACCGGGTTCGCCAGCGTCGGCGCGTTCTGGTAGGCGCTGATGCCGATGACCAGCGCGATCCGTTTTTCGACCTTCTCTGGCGCGGGCGCGGCGCCGGTGAGAACCAGCAGGATGATGGCGGCCAACGCGGCCCGTAATATCACGGCGCGACCTCGATGGTGAGGCGCGTGTCATGCACCCGCTCGCCGCCAAGGCTGCGGAACTGCGCCGCGACGTCGTCCAGCTCGTGCACCGGCAGCGGCGCCAGGTCCTGCGCCTTCAATCGGTCGGGCAGGTTCAGTCCGACCTCCCGGCTGGCGGTGAAGCAGGCGACGGCCTCGTGCCCGCCCGCCTTGTCGAAGCGGATGTCGAACGCCCCTCCGGCGGGCGGCACGCGGACCAGCGTGCTGCCGTGCACGAAGGCGTCCGGCTGGAAGCGGTTGGGGAAAATGCGGGCCACCACGCCGCCGGCGTCCTGGTAATAGCAATACAGGTAAGAGTCCTGCGTCGGCTGCGCCTCCAGCGTCAGGCTCTCGCCAACGCGGTAGGTCGGGCGCGGCCCGTGCCCGGTGCTGAGCGTCATGCGCGGCTCCTCGGGTACGATTGGGGCTACTGCCTCCGTCAGGCGGGCGGGCACCGCTGGCCCCGGCCCATGCCGCCGCGCGTCATTGGCGAGCAGCCGGTAATACAGCTCGAAATCGACGCGCCCGCTCGGCACGAGGTCGTTCTCCGCCTGGTAGCGCGCCACGGCCGAGGCGAGATCCTTGGACGGTCCGCCAGCGTCCTGCAGGTATCCGGCCTGCAGCAGGGCGGCGCGCACGAACTGGTCGCGCTCGCTGGGTCCCATCTGGTCGAACCATCCGCGCGCCTCGGAGCGGAAGGCCGGGTTGGTCGGCTCGATGTTCAGGCACTCCCAGTAGGGCACGCGGGCCAGCTTGCCCAGCAGCTCGATGGTGGACAGCTCGATCAGGTTGCGCACCGCCTGATGGAAGCCCTCGGACTGATCGAGCGACACGCTCAGCGAGAGCCCGGCCTTGCCGATGAGGCCGCCGACGTCGGCGCCCTTGCCCGTCTGCACCACCGCCATCGAGTTGTTGGCGGACATGCCGGAGATGATCTGCCGGGTCGCCAGCTTGCCGAGGTTCATATCGACCGAAATGATCGACACGACCTGGTTGTGCGAGATGCCGAGGTCGGCGAACGGCAGAGACAGGCTGGCGCTCTTGGTGTCGCTGAGCACGCCGCTATCGAGCTGGGTGATCGCGCCGCGCACGTAGTAGTTCGGCGCGACGAAGTCGTTGGGCAGCCCGACCATCTCGGACAGCACCTGCACGTCGAGCTGCGTCGGGTCGTAGTCCACGAAGCGGAAGGCGCCGCTTTTTGCCGAGAGGTTGGACACCGCGCTGATGAACATCTCCTTAGTCCCAGCGGCGATCCGCCCGGTCGCGTCGGGGATGCCGGCCGTGGTAATATAGATGTTGCGCACGCCCTGGCGCGAGAACATATCGTCCATGCAGCGCAGCGCCTCGTTGAAATTTCCGATGTTGCGCACCGGCGCCGTGGCGGGGTGGACCGCATCGAACGCCTTTTCCGGCCGCGACGCGCAGCCGCATAGTGCCAGCATTGTGGCCAGCATCGTCGCCAGCGCGGCGCCGAATGGGAGCCACCTGTCCGGGAACTGCAGCGTCATCACGATGCGGCGTATCCTTAATCATTATGAGTTCTAGCCAGCCGGCGGTGCGGACCGGTAGGATGGTTACAGACCTTTACACAATCGTGAAGACAAGCCTAGTGACCTGGGTCACCTGCAGCCCGCCAGTTCCACGACGGTAAAATCATCTGCAACCAGTTTTCATTTACTGTAGGGGAACTGCAAACATTAAGGGCGATGTCAGACTGTTTAATAACAAAAGTTAAGTTCCAGGTTGTTTATCTGCTGTGAATCAATAGTGCGGCCGTATCCAGCGCTTTCAGACCGGTGCGATCACTTGTCCCGAATGCCAACTGCGGCCAAGCTGCATTGGACAAAAGCGTGTTCATTCACCGGAGGGGGCGTGGCAGCGATCCAATTCGATAAGGAGGCCGTGCTCGCAGGCCACTTCCTGCTGCGGCATCTGGGCCGGGAGGAGCTGCGCGGGCTCGCCGCCGCGGCAACACTCGCCAATCATCCCCGGAACGCGGTGATCTTCAACAAGGACGATCCCGGAGACAGCATGATGGCGGTGATTCGGGGCCGGGTGAAGATCTGCACCTACTCGGCCGACGGCAAGGAGCTGGTGCTCAACCTCATCGACCGCGGCGGCCTGTTCGGCGAGATCGCGCTGCTTGACGGCCGGCCGCGGACGGCCGATGCGGTTGCATTGGAGGAGACCGATCTCCTGGTGCTCACCCGTAGCCGGTTCTTGCCTTTTTTGACGGCCAACCCGGAGCTGACGGTCCGCCTGTTCTCGGTGCTCTGCCAGCGCTTGCGGCAGACCAGCGAGCATCTGGAGGACGCGCTGTTCCTCGAAGCGCCGTCGCGCTTGGCGCGTGGGCTGCTGCGGCTGGCCACGGCGTTCGGCAAGCCGGTCGCCCTGGGGCTACGCATCGATATCAAGCTGTCGCAGCAGCAGATCGGCAGCCTGATCGGCATCTCGCGCGAGAGCATCAACAAGCATTTGGGCGAGTGGAGCCAAAGCGGCTACATCGCAATTCAGAGCGGCGTCATCACGATCCAAAACCGGGCGGCGCTGGAGGGCATAACGGGTTCTGGCGCCTGATCGCGGCTTTTAGTCAGCGCTATACAAGGCGACGGCCGGCTCTGCCTCGTGCGTTCCCGGCGCGCCGGCGTCAATCCGATAGACGGCCAGCGGCGCGCTTTTGCCGCGCAGCCCGATCTCCCCGATGCGCACGCCCGGCACCATCCCGCCAAGCCGCTGCCACGTCGGCTCCCCCACCAGCACCGTGCAGTAGCGGACGGCGCCGCCCGCGTACTGCTTGCCAAGCTGCTCCAGCCGAGCGCCGACGTTGGCGGTATCGCCGAGCAGGCAATATTCAAGGCGGGGCCCGCTGCCCAGGCTGCCGGCCACCAGTTCCCCGGTGTGCAGGCCGACGCGCAGGCCCGCCTCGGGCAGCCCGGCCGCGTGCCAGCCATCGTTCAGCAGCGCCATCGCCTGCTCCATGGCCAGCGCACAGCGGGCGGCGTTGCGGGCGTCCGCCGTCACCGCCGCCTCATCCCGACGTGGCACCGGACAGCCGAACGCCGCCAGGATGCCGTCGCCGACGAAGCGGAGCACGACGCCGTCATGCTCGATGATGAGCCGCACCATGGCATTGATATAAAGGTCGAGCCAGGCGACCAACGGCTCCGGCGCGAGGCGCTCGCAGATCGCGGTGAAGCCGGCGATGTCGCAGAACATCACCGTGGCGGTCAGCAGCTGTGGGCGCGGCCGGCCCCCGGCGAGAAACAGATCGCGCTCCCGCAGCAGCTCATCCGCCACTGGCTCGCTCATGAACCGGTAGAACAGCGTCTGCAGCGCGCGCCGGTCGCGCCGCTCGCCGCGGCCACGCCAGGCGCGAAAGGCGCCGCCAGCGGTGATGGCCGCCAGCACCGGCGCCACGCAGGGCAGCAGGGCGCCGGTGCTGGCATATACGCCGAGTGCCGCCGCCACGAACGCCGCACTGACGCCGGCCAGTGCGATCGAGAAGGCATAGCCCGTCAGCACGGATGCCACCGCCAGGCCAGCGGCCGCCATGGCCAGCGTCACGCAGAGATCTGTCCAGGGAAAGGCCGGCAGCAGCACGGCGCGCCGGTCGAGCAATTGGGACAGAACCTGGGCGTGGATCTCAACGCCGAAACTCGGCTGCCCGAAGGCCGATGCCAGCGTGCGGTGCTCATCCTCCCCGCGGTGCAGGCTGCCGATCAGCGCGATCTTGCCGCGCAGCCAGTCTGACGGCAGCAGGCGTACGGTCTCCGCTGGGTAAACCGCGAAGGCGCGTCCGCTAAGGGTTCGCCGCCAGATGATCGGGAATGGCCGGTCCGGCACCGGAACACCGAGCGCCCGGGCGAGGCTGGCGGCGAAGCTGGGCTCGCCGGTCGTGGGATGGATGGGGACGTGGTCGCGGACCAGGTCGTCGAACTGGTCGCGGGCCAGGTTGGCGGTGCCGGTGCGGACGCCCATGACGAACTCGGCAAGGCTGCGGCGGCGCTCGGGCGAGGCCGGCGTTTCCGGCGCCAGCGTGATCACCGCCAAGGGGATTTCGGCGCGCTGGATCGCCTGGCGCAGCCCAGCATCCTTTGCCGGTTCGGTCGGACGGTCGAGCAGCACGTCAAGGCCGATCGCCGCGACCCCGGCGCTTACAAGCTGGTCCAAAAGGCCCGCGAGGAAAATACGGTCGATCGGCGAGCGGTAGGGGAACAGGTCGAGCGTGTCCTCGGTGATGGCGATGATCACGATCCGCTCGTCCTGCGGCTGCACCGGCGCGAAGAAACGGAACGCCGTCGCCTCAAACAGCCGCTCGGCCGCGGCCAGCGGCGAGGGTGGATGCACGCCGAGTTCGGCGGCCAGGATGGCGGCGGCCAGGATCAGCGCGATGCGTGCGCCCGTCGCAATCCGCTGTCGAAGCGTGGCCTGTCTCATTTTTGCCAGCTATATCCCCTTTGCCGCATAGTCGATGCTATTACAATCGCGGTGCAGCGTGGACGAGGAAGCGAGGAGCTTACTTTGAACCGCACCAGGAGGGAACGCGGATGCAAGCGGGGTTCGTGCTGGCGATCATGCTGTGCAGCGGTGACAACTGCGACATGGTCCAGGTGGAGCCCGGCGTCGCCTATCCGACGTACGAGACGTGCGCCGCCGCCTCGACGTCGAAATCGGCCATGCTGAACGACCTCACGGCGCAATACCGCTCGGAACGGCGCGAGGCGGACATCATCTGCCTCCGCGAGTTGCGGCGGATCACTGCGATCGATACGCCGTACGAGGCGCTGCATGCCACAGAGTTGCGGGCGGAGCCGGATGCGAATGCGCAGGCGGTGGGCAAGTTGGCTCCGGGACAGCGGGTCGTGGCCACGGGGGTGGTGGTCGGGACGCCTTGGCTGCGTGTCGTATCGCCCTCCGGCACGACCGGGTTCGTGGAGCAGAGCCACCTGCGTACGGCCGCCGCGGTGGCGACGCCGCAGCCACGGCCGGAACCCGTCGCTCCCCAAGCTTCCCCCATCCCGGCCGCCACCGCCGCCCCGCTTCGTGCCGGCGAGTTCCGCGACTGCGCGGACTGCCCGGTCATGCTGCCGCTCCCGGCCGGCGTGTTCATCATGGGCTCCAACGAGGACCCGACCGAGCGCCCGGCGCACCGCGTCAGCATACCGCCGACCGCGCTGGGGAAGTTCATGGTCACGGAGGCCGAGTGGGACGCTTGCGCCGCTGCCGCCGGCTGCGCCTATAAGCCGCCGCATGAGCCGGACACGGCCGGGCACCGGGCGATGACGAACCTGAGTCAGGCGGACGCGGCGCAATACGTGGGCTGGCTGCGTAAGGTGACCGGCAAGCCCTATCGCCTGCCGAGCGAGGCCGAGTGGGAATACGCCGCCCGCGCCGGCGGCGCCGCCCGGTTCGGGTTCGGCGACCAGCCCGGAACCGGCCGGATCAACTGCGACGGCTGCGGCGGACCCTATGACCCGCATCGCCCGGCCGATATCGACGCCTTTCCGCCCAACGCCCTGGGGCTGTATGGCATGCTGGGCGGCGTCGCCGAGTGGGTCGAGGATTGCTGGCATCCCAGCTACCAGGGCGCGCCGAATAATGGTTCGGCCTGGGCGACTGGAAGCTGCGACCGGCGTGTGCTGCGCGGCGGCTCTTGGAAAAGCTCGCCTTCTGACGTCACGGTGTCCGCCCGGAACTTCTACGACGCGAGCGTGCGCTATACCGCCAACGGCGTGCGGGTGGCGCTGCCGATGCGCTGACGCGGCGGCCTGCCGCAATCGACGCTATGGCAGCACCATGCAGGCAGCCGCGCCATCGCCGAACGGCGTCATCGGGCTGCCCCATCCAACACGTGGAACTGGCAGCCATCCGATGAGGGGCGGCGCCATGCCAAGGCGCTCGAGGCCCTGGCAGGTGACGATCATGCGGCCAAACTGACCGTATTGCGAATGGAACGGCCGTGAGGACAGCACGCGCTGGCCGCCGGTCTCCGGCGGGAGGCCGGTTTTGCTTGCGGGCTTCGTGTCTCGCGTGAGCTTTGCGGCGACCGGGCTTGCGAGGACGAAAGCGCCGATGACGAGCAGTGCTGCGGCGCCAAGCGGGAGCGTGGTTCCACGCATGGCTAGTCCACCCGGACGAACTGGACCCGGCGGTTGCGGGGATTATAGGGGTCGGCGAGCAGCGGCTCCGACTTGCCCTTGCCGGCCACCATCAGGCGGTCCGGCTCGATGCCCTGCCGCTGCACGAGGTATTCGGCCGCCGCGGCAGCCCGGCGCTGCGACAGCTCGCGGTTATAGGCGTCCGGCCCCACGGCGTCGGTATGGCCCTCGATCTGGAGACGCACCTGCGACTGCTCCTTCATCAGCGCCGCCACCCGGTCGAGGAACACGGCGTAAGCTGCTGGGATGGCGTCGGAGTTGAAGGCGAAGTTGATGCGGAAGCCGACCACGCCCGCCGCCGGCTCATCCGTGCTGGATGCCGCGGGTGCTGTGCGGTGTGGGCGTGGAGCGGGCGCATGAGCCGGCTTGAAGGCGGCCGGCGTCGCCTGGCGCGGCTCCGGCGCGGGCGCCTCGGCTTCGGCCTCGACCGCCTGGCGCTGCACCGGCTGCGGCGCGGACATGATGGGCGTGGCGGTGGGCATGGCGGCGGCAGGCGGATTGAAAACGGCAGGTTGGAGCGAGTCGGAGGCCGCTATGCCATCGAGGTGCGGCAGCACGATCTTGCGGCTGAGGCCGCCGCGGGACTCGGGGACCATGATGCTGCGCAACTGTTCCAGCGACGGCGCCTCGTCGAACATCCGCACGGTTTGCCCCATGGCCGAACCGCATAGCAGCAGGGCCTGGAGCGACGCGATGGCGGCAAGGCTTTTGTAATGGCGCATGACGGAATTCCTTTGCAGTTCCCGACCACCCGGGCTTGGTGCATCGATGAAGCGACGATAGGGGCCAGCCACTTGCGGCGCTGTGAACCAGCCCACTTTCGGACCCATTGCGTCCGGTCCTGCGAAGGTCACCGGGGTGCGGCGACGTAGGCCGGGGAACGAGCCGCGCCGGGCGCGCGCTGGACGATACGGCCGTTGGCGTCGATGGCGTTGACGGCGCCGCCAAGTGAAAGCGGGACGCGGTGGGCGTGGTCCGCGGTCCCCGCCCCCCCAGCTTGGCTGAGGACCTGCTGCAGCGCGATCGGACCGGAGCCGTTTGCGGTCTGCTGCTGGACGTTGTTGTTGTTGCCGATCACCACGGGACCCTGGTACGTCGTGACGTCGATCTGGTTCAGCACGATCTGCCGCGGTCCTCGCCGGCCGCGGCCCGAACCGTCGGCATAGCCGGGGTCACCGCCGTAACCCTGCCCATCCGCGAAGCCGAAATCAGGCTCGGGTGCCGACTGGACGCGTGGGACCGGTTGGACGCTGGCCGACAACGGACGGCCGAAGGCAAAGCCGCCGAGGTATCCGGCATCGCCCCGCAGGTGCGCGATCATCTCCTGATGGCGTGCGCTGTGGTCCGTGGCCTTAAGGCTGGCCTGCACGTCGGCGGCCGACACTGCAAACGGCACGAAGGGCAGCATCCGCGCCAGGCCGGTCGGTCCGCGGGCGTTCTGCGGCGCGAGGACGATGCCGCCGCTCTCCTGCGCCGCGGCCGGCGTGGCGAGGGCGGCCAAGACGGCCAAAGCGGGGACGATCAGTCGGCAGGTCATGGCACGCTCCTTCTAAGCTTGGGAGGCAGCAAGGTGGCCCTGCCGGGACCGCGACGCTGTGAACTGGTTCACGGGTCACCGGTCGATGGCGATGTCCGTGCGGCTTGTATGCAGGCGAAGCCGGCCAGCGCTTCGATCGATCGACAGCGCGGCAGCATTCGCGTCCCAGCGCTTGAAGGAGGGTTGCCGCTTTGCCGGCGGCGCGAGGTCGTCGTCGTCGAGGTCCTCCCGGTCAGGCCGGTCGAGCTCCTGCAGCTCCTCGCGTGTCGGGGCGCCAGCGCCGAAAGACTGGACGGCGGCGCCATTGCCGCCGACGCATACGGTGCGTCCGTTGACGGTCTGGCAGCTCACGGCGCCCGACCCGGAGCAGGTGGTGTTGCCGTTCACCGACCGGCAGCGCAGCGTCTCAGCCGAGGCCGACGCGCTGGCCGCTGCCGCGAGAGCGAAGGCGAGGACGAACGGGCGAAGTTTCGGCATAGCGATCTCCTACGAAAAATCCCGGCTCCGGGCCTATGGACCTGGCGCCGGGGGGTGACAGGACATCAGCGGCCGATCTGGTTCAAAAGCCGCTGCTGGGCGGTGCTGCGGGGGCCGGCCGCGAGATTGTAGCCTCGGGTGTAGGCGTTGGTGGCGACCAGGCCGCGCGGACCGTAAGCCTGGATGCTCTGCTCGGCGTTGCTGCCGGGGCCGAGGCCCAGGTTGGCGCCGGCCACGACCTGGGTGCTGACCAGCGGGCGGCAGCCGCCGGGGGCCATGGTGAGCAGGTCCTGCCGCGCCTGGGAGTGCGCGCCCGATGCCCGGTTCACGCCGACGGTGACGCTGGTCTGCGAGAGCCGGCAGCCGGGCTGCAGCTGCTCGATCCGCTCCAGCATCGCCGCCGGGCCGCGCAGCGACATGCCGCCGGTTTCCTGCGCCACGGCCGGGAGTGCTGCGAACACGGTAAGCACTGGGAACAGGGCCAACACTGGGAATAGGGCAAGCACTGGGAAGACAAAGCGGCGGTGGGACATGACAGGCTCCTGTGGCGAAGGCTGAGCCGGCCCCGCCGAATGCAGGGCCGGACGGTTCGGTCACGGGTGTCGGATCACTGGCCGCTGAGGGTCGTCACCGACTGCGAGGCCGAGGAGCCGAAGCCGGTCGCGGCGTTGCGGTTGCGCCCGCCCGACACGAGGTCCCGCCCGTGCGTCGCGCCGCCAACGGTCAGCACCTGCTGGTCGGCCTGGGAGAAGTGGCCGGTCGCACGGTTGGAGTTGAACCCGCCGCTCACCAGCGACTGGCCATGTCCGTAGGCCGTGCCGCCCAGCGTGGTCACCGATTGCTGCGCGTCGCTCAGGTAGCCGCTGGCGAGGTTGCGGTTGCCGCCGCCGTAGGTCAGGGCCCGGCCGTGGCCGTAGGCCGTGCCGCCGATCGTCGTCGTGTCCTGCTGCGCGTTGCTGAGGTAGCCGCTGGCGAGGTTGCGGTTGCCGCCGCCGTAGGTAGTCGCCCGGCCGCGGCCAAACGCCGTGCCGCCGACCGTGGTCGTGTCCTGCTGCGCGTTGCTCAGATAGCCGCTGGCGAGGTTGCGGTTGCCGCCGCCATAGGTGAACGCGCTGCCGTGGCCGTATGCCGCGCCGCCGATCGTGGTGACGCCCTGGCCGGCGGTGCTGAAGCTGCCGCGGGCGGTGTTGACGTTGCCGCCGCCGTGGGTGATCGACAGCCCGCCCGTGTCGATCGAGCCCGCCATGGCCGGGGCCAGCGGCGCCAGGCTGAGCAGGGACAGAGCGGCGAAACCGGTGACGATGATGTTGCGCATGATGGAGGCTCCTTTTGGTGATCTGCCGGAACCCCTTGGCCCCGGCCTGTCTTCCTTGACAGCGAGGTCAACCTACGACCCACCCCCCTCACGCGCTGTGAACGGGTCCACAAATCCGAGCCGAAACCGCATTGGGTGTTTTCACCGGCTGCACAGCGCATTTCGCGCAGTGGCCGGCCGGCCGTCAGCCGTCTTGGGCGACGAAGGCCTGGCCCGCCAGCTCGCGCTGCAAGTTGGCCTGCGCCGGCGCTTCGAATGCGTCGGCGATGACGCTGTTGCGGAATAGCCGGGGTGCCGAGGCGAGCTGGCTGAGGAAGCCAAGGCGCTTGCGGCTCCAGGCGGCGGCGTCCAGGTGCATGTGCTCGGCGCGCAGGCGCTGCGTGTCCCGCGCGAAGACGGCTGGGCACTCGCCGATCGGGGTCAGGTCGAGGTCCAGCAACCAAAGGCGCGCGCGATCGAGCGCGTGCTCCGCGGGCCAGGGCGCCAGATGCCGGGCGGTCGCCTCGATCGTCACCGCGACCCAGTCGATCTCGTCCGCGGACAACTGCCCGGCCGCGCCCGCCATCTCCCGCCACAGCTTGGCGGATGCGGCCTCGTTGTCGGTGCGGGTCGTATCGAGGACAGCGTCATGAAAGGCGATGGCCGAGGCGATCAGCCGCTCCAGACGCGGCGCATGAAACTCGCCCTTATGTCCCAGGATGCGATGCCGCTTCCAAAGTATTCCAAGATGCTCGTCCCGGTGATAGAACCGGTCCGGCGCCCGCATACGCCGCACGAGCTCGCACCGCGCTGTGTCCGAGACCGGCACGATGCCGACGAGCGCGTCGAAGCTGCTGGGCGTGGGCATGGGCCAGCCTATCCCGCGCCCATGGCGATTACATTATCAATAAAGCGGCTAGACATCCAAAACACTCAGCGCAACAGCATGTCTGCCATCCGTGTGCTGTCCGCCAGCTTGTCCGCGAGCTGCATGATGAGGAACCGCTGCAGCAGGCTGGCGAGGGCTGGATCGTCACGCTCCATGCGCGCCAGGGCGGCGGTGGTGAGCCGTGCGACGACGCAATCTTCCTCCGCCACTACCGAGGCGGTGCGCTCGCCGCCACGGTAGATCGCGACCTCGCCGACCAGGGCGCCGGCCGTCGTCGTGCGCAGGCGGAGCGGGGCGTTGCCGGGCCGATCGAGTCGTGCCGACACGCTGCCGCGCTCGATCAGATACATCGCATCGGCCGGCTCGCCTTGATGTATCAGGGTCATGCCAGCCGCCAGCGCCATGCGGTCGAGGTAGGGGTCCAGACGCGCCTCCGCCACCTCGATGCCGAGCGATGCCCCGAGCTGGCGAGCGAGGCTCAACGAGGCGTCCGGCGCGGTAAGCGCGGCGCTGGCCAGGATGCGCTCTTCGGCGTGCTGGAGCGCATGGTCCGCGGTGGCGAACAGCCGCGCCCGCAGCAGCGGCGCCTTGCGCAGCTCAGCCCTGCGGAACTGCGCGGTCATCGCCGTGCTGAGGCTGGAGAGCAGCACCTGGAAGCCATGCTCGGAGGCGAGCTGTTCCACCCGCTCGAACGCGCCCTGCGCCGAGCTGTCCATGCCGACGACATCGCGGAAGTCGATCACCAGGAAGCGCAGCGTCTTGCCGGCGCCGGCACGCCCCGAGACGGCGGCGGGGAGCACGGCGGCGTTGAGAAAGAACAGGTAGCCCTGCAGCCGCTGCAGCAGGATGCTCTCGCCCTCTGCGTCGAGCACGGCCATGGCGTCTGACGGCCGGATGACGGTGCTGCGGCAGACGCGGCCGGACAGGCTGGCGCGGATGATTGGAACGTGTCGGTAGTTCCAGGCAAACAGCAGGACGGCGAGGCCGACGCCGATCAGCAGCCCGTTCACCACGCCGAGCCAGAGCGTGCACCCGGCGACCGCCAACGCGATCGCCGCCTCATGGCGCGGCAGCGTCACGCAATCGGCGCGGAGCCGGATGAACAGGCGCTCGACCCCGAAGGATACGAGCAGCGCCCCGAACACAAAACGGGGTATGAACTCCAAAACCTGCAGCCCCGCGAGCAGCACGGCTATGGCGCCGATCGGGGGGATCAGCGCACCGAGCCGGCTGCCGGCGCCCTCGCGCTGCAGCAGCATGGTCGCGGCAAAGCCGTGGCACGACGGCAGCCCGCCGAGGACGCCGCACAGCACGTTGCCGATGCCGGCCACCTTGAGCTCGGCATCCATGTCGATCGCCCGATGCAGGTCGAGCTCCAGGCCGGCGATCGTCAGCATCAGCCCGATGGTCAGCAGCATGATGTTGCTGGCGACGTAGGGCGCCCAGGCGTATGCCGCTTCCCAGCTCAGCAGGGAAAAGCTGGACGGGGACAGGGCGGAGAGGACCGGGAGAGCGGCGGAATGCGGGAACGGACCCAGCAGCCAACCCGCCGCACGTGCCGTGATCATGTCCGAGTGCCAGCCCATCCGCATGGCGTGGAACGTGAGGGTGCTCGCCAGCAGCAAGCCGGGGATCACCCACCAATGCCGCAAGCGCCGCGATAAATAGAGGATCAGCAGACCCAAGGCGACGCAAGCGCCAACTTGGACGAGCAGCAACGGCCGCTCCAGCCCGTTCATCAAGACCAGGCGTGGCGCCAGTCCCGTAGCGACGCTCAGGCCGCCGGCGACGAACAGCCCGCCCAGCCCGGCGTGGTAGCCGCCGATGACGGGATAGGGCAGCAATTGCGCCGCGGCGCCGGCCCGCAACGCGCCGACCAGCCATAGCGCCAGGCCGCCGGTGGCGGTGGTCAGGCCGCATAGCAGCAGGGCCAGGCTGGCCCGTATCGTCGCGTCGCCGAAGCCTGCGTGCACGAGCTGCGCGTCGAGGCCGGACACGGCGGCGGCATACACGATGGCCGAGGGACCCAGCGCCGTCGTCGCCATGCCGGGCACCCGGCTGCCGAGCGCTATGACCAGTGCGGCGACGGCGTAGCCGGTCAGCATGGCCGAGGTTGCGATGAACAATGCCGGGGCGAGCGGCCCGGAGAAGATGAGGCCGGCATAGGCGGTTACGTTGAGCACCGCCCAGAGCGCTCCGACCGACCCGACCGCCAGCGTGTGAAAGACGCCGGCTTTGGGTGCTTTTTGGGTCGGAATATCCGGCGCGAAGGCTTTGATCGCAGGCGCCGGTCCTGGCAATGGTGCTCGACGGGCGATCCTCATGACGGTTTTTTCCTGAAGCGGCCGGCGCATCGTGATCGGAGGATGCAGGCCTGCGGCGTGCGAGGCCACCCTAATGCGGCCCGGTCCAGGATCGCATCCGCTCCGGCATCGCCGCTGCCGAGGCCACGGCAAGAAGCTGGGCTGCCGGCCCCGAGCCGGGAAAACATTTACTGCACGTCTATCACAAACCCGACGGAAACCTGCTTTTGCCATAACCCATAACTGATCCAGGCATATCCGTGGTCACCCCAGTTCCGGCCAGATGAATTCATCAGCCGAAAAGCCGCTTTGGCGTCATCGTAGCCGGCCAGCACCATCGCATGGCCCATCGTGTCCGTGCCGGTCTCCAGCCTGTCGAACACGCCATCGCCGCGATGCTGAATGAATGCGGCGCCGACCGGCATTGCGAAGATGACTGGCCGGTGCTCGACAAGCTGCCCTTTGACGGCAGAGAGGTCGTGCGCGTCGAGCTTTTGCCATCCGGAAATACGATAGGCGGCGGCCTGGGCAATCTGAGCCGGCGTCGGTTGCCGGGCACACCAGCCCGGGTCAAAAGCGTAGTCCGGCAACGGCAGGGCGCCGCTGTCGCGCAGCACGTCGAGTGTCTTCGAGATGGAGGTCAGGCCGCGGCAGTAACGGCCGCCGCCGGCCAGCGGGTAGGTGAAGGCGGGGCTTAGGGCGACCTGCGGCTGCTCGGGGTGCTTTGCGCGCAGGTTTGCCGACGCGGCCGCATAGGTCACGGTCCAAGAGGTGCAGGTGTCCGTCTCGCCCTGCGCCTTCGGCGGCGGAAGCAGCGCGGTAATGTCGATTGAGGCGGGCCTGATGAGGCGCGACGCCGGGGCGTCGGAGGCACTGCGGACGTCGGCAAGCGTTTCCAGCAGCGCTCCCTGCGCGTGCGCGGAGCCGGCCGCGAGCGACAGCGCCGCGACGAGGATGGCCGTCCTCAAGGTGCGGCCTCGGTCCGGCGTTCAGGTAAGACGACGCGGTCGCCGGACGCGTAGATGAAACAGGGGAACGCAAGCTCTGGATCGTTGTTGCAGGCGGCGAGGGCCTGCCGTTCGGCATCGGCAATGCTGGCGGCGCCGCTCACAATATTGACGCGGGTGCTTACCGCGCGGATGGCAATGGCCTTTCGGCCCGGCAGCGAACTGTATTTCAGCAGGTCGGGGATGCTGCTCGCCGTCACAAAGGGCACGTTCTCCGGTGAGAACGGGCCGGTCGCGTGCAGGCGTGCCATATCGTGTTTCGGCGCGGTAGCGGGGTCGGGCGCGCGCAGGTCGGTTCCGACGGCTAGGAGTATGCAGGGCGAGCCGTAGGACTGCTGGCACCCTTCCAAGGCGAGCGTTTCCGCCGCGCCGCGATTGGCAGCGTAGAAGCCCCATGCCGCGCCGACCGCTGTGGCGTCGTTCGTGGTATTGCGGAGCACCGGGACATTGACATAGGCGCTGACGCCGACGACCAGCGCGACGCGCACATCGGCGCGGGCGGGCCAGACAATCAACGGGACAAAGGTGATCGCGAGCGCCCCAAGGCGACGGACGATGCTTAGTGCAACAGAGATTCGATCCTGCATGGGACGATCATGAATACCATACAAGCGTTACCAGAGTGGCAAAGGGGTGGCTACGGCAAGCAAAAGCTATGGCGGGCTGACGGTTGCCACCGCGTCAGTGCCGGTGCACATCCAATCTGGTCTGCATCGTTGACAGTTTTGCCAAAGGGAGGACAAAGCGACATGCTCCTCATCGGCAAAACCGCCGTGATTTCCGGCGCCGCCAGCCAGCGTGGCATCGGCCGCGCCACCGCCCGGCTGTTTGCCGAACACGGCGCCCGCGTCGCCATCCTGGACCTGGACCGCGCCGCCGCATCGGAGGCGGCGGCGTCGCTGCCGGGCGAGGGGCATATCGGCTTCGCCTGCGACGTGACCGACCGGGACGCCTGCCTCTCTGCCGCCGCGGAGACGCTTGGCGCATTCGGCGCTGCCGACATCCTGGTCAACAACGCCGGCATTACCCAGCCGGTCAAGTTCCTGGACATCGAACCCAGCGACTACGATGCGGTGCTGGACGTCAGCCTGCGCGGCACGCTCTATCTCAGCCAGGCGTTCATTCCATCGATGCAGCTTCGGCGCACCGGCTCCATCGTGTGCATGTCGTCCGTTTCGGCACAGCGCGGCGGCGGCATCTTTGGCGGCCCGCACTACTCGGCGGCCAAGGCCGGGTGCTGGGTCTGGCCAAGGCGATGGCGCGCGAGTTCGGGCCGGACGGCATCCGGGTGAACGCGGTCACGCCGGGCCTGATCCAGACCGACATCACGGCCGGCAAGCTCTCGGAGGCGATGCGGGCGGAAATCCTGAAGGGCATCCCGCTCAACCGTCTGGGCGAGGCGGTGGACGTTGCCGGCGTCTGCCTGTTCCTGTCGTCGGACCTGTCCGCCTATCTCACCGGCGCGACCATCGACGTCAATGGCGGCATGTTGATCCATGGGTGAGCCGGGCGGTTCAACGGGAGGTGGGATGACTGACGCGGCGCGCTCCAACACGTCCTTGGCCGAGCGGGCCTACCGCATCCGCCGCAATGCGCTGCGCATGGGCGAAGTGCAGGGCCAGGGCTATGTCGGCCAGGCGCTGGGCGTCGCCGACATGCTGGCGGTCGCCTACTTCCATTCCCTGCGCTATCGGGCTGCCGATCCCGCATGGGAGGGGCGCGACCGGTTCCTGCTCTCCGTCGGCCACTACGCCATCGCCCTGTATGCGGCGCTGATCGAGGCGGGCGTCATCCCGGAGGACGAGCTCGACAGCTACGGCGCGGACGACAGCCGGCTGCCGATGTCCGGCATGACCGGCCACACGCCCGGCGTGGAGATCAGCGGCCGATCGCTGGGCCAGGGCCTCGGGGTCGCCGTGGGGATGTGCCTCGGCTTGAAGCGCAAGGCGTCGGACGCCTTCGTTTATAACCTGCTGTCGGACGGCGAGCTGAACGAGGGCTCGACCTGGGAGGCGGCGATGAGCGCCGCGCACTGGAAACTGGACAACCTGATCGCGCTGGTCGATGTGAATAATCAGCAGGCCGACGGCGCGTCGTCCGGCGTCCTGGGGTTCGAGCCTCTGGAGGCAAGGTGGGAGGCGTTCGGCTGGCACGCGCAGCGGGTGGACGGCAACGACATCCTGACTTGGGTCGCCGCGTTCGACACGGCCCGGTCGCTCGACGAACCCAGGCCGCGCGTGCTGATCTGCGATACCCTGATGGGACGCGGCGTGCCATTTTTGGAAACGCGGGAAAAGACGCATTTCATCCGCGTTGACGCCGACGAGTGGGCCCAGGCGCTGGACGCGCTCGATGCCGGGAGGACCGCATGAACGAAACCGTGCCGCTGATCGAGCGACCTGCGCCCTCGCCCGCCAAGCCCCGCCTCACCACCTCGGCGATGATCGCCTCGCTGGCAGCGGAGGGCCAACGCACCCGCCAGGCGCCGTTCGGCCACGCTTTGGCGACGCTCGCCCAGACCCGTCTCGAAATCGTCGGCCTGACCGCCGACCTCGCCAAATATACCGACCTGCACGTGTTCGCGCAGGCCTTCCCGAACCGGTTCTACCAGATGGGCATGGCCGAGCAGCTCTTGATGAGCGCTGCCGCTGGGTTGGCGCGCGAGGGTTTTTTGCCCTTCGCCACGACGTATGCCGTGTTTGCCGCGCGCCGGGCCTATGATTTTATCTGCATGCAGATCGCCGAGGCCAACCTGCCGGTCAAGATCGTCTGCGGCCTGCCTGGCCTGACCAGCGGCTATGGCCCGAGCCATCAGGCGACTGAGGACGTCGCCATCTTCCGCGGCCTGCCGAACATGGTCATCGTCGATCCCTGCGACGCCGTTGACATCGAGGGCGCGGTCCCGGCGATCGCCAACCATCCGGGTCCTGTCTATATGCGGCTGCTGCGCGGCAGCGTGCCGGTGGTGCTGGACGAGTACGACTACCGCTTCGTGCTCGGCCAAGCGGCGCTGTTGCGCGACGGCGCGGACGTGTTGATCATCGCGTCCGGCTTCATGACGATGCGCGCGCTGGAGGCGGCGAAGGCATTGCGCGCCGACCGTATCGACGTCGCCGTGCTGCATAGCCCCACCATCAAGCCGCTTGACGAGGCTGCCGTCCTGCGCGAGGCCTCGCGGTCCGGCCGCCTGGTCGTCGTGGCGGAGAACCACTCCGTCATCGGCGGCCTCGGCGAGGCGGTTGCCAGCCTGTTGATGCGCTCCGGAGTATTTCCGGTGTTCAGACCAATCGGCCTGCCGGACGAATTCCTGGCCGCCGGGGCGCTGCCGACGCTGCACGACCGCTACGGCATTTCGACGAGCGCAATGATGGCTCAAATTAAGGAGTGGCTGGCATGAGCGGCGCAAACACTCCCGGCACGGTTGGGTTTGTCGGCCTGGGCGCCATGGGGCTGCCCATGGCGCTGAACCTGATCCGCGCCGGTTACACCGTGCAGGGCTTCGACCTCAACCCGGCATCACTCGCGGCGCTGCATGAGGCCGGCGGCATCGGCGTCGCCTCGGCGGCAGCGGCGGCAACCGGCGCCGACACGTTGATTTTGATGGTGGTGAACGCTGGACAGGCCGAGGCCGTGCTGTTCGAGGCCGGCGCTGCCGAGGCGCTGACAGCGGGCGGGTCCGTCATCGTCATGGCCACCTGCCCGCCGCAATCCGTCGCCGCCATGGCAACGAGGGTGGAGGCGATGGGCCGCCGGCTGATCGACGCGCCGGTGTCGGGCGGGGTCGCAGGGGCCACGGCGGCGTCGCTCACCATCATGGCTGCCGCACCCGCCGCGAGCTTTGCCGCGGTGCGCCCGGTGCTCGACGCGATGGGCGGCAAGGTCGTGCATGTCGGCGAGCAGCCGGGGCAGGGGGCCGTGGTCAAAACGGTCAACCAGCTGCTGGCCGGCGTGCACATCGCCGCCGCCGCCGAGGCCCTGGCGCTGGCCGGCAAGCTCGGCATCGACACGGCGATCATGCTGGACATCGTGAGCGGCTCGGCCGCGTCGAGCTGGATGCTGCGCGACCGCGGGCCGCGCATGCTGGAAGCCGATCCCGAGGTGCGCAGCGCCGTCGATATCTTCGTGAAGGATTTGGGCATCGTCATGGAGGCCGGGCGGGACGCGAAGGCGGCGCTGCCGCTGGCCGCGGTGGCGCATCAGCTTTTCCTGGCGGCGTCCGGCCAGGGGCATGGCAAGGCGGATGATAGCCAGCTTATCCGGACGTATAACCAGCTGAACGGGAAGGCGAGTTAGGGCTAGGACCCATCGGACGCTTGGCGCTTCTATGGCGAGAGAAAGGCAAGGTCCAGACGGCCTCGTGCTCGTCGACCCGCGCGGGTGAACCGGACGTGAACATGAGCCCGCAACTTTTGGCGTATGGTGTCCGTAGATTGCAGGTGCCGCCAAACGGAAGGAGTCCAACATGCCGCAAATGTTCGATTGGATTTTCTACGCCATCGTCATCCTCCCTTGCGTCTTCCTGGTTTGGGACTGGCTTAAGAACCGTTAGGCGCAGGACGCGCCCACAGCTTCTTCGTCATGGTCGTTATCGCTGCGACCGTCACCTTCTGGCCGGACGAGTGAGTCTGGACCCTAGCGCGCCAGGTTCTCCGGCCCGAAGGAGTGCGGCAGCAGCTCGGCCAGGCTGGTTCGCAGGAGGGTCTTGCCTCCGCCATCGACGATACGGATGACGGTCTCCGGCGCGGCAAACTCCCGCAGCTTCTGGCGGCAGCCGCCGCAAGGGGTGCAGGGCGCATCGTCGCCGCCGGCCACCACGAGTTCGACAATGCGGCGTCCGCCGGCCAGCACCATGGCGGCGATGGCGCCGGCCTCGGCGCAGGTGCCCTCGGGATAGGCGGCATTCTCCACGTTGCAGCCGGAATGGATCGCGCCTTCTGCCGTGCGCAGCGCGGCGCCAACGGCGAAGCGGCTGTAAGGCGCATAGGCCGAAGCGCGCGCCGCTAGGGCTGCGTCTACAAGCACGCCTTGAGACATTTCTGGCATCCAATAGCCCCGTTGAACGACTGCCTATAGTGCCGAGCATACGCTAATGTTTAGGCGACAACGGACTTTCAGGACTTCGGATTGCCCGGGAGCTATGATCGTAATATCCCATAGCCGGGTTACGTGGGAGGTCTTAGCATCGCTCTCAATGCCGTCATATCAGCGATCGAGAGGCTCATTTCACCTCCATACAGAAACTTTCCGTGGCCATCCCAAATCTTGACTTGAATGGCGTGCCTCCAGCTCTTGTTCAACGAATAAAAGTCCGGGTTAATCTGTCGACCTATCCTATCCGACAGCAAGCGTAGGGTGGGTGCAACCCATCACTCTCGAAGCGTCCCGCGCGACGAGGGCTACCGCGTGCACCCGCAGGTTACACCCATTCCATGGATCATCACGCCCGTGCTCTGCAACGCCATGGATTGGCTCCTCCGCACCGTCTTCGTGCTTGCCGATGGCTGCAAACTTGGCACCCTACGCGTATGACCAATTACCGGCGGAACCGTGTGCCTGGCGGAACCTATTTTTTCACGGTTAACCTGCTCGACCGAAATAATGACCTGCTCTCCTGTCATATCCAAGAGCTGCGGGATGCCGTTCGGCATGCCCGGGCACGCGCGGCGTTCCACATCGATGCCTGGATCGTATTGCCAGAGCATATGCACTGCATCTGGACATTGCCGGACGGCGACCCGGATTTCTCGTCCCGATGGAAGAATATCAAGGCGGGCTTCTCTAAGCGCCTGCCACCCGGAGAGCATCGGTCGGCTAGCCGGGCCGCCAAAGGCGAGCGCGGCATCTGGCAGAGGCGGTTCTGGGAACACACGATCCGAGATGACCGGGATTATGGCGCGCATATAGATTACATTCACTTCAACCCGGTGAAGCACGGCCTAGTGTCCGACGTGCGCGATTGGCCCTACTCGTCGTTTCACCGGCATGTCGCCCGCGGCGTCTATCCGGCCGCGTGGGCAGGAGGGAACATTGACGTTCCAGAGGCGGGCGAGCGCTCTTGACGGGAGCGAAGCGATGGATTCCATCCATCCTGCCGCATGATCATCGCTCCTTCACATAGGGCAGCCCGCTGGCCCGGGGCGGCACGGTGCGTCCGACGAACCCAGCCAGCAAAATGACGGTCAGCAGATAGGGCAGCGCCTGCACCGCCTGCACCGGAAATTGGCCCACGCCCGGCAGTTCGACGCCCTGCAGACGGATGGCGGCCGCGTCCAGCAAGCCGAACGCCAGGCAGGCCAGCAGGATCGGCCAGGGCCGCCAGCCGCCCAGGATCATCGCCGCCAGCGCGATGTAGCCGCGTCCGGCGATCATGTCGCGTTGGAACCCCGCACCCTGCGCGGTCGCGATCGAAGCCCCGGCGACACCGCAGAGCACCGAGGCGATCAGCACCGCCGCATAGCGCAGCCTTGCCACGGAGATCCCCGCGGTATCGACGGCAGCGGGATGCTCGCCGCAGGCGCGCAGCCGCAATCCGAAGCGGGTGCGGCCCAGGACGTAGGCGCTGAGCGGCACCAGGACGAGCGCCAGGTAAACCAGCGCCGTCTGGCCGCCGACCAGCGTGCCATAGATCCGGCCCAATACCGGGACGCCGGCCAGCGCCTCCGTCCCTGGAAGGGCGAAAGGCAGAAAGCGTGCATCCGGCGGCAGCGGCGGCGTCTGGCCGCCAAGCCGGAACCAGGACAGCGCCAAGGTCGCCGTCAGACCAGAGGCAATGATGTTGATCGCCATGCCCGACACCACCTGACTGCCGCGCAGCGTGACGCAGGCATAGGCGTGCACCAGCCCGAGCAGGCACGCGGCCATGACGCCCGCCAGCAGGCCCGGCATCGCGTGGCCCGTCATGGAGGCAACAGCGGCGGCGGCGAAGGCGCCGACCAGCATCTTGCCCTCCAGACCAACGTCGATGATGCCGGCGCGCTCGGAGATCATGCCGGCCAGGGCGGCCAGCAGCAGCGGCGTGGCGAGGCGCAGCGTGGCGGCAAGCAGCGGCAGGACAGCGTCGAGGATCTCCATCGGGTCAGCGTCCCGCCCGGCCCATCACGCGCAGCAGCGCCGGGCGCAGCATGTTGCCGAGCGCCCCGGCGAACAGGATCACCAGGCCCTGGATCAGCACCACGATCTCGGAGGGCACGTCCGGCACCTCAAAGGCGAGTTCCGCGCCGCCCTGGGTCAGCGCGCCGAACAGCAGCGCCGCCAGCAGCACGCCGGCCGGGTGGTTGCGCCCCATCAGCGCCACGGCGATGCCGGTGAAGCCGTAGCCGCCGGTGAAGCCCAGCAGCAGCCGGTGCTGCGCGCCCAGCAGTTCGTTCACCGCGACGCCGCTCGCCAGCGCGCCGGACAGCGCCATGACCAGGATGGTCGTCCGCTCCTGGTCGATGCCGGCATAGCGCGCGACCTCGGCGCTCTGACCCATCACGCGCAGGCCGTAGCCCCAGGGGGTGCGCCAGACCAGGAGCCACACCGCCGCCGCCGCCAGCAAAGCGAGCAGCAGCGCCAGGTTGACCGGCGCCGAGCTGGGCAGGCCGAGGGAGGACAGCAAAGGCAGGTCCGCCGCCGCCGCGAACCGCCGCGTCTCCGGCGACATGGAGCCCGGCGCGATCAGCACGTTGACCACGAGATAGACCAGCAGCGAGGCCGCGAGAAAGTTGAACATAATCGTCGTGATGACGATGTGGCTGCCCCGCCGCGCCTGCAGCCAGCCGGGGATCGCGGCGCAGCCGGCGCCCAGCCCCGCGCCGCCCAGCATTGCCATCGGCACCAGCAGCGCCGCCGGCAATGCCTCGAGATTTAGCGCCACCAAGGCCACGCCGAGGCCCGCCATGGTGGCCTGGCCCTCGGCGCCGATGTTGAACAGGCCGCCCTGGAACGCCATCGCGACGGCCAGCCCGGTGAAGGCCATGTTGGTGGCGTAATACAGCGTGTAGCCGATGGCGTCGGCGGAACCGAGGCTGCCGACCGCCAGCGCCGTCAGCGCGACGAGCGGGTCGTTGCCGGTGGCCAGCATCAGCAGCGCCGTGATCACCAGCGCCAGCACCAAATTCAACAGCGGCAGCAGCGCCAGATCAACCCAGCGCGGCAGGGTCGCGGGCGCCGAGCTCATGTCAGGGCGTCCTGGGTGATGCCGGCCATCAGCAGGCCCAGGCGCTGCTCGCTCGCCTCGGCCGCGGTGAGCTCGCCCATGATCCGGCCCTCGAATATGACCAGGATGCGGTCGGCCAGCGCCAGGATTTCGTCCAGTTCGACCGAGACGACCAGCACGGCCTTACCAGCGGCGCGGCACGCCAGCAGGCGCTGATGGATGGCATCGATGCCGCCGATATCGACGCCGCGCGTCGGCTGGCCGACCAGCAGCACGGCCGGGTCCCGCTCGATCTCGCGTGCGAGGATCAGCTTCTGCTGGTTTCCGCCCGACAGCAGCGCCGAGCGCAGCGCCGGGTCGTTGGGCCGCACGTCGTGGTCCCGCATGAGGCGTGCCCCGTGGGCGCTGATCCCGTCGGGCGACAGCAGTCCGAGACGCCCGCGATAGGCCGGGTCGTTTTGATAGCCCAGGATGGCGGTATCGGCGGCGCTGGCCTGACGCATCAGGCCGCTGCGCAGCCGGTCCTCCGGCACATGGGCGAGGCCCTGGCGGCGCAGCGCCGCCGGATTAAAGCCGCGCCCGGGGAAGACGACGCGGCCGTGCAGGCGGATTTCCCCGGCGCTCGGGATGCGCATGCCCGCCAGCGCCTCCAGCAGCTCGCCCTGCCCATTGCCGGCGACACCGGCGATGCCGAGCACCTCGCCGCCGCGCAGCACGAGGCCGATGCCTTTCACCCGTTCCACCCCGGCGGCATCGCGCACCGTCAGGCCGCGCGCCTCCAGCAATGCCGGGCCAGAACGCGGCGCAGGGCGGGGCGGCGGGGCTGCGAGGCGACGGCCGATCATCAGCTCACCGAGTTCGGCGACCGAGGTGGCGGCGGTCTCGCGGTGCGCCACCATCTGCCCGCCCCGCATCACCGAGACCCGGTCGGTGACCGCCATGATCTCCCGCAGTTTATGGGTGATCAGCAGCACGGTGCAGCCGCGGTTGCGCAGGGCGCGCAGCACGCGGAACAAGTCGTCGGCCTCCTGCGGCGTCAGCACGCCGGTCGGCTCGTCGAGGATCAGGATTTCTGCGCCGCGATACAGCGCCTTCAGGATTTCGACCCGCTGCTGCGCGCCCACTGGCAGGTCCTCGATGCGCGCATGCGGATCGACCCGCATCCCGTAGGCGTCACCCAGCCGGGCCAGCTCGGCCATCGCCCGTGCGGCACCTGGCGCGAGCCGTGCCCCGCCCTCGGCGCCCAGGAGGACATTTTCCAATACGGTGAGGCGGTCCACCAACATGAAATGCTGGTGCACCATCTCGATGCCGAGGCGGATGGCGTCGCGGCTGTCGTGGATGACCGCGGGCGTTCCGTGCACCAGGATATCGCCGGCGTCGGCTTGGTAGAAGCCGTGCAGGATCGCCATCAGCGTCGATTTGCCGGCGCCGTTCTCGCCGATGATGCCGTGGATCTCGCCATGGCGCACCACGAGGTCCACCGTGCGGCAGGCCTGCACCGCCCCGAAGCGCTTATCTATGCCGCGCAGCTCGATCGCGGGCGCGGCGGTTTCCGGTGGCAAAGTCAGGCCAGAGGCAAAATCAGTTCGGGGGCAAAATCAGTTCGGGCAGGCGTTGTCGCTCATGTAGTCGTGCACGACCGTGCGGCCGGCGATGATGTCGGCCTTCGCCTGGTCGATGCGTCCGCGCATCTCGGTGGTGATGACGCCCGCGTTGTTGTCGTCGAAAGCGAGGCCGACGCCGTCCTCGGCCAGGCCCAGCACCTGGGTGCCCGGCTTCCAGGTGCCGGCGCGCGCCTCCTCCAGCGTCGTGCGCGTCGCGACGTTGAGCTGTTTCACCATGCTGGTCAGCACGTGGCCGGGATGCAGCGAGTTCTGGTTGGAGTCGACGCCGATGCCGAACTTGCCGGCGTCCGCGGCTGCCTGCAGCACGCCTACCCCGGTGGCCCCGGCGGCGTGGAACACCACGTCGGCGCCGCGCTCGATTTGCGATCGCGTCAGCTCCGCGCCGCGAACCGGGTCGGCCCAGGCGGCGGGGGTGGAGCCGGTCATGTTCTGCAGCACCTCGATCCGCGGGTTCACTGCATGGGCGCCCTGCACGTAGCCGCAGGCGAACTTGCGGATCAGCGGCACGTCCATGCCGCCGATGAAGCCGATCTTGCCGGTGGCGCTGCGTAAGCCCGCCAGCATTCCGGCGAGGTAGCTGCCCTGCTCCTCGCGGAACAGGATGGACTGCACGTTGGGCGCCTCGGCGACAGAGTCGATGATGACGAAGCGCAAGGCCGGGAACTCGGCCGCGACGGTCTTCACGGCGCTCGCCTGGTTGAAGCCGACGGCGATGATCGGGCTTTGGCCGCGCCGGGCGAAGTTGCGCAGCGCCTGCTCGCGTTGGGTATCGTTCTGCGGCTCGAACTCCCGCACGGGAATATTGGAAGCTTTGGTGAACGCTTCGGCGCCGTCATGGACGCCCTCGTTGAACGACTTGTCGAACTTGCCGCCCATGTCGAAGACGACCGCGGGCGTGATCTCCGCTGCGCGCGCCGTCCCGGTAGACAGCAAGGCAGCCAGCGCGGTGGCAAGCAGTCGCTTCATCATGAAACCGTGTTTCCTATAGGCTGCAGGGCCGGACCGGGGTCGCTTTATCGCGGTCATGCTAGGGCGCAAGCTGGACGGCATCAATGCGGCACCTTTACGCCTAATGGCCAGGCGCGCGAGAGTGCTGCCCATGATGCTCGCCCTCGCCACACGCCTTGACCGCGCACTCGACATCCTGCCGCGCGCCTACCCCGGCCCCGGCGGCGCCGTCGCCGTGCTGCGTGAGGGCGAAACGCTGGTCCGCCACGCCTGGGGCTGGGCCAACGCCGAGCGGCGCATCGCGTTCACGCCGCAAAGCCTGTTCCGCATGTGCTCCATCACCAAGCAATTCACCTGCGGCGTGCTGCTGGACGCGTTCCCCGACCCGTCAGTGCTCGACGGCGACGTGCGTGCGCGCCTGCCGCTGTTGGAGCAGGCGGCCCCGGGTGCGCTGCATCTGTGCCATAACCAGTCGGGCCTGCGCGATTACTGGGCGGTGGCGATGCTGCACGGCGCGCTGCCGGAGGCGCCGTTTGGCGACGCCGAGGCTGAAAAAGTCATCGGCGGCACCCGGACGCTGCAATTCGCGCCGGGCAGCCGCTATTCGTACGTGAACCAGAACTTCCGTATTCTGTCGGACATCCTGCAGGAGCGCACCGGGCGCAGCTTCGCCGAGCTGCTGCGCACCCGCATCTTCGAGCCCGCCGGCATGGGCAGCGCGATGCTGGCCGCCGATACCCGCGCGCTGCCGAACGGGACGGAGGGCTATGAGGGCACCCAGGCCAGCGGCTTCCGCGCGGCGGAGAACCGCATTTTGTGGACCGGCGACGCTGGGCTTGGGGCCTGCCTCGACGACATGATTGCCTGGGAGCGCTACATCGACGCGACGCGTGACGACGCGGCCGGGCTGTATCGCCGCCTTTGCACTCCGGTGAGCTTCGCCGACGGCGCCCACTCTGGGTATGGCTTTGGCCTGAACGGGGGCAATGAGCTGGGCCGTCCGGTCACTGGTCACGGTGGCGCCCTGCGCGGCTGGCGCAGCCATCGTATGTATGTGCCCGGCGAGCGCATTTCCGTCGTCGTCTTGTTCAACCATCTGTCGGACGCGCGCGGGGCGGCGTTGGACCTGCTGGCCGCGGCGCTGGGCGAGGACCGGCCGCGGGTCGCCGCCACGCTCCCAACTCCAGACTGGCTCGGCGCCTATATCGAGCCGGAGACCGGGCTGGCAGTGCGCATCGACGCGGCGTCCGAGGGGCCCATAAGGCTGCGTTACGGCCATTTGCCCGAATGGCTCGGGATGCAGGCGGATGGGACCGCGGGCAACGGCGGCACGCGGCTGCGTCCCAGCGATGGCGGGCTTTGGATGGACCGTCCCGGTGACAACCAGAGCACCCGCCTGCGCCCCTGCAGCGGCGAGCGACGGACCGATGTCGCGGGCCGTTACCGTTGCGAGGAGCTGGATGCGGCGTTGACTGTGACCGACGCCGGCGGCGTGCTGTATGGCGGTTTTTCTGGGTTCTTGGGGCAGGGGCGCATGGAGCTGCTCGACCCCGTCGGGCCGGATGTCTGGGCGCTGCCTTGCCCGCGGGCGCTGGACCACACGCCGCCGGGCGACTGGACATTGGCTTTTCAGCGTGACGGCTCGGGCCGGGCCATGGGCGTCGAGCTCGGCTGCTGGCTGGCGCGTCGCCTGCCCTATGCGCGGGTCGGCTGACGCGCGGTGCAAGAGTCCGCTACAGGCGGAAGCGGTTCTCCGGCAGGCCTGGCACATCGACGTCCAGCTTGAACAGACTGCCAGACAGCCGCTCGCCCGGATGGTGGGCGGTCGTTACATAGAGCGTCCGCAGCGCTGGCCCGCCGAATGCGGCCGTGGTGACGTTGCTGACCGGCATGGCGATCTTCTCGACCACCTGACCATCCGGCGAGGCACGCAGGACACAGCTCCCGGCCCAGCGGCAGTTCCACAGCCATCCCTCGGCGTCGATAGCCGAGCCATCCGGGAAACCGGCGTCGACAGCTTTCAAGAAGGGGCGTTCGTTGGCGATGCCGCCGGTCGCGGGGTCATAGTCGTAAACGCGGATTTCGTTCTCCAGCGTATCGCCAAAGTAGAAGCGCGTGCGGTCGCGGCTCCAGCACAGGGTATTGGAGATGCCCAGGTTTTCCCGCCATACCGAGACGGCGCCGTCCGGGGCGACGCGGAACAGCGCACCGTCGCCGGGACCGCTCTCGCCAGCCTCGCCATCCGGCAGCACGTTGTTCCTCATGGAACCCACCCAGAAATTGCCCAGCGGATCGGCGCGGCCGTCATTCAGCCGGACGCGTGGCCAGCCGGGCAGCACAAAGCCGTGGTCCCGACGCGCATCCGTCTCTGGGCGCCACAGCAGCAGGCGGGAGCCGAGCGCCACCAGCATCGTGCCCGGGCGTGTTGTGAGCGCCAGCGCCACCACCGGCTCATCGAATATCCAGGTGTGGACGCCGCCGCCGATCGTGTCGAGCCGGTGGATGAGGAAGCGGTTGATGTCGGTCCAATAGACCGCCGCCTCCTCGGCACTCCAGACGACGCCCTCGCCGCAGCGGTCACCGGTGGGTGCAATGCAGGTCGCGGTCATGGCACAGCCTTTCGCCGTTCGCGGGGAGCCGTCAACCATAGCATTTTCCCGTAACGGCGAGGGTTTGCAACGCGGGCTGGCCGTGTCAAAACTAGAGTAAGCTTTTGTTAGCTACCGGATTTGAAGCCTGTTATGGCTGTCAGATGCCCTTGCGCTAAAGCCATTGCGCTAAAGACTGCACACTGGATCTTTTGGAGCATATCGCAATTGACGCAGCAAGCTGGCGAGAGCACGGGGCCTGCCCAGCCCACACAGACCTCAAGCCCGGTGACGCAGGTTGCGGCGAACGGCTACAGCATCGCACTGCGCCGGAACGGTCCGTCGGTGGAGATCACGCTGACTGCCAGCAACGATTATGCCAGCATGGAGCTGTTTGACAGCCTGATCCGCTCCATCAAGTCGGGTCACCTGCGTTTCGAGATCGACATCGCCCGCCCCTGAGCTGCGCCTGCGTGAAGATCGCCGGCGATTGATGCAATAGCCCTAAAAATTAGCCGTTCTCACCATAATTAACGCAATATTAGACAGTTTCAGAAATAGTTGATTGGGCTCTGGATAATGCTGGGGTGGCAAATCATTCGGCATATCTGCCGAATTCATGTTATCCTTAGAATAATCTAAGATCGCATTGACGCATCAAGCTCCGATATAACTTTGCCCAGGCACATCCGGCAGGAGCTACATGCTCGATAAGCACCGTCCGGTATTGGGAGAAGATGGCCAGTCCGCAGCAGGCATACTAACGAGCCCCCTGCAGCGGACGATCCCCGCTCGCACGGCGGCAGAACGGGAAGACCAGCGGCTGCGCACGCTCGCCACCTACGGCCTGGCCGACACCGCGTCCGAAACTGACTTCGACAATTTCGCCAGCATGGCCGCCGACCTGTTCCGCACGCCGATCGGCCTTATCAACCTCATCGGCATGCGGCACCTCACCGTCAAAGGGCGCTCAGGCATCGATATCGCGAGCATCCCGCGCGCCGGGGCATTCTGCGACTACGCGATCCTCAGCGACGAGGCGCTCGTGGTGCCGGACCTGTCTTTAGATACTCGGTTCGCCGATAATCCGATGGTCAGCGGGGCGCCGGGCTTCCGCTTCTATGCCGGCGCGCCTCTGGTCAGCCCATACGATGGTCATCGTATCGGCACGCTTTGTATTGTTGATCGCATGCCGCGGCCAGCGCTGGATGCGCGCGAGCTGCGGCTGCTCACGGGCCTTGCCGCCCTCGTCATGGACCGAATGGAACTGCGGCGCGCCGAAAACCGGCTGCGTTACCTGGCGCACAACGATCCGCTGACCGGGTGCGCCAACCGGGCGAAGCTTGGGGAACTCACCGAGGCGGCAAAGGCCGGCGTGGACCCGGCCGCGATGGTCTTGCTCGACCTCGACAGTTTCAAGCATGTCAACGACACCCTGGGCCATGCGGCGGGCGATGCGCTGCTGGTTGAGGTTGGCCGGCGCCTGACGACGACTCTGGCCAGTTGGGGTACCCTGGCCAGCCAGGGTATCCTAGCCGATCGAGGGACGCTCGGGCGGCTCGGCGGCGATGAGTTCGCGGCCCTGGTGCCCGGCCTCGGCGACCCAGCGCTGGCCTGCGATCTGGCGCGCGCGCTCCAGCGCAGCCTCGATCCCCCCTTCCTGATCGCCGGGCGCGAGTTCCGCATCGCCGCCAGCGCCGGTGTCGCAGTGGCCGAAGCCTCCGAGGCTGGACACCTGCTGGCCAGCGCCGACCTCGCGCTCTACCGGGCCAAGGCCGAGGGCGGGCGGCAGTGCCGCATCTTCGATATTGCGATGCGGGAGCGGTATATCGCTCGCCGCGCCTTGGAGGAGGAGGTCTGCCGGGCGGCGCATAGCGGCGAGTTCGAGCTGCATTTCCAGCCGCAGGTCTGCCTGACCCGCGGCACGCTGATCGGAGCCGAGGCTCTGCTGCGCTGGCGCCATCCCGATCGCGGCATGCTGCTGCCGGCGGTGTTTCTGGACGCACTCGAGGCCGGGCCTATGGCGGGAGCGGTTGGCGACTGGGTGATCGAGGAGGGCTGCCGGCAGGCTGCGCTCTGGCGCAAACAGGGGTTGCACCTGCGCGTCGGCGTCAACCTTTTTGCCGAGCAGGTCCGTGCGGGCAACCTGGAAGACACGGTGCGGGCGGCGCTGGAGCGCTGGGCACTGCCGGCCTCAGCCCTGGAGCTGGAGCTGACGGAGACCATCGCGCTGCGCCATGATGACGACCTTCTCGCACCCCTGCATGCACTGCACGCCTACGGCGTGGGGGTAGCGCTCGACGATTTCGGCACCGGCTTCGCTTCGCTCTCGATGCTGCGGCGCTGTCCGCTGAGCCGGTTGAAGATCGACCGCGGCTTCGTCGCTGGCCTTAGCGTGGAAGGCGGGCTGGGCGGCGGCAATGACCGGAGTGACGTCGTCATCGTCGAGGCAGTGCTGGCGCTTGGGCGCGGGCTCGGCTTGGGGGTTGTTGCAGAGGGCGTCGAGACTGAGATGCAGGCTGCCTTTCTTGCCGCGCATGGCTGCAATGAAGCGCAGGGCTTCCTGTATGGACGTCCGGCGCCGGCGTCGCAGATGCTGGCCACGGCGCCTGGCCGGCCGCGGCGCTGCCGTGCCGATCCAGCCAGCTCGACCGAAACTGCACCCGCCCCCCCAGCGATCCGGCATCTTGCGACGCCAACCAGCCGCTATGTGCGGCGGCAAAACCGGGAGTAGGCTTGCAACTTCGGGTCGATGGGAGGGAAGAGTGCCTGGCCGGGACCGAGCAGGTTGGCCCAGTGCCGCCTTTGCCTGGGCGACCCAAGGCTGCACCGGTGGGGTCACGACGCCTCATGCCAGAAAAAGTTTACTTTCTGGGGGAACAGCCAGCTTTGGACCGGCTGAATTTTCTTGGGGACCACCCCACATATCGCGCATGAACATCGAACAGACCGTCCTCTCGAACGGCCTCCGGGTCGTGTCCGTCAATTTGCCTGGGTTTGATAGCGCGGCGGTTGCTGCGTTCGTCAAAGCCGGTGCCCGCAACGAAACGGAGGCGAACAATGGCATCGCCCATTTCCTTGAGCACATGGCATTCAAGGGCACTGCGACACGCAGCGCGTTGCAGATCGGCGCCGAGATTGAAGTGCTGGGCAGCAACATCAATGCCTTCACCTCGCATGAGATGACCTGCTACTTTGTAACCGGCCTTAAATCAACGATCGCACAATCCGTAGCCATCCTTGGCGACGTCTTGACTGCCTCGACCTATAATGACGCGGATATCGCGACCGAGAAGGGCGTGATCCTACAGGAAATCCGCCGCAGCGCAGACAATCCCTCGCATGTTGCCTATGACGGCTACGGTCTGACCGCCTATCCTAGCCAAAGCATTGGTCGGCCCATCTTGGGCCGTGCTGAGCTGATCGAGCAGGTCACCCGCGATTACTTCACGACTTTCGTCGCACAGAACTACTTCGCCGAGAACATGGTCGTCGTCGGCACTGGCGATTTCAGCCACGCGGCCTTCGTCGAACACGTCGCAGAGCATTTCAGTGTCCTGCCGAGCCGCTCCGAGCCGGTTACGGTCGCCCCCGCGCGTTACATGGGCGGCCATATCCGCAACACTGATAAGGACTTCGAGCAGGTGACCATCTTGCTCGGCCTGCAATCGGTGCCGGAGACCGATCCAACCGTTTGGGCGCATAAGGTGATGGCCCGAGCGCTCGGCGGCGGCATGTCATCGCCGCTGTTCCAGGAGGTCCGTGAGAAGCGCGGCCTGGTCTATTCGGTAAACGCCTATTCAGACCACGGCGTGGACCATGGCGAGATGGTGATGTTCGCAGGGACGACCGCTAAGCATGTGGACGAACTGCTGACCGTTGCTTGTGCCGAGATCACCAAGATGACGGCCAACGTCGCCGAAGCGGACATGACCCGTGCCAAGAATTCGCTACTGGTCGGACTGGCCACCGCGAAGGAGCGTCCATTCAGCCTCGCCCGCGGCATCGCCGGCAGCCTGTTTGAACACGGGGCGATCATCACGCCCGAGGACGCCATGCGCAAGGTGGAGGCCGTCACGATCGACGACGTGAAGGCCGCCGCCCGAATGATGGTCACGAGCAATCCAACGATTTCCCTCGTGGGTCCGGTACCGGATCAAGACTATCACGCGCAGGTTCGTGCAGCGCTCGCTTAAAGAGCGCGCATAGCGTGGTGAGATCGGTTACACTAACCGGCTGACCTCTCTCGCCACCTAGGATCTGTGCCCCGATGCCCACGCGGTTCTCCTCCGAAGACCTCGGCCGCATTTTTGATGCGCGCACGCTCACCCGCGGCCGCAGCTTTGTCCTGATCGGCGCGGTCGAGGTCGGGTTGAGCGGAGATGTCATCACCGGGACCGTTGACGATCACGGCGTGCACCGGACCGCGACGATGGAGCCGGAGGAGCAAGGGCACCGGGTCGTGTTCAATGCACGCTGCACTTGCCGGACACCTGGATGTGCTCATCTGGCCGCAACCGCGCTCGCGGCGCTTGAACGTTACCCGGCGCTGCGCCGTCCCGCGCAGAACAGCATGCTCGACAACCTGGTCGCGCCCGCCGCGCCAGAGAAGCGGCGCGTGGTGTTCGAGCTGTCGCCCGGCAACGCGCAATACGTCGCGATCGTGGCCACCTTGTTCATCGGCGAGACCACCAGCCGGATTGAGGCGGCGACACCCCGGCAGCTTATGGCCGATCCGTCGGTCGGCGCCGCCGTGCGGGCGCTGGCCCGGCTGCTTGGCGGTGGCAACACGACCCGGACTGGCATCAGCGCCGGCCAGCTTCCGGATGTGCTCCAGCAATTGGTGCGCTCTGGCCAGGCGCGCTGGTTCGCCACCGGAAAACGCCTCGCCAGCGGTGAGGTGCGCACCTTCGATGCCCACCTGCGCCCGAAGCTGCCAGCGAAGTCGGCGGTGCTGCAGAGCGAGTTCGGCCCCTGGTATGTCGATGGCTCGTCTGGCGCCGTGGGCCGGGTGCGCCTGCGGCAACGAGCTGCGGCGGCGGTGCCGGTGCGGCCTCGGTACTGCCGAACCCGCCATCATCTCGGCTCGTGCCAGCGAGCCGGTCATCGTTGACACTGAGATCACGCCCGTGATCCGGCTGCGCCGGCTGCACTGTCCCGACGCCTTTGGCCGCCCGCAACTGCTCGACGCTCTAACACTCGATTTCGACTATGGCGGCGTGCTGACCGAGGGCGATGACGAGCGGCAGTTCGTCCGCGTCACCACCCCCGCAGGCCCATCCTTTGTCCGCCGTGACCCAGCGGTCGAAGGCGCTGCATTCGACCTGCTCGGTCAAGAAGGCTTCACCCAGATGCGTGTCGCCGAGGGCCGGTCCGCAAAGGGGCGCCGCGCGCTGGTGTTCGTCGGTCCGGATGCGGCCGAGCGCTGGCACCGCTTCATGGCGCTGCGGGTGCCGGCGCTGCAGGGGCTCGGCTGGCGCAATATGATCGACGGCAACTTTGGCCCGCGGCTGGTCGAGGCGGTGGGTACCTATGACGTCCAGGTGGCGGACGCCGGGCCGGGCCGCTTCTCGCTCGATTTCGGCATCGAGATCGACGGGGTGCGGCTGCCGCTGCTCCCGATCCTGAACCGCCTGGTCGAACGGGGCGGCTTGGCCGCGGCGCAGATCGTCGGCGATGAGCTGATCACCAGCCTGGATGACGGCCGCGTCGTGAAGCTGCCGGCCGACCGCATGCGCCGGCTGCTGGCCATCATGGGCGACCTGATCGAGTCGGCTGGGCGGATCTCGGACGGACCGCTGCTCCTGCCCGCGACTGAGGCCGCGACCGTGCTGGAGCTGGAGGACGTCGTCGCCACGCGTTTCGAGAGCGCGGCCAGCATCAAGGCCTATGTCGGCCAGTTCCGCGATCAGGCGGACATCCCCCCCGTCGTGCTGCCGGCGTCGTTCCGGGGAGACCTGCGCCCCTATCAGAAACAGGGGCTCGACTGGCTGCAGCACCTGCGCGCCCATGGCCTCGGCGGCTTCCTGGCGGACGACATGGGCCTGGGCAAGACGGCGCAGACCATCGCGCATTTGGTCTTCGAGCACGCCGCCGGCCGGCTCGACCGCCCGGCGCTGATCGTCGTGCCGACCAGCCTGATCACCAACTGGACGGCGGAGATCAGCAAGTTCGCGCCGCATCTCACCACTGTGGTTCTGCATGGCCTCGACCGGCATCAGCGCCGGCAGACCCTGGACGGCATCCACGTCGTCATCACGACCTATACCCTGCTCGCCCGTGACGTCATGGAAATGAAGGCGCTGCCCTGGCACGTCGTCGTGCTGGATGAGGCGCAGGCGATCAAGAGCCCAGCCGCCAAGGCCACCCGCGCCGTCTGCCAGTTGGACAGCCGCCATCGCCTGTGCCTGTCCGGCACGCCGATCGAGAACAACCTCGAGGAGCTGTGGTCGCAGTTCACCTTTCTAATGCCGGGCCTGCTGGGCGACCGCCAAGGTTTCACCAAGCGGTTCCGCACGCCGATCGAGAAGAAGCGCGACGACACCCGCCGCCTGCAGCTCGTCCGCCGTATCAAGCCGTTCATCCTGCGCCGGACAAAGTCGGAGGTCGCGACCGAACTGCCGCCCAAGCACACCATCCTGCGCCGCATCACCCTCGCTCCCGACCAGCGCGAGCTGTATGAGACCATCCGCGTCACCCTGCATGAGCGGGTCCGCGAGCAGGTCGCCGAGCGCAGCCTGGCACAGAGCCGGATTGTCGTGCTCGACGCATTGCTGAAGCTGCGACAGGTCTGCTGCGACCCGCGTCTGGTGAAGCTGCCATCCGCACGGCTGGTCGAGAGCAGCAGCAAGCTCGAAGACCTGCTGGAGATGGTCACCGAGATGATCCCGGAGGGCCGCCGCATCTTGCTGTTCTCACAATTCACCTCGATGCTGGACCTGATCAAGCCGCGTATGGTCGCGGCCGGCATCCCGTTTGTCGAACTGCGCGGCGATACGCGTGACCGCGCCGAGCCGGTCCGCGCGTTCCAGGCCGGCGAGGTGCCGCTATTCCTGATCAGCCTGAAAGCGGGTGGCCGCGGCCTCAATCTCACCGCCGCCGACACGGTGATCCACTATGACCCCTGGTGGAACCCGGCTGTTGAGAACCAAGCATCGGACCGTGCCCATCGCATCGGCCAAACCAAGTCCGTGTTTGTTTACAAGCTGATCGGCGCCGATACCGTCGAGGAACGTATCCTCGAGCTGCAGCAGCGCAAGGCGGAACTCGCGAACATCACGTTCACTGAGGGCTCTGATCTTTCCGGTTTGGAGCAGGACGACGTTGACTACCTGTTTGGTGCCGACGCCGACCGCAAGGCGGCCTGACACCAACAGTCTGAATTTGCGGTTTGAATCTGCTCCAGCGGCATGCCAGAACCGTCGGGAACGGAGGGCAGCGTAACGATGCACGGCTCCATGTCAAAAGCGGTGTCGCAATGAACCCGTCGGATGCGACGGTGAGAGGCGATGGTCCGCAGCAGCACGTCCGTTCAACCCGGCCGGGGTTTGCGGAATTGATACAGATCCGCGCGGCCTCGCAATCGAACCTGTCCGCGCCGATTGCTGCGTCCGCCGACCCGGGTGTCACGCCGCGCAGGTTGATCGAGTTCTGGGTTCGATTCAGTCTATTATTTGGCAAATAACGACGACGTGCGGCTTTCCGGCATGGATCCGCTCGAGCACTTCTTGCTGCACGGCGCCAACGAGCTGCGGAACCCCAATGCCTGGTTCGATACCGGGTTTTATGTCCGTGACAACGCGGATGTAGTGGATTCCGAGGTAAATCCGTTCTGGCACTATCTTGCGCAGGGCAAGGCGGAGGGCCGAAAGCCTGCCCGTCGGCATCAAGCTGAACGGGCGATCCTGGCTCAGGCTACGCCTCCATCCGCTCGTTGGGTTGGTGCGCCGCCGGACGATGCATTCCGGCATACGCTCGAACTCGCTGCGTGGCGTGGTCGCCGACCGGCTCAGGTGTGGCGCCGGGTTGACGGTCTCGGTCAGCCACGACCGTTACACCCACTCTATCGGCGGCGTGCAAATCCTGGTTTCCGATGAGCAGAGGGCGTTCAACGACCGGGACGAGACCTATCTGCATATCGCTCCGGCCGCGGCACGGATGATGCTGGCAGACCCTGGTCATGGACCGTTCCTGATCCATCTCACAATCGACGGATGCTACCTTGGTCTCACGACCTGCCACGATCTGACCCAGGTCTTTGCCGAGTTGACGCCCAGCATGCCGGTCGTCCGGCGGTTCGTCGTGCATTGCCTGCTGGGTCACCAGGTCGATCCGCTGATCGCGCTACACGCGGCACTCGGGACGGCGGCGGCGATATTCTGGGTCAACGATTACGAGGCGGTGTGCCTTGGTTACAACCTGCTCCGCAATGACGTGGCGTTTTGCGGTGGCCCGCCGCTTGGCAGCCTAGCCTGCCGGATCTGCGTCTATGGCGAGAACCGGCCGGACCATTTGGCGCAGCTCGGCCGCCTATTTGCCGCCGTTCCGTTCCATGTCGTGGCACCCTCACCTGCGGCCCTCGCTGTCTGGAAAGCCGCCGCAAATCTGCCGCACGCATCGGCGCAGGTTCATGAATATGCCCAGGTCCGCGTGACGGCGATCCGCAATGGCCTCATCGGCGCGACCCAGCGTGGCACTGCCGATAACCCGGTCCGTATCGGATTCGCCGGTTATGCGGCTGTGAATAAAGGGTGGCATGCCTTTGCCCAGATTGCCGCCGCAATTGGTGACATGGGCTGTTATCGGCTCTTCCATTTCACCGCCCAGCCTGCTGATCCACCGCTGCACGGTGTCGAGACGATCCTGACCAGGGTACGGCCTGAGGCACGCGGCGCCATGGTGGACACCCTTGTCGCGGCCTCGATCGACCTCGTTCTGGTGCTGTCAACCTGGCCCGAGACGTTTTGCTTGGTCGCGTATGAGGCCATTGCGGCAGGCGCGGACGTGATCGCTTTGCCTGGGAGCGGCAACGTTGCCGATATGGTGATCGCCAGCGGACGGGGCCTGGTGATGCCTGATATGACGTCCATCGTGGAGTTCTTCGTCTCCAAGACCGCGGTCAGCTATGTCCAAATGTGCGGGGACCAGGGCTCTGAGGTGGGTCACCTGGAGTCCCGAGGCATGACCGCGACGCTGGTCATTCCAGACGCGCCGCTTGGCGTGGCTCCAGACGCGCCGCTTAGTCTGGCGGCAAACGCAGCAGAATGATCCGTGTCTGTTGCTACACCAGCTTCACCTACGCCTATCTTGGCCGGGCGCGGACGCTTCTCGCCACTCTACGCCTTGCGCATCCGGATTGGATGGTCTGCGCAGTGGTGATCGACGAGCCGCCGTCTGACGCAGCCGATACGGAGTTGCTGGCGGGCTTTGACTTGATAATTGGCTTGGGTGACCTCGGCATTCCCCGCACGCGCGCCTGGCTGTTCAAGCATGATGTTGTCGAGGCCTGCACCGCCGTGAAGGCTGCTGCCATGCTGCATCTGATGGATTTGGGATATGGCGTGGTCGTCTATCTCGATCCCGACATCGCCGTGTTTCATCCGCTCGACAACATTCTGGCGGCGCTCGATCGCGCCTCCATCGTGCTCACGCCGCACCAGACCAGCCCGAACCGCAACTCTCGGGTGATGCTGGACAACGAGCTCGCTTCGCTTCGATTTGGCGCGTACAACCTCGGCTCAATCGCCGTAAGCAACGATGGTGTTGGACGACACTTTGCCGAGTGGTGGGCGGCACAGCTTCAGCGCGCTTGTTATGACGACCCTGCTCAAGGGCTATTCACCGACCAGAAATATATCGACTTGGTTCCATGCCTGTTTGATGGCGTGACGATCATGCGGGATCCCGGCTGCAACGTAGCAAGTTGGAACCTCAGCACTCGCCGGGTCACGGTCGGTATTGATGGAGACATTAGGGTCAACGACGCTCCATTGCGCTTCATGCATTTCACCAAGGTCAATTCTGTCGGTGACATCATGATCGACCGCTACGCTGGCGACAGCATTGAGGTGCTGGAGCTTTGGACCTGGTATCGCCGCGAGGTAGCCCGACGCCAACCCATGGCGATTTCAGAGGGCTATTGGCACTACGGCGTCTTCAGCAACAATGTACCGATCCGGCGGGAGGTCCGGCGGTTGTATCGGGAAAGTCGCGATCACCGCGCTGCGTTCGATGATCCATACGACGCGGACGGACCGTTCTATGGTTGGCTGTCGCAGGCTTATACGACTTTGCTCCAGCCGCCCGATCCTTTGATCTTCGCGGGTTCAGGATAGGACAGGACACTTATTGAACGGGGCGGTGGATTGCGCCGGGCCGCGGCCAACTCCGCCGCTCCTCGCGACCGGAGCCTTCTGGATCAGGGACGCTTGCTGCGGGTAAAAGCCAACCCGAACAGCCCGACGCCGAGCAAGGTCAGCGAGGCCGGCTCGGGAACATCCGCGGTTCCAACCAGTTCTGTGCGGAGGCCGGTTGGGTTCGAGTCTGCGCCGGGCGCGTTGTACACCCTGAAATCCAGTGTATTCACCCCATCGACAAAGCCGCTCGTAATAGCAAAGCGATAAAACGAGTAGAAGTCAGTTGCAGTATTATTGGTGGGAGCGCCATTCAAGAATATATCAATACCATAATTATCCGCTGACCATTTTCCCGTAATCGAGGCTGTCGTGGCATTGCGGCCCGAAAGGTCGAATGTCGTGGTGTAGTCATAGCTGCCCGGTGGACCGCTCATTGCGCTGCCGCTATTGGGACCAATCCATGCAGATGTGCCGTTATCCCCAGTCCAATAGGGGAATGGAAATGTGTTTGAGGACGACCTCGCAACGCGCAGGTCGGTCGTTCCGCCAGGGACGTTCACTAAAGAGTAATGCATTTCAGAAGCATTGTTGATCATCGGGACGCTGGACGCATCCACGCCGGTATTGAACAGCGTAGTGATCGCATCGGCGTGCCACAGCCGGCAACACCGTCAGGACGGCGACCGCGATCGGAGCCAAATTGATATAAAAACGGCCAAGCATGGAAACCTGTTCCCCTATCTAAGATTGCTGACCGGTTTGATCCGCGCGCTCGATAAGCAGAACCGTTTCTTACGATATCATATCAATATAATACAAGGAATATCTTTGAAATTCACAAAACAAGCCGCTTTTTCCGCTTTTTAATACGAAACGAGCTACTCCACGCGCCAGCGACGCTCCTTGAAAACGTCCGTGTTCGGCCTGCCCCGACGCATTGGAACGGGAAGCGATAGCCAGGTCTGCAAACGTTCCAGCACTTCCCGGGTCACCAGCGCCAGCTCGACCGCCAGCGCTTCCGACATCGGATAAAATCGGACGCTTTCCAGCTCGCCCGATCCGCTGATTTCTCCCTGCGTTGCCGCGGCATCGACCACCATAAAACGCGCGTTGAACCGCATCGGCGCCGTTGGCGGCGTCACCGCCCGGCACAGATAGTCGATCACGTCCAGACGCGGCGGCGCGCCGAGCGTCAGACCCGTCTCCTCCTCCAGCTCCCGAGCTGCCGCGGCCACCAGGGCGCGAGCCAGGCGCGGACGGGCGGCGCGGCCCAGGGCAGCGATCACATCCTCCCTTGGCTCTGCGCTGGCGGGTCCGGAGGCATCGCCGGGATCGACGGCGCCGCCCGGAAAAACCAACCGGTTCGGCATAAAGCGATGCCCAGCGCCGCGCAGTCCCATCAGCACCTCGGGCCCCAAGGGACCGGACCTCAGCACGATCAGGCTGGCGGCGTGGCGCGCAAATACGGGACGTTGGACGGGCGGCTTGGGACTCACTGGGCATCCATACGGCAATGGGAGCGTCGCCGGCATGGCCGTCCGACAAAGTAGAGCGAACCCTATATCAAATCTCGCGCCAGCCAATCATGTCCGACACAGCAAAGCTGCCGCCGTTCGTGAAAATCCCGGCTTGTTCCTGGCGTCCCAGCGCATGATCGCGTTTTCGTTATTCTAACGTAGCGCTGCATCCATACAGGGTTCCGGCCGGTAATGGTCATGTTGGGGCAGACATTAAGCAGCCAAACACCCCAAGCCGGCAGTACCACTAGGAAAAAGAGCAATGAACCAAAATATTCGTGTCATGGCCACTGCGTTAGCATTTGTTATACCATTTGCGTCGTCTGTGTTCGCGCAAGTCACAGTTGGCGGCGCCGCGATGTATGCCAACAAGGACATCATCGACAACGCGGTCAACTCGAAGGACCACACAACCCTCGTCGCCGCAGTTAAAGCAGCCAGCCTCGTCGATACTCTGAAGGGGCCCGGACCGTTCACCGTGTTCGCCCCGGTGAATGCCGCCTTCGCAGCGCTTCCGGCCGGCACGGTTGACACGCTGCTGAAGCCGGAGAACAAGCCCGCGCTGACCAAGGTGCTCACCTTCCACGTCGTGCCAGGCCGGCTCGATGCGGCTGCCTTGAAGAAGATGGTCGCCGATCACAACGGCTCCGCCATGCTAAAGACCGTCGAGGGCGAGGCGCTCACCGTGACCGTGATCGCCGGCGTGCTCACCGTCACCAATTCGATGGGCGACATGGCCCACGTGACGACGCCCAATGTCTTCCAAAGCAATGGCGTGATCCACGTGGTCGATCACGTGCTCCTGCCGAAATAAGTGTAATGGCTGCCGGTTGGCATGCCAAAGCCAGCCGGCGCTGCTTGCCGTTCCCAGTAGCCACAGCGATGATGCCGGCATGATGGATGCCGTTCCAGACCCGCCCCCTTCCGATGAGGTAGCCATGCTGCTTGCGCGATGCGCCCAGGCGGACGGGATCGCGTTCCGCCAACTCTATGAACTCCAGTCAGCCACCTTATACAGCGTGGCGTTGCGGATCACTCGCCAGCCGGCGCTCGCTGCCGACGCGGTGCATGACGCCATGCTGCAGGTCTGGCGTAATGCCGCCCGGTTTGACCCAGCGCGTGGCAATGCCCGGGCCTGGCTGCTCAGCCTCGTGCGCTACCGGGCGCTCGACTCCGTCGCCCGGACCGGCCGGGAGGTGCTCGGCGCCGAGGTGCCCGAGGTCGCCGACACCGATCCCGACCCGCTCGACCGCCTGCTGGCCACCCGCGAGGGCACGGCGCTGCATCGGTGCCTGCAGGAGGTCGAGGCCGACCGCCGTAAGCTTGTGCTGCTCGCCTTCGTCGAGGGCCTGACCCACACCGAGGTCGCGGCCCGCGTCGGCCAGCCGCTCGGCAGCGTGAAGTCCAGCATCCGGCGCGCGCTGCTGTCGCTTCGCGCCTGCCTTGGCGGCTCGGCATGACGCCCTCGGACCTCGACGATCCAGCCTTCGAGAACCCGGCGCCGGGCGACCGTGACCTTGACGCGGCCGAGTATGTGCTGGGCTTGCTGTCCCCGGAGCAGGCGCGTGCCATCGAGGCGCTCGCGATGCAGGATCCGGTCATCGCCAGCAGCATCGTCGCCTGGCAGAACCGCTTGAGCCCGCTCGCCGCGACCGTGGCCCCGGAGTTCCCGCCGCCGGAGCTATGGCAGCGGTTGGCGCTGGCGACCGGCCTGCAAAAAGTGGTCCTGCGCCGCACCGTGCCCCGGCGCAGCGCGCTCGAGAAGCTATGGCGCAACCTGTCGCTCTGGCGCGGCGCGGCGTTCGGCGCAACCGCGTTGGCGGCCGGACTCGCCTTTCTCGTGATAACGCCCAAGCCGCTCGCGCCGGAGCCTTTGCTGGCCGCGCTTTCGCCCCAAGGCAGCCCCGGCGCGGTCTTCCTTGTGCGGGTAGGCGAGCGTGGCCAGGCCACCGTCATCGCCGTCGGCCGGCTCAACATTCCGCTCGATCGTACTCTTGAGCTATGGGCGCTGCGTGAGGGCGCGCCGGCCCCCGTCAGCCTCGGCCTGCTCCCGGGCGGCGGCCGCACGCTGCTCCGGGCAAACGTCACCGCCGGCACCCGGCTGCTGGTGAGCCAGGAGCCGACCGGCGGCTCGCCGACCGGCGCACCGACCGGTCCCGTCGTGTATGCGGGCCTGCTGACCAACGGCTGACCTGGCGCCTAACCGTGGGCCGCAATCGTCGGTGCAAGCCCATAAAACCTGCCCGTGCAGGGCGGCGTAGCGCGTCGATTAGCGGCCAGCGCCCTTGACGTAACCGCGGTGATCGCTCATTTGACAGTAATCAGGACTACCCAGGTCCGATTACAGGTCACATCATGCTCAGGTTGTCGAAACTTACGGATTATGCCGTCGTGGTGCTGATCCGGCTATCGCGTGGCGAAGCGGTCCAGACCTCACCCGGCATCGCGGCCGTCATCGGCGTCCCCGAGCCGACGGTGGCGAAGGTGCTGAAGGCGCTGACTTATGCCGGGCTGGTCACCAGTCAGCGTGGCGCCCGCGGCGGCTATCGCTTGGCGCAGCCGCTTTCGGCCATTCCGGTGTCCGACGTGGTCACCGCCATTGATGGCCCGATCGCGTTGACGGCCTGCGTGGAGGGGTCTGGAACAGGCTGCGAGGCGGAGCATTTATGTCCCGTCCGTGGCCGCTGGGACCCGGTGAACGACGCGGTGCGACAGGCACTGAGCCGCATCACCCTCGCCGACATGGACCGCAACATTCCACGTGCCTTTCAGCCCCGGGCGCCGGTCGAACAGCCGCCTGCCCGAGTTCTCGCTCCCCTTCTTGCCGAGTAGGTCACAATGCCCGCTGTTACCGAGACGATCGATACCGTCCAGTCCCTTACCCAGTCCGGCTACAAATGGGGCTTTGAGACCGACATTGAGATGGACATTGCCCCTAAGGGCCTAACCACCGACACGGTCCGCATGATCTCCGCTAAGAAGCAGGAGCCTGAGTGGCTGCTGGAGTGGCGTCTGGCGGCATTCGCCGCGTGGGAGGCCATGGTCGAGCCAAATTGGGCCAAGGTCGGGTATCCCAAGATCGACTACCAGGACATCCACTATTACGCTGCGCCCAAGCGCCCGGCGCCCAAGAGCCTGGACGACGTCGATCCCGAACTGCTGGCGATGTATGAGAAGCTCGGCATCCCGCTGAAGGAGCGCGCAATCCTGGCGGGCGTCGAGGGCGCCGGCATGGAGGGCGTAATCGGTTCGGGCAACCCGAACATCGCGATCGACGCGGTGTTCGACAGCGTCTCCGTCGCCACCACGTTCCGCGAGACGCTGGCAAAGTCCGGCGTGATCTTCTGCCCGATCAGCGAGGCGGTGCGGGAGCATCCAGAGCTGGTGCGCAAGTATCTCGGCACCGTCGTCCCGGTATCGGACAACTATTTCGCAGCGCTCAACAGCGCCGTGTTCACCGATGGCAGCTTCGTCTATATCCCCAAGGGTGTGCGCTGCCCGATGGAGCTGAGCACCTACTTTCGCATCAATGCGAAGAACAGCGGCCAGTTCGAGCGGACCCTCATCATCGCCGATGACGGCGCCTATGTCAGCTACCTAGAGGGCTGCACCGCCCCGATGCGCGACGAAAACCAGCTGCACGCCGCAGTGGTCGAGCTGGTCGCCTTCGACGATGCGCAAATCAAGTACAGCACCGTGCAGAACTGGTACCCCGGCGACGCCAACGGCAAGGGCGGCATCTATAATTTCGTCACCAAGCGTGCCGCCTGCCGTGGCGCGCGCAGCAAGGTGAGCTGGACGCAGGTGGAAACTGGGTCGGCGATCACCTGGAAATATCCAAGCTGCGTGCTGCAGGGCGAGGGCAGCGTCGGGGAGTTCTACTCCGTCGCGGTGACCAACAATCGTCAGCAGGCTGATACCGGCACCAAGATGATCCACATCGGCAAGAACACCCGCAGCACGATCGTGTCGAAGGGCATCAGCGCCGGACGGTCGGACAACACCTATCGCGGATTGGTACGCATCCTGCCGCGGGCCAGTGGCGCCAGGAACCACACGCAGTGCGACAGCCTGCTGATCGGCGATCAGTGCGGCGCCCATACCGTGCCCTACATCGAGAGCCGCAACCCGACGGCTAAGGTGGAGCACGAGGCGACGACGTCGAAGATTGCCGAGGACCAGCTGTTTTATTGTCGCAGCCGCGGCTTGTCGGAGGAGGACGCTGTTGGCCTGATCGTCAACGGCTTCTGTAAGGACGTTTTGAAGGAACTGCCGATGGAGTTCGCTGTGGAAGCGCAGAAGCTCCTCGCGGTGTCGCTTGAGGGATCGGTTGGATAATGCTTGCAGTCTCTGAACTTTATGCTCGGATTGAACAGAAGGAAATTCTGCGCGGCCTGAGCCTTGATCTTCCGGCTGGGCAGGTGCACGCCGTCATGGGCCCGAACGGGTCCGGCAAAAGTACGCTTGGCTACGTGCTGGCGGGCCATGAGGGCTACGAGGTCACCGGCGGAACCGCGACGTTCGATGGCGAGGACCTGCTGGCGATGGAGCCGGAGGCGCGTGCGGCGGCTGGGTTGTTCCTGGCGTTCCAGGCGCCGCTCGAACTGCCCGGCGTCAACAACGCCAATTTCCTGCGCACCGCGCTGAACGCCATCCGGCGTGCACGCGGCGAGGCCGAGCTCGACGCGGTCGGCTTCCTTCGCCTGGCCCGCGCGGAGTCGAAGCGCCTCGCGATGCCGGACGACATGCTGAAGCGCAACGTCAACGTCGGCTTCAGCGGCGGCGAGAAAAAGCGCAACGAGGTGCTGCAGATGGCCATCCTGCGCCCGAAGCTCGCTATCCTGGATGAGACCGATAGCGGCCTCGATATCGATGCGCTGCGGATCGTGGCGGATGGGGTGAATGCGCTGCGCAGTCCAGACTTCTCGGCGTTAGTCATCACGCACCATCAGCGCCTGCTCGACCATCTGGTGCCGGACCGCGTGCACGTGCTGTCACAGGGCCGCATCATCCGCTCTGGCGGGCCGGAGCTCGCGCGTGAGCTTGAGGCGAACGGTTACGCCGGCGTGGTGGCGGACGCAGCATGAACCAGTCGCTTCGCAACGGCGCGGACGGCTATCTTGCGCGCTACCAGGGCCTGCGCGGACGGCTTCCCGGGGACGCCAGCATCCGCGCCGCTGCGGCTGAGGGGTTCAGCAAGGGCGGTTTGCCCAGCATGCGCGACGAGGATTGGCGCTACACCAGCCTCCGCGGCCTGGCCGAGAGCGACTTCCAGGAGCCGCTATCGGCCGTCTCGACCGCGCCGATTTTGGGCGAGACCATCGATGCGCCCCGCCTGGTGCTGATCGACGGCCGCTACCAGCCTGGCCTCTCCACGCCGCCGGCGAGCGTCACCGTCACGCCGTTTGCCGAGAACCCGTATTTCGGCCGCCTGCCCGACATCAAGCGGCCAATGGCGGCGCTGAACACAATGCTCGCCGAGGATGGGGTGCAGCTTCATGTCGCAGCCGGGGTGGACGCTGGCGCGTTGGTGCTGCTGTCCTTGGCTCCCGACGGGCACCGTCCGATCGCTTTCCACCCGCGCCACAGCATCCATCTCGAGCCTGGCGCCAAGTTGACGGTGCTGGAGATTGCACGCGGGGAGGGATCGTATCTGCATAATGCCGTCACCGAGGCGGTGGTGGCCGAGGGCGCCGTGCTGACCCACATCCGTCTGCAGGACGAGGGGCCAGACGCCTTCCACGTCAATACCACCTTTGCTGAGGTCGCGGAGCACGGCACGTACGACGCCTTCGTGCTGACCCTTGGCGCACGGGTGGCCCGCACGGAGATCCATGCCCGGCTGATCGGGCCGCACGGCATGGTGCACCTGAACGGCGCGCAGTTGCTCGGCGGCCAGCAGCACGGCGACATCACGACCGTCGTCTCGCACGACGCGCCGAATTGCGGGTCGCGCCAGACGATCAAGAACGTGCTGTCCGACCGGTCGCGCGGCGTGTTCCAGGGCCGCATCGAGGTCGCCCGGGCCGCGCAGAAGACCGATGGCTATCAGATGAACCAGGCGTTGCTGCTGTCGCCGCACGCCGAGATCGACTGCAAGCCGCAGCTTGAGATTTACGCCGACGACGTGAAATGCAGCCATGGCGCGACTGTGGGCGAGCTCGACGCCGAGCAGCTTTTCTATCTGCGCAGCCGCGGCGTGCCCGACGCAGAGGCACGCGCGATCCTCGTCCGCGCCTTCCTGGCCGAGGCCATGGACCCTATCGCGCACCAGGACGCCCGCGCCCTGCTGGAGCGCGCAATCGAACAGTGGTGGGAGCACCGCGCATGAACATGATGACTAAGCCTGGTTTTGACGTGCAACGCATTCGCGACGACTTCCCGATTTTGTCTCAGCAGGTTCGCGGCAAGCCGCTGGTGTTCCTGGACAGCGCCGCCTCGGCGCAGAAGCCGCGCCCGGTGATCGACGCCATGGTCAATGCCATGGAGACGCAATACGCCAACGTCCATCGCGGTCTGCACTGGATGAGCGAGCGCACGACGGACGCCTATGAGGGCACCCGCGACGCCGTCGCCCGGCTGATCAATGCGCCGTCCCGCGACGAGATTGTATTCACCAAGAACACGACCGAGGCCATCAACCTCGTGGCCCATAGCTACGGCCGCGGCATCATACGGCCCGGGCAGGCCGTGGTCATCTCGGAAATGGAACACCACGCCAACCTCGTGCCCTGGCAGATGCTGCGTGACGCTTGCGGCATCGAGCTGCGCGTGGCGCCGATCACCGACGCGGGCGAGCTTGATATGGCCGGGCTGGAGGCGCTGTTGGTGGACCGCAAGGTCGGCCTTGTCGCCATCACGCATATGAGCAACGTGCTCGGGACCGTCGTGCCGGCGGGCCGCGTCGCCGCATTGGCGCACGAGTACGGCGCCAAGGTGCTGTTCGACGGCAGTCAGGCCGTCGTGCACCGTGCGGTCGATGTGCAGGCGATCGACGCCGATTTCTACGTGTTCACCGGTCATAAGCTCTATGGCCCCACCGGCATCGGCGTCCTCTGGGCCCGGCGCGAGTTGCTGGAGGCTATGCCGCCGTTCATGGGCGGCGGCGACATGATCGGGACCGTCACGTTCGAGCGCAGCACCTGGGCCGAGGTCCCGCACAAGTTCGAAGCCGGAACGCCCGCGATCATCGAGGCGATCGGCCTCAAGGCGGCGATCGAGTATGTCGAGGCGATCGGCTTCGACGCCATCACCGCGCATGAGGGCCGGCTGACCGATTACGCCTTGGCGCGGCTTTCGGCCATTCCCGGCCTGCATGTGCTCGGGGCCGCCCAGGACCGCGGCGGCGTGTTCAGCTTCACCATGCAGGGCGCCCACGCGCACGACATCGCCACCTTGCTGGATCGCCAGGGCATCGCCGTGCGCGCCGGCAATCACTGCGCCGAGCCGCTGTCGCGCCGGCTCGGCGTGGACAGCAGCGCCCGGGCCAGTACCGGCATCTATACCACCGAAGCCGAGATCGACGCGCTGGCCGATACGCTGCTTCGCGTACGGGAGTTCTTCACCTAGATGTTCGACGACGTCCGTGACCTGTACAGCTCCGAAATCCGCGATCATGGTCGGTCGCCAACCCACGCGAAGCGCCCAGCCGGATTTGACGCCGCTGCCAAGGGCGATAACCCGATGTGCGGCGACCGCGTCCAGGTTTTCGTGCGCCGCGATGGCGACCGCGTGGCGGAGGCCGGGTTCGAGGCGCGCGGCTGTGAGATCACCATCGCCAGCGCCGACCTGATGTGCGAGGTCGTCAGCAACCAGCCGATCGACCGAATCCGCACACTGTCCGACCAGGTCGCCGCGATGGCTCGCACCGGGCATTGCGACGCCTGCGACGAGGCGCTCAGCCGACTGCACCCGCTTTCGGCCGTGCATGAGTATCCCTCACGCGTTAAGTGCGTGATCCTGCCATGGCATGCTTTGCTGGCGGCCTTGGATGGCGAAAAGGAATCGACCAGTGAGTGAAATGTACTGTCTCCACCTGGACTCCTGACGGCGAGGTCAATCCAAAGCCCACGGAGGACGCCCTGCTGGCCGCCATCGCGACTGTCTATGACCCTGAAATTCCGGTGAATATCTACGAACTCGGCCTGATCTACGCCGTCGAGATCGATGATGCGAACAATGTGAAGGTCGAGATGACCCTGACCGCGCCGGGCTGTCCGAGTGCGCAGGAACTGCCGGTGCAGGTGCAGGATGCGGTCATGGCGGTGCCCGGCGTGACCTCATGTCACGTTGATACCGTGTGGGATCCGCCTTGGGACCCCAGCCGCATGACCGAAGACGCGCGCCTCGCGCTGAATATGTTCTGACGGAGCTTTTGATGAGCGCCACCCAAACCGCCGCCCGCCCACGTCGCGCTTTGCCGCAGCTTATGACGCTGTCCGACGCCGCCGCGGATCGCCTGCGCAGCCTCTATGCGAAGGGGCAGCAGGGCATGCTGCTGCGCATCAGCGTCAATACCAAGGGCTGCTCGGGCCTGAGCTACGACATGAGCTGGGTTCCCGCCGCCGGACCCGGCGACGAGACCGTGACCGATAAGGGCTTGACCGTCCTGGTGGACCGCAAGGCCAGTCTATTCCTGATCGGCAGCGTGATGGACTACGAGGTGAAGGACCTAGTCTCTGGCTTTACTTTCAGCAACCCCAACGAAAAGGGTCGCTGCGGCTGCGGCGAGAGTTTCCACGTCTGACTACTGCAGCTTTCGTCCACCCTCCGTGACGCCGTCCATGAACGCACGGACGGTCGCGTTGATAAATTCGAGGTCAGCCGGTCGAAACCCAGGGCTGGCGGCGACATGGCCCTGCACGGACGGGATCGCGACGTAGCGCCCGTCTGGTATCGCCGCCGCGGCCTCGATCGCCTCCTCGACTGGGTTATAAAGATCGAGCGTTCCGGTCATCAGCAACGCCTTCGCCTTCACGCTGTGCATCGCCCTTAACGGGTCACCACCAAAGACCGACTTGCCTTCAACAGGCGTATCGCCGACATTATGCCGGTCATAGGCCCAAGTTTGCGCGATCCAGTCATTGGCGTCGAAGCCTGTTTTCACGACCCCGTCCTCCTGTGCCTTAATCCAATCCAGCACGTCCATTGGGTTCGGGAACTGTGCCCGCATCGCCGCCGGCGTCCGTGTGCCAAGCACCTGCAGCACGTCCGCGCGCATGCGCCAGCCACGCTCAGGCTGCGTAGTGTAAGCGCCGCCCTGGAACTCCGGATCGAGCATCAGGGCATTCCGGGTCGCCTGGTTGACCGCGATGGACCAGGGCGCCGTGCGCGCCATGGGGGTCAGCGCCACGATCCCGTCCATCATGCCGGGGTGGCTCACCGCCCATTGCAGCGCCTGCATCCCGCCCATTGAGGCGCCCGCGACGGCGACTAGGTGCTCAATCCCGAGATGCTGCAGCAGCAGGAATTGGCTCTGGACCATGTCGCGAATCGAGAAATGCGGAAACGCCGTGCCGTGCTGGCCCGCGCTGGTGCTGGGGGATGTCGTCAGCCCATTGCCGATGGCGTTGGTCTTGATGACGAATAGCCGGTCCGTGTCCAGCCCGCGGCCGGGCCCAGTCATGAAGTCAATCCGATGGTGGTTGCCGCTGATCGCCGTCACCATCAACACGGCATTGCTATGCTTGGCGTTCAGCGTGCCCTGGGTCATGTAGGCGATGCTGAAATCCCGAATGACCTCACCGCTCTCCAGCGTGAAGTCGCCGATACGGAAGAACTCAAGACCAGGCTCCGTCATCGTCTGGGCCTGGGCAGTCCCAAATACCGCCAGCATCGCCAGCGTTATCAACCATCGCTGCATCATAGCCTCCCGTGTGGCCGGAGTTTCGGCCGGAACGGGTGAACCGGCAAGGCTACAGCGTCGCCTTCATCCCGGCGTGACTATGGATGAACCCAAGCCGGGCATAGAACGCCTGCGCCTCCGTCCGGGCGGTCCGCGTCGTCAACTGCATCACGCCGCAGCCGGTGGCCCGCGCCTCATCCATCGCGAACCGCATCAGCGCGGCGCCGATGCCGCCGCCGCGCCGCGCGGCATCCACCCGCACGCCCTCGACCTGCGCCCGGCTTAGCCCCTGCTGTGAGACACCATGGATGACGTTTAGTTGCAGGCAGCCGACGACGACGCCCTCCTGTTCCGCCAGGATCAGCCGGCCACCCTGCGCCAGCATGGCCCGGAAGCCCTGCACATAACATTCCGGCAACGGCATCTCGTTCCGTTCCCGATCGCGTCCGAACTGGTCGTCGGCCAGCAGCCGCACCACGGCGGGCAGATCGGCCTCGACCGCGTCGCGGAAACTGGTCAACGCAGCGGAGCACGCGGTTGGAAGGCCACCACGCTCTCCACCCGGGCCGACCAAAGGAACTGGTCGATGGCCGCGGCCGAGGCGACCTGGTAACCAGCCTGGAGCAATATCCGTCCATCCCGCGCCAACGCCGCCGGGTTGCAGCTCACATAGATTATCGGCACCCCGCTCGACGCCAGCGCCGGCATTTGCATCAGTGCACCGCCGTGCGGCGGATCCAATACGATCGCACCAGCGCCCTTCAACTCCGCGGCCTGCAATGGCTGCCGGGCTAAATCCCGCTGCGTCGCCAATACCCGAGGATTATTCGCCCGGCGCAATGCGTCATAGGCCGCGGCATCGCCCTCATAGGCCTGCACTCGGCCTCGGGTCGCCAAGGCGTGGGTGATGCTGCCCGTGCCGGCAAACAGCTCGATGATCCGCGCCTTTGCCGCCATGCCCTCCGGCAGCGCCGCCACCACGGCCGCGACGATCGCCGCCTCGCCCTCACGAGAGGCCTGCAGGAACGCACCCGGCGGGATCGTCGTGACCACGCCATTGAACGACGTCGTCGCTGGCCGCAGGCTGCAAGCCGGCTCCGTCAACCCGGTGCCGCCCCTTGCCTGGCCGGGTTCCCAACTGATGCGCGGCAGGCCGTGCGCATTCGCCAGCGCGGTCAGCAGCACGCGGTCGCCGGCGGTGAGTGGCGCATCGGTGCGCAGCAGCAGGTCCGGCCCACTATCCAGCAGGTTCACCACCGCCGAGCCCTCACGCAGCAACCCGGTGAGCCGCTGCAATACCGGGCGCAGCGCCTGAACCAGCGTGAACAGCTTCGGATGCAGCACCGGGCAAGCGTGCATATCCACGATTTCACGCGTTCGACGTCGGTGCAGCCCAATCCGGATGACTGGACCTTCGCGCCGGATGGCCAGGTCCATGCGTCGCCGGGCTGCCGGGGGAGTGCGGGCCAAAACAGGTGTGGCCGCCGTCGCATCCATGCGCCGGAGCGCATCGGTGACCTGCGCAACCTTCCAAGTGGCGTAAGCGCCGTCCTGCCAATGCTGCAGGGTGCAGCCGCCGCAGGGGCCAAAATGCGGGCAGGGCGGGATGACCCGGTCGCTGGACGGCTCCAGCACGACCGCCTCGGCAGTCCAGGCCTCGCCACGGCGCGACAGAACCCCGGGCTGCACCAGTTCGCCGGGCAGCGTATCCGGGATGAAGAGCGACGCCCCATCCGGCAGCACCGCAACGCCATCCCCGTCCGCGCCCATACGCTGGACGCGGATGGGCGCGGAGCTATCCGCCGAAAGCGGAGAGGCCGGTCTGGGCGCGGCCAAGGATCAACGCGTGCACGTCGTGCGTGCCTTCATAGGTGTTCACGGCTTCTAGATTCATGACATGCCGGATCACGTGATATTCGTCGGCGATGCCGTTGCCACCATGCATGTCCCGCGACACTCGGGCGATATCGAGCGCCTTGCCGCAGTTGTTGCGCTTCATCAGGCTTATCATTTCGGGCGCCGCGCGTCCCTCCTCCATCAGCCGACCCAGCCGCAGCGCGCCCTGCAGCCCCAGCGTGATCTCGGTCTGCATGTCCGCGAGCTTTTTCTGAATCAGCTGTGTTTGCGCCAACGGGCGTCCGAACATCTGCCGCTCCATCGTATAGCTGCGCGCCTGATGCCAGCAGAACTCCGCCGCACCCAAAGCGCCCCAGCTGATGCCGTAGCGCGCGTTGTTCAGGCAGCTGAACGGCCCGCGCAGCCCCTTCACGTGAGGCAGCTCGTTGCCGGCCGGCACGAAGACGTCCTGCATCATGATCATGCCGGTGACCGAGGCCCGCAACGCGAACTTGCCCTCGATCTTCGGCGCGGTCAGCCCGGCCATGCCCTTTTCCAGGATGTAGCCGCGGATGTCGCCGGCGTCGTTCTTCGCCCACACCACGAACACGTCGGCGATCGGCGAGTTGGTAATCCAGGTCTTCGAACCGTTCAGCACGAAGCCGCCATCGACCGACCGCGCCCGGCTGCGCATGCTGGCCGGATCGGATCCGGCGTCCGGCTCGGTCAGGCCGAAACAGCCGACGAACTCGCCGCTGCATAGCTTCGGCAGGAACCGGTCCTTTTGGTCCTCGGAGCCGAATGCCCAAATTGGATACATCACCAGCGAGGACTGCACGCTGAAGGCGCTGCGATAGCCGCTATCGACCCGCTCAACCTCACGGGCGATCAGGCCATAAGCGACATAACCGACCCCGGCGCAGCCATGGCTGTCGAGCGTCGCGCCGAGGAAGCCCATCTCCCCCATCTCGTTCATGATCTCGCGGTCGAACCGCTCATGGCGGTTGGCCTGCAGCACGCGGGTGAACAGCTTGTCCTGGCAATAAGCGTGCGCCGCGTCGCGCATCGCACGCTCGTCTTCCGTAAGCTGGTCCTCAAGCAGCAACGCGTCGTCCCACTTGAACGGGCCGAGCTTACGAGAGGCGGACGGGCGATTTTCGGTGAGCTTGGCCTCTGCGGCCTCGGGCTGCTGGATTGGGGAGGTGACGTTCAACCTGGGGTCCTCCTGTTATTCGCTGTCGCCGGGCTCCGGCGTGGAGGCGCGCGCCACGCGGGACCGCAACAGCATGAACGCTGGAACATCGTCGCCAAACCCGAGCACGGATGGGCCGAGATCCTCGTCCCGTCGGCGTCCGTCGCGTGACCGCCCGCGCTCGCCCCGGGCGTCGCCCGCCCGCATGTCTGGCGCACGCACGTCGGGCTGCCGGGTCTCATCACGGCGCGGCTCATTACGGCCCCCGCGGCGTGGCTCGGACCGGCCGCCCGCTGGCCGTGCGACAAACGGTGCGCGCTCGTTTGCCGCCATCACGTCGGGTGCAGTCGCTGGCTCAGGCAGCTTGGCAGCTTCAGCAACAGGCTCCGCGGCCTCAGCAACGGGCACCTCAACCGCTGCAACCTGCAACGCTTCCTGTTCCACCGGAACAGGATCGACCTTCTTCGCCCGACTCCGACGCGGCTTCGCAGCTTTCGGAGCCGTCTCCGTATCAACCGCAGCAACGGCCGGCTTCACAGCCTTTGCAGCGCGAGGCGCCGCCTTCGCGCCGCGCCCGCGGCCACGCCGCCGCTTGCCGTCATCCTCGGCAAAGGCGACGGGATCCATCCCCTCGACCTGCATGCGCGGAATGGGCGCTCCAACCAGCCTCTCGATCGCATCGACAAATTGCCGGTCATCCGGAGTGGCCAGCGTGAAGGCGTGCCCGGTCAGCCCGGCGCGCCCGGTGCGGCCAATACGATGGACGTAATCCTCGGCGTGGATCGGCACGTCGAAATTGAACACGTGGCTTAACCCGCCGATGTCCAGCCCTCGTGCCGCCACGTCGCTGCACACCAGCAACCGGATTTCGTTCGCCTTAAACTTCGCCAGGGTCGCGAATCGCTCAGGCTGACTCATGTCGCCGTGCAGCGAGCCGACACTGAACCCATGCCGCTTCAGCGATTTATACAAAATATCCACGTCGCGCTTGCGATTGCAGAAGATCAGCGCGTTCTGTACGTCCTCGCTGCGGATCAGCCGGCGCAGCGCCTCACGCTTATCGAGGTCATCCACCACCGTCAGCCCGGCGATTATTGTTGACGCGACGCTCGCTGGGCGGCTGACTGTGATCTCTTTGGGGTTGGACAAGAACGCGTCCGCCAATCGCCGGATTTCCGGCGCCATCGTCGCGCTGAACAGCAGCGTCTGCCGCGCCTTGGGCAGGAAGCCGACGATCTTCTCGATATCCGGAATAAAGCCCATATCGAGCATCCGGTCCGCCTCATCGATCACCAGGATCTTGGTGTCGGTCAGCAGCAGCCCGCCACGGTCGAACAGGTCCATCAGCCGGCCCGGCGTTGCGATCAGCACATCAACGCCCTTCATCAGGGCCTCTTTCTGGTCGGACAGGCTCTCACCGCCGATCAGCAGAGCGTGGTTCAGTTTCAGGTATTTGCCGTACTGCACGAAGTTCTCGGCGACCTGCAGCGCCAGTTCGCGCGTCGGCTCCAGGATCAGGCTGCGCGGCATCCGGGCGCGGGCGCGGCTGCCCGAGAGAATGTCCATCAACGGCAACACGAAACTCGCCGTCTTACCGGTGCCGGTCTGGGCGCAGCCCAGCACGTCGCGGGCCATCAGCACAGTTGGGATCGCCTGAGCCTGGATCGGTGTGGGCGTGCGATAGCCCATGTCGTCGATGGCGCGCAGGATTTCGGGCGACAAGCCGAGATCGGTAAAGCCGTTCGGCTCAGCCTCCGTCTCGCCGTGATAGGCCGCCTCGTCCACTGTCATCGCGCCCTCTGTCATGGCGCCGTCTGTTATTGTCTCTATGGGAGCCACGTCGGCGATAACCTCTCCGGAGGCGCCGCCAGCGACATGCATATCCTCATGCCCCACATCGACGCTGTCCGTCGCCGGTGCGGATACGGGGTCAGCGTGTGCGGCATCTTCCGCGGAGGCGGTCGTGATATCCGTCAAAAATACGTCTCGATACGATATGAGGTGGCTGATCGCCAGTGCGCGGCGATCGCGCCAAGCGGCGCGTGGCAGCGGGGATATCGGTAAATAAGCGGCAAAAGTCAAGCTTTTCGGCACAGATCAGCCGCTGTATAACCATGCAATGGCCGACGCGACACAGCCGCACATCCGGCCGCCTTTGCTGCTGTTTCCCGGCCTGCTCTGTGACGCCCGCCTATGGCGCGATCAGATCGAAGCGCTGTCCGGCAGTATTCGCTGCATCGTCGCGGATTGCACCCAGGACGATACGCTGGACGACATGGCGCGGCGAGCCGTGTCCACGATGCCCGACCGGTTCGCAGTCGCTGGGCTGAGCATGGGCGGCTACGCGGCTTTGGCGCTGATGCGGCTCGTGCCGGAGTGCGTCACCGGTCTCTGCCTGATGGACACCAGCGCCCGGCCCGACACCCCCGAGCAGGCGCGACGCCGGCGCGCCCTGATGGCGCTCGTCGCCCGCGGCAATCAGTTCAAGGGCGTAACGCCGCGCCTGCTGCCGCTGCTGCTGCACCCCGACCGGTTGGGCGATCAGGCGATGTGCAATGAGGTCATGGCGATGGCCGACCGGGTCGGACAGGCCGCCTATCTGCGCCAGCAAGCCGCGATCGTCGCCCGGCCCGACAGCCGCCCGGACCTCGCGCGCATCACCGTGCCAACACTGGTCGCCGTCGGCGCCGGCGATCAGCTCACGCCGCCGGACCTCGCGGCCGAGATCGCGGAGCTCACGCCGGGCGCGCAACTGCGTGTTGTGGAGGGCGCGGGGCACCTGCTGCCGATGGAGCGGCCCGTTGCGGCGACGGACCTCATGCGCGAGTGGCTCGACGCAACTTTGCTGCCGACACGGAGTCCTGAATACCCATGAGCGACGCCCCAGCCAACGCATTGCCGATCGAAGACTACGCCCTCATCGGCGACTGCAGCACCGCAGCGCTGGTCGGCCGCAACGGCAGCATCGACTGGCTGTGCTGGCCCCGCTTCGACAGTGGCGCCTGCTTTGCCGCCCTGCTGGGCAACGAGCAGAACGGCCGTTTTCTCCTGGCGCCCGCGGTGCAGAGCGCGCCGGCGACCCGTCACTACCGCGACGGCAGCCTGGTGCTGGAGACCGTGTTCGACAGTCCGGACGGCCAGGTCGCCATCATAGACTTCATGGTGCCCGAAGCCCCAAACAGCTGCATCGTACGCATCGTCGAGGGCCGGCGCGGCACGGTGCCGATGCGCATGGAGCTCGCGCTGCGCTTCGACTACGGCACCTCCGTCCCCTGGGTCACCAAGCGGCCAGGCGGCAACGGCATCGTGGCGATCGCCGGGCCGGAGATGGTCGTGCTGCGCACCAGCGTTCCCCTGCATGGCGAGACGATGAAGACCGTCTCCGACTTCACGGTCACCGAGGGCAGTTCCATCAGCTTCGTGCTGACCCACTGCGCGTCGCACTTGCCGATACCGCCCAGCCTGGATGCGGAGGACGCGCTCTATGCGGCGGAGCAGCAATGGGGCGCGTGGTCCGGCCGCCTCGCCTATGACGGTCCCTGGGCTGCAGCCGTCAAGCGCTCGCTGCTCACGCTGAAATGCCTGACCTACGCGCCGACCGGCGGCATCGTCGCGGCACCCACCACTTCGCTGCCCGAGTGCCTCACCGGATCGCGCAACTGGGACTACCGGTTCTGCTGGCTGCGCGACGCCACGATCACCCTGTTCGCGTTCATGGCCACCGGCTACTACGACGAGGCCGCGTCCTGGGCCGAGTGGCTGCACCGCAGCATCGCCGGCAGCCCCGAGCAGGTGCAGATCATGTACGGCATCGGTGGCGAGCGCCGGCTGGAGGAGCTGACGGTCAATTTCCTGCCGGGCTATCAGGGCGCCGCCCCGGTGCGGGTCGGCAATGCCGCCGCCACGCAGCTGCAGCTCGATGTCTATGGCGAGGTCATGGATGCGCTGCACCAGGCCCGCTTCGCCAAGCTGCTGACCAACACCGAAACCTGGTCGCTGCAGCGCGCGCTGCTGGACCATCTCGAAACCATCTGGCAGCAGCCGGACGAGGGCTTGTGGGAGACCCGCGGCGGCCCGCGGCACTTCACCTTCAGCAAGGTCATGGCCTGGGTCGCCTTCGACCGCGGCATCCGCGATGCGGAGGCGTTCGGCCTGGAGGCGCCCGTTGAGCGTTGGCGCGAGGTCCGCGACATCATCCACGCCACGGTCTGCCGCGACGGCTATGACGAGCAGCTTGGCAGCTTCGTCCAGAGCTTTGGCGCCAAGGCGCTCGACGCCAGCCTGCTGCTGATTCCCATCGTCGGCTTCCTGCCGCATGACGACCCGCGCATCCGCGGCACCGTCGCGGCGATCGAGCGCGACCTGCTGGTCGATGGCTTCGTGCTGCGCTACCGCACCGACGATGGCGGGGACGGATTGCCATCCGGGGAAGGGGCCTTTCTGGCCTGCAGCTTTTGGCTCGCCTCCGCCATGCACCTGCAAGGCCGCACGGCCGAAGCGCACGCGCTGTTCGAGCGCCTGTTGGGCCTATGCAACGACGTTGGCCTGCTGAGCGAGGAATATGATCCAAAGGCCGGCCGCTTCACCGGCAACTTCCCGCAGGCTTTCAGTCACGTGGCGCTCATCACCACGGCCCTCACCTTGTCCGGCGCGGGACGGGAGCGCACCGCCCTCAAAGCGCCTACTCAGCAGGCTGCCGGCTGATATCCTGCAGATTGGCCTCTGGTGGAGTCGCCTCAATCCGCCGCCGCTTGCCCTTAGCTAGCCGCTCTAGCGCCAGATAGATCACCGGCGTCGTATAGAGCGTCAGGATTTGCGACACGATCAGCCCACCGCAGATCGCGATGCCGAGCGGCCGCCGGAACTCCGACCCGGTGCCCGCCGCTAAAGCCAGCGGGACCGCGCCCAGCAACGCCGCCAGCGTCGTCATCATGATCGGCCGGAACCGCTCCCGGCACGCCTCCAGAATCGACGCATGCGGCGACATGCCGAGCTCCCGCTCCGCCTCCAACGCGAAATCGACCAGCATGATCGCGTTCTTCTTCACGATGCCCATCAGCAGCACGATGCCGATGATGGCGAGCACATTCAGCTCGCCGCCGGTCACGAGCACCGCCAGCAACGCCCCCAGTCCGGCCGATGGCAGCGTCGAGATGATGGTCAGCGGGTGCAGCATGCTCTCATACAAGACGCCGAGCACGATGTAGATCGAGATGATCGCGGCGCCGATCAGGAACGGCTGGCTGGCGAGCGACTGCTGCAGGAACTTGGCGTTGCCGGCGAACTCGGTCCGCACCCCCTCCGGCATGCGTAAGGCCCGCGCCGCCTCGGTGACCAGCGCGATCGCGTCGCTTTGCGAGGTGCCGGGCAGCAGGTTGAAGCTGATGCTGGCGGAGGGGAACTGCCCCTGGTGGCGCACCGCCAGCGGTGCCGTCGCGCGTTCGAGCCGGATGACGCTGCTGATCGGCACCTGCTGCTGTTTGGCGCCGGGGACATACAGCCGGTCCAGCAGCGCCGGGTCGGTCTGCAGCCCCGGCAGCGTCTCCAGCACCACGCGGTATTGGTTGCGCTGCGTGTAGATCACCGACACTTGGCGCTGTGAGTAGGCATTGCTCAGCGCCGCGTCGATGGCGCTCACCGGGACGCCCAGGCGGGACGCGGCCTCGCGGTCGATCGTGACGTTGGCCTGCGGACCCGGCCGGTCCTGGTCGCTCGATACGTCCTCGATCCCGTGCACGCCGCGCAAGCTTTCCTGCAGCTTCAGCGTCCAAGTGCGCAGCTCTTCCAGGTTCTCGTCGAGCAGCACGAACTGGAAGCCGGTGCCGCCCGACCTCCCGCCGCCGCGCAGGTCCTGCGCAGACCACAGGTTGGATTGGATGCCCGACATCTGCATCAGCTTGGGCCGCAGCCGCGTCAGCACGTCCTCGCTGCTGATCTTGCGTTCCGCCAGCGGCTTCAGCGACACGGTGAGCTGCCCGCGGTTGATGCTGGACCAGCCGTTGGTGATGCCGATGGTGCTGCCGACGCTCTCCACCGCCGGATCGGCCAGCAACACGTCCACCACGAGCTTCTGACGGGTAGCCATGGCGTCGAAGCTGATGTCGGGGCTGGCGGTGGTCATACCCATCAGGATCCCGGTGTCCTGGATCGGCAGGAAGCCCTTCGGCACGTAGCCATAAAGCTTTATAGTACCCGATGACGACCGCGAGCGTCACCAGCAGCATCAGCTTCCGCCAGCGCAGCGCCCAATCGAGGCTGCGCAGGTACACGCGCTGTGCCCCGTCGAACCCGCGGTTGACCCCGCGGTCGATCCAGCCCCACACGCCGCGCGGCGGCACCGGCTCCCCCATGAACCGCCCGCACATCATGGGCGTGAGCGTCAGCGACACGACGGCCGACAGCGCAATGGCGATCGCCAGCACCATGGCGAACTCGTGGAACAGCTTGCCCAGCAGGCCGCCCATGAACAGGATCGGGATGAACACGGCCACCAGCGAGATGCTGATGGACACCACCGTGAAGCCGATCTGCTTCGACCCCACCAGCGCCGCCTGCATGGGCGAGAGCCCACGCTCCTGGTGCCGGAAAATGTTCTCGATCATGACAATCGCGTCGTCCACGACGAAACCGACCGAAATCGTCAGCGCCATCAGCGAGAAATTGTTGAGGCTGAACCCCAGCAGGTACATCGCCCCAAGCGTGCCCGCGAGGCTCAACGGCACCGTCACCGCCGCGGCCAAGGTCGGCACCAGACGGCGCATGAACAGCGCCACCACCATCAGCACGAGCGCGATGCTGATCAGCAAGGTCCATTCGACGTCGGCGACGCTCGCCCGGATGGTCGTGGTGCGGTCGGAGATGGTGGCGACGCGGATGTCCGGCGGAATCCATGCTAGAAGCTGCGGCAGCGCCGCCCGCACCCGGTCCACCGTGTCGATGACGTTGGCGCCGGCGGTTTTGGTCAGCGTCAGCAGGATGGCCGGCTTCTTGCCCTCCCACGCTGCCAGCTTGGTGTTGGACACGCTGTCCAGCACGTCCGCCACGTCGCCCAGCCGCACCGTCGCGCCATTGCTGGTCTTCAGCACGAGCCTGGCGTAGTCGGCGGCCTGGGTGATCTGCCCATTCAGCTCGATTGTCTCGGCCCGCTCTGGTCCCTGGAAGCCGCCGGTAGGGCCGTTCACATTGGCGCTGCGTATGGCGGTATAGACGTCCTGGCTGCTGAGGCCCGCCGCCCTGAGCGCCGCCGGGTTCAGCCGCACGCGCACCGCCGGCTTCTCGGCGCCGTTCACCTGCACCTGGGCGACGCCCTCGACCTGGCTCAGCCGCTGCGCCAGGATCGTATCGGCCGCGTCATACACCTGCGCCGTGCTGAGCACGTCAGACGTCAGCGACAAAGTGAGGATCGGCGCCTCGGCCGGATTGAATTTGCGGTAGTACGGCCGGGTCGGCAGGTCAGACGGCAGGTCGGAGTAGGCGGCGTTGATCGCGGCCTGCACGTCATGCGCCGCGCCCTCGATCGACCGCTCGATCTCGAACTGGATCACGATCGACGTGCTGCCGGTGCTGCTGGTGCTGGTGATCTCGGTAACGCCCGGAATTTCGCCCAGGCGTCGCTCCAGAGGTGCGGCGATGCTGGCGGCCATCGTCTCCGGATCGGCGCCGGGGCGGCCAGCGAACACCACGATGGTTGGGATATCGACGCTGGGCAGCGGCGCGACCGGCAGGAAGCTCACCGCGACCAGCCCGATCAGCAGCAGGCCCAGCGCCAGCAGGAACGTGGCGACCGGGCGGCGGATAAACGGGGCCGAGACGTTCATTCCGCAGGCGCCGCCGCAGACCGCACGAAGCGCAGCCGCGTGCGCTCAAACGCCAAGTAGATCACCGGAGTCGTATAGAGCGTCAGAATTTGGCTGAGCAGCAGCCCGCCCACGATGGTCAACCCCAGGGGATAGCGCAATTCGGACCCGGTGCCGTGCTCCAGCACCAGCGGCAGCGCGCCCAGCAGCGCCGCCGCCGTCGTCATCATGATCGGGCGGAACCGCAGCAGGCTGGCCTCTGTGATCGCGGCCAACGGCGACAGGCCGCGCAGCCGCTCCGCCTCCAGCGCGAAGTCGATCATCATGATGGCGTTCTTCTTCACGATGCCCATCAGCAGCACGATACCCACCAGCGCCACCAGCGACAGATCCTGTCCGGCGAAATCCAGTGCCAGCAGCGCGCCGATGCCGGCAGAGGGCAGGGTGGACAGGATCGTCACCGGGTGGATCGTGCTCTCGTACAACACGCCGAGCACGATATAGATCACCACCACCGCCGCCAGGATCAGCCAGGGCTCGCTCGACAGGCTGTCCTGGAACTCCGCCGCGTCGCCGGAATAGCTGCCGACGATGGTGCTGGGCAGCCCCATCTCGCGCTCTGCCTGCGCCACCGCCGCGACCGCGTGGCTCAGGCTCGACCCCGGCGCCAGGTTGAAGCTGATGGTCGTGGATGGGAACTGGCTTTGATGCGTGACCGCCAACGGCGCGGTGCCGCGGGTGACGGTCGCGATCGCCGAAAGCGGCACCTGCGCCCCGTTCAGCCCCGGCACCCGCAGCCGGTCGAGCGAGTGCGGATCGGCCTGCCAATCGGCGTCCGCCTCCAGCACCACCCGATACTGGTTGGCCTGGCTGAAGATGGTGCTGATCTGCCGCTGCCCGAACGCGTCATACAGCGTGTCCTGCACCTCCTGCATCGTGACGCCCAGCCGCATCGCCGCGTCACGGTCCACCTGGATGCGGGTGGCGAAACCCTCGGTCTGCTGGTCGCTGGCAACGTCCTGCAGGTCCGCCATGGTGCGCAGCCGGCCCAGCAGCCGCGGCGCCCAGGTCGCCAGCTCGTCCGGGTCGGTGTCGATCAGCGTGTACTGGAACTGAGTACGGCTGATCCGGGTGCCGATCTGGATATCCTGCACCGCCTGCATGAACACCGACATGCCCGGCACTCCCGTCATCGCCGCCTGTAGCCGGGCAATCACCACCGGCGCCGGGTCACGCGCCCGCCGCGGCTTGAGCGCAATGGTCAGCCGCCCGGTATTGGGGGTCGCGTTGATCGTGCCGGCGCCGACGAACGACACCACGCCGGTCACCGCCGGGTCCCGTTGCGCGACCTCGGCGAGCTGCGTCTGCAGGCTGGCCATGCGCGGCACGGAGACGCTTTGCGACGCCTCGGTCACCGCGATGATCACCCCGGTATCCTGCTGCGGCAGGAAGCCCTTCGGCGCCACGACATACAGCAGGACGGTGCCGACCAGCGTGCCCACCGCGACCAGCAGCACGAAACCCTGGTAGCGCAGCGCCACCGCGAGCGTGCGCTGGTAGCCGTGTGTCAGCCGGATGAAGCCGCGCTCGAACCAGCCGGTCAGCCAGCTCGGCTTGTCGTTGGCGCGCAGCAGCCGCCCGCACATCATCGGCGTGAGCGTCAGGGACACGACGGCCGAGACGATGACCGAGGTGCTCAGCACGACGGCGAACTCGTTGAACAGACGGCCGACGACGCCGGTCATGAACAGCAAGGGGATGAACACCGCCACCAGGCTCACCGTGAGCGACACGATGGTGAAGCCGATCTGGGCGGCCCCGCGATAGGCGGCCTCGAGCGGCGGCACCCCGTCCTCTATGAAGCGGACGACGTTCTCGATCATCACGATGGCGTCGTCCACCACGAACCCGGTCGCGACCGTCAGCGCCATGAGCGACAGGTTATCGAGGCTGTAGCCGCACAGCGCCATCACCCCGAAGGTGCCGATCAGCGACAGCGGCAGCGCGATCGCCGGGATCAGCGTCGCGCGCGCGCTGCGCAGGAACAGAAAGATCACGCCGACGACCAGCACGATCGACAGCATCAGGGTGAACTGCACGTCGTTCACGGACGCGCGGATGGTCTCGGTCCGGTCCACCACGACCGTCATCGCCACCGCCGCCGGGATGGCGCGCTGCAGCGCTGGCAGCGCTTCCTTAATCGCGGCGACCGTCGCGACGATGTTGGCGCCGGGCTGCCGCTGGATATCCAGCACCACGGCCGCGTTGCCATTGTACCAGCCGGCCACCCGGTCGTTTTCCACACCGGCCACCACCGTGCCCACGTCGGACAGCCGGACCGCCGAGGCGTTCTTGTAGGCGATCACCAGGTCTTTATACGCCGCCGGCGTCACCAGCTGATCATTCGCCCCCAACGCATAGGCCTGACGCGGGCCGTCGAACCCGCCCTTGGCGCCGTTCACGTTGGCCGACGCGACCGCGGTCCGCACGTCCTCCATCGACAGGCCGTATGCCGCCACCCGCGCCGGATCGACCCGCACCCGAATGGCCGGACGCAGGCCGCCCTGCACCGTCACCTTGCCCACCCCGTCGATCTGACTGAGCTTCGGCTGTAACAGAGTGTCGGCGGCGTCGCTGATCCGGTCGATCGAAATGTTGTCGGACGTGAGCGCCAGCGACAGGATCGGCGCGTCGGCCGGGTTTACCTTCGCGTAGATCGGCGGATACGGCAGACTGGTTGGCAGGGTCCCGGCGGCCGCGTTGATCGCCGCCTGCACGTCTTGCGCGGCGCTGTCCATGCGCCGGTTCAGGTTGAACTGCAGCGTGATCTGGCTGGTGCCCTCGCTGCTGGTGCTGGTCATGCTGGCAAGCCCGGTGATCTGTCCGAACTGCCGCTCCAGCGACGCGGTGATCAGCGTCGCCACCGTGTCCGGCCCGGCGCCCGGCAACTGCGTTGTCACCTGGATCGTTGGGAAATCCACCGTCGGCAACGCGGCGACCGGCAGCGTCCGGTAGCCCAGCACCCCGCCCAGCAGCACGGCGACGGCCAGCAGGCACGTCGCGACCGGCCGGGCGATGAAGGGTGCGGAGATGTTCATCTAAATGCCATATCTTAAAGCAATATCGCTTCAGATGGCCTCATCTGGAGCGGGGATTTGCGTGCTTTCACAATAGTCTATGAGCTCGACCGGCCCCGCCGCTGCGCGGTGCCCGGCGCGCCGCGTTCCTTCGGCACGGCGTCCGGCGCGTTGCCGTCCGGGCCCGCAACAGCGACCTTGACGCCGTCCGTCAGCCGCTGCGCCCCATCGACCACGACCTGCTCGCCGGTGCGCAGGCCCTCGGCCAGTATGCTCAACTGGTCATCTTCGTGCCCGACCGTCACCGGGCGCCGCTGGGCCACGTTGCCCGTGCTGATCACGAACACGAAGGCCCCGCGTGGCCCGCGCTGCACCGCGGCTGTGGGCACCGTGACGACACTGCGCTGCGTGTCGGCCAACATGCGCACGTTCACGAACCCGCCGGGCCACAGCAGCAGCTTGTCGTTGGGGAACGTCGCCTTCAGCTTGATCGTGCCGGTCGTCGGATCGACCTGGTTGTCCAGCACGGCGAGCTGCCCGCGGTCCAGCGGATCCCCGGTCCCGCCGCCCTGCTTCAAAGCCAGCACCTCCGGCATCCCGTCTTGCATCGCGTTCGCCACCACCGGCAGCGCCTGCTGCGGCAGGGTGAAAACGACCGAGATCGGCTTCAACTGCGTGATGACCGTGAGCGGCAGCACGTCGGTAGGCCGGGCGATGTTGCCGTTGTCGAGCTGGCGCAGCCCGATCCGTCCATCGATCGGCGCCTTGATCTCGGTATAGCTGAGCTGCGTGCGCGCGGTGTCGATCTGCGCTTGGTCGCCGCGCACCTGCGCCTCCAGCTGCGCGACCTGGGCGCGGGCGGTGTCCACCTGCTGCCCGCTGCTATACGCGGTCGCGGCGAGCTTGGAATAGCGGCCGGCGTCGAGCCGTGCATTGGTCAGGTTCGCCTCGTCCTGCTGCTTCTTCGCCGTCGCCGAATCCAGGCTGGCCTGATACGGCCGTGGGTCGATGCGGGCCAGCAGGTCGCCGGCGCGCACGTCTTGCCCCTCGTGGAACCGAATTTCGGTCAGCGGGCCCTCAATCATCGGGCGGACGGAAACCAGGTTGAACGCCTGCACCGTGCCCAGCCCGTCGAGGTAGATCGGCACGTCCCGCGTCTCGCTGCGCGCCGTGAGCACCGGGATCGGCGCGGCCTCGTCCCCGCTGCCGCCGCTCCCGCCGCCGCGCCGCCGGCTGCCGCCTGCACTCGCCTGCTCCGTCGGCGCAGCCCGGTGCCAGTAGTAATACCCGGCCCCGCCAGCCGCCCCGAGCAGCAGCAGGATCAGCAATACACGCTTCATGAACTCGCCCCTGCGGCCCGCGTCCCCAAAGCTTGGGACCAGCCGCCGCCTAACGCCTTATAGACGTTCACCAACGCCTGAAACTGCGCCAGACGGATCTGCGTGAGCAGGTCCAGATCGTTATATAGGGTGACCTGCGTGTTGAGCGACGTGATGATGTCGATGGTTCCCGCCTGCAGCTGCGCCCGCGCGATATCGGCGGAGCGCTGCGCCACCGCGATGGCCTGACGCTCCAGCTTTTCCTGTTCTGTCGAGTAACGCAGCGCAGTCAGCGACTGCTCGACGTCGGTGAAGCTCTGCAGCACCGTCCGGCGATAATTGGCCAGCAGCTCATCATACCGGCCCTTCGCCTGGTTGAGCTGCCCGCGGCGCAGCCCGTTATCGAAAATGGACTGCGTCAGGCTGCCGGCAAGCTGCGCCACCAGGGTGCCCGGCCCGGTGATGCCCACGAGCACCGCGCTCGTCAGCCCGCCCGAAGCGGTGAGCTGCACGCTTGGGAAGAACGCGGCGCGGGCGGCCCGGATGTTGGCGTTCTCAGCCACAAGCTGCGCCTCCGCATTCGCCACATCCGGACGCCGGGCCAGCAGCTCGCTCGGCAGGCCAGGCGCCACCAGCGGCAATGGCAGCTTCTCCAGCGACCCGCCGGTCACCATCAGCCGCTCCGGAGGCACGCCGGTCAGGATACCCAGCGCGATGCGTTGCTGCTCGATCTGGTTGCGCACGTTCGGCAGCGCCGCCCGCTGCCCGGCCACCAGCGCCTCCTGCTGCGACACATCCAGCGCGTTCGAGGTGCCGACCGTGAGCCGTGCCCGGAACGCTTCCAGGATGCGCTCGGCGTCGTGCAGGTTGCGCAGCGCGACACCGAGCCGGTCCTGCGCCGCCAGCACCTGGAAATACGTGTTGGCGACCGAGGTCACGACCGTGAGCGCGACCGTCACCTGGTCAAACCTCGTAGCCACCGCGCTGGCCTGCGCCGCCTGATCCAGCGCGCGGTTCCGCCCCCAGAAGTCCAGGTCGTATGAGACCTGCAGCGTGCCGCTATAGGTCCGGCTGTCGAGATAGCGCTGGGTCGACCCGGACCGGGGAACCGCCAGGCCGGTTGCGGGATCGATGGCAAAGCCCGACACGCCGCTTCGGCCGCCGCCCAGTCCGGTACGGCGATAACTATCATTAAGGTTGGCGTCCAAGGTCGGCAGCAGCGGCGCACCGCTGATCCGCACCTGCGCATCCGCCTGCACGACACGGGCGACGGCGGCGGCAAGGTCATTGTTATAGGCCCGGGCACTGGCAATCAGCCCATCCAGCTCCGGAGAGCGGAAATTGCGCCACCACTCCTCCGGTGGCCACGCGGCCTCGCCTGTGTCCGCCGTGGCGCGAAACGCCGGCGGCACGTCCAGCGGCGGGCGCTGGTAGAATGGGCCCAGGCTGCACCCGGCCAGCACCGCCGGCGTCAGCAGGGCGCCGGCCAGGGCCAAGGAACGCCAGGACGTCATCGCGGTCCGGAATGCCGCGTCGTCTCGGCGAGCTTGCTCCGGCCCTCGGGCGACAAGGTGCCGATCGCTGTCAGCAGGCTCTCGCCGAACCGGCCCGACGTCTCTGCCCAGCGCGCCTGGTAGGCCACCATGCGGTCATGGACGACGGCCTCGTCATAGGGGTTCGCCTCTATGCTGCTGGCCAGGTCGGCGCGGGCCTCGGCCATGCGACGCCGGGCCATATCATACCATGGGCGCTCGCGGTCCAGCGTGGCGCGGAACCGGACGGCGTCGGCCGGCGGTAGGTCACGCGCCATGCGCTCAGCAGCGCCTGCAAGGCCCGGCGGGCCCGGTGCCCCGGCGGCCATGTGCGCGCCGATCAGCGTGGCGCCGAACAGGTTGCCGGCGATCGACAGCCACAGGACCCGGGTCCGCCAGGGTTCACGCAATACGAACATCACAGCGCCAACATCACAGCGCCGCGTCGATGGCGATGGCCTGCACCGCCGCGAACACGTCGGGCTGCTCGGCATCGAGGCCGATATATCCCAGATACAGCCCGGCCAGCGCGCAGGCAGTCAGCGCGCCCCATCGAAGCATCGGCCGCACCACGAGGTTCGGCAGGCTGCACGTCGCCAGCCGCTGCGCGAGCCCACTCTGCAGGCTGGCCAGCAGCGCCGGATCAGCCAGCGCCTCCTCTTCCTGCGCCAGCGCCTCGGCCATGACCCGCCGCGCCAGGTCGCACCGCCGCATCAGCGACAGTGCCGCCGTGCGCTCGGCTAAGGGCCAGGCGGCGAGCTCAGTCCCGCGGACCCGCAGCACCCATGCCAGGCGCCGGGGCGTCATCCAGATCATACGTCCCGCGCCTCCAAATAAGCGCGCAGCACCTTGCGCCCGCGGTGCAGCAGGCCTTCCAATGCACGGGTCGAGACCTTCAGCGCGCGGGCGGCATCCTGGCCGGACCAGCCCTGGTCGTAGGTCAAGACGAGGGCGGTGCGCTGGCGGTCGGGCAGGGTGGCGATAGCCTCGGCCAGCAACTGGCTGCGCTGCTGGACGGCAATCATTGTGTCGGCGGCCGGGGCCGTGTCGTGCAGGTTGTCCGGCACGGCGACGCTTGGACGGGTGGCGCGGACTCGGTCGATGGCGGCGTTCACCGTGATGCGATGCAGCCAGGTCGCCACCGCCGCCTGCGCGGGGTCATAGGATCGCGCGCGGGTCCAGGCCCGCAGCAGCGCGTCCTGCGCGACGTCCTCGGCAGCCGCCGGGTCACCGAGCACCCGTAGCGCCGCCCGGCGCAGGCGCAGGAGGTAACGGGCGGCCAGCGTGTCGAACGCCTCGCGATCGCCCTCGGCGGTTTTCGCCATCAGGACCTGGTCGGAGATCGGTGCGGGGGCGGCAGTCATGCGCGGGGATCAAACCTGGCCATGTCGGTGATACGGGAAAGCGCCCCATACCCCATGCTGCCTGGAACGGTCAGCTCGCGGCCTGGATGCGCTCAGCAAGCCTTAGATGGGGCGGATCGATCATTTTGCCATCGAGTGCGGACAAGCCGGCGGAGCTTAGAAGATGCAGGCGCCTCGTCCGCTGCGGTCGTTCCGCTCGCGTCGTGGAACAATCTTGCGCGGATGGTCCCGATATGCAAATCAACACTGCAAGGAATGCATAAAGCGGGGAGACGGTCGGGGTGCCAGGCACCATTCTTGAGACGTCGGGCATGACGCGCGAGTTCCGCGGCTTCATCGCTGTGAACAAAGTAAACCTGCGCGTGCAGGAGGGCACGATCCACGCTCTGATCGGCCCAAATGGCGCCGGCAAGACAACCTGTTTCAACCTGCTGACCAAGTTCCTGGCGCCCACTCATGGCACGATCACGTTCAAGGGGCGGGATATCACGGGCCTCAAGGCCGCCGCCGTCGCCCGGCTCGGCCTGGTGCGCAGCTTCCAGATCTCGGCGGTGTTCCCGCATCTGAGCGCGCTGGAGAACGTCCGGCTGGCGCTGCAGCGCGCGCGCGGCAACAGCTTTGATTTCTGGAACCCGGAATTGCTGCTGCGCGAATATGACGATCGCGCCCGGGCGCTGCTGGTCGATGTCGGCCTTGAGGGCTATGAGGAGGAGCCGGCGGCGCTGCTGTCATACGGCCGCAAGCGCGCGCTGGAGATCGCGACCACCCTGGCGCTCGAGCCGACCATGCTGCTGCTGGATGAGCCGACCGCCGGCATGACGCATGAGGACGTGGACCGCGTCGTGGCGCTGATCCGCCGCATCCGGGCCGGGCGCACGATCCTGATGGTCGAGCATAACCTGAGCGTCGTCGAGGGCCTATGCGACAAGATCACCGTGCTGGCGCGCGGGCAGATCCTGGCCGAGGGCGACTATGCCAGCGTCAGCAAGAACCCCGACGTCGTCACTGCCTATCTGGGATCGCCCGATGCTTGACGCGCCCAAGCTTGACGCGGTCGTCCCGCAAGCGGCGATGCTGCAGGTGGCCGGCCTGAACTCCTGGTACGGCGAGAGCCATATCCTGCACGGCGTCGATTTCAACGTGGCCGAGGGTGAGGTCGTGACCCTGCTCGGCCGCAACGGCGCCGGCAAGACGACCACCATGAAAAGCATCATGGGCCTGGTGCCAAGGCGCGAGGGCAGCATCCGCTACAACGGCGTCGAGACGACGGCGATGCGGCCCGACGGTATCGCCCGCGCCGGTATCGGCTTCTGCCCGGAGGAGCGCGGCATCTTCGCCAGCCTGAACGTGACGGAGAACCTGATGCTGCCGCCGCAGATCGCGCCGGGCGGCATGAGCGTCGCCGAAATCTACACGCTGTTCCCGAACCTGAAGGAGCGTGCCAGCAGCCAGGGCACCAAGCTGTCGGGCGGCGAGCAGCAGATGCTCGCCATCGGTCGCATCCTGCGCACCGGCGCGCGGTTGCTGCTGCTGGACGAGCCGACCGAGGGGCTGGCGCCGGTGATCATCCAGCAGATCGGCCACACGATCCGCGAGATCAAGGCGCGCGGCTTCACCGTGCTGCTGGTCGAGCAGAACTTCCGCTTTGCCGCGACGGTGGCGGACCGGCACTACGTGATGGAGCACGGCCGCGTGATCGACATGATCCCGAACAGCGAGCTGTCGGCGAACATGGACAAGCTGCACGAGTATTTGGGCGTTTAAACAGCGGGCTGGCCGGCGTGCCGGACCCCATAACGGAGAATAAGAATGCCGATTTCCCGCCGGGGCCTCCTGGGGTCCGCCGCCGCCGCGCTGCCGATGCTGGGCGCGCGGCCGAGCCGTGCCCAGGCGGGCGGGACGCTCAAGATCGGCGTGCTGACCGACCTGTCCGGCCCGTACCAGGACATCGCCGGCCCGCTGGCAGTCGCCGCCGCACAGCTTGCCACCGAGGACTTCGGCGTCGCCGGCAAGGGTTTCAATGTCGAGGTCGTGGGGGCCGATCACCAGAATAAAGCCGATATTGGTGCCGGCCTCGCCCGGCAGTGGTTCGACCGCGACGGCGTGGACGTCATCCTCGAGGTGGCAAACAGCGCAGTGGGCCTCGCGGTCGCCGGCGTCGCGAAGGACAAGAACAAGGTCTATCTCAACTCTGGCTCCGCGACGTCAGACCTCACGGGGAGTGCCTGCAACGCCAATACCATTCACTGGGCGTATGATACCTATATGCTGGCGAAATCAACCGGCGGCGCCCTGGTGAAGTCCGGCGGCGACAGCTGGTTCTTCATCACCGCCGATTACACCTTCGGCCAGGCGCTGCAGCGCGACGTGACCAGTTTCGTGACCGAGGCGGGCGGCAAGGTCGTCGGCAGCATCAAATACCCATTCCCCGGCACGACCGATTTTTCCTCTCTCCTGCTGCAGGCGCAGGCGTCTGGCGCCGAGGTCCTTGGGCTCGCAAACGCCGGCGCCGACACAATTAACTCCATCAAGCAGGCGCAGGAATTCGGGCTTACCCCGAAGATGAAGCTGGCCGGGCTGCTGGTGTTCATCAGCGACGTGCACTCGATGGGGCTGCCGGTCGCGCAGGGGCTGGTGCTGACCGATAGCTTCTACTGGGACCTGAACGACCGCACCCGGAAGTTTTCGGAACGGCTGAAGCCCAAAAACCCGGCCAGGCGGCCAACCATGGTGCAGGCCGGCGTGTATTCGAGCGCGCTGCACTATCTCAAGGTTGCCGCCTCCATGGGCATCGCGCAGGCGAAGCAGGACGGCGCGGCCACAGTCGCGCAGCTGAAGGCAACACCCACGGACGACGACGCGTTCGGCGCCGGCACCATCCGCGCCGACGGCCGCAAGCTGCACCCGTCGTATCTCTGGGAAGTGAAGACGCCTGCCGAGAGCAAGGGGCCATGGGACTACTACAAGCCGATCTCCACCACTCCGGCGGATCAGGCATTCCGGCCGATCGACAAGGGCGGTTGTGCCCTGGTCCGCGCATAAAAGTCCGCGCATAAACAAGGGGAAAGCCCATGATCCTCAACCGCCGCATTCTGCTCGCCACCGCGGCTGCCGTCCCGCTTATACGACCCGCCCGGGCCCAGGCGGGCGTCGTCAAGATCGGCGTGTTGAACGACCAATCCGGCGTCTATCGCGACATCAGCGGACCCACCTCAGTCGCCTGCGTGCGTCAGGCAGTGGAGGAGTTTGGTTCCAAGGGCTTCCAGGTCGAGGTGCTCGTCGGCGACCACCAAAATAAGACGGATATCGGCGCGACGATCGCCCGTCAGTGGATCGACCGCGACGGCGTGGATATGATCATCGACGTCGCCAACTCCGGCGTAGCGCTGGCGGTGAACGGCGTCTGCAAGGAGAAGGACCGGGTCTATATCAACTCGACCGGCGCCACCGCGGACCTAACGGGTTCGGCCTGCGCGCCAACGACCATCCACTGGACCTATGACACCTGGATGCTGGCGCACTCGACCGGGGCGGCGATGGTGAAGGCGGGCGGCGACAGCTGGTTCTTCATCACCGCCGACTACGCCTTCGGCACCGCTTTGGAACGCGACACCACCAACTTCGTCAAACAGGCCGGCGGCAAGGTGCTGGGCAGCGTGCGGCATCCGTTCCCGGGCAACACGGACTACAGCTCGTTCCTGCTGCAGGCCCAGGCGTCGGGCGCCAAGGTCGTCGGCATCTGCAACGCCGGCACCGACACGGTGAACACCATCAAGCAGGCGGCCGAGTTCGGCCTGACCCGGTCGGGCACGAAGCTCGCGGGCCTGCTGGTGTTCATCAACGACGTGCACGCTTTGGGGCTTGAGGCAGCGCAGGGACTGGTGCTGACCGAGAGTTTCTACTGGGACCTCAACGACCGCACCCGGGCGTTCACCAAGCGCGTGCTGCCGAAGACCGGGGGCCCCCATCCGGCCATGTCGCACGCAGGATGTTATGCGGGCGCGCTGCATTACCTCAAGGCGGTCGCCGACATGGGCGCGGCCGAGGCGAAAAAGAGCGGTGCGGCCACCGTCAACCGCATGAAGGCGATGCCGACCGAGGACGACGCGTTCGGCGCCGGTTCGATCCGCGCCGACGGACGCAAGATCCATCCGGTGTATCTGTTCGAGGTGAAGAAGCCCGGCGAGAGCAAGGCGCCGTGGGACTACTACAAGCTGATTGCCACGACGCCTGCTGACCAGGCGTTCCGTCCGCTGAATGAGGGCGGCTGCTCAATCGTCCATGCCTGAGGATCTGCGATGTTCACGATCTTTGGTTACTCCGGCCAGCTTCTGCTCGGGCAATTGTCGCTTGGACTGATCAACGGGGCGTTCTACGCACTGCTGTCGCTCGGCCTCGCCGTTATATTCGGCATGCTGAACATCATCAACTTCGCCCACGGCGCGCTTTACATGCTGGGCGCGTTCGTGGCGTGGATGATGCTTACGCCCAACACCTGGCTCGGCATGATCTCGCCCGGTCTGATGGTGCCCGACTGGCTTTCATTGGGCTACTGGCCGGCGCTGATCGTGGCGCCGCTGATCGTCGGCGGGTTCGGGCTGCTGATGGAGCGCACCATCATCCGCCGCCTGTATAATCTCGACCATCTCTACGGCCTGCTGCTGACCTTCGGCGTGGCGCTCATCATCGAGGGCCTAGCGCGCAACGCCTTCGGCAGCTCCGGGATGCCGTACCGCATCCCACAGGCGCTATCGGGCCCGGTGGACCTCGGTTTTATGATCATGCCGAAGTATCGCTTGTGGGTCGTCGTGGCGGCCGGCAGCATGTGCCTGATCACCTGGCTGCTGATCGAGCGCACCCAGCTCGGCGCGCGGCTGCGTGCGGCGACCGAGAACCCGGGCCTGGTTCAGGCCTTTGGGGTGAACGTGCCACGCATGATCAGCCTGACCTACGCTGGCGGCGTGGCGCTCGCGGCGTTCGCCGGGGTGCTGGCCGCGCCGATCTACTCGGTCAATCCCAACATGGGGTCGAGCTTTATCATCACCGTGTTCGCCGTCGTGGTGATCGGCGGCATGGGCAGCATCCTGGGCAGCATCGTGACCGGTTTCGGCCTCGGCATCGTCGAGGGCCTCACGAAAGTGATTTACCCACCGGGGTCGGCCACCGTCATTTTCGTCGTGATGGTCATCGTCCTGCTGGCCCGGCCGGCCGGGCTGTTCGGAAAGGTGGCGTAGCATGGGTGTCACGACAGTCCTGCCGCGGACGGCAGCACAGCGCCCGTTCAGCATCCTCGGTTTCAGCAGCGCGCAGGCGGTGGCGCTGTTATTGTTGCTGGCCGCGATCATCGCGGCGCCCTGGGCGATCTACCCGGTCTTTCTGATGAAGATCCTCTGTTTCGCGCTGTTCGCCTGCGCGTTCAACCTGCTGATCGGCTTCGTCGGCCTGCTGAGCTTCGGCCACGCCGCGTATTTCGGCATGGGCAGCTACGTCACCGCTTGGACCGCGAAAAATTGGGGCGTCACGCCCGAGCTCGCCATCCTGCTCGGCGGCCTGACCGGCGGCGCGCTCGGCTGCCTGTTCGGCGCGCTGGCCATCCGGCGTCAGGGCTTGTACTTCGCCATGATCACCCTCGCTTTGGCGCAGATGAACTACTTCTTCTGCCTGCAGGCGCCGTTCACCGGCGGCGAGGACGGCATCCAGCAGGTTCCGCGCGGCGCGCTGTTCGGCGTCTTCTCACTGCAGAGCGATCTTGCGATGTACGCCGTCGTCGCCGTCGTCTTCCTGGTTTTCTTCCTGCTGATCCACCGCATTGTGCACTCGCCTTTCGGCCAGGTGCTGAAGGCGATCCGCGAGAACGAACCGCGCGCCACTTCGCTCGGCTACCGGACGGACGACTACAAGCTGATCGCCTTCGTGCTCAGCACTTTCATCGCCGGGATCGCGGGCGGCACCAAGGCGCTGGTATTTGGCATCGCGACGCTGACCGATGTGAACTACGCGATGTCCGGCGAGGTCGTGCTGATGAACCTGCTGGGCGGCATGGGCACGATCTTCGGCCCGGTCGTCGGCGCCGGCATCATCGAGTGGACCGAGAACGCATTGGCCGGCGCCGGCTCCTGGGTCACGGTGACGCAGGGCGTCATCTTCGTCGCCTGCGTGCTGGCGTTCCGCCGCGGCGTCGTCGGGGAGATCGGCGCGTTGATCAAGCGCCCGCTTTAGGCGCGCACCACCGCAAGTAAGTTATCCGATACCGCAATGAATATTGCGTGGCAGGCATGATTAGGCAAACCGTGAGATCGCCGCTATGTTGCACTGCACCATGGAGGTCTCATGCCTCTGATCCGGCCTGCGCAATCCGGTCGCTTTCACGTCGAGAACCTGTTCCGCCCTGAATCCGTCGCCATCATCGGCGCTGGAACCGAGCTGGGCGGGACCGTGATGCAGAACATGCTCGGCGCTGGGTTCCGCGGCGCCGTGCTGCCGGTGGGCGAGGGGTTGGGCGCGGTCGGTGGCGTGCTCGCCTACCCCGAAATCGCGGCATTGCCAGTCGCGCCAAGCTTGGGTGTGATCGCGACCGGCCCCGACGACGTCGCCCCGGCGCTGCTGGCGCTCGCCGCACGGGGCACCTTCGCCGCCGTGTGCCTGACTCCGACCCCCGGCCTGCTCGCGGCTGGGCGCGCCGCCGGGGTGCGGGTGCTCGGGCCGTCCTCTTTCGGCCTCATCGTCCCGGCGCTCGGCCTCAACGCCTCCACCTCGCATCTGCAGCCGCAGCCCGGCAAGATGTCGCTCATCTCGCAATCCGCCGCGCTGTGCCGGGCGGTGCTGGATTGGGCCGAGCCGAACGGGGTCGGTTTCAGCCATGTGATCGGCGTCGGCGGCAGTGCCGACATCGGCTTCGGCCTGGCGCTCGACTGGCTGTCCAGCGACCCCGGCACCGGCGCCATCCTGCTCGACATCCGCGGCATCAAGAACCGCCGGGCCTTCATGTCGGCCGCCCGTGCCGCTGCGCGGCTGCGTCCCGTCGTCGCCATCCATGCCGGCGGCCGCCTGCAGGACCCGACCGGGCGCGAGGATGCGGTGTTTGACGCAGCCCTCCGCCGTGCCGGCGTGATCCGGGTGCAGCGGCTGGCAGATTTGCTGACTGCAGCGGAGACCTTGACCCGTGCCCGCCCGCCCCGCAACGAGGCCGTCGCCGTCGCCACCAACGCCATCGGCCCCGGCCAGATGGCGGCCGACGCCGCGCTCACGCTCGGCATCCCGCTCGCCACGCTCACCGCGCCGACGCGGGAGGTCCTCGGCCTGACGCTGCCGCTCATTCCGGCCGGAGCGTCGCTGGTCTGGACCGGCCCGGCCCAGCCCATCCGCCTCGCCGAGGCCGCCGCCATGCTGTCGGCGGTGCCCGAGGTCGGCGGCGTCGTGGTGGTGATGGCGCCCTCCGGCACGGCGGACGCGGCGGGGATCGCGGCCCTTGCCGCCTGCGCGCCCGGCATGAAGGTGCCGCTGCTCGCCTGCGTGCTGGGTGAGACGACCGGCGCCGCGCATCGCCGCAGCCTGGCCGCCGCCGGCGTACCGGCGTTCGACTCTCCGGAACAGGCCATACGCGGCTTCGGCCAGCTTGTGGAACAGCGCCGGGCCCGCGCCAGCGCCCGCGAGCTGCCGCCCAGCACGGTGCTCAGCCTGGCCCCCGACCGCGCCGCGGTGCGCACGCTGTTCCAGGCGGTGCGCCGGGACGGCCGCACGGGCCTGCTGCAAGACGAGGCGCTCGCGGTGCTGTCGGCCTACGGCATTCCCGTGGTGCCCAGCCGCGCCGCGTTGTCGGCGGACGACGCGGGCGACGCCGCCGACCTGCTCGGCTTCCCGGCCGTGCTCAAGCTGCGCCGCAGCGCCCAGCCGCAAATTGGTGGCCCCGGCGGCGTGACGCTCGACCTACACAACAGCGAAGCCGTGCGCGCGGCGGCGGTCCGGCTCGAACGCCGCCGCGAGCGCATCGGCAGCGCGGGGCTTGATGAGGGTTTCCTGGTGCAGCGCCAGGTCAGCCGCGCCCGCGAGCTGCGGGTCAGCGTGGCGGATGACCCGATTTTTGGTCCAGCCATCGGCTTCGGCCAGGGCGGCAGCGCTGCCGAGCTGGTGGGCGGCATGACCTTCGACCTGCCGCCGCTCAACCTCACCCTCGCCCAAAGCCTGATCGTCCGCACCCGTGCCGCCCGCGCGCTCGACGAGTCGCATGATCAGCCCGCCGCCGACCGGAACGCCGTGGCCGACGCCCTGGTCCGCATCAGCCAGCTCGTCCTCGACTTCTCGGAGATTGCCGAAATCGAGCTGAACCCGGTATTCGCCGACGCGTCCGGCGCCTCGGTCGCCGATGCCTGGATTGCCCTGCGCCCAATAGGCGATCACGCCCAGCTCGCCATCGCGCCCTACCCGGCGGAACTCACCGAGCACTGGACCGCCGGCAATGAGGCCATGCTGATCCGCCCGATCCGCCCAGAGGACGCCGAGGCTCACGCCGCCCTGTTCGCCCGGCTTTCGCCCGAGGACGTCCGCTTCCGCTTCTTCAGCATGCTCCGCGCCCTGTCGCCGGAGCAGATCGCCCGCATGACCCAGGTCGATTACGACCGCGAGATGGCCTTCATCGCGGTCCGCGAGGCCACCAGCGAGACGGTCGGCGTCTGCCGCCTGGTGCGCGAGCCCTACACGGAGTCCGGCGAGTTCGCCGTGGTGGTTGAGGCCAACGTGAAGGGCCGCGGGCTGGCCCGGCGCTTGATGCAGCGGGTGATCGATTGGGGCCGCAGCCAGGGCATGACCCGCATCACCGGCCAGGTGCTATCCGAGAACGCGCCGATGCTCGCCTTCATGCGGCGGATGAACTTCGCCATCCGGCGGTTGCCCGACGAGCCCGACGTGGTCGAGGTCTCGCTCGATCTCGCATAATAGTCGTTACGAGCGACCGGGCTTGATCCGGGGATTACACAGCATGAGGCCAGGGCGCACGTAGTCGGCTGCCGAGAACACCGGGACCGCATCCTGTCCCTGCAGCGGCGCCCTGCGGACCCCGTTCACGCGCCAGGCGCCCGACCTCGCTAGAACGAGCTTTCGCATCCTCCAACCTCTATGATGGGAGAGCCGCTGCAGCCGATTCTGGTGTATAGGGCGCGGCCCGCGACACCGAAAACATCAATATAGACCGGTCCCGGCAGATCAGAATCGATCATCGGCACATTGCAGGGAAGTGTTTTGATATCGTTTTAGGCCTCCATGTTCCAATGACGCCCTCTCCCACGCTCGCCGCGCGCATGCGCCGGCGCGCTATCCTGTGCGTGCTCGGCGCCTCCGCCTGCTTCACCATCGCCGCCGCCATGGTGAAATTCGTCGCCGGCTCCGTGCCCACATCGGAGATCGTGTTCTTTCGCAGCGCCATTGCTGCGGTCTGCATGATCCCGCTGATCTGGCGCGCCGGCGGCTGGTCCGTGCTGCATACCAGGCGCCCCTTGGGCCACGCATGGCGATTGCTGGCGGGCCTCGCCGGCATGTATGGCGCCTTCTACGGCTACGCCCACCTGCCGCTCGCGACCGTCACGGCGCTCGGGTTTGCCATGCCGATTTTCCTCGCTGTCCTGTCGGTGCCGATGCTGCATGAGCGGATCGGGCCGGGCCGGGCGCTCACGGTCGGCGCCGGGCTGGTCGGCGTGCTATTCGTGCTGCGGCCGTGGCAGGACAGCGACAGCCTACCAGCGTTTCCCGCGCTGGTCGTCGTCGCCGGCGTTGTGTTCTGGGCGTTTGCGATGATCAGCATCCGGCGCATGGGCCAGTCGGGCGAGCGCAACATCACGATAGTGCTGCTGTTCACCCTGGGCGGCGCCGTCGTGTCGGGGCTGCTGTCCATTCCAGTCTGGATCGCGCCGTCGGGCTGGGTCTTGGCCGCGCTGACCGGCGTCGGCGCCATCTCCGCCGTGGCGCAGCTGTTGATGACCGAGGGCTACCGTAGCGGCGAGGCCACGATGCTGGCGCCCTTCGAATACGGTGCGATCCTTTACACGCTGGCGCTGGGTTTCCTGATCTGGGGTGAGGTGCCGGGCGGTTGGGAGTTCACTGGGATCGCAATTCTGGTCGCCTCCGGCCTCTTTGCCTGGTGGTGGGAGGGCCGGCCGGCGTCGCCCGCGGCCCGCTAAGCTATAACGCCGAGGATTGCCGCCAGCACGGCCCGCAGCTCGACCGCCGCCCGGCTGCGCGGCGCCAACTCGGTCACGCCCAGGCCTTCGGCAAATGCGTGGCTGAACACCGCCCGGTTGCCCAGTACCGCCGGCAGCACCGCCAGCCCGCGCGCCCGCAGCTCATGGTCCGTCGTGTCCCGCAACCGGCTGCCGGTCGGCACGCGGTTAAGGATCAGGCACGCCGGCCGCTTCTCCTCGGCGGCGAGCCTCAGCGTGCCCTCCGCCGCCCAGATGTCCGGTGGGCTCGGCTGCACCGGCACCACAACCAGGTCCGCACCACGGATTGCCCGACGTGCGTCGGCGTCGATCACCGGCGGGCTATCGACCAGCACGACATCATAGTCGCGCCGCAGCCGGTCGAGCTCGCCCGCCAGCCGCCAGCCCGACAGGTCGGAGAACGTCAGCGCAGCCGCAGGCTCCGTCCGCGCCAGCCGGATGGCATTCCAGCGCGCCAGGCTGTGCTGCGGGTCGATGTCGAGCACGGCGACGCGCCGCAGCGTCGCCATGGCGGCTGCTAGGTTCGCCACCAGCGTCGATTTGCCCGCGCCGCCCTTTTGCTGCGCCACCGTGATCACGATCGACATGCGCGAATTCCCAACCACCCGGCAAATCGCACAACGTCGCGAGTCGCGCTTGCCCTCGCGGCCAACCTGGCACACTCACGGGCATGGCGCACGAACTCCTCACTCCCGCCGAGATGACGGCCGCCGACGCTGCCGCCGCCCGGGCCGGCGTGCCCGGCCCCACGCTGATGCAGGCCGCCGGCCGCGCCGTCGCCCGCGCCGCCCAGCGTTTCGGCCCGTGCCGCACCCTGGTGCTGTGCGGACCCGGCAATAATGGCGGCGACGGCTATGTGGCCGCACGGCTGTTGGCCCAGCAGGGCTGGCCGGTCTGTGTCGCCGCACTGCATCCGCCGCGCGCCGGGTCGGACGCCCATGCGGCGGCGGCGCGCTGGCATGGTCCGACGGTCCCGTTCAATCCGGTCGAAACCGCCCGGGCCGAGCTGGTCATCGACGCCGTGTTTGGCGCCGGCCTGTCCGCCTCGATACCGGATGCCGTGGCCGACGCCCTCGCAGCGGCCCAGCGCGTGCTGGCGGTGGACGTGCCGAGCGGCCTCGATGGCGCCACCGGTCAGCCGCGCGGCCGGGTGCGGGCAGCGGAGGTGACGGTCACGTTCTTCCGCCTGAAACCCGGACACCTGCTGCTGCCCGGCCGTACGCTGTGCGGCAATGTCATGCTGGCCGACATCGGCCTGCCCGCCAGCGTGCTGCAGGCTATCGCTCCCCAGGCTTGGCGCAACGACCCATCGCTCTGGCGCGTGCCGGTGCCGGGCGCCCTCGACCACAAATACACCCGCGGCCATGTGACCGTGCTGGGTGGGGCGAGCATGACCGGGGCCGCACGGCTGTCCGCCGCCGCCGCCCGGCGTGGCGGCGCCGGGATGGTGTCGATCGCCGCCACCGGCCGCGCCGACGTCTATCGCACCGGCGAGCCCGGCCTCATCGTCAGCGACGCGCCGCTGCCCGAACTGCTGCAGGACCAGCGCCGCATCGTGTGGGTCTGCGGCCCCGGCCTCGGTCAGGACGCCGCCCGCGCCGCGTTGCCCACGCTGCTGGCGGCCGGGCGCAGGGTCGTGGCGGACGCCGACGCGCTCGGCGCCTTTGCCGGGCAGCCCGAAGCGCTCGCCGGCTGCGCCGTGCTGACCCCGCATGAGGGCGAGTTCGCGAAGTTGTTTGGACCCGTGGGCCCCGACCGGATCGCCGCCGCCAGGGCCGCTGCCCGCCGTGTTGGGGCGGTCGTGCTGCTGAAAGGGGCGGACACCGTGGTCGCGGCGCCGGATGGCCGGGTGGCGGTGAACAGCGACGCGCCGCCATGGCTCGCGACGGCCGGAGCAGGCGACGTGCTGGCCGGGCTGGTCGCGGCGCTGCTGGCCCCGGGCATGGGCGATGGCATGGACGATTGGCACGCCGCCGCCGCCGCCGCATGGCTGCACGGCCGCGCCGCCGTGCTGGCCGGGCGCGGCATGATCGCCGAGGACCTGGTGACCCACATCGCCGCCGCCTGCATCGACGCCGCCGCGCTATGACGCCGGTGGACCGCTATGGTAAGATGCGGCGATACGGAGCCGTCGCATGAGTGAGACCACCGCGCCCATCGGCCTGTTCGACCGCGCAATTCGCCGGATCACCACGGTTTGGCGCGACATGGCCGACCGCGTATCTACCGACGAGGATCAGGGCATCGCCAGCCAGATGCGCGCCTGCCTCGACGCGCGCGGCGGTGAGGTGAGCGCCCGCAACCGTGCCGCGAAGCTCGCCCAAACCTACCTGGGCCTGGACGCCGCCGGCCGGAAAGACTTCTTGTGCCATCTGGCCGCGTTCGATAGCGACGCCGAGGCCGTGGCCTACGCCTACGAGGCTGTCAGCTCCGCCACCGACGCTGCCGAGCGTGCGACCGCGAAAATGCGGCTCCGCCGGGCGCTGGAGCCGCCGCGGGTCCGCCTGCTCACCCAGTTCACCACCATCCCGGACGGCATGAAGTTCCTGGTGGACCTGCGCGCCACCCTGCTGGAGCTGACCCGCGGCGACCCGCACCTCGCGGCCCTCGAGCAGGACATGCGCGGCCTGCTGGCCAGTTGGTTCGACGTCGGCTTTCTCGAGCTGCAGCGCATCGACTGGAACAGCCCGGCCGTGCTGCTGGAGCGTCTCGTGGGCTATGAGGCCGTGCACGAAATCCGGTCTTGGAGCGACCTGAAGAATCGGCTGGACAGCGACCGCCGCTGCTACGCGCTGTTCCATCACCGCATGCCGAACGAGCCGCTGATCTTCGTCGAGGTCGCCCTGGTGCGCGGCCTGGCCGACAGCGTGCAGCGGCTGCTGGACAAGAAGGCGCCGCTGCTGGACCCGAAGGCGGCCGACACCGCGATCTTCTATTCGATCAGCAACTGCCAGCGCGGCTTGGCGGGCATCAGTTTCGGCAACTTCCTGATCAAGCGCGTGGTCGAACTGCTGGGGGCCGAGTTCCGCAATCTTAAAGCCTTCGCGACCCTGTCGCCCATCCCAGGCTTCGGCAACTGGCTCCGCGCCAAGCTGGCCGAAGGCGACCCAGCGCTGCTTAGCGAGGAAGAGGGTGGCAGCCTGCGCACCGCGGCGCCCGCTGGTGCGCCGGCGCTTGAGACCGGGACCCAGGCGCTCGACGCCATCCTGCAGCACCGGTCCTGGTTCCGCGATCCGGCCATGCAAAAGGCCGCCGAGCCGGTGCTGATCCGCCTGGCCGCGCGCTACCTCCTTATTGAAGCCCGCAACAAGCGGGCGCTGGACCCGGTCGCGCATTTTCATCTCTCGAATGGCGCCCGGGTCGAGCGTATCGTCATGGGAGCCGACACCGCCGGCAAAGGCGTGCGGGAGAGTGCCACGCTGATGGTCAATTACCTCTACGATCCCGCGAAAATCGAAGAGTATCACGAGGACTACGCCGGCGAGGGCAAGCGTAACGCCAGCACCGCGGTCCTTCGCTTAGCAAGAGGCTGGTCATGAACGCTCCAAACCCGATCGTCCGCGAGGCGTCCCCACGCATCACCGGCCTGCGGGAGATCGAGAAGAAGCTGCTGTGGCTGTCCGCCTGGACGGTGCACAACGCCAACCACATCCGCCCGAACCGGGACGGCCTGAAGGTCGGCGGGCACCAGGCGAGCTGTGCGAGCTGCATCAGCATCCTGACGGCGCTGTATTTCGAAATCCTGCGCCCGCAGGACCGCGTCGCCGTGAAGCCGCATGCGAGCCCGGTGTTCCACGCCATCAACCTGCTGCTGGGCCGCGAGCGGGCGGAACGGATGGCCGGCCTGCGGCAGATGGGCGGCTTGCAGAGCTACCCCAGCCGCACCAAGGACGGGCCGGAGGTCGATTTCTCCACGGGTTCCGTGGGACTGGGCGTGGCACTGACGAGCTTTGCCGCGTTGATGCAGGACTACGTGCGGCTGCATGGGCTCGACGCGGGCCTGCCGCCGGGCCGCCATGTGGCGATCGCCGGCGATGCGGAGCTGGACGAGGGCAACATCTACGAGGCGCTGCTGGAGGGCTGGAAGCACGACGTCCGCAACGTCTGGTGGGTGATCGACTACAACCGGCAGAGCCTGGACAGCGTCGTGCCCGACCGGCTGTTCGGCCGCATAGAGGGCCTGTTCCGCGACATGGGCTGGAACGTTGTTACTCTGAAATACGGCCGCTTGCTGCAGGCCGCCTTCGCCCGGGAGGGCGGCGAGGCGCTGCGCCGCTGGATCGACGACTGCCCGAACAGCCTCTATTCCGCGCTCACCTTCCAGGGCGGCGCCGCCTGGCGTCAGTCGCTGCTGGCGGAACTCGGCCGCGAGCCTGGCGTGCGCGCGATCCTCGACCCCATGTCGGACGACGAGTTGGCCGAACTCATGACCAATTTGGGCGGCCATGATGTGGACACGCTGATAGAACAGTTCCGGCTGGCGGACGCCGAGGGCGACCAGCCGACGTGCTTCATCGCCTACACGATCAAGGGCATGGGCCTGCCATTCGCCGGGCACAAGGACAACCACTCGGGCCTGATGTCGCGCGACCAGATGGCGTTTTTTCAGCAGGCCATGCGCATCCGGCCCGGTCATGAGTGGGACGTGACGGAGGGCCTCGACCTCTCGCCCGCCGAGCTGCAGGCTGTCATCGACGCAGCGCCGTTCTCCAAGCCACTGACGCCGGGCGGCCGCAGCCTCTCGACGCCGGCCGTCGCGGTGCCCGCAACGCTGCCGGTATCGGGCGCGCCGGGCCGCCGGGCCAGCACGCAGTCGGGGTTCGGCGACATCCTGGCTGAGATCGGCCGTGCCCAGGGCGACTTTGCCGAGCTCGCCCGGCATATCGTGACCACCAGCCCAGACGTGACGGTCTCGACCAATCTCGGCCCTTGGGTGAACCGCCGCGGGGTGTTCGACCGGCATACCCGCAACGACGTGTTCCGCGACGCGAAGCTCGCCAGCGCGCAACGCTGGGGCATGGCGCCGACCGGCCAGCACATCGAGCTGGGCATCGCCGAGCAGAACCTTTTTCTGCTGTTGGCGGCCGCAGGATTGCAGCACAGCCTGACCGGTGCGCGCCTGCTGCCGATCGGCACGGTGTATGATCCCTTCGTCAACCGCGGCCTCGATGCGCTGATTTACGCCTGCTACCAGGACGCGCGTTTCCTGCTCGTCAGCACGCCCTCCGGCATCACGCTGGCGCCGGAGGGCGGGCAGCACCAGAGCATCAACACGCCGCTGATCGGCATGGCCGCCGACCGGCTGGCCTCGTTCGAGCCGGCCTATGTGGACGAGCTCGCCATCCTGCTGCGCCATGCTTTCGTGCATATGCAGGCGCCGGACGGCTCGGCCGCCTGGCTGCGGCTGTCAACGCGGCAGCTTGAACAGCCCGCACGCAGCCTCGACCCCGCCGCAGTGATCGCCGGCGCGCATTGGGTCGTGCCGCCGGAGCCGGGCTCGCGCATTGCGCTGGGCTACCAGGGCCCCGTCGCGCCTGAGGCCGAAGCCGCCTTTGCCGAGCTCCAGGCCGAGGTGCCCGGCGCCGGCCTGCTGGCGATCACCAGCCCCGACCGCCTGCACGCCGGCTGGATCGAGGCCGCCCGCACCCGCCGCACCGGGCAGCCCGCCGAGGCGCATATCGAGCGAATTCTGGCGCCATTGGCCCGCGACGCCGCTTTGGTCACGGTGCTGGACGGGCATCCGGCCGCGCATTCCTGGCTCGGCGCGGTTCGCGGCCATCGCGTGGTGCCGCTGGGTCCCGACCACTTTGGCCAAAGCGGCGACCTGCAGGACCTTTATCGCGAGTATGGCCTGGACACCGACGCAATCCTGAACGCCTGCGCCCAGGCCTTGCTCGTTTGAGTAGGTGCCCAGGTCTTGCTCGATTGAGCGCGTACACAACGGCAGGGTTCTATCTTGCCCAAGCGTGACCCTTGGCCTACACGCGCGGGCAACGTTGATAGGAATGCACCATGGCTACCGAGCGCACGCTGTCCATCCTCAAGCCCGACGCCACCCGCCGCAACCTGACCGGCAAGATCAATGCGGTGTTCGAGGACGCTGGCCTGCGCATCATAGCGCAGCGGCGTCTGCAGCTGTCCCAGGCGCAGGCGGAGGCGTTCTATGGCGCGCATCGCGAGCGTGGCTTCTTCAAGGACCTGGTCGGCTTCATGGTGAGCGGCCCCGTCGTCGTGCAGGTTCTGGAGGGCGAGGACGCCATTGCGCTGAACCGCAAGCTGATGGGCGCCACCAACCCGGCCAATGCCGACGCGGGCACGATACGCAAGCTGTTTGCCGAGAGCATCGAGGCCAACAGCGTGCACGGCTCCGATAGCGCTGAGGCCGCCGCGCACGAGATCAGCTTCTTTTTCGCGGGCACCGAGATCGTCGGCTGATTTCAATGCGCCGGGCGGGGCGCTGTGCTGGGCCTCTATTGCTGGCGGCAGGCCTCGCCGCGTGCGGTCCGGCGGCCAAGCCCATCGTGCTGCGCCCGCCGCCGGTCATCACCGATGCGAGCATCGACGGCCGCTACCGAGGCACTGTCCGCCTGATCCGCGCCGCCGGGCCGTATTGCTTCCGCAGCGGCGCGCGCGTGCTGGAGGTGTCCCGCGGCGCCGTCTCGCTGTCCTACAGCAACGCGCCGCGTCAGCGTGTGTCGCTCACCGCGCAGATCGCCCCGGACGGCCGCATCCAGGCCAGCGACGGCGAGGGCACGATGGAGGGCCAAGTCGCCAACGGCCGCCTGGAGGTCACGGTCGCCAGCCGGCAGTGCGAGCACCGCTATACATTGACGCGGATCGAGTAGCCGGCGGCCGAGTGGTGCCCTCAGGCGACAAAAACCAGCAGCCCGATCAGCAGCACCGTGATCGCGACGACCGCGCCCATGGTGAATGTGGTGAACCGGGACCAGAAGGTTTGGCGGTCGGTGACGAAGGCTTCGTCGATGTCTGGCATCGGGGTGCTCTGCTTGGTTTCCTGGACGTCCATGATCTGCCTCGGGTTATCCGTGAGTTGGGCGGTATTTACGGCGTGATGGCCGAGGGCGGCAAGGGCGAGGCGAGGCTGGCGGCCGGGTCGTAGGCGCCGCTCAGGCCGGACGCGTGCAGCCGCAGCGCCTCGGGGTAGATGCGGTGCTCTTGGATCAGCACCCGGGCGGCCAGGCTGGCCTCGGTGTCACCGGGTAGGACCGGGACCGCGGCCTGGGCCAGGATCGGGCCGGCGTCCGTCTGATCGGTCACCAGATGCACGGTGCAGCCATGCAGCTTCACGCCGCCGGCCAGGGCGCGAGCGTGGGTATCGAGGCCGGGGAAGGCCGGCAGCAGGCTCGGATGCACGTTCAGCATACGCTCAGCCCACGCGCCGACCAGGAACGGCGTCAGCAGCCGCATGTAGCCGGCGAGGCACACGAGGCCGATATCGTGCTCCAGCAGGGCGGCATGGATCGCGGCCTCGTGCGCGGCCCGGTCGCCGGCGAACGGACGGTGGTCGATGCACTGCGCCGCGACCCCGCGGCCGGCTGCCAGCGCCAGGCCCGCCGCGTCAGGGCGGTTTGACAGCACGAGCGCGATTTCGGCCGGGTAGCCCGGCGCCTCCGCCGCATCCAGCAGCGCGCCGAGGTTGCTGCCGCGGCCGCTGATCAGCACGGCGACCCGGGTCTGGATCACGCCAGCTGGGATCACGCCAGCCAGGCGGCGGGGGTGCGGACCTCGACTGCCGCCGCGCCGTCGCTGGCCTCAATGCGGCCGATCGGGAACGCCGTCTCGCCATGCGCGGCCAGCAGCGCCGTGGCGGCGGCGGCGTCGCTCACCACCAGCGCCATGCCGACGCCGCAGTTGAACACGCGCAGCATCTCATCCGCCGTCACGCCGCCGGTGCGCGCCAGCCATTGGAACACCGGCGGCAGTGTCCAGGCGCTGGAGTCCAGCACGGCCCTCACGCCGTCCGGCAGCATGCGCGGCACGTTGCCCGGCAGCCCGCCGCCGGTGATGTGCGCCGCCGCCCGCAGCAGCCCGGCCCGATGCAGCGCCAGCATGGCCTTTACATAGATCCGTGTCGGCTGCAGCAACGCCTCCGCCAAAGTCTCATCACGCGCCCAAGGTGCTTCCGCGTCCCAGGCCAGGCCGCTGATCCCGACGATCCGGCGCACCAGGGAGAACCCGTTGCTGTGCACGCCGCTGCTGGCCAAGCCCAATACGGCGTCCCCCGCCGCGACCCCGGCCGGCAGCAGGGCATCCCGCTCCGCCGCCCCCACGCTAAAGCCCGCCAGGTCGTAGTCGCCCGCGGCATACAAGCCCGGCATCTCCGCCGTCTCGCCGCCCACCAGCGCGCAGCCGGCCTGTTGGCAGCCCTCGGCGATGCCGGCGACCACGCGCGCGGCCTGCTCCACGGACAGGGCGCCGGTCGCGAAATAATCGAGGAAGAACAGCGGCTCGGCGCCTTGGACAACCAGGTCGTTGACGCACATGGCCACGAGGTCGATGCCCACCGTGTCGTGCCGCCCGGTGTCGATGGCGATCTTCAGCTTGGTGCCGACCCCATCCGTGGTGCTGACCAGCACCGGGTCGCGGAACCCGGCCGCATGCAGGTCGAACAACGCGCCGAACCCGCCCAAGGACCCCATCACCCCAGGCCGCGATGTGGCGCGGGCCAGCGGCTTGATCCGATCTACCAGCGCGTCGCCCGCCGCGATGTCAACGCCGGCGTCGCGGTAGGTGACCCCATTAAGGGGAGGGGTGTCGGTCATGCCAAAGGTCCTGTGACGGCGCGGTTCTGGATGCGGGAACGGTCTGAATGCGGTAATAGCCGGGGATGACGGGTCCGGACAGAGGCGGCGGCAACACAGGCGTTCGCGGCGCGCACGAGACGGCTTCACCCGCGCCCGCGGCGCATGACGCTATGCCGCCCGCGCGCGGGCCGCACGATCGTAATGCCGGCGTGCGCGGCGCGCACGACGTCGTGAACCTGCCCAACATCATCACCTTCGGCCGGCTCTGCGCCGTGCCGCTCGCGGTGTGGCTCGTGATCCAGCGTGAGACCGGCTTCGCCTTCGGCCTGTTCGCGTTGGCCGGCGTGTCGGACGCAGTCGATGGCTGGCTCGCCCGGCGTCGCGGCGGCAGCGCGCTCGGCGCCATGCTCGACCCGGTCGCCGACAAGGCGCTGCTGGTCAGCATGTTCATCACCCTCGCCGTCGTCGGCGTACTGCCGAGCTGGATTGCCATCCTCGTGGTATTCCGCGACCTGGTGATCGTCGGCGGCATCATGGTGATGTGGCAGCTCTCGATGCCGGTGCGCATCAAGCCGCTGCTGTTCTCTAAGCTCAACACAGCGCTGCAATTGCTGCTGGTCGGCGTGGTATTGTTGCTGGAGGGGTTCGCGCTGCAGGCGCCGTGGCTGCGCACCCTGTTGATCTGGACGGTGGCCGCCACGACGCTTGGGTCCGGCGGCGCCTATGTGTGGAAGGCTGCACGAAACCGATGAAGGCATTCGACCTGTCCCGGCTCGAACCGACGCTGTCTCCGCCTCCGCCCCCGGTCCCAGCGCCAGAGCCGGAAACGCGCCTGCCGCTGCCCGAGCCGGAGGCGCGTTTCCCGTCGCCGAATGCCACCCGGGCGCAGCGGTTTGGGCTGCTGGCCGGGCTGCTGGTGGTGCTCGCGGCGGTGCTGCATCTGTTCGCCTCCATCCTGCTGCCCTTCGTGGTCGCGGCGGGTATCGCTTATTTCCTCGATCCGCCCACCACGCGGCTGACCCGGGCGGGCATGCCGCGCGGACTCGCGGCGCTGCTGATGGTGGTGGCGCTGGTCGCGGCTGGGCTGCTGTTTGCCCTGCTGCTGTATCCGCTGCTGCTGGCACAGGTAGGGGTCCTGATCGGCCGGGTGCCGACCTATGTCTATTCCGTGCGGCTCTGGGCCGGCGAGGTCATCAGCCACCTGCAGGAGCGTCTGGGCTCCGAATACGTGGACGAGAAGCTGCGCGACCTGATCGGCGGCCAAGCCGGCGCCATGCTGGCTTTTCTGGCGGCGGCGCTCAGCCGGATCGTCGGCGGCGGCTTTGCGCTGTTCAACGTGCTGTCGCTGGTCATCGTGACCCCCGTCGTCGCGTTCTACTTATTGCGTGATTGGCGCCGGGCGGTGGCGCGGGTCGATAGCTGGCTTCCCCGCCGCTACGCCGGGGTGCTGCGGGCGCAGGCGCGCGAGGTGGACCGCATCCTGTCCGCCTGGCTGCGCGGCCAGGCGCTGTGCTGCCTGGTTTTGGCGCTGTTCTATGCGGTGGCGCTGTCCGCGGTGGGTCTCGACCTCGGGCTGATCGTCGGCATCTCGGCCGGGCTGCTGTCGTTCATCCCCTATGTCGGCAGCATCACCGGCGGCGTCGCCAGCATCGGGCTGGCCTTCGCGCAGTTCCCGACCTGGACCGGCGTCGCCACGGTCGCCGGGGTGTTTATCGCCGGGCAGGTTCTGGAGGGCTATGTCATCTACCCGCGCTTTCTCGGCGACCGGGTGGAGCTGCACGCCGTTTGGGTGATCTTTGCGCTGTTCGCCGGCGGAGCGGCGTTCGGCTTCCTGGGCGTGCTTCTGGCGGTCCCCGTCTCGGCGGCCATCGGCGTGCTGCTGCGCTTCTGGCTGCGCCGCTATCTGCAGAGCCCGCTGTATCTCGACCCGCCGGTTTGACCGCGATCCGCCAACTGGCGCTGCCGTTCGTGCACGCGCCGCGCCTGACCGAAGCCGAGTTTCTGCCCAGCGCCAGCACCCGGCCGGCGCTGGCCTGGCTGTCCGCCGAGTGGCCCGGGCGTCGCCTGGCGCTTTGGGGTGGCCCAGGGTCCGGCAAGACGCATCTGCTGCACATCTGGACCACCCGCGCCGGCGCCGGCCTTGTCGATGGACCGGCATTGCGCGAAATCAGGCCATCGGGTGCGCTGGCGATCGACGACGCGGACCTCGCGCCCGAGATCACCCTTTTGCACCTGCTGAACGCTGCGCAGGAGGCCGGCCATCCGGTCCTGCTCGGCGCCCGCACGCCGCCGGCGCGCTGGCCCACCCGGCTTCCGGACCTCGCCAGCCGGCTGCGCGCGACCACCGCCGTATTGCTTGGAACCGCCGACGACGCGTTCCTCCGCACCCTGCTGGCGCGTCTGCTGTCCGACCGCCAGCTCGTGGTTCCCGCGGCGGTGCAGGACTGGCTGCTGGCCGTGCTGCCGCGGGACCCGGCCACCCTGCGCGAGGCCGCCGCCCGGCTGGACCGCGCGGGCCTGGCTGCCGGACGCAGCGTGACCCGGACCCTGGCTGCCCAGACCCTGCAATCTTTGATTTGTGAAATTTCCGACGCGGAGCCAGCCGAAGTCTCGCCGTCTCACCCCACGCTGTTCTAGGGTGGGCGGCATGAACGAAATCAGCGCCCCGCTCAGCCCCAGCGTCGCGACCAGCAGCATCGCGCTCGACAGCCCAGAGCGCTTCATCAACCGTGAGTTGAGTTGGCTCGATTTCAACCATCGCGTTGTCGAGGAGGCGGAGAACGGCCGCCATCCGCTGCTGGAGCGTCTGCGCTTCATCTCAATCAGCGCCTCGAACCTCGACGAATTCTTTTCGGTCCGTGTGGCCGGGCTGATCGGCCAGGCCAAGGCGGGCGTCGCGGCAATCAGCCCGGACGGCCGCACGGCGGCGCAGCAGCTGGGCGAAATCCAGCCGCGGGCACGGGCGCTGATGGACATGCAGCAGCGGGCCTGGCTCGACTTGCGCGGTGAGCTGCGCGAAGCCGGCATCGAGCTGTGCGAGCCGGCGGCGTTGACCCAGGCCGACCGCGCATGGCTCGAAGTCTGGTTCATGGACCGCGTGTTCCCGGTGCTGACCCCGCTCGCCATCGACCCGGCGCACCCGTTCCCGTTCATCCCAAATATGGGCCTGGTCATGGTGCTGAAGCTGCACCGCGACGAGGACCAGCACGGCATGGACGCGCTGATCCCGCTGCCGGCGCTGATCGAGCGCTTCGTGCGCCTGCCGATGCAGTCCGACAACCCCAAGATCCGCTTCGTACTGCTGGAGGACCTTGTCAGCCTATTCCTCGGCCGCCTGTTCCCCGGCTTTCGCGCGGTGGGCCAGGGGCTGTTCCGCCTGATCCGCGACACCGGCGTGGAGTTCGAGGAGGAGGCCGAGGACCTCGTGCGCTCCTATGAGACCGCGCTGAAGCGTCGCCGCCGCGGGGTGGCGATCCATCTGTCGGTCGATGCCAACATGCCGGATGACCTGCGCGCCTTGGTAATGGACGAGCTGGGCGTGGACGATCACGAGATCCCCGGCGACGAGGTCGTCGTGCAGCACGGCATCCTGGGCGCCGCCGACCTCAAGCAAATGATCGTGGATGACCGCCCCGACCTGCTGTTCCCGCCCTACACGCCGCGCTTTCCCGAGCGCATCCGCGACTTCGGCGGCGACTGCTTTGCCGCCATCCGCGCCAAGGACATCATCGTCCATCATCCGTTCGAGAGCTTCGACGTCGTCGTGCAGTTCCTGCGCCAGGCCGCCGCCGACCCCAGCGTGGTGGCGGTCAAACAGACACTGTATCGCACCAGCCGCGACAGCCCGATCGTCAAGGCGCTGATCGAGGCGGCGGAGGCCGGCAAGTCGGTCACAGCGATGATCGAGCTGCGCGCCCGGTTCGACGAGGAGGCCAACATACGCCTGGCCCGCACCATGGAGGCCGCCGGCGTCCAGGTGGTGTATGGCTTCATGGAGCTGAAAACCCACGCCAAGCTCTCGCTCGTGGTGCGGCGGGAAGGCGGCGCGATGCGCAGCTACGCGCATTTCGGCACCGGCAACTACCACCCGATCACCGCGCGCATCTACACCGACCTCAGCTTTTTCACCTGCGACCCGGACCTCACGCGCGACAGCGCCCGGCTGTTCAACTACATGACCGGCTACGCGACGCCCGAGCGCATGGACAGCCTGGCGTTCAGCCCGCTGACCACCCGCCGCACGCTGATGGAGTTGATCGACGCGGAGATGGCGTTCGCCGCCGAGGGGCGTCCGGCGCATATCTGGCTGAAGATGAACAGCCTGGTGGACGACCGGCTGATCGACCGGCTGTATGCCGCCTCGCGCGCCGGGGTGCAGGTGATGTGCGTCGTCCGCGGCATCTGCTGCCTGCGCCCCGGCGTGCCCAGCCTGTCGGAGAACATCCGGGTCAAGAGCATCGTCGGCCGCTTCCTGGAGCACGCCCGCATCTACGCCTTCGGCAACGGCCACCGCCTGCCCAGCAAGCACGCCCGCGTGTTCATCAGCAGCGCCGACTGGATGGCGCGCAACATGGAGTGGCGGGTGGAGACCCTGGTGCCGATCCACAACCGCACCGTCCACGCCCAGGTGCTGGATCAGATCATGGTGGTCAACCTGCGCGACACGCTGTCGTCGTGGGAGCTGGGCCCGGACGCGACGTGGCGCCGGGTGGCGGCCGGGCCGCGGCCGGTGTCGGCACATGATTATTTCATGACCAACCCATCGCTGTCCGGCCGCGGCTCGGCGCTGCACGGCGCGCTCTCGACCCATGCGCAGCCGCTTCGGCGCCAAAACCGCGTCAGTCAGGATTGAGGCCATGCCCGACCTACTGGGCGCGCATGCGCCGCGCTCTGCGATCGTCGATCTTGGCTCCAATTCGGTGCGCCTGGTGGTGTTCGAGGGCCGGGGCCGCAATCCAACCGCCATCTTCAACGAAAAGGCGGTGCTGCGCCTGGGCCGCGGCCTCGCCAGCACCGGGCGGCTGAACGAGGCCGGGGTTGTCCAGGGCCTGCGCGTCATGACCCGCTACAACGCCATCGCCCGCGCCATGGGCGCCGACCCGTTCGAGGTGCTGGCCACCGCGGCTGTACGCGACGCCTCCAACGGCACAGAGTTCGTCGCCGCCCTGGAAGCGCGCATGCCCGGCGTGCCCATCCGCGTGCTGACCGGCGAGCAGGAGGCGACGCTGTCCAGCGCCGGCGTGCTGTGCGGCATCCCGGAGGCCGACGGCATCATGGCCGACATCGGCGGCGGCTCGCTCGAGCTCGTGCGGGTCGGCGCCGACCTGGGCGCTGTGCCGCTGGCAGAGAGCCTGGGCCTCGGCGTGATCCGGCTGTCCGACCGGGCGGAGGGCGACCTGGCCCGCGCCCGCGCCATCGCCGATGCCGATCTCGGCTCGGTGCTTTGGCTGGCCCAGGGCGAGGAGCGCGATCTCTATCTGGTGGGCGGCGCCTGGCGCGCATTGGCCCGCGTGCACATGCATTTGACGGGCTACCCGCTGCACATCGTGCACCACTATACCATCAGCCGCGACGCCGGGCGGGATCTCGCGGCGCAGATGCTGGCCAGCCCGCGCCGGGTGCTGGAACGCCTGACCGGGGCGCCGCGGCGCCGGGTCGAGGATTTGCCGTTTGCCGCCACCGTGCTCCGCCGCCTGCTGCGCCAGACCAACGCGCGCCGCATCGTGTTCAGCGCCAACGGCATCCGCGAGGGCTGGTTTATGCAGCAGGTCCCGCGGGAGGTCCGCGGCGAGGACCCGGTGGTAGCGCTGGGGCACGACATCGCCGCCCGCTACGGCCGCGACGTCCGGCTGCCGCCCGCTTTGCTGGACTGGACCGCGCCGCTTTTCCCGGACGAGACCTCGGCGCAGGCCCGGCTCCGCGCCGCTGCCTGCTGGATGTCCGACGTCGGCAGCCAGGATCACCCGGACTACCGCGCCGAGCAGGCGTTCTTCCGCGTATTGCGGCAGCCCGGCGTGGCGATGGACCATGCGACCCGCGCCTTCCTCGCGCTGACGCTGGCGCTGCGCTACGAGGCGGAGCTGGACGCGCCGTATCTAGCCATTGGCCGTGCTTTGCTGGACCCCGCCGCGATCGCCCGGGCCGAGGTGCTGGGGACCGCGCTGCGCCTGGCCTATACGCTCTCCGCCGGCACGCCGGAGCTGCTGGCCGGCGCAAATTTGCGAGTGCTGCCGGGCCGTCTGGGATTGCGCCTGGCGGAGGGCAGCGGGGTGTTCGCCGGTGACGGCATCCAGCGGCGTTTGGTGCGCCTGGGTGCGGCGATGGGTTTGGCGGTGGATGAGGCGGGGTAGGCCAGCATCGGTTCAGCCGGCTGCAACCGTGTCCGGTACGGGCGCCTGAAGCCGCTCCGCCCATGGCGCAAGCGCCGGCATGATGGACGGATAAAGCCGCACGCCCTCCACCAACTGCCGGCGCCGCAATGCCAGCCCGCGTGCACCCGGCAGCCGCACGGCGTCTTTGCCTGGCACCGGCGGCGTGGCTCGGGCGGCGTCCGCGAGCCAGGTGGTCTGGCGCAGAAAGGCGTCCAGGCCGCCGAACGCTGCCGGATCGATGACCTGCAGGAACACCGCCGCGCCCCAGCCCTCGGAGGCATCGGCCCGGCCAAAACCGCCAAGCGCCGCCGTCAGCGCCTCCACCAGCAGGCCCAGAGCATAGCCCTTATGCCCGCTGTCAACGCCGCCGAGCGGCAGGATGCTGCCGGGCGGGTCGGTGAATAGTGCGGCTGGGTCGGGCGTCGGCTGCCCATCCGCGTCCAGCAGCCAAGGGTGGTCCAGGGTTCGGCCCTCGTTCCGCAGCCTGCCCGTCAGGCCGTTGGTGGTGGTGCTCGTGCTGACGTCCAGCAGCACCGGGTCGCCATGCGTCGGGAACCCGGCGGCGATCGGGTTGGGCGTGATGAACGCGCCGGTGCCGCCGTACGGCGCCACGCTCGCGACCGAGGGATCGGAACTCTGCAAGATCACCACCATGCCCCGCGCGGTGACGCGGGCGAGATACGCGGCCAAACAGGCGATGTGGTGGCTGCGGCGGATCACCACGGTCGCCGTGCCGTGCAGGGCCGCACGTTCCAGTGCGAGGTCGATTGCCCGAATGACCAGCCATGGCCCCGGCAGCCGCCGCCCATTCCACAGCACGCTGGCGCCGCGGTCGCTCACGGTCTCCCACTCGCCATGCACCGCCATGCCGCCGGTGGCAATGGCGTTCAAATAGCCCGGCAGCAGCGCCAAGCCGTGCGTGGTGTGGCCGAGCAGGTCGCCCTCCACCAGCACCTCCGCCACGATTGCCGCACGGTCGGCGGCGAGGCCCGAGGCCTCCAGCAGGCGTTGTGCAAAGCTGAGCAGGTCAATATGGCGGTAGGTGGGCTCGGTCATGTGCGGCGTCTCCCTTGCAAAGTCTCGCTTGCGGCGAGGATAGCACCCGAAACATCGCGTGACTTGAGCCACTCTGGATGGCTACGTTGCAAGGGTCGATCGCCGGCCCTGCGCGACATGCGCCGGAGAACCGGGTGACGACTGGGGGAATGTAGAATGCGGTCCTGGTTCCTGCTTGCCGTAGCCATGGGCACGGCCATCGGCGCGCTCGCGCTGCACGGGCCGGCCGCCGCCGAGACGCGCCATTTCAGCTTCGGCTATGACCAGCCGCGCACCACGGGCTTCGGCGTCGCGGCCGACATCTTCTCGGCGTCGCTCGGCGCTTCGAGCAAGGGCAGCATGGCCATCGACCAGTTCCCCGGCGCGCAGCTCGGCCAGGAGCCGCAGGCGCTGCAGAAGATCCGCACCGGCGACATCGACTTCCTGATTACCAGCACCGCGAACGCCGCCACGCTGTCGCCGCAGTCCGGCGTCATGAGCCTGCACTACCTGTTTACGTCCGAGGCCCAGCTCGCCCGGGTGCTCGCCGACCCGGCGGTGATCGGCGCGATGCGGGCGATGTTCGATGAGACGGTGACCGGCGCCCACGTGCTCGGCCTGGCGACCCTTGGGCTGCGGGACCTGTATGGCAAAAAGGAGATCCACCGGGTCGAGGACCTGAAGGGCCTGAAAATCCGGGTGCAGGCGACGGCGACCGAGGACGTGATCTTTCCGGGCTATGGCGCGCAGACCGTGCACATGCCGTTCGGCAGCGTCTATACCAGCCTGCAGACCGGCGTCGTCGATATGGCCGAGAACGGCGTCAATGTTTATATGGCGAACAAGCACTACGAGACCGCGCCGATCATGTCGATGACGCAGCACGAGGCGAACAACTCGCTCCTCTGGGTGTCGGACAAGCTGTGGTCGAGCCTCAATGAGGAGCAGCGCGGCTGGGTGCAGGCCGCCGCCGACGAGGTATCGCGCACCCAGCCCGCCCGCGCTCTGGCGCTGGAGACCGAGAGCCAGGCGCGCCTGACCAAGCTCGGGGTGAAGTTTGTCACCGACGTCGATAAGTCTGGGTTTATCGCCGCCGCAACGCCGTTTCAGGACAAGCTTGCGGCTGAGCTCGGGCCGCACGCGGTCAAGATCCTCGGCCTGATCCGGGCGGTGAAATGAGCGCTGAACCGGCGGACCCGATCGTCCTGGAGCGGGACCGCCACCTGAAATGGCGACGGCTCGACTGGCTGGAGCACGCGCTGATGATCGCGTGCGGCGTCTGCCTCGCCTGCTTCTCGGCTTCGGTGTTCATGGACGTGCTGACGCGCGAGATCGGCCGGCCCTGGCTGTGGCTGCAGGAGGTCACGATGGCCTTCTTCACCTATGGCGTGTTCTGCGGCACTGCCGTCGCGACCCGGCGCCAGGACCACCTGCAGCTCTCGGCGCTGACGGACGCGATGCAGGGACCGATGCGCACGGTGTTCGAGGTGTTCAACCGCGGCGTCGTGCTGGCGGTGGGCCTCGCGATGGTCTTCTATGGCTGGCAGAACTTCCTAAGCGGCCTCAACAGCTTCCGCATGCCGTCGATGACGCCGATCGCCTATCTGTATTGGCCGATCCCGGCCTGCGGGGCGCTGGTCGCGCTGTTCAGCCTGGAGCAGATCGTGAACGGCCTAAAGAATGGGTTCGTGCCTGCAGCCGCCGTGGACAGCAAAGCGCCGGCCCACGCCGCCGCGATCTAGATGGCGTCCGGGAACGCCCTGATCTTGGGGCTGATGACCGCGCTGTTCCTGACGCTCGGCTACCTCGGCGTGCCGGTCGCCTTCAGCCTTATCGCCGGCGTGCTGATCGGCACCGCGATGACGCCTGTCAGCCTGCAATCCATGATGGGCCAGCTGTTCAACGGCATCGACAGCGAGAGCCTGATGGCGATCCCGTTCTTCCTATTGGTCGGCGAGCTGATGACCTCGGCTAATGTCGTCATCCGCATCGCCAATTTGTCGCAGGCGCTGGTCGGCCACGTGCGCGGCGGCCTCGCCCAGGTCACGACGGTGTTCAGCATGTTCTTCTCCGGCATGTCGGGATCGAGCTCGGCCGACGTCGCCGTGCTGTCCCGCACCATGGCGCAGCCGATGGCGCAGGAGGGCTACCGGCCGGAGTTCGTGGCGGCGCTGATCGCGGCGGCCAGCACGATCGCTGCCTTGGTGCCGCCGTCGATCATGGCGGTGGTGTATGGCGCGATCGGCAACGTCTCGATCGCCGGGTTGTTCTTGGGCGGCATCGTGCCGGGGCTGCTGATCGGCGCCGGGCTGATGGTGTACTGCTACTTCTTCGGCCCCGTCGGCTTCCGCAGGCCGCGCGCCACCCTGCCGCAGCTCGGCAGTGCTGCCCGGGGCGCCGCGTTGCCGATGATGATCCCGCTGATTTTGCTGGGCGGCATCATGACCGGCTGGTTCACCCCGACCGAGGCCGGCGTCATCGCCATCGCCTACATCCTGCTGGTCGTGCTGCCGCTGCTGAAACCCGGGCATTTCCGGCAGTTGCCCCGCGACTTCGTGCAGGCCGGGCTGGTGTTCAGCCTGCCGCTCATCACCATCGCCGCCGCCTCGGCATTCGGCTGGCTCGTGGCCTATCTGCGCGGCCCCATCGTCGTCGCCGGCTGGATCGCCGACGTCGCCGGCACCGACCCGATGGCGATCATGTTTTTGCTGGTCGCGGTGTTCGTGATCGTCGGCGACTTCATCGAGCCGATCCCGGCAATCATCATTTTCATGCCGGTCGTCAACCAGCTGACCGAAAGCGCCGGCATCAACCCGGTCCACATGGGCGTTGTGCTGATCGTCACGTTGGCCTTTGGGCTGATCACGCCGCCCTACGGCCTGGCTTTGCTTATGGCGAGCAAATTCGTCGGCGTGCGGTTCTCCACGGCGCTGCGGGCGTCGCTGCCGATCTACATCGTCTTCTTCGCCACCATCGCTTTCACGATCTTCGTGCCGAGCGCGATCCTGTATCTGCCGAAGACGCTGTTCCCGGAGTCCGTCGGCTGCTTCAAGGCGCCGGGCGGCACCGGCTATATCTGCCCGTAGCGTGACATTACATTTCAAAGATGGCCTGACACCGCCAGCCTGGCCGGGCTAGGGTCCCGCCCGGGAACAATGGAGGTCTGGATGCGTGCGGCGTTGATCGGTTTGGCGGCGGGACTTCTGGCGTTTGGCGCTGCACACGCCCAGGTCATCTACCCCATCGACCGCGCCGCGATCCTGGCTGGCAGCCGTTTCGATCTCAAGGTCGAGTTCCCCGGCCTCGCCGACGCCGCTCGCGCCAAGGTCACGATCAACGGCCGCGACCACGCCGCCGCCCTGGGCCGCAGCGCCGAATTCATCGCCAAAGAAGATGGCAAAGACCTGTCGTCGCTCATGCTGCGGGGCGTGTCCATCGATCAGCCCGGCACCTACGCCGTGACGGCAACGGACGGCGACCGGACCGCGACCGTCACGTGGGAGGTGTATGCCGCGAGCGCGCCGCGCCGGGCGAAAAACGTGGTCCTGATGATCGGCGACGGCATGGCGATGGCGAACGTCACCGCGGCGCGCATCCTGGTGGGCGGCATCGAGCAGGGCAAGTACCGCCACCCGCTGACCATGGACGGCCTGCCGCAGATGGCGACCGTCGGCACGTCCGGGACCGACAGCATCGTGACCGACAGCGCCAACAGCCAGAGCGCCTACAACACCGGGCACAAGAGTGCGGTGAACGCGCTCGGCGTCTATGCCAGCCGGGCCGCCGACACGCTGGCGCACCCCAAAGTGGAAACGCTGGGAGAGATCGTGAAGCGCCGGCTGGGCATGTCTGTTGGGATCGTGACCAACACCGAAATCCAGGACGCGACCCCGGCCGGCGTGTTCGCCCATACAAGGCGGCGCAGCGACTACGTGCCGATCACCGATCAGATGCTGGCCTTCGACGCCGAGGTGGTGATGGGCGGCGGCTCCGCGAGCTTCCTGCCGCAATCCGTGCCAGGGTCGCGGCGGAAGGACAGCCGGGACATGATCGCAGCGTTCCGCGAGCACGGCTACGCCTTTGCCGATTCTGTCGCCGCGCTATCCGCCGCCGCCGATCCCTCGACCAAGAAGCTGCTGGGCCTGTTCAACCTCGGCAACATGGACGGCGCGCTCGACCGGTTCTACCTGAAAAAGAACACCGTCGAACGCTTCCCCAACCAGCCGGACCTGACGGAACAGGTCTCTGCCGCGCTGCAGGTCTTGGAACGCAACCCGGCAGGATTTTACCTGATGATCGAGAGCGGGCTGATCGACAAGTTCAACCATCCGATCGACTGGGAGCGCGCGGTGTACGACACCATCATGCTCGACCACACGCTGAAGGTCGTGCTGGACTGGGCCGGCCAGCGCGACGACACGCTGGTGATCGTGGTGCCGGACCATACCCACGGCGTCGGCATCGTCGGCACCGTGCGGGACGAGGTGCAGGCCGAGCAGATGCGCGACAAGGTCAGCGTGTACGCCGACGCCGGCTTCCCGAACTACCCAGCCCCGGACGCCCGCGGCTACCCGCCCAGCGTGGATGTGTCGCGGCGGCTCGCGATGTTCTATGCGTCCTTCCCCGACTATTACGAGAGCTATCGCCCCAACCTCGACGGCACCCGCGTCCCCGCAGTGCGCAGCGGTCCCGGCGGTCCCTACATTGCCAACGAGAAAGGCAACGTGCCCGGCGCCCAGCTCCGCATCGGCAACCTGCCGCACGATGCCGAGCAGGGGGTGCATTCGGCGGATGACGCGCTGCTGCGGGCGACCGGGCCGGGGTCGGAGCGGCTGCACGGCTTTGTGGACAACACCTACGTGTTCCGCGCCATGGCGGAGGCTCTGGGCCTTGGCGCGCCTTAACCTCGGCCGCCGCGCGCTGCTCGCCGCCCCTTTGCTGGCGGCGGGCCAGGCCCATGCGGCAGAGCGGCTGCGGTTCGATGACCTGTATTCTGGATGGAGCGTGCAGGGCCTGCGCTTCTCCGACCGCGCGAAGGAACTGGCCGGGCACGCCGCCACCATGGCCGGCTTCATGGCGCCGCCGCTGAAGGCCGAGGCGGATTTTTTCGTCCTCACGCGCGAGCCGCTCAGCATGTGCCCGTTCTGCTCGTCGGATGCCGAGTGGCCGCCCGACATCGTCGTCGCCTACCTAAAGCGCGACGCGCAGCCGACGGCGCCGAACGAGGTGATCGAGGTAACGGGCCAGCTCGAGCTCGGCTCCTGGACCGACCCCGCGACCGGCTTCGTCAGCCAAGCCCGGCTGCGCGATGCCAGCTTCCGCCGCGGCTGAGCCGGCGCGCCGCCTCGAACCAGCGCCGCGTGGGCCGGCGCTGGAGGTGCGGGGCCTCGTGATCGACTATCCCGGCGTAGGCCCGGTGCTGACGGTGCCCAGCCTCTCGCTCCCCGGCGGCAGCGCCACCGCCATCGAGGGCGCGTCCGGCGCCGGCAAAAGCAGCCTGCTGCATGCACTGGCGGGCATTGAGCGCCCAACCCAGGGCAGCGTCCGGTGGGGCGCCGATGACCTATGGACCCTGGCCAACCCCACCCGTGACCGCTGGCGGCGGGAGCGGCTCGGCCTGGTGTTCCAGGATATGCATTTGCTGGATGGGCTGTCCGCCTTCGACAACGTGCTGCTGCCTTTGCTGTTCGACCACGCTCGCGCGCCCGCAGCGCTGCGGGAGCGTGCCGCGGCCCTGTTGAACCGGCTCGGCGTCACGGCCTTGGATCGGCGGGTGACGGTCATGAGCCGAGGGGAGCGTCAGCGCGTCGCCCTGGCCCGCGCGCTGCTGCGCAACCCCGCCATGCTGCTGGCCGACGAGCCGACCGCAAGCCTCGACGCGACGGCGGCGGCCCGCGTCGGCGAGCTGCTGCTGCTTGCTGCAACCGAGGCCGGCGCCACCCTCATCGTCGCCACCCACGACAAGGCGTTGCTGGCGCGCCTGCCCAACCGACTTCGCCTGCACGCCGGGCAATTGGAGCGGGTAACCTGAATCCCTGGCCCGTCGCCCATGCAGCGCTTCGTCGCGGCTGGCGCACCGCGCTGGCGATGGCGCTGCTGGTGGCGCTGGCGACCGCGCTCGGCACCGGGGTAGGTGCGCTGGAGCGCGGCCTGCGGCGGGCGGCGGCGCAGGCGGCGGACGCTTTCGATTTGGTGATCGGCGCACCCGGCAGCGCCACGCAGCTCGTGCTGACGTCGGTTTATCTGCAGCCGGACACCGTGCCGCTGATGGACGGCGCCGTCATGGCCCGGGTGATGGCCGAGCCGGAGGCGGTCTGGGCCTCGCCGATCGGATTTGGCGACCAATGGCGCGGTCATCCCGTGGTCGGCGTCACCGCGGCCTTCGTGACCCAGGGGGGCCGGCGCGCACCGATGGAAGGCCGGATTTTCGCTGCCGAGGAGGAAGCGGTGATCGGCGCCGACGTGCCCCTGCCGCTCGGCGACACGATCACGCCGCAGCATGGCCGGGTCGAGGTGCCGGACGGCGGGCATATGCACACCGAGGTTGCCTATGCGGTCGTTGGCCGGCTGTCGCCCACCGGCACGCCGTGGGACGCTGCCATCATGGTGCCGATCGAGAGTGTGTGGGAGATCCATGGCCTGGGCAACGGCCATCCCGATGGCGTTGAGCGGATCGGCCCGCCCTGGGAGGCCGGCGCCCCCGCCGTTCCCGCCGTCGTGGTGAAACCGCGCAGTTTCGCCGGCGCCTATCAGCTCCGCGCCCGTTACCGGGCCGCCGGCAGCACGGCGGTGTTCCCCGGAGAGGTGTTGGCTGGGCTGTTCCGCACCATGGGCGACGTGCGCGCCGTGCTGTCCGCCATGGCGGCGGCAACGGCCGTGCTGGTCGTAGCGGCGGTGTTCCTGGCGTTCACCGCCGTCGTCGCGGGGCGCAGCCGGGAGCACGCCGTGCTGCGGGCGATCGGCGCCCCGCCGGGCTTCGTGCTGGCGGCGTTGTGGCTGGAGCTCGGCGTTGTGCTGACGCTGGGCGTTGCGGCCGGCACGGCGCTGGGCTGGGTCGCCGCCAAAATGGCCGGATCGATCCTGGGCCAAGCGGCCGGCCTGTCGGTCGGCGTGGCGGCGAGCTGGGCGGATGCCGGACTGGCGGCGGCCATCCTGGCCGGCGGGCTGCTGGCGGCGGTCGTTCCGGCGATCGCCGGCGGCAGAGCGTCGCCTGGTGCCGCGCTGAAGACGTGAAACGCAGGGCACCCAACACAAACTACCCATTCAGCCCGGTTCTATCGTTTGTCGAGGACGATACCGTCATAGAGGTCAGCGACAGGGATCTCGATGCCAATTTCCGGCAGACCGAGGACGTCGTGTTCGACCAGGACAGTTGTATTCCAGGGCTCGTCGTGCTGGCGCGAGTGAACGGTCACCAAGATTTTCCGTTGCTCAATCAGTACATAGCGTTTGATTGAAAGGACAGCTTGATACTCGAGCAACTTGATGACCTCGTCGGTCCGTACGGAGCTGGGGCTGACGACTTCAAACACAACGACTGGGTTCGGGATCAATCGCTCCTCGCCAGGAACTCGCGAGCACGTCACTACGGCCTTGGGATAGCGCACCTTACTGCCAATTGTCGCGACGCCGCCGCCCGCGGCGAGCATCGGGACACAGGGGCCGCCACGCAAGCGCGACTTGAGTTGAAAGTAGAGGTTGCCGGCGATAAGCCCATGGTTGTTGGTGCCCCCGGTCATCGCGACGGGCTGGGTGCCGTCGAACTCGTAGCGTCCTTCCTGGCCTTCAGCCCAAACGAAGAACTCCTCTTGGGTCATGGGCTTGCGGAGCGCGACATTTATGGGAGGCATCCTAGCACTGGTGGACAGGACTGTGCGGCTCTTTCATCATTCGAATACCTGCGCGTTTTAACGGCGGAAACAAACAATGACGGCTTCTCGCGCCCGGTCCACGATCGCGCTGGAGGAACCAACGCATGGACACCGGGATCACCAACATCGCCGAGCTGCAAACGCTGCACGAAATCGTCGCCGCAGCCCATGCGCGGCTCGATCACAACATGTGGGACTACCTGGTCGGAGGCGCCGGGACCGAGACGACGACGCTGCGCAACCGGCTGGCGCTGGACCGCATCGGCTTCCGCCCGCGCGTGCTGCGGGACGTCTCCGCCATCGACACCTCCGGCCGGTTTTTTGGGCATAGCGTCCGGCTGCCGATATGCCTGGCGCCGGTTGGCGGCTTGGACTTCATGGGCGACGGCGGCGGCATCGCCGTGGCGCAGGGCGCGGCCGCGGCGGGGGTGCCGTTCATGCTGAGCTCGGTGTCGGAGTGCGGCATGGCGGCGGTGGCGGCCGCTTCGACGGCGCCGCGGGCGTTCCAGCTCTATGTGCGCGGCGACGGCGCGTGGGTGGACGATCACGTGCGTCAAGCGGTGGACGCCGGGTATGATGCGTTCTGCATCACCGTGGATACCGCGCTATACAGCCGGCGGGAGCGGGACATCGCCAACCGGTTCGCCAAGCCCTGGCGGGCCACGGCCGGCGGCATGAAGTTCCAGGCGGCGCTGAGCTGGGATGACATTCGCCGGTTCAAGGACAAGCACGCCATCCCACTGATCCTGAAGGGCATCGCCACGGCTGAGGACGCCGTGACCGCCTGCGAGGTCGGCGTCGAAGTCGTGTATGTCTCGAACCATGGCGGCCGGCAGTTGGACCACGGCGTCGGCGCGGTCGAAGTCCTGCCCGAGATTGTCGCCGCCGTTGCCGGCCGGGCGCGGGTGATGGTCGATGGTGGGTTCAGCCGTGGCAGCGACATCGTGAGGGCGATGGCGCTCGGCGCGGACCTGGTCGGCATCGGCCGGCTTTATTGCTGTGGCTTTGCCGCCGCGGGGGCCGCGGGCATTGCGCGAGTGGTCGAGCTGCTGGACATCGAGGTCAGAGAGTGCCTCGGCCTGCTGGGCGTCACCAGCTTTGCGGAGCTGGACGCCTCCTACTTGCGGCCCGCGGAGCCGGTCACGCTCCCGCATGTATTCAGCGCATTCCCGTTGCTGACGCTGCCCCGGTCGCCGCCGCAGTAGCCATAGCCTTATTGTGCACGCCGTCCCATGGGGCGGGGTTGGGTTGCCAGCTTCCTTGCTTGAGCGCAACTACCCGGCCGGCACTCCGGCGAAGCGCATGGAGCGGCTGGGGACGCGAGGGATGACGATGATGAAACTCGGCCGCGTGCTTGCGGGCGTGGCGGCGCTGGGCGGATGCGCGCCCAGCTACTCGCCTGACACTTACGCCAGCGGCTCCGTGCAGCAGGCGAACAAGGTGGAGCAGGGCGTCGTCGCCGGCCGGCGTCAGGTGGGCGTGAGCGCGGACGGCACCGCGGGCGGGCTTACCGGGGCGGCGGCGGGCGGGATCGCGGGCGCGCAGGCGCCGGGTGGCGGCGTGCGGACCGCATTGACGGCGCTTGGCGGCTCGGTGGTGGGCGGCTTGGTCGGCAGCGGGATCGAACGGGCCACCGGCGACACCACGGCGTACGAGTATGTCGTCCGCAAGGCGAACGGCGAGCTGGTGTCGGTCACGCAGAAGGATGCGCGGCCGCTGGAGCTCGGGCAGAAGGTGCTGGTCATCGCCGGCGGCCAGGCACGGATCGTTCCCGACTACATCGTCCCGCCACCTGCACCGGTCGTCGCTGCGCCGGTCGTCGCTGCGCCAGTCACCATAGCGCCGGTTTTGCCCGTTGCCAGCCTACCCCTCGCGCCGCCCGCGCCGGAGCCGCCGCCCGTTGCGGTCCCCGAGCCTATCCCACCACCGGAAAGGTAGCCGCGATCGCCCAGGCGAAGGCCAGCGCGATCGCCACCGCGCCTACCAGCGGGTGCCCGGTGCGGCGATAGGCCCAGCCGCTGAACAGCCCGTACACGATCAGGAACAGCAGGATGACGGGCACGATGATGATCAGGAAGAACAACCGCGGCGGGTTCAGCGCGATCGCCAGCACGAGCGACAGCACGAAGCACGCCTTCGTCACCGCATAGGCGCCAGGCCGCGCGCCGGCGCCGCGCGTCGTCCATTCGTCGGCGGCCGAATAGATCAGCGTGCCAACCAGCACCGCCCGCATGATCGGCACCCTGCCCGGCGGCAGCATGAACGACGTCACATAGCGGTCGATCGGCACCCCGATCGCCAGGATGCAGTACGCCGCCATCAGCACGGTCGCCACGATGAACGGCGCCGCTGGGGCCCGTCCGCCGGTTGGACGCCGCACCAGCCAAAGGCCAGCCGCGGTCAGCAGCCCATAGACGGCGTAATGCACCGTCAGGTAGTCGCCTAGCAGGCTCGGCAAGAAGTCCGTCGGCAGTTTCCATAGCACCAGCGGCGTCACCAGCGCCGGCAGCACGGCAAGCGGCAGCAAGCGCCGCCAAGGCAGCCCGGCCCCAACCGGCGTCGCAGTCACCCGCGGAAGCAGGTTCGCAAGCGGCCACGCCAGGGCGACCAGGCCCAGATACAGCAGCCCGAGCCAGGGGCCCCGCGCGTCGATCCACCCGTCGCCCTGACGTTTAAAAACCTGGTTCAGCCAGCCCAGCGCCTCCACAAGGCTCTGCCGGCTGAACAGCACGCCGATGTGCTCGACCCCGCCGGACAGCGTGGACCGCCGGGCCGTGCCGTCGTCGAAGCGGCCATAGGTAACCCGCTGCTCCACGGCGTCGCCGGCCGTCATGTGGGCGATGCGCAGCCCCTCGTCGCGGATCATCGCCGGCTCCAGCGCGCCGGCGATGACCAGCAGGTTGCGCGGCGAGGCGGCCGTCACGCTGGGCGAGAACAACGAGACCGCGACCGTCGCCTGGATGTCCGGATGCGCCCGAGCGTAGCCGACGACGATGTCGGACGCCATCGAGTGCCCCAGCAGCGCCACGCTCTCGCCGCCCGGCAGCCCGTGCGCGAACGTGACCACCGCTTCCAGCGCCCGCATCAATACCGCGTTGCGCGCGGCGTCGTCGGCCAGGCCGCCGCTGAGCGGCGCGGGGTTTTTCCCATGGCCGGGAAAGTCGAAGGTGACCACCCGGTAGCCGTTGCGCGCCAAAGTCACCGCAAACGGCAGCATAAGCTGCTGCGACCCGGCAAATCCATGCGCCACCACCACGACCGGCGCCGGTCCCGCCGAGGCCGGTGCAAATGTCGTGACCGGGATGACGCCAACCCGCCCGGGTGTCACCAGCAGGCCGGCCTCCGCCGCCTCCAACTGCCATAGGGCCGCCAGGATCGCGGCGACGGCGGCCGCGGCGACCGCCAGCCTCAGCATAATCCGCATTTTCATCTGCAATCGTTATCCTGGCCGCTGGTCGTAAGTGTCAGGATGCTGTTACAGTCCTCGTGTCATGTCCATGCTGCTTGCCGTCGCCCCTCCACATGCGCCCACGACATCGCCCCGGCCCCACGCCGTCGTCATCGGCAGCGGCTTTGGCGGGCTGGCCGCGGCGGTGCGCCTCGGCGCGCGCGGCTACCGCGTGACGGTGCTGGAAAAGCTCGACGCCCCCGGCGGCCGCGCCTACGTGTTCCGCCAGGATGGTTTCACCTTCGACGGCGGCCCCACCATCGTTACCGCGCCGTTTCTATTAGAGGAACTCTGGGCGCTGTGCGGCCGGCGCCTTTCCGACGATGTCGAGCTGCGGCCCATCACCCCGTTCTACCGCATCCGCTTCGACGACGGCGCCGAGTTCAACTACACCGGCGACCCCGACGCCATGCGCGCCGAGATTGCCCGTTTCTGCCCAGCCGACGTCGCCGGCTATGAACGCTTCATGGCCGCCAGCGAGGCGATCTTCCGCGTCGGCTTCGAGCAGCTGGGCGACGTGCCGTTCGACAGCTGGACCGACATGGCCCGCGTCGTGCCGGACCTGCTGCGCCTCGGCAGCCTCAGCAGCGTTTTTCAACTCGTCGCCAAGCACATCCGCGACCCGCGGCTCCGGGTCGTGCTCAGCTTCCACCCGTTGCTCGTCGGCGGCAACCCGTTCAGCGCCAGCTCGATCTACGCGCTGATCGCCTTCCTGGAGCGTCGCTGGGGTGTGCATTTCGCCATGGGCGGCACGGGCGCGCTGGTCACCGGCCTCGTGGACCTGATCCGCGGCCAGGGCGGTGCCGTGCATTGCAATCAGGAGGTTTTCGAAATTACCGTGGACCGCGGCGCTGCCACCGGCGTGCGGCTGCGATCCGGCGAGACGATCCCGGCCGACATCGTGGTGTCCAACGCCGACTCCGCCTGGACCTACCGGCATCTGGTCGCGGCCAAGCATCGCCGCCGCTGGACCGACCGCCGCATCGAGCGCGCCCGCTACTCCATGAGCCTGTTCGTTTGGTACTTCGGCACAAACCGCCAGTATCCGGACGTCGCGCACCACACCATCCTGCTCGGCCCCCGCTACCGCGAGCTGCTGCAGGATATTTTCAAACGTCACCATCTCGCCGATGATTTTTCGCTCTATCTGCACCGTCCGACCGCGACCGACCTGTCCTTGGCGCCGCCGGGCTGTGACGCGTTCTACGTGCTGTCCCCGGTCCCGCACCTCGCCAGCGGCACGGATTGGGCCGCCTTCGCGGAGACCTATCGTCAGTCCATCGCCCGCGCGCTCAGCGAGACAATCCTGCCGGGGCTTGAGGCCGCGATCGTCTCCCAGCATGTGATGACCCCGCAGGACTTCCACGACCGCCTGCTCTCCTATCGCGGCGCCGCCTTCGGGATGGAGCCGATCCTCACCCAATCCGCCTGGTTCCGCCCGCATAACCGGAGCGAGGATATCGATCGCCTGTTCCTCGTCGGCGCCGGGACCCATCCCGGCGCCGGCCTGCCCGGCGTCCTGTGTTCAGCGCGTGTCCTCGATACGGTGGTGCCGCATGCCTCAGCCCTTGCTCGATAGCGCCGACCTCGCCGCCTGCCGAGACCTGCTGCGCGGCGGGTCGCGCAGCTTCTTCGCCGCCTCGCTGCTGCTGCCGCGCCGTGTTCATGAGCCTGCGACGGCGCTGTATGCGTTTTGCCGGGTCGCCGATGACCTGATCGACGCTGGCGACGATCCTGCCGTGGCCCTTGCGGACCTGCGGGCACGGCTCGATGCCGCCTATGCCGGACAGCCCCGGCCCGTCGCCGCCGATCGGGCGCTGGCCGCCGTCGTGCTGCGTCACGCCATTCCCCGCACCCTGCTGGACGCGCTGCTGGAGGGCTTCGCCTGGGACGCCGTTGGGCGCCGCTATGACAGTTTAGCCGAGCTGGAAGCCTACGCCGCCCGGGTCGCCGGTGCGGTTGGCGCCATGATGGCGATGCTGATGGGCGAACACTCGGCAGAAGGCGTGGCCCGCGCCTGCGACCTCGGTATTGCCATGCAGCTCAGCAACATCGCCCGCGACGTGGGCGAGGACGCCCGGGCGGGCCGACTCTATTTGCCGCAGGACTGGCTGCGCGCCGCCGGGATCGACCCCGACACCTGGCTGGCCCATCCCGTTTTCGACCCAGCGTTGGCCAGCGTCATACAGCGCCTAATTCAGGCAGCGGACGGCCTCTATCGCCGCGCCGACTCCGGCATTGCCGCACTGCCCCGCGCTTGCCGCCCCGGCATCGGCGCCGCGCGGCACCTCTATTCCGAGATCGGCCAGCAGGTTGCCCGTCAAGGCTATGACAGCGTCCGCAGCCGCGCCGTCGTGCCGCCCGCCCGCAAGCTGCGCCTGCTGGCCAGCAGCCTGGCCGCTACCACCCGCGCGCCCCGCCTGACCAGCCCGGTGCCAACCCAGGAGGCCGCGCGCTACTTGGTCACCGCCGTCATCGCAGCGTCAGTCCCGTTGCGGCCCACGGCGCGCCCGACGGTTTTGCAGGCCTTCGACGACCGGGTCGCCTGGCTTTACGCCCTGTTCGACCAACTGCATGCGCGGCAGATGAGCCGGGAGCGCCCCTGATGGTCGCCCAATGGGAATGGGCGATCCTGCTGCTGCTGGTTCTCGGCCTGCTGATCGCCGAACTGCTCTCCGTCCGCCGCTCGATCCGCCGAGCTAAGGCCAGAACTCCAAACGCCGGGGTCTCACCGCCCCCGCTTGCATCACCATCTTCGCGGGATGCGGAACGGTAGCATCGCCTGCACCCACGGCGTTCGGAAGCGGTCCAGCGACAGGCTCTCATGCACCGCCGTCACAGGCTCGCCAAGCAGCCGCGTCTCGATCACCGAACGCGAGTAGAACGGCGTGTCCTCCAGCGTTTGCCGCACAGTTGGCGGCGCATCCGCCCGCGTGGCCCGCGGTATCCGCCATAGCCGCGTGGGCGGCAGCGTCGCCGGCGGCGGCGGCTGGAAGGTCTCGACCGCGCCAGCGCTTCCGATGCGCAGGGCCAGGGCTTGGTCACCGCCCACGCGCCGCGTCGCATTGTAGAGGATTGCGGCGCCGTCACGCATCGGCGCACGGCACCAGTCCCACTCGACGAAATCGTCCTCCAGCGCCGCGTCCCCGTCATTGGTGTCGAGGTAACCCGGCCCCGACCAACTCAGCGCCGGATGGCTCAATGCGACCTCGACGCGCGACACCGGAGCAATCGGCGACCAGCGGTGCCGCCCGGCGTCGTCCAGGTTGAAACGCCGGCCCGTCACTGCGGACGGATGCACGCGCACGGTGCCGCGGATGCGGGAGGGCAGGGGCGCCGTGACCTCATTGATGTCGATCGTCAGCGTGTCGCCGTCCCAGCGCAGCGCGCTCGGTCCGATCACCAAATGTCGCGGCCCGCGGTCCACCGCACCGGCGTTGCGCTCGGTCATCGCCCAGCGTTTCGGCCGGCCATACAGCACGGCGTTCAACGCGCAGAACTGCATGGGATCGCCACCGCCGCGCCGGCGGGACCACTTATAGAACGGCGAGAACACGCTGCCCAGGAAGGCGATCAGCGTGATGCCGTGCTGCCCGTCGTCGCTCAGCGCATCGACGTACCACCAGGCATAGCCGCCACGCGCGACCGGCTGATCGAAGCCGAGTCCCGCACCGGCGCGTCCGCCAACAGGCTCGCCGCCGCCAGCCGGCCCGACAGCGCCGCCATCGGCACCCCCGCTCCCGGATGGGTGCTGCCGCCCGCCAGGTATAGCCCCGGCACCCGGGTCCGCGCGCCCGGCCGTTTGAACGTCGCCGTCGCCCCGTGCACCGCTGGGCCGTACAGCGCCCCGCCCGTCCCCGGGAACAGCCGATGGAAGCCCGCCGGCGTCGTCGTCTCCGTGGCTTCGTGCGTCAAATTCAGGCCGCATCGCGCCAGCAGGTGAAGGCTCCGGTCGTTGCATTGCTCGATCTCCATCGGGGTAGGGGGCCGCGCATCGCCGTTGGGCGGCGCGTTGACAAGGCACAGCAGGCGCTCGGGGCCAGTCAGGTTTGCGTCGTCGCCGCGGTCCTGGGCGCACACATAAACAGTCGGTTCCCGCGGCAGGCCGCCGGCGGCAAGCTCTCGGAACTCGGCCGCATAGTCGCTTGAGAAAAACACGTTATGGCGTGAGAGGGGAAAGCCGTCGGCCCGGGCCACCGTCGCCCAGGTGACCGCCGAGAGCGACCGGTCGCGCGCCGCAACCACGGGCGTCGCGCCTCGCACGGTCGCACCCAGCAGCCCGGCCGCGACCGCCCCCGCATCGGCGTTGACAACCACTGCCCCGGCCGTGATCCGCTCGCCGTCACCGAGCCGAACCCCGGCCACCCGGCCGCGCTCCAGGAGCACCTCGGCCGCTTCGGCGCCATAGCGCAGCGTCGCTCCGCGTGCCGCCGCGAGGCTGGCCAGCGCCTTCGCGATCCCGTGCATGCCGCCCTCGACCAGCCATACGCCGTCGCGCTCCACATGCGCGACCAGCATCAGCGTGGCCGGCGCCAGGAACGGCGAGGACCCGCAATACGTCGCATACCGCCCGAACAACTGCCGGAGCCGCGGGTCGGCGAAGTGCTGGCTCAGCGCCTTCCACAACGTGTCGAACGGCCGGATGCCCCATAGCGCCACGGCGCCCGCGTCCCGCACCAACGAACCCATGCTGGGCCGCGCGCCGCGGATGAACGGTTTTTCCAATGTGGCATAGATGCGCCGCGCCTCCTCCGAGAACGCCAGAAATCCCCGCGCCCCGGCCGCGCCAGCGAACCGTCCGATGGCATCGGCCGAGCGCTGCAGATCGGCAAACAGATCCAGCCGCTGGTCGGCGTCCCAGGCGTGCCGGGCCAGGATGCTGGCTGGGCGCAGGGTCAGGTAGTCGGACAACGTGGCGCCGGCGTCGGCAAAGATCGCCTCGAACACCCAGCGCATCGTGAACACCGTCGGCCCGGCGTCCAGCCGCCGTCCCGCGACCGCGACCTCCCGCAGCTTGCCGCCGGGCGTCGCCGCGCGCTCCAGCACCGTCACGTCCAGCCCAGCGCAGGCCAGCTCCAGCGCCGCCACCAGGCCGCCCACCCCGCCTCCGATCACGACGACCTGACGTGCCATCCGTCCTCCAGAAACCGCTTGACCTTGATGTCAATTAACGTTGACAGTCGCATATGACAATCCAGCCTGACAGATGGGCGGGACAAGGGGAAGCATAATGGACGTTATGGGGCGGATCGAGCGGGCGTTGTATGCGGCAGTGTCGCGTGCCGATGTCGAGGGTTGTCCGCCCCGCCTTGCCGCCGCCATGCGGCACGCCGTGTTCCCGCGCGGCGCCCGCATCCGCCCACGGCTCTGCCTTGCGGTCGCCGCCGCGTGTGGCGAGGACGATCCGGCCGTCACCGACGCCGCTGCCGCCGCGATCGAGCTGCTGCACTGCGCGTCGCTGGTGCATGACGACCTGCCGTGCTTCGACGACGCCGACACGCGCCGTGGCCGTCCCACCGTGCATCGCGCCTTTGGCGAGCCGCTGGCCGTGCTGGCCGGCGACGCCCTGATCGTGCTGGCGTTCCAGACGCTGGCGCATGGCGCTGTTCTCACCCCGAAGCGCCTGGCGCCGTTGATGCTGACCATCGCCGGGTCGGTCGGCGTGCCGTTCGGCATCGTCGCTGGGCAGGCGTGGGAGTGCGAGGACACGGTGGACCTCGCGCAATATCAGCGTGAGAAGACCGGCGCGCTGTTTGCCGCCGCGACCGTCGCCGGCGCCGCCTCCGCGGGTGCGGTGGCCGAGCCTTGGCGCATGTTGGGCGCCCGCCTTGGGGAAGCGTTCCAGGTCGCCGACGATATCCTGGATGCCACCGCCCACCCTGACGCGGTCGGCAAGCCCGTCGGCAAGGACGTTGCCCTGGACCGGCCCAGCGCGGTGCGCGAATTGGGCCTGGACGGCGCCATCATGCGGCTGGAGACGCTGGCCGCCGCCGCCGTGGATGCGGTGCCGGCCTGCCCGGGCGCCACGGCGCTGCGCAGCCATATCCTGACCGAGACCATGCGGCTGCTGCCCAAGGAACTCGTGCGGCACGCCGCGTGAGTTCAACCGCGATCGCGGCCACTTCTTGGCAGGTTGGTTTAAAGGAGCGGCGGGACCGCCTGATCGCCAATCCGCGTTTCCGGCGCTGGGCGGCGGCGTTCCCGTTCACCCGGCCGATCGCCCGCCGGCGCACCCGTGCGTTGTTCGACCTCTGCGCCGGCTTCGTCTATTCGCAGGTGCTGCAGGCCTGCGTGCAGCTTCGCCTGTTCGATATCCTCGCCGAGGGGCCGCAGACACCCGACGCGCTGGCGACTCGGCTGGATATGCGGCTGGACCGGACGCAGCGGCTGCTGCTCGCCGCCACCTCGCTGAAGCTGCTGTCGCGCCGACGCGGCGGGCGTTTCGGGCTGGGTTCGCTCGGCGCGGCCATGGTCGGCAATGCGGCCGTCACGGCGATGGTTCTGCATCACCGGCACCTCTACGCCGATCTGAACGATCCGGTGAAGCTGCTGCGCGGACAGTCGGGGGTGACCGGGCTGTCACGCTATTGGGCGTATTCCGGCAATGCCGACGCGGCTGGGCTCAATGATAAGCAGGTTGCCGAATACACGGCGCTCATGGCCGCGTCGCAGTCGCTGGTCGCCGACGAGGTCCTGGCGGCCTACCGCATCGGCCGGCATCGATGCCTGCTGGACATTGGCGGCGGCGACGGCAGCTTTCTCCGTGCAGTGGCCGGGCGAGCGCCAGACCTGAAGCTCATGCTGTTCGATCTGCCGCCTGTGGCGGAGCAGGCTCGCGCACATCTCGAAGCCGCTGGGCTGACTGGCCGGTCCACGGTCGCGGGCGGCGACTTCCTGGCCGATCCGCTGCCCCAGGGCGCGGACATCGTCTCGCTGGTCCGCGTCATCCACGACCATGACAACCCCGCCGCGCTCGAAATCCTGCGCGCCGCCCGGCGTGCCCTGCCTCCGGGCGGCACCTTGCTGCTGGCCGAACCCATGGCCGGAACGCCCGGCGCCGAGCCGATCGGCGATGCTTATTTTGGCTTCTACTTGATGGCGATGGGCCGCGGCCGCGCGCGCACCGAGGCCGAACTATTCGCCCTGCTGAATGCCGCCGGGTTCGACAAAATCCGCCGCGCGCCGACGCACACGCCGCTGCTGGTCTGCGTCCTGGTCGCCAAAGTCTCACAGGATGCGGTTCCTCTGTAAATCGTAGTTGACATGTATTTCCGTCAGGCTACGTTGACACACAACCTGGGCCAAAGCGGCCCGCAGGGCTCCGGGAGGGCGCAAATGGAAGCAATGGCAGTCGTTCTCACCGGTCCCGAGGACTTGACGCTCAGCCGCCTGGCGCTGGACGCCGCCGGCCCTGGGGACGTCGTGGTCGATATCGAGTGGAGCGGCATCAGCACCGGGACCGAGCGCCTGCTTTACACCGGAACGATGCCGCATTTCCCCGGCATGGGCTATCCGCTCGTGCCCGGCTACGAGTTGGTCGGCCGTGTCGCCGCCGCCAGCGCCGGCTTCGCTGGCCAGGTCGGGGACCGCGTGTTCGTGCCCGGCGCCCGCTGTTTTGGCGACGTGCGCGGCCTGTTCGGCGGCGCTGCCTCTCGCGTCGTTGTCCCGGCTGCACGGATTACCGCGATCGACGAGCGGTTGGGCGAGCATGGCGTGCTGCTGGCGCTGGCCGCGACCGCGCATCATGCGCTGAAGCTGCCGGGCGTCGCGCTGCCCGACCTCATCATCGGTCACGGCGTGCTCGGCCGCATGCTGGCGCGCCTTGCCGTGCTGTCTGGCGCCCGGCCCGTCGTTTGGGAGCGCAACCCGGCCCGTGCCCAGGGCGCCGAGGGCTATGATGTCGTGGATCCCGCGATGGACGACCGCCGCGACTACCGTGCCATCTACGACGTGAGCGGCGACGCTGGCCTGCTCGACACGCTGATCGGTCGGCTCGCCCCCGGCGGCGAGGTGGTGCTCGCCGGCTTCTACAGCGACCGGCTCAGCTTCGCCTTCCCGCCGGCCTTCATGCGGGAGGCGCGCATCCGCATCGCCGCCCAGTGGGCGCACGCGGACCTCGCGGCGGTGGCGGCATTGGCCGGGTCGGGCGAGCTGTCGCTGGACGGCCTGATCACCCATCGCAACGCGGCTGCCAACGCGGCCCAGGCCTACCGAATTGCTTTCGACGATGCCGATTGCCTGAAGATGATCCTCGATTGGAGAGCCTGCCCATGAACGCCGTCGCCCCCACCGCAGCCGCGCCGAACCTGAGCATGACCGAGGCGCTCCGAGCCGAAGCCGCGATCGAGCCGGATGCCATCGTGACGACGCCCGCGAAGAAGGAGACGCAGGTCATCGCGATCTACGGCAAGGGCGGCATCGGCAAGAGCTTCACCCTCGCCAACCTCAGCTACATGATGGCGCAGCAGGGCAAGCGGGTGCTGCTGATCGGCTGCGACCCGAAAAGCGACACGACCTCGCTGCTGTTCGGCGGGCGGAGCTGCCCGACCATCATCGAGACCTCGTCGAAGAAAAAGCTTGCCGGCGAGAAGGTGTCGATCGGCGACGTCTGCTTCATCCGCGACGGCGTGTTCGCGATGGAGCTGGGTGGTCCCGAGGTGGGCCGCGGCTGCGGCGGGCGCGGCATCATCCATGGGTTCGAACTCTTGGAGAAGCTCGGCTTCCACGAGTGGGGCTTCGATTACGTGCTGCTCGACTTCCTCGGCGACGTGGTGTGCGGCGGCTTCGGCCTGCCGATCGCGCGCGACATGTGCCAGAAGGTCATCGTCGTCGCGTCCAATGACCTGCAGTCGCTGTATGTCGCGAACAACGTGTGCTCGGCGGTCGATTATTTCCGTCGCATGGGCGGCAACGTCGGCGTCGCCGGCATGGTGATCAACAAGGACGACGGGACGGGCGAGGCGCAGGCGTTCTCCGACGCGGTCGGCATCCCCGTGCTGTCGGCGATCCCGGCCAATGAGGACATCCGCCGCAAGTCCGCCAATTACGAGATCATCGGCAAGCCCGGCGGCGAGTGGGCGTCGGTGTTTGAATTGCTGGCCGAGCAGGTGGCCAGCGCGCCGCCAGTGCGCCCCGCGCCGCTGACCCATGACGCGCTGCTCAACCTGTTCAAGGGCGACGCGGTGGGCCGCAACGTCGTGCTTCAGCCGGCGACCGAGGCCGACATGTGCCCAGCGACGGTCAGCAACAAAGCCTCGCTCGAAGTCGTGTACGAGGGCGTCTGAGCATGGACGGCGCCATCGCACCAGAAATCCCGCCGGTTACCGGGTCAGGCTGCCACGGCGGGCGTGACACGATGATCGAGGCCGCGCGCGCTGCCGGCAAGAGCGCCGCGATGGACAAACTGATGCAGGACTACCCGCGCGGTCCGCATGACCAGCCACAGTCGATGTGCCCGGCGTTCGGCTCGCTGCGCGTCGGCCTGCGCATGCGCCGCACGGCGACGATCCTCAGCGGCTCCGCCTGCTGCGTCTATGGCCTGACCTTCACCTCGCACTTCTACGGCGCACGCCGGACCGTGGGCTACGTGCCGTTCAACTCCGAGACGCTGGTCAAAGGCCAGCTTTTCGAGGACATCCGCGAGGCCGTTTATGAGACGGCGAAGCCCGCGGACTACGACGCGGTCATCGTTATCAATCTGTGCGTGCCGACCGCCTCGGGCGTGCCGCTGGACCGGCTGCCGAAGCAGATCGACGGCGTGCGGATCATCGGCATCGACGTGCCGGGCTTCGGCGTGCCGACCCATGCCGAGGCCAAGGACGTGCTGACCGGCGCGATGCTGAAATACGCCCGCACCGAAGCCGAGCAGGGCCCCGTCGCCCGGCCCCGCACGCAGCAAGACATGCCGACGGTCACGATGATCGGCGAGTTCTTCCCAGGCGATCCGCCGGGCATCAGCGCGCTGCTGGCACCCATGGGCATGGCGGTCGCCCCGCAATTGCCGTCCCGCGAGTGGCGCGACCTATATGCGGCGCTGGACTGCCAGGTCGCCGCCGCGGCGCACCCGTTCTACACGGCAACGGTCCGCGAGTTCAAAGCCGCCGGCCGCCCGGTGGTCGGCAGCGCGCCGGTGGGCCTTGAGGGCACGGCTGCCTGGCTCGACGCGGTCGGTGCCGCCGCGAACGTCGCTGCTGACAAGATCGACGCTGCCAAGGCCCGCGCGCTGCCGCTGATCCGCGCAGCACTCGACGCCAACCCAGTCCGTGCCCGCATCACCGTCTCCGGCTATGAGGGCTCCGAGCTGCTGGTCGCGCGGCTGCTGATCGAGGCCGGCGCCGAGGTGCCGTATGTCGGCACTGCCTGCCCGCGCACCGAGTGGAGCGACGCCGACCGCGAGTGGCTGGAGGCGCACGGCGCCCACGTCCAGTATCGCGCCTCGCTGGAGCAGGATCTGGCGGCGATGCTGGACGTGCGCCCGGACCTTGCGGTCGGCACGACACCACTGGTGCAGAAGGCCAAGGAGCTCGGCATCCCGGCGTTGTACTTCACCAACATGGTCTCCGCCCGGCCGCTGTTCGGTGCCGCCGGGGCCGGGGCGCTGGCCGGGATCGTCGCGGCGCAGATCGGCAGCGGCGGCCGATTCAACCGCATGGTCGATTTCTTCCAATCGGTCGGCGCCGGCGAGGCCGCCGGCTATGGCTTCAACGGCGTCCCCAGGGAGCCGAAGGGCGCGCGGGAGCGCTATCGCCGGGCGCGCGAGGCCAAGAGCCGCGCCAACGAAGCCGTGGGGAGCTGAGGGCCATGCTGGTGCTCGACCATGACCGTGCCGGCGGCTACTGGGGTGCGGTTTATGCCTTCACCGCCATACGCGGGCTGCGCGTGGTGATCGACGGCCCCGTCGGCTGCGAGAACCTGCCGGTCACGGCGGTGCTGCACTACACCGACGGCCTGCCGCCGCACGAGCTGCCGGTCGTCGTCACCGGGCTGTCCGAGGACAACCTGTCGATGGACGGCACCGAGGGCGCGCTGCGCCGGGCGGCGGCGACCGGGGACATGGACATGCCGTCGGTCGTCGTGACCGGCAGCATTGCCGAGATGATCGGCGGCGGCGTGACGCCTGAGGGCAGTAATCTTCTCCGCTTCATTCCGCGGACGATCGATGAGGATCAGTGGCAGGCGGCGGATCGCGCGATCTACTGGCTGTGGACCGAGTTCGGCGCCAAGCGCGCCAAGCCGAAGCCCCGTGCCGAGCGCGCGCCCGGCACCAAGCCGCGGGTCAACATCATTGGACCGATCTATGGCACCTTCAACATGCCGTCCGACCTCGCTGAAATCCGACGGCTGGTCGAGGGCGTCGGCTGTGAGATCAACCTGGTGTTCCCGCTGGGCTCGCACATCGAGGACGTGACGAAGCTGCCGAACGCCGACGTGAACATCTGCATGTATCGCGAGTTCGGCCGGCAGCTGTGCGAGGAGCTCGACCGCCCATACCTGCAGGCGCCGATCGGCCTGTTCGCCACGACCAACTTCCTGCGCAAGCTCGGTGAGCTCACCGGCATCGACCCAGAGCCGTTCATCGAGAGCGAGAAGCACACGACGATCAAGCCGGTCTGGGACTTGTGGCGCAGCGTCACCCAGGATTTCTTCGCGACGGCAAGCTTCGCCGTGGTTGCGACCGACACCTATGCGCGCGGCATCCGGGGGTTCATGGAGGGCGAGCTCGGCATCCCCTGCACCTTCAGCTTCAGCCGCACCGCCGGAAGCAAGCCCGATAATGCGGCCGTCCGTGCGGCCATGCGCAAGACGCCGCCGTTCATCCTGTATGGCTCGTTCAATGAGCGGATGTATGCGGCCGAGCAGGGCGCGCGGTGCATGTATATCCCGGCGTCGTTCCCCGGCGCCGTCATCCGCCGGGCCACGGGCACGCCGTTCATGGGCTATGCCGGGGCGACCTACTTGGTTCAGGAGTTCTGCAACGCGCTGTTTGACGCGCTGTTCCACATCCTGCCGCTGAGCACGGAAATGGACCGCGTGGACCCGACGCCGGTCAGCGCGGCGCAGTGGAACGCCGATCCCTGGGACGACAGCGCCGTGGCGCTGCTGGACCAGTATGTCGAAACGGAGCCGTTCCTGGTGCGCATCTCCGCCGCCAAGCGGGCGCGGGACCGGGTAGAGACGGACGCGAAGCGCGCGCGGGAGGGCCGGGTGACCGCGTCGCGCGTCGCGGAGTCGCTGGCCGCGATGTCCGCGGGGCGTGCGGCATGAGCGTCCAAAAGCTGACCGGGATCAGGCCGTATGCGGCCGGCCCGAACAGGACACCTGAGGGGTGGCTAAGCTCCTCGGAGCGTGGCCGTGGCATCCGCCACGGTGAGCGTAACTGTGGCATCCGCCACGGTCAGCGTAACTGTGGCATCCGCCACGGTGAGGCCCTGCCGCACGGGAGGTGTGCGGTGACTACGGAAAAAGGAGGGATTTCCAACCATGTCTGACGTTAATATGCGGGCGAGTTCAAGTTCGGGTCTGACCGACTCAGAGGCGCGCGAGTTCCACAGCATCTTTGTGACCAGCTTCATCGTGTTCACGGCGATCGCCATCGTGGCGCACTTCCTGGTTTGGCAGTGGCGGCCGTGGCTGCCCGGGCCGAACGGCTATGCGACGTCGCTGCTTGACGGCGTCGCCTACGCGAAATCATTTCTGGCATAGGGGGAAATTCCATGTGGCGTGTATGGCTGCTCTTTGACCCCCGTCGTGTGCTGGTCGCACTTTCGGTGTTCCTGTTCGTGCTCGCGTTGCTGATCCACTTCATCCTGCTCAGCACGAGCCGGTTCAACTGGCTGGAAGGCCCCGCGCGTCCGGGCAACGTGTCGCAGTTGGCGCCGCTCCCGCAGGCAGCACCGAAGTAACCCAAACCGTGGCAGTGGACCGCGCCAGGCCCTAAGCTTGGCGCCGTCCACCGCCGAACGGGCGTCATCACGCCTTTCGACCGAGGATTCCCCCCATGGCGATGCTTACCTACGAAGAAAAATACCGCGTCCGCGGCGGGACCCTGGTCGGCGGCGATCTGTTTGATTTCTGGGTCGGCCCGTTCTACGTCGGCTTTTTCGGTGTCACGACGCTGTTCTTCTCGGCGCTCGGCACCGCGCTGATCCTGTATGGCGCTGCCCTCGGCGGCGATTGGAACATCTGGCGCATCAACATCGCGCCGCCAGACCTCAGCTATGGCCTCGGCTTCGCGCCGCTCAAGGAGGGCGGGCTTTGGCAGGTCATCACGATCTGCGCCATCGGCGCCTTCGTCTCCTGGGCGCTGCGTCAGGTCGAGATCACCCGCAAGCTCGGCATGGGCTACCACGTGCCCTTCGCCTTCGGCGTCGCGATCTTCGCCTATGTCTCGCTGGTGGTCATCCGGCCCGTGCTGATGGGCGCCTGGGGCCACGGCTTCCCGTATGGCATCCTCAGCCACTTGGACTGGGTGTCCAACACCGGATACCAATACCTGCACTTCCACTATAACCCGGCGCATATGCTGGCGGTGACGTTCTTCTTCACCACGACGCTGTCGCTCTCGCTGCATGGCGCGCTGGTGCTGTCGGCAGCGAACCCCCCCAAGGGCCAGGCGGTGAAGACTGCCGAGCATGAGAACACCTTCTTCCGCGATACCATCGGCTGGTCGATCGGCACGCTCGGCATCCACCGCCTGGGCCTGTTCCTGGCGCTTTCGGCCGGCTTCTGGAGCGCCGTCTGCATCATCATCAGCGGGCCGTTCTGGACCCGCGGCTGGCCCGAGTGGTGGGGCTGGTGGCTCAATCTGCCGATCTGGAAATAACGAGGGCCAAAATCTACCCAACGGCCAAGCTGCGAAACGGAGCGAGCCAATCATGGCTGAGTACCAAAACATCTTCACCCGGGTCCAAGTCCGCGGACCCGTCTATGCCGGAGTGCCCGTCACCGCGACCACCTGGACCCGGTCTGGCAAGCCGTTCTACATCCATCTGGCCGGCATTCTCGGCGATGCGCAGGTCGGCCCGATCTACCTGGGCGTCACCGGCGTCGCCTCGCTGATCTGCGGCTTCATCGCCTTCGAGATCATCGGCCTCAACATGTGGGCCTCGGTGAACTGGAGCCCGGTGCAGTTCGCGCGCCAACTGTTTTGGCTGGCACTTGAGCCGCCGGCGCCGGGCTATGGCCTGCACTTCCCGCCGCTGGCCGAGGGCGGCTGGTGGCTGATGGCCGGGTTCTTCCTCACCACATCCATCCTGCTGTGGTGGGTGAAGGTGTACCGGCGGGCAAGGGCGCTCGGTATGGGCACCCACGTGGCCTGGGCCTTCGCCGCCGCTATCTGGCTGTATCTCGTGCTCGGCTTCATCCGGCCGGTGCTGATGGGCAGCTGGAGTGAGGCAGTGCCGTTCGGCGTCTTCCCGCATCTGGATTGGACGGCCGCGTTCTCGTTGCGTTACGGCAATTTGTTCTATAACCCGTTCCACATGCTCTCGATCGTGTTCCTGTACGGCTCCACGCTGCTGTTCGCCATGCACGGCGCGACCGTGCTCGCCATCAGCCGCTTCGGCGGTGAGCGCGAGCTCGAACAGATCGTGGACCGCGGCACCGCGTTCGAGCGCGGCGCATTGTTCTGGCGCTGGACGATGGGCTTCTGCGCCTCGGCCGAGAGCATCCATCGCTGGGCCTGGTGGTTCGCCGTGCTCTGCCCGCTAACGGGCGGCATCGGCATCCTGCTGACGGGCACGGTCGTGGACAATTGGTATCTATGGGGTGAGAAGCATGGGATCGCCGCGCACTACCCCGCCGTATGGGGTGTGGTGACCGACCCAGCGCTGGCCCCGGGAGCCGTGAAATGATCCCGGGCGTCAAGCTTGCCCTCGGCTTGGTGGGCGCGGTCGGCGCCTCGCTACTCGGGATCGCAATGATCTCGAAGTTCGAGCTGCCGCCGATCACGACGGTGCAGCGCGGCTTCCGCGGCGTCGCGATGGAGACGAACTACAACGAGAAGCAGCTCGTCAAATACTTGGCGGAGAACAAGGTGCCGGCCTCGCTGCCGGCGGTCCCGGCGGTGGGACCGAAGGCGGCGACCGTCTACAAGAATGTTCAGGTCCTGGGCGACCTCAGCGTTGGCCAGTTCACCCGCCTCATGGTCTCACTCACCAACTGGGTGTCGCCAAAACAGGGCTGCGCCTATTGCCACAACACCAACAACATGGCCGAAGACAGCCTATACACCAAGATCGTCTCGCGGCGGATGATCCAGATGACGCAGCACATCAACGCCGACTGGCAGCCGCACGTCCAGCAGACGGGGGTCACCTGCTACACCTGCCACCGCGGCAACCCGGTGCCGAACAACATCTGGTTCAACGATCCGGGTCCGCGCGCCTCGGGCGGCGTGTTCATGGCGGCGGTCGGCGGCTCGGCCGGCAAGAACTATGCGTCCGGCTCGGTGGGCGACGCGTCGCTGCCCTATGACCCGTTCACGCCGTTCTTGGAAAACGACCACTCGATCCGGGTGCAGGGCGAGGAGGCGCTGCCCGGCGCCAACCGGCACTCCATCAAGGAGGCGGAGTGGACGTTCGGCCTGATGAACTACTTTGGTAATTCGCTCGGGGTGAACTGCACTTACTGCCATAACAGCCGGGCGTTCAGCGACTGGTCGCAGAGCACGCCGGCCAAGGTGGTGGCGTGGCACGGCATCCGGATGACCCGGGATCTCAACGCCGACTACCTGAAGCAGCTCAGCAACGCGTGGCCGGCGTACCGGCTGGGTCCGACGGGCGACTCGCCGAAGCTCGCCTGCGCCACCTGTCACCAGGGCGTCTATAAGCCGCTCTATGGTGTCAGCATGGTGAAGGACTTCCCGGAGCTGAAGCAGCCAGGGCCGGAGGCAGGGCTCAAATACCTCAACGCGTCCTGGACTCCGGCGACGCCGATGGACCCGGCGGCAAAGATGGAGACGCCAGCAAAGCCTGCTGAGTAACGCCTTCTAGAGCAGGGCATGGCCTTCGTGGCCATGCCCTGTTCGCATGTCCGCGCCCTTGTTGACCCTCGATCGCTCCCCATCATACTCACTTCATGCGGAAAGCCGCGCTGGACGGGTTGCGATGCTTGGCCCGTTATGCGACCGGTTCCGTGAGAGATTGATTTCGATGAGGGGCAGGGGTCGCGTATGGACAGCATGGAGATCAACAAGGCGGTCGCCGCGTTCCTGGTTGCCGGTATTGCCTTCATGGGCGCCGGGCTGATCAGCGATGCTTTGGTACGCCCGACCCCGTATAAGGGCACTGCGATCAAGATCGACTTGCCGAAGGAACAGACCGCCGCGGCTGCCCCATCCGATGCCGAGCCGCCGATCGCGGTCCTGCTTGCCTCCGCCGATCCAGGCCGGGGCGAGGCTGGGGTCAAGAGCGCCGGTTGCGTCGCTTGCCACAGCTTCAACGAGGGCGGCAAGGCGGGGGTCGGACCGAATTTGTATGGTGTCGTCGGCGGCCCGCATGGCCATATGGAGGGTTATGCCTACTCTGCGGTGCTGAAGGGCAAGCAGGGTCCGTGGACCTACGACGAGCTGAACGAGTGGCTGAAGAAGCCGAGTGCATATGCACCCGGTACCAAAATGAGCTACGCCGGCTTGGCCGATCCGAAGAAGCGGGCGGACATCATCGACTACCTGCATACTTTGGCAAAGGACCCGGTGCCGTTCCCGGCCGCTCCAGCGGCGTCGGCGCAGAAGGCCAGTACGCCGGCGGCCGCGGGCGCTGCAGTGGCTAACGCGTCGCCCAATCCGGCATCCGGTGGAGCCGGGCCGGCTGATGCGCCAGATATCAATGTGCTGCTGGCGTCTGCCGATCCCGATGCCGGTAAGTCCAGCATGACGAAGCTTGGCTGCGTCGCCTGCCATAGCCTGAATGAGGGCGGCAAGGCTGGCATCGGTCCGAACCTGTATGGCGTTGTCGGCGCGCCGCATGGTCACATGGAGGGCTATGCCTACTCCGCAGCGCTCAAGGCCAAGAGCGGTCCGTGGAACTATGCGGAACTGAACGAGTGGCTGTTGAAGCCCAGTGCCTACGCGCCTGGCACCAAAATGAGTTTCGCGGGCATAGCCAACCCGAAGGTTCGCGCCGACGTCATCGCCTATCTTCGGACGCTGTCCGCGAACCCAGAGCCGCTACCTGCCGCCGACGCGCCCAAGCAACCCGGCTGATCTCACGGCGCTGTAAGGGGCGTTGCCAGGTTGGGATTGACAAAAGTTTGGTGTCGAAGCGAAGCCTCTCTCGTTTCGACACTGAATTTCTCGCTACGTTATGTTGCGACTGATCTGATGTAGGTTGTTCATGCATCCGGAGGCAACGTAATGCATGTGCCGACGCGACTTTGAGCGTCTCGTCCTTGCCTCTGCCGTGCCATATAACGCGGTTGTGAAAAGTGGTTTGCAATAGACTTGGAATGTTTGCAGAATAACAGCGGTATGGTGCACCCATAGCTCAATGGAGCGATGGATATGGACGCTTTGTCTAACAGTGCGCCGTTGATGTATCTTGATCCCGAAAGCTTAACGGTCGCGTTCGACTGTTATCCATTGGGGTTTCAACACAGCTTACATAAGCTGCAGCAATTCGAACCCGACGCACTTAAGGCTCTCGCTCAATGTTATGAGGGCAAAGCAGACGACTACTTCGTGGCGGCCAGCGCGCCAACTCCTGGGACTGCCTTCTACGAAGTAGCGACCCTGGCCGACACACCAAGGTCAGTCCTCGCGTCATTGGATGGTGTTCCTGCCCGGGTATTGCTGAAACGGCCGGAAAACCACGATCAACGCTTCCGCGTCTTACTCGATACCTTGTTCAATGAAGTGAAGACGCACTTGCCAGACCTGCAGCGGGAGCGTGTGGTCCGGCTGGAGTCCGCCATCCTTATCACCTCGGCTGCCTCGACAACGCCATTCCACTTCGATCCAGAGTCGGGCTTCTTTTCGCAGATTGAGGGGCGGAAGAGCTATCATGTCTATCCCCCAGACAGCCTGACCGAGCCGGAATTAGAGCAGTTCTACAAACGCAACAAACTGAATATCGGCCAGGTCGATATCACGCGGCGGGACGCTGCCCGCGAGCACCTATTCGAACTCGAACCCGGCGCTGGCTTCCATCAGCCGCGCAACGCACCCCACTGGGTAAAAACCCATGATAGCCGTTCGGTCAGCTACACCATGGTATTCGAGACCGAATCTTCTCGCGTAAAGGCGCGGGCCCGGGGGATGAACCACTATCTTCGCAAGGCTAGGATGTCACCGGTGGCGCCGGGCATGGACGCCAAGCGGGATGCGGCGAAAAGCTTTATGATGCAAGCCGCAACGCCGGTGCGCCGGGTCGCGGAATGGGCGCGCCACGTTGTCAGATAGATTTGCGAAACCCGCTGGTTCCCCCCCCCTCTGGTTCCCCAGAATGAGACATTTGCCGCGAGCGTCGGAGATAGCGAATTCGCGTCTGGCGTTGCGGGTGACCGGCGCTGTGCCGGGCCTCCGCAGCGTCGCTGGCCTCGCTTATGCCCGCCACTTCCGGCGTGCCCAAGGCGCGCAGCGGCTCTTTCGTGGCGTTTACCCAAGCTTTGACGTCGCGCAGACGGCCGCTCCGCCGAACGCGTTCGTCGGGTTCGACTCAGACGGCGCTGTGGCGCGGCTCACCCATGAAAAGCATATTGTCTTCCCGCACGAATAAATTCTCTTCGATATGCCGCACGCAGAACCGGGCCGAGGCCCGGCGCGAACCCCAATGTCTCTACAGCAGCGCGAAACTGTTGCTTCAAAGCCGAACGGCTTCGATCATGCGAAGAGCCCGTCGCTGAAGGATAACGGGTTGTGGCTCCAACAATGCCTCAATTCGCTACGGCGCCGCTCGAGCCATTCGGCGATAGAGTTGGCTGACACGATATGCCGTTGCTCCAAGCGGAGTCTTGATCGCATCGAGCACTTGTGACTGCCGCGCCGGAGTCGGCTTCAAACCAAGTTTCCGAAGATAATAGTTGGCACGATAGGCGTGGGCGCGCTCACGTCCCGAATAGGTAACATTGATATTCACGGAAACAGATACGTCATCACCATTTCGCAACCAATGGGGCGCGTTGATTGGGATATGCACTCCCATGCCTGGTTGCATCATCAGAGTTCTCGCTCGATGCTGAAGTTGCGGTTTGTAAACGGCCGCGTTGCTGTCAACCGTCCAGAACCGCTCCAGTTCGTCTTCAGGCAATACCTCCCGATCGGTCTGTTCGAAAATGCTGATTTCCTTCTGACCGCGGACTTGGAACAGGAAGCTGCATTCCCGGTCGATGTGGTAGGACGTGATCCGCTTTGGAGACGCCACGAAGATGATCATCTCGCTTTTTGCGATGTTCTTGGTCACACGAGGCCCGCAGGACGCTGCGATCTCATCCATCAATGACTTGAGCAATACACCGTAATTAGGATCGAGTTGTGCATTGCGCAGGATGATCCAAGCATTGGCGGTCTCGATCCGCGTAACAAGGCTGTCAACTGGGTCCGTTACCTTCGGCGCGTCACTCCATCTTTGCCCAATGGCAATATCACCATTATCAAAATATACATCGGCAGGCCGAGACCTGGCGGTCGATTGCGTCAGTATTACCAAACGCGGTAATGTCAGTAACTGATGCCCGACTAGTCGATGCTCCAACTCAAAGCTATGATTATTGAAGGATGCCTCAAATGCCTCGCGGTCGAGGCCCGACAATAATGGTCCTTGGTCCGCTGGCGTTGGCAAGGAGGCTTTATCAGTCCTCAGGCCTACAATGCTGCTATTATTCACGTGAGCTTGACTCCCCGATATCCGCAAGGCCGCACGGCTTCCTTTGGAATAATGCTGCCACGCCTTGTTGCCCTGATCAATGCAACGTGCAGAGCCATTCAATGTCTTCAGTTCTGATGAGTAAGTGCCGGGAGCGGGGAGGTGATTGCAGCGCATAGTGGTCGCGACGAGCGCCTGGCAGGGGTAGCAGCCAGGGCCTTTGCGTGAGATCATCCAGATAGCCTGATCTGGTCTGGCGAGGTTGTCGCAGTTAATGGAACACGTGAACACTGAGCACAAGCGGCTCCGCAATGGTTTAATTGTTTTGTCGCTTTGGGCTCAAGGCTTGTCATTCGCAGCCTCAAGCTTTTGCGGGTCACTGACGTCCCGCATCGTTGAGGCACGCCGTCAATCGCCGCCTGTCCAATGTCCACAGGAGCCAAAATGAAAGCCATCGCGCTGCGTACGCCGGGCGGTATCGACAACCTGACCGTGGTTGAGCTCGACGAGCCTGGCACGCCGGGCATGGGCGAGATCCGGGTGCGCCTGCATGGCAGCTCGCTGAACTACCATGACTATGGCGTCGTCACCCGCGACGGCTGGCCGACGGACGGGCGCATTCCAATGTCCGACGGCGCTGGCGTTGTTGAGGCGGTGGGCAGCGGTGTCGCCGAGTTCGCGCCGGGCGATCACGTCGTGTCCTGCTTCTTTCCCACGTGGCGCGACGGGCCGCCAACGCTCGGCGATTTCGCAACCGTGCCGGGTGACGGCGTGGACGGTTACGCACGCGAGGCGGTCAACACTCCTGCGACCAGCTTCACCCTCGCGCCGCGTGGATTCAGCCATGCCGAGGCGGCAACCCTGACGACGGCTGGGCTGACAGCGTGGCGAGCACTGGTCGTGGAGGGCGGACTGAAGGCCGGTGACACGGTGCTGGTGCTCGGGACGGGCGGCGTCTCGATCGCCGCGCTGCAGTTCGCCAAGCTGATGGGTGCCTCGGTGGTTGCGACCTCGTCGTCGGACGAAAAGCTGGAGCGGCTGCGGGCGCTGGGCGCCGATCATGCCGTCAATTACAAGGTCCATGCGGATTGGGGCGACCGGGTGCGCGACTGGACCGGCGGCCGCGGGGTCGACCACGTCATTGAGGTCGGCGGACCCGGCATGCTGCCCCAATCCATCGCGGCGCTTCGCGTCGGCGGGCATATCGCCCTCATTGGCGTGCTCACCGGACGCGGCGGGGCGGTGCCGACGGCGGCCCTGATGGCGAGGCAGGCACGGCTGCAGGGCCTTATCGTCGGCAGCCGGCGGGAGCAGGCCGACATGGTGCGGGCGATCGATGCGACGGGCTTCCGGCCGGTGATCGACCGCAGCTTTGGTCTGGCCGAAATCGCCGATGCCTTCCGCTACCAGGCAAGCGGCGCGCACTTCGGCAAGATTTGCCTGGAGTTCTGACCGGGACGTCCGCAGGCATGGGTGCCATGCCGGAAACCATCACTGCCGCATATGCATTCAAAGCCTATCTCTAGAGGCCAAAAGCACGACGGGACCGCATGAGCCAGACATCGACCGATACGACCACGCTGATCGCGGCGCCGGCTATCCCTAAGACCGGCCCGGTCACCGGGATCCTGTTGGCGATCAGCCTGTCGCATCTGTTGAACGACCTCATGCAGTCGCTGGTCCCGGCGGTGTATCCGATCCTGAAGACGAAATTCGCGCTCGACTTCGGCCAGGTCGGGTTGATTTCGCTCACCTTCTATCTCACCGCATCGCTGCTGCAGCCGGTGGTCGGCGTGATCACCGACCGGCGTCCGATGCCGTTCTCGCTGGCGATCGGCATGGGTTCGACGCTGGCGGGCCTGCTGCTGCTCTCCGTTGCTGGCAGCTTCCCCGCCATTCTGTTGGCGGCGGGCCTGATCGGCCTTGGGTCGGCGGTATTTCACCCGGAATCCTCACGCGTCGCCCGGATGGCGTCGGGCGGACGGCACGGCTTGGCGCAATCGGTGTTCCAGGTCGGCGGCAATGCGGGCTCGGCGATCGGGCCGCTGCTGGCCGCCTTCATCGTGGTGCGGCACGGCCAATCCAGCATTGCCTGGTTCTCGGCGGTGGCGCTGCTGGCCATGGGGGTGCTGACGGTGGTCGGGCGCTGGTATCGCCGCCGGGTGACCGAGCGCCGGCGCGCGCCGGTTGCGGCCCTGGCCGCGACGCCGCTGCCCCGTGCACGGGTCGTCGCGTCGGTGGCGATCCTGCTGACGCTGATCTTTTCCAAGTACTTCTACATGGCCAGCCTCAGCACCTACTACACCTTCTACCTCATCGACCGGTTCGGCCTACAAATCGACACAGCGCAATTGCTGCTGTTTGTGTTCTTGGGCGCAGTCGCGGTTGGGACCGTCGTCGGCGGCCCGTTGGGCGACCGATTTGGGCGCAAGCGGGTGATCTGGGTTTCCATCCTCGGCGTGCTGCCGTTCACCCTGGTGCTGCCGCACGCAAACCTGCTGTGGACGACGATCCTGACCGTGCCGATTGGCCTGATCCTGGCGAGCGCCTTCTCGGCCATCTTGGTGTATGCGCAGGAATTGCTGCCCGGACGCGTTGGGCTGGTCGGCGGGCTGTTCTTCGGTTTCGCCTTTGGCATGGGCGGGCTTGGCGCGGCGGTGCTGGGTGAGCTGGCAGACGCGACCAGCATCGAGCACGTCTATGCCCTATGCGCCTATCTGCCAGCCATCGGGCTATTGACCGCGTTCCTGCCGGACCTGCGGCGCCTGGTTCCTAACCAAAAGGCTGCCTAACCCGGCGCTGCGCCGCAATCAGTCCGGCAACAACTCCAGCGCCGATGTTTTGCGGGAGCGGCGTACCGTGGCGAGCGGCGTTTTACCCGCAGGCGACGCTGGCGCCTTGAGCAGGGCGTCCACGGATGCCGAGCGCACGACCGTCCCGCGCACGAACATCTCGTGGTTGGCCTCGATCCGCTCGGGGTCATAGAGATAGTTGACCATGATGCCGTAGGCCTCCTCGATGCCGCGCGGCGCCGTGTTGCCGAGCCAATTCACCCGCTCAAGCCCCGCGCCGTTGCCGAGATGGAAGCGCGCCACCGGATCGGCCGGCCCCTTACCTCCAGACCGGCCCTCGACGGGCGTGGTGAGGTAAATCGCACAAAGCCGCTTGATCGGTTGGCGTAGCGCGTCCGACAGCGCCACGTCCTCCCACCAACGCTCGACGCCGAGCAGGCGCCCCAGCAATGCGGCGGGGGCCTCCTGCTCGGGCACCTCCCCAGCCACCGCCCGAAGCGCCGCCGCCTCGCCCTCAGACAGCAAGTCCGCAGCATCGCCCGCCAGCCGCTTCTCCAGCCAGCGGCGAAAGCCCGGCACCGGCGACAGCGTCGAGAAGCGCACCAGGCCAGGCAGCTCGGCCTTCAGCTCCTCGACGACCTGCTTGATCAGGAAATTGCCGAAGGAGATGCTGCGCAGCCCATCCTGGCAGTTTGAGATCGAGTAGAAGATCGCGGTGTCGGCGGCCCGCTCGCGCTGCCGCTCGGCCGCCTCGTCGCCGTCGCGCACCAGCAGCGGCTGCACCGAGGCGGCGAGGCCCTGGGTCAGCGCGACCTCCACGAAGATCAGCGGCTCGCCCGGCAGCGCCGGGTGAAAGAAGCCGAAGCAGCGCCGGTCCGACGCCAGCCGCCGCCGCAGGTCCTCCCAGCCCTGGATTTCATGCACGGCCTCATAGGTGATCAGCTTCGCCAGCACCGCGGCGGGCGTTTGCCAATCGATGCGGCGCAGCTCGAGGAAACCGCGGTTGAACCAGGAGGCGAGCAGATGTCGGAGGTCATATTCAAGCGGCTGCAGCGAAGGGTCATCGCGCAGATGCGCCAGCAGGTCGCGGCGCATCGCAATCAGCGACGCCGTGCCGCCGGGCGACATGTTCATCCGCCGCAGCAGCTCTTGCCGGGTCGGCTCGGCGGCGCTGCTGACCTCGGTGGCATGCGCAGGCGTCGGCGCTTTGAGATAGGCCTCGATCGCAGTGCGGAGGCGAGCGTCATCCGGCAGGAAGTCGGCGACCAGGAACCGGTAGAAGGCGAGCCGGTCATCGGGGCCGAAATCACGCAACGCCAGGTGCAGCTCGCGCGCCACGGCGGCGCCTGACGCCTCGCCCCGCTCCGAGAGCAGTGCGGTGGCGAACTCCCGGGCGCGCTCGATGGGCTTCACCGATGCCGCGGGCTGCAGAACGTCGGCGTAGGCGCGCCCGCGGTCGGCTACCGAAGACCAGAGCCGCTCCAGCCAGGAGCGCGGTCCCGGGGCCGTTGCGGGACTGGCGGTCAGTGGGGTCTGTGACGCCATGCTGGACTTTCCTGACGAGATTTGGGCTTCCTGGGACTGAAAGGCTTGCTCACTGTTGCGCCGGCCGGGGCACCCGGCCCTCCAGCGGATAAGCTGGGTCGTTGAACCCGGGAGTCGAGGGATGGCCGGCCGGCACCAGGCTATCGACCAGCGCCTCGTCCTCGGCAGTGAAGCGATAGTCCAGCGCCTGCACGTAGTCCGCCCATTGCGCCTCGGTGCGCGGGCCGCCGATGACGCCGGTGACCAGCGCGTTATTCAGCACCCAGGCGACCGCGAACTGGCCCGGCGTGATGCCGCGCCCTGTGGCGTGCTCCGCCAGCACCTGGGCGATGCGCAGGCTCTCTGGCCGGAACTCGGTCTCCATCATCCGCTTGTCCTGCCGCCCGGCCCGGCTGTCGCTGTCGGGCTGGGCGTCCGGCCGGTACTTTCCGGTCAGCACGCCGCGGGCCAGCGGGCTGTAGGGAAAGACCCCGAGGCCGAGGGCGGCGCAAGCTGGCAGGTGCTCGACCTCCGGCATACGGTTCATGGCGTTGTAGTACGGTTGGCTGATCACCGGGCGGTCGATGCCAGCCTTGTCGCAGAGCCGGCAAATCTCGGCAACGCGCCAGGCGCGGTGGTTGGACACGCCGAAATAGCGGACCTTGCCCGCCCGGATGAGGTCCGCCAGCGCGTGCACGATCTCGATCAGCGGCGTCGCGTGGTCCTCCTTGTGCAGATAGAGGATATCGATCTCGCTGGTTCCGAGCCGTTTGAGGCTGCCGTCCACGGCGTGCATGATATGCCGGCGCGACAGGCCACTATCGTTCGGACCGGGACCGGTGGGGTTCGCGAGCTTGGTCGCCAAGACCCAGTGCTGCCGGCGCGGCGCGATGCCGCGGCCGACAATCTCCTCCGACCGGCCCTTTTCATAGACATTGGCGGTGTCGATGAGGTTGATCCCCTGATCGGCGGCCTGATCGATGATGCGGTGTGCGGTGGCCTCGTCCGTGGGGCCGCCGAACATCATGGTGCCGAGGCACAGCGGCGCAACCTTAAGTCCGCTTCGGCCAAGCGTGCGGTATTGCATGATGGAACTCCCAATTCTGAATGCGCGAAGCATAGTGCGGCGGCGGGGATGACGGCTAGACGGGCGGCAGGCGGGCCGCAGGTTGCTGGTGGTGAAATCAAAAGTTGACCGTTTGAGTGGGGGTGCGATGATCTATTAAGCCCGACCTCACCATCCCGGAACTCAATAAGAGCCTGGTATCCTACTCATTCAGTGCCTGCTCGAACCACTGAGAAAGCGAAGTAATGACTTTCTCGACCTCGCTGCCCAGCATGGCGCCATCATGAATGAGCAGAACGGTCCCTCGCGGGTGCTTCGGGTCCTTCAACACCAGGCACGCCACGTCATCGCTGTCGCAGCGGCGCGCGAACGGTAAAACCTCATGCGACGGGTAAAGCTGTTTCAGTGCAGTCCTATTTGCGATGGCACTATGCTTGCTCAGCAGGAACCAGCCGCCAAATTCCTGCTCACCCGTTGCAAGCCGTTGTGAGAACGCCGGCGGGACATGGCCTCCTGCGGATGCGAGGGCAGTCGGGAGCCAATCGAGAACGTTCATTGGTCGTCTCCTGGCAGGCGGGGCCGCCGGGTAGTGCCGGTCGGGTCGAGTGGTGGCCTTTGCCGTCCGGCCCAGTACGCAAGAGCTTCGCCCCAGGTTTGGCTTGGGCCAAACCGTTCTCTCTCGATCATGACTGGCGGAAGTGGGTCGGACGGGTTCCAAACCCGAACGGGAATAAGCTTTATGCCAAATTCTTGAGCCAATGCAACGCGGGTGTTGTCGATGGCGACAATCCCTTCCGGCGTGCGAACAGCGTCGATTGGTGGTCCGTTCCAGCCTTGCTCAGCCATTGAGGGACGCAGCTCCTGAACTCGCCCTGCGCCACCTGCGGTTCTCTGACTAAAGCGCATCTCGAACGGACGCAATAATTGCGCTTTAGGTTTTGATGCTACACTTTGCCCTCGCTGGCCTACTATGTTCTCGCCACCCCCGGCCAGCACCGCCCCAGGAAGGCCGAACTCGTCTGCGGCAAGCTGCGACGGGTCCGATTTGGCGATCGACGCTATGTCGTTGAGGATCTCCCGCCGCGCCTGCAGGTCGCCTTCAGCCTCCGCTGCGTCCTCGGTGGCACGGATCAGGGCTTCCCCCGTCCGATGCGCGCCCGGCTGCAGGTAAAGCGCGTTGATGTCGGCACGAAGCTGCGGCAAGTCCTCTGGCCACGCGCTTGCGATGCGCAGCATGAGGTATGCGAGGCCGTGCTGGTAATTGCCGTCCGGCATGGCCGGTACCGGCGCGTTGGCGATCCCGAAGTGGGGCGGCGTCACCTGCACGCGCCGCAGCGCGTCGTCGTAGCGCCGGTCGACCACAAAGGGATGGTTCGGGTCGAGCGGCGGTGGGGCCGCGTTCGGCACCGTGCCGCCGCCCGCGCCGGCATCCAGTGTAGGCTCCGTGCCGCCGTTGCTGGCTCCCGGCACGCGATCAGCGATGGGGACGGCAGCGCCCTGGTCCGCCCGCCCTCCGGTCCATCCCCGTAGTGGCCGCATTCGCCACACCCGCCCGTTGTAGCCGCGCGCCACCGGAGCGACCGGCCACTCGATGCGCAGCACGATGGTGTCGACGCCGTAGGGCAGATGTTCGGCCGAACGGCCCTCGGATGGCAGGTCTTTGGATGCGGGGCCGTCAGACATCGAAGCCTCCTACTGAGACGCCGACTCCGTATCAATTTCTTTATGATAGGACGTAAGTCCTAATTACATCCGATCTGGCCGCGGCACCTCCCCCTAATGCATGGCCCCTAGGCCGCCGCCTGCAGCGCCGCCTAAGCACCCAGCATCACCTCCAGAAACGCCCGGCGCGTTGACGTTTTGGGCTTTGTCACGCAAAACTGGACATCGAACGTCATTGCTAAGGGAATTGGCATGAGGACCATGGCCGCTTGGCTATGTCGGCTGCGCCTCGCTATGGCAGGGGTCGTGGCCTTGAGCGGCGCGGCGGCGGCGGAACAGCGGCTCGTGCTGTATTCGGCCAACGACAACACCGTGAACACCATGGTCGCCGACGCCTTCACCAAGGCGTCCGGCATCCCGGTCGATGTGGTCTCGACGGGATCGGGCGTGCTGTTCAAGCGCATCGCGTCCGAGCAGGCCGCACCCCAGGCCGACGTAATCTGGGGGGTGAGCGCGTCGCTGTTGCGCGAGAACAGCAAGTATTTCGAGCCCTACGCGGCAAAGGAGCGCGATGCGATCCCCGCGGAGTATCGCGATCCCAACGACCTGTGGCTCGGCACCAACCTGCAGGTCCTGACCATCAGCCAGAACACCGCGGCGATCCCGGCGGGCGAGGGGCCGAAAGCCTGGAGCGACCTGCTCGATCCCAAATGGCGCGAGAAGATCGCCTACACCGACCCGGCGAACTCAGGCTCCGCCTACGTCAACGCGACATTCCTGGTTTCGCTGTGGGGCGGCGATGGTGCGGCCTGGACGAAATTGGGCGGGCTGCTCGCCAACACCAAAGTGCTGAACCGCTCCACCCTCGTCTTCGAGGGCAATGGCAGCGGCGAGTATCCGTTGGGGATCTCCCTCGAATACGCCGGGCACCTTTGGGAGCATAACGGCGCGCCGGTCCTGGTGGTCTATCCCTCCGACGGGACCGTGGCGCTGGCCGAGGGGGTGGCCATCATCAAGGGCGGACCGGACCACGCGGCGGCCACGGCGTTCGTCGATTTCATAAACGGACGGGACATCCAGGAGCAGCTCCTGCGAACGACGTTCCGCAGGCCGGCGCGGCAGGACATCGACCTCGCGAGCCTGCCCGGCCATATGCCGCCGCTGGCTGCGCTGAACATCATGCCGTATGACAGCGCAAAATGGGAGGCGTCGCGCCGGGACAGCCTTGCCCGGCTCAGGACGCTGATCCAGAACACGCGCTGAACCACTAGGACCGGCCGATTTGTGACCACGATACGCCTGGATGCCGTCGTCCGGAGCTTCGGCAGCGTCCGGGCGGTGAACGAGATTTCGGTCACCATTGCGGCCGGCGAGTTCTTCACCGTGCTGGGGCCATCAGGGTGCGGCAAGACGACGCTGCTGCGGATGATCGCCGGGTTTGCCGACGTGGAGCACGGCAGCATCTGGTTTGGCGACCAGCGCATCGACCAGCTCCCAGCCCATCGCCGCAACATCGGCATGGTGTTCCAAAGCTACGCGGTGTTTCCCAACCTCACGGTCCAGCAGAACGTCGCCTATGGCTTGAGGGCGCGCAAAGTAGCGCGGCAGGAAACCCGTGACCGGGTGGGGGAGGCGCTGGCGCTCGTGCGATTGCCGGGTTACGGCGCGCGTTGGCCGCATGAGCTTTCCGGCGGCCAGCTTCAGCGAGTGGCCATCGCCCGCAGCCTGGTAATCAGGCCGGCGGTGCTGCTGTTCGACGAGCCGCTGTCCAACCTCGATGCGCAGTTGCGGACGCATATGCGGGTCGAAATCCGCGAGCTGCAGCGCTCGCTCGGGCTCACGACCGTCTATGTCACGCATGACCAGGAGGAGGCGCTGGCGATCTCCGACCGCATCGCGGTGCTGCGTCACGGCCGGATCGAGCAGGTCGGCCCGCCCGAGACGATCTACCGCACGCCATCGACGGCGTTCGTCGCGGAGTTCATGGGCCTGACCAACATGCTGCCCGGCGTCGTGGGCGGCTTCGACGGCACGGTGACCACTGTGCAGGCTGGCGGCGTCGCTTTCCAGGTGCGCGGCCAGGTTAGCGCGCCGGGCAGCCAGGTCCTGCTGTCCATCCGGCCCGAGACGCTGCGTGTGGTGGAGGGCCCTGACGCCGGCAGCCCGACCCTCTTGGTCCGGCTGCTGCTGCGGGAGTTCCTGGGGCCGATCCTGCGGCTGCACGCGGCTTTGCCGGACGGAACGCCGGTCCGGGTCGCTGTCCTCGGCGGACAACCGACGCCCCAGAGAACATTCCAGGGAACGCCCCAAGCCGCCGACGGCACGCTGCGGCTGGCCTATGACCCGGCGCAGATCGCCATCTATCCGGCCCCATGACGCCGTCCCGCTCCATCGCGCGATTGCGTGGCTTCTGGAGCCTTCGGGCCGGTGTCACTCTGCTGGCGTTGGCATTCCTCGGCCTGTTCCTGCTGTATCCGCTGTGGCTCGTCCTGCAATCGAGCGTGCGGGACGAGGGGACCGGAGCACTCAGCCTGGCGCCTTTCGCGCAGATCCTGTCGAGCCGCTACTATCTTGGCAGCCTCGGCAACAGCCTCGCCGCGGCGGCGATGTCGATGATCTTAGCGACGCTGGCTGGCGTGCCGCTGGCGTTCTGCTTGGCCCGGATCGATGTCCCAGGCAAGCCGCTTTTACTCGCATTGTCGTCGATGCCGCTGGTGCTGCCCTCGTTTGTCAGCGCCTATGCCCTGGTCCTACTGTTCGGCCATGCCGGCATAGCCACGGTCGCGTTGCGCTCGCTCGGGATTCCGGTCGGCTCCATCTACGGCCTATCGGGCATCGTCATCGTCTATACGCTGACGCTCTACCCCTATGTGCTGCTGCCGACGCTCGCCGGGTTCCGGGCGGTCGATGTGGCGGTCGAGGAGGCGGCCCGCAACCTCGGTGCGTCGCACGGCCGTGCGCTCCGCACCGTGCTGCTGCCGATCGTGGCCCCGTCGGTGCTGGCGGGTGCATTGCTCGTGTTCATCGAGGCGCTGGAGAACTTCGGTGTGCCGGCGGTGCTGGCGGAGGACCGGCCGTTCCTGGCGCTCGACATCTTCAAGCTGTTCTTCGGCGAGGCTGACTCCAACGCTGCCGTGGCCGGCGCGCTCAGCTTGCTGCTGGTGGGCTGCACGGTGGCGGCGCTGATGTTGCAGCGATACTATCTGGGCCGGCGACGGTTTGCGACGAATGCCCGGCAGGCGCCGCCGCTGATCCGGCTCGGCCCGGCTGGGCGGCTGCTCGCCACCGGGTTCTGCTGGGGCATGGTCTTGACTTCGGTCCTGCCGTTCGGCGCCGTGGTCGTCATCTCGTTCCAGCGCTTCCGCGGCCCGGTGCTGAGCTGGCAGCTGGGTCTCGGCAATTACGGCGCTTTGCTGCATGGCTCATACCGGGCGCTCCTCAACACGCTGCTGCTGGCCAGCCTTGCCGCCGTGATAGCCACCGCGTTGGGTGCGCCCATCGGCTACGTGCTGGCGCGCCATCGCGGCCGTGTTTCCACCCTGCTGGACGTCATCGGCACCACGCCGTTCGCGGTGTCCGGCACGGTGCTCGGCATCGGCTTGATCGTCGCGTTCAACAGCGGCTGGCTGGTGCTGACCGGCGGCTGGCTGATCCTCGTCGTCGCCTACGTGGTCCGCAAGCTGCCGTTCAGCATCCGGTCAGCAAGCGCCATCGTCCGTCAGATTGACCCGAGTCTCGAGGAGGCGTCGATCAACCTTGGGGTCTCGCCGCTCAAGACGTTCGTTATTTTGACCGTGCCGCTGATGCTCGGAGGGCTGGTGGGCGGCATGGTGCTGGTTTGGGTGACGGCCGCGGCCGAACTCAGCTCCACCATCGTGCTGTATAGCAGCCGCTGGACGACGATGACGGTGCTAATGTTCCATGCGCTGGAGGGAACGGCGCCGGGCGAGGCGGCGGCTGCGGCGTCGATCTTGATCCTGTTCACCGCCGTGCCGCTGCTGCTGGTCTATCGACTGTTGCGCCAATACGGCAGCTCACTGTCATAGAGTCGTTATTTTGGCGGGAGCGCAGCGATACCGGGCTGGACGAACCTTCAAACGATCGGCAGTATGGCCGCTACAAAAAGAGTTGAAATGTCTGCTCCAAATACCCGACTGTCGATAGGTTTGCTATCCTGCCTTACAGTAGGGTGCTTGCTGCCAACTACGGCGGCGAGGGTCATGGCTGCCGATAATGCCGCGACACAAGGTCTGGTCGTCGCGCAGGCGGAGCCACCGTTGCTGCCATCGATGGTGTTGCCGCCGGACGCCACGGCTGGCCCTCCAGCGTTCGCACCCACCATGCGGATGGGCGACGCTGCCATGCTGCATAGCGAGATCATGCGGGCCCGCGTGCTCTATAAACGCGCTGCGGCCATTTATCCCGCGTCGTCGGCCGCCATGCTCGCCGTGGGAAAAACCTACGACCCAGGCGTCCTCGCGTCGCTGGGAGGCGGCAACCTGGGCGATCCCGCCGAGGCAAGGCGGTGGTACGAGCGGGCACGCACGCTTGGCGACCCCGCAGCGGCCGCGTTGCTGGCTCGTCTGCCGTGACGTTCCTCTTACCAAACGACAACGGAGCCGCTCCATGAACCGCCGCACTATCCTCACGGGTCTTGCCGCCGCTCTTGTCACGCCGGGATTAGCACGGGCGCAAGCGAATTCAGGGGCTGTGGCCTCAAATGCTGTGGCCCGGGCGAATGCTGGCGTGATCGGCATCATCTCCGGCGGGCTAGATGGGACCTACACCCGCTTCGCCGCTGATATCGCCGCGGTGCTCGACGGCGTCGATGACCTGCGTATCCTGCCGATCATCGGCAAGGGCTCGCTGCAGAACCTGTCGGACCTATTGTACTTGCGCGGCGTGGACATCGCGATCGTGCAATCGGACGTCCTGGCTGCGGTGGCCCAGCAGCGGACGTTCCCCGGCGTGCAGCAGCAAATCCAGTATATCGCAAAGCTGTACGACGAGGAGGTGCATGTGTTCGCCCGCTCCGATGTGCGGCAGCTTAGCGACCTCGCGGGGAAGCTAGTCAGCATGGACAACCCTGGTTCCGGCACCGCCATGACGTCCATTTTGCTGTTCTCCCGCCTCGGCATTGCCGTCCAGCCCGTCTTCGATGCTACCGTCAACGCGGTGGAGCGGCTGCGGCGGGGGGAAATCGCCGCGATGGTGCGGGTGACCGGCAAGCCGGCGCGCTTCACCAACCCGCTGCCGGAGGGCACTCACCTGCTGCCCATTCCACTTTCCGAAACCCTGCTGCAGACCTACCTGCCGTCGCAGTTCACCGCCGCCGACTACCCGACCCTGATACCGTCCGGCGAAACGATCGAGACAATAGCGATCGGCGCTGTCCTCGCCGCCTATAATCACACAATCCCCGATCGCCGTGAGCGCCTGGTGCGTTTTTCCAAGGCGTTGTCGCTGAAGTTCGAAGCCTTCCTGCAGCCGCCGCGCCATCCGAAGTGGCGCGACGTGAACCTCGCGGCCACCCTCCCAGGATGGATCAAGTTTGGCAGCGAGGAGCCGCGTCCGCAGCACCGCCGAGTATAACGAGATCCGGCGCGATCAACGCGTCGTTACGGACGTGCTTCCAGCGCGGACTTCGTGCTGCCGATCGGAGATGTTGGCGCCTTCAGCCTGTCGCGAGCCTCCGTGTCGCCAAGTGCCGCGGCACGGCGATACCATCGCACTGCCGCTTCCGGGTCGGCACCCATGCCGCTGACGCCGATCCAGGCCAAGAACGCCGCGTCGTAGGTCTTGCCCATCCCCAACGCGCCGCCGCCAGAGCCTGCGGCGGCCGCGCGCCCATACAGCAGGCGGGCACCGGAGACGTCGCCGCGCTGCAGCAGCGCGTCGGCTCGCCGCACCATGATCTCAGTAAGCATGGCGGTGGGCCCGGACGTCGGCGCAGCAGCGTCGGGGCCTCGAACAGGGGCAGCTTCTGCGAAGCCGATCGTCTGTGCCGCTTTGACGGGCTCGATTTCCGGCAATGCCGGTGTGGGCAGCAACTCCCGGTTGTCCGCAAGCATGTCTGCCGAGCCTGCTGGAATGCGCTCTGGCGGCGTTTCCAACGCCGTGGCGCCGGCTCCTCGACCGGCGCCGGACACCGGCTCAGTCTGAATGGCGCTAACCGCGCTGGGGCTTATCTCAGGAGCTCCGAGATAATGCAGCAGCACGCCGCCTCCGCTCACCGTGATTGTCAGCAGGCCCCAAAATACGCCGAGCCAGCGCGCGCCGCCTGAAAGCCGGGTCGGCGAAGGCTTCACGGGCGGGTGCTGCCACCCGCGCACATGGCACTGCAAGCTCTGGTTATCGGCGTTACGCTGTGACGCCGGCTCAGCCGGGATGCTGGGCAGTTCTGTCGCGAGCAGACGCTGCGCCGTCGCGACCCACGCGCCGTGCGGCAGTTTCGCGGGGCAGTGCCCGCCGAACTCCTCGTCAAGCAGCCGACCAAGGTCGTGGATGGCCGGCAAAGGTATGCAAAGATAGCGGATTGGCGGATTGCGCTCGAATTCACCATGGAACCCGGCCGCATCAAGCCGTTGCCTCAAACGCTCCGCCGCGTGGGTCGTCGTCGTTCCCGGAACCACATCCAGCAGCGCAATGCCAATTTGCGGGTGCAGCAGGGCGTATTGTGTCTGCGCCGGGAGCCACGCGCCGTCGACGTCCAGCATGGCGCGGCGCGACACGATCCAGCCTGGGCGCATGGTAGAGACGGCCTGGTTCAGAGCGGCGTCGGCATAGGCCTTCAAGGCGGCGGACGTACCCGGGGCGCTTCTCATTGGGACGCTGTTCATTGGATGGTGATTATCGGACCCAAGTGAAGCGGGCCGGGTAAGGAAAGCCCAGATTGTCTCTGCTGCCAAGCAGGTGTGACGACGCGAAGACCCATTATGGGTACCTAAAGTTTTTTTGGTGCGGACCGCCGCTTCCAGCACACTGTAGCTGAGTATGAAATTATGTGAAACGTCTCTGTGCATGGGATCGCTCGAACTGATGTTGGCCAAATGCGCAGCCAATACGCAATGGTTAAAACCTGACGTTACCGCCTTTGCTTGCCTGCAACGCCGGAGCGTGCCCGAAGCTGACAGACGGCAGGGTCGTCCGTCCATGGATTGAACACTGCCGCCCCGCTGTGCTTAACGTCGCGGACATTGCGCGTCGTGAGATACAGGTCATCCTCGATCGCGGTGGCTGCCAGCAACATGTCGATCACCAGGGGTGAGTGGCCGGTCTCTCGTCTGACCGTCCCGCTGATCGCACCCCAGCGCCGAACCACGAGGTCGCTGACCGGAAGCAAACGTCCAGCAAACCGGCGTTCCAGAGCAGCCAGAGCCGCCTCGATCCGGGGCCGGACGCCGCTGGCGAGCGGGAGGTTGTGCAGGCCTTCCTGATACTCGCCTAAAACGAGTACGCTGATGTAAAACCGGCGCTCGTTCTCGCTCGCGACCCAGGCGTGCACGCGCGCCTCCCCTTCCGGGTTGGCCAGCTCGGCCACGACATTGGTGTCGAGCAGCCGGCCAATCATCAGGCTCAGCCGATCAGAAACTGACGTCGCGACCGGGGTCGCGCTCGCGGTCGAGATCCAGCGCATGGAGATCGAGGCTTTGCAAAAACGCGGTCAAGGGCTGCTGCTGCAGCGCCGGGGGTAGCAGCAGCTTCAGTTCCTCAACCGCGATCACGACCACAGCCTCCTGGCCGCGCACCGTCAGGTACTGGGGTCTCTCGGTGCGCGCCCGGCGCACGACCTCGCTGAACCGGGCCTTCGCGTCCTCAAGCTTCCAAGCGGTATCAGCCCGCATCGAAGGCCGCTGCGTCGCCGGAGCGCTCGACTGACGATTCTGGTGCAAAATGCCCTCCTTAGGACTGACTAGCTGACTAGGTACCTTATGGCTTGCCGATTGATCAGCAGCATAAAGCTGGACGCAGGAAGCTTCCGTCTTCACCTATTCCGGGTTCCCATTGCGTCCGCACGGCCAAACCCGCAAACTTCCGCTAATGCCCGGGAGCGCAATGCAATGATTAAACTCGACATCAACGGCCGGATGCATGAGTTGGAGATCGATCCGGAAACCCCGCTGCTCTGGGTGCTGCGGGACAGCCTCGGCATGATGGGAACGAAGTACGGCTGCGGCATCGCGCAGTGCGGAGCCTGCTCCGTGCACATCGACGGCGCGGTGACCCGGTCCTGTTCGCTGCCGGTCAGCGCAGTATCCGGCAAGGTCGTGACCATCGAGGGCCTGTCCCCCGATAGCCGTCATCCGGTCCAGGTTGCGTGGCTGACGCACCAGGTGCCGCAGTGCGGATACTGCCAGTCCGGGCAGATCATGGCCGCGGCGGCGCTGCTGGCGGAGAAGCCTTTGCCGACGGACGCGGACATCGACGCCGCCATGACCAACATCTGTCGCTGCGGCACCTATGGCCGCATCCGCGCGGCCATCCACGACGCTGCGGCGAGCAAGGCATAGGGGGGCACGTCATGGCACAGCTTACGCTCAATCGCCGCGGCTTCCTGGTCGCTGCCGCTGCTGGCGGGATGTCCATTGGATGGGGCCTGCCGAGCGCGGCCCAGACCGGGACAGGACAGGCGGCGTCTCCAGCCGAGGCGCCGGCGCTCGGCATATGGGTCGTGATCCACCCCGACGACAGCACGACCATACGCATCGCCAAGTCGGAGATGGGTCAGGGCACGCTCACCGGCCTCGCGCAGCTTGTCGCGGACGAACTCGACGCCGACTGGAGCAAGGTGCGCACGGAGTACGTGGCGCCGGAGCTGAACCAGTCCAGCAAGCGCGCCTGGGGCGACATGAGCACCGGCGGCAGCCGCGGCATCCGCTCCAGCGTCGAGTATGTGCGCCAGGGCGGCGCTGCGGCGCGGGCGATGCTGATCCAGGCTGCCGCGACACGCTGGGGCGCAGCGCCGGGTGACTGCACGGCGGCGGACAGCGTCGTGACCCACGTGGCCAGCGGCCGCACCCTGCGTTATGGCGAGTTGGCGCCCGCGGCGGCGGCCCTGCCGGTGCCGGCCAAGGTGGCGCTGAAAGACTCGGCGCAATGGAAGCTGATCGGCAAGGGCGTGCCGCGGCTCGACACCGCCGACAAGCTGAACGGCGCGCAGGTGTTCGCGATCGACGTGAAGCTGCCCGACATGCTGCACGCCGCCATCGCGCAGTGCCCGGTGTTCGGCGGCAAGCTCGGCCAATACGACGCCGCTGCGGTGCAGGCCATGCCGGGCGTGCGGCACGTGCTGGCGGTGGGCGACAACGCCGTGGCGGTGGTTGCGGACGGCTGGTGGCAGGCGAAGACCGCGCTGGAGAAGCTGCCGGTCACCTGGAACGAGGGCCCGAATGCCGACGTCAGCAGCGCTATGATCGCCGACCGGCTCAAGGAGGGCCTGACCGCGCACGACGCCGCCGTCGGCCACCGGATCGGCGACGTCCATGCGGCGATGCAGGGTGCGGCGAAGCGGGTGGAGGGCGTGTATGGCACGCCGTTCCTGAACCACGCGACGCTCGAACCGATGAACTGCACCGCGCTGGTGACGGAGCACGCCGTGGAGGTCTGGGTCGGCACGCAGAACGGCGACGCGACCCTGGCGGCTGCGGCAGAAGCGGCGGAGGTGCCGCTGGCGCAGGTCAAGGTGAACAAGCTGATCCTTGGCGGCGGCTTCGGCCGGCGCGGCTTCCAGGACTATACGCGGCAGGCGGTGCTGATCGCGAAGCAAGTCCCCGGCCGCCCGGTGAAGATGATCTGGTCGCGCGAGGAGGATATGCAGCACGGCTACTACCGGCCGATCACGCAGTGCCGGCTGGAGGGCGGGCTGGACGCGCAGGGCAACCTCACGGCGCTGCACATGCGGCTTTCGGGACAGAGCATCCTCGCCTCAATCGCCCCGAGCCGGATGGAGAACGGGCTCGACAAGCTGGCGTTCCAGGGCCTGCTGGACGACGAGTTCGGCTACATGGCCATCCCGAACCTGCTGATCGACCACGCGGTGCGCAACACGCATGTGCCGGTGGGGTTCTGGCGCGGGGTGAACCACAACCAGAATGCGATCTACTTGGAGTGCTTCATCGACGAGCTCGCGCACGCGGCGGGCCGGGACCCGCTGGAGTTCCGCCGGGCGCTGATGACCAAGAACCCGAAGAACCTCGCCGTGCTGGATGCCGCCGCGGCGAAGGCGGGGTGGGGCACGCCCTTGGCGCCGGGCGTGTATCGCGGGCTATGCCAGAACCACGGCTTCGGCAGCTATACCGCCGCAGTGGCGGAGGTCTCGGTGTCCGACGCCGGCGTGCTGAAAGTGCACCGGATCGTGGCGGCAAGCGACATGGGCTATGCGGTGAACCCGGACCAGATCGACGCGCAAATCGGCGGCAGCTTCGTCTATGGCCTGTCGGCGGTGCTGTATTCCGAGAACACGCTGGAGCGCGGCCGCATCGTCGAAAGCAATTTCGACAGCTACGAGGTGATGCGGCTGGCCGAGATGCCGAAGGTGGAGACGGTGCTGGTGCCGTCCGGCGGCTTCTGGGGCGGGGTGGGCGAGCCGACCATCGCCGTGGCGGCGCCTGCGGTGCTGAACGCCATCTTCGCCGCGACGGGCAAGCGGGTGCGCAGCCTGCCGCTCAAAGGACAGGACCTGCGGCAGGCGTGATGATGCGTATTCTGGGATGGACGATGGCGGCCCTCTTGCTCGCTGCCGCGGGGCCGCCGGGGGCTGCGTCCTGCACGGGGTGCCACGCTGCCGGGGCCGGCATCGGCGTGCTGCAGGGCAGGACAGCGGACGACATTGCAGCGCAGATGGAGGCGTTCCGCTCCGGCGCGCGTCCGGCGACGCTGATGAACCGCATCGTCCGCGGCTTCAGCCCCGACGAGGTCCGGGCGCTCGCAGCCTGGTTCGCAGCGTCGTGACGCCGCGTCGTGCCGTGCTGGCTGGTGCGCTCGCCACGCCGTTTCTTGGCCGACCCGGCCGGGCGCTCGGGACTGCCAAGGTTATCGTCGTGGGCGGCGGCTATGGCGGCGCGACATGCGCCCGGGCGCTGCGGCAGGCGGGCCTGGACGTGACCTTGGTGGAGGCGGAGACGGCCTACCTGTCCTGCCCGTTCAGCAATCCGGTCGTCGCCGGGCTGCGCGACATGGAGCAGCAGCGGTTTGACTACAACCACGTCGCCGCCGCCGGCGTACGCCTGGTGCATGCGCGCGCCACCGCCATCGACGCCATGGCACGCACGGTGCAGGTCGAGGGCGCCACGTTGCCATATGACCGATTGGTGCTATCGCCGGGCGTGGAGATGCGCCTCGACCCGCAGCCGGGAGCGCTGCCGGGCTACGGCGCTGAGATGGCGGAGCGTTTCCCGCACGCCTGGAAGGCCGGGCCACAGACCCTGCTGCTGCGGCGGCAGCTCGAGGCCATGCCGGACGGCGGCACCGTCGCCATGTCGGTGCCGGCCAACCCCTACCGCTGCCCGCCCGGTCCGTATGAGCGTGCCAGCCTCATCGCGCACTACCTGAAAACTTATAAGCCGCGCTCCAAGCTGATCGTGCTGGACGCCAAGGACGCGTTTTCCAAGCAGAAGCTGTTCCAGGCGGCCTGGACGAAGTTGTATCCCGATACGCTCGAATGGGTCGGCCTCTCCAATGGCGGGCGCGTCACCGGGATCGACCCGGACGGCACCCTGCAGACCGAGTTCGGCGCGCACCGGGCGGACGTGGTGAACCCCATCCCGCCGCAGCGCGCCGGCGCCATCGCGCAGGCGGCTGGCGTCGCGGACCGCACTGGCTGGTGCCCGGTCGATCCCGTGACGTTCGAAAGCCGCATCGTGCCCGGCGTCCACATCATCGGCGACGCGGCGGTGATGGGCGCCATGCCGAAATCCGCCTTCGCCGCCGGCGCACAGGCCAAGGTCTGCGCGGACGCCATCGCGGCGCTGCTGGCTGGGCAGGCGCCCGAGGAGCCACGGCTGATCAACACGTGCTACAGCCTGGTCGCGCCGGGCTACGGCATCTCGGTCGCTGGAGTTTACCGCCCGGTGAATGGCCAGCTCACGGACATCGAGGGCGCGGGCGGGACCAGCCCGCTCGATGCGCCAGCGGGCGTACGGGTGCAGGAGGCGGCGTATGCGGAGGACTGGTACCGGACCGCGACGACGGAGGCGTTTGGCGAGCTTGGCGCTGCTGGCGCTGCTGGCGCTGATGGGCGCCGGTGATCCCGGCCGTGGCCTCGCGGTGGTGACCCGGCAGTCCAGCACCTGCGTGCTGTGCCACGCCGGGCCATGGCCGAACCCGCATCTGCAGGGCAACATCGGACCGGATTTGCGCGGCGTCGGCAGCCGGCTGACGCCCGACGCGCTGCGTGCCCGGATTGCAGTGGGCGACCCGGACGGAGTCATGCCGGCATTCGGCGCCGTGGGCGGCATGCGGGTGGGCGCCGCCTGGGCCGGGCGGCCGATCCTTGAAGCCGCCGAAATCGAGGACGTGGTGGCCTATCTCGCCACGCTGACCGCCCCATGATCCTGGCGCGCCGCCGTGCCCTGCTGCTGACCGGCGCCGCGCTGGTTGCGGTTCCTTGGGCGCCGGCGCGGGCATTGCCGAACGAGGTCGCGGCGCTGATCCAGGCGCTCACCGGCGGGACGGCGCCGCAGCCGGGCCGGGTGAAACTGGAGCTGCCATTGCTGGTGGAGAACGGCAACGCCGTCGGCATGACGGTGACGGGTCCAGACGGCACCGCCAGCCTGCACGTGTTCGCCGAGCGCAACCCGAACCCAGAGGTCGTCACCGCCACATTCGGCCCGGCCAGCGCCCGTCCGCGCCTCGCGACCCGCATCCGCCTTGCGACGTCGCAGACCGTCATCGCCGTGGCGCACTGCTCGGACGGCACGTTTTGGATGGACAGCGTGGACCTGATCGTCACCCTTGCGGCCTGCCTGGAGTAGCCGCCGATGGCCCGTGTCCTGCTGAACGTGCCGAAAAGCGTGCCCCGCGGCGAGCCGATCGACATCCGCGTGCTGATTTCCCACCCGATGGAGAGCGGCCAGCGGCGCGGCGACGACGGCCGCACGGTGCCGCGGCAGATCATCAACAGCTTCGTCTGCAGCTATAACGGGGCCGAGGTGCTGCGGCTCGCGCTGCATCCCGCCATCGCCGCCAACCCGTTTTTCGCCTTTGCTGCCCGGGCGGAGGAGTCGGGCGCCATCGTCCTGACCTGGACCGACGACGCCGGCACGACCCAGACCGAAAGCGCGCTGATTGTCGTGACATGAGGCGCGCGCTGCTGTGCGTGCTGCTGCTCGCCGCTGGGCCAGCCCCGGACCAAGGGCACGGCCCGCTGCGCAGCGGCCATGCGGATGCGAGCCCAGAGGTCCAGGCGATGCAGGACGACGACACGGCCAACCCCGCCATGCTCTGGGTGCAGCAGGGTGAGGCCCTGTGGGACCAGCCGGCCGGGAGCAGCGGCCAGAGCTGCGCCGGGTGCCACGGCGGCGTCGCGTCCATGCACGGGGTGGCGGCGCGCTACCCGGCCTATGACCCGGCGCTCGGCCGGCCGGTGTTGCTGGAGCAGCGGGTCAACCTGTCCCGAACGGCGCACCAGGGTGCGCCGCCGTTCGATGCCGACGACCTGCTGGCGATGACCGCGCTGATCGGCCTGCAGTCCCGGGGGATGCCGCTGTCGGTGGACACCGCCGGCCCCGCCGCCCGGTTCGCCGCCGAGGGCGAGGCGCTGTTCCGCACCCGCATGGGCCAGCTCAACCTGGCCTGCGCGCAGTGCCATGACACGCTTGCGGGCCAGCGGCTCGGGGGTGCGCGCATTCCGCAGGGGCATCCGAATGGCTATCCGCTGTATCGGCTGGAGTGGCAGTCCATGGGGTCGCTGTATCGCCGCCTCCGCAACTGCATGACCGGCGTGCGGGCCGAGCCGTTCGGAGCGGACAGCGCGGAGCGGGTGGCCCTGGAGTTTTACCTGGCGGCTCGGGCCAATGGGTTGCCGGTGGAAACGCCGGGGGTTAGGCCCTAAGCAGGATTGTTTTCTGTGCGCAGACCGATAGCCCTCTGCTTAGCTCCCTTGCCGCCGGCAGGTCCGTGAGCCAGCATCGGATGGCAAGGCCGGGGGATTGCGTGGACTGGCGCCGATTGGTTTTCGCGATGGTTGTGACGACCGGCTGCAGCCTGGCGGCCCGGGCTGAGCCTGCCGTAAAGCTGGGCGTGCTGACCGATCTGTCCGGCGTCTATTCGGACGCGACCGGCGCCGGGTCCGTGGCGGCGACGCGCATGGCGGTCGAGGACTGCCTCGCCGCCGAGTGCCAGGGCATGGCGATCGACGTCGTGGTCGCCGATCATCAGAATAAGCCGGACGTGGCGCTCGCCATCGCGCGCGGCTGGGTCGATACGGCGCATGTGGACGCGCTGGTCGATATGTCGAACGCTGCCATCCAGCTCGCGATCGCGCCGTTCGTGGCGGAGAAGGACCGGGTCGCGCTGTTCGCCGGCGGGACCGCCCGGCTGTCCGGCGATGCGTGCCAGCCGGAGCACATCGTGCAGTGGATGTGGGACACCTATGTCCAGGTCGGCGGCGTCGCACGCCGCCTGACCCGGCCGGGCACCACATGGTTCCTGGTGACCGCCGACTATGCGTTTGGCGCCCAGTTCGAGGCCGACGCCAAGGCGATCGTCGGCAGTGCCGGCGGCCGTGTGCTGGGTTCGGCCCGCCATCCGTTCCCCAGCACCGACCTGTCGTCGTTCCTGCTGCAGGCGCAGGCGTCCGGCGCGGATATCGTGGCGCTGGCCAACGCCGGGGCCGACACGGTGAACGCCATCAAGCAGGCGCACGAGTTCGGCGTCGGCACTGGACCGCAGCGCCTGGTGGCATTCTACCTGTCGGTGCTGGACGTGAAGGGGCTGGGCCTGGCCGCGGCGGCGGGAACAGTGCTGACCGAGGGGTTCTATTGGGACATCGACGACGGCACGCGCGCCTTCTCGCAGCGTTTCCTGGCCCGGCACGGCGCCACGCCGTCGCAGATCCAGGCGGGGCTGTACTCCGCAGTGCGGCACTATCTCAAGGCCGTGGCCGCCTCAAATAGCACCGACGCCCGGACCGTCATTCGCAAGCTGCACGCACTGCCGATCGCCGACGAGGTGGTGCGTCATGCCGAGCTACGTCCGGATGGCCGGATGGCGCACGACTACTACGTGTTCGACGTGAAACAGCCCAGCGACTCGCACGGACCCTGGGACCTCTACACCCTGGTGGACACGATCCCCGGCACCGAGGCATTCCGGCCTGTCGCCGCCGGCGGCTGCCCGCGATTGCTGCATTGAACGGAGGCAACATGGCCCATCGTCTCATCGACCTATCCGTCCCGCTGCGCGCCGACATCGCCAGCGACCCGCCCGACATGCTGCCGAAGATCGAATACATCGACCACTACCAATCGGCGCCGCGCATCGCCGATTATTTCGGCGTCCGCGTGGACCAGCTGCCCGAAGGCCAGTATGCCGCCGTCGAGCGCTGTGTCATCAGCAGCCATAACGGCACGCATGTGGACGCGCCCTATCACTATTTCTCCCGTATGGACGAGGCGGTGACGCCGGGCGGCGTGCCGTCCATGCGCATCGACGAAGTCCCGCTCGACTGGCTGTATCAGCCCGGCGTCAAGCTGGATTTCCGCCATCTCCCCGACGGCCACGTGGTGCAGCCTGCGGAGATCGAGGCGGAACTCGCCCGTATTAGTCATGCGTTGCAGCCGTTGGAGATCGTGGTCGTCAACACGCGGGCCGGGTCGCGGTATGGGGAGGCCGACTACGTCGATACCGGCTGCGGCATGGGGCGTGCCGCCACGCTATGGTTGACCGAGCGCGGCATCCGCGTCGTCGGCACCGATGCCTGGAGCTGGGACGCGCCGTTCAGCCATACGCGCCGCCGGGTGCAGGAAACCGGCGACGCTGGGCTGATCTGGGAAGGCCACCGCGTCGGGCGGGACCGCGCCTACTGCCAGATCGAGAAGATGCATAACCTGGAGGCGCTGCCGCCGAGCGGGTTTCTGGTATCGGCATTCCCCGTCAAGCTGCACCGCGCCTCGGCCGGCTGGACACGCGCGGTGGCGATTTTGGATGTCTGACGAGGCGCTCTAAACCGCGCCAGGCGTCGTTCTTGCCGCCGACGAAATCGGGAAACAGGTGAAAGGCCACGACGCCGCCGAACCAGCGCCCCGTAGCCATGCAAATCAATAATGCCGATCATCATGTCCAGCCGGGCGCGATCCCTGGGGGCGCCGGAACCAGAGACTTGCCGGGCAGGACGTCGTTGAGGTAGCGCGTGATCGCGGATGTCTCGAGGATGCGCATCCCGTCATGGTCGAGAACCGGGACTTTGCCGAAGGGATGGCGCTTGAGATGCTCGGGCTGCTTCGGCTCGGCTTCCAGAACATTGAGCGGCGTCTGCTTGAACTGTGTGACGCCCTTCCCGGCGAGCAGCATCGTAACCGTGCGCACGTAAGTGGAGCCATCGAAGCCCCAGAGAACGATCTCAGACATGAAGGCAATTGCCTAATTGTGAGCCGTGCAGTTCGGGGCCGCCGGCGTAGCGTCAAACGCTCGTTGACCTGTAAAGCCCAGGATCTGTCGAGAGCGGCCATAGGGCAGGGCTTTGCGGCATCACTCCCCGCGCCAGACCGGCGTCCGTTTGCCGAGAAAAGCGTCCATTCCCTCGCGGAAATCGGCGCTCATGTAGCACATCAGCAATAAGTCCTTGTCCGCCTCACCCGGCCCCACCGAGCGCTCCTGAATGCGGCGCAGAGCCTCCTTGGTGGCATGCAGTGTCAGCGGCGCGTGGGCGGCCACTAGCCGGGCCAGCTCCCCCGCCCGCACAGCAAGTGCAGCCGCGTCCGGCAGCACCTCGCTCACCAGGCCGATGGCCCGCGCCTCCTCCGCCTCCATCAACCGCGCGGTGAACACGATGTCCTTCACCCGGGCCGGGCCAATCAGCGCGGCCAGGCGGGCGTAGTTGGCGACGCCCAGGCAATTCCCCAAAGTCCGCGCGATCGGAAAGCCGAACCGCATGTTGCCGGCTGCAATCCGCAGGTCGCAGCACGCCGCCATCGCAGCACCCCCTCCCGTGCAGGCGCCGGCGATGGCGGCGATGGTCGGCACCCGTACCCGCTCCAGCGCCCCCAGCACGCTGTCGATCCGCGCCTCGTACGCCAGCGCATCCGCTGTCGTCTCGAAGGCGCGGAACTGCGAGATGTCGGTGCCGGCGGCGAACGCGCGCTCCCCGGCGCCGGTCAGGATCAGCGCGCGTATCGACCGGTCCGCCTCGACCTCGGCGCAGATCGCAGCCAGGCGCTCATACATGCCGAACAGCATGGCGTTGCGCGCCTGTGGGCGGTTGAAGGTGACGCGGGCGATGCCGTCCCGGACCTCATACAGCAGGTCCCCGGCCGCGCTGCCGTCCGCCATCAGCCCTTGACCAGGCTGCACGCGCCCTCGCTCATCGGCCGGAACGCCGCGTCGGGCGGCGTCGTGGCGACCACCTTCAGCATGTCGAGCGCGCCGGTGCTCTCCGCCGGGGTCTTGACCTGCATCAGGTACGAGGGATGCAGCTTACGCCCGTCCTCGCGGATGCGCCCGGCGCCGAAGCAGTCGTCGTCGGTCGGCATCGACTTCATGTGCGCGACCGCACCCCGCCCGTCCGCCTTGGTCGCGGCCGCACCCAGCGACGCCGCCGTCTTCAAATAGTGCAGCGTCGCCGCGTAGCACCCGGCCTGGATCATGTTCGGCGGCTGCGTCGGGCTTTTCGGCTTTATCCGCTCCCAGAACATCCGCGTGCGGTCGTTCAAATCCCAGTAGAAGCTCTCGGTCATCACCAGCCCCTGGCTGTCCTCCAGCCCGACCGAGCGCACGTTGCCGTCGTACATCAGCATCGCCGCGATCTTCATGAACTTGGTCAGCCCGAACTCATGCGCCTGCTTGATGCAGTTCACCGTGTCGGTGCCCGAGTTGCACAGGCCCAGCACCTTGGCGCCTGAGGACTGCGCCTGCAGCAGCAGCGAGCTGAAATCCGTCGTGTCTGGGAACGGATAGGCCCGCGCGCCGAGCACCTTGCCCCCAGCCTCCTGCACGAACCGCGCGGTGTCGCGCTGCAGCTGCTGGCCGAACACGTAGTCGGCCGTGATGAAGAACCAGCTATCGCCGCCGGACTTCACCATCGCCCCGCCGGTCGATTTCGCCAGCATGTAGGTGTCATAGGTCCAGTGCACGGTATTCGGGCTGCACTGCGCGCCGGTGAGGTCGGTCGTCGCCGCGCCCGAATTCAGATAGACCTTGTTCTTCTCCCGGCAGACCGTGTTGACCGCCAGTGCGACCGAGCTCGTGGGCACGTCGAGGATCGCGTCCACCCCGCCCTCGTCGAACCAGCGCCGGGCGATGCCGGCGCCGATGTCGGGCTTGTTCTGGTGGTCGGCCGAAAGCACCTCGACCTTGACCTCGGGATGCAGCTTGGCGAACTCCTCGACCGCCTGCCGGACGCACAGTACCGAGAGCGGCCCGGTGTCGTCGCGGTAGTTGCCGGATTGGTCGTTAAGCACCCCGAGGCGGATCGGCGCGTCCTGGGCAGCGGCGCGGCGTGCGAAGCCGGAGAGCATGGTGGACGCGGCGGCGGCGCTGAGCGCTGCGCGGCGGGTAATGGACATGGGGCGATCCTCTCCTGGTAGCATTATTTTGCCGGGCACGGATCGTGCGGCTGGGCTCTGATCGTGCGTTGGAATGCGCGCCCATTCAAGTGACGCCCTCTCGATGCGCGTGTCTCCGGCGGCAACAGGTCCAACTGCGCCAGTCCAGGATGGTCGGCAGGGCGCGGGCCGAGCGGCCAACGAAATTTCCGTGCCGTTTCCGGGATCGGCACGTCGTTGATCGACGCCTCGCGCCGGTATATCGGGCCGCTCAGGGCACCTCCGGGTCGGGCTCGCTCAGGAACGCCTCGACGACCGAGAAAAGTTGGCGGCGGTTCTTTTCCATCATGATCGTGTGCGTGCCCTCGCCGATCTCCACGTAGCGCTTCCAAGGCGCGCTGGTGATGAGCGGGAACAAAGTCTGCGCCCGGGTGCGTGGGGTGTCGCGGTCCCATTCGCCGTGCACCAGCAGGGTCGGCGCGGTGATCTTGGCGGGATCGTACATGGCCTTGCCCTTGAGCCAATTGGCCCGGGAGTCTTGGGTCACGCCGTTCGGCGCGCGCAGCACGGGCGGACTCTGCGCGGCTCCTACGGGGTCGGTCGCCCAAGTCGCTTTCTGCCAGGCGTCGAACCAGCCTTCCGGGATCAATCCCGCCTGTTTGTCCTGGGGCACGCCGGTCAGCCAGCGCTGCCGCGCCGCCTCGCGTGTTACCGTACGGTATGCGCCGAGCTCGCCGCCACTGCTGATTGTGGGTGTCTCGCCCTGCGCGATCCAAACCGGTGCATACAGCACCAGACGCTCGACCTTTTGCGGCTGTGCCACGGCGAAGCCAGCGGCGATCGTGGTGCCCCAGGACCAGCCCATGACGTCCAGCTTTTGCAGGCCGCGGCGCTTGAGCACGTAGTCCACCACGGCTCCGTAGTGCCGGACGGCGTCCTCCGTGGTCTCGACCGGCGCGTTCGCCTCGGCAGGCTGTCCCATTGCAGCGGGCCTTGATGATTTGCCATAGCCCGGTAGGTCCAGCAGATAGACGTCGAAGCCGTGCTCGGCGAGGTCATCCATGAAGGACGCGCCGCCGAGCTGCAGGTCAAAGGCCGTGCTGGCCGGGTAGGTCGCGCCGTGCACGAAGACCAGCGTGCGGCCGGCGCCGCCGGCTAATTGCGCCGGGTGCTTGTTGCGCACGTAGATCTCGATGCCCGGGTCGCCCGAGGGCACCATGGCCTCCTCGGTGACGATGAGTGGCCGTTGCTGGGCGACGGCGGAACTTGCAAGGGCGGTCAACAAGGCACCGGCCATCACTGCGGCATTCCGGTTTTTCATCATGTCTCTCCCCCCTTCAAATCGCGAGATAGCGCTGCTTGATCGCGTCGTTCGTCCGCAGCTCCTCGATGGTCGCGCGATAGACGATCTGGCCCTTGTCCACAACGGTGACGTGCGTGGCGATCCCAAGGCAGAAATGCATGTTCTGCTCGGCCAGCAGGATGGTCACACCCATCTCGCGCAATCGGTTGATCAGCGCGCCGATCGCCTGGACGATCAGCGGCGCCAGGCCCTCGCTCGGCTCGTCCAACAGAAGAATATCCGGGTTGCCCATCAGCGTCCGGGCGATGGTGAGCAGTTGCTGCTCGCCGCCCGACAGCCGGCCGGCCATACGGCCCGGCATGGCGGCCAGGATCGGGAACACCTCGTAGATGCGCCGCAGGTTCCAATAGTCTTCGCCGCGCGCGCCCGCCTTGCGGCCGATCAGCAGGTTGTCGTCCACGCTGTGCTCCGGGAACACCTGGCGATCCTCGGGAACGTAGCCGATGCCGGCGCGGGCGATGCGATACGGCTTGCGACCGGATATCGTGGCGCTGTCCAGCACCACCGTGCCCCGGCGCGGCGGCGCGATGCCGACGATCGCCTTGAACGTCGTGCTCTTGCCCGCCCCGTTGCGGCCCAGCAGCGCCATGGTCTGGCCGCGCTCCACCGCCAGATCGACGCCGAACAGGATTTGGCTCGCGCCGTAGAACACATCCACCCCACGCACTTCGAGCATCGGCGCCATCGCCTAGGCCGCCCCGGCCGCGGCCGAAAGCCGGTGGTCGGTGCCGAGATAGGCGTCGATCACGTCCGGGTTGCGGCGGATTTGGTCGGGTGTCCCCGAGGCCAGCACGGTGCCGTATTTCAGCACCTGGATCGTCTGGGCGATCTTGAAGACGATGTCCATGTCGTGCTCGATGAACACCAGGGTGGTGCGCTGCGCCTCCCAAAGGCGCTGGACCTTGCCGATCATCTGCCACCGCTCGTCCGGGCCCATGCCGGCGGTGGGTTCGTCGAGCAGCAGCACCTTTGGCTTCCCTGTCAGCGCCAGCGCGATGTCCAAGAGCTTCTGGTCGCCGTGCGAGAGGTTCGCCGCCAGCACGTGGGCCTGCGACGTGAGCCCCAGCAGCGCCATGATCTCGTCGGCGTCGCGTCCGGCGCCGGGCGGCGGGAAGCGGCCGAGCATGCTCCAGGAGCGCCGGAGGTGCGAGACGACCGCCGCCAGCAGGCACTCGCGCAGGGTAAGGCTGGGGAACAGCGACGCGACCTGGAAGGCGCGCCCGATTCCCCGGCGGACGATCTGCAGGCTCGACAAGCCAACCAGGTCCTCACCGCCGAACAGCACCCGGCCGCTATCCGGACGGATATGGCCGGAGATCAGGTTGAAGAACGTCGTCTTGCCGGCGCCGTTGGGCCCGATGATCGCGGTCAGCGAGCCGTCCGGGAAGTCGAGCGAGACGTCGCGCATGGCGACCACGCCGCCGAACGACTTGGAAAGGTTCTCAACCTTGAGCATCGCCAGCCGAAACGTCGTCGGCCGGGACATCGGCAGACTGGACACTGTCAACTGAGGCGTAACCCGCGCGCTTGGGAGGCAAGCCGCCATAGCTGTGCCAGGATCCCGCGACCAGCCAGCCGGCGTCCACCGGCAGCGTGATTCCGGTGATCGCCGACGCGTCGTCGGAGGCAAGGAAGCTGCACGCCCGGGCGATCTCCTCGGCCCCGACCAGCCGTCCCATCGCGGAGTTCTCCGCCAGCGCCGCCGGGTCGCGCTGCCCGGCGTCCACGGCCGCCTGCAGCGCTGGGGTCATGACGAAGCCCGGTGCCACGGCGTTGACCCGCACGCCGGACCGGCCCCATTCGGCGGCGAGCGCCTGGGTCATGCCGATCACCGCCGCCTTGGCCGGCGCGTAGGCGTGCAGCGGCATCGAACGGATGCCGGCGACCGAGGCGATGTTGACGATGGCGCCGCTGCCGCGCTGCGCCATGCGCCGGCCGAAGGCGACGCAGCTCAGATAGACGCCGCGCTGGTCCACGGCGACGACATGGTCCCAGACTTCGATCGGCAGCTCCTCCGGCGGCAATGGCCGCTGTAGCACGCCGGCGGAGGTGATGAGGATGGCGGCGGGGCCAAACTCGCGCTCGACCCAATCGGCCATCACCTCGACGCTGTCTGGTTGGGTCACGTCGAGGTGGCCGGCGACGGCGTTGGGGATGGAGTATGCGACGGCCTGAGCCTGGGCCTCGTTGACGTCAGCCACGATGACCCGGGCGCCGCGCTCGGCGAGGTCACGGGCGCAGGCCTCGCCGATGCCGCTCGCGCCGCCGGTGACGACGGCGATGCGTCCTTCAAGCGAGCTTGTCATGCTTGGCTTCTCCGAGCTGGGCGGCGGGCGGCACAACCGTGCGCCGGGTGTTGCGGGACTGAAACCATTCATACACCCAATCAGCCAGTCCGCGCCGCAGCCCGAGCACAAAAATCAGGATGACCGAGCCGAGCACTATGCCGTGGTGCTCGGTATAGATCGTCACGTAGTGGTTCAGCGCCTGCAGCATCACGGTGCCCACCAGCGGACCGATGAAGAGCTGGCTGCCGCCGAGCATGATCATGAAGATCGCCTCGCCGGAGGTGGTCCAGAAGGCGAAGTCCGGATAGGCGCCGGAGACGAACAGCGCCAGCACGATGCCGCCGACGCTCGCCATGGAGCTGGCAATGACGAAGATCGCCAGTTTGACCCGGCGGACGTTGACGCCGACGAAGTTGGCCCGCTGTGGATTGTCGCGGATCATGCGCAAGGTGTAGCCGAACGGCGACTGCACGATCTGCCGCATGATCAGCAGGCACAGGACGAACACCACGGCGCAGAACGCGTACAGGGTGCGGCCGTCGTTCAGGTCTATTCCGAGAAACGCCGGGCGCGGGATGCCGCCGCGCAGGCCCTGGTCGCCGCCGGTGAGCGCCACCCAGGTCAGGATGACGCTGTGGATGAACATCTGGAAGGCGAGGGTGATGAAGGCGAAATAGATCTCCTGCAGCCGCACGCAGATCGCGCCGATGGACAGCGCCAGCAGTGCCGTGCCGCCGACCGCCGCCAGCATGGCGACCGGGACCGACACGAGGCCCGACTGCATCAGCAGGCCGAAGCCGTATGCGCCGGAGGCGAAGTAGGCGGCGTGGCCAAACGAGACCAAGCCAGTGAAGCCGATCAGCAGGTTCAGCGACATCGCCAGCAGGCCATAGGCGATCACATAGACGATGAAGTCGCGCAGCGCCGGGTGCGGAAAGAGCGCCGGCAACAGCAGCAGCACAACCAGCGCGGCGACGGCAAGGATGATGTCGCGCAGCATTACGGGATGATTCGTTTCAAAGTATGGGCCGCCCGAGCAGCCCACTGGGCTTTACGATCAGCACCAGCGCCATCAGCCCGAACATCATGCCATCGACAAACAGCGGAAAGCCGATCGAGCCGAACGACCGGGTGAAGCCGATCAGCATGGCCGCGATGAACGCGCCGATGATCGAGCCCATGCCGCCGATGACCGTCACGATGAAGCTCTCGATCAGGATCGACAGCCCCATGCCCGGCGTCAGCGTGCGGATCGGCGCTGCAAGCGCGCCCGCCATGCCAGCGAGCAGGCTGCCGACCCCGAACACGCCGGCATAAAGCCGCGTCGTGTTGATGCCGAGGGCCGCGACCATCTGCGGGTTCAGCGCCGCCGCACGCACCACCTTGCCGAGCCGCGTGCGGTTGATGCCGTACCACAGCAGCACCGCGACCAGGAAGGACATGCCGATCATGAACAGGTAGTAGCCCGGGATGAAGCCGCCGGCGATCTCGATCGGCGGCAGGGCGAAGGTCTCCGGCATGCCCATCATCTGATATTCGGCGCCCCAGATCGTCCGCACGGCGTCGTCCAGGATCAGGATGAAGGCATAACAGACCAAAAGCTGCATCAGGATGTCGCGGCCATAGACCCGGCTGATGAACAGCCGCTCGAACATCGCGCCGAACGCCGCCACGCCCAGCGCGCCGGCCGCGATGGCGAGCGCGAAGCTGCCGGTCAGGCCGTAGGCGGTGAAGGCGAAGTAGGCGCCGAGCATGTAGAACGCCCCGTGCGCGAAGTTGATGACGCCGAGCACGCCGAAGATCAGCGACAGCCCGGACGCCACTAGGAACAGCAGCATGCCGACGATCAGCCCCGTGGAGGCCTGCGTCACCACGCAGGACGCGGAGGCCAGGCAGCCGGCGAGCGCTTGCAGGTCCACGATCCGGCCCCCCTGGCGTCAGACGTAGCCCTTGCCAGCCTTCCACTGCGCCTCGAGCTCGGTGATCTCGCTCCAGGCGACCGGGGTGAAGTCCTCGACGTAGGGCAGTTTGGCGACGGTGCGGCCCCAGGCGACGGGGTAGCCGATGATGGTGTGGTCGCTGTCGCGCATGGTGATGCCGTCCTCGACCGCGAAGGGGGACTTGACGGTCATGCCCTTCAGTTCGGCCGCGAGCGCCATGCCGTCGGTCTTGCCGTTGGTGCGGCGCAGCGCTTCGAAGATGAACTGGCAGGCCAGGCTGTTCTGCCACGCCCAGTTGGTCGGCTCCTGGCCGGTGAGCTTGTTGTAGCCCTCGGCGAAGGCGAGGTTGCCGGGCTTGTCCGGATAAAACCGGTTGTAGCGGTAGGCGGTGTTCATGCCGACAGGCAGCTGTTTTATCGCCGTCAGCACTGGGCCGTCGCCCAACCCGCCGGAGAAGAAGTCGAACTTGCTGAACAGCCGGTATAGGTTGCCCTGCTCGATGAAGGTCACGAGGTCGCCGCCCCACAGCGCCGAATACACCGCCTGCGGCTTCGCCTGCAGCAGCTTGGTGAGGTTCTCCGTGTAGTCGGGGGCGAACAGCTTCGGCCAGACCTGGTCAACGAGCTCGATCGACGGGTCGAACCTTTTGGCGAACTCCATGAACTCGGCGGTGTTGTCCCGGCCATAGGCGTAGTCGGGCGAGCAGGTCATCCAGCGCTTCAGGTCCTTCGCCTTCGAGATGCCGGACGCGTACTTGCCGCCGGCCACCGCGTCGTGGATGCCTTGCCGGGCGCAGCGGAACGCGGTCTGCACGTGGATCTTGGGGTCCGCCGTCAGCGACGAGGTCTCGGAGCACGTGTGCATGCACAGCGTTGGCAGGTCGCGGATGACCTCCTGTACGGCGAACGAGCCGGATGAGGCCTCGGCGTCGATGATGATCTCGCAGCCGTCGTTGTTGATGAGGTCGCGGGTCACTTTCGCCGCCTCGTCGGGCCGGCCCTTGGAGTCGCGGTCCACCAGCTCGATGGTGCGGCCGCCGGCGCCGCCCGCCTCGTTGAACTGCTTTACCGCCAATTGCACCGCCGCCCGGCTCGATGTGCCGAGGATGGCGACGCGGCCGGACAGGATCGTCGGCATGCCGACGCGGATGACCTTCGCCTGGGCGCCGGCGATGTGCGGAAAGCCGCCGAGGACCGCGGCGCCAGCCGCAGTTCGCAGCACCGCGGCGCCAGCCGCCCCTTTCAGCATAGTGCGGCGCTGCAGGCCGCCCGTCGCTTTGGCCATTCGGTTTCCCCTTTGCCGGCCGCATCGCTTGGTTGCTGGCGTTTCCGGCTTGACACGTAGTATTTAGCTATCTTGCGGGCAGGTCACGCCGCATCCGTAACGCTACGTGTGACCTTCATACGCCGTCAACGGGTAAGAGGTTCAGGAACTCCCTCACGATGGAATGGCGACTTTTGTAGGTGATTGTGATTTGTCGAACGTCAACAAGACGCCGTACTTTCTCGGCCAAAGTTGAGCGTTTGACAACCGTAGCGCCGCGCTCATTTTCCTCTGTGAGCGCGTGATAACTGCAGACGCAGAGGAAGCTATGTGGCCGCCATGATTGGACTTTTTATCCGTAAGCTGGAGCAGTTCGGCACGCTGTCCAATGAGGAGCGGCAGGTAATCGAGGCACTGCCTATCGAAGCTCGTCAGATTGCCGCCGATCAGGACGTGGCACGCGAAGGCCAACACTCCAGCGAGTGTATGCTGTTGCTGAGTGGGATGGTCTGCCGTTATAGGTTGTTGCAGAACGGGCAACGGCAGATCATGAGCTTCCATTTCCCGGGCGACGTCCTCGATCTTACCGGCTTGCTCCTCGGCAGGCTGGATCATAACATCGGCGCGCTGACGCAGGTTGAGGTCGCACCTGTCGCGCATGCGACGCTGCTCGATTGGACAGAGCGCTATCCACGGCTGGGACGGCTGCTATGGCAGGACACGCTGGTGGACGCGGCCGTGTTCCGCGAATGGGTCGTCAATGTCGGCCGCCGCTCGGTCTATGCACGCACGGCTCACCTGCTGTGCGAGATGGTGACCCGGCTCTCAGCCGTCGGCTTGATGCACGACAACGTTTGCAATCTGCCGATCAGCCCGGCCGAGCTCGCCGACGCGACCGGCCTCTCAATCGTGCACGTGAACCGCGCGCTACAGGAGCTGCGCAGCAAGCATTTGGTTGACCTGCGTGACACGGCTTTGGTGATGCTGGATTGGGCCGGGCTGCAGCGGGCAGCGGGGTTCGATCCCGCTTATCTGCACCAACGCAACATGTTCACGGCTGCCTAGGCAGTGCTGCATGGTTTGGGACACCAATGAACGTCTGCAAGTCCAGGCCGCGCAGCGCTGATGAGGTTGTTGTCTGGGCACTGAATATCTGGGTGCCGAGTAGTTGGGCACAGATTAATAGAGGCTCGCTTAGGCGCGTGGGTGAGGGGGATCCGGTGATGGCGTGTCACTAGAGCTGCTGCTGCACCCTATGCCGGTGCACACCGGCAGCGGCGATGAGGACGGCCAACTGGTGCTGGCCGACGGCCGCCTGGTGGCGGTGCTGGTGCGCCTGGGCGACGTCGCGCACGTTGGACTGCTTGGCGCCTGGTTCCTCGAGGCTGGCTTTGGCCCCTGCGCCCAAACTGTGGCGCCGGTGTTCAATGACCTGGACGCGGCGCAGGACTGGATACGGCGGCAGCTGGGCATGTAGGCGCGGCTGGGCGCATAACGATCGAGACGACTGGGATCAGCGGTCACCGGATAGGTCTGCGCTGCTGATTTTGATGGATGGAGCGGACACTCAGGTGTTCCGTCGTAAACCCGCGTCGGCCGGTCATCTCCATACGCAGCGACGATCCCGCTCTATTAACATATGATACATAGCCGACAATCAAATATAAGTTTCAATACAGTCAAATCATGCTTTCCATTTTAATGTTGAGCAGGCCAAAAACCAGCCAAAGTTAGGTGCAATCGTGATCCTGCATTGCACTTCTTGGATTGGGTTATAACAGCAATTCACTTATCATCGTTGCATGGCATTGCGGGGCCGTGCCGAACAATAAACCGCCCTACTTCCGAGTGGGGCGGCTGTAGTGATGCTGTATTAAATCAGTATATGCCTCTGGAGTATGACCATGAGTGGAACAACTACTAATCCTGATCCAACCGCGACCGGCGCGGCGCCTGGCGGCGGCGGTGCGGGCGGGACGTCGGTCGGCGGGAGCACCAGCGGTGTGACCACACCATCCCTGCCACCGCAGTATTCGACCGGCAACCTCGGCTTCTTCACCCGCCAGCTGGAGTTGGTGACAACCGGTGCGACCGTAGGCCCGGACGGCGCGCTCTATGTGAGCGTGCTGAGCGCCATCCCCTATCCGGACGGCTACGCCAACATCTATCGCATCGCCGACCCGACGGTCACGACCGGCTTCGACGGCAAGACGCCGAGCGGCGTGCCGCAGGTCTACGCCAGCGGTTTCAGCGAGGTGCAGAGCGTCGGTTTCAACAACACCACCGGTGACATGTATGTCTTGGAGTATCTGAACTCCAACGAGATCTATGACCCGACCAAAGACCCGGCTAGCCTGCCGCCCGGCAAGCTGATCCAGGTGGCGCCGGACGGCACTCGCACCACGATTTCGGGCGACGAGCTGAAGCTGCCGAACTACCTGCTGGTGGACCAGAAGACCGGCGACGTTTACGTTGCCATCAACAACGCCAGCACCAGCGACGGCGAGGTGCTGCGCTACCATACCGACGCGACCACCGGGGCCACGACCAGCACGGTCGTCGCGACCGGCCTCGCCAACCCGCGCGGCCTGTCATTCGGTCCCGACGGCAACCTCTATGTCCTGGAACAGGGCCTCGGCACACCGGCCAACTCGCCCGATGCGGCCTCCGCTCCGGTGATCCCGTTCATCCCGGGCTTGGTCAGCGAGCGTGGCGGCTATACCGGCTCGATTACCAAGATCGACACCACCAGTGGGAATGGCGGCCAGGAGCGCATCTATACCGGCCTGCCGTCCTTCCGCGAGTTCAACCCGACAACCGGCCAGGACCGCGTCATCTCGATCGGCCCGAACGGTTTCACCATCACACCGGACGGCACCGTTTACATCGCCTCGGGTGGTGGCCTCGCGCCCGAGACCGCAGTTGCTGTGGGCGCGATCGGTGATGGCCTGCAGGGCGTGCTGAAGCTGGACGGCCTGTTTGGCGCCGATCCGTCGAAGGCCACCTACACGACCGGCTTCAACTCGCTGCAGTATGCTGCCGCAAACGGCACCGACGGCGAGACGACGCTGTTCAACACCGAGAGCAATCTCTACGACATCATCCAAGGCTCGGATGGCAAGCTGTATACCGTGGATGCCGCACGGAACACCGTCTACGGCCTCTCGCCCGATGGCTCGACGCTGGACAGCGCGACCGTTATTCAGAAGCAGCCGCCAGTTCTGACCCCGCCGCAATATGCCGCTGTGGTCGCGGGCGGTGGCGACCCGGCTGCCCAATATGCGGCCGAGATCTCCAACACGACCTTCAAAGATGCGAACTCCTTGCCGAACGTGCCTGGCAATTTGCCTGTCACCGCCGGTTCTGCCTCGTCCACCGCCGGCACAAGCTTTGCGCCTCCAACCGTGCCGAGCACCACATCGCCGACCGATACCTCGGCGACTGCAACGACCGGTGGGGGCCCGACCGCTCCGTCCGTCAACACGTCGGCGACTGCAACGATCGATCCCTCAACGGGTCTGCCGGTGGCGCCGCGCGGCGAGGATGGCACTGGGTCCGGCGTCACCGGGTCGAGCAGCTCTTCGACCGCTTTGCCAACCATCCCAGTCGGCCCGCCTCCCGGCCCATCGCTGTTTCCTGGGCCGACCGACCCGACCAGCCCGCCAGTTCTCGCAAACAACGTCTACACGAACTACTACGATCCATATTTCGGCAACTTTGCCCCAGCTCCGTCCGACCCGCTTGCTTTGTCGGATGGCAATGGCGGCAGCTATACCGCGTCCAAGCTTGTCGTGTTCGGCGACCGACTTGCCGACAACGGTAATGCCGTCGCCCTTGAGAAGGCGCTTGGGCAGGCTCCGGGTGCAGTCGCGGCTCCCTACTCTCCGACGGGTGGTTTTACCGACGGCCCGAAGTGGACCACCGACCTCGCCCAGATCCTCGGGGCCACGCTGCCATCGCAGCAGCAGAACTTCGCCTATGAGAGCGCGACCGCTCGGGACACCGGGGTTCCAAACCCGTTCGATCCGAACGCGAGCAAGACCCCGCTTGATACCTTCGCGGGCCAGGTGCAGCAGTTTGCCCAGCAGGATGGATCGTTCTCATCGAACGACGTTGTCTCGCTGACGTTCGGCGGCAACGATATCTCCCTGCCGGGTGACCTGCCGCCCGATCAAGCCGTGACGGCGAGCGTCAACGCGATCATTGCGGGAATGCAGCAGTTGGCCGGCCTCGGTGCCCAGCATTTCCTGGTGTCGAACCTGCCGGACATCACGCTCGCGCCGCTGTTCAGCCAGCCAGCGTTCCTGGCAGCGACGGGCGCGACGCAGGCCCAGTTCCAGGGTTTGGTCGGCGATTTCAATACCCAACTCGCGGCCGGACTGGACAGCTTCAAGAGTCAGACGGGCCTCGACGTCAAGGAGCTGGATCTCAATAAGCTGTTTAATGGGATTGCAGCCGACCCAAGCGCCTACGGCTTCACCAACATTACCCAGCCAGTCCTGATCAGCACGCCAAACGCTGGCACGCCGCCGGCCTATAACCCGGCCATCGTCGGCCAGGATCCCCAGGTCGAGCATGGTTCTCTGTTCCTTGATCCGTACTTCGATCCGACAGCACTGGGTCAATCGCTTATTGCTCAGACTGCGCGTAACACGCTCACAGCCTAGTTGTGGGTGACTAAGCCTTAGCAGTCGGTCCGTATTTGGGCAGACAAGGTGGTGGTCCGAGGACCACCATCGCCAAGGTATCTAAATAAGACTGAGGAGACCGGCATATTGAGGACAGCATCAAATATCGAGCTGTCTAAGATTGGGCTTCTTCTTTTGCGCGGCATGACGGTTCTCACCGTCATGCTGGGCACTTCCATTGCACTTAAGCCCGTGCGCGTCAGTGTCGGGTAGAATTCACGGAGAATCCAGATATGACGGCTGACAGCCTCGTGGAGTTCGGCGGCGATCTTCTGGAAGCCGACCGCACATCGGAGCATAGCGTCCCAGTGGAGGCGTTGGCGCCAAAGACCGTGGCCGACGGTCTTGCATCGGCGCTTCGCAGCATGGGTGTGTCGCATGCCCTCGGTGTCTGCGGCGGCGCGCAGGCGCTGCTTTGGGCGGCATTCTCCAAGCACTTGGATGTCCTGCATTTCCGCCACGAGTGCGGTGCAGCCTTTGCCGCGACCGAGGCACATTTTGTCAGCGGGCGTCCGGTCGTGGTGTTCACGACCACCGGACCCGGGATCACCAACGCATTGACCGGCATACTCGCCGCACGGAGCGAAGGCGCCAAGGTGGTGCTCGTGACCGCCTACCAGTCCGCGCCGTTCCGGGGTCGCGGCGGCATCCAGGAAACCAGCAGCTACACCATGCCGACCAGCGCCTTGTTTGAGGCCGGCGCCTGGTTCGATGATGCGGTGGTGCTGGAGACGCCGGACCAGCTTCCCCAGGTATTGCGCCGTATTGCGGCCGGACTGCAGCGCTCCGGCGGCTATGTCGCGCATATCAGCATTCCCAATGCGGTGCAGGGTGCGCCGTTGCCGAAGCCGCTGCCGCATTTTGCGGTCCAGCAGGCAGGCTCGGCTTCGAGCGTCTCCAGCGGTCCGGGCGTGAACCGCGCGGCGCTGGCGCGATGCGTCGAGATGCTGACCGCCGGGCCATTCGCCATTTGGGCCGGTTTCGGCGCCCGCAACGCTGCCCCGGCGCTCCGCAAGCTGGCGGAACGGGCTGGCGCTCCGGTGATGTGCTCGCCGCGCGCGAAGGGCGTTTTCCCCGAGGACCATCCTTTGTTCATCGGCGTCACCGGTATGGGCGGGCACACCGCGTCTGCCGTGGCTTACATGCAGGAGCACGCGCCGCACCGGGTGCTTGTCCTTGGCACGCGACTGGGCGAGCCGACGTCGTTCTGGAATCCAGGGCTCGTGCCGGTCGGCGGCTTCGTCCATGTGGATATCGACCCCGCCGTGCCCGGCGTCGCCTATCCGCATGTTGAGACCTTTGCTGTGCAGGCGGATGTCGGCGACTTCCTGACCGAGCTGCTCGAGGCATGGCCAGCGGCCTTGGCCAATGCTGCCGCGCCTGAACTGCCGCGTCCGCACCCTAGCCATCCGGCGCCGGGCGGTCCGGGCCGGGTACGTCCGCATGCGTTGATGTCGGCGATCCAGCGCTTGGTCGTGGACGGCACCGATGCTGTCGTGTTGGCCGAATTGGGCAATTCCTTCACATGGGCGACGCACTACCTGCGTTTCGCGCAGCCCCAGCGTTACCGCGTGAGCACTAATCTTGGCTCAATGGGCCATGCGGCGACCGGCGTGCTGGGAGCGGCACTTGGGCGTGGCGACAAGGCCGTGGCGATCGTCGGCGATGGTGCGATGCTGATGAACATGGAGGTCAACACCGCGGCCAAGCAGGCGTTGCCGGTGGTTTGGATCGTGCTCAACGACGGTCGTTACAATATGTGCTACCAAGGCATGGCGGCGCTGGATATGGCCGGCTTCGCTGACGCGACCTTCCCGCCCACCGACTTTGCTATGCTGGCACGCGCCATGGGTGCGGAGGGTGCGCGGGTCGAGAATGAGGACGGTTTGGAGGCCGGGCTGGCGCAAGCGCTCGCCGCCTCGGGACCCTTCGTGCTGGATGTGCTCATCGACGCCGATCAGGTCGCGCCGACCAACGGGCGCAACGAGGGCCTGCGCGTGGCGCGGCCGGCCGCACGCCAGGAAGGTTTCAGCTTCCCAGTCATCGCAGCCAACTAAAGCTAAGGAAAGCGGGATACAATCGCCATGGAAAGCAACACCTTCGCAACGTCCACCTATATCAATACCCAGGAAAGCGCGGCGTTCGAATACCTGCGCGACCTGCGGAACTTGGACGAGTGGACGCTGTATAGCCGCATGATCGAGCAGATGGATGAGAATACCTGGCGCGGCACCGCGTCGGGCTATCAGCACGACCTGTATTACCATGTTCGCCCGATCGAGACCCAAATGTTCCGTGGGGTCGAGTGGCACTGCGGCTATGAATACAAGAAATACTTTCAGTGCTATCCGACGTTCTTGTTCCCTGCGAGCTACCTGGGTTCGGACGAGCCCGGCGTGTATTTCCACTGGCTGAGCTTCTGCGGTCCGGACCGTCGTACGCCGATGATCATGCAGGGCATCCATTTGGTGCACACGGCCGAAATCCGTTCGCTGAAGGGTGCCTTGGAGCGGAAGGCAGGCCTCGACCGGGCGGCCCATGGCCGGTTTGAGATCAAGACCAATTCCATCTTCGTGGATGCGCCGCTTGACCTTGCGACGGGCTACCTCGGCGATCTCAGGAATTTGGGTGAGTGGGGCTTCTCGATCCACCCAAATGGACCCGTTGAGTTAGACAAGGGCAGCTTTACCGACGAGTACGGCCAAGAGGTCGAGGTCGTCGTCCGCAACCACGATATGACCAACTACATGATCATCGAGTTCGAGCACCGTTATGTCAGCTCGAACTGGACGCAGCGCAGCTGCATGGTGATCGTGCCGTGCTCCTATGCCTTCGGCAACCCGGAGGCGCGCGGTTGCGTGCAGCACCGCATCGCGTTCTTCGAGAAGAATGCGCTGCCGCAGCACGGCAAGCTGCAGATCGAGGATTACGGCGCCGAGAGCATGAGCCTCAAGCGCGTGCTGGAGAACAAGGCCGGCAACCTGACCTCGTTCGCCCGTGGCATGAGCTACATCTCCGAGGCCGCAGCGTGAGCGCCGCGAGCGACCAGCCCGGTTCAGCGGCAGCATCCTGGAGCGCTGGATCAGCCAGTAGCGACGGCATGCTGGCAGAGCGCGTTTTGGAGCGTCGGGCTGATCACCGCGCGCAATCCGAAATGCAGTCAACCACGGCTTGGCAGACGCCCGCCATCGCTGCGGCACGGACGCTCTTCCTGCTCGACAATTACGACAGCTTCACCTTCAACCTGTTCCACCGGCTGGGCGAGCTCGGCGCCGAGGTCAAAGTTTTTCGAAATGATGCGCTGACGCCGGACGAGGCGCTGGTGCTTGGTCTCGATGCCGTCGTGATTTCGCCGGGTCCATGCGATCCGGACCGCGCCGGCATCTCGCTTCGCCTCATTGAGGCAGCGGCGGCGGTGTGCCCGGTGTTCGGCGTCTGTTTGGGTCACCAGGCGATTGGCCAGGTGTTTGGCGGTAAGGTCATCCGTGCCCCGGCGCCGATGCATGGCAAGGTCAGCATGATTTACCATGACGACACCGGGCTGTTCGCTGGCTTGCCCAACCCGTTCCCGGCGACGCGCTATCACAGCCTGATCATTGAGCGTGAGAGCCTGCCATCGGAGTTGTTGGTCAATGCCTGGACTGATGACGGCCTGATCATGGGGCTGCGTCACGCGAGCCTCCCCGTGCACGGCGTGCAGTTTCATCCAGAAAGCATCGAGACCAACGCTGGGTTTGCCCTGCTGCGCAATTTCCTCGCCCTCGTGCCGGGCAGGGCCTCGGCATGAGCGACGCGCTGCGTCCAATCCTTGGCCTGCTGGGCAGCGGCGCCCGGCTGACCGCTGAGCAGACCGAGGCGGCGTTCGACCTAATTATGGAAGGGGCGGCCACCCCGTCCCAGATCGGCGGCCTGCTGATGGCAATGCGCGTCCGTGGCGAGACGGTCGAAGAGATCGTCGGCGCCACGCGTGCCATGCGCGGGCGTATGGTTCGGGTATCCGCGCCAGAGGGTGCGATCGACACCTGCGGCACCGGCGGCGACGGGGCGCAGACGCTGAACATTTCGACCGCGGTGGCATTCGTGGTCGCAGGCTGCGGGGTGCCGGTCGCCAAGCACGGCAACCGGGCGCTGTCGTCGAAGTCTGGCGCCGCCGACGTGCTTGAGGCGTTGGGGGTCAATGTTGACGCCGCGCCGGACGCGATCGGCCGGGCGTTTCATGAGGCGGGTGTGAGCTTCCTGTTCGCGCCGCAGCATCACGGCGCTACGCGGCATGTCGGCCCAAGCCGGCGTGAGCTTGGCACCCGCACCATCTTTAACCTGCTGGGCCCGTTGTCCAATCCCGCGGGAACGCGACGCCAGCTTCTTGGTGTATTCGCGCCGCAATGGCTCATGCCGTTCGCCGAGGTGCTGCGTGTCCTGGGCAGCGAGCGGGCCTGGATCGTGCACGGCCATGACGGGCTGGACGAGCTCACGACGACGACCCATTCCTCGGTGGCCGAACTGCGTGACGGTGAGATCAGGCAATTCAATGTCGTGCCGGAACAGGCCGGCGTTGCCCGCGCGACGCTGGACGACCTCCGGGGCGGCGACGCGCAGGACAATGCAGCGGCGCTGCGTGCGCTGCTCGGCGGCGAGGCTGGGCCATACCGGGATGTCGTCGTGCTGAACGCAGCGGCGGCGCTGGTGGTGGCTGACCGGGTTGATGATCTGGCACGCGGCGCCGAGTTGGCCCGCCATGCGATTGACTCGGGCGCTGCGGCGGCCCGGTTAGAGGCGCTGGTGCGCGCGACCAACGGTGTGCTGGCATGAGCGACCGCTTGGCGGAGATTTGTGCGACCAAGCGCGAGCACATCGCCGACTGCAAGGCGAGGCGTCCGCTCCATGAGGTTGAGGCTGCATTGCCCCAGCAGCCTCCGCGCGGGTTCATCGATGCCCTGCGCGCCAAGGTGGCGGCCGGACGACCCGGGCTGATTGCCGAGATCAAGCGGGCCAGCCCGAGCAAGGGACTGATCCGCGCCGATTTTGATCCTGCGACGCTGGCGCAGGCCTATGCGACGGGCGGTGCAGCCTGTTTGTCCGTGCTTACGGATGCGCCGTATTTCCAGGGCGCCGACGAGCATCTCGTCGCTGCGCGCAATGCGGTCGCCCTGCCGGCGCTCAGGAAGGATTTCACCCTTGACCCCTACCAGGTGGTCGAGGCGCAGGCACTCGGGGCCGATGCGATCCTGCTGATCATCGCGGCCCTCGACGATGCGCAGGCGGCGGAGTTGGAGGCGACGGCGCATGGGCTTGGTCTCGATGTGCTGATTGAGGTGCATGACGAGGCTGAGCTGGGCCGGGCGCTACGGCTGCGTTCGCCGCTGATCGGCGTCAATAACCGCAACCTGAAGACGTTCGAGGTTGACCTTGGCACCACCGAACGGCTGGCACGCCTGGCGCCGGACGATTGCCTGCTGGTTTGCGAGAGCGGCATCGGCACGCCGACCGACATCGCCCGTATGCAGGCGGCGGGTGCGCCATGTTTTCTGGTCGGCGAGAGCCTGATGCGGCAGGCCGATGTCACGGCGGCCACGGCGAGCCTGCTCGGCAAGGTGCCGGCTTAAGCGTTTGAAGCGGCAGAATTTTATGAACCACGAGCAGCAAGCTCGCTTCGATACGCGAGGACTCAGGATGCACGTCTCGACACAACGCAAGTCTTTTGCTGAAGCCTATGACCGCGGCGAGGCCCAGGTGGTGTGGACCACGCTGGTTGCGGATTTGGAAACGCCGGTGGCAGCGATGATCAAGCTTGCCGAGGGGCAGCCCTACGGTTTCTTGCTCGAATTGATCGAGGGTGGCGCTGTCCGGGGGCGTTACTCGTATATCGGTCTTAAGCCGGACCTGATCTGGCGCTGTTATGGCGAGCGGGCGGAGATCAACCGTACTGTGCAGCTTGGCGAGGGGCGTTACGAGCCGTCGCCGCTGCCGGCGCTCGCCAGCCTGCGGGCGTTGATCGAAGAGTGCCGTATCGAGCTGCCGCCGGGCCTGCCGCCGGGCAGCGCCAGCCTGATCGGCTTCTTCGCCTATGACTTCGTTCGCCTGATCGAGCGCTTGCCGTCCGGCAACCCGGACGAGCTTGGCCTGCCGGACGCCATGCTGATGCGCCCGACGGTGATCGCAGTCTTCGACAACGTGCTCGACCGCATGACGGTCGTGACGCCGGTGTACCCGGCCGAAGGTCTTTCCGCGGCGATGGCGCATGATCACGCCTGCGAGCGTCTGGCTGGGGTAGCGGCGGACCTGCGGCGCAGCCTGCCGCACCAGTTTGCACCCAGCGGACACGGCGAGGCGCAGGAGCCGGTCTCGAACCATAGCAGCGCCGAATACTGCGCGATGGTCGAGCGGGCGCAGGACTACATCCGGGCGGGTGACGCATTTCAGGTCGTGCCCTCGCAGCGCTTCTCACTCCCGTTCAGCCTGCCGCCGTTGGCGCTCTACCGGTCACTGCGCCGGCTCAACCCGTCGCCGTTCTCGTTCTTTCTCAACCTCGGTGATTTCGCGCTGGTCGGCTCCTCGCCGGAAATATTGGTGCGGCTGCGCGACAACACCGTCACCGTCCGTCCGATCGCCGGCACCCGCCCGCGCGGACGCACGCGCGCCGAGGATATCGCCCTCGAGCAGGACTTGCTCGCGGACCCGAAGGAGCTGGCCGAGCACCTGATGCTGCTCGACCTCGGACGCAACGATGTGGGCCGTGTGGCCAAGGTCGGGTCAGTGCGCGTAACGGAAAAGATGATCGTCGAGCGCTATTCGCACGTCATGCACATCGTCTCCAACGTCGAAGGTGAACTCGACCCGGCGCGCGCCGACGTGCTCGATGTCCTATGCGCCGGCTTCCCGGCCGGAACGGTGTCGGGTGCGCCGAAAATCCGTGCGATGGAGATCATCGAGGAGCTCGAACCGACACGGCGCAGCTTCTACGCCGGCGGCATCGGCTACATCGGCGCCGACGGCAACCTCGACACCTGCATTGGCCTTCGCACCGGTTTGGTGAAGGGGGGCATGCTTTATGTCCAGGCCGGCGGCGGCGTCGTCGCCGACTCAGACCCGGAGGCGGAATACCGGGAGTCTCTGCAACAAAGCCAAGGCGCTGCTGCGCGCCGCGGAGGAAGCGATGCGTTTTGATGGAACGGGGATCGCGCATCACGCCGAGTACGGGATGGCTGATTGATGCGGCCAGATCCAAAACACTGACGAATAGGGTTTTGCTATGGATGACTTCGCAAACTACGCAGTGGACGAGTTCGCCGCCTCGACTGCGGACAGCTACTCCGCTGCCTGGTCGCCGGCCTCCTGGCGGGCCTATCCGGCCCAGCAGCTACCGGGCTATGACGACACGCAGCACCTCACCGAAGTCGAGAGCCGGCTGCGCCGTTCGCCGCCATTGGTGTTCGCCGGCGAGGTGCGTGAGCTGCGCCGCAAGCTTGGTGAGGTAGCAGGGGGCCGGGGCTTCCTGCTGCAGGGCGGCGATTGCGCCGAGAGCTTTGCCGAGTTCCACGCCGACAACATCCGCGACAGCCTGCGTGTGCTGCTGCAGATGGCGGTGGTGCTCAAGTTCGGCGCCGGGATGCCGGTGCTGAAGGTCGGGCGCGTGGCGGGGCAGTTCGCCAAGCCGCGTTCGTCCGATGTCGAACGGCAGGGTGAAACGGAGCTGCCGAGCTACCGCGGCGACATCGTGAACGGCTTCGATTTTACGCCAGCGGCCCGGCGGCCTGATCCGGAGCGGCAGATCCAGGCCTACGCGCAGGCTGCCGCGACGCTCAACCTGCTGCGGGCATTCACCGGCGGCGGGTATGCCAGCATCGCCAACATGCACAAGTGGAACCTGGATTTCGTTGCGAACTCCGCCCAGGGCGCCCGTTATCAGGACCTGACCACCCGGATTACCGAGGCGCTCGCCTTTATGAAGGCTTGCGGCATGTCGGACCTGACCACGCCGGCCATGGCGCACACTACGCTCTATACCTCGCATGAGGCGCTGCTGCTCGGTTTCGAGGAGGCGATGACCCGGACCGACTCCATGACCGCCGGCCATTACAATACTGCGGCGCATTTCGTCTGGATCGGTGACCGGACGCGTGATCCCGATGGCGCGCATGTCGAGTATATGCGCGGGATCGACAACCCGATCGGTTTGAAGGCTGGGCCGAGCATGACGCCCGACGCCCTGCTGCGCCTGCTCGACATCCTCGATCCCCGCAATGACGCCGGGCGGATGACGCTGATCGTGCGTATGGGGCACGATAAGGTGGCAAAGCACCTGCCGCCGCTGGTTCGCGCGGTGCAGCGGGAGGGACGGTCGGTCGTTTGGTCATGCGACCCCATGCACGGCAATACGGTCAAGGCGGCGTCAGGCTACAAGACTCGGCCATTCGATCGCATCATGGACGAGGTTGAAGGGTTCTTCGCCGTGCATCACGCCGAGGGCAGCTATCCCGGTGGCATCCATATCGAGATGACTGGACAGAACGTTACCGAGTGCACCGGCGGAGCGCAGGCGATCACCGATGCAGCGCTGTCGGACCGTTATCACACGCATTGCGACCCCCGTCTGAACGCGCAGCAGAGCCTGGAAGTAGCTTTTCTGCTGGCAGAGCGGCTGAAGATGGCGCGGCAGGACCGGGCGGCGGATGGATCGAACGTAGGATGACGCCCGACAGCATCCCGCCTCACGCGCATCGGGCGCCATTGTTCGAGCAGATCACCTTCATCGGTCTTGGCCTGATCAACGGGTCGGTCGCTTGCGATGTGCGGCGTCTGGGCTTGGCCAATCGACTGGTCGGAACGGCGCGCCGGACGGAAACGCTCGATCAGGCCTTGGCATTGGGCCTGGTGGACGAGGTGACACCGGACGCCGTCGCCGCGGTGCGAGGGGCTGATCTTATCGTGCTCGGCGTGCCTGTCGGCGCCAGTGGGGAGGCGGTGCGCGCGATGGCTCCGGGCCTGCGCGCCGATGCGATCGTGACGGATGTCGGCTCGGTGAAGGGCCGGGTCGTTGAACTGGTGACGCCGTTCCTCGACATGCGGCGCTTCGTCCCCGGGCACCCTGTCGCTGGGACGGAGCAGTCTGGCCCTGCGGCGGCGATCGAGCGGCTGTTCGAAAATCGCTGGTGCATCTTGACGCCCGGCCCGCTGACGGATGCGGGCGCAACCGAGCGAGTAGCCGCTCTCTGGCGGGCAATCGGGTCCAAGGTGGAGCTTATGGACCCGGCGCACCACGACAAGGTGCTCGCCATCACCTCGCACCTGCCGCATCTGCTTGCCTACAACATCGTCAACACCGCCGACGACCTCGAAAGCGTGCTGAAGGGCGAGGTGCTGAAGTATGCGGCTGGCGGTTTTACCGATTTCACACGTATCGCCGCCTCTGATCCAACGATGTGGCGGGATGTATTCCTGCACAACAAGGCTGCGGTGCTTGAGGTTGTGGGCCGCTACATCGAAGACCTCGTTGCCCTGCAGCGGGCGATCCGTTGGGACGAGTTTGACGCGTTGTTTGAGCGTTTCGAAAGCGCGCAGGCCATTCGCCGGGAGGTGGTTCGTGCTGGCCAGGCTTATAAGCGGGTTCCGAGCGTCAGATATCAGCGCGCCAACGACAGGCGTCAAATGAGCCAGATTTTTAGCTAATGTACAATATAGAATTCTTTATAGTATAATATCGCTCCCACAAGAGTTGATTTACAAAAATAATGTCAAATAATGTAGTTTGACGTATTAATATTACAAAGACTTTATCAGAACTAATCTAGTAAAAAATTGTGAAATAATCGATGAGTGTTAGAACGCGTATCGCAGTGCGCGCTTACGAATGGGAATTTGGCGAACTGTGCTGACCGCCTGAGTGGTTGACCGCTGTTCCCACAGACAAATTTGCGGATGCCAAGTCGGTGCCGCGCGCAACAGGAGGATTTTTCCTTATGGCAGATAACAGCTCCTCAGCTGACCCCAACGCTCCCATTGCATTTGGGCCTGGCTCGTCCAGCCAGAGCGGTTCCGTCGGCAGCAATAATGCCGGCGTAATCGCTCCGGGCAGCGCCGATGTAAGCGTGGGCAGTGCGGCCGATACCTCCGCGGCCGGATACGCTGCCGCCAACCAGGGCGCACCCGGTCAGGACAATAATGTCGGCGTGATCACCCCGGGCAGCTCCGACGTCACGTTGAGCGGCGGCAATGGACGCTTCGTGATCGATTACACCCAACCGTCGGCGACCGATCAATCGGTGAGCACGGGCGGCAACACGGTGCATATCGAGGGCGGCAACAACCAGTTCGTCGTCGCGTTCAAGCCATCCTCGTCCGGCACCGATGCGTCCAGCCTTGGCGGCAACTCGGTCATCATCGACGGCGGCAACAACCAGTTTGTCGTCGAGTATGACTATTCGGCATTCACGAGCGGCAGCCCGTCGGGCAACAACGTCACCGTTGATGGCGGCAACAACGCTTTTGTCGTCAGCTACAAGGGCCCTTCGGCCAGCGATGCAGCCGCCAGCAGCTCTGTCAACGTCGGCGGTGACAACAACCAGTTCGTCGTCGCCTACGCTGACGGTTCGGCACCGGCCGACGGATCCGGCTCGGATGGCGCAGCGGGCGCTAACCCCTTTGCTGGCGGTGCGGTCGGCGGAGCGGGCGGCGGCAATCCGTTTGCTGGCTCAGCGGGCGGCAACCCTTTCGCCGGCGCGGCCGGCGGCAATCCATTGGATGCTGCGAGCAGCTCCGATACTTCTGGGAGTGGAAGCATGAGTTCTTCTGATATGACGGGCGGCATGGCCGGCGGCGCTGCTGGCATGAGCAGCGCTGACTTGAATGCATCGCTGGCGCAGAGCCCATTCGGCGCACTGCTCAACCTGCCAGGCGTTACCGCCGCGTCGATTTTCGGCAACATCAACCCGAACGACTACGCGTCCCTGGGTGGCGGCAGCGGCAATCCGTTCGCCGGTCTGGCGCCAGGTTCTAATCCGTTCACCAACTATCCGGGCCAGCCCAGCCTGTTCTCGGCCGCGACCAACGCTGGGGCAGCGAGCAGTGGCGCTGGTGGTGCCCCGGCTGGCGGCAGCGCTCCTGCTGGCGGTAACCCGTTTGCTGGCGGTGGTGCTCCCATGGCGGGTAGTGCAGGAAGCGCTCCGGCCGCTGACGCAAGCGCCCCGGCGGCCGACCCTGCCATGGCCGCAGCTCCGAGTGATCCGGCCGCGGCCAGCATGGATGCCGGCGCTGCCGCCTCCGCCGTCGCCGCAGCCAGCACCGGCGCTCCGATCAGCAGCTCCGACGCTGCGTCCTTGCTGGCAGCGAGCCCCTTTGGCCCGCTGATCACCCAGGCGGGCATCGATCCCGCCACGTTGCTAGCCAGCCTGAGTGGCGGCGGCGCCAGCAACTTCCTCGCCCTTAATGGACTTGGAGGACCCAACAATCCGTTCGGCGATACCCCGAGCAGCAGCAGCCCGATCCCCTCGGCAAGCGACACCACTGCGGCGGTTTATGCACAGATCCCGAGCAGCACGGACAGCGCCGCTCAGATGATGGTGCCCACGACCTAAGTCAGATTTGTTCAGGCTGGCGGCGTGGTTATCGCGCCGCCGGCTTTTTCTTGTCCGGCACAAGCATATCGCCAGCTTTATCGGGCCGATTTTATAGACGCTGCCAGTCTTGTAACGCCGCCAGGACTTTCAAGGTCGTTGCGTCCGGGTGTTCATCGGCCCCATCCAAGACCAGGTCCGCCTTGGCGTATATGGGATGGCGCAGCGCCATGAGGCGCTGCAAGGTCTCGGCCACGTCGCCGTGTTGCAAGAGCGGCCGGTCGGTGCAGGATGAGAGCCGCCGCAGCAAGAGCGGCAACTCGCAACGCAGCCAGATCGAGATTGCCCTCTTTCGCAATGCCGCGCGCGTCTCGCTGTCCATAAAAGCGCCGCCGCCCGTGGCGAGCACTATCGGCGCACCGTAAAGCAGTCGTGCGATGACCTGCCGCTCCCGTTCGCGAAAGTCCGGCTCGCCATAGCGTGCGAACAGCTCGGCGATCGTGCAGCCAGCATCCCGTTCGATCTCGGCGTCGGCATCGCGGAAAGGCAGCCCGAGCCGCACCGCCAGCCGCCGCCCGATATTGCTTTTTCCCACACCCATCAGACCGACCAATGCGATGCTGTAGCCGGGCGGCACAAGCCGGCTGCCCAGGAGTTGCGCTGAGCCGTTCAATGCAGGCCTCGATAAGACGGGGTTGAGCAACACGGCACTGAGTGCCGATGCAGCCGTCAAATAGTCGATGCAATCAAACAGCATCAGACCGGATCGTAGCCGGTTGACTACAAAAGACGGCGAGTGTGTCTGTTTTGAGGACTATGGGCGAACAGTATATGACCGCCGTGCTATCGCCTCGCTGAAAGGCCATTCAACATCTTGCACGCCGTGCAATGGTCGGGTTGCGTTTGAGCGATGACGTTCGCAGGATGGTTTTTATGAGGATGTTGTGACCATGGCGGCTGGGATTTCCCAATTTCCGGCGGTGACCGTCGTGCCGCCGGCACAAGCGCTGCGCGGCCGGATCGTACTGCCGGGATCGAAGTCCATCACCAATCGCGCGTTGCTGCTGGCAGCGCTCGCCAGCGGCACCAGCCGCCTGACCGGGGCGCTCAAAAGCGACGACACCTCGTTCATGGCAGCGGCCTTGCGCCGCATGGGCGTGGCCATCACCGAGCCGGACCCGGCGGGTTTCGTGGTGACCGCAACCGGGCGTCTCGCGGCGCCCGATGGACCGCTCACTCTTGGCAATGCCGGGACGGCTACCCGCTTCCTGACTGCGGCGGCCGCGGTGGTGGATGGCAGGGTGGTGATTGACGGCGACGCGCATATGCGCAAGCGGCCGATCGCACCGCTGGTGGCCGCGCTGCGCCGCCTCGGGGTGGATGCGGTCACTGAGACGGGGTGCCCGCCCGTCATCGTCCGTGGCCAAGGCAGTTTTGCTGGCGGCCGCGTCGAGGTGGATGGCGGGCTCTCCAGCCAGTATGTCTCGGCGCTGCTCATGCTTGGCGCTTGCGGGCGCGGACCGACGGAGATCGTGCTGACCGGCCACAACATCGGGGCCAGAGGCTATGTTGACCTCACCCTCGCCGCTATGGCTGCGTTCGGCGCGGAGGTCTCGCCCATCGGCGCAACCGGCTGGCGGGTCGCGCCGACCGGCTATCGAGCGGCCGACTTCGCGGTGGAGCCGGATGCCTCGGCCGCCACCTATCTATGGGCGGCCGAAGTTCTGACCAGCGGCACAATCGACCTTGGCTTCGTGCCGGAATTGTCGGGTCAGCCCGACGCTCGCGCCTACCAGGTCATCCGCAGCTTTCCGCATCTTCCGGCCGTGATCGACGGCTCGCAGATGCAGGATGCCGTGCCGACGCTCGCGGTCCTGGCGGCCTTCAACACGACGCCGGTCCGCTTCACCAATATCGCCAATCTACGTGTCAAGGAGTGCGACCGGCTGGCGGCGTTAGCGGTCGAGCTGTCACGCATTGCTCCTGGCCTAGGGCGTGAGGACGGGGACGATCTGGTGGTCACCGCCAACCGGGCGCTCGCGGGAACAATACGGCCGACCCGCATCGAGACCTATGCCGATCACCGCATCGCGATGAGCTTTGCGCTTGCCGGGCTGCGGATTGGCGGCATTACGATCCTGGACCCTGGCTGCGTCGGCAAGACCTATCCCGGCTATTGGACTGACCTCGCAGAACTCGGCGTTGGTCTGATCGAAAGCGCGTGAAGCGCTTGCCTAACACAGATTTAACGAAGTGATGCGCCAGTATTAACATAGTTTAGCGACAATCCCCCTAGTGCAGTGTGAATTTGCACTGTGTCGCATATGTTCAGCCCTCATTCTGTGCGGCTGGAGTTCATCAAGGGGCTCAGCCATGGCTCTCGTTGCCAATCACTTCTCAGCGCCGATTAATAGTCTGCTCGCCTCGTTGCCTGCCCATGAATTCGATCAGTTCAAGGCCTGTCTCGTCCGCGTCTCGCTCGTCCGCGACCAAGTTCTCGCCGAGCATGGTCAACCCGTCGATCACGCGTATTTCATCGAACATGGCGTGGTATCGGTCATTTCTGATTCGGCCGATGGGGAGAGCGGCATCCAGGTCGCCATGGTCGGCAGGGAAGGGATGATCGGCGATCTTTCGATGGTGGATATGCGGCACGCCGCCTGCGCAAATGTCGTGGTGCACATTCCCGGTGTCGCCCTCCGTCTTTCGACCGGCGACCTGCGGCGCGCCCTCGAAAGCAGTCCAGCGCTGCACGCAACTTGTGGACGCTTCGTGCAGTCGCTAATCACCCAGGTGATGCAGACCGCCGTCTGCAATGCGCGGCGGAGCCTTACCGAGCGCTGCGCACGCTGGCTGGTGATGACGCATGAGCGGGTCGAGGGCAATGAGGTCCAGGTCACGCATGAGGCGTTGTCGGCGATGCTTGGGATGCACCGGCCTGGGGTCACCGTAGCGGCGGCGGCATTGCAGCAGGCCGGCTTGATCCGGACCGGCCGCGGCCGCTTCACAGTGCTTGACCGGGCGGGTCTGGAGGCGGTCGCCCAGGGTGCCAGTCCCGCGCTGCGCAGGACGTCGCCCCGCGCTTGTCCGGATGGCGGGCGGCATGGCTTGCGGCTGCCGGTCGCCGGCGCCGTGTTTTGAACCGCGTTTGGCCCAGAGATTTTCGCTATCGGCTTGGACGTGACGGCGGTGGGTGGCCGTGAGCGAGGCTGCTGATAGCATCGTTGGGCGTTACCAAATCGTCGTCATCGGCAAGGAGGGCGCCGTGTTGCTCGATACCGCAACCGGTTCGTCCTGGTCGCTGGCCCGCGATATCGATACCCTTCAGCTAGGATGGCGGCCGCTCGAAGAGCGCTGGCCGGGTGCTGTCTTGCCCCATGCGACTGATCGGCCCCAATCGATGCTGCAAAGTGGGCCGCTGCTGTCGAAACCTCCAATTTCAGAAAACCCGTTTACCGCAGCAGCGACCTGTGGTCAGTCTGCGGGATGGTGGCGGCCGTGCTTCGGGTCGAAGTGGTCGCGGGCCCGGCAGCCCCCCGTCGATCAAACCTAGAGATCTCTTCCGATCGGAGGAGATCGGAAGAGTTTTCCTGGCTATTTGTTTCATCGAGTAACCTCCGATCAGGAGAGCAGATTGGTCGGATGTTGCTCTAACAGGAACCGCCCGTGACCATGTTCCAGACGCTACAGCCGCAGCCGCCGGACGGCTTGCTTGCTCTGATCGGCCTGTTTCGCGAGGACACGCGCAACAGCAAGATCGATCTCGGCGTCGGCACCTACCGGAATGCGGCCGGCATCACTCCCGTCATGGAGGCGATCAAGTCGGCGGAGCGGGTGCTGTTCGAGGAGCAGCGGACCAAAGCCTATCTCGGACCCGAGGGCGATCAGCGCTTTGTCGAGCTGCTGACGTCGATCGCTTTTGGCGCGACCGATACTTACTCTGGCCGGTTGGTCGGCGTGCAGACGCCCGGCGGCGGCGGCGCGTTGCGGCTGGGTGGCGAGCTGATCGCCGCTGCCAGGCCGGGCGCTAAGGTTTGGCTGGGGATGCCGACTTGGCCCAATCACCGCCCGGTCCTTGAGGCCGCCGGCCTTACGGTTGCCGAGTACCGCTACTTCGACCCGGAAACGCAGTCGCTATGCTTCGACGACATGCTCGCAGCGCTATCCAACGCAGAGCCTGGCGATGTCGTGCTGCTGCATGGCTGCTGCCATAACCCGACCGGTGCCGGGCTTGACCCGGCGCAGTGGGACGCTGTCGCGGTGCTCATTGCCGAGCGCGGCCTCATGCCGTTTATCGACCTCGCGTATCAGGGCTTGGGCGAAGGGCTCGAAGTCGACGCATACGGCACAAGATGCGTGCTTGCCCACGTCGAAGAGGCGCTGGTCGCCTACTCTTGCGACAAGAATTTCGGCCTCTATCGCGAGCGGACGGGGGCGTTGTTCGCGCTGTCCCGCGATGAGGCCACGGCCTCCGTTGTGTATGGCAACCTGCTGGCCCTCGCCCGGGTGAACTGGTCGATGCCGCCGGACCACGGGGCGGCTGCAGTGCGCGTAATTCTCGAGTCAAAGGACCTGATGCGCGTGTGGCGGACTGAGCTTGAGGGCATGTGCCGACGCATCAATGCGGTGCGTCAGGCCTTGGCGGCGGCCGACCCGCGGCTTGGATTCCTGTCCCGTCAGCGCGGAATGTTCTCGCAGCTGCCGATCACGCCCGCCGCCGTCGCGGCGCTGCGTCGGGATCACGGCATCTACATGGCCGGCAGCGGGCGCATCAACCTCGCGGGACTGCGAATTGCCGATGCCGACACGTTCGTTGGGGCGTTGACCGCGGTTGGGGCCTTTCCGGCCTGATCTAGCGCGCTAGACCAATGTCGTCCTGACTGGAAACGCTTGCGTTGCCAGCCAGGGCGGCGAAATCGGTCGCCAAACAAAAGCTAGACCGCAGGAGCTCTGACACCGTCAGAGCTCCTGCGGTCTAGTGTCGGTTTAGGCAGTCTTGCAACCTCGCGTCCGCTCAGCTTCGCCCGACAAGGAACACGCCGGCGATCACCAGGGCGGTGCCGACGAGGCGGGACGGCCCGAGCGCCTCGTTGAACAGCATGGAGCCGAGCGCAGCGGTCAGCACGAAGCCGAGGCCGACAAAGGGGTAGGCCTGCGACAACGGCACCTGCGCCAGCGCGCGGAGCCATATCAAGGTGCCGATCCCATACAGTGCGAGGCCGCCCAGCACGCCGGGCCGGAGCAGGGTGCCGAGGTACCTGCGCCGACCAACGACGGATTGCCCGGCGCCACGGGGCCAGGGCCAGGTGATACGCCAAGCTTGAATAGCACCTGAGCACAGGCGGACAGCGTGACGCTGATGAGGATCAGTGCAAGCGTGCCGCCGGTCACTTCGGTGCGCCCGTGGTGACCGGTGCTGGCGCAGTGCCAGGGGGCACGAAAGGCGATGCTGCTTTACGGTGATAGAACTCCCAGCAGGCATTGAGCGGGTGCCGTTCGAACTCGGCGTCGAGGACGGGCTGGAAGATCGTCCGGATCGTCGGCTCGCCCCCTGCCGACAGCACGCAGGTTGAAAGAAAAGCGCCGTCGGCCTGCGCGAGGTAGAGGGACGCGCTGCGTTGGTCGAAAATCGGAATGGTGCGGGAGACCTGGACGGCCAGCATGACGCCCCGCGCCGGCGTGAGGCCGAGCAGCCGCGAGAATTGGTCAGTGAATGCCAGCGTCGTATAGCGCCTGGCCGTCGCCTCGAGACCCTGGGCCCGGAATATCCTCGCCGCATCGACGACATCTTCCGACCACGCAACCGTCGCCGCCGGCGCGCTGCTCGCCGGATCATTGTCGATGCTGAACCGCTTGCTTTGCACCTCGGAGATCTGTCTGAGCCATTCATGCGACAGCCGCCGGATCAGCTCCGCCCCAGCGAGCGTGGGGGCAGGGACGCGGATGCCCGGCGCTAGGGCGCTGAAACCATGGTCCGACGATCCGACGCGCTCACGTTGGATGATGGTCAGCGTACGGGACACCGCTATGTCCAGAACTGGCAGCAGCAGCGCCGCCCCGAGCATGGTCGTTCCGATCAGGCGCCGCGGGCTCTGTCGTTTGATGTCAGGGTGAAACAGCACGGCGGACGCGGCGATGACGCCGATGCCGCCGGTATTCTGGCTTTCAGCCGCCAGGGCAGCGCCAAGCAGCAGGACCATATCCACAGTGAACGCCTGCGCCTGCAGCCAGCCCCAGAGTGAGCCGGACGTAAGCGCCCGCGCCATGCGTCCCTGCCGCAGGGTCTGCAGCGTCAGAATGACGATGCCGGTCCCGACCATGAGGGGTGCCCAATTGCGGAACGCGGCAAAGCCGAGCGCATAAAGGCCCTGGCCCTGGTTGATCCGGACCATGGTCAGCACGTCCCGCCAATATGCCGAGAGAATGCCGGTGGCGGCCTCGATCAGCGTGCAGACGACCGCCAGCACAGCCAGCGCAAGGGCAGCCTGACGCCCTTTGGCCCTGCGCAAGATGCAGGCGGCGATCAGGATCCCGATCGCGACACCGGCCGCGGTGACTTTAAGAAACAGCAGCAGCCCGATCAGGTAGGCGAGCAGAGGCGCATCCCACCGGGATTTCGGCAGCACATACCAAAGCCCGAGCAGAAACAATATGCCTACGACGAAACGATTATAGGAGGCGAAATAGCTGATTTCGGAAAGGTTCGTCTTATCGACCGTGAACGGCACCAGCACCATGAGCGCCAGCAGCGCCATGGCGGCGTAAAAACGCGCTCCGGTCTCGAAGCGCGGCGCCAGCACGGCGAGCGGCGGCAGCATCAGCAGCCACATCAGCGCATGCAGCCCGACGAAAGGCTGCCCGGCGGGAAACAGCCGCTCAGCGATATAGACTGCATATAGCGTCAGCGAGCCGATCGGCATCATGAAATCCAGATGCGGCACCTGACCGAGCCCGATGCGGTAGGCGCCATCCAGGATGAACAGGAAATCCCAGAACGCGCGCCCGAATGGAATGACTTTGATGGTCGCCGCTGCGAGGCCTACAGCGACCGCAGAAAGCAGCAAAATCAGGAAGCGAAGGTTACGGCTGCGCGCGAGGCTGGGCGCCGGCACACCTACCGAGACATGGTCCATAGCGTCCATCGCCGGGGCCTAGAGCGAGGCGGCGACGAAGATGCAGAAACCGATCGCCCCCGTGAGCAGGCTGGTGCGGTCGGTCAGGGCAAAGACGACAGGGTCCTCATTCATCTGGCCGCGATGCGACAGCATCAGCACCCGGCTGATCCAGAACAGCAGCACCGGGCACAGCAGCCATAGCGCCTTGGGGTTGTGATAGAGCGCCAGCACGTCGGAGCTGTTGATATACAGCGCCATGACCAGCACGGCCATGTAGCCGCTGGAGGCTGCCATGCTGTGCAGCATGCTCAAATCGTCTAGTAGGTAACCGCGTCCGGAGATCTCGCCCCGCCCGGCACGCAGGTTGTGCGTCAGCTCGCTCTGGCGCTTGACCACCGCGAGCGAGAAGAACAGGAACATGGAGAAGGCGAGCAGCCATGGCGACACCGAGATTGAGGTCGCAGCCGCCCCGGCGAAGACCCGGATCGTATAGAGTGCAGCGAGCATCAGCACGTCTGCGACCATCTGCCGCTTGAGCACGAACGAGTAGGAGACCGTGCAGGCGTAATAGACCAACAGCATCAGCATGAAACCGACCGGCAGGAAAGCGGCGAGCAGCAGCCCGCCCCCGAGCGTCAGCGCGATCAGCATCGGCGCCAGCGACAATGGCAGCGCGCCGCTGGCGAAGGGTCGCCTGCGCTTCGACGGATGCAGCCGGTCATGCGGCAGGTCAACAAGGTCGTTCAGCAGATAGACGCTGGACGCACACAGGCTGAATGCGGCGAAGGCGATCAGCGCGCGCAATTCCGTAGGCGGCGTGGCCTGGTGGGCAGCCAGGACGGGCACGAAGATCAGGACGTTCTTGGCCCATTGATGCAGCCGCATCGCGCGGGCGACCACGCGGAGCTGGGCGAACAGGCCGGGCCGGCGGCCGATGGCGACGGCGTCCGGGCACTCCGCCTCGACCTGGCGCGCCAGCCTGGCTGAAGGCAGCACCATGATGGCGCGACGCGCCTTGCGCCAAACCGGGCGGTCCACCTCGGCGTCACCGGCGTAGTCGAACCCAGCCTCGCCGAAGGTCCCGACCAGCTGCGCCGCCTTGGCCTCGCCCTTCAGGTTCACGTTGACGTCCGAGGCGAATACGCCGTCGAACAACCCCAGATGACGCGCGACGGCGTCGGCGACGGCGCGGTCGGATGCGGTGGCAAGGAACACCGGGCGTCCCACCGCACGCGCCCTCTGGGCCAAGGCCACGACGTCCTCGTTATAGACCAAAGTGGCGGGATCGAGGCGGGCGGCCTCGGCGACGCGCCGCTTGAATGCGGCCCGGCTGCGCAGCAGCGCCGGCAAGAGGCTGAGGAACAGCAACGGATGCGCGGCAACCAGGCGTAGCAGGGCCTCAATCAGCGTGTCCGTGCGGACAATGGTGCCGTCGAGGTCGAGGATCAGCGGCACGCTGGAGTTCTCGCCTGCCTGAAGGATCGATCCCGGCCCTGTCTCGGGCGGCAGGGTCAGGACGGACATGCTGTTTTTTCCTGGCTGTCGGTATTCGAAGGGTGTCCGAAGACAGCGCCCGTATAGAGTGCCAGGTTGCAGGTTTCTACCGGTAAACCCGGTTTATAGCGGTTTCGTCATCACAACATTAACATCGGCTAGGCTCCGAGCCGGCCCACTCCGTTGATCGATCAAGACGGCTTGAACAGCATCTGGTCGGTGGCGGCCTGCTGGTCCGCCTTGTAATTGCCTAGGCCCCAAGCCGTCTGATTGCCGTCCGGGATGCCTTGGCCGCCCTCCGAGCCGATGTTCCACCACGAGCCGCTGATGCCCTGCTGCTTCGCCGCGAACGTCGGACCGCCCTGCGCTCCGTCCTTGCCGTTCATGTAGTCGAGCAGTGTCGCAGCCCAGGCTTGGTCGGAGGCGGTCTTCAGGTTCGCGCCCATCTCGCCAATCCAGACCGGGGCCACGTTGTTTTTCACCACGTCGCCCCAGGCATGGTTCATCTGCTGCACCAAACCGGGGCCAGAGTCGACGGCCAGCCCGGTGATGCTGCCGGGGTACTCGTGCACCGAATAGACCATCTTGTGGGCGACCCCCAGCACGACCGGGTTGCCGGTGATGCTCGCCATCGTCACGTCGCCCTCGGGGCTCGCTTCGAAATAGTCCTGAGACGGCTCGCCGATGATCAGCGCGCCGGGGTCCACCGCCTGGATGGCGTTGCCGACGTCGGTGAACATCTTGTGGATGTCGGTGGCGCCCCCGCCGCCCCATGATGCGCCGTGCGGCTCGTTGTCCAGATCGAAGCCCGCCACCGTCGAATTGCCCGCGAAGGTCTTGGCGAACTCCACCCAGTCGGCCTGGAACCGGGCGGCATCGACCGTGCCGGTGACGCCCGCGCCGTCGGTGCCGTCCGTGCCGGGCCCCTTGTCGATCCACAGGCCGTTCGGCTGCTGCCCGCCCGAGCCGTCGTCGGTGTGATGGTCGAAGATGACCTTGAGGCCGATCTGCCCAGCGGCGCCGACGATCTTCTGGAACACCTGCAGCGTGGTCAGGCCCTGCAAGTCCCCGTTCTGCGACCAATCGACCCCACCCAGTGCGTTGGTGCCGGCGAACGGCGTATGCAGGTCGGCGTTCGACCAGGGGATGCGAACGGTGTTGAAGCCGCCGTCCTTGATCGACTGCAGGATGGTGGCGTAGCTGACCGTCCAAAGCCCCTGCAGCGCCGAGCCGGCCGGGCCATCCGTGCCATACCAGCCGATCGAGGCCACCCGCACGTTGTTGCCGCTGGCGTCAACGATCTGGCTCCCGTTCGTGCTCAGGAACCCGGCGGGCAGCAGCGAGGCGCCGCGCCCGGCAGGGGCGAAAACCTCGCCACCAGGCGGCGGGGGCGTCGGTGTCGGCACGGGTGCTGGCGTCGGCGTCGGGGCTGGCGCCGGGGGTGGTGCGACGGCAACCGTCGTTGCAAAATTGGCCGTTCCATTGACGTAGAGCGATACTGCGCTCGCCACCTGCCTGCCGTTGAACGTGGCACTGTCGATGAACAGGTTCCGGTCAAGCCCTGGGCCACCCCAGGCATCATTCAGAAAACTGACGCCGACCGTGTGGTTGCCCGGGCCGAAGTTGCCCTTGAAGGTGAAGGCTGTCGTCTGGTTTTGGCTATGCAGGGCGGTCACGCTCTGCACCGTGCCGAGCTGGGCGCCATCGACCACGACGCTGAACTGCGCATCGCCGGCGTAGGCGTCCTCCGAGAGATTGAGCACCAGCGTGTCCGGATTGATCGCAGCCGCTGGCTGCACGTCGATCGCCACAACCTTTGAGGACGAAAGACCAGCGCTATCCTGCACGCCAATGGTTACATGGGCAGCTCCCACGGACATCCCGGTGAAGCTGATCGTCGCGAGGTCGGCGGCGACCTGCGCCAGGGTGCCGCTCAGGCTGACGGGCTTGCCCACTGAGCCGGTCAAGCTGCCGCCGGCGTTGTTGCTCATGGTCAGCTTGCCTTGATCGACGCTGACGGTCAGGTTGAAGCTGCCGGAGGCGTTCGCCTCGGCGAGCAGCACGCCCTTGATCGCCGCTGCGACATTCACCGTGTCGATGATGCCCGCTGGCACAGTGATCTGCGGACCCTTGGCTGCTGCCGCGGATACCTGGATCGGCAGCACGCTGGATGCGGCCAGGCCGTCGGAGTCTTGGACCTTGACCGTGAGATGGGCGGTCCCGACCGCACTGCCGGTGAAGACCATGGACGCCAGCGCTGCGTTGACCTGGGCGAGGCTGCCGCTGACGCTGATGCCGTTGGATGTCGCGGTCAGCGACGAACCTGCCGGGCTTTTGAGCGACAGCTTGCCCTGATCGACCGCGACCGTCAGCGTTATGACGCCACCCTGGTTCGTGTCGGTCGCCTTGATGCCTGATAAGGCCACGGCGGCATTCAGCGGGTCCACGGCGTTGATCGGGAACGTCAGCGTCGGACTTGAAAATGGAGCGGTGGCGGTGCCGCCTGGCGGCAGCCATGCGGAGTTAGGGCCCGTCGTTGACCACCAGCGATTATCGGCGTTTTGCTGCCAGATTAGGCCGTTCACGATGGCAAGGCTGGTGACCCGTCCCGTCGATTGGTCGATCTTGCCGTTGACGGCAGCCTTGGCGTTGATGATGGACCAAATGTTTCCGGCGACGTCGCGCAGCGTCGGTGCGGCGAGGTTGGCGATCGGGCTCGCAGACGTGCCGCCCGGCGGCGACCAGCCGGATGTCGGACTGGTTGCTGACCACCACAGGTTGTCTGCGTTCTCCTGCCAGATAATGCCGGCGACATAGGCCAGTTGTGTGACGCGGCTTGTTGCCAAATCGGTCTTGCCGTTCACTACAATCTGGCCGTCTTTGATAGACCAATAATTTCCACTCATATCGGCGAAGGACATTACTGCAGCGGGACTTGTCACGGCCGCCGTGGCGTTCGAGGCAGCACCTATACTAGATGTTGTAGGGCCGATCTTTTTGATTTGAACTGGATCATTTACCATCCAATATGGCTATCTTAGGTAGCAGAGCGATGGCGAGAAGATGATTGATATGAATTGTTGTTCTACAAACATTGCAGCCGCATCACCGCAACGAATGCATCGCGCCGCGTACGCATTGCCCAAGGCCTGCAGCGCAGGTAACGGGCATCCAGGCCGACGGCCGAGGCCCTGGACCGCCGCACTGACCCGTCGCCCCGGCCTTTGCGCGATGGACGGGCCGGGCCGGGCGTGATAGGCGCGCCTTCATGTCGAGCGTACCCGCCGCATCCCATCCGCTGATCGTCGTGCTGAACGGCCCCAACATGAACATGCTGGGCCTGCGTCAGCCGGAGCTGTACGGCGCGGCTACGCTCGACGACGTGGAGCAGCTCTGCGCCGAGGTGGCGGACGGCCTAGACCTCGCGATCGACTTCCGCCAGAGCAACCTTGAGGGCGAGCTGATTTCCTGGGTGCAGGAGAGCCGGACGCGCGCCCAGGGTATCGTCATCAACCCAGCCGGCTACACCACCACGTCGATCGCCCTGATGGACGCCCTACTGGCCGTGGATCTGCCGGTGATTGAAGTCCACATCACCAACATCCATCGCCGAGAGGAATTCCGCCAGCACTCGTATGTGTCAAAGGCGGCGGTCGGCGTGATCGCTGGGCTGGGCGTGCGCGGCTATGCGCTGGCGCTCCAGGCCATGGCCGGGCTGCTGGAGGATGCGCTTTGAGCGGGGCCAATATCGGGTTTGACGTCGAGACCATCCGGGCGCTCAGCGCCATCATGCGGGATACGGCGCTGACCGAGATCGACATCACAGCCGGCGACATCCGCCTGCATCTGGTCCGTGGCGCCACGCCCGTCGCTCATGCCGCGCCGTCTGCGCCAGCCGTGGCACAAGCCGCCGTCGTGCCCGTCGTCGCCGAGGAGGCTGCCCCCGCGGGCGCCGTCATAAGCCCGATGGTCGGCATCGCCTACTTGGCGCCAGAGCCCGGCGCCACGCCGTTCATCGCCGTCGGCCGAGCCGTCACCGCGGGGCAAACGGTGCTGCTGATTGAGGCAATGAAGACCTTCAACCAGATCAAGGCGCCGCACGCCGGCACCGTAACCCGCATCCTGATCGCCAGCGGCGAGCCGGTGGAATACGCCCAGCCGCTGCTGGTCATCGAGTAGTGTTCCACAAGGTCCTGATCGCCAACCGCGGCGAGATCGCGCTGCGCGTCCAGCGCGCCTGCCGCGAGCTGGGCATCCCGACCGTCGCCGTGCACTCCACCGCCGACACCGATGCCATGCACGTGCGCTTGGCGGATGAGAGCGTGTGCATCGGGCCGCCGCCGGCGCGCGAGAGCTATTTGAACATGCCGGCGATCCTATCCGCCGCTGCGGTGACCGGGGCGGACGCGATCCATCCGGGCTATGGCTTCCTGTCGGAGAATGCCAAGTTCGCCGAGATGGTGGAGGCGCACGGCATGACCTTCATCGGCCCGTCGCCCGCGCATATCCGCATGATGGGCGACAAGATCGCGGCCAAGGCGGCGATGGCATCGTTGGGCGTGCCGCTGGTCCCGGGGTCGGACGGCGCGGTTCTCGACCTCGACCAGGCGCGCGCCGTGGGGGAGCGGATCGGCTATCCATTGCTGGTCAAGGCGGCGGCCGGCGGCGGCGGGCGCGGCATGAAGGTGGCGCACGCGGCGGACGAGCTGGAGGAGGCCTGGACGGTCGCGCGCACCGAAGCGCGCACCGCGTTTGGCGACGACGCGGTCTACATCGAGAAGTACCTCGACCGCCCGCGGCATATCGAGCTGCAGGTCATGGCGGACGCCCACGGCAATGTCGTGCACTTCGGCGAGCGCGACTGCAGCCTGCAGCGCCGGCATCAGAAGCTGCTGGAGGAGGCAGGCTCGCCGGCTTTGACCGCCGTCGAACGCGATAGCCTCGGCGCCGTGGTGACCGCCGGGCTGCGGAAATTGGGCTACCGAAATGCCGGCACGCTAGAGTTCCTGTATCAGGACGGGCAGTTCGCTTTCATTGAGATGAACACCCGCCTCCAGGTCGAGCACCCCGTCACCGAGATGGTCTGCGGCGTCGATCTGGTGCGCGAGCAGCTCCGCGTCGCCGCCGGGCAGCCGCTCGGTTATCAGCAGTCGGATGTCGAGTTCCGCGGCCACGCGATCGAGTGCCGGGTGACGGCGGAGGATCCGGAGACCTTCATGCCGACGCCGGGGCGCGTCGATGTGTTCCATGCGCCGGGCGGCCTGGGCGTACGGGTCGATAGCGCGCTGTATGCGGGATACGTCGTGCCGCCTTACTATGACAGCATGGTCGCGAAGCTGATCGTGCACGCGCCGACCCGGCCGGAGGCGATCGCTCGCATGCGCCGCGCGTTGGGCGAGTTCGCCATCCAAGGCATCAAAACGACGCTGCCGCTGCACCGCCGCATCATGGACGCGCCGGAGTTCGTGGCGGGGGACTACACGATCCACTGGCTGGAGCACTTCGTATCCAGTGAATGAGACGCCGGCGGATCGGAACCCGCGGAGCGATCGGACGTGATAAAGTGTTGGCAGACTCTCTGTAGGCGGGCCACGATCAGACCATGTCGCGCAGAACGATCGAAGTGACACCCGAGCTGTTGATGCGGGCCTACCGGGCCGGCCTCTTTCCCATGGCGGAAACCCGGCGCGGGGCGAGGCTTTATTGGCTTGATCCAGAGCTGCGCGGCGTACTGCCGCTGGACGGCTTCCATCTGCCGAAACGCCTGCTGCGCACGGTCCTGTCTGGCCCCTACGAGGTCACGAGCAACCAGTCCTTCGCCGCCGTGGTCGCCGGCTGCGCCACCGCAGCGCCGGGGCGGGAAGACACCTGGATCAATGCCGATATCGAGCGGCTGTTCGGCGACCTGCACCGGCGCGGCTGCGCGCACTCGGTGGAGTGCCGACTGAATGGCGCGCTGGTCGGCGGATTGTACGGCGTCTCGCTGGGCGGCGTGTTCTTTGGGGAGAGCATGTTCAGCATGGCGCGGGATGCGTCCAAAGTGGCATTGGTGCACCTGGTCGCCCGCATGCGACTCGGCGGCTATACCCTGCTTGACACGCAGTTCGTCACCAAGCATCTGGCGCAGTTCGGCGCCGACGAGATACCGCGCGAGCAATATAAGGTATTGCTGGCCGACGCAATTCAGGTCGCGGCGCAGTGGCTGCCCGAACCCGATGCGGCGTCGCTGGAGGCTGAGATCAGGTTGCTTTATGCTCAGTCTTCGCCCGTTGTCCCGGTCGAGGCCAGCGCATGATCAAGCGGCTGCTGGCCGGCATGGCGGCCGGGATCGTCCTAATGGCCGCAGCCCCCGACCGTCCGGCTCTGGTGCCGTCGCGTGAGGCGTCGGTGCTGTATCGGGTAACCAACGCCGATTCCGCCCCGATCGAGGTGCGTGTCACCACCGCGGCTGGGGGCTCACCCATGCGGCTCGATATGCCGGACCGGACCTATATGCTGGTCGATGCCTTGGCCCACAACATGGCGATGGTCGTGCCGGACGAGCAGACGGTGCTGAATTTGCCGTATCAGGACGGGCCGCAAACGCATTTCCAACTGAACGAGCGGATGCGCTTCACCCGGCGCGCGCCGGCCACGGTGGCGAACGTACGCTGCACGACGTGGGACGTGGCGGTCGACAACGCCCGTGGCACGATGTGCATCACCGATGACGGCATCATGCTGCGCTCATTGGGAGTGGACGAGACCGGGCGGCGCAACCTGATCGAGGCGGTCAGCGTCAGTTATGCGCCGGCGATGCCCGATGAATTCGTGCCGCCGCCAGACTTCAGCCAGATGGCGGCGACCCCGGACGGCCCGGTTCCGGTTGGGCCGCCCCAAGCTTCGCCGCCCCAAGCTTCGCCGCCATGAAGTCGGATCCGGCCGTGGCGCTTGGGTTGCTGCTCGCCGCGTCGGCGCCAGTGGCAATGGCGCAGGACCGGCCGCTCGTCCAGCCCAGCCGCGATGTCACCGTGACCTATCGCGTGGAGGGGGCAGCCGCGTCGGTCGTGCCTGGAGGCATACCCGGCGCGCTGCGGCTATCCTGGGACGCGGCCGGCCAGCGGCTGCGGGCCGAGCCGGAGGGCCGCACCCAGGCGGTCATCGTCAATCTGCGGGCGCACTCGGCGCAGGTCATGGACTCCCTGCTGCGCAGCGCGCTGACGCTGCCGGTGCGGGACGGCGACCTGCAGCCGCTCACCCTGGACGGGGCTCGCCTGACCCTGCGCGGCACCGACACCGTGGCGGGCCTGTCGTGCACCACCTGGGCCGTGCAGGCTCCCCGCGGCGCCGGCACGGTATGTTTCACCGCAGACGGCGTGGTGTTGCGGGCTGATGGCCAGGTGGACGGGCAGCACGGCACCTTCACTGCGTCCAGCGTGAGCTATGGCCCGCAGCCCGATGCGCTGTTCCAGGTGCCGGCGGAATACCTGCAGCTCAGCCTTCCGAAGTTCGGCCGGGTCAAATGATCCGGCGTGTCCTATTGAGCGTCATGCTGCCGCTGGTCGCGGTGTCGATGGCCATGCCGGCCGTGGCGGACCCGGATCGGCCCGTGACCACGCCGACCCGCGACGTGGACGTGACATATCGCGCGGGGGAGGGCGACAAGGCGGTAATACAGCGATCCCGCTGGTCGGCGGGCGGGCAGAAGATGCGGCTCGATACCCCGACGCCCGGCGTTTATGTGATCGTGGACTACGCGGCGCGCACTTTGGCGATGGTCAGCGACCGGGACCACGGCGTGCTGGACCTGCCAGCGCCGCCGGGTGCGATGCCCGGCCAGGCGGTCCCCAGCAGCACCGCCTTCACCCGGCGCGGCGACAGCAAGGTCGCGGGCCTGTCCTGTAGCGAATGGGAGACGACGGACACCCAAGGGCAGGCGACGCTCGCGTGTTTCACCGATGACGGCGTCCTGCTCGAGGCGCGGCACGGCGAGCAGGTGTTGGTTCAGGCCACCCGCGTCGCATATGGCACACTGGATGCGTCTGCCTTCGTGGTGCCGCAGTCCTATAGTCATGAGGCGCCCAAAGGGAGCCGATAATGGGTGATCGATGAGCCAGACCTGGCCGCGCCTGAAACCGATCGCCGAGCTGGCGCCCTGGACAGATCGTCGTGGGCGTCTACACCCATTGCGCGCCATGGCGTTTACGCTGCTGATGCTGCCGGCCGTCTGGCTGGCGCTGCGCTGGGCGCTGGACCTGCTGGGCGCGCGTCCGGTTAATGCTGCGATCCATGCTACCGGCTACTGGGCGGCGTGGATTTTTATGGCGTCGCTGGTCATCTCGCCAGCCAAGGCGCTGCTGGGCATGCCGAACATCGTGGTGATCCGTCGCATGGTCGGCGTCGCCGCTGCCTGCTACGCGGGCGTGCACCTGACGCTTTATATGGTTGATCAGAACTGGCGGCTATCGGTGATTGCCACCGAAATCCTGGTGCGCGCCTATCTCACCATCGGCTGCGTTGCGCTCATCGGGCTGACGGTGCTGGGCGTGACCTCGACCGATGGCTGGGTGAAGCGGCTGGGCCGCAATTGGAAGCGGCTGCACAAGCTCGCTTACGGGTTCGCCATACTGGCGCTGATCCACTTTTTCCTGCAGTCAAAGGCTGACGTGTCGCAGGCGACCCTGGCGGCCGGCGTGTTCGCCTGGGCGATGACCTGGCGCGTGCTGCCAGCGGGGCGGGACCGCGGCCCGTTGCCGCTCCTTGGCATGGCGTTCATCGCGGGTGCGATGGCGTTGCTCTTTGAGTGGGCCTGGTACCGCTTTGGCACCCATATTGACCCGCTCCGCGTGCTGCGCGGCGAGTTCGACGTCGATTTCGGCCTTCATCCGGCCGGGCTGGTGCTGCTGCTCGGGCTGCTGGTCGCTGGGCTGATCGAGCTGCGCAACCTGGCGCAGACCCGGTTCGGCGCCGGGCCGGGCTATGTCATGCTGGTGTATTCGCTTGGCGCCCTGGCCGGCGGCTGCGCCAGCTTGGTCATGGGCTGGCCATTGGACGATGTGGTGCCGGAGGGCAGTTCGGCCCTGGTCCTGACCGTCGCCGCCATCCCGCTCTATGCGCTGCTGAGCCTGGCTCGGCACCGCCTGCGCGATGTCTGGCAGCGGCGCTTGGTGGACGCGCTGTGGCTGGTGACGCTGCTGACGCCCGTGCTGGCGGAGGCCACTGAGAGCCGCGACGTCAGCCTGGTCGGCGACGCCATCGCCGTAACCGGCGCATTGCTGCTCGCGATGTGTTTGTGGACCGTGTCCCGACGCACCTCCGCTTTGGCGCTGCCGCTCGCCGCCCTGATCGCCTACCAGGCGATCGCGCTGCTTAGGGCGTGAGCGCCTTCGCCGCCGCCATCACCTCGGCGGCGTGGCCCGGCACCTTCACCTTGCGCCAAATCCGGGCAATTCGACCTTTCGCGTCTATCAAGACTGTGCTGCGGTCGATGCCCATATAGGTCTTGCCATACATCGACTTTTCGGCCCACGCGCCATAGGCCTCCACGACACCGCCGGGGTCCGACGCCAGCGGGAACGTCAGGCCATACTTTGCGGCGAAGCGCTCGATCGGCGGCATCGGGTCCTTCGACACGCCGATTACCTCGACGCCGATGCCGCCGAGCTCGGGCAACGCCTCCTGGAACGCCTGCGCCTCCTTGGTGCAGCCCGGCGTGTCGGCCTTCGGGTAGAAATACAGCACGAAGGGCCGGCCTGCCTGGCCCGCGAGGCTGACGGTCCGGCCGCCGCTGGCCGGCATCGTGAACTCCGGGGCGACGGCGCCTATGGTGATGCTCATCTGGGTACAATGCTCATTCCGGGACTCCAATCAAGCTGGTGAACGCTGTTCGCACGTCCTGCGCCGTAGCGTCCAGCGTGGCACGAAGCTGCGGCAGCGCAACCTCCTCGATGCCAAGCAGCCGCCCGGCCGCGCGCAGCAACGGTTCCAGCGCCGCGGCCGGCAGCTCGGTGGCGCCGCGGCCGACGGTGATGCGCTTCATGCTCTGCACCGTGCGCCACAGCCGGTCCGCCTGGATCAGCATCGCGGCGGTCACGGGTGCCAGCCGGCCCTCATCCGCCAAATATTTCAGCGCAACCCGCGTCGTCTGATGGCCGGGCCGCACGCCGTGGATCAACTGCAGGGTCTGCGCGATGAACTCGACCTCGATGCCGCCGCCCGGCCGCATCTTCACGTCCCACGGATCGGCAGGCGGCAGCTCGCGCGCCAGGCGTCCGCGCATCGCGGCGGCGTCGGCGCGGACCTGGCCCGGGTTCTCGATATTGGCCATCGCCGTGGCAATAGCCGCCTCCGTACGTGCGCAGATCGCCGGCGACCCGGCCACGACCCGCGCGCGGGTCAGCGCCATGCGCTCCCACGTCCAGGCGTCCTGCGCATGGTATTGCCGGAACGCCGGCAGCGACACCGCGACCGGTCCCTTGTTGCCGGACGGGCGCAGCCGCATGTCCACGGCATAAAGCGGCCCCTCCGCGCCCGGCGATGTCAGGGCCGCGATGTAGGCGTGCGCGGCGCGGGCGAACCACTGGCTCGACGCCATGCGCCGCGCGCCGCCGCTGCTCTCGGTGACGCTGGGCGGGTGGCTGTAGATCAGCATGAGGTCGAGGTCCGACCCCGCCATCATCTCTTGGCTGCCGGCCTTGCCCAGCGCCACCACCGCCATCGCGCCGCCACGCACCCAACCGTAGCGCGCCGCATGGGCCTCCAGCACCGGCGGCAGCAGCGCCGCCAGGGCCGCATCCGCCAGCGCCGAGCGCGCCAGCCCTGCCGCGTCCACATCGAGCCAGCCCTCCATCTGCGCCACACACAGCCGGAAATCCTCGGCGCGGACCTGGCTGCGGATGATGGCGACGGTGTCCTCGACCGTGCGGGCGTCGGCCAAGCGGCCCTGGAGCGTGCGGGCCGGGTCCGGATCGGGGCCGGCGGAGGCCAGCAGCCCCTCCAGCGCCGCCGGCACCTGGGCCAAATGGTCCGCGAGCGACGGCGCTGCGCCCAGCACGGCGGCGATCCGCTCCAGCAGCGCCGGGTTGCGCTGCACCATCGACAGCAGCCCAACGCCGGCCGGCAGGCGTGACAGCAGGATGTCGAACCGCGCGAACGCCGCGTCCGGGTCGGACTGTGCGCCGAGCGCCGCCAGCGCCGCCGGCAAGACCGTGTCCATCAGCTCCCGCGACCGCGTCGAGCGCAGCGCCCGCAGCCTCCCGGCCTGCCAGCCGCGCAGGGTCGCGATCATGCCGCCCATGTTGCGGAAGCCGAGCGCCCGCAGCGCCTCGACCGTGGCCGGCGGCTCGTCCATGCCGGCAAGGTCGAGCGGCACGCCATTGGCAGGCGGATCGGGCACGTCCTCGAACACCGCGGCATAGCGGGCGCGCACCCGGTCCATGTGGCGCAGCAAATGCTGTGCTAGGGCGGCGGTGTCCGCACAGCCCATGAACACTGCGAACCGCGCCAACTCTTCCGATTTTGCTGGCAGCGCGTGGGTCTGGCGGTCGGCGACCATCTGCAGCCGGTGCTCGGCCTGGCGCAGCACGCGGTAGGCGACCGTCAGCTCGGCGCCGGCCCGGCGCGGCAGGTGCCCGGCGCGCACCAGGCGGCGCAGCGCCCCGAGCGTGGTGGGGTCGCGCAGCGCCGGGTCGCGCCCGCCCCAGACCAGCTGCAACGTTTGGACGGCGAACTCGATCTCTCGGATGCCTCCCTGGCCAAGCTTCAGGTCGTAGCCCGGCAGCCCGTCGGGACCGCACGGTAACGCGAGCCCCCGATATTGATTGATGCGGCGCTTCATGGCGTGGATGTCGGCGATGGCGGCGAAGTCCAGGCCGCGGCGCCAGATGAACGGCCGGATGGCGGCCAGGAACGCGGCGCCCACGGCCAGGTCGCCGGCGACCGGCCGTGCCTTGATCATGGCGGCGCGTTCCCAGTTCTGGCCCATGCTCTCATAATATGCGATGGCAGCGGGCAGGGCGACGGCGGGCGGCGTGGCGGCTGGGTCTGGTCGTAGCCGCAAATCAGTGCGGAAAACATAGCCGCCGGCGTCGCGCGCCTCCATCATTGCAACCAGGGCACGCGCCACACGTGTGAACACTGCGCGAAGGTTATCAACGTGGCCCGGCTGTGCCGCCGGGTCAAACAGCAGCACGAGGTCGATATCGCTCGAGTAGTTCAGCTCCCGCGCTCCGAGCTTCCCCATGCCGAGCACGGTCAGGCCGCAGCCATGCGCAGGGCGGTCCGGGTCGGGCAGGGTGATCTCACGCGCGTTGTGCGCGGCGCAAATCAGGTGATCGACCGCGAGCTGCAGCGTCGCCTCGGCGAGGTCCGAGAGCACGGCGGTGACGCGCGCCTGACCCCACGTGCCGCCGATATCAGCCAGCGCCGCCGCGAGGGCGACCTGCCGCTTGGCCTGCCGCATCGCGCTGTTGACTTGCGCGCGAGGCGAGGCCGGTCGAACCTTCATAAGGTCGAGCATGGCGCCGGCAACCACCGCCTCCGGTCCCGCTTCGGCAAGGTTCAGTGCCGCCGCGTGCTCGCGGAGCAGCAGGTCGGACAGGTATGGGCTGCCGCCGCCGAGTGCCGCGAGCATCGCGCCGCCACCGGGCTGCGCAGCCAGCTCGGCCTCCGGGGCACCCAAGCCGGCGAAGCGCTCGGTCAGGCGGAGCGCGGCGGCGGGATCGGCCGGCGCCGGCCATGAGCGGTCGAACCAGGGAATGGAGGTGGCCATGGTCGGCGAAACTGCCGGCGTCCTGCCCGGTTCGTCAAATCCTGGAGCCGAGTGCGGCCGTGCCGGCATCCAGCCTGCCCATGCGGGCGCTGCGGACCTGCGGCCAGGGAATGGGCTGGCTGACCCGCGCCGTGCTGGTCGTGCTGCTCGCAGGAACGGTGCTGGCGGGTGCCGGGCTGGCGGCGCTCACCTGGCGCCTGGGGCAAGGGCCGCTTGACGTCGGCTGGCTGGCCCATCGCATCGAGGCGATGGCCAACACGCCCGGCGCGATGGTCCGGGTGAGCGTCGGCGGGGCCGCGATCAAGTGGCAGGGCTTCGGCGAGGGCGCTGGCCGGGCGCTCGACCTGCAACTGCGCGACGTGCAGCTCTCTAGCGTTGGCGAAGCCGCGGCGGCGGTCGCGGTGGCGGACCTCGCGCTGTCACCGGCGGAACTGCTGGTCGGCCGGATCGTGCCGCGCGACATCCAGCTGGACGGGCTGCGGCTGCGTTTGCTGCGCGACGCCGATGGGCGGATCGACCTGGATCATGGCAGCCCGCTCTCGGCCGACGAGGCGTCAGGCGCCGATGCTGCATCGCCCGCCCATGCTGCATCGCCCAGTGTGGCTGACACCGTGGCCACCCTGGCTCGGCCGCCAAGCCCTGACCGCGCCGGAGCCGCGCCGTATCTGCGCAATATCGAGCAGTTGCGCTCGGTGCGGCTGCGCAACGCCGCGATCACGCTGCTGGACCGCCGGCTCGGCGCGACGCTCGACGCCACGGACGGCACGTTGGACCTGCAGCGCCGGCGCGGCGGCGGCGTGGTCGGCAGCGGCACCGCCGGCTTGGCGATCGGCGGCGCGTCCTCGCGGCTGACGCTGACCGCCGAGCTGGCGGAAGGCGGCACTCAGGTCGCCGCGTCGCTGACCCCGGTGTCGCTGTCGGCGCTGGCCGCCGCCCTGCCGGCGCTGGCCCCCGCGGCGCAGGTCGATGCGGCCCTGGAGCTGTCCGCGTCGGCGACGCTGAACGCCGCGCTTCGGCCCCGCGCCCTCGCGGTGCACGCAGCCGCGGGTGGCGGACGCGCCCTGCTGCCGGCGGCGGAGCTGGCTTTCGAGAGCTTGGCCCTCGACGCGACCGGCGAGTGGGACGAGACGGCGGCCTGGGATTTGCCGGCCCGAGTCGCGCTATCTCGCCTGCAGGTGGCGGTCGCCTCGCCGGCCGGCGGCTGGAATACGACGCTGGGCGTTACCGGCAAGGCGGTCCGGCAGGCGGACCGGCTGCGCGCCGACGTGGCGCTGACGGTCGATCACCTGGCATTCGCCGACCTGCCGAAGCTATGGCCCGCGGCGTGGGGCGGGCACGCGCGCCCGTGGATCGCGCAGAACATCACCGCCGGGACCGCGCGGGACGGCCAGGTCACGCTGGGGCTGGAGGCACCGACGGACTTCTCGAAGGTCGCAGTCGTGGCGGCGGGCGGCACGCTGCAGGGCGATGACGTCACGATCCATTGGCTGCGCCCGGTGCCGCCGATTGAGCACGCCCAGGCGCTGCTGACGATCCAGGGACCGGATGTGATCGAGATCGCGGTGCCGAGCGCGCGCCAGGGTGCCAGCCAGCTCTCGAACGGCATGGTGCGGATCAACGGGCTGTCGGTGAAGGACCAGTTCCTCGCGGTCAACGCCGACGTGGCGGCTGCAGTGCCCGACCTGCTGACCCTGCTGCGCCATCCGCGGCTGCATCTGCTGGACCGGCACCCCATCCCGGTCCGCAACCCGGCAGGGTCGCTCGCGGGGAAGCTGAGCGTCAACCTGCCCTTGGAGGAGCACCTCGAATTCAATGATGTGGCGATCCACGCCCAGGGGCAGTTGAGCGCGCTGCGGCTGGGCGGCCTGGTGGCCGGGCGGGACCTGGACCGGGGGGACATCGCCATCGACGTGACGGGGGATGCGCTGAAGGCGTCCGGGCGCGCGACGGTCGGCGGCATCCCGGCGACGCTTGGGGTCGATATGGATTTCCGGCCGGGGCCGCCGTCCCAGGTCGTGCAACGGGCGACCGCGACCGGCGTCACGACGGCGCAGCAACTCGCGGGTGCCGGGCTGGACGCCGGTGGGCTGATCGGCGCGGGCACCGGCAGCTTCAACGCGGCGTATCAGACCCAGCGCGACGGCCAGGGCGAGGTACGGGTCCAAGCCGACCTGCGCGATGCAGCGATGGCGCTGGCGGGCTGGACCAAGGCAGCAGGCCAGCCGGCGTCAATCAGCGCGCGGCTGGTGCTGAAGTCCGACCGGCTGCAAGGCATCAGCGATCTGCAGGCGCAGGGGCCCGGCATGCAGGTGCGCGGGCGCGCCGAGATGGTGGGCGACAAGCCATCTTTGCTGATGCTGGATCCAATCGTATTGGGTCCGACCCAGGCGCACGGCGAAATCCGGCTTCCGGCCGCGCCGGACCAGCCGATCCGCGCCAAGCTGAGCGGCACGGTGCTCGACCTGTCTGCCGGGCTGGCCGCCAAGCCGGCGACGGGCAACCGGCCTAAAGATGCTGCGCCAAAGGACACCACACCCTGGGTGGCCGATGTGAACTTTGAAAAGATGCTGCTGGCTGAGGGAAAAAGCCTCGTCGCCGTCACTGGGCACGCGGAGTATGACGGCCGCCGCCTTCGGGTGCTGCAGGCGCAGTCGGGCGGGCCTGAGCGGCTGCAGGCCGTGGTCAAGCCGGAGGGCACCGGCCGCACCATCAGCGTGCGCGCGACGGATGGCGGAGGACTGCTGCGGGCGCTGGGCGTGCTGCAGACCGTCGATGGCGGGCAGCTCGCGGTGGACGGCCGCTACAACGACAGCGGTGCGGTCTCCGTGCTGTCTGGGACCGCGGACTTGCGGGAGTTCCACGTCCGCGACGCGCCGGCGCTGGGCAAGCTGCTGCAGGCGCTCACGGTTTACGGCATTGGCGACGCGATCAGCGGGCCGGGCCTGGCGTTCTCGCAGTTTACCGCGCCGTTCCGCTGGGATGGCAGCGCGCTGGAGCTGACTGAGGTGCAGGCGTTCAGCGCCTCGCTGGGCCTGACGGCGCAGGGGCGGATCGACACGGTGCGCCGGACGCTCGACCTCAAGGGCACCATCGTGCCGGCCTATGTATTGAACTCGGCGCTGGGGCGCATCCCGCTGCTCGGCAGGCTGTTCAGCGCCGAGCAGGGCGGCGGGCTGTTTGCGGTCGACTACGCGGTGCGCGGGCCGCTCGACGACCCAGCGATCTCGGTGAACCCGCTTTCGGCCCTGACGCCGGGTTTCCTGCGGCGGATGTTCCGGATATTTGAATAGACGACGGGTATGAGGGGAGAACGGCAATGGACGTGCGTGCGATCCTGTTCGACGTGTTCGGCACCGTGGTGGATTGGCGCGGCAGCCTGATCAATGAGCTGCAGGCCTGGGGCGCCGAGCGGCGGCTCACGGTCGATTGGCCCGGCCTCGTGGACGCCTGGCGCGGCGCCTACGCACCGTCGATGGACCGGGTGCGGCGCGGCGAGCTGCCCTGGACCAACCTGGACGCGCTGCACCGGGCCAGCCTCGCCGAACTGGCGCCGCGCTTCGGCCTGATGGACCAGTCGGCCGCGGACATGGAGTGGGTGAACCTCGGCTGGCACCGCCTGCGGCCCTGGCCGGACAGCGTGCCGGGCCTGACGCGGCTGCGGCCGCACTACATCCTGAGCCCGCTGTCCAACGCCAACGTGGCGCTGCTGGTCGATATGGCGCGGATGCGCGGTTTGCCCTGGGACCTCGTGCTGTGCGCCGAGGTGTTCCAGCACTACAAGCCCGACCCCGAGACCTACCTTGGCGCCTGCCATCTGCTGGCGCTGGAGCCGTCCCAGGTCATGCTGTGCGCCGCGCATAACGCCGACCTCGTCGCGGCGCAGCGCCTGGGCCTGCGCACCGCGTTCATCAAGCGCGCGGCCGAGTATGGGCCGCACCAGGCCCGGGACTTCGGGCCGGAGGGCGAGTGGGACGTGGTGGCGGAAGACTTGGAGGAGTTCGCTGTGAAGATGACGGCGTGAGGAGGGACCGGCGGATGCGGCATTTTACTGTTTTGGCTGCGGCGGCGTGGATCATGGCGGCCGGCCCAGCGGCAGCGCAGCTCACGCTCCGCACCAAGGTCACGACGGCGCAGGAGATGGTCGTGAGCGCCAACCCGCTGGCGTCGCAGGCCGGCGCGCGGGTGCTGCGGGCCGGCGGCAACGCCATCGACGCGGCGATCGCGGTTGAGGCGGTGCTGGGCCTCACCGAGCCGCAGGCGACCGGGATCGGCGGCGGCGGGTTCATGCTGTATTACGACGCGGCGTCGAAAAAGGTCACGAGCTTCGACGCGCGGGAGGCAGCGCCGGCGGCGGCCAACGGCTTCTATTTCTACGACGCGGCCGGCCAGGCGCTCGACTTCAACACGGCGGTGTTCAGCGGACGCTCGGTGGGCGTGCCCGGCACGGTCAAACTGTGGGAGACGGTGTCGCGCCAGTACGGCGCGAAGCCGCTGGCGGTGGCGCTGCTGCCGGCGATCGAGCTGGCGATCGAGGGTTTCGCCATCAGCCCGCGCATGGCGGCGTCGATCGACAGCTACAAAGCGATCCTGGCGCAGGACGCCAATGCGCGGGCTTATTTCCTCAACCCGGACGGCAGCGGCAAGGCGGCCGGGACGCTGCTGCGCAATCCGGCCTATGCGCAGGTGCTCGCCCGCATCGCATTCAACGGGCCGCGGACGTTCTACCAGGGGCCGGTCGCCCGCGACATCGTGGGCACAGTCACCGTCGATCCGCGTGCCGGCGGGCCGGGTTCCATGACGCTTGCCGACCTCGACGGCTACAAGGTCATCGAGCGCACGCCGGTCTGCGGCGACTACCGGGCCTATGTCGTCTGCAGCATGGGCCCGCCGTCCTCGGGCGGCATCGCCGAACTGCAGATCCTCGGCATCCTCGACCATATTGACCTCGCGGCGCTGGGCCCGAACGACGTGCAGACGGTGCATGCGTTCCTGCAGGCCAACCGCCTGGCCTTCGCCGACCGCAACCTTTATGTCGCCGACCCGGCCTATGTCACCGTGCCCACGGCCGGGTTGATCGATCCGGGCTATATCGGCACGAGGGCAGCGCTGCTGACGACCGGCCCGCTGGCGCCGGGCCTCGCCGCCGCCGGCACGCCGCCGTCAGTGGGCGCCGCCGGCACCGCGGATGCCAGCCCGCCACGGTTTGGCGGCACGAGCCACGTGTCGATCGTGGACCGTTTTGGCAATGTCGTGTCGCAGACCATCACGGTCGAGAGCGCCTTTGGCAACAATCGCCTGGTGGACGGCTTCATCCTGAACAACGAACTGACGGATTTCTCGTTCGACCCTGGCCCCGACAGCGCGCCGATCGCCAACCGGGTGCAGGGCGGCAAGCGGCCGCGCAGCTCGATGACGCCGACCATCGTGTTCACCCGGGACGGCAAGCCCGCCTTCATCGCCGGGTCGCCCGGCGGCGCGTCGATTATCGGGACCACGACGCAGGCTGTGGTGGCGATGGTCGATTTCGGCCTCGACCCGCAGCAGGCGGCGAACCAGGCGCATTTCCAGAACAACAACACGGGGCCCACGACGCTGGAATCGCTGTTTTCCGACAGCATCCCGCCGGGTCAGCCCGGCGGTGCGCCCGCGGGCACCACTGGCCTGATTGGCCCCCTCGACGTGCGCAGCCTGATCCCCGGTCTGACGGCGCTGGGCTGGAGCATTCCGGCCTCGCCGTCGGTGCTGACCAGCGGATTGAGCCTGATCAAGGTCGTGCCGGACGGGCTCGAGGGGGGTGCCGATCCGCGGCGGGAAGGGATCGTTACCGGACGGAAAAAATAGAGGCCTTCACGCAGCGCATTGGGCCTGGGCAGCCAGCTAGCGAACCATGTCGTCAGGTAGGGCACGCTCGACGACTAAGTGTCCAACTGCTTCGCCTAGCTTGGTTCCTGCTTCCAGATCGCTGCGGAAATGAACGCCCGCCCATAAACGGGACTCCGTGCCCTCCTTTGACATCGCCTGAAACACGGCAGCGTCACTTGGAAAAACGGCGGAAAGCGCGACCTCAACCGCGCTGTCGCCGCATCCGTGTGCGGCCGGGTAGCTCGGATGGTTGGCTGTCGTGAAAAGCGGAGTAATCGAGGGGTCGAGCATGAAGGGCCTTGCTGCCCAGTAATGATATTTCGCCTCGAAACAAGCGATGAACGAATTATAACTCGCGACCATCATAAGCGCCACGGCACACGCCGCACGCGGAGCGTTCTCGTGCATCCGATGCTCAAATATCTTGAGGTTGGCGGCAGCAAGCCACTCCTTGATCTCCGGCGCATTCCAGAAGAACGCCGCTCTTTTATTCAGGAAGTTAGGCTGGAACGTCTTAATCTCGATGAGTTCGGCTGCCTTCTGCGGCGAGTCGTATGCTGGCGGCGGCGGCGGCCGGAACTGGTCGGGTGAGGCGAGGATCCAGGGCTTCCAAGCGCCCATCGTGACCAGCCGCGGGTTGGTTCCAGTCCAATAACCAGGACCCGCCGGCATCGCGCCGTCCCAGACCGCGTCCGATCCATCTCGCTTGGCGCGTTCGATAACCAAAGCCGCAACTTTCCGGCCTAGCTCCTCGCCAGCCTGCACGTCGCTCGGATAGGCCACCCCGGCCATGACGCGCGACCGGCCAGCTTCCTGGGCTGCATCGGCGAAGGTAGCTGCATCGTTCGGGAACAGGTAGGCAAGCACCCCGGCCGCGGCCGCGGCGACAGCGGCGTGCTCCGAGGGAAAAGATGGGCTATGTGGGGGCGGCACGGCGGTCACGAGCGCGGGGTCGGCCTCACCCGGCTGCTGTCGGTTGAAGGCGTATTTCGCGTCCCAGGTTGCGACGGTGGCGTCATCGATGGCGACGGTAAGTAGTGACAGGACGCGCCACAACATTGTGGGCGGTGGCGAGGCCACGGCTTCCCTAGCCTGCCGAGCGATCGCGATCTCCTGCCAGCGATACCCAGGCCAGCCGGTATCCCAGTATCTGATCCGGTCAAGAGCGGCGGGATCGTGACGGAACGTGTTGATAGTGGCCCTTACCTGCTCCAGCTCGCGGGCAGTTGCAGTCCTATCCGGAGGCGGCGAAGGACGGAATTGGTCGCCAGAAGCAAGCACCCAAGTTCGCCAACTACCGGCTCTGGGCTCGATTGATTCCTCGGCCCGGCCAGGGTCGGGCGCAACTAGGCCTGTGCCAGCCAATATTGCAACGGTCGCGATAACCTTGAATGAGCTCATGATCTCGGCCCCTTTCTTAAAGTGGGGTTTCCCGGATGAACTCGGCATAAGAGTCGAACGCTGCACCCGCGCCGAGCTTTGGCCAATCAGTATTAAAAGGAACACTTTGCATTGGCGCCTGTCAATGTTTGTTACAGGCGAATGAGGATCACTTCATGGCTGACTCATGGCTCACGTTCGGTCGATAGGCTTGACGCGTAGGTCAACCGACCCGGATCAGCCGATGCTGCTTCTTCCCAGCCGACAGCTTGATGGCGCCATTACGCAGGTCAGCCTCGCTGACCGTCGCCCCCTCATCCGTCAGCGGCACGTCGTTCACCCGGGCGCCGCCGCCGCGGATCAGGCGCCTGGCCTCACCCAGGCTCAAAGCCAGGCCGCACTCGGCAAACAGCCGGATAACGGCGATTCCCGCCGCAAGGTCGCCGCCAGCGACCAAGTGGGTCGGCAGCGTATCGGCAGCCGTGCCCTCCTCGAAAGCACGGCGCGCGGTCTCGGCGGCAGCTACGGCGGCGGCATGCCCGTGCAGCAAGGCCGTCGCCTCGGTCGCTAGTTTTTTCTTTGCCTCGTTGATTCCGGCGCCGGGCAGCGCCTCCAGCCGCGCGATCTCGTCCAGCTTCACGTCGGTGAACAGGCGCAGGAAGCGGCCCACGTCGCCGTCCTCGGTGTTGCGCCAGAACTGCCAGTAGTCATACGGCGACAGCCGCCCGGCCGCGAGCCATATGGCGCCGCGCGCCGTCTTGCCCATCTTCGCGCCGCTGCTGGTGGTGATCAGCGGCGTCGTCAGGCCGAACACCTGGCGCCCCTCGGTCCGCCGCACCAGCTCGATGCCGGAGACGATGTTGCCCCACTGATCCGACCCGCCCATCTGCAGCAGCACACCGTGCCGGCGGTGCAGCTCGCGGAAGTCGAAGCTCTGCAGGATCATGTAGTTGAACTCGAGGAACGTCAGCGGCTGCTCGCGCTCCAGCCGCAGCCGCACGCTGTCGAAGGTCAGCATGCGGCCGATGGTGAAATGCGGGCCCACGTCGCGCAGCAGGCCGATGTAGCTGAGCGTGTCCAGCCACTCGGCGTTGTTCAGCATGACGGCGTCGCTGACCCCATCGCCGAATTGGACGAATGGCGCAATGCAGCCGCGGATGCCGGCCATGTTGGCGGCGATCTGCGCCTCCGTCAGCATCTGCCGCGCCTCGTCCTTGCCGGACGGGTCGCCGATCCGCGTGGTGCCGCCGCCCATCAGCACGACCGGGCGGTGCCCGTGCCGCTGCATCAGGCGCAGCAGCATGATCTGCACGAGGTTGCCGACATGCAGGCTGTCGGCGGTGCAGTCGAAGCCGATGTAGCCGCCGACGAGACCGGCGTTCAGCGCGTGGTCGAGTGCCGGCTCGTCCGTCGTCTGGTGAATGAAGCCGCGGGCGGCGGCCTCAATTAGAAATGGGCTTTGCGACATGCGCGGCGTCCTATCACGCAAGGCTCCGAGCGGCTACGCCCGGCGTACCACATAGCTGCCGGCCAGCGACTGCACGATGGCGTCGGCGTGGGCGGGGTCGCGCGCCTCGATCATCAGCTCCAGCTCCGCCGACTGCACGCTGGGCGCGTCGAACAGCCGTTGATGCACGACCTCGATGATGTTGCCGCCGGAGACGCCGATGCGGCCGGCGATGTCGGCCAGCACGCCGGGGCGGTCGGGGATGTCCATCGTGAGCCGCAGCAGGCGTCCATCGCGCAGCAGGCCGCGCAGCAGAACGTTGGCCAAAATGCGCCCGTCGATGTTGCCGCCGCATACCGGGATGCCCACGCGCCGCCCGGCGAACCGCGCGGGATGCGCCAGCAGGGCCGCAAGCCCAGTGGCGCCCGCCCCCTCGGCGACCTGTTTTGCGCCCTCGGCCAGCAGCGCGATCGCGTCCTCCACGACGCGCTCCGGCACCACCAGCACGTCCGAGACGTGGGCACGGATCACCTCCAGGCAGTGCGTGCCGATGGTGTGCACGGCGATGCCCTCGGCGATCGTGCTGCCGCCGGTCTTCACAGTCTGCCCGGCCAGCGTCTGGGTAAGCGACGCATAGGCTGCGACCTCGACGCCGATCACCTCAATGCCAGGCCGCATGGCGGTGGCGGCCACGGCGCATCCAGAAATCATGCCGCCGCCGCCGACCGGGATCACCACGACATCCAGGTCCGGCGCGTCTTGCAGCAGTTCAAGCGCCAGCGTTCCCTGGCCCGCCATCACGGCCGGGTCGTCGAACGGGTGCACGAACACCAGGCCATCGCGTTCGGCCAGCACGTGCGCATGATCCGCCGCCGCCGCCAGGTTGTCGCCGTGCAGCACGACTTCAGCGCCCCAGCCGCGGGTGCGCATGACCTTGGTGGAGGGCGTGAACACCGGCATGACGATGGTGGCGCGGATGCCGAGCAGCGACGCGTGCCGCGCGACGGCCTGCGCATGATTGCCGGCCGACATCGCGACGACGCCAGCCCGGCGCTCGCTTTCGGTCAAAAGCGCCAGGCGGTTCGCCGCACCGCGCTCCTTGAAGGAGCCGATCGCCTGCAGGTTCTCGAGCTTAAGCGTCACCCGGGCGCCCGTCGCGCGACTGACGGCGTCCGACGGCAGCGCGGGGGTGCGCAATATCTTTCCGGCGATGCGCCCGGCCGCTGCTTCGACGTCCGCCAATCCGATCATGGATCGGCTCTTAACACGAAACGAAGCCTAAATGAACTTCACCGCCAAAATCTCATAGGTGCGGTCCCCGCCAGGGGCCGGCACCGAGATCGTGTCGCCGATCTTCTTGCCGATCAGCGCCTTGGCCAAAGGCGACGAGATGCTGAGCCGCGCGTGCTTGATGTCCGCCTCGTGCACGCCGACGATCTGGTATGTCGCCTCCTTGTCGGTCTCCTCATCCACGAGCTTCACGTGGGCGCCGAACTTCACATGGTCGCCCGACAGGCTGCTGGGGTCGATCACCTCGGCGGCCGAGACAATCTCCTCCAGCTCGATCACCCGGCCCTCGATGAAGGACTGGCGTTCGCGTGCCGCGTGGTACTCGGCATTCTCGCTCAAGTCGCCGTGGCTGCGCGCCTCGGCGATGGCACGGATGATCGACGGCCGCTCCACCGATTTCAGGTGACGCAACTCGTCTTCCAGTCGCTGCAGGCCCGGCCCGGTCATAGGAAACTTTTGCAAAGCGCGCCGTCCCGTAGAGTTCTAGGTTGAAGTTATCGCAACCGTGCTAAAACGATCCGCGAAAGTAAGACTGCAGCGGTGCGACTTCAAGCGTCCCGGCTTTCAGCGCCGCGATGGCGTGGACCGCCGCCCGCGCGCCAGCGATCGTGGTGTAATGCGGCACGCCATGCAACAGCGCACTGCGGCGGATGTCAAAGCTGTCCGTCACCGACTGCGCCGAGCCGGCCGTGTTGATCACCAGCTGCACCTCGCCGGAGCGGATCGCATCGACGCAGTGCGGACGGCCCTCCAGCACCTTGTTCACCACACGCACCGCCAAACCGGCTTCCCGGATGCGCGCCGCGGTGCCGCGGGTGGCGAGGATGGCGAACCCCATGTCGGTGAGCCGCCGGGCCATCGGCACGAGGCCGACCTTGTCCGCCTCCCGGACTGACAGGAACACCGTGCCGGCGTCCGGCAATTTCACCCCGGCGCCGAGCTGCGATTTGGCGAAGGCACGTTCGAAGCTGGCGTCGAGGCCCATGACCTCGCCGGTCGATTTCATCTCAGGCCCCAGGATGGTATCGACGCCGACGAAGCGGGCGAAGGGGAACACCGCCTCCTTCACCGCCACATGCGGCGCGATGGCCTGGTCGTCGAGCCGGAATTCGCTGAGCCGCGCGCCGGCCATCACCCGGGCGCCGATCTTCGCGACGGGGACGCCGGTCGCCTTCGCCACGAACGGGACGGTGCGCGACGCCCGCGGATTCACTTCAAGCACGAAGATCACACCGTCCTTGATCGCATACTGCACGTTCATCAGGCCCACGACGCCCAAGGCGCGCGCCATCTCCTCGGTCTGCGCCTTCAGTTCCGTCACCGTGCTGGGTGATAGCGAGTATGGCGGCAGCGAGCACGCGCTGTCGCCGGAGTGAATACCGGCCTCCTCGATGTGCTCCATGACCCCCGCGACATAGACGGTCTCGCCGTCCGAGATGCAGTCCACGTCGACCTCGATCGCGTCGTTGAGGTAGCGGTCGATCAGCACTGGGCTGTCGCCGGAGACGCGAACCGCCTCCCGCATGTAGCGGTGCAGGCCGGCGCGCTCGTGCACGATCTCCATGGCGCGGCCGCCCAGCACGTAGCTCGGGCGGATCACCACGGGGTAGCCGACGCGCTCGGCGATCGCCTCGGCCTCGGCGGCGGAGCGGGCGATGCCGTTCTCCGGCTGACGCAGGCCAAGCTTTTGCAGGAGCACCTGGAAGCGCTCGCGGTCCTCGGCGATGTCGATCGCGTCGGCGCTGGTGCCGAGGATCGGGATCCCAGCGGCCGACAGCGCCTGCGACAACTTCAACGGCGTCTGCCCGCCATACTGCACGATGCAGCCCAGCACCTCGCCGCTCTCCTGCTCCTTGCGGACGAGGGCAATGACCTCCTCCGCGGTCAGCGGCTCGAAATACAGCCGGTCGGAGGTGTCGTAGTCGGTGCTGACCGTCTCCGGGTTGCAGTTGACCATGATGGTCTCAAACCCGGCGTCGCGCAGCGCATAGGCGGCGTGGACGCAGCAATAGTCGAACTCGATGCCCTGGCCGATGCGGTTCGGCCCGCCGCCGAGGATGACCACTTTCTTGCGGTCCGTCGGCGCGCTCTCGCAGGCGGGGGCGCCGAAGCCGCCCTCATATGTCGAATACATGTAGGGGGTGGCGGAGGCGAACTCCGCGGCGCAGGTGTCGATGCGCTTATACACGGGATGCACGCCAAGCCGGGTGCGGGCGGCTGCCACCGTCTCCGCCGTCCCCCCAGCGAGTTGCGCGAGGCGGATGTCCGAAAAACCCATCGCCTTCAGCCGGCGCATCGCGGTCGCATCGGCCGGTAGCCCCGCGGTGGCCACGTCGCGCTCGGCGTGCACGATCCGCTCCAATTGACGCAGGAACCAGGGGTCGAACTTGCAGGCCTCGTGGATGTCTTCGACCGACAGCCCGGCGCGCAACGCCTGCGCCGCCATCAGCAGCCGGTCCGGACGCGGTGACGACAATGCGGCGCGGAAGGCGTCGTGCCCGCCGTCGCCCGGCGCCTCGACGGGGTCCAGGCCGTCATAGCCCGTCTCCATGCTGCGCAGGCCCTTCTGCAGCGCCTCGGCGAAGCTGCGGCCGATCGCCATGGCTTCGCCGACCGACTTCATGCTGGTGGTCAGCAGCGCCGGCGTGCCGGGGAATTTCTCGAAGGTGAACCGGGGGATCTTGATCACGACGTAGTCGATCGTCGGCTCGAAGCTCGCGGGCGTGCTGCGGGTGATGTCGTTCGCGAGCTCGTCCAGCGTGTAGCCGACCGCGAGCTTGGCCGCGATCTTGGCGATCGGGAACCCGGTCGCCTTCGACGCCAAAGCAGAGGATCGCGACACCCGCGGGTTCATCTCGATGACGACCAAACGCCCGTCCGCTGGATTCACCGCAAACTGCACGTTGGAGCCGCCGGTATCGACGCCGATCTTGCGCAGGCAGGCGATGCTGGCGTCGCGCATCATCTGATATTCTTTGTCGGTGAGCGTCAGCGCCGGGGCGACGGTCACGCTGTCGCCGGTGTGGATGCCCATGGGGTCCACGTTCTCGATCGCGCAGACGATGATGCAGTTGTCGGCGCTGTCGCGCACGACCTCCATCTCGTACTCCTTCCAGCCGAGCACGCTTTCCTCGATAAGCACCTCGTCCGTCGGGCTGGCATCGAGGCCGCCCGCGACGATCTGCTCGAATTCCTCGCGATTGTAGGCGATGCCGCCGCCGGTGCCGGCCAGGGTGAAGCTCGGGCGGATCACCGCCGGCAGCCCAGTGATCGCCAGCGCGGCGCGGGCCTCCGCCATGCTGTGGGCGATGGCACTGCGCGGGCTTTCGAGGCCGATCTCGCTCATAGCGTCGCGGAACTTCAGCCGGTCCTCGGCACGGTCGATGACGTCGGCCTTGGCGCCGATCAGCTCGACGCCGTGTCGCTCCAGCGCGCCATTGGCATACAGCTTCATGGCGGTGTTGAGCGCGGTCTGCCCGCCCATGGTCGGCAGCAGCGCGTCCGGCCGCTCGCGGATGATGATCTTCTCGACGATGTCCGGCGTGATCGGCTCGATATAGGTGGCGTCCGCCAGGCCCGGGTCGGTCATGATGGTGGCTGGGTTCGAGTTGACCAGGATGACGCGATATCCCTCGGCCCGCAGCGCCTTGCAGGCCTGCGCGCCCGAATAGTCGAACTCGCACGCCTGGCCGATGACGATCGGCCCGGCGCCGATGATGAGGATGGATTTGATGTCGGTACGTTTGGGCATGGGTTACTCGCGGGTTGCGGGCCGGCGGGCGCGGGCCGGCGGATCGGGGACGATGCGGCGCATGAACTCGTGGAACAGCGGCACGGTGAATGCGGTGTCGCCATGCGCCGGGCTGTAGATCATGCCCTTGTTGATCAGCCCCGCGCGCAGCGGTGCGGCGGTGGTGTGCCCGCGCCAGGCACGAAGGGATGGCGGATCGGGTCCATGTATAGGGACATTACCAGATTATCTACGATCCGCTCTGTAACCCAGTAAACTCCATCTAATTCGCGTCCAACATCTCGACGAATCGCCGGAACAAATGCTGGCTGTCGGCCGGGCCGGGGCTGGCCTCCGGGTGATACTGCACACTGAAGGCGCGCCGTTCGTCGCAGGCGATGCCCTCGTTGCTGCCGTCGAATAGGCTCACATGCGTGATCCGCACGCCCGGCGGCAGGCTGCTGTCCTCGACCGCGAAGCCGTGGTTCTGCGCGGTGATCTCGACTTTTCCGGTCGCTAGATCCTTCACCGGCTGATTGGCACCGCGGTGGCCGCGAGCGAGCTTGTAGGTCCGGCCGCCCAACGCCAAAGCCAGAAGCTGGTGGCCTAAACAGATGCCGAACAGCGGCAGGCCGCGCTCCAGCACGCCCTGGATCGCCGGGACGGCGTAGATGGCGGTGGCGGCCGGGTCGCCGGGGCCGTTGGTCAGGAACACGCCGTCGGGCTCGTGGCGCAGGATGTCCTCGGCGGTCGCGGTCGCCGGCACGACCGTCACCCGGCACCCGGCGGCAACAAGGCTCCGCAAGATGTTCCGCTTGGCGCCATAGTCCACGGCGACGACGTGATGCCGGTGCGGCGGCGTGTCGTGGCGGTCCGGCCAGGCCCAGGTGCCCTCATTCCAAGTGTAGGTCTGCGTGCAGCTCACCTGCTTCGCGAGGTCCATGCCCGTAAGCCCGGGCCACGCCTGCGCCTGCGCCTGCAGCGCCGCGACGTCGAAGCGACCGTCGGCGGGGAAGGCCAGCACGCCGGTGGGTGCGCCCGCGTCGCGGATGCGGATCGTCAGCGCGCGGGTGTCGACGCCGGCGATGCCGGGGACGCCGCAGGAGCGCAGCCAGGCGTCGAGCGTCTGGGTTGAGCGCCAGTTGCTCGGCTCCGTCACATCCTGCTGCACCACGAGGCCCAGCGCGGCAATGGTCGTGGCCTCCAGGTCCTCGGGGTTGCAGCCGGTGTTGCCGATATGCGGGAAGGTGAAGGTGATGATCTGTCCGGCGTAGGACGGGTCAGTCAGCGTTTCCTGATAGCCGCTCATGCCGGTGTTGAAGCAGACCTCGCCGACCCGTCCAGAACTATGAGCGCCGAAGCCGCGGCCCCAGAACACCGTGCCGTCCGCCAGCACGAGGGCGGCGGTGGCGCCGGCGGGCGTCTCGGGTTCGGGCATGGCAGCGGTCTCCTGGGTTGGGACGCCCGACAAGGCTGCGAGCGGCAGGCCGGTGGCGGCGATAACCGCGGTCCAATGTTTGCTGGGGATGGCGCGGGACTGCCGCCACTTGCGGACCGCCTCGGTCCCTACGCCGGTGAGCCGGGCGGCCGCATCCGCGCCGCCGAGCTGTTCGATGATATCGTCGATACTAACCACGGCTGGAAATCTATGGGAAAAAACTTCCCAAGGCAATCGAGGGACACACCGGCGGAGCTTTCTTCCGGGCAAACTTTCACGTGACGGCGAAGTTCCCTATATGAGCGCTCACGACAGCATTGGACCGGAACGATGGGCTTGCGTGAGACATTCAGCGACGGCTTGAAGGCATCGATGCGGGCGGGGGACGCGGCTCGGACCTCGACGCTCCGCATGATCCTGGCCCGGCTCAAGGACCTGGACATCGCCGCCCGGCCAAAAGGCGTGACGGCGATCCCGGATGACGAGGTGCTCTCGATGCTGCGCGGTATGGTGAAGTCGCGGCGCGAATCGGTCGAATTGTATCAGCAGGGCAACCGTCCGGAGCTTGCGGCCAAGGAGGAGGCGGAGATCGCCGTTATCGAGGGCTTCCTGCCGCAGCAGATGGGCGACGCGGACCTGGCGGCGGCGGTCGATGCGGCGGTGGCGGCGACAGGTGCGGCGGCGCCCAAGGACATGGGCCGGGTGATGGCGGCGCTGAAGGCGGCGCACGGCGCGGCGCTGGACATGGGCCGGGCCGGGCCGTTGGTGCGGGCGCGCCTGACGCCCTGATGGCGCTGCCGCCGGCCTTCCTAGACGAACTGCGGGCGCGGACGCCGCTCTCGGCGCTGATTGGGCGCCGGGTCAAGCTGTCGAAGTCGGGCCGTAACTGGAAAGGCTGCTGCCCATTCCACGGTGAAAAGTCGCCGAGTTTTTACGTGTATGACGACCATTTCCACTGCTTCGGCTGTGGCGCGCATGGCGACGCCATCAGCTTCGTCATACAGAGCGAGAGCACATCGTTCCCGGAGGCGGTGGAGCGGCTGGCCGGCGAGGCGGGGCTTGAGGTGCCGAAACAGTCGCCCCGCGCCGTCGAGGCCGAGCGGCAGCGCCTCGATCTGCACGGCGTGCTGGACGTGGCGCAGGTGAGTTTTGTCCGGCGGCTGCACGAAGGCGAGGGAGCGGCGGCGCTCGACTACTTGCGCCGCCGCGGCCTGACGCCCGAGACCATCGCGCGGTTCGGCCTGGGCTGGAGCGGCGACGGCCGCGGGGCGCTGACGGCCGAATTGACCCGGGCCGGCGTCGAGCCCGCCCGGATGCTGGAGGCCGGGCTGCTGCGTGAGACGGAGGACGGTCCGCCGCGCGAGCTGTACTGGAACCGCGTCACCTTTCCGATCCGCGACCGGCGCGGACGGCTGGTGAGCTTTGGCGGGCGCACCTTGGGCGACGCCAAGCCGAAATACATCAATGGCCCTGAAAGCCCGGTGTTTTCTAAAAAGCGCAATCTCTACGCGCTCGACCTCGCTCGGGCCGGGCTGCGGAATGGGCAGAAGCTGGTGGTGGCCGAGGGCTACATGGACGTCATCGCGCTGCATCAGGCGGGGTTCACCGGGGCGGTGGCGCCGCTCGGCACCGCGCTGACCGAGGAGCAGCTTGAGGAGCTGTGGCGTCTGGCGCCGGACCCGGTGCTGTGCTTTGACGGCGACGGGGCGGGCGCACGCGCCGCCGCCCGGGCAGCCGAGCTGTGCCTGCCGCTGCTGACGCCGGAGCGTACGCTCCTGCTGGCGGCGCTGCCGGGCGGCGACGACCCGGATACGCTGATCCGAAAGCGCGGAGCAGCGGCGTTTCAGGCGGTGCTGGACGTGGCACGGCCGTTATCCCACGCGCTGTATGATTTCGTGCGCGAGCAGGGCGGTGGCGACACGCCGGAACAGCGGGCGGCGCTGCGGGCGCGCCTCGTGGCTGCGGCTGGACGCATTGCAGACCGGTCGCTCGCGGCCGAATACCGCAGCGCGCTGCTGGACCGCTTCTACGCCAGCCGCAAGCGCCTCGGCAAAGCCGCGCCGCCCCAGACACGGCCGGTGCGGACCTATTCCAGCCTCGATGCGACGCAGGCGGAGCGCGGGCGCTGCCTGGTGGCGATCCTGCTGCGCCATCCAGACCTGCTGCGCGACACCGAGGAGGCATTCGCGGCGCTCGACCTATCGCCCGCCATGGCGCGGCTTCGCGACGCAATGCTGCACGCTTCCGAACGAAACACGCTTGATTCCACAGCCTTGCTGACCCACCTGAATGCATCTGGTGCAATGGAGGAGGCGGCCCAGGCCCTGTCGTCGGCGCCATACCCTTTGCCGAACTGTGCCCATGCCGATGCTATGCCTGCGGAGGCGGAGGCTGGGTGGTGGCACATTTTTGGGCTTCTACGTCATTTGCATATTGACGAAGAGATCGCAATCGCAAGGCAGGCCTGTGCAGTCGATTTGAATGAGACAACGCAGCGTCGCCTGATAGCGCTTTGCAGAGCTCGACAAGAATTATTCGCGCTTGGAGAGAGCGCGGAGTTTGAAACCTAATGTGCTGCACGGGACGCTGTGCCGCACGCATTTTTGGAGTGCCCTAACCCATGGCGACGAAGCAAGCCGCGACCGCCGACGCAGCGCCCGCCGACCAGGATGGCGACACCACGCTGCTCGATACGAACGCGGTCGCCGTCAAGCGCCTGATCGCCAAGGGAAAGGAGCGCGGCTACATCACCTTCGACGAGCTGAACGCTGTCCTGCCGTCCGAGCAGAACAGCTCGGAGCAGATCGAGGACGTGATGGCGATGCTCAGCGAGATGGGCATCCAGGTCGTCGAGAGCGAGGAGGCCGAGGATCCCGAGGGTACGGCCTCCAAGCCCGAGAAGGCGGACGGCGAAGAAGAAAAAGAGAGCGACGAGCCGACTGGCAACGTCGATGAGGCAAATCTCGGCCGCACCGACGATCCGGTCCGCATGTATCTGCGTGAGATGGGCAGTGTCGAGCTGCTGTCGCGCGAGGGCGAGATTGCCATTGCCAAGCGGATCGAGGCCGGGCGGGACATGATGATCGGCGGCCTGTGCGAAAGCCCGCTGACCTTCCGGGCCATCATCACCTGGCATGAGAGTCTGAAGGCCGGGCGGATGCTGCTGCGCGACATCGTCGATCTCGAAGCGACGCAAGGCGGCCCAAAGGAAGTCGCGGGTGAGCCCGCCGACGCCGTTGCCGAGACGTTTGAGCCGGCCGAGGATCTGGACGATGACGGGGAGGGCGAGGGGCCCGGCATGTCGCTCTCGGCGCTTGAGGAAAAGCTGAAGCCGGACGTGCTGGCCACCTTTGAGGAGATCGAGGGGCTGTATCGTAAGTTGCAGAAGGTGCAGACGAAGCGGCTGGAGACCATCACCTCGGGCGAGGAGATGAACCTCAAGTCCGAGCGGGTCTATGAGAAGCAGCGCGAAGAAGTTGTCGGCAAGGTCGAGCAGGTCCGGCTGCATAATAATCGGATCGAGGAGCTGGTGGTCCAGCTCAAGCAGATCAGCCAGCGGCTGAATGGGTTGGAGGGCCAGTTGCTGCGCATGGCGGAGGCCGCAAAGGTCGGGCGCGACGAGTTCCTGCGCGAGTATCGTGGCCATGAGCTGGACCCGAACTGGCTGGAGCGCGTCAGCCACCTGCCCGGCAAGTCGTGGAAGCTGTTCGTCACCAAGCACATCGATGGCGTGCAGGAGGTGCGCGCCAAGATCGGCGTGGTGGCGTCCGAGGCCGGGCTGCCGATCAGCGAGTTCCGCCGGGTGTATGCGACCGTAAGCCGCGGCGAGCGGGACAGCGCGCGGGCGAAGAAGGAAATGATTGAGGCGAACCTGCGTTTGGTGATCTCGATCGCCAAGAAGTACACCAACCGCGGGCTGCAGTTCCTGGACTTGATCCAGGAGGGCAATATCGGCCTGATGAAGGCAGTCGATAAATTCGAATACCGCCGCGGCTACAAGTTCAGCACCTATGCGACTTGGTGGATCCGCCAGGCAATCACCCGCAGCATCGCCGACCAGGCGCGCACGATCCGCATCCCCGTGCACATGATCGAGACGATCAACAAGCTGGTGCGCACAAGTCGGCAGATGCTGCACGAGATTGGCCGTGAGCCGGCGCCGGAGGAATTGGCGGAAAAGCTCGGCATGCCGCTGGAGAAAGTGCGGAAGGTGCTGAAGATCGCCAAGGAGCCGATCAGCCTGGAGACGCCGATCGGAGATGAGGAGGACAGCCATCTCGGCGACTTCATCGAGGACAAGGCGGCGGTGATCCCGCTGGACGCGGCGATCCAGGCCAATCTGCGCGAGGCGACGACGCGGGTGCTGAGCAGCCTGACGCCGCGTGAGGAGCGCGTATTGCGTATGCGCTTCGGCATCGGCATGAACACCGACCATACGCTGGAGGAGGTCGGCCAGCAGTTCAACGTGACCCGCGAGCGCATCCGTCAGATCGAGGCGAAGGCGCTGCGCAAGCTGAAGCACCCGAGCCGCAGCCGCAAGCTGCGGAGCTTTCTCGACGACTAGAGCTTTTTCCGATCGAAGTGGATCGGAAGAAATCTCTAGATCTTTGTTATATTGAGCGACATTCGACCAAAAGAGCAGATTGGCCGGATGTTGCTCTAGCGGAGCCTGAGACTTGCAGCCAACGAGCCGGGTGGCGGTCACCGTCACATTCCTCCGCATGGAACAGCGTCCGAGTGCTCCGCCGCGACCGTTGCCGTGGGATTGCGACCTCGTGACGGTCGCAGCCTGCTCGGTGCCGTTTTACCGCTACCTCTATGAGACGGTGGGGGCGCCCTATTTGTGGTGGCTGCGCCGGTCGCTGCCGGATGTCACGCTGGAAGGCCTGCTGCGCGATCCCGCGGTGTCCGTCACCGTGCTGTATCGGGGCGGCGAGCCGGCTGGGTTCTTCGAGCTTGACCGGCGGCAGGGCCTGGCGGTGAACCTCAGCTATTTCGGCCTAATGCCGGGTGCGACCGGGCTGCGGCTCGGCACTGCGTTCCTGCGGGCGGCGGTCGATGCGGCGTTCACCGACGGCGTGCGGGCGGTGACGGTGAACACCTGCACCGCCGATCATCCGCGGGCGCTGCCGGGCTACCTGCGCGCCGGGTTCCGGCCGGTGCGCTCGGTGCGGGAGCTCTGGGACGTGCCGACTCGGCTCGGCCTGTCCATTCCCGAGCACCTCCGGGTATAACGGCGCGCAAGGCGCATCGTAGGCGTCGGGGGGTCGCCTTGATGCGCTGTACACTCGGTTGGACGCTGGCCTTGACGCTGCTGGCCTCGCAAGGGGCCTGGGCGCAGCTGCCCGATACTTTCAAGACTGGCACCCTCAAGATCGGCGTGCTGAACGACCAGTCGGGTCCGTTCGGCGACCAGTCCGGCCGCGGCTCTCTGATGGCGGCGCAGATGGCGGCCGAGGACTTCATGCGCGAAGCGCCGGAGCTGAAGGTCGAGATCGTCTATGGCGATCACCAGAACAAGCCGGATATCGGCAGCGCAATCGTGCGGTCGTGGGTGGACCGCGACGGCGTGGTCGCGGTGGCGGACGCGGTGAACTCGTCCGTGGGCCTCGCGGTGAACGATGTGATGCGCGACCGGCACCGGACGTTCATCGCGAGCAACGTCGGCACGTCGGATCTCACCGGCAAGTTCTGCGCGCCGACGACGGTGCAGTGGACGTTCGATACCTGGGCATTCGGCAACAGCGCGGCGCGCGCCTTGAAGGATTTGGGGCCGTTCTACTTCGTCGGCTTCGACTACGCGCTGGGCGCGGCGCTTGAGCGGGACACGACGGCGGTGCTGACCAGCCTCGGCGGCAAGGTCGCCGGGTCGATCAAGCATCCGCTTGGCACCACGGATTTCTCCTCCTACTTGCTCCAGGCGCAGTCATCCGGGGCGAAGGTCATTGCTTTCGCGTCCACGGGCCTCGATTTCATCAACGCGGCCAAGCAGGCGGCGGAGTTCGGCGTGACAAGGACCGCGACGTTGGCCGGGCTGTTCACCCAAATCACCGACGTGGACGCGCTCGGGCTGCCGGCGGCGCAAGGGCTGCTGCTGACCGAGGCGTTCTACTGGGACCTCAACAACAGCACCCGCGCCTTCACCCGGCGCTTCGCCGAGCGGATGCCCGGCCGGGTGCCGACCGAGAACCAGGCCGGCGTGTATTCCTCGGTCATGGCCTACCTTCGGGCGGCAAAGCTGGCCGGCAGCGTCGAGGGCGAGAAGGTCATCGAGGCGATGCGCCGCGCGCCGATCGAGGACCCGCTATTCGGCGCCGTGACGGTGCGGCCCGATGGCCGGGCGGTGCATGCGATGTATGTGTTCCGCGTGAAGACCCCGGCGCAGTCCGCCTCGCGCTGGGACCTTTATACGCTCGTGTCCACCATCCCGGCCGAGCTGGCATTCCGCCCGCTCGATCAGGGCGGTTGTCCGATGCTCGCCGCCAACAAAGCTCCAGGTATAACAAAGTAAGCTGCAACCTCCGGCCCGCGTGATCGTTGCCGGTCCTAAACGGCAGCTGGAGCGTTGTGCCGTGGCGCCAGAAAAGGATTGACGCACGCCATGCTGGGCCGGATTTGGACGATGCTGCAGGAGACCGTCAACGACTACATCGAGGACAACGCGCTGAGCCGAGGGGCGGCGATCGCCTATTATACGATCTTCTCGATCGCCCCGGTGCTCGTTATCTGCATCGCCATCGCTGGCCTGGCGTTCGGTCAGGAGGCGGCGCAGGGCGCGATGGTCGGGCAGCTCCGCGGCATGATGGGCGATCAGGCGGCGGAGGCGGTGCAAACCATGATCGCCAGCGCCGGCAACAAATCGAGCGGCGTCTGGGCCACGGTCATCGGCCTGATCACCCTGCTGGTCACCGCGACCGGCGTGTTCGGCGAAATGCAGACGTCGCTGAACGTCATTTGGAAGGCGGAGGCGCCAACCGGGCTGACCGGCATGGTCAAGGCGCGGGTGGCAGGCCTCGGATTGGTCGCGGCGCTGGGTTTCCTGCTGCTGGTCTCGCTGGTGGTCAGCGCCGCGCTGTCGGCGCTCGGCAATTACATGAACAGCTCTCTCCCTGGTATCGGCACGATCCTGCACATCGTCAATTTCCTGGTCTCGTTCCTGATGATCTCGGCGCTGTTCGCGGCGATCTACAAAATCCTGCCGGACCGCCAGCTGCACTGGAAGGACGTGGCGGTGGGCGCGTTCGCAACCGCGTTCCTGTTCACCATCGGCAAGACCTTGATCGGGCTGTATATCGGCAGCAGCGCCGTGGCGAGCAGCTACGGCGCCGCGGGGGCGCTGGTGGTCGTGCTGCTGTGGATCTATTACTCGTCCCAGATCTTCCTGCTGGGTGCCGAGTTCACCAAGGTCTGGGCGAGCTATCACGGCAGCGCCGAGGCCTTCGCCGTCCGCAAGGAGCAGACCGGCGTGGCCCCGGCCGCGACGCCGACGCCGGTGCAGGCGGTGATCGCCCACTCCGCCGCGCGCCGGACTCCGATCGGACTATTCGACATTGCGGCGTTAGGGACGCTGCTGCTGGTGGCATTTCGAGGACAGCGGCGTTGAGGTCTTCTCTTGGGCGAATTAGCCCAATCGTGGTGAGCTATTGATGCGGGGTCGTTACCGACGAAACGTTTTACCTGGATTGAGAATTTACCACCCGTTGAGCATTCGACTCTCGTGACCCGGCATTGTTCGCCTGTAACCATAGAAATTCATGCAAATGTTGCCAATAGACTTATTTTCGGACCGGGCAAGGCCAGGTGGCTCCCATGATGTAACCAAGGATTACAGCAATGTCTAGGTTGAGCCGTTCGGGATTATTCTCTACATATTTGACAAAAACACGCGCAACCTGACCGACTGTTACTCCTGATGGGATACAAACCATTTCCATTGCCGTTAGAGGAAACAAGGTTGCATGTAGCGCACCCTCGCACTTTCCAGCCTGGTAAGAGGCCTCCCCCCTAATAAATGCCTGGCAGGCATGAAGATAGAAATTTCCGCTGTTGATGTCTTCTTGAGCATATGCCCTGAAGCCAAACAGCATCATAGTTGCCATCACCCCGGCAAGTCGCCAGCCACGCATCGTTAGGTCCACACCAGAAAGCTGCATATTAAAGCAGGAAGCCAGACGCCGTCATGCCTAAATCACTTGGTAAATTCGAATATCGACGCAACCTTTTTGCAAAAAAGCTCATGGCTCTCTGGGCCGACCACGTAAGCGGTGAAATTTACGCGCCCTCCAGCAAGGTAATAGGCCTTCCACGCTTCCTCGTAAGCTTCGCGTTTCTTGGCTGGCACATAGAAACGGTATTCTTCGACAGCTGCAGCATGCCGAGCTTTGAATGCAGCGAGCAGGAACTCGGTTACGTCCTGCTCAGGTATCCTTCCAGGCTCGTTGAGAATGTCTTTCCAGGGAGTCCTCTCACTAGAGGGCGTTGCGCGCATAATCGCGAGTTCGGGAGCAAAAGCAGCCCGGAGCCTGCTGCCCGCCGCATTCCGCGCATTCAGCTTTGCAATCCAAGTTGCCGAGCCAGTCGCTATCAGACCGCCAATAAGGGTGCCAGCAAGAGCAGTCAGATTGATTATCAGATCAGCTACGCCGCTTGTTTAACCATAGCATTCGTTACCCCGATATGGCTGATGTAGACGTCTGTGACTACATGAAATTTTAGCAGGCGCAAGAACGGCACGCTGATCCGGCTTCGCAGCCCACGCTTTTCGTTCCGGTCCAACGTCTCGATCTCCTCGACGATATTTGCAATCCGCGCCGGACAGGCACCGCCCCGGCGGTAAACCTGCTTGTCCACTGGTCCAAGCGTAGAAGTCGTGGTCATACCGGTTGCTCATGCGCCTCCCACTTACAGCCCCAAGTAGGTCCATTGGCAGAATCTACACGGCTATTCATTGCTTAAATGGTTGCCTACTCTGCGCTCCTCGTCGTTGCCCGTTTTGTCATCAGAGCCCGGGAGTTCGTGCCACCAAAACCGATTAATACCGCTTATACGGCAAGAACTTGCCTGACATCGTCATCTTCACCCGGTCGCCCTTCTGGTCGGGCTGCCGTTCCAGGGTCATGTCGAAGTCGATGGCGCTCATGATGCCGTCACCGAACTCCTCGTGGATCATGTCCTTCCACGTCGTCCCGTATACCGAAATCAGCTCGTAAAATCGGTAGATCAGCGGGTCGGTCGGCACCGCGGTGGGCAGCGAACCGCGATACGGCGCCTCGGCCAACAGCGCGGCCTCGTCCTCCGACAGGCCAAATAGCGTTGCGGCCTTCTCCGCAGTTTCCGGGGTCATGCTCATCTGCCCCAGGCAGGCAGCGCAGGTCCACACGGGGGCGTAGCCTAGCTTTCCCGCGACCTCGGCCCAGGTCCAGCCCTTCTGCTTCTTGATGCCGCGGATCTTCAAGCCCAGGGCGGTCTTCGCGTCGTTCAACTGATGGTCTCCTTGATATCGAGGTCTGCAGGCCGGACTTCCGGCACGTGGCGGCCATCCCAGCCTTCCGGCCGCGCGCCGGCCAGGCTGCGGGAGCGGGTCACCAGGAAGTCCACGATATGGTTGCGCAGCGCGTAGTGACCCGGCGTGCGGTGGATGCTCTGCCGGTCGCGCGGCCGGGGCAGGGTGTTGATGACGATTTCGGCCACCCGCGCGTCGGGACCGTTGGTCATCAAAAGGATGCGGTCGGCCAGCAGGATCGCCTCGTCCACGTCATGCGTGATCATGAACGCGGTCTGCCCGGCGTCCGACACCAGGCGAAGCACTTCATCCTGCAGCGTGCCGCGGGTCAGGGCGTCCAGCGCGCTGAACGGCTCGTCCATCAGCAGCAGCGACGGCTCGATCGCGAGCGCCCGTGCGATGCCGACGCGCTGCTTCATGCCGCCCGACAGCTCCGCCGGCTTGCGCAGCGCTGCGTCGGACAAGCCCACGAGGTCCAGCACCCGCCGTGCATGGTCCTGCACCTTGGCGCGGGTCCAGTCGCGGTGCCGGCTGCGGACGGCGAAGGCGACGTTGCCGAGCGCCGTGAGCCAGGGCAGCAGCGCGTGCGACTGGAAGATGACGGCGCGGTCGAGGGCGGGCCCTGAGACCTCATGCCCGTCCATGACGATGGTGCCGCCGTCCGGCGCCTCCAGCCCGGCCAGGATGTTGAGGATCGTCGTCTTGCCGCAGCCGGAGTGCCCGATCAGCGCCACGAACTCGCCGCGCTCGACGCTGAACCAGACGTCGCGGAAGACCGGACGCTCGCCATAACGGCGGGAGATGCCCTCGACGCTCAGCCAGGCGCGCGACACGATGCTACTCCCGCCACGCGATGGCCTGGGCGGCGCGCCCGAGCAGTTGGTCCAGCGCCATGCCGACGACGCCGATCACCAGGATCGCCACGATGATGTCGGCAATAGCGAGGTTGTTCCACTGGTTCCAGACGAAGTAGCCGATGCCGGTGCCGCCCACCAGCATCTCGGCGGCGACGATCACCAGCCAGGCGATGCCGATGCTGATGCGGGCGCCGGTCATGATGGTGGGCGCGGCCGCGGGCAGGATGACGGTGAAGGCGGTGCGCCACGGCCCCGCCTCCAGCGTGCGCGCAACGTTCAGCCACTCGCGCCGAACCGAAGCGACACCGAACGAAGTGTTCAGCAGCATCGGCCAGATTGCACATATGAAAATGACAAAGATGGCCGAGATGCCGCTGTCCCGGATGGTGTAAAGTGCCAACGGCATCCAGGCGAGCGGGCTTATGGGCCGCAGCACCTGGATGATGGGATCGAGCGCGCCGTTGAGCACCGGGCTCATGCCGATCAGGAAGCCGAGCGGGATGGCGACCAGCGCAGCCAGGCCGAAACCGGTCAGCACCCGCAGCAGCGACCAGCCGAGCTGGATGCCCAGGCCCTGGTCGTTGGTGCCATGGATATAAAACGGGTCGCGCAGGTGGTGCCAGGCGCGCCCAGCGATGTCGGACGGCCGCGGCATCGGGGTCTGCTGACCCTGCTGCGCCGATGCGCCGATCAGCTTGGCGTATTCCGGGTCGAGCGCCGGGCCGGTCGGGGCGCTGGGTGTGGTGGCAAACTGCCAGCCGCCCAGCAGGATCGCGAGAATCGACAGCGACAGCAGCGCGGAACGGACGCGGAGCGGCATCAGGTCCGTCGCGTGGGCGGGAAGCTGGCGAGGTAACCATCGGGGTCGGCCGGATCGAAAGTCTTGCCCATGATGGTGTGCGACCGGTAGGCGCTGTCCGGCGGCGTCATGCCGAGCTCGCGCATTTTCGCCCCGGCGTCGGTCGCGAGATAGACCTGCTCTGCCACGTCGCGCCAGCGCACGTCGCCCTCGATCTGGCCCCAGCGCTTCATCTGCGTCATGATCCAGAGCGCCATGCTTTGATACGGGAACGGCTCGAACCCAACCCGGTCCGGCACTCGCTTCACGTTTCCAAGGCCGTCGGCGTAGATGCCGGTCAGCGCCTGCTCGACCACCACCGTCGGCTGGTTCAGATGGTTTTGCCCGGAAATCAGCCCGGCGACCTCCTTGCGGTTCTCCGCCTTGTTGGCGTAGGCCGTCGCCTCGATTACCGAGCGCAGCAGCGCCTGGTAGGTGTTCGGCGCCTCGGTCACCATCTTGCGCGGCACCGCAAAGGCGCAGCAGGGATGCCCGTCCCACAGCTCACGCGTCAGCACGTGGATGAAGCCCACGCCGTCATACACGGCGCGCTGATTGAACGGGTCAGGGCCGAGAAAGCCGTCGATGTTTTCCGCCCGCAAATTGGCCACCATCTCCGGCGGCGGCATCACCCGGAGCTGCACGTCCCGGTCCGGATCGATCCCGGCTTCGGCCAAGTAATATCGCAGCAAATAAGCGTGCATCGAGTAGTCGAATGGGATGCCGAACTTGAAGCCTTTCCAGTCCTTTGGGTCCCGCCGCTCCTTGTGCTTGTTCGCCAGCGTGATCGCCTGGCCGTTTATGTTCTCGATCGCCGCAACGCTCCACGGGATCGGGCTTGAGCCGACGCCCATCGAGATCGCCAGCGGCATCGGGCTCAGCATGTGCGAGGCGTCATACTCGCCGTTGAATGCCTTGTCGCGGATCACCGCCCATCCAGCGGTGCGCACGACCTCCACATTCAGGCTGTTGCGGGCGTAGTAGCCGGCCGTTGAAGCCAAGATGATCGGCGTCGCGCAGGTGATCGGAATGAAGCCGATCTTGATGTCTTTCTTTTCCGGCGCCGCGCCGGGCTGTGTGACAGCCTGGGCCATGGCGTCCTGCGCGCGGAGGATCGGGAAAACCTGGTCCATGGCCGCCGCCACCACGCCGGCGCCCAACGCGCCGATGACGCGCCGGCGCCCGGCCTCGCCGCCGAACGCCGCCCGCTCTGCCGCCACCCGGATCACAGCGCTGCCAAGCGCCTCCGGACTGTCGCAGTTCAGGTGCATGCCGCCGCAGCGGCAGGCTTTGGAGTGGTTCATTGGTTACGCTATCCCGTGTATGCTGATGGAATCGCAGCAAGCTACATGCCACTGAAATCTCGGCGGATTTACTGACTACACTGACCGGTCAGTCGCCCTTATTTTAGGCGATTGCACATTTAACGGACTTTATGTGCGGTAAAACACCACTGGCATAACGGCCATTCCAAGCCCTAGGCTACAGCCGCACGTATGCGGGAGCAGCCCATGCAGCAATCCATTCACCTGCCGCGCCGACCCGGTGGACTGCCGAGTTCCAGGCCTTTATCCTCCGCAACCCGCTGAAAACCTCCGGGGCATAGGCTGTCCGATGCGCCTTGACGCGATACAAACCATTGATACAGCGACCCTGCGGATCGCATATGACGAGGCTGGGCCGTCGGATGGTCACTCCGGTCGTCCTGCTGCACGGATTTCCCTATGACGTCCGGGCTTATGACGACGTGATTCCGGCGCTGGTGCAGGCTGGGTGCCGGGTCATCGTCCCGTATCTGCGCGGCTTCGGGCCGACGCGCTTCCTGTCCGACACGACGCCGCGCTCTGGCGAGCAGGCGGCTTTGGGGGCCGACCTTTTGGGGTTGATGGACGCGCTGGGCCTCGGCCCGGCGGTGCTGGCGGGCTATGACTGGGGCGGTCGCGCGGCCTGCGTCGTCGCGGCGCTGTGGCCGGAGCGGGTGCGCGGCCTGGTGTCGGTGTGCGGCTACAACGTCCTGGATGCCGCCGCCTCGGTCGTGCCAGCCGCGCCGGAGCAGGAGCACCGCTATTGGTATCAATACTATCTGCATGGCGAGCGCGGACGGGCGGGGCTCATAGCGAACCGCCGGGCGTTCTGCCGGGTGCTGTGGCAGTTGTTTTCACCGAGTTGGTCGTTCGACGACGCGACCTTCGAGCGGACCGCGCCGTCATTCGACAACCCGGATTTCGTCGATGTCGTCGTGCAGTCCTATCGCCATCGCTTCGGCTACGCCCCCGGCGACCCGGCACTGGTCGAGATCGAGCAACGCCTGGCGCAGCGGCCCAGCATCGGCGTGCCGACGGTCGTGCTGCACGGCGACGATGATGGCGTGAGCCCCGCTTCGCAGTCAGAGCGGGATGCAGCCCATTTCACCGGCCCCTACGTGCGGCAGGTCGTGCCGGGCATCGGGCACAACCTACCGCAGGAAGCGCCGGGTTCGTTCGCCCTGGCCGTGCTGGGCCTGCTCAATCAGTGACGGCCGGAGTGGGCCGACGTCGCCAACAAGGCTTGAAACGACCTGGCAGGAACTGTATGTAGGACATATGAGTTCTACAAATTGGTTGCATGAGGTTTAGCGATGACCAGGGTCCTCACGTTGCGGGAAGCTAATCAGGGGTTTGCCCGTTGCGTCCGCGATGTGGAGGCTGGTGCAGAGTACGTCATCACCCGAAATGGCGCTCCGGTGGCCCGGCTGGTTCCGGTCACGACCCAGCGTGTGCTTTCGCCGGCGCAGGAGGCGGCGCTTGCCCGCACGCACGCACGCATGGATGCGGGTTGGCCCCTTGGCACCGGGCCGCTCGACCGGGACGATCTGCATGGCCGTTGAGCGTTCACGCTCACTGCCAATATCCGCTGAGTATAAGCGCTCACCACTAGCATCCGATAAGCGTTTCACGCTCGATACCAACATCCTGATCTACAGTATCGACAGCCAAGCAGGCGTCCGGCAACGAATGGCGAGGCAGGTCATCGACCTCGCCCTCCGGCGCGACTGCTGGCTCACCCTGCAGGCCGTCTCGGAGTTTTATGCCGCCGCCACTCGGAAGGGCCGGATGCCGAATGCGGAGGCGGCTGCGCAGGCTGGCGACTGGCTGGATTTATTTCCGTGCCTGACGAGTTCGCCGACCGCGGTCCGGACCGCTCTGGCGATAGCGGCCAGCGCGCGTGCCTCTTATTGGGATGCGCTGCTGGTTGCGACGGCTGCCGAGGGGGGCTGCAGCGCAATACTGACCGAGGACTTGGCAGACGGGGCGCTGCTCGGGGGTGTGCGGGTGCTAAACCCTTTTGGCAGTGGGGAGCTTACCGAAATAGCGATGCTCTTACTTAATACGTAAACCCAAGCCGGCCAGCTCAATTGCAGTTCGCTGCCGACTGCTAGGTTCCGCCGTTAGCGTTTGGCCTCAAGCCTCGCACCCCTCCTCCCGCAGCAGCTCCACCACCGCCGCCGCCGGCACGTCCGCGCTGGTAAAAGCCTGCCCAATTCCCCGCGCCAGTACGAAATGCAGCGCGCCGTCACGCATCTTCTTGTCGCGGCGCATATGGCCGATCAGGCGCGTCGCAGAAAACCGCCGGTTCAGCATGCCGATCTCATTCGGCAACCCAACCGCCGCCAGATGCGCCATCACCCGCCCAGCGTCGCCCGGCGTGCACAGCCCCAACTGCGCCGACAGTCGGAACGCCAGCCCGAGCCCGATCGCCACCGCCTCCCCGTGCAGCAGCGCGCCGCCATAGCCGACCTCGGCCTCCAGCGCATGGCCAAACGTGTGGCCCAGGTTCAACAATGCGCGGCCATCCGCCGGACGCTCCTCGCGCTCATCGTCGCCGACCACGGCGGCCTTGAAGGCGCAGGCGCGCAGGATCGCCTCGGCCTGCACATCACGGTCGCCATGGGCCAGAGCCACGCCGTGCTCCTCGCACCACTCGAAAAACCCGGCGTCGCCGATCAGCCCGGCCTTCACCACCTCCGCATAGCCGGCCCGCAGCTCGCGGCCGTTCAGCGTGCCGAGCGTTCCGGTGTCCGCCAGCACCAAACGCGGCTGATGGAACGCACCGACCAGGTTCTTACCATGCGTCGTGTTGATGCCGGTCTTGCCGCCGACGCTGCTGTCCACCTGGGCCAGCAGCGTCGTCGGCACCTGCACGAACGGCAAACCGCGCAGCGTGCTGGCGGCGGCGAACCCCGCGAGATCCCCCACAACGCCGCCGCCGAGCGCAATCACCGTCGTGCGCCGCTCGACGCCGGCGTCCAGCAGGGCGTCCACCACGCGGGCATAGCTCGCCATGCTTTTGGACGCCTCGCCCGGCGGCACGACGATCTGCTGCGTCGCGATGCCCGTCTGCGCCAGGCCGTCCAGCAGCGTCGGCAAATGCAGCGCTGCCACGGTCGCGTCGGTCACCACGATGGCGCGCTGCTGCGGGATCACCGGAGCAAGCAATGCGCCGGCGCGGGCCAGCAGGCCGTCGCCGATCACGACCTCATACGACGCGGCCGTCAGCGACACCGCGAGCCGCCGCGGTGGGGTCCAGTCTTCGAGCGCCTGCAAAACCTTGCTCATGGTGTACTCCAGCGGTTCATCGCCGCAATCGACGACGATGTCGGCCTCGGCATAGATAGGGTGGCGCTGCGCCATCAAACGGCCAAGGACCTCGGCCGGGTCGCCGTTGTGCAGCAGCGGACGGTTGTTGCGGGTGGAGACCCGGCGGACCAGCGTGGCGAGCCGGCAGCGCAGCCAGACCGACACGGCGTCGGCGCGAATCGCGGCACGGGTGTCCGGGTCCATGAACGCGCCGCCGCCGGTCGCCAGGATCAACGGCTCGGCGGCCAGCAGCCGGCGGATCACCCGGCGCTCGCCGTCGCGGAAGTTCCGCTCGCCGTAACGACGGAACAGCTCGGGGATGCTGCAGCCGGCGGCGAGCTCGATCTCCGCGTCGGCGTCGCGGAATGGCAGGCCCAGCCGCGCGGCCAAGCGGCGGCCGACGCTGGTCTTGCCTGCGCCCATCAGGCCGACCAGCACGATGCTGCGGCCGGCGAGTCGGACCGGAAGACTGGGGCCAGCCCGGGGCGAGGCGGCTTTCAGCCCGGCGCTGCCGAGGGCAATGTTGCGCGTCATGGCCGTGGAGGCTAGCACAGGAACCAATGTCGCGGCCAAGCATGGCCCTTAGGGTAAGGTCATGAGCCGGGTTCTGCTGATCGTCATCGTTGCGGTGCTTGCGGTTCTACTAGGCGGCCTGCTGCTCGGCGCATTCCCGCCGGGTCCGCGCACCGAGCAGGTGCAGCACGTGTTGCCGAATGATCGGTTCCAGCCGCGCTGATGGCCCGACTGCGCTGAGACAGATCGTGGACCGCCATGTCGAGGCCTTCCTGGAGATGCTGGCCGCCGAGCGTGGCGCCGCCCGCAACACCATTGCCGCCTACCGCGCCGACCTCGAAGCTTTCTCCGCATTCGCCGCAAGCCACGGCGAGCCTCCGGGCGCAGCCAGCGAGGCTACGCTGCAAGTCTATATGCAGTCGATGCACCGAGTCGTGGCGCCTCGGACCGCGGCGCGGCGATTGTCATGTTTGCGCGGCTTTCACCGCTTCCTGCTGCAGGACGGCGTGCGGACAGACGACCCCACCATGCTGCTCGACGCGCCGCGCCTGCCGGCAACTCTGCCGAAATACCTGAATGAGGCGGAGATCGACGCGCTACTGGCTGCAGCCGCCGCCCGGCCCGGCGTCCCCGGCCTGGTCGGGCGGGCGGCGCTTGAGATCCTCTATTCCACCGGGCTGCGCGTGTCGGAGCTGCTGGGCCTGCCGCGGGCAGCGCTGGCGACGGCCGCCGAGATGCTGATCGTGCGCGGCAAGGGTGGGCGGGAGCGCATGGTGCTGCTGTCCGGCCGCGCCCGGGACGCGGCCTTGGCGCTGGGTGCCGCGACCGAGGGCAAGTGGCTGTTCCCCGGCCGCGACTTGCGCCACGCCATGACGCGCCAGGGCTTTGGCCTGCTGCTGAAACAGGCGGCGCTGGCGGCCGGTCTAGACCCCGCGCGCGTCAGCCCGCACGTGCTGCGGCACAGCTTCGCCAGCCACATGCTGGCGCACGGGGCCGACCTGCGCAGCCTGCAAACCCTGCTCGGCCACGCCGACATCGCCACGACGCAGATCTACACCCATGTGCTGGCCGAGCGGCTGCAGCAGCTTGTCGCACTGCACCATCCCCTGGCGGAACGGTCCACGCCAGGCTAAGCCCCCGCGGATGCGCCACTTCCTCGATTTTGAAAAACCGGTTGCCGAGCTCGAACGCAGCATCGAAGAGCTGCGCCGCACCCAGGAGCCTGGCGGCATCAACATCGAGGACGAAGTCGAGCGCCTCACCGACAAAGCCGACAAGCAGCTCCGCCTGACCTACGCCAAGCTTACGCCGTGGCAGAAGACCCAGGTCGCCCGCCACCCGGACCGCCCGCACGCGCTGGACTACATCCACAGCCTGATCACCGAGTTCACCCCGCTCGCCGGGGACCGCGCCTTCGCCGATGATGCCGCCGTCGTTGGCGGACTCGGGCGGTTCAACGGCCGCTCCGTCGTTGTGCTCGGCACCGAGCGCGGGTCGGACACCGAGACCCGCGTCGCCCACAATTTCGGCATGGCGCGTCCGGAGGGTTACCGCAAGGCGCGCCGGCTCATCGAGCTCGCCGGGCGCTTTGGCCTGCCGTTGCTGACCTTCGTTGACACCGCCGGCGCCTTCCCCGGCATCGACGCCGAGGCGCGCGGCCAGGCCGAGGCCATCGCGCGCTCCATCGAGGCCTGCCTGGTCGCCCCGGTGCCGATCGTCGCCACGATCATCGGCGAGGGCGGCTCCGGCGGCGCCATCGCGCTGGCGACCGGGGACCGGGTGCTGATGCTGGAGCACTCAGTGTATTCGGTCATCTCGCCAGAGGGCTGCGCCAGCATCCTGTGGCGCGACGCGGCCCAGGCGGCGGTAGCGGCGGAGGCGCTGCGCCTGACCGCGGTCGATCTGCACGCGCTGCACCTCATCGACACCATCGTGCCCGAGCCGATTGGCGGCGCGCACCGCATGCCGGCCGAGGCGGTTGCCAGCGTCGGCCTAGCCGTGCAGGAGGCGCTGACGCCGCTGCTGGCGCTCGACGCCGCCACCCTGCTGGGCCGGCGGCGCGAGAAGTTCCTGGCGATGGGCCGCGACGTCCCGGCATAGGCTCCGGCGACGTGAACCGGGCGGCGGTGGTCTCTGCGGATCGACCGGGCTAAGCTGACGGGCCGCCACGGACGGATCCATGCCCCCCGACGCTCCACTTCTGCAGACCGCGGCCCCGATATCGACGCCTGAACCAGACCCGACCGAGGGCCAATCAACTCGCGGCCTGTTCATGCGGGTGTTCCCGTCCATCTGCTTGCCGATGTTCCTGGCGGCGGTGGATGCCACCATCGTCGCCACGGCGCTTCCCGCCATCGCCGGAACGCTCGGCGACGTCGAGCGGATTTCCTGGGTCGTCGTGTCCTATCTGATGGCGACCACCATCGCCGCCCCGGTCTATGGCCGGCTCGGCGACGCGCTCGGGCGCAAGCGGCTGCTGTTCCTGGCGCTTGCCGTCTTTATCGCGGCCTCGATCGGCTGTGCCGCAGCACCCACGCTGCTATGGCTCGTCACCGCGCGCGTGCTGCAGGGTTTCGGCGGCGGCGGCCTGATGACATTGTCGCAGGCGCTGGTGGGCGAGACGGTGCCGCCGCGGGAGCGCGGGCGCTACCAGGGCTACCTCGCCTCCATCTTCATGACGTCATCGACCTTTGGACCCGTCGCCGGCGGTTGGCTGACCCAGCATCTCGGCTGGCAGTCGGTGTTCCTGATCAACGTGCCGCTCGGGCTGCTGGCGGCCGTGCTGGCGATGCGCCTGCCGGACCGCAGGCCGCCGCAGTCGCGCATCCGCTTCGACTGGATCGGGCTGGTGCTTTTCTCCGGCTTCGTGGTGCCTCTGCTGATGGCGCTGGAGCGCGGCCAGCGCATCTCGGCCGCGGCTATCCCTGCGGTGGCGGGATTGGTGACGCTCGCGGTGGCGTCGCTGCTCCTGCTGCTGCGGCAGGAGCGGCGGATCAGCATGCCGCTGATACCGGTCAACCTGCTGCGCCTGCCGGCGATCTGGCGCGCCGACGCGATGGGCTCCTGCGTCGGCGCGACGGTGGTGTCGAGCATCACCTTCATGCCGATCTACCTGCAGGTCGTGCGCGGCGCGCCGCCGGGCCGAGTGGGGTTGTTGCTGCTGCCGCTCACCGCCGGGCTGGCGTTCGGCTCGCTGCTGACCGGCCGGATGATTGCGCGCACCGGCCGGACCGCCGTGTTCCCGTCCTTCGGCCTGATTTTCGTTACTGGTTGCCTCGTATTCCTGGCGTTGGGCGCCGGACGCGTGCCCACGATGTGGCTGTCGGCGGTCTTCTTGCTGCTGTCGATGTCGCTCGGCACCACCATGCCGGTCGTGCAGACCACGGTGCAGATGGTGGCGGGGCCCAAGAACCTGGGCGCCGCCTCGGCCTCGGTGCAGTTTTCCCGGTCTATCGGCGCGGCTCTCGGCACGGCACTGGTCGGGGCAGTGCTATTCGCCGTGCTGACCGCGGCCGACCCGGCGACGGCCGGGCTGTTCGCCGAGATCGTCGAACGCGGCCCGGGCATACTCGACAATCTGGCCCCGATCCAGCGCGCCTTGGTGGCGACCGAGATCGGGTCGGCATTCCGCGCCGCATTCCTCTGCATCGCGTCGTTCAGCGCGATAGGGTTGCTGCTGGCCTGGTCGCTGCCGGTGCGGCGGATCTAGCTGCCCGGCAGCGACCATCAGTTAAGCCAGCGCCTCCGCCAAATCCAAGTGGAACCGGTTGCCCGCCGTCGTCGCCTCGATGTGCCCGGCGCGGATCACCCAGTCGCCAAACCGCTCACCCTCCTGGCGCGCCGCCGCATACTCGTGCAGCAGCGGCGTGAGCTCGGCCAGGATCACCCCCTCGTCGATATCACGGCGATACAGCTTGTTCAGCCGAGTGCCGTCCGGCGCCGCGCCGAGATACAGGTTGTAGCGGCCGGGACCCCGCCCCACCATGGCGATCTCCGCCAGATACGGCCGGGCGCACCCATTCGGGCACCCTGTCATGCGCAGCACGATCGGCTGGTCGCGCAGCCCGGCCTCGTCCATCACCGCGTCCAGCTTGGTGATCAGGCTGGGCAGATAGCGTTCGCTCTCCGCCAAAGCCAGGCCGCAGGTCGGCAGCGCCACGCAGGCCATCGACGCCTGGCGCAGCGCCGACGCGCCCTCTTCCAGCCCATACTGCAGCAACAGGCTGTGGATGTCCGCCTTGTCCTCCGGCGCCACGCCCGCAATGATCAGGTTCTGGTTCGCGGTCATCACGAACTTGCCCCGATGCACGTTGGCGATGGCGCGCAGCCCGGACAGCAAACGGCGGTCCGGCAAATCGTGCACCCGGCCATTCTCGACGAACAGGCCATACTGCCAGGTCTGGTCCGGCGACTGCGACCAGCCGGAACGGTCCCCGGTGCCGGTGAACGCAAAGCCTTGCGCCGGCGCCAGCGCATAGCCCAAATGCCGCTCCACCTCGGCTTTGAAGGCGTCCACGCCCATCCGCTCGATGGTGTATTTCAGCCGCGCGTGCTTGCGGACGCTGCGGTCGCCGTTGTCCCTTTGCACCCGGATCACCGCGTCGGCCACCGCGACCGCCTGGTCCGGCGTGCAGAAGCCGATCACGTCGCCGGTGCGCGGGAAGGTGTCGGTCTCGCCGTGCGTCATCCCCATGCCGCCGCCGACCGAGACGTCATAGCCGATCACAGCGCCGTCGCGCTCGATGGCGATCAGGCCCAAATCATGCGCGAACACGTCCACGTCGTTCTGCGGCGGCACCGCGATGGCGATCTTGAACTTCCGCGGCAGATAAGTCGAGCCGTACATCGGCTCGTACTCCGGCTCGCCGCCCGACACGCGCTCCTCGCCGAGCCATAGCTCGTGCCAGGCGCGGCTTTTCGGCAGCAGGTCGTCGCTGATGCGTTTGGCCAGCGTCAGAACCTCTGCATGCGCTGGGCTGGCGTGCGGGTTCGAGGTGCAGATCACGTTGCGGTTCACGTCGCCGCACGCGGCGATGGTGTCGAGCAGCGCGTCGTTCATCGCCGAGATCGCCGGCGCCAAATTGCCCTTGATGATGCCGTGGAACTGCACGGTCTGCCGCGTGGTCAATCGGATGGTGCCGTTGGCCCGCTCCCGCGCAATCTCGTTCAACTGCAGCCACTGGGTCGGGCTGACCCGCCCGCCGGGAATGCGCAGGCGCGCCATGAAGCTGATCGCCGGCTCCATACGCTTCCGCCCGCGCTCTGCCCGGAGGTCGCGGTCATCCTGCTGGTAGATGCCGTGGAACTTGGTGAGCTGGGTGTCGTCGTCGGCCAGCGCGCCGGTGATGACGTTGCCCAGCCCTTCGGCAATGGTGCCGCGCAGCGCATGGCTGCGGGCCTTGATGCCCTCGTTCTTTGAGAGCGGCGGCGATATCGTGGTATCGGGCATGAATGCCTCCGTTAAGGCGACATCCGACCAAGTTGTTGCGTCGGCCGGATGAAGTTGCTCGTTGAAACTGAGCTCTAATAAACGTCGAGCAGATAGCGGCCCTGCTGCTTCAAGCCGGTCAGGCGCTCCTCGGCGGCCTCGGCTGTAATGCTGGCGCTTTCAGCGATGATGTCGCGCAACGTCGTGTGGACGTCCCGCGCCATGCGGACCTGGTCGCCGCAGACATATAGGCTGGCTCCGTCCTCGATCCAGGCGTGCAGGTCCCGGCGCGCGTCCCACATGCGGTGCTGCACGTAGCTCTTGGCGTCCTGGTCGCGGGAGAACGCGACGTCCAGGCGGCCCAGGATGCCGCGCTCCATGAGGTCCTGCCATTCGAGCTGATACAGGAAATCGTGCGTGTACTGCCGGTCGCCGAAGAACAGCCAGCTCTTGCCCATGATGCCGGCCGCGTCACGCTCCTGCATGAAGGCACGGAACGGCGCGACGCCGGTGCCGGGTCCAATCATGATGACAGGTGTCGCAGGGTCTGACGGCAGGCGGAAATGCGGGTTGGCCTTCACGTGGATGCCGAGCGTGTCGCCCACCCGGCGACGGTCACCGATATGAGTGGACGCGACGCCGGAGCGGTCCCGGCCATGCGTGTGATAACGCACGGCGCTGACCAGCAAGTGCGCCTCCTCACCGACCATCGCTTGGCTGGAGGCGACGGAGTACAGCCGCGACGGCAACGGGCGCAGCAGGCCGGTGAGCTGCGCCGCCGTTAGCCGGTTCGGGAAAGCGGTCAGCAAATCGACCACGTGGCGCCCAGGCAGGAACTCCGCCAGCCGCTCGGCGTCGCCGGCCAGCGCCGCGATGGCCGGGTCCTTGGTCAGCTCGCCGAGGCTGCGCACCAGGTAGCCCGACAGTGTCGATACGTCATGGCGCTTCACCAGCGCCGCATGCAGCACCGTGTCGCCAGACAGCCCGGCGGCGTCCATCACCGCCTCGACGACGGCCGGGTCGTTCTCGGGCGCAATGCCGATGGCGTCGCCGGGCAAATAGGCCAGCCCGGACCCAGCCAAAGACAGCTCGACATGGAAGGTCTGCTTGGCCGAGCGGCTGGAGTTCAGGTTCACCAGGTCGGTGATCTCGGCCTGGAACGGGTTGGTCTTGCTGTACTCGCGGGCATCCGCCGCGCCGAAATCGACGTGGATCACGCTGGCATCCGGCTCGGCGTCGGCACCGCGCAGCGCCGGCAGGGTGGTGCTCAGCCAGCCGGCGGCCGGCGCGTCGTAGTCGAGGTCGCACTCGAGCAATGCCGCCGCGCGATGCCCGCCCAGTGCTGCCAAACGCTCGTCGATGGCAATCCCGGTCGCGCAGAACTGGGCATAGGCCCGGTCACCCAGCGCCAGCACGGCGAAGTTCACCTTATCCATCCGCGGCGCGGCGTCAGACAGCAGCGCCTCCAAGAAGCCCGTCGCGCGGGCCGGCGCCTCGCCCTCGCCCCAGGTGCTGGCGATGACCAGCAGGCGCTCGGTTTTGGCAAGGTCAGCCGGGGTCGTGTCGGCGGCGTCCAGCACGCGGGGCGCGAAGCCGAGGCGCGCGGCGTCTTTGCCAGCCTTGCGGGCCAACGCCTCGGAGTTGCCGGACTCCGTCGCGAACAGAATCGACAGCGCCGGGCGCGCCACAGCGGCCGGAGCGGCAACCGCGGGAGCGCCAGCCGCCTCATAGCCAGCCAGGAACCCGGCAAGCCAGCTCCGCTGCGTCGGACTGGTTTGCTCGATGACCCGATTCAGCGCGACGATGGCGTCGGGCGGGAAGGGGGCGTTGCTGGGGAGCCGGGCGGCGGCGGTCATGATAGGACTACGCTTAAGACAGGCATACTTCAGGACACTCCGGACGGACTCTCGAAACTAAAAGAAGGATTTTCTACCGTCAGCGCAATATGACGGCAGAAAAAGGAATTGCATGCTCTGGGACGGCCAAGCAGCAGAACAGATGTACTCTGTCTCCCGGCAGCGGCAGGTCAGAAATCTACCAGTACGCTCATTGTCCCTGCCGCATCGTAGCAAGCCGCGGTAGGAGGGCGTCGGGCACCTCGACCGGCAGGCCCAGCACGCGGAACGAGTTGGTCTTGCCATGGATATCGAGGTTGAGGCTCGAGTTCACACCGCCCTCCAACACCTCGTCGATCACAAAATTGAGCGCACGTAGGTTCGGCAGCACGTAGCGGACCACCCGCGTCGCGCTCCGGTGGCGGAACAGGTCATGCACCCTGTCCTCGGTGACCTGTGCCAGGATCAGCGGCCAGAGCTCGGCGCTGTAGGCGATAACGCTGACATTGAGCCGGTTGCCCTTGTCCCCGGCCCGTCCGTGGGCGATCTCATGCAGCGGGACCGTGGCGGTGCTCATGCGCAGAACTCGACGCTCGGGCTGACCATGTTGCGCGGCACGAGGTAGGAGACGGTCCTGATGCGGTTCTGCACCCGTGACCGCATGCCGCCGCCGCCGGCCGGCCCGCAGCACAGCAGCGCCAGCACCTCCTGCAGGCCCTGCTCGACCGCAAGCCGATCGACGCCGGAGACCGCGAGCCGCACGCGCACCTCGGCCAGGTCCTCGGCCATCTCCGCGGCCAGGGCGCCCGCGTCGGAGTCGAATACGCTCAATGCTCCGATCAGGTCGAGCCGCCTGCGCACCGGGAGCCGCCGCATGTCGATGCGCTTGCCAATCACATCGGCAGCCAGACGCGCCCGGGCCATGGCGTTCGGCCCGGCGTATGAGATCTCGGCCTCGCCCAGCCAGTCGCCCGGAAACGAAACCGTCGCTTTGAGGCTGGGCGGCAGCGGCCAGCCGCGTACGCCTGTCACGCGAACCCGGTCCGGCCCGGTCTGCTCAAGCTCGATCCCGGTGACATCGAGCGTCACGTCCGGCGTCAGGTAGGCGGCCGGGTCGTGCATCTCATACAGCACCTGTTCGGTGACGGTCCGCACGCTGACCAGGCCGCCGGTGCCCTGTGCCTTGGTAATGACGAAGCTGCCATCCGCCGCAACCTCGGCGATGGGGAAGCCGATCGCCTCCGGACGCGGTACGTCCTTGTAGCCGGGATCGGCGTAATAGCCGCCGGTGACCTGCGAGCCGCATTCCAGCAGGTGGCCGACCAGGGTGCCGGCGGCGAGGCGGTCCCAATCCTCCCAGCTCCAGCCGAAATGCGCGACCAGCGGGCCGAGCGCCAGCGCCGGGTCCGCGACGCGCCCAGTGACGACGATCTGCGCGCCCTGCTGCAGGGCGTCCGCGATCTGCCGGGCGCCAAGATAGACGTTGGCCGCCACCATCGTGCCGGCTGGGTCATCGGTGCTGCCGCGCAACCCGGCATCGCCCTCCCAAATCTCGAGGTCCTGCAGCGTGATCGTCTCGCGAATGTCGTCGCCGAGCACCACGGCGATGCGGATGTCCGGCAGGCCTGCCTCTCGCGCCAGCCGACGCAGCAGCGCCGCGGCGGCCGGTGGGTTGGCCGCGCCAAAATTGCCGATGATGGGGATGCCGTTGCGGATGCAGTCCGGCAGCACGGGGCCGACGAGCTCGGCCAGCAGCGGTTCATAGCCCTTGGTGGGATCCGCCCGTCGCGCGACCTGTCCGAGTGCGAGCGTCCGCTCGGCAAGGGTCTCGAACATGATGGCACCACGCCGGCCCGACCGCGCGATGCAGTCCACGACCGAGACCGGCGCGTCGATGCGGTCTCCCGAGAAGCCAGCGCCGCAGCCCATCAAGAAACGGTCCTCGTCGCTCATTCGGGTGCTTTCTGCTGGGTTAAGATGGTCTGGCACCGGCAACAGCGGACCGCGCCCGTCAAGCCAGGCCGATCACGCGGATGAGGCCGATGCTGATCGCGAGCAGCAGCAGCAGCGACAGCGTCACGGCAGCGGTCACCCGGCTGCCGACGCGGCCGATCACCCGCACGTCCACGCCGAGCCCGAGTGCGGCCATCGAGACGACGGTGAGCAGGCCCGCCGTCCGCGCGATCGGCCGCACGGCGAGGTCGGGCACCAGCCCGATGGAGCGCACGGCGGCGAGCAGCAGGAAGCCAAGGATGAACCAAGGCACCAGCTTGCCGATATTGAGGCGCTGACTGCCCGCCCGCGCGCCAGCTCCGCGCAGACCGGGCGCCAGCAGCGAAAGCCCAACCACGACCGGCCCGAGCATCAGCACGCGCACGAGCTTCACCAGCGTGCCGATCTGCGTGGCCGCGAGGCCGGCAGGCACGGTGGCGGCCAGCACTTGCGGCACCGCATAGACGGTCAGCCCGGCTAATACCCCGTACTGGGTGGCGGTGAGGCGCAGGGGCAAGATCAGCAGTGGCAGGCCGAGCACCATCAGCACGCCCAGGATCGCGGTGAACGAAATGGACGAGGCAACGTCGTCGCTGTCTGCCCCGATCACGGGCGCCACGGCCGCGATGGCGGAATTGCCGCAGATCGAGTTGCCGCAGGCGATCAGGATCGAGATGCGCGTCGGCAAGCCGAGCGCCCGGCTGATGCCATAGCTTGCGGTGATGGCGACCGCCACGGTCGCAATGATGGCGCCGAGCAGCAGGGGACCGGATGCGACGATGGTGGAAAGGCTGACCGAGGCCCCGAGCAGTGCCACGGCAATTTCCAGGAGCTGCTTGGCGCTGAACGCAATGCCGGCCCGCCAGCGAGCTCCCGGCTCCCAAAGGGTGCGCAACCCCATACCGAGCAGGATCGCGACCACCAGCGCCTCGACATAGGGGTGCCCAAAGGCACGCTCCTCAAGGCTCTGCGCCCCCAGCGACGCAAGCGTGACGGCGACGGAGAGCATGACGCCAGGCAGCAAAGCCGCGAGACGACCCGGCGACGCGATCCCAGCGGCGTTGATGTCCGAAGTCTTGGCGCCTTGCTGCACGGACATCTCTCCTGATCGCAGCAGGAAATATGGTCCAGCGAAGCAATTCAGGCCAATAGATTTTCCCTTGGCGCCGCTGGGCAGGGGTCGCGCCTCTCAAGCTTTACCGGTTGTTGACCGGGCTGCTCGGGATCAGTTGCCAGGGCGCTCTCAGACGCCGGTGGTCAGACGAAGACGGCGAGAAGGCGCTTGGAAAGGTTCGCGACCTCGCCAAGCTTCCCAAGCAGGTCGGGGTCGAAGTAGATGGCCCGCGCCGCGACGACGCTGACGACGAGTGCCCAGAACATGCCGACACCCGATCGCCGCAGCAGCCGGCCCGGGTCGGCCCGGCCCGTCTGCGCCGACGCGTTCGAAAGGCGACGCGCCACCGGTTCCCCGAATGGCTCGAACTCGACGTTGTGCATAATAACCACCAAGAGCAAGAACAAACCATCCACGTATATGTCGCGGAAACGGCGCAACCGCAATAAACCCAGCTTGCTATTTTCATGGGTAATATAGACGGTTATGCTTTATTTCTGCTATAAAAGAGTGTTTTGGTTTTCCCGCGGCGCTTCACGGCGTGCGGCCGATTGACACGCTGTGCATCGCGTCCAATCGTGATCGCGGTTTGCGCCTTCCAGCCAAGCCTCAACCCTTCTTGGCTTTACGGGAGCACCGATGAACCTGGGCATGGACCATCCCAAAACGGCACTTCGGCGGCCTGAGCCGTGACCGAGCCGCGGGACCGCGCCCCGTTCAGCGCCATCGTGGACCGTCCACCCTTGCGCCTGCCGGGCGGGGCGCGCGTCGCCGTGTGGCCCATCGTCAACCTGGAGGTCTGGGACATCAAGAAACCCATGGCCCGGCAGGTGCTGCCGGCGCCCACCGGCCAGGTCCTGTTGCCGGACGTGCCGAACTGGAGCTGGCACGAATACGGGATGCGCGTCGGCTTCTGGCGCTTCCATGCGCTGTTCGGACGCCTCGGCGTGCGCCCGACGCTGTCCATCAATGCCCGTGTCTGCGACGACTACGAGCGCGTGGCCGCCGCCGCCCGGGACGCCGGGTGGGAGTTCATGGGCCATGCCTGGGAGCAAGGCCCGATCCACAAGGAGGCGGATCAGCGCGGCATGATCCATCGCTCGATGGACCGCCTGCAGGCGTTCACCGGAACCCGCCCGGTCGGCTGGCTCGGCCCGGGGCTGACGCAGACGCTGGACACGCCGGAGCTGCTGGCGGAGGCCGGGGTGCGGTATATTGGCGATTGGGTGTGGGACGACGAGCCCTGCACCATCAGCACCGCGCACGGCCCGCTGGTAACGATGCCCTACGCGGTGGAGCTGAACGACATCCCAACGATGATCGTGCAGCACCACGAGAGCGCCTACTGGGCCACACGCTGCCTGGATACCCTGGACCGCCTGCACCAGGAGGGCGCGGAGCGGGCCAAGATCATGGCCATCGCCATCCACCCCTACATCTCCGGCCAGCCGCACCGCATCCGCTATTTGGAGCAGGTGCTCGACGCTGCCGGAGGGCGTGATGGCGTCGTGTTCATGAACGGGGCGGAATTGCTGGACTGGTACCAGGGCGCGGCGCACGGGTGATCGCGCTGGTCGTCCACTCCGACATTAAGGGGCGCTGCGTGTCATACGGCAGGCCAGCCGCAACAAGCCCTAGGAGACGAGCTGCTCAGACCGGCTCATGCGTAGCCTCGATGCAGCCTCGGCTGCTCCAATACCGGCACGCCGGCCAAATACCGCGCCCGAGGTCAGCCCCGAGCCGCCGGGATAGCCGTTGAAGAACACCCCGCCTACCAGCTCGCCGCAGGCGAAAAGGCCCAGGATGTCATGGCCTTCGGCGTGCACGACCCCGCCGGTTCCGCTCACTTTCAATCCGCCGTAGGTGAACGTGATGCCGCCGGTGACCGGATAGGCCTTGAAGGGCGCGGTATCGATCGCCTGCGCCCAGTTCGACTTCGGCAGCGCAAGCCCGAGCGTCGCCTTGCCGTCTTTTATGCTCGGGTCAAAGGCCACATCGGGCATCACGGCAGCATTATAGGCGTCGATGGCCGCACGCGCGGCTGCCTTGTCGATCCCGTCGAGCTTGCTGATCAGCTCGTCGAGCGTGTCCGCCTGCACGAAATGGGCGTCGTGGAAGCGGTACTCGCCGTAGAGCAGGTGGTCCACCTTGCTGTCGAAGACCTGCCAGGCAAGGTGCCCAGGCTGCTCCAGCACCGCCCGGCCGAACTGGGCGTAGGTATAGTTGCGGAAGTCCTTGCCCTCATCGACGAAACGCTCGCCTCGCGCATTCAGCATGACGCCAAGGAAATAGCAGATCTTGCGATAGTTCTTCCGATCGAAATGCGGGATTTCGAGGTTGCCGTAGTCCGGCATATGTAGGTCCATCGGCGTCGCGTGGCAGCCGCCGTAAAAGCCGTGTGGCCGCGCGCCAAGCGCAAGCGCCATCTCCAGGCCCTTGCCGGTGTTGTGCGGCGTCCCGCGGACCTTGGCCTGATCCCAGCCCTCCCCGAGATAGCGCGTTCGCAGCGCGGCGTTCGCCTCGAAGCCGCCGCATGCGAGGACCACGGCCCGGGCGCGCAACTGTCCGGTGTCGCCCGCTTCGCTCAAGGTCCGGACACCCACGACCCGGCCATCCTCGACCATCAGGCCGTCTGCGGCGCAGTCATAGCGGATCTCGCCGCCGAGTTCGAGGAACACCCGAAGCTCTGCATTCACCAAGCCTTCGCCCTCATGCTTGGCCTCCAGCGTCAGCCCGCCCCAAAAGACATACTTCCCGTCCTTCTGGAATGCCTGGCGCGAGTAGATGGGATCGAACCGCACGCCGTGCGAAGCCAGCCAGCGCAGCGTGGGATAGCTCTCGGCGATCAGCGTCTGCTGCTCGCTGCTCAGCGGGCGTCCGTCGTTGAAGCCCAGGAGATCCGCCCCGAAGCTTTCAGCCGTGTAGGACCCAAACTCCGTGTCCGGCAGGCGGGGATCCGCCGGGTCCTCCAGCAGCGGCAGCAGGTCGTCCTTGGTGTTATAGACGAACCGCATGGCGCCCGCCGTGTATTTGGAATTTCCGCCGGCGAGGTCGGGTTTGGCTTTTTCAATGATCAGGACGTCGCTGCCTCGCTCCCTCGCGGTGATCGCCGCACAAAGCGCCGCGTTGCCTGATCCGACGACGATCACATCCCAGTTCATCTGCATGCTTCTCTCCCGCATCGATGATGTGCTGGGCTGCAGCCGTCGAATGACTTAGGTGCTGGCGAACAAGCCGGCAATCTCGGCCGGGTCGGACGTGCGCGTGAGAGCCAGCATCAGCAGGATGCGCGCCTTTTGCGGGCTGAAATCCTCGCCGGCCACGATGCCCGCTTCCCGCAGGTAACGTCGCCGCCCGACCCGGCCGCTCGCGGCACGGCTGCACTGCACCACCACGATCCCGGCCGCGACGGCGCGTTCCAGCGCCTGGCACTCCAGCGGCGTCGTGATGCCGGGCGCCAATCCTGCCGACACGATGCCGCGCGCACCCGCCGCGACCGCCGCCTCCACCATCACGCCGTCCACGCCGGCATAGGACAAGACGATATCCACCCGCGGCAGGTCGAACGTCGCGGCCGACGCGAAGACGGTGTCCGGCGCGTGCTTACGACGCGGGTCGCGCAGGATGTGCACGCCGTCGCCATCCACGTGGCCGAGCGCGCCAAAATCGGGCGAGCGGAACGTCTGCAGCCGATAGGTGGAAGTCTTCACGACGTCCCGGGCCGCATGGATCTCGTCATTCAGCACCACCAGCACGCCCAGGCCCACCGCTTCGGGAGCGGCGGCGACCCGAAGTGCTGCGACCAGGTTCGCGCCGGCGTCGGTGCCGAGCGCGCTGGCTGGGCGCTGCGCGCCGACCAGCACCACAGGATGCGCGATGGCCAAAGTGAGGTTGAGGAAGAACGCAGTCTCCTCCAGCGTCGCCGTGCCGTGGGTGATGACGAAGCCCGCGATATCCGGATCCTGCGCCGTCGCATGCACCGGGTCACGCAGGGCGATCCAGTCCGCAGGTCCGATGGCCGTGCTGCCGACGGCGCGGAACAGCACCGGGACCGGCTCGGCGACCAAGCCCGTCTCCTTGAACCTCTCAAGCAGCTCGGACGCGGTCAGCTTGCGGCCGAATTCTGGGTAGTCGAGGGTATCGAGGCTGCTGGCGGCGACCGAGGAGATGGTGCCGCCGGTGCCGATGACGGCGATCTTACGGCGGGTCATCGCAGGCTACGCGCCCGGCACGTCAGCTTGGAATGGATGCTGCGCAATCCAGTGCCGGGCGACCTCGACCCGACGGCAGATCCATACTTTGTCCCGTGCCACGACGTAGTCCATGAAGCGCGCGAGCGCGTCGCTACGTGCCGGACGTCCGGTCAGGCGGCAGTGCAGGCCGATCGACATCATTTTCGGCTCTGTTTCGCCCTCTTTGTAAAGCTGGTCGAACGCCGCCTTGAGATAGGTGAAGAAATCGTCGCCTGATGTCCAGCCGGGGCTGAGGGCGAACTTGAAGTCGTTGGTGTCCAACGCGTACGGCACCAGCAGACGCGGCCGGCCGCCGACTTTTACCCAATAGGGCAGGTCATCGTTGTAGCAATCCGAGTCGTAGAGGGTATTGGTCTCCTCCATCACCAGCCGTCGGGTATTCTTGCTGTAGCGGCCGGTGTACCAGCCGAGCGGCTCAGTGCCGGTGATCCGCTTGATCGCCTCGACCGTCTGCCGGATGTCCTGGCGCTCCTGCTCCTCCGGCATGCCGGCGTAGTCGATCCAGCGCCAGGAATGGCTGGCGACCTCGTGCCCGGCCTCCGTCATCGCAATTCCAGCCTCTGGATTGCGCTGCAGCGCCAGGCCGACCGCCCAGGCGGTGAACGGCAGCTTGCGCTCCTCGAACAGCCTCAGCAACCGCCAGAACCCGGCACGGCTGCCATATTCAAAAAGGTCTTCGACATTATAGTTCCGTCCGATGACCGGGGCCACGTTCGCCACGTCCGGGGTGAGATAGGTTTCCGCGTGCGGATCCCCGTCCATGACGTTGCGCTCGCCGCCCTCCTCGTAATTCAGCACGAAGCTCACGGCGACCCGTGCTGCGCCGGGCCAGCCTGCATGCGGCCGGCGCCGGCCGTAGCCCTTGAGGTCTCTGGTCCGCGTGTCGTCCATCAGCTCAATCTCCTCGGCAAAAGCATAGCAATCCAGATGCCGAACCGGACAGCGCCTCCGCGTGGCACAGGATTTGGATACGGTAGGATACGCCCTGTTGATCGTGGGGCTGACACCTGCGGCCGCGGTGGCCCAGCGTTCCCTGCACGTCGTTCATATTCGGGTTCATGTTTGGCGCGCGGCTTCGTCTTATGCCTACGGACAGCGGAGATGGGTTTATGAACATCGGTACGCTCTATTTGATTGTTGCCGCAATCGGGGTCGTTCTGGCGGCCGTTGCCTATTTTATAAACCGGAACAGCGGCCGGTTCTTCGTGGCGTTCACCTTGATGGAGATCGTCATCATGGCCGTGATCGGCGTCATCAACGGCGTCCTCGGCACTCCCAACGCCATGCTTGGCCGGCTGTTCATGACCTTCTCCGGCAGCTACGGCTTTTTGGCGTTTGCGGCGATCTGCGGCGGCTTCTACATCTCCGGGCCGCTCTGCGGCTACATTATCCGCAAGCCCGGGGCCGCGACGCTGGCGGAAACGATGAACGGCGTCGCCCAGGTGCTGTCCGGCAACCCGAACGGCATCATGGTGATTGGCGCCGGCTTCCTGCAAGGCTTCATGTCCGACCTCGGCTTTGCCTTTTATGGCTACCGGCGCTGGACCCTGTCTGTCCTGGCGCTCTCCGGGGCGTTGGCGCCGCTCCTGCAGCAAATCCCGGAGGTCTATTTCTTCGGCGTCGGCAACATGGGCATCAGCTATAACCTGCTGGCGCTCGCGATCCGCATGGTGAGCGGCGCCGTCTATGCCATCATCCTGGTCAAGCCAATCGCCCACGCTCTTGCACGAGCCGGCGTACTGCGCGGCACCGAGCTTGCGGGCCAGGAGACCGAGCTGCGTTCGCAGCGCCCAGCCGTCATAGGCAGGCGTTGACCCCTTGGCAGACGAGCCGCCCGCCGTCACGGCGTTCGAGCAGGCGCGCAGCACGGCAAGGCTAGACGAAGCGGCGCCCGAAATCGCAAGCGCCGAGGCACGCTCCGCGGCGCCAACCGTGACTGGGCCGGATGGCGATCGCCTCATCGATTTGCGCGCGGTTTCTTACACCTACGAGGGCGAGACGACGCCGGTGCTGCGGGACGTGTCGCTCATGGTGCGGGAGGGCGAGTTCGTCCTGATCCTCGGACCCAGCGGCTGCGGCAAAAGCACGCTGCTGCAACTGCTGAACGGCACGATCCCCCACATCCTGAAAGGCCGGCTGCAGGGCGAGGCGGTGGTATGCGGACGGGTCGTGGCGGAGACCAAGGTGGCGACCTTCGCGACCGAAGTCGGGATGGTGTTTCAGGACCCCGAGGCGCAGATCGTCAACATCCGGGTCCGGGACGAGGTCTGCTTCGGGCTTGAGAACCTGTGCCACCCGGCGGCGATGATCCTTGGGCGTCAGGCTGAGGCATTGGCCTTTGTCGGCCTCCCTGGTTTCGGCGACCGATCGATCTTCGACCTGTCCGGCGGACAGAAACAGCGCGTCAGCATCGCCGCCGTGCTCGCGGCGCGGCCACGGCTTCTCGTGCTGGATGAGCCGACCGCCAACCTAGACCCGGCCGGCATGGCCGAGATCTTCGCGGTGCTTGACCGGCTCAATCGCGAAGCCGGCACCACCATCGTCATGGTCGAGCATCGCGTTGACGAGCTGGCCGACCGGGTGTCGCGCGTCGTGATGATGGATTGCGGCGCCGTCGTGTTCGATGGGCCGCCCAGGGACGCCTTCTCGCGCCGGCGGTCGGCGGTCTCCGAGGATGCGCAATTCGTCCCGGTCAGCGCCTGGTTTCCGCAGGCCGCGGAATTCGCCCTGGCCCTCGGCGACGAATGCGGTGTGGCGCTGACGCCGGCCAACGTGCCGCTGAACGTGCGGGAGGCGGTCGCTTTCGCCGCTGTCTTGGTCGGCGAAGGCGCAGCCCCGGCCGCTGCAGCGGAGGCCAGGCCCGTTGATCCCAAGGTGCCGCTGCTGCGCGTGGAGCACCTGAGCTTCGGCTACGACCGGAAGCGCGCAACATTGCAGGATATCAGCTTCTCGCTTCCAAGCGACGGGATGGTGGCGTTGTGCGGCCGCAACGGTTCGGGGAAGACCACCCTGGCGCGGCTACTGATGCGCATCAATCAGCCGCCGCGCGGGACCATTTGGCTGGGGACCAAGGATCTTGCGGGCCTGGAACCCCGCGATATCGCCGCCGAGGTCGGCTACGTGTTCCAAAACCCGGACCATCAGTTCGTCACCGACCGGGTCTGGGACGAGGTCGCGTATGGCCTCCAGGTGCGCGGCTTTTCCGACCCGGTCGTGCAGGACCGTGTCGAGGAAATGCTCACGACCGTTGATCTGCAGCAATATGCCGCCCGCTCACCCTTCAGCCTGAGCCTTGGAGAGCGGCGCCGGCTGAGCGTGGCCACCATGCTGGTGCTGGAGCCGAGGCTGCTGGTGCTGGATGAGCCGACCATCGGCCAGGACCACGAGCGCGCGCAGCAGCTGATGCAACTGATGGCGCGTTTGCGTCAGCGCTATGGCACGACGATTTTGATGATCACCCACGACGTCCGCCTCGTCGCCGAGTGGGCAGAACGGGTCCTGATTTTGGGGCAGGGACGCCTGTTATACGACGGCCCGCCGCATGCGATGTTTGCTGACGCCGCACTGCTTGGCGAGGCTGGGCTGCTGCCGCCGCCGGTGTTTGAGATCAGCCGGGCCTTGGCGGAAGCGCATCCGGCCAGTCCGATCCGGCGGACGCTTTCACTTTCCAATCTGGTAAGCTCGATCGCCATGTCACGAGCAGCCGTGGCATGAGCCGGTCAACCTGCCGCTGATGCAGAGCCGGGCCGGACGGGCATCGATGCACGGGCTGCGGATCATCCTGCGGCCACTCCATAACGCAAGTACGATGAGAAAAGAGGAGCGAGCCGAATGACTTACAAGCCATTCGAATATCAAGACGTGGCCGGGCCGGCACGCGACATGGTCGGCTATGGCCGCCACGTCCCGCGCGTTCGCTAGCCGAACAATGCCCGTGTTGCGATCAGCCTCCTGCTCAACTACGAGGAAGGTTCTGAATACTCTTATCCCGCCGGCGACGGACGAAATGATGGTTTGATCGAGGTGATCTATGCCATGGATCCCGCCTATCGCGATCTCGCGGCGGAATCCGCGTTCGAATACGGCTCGCGCGCCGGCGTGTGGCGAGTGGAGCGTCTCCTGACGACGTATCGCCTGCCGATTACTGTCTTCACATGCGCGGTTGCCATCGAGCGCAACCCAGAGGTCGGCGCCTCGATCCGCGAGGCGGGACACGAGCCGTGCAGCCATGGATGGCGATGGGGAGAAGTCTGGACATTGAGCCCCGAACAGGATGCCGAGCACATCCGCATGGCCATAGCTTCGATCCAGCCCGATCGCGAAGGAGGCCGCCGCCGGGTTCACGATGGGCGACCCGCAGAACGAGGCTACCCAGCTCGGCCCCGTGCTGTCGATCTTGACCTATGAGGATGAGGAGCAGGCGGTCCGCATGGCCAATGACACGGTTTATGGCCTCACTGCCTACGTGCAATCGAGCGACCTCGGCCATGCACGCCGGGTCGCGGCCCGCATCCGCGCCGGCAACGTGCACATCAACTACCCGGCCTGGGATGGGGCAGCGCCATTCGGCGGCTACAAGCAGCCGGGAAATGGGCGGGAGTACGCCGATTTTGGCTTAGAACCTGTTTGAGTGACCCGTTTGCGCCTCGACCTCATCTCTGCGTGTTGGAGATCACGAGTGTCCGCCGGGACGGGCGGATGGGAGCAGGGATGTGGACTGAAGCGCATCGGGCACGCCATGAGGCGGGCCTGAAGGAGATGGTATCGACCTGCGCGGTCGAGGAGATGGCGCGGTGGCTGGAGCGGGCAGACCCGCCGCGCAGCGAGAAGGCAACGCCTGTGTTGCCGGTCATCAGCGCGATTGCCTGGCATTTGCGTGTTGGCGGACCCTGGCGCGCTCTGCCCGGTGACTTTCCAGCATGGCGGACCGTGTACGGCTGGTTCCGCAGATGGCTGGAGCTTGGGTTGTTTGACCGGCTGCTGTGCGACGTGGCCTGCTTGCGGCGTCGTGCTGCGGGCAGGAAGCCCGAACCCACGTTGGGCATCATCGATACGCAATCGGTGAAATGCATCCCGGTCCGTGGCCCACGCGGCTATGACGCCGCCAAGAAGGTGCTGGGCCGCAAGCGCGTCGCCCTGGTCGACGCCGACGGCACCTGGCTCGCCGTTGCCGTGGTGCCGGCCTCTACCCAGGAGCGCGACACGCTTCCCGCGCTTGACGTCGGAAAGGCAGAATGGCCCAGCCTGCGCGAGGCCATCCTCGACGGCGGCTTTGTCGCCGAGCGCTGCCGCGATTGGTCGAACCGGCACGGCATGCGCCACCATGTTGTCGAGCGCGATCCCGGGCAGAAAGGCTTTGTCGTGCTCGAGCGCCGCTGGGTGGTGGAGCGCTCTTTCGGCTGGCTCGCGCACTGGGGCGGGCTGCTGCGCGACCGTGCCGGGCGCCTCGACGTGTCGGCCGCCCGCGTCGCGTTCGCGGCCATCCTGTCCGGCGTCGAAGCCCTGCTCAACCCCATGCCAGTCTACGCCGCCGCAAGTTGAAGTCACTCAAACAGGTTCTTAGAGGAGTTCCTCGAGACCAAAGCCATGATCGGCTACGCCGCAGCATAACCTGACGAACTGACATCCCGTTTGGCGACTTGCGGCAATCAAATGGCGGTGGTGCAAAACATCGCCACAGTTCCCCAAATGCACGAAGGTTTACCAAATTGCAGTCCGTGAGTATAGCCGCGTCGCAAGCGACACAGGATTAGGCATGTCTCAAACAGATCTTCCAGTATGGTTTATCACCGGCTGCTCCACGGGCTTTGGCCGGGAGCTGGCGCGATTGGTGCTCGATCGCGGCTGGCGGGCGGTCGTGACGGCGCGCAATCCGAGCCAGGTCGCCGACCTCGTCCAGGGTCATGAGGGCAATGCACTCGCATTGAAGCTTAATGTCACGGATGCTGGCCAGATCGCCGAGGCTGCAGCGCTGGCGCAAGAGCGCTTCGGCCAAGTCGATGTATTGGTGAACAACGCCGGCTACGGCTATCTCGCGGCGATCGAAGAGGGCGAGGACGCCGAGGTCCGGGCCATGTTCGAGGCCAACTTCTTCGGCCTGGCGGCAATGACCCGCGCCTTGTTGCCCGGCATGCGGGCCAGGCGCCGCGGCCACATCCTCAATATCTCGTCGATCGGCGGCCTCGCGAGCTTTCCGGCGACGGGTTATTATCACGCGACGAAATACGCCGTTGAGGGCCTTTCAGAGTCGCTGGCGCAGGAAGTGGCGCCACTCGGCATCAAGGTCATCATCGTCGAGCCTGGCCCGTTCCGCACCAACTGGGCGGGTCCGTCCATCAAGCAGTCCGCCACCCGGATCGAGGACTACGCCGCCACGGCCGGCGCCCGGCGTTCGCAGACGGAGGCCCGAAGCGGCAAGCAGCCCGGCGACCCCGTACGTGCGGCCGAGGCAATTGTCGCCGCCGTGCAATCCGACGATCCGCCCTTGCATCTGGTGCTGGGCAAACCGGCCCTGGAGATCGCCCGTGGCAAGATCGCCGCACTTCAGAAGGACTTCGACGCTTGGGAGAGAACGACGCTCGGCGCGGATTTTCCGGAAGGTGCCGCGTCTTGACCCGATTTGCGGCTTCATGTGTCTCAACAGAGCTTTTAAATTTGTGTCACACGGATATGGTGGCGATTTATGAATATTCCTCTTTTATAGCACTGGCAGAATAGCCGTCAGTAAAGCATCGCATTGATTAAATACACCGAACGATTTTGTTTGGTTTTGCAAAGCCGTAATCTTCACGGTTAAAGTACTATATTGTACAACAAAATGCTGGGAACACGAATGTTGATGGTATACACGAGCAAGTGCTCGCGAATTCTCATGGCCGCAGGCCTCGGCGCAGTGCTGCTGCCCACGATAGCATCGGCGCAAGAGGACCCAAGGCTTTCCGCGATCGAGGCGCAGATCCAGCGTCTGCAGTCCGAGCTGCAGCGGGTGCGGCGCGACCTGGCGGCGCAGAACAGTGAGGCGCGTGCAGCACGCAAAGACGCAGCCCAGGCCCGGGCCGAGCAGGCACGGCTGTCCCAAACTCCGGCTCCAGCGAGACAGCCCTCGGGCGCCAATCTGCAGGTCGGGGCCGCAGGCGGGGCCGGAACGAACAACTCGCCGGCGGAGAGCACGGCGCCCGCCTCCACCAGCGCGCCACCCGGCTCGGTGAAGCTCGGCGGCATCAGTTTCCCGCAAAACCGCCCGACCCTCACGTCAAGCGACGGCCGCGCCTCGGTCGCTGTCGGCCTCCAGCTGCACTATGATATCGGTGGCTATTTCCAAAGCGGCAACCGTCCGGACAACCGCAGCGTGACCCGGCTCAACACCTTCGGCGAGAACCTGCGCCGGGCCCGCGTGCCCTTCGTGTTCAAGTACGATGATTTCCAGATCAACGTGACGCCAGATTTCGGCGGCGGCTCCCCTGACGGCACGCCGTCTTTGTATGAGGCCAACTTCAACTGGTCGCCGATCCAGCATCTCGTCGCCACGCTGGGCTACTACAAGCCGCAGCTCACGCTGCAGGACAGCATGAGCTCGAACGATTTCCTGTTCCTGGAGCGGCCGGCGATCGTGGACATCGCGCGCGGCATCGCCGGCGGGGACGGCCGAGCGGTGGTGGGCGCCCGCTGGGCCGCTGACCGCTATTTCATCGCAAGTTACCTGACCGGCGGCAGCGTTGGGTCACAGACCGTGGCGCTCGCGCAGCCGCAGCAGACCGCGGCCGTGCTCCGCTTGGCCGGGCGGGCAGTGGCGACCGATGACTGGGATGTGCATGGCGGTTTCTCCGCGTCCGACGCCTTCCGTATTCAGCGCACCAGCGCCGGGCAGACCCTCACGCTGCAGGAACGCCCCGAGCTGCGGATCGATCAGAATCGGTTGATCACCACCGGCGCGCTCAACGCCCGCAGCGCCTATGAATATGGCCCGGAGTTCGGCCTGCGCTGGCGGAACTTCATGCTGCAGGGCGAGTACATCCGCATCGGCGTGGACCGCAACAACGGCGGCGCCACGGTGCGGACGCCCGGCTTGGAGTTCAGCGGCGGCTACGCCGAGGCGAGCTGGGTCATCACCGGCGAGCCGCGCCGGTATGTCGCCGCCGCCGGCGCGTTTGGCAACCCAAGACCGGCGCGAGAGTTCGCGCTCAAGGATGGCGGCTACGGCGCATTCGAGCTGGTGGCCCGCTACAGCCACGTTGACCTGAACGACCGGGTCACGCGGGCGCTGGCGGCATCGACCACGGGCGGCGTGTATGGGGGTACCCAGGACATCTACGCCGCCGGGATCAATTGGTATCCCAATTCGCAGCTGCGCATGATGCTCGACTACGACATCATCAACGTGGACCGGCTGAACACGACCGGCCGCACGCAGATCGGGCAACGGATTCAGGCGGTGGCCCTGCGTGCCCAGGCAGCATTCTAACGGCTCCGGATCGTGCCGCGGTATGGCCATTCAGTGATTTCCGGCCGCCTGAAGGGGCGGCCGGTATAACTCAGCCGCCTCCTTTAAACTCGCAAAGTCATCAACATGGCGCAAACTGGTAATGCGGCCTTTACCGGTTGGTCGTTTAAAGATGCGAGCGTATCCCGCAGGCACTTCATTAATGCTGGAGTTCTCCGCGTTACTCTGCAATCTCGTCCGCCGTGCGGACTACGACTGCGAATAGGTCGCGCAATCCAGCAAGGCTCGCGACCTGCAGCGCCGAGGCCGGGACCACTCCGCCGTCAGAATCCGGAAGGTCGCGTGTCGCGGTCGCTGCGGCCACGACCGTCGGCTTGAAACCCAGGCTGAAAGCGCCGCGCGCCGTCGAGTTGATGCACATGTGGGTCATGAACCCGGCTAGGATCACGTTGGTCGCGCCCGCTGCCCGCAGATGCTCCTCAAGACCGGTCTGCACGAACGAGTTGGGGTAGTGCTTGGTGATCACCGGCTCCCCCTCCCGCGGCGACACCTCGTCGCTGATCTGGCCGATGCGCTGTGCGATGTCGTAGGGTGAGCCGGCGCCGGAGTCATGCTGGATGTGGAATACCGGGATGCCGGCGGACCGGGCGCGCTCCAGCATGCGCTGCGCCTCGGCCAGCGCGGCCTCGACGCCAACGAGTTGCATGACGCCCTCGCGATAAGTGTTCTGGCAGTCGATCATCACCAGCGCCGCCTCACGCAGCGTTGGCGGTTCGGTGCCCAGACCGGACAGGTCACGCAGGGTTTTAGGCAGCATAGCTCGATCCTCGTTCTGCTGAGTTGCCGCGGTCGGGCGGGCCCTCATGCTTCAGTTCTGCCGCTTCATCGTCAGAAAACACGCGGCTGCGGGTCAGGAAGCGCACGCCCTCCGGCGCCTCCAGTGAGAAGCCGGAGCCGCGGCCCGGCACCACGTCGATGATCAGTTGGGTGTGCTGCCAATACTCGAACTGTGCCGCGCCCATGTAGAACGGCGCCTCGTCGATCGAACCGAGCCGCACGTCCTGCGCGCCAACCTTGAACTCGTGCAGCGGGTAGCACATCGGCGAGCTGCCGTCGCAGCAGCCGCCGGATTGATGGAACATCACCGCGCCATGCAGCGCCCGCAGCTTCGCCAGCACCGCGGACGCCGCCGGAGTGACCAGCACCCGTTCGACCATATTCTATCCCCGCATAGCGGGCGGCAGGGTTGTCCCGCCGCCCGTACGCCCCCTCGTTAAAACAAGCCTGGCCGTTAAAGGAGGCCTGGCCGTTAAAAGAAGCCCATCGCCTTTGGGCTGTAGCTGACCAGCATGTTCTTGGTCTGCTGATAGTGGTCGAGCATCATCTTGTGGTTCTCGCGCCCGATGCCGGACGCCTTGTAGCCGCCGAACGCCGCGTGCGCCGGATACAGATGGTAGCAGTTGGTCCACACCCGCCCCGCCTGCACCGCGCGGCCGAAGCGGTACGCCCGGTTGCCATCGCGCGACCACACCCCGGCACCGAGCCCATACAGCGTGTCGTTGGCGATCGACAGCGCTTCCTCGTCGTCCTTGAACTTCGTCACCGACACGACGGGGCCGAAGATCTCTTCCTGGAACACCCGCATCTTGTTGTGGCCCTCCAGGATCGTCGGCTGCACATAATAGCCGCCTTCGAGGTCGCCGCCGAGCTGGGCACGCGCGCCGCCGATCAAGACCTTGGCGCCCTCCTGCTTGCCGATGTCGAAGTAGGACAGGATCTTCTCAAGTTGATCGTTCGACGCCTGCGCGCCCACCATCGTGGTCATTTCGAGCGGGTTGCCCTGCACGATCTTGCCCACCCGCGCAACGGCACGCTCCATGAAGCGGTCGTAGATGCTCTCATGCACCAGCGCCCGGCTCGGGCAGGTGCAGACCTCGCCCTGGTTCAGCGCGAACATGGTGAAGCCCTCAAGCGCCTTGTCGAGGAACGCGTCGTCTTCGGCCATCACGTCCTTGAAGAAGATGTTCGGCGACTTGCCGCCCAGCTCCAAGGTCACCGGAATGATGTTCTCGGACGCATACTGCATAATGAGCCGGCCGGTCGTCGTCTCCCCGGTAAAGGCCACCTTGGCAACGCGCTTCGATTGCGCCAGCGGCTTGCCGGCCTCGACGCCGAAGCCTTGCACGACGTTGATGACGCCGGGCGGCAGGATGTCGGCGAGCATGTCCATCAGCACGGCCAGGCTCATCGGCGTCTGCTCGGCCGGCTTGATGACCACGCAGTTGCCGGCCGCCAAAGCCGGGGCGAGCTTCCACACTGCCATCAGCAGCGGGAAGTTCCACGGGATGATTTGCGCCACGACGCCCAGCGGCTCATGGAAGTGGTAGGCGACGGTGTCATGGTCGATCTCGCTGATGCCGCCCTCCTGCGCGCGGATGCAGCCGGCGAAATAGCGGAAGTGGTCGATCGCCAGCGGCAGGTCCGCCAGGGTGGTCTCGCGGATCGGTTTGCCGTTGTCGATTGCCTCGACCAGCGCCAGGGTCGAGAGGCGGCTTTCAATTCGGTCGGCAATTTTGTTCAGCAGGTTGGCTCGTTCCATGGCCGACGTGCGGCCCCATGCCTCACGCGCGGCGTGCGCGGCGTCGAGCGCCAGTTCCACGTCCTCGGCGGTCGAGCGGGCAATCGTGCAGATGACCCGGCCATTGATCGGCGAAATGTTGTCAAAGTGCTGGCCGCGCACCGCCGGCACCCACTTGCCGCCGATCCAGTTGTCATAATGCGGCCGAATCGCGATTTCTTTGGCAATGTCACTGAGGACCTTGTCGACCATTCTTGTTGCTCCCTCGTTTTTTCATCTGGTTCAGCCGTTAGCCCGACGCTGCGTCCCGTTACTGCCCAAGACCGCTTCGTCATACCTGTGAGTATATAGCGCGTTTGCGCATAAGCCAATGGCGACCGGAGGCATAGTTCTGCCAGCTTTCGACGGCCTGGAAAGTGTCGTGTTCGGACAGATACGAATGCCTGCCGAAGGCCCGCTGGCTTCGGCTATTGCTTGCTCACCAGCGGCTTCAGCTCACTCGGCACTTGGCCATAGTCCGCAGCGCTGACGACGGGCGGGCTGATCGGGGCCGGGCCGGAGGCTGTCTGCAGCGCGACGCCCTGCGGGCTGAACAGCAATTGCAGGAACTGGACCGCGGCCGTGCAGTGCAGGGCGGCTTGCAGGATCGTCACGCCCCATACGACGCGGGTGGCAGGGATGGCGACCTTGGGCGCTGCGTCGGGGAGGCCCAGGCCGGGAACCACGGTGACGGCTTGGCTGTAACGCGGGTCCTGCCGGTCTTTCGACAAGCTGACGGCGGGCGGCAGCTTCACGTAGCGATAGGCGGACGGGTTCGCCCGGTAGGCCGCCAGCGCGCTGTGCTCGTAGATGAACTGGTAGTCGTAGGTGGTGCCCAGCGCGTCGGCCGGCCGGGTGATCGCGTAGTGCTCTAAAAGGGTGTTGTATAAAGCGGGCCGGGAATACCGCAGCGCCGCGAGCTGGAAGATCATGTCCGCCCGGTAGCCGCTCGGGTCGAGGAATGGGTTGGAGCCGCCAACCACCACGCCGGGCTGCACGAGCTGCTCGTACCAGTTCGCCGCAGCCTTCGGGACCGAGTTGGGCGGGCTGAACGGCGCATCCAGCCCGGCAATGCTGTCGGCGTTGCGGCTGTCCGTGGTGTAGGCCAGCACCATGGCCCCCTCGGCGAAGGCAATCGTGTAGTTCGCCAGCCCCGCCGGCTGTAGCAAGAGGGATATATCCAGGTTGTCGGCGGCGGCGAAGATGTCGGCCGGTTCCTGGCCGACGCTTATGCGCCGTGCGGCGTCGAGGCTGCCGGCCGCCACGTCGGTGATGCAGGTGCCGGTCTGCTGGGTGAACAGCTTCTCGACCGCGCTGAATGCGGCCGACAGGCTGCCGGCGTGGTAGATGATGAGCGAATTCGGGTTCGATGCGCAGTCCGTCTGCGCGCGGGCCGGCTGCACGGCATCGATCGAGAGGGCCGCGAGGCAGCCGAGGGCTAGTTCGAGAGTTTTGTGTCGGGTCATGTTTGTGTCCGTTCGTGCGAGATTGCGGCTGCGCTTTGGAGCCGTGTTTTTAAAACGCGCATCATGCAGCCGTTCCGTTCAGCTAAAAGCCGGCGCGGGTGAAAGCCTCGCTGGCGGTCAAGATGGACACTTCGAAGCGAAGCATTGCGGTATCCAATTTCCCGGGCGCTGTTTTTGGCTGCGCCGTTACGGCCGCGGCTGCATCCGGTTCGCCGTCAGCGCGACGGCGAGCAGACCGTGCCGCGCCAGAATGGCCTGGCCCGGTTCGGACATCACGAAAAGGGCGAAGCGTGCCGCGGCCGGGTTGATAGAAAGCACCGTCATTCCGTACTCGGGGCCGACCTCCAGCTCCGGCGGCAGCGGGACCGCGGCGATGTCCGGCACGACACGGCGCAGCGTGTCCGTGCCGCTGCAGTAGCCCAGCATGACGTCGGCACGCCCGGACAGGAACACCCCCTCGCTCGGGCCCACGCCCGGCACCAGCGGCGCCATGCTGGGGCCGCCCACGAGCTGCTGCGCCTTGTTCTTCAGCGTGGCGTTGGCGCCGGGGTGCACCTGCTCGGCGCGGGCGAACACTGCAAGCGCATAGTCGCCGCCGGGATCCGCGCCGGGCGTAGAGGTAGCGAGCTTAACTGCGGGGTCGAGCAGGCGGTCGAGCAAGTTAGCCGGCGTCAGTCCCAGGCCGCCGCGGCCCAGCGCGCACAGGCGGTTCCGCGCGAACAGCACCACCGGCGTGCCGCGGCCGGCGTCGGCCAGGCGCCGGGGCTGGCCCATGTCGGCCGAGGCGAACACATCGGCGGGCTCGCCACGCTCCAGCCGCTCGCGCAGCAGCCCGGACGGGCCGTAGGTCGGCTGCGCCGCTTCGCCCGGCGGCGTGCCGAATGCCTCCAATAATGCGTTGAACGCCCCGGTCAGGCTGCCCGCCGCGTAGACGCGCAACGGACCGGGCGCCTCAGACCCATGGGCCAGTGCCGGCGTGAGCAGGGCTGCCCCGAGCACAATGCCGCGCAGGGCAGCGTGCATGGAAGCGGACCGCATCAGTTCAGCACTTGCGGCGCTGATGACGCTTGCAGACGATCCTCTCCCGCCTCGGCCATCGCGGCCAGCTCGTCCGGCGACAGCGTGAACGCGATGCTGAAGCCGTCCGGCGTCTTGAGCGTCAGGATCAACAGCCCATGCTCGGCCGCCTGCTCCAGCCGCCAGCCGCCGAGCGGGTGCACGATGCGGTCGCTGCCATCATCGTGGGTGTCGAGGGCGCATTGCAGGATGCGCGGCAAGGTGAGCAGCAGCGCGCTCATCGCCTCCATCGGCAGGTCGATGCGGCACGGCTCCCCGTCGCCATTCGTGAAGCCGAGACGCACCCGGCTGGCGTCCTGCGACACGCTCCAAGTCGTGAGCGCCTCGCCGACCAGCTCACTCGGGGTCGCCGCTTGCAGGGAACCATCCATCATGGGGCCTCACCATCAAGAGAGCGTTTTTTTTCGGAATATAACGTCGGCGCCAGTGCCAAATGCGTGTGCTGCGGCGTGAGAAGCTGCATGAGACGGCCGGGATGATCCTCGGCGAAACCACTGCCGTCAGCTCAGCATCTGCGCGGTCAGATCAACGACTCGGAGATCTACTAGGTTGGAAACGTAGCGGCCGCCAGCGTGATCGCCTGGCACGATCAGGCGCATCGCTCCGGCGCTCCCGTTGGGCCCAAGCTGCCCGCCGGTATCGGCATAGGCTACGAGGTCGGGCTGGTTGCCGAATGCCGGGTCGATCTCGCCGAGTGAGATCAGGGCGCGGTAGCCGTCGCTGCCGGTCGCCACCACGCCGAACCGCAGGACGTCGTTCTTGATCGACGGGTCGGTGACGAGGCCCTGATCCTGCAGAAGCGTCCAGAGCGACACGCCGGTATAGGTGTCGCTCACCGAGCCGGTCCCGGACAGAAAGGTGACGGCCTCGGTCGTCGATTGGTTCAAGGCGGCGAGGGTGATCGGCGTGAACGTCGCCGGCTCCGCGACCTGGCCGGACAGGGTGAACTGGTCGGAGACGCCGCCGGGTCCCGGCGAGGACGGCTCCGGCAGGCTGCCCACGTGGAGGCCGATCAGGTCCGACACGTAGCGTCCGCCCGCGTGGTCGCCTGGCACAACCATACGCGCCAGGCCGTCGCTGCCGTTCGGACCGAGCTGCCCGGCGGTGTCCGAGGTGGCAACCAGCACCGGTTGGGCACCGAACTTCGGATCGATCTCACCGAGCGAGAATGCTGCCTCATAGCCGTCCGCGCCCGTGGCGATGACGAACTTGCTCAAGATATCGTTCTTTGCCGTGGTCACCTCGACGCCGCCGGCGACGTCGAGCAGGTTTTGCAGGGTGATGCCGGTATAGGTGTCGCTGACCGGAGTTCCGGCGGCGGCGTAGGTCGCCGCTTCCGTCGTGACGGGCGTCAGGCTGGGGAGGTTGTAGAGGCCGGGGTCGGCAACGCCGCCAGACACGGCGACGGGCGAGAACTCGATGCCGAGCGATGCCAGGAAACCGCTGAGTTTTTCTTCATAGGCGTAAAAAGTTTGTAGGCTCACATCGGTCAGCAGCCGGCTCATTCTCCGCTCCCATACGCTATATTTTAGTAACTATAACGGAGCGTGGTTTCCCAGCAACCCTCGACGGCGACTAGGCAGAGGCGCGTGGCCGAAAAATTCCCACTGCGTAAGAAGATGACCAAAAGGCCACCAAGCTATGTTTAGAACGGCACGGGGTCCCGCCCGGCTATTCCGCAGCCATCACGACGGTCGCCATCTCCGGCCGCATCCAGACGGCGGTGTCATGGAAAACGGCGCCGCCAGCGGGCAAAGCGGGCTCGTCGCTGGTCAGCACGTTGATGCCATGCTGCAGGCCACCAAACGCCGCGGCTGGCCAGATGCTTTCCACAATGACCGTGCCTCGGGTTTGTCCCGGCACGTGGCAGGCGTGCAGCACCACCTCGCCGCGGCCATTTCCCAAGCGCATCAACGCGCCGTCCCCGATGCCAAACCGCTCGCCGTCCTCTGGGCAGATCAGCGCCTGCGGCCGGCCTTCCCGCTTCCGGGCCGTGGGCGTCTCGGTGAAGGTGGAGTTCAGGAACTGCCGTGCCGGCGCCGCGACCAGCCGAAGCGGCCGTTCGTCGGTCGCCTGGTCCGTCAGCGGCGCCCAGTCGGGCAGGGACGGCAACCGGCCTTCAACGTCGCCAAGCGCCCGCCAGTCCGCGCGGAAATGGAACTTCTTATCCCTATGCCCGAACCCATCCAGGAAATGCGCCTTTTGAAATGGAAGCTGCACGTCCACCCAGCGCTGGGCCGCGAGCTCCTGCGCCGGGGGGTAACCCGAGGCGCGCAAGGTGGCGTCCGCAAGCTCCAGCCCAGTCATCGCGAAGGTCGCACCGGTCAGGCCGAAACGCTGCGCCAGAGCGCAGACCAGGTCGTGGTTCGACCGCGCCTCCCCGGGCGGGTCGATCACCCGCAAGCCGATCTGGATGTGGCTGTGGCCGCCGGCCTGGTAGATATCGTCGTGCTCCAGGAACATCGTCGCCGGCAGCACGATGTCGGCATAGCGCGCGGTCTCGGTCATGAAGTGCTCGTGCACCACGGTGAACAGGTCGTCGCGCCTCAATCCTTGGCGGACGCGGTTGCTGTCTGGGCAGACCGAGGCCGGATTGCCGCTTTGCACCAGCAGCGCGTGGACGGCGGGGCCGCCCAGCAGGGCGTCGGCGTCGCCGGTCAGGATGCTGGCGATCCGGCTCATGTCCAGCTCGCGTATTGCCGGGTCGCGCAAAGCGGTGCCCTCAATCAGCGACTTGTCCCAGGTATAGATGCCCTTGTTGTTCCACAGGGCGCCCCCGCCCTTATGCTGCCACTTGCCGGTGACCGTGGGCAGGCAGGTGACCGCGTGCATGGAGGCGGCCCCGTTGCGCCCGCGCGTGAAACCATACCCGGCCCGGATGTAGGCGCGGGGGGTGGCGTTATACAGCGCAGCGAACGTCTCGATGTCATGGGCCGCCAAGCCGGTGATCGCAGCCGCCCAATCCGGCCCGCGGCTGGCCAGATGCGCCTCCAGGGCGGCTGGGTCGTCGGCGTAGCGGGCCATGTAGGCGCGGTCGGCATACCCGTCGCGAAAGGCGCAGTGCATCACCGCACATGCAAGCGCCGCGTCGGTGCCGGGCCGCACGCCGAGGTGCAGGTCGGCGGCGGCCGCGGTCCCGGTGCGATAAGGATCGATCACGACCAGCTTCGCCCCGCGCTCCTTCCGGGCGCGGGTGACATGCGCCATCACGTTGACCTGGGTCGAGACCGGGTTGGTGCCCCAGAGCACGTTCAGGTCCGCCACCGCCATCTCCCGCGAAGTCGGCCCCGCTTACCCGGCCGCATCCAGCCATCCAGCCGGCCGTCGCGATGGTGCTGCAGATCGTGCCCTTGCGCCCGGACCAGCGCATGGCGTGGCGCAGGCGAAAGATGCCGTCCCGGTTCACCAAGCCCATGGTCCCAGCGGAGCTGTACGGCCACACCGTCTGGCTTCCGTAACGCGCGGTTGCCTCGGTAAAGCCGGTCACCACGCGGTCGAGCGCCTCATTCCAGCCGATCTGGCGGAACTCGCCGCTGCCCTTTGGGCCCACGCGGAGCATCGGGTGAAGGATGCGGTCCGGGTGGTGCACCCGCTCGGCGTAGCGGGAGACCTTATTGCAGACCACGCCGGCCGTATAAGGATTATCCGCACCGCGCACGGTCCCGATGGTCCGCCGGTCCAGGACCTCCACGTCGAGCGCGCATGTGCTGGGGCAGTCATGCGGGCAGACGGAGGGACGGATCTTGGTCATCGGAATGGCGCCCCGGTCCTATGGTGAGCAATAATCTTACCTCGACCCTGCCGTGATGACGAGGAGGAAGGTTTATAGGTCAAGGCGCCAGGCCGGCCCTGGAACGGTGCGATTGGCTTGCGTCACGTCGGGCGGCCGAAGGTAACATGATGCGGTGATTTTGCCGACACGCTGGACCCATCCGGACGCCGATCGCTATATTCCACAGACTATGGCGTCTGGAATGAATTACGGCAAAATGCCTTCCTCGCGTCATGTCCCGTCGCTTTCCATGACCTCCGAGCGCTGCCGTGCCTATATTGGGCGACAGAAGTGGAGCGTGACATGATGCGACGCCGGGCATGGCTGATGGGCGCCTCTGCCGTGGGATTGGCCTGGTGGCTGGTGCCCGCGCGCCAGGCACAACCTGCCGCGGCGAGCGTTTTCCCGGTCATGCGGCCCGATGACGAATGGCGGCGTGTGCTGAGCGAAGATCAGTATTCGGTGCTCCGGCGCAAAGGCACTGAAAGGCCGGGATCGAGCCCGCTTGACCATGAGGTGCGGCCAGGCCGCTATGACTGCGCCGGCTGCAGCCAACCGGCTTTCAGCTCGCAGACGAAGTTCGACAGCCATACGGGATGGCCGAGTTTTTGGCAGCCGCTTCCCGGTGGCGTGATCACCGACGAAGACCGGAGTTTCTTGATCATGCGCACCGAGGTGCTGTGCAGTCGCTGCGGCGGCCATCTCGGCCATGTGTTCAACGATGGACCCAAGCCGACCGGCCTGCGCTACTGCATGAACGGCGCGGCGCTGTCGTTTCATCCCGAAACCGCCTGAGCGAAAGTACTCCCATGATTCGTGTGTCCAAGCCCGGTCTCGTCATTGTTCTCGGCGCGGCCGCCCTCGCGCTGTTGTTCCGGACGACGCAGCTTCCGGCCTATGCGCAGACCGCGGCCCGGGCGTTGCCGCCCCCGGCCCTGGATGTAGCGCCAGCGCACACCGGTCTGCAGACGGCCGTATTCGCCGGTGGCTGTTTCTGGGGCGTGCAGGCCGCGTTCGAGCATGTGGCGGGCGTGGTCCAGGCGGTCTCCGGCTACGCCGGCGGTCAGGTTCCCAACCCAAGTTACGCGCAGGTCAGCACCGGCACGACCGGCCATGCGGAGTCGGTCCAGGTGACGTTCGACCCGGCCCGCGTCAGCTACGCCAAGCTGCTGCAGATCTTCTTCTCGGTGGCGCTCGACCCGACGCAGGTGGATCGTCAGGGGCCGGACTCGGGCACGCAATATCGCTCGGCGCTGTTTGTGGAGGGCCCGGAACAGGAACAGACGGCGCGGGCCTACGTAGCGCAACTCGAGGCAGCCCATGCCTTCAGCCGCCCGATCGCCACGCGAATTGACCCGGCGGTCCCGTTCTACCCGGCCGAGGCCTATCACCAGGACTACCTCGTGCGGCATCCCGACAACCTCTACATCGTCTTCAACGACCTTCCGAAGGTGCGCAACCTGGAGACGCTGTTTCCGGAGAACTGGCAGGCGGCGCCGGTGGCCGTCATCAATCTCGCCTCAGATAACTGACCGGCGTCGTATGCCAGAGGGACGCAGGTGGCGGCCCTGCTGCTGGCGCTTGCGGTGAGCGGGCTGACTGGCCAGTCGCCCGCGCCATAGACTTCCAGGATGCGTGCACGGAATCGACGCGGACACGGTCCTGAGCAGGCAATTCATAGTGACGGTCTGCTCAAGGTGGCCCGCTGTCCCGTCTGCAGCACTGGCACGCAGGCATTCTGCACTCCCTGCGACGTCCGCACCTCGCCGATCGCGGTCTCGATCCCGTACATCATGCGGAGGGACTGGGCCGTGATCAACGTGTCCGGTGCGCCCGGGCCGATCAGCGCCCCGTCTCGCGGCAGCAGCGCCACTTGATCGGCCACTAGGAATGCGTGATCCGGATGATGCGTCGTGAGCAGCACCGCCAGCCCGTCCTGCGCCAGCCCGCGCACCTGCTCCAAGACCAGCGCCTGATTGCCGAAGTCGAGGCTTGCCGTCGGCTCGTCCATCACGACGCAGGCAGCCTCCTGCACCAGCGCGCGGGCGATCAATACGAGCTGGCGTTCGCCGCCCGACAGCGTCGTCACGGACCGGTCCGCGAGGTGTCCGACGCCCAGCCGCGTCAGCGCCGCCTCGGCCAGGTCGCGGTCACGGCGCCCAGGTCCAGCGAGCAGCGGGAGCTGCGCCGCCCGGCCCATGGCCACGACCTCCCGCGCTTTATAGGCGAAGCCGCCGCTGGCCGCCTGCGGCATGTAGGCCAGCCGCCGGGCCACCGCAGTGCGCGAAAGGCGGGCGAGGTCGCGTCCGTCCAGCAGCACGCGCCCGGCGAGCGGCGGGAGCAGGCCGAGCAGCGTGCGCAGCAGCGTCGTCTTGCCGCCGCCATTCGGGCCCAACAGCACGGTCACCGTGCCGGGCAGGAGCACGAGGTGAATGCCGCGCGCCACCGCGCGGGCACCATGGCCGATCGTCAGGTTTTCGGCAGCCAGCAGCGGAGTCATCCATCCCGTCCACGCTTGGCGACCAGCAATAAGAATACGGGGGTGCCGATCGCGGCGGTCAGGATGCCGAGTGGGATTTCGATCCGCGCCACGTTGCGCGCCAGCGTGTCCACCGTCAGCAGGAACGCCGCGCCAAGCAGCATGGACAGCGGCACCGTCCGGCGCAGGTCCGGCCCCCCAAGCAGCCGTGCCGCATGCGGCACGACCAGGCCAACCCAGCCCACTGCACCGGCCAGCGCCGTCACTGCGGCGGTCGCAAGCGTTGCGCCGAGGATTGCCGCGCCGCGCAGCAGGCCGGTCGATGCGCCAAGCGCGCGTGCTTCGTCCTCGCCGAGGGTCAGCAGGTTCAGGCGCCAGCGTAGCAGGAACAGCAGCAGCAGCCCGGCCCCTGCCGGTATCACCGCCGCGACAAGGTCGCCGCGCGTCACCGCCGATAGCGAGCCGAGCAGCCAGAAGGTGATCGCCGGAAGCTGGTTATAGGGATCGGCCAACACCTTCAGCAGCGAGATCGCCGCACCGAGCAACGCGCCGAGCGCGATCCCGGCCAGCACCAGCAGCAGTACTGGATCGCCCACGGCAGTGCCGCGCCGCACCGCGCCCATGAGCAGCGCCACCGCCGCCACGGCGCTTAAGCCACCGAGAAACGCCATCGCCTGCACACCGACGACCGGCAGGCCGATGAAGATGCCGAGCACCGCCCCGAGCGAGGCACCGACAGAGACGCCCAGCAGGTCGGGGCTCGCCAGCGGATTGCGGAACATGCCCTGGAACGCCGCCCCGGCGCCGGCCAGGGCGGCACCCACCAGGATCGCCGCCAGAACGCGCGGCAGCCGCACGTTCAACAGCACGGTCGCCATGGCAGGGTCCATCGCGTCGAGGCCGGACAGCAAAGTGGAGAGTGGGATCGGGTATCGGCCCAGCGCCAACGCGGCCAGCACCGCGCCGATAAGTGCTGCGACCGCGATAACCCAGGGCCATCCGCCTCGTAGCATCCGCTGCCTAAGCAGGGTTGTCATTTGTGCGCAGAGTTATAGCGGCCTGCTTAGCGCCGGGGCATGGCGTCGCGCAGCAGCGGCTCGAGTTGCGCCGGGTCGGGCCTGCGGCCGAACAGCAGCCCATAAAGGTCGATGAGGCGGTCCACCATCGTATCCGCCGGTTGCGTTCCGAACAGCACCGGCAGCCAGATGAGGCCGAGCAGGCGGTTTACCGAGGGCGGCGCGTCGATCCAGCCATAGGGCAGGCTGGGGGTCAGCACGATCCGGCCGGTGCGCACCGCGCGCAGCGTGCCCCAGACCGGATCGACCGATGCCGTGGCAAAAAAGCGTGGATCGCCCGCAATGACCCAGTCAGGGTCCCATGCGAGCACCTGTTCGGCGGACACCTGCGCCAGCCCGCCCGCGCCCAGGCTGCGGGCGGCGACGTTCTCGGCCCCGGCGAACTCCAGGATTTCAGTGTTGATCGAGCCGGTGAGGCCGGTTTCCAAGCCGCGCGGCCCCCGCGCATAATACACGCTTGGCCGCGCCTGGGATCGCAGGACTTCTGAGGAGGCATACGCTTCGCCAAGGATCTTCCGTGCCGCATCGGCCCGGGCCTTGGCGGCCTCGCGGCGATCAAGGATCTCGCCCAGCAAAACGTAGGTCTCGGGAATGCGGGCCAACGTGCCGTCGAGCAGCAAATCCGGCAGGCCGGTCTGCGCCTGCACCCGGTCGGCCAGCGAAACGTAAGTCGTGCCTAACGATCCATAGTCCAGAACGAGGTCGGGCCGCTGCGCCAGCACGGCCTCGACGTTCGCCGTGTTGTCGCGCCCGGTCAGGCGGCAGACCTCCGGCAACGCTGCGGCCTCCGACGGCAAAAACGCCAGTTCCGCTGGGCTCGGGCGACGTACCCAGCCGGTCATCAGGTCGGGCGCCAGGCTCCACAGCAGGATCGAGGCTGGAGGGCCCGCTGGCAGGACGCGCCCCACTCGGCCGGGAAGCAGCACGCTGCGGCCTGCGCCGTCGCGCACGGTGCGCCCAGTCGTTTGCGCCCCGGCGTTGCCAGCCAGCATCGTCGCGGACATGGCGAGGGCGGAGTGCAGCAGGGCGCGGCGGGACGGCTCGTGCCGTTGGGGTGTCTTAATGTGTCTCTCGGTCATGGCGGCGATCTTACCGGCTAATCCATCACGGGCGGAATGCCTATGGTAAGTCGCCGAAGCTCGACGGCAGCGTCGCGTGCGAAAATGGAGTGCACAGTTACCGGAAGTTGAGGCAACTCCCCTATCGCAGTTCCGTTTACTGACGGAGAACCACCGTTCGCAGGCGGCAATCCGGCAGCAGGAAGGCATCATGAACAGCGACATATCCGCACCTATGGCGAGAAGCGGCGGACACCCGTTCCTGCGAATACTCGTCTCCTTCCCGATTGCCTGCTTCACCTGCGCTTTGTTGACAGACATTGCCTATATGCAGACGGCCAACATGATGTGGACGGATTTCTCCGCTTGGCTGCTGGCGGCGGGCATGGCTTGCGGCGTGGTGGCGGCCATCGCTGGCCTCATTAGTTTGGTGGCCCATCGCCGCGGTCGGGCGCAGGGGGCTATCTGGCCGATTGCGGTCGGCAGCCTGCTGGTGCTCGTCATCGCATTCATCAACAACCTCGTGCACAGCCGCGATGCCTGGACCTCGGTCATGCCGACGGGGCTTGCACTCTCCGTCGCCACGGTCCTGATCGTGCTGGTGACCGCGTGGCTCGCTTCCAGCGCGGGCCGTCGGCAAGGCGCGTCCGTTGCATATTCAGGAGTACGTCATTGAAAACCGGATCACTCAACCTGACGAAGCGGCTCGCGCTCGCGGGCGTCGCGGTCATTGCCCTTACCGGCGCTGCTCCCGATGATTTTGATACGAAGACGCAGATCGGTCCCAACCCCGTCCTGCCGGAGCCACAGCAGTATCTCGTCCCGCCGATGCACCTGGCCCAGGTGGTCGGCTGGAAAGACGGCGAGACGCCGATAGTGCCGGACGGCCTGAAGGTCACGCCGATGGCCACCGGCTTTGAGCACCCACGCTCGGTTTACACCTTGCCGAACGGTGACGTGCTGGTGGTGGAGTCGCGCGGTCCGGACCTCGATCCCGTGAGCCGCCCGAAGACCGTCGTGATGAAGTGGGTCGAGTTGTTCGTCACCTCGGCTGGGACGAGCGAGGGAAGCAACCGCATCACCCTGCTCCGTGATACCCATGGCGATGGCAAGTATGACCTTCGCACCGTCTTCATCGATCACCTGTATTCGCCGTTCGGTGTCGCGTTGGTCGGCAATGACCTCTATGTCGCCAACACCGACGCCGTCCTGCGTTTCCACTACACTCCAGGCGCCACCAGCATCACCGAGCCCGGCACCGTGCTAACGCCGCTGCCCGGCGGGCCGATCGACCATCACTGGACCAAGAGCCTGGTCGCCAGCGAGGACGGGACGAAGCTTTATGCGGGCGTCGGCTCAAACAGCAATATTACCGAGAACGGCATCGGCGCTGAGCTCGACCGTGCCTCCATTTGGGAAATCGACCGTGCGACTGGCGCCCACCGCATCTTCGCCGACGGCCTGCGCAACCCGAATGGCTTGAGCTGGGAGCCGCAAAGTCATGCCCTTTGGGCCGTCATCAACGAGCGCGACGAACTCGGCCCAAACCTTGTGCCTGACTATCTGACTTCGGTGAAGGATGGCGGGTTCTATGGCTGGCCTTACAGCTATTACGGCCAGCACGTCGATCCGCGCGTGAAGCCCGAACGGCCGGATTTGGTCGCGAAGGCCATCGTGCCTGATTATGCGCTGAGCTCGCACGTGGCGCCGCTCGGCCTCGTGTTCGACACCGGCAGCGGCCTGGCTGCGAAGTATAGCGGCGGCGCGTTCGTCGCCGAGCATGGCAGTTGGAACCGGCAGATCCTCAATGGCTACAAGGTCGTGTTCGTCCCGTTTGCAAATGGCAAGCCGAATGGCATGGCTGAGGACGTCGTTACCGGGTTCCTGGATAATGACGGCCACGCCCGCGGACGTCCCGTCGCCATGGCGCTGGACAAGACAGGCGCGCTGATGATCGCGGACGATGTCGGCAACACCGTATGGCGCGTGACGTCCGACACTCAGAAGCAGGCGGCAAAGGCAGACTGAATCGCGTACGGACATGCCGCCGTCTGCAGCAGATGTCTGGTTTGAGCCGATCCAGGCGGGGCTATGGCGGCGCAGTGGCTTCGCGCATGGCCTGCCGGGGCGGCACCCGCAGATTGGGCAAGCCCTCGTGGCGAACGGTTTGGTCGTCATCCACCGGCCACGGCATGACGTCCGCAGGATCCATCGTGCAGATGGTGCCGCAGATTGCGAGCGGAGCCTTGCGATGGCTGACGATGACGGCACCCTGTTTCCGCAACGCCAGCCGCGCCTGCAGCCGCCGGACGACGAGCGCCTCAGTCTCCGCGTCCAGCCCTTCGGTGGGTTCGTCAAGCAGGAGCCACGGCGCCGGACGCAGGTAGGCACGCGCCAACGCCATGCGGCGCCGCTCCCCGCCCGAAAGGCGGGCGCCATCCTCGCCGAGCCAGGTGTCCAATCCCTGGGACAGGGCATGAACGCGGTCGTCCAGCGCCGCGTCGCGCAGTGCCTGCCACATCTCGGTCTCCGTTGCAGCCGGATGCGCCAGCAGCAGGTTCTCCCGGACGGTGCCGGACAGCAGTGCCGCGTCCTGGGGCGCCACGGCGAAACAGCGTCGCGCCAGCGCTGGATCAAGCTTATTGATCTCGGCGCCCCCTAACCTGATCTGGCCGGGCGCGGCCTCTCGCAGGCAGAGCAGGCGCTCGAGCAACGTCGTCTTGCCGCAGCCGGACGGACCGACGATGCCGGCTACGGTTCCAGGCAGCAACGAGACCTGCAGGTCCAGCAACTCGATCATGGGCGGCAGGGTTAAGGCAGGTGAGGGGGCGGAGACTGCCGGGGCTGCAACGAGCATCTCATCCAGCCGCGCCTCGGCTTCGTGCAAGCGGCCTTTCTGCTGCAGGCTGCGCACATAGGCTGCGGCACCGTCAATCATCATCATCGCGCCGAGCACCGCCGATCCCAAGACCGGCAGCGACGCCTCTCGGGCCGTTCCAAGCGCCAGCATAGCGGCAAGCCCGGTCGCCGCGGCAAGCAGCAGCCCGAATTGGCCATTTGCCGAGGTGATCCGCTCCTGCGCTGCAACCAGGGTTGCAGCCCGGCGGCCGATACGCTCAGCCGCCCAGGTTTCCAGCCCATAGGCACGCATCTCCGGCGCGGCGGCGATAAGCGCTGTGAAATCCTGTTTCAGCAGCCCATTGGCCCGAGGTATGGCGCGGCCCGGCGCGATCAGCAGCGCCGCCAGCCGCCGCGCCGCGATCAGCAGACCCACGAGGACGAGCATGACACCAGTCATCGCCGCACCACCAGCGAGCAGCAGCAAGGCGGCTCCGGCGGCAGAGCCCGCCCAGACGCCCCAAATCGACGAGCGCTGGACGAAACGCACCTCTACTTCATTCATGTCCTGCAGCATGCGGGCCGTGGCATCCCCGGCCGACATGGCTACGGCCTGGGTGGGCGGGGAGGCGGCCAGGGCCTGGAACAGCGCGGGCCTGATCCGCGCCAGGGCGCGCAAGGCCGCGTCATGCCCACTCAGCCTTTCCGAGTAGCGGCATCCCGTCCGCACGATGGCGAGCAGGCGGATGCAGGCGCTGGGCAGCAGGGTGTTGAACGCCACGGCGGCGGCACCGGCCGTGCCCGCCAGCGCAGCCGCCGTGATAAACCAGCCGGAGATGCCGAGCAGCAGCACCGAGGCCACGGCGACGGCGGCCGCTGACGCTCCTGCGGCCAACAGCCGGCTGCGCTGGCGATGGCGTTCGGCGGCGAGCAGCCGCTGCAGGTTGCTCATGGCAGGCTAAGCCGCACAACCCGGTCTGCGACCGCGGCCAGCGCTGCCGAATGGGTGGCGATGATCGTGGTGCGGCCCAGCGCCGCCTGCCGGATGGCGCCGATCAGCGCCGCCGCCGCGACGGCGTCGAGATGCGCGGTGGGTTCGTCCAGCAACAGGATGGCCGCTGGTTTCAGCAGCGCCCGGGCCAAGGCGATACGTCGCCGCTCACCGCCGGAAAGTCCGCTGCCGCGTTCGTCCACCATGGCGTTCAGCCCGCCCGGGCGAGCGCGCAGCAGCGTTGATAGGCCGGCCTGCTCCGCCGCCTCGGCGATATCCTCCGGGGCAGCATCGCGGCACGCCAGGGCGACGTTCTCGGCGATGCTGCCCGGTATGATGAGCGGCGCTTGGCCTACCCAGGCGACGGATCCAGCGACCGAGCCGATCTCCGACAGCGCCAAGTCGTCGACCCACACCTCGCCGCCGGCGAGCGGCGCCAGGCCGAGCAACAGGTTCAGGGCCGTCGTCTTGCCGGAGCCGCTGGGTCCGAGCAGGGCCACGATCTCGCCGGGCGCCGCCTCGAAATCAAGGCTGTCGAGCGCTGTGCGGCCCGCGTCGGGATAACGCACCGTGACACCCTCGAAGCGGATGCGTGGCGCCGATGCGAGCGGCGGGCGCACCGGGAATGCCGGAAGCGGCGTCGCCTCCAATGCCATCAGCCGCTCGGCGGCGGTCTCTGCGCCCTGCTTGTCGTGGTAGGCAGCCGCGAGCCGGCGCATCGGCGCGTAGAACTCGGGCGCCAACGCCAGCACGAAGAAGGCGCGCCGCAGGTCAAGGGTCTCCGGCGATGGGAAGGGCAGCAGGCCCAACAGGTTGAAGCCGGCATAGACGGCGACGAGAGCGACCGATAGCGCCGAGAAGAACTCCAGCCCGGCGGAGGAGATGAAAGCCACCCGCAGCACGCCCATCGTGCGCTGCCGCAGCCGGTCGGCCGCAACCGCGAGCCGCACAGCCTCGGCCTGCTCAGCCTGGAAGGCGAGCAGGATGGGCAGCGACCGGACCCGGTCGGCGAACAGCCCAGAGAGGCGGGCCAGCGCCGAGAACTGCCGGCGCGATTCGTCCGCCGCCGCGCCGCCGGCCAGCGCCATCAGGGCGATGAAAGGGGCCAACGTGCAAAACAGGATGAGCGCGCTGACCGGGCTGGCGAACGCCGCCGCCGCCAGCACGATGAGCGGCGCCACCCCCGCCGCGCGCCGTGCCGGCAGGAAGCGCGCCACATAGCCGTCGATCTCTTCCACGGCATCGACCGCGACGGCCATCATTTCGCCGACCGGAAGGCGCTCACCCGGCGGCAGGCCCAGGCAGGCCACGACCGCACGGCGGCGCAGGGCGGTCCGCACGATGGACGAAGCGGCAGCGCCGAGCCTGGCCCCACCCCAGGCGAGGCCGCCCCGGCCCAGGGCAGCCGCCAGGCCGAGCGCCAGCCAAGGGGTGAGTGCCGCGATGCCATGCGGCGACGCGGTCAGCCCGCCCGCCAGCGCCGCAGCGAAGCCGATCGCGGCAACGGCGTCCAGCGTCAGCAGCCCAGCGGCGACGCCGTTGCGCCAGCTTGCCACCGAAGCGGCCTGCTTCAGCCAGTCCCGCCGAGTGGCTGCGTCAGCCCTGTCCTGTATTAGTTTTGGCAATGGATCTGGCATGGGTGGATGGCTCGCATGCACGCTGCCGCTGGGCATTGATCCAGATCAAGGCGATGGCGGTCCGTGCTGCCGTAATTTGAGCATACGGCCAGAAATTGCGGAGCACATGATGGATCCAGGCGTTATCGACCTCTCGCGGCTGCAGTTCGCGCTGACCGCGCTGTACCATTTCCTGTTCGTGCCGCTCACGCTTGGCCTTTCTTTCATGCTGGTCATCATGGAGAGCGTCTACGTCATGACCGGCCGCACGATCTGGCGCACCATCACGCGGTTCTGGGGCACGATCTTCGGCATAAACTTCGTGCTGGGCGTCGCCACCGGCCTCACGATGGAGTTCCAGTTCGGCACCAACTGGTCGTACTTCTCGACCTACGCCGGCGACATCTTCGGCGCTCCGCTGGCGATCGAGGGGCTCATGGCCTTCTTCCTGGAGGCCACTTTCGTCGGGCTGATGTTCTTCGGCTGGAGCCGGCTTTCCAAGCTCGGCCACCTGTTCACCACCTTCATGGTGGCGCTCGGCACCAACTTCTCCGCATTGTGGATCCTGATCGCCAACGGCTGGATGCAGAACCCGGTCGGCGCGCGGTTCAATCCCGAGACCATGCGCATGGAGGTGACGGATTTCCCCGCCGTGCTGTTCAACCCGGTCGCGCAGGCGAAGTTCGTGCACACCGTCAGCGCCGGCTATGTCATCGCGTCGGTGGCGGTGCTGGCCATCTCGGCGCTCTATCTGCTGCAGGGGCGCTGGACCGGCGTGGCAAGGCGTTCGATGGTGGTTGCCGCCGCGTTCGGCCTCGCTTCCGCGCTCTCGGTCGTCGTGCTGGGCGACGAGTTTGGCTACGCGCTCACCGACAACCAGAAAATGAAGCTCGCCGCGATCGAGGCCGCCTGGCACACCCAGCCCGCGCCGGCCGGGATCACCGTGTTCGGCCTGCCGGACCTCGAGACCCGCACGACCCGGTATGCTGTGGAAGTGCCGTGGGTGCTGGGCCTGATCGCCACCCGCAGCCTCGACAAGCAAGTCACCGGCATGTCGGAGCTCGTGCTGCTCGCGCAGGAGCGCATCGAGTCCGGCGTGCGTGCCTATAGCGCGGTCGAGACGTTGAAAGCCGACCCGCAGAATGCTGCGGCGCGTGAGGTGTTCGCCCGGGATGGCCGTGACCTCGGCTATGGCCTGTTGCTCAAGCGCACGATGGATGATCCGCGCCGGGCGACGCCGCAGCAGATCCAGCAGGCGGCCTGGGACACCGTGCCGGACGTGCCGCTGATGTTCTGGAGCTTCCGCGCCATGGCGGGCATAGGCTTCTTCCTCATCGGCCTGTTCGCGACCGCCTTCCTGCTCTGCAGCCTGCGCCGCTTCGACCAGCGCTGGTTCCTGCGCCTGGCGGTCATCGCTCTCCCATTGCCCTGGATCGCGGCCGAGCTGGGCTGGATATTGTCCGAGGTTGGCCGCCAGCCCTGGGCGATCGAGGGCGTGCTGCCGACCGGGCTCGCCGGCTCCACGCTCAGCCGGGCGCAGCTCTGGACGACGCTCATCGGCTTTACCCTGGTCTATGGCACGCTCGCGCTGATCGAGGTCGGTTTGATCGTCCGCACGGTCCGTCGCGGCCCGTTTGCCGGCCATGACGACCCGTTGCCCGATCACGGCGTCCTGCCAGGCGTCCCCCCAGCCATCGCCTTGACCGCCTGAGGAGGCACAAGATGCATATCGCACTCGACTATCCGACGCTGCGGGTCATCTGGTGGGGGCTGCTGGGCGTGCTGCTCATCGGCTTTGCGCTGACGGACGGCTGGGATCTCGGCATCGGCACGCTGCTGCCCTTTGTCGCCCGCACTGACGTCGAGCGACGCATGGCGATCAACGTTGTCGGGCCGACCTGGGAGGGCAACCAGGTCTGGTTCATCCTCGGCGGCGGCGCGATCTTCGCGGCCTGGCCATTCGTCTATGCCGTCAGCTTCTCCGGGTTCTACCTCGCCATGTTCGTCGTGCTGGCGGCGCTGATCATGCGGCCCGTCGGCTTCAAGTACCGCTCCAAGCGACCCGGCCCGCTCTGGCGCTCGTGCTGGGACTGGGCGCTGTTCGTGGGCGGCTTCGTGCCGAGCCTGGTGTTCGGCGTTGCGGTCGGCAACGTGCTGCAGGGTATTCCATTCCGCCTCGATAGCGACCTGCGGACTTTCTACGAGGGCAGCTTCCTCGGCTTGTTCACGCCGTTCACCCTGCTCTGCGGCCTGCTCTCGGTGGCGATGGTCGTGTTGCACGGCGCGGCCTATCTGACGGTGAAGCTGGAGCACGGTCCCGTGCACGAGCGCGCCCGCCGCTATGGCAGCATTGCGGCGACCCTGTCCCTCGTTCTGTTTGCGCTCGGCTGGATTTTCATCCGCTTTGGCGACATGGGCTTCCGCCTGACCAGCGCGGCCGATCCCGCAGGCGCGTCCAACCCGCTGCGCACGACGGCGGGGCACGTGGCCGGCGCGTGGCTCGCCAACTACGGCGCGAACCCTTGGATGACCACGGCGCCGGTGCTCGGCTTTTTCGGCGCCCTGCTGGCACTGCTTGGAATTCGGCTGCGGTGGGAACTCCCCGCGCTGGCCGGCTCCGCGCTCTCGGCATTGGGGATCATAGCGACGGTGGGCCTGTCGATGTTCCCGTTCATCCTGCCGAGCGCCATCGACCCGCATTCCAGCCTTACCGTTTGGAACGCCTCGTCGAGCGAGCAGACGTTGTTCCTGATGCTGGTCGCGACCGTGATCTTCCTGCCGCTGATCCTGCTCTACACGGCATGGGTGTACCGGGTGCTGTGGGGCCGGGTCACGAGCGCCGGCATCGTCACCGATCCTGACCTCTACTGAGAAAGACAGCGCCATGTGGTATTTCGCCTGGATACTCGGCCTCGGCCTCGCCGTCTCCTTCGGCATCCTGAACGGCATCTGGCACGAGTTCCCGCTGCCAGCCGAGGACGACGACGCCCAGGCCCGGCTGCACGGCCGGTAAGCAAAAGTCTCGCCGGAGAAGATCGGTGACAATGATCAATCGACCAACGTGCTTTCGGCACGTGCCCGTCGTGGATGGGGAACACGTCGTCGGCGTCGTGTCATGGGGCGACTTCCGCGCGGCCGAGCACGACCGCCTCGAGATCGAAACCGGCTACTGGGAGCGCGCCTGATCATGCACACGCCACAGCGGAGCCCGTCCAGGCACCCGGCTCCGCGAAGCCATCGCTGCGTCACGGCATTTTTGGCGCTGACCGCCCTCGTTGTCCTCAGTCCCAGGCAGGCGCAGGCGTTCGGCGACCCGGCGGCTGGACATGATCTCGCGACGACATGGTGCAGCGGCTGCCACCAGGTTGACCCGCGGGCTCAGGTGCTGGCCACGGATGCCGTCCCGAGCTTCCGGGCGATCGCCGCCATGCCGTCCACCACGTCGCTGTCGATCCAGGCCTTCCTGCGCACCACGCACGACGTGATGCCGAACTTCCGGCTGACCGAGCCGCAAATCGACAACGTCGGTGCCTACATACTCGAAATGCGCGCCCGCCCGCCGGGATAGCGCCGCATATTGCGCCGACTATGAACCCGGTGACCCCATAGCGACACGCAGCGCCTCGCCGCGGCGCAGCTCGTGCGGCTCGCCGCCGACGAGGATCGTCATCGGTTTCCCGGTTTCCAGTGTCGCTTCGAGGCTGTGCTTGCCGCTGTCGATGCTGATCCCGAGGCGGCGGCCGCGCCACTGGACGCTGAACCGCAGGCTGTGCCAGCCCGCCGGCAATTGCGGGTTGAAGCCGATCGCGTCGTCGTGCAGCGACAGCCCGGCGAACCCCAGCACGGCCATCATCCACACCCCGCCCAGCGCCGCGATGTGCAGCCCGCCTTCGATCGCGACATGGGTGTCCGCGAGGTCGATCGCGGCCGTTTGCTGAAAGTAGCGCAGCGCCATGTCCGCATTGCCAAGCCGTGCCGCCACAAGCCCATGCATGGCGCGGCTCAGCGAACTGCCATGGCCGCATCGAGGCTCGTAATGATCGAAGTTCGCTGGCCCGGCCTCGCCTGGGAACTCATCGGGCAGCAATCCCAGCAGCGCCACCACATCAGCCTGCTTGACCACCTGCGACCCCTGCGTCCGCTCCCGCCCCAGCACCACGTCGATCGGCACGGACCGTCCTTCGTATTGCGCGAGATCGACCGGTTCCAGCGCGAAGTAGCCAGCGAACTGTTCGAATAATCCGGATTTGGGATCAAGCTCGATCGCCATCGTCGCCGCCGCGTGCCGCCATTGCGCGAGCTCCACCTCGTCCAGGCCCAGCCGGGATGACAGGAGCGCCCATGCGTCCGGCCAGCAATTACGCAGCAACGCCGCTATGTCGAGCGCCCGCCGGATGGTCCAGCGCGCCATGACATTGGTAAAAGCGTTGTCGTCGATCGTCTCGTGGTATTCGTCCGGTCCGATGACGCCGCGGATATGGCACTGGCCGTCTGCCTCCGGCTGGGCGCGGCTCGCCCAGAACCGGCCTGTCTCCAAAAGCATCTCGGCGCCGGCGTCGAGCAGGAACGCCTCGTCCGCGGTCGCCTGCCAGTATTGCCAGACGGCATAGGCGATGTCGGCGGTGATATGCTGTTCCTGCGTGCCGCAAAGGACCTCGACGACCCGGCGATCCGGGCCAATCACATGTTCCGGCGTTGCCTCCTTCCCGGTATCGGCCGACTCCCAAGCATACATGGCGCCGCGCCAGCCCGCCTGTGCGGCCTTGGCCCGCGCGGCACCGAGGGTGTGGAAGCGATACATGAGCAGCGCCCGGGCCGCCTCGGGCCAGGTCAGGGTGTAGAACGGCAGCAGATAGACCTCGGTGTCCCAGAACACGTGGCCGTGGTAATCGTCGCCGGTCAGCGCCCGGGCGCCGATCGAGACGCGCTCATCCGCCGGGTTGGCCGCGCTGTTCAGGTGATAGACGGCGAAGCGCAGCGCCTGCTGGGCGGCCGGGTCGCCGTCGACCTCGACGTCGCTGCATCGCCAGCGGTCGGCCCACGCCGCTTCATGCGCCGCGGCCAGGCGGTTGCCGCCGAGGCGCTGCGCACCCCTGAGCTGCTCCCGGGCGTCGCTGCCGGGGTCGTGGGCCCGGCTGTCGCTCCGCACCACGGCGACGATGCGCTGAAAGCGCACAACCTGGCCGGGGCGGCATATCCAGGTCCAGGACCACTTGAACGGGCCAAGCGCGGTTGCCGGACGGTCCTGGCCGTCGAGCTGCAGCGACGCCGCCGCTGCCATCCCCAACCGCCTGCCGGAATGCCGAGTGCGCCAAACGCCAAGGTCCTGCTCGAGCCGCTCGGCCGTCAGGCCGATGCCCAGCCCATCGAATGACGCCTCGAGCGTTACCATGACTTCCCCGGCCTCGATCTCCAACCGGATCAGCTGCAGCCCGATCGCACGCTGATTGACCGACACCAGGCGCAGCGTTTCCATGCGGCCGGAGGCGCCATGCGGGTCCAGCAGACGGCTTTCGGTGTGCAGTGCGCCCCGTCGCAGGTCGAGCGTCACGCGATGCGACACGACCTCGTCCGGATGCCGCACCTGGAGCTCGCTCGGCAGCAGGAGGCGCACCAGCAGCCAATCGGCCGCTGGAACCAGCGCTGGGATCGAGCCCTCGCCATCCGGCGTGTCGAACAGCCCGGCGACATAGGTGCGCGGCGGCGCAACCCAGCGCGTGCCCCGGTTGACCGCGGCGCCGCCCCGGATGCCCATGAAGCCGTTGCTGATCGAGAAACGCGACGCGTGGCTGCTCTCGCGCAAAGGGTCATAGCCGTCCTCGGCGAGGAGCCAGGCGGGATCGGCGGTCGGCTGCATCGGATCGTTGAGCGGTCGCGTCATGCTGCCCGCCCGCGCAGCCGTCCGTGCGCCAGCTCATCCATCGCGACGTCATCCAGACTGGTGACCACGAGGTCCGCCCCGGCTGCCCGCAGCGACTCTGCGTCGCCGAGCCGGGCCACGCCGAGCGCCGCCATGCCGCCAGCGCGGGCCGCCTCGATGCCGGCGGGCGCGTCCTCGGCCACGAAGCAGCGCGCCGGCTCGACCGTAAGCTCGGACGCCGCGAGCAGGAAGATCTCCGGATCCGGCTTGCCGTGCCGCAGGTCGCGGCCGCACGCATTGGCAGCGAACATATCCAGGAGCCCGGCACCGGAGCCGAGGCGGATCGGCCGCATCATCTGGTTGGCGTTCTTGGAGGACGAAGCGACCGCCATGGGCCAGCCGAGTGCCCGGATCGCCTCGACGAAGCGCAGCGCGTCCGGGAAGGCCGCGAAGGCGCCGGCATGGATCAGCGCCTCGAGCCGCGCCTGCTTGCGCTCGGCATAGACCGGCGCCTGCTGCGCCGCATCCGGCACCCCCAATGCCTTCAGCGCCGCGAGAGCTCCGTCGGCGCGGGGCCTGCCGGCGACCTCGGCCTGATACAGCGCCGTCGTGAAATGATCGGGATCAGCGAAGCCTTGCAGCGCCTCGCGCCAGGCCCGCTCATGCGGCGAGGCGAGCAGGACGCCATCGACGTCGAAGATAGCGGCCAGCAGCCGTTGCTGACGCGGGGCAGTTTGGGCGTCGCGCATAGGACGATAAGCTCCGAAAATTCCAGGAAGGATGGCGCGCGCCGAACCGCGTGCTGGCCGCTGCGCCCTCCAGCGCCGCACAAGCCAGCATTTGACCAAATGTTTCAGGTGTATAGTCCCGGGGTGATCGTTTTGAGCGGAGGGCGTCTGCATATTCGGATAGCGGGTCGGCAAAGTCGGTTCCACGGTAGAGACGGTTTTTCGACTACTTCTCGTATTGGCGTCTGTGAGCCCGGCTTTCCAACGCGCAAGCGGGTTGGTGCAGGACCCGGGAACGAGCCGTCATCAAAACCGGCGCATGAGGAAAATCCCGATCGCAAAGTACGGCGGCCATGCCTGAAACACCGTATCGACGTCGCGGGCTGCTGGTCGCGGCTGCGGCCGGAAGCGCGGTGTTGGCCGCCGGCGGGGTCGGGGCATTCGCCGCCAATTTTCGAGGGCAGTCCGGCTATGCGGACGCCGTGAGCGCCACCTGGCGGCATGGCGACACCTCCGATCTGACCTTCGCAGCAGTCCAGCGGGAACTGATCCGCTATGCCACCCTGGCGGCGAACAGCCACAATACCCAGCCCTGGCGGTTCCGGCTCGCCGATCATGCCATCCTGGTGCTGCCTGACGCTGTGCGTCGCCTCGCCGCGGTCGATCCCGACGACCATCACCTCTTCGCAAGCCTCGGCGGGGCGGTCGAGAACCTCGCCGAGGCTGCCCGCACTTTCGGAATGCAAGCGGTCGCGGCATTCGACTCCGGCACGCGCGGAATACGTGTGGACCTGGAACCCGGGCCGAGGGAGCGCACAGACCTGTTCAACGCCATCCCGCATCGTCAATCGACCCGTGCGGTCTATGACGGACAGGCGGTCCTGGCCGGAGATCTCCGGCTCCTGGAAGCCGCTGGCAACGGCGACGGCGTGCGGATGCTGCTGTTCACCGAGCCGAGGCAGCTCGAGTCAATCCTCGCTTTTCTCATCGCCGGCAACACCGCCCAAATGGACGATGCCGCGTTCATCGGTGAGCTGAAGTCCTGGATCCGGTTCAGCTATGCCGACGCATTGGCGACGCAGGACGGACTGTTTGGCAAATGCTCCGGCAACCCGGCGCTGCCCGGCTGGGTCGGTCGTCCGGTGTTCGACCGAGTGTTCACCAAAGCTTCGGAGAACCAGAAGTATGTGAGCCAGCTCAGAAGCTCTTCCGGCGTCGCTGTGTTCGTGTGCGACCGGAACGAGCCGGCCGGATGGGTGGCGGCCGGGCGTCGCTCGCAGCGGTTTGCGCTGCAGGCGACGGCGCTGGGGCTTCGCCATGCCTACATCAACCAACCCGTCGAGGTGCCCGCCGTGCGGGGACAGTTCGCCGCCTATCTCGGTGTCAACGACAGCCGCCCGGACCTCGTGATGCGGTTCGGCTATGGTCCCGAGCTGCCCCGGTCGCTCCGCCGTCCCTTGGCCCAGGTCATCGCAGAGGCATGACCGTGACGGTTGATCAGACAACCGCTGCTTCTGAGCTCGGCGATGACCTCAGGCTCGCCGTCGCGGCGGCTGGTATCGGTGTCTGGCGCTGGGACCTCGCAACCGACGTTTTCACCCTATCGGACGCAGCCCGCGGCCTCCTGCACGTACACGAGGGCACGATGGCGTATAGGAATTTCCTTGCGCGCGTGCATCCGAATGACCGCGACACCGCAGATCGGGCGTTGCGCGCGACCATGCGAGCAGGGGAGGGGCACGACTTCGATTTCCATACCCTTTCAGGTGACGGTGAGGCCCGCTGGCTACGCATGCGCGGGGCCGCCAAGCCTGTTGAGGGCCGGCCACTTGCAGCGCATGGCGTCCTGATCGACGTCGCGCATCGAAAGACCGCGAGGGAAGCCAATAGCCGTTTGGCGGCGATTGTTGCGTCGTCCGACGATGCCATCGTCGCCAAGACGCTCGACGGCATTGTCACTGACTGGAATGCCGGCGCGGCGGCGATCTTCGGCTACTCCGCAAAGGAGATGATCGGCAAACCGATCGACATCATCTTGCCGCCGGGGCGGGAAGAGGAGGAGGCGGCGATCCTCGAACGGCTCAAACGGGGCGAGCGCGTCGAGCATTTCGAAACCCGCCGCCTGCGCGGGGATGGCGAGACGATCGACGTGTCCCTTACGGTGTCGCCGATCTGGGACGGGTCCGGCCGCCTTGTCGGGGCGTCGAAGGTCGCGCGCGACATCACGGCGGCCAAGCGCGCCCAAGCCGCGCTGGCGGAGCGGGAGGCGCATCTGCAGTCCATCCTCGACACCGTGCCGGACGCCATGATCGTCATCGACCCGCAAGGCGTCATGCAGTCCTTCAGCGCCGCGGCCGAGCGCCTGTTCGGCTACACGGCGCCTGAGGTGATCGGCCGGAACGTCAGCATCCTCATGCCGGCATCGGACCGCGAGCACCATGACGGCTATCTCACCCGCTACCTCACCACCGGCGAGCGCCGCATCATCGGCATCGGCCGCATCGTCGTGGGTGAGCGGAAGGACGGCTCCACCTTCCCTATGGAGCTGTCGGTTGGCGAGGCGCGGTCGGCGCACCGGCGCTTCTTCACCGGCTTCGTGCGCGACCTGACGGACCGGCAGCAGACCCAGAAGCGGCTGCAGGAGCTGCAGGCGGAGCTCATCCACATGTCGCGCTTCACGGCACTCGGCGAGATGGCCTCGACGCTTGCGCATGAGCTCAACCAGCCGTTGTCGGCGGTGGCGAACTACCTGAACGGCGGGCGGCGGCTGCTGGCGGATGGCCGGAGCGACGCCGTTCCGCTGGCCCGCGAGGCCATGGAGCGGGCCAGCGAGCAGGCCTTGCGCGCCGGGCAGATCATCCGCCACTTGCGTGAGTTCGTGGCGCGCGGCGAGAGCGAGCGGCAGCCGGAGGACCTGGTCAAGCTGGTCGAGGAGGCGAGCGCCCTCGCCTTGGTCGGCATCAAGGAAACCGGGGTGCGCGTCTCGTTTGAGTTCGATCCGCGGGCAGGATCGGTGTTTGCCGCCAAGATCCAGGTCCAGCAGGTGCTGTTCAACCTCATACGCAACGCCATCGAGTCGATGCAGGACAGCGCCTCGCGCCACCTGCTCGTCTCAACACAGCGCTGCGGCGAGGAGACGGTCGAGGTCAGCGTCGCCGATACCGGGCTTGGCATTGCACCGGAGATTGCGGCGCAGCTTTTTCAGCCGTTCAAGACCACCAAGCCGCATGGCATGGGGGTCGGGCTGTCGATCTCGCGCACCATCGTCGAGGCGCATCACGGACGCCTTTGGGCCGAACCCAACCCAGGCGGCGGGACCGTCTTCCGCCTGACGCTGAGGACGGGCAGCAGCGAGGAGGACGCGGGCGATGGCGATTAGCGCTGTGATCCATCTGATCGACGATGACGACGGCGTGCGGCAGTCCCTGGCGTTCTCATTGACCGCAGCCGGCCTGGCGGTCCGGGCCTATGCCTCGGCCATGGCGTTCCTGGACGCGTTGCCCGGCCTGCAGCCGGGTTGCGTCGTCAGCGACATCCGCATGCCGGGGATCGACGGCCTGGCGCTGCTGCGGCGGCTGCATGGGCTTCGGGTCAATCTGCCGGTCATCATCATGACCGGGCATGGCGACGTGCGGCTGGCCGTGGAGGCCATGAAGGCCGGTGCGGTCGATTTCATCGAAAAGCCATTCGATGACGAGGTGCTGCTCGCTGCGATTTGCTTAGCGCTCGGACGTTACGAGAAAAACGGCCATCGCGAGACGGATGCAGCGCAGACCCGCGCCAAACTCGCGACGCTGTCCACCCGCGAGCACGAGGTCCTCCAGGGTCTGCTGGCCGGCCAGGCGAACAAGGCAATCGCTTATGATTTGCAGATCAGCGCGCGGACCGTCGAGGTCCATCGTGCCAACGTCATGGCCAAGATGGGCGCCGGCAGCCTGTCGGAGCTCGTGCGCATGGCGCTCGTCGCGGAGGCATTGCCGGACGGCTGAAGACGCGGGCTTTTCCAGACGTATCTCGCCTCTGAAGTTGCGCCAGATCAAGGCATGGCCGGCTCCCATTGCCCAGTATTCTCGCTCGTGCGATCCCGGCGGGAGCCCGGGTGCGCCGGCGGAGTCACTGCGAATGACCGAAGGACAGCGCCTGGTCCTTGTCGTCGATGATGACCTGGCCGTCCGGGCGTCGCTCAAGTTCGCGCTTGAGCTCGAAGGCCTTGCGGTGGAGACCTGCAGCGGCGGCGCTGACCTGCTGATGCATCCGAGCCTGTCGCGGGCGGATTGCCTCGTCCTCGATCACCACATGCCGATGATGGGCGGTTTCACCGTGCTCGCCCGGCTGCGGACGCTGGATTGTCATGTCCCGGTCATCCTCATCACGGACCACACGACCGAAACGCTCCGCCGTCGCGCGATGACGGCCGGCGTGCGCCATGTCGTGGAGAAACCATTGCTGGACAGCGCGCTTCTCGACAGCATTCAGGACATTCTCGGAGCGCCAGATTGGCGGGCCGCATGAGCGGGCGATAATCCGCGTGATTGGGGAGCTACGTAGAAACCCTTAGAGCTTGACCCAATACCGCTCCGAAATAAGGGCATCTATACATTGGGCATATCCACTGATCGTTGGAGAGGTTCATGTCGATGCACCTTGCCGGTTCGGCAATCACTGCGACGCTGGCCGAGTTTGCTCGTGATCCCTGGAACAACGCTGCAACCGACGGCCGGATCGACCGGGATGACGCGCTGGCATCGACCGGCCATTTGGTGCAGTTCGCGCAGGACAGCGAGATTTACGGCGAGGGCGACAAGGCGGCGGTGTTCTTCAGGGTCGTCGAGGGAGTTGTGCGGACGTGCAAGTTCCTCAGCGACGGCCGCCGGCAGATCGACGCCTTCCATGTCGCGGGCGACGTGTTCGGCTTCGAGGCCGGGGCGGAGTACCGGCTGTCGGCCGAAGCGGTTTGCAATTGCAGGCTCACCTCGCACCGCCGCCGGGGCTTGGAGGAGTTGGCGGCGGCCGACCTGGCCCTCTCGCAGCAGCTCTTTTCATACGCCATGCGGGGCATGACGCAGGCGCAGGACCACTCGCTCCTGCTCGGCCGCCGAAGCGCCGTCGAGAAGGTCGCGGCGTTCCTGATCGAGTGGGCGCGTCATGCGGCCAGACGCCAAACTATCACCCTAGCCCAAACGATTACCCTAGCGATGACGCGCCAGGACATCGCAGACTATTTGGGCCTCACCATCGAGACCGTGTCGCGCACTCTGTCGCAATTGGAGCGGGACGGGGTGATCGAAATCCCGACGGCGCGGCAAATCCGGCTCAAAGACCTCGCTGCATTGCACAGCCTGAAGTCCTGAGCCGTCGCAGGCACCGGTCTTACCGCAGTTAAAACACCACTCCGACCACCGGGTCGATCCACTCCAGCTCGTCTGCCACACCGGTGACCCCCGCCGTGTTCTGCGCCGCCACGCGCAGCGCGCCGAGCACCTGCTGATCGCTGAACACGCCGGTATACCTGACCACGCCGTCCTTGACGGTGAAGCTAACGTCACCCGGCGAGAACCAGCTTTGCTGCCGGAGGTCCGCCTGCAGTCGCTCGTGGATCAGGGTGTCGGCCGAACCGCCCGCCGCCTCCGCCCGCAATGCAAGGCCGAGGGCACGCACCAGGTCGGCACGGCTGACGATGCCGACCAGCGCGCCGTCACGGACGATCGGCAGCCGCTTGACGTGCAGCTTCTCCATCAGCGCGACGACGTCCTCGAGCGGTGTCGCCTCCGTCGCGGTCACCACCTCCCGGCTCATCAGGTCGCCCACGCATCGGCTATGCGTCCGCACGTAGTCGTTCGCACCGCGGCCCGACCCGAGCACCACGTCGAGCCATCCGGCCCGGCGATGCCCAGCAGTACCCGGTCTCGACCCGCTTGAGCAGGTCGCCCTCGGTCAGCATGCCGACAAGTGCGCCACCGTCGTCCGTCACCGGCACCCCGCTGATGTGCCGCGCCTCCATGGTGGCGATCGCGTCGCTGATCGAGGCATCCGCGCGCACCGTCGCCACCCCTTTCGTCATGACCTCATCGACCCGCATGGAAACCCTCCCGAAGTTTAAACCATAGGGTTTCTGCACTCGTCCGTGTCCCGAGGCTTTGATCTAGGTCAAGGATGCGAGTTGACCTATTGTTTGCTCATCCGGCTGGCTGCCTCGCCAGCGGCGAGCTCGATGATCTCCGCCGTGATCTCCTCTTGCCGGACCACCCGCTGCTGACCCTGCAGCCGGGATAGCTGCCGCTCGATCTCGCTGTGCGCGGAGGCCATCGATTCCATGCGCGCCTGGTTTTCGGCCGCGAAGGCGTGCAGCGCCGCCTCGCAGAGCTGCGCGTGCACATAGTCCGCTGTGAGATCGTCCAGCAGCGCCTCGGACGTCAGGTTCAACAAGGGTGGGCTCGCCTCCGGGTGACTCGGGAACAGGCTTTTATCGAGTGGAAATAGGCAGCGGCGCTCCACCTGGACGCCGCGGCCGGGCTGTCGCTGGCTGAAAACCGCGTCGAGCCGATCGATCTCGCCGTCCGCGATCCACTTATACAGCGCCTCAGCGATACAATTGGCGAGGCGCGGCACGCCGTTGGACCGCGAGGGCATGACGCCGCTCCATACGGCAATTATGCCGCGCTCGGCAGCGATTGCGGCGCCGCGGGTGCCGACCAGAAACAGCCGGGCCGTCGCCAGGTCGGGGCCCACCGCGTCGAGAACGCGTTCGCTGAACGCACCGGCAAAGCCCTGCTCGGCGCAGAACACCACGAGCCCCAGCCGGATGGGCTTATCCGGCCAAACCGTTTCATGGCCGGACAGGCTCGCCAACGCCCGTCCGATGGCGGCAGCCAGCATGGCCGAGAATATCTCAACCGCGCCCAGTTGGCGCTGAGCCTGCTGGGCACGTGCCGCCGCCATGCCCCGCATCGCGTTGACCACCGCGCCAAGCTGCCTGATGCCGCCGATGCGCGCGCCTATATCGGCCAGGCGCTCCGTCATATGTGTCCGCTGGAGGCACTTGCGGCGACGGCCTCCACCAGTCGCCGCAAAACGTCGAGCAGGGCCTGTTGCTGTATCGCGTCGAGGGTCTTGCCGCCCTGGAGCAGCTGCACGAGTTCCCCGGCATGGCTGTCGAGCCCATCCGGCAAGCCGTGGCGGAACGCCGGGACAGCGTCGGGCGGCAAGATGTCCAGCAAGCCGTGCTGCACCGCCAATACCAGCGCGACCTCATCGGCTAGCCGCAGCGGCGCGTGCTGGATCTGGTTGAGGATCGCACGGATGCGCGCGCCGCGGGTCAGCCGGTCGCGCACGCGGGCGTCCGGCATGCCGCCAAACCGAGTGAAAATCTCCAATTCAAGGAACTGCGCATAGTCGAGCCGCAGGGTGTCGGCGGCGTCGCGCAGCGCCCGCGCCTGGGTCTTGCCGCCGACCCGGCTGACGCTGCTGCCGACATCGACCGCCGGCTTCTGGCCTTCGTAGAACAGCTTGGCGTCGAGCACGATCTGGCCGTCGGTAATGGAAATGAGGTTGGTCGGGATGTAGGCGCTGAGATTGCCGGCGTCGGTCTCCGCAACCGGCAGCGCGGTCAGCGACCCGCCACCCTTTGCCCGGGACAGCTTGGCGGCGCGCTCCAGCAGGCGCGCATGGACATAGAACACGTCGCCTGGATAGGCCTCGCGACCGGGCGATTGCCGGGTCAGCAGCGCGATCTCGCGGTGGGTGGCCGCGTGCTTGGTCAGGTCGTCGATCACTACGAGCGCGTGCTGACCGCGGTCGCGGAAATACTCTGCCATGGTGAACCCGGCGAACGGTGCGATCCACTGCAGCCCCGGCGAGCTGGCAGCGCCGGCGACGACGATTATGCAGCGTTCGGCTGCGCCGTGCGTATGGATGGCGTCGATGGCGCGCCGGACGCTCGAACTTTTTTGGCCGACCGCGATATAGACGCAGATAATGTCGCTGGTTTTCTGGCTGATGATCGCGTCGATCGCGATCGTGGTCTTGCCGATGGCGCGGTCGCCGATGATCAGCTCGCGCTGGCCGCGTCCGAGCGCGAACAGCGTGTCGATTACCAGCAGCCCGGTCTGCACCGGCTCGATCACCAGGTCTCGGTCGATGATGGCCGGCGCCGGGCGCTCGATCGGCTCCTGGCTTTCGGTGGCGACCGGTCCCCGGCCGTCGAGCGGCCGGCCGAGCGGATCGACGACCCGGCCAAGCAATCCCATGCCGACCGGCACGCGCACCACGTCGCCGGTCCCGCGCACCGCCTGGCCGGCCTCGATCGCATCGCGGGCGTCCAGCAGCACACAGCCGACATGGTTGCGTGCGAGCGTCTGGGCGAAGCCGAACTGGCCGGTTTCGAAGCGCAGCAGCTCGTCGAGCCGCACGTCCGCCAGGCCGGAGACGAGGGCGATGCCGTCGCCGACCTGCTCGACGCGGCCGACCTGCTCGGTGCGTGGGCCGAGCGTGATCGCCGCGAGCTTGACGCGCGAGCGTTCGAGCCAGGCGTCGCCGCCCGTTTTAGCGCCGGTCGTCATGCGTCAGTTCCAGGAGGATGCGGTCGAAATCCGCATGCAGGGTGTTGCTCACGACGGAGTGCGGACCGCGCAGCTCCAGGCCGGCGATGAGCGTCGGATCGACCTTGAAGGTGATCTGCGGCTGGGTTTGCAGCGCCTCCGCAATGGCGGCGCCGCAACGCGCCTGTTCAGCGGGACCGAGCGGCTCTGCGCTCACCGCCTCAAGGGCTGCGCCGGCTGGCGCGACCGCTTGCCGCGCGCCCGCTGGCAGGGCATGGATCTCCCGCAACAGGCCGTCCAGGAAGGCGGCGTGCAGCGCTGTGCCGTCCAGCCGGGTGAGCAGACGGGTGGCGATCTCGATGGCCAGCCGGCCCGCGCGGTCGGTCCAGGCCTGCTCGGCGGCGGATTTCTCCCGGTCCATCTGCGTCGCTGCGGCGGCCTGCAGGGCGGCCGTCTCGGTTTCGGCCTGGTTTAGCCGTGCGGCGTGCTCGTGCTCGGCGGCCTCGCGCGCGGCGGCAAGGATCGCCTCTCGCTCCCGTGCGAAACCGGCTCGGGTGTGGTCGATCTCGGCCAACGCCGCTATGGCCTCAGCATCCTTGGCCTTGGCGGCGGCGAGGACCTGCTGCGCTGCTATTCGGCGCTCTTCGATCATCACGGCGACGGGCCGCCAGAAGAACCGTCCGAGCAGCCAGATCAGGATGACGACGTTTACGGTCTGCAGGCCGAGTGTCCACCAGTCAATCGTCATGTCGCTATTTCAGCAGCGGGTTCGCGAACAGCAGCAGCAGGGCGATCACCAGGCAATAGATCGCCATGGTCTCGATCATCGCGAGCCCGACGAACAATGTCCGAGAAATGGTGTTGGCCGACTCCGGCTGACGGGCGATCGCGTCCATGGCGGCGGCCACCGCGCGGCCCTCGCCAAGCGCCGGGCCGATGGCCCCAAACGACACGGCGACGGCCGCGGATATGATGCTTGCGAGCGCTAACCAGTTCATGGCGAGGTCCTTTGATCGGTTTGGGGGATAGCGGGCCCGGGCTCGGAATGCGGGAGCGGGGACGGACGGCCGTCGGCCACCACGCCGGCGATGAACACCATCGCCAGCACGGCGAAGATGTACGCCTGTACCGCGCCAGTCAGCAGATCGAGCGCCATGAGCGGGAGCGGCACAAGCAGTCCGGCGAGCGAGGCGACGATCCCCACCACGAAGACGCCGCTCATCACGTTGCCGAATAGCCGCACCAGCAGCGAGAAGGTGCGCGTGAGGCTTTCGAGGAAGTTGAGTGGGATCATGATCGGGCTGGGGACCGCGAAGCTCGCGAGATAGCCGCGGACGCCGCCGGCCCGGACGCCGAACCAGATCACCGCGACGAACACGATCAGCGCCAAAGCGGCATCGGTTTCGAGGCGCGCCGTCGGCGGCTCGACCCCAGGCAGCAGCGCTGACCAATTGGCGACGAAGATGAAGGCGAACAGCGTGCCGATGAAGGCGCGGTAGGGTGCCGGGGCCATCTGCATCGTCTCGGTGATCTGGCTATCGACCGCATCCACCAGGAGCTCGCACGCCGCCTGGGTCTTGGAGGGGATGAGCGACAGGCGCCGGGTGAGGAGGACGCTGCCGCCGACCAGCAGCGCCATGATGCCCCAGGTGACGACGACAGCGGCGGCGACCGGCACCGGGCCGACGTGGAACAGCGGCACGCTGGAGAGCGGCGAGTTCAAGGCGTGGCCGCCTGAACGCTGTGTAGGACGATGGCTCGCCCGGCCAACAGTCCGGCCCCGGTCGCGAGCAGCGCCGCTGCGCCCTCGACGCTGATCAATGCGAGCGCGGAGGCGAGCAAGGCGAGACGCCCGGCCATCCCAGCGACGGTCCATGACGGCGTGTTGGCCGCCAGCCGGCGGGCGCTCCACCACACGGTGCGGAAATAAACCAGCCCGAGCGTGACGCCGAGCGCGAAGTGGGCGACGGCGAGCAGGGCGGTCCAGGCCGAGAAAGCGCCGGTCATGCGCTCTGCATCCACCGCCAGGCCGACCAACAGCCGAGCGCCAGGCCGGCCAGCAGCAGCGGGGCGGTCCAGAACACGCCCGAGTTGAACCGACCGTCGAGCCAGCGTCCGGCGAACATCCCGAGCAGCATCGGCAACACGATCATCCAGCCGAGCACGCCGATCTGCGCCAGGTGGCGTCCCACCGAGGGCTCGCCGTCCCGCAGCCATCGCTGGTGACGCGCGCCGCGGAGCCTCACGTTGCTGACCAGCGGATCGCGTTCGTCAGAGCCACGGTCTGGTGCGCTCATCCGAGCAGTCCTGGCCGGGAACGGCCAGCCGCGCCCAGATGCCGCACGATCTGGCGGATTGCATCGAGCTGCAGGCGGGAGCTGTCGGCGTGGTCGGCCCGCTCGGCTTCGGTGTCAGCGCGAAATCGGCTGAGCACCGTCTGATCGAGCGTCACGAGGTCATCGCCGCGGATCGCTTCGCGGGTGGCGATGGCGATGTCGCGTCCGGCGGTGACGGCCAGCACGCCGCGGCGCACGGCGCAATAGTGCCGCACGCCATCGGCTTTTTGCCAGCCGATGACAGAGATCGCCAGGCTGGTGAGGAAGTCGGCGTGCCCCGGCAGAATGCCGAAGCTGCCGCTGGCATCCTCGGCGCGAAGTGCCGTGACCGCGTCCTCATCGACGACGATCTCAAGCGGCGTGACCACGCGGAGCCTCACGCCGCCTGCGCGACCGCCGCGGCCGCCTCTTTCTGCCGCGCCTCGTCGAGGGTGCCGATCATGTATAGCGAGCTCTCGGCCCATGTGTCGGCCTCGCCGTCGAGGATGGCTCGGCAGCCGGCGAGCGTGTCGGCCCGGCGCACGCTGCGGCCCGGCGTGCCGGTGAAGGCCTCGGTCACGACGAAGGGCTGGCTCAGGAAGCGCTGCAGCCGGCGGGCGCGGTTCACCACCAGGCGGTCGCTGGCGCCGAGCTCCTCGATGCCGAGCAGCGAGATGATGTCCTGCAGGTCCTTGAAGCGCGCCAGGGTCTCGCGGACGCGCTCGGCGAGGCGATAGTGCTCCTCCCCGACAACGAGTGGATCGAGCAGGACGGAGGAGGACGCGAGCGGGTCGATGGCCGGGTAGAAGCCCTGAGCGGCCAGCGCGCGGGACAGCACGATGATGCTGTCCATGTGGCTCGAAATGGCGGTGACCGCCGGGTCGGTGAAGTCGTCCGCCGGGACATACACGGCCTGGATCGCGGTCACCGCGGCGCCGGCGACGGAGGCGATGCGCTCCTGCAATGACGCCACCTCGGTCGCCAAGGTCGGCTGATAGCCGACGCGCGACGGCAGGCGTCCGAGCAGGCTCGAAATCTCGCTGCCCGCCTGCACGAAGCGGAACACGTTGTCCATCAGCAGCAGCACGTTCTGATGTTTCTGGTCGCGAAAATGCTCAGCGATCGTGAGCGCGGTCAGCGGCACCCGCCAGCGTGCGCCCGGTGGCTCGTTCATCTGGCCATAGACCAGCACGGTGCGCGCGAGCACGCCGGATCCCTGCATGTCGGTCAGCAGCTCGTGGCCTTCGCGCGAGCGCTCGCCGACGCCGGCGAAGACCGAGATGCCCTGGTATTTCTCGACCATAGCGTGGATGAGCTCCATCACCAGCACGGTCTTGCCGACGCCGGCGCCGCCGAACATCGCCGCTTTGCCGCCCTGGGCCAGTGGCGACAGCAGGTCGATCACCTTGATGCCGGTCTCGAACACCGCGGTGACCGAAGTCTCCTCTTCAAGCGTCGGCGGCGGGTTGTGGATGTCGCGGCGCGGCGTGCCGGGCGGCAGTGCGACCCCGTTGTCGCGAAGCGTTCCCACTACGTCCAGCAGGCGGCCAAGCACGGCCTCGCCCACCGGCACAGCGACGGGGCCGCCGGTGCTGCGGACCGGCGTGCCGCGTTTAAGGCCGGCGGTCGCGTGCAGCGCGATGGCGCGCACGGTCGCTGGATCGACGTGGCTGTGCACCTCGAGCACCAGTGCCCCGGGCCGGTCCCACTCGACGGCGAGCGCGGCGTTGATCGCCGGCAGCGGCAAGGTGGCGAAGCCGACATCGACGACAGCGCCCTGAACGGCGACCACCGTGCCCATCGAGGCCGGGCTGGGACCGCGGTCGGGAAGCTGGCGTTCGGCCATGCGGACATCCTTATCGGCGCCGGGTTATGCGGCGATCGGTGATCGTAGAGTTCAGAAGCGCCGCCAGCCGATCATTCCGGCAGATCCGACGTGCGCAGCCCGGCCTCGGTCGCAACCACCGTATTATTGAGCCTTCGCGCATCTGCCGTGTGAACTAAAGATGGCGAGCCGGAATGCAAAAACGCACGCTTTCGGGCCTGAGCCGCCGGTTTTAGCCGTGCTTGGAGCCCGGCAGCCGAATGGCCCTCAGTTATGCACCCAGCTTCCATGAAAGCCGAATGGCATCCGGTGCGGCAGGGGCACTTTTGCCTCCGGTCCCGACCGGGCAGTCAACTACGGTTAACTCGTCATCGGCAGGCGCTAGTGATCCAATCCTAACGCTTGACTCCAAAGCGTTAAGTGAATCGGCCCACCAAATAAAGCCAGCAGTGCAAATCCGACGGATACTTCCGTCTGATTTGCACCGCTAGCTGCTGGCGAGAAAGGGTGATGCGGACCTCATCTTCTAAGCAGACCTCTATGAAGCTGAGCACACATGACAATCTAGCGGGGCTGCTTGGCCTAGACTTATAGACATTCATTGGTGTCCCAGGCCATGCACCCCTGCCTAGGGCCGTCTCCAGCATGGCGGCGTGGCTCGCGGACGCCAAGGACGGGCGCAAGCTTTTGAGGATTATTCATAGTGGCGTGAGGCTGGCCTCGAAACCGGCTGCAGCGGCATCAGCCGCGGCGGGTACGACGGTGGGCCTGGGGCTGCAGATCTCTGGCCGGCAATTGCGGCGATATGAATGAGCGTCTTGCCTTCCCTCCGTAAAGAAGAAATTATATCATTCTGATATAACATTAAAATATCAGAGATCGTTCGGAGTTATACATGGCGCAGATCGAGGACTTTCTGGCACCAAGGGCCTGTCTGCTTTCGCCGTTGCCGGAGCACGAGGCCGCGGCCGACATGCTTTCGAAGGCGGCGGACGCTACCCTCGCCGGAGATTTAGAAACTGCCCACGGCCTCGTCCGGCGCGCGGACATGCCGGTCCTTTTCGAACACGCTGCCTTGGTGATGAGCGGCAGTGACCGTCGCATCCAGCGCCGGCGGCCGGTCGGAGCCCCGGCCGGAAAAGCCGCCAAGATCGCTGCGCGCATGCCGTCCGGCGAGGCGATAAAAACACTTTTCGCCCGTGACGGCTGGCGGTGCCGCTTCTGCGGCTGCCGCGTCGTCCCACCCAGGGCTCGATCCGCCATGCGGGCCGCCTTGCCCGGAACCATCCCCTGGAGCGAGACCGAGGGTTACCACGGCGCCTTCTATGCCATGAGCGCCTCCGTGGACCATATCGTCCCGCACAGCGCGGGCGGAACCAACGACGAATGGAACCTCGTCACGGCTTGCTGGTCGTGCCAATTCGGCCGGGGCGCATGGTTGCTGGAGGAGGTTGGATTGTTCGATCCGCGCATGCGGCCACCTGTGAAGGACGGCTGGGATGGTCTAGAACGTCTGCTGGCGTGGGCCCAGCCCGCGACGCCCTTGCCGTCAGTAATCGCATCAACTCTAGAAATCCGCGATGTGCCGCCGGCGTCGCCAAAACGGCCACGCCTGTCCGATGCCCAGTGGTTCGCATCCCTGGACGCACTTCATCCCGCGTCATCCAGCCGACTAACCGAGTTCGTGGACGGGTGTTCCGACCTCAACGTGAGCTGGAGCCTGAACGAGGTCCTGATCATCCGCATGACGATCGGCGGTGCCAAACTGGCGCTTTTGGGTGTTCAGCGGGATGGCCTGATTGAAATTCCCTGGAGTATCAACGGCGAACAGGACGCGTTCAAAGGGTTCGCGGACACGCTGGCTGCCGCGATCCCTGGGGCAAGTGTCTATGAGACACCTAAGCTCTGGATCGTATCCAAGCGGGATAAGCAACGCGTCAACGTGCTGGAGTTGCTGACAGCAACGGCTGCGCTTCGCTCAGGGTTGGAAAATTTTCGCTCGGCGCTGCTCGCAAGTCGAAGAACGATGCTAGCAGTGCTACATTGCCACAAAATGTATAACGCCACAGAACCCTAATGTCGATGCCACTTGCAGCAGCGTCACGAGACAGTCGCGCCAGCTCATTTTGCTGTCATAGTCGCAGTCGGGGTTGCCGCAGTCGGAATGGTCCAGGCTGAACATCAGCTCCTGGGTGCTCATCGCCTCGGTAATCGATTGGTGTTGCATCGTCGCCTCATCCGCTTCGCGTACCAGCAGCTCACGTCACGTTTGTGAGCAAATCAGCTCGGTGATGGTGAGTATAAGCTGGGCGACGCGGGCGCAGAACGCCGGTTTTGGCGCTATGACTTATAACCGGCCGTATGAGAGCCCGCGACGGCAGCGGAACTCCAGCCGCGTCGCAATCCATGCCAAGCCGGACTGCATGACGCGGCCGCCGCGTCACACGGCAAAAGCGGTTCGGCCCTGCGCCTGGCCGGTGGTGACGAAGCTGGTCAGCGGGTCGGTCCCGCTGGCCCGCACATCCGCGTAGGCCGCAAGATACTTTGCCGTGGAGAATGCGGCGGATGGATCGCGACCCTCTTTCCAGCCATACGCCTCATAGTGCTTCAACGGATCGACACCCGCGGCACGGACGTCGGCGTTGTGGCCGAGATAATAGTTGGTGTCGAAAAACGCGTCGGGATTTATACCTCGACGCCAGCCCGTCTGGTCATAGCTGGCGGTCGCATCCGCGCTGGCCGGAACGATCGTCGCGAACTGCGCGTAGTAGAATGCACGATCCACCAGGGGATCAGGCGCGCCATTGGCCTGCGGCTCGTTGATGAACGCCATCCGTCCCTCATTGTGTCCATAGATCATGTAGTGCACGAGCGGGTTCATTTTCGCCGCGGCCACGTCAGGATTGGCCGCCAGGTATTTGTCGTCGTTGAACGCGAGCGACGGCATCCGGCCTTCGTGATACCCGTAGGTCTCAAAATGCGTCAACGGATCGACCGCGGCCGCAGCGACATCCGGATTTGCCTTGAGGTAATAGGTCGTGTCGAACCACTGGTCCGGATTATAGCCGAGTTTCCAGCCGACCCGGTGATAGTTGGCGCTGGCGTCTTCGCCCGAGGCTGCCACATCCGGATGCTGCGTCAAATACCAGGCCTGGTCCACCAGCGCGTCCGGTGTCACGACGGCGACGGGCGGCGTCACCGGGAAGGCAACACGGCCCTGAGCGCGGCCCGTCGTGAGGAATTGCTGCAGCGGGTCAATCCCGGCCGCCTTCACATCCGGATTGGCTGCTAGGTATTTGCTGAGGCTGAAATTTGGCCCGGGGTCGCGGCCCTCATGCCAACCATAAATCTCGAAATGCTCCAAGGGGTTCATCCCTACGGCGGCGACATCCGGATTCTGAGCCAAGTAATAAGACGTGCTGAAGTAGGCGCTGGGATCACGGCCCTCCTTCCAGCCATACTGCAAATAGTGCTGCAAAGGGTTCACGCCCGCTGCGGCGACGTCGGGATTACGCGCTAAGTAATAGGCAGCGTCAAAATCTGGCTCGGTATTCAACACATGTGTGGTATGGAGCAGTGTGCCTCCGGCGCCGTCGTCGGTGAGGCTGAACTGGGCGTCTGTGTAGGCGGCGGGTGGTTCGGAGAGGGTGAAGCGGGCGGCCGCTGCCCCGGCCTGGCTGACCTGGACGACGCTGCCCGCCACGCCGACGGTGAGGCCGGCGCTGTAGGCCAGGCCCTGCAGATCGACGGTGTCGCCGGCCTGGAAGTCCTGCAGTGTGGCGCTGACCGCGCCGGCGCCTTGGAACACGAGCGTCGCCGTCGGGTCCTTCAGCGTGATCGCGGCGCTCTCGACGGTGGGGCCGGCGGGCGCCCCCGCCGCGGTCGCCCCCGCGAACACCAGCGTGCCGCCGGCCTGCACGATGAGGGCGCCGGGGAGGGTGCCGGGGAGGGCACCGGGCTGGGCGGCCTGGGCCAGGGTGACGAGCGGGTCGACGGTCAGCGTGCCCGAGACGCTGATCAGGCCGCCATTGACCAGCGTGCCCTTGCCGCCGAGCCGCAGCGCCACGCCGGCTGCGATGTCGAGCACGGCGTGCGGGCTGAAGCCGACCGTCTCGCCCACGAGGTCGCGCGCGCTGCCGAGGTTGAGCGCGCTTGCGGTGCGAAAGCCCGCGAGGAAGTCGATTGCGGCATTGTCCCACTGCATCGCCGTGCCAAAGGTCAGCGTCGAGCCGCCGACCCGCAGCAGGCCGGGCGAGACGCCGTCGGCGGCGACGAACGTCACGGCGTTGCGCAGCGTGAGCTGGCCGTAGTTCAGCAGCGTCAGCACGCCGGCGCTGTAGGGCGTGGACAGGTCGAGCGTGCCCTGCACGCGCACGCCGTCCAGCACGGCGGCGTCGTTGCGCATCATGACGCCGCCGTTCATCACCAGGGCGCCGCCGCGCAGCACGCCCTGCAGCAGCAGCCGGCCGCTGTTGAGGGTGAGTGCGGTCTTCACCACGAGGCCCTGCAGCCCGACGCCCAGCGTGGCGCCGGCGGCGCTGACCGCGACGCTGCCGATTGTGGTCATGCCAGTGCTGCCGGCTTTGACGGTGTAGCTGCCCACAGCGTCCAGCGTGGCCACGTCATCCGGGCCCGGGACGCCGCCCGGCGCCACGCCGGTGGACCAGTTGGCGCCCACATCCCACAACCCCGTCCCCGCCACCCACGCCGCACTCGCCATCGCCGCATACCCCACAATATGTGAGCGCAGAATGACTAATAAAATGTAATAAAACGACCCTCGGCGGGGACCCGGGCCTTTATTGTGCTGTATCAATGATCGAACTGGACCCTGCGATCCACGACGTGAGCAGTCCTGTTTATAAGATTAACAATTGCTATGCTTTGAAACCCGATATCGATGCAGAGACCAACGCTTTCGTTACAATAGCATTGAAAAACTGCCACCACTTCCTGCCATTGCGGTTGGGGCCGAGCTGAGTGTCGAAGATGCTCTTTTTCGGCCAAGCGGCCACGCGGTCCCGGTTGCTGCCATCCGCAGTGCGTTCAGGCGCCGGTTCACGGGGCTGGTGATGAAGACGAACGGCCATCCGTGATCGAGCGCCTTGAACCGCCAGGTGACGCAGCGCGCGTCCAGGACAGCGACCGAAAAGCCCGGCGGCCCCTCGTCGATCTGGCCGGTCGTGCGGGTCGCCATGAACGTTGTACTGCCGTCATTCCCCAGCTCGTTGTAGTGGGTGTTGCCCATGTCCACGCACCGCACATGCGGCACAGCGAGCACGGCGCCAAGCTCGTCGGCGCCCCCACGCAAATCAGCCGGGTAGCTATGCATGAACAGCACCGCATCCTCGCCGGCGACTGCCGCCATTTTGAGTTCACGCCTGGCCCAGGCGACCCGGTCCGCGCCGAGCCGGAAATCCGGGCCGCCAGTGCCGGACGACACCACGTCCAGAAACAGACAACGCGTGTTTTTGACCGATGCGGCATAGGGCAAGCGGCGTGCGCCGAGCGTTCCATAGAACGCGTCGAGGCTGCGTGGCTTGAAGTCGTGATCGCCCGGAAGCAGGGCAAAATCGATGCTGCCGGGCGGCAAGCAGTTCGCGAGTGCGACGATGCGCTGGAGGTCGCGGTGTTCTGCTCATTGGCGTCGGTGATATGCAGGTCGCCGATATGCAGCCAGCTCAGGACAGCGGTCGCCGGGCACGGAGGGTCGCGCGGTTTGGCGATAGCCCTACAAGCGGTTTGTATTTTACGCATTGCTGCGCACATCATGAGGCACGGTCGAAGAAACCACCCCGCGTGAGGAAGCCAAGCCATGACCTACAACGCCCCGTTGCGCGACATGCGGTTCGTCTTGACCGAGCTGATCGGCCTGGAACGGGTCGCGGCGCTCCCCGGCTATGAGGGCATCGAGCCCGAGCTGGTGGACGCGGTGCTGGAGGAGGCGTCGAAGTTCGCCCGTGACGTGCTGGCGCCGATCAACCAGTCCGGCGACCGCCAGGGTGCAAGCTGGCATGACGGCGCGGTGACGACGCCGGACGGCTTTGCCGACGCCTATGCCCGCTACGTCGCCGGCGGCTGGAATGCGCTGTCCTGCGACCCGGAGTACGGCGGCCAGGGCGTCCCGGCGGTGATTTCGGCGGCGGTGGAGGAGATGTGGCACGCGGCGAACATGGCGTTCGGCCTGTGTCCGCTGCTTACCCGCGGCGCCATCGAGGCGATGCACCTATGCGGCACACCGTCGCAAAAACAGCGCTATCTGCACAAGCTGGTTGAGGGCGCCTGGACCGGCACGATGAACCTGACGGAGCCGCAGGCCGGGTCGGACCTCTCAGCGGTGCGCACCCGGGCGGTGCCGGACGGCGAGCGGTTCCGCATCTTCGGCCAGAAGATCTACATCACCTACGGCGAGCACGACATGGCGGAAAACATCATCCACCTCGTGCTCGCGCGGCTGCCGGATGCGCCGGAGGGGGTGCGCGGCATTTCGCTGTTCGTCGTGCCCAAGGTCCTGGTCAACGCGGACGGCTCACTCGGGGCGCGCAACGACGTGCGCTGCGTGTCGATCGAGCACAAGCTCGGCATCCACGGCAGCCCGACGGCGGTGCTGGCGTACGGCGACAATGACGGCGCCGTCGGTGAGCTGGTCGGCGAGCCGAACCGCGGCCTGGAATACATGTTCATCATGATGAACGCCGCGCGGTTCCAGGTTGGGCTGGAGGGCCTGGCGATCGGCGAGCGCGCCTGGCAGCAGGCGCTGTCCTATGCGCGCGACCGTGTGCAGGGCACCGAGGCCGGGGTGCGCGGCGGCGGCAAGGTGTCGATCATCCACCATCCGGACGTGCGGCGCATGCTGATGGGCATGAAGGCGCAGACCGAGGCGATGCGGGCGCTGGCCTATGTCACCGCGTTCGCGCTTGACACCGCTGCGCGGCATCCCGACCCGGCCGTGCGCAACCGGGCGCAGGCGCGCGCCGACCTGCTGATTCCCGTGGTCAAGGGCTGGTGCACCGAGAGTTCGATCGAGATTGCATCTACCGGCGTGCAGGTGCATGGCGGCATGGGCTTCATCGAGGATACCGGCGCCGCCCAACATTTGCGGGATGCGCGGATCACGACGATCTATGAGGGCACGACCGGTATCCAGGCCAATGACCTGGTCAGTCGCAAGATCGCGCGCGACGGCGGCGCTGCGGCACGGGCGGCGCTGGCCGAGATGCGTGCGGATGCGGCGCTGCTGCCGGGCGACGGGGAGCTGGGCGCGATCCGCGCTTCGCTGGAGTCCGGTATCGGCCTGCTGGCGTCCTGCGTCGATTGGGTGGCCGAGACCCATGCGCAGGATCCACGAGCGACCAGTGCGGGCGCGGTGCCGCTGCTGAAGCTGTTCGGCATCGTGGCCGGCGGCTGGCAGACGGCGCGGTCTGCACTGGCGGCGCAGGGCAGGCTCGGAACCAACATCGACCGTGACTTTTACCAGGCCAAGATCGGCACCGCGCGGTTCTACGCCGACCATGTGCTGGCCCAGGCGCACGGGCTGGCGCACACGGTGCTGCATGGCGCGGCGGGGGTGATGGCGCTTGAGGAGGCGCAGTTCGCGGCCTGAAGACGCCGCTCGATAGCACGCGGGTTCTGCGGTATTTAAACTTAGTTTCATACCGGACCATAACCGGACAATCCTCGTGTTTGAAGTCGGGCAGCCCACGCAAGGCCTGCTCACCCGCTGCCTGCAAGAGGACTACCAGGTGCTCACCGCCAGCTCCGGACAGGCGGCGTTCGACATCCTCGCCGATAATGAGGTGGACCTCGTCCTATGCGGCCTCGTGCTTCCGGACATGAGCGGCGTCGAGTTCTTCAGCCAAATCCGCGTCGCCAATCCCGAGGCCATGCGGGTGCTGTTGACCGACTGCCGTGACCCCGACGAGGTGATCCGCTCGATCAACGAGGCGGCGGTCTATCAGATCATGTCGCGGGCCTGGCAGTCGGACCAGCTCCGCCTGCTGATCCGCCGCGCGCTGGAAATCCGCGAGCTGAAGTTCGCCGACGAGGTGCTGCGCAAGCAGGACCGCACGATGGACGACGCAGCTGCAGAGCGCCTATGAGTTCGACAAGCTGGTGTTCGCCAGCGACAGCATGATTGAGGTCTGCAACCTGGCGCGCGTGGCGGCGGCCACGGACCTGCCGGTGCTGATCCAGGGTGAAACCGGCACCGGCAAGGAGCTGATGGCGCGGGCGGTGCATTTTTCAGCGCGCGCAAAGACATGCTGTTCCTGCCGCAGAACTGCGGCGCGCTGCCGGACGATTTGCTGCATTCCGAGCTGTTCGGCCATAAGCGCGGTGCTTTCACCGGCGCCATAAGCGGCCGCCTGGGCCTGTTTGCCGCAGCCGATGGCGGCACCGTGTTCCTGGACGAGATCGGCGATGTGTCCCCGGCCTTCCAGGTCAGCCTACTGGAGTGGCTGGAAACCCATCTTGTATCGGAGGCGTTGCTGCGGCACCGGTGGAACCATAGCCGGGCGGCGCGGGAGCTGGGCATCTCCCGGGTTGGATTGGCGAACAAAATTAAACGTTACAATCTCAATCGGGCCGATGCGCATTGAGTGCAGCGGGCCGGCGAAGCGAAGCGGCGGATGTCGGACAACGCGCCTGCCAAGCCGATTTTCTCTGTGCATCTTGTCCCGGCTCCGGCCAGCGCTTTCAGGGATCTCGGCCCCACTCGGCTCGCGCGGCGTCATAAGCTGGCAGATGACCAGAGCTATGGCACTGGTGCAGCCGCTGCCAGGGTATCTGGTTTGGCCATGCGCTGGAGGCCGAGTGCCCGGTCTGCAGCGACCGGCAGGGTTGAAGGGATTGCGATGCAAAATGCGGCATGAAGCGCATTTTGTTCCTGTGTAGCCGGAACCGCCTGCGCAGTCCCACGGCTGAGCACGTATTTTTAGAACCTGTTTGAGTGACTTCAACTTGCGGCGGCGTAGACTGGCATGGGGTTGAGCAGGGCTTCGACGCCGGACAGGATGGCCGCGAACGCGACGCGGGCGGCCGACACGTCGAGGCGCCCGGCACGGTCGCGCAGCAGCCCGCCCCAGTGCGCGAGCCAGCCGAAAGAGCGCTCCACCACCCAGCGGCGCTCGAGCACGACAAAGCCTTTCTGCCCGGGATCGCGCTCGACAACATGGTGGCGCATGCCGTGCCGGTTCGACCAATCGCGGCAGCGCTCGGCGACAAAGCCGCCGTCGAGGATGGCCTCGCGCAGGCTGGGCCATTCTGCCTTTCCGACGTCAAGCGCGGGAAGCGTGTCGCGCTCCTGGGTAGAGGCCGGCACCACGGCAACGGCGAGCCAGGTGCCGTCGGCGTCGACCAGGGCGACGCGCTTGCGGCCCAGCACCTTCTTGGCGGCGTCATAGCCGCGTGGGCCACGGACCGGGATGCATTTCACCGATTGCGTATCGATGATGCCCAACGTGGGTTCGGGCTTCCTGCCCGCAGCACGACGCCGCAAGCAGGCCACGTCGCACAGCAGCCGGTCAAACAACCCAAGCTCCAGCCATCTGCGGAACCAGCCGTACACGGTCCGCCATGCTGGAAAGTCACCGGGCAGAGCGCGCCAGGGTCCGCCAACACGCAAATGCCAGGCAATCGCGCTGATGACCGGCAACACAGGCGTTGCCTTCTCGCTGCGCGGCGGGTCTGCCCGCTCCAGCCACCGCGCCATCTCCTCGACCGCGCAGGTCGATACCATCTCCTTCAGGCCCGCCTCATGGCGTGCCCGATGCGCTTCAGTCCACATCCCTGCTCCCATCCGCCCGTCCCGGCGGACACTCGTGATCTCCAACACGCAGAGATGAGGTCGAGGCGCAAACGGGTCACTCAAACAGGTTCTCAGCACAGGCCAGTATCGAAGTGATGTCTGTAGGGTTGGACAATGATGCTGATGTTGTTTGCTCCCCAGAACTGCTTGAATGGGCCGATATCGTGTTCGTCATGGAGAAAGCTCATCGGAGCAAGCTGACGAGGCGGTTCAAGCGACATCTTAAGAATGCTCGGGTAATCTGCCTGGACATTTCTGACGACTACGCATTCATGCAGCCCGAACTTGTGCAACTGCTGCACGCGCGGGTGGATCGGCACCTGCGCTGAGGCGTGGAGTGGCTGTGCGGCGCTTAGCCTCAGAAGGATCCGACATGCAGATAGTGACGGCGCTTCGGCCCGCATTTCTAACAAGACTGGCGCATGTTCCACTGATTGCCCTGGGGCTTACCGCTTCGGCAGTAGCGGCCGGGCACGCGGCGGCGCCATGCGCGGACCCTGCGATGCGCTTCGTGAAAATCGGCGAGACGGTGACGGCTTGCCTACCGCCGAACTGGATCGACAGCGTCGCAAGGTCGGAAATAGATGGCGATCTGCTGCTGTTTGCGCTGTGGCCGGGCTTGGGTGGCTTCTACGACGGCCAGGAGCGGAGCCGTCCCTACAACGGGCAGGAGCACGGGGGGGGATTGTGCAAGTGTTGCTCACCCTTTCGGACCACGTCAATCCGCTGCGAAATCGGTATGAGAACCTACTCAGTCTATTCTCACCTTATTCCCGGCATGAGCCAACGATGGGGCTGGAGCACTGGGGCAGGGATGCGCCACCAACCCGGAACTCATCCACGCAAAACGAGATGTATTTCACGGCCAACAACGATGGTCAGGTTGATAGGTTCATCACCTTAACTTGCCTGGCACCGTGGCGGCACCCGGCTGCTCAGAAGAAGTCTACATTGGACCCTTTCTGGCCGAAATAAGCTACTCACGGGTTTTCTTACCGGACTGGCGTAACATTGAGCGCGGGGTCGCCCGGAACGTCCTGGCCTTCCTGCAATAGGGCGACATCGCCCTGACTGCAAACGCGCTTTGCATGATGGGTTAACTACCTAAACTTTCTTTGCATTCTGGACGGACGGCGAGACCATCCATCGAAACGGGAATGGCTGATTTCGTTGGCGATTTCAGTCCCGCATCACATTGGCTCAACTCTTGCTGATGTTGTTTTGACAAAAACAATACTCGGGAGGGACGCCGAAATGGCTAATCTGCTCTGGCTCCAGGGTGGCGCGTGCTCCGGCAATACGATGTCGTTTCTCAATGCCGAGGAACCCAGCGCCTGCGACCTCGTCACTGATTTCAACATCAACATCCTCTGGCATCCCTCGCTCGGCCTCGAGATCGGCGACAACCTGCAAAAAATCCTGCGCGACTGCGTCTCGGGCGCCATCCCGCTCGACATCTTCGTCTTCGAGGGCACGGTGGTGAACGCGCCGAACGGCACCGGCGACTGGAACCGCTTTGCCGCGCGGCCGATGAAGCAGTGGATGCGCGAATTGTCGGACGCGGCGCAGTTCGTGGTGGCGATCGGCGACTGCGCGACCTGGGGCGGCGTCCCGGCGACAGCGCCGAACCCGTCGGACTCGCAGGGCCTGCAATTCCTCTAGCGGGCGCACTGGGGTGGTCCCGAACGCCGCGATCTGCGCGCAGTGCCGCGCCGAGGCGCTCGACCCATTCGGGCGGCGGCTACCGCTACCCGTTCACCAACTGCACCCATTGCGGCCCGCGGCGGTCGATCACCGAGGGCGAGGATAAGCCGGCCAAGTATCCGCACATGTTCCGCGCCTGCCGGCTGATGCTGCTGAACAAGACCGACCTGCTGCCGCAGTCCGCTTCGACGTCGAGCGCTGCATCGCCTATGCCCGCGAGGTCAATCCGGACATCGAGGTGCTGCAGGTGTCGGCTGAGACCGGCGAGGGCATGGACGCCTGGTACGAATGGCTGCGCCATGAGAGCGCGCATCAATCAAGCCTTGTGTCGGCCTAACAGATGACCATCCGGATGCATCCCCGGACGGCCGCGTTGTTCGCGCTGCTGATTGCGGCAAACCTCGCGGCCTGGGGTAGGGCCTGGGCCGCCTTCCATGACCGCCCGGCGCTGCTGAGCACGGCGCTGCTCGCCTGGGTCTTTGGGCTGCGGCACGCGGTCGATGCCGACCACATCGCGGCGATCGACAACGTCGTGCGCAAGCTGATGCAGAAGGGGCGGCGGCCGGTCGCGGTTGGGTTCTTCTTCTCGCTGGGCCATTCGACCGTGGGGGTGGTCGCGAGCGTCGCGGTGGCGGCGGCTGCGGCATCGATGCAGGACCGCCTTGAGGCGACCAAGGCCATCGGCGGCGTGATCGGCACCGCGGTCGCCGCCGCATTCTTGCTCGCCATCGCCATCACCAACCTGCTGGTCCTGCGCGGCGTCTGGGGCGCGTTCCGCGAGACGCGGCGCACCGGACGGCTGGACGAGACGCAGCTCAGCGTCCTGCTGGCCGGGCGCGGCTTCGTCACGCGGCTCTTTCGCCCGCTGTTCCGGTTGATCAGCCGGAGCTGGCACATGTATCCGCTCGGCTTCCTGTTCGGCCTCGGCTTCGACCCCGCGAACGAGATCGGGCTGCTCGGCATCGCCGCGACCGAGGCGGCGCATGGGCTGCCGTCCTGGCAGATCCTGGTGTTCCCAGCGCTGTTCACCGCCGGCCTGGCCCTGCTGATTGGCGGGTTGGGGGCGCTGGGCCTGATCGCCAGCCAGCTCGGTCTTGACGGCCGGTTCTGGAGCGCAGTCGGCGACCTGAATGACGATCTGGCGTATTTTCGGCGTCGTCGTCGTCGGCCTCTTCGCGCTCTGCTGGGTCGCCTCGGCCGCGATCTACCGCTGGAAACGCTTTGGCGAGCTGGAGCCGCATAACCCGGCCTCCCGCCCGTCGCCAGCGTCGTAACGCGTCACCCGACGCTGGCGAGACCGCTTTTGCTTATTGGACCTGCACCTTTGCTTGAAAGACGAGCGCCGCGTGCTCGCGTGCGTCGCCGTTGCGATACTCCGCGTGCTGCATGCCGTAATAGGCGACGAAGAAGACGCTGATTGCGGTCGCGAAGGACAGCCCGGCCTTGCCCGCCTCCGCCAGCAGCCCGCGCCTGGCGTCATGCAGCCAGCGGTGCAGCGGCGTCGGCCCGTGCACGAACATGGCCGCCAAACAGGCGATCGTCGGCAGGTGCCCGATGGCGTCGAGCCGGCCAAAATCCAGGATGGCCGACACGAAGATCAGGCCAAGCCCGAAGATGCCGAGGCGCAGCAGCCCGAGCCCGGTCAGGATGTAAAAGGCTAGCGCGAACTCGACGAAGCCCGCCACCACCATGAAATCTCCGGGCGGCAGGCCGAGCGTGAGGTACGGACGCGCCTCGAGCAGGGGGAAGGACCACTGCGGATAGGCCCACTTCTCGATCGCGGCCCACATCAGGCTGACGCAGACCGTTGCATACAGGACCGGCATGCGCAGCGAGCGCAGCCGTTCCGACGCGCTGGAGGTGAGCGCCAGGTAGGCGGCGATGCCGAGGAACATCGGGTAGTCGCTCAGGTGGAATATGCCGTACTGCGCGATGCCGAAGCCGTATAGCAGCAGGATGCCGAGACCGCCGAGGACGCAGGTGCGCGCGGAGAGCATGCTGGCCGCAATGCCGAACTGCAGCCAGGCGGGCCAGCTTGCGTCGGTGTGCAATTCCGGCGTCAGGATGATGCCGCCCATGGTGAACAGCGCCATGAAGGCGGCGCCGATCCCGGCGCGCAGTACCCGTTCCTCAAGATCCGTGCGCCGTTTCGACCCTGTGGCCCACGGTCCGTACCGGGCCGCGAGCCGATCGAGCAGGAACCCGCCGAACATCAGCGATGCGAAACCGGCGAGCACGAGGAGGAAATGCGTCGTCATGACCCCGCGGATCGGCACCGGGGCCTGGGCGACGTCATAGGGCGCGAACCACTTGACGTGCGCCCAGGCTCGCCCAGGCATTAGGGCCGCGACTGCGGTCATGCCCGCTGCCGCATGCAGCAGGATCGGCATCGGCGTGCTGCAGGCTTGGCGGAGGTTAAGCGAACCTATGGCTTGACGCAGCCTCAGTGAACCGACGCGGGCGACGCTCTGGATGGATGCGGCCTGCCGCGTGTGCACCGGCCAATCTGCGGTCGAATTCAGTGACTGCATGATGGTTCCTTCATCGAAATTTGTTCATTGCGGAGTCTTATTCCGACGCCTCAGGTGAGTGAGACGATTGTCAGCAACAGGACGAGGGCCAACGCCGCACCGCCGCCCGGCAGGCAGGCGCGCAGCAACGGCGATGGCGGCTTTGCAGGAATATTGGCCATGTCACTTTCCTCGGATTGATGCATCGGCGTGCTGCCTTATGCGTCACCGAGTATCGGGCGCGCCCTCCTGGCCGGCTGTGCGGTTCGTCACACCTTTGTATTGTTCCGTTGGAAATTGTCGTCTGCCGTTGCGGTTCCCGGATGCTTGGGCTGCCAGTGCCGTCCACACCCAGTAGATCGCCGTGTCGTCCTATGGAAAGACGCTGGCCCTTGGAATTAGGCTCGGGTGTGCTCTTTGTCACAATTCGACACGCTCACGTTGCGTGAAGCGCTTGTGGCTTTTTAGCGACGCGGCTAATTCAAGTCCGGATAACCGCTGACAACACAGATGTCTATTCGTGACCATTTGCCGATCTATCATGGCAACATCAGGAACTACCGGCAGTGCCTTAATGGCGATGCCATCACTATGCCTAGTCCTGAGCTTCACATCGCTGCTTTTCGGGCAGACTGAGTATTCAGGCGCGCCCAACTACACGCGTATTTGAAATCGATCGCGAAGCTTTAGTTGTAGATACCAATCGAGATGGCTGGGCGTTCGTTTGACTGTCCCGGAACCCCGGAGATCGTGGGCGAAGACATCCAGTAACGATCAAGCATCTCGAGCCACCCGCAAGCAGGAGGGTTCGCTATGAAGCTGGCAAGAAAATACACCGCCTCTCTCATCGGTTCAGGGTTGATCGTCGCAACCGGAGCGTTCGCACAGGATAATCGGTTCCTGTCGCTGAAGGAGGTGCCGATCCCGGTGCCCAGGGCGGCGGTCATCCCGGGCCCCATCAGCAACATTCCCGGTCCCGAGTTCGATCTCGACTTTCGCGAGCTGACGGACGCCGGCATCGTCCGGGACCAGGCGGCGCTGATCCGGCTGGGCAAGGCGATGTTCTGGGACATGCAGGCCGGCAGCGACGGCGTGCAGTCATGCGCCAGCTGCCACTTCAGCGCCGGGGCCGACATCCGGACCAGGAACCAGATCTCGCCGGGCCTGCACGACACCAACTTCCGCGGCGTGTCGCCGGATTTCCCCGGCGACAGCTCGTTCGGCAACTCCACCGTCCCGTTCACCGCCAATGACGGCAACACGCCGAAACCACCCGGCGCCGGTGAGCCTGCGCCCGGCGCGCTCGACGTTCCGGGTTTCCCGCAATTCGGTCCCAACCACGAGCTGAGTGCGGCTGACTTTCCCCTCAACGGATGGCTCCGGCCCACGGAGCGCACGCCCCGGGGCGCCGAGACCGACCCCCTGGAGGAGTTCGCGAACGTCAGCCGCGACACCAACGACGTCGTGTCGTCGCAGGGCGTGCGCCACACGCTGTTCACCGGCGTCATTCCCGGGAGCAGCGTCGATCAGGGCACCGACGCGCCTGACGTGTTCAACCTTACTTTGCCGGGCCATCCCAGCCTGTCCGGCCGGACCCGGCGGGTTGAGCCGCGGAACGCGCCCTCCGTCGTCAACTCGGTGTTCAGCTTCGACAATTTCTGGGACGGCCGGGCCAGCTATATCTTTAACGGCGTCAACCCGTTTGGCTTCCGTGACCGCGCGAGCACGCTTTTGCAGAATGTCGGCGGCAAGCTGACGGACGTATTCGTCCGGGTCACCAACTCCAGCCTGGCGTCACAGGCGGTGGGCCCCACAACCAGCAACTTCGAGATGTCGTGGGAAAACCGCATGTTCCCCGACGTGGGCCGCAAGCTGCTGTGCCTCAGGCCGCTGGCGGGACAGGTCGTGCATCCGCAGGACAGCGTTCTGGGCCCGGTATCAATGGCGCAGCCAGACGCCCAGGGACATCAGACGACGATCCCTGGCCTGAACATTCCCAACTATGCGGAGATGGTCAAAGCGGCGTTCCAGGACGATTGGTGGAAATCGGCGGAGATCGTCAAATACGACCCGGCACGCATCGTCAAACAGACCCCTTCGACAAATAACCCGCGGTCGCTGGTCAGGAGTCCCGGCAGGGGCGATGTGGTGCCGCAGTCCGCGTCGGACGATGTTCCGATCTGCGGGGAGCATCCAGACGAACCCAAGTACAAGAACAACTACACGCAGATGGAGTGGAACTTCTCGCTGTTCTGGGGCCTGGCGGTGCAGGCCTACGAGGCGACCCTCGTCTCCGACGACGCGCCGTTCGACCGCTTCGAGGGTGCGCCCTCGCGCGGCCAGCGCGGCGATCCGTCGGCGCTGAACGCGTCGGAGCAGAACGGTCTGTCGATCTTCATGGACGGCGACCCGAACATCGGCGCCCGCTGCAACAACTGTCATGCAGCGCCCATCATGACCAACCACTCGGCCATGGACATCCTGCAGCAGGACCTCAACGCGCCGCGCGCGCAGGGACGGCCGTTCGACATCCTGGAGCTGATGGTGATGGGCGACGGGACCTCCGCCACCTATGACAAAGGGTTCTACAACATCGGCGTCCGCCGCAGCTCGGAGGACGTCGCCCGGGCCGGCACCGCGACCGATGCACCGGCGTTTCAGAACCCGCTGGACGGCAACCGGCCGTTCCCGCTGTCCTACGTGGCATTGGGGCGGCTGGCCATGGACCATAAGCTGCCGCCGGATGTGCTCCGGTTCGTGCAGCTCGATCCCAAGACCAAGCAGGCTGTCCCGGTCTTGGGCCGCATGGCGGTCAACGGCAGCTTCAAGGCGCCCAACCTGCGCAATGCGCAGTTCACCGGGCCATACTTCCACAACGGGGATTCGGCGACGCTGCGCCAGGTCGTGGAATTCTACACGCGGGGCGGAAACTTCCCCAATACGAACTTTGGGGATCTCGACCCGGACATCGAGGGCATTCCCGGCCTGCGGTTTCCCGAGTTCCTCCCCAGCGCGCAGCAGAACATTCATGACCTCGTGAACTTCGTGTCGCACGGTTTGGCGGACGAGCGGGTGGCGACGGAAAAAGCGCCGTTCGACCACCCGCAACTGTTCGTGCCCAACGGCTCCTTGGACAACAACCCGGCGGTCGATCGGCTGCGGGAGATTCCGGCCGTCGGTCAGAACGGACGGGCGACCCCGATCTCGACGTTCTTGGGCCTCGATCCCCAGGCGCCGTAGCGCCAGGTACTGAAAACAGGACTTCGCGTGCTGCTCCAATAATCAAAGGAAACAATGCCATGTCCACGCACTATAAAACCACGCTGATGATGGCCGCGGCTGGGCTGAGCTGGGCCTCGGTGGCCAACGCTCAGCTTACTGTCCTCAACTCCGAGGTCCCAGCCGGCTTTGCGATGACCGGCTTCCTGCAGGCCGCCACCCTGAAATCCGGGGGCGCGGCCAACGCCGGCGGCACGCTGACGGTCAACAACATCACCGTGATCGTGCCCGATAACTCCGTCATCCAAATGCCGGCTCACCCCATGGCCTGGGCGCAGTTGTTCGACGTCGCGCAGTCGGCCCCGGTGTTCGACACGGCCATCGCAGCGTCGCCCACCCCGCCGATTAATCATCCGGTTGCGAACGCCCTGGGAATGCCCATCACCGGGCTGGCCCTTGTGGATACTCCAGCGGTTCCGCCAGCCGCCGGCGGATTTCCCGGGGTGTACCCCTCGGTGGAGGTGACCATCGAAGGCAACATCGACGCGAAAGGTGTGACCGGAAATCCGCCGGGTTCCTATATCGCGGGGCTGATCCTGCCGCTCTCGCAGCAGATCGCCAATGCCGGCAACGGCTTCATCACCGCGATCGACTTCGCCCGGGGACGGTTCGAGGTGAACGGCACCCTCAACGCACCCGGAACCGGCACCGTCGTCGAGATCAATGATCCCGTCGGGCGCTACGGCCTGGCGCACAGCCCCGACCCGCGCTTCACGGCGGACACCGACAACCCGACCGTCGTCTCCGGCAACGGCTACCCGATGGGCATCCCGGCCGTGTCGCCGCCGGCGATCGACCCGGACCGCCCCATGGTGAACCGCCCATTGAACCCGGCGCCGGGCGTGACCACGCCGTTCCCGCACGACCCGTTCCTGCAGGTGGGCGCGCCGCTGACCGCGTTCACGATGCCGGCCCAGACGGCGCCCAACTCACCCGGCGCCACCAACCCGGACCCATGGCGGCAGGTGCCCTTCATGGTAGGCGACTTCGTCACCTACTCCGGCAACCTGTATAAGATCGACCCGAGCGCACCAGTGACCCCGTTCGATCCGGCCGCACCCGCCAGCGCCACCAACCGGCCGCTTAATCAGCAGTTCTACGTGTCCGCAAACACGGTGCAGGCGGACAAGATCGAGGTCACCACCGCGCCCGGCGTGGCGGCGCAGGCGGGCCCGGCCTACCTTATGCTGGCCAAGACCAAGATCGGCACCGGCGGCGGCAGCCTGACCGTGCCGTCCAACCCAGCGCTCGGGATCGACGGCGGAGTGATCCCGATCGTCGAGCCGAAACAGAACATCGTGGTGCGCGGGTGGACGACCGACGCCACACAGCTCGTTGACATCTTCGCGGTTGACGTCAATCCCGGCAGCGGGGTCGAGACCGAGCGGCTGCTTGGCAGCGTGCTGCCAGAACCTGGGTTCCTCGCGGGCAAAGGCAATCGGGGCCGCTTTAGGCTCGACGTTGGCAAGGGCAACTTTCTGCCGGTCACCCGGGAGATGCGCGCCCGGACGCAGCATGGCAGCGTCGAGCTCGGCGACCAGGTCGGTCTCAATCACGCCGCACTTGGCGGGCTGCTGGCCGGACAGTATCAGGCCCCGACCTTCGACTTTCAGGTCGCGGACGCGCCTCCGGGCTTTCCGGTCTCGCCATCTAACTTCGCCGACTTCCCGTTTCTGGTGAACGGCGAGGGGCCGCGAAACCTTTCAAACGGCAACGTGACGATCGGCCCGCTCACCCCGTTCCCGCCCTCGGTTCCATAATTTCACCGGTGGAGGTCAACCAAAACCGGCTGGTTACGAATGCGGCACTGGGCTTTCGTGGCGGAAACGGGTGAACCGCTGGATGTCGCAGGATGCGAGCAGTGCCGCCACGCTCGCCAGCAGGGCACAGGCGCCCAACCCGAGCGCAAGTTCGGTGCCGATCAGGCTGGCGACGGGTCCGCAGAGGGCAAAGCCGATGGGACCGAGGCCCATCGTGACCAGGCTGAAGATCGAGCTGACGCGCGACAGGAAGTCGCGCGGGATGCTCTCCTGCAACGACGTTTGCACGAGGACGTTCACCACTGCGAGCGCCACGCCGAACGTCGCGCTGCCGAACGCCAGCAGCGGTACGGGGGCGTGCAGCGCGAGCATCACGAGGGGGGTAGCCAGCAGGGCGGTGGCGAGCTGAACCGCCAGGAGCGGCCGGGCGATATGGACGTGCAGGACCAGCAGGCCGCCGGCGATGCCGCCCACGCCGGTCGATGCGGCGATGAGGCCCCAGGTCTGGGCGCCGCCGGGAAGGTTGGCAAACAGGGCCGGGCCGAGCACGAAGAATGGCGCAAAGGCGAGCAGGTTCAGCACACCCTGTTGCAACGTCACCAGCTGCAGCCAGCGATGGCGCTGGAACTCGCCCCAGCCATGCTGGAAGTCGGCGACGGGTGAGACACGGGCCGATGCCGCGTGCGGCTTCGTGCGCATCAAGGCGAGGCACCCGGCGCTGGCGGCGTAGGACGCCGCGTCCAGGCCGATCGCGATGGACGCGCCGCCGAAACCGACCAGTAGGCCGCCGAGCGCCGGCCCCAGGATTGCCGCGAGCGAGCCGGTCAGGCTGATGAGGCTGTTGGCGTCCTTGATACGCCCCGCGCCGGCGATCTGCGGGATCAGGCCGCTTTCCGCGGGTCCATAGAAAGCCGTGCCGACGCCGCAGCAGGCGGCCAGGACCATCAGCGCCGGAAGCGTCGGATGGCCCAGAGCCAGCAGGGTGGCGAGCGTCGCCTGGCTCACGCAGCGCAGCAGGTCGGCGCCGATCATGAGGCGGCGCCTGGGCCAGCGGTCGCCGACGACGCCGCCCGCCAGCATCAGCAGCACCATCGGCGCTGTCTGCGCCGCCAGCACAGCGCCGACCGCGGAGGCGGAATAGCCGGCGCCAAGCAACGCGAAGGAGACCGCGATGGGCACGGCGGCGGTGCCCACAGTCGAGATGCTGAATGCAGCGAAGAACAGGATGAAGTTGCGACGGCGCAGCAAGGCGCGGTAGCCGCCGCTTGAGGCGGCCGTGGATTGGAGCGAAGCTGCCATGATATTGACCGCGTTAGCAGAACGGGCGGCACGCCGGAAGCTGCTCACTGGATATTGCTTGCGGGCATGGTCGTATCGCCCCAAGAACTACCTTCGATGTTATCACGCCTATAGCATCTATAACTAAACTGTAAGAAGCTTCGAGTTGAGACAAAGCGTGATATATGAACCGGCGCGCGTTAATTTATGCTTAGTTGCCTGATCAATGATCAATTTCCGCGTGTTTCTTGCGTCCTATTCATCCAGGAAAAGCGTCTTCATGAATACGCGACGCGGCGGGTCTGGGGCTCGCATCATATTCTCGCCAGGTCGCGATCGGGCGCTCCTGTCGGGCGATATGGTGACGGCAACAGCAAGGGTCCGGCAACCCTGCTAACCCACCGAGCGAGGACATTCGATCGCATGCGCATCCTTGTTACCGGCGCTGGCGGCCTGATTGGACGCGAGCTCGTCGGCAGCCTCGCGGATCGTGGCCACAGCGTCACGGCGCTGCTCCACCGCAGCACCGCATTGCACCGCAATGACGGGCGGCCCATCGAAGCCTCTCCGCACACCCGGGCTCCCCCGTCACCCGGCAGCATCGCGACGCTGCAGGGCGATGTTCGCCGTGCGGGGCTTGGCATAGTGTCGGCCGAGCCGGCGGCTCTGACACGCGGGCTTGACCTCATCGTGCACTGCGCGGCCGTGACCGGGTTCACCCTAAACCCAGCGGTGTACCAGCAGGTGAACGTGGATGGGACTGCGAATGTCCTCGCTTTCGCCGGTCCGATCCCGGTTTTGCACGTCAGCACCGCCTATGTCTGCGGCCGCCGGAATGGGCGGATTGCAGAATCCGAGCTTGATCGCGGCCAGGCATTCGCCAATGGCTATGAGAGCAGCAAGGCGGACGCGGAGCGCCTCATTGCCGCAGCGCGTGGCCGCGGCGCCCGGATCGCCGTAGCCCGGCCCTCCATCGTCGTGGGCGCGTCAGATACCGGCGCGATCGGCGGCTTCGGCAGCATCTACGGCCTGATACGGCTGGTTGCGGAGGGCCACCTGCGCATCCTGCCCGCCGCCCCAGGCGCCAGCCTCGATCTGGTGCCGATCGACCACGTCGCTGGCGGGCTGGCCGACATTGCGGAGCGGATGGATGACGCATCCGGGCAGAACTTCCATCTGGTGTCCGGCCAGCCGGTGCCGGTTGCGGCACTGACCACTCTGGCGCTGGATTACCCGCAGCTGCACGCCCCGCGGTTCGTCACGCCCGAGGCGTTTGACCCAACCACGCTGACCCCGAAGCAGCAGCAACTTACCCAGCAGGTCGCAGCATTGCTCGCCGGCTACCTGCAGCGCGACCCACGGTTCCAGAACGACAACCTGCGGGCGCTGTCCGGACGCGTCTGCCCGCCGGCCGATCACGGCTTTCTACGCCGCCTAATCGACCACTGCATCGATGCCGGCTATATCAAGCCGCGAAAACTCGGCGAAGCTGCTTAACGCACGTCGGGATAGCGCCGGTCGAGCCGCTTGCGGATGCCAAGCCCCCAGCTCACGCCCACGCATAGATATATCCAGTTCGCCTTCAGGCCGCCCCAGGCCGCAACACGGCGGTCGGAGGTGATCACTACGCGGTTGACCAGGCGGATGCGGCCGAGCCGGGTCAATCGGATGCAGAGATCGGCGTCCTCCATCACCAATAGGTTCGGGTCGCAGCCGCCGACAGCGAGGAAGTCGGCGCGGCGGAAGAACATGGCGTGGTCGCCAAACAGCAGCCGCCCGCCTGCCAGGAACAAATGCGGCCGGAACAGCAGCGGCACATACCAGGTCTTGATCCAGTTATGGAAGCTGGTTCCCCAGCGGACCGTCTCCGGCCCGCTGAGCAGCGCCGTGAAGCCGGCCAGCGCCGTGCTGTGGTCGGCGAGAACGCTGCGCATGACTGCGACCGCATCGTCCGGCAGCAGCGTGTCCGCGTGCAGGACGCAGACGATCGGCGCCGAGACCTCCGCCACGCCCCGGTTGATGTGCGCGGCCCGCCCCCTCTGCTCATACCTGATCACCCGCAGCCCGGCGGCCTGCGCCAACTCAACTGAGCCGTCGGTGCTGCCGCCATCGAGGGCCAGGACCTCTGCCGGCTGCGGCTCAAGCACGGTCAGGGACCGTAGCAGGCGCGGCAGCACCGCGGCCTCGTTCAGCATGGGGATGACGATCGCGACGCCGCTCACGTGGTGCGGCGGCGAGCCTGAGGGGACGGGCGAGCGGGTCAGCCAGCCTCGATGAGGCTGACATGCGCCGCGACGATGCGCCACTCGCCATCCGAACGCACCCAGCTCTGCATCTGCCGCCCCACTTTGCCCCGCCCCACTTCGCCCGGCGAGGACTCGCGGTGAAACAGCGTCGAGGCGGTGCCGAAGTCGCGTCCGTAGGTGGTGATGACCGTGCGCGACAGCCGCCGGGCCAGGCCGACCGGCGAACGCCCGCTGCGAAACCGGCGGATCTCCTCGATCCCATACAGGTTTTCGCCGATACCGTAGCGGACCGTCGTCGCCGCGGGTGCAAACAGCGCATCGAGCGTCGCGATGTCGTTCGCCATCAGCGCCGCCTCATAACGCGCGAAGGCTGCCTCGAGCTCGGCAAGCGGCTCGGCGAGGTTGATGTCCATGGTCATGCCATTCCTGCTGGGCACAGCACCTCCGCGATGCCGCGCTGCTCGACATCATAGGCGATCCGCAGGGCGACGTCTTCGCGCCAGGGCGGGGCGATGACCTGCACGCCGATCGGCAGTGTGCCCGCTGATACGGGGACGACCACCACCGGTAGGCCGATGAAGGAGATCGGCTGGGTATAGACGCCGATATTCGGCCGCAGCGGCATTGCCACCCCGTCGAGCACGAGGGTCTTCTGGCCGATCAGCGGCGCGGTGGTAGGGGTCGCCGGGGCGATGATGGCGTCGATATGGGCGAAGCATTGCAGCACGGCGTCGCGATACCAGCGGCGAAACTTCTGTGCCTGCACGGCGAAAGGCGCGGGCAGCAGGGCGCCGGCGATCAGCCGGTCCCGCACGTCGGGATCGAACTCGTCCGCCCGCGTCCGCAGCCGCTCCAGGTGCAGCGCGGCGCCCTCGGTGGTGGTGATCACATAGGCGGCCGAGCGCGCCCGTGCCGATTCCGGCAGCTCGATGGTCTGGGTGGCGCCGAGCGCGTCCGCGACGCGGGCCAGCGCTTGCAGCGCCTCGGGTGACGCGCCGTCCTGGAAATACCCTGTGGCCACGGCGATCCGCAAACCGCCGGCGCTGTGCTGGAGCGTCGGAAAAACGGGCTCGCACGCGCGCTGCGCGCAGACGGGGTCAAGCGGATCGGGGCCCTGCATGGCGTCATAGGCCAAAGCGAGGTCGGTGACGTTGCGCGTCAGCGGGCCGAGGTGATCGAGGCTGGCGACGAACGGGAAGCTGCCGGCGCGGGACAAGCGGCCGAAGGTCGGCTTGAGGCCGAACAGGCCGCAGAACGACGCCGGGACCCGGATCGAGCCGTTGGTGTCCGAGCCAAGCGCCAGCGGCACGAGACCCCCCGCCACCGCACCGCCCGAGCCGCCCGAGGAGCCGCCGGTCATGCGCGTCAGGTCATGCGGGTTGCGCGACGGGCCGTCATGGCTGTTTTCGCCGGTGAAGTCATAGGCATATTCGCCCATGTTGAGCGCGCCCACCAGCACCGCGCCAGCCGCCTCCAGCCGTGCGACCAGCGTGGCGTCCGCGGCGGCTGGCGGCCGGGTCCGGTTGATGCGCGACCCGGCGCGCGTGGGAAGCCCCGCGATGTCGATCAGGTTCTTCACGGCAAACGGCACGCCGGCCAGCGGTCCCAGCGGCGTCCCGGCGGCCAGCGCATTGTCGAGCGCCCGGGCACGCATGACGGCGCGCTCGGCCACGACCGAGGTGAATGCGTTCAGCGACGGGTTATGGCGATCGATGCGGTAGAGTGCGGCATGCGTGACCTCCGACGCGCTGACGCTGCCGTCCTGCACCGCGGCTGCGATGCCTGACGCGGTCATCCAGCTCGTCACGCCCGGAACACCGAAGCCGGATCGGTCTCGTCCGGCAGCGGGAATGCCGCGACCGCAGCGGCGTGGCGCAGCGAGATCGCCAGATGCAGCCGGATTTGCTCCCGCCATTCCAACGGGACGGCGATCCCCAACACCGCCGTGCCCGCGTCGATCAGCGCGTCGAGTTCGTTGGTTTCGGTCATGCAGGGTCCATTCCGGCCGGCGGACGTCGAGGCAGGCACGCCGTCCGCCAGTGCACAGGAACTCTGCACGGATTCTGGCCATAGTCCAGACGTCGCCGGCGCGCTATCATCCGGGCTGATGCCCGACGAAGCCCTTATCCACCGCGTTCCCATGCGGCACCCCGGCGATACCAGCGGGCTGGAGCGCCTGATCGACGCCGGCGAGGTCGAGGCGGGCCGTATCCTGGCCGTGCTGGGCAAGACCGAGGGCAATGGCTGCGTCAACGACCACACACGCGGCTACGCGGTGCTGGCGCTGCAGACGATGCTCGCCGAACGGCTCGGCATCACGCGGGCCGCGGTGGCCGACCGGGTGGCGATGGTGATGTCGGGCGGGACGGAGGGCGCGCTGTCCCCGCATTTCACGGTGCTCTCGACCCGGACGGTTCCAGGCGCGCCGACGGGCGCCAAGGCGCTGGCGATCGGGGTCGCGCACACGCGTGACTTCTTGCCCGAGGAACTTGGCCGCATGGCGCAGATCGACGCCACCGCGGTTGCGGTCCGGGAGGCGATGCAGCGGGCCGGCATCGCGGATGCGTCGGATGCGCACTACGTCCAGGTGAAGTGCCCGTTGATAACCACTGAACGGGCGCAAGAGGCATTGCGGCGTGGCGCCACGGTCATCACCGAGGACACCTACGCCTCGATGGCCTACTCGCGCGGCGCCTCGGCGCTGGGCGTGGCGCTGGCGCTCGGCGAGGTGGAGCCGTCTGCTGTTTCGGACGGCATGGTCCTGCGCGACCTCTCGATCTGGTCGGGCCGGGCCAGCGCCTCGGCCGGCGTTGAGCTGATGCGCAACGAGGTCCTCGTATTGGGCAACAGCCCGTCCTGGCATGGACCCTTGCGCATCGCGCATGGCGCCATGGCGGACGCGATCGACCTCGACACCGTGCTCGGTGTTTTGCGCGTGCTCGGCTTCCCGCATGCCGGTCAGCTGCCGCTCACGCATCGGTCCCGTATCAAGGCCGTGCTGGCCAAGGCGGAACCCAGCAGCGACGGGCTGATCCGTGGCTTGCGGCATACGATGCTGGACGACAGCGACATCAACGCCACGCGGCACGCCCGCGCGGCGGTCGGCGGCGTCGTGGGCGCGGCGCTCGGCCAAACCAACCTGTTCATCTCGGGTGGGGCGGAGCATCAAGGGCCGGACGGCGGCGGCCCCATCGCGATTATTGCTGCGATGTCCGAACCGTAGGGCAACTTTGCCGCCAGCCGGGTCAGGCCGCGCTGGGGACGTAGCTGCGCATCTTGCCCGGATTGAGCAGCGCATGCGGGTCCATCTCCGCCTTCATCGCCGGCTGTGACTCGCCGACGCGCTTATGGCCGGCCCCGTCCTCCAGCGTGTAGTAGTGCGGGTTGGCGATCATCACCCCCCGGCTCTCATGGAAGGCGACGATCTCGTTGAGCCGGGCCTCGGTCGTGTAGCGGATCACCGGCAGCCCGCTGCAGGTCACCCGGCCGCCGACGCGGATGAATTCCAAATGCGTCATCAGCTCATCGGGGAAGGCGGCGCGCATCTCGGCCACGAGCTCGAGCTGGCGGTCCGCCGGGAACAGCGTCTGCAGATAGGTCACGGACTTGTCCCGCCGCAGCGCGTGCAGCGTCGTGTGATTCCAGGTGTATTCGTAAATCGGCGCGCGCCCGGCCTCGTCCGAGGTCGCGCGCAGCAGCTCAAGGCCGTCATGGGCGCGCAGCAGGTCGTCCCAGGGCACCAGCCCTTGCCGGGCCACCATTGCCAGCACGATATGCTGGCCGGCGGCGATGTCGAGGCCGCGGAACATTTCTGGCAGTGGCGCTGCCACGGCGGTGACCAGCTTCTTGGCGATCCCGTCCGCCATTCCCAGCGCCAGGCCGAACCGCGCGGCGGCGTCGAAGTCGTCGAAGCCGGCCACGAGGTCCATCCAGGGCTGCACTGGCGCCATGGCGAGCGACAATGCGGTGATGATGCCGGTGGTCCCGTAGGCGTGGTTCACTCCCGCCACCGCGTCGCCGGTCAGCGTCACGATGCGCGGCACCGCCTCGCAGGAGACGACGCGGGCGCTCACGACGTTGCCGGCGTCGCGCAGCCCGCCCCAGGTAATGGAACCCGCGCCGCCGCTGCCGCCGGCGACGAAGCCGCCGATGGTGGCGGTACGCTTGGTGGAGGGGTGCATGCGCAGTTCCCAGCCCTGCGGGCGCGTGGCCGCGTCGATATCGCCCATCTTGCGGCCGGGCTCGACAGTCAGCAGCCCGTCCTCCAAGGCGAGAATGCGGTCCAGCGCCGTCATGTCCAGCACGACGCCGCCTTCGAGCGGGACGGCCTGGCCGTAATTGCCGGTGCCGCCGCCGCGCACCGTGAGCGGCACGCGCCAGCGGGCGCATTGCGCGGCGACGGCCACGACGTCCGCCTCCGTGCGCGGGCAGACGACGATGTCGGCCGTCTTGTGGTCGAGCTGCGCCTTCAGGATCGGACTATACCAGAAGAAGTCCCGGCTTTTTTGCCGGACCACCGCTGGGTCGGTGATGCAGGGGACGCCGCCGAGCTCGGCCTCGAATTTCATCCAGTCGGCGGTTGAGTGGCGAGCGATGCTGTCCATGCTATGCGCGCAAGCACGTTGTGTGCCAGCGAAACGGGGGTTTGGCGACTGAGATGCGCGTTCATTTGGTTTACGCCCACCCGGTCGAGACCAGCTTCAATGCGGCGCTCCGGGACCAGATCGTTGCCGCCCTTTCGCCCCGGCACGAGGTCGATGTGCTGGACCTGAATGCCGAGGGCTTCGACCCCGTCATGTCGCGCGCCGAGCGGCTGGGCTATCACGACATGCCGGACAACATCGTGCCCGTCGCCAGCTACGTCGAACGGCTGCGGGCGGCGCAGGCGTTGGTGCTATGCTTTCCCGCATGGAGCTTTGGCCCGCCGGCAATCCTGAAGGGCTGGATCGACCGGGTCATGCTGCCCGGCGTGTCGCTGCATATCCAGGCAGATGGCCGGGTGCTGGGGGGCCTCACACACCTGCAAAAGCTGGGCGGCGTCGTGACCTACGGCCAGACGCGCTGGCGGGCGCAGCTGATGGGCGATTACCCGCGCAAGCTGGTGCGCCGCTACCTCCGCCACAGCGCTGGCATGACTAAGCCGGTGACGTTCCAGGCGCACTACGCCATGAACGTCTCAACCCCCAAGACCCGGGCGCGCTTCCTGCGGCAGGTCGGCCGGGCAATGAAGGAGTTCTAAGCCGCACCCCGTCGAAGCTGGCACAGAGCCTGCATGGCCCCAGTGTCGGCAAGACGGCCGATGACCCAAGGAGATGCCTCGATGACCGATGCCCGTGTTCCGACCCGCCGTCGCGTCGTTGGTGGATTGGGGGCAGGAGCCGCCCTGCTGGCGTCCGGCAGGATGCTGCCAGCACGGGCAGCGCCAAAGCCGGTGACGGTCGGCTTCATCTATGTCGGACCCCGCGACGACTACGGATACAACCAAGCCCACGCCGAGGGCGCCGCCGCCATCAAGTCCATGCCGGGGATCACGATCCTGGAGGAGGAGCGCGTCGCCGAGACCGACGACGTCGTGAAGACCATGCAGAGCATGATCAAGCTCGACGACGCCACGCTGCTGTTCCCTACGAGCTTCGGCTATTTCGATCCCTACATGCTGCGCGTGGCGGCCGAGGCGCCCGGGGTGCAGCTCCGGCACTGCGGCGGTCTTTGGGATAAGACGAAGCACCCGATGAACGCCGGGTCGTATTTCGGCTATATCGGCATGGGCCAATATCTCAACGGCATCGTCGCGGCGCATGCGAGCAAGTCGAAGAAGCTCGGCTTCGTCGCCGCCAAGCCGATCCCGCAGGTGCTGATCAACGTCAACAGCTTCGCCATGGGCGCGCGCTCGGTGGACCCGTCGATCACGACGACCGTGGTGTTCACCGGTGATTGGTCGATGCCGGTGAAGGAGGCGGAGGCCACCAACGCGCTGATTGACGGCGGTGCGGACGTCATCACCTGTCACGTCGATGGGCCGAAGGTAGTCGTGCAGACGGCCGAGGGCCGCGGCGCCTACACCTGCGGCTATCACGCGAACCAGTCCGCGCTGGCGCCCAAGGGCTACCTCACCGGCGCCGAGTGGAACTGGGCGGAGGTCTATAAGATGTATGCGACCAAGATGCAGGCCGGCGAGACGCTGCCGAACTTCACCCGCGGCGGGCTGGCGGATGGCTTCATCAAGATGTCCCCCTATGGCCCGGCCGTCAGCGAGGCGGCGCGTAAGCGGGCCGACGCCGCCCGCGCCGAGATCATGAAGGGCGGCTTTGCCGTGTTCAAAGGGCCGCTGCTGGACAACACGGGCAAGCAGGTCATCGCGGGCGGCGCTGCCTATCCGGAAACCGCCATCGAGATCGAATTCGATGAACTGGCTGGTCGAGGGCGTGAAGGGCTCGCTCGCCTGAGTGCCACGGAGACAGCGGGCCTCGCACCCCGGACGGCTGCCGACGGCGGCTACCGGCTGCGGCAGGCGCTTGAGGCCGGGCTAGTGCCATTGCTTGCCATCCTGGCGGCGACGGCGGTGTTCTGCGTGTTCCTGCTGGCGCTCGGGCGGTCGCCGGCGAGCTTTTTCCAGCTCGTCTGGACCGGCGCGTTCGGCAGCTGGTTCTCCTGGCGCAACACGCTCAGCCGCGCAGCGCCCTTGCTGCTGACGGCGCTGTGCGTGGCGGTTCCGGCGCAGCTCGGGCTGGTCGTCATCGGCGGCGAGGGCGCGCTGGTGCTGGGCGGGCTGTCCGCGACCTGGACCGGCCTGCAAATGAACGGCGCGCCCGGCCCGGTGATCCAGCTCGCAATGGCCGCCGCCGGTGCCGCCGCCGGTGCCATCTGGCTCGGCATCGTCGGCGTGCTGCGGGCACGGCGCGGCATCAACGAGACCGTCACCAGCCTGGTCATGGCCTACATCGCCATCGCGCTGTTCAACCAACTGGTCGAGGGCCCGTTGCGCGACCCGGCCAGCCTCAACAAGCCCTCCACCTACGCCATCCCCAAAGCCGCCGTCCTGCCGACGCTGCCGGGATTAGACGTGCATCCCGGCATCCTGATCGGCGGCGTCGCCTGCGTGCTGTGCTGGCTGCTGATCGCGCGGACCACCACGGGCTTCGCGGCGCGCATGACCGGCGGCAACGTGCGCGCGGCGCAATTGCAAGGCCTGCCGGTGGCTTGGCTCATGGTGGGCGCCTGCGCGCTGGGCGGCGCGCTGGCGGGCCTGGCCGGTATGATCGAGGTGGCGGCGGTGCACGGCCGGGCCAATGCGTCGCTTGTGGCGGGCTATGGCTACTCCGGCATCCTGATCGCCTTCCTGGCCCGGCAGAACGCGCTCGCCATCATGCCCATGGCGGTGCTGCTGGGCGGCATCGGCGCGGCGGGCGGGCTGCTGCAGCGCCGCATGGGCCTGCCGGACGCCGCCGTGCTCGTGCTGCAGGGCATGATCTTCGTCGCCATCCTGGGCAGCGAGACGCTGTATGGCCGCATCCGCTGGTTCCAGCCGCGGGTCACACCTTGAACGCCCTCGAGACCGTGCTGGTCGCCATGCTGGCCGGCGCGCTTCGCGTCTCCACCCCGTTCCTGTTCGTGAGCCTGGGCGAGTGCCTGACCGAGCGCGCCGGGCGCATCAACCTCGGCAATGAGGGCGTGCTGGTGCTGGGCGCCATGGTGGCCTACGCGACGTCATACCTCACGGGCAACCCGTGGCTCGGCGTGCTGGCGGCGGCCTGTGCCGGGGCCGCGTTGGGCGGGCTGCATGGGTTGGCCTGCGCACTCACCCGGGTGAACGACGTTGCCATGGGCATCGCGGTCCTGCTGGCCGGCAACGGGATCGCCTTCTTCTTCGGCAAGCCGTTCGTGCAGCCGAGCGCGCCGGGCCTGCCGGGCATCCCGTTCGGCGGCTGGTCGTCCGTGCCGCAGGTGCAAAGCGCCTTGACAGTCAGCCCGCTGTTCCTGGTCGGCGTGGCGGTCGCTTTCGGCATGGCGTGGATGTTCCGCGCCACCCGGCTCGGCCTGCGGCTGCGAATCGTGGGCGACAGCGCGGATGCGGCGCGGGCGCTGGGCCTCAACATCAACCGCACCCGCCTGCTCGCGACCATGGCCGGCAGCGGGCTCGCGGGCGTCGGCGGCGCGTTCCTGAGCCTGGTGTATCCCGGAAGCTGGAACGAGAGCCTGTCATCCGGGCAGGGCCTGATGGCGGTGGCGCTCGTGGTGTTCGCGCGCTGGAACCCGGTCGGCTGCCTCGGCGCGTCCATGCTGTTCGGCGCAGCGGGCGCGCTCGGGCCGTCGCTGCAGGCGGTGGGGGTCACGAGCTACTATTATTTGTTCTATGCCGCGCCGTTCGTACTGACATTGGCAGTGCTGATCGCCACTGTGCGGCCCGGCCGGGCAGTGCGCGGCATGCCGGGCGAATTGTCCATCGCGCGTTGACGCGCGTTAAGTTCATCGCGCGTTGACGCGCGTTAAGGAGGAGAAGGAAATGAACGGACTAGGCGGCCTCAATCGATCGCCGAACGGCGTTGTGCTCGGCCTGGTGCAGCTGGCATTGCCGACCATCGAGACCCGGGCCGACATCACGCGTCAGACCGAGCGGATCGTCGCCATGGTGGCGAAGGCGCGGCGCAACATGGCGACGCTCGACCTCGTGGTGTTCCCGGAATACGCGCTGCACGGCCTGTCGATGGACGTGCGGGACGAGGTCACGTGCGACCTGGACGGCCCCGAGATCGCCGCCATGCGCCAGGCCTGCGTGGACAACGCGGTCTGGGGTTGTTTCAGCATCATGGAGCGCAACCCCGGCGGCATGCCCTGGAACAGCGGCCTCATCGTCTCCGACACTGGCGAGATCAAGCTCTACTACCGCAAGATGCACCCCTGGGTGCCCGTCGAGCCCTGGGAACCCGGCGACCTCGGCATCCCCGTCATCGACGGCCCGCGCGGCGTCAAGCTCGCGCTGATCATCTGCCATGACGGCATGTTCCCCGAGATGTCGCGCGAGGCGGCGTATCGCGGCGCAGAGGTCATGCTGCGGACCGCTGGCTACACGGCGCCGATCCGCGACGCCTGGCGGTTCACCAACCAAAGCAACGCGTTCTGCAACCTGATGGTGACCGCCAGCGTGTGCATGTGCGGCAGCGACGGCACGTTCGACTCCATGGGCGAGGCGATGGTCTGCAACTTCGACGGCGCCATCGTCGCCCACGGCGCCAGCGGCCGGGCGGACGAGATCATCACCGCCGAGGTCCGTCCGGACTTGGTGCGGGAGGCTCGGGCCAATTGGGGCGTTGAGAACAACATCTATCAATTTGGCCACCGCGGCTTCTCGGCGGTGGCGGGCGGAGCGACGGACTGCCCGTACACCTACATGCAGGACCTCGCTGTCGGGCGCTACCGCTTGCCTTGGGAGGCGGAGGTGCGGGTCACCGACGGCACCAGCTGCGGCCTGCCGCCGCCGCGGACGCTGCTGAAGGCGGCGGAGTGATCGCGCCCGTCTCGCCATGACCGCCGTCGGTGTCGAGGCAGTGGGCATCGGCAAGCGCTTCGGCGCCTTCGCAGCGCTGTCCGGCATCGACATGCGGGTGCGGCCCGGCACGGTGCACGGGCTGCTGGGCGAGAACGGCGCGGGTAAATCGACATTAGTAAAATGCATGATGGGCTACTACCGCGCCGATGAGGGCAGCTTCCTGGTCGATGGCCAGGAGGCCACCATCGGCCGCCCGGCGGACGCCGACGCGCTCGGGCTGGGCATGGTCTATCAGCACTTCACCCTCGTGCCCTCCATGACGGTCGCGGAGAACCTGGTGATCGCGCGCGGCCAGGTGCCAGCAGTCATCAACTGGGCGCGGGAGCGCGCGGGGCTCGACGAGTTCATGGGCCGGATGCCGTTCCCGGTGCCGCTGGACGCGGCGGTGGGCACGCTGTCGGCCGGCGAGCGGCAAAAGACCGAAATCCTGAAGCAGCTCTATCTGCAGCGCCGCCTGCTGGTGCTGGACGAGCCGACCTCGGTGCTGACGCCGCAGGAGGCGGAGGAGCTGCTCGGCCTGATGCAGGGCCTGGCGCATGGCGGCACGGCGACGGTGGTCATCATCACCCACAAGCTGCCGGATGTGATGCGCTTCACCGACGAGGTGACGGTGCTGCGCCGTGGGCGGCTGGCGGGGCACGGCGCCACGGCGGGGCTGAGCCGCAGCGACCTGACCTCCATGATGATCGGCGAGCCGCACGCGCCGGCGCGGCCAGAGCGGCGAGGCGGGACGGAGGCCGCAATTCGCCTCGCGGTCCATAATCTACGCACCACCGGTACCGTGGGCCAGCACAGCCTCGACATCGCGAAGCTGGAGGTGCGGGCGCACGAGATCGTCGGCGTGGCCGGCGTGTCGGGCAACGGGCAGAAGGAGCTGCTTGAGGTGCTGGGCGGCCAGCGCCCCTTCGGCGGCGCGCTCACCGTCGAGGGCACCCCCTACGCCGCGACCCGGCGGCAATCGCAGGCGCTGCACGTCCGCGTCATTCCGGAGGAGCCGCTGCGCAATGGCTGCGTGCCGGGCATGTCGGTGGTCGATAACCTCAACCTGCGGCTGTTCGACCAGAATGAAGGCGGAGACAGCCGGCGCTGGCTGGACGCCGGCGGGATGCGCCGCCGGGCCGCACGGATGATCGCTGGCTACGGCATACGCGCGGCCTCGATCGACGCGCCGATCAGCGTGCTGTCCGGCGGCAACGTGCAGCGCTGCGTGCTGGCGCGCGAGCTGGACGGCGAGGTCGCGCTGCTGATCGTCGCCAACCCATGCTTCGGCCTCGATGTGAAGGCGGTGGCGGAGGTGCGGGCGCGGCTGATGGCCGCCCGCAACGCCGGCTGTGCGATCCTGTTGATCAGCGAGGACCTGGACGAAATCCTGGAATTGGCCGACCGCGTCGTGGTGATGCGCAGCGGCCGCATCGTGCATGAGGCGCCGGCTGCGGGTGCCGACCCGCATGCGATCGGCGCGCACATGCTCGACGCCCATGCGGCCATTCCAGCAACAGCGCTGGCATAACGCTTGCAGATTTTCCGACGCCCGCTCAACCGCAGCGGGACCATGGAGGCCTGGATGCGAACCACCTACCGGATCACCCGGCGCACAGCGTTAGGCAGCATGGCTGGACTGGTCGCAGTGAGCACTGGACGCGTTCGGGCGCAGCCGCTCGACCGCGTGTCATACATGACCAACTGGCGGGCGCAGGCAGAGCATGGCGGCTTCTACCAGGCGGTCGCCTCCGGCATCTATCGACGGCACGGCATCGAGTGCGACCTGCGCATGGGCGGGCCGCAGCAGAACCCGGCGCAGCTGCTGCTCGTCGGCCGGGTGGACGCCATCATGTCCAACAGCCTGCAGGCGCTGAACTACGCGCGGGACGGCCTGCCGTTCATGGCGGTCGCGGCGGTGTTCCAGAAGGATCCGCAGGGCTTCATGGTGCATCAGGGCGCCGGCAACGACAGCCTCGAGGCGCTCAAGGGTAAGCCTATCCTGATCGGCGCCGGCGGGCGGGTCGGCTACTGGCCGTGGCTGCGGGCGCAATATGGCTACACCGACGAGCAGATCCGTCCCTACACCTTCAACCTGGCGCCGTTCCTGACCGACAAGCAGGCCATCCAGCAGGCGTTCATCTCGTCCGAGCCGTTCGCGGCCAAGCAGGCGGGGGCGGACCCGGGCTTCCTGCTGTTCGCCGACCACGGTTTCGAGAACTACCAGACCACCATCGACGTCGCAGCGAAGTTCGCGGCCGACCGGCCGGAGGTGCTGCAACGCTTCATCGATGCGTCCATTGAGGGCTGGGCGCTGTATATGCAGGGCTCCGAGCGTCCGCTGGCGCATGCGCTGATCAAGCGCGACAACCCGGACATGACCGACGACCGCATCGCCTATGCCGACCAGGCGATGGCCGAGCGCGGCATCGTGCTGTCCGGTGACGCGGCGGCGGCCGGCATTGGCGCCATGACCGACGCGCGCTGGCAGCGGTTCGCGGCGGCGATGGTCACGGCCGGGGTGTATCCGCCAAGCCTGGACGCCAAGCAGGCATACTCGCTGCAGTTCGTGAACCGCAAGGTGGGCATTTGACGCTGTCTGCTCCGGCATCGCTGCGGACGGCGATCCCCGCGACGGGAGCTTACTGGCTGCGGCAGGCGCGGCTGACGGATGCGCCGGGGCTGGTGGATTTGCGCATCGCCGACGGCGTGGTGGCCGCGGTCGCGCCTGCCGGCACTGCGCCGGATGGGACGGACCTCCGCGGCGGCCAGGTCTGGCCGTGCTTCGTCGATGTGCACACGCATTTGGACAAGGGGCATATCTGGACCCGCACGCCGAATCTGGACGGCACGTTTCCCGGCGCCCTCGCGGCCGTGGCAGCCGACTGGGTGCATTGGACCGAGGCGGATATTCGGCTGCGCATGGAATACGGGCTGCAATGCGCCTATGCGCACGGGACGGCGGCAATCCGCACCCACCTCGACAGCGATCACGTGAACGCCGCCAATTGCTGGCGGGTGTTCCGCGCCATACGCGACGAGTGGTCTGGCCGGATCGCGCTGCAGGCGGCCTCGATATGCCCGCTGGAGGCCTATGACGGTGACGCCGGCCAGGCGCTGGCGGACATGGTGGCCGATGCCGGCGGCATTCTAGGCGGCGTGACCCGGCTGGCTGGGCCGCTCGACGCGCCATTGCCGGACGATTTCCAGCCGCGGCTCGACCGGTTGTTTGCGTTGGCCGAAGACCGCGGCCTCGACCTTGACCTGCACGTGGACGAGAGCGGCGACGCCGGCGCTCGCGCGCTGCGCGAGGTCGCGCGGACCGCCCTGCACCGCGCATTCCCAAACCGCATCCAATGTGGGCACTGCTGCTCGCTTTCCGTGCAGCCGGAGGCGATGCAGCGTAAGGTCATCGCGGCGGTGGCGCAGGCGGGCATCGCGGTCGTCACCATGCCGATGTGCAACATGTACCTGCAGGACCGCGTGCCCGCCCGCACCCCACGCTGGCGCGGCGTCACGCTCGTGCACGAGCTTCGGGCCGCCGGGGTGCCGGTATCGATCGCGTCCGACAATTGCGGGGACCCGTTTTACCAGTATGGCGACCACGACATGCTGGAGGTCGTGCGCGAGGCGACGCGCATCCTGCATTTGGACCACTCGCCAGGCTGGTCGGCCGCGGCCGCGGCTACGCCGGCCGGGGTGATGGGGTTGGAATTGGGCCATGTGCGAGCGGGTGCGCCCGCCGACCTCGTGCTGTTCACCGCGCGCCATTCGCATGAGCTGCTGGCCCGTCCGCAGACCGACCGGATCGTGTTGCGGCGCGGCCGGGTGCTGGACGCGATGTTGCCCGACCCGTCGGTACTCGACGGCATAGCGCCGGCAAATGCGCATAAGGAGGCACTTCCCGCATGATGAGCGAACCCATGCTGTCCCGCAGCGCCGCGACCTTGCAGGGCTTCCGCATCGCGCCCGGCGACAGCAACTATTTTGCCTGTTTGTTCGATCCGCTCGCCGACGGCGTGAACTTCACCATGGTGGTCGAGATTTTCGAGCCCGGGGGGCGCACGCCGCCGAACACGCATCAGGTCGCGTTCGAAGCTTTCTTCGTCCTGGCCGGCACCGGCGTCGCGCGGGCCCAGGACCGCACGCTGGCCATCGGGCCCGGCGACGCCATGGTGCTGGCCCCGGGCGTCGAGCATGTCGTGGAGAATACTGGCTTGGGCAAGCTGTATTGCCTGACGATGATGACGCCGAACGAGGGCTTCTCCGAGCTGATCCGCGCCGGGCAGCCGATGGAACTGACGGAGGAGGACCGCAGGGTCATCGCCGGCGCGCGCTGATGCTGCCCGGATACATGCCGGTGACTGGCCCGCGTTTGCGGTCGATGCGGACGGCGGACGGCACCCGGCTCGACGCGGATGTGTGGGCGCCGGACGCGCCGGGCCGGTTCCCGGTGCTGCTGATGCGGCAGCCTTACGGGCGGCGCATCGCCTCGACGCTCGTCTATGCCCACCCGGCCTGGTACGCGGCGCAGGGCTATATCGTCGCGGTGCAGGACGTGCGCGGCACCGGCAGCAGCGAAGGCGGCTTCCGGCTTTTCGAGGCCGAGGAGGCCGATGGAGCGGAAGCGGTGGCCTGGGCGGCAGACTTGCCGGGGTCCTCGGGCCGGGTCGGGATGTATGGCTTCTCCTACCAGGGCAACACGCAGTTGCTGGCGCTGGCGGGCGGCGCGATGCTGGGCGCGCTGGCGCCGGCGATGGTGGGGTGGGAGCTGCGGACCGACTGGGCCTGGGAGGGCGGCGCGCCGCTGCTGGCAGCGGGCCTCGGCTGGGGCGCGCAGATGGGCTGGCTGCGCGCCGTGCATGACGGCGAGCTTGAAGCCACTACGGCGTTCCAGGCCGCCGCCCGCTCGCCGCCGCTCTATGAACCCGGCCGCGCCATGCCCGAGGTGATGCGCTGTCATGGCCACCTGTCGCACTACCCGACTTGGCTCAGCACGCCGTCGTCCGCCCCATACTGGGACGCCATCGCGCCCCGCGAGCGCCTGTCCGGCCATGCCCTGGATGTGCCGATGCTGCACGTCGGCGGCTGGTACGACCAGATGCTGATGGGCACGCTGGACTGTCACGCCGCCGCGTGCCGGGGACCAGCCGGGCAGCGCCTGCTGATCGGCCCCTGGACGCACCAGCCCTGGGGCCGGATGGTCGGCGCGGTCGATTTCGGGCCGTCCGCGAGTTCCCCCGTCGATACGGCGCAGGTCGCGTGGTTCGACCGGCATTTGAAGGACATGGACATCGACACCGGGCCGGCGCTCACGCTGTTCGACCTCGGCGCCCATGCATGGCATGGGCTGAGCGGGTGGCCGGAACTCTTGCCCCAAACCTTGTATTTCGGCGGCGGTGGGCGCGCAGCCGCCACCACGGTGGACGGCACGCTGGACCATGGGCCCGGCCCAGCCGGCGCCGACATCCTCGTGCACGACCCCTGGCGTCCGGCGCCGTCGCTGGGCGGCCACGCCAGCCAGCCCGGCGGCATGCAGGACCGGCGCGCGGTGGACGATCGCGCCGACGTCGCCTGCTACACCGCGGCGCCGCTCAATAATCCGCTGTTCCTATGCGGCCGGGTGCAGGCGGAGCTGTGGGTCGAGGCGGACCAGCCGTCATTCGACGTGTCGGTCACATTGTCCATGATTGCGCCGGATGGGCGGGTGTGGAACCTGACCCAAGGGCACCGGCGCGCCTCCGCGTCGGGCCATTTGGAAATCAGCCTGCGCGCCACCTGCGCCACCGTGCCGGCCGGTCACGCGCTGCGGGTGTCGGTCGCGGGCGCCTGCTTCCCCGCCTACCCCGTCAACCCCGGTATCGACGTCCCGGCGCATGCAACCCGGGCTGAGGATGAACGCGTCATCACGCTGCGCATCAGCCATGGCGGCGCTATGGCGTCGCATGTGCGCCTCCCTGTGGTCGTTTAGGCGTCCACGTGCGGCGCCGCTTGCAGCCAGTCATCGAGGTCAAGCCGGTGCACCTCCTGTAGCAGCGTCGCCAGCCGGGCGGCGGCGTGTTCCAGGAACTGGGCGCCCGCCGCCGCCGTGGCGATGCTGGCGTCACCGAGGGCGCCGGCCGGATGTAAGTCCTGCGTCTCCCAGCCGAAGCCGACGGCACCTTCCGGCACCAGCACGGAGAACTCGTTTTCCCGCGCAATCCAGCGGGAGCGGAAGTCCTGCGCTTTCGCCATGTCCACCCGTTCTGGCGCCAAGTGCAGCATCAGCGAGGTCTCGACGAAGCCGCCATGAATGCCGTGCCGTGCTTCCAGGGGGCTCACCAGCCCGTCCGGCTTGCCGAGGCGGCTCCACATGCAGGCCACCGCGAACATCCGCGACGTAATGCGCAGCCGGCGGCAGACGATGTCCACTACCTGCGGCTGCCCGCCATGGCTGTTGAGTAAAACCAGCTTGCGCACCCCGGCGCGCGCCACGCTCTGCCCGATCTCGGTCCAGAGTGCGATCAGCGTCTCGGCGCTGGCGGCCAGCGTGCCCGGGAAGCGGATATGCTCAACCGATAGCCCGACCGCCTGCACCGGGAGCACCAGCAACGGCAATTCATCCGGCAGCAGCGCAAGGGTGTGAGCCAGCACGCCGTCGTTGATGATGCGGTCCACCGAGACGGGCAGATGCGGCCCATGCTGCTCGATGGCCGCGACCGGCAGCACGGCGACCGTATCCTTTGGCAGGGTGGGGAAAGCGGTCCAGGGGAGGTCTTGCCAATAGCGGGTTGGAAGCATGACGCGACACTAAACCTGGTGCGGGTGGGGTGTGAATAGCCCTCGTGCGGGGTCGATGCCAGCCTCCGGGTTGCGGACCATACAGCCGTCCCGCTGCCGACCGACTCTCGAAGAAGACCAGCTTTCCATTAGCTTTTGCTATTTGTATAAATACAGTTATGGCGACTTAATAAATAGTAGTGCCTATGTTGATGACCTGAACCTAACAAGAAGAACCCCGACCAGCGCCAAGCATCGCATTGTTACGACCCACTAGTCATTCTGCGCTCACATATTGTGGGGTATGCGGCGATGGCGAGTGCGGCGTGGGTGGCGGGGACGGGGTTGTGGGATGTGGGCGCCAACTGGTCCACCGGCGTGGCGCCGGGCGGCGTCCCGGGCCCGGATGACGTGGCCACGCTGGACGCTGTGGGCAGCTACACCGTCAAAGCCGGCAGCACTGGCATGACCACAATCGGCAGCGTCGCGGTCAGCGCCGCCGGCGCCACGCTGGGCGTCGGGCTGCAGGGCCTCGTGGTGAAGACCGCACTCACCCTCAACAGCGGCCGGCTGCTGCTGCAGGGCGTGCTGCGCGGCGGCGCCCTGGTGATGAACGGCGGCGTCATGATGCGCAACGACGCCGCCGTGCTGGACGGCGTGCGCGTGCAGGGCACGCTCGACCTGTCCACGCCCTACAGCGCCGGCGTGCTGACGCTGCTGAACTACGGCCAGCTCACGCTGCGCAACGCCGTGACGTTCGTCGCCGCCGACGGCGTCTCGCCCGGCCTGCTGCGGGTCGGCGGCTCGACGCTGACCTTTGGCACGGCGATGCAGTGGGACAATGCCGCAATCGACTTCCTCGCGGGCTTTCGCACCGCAAGCGCGCTCAACCTCGGCAGCGCGCGCGACCTCGTGGGCGAGACGGTCGGCTTCAGCCCGCACGCCGTGCTCGACATCGCAGCCGGCGTGGCGCTGCGGCTCGGCGGCAAGGGCACGCTGGTCAATGGCGGCCTGATCAGCGTCTCGGGCACGCTGACCGTCGACCCGCTCGTCACCCTGGCCCAGGCCGCCCAGCCCGGTGCCCTCCCCGGCACCCTCCCCGGCGCCCTCATCGTGCAGGCCGGCGGCACGCTGGTGTTCGCGGGGGCGACCGCGGCGGGGGCGCCCGCCGGCCCCACCGTCGAGAGCGCCGCGATCACGCTGAAGGACCCGACGGCGACGCTCGTGTTCCAAGGCGCCGGCGCGGTCAGCGCCACACTGCAGGACTTCCAGGCCGGCGACACCGTCGATCTGCAGGGCCTGGCCTACAGCGCCGGCCTCACCGTCGGCGTGGCGGGCAGCGTCGTCCAGGTCAGCCAGGCCGGGGCAGCGGCCGCCCGCTTCACCCTCTCCGAACCACCCGCCGCCTACACAGACGCCCAGTTCAGCCTCACCGACGACGGCGCCGGAGGCACACTGCTCCATACCACACATGTGTTGAACCTGCCGGTCCCGGTCCCGGTCCCGGTGCCCGTGCCGGTTCCGGTCCCGATCCCGGTGCCAACCCCGGTGCCGGTCCCGGTCCCTCCTGTTACAGTCAACTTTCTGATCACTGACACGACGACCGGACTTGCGTTCAACGCTGCCGGCGATGGCTACACGGGACCGGTTGCTGGACTTCGGCATCAATACATCAGCCTCTCCACCGACAGTCTCAACATCACAGCGACGGCGCCGAACTCCTTCATCCATAGTGGCTCTGGCGAGGATGCGATCGATGTCAGCAAGGTCGGCGGCAACAACGTGCTTGACGGCTCGACCGGTTCCAACTTCCTGGTCGGCGGCGCCGGCAGCGACACGTTCTTCGTTGATGACCGCGTGGCCACCGTCGATATCTGGAGCACGATCTCCAATTTCCATACCGGTGACGCCACCACGATCTTTGGCGTGACGGCCTCGGGATTCGCGTTGGATTGGCAGAATAATCAGGGGGCGGCAGGGTTCGCGGGCCTCACTCTGCACGCGACGGCGCCGGGCAAGCCGATCGCCTCGATGACCCTGGCGGGATATACCACCTCCGACCTCAGCAACGGACGGCTATCGATGGTTTTCGGCAACGATCCGGTGAGCGGGAGTGATTATATGTATATACACGGAAACTGAGCGGTCGGCCCCCGGCGCCGATCAGCTGCCCGGCGCGATGCGGAACATCACCGGCCAGTCGCCGGGTTCTGCGCCGCCGCAAGCGTCCAGCCGCGCCATTTCGACCAGTTGAAAGCCGCCATTGGCCCAGCGCCAGCCGGCCATCATGCCGCAATCGGCCATGCCACGGCCCTTTGCCGCCGTGGAAAGCGTTCCGGTTTCCGGGTTGAAACCCGCGTTGACCAGGGTGTCGATCGGGTCGGCAAGCGTTGGCAGGCGTGGTGCAAAACGGTCGGCGTGGCCATCTGCCCGTGTGACAACGAAGGTGAGCACGTCGCCCTGGTACGCGTAGAAGCGGCAGGGCAGGATAATCAAAGCACGTTCGGCGTCGAGTGCGAACGCCTCGTCGGCCTCCTCGGGTCGCTGGGTGCAGGACGCTTTCGCCAATGCTGCGCCCTGTGCCCGGCGGACAGTGCGCGCAAGCGTCCGCGCCTCGGCGGCGGCTAGCGGCGTGGGCGCCGACCAATGCGTGCGATGCGGCAGCGCGGGCGGCGCCAGCGGGCTGCCCGCGCCGCGCCGCGCCAGCAGGGCCGTGCTGGTCCCCACGCGGCCTTGAATATCGTCGATACGCATCAGCGCGGCGGTGAGCCCATCCAGCGGCACACCGTCTGGCCCAGCGCCGAAGCCGAGCCGATGTCCGTTTCTGGCCCGCTGAAGGAAAGCGGCGATCATCTCCGCGTCCCCGGTCGCAATGGTCGTAAGGCCGTTCTGTCGGGTGACCGACCAAGGACGGGAGAGCGGCCAGGGCGAGCCGTCGAGCGTGAGCCCGGCTGGGTCGATGTCACCGACGGCCGTCAGCCGAAGCTCCGCGGGTGCGATGCCGGCCGAGCGCAGCAGGCGCAGGTCGGCCTGCGTTGAACTGTCAAAGCCGCGCGCCTCGCAGCGGCGAATGTTGTCGCAGGCGACCGTCCATGCCTGAAATTGCACATAGTGCGGCACATAGTGCGGCACATCGACGGCGCTGGCCGGCGTGGCAGCAAGCAGGGCCAGCGTGAACAGCAACCTGTGCATGGTGCGGTCTTCCATCGAATCCACCATGCGTTTAACAGGATCGCCCGCTTACGCCAGGGCGCCGACCTTGCTACCTTGGCCTATGCATCAGCTTTCCGCCGCGGTCGGCCTCGGCCAACCCAATCGTCCGCCCGACGTGCGGGAGGTGCAGGCGGCGCTGAACCGGTCGCTGGCCCAGCTTGGCGCCGTCGCCCCGGCGATGGTTGACGGCCGGTTCGGTCCACGGACCGCCGGCCTGATCCGCCGATACCAGCAGCGTGTGGCTGGGCTTGAGGCCCCTGGCCTGATTGCGCCGGCAGGGGCGACATGGCGCAGTCTTCAAAATGGCGGGGTGCGGGCCATCGCGCCCGGGAGCCCTGCCGCCGCGATCCGGGTACCGGGCCCGATCCCGATGATATCCAAGACTGGCGAGGGTGGGGGCTTGGTGTCGGCGCAATGGCTGCACGCTTGCAGGGTGCAGCATGCGGAGGGTTGGGCGGCCCTGCTCAGCAGGGCCTGTGCGCAGCATGAGATCAACACCGCCGAGCGGATCGCGCAGTTTTTGGCCAACGTGCTTGTCGAGACCGGTGCTTTAACGAGCTTGGTGGAACATCTCGACCATAGACCGGAAGCGCTGCGGACGCTGTGGCCGGCCCGGTTTTCTGCAGATTTAGCGATGCAACTTGGGCGTGGGGCGGAGCATCCGGCGAACCAGCACGCCATCGCCGAGTGCGCCTATGGCGGGCGCCATGGCAACCGGCCGGAGGGCGCGGGCGATGGCTGGCTGTATCGGGGCCGTGGCTGCATTCAGTTGACCTTCCGCGACAACTACGCCGTCTTGGCCAAGGCGATCGGGGTGCCGCTCAAGCAGTTTATTCCCCGGCTCGAGACCCCAGCGGGTGCTGCGGAAAGTGCGGCGCTTTTTTGGCGTGTGAACGGCTGCAACGCACTGGCGGATTCGGGCGACGTGAGGGCGGTGCGCCGCAGGGTGAATGGCGGCGAAAATGGGCTGCAGGATGTCCAGCAGTGCTACGCGCGGCTGTGTTCGCTGATCAAGCCGGGTGTTTAAACGTGACGCTAGGCGCTTACCCCCACGCGTTCTACCGCCTCAGCCTCGAACATCGCGTCCCCGGCGTCCGGCAACGGCACGATGCTCGCCGTTGGCGCCGGCAGCCAGGTATTCCAGCCCAAACGCGGTGGCTCCCCGTGCGCGCCCAACACCATTGCCGGCACCTCCGCACGCCGCAGGACCGGATTGATCGCGAAGCCGACCTCCAGCCCCACGAAGGCACGGACCAGCGACACCAGCGCCTGCAGCGCGCCATGCTGCGGCAGCAGGCGATCGAACTCCACCCGCGTCAGCGGTCCGATGCGGACGATGAAGCGGGCGTGCGGGTCCCATGACCGCATGCCCAAGGCGGCGTCAACGCCCAGCCGGGTGAACTGCCCCTGCGCGCCAAGCCGGGTCTGCTGCTCCGCCGGCAGGCGCAGCCACGCGCCAGCGAACTGCACCACCTCCACCGGCCGGCCGAGCCAGTCGGACAGCATCGCCTGCAGCCGGTCCGCAGAGCGCGGCCGCATCGCCAGCAGCCCGGCGTAGTGCAGCAGCGCGGTCTCGCCGGCGGCGGCCCGGCCGGCAAAGCCCGGCGTCGCCCACCCGGCAAAGGCGAGCACGGCCCGCGCGATGGGGTCGGGCTCACCCGAAAGCTCGGCGCAATCCATGGCGCGGGTCGGACGGTATTTCAGCCCAGCCGACGCGAACAGGCTGGCCGCGTGGCCGGAAAACAACTCGAGGAACTCATGCAGGCCGGGCCGCTGGCTGCGCAGCGCGGTCACGGCCCACTCGGTATAGGGGCGCGGCAGGGCGCCGGCCGGGCCGGTGAGACCGATCACCGACTGCTCGACGAAGGGCGGCTTGCCGGCCTGCTGCGCAACATGCAGCACCTCGGACGCCGGGAAGGCGAGGCCGGGCGTGGTGCGGAACCGGGCGGCGCGGGAGGGCTCGGCGGTGCGCGCGGCCCACATCAGCACGCGCACCGCAGCGTCGAAGGTGAGGCGTCCGGGCTCGCGCCGCAGGTCGTCAAGCGGTGCCGGGTCCTGCGTCACGCGAGCGGGCGCGCCCCGGCCCGGGCCGGCCATTGCCCGACCGCATCGGTCCGGCCGCGCAGCACCGCGCGGGTGCGCACGAACGAGTTGATCGTCGTGTGCAGCGCCAGGAAGCGGGCCAGCACAGCGGCCAGCCCATGCAGGCCGCCGCTGCCCCAAGCCTGCGGGTCGAATTCGAGCGTCACGTCGAGCCCGCGGCAGAAGCCGCCGGACGGCGACCGCGCCACCCCTGGCTTGGTATGCACCCCGACGAGTGCGGCGATGGCGGCCCGCGTCTCGGCGGTGTCGCGGCGGTCATAAAGCCGCAGGATCTCGCGCAGCGCCTCTGCCCCCTCGTCGCCACCGGTGATGCTGAGATGGCCCAGGCCGAGATGCGAAACCAAATGCCAGGCCGTCCGCTCGCGAAGCCGTGGCCGCAAGGTGGGGGTGGGCGCCGTCAGCGCCTGCAGCCCGGCGACCGCGGCGATCCCTTCCACCAGATGCAGGCGCGGCTGGCCGGCGCCAAACGGCAGCCGTGCCGCCAGCTCACGGTTGGTGCACAAAGCATCGACGCTGAGCACCGCGTCCGAGGGCTGGGCCGGGTCGAAATCGCGGTCGTGCAAGGCGAGAAACATGTCGGACCCGGCCTCGCCGTCCACCGAGGCGCGGCGTGTCGCGTGATAGGAGCCGCCGGGAACGCCGGGGTCCCGGTCGCCGTGGGTGAGGCGGTGCAGCGGTCGCCAGGGCCGCCAGGTGCCGTTCGACCGGGTTTCGCGCACGCGCTCGACGCTCCAGACCTCCAGGGTTTTCGGACGCCGGACGTCGGGGACGACGCGGTGCTCCATTTTTGTATGCAGCGCGCCAATGGGCTCGCAGCGCTGCGGAAACAGGTTCACCAGCGGCACGCAGCCGAGCGCCAGGCTCTCTGGGCCAACGATCCGCTCAAGGTCCGGCGCCGCGCGGTCAAGATAAAAGAACAGGTCCATCCGCGGCTGCGCCTCGACCAGGGTGCGGGCATCAAGGCCGCGCAGGGTGAAGCCGAGGAACTTGTCCGGCAGCGCGAAGTGCTCGGTCAGCAGCCGGAAGCCCGAGAAGCTGCGGGCCGGCCAGGGCAGCAGCGCCTCCTCGGCTGTGAAGCCGGCGGGTTCGAGCGCGGCCGGCTGCGGAGCAGCGCTCCCAGCGTGGTCAAGCAAAGTGGGGAAGGGGTCGTTCGGACCCTGGGCCAGCGCCACTGATATGAGGTGACCGGCCAGTAGCTCGAACAGCGCCGACGCACCGTCGCCGCGGAGCTGCACATGCAACGCGTCCAGGCCCAACTTGCCCAGGGTCATGTCCGGCGCAAGGCAGCGCAGGCCCAGCCGTAATACCGACACGGCGCGCCCGGCCCGCGGATTGGCGGGCGCCGGCAATGGCAGCCCGGACAGCCGGGTCTGATCGACCTCGATGGGCCAGAGGGTAACCGGGGCCGTGGTCATGAACCGGCAAGGCGCGCCGGCGATGGGGTCGCTATCGACCATCAGGCCGCGGGGCAGGCGGGCCGGGCCGGTCAGGTCCGGCATGCAGGACAGCCGGGCGATCAGGCAGGACGGCACGGGCGCGAGGAAATGCGGCTGCAGCATCTCCAGCAGCGCGTCCGTCAGCTCGGGGAACTCGTCGTGCAGCCGGTGCTGCACGCGGCCGGTCAGGAACGCCATACCCTCCAGCAAACGCAGCACGTGCGGATCGTCGATCGTGTCGGGGGAAATGCGCAGGTGACCGGCCGCTTTGGGATGAGCCGTCGCGAACTCACCGGCCAGGCGTTTCAGCGCCTCCAGCTCAATCTGATAATAGGGCAGCAAACGGTCGAACACGGCCCTAACCCCGCAAAAGTCCGGCCCGCACGGCGACGACCGCGCTGGCGGTATCGACCATGGTGTCGAAGGTGACGGGTTCCGCCGCGGTATCGACGCGCAGCACGGCCTCGATGCGGAACCGCAGGGTGGCGCGACGCTGGTCGCCCTCGTCCAGCGGACTGACCCGGATTTGAGTCAGCCGCGGTTCCATGCGGCGCAGCGTCGCCTCGATCTCCCGGCGCAGCGCCTCGCGGCGGTCCGGATCCGTCAGCGTGCCCGAGGTGAAATCGGGCAGGCCGTAGCCGTATGGCGACTGCGGCAGTTGATCCAGCTCGGGCGGTGCCCGGTGCCAGGGACGGCGGGCGTTCAGCATCGCCTCGATGTCGCGGCAGACCGCGCTGCGCACCCGGTCGAGCGCGTCCTCGTGGCTGTGCCCATGCTCTGGCGTCTCGTCCAGCAGCCGTTCGATCAGCGGCATCAGCATACGCAGGGCGGCCGGGCGGGGATTCATGCTGGCCACTTGAGTTCAGTCAGTCCGAGGGCGCCTTTCGCCTCTTCGCCGAGCACGAAAAGCCGCTGTCCACGGCCCCGCACCGGCCCCGGCCCCTCGCTCCAGGTCGTCATCTGGCCCAGGCGATGCGCATCGGTGTCGTCGGACTGCGGGCCATAGAGCGACGGGATATAGACCACGCCGTCCGGCCCGCCGCGCACCGTCAGCGCAGCACGGCGCCAGGCGATGTCGCGTGGCCGGCGCGGCGGCTCGAAGGCGATGCGCTCAATCCGCGTGAACGGCACCCAGAACAGCTTTCCGGTCGTGGTGAGCACCTCGATCGTGCCGCCCAGGATGTCGTCGGCGTCGCGGACATCGTCGAACGCGACGCCGTCGTGCTCGCCGGGGCAGCGGGGCCGTGCGGCTTCGGCAGCCTCGGCGGCGACGCCCGCACCCTCGGCATCCTTGCCGTGCCAGGCGACCAGCGCCGCGAGCGCCTGCACCTGATGCGGCTCCGGCTCACCCAGAAACTCCGGCATCCGGCCTTCTTGGAGCACCTGCCGGCGGGCGGTCTCGGCACGCAGGAGCTGGCGGAACTCGGCGATCCCGGGGGCGAAGCTCGCGTCGAGCGTGACGGCGGCGTCCAACGCGGTGTCGGCGCGCGGCAGGTCTCCCGCGAGCAAAAACAGCTCCGCCAGCAGCACGCGCGGTGGGGCGGCGACTGGGGCCGCCCGCACGGCGGCGGTCGCGGCGGCCACCGCGTCATGCAGTCTGCCGTGCCGCAGCAGATCCGATATGCCGGCGCTCATGCCGACGCCCTCGCGCTGCCGACGCCGCCAAGCTCGGTGGTGAGGCGGAATTCGGTGGATACGTCGTCGAGCTGGTGATGCGGCTGCAGCCAGACGGTGCAGCCGTAATGGCCGGGCTGGCTGGGCATGTCGTGCACCTCGATGCGCGCATTGGACAGCGGGTAGCGCGCCCGGGTATCGGCCCCCGCACGGGCGTTGCCATCGACGTAGCCCGAGAGCCAACGTTGCAGCTTGCGTTCGATGTCGTCGGCGCTGTTGTTGCTGCCGACCATCTCGCGGCCCAGCTTTTTCAGCCCATGCGCGAAACGGGAAGCGCACAGCACCGCGTTGAACTGCGACGACAACTTGGCATTGGCGTCGGCCGCCGCCGCGGTCACGCCCTGCTGCGGAGCAGCGCTCCCAGCGTGATGCTGCGCCGGGGCGTGACGGCTCCGCATCGAGCCGAACAGGAGCGCCTCGCCGAACGGCAAGGTCGAGACCGGCATCAGCCCGGCGTCGGTCAGCTGGCGCTCATGCGGGCCGGTGAGCGCAACCTCGATCGGCGGACGGGCCCAGGTCTCTGGTGGATCGGTGCTGAGCGGCTCGGACGGCACGTTCGCGAACAGCCCGCCGCCGAGCCGGTCCTGCTCGGAGCCGCGCACGTCGGCGGGCCAGCCATAGGCGGCGAAGGCGCGGGCGGCGCAGAGGCCGAACGCATAGACCGGCTGTGTCCAGACCCGGTCGGCGGCGGTGGGCGCATACTCCGCATAGCGAAAGCCATCGGCGCGGCCATCATCCGGCCAGGGTGGCCGGCCCAGCACGCGGGGCAACGCCATGCCGATGAAGCGCATCTCGGGCTTGGCCGCACTGGCGCGCCAACGCTGATGCGCTGTGCCGCGCAGCGCCAAGGCAGCGTCGATTAGCCGGGCGATCTCCTCGAAACCATCGAGCTCCAGCAAAGCCGGCGAGACGCCGAGCAGCGTCGGCGCGAAGGCCCCGCAGGCGATCTGCGACAGCAGCCCGAGCGCCGTCACGTCGTCGATGATGGCGCCGGGGCTGGTGCGGTGCTGCACGCCGTGATCGACCAGCAGCAGGCCGAAGGGCTCGCCGCCCAGGGTGCCGAACTCGTCCTCGTAGATCTTGCGCCACAGCTGGCTCTGGTCAAAGTCGCCAGCGCGGCCCAGGTCGCGGCATAGTTCCGCCCAGGGCAGTTGCAGCACCCGCACCCGCACGCGGCTGCCGAGCGGCGCCTGTTGGATCAGCCAATGCAAGCCGCGCCAGGAGCCCTCCAGCCGGCGCAGGCGTTCGTGGTGCAGTATGGCGTCGAGCTGCCGCGCGAGCATGCGGTCGATCGTCGAAATGTCGCGGTCGAGCCGGTCGCGCAGCATTTGCGGATCGGTCGCGAGGCGAGGCGAGACGTCGCCGAACCAGATTTGCAAAGCCTGGTCCGGCGGCGCCGACAGGAAAGCCTCAAGCGCCTCGGCCTGCTCCTGATACGCGACGCCGAGGAACCGCCCGGCCAGCACCGGCTCGCGCAGGGCGGCAGCGGGCGCGCCAGGGCCCAAATCAGGCCTTGCTTGGCATGCGGGCGACCAGCCGCATGCTGGTGGTCAGCTCTTCCAATTGCAGCCAGGGCTGCAGATGAGCGACGGCGTTGTACGAGCCGGGCCGGCCGGGGATTTCCAGGACCTCGATCTTGGCGTCGCGCAGCGGGTAGCGCGCCTTCGACTCCTGCCCGGCGGTCGGGTTCGCGTTGACGTAGTTTCTGATCCAGCGGTTCAGCAGTGCCTCCATGTCGCTGGCCTGCTGGAAGCTGCCGATCTTGTCGCGCGCGATGACCTTGAGGTAGTGAGCGAACCGGCTGGTCGCCATGAGGTAGGGCAGCCGCGCCGAGATGGCAGCGTTCTCGGTGGCGGCCGGCCGGTCCATTTTCCGCGGCTTCTGCACCGTTTGCGCGCCCATGAACACGGCGTTGTCCTGGTTCTTGTAGTGCACGAGCGGCAGGAAACCGAGGTTGGACAGCTCGAACTCCCGCCGGTCGGTCATCGACACCTCGGTCGGGCACTGCGCGTCCTCATCACCGTCTGCGGAGACGAAGGTGTGATAGGGAAGGTTCTCAACCTTGCCGCCGCCCTCGGCGCCGCGGATGGCAGTGCAGAAGCCAGTGTCGAAGAACGCCGCCGCCATCCGCTCGCCCAGCACATAGGCGGCGTTCGTCCAGCAATAGTCGTTATGGCCCATTTTCCGGGCACGGCCATCGGCGCTGCTCGGCGCCTCCTCGAAGTCAAACTCCTCGACCGGCTTCGTGCTGTGTCCATAGGGCAGCCGTGCGAGCGTGCGGGGCAGCACCAGCGTGACAAAACGCGAGTCCTCGGTTTGGCGGAAGGCGTTCCACTTCGTGTACTCCTGGCCGTCGAAAATGGCGGCAAGGTCGCGGTCCCGCGGCAGCTCGGTCCAGTCATCGAAGCCGAACATTGCCGCCCCGGCCGCGGAGATGAACGGCGCGAATGCCCCGGCGGCAACCTGGCTCACCAGCCGCAGCGTCTCCACGTCCTCCGGATGGTTGGTCCATTCGTAGTCGCCGACGAGGGCGCCGAACGGCTGGCCGCCCGCGGTGCCGAACTCGCTCTCATAGATCTTCTTGAACAATTGGCTCTGGTCGAACTCGACCGCCCGGTCCAGATCCCGCACCAGCTCACGCTTGCTCGCGTTCATCACGCGCAGCTTGATGCTCTCGCCAGTCCGGGTGTTCTGCACGAGGTAGCGCAGCCCGCGCCACGACCCCTCGAGCTTGCTGAAGCGCGGATGGTGCATGATGGCGTTGAGCTGCGCCGAGATTTTCGCGTCGGTGGCCTTGATCGCCTTTTCGATCGTAAGATGCAGGTTGCGGTCGAAGGTGACGGTCCCGGCCAGCGCCTCGGCCACCAGGGTTTTGACCAGCTCCTGCGCCCGGTCAGGCTCGGTCTGCTTGGTCGCCGCGACGACTTGGTCGAGGAAGCTCGGCCCGGACTCGGCCACAGTTTCGGCGGCGGTTCCGACCGAAAGGTTCGGCTGCGTTTCGGACACGGCCTCAGCCCTCCTTCGGGTTGAGGCCAAGCTGCCCAGAGACCTGCGTCAGCTCGCTTTGGTTCTGCAGCACCTGCTCCAGCAGCGCCTCGAGGTTCTCCGACCGATCGGCCTTGCTCATCAATTCGCGCAGTTTCTCCCGCGTCTCCAGCAGGGCGCGCAGCGCGGGAACCTGGCGGGCCACCTGGACCGGGTCGAAGTCCTCCATCTTATCGAAACGCAGATGCACGGCCATTTCGGTCTTATCGCCCGCCAAGGTGTTTTCGACCTTGAGATCAAGGCCGCTGTTCATGGTCGCCATCACCTCGTCGAAGTTGTCCCGGTCGATGCGGGCAAATTTCCGGTCCGCTAACGACTTTAAGGGCGCCGTCGGATCACCCGAGAAATCACCCATGACGCCGATGACGAACGGCAATTCGTTGAGGCCCTCCGCACCCTCGGTCTCGATGTCGAGCGAGATGTGCACGCGCGGCTTGCGCACGCTGCCCAGCACTTTGTGAATGCTCGCGCTCATACCCTGATCCCCGATTTTGGCTTGGCGATGCCATAGGCTTCAATCACCCCAACCAGGCACCCTAGGCAGGTGTCTCAATACCGGCAAGGCGTTTCCACCCCGGCTCGTTTTTATTCCGAAGCTTTTAATTTTCCTCAGGCGCAGCAGGAGGCGGGCGGACCCCCAAGCGAAGCAGCATGCCCTCGCGCTGGTCAGAGTCGGGAAGGATCTCCGCCAGCAGGTCCAGCAGGTTCATCCGTGCCCGGCGCACCGCATCCTCTAGCGTGTACGACAGCGCCGAGTGCGGCTCGGTGCGGCGGAAAAACGCCGCGACCTCCGCCAACAGGCGTAGCGCATCCTCCCGCGTCATCGCGTCGCCCGTAGCAGGGTGCAGCGGCATGCTGGACCCGTACGTTGCGGCAGCGACGGACCCGTCCGTACCCGCAACGACGATCGTGGTTTCGCTGGCCGCGTCGCCAGACGGGCCGCCATGGGCGTTCGCCAGCGCTTGGATGCCCAGCAGGATATCGCGGATACGCGCCATCGGCGGCCGGTCGCGGCCTGCGGCGGCTTCGAGTGCGGCACTCGCCGCCGTCCAGGCGGCACAGGCGGCGTCGGCCTGCTCGCGCAGTGCCGCGAATTGCCGGTGGCCGGCTGGTGCGGCGACCTCCTTTAAGAGAGCCTCGTGCGAGGGCGCATCGGGCAGGCGGCCCGCCTCGCTGAGCCGCCATTCCCATAGCGCCAGCCATGTTCCATCCGCCCTCCGGAAGATCGGCAGGCGCATCAGCGGGAACACCAGCGTCCCGTCGCCGCCCTGACCATTCAGCCCGGTCAGCGGGGCCACCCGGGTCGAAATGCCGTCCTCGTCCGGCAGCGGGTAAAGCCCGTCCCAAAACTGCTCGACCAAACCCTGGACCAGGCGCGCGCCCTCCGTCACCGCGGCGAGGCCGCGTGCGCGCACCTCCGCTTCGATCAGCCAGGCGACGACCTCGAGGTCCTTGGCCGAGGCCTGAATAACCGTGGCGGCGAGGGCCGCGAGCTCGCGCCATTTCGGCGCTGGATCGACGGGAGTGACGTCCGGCCGCGGCGCTTCCGCCCGCCGTTCCTCCGTCCGGGCATCGTTGCGCAGGTCGCGCATTTCATAATAGGAGCTGCGGGCCGGATTATCGTCCCGGAGGTCGCTGCCGCACGGCTGATCGCCCGGAATGGGGGTGAGAAGCGCCTGTATGTCGATCGAAGCCACCAGCCCTCGCATCCTTGCCGCGGTTCTAAGCGCATTGCGGATGCCCGCTGCATCGGATGAACGGGTCCACAAAACGATGATTATTGGCGCGAATCAAACAATTCTATCTATTTCATTCGCTCCACTAGACGCGGCCAACAACTAGCATCTAGTGTCCATTCCGAAAAGGAAATTGAGGCGCAGGTGGCAGCGGTCGAACTCAAGGCACTCGTGGGCAAGCTCGCCGAGCTTCCACGCCGTGCGTTGGAGGCGGCTGCGGGTCAGACCTTGCGCCGGACCCATTATAATGTGGAGCTGGAGCACTGGCTGCTCGCCCTCATGGAGCGGCAGGACGGCGACGTGCATCCGATCCTGCAGCGTTTCGAGATCGACGCCGGGCGATTGGGCGCGGAGCTGAACCGTGCGCTCGACCGGCTGAAAACCGGCAATGCCCGGCCGCCTGGCCTCTCGCCCGACCTGGTCGAGTGGACCAAGCAGGCATGGCTGCTCGGGTCCCTGGAACTGCAGGCGACGCGGGTGCGCTCGGGCCACCTCCTGCTGGCGCTCGTGGCCGACGAGACGCTCGCCCGCCGGGCGCGTGACGGCTCGGCGCTGCTGTCGCGCATCGACGCCTCTGCGTTAAGACGCGAGTTCACTTCCGTCACCGTAAACAGCGCCGAGGCGCAGGATGCGGCCGCGGCGGGGAGCGAGGCCGCCGCTCAGGATGCGACGCCGCGCGGCGGATCGGCGCTGGATCAATACACCACCGACCTCACGGCGCAGGCCCGGGCGGGCAAGATCGATCCCATCCTCGGGCGCGACGCCGAAATCCGCCAGATGGTCGATATCCTCACCCGGCGGCGGCAGAACAACCCGATCCTGACCGGCGAGGCCGGCGTCGGCAAGACCGCGGTGGTCGAGGGGCTGGCGCTGCGGATCGCCCATGGCGACGTGCCGCCCGCTTTGGCGAAGGTCACGCTGCGGGCGCTTGACCTCGGCCTGCTGCAGGCGGGCGCCGGCATCAAGGGCGAATTCGAGAGCCGGCTGCGCCAGGTGATCGACGAGGTGAAGGCGAGCCCGACGCCGATCGTGATGTTCATCGACGAGGCGCATATGCTGATTGGCGCCGGCGGGGCAGCCGGGCAGAACGACGCGGCGAACCTGCTGAAGCCGGCGCTGGCGCGCGGCGAGATGCGCACCGTCGCCGCGACGACCTGGGCGGAATATAAAAAGTATTTCGAAAAAGACGCGGCGCTGACCCGGCGCTTCCAGGTCGTGCGTATCGAGGAGCCGTCCGAGCCGGTCGCGGTGGCGATGATCCGCAGCCTGGTAGGGCCGCTCGAGCGGCATCACGGCGTGCGGATTTTAGACGAGGCGGTCGAGGCGGCGGTGCGGCTGTCGGCGCGTTATATCCCGGCGCGGCAATTGCCGGACAAGGCGGTGTCGCTGATCGATACCGCCTGCGCCCGGGTGGGGATGAGCCAGGCCGCGATCCCGGCCCCGGTCGAGGACCGAAGGCGGCAGCTTGAGCTCATCGCCACCGAGCGCACGATCCTGCAGCGCGAGACCCAGGCGGGTGCGGACCATATGGCGCGGCTTTTGGCGCTCGAAGCGGCAGCGGCGGCGGCGGCGGCCGGGCTTGCCGAGCTGGAGGCGCAGTGGGAGCGGGAGCGGGCCCTGGTCGCCCAGGTCGCGGGGGTGCGCGCCCAGATCGAGGACCCGGACGGCACGGGCGACCCGGCGGCACTGCGGCAGGAGCTGACCGGGGTCAGCGCCAGCCTGCGCCAGGTTCAGGGCGAGCGGCCGCTGGTGTTCCCGGTGGTCGATGCCCAGGCGGTCGCGGCGATCGTCGAGGCGTGGACCGGCATCCCGACCTCGCGCATGCGCGGCGACGAGATCCGCAGCGTGCTCAATTTGCGGAGTGCCATGGAGGCGCGGGTCATCGGGCAGCCGCACGCGCTGGAGGCGGTGGCGGAAGCGGTGCGCACCAGCCGCGCTGGGCTCACCGATCCGCGCAAGCCGGTCGGCGTGTTCCTGATGGTGGGCACGTCCGGCGTCGGCAAGACGGAGACCGCGCTGGCCCTCGCCGATATCCTGTATGGCGGCGAGCAGAACCTCACGACCATCAACATGAGCGAGTTCAAGGAGGAGCATAAGGTCAGCCTGCTGATGGGCAGTCCGCCTGGCTATGTCGGATACGGTGAGGGCGGCATCCTGACCGAGGCGGTGCGGCGCCGGCCCTACCAGGTCGTGCTTTTGGACGAGATGGAGAAAGCGCATCCCGGCGTGCAGGACGTGTTTTACCAGGTGTTCGACAAGGGCATGATGAAGGACGGCGAAGGCCGGGACATCGACTTTAAAAACACGGTCGTCATCATGACCAGCAACGCCGGCACCGAGCTGATTGCCAAATTGTTTGCCGACCCCGATTTGGCGCCCGACCCGGCCGCTTTGGGCGAGGCGTTGCGGCCGGAGCTCGCGAAGCATTTCAAGGCGGCGTTTCTCGGCCGGGTGACGGTGGTGCCGTATTTGCCGCTGCCGGAGGCGATCATCCGGCGGATCGTCGCCATGCAGTTGAGCCGCATCCGCGACCGGGTGCGTGCCGCGTATGGCGCGCCGCTGACCTGGACGCGGGAGGTCGAGGAGGCGGTGGCCGCCCGCTGCCTCGACAGCAGCAGCGGGGCGCGCAACGTCGAGAGCATCCTGTCGCGCAGCGTGCTGCCGGCGCTCTCCAGTGAAATCCTGTCGCGCATGGCGGACGGCCAGGCGGTGACGGATGTGCGGATCGTGGTCGAGGATACCGGGTCGTTCGGCTATCAGCTTATCTCTGAGGGGAAACGATAACATGACCGTTTACATGAAATTCGGCGAGATCAAAGGCGCGGTGACGACCAAGGGGTTCGAGGACTGGATCGAGGTTGAGTCGTTCCAGATGGGTGTTGGCCGCTCGATCGGCACGGCGGCACGCGGCAGCTCCAACCGTGAGCACTCCGAACCGCATATCAGCGAAATCGTGGTGACCAAGATGCTCGACACGGCGTCGAACAAGCTGTTCGAGGACTCGATTGCCGGGCATTTGGACAGCAAGGTCGAGTTCAAGTTCACGACGACGACCAAGAGTGGCGTTGAGACGTATATGCACATCAAGCTGCGTAAGGCTGGGCTGAGCGGTTACAGCATGCATTCAGGAGCGGACACGCCGACGGAATTGCTGTCGATCAACTTCGCGCACCTTGAGTATTCGCATAGCAAGCTGGATTCTAAGGGTTCGGGGACGCCGGTTAAGGTGACTTATGATTTGGAGCAGATGAAGGCTAATGCTTGAGTAAGGGGTGACAATCGGAATTTTTGTAAAATAACACGAATGTAAAATCGGGAAGTAATGACCATGGTTCAAAATAGCACCGTTTTAGATACTTCCTATAATGATTGGGAAATATCCGCAGGAACCATACATGCTGGCGCCTGGGAACTCGGATTAGGCTATTTTACCTTTCGCTTGCGAAGTGCAAAAGGCTGTATCGATGATGGATTTTCTATTTTGGCCGGGGGTATTGGGTTTGGAGGAAATGCTTCGGGTAGATCGTTGGGTGATCTCCGTGGAAAGACAGCGAATTATGCGAAACCAAAGCGGTGCTCTAGTTTTTCATTGGCGAGCTTAAATCATTCGTCCGCCGTCTTGTCAGCCGCTTCGGTAGGGATCGGTGTAAACATCCCTTTAGTCGGATCGTTAACAAAAAACTTCGGTGCGGGAAAAGGCTTCTTGCTTCTCACAGTAAATAACAGATTCGATATAGAATTTAATAACATAAATTGGAATATGGAAGATATCACAATAGGCTCGGGGTCAGGTATATATTCTTTTGCTGGGATTCTGTTTATTCATTCTGCCTGGACCAACGCAGTCAATGCTCTTAAGGAAAAGGTTGCTAGAGAATTGATTGAGCTTACTCCTTGGGGTTCTACAGGTCCGTGGAGGGGATTGCCCTTCTGATGACATTGCATCAAATCGTTCTGTAGTGAGATGTCTTTTTCTTTTGAAGGATCTAGCGTGCTTAATTGCTGTCGGAACGATTTGCTAAGCAGTCATGCTCCCTCATAAGCCGCCAAAACCGTCACATTGTCCTTAGCCCCGCGGGCCAACGCCGCCGCCAGCAGAAGCTCCGTCGGCGGCACACCCCCAGGCGCGCCAAGCAGCGTAGAAATCTCCTCCGCCGACAGGCATTTCGTCAGCCCATCGCTGCACAGCAAGAACCGGTCGCCCGGCAGCATCGCGCCGCTCACCTTGTCCAGCTCCGGAGGCTCATCGCCCACCCCCACCGCACGGGTGACCACATTCGCATGCGGGTGGGTCTCGGCCGCCTCCGGCGACAAGGTGCCGATGTCCACCAGCTCCTGCACCAGCGAGTGGTCGCGGGTGACCTGGCGCAGCGCGCCGTCGCGCAGCAGGTAGGCCCGGCTGTCCCCCATCCAGACGCAGGCCCAAAAACCGGCCTGCGCCAGCAGCGCCACGACGGTGCTCGCCACCACGCCGTTGCGGGCGGCGGCCTCGATCTGGGTCGCCGCATGCGCTGCTCCGATGGCGTCGCAGACAGCGGCGAGCAATGGCGCGGGCTCCAGCCCGACCGGAATTGCGGCGAGCGCCTCGACCACGAGGGTCGCCGCGACCTCACCGGCCTCATGGCCGCCGGCGCCGTCCGCCACCGCCCAAAGGCCGATCTCGGGCCGGCTGAGATAGCGGTCCTGGTTGGTGCGGCGGCCACCTTGATCCGTCGCCGCCCAGCTCTGCATCGTCATCGCGCATCTCGCAGCATGGCCGCCAGCGCAGCGCCGTCGGGCAAATTGGCGGCGCGGCAGCACGGCGCGACGTAAGGGCCGCCTTCGGTCCACCAGCCGCCCTCGGCCGGGCCGGCAGCGGCGGGCAAGCCCAGTCGCGCCAAGCCGGTCGCCAGCGCGTCCGGAGCCACGTCGTTCTGCACGGCGTCGAGCGCCAGATGTTCACAGGCAATAATCCAGTCCTCGGCAGGGCCGGGCACCGCGCCGGGCAAGACGGCGGCCAGCAGCAGCGGGAACTCGCGGCCGACGCCGTCAACGCTGGGACAGACCACGCCGAGCACCGGGTCTGGGCCGCACACGCCCGCAGGCAGCGATAGGCGCCAGAACGGGGCGACGGACCAGCTTTCGCCCCAATGGTCGCCCAGCACAGCGCGGCAGACCGGCAGCGCCGCCTGCAGCCAGTCGTCCCAGGGGCGGACGAAACTGCTGGGCAGGCCGGACCGAACAAAGTCGCCGCGCGCCGGCAGCTTGCCGAAAAAGCCCACAGCGGCGGCCGTTACAGCACCGGACACGTGAACCCCCGCAATACGCCGAGACCAGCGATGCCCGGCGCAAACGGGTTCTGCGCCGAGGCAGCCCGCAACTCATACGTCACGCGGCGGTCCCCGAGCTGAAACGCGACATGATACACCTCGCCCGCACCGGCCCGCGTCACGTTCGCCTGCTGCAGCAGCCGGAACAGCGCCCACGGCCCGCGCGCCTCGATCGACGCCGGCCCGCTTGTGGGCGATGGGTCGAACACCTGGCGCGCGTTGGCCATCCCGGTCGCCCCTGGCCAGGTCAGGCGCGTGCTGCGTGACGCGGTGGCGGTCGCGCTGGCCGTGTAGCTGATCACCGTGCCATCGAGATCGAGCGTGGCCTGTTTCGTCCCGGCATCGGCCGAAAGCGGCATGAGGTCGAAAACCACCTGCGGACGGGCGCCGCCGGCGAACAGCATGTCCCGCACCCGCTGCGCCTTCTGCAGCGCCAGGACGCCGTCGGCCGAAAGCGGTGGGGTCGTGCCGTCCTGCCCCAGGGGCCGCCAGGTCGGGCTGGAGGTGTCCACGAACGGCCGCACCTGGTTGAACCATTGGTCCAGCCGCCCGGCCGCCCCGAACAGTTGTGAAAAATCCTCCAGCGGTGCATCGGCGGCGCTGGCCGGGTTCAACGGATAGCGGGTGACCATCTGCCGGCAAAGCGGCCCGGGTCCGCCGCTCGCATTGAACCCTGCCGCCGCCTGCTGGCGCAGCCCGCTGCCGCGCAGCGCCGACCCGCTCTGGCTCAACCCGGCGAGCCAATGGCGCAGCGGCTCGGGCTGCCGCTCGGCCTCAGCGCGCAGTGACGCGGCCGCGTCGGGTTCGGCGAGCGGCACCGGCGCTGCACCCGGCGCCGTCGCGCGGATGAGCTGGCTTTGCAGATCAGCAATCAGCCGCAGGATGCTATCCAGCGGCGCTGGGCCGCCGCCGCTACCGAGCACGGTCTGCAGCGCTCGGTAATGCGCATCGATGGCGCGCCCCGGCGCCTCGGCTGGAACGGGGGCGCCGGGCGCGGGCGCCGACGGCGGCTCCGACGGCCGAAGCTGGCGCGCGATCGACGTCAGAAGGTCGCGGAGTGGCGATTGCGGGGAGCCGAGCAAATAGAGGTCGCGCCGGGCCTGCTCGGCGGTATGCGGCGGCTGCAGCTGCAGGTCGGCGAGCATGTCGTCCCAGGCACGGACGTAGTCGGCCTCATAAAGCCGCATCACCTCGCCATCGAGGCGTCCGACTCCCGCCTGGTCCAGCCCGGCCTCCCCGCCCACGCCCAGCACCCAGAGAATCCTGCGCCGCGTTGCGCAGTGCCAGCGGCAGCGTCGGCAGCAAGGCGCGGTGCAGGCCGGCCGGCGTCAGCCATCCCGGAATGCCGTCGGTCAAGGTTCGGTTGCTCGACCGGGTGAACAGCGACGTGCTGCCGGGGCCGAGCGCTTCGGCGGGCACCCAATCCGGCTGCGGCGGCGCGGTGCGCCGTGCGGTGGCATAGACCCGGTCGGCCAGCGACACCCGGCTCATGGCGCGGCGCGTGTCCGCGATCAGGGCAGCGTCGAGATCAACGGCGGGCAGCGGCCCCGATTGCAGGGCGTCGAGGTGGCGGGCCAGGTCGTCGCGCAGCGGGGCGCTGGTCGCGCCCGGATAGGCACGCCGCCATTCGGCCTGCATTTGGGTCCGCAGCAACTCCTGACGCAGCGGTCCGGCGCCGCCGAGCATGAGGTAGGCGTGCGTGGGTTCGTACAAGGCCTTCGGCTGCGCGATGGCGGCGCGCATCTGCGCCTCCAACTGCCACAGCAGCCGGGGCAGCAGGATGCGGTCGAGGGCGCGATGATAGGCGGCCTCCGCGCCAGTGCGCAGCTTCGCCGTCTGGTCGAGGCCGGGCAGGAAACCGGCCCGGGTGGGGTCGTCCGGCCCGAACGGCAGGGCACGCGCCTGATCGAGCAGCGGCGCAACCAGCGACAGGTCGCCATTGGCCACGCTGTCGAGATGGGCGAGGGCGGCGTCATGCTCATAGGCGTCGAGGGCCGCCACCGCGCGGTCCACGTCGGACTGGCCTTTGTTGGCCGCCGCCAGCAGGACGCCGCTGCCGCCCAGGGCCACGAGCAGGCAGGCGGCTGCGGCGCCCGCATAGACCAGGCGGGCCCGGCGCAGTTGCCGTGGGTTGGCGGCGACCAGCATCGCCTCGCCGAAGATGACCTCCTGCAGCAGCCGGCCCAAAAAGTAGCTGCGCCCAGCTTGCGGCCGCAGGCTCGGCAGCTGCGCGCGGTCCACGCCAAAGCTGCGGGCGAGCGTGCCGGCTAGCCGGTCAAGCGGCGTGCCCTCCTGCATGCCGGAGGTGAGATAGGCGCCGCGCAGCATGGCGGCCGGGTCGAGGCGGCTGCCGCCGAAGGCGTCGGTGAGAAAGCGCTCAAGCGGCTCGGCGAGGCTCGCGACCTGCACCGGAAAACCGGCGCTGAGCGCCCGGCGCTCGGGGCTGCGCTCGGCCTGCAGGCGGGACAGCAGCCGCTCATCGAGCCGCTGCACCAGCAGCTTCCATTCCGCGCTGAACGCGCCGGCCATCCCGTCCGTCGCGCCTTTGACCGGAAGCGGGAATGTCATACCCCAGACCTGCTCGCGACGCTCGCGGTCCAGGTCCTCGAAGAATTCGGTGAACCCGGCGAGGCGGTCCGTCTTGGTGAACACGGCATAGACCGGCAGCTGCACCCCCAGGCGCTGGTTCAGCTCCCGTATGCGCGCGCGAATTGCGCGGGCGTGATCCCGCGCCACCGCCTCGTCAGTGATCAGGTCGGGGATGGCAAGCGCCACGATGACGCCATTCAGCGGCTGCCGCGGCCGGGCGCGGCGCAACAGGTCGAGGAACGCCTGCCACCCGGCGCGATCGACGGCCGCGTCGCTGTCCTGCGTCGTGTAGCGGCCGGCGGTGTCGATCAGCACCGCCTGGTCGGTGAACCACCAGTCGCACAGCCGGGTGCCGCCGGTGCCGCGCACCGCGGCGCTGCCGAGCGCGTCGGCGAGCGGAAAGCGCAGCCCGGCATTGAGCAGCGCCGTCGTCTTGCCGGCGCCGGGCGGGCCGATGATGACATACCACGGCTGCTCATACAGGTAGCCGCGGGCGCCACGGGCCCGGCGCAGCAGGTCGAGCGCCTGGCGCAGCTTGCCTTGCAGCTCGCTGGCTTCCTCGGCCATGGCGTTCGCGGTGGCATCGGGTGCGGCTCTGGCGGCCAGCGCTGCGTCGCGGCGCCGGGCGCGGCGGTCGAGCCACAGGTTGCTTCCCGCCCAAATCAGCGTCGCCACTAGTATGATCGCCAGCCGTGGCAGCGGGCCCTCCAGCAGTGCGAGCAACGGGCCGAACAGCCAGACCAGTGCCGCGATGAGCAGGACGCCGATGCCGGACCACAGCCAGCGCGACCGCAGGACGCGCATCATCGCTCGGCCCGGGCCAATTGGACCTCGATACGGCGGTTCTCGTCGCGGCCCTCGGGCGTCGCGTTGGTGGCGACCGGCTCGGCCTCGCCGCGCCCGGCGCTGCGGACGCGTGCGCCGTCTCCCGCCCCATCACCCATAGCCCGGGCGATCAGCTCCCGCGCCGCCTCGGCCCGGGCGTTCGACAGATGCCAGTTGGAGGGAAACCGCGCCGTTCGGATCGGCTGCGAATCAGTATGGCCGGTGACGGTGACCTGCCCGGTCTCGCTGCGCAGCACCTCGCCGATGCGGGCCAGCAGCGGCAAAAAGCGCGCGTCCACACGGTCGCTGCCGGCCTGAAACAGGCCGCCATGGATGCGGACCAGCGGCGCCTGCATCGTGCCCATCACCGTGATGAGACCCTGGTCGATCTCCGGCTGCAGCAGGACGCGCAGGCGTTCAGGTGCAGACGGGGCGGGCACGGGCGCTGGGGTTGGACCGGGCGCGGGACGCGCGATGGACGCAACCCGGACGATTCTTGGAACGCGCTGCGGCGGGGCCGCGAGCAACTGCGCCAGCATGTCGTCGCCGCTCGGGTTGACCCGCCCGGCCAGTAGCAGATACGTGCCGCCCACGATCGCCAGCGCGGCGCAGGCCAGCACCCACACCGGCATGACCGCACGCGCCGGCCGGTATGGCGCGTCCGCCCCGCGCCAGTGCGGCGACAGCTCCGCCTCGGCGGCCGGGCGCTGGCGGGTGATCGAGGCATAAAGATCCTCGCGCAGCCGGTCGAGCTCCGACGTGCCGCGTGGGGCGAGCCGGTAGCGGCCCTGGAAACCGAGGCTCAAGCAGAGATACATCAGCTCTAGCGCCGGCAAAGCGGTGTCGGGCGTCTCGCGCAGCTTCGCGAGCGTGTCGAAGAACCGCTCGCCGCTGCGCACCTCCTGGTGGAACGTGCTGACCAGCGAGCCCGTGGACCAGGCGCCCTGCTGACCCCAGGGCGTCGCCAGCACGACGTCGTCGAGGCTAGCGCAAAGCGCGTAGTGGGCGGGCCGGATCAACTGCGCAGCAACCCCAGCGGCACGGGCCTCGGCGTCAAAGCGTCCTAACGCCTCGATGGCCCGCTCGCGCAGAATGGTCGGATCCGGGCCGCGCGGCGTGTCGCGCAGGCGGGCCATCAGCGCTAGGAGCGGGGTCGCGGCGGCAACCAGCGGGTTGAGGCCAAGCCGCGCCCCGGCGACGGGTGTCGCGGATTGGTCGGCGGTGGCCTGCGCGTCGCGTGGTGAGATGAGGGTTGCGATGGGCGCGGCTGGCGGCAGGCGGCGTCCGCCGGGCATCGGGCGGATGACCGTATGGTCGTCGTCACCAGGCTCGGAGAATGGCCCTTGCTCGGCAAACGGCCCATGCTCGGCAAACGGATTATCGCTCATGCGCGGATCGCCCAGAGTTCCAGCTGCAGGCCCGGGAAGTCACCGGAGACGTGGATGCCGAACGCGGCACTCGCCTGCATCTGCGCCCAGTGCGGACTGGCGCGGTCCAGCTCGAAATAGTGCGAGTTGTTGTGGAACGGCAGCGCGCGCGGCGCGACGGGCAGCGGTCGGATTTCAATGCCCGGCATCGCCACCGTGACCAGCTCGCGCAGATGCTCGAAGGCGCCGATCTTGACCTGCGACGGGAACAGCCGCCGGAAGTCCTGCGCCCGCATGTCCGCCTGCGCTGTCAGCACGAATGACGCCGACCGCAGGATCTTGCGGTCGGTGATCCGGCCGACGCGCACGCCGTATTTCTGGTCCACCAGCGGGATCGGGATCGCGCTGTTCTCCCAATCCGTCGAAAGGCAGCGGCCGATGTCGGCAACGACCGGCGCGAAGCTGCGTTGCAGGTCCTCGTGACGATAGCCGGGATACGACCCCGGGCGCCGGCCGGTCGCGTCGGTAAAGGTCGCCAACTGCCCGGCTAATTGCACGAAGGCCGAATAGAGCTGTTCTGGATGCACCGAGGCGCCGTCGGCCCAGTGGGCGAACAGGCCCTGCCAGCCATTGATCGTCTGCAGCAGCAGGAAGTCGGCATAGGATGAGACGCCTGCGGCGCCGGGTGCGCTCAGCCGGGCCGCGAGCGCGTTGCCGCGGGTGCCGATCATGCCCGCGACTTCGTTCAGCATGCCGGCCAGCACCGGCGCGGCCACGCAGGTCAGCGCCGGCGGGATCCAGCCCGGCTCAAGCGAAACCCGGCGGTCGGCCGAAATCTCGGCGATGCGGGCCACGCCGATGCACAGATATCCCGCGCGGTCGTCGGTCTCGAGCAGATAGCGCATGCGCAGCCGGCCGACCTGCAGCGGGGCGGGCTCGGGTGCGGCCGAATGGGTGTCATAGGCGTCGAAAGCCCGGATGCCGTAGCGTGCTTCGGTCGCGGCGTCGGCTACCTCCGGCGCGCCCTCCTGCTGGATGGGCATCGCGAGGAACACCAGGGCGTTGCGGGTGTTGTCCGGCAAGTCCAGCGGCAGCGGATGGTCCGCCTCTCCGGGAATGCTGAATGGCGTCCCGTCCTGAAAGCAGCCACTCGCCTGGGCGACGGCGAACCGGCCCTGGGCGAGCAGATCCCGGCTCACCTGCAGCTCCGTCACGCCCCAGCTGAACGGGCGCAGCGCGGTCGTGCGGCTGCGGATCAGCGCCTCTGCCCAACGGTCCTGCTGCTGGAAGTGCTGAGTGCGGAGGAACATGCCCTCCTGCCAGATGACCCGGTTGGACCAGCTCATGGCGCGCTTTCTTTCAGCTCGGCCATCGCGTCCTCATAGGCGCGGGCGAAGGCACGGCCGAACGCGCTGTCGAAGTCATCGGCCAGCGCCGCCTCGATGCGAGCGTGCTGCGCCTGGGCGGCGGCCCATAGGCGGGCGTGGCGTCCATAGGGCAGGTAATCGGCCGCGCTGTGCGGCAAGCCAGCCTCCACGCCGTCCGGTGCCACCGACTGCAGCAGCGCGTGAGCCGCCGTCTGCATCGCTGTCACGCTCGCCAGCTCGTGCAGGCGCAGGTCGCGCAACGCCTCCGCGATCGCCACCCGCGGCTCGACGCCACGCCGGGTAGAGTCCAGCAGCCCCAGCAGCGCGTCGTCATCATCGGCTGCGAACTTCAGCGGATTGTTGCCGCGGCGCTGAATCCGGGTCTGCTCAATGCGGAAACTGGACTTCACGTCGCCGCGCGCGATCATCGCGGCGCGCAGCCCGGCCACCATGGCGCGGAATGCGGCCCCGAGCGCCTCCATGGTTGCCTCCGGCGCATCCGGCCGCAGCTTCGGCAGACCAGCGCCGCGCAGGAATGCCACGAGCAGCCGGTCTTCGATTGGGGCCGAACTTGGAAGCGCCGCAGATGATATGTCCGGGGCGGAATCGGCGGCTTCGGCGGGCGTGAAGAACGGGTTGGGCCCTCTGGGCGCAAAGCCCGGCGCGGCATCCGGACGCGACGCGGGCGGTGCGGACGGGTTTGCGGGCTCGCCTAGGACCGGCCACCAATCCGACGGCAGATCGACCCCGGCACGCGGAGCAGAGAACGGGTCGTCGATGCCCGGCGCATTATTCGGCTGCGTCGGCCCCGCGAAATCAGCCCCGGCAAATTCGTCGCCGCCGAAATCGTCGGGCAACGGGGAGAACCGCGACGACTTTGCCGGCTCGCTCAGGAAAGATGGGTCCGCAGGCGACCAGGACGCCGGGCTCGCATACACCGGCACGGCCTCGCGCGCCGCCTCCTCGCGGATTTCGATCTCGTAGGCACCGAGCCGCAGCCGGTCGCCGCCCTGCACCACGTGCGGTTTCGGCCCGATCGGTTCGGCGCTTTGGTTCAGGAACGTGCCGTTGGTGCTCTCGTCCACGATCTCCCAGCCGGAGCGGCCCTCGGCGACGGTGCAGTGCAGCTTCGACAGATGGCGGTCCGGATCGGCCAGAATCCAGTCCACTCCGGGCCCGCGGCCGATGCTGAGCGCACCCCCTGGCAGCCGGCGGCTTTCTGGCGTCGCGTAGTCGGGACAGCGCAGGATGCGCAGCAAAAGCGCCACCGCTCACCCGCCGATCAGGACGGTGGGCAGCCCAACCATCAGCACGCCGCCGTGGACAGTCAGGTCCCCGGCCCGCGCGGCGGGCATCCCGCGCACCAGCACGGTCGCCGAGCCTTTCGCGATGGCGTCCGGCGGGCCGGCGCAGACGCAGGCATCGCCGACGCGGGCCTGCGGCATGCCGCCGGTCAGCACTGTGGACGCGCCGAGGATGATGGGGCCGCCAACATGCGGCACGACGCCGGTTACCATCGGGCACACATGCATGTCGCCGAGGCGCATGGCGGGCTGACCCATCCTTACGGCGCTCTAACCGTCGGCAGCCGGCCCGAGCCGCCGGTCGCGATGTCGTGCACCGAGGCGAGAAAGCGCAGCAGGCGCGCCTCCTGCTGGGCGGGGTCGGTCCGCACGGCGGCAAGCGCGACCGCGCCGCCGATGGCGATCCCCGCCAGATGCGGCGCCGGCGGCACCGCCGGCTGGCCGGACGGCGCCATGCTGGGACCGCTCCAGAACGCGCCGACCGCCGCCCAGGCTTCGGGGCTCGCATAGCTGCTGCCTTCGGCCGCCGCCATCGCGGCACGGCCGTGCTCCTCGGTCGGATGGCGCACCCACGCCTCGGCCGCCAACTGCGCCGCGCGGTCAGCCGAGCGCAGATCGTGCGGGGCGGTGTGGGCCGCGCACATGCAGGCCCACCACACGCCCTCCCGCCGCGGCATCCCGTGCGCCGCGAGCCGGGTGGCCTGCACGAGCATGCCCGCCGCCTCCAGGCGCTGCAGCGCGTCCGCCACGTCGGCGCTGGCGTCGAGGATCGGCAGTGCCTCGGCGGCCGGGTCCATATGCGCGCGGACGAAGGCGAGGTCGGCCTTGGCGAGCTTGGGCAGGAGCGTCAGCATGGCATCAGTTCAGCAACACCAGGCCGCCCTTGAGGGTCAGCATGCCGTCGCCCTTGATGGTCGTCATCGGCGCCTTCACGTCCATCATCGTCTCCCCCTCCAGCTTGACGATCATGCCTTTGACGGTGACCCCGGTCTGGTCGATGACGACGCTGTTCTGCCCGACCTTCAGCGTGATGCACTGCAGCGCCTCCATCAGCACCGCGCCGCTGCTCACCTTGATGGTCAGGTCGCCGCTCTGCACCGTCAGCGCATCGCCGTTCGTCACGTCGGTGGTGCGCCCGTCGCCGATCTTCTCCCTTTGCTGCTTCGCGACCTCCAGCGTCTCGTTGCGGCCGACCGTGGCGGCGTGGTCGCGCTCGGTCTCGTGCTTCAGGTCACGCTCGGCATGGAGGAAAACCAGCTCGCCGCCCTGCTTGTCATCAAAGGAGAACTCGGAGAAGTTCTCCCGCCCGCCCTGGGTGCTGGACCGCGTGCGGAAGCCGGATTTGGTCTTGTCCGCCGGCGTGAAGATCGGCTTGTCGCTGCCGTTATACAGCCCGCCGACGACGACCGGGCGGTCGAGGTCGCCGTCCATGAACGCGACGGCGACCTCCGTGCCCACGCGCGGGATGAACTGGGCGCCCCAGCCATTGCCGGCCCAGGGCTGGATGACCCGGGCCCAGACCGAGCCGCCCGCAGCGGCCTCCTGCCGATGGTCCCAGAAGAACCGGATCTTGACGCGCCCGTGCTCGTCCGTGTGGATCTCCTCGCCCTCCGGACCGAGCACGACCGCGGCATGCACGCCATCCATCTGCGGACGCGCCGTCGTCAGCGGCTGCCGCCAGGCCTGGGCCGCCGGAAACGCAGTGAAGCCGTTGGAGTAGCCGGTTTCGTCGCCGGTGTTCGACCAGGTCGCGTCGGTGGCGTGGTGGTCAACGCTGCGCAGCACATACTCGCCGCCATCCGGCGGGCCAGCGTCCACGGTGAAACGCGTGCCTGGAACGAACTGCATCTGTCGGCCGCGGCCCTCGGCAAGCGCCACCTGCGCCTCGGCGGCCTCCATGCGATGCCGGACGGTGCGCTCGACGTCCGCCGTCTCAAAGCTGCCGGCGGGCCAGCGGAACACGTCGCGCATTGGGGCGCCGTCGGTGCGGCTCGTGGTGGGCTGCTCATGCTCCAGCCGCTTGCCAGGCGCTGTCGGGTCGTAGTCCTTGATCTTGTAGCGTCCCAGCGTGGTCGCGGCCGGACGGCGCCAGTCCTGCAGGGTGTCGCCCGCCGCCGCATCGGGCACGAGGCGCAAAGCGGCGCCCTCCAGCGGCTGGAAGCCGGAGTTCGCGTCGCTGATGACCAGGACGTGGGCGTCGTCCGAATGCTCGAACCAGTAAAACCAACCCTCCTCTTCCATCAGGCGCGTGGCGAACTGCAGGTCGGTCTCGTTGAACTGGGCGGCGTATTCCCGTTTCGCACGCGGACCATAGAGCCTGAAGTCCCGCTGCGTGACGCCGCCGTCGTCGAGCATGCGGGTGATGATGTCGGTGACGCTCAGGTTCTGGTAAACCCGGCAGTCGCTCGTTTGATCCAGGAACCACAGGCGCGGCACGATTGTCATGCTGTAGGCCGTAAGCCCGCGTTCCGCCGCGCCCTCAGGCGCAAAGCTGGATGCCAGGCCGTGAAAGCGCCGGACGACCTCACCGTCGGCGCCCCGCAAGGAGACGCAGACGGGTTTGAACAGCAACTCGTCGGCCGCGATGGCATCGCGCTCCGATACCATGCGGAGATGCACCTGATAGGGTTGGCTGAGCGCCTCGTGCGCATCCATGGCGATGGGAATGAGAACATCCGGACCAAGCGGCGTCGTGAGGCCGAGGAGTGCGCGGCTACGGACGCGGGCGTTCATTACATTTTTACCGGTACCATGCTGCCGGGCTCCTATAGGGCCGCAAATCATGTGACTTCAAAAATGATCTGAACACAGGCGCGTGGGAATGAACAGGGCCGCCGCGCAAAGTATGATAATCGAACGTATTAAAACTGATATCTGTGATCTGCCGCGCTCGGTGTCCCGTATTTCTATTCGGTCGATCAAGGCTCATTCGGAATATACCTGCGCACGCCATCGACCATCCCCATCCGGCCCAGCGTCCTCGGCGGCGCAGCAACTTCTGGCGACGGAGCGGGGGCCGGGTTGCTCGGAGCGCCGTCGCGTTCGGCGACCGGGGATGGCGCCGCGCCGGGTGGAGAAGTTTGGACGGCCACGCCATTATCGGGTTTCTCAGCCGGCTGCTTAGGCACTGTACGACGTGTGGGCAGATGCGCATCCTTGCGCGGACCTCGCAGCGCCGGAGCGTCCGGCGGCGCATTCGGTATGCTGGGCGGTAAAGGCAGTTGAAGCGTCGGGTAGGATTGTGGAACTGGGAGCCGCCCCGGAGCCAACAGGTCCGGGTCCAGGCGCAGCGGTGCAACCGCGAAGGACGGCGGCAGCACTGCTGGGGCCTCGCGTGACGTTGCCGGCGGCTCGAATGGGAGGTCCACCGGCGCAGCTCGGTATGGCGGGGCGGATTTCGTGAAATCGGGGCCGGCTGCCGGCGGCGGGCTATTTGCCTGGGTTTCCGGTTTCGCCTGGGTTTCCGGTCTCGCCTGCGTCGGCGATGCAGGCTCCGGCGCTGCGGCCGTTGAGGCGAGCGGAGGCACCTGCCGCCGGACGGCGGTCTCCGATTTGGGAACGGCGTGCGGCGTCAGCATCCAGTAGGCCGCCACGCCGCCCACCGTTGCCAGCGTCATGAGCAGCGCTGCCGCGACGGGGTAGATGTACGAGGGCGCGGCGTCGCGCTTGAGCGGCCCATGCACCCGTTGGGCGGCGATCGATCGCGTTGCGGACGCTGCCGGCCTGACGAGGAGGGCGTCCTGCAGCGCCTGGGCGAACGCCATCGCGTCCTTGAACCGCTGGTCGGGCTGCTTCGCCATGGCCTGGGCCACGATGACGTCCATGGAACGGGGGGCGGTGCGCGAGATGTCGGAGGGCTTTGGCGGCTCGGTGCTCAACGCCTTGTGCATGATGGTGGCCAGGCCGCCGTCGAACGGGCGTTCGCTGGTCAGCAGCTGATAAAGGATGACGCCCGCCGAGTAGATGTCAGTGCTGGGCCCGGTCGTCTCTCCCCTGAACTGTTCGGGCGACATATAGGCTGGCGTGCCCATCATCATTCCGACCTGGGTAATATCGCTGTTCTCGACGCGGGCAATGCCGAAATCGGCGATCTTGGCGTGTCCGTCGCTGGTCAGCATGATGTTTGCGGGCTTGATGTCGCGGTGGACGATCCCTCGGCGGTGACTATACTGCAGCCCCGTCAGGATATCCCGCATCAGCCGAATAATATCGGCGACCGCGAACCGTATTCCTGATTCGAGCGCGGATTTCAGCGTGCCGCCATCAACGAATTCCATGATGATGAACGCATATTCTGCGGTCTCGCCGTAATCGAAGATCGCGACGACGTTCGGATGCTGAAGCTGGCCGGCTGCCTGCGCCTCGCGCCTGAAACGGGTAAGATGCTGCCAGCCTTCCGACTGACTATTTTGCGCCAGCGGCACCGCCTTGATAGCAACGCGTCGGTTGATGGCGGTGTCCCAGCCGTCGTAGACCGTACTCATGGGTCCGGTCGCTATCTTGTCACGGATCTCATACTTTCCGAGGACGGTCTGCACCGGATTATCTACTTTTCTATCGATCGTGCCTGCGCGGCACCGGTCCTGAGGCAGAAAACCTCAGGGCGACTTGTTATACGACGTTACGCGAGTTTGCCTATCGCACGGAGTTGAGAGCTTCGATTTCTCACTTCTGCAATAGCGATGTAGCGGTCTGATAATCTAATGTAACGATATGACGGCTTTCACGTCTCGTACTTCGAAAGTACTGCGTCAACGCAAACCGGCATTACATGCACGCCGGCCTATTTCCCTTTGTGTCTACCATGTATTTCTTAGTAAAAAAAAATGCCTTAAATCAGCAACAAAAACTTGTATGATTCATTATCTGATCGCGGTCTCAAGACTGGCCATTGCGCGCCAGGTCTTCCCCTGTCAGGAGTGGATCATAGACAATCATTGCGGAACCTGGATGATGAACCGGCACCATGCTCCAAAAACGGGCCTGCAAAGCCGCACGCCGATCGATAGCCCGATGCAACGCTTCCGTGGAGCGCACGCGGTCCTGCCCGGCTTCACTCGCCAGGGCCCACCGCGCATGAGACATATCGCGGCAATCATATTGCTTGGCTGCCTCGCCGCAACCGGCTGCGCTGCGGGCCGCCTGACCCATCCGCCAATACCCCCCTATGAAACCGAGCAAATCCCGCTGCCGCCAGTCTCCGCTGCCGTCACGGTCTGGCAGCCCGGCCATTTCGACTGGGACGGTACAGAATACACCTGGAAACCCGGCGAGTGGGTGGAGCGCGCCAACACCACGTGGCTGGACGGCTATTGGGACGAAACCACCCGGATCCCGGTCTGGGTGCCGGCGCACTGGCTTTAAAAAAGACCCAGCGCTGTCGTGCAGACGCTCGACGCATGCCGTATGAGCTGGACTCCATAGTGAGCGGCCGCGCTTTGATACTAGGTATTTTGATCTGTGTTGTGCCGTTTGTCACAGGTCTATTGCTGTATGCTGAGCGAAAGCTTGGTGTTCCAGCAATCATGGCGACGAATGGGGTCAGGTCATGCACTTTGCCAAATACCTTGGACGGCTCGCCTGCACTGCAGCCCTCATGGGACTCGGCTTGCCAGCCGGGGCCCACGCGGAGGACTGGCTGACATTCGGCAAGACTGCGCAGCGACAGGGCTATAGCGGGCAAGAGACGGTTTTGAATGGGCAGGCCGTCCCCGGACTGCACCAGCTCTGGCAGTCTCCCATGAACGGCCCGATCCTGACCCAGCCATTGCTCGCCAGCGGCATCCCGCTCGATGATGGCGCTGGCACCGGCAACACCGTGTCGGCTGACCTGATCTACGTCGCCGACGTGACCGGCCTCGCGGCCGCTTTCGACGCGGGCAGCGGCGGGATGGTATGGGCGACCCAGCTGCCGGCGCCGCAGACCTTCTGCGGCAGCGCGCCGAACGGGGCGAGCGGCGTGATGGGCACCCCGGTGATCGACAAGGCGCTCAACCGCATGTGGCTGGCGCCTGGCGACGGCAGCCTGTGGGCGCTCGCTTTGGACACCGGCAACCCGCTCCCTGGATATCCGCTGCAGATCGTCGATCAGGGCACGCCGAATGGGGACACGTTCGACTTTGGCGCGCTCACCTACGTCAACGGGTCGGTCTATGTGCCCACGGCCGGCCTCTGCGACCTGCCGCCCTATCACGGCCAGCTCATCAAGGTCGCCGTCGGCACGACCGCGACCGATACGCCGCAGGTCGCCGCCCGCTGGTATCCGACCGGTGCCGCCGGGCCGGATGGCGGCGGCATCTGGGGCTTTGGCGGCGCTTCGGTCGAGGCGGACGGCTCGGCCGTCTATACCGCGACCGGCAACTCCCTGACCGCGCCGGAGAACGGCGGCTATGCGGACCAAGTTATCAAGCTGGACCCCAACCTGCAGCTTCTAGCGGCGAACGCGCCGGGCCTCGCCGGTCAGGACACCGATTTCGGCGCGACGCCCATGCTGTATCAACCGGCGAACTGTCCGCCGCAGATGGCGGTCATGAACAAGACCGGGGAGCTGTTCATCTACAGCCGGGATGCCGCCAGCATCGCATCCGGGCCTACCCAGCGCATCGCGGTCACGCAGAACGTCACGCCGAACGGCGACTTCATCGGCCTGCCGGCCTATGACCCGGTCTCGCAGCAGCTCTATTTGGGCAATCCAAAGGACGACCAGTCGGGAACCTATGCGCACGGGCTGCTTGCCTTCGGAGTGGCGGCCGACTGCACGCTGTCGCTGCAACGGCAGCAGACGGTGGGAATGAACGCTGCCCCGAATTCAGACAACCCGATGATCCCGCCGATGGTGGCTAACGGGGTGGTATACTACGCGACCGGCAACGCCAGCTCGGTGTTCGCCTTTGATGCGGCGGGCAATTACCTCTGGGACAGCGGGCAGCAGATTGGCGGCGGCGTGTTCATATCGCCTACGATCGTCAACGGCCTGCTGCTCGTCGCTGACTACAGCGGCAAGCTCACCGCATTCGGCCCCTGATTTCAACGTTGGTATGGGCGAGCTCTCCGTCGCTGAAAGAGCTGACAGCCGTCTGCCCAATTTCCTCCTGGCTGGTTCTCAAGACTTAGCAACCTATGGCTGATGTTGCCGTTTCATGTCACTTATGTGACGGGACCGCGCCGCGGCAGCGTTCCGCCGCCGGTATCTCCCGAAGCCATGACATCCCGACTAGTGAGCAACTCTCGAAATGACGCGAAAGACGCGAGAATACCCAGTTCCTGCCCAGCGCCTGCCGCTCCTGACTGAACCGCAGAACCTGAAGATGGCACGCTCGGCCCACGCCTACGTCCGTGGCAGCACGCGCAGCTTCTACGAATGGCTTGAGGCCAGCGGCGAGACCCTACCCGCTGGGCCGCCGGTATGGATTTGCGGCGATTGCCACCTCGGCAATCTCGGGCCGCTCGCGGATGCGCATGGCCGGGTCGCGGTGCAAATCCGGGACCTCGACCAGACTGTCATTGGCAACCCGGCGCATGACCTGATCCGCCTCGGCCTGTCGCTCGCGACCGCGGCGCGCGGCTCCGACCTGCCGGGCGTGACCACCGCGCACATGATCGAGGAGATGACGAAGGGCTACGAGCACGCGTTGGCCGATGACCGGGACGACGCGGAAAGCGCCGAGCCGATGCCGGACGTGGTGCGCGCCGTCGTCCGGCAGGCGCACGGACGCAAATGGCGGCACCTCGCGCGCGAGCGGATCGAGGACCTCAAGCCGACGATCCCGCTCGGCGACCGCTTCTGGGCGCTTTCGGACGAGGAGCGCCACGAGATCGGCCAGCTTTTTGCGGGCGAGCAGGCCAGCGCGTTCATGGCGACCCTCCACCCCGGCCACGGCGGCCATCTCACGGTGCACGACGTCGCCTACTGGGTAAAAGGATGCAGCTCGCTCGGGCGACTGCGGTTTGCGGTCCTGCTGGGCATCGGCAAGGGCCGCGACGAGAGGTTCTGCCTCATGGACATCAAGGAGGCGGTGCACACCGCCGCCCCGCACGCACCCGGCGTGACGCTTCCGGACGACGATGCCAAGCGTGTCGTCGAGGGCGCGCGCCACCTCGCTCCGTTCCTCGGCGAGCGCATGTTCGCGACCCGTCTGCAAGACCGGCCGGTCGTCATGCGCGAGGTGCTGCCGCAGGACCTGAAGCTTGAGATGGACCAGTTGACGCGGGAGGAGGCGGTCAGCGCCGCCCGTTACCTCGCCTGGGTCGTCGGCCACGCGCATGCGCGCCAGACGAACGCGGCCACCCGCGCCACTTGGCGGCGGGAGCTGGGACATGGCCGTCATTCAGGCGAACTGGACGCGCCGTCCTGGCTCTGGTCCAGCGTGGTTCAGCTCGTGGCCGTGCACGAATCGGCCTATCTTGAGCATTGCCGGACCTACTCATTGGGGCAGCAGATGGCAGCGTAGCTACGCCGCCAAATCGCGGCTGCGCAGCAGGGCCGACGTGCTCGGCGCCCGGCCGCGGAAGCCGACATAAAGCTGCATCGGGTCCCGGGTGTCGCCAGCGCTCAGCAACGCACGCAGCCGCGCTGCCAATGCTGGGTCAAACGGATCGGTGGCTTCTTTGAACGCTTCGAACCCGTCCGCCTCCAGCACCTCGGCCCACATGTAGGAGTAGTAGCCCGCCGCGTAGCCGCCGCCCGCGAACAGATGCTGGAAATGCACGGGCCGGTGCCGAATGCCGATCTCCGGCGGCATGCCGATGCGCCCGAGGAACTCCTGCTCAAAAGCGTCGATCTCAATCGATTGCGGGTCCGCATGGCTGTGCAGCGCCATGTCGATCAGCGCCGAGGCGACATACTCTACGGTGCCGAATCCCTGGTTGAAGCCGCGCGCCGCCAGCAGGCGGGCGAGCAACGCGTCCGGGATCGGCTCGCCGGTCGCCTGGTGCACGGCGTAGCGGCGCAGCGTGTCCGGCACCGACAGCCAGTGTTCATAGACCTGCGACGGGAACTCCACGAAGTCGCGCCGCACCGAGGTGCCGGATTGCGCGGGGTAGCGCACCTTGCTCAGCAGCCCATGCAGCGCGTGGCCGAACTCGTGGAACAGCGTCTCAGCATCGTCGAAGCTCAGCAGCGTCGGCTCGGCGCGGGCGAAGTTGTTGTTGTTGACGATGACCGGGGAGATCGGCCCGTCGAGATCCTCCTGGTCGCGATAGCTGCTCATCCACGCGCCGGAGCGCTTATCCGCACGGGCGAAGTGGTCCGCCAGGAACAGCCCGACATGCCCGGCATTGTCCTGCACCTCGTAGGCGCGCACGTCGGGATGGTAGGTCGGCACCTCCGGACGCGGGGTGAAGGTCAAGCCGAACAGCCGCGCGGCGGTGTCGAACGCGGCGCTTTGGATGTTCTCCAGCACGAAATACGGCTTCAGCTCCCCGGCGTCGATCGCGTAGTCGGCACGCCGCACCTTCTCCGAGTAGTAGCGCCAGTCCCAGGGCGCCAGCGCGCCGTTGAAGCCCTGCGCCTGCGCCATCTCCAGCAGCCGGTCGCGCTCCGCCGCCGCCTTGCGCTTCGCCGGTTCCCACACCTCGGCCAGCAGCGCCTCGACGGCCCCGGGCGAGCCCGCCATGGTGTCCGCAAGGCGGAAAGCGGCAAAGTCCGGATAGCCGAGCAGCCGGGCCCGCTCCGCGCGCAAGGCCAGGATCTCCGGGATCAGCGCCCGGTTGTCGTGTGGACCGGGCTGGGCGCCGCGGGCGATCCACGCCTCATACGCCGCCTGCCGCAGGTCGCGCCGGTCGGAAAAGGTCAGGAATGGCTCGATCAGCGAGCGGGACAGCGTGACGACATAACCCGGCATCCCGCGCTCCGCCGCCGCCTGCTGCGCCGTCTCACGCACGAAGTCCGGCAGGCCGTCAACGTCCGCCTCCGCAAGCGCCAAATGCCACGCCTTCTCATCGTGCAGCACGTTCTGGCCGAACTGGGTATGCAGCACCGCGAGGCGCTCCGAGATGACGCCCATCCGCGCCCGCTCGTCTGCGCCCAGCGCCGCGCCGCTGCGGATCAGGCCGAGGTGCACGCGCTCCAGCAACCGGAGTTGGTCTTCGGCCAGGCCCAGCGCTTCGCGACGGGTGTGCAGCGCGTTGACGCGGGCGAACAGCGCCGGGTCGAGTGCGATTTGGGTGTTGTGCTGCGCGAGCCTGGGCGACAGCTCCAGGTCAGCGTCCTGCAGCGCGTCGCCGCCGAGGCTGACGACCAGGTTGGAGAACGTCATGCCGATCCGCTGCAGCAGGCGGCCGCTGCGCTGCATGGCCTCGATCGTGTTGGCAAAGCTCGGCGGCGCGGGATCGGCGCCGATGGCGGCCACCTCCTGCAGATGCTCACGCATGGCGTGCTCGAACGCCTCGGCGAAATGCTCCGGCCGGATGCTGTCGAAGGGCGGCACCCCGTAGGGCGTGGTCCACGGGGCGAGGAGGGGGTTGCTGTCGGTCATAGGCGAAGTCGGACAGAACACACCACTGAGGTCAAGATGCCGGCGCCTACTCGCCGCGCGGGTCGAAGGCGTGGCGCAGGCCGTCGCCGAGCAGGTTCACTGCGATCACCGACAGGAAGATCAACAGCCCCGGCAGCACCGCCAGCATGGGCGCGGTGGTCACCAGCTCCTGCGCGTTGTTGAGCATGTTGCCCCATGACGGCGTGGGCGGCACGATGCCGAAACCGAGGAAGCTGAGCACGCTCTCGAACAGGATGACGCGGCCGACCGTTAGGGTGAGGGCGACGATCAGCGGGCTGGCCACGTTGGGCAGCACGTGCGCGAGGATCGTATAGCCCGCCCGGGCGCCGCTGACCCGGCACGCGCGGATGTAATCCGCCTCCCGCACCGCGAGCGTCGCCGCGCGCACGATGCGGGCGATGCCGGTCCAATCGACGATGGAGATGATGACAACCACCCGCCAGAATCCGGCCGCGCCCGAACGCGCGAACTCCGGCGAGAAACCGAGCTTCGTGAGGTCGAGCGCGCCCAGCACGATCAGCAGCGGCAGCAGCGGCAGCGCGATCATGCCGTCGGTGACCCGCATCAGCAGCGCGTCGAGCCGCCCGCCGAAATAGCCCGCCGCGACGCCGATGCTGGTGCCCAGCAGCGCCCCGAACACGGTGGCGATCAGGCCCACCAGCAGCGAGATTTGGCCGCCCACCATCAGCCGCACCAGCTCGTCCCGCCCGGCGTCGTCGGTGCCGAGCGGGTGCGCGGTGCTGGGCGGATCGAAGCGCGCCAGAAGGTCCGTGGTGGTGGGATCGACATCGAGCCACCACTGCACCGGCGCAGCCGCCAGGCAGAACAGCACGATGAGCACCAGCAGCACGAGCGCCGCCATCCCCGTGCGGTGCCTTCGGAAGCGGCGCAGCCGAAGGCGCCAGGGACTCTGCGCCGCCTCCAGCACCGGGGCAGGCGGGGAAACCGGGAGCTGGACGTTCATGCTACTGAAATCCGCGGGTCGAGCCAGCCATAGGCGAGGTCGGCGGCGAGGTTGCTCAGCAGCGTCACGAGCGTCGCGAACAGCAGACCGCTGAGCGCCAGGTTGTAGTCATTGCCGAGGATGGCGTCGTAGATCATCTTTCCCATCCCTGGCTGTGCGAACATCGTCTCGGTGATCAGCGCGCCGCCGAACAGCCCGCCGAAGCTCAGTGCCATGACCGTCACGACGGGGATCAGCGCCGGGCGCAGCGCGTGGATCAGCACCACGCGGCGTTCCCCGGCACCCTTGGCCCGGGCGGTGCGGACGTGGTCCATGCGCAGCGCGTCCACCATGGCTGCGCGCACATAGCGCACGAACTGCCCGGTGATCGACAGTGCGAGCGTCACGACCGGCAGCACCATGTGCCGCAGCGTATCCGCCCACGAGCCGTCGCCGACGCCGCTGGCGGGCAGCATGTGCAGGTTGACGGCGAACACCAGGATCAGCACCAAAGCCAGCCAGAATACCGGGACCGACACCCCCGCCAGCGCAACGGTGCTGACCGCGGCGTCGAGCCAGCTGCCAGGCCGCAGCGCCGCCGCGACGCCCAGCAAGAGGGACAGCAGGACAGCGATGCTGAAGCCGCCCAGCATGAGCTTGCACGTCTGCCACAGCGCCGGGATCAGCACGTCCAGCACCGGGCGGGAATGAACACGGCTGAACCCCAGATCGCCGCGCAGCGCATCCCAGAGCCAGCGGCCGTAGCGCAGCAGCAACGGCTGGTCGAGGCCGTAGATGGCGCGCAGCCGGGCGGCGGCCTCGGGCGTCATGCCGGGGTTGCTGGCCATCATCAGGTCGATGGGATCGCCGGGCATCAGGCCGATCAGGCCGTAGATCACGAACGACATCACGATGAGCACCAGCAAAGCCTGGCCGGTGCGGCGGAGCAGGAATTGGGCCACTTTTTTCTACTCCGCAAAATGACAGGCGCTGGAGACGCTGTGGCGGCCCGGCGCCGGGCGGAATGGCGGGATATCGCTGCGGCACACGGCCTGGACCTTCGGGCAGCGCGGATGGAACACGCAGCCCGGCGGCGGCGCCACCGGGCTCGGCATCTCGCCGCGCAACGCCGAGCCGCGGGTGCGCCGGTGGCCGATGCGCGGCGCGGCATCCAAGAGGGCGCGCGTGTAGGGATGGCTCGGCTTCGTGAACAGCTCCACGCGCGGCGCGAGCTCCACCAGGCGGCCCAAATAGAGCACGGCGACGCGGTCGGCCAGGTGGTTCACCACGGCGAGGTCGTGCGAGATGAACAGATAGGCCAGCCCGTGCGTCGCCTGCAGGTCGCGCAGAAGGTTCAGCACCTGGCTGCCGATGCTGACGTCCAGTGCCGATAGCGGCTCGTCCGCCACGACGAGCTCCGGGGCGGGGGCGAGCGCCCGGGCGATGGCGATGCGCTGGCGCTGCCCGCCGGAGAACTCGTGCGGGTAGCGGTTGAGCGCGTCCGGCGGCAGGCCGACCTGGGCCGCGAGCTCGCCTGCGCGCCGGCGCTGCTCGGCCGCCGGGCGGCGCGCGATGCGCAGCGGCTCGGCGATGATGGCGGAGACCGGCATCCGTGGGTCGAGTGCCCCGAACGGGTCCTGGAACACCACCTGGATCGCGTGCCCGGCGTACCGCACCGCCCCTTTCGTCGGCGCGCGCAGGCCGGCGACGACGTGGCCCAGCGTGGTCTTGCCGCTGCCGCTCTCGCCCACCAGCGCCAGCGTCTCGCCGGGCTGGATGTCGAAGCTCACATCCTCGACGGCGCGCAGCACGCGCGGCTTGGACAACAGCCCGCCGCCCTGGGGGAAGTGGACCGAAACGCGCTCGACCTTCAGCAGGCTCATGCGCTGGCCTTGAAGCAGGCGGCCCATTGGCCCAGCGCATGCTCCTCCAAAGCGGGCTCGGCGGCTCGGCAGCCAGCGTCAGCACGCGGGCAGCGGGGGGCGAAGCGGCAGCCGGGATCAGGGCGGCCGAGGTCCGGCACGCCGCCCGGGATCACCGGCAGGTGGTCCATCCGGTGCGACGCATGGGGCAGGGTGGCGATCAGGCCGATCGTGTAGGGGTGCAGCGGCTGGGCGAACAGGGCATCGGCCGGGGCGCGTTCCACGATGCGGCCGGCATACATGACCACGACCTCGTGCGAGACCTCGCTCACCACCGCGAGGTTATGCGAGATGAACTGGATCGCGGTGCCGGTCTCCTCCTGCAACGCCAGCATGAGGTCGAGGATCTGCGCCTGGATGGTGACGTCGAGCGCGGTGGTCGGCTCGTCCGCGACCAGCAGCGCCGGGCGGCAGGCGAGCGCCATCGCGATCATCGCCCGCTGCCGCTGGCCGCCGCTGAGCTGGTGCGGATAGCTGCCGGCCCGCTCCCGCGCGGCCGGGATGCCGACCTGGGCCAGCAGCTCGACCGCGCGCTCATGGGCGGCGCGCCAGCCGATGTGCTCATGCAGCACCAGCGCCTCCGCGACCTGGCGCCCCACCGGCATGACGGGGTTGAGCGCGGTCATCGGCTCCTGGAACACCATGGCGATGCGCCCGCCGCGCAGCGCCCGCCAAGCCGCGCGGCCCTGTCCGACCAGCTCGCGCCCCTCGAAGCGGATGCTGCCGGACACCCGGCCGGGCTGCGGCACCAGGCCCATCAGCGCCAGCGCGGTCATGCTCTTGCCGCAGCCGCTCTCGCCCACCACGCCTAGGGTGCGGCCCGGCGGGATAGAGTAGCCGATGCCCGCGACCACCGTGCGACGGCCGCCTGGCAGGTCGAAGGCGACCTCGAGCCTGTCCACCTCAAGCAAGGGCGCTGCTGCGATGTCCATCGCTGTTGCGACGCCCGCTGCTACTGAGATGTCCATCGCTCCGCAAAGATGCCGGCGATGTAGCCGTTGCCGAGCGGCTCGTAGCCCTGCAGCCACTTGGGGGTGACGTGCGGGTCGGCGCGGAAGAACAGCGGCAGCGCCGGCAGCTGCTCCGCGTAGATGCGCTGCATCGCCGCCCATCCGGCGCGCGCCTTTGCGGGATCGAGCTCGCTCTCGACCTGGGCGATGCTGGCATCCACGCCGGGATCGCTGAATCCCGGGTAGTTCGAGCCGCCGTAGCTGTTGCCCTGGGTAGGAATCTGGTCGGTGCCCAGCGTCCGGCGGGGCGACTCCGAGACGGTGCTGCTCCAGCCGTACAGGATCATGCCGGTGTAGGTCCGCCGCTTGAGCGTCTCGCCGAAGATGGTGCGGGCCGGCTCGTTCTTGATCGTCGCCTCGATGCACGCGGCCTTCCACTGGCTCTGCAGCACCTGCTGCTCCAGCTCGCGCAGGCGGTTGCCGGCGGTGGTGCCGAACTCGATCGACAGCCGCTGCCCGGCCACGTTGCGGCAGACGCCGTCGGACCCAGGGGTCCAGCCGGCTTCGGCGAGGAGCTTCTTGGCGCCGGGCAGGTCGAACTTGGTCGGCGTGACGGCCTTGTCATACATCGGATGCAGCGGGTTGACCCAGGTGGCGGCGACCGGCTGCAGCCCCTCGAACAGCCGGGTTACCAGCGTTTGGCGGTCGAGCGCGGACAGCAAGGCGCGCCGCACACGCACATCGGCCAGGATCGGGTTGTCGAGCTTGAGGTCGATGTGTTCGTAGGTGAGGCTGGGCTGGAAATTGTAGTTGAAGCGCTCCGGCGCCTGTTTCCGTAAACCCAGCGCCTGGTCGATCGTCAGGCCCACGCCCTCGCCGGCCACCATATCGACGTCGCCCGACAGCAGGTTGGCCTGCAGGGCGGCGGTGTTCTCGATGGTGCGCATGGTGATCTTGCGGAGGGCGGGCTTGGGGCCGGGCCAGTGCGGGTTCGGCTCCATCACCACCTGGGCGCCGGACTGGTAGCCGGTGATCATCCAGGGACCGTTCCAAAGACCGGGCGTGGTCGGCGCGCGGTTGTACACGGTCGTGCGGATGTAGTCGCCGGGCGAGCTGGCGGCGGCGGCCACGGGACCCTCCAGGTGTTCGGGCAGGATTTGGTCCCACATCATGAAGTCGGACATCAGGCGCGGCAGATGCAGCACGGCGGTCACGTCGTCCACCACATCGACCGACGCGGCACGGTCCCATGGGTAGGGGTTGCTGAACCCGGCGTCCGGATTGCGCGCCAGCTTGAGTGTGAAGGCGATGTCGCGGGCAGTAACCGGCTGCCCGTCGCCCCACATCAGGCCGGGCCGGAGCTTGATGGTGACGGCCATGCCGGTTTTGCCGTCGGGCAGCTCCTCGATGCGGGCGAGGCCGTTCTCGAGCGACGGCAGCTCGGCGCAAAGCAGGCACACCGGCTTCCAGTCCTTGTCGTAGGCGCTGACCTGCCTCTGAGTGAAGGCGAGGGCGTAGGTCTTGATGACCTCGGGATTGATGGCGGGATGCAGGCTGGAGGGGAACTGCGCGACGCCGACCACCAGCTCGTCTTTGGCGTAAGCGGGTGCCGCGAGCGTCATGAGCAGCGGCAAGGCGAGCAGGAAGCGGCGCATGGCTATTGAACCCAGTTCGTGACAATGCGGCGGTGCCCGGCGACCGAGCATCCAGCCAAATAAATGCATGAATTATGCCGTAAGGCTGACCTCACTCCAACATGCGTCGATACAGCACGTTCCTGACCCGCCCGCCGTTTACCATCAGCCCGGTGACCGCGCCGGCCCCATCACGCAGTGCTCGCACGTCCATCCAGGACGGAAACAGCAGGTCCGGCGTGTAAATGCGGAGGATGTCGCCCTCGATCGCATGGACGCGCCACGGGCCGTTGCGGGTCACCGGTCCTTGGACCAAGACTTGCAACCTGTCGTCATCCGCCTCGATCGTCCAGGCCGCGTCCATCTCGTCGCTGAAATAGCCGCCGGGCAGCTCATCCGGCAGCGTCGCATCGGGCGTGACGCGGCGGTAAGTCGCGACGTGCCCAGCATCGAGCTCGACCTCGATTGTGTCCGCGTCCACCGGCCGCAGCGCGAAAATGCCCATGCCGCGTACCGTGCCGAGGCGGCCGTCGGGTAGTGCCGAAGGCTCGAAGGGCAGGCCGTAGGTGGTGAAGCCGGTCGCGCCGTCCGGGGTGACGGTGATGTCCAACGTGGCGGTGGCCGCCGGATCGAGCCAGGTTCCGGCCAAGGGGCGCGTCACCTCTGGGTCGGCGCGCACGGGCGTCGGCGCCGCGCCGGGGCGGGCATCCAGCAGCAGGTCGAACACTTGATGAGCCAGCAGGCTGGGATCGGCGTCGGCGCGGTTGGCGATGACGATGACCGTGATGTCCTCGGATGGCGCGCGCAGGAATTCGGTGCGATAACCCGGCCACAGGCCGCCATGCCCGACGGTGCGGATGCCGCGGTAGTCGCGCACTACCTGGCCGCGGGCATACAAGTTCGTCATGCCGTTGCTGAACGACGCTTGGGTGGCGAGTGCTGCGGCGAGGTCCGGGTTGGCGTCCAGCCACCGGCTCCAGAGTGCGAGGTCCTCGACGCAGGATACAAGCCCGCCCTCGCCGTGCAGCGGGAAGGCGTGCGGCGCCCGCATCCAGGCGCCATTCGGGCGGACATAGCCGGTGGCGAGGCCGGGCACGACCTCGCCGACTTGCTCAACCAGGCGGGTGCGGGTCATGCCGGCCGGCACGAACACGCGGCGCTCAAGGAAGGCGCGAAGCGGCTCGTCGCTTACCCGTTCGGCGATGCGCCCGAGCAGCAGGAAGTTGGAATTGCTGTACATGAAGCGGCTGCCGGGCGCGAAGTTCAGGGTGCGCTGGCGGAGAATGCCAGCCATCAGCTCGTCCGGCCGCACCGGTTGGCCCAGGTCCGCGCCGCCATGGCGCATGATGCCGAGCATGTCGCGGACGCCGCTGCTGTTGTGCAGCAGATGCGCGACCGTCACCGGTGCTCCCATATCTGGGAACTCGGGCAGATGCGCCCGCACGTCGTCGTCCAGCCGCAGGCGTCCCTCGGCGGCGAGCATGAGCACGGCAGCGCAGGTGAACTGCTTGGTGACGGAGGCGACGCGGAAGCTGGTCTCCGGCCCGATCGGCACCTCCAGCTCCAGGCTGGCGAGCCCGGCAAAGCGATGCACGGTCAGCTCGCCCGCCTGCACCACACCGATCGCGGCGCCCGGGCTGCCGGCAGGACTGTTGTGTACCTCGTCCAATAGACGCTGCACCCCGCGGGCAAGCGCCAGCTGCGCGAGGCTGGTCATGGCTCGCTCCGCCACAGTTCGGCCTGTTGGCTGAACGGCTGCCCGGTGCCGTTCGGCCCGAAGCCGCGCAGCCAGGTGGGCATCGCCTGCGGGATGACGGTGATGAACAGCGGCAGCGCCGGCAGGCGTTCGGCGTAGATTCGTTGCATGGTCGCCCAAGCCGCCCGGCGCCGGCCCGGATCGAGCTCGGTTTCGGCCAGCGCAACCGCCTTGTCGAACTCAGGGTCGCTGAAGCCGGTAAAGTTGGCGCCGCTCCAGTTGTTGGTCTCCGACGGCACCATGCTGGAGCCCAAGGTCAGGCGCGGGCTCTCGCCCACCAAGCTGGTCCAGGTATAGATCACGAGGCCCGGGAATGCCCGGTGCTTGGTGGTCTGGCCAAATAGGGTGCGGGACGGCTCGGTGCGCAAGGTAACCTCCACGCCTATCGCTTTCCAGGCATTCTGCATCACCGCCTGCAATAGCTCGTTCACCCGGAAGCCGGCGCCGGCGAGGAACTCGACGCTCAATCGCTGTCCGGCGGCGTTGCGGCGGATGCCGTCCGGGCCGAGGGTCCAGCCGGCTTCGTCCAGCAGCCGGCGGGCCTGGGCCGGGTCGTAGGGCACGAGGGGCACGCTGGGGTCGAACTCCGGGTTTTTCGGGCTGACGAAGCTGGTCGCCAGGGTCACCTTGCCGCCATACAGCCGCTCGTTGATCGCGCGGCGGTCCACCGCCAGCAGCAATGCGCGGCGCACCCGCAAATCCGCCAAGATCGGGTTGGTGCCGCTGGCGTCGATGTGGCTGTAAGTCAGGCTGGGCGAGTAGGAATAGGCAAAGCGGTCCGGCGCCTGTTTCTGCAGCGCCAGCGCCTGGTCGAGCGTCAGGTTGTAGTCGATGTCGATGTCGCCTGAGAGCAGGTTGGCCTGCAGCGCCGCGGTATCGGCGATCAGGCGCATCGCGACCGTCCGGAAGCCCGGCGCCGGGCCGGGCCAGTGCGGGTTGGCCGCGAGGCTGATGGTGCTGCCGGACTGGTAGCCGCTGACCATGAACGGGCCATTCCACAGGCCCGGGTTGAGCGGGTTGCGGTTGTATTCCGTCATGTTGATGTAGTCGCCGGGCGCCTTGGCCCGCTCATAGACCGGACCCTCGATGTGCTCGGGCAGCACTTGGTCCCACTGCGCATAGGACCCGAGCACGCGGTCCAGATGCAGCACGGCGGTGTGGTCGTCCACCACGCCCACGCTGGTGGCGCGGGTCCAGGCGTTGGTGTTGCTGAACCCGGCATTGGGGTCGCGCCCGACGCGCCAGGTGAAGGCCACGTCCCGCGCCGTCACCGGTTCCCCATCGCCCCAGCGCAGGTCCGGCCGCAGCTTCAGGGTGACGGCCATGCCCGCGCCGTCCATGCGCGCCAGGCCGTTCTCCAGCGACGGGACCTCGGTGCACAGCAGGCATATCAGGCGGTTATCCGCGTCGTAGGTGGTCACGGTGCGGGTGGTGAAGCCCAACACGTAGGTTTTGACGAGCAGCGGGTCAATCGACGGGTGCAGGCTGGAGGGGAACTCGGCGATGCCGATCGTCAGGCCGTCGCGGGCATGCGCCGTTGGTTGCCGCAGCAGGAGGGCAGTGAGAACGGCGAGGGCAGTGCGAAGCATCGGGCAGTTCTCCTGGCGTGGCTCACTCGTGCCGTGCGGTTCGTTCAGGCGCGGGCGGCGATACTACGCAGTGCGTGCACCGGAGGCCAAGAGCTGGGGCGATCGACTGACCCAGTCTCAACCCAGCCGAGCGTTGCCGCATTTCTGCCACGTGCCTATATCGATGAAATGGAAATAGGCACCGAACACTTCGACGTTCTGATCATCGGCGCTGGGCTGTCCGGCATCGGCGCCGGCTGCCATCTCGCGATGCGCTGCCCCGGCAAGTCGTTCGCCGTGCTGGAGGCGCGCGACACGATCGGCGGCACCTGGGACCTGTTCCGCTACCCCGGCATCCGGTCGGATTCGGATATGTACACGCTGGGCTACTCCTTCCGTCCCTGGCAGGAGGCGAAGGCGATCGCGGACGGCCCGTCGATCCTGAAGTATGTGCGGGATACCGCCGCGGCTTTCGGCGTTGACAGCAAGATACGCTTCAACCACGCCGTCAAGCGGGTCGCCTGGTCATCCAAGGAGGCGCTATGGACGGTGGAGGCCGAGCAGGGCCCGGAGCGTACGCCCGTGCGGTTTACCTGCGGCTTCCTGTTCACGTGCTGCGGCTATTACGACTACTGCGGCGGCTATACGCCCGATTTCCCTGGGGTCGCCGAGTATCGCGGCCAACTGGTTCATCCGCAGGCCTGGCCCGATAACCTCGACTACGCGGGCAAGCGGGTGGTGGTGATCGGCAGCGGCGCCACTGCGGTCACGCTGGTGCCGGCCATGGCGCGCACGGCCGCCCATGTCACGATGCTGCAGCGCTCGCCGACCTACATCGTGTCCCGCCCGGCGGAGGACGCGTTCGCCAACTGGCTGCGCCGCAAGCTGCCGGCCAAGCTCGCCTATGGCATCACGCGCTGGCGCAACGTGCTGCTGACGATGTATTTCTACAATATCGCCCGGGGAAAACCGGAAAAGTTCAAGGCCGGCGTGATGAAGGGGGTCCGCGCGCAGTTGGGACCCGACTACGACGTCGCGACGCATTTCACCCCGCGCTACAATCCATGGGACCAGCGCCTGTGCCTGGTGCCGGACTCCGACCTGTTCGTCGCGCTGCGGGACGGCACGGCTTCTATTGTGACAGACACCATCGAGACGTTCACGCCGGGCGGCCTGCGCCTCGCGTCCGGGCAGGAGTTGCCCGCCGATGTGGTGGTGACCGCCACCGGGCTGAAAATGATTTTGCTGGGCGGCGTCGAGGTCTCGGTCGATGGTGCGCGCATCGATCTCTCCCGCTCGATGAGCTACAAGGGCATGATGTTCAGCGGCGTACCAAATCTGGCCGCCGCGTTCGGCTACACCAACGCGTCGTGGACCCTGAAGGCCGATCTGACGAGCGCATACGTGTGTCGCCTTCTGCAACACATGGACCGGCACAATGTGCAAATCTGCACGCCGACCAAGGCGGCGGACGTGGCCGAGGCGCCGTTCCTGAATTTCACGTCGGGCTACGTCCAGCGCGCCAGCGATATCCTGCCGCGGCAGGGCACGACGAAGCCATGGAAGCTGCATCAGAACTACGCGCGCGATTTGGTCGCGATGCGGTATGGCCGCGTGGATGACGGCACGATGGTGTTCACCCGCAAGGAGCGTGAGCGAGCAGCGCCCGAGCGTGTCGATGCGTGATCGCTAGACGCCGGCTCTCGCAAGTCACGCAACTCCCGGTCAAGCGCCGCTTTCTGGTGACGGCAGTTTCAAGGCCGGTCGGCCTCCGTTATTATGCAGATCGTCAGGGAGTATGGCGCATTGGAATTTTCGAGCGTGTTTGCGCGGGGCGTTTCGCTGGTCGGCGGTGGGGCTTTGTTGATGCGGCGGCTGAAGCACGGCGCGCCTGAGCCGGCCTGGGGGAGCGCTCCGGCTATTCCAGAGGCGAGGCCGCAGGGTGCCGTCCCGACGCTGAAGATGCCGACGGCACGGGGATGGGACCCGGGGCAGACGCCGGTCGCGGCGCCCGGCCTTAAGGTCAATGCCTTCGCCACTGGGCTCAGGCATCCGCGCTGGCTTCTCGTGCTGCCGGGCGGCGACGTCTTGGTCGCGGAGGCCACGGAAGTGAGCCGGTCCGCCAAGGGTGTCTTCGACTACGCCATGGTCAGCACCATGAAGCGTGCGGCAGCGATGGGGGAGAGCGCCAATCGCATCAGCCTCCTGCGCGACGCGGACGCCGACGGCGTGGCGGAGACCCACGAGGTCTTTATGGACGGATTGCGCCAGCCCTTCGGCATGGCCGTCCTGGGCAGCAGCTTTTATGTCGGCAACACCGATGGTGTGATGGCGTTTCCTTACACTGAAGGTGCGAGCCGGATCACCGCGCCGGGCCGGAAGCTCGTTGAGTTCAAGCCTGGCGGCCACTGGACACGGAGCCTGCTGCCGAGCCCAGACGGTCAGAAGCTCTATGCCGGCGTCGGCTCGCTCAGCAACATCGGCGATGAGGGCTTGGAGGCCGAGGAGGGTCGGGCGGCCATCTATGAACTCGATCTCGCGACGGGCAGCAGCCGCATCTTTGCCAGCGGCCTGCGCAACCCGGTGGGCCTCGCATGGGAGCCGACGACGGGCGCGCTGTGGACGGTCGTGAACGAGCGCGACGGCATCGGCGACGAAACGCCGCCCGACTACCTGACCTCGGTGCGCGACGGGGGCTTCTATGGCTGGCCCTACTGCTACTGGGGCCAGACGGTGGATGACCGGGTGCCGCAGGATGCCAAGGCGGTCGCAAGCGCGCTGAAACCCGACTACGCGCTGGGTGGGCATACCGCGTCGCTGGGCCTGTGCTGGGTTCCAGCCGGCACGTTACCGGGGTTCCCAGAGGGGATGGCGATCGGGCAGCACGGGTCGTGGAACCGCAGCACGCTGAGCGGTTATAAGCTCGTCTTCGTGCCGTTCGAGAGTGGCCGGCCATCCGGCCCGCCGCGGGACATCCTGTCCGGGTTCCTCAGTCCCGACGAGCGCGCGTCCTATGGGCGGCCGGTCGGGGTGGCGCTCGGCGCAGACCGCCGCTCGCTGCTGATGGCGGACGACGTGGGCAACGTGATCTGGCGCGTCACGGGCGCATGACCGCCCATAACGCTTTTGCCTACGAGCCTGTGAGCCGGATGAGCCGGGAAGACTATCGTGCCTGGGCAGAACAGCAGCCGACTGGCCGCTACGAGCGCGTCAACGGCGTTGTGGTGGCGATGGCGCCCGAGCGGCTGGGGCACAACGATCGGAAGGCCATCGCTTGGCTCACGCTGCGTCGTGCCGGGCGAGCAGCCGGAGAGCCCTGCCACGTTTATGCCGATGGGGCCACGGTCGAGGTCGGCGACAGCGACTATGAGCCGGACGCCGTGGTGCATTGCGGCCCCAAGCCGCCGGACGACGCGATCGCGGTGCCGGACCCGGTCATCATCGTCGAAGTGCTGTCGCCCAGCATCAGTGCAACGGACCGTGCCTGGAAGCTCCAGGAGTATTTCCGCCTGCCCTCGCTGCATCATTACCTGATCATTTGGGCCGACAAGCAGCAGATCGCCCATTATCGCCGCATCGACGATGGCACGATCGACACGCAGACCGTCATGACCGGCGAGATCAAGCTTACCCCGCCGGGGATCACGATCGGTGTGGAGGAGATCTACAGCAGCTAGTGAGGCTTTGCTGGCAGCGTTGGCAGTGACGATGGTCACGCGCTACCGCAGAAACTCCTTCGCGACCTTGCAGATATAGGTGTACTTGGGATTGACCACCTGAGTGCAGCGGGCCTCGGCAATCTGCCCGAGGAACATATAAGCCTCGGCGTCGGTGAAGCCGTAATCGTCCGCCAGCCAATACACCATCTGCTCGAACGCAATGCGCATCGCGTCCTCAAGCGGCCGTGCGCAGCCGAGGGTCGCGATGTGGGTGTCGGTTTCGATCCGGGGCCAGGTCATCCGGCGCGGCTTGTCTCGCAGCTCGACGCTCAGCGTCACGCGGGCGCCGATCTCGGTGGCGCCGAAGCCGACGCACTCGCCGTCACCCTGCAGCGCATGGCAGTCGCCGACATACAGGCTCGCCCCATCCTGCTGCACCTCGAACAGCACGGTGCTTCCGGTGGTGATCTCCTGGACGTCGAGGTTGCCGCCATGCGTGCCGTTATCGACGGTCAGGACGGCCCCATGCACCGGGGCGACGCCCAGCACGCCGATCATCGGCTTGATCGGCAGCTTCCGCTGCTCGCTCCAGTGCACGAAGCCGTTGCTCACCTCCATGGCCCGGGTCTGGACGCCGAACTCCTTCTGCCGGACCCAGTCCGGGAACATGCCGATCCCCGGCCAAAGCGCCGTATAGCCGATGGCGTCGAGGTCCATGGCATGAACCTGGACCGCGAGGACCTGGCCCGGCTTCGCGCCCACCACCCGAAGCGGCCCGGTCGCCGGGTTGACGAAGGGAAAGCGCACCGTCTCCGGCGAGAGCTTCGACGTGGTCGAGGAGATCAGGCCTTCGTTGCAATTGATCTCGCACTCGACGGTGACGTGCTCGCCGGGCCTGATCTCGGTGACGCAGGCGTCGGTCGCCGACAGGGCGTATTTGAGGTTGCCGGCCTTCGGGATGGTGCGTGCCGCGCCCATTGTCGCTTCCTTTACTCGGGTTGAGGGTCAGTTGAGGTCGTGCCGCCACGGCAGCAATGCCCGCTCGACCCGGCTTACCACCGCCGAGAGAACGAGGGCCAGGGCGACCGTGACGGTCAGGGCCGCGAACACCTTGGAGATGGCATAGAGGCTGCCGGCCTTGAAGATCGCATGGCCAAGGCCCTCCGAGGACGACATGAACTCGCCCACGATCGCGCCGACCAGCGCGAAGCCGACTGTGAGCTTGAGGCCCGCGAAAATGTCGGTCAACGAAGCGGGGAGCACGAGCAGCCGGAAGATCTGCCTGCGGTTGGCGCCGAGCGAACGCATAAGGTTGATCTGGTCCGGATCGACCCCGAGCGCGCCCTTATAGGCCACGACGAGTGCGACGACGACCACGGACAGGGTCGCCATCGCGAGCTTCGAGGCGAAGCCGGTGCCGAACCAGATGATGGCGATGGGCGCCAGTGCGACGATCGGCACCGAGCCCAACGCCAGCACGAAAGGCTGCACGACGCGCGACAGGAACCGCGAGAACCAGAGCGACAGGCCCAATGCCGTGCCGAGCAGGTTGCCAAGCACGAACCCGCCCAACGTCTCGAGCCCGGTCACCCGGGCGTCCACCCACACCGAGCCGTCGCTGAACATCGCTATCAGCTGCGCAGCGATCACGCTCGGTGAGCCGAACAGGAAGGCGTTCACCCCGGTGCCCTGCGTCCCCCACTCCCAAAGGCTGAGCACGATCCCAAGCAACAGCAATTGGCACAGCGCGACCTGCACCATCGAGCGGCGTCCCGACCGCTGCCGCGCCGTGCTGGGCCGGCTCCACCAACGTGCCAGACGGGACGTCCGGGAGGGCGCGGGGAGGGTGGCCGGCAGCGTCATCGGATGTCCAGCTCGGTCCATATCTTGCGGACGTAGCGCGCGAATTCCGCCTGTTCCCGCATTGCCATCATATCCGTCCGGTCGCCCGGCAGGTCGATGTGATGCTGCGAGACGACGGTGCAGGGTCGGTGCGAGAGCACGATGACTCGGTCCGACAAGCTGACGGCCTCCTCGACATCGTGGGTGATGAGCAGCAGCGACCGGCGCTCGCCGCGCACGAGCCGGGCGGTGTCACGCTCGATCAGGATTTTGGTCTGAAAATCGAGGGCGGAGAACGGCTCGTCGAGCAGCAGGACCTCCGGGTCGGAGGCGAGGGTCCGCGCCAGCGCAACACGCTGCCGCATGCCCCCAGAAAGCGCCGACGGATAGTAGTCCGCGAATTCCGCCAGCCCGAGACGGTCCAGCAGGCTGCGCGCCGTGGCCAGACGTTTGCTGCCGCCAACCTGCCTTACTTCCAGGCCGAGCGTGACATTCTGCACCGCGGTACGCCAGGGCAGCAGCAGGTCCTTTTGCAGCATGTATCCCACGCGCGGCGGAACCCCCACGAGTTCGCGTCCATGCCATAGCACCGAGCCCGCCGTCGGTGGCAGCAGGCCGCAAATCAGGTTGAGCAGCGTCGTCTTGCCGCAGCCGGACGGTCCGACGATGCTCACGATCTCACCCTCACTGAGATCGAACGACACGGAACCGATCACGTTGACAGGGCGGCCATCCTCGGCCCCGAACGTCTTGCCCAGGCCCAAGGCAGCGAGCGGCGGCGCCCGGCTGCCGCTCTCACGACCGCGTATTATGGGTTCGGCAGCCGCCAGTTCAGGCAGCTTTCGCCGCCTTCTCGGCAAAGCTGTTATCAACGATCTGCTCGAACGTCGTGCTGCCCTTCACGTTCTTCAGGTACTTCTGCATGGCCATGAGGTTGTCCCACTGCTTGCGATCGACCAGCACAGACTCGGCCGGGATTTTGTATTCGATCTCGGCGTCGATAGCCTTATCGACGACGTCGCCGGGCAGCTCGGGGAATTCCTTGCGGGCGACTTGCTTGGCGTAGGCCGGGTCGCTGTAAACGCGCCGGCCCGCCATCTCGAGCCCGTTGCAGAGTGCCTGCACGATATCGGCTTTCTGCGTGAGGGTGTCGTTCAGCACCATGATCCCAGTGTTGCAGAACGGGCCGATGTAGCTGGAGAAGTCGAATATCGTCTTAGCCCCCTGCGCCTCAGCCGCCGCGACGTTCGGCTGGTAGGCGATGGCGATGTCGGCGCGGCCGGCCAGCATGGCGGCGATCTCCGTGCCCGGGCTGACCGCGACCATCGTCACGTCCCGGCCAACTGTCAGCCCGTTCTCCTCCAGCAGCTTGCGGGTGACGCTGTAGTTGGTGTTGGGCTCGGGCGAGGTGACGATCGTCATGCCCTTGAACTGCTTCGGATCGGTGATCTTTTGGGCTGTTTTGGAGACGCCGAAATAGTGCGCGCGCTGCACGACCGTGCCGACGACCCGGCCGGGTCCGCCGGCCTCCACCGAGATCGGCACCATGGTCGGATCGCCGATGCCGAACATCGCGGAGCGTGCCAGGACGGCGGCGAATGCCTGAGTGTCGCCCCCGGCCGCGCTCACGTTGAGATGGATGCCCTGCTTTTCGAAATAGCCGGCGGCCTGCCCGACATAGAGGTTGATGTAGCCGAGATTATGCACGGCCTCGGTGAAGCTCACCTCCGTCACTGCGCGTGCGATCCGCGGCGCGAACAGCAAAGCCGCGCCGCCGGCAGCGCCCAGCAGGGCGGTGCGGCGCGCAAGCGGCATGGGATGGGCGGATAGGGTTGCGAAGCGTGTCATGAGGGATTTCTCCGATGCTGCATCGTAAAGCCGGCGCCCGGCGCCTCGCGGCGAAACGTTCAAAGCAAAAATGATACCAAGCCTGGCGAGGCTTCGGCTCTTCTACCCCATAGATGGATGGTCTTACCCCTTGGCATGGCATGTGCTTCCAATCGGGCGTTCAATGGTTAACATCGTGCCGGCTCATGCATGGCGCTCAGTTGAGGATGAAGAGAATGGGGCATCGTAACGCAGGTTCTTTGATGATCCGAGCCGCGATCGCAGCAGCCCTCGCCCTGATCCAGCCGATCATCGCGCCCCGTGCTCAGGCCGCGGGCACCTTGATCTGGGGGATGCCGTCCGAGACCGACATCCTGGATCCGCACGCGACCGGCGGCTGGACCACGTATCAGATCACCTACCAAATCTTCGAAGGCCTGGCGAAGGAGGATCTGACCAAGGGCGACGTGCCCACGCCCCCGCTGGTACCCGGCCTCGCGACCACATGGGAGATTTCCCCGGACGGGCTGCAATATACCTTCAAGCTCCGACCCGGCGTCAGTTTCCACGACGGCACGCCGTTCGATGCAGCGGCGGTGAAGTTCAATTTCGAGCGGTTCTGGGATAAATCCTCGCCGAACTACTACCCAAAAGCCGCCTCGTTCGTCGTGGCCTACACGAAGTGGATCAAGGGGATCGAGGTGCTCGACCCAATGACGGTCCGCATCACCCTGACGGCCCCCAACTACCAATGGCTGCGGCAGGGCCTGCAAAGCTACGGACAGCCGCTGATGGTCAGCCCGGCAGCGGTGAAGAAGTACGGCAATGAGGGGTTGGCATTGCATCCCGTCGGCACCGGGCCGTTCCGGTTCGTCGAGCGCCAGCAGGGCGTGCGGACCGTGCTGGAACGCAATCCGGACTACTGGGGCCAGAAGGCGCAGCTTGACCGGGTGATCTTCCGCCCGCTGCAGGACCCGGCGACCCGGGTCAACGCCCTTTCGAACGGCGAGGTGCACATGATCAGCACCCCGCCGTGGGACGAAATCCAGGGCATGGTCGATGACGGGTTCAAGCTGTCCACCAGCCCCAATGTCCCCTACATCAACTACCTGTATCTCAACTTAAAACAGGACGTGTTCAAGGACGTCCGCGTCCGCCGCGCCGTCAACATGGCGATCGACCGGGAGGGGATTTCGCGCGAGATCTACAAGAAGACCGGCCGGCCCGAGTTTGGCCTGCTCTCCCCCGGCACGGACGCCTATGATCCGGGCTTCCGCAGCTACAAGTATGATCCCGACGCTGCGAAGAAGCTGCTCGCTGAGGCGGGCTATCCGAACGGCTTCAAGGTGGTGTTCGAAATCCCGCAGGTCGGCACGGGCGAGCTGGTTGAGTCCTGGATCCAGCGCGACCTGAAGAAAATCGGCATCGATGTCGAGCTGCGGAAGTTCGAGTGGGTCACCTATATGGGCCGCTGGGCTGGCGGCATGAGCCAGGACGTGGGGATGAACGAGATCGGCTGGGGCATGTCCACGCCGGCCTGGATCGGCATCGTCGCCCGCTGTGATACGATGGCGCCGGACGGCCAGAACTCCGGCTATTACTGCAACAAGGACGTTGACGCGCTGCTCAGCCAGGCGCTCGTGACCCCCGATCCGGCGGCGGCGAAGGCCATCTACCAAAAGGCCAACCGGCTGATCCTGGACGACGCTGGCTATGTGCCGGTCGTGGATGACCTGCAGCCGCTGATGCTGTCGCCCAAGGTGCACGGCTTCGTCAATCCGCCGGAAGACTGGTTCGATCTGTCCACCGTCTCGGTCGATTGACGCGAGACGCCGGTGCGCGGCTTCCTCGTCCGAAGGCTGGCAGCGCTGGTGCCGGTGCTCGTTGGGGTCTCGATCGTCATCTTCCTGCTGATGCATCTGGCGCCGGGCGACGTGACGACGGTGCTGCTGGGGCCCCAGGCAACCGAGGCCGACCGGGTGGCGCTGCGTCGCACGTTGGGACTCGACCGCCCCGTGCCGGTGCAGTACGCCCGCTGGGTGGCACGGGTGGCGGAGGGCGATCTCGGCACCTCCATCGCCACCTCCCGCCCGGTGGCGGCGTTGATCCTGCCGCGTTTCCTCAACACCGTGCTGCTGACCGCGACCAGCCTCGGGCTTGCCGTGGTGATTGGCTACGGCGCCGGGCTGCTCGCGGCGCTGCGGCCGCGCTCGGTGCTGGACCGGGTGCTGACGGGCTTCACCTTGCTGCTCGGCAGCACGCCGCCTTTCTGGCTTGGGCTGGTGTTGGTGCTGTTCTTCGCGCTGCGCCTGCATTGGCTGCCAGTGTCCGGGATGACCGACATGGCCGGGGAGGGCGGGGCGCTGGATGTCGCGCGTCATTTGGTGCTGCCGACTGTCACCACGGCGCTTGGGCCGGCGGCGATCATCACGCGCCTGGTGCGCTCCTCGGTGCTGGAGGCCATGGGGCGCCCGCATGTGCGTGTCGCCCGCGCCAAGGGGCTGGGGCGCGGCGCGCTGCTCTGGCGGCACGTCATCCTGAATGCCTTGCCGCCGATCATGACCATTACCGGACTGCAGCTCGGCTATTTGCTCGGGGGCGCGCTGTTTTCCGAGGTGGTGTTCGCCTGGCCGGGTCTTGGGTCGCTGCTGTATGACTCGATCACCGCCCGTGACACCCCGGTCGTGCAGGCGGCGACCCTGCTGATCGCGCTGCTTTTCGTGATGGTGAACATCCTCGTGGATTTGGTGAACGCGGCACTCGATCCACGGCTGAAGGAATCCTGAGCATGCAGCCCGATACGGCGCACGCCGACCTGGGCGCGGAGGACTGTTCCGGCGCGGAACCTGGCGCACCCGTGATCCCCGCGGCCTTCAAGCGGGACTGGCGCATCGCTGCATTCACACGTGACCGGGCCGCCTTCGTCGCGACCGTCTTTCTCCTGGTCATCGCGGGATTGGCGCTGCTCGCGCCGTTGGTCAGCCCGTACGATCCTGCGGCGGCCGACAACCTGCTGCGTTATGCTCCACCGGGCATCGCAGGCCACCTGCTCGGCACCGATGCGCAGGGGCGTGACATGCTGTCGCGGCTGTTCTGGGGCGGGCGGGTCTCGCTCGCCGTCGGCGTCGTGCCGGTGGTGCTGGCCAGCACGGCGGGGCTGCTGCTTGGACTGCTGGCCGGAACCGCAGGCGGATGGACCGATCAGGTGATCATGCGCGCGCTGGACGTGCTGTTCGCCTTTCCGATGGTGCTGCTCGCCATCGCCATTGCCGGGGTGCTGCGACCCGGCCTGTGGACCGAGATCATCTCGATCACCGTGGTGCTGATCCCCTATGTCGGAAGGCTCGCGCGCACCGCGACGCTCTCGGTGGCCTCGATGCCGTTCATCGAAGCAGCGCGTGCCGCCGGCGCCACCCGCACGGCGCTGCTGCTGCGCTACGTTACCCCCGGCGTGCTGCCCGCTTTGCTGGTCTATGCCACCACGCTGATCGGCCTGATGATCGTCGTGGGCTCGGGGCTCAGCTTCCTCGGCCTTGGCGTGCAGCCGCCGGCGTCGGACTGGGGTGCGATGGTGTCGGAGGGCCGCGTCGTACTCCGCCGTGCGGCGCACGCGACCGTCCTGCCGGGCCTCGTCATCGTGGCGGTTTCGCTGGCTTTCAGCTTCCTCGGCGACGGGCTGCGCGACGCGCTCGATCCCCGCTCCAGACGGCGCTGATCCGATGGACGGTCACGGCTTGCCGGAATTCGACGACGTTGTGCTGGAGGTGAAAGACCTCGTCACCGTGGTCACGGTCGCCGGAAAGCAAATTCGGCTGGTGGACCGGGTGAGTTTTGCCCTGCGGCGAGGCCGTACCACCGCGATCGTCGGCGAGTCTGGGTCCGGCAAGACCATGACGGCGATGTCGCTGCTGCGCCTGCTCGAACCCCCCGTGCGCGTGGCCAGCGGAACGGTCCGCTATCTCGGGCAGGACCTGCTCCCGCTGACCGAGCGGCAGATGGCGGACGTCCGCGGCGCGCGCATCGCGATGGTGTTCCAGGACCCGCTCACCTCGCTCAACCCGGTGCTGCGCATCGGCTTCCAGATCGCCGAAACCCTACGTGCGCATCGCAAGTTGACCCGAGTCGAGGCGAAACGGCGTGCGGTCGAGCTGCTGCGCCGTGTGGGCGTGCCGGACCCGAAGGCCCGCGCCATGGACTACCCGCATCATTTCAGCGGCGGCATGCGCCAGCGCGTGCTGATCGCCTCGGCAATTTCCTGCGACCCCGAAGTGATCATCGCCGACGAGCCCACGACAGCGCTCGATGTGACGGTGCAGGCGAAAATCCTGCATTTGCTGGATGATCTGCGGCGGGAAACCAAGGCCTCGCTGCTGCTGATCACCCATGACCTCGGGGTGGTCGCGGCGATGGCCGACGACGTGGCGGTCATGTATGCCGGGCGCGTGGTCGAGCAGGCCGATGTGGACACCCTGTTCCACGCGCCGCGGCATCCCTATACGCGGGCGCTGCTCGCCTGCGCGATCAACCTGGAGGACGACCGGCATAGCGCGCTGGAGCCGATCCCCGGCGCCCCGCCCGACCCGGCGCAGCGTCCATCCGGATGTCCGTTCCATCCGCGCTGTCCTGATGCCATCCCGGACTGCCGGCGCATCGATCCGCCGCTTGAGGCCGTCTCCAAGCAGCAGTCGGTCGCCTGCATCGTCGTGCAAAGGGCGCTGGCGGATGCCTGAGGCGTTGCTGGAGCTGCGTAATATCACCAAGAGCTACGCCGTACGGCGCGGAGCCGGGCGCACGCTGCGCGCAGTGGCCGGCGCGAGCCTCACTTTGGCGCCCGGCGAGACGTTGGGCCTGGTCGGCGAGAGCGGATGCGGCAAGTCCACCCTGGCCCGCCTGGCGCTGCGCCTGATCGAGCCGGACGCCGGCACGGTGCGCATCGGGGGCCAGGACTTCACTGGCATTTCCGCCGGGGAGACGCGCCGCCTGCGCCGGCGGGTGCAGATCGTGTTCCAGGACGCGTTGTCCTCGCTCAACCCGCGCATGTCAGTCGGCGTCAACGTGGCCGAGCCGATGCGCCTGCAGGGCATCGGCACCGAGCGGGAGCGGCGGTCGGCGGCGGTCGAGCTGCTCGATCTCGTCGGGCTGCGGCCGGAGCACGCCGACCGCTATCCGCATGAGTTCTCCGGCGGCCAGGCGCAGCGCATCGCGATCGCCCGCGCGCTGATCCTCCGGCCCGAGATCATCGTGTTCGACGAGGCGGTCTCGGCGCTCGACGTGTCGATCCGCGCACAAATCCTGCGGCTGATCCTCGACCTGCAGCAGCGGTTCGGGCTGGCCTATTTGTTCATCTCGCATGACCTCGGGGTCGTGAAGCGCATCGCCGACCGGATCGCCGTCATGTATCTGGGCCACATCGTCGAACTGGGGGCGGCGGCGGAGATCTATCGCGCGCCGCTGCACCCTTATACCGAGGCGCTGCTCGCTGCCATCCCGATTCCCGATCCGCGCCGCATGCGGGTTCGCCAGTTGGGCGTGGTCAAGGGCGAGGCGGCAAGCGCGCTTGATGCGGCGGCGGGCTGCCCGTTCCGGACACGATGCCCGCATCGCATGACGGTCTGCGACCAGGTCACGCCCGAGCTGCTGCCGGCTTTGGGCCGGCATGAAGTCGCCTGCTTCCTGCACACCCCGGCGCCGCACCCCGAGAGGACAACTCTATGACCGCAAAGATCGTCGTCACCGGTTTCGAGCCTTGGGAGCACGGCACGGAAAATCCGACGCTCGAGGTGCTCGATCAGCTGGAGCGTTCCAACGACATAGACGGGGAGCTGAGCACGATCCGCCTGCCTGTGGACAGCTCCCGCCTGGCCGAGATTGTGGGCGAGACGCTCGACCGTGTGCGGCCCGATTTGTGGATCAGCCTCGGGCTGGCGCCGGGCTCGTCGGTCATCGCCGTGGAGCGGATCGGGGCCAACGTGCTGGATTTTCCCATACCCGATAATGTCGGGCATCAGCCCGGCGGCGAGCCGGTTTTTGCCGATGGCCCGGCCGCCTACTTTGCCACAATTCCGATCAAGGCGATCGCATTCGGGCTGCGTGCCCAGGAAATTCCGGCCAAGATTTCCAACAGCGCCTCGACCTATGGCTGCAATCAGATGATGTACACGACCCTGCATTTGATCGCGGAAAAGGGGCTGCCGACGCGGGCAGGCTTCATCCACATCCCCGCCTCGCCGTCCCTTGCGGCGCAACAGGTGTATCCGCAGGTCGAGATGCCGTCGATGTGCGTCGAGTTCACGACGCGCGCGGTGCAGAGGGCGATCACGCTGGCGCTGCAGAACGAAGTCGATCTGCAGCAGCCGGCCTTCAACTACTGAGCCGGTCGATCCGGGACAGCACAGCCAAGAAGCGCTCGTCGCGTTCCAACCGCTCAGGGTGCGCGGTCGCGAGCGCCCCGACGGCTTCAATCACGAACGACGCCGAGACCGTGCCGCGTGCGGCGCATTCTTGAATGGGAAGCCGGTCAACCAGCCCTGACAGGAAGCCGCCGCAGTACGCATCGCCGGCGCCGGTGGTGTCCAGCACCGCCGATGGGTAACACGGGACCCGGTACATCGCGCCAGTCTGCGCCTCGCACACCAGGGATCCGACCTCGCCGAGTTTCGCCGCCACGTGACAGCCATGCTCTGAGGCCTGCCTATGGAGCCACGCTTCCAGGTCGGCAGGGCGCCAGATACGCTCGACCTCCTCACGGCTCGGAAGGAATGCCGTGATCCGGTTCAGGAACTTAAGATCTTCATAGAGACGCGCGTCGATGAACGAGTCGGACAGGACGTCGAGGGTGATCACCGGGCGGGCCGGCAACCGGCTCAGCCGGTCGATATCGGCGAAGGAGCCTTGCGGACTCTGCGGCGCGATATGAAAGCCGCTTGCTGATTGGTATGCCTCCGGCAGTGCGGCGCGGCCCCGGTCCATTTCGGCCGCGCTCGATGACGAGAGTTTCGGCACCTGCTGCTTATCGACGGCGCTCTCGTGCAGCAGCCACAGCAGCAGCCCGTTGCCGTCGATCGCGTTGATGCCGGCGGCGTCGATCCCGTATCGTTCGATCGCGTTGCAGACGCCCTCACGATAGGGCCGGCCGGTGACCGAGTGGATTCCCACCCGATCGTTCCAGATGCGCGCGCCGATGGCGGAGTACAACGCGCCGCCGCCCACGATATCCCGCTGGTATGTCCCGTTCGGCAGCACGATGTCATCGGTGGTCAGCCAGCCCATGGTGACCAAGTCGGGGGTAACCAAGTCGGGGGTGACCAGGTCGGGCGCAGCCCCGGCCATCAACGGACCCGGTTCCAACGAGGGCAGCGACCTCGGTGTTCGGCGAATACTGGGCCCATCATGCGCTGGACCGAAGCATTCGAGACCGGACCTCTTGGTATAATGGCCTGATCGCAGAGAAGTAAACAAGGGCTTTGGAGAGGTTGACCACGTCGTGCAGGTTGGCGCGGGGTTCACCCAGGTCAAAATGCCGGTTGAAGCCGGGGAAGCCGAGCAGCAGGATGTTCGGCGTCTTGAGCAGCACGCTCACGTCGTCGCTGCGGGATGAATACGCGTTGTTGGACTCCTGGATGCGGACGCCCAACGGCGCCAGGCGACCGATCATCTGCTGGGCCTCGGCATAGAGATGCGGCGGGGTGACGGCGCCGCGCGCCAGACTGGAGAACTCCGCCAGCACGGCGCCCTGGCCGAGCCGGGTGCTGTTCTCCACGCCGCCGCGCACATCGGCGTGCGGGTCGCCGCCCGCCTGCTGCTCGTCGGCGACGATGGCGAGCTCGGGAGTTGGCAGCAGGTTGACGATACGGGTGCCGCCGCGGCCCATAACCTGGCTCCCCGCGCCGGGCGGGCCCTCCTCTTCGTCCGGGAACGCCAGCATGGCCTCGACGCCGGCGCGGGCGAGCACCGGCGCCGCGACCGCCAAGGCCGCGACGGCTCCGGCATTGTCGAAATGGCCCACGATCCCGCCGGTCGCCGGGTCCTCGCGATAGGGTGCCGATAAGACGACGCGGTCACCGGTCCGAAGCGTGGCCGAAGGATTGTCCGGACGGAAAAACGGGGTGCCCTTCTCTGACACCAGACGTCCGCCCGCTGCGAGGCAGTAGCGGCTGGATGCCGGGTTATAGCGATAGGCATGGGCGAGCCGTTCCCCATCGCCGATCAGGTGATAGCAGAACGGCACCAGAGGGTAACGGTCGCCGACACGCGGCTGTATCAAATAGCTGATGGTGTCGAGGTGGGCGAAATACCATAACGGCTTGGCAATGCCCGGCGTCCCGGTCAGCAGCACGGTGCTGCCGGTCCTTTCGAAGTCATCGTGAAAATGCAGGCGGGGATCGTCGAGGGCTCCGTCGTCGTGCAGCAGCTTGCGCAGCAGCGGCGCGCGAAAGGCGCTGGCCGCGGTGGACGGGGCCGGCATGTCGGCGATCGCCTGCAGATATCGCCGTACCCGCTCCGTCGTGATGGTGGCGTCGATGTCGGGCTGCATCGCCTTGATGGACGAGTTTAGGGCGTTCATCGCGGCCATACAGAATTCCGGCCAATATTGGTCATTGTGGCAGCTCCTAAGCTCGGCTGGGACGGCTCATGACGAACACGGCGATCACGATCAGCGCGCCCTTGAACAATTGCTGCACGAATGGATCCACCCCGGTCAGGTTGAGCATGTTCGCCAGCACGCCGATGATCAGCGTCCCCACGAAAGTGCCGAATACCGAGCCGGCTCCGCCGAACAGGGAGGTGCCGCCGACGACGACCGCCGCGATCGCGTCGAGCTCATAGCCCTGACCGGCGATCGGCGTGCCGACGCTGAGCTGCGATGCGTAAACCAGGCCGGCCAGTGCGGCGAGCAAGCCGCAGATTGCATATACGAGCACCTTATAGCGCCGGACCGCAACGCCGGACAGGCGGGCCGCCGCCTCGTTGGAGCCGATCGCATAGACGCACCGGCCGAATGGCGTCAATTGGAGCAAGATGCCGCATGCAGCGAGTGCTGCGATCAGCATGAGCGCCGGAATCGGCAAGCCCAGGACATAGCCGTTGCCGATATCGTAGAAATCCTCGTTCAGGATCGGGATCGGCGTTCCTCCAGTGTAGATGAACGCAAGGCCCCGCGCGAAGGACAGCATCCCGAGCGTCATGATGAATGGCGGGATGCCGCCGTAGGCGATGCCGACGCCATTGACCAGGCCGGCGGCTGCGCCGCTCAGCAGGCCGAGCGGGATGGCAACGATGAGGCCGTGGTGCTCCAGCAGCCGGGCGAACAGCACGACCGAAAGGCCGAGCACCGCCCCCACCGACAAGTCGATGCCGGCGGTGAGGATGGCGAAGGTCTGGCCCACCGCCAGAATTCCAACGATCGCCACCTGGCGCAGCACGTTCAGCAGATTTGGAACGGTGAGAAACCGGTCCGACGCATAGGTCGCAGCCAAGACCAGAAGCACGAGTGCAAGCACGACGCCCGCCTGCTTGTGCAGCCGGGATGCGGCGTCCGCAAACCGACCGCGTCGCAGCGCTGGAAAGCTGCCGCTCACCGTCTCAAGGTCCTCCGGCGGCGGCGCGCATGATCGCGGCCTCGCTGGCCTGCGTGCGGTTCAACGAGGCCGCGACCCTGCCGCGGCGGAGCACCACGACCTGGTCGGAAAGCCGCAGAATTTCTTCGAGCTCCGACGAAATCAGGATGATCGCCACCCGCTGTGCCAACAGGCGCTCGATGATGGCATAGATTTCCTGTTTGGCGCCGATATCCACGCCGCGGGTCGGCTCGTCCAGTATCAAGATTTTCGGCCTGACCGCCAATGCCCGGCCGATGAGCACCTTCTGCTGGTTGCCTCCGCTCAGCTTGCGGATTTCGTGGCCCATTCCCGGCAGCCGTATGTCCAGTCGCGCGATCATGTCGCGGGCGAAGCGGAGTTCGCGACGTGGCCGCAGGAAGCACAGCCGGCTGAAGCGCTTGAGGTTGGAGATCGTCAGGTTCTCGCGCACCGGCCGGTTGGCAAGCAGGCCGCACGCCTTGCGGTCCTCGGTCACGTAGGCGATCCCCAGCCTGGACGCGGCGTGCGGCCCGGTGATGCGCACCGCTCGCTCGAAAACCGCGATCGAGCCGCCGCTTGGCCGCAGCGCGCCGATGATGGCCTGGGCGACCTCCGACCGGCCCGCGCCCACGAGGCCGGCGAGCCCCACGACCTGGCCCTCGCGCACCGCGAACGAGACGTCGTCGAACTGCCCGGCCCGCGACAGGCCGCGCAACTCGATCGCGATGCGCCCCCATTCGCGCGACTGCGGCGGACTGGATGCGAAGTCACGGCCGATCATGCGGCCGACCAGCCAGTCCTCAGTCACGTCAGCCACCGCGGCGTGCCCGGTCGGCCTGCCGTCCCGCAGCACGGTCACACGGTCGGCAATGCTGAAGATCTCGTCGAGGTGGTGCGAGATGTAAATCAGCCCCAACCCCTGGTCCCGCAATCGCCTGATGACGCCGAACAGGATCTGCAGACGATCATTGTCGAGCACCGCGCTGGGCTCGTCCAGGATGAGCACCCTGGCATCGAGCGACAGCGCTTTCGCGATCTCGACCATCTGCTGCTGCGCGATGCTGAGCTGTCCCACGGGACGCCCGGGATCGACGCTGATCGAGAGGCGGTCGAACAGCGCCTCGGTGCGTCGGCGCATCTCCCGCCGATCGACCAGGCCGGATCGCGTCACCGGGAAATGGCCGAGGAAGATGTTCTGCTCGCTCGACAGATGCGGGGCCAGCGAGAGTTCCTGGTGGATCACGACGATGCCATGCGCCAGCGCGTCACGTGGGGAGCGGAAACGCCGGGGTACACCGCCGACCAGCAAACTGCCCCGGTCAGGCTGATAGACGCCGCCGAGCACCTTGATCAGGGTGGACTTGCCGGCGCCGTTCTCCCCCACGACCGCGTGGACCTCGCTGGGCCGGATGGCGAGGTCCACGCCCGAAAGCACGGGGTTGCGGTCGAAATACTTCCAAATCCCCTGTGCTTCCAGGGCAGCGCTCGCCGGGGCCGCGGCCATCGGTGGCCAGACCCAGGCGCCTTCTCGTGACGGGACCGCGGTCAGCGGCAAGGATCGAGCGTGGGTTCGAAATCGCCCCAGCCACGGCCGATCCAGGCGTCGGCGTTCTCGGGCACCACGCTGGGCGAGTCTGGCAGCAAGAGCCGCGACCCCGGGCTATCGTAATTTGAGCGGCCGGGGATCGCTTTGCCGGTCATAGTGTAGATCACCGCGCGCAGGCCGATGTCGCCGATGTATGGGGTGTAGTTCCCGTCGGCCCCGAAGGTGCCGCGCTCGACCGATTTGAACCCAGCGTTGGAGCCGTCGAAGGTATAGTGGCGAATGCCCTCCTTGCACCGTCCGGCCCTGGCGATCGCGAGCTGCGCGCCCCACGAGGACTCCTCGGCATGCGAGAATACAGCGGTGATCTTGGGGTTGGCCGTCAGCCAGTCCTCCATCAGCCGCACCGCGGGTTCGCGTATCCATTCGCCGTCGCCTTTGACCAGGACCTTGATGCCGGGGTACTTCGCCAGCACGTTGGCCATGCCCCGGTCGCGATCCACCGCCGGCGAGGAGCCCTTGAGGCCGGTGATGACGACGATGTTCCCCGTGCCGCCGAGGTCCTTGGCCATCCGCTCGGCGACCTGTTCGGCCATAGTCACATTGCTCTGGCCGATAAACAGCGTCTTGTCCGACGGCACGTCACGGTCCAGCACGATCAAGGGCAGTTTCTGAGCCATCACCGCGCGGGCAGCGGGAACCAGCCCGGCAGATTCGACCGGGCTCATCACCACGCCGTCCACGCCCCGGGCCAGCAGGTCGCGGACGTCGTTGTTTTGCTTGGCGACGTCGACGTTGCCATCGAGCACGACCACCTTGACATTGGGATGCCGGCAAGCCTCGGCCTGCAAGGCTTCGAGCATCGCGATGCGCCAAGGGTGATTGAAGCCGGTCTGGGAGAATCCGATGGTGACCGGACGGACTTTCCCTTGCACCTCGACAGGCCCTGCCTCCAACGGCAGCACGTCGGTGAATGGCAGCTTGGCGTAGAATGCTGCCAGCTCATCGCAGGTCTTGTTCGTGATCGGCAGACGCTCCTGCGCCAGCGCCGCGGAGAGCGTGACCGCAAGCAACGAAGGGATTAGGAGTGCAACGTGCTTCAGGTTCATACCTGTGATCCTCCATTAAAAGACAATAGGTCAGCGGCGTAGCCGTGCGGTTGGCAGAATAGACGGCAAATCCGACGCGATCACGCTGCCGATCAGCAAAACACCGACCACGCCGAGCTGCCAGGCCGGTGAGATGTTGGCGAGCTGCAGGCCGCCCTGCAGCACGGTGATGATCAGGACCGCGATCACCGGCCCGGCGACGCTGCCCTCGCCGCCGAAAATCCGTGTTCCCCCCAGCACCGCAACCGTGACGGCGGCAAGCTCCAGCCCACGGCCGGCATCCGGCCGGGCAGCCAGGAACCACGACACGTTCACGACGGCCGCCAGGGCCGCCAGCGCGCCATCCAGGGCAAACAGCCCGAAGCGCAGCCGGACGACGCGAATGCCCAGCAGTCTTGCCGCCCGATGGTCATTGCCCACGGCGACGAGATGGCTGCCAATCCGGGTGTGTCGCAGCGTGACATGCAGCGCGACGGCAACCGGGATAAACACGAACAGCAACTGGTTTGGCAGGCCGAACTGCGTGCCCTGGCCCAGCCAGCCGAACGACCCCGGCATGCCCGCGATCGGCCGCCCGTTCGTTATCGCGATCGCGAGCCCGCCGAACAAAAAGAACGTTGCGAGCGTCGCGATCAGCGGCGGGATGCCGATGATCGCCACCAGCGCGCCATTGACGGATCCGAGGAGCAACCCCAGCGCCAGCCCCGCCGCGGACGCCGCATACGGGTCCAACCCGAGCTTCGACAGAGCGGCGATCGCCAGTCCGCACAGCGACATGATCGCGCCGGATGACAGGTCGATCCCCGGCCCACCCGCCAGGATGATCAATGTCTGGCCAAGGCCGAGCAGCCCGACGACCGGGACGAACTGCAGGATGTATTGCCAGGTGCCGGCCTGCAGGAACGACGGCGACAGCAACGCCATCGCAACGATACTGAGGCCAAGCAGGGCCAGCAGCACCGTCAGCCTGCGTCCCACCCATTGCCGGGTCACGCGAATAATCCCCGCCAGCCGGTGCGGCGCCGGGCGTCGGCCGAAAGCACGACGATGAGCAGGCTGCCGATCACCACCGCCTCCCAAAGCGACGACACACCGACCAGGATCAGGCCATTCTGCACGAGCTTGATGAACACGACGCCTAGCAGCGTGCCGAGCAGGTTGCCCACGCCGCCCTCGATTTGGGTGCCGCCGAGGATCGTCGCGGCGATCGCCTCCAGCGCAATCGTGGTGCCGATGTTGATCTCGACATTGCGCAGCCGGGCGACATACAGCAACGCGGCGAGGCCGGCGAGCACGCCCAGCAGCGCGTAAGCTCGCAACTTGACGCCGTCCACCGCGATCCCGGCCAGGCGCGCGGCGGCGTCGCTGCAGCCGACCGCGTAGATGTGCCGCCCGAAGCGTGTCTGGCCCATCAGGTACGCGCAAAACCCATAGACCGCCGCGATCACCAGCACCACGCTGGGAATTCCGAACAGCGATCCCCGCACGAGCGGTGCAAGCGACCCAGGCAGCCCGCTGATCCAACTGCCGCCGAGTGCCAGGAACAAGATCGCGATCCACACGTACATCGTGCCGAGCGTCGCCACGATCGGCGGCACGCGCAGCCGGCTGCAGAGCAGTCCGTTGACCAAACCAAGGCAGCCGCCGACTGCGGGCGCCAGCGGTATGATGAGGAAATCGGGCGCGCCCGCCTGCCAGGCCCGGCCGATGACCACGGCCGCCACCGCCATGATCCCGCCGACGCCGACGTCGATCCCACCCATGCAGATCACGACGGTCATGCCGGCGCTGATGATGGCCAGTTCGACCGCGTTACGCAGCACCGTGATCAGGTTCGCTGTCGTGAGAAAGACGGGCGATGCGGCGGTGAACGCCGCGCCCACGGCGAGGATGGCGATAACCAGCGCCAGCTCCCGCCGCGCCGTCGGGCTTCGCCGCAGGTGCCGCGCCAAGCCGCCTAGACTTGGCGGGACGGCAGGCCCGGCCGCGAGTTCCGGTTCAGAAGTCGAAGCGATCGACGTTCTCCTTGGTGAAGACCGTCGGCGGGCCCAGCAGGAGCAGCTTGTCCCGGGCCATATAGGTTGACGCCGCCGCCAGGCCCGGCACCTGGTTCGTCTCCTGCAAAGACTGTCCGTCCACCAGTTGCTTGCCCGCCCAGACCGTCAGATAGCCGAGGTCGTAGGGGCTCCACAGCACCGAGAACGGCATCGCGCCGCTTTTGATGTATTGGCGCGCGGTGTTGGGCGAGCAGTATCCCGTGGTGATCACCCGGCCGATCTTATCGGCGGCCTCGACCGCCTGGGCGACGCCGGGGCAAGTCGTGGAGGCGATGCCGATGATCGCTTTCAGCTCGGGAAACCGCGTCATCGCGTCGGTCGCATATTGGTAGGCTTTCGCCGCGGTCCCGTCGGTGTTGTTGACGGAGACGATCTGGATGCCGGGTACTTGGTCTTGGCGCGCTCCTGGATGGCTGCGATCCAGTTGTTCAGGCTTTGGATGGTCGGGCTGTCGGAGACGATCGCCACCTGTCCCTTGTCGCCGACGCGCTTGACCAACTCGTCCATCACCGTGAAACCGAGGTCCTGATCCAATGCCTGCGCCACGAACAGCAGCCGGTCGGTCCCCGGTGCGTCGGCGTCGGAGGTGATGACCTTCACCCCCTTCGCCACCGCTCGGCCGATCGCCGGCTTCAGCGTCTCGATGTCGTTCGGCGATACCGCGACGACGTCGAAGCCCTGATTGACGAAACTCTCGAAGATCCGGAGCTGGTCGGCGGCCGAGGTGCTGGTCGGGCCCTGCTGGATGTAGGTGGCGCCGAACTTGGCCGCGGCTGCCTTACCGCCGTTCTCCATCGAGACGTAGTACGGGATGCCCTGGATTTGCGGCACGAAGGCGATCCTCACGTCCTTCGCCGCCGTCGGCGCAGCCCACATGAGGGCGAGGCCGATCGCCAGTGACGGCAGCGCCCGTTTCGTCCAATGGCTGTCGAACAAAGTCATGTCAAACCTCCGATTTGAGTTGTTCTTGGCGGGGTTGTCCAGAACGGCCCGCTCCGATCATGCCGCGCATTTGCCCGGCGCCGGTGATCCATCCGACGATCTCCTCCGGCGCTGACGCGGCGATGCGCTGGACCGCGATCGCCGCGCCATGGCGCATGACCGTCACCCGGTCGGCGACCTGGAATACGTCTTGGATATTATGCGAGATCAGCACTACCGACTTGCCGTTCGCGCGCAACTGGATGATGAAGTTCAGCACCTTGCGCGCCTCTGCGACCGCGAGCGCTGCGGTCGGCTCGTCCATGATGATCAAGTCCGCATCCATGTTCATCGCGCGCGCGATCGCCAGGCCCTGCCGCTGGCCGCCCGAAAGCTGTTCTGCCCAGACGTCGAGATCGGGGATGTGCACGTCGAGCTGCCGCAGCAGCGCCTCGGCCCGCGCGCGCATTGTGCGTCGGGCCAGGAAAGGGATGCCGAACCGGCGATGGATCAGTTCGCGTCCGAGGAAGATGTTATCGGCCACGGTCATTTTCCCAGCGAGCGCCAGCTCCTGGTAGATGGTCGCGATGCCGGCGTCCGTCGCCTCCTGCGGCGCCGAGAAGCTGACGGGCGCGCCGCGCAGCCGCATCGTCCCGGCATCCGGAGCGTAGGCGCCGCAGATGACCTTGATCAGTGTCGATTTCCCGGCCCCGTTATCGCCGACCAGCGCCATGACCTCGCCGCGCTCTACGGCGAAGTCCGCGTGATCCAGCGCGCGCAGGCCGCCAAACTGCTTGACGATGCCCGTCAGCTCCAACAGTGGCGTCACCCGGTCCGCACCTTGGCGACCGCCGCCATCAGCAGCTCGACCCGGCGCGGATCGACCGGGTTCCACCATAACCCGTCCTGTTTCAGCCACTGCCCGATGATGGCGCCGTCGGCGATCGCAAACAGCCGCGGCACCTGGTCCGCCGTCAATCCGGAGCCGACGATCACCGGCAGGTTGGTTCCCTGCTGCACCTGCTCGACCTCGCCGGGCTCGGTCGGGGACCCGGTCCGGGCGCCGGTGGCGATGAGCACGTCGGCGTCGAACCACTCGGCGTCGGTGGCCTGCTCGGCGATCGTCCGGTCGGCGGTGATCGCGTGCGCGCCGAACTTCACGTGCACGTCGGCGAAAATCCGCACGTCCCCGGCCCCGATCGCCGCGCGATAGCGCATCGCCGCCGGCGCCGGGCCGTTCAGCAGCCCTTCATTGGCCACGTAGGCGTTCACCCATTGGTTTGCCCGGACCCAACGGGCGCCAGTCGCCTTGGCGACGGCCAGTGCGGGGATGACGCCGTTGGCGACGCAGGTGATGCCGATCGGCAGGCTGACCACCGAGCGGACCTCAAGGCACGCGGCGGTCAGCGCTGCCACGGTTTCCGGCCCGATGTCCTCCGGACGGGCAAACGGCAAATCGCTGGCATTCTCGACGATGATCCCGTCGATCCCACCGTCGGCCAAAATGCGTGCGTCGGCCGCAGCCGCCTCATAGACCTCACGCACGGGTCTGCCGTCATAGCGCGGCGCCCCCGGCAGCGGCGCCAAGTGGATGACGCCGATCACCGGCTTGGACACGCCGAATAGTTCTTTCAGCGCATTGGGCTTGGGCGGCAGGACCTTGGGTGGCGTCACGCTAATCTCCCAACCGTTGAACGGCGCATTCCATGCACCGTATCCAGGGCCTCCCGCGTCGGAAAGGCCGGCTGCGCTCCCGCCGTCAAGCAACTCAGCGTCGCCGCATTGACCGCGCGGCGCAAGGCGGTTGCCGGATCAACGCCGCGTAGGGTCTCGGCGATGAACCATGCCGCCAGGCAGTCGCCGGCGCCGGTGGTATCCACAACCGCGGCGCTGGCCACCGCCTTGTCGGGCACCGCCTCGACGCGCTCCGCGCCGCACTGCCAGATCGCGCCGGCCACCCCGCGTGTGAGCACGACGGCCTCGACCCCGAAGCTCGCAAGCGCCGCCGCGGGATCGGGTCCAAGCTTCGCGGCAGCGCGCGTGTTGCAGAATACCACCGAGGCTCCGCGCAGGCTGGCGTGCAAGACCTCAATGCCGGCCGCAAACGTCGCCGGCTCAAGGTCGAGCGACCAGGGGATGCCGCGCTCGCGGCAGCGCGCCACAGCTTCGCCTGCCGCATGCGGCTCGTAGATCGCTGTGTGCATCCAACCAACGCCGTCGAGACTGGCCGTCCGGACCAGTTCGGCGGCCGGATACATCGACACGCCCGGCGAAAGCAGCAGGCGCTTTTCGCCGCTGGGCTCAATCATGATCACGCATCGGCAGGTCGGTCCGGGCACGCATGTGGCGACCACGGCAATTTGGTGATCGCTCAGCTGCGCGCGAACGGCCTGCCCGGCCGCGTCGTCACCTAGGCGCAGCCAGGCCTGGGCCGGGACCCCCGCACGCGCGCAGGCCACGGCCGCATTCGCCGCCACGCCGCCGGCCGACTCCACCATCCCCGCGGTGAACAGCTTCTCGTCCGGCTCCGGAATTCGATCGACAAACAGCGTTGCGTCCCATCCGCAATCGCCGACAAACAGGGCGGTGCGCGTTACGCCTTGGACATGGTCCGGTAGTCGATGTGCGTGTGGAACCAATAAACGTAGCCCTTCACGTTGGTCTGCATGGCGACGTCGAACAGCAGCCGGGCCAGTGGAATGCGCGGCAGGTCGCCCATGACGATGTCGTTCATTTGCACCAGGTCGGCCTCGTACTTCGCAGTATCGCCCTCGAAGCGCGCGGCGTCGATGGCGGTGTCGAGCTTCGGGTTGACATAGTTGGCCGTGTTGAACACCGCGTTGTTCTTGCCGTCGAAGTTCCAGAAATAGAAATACTCCGGCGGCACCAGCCAGCCGTAGAACTCGGTGATCACCAGCGGCATGGACTTCGCCGCCATCTGCGCGAACCAGTTGGCGCCGGGCACCTTCTCGATTGAGACCTCGATGCCGATCTTGCCCAGCGACTCCTGCAGCAGCAAAGCGATCGGCTCCCGCGTCGTCGCCTGGCTCAGGTCGTACGACACCGTGGTCTTGAAGCCGTTCGGAAACCCGGCCTCGGTCAGCAATTGCTTTGCCTGGGCAAGATCGGTGCCATAATGCGACTGCACCGGCCAGGCCGCCGGATACGGCTTGCCCGCCTCCGCGCCGAACATCGGCACGCCGCGCTCATACAGCGCGGCGTTCATCACCGATTGGTATGGCACCGCCCAGGCGATCGCCTGGCGCACCTTCGGATCGTCGAACGGCTTGATCTGCACGTTCATGTCGATGAACAGCAGGTCGTTCTGCACCGGCGTGCCGATCACCTGCAGCTTTCCGGCGGCGGCGAGCTCGGCGTAGTCCTTGGGCGGCAGCCCGACCGAGATATCGACGTCGCCGCGCTCCAGCAGCGCGCGCCGGGTGCCGGGGGAGGGGATCTGCCGATAGATCACCCGGCGCAGCTTCGGCAGCGGTCCGGAGACCCAGCCGTCGAAACGGCTGAACACGATCTCGGTGCCGGGCTTCCAGCTCGATACGCTGAATGCGCCGCCGCCGGCGTCATTGTGCTGCACCCAATCGAGCGCCCAGGGATCCGCCGCGGTCGCGTGCGCCTGCGCCAGCTTGGAGTTGATCACCACCGGGATCGGCACGACCAAATCCGGCATCGTCAGCTTGTTCGGCCGGTCGAAGGTGATCTGGAAGGTATGCGGATCGACGACGGAGAACTGCTCGGGCTTCGTGAGCGATCCCGCCGCCATCTGCACCGTGGCGAAACCGCCCACCGAAACCGCGCGGTCGAACGACCACTTCACGTCGTCCGCCGTCACCTTGCTGCCGTCGTGGAACGTGGCGTTCTGCCGCAGGTGGAACACGATGGTCCGCCCGTCGGCGCTAATGTCCCAGCTCTCAGCGAGCTCAGGCTTCATCACCGTGACGTCATAGCCGATCGCGCCGTTTTCGAGCTGTTTTGTGCCGTGGGTCACCAGCCGGTCATAGGCGTTCCACGCCACCAGGCGGCTGTAGTCGTTCGCGGTCGGCACATGGGTGTCAAGCGAGTTCGGCCCCTGCTCGCCCACCACGACCAGCACGTCGGAGGGCGTCGCGGCACGGCTCGTTCGCGGCTGCGACAAAGCGAGCGGGGCGAGGATCGACCCGCCTAGAAGGGTGCGTCGGCTGATGGACGTCATGCGGGTCAAGCTCCGGGGTGTTTGGGGTGCGGATGTCACAGGCCGAGCTCGCCGAGCAGCGCCGGCCATTGGTCGCGCCACGGCCGGGTGGCCTCGAAGGCGGCACAGGCCTGCAGCACGCCGTGATCGTCCAAATGCCGGCCGATGATCTGCAGCCCGACCGGCAGGCCGTTCTGGGTGAAGCCCGCCGGCACCGTCGCGGCGGGCTGCCCGGTCATGTTCATCGGGAAGGTGAAACACAGCCATTGGGTCGGCGCGACCATGCGCCCGTCGATGATCTCCGGCCCTTGGGTGTGCACCGGGAACGGCGGCACGGCGAGCGTCGGCGTGAGGATCAGGTCGTAGCTTTGCATGAAGCGCCACATGCGGTTGCACAGCGCCTTGCGCGCGGTGATGGCGTCGGTGAACTCCTCGGCGGTCCAATTGCGGTCGAGGAAAGCGACCAAGTGCGGCGACATCTCATGCCGGTGCCCGCGCGCCATCTCGCGTAGGCCGCGCAGGTCGGTTTCCAGCGCGACCAACGCCCAGAAGGTCTCATACGGGTCGGCCCAGCCGGGATCAGCCGCCTCGACGGTGCAGCCCAGCTCGGTCTCGAACACCCGGACCGCCTCGCCGACCAATCGGCGCACCTCGGGATCGACGGTGGCATAGCCCCAGTCGGCGCTGTAGGCGACCCGCTTGCCTTTTAAGCTGCCGGCGTGCGCGGCCTCCGTCCAGCTGAAATCGGCTGCCGGCCCGGAAAGCCGGTCGCGCGGATCGGGCCCGGCGATGACGCTCAGCATGAGCGCCGCGTCCGCCACCGTGCGGCTCATCGGCCCGATATGCTCCAGGCTCTCCCAGCTCGACACGCCGGGATAGCGCTCATCGCGGCAGCCGGGATACAGCGGCACGCGGCCCATCGACGCCTTGACGCCCACCAACCCGCAATGCGCGGACGGGATCCGCACCGAGCCGCCGCCGTCGCTGCCGATGGCGAACGGGGTAACGCCCGCCGCGACCGAGGCGCCCGACCCGGCGCTGCTGCCGCCCGGCGTCAAGGCGAGGTTCCACGGGTTGCGCGTGGTGGGCGCGATTGGGCTGTGGCCGACGCCGCTATAGCCGAACTCCGGGACGTTGGTCTTGCCGACGATCACCGCGCCGGCCGCCTTGAGCCGTTCGACCACGATGTCGTCCTCGTCCGGCACGAAATCGCGATACAGCGGTGAGCCCATTGCGGTGCGCAGGCCCTTGGTGGCGACCAGGTCCTTGATCCCGACCGGCACGCCGGCCAGCGGGCCGACGTCGTCGCCGGCCATGATCCGCCGCTCGACGGCGCGTGCGGTTTCGCGGGCCAGCTCCGGGGCCGGCGTGCAGAATGCGTGCAGATGCGGCTCGGTCGCCTCCATGCGCATGAGCGCCGCCTCGGTCACCTCCACGGCCGACAGCTCGCGGCTGCGGATGCGCCGCGCCAGGGTGACGGCGTCGAGCCGGCTGATCTCCGCGTTGGGGCTGCTGGCGCTCATGGGATCGTTTCTCCGTGCATGGGTTCGGCGTATGCGGGAACGGCCGGCAAGCCAGCCTCGGCGAAATGACAGGCGGCGAGGTGACCCGGCCCGACGCTGCGGAGCTGCGGCATCTGGTGGGTGCAGATTGGCTCCTCGCGTGGGCAGCGGCCGGCGAAGCGGCAAGCGTTGGGCGCCGGGTCGATCGGGCTGCGTGCCGAGCCCTCCAGCCGCAGCGGGCGCTCATTGCGGCGCGCTGGGTCGGGGATGGAGGCGAGCAGCGCGCTGGTGTAGGGGTGCCGCGGATTGCGGAACAGCTCCTGCGCCGCCGCCTGCTCGACGATGCGGCCGAGGTACATGACGGCGATGCGGTCGCACAGCAGCCGGACGACGTTCAGGTCGTGCGACACGAACAAATAGCTCATGCCGAGCCGCTGCCGCAGGTCGGCCAGCAGGCGCAGCACGACCGCCTGCACCGAGACGTCGAGCGCTGAGGTGGGCTCGTCCAGAATGAGCAGCTCCGGACGCAGCACGATGGCGCGCGCGATGCCGACGCGCGCGCGCTGCCCGCCCGAGAGCTGATGCGGGAAGCGTTCGGACATCTCGCCGGGCAAGCCGACCAGCGCCAGCGCCGCGTGCACCTGCCGCGCCAGCTCGACACGGCTGCCTGGGGCGCCGAGGCGGCGGACCGGATCGGCGACAGCGCCGAACACCGTGAGTGCCGGGTTCAGACTTTCGGTGGGGTCCTGGAACACGCTCTGGATGCGGGCGCGCTGCGGGCTGTGCACGAAGCGGCCGAGCGGGATGGGCGCGATGTCCTGGCCGTCGAACACGATCGCGCCCGCGGTCGGCGCGATCAGCCGGGCCAGCAGGCGCACCAGGGTCGATTTGCCGCAGCCGGACTCGCCGACCAGCCCGACGCTCTCGCCGCGCCCGATGCTGAGATCGACGCCGTCCACCGCGTGCAGCAGGCCATGCTGGGTCGGATAGCGCTTGGCCAGGCCCGACGCCTGCAGCAGCGCGCTCACAGCGGGTTCCAACAACGCACGAGGTGACCGTCGCCCAAATGACGGGTCGGCAGCGGATCACTGGCGCAGCGGGCGTCGCTGCGGGTGCAGCGATGCAGGAACCGGCAGGGCGGCAACGCCTGACGCAAATCCGGCAGGCCGCCCGGGATGACGCTGAGGTCCTCCACACGGGTCGTGGCGCCCGGCGTCGCGCCAATCAGCAGTGCTGAGTATGGATGGGCCGGTTTTTGCAGCAATTGCTCGACCGGGGCGACCTCCACGACGTGACCAGCGTGCATGACGACGATGCGGTCGCAATACTCGCCCGCCAGCGCCAGGTCGTGGGTGATCAGCAATACCGACGTGTTCGCCGCCCGCACCTGCTCGCGCAGCAGGTCCATGACGACGGCCTGGGTGGTGACGTCGAGGCCGGTCGTCGGCTCGTCGGCGATCAGCAGGAACGGGGTGCAGGCGATCGCCATCGCGATCATGACCCGCTGGCACAACCCGCCCGACAGCTCGAACGGATAGGCGTCGAACCGGCGCTCCGGGTCGGGCACCCGCACCCGCGCCAGCGCCTCGACCGCCCGAGTGCGGGCGTCGCGCCGGGTCATGTTGCCGTGGCGGAGCAGCACGTCGGCGATCTGCAGGCCAACCCGGCGGATTGGGTTCAGCGCGGTGCGCGGGCTCTGGAAGATCATCGAGATTTCGCGGCCGAGCGTATCCGAAAGCTGTGCCGGGGTTTCGCCGAGCATGTCGCGACCGGCGAAGGCGATCCGCCCGGCGCGCACGTGGCCGGCGGCGTCGGTCAGGCCCATGACGGCGTAGGCGAGCACCGACTTCCCTGAACCGCTCTCGCCCACGACGCCGACGATCTCGCCGCGGAACACCTCGAACGACACGCCGTCAAGGGCGTGCACCGTGCCCTGGCGGGTGCGGAAGTCGAGCGTCAGGTTCTCGACCGCAAGCAGCGGCGGCGTTTCGGCATGGGACGGCGCGGCCCCGTCCACCAAAGCGCGCTTGGCGGCAAGCGCGGTCATGTACGCCCCCGCTTCATGTACGCCCCCTGATCATGTACGCCTGCGCGGGTCGAGCACGTCGCGCAGCCCGTCGCCCAGCAGGTTGAAGCAGAACACCGCCAGCATCAGCGCCATGCCGGGGAACACGAAGGTCCACCACTCGCCGGAGATGATGTAGCTGGCGCCCTCGGACACCATGATGCCCCACTCCGGCGTCGGCGGGCGCACGCCCAGCCCGATGAACGACAGCCCGGCGGCGTTCAGGATCGCCCAGCCCATGTTGAGCGACGCCTGCACCGCCATCGTCGGCAGGATATTGCGCACGATATGTCCGGACAGGATGCGGATGCCGCCATTGCCGCCCATCCGCGCCGCCTCGACATAGGCCAAATCGCGCCGCACGTTGACCTCGGCACGGGCGAAGCGGCCGTAGAACGGCAGGTTGATCACCGCGGTCGCGAGAATGATGTTCAGCACGCTGTTGCCGAGGGCGGCGACGATGCCCATCGCCAGCACGAACAGCGGGAACGCCATGATGGTGTCCATCAGCCGGCCGAAGATCGCGTCGGCCAGGCCGCCCCAATAGCCCGCCATCGCGCCCATCGCGGTCCCGATCAGGAACGAGACCACGACCGCCGAGACCGCCATGCCGAGGTCGAGGCGCGCCGCAACCATTACCCGGCTCAATATGTCGCGGCCGAGCGCGTCGGTGCCGAACCAATGCGCGATTGTTGGCGGCCGCAGCCGGGCCGCCATGTCGGTCGCCAGCGGGTCGTATGGCGCGACGAGACTGCCGAACACGGCGCAGAGCAGCAGCAGCCCAAAGAGGCCGCACGCCACGAGGGTCAGCCGGTTCTCCGCCAGGGTGTAGCGCGTGGCGCGCAGCAGAGCGAGCGAGCGTGGGGCGCGCGTTTGCGTGGTGGCGGACACTGCTCAGCCCTCCATCCGCACGCGCGGGTCGGCCGCGATGCTGAGCAGGTCCACGAGCAGGTTGAGCAGGATATAGACCGTTGCCATCATGAGTATGAAGCCCTGCACGGCGCTATAGTCGGACTGGATCACCGCCTTGACCGCGTAGGCGCCGACGCCGGGCCAGCCGAACACGTCCTCGATCAGCACGTTGGCGCCGAGCACGAAGGAGAACACCATGCCGAGCACGTTGGCGACCGGCAGCATGGCGTTGCGCATGGCGTAGGTGACCAGGACCTTGCGATGCGACAGGCCGCAGGCGCGCGCGGTGCGGACGAAGTCGCTGCCGAGCGCCGTCAGCATGGCGGCGCGGGTGATGCGGGCGATCGGCGCCAGCGCGAACAGACCGAGCGAGATCGCCGGCAGCGCCATTTGCGCCAGCGCGCCGCCGAACGTCGTCCATTGGCCGGCGATCGCCGAGTTGATCAGGTAGAACCCGGTGACGGTGACGGGCGCCTCGAAATACACGTCGTTCAGCCGGCCAAGCGGTTCCGGCGCGATGCGCAGCAGGTAGTAGAAGACATAGACCAGCAGCAGCGCTACGAAGAAGGTCGGGAACGCCGCCGCGAGGGTGACGGTGCTCCGGCAGAGATGATCGATCCATGAACCCTCGCGCGTCGCCGCCAGCACGCCGAGCGGGATCGCCACCACGACCGCGAACAGGATCGCCGCCGCGGTCAATTCGAGCGAGGCGGGCAGGCGCTGTATGAGGTCTGTCACCACGGGCTGACCGGTGGTGAGCGACTGGCCGAGGTTCCCGTGCAGCATGTCGTTGGTATAGCTGAGGAACTGCGCCGGCAGGCTGCGGTCCAGCCCGAGATGCGCCCGGACTTGCGCCACCGATTCGGCGTTGGCTGCGGGCCCGGCGAACAGGACCGCAGGGTCGCCCGGCAGCGCGTGCGACAGCAGGAAGGTGACGACCACCACGCCGGCCAGGCTCGGTATGGCGCCGAGCAGGCGCTTTGCCACGATCCCTAACAGTCCCAACCCGTCAGCCCTCCAGCCAGCGTGACCGATGCACTGCGGTCATTTGGCGGTCTCGCCGGGGAGCAATCAGCAATATCCGTGCCTAAATCCTCGCAGAGCCATGGCCAGTGGGTGACATCGCCGTTGGCGCCGAAACCTTTCGGCGCATGCCCAGCGCCAGCTCCAGCAATCCGTCCTGTAAGCGGACTTGCGGTTGATAGCCGAGGTCACGTTGGGCGGCGTCGATCACGAGCGGGCCGAGATGGCCTTCGTTCCAGGCCGGTGGGCCCGGCACGGTGACCAGGCCGGGCACCATGCCCTGCAGCATCGCCGCCAACTCAGCCTCCGTCACATAGGTGCCGCCGGTGACGTTGTAGAAAAGCTGCGCAGGATCGGGCGCAGCCAGCGCCAGCAGGACCGCTTCCGCCGCGTCATCCACGTGCATGTATTGGCGAAAGCTGCTGCCCTCGGCCGCGACCGTGATGGGCCGGCCGGCCAAACCGGCCTCGATCACCTGCCGCAGCCCATACTCGGTTCGCCGCCGCAAACCAAACACCGATGAGAGGCGCAGCGCCACCGCCGGCAGGCCGTAACGCGCGACGTAGGCATGGAGCAGAATTTCTCCGGCCGCCTTCGTATGGCCGTAAAAGCTCTGCGGATTGACCGCCGCGGTCTCCAGAATCGGCTCCAGCGTCGGCTGATCGCCATACACCGCGATCGAGGACAGCCATACGAGGCGACGCACCCCGGCCTGGCGGCAAGCCTCGAACATCCCCATCGCGCCGCCCAGGTTCGCCTGCGCGATGCCGTACGGATTGTCCAGCATGAGCATCGGCCCTGACACGGCGCCGGAATGCACCACGTTGGGGCGCCCCTCAATCAGCCGGCGCATGAGCGGCAGGTCCGCGGCGTCGCCGACGACGGAAGGGAACGGCCCCTCGGTGGCCTGCAGGTCCACGCCCAAGACATCCACCCCCGCCTCGAACAGGCGCTCGGCAACGCGGTAGCCGACGAGTCCGCTGCTGCCCGTCACCAAAACCCGGTCCATCCGGCCTCTCTGCACATTGTTTGAGCATCACCCGCCCCGCCGGGCCGGACTGCCTAGTTTCAGCAGGACTTGCTCAATATGCAAGCAGCTTTCATAATTTGGAGAGACAGTGAACGGGGGAGTGTAATGCCGGCCATCTCCAGTGTCCTCAGCGATGTCCTCAGCCCTGCGGTGCTGCGCGCCATCAACCAGCCGGTCGTTGAGGCCCGCGGCCTGCCGCGTGAGGCCTATACCGACCGTGACTTCCTGGCGCTCGAGCGAGAGCACGTCTTCGATGCAAGCTGGGTGTTCGTGGGCGCGGCGCACAGCATCCCGGAGCCTGGCGACGTGATGCCGCTTGACCTGCTCGGCCGGCCGGTCGTCGTGGTGCGGCAGCGGGACGGCGGCATCAAGGCGTTCCACAATGTCTGCCGCCATCGCGGGGTGGTGCTGGTCGAGAGCGCGCAGCAGCAGCGCCCAACCCTCGTCTGCCCCTATCACGCCTGGGCTTATGGCCTGGACGGGACCTTGCTGAAGACCCCGCATTTCAGCGGCGACGGCAATCACAGCACCGGTCCGATCGAGCGCGACTGCCTCGACCTCAAAGCGATCCGCTGCGACACCTGGAACGGGCTGATCTTCGTCAACCTGTCAGGCGCGGCGCCGCCGCTTTCCGAGCACATGGCGCCGATCGAACGCCGCTACCCCGAGCACGACTTCGCCAACATGCGCCTGGGCCGGGTCATGGATTTCGAGCTGGCCGCCAATTGGAAGCTGCCGATCGAGAATTTCATCGAGGGTTATCACCTGCCCTGGACGCACCCCTTCCTCAACTCGGTCTCGTCGATGGCGAACCATTACAGCGTGGTCGAGGAGCCGATCGCCGGCCAGGGCAGCGACTTGTATGAGCGTGACAAGGCCGGGCACGGTGAGCTGCCGATGTTCCCGCGCATCGGTGAGCACTGGCGGATCCGGGCCGAATACCCTTCGCTGATGCCTAATTTACTGCTCGGCGTCCATGCCGACCACATCAACGTCTGGGGCCTGTATCCAATCGGCCCTGACCGCGTGCTGGAACGGGTCCACTTCTTCTATGCGGGCGACGCGGCGATGACGCCGGACATGGCCCGCGCGCGGGAGGTGGTCGAGACCAACCTGCACAGCATCAACCTCGAAGATGTCGGTGTCGTTGAGGCGATGCAGCGTGGCCGGTCATCGCCGGGCTACGTGGATGCGCGTTTCTCGCCCTATCACGAGGCTTGCGTGCATTCCTTCGAAAAGCGCATCGCCAATGCTGTCGGGGCGGGGATGGGCCTTGCCTGAGCTGCCCTTCGACGACCGCGACTACGTCGGCTATGGCGACGACCTGCCGCACGCGCAGTGGCCCGGCGGCGCGCGGATCGCGCTCAACATCAACGTCAACTTCGAGGGCGGCGGGGAGCGCTCGCTCATGGACGGCGACGGCACGTCCGAGGGCGTGCTGACCGACATCGGGGCGCCCGCACTGCCCGGCCTGCGCAGCCCGCTCGTGGAAAGCGTGTTCGAATACGGCTCCCGCGTTGGCGGCTGGCGGCTGCTGAAGCTGTTTCGCCGGTTCGGGATGAAGGTGTGCCTGCTGGCGGTCGCGCGCGCCGCCGAGCGCAACCCGGCGCTGACGCTTGCCTACCTCGAAGACGGGCACGAACTCGTCAGCCACCACTATCGCTGGCTCGACTACCAGCTCATGCCGGAGGCCGAGGAGCGCGAGCACATCCGCCTGGCGTTCGAGAGCTTCGAGCGGGTCTGCGGCATCGCCCCCGTCGGCTGGATGACCGGGCGGCCGAGCGCCAACACGCGCCGGCTATTGGTCGAGACCGGGAGGCTGCTGTATGACCGGGACGCGCTGAACGACGAGCTGCCGTATTGGCGCGAGGTGGGCGGACGCCCGCATCTCGTCATTCCGTATTCGTTTGAGACGAATGACAACCGGTTCGACCAGAACCATGGCTTTTCCTGCGCCGATGACTTCGCGCGCTATATGATTGACTGCTTCGACGTGCTGTATGAGGAGGGCGGCGAGCGGCCGCGGCTCATGTCGCTCGCCCTGCACGACCGGCTTATCGGCCGGCCCGGCCGGATCGCCGGCTTGGTGCAATTCCTGGAGCATGTCCGGCGGCACGAAAAGGTTTGGGTCGCCACCGGACGGGAGATCGCGGAGCACTGGCGGGCCGTCCATCCCGCGCCGGGCAATCCCGTGTCGCTTCAAAATGTCGGCGGCGTGTTGACCCATACCACGCGGCACGGTGCGGCCGAGGCGGCGCGGTAGCTATGGGCATGGTGGGACTCGAAATAGAAGCTCGACCCCGCCGGGATGATGTGCACCTCGCCGTTCACGACCAATTCCAGCGTGCCTTCCAACACCAGGCCGACCTCCTCGCCCTCGTGGCTGAACGGACCGCAGAGCGTCCCGCCGCCCGGCAACAGCACGATCAGGGCCTCCAGCCTGCCCTCCGTCGTATATGGGACCAGGCTCGCGGCGGTTGATCCGTCTCCCTCCGCCGTGGCGCTGTGCGCGGTCTGCGGCCGGGTTTCGGGTGAATACACGGTGCAGGTCTGATCGCGCGGGTCTTCCATCAGCACCGCCACGTTCACGCCGAGCGCCTGCGACAGCCGGTGCAGCGTGCTGAGCGACGGCATGACGCGGCCTGTCTCGATGCGGGAGAGCAGGCTTTCGGAGCAGCCGGCCCGTTCGGCGAGGTCAAGCAGGCGCAGGCGCTGCAGCTTGCGGAGGGCCCGGACACGCCGGCCGATCTGCGACAGGCCTCCCGGCGCGCTGGATTTCGCCGTCACGGCCGGACGCCCTGCCGGGCCGGGAAGTCCTGCGAAACGGGAAGCCATTACGATCCTGATATCACAGCAGGCCTGGCGTCGCCACCCGGTCGCATCCTGCAGGGCGATGAGTATCAGACCGTCAGCAGCTCGCGCAGGGCTGCGTCGATGAAGGGACGGTCGGCCGGGTTCCACAGTGTCATATGGCCCCAAATCGACGGGATGGGACGGCATTCGGCGTTCGGCATCAGCGCCACTTCGGCGTGATTGTCAGCCGGCGGAAAATAGCTGTCATACTCGCCGGGCATGACGATCGCCCGCGCCGTGATGGCGCCCAGCGCGCGGCCGAGGTCACCGCCGTAAGCCTCGCCGGCGCTGATGTCGCCATCGTCCCACGTGCACAGCAAAGCGAGCAGGTCGTTCGCGTCCAGATGCAGGAAACCGGGCTCCCAGAAGCGGGCTGAGAACTCGGCCGCCGAGCTGGCGCCGAACTGACGGAATGCCTCAGTGCGGTAGAATGGCTCGGAGAAGCCCCAGCCGGCGTAGATCGTGGCGAAGGCGCGCAGGCCGCGAACGGGCGGCCGGGTGTAGAACCCGTCCTCGAAGGCCGGGTCAAGCTCGAGGGCACGGCGCAGCGACAGCAGGAAGATTTTGTTGAAATGCCCGGTGCGCGCCGAGCAGCAGAGCGGCGCGATGGCGTCCATCATGCCCGGATACTGTGCGCCCCACTGGTAGGCCTGGCAGCCGCCCATGGACCAGCCGGCGACGAGCCGCAGATGCTCGATCCCAAGTTTCTCGGTCAGCAGCATGTGCTGCAGCCGGACGTTGTCGTGCAGGGTGACGCGCGGAAAACGGGCGGCCTCGAACGGCGCCGGCGTGTTGCTCGGCGATGACGAAACCCCGCCGGCGAGCAGGTTGGTGAACACGATGAAGTGGCGGCCGGGATCGATGGCGCGGCCGTCGCCCACCATGCAGAGCTCGGCCTCGCGGTCCGTTCCGGAATACCAGGACGGGATCAGCACGGCGTTGTCCCGCGCCGGCGACAGCGTGCCGAGCGTGCGATAGACCAGCTTCGCCGTTGGCATGCGCTCGCCGCCCTGCAATGTGAAGTCGGCGGCCTCGAATGTTTGGCGACCTGTCATGAATGGCCTCTCATCTGTAGTTTAAGCCGCCGCATCCGCCACGTCCTCCTGCTCTACAAGACGCAGAAAGCGGCGCGTGCGTTCGTGGCGTGGGTTGTCGATGACGTCCCCGGGCGCACCCTGCTCGACCACCCGGCCCTCGTCCATGAAGATCACCCGGTCGGCGACTTCGCGGGCGAAGCGGATCTCGTGCGTCACCACGATCATCGTCATCCCAGCCTCCGCCAGACGCCGCATCACCGCCAGGACCTCGCCCACCAGTTCGGGGTCGAGCGCCGAGGTCGGCTCGTCGAACAGCATCAGCTTCGGCTGGATCGCGAGCGCGCGGACGATCGCCACGCGCTGCTGCTGGCCGCCGGAAAGCCGGTGCGGCAAATGGTGGGCGTGCTGTGCCAGGCCAACTGCGGCAAGCAGGCGAAGCGCTGTCGCCTCCGCGTCGGCGCGCGGGACGCCGTGAACCCGGACCGGCGTCTCGGTGATGTTCTCGATGGCGGTGAGGTGCGCGAACAGGTTGAAATGCTGGAACACCATGCCGATCCGCGCCTCCGCCCGCGCAAGAGCCAGGTTGCGCACCGGCCGCGGCCGGCCGCCGGCGTTCGGCATGTACCCCACGGACCGGCCGCCCACGGTGATCTCGCCGTAATCCATGGCCTCTAGGTGATTGATCATGCGCAGCAGCGTGCTTTTGCCGGAGCCGCTGGGGCCGAGGATCACCACGACCTCGCCCTGGGCGATGCTGAGATCGACGCCGGACAGCACCTCGCGCCCGCCATAGATCTTCTGCACGTTGCGCGCGACGACAAAGGGCTGGCCACGCTGCGTCGCGTCCGTGGCGCCGATCAGGCTGCCCAGCCAGGCCGCATCCGTCTCCGGGGCGGGCGTTGCGGCCCGGGCAGGCAGCGCCGCCTGCGGTACGGGCATCCGGCGGAACCGCAGCAGCCGCTCCCACGCGGGGACCGCAGCCTGATCGCGATCCCAGTCGAACCGCCGCTCCAGCACGGATTGCAGCGCGGTGATGGCGCTGGTCATCGCCAGATAGATCGCGCCGGTGGCGATGAAAACCTGGAAGAACTTGAAGTTCTGCCCGACGATCTGCTGGGCGCGAAACGTCAGCTCGTTGACAAAAATGACCGAGGCGACCGAGGTCAGCTTCAGCATGCTGATCGTGTCGTTGAACAGGCCGGGCAGGATGGCGCGCATCGCCTGCGGCAGCACGATGCGTCGCAGCGTCAGGCCCGGCGTCATGCCGAGCGAGGCAGCCGCGATGGACTGCGTGCCGCTCACGGAGATGATCCCGCCGCGGATGATCTCGGCGCTGAACGCGGCCTCGTTCAGCGCGAAGCCGATGAGTGCCGTGCTGAAGCTGTCGAGGCGGAGGCCGATGAACGGCAGCGCGTCGAAGATGAAGACCAGCTGCAGCAGCTGGGGGGTGCCGCGGACGACGAATATATAGAACCCAGCGATCCCCCGCACCAAGCCGACGCGGGACAGCCGCATGAGCGCGAGGCCGAGGCCCAGCAGCAGGCCGCATGCCATCGCGCATACGGTGATCTCGACCGCGAGCAGTGCGCCATTCCAGAGGAACCCGGAGGTGGCATAGGTGATGAAGTCGGCCAGCCAGTCCTGGACGCCGCCGTCGCCGGGCGCCGCCTTTGCCGCAGCGCCCCAAGCGAGCAGGGCAGCCGCCAGGCCAGCGACGCGGAGCAGGGGGGCTACTCCGTCTTGACGGCTGCGGGGATCTGCATGGCCGCGTCAATCTTGTATTTGGCGAAGATGTCTTTCTGCCGGCTGTCCGCCTGCATGACCTCCAGCCCGTCCCGGATCGCATTCAGCAGGTCGGCATTGCCCTTCTTGACCGCGGCGCCGATGTTGAACCCGGTCATGATCTTGTAGGCGCGCTCATAGGTTCTTGAGTTGTCTGCCGCTAGCTGATCGACGACCGCGAGGTCGGTCATCATGATGTCGGCCCGGCCGGACTGCACCAGCCGGAGGCCGGCGGCCATGTCCGGGTAGGTCATGATGGTGATGCCGGGCTTGCCTTCGGCGGTGCAGGCGGCGTCCTGCTTTTTGGCTGCGACCTCCTCGACCGTGCCCAGACCGACCGCATAGGTCGCTCCGCACGAGGTTTCCATGCTGGTGATCTTCTTGGGGTTGCCGGCCTGGGTCAGGGCGCCCGTGGCGGCCTGCATATACATCACGTAGTCGAGCTGTTTGGCCCGTTCCGGCGTGTAATAAAGGTTGTCCCAGAAGATATCGACCTGGCCGCCGGCGGTCGCAGGCATCAGGCCGGACCAGCCGCCCAGGAACATCTCATGCTTGATCCCTGCGCAGTCCAGCACCGCATTGGCGAGATCGACGTCTGAGCCGATGACCTTGTTGAAGTCGGTCCCGTCCCGCATGGCGTAGGGCGGCGTCTGCGGATCGGCGCCGACCTTGATCGTCCGGCCAGCCAGGCTCGGATACTTCTGCGCCAGCCTCGCCGGCTCACAGGCCGGAGCGGCCTGCGCTAATGTAGGAAAAGCCGCCAAGCCAACCATGAGCGTCGCTGCCGCCAAGATCTGGGACTGCATGTTAGCTGCTCTCCTGGGCTGATGCGCCGACTTGGCTTCGCAAGCGACATGCCAGCCGTAGGGGCCGCGTCAGAGTTGGCCGCGGCCGAAAGCTGCTTGCATATTGTGCAACCCGCGACCGCACTTGCGAGGGCGGCGGGCAGCGGGACCTGATTATTTGGTCAAGGAGGCGATCACGACGCCGGATGCCTTGGTCACTGCCGGAGCGATGCGGCGGCGAGCCAAAGCGATGCTGATCATCAGGCCGGGCCGGGTGCCAGGGCCTGTTCGAGTTTGGCGAGACGCCGGGCCAGGGTGTCCTGGGCGTCGCGCTCCATGGCGCGGTAGTCCGCCACCAGGTCGGTGCCGAACGCCGTCAGGCGTGCGCCGCCGCCGCCGACACCGCCGCCGCGCGTCTCGACGACCGGCATGCGGAAAGTCTGGTTGAGCGCATCGACCAGCATCCAGGCCCGGCGATAGCTCATGCTCATCGCGCGGCCGGCGGCCGAGATGGAGCCGGTTTCGCCCACCAGTTCGAGCAGCCGGACCTTGCCCGGCCCGAGCGCCCGGCTTTCGTCGAAGTCGATGCGTAAGGTGAGCCGCGTCATGGCGGCAGCTTAGCATGGATGGCGCGCCGCCGCAGTCCCCGATCGGCATTGCCGACTGCATCTCCAAAAGGATTGACCGCCGCGTCCTGAACCCTGGCTGGACTCTGGCGAGTGACCGGCGTTATGTTCCCATCGCTATGTTTATCAAGATATAACGCAGGGAAGCAGCTCATGGGCATCCTCGCCTCGCCGGCCCAGGCGCGTCCGACGCAACCTGGCGCTGCCACCTCGATGAGCGTCACGGCAGGCGCTGCGGCATCTCTTGCGGCCGGCCGGCTCCCAACGGAGGCACCGATTTCCGCTTGGTCCGGCTCGGCATCGCTGCCACGGCGCCAACGGTCCAAGCTGTGGGAGCTGAATGGCTCGGTACATTGCTCGATTATCGGCACCTGCCTGACGACGGGCGAGCTGCGCCGGGCGATGGGCAAGGCAGCACAGACCGACGTTGCGTGCTGCAGCGACCATGACCTGCATGCGCAGGCGGTTGGCCTGTGCGGGCAGCACAGCCGGGCGGCCAAGCTGCTGCAGAAGGCGCTCGATCAGCGGCATGAGACGGTGATCAAGCGCTTCGCCCGGCTGCAGGGTGAGGCAGCGGTGCTGCAGGCCTGGGCCGAGGCACGCCGCGCGGGCGACATCCCCGGCGCCTATTGGGCGGTGCTCACCCACCCCGACGTTGGGCACGCGGGCCTGCGACAGGCTTTCGGCGACATCCACATGCTGTCGCATCTCGTCGGCGCGGCCAACCGGGCCGACATCCGGCGACTGACGGCGCTGGAGGAGGAGAACTCTGCGCTTGTCGCCAAGGTGAAGCGCCAGCAGGCCCGCCTGCAGGACGCCATCACGTCCCGGGATTCTACGATCCGCCGTCTCAGCGCGCTGGCAGCGCATAACGTCAAGGCAACGGCCGAGACTGACCACGATGACGATGCCCTGGCGGGCTATCGTCATCTGGTGGCCGACCTGCAAACCCGCTTGCTGCGTGAGACGGGACGCCGCGAGTGCCTGGAGCAACGGGCCGCGGAGGCCGCCGAAGCCGCGCAGCTTTGGGAGCGGCGCGCCCTGGCTGCAGAGGCACGGCACGCGACGGTGCAGCGGGAGCTGACGGCTCTCGAACAGCACCAGCGCGCTGCTGATCCCGCGACTGCGCCCCCCAGCCTCCCGGCCCAGCGTATCCTGTATGTCGGCGGCCGGCCCGGCTGCACCGAGCAGATGCGGGCGTCGCTGGAGGCCGCTGGCGGCGCCCTGCTCTGCCATGATGGCGGCCGTCACGACCATCCCTCGCTGCTGCCGGGGTTGATCGGCCAGGCCGACCGCGTCGCCTTTCCCGTCGACTGCGTGAGCCACGACGCCGCGCTGACGGTAAAGCGCCTGTGCCGCCAACTCGGCAAGCCCTGGCTGCCGCTGCGCAGCGCCGGCTTGGCCTCGTTCCTGGCGGCGTTGGCCGAACCCAGCGGCCACCTCCCGTATCCGTCCGAACACCGCAATGGAGCCTCGCCATGAACGTCACCGCCCCGCTGAGCACCACGCCGCATCCGTTCCTCAACGGCAAACCGAAGCGGCTGTTCATCGACGGCCGCTGGGTCGAGGCCGCGTCGGGCAAGACGTTCGACAGCATCAACCCTTCAACTGGCGAGGTGCTCGCCGCCGTCGCCGAGGGCGACAGTGAGGACATCGACCGCGCGGTCGAGGCCGCACGGCGCGCGTTCGAAGGACCCTGGCGCAAGTGGAAGCCGTTCGACCGGCAGAACCTGCTGCTCAAGCTCGCCGACCTCGTCGAGCAGAACTTCGACGAACTGGCGCTGCTCGACACGCTCGACATGGGCGCACCGATCAGCCGCACGCGTGCCAACCGGCTGCGCGCCCTCGGCATGCTGCGCTACTACGCGGGCCAGGCGACCGCGATCCACGGCGAGACGATCGAGAACTCGCTGCCGGGCGACTATGTGTCGTTCACGCTGAAGGAGCCGGTCGGCGTCGTGGGCGCGATCATCCCGTGGAACGGGCCGCTCACCGCGACGATCTGGAAGATCGGCCCGGCGCTCGCCACCGGCTGCACGGTCGTGCTGAAGCCGGCGGAGGAAGCGCCGCTTACCTCGCTGCGGCTGGCCGAACTGTGCCAGGAGGCCGGCGTGCCGCCCGGCGTCGTGAACGTCGTCACCGGATATGGCGAGACGGCCGGCGCGGCGCTGGCGGGCCATCCGGACGTGGACAAGGTGGCATTCACCGGGTCGCATCTGACGGGGCAGAAGATCATCCAGGCCTCGGCCGGCAACCTGAAGCGGGTGTCGCTTGAGCTCGGCGGCAAGTCGCCCGACGTGGTGTTCGCGGATGCCGACCTCGACGCCGCGGTCACAGGCGCGGGCATGGCGGTGTTCGCCAACTCCGGCCAGATCTGCAGCGCCGGCACGCGGCTGTTCGTCGAGCAGACAATCTATGAGGAGTTCACCGCCCGCGTGGCCGAATACAGCAAGACGCTGCGGGTGGGCAACAGCAGCGATCCCGCAACCCAGGTCGGCCCGCTGGTGTCGCCCGAGCAGCTTGAGCGCGTCACCGGCTATCTGGCGATCGGGCGGCAGGAGGGCGCGCGTCCGCTGTCGGGGGGCGAGCGGCTGATGGAGGGCGACATGGCGCGTGGCTATTTCGTGCCGCCGACGGTGTTCACCGACGTGCGCGACGAGATGCGGATTGCACAGGAAGAAATTTTTGGCCCGGTGATCTCGGCCATTCCGTTCACTGACATCGACGAGGTGATCCTACGCGCCAACCGGACGAGCTTCGGCCTCGGCAGCGGGGTGTGGACGCAGGACGTGAGCAAGGCGCATAAACTGGCACGCAGCCTGCGGGCCGGCTCGGTCTGGGTGAACTGCTACCAGGCGATGGACCCGGCGGTGCCGTTCGGCGGCTATAAGATGAGCGGCTACGGACGCGAGAGCGGCAAGCAGCATGTCGAGGAGTACCTGAACGTCAAGGCGGTCTGGATCAAGACGGGCTGACCGGATTGCTCACTACGAACAAGAAACGTTAAAAAGGGGGAACACCATCATGGAGAGAAACAGCTCAAGCTTTGACCTGAACTGGAATGCATTGGGCCACTCAGCGACGTCCGTGGCCGCCTGCGCGATGTTAGCGCTGATAGCAACGCACGGCGCGGCTGTTGCGGCTCCGCCCCAGGTGGAGCTTCCGGGCGATCACGCGTTTCCTGAAAGCCTGACCTCGAAGCAGGACGGCACGCTGTTCGTCGGCAGCTTTGCCGAGGGCGGCGTGCTCAGGGTGACGCCGGGCGCCAACAAGGCCGCGCCTTGGATCAAGCCGGGGGCGAACGACAGCCGCTCGACCTTCGGCGTGCTCGCCGACGAGACGACCAACACGCTTTTGGTTTGCTCGAACGACACGTCTGGCTTTGGCGTCCCGGGTCCCGGCAGCGCCAAGGGCAGCGCGCTCAAGACGTTTGATCTCACGACCGGGGAGGCGAAAGGCAGCACGCCGCTGCCTGGCGCTTCAACGCTCTGCAACGACATCGCGCTCGGCCCGGACGGCTCCGCGTACGTGACCGACTCGTTCAACCCGCACATCCTCCGTTTGAAGCCGGGTGGAAGCGAGTTCGAGGTGTGGGCCAGCGATCCGCGGTTCGCACCGCCCAAAGGTGGCGCCGGTCTCGACGGGATTGCATTCGGCAGCGACGGCGCGGTCTATGTCGATACGTTCACGCCGGGCGGCTTGTTCAAGGTTGCCGTCACAGGTGGCAAGGCAGGCGAGGTGACCACGCTGCAAACCTCGCGCAAGATCACGCTGCCGGATAGCCTGCGCAGCTATGGCGCCAATCGGTTTTTGATGATCGAGGGCGCGGGAAGCCTCGACCTGGTGACCATCAATGGGCAAACGGCGGAGGTCGCGACGATCCAGGACGGGTTTGGCGGACCGGTTTCGGTGACGCAGGTCGGAAGCATTGCATGGGTCGCAGAAGGACAGCTCGATCATCTGCTCAATCCCGACATGAAGAAGCAACAGCCGAAGCTGCCATTCCATCTTTATGCGGTCCCGCTGCCGCCCTGATTGGCGTGTCCCGAGCTGCCCGAGGGCAGCGGCCTGGTCACCGACGTGGCGCCGGGCCGCGGCTCCGGCTTTTCGCTGAAAGCGCCAGAGCTGAAGCACAAGCGGCCGTCAGCTTGGTGGTCAGGCCGCACACCCGATCAGCTTTTTGGTGGCTGCTGGACCCCGCCCTGGCTCCCGGAGTTGGACTTCGAACCAACGACCGAGCGATTAACAGTCGCTTGCTCTACCAGCTGAGCTATCCGGGATCGGGCGGGAGGCCCCTATAACGCCGCTGCCGCCGGGATGCAAACGGCTTTTCGCAGTCTGTTGCCAAGTCTGGCGCCACGTCCGGCTTGTGGCGCTCGCCCGGCTCTGGCATGGATAGCGGGCTGCGGGCGTGGTGGAACTGGTAGACGCGCCGGACTCAAAATCCGGTTCCGCAAGGAGTGTCGGTTCGATTCCGACCGCCCGCACCATTTATTTTCTTAACCGATATGCCTAAGCCGCAGGTTCGCCCGGCACCGGCGTCTTGCCTTGGGCTTCGACCAGTGCCGTGACCTCAGCGATGCAGGCGTCCAGCGCCGCCGTGTCAGTCCCCTTGGCGACCAGCGCGACGCCGTTGGTGTTCAGCCGGTAATACGGATAGCTGCCCAAATCGAGGGTGGGATAGCGGTCCTGGATCGCGCCCAGCCCCTCGGCGATCGCGCCCTCCAGCAGTCCGGCCGCATGCACCGCGCGGGACTGCACCGGGGTGCCGCCCTGCAGCGTCGGCGCCAGCGCCGCGAACATCGACTGCATGATGCGCGGCACGCCCGCCATAACGTGCACGTTGCCGATGGTGAAGCCCGGCGCGATCGAGACCGCGTTGTCGATCAGCGTCGCGCCGCGCGGCATCGTCGCCATGCGCTGGCGGGCCGCGTTGAACTGGCCGGGCTCGTAGTGCCGCTCCATGCGGGCCCAGGCCTCGGGATGCCGCTCCCACGGCACGCCGAACGCCGCGGCGACGCACTCGCTGGTGATGTCGTCATGGGTGGGGCCGATGCCGCCGGTGGTGAAAACGTGGTCGAACCGGGCGCGGCACTCGTTGACGACGCCGATGATCGTGTCGCGCACGTCGGGGATGACGCGCACCTCGCGCAGCGGGATGCCGATCTCGCCCAACCCGGTCGCGATGAACTTGATGTTCAGGTCCTGGGTGCGGCCCGACAGGACCTCATTGCCGATGACCAGCAGGCAGGCGGTGGGGTTGGTCATGGCGTCCTACAAGAAATCGCGGAGCAGGGGGATCAGCGGCTTGTCGGCCGGCGGCATCGGGTATTCTGCGAGTTTCGCCGGGCGCACCCAGGCGAGCACCTGGCCCTCGCGCCCCATGGGCTGCCCGGCCCAGCGGCGGCAGAGGAACAGCGGCATGAGCAAGTGAAAATCGTCGTAGGCGTGGCTGGCGAAGGCGAAGGGGGCGAGGCAGGCCTCCGTCACCTCGATGCCGAGCTCCTCACGCAGTTCGCGGATCAGCGCGGCCTCAGGCGTCTCGCCGGGATCGAGCTTGCCGCCGGGGAACTCCCACAGGCCAGCCATGGCACGGCCCTCGGGGCGCCGGGCCAGCAGGATGCGGCCGTCGGTGTCGATCAGCGCGCAGGCGGCGACGAGCACGATCGGCTGACCTGCCGGCGCCGGCTGTTTCGGCGGCGGCTCTGGCGTCGCCACACGCTGCGGCGCCGTGGGCGACAACTGATCGCGCAGCGGCGCCCGAGGGGAAAAATCATCGCGCGTCGCCTGGAACCGCAGCACCGGATGCTCGCCGCCGCGCGCCAGGAAGCGCTCGCGCCCGGTGCCGGTCATGCGAAAGCCGATGCGGCGCAGCACGGCGGCGGAGGCGGCATTATCCTCGGCTGCATGCGCCTCCAGCCGGTCAAGGTCGAGGTTGGCGAGCGCCCAGCGCGACAGCCGGGTGGCGGCCTCGGTAGCGACGCCGTGGCCCCAGAAGCGCCGCCCGACCCAGTAGCCCAGATTGCCCGTCCGCGGCTTCACGTCGAGGCGCAGGCCGATGCAGCCCACGATCATCTCCTGCCCGGCCTCCTGCCCGGTGATCGCCAGATGGTATCCGGTGCCATCGGCGATCTGCCGTCCAGTCGAGTTGATCCACTCGTCGGTCAGTTGCCGCGGGTAGGGGAATGGCAGGCGGGACAGCATGCGCACGACCGCCCAGTCGTTCACCAGGCGGTGCAGCTCCTCGGCGTCACTGGCGCGCAACGGCCGCAGCATCAGGCGCTCGGTGGCGAGCGGCACGAACGGCGGCTCATTGGGCATCAGGGCCAGGGCCATCAACCGCGTCCGATCACGGGTCTAGCTCCGGTAGCTGCCATTGATGTCGATGTAGCCGTGCGTGAGATCGCAGGTCCAGGCGGTACCGGTGCCCTTGCCGAGGCCGAGATCGACGGTGATGCCGATCTCCTGCCCCTTCATGTGCGCGACCACAGGCGCCTCGTCATAGCCCGGCACCACGCCGCCGTCGCGGGCCATCCAGGTGCCGCCGACGCCGACCGACAGCTTGTCGCGGTCGGCGGGCTCGCCCGATTTGCCCACCGCCATGACGATGCGGCCCCAGTTCGCGTCCTCCCCGGCGATCGCGGTCTTCACCAGCGGCGAGTTGGCGATGGCGAGCGCGACGCGGCGGGCAGACTTGCCGGTAACGGCGCCGGTCACGTCGATGCGCACCAGCTTCTGCGCGCCCTCGCCGTCGCGCACCACCTGCAGGGCCAAGTCGAGCAGCACGGCGTCGAGCTGGTCGCGGAAGCCGCGCACCAGTTTCGTATCGTGCTTGCCGACATGGGTGTGCGTCGCCTGCCCGGTGGCGAACAGCAGCACGGTGTCGCTGGTCGAGGTGTCGCTATCGACCGTCGTGCAGTTGAAGCTGCGCTTCACCCCGCGGGACAGCATGTCCTGCAGCAGCGCCGCCGGGATTTTGGCGTCGGTGAAGACGAAGGCCAGCATCGTCGCCATGTCGGGCGCGACCATGCCGCTGCCCTTGGCGAAACCGGTGATGCGGACCGGGTTGCCGTCGATCAACGCCGTGCGGGTGACGGCTTTGGGGAAGGTGTCGGTCGTCATGATGCCGCGCGCGGCGGCATCCCAGCCGTTTTCCGTCAGCGAGGCGTGCAGGGCGGGGAGGGCGGCGATCAGCTTGGCATAGGGCAGCACCTCGCCGATCACCCCGGTGCTGGCGACGAACACCTCATGCGCCCGGCAGCCGAGCAGGTCCGCCGCCGCCTCTGCGGTCGCGTCCACCGCCTCGATCCCGGCGCGCCCGGTGAAGACGTTGGCGTTGCCGGCGTTCACCACCAGCGCCCGCGCCCTGCCATGCGCCAGCGCGGCCCGGCACCAATCGACCGGGGCACCGGGGCAGCGATTGCGGGTGAACACCCCGGCGACCGTCGTGCCCTCCGGCAGTGTTGCCATCACGAGGTCGGTGCGGCCGGCGTAGCGGATGCCGGCCTCGGCCGAGCCGAGCCGCACGCCGGCGAGCGGCGGCAGCTCCGGCATCGGCACCGCGAGCGGACTGATGGGGAGGTCCATCTATTTCGAGGGCGCGGGCATCGGCATCGGGGTGGCGCCGGGCAGCGCCGGCGAGCCGTCCACGTTGAACTTCTCAATCGGCAGGCCGGTCTTGGCGGCGGTCAGCACGCGGGTCACGCCCTCCTGGATCAGCGACTGCCGCACCTCGTCACGCACTTGATCGAGGCTTGGCGGCGGCGCCGTGCGGACCTCCTGCACCTGGATGACGTGCCAGCCGAAGCGGGTCTTGACCGGGGTCTGGGTCGTCTCGCCGGGCTTCAATGCGAAGGCGACGTCGGAGAACTCCGGCAGCATGTCGCCCTTCTTGAAGAAGCCGAGGTCGCCGCCGCTCTGCGCGCCGGGGTCGGTGCTGTATTTCTTCGCGAGCTCGGCGAAGTCGGCGCCGCCGTTCAGCTCGGCGATGACCTTCTTCGCGGTCTCCTCGTCGGCGACCAGGATGTGGCGCGCGTGAACCTCGGTCTCGCCGGGCTTGCCGGCGATATCGCGCTCATAGCGGGCCTTGATCGCCTCTTCCGTCAGCGTCGGCGCGATCTCCCGGGTCAGCAAAGCGTTTTGCAGCGCGCTATCAGTCGCCCGGGCGACCATGCGCTGTACGGCGGGATCACGGTCTAGCCCCTCTTTCCTCGCGGCGATCACGACTACGTGGCGATCGACCAACTGGTCCAGCAGCATCGGATACAGCGCCGTCGGCGGCATGCTGCGCAGCTCCTCCGGCAGCGCCTTGGCGGCGTCAGACAGCTCGGAGGCATGGATCTCGTCGGTGCCGACGCGGGCGACAACGGGGTCCGCCACCGCCGCGGCCTGGCCGGGCGCTTGGGCCGGCGCGGGTGCTGGCGCCGTGCGCGCGGCGGCGGGCGGAGCGGGCGCTTTTGGTGGGGTTGGGAGCTGTGCGACGGCGAGGCCGGCAGTGCTCAACAGGAGGGTGGCGGTGGTGGCAAACAAGCTCAGACGGCGCATGGGAAACCTCAGCAAGGGCGTTCAGATGGGTGGACAATGCCCGAACCGCCGGAGTGCGACAAGGCGCGCCCAATGTGCCCACAGTTGTGACCGCAGTGTGGCTATCGGGCAACGATCGTTGACCCTAGCGCGCGCGGGTCCTATCTGAGCGGGGCCTAAGAAACATCCATCTGAGCCTTGCCTAGAAATTAATCGTGCCCGGCCATCGATCCCGGCCGCGCCACCCGAGAGGCTACCATGTTCTCCAGCATTGCCCGAGCCGTCTTCGGTTCCGCCAACGACCGTTCGCTCAAGGCATACCAGCGCCGGGTGCCGCAGATCAACGCGCACGAGCCGGCGATGGCCGCGCTGTCCAACACGGCGCTGCAGGGCAAAACGGCCGAATTCCGCGAGCGGATCGCGGGCGGCGCCACGCTCGACGAACTGCTGCCCGAGGCCTACGCGGTGGTGCGTGAGGCGGCAAAGCGCGTGCTGGGCCAACGGCATTTCGACGTGCAGCTGATCGGCGGCATGGTCTTGCACGACGGCAAGATCGCCGAGATGAAGACCGGCGAGGGCAAGACCCTGGTTGCCACCCTACCGGTCTATCTGAACGCGCTGGCCGGCAAGGGCGTGCACGTCGTGACGGTGAACGACTACCTGGCGGCACGCGACAGCGAGTGGATGGGCCGGGTGTATGGCTTCCTGGGCCTCACCACCGGCGTCATCGTGCATGGGCTGGACGACAATGAGCGGCGGGCCGCCTACGCCGCCGACATCACCTACGGCACCAACAACGAGTTCGGCTTCGACTACCTGCGCGACAACATGAAGTATCGGCTGGACGAAATGGTGCAGCGCGACTTCAGCTTCGGCATCGTCGATGAGGTTGACAGCATCCTCGTGGACGAGGCGCGCACGCCGCTGATTATCTCCGGCCCTGCCGAGGACAGCAGCGACCTCTACCGGACCGTGAACCTCGTCGTGCGGGAACTGGTGAAGGACGTCTCGACCTTCGAGAAGGACGAGAAGTTCAAGACCGTCACCATGACCGAGGAGGGGTCGGAGCGCGTGGAGCAGATGCTGCGCGACGCCGGGATCATCACCGAAGGCAACCTGTACGACATTTTCAACGTATCGGTGATCCATCACGTGCAGCAGAGCCTGCGCGCCAACACGCTGTTCCAGCGCGACGTGGACTACATCGTGCGGGACGACAAGGTGGTGCTGATCGACGAGTTCACCGGGCGCATGATGGAGGGCCGGCGGTATTCGGAGGGCCTGCATCAGGCGCTGGAGGCCAAGGAGGGCGTGACGGTTCAGCCGGAGAACCAGACGCTCGCCAGCATCACCTTCCAGAACTACTTTCGGCTGTATCCCAAGCTTGCCGGCATGACCGGCACGGCGATGACCGAGGCGGATGAGTTCGCCGAGATCTACAAGCTTGAGGTCATCGAGATCCCGACCAACGTGCCGGTGACGCGTAAGGACGCCGACGACGAGGTGTATCGGTCGGCGGCCGAGAAGTACGAGGCGGTCGCGGTGCTGATCGAAGAGGCGCGGACCCGCGGGCAGCCAGTGCTGGTGGGCACGACGAGCATCGAGAAAAGCGAGGTGATCAGCGAGTTGCTGACGCAGAAAAAGGTGCCGCACGCCGTGCTGAACGCGCGCTTCCATGAGCAGGAGGCCAGCATCGTCGCCCAGGCCGGCGCACCCGGCGCCATCACGATCGCCACCAACATGGCCGGGCGCGGCACCGACATCAAGCTGGGCGGCAACGCCGAGATGCGCCTGAAATTGGAGGTGGGCGACGCCGATCCTGAGGCCCGCGCGACGCTGGAGGAGAAGATCCGGCAGGAGGTTGCGGCCTATCACGACGCGGTAAAAGCTTCAGGCGGCCTGCTGGTGATCGGCACCGAGCGACATGAGAGCCGGCGCATCGACAACCAGCTGCGCGGACGCTCCGGCCGGCAGGGTGATCCTGGCGCCAGCCGGTTCTTCCTAAGCCTCGAGGACGACCTGATGCGTATTTTCGGGTCGGACCGGATGGGCGGCATGCTGCAGAAGCTCGGCCTGAAGGACGGCGAGGCGATCGTGCACCCCTGGATCAACAAGGCGCTGGAAAAGGCGCAGAAAAAAGTGGAGGCGCGCAACTTCGACACCCGCAAGAACGTGCTCAAATACGACGACGTGATGAACAACCAGCGGCGTGAGGTCTATGCGCAGCGCCGTGAGTTCATGCGCGCCGACGACGTGTCGGAGACGGTGCAGGAGATGCGGGCCGAGGTGGTGGCGAACCTCGTTGCCCAGCGCATCCCCGAGAAAGCCTATGCCGAGCAGTGGGAGACCGAGGCGCTGGCCGATGACCTGCGCCGGCTGCTGAACCTTGATCTGCCGGTCGTCGAATGGGGGCGCGAGGAAGGCATTGACGAGACCGGCATCCGCGAGCGGATCGAGGCGGCGTCGGCGGCGCAGATGGCTGCGAAGGTCGCGAACCTCGGCCCGGATTTGATGCGCTACGTCGAGAAAAGCCTGCTGCTGCAGATGCTTGATGCCGTGTGGAAGGAGCACCTGCTGGCGCTGGACCATCTGCGCCAGGGCATCGGGCTGCGCGCCTATGGTCAGCGGGACCCGCTGAATGAGTATAAAAGCGAAGCGTTCGGCCTGTTCAACGCCATGCTGGACGAGCTGAAGGAACGCGTGACGACCATGCTGGCGCGCGTCGAACTCGGGCCGGAGGCGCCGCTGGAGCCGGTGTTCCAGCCGACCCCGCAGCAGTCCCTGCAGTATTCCGACCCCGCCGCCAGCGCGCCCTATGCCGGTGGCGACGTCCTTGAGGCGGAGCGCCCGCGCATGGCACTGGGAACACAGGCCGTGACGGCCATTGACCCGGCCGACCCCGCGACCTGGCGCGATACGCCGCGTAATGCCCTGTGCCCGTGCGGGTCGGGCAAGAAGTACAAGCATTGCCATGGGCGGATGGCTTAGCGGGTATCAAGTCAGGTTTGGCTTTGCGAGGCGCTGTCAGTCCAGGCCTTGCTTACAGATAAAGCATAAGGCGGGCCATGGCGGCCCGTCTCAGGCCCTTACTTCAAGTGCTGGGCCAGGAACTTGTTCATCTCGAACATCGTGACCTTGTCCTTGCCGAACACGCGGCGCAGCTTGTCGTCGGCAATGATCTCGCGCCCGTCATCCGGGTTCTGCAGCTTGTGGGCCTTGATATACTCCCACACCTTGCTGACCACCTCGCCCCGCGCCATCGTGCCCTTGCCTACCACCGCCGCCAGGTCCTCGGACGGCTGCAGCGGCTGCTGCAGGGCGTTCGGCTTGTGGCCCGCCTTCGGCTTCTCGACCGCGGTGCCCTTCGGCGTCTTCGTCTCGGCTTTCTTCTCTGGGGTTTTGGTCATCGGTTCACTCCGGATAACGGCGTTATGGCTTGGGACCGCGAATCCTTGCGGCTGACGGCAACGCGATATGCAGCCGGTTTGTCGCATTCTAAAGCAATACGCAACTAATACCGCCTGATGCACTGTCGCGCATGTGCCACACCGGCCGGTTGTGGCATATCGCAGTCATGAGACAGGGTCCCGTCACACAGGCCATGCTGGAAAACCTCGAAGCGCCGCATCCCGTCGCGGCGCTGACGGCCGAGCTGATCGCCGTGCTGGTCGCCGTCACCGACGGCGAACCGCGGGTGCTGACGCTGCAGCAGGCGGCAGTCCTGCCTTCCGGGCCGTTCGCTGCGACCGACCGTTCCCTGCAGGCCAGCCTGCGCGCCTGGGTGGAGCAGCAGACCGGGCATCCGCTGGGCTATGTCGAGCAGCTCTATACCTTCGCCGACCGGGACCGCACCGGAGCGGCGGGCGAGCCATGCGCCGGGCCGGTCATCGGCATCAGCTATTTGGGCCTGACGCGCGAGGCACGGGTGTCGGGGTATGCGGCGAGCTGGCAGGGCTGGTATCGTTATTTCCCCTGGGAGGACCAGCGCACCGGGCCGGACGCCACGCGCATGGCGCTCACTGGGCTGCTGCGCGATTGGGCCGAGGACGCCGGGGATAAGACCGAGCGGGACTCCCGGCGGCAGCGGGTGGCGCTGACGTTCGGGACAGCGCGGGCACCGGGCGACGCCGGGGCGTGGAACGAAGAGCTGGTGCTGCAGCGCTACGAACTGCTGTTCGAGGCCGGCCTGGTGCCCGAAGCGGGACGAGCCGCAGACGGGCCGCTGACAGGCGCCGCCATGCTGCACGACCACCGCCGCATCCTGGCCACCGCCATCGCCCGGCTTCGCGCCAAGATCAAGTACCGGCCCGTGGTCTTCGAGTTGGTGCCGGACGACTTCACCCTGCTGCAATTGCAGCGCGTGTTCGAGGCGGTGGCCGGGCGGCTGCTGCACAAGCAGAACTTCCGCCGCCTGGTCGAACAGCAGGGCCTGGTGGAACAGACCGGCGCGGTCGCGACGGATACCGGCGGCCGGCCGGCCAAGCTGTATCGCTTCAAGCGGGCGGTGCTGCAGGAGCGGGCCATCTCCGGCACCAAGCTGCCGCTTTCGCGCTCGCGCTGAGGCAAGGTTTCAGCGGGCTACGGCTTGACATCCCTTATACTCAATCCCAGCATTATTGGAGTGCTCATTACGAGCATTTCGAGGTGATGCGATGCTTGACGCTGACATGCTGGACCGGATGGCGCCGCTTTATGACCGGGTCCGCCGGGTGGTGCCGCCCATCGAGTGGCCGTCCTTTGCCGAGGAAATCGACGCCATCCTGCGCCTGAAGCGGGAGCGCAACGCGGTGATCCTGGCGCATAACTACCAGACACCAGAGATTTTCCATTGTGTCGCGGACATCGTCGGCGACAGCCTGGCCCTCGCGCGGGAGACGGCGCGGGTCGAGGCCGAAGTGATCGTCATGGCCGGCGTCCACTTCATGGCGGAGACCGCGAAGCTGCTCAATCCCGCCAAGCGCGTGCTGATCCCCGATTTGCGCGCCGGCTGCTCACTGGCGGGGTCGATCACCGCCGCCGACGTGCGCCTGCTGCGCCAGCGCTATCCCGACGTTCCCGTCGTGACCTATGTCAACACCTCCGCCGCGGTGAAGGCCGAGAGCGACGTCTGCTGCACCTCCGGCAACGCGCTGCACATCGTCGAGGCGCTGAATGTGCCGCGCGTCATCATGCTGCCGGACGAATACCTGGCGCAGAACACCGCGGCGCAGACCCAGGTCGAGATCATTGCCTGGAAGGGCCGCTGCGAGGTCCACGAGCGGTTTACCGCCGCCGAGGTCGAGGAGCTGCGGGCGGAGCATCCGGGCCTGGTCGTGCTCGCGCATCCGGAGTGCCCGCCGGATGTGGTCGCGGCCGCCGACTTCGCCGGGTCAACGGCGGCGCTGGCCGGCTATGTCGGCACGCATCGTCCCGCCCGCGTCGTGCTGCTGACGGAGTGCTCCATGAGCGACAACATCGCCGTGCAGTATCCTGGCCTCGAGTTCATCCGGCCGTGCAACCTGTGCCCGCACATGAAGCGCATCACGCTCGGCAATATCCGACGTTCTTTGGAGGACATGCGGCACGAGGTGACGATCGATCCGGCCGTCGCCGTCCGAGCCCGGGCGGCGGTCGAGCGGATGCTGGCGCTATGATCGGCTCGGTGCGCGACCTGCCCAGCGATGGGCGGCCGGTCATCATTGGCGCCGGTCTGGCGGGGTTGCTGACGGCGCTGCGCCTGGCGCCCATGCCTGTGCTGGTGCTCGCTGGGGCGCCGCTTGGGGATGGCGCCGCGAGCGGCTGGTCGCAAGGCGGCCTCGCCGCCGCGGTCGGGCCGGATGACAGCACGGCCCTGCATCTGCAGGACACGCTCGCTGCGGGCGACGGCCTGTGCGATCCCGGCGTGGCGGCCTGCGTGGTGGGCGAGGGCCCGGACGTCGTCGCTCAGCTCTTGGCACTCGGCGTCGCCTTCGACCGGGACGGGTCAGGGGCGCTCCGGCTCGGCCTTGAGGCCGCGCATAGCCGGCGGCGCATCGTTCATGCCGCCGACGCAACCGGTGCAGCGATCATGCGGGCGCTCATCGCCGCGGTTCGGGGCAGCGCATCGGTGCTGGTCGTCGAGGGTGTGCCGGCCCGGCGGCTGATCGTTGAAAACAACGCCGTGCGCGGCGTCGTCGTAATCCGGGACGGCCACGCCATCGCATTGCGCAGCGGCCGGGTGGTGCTGGCAACGGGCGGCATCGGCGGCCTGTTTGCCCATAGCACCAACCCGCGCGGCGCGATCGGGCTGGGCCTCGCCATGGCCGCACGCGTCGGGGCCGAGCTCATGGACATGGAGTTCGTGCAGTTCCACCCGACCGCGCTCGACATCGGCGCCGACCCGATGCCGCTGGTGAGCGAGGCGGTGCGCGGCGAGGGCGCGACGCTGATCGACGAGACCGGCACGCGCTTCATGGCCGGGCTCGGGCGTGCGGAGCTGGAGCCGCGCGACATCGTGGCCCGCACGGTGTGGCGGCACATCCAGCTCGGGCATCGCGTGTTCATCGATGCTGGCGCCTCGTTAGGTCAGCGCTTTGCCGAGCGGTTCCCGGCGATCACCGCCGTCTGCCGCAATGCTGGGATCGACCCAGCCACTGCGCCGGTGCCGATCCGTCCGGCCGCGCATTTCCACATGGGCGGCGTCGCCACCGATGCCGCGGGGCGCAGCAGCGTGGAGGGGCTGTGGGCGGCGGGTGAGGTCGCCTGCACCGGGCTGCACGGGGCGAACCGCCTTGCCAGCAACTCGCTACTGGAGGCTGCCGCCATGGCCGGCTGGGTGGCCCAGGATATTGCCGGACATGTCGCGGCCGCCTTCACCACGAAGGCGACGCGTCACCTTTCAGTGCCGCAGCCGCTCGTTGCACCGGATGCGGACCCGGTCCGGCCCATCCTGTCGGCCGCGGCGGGTGTGCTCCGCGAGGGGCGCACGCTGGCAATCGGTGCCGACCGCTTGCATGCGCTGATGCAGCAGGGCGGCGCGGCGTCCGACCCGGCCCTGGTCGCCTGGGAGATCGTCACCGCGGCGCAGCGCCGCACCGAGAGCCGTGGCAGCCATTTCCGTACCGATTACCCCGCACGCGACGCGGCTCAGGGCGAACGGCACTCCGTTCGGCGCCGCGAACTGGAAAGGGTCGCCTGACATGCGCGAATACGCCACGCCACCCATCCATCCGCTGCCGGACCTGATGCTGGAGCCGCTCGTGCGCGCGGCGTTGCTGGAAGATCTTGGCCGCGCTGGCGACCTGACCACCGACGCGATCGTGCCGCCGGGGCTGATCGCCGAGGGCCGCCTGGTTGCGCGCCAATCCGGCGTCGTGGCTGGGCTGGGGCTCGCTCGGCTCGCCTTCCAGCTGCTGGCGCCCGGGATGCGTTTTACCGTCGCATGTCCGGATGGCACCGCTGTCGGCCCGGGGTCGGTCATCGCCATCGTTGAGGGGCCGGCGGCGGCGCTGCTGACCGGCGAGCGTACGGCGCTGAATTTCCTATGCCGGCTCAGCGGCATCGCCAGCGCGACCCGCTCGGTGGCGCAGGCGATCGCCCATACGCCGGCGCGCGTCACCTGCACGCGCAAGACCACGCCGGGTCTCCGCGCCGTCGAGAAATACGCGGTGCGCGTCGGCGGCGGCTCGAACCACCGGTTCGGCCTGGATGACGCGATGCTGATCAAGGACAACCACGTCGCGTTAGCGGGCGGAGTGACGCAAGCCCTGGCGTTGGCGCGCCGACGCGCCGGACATTTGGTCAAGATCGAGCTTGAGGTCGATACGCTGGCGCAGCTCGACGAGGCCCTAACGGCTGGGATCGATGTTGTATTGCTCGACAACATGTCGGTCGCGCAGCTCGCGGAGGCGGTGCGCCGGGTCGCTGGCCGGGCGATCACCGAGGCCTCGGGCCGGGTCACGCTGGAGACCGCGCGGCAGATCGCCGAGGCGGGCGTGGACCTGATCGCGATCGGATGGCTGACGCATAGCGCCCCTATCCTCGATATCGGGCTCGATATCGGCCTAGACTCCGGCGCCGGCTAGCGGTCTGGAAGCTGATCCGGCATGGCCTCGACGATGCTCAGGCGGGTGCCGGTTTCGATAACGCCCGTCAGGCGAAATCCCGCGGCGTGCAGCAGGGCGGCAAATTCCTCGCGATTCCGCTCCCGCCCGCCCGGCGCCACCAGCATATTGAGGTCGCTGAACTTGGCATCCGGCCCCTCGTTGGCAGGAGCGATCAGACGCTCGACGACCAGCACCCTGCCATCTGCCGCCATCGCTTCCCGGCAAGCGCGAAGGATTGTGGTCGCGGGCTTATCGTCCCAGTCGTGCAGGATGGCCTTGAGAATGTAGGCGTCACCACCCTGGGGCAGACCCTCAAAGAAGCTGCCGGCCACCACGTCGCAGCGTCCCGCGACGCCGGATGGCTCCAGTACCTTGCCCGCTCCGGCGACGACGTGCGGCAAATCGAACAGCACGCCGTGTGCGGCCTCGTTCGCTGCCAGAATGCGGGCGATCAGCGCCCCGCTGCCGCCGCCGACATCGACGATGCGACGAAAGCGCCCGAAGTCGTATGCCGCGGCAAGCGCCTCGCCCACTCCGTGCGAGAGCGCCCGCATCGCGAGGTCAAAGAGCTTTCCCTCCTCCGAGTGCTGCGTCCGGTAGTTCCAGACGTCCATGCCGTGCACATGGTGAAAGGCGTTCTCGCCGGTCTGCACGCTGTATAGCAGGTCGTCCCAAGCGCGCCGGACATAGGGCCGGCCGACGAAGACCGCCCAGGGGGCAGTGGGCTGCGCGGCGTCCGACCGCAGGCAGTCGCCCATCGGCGTGAGGGCGAAGCGGCGATCCGCCGTTTCGTGGAACACTCCAACGGCCGCCAACGCGCGCAGCAACCGGTAGAGCGTATCCGGATGCGTGCCGGTCGCGGCGGCCAACGCCGCATAGCCCAGCGGCCCCGCCGTGAGGTAGTCGGCGATGCGCAGCACGGCGGCGGCGTGGATGGCTTGCGACACTTGATAGCCGTTGACCATTCGCATCAGGGCTGCGGCTGGAGTCTCGCTGGGCGACATGGCGCCGGTCCCTTCTGGTCTCCTGAGTTATTCATAACGTTGGGTAGAGCCGCTTCAGCTTGACGCGGGTATCGGCGGTGGTGAACTGCCAGTTGGCCTTGGCATTTTTATTGTTGCGCTCGTTCCGCCATGCGTTGACTTCCTTGATCAGCGTGTCCTTGTCGGGAATGCGCCGACGCAGACACTGGCAGGACAGCACGCTGAGTTCGCTCTCGGCCATGTCCAGCCAACTCCCGTGCTTGGGCGTGTAGTGCCATTCGAAGTGCTCGACGAGGCGGCGGGCCACTACGGCGGGGAAGGCTTCGTAGAGCGCGGCGGGCTTGTGGGTGCTGAGGTTGTCCTGCACGAGCACGATCTTGCTGGCTTTCGGGAAGTGCGTGTCGGACAGTTCCTTGAGCATCCGGGCATAGTCTACCGCGGCACGCTGGTCGGTCACCTTCACGTCGTGCCAGCCTTCCAGCGGCGCGAACGTCATGAATAGGTTGACGGTGTCCGGCGAACCTCTGGGTTCGACGCCGTTGCGCTTGTATTCGTAGTCGACCCGCTTGGGCTGACCCGGCTTGGCCAGGATCGGCATTCGGGTCTCGACGATGAGTTGCTTTGATGTTTCATCCACGCAGACCACGGGACGGTCGGGGTCATGCGGCCGGTGATAGACCTCGATGACATCCTCCATGGCGGCCACGAAAGCGGCGTTGCCGTCCGGCGGTATCACCCATTGCTCGTTCAGATGCGGCTTGAAGATGTTTTTTAGCGTCCGCCCAATGATGTTGTCGCTGGTCCGCGGGACGATGTTCAACGCGACGACTTGATCCTCCAGCATTTGCAGGGTCCAGCGCGCGGCCCTCGGGCGGTGTGGAGCAGGCGAGCGCAATCAACTTGGCCTCGCTGGCGACGTCGAAGATCCGCGTCCGGGCGGAATTCGGCGAGCGCTTGGGCGTCAGCACGCCTTCCATTCCTTCCTCGACAAGCTGCTGACGCACGCGTGCGGCCGTCGCGAGACTGGTGTCGAAGCCATTGGCGATCTGATCGTCGGTCCAGGCATCTCCGGCCTCAGAAGCGTCGGCCTTGAGCAGGATGCGCGCGCAACAGCTTGCGCGCCGAATGCTTGCCGCTTCGGATCACCGGTTGCAGGTGCTCGCGCTCCTCGGCGCTCAGCGTGACGACATACTTCTTGACCGTGCTTCGCATCGCAGGCACCGAACCGACCCCTAATTAACGGAACGGCTATCGATCCAGAGATGCTCGTCACTGTCATTGACGGGACCCAGTAGGTCCGTCCTACGGGATATGCTACTTTTCGGCCCGCTTCCGCCAGAGCCGAATAGTCGCGATCGAAGGCTGCGTGTAGCCGGGCGGATCACTCTCTAACCCCAGGGTATTCTTTGAGTTCATGGTGCTTGTCGCCAGGACACCGCCAGCGTACTCATCCGGAAGGCCCGAGAATTTTAAATAACATCTCAATAGAGACAGGCCTTGCTCAGGAAAATTAGAGTACAACTGTCGGCACTCTCCAATACCCTTGAAGGAGACGCCTGCTAGTTTTCCCTCTCCATAGAAACCCGTAACACCAGGTTCTGCAGTCTTGCCATTGCAAGAACGAATGTCACCGATTTGTTGCACATTCACGTTCGTTATAAGGCCACTGGCACTGTCTATGGCCACGGATCGGAACGAGTGAACATCCTCCGACAATGGATTGAAGTCAGCGCCTGCCCGAACGCAAAAGTCGGTGGGCTTGATTCGTGATTCTCGAAGAGATCGAGCTAAATAGATTTCTTCGACTTGCGCTACCCCAGCTAAAGAGGTTGTTGTATTACTTTGAGCTAAAACCGGTCTCACTATCGACGTCAACGACAATAGCCCGATGATTAAGCATGATGCCTCGATGGGAGGCCAAATAGCGTGAGAATAGTTCCTCATATGCGTGAGCCCAGTCGGTTCAACCGTCCCTTGATGAGGCACTCTTGGCGAGTGCGTTCCATTATGTTGTGTTACCGACACATCGCTGTCAATATCATGTTGTCGGTGTGAAACACTCAGGCGCAGGCTTGCGGAGGGACATCTGCTCTGGCGTGCTGCTCGTGGCGGCATCAATGATTTGCAAAAGCGCTGGTTATCGAGAACCGCTACCCGCCATTTGCCCAGCCAAATCTTATTGGCAGCCAATGTGAGCACGATCGTCCGTTGGCGGGCACAGTGGCACATAATGTGAGCACGACGCTCGACCCGATGTCAGCTAATTCGAGCAGAAATCGGCTCCGTTTGCGAGCATGACCGCCGATGATTGCAAGCGCCTACAGCTATAGAAGCGGAACCAGGCCGATTGCCGGAACAGCGGCGCGATCGAGAAGCCGGCGCCGTGCTCGCTCAGGTAATCGTGGCGGAAATCCTCGGGCGTCATGCAGAACTCGGCGGTGATCGTGGCGGCGAGCCCTGGCAGGATGGTGGCGTCGAGGGCGGCGATGATCCTGGCCTGCAGGCGCGGCGCCTCCGTGGCCCAGTCGATTCCGGCCTGCAGGTTCGGCACCGGGCACAGCACGTAGAAGCTGTCGCAGCCAGGCGGTGCGAAGCTCGGGTCGGTGGCGGTCGGCCGGTGCAGATATAGCGAGAAGTCTTCCGCCAGCACCTTGCGGTCAAAGATGTCGGCGAGCAGCTCGCGGTAGCGCGGACCGAGCCAGATGGTGTGATGCGCGACGTCGGGGTAGGTCGCCCTGGTGCCGAAATTCAGCACGAATAGGCCCATCGAGTAATGCGCCGCCGCGAGCTTGAGCCGCGTCGTTCGCGCCTGCGCCGGTTTGGGCACCATGGCGCTATACAGATGGGCCGCGTCGGCGTTGGAGACGATCACGTCGGCCGCGATCATGCGCCCGTCGGCCAGCACCACGCCGGTCGCTACGCCGCCGGTCACGCTGATCCGGCTGACGGTCTCGCCGAGGCGGATGTCGATCCCCTGGCGCTGCATCAACCCGCCGAGCGCGCGGGTGATGGCGCGAGTGCCGCTCATCGCGAAATGCACGCCATAAGCCCGTTCAAGGTAGTGGATCAGGCCGTAGCTGCTGGTGGTGTCGAACGGATTGCCGCCCACAGGCAACGCCCCGGATTTCGCGACCGCAATTGTCTCAAACCCGGCGATGTCACCGTGAAGGCGCGCGCCGGCCGACAAATCGGCGCACTGGCCGCCTATTGCGGTTGAGGTCCGCTCATGGACCCTTGCAATCAGTGCCGGCAACTTTGACCTGTCAGATATTTGGGACAGCGCTGAGTAGGCGGCGGAGAGCAGCAGATCGCCGGCGCAGATGGCGACGTCGTCGCCGAAGGCTGCCCAAACGGTATCGGTGCCTCGCCGCGAGCTGGAGCGATCCTGCAGGTCGTCGTGGATCAGCGATGCGTTGTGCAGCAGTTCGGCCGCGGTTGCGAGTGCGACGCCGTCAGCGGGATCAAGCCCAAGCGCCAGGGCCGCATGGATGGCGAGGCGTGCCCGCAGCCGCCGACCGCCAGCCGCGAAATGATAGGTCGCGGCCTGGGCGGCGGCAGAAGGCTGGCCGGTGACTTTCGGCCCGTATTGTTCGGTGAGCGCTGCCATCCGACGTTCCACGCCGTCCATTTGGCTTTTTAGGAGCCCATGCTGCAGCCGGGACTGGACGGCGGAGTGAGTTTGCATGGCGTCGCTTCGGTCAAATACAGGGTCAGCAGAATTCTCGTTCTACCGACCCTGTGTTGTCAGTTACTGTTGCGTGGCAAGTTCAAGCTGCCAAGCGGGATACTCGGATGCAGACTTTCGGACAGCGATAAGGTAAATTAGGACGCCAAAGACCGCCTTTGCAAGAATGTCGGCGACGGTATAGCCGACCTGGACTGCGGTCGTTGCCCCAGCGTCTGTAAAGCCGATCATCGGGAAGACGAAGACCACCGGATAGAAGCACCAGGAGACGATGGTGAGCGTCCGCGCCGTGCTGACGAGGCCCTTGACCGACGCGGGTTGCGATTCGATCGAGGTCCGGAGGCCGACATAGAGTTCATAGACGATGATCGCGAACGGGATCATGGCCAGCGCCCACCAAAGCCAGCGACTGCCGTTGCTCGATGCGATCTCACCGGGGTAACCGAGGACGATCATGAGCGCTGCAAGCAGACCGAGGCGGAAACCCTTGGATACCGTTTCGGCCGGCGGAAGACGCTTCACGAGGATCAGCTCGATCAACAGCAACGGGACGGTGAGCAGCCAATCGACGTAGCGGTAGGCGTCGTTGAACGGAATGCCGGTCAGCGTCAGCTTTCCATTGATCAGAGTAAAAGCCGACTCCCAGCTATTGAAAATCCGAACATAATGGTAACCGGCGATCAGTGTAACGATGCTAGTCGTTGTTAAAGCGGTCTTGTATGCCGGAGCGACCTACGAGCGGCCGAGAAATGAGAACAGTGTCGCAGCGCCCATGACCGCAATAGTAAACGAAAATGCATTATAGACGAGCTCGTATTGCCCGACGGAGATATTACCCACGCTGTCGGTTCCTCTACTAAATGTTAATAAGAGACTTGGCGTTTCCAGAGTTGTCTCGGATACGCCATTTGATGAGGCGGTCCCGGCTGTCAAGGCTGCTTATTGCGCAGGAATCAGGGTCGGGCAGAGCCACTCGGGCATCCCGCGCTCCCGCAAGCCGTCACCATAATATCCCCTAAATGTGGTCTATGTATTTTTTTGACCTTACCCATGTAGTGGATCGCAAGGAATGAACGCTGCAGAGTAAAGCCGCAGCGGAACGTCTTTGCTTTTGTTCTTCTGAAAATAGAAAGTATCCGTAATGTCACATGACATCATCGACACCGCCGTCGCCAACGGCTCCTTCAACACGCTTGCTGCAGCGCTGACCGCGGCTGGCCTCATCCAGACCTTGAAGGGCGCCGGCCCCTTCACCGTGTTCGCCCCGACCGACGCGGCCTTTGCCGCATTGCCGGCCGGCACCGTCGAGAGCCTGCTGCAGCCCGACGCGAAGGATAAGCTCGTGCAAATCCTCACTTACCACGTCGTCTCCGGCAAGGTGATGTCGTCCGACCTGGCCGGCAAGTCGCTGACCCCTGCCATCGTCGAGGGCAGCACCGTGTCGGTCGATGCCACCGGCGCGCAGGTCCACGTCAACACCGCCACCGCCACCGTCACCACCGCCGACGTCGATTGCACCAACGGCGTGATCCACGTCATCGACAAGGTGCTGATCCCAGCCTGATCCGAGACGGGATGGCGCCGGGCGATCTGGCGCCATCCCAACTCTGGCCTGACCGTTGAGGCACTTACGGGCGAGCGGGCTTCAACCTCGCCGCAGGATGCCCGGCAAATCCAGCCCCTGTGTTTGCGCGCAGTCCAGCGCCGCCTCGTATCCAGCGTCTGCGTGCCGCATCACGCCGCTGGCCGGGTCGTTCCACAGCACGCGGGCGATGCGGCGTGCGGCGGCCTCGGTCCCATCGGCGACGATGACCATGCCGGCGTGCTGCGAGAACCCCATGCCAACGCCGCCGCCGTGATGCAGCGACACCCAGGTCGCGCCGGACGCCGTGTTCAGCAGCGCATTCAGCAGCGGCCAGTCGGAGATTGCGTCCGAGCCGTCCCGCATGGCCTCGGTCTCGCGGTTGGGCGAGGCGACGGAGCCGCTGTCGAGGTGGTCGCGCCCGATCACGATGGGCGCCCGCAGCTCGCCGCTCGCGACCATGTCGTTGAACGCCAGCCCCAGCCGGTGCCGGTCGCCTAAACCAACCCAGCAGATGCGGGCGGGCAGGCCTTGGAACTGGATGCGGCTGCGCGCCATATCGAGCCAGTTGTGCAGGGCCGCGTTGCCCGGCAGCAATTCGCGGACCTTGGCGTCGGTCCGGAAAATGTCCTCGGGATCGCCGGACAGCGCCACCCAGCGGAACGGCCCGACGCCACGGCAGAACAGCGGCCGGATATACGCCGGCACGAAGCCCGGCACGTCGAAGGCGTCGGCCACACCCGCCTCCTTCGCCATCTGCCGGATGTTGTTGCCGTAATCGAGCGTCGGCACGCCCATGCGGTGAAACGCCAGCATCGCCCGCACATGCTCGGCCATGGAGGTCCGGGCGGCTGCCGTGACGCCGTCCGGGTCGCGTTCACGCCGGGTTTCCCACTCCGGCAGCGTCCAGCCGCGCGGCAAATAGCCGTTCAGCGGATCATGCGCCGACGTTTGGTCGGTCACCACGTCGGGCCGCACGCCCCGGCGCACCAGGTCTGGGAATATTTCGGCGGCGTTGCCCAGCAGGCCCACCGACACCGGCCACCCGGCCTGCTTCGCCGCCTCGATCCGCGCCAGCGCCTCGTCCAGGTCACGCGCCTCGGCGTCGAGGTAGCCGGTCCGCAGCCGCATTTCGATCCGGCTCGGCTGGCACTCGACCGCGAGGCATGACGCACCGGCCATCGTCGCCGCCAGCGGCTGCGCGCCGCCCATGCCGCCCAGCCCGGCGGTCAGAATCCAGCGCCCGGCGAGGCTCCCGCCATAGTGCTGCCGCCCAACCTCGACGAACGTCTCGTAGGTGCCCTGGATGATCCCCTGGCTGCCGATGTAGATCCACGATCCCGCCGTCATCTGCCCGTACATCATCAGGCCCAGCCGATCGAGCTCGTTGAAATGCTCCCAGGTCGCCCAGCGCGGCACGAGGTTCGAGTTGGCGATCAGCACGCGCGGCGCGTCGGCGTGGGTGCGGAACACGCCGACGGGCTTGCCGGACTGCACCAGCAGCGTCTCCTCGTCGCCGAGCCTTTGCAGGGTCGCGGCGATCTGGTCGAAGCACTCCCAGTTGCGCGCCGCCCGGCCGATGCCGCCATACACCACGAGGTCGCCAGGCCGCTCCGCCACCTCGGGGTCGAGGTTGTTCATCAGCATGCGCAGCGGCGCTTCGGTCAGCCAGGACCGGGCGGAGAGCGTGCTGCCTCGGGCGGCGCGGATGATACGGGCGTTGGCAGGCGAGACGTTGGCGGGCGAGACGTTGGCAGGCCGGGCGTCGTCTGGGCGGGTCATGGCGGCTCCAATTCGGGAAGCATGTCGGATGCCGCGGCGGCGATGGCGCCGGAGGTGACCAGCCGTGTTGCCGCTTCGATATCGGGCGCAAAATAGCGGTCCTCGACCAGTCCCGGTACCTCGCGCCGCAGCAGGGCGCGCACGGTTTCGAGCGCTGTGCTGGAACGGAGCGGCGCGTGGAAGTCGCAGCCCTGCGCGGCGGCCAGCAGCTCGATCCCCAACACCGCGGCTGTGTTGCCCGCCATCGGCAGCAAGCGCCGTGCCGCGTGCGCCGCCATCGAGACATGATCCTCCTGGTTCGCCGACGTCGGGATGCTGTCCACGCTCGCCGGCGTCGCGCGCTGCTTGTTCTCGGACACCAAGGCGGCGGCGGTGACCTGCGGGATCATGAAGCCGGAGTTGAGGCCGGGGCGCGGTGTGAGGAAAGCGGGCAGGCCGGAGAGCGCCGGGTCGATGAGCATGGCGAGGCGTCGCTCGGCGATGGAGCCAATCTCGCACAAGGCGAGCGCAAGGATGTCGGCGGCGAAGGCGACGGGCTCGGCGTGGAAATTGCCGCCGGACAGCGCCTCCAGCGTGTCGGGAAAAATCAGCGGGTTGTCGGTGACGCCGTTGGCCTCGGTGCCCAGGGTTACCGCCGCGTGGCGCAGCAGGTCGAGCACGGCACCCATCACCTGCGGCTGGCAGCGCAGGCAGTACGGGTCCTGCACCCGGTCGTCCTGGGTGAGGTGCGACTGCCGGATCGCGCTGCCGGCAATGAGCGCGCGCAGCGCCGCGGCGGCGTCGATCTGCCCGCGATGACGGCGGAGCGCGTGGATACGCGGGTCGAACGGCGTGTCCGACCCGCGCGCCGCGTCGGTCGCCAGCGCCCCAGTCACCAGCCCGGTGCGCCACAGCAGCTCCGCCTCGAACAGCCCGGCGAGCGCGTAGGCGGTGCAGAACTGCGTGCCGTTCAGCAGCGCCAGGCCCTCTTTCGGCCCCAGCACCGCCGGCCGAAGCCCGGCTGCATCCAATGCGGCCGCCGCCGGCACGCGAGCACCTTCCACGAGGATCTCGCCCACGCCGAGCATTGCCGCCGTCATATGGGCCAGCGGCGCCAGGTCGCCCGACGCGCCGACGGAGCCCTGGTCCGGCACGACCGGCACCAACCCGCGCTGCAGCATCGCCGCCAGCAGGGCCACCGTCGCCGGCTGCACGCCGGACGCGCCCTGGGCCAAATTGGCGAGTTTCAGCGCCATCATCAGCCGGGCGACCGGCACCGGCATCGGCGCACCGACCCCAGCGGCGTGCGACAGCACGATATTGCGCTGTAGCGCCATCAGATCGTCGGCGCCGATGCGGATATGCGCCAGCTTGCCGAAGCCGGTGTTGATGCCATAGACCGGCTCGCCGCGCGCCAAGATCGCCTGCAACGCGGCGGCGCTGGCGGCGACCCGGCCCTGCGCGGCGTCGTCGAGCGCCGCATCCGCGCCCCGGTAGATCGCCCGCCAGTCGGACAGCGGCACCTCGCCGGGGATCAAGGTGATCAAGGACGTGCCTAACATTGTGACTCTTGGCCGCGCCAAACCCGCTGGTGCAGCGGATTGAAGCCGATGCGATACACCAGCTCGGCCGGCGTCTCGATGGACCAGACCGCGAGGTCGCACCATTTGCCGGGCTCGATGGTGCCGATCTCTCCCAATTGGCCGAGTGCCCGCGCCGCCTCCCGCGTGACGCCGGCGATGCATTCTTCCACCGTCATGCGGAACAGCGTTGCGGCCATGTTCATCGCCAGCAGCAGCGAGGTGAGCGGCGAGGTGCCGGGGTTGCTGTCGGTGGCCAGCGCCATCGGCACGCCGCAGCGACGGAACAGAGCCACCGGGGGCGCCTGCGTCTCGCGAATAAAATAGAACGCTCCAGGCAGCAGCACGGCGACGGTGCCGGCCCGCACCATGGCGGCAACGCCATCCTCGCTGGCGTATTCCAGATGATCGGCCGAGAGCGCGCCGAATTCCGCCGCGAGCCGCGCACCGCCGCTGTCCGAAAGCTGGTCCGCGTGCAGCTTCACCGGCAGACCGTGGCGTTGGGCGGCGGCGAACACCCGCGCCACCTGCTCGGGCGAGAAGGCGATGCCTTCGCAGAACGCATCGACGGCGTCGGCCAGGCCCTCAGCGGCGATGGCCGGCAGCATTTCGTTGCATACATGGTCAATGTGCGCGTCCTTGTCGCCGTCGCTGCCGGGCGGCAGGGCGTGCGCGCCCAGGAAGGTTGTTACGACAGCGATCGGCCGCCGCGCGGAAAGCAGGCGGGCGACCCGCAGCTGCTTGGCCTCGTTTGCCAAATCCAGGCCGTAGCCGGACTTCACCTCGACCGTGGTCACGCCCTCGGCGATCAGCGCGTCCAGGCGGGGCAGCGTCTCGGCCAGCAGGCGCTCCCGGCTGGCGTCGCGTGTGGCCTTAACCGAGCTCGCAATGCCGCCGCCGGCGCGCGCGACCGCCTCATAGCTGGCGCCGGCGAGCCGCAGCTCGAACTCCGCGGCCCGGTCGCCGGCATAGACTAGGTGGGTATGGCAGTCGATCAGCCCGGGCGTTATCCAGCGGCCGCCGCAATCGATCACCTCGGCGGCGCCAGGGGAGGGCAAGGCGGCCTCCGGCCCCGCATAGGCGATGCGGCCCGCACGGCTGGCGACGGCGCCGTGGTTCACCACGCCGAGCTCGGCCGCGCCCGGAGCCAGCGTCGCGAGCCGTACATTGCGCCACACCTTATCGAACACCGGGCCTCGCTTCTCGGGGGTTTCAGCTATCCCTATCAGCCGCTGCCCGGTAAAATCCAGGTATTCATCGAAGGATCATGCCGTGGCGTCCGTGTTCCTGACCGAGGCACTGCTTCCCGACGGTTGGGCGGAGAACGTGCGGCTTGTGATCGAGGACGGCCTGATCGCCGCCGTGCAGCCGGGCGCCGCCGCAGCGCCGGACGACGAACTCCACGCCATCGGCGTCCCCGGCCTGCCCAATTTGCACAGCCACGCCTTCCAGCGCGGCATGGCCGGGCTGTCCGAGGTGCGCGGCCCGGTGTCCGACAGCTTCTGGACTTGGCGCGAGGTGATGTACCGCTTCCTCGACGCCATGACCCCGGACGACGTGGAGGCCGTGTGCGCCCAGGCCTACGCCGAGATGCTGGAGGGCGGCTTCACCCGGGTGGGCGAATTCCACTATCTGCATCATGACCCCGCCGGGCAGCCCTACGCCGAGCCGTCCGAGATGGCGCAGCGTGTCGGCGCGGCAGCGGCGCTCACCGGGATCGGGCTCACGCTGCTTCCCGTGTTCTACGCGCATGGCGGCTTCGGCGACGTGCCGCCGATGCATCGCCAGCGCCGCTTCATCAACAGCCTGGATGGCTTTGCGCGCCTGCTGGAGGCGAGCCGCCGCGTGGTCGCTGCACTGGACGGCAGCGTGCTCGGCGTTGCGCCGCACAGCCTGCGCGCGGTGACCCCCGGGGAGCTTGCGGCGGTTGCCAGCTTGCTGTCGGACGGTCCCGTGCATATCCACGTCGCCGAGCAGCTTCAAGAAGTGGCGGACTGCCTGGCCTGGAGCGGCGCCCGGCCAGTGGAATGGCTGCTGGATCACGCGCCAGTGGACGGACGCTGGTGCCTGATCCACGCGACGCATATGACGCTTGCCGAGACCAGCCGGCTCGCCGGCACCGGCGCCATAGCGGGGCTGTGCCCGGTGACGGAGGCAAACCTTGGCGACGGCATCTTTCCGGGCATGGACTGGCTCGCTGCCGGCGGCCGCTACGGCGTTGGCACCGACTCCAACGTCGCGACCGACGCGGTGCAGGAGCTGCGGCAATTGGAATATGCCCAGCGCCTTGGGCAGCGGGCGCGCAACCTGATGGCGCGCGAGGCTGGAGCATCGACCGGCCGCGCGCTGTTCACGACGGCGCTGCAGGGCGGGGCGGCAGCCTTAGGCGTCGGACTGTCCGGATTGCAGGCGGGCGCCGCTGCCGATCTCGTGACGCTGCGGGCCGGTCATCCAAGCCTCGTGCACCGGCATGGCGACCGGCTGCTCGACGGCTGGATCTTCGGGGCCGACCGGAGCGTGGTGGACCGCGTCTGGGTCCGCGGCCGGCAATGTGTCGCCGATGGTCGGCATAGCGCGCGGGAGCCCATCGCCGCGCGCTACGCGGAGACGATCCGGCGGCTCGTGGCGGCCTAACAGCCTTTTCAGCCTTTCGGCCGCAGCGCCTTGATGATCCAAATCGGCCAGGGCTGCCGGTGCAGCGATACCTCCTCAAGCACCTCATGGTCCGGCGCGATCGCGCGCCAGATCGCGAGTTTCGACAACCCGTCGCGCAGGTCGCACTGCGCCATCGAGATGATCAGGACTCCGCCGGGCAGCAGATGCGCGTGCAGCCGACGCACGAACTCGCCGGGACCCACGAAATAGTTCAACGCCTCGTTGATGATGATGACGTCGAACTGCCCTTCCAGCTCCATCGTCGCCGCGTCGCCGGCGATGAAATGCGTCTGCGCATCGCCGAGCGCTGCCTTTGCAGCAGCGATCGCATTCTGTGAGATATCGACGCCCAGATATCGCTCATAGCCGCCCCGCCGCATCACCCGCAGCAGCTGCCCGGCGCCGCAGCCTATCTCCAGAATCGAGCCACCCGGCTTCAGCTTCTCCCGCCAGTCCGCGACGATGGCATAGCGTGACGACTCACTCAGGCCATCGAGAAAATCCCAATGTCCGGAGCTGTATTGATCCTCCCAAACCGTTGCATCCACGCGATCATGGGGTCTTTTTCTTAGCAACCGGTTAAGCAGCAGCTCGGCCGGCGGAAACTCGCGTGCGCCGTGCAGCAGAACCGTTTTGAACTTGCCTATCTCGTTCACTGTCTGGCTACTTTCTCAGATGCGTGTCGATTGCATGGGAATTAAAAGCCCCAGGAAGTTAAAAGCCCCGAATTTACGTTTCGTTATCGTATATGTTGCAGGGTGAGCGGCGCCGCTCCCGTTGGCCAAGGATAGTCACGGGTGTACTCGGAAATCCACACGACGGGAATCAGCGAACGGTGCGTCTCCCTGGAGATCCGTAAGACTGTCAAACTTGGAAACGAGCTCGGCAGGGTACCGTTCGGGACGTTCTTCGACGCTTTGCCGGTCGACTGCAAGGCTCACATGGCCGTCGTAGTGCCGGAGCTGCAGGGAGGTTTCTTCAACCGGCACTACGGTCAGGCGATCATCGCGGTCACCGGCTTCGACATGACCGGCAAGCGGACCACCGACTTCGACAGCGACGTCGGGCGCTTCTTCTCACAAATCTATGAACGGGCGGCTGCCGAGCAACACCCGATTTACACGCTCCACCGGGCCTCCCACGCGGTGAATGTGCATGTCTGGGAGCGGCTGGTGCTGCCATTCACAGCCAAGGGTGGCAAGGTTATCCTCGCGGCTGTCATCATACCCCGCGATTTCAAGTCAGAGTTCCTGCAGTCCGTGGTGGTGTGGATCCTCGCTCAGACTTCTACAGGACCGCCATCACCGGAACGACGACACTGCCGGCAGGCCCAGCAGCTCGTTCACGTTCAGCGCCAGCTTCAGCCCGACGACCAGCGCGTCGCGTGGCGCCCGGGTCGCGCTCTGGCGGCCGATCTGGTCCGGGTTGACGAGGTATTGCAGGCCGCCGGCCAGGAACACGCCCTCGACGACCCGGTAGTTGTAGTTGGCCTCGAAGACGAACTGATTGCGAGAGACGAGGGTCGGGCTGCGCGCCTTCTGTAACAGTGCGTTCAGGAAGCCATCCTCCTTATTCGATAGCCGAATGTAGGTGCCGAGCAGGCCGATCTGGTCGCCGGGGCGGTTCGCGAGCGGGCCGGACCAGATCGCCCCGGCCACTCCTTGGAACGCAAACAGCCCCTCGCCGTCGAACGGCACGCCCACGGTGCCGAACACCGCAACATTGCGCGTGGTCTCCCGGTCATAGCGGTAGAGCACCTGATCGCCCAGGGCATACACGCCCGCCCGCCCGCCGCTATACAGCAATGGCTGGCCGCCGAACTGCCCCCGAGAGCGGCGGCGGGTGTTCAGGAACGGATCGGTGTATGGAGCCGAGTTGTACCAGCCGCCGACCTTGGCGTGCCGCGGGTGGGGATCGGTGTCGAAGTCGGTGCCGTATCCAGCCTCGGCAGGGATGACAAACCCGGTCGAGTGGTTCAGGCCCCAATCGAACCCGGAGTTCGTGTTGCGCGTCGAGTTCGCCTCGAACGCGCCCGCCTTCACGTAGGTGCCCGGCGTCGGGTTGTAGCGTACCCGCCCGCCCCAGTTGACGTAGGGAAACCCAGGAAAGCCCGCCACCGCCTGGGTCAGCTCGAACGGGCAATCCGCCACGTTCTGGAACCGGCAGCCATAGGTCGAGCGGGCAAACTCGCCGGTCGCGTTGGCCCGGCCGACCAGCAGGTTGAGCCGGCCGTCAAGCAGGTTTTGCTCATAGGTCAACTCGGCCAGCTCGAACTGCTTTTTTGGGTAGTAGAACGACTGCACCTTGGTCCGGGTGCCGATGTGGTCGGTCGCCAGCTCATGGCCGAAGAACTGGGCGAACGTCACGTGCAGCTGGGCGCCGGGCAGCCGCACCACCTTGTTGAGGTCCATGTCGGCGCCGAAGATCACGACGCCCGAGGTGTCGGTGCCCTGGGTGATGCCGCCGACGGGATTGGCGGCGAAGCTCTGGACATAGCGCAGCCGCGGCAGCACGCCGAGGTTGAGCAGGTCCTGCCCGAGCCGGACGATGGGCTCGAATGCGGTGCCCAGCAACGGGCTTGGCGCACGTTTGGTGCGCGGCGGCGCCGGGTCGAACAGCGGCGGCTCCTGCGCGCTCGCGGCGCTAGCCCCCATAACGCCCAGGGCCAGCAGCGCCGGGGCGAGCACGCGGCGCAGACGCGAGGGACGTGCGGGGCCCGAATGGCAAAGCATTAGCAGCCCATCCCTCGATCGGTCCTGCGAGAGCGCACCCTATGCCGGCGACGCATGACCAGCGATGCCAAGCGGCGGCAGGTCCACCCGTACGGTGTCCACGAGGTCCGGCACGGCTGGAAAGCGGGTGAGCACCAGCGGGTCATGCCCGGGGATCACGTGGTCGGGCCCGTCCGCCAGCTCCTCGCAGATGCGCCAGCCCTCGGCCATGCCGACCACGTCGGCGACCAACGGGAACGGGTTGCGGGTGCGGATGTTGGCCCAGTAATGCGTCGCGTCCGACGCCAGCACGACCCAGCCGCGCGCTGTCCAGACCCGCACGACCTGCAGGCCGCCGGAGTGCCCACCCACCAAGTGCAGCGTCACCCCGGGCGCGAGCGTGGCAGTGCCGTCGTGAAAGCGCACGCGGTCGGCGAAGACGTGGCGGACAGCGTTCAAGACGTCGTCGAGATCGACCGGCAGGCGCAGCGCGCGGTGACACATCGGGCGGCCGGTGGAGTAGGCCATCTCCTTGTCCTGCAGATGGAAGATGGCGGCCGGGAAGGCGTCGAGGCAGCCGGCGTGATCGTAGTGCAGATGGGTCAGCACGACGTCCGGGACCAAGCCAGCGTCGATGCCTGCCGCCGCCAGCGCCGCGGCTGGGCTGCGCATCAGGACCCGTCCACGCCGGGCGGCGGCGTCGGGGCCGAACCCGGTATCGACCACGATGGTGCGCGCGCCGCCCCGGATCGCCCAGACGAAGTAGTCGATCGGCATGGGCGAGGCGTGGTCGTCCGGCAGTAGCAGGTTGGCCGAAGCCAGCCGGTCAGCCTGCGTGGCATAGCGCAGCGCCAGGATTTCGTAGGTCGGTGTCTCGGTCATGCTGTCCTGCGCCTTGGATAAGGGCAGCTTCCCACAACGGCGGGCGTTGCTCTAGCCTCGATGGCGCAACCGGAACCAGGTGATGCCATGACCGAAACTCAAAACGCACAGACCGGGCTGCCGGTGACGGGTTTTATTGGCCTCGGCAACATGGGCTGGCCGATGGCCGCGCGCCTGGTGTCGGCGGGGTTCGCGGTGCAGGTGGCGGACGACCGGCCGGCGCGGGTCGAGGGCTTCGTGGAACAGGTCGGCGGCCTTGCAGCGGACAGCCTGCGCGCCCTGGCTGAAGCGAGCGAGCTGATCGTCACCATGCTGCCCACCAGCGCCACGGTGTCGGCCGTGCTGGACGATGTCCTGCCCAATCTCCGGCCCAGCGCTATCGTGCTCGACATGACCAGCGGCGAGCCGGCCGCAACACAGCGTCTGGCCTTCCGCGTGGCCGAGGCTGGCGGCGTCATGGTCGATGCACCGGTGTCCGGTGGCGTGGAGCGGGCACGCACCGGGCAGCTCGCCATTATGGCGGGCGGTGACGACGCGACCGTCGAGCGCGTGCGTCCGGCGCTGGAGGCCATGGGCTCCTCCCTGCTGCGCACCGGCGGCGTGGGTACGGCGCACGCGATGAAGGCGCTGAATAACCTCGCGAGCGCCGGGTCTTTCCTGATCGGGATCGAGGCGCTGCTGATCGGACAGCGCTTCGGCCTGGACCCCGGCCTCATGGTGGACGTGCTGAACGCCTCGACCGGCATGAGCAACAGCTCGCAAAAAAAGTTTCGGCAGTTCGTGCTGTCCCGGCGTTTCGACAGCGGCTTCGGGCTCGATCTCATGGTGAAGGACCTCGGCATCGCGCTCGGCGTCGCCCGCGACACCGGCACCGCCGCCCCGTTCGCGGCGCTGTGCCGGGAGCTGTCGGCTGCTGCCCAGGCGCTTTTGGGACCCGGCGCCGACCACACCGAGTTCGCCAAGCTGTCCGAACGCCTGGCCGGCAGCGAGCTTATTCTGGACGAAGGCCCAGATGCGCCCGCAGCCGGAGCTTGAGCGCCACGCCGTCCCGCATCGGCAATGCCCGCGGCACTTCGCTCGGCGCGATGCGGACAACGGCAAAGCGCGGGCCGCCCTCGACCATGGAAAGCCCCGGCCGGATCGCCTCGATGCCGTCCAAATCCGCCGCCTCGGTCACCGTGGTGAAACCAGCGGCCCGCGCGATGCCGCACAGGTCCACGCCGAGCGCGGTATGGCTCAACTGCATTCCGGTCTCGCCGTAGCGGCCATTGTCCAGCACCACGACGCTGAGGTTGGCCGGACGGCGCGCGCCGATGGTGGCCAGACCGCCGAGGCCCATCAGCGCCTCGCCATCCCCGGTGATGATCACGACGGGGCGCGTTGTCTGCGCCAAGGCGAGGCCCAATCCGACCAGCATCGCCCCGCCCATCGCGCCCCATAGGTAGAAATTGCCGTCATGGTCGCCGGCCGCGAACACGTCGTAGCCCGGTGACCCCAGGCCGCTGACCACCAGCGCGTCGCCGCGCTCGCGCAGCAAGGCCCGCACCGCGGCGCGGCGGTCCATGGTCATTGCGTCACCCATTGCTTGCGCCCCAGCATGCGTTGCGACAGCAGGACCGCCATCGCCTGATCGCCGTCGAACGCCGCCGCGGCAGCCGCCTCGACCGTAAGCGCCGCCTCCGCCGCCGCGTCCACCCGCAAGGTCGTGACCCCCATGGCCGCCAGCACCGCCGGCGTCGCCGTGCCCATTGCGACCTGCCAAGGGTTGAACTCCGCCCACTCGCCCCGCATTGTCACCACCGCGAGCAGCGGGAAGCGACAGCTCGCCAGCAGCGACAGCATGTTGACGCAGTTGCCGACGCCGCTCGACTGCATCAGCAGCACGGACCGCTGCCCGCCGAGCCAGGCGCCGGCCGCCATGGCGATGCCCTCCTGCTCTGTCGTCAGCACGGTGGTGGCGACCGCCGGGTCGGCGTGCAGCAGTTCGATCAACTGCGACAGCCCGGCGTCGGGCACATAGAATGCCTGCCGAATATCGGCCCGCCGCAGCACGGCATGGACGTCCAGGGACCAAGAGGGCGGGGGTTGGTGCATCGGTTGCCTCAACAGGGGTGGCGCAGCTGCATGTCGTGCCGGGCTCGCTTGACGCCCCGCGCCGCATGGTCCGACAATTGGGCCACAAAACAAGGCTTGGGGAAACGTCGATGCTGCGCAGGTCCTTTTTGGCCGCCTCCGGTGCTGTGCCCTTCGCTTTGCAGCGCTCCGCCAGGGCGCAGGGCGCGACGCCCGAGGCGCTGAAGATCGGCATGGTCTATTCCGGCTCCGGCACCTATGCCGCCATCAGCCTGCCGGTGTTCAACGGCATGAAGCTTTGGGCGGACAGCCTGAACCAGGACGGCGGCGTGTTCACCAAACCGTATGGCCGCAAGCTGAGAATCCGCATCGTCGCCTATGACGACCAGAGCCAGCCGGCGACATCGACCACGATGATCAATCAGCTTATTACCCAGGACAAGGTCGATATCCTGGTCTGCAACTCCGGCTCCGTGCTGACCGCCGCCGCCATGCCGGTGGCGCGGGACAACAAGATGCTGCTGTTCAATCCCACCGGGTCCGGCCTCAGCCTATTCTCGGCCGAAAACCCTTACATGCTGTTGACGTCGACGCCGTTCTCCAACGAATGGCCGAAGTGGGTGGCGGCGTTCCTCGCCAAGGAGGGCCCGGCGAACGGCATCAAGCGCGTGGCGCTGATCTATGCCACCAACGAGTTCACCGGCACGCTCGCCAACGCGTTCCGCCGCATGATCAAGGACAGCGGGGCGCCGCTCGAGTTCGTCTATGACCAGGGCGTGCCCACCGCTACCTCGAACTACACCGTACTGATCAACAACATCGCCGCCGCCACGCCCGACGCCGTCATCGCGCTCGGCTATCCCAACAACGACATCGCCTTCATGCGCAACCTCAGCGACAGCGGCGTGTCGTTCCGTTGGCGCTTCCAGTCCTATCCGGGTATCGAGATGGACGAGCTGGCCAAAAGCGTCGGCTATGCGCCGATGGAGCGGGTGTTCACCTTCGCCACCGCGGCCGACATCGACTACAAGCCCGACGTCGGCATGCCGATCGGCGAATACCGGGCCGCGTGGGAAAGGGCCTACCCCGACGGCCGCGTGGAGTTCGGCTTCAACGCCATCGCCGGCTACAACACCGGCCTCGTCATCGAGCGCACCCTCGCTACCGCGGACAGCATGGCGCAGCTCGAGTTGCGGCGCGCCGCCTTTGCGCTGTCGGGCAAGATACGCACGCTGAACGGGCCGTTCGAGCTGAACCCGATGGGCGCGCAGATCGGCTCGATCACGCCGGCCGGGCAGCTTGTGCCGGACGGCCACGGGAAACTCAAGATGAACGTCGTGTATCCGCCCGAGGTCGCAACCGCCAAGGCGATCTACGGCGCGCCCTGACGAGTGCTCGCCCACGCGATCCTGTCCGGGCTGATTTTCGGCCTGTATTTTACCCTCGTCGGCCTTGGTCTGAACCTGGTGTTCGGCGTCATGCGGATCGTCAACCTGGCGCATGGCGACGTGCTGATGCTCGGCGCGTTCGCCGCCGTCACGCTGTTCAGCGCCACGGGGCTGCACCCGTTGCTGTCGGCGCTGCTTGTGCCGGTGGCGTTCTTCCTCCTGGGACTGCCGTTCTACTATCTGGTGGTGCCGCGCCTGCTGGCGGCGCGGGATGCCGAGATGCTGTCGATCATCCTGTTCTTCGGCGTCTCGCAGATCATCGAGGCGCTGGTGACGCTCGGCTTCGGCGCCAATGAGCGCTCCATGCCGGGCCGCCTGCTCGGCGCCGGCCCCATGGTGCTGCTCGGCACCGCGCTGCCGAAGGCCTGGGTGTTCGGCGCCGCCATCAGCCTCGCCGCCGTGCTCGGCATTTTCCTTTACCTCTACCGCACCCGGCTCGGCACCCTGACCCGCGCGGTGATGGTGAACCGCGACGAGGCGCTGGCGACCGGCATCGACGTGCACCGCGTCTCCGCCATCGCGTTCGGCATCGGCCTTGGGTTGGCTGGGCTCGCGGGCGTGTTCGCGCCGTTCATGCTCGGCAGCGTCAAGCCGTCGATCGGGGTGGATTTGAACATCACGGCGTTCGCGGTGATTGTGGTGGGCACGCTGGGCAACCCGCTCGGCACGGTGCTGGGCGGGCTGGTCTATGGCGTGTCGCTGATGCTGATGCAGACCTACCTCAGCTCCTGGGCCAACCTCCTGCCGAATTTGCTGCTAATCGGAGTGCTGCTGGTGCGTCCGAGCGGGCTGCTGGGGCGCCGGGTGCGGCTTGCATAGCCGGCTGTGGCGCGACCTGTTGCTGGTGGCGGCCCCGGTCGTGCTGGCGATGGCGGTGGCGCCGCTCGGCTACGGCAACCTGTTGTTATTGTTTAACGTCGCCATGTTCCTCACCTTGGCGCAGGGCCTGAACATCATCTATGGGTTCACCGGCTATCTGCCGTTCGGCTATGTCGGCTTTTTCGGCGCCGGCGCCTATGGGTTCGCCATCGCCGTGCTGCAGCTGCACTGGACGCCGATACCGGCACTGCTGGTCGCCGGTAGTGCGTCGGCCGTGCTCGCCTTCGTGCTGACGCCGCTGCTGCGGCTGTCGGGCGCGTATTTCGCCATCGCCAACCTCGCGGCCTCACAGGCGGTGTATCAGGTCGTCTCCAACCCCGACCTGGAGTGGCTGACCCGGGGACCCTATGGGATCACGCTCTCGGGCGTCTATGCGCCGCGGGCCAGCTACGCCGCCGCAGTCGTGATCCTGGCGGGCGCGCTGGCGCTGGTGGCGGTGCTGCGCAACTCGCGCTTCGGCCTGGCGCTGCAGGCGATCAAGGATGATCCCGTCAGCGCCGCCAGCGCTGGCGTCCCCGTCGTGCGGCTGCGCACCGCGGCATGGCTGCTGTCGGCGCTGGTCGCTGGCTTGGTCGGCGGCGCCTATGCCTGGGCCATCGGCACCTTCTATCCCGAGAGCGTGTTCGACCTCGGCATCAGCATCTTCGCCGTGGTTTTCACGCTGTTCGGCGGCGCGGCCACCCTGCTTGGACCGGTGCTCGGCGTCGCGATCCTGTATGGGCTCTACAACAGCATCGGGATCAGCGTGCCGCAGTATTTTCAGCTCATCTACGGCGCGCTGATCGTGATCCTCGTGCTGTTCCTGCCCAACGGCCTGGTCTCGCTCCTTGGACGGCGGGGCACGCGTGTCCCCTGACCCCATCCTGCTTGTCGAAAGCTTGGTGAAGCGCTTCGGCGCCTTCCGCGCGCTGGACGGCGTGAGCTTCGACCTGCGGCCCGGCGAGGTCTTGGGCCTTGTTGGACCCAACGGCTCCGGCAAGACCACCTGCATCAACGTCGTCTCCGGCCTTTATGCCGCGGATGAGGGCCGGGTGATGTTCGAGGGACGCGACCTGGGCGCGATGCCGCCGCACCGCCGGGCACAAACAGGCATTAATCGCACGTTCCAGTCGCCGCACCCGTTCGGGTCGCTGACGGTGCGGGAGAACGTGGCGGTGGCGGCGTCATATGGCGGGGCAGGGCGCCCAGCCGATCTCGACGCCCTGCTGGCCTCGCTCGATCTCGACCGGGTGGCGGACCGCCCGGCGCATGACCTGAACAGCGCGCAGCAGAAGGCGCTGGACCTCGCGCGGGCTTTGGCGACCGCGCCGCGCCTGCTGCTGGTGGACGAGCTCGCCGCTGGGCTGAACCCGGCCGAGCTGGCCCGCATGGCCGACCGTCTGCGGGCGCTCGCCGCCGGCGGCATGGCGCTGCTGATCGTCGAGCATCTGATGGGCTTCATCGACCGGGTGACCGACCGCGTCGTGGTGATGAACGCCGGGCGCGAGATCTTCGGCGGCAGCATGGCGGCTGCGACGCGCGACCCGATGGTCATACAGGTCTATCTCGGCGGCGCCGTTGGCTGACCTGCTGACAGCCGAGGGCATCGCCTCCGGATATGGCCGGGTCCAGGTGCTGTGGGGCGCCGGGCTGCGGGTGGCGGCGCAGGAGAGCGTCGTGCTGCTGGGCGCGAACGGCGCCGGCAAGACGACGCTGCTAAAAGTGCTGCTCGGCCTGATGCCGGCCTGGGGTGGACGCGTCGCGCTGGACGGCGCCGACGTCACCCGGCTCCGCACCGACCGCCGGGTGCGCCTGGGCGTCGCCTACATGTCGGAGCTCGGGGTGTTCTCCGGCTTGTCCATTCAGGAGAACCTGCGCATCGGCGGCCAGTTTGCCCCGGCCGCCGCGCTGCGGGAGCGGACCGAGGAACTGTTCGGTATTTTCCCCGACCTCGCACGGCAGCGCGATGCGCTGGCCAGCAGCCTGTCGGGCGGGCAGCGCAAGATGCTCGGCATTGCCAAAGCGCTGGCTGGATCGCCGCGGCTGCTGGTGATGGACGAGCCGAGTGCCGGGCTGTCGCCGCTGTTCGTGTCCGAGGTCATGGCGGTGCTGCGGCGGTTCCGCGGCACCGGCCTCGCTTTGCTGATCGCCGAGCAGAACGTGGCGTTCCTCGATCTCGCCGACCGCGTCTATACGCTGGAGGCCGGCCGGATCGGCTTTGAGGGCAGTGTCGCGTCGCTGCACGCGGACGACGCGCTGCACCGGGCGTATTTTGGACTGGGCTGATGCTAATGTGCGGGGGAAACGGGCATGACGCGACCAACAGGCCGGGGCTTCTCGATCGCCGTGCTGCTGGTCAGCGAGGTCGCGGCCATGTCCACCTGGTTCGCCACCACGGCGTCGCTGTCGGCCATCCGCGCCCAGGTCGCGCTATCGCCGTTCCATGAAGCGCTGCTGACCAGCAGCGTGCAGGGCGGTTTCGTCGCGGGCACATTATGCAGCGCGCTGCTGAGCCTGCCGGACCGCTTCGACCTGCGGCGGCTGTTCTCCGCCGGGGCCACGGTAGCGGCGTTCGCCAATTTCGCCATCCTGTTCTTCGAGCCCAACTCGCCAGCGATCCCGCTGCTGCGCTTTGTGACCGGCGCCTGCATGGCGGCGGTGTATCCGGTCGGCATGAAGCTCGCCACCACCTGGGCCGCGGGCGACCTGGGGCTGCTGGTGGGCCTGCTGGTCGCCGCCTTGACGCTCGGGTCGGCGTTCCCGCATCTCGTCGCGGTCGCCGGGGGGCTGGACTGGCGCTGGCCGGTTGCGGCAGCCGCCGTAGGTGCGCTGTTGTCCGCAGTGCTCATCCGGCTGGCGGGCCTCGGTCCAAACCTCCCCGCTGCCGCCCCGCTGCGCCCGGCCAATGCCCTGCAGGCCTGGCGCAACCGCGGCCTGCGGCTCGCCAACCTCGGCTATCTCGGCCACATGTGGGAGCTGTATGCCATGTGGGCATGGATCGGCGCATTCTTTGCCGCGAGCTTCGGGCTCCGCTACGGCACGGCACCGCCGGTGGCCCCCGAACTGGCAGCCTTCATGGTCGTCGCGGTCGGCGCACTCGGCGCGATGGGGGGTGGCTGGGCGGCCGACCGCTATGGCCGCGCGATCGTCACCATCGTCGCGATGTCGGTGAGCGGCCTGTGCTCCGCCGGCATCGGCCTGCTGTTCGGCGGGCCGGCCTGGCCGCTGCTAATCGTGAGCCTGGTCTGGGGCGTCGCGGTCATCGCCGATTCCGCCCAGTTCTCCGCCGCCATCGCCGAGCTCAGCGAGAAGTCGCTTGTGGGCACGATGCTGACCGTGCAGACCTGCCTGGGGTTCCTGCTCACCTTGGTCAGCATCCAGCTCATCCCGGTTGTGGTCGGCTGGGTGGGCTGGCGCTTTGCATTTGCGCTGCTGGCGATCGGCCCGTTCCTCGGCATCATCGCCATGGCCCGCCTGCGCGGCTCTGCGGTCAGGCAGCCTGCTGGCGACCACCACCTGCACGCTGACTGAAATCTATCTCACTTTGCCGTTGCGGCTTGAGCGCCTCATGGGACAGGCTCAGCCCACTATGCGCCTTGCTGAGAGCCTCATGCGACTGCTGCGTCTCCTCAACCGTCTTGCGCGCCGTGATGTCGCCGACGAAGCCCGGCAGATGGGCGGCCGGGTGCCGCCGTGGTCCCTGGCCGCCCTGCCTTTCGCTTCGATCCAGCGGACCTCGCCGTCACCAGCCCGCTCGATGCGGCACTCGAAATGCCATTCCGTGCCGGCCTCCATCGCCCGGTCGAACGGGCCGGTGACGTGCCCGCGGTCCGCAGGCAGCACATGGCTCAGGAACATGTCGTAGCTGCACGCCAACGGCGGGAGTAGCGCAAGACCACGGTCGCGGTACGGGACGTCGCCCCGACGACGGCGATTGCGATCAGCGCCCCGGCGATGGCCTCGGTGGCGGTAGCAAGCCAAAGCGTAACGTCTTTAATGGTTTCCGTCAGCAATGTGCATCAAATCCAGTAGGGATGGGACGGCCTCCCGGGCCGCCCACTTTCAACTTCGCTCATGGTCAAAGTTGCCGTCCTGGACGGACTGCGCCGTCAGGCGGGATCGGCGGACCGGGGCACCTTGTCCAAGGCTCGGTGCAGATCGGCCACCCGCAGCACGGTGCCGTCCAGCGGCGTCCCTCGCAGCACATGGCAGGGCGCGTCCGGGTCGCCCAGCCCATCCACCACCATCAGCGCGTCCTCGAACCCGGTGGTTCCGCCATACAGGCTCGTGGTGACCACGGTCGGGATCCCGGCGCCGCGGGCGGCCTGCAGGCCGTTCGGCGTGTCCTCAAAGGCGATGCAGCGCCCGGGTTGGATCTGCAGCCGGTCGAGCACAAATTGATAGATGTCCGGCGCCGGCTTTTTCGCCGCCACCATGTCCCCGGCGCCAATGCATTCAAACAGAGCGGCCCCGTCTGTGCCAAGCGTCGTCCGCAGCAAGGCCGTGACGTTCTCGGGCGTGGTGGTGGTGGCGATCGCGAGCCGCAGGCCGGCCTCCCGCGCCTCCTGCAGCAGGCGGGACACGCCGGGACGCAACGCGACGGCGCCGGCCTCGATGGACGCCAAATAGTGCGCGGTCTTGGCCGCGTGCAGCCGGGCGATCGCAGCCGTGTCGATCGCCTCGCCGCGCCCGGCCACGAAGTAGCGAATGCGCTCCTTGCCGCCGGTCACCTCCAGCAGCCGGCCATATGTCGCCCGGTCCCAATTCCAATCGAGCCCAGCCTCGGCAAAGGCCGCGTTGAACGAATGCCGGTGCCACTCCTCGGTTTCGGCCAGGGTGCCGTCCACGTCGAAAATCAGCGCCTCAAGCGTCATTGCCGGATGTCCTGCTGCGCCGCCCGCCGGCTGATGCGATCCGGGAGTGGTCCCGGCTGATGTCCTCGATCACGTTCTGGCCCACCTCGATCAGAAAGCTGCGCAGGCGCGCCTGCACCGGCAGCAAAGGCAGCGTCCGGCGCTGCACGATGTACCAGGACCGCATCAGCGGGAAGCCCTCTACCGGCAAGGTGATCAGCAGGCCGAGCGCCAACTCGAGACTGACGGTATGCTGCGAGATGAGCGCCAAACCCATGCCGGCGATCACCGCCTGCTTGATCATCTCGTTGCTCGACGACGTCATGACGGTCTGCGGCGAGAAGCCGATGTTTTCGAAGAACTGGTCGGCCATCGCCTTGGTGCCGGACCCGTCCTCGCGCACGACGAACGGCTCGTGCTCCAGTGCCATGGGCAGCAATCGCGCCTCGCCGCCCAGCCGGTGGCCCGCCGGCGCCACAATGACCGAAGGATGCGGCGCGAACCGCTCGGCGATGACGTCCGCGTCCTCCGGCGGCTGTCCCATGATCGCGAGATCGATGGTGCCGCCGGTCAGCATGGCCAACACCCGGCTGCGGTTGCCTTCGGTGAGCTGCACCGTGACGCCCGGGAACAGCGAGCGGAACCGGGCGATCATGTGCGGCACGATGTATTTCGACGTGGACACCAGCCCGAGCCGCACCCGGCCGCCGGTCAGGCCCTTCAGGTCCGTCATCGCCTGATCCGCGTCCTGTAGCGAGCGGAGCACCAGGCGCGCATAGCCGAGCAGCAGCGCCCCGGCGTCCGTCAGCGTCACCTTGCGGCCCACGCGCTCAAACAGGGCAAATCCGGTCTGCGCCTCGATCTGCTTAATCTGGAACGACACCGCCGAGGGTGTGAGGTTCAGCTGTTCCGCAACCCGCGCCAGCGACAGCCGCTCCGCCGCTTCGACGAAGACCTGGAGCTGACGGATGGTTACATTTCGAACCATAATGGCAAGCGATCACTTATGTATTTCTCAAGTATATTTTGCTTTTCCTTGTGAAGTCCATCCGTGATGGTGCGTCGAACAGGAGCACCCTGGATCGTTTGGGACGGAGGCAGTTTGTGAACAAAGCGCTTGATGTGAAGATCACCGACCTCAAGGAGCGTTACACCTCTGGCGTACTCAAGTATCGCCAGATGGGCTACTGGGAGCCGGAATATGAGCCGAAGGACACCGACGTCCTGGCCGTGTTCCGCCTGACGCCGCAGGACGGCGTCGATCCTATAGAGGCCGCAGCCGCCGTCGCCGGCGAAAGCTCGACCGCGACTTGGACCGTCGTGTGGACCGACCGCCTGACCGACAGCGAGTACTACCGCGCCAAGGCCTACAAGGTTGAGCAGGTCCCCGGTTCGCCCGACCAGTGGTTCGCCTACATCGCCTATGACCTCGATCTATTCGAGGAAGGGTCAATCAGCAATCTTACCGCGTCGATCATTGGCAACGTGTTCGGCTTCAAGCCCTTGAAGGCGCTGCGCCTTGAGGACATGCGGATACCGGCGCACTACCTCAAGACGTTCCAGGGCCCGGCGACCGGCATCGTCGTCGAGCGTGAGCGGATGAACGTCTATGGCCGCCCGCTGCTGGGCGCCACGATGAAGCCGAAGCTCGGCCTGTCCGGCCGCAACTATGGCCGCGTGGTGTATGAGGCGCTGAAGGGCGGACTCGATTTCACCAAGGACGACGAGAACATCAACTCGCAGCCGTTCATGCACTGGCGCGACCGCTACCTGTATTGCATGGAGGGCGTGAACAAGGCTCAGGCCGAGACCGGCGAGGTCAAGGGCACCTACCTGAACGTCACCGCCGGAACCATGGAGGACATGTACGAACGGGCCGAGTTCGCCCGGGACCTCGGCAGCGTGATCATCATGATCGACCTCGTGATCGGCTACACCGCAATCCAGTCGATGGCGAAGTGGGCGCGCAAGAACGACATGATCCTGCACCTGCACCGGGCGGGGCACGCGACCTACACGCGGCAGAAAAACCACGGCATATCGTTCCGGGTCATCGCAAAGTGGATGCGGATGGCGGGTGTCGACCACATCCATGCCGGCACCGTGGTCGGCAAGCTGGAGGGCGATCCGAACGTGGTGCGCGGCATCTATGACACCTGCCGCGAGATCTACGTGCCGAAGAACGCGCAGCACGGCATCTTCTTCGACCAGCCCTGGGCGTCCTTGAAGAAGATGATGCCGGTGGCGAGCGGCGGCATCCACGCCGGGCAGATGCATCAGTTGCTGCATTATCTGCAAGACGACGTGGTGCTGCAGTTCGGCGGTGGCACGATCGGGCATCCCATGGGCATCCAGGCCGGCGCCATCGCAAACCGGGTTGCGCTGGAGTGCATGGTGAAGGCGCGCAACGAGGGCCGCGACATCTGGAATGAGGGGCCGGAGATCCTGACTGCTGCCGCGCGCTGGTGCCAGCCGCTGCGGGCTGCGCTCGACACCTGGAAGGATGTGAGCTTCAACTACGCCTCGACCGACTCGGTCGATGTGCTTCCCACCCCCACCGCGTCCTGAACGGGAGAGCATCCATGAAAATCACCTCAGGGCAGTTCTCATTCCTGCCCGACCTGACGGACGACGAGATCAAGCTGCAGATCGAGTATGCGCTGAACAATGGCTGGGCCATTGCGGTCGAGCACACCGACGACCCGCATCCGCGCAACTACTACTGGTCGATGTGGGGCACGCCGATGTTCGATCTGCGTGATCCCGCCGGCGTCATGCTGGAAGTCAACGCCTGCCGCAAGGAGCATCCGAACGACTACATCAAGGTGCTGGCGTTCGACAGCAATAAGGGTTTCGAGTCGATCCGCATGTTCTTCATGGTGCAGCGGCCGGAATACGAGCCTGGCTTTGAGTTGGTGCGTTCCGAAGGGCCAGGCCGCACGATGCACTACACGATACGCAGCTACGCGACGTCGAAGCCGTCTGGCGGCCGCTACCTCCCCTCGGCTGCGCCGTGACCACGTACCAGATCGCGCCCAGCATTCTCTCGGCCGACTTCGCCTGTCTGGGCGAAGAGGTCGAGCGGCTGGAGGCGGCCGGGGCCGACCTGGTGCATTTCGACGTGATGGACAATCATTACGTGCCTAACCTCACGATGGGGCCGATGATGTGCGAGGCCATTCGCCCGCACGTCACCATCCCAATCGACGTGCATCTGATGGTGACGCCAGTCGATGAGCTCGCGGTGATGTTTGCCAAGGCTGGGGCGAGCATCATCACGTTCCATCCGGAGGCGTCGCAGCATGTGGACCGCACCCTCTCGCTGATCCGCGAGCACGGCTGCCGGGCGGGCCTGGCGCTCAATCCGGCTAGTCCGCTCGACCATTTGGACCATGTGATGGACCGGCTGGACCTGATTCTCGTCATGTCGGTCAATCCGGGCTTCGGCGGCCAGAGCTTCATCCCGCACGCATTGGCGAAGATCGCGGCGATCCGCGCCCGCATCGACGTCCACGTGGCGGCCGGTGGGCAGCCAATCCTGCTGGAGGTCGATGGCGGGGTGAAGGTCTCCAATATTCAGGCGGTGGCGGAGGCTGGGGCAGACACGTTCGTCGCGGGCTCGGCCATTTTTGGAGCACGGGATGCGGATGGGGGGTACCACGGCGTGATCGGGGCGCTGCGGCGTGAGTTATCGGATGCAGGTCAAAGGGAGCATGCGGCATGAGTGCTGTGCTTGAGACGGATGACCGCCGGGTTGATCTGGCGGCGCTATATGATGAGAGCAACATCGGCGAGACCATCAACCAGCTTGACGAGGATCTGGTCGGCTTGAAGCCGGTCAAAACTCGTATTCGCGAGATCGCAGCGCTGCTGCTGGTCGAGAGTGCCCGGCGCGGCCTGGGCATCAATACAGACGCGCCGTCGCTGCACATGAGCTTCACCGGCAATCCCGGCACCGGCAAGACGACGGTGGCCCGGCGCATGGCGGACGTGCTGCACCGCCTGAAGTATATCCGGCGCAACCATGTGGTCACGGTATCGCGCGATGACCTCGTGGGCCAGTATATCGGGCATACCGCGCCGAAAACCAAGGAAATCCTGAAGAAGGCGATGGGCGGTGTGTTGTTCATCGACGAGGCCTACTACCTATACCGTCCGGAGAATGAGCGCGATTACGGGCAGGAGGCGATCGAGATCCTGCTGCAGATGATGGAGGACAACCGCGACGACCTGGTCGTCATCCTCGCGGGCTATAAGGACCGCATGGATACCTTCTTCCGCAGCAATCCCGGCATGGCGTCGCGCATCGCCCACCACATCGACTTCCCCGACTATTCGGCGGACGAGCTGTTCCGTATCTCGGAACTGATGGCGACATCCATGCACTACCGCTTCGACGAGGCCGGGCAGGCAGCGATGCGCGAGTATATCACGCTGCGTATGGCGCAGCCGCGGTTTTCCAACGCGCGCTCCATACGCAACGGCATCGACCGCGCGCGGCTGCGTATGGCGAACCGGCTGTTTGCCGGGCGGGAGCAACCGTTTGACCGCTTGGCATTGGAGACGATCACCGCGGAGGACATCCGGGTCAGCCGGGTCTTTACGCAAGCCGGGGGCTAAAAAGACAGCGAGTAAGCTGCTTGGGGCTGAGCTTTAGGGGAGTGAGCGATGCCGTATCGGCGGACGACATTATCAAAATTCATCATCGAGGATCAGCGCCGGACGGCGACGCCTGAGCCGGGGCTGACCTCGCTGCTGAATGATATCCAGACCGCATGCAAGCTGATTGCCGTCGCTGCGTCCCGTGGCGGCGTCGCTGTGGCCGATGTCGTGCAAACCGAAATCAACGTGCAGGGCGAGCAGCAGAAACCCCTCGACGTCATCGCCAACGACATCATGGTCGGCACCTGCGAGTGGGGCGGCCAGCTCGCCGGCATGGTGTCGGAGGAGATGGACCAGCCCTACGACATCCCGGCGCTGTATCCGCGTGGCCGCTACTTGCTGGTGTTCGACCCGCTGGACGGTTCGTCCAACATCGACGTGAACATGCCCGTCGGCACGATTTTCTCGGTACTGCGCTGTCCCGAGGGCGTGTCGGAGCCGACGCTGGAGGATTTCCTGCAGCGTGGCACGGCGCAGGTCGCGGCTGGCTATGCGATCTATGGTCCGACCGCGATGCTGGTGCTGACGCTCGGCGCCGGGGTGCACGGTTTCACGCTGGATCCGGAGATCGGGGCGTTCACCCTGACCCATCCCGGCATGACGATCCCCGCCGAAAGCCGCGAGTTTGCGGTCAATGTCTCCAATGAGCGGTTCTGGGAGCCGCCGGTACGCCGCTACGTCGATGAGTGCATCGAGGGCGCGGCCGGCCCGCGCGGCGCCGATTTCAATATGCGCTGGATCGCCTCGATGGTGGCTGAGGTGCATCGCATTTTGGTGCGCGGCGGCCTGTTCATGTATCCGCGCGACACCAAGGACATCTCCAAGCCCGGCCGGCTGCGGCTGATGTATGAGGCGAATCCGATGGCGATGATCATGGAGCAGGCCGGCGGCGCCGCTTCGACTGGGCGCAGCCGCATCCTGGAGATTGCGCCTGAGGGCATCCACCAGCGCGTGCCGGTGATCCTCGGGTCCCGCACCGAGGTCGAGCGGCTGGTGCGGTACCACGCCGAGTATGACGCTGGGGAGGACACGCCGTTCACGACGCCGCTGTTCAACGCCCGCAGCCTGTTCCGCACCGCCTGACCGGAGTACGCCATGTCAAAGAAGCATCCGGTCATCGCGATCACGGGGTCATCAGGCGCCGGCACGACGACCGTCACCACCACATTCGAGCAGATATTCCGGCGTGAGGGCGTCAAGGCGGCGATCGTCGAGGGCGACTCGTTCCACCGCTATGACCGCCTGGCAATGCGGGAATTGCTGGCGGACGCCGTGGCCAATGGCCGCAACCTCAGCCATTTCGGTCCTGAGGCCAATCTGTTTGCCGAGCTGGAGGATCTGTTCCGCGTCTATGGCCAGACCGGCACCGGCAAGGCTCGCAAATACTTGCATAATGACGAGGAGGCCGCGCCGTTTCGGCAGGAACCCGGCACCTTCACGCCATGGGAAGACATCCCGTCCGGCACCGACCTGCTGTTCTACGAGGGGCTGCACGGCGGCGTCGCCACCCCGGAGGTGAATATAGCGCAGCACGTGGACCTGCTGGTCGGCGTGGTGCCGATCATCAACGTCGAGTGGATCCAGAAGCTGCACCGCGACAAGAAAACCCGCGGCTACTCGCACGAGGCGGTGGTCGATACGATCCTGCGCCGCATGCCGGACTACGTGAACTATATCTGCCCGCAGTTCTCCGAGAGCCACGTGAACTTTCAGCGCGTGCCGACGGTCGATACCTCGAACCCGTTCATCGCCCGCGACGTGCCGAATGCCGATGAGAGCATGCTGGTGATCCGGTTCCGCAACCCGAAGGGCATCGACATGCCGTATCTGCTGTCGATGCTGCACGACAGCTTCATGTCGCGCGCCAACACCATCGTCTGCCCCGGCGGCAAGATGCCGCTGGCGATGCAGCTGATCTTCACGCCGATGATCCTGCAGCTGATGGATCGCAAGAAGCGTTTGTAGCAATCACACAAAAATAGGGAGAGTAAGGCGTGGCACTTGTATCGATGCGGCAGTTGCTGGATCACGCTGCCGAGCACGAATACGGCATTCCGGCGTTCAACGTGAACAACATGGAGCAGGTGCAGGCCATCATGCAGGCGGCGCATGAGTGCGACAGCCCGGTGATCCTGCAGGGCTCGGCCGGCGCGCGGAAATATGCCGGCGAGCCGTTCCTGCGCCATCTGATCGAGGCCGCGGTCGAGAGCTGGCCGCATATCCCGGTCGTCATGCACCAGGACCACGGCGGCAGCCCGGCGATTTGCCAGCGCTCGATCCGCTCCGGCTTCACCAGCGTGATGATGGACGGCTCGCTGCATGAGGACATGAAGACCCCGGCGGATTACTCTTATAACGTCATGACAACCCAGCGCGTTGTCGAGATGGCGCATGCAGTGGGCGTTTCGGTCGAGGGCGAGCTGGGCGTGCTCGGTTCATTGGAGACGGGCGAGGCGGGCGAGGAAGACGGCTCCGGCGCCGAGGGCAAGATGTCGCATGACCAACTGCTCACTGACCCTGAGCAGGCGGCGGAGTTCGTGCGCGACACCGGGGTGGACGCGCTGGCGATCGCCATTGGTACCAGCCACGGCGCCTACAAGTTCTCGCGCAAGCCGACCGGGGACATATTGGCCATTGGCCGCATCAAGGAGATCCACGCCCGCATTCCGGACACGCATCTGGTGATGCACGGGTCGTCATCGGTGCCGCAGGAGTGGCTGGACGTGATCCGTGAGCACGGCGGCCAGATCAAGGAGACCTACGGCGTGCCGGTGTCCGAAATCCAGGAGGGCATCCGCCACGGCGTCCGCAAGATCAACATCGACACCGACATCAGGCTGGCGATGACCGGGGCGATGCGCCGGCTGATGGCGCAGAAGCCCGAGGAGTTCGACCCGCGCAAGTTCTTCGCCGCCGCGGTGACCGCGACGCGGGAACTGTGCAAGGAGCGTTTCGTGGCATTCGGCTGCGCCGGGCACGCTGGCAAGATCAAGCCGGTGCCGCTGGACCGGATGAGCGAGCTTTATGCAAAGGGGAGCTTACGGCCTTCGGTGCACTGATCCCTCAACCTCGCAACCGGTGCATCGTGTCCCTAAGTGCCGGATAGAGGTCAGTATAGATGCCAAACAGGCGTTCATAGGTTGCCTGGGCCGCTGGCTCCGGCTGGGCACGCGGGATCAGCGTGATCCAGCCTTTGGCTGCCTGGACTGGGGTGACAAGACCAACGCCGAGGCCGGCCAGCAACGCCGCGCCCAGGGCTGCCTCAACGTTCTGCTCAATCGTTTGGACGGGGTAGCCGCTGATGTCGGCGGCGATCTGCATCCACAGGTCGGAATACGCCGCGCCGCCCACGATAATCAGCTTGTTGTCGAGTGATTGCAGGTTGCGGCGACCGGCCTCGATGTTGTGGCGCAACGCGAAGGTCACGCCTTCCAGCACGGCGCGATAGAGGTGGGCGCGGATGTGGAATAGGCTGAGTCCCACGAACGCGCCGCTGGCCCGTCCGTCCCACACCGGGCTGCGCTCGCCCATGAGATACGGCAGGAACATCACGCCGTCCGATCCCGCGGCGACGGCGCGGGCCTCGGCGTCGAGCGCGGACAGCGGCAGCGCCGCGCCGAGCTGCTCCTGGAACCAGGACACCGACGCGCCGGCGGTGATCGCGCCGCCGAATACATAAAGGTCATTCAGGCCGTTGAACACGTGCGGCATGGCAATCAGGCCGTGCCGGGCATCGGCCGTCTGGGCGATGCTGCCCCAGCACATGCTGGTGCCGATCATCGCGACATGCTGGCCCTGGCGCGTCGCCCCGGCGGCGAAGGTCGCGACCGCCGCATCCACGCCGCCGGCGATCACCGGCGTGCCGGCGACAAGGCCGGTGCGCCCGGCCCACTCGGCCCGCAGCGTGCCGACCTCGGCGCTCGACTCCACCAGCCGCTCCGGCATCATCGCGCGCGGGATGCCGAGCAGCCCCAGCATCTCATCGGACCAGGCGCGGGCGCGCATGTCATAAATGCCACCGATGTTGCCGGCGGACGAGTGGTCCACCGCCAGCGCCCCGGTCAGCGCGTGCGCCACATAGGCGTTGGGCGGCAGCAGATATTGCGTGCGCGACCAGACCTCCGGGCGATTCCTCTGCAGCCACAGCATTTTGGTGTAGCCATAGTAGCTATCGACGCCGTTGCCGGTGATGTCCAGCAGCCGCTTCTGGTCGATGTTGGCGCGCACCCAGGCGACCTCCTCCTCGGCCCGGCGGTCCATCCAGATCAGGCATGGATGCAGCGGCTGCATGTCCGCATCGACCGGAATGCCGGAGCCGCCATACAGGCTGCTGACGCATAGCGCCGCAACGTCGCCGGGTGCGATCGCCTGCTGCTCCGCCTGGGCCAAGCAGCCGGCGATGCAGTCGACGACGGCGTGCAGCCACACCGCCGCGTCCTGCTCGGCCCAAAGCGGGCGCGGCGTATCGGGCTGGTAGCTCTGCGAGTGCTGGGCGGCAATGCGGCCGGAACCCGCGTCGATCAGCAGCGCCTTGGTGCTCTGGGTGCCGATATCGACGCCGAGGACGTAGGGCATGACTTGCTACGCCGCGGTTTGCGGTGACATTGCGGCGTCGCTCGCCGTCGATGATCCAGTCAGCATCCGTCGCTCCCAAACACGTTGGCGATATCACAACACCATCCCGCCCGTCCGCCTGCTACAGTTATTTTGACCGCCGCGCATCCCGCATTGGAGGCCCCGCCATGCCCGCGATCGCTGTACTCGACGCTGGCTACTACCGCATCCCGCTGCCGGTCCCGCTCAGCGACAGCATGCACGGCAACATGCTGGCGTTTGAGCTCAACACCGTTCGCCTGCGCGACGCCGACGGGGCGGAGGGGGCCGGCTACACTTTCACCTGCGGCCGCAACGGCGCCGCCATCGACGCCATCCTGCGGCGCGACGTGCCGGAACTGCTCATCGGCCAGGATGCGGACCGGCTCGAATATCTCTGGCAGCGCCTCTGGTGGGGCCAGCACTATGGCGGCCGTGGCGGCCCAGCGGTGCTGGCGCTGTCGGCGATCGACATGGCGCTCTGGGACCTGAAGGCGCGCCGATTGCGCGAGCCGCTCTGGCGTCTGCTCGGCGGCTTCGATCCGCGCGTGCCGTGCTACGCCGGCGGCATCGACCTCGACCTGCCGCTCGACAAGCTGCTGCGGCAGACCGACGACAACCTCGGGCGCGGTTTCCGGGCCATCAAGATGAAGGTGGGGCGCCCGCGGCTGATTGAGGACGTGGCGCGGGTCCGGGCGATGCGCGAACATTTGGGCGACGGTTTTCCGCTGATGGCCGACGCCAACATGAAATGGAGCGCCGACGAGGCGATCCGCGCCGCCCGCGCCTTCCAGCCCTACGACCTGACCTGGCTGGAGGAGCCGGTCGTCCCCGACGACATGCCGGGCCAGGCGCGCGTCGTGGCGCAGGGCGGCGTGCCGATCGCGTCCGGCGAGAACCTGCGCACGCTGTGGGACTTTGCGCGGCTGATCGAGCTGGGCGGCGTGACCTTTCCGGAGCCGGACGTGACCAACTGCGGCGGCATCACCCCGTTCATCAAGATCGCGCATCTGGCCGAGGCGCATAACCTGCCGGTCACCTCGCATGGCGCGCACGACGTCACGGTGCACCTGCTGGCGGCGCTTTCCAACCGGTCCTATTTGGAAGCGCATGGCTTTGGCCTGGACCGCTTCGTAGCCGAGCCGCTGCGGATCGAGGACGGGTTCGCCGTGGCCCCCGACCGGCCGGGCCATGGCATCATTTTCGACTGGGCGGCGCTGGAGCAAGTGCGAGATGGATAGCGCGGCCGCTGCCGCCGGGGTGCCGGAACTCGACTTCGACCCGTTCTCCCGCGGGTTCCTCCAGGATCCGTTCCCCGATCACGCCCGGCTGCGAGACGCTGGGCCGGTCGCCTGGCTGAAGCGCTACGGCGTGTATGCGGTGGGGCGCCATGCAGAGGTCCGGACGGCGCTGCAAGACTGGGAGGCGTTCTCCTCCGCCGCCGGCGTGGGCCTGGCCGACTTCCGGCGCGAGAAGCCCTGGCGGCTGCCGAGCCTGGTGCTGGAGACCGACCCGCCGCTGCATGGGCGTAGCCGCCGGGTGCTGTCGCGCGTGCTTTCGGCCGGTGCCGTCAATGCGCTGCGTACGCGTTTCCAGCGGGACGCCAATGAGATGGTGGCGGCGCTGATCGCTCGCGGCACGTTCGATGCCGTGCCCGACCTGGCCGAGGCCTATCCGCTGCAGGTGTTCCCCGACGCGGTCGGCATGCCGCGGGAGAACCGGCGTCACCTGCTGCCGTACGGCAACATGGTGTTCAACTCTTTTGGTCCGCGCAACGCCTTTTTCGAGGACGCCGTGCTCGACGCGGCCCGCGTTTTGGAATGGGTGCAGGTTCAGTCGCAGCGCGAGAACCTGGCCGCCACCGGCTTTGGCGCCGAGATCCATGCCGCCGTTGATGCGGGCGAGCTGACGCATGAGGAGGCGCCGATGGTGGTGCGGTCGCTGCTGACCGCCGGTGTGGACACCACGGTGAGCGGCCTCGGCGCGGCGCTGTTTTGTCTCGCGGCGCACCCCGGCCAGTTTCAGGCGCTGCGGGCCGACCCAACCCTGGCCCGCGCCGCGTTCGAGGAGGCGGTGCGGTTCGAGACACCCGTACAAACCTTTTTCCGCACCACGACCCGGCCGGTCGAGCTTGGCGGCGCCATCTTGGACGAGGGCCGCAAGGTGCTGGTGTTCATGGGCGCCGCCAACCGCGACCCGAGGCGCTGGGAGCGGCCGGACGAGTACGACATCCGCCGTCCGGTCGCCGGGCACGTCGGCTGGGGCGTCGGCATCCACGCCTGCGTCGGCATGCTGCTGGCGAGGCTGGAGGGCGAGTGCGTTCTGACGGCGCTGGCGCAGCAAGTGGGCTCGATCGAGCTCGCCGGCGAGCCGGTTCGCCGCTGCAACAACACGCTGCGCGCACTGGCCAGCCTGCCGCTCCGGCTGAGCACCTGACATCTTGGTTCACGCGCCCATCTCGATGGTATAGGACGGCGGCACAACGTTGAACGACAAGCGAAATTACAGCATTCCGAGCCCCAGGACCCACTCCGCTGCGCCCTATGCGGCCGGCCCATCCCGCCGCAGGCACGCTCGTCGCTCCACCATCTCACGCCAAAGCTGAAGGGCGGCGCGCAGCTCGGCACGGTCCGGCTGCACCAAATCTGCCACTCGGCGATCCACGCCCGCTACACCGAGGCAGAGATCGCCCGGCACTTGGCCGCCCCAGCCGCCCTGCGCGACGATCCGGAACTCGCGCGTTTCGTCGCCTGGGTGCGGACCAAGCCCGACGACTTCCACGCGCCGACACGCCGCATGCGCAGCCGCACGGCGAAGTGGAAATAGCTACTATTTCACAGAGTGTGACCCGCGTCACAGACGAAAGCCGGCCCTGCGCCCCATGGGTCGGGTTCCGCATCCTGCAGGAGCCCGGCCGTGACCAACATCTCCATGCTCGCCGCCTGCCTGATCGCCGGCATGCTGCTCCGCATCGCCCGGCGCGTGCCGGACAACGCGCATGTCGCCATCAACGGCTTCATCATCCACATAGCGCTCCCCGCCCTCATCCTGGGGCAGATCCACGGCCTGCGCCTCACGACGAACCTGCTCTGGCCGGTCTCGATGCCGTGGCTGCTGTTCATGCTCAGCGCCGTGCTCTTCACTGTGCTCGCCTGGGCCATGCGGCTGACGCGCAGCACGACCGGCGCGCTGATCATGACCGCAGGCCTTGCCAACACCTCGTTTGTCGGGCTGCCGATGATTGAGACATTCTATGGCGCGCAGGCCCTCCCGACCGGCATCCTCATCGACCAGCTCGGCACCTATCTCGTGCTGAGCACCGCCGGGATCACCATCGCCTGCCTGTTCTCCTCCGGCGCCGCGTCGCGCCGTGAGATCATGCTGCGGATCGTGAGCTTCCCGCCGCTGATCGCGCTGGTGCTCGCCTTCCTGCTGGCGCCCGTCGAGTATCCGGCGTGGTTTGCCGGGATGCTGCACCGGCTGGGCGACACCTTGGCGCCGCTGGCGCTGGTTTCGGTGGGGCTGCAGCTCCGGCTGGACCAGCTGCGCGGCAACCGGGTGCTGCTCGGACTTGGGCTCGGCTTCAAGCTGGTGCTGGGCCCGTTGCTGCTCGCTTTGTTCTACGTGGGCCTATTGTCGCGCGACGGGGAAACAGCGCGGGTCACGCTGTTTGAGGCGGCGATGGGGCCGCAGATCGGCGGCGCAATCGTCGCCATGCAATACGGCCTCAACCCGACGCTCATCACCCTCATGGTCGGCATCGGCATCGCGCTGTCGTTCCTGACGCTGCCGCTCTGGTATTTGGCGATGGCTGCGGTGTAGCGGCGACGGCCTGCGGGCCATAGCCCAGGCCCGTCCGCTCGCCTATATGCCACCGCAGCATGACCCCATTCACCAAAGCCCACGGCGCCGGCAACGACTTCATCATCATCGACGAGCGCAGCCACCCGCTTGACCTCTCGGAGGCCACCGTTCGCGCCCTGTCCGACCGCCACACCGGCATCGGCTGCGACCAGTTCATCACCCTGCACCCGCCGCCCCCCAACACCGACGCCGACCTGCTGATGCGCATCCGCAACCCGGACGGTTCCGAGGCCGGGGCCTGCGGCAACGCCACCCGATGCGTCGCCGAGCTACTATTCGAGGAGAACGGCCGGCCCTACCAGGTCATCCGAACCGTTGCCGGCGACCTGCCGGCCGAGCGCCTGCCCGACGGCCGCCAGCGCGTGGACATGGGACCAGCCCGTCTCGACTGGAACGACGTGCCGCTCGCCAGCGCTATGGACACGCTGCATCTGCCGCTCCCCGGCGATCCGGCTGCCTGCAGCATGGGCAACCCGCACGTCACCCTGTTCGTCCCCGACCTCGCCGCCGTGTCCATCGCCACGCTTGGCCCGGCGCTGGAGCTCAACCCGCTGTTTCCCGACCGCGCCAACATCGGCTTCGTCCAGGTCCTGGCGCCCGACCGCATCCGCTTGCGCGTGTGGGAGCGGGGCGCTGGGCTGACCCTCGCCTGCGGGTCGGGCGCCTGCGCCGCATTGGTCAACGCGCATCGCCGGGGCCTCACGGGGCGGCGGGCCACGGTGCTGATGGATGGTGGCGCGCTGGAGGTCGAGTGGACGCAGGCTGGCCGCGTGCAGATGGCGGGCCCAGTTGCCACCAGCTTTCGCGGCACGGTGCAACTTTGACGGTCGAAGTCCTCACCTTCGGCTGCCGCCTCAACACCTATGAGAGCGCCGTCATCCAAGATCTGGCCGAGCGTGCAGCGGTGCACGGCGCCGCCGGGCAAAGCGACACCGTTGTCATCAATACCTGCGCCGTCACCGCCGAGGCCGAGCGTCAGTGCCGCAAGGCCATCCGCCGCGCCCATCGCGACCGGCCCGAGGCCCGCATCGTCGTCACCGGCTGCGCCGTGCAGCTCGATCCTGCCGCCTGGGCCGCACTCCCCGGCGTGGACCGCGTGCTCGGCAACACCGAAAAGCTGCTGCCCGAGAGCTGGCAGTCTGGCGCCCCGGCCCGCGTCTCCGACATCATGGCGGTGCGCCGGGACGCGCCGCACTTCGTCACCGGCTTCGACGGCCGCGCCCGGGCGTTCGTCGAAATTCAGCAGGGCTGCGACCACCGCTGCACGTTCTGCATCATTCCCTTCGCCCGCGGCCCGAACCGCAGCGTGCCGCTGGACGGCATTGTGCGGCAAGTCCGCGCCCTGGTTGCCGCCGGGTATTGCGAAGTTGTGCTGACCGGCGTGGACATCTCGTCCTATGGAGCCGATGGCGGCCCAAACCCCGGCGTCCCAGGCCTAGGCGATATGGTGCGCCGGCTGCTGGCGCTGGTTCCCGAGTTGCCGCGGCTCCGTCTCTCGTCGCTCGATCCGGCCGCCATCGACCGCGACCTATGGGATTTGATCGCCGACGAACCCCGGCTGATGCCGCATCTGCACCTGTCCATCCAGGCCGGCGCCGACCTTGTTCTCAAGCGCATGCGGCGGCGGCACAGCCGGGCGGGGGCGCTGGCAGCGATTGACCGCGCCCGCACGCTCCGCCCCGGCATCGCCGTCGGCGCTGACCTCATCGCCGGGTTCCCGACCGAGACCGACGCGTTGTTCCAGGAGACCCTCGCCTTCGTGGACGAGGCCGCACTCCCCTACCTCCACGTCTTCGCCTACAGCGAACGGCCCGGCACCCCCGCCGCCCGCATGCCCACGATCCCCGAATCGCTGCGCCGCGAACGTGCCGGACTGCTCCGCGCCGCCGCCGTCCCACACGCGCACGCCTTCCACACGGCGCTGCTGGGACGCACGGTGCAGGTCGTCGCCGAACGCGGCGGCGGCGGCCATACCGAGCACTTCGCCCCCATCCGGCTCGCGCAACCGCCCTTGCCCGGCACCTTGTTGGAGGTGCGCGTCACCGCAGCCGACGCAGCCGGGCTGCACGCCTCCGGCTTGTAACCCTACCTAAGCAGGAATACCCGCATGGCGCTCGGCTTCTTCTCACGTCTCAAGGAAGGCCTGACCCGCAGCACGCAGAAGCTGACCACCGGCATCACTACCGTGTTCACCCGGCGCAAGCTCGATGACGCGGCGCTGGACGAATTGGAGGAATTGCTGATTGCCGCCGACCTCGGCCCCGCCGCTGCCGCGCACATCATCGCCGAGTTCCGCCGCAGCAAGTTCGGCAAGGACGTCACGGACGAGGAGGTCAAGCAGGCCCTTGCCGAGGAGATCGCCGCGATCCTGACGCCCGTGGCGCAGCCGCTGGTGATTGACCGCGCGCTGCGTCCGCATGTGGTGCTGGTGGTCGGCGTGAACGGCACGGGCAAGACCACCACGATCGGCAAGCTCGCGTTGCAATATCAGCAGCAGGGCCTCCGCCCCATCCTGGTTGCCGGCGACACGTTTCGGGCCGCTGCCGTCGAGCAGCTGCAGGTCTGGGGCAGCCGTACCGGCGCCGTGGTGGTCAGCGGGCCGCCCAATGCGGACGCTGCCGGCCTCGCCTTCGACGCATTGACCCGTGCCCGCAGCGAGGGCGCCGACGTGCTGCTGATCGACACCGCCGGGCGCCTGCACAACAAGGCCGCGCTGATGGAGGAGCTGGCGAAAATCATCCGCGTGCTGCAGAAACAGGACCCGACCGCGCCGCACTCGGTGCTGCTGGTGCTGGACGCCACCACCGGGCAGAACGCCATCGAGCAGGTGCGGGTGTTCAGCGATCTGGTGGCGGTGACGGGCCTGGTGGTGACCAAGCTCGACGGCAGCGCCCGCGGCGGCATCGTGGTGGCACTCGCCCAGGCCTTCGGCCTGCCGGTGCACGCGGTTGGCGTGGGCGAGCAGGCCGGCGACCTACGTCCGTTTGAGGCGATGGACTTCGCCCGAGGCCTGGTCGGCGCCAGTTGACCGAGAATGAGCTCGCCGAGCTGATCCAAGACTGCCCGACGCTGTATCACATGGCCGAGCGCGGAAGCTGGCCGTCAATCCGTCGGCACGGCCTGCTGAGCACCTCGGCCCTGCTGAACCTGTGTGGCGTGCACGGTGCCGAGCGCGACGCGATTGAAGGCCAACGCCGGCCCGCGGGCGTGCGGCTTGAGCATCCGGCGCTGGGCGGGGCCGTTGTGCGTGACCAGCAGCCGATGGACGACGCTGGGCTGCGCAAGTGCCTCACGGACGGCCTGTCGCCGCAAGACTGGTATCGATTGCTCAATCGCAAAGTCTTTTTTTGGCTGACGCGCGCCAGGCTGGATCGCTTGCTCGACGCGAAACTGAATCGTAACGTCGAGCACGACGTCCTCGAACTCGACACGGCTACGTTGGTAGCGGCCCATTGGCAGGCCATCAGCCTTTCGCCGATCAACAGCGGCGCAACCCGGCCGTTTCCAGCTCCAAGAGGCCTCGCGACCTTCCTGCCCATCGCCGAGTATCCATACGCCTACTGGCGGTCGAGACGTCCCCGGGGCGAGCGTGTTGTCGAGCTGGCCGTTGATCGGGGCGTGCCGGAAATAGCCCGGTTCGTGCGCCGGGTGACCACGATGCGAAGCGGGAGATGCGGCGCCGCGAAAGCGGCGGCACCGGGCCGAGCTGGATGATCAACGGTCGATAAATCCGTCGGCAGGTTAGAAAAAGCTAGACTGATAACGCAAGCTGCGTCATTCTTAAACCGCAATAAGACTGGATTCGACGCGATGGCAAAATTGCTCTCAGGGCGGATGACCCGGCTCGCTTTTTCTGGTCTCGCCGGATGTGCGGCGTTATTGGCGATCACGACGAGCCCGGCGAGAGCCGATGCCTTCAAGGTCAGCTTCGAGTTCCCCGGCGTGCAAAACGCAAGCAGCGCCGCGCTATGCGCGAACACCGGCACGGGCACCTGCACGATCGGGGTTGAGACCTTTGATACGCGAGCCTCAAACGCCAGCTTCACCACTAATTTCGGGACCGGCACAAAGATAACAGGCGTGTATTCCAGCACGTCGATCATCGCCGCAGATCAGTATGGCGGTGCAGGAGGCACTGGAAAATATCCGGTTGCGAACTCAAATGCCCCGTATAACGTCGCGCTGACCACAACACTCACCACAGGCATCAACTACTTCGGCTTCTGGCTATCGGCACTGGACCCGGGCAACCAGGTGGCCTTCTACAAGAATAACGTACTGCTGTATAATTTCACGCCGAACAACCTGATCGCGGCGTTGGGCGCGTGCAGCGTCGCAAACGCATATTGCGGCAATCCGAATACCGCCTCGCCAAGGTCCAACAACACGCAGCTTTACGCCTTCGTGAACTTCCTGGACACGAACGGGACCTTCGACAGCGTCCGTTTCACGGAGAACCCGGCGGCAGGCGGCTACGAATCTGACAACCACACCGTCGGGTTCGCAACGACCGAAAGCGGCATCAACGTGCCGGTGCCCGAGCCGGCCTCTCTGGCGTTATTGGCCTTCGCCCTTGCTGGACTCAGCGTAGTCCGTCGTAGGCCGGCCCGCGATGCGAATGCCTAAGCGTCATTCCTTGCCATCGGCTTAGTCCCGGCGCCTGCAAGAACCCAGTTCTATTCGCTCTCCTGCTGCCTGAAGACGGAACTCGCCGCCAGGCCAGTGGCAACCCTGGACTGTTTTGCTGCATTGCGGCAGAACCCGCAGCATGAGTCTCCTGACCTGCACTGGCGTCACGCTGCGCATCGGTGGTCGCACCCTGCTGGACGGCGCCGACCTGACCGTGGACCCCGGCCGCCGCATCGGCCTTGTCGGGCGCAACGGCGCCGGCAAATCCACGCTGCTGAAAGCCATCGCCGGCGACATCACCGTCGATGGCGGCGATATCCGCCTGTCCTCCCGCGCCCGCATGGCCCAGGTGAAACAGGAGGCGCCGTCCGGCGAGGCCACGCTGCTCGACACCGTGCTGGAGGGTGACCCCGAGCGTCTGGCGCTGTTGGCCGAGGCGGCCCGGGCCGAACGCGGCGAATTGGCCCCGGACCGTGTCGCCGCGGTGTTCGAACGCCTGCACACCATCGGCGCCGACGCCGCCCCCGCCCGCGCCGCGATCATTCTAGCCGGGCTCGGCTTCGATGCTGAGGCGCAGCTCCGCCCATTATCGTCGTTCTCCGGCGGCTGGCGCATGCGGGTGGCGCTGGCCACCGTGCTGTTCTCCGCCCCCGACCTGCTGCTGCTGGACGAGCCGACCAACCACCTTGACCTTGAGGCAACCCTGTGGCTCGAAGGCTGGCTCGCCCGCTTCCCCGGCGCAGCCCTCGTGGTCTCGCACGACCAGGGCCTGCTCGACCGTTCGGTGCAGGCCATCGCCCACCTCGACCAGCGCAGGCTCAGCCTCACCCCCGGCGGCTACAACGAATTTGTCCGTATCCGCACCGAGCACGCCATGCAGCAGGCCCGTGCCGCCGAGCGCATCACCGCCCAGCGCGCCCACATGCAGGCCTTCGTCGATCGCTTCCGCGCCCAGGCCAGCAAGGCCCGGCAGGCGCAGTCCCGCCTGCGCGCGCTGGAGCGCATGCCGGTCATCGATGCCGTCATCGAGGCTTCGCCCACGAAGTTCAACTTCCCCGAGCCCGCGAAGCTCGCACCGCCGATCCTGGCGCTTGATGACGTGAGCGTCGGCTATGGCAACGCTGTTGTGCTGAGCGGCCTGTCGATGAGCTTCGGCATGGAGGACCGCATCGCCCTGCTTGGGGCCAACGGCAACGGCAAGAGCACATTTGCAAAACTGCTGGCCGGCCGGCTGGAACCGATGTCGGGCAGGCTGCGCCGGCCGGGCAAGCTGCGCGTCGGCTATTTCGCGCAGCATCAGGAGGCCGAGCTGGTGCCGGGCGACAGCCCGATCGATCACATGGCCCGCGCCTTGCCGCTCGCGGCGCCTACCCAGGTCCGCGCGCAGCTTGCCCGTTTCGGCCTGGATGCCGACCGCGCCAACACCAAGGCCGCCAGCCTGTCCGGCGGCGAGAAGGCGCGCCTGCTGCTGGCGCTCGCCACCCGCGACGCGCCGCAACTGCTGATCTTGGACGAGCCGACCAACCATCTGGACATCGACGCCTGCGACGCCCTGGTCCGCGCATTGGGCGAATTTCCGGGCGCCGTGCTGCTGATCACCCATGACCCGCATCTGGTCGAGCTGGTGGCCGACCAGCTCTGGCTGGTGGATGAAGGCACCGTCCGTCCCTATGACGGGGACATGGAGGAATATCGCGTGCTGCTGGCGAAAAAGGGTAAGGCTCCCAAGCTGGCTGGCGCCGTAAAGGGGGGGAGCAAGAAAGAGGAGCGTAAGGCGCGGGCAGAGGCGCGGGCCCGGGCGGCGGCGGCGTAAGCAGGTGGCGCTTGTGTCGTGCGCATGGCATGCGTATCTCGTGTGTGTGCTTTGTACATTGGGGATTTGAGTTATGGCAAATGCTGCGATGTCCGCTCATTACGACCGCAACGCGCCACGGCGACCGGTTAACCTGTCGCTCAACGAGGATCTGATTGCGCGTGCGAAGCGTTTGACCAAAAATCTCTCAGCGACGGTTGAGGAACTTTTGGCTGGCTATGTGCAGCAGGAGGAGGCCCGGAAGCGAGCGGCAGATGAGGAGTTGGAGCAGGTCATCTCGGCTTTGAACGCGTTCAACGAGCGGCATGGCTTTCTATCGGACGAGTTTTCGACTCTCTAGCGGCCATGCCGCAGTTTGCCGTTTACAAGAGTCCTGGACGCACCGAAGACATCCTCTTTGTCGTCCAGATACAATCAACTCGTCTTGAGCGGAGGCTCGGGCGCGTTGTCTTGCCGTTAGTTCGTTGTAGTTATAGGGCGCCGTCGGATCACGCACTAACCCCGCATATCATAGTGCAGGGACAAATCGTGTATGCAAATCCGCTTGAGCTTGCGACGGTGCCAAGTGCCCGATTGGGTCGAATGCTCGAAGTTCTTACGGAGTCGGCTCAGGACCGGATAATCCGCGCGATCGACGAGATGATCAGCCGGGCTTAGCGTGAGCAGCCGTAACTTGGCCGTTTGCGAAGTCCATGCGGCCGGATACAGGTCGCTTCGCTCAATCCATTTTCCAGTTGGCGCACTCACGGTCTTTATCGGAGCCAATGGCGCTGGAAAAACCAATCTCTATCGCGCCCTGCAGCTTCTGCAGGCATCCGCCAGCGGCACTCTGGCCTACGAGCTGGCGTCCGAAGGCGGGATGGCGTCGGCCATGTGGGCCGGCCAGCGTCGCGCTAATCAGCCGGTGCAGATCAGGCTCGCCGCCTACTTCGCCGATCCAGAGGCCGGGCCCGCGCCGTTATTCTCCTACGAGGTCGCTGCCGGGTTTACGCCACCGTCTCCGCCTGGGCCGCGCGGCGCTTTCCCGCTTGAGCCGCAGATCAAGGACGAACTGCTGACCCTCTATTATCGCGGACGGTCGATCAAACTGCTCGAGCGCCGCGAACCCGCAGTGTTCGGCCGCGATGCCGGAGGACGCCGTCAGGAAATCAGCCGCGACCTGATGACTTCGGAGACTGCACTCGGCGAGTTTGACGAGCCGCAGACCTTTCCAGAGATCCATAGCCTGCGGAGGCTGATGCTCGATTGGCGGTTCTATCACAGCATACGCACCGACGCCGGCTCATCGCTGCGGCGCCCGTGCCTTGCGGTCACAAGCTCAACGCTGGCATCGGACGGCTCCAATCTCGCGTCCGTCCTGGCGACCCTGACCCATATCCGGTCCGATACCGTTGATCTCAACCGCGCCATTGAGGACGCATTTCGCGGTGCAAGCCTTCAGGTCCCATTGCCGGAACGTGAGGCGTCGTTCGGCATGATTTTTCCTGATCACCCGAAACACGTTTTCACGGCGTCCGAATTATCCGACGGAACCCTGCATTATCTAGCACTTGTAGGGGTGTTGCTGGGAATGCGCCTGCCCGCCTTCATCGCGTTGAACGAGCCTGAGAGCAGCCTACATCCAGATTTGCTGGAGCCGCTGGCCCGGCTGATCGTATTTGCCTCACAACGGACGCAGGTTTGGCTGGTCACCCACTCCGAACGTCTGGCCGCCGCGTTGCAGCAGCATGGCTGTGTGCAACCGAAAACCGTCATTAGACGAGATGGCGAAACCTGGATCGAGGGACTGCGGCTGACCGGAAATTTTGCATTAGCCGAGCCGGATTAGCGGCTCATTCAATCACAACGGTGAACGCGACGCCCGAAAGCGCCGCGTTTTTAGTCGGTTAACGCAGCCCAAAAAACGACAGCACCGCGATCACCACGACGACCAGTCCGACGATGTAGATTATGTTGTTCACGCCAAATCTCCCTTGCTGCCGTTGGGCAAGCATCCTGCTTGCGTATCGTGTCCCGCTTGCCTACCGCACATTGAACGTGTCTCGATAAAAAAGGTTTTGTCCGTGGTTTGGGCAGCCGCACGCGGCGGCCAATTCCATACAAACAACCATCTGCACGCCGACCCTCGATCTCGATCTGATCACGTATCGGCCTTTGCCGCCCCGCAGGCGCCTATCCCAACCTCATCCCAGCCTCATCAAGGCATTGACGGCCGCTTCCGAGTAGGAACAAAGTAGGAACATCATGGTTCCTGCCCCACAAACCCGCATACCGGCCACCCGAACGCTGGACCAACTACGCGCCGCAATCGGGCACTTGGAGCGTGCCTCGGCCCCGCACGGCATGGCGCCTCTGGCGTTCGGCGTGGCGGAGCTGGACGACGCCTTGCCGCAGGGCGGGCTGACCCGCGCCGCGCTGCATGAGGTTGCGGGCGCCGGACTGGACCATGAGCACGGCGCCCTTGGGGCCCGATTCGCCGCCGGCATCCTGGCGCGTCTCGCCGGCCCCGTGCTGTGGGTGGTGGACCATGGCCGCTGCTTCACGCCGCCATTCGCGCCCGGCTTGGCTAGCGCCGGGCTACATCCGGACCGCGTCGTGTATGCCCAGGCCCGACGCGACGCGACATTGCTGGTGATGGAGGAGGGCCTGCGTCATCGCGGCCTGGCCGGCGTGGTGGCCGAGTTCGCCGGTCCGTTATCGCTCACCGCCTCCCGCCGCCTGCAGCTGGCGGCCGAGGCCACCTCCGTCACGGCCATCTTGCTGCATCGCCAACACCGGGCCGGCGGTTTGGACACATTGGGCGCCACCGCCGCTGCGACCCGGTGGCGCGTCGCCGCCGTGCCGACCGGCCCGGCGCTACCCCACACGCCGAACGTGCGGGGTCTCCCCCCCGCACTATGGCGGCTGGACCTCACGCGCTGCCGTGGCGGCAGGACGGGCTCATGGATCATGGAGGCATGCGATGCGTCGGGTCGTCTCGGTCTGGCTGCCCCATTGGCCCACGGACCGGCTGCGGCGAAACAGCGTCTTTACGCCTGAGCGGAGCGATGCTTTCACATCCAACCAGCCCGTGGCAACGGCGCTGCATGATGGGCGCCGTCGGGTGGTGGCGGCAGCCGACGCGGCGGCGCAGGCGCTCGGTTTGCGGCCTGGCATGGCGCTGACCCACGCGGTCGCGGCCGTGTCGGACCTGACGATCATAGCGGCCGAGCCGGAGGCGGACGCCGCCGCCTTGCATCGCCTGGCCGCTTGGTGCCGTCGCTATACCCCGCTGGCTGCGCCCGATCCGCCGGACGGGCTGTGGCTGGACATCACGGGCTCGGCGCATCTGTTCGGCGGCGAGGCGGCACTGGCAGACAAGTTGGTCGCCCGGCTTGGACGTGACGGCTTTATGGCCCATGCCGCCGTCGCAGATACGCCCGGCGCCGCCCACGCCGCCGCGCGCTACGCCCCCGGCGTGCTGCCGGCCGGCGAGCACCTGGCACTCTGCGGTCCCCTGCCCATTGCCGCCCTGCGCCTGCCGCCCGATACTGTGGCGCTGCTGCGCCGCCTGGGATTCAACCGGGTGGCGGATCTTGGCCGCGTCCCGCGCCCCGCCCTGGTGCGCCGCTTCGGTCCCATGGTCGCGCTGCGGCTGGACCAGCTCGCCGGCCTGGTGCGCGAGCCGATCGTGCCGTTATTGCCTGTGGAGACGCTGCAGCACCGGGTCACCTTCATGGAACCGTTGCTGACCGCCGACGCGCTGTCCCAAGCCATCACGCATTTGGTGGCGCCGCTATGCCGCCGGATGGAGCGGGCAGGGCAGGGCGCCCGCTGGCTGGACCTGCTGTTTGAACGCGTGGACGGCGCAACCCAGGCCGTGCGCATCGGCACCGCCCGCCCGTCCCGCGATGCACGGCACTTGGCCCGTCTGCTGGACGAACACCTGGAGAGAATCGATCCTGGCCTGGGCATCGAGGCCATGCGCCTGGTCATTCCGCTGGCTGAGCCGCTGCATTGGCGACAGGACGGCGATGCGTTGACCGAGCTTGCCGCCGACCTCTCCGCCTTGGTGGACCGCCTGTCCAACCGGTTGGGCGTCGAGCGGGTGTATCGCGTGGCGCCAGTCGAGAGCGACGTGCCGGAGCGGTCAGGGCGGCGTATTCCGGCGTTGGCCCCGCCCGGCGGCGCTTGGTCCGGTCCTGGCCCGGCGCCGCTTCGCCTGCTGGACCCGCCCTGCCTGGTGGATGCGATGGCCCTGCTGCCGGATCGGCCGCCGATCGCCTTCACTTGGCGTCGCCGCCGACACGTCATACGCCGTGCCGACGGACCGGAGCGCATCTACGGCGAATGGTGGCGCCGGGACGGCGAGATCTCGGCCGTGCGCGATTATTTCCGCGTGGAGGACGCGGACGGCAACCGTTTCTGGCTGTTCCGCCAAGGCGACGGCGTGGACCCGGCGACCGGCGGCCTGCGCTGGTTCCTGCACGGCTTTTTCTGATAAACGCCCAGCCTGGCAGAAATCTGCTAGGATATGCTTTATGAATGTCGCCCTGCGCCAGCCGATGACTCTGGAGCAGTTCCTGGCCTGGGAGGATCGGCAGGAGCTGCGTTACGAGTTCGATGGGTTCCAACCGGTCGCCATGACGGGCGGTACGGCCGCGCACGCCGCTATACTGCGCAACATTCTGTTCTCCCTGACCGGACGGCTGCGCGGGCAGCTGTGCCAGCCCTACGGCAGCGAACTGAAAATCCAAGTCGCGGGCCGCATACGCTACCCCGATGCTTTCGTCGTCTGCATCCCGGTTCCGCCCCGTTCTACAGTGGTTACCGAGCCTGTCGTCGTCTTCGAAGTGATCAGCGACAGCAGCATGAACGACGATTTGGTCGTGAAGAACGCTGAATACCGTGCCACTTCCTCCGTACAGCGCTACATCATCCTGCAGCAAACCAACGCTGGAGCTATCGTCTTCGCGCGCAAGGGCGACGATTGGATTAGTGAGCTGATCTCCGGCGCAGACGCGGTCATCAACATGCCCGAAATCGGCATTTCGGTTCCACTCGTGGAACTTTACTTCGGCATTGACCTGACCGCTGGACCGGATATCGCAGATACGCAACAGACATGAACCAGCTTGAGCCTCAGCCAAATTTTGCGAGCAGGTCCTCGACCTGCGCTGTGCTCAACGTCCGGGTTGGCGCCATGCGCGTCATGACAAAGAGTTTTGCCGCCTCCTCCAGTTCCTCGGCCGCATAGACCGCGTCGGTCAGCGTCCGTCCGCTGACGACGGGACCATGGTTCGCCAGCAGCACCGCACGCGCCGTCCGCGCCTGTTCGGCGATGGCTGGCTCCATCGCGGCGTCGCCGGGCCGGTAGTACGGCACGATCGGCAGGCGCCGGCCGACGCGCATGACGAAGTAGGGGGTCAGCGGCGGGATGGGATTTTCCGAGTCCGCCTCGGCGAGGCAGGCGACCGCAGTCGCCATGGTCGAGTGCAGGTGCACCACCGCCCCGGCGTCCGGCCGCGCCTGGTAGAACGCCCGGTGCATAAACACTTCCTTGGACGGCGGATCGCCGCCGACATGCGCGAACCCAGTGTCCAGCCGCGACAGCCGTGCTGCGTCCAGCCGGCCGAGGCAGGAGTTGGTCGGCGTCATCAGGTATCCATCTGCCAGCCGCACGCTGATGTTCCCAGCGCTGCCGACCGAATAGCCGCGGGTGAACAGGCTCGCCGCCAAGGTCACCAGCAGGTCACGCAGCCCTGCCTCGTCCACACCGGTCTCATTCATGGCAACCGCTCGAACGCCTGCAGGAAGAAGTCGCGCCCGCCAAAATTACCGGATTTCAGCGCCAACAGCAGCGGCGCGTCGCCGCCCTCGGCGTAGGTCCAGGGCACGCCGGGATCGATCTCGGCGCCGATGCGCAGCCGCTTCACGCCCAGCCGGCTCACCACCGCCCCGCTGGTCTCGCCGCCCGCCACCACCATTCGTCGCACGCCCCGCGCCACCAGCCCGGCGGCGATTCCGGCCATCGCGTCCTCCACCAGCGCCCCCGCGGCCTCCCGCCCCAGCCGCGCCTGCAGCGCCGCCACCCGGTCCGGCGGGGCGCTGGCCGCAATCACCACCGGCGTGTCGCCCAGCTTGCCCTCCACCCACGCCAGCGCCTGCGCCACCAGCGCCGCTGCGTCCGGCGTCGCCATCACGTCGAGCTCCAGCGTCGGCACCTGGTCCCGGACCGCGCCCAACTGGAACAAGGTCGCGCGCGAGCACGACCCGGCCAGCACCGCCGCCGCACCCGGCGCATCGGACAGCGCTCCCGCATCCTCTTGGCCCAACAGCCCGGCGCGCCGGAAATTCTCCGGCAGTCCCATCGCCATCCCGGACCCGCCGGTCACCAGCGCGTGGCCGTCCACCGCCTCGCCGATCGCCAGCAGGTCCGCCTCGGTCACCGCGTCCACGATGGCGTAGCGGCGGCCCTGTTCCTTTAGCGTAGAGAGCGCCGACCGGATCACCGCCGCACCGCGCGCCACCGTCGCGAACGGCACCAGCCCCACCGTCCCGTCAGTCTGCCGCGACAGCACGCGCACCAGGTTGGAGTCTCGCATCGGCGTCAGCGGATGGTCCTGCATCCCGCTCTCCGACAACAGCGCATAGCCGACGAATAAGTGTCCTTGATACACTGTCCGCGCATTGGCGGGGAACGCCGGGCAGGCCGTCGCGAAGCCGCAGCCCAAAGCCGCCACCAGCGCGTCCGCAACCGGGCCGATGTTCCCCGCATCCGTGCTGTCGAACGTCGAGCAGTACTTGGAAAACATCTGCCGGCATTCAGCCGCCTGCAGCCAGGTAAGCGCCGCGAGGCTCTCCTGCACCGCCTGTCTTACCGGCGCCGTCCGCGACTTCAGCGCGATGACGACAGCGTCCACGTCCGGCGCCGGCTCGTTTGGCGCGGGCACGCCGATGAGCTGCACGGTGCGCATGCCGCCACGCACCAGGGTCGAGGCAAGGTCGGTTGCCCCGGTAAAATCATCTGCGATGCAGCCCAGCAACGGCATTCTTAGCTCCTCAACACTTGGTCCAGCAGCGCCGCCTGCGTCGGCCAACTTGGCAGATCCTGCCCGGCGCGCCACGCACCCTCGGCCATCTCCGCTCTTAATACCGCGTCGAACACTACCCGGCGCAGGCACTTTGACAACGTCGGCTCGTCCTCCAGCGCACAGACCGCCCCTGCGCTCATCGGCACCAGGGCGCCGCCGCCCCCGGGCTTGTCACCTTGGGTTACCACAACGGGGATGCCGCGTCGCAGCGCCTCCGCCACTCCTGTGGCATAGCCCTCCCACCGGGTAGCCAGCGCGAAAAGATGCGCCTCCCGCCATAGCGCATCCAACGTCGCGTCGTCTGGATCGGTCAGCAGGCGCACCCGGTCGGCCAGCCCGAGCTCAGGGATCAGCGCCGCCAGAAATCCAGCATGTTCCGGGTCCCGCCCAGCCGATCCAGCGATGGTCAGCGACCAATCCAGATCTTGAAGCCGCGCCAGCGCCCGCAGCAGGACATCGTGCCCCTTCCGTGGCGTCAGCACGCCGACCGAAAGGATGCGGCACGTCCTGCCCGCGGCTATGTTGCGCGGCAGGTCGCGCGCGCCTGGCACGACCACCTCTACCGCAGCCACGCCGAACTCCTGCAGTAGCCGGTTCGCCACCGGCTGGCTGGTCGCCACCACGCGCCGGAGCCGCGGTAGCATCGTCTGCATGGTGGCTGCGACCTCCGCCCGTTGCCCGGCATCGCGCCCGGCGCGGGCCAGGGCATGGTGGATCAGCGCCACTGCTCCCGTCTGGGCCAGCGTCTCCAGCCTTGGCAGCAAGCGCGGCAGCAGCAGCCCGTCGATCACCGGCATGGCGCCGGGCGCCCAAACGGGATCGTCGTCCTCGGTCACATCGACCGTGTGCCCCATCGCCCGCAGGCCCGTTGCCATGGCTTCGGCATAAGCGAGACCAGCGCCACCCGTGTCGGCGCGACCAGGAAGAACAAACGCGATGTGCATCCCTATCGGCGTACCATACGCGGCCCGGCGGGTCACGCCCGCATGTGCAGCGCCATCGCGCCCCGGTCCAGCGCCGCCATCCCGCCAGCGCCGTAACGTCCGTTCGACTGCGCGACCCCCTGTCGTGCCGCGCGGGCCACCATGTCCAGCACTCGGCCCTGTACCAGGATCGCATGCTCCAGCAGCCGCCGGTTTTCCTCTGCCAGATCGCGCAGCCGCAGCGCTAAACCGGCCACCTCCGGCGTCTGCCGGGCCGCGGGCCGAACGGCCGAGACCTGTGCCAAGCTCCGTGCTGCCGTAAGCTTTTCGTCCAGCAGCGCCGCCGCGGCCGGAAGGTCCAGCGCCAGCAACGCGGCATTCTCGTCCGTGAGCACACGGATCAACCGGGTGGCGGCGGTCAGCAGCGGGGTTGTCATCCTATGCCCCCGGCCGCAGCAGGGCCTGCTGCGACGTCGTGCGCCGCGGCGCCGGGCGATCCAGCAGCAATTGCTCCATCGGCGTCTGTTCCCGCGGGTTTTGGCCATCGGTTGCGCGAGCGGCCCCCTCCGGTTGCGTCTCCTGCATCCGCAGCATCTGCTCCATCACCGGGCGGGCCAGGCCGACCCCGCCTGACTTCGCCATCTGCTTGCCGAGCTCGTTCACCATCATCGGCTGCCAGGCCTGCTCGCCTGAGCCGCCGCCAAACACGCCTTTCGACGCATCGACGGTCTCGAACATCGGCGCCAGCATCTGCCCCAGCGCCATCGCCTCAAAGTCCTGCGCCGCCTTCTGGATGCGCGCCACCTGCTGCGGCGGCAGCTTCGTCGAGATCTGGTTGGGCAACTGGGCTGCGTTGGTCATCGTGAGTTCCTATCGGAAGCGGTTATCATGGTCGTCTACCGGACGACGAGATCTGCTTGCAGCGCGCCGGCTGCCTTGATGGCTTGCAGGATGCTGATCATGTCGCGCGGGCCGATGCCCAGCGCGTTGAGGCTCGCAACCAGGTCGCGCAGCGTCACGCCGCCGCGCAGGATGCCCAACCGGCGGTCGGCCTGGTCGTCGATCTGTATCCGGGTCCGCGGCGTCACGACGGTCTGACCGCCGGACAGCGGCTCCGGCTGGCTCACCTGCGGATCTTCCGATACGCGGATCGTGAGGTTGCCCTGGGCGATGGCGACCGTGCTGATGCGCACGTTGGCGCCCATGACGATAGTGCCGCTGGCCTCGTCGATCACGACGATGGCTGGGCTATCGGGCTCGACGCGCAGGTCCTCGATGCGGGCCAGCACGTCGATCGGGTCGCGCCCGGCCAGTTGCAGGGCCACGGTGCGCGGGTCGGTCGCCCGCGCCGTGCCGCCGCCGAGCGTGCGGTTGATCGCGTCCGCCATGCGCCGCGCCGTCGTGAGGTCCGGGTTGCGCAAGCCCAGACGCAGCACCGATTTGTTGCCCAACTGGAAGGCGATCTCCCGCTCTACCGTCGCGCCATTGGCAATTCGGGCGGAGGTCGGCACGCCGCGGGTGACGGACGCCGCCGCGCCGCGCGCCGCAATCGCCCCGGTCGCCAGCGCCCCTTGGGACACCGCATAGACCTCCCCGTCGGCGCCCAATAACGGCGTTACCAGCAGCGTGCCGCCGGTCAGGTCCTTGGCGTCCCCGAGGGCCGACACCGCGACGTCGATCCGGCCGCCGCTGCGGGCGAATGCCGGCAGGTTCGCGGTGACCATGACCGCCGCGACGTTCTTGGTCTGCAGCCGGCTTTCTTGGTCGCGCGTGTTGACGCCCAGCCGCTCCAGCATGCCGATCAGCGACTGCCGGGTGAACACCGCGCTGTCGAGCCGGTCCCCGGTGCCGTTCAAGCCGACGACCAGGCCATAGCCGACCAGCTGGTTGTCGCGCACGCCCTCGATGTCAGCGATATCTTTGATACGCACCTGCGCCAAGGCCGCGGGGGCCAGCCATAGGCCGAACAGGACGAGGATCAAACTTCGGAACAACATGAATCGACTTATGGACCAGAAATATTTACAGATCGTAAAGGCTTCACGGAGTAGGATGCAGCTGTCGGATAGATCGAAAGGGTCGGACAGGTCATGAGCATCGTCGCCGCATTGGGTCAGCCAGCCGCTGCCACCCGCCTCCGCCGCACCGCAGGGCCCAGCGGTTTTCGCCTGTTGGACGATGCTGACCTACAGACCGCTGCCCCCGCCGCGACGACTGCTCCGGCGCCCGTGGGCCTGCATACGCTATTGGCGCTGCAGGAAGCCGAGGCCGACGCGGCGCAGGACCGTGCAGCGCAGCGTCACGCCGGATCGATGCTGGACGAGCTGTCATTAGTGCAGCGCGCCGTGCTGCAGGGCGACCCAATTGGAACATCGGCTGCGTTGGCCCGGCTCGCTGACGCGGCCCGGCATGGTCCCGCCGCTATCGACCCGCGCCTCGCTGCCGTGGTGCAGGCCATCGCGATGCGCGCCGCGATCGAGGCAGCGCGGCGCCCGGCGTAGCAACCAGGTCTTGAGGCAACCCGGTGACACCTCGGTTCCGGCCTCGCACATAATTGCGTGAAACCATCGGCTTGCATTACGAGGCCTTGGCATTCTAGGCGCAGCATAGGTATAAGGCCGCCAACCTCGCCAAGGGGTGATCGTTAGCGGAGGAACCCCTGCCATGATGCTGACACTGCCCCCAGACTACCGGCCTTCAGACGCTGAAGACTTTATGAACCCGATCCAGGCGGAATATTTCCGCCAAAAGCTGCTCCGCTGGCGTGCGGAGCTGTTGCGTGAGGCGGATGGCACGCTGGCCAGCCTGTCGCAGGGCGGCATCCTCGAAGCCGACATCACCGACCGTGCCAGTGTCGAGACCGATCGGGCGCTGGAGCTGCGCACCCGCGACCGCGCCCGCAAGCTGATCAGCAAGATCGACCAGGCGCTGGCCCGTATCGACAATGGCGTCTACGGGTTTTGCGAGGAGACCGATGAGCCGATCGGCCTCAGGCGCCTGGAGGCCCGCCCGATCGCTACGATGTCGATCGAGGCGCAGGAACGGCACGAACGAATGGAGCGCGTGCACCGCGACGATTGAGCGCCAGCCTAATTGTGCATTTAATAGCGCTGGATTAACCGCAGACGGCTGCTTAGGGTTGTGGGGCCAACTCGGTAACCGGGTCCAATCGCATGCAGCATCCCAAGCCTATCTCTGCCGAACTGGAGCAGGCAAACACAGATGGCGTCTCGGACCTACGTGGGCGGCATGTTGTGTCATGGCGTCGGTGGGGAAAATCTGGGGCGGGAGTTTACGACCGCGGAGAGGGTGAGGGGACCTGGCACAGCGACCAGCACCGGCTCGTATTCGCAGTAACTCCGATGCCGCCGTTGCTGTTACAAATCGATGGCGGCCCGCCTCAGCAACTCGGGCCAAGTGCGGAGCCGCTGAGTTTCTATCCAGCCGGGCCCGCATACCGGACAGCAGGTAGCGGCTCGCGTTATGCCCACGTCTGCTGGAGCCCGGATCTTTACGGTGTGATTGCGCCGGACCTGTCCCGCCTTCCGCAGGTTGAACCAGCACTGATTTTTGCAGACCCTTTGCTGGCTCAGCTTCTTCGTTCCTTGGTTGAGGAAATCGGCAACAATCAAGTGGATCGCCTGCTCGCCGATAGCCTCATCACGGCTATCGCCATGCGCGTCGCTCAGCGCTTCAGCCCATTAGCTGAACACCAGCCGGACCTGCCGTCCCAGCGCATACGTCGCGTGCTGGAGTATATCGAGGCGAATCTCGACACTGAGCTGACCCTTGCTGAGCTGGCCGGCATTGCCTGCCTCAGCCCCTGCCACTTTAGCCGCAGCTTCAAGGATGCGGTCGGATTTGGTCCGCAACGCTACACGGTGCAGCGCCGTGTCGAACGCGCGAAGGCCTTGTTGCGACTCGGCGAAAAGAGCCTTGCGGAGGTCGCGGCGATGTTGGGTTTTGCGGATCAGAGCCATTTTACCGCCGCGTTCCGGCGGGAGACGGGCACGACGCCAGGACGATTCCGTACCGCGGCGGCCTAAATCGCAAAATGCCAATAAGGAACCGCAAGGCGCTCCAAGGTCGGGGACGGCTGGCGGACTAGATTTCAGCCGTGATTGCAAACAACGGCACCAGAATGACCGACTGCGAGAAGGCGCGCCGAGCGCGGGAACTCCGAGACCGCGCGGCGCACCTCCTGCGCGAGGCGGTGCGATGCAGCGATCCCGCTCGACGCGATGACTTGCTCCGCAAGGCGCTCGCCCAACTTGATGAGGCGCGCCTTCTACTGGCCCGGCCAGGCGAGGCAGAGGACTTTGGCTCGGACCAACTGACAACGAAGGTGCATTGATGCGCTCATTGGCCTGCATCTGCCTGGTGTTGCTTGCGTCGCTGCCTGCCTGGGCGGCCGAACCTTCCTGGACCGGACATTGGGATACACGCTGGCGCGACGGCGGCGCACGCATGGACATCGATGAACAGAACAACAAGGTCGTCGGCGCGTATCCCGCCTATGGCGGCCGCATAGAGGGCACCGCGCAGGGGCGTGAACTGCACGGCCGCTGGATCGAGGGGTTGCGCTCTGGCGAGATCACCTTCGTGCTCGCCCCGGACGGCCAGAGCTTCATGGGCCGTTTTGAGACCGGAGAGTGGTGGACCGGCGCGCGCGTTCAAGGCCCTGTCGGCGGCGTGGTGTTGGATCAGGCCGGGGCGCGGCAGGCGCTGCGGACCTTTGTCATGGCCGGCAACGCCGCCCGGGCCGGCGATCCGAACGAGTGGGCCAAGGCCGCCGCCGTGGTCGAATTCGGCGAGCCCGGCGCGTCCATGGCGCCAGGACAGAAGCTCGCCGCCGCGCGCGCGCTGTTCGAACTCATGGACCAGACCACGTTTCAGCTTTTTGCTATCCCGGGCCGCCGCGCCGTCGGCGACCGGATCGACCTCGAGCTGAAACAGGCCGGCACCGGCGTTATACTGCCACTTAGCCTCGTGCGCGGGATGGACAAGCTCTGGCGCGTCGCCATGCCGGAGGGCGATCTCAACAAACTGCGAGACATGCTGCTGGCCAGATCCGGCGGACGCCTGCCGCCGCCGGACGACTTTAAGCGCCGGGCGACCGCACGCGACGCCATCCGCAGCTTCGCCGCTGGGTTCCAGGACTGGGATGGCGGCGGACGCGCCCAGGTATTGGATACGCTCGATCTGTCCGGCTTCAGCGACGCCACCCGCGCCTATGAGGGCGAACTGGCCGCTGCCTACCTGAACGAGGCGATGGACCGCATCGGCCAGAGCCAGATCGTCCCGCAGGAGATCTCGGACGACCCGCAAAGCCGAGTGCCCTACACGGTGTTCAGCCACCCGGCCGGCAGCATGGTGCTCGCACCCGCGCTCCCTGGGCCCGGCAGCGAGGCAGCCGGCTGGCGTTTCAACGCCGACACCGTGCGCTCGGCACGCGAGCTCTATACCGCAATCGAGGACATGCCGGAGGTGCTGGGCGGCGCGCTTCCCGACGTGCCCTCCACCTACATGCGCATCCGCCGCTGGGTGCGCGACGTCGCCCCCGCTTTATCCGTCCGGATCGGGTCGCTGGAGGCCTGGCAGGGGATCGGTGTGCTGGCGCTGCTGGCCGGCAGCTTTGCCATCGCCTTTGCCGTGGGTTGGTTGGTGCTGTCGGTGCTGCGCCGGGCCGTGGGCGGGCGGCAGGCGTCCGCCGAGCATCAGTTCCGCTGGCCGCTGCGCCTGGCGCTCGCCTTCCTGCTCTACCACTTCGCCGCCCCGGCGCTCGGCCTGCCCGAGGACGCCAAGCGCGTCTCGACCGGCGCCACTGACGTTATCCTGGCGCTGGCCGTGATGTGGGGCGGCTGGAAGCTGATTGACACGTTTGGCGCCAGCGTTGCGCGCCGCGCCGAGGCGACCGCGGGCACGCTGGACGAGATCGTGGTGTCGCTCGTGATGGGCGCGTGCAAACTCGTGCTGCTAGCCGGGGGGCTGCTCTTCATCGCCCAGGCGTTGTCGCTGCCTTATGAAGGCGTGATCGCAGGCCTTGGCATCGGCGGGCTCGCGGTGGCGTTCGCGTCCCGGGAAACGCTGTCCAATGTGTTCGGCGCCGGCATTCTGGTGGCAGACCGCCCGTTCCGCCGAGGCGACTGGATCGAGGCGGGCGACGCCCGCGGCACCGTCGAGCACGTGGGCATCCGCTCCACACGTATCCGCACTGGCGATGACAGCCTGTTGGTCGTGCCCAACGGCAAGCTCGCGGATGCGGCGGTGAACAACCTCGGTACTCGCCGGCACCGAGTTCGTCAAGGTGACGCTGTTGGTCATGCACCCTATCGCGCCGAACACGCTCGCCGCCTTCATGGACGGCCTCTTGGCCTTGACGGCGGAAGTGCCGCATGTCCGTCCGGGTTCTGCGGCCACGGGGGTGACCTCGATAGGTCCGGAAGGGGTCGGGCTTGAGCTGAGCTGCTGCCTGGATGTCCGCGCCCTCGACAATGAGCGCGCCGACCGCACCGCGCTGATGCTGGGCGTGCTGCGTCTCGCCGACAAAATGCGGGTCCGTCTCGGCCAGCAAGATACGAATTCCGCCGCCGCGATCGATGCGGTTGCGGCCTAATTCGCCTCAACACACAGGAGAACGCCCATGACGATGTCGCAAAAACTCACAGCCGAGTTTCTCGGCACCTTTTGGCTCACCTTCGGCGGCTGTGGCAGCGCGGTGCTGGCGGCCGCCTTCCCACAGCTCGGCATTGGCTTCGCCGGCGTGGCGCTCGCCTTCGGGCTGACGGTACTCACCATGGCCTACGCAGTCGGCAACATATCCGGGGGGCACTTCAACCCCGCCGTCACGGTCGGCCTCGCGGTGGCGGGGCGGTTCCCGACCGGGAGCGTCCTGCCCTACATCGGCGTGCAGGTGCTGGGCGCCGTGATCGCGGCCGGCGCACTTTACTTCGTGGCGTCCGGCAAGCCCGGCTTCGAGATGGCCGGCTTCGCCTCGAATGGCTACGGTGACCTCAGCCCCGGCAAATACGGTCTCGGCTCCGCCCTGGTCATCGAGGTCCTTCTGACCTTCTTTTTCCTGCTGGTCATCCTCGGTTCCACCAGTTCGCAGGCTCCGGCCGGCTTTGCCCCTATTGCCATCGGGTTCGCGCTGACGCTGATCCATCTCATTTCGATCCCGGTCACCAATACTTCCGTTAACCCGGCCCGCAGCACCGGCCCCGCGCTGTTCGCCGGCGGGGCCTATATCGGGCAGCTTTGGCTGTTCTGGTTAGCGCCGCTGGCCGGCGCCGCGCTCGCCGGCCTCGTCGGTCAGGTGCTGTTCCGGGTGAACGACCAGACCTTGCCGCGCGCCCTGTCCGCCCTGCCGGAGAAGACGCCCATCAACTAACGCTGGATGTAGCCGGCCGAGCAAAAGGCCGGTTGCAAGCTGATTAGAATTCCACAAGAGGCGACGTCCATGAGCGAAACTATACAGGCCGATGAGGCCGCGCGGCTCACAGCATTGGAGCAGGAAGCGGTCAACAAGACCTTGCAGCCCGCCATCGCTGAGTTGTCGCGCCCGGATTTGCAAGTTTTGGTACGTCGCCTGAGGGAGCTGCGTGACCGGGCGCGTGCCATCGCGAGCCAGCAACGGCGGGAGATGCGTGGCAAGTCGGCGCCGCGCGGGGCCAGTCCGGCGCGCGACGACGTCGGCACGATGGCCAAGGAGCAGGTGCTGGGGGATGCGGTGAAACGCATCAGCGAGGAATTGCGGCGCCGTGCGCTACCTCCTGCCGGCGAGCAGGCTGCTTCGGCACCGAAGCCATCGGGGGGCCCGCCCGTCAGCAGCAGGAGCAGTAAGGCGACTACCAAACCCCGGTCGGCGCAGGGAATGGTGGCGAAATCGAGCAAGCTCGCGACCGTGCGCGCCGATCCGCGCGAGGTTGGCCGGGTGTCGAAGTCCGTCAGGACGGCCCAGGCGCGGCGGGATGCAAAGTCGTGATACAGTTGTGATATCGACCGTAATGTGGAGCCAGTCCTGTCATTTAGGCCGTACGAGCTACGCAACCGTGAAGCACGCGTCGATTTTTCATCAATCAGGAGCAAGAGCCATCATGAAATCAGGACTTATCACCGCCACGCTAGCCGCATTGGTCTCGATTGGATCGGCATCGCAGGCAGACGCGGCCGGATGCATTAAGGGAGCGATCGCTGGCGGTGTCGCGGGACACTACGCAGGCGGCCACAGCGTGTTGGGCGCGGTGGGTGGCTGCGTCGTCGGCCGTCGTTTGGCCAGCAACAAGGCTGCACGTGACCGCGACGCACAAATGCAGCAACAGCAGCAAACTCCGGTTCCCTATGACGGCACCAGCAGCCGTGACCCCAGCCACCGCCAAACACCGGGTGATCCCCGTTACAGCGGGGTATCTGCTCCCGTTACGCGCGATGATGGCAGCAATATTGGATCAACCTACAATGGCGGCGCGTATCGCCGTTAGATAAAGGGTATAAATCGACAAATTGTCGGTTTTGGCATCGGGAATGTGACTAGTCGTTCGCATTCCCGACGTTCAGCTCGTTTGAAGATGCGCTGCTGAAACTTCTTTCGCTCATTACAGGAGAGTAGAATGTTCGATGCATTAAAACTGCTGGGATCGATGGCTGAGAGCCAATCTGGCCCCTCAGCCGCCAACCGGTTCGGCGCGGCAGTCCAGCAGGGGTCGAATGGCGGGATGCTGCAGCAGATCATGGCGCAGCTTGGCGGAGGCGGTGCGCAGCAAGGTGGTCCCAACAACCCTGCTGGCGGCCAGACCGGGGCGGGCGGTTCTTATGCATCGAACCCAGCGCAGGGCGGTCTCGGCGGCATGCTGGGCAATTTCGCCGAGATGGCCAAGCGCGCGGCCGGCTCACCGCGCCAGGAGGTCGAGAACAACAATCCTGCCGCTGTCGGCGGCCTTGGCGCGCTCGCGGGCGCGCTGTTAGGGGGTGGCCGCGGTGCGATGGGGGGCGGGCTGATGGCCGTCCTTGGAAGCCTGGCCTACTCGGCATTGCAAAGTCAGGGCGCGGGAACCGCGAGCGCGTCCCCAACTGGTGGCAGTCCTGTGCCGATGGCGCCGAGCAGCCAGGCCGACATGCAGCGCAAGGCGACGCTCCTCGTCCGCGCCATGATTCAGGCGGCCAAGGCGGATGGCCAAGTTGATCAGCAGGAAATGCAGCGAATCATGGGCAAGCTCGACGAGCACGGCCATGACGACCAGGCGCGCCAATTCGTGGCCAGCGAGATGGGCCGTCCGATCGACATCGCCGGCCTGGTCCGCGATGTCACGACACCGCAGGAGGCGACCGAAGTCTATGCCGCGTCGCTCATGGCGATCGAGGTCGATACCCAAGCAGAGCGGGACTACCTAACCGACCTCGCTGGCGCGCTGAACCTACCGAGCTCGGCTGTGACCCAGATCCATTCAGCGCTCGGAGTTTCTGTCTAGACCTCTTGTTGACGCGGCGCAGGCCGGCTTGGGCGGGCCGGCGCTGCGCGACACCCCTTCCGTGCCGGCCTTTGTTCCGGTTAGTCTCCGCATCAGGCCCGACAGAGGCCGCTTGGGGGGAACAACATGCTTCGTCGCCGCGCTCTGCTCGCCGCCACTGCCGGTGCGTTCACTGCATCCGTACCGGTCTTCAACATCGTCGAGCGCGCCAACGCACAGAGTGCCTTCGATTGGAAGCAGGCCAAGGGTGCCAAGATCGAGGTCAATCTTGCGAAATCCCCCCGCGGCGACGTGCTGCAGGCGCATCAAAAGGAGTTCGAGGAGCTGACCGGCATCCGTGTCGGCGCCGAGCAGATCCCCGAGCAGCAGCAGCGCCCCAAGGCCGCGATCGAGATGGCGTCCGGCCGGCCCAGCTTCGACGTCGTGAACGTCGCTATGCACGTGCAGAAGCGCTTGATCGAGAAAGGCCGCTGGATGGAGGATTTGCGCCCATGGATCAGCAACCCGGCGCTTACCGCTCCTGGCTTTGACATTGAGGATTTTAGCGCCGCCACTATCCAGGCCGCCACTGGTCCGGACGGCCGGGTCAACGTGCTGCCGCTGAACCAGGACCTGTTCGTGCTGTATTACAACCGCGAGATGTTCGATCAGGCGAAGCTCGCGCCGCCCAAGACCTACGCCGAGATCATGGCTGCCGCTGAACGCCTGACCGACAAGGCACGTGGCGTGTATGGCTTTACGGGGCGCGGCCTGAAGAACGCCAATGTCGTGCTGTATGACAACATCCTGCTCGGCTGGGACCAGGAGACGCTGTCCGCCGACGGCAAGACCCTGCTGACCGACAGCCCGGCTGCGATCGAGGCCGCGACCTGGTATCAAAAGATCATGCGCGATTACGCGCCGCAGGGCTCGGTCGGCTATAATTGGAGCGAGTGCCAGACCACCTTCGGCCAGGGCCGCGCCGCGATGTGGTGGGACGGCATCGGCTTCTCCGCACCGCTGGTGGACCCTAGCAAGTCGAAGATCGTCGGCAAGGTCGGTTTCGCGCCGATCCCGATGGGGCCGAAGGCGCAGCACAGCGCCACTTTCATCGACGGCATCGGCATCCCCGCCGCCGGCAAGAACAAGACGGCGGCCTGGCTCTATGTGCAGTGGGCCACCAGCAAGGCCATGTTCCCCGAATGGCTGCGCACCGGCGCCGGCACGCCGCCCCGCGCCAGCGCCTACCAGGACCCGGCGATCGTCAAGGCCAGCATGTTCCCGCAGGAATGGTTCGACACGACGCTCACCAGCCTGCGCATCGCCCGCTCCGGCCTGCCCGAGATCGTGCCGGTGACGGAGTTCCGCGACACGATCGGCATCGCGCTCACCAACATCGTCGGCGGCGCTGATCCAGCCACCGAACTGAAAAAAGCCACCGACGCCTTCAGGCCCGTGCTGGAGAAGGCCGCGTAGCTCGCGGAGCCTCCCTAGAACGGTAGCAGCACGTCGAGCAGTTGCTGCCCATAGCGCGGCCGCTGCATGTCCGAAATCTGTCCGCGCCCGCCATAGGCGATCCGCGCCTCCGCCAGCCGGTCATGCCGCACCGTGTTGTCGCTGCCGATGTCTTGCGGCCGGATCACGCCGCTGACTTGCAGCTCGCGCAGCTCGCTGTTGACCCGCACCTCCTGCCGTGCCGCCACCGCCAGGTTGCCGTTCGGCAGCGCCTGCACGATGACGCCCGCCAGCCGCAGCGTCACCGTCTCGGTCCGCTTGATCGCGCCGCTGCCGGTCGCATTTCCGGCGCTGTTGGCGGAAACCAGCTGGTTTGCGTTCACTGCCTTGGCCAGCAACCGGGGCAGGGCTGATTCGAAGCCGAGCAGGTTTGGCAGGCCCATGCTCTCCTGCCCGGTGCGGCCCTCATTCGATTGATTCTTCAAGTCGGCGCCGTCGGTGATGTTGACGAGGATCGTCACGATGTCGCCGACCGCCGCGGCGCGCTGGTCCTTGAAGAACGCCCGGCTGCCGGAGCGCCAAAGGCTGTTCGCCTCCGCCGGCACCATCTGCGGTCGTGGCATCGGCAGGCTGATGGGACGATAGGATGGGTCCGCCGTCGGATCGCCGCTGGGCGTCATGGTGGGCGGGCGGCCGACCTCCGACAGGCGCGTCAGCGCGCCGCAGCCCGGCAGCAGCAGCACGAGAGCCAGTACGATCCTCATCGCGAGGCCACCTGCGGCAGCCGGCCAGTGATGTTTACCGGCATTGTGCCCGGAAGCACCCGCGCGCGTCCGGGACCGGTCACCTCCGCCTCCACGACGACGCGCGACGCCGGGTTCACGACATGGACCCGCTCGCCGATTCCGGCCGGCTCCATCGCGACGCCTTGCGCCGTGACTTGGATGCGAGGGGTGTCGAGCGCCAGCAGCATCGGCGTGCCCTTCTGCACTATCATCGGGCGGCCGAGGTCTGCCAACTGGATCGGCTGGCCTGGCTGCACCGCATGACGCAGCGCCTGGCCCACCGCGTCCGGCATTGCGCGCACGACGTCGCCCTTCGCCTGGGCGGCTCGCAGCCGGATCCACTCGAGGTCGCCGGCTCCAATCACGTCGCCGGGCACCATGCGGCGGCGCGGCACCGGCAGGTCCGTCATCTCCAGCATCCGGCCGGACAGGCGCAGTTGCGCGGCCGGGGCGCCATCGGCGACCACGTTGACCATCGCGGTGAAGCGCCCGGTGCCGCCGTCGAATTCTACTTGCACCACGTCGGCCTGAGCTATGGCGTTCAGGCCCACCATCGGCGCCGTGAAGCCCGGCAGCTCCAGCTCGCCATCCCGCGGCGCTCCCGCTGCCGCCAGCGCGGTCCGCAGCGGTCCGAGTACGTCGTCCCGGCCCAGCGTGCGGCCTGGCCGATCCAGCACCGCACGTTCGCCCGCACTTCCTGGCCGCCAGTCGATGCCGTACTGCCGGGCGATGGCCTCCAACTGCCGTGCCTCGACGGTAATCCGCGCGCCAGGAGCGGGGGAGGCGCCGAGCGTGCGGTCGCTTGCGCTGCTGCTGCTCACACCATCGAACAGGTCCCCGAGCATGACGACCGAGCCGGACAACGTGGTGAACGGCCGCAAGGTCGCCGCCGACGCCGGAACAGCCACGCAGACCAGCATAACCGAGAAGATTTTCATGCCCATCACCGCAGGTTCGTCAGCGTGGATTGCATCTGGTCGCTGGTCGTGATCACCCGGCTGTTCATCTCATAGGCGCGCTGGGCGGTGATCAGGTTGGTGATCTCGGTCACGACGTTCACGTTCGACGTCTCGACGAAGCCCTGCATCACGCTGCCGAACCCCGGCGATCCTGGGACGCCGGTGATGGCATTGCCGGAAGCGGCGCTGGCCATCAGCAGGTTGTCGCCCTGTGCCTCTAGCCCGGCATCGTTGGCGAACGCTGACAGCTGCAATGTGCCGACTGTCTGCGGCGCCGTCGTGCCGTCGATCTTTGCCTGCACCTCGCCTCCCGCATTGATCGTCACGTCACGCGCATTCGGTGGGATCGTGATGCCGGGCGCGATCGGATAGCCGTCCGCGGTGACGATCTGCCCGTCCGGCGACAAGCCGAACGTGCCGTCCCGCGTGTATGCCGTCTCGCCGCTCGGCAGCGTCACCTGGAAATGGCCGTTGCCCTTGATCGCCACGTCCAAGCTGTTGCTGGTCTGCTGCAGGTTGCCCTGCTCGTTGATGCGGTAGATCGCCGCCGTCTTCACCCCGAGCCCGACCTGCGCGCCCGACGGCACCACCGTGCCGGTGTCGCTGCTGTTCGATCCCACCCGGCGCAGGTTCTGATACAGCAGGTCCTGGAACTCGGCCCGCCGCCGTTTGAACCCGGTTGTGGTCATGTTGGCGATGTTGTTCGAGATGACCTCCACGTTGGTCTGCTGGGCCTGCATGCCGGTTCCGGCAATGTCGAGCGATCTCATGCGTCTGTGTCTCCTAATTCTTCTTTAAGTCTTGCGCTGCGTCAGCTTGTCGATCGAGGACTGCAGCCGGTCGGCCTCGCCCTGCACGAACTGCGTGGTGAACTGGAACTCGCGCAGATCGGCCATCATGCGGGTCATCTCCAGCACTGGCTGCACGTTGCTGTCCTCGACGGCGCCCTGGATCACCTGCGGCTTATCTACCGGAACCGTGTCGGCGTCGGCCCGCAGCGTCCGCGCCCCTTCCGCCGTCACGCGCATCGCGTCGGACGGCCGCACCACGCCGATGCGGCCAATTCGCCCACTTTCACTGCTGATGGTCCCGTCCGCCGCCACGACGATGCGCTGATCCGCCGCCGAGACCCGGATCGGCTGCCCGGCCGTGTCCAGCAGCGCGTTGCCGTCCGCGTCGCCCAGCCGCCCATCCGCCATCGGCGTGAACCGCCCGGCCCGCGTCAGCCGGGGACCGCGTGATGTCTCGACGCTGAAGTACCCATCGCCGCCGAGCGCGAGATCGAAAGGGTTGCCGGTCTGCTGCACCGGCCCGGCCTGTTGGTCGCGGTAGGTCGCGCGGTCCTGCACGAACGACACGACCTTGCCGCCACGCGGCGAGTCTGCGCCCGTTTGCCGGCTCATCCAATCGCTGAACAGCACCCGGCTCGCCTTGAACCCCGGCGTGTTGGCGTTGGCCATGTTGGTCGCGGTCACCTCCAACGCCCGGGTCTGCGCCACGAGGCGCGACAGGGCGATATAGCTCGGCACTTCCATGACAATTCCCTCCAGGCATCCTGCCCACGCCCTCGTTTTAACCCCAAATATGTAACGATTCGTTAACTCGCCTGGTGCAATATGTCGGCAAGGAGCATCGACATGGCAGCAGCAGCGGCGACCACGACGACAGGACCGGACGGCACGCCCGCCAAGCACGGCGGCAAGCGTAAGCTGCTGCTGATCGGCGTGGCTGTCCTCGTGCTGGCCGGCGGCGGGGCGGCCTGGTTCACCGGCGTGGTGCCGCGCCTGTTGCATCACGAGGAGCCTCATGTTGAGGCGAAGGTCTCGACAGCGCCGGTCTTCCTCGATCTGCCGGACATCGTCGCCAACCTGAACGCCGGTCCGCGCCGCGCCGCCTTCATCAAGCTGAAGGCCAAGCTTGAGCTCGCCCGCGCCGAGGATCAGGCCACCGTGCAGGCCGCCATGCCGCGCGTGCTCGACCTGTTCCAAACGTACTTGCGCGAGATGCGGCCAGATGAGCTGCGCGGCACCGCCGGGACCTATCGTCTGCGGGAGGAGCTGGTCGCCCGCACCAACATCGCCGCCCAGCCTGCCCATGTGCTCAACGTGCTGTTCACCGAACTGCTGGTGCAATGAGCAGTTCTGGTAGCAGCTCTGGAAACGGCTCTGGGTTTGCCGACCCTTCCGGCCGCATTCTGGACCAGGCCGAGATCGATAGCCTGCTCGGCTTCGGCGACAACTCAGCGGGCGGTCCCGAGATGTCCGGCATGCAGCGCATTATCAACTCCGGCCTCGTGTCCTACGAGCGTCTGCCGATGCTGGAGGTCGTGTTCGACCGCCTGCTGCGGATCATGAGCACGTCGCTTCGTAATTTCACCAGCGACAACGTCGAGGTCGGCATCGACAACATCGTCTCGCTCCGCTTTGGCGACTATCTGAACAGCATCCCGCTGCCGGCCATGCTCGCGGTCTTCAAGGCCGAGGAGTGGGACAATTACGGCCTGATGGTCATCGACAGCGCGCTGATCTACTCGATTGTCGATGTGCTGCTGGGCGGCCGGCGCGGCACCGCCGCCATGCGGATCGAGGGCCGGCCGTACACCACCATCGAGCGCTCGCTGGTCGAGCGGCTGATCCAGCTCGTGCTGCACGACCTGTCCGCCAGCTTCGAGCCGCTCAGCCCCGTCACCTTCCGCTTCGAGCGGCTGGAGGTGAACCCGCGCTTTGCCACCATCTCCCGCCTGTCCAATGCCGCCGTCCTGGTGCGGCTGCGCGTCGATATGGAGGATCGCGGAGGGCGGCTCGAGCTGCTGCTGCCCTACGCTACGCTGGAGCCGGTGCGCGAGCTGCTGCTGCAGCAGTTCATGGGTGAGCGGTTCGGCCGCGACAGCATCTGGGAGACGCATCTGGCTGAGGAATTGCTGGAAACCGACGTGGAGCTGGACGTCGTGCTGGACGAGCAGACCATGCGCTTGTCCGACGTCATGGCGCTGGAGGTCGGCAGCCGCATTATGCTGACCGCCGTGCCTGGTGCCGCGGTGCGGGTGCGCTGCGGCAACGTCCCGCTGTTCGAGGGCCGGATCGGCCACCGGAAGAACCGCGTCGCCGTGCGTGTCGAGACCGCCCTGGGAGCACCCGCTGCCGCGGTGCAGGCGGCGCTGACTTTTCAACCCGCGACTTGACCGCAAACCTCGCAAGGGAGCCCAAAATGGGTGGCATGGACTGGCTGCTGGAAGTTGTTCTGATCGTTTTGCTCGGGTTGACCCTGGTGCACGCCGTCCGGCTGGAACGCGCGCTGGGCACCTTGCGACGCGACCGCACGGCGCTGGGCGAGGCGGTGGCGGGTTTTGACCAAAGCACCCGTCAGGCCGAAACCGGGCTCGGACGGCTGCACAGCATGACGCAGGAGGCGGCGCAGCAGGTGACCCGGAAGATCGAGGGCGCGGCGGTGCTGAAGGATGACCTGACCTTTCTGGCCAAACGTGGGGAAGACCTGGCAGACCGGCTGGAACAGCTCATCCGCGCCGGTCGGGCACTCGAGCCTGCGCGTGCGCGGGAGCATTCAGCTGCGCCGACCCGGGCCGAGCCGGAGCAGCCGCGCCCGCGCAGCAAATCGGAGCGCGACCTGCAGCAGGCCTTGCTGGTGGCCCGGTAATGCGTCTTTTGCCCCTGCTTCGTAATATGCGGCTTCGTCGCCTGCGCTCGCCTGAGCTGCGGAAATTCAAGCTGCGCCCGCGGGTCCTGCCGCTGGCGATCCTTGGCATGGTTGGACTGATGGCGCTGAAAAGCGCGCATCTTATCCAGGCTGCCGGCGGTGCCCCGGCCGCGCTCGCCACCGCCAGCCGCGCCGTGCTGCCCCAGGCTCATGCCGCCAGCCATATGCCGGCAAAGGAGGCTGCCCCGAAGGAGATAGCCCCAGCCATCCCCGCGGCGGCACCGGCTGAGCCGCCCGTGAACGACGCCGAGCGCGCGCTTCTGCTGGATCTCCGTACCCGCCGCACGGTATTGCAGGCGCGTGAGCAGGCCCTGACGACTCGTGAGGCCATGCAGGCCGCCGCCGACCAACGCCTGAATGAGCGCGTCGCTCAATTGACCGCATTGCAGGTCCGCCTCGAACTGCTCGATCAGAGCCGCCGCGAGCGGGACGACGCGAACTGGCGTAGCCTGGTCAAGACCTACGAGGCTATGCGCCCGCGCGACGCGGCCGCGATCCTGAACGACCTGGACGCCCCCGTGCTGCTTCAGGTGCTGGACCGCATGAAGGAGGCCAAGGCCGCCGTCGTGCTGGCCGCCATGCAGCCCGATCGCGCCCGCGCCGCGACGACCGCTTTGGCACAGTTCCGCAGCCGTGCCGTTGCCGCCCCGACGCTCGGCCCACAGGGATGACTGCGCTCCGCTGGCTGGCGCTATTGTTGCTGTTCGCGCCGGGTCTCGCCAATGCGCAGGCTCCGGTGCGGGTGGGAAACTATCCGGGCTTCGGCCGTGTGGTGTTCGAGTTCGCCAAACTGACCACCTTCGAAGTGGCCGAGGACGGCGCGCAGTTGCTGATCACGTTCGAGGGCGCCCCGGCGTTGGCGGCAGCGAAGGGCCTGCCGCGCAATGTCCGTGCGATCCAGGGCACCGCCGGGTCGGCGAGCCTGGCGCTCGTGCCCGGGGCCCGCTTCCGCTCCTCCCGGCAGGGCAATCGCGTTGTGATCGACGTGCTGGATCCCGTGCCAGTCCGCCTGGGGCACAACGCGGTGCGACCTGCCCGGACGCCGCCCGGAGCCTTGCCGGACGCAGCGGCGCCATCCATTCTGGCATTGCCGGCCTTATTGCCGACCGGCTCCGTGGCCGCATCGGCCTTGCCGGCAACGACAGCCGAGGCGTCGCCGGCGGCATCGGTGGTCGCTGTTGGCCAAGAAATACTGCCGAGTCCCGCGACGCCCAGCGCTGCGCCTGCCGTCCGATCCGCCTCCATCCTGATCCCATTCGAGCCCGGCGTCGGCGCCGCCGCGTTCCGTCGCGCGGAGCTCGGCCTCGTGGTGTTCGACCGACGCGTCGCGTTTGACCTTGGCACCCTCAATGGCGGTCCAGTCTTCGCCGTGGCCTCGGTCCAGCTCGGCCAGGCTGCCACCGTGCTCACCGTGCCGCTCCCGGCCAGCCAGACTTTGATCCTGATGCGAGAGGCCCAGGGATGGCGTGTGACGGCCACCGGCGATCCCGTGCCCATCTCCTCAATTGACGTTGATCCCAGCCCGGCCGGTCTGCTGCTGAAACTTGATAGCCCCGGTCAGGTCGTGACGGTGGCGGACCCATCGACCGGCCTCGCTTTGCTGGTCGGCACCGTCAACCCTGCGGCTGGCGCCTCCGCCGTCGGCGCCAGTCCCGCCATGGCACCCGCCCGCCGTGCTCCTGGTTATGCCCTCGCGCCAACTTGGCTCGGCGTCGTGGTCGAACCGTCGTCCGACCTGATCGAGCTTCATCCGGCCGCCGACGGCTTCATGCTGGGCTCGTCCGGCGTGCCCGCCACCACTGTGACGGCTCAGGCTGAGGCGTTCACCCGCCGCTTTGACCTTCCCGACCTTCTCGTCGCTGCGCTCACCCAACGGCTGACGGCGCAGATTGCCGCCGCGGCCACCGCTCCGCCCCGCGCCCGCAGCCGGGACCGGATGGCTGTCGCGCAGAGCATGCTTTCCCTCGGCATGGCGACCGAAGCGCAAGCTGTCCTCGGGCTGATCGCAGCAGATGACCCGGTCGCGGCGGCCGATCCTAACCTCACCGGCCTGATGGCCATAGCCGCCCTGCTCGCTGGCCGCAGTCCGGAGGCGGTTGGCCTCGACGACCCGCGCCTCGACGGCACGGACGACGTCGCACTTTGGCGCGGCGTGCGCGACGCCATGCGTGAGACCGATGCGGACGCCGGCCGCGGCCTGGCACGCCTGCTGCCGCTGGCAAGTGCCTACCCGGCAGCGCTGCGCAATCGCCTTCGCCCCATGGTCATCGAAGCCGCTGTGGTGACCGGGCAAGGCGCGTCCGTTGCCGCCGCCCTGGCGCAGTCCGACGACGCCACGCTGGACTTCGCCCGTGCCTTGCAGCGCGAACGCGACGGGGACACGGCGAGGGCACTGCTGGCGTTCGACGCGCTTGCCGCCGGGCGGGACCAACTGACGCAGGTGCGTGCTGGGGTGCGCGCGGCCGAGCTTCGGCTGCGGAATGGCGCGCTGACGCCTGCCCAGGCCGCAGACGTGCTGGAGCGTCAGGCCGCCATCTGGCGCGGGGACGCCCGGGAAAGCCGGATGCGCCTGCGGGTCGCCGAGCTTCGCACCGCCGCTGGCGCGTTCCGGCCGGCGCTCGAAGTGCTGCGCGACACTGAACGGCTGTTTCCGGATCAGCAGCTTGCCATTCGTGCCGGCATGGCGGCCGTGTTCCAGGCCATGCTGGCTCAACCGCAGGCCGTGCCGCCGCTTGATCTCGTGATGCTCGCCAGCGACTATGCGGCCTTGCTGCCAGACGGTGCCAGCAGCAGCCTTGCTGCCGTGCTCGCGGACAAGCTGATGGCGCTGGATCTGCCGAGCCGCGCTGTGCCGGTGCTCGCGACGCTGATGGCCGCAGCGCCTCCCGGCCCGACGCGCGCGGGGATTGGGGTCCGGCTCGCGCAGATGCAGCTTGAAAACGCCGCCGCTCCTGCCGCCGAAGCAGCGCTAAAGGCCTCCAACACGCCTGGGCTGCCTGCGCCTCTTTTGGAACAGCGCACCCTGTTGCTCGCCCGGGCCCGCGTCGCGCAGAACGATTTGCCGGGCGCCACAGCCGGCCTGCTCGCGCTCGGGACTGCCTCGGCGGACGATCTTCGCGCCACGTTGCTGACCCAAGCCGCCGATTGGCCCGGCAGCGTCGCCGCGCTGTCCGACCTCATCGCAAAGACCGTGCCGGCCGATGGCCCCTTGTCAGACGGCATGCAGGACGTCGTATTGCGGCAAGTAACGTCTGCGGTGCAGGCCAAGGACTTGGCGCTGCTAGCCGAGCTGCCGCGGCGTTACGGCACACGGCTATCCGGTCCGCGGGCCGAGCTTTTCCATCTGCTCACCGCGGCGCAATTGCGCTCTCCGTCGGATCTGCCACGCTCAGCAGCCGAGCTGACCCTTGCCCGATCGCTACCCGAACGTTTGCAACAATTATCAGCACAAAATCTGAAATAAATTCGCAACAATGGGCGGACCTGCGTTTCTGGATGGGCTGAAAATCTCAATTTCACTTGCGAAAAATCCCCGCAGGCCGTATCTCCCTCGGCTCTTGGCCCAAGGGGACGATCCCGTCCAACAGGCTGTCTACTGGTTTGGGGGTACGTGATGAACGCACTTGCTCAACTGGGGATGGTCTCGGAACTTCCGAGCGAAAACCAGACGACGATTGCACACTTTCCGTCCTTTGAGGGCGAGGACGCTAAGGATTACTTCGTTGAGAGGGACGGCATGAAGTATGCCGGCACACACCTTCTCGTGGATCTCTGGGGAGCCACCAACTTGGCGGATCCCGCGTTGATCGATATCGCACTCCGCGATGCCGCCGTCAAAGCGGGGGCAACGATCCTCCATAGCCACTTCCATCACTTCACCCCAAACGGTGGAGTGTCAGGCGTGGTCGTATTAGCTGAAAGCCATATCTCCATCCATACATGGCCCGAGCGCAGCTTTGCTGCGATCGACATCTTCATGTGTGGCGCTTGCAACCCGCACGACGCAATTCCCGTGCTGCGCGACGCGTTCCATCCAGACCGGGTGGACCTCGACGAGCAACGGCGCGGCCGCGTCTTTTAAACCCGACACAACGCAGCGCGGCGCAACCCGGCTTAAATCCGGAATGGGTCGTGCTGTGCTGTGACGTGAGGGCCAATAGCGTTATGAGCGAAACCTGGTTCAACGAAACCCTCTATCCCGGATGGGGTCAGCGGTTTCGGATCGTGCATACGCTCGCGCAGGTCACCAGCGACTACCAGACGATCGAGATCTTCGAAAGTGACAGCCATGGCCGTGTGCTGGCGCTGGATGGCGCTATCCAGATTACTGAAGCCGACGAGTTCGTCTATCAGGAGATGCTGGCCCACGTCCCGCTATTGGCGCATGGCGCGGCACGTCGTGTGCTGATCATCGGCGCCGGCGACGGAGGCGTGCTGCGCCGCGTCCTGCAGCACCGCACGACCGAACAGGCCGTCATGGTGGAGATCGATGGCGAGGTCATCCGCTTGTCGAAGGAGTTTCTGCCCGGTATCGCTGGCGAAGCATGGGGCGATCCGCGCGCCCAGGTCATCGTTGGCGACGGCATCGCCTACGTTGCCCAGGCAGCCCCGGGATCATTCGACGTCATCATCGTCGATAGTACCGATCCTGTCGGCGTCGGAGAGGCGCTGTTCACCGACGCGTTCTATGCGGATTGCGCCCGCGTCCTGACGTCGGACGGCCTAATGGTGAACCAATGCGGCGTACCGTTCATGCAGCCGGACGAACTGCGCAGCACCAGCCGCCGGCGGGCAGGCGCCTTCCCGCATGTTTCGGCCTATGTCGCCGCCGTTCCGACCTATGTCGGCGGGCTTATGACGCTCGGCGTCGCTGCGAAGTCGTCTGGCGTCGGCCAGGGATCGGTCGAGACGATCCGCGCCCGTGCCGTTCAGGCCGGCATCCTGGGCAAGACCCGGTATTGGTCGCCGGAAGTGCACGTCGCGGCGTTCCATTTGCCGCCCTACATCGCCGAGCTTCTCAATACGTTTTGAACGCTGCTACGCTCACAACCATGAACATTGCGCTGCGCCAGCCGCGGATGACCCGTGAACAGTTTCTCGACTGGGCCCAAGCCCAGGAGCCGCGCTACGAGTTCGACGGATTCCAGCCGGTCGCGATGACGGGCGGCTCACGCAATCACAGTAGAACCTGCCAAAACATTTTTTTCGCATTGCGTACCCGCTTGCGCGGCAGTGATTGCGACGTACTTGGCTCAAATGCTGGTCTGCCGACGGTCGGCAAAGCGGTCCGCTACCCTGACGCCCTGATAACTTGCGCGAAGTTCCCGGGCACGGCGCGGCTTATTCCCGGCGTTGTCGTCGTATTCGAGGTAGTCAGCCCCATCTCCGGCCGCACCGACCGGATCGACAAGCTCCGCGAATACCGCGCTGTCCCGTGCATCCAGCGCTACGTGATCCTCGAACACCTCAGCGCAGCCCTCACGGTTTTCTCGCGAACCGAAGGCACGACCGATTGGACTGCCGTCGCGCTTACGGCAGATGACACCCTGAATATGCCCGAGATCGGCATCGCTGTGCCCGTCAAAGAATTCTATGAGGGCGTCGACCTTCCAGACGTCCCTCCGCTCGTCGAAGCTTAGCTCACGTATCGTCGCCCAAGGCCCGCCGCCGCAAGTCACGCAGCCGCGCCTGGCCGCCCGGTGTCCGGGGGTCAATTTCCAGCAGCTTCTGATGCGCTGCCAATGCGCCACGCCAGTCGGACCGAGCCTCCGCCATGCGTGACAAGTCCTGCAAAGCCGCAAAACTCCGGGGCTCACGACGCAGGACCTCCTGGATGTCCCGGACCGCGCCCGTCGCATCGCCCAGGCGCGCCCGGGCCTGGGCACGGCCCCGCCATCCCTCGATCAGATCGGGATCAAGATCGAGCACCGCATCGAAGCTGTCCGCCGCATCGCCGGCCTGCCCATCACTCAGCTCACGCGTGCCGCGGACCAGCAACAGCCGAAGCGCCGGGCTCGCGGCCTCGACCCATTGCGCGCGCACCTGCGCCTCGAGTGCCGCCGCGGCCTCTTCGTTGGGAGCCGCACGCAAAGCCGTCAGCAGTCCATCGAGCGTTGGGTTAGGCTTGGCTTGCCCAAAAGCCGCCCCGGCCAGCAGCACCAGCAGCGCCGTCCAACGCAGCATCAGGCTGGAACTGCCGCCGCGACCGGTAGGCCGACCGGCGCCGGGCCGCCGGCCATCCAGTCCAGCAGCTCGACAGTGTGGATCACCGGCACGCCGCCCGAAAGCTGGGTTATGCAGCCGATATTCCCCGCAGCGATCAAGTCCGGCTTGGTCGCCGCGATGTTAGCGAGCTTACGTTCCCGAAGTCGCCCAGCGATCTCCGGCTGCACCAGGTTATAGGTCCCGGCCGAGCCACAGCACAGATGCCCCTCCAGTGGCTCGACGACCGTGAACCCTGCCCGACGCAGCAAAGCCTTTGGCTGCGCCAGCACGCGCTGCCCGTGCTGCAGGCTGCATGCGGCGTGATATGCGACCCGCAGGCCCGGAGCCTCGCGTGTCGGCACATAGTCCAGGGTCGCCAGATATTCCGAGATATCCATCGCTAGAGCCGATACCCGCTCTGCCTGCATGGCCCATTCCGCCGTCTCCGACCGGAACATGAAGCCGTAGTCCTTCACCGTCGTGCCGCAGCCACTGGTGTTCACCAAGATCGCGTCGAGGCCGTCGCCTTCGATCTCCCGCGTCCAGCCGGCGATATTGGCCCGGGCGCTCGCCATCGCCGGGTCATGCCGGCCCATGTGATGCGTCAGCGCGCCGCAGCAGCCGACGCCGCGGGCGATCACCACCTCGATCCCAAGTCGAGTCAGCAGTCGGATGGTCGCCTCGTTGATTGATGGCGCCAGCACCGTCTGAGCGCAGCCAGCCAGCAACGCGATCCTGCCGCGCCTCGTTCCCTCAGCCTTGTGCACTTGCGGCGACTGCATGGTGCTCGAAGCCGGCAGACGTGCGGGCGCCAAATCAAGCATGGCATGCAGCCGATCGCCGAGTGTGTTGCCGCGTGGGATCAGCCGTCGCACCGGCCGCGCCATCCGGGCGCCGAGCACCGCCATGCGGAACAGCGCCGGCCGCGGCAAAACGACCTGCAGCACATTGCGCAGCATCCGCTCGTGCCAAGGCCGGGTATAGGTATTCTCAATATACTCCCGCGCGTGGTCAACGAGGTGCATATAGTTCACCCCGGAGGGGCAAGTCGTCATGCAGGCGAGGCAGGACAAACAGCGGTCCACGTGGCGCACGACTTCCTCGGTCGCCGGCCGTCCACTTTCAAGCATGTCCTTGATCAGATAGATGCGGCCGCGCGGACTGTCCAACTCGTCGCCAAGCAGTACAAAGGTCGGGCACGTTGCAGTGCAAAACCCGCAATGTACGCAGGTCCGTAGCACTTGGTTGCTGGATGCGGTCGCTGGATCGGTAAGCTGCTCGGCAGTGAAGTTGGTCTGCATGATGTTCTGAACGCCTATACTTCCTAAACGCCAGCGTACAGCCGGCCAGGATTGAGGATGCCGGCCGGGTCCATCGCCGCCTTGACGCGCCGGGTGATACGCGCGAGCGCCGGGGCCTCGGCCGGGACCACGTGAACCGCCGCACGCATGGGCTCCGGCGCACGCAGCACGGTCCAAGTGCCACGCCCGGCCAGCGCCGCCGCCATGACCCGGTCGTGCAGCGAAGTTGACCCCGCAATCCAAACGAGGCCGCCACCCCAATCCAGGAAACAGCGCGCGCCTGCCGCCCCCAACGCCGCCACCACAGCCGGGCCGTTCGACGGACGCACCGACACGCGCCAAACCGCGTCGCCCGGCTCGGCGCGCAGCGGCACGGCGTCACGGATCGCTCGCCATGCTGCCCGGCTGGCACCATCGTCCAGCAGCACCGGGGCGGCAAACATTGCGAGGTCCGTCATCAGGCGGCCAAGCCGGTATTCGACGCTCCGGGCGAAATCCTCAATCCGCACCAGGGCAACCGCGCCGCGTCCCGCGAGTTCCGGAACCCGCTCCGCCGCGTCGGCCGGCAGCCAAGCCGCGCCCGAAACCCCATACGGCGAGCCCAACGCCGCCGACAGCGCCGCGACGCCGCGCACCGAGTCCAAACCTGGCAGCAGCAGCGATCCCGTCAACTCCGCCCGCGGCAGCACCTTCAGCGTCACCTCGGTCAGCACGGCCAGCGTCCCGTAGCTGCCGGTCAGCAGCTTGCACATATCGAGGCCGGTGACGTTCTTCAGCACGCGCCCGCCCGACCGGATTACCTCGCCGGCGCCGTTCACCGCGCGCACTCCCATCACGTGGTCGCGCATCGCCCCCCAGGCGACCCGGCGCGGACCCGACAGGTTGGTCGCCACCACGCCGCCCAGCGTCTGCGCACCCTCGGTGCCCAGCAGGACCGAGAGGTCCGGGGGCTCGGCGATGATGCCCTGGCCGCCCTCGGCGAGTTTCGCCTCCAGGTCGGGGATAGTGATGCCCGCCCCCGCCGAGATGATCAGTTCCTGCGGCGAATACAGCGACACCGCCGTCAGGTTGCGCGTGGATAACCCGCGCGCAGCCTGCACCGGGCGCAACATCCCAGCCTTGGTGCCACGCCCCTGTATCAGCAGCGGCTCGTTCGACGCGCGCGCCGCCAGGATCGCCTCGACGATCCCGCCCTCATGCGCCGGCGCCAGAGCAGCACTCATCGCGCCGAGCTCAGGCAGCGACAGGCAGGTCGGCTACAGGCGCATCAATGAGCGGAAAAACCTTGCTCGGGTTCAGCAGCCAATCCGGATCGAACGCTGACTTGATCCGTCGCTGCTGGTCCAGCTCGATATCAGTGAATTGCACCCGCATCAGCTCGCGCTTCTCGACGCCCACCCCGTGCTCACCGGTCAGGCAGCCGCCGACCTCGACGCACAGCTTCAGGATGTCGGCGCCGAACGCCTCGGCGTGCTCGAAATTACCGGGCAGGTTGGCGTCGAACATGATCAGCGGGTGCAGGTTGCCATCGCCGGCGTGGAAGATGTTGGCGACCTTCAATCCGTAGGCGTCGCTCATCTCGCCGATACGACGCAGCACGAAGGGGAGCTGTCCGGTCGGGATCGTGCCGTCCATGCAAAGGTAGTCCGGGCTGATCCGCCCCACCGCGCCGAACGCGCCCTTGCGGCCCTTCCAGATGGCGATGCTCTCCTCCGCCGACTGGCTGACGCGCAGGCTGATGGGATGGAACGGCTCACACAGTGCGGCAATCCGGCCCAGTAGGTCGTCCTGCTCGGCGACGCTGCCCTCGACCTCGATGATCAGCAGCGCCTCCGCATCGAGCGGATAGCCCGCATGGGCGAACGCCTCACAGGCGTGGATGGCCGGGCGATCCATGAACTCCAGCGCCACCGGAATTATGCCGGAGCCGATGATCGCATCGACCGCGCGCCCGGCCGTCTCATTGGCGTCGAACGCCACCAGCATGGCCCGCGCGCCCTCCGGCGCCCGCAGGATGCGCACCGTGACCTCGGTCACCATCGCCAGCATGCCCTCGCTGCCGGTCATCAGCCCGAGCCAGTCATAGCCAGCCGCGTCGAGGTGCGCGCCGCCGATGTCGAGCACGTCGCCCTCCATCGTCACGATCTTCAGGCCGAGCAGGTTATTGGCCGTCACGCCATACTTCAGGCAGTGCGCGCCGCCGGAGTTCATGCCGACATTGCCGCCAATCATGCACGCGAGCTGGCTGCTCGGATCGGGCGCATAGAAGAAGCCCTCCGCCGATACCGCGTTGGTGATGCCGATATTGGTCACGCCGGCCTGCACCGTGGCGCAGCGGTCACCATAGTCGATGTCGAGGATGCGGTTCATCCGCATCAGCCCGATCACGACGCTGTCCGCCATCGGCAATGCGCCGCCCGACAGACTGGTGCCGGCACCGCGCGGCACCACGCGCACGCCATTCTTGTGACAGAAGGCCAGGACAGCCGCGACTTGGTCGGTAGTTTCCGGCAGCACGACGGCGAGCGGGACTTGGCGATAGGCCGGCAGCCCGTCGGTCTCATAGGGCTTGAGCCGCAGTTCCTCGCTGATGAGGCCGGACGCGGGCACTAGGGCGCGCAGGCCGGCGATGATCTCGGGCCGCCGGGCGATGATGTCGGCCTTTGGCGGCGGTTGAGCAATCATGCTGAGTTCCCCCGGTTGATTAGCCTGAACATGGAACCGGTCAGCGACGTCGGCAAGACGCAAAACACCCCGGAACAATGTCCCAGGGTGCATTCAGCGCAATGTTATGACGAGCTTTTAGCCCTGACGGGCGTTCGTATGCCGGGCTTTCAGCCCTGACGAGCCTTCATGCGTGGATTCTTCTTGTTGATCACATAGACGCGGCCATGCCGGCGCACCACGCGGCAATTCTTATCGCGGAGCTTGGCCGACTTTAGGCTGTTGCGGATCTTCATGACACGACCTTTGAGGCCTGCGGCCTTGGGTTTAAGATAAGATTGAACGGATTGCGCTGGTTACTGGCCGGGGCAGGCAGTGTCAAGGCAGAGCCGCGAGCCTGCCCGCCCCCGCCTGCCACCCCGGGTTCGCCAACCCATATCTGGCACAATCTTTATAAGGACACCCACGATGAACGATCGCGCCACCTGGACCGCGTTCCTGCTGATGTGCTTTGCACTCGTCGGCCTGACCGGCCTGTTCGCGACCTATGCGACCACAATTCCGCTCGAGCGTGCGCTGATTCGCACTGGTGTGCTCGACCAGGTGCTAGCGGCCGACCGCCTGCCGGATGCCCCGGCGCGGCTTGCAGCCCTCCGTCCCGCCCTCGGGCCGAGCGCCGACGCTGTGCTGTCCGGCCCTGGCGAGCTATGGGATCGCGTTGCGGCCGAGCGGTTGGTCGTGCTGGACGAGCAGGGTAGGGAGGCCCGAAGCGTCGCACATCGCACCCGCATCCTGGTCGGCATTGTCACGTTCATGGCGGCGCTGGTGGGTGCTGGGATCATGGCGCTCGCATCGCGTCGCCCGATCGCGGAGCGGCAACGACCGATCTCAGCCGCGGAGCGGTAAAGGTCCGATCTCAGGGACGGGCAGCGCGAGGGGCGTCGCCGCCTTGCCACGATCAACTCCGCTGTTACGGGAATGTCGGTTTTCGCCTGTGATCCCGCCGGAACCTGCGATGCCGACGGCCCATATCTGGAAGTCAGCCAATTCCGAACACCTGCTGGACATGGCAAACTGCGTGGATGGAGTGCCATTCGCGCCGGTTGATACGAAGTCAATGCCGGGCACCTGGGCGCGGCGGCAGGGGCCGGCATCCCGCTTGCGACGTTACGCAGCGGCGCATTTGTCTTAAACGAAACGGGCGCGCAGAAGCTGTATTGGTATGGGCAGAACCAGTTCGTCAATAATGGGTTGATCCAGGTTGGGACGACAGCATCGGCTGGCAGTGTCTATTATGACGAGACCGCGACGACCACGACGAAGCAGCAGTCGCAGCTCACCAACAGCGGCACGATCCTGCTGCAGAACGCCAGCTTGTTCGACGCCTACAGCGACAGCGCCGGCAGCACTCTGCTCAACAGCCCCGCGGTGTGGTCAACGTCAATAGCGGCAGCTTGTTCAATTGGGTCGCCTATTTGGGCGCCAACTATCCGCAGGTCGCCAACATCACCAATAGTAGCCTGATCGCGGTCAATGGCGCCGCTGGCCGGACGACCACCTTTGCCGGCACCACGATCCACGTGGCGTTCTTGGGGCCCGGCACCCTGATCAATGGTTCCGTCACCTTCGCCGGGCTCGACTTTGCCGACGCGCAGAGCAAGCTCAGCCTGACCCCGAGCAGCGTTGGTGGACGCGGCTACCTTTATGCGTACTACAATGGATGAGAGGCGTGCAACCTCTGCCGCGATGCGCGGTTTGAATGCGGACAACTTCAGCAGGACACGCGCCATGCAGCAGCCGCACACCGAAGAGACCATCGAGCACACTGACGGGCAGCAGGACACCGGCAACCACAAGAAGCCCGGCGCCCCAGACGCCGGCGGCGCCGACAAGGTTGGCGGTACCCGGGCAGGCGCCGAGAACCTGGAGCCTTCGAAGACCGAGAAGCCTTCCGACACGCCGGCTTAAGACGCGATCCGCTCAGGAACCGTCAGCTCGTCTGACGGTTCCGCACCATCACGCAGTCAAATTCGACCGCCCGGTGATTGCCGTCCGTTGAGACCAGGAACAGGTCGGCAATAGCGAAGCCCAGCTTGCCAAAGGCTTCGACCGAGTCGTGCATAGAAGGGCCGCCGGCGTATTGCTGATGAAGCGAAATTTCCGTTTGCAGCGCAGGAACTTGGCGTACCACGCCGCAGCCACCTTTCAGGACCTCAAGGTCAAAGCCCTGCGTGTCGACCTTAAAATAGGTGTGTGACAAATCCGGAAAAAACGCTGCCATGGCGTCGAGGGAGCGAACTGGCACCTCTACGGTCCGCAACACGACATTACCTCGTTCATACTCGCCAACCTGCTCGGCAGTCGGCTCATAAAACGAATTGAAGACCGGATTGCGCATGACGTTGAATGGCATCATCCCCGCCTCGGCGCCGAGTGCCATGGAAAAGATGATCCAGGCTGGGTCTTCCACCGCACGCTGCAACAGGCCAGCAGCCAGGACTGGGTCGGGCTCGAACGAGAAGATCGGCCCAGTAAACCCGACCTCATGCCGCATCTGATCGCGGAACTGCCCAGCATTGGCGCCGACGTCGATGACCGAGGTGATGCCGAAATGCTGGAATAAGCCCTGGAGCCGGCGGGTGTAGGGCAAGGACGCCATCCGCCATCTTGGCGTCATGTCGAAACCGGCATGACGCGCAAGCTGTTCCATTACGGTTTTGAACATTGAACTGTCTCCGCGGCATCGGTCCCGCGTGCATAGCCCGTGCGTTGGCATAAAGAAACAAAAGCTAAGAACCGCACTCCAGGTCTGGCCGCCTCGCCGATTTCCATACGCATCCCGTGGTAGTTGGGGCGGACCGTGCTATGAGACGCGCCACACCCCGAATTGGGGGACATGCGTCCATTGTGGGGAAACATCTATGCGACCAAGCCGCCGCAACCTGCTGCTGACCGCCGTTGCGCTCTCGGCCATGCTGTCATTCGGCACGGCGTTGGCTCCGGCCCGGGCGCAAACGCCGATTAAGATCGGCCTGACTGGGCCGTTCACCGGCGGCTCGTCCAGCATGGGCGTCTCGATGCGGGACGGCGTGAAGCTCGCGATCGCCGAGATCAACAAGGCCGGCGGCGTGCTCGGCCGCCCGCTGGTCGCCGTGGAGCGCGACGACGAGGCGCGCAACGAGGTCGGCGTGCAGATCGCCCAGGAACTCATCAACAAGGAGCGGGTGGTCGCGACCCTCGGCTTCATCAACACCGGCGTCGCCTTGGCGTCGCAGCGCTTCTACCAAGAGGCCGAAATTCCGGTGATCAACAATGTTGCCACCGGCACGGTGATCGCGCAGCAGTTCGCAGCACCCAAGGAAAAGACCAACTACATCTTCCGCACCTCGGCCAACGACATCATCCAGTCCGGCATGATCGTGGAGGAGGCGGTGACCCGGCGCGGCTTTAAAAAGCCCGCAATCCTCGCCGACAGCACCAATTATGGTCAGCTCGGCCGTGAGGATCTGGAGCGCGCGCTGGCCGCCAAGGGCGTGAAGGCGGTGGCGACCGAGAAGTTCAACATCAAGGACACCGACATGACCGCGCAGCTTTTGCGCGCGAAGGAGGCCGGGGCTGACGTGATCCTGACCTACGGCATCGGGCCGGAGCTGGCGCAGATCGCCAACGGCCAGGCCAAGCTCGGCTGGAAGGTGCCGCTGATCGGCAGCTGGACGCTGAGCATGAGCAGCTTCATCGACACAGCCGGGCCGAACGGCGACGGTGCGGTGATGCCGCAGACCTTCATCCAGTTGCCCAACACGCCGAAGCGCAAGGCTTTCATCGAGGCTTACCAAGCTGCTTACAAGAACGAGCGCATGCCGTCGCCGGTGTCGGCCTCCCAGGGCTATGACAGCGTGCTGCTGCTGGCGGCCGCGATCAAGCAGGCCGGCAGCACGGACGGCCCCAAGATCCGCGCGGCGCTGGAGGACCTAAAGGATAAGGTGGAGGGCGTCGTCACCGTGTATGACCGCCCGTTCACCGCGACAGACCACGAGGCGATCAGCGGCAACATCCCGGTGTTCGGCCTCGTGAAGGACGGCCGGGTCGTGCCGGCACATGAGGAGGACGTGGCCGGCGACAAGGCGCTGCGCATCAAGCCACGCGTCTAGCGTCCGCCTGAGGTCCCTGTCCCGTGCAGATCCTCGCTCAGCTTCTGGTCAGCGGTGTCGCCGTCGGCATGATCTACGGTGTGATCGCCTTTGGCTATCAGCTCACCTTTGCCACCTCGAAGACGCTGAACTTCGGCCAGGGCGAGGCGCTGATGCTCGGCGCGCTCGTTGGCCTCACCGTCGCAGGCTTCGTCGGCTATTGGGTCATGCTGCCGATCGTGCTGGCGTTCGGCCTGGTGCAGGGCGCCGTCGTCGAGCGGCTGGGAGTGCGCCAGGCGATCAAGAGCAAGTCCGAGAGCGGCTGGATCATGGCGACGATCGCGCTCGGCATCATCTTCAAAAATCTCGCCGAGAACGTCTGGGGCCGTGACGACCTCAAGTTCCCCAGTCCGATCGGCGAAAGCGCGATCGAATTCATGGGGGTCCGCGTGCTGCCCATGGAGATCGCCATCGTGGTCGGGGCACTCGCGATGATGCTGGCGGTCGAATTGTTCAACCGCCGCAGCGTGTTCGGCAAGGCGGTGGTGGCGACGGCGAACGACCGTGACGCGGCCGGGCTGATGGGCATCAACACCGGGCTGGTTATCACCTTCAGCTATGCGCTGAGCAGCATGGTCGCGGCTTTGGCCGGCGTGCTGGTCGCTCCGGTGACGCTCACCGGCGCCACGATGGGCTCGGCGCTTGGCCTCAAGGCGTTCGCGGTGGCGATCATCGGCGGGCTGAACAGCGGGCTCGGCGTGGTGGTTGGCGGGCTGATCCTCGGCATTACGGAGAACCTGACCGGCTACTACGTCTCGACGGGCTACAAGGACGTGCCCGGCCTGATCCTGCTGCTGCTGGTGCTGTCGTTCAAGCCTTCGGGCCTGTTCGGCAAGCAGACGATCAAGAAGGTCTGACGCGATGCCCGGTTTGCTCCGCAACGGACTGCTGGTCATCGCCCTCCTGGCGCTGCCGTTCCTGATCACCAACCCGTATTACTTGCACCTGCTGGTCGTGATCGCGATCTTCTCCATCTTGCTGCTTGGGCTCGACATCGTATTCGGCTACACCGGCGAGGTTTCGCTGGGCCATGCGGCGCTGCTGGGCATCGGCGCCTACACCGCCGGTATCCTCGCCGAGAAGCTCGGCATCGGCATGATCCCAGCATTGCCGGCCGGTATCGCGGTCGCGGCGGTGTTCGGCCTGCTGCTCGCGCTGCCGGCGCTGCAGGTTACCGGGCCCTACCTCGCCATGGTGACGCTCGCGTTCGGCACCATCGTCTACACGCTGATCAACGAGATGGACTTCCTGACCAACGGCCCGCTCGGCATCACGCTGCGGAAACCGCTGTTCATCGACCTGCGCGACTACGCCGACAGCATTCCATTCTTCGACATGTCCGCAGCGCGCTTGCGCGAGTTCGAGTTCTACTTCGTCGTCCTGGCCTGCCTGCTGGTGAGCCTGGTCGTGGTGAACCGGCTGATCGCCAGCCGCTACGGCCGCGCCTTCGAGGCACTGCGCGACGCGCCGATCGCGTCCGACTGCATGGGCGTCAGCGTCTATAAGCACAAGGTCATCGCGTTTGGCGTCAGCGCCGGGATGGCCGGGCTGGCGGGCGTATTGTTCGCCTACTCCGAGCAGTATATCGCGCCCAACAATTTCGGCGTGGAGCTCGCGATCCAGTTCCTGCTCGCCGTCACGCTGGGCGGGCGCAAGTCGCGCATCGGCCCCATGCTCGGCGCCGTCGTCATCGTCGTGTTGCCGAACCTGCTGGCCGACATCGAGCTGTTCCGCGTCATCGCCGGGGTGATCGCCGCCGTGGCGCTGATCGCCGGCTTCGCCAGCCTCCGCGCCAATCCGGAGAACCGGGCGCAAATCGTCGTTCCCGTGGCGCTCTGCCTGGCGTTCTTCGTGTTCTCGCTGCTGCTCGACAAGATCACCGACTTCAAGCTCGCCATCTTCGGCGCGATGATCCTGTTCGTCGTGTATTACCTGCCCGACGGCATTTACGGCTTCGTCCGCACGGCGCTCTCCCGCCTGCGTCCCGGCCTCGTGCGCGCCCACGCCGTCATCGACGCGCACGGTGACGACGCGCACGTCTGGTCGGCGGCCGTGCCTGAGACCGCCGCCGGGCGCCCATTATTGGAGGTGCAGCAGGTCGTCATGCAGTTCGGCGGCCTCAAGGCGCTCGACCGCGTCGATCTTGCCGTCATGCCCGGCACCATCCACGGCCTGATCGGCCCCAACGGCTCCGGCAAGAGCACCATGATGAACGTGCTGACCGGCATCTACGTGCCCACCGGCGGCGACATCGAACTGGAGGGAAACAGCATTGCCGGCCGCAAGTCGCCCGACATCGCCGCCGCCGGCATCGCCCGCACCTTTCAAAATGTCCAGCTCTTTGGCGAGCTGACCTGCATCGAGAACGTCATGGTCGGGCTGCACCATACCTATCAGGCCTCGCTCGCCGAGGTCGCCATCGCCAGCCCGCGTTCCCGGCGCGAGGACGCCGCCGCCAAGGTCCGGGCCGCCAGCCTGCTGCGTTTTGTCGGCCTGGACGCGCTCGCCAGCGAGGAGGCGCGCAATCTGCCCTACGGCAAGCAGCGCCTGCTGGAGATCGCCCGCGCGCTGGCGCTCGACCCCAAGCTGCTGCTGCTCGACGAGCCGGCCGCCGGCCTTACCGCGCCGGACATCAAGGAACTCATTGAAATCATACGCAAAATCCGCGCCCACGGCGTCACGCTCATCCTCATTGAACATCACATGGACGTCGTCATGAGCCTATGCGACACCGTGACGGTGCTCGATTTCGGCCAGAAGATCGCCGAGGGACCGCCTGCGAAGGTCCAGGCCGACGAGCGCGTCATCGCCGCCTATCTCGGCGGCACCGTGGCTGAGGCCGCTTAGATGCTTTGGGCTGCCTAGATGCTGTGCGTCGAGAGTCTGGTCGCTGGCTACGGCAAGGTGCAGGTGCTGCATGGGCTGTCCATGCAGGTCGCACCCGGCCAGCTCGTGACCCTGATCGGCTCGAACGGCGCTGGCAAGACAACTACGCTCCGCGCCTTGTCCGGTATGATCCGGCCTGATAGCGGGCGCATCATGCTGGCCGGCCAGGACATCGCCGGCCTGCCGTCCTACGCCATTACCCGGCGCGGACTGGCACACTCGCCCGAGGGCCGCCGGGTTTTCGCCACGCTGTCGGTCGCCGATAATCTCGTGATGGGCGCGTTCCCACGCCTGACTGGCAGCCGTTCCCGCGGCGACGTGTCCGCCGACCTCGAACGCATGTTCACGCTGTTCCCGCGCCTGTCGGAGCGTCGGCCGCAGCTCGCCGGCACGCTTTCGGGCGGCGAGCAGCAGATGCTCGCCATGGCCCGCGCCCTGATGCTCAACCCGGACGTGCTTTTGCTGGACGAGCCGAGCATGGGCCTGTCGCCCCGCCTGGTATCCGAGGTGTTCGCCACGATCGCCAGGCTAAAGGAGGCCCATATCACCATGCTGCTGGTCGAGCAGTTCGCCGCTGCCGCCCTTGATGTCGCCGATTTCGGCTACGTCATGGAAAACGGCCGCCTCTCAGCTTCCGGCCCGGCGGCGGCGCTGAAGAATGACCCGGCCGTACGGGCGGCCTACCTCGGCGCTGCCCACTGACAAGATACTTGAGCCGGAGTGACCGGGATACTTGAACCAGAAAACCTTAAGGCCACGTCATCACCATGAACCGCATTCCGCCCGTCATCGACATGGCTCCGGACGGCACCTTCCGCACCAGACCGTCCGGCATGCGCGCCCCTCTGTCCTTCAAGCTGTTGCTCGGGGCTACGATTGTTGCCGTCCTGGCTGGCGCCGCCGCCGTGGCCGCATTGGCACTCTGGGTTGCGGCATTGCTGCTGCCAGTGGTGGTCATTGCCGCCGCCGTGGCCTGGGGCGCCTATACTTATCGACGTTGGCGACGTGGCCCGACTGTCACCACACGTTCGATCTATCCTCGTTGAACGCAGGCGTGACTGCAAAAAGGGATTGAACTCGCAGGAGTCCTGATCCATTGCAGTCTCCTATGACCCATCCCATGCTTCAGCTGTCCCGGCCTAAGCTTTCAATTGGGACTGCCGGTCTCGACAGCGTTCTTGACGGCGGTATTGAACCTGAGCGCCTTTATTTGGTCGAGGGTACGCCTGGCACCGGTAAGACGACTTTGGCGCTAAGCTTCCTGCTTGAGGGGGTGCGGCAGGGTGAGTCGACGCTGTATATCACCCTCTCGGAGTCTGAGATCGAGTTGCGCGGTGTCGCGGCGAGCCATGGCTGGAGCATGGATGGCATTGACATCTATGAACTCGTCACCGAGGCCGGCCTCGACCGTGAGGCTGAACAGACCGTGTTGCACCCGGCGGAGCTGGAACTCGGGGAGACTGCCCGCGCCGTGATGATGCGAGTACGCGCCGTCAATCCGGCCCGGGTCGTGTTCGACAGCCTTAGCGAGATCCGGCTGCTTGCCGAGAACCCGCAGCGCTATCGCCGTCAGGTCCTCGCGCTGAAATATTTTTTCACGCAGCAGAAATGCACCGTCCTGCTGCTGGATGACCGTTCGTCTGAGCCGATGTCGGGAACGACGGACCTGAAGCTGCATAGCATTGCCCATGGCGTGATAACGCTGGAGCAGGTCCCGTTGGATTTTGGCGCGGAACGACGGCGTTTGCGTGTGGTAAAGCTGCGCGGCAGTCCGTTTCGTGGCGGTTTCCATGATTTCACGATCGAGCCGGGTGGCCTCGCCGTCTATCCTCGCCTGGTCGCCCATGATCATCACTCGAAGTTCGATCATGCGCCGGTCACGACTGGCAATGCTGATTTCGACCAGTTGCTTGGGGGTGGCTTGAACCCCGGCACCAACACGCTACTGATCGGTCCATCAGGGGCGGGGAAGACGACCACCATCACCTGTGCCATATTGGCAGCACTGCGCCGGGGCGAGCATGCGGCCTATTTCGTGTTCGACGAGGGGCTGCCCACCCTGCTGGCCCGCGCGGCCGCGCTCAACATGGACCTGCGCCCATTTATCGAGGGTGGCCAACTTCGCATCCGCCAGATCGACCCGGCCGAGATGTCACCTGGGGAGTTTACCCACCATGTTCGCATGGCAGTCGAGCGGGACCGGGTACATTTCGTAGCGATCGATAGCCTCAACGCCTATCTGCAGAGTATGCCGGGTGAGAGGTACCTGCTGCTGCAGATGCATGAGCTGCTGACCTATCTCAACCAGCAAGGCGTGATCACGCTCATGGTGCTCGGGCAGCACGGCATGCTGGGCCAGGTTGCGGCGGATGTAGATCTCAGTTACCTCGCCGACGGCATCGTGCTCCTGCGCTACTTCGAAGCCGATGGCGAGGTGCGTAAGGCTATTTCGGTCGTGAAGACCCGCACCGCAAGTCATCAGCGCACGATCCGCGAGTTCATCATCGGCCCATCAGGGGTGCATGTCGGCGCTCCGCTCAAGGGCTTCCAAGGCGTGCTCGACGGCATCCCGGTATGGAATGGTTTGCCCGGCGCACTCGCTCAGCCGGCCAACCCGACCATCTGACATGGCCGTGCTGCCGGTCCTGATCCTGGCACCGCGCGGACGCGACGCCGAGGTCATCTCCCAAGTCCTGTCTCGTGTCGGAATCGTTGCGTCTTCGCTTGGCGACCTAACAGCGCTGGTCGCTGGAATCGAGGACTGCGGCGCAGTGGTGGTGACGGAGGAGGCGCTGGCAGGCCAGGATCTTACGGTCCTGCTCGACGCGATCGCCGCCCAACCCACCTGGTCCGATTTGCCGTTCGTCGTGCTGGCGACCAAACAGCCGGGCCCGCGCTCGCCAAGGCATGTCGCCACGCTGGCGCGTCTCGGCAATGCCATGCTGCTGGAGCGGCCGCTGAATGCCGAGAGCCTGGCCAGCGCGGCACGCGCCGCGCTCCGCGCCCGCACCCGGCAGCTCGCGGTGCGCGACCTGAATGCGACGCTCGAGGCGCGGGTGCAGGAACGGACGCGCGCCCTTGCCACCAGCGAGGCGCAGTCCCGCGCGGTTTTTGAGGGTTTTCCCGAGTGCATGTGCGTCGTGCAGGTCACCCAAAGCGGCGCGTTCCTGTTCGATGCCGCAAATCCAGCCGCCGAACGGGTTGCCGGGCTGACGACTTTTGCCATCCATGGCCGGGCGGCGGAGGCGTTCATGCCGAAGCTCGACACCGAATGCGTCAATGGCCGGTTTCAGCAATGTGTCGAGGATGGCGTGAGCCTGACCTTCACCGCGGAGCTGCATTTTCCCAAGCTGACTGGCACCTTCGAGACGACGCTGACGCCGTTGCGCAACGCTTCCGGGCGCATCGACCGGCTGCTGGCGGTGTTCCGCGACGTGACCGCGCGCAACGCGCTGGAAGCCCGCTTGCGCCAGGCGCAGAAGATGGAGGCGGTCGGTCAGCTCACCGGCGGTGTCGCGCATGATTTTAATAACTTGCTGCAGGTCGTGCTGAGCGGCCTCACGCTGGTGGAGCGCGTGCAGGAGCCGGCGCGCCGGACCCAGTTGTTGGAGAGCGTGCGCCGGGCTGCGCAGCGTGGCGGCGAGCTGACCAAGCGGCTGCTGACGGTGGCGAGGCGGCAGTCGCTGCGGCCCGAGGCGATCGACCTCAGCGCCTGGCTCGCGGACGGCGCGGGGGAGTTGCTGATCCGCACACTGCGCGGCGACATTCGCACCGAGTTGCAGGTGCCGCCGGGCTTGCCGCCGGTGGAGGCCGACCCGGACGAGCTGGAGCTGGCGGTGCTGAACCTCGCGGTGAACGCGCGGGACGCCATGCCGGGCGGCGGCACGCTGACCATCGCCGCCGAGACCGTTGTGCTGCATGGCACGGCTGATCCGGACGGGTTGGACGGCCATTTCATCCGCTTATCTATCGCCGACACCGGCACCGGCATGTCGGAGGCGACGCAGGCCCGAGTGTTTGAGCCGTTCTTCACCACCAAGGGCGTGGGGGAGGGCACCGGCCTCGGCCTTGCCCAGGTTTACGGCTTTGCCCGGCAGAGCGGCGGCGGCGTGCGGCTGCATAGCCGGCTGGACCAGGGCACCACCATCGCGATCCTGTTGCCGGTCTCCAAAACGGCCGCTCCGGTGCCGGCCCGCACGGCCGAGGACACCACGACGCAGTCGAAGCTGAGCGCTGCCGTGCTGGTTTGCGAGGACGATGACGACGTAGCGGCGCTGGTCGTGGATATGTTGGTGCAGTTAGGCCATACGCCGACGCGGGTGAGTACGGCCGCGGCGGCGCTGGGTGCGCTGGCTGATGACAGGGCGGTGGACCTTCTGTTCACCGACGTGCTGATGCCGGGCGGCATGGATGGCCTGACGCTGGCGCGTGAGGCTGGCCGTCGTCGTCCAGGCCTGCCGGTGCTGCTGACCACCGGCTACACCGGCGCGGGCGCCTCTGCCGTTCCGCTCGACCTTCCGGTGCTGCGTAAGCCATACAAGCTGCAGGATTTGGCAGACGCGCTGCAGACGACTCTGGCGTGCGCGCCCGCCAAGGTTCTGGCGGAGTAGCGCGTCTGCCTAGTCCAATGAAAGCGTTAGATGAAAGCTCGGCGCAGCTGCTGCGACGCTGCGTCGATCAGGGTCACGCTCACTACGATCACCAGCATGATCGCGCAGGTCTGCTGGAACTGGAACGCCCGGATAATCTCCCATAGCACCTGGCCGATGCCGCCTGCGCCGACCAGGCCGATGACCGACGCCGAGCGTACGTTGCTCTCGAACCGATACAGCGAGAAGCTGACCCAGAGCGGCATGACCTGCGGGATCACGCCATAGACGATCTCCTCGATCCCGCGTGCCCCGGTGGCCCGCACGCCCTCGACCGGATGCGGGTCGATCGCCTCCACCGCCTCGGCGAACAGCTTGGCCAAGATGCCGGTCGTGTGGACCCACAGCGCCAGCACGCCGGCGAACGGACCGAGGCCGACCGCGACGACGAACAGCATGGCGAACACCAGCTCGTTGATGCTGCGGAACAGGTCCATTAGCCGGCGCACCGGCTGCGCGACCCACCACGGCGCGATATTGCCGGCGCATAGCAGGCCGCACGGGATGGCGCAGAGGATCGCGAGCCCAGTGCCCCAGATGGCGATCTGCACCGTCAGCACCATCTCCTCAACATAGGAGCGCCATTGGCTGAAGTCGGGCGGGAAGAATTCTTTGAGCAAAGTCAGTATGTTGCCGCTGTCCCGCGCCAGCTCGACAGGTTTGATCCCGGCGCCCTGGTAGGACCAAACCAGTATCGCGAGCACGCCGGCATAGCCCAGCAGCCTGAGCAGTCCCGGGCCACGCGCCTCGCGCGGCCCGGGGAGTGTCGCGTCAGGCGTCATGCGCGTTGGTCTAGGTGCCGACTTTGGCGAGCTGCGCGTCCAGATCCTTAAGGCGTGCATCAATTTCGAGGAGCTTTTTGGCCTTGTCATCGGCTGACAACGTCGCGCTGTTCTCGGTGGCGAGCTTTTCCTTGAACGCTGCCACCTGCCGCACCGGCAGCAGCTGCGCATTGCTGCTCGGGATAAAGCCGCCCCAATTGCCGAGGTCGGTCAGCACCTTGCGCTCATGGGCCACGTCGGCGCCGGGCCGGTCGGTGCCGTAGGTGAGAAAGAAGGCGCGCAATTTGACCTTCTGCTCGTCGGGCAGGTCGCGGCGCCAGACGATCGGATCGGCCGGGATGATCGGGCTGCGCCAAATTTCGCGAACGTTGGCAGCGCGTGCCGGCTGGTTCTTGGTGAATCGCTCGAGGTCTTCGGTGTTGTTGGTCGCAACGTCCACCTGCTTGCTCGACACCGCCAGCGCGTTGGCCTCGTGGTTTGAGGTCAGCACGTTCTTGAAGAACTTGCGGACATCGATGTTGTTCTTTGCCCAGGCGTAGTAGCTGGGAATCAGGAAGCCGGAGGTGCTGTTCGGGTCGCCGTTGCCGAAATTCAGCGTGCCCGGCGGCGCCTTCAAAAGCTCCTCCAGCGAATGATACGGGCTGTCCTTATTGACGATCAGCAGCGAGTAGTAGCCCTTAGTCCCGTCCGCGTAGGTCTTCTGGGTGAACACCTCGCCCTCCGCCCGGTCCACCGCCTGAATTGCGCTGGCGTTGCCATACCAGGCGACCTGCACCTTGTTGAACCGCATCGCCTCGATAACGCCGGCGTAGTCGGACGGGTAGAAGCCGTTGACCTTGACGCCGACCGCCTTCTGCATGTCGTCCAGGAACGGCTGCCACAATGCGCGCAGGTTCTGCGAGCCTTCGGTGGCGATGATGCCAAAGTTGATCTCCGGCGCGTCGGCAGCGTGCGCCACCAGCGGCAGGGTGAACGCAGCCGCAAGCGCCAAGCGGCGGGTGAGGGTCAGCATGGGCAAACTCCTGTTATGCCGGAACGAGCTCGGGGAGGGCGGCCGGGACTAGCGCCGGGACCGCCTCGGCGCCATAGATCTCGGCGAGCAATACCGTCGTCAGCGCCGAGGGCGAGCCGTCGAACACCACGCGCCCGGCCCGCAGTGCCACCACCCGGCCGCAGTATTTCATCGCGATATCAACCTGATGCAGCGACACCAGCACGGTGATGCCGTCCTGCCGGTTCAGCTCCGCCAGCGTCTCCATCACCCGCCGGCTGCTCTCGGGATCGAGCGAGGCGATCGGCTCATCGGCCAGCACCACCCGCGCGCCCTGGACAAGGGTCCGTGCGATTGCCGCCCGCTGCTGCTGCCCGCCCGATAGCGTCGAGGCCCGCTGATGTGCGATCTCGCCGATGCCGACCCGCGCCAGCGCCTGCTGTGCCCGCAGCCGTTCGGCTAGGGGGAAGCGGCCGGTCAGCGTGCGCCACAGCGGCAGGCGGGACAGTGCGCCCAGCAGCACGTTGGTCAGCACCGGCAGCCGCCCGACGAGGTTGAACTGCTGGAACACGACGCCGATCCCCGCCCGGGTCCGCCGCACACCGCGCGCCAGGCGGCCGTTCGCCTGCACCGCAGCGCCGTGCACCAGGATGCGTCCGCCGCCCCGGTCCGCCAGCATTAGCCCGGCCACATGCCGCAGCAGCGTGCTCTTGCCTGATCCGGAAGCGCCGATAAGCGCGACCATCTCGCCGGGCCGCACCAGCAGTCGGTCGATCTCCAACGCGCGCCGGCGGCCGAATGTCCGGCGCAGCTCAGCGATCTCGACAGCGGGGTAAGACAAGCGCAGCACCTTTTTTAATACACCGTGCATACCCGCTTTAATGGACGGCGATGATGACGGAACGGTTGCAGTCGCGTGACAGTTGGCCTGCCTCGCAATCCGCCCCGCGCCGCCCATCTCCCAGGCATGTGGTCCCGCGTGACGAAGGTAGTTTTGATGGCAAGTCTGCTTGGCAGCCTGTTGCTCAGCGCCTGCTCGGTGTTTGGCGTCCGCAGCGGCACGGAGGAGCCGCGGCATAGCGTCATGGAGCGCCTGGGCGACGTCGAGATCCGTCGCTACGCGCCTCGGCTTGCGGCTGAGACGACTGTGCCGGGCGACGCTACGGCGGCCCGGGGCGAGGGGTTTCGTCGCCTGGCGGGCTATATCTTTGGCGGCAATCAGGGCCGTGCCCGCATCGAGATGACCGCGCCGGTTGCACAATCAGGAACGCGCATTGCCATGACCGCCCCGGTTGCTCAAGCATCGGAAGGGGCAGGCTGGGTCATCCGCTTCTTCCTGCCGGCTGGCCTCACCGACGCGCCAGTTCCGAACGATTCCCGCGTCCGTATCGTCCCGCTGCCGCAGGAGACCATTGCCGTGCTGCGGTTCAGCGGCCTCGCGACGGACGCCGCCATCGCCAGCCATCGCGCGGCCCTGCTTGCCGCACTTTCCGGCACGCGCTGGCGCCCGGCGGGCGAACCCGTCACCTGGTTCTACGACCCGCCCTGGACCTTGCCGCCGCTGCGCCGCAACGAGATTGCGATGCCGGTGTCCGATCAAGCGTCGGGCCGAACGCCTTGAGATAACTCAATATTTCAACGATATCAAGGCTATGCAGACTCTAGATGAAGTGCTAACGGATACGTTCCGCCGTTTGTCGCGCGGTGTCGCTGACCGTCGCTCCGCCTTTCGCAGCCCGGCGCTGGCGACGGTCGGGCTGGACGGGCGTCCGCAGGTGCGGACAGTCGTGCTGCGCGGCTTCGATGGCGCGGCACGGCTGGTGACCGTGCATAGCGACCTGCGAGCCGCCAAGATTGCGGCATTGCGCGCCGAGCCGAGTGTCGCGTTGCATGTGTGGGACGACAACGCCCAGGTCCAGGTTCGCATCGACGGGACCGCCATGATCTCGGCGGGCGACGATCTGGCGCGGGCCGAATGGGCACGCGTGAACGCGGGGTCGCGGGCGTCCTATCGTTCACAGCCGATGCCGGCCACCCCGGTCGAGGATCCGGCCGACATCCCGCGCTTGGACGAGGATGCTGCTTTTGCGCAATTCGCCGTGCTGCGGATACGGTTTGAAAGGCTTGATTGGCTGCACTTAGGACGAGAGGGCCAGCGCCGGGCCAACTTCATCTGGCGCGATGATGCGCTGGAACAGCGATGGGTGACGCCGTGACGCAATCAGCACGGCCCATTCTTGTCACTCGACCCACAACCCGCGTTTACGATGCCAGTCCTCGATGGATTCGTCGGGATAATGGTCGAACAGGGCATCACCGACCCCGATCTGCGGCTCGACCCATGACGGCTTGAACCGCAGCATGAGGTGGACCGATGCGGGCGGGATGGGCAACGCGCTGTCGATCGCAGAGGCGAACGGATGGATCAGCTCGGGCCATTCCGGTGAAAACAGCCAAAGTGCCGTGGCGCATTGCGCGCAGAAGTGGCGCTCGGCGGAGGACAGGCGGCACGCGCCGTCGTCCTGCATGATTTCCGCCCGGAACACCCGCTTGACGCCCTCGCTGGCCTGCACCTCCAATGAACGGGCTTCGGCGCCCAGGTTGATGGCGTAGCCGCCGCCGCCCGCCGTCTTGCGGCAGATCGAGCAGTAGCAGCGCTGATAGGGCTGCGGCGTGTGACTTTCGCAGCTGAAACGGACGGCGCCGCATCGGCACGATCCCTCGAGCATCTGCGGCATGAATGTCTCTCCTTCACCTCTGGACCAAGGCTTATTGCAGGGCGGCGAGCACGCCAGCCGGGCTTTCGCCAAGCTCGGCCGCTGTCCAGTCACGGCGCATGGTGAACAGCTCGATCAGCGCCGCGGTATCTTGGTCGTGCCCCATTCCCACCGCGGCAGCAACGCGTCCATCTTTGATGTAGTAGGCGAGGAACGCTGGCTTACCGACATCGCCGTGCAGTATGACGCTGTCCCACTCCGCAGCGTGGCCGATGTAGTCGAGGCGTTTCATATACTGGATGGTCCAGAACACCGGCACCGCGTCATAGCGGGTGGCTTGGCCCAGCATGTTGAGCGCTGCCACCCGGCCGTGCTGCTCCGCCACGCGCCAGTGCTCAACCCGGATCGGCTCGCCGTCGCCGCGATTTGGGAAGCGGGCGATGTCGCCGGCCGCATACAGCCCGGGCACGGCGCATAGGTTTGCATCGACGATGATGCCGCCGTCATCGCTCCGGTTCAGGGCGCCGGCATAGGAGGTGGCCGGCTTGACCCCGAAGCCGGCCACGACGAGGTCGGCCGCAATCCGCTCGCCATTTTCCAGCATCACGGCGGACACTTGACCATCACCCGCCAATGACGCCACTCCGCTGCCCAGCCGGAACGCCACGCCGTGCTGCTCGTGCAGGCCGATGAATGCGCGGCCTACCTGCTCGCCGAGCTGTTTCGCGAACGGCACGGCCTCCTTGCCGACGACGGTGACGTCCAACCCACGCTCCCGCAGGCTCGCCGCCACCTCCATGCCGATGAAGCTCGCCCCCAGGATGACGGCGCACGTGCTGCGCTCGGCCTGCGCGAGGATTGCGTCGGCGTCGCCGCGGCTCCGGAGGGTATAGACGTGGTCCAGTTCGGCGCCGGGCATCGAGGGGTGGGCAGGCGTGCCGCCCGTCGCCAGCAGCGCCGCGTCATAGTCCAGCACGGACCCGTCGGCACAGGTGATCCGGCGCGCCTGCGCATCGATGCGCGTGACCTCCGCCGTGCGCCGTTCGATTTTGTGCTCGCGGTAGAAGATCTGGGTCTGCAGCGGCGACTTCTCCGCGCCCTTCTGGCCGGACAGGGCGTATTTGCTCAATAAGGTGCGGTCGTAGGGAACCCGATTCGCTGTGTCGAGCATGACGACCCGGCCCATGAAGCCCGCCTCGCGCAAGGTCTGCGCCGCCATCGCACCCGCGCCGCCGGCACCGACAATGACGAAACAGCGTGGGTCGGGCGTCGCAGCGGGGGACGCCACAGCGGGACCGGCTGGCGTCGCGGCCGGTTTAGCAAGCAGGATACGGCCAGCATCCAGGCGCACTTCATAGTGCGGCAATGCGTCGAGCGCCGGAGGGTCCAGCACTGCGCCGGTATGAATGCAGAACGCCGCCTTGTGCCAAGGGCAGACGATCCGGCCGCCGTTGCGGACCCCTTGGACAAGCGGTGCGCCGGCATGCGGGCAGACTGCGCCGACCGCGAGCACGGCGTCACCGTCCCGCACCAACAGGATCTTCTTGCCGTCCAGTTCGACCTGCCGCATGCCGCCGGGCGCAATTTCGTCCAGGACCGCGACTTCGACCTCATGCTGCAGCATGTGCTGCTCCCATCAATGTCCCAGGCAACGCTCCCGTCAGGCTGCGGTTCGGGGGGGTGGGAATGGACCAATCAGCCGCCATCGACTAGCCAAAAAGTCGCTGCTTTGCTGGAGGGCGGGTCGCGACCAGCCGCTCCTCCGCGCGCTTGATCGCCTCCACCACCGTCTTTCCCGCCTTCGCCACGTTGGGGTCGGAGTGCGTGAGCAACCGGTCCACAACGAGGAACGCCGGGGCGAGCATCCCGCGTAGGTCGTGGCGCAGCACAGACATCGCCGCCTCAAGCTCGACGAGCCGGGCAAGCTTCGCGTTCACATCCTGATCCGGCGCTCCCGGCGTGCTTCGAATTGTCGTCATGTCGGGGTCACCTCATGGTTTGCTGAAGGCGGTATGTCGAGTTGGACGTGCAACGAGTTCAGTGTCGTCCGCAAGCAGATAATCCGGCAGGTCTCAGTTCGCCGCCCGAATTAAATCAGCTGCCCGCTCCGCCACCATCATCACCGCCGGCTGGATGTTGCTGGATGGCACCAGCGGCATCACCGAGGCGTCCGCAATCCTCAACCTATCAACCCCGCGCACCCGCAGCTCCGGATCGACCACTGCCCCGGCGTCGCTGCCCATCCGGCAAGTGCCGCAGGGATGATACACCGTCGTGCCGGAACTCCGGATGTAGTCCAGCATCGCCTCATCGGACGTGACCTCCGGCAGCGGCGCCAGTTCGTCCAGCACCAAGTCGCGGAACGGCGCTGTGCGGCCCAGCGTGCGGGCCACCCGCGCCGCAGCCAGCATCACATGCTGGTCGCCCGGCGCCGAAAGATAGTTGGCGCGGATCACCGGCTTGTCGTCCGGGTCGGCGCTGCGGAGCCGCAATTCACCTCGGCTATCAGGCCGGCACTGGCCGAAGTTGAACATGAAGCCCGGGTGCTTCGGCAGCACATAGCCGCCGCCGGGCTTGAGGCTGAAATTGATGAACTGGAACTGCACCTCGGCCTCCTCCGCGCCGGGCGTCACGCGGGCAAACAAGGTCGCCTCGGTCGCGCCCACCGCCATCGGCCCGTTGCGGCGCAGTGCATAGCGGGCGGCCATGCCGGCGGTGCGCAGCCGGCTCGCGGTGATCTCGTTCAGCGTGCCGGCCGGGCGGGTGCGGAAGCCAAAGCGGCTGATGAAGTGGTCCTGAAGGTTCTGCCCGACGCCGGGTCGGTGCAGCGCAACCGCAATGCCAAGCGCCTGCAGCGCGGCGCCATCGCCGATGCCGGACAGCATCAGCAGCTTCGGCGTGGCAATCGCCCCGGCGCACACCAGGACCTCCCGCACTGCCCGCATCTCGGCCGTCGAGCCGTCGGCACGGCGCACCACGCAGCCCACCGCGCGGCCATCCTCAATCAGCAAGCGCTGTGCCGTGACGCCCGTCACCACCCGCAGGTTCGGACGGCTGCGCGCCGGGCGCAGATAGGCCTGCGCCGTGCTGGACCGCCGGCCGTTCCGCACGTTCATCTGGATCGGCGCGACGCCCTCGATCACGCCGTCGTTGATGTCGCGGTTTCGGGGAAAGCCCATCGCCTCGCACGCCGCGATGAAGGCAGCGGCCCCGGGCGACAGGCCGCGCGGCTCGCTGACTGAGATCGGGCCGTCGGTGCCGCGGGTGGCACCCGGCGCTCCGGCCCAGCGCTCGATGCGGCGGAATGCCGGCAGCACGTCGTCATGCGACCAACCGCGTGCCCCGGCCTGCGCCCAGCGGTCATAGTCGTGCGGCGATCCGCGCAGGAACACCAGGCCGTTGATCGATCCCGACCCGCCCAGCACCCGGCCGCGCGGCCAGGCGATGCTGCGGTTGTTGAGCTCCGGCTCCGGCTCGGTGGCAAAAGCCCAGTCGTACTTGCCGCTGGCAAACAGGCGGGCATAGCCGGCCGGGATGTGGATCCAGATGTCGCGGTCTTCCGGCCCGGCCTCCAGCAGCGTCACCCGGCGGGCTGGGTCCTCCGACAGCCGCGCCGCCAGGATGCACCCCGCGGTGCCGCCGCCGATAATAAGGTAGTCCGGTGTGTCCACGCTGCCGGCCTCCTTGCGCCGTGGACACGGTTCTAGCCGATGCGAAGGCGGGCGCCAGGTCTCGGTTTATGGCGCGCCGATCTGCTTCGCCGGACCGCCGATCTGCTTCTGGCGCAGCGCCGCCAGCCGGTCGTTGAGGTTGGTCGGTGCCGGCAGCTTGCCCTGCACCTGCGCCATCGCCAACGCGATGTTGGGGTCGTCCTGCTCCGGCCGGGTCGGCGCGAGCAGCTTGGCCTTGCTGTTCGCCGCCTCGGCCGTGGCCAGGTTCTTCGACGCGCTGTCCTGCATCGCCTTAAGCGCGATACTCAGGCCACTCGTGGCGCCGGACAACCCGGCCGCCTGACGCGCCGCCTCGGCCCGTTGCTGCGCCATGTCGCGCTGCTGCTCGGCCCGGCCCATGTCGCGCTGGGCGCGGTTCAGGTCGTCCCGCGCCGACTTCAGCTTCTGCCCCGCCTGCTGATAGGTGTCCTCCAGCGAGTGCAGGAACTCCCCGGCGTCCACCGCATCCTGCTTCTCGCGCTCGATGTCGGGGGTCATGCCCTCCAGCATGGAGACGATGGTGCCGAGGCTGCGCTCCAGCTCGGATTTACGGGCCGGGTCGGTCTCGGTGTCCATGCGGTGCTGAATCTGCTCGGCCGCCGCCATGCGCTGCTGCGACAGCGTCATGATCGCGTCGGCCTCGCGTTTTTCCTTGTCGAACGCCATGCGGGCCTCGGCCACCTGGCGGCCCAGCACGTCCAGATGCTGCTCCATGGTGCGCAGCTCGGCCTCGGTCGCGGATTGCGGGTCCCATCGCACGATCGCCTCGACGGCATTGTTCACGGCCTGGTCGGTTTTCACGCTGACGAGGTTGCGGATGAAGGTAATCATGGCAGTCTCCCGTGTTGAGTGGAACTTGTCTGGTGGGCCGATTCACCCAACGCTTGGGAACCAAGCGTTGGGATCGGACCACTAGCCGGCCATTGCGCCGGCGTTAAGCAACGCCACCGCGAGCTGGATGCCGATCAGCACCAGGGCAGCGGCGACGTTGCCGGCCTCGATCATCGCGCGCAGGCCGCGGAGCGACGCGGTTGCGGCAAAGAACGTCGCGAGCTGGATGACCAGCGCCACCAGTCCCCAGAGCACGATGTCGAGCACGTTGAAGCTGGTTGCCAAGGTCGCGGCCAGCGGCATGGCGAGCGCCACGAGCGTTCCGGCCACGACGATGCCGGCGGCCACGTTGCCCTCCTGCACCAGGCGCCATTCGTTGAACGGCGTCAGCGTTATGTAGCAGGCCATGCCGATTCCGAGCAGCGCCAGGGTCGCCGCGAACTGACCGGCCAGCACGGGCAAGCCCTGCTGCAAGGTGACGAGGATGTCCATGTGGCCTTATGCGAGCTGAAGTGTGACGGGGTTGAGGTCGATGCCGGCGCGGATTTCGACCCAGGCCCGGCCGCCGTCCTGCAGCGCCGCGACCATGATGTACTCCGTGGCGGGCGCTGGGTCGGGGCTACCGGTCGGGGCGGCGTAAAGCATGGCCTGGCTCTGCACCGTGCGGCTGCCGGACAGGCTCTCGATCGTCTCGGTCAGGGCGCGGGGCGAGACGCGGCTGTCGCCGGGCGCCCAGACGCGGACGTAGGTCTTGCCGTCTTTGGTCTGGAACTCGGGCCAGCCGATCATGCCCTCCCTCGGGTCGAGCCACGCGCCCCACTCGCCGGGGTCGGTGGGTGTGACCTCGTCGATGGTGCCGAACAGCCGGCACTCGTCGGGGTCCCCGGCGGCGTCGAGATGGAGCTGAATGAGGCTGCGGCCGTCGGGCAGATACAGCCGCACAAGCTGGGTGTTGCCGGAAACGACACGGCCGACCGCGCTCACGCTGACCTGGCCGCTGCCCGCCGGCTGCGGCAGCTTGATGCTGCTGCCGGCCAGGATGAACGGCGTCGGGTCGAGCGCCAAGGTCATGCCGACACGGAACTTCGACGGCGTATAGCCCTCGCCCGACAGCTTGTGCCGCAGCAGGTTGCCGGTACTTTGCAGGGCGGTCGTGGGTGGGCGCACGGCTGATCCCCCGGATGGTCCGCCGGTTGCCGGGCGGCGTTGATAGGCGAGGTAGGCGATGCCGCCGCCGCCGGCCAGCAGCACGGCCCATACCCAGCCGGAGCCGCCATTGGGCACGCCGGGCGTGCGGGCCGGCGGTGCTTTCGCGACCTCGGGCGGGACGTCGGGCGGCAGGGCGCCGGGGGTGCGGGGCTGGCTGTCGCGCTCTGCCAATTGGCGGTCCAAATCGTCCAGCTTGCTGCGCAGCTCGGCGTTGTCCTGCGCCTGCCGGTCGGCCTCGGCGCGCCATTGCTGGTAGCCGGGGTCGTTCTGATTGTTGTGGAAGAACTCGCCCGACCCGGCGCGCCCGAGGTTGCTCAGCATCGCGCCGAGAAACAGCCCGTCCCACACGCCAAAGCTGCGGTTGCCGCCGAAATACGAAGCTGGAGGCGCGGACCACCCGCGGTTGCTGAACCAGCCGGAGCGGTCTGATCCATACTGGGGAGAGAAAGACGGGCGCGAGGTGTATTGGCGCGAGGGGTATTGCGGGTACTGGTTTTGCGGAGGTTGGGGCTGCGACGCGCTGGGTGCGTAGTCGCGTTGCCGTCGGGCGTTGTCCTGCTGGGTGCGGTAGCTGTTGAACGCAGCGCCGGACCGGTCCTGCGAGAAGCTCCGGTCCCCGGCCGATGACGGCGGCGACCAGGCCGGACCCGACGCGGACGGCGACGGCCGGCTATAGCCGCCGCTGCCGCCGAACGACGGTGTCCGGAGCCCACCGCCGCCGCCGAATGACGGCGTGCGGCTGGAGCCGCTGGGCCGCGAGTAGCCGCCGCTCGCCCGCGCCAACCCGTCTGCCGGCAGGGCCAAGCATGCAAACAAAACGGCGAACCAAAACCACTGGCGCCTTGGAAAGCAGTTCCGCACGAAGCTATCTGTCCTCCCACGGGCTTCCCACGATAACCTGGTTATAACAGAAAGCGTCCCGTCCGTCATGAAGAATGCATGATGACGCAACAAAGGAGGATCGCATGTGGCAGCCCAGCAGCTTCTATCCGGACCCAGCGGTGCAGGTCCTGCATCCGAGTTTTGCCAAGTACCGCCTGCCGCTCGCTGCCGTCGAGCGCCTGGCGACCGGGCTGCGCTGGGCCGAGGGACCCGTCTGGTTCGGCGACGCCCGGCATTTGCTGGTCAGCGACATCCCGAACAACCGTATCCTTAAATGGGAGGAGGAAACCGGCGCCGTCAGCGTATTCCGCCGCCCGTCCGAGTTCGCCAACGGCAACACGAGGGACCATCAGGGCCGCCTGATCACCTGCGAGCACGGCGCCCGCCGTGTGACGCGGACCGAGCATGACGGCGCCATCACCGTGCTGCTGGACGCGTTCGAGGGCAAACGGTTGAACTCGCCCAACGACGTCGTGGTGAAATCGGACGGCTCGATTTGGTTCACCGACCCGCCTTTCGGGCTGCTGAGCGACTACGAGGGTGCGCGGGCGGAGCAGGAGCTGTCGGCGAACCTCTATCGCCTCGATCCCGCGACCGGGCAGGCGACGGTGCTGGATGACACGATCGCCGGTCCCAACGGCCTCGCCTTCTCGCCGGACGAGCGCGTGCTGTATGTGGTCGAGAGCCGGGCGAGTCCGCGCACCATCCTGGCCTACGACGTGACTGGCGACGGCATGAAAATCACTGGGCGCCGGGTGCTGATCAACGCCGGGGCCGGCACGCCCGACGGTTTCCGCCTGGATGAGGACGGCAACCTATGGTGCGGCTGGGGCATGGGCACATCGGAGCTGGACGGCGTCATGGTGTTCTCGCCCGAGGGCAAGCCGATCGGCCGGGTGCAGCTTCCGGAGCGCTGCGCCAATTTGTGCTTTGGCGGACCCAAGCGGAACCGCCTGTTCATGGCCGCGAGCCAGTCGATCTACGCGTTGTATGTCAATACGCGGGGGGCGCCGTGAAGCGGAACACCGTAGTCGAAGTGAACTCCGAACCGGGCTCTAGCACGGTGCTGGGAAAGGCGGGCTGGTTCGGGCTGTCTGGGAAATGCTGGGTCTCAAGGCACACGGCGTCGCCCTGGCGGTAGCTGCGTCCGCTCGGCCCTGAAAGTGCGCCGGTCAGCTTGTTTGCGGTATAGACCTGGACGCCGGGCTGGGTGGTCAGCACTTCGAGCGTGCGGCCGCTGATTGGGTCGTGCAGGCGGGCGGCGGGGCGCAGGTCGGCACCGGGCCTCAACACCCAATTATGGTCATAGCCGAGGCCGTGCCGGAGTTGCTCGTCAGCCTGCCGGATATGCTGGCCGATCGGCGTCAGCGTGCGGAAGTCGAACGGTGTGCCGGCGACCGGCCGGATTTCGCCTGTCGGGATCGAGCTTGCGGTGACCGGAAGGAAGGCGTCGGCCTCAACCTGCAGCAGGTGATCGAGCACGCTGCCGCTGCCCTCACCGGCGAGGTTGAAATAGCTGTGATTCGTGAGGTTCAGCACGGTCGGGCGGTCGGTCCAGGCCCGATAGTCGATGCGGAGATCCCTGCCGTCCAAAGTGTAGGTGACCCGGACCTGCAAGGTGCCGGGGTAGCCCTCGTCGCCGTCCACGCTCATCAGGCCAAGCGTGACGTGCCGCTCGCCGCTGTCCTCGATGCTCCAAATGCGAGTGCCGAAGCCGTCGGGCCCGCCATGCAGCGTGTTCGGCCCGTCATTGCAGGCCAGGTGGTATTCGACCCCGTCTAGGACGAACCGGCCGCCGGCAATCCGGTTAGCGAAACGGCCCGGCAGCGCGCCGAAGAACGGGCTGTGAGTTTGATAGGCCTCCAGGCTGCCAAGGCCCAGGACGACATTGGCCATCTGCCCCGCGCGGTCAGGCGCCTCAAGCCGCTCGATGGCGCCGCCGAACGTCAGCACGCTCATCCGCAGCGTTGGACCGTCCAAAACGATGCGATGCACCTCGGCGCCGGCGTGGGTACGGCCGTAAACGGTGATTGTCATAATGACCGCAACGACCAGAATGCCCCGGCGTTCCGGACGGCGGCCATGCAGAGACGGAATGGCTGAACCGGGCCAACCCAGGTAGCCTCATCGCATGTCAGGAGCAGCCGAGACCGTGAACCCCGGGGACCGTCGCGCCAGGGCCAATATGCTGCGGCTGGCAATGGCGCAGGCGCTAGCCGGGGCCAATGCCTCCGTCGTGTTCGCGACCGGCGCGATCATCGGCAGCACCCTGTCGCCCGATCCGGCGCTGGCGACGGTGCCGCTCAGCGTGTTCGTCGCCGGCATGGCGGCCGGCACCCTGCCAGTGGGATGGCTGTCCCGCAGCTTTGGCCGCAGGGCAGCATTCATGGCGGGCGGCGGCTGCGGCGTGCTCGCCGGGCTGCTAGGCGCATCGGCGTTGCTGGTGCGGTCCTTCCCGCTCTACTGCCTGGCGACACTATTCGCCGGGCTGTATGCCTCGGTCGTGCAGTCCTTCCGCTTCGCCGCCGCGGATGGCGCAAGCGCAGCATTCCGGCCCAAGGCGCTGTCCTGGGTCATGGCGGGCGGCGTGTTCGCCGGCGTGCTGGGGCCGCAGCTTGTGACCTTCACGATGGACCTGTGGTCGCCCAACCTGTTCGTCGTGAGCTACCTGGCGCAGGCGGTGGTGGCGCTGGTGGCGATGGCCGTGCTGTTTGGCGTGGACCTGCCGCGGCCGGCACGGGCAGACCTCGCGCGCGGCCGCCCGCTCCCCGCCATCATTCGCCAGCCGCGCTTCATCGTGGCCGTGGTCTGCGGCGTCGTCAGCTACACGCTGATGAACCTCGTCATGACCTCGGCGCCGCTGGCGATGCGGATGTGCGGTCTGTCGCTGTCAACGTCGAACTGGGCGCTCCAGTGGCACATCATCGCCATGTATGCGCCGAGCTTTTTCACCGGCGGCCTGATCGCCCGGTTTGGCGCGCAGCGGATCGTCGCGGCCGGGCTGCTGCTGACCGGCATGGCGGCGGTGGCCGGGCTGTCGGGAGTGACGGCAATGCACTTCTCGGCGGGTATGATCCTGCTGGGACTCGGCTGGAACTTCGGCTTCGTCGGCGCCTCGGCGATGGTGCTGGAGACGCACCGGCCGGAGGAGCGCAACAAGGTCCAGTCCTTCAACGATTTCCTGGTGTTCGGCACGATGGCGGTCGGCTCGTTCTGGTCGGGCCACCTCCTGGTCACCTTGGGCTGGGCTGCGGTCAACTGGGTGGTGTTCCCGCCGGTGACGCTGGCATTGGCGGTGCTCACGGCGTCCAGTCTGCTGCTGCGGCGGCGAGCGCCAGCGGTCTGATGGTGCGGACGGCGGGACTCGAACCCGCACTCCCTTACGGGACTCAGATTTTCATCCCACTTCGGCTTTCGCCGCCGCCGTGCCACGCGTCATGGTTCGGCGTTCGTGGTCTGGACTATCCCTTCGCCGTGGCCCGAAGGCGGTAGGCGCCCCCCGTCTAGTCTCTACACCTTCCTCCAAAGGGACTTAGCCCTAAAAGAGGCTTGGCTCGGGATTGGCCTGGGCCATGTCTGGCCGTTAGCGTTCCCCGAATTTGGGCGGTTCTACGCCGCGGATTTCCCCGCGGGCACTCCAATCAAAAGTCTGCAGCGTCTACCATTCCGCCACGCCCACACACCCTGCCAACCTAGCACATCGGACCCCAGGGCCGCCAAGAGGGCGTCATTCGCTTGCGATCCGGCCCTCGGCGATCCGGCACGCGATATCCTGGGCGCGGCGGATCAGCGTTTCGCTCGCCTCGGGCGTGCGGAATGCGCTGTGCGCCGTGAGCGTCACGTTATCCAGCGTCGTCAGCACATGGCCCGGCGGCAGCGGCTCCTGGTCGAATACATCCAGCGCCGCATGGCCGATCGGGCCGGAGCGCAGCGCCGTCACCAGTGCCGCCTCATCCACCAGCGCGCCGCGGGCGGTGTTGACCAGGATGGCTCCCGGGCGCATTGCGGCCAAACGGGCTGCGTCCAGGAACCCACGGGTCTTGTCCGTGAGCAGCAAATGCAGCGATACGACATGACTTTCCGCCAGCAGCCGGTCGAGCTTGACGAATTCGACCCCCTCGGCCACGCGCGGCGTACGGTTCCACGCCAGCACCCGCATCCCGCTGCCGCCGGCGATGCGCGCGACCTCGGCCGCGATCCCGCCGTAGCCGACGAGCCCGATGGTCTTGCCGGTCAGCTGCATGGCCTCGGTGCGCAGCCACTGGCCGGCGCGTATCCCGCCATCCATCCGCGCGATGCCGCGGGCCGCCGCCCACATCAGGGCGATCGTATGCTCGGCCACCGCCGTATCGCCGTAGCCCTTGATGGTATGGACGGTGATGCCGAGCCCGGCCAGTTCTTCGGGATGCATGTAGCTGCGGGCGCCGGTGCCGAGGAAGATGACGTGGCGCAGCCCAGAACAGCTCCGCATGGCGTCGGTTGGCATGAACGTGTGGTCGTTCAGCACGACGTCATAGCCGGCCAGCATTGCAGGTAGGTCGGCGGGCGCTATTTGTGCCTGTATGGTAACGTCGATGGGCGGGTCGCCGGCCCTGCTCGTCGCGCGGAATACGTCCGCAAGATCCTCGCTCGCGTCCAGGAACAATCCCTTCATGCCGGCCTCCATGCTGCCCCTGATCCTGCGATGCGAGGTCTCCCTCGGCAAGCCTTGGCGATTGACCGGCAAACCACGGGAAACGCATCGTCGCGCCATGCAGCATTTTGTCGTGGCGTGCGTGTTGCTGGTTGCCGCATCCGCATCTGCATCCGTGCCAGCGCTGGCGCAAAAGCCGCCGCCACTGGGCGCAACCGACTCGGCGCCGGCACGGCTGGGCCTCGCTCAACGCGGTGAGACGGCCGAGGCCGGGCTGCCCGGCAAGCCGCCGCCGCTGGGTGCGCCCGACGTGGCCGACCCGGTGCGGCCGGAGCCACGGCGAGACGGAGGCCTTCCGGCAATCGGTGACCGTCCAATCTCCAGCGGCACCGGCTTTGTGGTGGCGGACGGCCGGGTGCTGACAAACAACCACGTCGTCGCCGAGTGCGGCCGCCTGCTGGTGCGCAACGCCGGCGGGAGGCGCCTGCCCGGCCGGATTTCCGCGACCGACCGGCGCCGGGACCTCGCGGTGATCGCTGTGCCGGCCGAGGTCGGGCCTGCTTTGTCGTTCCGCGACGCGCCCGCGGTGCGCCGGGGCGAGGGCGTCGTCACCTATGGCTTTCCGCTGTCCGGCCTGCTGTCGTCCGAGCCGACTCTCACCACCGGCAACATCAACGCGCTAGCCGGGCTGCGCGACAACCCGAACCATTTCCAGATCAGCGCGCCGGTGCAGCCCGGCAACTCCGGCGGGCCGTTGCTGGACAGCCAGGCCAACGTCATCGGCGTGGTGGTGTCGAAGCTGAATGCCGCGCGGATTGCTGAGCTGACGGGCGGCGACATCCCGCAGAACGTCAACTTTGCCGTGAAGGGGACCGAGGCGCTGGCCTTCCTGCGGGCGAACGGCGTGCAGCCGCGCACCGCCGGCAGCGCGGGCACCGACAAGCGCGCGTTCGAGATCGGCGACATCGCCAACGCCTCGACCGTCGCCATTCAGTGTTTTCGATAGCGCCATGCCGCCATTGATCCGGGCCGGACGGCGCCAAGGCGAGGTCCGCGTAGCAAACTCAACGCCGCTGAACAGGCCTCGGCCATCAGTGACGCCCGCGGCCCCGGTCGGTCCGAAGCCGACGCGCCGGCGCAGGCTAGCCTTGCAGGCGTTGCGCGTAGGCGTGATCGGCGCCGTATGGGTCGCACTCGTGGTCGCCCTCGTGCTGGTGTGGTTCGGCCGCGACCTGCCGCGGCCGGAGGCGGCGCTCGACGCCGTGCGCCGGCCGGGATTGACGCTGCAGGACCGCACCGGGCGCAGCTTCGCGACCTTTGGCGATGTAGTCGGCGACCCGTTGCGCCTCAGTGACCTGCCGCGGTTTCTGCCTGCGGCCGCGGTCGCCGTGGAGGACCGCCGGTTCTACCGGCATCCCGGCATCGACCTCATCGGCGTCGCCCGTGCGGCGTTCGTGAATGTCCGCGCCCGACGCTTGGTGCAGGGCGGTTCCACCATCACCCAGCAGGTCGCAAAGAACCTGTTTCTCACCAACGCCCGCACCTTCCACCGCAAGGTGCAGGAGTTCATGCTGACGCTCTGGCTGGAGCATACCTTCTCCAAGGCCGAGATCCTCGAGATTTGGCTGAACCGGGTCTATCTCGGCTCTGGCGCCTGGGGGGTCGATGCGGCGGCGCGGATGTATTTCGGCGTGTCCGCCCGCAAGCTGAACCTGTGGCAGTGTGCGGTGCTCGCCGGGGTGCCCCGGGCACCGTCCCGCCTCAACCCGCGCAACGACCCCATCGCTGCGGCCGCCCGTGGGCGGGAGGTGCTGGCCGCCATGGCCGACACCGGGGTCATCTCTAAGGCTGAGGCGGATGCCGCCGGGGCGCAAATCGTGTTTTCGCCGCGTCCTGCCGCCGCCGGGTGGTTCGCCGACTGGGCGGCGGACGCGTCGCAGGCGCTCATCTCGCCCGGCGCCGACGCCGTGCTGCACACAACGCTCGATACCAGGCTGCAGGCGGCGGTCGAAGCGCGGCTTGCGACCATGCTTGACGGTCCCGGAGCCTCGGCCGGCGTCGGGCAGGGGGCCGTGGTGGTGCTGGACGTGGCGACCGGCGCCATACGCGCGATGGTCGGCGGGCGGGACTGGCACACCAGCCCGTACAACCGTGCGACATCCGCCCGGCGTCAGCCCGGATCGGCGTTCAAGCCGATCGTTTGGCTCACCGCCCTGGAGCACGGGCTTCGCCCGGACGACACGGTGCTGGATGCGCCGCTGCGCATTGGCGTCTGGTCGCCGCAGAACTTCGACGGCGCCTTCCATGGCACGGTGACCCTGGAGGAGGCCCTGGCGCAGTCGCTGAACACCGCCGCGATCCGGATCATGCAGCAGTCGGGTGGCCCGCGCGCCGTCGCTGCCGTGGCCCACCGGCTCGGCATCGCGGACAGCCTGCCCGATGATCTGTCTTTGGCGCTTGGCACCGGCGAGGTCGGGCTACTGGAGCTCTCCACCGCCTATGCCACCCTGTTCAACGGCGGCCGAGCCGTGACGCCGCAGGCGATTGATGCGATAGAGGCTGATCGGCGGACCGTCCGGGTGCCTCGCCCGGTGCAGGACCGTGTGGTCGATCCCGACCTTGCTGCGATGATGGTGCGCATGATGGCGGCCGTGGTGTCGCGCGGCAGCGGTCGGGCGGCTTCAGTGCCGGGCAGGCTGGTGGCGGGCAAGACCGGGACGACGCAGGATTATCGCGACGCTTGGTTTGTCGGCGCGGTAGGCGGCACGGTGATCGGCGTATGGCTGGGCAATGATGACGGCCGCCCGATGCGGGCCGTCACCGGCAGCGGCCTGCCGGCGCGGCTGTTCCGAGAGCTCGCCTTGGAACTGCGTTAAGCGTTTGCGGTCAAGGCGTACTGCCGGCCTGCAGCTTGTCGGCGCTGGCCTGGTTCGTGAGTTCATAGGCGTCGGCGAGCAGCGTAAGCCGGGCGGTGTTGGGCAGCTTCCGAAAGGCCTCAAGCAGCAGGAACTCCTCATTGGACGGGGCGGCGCTGCCCTGCTCGCCCTCCAGCAGCACGCCGATCGGCACGTTCAGTGTCTGCGCCAGGCGGATCAGCCGCGACGTCTCAGGAAAACAGGTGCCCCAGATCCAGGCGTGCACGGCCACGCGCGACACATCCATGGTGCGCGCCAGACCCGCCTGAGTGATCCGCCGTTCCGCCATGATGCGGCCCAGGTTATGGCGAAACCGGTCGCGGGATGGATCGGCCTGCGGTTTGGCCTCAGCCGGCCACCCGCTGAGCACGATCGGCCGTTGTGAACCTTTCATGACCCGATCGCTCCATATGGTATTCGAGACACCGGCAGACTTGGCCCATTCGATCGCACGCGTTCCACGGCATATCCCCTATTGGCATCACGTATCCGTGACATGATACAGCAGATATCACGTTATTGGCATCTTATAATGTTCAATTTATAAGTTTTTGTTAGAGATGGGCGCTGCGCTGTAAAGCTGCTTTGAACCTTTAATGCCTGCGCGCCTCAGCTTGGGCTGACCGGACCGAGCGTGCCATTGAACACCGCGGCCCAGGCGTCGAACATTTTCACTTGGTCAAACTCCAATCCCGCCTTGATGCGATTGGCGGCTCCGATGGTCCGGCGCAACTCGTCCTGCTCCAGCTGCGCCCGCAGCCCTGCTGCCAGCGCGGCGTCGTCCAGTGCGGTGACATAGGGCCCGTTGGCGACGGCCAGCATGGCGCGGATATCGCCGACGTCGGTGGCAACCACCGGCAACCCGGCCGCCATCGCCTCCAGCAGCGACAACGGCATCTGCTCGGTGTCGGACGACATGGCAAACACGTCCAGCTGCTTGAACAGTGTCGCCGGCTGGGCAACGTGCCCGGTGAAGCGGACGCGGTGGCTGATCCCGAGCTGCTGCGCCAATGCCTCCAGCGCAAATCGCTCGGGGCCATCGCCGGCGATGATCAACCGGGCGGGCTGCTCCGAGGTCGCCAGGGCAAAAGCCCGCAGCAGCCGCCCGATGTTTTTTTCCGGACGCAGCGCCGCGACGGTTCCGATGACGGGGCCTACGGCTGCGCCGATATCTGAACCGTCGCCAGAACCGGCGCTGGGCCACTCCGCCGGCTGGGCCGGCCCGGCAAACCGAGCCAGGTCGATGCCGTTCGGCACATAGCGTAACCGTCCTGGGTCCAAGCGCCATACACGCGTCGCAATCTCCCACAGCGTACGCGACGGCAGTACGACCACGCGGCGGCGCAGTACGATACGTCGCAGCCGCACCCGGCGAGGCAGCCGGCCGCCACGGTCATCCGGTCCGAATCCATCCTCGATGTGCACCTGCCGCACGACCGGAAGCAGGTTGGCGACGGACCACTCGATACTGCCCCAGTTGCTGGTCAGCAACATGTCCGGCCGCAAGCGATGCAGCACGCGCCGAAACCGCATCACGTTGCCCAGCGTGTCGCCCTTGTGGATCGTGACTGCAGGAAAATCCAAATCGAGCCGCGGGTCCAAGAGAGCCCGGCACGACAAGTCGCCGTCCATGGCGATGATCGCATGACGCCATCTGTGGCCGAAATGGTTCACGATCGAGGCAAACCGCACCTGCACCCCACCCACCGCAAACGAGGAGAATACATGCAGGAGCAATGGCGGCCTCGTGGTCTGCAGCATGCTGGCCTCCAAAGCGTGTGTTTGGCTAAGCGTAAGGCGGGTACTGAGGTCGACCGATTGACTCAAGGATGGCGCCGCCGCAACCAGTTGTAGGGAATATCGAACGAAGTATGCGAACCGGCAAAAAAGCCGTTTGGGGCCAGTTGCATTACGGTCTAGAATACAATCACAAGGTTGGACTCTCCATTTGTCCTCGCCTGGTGCCCAGCTTTTTGCCGTCCTCGATCGCGTGGAACCCCTGACTATGTCTGGCGCCCAAGCTGTGCCGTATCCAAAAACCCGGAGCAGCCTGCAGCGCGTGCTCCAGCACTCCACGCTCTATGCCATTGGCAACATCGCCGGCCGCATCGTCGCCTTCCTGGCGATCCCATTCTACTCGCGTTTCCTCTCGCCCGCTCAGTACGGCCTGATCGAGCTGATTGAACTCAGCACCCAGACCGTCGCGATCGCCTTCGGCCTGCAGGCTATCGGCACCGCACTGACCCGGCTGTTTCACGATCAGGCCTCGCCCGAGGCGGAGCGCAGCGTGATCTCGACGGCACTCATCGGCACCGCGATGCTGAGCGCCTGCATCACCCTCGCGAGCGTCGCCGGCGCCGGGGCGATCAGCCACGCGGTCTTCCATACCGGCGCTTGGACCACGCTGCTTCAGGCGGCCTTCATCGCCATGTTCTTCGCCAGCATGATCGAGGTTGCGCTGGTCTATGAACGCATGCGCGACAACGCGCGGTTCTACCTCGCCTACTCGCTTGTGTCGCTGACCTTGAACCTGGGTCTTAACATCCTGTTCATCGGCGGGCTCGACGCCGGGGTGTGGGGCTTCGTCTCCAGCAAGCTGGTGGTCAGCGTCGGCGGTGCCGGCTTTTTGGCCTGGCGATTACGGCGGGACGTCGGCTGGCACTGGCATGCTCCCTACGTCCCGGAGTTCGTGCGGTTCGGCGCCCCGCTGATCCTATCGGGACTGTCGTATTTCGCCATCCATTTTTCGGATCGCTTCTTCCTGACCTCGGCCGTGACTCTCGCAGAGCTCGGCCGCTACGCGCTCGCCTACCGCTTCGCCCTGATGGTCAACTCCCTCGTCGGCGACAGCTTTGCCAAAAGTTGGACCGTGTCGCTTTATCGGCACACCAACGACTCCGGATGGCGGGAGCAGTTCGCCCGCGTCGCCGCATACTTCAGCTTCGTGGTGGCGACGACGGGGTTTGCCGTCGCGATATTCGGTCCGGAGCTGCTGCGCGTCATGGTCCCCGAAAGCTTCCTCCCCCCGGCGCTGCTGCTGCCGATCCTCGTGCTCGCCTATGTCGTGCGCGACATCGCGGATTTTTTTCGCAGCCTGCTGCTGATCAACAAGCGGTCGGTCTGGGTCGGCAAGATCGCACTCGCCGCCGCTGCCTTGAACCTGTTATCCAATGCGTTGTTAATCCCGTCTTACGGCACCTACGGTGCCGCCTGGGCGACGTTGCTGACCTGGTCCGCCTACCTTGTCGTCTGTTGGATCGTTGCCGACCGGGAGCACCGCTTGCCCATCCGCATTCTTCCCTATGGTCGCCTGCTCATTTTGATGATCGCGGTCTATGCCGTTGCGTCCGCGTTCCGCACCGACGGCTTCGCGCTGCAAACGGTGCTGGATGGCGTATGGGTCGTTGTGTTCGTCGGCATCGGTGCGCTCGTGTTTTTCTCGCGGACCGAACGTCGAAGGGCCGGCCGGCAGCTTGGCAATGCCCTCGCCGGCATGCTGGTCCCAGCCGCGCCCGTGCGATCAGACCTCGGGATGGGCGATTGCCGCGTGCTGATGCTCGCCTATTATTACCCGCCGCAGAATGCGATCGGCGCCGCTCGGCCCTACCGGTTCGCCCGCTATCTGCGGCGGCTCGGCACGTCGGTTTCGGTCATCTGCTCGCCGGTGCCCAAACCCGGTTCAAGGTATGGGGAACGCCCGGCTGATTTGGCGCCGCAGGCGTCGAGGGACACGCGTGACGACACCGTCCCCGAAAGCGAACCCCCTGCGATCCGGGTCCCCGATGCGTCCCTCATGCATGATCCGCAGTGGCCTAACGTAACCAGTCGCGAGCCTCAGCGGCCTGACGTAACTAGTCGCGAGCCTCTGCGGCTCGACGCAACCAGTCGCGTCCTGCAGGTCATACAGCGGCTGCTGCTGCCGTATGACGACCGGCTGACTTGGCTGCCTTATGCGTGCGCCGCAGCCTCCCGGGAACTCACGGCCGGAACGGTCGTGCTTTCCACCCATCCGCCCGTTGTGACGCACCTCGCTGCGCTGGCGCTCAAGCAGCGGTCCGGCCGACCCTGGATCGCCGATTTCCGCGATCCGCTCTGGGGCAACCCGTCGCGGCGGTCATTCCGGGCCGGGCTGATCGACCGGGTGATCGAACGGATGGTAATCCACAACGCCGACGCCGTGATCGCCAACACCGATGCCTCGGCCGCCATGCTGGCGCGGCGCTATCCCGCGTTCGCCGGGAAGATCAGCACCATCTGGAATGGCTTCGACCCCGAGGACCGCATGGAGCCGCTGCCCCACGCCGACCGGGTCCGCCGGATCATCAGCCATGTGGGTTCATTGTATGGCTCCCGCACCCCGCTGCCGTTCGTCGCCTGTTTGAACCGCTTGATCGCGAGCGGCGCGATCCAGCACAGCAGCATCCAATTCCGCCAGTTCGGCTACAGCGACCCCGAGTGCCTCGATCTCACTGACCCGATATACCAGTCGCTCCAGGCGCATGGCTGCCTGCAGGCCGTGACCCACATCATCCCGCAGCATGCGGCGCGTCAGGAAATGCTGACCACCGACTGGCTGCTGCTGCTCGACATGAACGAGGTCAACCCGGGGCTGCAGGTTCCGGCGAAGACCTTCGAGTATATCCGCGCCTGCCGCCCGATCCTCGCTTTGACGACGCCGGGTTCCTCGACCGAACGCGTGCTGGCGCTGTCCGGCATCCCGCATACCTGCATTGAGTTCGACGCTGACCCGGACCGTTTCGACGCTGCCGTCCTCGCTTTCCTGCGGCTTCCGTTCACGGAGATAGCGCCCAGCCCACAGTTCTGGTGCGAGTTCGACGCCTGCCGTCAGACCGCAACGCTGAGCGCGCTGATTGAGCGCGTCCGCGCGGAGCAGGCGTCACCGCAAGCCCCGGGCTTCAGGCCGTGATTGAGCGACAACGGCTCTATTAGTTGGCAGCGCCCCAAGACTCTATGGCCGCCTCGCCAGGGCAGGGTTTGTGCGCCTGCTCGTGGACGATAGGGCCTGCAGCCGAACGCGCGCCTCCTCATCGCCAAGCTCGACGCCCCGGCGATACCAAGTGCCGGCCGCTGTCCGGTCGGCACTCAGGCCGACAGCGCCGATCCTGGTCAGGAACGCTGGGTCAAAGGTCTTGCCCATCGCGGTCGCTGCACGGCCGGAGCCGGCGGCCACCGCGCGGTCATATAATAGGCGGGCGGCCGAAACGTCGCCCTGGTCCAGCAGAGCATCGGCGCGGCGGACCATCGCCTCGGCCCGTCCTGCGGCGGCAATCTGCTCCTGCTGCTGGCGAGCCTCCGCGAGCCGGCCTTCGACTTCTGACGTGTCCTGCTTCCCACGTTCTGCCTGCGCCGCAAGAATGCTGACTTGCTGCTCGGCGGCGGCAGCCTGCTGCGTCATGGCCTCGAGCTGAGCGGTCGCGTCGGCCAGCCGCTTTTGCATCGCCTCGGCTGCGGCTTGCGTAGCTGGAAGCTCCTGCTGCTGCAGCAGGCTCACTTGCTGCTCGGCGGCGCTCCGTTGCTCGTTGATCTCGGTGAGGCGCGACTGGCTTTCGCTAAGCTGGGCTGTCGCCGCTGCCGCGGCGCTCTGCGCCTCCTCGGCTTGATGTTGCAGCGCAGCGAGCCGCTGCTCGGCGGCAGCGCCCTGCTGTGTCATATCTTCGAGCTGAGCGCTTGCATCCGTCAGCCGCTTTTGCATCGCCTCGGCTGCAGCTTGGGCAACTGGGAGCTGTTGTTGCAGCAGGCTCACTTGCTGCTCGACGGCGCTGCGCTGCTCGTTGAGCTGGGTGAGCAGCGACTGGCCTTCGCTAAGCTGGGCTGTGGCCGCTGCTGCGGTGCTCTGCACCTCCTCGGCTTGCCGCTGTAGTGCAGCGAGCCGCTGCTCGGCAGCGGCGCCCTGCTGTGTCATATTCTCGAGCTGAACGGTCGCGTCCGTCAGCCGCTTTTGCATTGCCTCGGCTGCGGCCTGAGCGGCTGGAAGCTCCTGCTGCTGCAATACGCTCACCCGCTGCTCGACGGCGCTGCGCTGCTCGTTGAGCTGAGCGAGTTGCACCCCGTTTTCGCTAAGCTGGGCCGTAGCTGCTGCTGCCGCGCCCGTTGCTTCTTCGACCTGATGCTGCAACGCAGCAAGCCGCTGCTCGGCGGCGGTGCCCTGCTGCGTCATCTGCTCATACTGAGCAGTCGCGTCGGTCAGCCGCTTCTGCATTGCCTCGGCTGCGGCCTGAGCGGCTGGAAGCTCCTGCTGCTGCAATACGCTCACCCGCTGCTCGGCGGCGCTGCGCTGCTCGTTGAGCTGAGCGAGTTGCGCCCCGTTTTCGTTAAGCTGGGCTGTCGCAGCTGCCGCGGCGCTCTGTGCCTCTTCGGCTTGACGCTGCAGCGCGGCGAGCCGCTGCTCAGCGGCCGCGACCTGCTGCGTCACCTCATCAAACCGGGCGGTCGGATCGATCAGCCGCTGCTTTGCGGCCTCGATTGCGGATTCGACGCCGGAGAGTTGCTGCTGTGCAGCGCTCAGTTGTTGCTCGGCGTCGGTCCGCAGCGCGGCCAGGTGTTCGAGCTGCGCCTTGGCCTCGGCAATCTGGGTTTGTGCCGCAGCCGCCTCCTGCTGAGTCCGCTGCAGCGCGGCCTCGGCTTCGGCCATGTCGGTAGGCGGGGTGGCGGACTCCTCGGTCACCTGCTGACCCGGCGCGGGCGCCTCCACGTCCTGGGCGCGCGCAGGGCTAATCCATCCGATGAGGGCCGAGATGGTCAAGATTACTGCCATCGGACGCCGGTTCCCGGCCCTCCAATTGATATTCACGGCGATTCCTTCCCCGATTGACTGCCTCGTGCCGATGAACATGGGACACGGGCGCCATGCCTGTCTAGACTTGAGCGCCGAAGAACAAAAAAGGGTTTATGCCCGAGCTGAGTACGCAGAAATACGCGGCGGCGTTGGTCACGCACCATCCGGCGGCTCACGGTCGATCGGCTCGTTGAACAGATCGTAGTTCAGGCCGGCGCGCTTGCCGTTGCCCAGGGCCTCAAACGGCGCGAACGCCGGCGCCTTTGCCGCGTTGAGGGTACCAATACGCTGGAAAGGGAACGCTATGGCCCAACAGATCCCAATGAGCCGATCCGACGTCGCCGGCGAGCCGCAGGACGACGGCACGATCGAGGTCGCGCCCGACCTCGCCTACCTGCGCCTCGCCATCGTCAACGTCGTGTTCTACGGCCGACCGGGCGAGCGGCACTGGGTGCTGGTCGATACCGGCGTTATCGGCATGGCCGGCCGAATCAGGCGTGCGGCGGCCGAGCGCTTCGGCGCCGATGTGCCGCCCGCTGCCATCGTGCTCACGCACGGGCATTTCGATCATGTCGGCACGCTTGAGGATCTGGCCCGCGGCTGGGACGTGCCGGTCTATGCGCATCCGCTGGAGCGGCCTTATCTGGACGGCAGCGCGTCCTATCCCCCGCCCGATCCCACGGTCGGCGGCGGCCTCACGGCGCTGCTGTCGCCGCTGTTCCCGCGCAGTCCCGTGAACGTCGGTGAGCGGCTGCGCACGCTGCCCGAGGATGGCAGCGTGCCGGAGATGCCGGGCTGGCGCTGGCTGCATACGCCGGGGCACTCGGTTGGGCAGGTCTCACTGTGGCGCGAGGCTGACCGTGCGCTGATTGCCGGCGACGCCTTTGTCACGACGGCACAAGAATCAGCCTATGCGGCGGTGACGCAGGAGCCAGAGCTGCACGGGCCGCCCAAATACTTTACCCATGACTGGCAGGCCGCCCGCGACTCCGTCCGACGCCTGGCGCCGCTCGAACCAGAGCTGGTGGTCACCGGTCATGGCCGGGCGATGCATGGCGCCGCGATGCGGGGGGCGCTCAAGACGCTGGCGCGCGATTTCGACCTGCTGGCCGTTCCGGAGCATGGCCGCTTCGTTGACACGCCGCAACGCGCTGAGGACGGCAGCGCCTATCGATGAGGCTTTAGCGTCCGGAGTGCGTAAGGCCGGGGGTTGTATTCAAAGCCCAGGCCGGCCTCATGTCCTTGCTCGATGGCGTCGTGCAGCACGCGGCGGCCAGTCGTGCTCTTGCGAACACGCAGCTGCAGGCCGAGCTTGGCGAGCTCTGCCTCGACCAACCCCGCTTTGGCGACTGATGTTCTCGACCCGCAGTAGGCGGAACTAAGCGCAGCGCAGCACTTCGAGTGCGGCGGCCTCCACCGTCTCCATGCCCTTGCGGCGGCGCGCCAGCCGGTTGAATGCGGTGGCGCCGCTGGCGGCGGCGCTGAACAGCGCCAGGTCCATGCTATGCCGAGGGCGTCGGCCACCAGCAGCGCCTCTTGGCCCGACGCGCCGGCTTCGGTCCGGGCCAGCCAGCTCCGCGCCGTCTCCTCAACCCGCGCGCGAGAGACGAAGCTCGCGGCCTTCAGCAGCAACCCGGCGATGTGGTCGCGCAGGCGGTCAGTGTCGACGCTCCCCGCGAATGGTTTCGGCCTGCTGCGGCTGTCTGCCTGCGCTATCTGCGTCCTCCGGCTTGGGTCGGTACGGCCGGTGCGCCGCTCGATTGGGATAGCCAGGGTCCGATGGGACGGCAAGCCGTGCGGAGGGCAGATTGTGGTGAACCGCCGCCGTTGCCTGTAAGACATGAGGAATGGCGGCACGCGCCGGGCCTTGGGCTCCCGGCGATCTGGAGAGTGGCATCAGCATGGACAGCAAGCACGGCGTGACTTGGTTCGTCGTCGCCGATGGCGGCAAGGCGCGGGTGCTGACCGGGTCCGGCCGGGGCATGCACACGGTGCACGTCTTCGACAATTCGGGCCTTGCCAACACCGACGATGATCCCGCGGCGGCGCGCAGCCGGTTCACCGCGCCCGAGTTGGACCCGCACGAGCAAGCTAAGCTCAGCTTCGAGAAGACGGTTGCCGATGAGCTGAATGAAGCGGTGCGGACCGGCAAGGTGGACAGCATCGTGCTGGCGGCGCCGGCCCACGCGCTGCACAACATTCGCGGGCACCTCGCCAGGGCGACTGTGGCCGTGGTGTCGCGGTCGCTCACCAAGGACCTGACCAACGTCCCTGACCACGAGCTGGCGGATCATTTTGATTAAGCGCCCGGCCAAGTCGATCAGGCGCTTGGTTAAGCATCGCCTTTTCAGTTTTCCGGGATAATCCTGCATAACCCATCGGCACGGACGATGGAGTTCTGCTTGATGCTGGACGGCGTTTCCCTTGACCAGTTGCGGATTTTCATTGCGGCAGTGGAGGAGGGCAGCTTCTCGGCGGCCTCACGCAAAGTGCGCCGGGCGCAGTCCGTGGTCAGCCAGACGGTCAGCAACCTCGAACAGCAGATCGGCGTCACGCTGTTCGACCGTTCAGGCCGCTACCCGAAGCTGACGGCGGCCGGCGGCGCGCTGTTGGCGGACGCACGCAACGTGGTGTCGGGCGTGGACGTGATGAAGGCGCGCGCCCGGGGCATGGCCGGCGGCTTGGAGCCGGAACTGTCGGCAGTCATCGATGTGTTCTTCCCGATGGAGGCCGTCACTGCGGCGGCCAAGGATTTTCAATCGCTGTTTCCCGGAACGGCGCTGCGCCTGTATGTCGAGGCGATGGGAGCGGCGTATCAGCCGGTCCTCGACGGCCGCTGCAGCCTGGGGATCGTGGGCCCGCTGCCGCTCACGCAGCCCTCCATCACCAGCGAACGCCTGATCGCCATCGAAATGGTGATGGTGGCAGCGCGAGACCATCCGCTGGCCGCCTTCGTGGGGCCGATCCCGCGGCCGGAACTCGCCCGGCACATCCAGCTCATCATCACCGACCGGTCGAGCCTTTCGGCCGGGCGCGAGTTCGGGGTGATGTCGCCGCTGGTCTGGCGCCTGGGTGACCTCTTTGCCAAGCGCGCCTTCCTGCTCGACGGCCTCGGCTGGGGCGGCATGCCGCTGCACACGGTGGCGGAGGACATTGCCAAGGGCCGGCTTGTCGTGCTGCCGGTCGAGGACACGCCGGCGGGCGGCCTGATCCTTCCCATGGCCACCATCTACCAGACGGCTGCACCGCCGGGACCCGCAGGCCGCTGGCTGATCGAACGCCTGAAGCTCTGTCCTCAGAAAAAACCGTCGCGGGCAAGGGCTGCCTGAGCAGCTTCCATCGACCGCACCGATAGAACGCATCGGAAAATATAGGGTTTCCGGAGGGTCGTCCCGCGCCGAAGTAATGATGCGCCTACGGCGCGTGCCTTTCATGCCGATAGGGCTGAAAAGCAGCTGCCGCCGAGCGACCGATCGCCACCCCGACAACTTTTACGAGGCTCCGCAATGACATCGCTTCTAGCAGTTATGGTCAGCCCACGATTCGAATACTCCGTTTCCCGCAAGCTGACAGAGCAGTTCATTGAGAAATGGAAAGCAGACCACCCCGGCGGTCCCGTCGTTATCCGCGACCTGATGAAAACACCCCTGCCGTTCGTCGATATGCCGTGGATCGGCGGCGCGTTCACCCCGACCGAGCAGCACTCACCCGAGATGAAGACGGCGATCAAGATCTCCGACGACCTGATCGCCGAGCTGCAGGCGGCCGACCACATCGTCATCGGCACGCCGATGTACAACTTCTCCATTCCGGCCGCGCTGAAGGCCTACATCGACCACATCGTCCGGGTTGGCGTCACGTTTACGGCAGACTACAAGGGTTTGCTGACCGGCAAGAAGGCGACCTGCATCCTGGTCTCGGGCGGCAACTACGCGCCCGGTTCGCCGGGTGAAGGCTATAACGTCGCGGCGAGCTATCTCCGACAGATCCTCGGTTTCATCGGAATCACCGATGTGAACCTGGTGCTGGCTGGGCAGACGACCGCGATCGATCAGGGCAAGAAGACGATGGACGAGTTCGCCGGGCAGTTCGACCAAGATATTGCAGCGGCTGCCGCATAGGCAGCACGCAGGGCATCATCGTCGTCACCAGGGCGCAGAACAGGCGGCTACCAAAGCCAGGCAGGGCTTTGGCCCAAAGAAAGCGCACTGGTGACGCGCCTTTGCCAGAGGTTAGTGGATTGTCGATCGTACAGCAGGCGATCAGTTCGCTTGAACAGCCTGACGGGTCGTTGCTGAGGGAAATTGCGAATTATGAAGTGTCGAAGTTGCGAGGGGCTGATGGCGATGGCTGCTCGCTCGACAATTCCCTAGCTGTTCATCGTCACGATGCCCTATGCCAATCGACTAGCATATTGTAACGTTGCGCCTTTGATAAGGCGCTCGCAATGAAGCTGCACAGCCATGACGTGAATGGGACGAAAGTTTTTATCCGTAAAGACAGTCCAGACGAGACTGTCGCAAATAGTTGCCTTGGCGATGAATTTTCACTTTTATGTCAGATGCTTGCCCGGATAGATTGTGAAAATACTATTTTGGATCTTGGTGGGTATATCGGAGTGGCCGCGATAAAGTTTGCGACCACCATACCTCATTGCACTGTCATCACACTTGAGCCCTCACCGGAAAATTTTCAAATACTGCAATTAAATACGATGCAATATCGTAATATCATTGCGGTAAACGCAGCAGTTGGCAGTGCTTGTTCCAAAAAGCCAATGTACTCCCGAAACACAGGAGAATGGGGGCATACCTTGGTAAGTACTCCGAAAGACTGCTTTGACCCGTCCATAATCGATACGGTCGATGTCCTTACAATCCACCAAGTTTTGGAGAAATACTCCCCACCCCATAGCCGCCTTTCGTTGGTGAAAATAGACATCGAAGGCGGCGAAGTGGATCTGCTGAGCAAGCCAGCTTGGATAGAGGATTTTGCCGTCGCAACCGCTGAACTTCACGATCGCATCATCGATGGATGCACGAACTCCTGGATTGCCGCAACAAGCAAAAAGTCTCGCTTTGCCATCGTTGAGACAGGCGAAAAAATGATCTCCGTAAATCCAGCTCTACTTCGCGCATTGCATTAGTTAACAGAGACCATTGATCGGCTGTTTGAGCCGCCTGTTACTTTTCTTTATTCACACCAACATTAAAAAATGTCAGCTACCTCGATGGTTGACCGGGGTTGCCGAGGCTGCTCAGGCCACATCATCAAGCCGCCTGCGCCGTCCTCCAGCCATACTCCGCCAAATTGCGAAACTTCTCCCCAGCCTCACGCCCCCGCGCATCCGCCGCCGTCCCGTCCAATGCCCGGCGATATACGCCCGCGGCAATCGCTGCCCAGCGGAACAGCGAGAAGGCAACGAAGAACTCCATGTCCGGCACCCCGTCGCGGCCGGCTCGGCGGCAATAGCCCTGCACGTACTCGGCCTCGCTCGGCAAGCCCGGCACGTCCAGACCCTGGATGCCCTGCAAATCCAGCGGCAGCCGCCAGGCCAGGCAGCTATACGCTAAATCCGCCAAGGGATGGCCCAAGGTCGCCAGCTCCCAGTCCAGCACCGCCACCACCCGAGGCTCCGTCGGATGGATGATCAGGTTGCCGAGGCGATAGTCGCCATGCGCGATCGTCGTCTCGTCCGCCACCGGCACGTGCGCGGTGAGCCACGCCATCAATCGTTCCATCGCCGGTTCCTCGCCGACCTTTGCACCGGCATACTGCCGTGACCAGCGGTCGATCTGACGGCCGATATAGTTGCCGGGCCGTCCAAAACCTTCGAGGCCCGCCGCCTGCCAATCGACGCCGTGCAGGAGCGCCAGCACGCGGCCCATGTCGTCATAGATCGCCGCCCGGTCGGCGGGGCTGACACCCGGCAGGGTGCGGTCGGGAAACACGCGGCCCTCGCGGTAGTCCATGACGAAGAACATCGTGCCGATGACGCTCTCATCAGCGCACAGCAGATGCACGGGCGGAACCGGCACCCCGCTATCCCGCAACGCGCCCAGGATGCGGTATTCCCGATCCACCGCATGTGCCGACTGCAGCAGCGTGCCCGGCGGCTTCTTCCGCAGCACATACTGCCCGGCCGCGGTGCTCAGATGAAATGTTGGGTTCGACTGACCGCCCTGGAACTGCCGGATTTCGCACGGACCAGCGAACCCCGGCAGATGCTCGGCCAAACAGCGCCCCAGCGCCGCCTCGTCGAACCGATGGTTCGGCAGCACCGGCACCAGGACTGGCGAGCCATCGGACGCCGGCGCCGTCATGCGTTCGGCCGCTCCGGCCGGTATTTGGCAAGCTCCAGCCGGCCGAGCTGATGGCGATGCACCTCGTCCGGTCCATCGACGATCCGCAGGGTCCGGGCAGCCTTATACATGGACGCCAGGGCGAAGTCGTCCGATACCCCGGCGGCCCCATGCGCCTGGATCGCCCAATCGATCACCTGGCAGGCCATGGCCGGCACGGCGACCTTGATCTCGGCGATCTCGCGCCGGGCCGCCTTGTTGCCGACCTCATCCATGCGCCAGGCGGCGTGCAGCACCAGCAGGCGCGACTGGTCGATCTTGATGCGCGCCTCGGCGATGCGCTCGATCATCACGCCCTGCTCGGACAGCGGCTTGCCGAACGGATGCCGGCTGAGCACCCGCTTGCAGGTCATCTCCAGCGCCCGCTCCGCCATGCCGATCGCCCGCATGCAGTGGTGGATGCGGCCCGGTCCCAGGCGCCCCTGCGCGATCTCGAAGCCACGGCCCTCGCCGAGCAGCACGTTCTCGACGGGAACCCGCACGTTCTCAAAGAGGATTTCGGCGTGCCCGTGCGGCGCGTCGTCATAGCCGAACACCGGCAGATGCCGCAGCACCTGCACGCCGGGCGTGTCGCGGGGCACCAGCACCATGCTCTGCTGGCGATGCCGGTCGGAGCTGTCGGGATCGGTTTTGCCCATGACGATCAGCAGCCGGCAGCGCGGGTCATTGGCACCCGACGACCACCACTTGCGGCCGTTCACGATGTAATCACCGCCATCGCGCTCAATCCGGCACTGAATGTTGGTGGCGTCCGACGACGCGACCTCCGGCTCGGTCATGCAGAACGCCGAGCGGATTTCACCTTCCAGCAGCGGCTCCAGCCACTCCTGCTTCTGCGCCTCGGTGCCGTAGCGGTCGAGCGTTTCCATGTTGCCGGTATCGGGGGCCGAGCAGTTGAACACCTCCGACGCCCAGGAGACGCCGCCCATGATCTCGGCGAGCGGCGCGTATTCGAGATTGGTCAGCCCGGCGCCGCGATCGGAGTGCGGCAGGAACAAGTTCCACAAATCCGCCCGCCGCGCCACGGCCTTCAGCTCCTCGACCACCGGCACCGGCTGCCAGCGGTCGTGGCTTGCGTGCTGGGCAATGTAGCTGGCCTCGTTCGGGTGGACATGCGCCTCCATGAACGCCTGCAGCCGGCGCTGCAGCTCCTGGACCTTGGCAGAGTGCTCGAAATCCAAATCGTCCTCCCTCGCAACTTCTTGGATGCGACCTTACCGATCGCCAGCGCTTCCGCCAGCGTGATTCATGCAGCCGAGACCTTGCCCGGATCAATCGGCAACGCTTCCATCGCACACCGGTTTGAACTACGCATGGCGGCGAGGCAATTGGCGGCTGCACCGCCAAAACCAGTTTCGGAGGTAGTCCCTTGAGCATTTTCGGCAACATCATGGACAAGATTTTTCACCACGCCAGCGCGGCCCCGGCGGACGCAACCGCCTCCACCACGGGCGCAGCCGACAGCATGTCGTCTGGGGCGCCGACCAGCGGCGGCACCGCGGCACCCTCGGTGGATGTAGGCGCAGTGCTGAGCCAAATGGCCTCGACGAAGGGTGGCGGCGGCAATTACCAGACATCGATCGTCGATCTGCTGAAGCTGCTCGACCTCGATTCTAGCCTCGATGCGCGCAAGTCGCTGGGCCAGGAATTGGGCGTTCACGCCGGGGCGGACGGCAGTGCCGAACAGAACATCGCGCTGCATAAGGCAGTTGTGCAGAAGCTCGCGGAGAATGGCGGCAAGGTGCCGGACAGCATGAAAGGCTGAACCTGCAGGGGGCAGGGCGGCTTCTAGCTGCTCTGCCCAGCGGCTCCGCGGTTTATTGATCGCCCTCGGTCCCCCATTCGCGGCGGACCGAGGTGGTACCTGCCCTCACCGGCAGCTTATCGCGTACCGACCAACGCCACTACTTCGGGTGACGCGGCGCCTCTGGGCCATGACGCCCGCTGGCACGCTCCCCGCCATCGGATGCGTCCTGGTGATCCCCAGAGTCGTTGCTGCCCTTTTGCTGCTGACGCTCGCGCGCGTTGTGGTGGTGGGTCTCGGGCTCATCGGCGTTCTGGTGGCTGCTGCCCGGGCCGCCCACCGTGCGGTCGGCGTGCTCGGTCTTGGTCTTCTCGGTCATCAGTGGCTCCTCTTGGCTGGCGTCCCAACGCAGCGAAGCCCGCAACAGTTTGCGCAGGCAGGACTTGTCTTGCCGCCATCCGAGGCTTTTCATGGCCGCCGCACCACGTCCGACCGGAGGCCCGATGAAGCTGATCAGCGCCACACCCAGCCCGTACGCACGTAAGGTCCGCATCGCGCTGGCCGAGAAATCGGTGCCGTTCGAGCTGCAGACCGAGGTGCCGTGGAACGACGACACCAGCCTGCCGCAACATAATCCGCTGGAAAAACTGCCGGTGCTGCTGCTCGACGACGGATCGGCGGTCTGGGAGAGCAGCGTCATTCTCGAGTGGATCGAGCGGAAGTTCCCGGAACCGCCGCTGCTGCCGCCCGACGATGACGGCATACTCGCGCATAAGCGCATGGACGCGCTGGCGACCGGCGTGTGCGACGCCTTCCTGCTGGTGTTCTTCGAGCGTATGCGGCCCGAGGCGCACCGCAGCCAGCCCTGGACCGACCGCCAGATGCGCAAGGTGCACGGCGGCATCGCCGAGATCGCCCGCGTGGTCGGCGATCGTCCCTATGCGGTCCGCGACGCATTCGGCATCGCCGACATCTCGGCCGGCAGCGCGCTGGGCTGGCTCGACGTGCGCTTCCCTGAGCTCGGCTGGCGCACGACGCATCCCAACCTCGGCCGCTACATGGATGGGCTGACGGCCCGCCCCTCTTTCCAGAGCACCACGCCGTATCCGCAGAGCATCACCAGCCCAGTCGTCTGACCCCTCGCATTTCACAAGGAATTCCAATGGACGAGATCTGGCGCCTGCCCGCGACCACCCTGGCCCACATGGTCCGCAGGCGGGACGTCTCTGCGCGGGAAGCGGCCGAGGCGGCGCTAGCCCGGCTTGATGCGGTGAACCCGCAGCTCAACGCCGTCGTGGAGCACCGGCCCGAGGAAATTCGCGCGGCAGCCGACCGGATCGACCGGGCCATCGCAGCCGGTGAGGACCCGGGCCCACTCGCCGGCGTGCCGGTGACGGTCAAGGTCAACACCGACCAGGTGGGTTTCGCCACCACCAACGGCCTGACCCTGCAGCGCGACCTGATGGCGCAGGCCAGCAGTCCCGTCGTGGACAACCTGCTGCGGGCCGGGGCGGTGATCGCGGGGCGAACCAACACGCCGGCTTTCTCGCTACGCTGGTTCACCAGCAACCGGCTGCACGGCGACACCCGCAACCCGCGCGACCCACGTCTGACTCCGGGCGGCTCTTCGGGCGGGGCGGCGGCTGCTGTGGCGGCGGGGATCGGCCATCTGGCGCACGGCACCGACATCGGCGGGTCGATCCGCTATCCCGCCTATGCCTGCGGCGTGCACGGGCTGCGTCCGACGCTGGGCCGGGTGCCGGCCTATAACGCGTGTGTGCCGGAGCGCGGGATCGGCCCGCAGCTCATGGCGGTCTCCGGCCCGATCGGCCGCACGATCGCCGACCTGCGGCTGGGACTTGCGGCCATGGCGGCGCCGGACGCGCGCGACCCCTGGTGGGTGCCGGCGCCGTTGGAGGGGCCGCCAGTGCGACGACATGCCGCGCTCTGCCTGCGCCCCGGTGGACTCGAAATCGTGCCAGAGGTCGAGGCCGCCCTGCGCGACGCGGCCCAGCGTCTCGAAGCCGCGGGCTGGACTGTCGAGGAGGTCGCCGACACCCCGTCGCTGCACGAGGCGACGGAGCTGCAAGTACGCCTCTGGCTCGGCGACGGCTTTCCGGCCCTGGCGTCAGCGATCGAGCGGGAGGGCGATCCCGGCGCGCTTGCGGTGCTGGCGTGGGCACGCGTGCAGGCGGAGGCGATGCCGCCCGACGTCGTCGCCCGGTCGCTGATCCGCCGGGCCAGCCTGACCCGCGAGTGGCTGCTGTTCCTGGAGCGTCATCCGGTCCTGCTGCTGCCGGTGTCGGCAGAGTTGCCCTTCCCGGATGGGCTCGATCTCGAAGACCCGGCGGCGGCCGAACGGGTCTGGCGGGCGCAACTTACCCAGACTGGCCTGCCGCTAATGGGCTTGCCTGGCCTGGTCGTGTCCACCGGGATGGTCGGCACCGCCCCGGTCGGGGTGCAGTTGGTCGCTGGGCGCTATCGCGAGGATCTCTGTCTGCTGGCCGGCGAGGCGATCGAGGCCGGCGGCGTGCCACCGTCGCCGATCGATCCAGTTTCGCCCAGCGCCATTCTTTCCTGATGCATGACGTGAAAATGGCCGGTGCACGCAGTGGTGCCGCCGGCCATTCACATCGCAGATCAAAAGAGCCGGCCAGGAACGCTGCCCCTGGCTGGCTGTGAGCTGAATTCAGTTCTTCTGGCTAAAGTTCTTCTCATTATGCGTGCCGACCGTCTCGCTACGGCCGGGCATCGCTGGCGTCTTCGGCTGCTCGCTCGCGGCCTTGCTCGATTGCGTCGTCGCTTGGTGCGGAGCCGGCTTTTCGGCTTTCGCCGGCTCAGTCTTTGCCGCCTCAGCTTTGGCCGTTGGGGCCTTGTCGTGCTGGTCGGCGTTCGTCTCGAAGCGCTCGGCAACCTTCTTCAAGTCGGCCGCCAACTGCGCCGGCTCCGGCCTGGTGGCCTCGGCTTTGCCAGCTTGGGGCTGCGGTGAGGCCGGTTGCGCGTGCTGAATTGTCTCAACCGCATAGCGCACCTCCGGCAGCGCCTGCGTTACCTGTTCCACGACGACCTCATCGCGACGCACGGTGTCGCGCACGGTCTCGTGCCGCTCTGTCACCTCGCGGCGCAGCACGACCTCCTCGGTAACCCGCACGCTCTTCCAGACCTCGGTCACCTCGAAGCTGTCGCTCATCTCGATGGTGCTCTCGGTCAGGATCGCCGGGGTGCCAATGGCGCTGACGCCCGTCGGCTTGCGGCGCTCGACGATGACCCGCTCCTCGCGCAGCGCCACCGACTGTTCGACGGGCGTTTCCACGACGATGCGGCGCACTCGCGTCGTCTCGCCGGTCACGAGGCGGGTGCCGACGTTCAGCGTCTCCTCGCCGACCGGGATCACCTCGACGCTGCTGCCCGTCTGATGCACGGCGCCATGGCTGGACCGCGTGGCGTGCTCGCCGCGCGGTGCGTAGCTCGCCAGCGCCTGCTGCGACACCTTGCCGAAGGACAGCATCAGGTCCCAGAACGGGATGCCGGTCGAAACTGCGGCTTCCGGGCGCGGGCTCGCACCACGCCGGGTCGTGTTCGAATCGTAAGCCATCATAGTCTCCGTATTGGTTAGGTGCCCGGCCATGACATTATGCGCCAGGCATAGCACTTAGAATTTAAAGGCTCGCCCCTTACTTGGAAAAAACCCGGCCTGACCGTCGTTCCAGCGCCGGTTTATTTCAGTTCCAAGCACGAGTGTTGTCACCCGTCGCGTGATTACTCGGCAGCGGTGCGCTGCGCGCTCTGCGACTGCTGACGCTGGCCCACCTGCGCCTCAAGCGGACGCAGGGTCTCGTCGGCGGTGCGGCGGACGGCGCGGAGTAGGGTCGCAGTACCCTGCATCAGCGTGTCCATGTATTCCCGCATAAAGCGCTGCTGCATCTCGACCACGGCGGACGGGTTCGACAGGCGGAACAGCTCCTGGGTGGCGCGCAGGTTGGTCTGCACCACACCCTCGACCAGGCCCGCCATGCTCTGCTGCATATCGCGCAATCCGCCCTCGGCGGCATGCGGCAGCGTCATGAGTTGGCGCACCTCGTTGGATGCGCCCTGGGCCACCTGCGCCATCTTGCGGCTGACGGTCTCGAAGGTATGCGCGGTATCCTGGGCGATTTGGCGCTGACCTTCGGCCATGGCCTGGGTGCTCCGGCGCATCGTCTCATTTGCCGTTTCACCGGCACGTCGCATCGCTTCGACCCCGGCCTGGGTGCCCTGACGGGTTACGTCCGCGGTGGCGTCGGCCCCGCGGCGCAACGCCTCTGCGGTGGCGCGAGCGCGCTGTTGGGTGACCTCGGCAGCCTGGTGCGTCGCATTTTCCGCGGCCTGTGTCTCGGCCCATACATTGGCCCCGACAGTCGCCTGGCTGCTGTTGGACTTGGCGTCCTGCACCTTGTTGATATCAGACATCTTGCAGCTCCATATATCGTGGACGGCACTTAGTTTGTGCATCGCACAACAAGAAAATGTATGAATTCCGACCAATACAAAAATCACAAAAACGTGTGAATTGCCGGTTCAAGGTTGTTTCCAGCAGCCTTGCTTGCTGTTTGAAATTCTTAAGTCAATCATTCACCATTAATGATTGTAAGTTGTGCAATTTTATATGTCAAATTGTGTCCACGTATTATATGTAAGACAGACCATCTGACAACTTGTTTGTTGCTGAATCTTTTGTTTTCAATGTTCCTGCTTGCCTTGTTGCTGAATCTGGTGGTGCCAAACCCACCGCTGACCGTTGCATAGAGCGGTGCGGATACACCCAGCAGCCCATGCAAGCGCGACATTTAGGACACCGGCTGATCACAAGCGTGCAGGGCGCACTTCGTTTCGGGGTTTTCAGGCGCTATGTCTAAGACATGAAAACTCCGAAGCACCCGTCAGTCCTGTCCGCTCCCTTCATGATGGCGGAGCTCGCCTGGGCGTCCTGGGAGACCATCGCGCGGCGCAGCCTTATGATGGCGCAGAACTCCTGCTCGATCGCCGAATACAACCAGATGATCTTCGAGAAGACAGCGGCCACGCTGGAGATCAGCCGGGTGCTGGCCTCACCGGTCAGTGCGTCCGCCGAGGCGTTGCTGCGGCCGCTGCACAGCCGGGCAACCGCGAACGTAAAGCGCCTGCGCAAGCGCTGATGCCCATCGCTTGACCGTGATCGCGCGTGCGACGTCGTCCGGATTTTCCCGCCGTACGCTGGTCACTGCGGCCGCTTTTCTGAGCCTTGGGCGCAGGGCACAGGGGCAGGGCGCTCCCATCAGCATCGGCGCCATCCTGTCGCTCACCGGCCCCGGCGCCTCGCTTGGTATGCCACAGCGCAACACGTTCGAGTTGCTGCCAAAAACGATCGCTGGACACCCGGCTCGGCTGACCATCCTCAACGATGCCACCGACAGCAGCGCTGCCTTGCGCGACATCCGCAAGCTGATCGACGAGGGGCGGGTGGACGCCGTCATCGGCCCGACTGTCACGCCTCCCTCGCTCGCCTTGCTCGACGCGATCGGGCTGGCGGAGGTGCCGATGCTGTCTTTGGCCGGAGCGAACGCCATCGTCGAGCCGCAGGAGGGCGCGCGGCGCTGGGCGTTCAAGACGGCGCCGGCCGACCGACTCATGACCAATCCAGTCGCCGCACACATGGCGCATAATGGGGTGAGGACCTACGCGGTGATCGCGTTTGCGACGGCGTTCGGCGACGGGCAGATCGCAGCGCTGGACGCCAGCGCCGGGCCGCACGGCCTGCACAACGCGCTCACCGTGCGCTACAACCCCGGCGACGCCAGCGTGACGCCGCAGGTGCTACGCATGATCGCTGCCCGGCCGGACGCGATGTTCGTGGCCGCGTCCGGCACGCCGGGCACGACGCCGATTATCGAGCTGCGCAGCTACGGCTGGACCGGCCCGATCTACGGCACGCAGGGCCTTGGCAACCCAGAGGTGCTGCGGCTCGGCGGCAAGGCGCTGGAGGGGCTGGTGTTCACCGTCACCCCCGCATTGGTGGCCGAGCAGCTGCCGGACAGCAATCCGGTCAAGGCCGTGGCATTGGCCTATGGCCAGGCCTATGAAGATCGCTTTGGCCGCGGCACCCGGTCACTGTTCGGCGCCATGGTATGGGATAGCTTCCTGTTGTTGGAGCGTGCTGCCAGCACAGCGTTGCAGGCGGCCCAGCCCGGCACGCCAGAGTTCCGCCGGGCACTGCGCGACGGGCTTGAGGGCGTGCAAGGGCTGGTGGGTGTACAAGGCGTCTTCAACCTATCCCACGACGATCACAGCGGCGCTGGGCCGAGCGCCCAGGTGCTGGTCACGGTAAAGAACGGCGCCTGGCTTTACTTGCCGGAGTAACGACCCGTTATCCAAGCAGCACCCAGCGCAGTGCGTAGGCGACAAGCGCCGTCACCGCGGCGCTCGCGGCCCACAACCCAGCAAACCATGCGACTCGCGATTGTCCCTGGGTCATCAATGATACCCTGCGTCATGCTGAACCTTGCCGCGAAACACCCAGTAGGCGTAGCCGCTATATGCCATGATCACCGGGATCATCACCACCGCGCCCACCAGCAGGAATACCTGGCTGTCACGCGGCGCGGCGGCGTCCCAGATCGTGACCGTCGGCGGCACGATCATCGGATACAGTGAAATCCCGAGGCCCGCGAAGCTCAGCACGAACCAACCGAGCGCGCAGAGGAACGGCGTCAGTTCCCGTCCGCTCGCCAAGCTGCGGAAGAAGCCAAATGCCAGCAGGACCACGAGCACCGGCACGGGGCTCGTGAGCAGGATGCCGGGCCAGGAGAACCAGCGGTCCGCAAGGGAGCCGCGCAGGAACGGCGTCCAAAGGCTGACGGCGCCGATCATGCCCAAGGTCGCGCAACCCAGCCAAAACGCCTGGCGCCGCGCCCGATCATGCAGGTCGCCCGAAGTGCGCCAAACCAGCCAGGTCGCGCCGAGCAGGGCGTAGCCGATGACGGTGGCGACGCCGCACAGCACGGTGAACGGCGTGAGCCAATCCCACCAGCCGCCGGCATAGGCGCCGTCCACCACGCGGACGCCCTGCAGCAGCCCGCCCAGGGTCAGCCCCTGGCACAATGCCGCCGCTGTCGAGCCGGCGAAGAACACCAGGTCCCAAAAGGCGCGGCCGCCCTCGGTGTCGGCGCGAAAGCGGAACTCGAAGGCGACACCCCGAAAAATCAGCGCCAGAAGCATGCCGATAACGGTCGGATACAGCGCTGGCAGGATGATTGAGTAGGCCAGCGGGAATACCGCCAGCAGCCCAGCGCCCCCCAGCACGAGCCAGGTCTCGTTGCCGTCCCACACCGGGGCAATGGTGTTCACCATGACGTCGCGGTCCTGCCGCCCGCGCTCGAAAGCGAACAGGATGCCACAACCGAGGTCGAACCCGTCAGCGACCACATACATCAGCACGGCAAAGGCCAGCACGCCGGCCCAGATGGTCGAGAGATCGACGGAAATGCCCATCCTGCTACTCCGCCGGCTGTGGCTGCGTGCTGCCGTGCGCCGCTGCGGGGCCGGGCGTGATGCCCGCGGTGCGAATCGGCACTTGCGGCTGGTGCTCGGGCTCGTCGTGTTCCGGCGTCTTGCCCATCATGCGCAGGAGAATCAGCACGCCCGAGCCGAATACGGCGAAATAGACGACTGCGAACACCGCGAGGCTGGTGGCAACGCCGGGCAGCGCGATCGGCGCCACGCTATTGACCGTGCGCAGCAGGCCATAAACCGTGTAGGGCTGCCGTCCGACCTCGGTGGTGACCCAGCCGGACAGGATGGCGACGAACCCGGCCGGACCCATCAGCACGGCCGCGCGCTGCAGCCAGGTGCTCTCATACAGCCGCTTGCGATAGCGCGCCCACAGGCTCCATGCGCCAATGCCCAGCATGGCGAAGCCGATGCCGACCATCAGGCGGAACGACCAAAAAACCACGGCGGCGTTGGGCCGGTCCTCGCGCTTGAACTCCAGCAGGCCCGGCACCCGGCCGTTCCAGCTATGGGTCAGGATGAGGCTCGATAGATGCGGGATTTCGATCGCCCACTTGGTGCGCTCCTGCTGCATGTCGGGCAGGCCGAACAAGGTCAGCGGCGCGCCGTCACGCGGCTCCCAGCTTCCCTCCATCGCGGCGATCTTGGCGGGCTGGTGCTCCAGCGTGTTGAGGCCATGAATGTCGCCCATGCCGATCTGCAGCGGCGCGACGATGGCGGCCATCCACATCGCCATGCCGAACATGACACGGGCCTGCGCGTTCTTGCTGTTGCGCAGCAGGTGCCAGGCGCCGACCGCGCCGACCACGAAGGCGACGGACAGGTAGCTCGCCAGGATCATGTGCGGGAAGCGGACGAACACGCTCGGGTTGAAGATGATCTCCATCCAGCTCGTGGGCAGAAAACGGCCATCGGCGGCGACGGTGTAGCCCGCCGGGGTCTGCATCCAAGAATTGACCGAGAGAATCCAGAACCCGCTGAGCAGGGTGCCGACCGCCACCATGCAGCTCGCCGCGAAGTGCAACCGCGGGCCGACCTTCTGCATGCCGAACAGCATGACGCCGAGGAATCCGGCCTCGAGGAAGAATGCGGTCAGGACCTCATATGCCATGACCGGGCCGACGACCGGGCCGGCGAGCTTGGCGAATACGCTCCAATTGGTGCCGAACTGATAGGACATCACGAGGCCCGAGACGACGCCCATGGCGAAGCCGACCGCGAAGATGCGCAGCCAGAAGCGATAGACGTCGAGGAACACTGGCCGCTTGGTCCAGAGCCATAGACCCTCAAGCACTGCGAGATAGCTGGCGAGACCGATGGAGAAAGCGGGAAAGATGATGTGGAATGCCACGGTGAACGCGAACTGCGCCCGGGCAAGATGGAAGGCATCGACGGTGAATGGCATGTCGCTCCGGCGGCTGGGCCGCCCCTCTCAACTCTGCGACCATGATCTAACGCTTTGCCGGATTAATGCACCCTCCATTGCGCAAAGATGCCCGCGGTGTGCGGAATACCCAGCTATGTCCGGACGGATTGGCTTGGGACGCATATAATAGGGAACGCGATGCGCGTGCTGCTGATCGAGGATGACACCTCCACCGCCGACTACCTGGCAAAGGGTCTGCGGGAGGTCGGACACGTGGTCGAGGTGGCGCGCACCGGCCGCGATGGGCTGTTCCAGGCGCTGAACGAGGGTTTCGACGCCATCATCGCCGACCGTATGCTGCCGGGTCCGGACGGGCTTAGCATCCTGCGGGCGCTCCGCGCGTCGGGCAACCGCACCCCGGTGCTGATCGTGACGGCTCTGGGCGAGGTGGATGCGCGGGTCGATGGGCTGGACGCCGGCGCGGATGATTACCTCGCGAAACCGTTTGCCTTCAGCGAGTTGCGCGCGCGGCTCGACGCCATGACCCGGCGCGCCGCGGCCACCAGCGAGGGTGAAGCCGCCATCCTGCGCGTGGGTGACCTTGAGATGAACCTGCTGCGCCGCACCGTGCGCCGGGCCGGCCAGCCGATCGAGCTGCTGCCGACCGAGTTCCGTCTGTTGGAGTTCATGATGCGCCGCCCCGGCCAGGTGCTGACGCGCACGATGCTGCTGGAGCGGGTGTGGGACTTCAACTTCGATCCTACGACCAATGTGGTTGATGTCCACGTGAGCCGGCTGCGGCGCAAGCTGGATACGGGTGGCCCGCCGCTCATCCGCACCCTGCGCGGCGCCGGCTACGTGCTGGAGCCGGGATAGCCTGGGTATGAACGGCCCGAGCTTCGGACTGCGCCGAAGCTTCGCGCTGCGGGTAGCGGCGTTGTCGGCGGCCCTGGTGATGATGGTCTGCGGCGCAGGCTTCGGCTGGGCGTATGTTCAGGTGTCGGGTGCGCTTAGGACGCAGCTCGACGCAGCTATCGCGACCGACGCGGAAGGCTATCTGGAGGACATGCAGAACTATGGTCCGCAGGGGTTTGCCGCGAGCATCGCGGTCGCCGCACGGCGTCGGGGAGCGCTGGTGCTTTTGCGTACCGTCGATGGCACCCGGGTTGCCGGGGCGCTCGACGGCGCGCCGGCCGGCCTGCGCGGTTTCACCACCATGCGTGCGCCGGATGGGCGGGATCTGCGCGTGCTCGGCGCGGCACTGCCGGGCGGCCTGGAACTGCTGGTAGGGGCGGATCTCGCCCCGGTGCGGCGCGGGGCGGCGGCGCTGACCGGCACCTTGCCGGTCGCCGGCGTCGTGGCGGCGCTGGCGGCGCTGCTGCTCGGCTTCGTCGTGGCGCGCCGGCTGGAGCGCCGATTGCGCGCCGTATCCGAGGCGGGACAGGCCGTCATCACCGGCGACCTGTCCCGCCGCTTGCCGCTGAGCGGCACGGGCGACGAGTTCGACCGGCTGGCCGCCACCATGAATGCCGTGCTGGCCCGGGTCGAGGCCTTGGTCGAAGGCCTACAGTCCACCACTGCCAGCATCGCGCATGATCTGCGCAGCCCATTGTTCCGCCTGCGCCAGCAACTCGAGGCCGCCGCCGCCCGCCCGCGCGAGCCGGAAGCTGATACGCGGACGATGGAGGCAAGCCTCACGGAGCTCGACGGCGTATTGGCGACCTTCTCGGCGCTGCTGCGCATTGCCCAGGTCGAGGCCGGGCTGACCGGCGCCAGTTTCGAGACGGTCGATCTGTCCGCGCTGGCGGGCAACGTCGCCGAATTGTATGCGGCGGTCGCCGAAGACGCTGGGCAGCAGCTGGACACCTCGCTGGCGTCGAGCCAGCGCGTACGCGGTGACCCTGCGCTGCTGCGTCAGGCGATCGCCAACCTGATCGAGAACGCGCTGACCCATGGCGGCCCGGGCGTGCATGTCCGCGTCGCTGTCCAGGCGGCACCCGGCGGCGGCCCGACGCTGGAAATCAGTGACACCGGGCCCGGCATTCCAGAAAATGAGCACGGCCGGGTGCTGAAGCGGTTCTACCGCCTGGACCGCAGCCGCAATACGCCCGGCAGCGGCCTGGGCCTGGCGCTTGTCACCGCTGTGGCGCGGCTGCACGGCGCGTCGCTGCGGCTGGAGGACGCGGCGCCGGGCTTATCGGTGACGCTGGCCTTCCCCGAAATCTGAAGAAATCGACATGTTGGCGATGGGCGTCCGTCCATGCGGGACGCGGCATATGCACGGCCATGCGGAGCCAAACCGCCCCAATATAAGGAGTGTGCTTCATGTCCAGTCTGAAATCTCGGCGCAACGCCGCCTTCGCCGCCGTGCTGCTGGCCGGCACGGCGCTTGGCGGCCTTGGCGCCACGCTGCGCCCCGCCGCCGCCGAAAACTCGGCCACCGCAGCGCCGATCGCCGCACAACCCATCGCGGCTTTGCCGGGCTTCGGCGACCTCGTTGCCCGCGTGCGCCCCGCCGTCGTGACCATCACCAGCACCGAGCGCGTCCAGGCGGAGCAGGCGAATTCGCCATTCCCCGAAGGTTCTGAGCAGGACCAGACCTTCCGCCACTTTTTTGGTGGCAACCGGCCCGGCGGCTCCAACGGCAATGAAGGTCGCGCGGCCAAGGCGCTCGGCTCCGGCTTCATCGTCGATGCCGAGGGCCACGTGGTGACCAACAACCACGTCGTGGACGGCGCGACGAAGGTTGTCGTGACGCTCGATGACGGGCGGGAGCTGGACGCCCATGTGGTGGGCCGCGACGCGCGTACCGACATCGCCGTGCTGCAGGTCGATGCGGGCGTGAAGCTGCCGTACTTGGCGCTGGGCGACAGCGACAAAGCGCGGCCGGGCGACTGGGTGGTCGCGATGGGCAACCCGTTCGGTCTCGGCGGCACGGTGACGGCGGGCATCGTCTCGGCGCGTGGCCGCGATATCGGCGCTGGTCCGTATGACGACTTCCTGCAGGTCGATGCGCCGATCAACCGCGGCAACTCCGGCGGTCCGCTGTTCAGCACCGACGGCACCGTGATGGGGGTGAACACCGCGATCTTCAGCCCGTCCGGCGGCTCGGTCGGCATCGGCTTCGCCATCCCGTCGAACCTTGTGAAGACGGTCGTGGCCGAGCTGGAGCAGAACGGCCATATCGAGCGCGGCTACCTCGGCGTGATGTCGCAGAAGCTTAGCCCCGAGATCGCCTCAGCGCTGCGGCTGGCGCATCCTGACGGCGCGCTGGTGGCGGAGGTCGAGCCCAACGGACCGGCGGCGAAGGCCGGACTGAAGCCGGGCGACGTCGTGACCGCGGTGAACGGCACGGCGGTGAACGACCCGCGCGCGTTGGCCCGTCAGGTGGCGGCGTTGCGGCCGGGCAGCAGTGCCACGGTGGCGGTGCTGCGCGACGGCGCTGAGAAGTCGCTGCAGATGACCACCGCAGCGCTGCCGGATAAGGTCGCCGACGCCGGCACGGCTAATGAGCCGTCGAACGACGGCAAGCTCGGCCTCGCCTTGGCGCCGATCAACCCCGCCGCCCGGCAGAGCCTGGGGCTTGCAGACGAGGTGACCGGCGCGGTGATCGCGGCCGTGCGGCCCAACAGCCCGGCGAGCGAGGCGGGCCTGAAGCCCGGCGACGTGCTGCTCAGCGTCGGCAGCCATCAGGTCGGCAACCCCGAGGAGGCGGTGAAGGCGATTCGTGACCAGCAGGGTCGTGACCAGCAGGGCCGTGCTCAACAGGGCTCGAAGCGGCAGGCCATAGCGCTCCGTGTGCTTCGGGAGGGCCATAGCCTGTTCGTCGCGGTGCCCAGCGCCCAAGGTTAGGTTTCACACCAAATCCCGCGGGCGGCGCAGGTCGCCCGCGGATGCCGTGCAACTCACCCGTTGGCTTCGCTTTGAACGAAGCAATCAACAGCGGCGGCTGCGGCCGTGGGGGGCACGATGACCAGCCTGACAATCGGCGCCACGACTGCCGATCCCATGCGGCGCAGCCTCGTCATCGGCGCCCTCGGCGTCGTGTATGGCGATATCGGCACCAGCCCGATCTACACATTGCGCGAATGCCTGAAGGCCGGCGGCGGCACGAGCACCGAGGTGGTGCTGGGCCTGCTGTCCCTGGTATTCTGGGCGCTGATGATCGTGGTCACGGTCAAATACGTCGTGTTCGTCATGCGGGCCGATAATGACGGCGAGGGCGGCATCATGGCGCTGCTCGGCCTCACAGCGCACTCCGAGACCAATCAGCGGCGGCGCACGGCGTTGCTGATGGTCGGCATCGCCGGAGCGGCGCTGTTCTACGGCGACGGCATGATCACCCCGGCGATCTCCGTGCTCAGCGCGGTCGAGGGGTTGGAGGTCGCCGCACCTTTGCTCAAACCCTACGTCATCCCGATCACCATCGTCGTGCTGATCGGGCTGTTCGTCGTGCAAAGCCGGGGCAGCGAGCGCATCGGCGCGTATTTCGGCCCGGTGATGGCGGCGTGGTTCGCCGTGCTGGCCATCTCCGGATTGGTGCAAGTCGCGCAGAACCGCGGCGTGCTGGCGGCGCTCAACCCGCTTTACGCCGTCCGTTTCCTTGCGAGCCACGGCTGGATCGGCTTCCTGGCGCTCGGCTCGGTGTTCCTCGCCATGACCGGGGCGGAGGCGCTGTATGCCGATATGGGGCATTTCGGCCGCGGCCCGATCCGGCTCGACTGGTTCGCCTTCGTGCTGCCGGCGCTGGCGCTCAACTACTTCGGCCAGGGCGCGCTAGTGCTCGCCCATCCCGACGTGGCCGACAGCCCGTTTTTCCACCTGTTCCCCGACTGGGCGCTGGTGCCCATCGTGCTGCTCGCCACCGCCGCCACGGTGATCGCCTCCCAGGCGGTAATCTCCGGCGCGTTCTCGCTGTCGCAGCAGGCGATGCAGCTCAGCCTGCTGCCGCGGCTCGACATCCATCAGACCTCGGACGAGGCGATCGGCCAAGTCTATGTGCCGCAGATCAACTGGCTGCTGATGGTATGCGTGATCGGGCTGGTGCTGGCCTTCGGGTCGTCGGACAACCTGGCGGCGGCCTATGGCATCGCGGTGGCGGGCACGATGGTCATCACGACCGGATTGCTGGCGATCGTCGCGCGCCGGCTGTGGCGATGGAGCATGCCGGTGACCGCCGCGGTGATCGGGCTTTTCGTCATTGTGGACCTTGCGTTCTTTGCCGCCAACGCGGTTAAGATCCCCCAGGGCGGCTGGTTCCCGCTGCTGGTCGGCGCCGTCGTGTTCACGCTGATGTCCACCTGGCGCCGCGGCCGGCAGATCGTGCTGGACCGCACCAGCGAGGACAACCTGCCGCTCGCCCAGTTCCTCGATCAGCTCGACCCGACGAAGCTGCCGCGGGTGAAGGGGACGGCGGTGTACCTCGCGGCGCGCCGGTCATCGGTGCCCTACTCGCTCACGGACAACCTCAAGCACAACAAGGTGTTGCACGAGCGCATCGTGCTGCTGACGGTCATCACCGAGCGGGTGCCCTATGTGCCGGACGCCGAACGCGTGACGCTGGAGCCGCTCGATAAGGGATTTACGGAGATGACCCTGCATTTCGGCTTCGCCGAGGCGCCGGACGTTCCCGTGGCGCTGGAGGCGCACCGGGCCGAGTTCCCGATCGACATCAATGAGACGTCGTTCTTCCTGGGCCGCGAAACGCCGGTGCCGACCATGCATCCGGACCTGCCGCCCTGGCGGGAGCGGCTCTATGCCTTCATGACCCGCAACGCCGTGAGCGCATCGAGCTATTTCCAAATTCCGCCCAAGCGCGTTGTGGAGCTGGGCACCCAGGTCGAGCTCTGAGCTCTGACGCGGACCTACGCTTTAAGGTCCATACGGGCCTGCTCCATTTCGGCCAGGCGTTCGGGCGAGGGCGGCGGCAGACTGAAATCCAGGCGCTCCATCGTAAGCAGCAGGATCGCCTGCACCAAAGCACGCGCGACCGGCTTGTTGTCGGCCGGCACGATGTACCAGGGTGCCAACCCGGTCGCCGTCGCGGTGAACGCGGCCTCATAGGCCGGCTGGTACTCGGCCCAGCGGTCGCGCGCAGCGGTGTCGGACGGGTCGAACTTCCAGGCTTTGGCGGGCTCGTCCAGCCGGGCCAGTAGGCGCTTGCGCTGTTCGGCCCGGGATATATGCAGGAAGATCTTGGCCTGCGCGACGCCTTGCTGGGCGAGGTAGGTCTCGAACCCGACGATGGCGGCAAGCCGCTGCGACCAAATCTCCGGCCCGATCAGCTTTTCTGGAAGGCCCAGCTTGGACAGCACGTCCGGGTCCACCCGGGGTACCAGCACATCCTCATAATGACTGCGGTTGAAAATACCGACCATGCCGCGCGGCGGCAAAGCGAGATGGATGCGCCGCAGGAAATCATGCGCGCGCTCCTCGGCATTCGGCGCGGCAAACGACGAGATGCGCAGACCTTGCGGGTTGAGCCCAGCCGCCAGCCGCTTGATCGCGCCGTCCTTGCCGCTGGCGTCCATGCCCTGCAGCACCAGCAGGACCGACCAGGTGCGTCGCGCATACATCCGGTCATGCAGCGGCGCGAGGCGTTCGGCTCCGGCCGCCAGCATGACCTCGGCGTCGTCCTTTGACAGTCCCAACCGGTCCGCGGGATCATGATCAGCCAAGCGCACCGCTTCGCCCGGCGTGATGCGGCAGCGCTCCGCGAGCGCAGCGAGGTCCGGCGCAGTCACGGGCGATGTCCGGCGGCCGGGTTCTCGGCGGTGAACAGCCAGCATGCGGCGCCCATCGAGGGCCGGGCACCCCCGGCGTGCTGGCGCAGCGCATTGCGGACCGCGGCCGTTGCGCGTTCTCGCGTCGGCTCGTCGATGTCGCGCAGCAGCGCAGATGCCGGGCCGAACCCGACCGCGAACTCGACGGCGTCCTCCAGCGCCGCCGCGTCGGTGCCGCCCTGGGTGGACGAAGCGTCGAGAGCTGCGTCGATCGCCCCGCTGGCGACCGCCGTGAAGCCTACTTGGGCGAGAATCGCACCGACATGGGCAGCGTCGGCGAAGGCGAACGGCCCCGGGGCATTCGGCGGCGGCTGCTCGGGGGCGGGGACAACCTGGAGGATCGCCGCCCGCGGTATCGCCACCCAGGCATTGTCCCTGAGTGGCCGCCAGCACAGCATGGTCAGCCGGCCACCGGGCCGCAGCGCCTGGCGCATGTTCTGGAAGGCAGCGACGGGATTGCCAAAGAACATGACGCCGAAACGCGAGATCAGCAGGTCGAATGCGGCCGGCGGAAACGGCCAGGCCGCCGCGTCGGCTTCCTGCCAGTCAATCGCTGCCCAACCGGCTGTGTTTAAGGCCTGCTGGCGCGACCGGCCCCGGTCCAGCATCGGCCGCGACACGTCCACCGCAAGCACCCGCCCGTCAGGGCCGACACGCTCTGCCAGAGCAAGGCTGAGGTCGCCGCAGCCGCATCCGACGTCGATCACCCGCTCGCCTTGACGCGGCGCTGCCCGCTCGATGAGTGCTGTGGTGAGGGGCTGGAACGCCCGGTCGAGCCGGTCCTGGTTGCGCGCCCAGCGCTGTCCGACCTCGCCATTCCAGGTACTCGACCTGGTCCGCATTGCCCGCTGCTGTAGCGCTCATCTGGTTGTCCTCTCGCCATGCCGCTGGTGCCAGCGCCAGCCCGCCGATGCACTCAGCATCGTCTGGCGCGTCCGTGATCGCAACTGGAGGGACGACGCGACGTTCGGCAATCACAGATTTGGAGGTAAGTTCAATGCAGGCATTTCGCCTTGGCATGATTGCGACGCTGGTGTGCGGCACAGCTTTGGCACAGACGCCAGGCCCAGCTCCCAGTTCCAACGGGACCATCTACATTGCGCCGGGCAACCCCTCGACTGTCGGGCGCAGCGGTTCGGTGACGGGCGTGGTGCCGGGCCAGGCAGTTCCGGCGCCGCACGGCTCCATGAGCACGTTCGGCGGCGCGTTCGGCACCGAGGGGCCGCGGAGCGAGCGCAACAATGCGAGCCCTGCGCAGCCAGCCGTCACCACGTCCGACGCTGACCGCAAGACCGCCGCGGCGCCGGTGCCGGGCTCCAACAGCTTCACCATGCGAGAGGCGCGGCGGCGCATCGAGACCGGCGGCTTCACCCAGGTGACCGCGCTGCAGAAGGACCGCGACGGCGTCTGGCGCGGCAAGGCGATGCGCAACGGTGCCGCGGTGAGCGTGTTCTGTGACTACCAGGGCAACGTTGGCGCAATGTAGCCGGCCCCTGCGACGCCGGCGCGGATGGCGCGTTGCCTTGGCCAGCCATCGGCGTGATGCTGACAGCATGTCAAAACCCATGCCGTCAACGTTTTCAAAAGACTACGCTGCGCCCTCGGTTTTCCAGCCCGAGCATCTACTGCGCGAGGCCCGGCGGCAGAGGATGTTGTCCGACCGCGACGTTCCACGGGTTTGCGTGCTGGACCCGGACGGCGACCTGGTGCGTCATCTCCGCGCCACGCACCAGGCGCGGCCAAGCCCGGGCTGGGCCTGTTATCACACCGAGTTATTCGAGTTCACGCTGCCTGACGGGATGACGGCCGGCGTCGTTGGCTGCGCGGTCGGCGCGCCCTTTGCCGTACTGGTGGCTGAGCAGCTTTTCGCGTCAGGCTGCCGGTTCCTTATCAGCATCACCTCCGCCGGGCGGATCGCCGACCTCGGGGCGCCACCCTACGTCATCCTGATCGACGAAGCGCTGCGCGATGAGGGCACGAGTGCGCACTACCTGCCGCCCGGCGATGGCCCGTTCCTGCCGGCGCCCAATACGGCGTTGCTGGACCGTGTGGAGACGGAGCTGCGGGCTGCGTATCCGCCCCCGGGCGGCATCGCGCTGTTTCGGGGTGCGACCTGGACCACCGATGCGCCGTATCGCGAGACCGCGGCGGCGATTGCTTACGCCCATGCGCAGGGCGTCCTAGCTGTCGAGATGGAGGCAGCGGCCCTGTATGCGCTCGCGACGGCGCGTGCGTTCCCGGTGGTCTGCTTCGCCCACGTCACCAATACGATGGGGCAGAATGCTGGTGACGACTTCGAAAAGGGCGAGGCGAGCGGTTCCGTGACGGCGCTCCGGATTATTGAGGCTGTTGCGCGCGCCTTTTGAGGCGGGCTTCCTTCCTGCACTGAAACGATGCCGCTCACCGCTGCAGGCCGTTGATGACGCGCAACCCAATTCCCGAAGCTGTGCCGATTCACGACGCTGGACGTTTTGGAGCCGTTGGAGGCCGAAACTCGAAAGTATCTCTGGATAGGACATTTTGGCAAAATTGCTTTAAATGTAACATTTTTTGTTACGGTCTAAGTAGATGGTTAATCTCAACTGCTATTTTTAACGCAGACTTAATATCGTTTTTCATTTCGAAATATTGCAATGCAGCTGTGCTTGGTTTAAACGATAACGACCTTGGGCAAGCAGTTCGGGGACAGGACTTCAACCTCATTCAGGAGGCAGCATGGCTGGAGTCACAGTTACTGGCGGTAATAACGAGACCGTCGTCCTCACCGTGGGATCTGCGCAGAACGCCCTTATTGCACAGGAACTCGCATCCATCGTTTCAAATTCCGTCGCTGACGGCACATTAATAGCCAAAAACTATACCGGATTGAGGCTTCCGCCGCCCGTTCCGGGCAGCGTCGAAGAGATCGTGATCAAGTCTCCAGCAGCCATCGTCCTTGCAGCGGAGGCAAAAGTCGTCGTCAACGATTCGACGTCGGCGGTGGTGTTCGGTGGCGGCGCCGCGGACGAGGTCGTCCTCTCCGGTGCCGGTAATCTCACCTTCTTTACCCGCGGCGGCTCCGGTGAGATCGTCACCGGCGACGGCAACAACCGGGTCATCCAGACCGGCGCTGGGGGCTGGAATATCCAGACCGGAAACGGCAACGACTCCATTGTCGCGGGGGGCGGCAGCAATACGATCTCTGCCGGCGGCGGGCACAACTCGATCCTGCTCCAGCGCGGCGACAACATGGTCAACTCGACGGGCCAGGACAGCATCGTCGGACTCGCAGGCAATCTTACGGTCAACGCTGCCGACAATGCCAACAGTGTGGTCGTCGAACAGGCAGGCGGCCTGCTTACCTTCATCGGCGGCGCGGGGCTTTCAACGGTGTTGGGCGGCACGGGGAGCGTGTCGGTCTTTGCCGAAAGCGGCGGCTACTTCCGCGGCGGCACTGCGGGCAACAACACGATCTTTGGCGGCGCCGGCAACACGACCATCTACGGCGGCGGCAATGGAGACCAGCTTTATGCGGGCGGCCCAGGCCATACCCACATGTATGCCGGAAGCGGGAATGAGACACTCAACGGAGCATTGGGATCAGGCAATAACGACTTCCATGCCGGGTCCGGTGCTGACAACATCATGGGCGGCAATGGCCTGGATACGATCTTTGGTGGCCACGGCCAGGCAACCGTGCAGGGAGGCGCTGGAAAAGACCTGTTCGAGTTCGTGCACGGCCATGCTGGCGGCTCGATGCTGATCCTAGACTTCGCCTCACAGGACAACGACAAGATCAAGCTTGTCGGCTACGCCAACGACGAAACCGACCGCGCGCTGCAGACCCTGCACGTGTCGGGCGGCAGCGCCACGATGACTCTCAGCGACAACACGAAAGTAACCTTTGCCAACGTTACCGACCTGAGCAGGTCCGACTTCTCGTAAACCCCGCTCAGAACGTGCCGGAAACACGGGGCGGCTCGCTCAGTCGCGGCTGCCCCGTGGACTGTTAGTCCATCAGCCTTCGAGGAAAGCAACATGCCATGAACTCCATCATGGACCAGGGCCGCGCCTCGTCCGGCGGTACCGCGTCGTTTTCCGGTTTTGCCGATCCGATGTCCGACAGCGTCGTGACCGGATGGGCGATTTGCGAGTTTGACCCGTTCCAGCCGGTGGTGCTGGACGCCTCTATCGACGCCGAGTTCGTCAGCCCGATCGTCTGCGATCTGCCGCGCGAGGACTTGACGGAGGCCGGCTTCCCCGGGCAGGGCGGAGGCTTCCGGTTCGCCATTCCCGAACGCTTCTTCGATGGTGAAAGCCACTCGCTTCGCCTTGCGTTCGCGGACGGGGCGCCGCTGGCGTTCCGCACCAAGGCCGGTGGCACATCCTACGAGGGGCGTTTCCGTTCGGAGCGCGAGATCGAGGTCCAGGGCTTCGTTGACGGCGTTGAGGGCAGCGGGATCCGCGGCTGGGCCTTCCGGCGCAACAGTCGGACCGGCGCCATCACCGGGGGCATCGCCATCCAGGTGTCCTGCAACGGCGTGCCGATCCGGCAGATCATGGCCGATGGCGTCCGGCAGGACGTGGCCAAGGTCAAGGGGTGCCCGCCAAACGTCGGCTTCGACTTTCAAATCCCGGCCGAGTTCCGCACCGGGGCTGCGTTCACCTTCTCGCTGCGATCGATCCCGGACGGCGTCGAGATGCAGCAGAGCCCAATCACCACGAGCTTCCCTTCGACTGACTCCATCAGCAAGCTCTATGCGCTGAAGGACCTCGTGGACGACCTGTGCGCGCGTGCCTGGACGGTGCAGCGGCAGATCGGCCGGATGCTGCCGTCCGGCGGGAGCATCAACATCGGCTATGACGCCTGGGCCCGGCGCTACTACGAAGGCCTGCGCCGGCGCACCGCCGCACTGCCGCCGGTGATGGTCGATGCGCCCTTGGTGTCGATCATCGTGCCCGCCTACAAGCCAGACCTGCGGGACTTCATGGCGGCGCTGGAGTTGGTCCGCCTGCAGACCTACACCAACTGGGAACTGATCATCGTCGATGACGCGAGCGGTTCGCGGGCACTCACTGCCTGCATCCAGGATGTGGCGGCCAAGGACGAGCGGGTCCGCTTCGTCCGCCATGCCCGCAACCGCGGCATCAGCGCCGCGACCAACACCGCTATCCGGGTCGCCACGGGCAAGTTCGTCATCCTGTTCGACCACGACGACCTGCTGGTCGATGTCGCGGTCGAGACCATGGTCCGCGCTGCACTCGCGACCGGCGCCCGGCTGCTGTATTCGGACGAAGATAAGATCGACGACACCGGCACCTACAGCGAGCCCAATCTCAAGCCGGATTGGAACTACCGCCTGCTGCTCTGCCAGAACTACGTCTGCCACCTTTTGATGGTCGAGCGCGACCTGCTGCGGCAGACCGGGCCGCTACGCACCCAATGCGACGGCGCGCAGGACCACGACCTGCTGCTCCGCCTGTCGGAGACCTGCGATCCCAGCAGCATCCATCATGTGCCCGAGCTGCTTTATCATTGGCGCAAAAGTGCGAACTCGACCGCAAGCTCCGGCGAGGCGAAGCCCTATGCCGTCCAGGCCGGCGTTGAGGCTGTCAGCACCCATCTGCAGCGCCGCGGATTTACCCAAGCCGCAGTGACGCCGATCGGCCGGCGGACGATGTACTCGGTGGACTGGCGGCTCGACGCCGAGCCGAGCGTATGCATCGTCATCCCGTTCAAGGACCAGGCCGACATCACCCGGCAGTGCCTGCAGAAGCTGATCGCCAACACCGACTATGGCAACTGGCGGGTGGTCCTGGTCGATAACGCCTCAACCTCCGCGGACACTCGCAAATTCTGCAAGACGGCGTGCAAAGACAAGCGCGTGAAGCTCCTCCGCATCGATGAGAAATTCAACTACTCCCGCCTCAACAATACCGCCGTCAAGGAGAACACAGCGGATTACTACGTTTTCCTCAACAACGACGTGTTTATCGAGCAGCGAAACTGGCTGCGGGTGCTGGTTGACGAGGCGCTCGCCGATCCGCGGGTCGCGATCGTGGGCGCAAAGCTCGTATATCCCGATACGACGATGCAGCACGCTGGGATCATCCTCGGCGTCGGCGGCATCGCCGACCACGCTTTCCGCGGGTTGCCGGTGGAGGACCCTGGCTATGTCGCCCGCGCCTGGTGCGCCCAGCAATATTCCGCCGTCACCGGCGCCTGCATGCTGTGCCGGGCCGAGGCGTTCCGCGACGTGCAGGGCTTCGACGAGGTTGAGCTTGCCGTGGCCTATAACGACGTGGATCTTTGCCTGAAAGTCGGGGCCCGGGGATGGCGTGTCGTCTGGACCCCGGCGCTAGTGGCCGAGCACCACGAATTGCTCAGTCGCGGCGACGACATGGCGCCGTCCAAGGTCGCCCGTTTCTTCCATGAGAACCAGGTCATGCAAGACCGCTGGGGGACGCTGCTGCGGCGCGACCCATTCTACAACCCGCATTTCTCGCGGTCGGGCGGCATCTTCACCGACCTTGAGGACCTCACCGCCCACTCGTGACATCAGAAGCACGGCGCCGTTTCTACAAAATCGTCGAGGGATCGCTATGCCGAAGTATAAATTTTCACTGGTAGCCTGCGCCCGCTGGGAGGACGAGCACATCCTCGAATGGCTTGACTATCACAAGGCGATCGGTTTCGATCACGTCTACCTATGGTCCAACGATGACGACCCGGCGGCGCTGCGCCGGGCGGTGGAGCCGCATCTTGGCGACCAGCACCCGTTCGTCACCTTCAACCATTGGCCCACCGTCGGGCAGCAGTTCCACATCTACGAGAACTTCCTCGAAAACTATGTCGAGGAGACCGAGTGGTTCTCGTTTCTCGATATTGACGAATTCCTGGTGCTGCGGGACGTGAATGACATACGCGTATTCATGGGGGCCTTGGATCCAGCAATCGACTGCGTCTATTTCCATTGGGCCAACTTCGGCGCGAACGGGCGTGTGGAGCGCCAGCCGGGCAGCGTCCTGACCGGTCTCGTCCGCCGCGAGCGGGGGCTGGATTTCCACACCAAGAACCTGGTCCGCAGCAGCAAGATTTCCTTGAATATACTCCGCCAGGGCCTGCAGGACGGCGCGCTCGCCTATCATCATTTCTGGAACGACTATAAGTTCCCGGATTTCAGGATCTGCAATGTGCTGGGCGAGGAGATGCCGGGCTACACGGATAATTTCCCGATCCGTGCCCACGCCTACACCCATCGGGCGGGATACCAGGACCAGATATTCGCGAAGGCGTACTGCGCACATTTCCGGTTCAAGTCCGAAGACGACTTCATTCGCCGGGTCAATCGCGGCGGCAACCCCAGACAGAACGTCTGGGGCAAGCGCGTTCTGACCAACGAGCACAAGCAGATACTTGCAGCGCATAACGAGGTGCTCGACACCTACCTCGCCGACTTCTGGGCGCCCCGGCAGCAATTGCTCGATGTCGTGCGACGCGCCAGGCGCACTCTGACCGCAAAAGGCGGCGCCGGTGACTACACCGAGTTCCTTGGGGCGCTCTCGACGGTCCAGGTGGACCAGGCTTGACCAAGCTCACCAGATCGGCGTCGGTCCTCGCCTTGATCCTTGCATTTGTCCCAACCGTCGCCCGAGCGCAGGAGGTGTTTCTCGGCTCTGCGGATCAGTGGGGCGACCTGGTGAAACAGCCCGACCGGTGGGCGTTCGTGCACGACAACATCGATGGCCTTTATGTAAACTTCATCATGATGAATCGCCTGCGCGCGGGTTTGCTCGATGCGACTGCCGGCCTATTGAAAAATCGCCGGGTGTTCCTCGAGTCTGACCACCGCAAGCCGAAGGACGGCGATGATGCGTCTGGCGCGGCGGCGGCGGACGACCAGACGTCCATCCAGAAGCTGCATGCCTCGGGCCTCGCGATCCCCTACACCAGCCTGAACTATGGCTGGAGCCAGGAGCGCGCCGCCAACCTGCGCGGATTCGACAAGCGTCCAGGGGGCCCGCGCCGTAACTTCGTGCAGATCGGCCCGTGGAACATCGGCGGCGATATCGCCCGGGACCAGGCCCAGGGAGGCGCCAGTGTTCCCAACGCGGCCTATCGCGACTGGATCAAGGGCTCGGACGGCGTCTCGACCGATGGTCCGATGGGCCTGTGGAAGGCGGATAGCGGCAGGATGCGCGCCGGCAGCGTATCCATCGTGAAGTTCGCGCATCAATACAACAAAATAGCGGTCGTCATGCTGGGGCCATACGGCGCCCGCAACCCGGACTACGACCCGGCGCAATTCCTGTCCGTCTCCCAGGACGCCGTGCGGCTGCATGAGGACGCAGGCGCCGTGCCGGATGTCTGGACGGTGTTCGAGTATGCGACCAGCATCCCTGCCGTGCCCGAGCAGGAGGGCGGGCGGGCGGCAGCGACCACCACGGGCGTGGCGTTCTGGCTGCTGCACCATCTGCGCGACCCCGAGCGTGCGATGTCGATGGCGGTGTTGCCGGATGACCGGCATCCGGCCGAGGGCTGCGGGCACGCCGTTGAGGTCGTGCTCGCAAATCAAAGCGACTGGCTGGATTTCGCACCCCGGCTTCGCCTGCACGGGCTTGGCGAGGGCCGGCATATGCAGGCGTCCATCGACGGCGTCGATGTCTCAGACGCCATCCGGACTGGGGTGGCGCTCGCCGGCCCGCTGCGCCTCTGGCCCGGGCAGCATCGCACGATCCGCCTTGCCCTGGCCACTCCTGGAAGCGGAACCGGGGCAGGAGCGATGCAGCTTGAGTTGTATCCTGGGATCGGGGCGGCCTCATCGACGCAAACGCTCGCGCTGCAGCCATCCGAGCAAAAATGCGCCGGTCATAAAGCGGTGCGGAAAGCGGCCTGACTGAACGACTTTTCGCCTGGACATCCAGCACTACGTTCGTTACCAATAAATAATGAAAATATCCCATCCGATTGTGGCCGGGTTCGCTGCGGCGTTCCTTTCACCACTCACGCCGGGCTTTGCGGCCGTATTGAGCAATCCGCCGGTGTTCACCAGTCAGCGGGGTTCGCTTGACCTAGTGATGGTCGCAAAGCCGGTTCCAACACGATTGACCGACGATGTCACCACGTCCGCTTGGGTTTATGAGGTTTGCCAGCACACCGTCCCGCTGCAGAATTCCTGCCCGGCCGATAGCCTGCACCCGCTCGGCGGCGTGCGTCTGCAGCTCAGCGCCGGCGACACCCTGAAGATCCGCCTGGTCAACAACCTGCCGCCGATCCCCGGAGCCAAGCACATCGCGGACAACCCCGCTTTGATCGGCAACCCGACCAACCTGCACACCCACGGCCTGATCGTGGAGCCGCATCGCGCCGAGGGGCCGAACGATCCCTATGGCGACTACGTCTTCTTGCAGCTGCTCAATCCCGCCAACCCGGTTCCGAGCGCATCGGCGACGGCCGCCGTCCATGCGGGCCACAGCGGCGTCCATCCCGATATCGATGTGGCGTCCGGGGCGGTGGACTACGCGATTGAAATCCCGAGAAACCATCCCTCGGGACTATTCTGGTTCCATCCGCATATCCACGGAATTGCCCTGAATCAGGTGACCGCCGGCATGTCGGGCGTTATCACGATCGGCGCCGCCGAGGATAGCTGCGCCGACGGGAACTGCGCGTCGCAGATCCGTGCCGGGAATGTGCGCTACCTGGTGCTGAAGGATACGCAAGTGCTCGCGAACGGCGCCCTGAATACCCAGGAGAAACCGACGTTCTGCGGCGATCCCCCGACCGGATCGCCGCAGGGCTTCTGCCCCGGCGTCCCTGATATCGATGTCGCCTTCACCGGAGGCTCCTGGTTCCATACCGTCAATGGGCAGGTGTTCCCGACCATCGAGGTCGGCACGGCCGGCGACGTGTGGCGCATCGTGAACTCTGCGGGCAGCCGCTCCTACGAGCTGGAACTGGGCGACGATGCGACCGGCTCGCCCGTGCTGATGCAGGTGCTGGCGATCGACGGGGTGACGATCGACAGCCTCGCGCTGGATGCGCTGGGCCGGAACGCCATGGCGGACCTCCTCGGCGGCAAGGTGCGGCCCGTGCCGTGTCCGCATCCAAAGGACGGAAGCGGACCGGACGGCCTATGCACGACAAAGCTGCGCCTCATGCCCAGCGCCCGGGCCGAGGTTCGCGTCGTCGGGCAGAAAGCTGCGGCCGCCACCTTGCGGACGGCGCTGTACCTCGACCGGCGGTGACAACTGGCCCGCGATCGACTTGGCCCACGTCACCTTTAAACCGAGCGACGACGTGCTGCCGCCGATCGCGTTGGGCACTCAGGGCATGAAGGCTCTCGCCGCTGACGGCGCCTTGATGGGTCCAGCAGCGCTTCGGCCCCGCGGCGCCTCCTCGCTGGTCGATGTTGATGCCGCGCGTGCTGCGGCGACGCTGCCGGTGACCGGCTCCGCGCATCCCGGGGACCTCGTGCAGGCGGCGTCGATCGCGATCGACCCAGCTCTGAAGCTTGGGCTTCGCACGACGCCGGATTGCGTGCCGCTGCGGTCCGGACACCGGCGGCGCATCTACTTCGGCAACCCAACGCCGGGCCAGGACGGCTTCGGGCTCGGCTATGTCGAGGTGGACGAAAAGGGCCAGGAGCTCGCGGCGACGCGCAAGGCCATCAGTGCCTTCGACGCGACGAGCACCACGGTCTGCGTGCCCCTGGGCCCGCACGGGCAAGCGGTCAAGGAGGTCTGGGAGGTGTTCAACCTGACCAACGAGGACCACAACTTCCATATCCACCAGACCCGCTTCCGGCTGCTGCGGGGCGGCACGATCCCTGGCACGATCATTCCTCAGCGTGCGGAGGATGGGCTGGTGCTGCACGACAACGTGCCGCTGCCGCGGGCCGTGAACACCGACGGCTGTGACGGTTCGACCGCCGCCTTCATGGCCGGGCAATGCACCCCGACCCCGGTCGTCATGGAAATCCCGTTCCGCGAGATCGGCGATTTCGTCTATCACTGCCACATTCTCGAACATGAGGACGGCGGGATGATGGCCCGGATCCGGGTCGTAGCACCTCGGTCGTGACTTCCCGGAGACCGGGCGGAAGAGCTCAGCGAGCCGGGACTGTCTGAGTTAAAGCAACTTCGCTAACGTGGCGCGATCTCCTCTGCTCCGCATGATCGGATCGCTCCATGCTCCCTACGCTCGCGATCCTGCTGGCGACCGCCGTGCTTCTGGTGCCGCTTTCGCGCCGCCTCGGTCTCGGCAGCGTGCTGGGCTATCTCGCGGGCGGCGCGCTGATCGGCCCGTCCGGACTGCGCCTGATCACCGATGTCGAGGAGATCGCCAGCGTCGCCGGGCTGGGGGTAGTCATGCTGCTGTTCCTGATCGGCCTCGAGGTGCGGCCGCAGCGTCTTTGGGTCATGCGGCGTGCCGTGTTCGTCCTCGGGCCGGCCCAGGTCACCGTCACCACCGCGGTGATGGCCGTCGCCGGCCACCTCATCGGGCTGCCCTGGCCAGCCGCCGTGGTCGCCAGCGCCGGCCTCGCGTTGTCATCGACCGCCATCGTCCTGCCGCTGCTGGCCGAGCGCGACCTGCTCGGCACCGCCTCGGGCCGCGACATCTTCGCGGTATTGCTGTTCCAGGACCTTGCCTTCATCCCGCTGGTCGCCGCCGTCCCGCTGTTTGCCGACGGCGCCGCACCCGGTCACGTGTCGTGGCTGGCGCTGGCGCGCGCGGCCGGCGCCGTCCTCACCATCCTGATCGGCGGTCGTTTCCTGATCCGGCCTGCGTTCCGCGCGATCGGCGGTGCGCGCACGCCCGAGGTGTTCACGGCGCTCGCATTGTTCGTGGTCGCGGGCTCGGCGGCGCTCGCGAACGCGGCTGGGCTGTCGATGTCGCTGGGCGCCTTCATCGGCGGCGTGCTGCTGTCCGACTCCGAGTATCGCCACGAGGTGCAGGCCAACGTGGAGCCGTTCGAGGGGCTGCTGCTCGGCTTTTTCTTTCTCTCGGTCGGCATGTCGGCGAACCTCGGCCTCGCCGTCCAGGAGCCGTGGCTGTTCGCGGGCGTGGTGCCTGGGCTGATGCTCATCAAAATCGCCGTGGCGTTCGGGCTCGGCCGTCTGGGCGGGCAGACCAACCGCGCGGCGGTGCGCTTCGCCTTGGCCCTGCCCCAGGGCAGCGAGTTCAGCTTCGTGCTGTTCTCGGCGGCGATCACTGCCGGCGCGCTGACCCAGGCGATCTTCGACCGCGCGACGCTCGCTATCGCGCTGTCCATGGCCGCGACGCCGCTGCTTTTCGCAGCCTCCGAGCGCTTCGTCGTCCCCCGGCTCGGCAAAACCGCAAAACCAGCTTACGACGCGATCAAGGACGAGGGCGCGCCGGTCATCATCTGTGGCTTCGGCCGCGTCGGGCAGATCGTCGGCCGCATCCTGCGTATGCGCGGCATCGCCTTTACTGCACTCGAGCAGGACACCGAGCAGGTCGAGGTGATCCGCCGTTTCGGCAGCAAGGTCTATTACGGCAACCCGTCGCGCCCCGACCTGCTGCGCGCCGCCGGCGCCGAGCATGCCCGCCTGCTGGTGGTTGCGCTGGACGACATGGAGCAGACGCTCCGGGTGGTCGAGGTCGCCCGGCGCACCTTCCCCAACCTCCGCGTGCTCGCCCGCGCTCGCAACCGACGGCACGCACACTTGCTGATGGACCGCGGCATCACCCGCCTCGTGCGCGAGACCTACCACTCCAGCCTGCGCCTGAGCGAAATGGTCCTGGAGGATCTCGGCGTGCCGCCGGCCGAGGCACGAAGCGCCGTGAAGTTCTTCCAGAGCTACGACGAACGGAGCCTGCTTGAGAGCCAGGCCTTCTACGAGGACGAGCGGCAGCTCATCCAGAGTGCCCGGCAAGCAGCTGACGAGTTGACCGGCCTCTTCGAGGCCGACCAGCGCGAGCGCAAGGCGCGGGCGGCGGAGTAGCAGGTATCAGGCAGCGAGGCGTTGCGGGCTGGAGAACCGCTCGAACCGGAACGGCGCCGGGTCAACGATGGGCACGGCGCCGGTGACGAGGTCCGCCATCAGCCGCCCGGCGCCGGGGCCGATGCCAAAGCCATGGCCGGAGAAGCCGCTGGCCAGGTAAAATCCCGCCACCATTGGCACCGGCCCAATGACCGGCACGCCGTCCGGCGTCGCATCGACCATGCCGCCCCAGCTGTCGGCGATTTTCATGCCGACGAAACCCGGAAAGGCGCGGATCAGGTTGGCCCGGCCCGCGTCGAGATTGGCCTGGCTCGGTTTTGGGTCGAGGACGCGCACCGCCTCGAACGGGCTGGGCTGGTCCATCGCCCAGCGCCGGGGCGTGCGCCACTCGGCGGCGAAGTTGCTTGGGCTGACCCGCAGCCGCAGCTCGCGGCGCTGCTTGACTAAAGCGGGCGCGAACTGGCGGAACAGCCGGAAGCTGTCGGGGACGATCGGCGCCTCCATCGCGTTGCGCTGCGCCACAGTGTAGCCGCCATCGGCCCGCTTGCGAAATGCAAAATTTGCGCCGCCCACGGCGTAGTCCGGCCCGTCCATCGGCGTGGTGCGCATCACCGAGCCCAGCATCCGGAGCTGCGGGAAATCGACGCCCTGGTTGCCGCAGAACAGTCGCGACCAAGCGCCGCCCGCGAGCACCGCCGCGTCGCAGGCGATGAGGCCGCGCTCGGTCACTACCCCACTCACCCGCCCGCCAGCCATGTCGAGCCCACGGGCGGCGCAGCCCTCGATGATGATCACGCCCATTCGGCGGGCGGCGGCCGCCATCATCGGCACTGCGTGCTGCGGCTCCGCCCGGCCGTCCGCTGGGCTGAACAGGCAGCCGGCCCAGCGACGTCCGGACCCCGGCAGCAAACGGGCGGTTTCGTCGGCGTCCAGCAGGCGGGAGCCGACCTGATACGTGCGGGCGGTCTCGAGCCAGGCCGCGTGGCCGTCCAACTCGCGCTGGGTCTCGCAGACATAGACGACGCCAGCGCGGCGGAACCCGACGTCGCCGCCGACGCGCTCGGCCATGCGCGCCCACATGCGCACGCTCTCGACGGCAAGCGGGATTTCAGCCGCGTCGCGGCCGGCAGTGCGGCACCACCCCCAGTTGCGGCTGGACTGCTCGCCAGCGATGCGGCCCTTTTCGAGCAGCGTGACCGCAACGCCTTGCTCGGCCAGGGCCAAGGCGGTGCTGACGCCCGCGACGCCGCCGCCGATGATGACGACGCCGGTGCGGCGCGGCAGGTCTTGGTCGGTCTCGATCATGTCCAGCGCACGCGCCATGGATTTTGTCCCCCTTGTCGAGTGCCGCATATTACGGTCCGCTGGCAGCGGAGGCATAGGGCATGGTCCGGATTTTTGGCTTGGTCGTGATGGCGGCGCTGGCGGCCGGGGTGGCGCGGGCGCAGAGCGGGTCGGCGACGCTCGACGCCATCCGGGCACGCGGGCAACTGGTCTGTGGCGTCTCGGGCGAGATTGCCGGTTTTTCGCTGGTGGATAGCCAGAGCGTGATGCGCGGGCTGGACGCCGATAGCTGCCGGGCGATCGCGGCGGCTGTGCTGGGCGACGCGCAGAAAATCCGGTTCCAGGCCCTGTCGGCGCAGAACCGTTTCACGGCGCTGCAGTCGGGCGAGGTGGACGTGCTGATCCGCAACACCGGCTGGTCGCTGACGCGGGAGAGCAATCTTGGGCTGATGTTCGCGGCGGTGAACTTCTGGGACGGAACGAGCCTGATGGTGAAGGCAGCATCCGGCGTGACCTCCACGGCAGCGCTCGACGGCGCCACCATCTGCGTGCGGCCCGGGACCAGCACGGAGCTCGACCTGGCCGATTGGGCGCGCACCCACAACATTCAGTTCACCCCAGTGCTGATCGGTGGGGTGAGCGAAATCCAGCAGGCGTTCCTGTCCGGGCGCTGCGACGCCTTCACCACCGATGCCTCGCAGCTCGCCGGGTTCCGCTACAACCAGGGCGAGGGTGCGAAAGAGTTGGTGATCTTGCCTGAGCCGATCTCCACGGGCCCGTCCGGGTCGATGGTGCGCAAGGGCGATGACAAGTGGTACGACGTCGTGCGCTGGGTGCATTACGCGCAGGTCTCGGCGGAGAACCTCGGCGTGACGAGCGCCAACGTGGAGACGCTGCTGGGTTCGAGCAACCCGGACATCAAGCGCCTGCTGGGCGTCGAGGCCGACCTTGGCAAGTCGCTGGGCCTCGACAACCGCTGGGCATATCAGGCGGTGCGGCAGGTGGGCAATTACGGGGAAATGTATGATCGGAACATTGCGCCGCTCGGGCTGCCGCGTGGGCAGAACGCGCTATGGACCAAGGGCGGGCTGCAGTTCGCGCCGCCGCTGCGGTAGGGCATCACCGCCCGGTCAGGTCAGCATCGGCGCCATGTCCGGGTCGCCCTTCGCCATCGCCCTTCGATACGCGGGACGTGCGCCGATGCGCTGCAGATATGCCAGGATGTTGGGATACGGCGCGAGGTCGAACGGCAGGAACAGCCGCATGGTCGTCAGCGAGAACACCATCATGATGTCCGCCGCGGTGAACGCACTGCCAGCGAAATAGGCCGCCTCGCCGAGCCGTGCCTCAACCAGATCGAGCGCGCGGTCCAGCCGTCCCTGCATGGCGAGCAGCGTCGGGTTGTCCGCAGGCAGGCTCAGCCGGCGCAGCACCATGTTCCGCCCCATGTTCGGCTGCAGATTGCCATTGGCGAAGTGGAACCAAAACAGATAGGGCGCGAAATCGGCGTCATTCGGGGTCAGCGCAAGGCGGCCATCGCCATGCTTGGCAATGATATACTGAGTGATCGCGCCCGACTCAGCCAGGACCAAGTCGCCGTCGGTAATCACCGGCGCGGCGCCGATGGGATGCAGCGCCTTGAGCTCGGGTGGTGCGAGGATCGTAACCGGATCGCGCTTGTAACACTTCAACGCATAGGGGATCTCCAACTCTTCGCAGAGCCACAAGACCCGTTCGGACTGCGATCGACCCAAATGGTGCACCGTCAGCATTCTCGAGACCTCTTATCGATGACGTCGTGTCCGCTCACTCCGCGGCAACCGCCGGGCCATTCGCGCCGTGGTGCGCTGGCCCCGACTGCCCCAACTTCGTGTCCGGCAACTGCTTTGTGTCCTGCCCCGACCGCTGACGCGCCAAGGCACGCTCAGCCCGGCATATATACGGAACGAAGCTGCCGACGATGAAGGCGACCGAGGCAGGAAGCAAGACCATGACCGCGCCGAACATCGGCGACTGCGCCACATTCGCGCTGACCGGCATTGTCAGCTCTGCCAGCAGCAGCGTGGCAATGAGCGCCATGAACGCCAGGCAGCAGAGGCCCTCGGTAAGCCGGCGCGGCAGCACTTTGGGCCAGGTTTCGTCGTCAACATCACAAAGGCATGCCACCGCGCCGCATAGCGAGCCGACCAGCGCAGCGACCGCGAACAGCATGTTCCACTCGCCGTCGGTCTGGGGAAACTCGGCGTAACGACGCAGGAACAGGCCGAGCCAAAATACCGCCAGCACCGCGGCGCCGAGCAGGCAGCAGAGGACGTAGATATCCCACCGAAGCCGGCCGCCGGCCCGGCGCTGCAGGCCCGGATACCGCTGGATGAGCCAAACCGTGATGCCGATGGTGATCGCGTGGCTCAAGATGATGAAGAAGGGGCGGGCCGAGTTGCCCACCGGCGAGCGTATGTCGGGGACGTCAGGCAGCAGATGCATTCGCCGGAGCACCAGGTCGGTGACGACAAGGAAAAGCAGCAACGCGAGCGTCAGGCCGGTAAGGCTGTGTAGCGGGAAGTCGATCCGCTCGGGCTCATCGGCCACGGCGAAGCCCATCGCCCGGAAGCGCTCGCCGATGCCTTGCTCGGTCGCCTCGCTGGTGAGCACCGCGCCGGCCGCCAGTAAGGCAAGCTTCGCGAATGTCAGGGCGGAGGCCTCGCCAAAACTTTCGCGCCTGTCCGCCATCAGGCTCTCATATTCGCCTGGCAGCACCTTTGCCTGCAGCTTGCGTGCCTCCTCAAGCCCGGTCCCGGCCCGCTCGCAAAACTCACGCAGCTCGTGTTGAACAGCCCGCCATTCGGCCGCGTAGTTGAAAAACAGTTTTTGGCAGCACGGATTGCGCTCCAGTGCTCGCACGATTCCAAACAGCTTCAGCACCCGCGTGAGCCTGTAGCGCGAGAGCTGCAGCCCATCGCCACGCTCGGCCACCAGGTGGCCCTTGAGCTGCTCCGGAAAGCCCTCCTCCTCAATCAATCGCGCGATGCCCGGCAGCTCCTCCGCTGTGACCCCGAGAACCTGCGGGGTCAATCGGTCTGCCCGGCAGCGCAACTCCTGAGGGATGTTGGCCCGCGACTTGAAGAAGTTGAGCATCCAGCCATCGACGTCGCGAATGAGGAAGACATTCGGCAGCAGGATCGTCAGCAGCACGGTCGCGAGCAGCGGTGCCGGCAGCTTCGTGATATCCGCAAGCTCCGGCATGTCCGCAAGCTCCAGCATTTTCGTCAGATTGAGACCGAGCAGGAGCTGGTTCATCGCCACATATTGCAGGGCGGAAGACAGTACCAGGAATAGGGTCAGGGTACAGGCGATGTAGCCGAGCTCCGCCTGTTTGTAGAGGCGGGCCCGCGTGGACGATCGATTGCTCACCGGGGTCGCAAGCCGCCGCTGCGCATAAATTGCGACGCTTACGAAACAAATCAGATAAGCCGCGCGGGCAGGAATATCTGCTGTGGTCATGGCTGACTTCCTCCGGACCGAACAAAAGACCGATCGATACCGTACTCATAGCGAGTGGCCATGCGGCTTCGCAGTGACCGAAGTCACATCCACCACATGGCCGCGGCGACAGCATGTCCACATTTTGACACAAACCTGTAACATCCTGTCGCTATGAACGCGTCGATCCGCAAGTTGCTCCTTGCCATGCTGGCTGCCGCCTTTCTGGCAGGCTGCGCCTCCGAACCGCCGCCGGGTGTCAGCCCGGACCTTCTGTCGGCACAGGCCGGCGCCGATCCGGCCCGCAGCCTCGAATTGATGCGTGAGCAGGGTGAGCGCTTTGCCCATCAGCCTTTCTTGCCCGGCAACCGCGTTGACCTGTTGATCAACGGGCCGGCGTCGTTCGCCGCACTGGCCAACGCCATCCGGTCCGCCCGCACCCGCATCGACATGGAAAGTTACGAGTTCGACGACAAAGCCGGCGGGAGTTTCGCCGATCTCCTGCTGGAGGCGCGGCGACGCGGCGTCGAGGTGAACCTGATCTACGACGCGTGGGGTGCGCTCGACACCTCAGCGGCCTTGTTCGACCGACTGCGCCGGGGCGGGGTGCGGGTGCTGGAATACAACCCGCTGGCGCCCAATGCCCGGGTGCCGATCGATGTCAACGCGCGCGACCATCGCAAGCTGCTATGCGTGGACGGCCGGATCGCCATCACCGGCGGCGTGAATATCAGCCGGGCTTATCAAAATATGCCGGGACAGAACACGCCGGCGCAGCACAGCGCTGATCCGTATGACGAGGCCTGGCGAGACACCGACGTCAGGATCGAGGGGCCGGTCGTCGCACAATTCGAGCAATATTTCATGGAGACCTGGCGTCAGCAAAAAGGCCCGGCTCTCGCCGATCCGCCGCACGCGCCGCGCGCCATACCCGGCGGCACGCGGGTGCAGGCGATTGATGGCGCGCCGGATAACGGGCAGCCGCTGATCTACCGTACGCTGCTCGCGGCGATCACGCTGTCGCAAAAATCGGTGCACCTGACGACCGGGTTCTTTGTGCCGACGCCTGATATCATGCGGGCGTTGCGGGCGGCGGCAAAGCGGGGCGTGGATGTGCAGGTGATCGTGCCGGGCCGGAGCACCAGCGACGCCGCGGTGGCGGCAGGGCGGGCGAAGTATGGCGACCTGCTGGAAGACAGAGTGAAGCTGCATGAGCTGCAGGGGCGCATCCTGCACGCCAAGACCGCAGTGATTGACGGGGCCTGGTCGGCGGTCGGCTCCTCAAACCTCGATTGGCGCAGCACGGTCTGGAACAACGAGATCGACGCGATCATCCTGGGCACCGAGTTCGGCAGCCAGATGGAGGCCGTGTTCCGCGCCGATGTCGCGGCCTCGAAGACGATCGACCTCGCAGCCTGGCGCCGTCGCGGCCTTGTTGAACGGGGCCGTGAGATTAGGGCGAAGTTGGTTGAGGAGCTGCTCTGAACCCTCCAGCGCACAAAACGTTCAATCCCGTATGCCCACCCCGCGCCGTACCTCGTTCGAGAGCCTGCCGAAATGGCTGCTCTGCATCCCGCTCGTCGTCCATTGGTTCCTGCTGGCTGCCCGACATCGCAGCCTGACCCTGCCGAGCGCCGCCAATCCTGACATCCTCACCGGCGGGCTCGCTGGCGAAGGCAAGCTCGCATGCCTGCGCCTGATCCGGCCCGAGCACGCCGCCTGGGTCGCGCCCACCAACGCCGTCAGGCCCGGTGACGACATCGCGGCCGTTCGCCGAGACGCTGTGATCGATTTTCCACTGGTCGCCAAACCCGACGTCGGCTGGTGCGGCTACGGCGTCCAGCGCATCGACGATGAGGCGGCCCTGCACGCCTATCAGTCCGCCATGCCGGCCGGCGCCATGATCCTGCTGCAGCCGCTGGTTCTGGGCCCGCATGAGGCCGGGTTGCTCTATCGCCGCTGGCCCGGCCAGCAGAGCGCCACGCTGGACGTCACGTTGCGTCACGCCCCTGCCGTGCTCGGCGATGGGCGGCACACGCTGGGTCAGCTGGCCGGAGCCGACCCAAGGTGGCCGCGCGGCACCGCCGTCCCCGGGACCGACCGGGTTCCGGCGCCTGAGGAGGTCGTGCCGCTCACCACGGTCCACAGCCTGCGAGTCGGCGCGCGCTATGAGGATGCGCCTGGGCTGTCCACCCCTGCGCTGCTGGCGCGGGTGCACATGATCGCCCGCGGCATGGGCAATTTTCACGCTGGGCGGTTCGACGTCCGGTTCGCCTCGATGGAGGAGCTTCGGGCCGGGCGGTTCACCATCATCGAGGTCAATGGCGCTGGCGCCGAGGCGATCGGTGCCTGGGACCCGACGCTCGACCTTTGGTCGGCCTTCGCCCGGGTATTCGCCAACCACCGCGCCCTGTTCGCCGTCGGCGGCGCGATGCGGGCGCGGGGCTACCGGCCCGTGGGACCACTGCGGCTCTCAATGGCCTGGCTACGGCAGATGCGCCTGGCCCGGGGCTACCCGCCGTCCAACTGATCGGGATCAAGGTCGCCGCAACCTATAGCGACCGATTCACTATCAGCGGTAATAGCCATGCCGGGCGGCCTGGCGGCGCAACCGCTCGCGCCGGAGCTGCTCACGGCGTCGGAACTCCAGGCGACGACGATACTCGCGGCTGCCGTAGCCATACTGCACGGTCTGCACAACGGCCGCCTGGTCGACGACGGTGATCGCCGCCAGCGCAGGCTGGAACGTTGGGGCGGCACGCGCCGGTACGACGGCAATGGCTCCAAGCATAGTCAGGGAAAGGAGGAGTATGCGCATGAAGGATAACCCTGTTCTGTCTGAGGATTTGATGTTGCCCAACAACGTGCGGCAACGATAGGCGATTTCGCTTCAGCCGGGTCCGATTCCCAGATAGGTCTCGATGACCCGGGCATCTTCGGCAAGAACAGCGCTGGCTCCCTCCAGCACCACATGACCAGTTTCCAGAACGTAACCATGGTCGGCGATCTGCAGGGCGGCGCGGGCGTTCTGCTCCACCAGCAGGATGGCGCAGCCGCTGGCGCGCAGGCCCGCGATGATGCGGAAGATCTCGCGCACAATGAGCGGTGCCAGGCCCAGGCTCGGCTCGTCGAGCATCAGCAGGTCGGGCTTGGCCATCAGCGCACGGCCCATGGCAAGCATCTGCCGCTCGCCGCCGCTAAGCGTGCCGGCGTGCTGGCGGCGTCGCTCCAGCAGACGGGGGAACAGCGCGTACACCTCATCCGCCGACCGACGCGCCACGGCGATGCCGGCGCGGCGATGCCGGAAGCCGCCCAGGCGCAGATTATCCTCGACCGACAGCGTCGAAAACAGCTCGCGTTTTTCAGGGACCAGGCACATGCCGGCGCGCACCCGGCCCTCGATCGCGAGCCGGGACACGTCCGCGCCCTGGAATCGCACCCCGCCGCGGCCAGGATGCACGCCCATCACGGCATTCAGCAGCGTCGTCTTGCCGGCGCCATTGGGGCCGATCACCGTCACGATCTGGCCGGGTTCCACGGTCAGCGACACCCCATGCACGGCGCCGATGCCGCCATAGCTCACATGCAGGTTTTCGACCGTGAGCACGGTCATGCGACCGAGCCCAGATAGGCCTCGATGACCGCTGGGTTGCGGCGGATGTCGGCGGCGCTGCCCTCGGCGAGCTTGGCGCCGAACTCCATGACCACGAGCCGGTCCGTCAGCCGCATGACGAAATCCATGTCATGCTCGACCAGCAGCACCGTCACGCCGTCGTCGCGTAGCCGGCGCAACAGGGCGGCGAGCTCGGCCTTCTCGGCGTGGCGCAGCCCGGCCGCTGGCTCATCGAGCAACAAGAGGATCGGATCGAGGCATAAAGCGCGAGCGATCTCCACCACGCGTTGTTGACCCAGCGCCAGGCTGTCGGCCCGCTTGTGGGCGTGGTCGCCAAGACCCGCGCGAAGGATCTGCCGCTGCGCCTCGGCAAGCAGCCGCGCCTCCTCTGTCCGGTCCAGGCGCAGCAATGCTGATACAGCGCCGGCCGTGCCGCGCAAATGGGCGCCGAGCGCCACGTTCTCCAGCACGGACATGCCGGGCACGAGCTTCACATGCTGAAAGCTGCGGGCGACGCCGAGCCGTGCGACGCCGGGCGGGCCGAGGCCAGCGATATCGCGGCCCAGAAAGCGCACTTGCCCGGCGCTGGGCCGCGCCACCCCGGTCAGCAGGTTGAAAATGGTGCTTTTGCCCGCGCCGTTCGGACCGATCAGGCCGACGATCTCCCCGGCATCCAAATGCAGCCCCATGCCGTTCACCGCGACCACGCCGCCAAACGCCTTACGGAGACCGGTGGCCGATAGCACCGGCGCGCCGGCTGACGGCAGCGTGCGGACAGCGAGGGTCGCGGAATTCGGAAGCACGCGGCGACGCGATGCGGCGGCGCCAAACAGCCGGCGCAGACGCGGCCACAACCCATCCGGCGCCGTCTGCAGCACCAGCACCAGCAACGCCCCAAACACGATCGTCTCGTAATTGCCCTGCTGGCCCAATAGCCGCGGCAGCAGGCTCTGCAGCTGGTCGTTCACCACCGTCACGAGGCCGGCACCGAGCAACGCACCCCAGACCGAGCCCACGCCGCCGACCACGGCCATCAGCAGGTATTGGATGCTGGCATTGAGCCCGAATGGCGTCGGGTTCACGCTGCGCTGCATATGCGCATACAGCCACCCGGCCAGCCCGGCAAGCACGGCGGCGTAGGTGAAGGCCAGGATGCGCGTCCGCGGCAGGTCCACGCCGAAACTCGCCGCCGCCGCCGCGCCACCACGCAATGCCCGGATCGCGCGGCCCACCCGGCTATCGAGCAGGTTGAGCGTCAGCAGCAGAGCCAGCGCGGCTGCGATCCAGACGACGACGAAATACCCGCGCGCGTCGGTCAGCGCCAGGCTGCCGAGCCGTAGTGGCGGAATGCCCGACAGGCCGTCATTGCGGCCGAGCACGTCGAGGTTGCCGGCCAAATAGTAAAGGCTGACCGCCCAGGCGATGGTGCCGAGCGCCAGATAGTGCCCGGACAGCCGCAGCGTGACCGCGCCGAGCGCCAGCGCCGCGATTCCGCTGCCCAGCAGGGCCGCCGGCAGCGCGAGCCAGGGCGACCAACCGGCCCCGGCCGTGAGCAGCGCCGAGATGTAGGCGCCGCAGCCCATGAACGTCGCCTGACCAAACGACGTCATGCCGCCATAGCCCGTCAGCACCACGAGCCCCAGGGCGACGATGCTGGCGATACCGGCGTAGTTCGCGAGCGTGATCCAGAAGTTCGGCACCCCCGGCACGAACGGCACGCCGAGCCAGGCCACGAACAGCAGGGCCGGGAACAGCCGGATCATTCCTCGTCCCCGGCTTCGCCGCGCAGGCTGCGCCAGAGCAGGACCGGGATGATGACGGTGAAGACGATCACCTCCTTGAAGGCGCTGGCGTAGAACGACGACAGGCTCTCGACGCAGCCGACCAGGATGGCCGCGAGCGCCGCGATGGGGTAGCTGACCAGCCCGCCGATAATGGCGGCGACGAAGCCCTTCAATCCGATCAGGAAGCCGCTGTCGTAATAGACGGTGGTCAATGGCGCGATCAGGATGCCGGACAGCGTGCCGATCAGCCCCGCTAGCAGGAAGGCGATGCGGCCCGACAGCGCCGTGCCGATCCCCACCAGCCGCGCGCCCAGCCGGTTCACCGCCGTGGCCCGCAGCGCCTTGCCGGCAAGGCTGTATTCGAAAAACAGATAGAGCGCCGCGATCAGCGCGAGCGTGGTGCCGACGATCCATATCGCCTGGCCAGGGATCACGATGTTACCTAACGCATAGCGCGCGTCGGAGAAGCCCTGGGCGCGGTAGCCTTCCGGCCCGAAGAACACGAGGCCCAGGCCGAGCAGCGCCAGATGCACGCCGATGCTGGCGATCAGCAAGGTGAGCACCGAGGCCTCGGCCAGCGGCTGGAAGGCGAGGCGGTATAGATAGGGGGCCATCGGCGTGACGATGGCCAGCGTCAGCAAAGCTTCGGTCGCGACGCCGGGCTTGCGCGGGGCGAGGAACCAGGCCAGTGCGGTGACAGCGATCGGCACTGCGAGGGTCTCCAATGCTAGGCGCAGCACGGCGCTCCGCGACAGCACCCGCCGGTCGGCGAACAGTCCGGCCAGGAACGCGCCCGTGCCCAATGCGCCGAGCAGCCAGACGCTGCCGGGCAGGCGGCCCTCATCCAAAGCCGCGTAGGTCAGCGCGCCATAGGCAACGATCTCGCCCTGCGGGATCAGGATGACGCGGGTGACCGCGAACACCAGCACCAGCGACAGGGCGAGAAGCGCGTAGATCGCGCCGTTCACGACGCCATCCTGCAGCAAGATCAGCGCGATATCCGCGTCCATGCGCCGTGCGGGCCGGACCGCTAGCGGGCGTGGATCAGGGCAGCAGCTTCCAGGCGCCGCCCTCGATCGCCACCATAACCCGGGCGCGCTGATCAAAGCCGTTATGGTCCTGCGGCGTCATCGACGAGACGCCGTGGGTCAGCACCAGTTCCTTGTCGCTCTCGATCGCGTCGCGCAGGGCGGCACGGAACGCGGACGTGCCGGGCTTGGCGGATTTCAGCGCGATGGGGATGGCGGCCTGCAGGATGATCCCGGCATCCATCGCGTGGGCGCCGAAAGTGGCGACGCTGCCGACGCCGTTCGCGGCCTCATACCGTCGCACATAGTCCAGCGCCACCGCCTTGATCGGGCTGCTGTCCGGCAGTTGCGCCGCGACCAGGACCGGGCCGACCGGCAGCACGGTACCCTCTACGTCGCGCCCACCCACGCGCAGGAAGTCGGCATTGGCGATGCCGTGCGTCTGGTAGTACTTCCCGGCATAGCCGCGCTCGTGCAACGCCTTCTGCGGCAAGGCGGCGGGCGTGCCGGCCCCGGCGATCAGCACCGCGTCGGGCTTGGCGGCCACCAGCTTCAGCACTTGGCCGGTCACGCTGGTGTCAGCGCGGGCGAACCGCTCCGTCGCCACCAGCTTGATGTCATGGGCCGCAAAGGCGCGCGTCGCCTCATTCAGCCAGCCGTCGCCATAGGCGTCGTTGAAGCCGATAAAGCCCACGGTCTTCACCCCGGCGCCGGCCATATGCACGGCGATCGCATCGGCCATCAGGCTGTCGTTCTGCGGCGTTTTGAACACCCACCGGCGCTGCGCGTCCATCGGCCCGATCAGCCGCGCCGAGGCAGCGAGCGAGATCATCGGCACCTGCTTCTCGGCCGCGACGTCGATCATCGCCAACGAGGCCGGCGTGGTGCTGGATCCGACCAGCGCGTCCACGTTGTCCTCGTCGATCAGCTTGCGCGCATTGGCGACGGCTTTGGTGCTGTCGCCCGCATCGTCCAGCACGAGGTATTCAACCGTCTGGCCGCCGATCTCCTTCGGCATCAACGCGATCGAGTTGCGCTGCGGCACGCCGAGGCTCGCCGCTGGCCCAGTGGTGGAGATGGTCACGCCGATCTTGACCTGTGCCCAAGGGGCACCGGCACTGGTGGCCAGGGCACCGGCCGTCAGCAGCATGATCGCGAGACGACGCATGGCCGTGTTCCCCCAGCGCCGCCCGCGCGCCCGTATCCGGGCCTTGCACCGCAGGCGTTCGTTCATACCCCACTGGTATGGTGCACTCCGGAACGTGTCAAGAAACCCCAGGGTCCGTGGCTTCCCGGTGACGGAGCGTGCGGTCAATCGCCCAGCGGCCTTGCGGCCCCGGCCTGCATCCGCTTTAGCCTCGCGCCATGGCTAAACGATCATTTCTTGCATCCCTTGTCTCGCTGAGCGCCCGCCGGGCGATGATCGTGCTGGTGGCCGGCGCCGTGCTCGCTGTGCTGGCCCTGGGCCTCGCCACCCGGCTGGGTGTCACGACCGACCTCGGCACGCTGTTCAGCGCCAGCCTGCCCTGGAAGCAGCGCGAGGCCGAGCTGCGCCGGCTGTTTCCGCAGCACGAGGACTTGCTGGTCGCGGTGATAGACGCGACGACGCCCGAGGCCGCCGAGGCCACCGCCGCCGGCGTCGCCGCAGCGCTGGCGCAGGACACGGCACAATTCCACTTCGCCCGCCGGCCCGACGCCTCGCCGTACTTCGACCAGAACGGGCTGCTGTTCGTCACGACGCCGGCGCTGTCGGCACTGCTGGACCAGACGATCGACGCGCAGCCGTTCCTGGGTCAGCTCGTCGCCGACCCCAGCGCGCGTGGCTTGTTTTCTGCCTTGTCGCTGGTCGCAGTCGGCGTGGAAAAGGGCGCCAACCTGCGGCCGTTCGACACCGCGCTGCAAGGTTTCCACGCCACCCTTGACGCCGTATTGCACGGCCAGCCGGCGCCGCTGTCCTGGCAGCGCCTGCTGTCCGGGCCGGTGTCGGAGCTCGGCGGGCCCTACCGCTTCGTGCTGGCGCAGCCGCGTCTCGACTTCGGCGCCCTGCAGCCCGGCGCCGCCGCAACCCAGGCACTCCGCGACGCCGCTGCTCAGCAGGAGTTCGTGCGCGCTGGCGAGGCGCATGTCCGGGTGACCGGCGCCGTGGCGCTAGCGGATGAGGAGTTCGCCTCGGCTGCCACCGGCGCCGCCGCCGGGCTGGTGGGCAGCACGCTGCTGGTGATCGTCTGGCTGGTGTTCGCGGTGCGAAGCTTGCGCCTGGTGGCGCCGATCCTGCTGACCCTGGCGCTCGGCCTGCTGCTGACCACGGCTTTTGCGGTGCTGACCGTCAATCCGCTGAACCTGATCTCCGTCGCCTTCGCCATCCTGTTTGTCGGCATCGCCGTCGATTTTGCCATCCAGTTCAGCGTGCGGCTGCGGGAGGCGCAGGTCGAAACCCATGACTTGCGTGCCGCGCTGGCGGCGACTGGGCGGCGGGCCGGGGCGCAGATCCTGGTGGCGGCCGCGGCGACGGCGGCGGGCTTTCTCGCCTTCGTACCAACCGATTTTCGCGGTGTGGCCGAGCTCGGCCTGATCGCCGGCGCCGGCATGCTGATCGCGTTCGCCTGCACCGTGGTTTTTCTCCCGGCGTTGCTGATGCTATTCCGCCCGCGTACTGCCGCGCGGGAGACCGGGTTTGCCTGGGCGGTGCCGCTGGACCGTCTGGTGGCGCGCCGCCGCTGGATCATCCTCGCAATCAGCGGCATTGTCGCTGGGTTCGGCTTCGCCTCCGTGCCGCGGCTGTCGTTCGACAGCGACCCGCTGCACCTGAAGAACACCTCGACGGAGGCCATGCGCACTCTGGCGGATTTGGCCGCCAACCCGGTGACCAACCCATACACCGTCGATGTCTTGGCCCCGAACGCCGCGGCGGCGGCGGCCATTATCGCCAAGGTGCAGCCACTCTCGCTTGTGGCTCAAGTCGTCAGCCTGCAGAGCTTCGTGCCGCAGGATCAGCCGGAGAAGCTTGCCTTGATCGCCGACGCGGCCAGCCTGCTGGCGCCCACCCTGGCGCCGCGATCACCGGCGGCGGCGGTCACCGTCGCGGACCTGCGGCTCGCGACACGCACGGCACTCGCGCAACTGACGCGCGCAGTGCCGCGGCTGCCGGAGGGTCACCCTCTGGCGGCGGTTGCGGCCGACATGGCGACGCTGGAGGCGGCGACCGACGAGACGCTGCTGGCAGCCAATGCGGCGCTGACCCGCTTCCTGCCACAGCAGATTGATCGGCTGCGCCTCGCCTTGCGGGCCGGGCCGGTCACGCTGGCGAGCATTCCGCCGGAGATCGCCCGTGACTGGCTGCTGCCGGACGGCCGGGTGCGGGTGCAGATCGCCGCCAAGCCGGACGCCGCCAACGCCGAGGGGCTGCACGCGTTCGTGGACCAGGTCAGCGCCGTTGTGCCCGACGCCGGCGGCCCGGCGCCCACCATCCTCGCCACGGCGCAAACCATCATCTCGGCGTTCGAGCGCGCGGCCCTCGGCGCCGTGCTGGCCATCACGGTCATCCTGTTCGTGGCGCTGCGGAGGGTGCTCGACGTGATGCTCGTGCTGGCGCCGCTGCTGCTGTCCTCGCTGATGACGGTCATTGCCGCGGCCTGGCTGCCGCTGCCGCTCAACTTCGCCAACATCATCGCCCTGCCGCTGCTGCTGGGCGTCGGGGTCTCTTTTAATATTTACTTCGTAATGAACTGGCGTGCGGGAGTGCGTTCGCATCTGGCCTCACCGACAGCGCGTGCAGTTGTGTTTTCGGCTCTCACCACCGCCACGGCGTTCGGCTCGTTGGCGTTGTCTGGACATCCCGGCACGGCCAGCATGGGAGTGCTGCTGCTGGTTAGCCTTTGCTGTACGCTGATCGCGAGTTTGGTATTTGTCCCGGCGCTACTCGCCACAATATCGTCACAACGGCGCTAATTAGCGCCGCAATCTCCGGGTTATTTTGTTATCGGAGACGGAGTCTTGGGCTATGGCGTTTATTCGGACTGGCATGATCATCGTGGCGCTGCTGTTGGGCTGGGTGGCGGTGCGCTCGCAGTCGGCGGCGCACAGCATACCGGGTCAGACCGCCCAGTCCCAGTTTCACACCGCGTCGTAGGTCGTCTGGACCGCACCAGCGCTGTCGAGCGCCGCACGCACGGCAGGGTTGAGCAGGGTTGCAAGCTCTGCCTCGTGCTCATAATCCGGCATCAGCCGAGTGAGCAGCGCATCGCGCCTGCTGGCTGGGTGGAAGTAGATTTCGCTCAAGCCTGATGGCAAGTGGGCGGCCAGACCAATGACGCGAGCCGCCGTCATGTGCCCGCTCCAAGCGATGCCGAACGCATGATCGTTGGTCTTAATCCCAGCGCGTCGCGCCTGAGCGCGCAGCACGCGCGTTTCGGCATAAAGCAGTCGCTCGGCAAAGCTTTGCGCCGCACCGCAAGCCAGCATCGTCGCGGGTGGCTCGGCGGGGACGCGGATGGCCGGCAAGCCAAACTTTTCTCCAATCGCCAGCATCAGCCGCCCGACTGTGGGATGCAGGTGCATGTGCTTATGCGCGTTGGCATGGTCGAGGCGTAACCCCGTGTCTGCGAACGCTTGGAACTGCGCCCGGATTTCGGCTGCCAAACGCCGGCGAACGTCGAGCCGGAAAAAGTAGTCGATGCCCAGGCGAAGCTGGCCGGCAGGAAACTGGCCATCTACGTCCGTCAACCCGGGTGTTGCGCGAACGGCTGGACCCTCGATCACCACGAGATGCAGGCCAACACGCAGCCCCGGTAATTGCCGTGCGCGACGGACCGCGTCGGCGGCAGCGGGACCGGCGACCATCAGGCTCGCGGTGGTCAGCAGGCCACTTCGAAAAGCCTGCTCGACCGCTTCGTTCACCCCTTCCGACAGGCCGAAATCATCGGCCGAAAGAATGACCCGCTTTGGCGTCACGCCGCCTTGTTGCGCTCTCGCAGGAACTGGAAGAATTCCACGCCCTCGCGCAAGCGCCGCTTCATCATCTGCGGGCTACGCACCATTTCGCCGACGATCGAGGCGATCTTCGGCGCGCGGAAGTAAAACCGCTTATAGAACTCCTCGACGCTGCCGAAGATCTCGGTATGCGACAGATGCGGATAGTGCAGCGGCGCGATCTGCACGCCGCGCTCATCGATCAGTTCAGCGTGCTCAGCGTCGAGCCAGCCATTCTCGACCGCCTGGTCATACAGGAAGGTCCCGGGATAGGGCGCTGCCAAACTGACCTGCAGCGTATGCGGATTGATCTCGGTGGCGAAGCGGATAGTCTCCTGGATGGTCTCCTTGGTCTCGCCGGGTAGGCCGAGGATGAAAGTGCCGTGGATCTTGACCCCAAGCTCATGGCAATCCTTGGTGAACTGCCGGGCCGTCTCGATCCGCATGCCCTTTTTGATATTGTGCAGGATCTGCTGGTTGCCGCTCTCGTAGCCCACCAGCAACAGCCGTAGGCCGTTCTCCTTCAGCACCTTGAGCGTCGCCCGTGGGACGTTGGCCTTGGCATTGCAGGACCAGGTGACGCCGAGTTTGCCGAGCTCCCGCGCGATCGCCTCGGCGCGGGGCAGGTTGTCGGTGAAGGTGTCGTCGTCGAAGAAAATTTCCCGGACCTGCGGGAAGTTCTTCTGGATTGAGCGCACTTCTTCCGCCACGTGGCCCGGGCTGCGCACCCGGTAGGTATGCCCGCCAACCGTCTGCGGCCATAGGCAGAACGTGCAGCGGCTCTTGCAGCCCCGGCCCGTGTAGATCGACACGTACGGGTGCATCAGGTAGCCAATGAAGTAGTCCTCGATGTGCAGATCGCGCTTATAGACGTCCGATACGAAAGGCAGCTGATCCATGTCCTGCAGGATGGCGCGATCCTTATTGTGGACCAGCCGGCCATTGCCGTCGCGGTAGGAGATGCCGTCGATGGCGGCGAAATCCCGGCCCCCGGCGACCTCAAGGCAGGTGAAATCAAATTCGTTGCGCGCCACGAAGTCGATCGGCACGCCCTGCTGCAGGCTCTCGGCCGGTTGCACCGCGACCTTAGCGCCGACGAAGCCGATCTTCAGCGCCGGGTTCGCGTCCTTCATCGCCTGCGCCACCTTCACGTCGGACGCGAATGAGGGCGTGCTGGTGTGGATCACGCACAGCTCATGCTCGCGTGCCGCCTGCAGCACCGGCTCCAGGCCGATGTCGGCGGGCGGCGCGTCGATCAGCTTGCTGCCCGGCACCAGCGCCGCCGGCTGCGCGAGCCACGTCGGATACCAGAACGACTTGATCTCGCGCTTCGCCTGATACCGCGATCCGGCGCCGCCATCGAACCCGCCGAATGAGGGTGGCTGCAGAAACAGGGTCTTCATCATGCCAATCGGTTCCTTACCGGGTCCAGCTCGCGCCGGATGTATCGCTCGCCGGCGCGAGGCTCGGTCGTGTTGCGCGGAGGATCTGCCCACGCCAGGCAACCCGGTCGGACCGGTAGCTCGCCAGCATCACCGCGATCGACATGAGGTCGCGCAATGGCAAACTCCAGAGGCCGGCGCTCGGCGCCAGGCCCAAGGCGCGGTCAATCCCGAACCCAATGGCGCCGCGCACCATCCAGGCAAGGGCGAAACTGAGCCAGGCCCAGCTTGCACCGCCAGACAGACCTACTGCCAATGCAGCCCAGAACAGCGGGTATTGCACGCACGACATCGCGAACCCGACGGCTTCGAGGCTCTGGATTGTGCGCGCCCAGCGCAATTCATGCTCGAACAGCTCGGACAGGCAAACCTCTGCCACCGTGGTTGCCGGAACGGTGGCTGCCAGCGCAATCGATAGGCCCCGCGCCTTCACCAGCCGGCCCAGCACCGCGTCGTCCGCCAAGTGGTCTGAAAGCGCGTGCAGGCCGCCAACGCTGTTGAGCGTGTCCCGCGTCAGCGCCATCGTGGCGCCAAGGCAGTCCTGGCGGCCTAATCCACGCGCCATCAGCGCACCAGGCAGGAAGGCATGGTTGATCTGCTCCGCGCCAAGCCGGCCGGTGAGCGTCGTCCCAGAGGCCAGCCCGGCATAAAGCGTGGTCACCAGGCCGACGCCCGGCCGCATCAGGCTCGCGACCAGCTGGCTCAGGTAATCAGGGGCGGCATGGATGTCGCTATCGGCGATCACCAGCACGCCATGGCGGATCTGCGGCGCCATGTTGATGAGATTTGCGACCTTTCGGTTCAAGCCGTGCGGCGTCGGGTCCACCACCACCGCCATGTCGAGCTCAGGGAAGCGAAGCCGAAGTCGGGCCAATACCTTCAGCGCTGGGTCGGCTGGGTCCTGCAGGCCGAACACGATCTGGAATTCGGGATAGTCCTGGACGCAGAAACTCGCCAGGGCGTCTTCCAGCAACGGCTCGTCGCCGTGTAACGGCTTTAACACGGTCACTGGCGGCTGTTGGCCAGGAACTAAGGCGGCGCGCCGGGTGAACCGGTTCACCGCGAGCCAGCCAGCACCGGACTGCAGCATGCCCAAGGCTGTCAGCCCTGCCGCTCCCATCGTCAAAACATCGATCAAACAATCTGTCCTAATTAGACCTGCGCGCCGCCGGAGAGGTCGGTGATCTTGTGTTGCAGGCTCTGGATCAACGGCCCAGCATCGCCAGAACTCAGCAATGACCGGAAATCCGAGCGCTGCACCGCAACCCGGCTGATGGACCCGTTGAGCAGCACGTCCACGGCGCGCCATCCAGCTGGGGTGCGACGCATCACGTAGTCGATCCGTGTCGGCGCGCCGCTAGAGGGCACAATCTGGCTCGCTACAATCTGGTCGGCGCCGACATTGCGGCTCTCTGGCAGAACTTCCAGCTTTTCACCTTCGAAGCTGTCGAAGTTGGCGACGTAGCTCGCGATGGTGAAGCGGCGGAACACGTCGAGGAGTTGCGTTTGCTGTGCCGGCGGCAACGCCGCCCAGCGCGGCCCAACCGAGGCCTGCAGGATGCTCGGAATATCGAACGCTCCTTCAACCAGCGGTGCCAAGGTGGCGAAGCGCTTGGCAAACGGCGTAGCCTTGCCTGCGCGCATGCCGGCAATCAGGCCGCGGTTCAACGCGGCGATTGGGGCCGCAGCCTCGGGGTCGGCCGCGAATGCCAAACCCGCCGCGCCTGGCAAAAACAGGCCGGGCAGCAGGCCAGCAAGCAGCGCACGCCGCGCCAGCTTCATCGGGCAGGCACCATAAGCGGCGTCGTCTCGGCAGCGTCCTTACCCAATGCCTCCATGACAGTCGCGACGATGTCCTTGGCCCCCAGCCCGGCCTCGATCATCTGCGCGGCTGGCGTGTTATGGTCGATGAACCGGTCGGGCAAAGTCATAGACCGCACCCGGACGCCGTGATCCAGCAGGCCGCGCCCGGCGAGATGCTGCAGGATCGCGGCGCCAAACCCGCCGATTGAGCCCTCTTCGATTATGATCAGCACCTCGTGGTGCCTGACGAGTTGCTCGACCATGGCGACGTCGAAGGGCTTTGCGAACCGCGCGTCCGCGACGGTGGTGGATAGGCCGCGCGCGCCCAGCTCGTCCGCGGCACGCAGGCTGTCGGCAAGCCGGGTGCCTAGGCTCAGGATGGCTACGGCCGATCCCTCGCGCAGGATGCGGCCGCGGCCGATCGGGAGAGCTGTGCCGCGCTCCGGCAATTCGAGCCCGGTGCCCCCGCCGCGGGGATAGCGCACGGCGCTCGGTCCATCGTCGATGCCGGCCGACGTCGCGACCATGTGCATCAGCTCAAGCTCGTCCGACGGCGCCATCAGCACGATGCCGGGCAGGCAGCCGAGATAGGCGAGGTCGAAGCTGCCCGCGTGCGTCGCGCCGTCGGCACCAACCAGCCCCGCGCGGTCGATGCCGAACCGCACCGGGAGGCGCTGGATGGCGACGTCGTGCACGACCTGATCATACGCGCGCTGTAGGAAGGTGCTGTAGATGGCACAGAACGGCCGCAGCCCCTCGGTCGCCATGCCGGCGGCAAAAGTGACGGCGTGCTGCTCGGCGATCCCCACGTCGAAGCAGCGGTCCGGAAAACGCTTGGCAAAGCGGTCGAGGCCGGTGCCGGTCGGCATGGCGGCGGTGACGGCGACGATGCGGTCGTCCACCGCGGCCTCGGCGATCAGCGCGTCCGCGAATACCCGGGTATATTGCGGCGGACCCGGCGGTGCCTTGGCCTGCTCGCCGGTAATGACGTTGAACTTGCTGACGCCGTGATATTTATCCGGGCTCGCCTCGGCCGGAGCGTAGCCGTGACCTTTTTTAGTGATAACGTGCAGCAGGATCGGACCGCTCTCCTCCGCCTCGCGCACGTTGCGCAGCACTGGCAGCAGATGATCGAGATTGTGCCCATCGATCGGCCCGACGTAGTAGAAGCCCAGCTCCTCGAATAGGGTGCCGCCGGTCAAGATGCCGCGGGCATACTCCTCGGCGCGCCGAGCCGTGCGCTGAATGCCGCGAGGAAAGCGGTTCGCCATGCGCGACGCGAGGTCCCGCAAGTTCAGGAACGAGCGGCTGCTCATCAGGCGCGACAGATAGGCGCTCATGGCGCCGACCGGCGGCGCGATCGACATGTCGTTGTCGTTCAAAATAACCAGCAGCCGCGACCTTCGGGCGCCGGCATTGTTCATGGCTTCATAGGCCATGCCCGCGCTCATCGCGCCGTCGCCGATCACCGCGACGACGTGACGGTCGTCCTCGCCATGCAGGTCATGCGCAACAGCCATGCCAAGACCGGCCGAGATGCTGGTGCTGCTATGGGCGGCGCCGAACGGATCGTATTCGCTCTCGCTGCGGCGCGTGAAGCCCGATAAGCCGCCGGGCTGCCGCAGTGTGCGTATGCGGTCGCGGCGGCCGGTCAGGATCTTGTGCGGATAGGCCTGATGCCCGACGTCCCACAACAAGCGGTCGCGCGGTGTGTCGAAAACGGCATGCAGTGCGACTGTCAGCTCAACCACGCCTAACGACGCGCCTAGGTGTCCACCCGTTGTGCTGACGACATCGATGGTCTCGGCCCGCAATTCGTCGGCAACCTGGCGGAGTTGCTCAGACGAGAAGTTGCGCAGGTCAGACGGCACGCGGACGCGGTCAAGCGTCGGGGTTGCGGGACGGGATGGGAGCGGGATGCTCGCGTTCATTGGGTCACTCAACTCCCCCCGCATGGCGCGCCACGCGGCTAGATGGTTTTTCGGATGAGGACATTAAGCTAAAGGTCGAAAGTAGTTAATTTATAGATAGTTTCGGAAATGCCATGGGTACGGTGCCGGTTTGCCGGTGGCATGCGGCACTTCCGCCACGGTTGCAAGCTGGAAAGGCTCATAGCGGCCGGCACCAAACACGTCCTTTCCCGATAGGCAACATACGACGACGCACATTGTCTTGTCCGTGTAACACCGCCCGACATTATCGAAATTGGCTTGGGCATGCCAGTCTGCCGAGTTCATCTCCCCAGTCTGTTGCAGCGACGCCACAGTCATGAGCCATAACTGACACATCGCTGGTTTGCGTCGTCCGATTATCCCAGGTGAGTGCGATATGGTCGGCAGGGCCATGTCGGGCCGTTGGAGACAAACTGGATGATGCGTGTCGTCTTGGCCCAACCCAGAGGCTTTTGCGCCGGAGTGGAGCGGGCTATCGAGATCGTGGAGCGGGCGCTCGCCAAGTTCGGACCTCCGATCTACGTCCGACACGAGATTGTGCACAACCGGCATGTCGTCGAGGATCTGCGCACCCGCGGCGCCGTGTTCGTGGACGAGCTGGATGAAATCCCGCCGGGCTCGATGACCGTTTTCAGCGCGCACGGAGTCGCCAAGCGGGTCGAGGAGTTGGCGGCCGAGCGCAATTTACCGGTATTCGACGCGACCTGCCCGCTGGTCGCCAAGGTGCACGCCGAGGGCCGGCGCTACGCAGCACAGGGTCGCGAGATCGTCCTGGTGGGGCATGCCGGACACGCCGAGGTCGAAGGCACCATCGGCCAGATCCCCGGCAAGGTGCATCTGGTGCAGACGGTGTCAGACGCGGCAACGCTTGAGGTCGGCTCACCGGATCGGCTGGCCTACATCACACAGACGACGCTGTCCGTCGATGACACGCGGGGCATCATCTCCGCATTGCAGGGCCGGTTCCCATCCATCGTGGGTCCGGACGTGCGCGACATCTGCTATGCCACGCAAAATCGGCAGCAGGCCGTGCACGACCTGGCTAAGCAGGTGGATCTTATCCTGGTCGTGGGATCGAAAAATAGTTCCAATTCCAACCGCCTGCGTGAAATCGGCCAGGAGCTGGGCAAGCCAAGCTATCTGATCGATGACGCATCGGCATTGGAGCGCCATTGGTTCGCCGGCGTAGAGACGGTCGGCCTGACCGCGGGTGCGAGTGCGCCCGAAATGCTGGTCCAAGGCGTTTTGGATGGGCTGCGGCGCTTTCGGCAGGTGGATGTCTCCACGCTGGCGGGCGTCGCTGAAGACGTGAAGTTCAAGTTTCCGGCCGAATTGAGTTAGGCCGAGGGGGTCAATAGATGTCTGTTCCTTTAAAGCAGGTGGCACGTGTCGGCGCCTACGTGGTTAAGCAGCATGTGCTCGGCCGCAAACGCTATCCGCTCGTGCTGATGCTTGAGCCGTTGTTCCGCTGCAACCTTGCATGCTCTGGGTGTGGTAAGATCGACTATCCCGCGGCAATCCTCAACCAGCGGCTCTCGGTTGCGGATGCCCTTGGAGCCGCGGATGAGTGCGGCGCTCCCGTGGTCTCCATCGCTGGCGGCGAGCCGTTGCTGCACAAGGAGATGCCGGAGATCGTCGAGGGCCTGCTGGCGCGGAAGAAGTTCATCTATCTCTGCACCAATGCGCTGTTGCTTGAGAAGAAGATGGACCAATACAAGCCGCATCCTGACTTCTCATGGGATGTGCATCTGGACGGCGACCGCGAGGTGCATGACAAATCCGTCAGCCAGGCCGGGACATACGACCGCGCGGTGGCGGCCATCAAGGAGGCGAAGCGCCGCGGCTTCCGGGTCAGCATCAACTGCACCCTATTCGACGGCGCCGAGCCGGAGCGGGTTGGCAAGTTCTTCGATGACGTGATGGCGATGGGCGTGGACGGGATCATGACCTCGCCCGGCTATGCGTATGAGCGGGCGCCGGACCAGGCGCACTTCCTGTCGCGGCAGAAGACCAAGCAGTTGTTCCGCGACATCCTGACCTACGGACGCGGCAAGAACTGGAAATTCACTCAGTCACCGCTGTTCATGAGCTTCCTGGCAGGCAACGAGAATTACACCTGCTCGCCTTGGGGCAAGCCGACCCGCAACGTGTTCGGCTGGCAGCGTCCGTGCTACTTGCTGGGCGAGGGATATGCCAAGACCTTTGCCGAACTGATGGACAGCACGGATTGGGACAAGTACGGCACCGGCAATTACGAAAAATGCGCCGATTGCATGGTGCACTCCGGCTATGAGAGCACGGCGGTGATGGACGCGGTGAAGTCGCCGATCAAGACGATGGTGGCGGCACTGCGCGGTCCGAAGCTCACGGGACCGATGGCGCCGGAGATTGACCTCGCAAACCAGCGCCCAGCGGAATACGTGTTCAGCCGGCACGTGCAGGAGAAGATGGCCGAACTGAAGCATACGCCGCGCGGCAGGCCGCAGGTGGCCGACGCGGCGGATTAAGCCGGCTACCCGCCGCGCGCCACCCGCGCGGCGGCGACCACGCACAGGATTTCGAACAGCATCGACGCACCGTGGAATGCGGTAATTCCGCCGAGGTCAAACGGCGGCGAGACCTCGACCAAATCGGCCGCCACCACGTCCAGACCCATCAGGCCGCGAACAATGCGCTGCGCCTCGATCATCGTGAGGCCGCCAGCCTCGGGTGTGCCGGTGCCAGGTGCCCAAACCGGGTCAAGGCTGTCGATGTCGAACGAGAGGTAACATGGGCCCGTGCCTACCACTCGGCGTGCCTCCTCCACGGCCCAACGCCAGCCGCGGTCGTGCAACTCGTCCATCGGCATGACGCGCATGCCGCTGCTTTCACTGAATTCCCACAGGCTGCCGGGCACGGAGCTGGTGCCGCGCAGGCCAATCTGGATGACGCGGGCGGGATCCAGCAACCCGTCCTCCACCGCACGGCGGAACGGAGTGCCGTGGTGGAAGCGTGATCCCATGTAGTCATCGCCGGTGTCGCCGTGGGCGTCGATATGCACCATGCCGATGGGACCGCTGGCGGCAACGGCGCGCAGGATCGGCCAGGCGATCGAGTGGTCGCCGCCGACGCTGACCGGCGTCACGCCCGCGGTCACGACTTGGTGGTAAAACGCCTCGATCTCATTGAGGGCGCCGGTAAGAGCGTATGGCTCCTCGATCCAGCAATCACCAAGGTCGCGGATGCGCAGGTCGGTGAAGGGTTGTGCGCCCGTCGCGGTGTTGATGGGGCGCAGCAGGCTCGATTGGTTGCGGACCTCGCGCGGGCCGTGCCGGGCGCCGGGGCGGTTGGTGACGCCGCCGTCGAACGGCACGCCGATCAGGCCGATATCGACCGCCGTGAGGTCCTGCGTGTGCGGCGTGCGGAAAAATGTCGGGATGCCCACGTAGCGCGGCTGCGCCTGCGGATTGGACATCGCGGGATAGTCGCGGGCAGGCTTCAATGCATCCATGGGTCGTCGCTATAGCCGACCGATGGCCTGCACGCGAGTGACGAGTGCATGGCGGGCCCGGGCCGCGTCGGCACCGAGCCGGATCAGGTCAGGAAGCTGCCGGGGCCGCGACAGCGCCGCCAATGCCACACGCAGCAAACCGATTCGCCCGGTGCTGTCGAGCGCCACCAGCGCGGCGTGCGGTAGGTCACGAGCGGCGCCGTCGCAAATGGCACGGAGGACCGCGAATGGCAGGCCATGCTGCTGGGCCGTCCGCGCGACTGCGGCGCTCTCCAAATCGACTGCGATGGCAGCGGTGCGCGCGTGCAGGGCAGCCTTCGCCGCCGCCGATGCGATGATCTGGCCACCGCCATAGATCACTCCGGTCGTGGCGCCGCCCAAGCGCTGCATCAGCGTCTCATCAGCGCTCCACCGGTCGGATTCAAGCAGCACCGCGATCGGGACCAGCACGGCGCCAGGCGTGAGCGCCGGATCGAGGCCGCCCGCCAGGCCGAAGCTGATGAGGCCGGAGACGCCTTGCTCAATCAGGCGGCTCGACGCTGCCGCGGCACCCTCGGCCCGGCCGCCGCCGACCTCTACGAGCACCCCAAAGCGCCTGGCGATCTGCGCCTCCGCCTCCAGGCCGACGACGATGCCAAGCGGGCCGTCAGAAGCCAAAAGTAACCCGGCGGCTGTTGCCGTGCCGCAGGTTGCGGAAGCGGGCCAGCGCCAAAAGCGGAAAGAACAGCCGATATCCGTGGTAACGCAGGTAGAAAACCCGGGGAAAGCCGACCGCGGTGTAGGGCAGTTCGTCCCACTCGCCATCGTCCCGCTGGGTGCGGGCCAGATACTCGGCGGCGCGGTCCACGGCCGGGCCAACCTCGCCAGCGGCCATCAGGCCCAGCATGGCCCACGCCGTCTGCGACGGCGTGCTGGCGCGATATACGCCGGGAGCGCTGGCGGCGTAGCTTTCCTCGTCCTCGCCCCAACCGCCATCGTCGCGCTGCCGGGTCAGCAGCCAGTCCCGGGCGCGCTGGATGGTGGGATCGTCATGCGGCAGCCCGGCGGCATTCAGCGCGCACAGCACGGACCAGGTGCCATAGATGTAATTGGTGCCCCAGCGGCCAAACCAGCTTCCGTCCGGCTCCTGATCGGCATGTAGATAGGCGATCGCGCGCGCCATGGCGGGCTCATCAGCGGTATGGCCAAGCTGCGCCAGGAACGAAACGCAGCGTGCGGTCACGTCGGCCGTCGGCGGATCCAGCAGGGCGCCATGGTCGGCAAACGGGATGTTGTTCAGGAAATCGTGGTCGTTGTCGGCGTCGAAGGCGCCCCAGCCGCCATTCCGGCTCTGCATGCCCAGGATCCAATCGCGGGCGCGGGTCACGCTCTCGGTATGGGCCGGGTCGCCGTTGCGGTGCAGCAGCATGCCGACCACGGCGGTGTCGTCCACGTCGGGGTAGTGCGCGTTCTCATACTGAAACGCCCAGCCGCCCGGCGGCGCGTCCGGCCGGGACAGCGCCCAGTCGCCACGCAGCTCCGTCACCTGGCGCTCCACCAGCCAGGCGCAGGCGGCGTCGATGCCCGGGGTGGCGGCGCCCTCGGCCTCGGCGACCGCGTGGCCGGCGAGACTCGTGTCCCAGATCGGCGACAGGCAGGGCTGGCAATACGCCTCGGTTTCGGTGACGACCAACAGCTTCTGCACGGCGCGCCAGGCCATCGCGGCGTCGGCGTGCTCAAGGCCGTGGCCCAGCGCGTCGAACATCATCACGGTGTTGGCCATCGCGGGATAGATCGCGCCCAGGCCGTCCTCGCCATTCAGCCGCTCGGTGACGAAGGCAACGGCGTCCTCGATGGCGCGCGTGCGGACGAAGGTGGGGAAGGCGGGCTCGACCGCGCGGACGACGCTGTCCACCACCTTGAACACCGGGCCCCAGGCGGAACGATACGGGCCACGCACCCAGTCGCGCACCTGGTCCGGCGGCACGCAGAACAGCTCGGGGATTTCGATATTGCGCGGATTGCGTGCGCGCGGATGCAGGGCCATCAGCACGAGCAGCGGCACCAGGACGGTGCGCGACCAATACGACACCTTCGACAGGTGGAAAAAAAACCACTGCGGCAGGTGCATGATCTCGACTGGCATGACCGGCACGGCGCGCCAGGGCACCTGGCCAAACAGGGCGAGCTGGACGCGGGTGAAGACATTGGTGCGCGCCGCGCCACCGGCGGCCAGGATGGCGACACGGGCGCGTGCCATGTGCGGCGCGCTGGGCAGGTCGCCGATCGCCTTCAGCGCATAATAGGCCTTCACGCTGGCAGACAGGTCGAATGGCCCATCATGGAATAGCGGCCAGCCGCCATGCGTGCCCTGGATGCGCCGGAGATAGACGCCGATCTTCTGCTGCAGGACCGGGTCGATGCGGTCCAAATAATGTTCCAGCAGCACGTATTCGGCCGGGATCGTCGCGTCGGCCTCCAACTCGAAAACCCAGTGGCCGTCCGGATTTTGCCGGCTGGCTAGGGCTGTGGCGGCGCGGCTGATGGCATATTCGAGGGCATCGTCCTCAAGCTCATAGACGGAGGTGCGGGTCAGGGTATCGCTCGGCATGGGGTTTGGTCTGCTCGTCTCACGCGGCCAGGAGGGCGGATGCTGCATTGCAACCTGATCTGATGGCACCTTCGATGGTTGCCGGCAACCCGGTGGCGGTCCAGTCACCAGCCAGCGCCAGGTTGGGCCAGCGCGTCCGGGCCGGGGGGCGGCGGCGGTCCTGGCCGGGCGTGGCGGCGAACGTCGCGCGCTTTTCCTTCACTACGCGCCAAGCCGGTATCGCTTCCGGCAGGCGCAGGGCAGCACGAACGTCCTGCCAAACCTCGGCGGCAAGCTCGGCGGCGGGCGCGTCCACGCGGCGGTTGCCGGCGCTGATGGTGACGCTGACGACGCCGGGTTTGACGAATACCCACTCGGCAGTACCGCCGATCAGCCCGGTGAATCCGGCCTCGCCAGGATCGGCGTCGCAGCGGAAATGCACGTTCAGAATAGCCTCAAATTGGTCGGGAACCATCAAATCCGGCACCAAAGCGGCGGCGATTGGGGCGGGTGCGGCGATAATGACCGCTTCATTGCTCGCCACGGCCTGGTCGCCGATTGCGGTCGCCCGTCCGTCCGCAAAGCCGAGGCTGCTGATGCGGTGTCCGAACAGCACGTCGGCGCCATGGGCGAGAAGCCAGGCAACGGCCGGGTCGATGAAGCTCTCGGACAGGCCGTCGCGCGGATAGGCCGGGATGCAGGCTGCGCCGCCGAGCGCCAGGCTCTCGTCCATCACGGCACCCAGCAGCGTGGCGCTTGCGGTGTCGGGCGGCGTGTTGAGCGCCGCGATCGCAAGTGGTTCCAGCAGACGACGGTATAGCTCGCCGGGTCGCAGAATTCCAGCCACTGTGGCTTCTGCGCCACGCCGCCGGAGCATCAAAACCGGCAGGAATTCCCGGAGTCGGGCACCCGGAACCCGGCGGCTGCGGCTGAATAGCCACCACGGCAGGCGTCCCTGGCTCGGGCGGACGGTCCAGCGCTCCCCGGTGCTGACATCCATAAAGGGGAACACTGGGATGCCCGGGCCGGCCATGGTGCCGCGTGCGCCGATGCGGTCGAGGAAAGCGTAGGCGTTGCGGTTGCCGGACAGCAGCAGATGGTTGCCATTATCGAGCCGGCAGCCGAGCTCGCGGTCGAAATACGAGCGGCAGCGGCCGCCGGCGGCGGGCCCGGCCTCATGCACCGTGACGCGCACGCCGCGGTCCACCAAGGCCATGGCGGCGGACAGGCCGGCGAGGCCGGCGCCGACGATATGAACATGCGCGGGGTGAACATGCGCGGGGGGAAGGCTCATACGGCGTATTTGAGGGCGATCAACAGCTTCTGCCACTTCGGCACGTGAACGGGTTCGTTGAGTGTGTCCCAACCGCGACGCTCCAGCCGGTGCAGCAGGGCGTTGTATGATGCACCCATCAGCCGCGCCGGGCGCATTGCGCGGGGTGTGCAGCGGCGCATGGCGGCATGCGCCTCGGTGAAATGCCGGTGCGCGTCGGCCGCCATGCGGGCGCAAACCGCGGGCAGGCCGGGATGGTGCAGCGCCGTGGCCGGGTCAGGCGGCACGCCGGCGTCGCGCAGCCACTCCTGCGGCAGATAGAGCCGGCCGCGTCCGGCGTCCTCCGCTACATCCCGGAGGATGTTGGTTAGCTGCAGGGCGCGGCCCAGGTGCCAGGCGACATCGTCGGCAGCCAGTGAGGCATCCCCGAAGGCGCGGACCGAAAGGCGGCCCACCGCGGCGGCGACTCGGTCGCAATATAGGTCCAGCTCAGCCAGGCTCGGCGCGACGATGACGGTCTCCGCATCCATCTGCATGCCGTCGATCACCGCCATGAAATCATCCTGGCGCAGGTCATAGCGCTGGATCGCGGGCAACAGCACGCGGGTCACGGCGTCGTCGGTGCGGCCGTCATACAGCGCTGCGATCCGGGTGCGCCAGGCGGTGAGGCCGGCGATCTTTTCGACCAGCGGTCCCGGCTCGTCCGCCACGTCATCGACGATGCGGCAGAACGCGTAGATGGCATACATCGCCGCGCGCCGATCCGCCGCCAGCACCTTCATGCCGCGATAGAATGAGGTGCCGGCCCGCCGTACCAGCGCCTCGACCTCTTGCAGGTCCGCGATGGCAGCGCCAAGCGGGGTCATGCCGCCCATCGCAACGCGGCCAGCAGGCTTCCGGCGGCGTCGGTTTTGCGCAATTTGACGCGGGTCGCCACCGGATCGCCGTGGCGCAGGCGTCGCGCGAGGCGGCGTGACAACCCCAAGATGACAGCGACCTCGAGCCGCAGCCGGCGGTCGCGGGTGCGGCGGGGCAGGTCGGCGGCCTGAATGTGCAATTGATCCACGTGGTCGAGCAACTGGCTGAAGACGCTGCGCAATCCGGAAGTTTCGGCAGGTCCAGTTAGGTCCGTGACGCTCGCGCCGGCGGCCGCCAGCAGATCGTCCGGCAAATAGCAGCGGTCGAGCGCCCGAAGGTCCTTGGCGCCGTCCTGCAAGTGATTAAGCACCTGCAGCGCGGCGCAGAGTGGGTCGGATGGCGCGTGGGTCGCTGTGTCCTCGCCGTGCAGGTCGAGCACATACCGGCCGACCGGCATGGCGGACAAGCGGCAATAGTCATGCAGCTCGGCCCAATTGGCGTAGCGGCACTTGGTCGCGTCCTGACGGAAGGCGGCCAGCAGGTCCTGGGCATGGCGCGGCGTCACGCCGGTCTGCGTGAGGCTGGCGCGCAAGGTGACGCCGCTGGGCGAGCCGCCGTCTACTTGGCCGAGCAGCACGGCCTCCATCCGGTCGAGGCGGGCGATCTTGTCGGCGGGCTCCAGCACAGGGCTGTCGGCGATATCGTCGCCGTTGCGGGCGAAGGCGTAGAACGCGTGCACGTGGGGGCGGAGGGCCGGCCGGATCAGCGCCGAGCCGACCGGGAAGTTTTCGTCGCCGCGATCCTTGCCGGACCAGGTCTCGACGGAAGCGAGCGCCTCGCTCATGCGCCAACTCCCTGATACGCGCGGCGCTTCCACACGACGCCACGGCCGCGGTGATGGTCGATCGCGGAGCCGACCGTGGCGCCCAGGTAGAAACAGGCGATGGCCGGCAGCGCCAACGCCCAGAGCGGCGATTGACGGAACCGCCGCAGCGTCGGCAGGAACGACGCCATCGACCCGGCCCAGGCGAGCGCCCCAAGCACCCGCGCCGCGCCGTGCCCGAACAGCACTAATGTCAGCGGCGCCAGCCAGACCAAGGCTAGTCCCAGCACCGTGCCGAGCAGGATCAAAGGCGAAAACCGCAGTTGGACGTAGGCGGTCCGCGCCACCATGCGCCAGATATCGGCAGCACCGGGATACGGCCGCACGCTCCGCGCCAGCCGGCTATGGCCGAGCCAAATACGCCCGCCGCGCTTTACCGCGGCCGCGAGCGCCACGTCGTCGATCAGCGCGCCGCGCACGGCCTCGATCCCGCCGATACGGTCCAATGCGCGGCGGCGCAGCAGGATGGTGCCTCCGGCCGCCGCGGCGGTGGCGCGCATCGGGTCGTTCACCCAGGCAAAGGGATAAAGCAACTGGAAAAAGAACACGAAGGCCGGCACCAGCGCGCGTTCCGCCCAGGTGGTGCAGCGCAGCTCGACCATCTCGGACACGAGGTCAAGGCTGTCCCGCTCGGCTTTAGCCACCAGGGTCGCGACGTGCGCGGGGTCATGCACGATGTCGGCGTCTGTCAGCAGCACCAGTTCGGCCGTGCTGCGGGCGACGCCCTGCGATACCGCCCAGAGCTTACCGCTCCAGCCCAGCGGACGCTGCTTGCCATCCAGCACCGTGAGCTGCGGTTTACTATCGAGCACCGTCGGGCGCGGATCGGCCAAGCCACGCGCAACCGTTCCCGTGCCATCGGTGCTGCCATCATCGACCACGAAAATCCGCAGCCGCCCTGCGTAGTCCTGCGCCAAAAGCGAGCGAAGCGCGTCGCCGATGCCTTCCGCCTCGTCCCGGGCGGGGATGACGATGTCCACATCGGGCGGGGACGCAGGATGTGTGGGCGCAAGCACCGGGCCGGCCTGCCAGAATCGGCCATGCAGCGTCAGGAGATAACTCCACGCCAACAACGCCAACACGGCGAGCGTCATCATGCCGGCAGCCACCCGACGGTGCGGAACCAGGCGACCGCATCGGCCACTGCCTGCCGCGCCGGACGTGGGGCGTAACCGAGTTCGGCAATCGCTTTGGCCGAGCTGAAATACATGCGTTTTTTCGCCATCGCCAGCATCTCCCGCGTCACCAGTGGCTCGATGCCGAACAGCCGTGCGGCGCCCTCCATGCCAAGCGCCACTGGCCAGAGCAAGCCATGCGGCAGCCGGACGCGCCGCGGGGTTCGCCGCTCCATCACCTCGTCAACCATCGCCAGCAAATCCGGCATGTCGAGGTCATGTCCGCCCAAGATGTAGGACTGCCCGACTGTCCCACGCTCCAGCGCCAGCACGTGCCCGGCCGCGACGTCGTCCACGTGGACGATGTTGAGCCCGGTATCGACGTAGGCCGGCATGCGCCCGGCGGCGGCGTCCAGCACCATCTTGCCGGTCGGCGTCGGCTTGATGTCGCGGGGACCCACGGGAGTGGAGGGGTTCACGATCACCGCTGGGACCGCGTGGTCCCGTACCAACTCGCGCACGGCCCGCTCGGCGAGGTATTTCGACCGTTTATAAACGCCGACGATGTGGTCGGGATCGACCGGCGTTTCCTCGGTGCCCGGCGTGCCGTCGCCCACGAGGCCAAGGGCAGCGACGCTGCTGCAATAGACGATGCGCTCTGCCCCGGCGGCGGTCGCGGCCAGCAGCAAGGCGCGGGTGCCGTCCACGTTGGCGGCCAGCATCCGCGCCGGGTCGGGCACCCAGAGCCGGTAGTCGGCGGCGACGTGCACGACATACCGGCACCCTGCGACCGCGCGCGAGAGCGACGCCGTGTCGCGCAGGTCGCCTTCAACCAATTCACCGGGCAGTTCCGCAATGTTGCGCCGGTCGCCGCCGGCCCGCACGAGCAGACGCAGGCTATGTCCGCGGCCGAGCAGGGCGCGGGCGACAGCGGACCCCACAAAGCCGGTGGCGCCGGTGACAAGCGTAGGCTGGGTGGCTGGCACGGACGCTCCTGATTAGCGGGCCGCATGGGCGGGGTGCGGTCTATAGCTGTATGAACTCGGCTGGTGTAGTGGGCCTGCTTTCATACACAGGCGGCTTAGCATGAAACGCCTTACCATAGTGTTAGCGCTGGCGGGCCTGGCGGTCTCCGCGCTGCTGGTGGTTTGGTTCGACGCGGGCCAGGTGCTGGATGTCGTCCTCTCCGTGGGATGGCGGGGCTTTGCGCTGCTGTCGCTGTGGCAGGCCGGGCTGTTCGTGATGCTGGGGCTGGCCTGGTCCATCGTGCTGCCCGGGGTGCGGCGGGGAGCGCTGGTGTGGGGCCGCATGGTGCGGGACGCCGCGACGACATGCCTGCCGTTCTCGCCGGTGGGCGGCTTCGTGCTCGGCGCGCGGGCGATCACGGTGCGCGGTGTTCCCTGGCCGACCGCAACGGCGGGAACCGTCGTCGATGCGACGGCCGAAATCATCGGGCAGTTCATCTTCAGTGTGTTCGGGTTGCTGATCTTGGTGCTGTTGCGTCCGGGTTCGCCGCTGCTGATGCCGGTCGCAATCACGTTGGGCGTGGCGGGGCTGCTGATCGCGCTGGCGTGGCGGCTGCGCGGGGTGATCGGGCGCGGGCTGCGCGCCTTGGGTGAGCGGCTGCTGGGCGCGTGGTTCGATTTGCGAAATGAGGGGCAAGGCGGCCTTGGCCGCGTCCGGGCCGAACTCGCCCGGTTGTATGGGGCGCCGCGACGGTTGCTGCTGGCTGGCGTGGTGCATCTGACGGGTTGGTTTGCGACTGGGATCGGCACCTGGATCAGCTTGCGCCTGCTGGGATGGGATGCCGGGCTGCTGCCGATCGTGGCGCTGGAGGCGCTGCTGGATGCGCTGGTGGCCGCCACCTTCATCGTGCCCGGCGCGGCGGGCGTGCAGGAGGCAGGCTACGTTGGCTTGGGCGCCGCGTTCGGCGTGCCGCCGGACATGGCGCTCGGCGTTTCGCTGCTGCGCCGCGCCCGCGACCTGGCGCTGGGTGTGCCGATTCTGGTGGTTTTCCAGTGGATTGAGCTACGGCGGCTCCGGTCGCCGCATCGCGTCTGAACTAGCTGCGGCGCCAAGGCTACGTTGCCGACGCGACGCGAGCGGAGCACCGACGCTGCGTTGCAGTTTTGTACCTATCGCCAATCAGGCCGCGGCGGACGGCATTGTTGATGATATTACGAAACGAGAAATCCAGCTAACACCCGCAAATGACATGGTCTGGCAGGAAAACACCGCTGATCTTTGGTGGATCAAGACGACGTCGTGCGACATCTGGGACCAGGCTGGCGGCACGTCAAAGGGCCCCGTGCATGGTGACGACCCAGTCTGGTTCGGCGGGGATGGCGCCTTCGCCACGGCCGCGAACTGGAGCGGGGGAAGCGTGCCGCAGGCGGGGGACACCGCGGTCATCACCCGCGGAACGGTGACGATGGGCGCGGCGGGCGCACATAGCGTCAACTTCGCATTCCAAAGCGTTTCAGGGCAGGCAACGCCGGCGCAGAACGCCATACTGAATTTCAGGCGATACCCGAATTCGGTGCGAGCAGCTCGATCAATCTCGCGGACGCCTACCGGTTCGCCGGGCAAAATCCGCGCGAGGCGTTCGCGAAATCGGGGCCGGCGTCGGGAGAGTTGTTTATCTATGAGAGTTCAAGCAAAATGTTTGACCTGCATATCAGCGGGCAGGCGAACATCTACGCTTCGAGCGGGGTAGGGAACGGTTCGGTGCTGCTGACGGCCTACGACACCGGGCACTCGTTTCCTATCGCCGCATCGTAACAGGCCGGCGGGCAACTATGGGCGGCGATGCCGGCCGTCGAATGGCGCGGGTTGACCCTTCGACACAACAAATCGAAACAATCTGTTAAGCATATCGGCGTCATAATGCGCCCATGCCGCTTTATCGTCGCGATTTTTCACTTGAGCTCTTGAGCTGCTTTGGACGGCGGCTGGCCGGCGCTGCCTCCGCGCTGATCCTAGCCGCAGCCCTCGGCATCCTCTTTTGGCTCGGATGGACCGGGACAGGGACCCGTGATGCAACGCTGCTGGCAGCGCAACGGGCGGTGCGCGTGGCCGAGCTGCGCGGCACCTTCGCCTATTACGACGAGTGGCTCACCATGTCGGCCCGCATGGCAGTCGTCTCCGGCGAGCCCCGCTGGATCGATCGCTTTGATGAGGCCGGCCCGAAATTGGCGGCTGCGATCGCGGAGGCCGTCGCGCTCGCGACGCCAGAGGTCAGCATGGCGCTCGCGAAGACGACGGACGAGGCGAATAGCGGCCTTATCGCGATGGAGCGGGCGGCCTTCAAGCTCGCCGCCGCCGGCGATCGCGACGGCGCCGCATCGCTGCTTGATGGGCCGGAGTTCGCCTATCTCGAGGCGGTTTATGCGTCAGGCATTGAGGCGTTCGGCAATGATCTGGAGACGCTTGCCACGGCCCGCGCCATAACACTCAACGACCGTACCTGGATGGAGACAGCTGGGCTGGCTTTAAGCGGCGTATTTCTCGTCGCAGCCGCTTTCGCGGTTAAAGGACGTGCCCGGCTGCGTACGGCCCTTGCCTTCACGGAGGCTGTGGCACGCACCGACGCCCTGACCGACCTTCCCAACCGGCGGCGTCTTTACGAGGATCTGCGAACCGCTCTGGCGAGACCGGATCGAAGCGGCGGTGAGGTCGCGTTGCTGCTGTGCGACCTGGATCGCTTCAAGCTGATCAACGACGTTCACGGCCACCCAGCGGGCGACCATCTCCTGCAGCTCGTGGCCGCCCGGCTTCGCAGGCTCGTCCGTCCCGGCGACCTCATCGCTCGCCTGGGCGGCGACGAGTTCGCGCTGGTGATTGAGCCCGACGCCGCCGCGCAGCCTGGCCTGTCGAGTGAGACGGCTGCGCACCTCGCGCGCCGGATCATCACCGTGCTGGAGCAGCCATTCAAGCTCCCCAATGGGGCCATCGTGCAGATCGGCGTCAGCATCGGTATCGCGCTCGCGCGATCAGGGGATGGCAGCGTTGATGCGCTGGTGCGCAGCGCCGACATCGCGCTGTATCGCGCAAAGGCCGACGGCCGCAGCCGTTTCCACTTCTTCGACTCTGGCCTCGATGCTCATATTCAGCAGCGCGCGCTGCTCGAAAGTGATCTGCGCCAAGCGATCGCCCAAGATTTGCTGGTCCCGCATTTCCAGCCGCTGGTCGATATGGCAACCGAGCGGCTGATCGGCTTCGAGATGCTGGCGCGCTGGCCGCATCCGACCCGCGGCATGGTGCCGCCGGGCGAGTTTATCCCGATCGCCGAAGATATTGGCCTGATTGGCCCGATGACGGAATGCCTGCTGCGCCGGGCCTGCATTATTGCCGCAACCTGGGCCCAGAGATTTTGCTGGCCTGCAACGTGTCGCCGCTTCAACTGCGCGACCGCGGCCTTCCCGCAATGGTGCAGACTATCCTAGACGAGACCGGGCTGCCGGCGCACCGCCTTGAACTCGAGATCACCGAGAGCGCGCTGGTCAGCGACATCGACTTGGCCCGCGAGCTGCTGGGCGAACTCAAGTCGCTGGGCGTGCGCCTGGCGCTGGACGATTTTGGCACGGGCTATTCGAGCCTGCGTCATTTGCAGATGCTGCCGTTCGACAAACTGAAGATCGATGCCGGTTTCGTGCGGGCGATGCGCAGCGATATCGAGAGCCGCAAGATCGTCGCCGCCGTTGTGGGACTGGGCCATAGCCTGGGCCTGGTCACCGTCGCGGAGGGTGTCGAGGAGGTTGGGACGGCGGCGCTGCTGCGCGAGCTCGGCTGCGACATCGGCCAGGGCTGGCTGTTTGGACGCCCCGGCTCGGCACAAACGGCCAGCGCGCTGCTGTTCGAGACCGCCCGCGCCTAAAGGGAGTGGCCCCGGCCGTTTTCACTGTTCTAGCCGCGCTGCAGAGGTCGTTCAGGCTGCGGACGGCAGAGTGCCGTAGGCGTCCGCCATCGCCTCGATCGCCGCGAGCTTGGCGGTGAACAGCGACCAGTCGTCCCGCTCGGCGATCGGCGCCCAGAGCGCCTCGACCTCCTCGATCAGCATGGTGCAGGGGTGCGGGCCGGCGAAATACGGATGGTCCAGCTTAGCGTCAGGGACGGGCGCATAACCCCGGAGCGCCTCGCGGACAGGAATGAAGGCCGGGTGCGCGTAGTGCTGCGCCGCCGGGCCGCCATCGGCTCGCTCTGCGCTGTAAAGGCCGCCGTGCCAGTCGAAGAACGCCTGCTCGAAGCCCACGCGGCTCGCGTCGAGGAAGGTCCACCAAAGCTGGGCCAGCGCCGCGTCCTGTGCGTCGTTCGCGGGCGCCAGGCCCAGGCGGCGCAGCACTGCCAAGTCGAGCGCCCGCTGGAACTGCGGCGCGAAGCTCTGCAACGCCGTCTCCAACGCGGGTTTGGTCGATAGCGGCAGCAGGCACTCCGCCAGGCGCACGAGGTTCCAGAGCAGCGTGTCGGGCTGGCGGCCATAGGCGTACAGACCCGTGTGATCAAAATAGGCGGCGGTGAACTCGGGATCGTAGCTCGGCAGGAAGCGCCAGGGGCCGTAGTCGAAGCTCTCCCCGGTGACGTTGATGTTGTCGGTGTTGAGCACGCCGTGCACGAAGCCCGCTACCATCCACTGCGCGCCGAGCCTCGCAACCCTGGAGCTGACGTCTGCCAGGAACGCCGCTGCGCGCTCGGCCGGCTCGTCGCGCCACGCCTCCGGCAAGTAGGTGCGGATCGTATAGTCCAGCAGGCGCATGACGTTGTCCGGCTGATTGAGGTAGGCGAAGCGCTGGAACGAGCCGATGCGGATGTGCGAGTGGCTAAGCCGCACGAGCACGGATGCGCGGGTGGGGGAGGGCTCGTCGCCGCGCACGAGGTCCTCGCCGGTCTCGACCAGGCTGAACGACTTGCTGGTATAGACGCCGAGCGCCTCCAGCATCTCGGTCGCCAGCACCTCCCGCACGCCGCCCTTCAGCGTGAGGCGGCCGTCGGCGGTGCGGGACCACGGTGTCTGGCCGCTGCCCTTGGTGCCAAGGTCCAGCAGGCGGCCGTCAACGACATCGTGCAGCTGCGCAAACAGAAAGCCGCGGCCGTCGCCGAGGTCCGGATTGTAGCTGCGGAACTGGTGGCCGTGATAGCGGAGCGCGAGCGGCTGCGGGAAGCTGCCTTGCATGGGCTCGAACCCGCCGAAATGCGCCAGCCACTCGGTGTCCGTCAGGGTGTCGAGGCCGACCCGCGCCGCCCAGCGCTGGTTGCGGCGGCGCAGGACGTGCTTGGGAAAGACGGCGGCGGCCACGCGGTCGAAGAACTCGTCGCCGAGGCTGTCATGCGTGGTGGCGGGGCGATAATTGGGGCGAGGGGGCATGGGCACAGCATGACTCCGCCAAAGGTTTTGCACTATGCCGCGGCCCGATCATAATCTGCTGATCAGGGCAAACGAGAGAGCGGTCATGGTCATTCCAGTGATGCGCCGGCACTTTCTTGGCGTGGCGACGACCGCCTTGGCTGCCGCGGCAGCGGGATCGCTCGCCTGGCCGGGCAGGGCGCTGGCGGACACGGCGCCGTTGACGCCGCGCCGAGTGTTTTCGCGCGATCCCGACCGTACGGCGCCAAGGCTCAGCCCGGACGGGCGCAGCCTCGCGTGGCTGGAGCCGCATGACGGCGTCCTCAATTTGGTAATGTCCTCGGTCGAGGATCCGTCGCATCCGCGCCGGCTCACCTTCGTTACCGGCCGGTCGATTTTCAACTATTTTGCCTGGGCGTTCACCAACAAGCACATCGTGTTTTTCCGCGACGACGCCGGTGACGAGAACTACCGGCCGTTCAGCGTCGCGATCGAAACGCGCGAGGTGCTGCCGCTGCTCCCACCCGGGCGCTCATCCCTGCAGCGGCGCGCCCGGCGCACTCCGAACGAGATGCTGTTCGGACATAACGGCCGCGATCCCGCGCTCGCTGACCTGATCCGGGTCGATATTACCACGGGCGAGGCCCGGCCGCTGTTCCAGAACCCCGGCTTCGCCTGGATGCACACGACCGGCGATTTTGCCGTGCGCTTCGGCACTCGGTTCCGCCCCGACGGCTCGGCCGAGGTGATGCTTTGGGAGCCGGACGGGCGCTGGAGCCGCTTCCTCGACATACCCGCAGAGGACGCGCTGACAACCGAGCTGGAGGCGATCAGCGATGACGGCCGCTCCGCCTTCGTGATCGACTCGCGCGGACGCGAGACGGCGGCGCTGATCGAGATTGACATCGCCACGCGCGAAACCCGCGTGCTTGCCGAGGATCCGGAGGCCGACATCGCGGCCGGCGTCTATGACCCTGGCAGCGGCCGGCCGTTCGCAGCCTACGCCGTCGCCGAGCGGCAGCGCTGGCACCCGATCGAGCCGGCGTGGGCGTTCGACCTCGATCATATCCGGGCGGCGCAGGGCGACGGCGACGTCGGAATCAACAATCTCAGCAGCGAACGCGGCAAGGTGGTGCTGAGCTACTTCCGCAGCGACGCCTCGACCGAGTTTCGCATCTACGACCCGCACAAGCAGGCCATCACGCCGCTGTTCAAGGCGCGGTCCGACCTGGACGGGCTAGCGCTGCGTCCGATGCGGCCCGTCACCATCCCGGCCAGCGACGGCGTGAAACTGCCGGGGTATCTGACGCTGCCGGACGACGAATTCCGCAATGGCCCAGTGGTGCTGTTCATCCACGGCGGCCCGTATGCGCGCGACGAGTGGGGCTACTCGGGCACGCACCAATGGCTCGCGAGCCGCGGCTATGCGGTGCTCTCGGTCAATTACCGGGGCTCGACCGGGTACGGGAAACGTTTTGTGGCGCTCGCCGATCAGGAGTGGGGCGGCCGGATGCAGGATGACCTGACCGACGCTGCCGGTTGGCTGGTCGCCCAGGGCATCGCCGATCCGAAGCGGCTCGGGTTCTTTGGCGGCAGCTACGGAGGTTACGCGGCGCTCATGGCGGCGACCAAGACGCCCGACACCTTCGCCTGCATCGTTGACCTGTTCGGCATCGCCAACCTCGTCACCTTCACGCGGGCCATCCCGCCCTATTGGCGGCCGTGGTTCCCGATGTGGACGCGCCGCCTGGCCGATCCGGAAACCGAGGCCGGCCGGCAATGGCTGAGGGAGCGGTCGCCGCTGTCCCATTTTGACCGCATCACCTGCCCGCTGCTGATCGGCCAGGGGCTGCGCGACGTGCGGGTGACGGCGCAGGAAAGCGAGCAGATCGTGCAGGCGATGCGGCAGCGTGGCCTGCCCGTGACCTACGTGACATTCGCCGACGAGGGGCACGGCTTCGTGCGGCAGGAAAACCGCCTGGCGTTCAGCGCGGTCGCCGAGATGTTCCTGGCGCAGCATCTCGGCGGCCGGGCGGAGCCGCTGGGCGACGCCTTCGACGGCTCCACCATCGAGTTCCAAACCGGGAAGGAGCTCGTCCACGGCGTCAGTTGATGCGAACGAGCGCCGGCTTTGGACGCGCTGACCCTATTCGGCCTGATTGCCGTCAGCCTGATGCTGCTGTGCTACGCCTGCGAGGCGCGCGGACGCGGCTGGGTGCTGGGGTTTGCTGGGTCATGCGCGCTGGGGTCCGCATACGGGTTCCTGCAGGGCGCCTGGCCGTTCGGCGTTGTGGAGGCGATCTGGTGCCTCGTTGCCTTACGACGCTGGATCAATGCAGGCCGCCCGCCTGCTCGATAAAGGCCGCGACCTCGGCCACGCCCTGGCCCGCCCGGATGTTAGCGAACACGAACGGCCGGTCGCCCCGCATGCGTCGGCTGTCGCGGTCCATGACCTCAAGGCTCGCGCCCACGTGCGGGGCGAGGTCGATCTTGTTGATGACCAGCAGGTCGCTGCGGGTGATGCCGGGGCCGCCCTTGCGCGGGATCTTGTCGCCGGCGGAAACGTCGATGACGTAGATCGTGATGTCGGCGAGCTCAGGGCTGAAGGTCGCGGCCAGGTTGTCGCCGCCGCTCTCGATGAGGATCAAATCCAGCGCGGGGAAGCGGCGGCGCATCTCGGCGATCCCCGCAAGGTTGATGCTGGCGTCCTCGCGGATCGCGGTATGCGGACAGCCGCCGGTCTCGATGCCCAGGATGCGCTCCGGGGCCAATGACCCGGCGCGGGTCAGGAACTCGGCGTCCTCCTTAGTATAGATATCGTTGGTGATCGCCGCGATGTCGAATCGCGGCGAGAAGCGCTTGCATAGCGCATCCATCAGCGCGGTCTTACCGGTCCCAACGGGCCCGCCGACGCCAACGCGGAGCGGGCCATTCGGTGATGTCATGTGCGGAACAACCTTGTGTATTGGGTTTCGTGACGCATGGCGGCGATGTCGGAGCGGAAGCAGGCGCCGCCGAGGTCGTCGAGCGTGGCGTGGCGGGTCGTCTCGGCGACCTCCTGCACCGTGGGTTCCAGCGCCGACAGCACGCGCAGCCCGGCGGTTTGGCCCAGCGGCACCAGTCGCACCGCGGCGCTGACCAGGTTGGCGGCGAAGCCGTGCAGGAAGGCGAGCGCCGCCGGGTCAACCGCAACGCCCTGCGCCGCAGCCAGCGCGCCGACCGCGACGGGGTAGGCAATCGGCTGGCCGCTTACGCGCAGTTCAGCAAGCAACGGCGCGCCCCAGACCTCGGCCGCGATGGCGAAGGCGTCACCCTGGCCCAGCGTCTCGGCCCGGCGTTCGCGGGCGGGCTGCGCTGCGGCCGCAAGTTCGGCGACGGCGGCGAGTGCCTCTGTGTCGCGGGCGGCGTGGGCATGGCGGAGCAGGATGGCGTCGGCGCGGCCGGACCCCTGGCGCAGCACGTCATGAAGCCAGGCAAACAGGTCACTCTCATTGCGGACATCCCCGGCCTCGACCGCCCATTCCAGCGCGTGGGAGTAGGCGTAGCCGCCGGTCGGGAAGGCGGGCGACAGCCAGGTCAGCAGCTTGGTGAGGTCAGTGGCCGTGGGGGTGGGCATGGTCATCGTCGTGCGAATGCGAGTGCCCGCCGGCATAGGCGCCGGCCTCCGGATCGAACGGCGCCTCGATTTCATGGACGTGACCGCCCAGGGTGCGCACCATGTCGGCGATCACGTGGTCACGCCGGATGCGGAGATGCGTGCCGAGCAACTGGACGGGCAGATGGCGGTTGCCGAGATGCCAGGCGATACGGACCAGCTCCGCGGCGTCGTGGGCGTGGATGTCCAGCAACGGCTCGGGCCGCGCCTGCACCAGGACCATATCGCCGCCGTCCAGCAACAGCCCATCGCCGTCGCGCAGCCGCACCGCTTGCGGGAGGTCGAGCAGGATTTCTTGCCCGGCCTCCGTCGGCAGCACGATGCGGCGGCGGTGCCGTCGGTCGAAGTCGATCAGCACGCGGTCCACGATGCGGGCCGTATCCCAGGTGCCGGCCGGAATGACCTGATTCGCGCGCATCAGAACAGGAAGTAGCGCTGCGCCATCGGCAGCACGACCGCGGGTTCGCAGGTCAGCAGCACGCCGTCGGCCCGCACCTCATAGGTCTCTGGATCGACCTCGATCACTGGCGTCGCGTCGTTGTGGATCATGCTGCGCTTGCCGATCTGGCCGCGAGTATCGCGCACGGCCGAGAGCCGTCGGGTGAGGCCAAGGCGATGTCCGATCCCATCATCCAGCGCGGCCTGCGACACGAAGGTGATGCAGCTTGCGGCGAGCGCTCCGCCGAATTGGCCAAACATGGGGCGGTAGTGCACCGGCTGCGGCGTCGGGATGCTCGCGTTCGGGTCGCCCATCGGCGCACAGACGATGGTGCCGGCCTTCAGCACCAGATCGGGCTTCACGCCGAAGAACATCGGGGACCACAGCACCAAATCGGCGAGCTTGCCGGGCTCGACCGAGCCGACCTCATGCGAAAGGCCCTGCGCAATGGCGGGGTTGATGGTGTATTTGGCGACGTAGCGCTTGATGCGCGCATTGTCCGCGCGGCCGTCGCCCTGCTTTAGGTCATCGGGCAACGCGCCGCGCTGCTGCTTCATCTTATGCGCGGTCTGCCAGGTGCGGATCACCACCTCGCCCACACGCCCCATCGCCTGGCTATCCGACGAAATCATGCTGAGCGCGCCGAGGTCGTGCAGGATGTCCTCGGCGGCGATCGTCTCGCGGCGGATACGGCTCTCGGCGAACGCCACGTCCTCGGGGATCGCCGGATCGAGGTGGTGGCAGACCATGAGCATATCGAGATGCTCGTCGAGCGTGTTGGCCGTGTAGGGCCGCGTCGGGTTGGTGCTGCTGGGCAGCACGTTCGGCAGCCCGGCAACACGGATGATGTCCGGGGCATGGCCGCCGCCGGCGCCCTCGGTGTGGAAGGCGTGGATCGTGCGGCCCTGGAAGGCGCGGATGGTGTCCTCGACGAATCCGCTCTCGTTCAGCGTGTCGGTGTGGATCATCACCTGCACGTCGAAGCGGTCGGCGACACTTAGCGCGCAGTCGATGCTGGCCGGGGTGGTGCCCCAGTCCTCGTGCAGCTTCAGGCTGCTGGCGCCGGCGCGGATCATCTCTTCCAGCGCGGTCGGACGGGAGGCGTTGCCCTTGCCGGCGAAGGCGAGGTTGACCGGCAGGCCCTCGGCCGCCTGCAGCATGCGGGCGAGGTGCCACGGGCCGGGAGTGCAGGTCGTGGCGCTGGTGCCGGTGGCCGGGCCGGTGCCGCCGCCGACCAGCGTGGTGATGCCCGCGGCCAGCGCCTCCTCGATCTGCTGCGGGCAGATGAAGTGGATGTGACTATCGACGCCGCCGGCGGTGAGGATCTTGCCCTCCCCAGCGATGATCTCGGTGCCGGGGCCGATGATGATGGTGACGTCCGGCTGCACGTCCGGGTTGCCGGCCTTGCCGATGGCGTGGACCCGGCCGTCGAGGATGGCGACATCGGCCTTGACGATGCCCCAGTGATCGATGATCAGCGTGTTGGTGATCACGGTATCGACGGCACCCTCGGCGCGCGACGCTTGGGACTGCCCCATGCCGTCGCGGATGACCTTACCGCCGCCGAACTTTACTTCTTCACCGTAGGTGGTCAGGTCGTTTTCCACCTCGGCAAACAGATCCGTGTCGGCAAGGCGGACGCGGTCGCTGGTGGTCGGGCCATACATGTCGGCATAGGCGCGGCGGGGAATGCGGGTCATAGCGGCCCCATGATGTCGCCGCGAAAGCCCTGGACGATCCGGGCGCCGCGATATGGGATGAGGGTGATTTCACGGGTCTGGCCGGGCTCGAACCGTACGGCGGTGCCGGCGGCGATGTCGAGGCGGTGGCCGCGGGCCTGGGTGCGGTCGAACTGGAGGGCCGCGTTGGTTTCGGCGAAATGGTAATGGCTGCCGACTTGGATCGGGCGGTCGCCGGTGTTGGCGACAGTCAGCGTTGTGCGGGTCAGGCCGGCGTTCAGCTCGATATCGCCGTCCTCGGTCAGGATTTCGCCGGAATCATTTTTTTGGCTCGATCATCGAATTGGCTCGATCATCTTATTGGCTCGTGCACGGTGACGAGCTTGGTGCCGTCGGGGAAGGTCGCCTCGACTTGGATGTCGGCGATCATCTCGGCGATGCCTTCCATCACCTGGTCGCGCGTAAGCACCCCGGCGCCGGCCTCCATCAGGTCCGCAACGCTGCGGCCGTCGCGCGCGCCCTCGACCACGAAATCGGAGATGAGCGCGATCGCCTCGGGGTGATTCAGCTTGACGCCGCGCTCTAGCCTGCGCCGGGCGACATTGGCGGCCATGGCGATCAGCAGCTTGTCCTTTTCTCGCGGAGTCAGGTGCATACGGGGCCCCTAGGTTTATCGAGCACTAAAGCGCTCTTAGCACAGCCAGACGCGCGGCAGCGGACGGCCGGCGCGCAACGCGGCCAATCCTGCCACGACCGCCGCACGGAGGCACGCGCCATCTGACGCCACGATGCGTGCAATGAGCATGCCGTCCCAGGCGGAGGCGCCGGCGTCATGCCCGGCCAGCGCTTGGCGCAGCGCATCAAGCCGGATCTCCGCGTCGGGCGCCGCGTGGATCAACGTCGCGACCCCGCGCGCCATGCCGCCCGTCGCGCGGCGGTCCAGCACGGATTGCACAGCGCCGTCGATGCGGATTGCGTCGTGCAGCAGCAGGCGTCCGTCGCGGCGCACCTGGATCAGGTCGCGTAGCGAGGCCTCGTGCACGGCCTCGCCCATGGCTGTTCGGCCAAATACCAGTTGCTCCGTGCCTAAAAACCAGGCATCCCCGGTGAGATTGACTATCAATCGGCGCTGGACGGCACAGCGGTCGAACAGGATGGTCTCCTGCGGCAGCCACTCCAGCGCGGCGCCGGGTGAGATGTGCAATGCAGTCGAGACATGGGCCGCAGCGGTGCCGGGCAGCGCGCGGTAGAAGCGCTCCGCCGCCTGGGATGCGACCGTCGCCTGTGTGCTGGGACCGGCCGAGATCGTGGTGTCCAGAGCGTCGCCGCCGGCCACCCCGCCGGAGCTGTTGAGCGTGATGGCGCCAGCCCAGGCGTCATGCTCTGTCCGCGGAAATCGTAGTTTAAGGCAGCCTTCCTGGCGCAGGCCGTCCAGCACGGTATGGACGCCGCGACGCTTGAAGGAGAGGCGAAGCGTGCCCTGGGCGCGCTGATGCGCGAAAGCCGGCCCATCCATCAGGCGTCCTATCCAATCAACGCCTTCAGCTTGGCCCGGACCTCAAACAGCTCGTGAGAGGTGACCCGGCCCTTGCGCTCAGCACGCCGCGCACCCCAGTCCTGGCTCTTGACCTGATCTGCAAGAACCACGCTGGGCGGACGTCCGGCGATCGCCACCTCGAACGGGTAACCCTTGATCCGCGTGGTCGTCGGGCAGCAGGCCATCATGCCGGTGCGGCCATTATAGCTGGCGGGGCTGAGCACCACCGCCGGCCGAGGCCCAGCCGGCTCATGCCCAGCCGGCTCATGCCCAGCCTGCGGATCGAACTGCAGCCAAACGATGTCACCGGCCTCCGGCACGTAGGCCGATGCCATCACCAAGTCTCCCGGCTAACCGGCGGTCCCATATCCACCGCCTCATGCCGGTTTTCGTCAGTGATTCCAGCGACTAATGCGGCAAGCTCATACACATCCTCCCGGATCGGTTCTATGACGATCCGGCCGGCTTCCTCGCGCACATCCACCGGCTGGTCCAAATGCAGCCGCGCGGCCTCCATCATGGCTGCCGGAATGCGGACCGAGGCGCTGTTGCCCCACTTCTTCACAACCGTTTTCATGGGACACTCGCTGCTAACCAAGTCAGGTCTTAGCGTATCTACGTTGTAGATACAATTCTTGATGTCACACCGAAAGCCGCCGCCGGACCGCGCCCTCGTCCAGCGTTCCCGGCGCGCCGCTCAGCACGATGTCGCCGCGGTCCATTACCGCCAGCGTGTCCGCCAGCTCCCGCGCGAAATCGTAGTACTGCTCGACCAGCAAAATCGCCATCGTGCCCCGACTGCGCAGCAGCGCGATGACCCGGCCGATGTCCTTGATGATGCTCGGCTGGATGCCCTCGGTCGGTTCGTCCAGCACCAGCAAACGCGGGTGCATCACCAGCGCGCGGGCGATGGCGAGCTGTTGCTGCTGACCGCCCGACAGATCGCCGCCGCGGCGGCGCAGCATGCTGCGCAGCACCGGAAACAGCTCGAAGATTTCATCGTCGATCCGCCGTTTGCCGCGCGGCAGCACGGCGAATCCGGTCTCTAGGTTCTCCCGCACCGTCAGCAGCGGGAAGATGTCGCGCCCTTGCGGCACCCAGGCGATGCCGCGTTGCGCCCGGGCAAAGGTCGGCAGGCGCGTGATGTCGGCGCCCTCCCAATGGATGCTGCCGGACGTCACCGGATGCGCCCCGGTGATGGCGCGCAACAGGCTGGTCTTGCCGACGCCGTTGCGGCCCAGCAGGCAAGTGACGGCGCCCGTTTGCACATGCATGGAAACGTTGCGGAGCGCGATGGCGGCGCCGTAGTGCAGCACCACGCCCTCGACCGTCAGCTCACCTCTCCCAGCTTCACCGGCCCCCGCTTCACCGCCCAAGATAGACCTCGATGACATTTGGATCCTCGCTCACGTGGTCGATGGTGCCCTCACTCAGCACCGACCCCTCGTGCAGCACCGTCACCTTCACATCCAGAGCGCGGACGAACGCCATGTCATGCTCCACCACGACGACGCTGTGGGTGCGGTTGATCTCGCGCAGCAGCTCGGCGGTCTGCTCGGTCTCGGCGTCGGTCATGCCAGCCACGGGCTCATCGACCAACAACAGACGCGGGTCCTGCGCCAGCAGCATGCCGATCTCCAGCCATTGCTTCTGCCCGTGGCTGAGGTCGCCGGCGCGGCGTTGGCGATGTTCGCGAAGGCGGATGGTGTCCAGAATGCCCTCGATGCGGGCTTCTTCCGCATGGGTTTGCCGGGCGCCGAGGGTGAACCAGGGCCGCCGGTCGCCGGCCAGCGCCAGAAGCAGATTGTCCCAGACGGTGTGCGGCTCGAACACCGTGGGTTTCTGGAACTTGCGGCCGATGCCGAGGCTGGCGATGGCGGGCTCATCGAGCCGGGTCAGGTCGGTGTCGGCGGCATAGATGACGCGGCCGGTGTCGGGCCGGGTCTTGCCGGTAATGACGTCCATCATCGTCGTCTTGCCTGCGCCGTTCGGCCCGATCACCGCGCGCATCTCGCCCGGCGCCAGCACGAGCGACAGGTTGTTGAGTGCGCGGAAGCCGTCAAAGCTGACGCTGACGCCATCGAGATAGAGCAGGCTGTCGGAAACTGGACCGATGGTGGCTATGGTGTCGCCTCCTCGGAGATGGGGGCTTCCTCGGAGAGATCGACCGGCTTCGGCGCGCGCGCTTGCGGCATCAGGCCCATCAGGCCGCGCGGCAGGAACAGCGTGACGGCGATGAACAGGCCGCCCAGCGCAAAAAGCCACAGTTCCGGAAGCTGGCCGGTGAAATAGGTTTTGGCCAGGTTGACCAGCACCGCCCCAAGGATCGCGCCGTGCAGGGTGCCGCGGCCGCCGATGGCGACCCAGATTACCGCCTCGATCGACCCGGCGGGGGCGAACTCGCCGGGGTTGATGATGCCGACCTGCGGCACATACAGCGCGCCGCCCAGCCCGGCCATCACCGCGGACAGCGTCCAGACCACGAGCTTGTAGCTCTCAGGCCGGTAGCCGAGGAAACGGGTGCGGCTCTCGGTGTCGCGAACGGCGATCAGCACCTTGCCAAAGCGCGACCGGGTGAGGGTGCGGGCCAGCAGGTACAGCGCGCAGAGCAGCGCCGCGGTGATCAGCAGCAGCCCGACCCTCGTGTTGTCAGACGACAGCGGCGCGCCCAGGATCTCCTTGAAGTCGGTCAGCCCGTTATTGCCGCCGAACCCCATGTCGTTGCGGAAAAACGCCAGCAGCAGCGCGTAGGTTAGGGCTTGGGTAATGATTGAGAGGTAAACTCCGGTCACCCGGCTGCGGAAAGCGAGCCAGCCGAAAAGCAATGCCAGCAGGCCCGGCACCAGCATCGCCATCAAGACCGCAAAGGGGAACTGACCGAAGCCGTACCAGTACCATGGCAGCGATTTCCAGTTCAGGAACACCATGAAATCCGGCAGCGCCGCGCCGTACTGGCCGCGCCCGGCGATCTGCAGCATGAGATACATGCCCATCGCGTAGCCGCCGAGCGCGAAGAACGCGGCGTGGCCGAGACTGAGGATGCCGGCAAAGCCCCAAACCAGGTCCACCGCCAAGGCCAATATGGCGAAACATAGGTATTTGCCGAACAGCGATACGACATAGGTGGGCACGTGCATCGCGCTGCTGGGCGACGTGCCCAGGTTCAGCACAGCCAGCAGCAACGCGCCGCCGAGCACCAGGAGCAGTGTCGCGGGCGTTGCGATCCGATCTCTCGCGACCAAATCCCTCACGTCTCCACCGCCCGGCCCTTCAGCGGGAACATGCCGCGCGGCCGGCGCTGGATGAACAGGATCAGCAGCACGAGCACCACGATCTTGCCCAATACCGCGCCGGCCACCGGCTCCAGGAACTTGTTGACGACCCCGAGCGTGAGCGCCCCCAGCGCCGTGCCCCACAGATTGCCGACGCCGCCGAACACGACGACCATGAAGCTGTCGATGATATAGCCCTGACCGAGGTTGGGGCTCACGTTGTCGATCTGGCTGAGCGCCACCCCCGCCATCCCAGCGACGCCGGAGCCGAGGCCGAAGGTCAGCGCGTCGATCCCTCCGGTGCGGATGCCCATGGCGGCCGCCATGCGACGGTTCTGCGTCACCGCGCGCATGCGCAGCCCCAGCGGCGTGAAACGCAGCACCGCCATCAGCCCAAACAGCACGGCGACGGCGAAGACGATGATCGCCACCCGGTTATAGGTCAGCGTCAACTGCCCGAGCCGCCCGGCGCCGCTCATCCAGGCGGGTGTTCCGACCTCGCGGTTGGAGGGTCCGAAGATCGAGCGGACCGCCTGCTGCAGCACGAGCGACAGGCCGAATGTGGCCAGCAAGGTCTCGAGCGGCCGGCCATACAGGAAGCGGATCAGGCCCCGCTCGATCGCGACCCCGAGGGCGCCGGACACCAGGAACGCGAGTGGAATGGCGATGAACAGGCTGGCGCCGAACAAGCCCGGCGCGCGGGCGCGTATGACTTCCTGCACCATGAACGTCACGTAGGCGCCGATCATCACCATCTCGCCATGCGCCATGTTGATCACGCCCATGACGCCGAAGGTGATGGCGAGGCCGGTCGCGGCCAGCAGCAGCACCGAGCCGAGGCTGAGGCCATAGAATGCGCCCTGCGCCAGGCCCCAGAGCTGCAGCGTCCAGTCGATCCCGGTGACCGCCTCGGCAGCGGCGGTGGCGACGGCGGGGGAGCTGTCCGGCAACGAAGCCAGAATAGCACGGGCGTCCAAGTCACCGCGGGCACGCAGCGTCGCGATGGCGGCGAGCTTATCCGCATCCGTCGCGTCCGGCGTCGCGAGCACCGCGGCGGCGCGCGCCTGCTGCATGGTTTGGCGGACGCCGGCGTCGCGTTCTCCGGCAATGGCGCGGTCCAGCGCGGGCAAAGCGGCAGCGTCGCGGGACTTGAACACCGCCTGGGCAGCGTCGGCGCGGGTGGCGGGGTCCGGGGAGAACAGGCGGAGGCCACCCATCGCCGCGTCCACCGCCCGGCGCACGCCGTTGTTGACCCGGACCGGGCGGAGGTCAGCGGCGTCGGCCGGGGCGCCCGTCTCGGCCGACACGACGTCGCCGCTGGGCTCGCGGATGAACAGCGCGCCGCCGGGCTGAATCAGCAGGCGCCCGGCCTGCAGCGCCTCGAGCACCGGGCCAGCGCGCGGCTCGCCGGAGACGGCCAATGCCTCGACCCCGCGCCGGATGTCCTCAAAGGACTGGCTGCCGAGCGGCGCCAGGAGTGAGGGCTGCGCCAACGCGGGGGCGGTGAGCAGCAGAACGAAACAGAGAAGAAGCGTGCGCATCAGCGTTGCTCACGCAATTTTTATGCCATTTTCGAGGGAAGTTGTCATAGCCGGTAATGAGGAGAGCGGCTTATGGCAGCACCTTGCCAGGGTTCATCAAACCATCCGGGTCAAGCGCCGCCTTAATGCGGCGCATCGTGTCGAGCTCGGCGCCGCCGCGCCAGGCCGGCATCATATAGGGCTTCAGCAACCCCACCCCGTGCTCCGCCGAGAAGCTGCCGCCTAGGCGCTGCACCACCGCATTCACCGTGTCCATGATCGCGTGGTCGCGCGCCAGGAACTCGGAAGGCGCCCAGCCCTCCGGCTGCTCCAGGTTAAAATGGATGTTGCCGTCGCCCAAGTGGCCGAAGGGCACGGCGCGGATGCCGGGGATCAGCGCCTCGCACGCGGCGGTCGCCTGCTCGATCAGCTCCGGCACACGGCTCACCGGCACCGACACGTCGTTCTTCACGCTGGCGCCCTCGCGTTTCTGCGCCTCCGCGTGCTCCTCCCGCAGCTTCCAGATCGCCTGGCGCTGCGCCTCGCTGTCGGCCAGCGCCGCGTCCAGCACCAGGCCCTCCTCCAGCGCCTGTTCCAGCACCGTCTCCAGCGCCTCACGCAGCCGGGCCCCGGCGCGCGGCGTCGCGAGTTCCACCAATGCATAATGCGCAGCCGGTTCGGAGAGCGGCAGGATCGCGCCAGGGATATGGCGGAGCACAAGCCCCATGCCAGCGCCCGACATGTACTCAAATGCCTGGATGGCGGCGGGATCATGCCGCTGGAAACGGCGGAACAGCTCGGACGCGGCGGCGGCGCTCGGCACGGCGCAGAGCGCCACTTCGATCTCCACCGGACGCGGCGCCAGCTTCAGCACGGCGGCGGTGATGACGCCCAGCGTGCCCTCTGCGCCGACAAAAAGCTGGCGCAGGCAGTACCCCGTGTTGTCCTTGCGTAAGCGACGCAGCCCGTCCCAAATCTGGCCGTCCGGCAGCACCACCTCCAACCCGAGCACCAGGTCGCGCGCATTGCCATAGCGCAGCGTGTTGTTGCCGCCGGCGTTGGCCGACAGGATGCCGCCGACCTGCGCGGTGCCCTCGCTGCTGATGGACAGCGGCAGCAGGCATCCCGCCGCCGCAGCCGCATCCTGGGCCGTGCGCCATGGCACGCCGGCCTCGACCACCATCGTCATGTCGGTGGGATCGACCGCGCGCACCCGGTTGAGCCGGGCCAAGGACAGCACTACCTGGCTGCCGTCGCCGGACGGGGTGGCGCCGCCGACCATGCTGGTGTTGCCGCCCTGTGGCACCATGGCGACACCGCGCTGGGCGCAAAGCCGGATGATGGCCGCGAGCTCCGCCGTGTCGGCCGGGCGCACCACGGCCGGGGTGCGGCCCTGATACAGCCGGCGCCAGTCCTCGCAATACGGCGCGGTGTCGGACGGCGCGGTGAGCAGCCCGCGCTCCCCCACGACGGCGCGCAACGCTTGCAGCAGTTCGAGCTGCAGATCGGGGAGGATCGGTGTGTCGGGCATGGTCGTCTTCCTCAACGTCTTCGCATGAAGCAAGCTTGGGTCTTGTTGCCTTAAGCAAGCCTGGCCTGCGGGCGGATGCTAACCTACAACACCCGATATGGCGAAGCTCGACCCCTTGTGCATCCTGCAAAACCCTGTTGGTCCGGGGCCTGCTCTGCCCAGTTTTGTCCTCCCGGCTCCCACATTGTGCGTCGTTGTCCCGGTGCTGAACGAACGCGACAACGTGGCTGCCATGGTCGCCCGGCTGCGCACCGCCCTCGACGGCCTCGCCTGGGAGGCGGTGTTCGTCGATGACGACAGCACCGACGGCACCCGCGACGCCGTCGCCGCCATCGGCCACAATGACGGCCGCATCCGCCTGCTGCACCGCATCGGCCGTCGCGGCCTGGCGTCGGCCTTCATCGAGGGCGTGGCCTGCAGCATCGCCCCCTACGTCGCCGCGATCGACGGCGACCTGCAGCATGACGAGACGCTGCTGCCCCAAATGCTCGCGGTTCTGCAGACGGAGCCGGTCGATATCGTCGTCGCCAGCCGCTATGTGCAGGGCGGCGACCTTGGCGACTGGAGCCGCCGCCGCGCCACCCTATCGAGCCTCGCCTCCAGGGTCGGCCGCCTGGTGCTGCGCTCCGAGGTCGCCGATCCGATGAGCGGCTTTTTCATGCTGCCCCGCGTTGTGTTCGACCGCGCCGCCCGTCGGCTGTCCGCCATCGGCTTCAAGGTGCTGCTCGACCTGCTGGCCTCCTTGCCCGAGCCGCCGCGGGTGCGCGAGCTGCCCTACCGCTTCCGCGCCCGCGTCGCTGGGACCAGCAAGCTCGACGCCGGCGTGCTGCTCGATTTTTTGTTGCTGCTGCTGGACAAGCTGATCGGCGGCCTGCTGCCGGTGCGGTTTGTGATGTTCGCCGCCGTGGGCCTGCTGGGCCTGCTGGCGCACATGGCGGTGCTCCGCATCGGGCTGGTGATGGCCGGACTGTCATTTGCCGGCGCGCAGGCGGTCGCCACGGCCTTGGCCATCGGGGCCAATTTTACTTTGAACAACCGCTTCACCTTCCGCGACCGGAGGCTGCGCGGCACGGCGTTGCTGCGCGGCCTGCTGGTGTTCGGCCTGGTCTGCGGCGTCGGCGCCGCCGCCAACCTCAACGTCGCGTCCCTGCTGCTGGCCGAGCACCAAGACTGGTGGCACGCCGGGCTTGCGGGTGCGGCGATGAGTTTGGTGTGGAACTACTCCGTAGGCTCCACGCTGACCTGGCGGGTGCGGAGGGGGTAGGACCGATCTATGGCCTTTGCGGCGCAACAAGCTCGGAAGCGACGTTTTGCCGCAGCCGATAAGGGAACATCTCGCAATCCCGCTCCGCACCCCTGACCTCGGCCAGCGCCGCTGTCCGCACGCCGATGTCATACAGCGCCGTGACTGCCGTCGGCGGCATGAGGAGGCCAGGATTGCTCGGTTCCGTTGCGAAATAAATGTTTATGCCGAGCTCGGCATAAACATTTATTTCGCACTTACCCCAGATTGCCTTTCACCTGTGCGTCGCATGTCCTCTCACCGCGGCGGCTGCGCGACCGATGAGATGCCTGACGGTACGAGACGCTCCATCCGGGACGCAAGCCGCCGGCCCCATTGCCGGCTCGGCAGTTCGACAAACCGGAAGCTGAGGTATGACACTGGGATCAGCACGATCAGAAACACTGCCTTCCACGCATCGCCGTGGCCCAGGCCTGGCGCAACCGTCCGGACAACATGCGTCGTTAGGATCAGCAAAAACCAGTGCGTCAGATAAATCGAGTAAGACACGTCGCCCAAGAATAGCGCCACCCGATTTTCGAACGCCCGCATGACAACCGACCGTCCATGTATTGCCAGCAGCAGCATGACCATAAACAGCGGCAGCGCCATAAACGCAGACTGCGGCACCAGCAATAGGCACAGGACCCCGCCCAAAACTCCGATCGTGCCAACCCGGTCGTCGATCCGCATTCCCAGCATGGCCGCCCGGTAGAGAAAGCACCCCGCCGTAAACTCCAGCGCCATGCGCACCAGCGCGCCTCGGAAGATCAGATGGGGGTTATACTGGCCCAGCGCGATCGACCCTCCGGCAAATACTGCAATGCACAACATGGCCACCATGACCGCCACGCACCGACGCCGTACCCTCAGCACGGTCGGCACTAAAAACGGGAATGCCAGGTAGGCCGCCCACTCAACGCTCACGGACCACGACGGGCCATTCCACGTTACTGAGAAGCGCGGCAGCCAGTTCTGTACTAAGAACAGGTTTGCAACGAATGCTTCCAGACTGAACACCCGGGCGACGTCCGTCTGCTCACGAAACCATTCAGGCGCCAGCAGAACTGCGCATCCCATCAGCCCTAGCATGATCGCGTGCAGCGGATACACCCGCACCAGCCGCAACAACAGAAAGCGCCAATAACTCGCCGCCGTCACCGCCGCGAAATCCCGCCAGTATGTATGCATGAGCACAATCCCGCTCAGCAAAAAGAATAGATCGACTCCTAAATAACCCAAACCATCAAGTCCAAACACGCCGAACGGCTTCAAGTGGAACAATACCACCCACAGCGCGCCAAGGCCGCGCAGGCCAGTCAATGCTGGGATGAACCTTGGCAGTACCTGGACTTCTGTCATTGCCAGTTTTGTTTTGTGGTCACTGGACCAGACAGGTCCTAACTAAGCACTTGAAACGATACGATACGTTTACGACATCGTCAAGCTGCTCGTCGCCGATCGAGAAGTCACGACTTCCCACCGACAGAAACGTCGCCTTGTGCGGTGTTCGACCTTGTGCGCCGAATTTTTCTCCCGTTTGCCCCTGCTGCGCTTGCGCATAGGCCAGCGCAGGGGCGAGGCGATCCGCTGGCACACCTTCCACCGCATGATCCGACCTGAGTTGTTATGAACCTGGCAAGACCCGGTACCTCCGGAAAGGACGCAGCACGTCTCCTCGAAATGTCAATGACAATATATTATCGGCTTTCCGATGGCGTTGCCGATCAGCGGGCGTGCACGATCAGACCCGCCGAACCGGCGGGTTGGATCGGCTCACCCTCGCGCGGCAAGCCGCCCAGGGATCCGCACTGAATCGATCGGCGGAGCCCGGCCCATCGCCACCGCGCTTTTGTCCACAACGGGCACCACGATCACCCGCCGCACGTACTCGCGCAGGCAAACCACCATGGTGAACAAATACCAGACCAGCGGCTCGAAGCTGATATCGATGAAATTGCCGCAGGACAGCAGCACCGCGATGGTGATCTGCAATGCCTTCGCCAGGTCGTGCGCCCACTCATGCGTCTTCTGCCCGGCGGTCTGCCGGATGATGCGGCGCAGCGACAGGAACAGCGCCGCGATCAGCGACACATAGAGGAACAGGCCGGGGTAGCCGTGCTCCCCCAGCACCGCGAAGAAGATGTTGTGGAACGCCCGGCCGTTCTGCTCGGTCTGCAGCACGTTCGGATTGTCGCTGGTCAGCACGATATGGCTTTTCAGCCAAACCCGGAACCCGCCGCCTAACGGGTGCTGCGCCACGTAGTCGAGCGTCCAGCGCCAAACCAGGATGCGCACCCTGGCCGATCCCTCGGTCTCGTAGTCCTCGATCGTGCTGATCCGCGCCGTCCACTTGTCGGACGTCACCGCCAGCAATGCGGCGCCGACCACGGCTGACGTGAGCAGGAAGGTCACTTTGCGCTTCGAGCGCAGGAACAATGCGATGGCCAGTACGCCGAGACCGACGATCGCGGTGCGGGCAAAGGTGCCGATGGAGGCGAACAGCCCGCCCAGCGCCGTCCCGTAATATAGCAGGTCGCGGATACGTCCCTGGGGCAGCAGCACTGAGTGCTTCCGCAGCGTCAGCAGCAGCGGCACCAGCATGATGCCGATCGTCGCCACGGCGCTGCTTTCTGACAGCCAAATCACGTTCGAGCCGACCAGGCCAAGCGACTGGCCGTAGCCGCCGCCGGTGAACACGGTCTTCACGGCCCACGGCAGGATGTGAGCCGCCATCGAGAAGATATAGACGTGCACGAACGCCTCGATCTGCACCCGCGACCGGATCACGAACGGAATGAAGGTTGCGAAGATCAGCGCCTTGAAGGCCACGTCCCACTTGCCCCAGCCCTCGATCGGCATCGCCGCCCAGGAAGTGGTCGCGGTAATCCAAGCGCCGATCGCGAGGAACAGCAGCGTCGGCAGGGTGATCTTGGGCGGCGCGCGCCGGTCCAGCAATAAGTAGGCTACGACCGCCGCCGCGCCGATGATGAACGAGATCGGCAGGCCGGACAGCGGCGACCAGCCGAGATACTGCGGGGCAAAAAGGTCAACCCACACATAGCCCAGCGCCAGGGCGAACGGCGACATGGTGCCGATGCACAGGAAGCCGACATAGGTCAGGATAATGGCGAGGTCGCGCATGGCTGCCTAATGCCACTGCGGTATGGGCCGGCGCGGATCGGCCGGGGCGGTGCCAGGTAGCGCCTCCGCCGGCGGCGCCTTCTCAAACCATGGCCGCCTGGTGTCCAGCACGGAGGCGCGCACGACGACATAGACGACCATCAGCAGGCTGAACAGGATGCAGAGATTATTGATCATCGCGAACTCGCGGGTTGCGCTCCGAGCATAGCAAGCAAAGCGCGCGGCGTCAGGACAGGTATCGTCACGACAGCGGAGTGCGATAGACAATCAGTGCGCTGCCAGGCTGCTCGATCTTGCGGAAAATGTCGGCGGGCAACAGCGACGCTAAACCAACACCGCGTAACCAGGTGCCCAGCCAACGCCGCGGGGGATCATAGCGCGCGACCTCGGTCCAGCCGGGGCGAGGGCGGTACGCCAGCGTGGCTGCCTGCTGCGGGCAGGTGGGCGCGCGCAGGCAGGCCTCGACCACCCCGGCCTCGCCCGCCACCAGCGCACCTGGAGGCGGCGCATCGCTGACCAGCCGGTCCAGCAATCCCGGCTCGATCAACAGCGCCCGCATGCGCCAAGCCGTCTCGGAGTCCATGTAAACCGTGCCGGACTGGCTGGCGATGAAGGCCACCGCGCGTTGCTCGGCGAACATCGGCTGGGTGTTTTCCAGATAGAGCAACCCGAGGCAGGACGCGGCGAACCCGGCGCCCAGCGCGCCCGCGAGCCGCGGTTGCGTGCGCGCCAAATGCACGCCGAGGACCGCGACCGGCACCGCCGCCATGGCCGCCGTCACCATGAAATAGCGCGGCACGACATAGAGGATGCTGGCATTCAGCGCGACGAACAGGAACGAAATCAAGGCGCCGACAGCCGACCAATCCAGCACCGAACGCTGCCGGGCATCCAGCCAGCGGGCGCGGCGCGCCGCGACATAGGCTGGCAGCGCCAGATAGAACAGCAGGCCGTATTTCTGGCTGACGAACAAGACTGCCAAAGGCGCCGCCACGAGGTTGGTCGCCAGCACGCCCTCGCGGTCGAGCGTGCCCGTCACCCGAGCCGCCTGCCCGGCGCGATCCACGACGTCATGCGTTGTCGAAATTCGCATGCGATGCAGCGGATCGCCGGCCTCGACGGCGAAATAGCCCATCTGCGTGCCCACGACCGCCAAGAAGCCCGCGACAATCAGCAGGTAACGCCAACGCGGCATCGCCGGCCGGGCCAGGAACATCAAGCCGTACAGCGGCACCAGCAGCAGCGTCGTCTCCCGCGTGAGGAACCCCAGGCCGGCCAGGACGCCCGCGCCCAACAGCAGGCGGCCCTGTCGCGCCCGTGCCCGACCCGGCGCCTGCCCATGCTCCCGGGCCAGCATCACTAACCAGAACGACCCCATGACCAGCGCCATCTCAAGCAAATCTGGGTTGGCGTAGGTCGCCTGGACCGGGAATTGCGGAACCAGGACGCCGATGGCGGTCAGCACAACCGCCGCCGGCCAGCCAAAGAAGTGCCGCGCGGCGGCATACCCAGCCGCCAGGAATGCCGCGTAGGCCGCGAGGTCCACCGCCGCCAGAATCGGCACCGAAAAGCCGAATAGCCGGATCAGCGCCGCCGTCGGCAGCACGAGCGGATAACGCAGCGCCCAATGGGTGTGGCCCAGCGCCGGGAAATGCTCCACCCAGTCTATGGCGGCCCATGCGTAGAACGCGTCATCGTGGCCCTGATAGCCGACCCAGCGCCACGACAGCAGCACCAGCGCCAAACTGGTCAGAGCGAAAGCGAGCATTGCTTCGCGGGACCGGGTCGCTTTGCCGACGGACAAGGGCAGCTCCGCATTCGTTGCTAGAATAGCATTAGCATCGAACTTCTTAACGGCACAACTTTAAGGTCGTGGCGCCGCCGCACGCTGCAGCCTGTCGTTGATCGCCAGTCCAAGTCCTTCTAGCGGTACGGGCATCGCCGCGATGCCGGTCAGCCCCAGTCGCGCCCCCTCCGCATCCAACCAGCGCAGCCCGGCGAACAAGCGTGAGGCAGCCTCGACCACGTCGCCCGCAGAACTGAGCTGAAATATGCAACCAGCCCCCGCGGGTACTGTGCCGAACGCCAGCAGCGCCTCCCCAGCGCTTACATGCACGGCATCGAGCCGGACCGGCAGGCGCGGCGCGTAGTGCGATACCAGGAGGCCAGGCGAGCGTAGCGTGCGCGGCGTCTCGGCGACTAGCGGAGTGATGCCGCGCCCGACCGGGCCGATCACCGCCTCAATGTCCGCGATCGCCACGCCGCCGGGCCGCAGCAGGAAGGGGCGCCCGGCCGCGAGGTCGAGCACCGTGCTCTCGACTCCTACGGCGCAAGGGCCGCTGTCCAGCACCGCGTCGATCCGGCCGTCGAGCCCCGCCAGCACATGAGCAGCGCTCGTGGGCGACACCTCGCCCGAGCGGTTCGCCGACGGCGCCGCGACCGGCCGGCCGACTTGCCGCAACAGCTCCGATGCGGTTGCGCCCATCGGCACCCGGATTGCAAGCGTGTCCAGACCGGCCCCGGCCAGCAGCGCCACCGGGCAGGTCACCCGGCGCGGCAGCACCATCGTCAGCGGCCCCGGCCAGAACCGCGCGGCCAGCGCCTGCGCCTCGGCCGAGGACTGGACGTGCCGGAACGCCGCGTCCGCGTCGGGATAATGGCAGATCAGCGGGTTGAAGTGCGGCCGGCCCTTGGCGTCGAAAACCGCCGCCACGGCGCGGGTGTCGGTCGCGTCGGCACCGAGGCCGTACACGGTCTCGGTCCCGAACGCCACGAGCCCTCCGGAACGCAGCAGCTCGGCCGCACGGGCGATCCCGGCGGTGTCGTCGCGCAGCCGTTCGGTCATTTCAAGGCTGGCATCAACGTCCGGTGCAGACGAAGGGCGGGTTCTCCCAGCCGGGCTTGCCGTACAACAGGGTCGCACCGTCCATGCCGCGGACCTGGCCGCCCGCCGCCTCCAGCACCGCCTGCGGGGCGGCGGTGTCCCACTCCATGGTGCGGCCGAACCGCGGATACAGGTCGCCCGCACCCTCCGCCAGCCGTACGATCTTCAGCGCCGATCCCATGTGGGTGACGCTGTTGACGGCGCGGCCCTGCAGGAACTGCCCCAGCCGCGGGTCCTCGGCGTAGTGCCGGCTGGCGAGCACGTGCAGGCCGGCGTCCGGCGGCGTGCGGGCGCGGATCGCCCGTTCGCCGTTGGTGCTGCGCTTCCAGGCGCGCGTCGTGGCCGGCGTGGGCCCCACCAGGCCGCCGAACAGCTCACCGAACGCCGGCACGCCGACCGCGCCCAGCACCGCCCGCCCGTCGCGCACCAATCCGATGTTGACGGTGAATTCGTCGCGCCCGGCCGAGAACTCCCGCGTGCCGTCCAGCGGATCGACCAGCCAATATTCGTGGTGCTCGTCGGCGACGTGGCCGCCGGCCATCTCCTCCTCGGCAACGACCGGGATGCCGGGGGTGGCGGCGCGCAGGGCTTCGCAGATGAGCGCCTCGGCGGCATGGTCGGCCTCGGTGACCGGGCTCTTGTCCGATTTGTGCCGCGTCTCGAACCCGCGGGCGCGCACCGCCAGGATGACGGAGCCGGCGCGGCGGGCAAGGTCGGCGGCGAGGCTGAGCAGCGATGGATCGTCCATCCTGGCGATAAACCACACCCTCGCACCCCTGGCAAAGCCGGCCTCCGCTGTTACAATGCAGCCACCTAGTCCCGGAGACCCCATGATCGACATCGCTTTTATTCCCTCTGCACTGCCCACCTCTGGTGCACTGGCGCTGCTGGTCCCCGAGGGCGCGGGCCTCGGTTCCGGCGAGGGCGTGCTGGCGCAGGCGGACGCGGCGTGCGGCGGCACGCTGACCCGCGCTGCCGCCGCTGCCGGGTTCACCGGGAAAAAGGCGCAGAGCTGCGTCGTGCTGGCGCCCAGCGAGGACCTGTCGCGCGTCGTGCTGATCGGGCTGGGCAAGGACTCTGACCACACGTTGCGCGGCATGGAAGAGGCGGGGGGCCTGGCGGCCACGACGCTGGCGCGCGAAACCGCGGCAGTGCTTGCGGTGGACGGCATGCCCGCCTCGCACGCGGCGCACGCGGCGTTAGGCGCGCAGCTCCGCAGTTACCGGTTCGACCGCTACCGCACCAAGGAGAAGGCCGACGATAAGCCAAAGCTCGCCAGCCTGAGCATCATGGCCGACGACCCGGACGCCGCCAGTGCCGCCTGGCCGGCGCTTGCCGCCGTGGCGCACGGCGTGGCGCTGTCCCGCGACCTCGCCAGCGAGCCGCCCAACGTGCTGCATCCGACCGAGCTCGCGGAGCGCTGCCGCGCGCTGACCGAACTGGGCGTCGAGGTCGAGGTGCTGGGGCCCGAGCAGATGCGCAGCCTCGGCATGAACGCGCTGCTGGCGGTGTCGATGGGCAGCGATCAGGAGCCGCGGGTTGTCGTGATGCGCTGGAATGGCGGCGAGAGCGGCACGCCGCCGGCCTGTTTCGTGGGCAAGGGGGTCACGTTCGACAGCGGCGGCATCAGCATCAAGCCGGCGCCGGGGATGGAGGACATGAAGTGGGACATGGCCGGCGCCGCCGCGGTGATTGGCCTGATGTCGGCTCTCGCAGGCCGGCGGGCCCGCGCCAACGTGGTTGGGGTCGTGGGCTTGACCGAGAACATGCTGAGCGGCTCGGCGCAGCGGCCCGGCGACGTGGTGCGCAGCCTGTCGGGCCAGACGATCGAGGTGCAGAACACCGACGCCGAGGGCCGCCTCGTGCTGGCCGACGTCATTTGGTATGCCTATGACCGCTTCACGCCCGCGTTCACCGTCGATCTCGCGACCCTGACCGGTGCCGTGATCGTAAGCCTTGGCCACGAGTACGCCGGCATGTTCAGCAACGACGACGCGCTGGTGGCGAAGCTGCAGGCGGCGGGGCAGGCGACCGGGGAGGCAGTGTGGCGTATGCCGCTGGGCGAGGCATACGACAAGCTGATCCGCTCTGACATCGCCGACATGAAGAACATCGGCGGGCGGCCCGGCGGCGCCATCATCGGCGCGCAGTTCATCCAGCGCTTCGTGCGCGGCCCCTGGGTGCACCTCGACATCGCCGGCATGGCCTGGAGCACCAAGGACAGCGCCGTCACGCCGAAGGGCGCCACGGCCTACGGCGTGCGCCTGCTCGACCGGCTGGTTGCCGACCATCTGGAGGCCGCGCCGCAGTAGGGTCCGCGTTGCAGCTCCGCTTCGTCCGGCGCAGCACGGCCGGGGTGCGTGCGGTGCCGCTGGCCACTGGTGCGTCGCCGCCGAAACCGAAGCTCGCGGCCGTCGCGGGTTTCACCGGGCGACGCGGCCAAGTTTCCGAGCTGGTGACGCAGAAGCGCCGGCTGCTGCTGCTCGGCATGGGCGATGCGCCGCATAGCAATGCCGATTGGGAAGCGGCCGGGGCACTCGCGGTCGCCCGGCTGCAGACGCTGGAGCATATTGCAATCGACGCCCGCGGGCTGGACGCCGACGCTGCCGTGGGGCTCGCCGCCGGGGCGTGCATGCGCGGCTGGCGGTTCGATCGGCTGTTCACCCGGCCCGACGCAGACCGCGCCAAGCTCGCCGCCGTCGATGTGCTGACGGGTAACCCCGCCGCCGCCACGGCCGCCTGGGAGCCGGTGCATGCGGGTGTGCGGGGCGCGCTGTTTGCCCGCGACCTGGTAGCCGAACCCGGCAATATCCTGACGCCGCAGGGCTTCGCCGCCCGCCTCGCAAGGCTGGAGGCCGCCGGTGTTTCGGTCGAGCTGCTGGACGCCGCGCAGTTGCGGCGGGAGGGCCTGCGCGCGCTGCTGGCGGTGGGCGGCGCTTCGGTCAACCCGCCATGCCTGGCCGTGCTGCGCTGGCGCGGCACCATGGCCGTGCCGCCGGTGGCCTTCGTCGGCAAGGGCATCACCTTCGACACCGGCGGCATCTCGATCAAGCCCGCTGCCGGCATGTGGCAGATGCACGGCGACATGGCCGGGGCGGCGGCCTGCGCCGGCGCGATGCTGGCCTTGGCGCTGCGCCGCTCTCCGGCCCCCGCGGTTGCGGTGCTGGCGTTGGCGGAGAACATGCTGGGCGCCAGCAGCTACCGGCCCGGCGACGTGCTCCGGACCTATGAGGGCACCACGGTCGAGATCACCGACACCGACGCCGAGGGCCGCCTCGCTTTGGCGGACGCGCTGGCCTGGACCGCGGCCAATTTGCGGCCGCAGGCGATGATCGATCTCGCGACCTTGACCGGTGCGGTGATCGTGGCGCTCGGCGGCGTGATGGCCGGGCTGTTCGCCAACAACGAGGCGCTGGACGGCGTGCTGGCGGCGCACGTCGCGGCGGCTGGGGCGGCGGTGGGCGAGCCGGTCTGGCGCCTGCCGATCGGGGATCCCATGCCGGAAGCCCTGCTGTCCGACATCGCCGACGTGCGGCAGTGCAGCCTGGCGCCGCAGGTCCCGGACGCCATGCATGCGGCGGCACTCCTGCGCCGGTTCGTCGGCGACACGCCCTGGGTCCACCTCGACATCGCTGGCACCGAGATCCGGGAGGAGGCGACGGACCGCCATACGCTCGGCCCGACCGGCTTTGGCGTGCGCCTGCTGGACCGCCTGATGGCGCAGCGCTTCGAGGACCCGCATCGTTGACTGAGGTGGGCTTCTATCACCTGACCCGCACCGGCCCGGACCAAGCATTGCCGGCATTGCTGGGCCGCACTCTGGCGGCGGGCGAGCGTGCGGTGGTTTGGGTCGCGAGCGACGCGCGGGTAGCGATGCTGGACGAGGCGCTGTGGGCCAGCCAGGACCCGAACTGGCTGCCGCACGGCACCGCGCGGACCGGGCACGCGGCGCTGCAGCCGATCTGGCTCACGACATCGGAGGAGAACCCGAACGGCGCGCGGTTCCTGTTCATGATGGACGGGCTGGTCTGTGCGGATTTGCTGGCCTGGACCCGGGTATTCGACCTGTTCGACGGCCGGGACGACGCGGCGGTGGCTGCGGCGCGCGGCCGGTGGACGGCGGCGAAGGCGCTGGGGGCCGGGCTCACGTATTGGCAGCAGACGGAGCGGGGCTGGGCGAAGAAGGCTTGAGGGCCGTTCAGTTTCTGACGCGGACGAGCATCAAGGCGAGAATATCGGCCTGCTCATCGGCGGTGGTGTGGTCGAGGGCCTCCATGGCGACGGCTGCAGTGTCGGTCAAGAATAGCACCTCGTCGTGCGTTAACATAGCTTGCGGCTCATAGTCCGCGACATGCCGGGCCTCTTGGAGCCGGGAAAAATCGCTCGCAAGGTCCCGCATGTCGCGGCTGACGGCACTTCGGCCCAGTTGGCGTCTCAAGCTGTCTTTGAGCGTAGAAACGTTTATTGCTTCGCAAACGGTCCTCATGTGCCGATGATCGAAGCTCCGGTAAATCAGTGACTATCCCGCGCTGGTTTCCTTGCTCAAGCCCATGAAGCGACCGGCTGCCGCTTGCTGAATTCTGTGGAACAGCGCGTAGTATGTGGTCGACACGGCGCTTCGCAGTTGAGCATCGGACGCTTGGACATCGGCAGCAAGCAGGCGAGCGACGGCGAACGACTCGATCGGGTCAGGCACCGTTGCGCCTTTCCCAGTCTTTTCGGTCTAAAATCCGGACGAGGCGGTAATACACGTCACCTGAAGCGATGAGTTCGTTCCGGAGCCTTTGGCCCAGCCGCGTACCGACCATGCCAATACGTTCATGCAAGAGGTCGTGGTTGATGCAAACCAAAACCAATAGACCGGCCGGTCGGTAGAGTCCTCGCTGGCGACAACCTCGACCTGCTCGACGACGTCCGCCCCGGCAATCTCTTGGGCGGCATCGCGGGCGAGCGTTTCGAGGTCGAGTATTGTGCTTTGGGTCATTTTGGCGATCTGGGCAGCGGCGAAGGGGCCGTCAATGGAACCATTATTGCCATGGTCAACTCCGCCTGTAGCTTGGCCGATGGGACAATGCGGCAACAACGCCGTCCAGTCAGCAGATGGCGGCGTGAGGCATTCGTCGCGTCATGGGTCCGCCTGTTCAACGGCCCACGCTCAGAAATCCTGTAGCAGAGCTCGCAATTCGCGCAGCGGAGCGCGCCAGGACATGCTGAAATTGGCCCGCGACATTTCGCCGTGCCGGGCACCCCCGACGTCTTGAACCTCCGCCTGATCCACGTACCGCATCGGCACGAGGCATTCGCGGAAACGGTCGTATAGGAAACCATCATGATGTCCAGGCTGCATGAACGTCGGATTGGAGAATCCAACACCCGGCTTGTTTGCAATCCATCGCGTTTTTGCGAGCCCAGCACCCACGGGCGCGAGAAAGAAGTCGATCACTCCGGCCAGGACGATGCTTTCGTGCGGCAGGCATCCCAACGCATTGTGGAAACGAACGTTGGGACAGGCCTCGATGATCGAGGCGGCAATCGCCTGCTCGTCGTCCAGCGACATCACGCGGTGCGATGCCAGTTGCTCCATGCCGGAGTTGATTCCGTCAAAGATGATGCCCAGCCGCGGATAGTCTTGGGCCAGATCGTTGATGAGGCTTGCAAAACCTTCCTGCTGTTCCACCCACGCTCGGTTTTCTGTCCTGATGGTCAGCATAATCAGCGGATAGGAGTTTAACCGAAGCTCGCGAACCTCGGCGTGGAACTCGCTGCTGCAGCGCCGCTGGCTTAAAACAGCAATACGCTGAGCTGCTTCAAGCGTGACATACCCGTCTACTAACACAAGAGAAAGCGTTCGGCGGCTGAGGACCAAGTCATATAATTCACTTTCTAGTCTTGGCCTGACAACACATCCGGCGCGCGCTGCTTGATCAGGGTATAGTTCTGTTACACCTCCAAAGATTTGCCACTGCGAATAAGACGCTAAAATATCGATACCTCCTGGGTCCACTAACGAGTACAAGCCCGACCAACCAGAGACAACGTTCCAAATGTAGTGTCCTACATGCAGCATTGCATCTTCACTAACCATCATTGAACGATGCGGATCAGAAAGATACGCGATGACGCGTTCGCGGTTCGCCACGACCCGCGCCGCTGTTCGGATCAGGGCCACACGCCCGTCGAAATTCGGGACGGAGACCAGGATGAGATTTCCCTCTGGAAAAAACCATGAGCGGTCTGACGCATGCTGACTAATCCGCCAATCCGGAAGAACAATGCAGGCGCGACCATCATGCCGGTGCAGGAAGGTGTGCAGATCGATGCTGTCCCGTGCCAATGCCCGTGTTCCCGTGAAAGGGCAAAGCATCGGCTTGCCGCCCAAAATCAGCGCGGCGGCAACGTCTTTTACCCGCCCGCTTATGCGTGGGTCCTGCGCGAACTCGATATCTGGCGACAATGCCGCACACCGCTGGCTTGCGCCGTCATAGGACGACAGAACAGCATCGACGAACAACGGCGAAAGGTTGATCTCGGCGCAGGCCTGCCGGACCTCGGCGTCACTGTCCACGCCGGATACCAGCATTCGCACATTACCATGCGCCCAGTCCGACGCGAGCTGCCGCAGATCGCGCCCATCCAGATGAAGTTCTCTGGCAAGGCTTCCAGTCGTCAAAATATCTGTAAAGCAGTCACCGAAATGCTGACGGGAATGCGTGTCGTGTTCCAGCATCTCAATGCGCCTTGGTCGGATGTTGCTCTAAAGTCCATAAGTCCCCCGCATCCACCCCGCGGTCCCCGCCAGCCCCGCCATCCATTCCACCCCCGGCCGCCAGCCCGTCGCCGCATAAATCAGCCCCGTGTCCAGGACGCTCACCGGCACGTCTGCGGCCCGCGCGCTTTTCCGCAGCACTTCCAGGCTCGGACGCCCCAGCACCGCGCGCACGTCATCGACCAGTTGGTTCAGGCTGCGCCCGTGCCCGCTGCCCACGTTCATCGTCCGGTGCGGCCCATCATAGCGCGCTGCCGCCATGAACGCGGTCGAGACGTCATCGACATGGATGAAATCCCGCGTCACCTCGCCTGTGCCCCATAGCTCGATCGCGAGCCCCGACAGCGCCCGGTGCAGCATCGCCGCGACCACGCCCTGCTGCTTGAACGGCGACTGCCCGGGGCCATAAGGGTTGGCGATGCGCAGCACGTGGTAGTCCAGCCCGTGCAGATGCCGGAACAACTCTAAGTAACGCTCGATCATCAGCTTGTTGATCCCGTAGGCGGTGATCGGACGCGTGCCCGCGCCCTCCGGCGTCGGCACCACCGCGGGGATGCCGTAAACCGTGCCGCCGGACGACGCGAACACCACCTTGCGCACCCGGGCGTCGAGGCAGCGCTCCAGTAATGAAATTGAAGGTACAACCTGGCTCGCGACGTCCGCGGCCGGGTCGCGGTTGCTGGTCTCCGGCAATGAGGAGCCGAGCAGGTGAAACACCATCTCCTGCCCACGCAACGCCGCCGACAACGCAGGCCCGTCCTCGAAGCTCGCCTCCGTCCACAGCGCGCGTCCGGATGGTGGTGCTGCGGCCAGGCTGCGGCCATAGGCGTGCACCACGGCGCCCTGCTCCCGCAGCGTCGCGCATAATGCGCCGCCCAGGAACCCACCAGCGCCCAGCACCAGGCAACGCACCCCGGCCATCACGCCGGTCGTTGCATCCACCGCTGCGATCATCGCGGCTCGGGGAGCCTCGGCGACGGCGCTGTCAGGATGGCTCAACATGCCGAAACCCCCGGAAATTCAGCCGAAACAGACTGATTACACGATTTCGTGTATTCTACCCATTGCCGAAGATTGTGCACCACAAATTAACAAATGCGTGTTTGCAAATGCGCAATCACCAACCCAATCCTGCGCGATGCAGCGTGCACCAGCCGTGTCCGGTCGATGCGCATACCGACGGCAGCATCCGTTCCATGGCGTGCAGCACCGTGCCGTCATAGGCGACGGGCTCCGCCGGGAAATCCCGCGGCGTGAGCCCGAGCGCCCATAGGGGTGCAAGTGCTGAAGGGCGGGCCCAGAACATCGTGCCGATCGGGAACACCGGCCAGTCCGGCAGCGTCGGCGGCGGCGTCATGCGCGCCGCCAATGCATCGGCAACCGGCCGATTCTTGCTCCAGCCGACGCAGTGCCGGTCCTCGGCGAACACCAGGCCCAGCGCGGTGTCCTGCTCGAACAGCGACAGCACCGCTGGAAGCCCGGCGTCACCGCCCAGCAGCGTGTCGAGCAGATACGACCGCCACCGATCTCCGAGCGCTGCTTCAACCGCCAGGCTGCGCTTGCCGTGCAGGTGACCGACCACGTCGTATCGCCCGGCCTGCACGATGTCGCCGACCTCGGTCAGGAACGGGCCGATGTCCCGCCCGCGGTTCGGCACGACCACAAAACGCGTGCTGCCGCCCTTGTAGCCTCGGAACGCATACTCGACCTCGACCCGCCGCGCGTCCGAAGTCGTCGTGAGGATCAGGTCCAGCGGCACCTCCCGCGGCGTATCCCTCGGCGTCCGGGCGGCGGATAGCCGAGCCGCGAGCTCCTCGGCGAGCTCGGGATAGTGCAGGTGCAGGTGCAGCGCGGTGCGCAGGGTTGACCGGCCCGGGATGGTCGCTGGCGCATCGCCGCGCAGCACGACGCAGTGGTGGGTTGGCGAGCTGTCGGCGGCATCGAGCGCTGGGCCAGGCAGCGCCAGGCGGGCACGGGCGACGCCCTCGTTCACGCCGGGGCAGGGATTGTAGCGCAGCAGGCCCTTCTGGCCCCGCGCCACGTAGTCCCGCACGGCGGCCCGCAGCAACGCCGGCCGGACCGGCGCCGGTGCATTGTCGTGGAACGCCACATCGAACCGTCCGGCCCGTAGGATCGTATCGGCGGCCCGGATCGCCGCCTCGCGCAGCACGGTCGCCTCAACGAGCTGTTCGGCGATCAAGGCAACGTAGCCGCGAAATTCGAATGCGCGCTGCGCCAGGACCGTGTTGCCCAAGGCGCGCTTGGCCTCGGCCGGCTTGAACATACGGATCAGCGCCTCGGCCGCCTGGGTCACGTTGCAATAGCCGACGATGGCCCCCGCAGCCGCCTTGCGGCCCGGCGTATCGCGCAGCGCGTCAACCACGCCCGTCGCCCGGTCGAAGCACACGACCGCGCGCCCGGCCCGGAACGCATCCAACGCCACGTTGGGGAACGGGTCGAGCCGCGACGGCAAATAGAACACGTCGGACAGCGCAAACAGCGTGTCGAGGCTGCTCTGCGCCGGCAGGAAGAACACGTGGCGCTGGAGATCCAGCCGCCGCACCATATCCTCGACCCAGACGGAATATTGCAGGTCGGCCTGCGGATGATAGCCGTCGCCGACCCAGATGAACCGGACGTCGTCGCCCCATAACCGCCGCAGCTCGCCCGCCGTCTGCACGAACAGGTCGACGCCTTTGCGTATCTGCGCGTAACCGGCGCCTAGCACGATCTTGACCTTCGTGCCTTCCGGGGATGACCCAGCGAGGGATGGCCCAGCCGCCACGGCGTCCGCGCCGATCCACGCCAGGATCTCGTCCCGCGTCAGGTCCGCCGCCGCCGTGTCCTGCGGCAGCTTGGGCAAATAGCCCTGCGGCCGCACCACGATGTTGTTGGCGACGCTGGAGCGCGTCGCCAGCAGCTCGGCCTGCACGCTGTCCTGGATCAGCGACGCCGGCACGACCACCCGGTCCACGCTCTCGATCAGGTCCGACATACGGCCGGCGGGACGGGTGTATTCGGCGAACTCGTGCACCAGCGCCACTGACGGCAGTTCCGCCTGCAGCGCCGCCTGCGCCAGTGGACTGGTCTCCGCCGAGTTCAGCAGCACTGCCGCCAGCCCGTGCGTCACTTTCAGCTCGCGCATCAGGTACTCGGCATCGAGCGTCGAGAGCGGCCCGATCGCGACCGCGCAGCTATGCTCGGCAAAATCGTTCAGCAGCGGCCCGGCCTGACCCAGGTAAGCGATGACGTTGTGCGTGGCGGCGAGCAGCGCCCCGACGTTCAGCCCGACCAGCGGCGCCCCGGTGCGCGACGCTTCATGGCTCGCCACCATGACGGTCGGCTTGCCGCTGTCGAACGCCACCCCGCCCCGGCCCATGACCGACGCGAAGTCCGGGCGGCCCACCCGGCCCTCTGCATGGCCGAACGCGGCGAAGTGGAAGAACGGGTCCATGCCGGCCATCCGCATGTCGGGATAGAGCCGCAGATAGTAGTCGGCGGCAAAATCCGGCGCCGGGTCGATCTCGATGTGGCGACCGACCAGGATATAGTGCTCCAACGGGTCGGATGGCGGCGGCTGCTCCGGAAAGCGCCGGCGGAACTGGTCGAGGTAAAAGCGCTCGTTGAACCGCAGCCGCGCCGTCTGCATCTGCTGATGGAGCTGATGCCGGTTGCAGACCCGCATCTGCGCGCGGCCGATATCGATGTAGTGCAGGATCGGCATCGCATAGGCGGTCAACCCCAGAGGCGTGTCGTCCGGAGTATTCGCATAGGCGCGCGCGTAGAAGTTGCTGTCGAAAGCGAGGCCGATTGACGCCTGGTGGTTGCGCCCGACCAGGTAGTCCTCGATGTCGGACAAGTTGCGCTGCGCCGGATGGCCACGGTCCCAGGCGTAAATGCGGGCGTCGAACAGGCCGCTCGCCGTCACCCGAGCGACATCCCGCTCCAGCCGCTGTCGGGTCGGATAGCGCCGTTCCGAGCGGCCGTATTGTAAATAATGCAAGAGTGGGCTGCTGCCGCTGCTCGCAACGTCCGGGTTGGTGTCACGGTAGAACCGCACGTCGAACTCCGGCGAGGGCGACAGCGAGGCCGCCTCGCCAACCGTCAGGTAATGCGTGACCAGGTCGGACCGGCTGCCGGCGATGCCGGACGCGCAGGCATAGAACGCTTCGTCAAACAGCACGTCACCCGCAACCAGCCGCACGAGCGCCAGCAGCGCCTGCCCATCCTCTGGCATGTCCCCGTCCTCCAGCGCTTGTTGAACGCCGGTATCCCGCGGTTCGACGTCCAGATCGGTCTCCATCACTGTTCGTTCCTCGAGGCGGGGCCGCCGATCGCGGCGCCCAACTAAAAATACGTCTGGCGAGCGAAGCGTACCGCGCGGTCCACCGCATCCAGGCCGTCCGGCTGTTCCCGCATCTCGATCACCGCCCAGCCGGCATAATCAATCGCCGCCAACGCCGCCGCCGAGCACCCGTGCGCGCAGACCGGCGCGGTGAACGGCCCAAGCTCCGGCTCCGCGATGTGATAATGCGCGAGCCCCGCGCCGGTGGCCGCGACCTCAGCCCCGATGTCGTCGCCGCTCAGCATGACGCAGGCGCAGTCAAGATGCGTCCGGACGGACGGATGCCCCACGAGCGCCACGACCCGGCGCACGTCGCTCGCCCGCAGCAGGAAGTCGGCGCCATACTGCGCCGGAACCGGCTCCAGCCCGATCGTGAGCCCGGCCGGCGCCGCGATGTCGCCAAGGACGCGCAGCCGTTCCGCCGCCAGCGCCTCTGCATCATGGAGCGACAGTGCGCCGCGGTTCCGGTTGCGCGGCGCCCCCAGCACCGCGACCCTGGCGCCCAGGAGCTGCGCCACGTCCGTCACCTGACGCATGTGCTCGGCCATCGCCAGGAACGCTGGCTGGTCCGCCAGCAGCTGGTCGCGCGGCCGTCCGAACAGGATCGCCTGAAGCGAGCACACGCGCAGGCCGGCATCCTCAACGAGGGCCCGGTACTGCGTCACCGTCGCCGTACTCAGCCGCTCCCACGCGGCGATGCGGGTGGGCGCGACCTCGACTCCCTCGGCGCCAAGCCAGGCCAGCAGTCCCAGCGCCTCCGCCGTCTGCTCGGGCGCCCAGGCCAGGTTCGACACACCCAGGCGCATCATGACCCGCCCTTCATATTCGACTCGCCGCGATGAAGCGGCCCATCGCCTGCAGCACCGCCTCGGCACCCATCGCGTAGTCGCAGCCGCCGAACGCCCTGCCGTGCCGGGTGCGCACGTCATAGGCGACCGGCCGGGATGAGCCCCCGAGCACCCGTTCCGGAAAGAACCGGCCACGGATCTCCGCCATGGTCACCGGCTCCGTCGCGAGGTTCACGAGCTTCAAGCCCAACGCCTGCACCCGGTCGATGTCGTCGGCCAGGCGGTCCAGCGGATACCACTGGAAGCGGGACGCCGGATCGACGTGCTCCAACCGATTGTCATGCAGCAGGTCGAACAGCGCGTTCTTCTTCAGGCCGGGCCCGAACAGCGCCGGCAGGCGGATCACGTGATGCGTCGGGAAGCGCCGCCGCACCCAGTCCTCCAGCCGCGCCCGGTGCAGGCCGTACGGATGCAGGCCGGGCTCCGGCACCCTGTCATCTTCGTCCATGCCAACCGGTGTTCCATAGACATCGACGGTCGAAATCAGCACGAAGCGGTCGGTTTCCGCGCGGTCCAGATGGCGCATCAGCCGCTCGATCCCCGCGCGGTCAGCCTCGGCATTGGCGTTGGCCCACCATTTCACCGCGCTGACGCCGGCGCAGACGATGCGGTTGAACTGCCGGCCCTCGATCGCAGCGATGTCGCTCGAATGGTAACCCGCGGCGAACGCCCGCTGCGCCAGCAAGGCCTGGCCCACGAACCCGGTGCTGCCAATCAGCGCGTCTGTCATGCCCCAACCTTCATGCCCCAGCCTTCACGCTCTGATCTGGGCGATGTTGCGCCGCAGCGAGCTGTCGATATGGGCACCCGCGTCGAACTGGCCCGCCTCGATCGCCGCCAGGATGCGCTCGGTGGCGAAGAACACCGTGTCGATCTTGCCAGACATCACCGAGAACGTCCGGCCGCGGCGGAAGACGTAACAGCTGCGGTCGTCGAACCGCCCGACCGGCTTGGTCTTGATCGCCAACTGCGGCCCGACCAGGCGGAACCGGTCGCGAAACTCCGGCACATAGCGCGAGATTTGCTCCTCCATCAGCCGGGCCTTCTCCGCGACCGTCGCCGCCGACACGCTGTCCCGCACGGCGCGCGCTTCGGCTGCGCTGTCTAGGCAGCCGAGCGGGGTATGCGGCACGCTCGACAGCGTATAGAGGCCGGGATCCTCGGTCGGGTAGATCGAGCAAAGCGGCCCATCGACCAGCGTGATCGCCGGAAACGGGCCGTCCGTCTCATAGTACAACAGGATCGTCGGCTCATAGAAGAACCGCATCGGCAGCCCGACACGGTGCCCCCACGTCGCATCGACCAGCACGTCGTATCGGGTGCCGCCGACATGGATGCCGTCGGCGCGTTCCTCGACCTCGTCGATCCGGGTGCCAAGTTGCAGGCTGTCACCCAATCGCTCGGTAAAGTAGCGCCGGGCGCGCTCGATCAGCAGCACCCGTTCGCCCGACAGCAGCAGCCCGTCCACGCCGTGCAGCAGCACCGACGTCTCGCGGACCTCGCGGTAGTCGATCCCGGATGAACTCATGATGAGGCGATAGGTCGCGAAGTCGATCAGGCTGTCCTCGCGCGGGACGGCGTAGATGTTTTCCGAGACCTCACGGCTAAGCTGCGGATATCGCTCGACGAACCGCATAAAGCCATCGCGTGACTGCGCCCTGGTGCCGTGGTGGCGGGGATAGTGGAAGCCGAGGTGCAGGCGGAACTGGTTATTGCCCGACGCCTCGTGCATGGCGCGCTCGTTCTGGTCGAACACCGTGACATCGAGGCCGAGGCTGCGCAACGAGAGGGCGATGTGGCATCCGTACCATCCGGCTCCGATGATCGCGACCGATAATGTCACGCGAGCTCCTTTAATCTTCGAAAACTCGAAGTTGTTCCACGCCGCTGATTGCGCTTATATCGCGAACTCTGGCATAACGCTACCGTGAACAGGGGATGAAAGCACCGAAATGACAATCGACGAGAATTAAATCGATATCAAATCAAAATGTCGATGGCACGTTAATACGGTGCACAGCCTAGACTTGTCGGCCGCGTCGCTGTTCGGCGGAGAACAGTATCCGTCTCGGTTCTGTGCTGAACACTTCGGTCGCCCAGAACGTCGATGTTCCGGCATTCATCGCGCATCAACGGGCGCTTCGACATAGTGCATCGTCCGATCGGTCTGATCTTTCGATTGGACAAAGATGCTCGCTAAAACAAACAACTAGAGTTTTTCTCCGATCCCCTTCGATCGGAGAGAGCCTTAGTTAGAACGGCGTTCAGCGCCCACGTGTGCGACGGGAGCAAAGCAGTGCAGACCGAACGGGCCACGCTCGATGCCGGGATTTCCAGCAAATTTCGTATTGCCGCCGGTGACGACCCGGCCCTGCCGCGTGCTCCGTTGCTCGGCGCTGGATGGCACGCCCTTCAGGCAGTGATTGCCGATGGCCTGGCGATCATCGAGCTGCAGCATAGCAGCGGCAGGCGGGCCGAGTGGTTCTTCGACGGCGCTGGCCGTCACTCCAACGACATGAGCACCTGGTCAGCCGACACCCGAGACGCGCTGCGCACCGCTTTTCGTCCGTCCATCAACGCGCTGCGTGACGCGCTGCTGTTCACGACGCCGGCCTTCATGGACTTGAACCAACCGGCGGCGGTGCAGGAGTTCCTGCGCCTTGGCCCAGCGCTCCGCGCCGCCGTCGCGTCCAAGCTGCAGGATGAAGCATTGCCGGAGGCGCTGCACTGCAGCCTCGACGTCGCCGGCACCGCACCGCCGTCCTGGGCTGACCCGGCAGCCCTGCGCCGCACCCTATCGACCAAATTTCAGCACCGCGTATTTGAGGCGATGCAGACCGGCGCGTTCACCTGGCCGTCGCCAATCGGTGGTGCGGACATGCCGTGCACGGGCGCTTTTACGATCGGCGACTTCAACAATCTGTTCCGCTTTGCCGACCAGCCGAGCGGCCTCGACGTCTTCGTGCTGGCGACCGAACATTTATCCCGTGTGGCCGGCCTTTATGTCCCGGCGCATGGGGTGGTCATCAGCCTCGGCGGTGATCAGAAGCGTATGCTGCTTCAGCATTTTTCATCAACCAGCCGGCACGTGCTGGAGAACCTCGCATACTTCGCCGACGCCCTGTTCGCCGGTCGCGCGGTTCCTGAGGCGCCCATGCGTTTCGCCACCTTCTTGCGCGGCGGCGCCAGCGCGCACCTCGGCCATCAGCTCTGGAACGAACTCACCGCCATCGATGCGCTGGTTGCTGCGCTGCCTCCCGGGCGCCTGCCGGAGTGGCTGATCCCAGGCCTGCCGGGCAACGAGATCGAGTTCTACGGCCGGATCGACGTGCTGTTTCCCGAGATCGCCAACCGGGTCCGACGCGGCTTCGCCGATCAGCGCGCGCTGGTTCACTATGCCTACGCGAACCGGCTGACCCTGTTCCGCGCAACGCGGGAGCACATTGGCGACGGTCTCCGCCGCCGTATCATGGCCCACGCTGTCCATAGCAGCCCGGCGCTGCCGTCCAGCAGCCGAACGATCCTGATCGGCCTGCGCGTCGAGAACCGCACCGCGACCGACCTCGACGCCCTTTGCGCTCTGGTGATTGAGGAGGCAATCCACCTGTACTCCGGCTGCACGATCGTGTTCGACGGCCACAACGCCCGTGGCGGCACGCGCAGCGACCAGACCATCAGCAGCCACCGCGAGGGTACTGCCCGCCACTCCCCGCTCGCCGTGGAGCGCGCTGTCGTCGCGGCGATGCGGCAGCGCTTCGCTGAAGCGCCGGTCACGCTGCTGGACACGCTGGGCGAGCCGCTGGCCGTGAGTCTCATGTGGTCGCAGGCTTGCGACGGCTTCGTGGCGCTGTGGGGCGCCGGGCTCGCCAAATATCGCTGGGCAGCGAACAAGCCCGGCCTGATCGTCACCAGCCCCTGGAATTTGCGGAACAAGGGCGACCTGCATATCTACAATGCAACCGCGTACATGGCCGATCCCACGCCGCTGGCCTTCGTGCCTGCTGAGGCGCTGCACGACCGCCCCGAAGCGCCCATGTTGGTCCCGTTCGACCACCCGAGCTACAGCAATTTCAGCTTCGACCCAGCCGCCCTGCGCGCCTATGTCCGCGCTTTCCTGAGCGCGCTGGACGGCCCTCCGGAGGCGCTGGCGGCGCTGGCGATCCGGCCTGGGCGGCGGCACGGCAGCGTCGATCTCGTGGACTTCGCCGTCCGCGGCTGGGCGATTTGCGACGGCGAGGACCTAGTCACGCTGGACATCGTGATCGACGGCGCGGTGATCGGCCGGGTGGCCTGCGACATGCCGCGGCCGGACCTGCTGGCGGCGGGCTATGGCACCGAGACCGCCGGCTTCGGCTTCATAATCCCCGAGGCACTCCTCGACGGTACGCCGCATGCGCTCACGGTGCGCTACCCCGATGGCGTCTGCCTGCCGCTGCTGTCGCCCAACACGGCGGACCCGTTTGCGTTTCGCCTCGGGCGCGGAGGGTCGTGATTGGCCGCCGCACGCCCGTGAGGGTTGCTGCATCCGCGCCACCAGCCCAGCGCCTTGGCATCGTTGAACTGCTGGACGACGCTGTCTTAAGCGGCTGGGCAACAGACCCCGGTCGGCCGGAGCAGCCGGCTGCGCTGCTGCTCGTGGTGGACGGGCATGTCGCCAGTCAGTTCGTCTGCTCGGTGCCGCGCGCGGACCTGAACGCCGTGGGCAGTCCCGGGATGGCGCTGGGCTTCCGGTTCCGGTTACCCAAATCGGTTCTTGATGGCCACCCGCACCAAATCGGCATCCGTTTCCGCAACGGCGAGCAGCTTCCGCATGCTGGACCGGATGGGAGCCTGCGCCAGGCTGACCTTGTATACCAACACCGGCCGGGCTTGGTTGGAACGCGCGGGACGCCGCAGGAGACCCGGAAACAGGCGATATCAAGGTTCCGTGCCTCGATCGACGATCAGGAACCGTCGTTGGTTTCCAGCTTTCCCAAGGGCTTCAGCGAAGCTGGCCGTATTCTGCCGCCGCTGTTTCGTTTCAGTTTGATGGCCTGCGCCCGATGGGAGGAACGATACATCGAGGAGTGGCTGCTCTATCACCGGTCCATCGGCTTCGAGCATGTGTATTTATACTGCAACGATGACGAGCCGTCGGCGCTCTATAGAAAAGCCGTATCGTTTACCGAGGGAGATAGCCCGTTTGTAACTTTCGTGAACTATAAATACCAGGGCCTGCAATGCCATATGCTGCTGCACTACATGCATCATTTCTGCACGGAAACAGAATTTATGATGACGCTCGACATCGACGAGTTCCTGGTGCTGAAGGAGCTGAACGACATCGGGACCTTTATTGAAAGCCGGATGGGCGAGTTCGATGCCTTATACTTCAACAGGTGCTATTTCGGCACCAATGGCCACGTCATGCGGCCCGACGGCGACGTTCTGCTTAACTACACGCGCCGTCAGAACATCCCAACACCTTTCACGAAGGTTTTGGTCAACACTGCGCGGCTGCCCTACGCCGGTTTCCTCCAACAGTTGAATACACCGGTGATGCACGACTATGCGCGCCTCGACCCAGGCCTGCGGGCGGTGGACGTTCTCGGTTCGCCGATGCAGGCCCATTACGCTGATTTTCCCGAGCAAGCGTATAAGCAACTCGGGCAAGAGGGCGTCAGCGACCGAATCGTTGTAACCGCGTTCGCGGCGCATTTCCACATGAAATCCGATGCCGATTTCAATCTCCGCGTTGCCCGCGGCATGCAGGGTGCTTTTTATGGCCAGTCGATATGGGGCGGCAAATCCGGCCCAGAGCGTGACGAACACAACCGCAACACGAACATCGTCGAGGACACCTACCTGCGCGATTACTGGCTGCGCTGCCTGGATCGCGCTTGGCAGGGCAGCGCCTTCCCGGAGTCACCCTGGACGAACCTCTCGAAAGGCTGCGCCGCTGACCAGAGTTCCACCATTCACGCACCGCGTACCCGGCAGGCAGACGCCGCGATGCTCGTGTCCGGCGCCTTCACCGGCGGCTCGCAGCATCACACGGAGCTGGAAGCCTCGCCGTGGTGGCAAGTGGATCTTGGCGCGCCCCGCATCGTCCATGCCGTCGTGCTGTTCAACCGCCTCGACGGCGTGCTGGATCGTGTCGCCCGCTTTGACGTCAGCGTGTCGGAACACGGCAAGGCGTGGGAGACCATCTATCGGAAAACCGACGCCAGCCTGTATGGCGGCATCGACGGCACCCCGTATCGGTGCGAGTTCGACCCCGGCGTCGCCGCCCGCTATGTCCGAGTCACGATCCCTGTTGAATTGGGCTACCTCCACTTCGACCAGATCGAGGTTTTTGGGGTCGCACCGTAACGGCGGGAGAGTCGGCAACCGGCCAGCCGGCGCGATTTGCCTGGCGCGATTTCCATTGTCGCGGCGAATTTGCAGGCGCACAGTCCGTAGCAGCCAACCCTGCGATCCCCGGCCGTTTCGGCCCGTAGCCCGGCAGCGTCACGAATATGCCGGCTATAAGCAGCTAAGAGTTGGCGCTGGAGGAGACGCTATGTTCACGAGGCGAGTTTTTGCCGCTTGTGGCATTTGCAGCGCACTTGGCCTGGTTGCGACAGGGGTCGATGCCCAATCACCACCCGCGATGCCGGGCATCAAACGCACGATTCTAAGCCGAGAGGACGCACCGGACAGCAAGTATGAAACCGTGCAGATGATTGTCGAGGTCGATACGGGCTTCGAAGTCCCAAGACATACCCACCCTGGCACCGAGTCTTCTACTTTGCTGTCTGGCCAGGGAGAACTGTATATCAAGGGTCAGCCCAACAAGACGATGACGGCGGGCAACATGTATTTGATCCCCGCGTCCATGCCGCACGGCGTGCGCAACGTCACCGTGCCTTTGCGGCTCGCCATCACCTACGTCGTCGAGAAGGGCAAACCGATCGTCTCGCCCGCCCCGGAACAGGTCTGAAACCATGGCCGCGGGTGATCCGGCGAGGTGCTGGCGCCTGTCCTCAGGTTCAGTCAGCCGACGATGACCCCCTGACGGAAAGCCTCAGCCCGTTATCACCGCTTGACCGTTCCGTCCGCACCGGCCGAAAAGGCTCGTGTGGAGACCCTCGCCATGACCGCCCCCGCTCCCTGGGCACCCCCCATCGCCGAGGCAGCCCCGCGCGGCCTTTGCACTGATTGCGGCGTGTCGCGCAGCAGCACCCCCGGCGATTGCGGCCGTGCGTGCCAATTCATCGCCCCCGACTACCCGAGCCTCGAATCCCGCGTGCACGGACGCGCCCGCGATCCTGCCCGCACCGACGAGCTATTCTTCGGCCCGTTCCGCCGCATGCTGCGCGCCTCGCTCGCCGCACCACGGCCCGGCGCGCAATGGACCGGCATCACCACCCGCATCGCTGAGCGCCTGCTGGAGACCGGGGCCGTTGACGCCGTGCTGACCATGGCGCCGCACCCGGACGACCCCTGGCGACCGGTCCCGGTGCTGGTGACGTCGGCTGCCGGCATGGCGCAGTGCCGCGGCATGCGCATGGGTTACGCGCCGCTGCTCGCTTTGCTGGAGCCGGCGCGGCAGGCCGGGCACCGGCGCATCGCGGTCATCGGCATCCCGTGCCAGGTCTATGCCCTGCGCGCGCTGGAGCACAACCTTGGTTTCGAGCGCATTTTCGTCATCGGCACCCCCTGTTCTGACAACACGACGACGGCAAACTTCCACACATTTTTGAATCTGCTGTCCGATGACCCCGCCAGCATTACCTATTTAGAGTTCCGTGCCGATTACCACGTCGAGCTGCGCTTCCGCGACGGGCGCAGCAAGGCCATCCCGTTTCTGCAGTTGCCCATCAGCAAGCTGCCGCCCGATTTCTTCCCGCTGACCTGCCGCACCTGCGTCGATTACACCAACGTGCTGGCCGACATCACCGTCGGCTACATGGCCGGTCAGGGCGAGCAGTGGCTGCTGGTCCGCAACGAGCGCGGCGAGGAGCTGCTGGCGTTGCTGGGCGACGAGGTTCGCACAGCGAGCCTTGGCAGCGCGGGCAAGCGGCAGGGGCCGGTGCGCGGCTTCCTGAAGAACGTCGCTTTGGCCGCTGGCGGCCTGCCGGTGCGCGGGATGCCGAACTGGCTGCGGCCACTGGTCGGCTGGCTGATGCCGCGGATCGGCCCGCGCGGCCTCGAGTTCGCCCGCGCCCGCGTCGAGATGAAGGCGGTCGAGACCGTGCTGCATCTGCGCCGCCAGCACCCCAGGCGACTGCGCAGCATGGTGCCCCGGCACATTTGGGCGTTAGTAGAGCCATATGGCCTGACGCCCGGCTCAGACGAGCTGCCGCGCCCCGCCCCACGCCCACAACCCGAGTAGGAACCGGCCATGCGCGAAGACGATCTCCGGGAAAGCAGCAATATCGAGGACCGCCGCGGCAGCTCCGGCGGCGGAGGCCTACGCACCGGCGGCCTCGGCATCGGCGCCGTCGTGGTGCTCAGCCTCATCGGCTGGGCGTTCGGCATCGATCCCTCGGTGCTGATAAACGGCGCGCAGCAAGTCGCGGGCAACGCGCCCGTCAGCAGCCAGAACGCCGCGTCGCAGACCCGGCCGGGCACGCCGAACGACGAGGTCGGCCGCTTCGTCGCCCGGGTGCTGGGCGAAACCGAGGACGTCTGGTCGCAGGCCCTGCCGCGCGAAACCGGCAAGCAGTATGAGGCGCCTACCCTGGTGCTGTTCTCCGGCCTGACGCCGTCCGGCTGCGGCTCCGCCGAGTCGGCGATGGGTCCGTTTTACTGCCCGCTGGACCGCAAGCTGTATCTGGACACCGCATTCTTCCAGGACATGCAGCGCCGGATGGGCGGTGGCGGCGACTTCGCCTATGCCTACGTCATCGCGCATGAGGTTGGGCACCACGTGCAGAACCTGATCGGCCTGCTTCCCAAGGTGCAGGCGGCGCAGCGCCAAGCAATACAAGCATCGGACAAAGCGACTTCGAACGACCTCTCGGTGCGGATCGAGCTGATGGCCGACTGCCTCGCCGGCGTGTGGGCGAACCAGATGAACCAGCGGCACCGCAACATCGACGACGCTGATCTCCAGCAGGCTGCCGCGACCGCCACCGCCATCGGAGATGACCGCATCAGCCAGGCCGCCGGCCGCGCCGTCGTGCGGGACAGCTTCACCCACGGCTCATCCGAACAGCGGGTGCGCTGGCTGGGCACTGGGCTGCGGACTGGCACCATCGCCGGCTGCAACACGTTTCAACAGTAGGATTTAGCGTCCCACCACTGCAACGATCGCTGCCAACATCAGCATCGCGCGTGGTACCGCCAGCTCGCTGTCGCCCCGGCGGATCTCGCTCGCCAGCACCGTGGCCGAGGTGGCCGCCGCGATGGCGCCGCCGAGCCGCCGGGTCGATCCCGCCGCCATCAGCGCGCCGCCCGCCATCTCCGCCAGTGCTACCGCGCGCAGGCCGCCGCGCGACCAGCCGAGGTGGTTAAACATGCGGGCATAGCCGCGATTGCCGATGATCTTGTCCGCGCCAGCCACGGCGAACGCCGCGCCGAGCAGCGGGAAGAAGTAAGAACCGATGCGTGCCATGTGCCCTCCGGCATGAAGTCTGAATGGGCGCACCAACGCAGGGCAGGGCGGTCCGTTCAGTCCCAAGTGAGGATTGCAAGCCCCGGGGAGGTCTCCCATGACCGTGTTCTTTACTGCCGACACGCATTTCGGCCACGCCGCCGGTCGTGCGTTTTACCGCCGCCCCTTCGCCACCACGGCCGAGATGGACGCGGCTATGGTCGAGCGCTGGAACGCCGTGGTCGCCCCCGAGGACGAAGTCTGGCACCTCGGCGACTTCGCCGTCCGTCACCCGGCGCCGGGCCCGCTGCTGGACGGGCTGCACGGCCGCAAGCACCTGATCACCGGCAACAATGACCCGGTCGACGTCGCAGCCCTGCCTGGCTGGAGCAGTGTCGCGCCCTATATGGAACTGGAGATCGATGGCACCCCGCTCGTGCTGTGCCACTACGCCTTTCGCACCTGGCGCGACATCGCCAAGGGCGCTTTCAACCTGCACGGCCACAGCCATGGCCGCCTGCGTCCGCAGACCCGGCAGTTCGACGTCGGCGTGGACGTCCGAGATTTCTGGCCTGTCACGCTGGCCGAACTGAAGGAACCACGACGCTGACCTCCCCAGCACCCCACAAACTGAGTTCCGCGACCCGTAAACCCAACCTCTCCGCGCTGCGCCTGCTGCTGCCGTTCCTGCGGCCCTATGCCGGGCGGTCCGTTGCGGCCGCGGTGGCGCTCGCTTTGGCGGCGGCGCTTGTGCTGCTGCTGGGGCAGGGGGTGCGCCGGTTGATCGACGTCGGCTTCGCCTCGGCCGACGGCGCATCGCACCTCAACCAGGCCGCCCTCGTCATGTTCGCCGTCGTGGTGGCGCTCGGCCTGACCACCGCGCTGCGCTTTTATCTGATGGCTTGGCTCGGCGAGCGTGTCGCCGCCGACCTTCGCGCCGCGCTGTTCAGCCAGGTGCTGCGTCTGTCGCCCGCGTTCTTCGAGACCATGCGCACCGGCGACGTGCTCACCCGCCTCACCACCGACACCGCACAGCTCCAGGGCCTGATCGGCTCCGCGGTGTCGCAGTGGCTGCGCAGCGCCGTGATCGCGGCCGGCGCATTGGTCATGCTCGTCGTCACCAGCGCAAAGCTCGCTTTGCTGGTCGTCGCCGTGGTGCCGTTGGTCGTGCTGCCGTTGGTGCTGTTCGGCCGCCGCGAGCGCAAGCTGGCGCGCAGCGCGCAGGACCGCATCGCCGATCTGGGCGCCTACGCCGAGGAGACCGTCAACGCGCTGCGCACCGTGCAGGCCTTCACCCACGAGGCCGTGGACCGCACCCGCTTCGGCGCCCGGGTGGAGGACAGCATCGGCGCCGCCCTGCGCCGCGCCAGCATGCGCGCCATACTGATCCTATCGGTCATCCTGCTCGGATTCGGCGCCATCACCCTCAGCCTGTGGGTCGGCGGCCTCGAGGTCGTGCACGGCCGCATGTCCGGCGGCGAGCTGTCCGCGTTCGTGTTCTACGCCGTGCTGGTGGCGACCAGCGCCACCTCCATGAGCGAGCTTTGGGGCGAGGTGCAGCGCGCCGCCGGCTCCGCCGACCGCATCGCCGAGCTGCTGGCCGAGACACCCTCGATTGCCGCCCCGCCGCACCCAGTGCCGCTGCCCGCGCCGTCGCCCGGCCGCCCCGCCGGCCTCGTGCAGTTCGACGCGGTGTCGTTCCACTACCCGTCCCGCCCCGACACCTCGGCGCTCGATCAGCTCACCCTGCGCGTCGAACCCGGCGAAACGGTCGCCCTCGTGGGCCCGAGCGGCGCCGGCAAGACTACCGTGTTCCAGATGCTGCTGCGCTTCTACGACCCGGCCGCTGGGCGCGTGCTGCTGGACGGCGTCGATGTGCGCGACGCCGACCCTGACGCCGTGCGGGCCCGCATCGGCCTCGTGTCGCAGGATCCGGTGATCTTCGGCGCCGACGTGTGGGACAACATCCGTTATGGCCGCCCGGGCGCGTCCGACGCCGAGGTGCGCGCCGCCGCCCGGGCCGCGGCGGCCGGGTTCCTCGACGACCTGCCCCAGGGCTTCAACACCTTCTTGGGCGAGCGCGGCGTCCGCCTGTCGGGCGGCCAGCGCCAGCGCGTCGCCATCGCCCGCGCCATCCTACGCGACGCGCCAGTGCTGCTGCTGGACGAGGCCACCAGCGCTTTGGACGCCGAGAGTGAGGCTGCCGTGCAGCACGCCCTCGCCGTGTTGGCGCGAGGCCGCACGACTTTGGTGATCGCGCACCGGCTGGCAACGGTGCGCCGGGCCGACCGGATCATCGTGATGGACGCAGGGCGCGTGGTGGCAATGGGCCCGCATGATGCGCTAGTGCGGCAGGGCGGGCTGTATGCGCGGCTTGCGGAACTGCAGTTCGCGGCGGCTTAGAACCTGTTTGAGTGACCCGTTTGCGCCTCGACCTCATCTCTGCGTGTTGGAGATCACGAGTGTCCGCCGGGACGGGCGGATGGGAGCAGGGATGTGGACTGAAGCGCATCGGGCACGCCATGAGGCGGGCCTGAAGGAGATGGTATCGACCTGCGCGGTCGAGGAGATGGCGCGGTGGCTGGAGCGGGCAGACCCGCCGCGCAGCGAGAAGGCAACGCCTGTGTTGCCGGTCATCAGCGCGATTGCCTGGCATTTGCGTGTTGGCGGACCCTGGCGCGCTCTGCCCGGTGACTTTCCAGCATGGCGGACCGTGTACGGCTGGTTCCGCAGATGGCTGGAGCTTGGGTTGTTTGACCGGCTGCTGTGCGACGTGGCCTGCTTGCGGCGTCGTGCTGCGGGCAGGAAGCCCGAACCCACGTTGGGCATCATCGATACGCAATCGGTGAAATGCATCCCGGTCCGTGGCCCACGCGGCTATGACGCCGCCAAGAAGGTGCTGGGCCGCAAGCGCGTCGCCCTGGTCGACGCCGACGGCACCTGGCTCGCCGTTGCCGTGGTGCCGGCCTCTACCCAGGAGCGCGACACGCTTCCCGCGCTTGACGTCGGAAAGGCAGAATGGCCCAGCCTGCGCGAGGCCATCCTCGACGGCGGCTTTGTCGCCGAGCGCTGCCGCGATTGGTCGAACCGGCACGGCATGCGCCACCATGTTGTCGAGCGCGATCCCGGGCAGAAAGGCTTTGTCGTGCTCGAGCGCCGCTGGGTGGTGGAGCGCTCTTTCGGCTGGCTCGCGCACTGGGGCGGGCTGCTGCGCGACCGTGCCGGGCGCCTCGACGTGTCGGCCGCCCGCGTCGCGTTCGCGGCCATCCTGTCCGGCGTCGAAGCCCTGCTCAACCCCATGCCAGTCTACGCCGCCGCAAGTTGAAGTCACTCAAACAGGTTCTTAGACCCGCTTCGAGCCACGCTTGTATTGCTGCGGTCTTATGTAACGAAGTCTTTACACTGCTCACTTCTCGCTTTGTATTTAAAAAAGCATCTCCCTGAAAATGCTGGCGATTTTACCCTGGCATGATCGTTGCGATCTACTTTCGAAAAGACATGGGTATGTAGAAATGCGCAGAGTTTCGTTCGCCGTCGTCGTAGCAGCATCTGGGATGCTTTTGGCGAGCGCAGCGCCAAGTGCCGCAGCGCCATTCACTGGTCCGACGAGCGCCTACTATCTGGACCAATATGCCTCGTCCGGCATAGCCACGATCTACGTGGTGCAAGGCAGCAGCGTGGTCGCAAGCTTCGCGACCGGCTCATCCACTGCCCCGTTTGGTGAAAGCAACCTCGCTGTCACCGACGTCATCACCACGAACGGCTTCGGCTCTGGCAACGGCGCCCTCGGTTCCGCTAGCCAATATACGCTGACGGGCACGCGAACCGGCGTGACACATAGCGCACAGGGAACTCCGGGGTACACCAATGAAGCGACTTATGATGGGACGTCGGATGGGCAACACAACTATACCGTTCAATATGCCGCCAGTCCGAGCGCAGGCGCTGTCATTCAGACCGACTTGAATTGGCAGACTCCCGTTGTCCTATTCACAGTGCCTACCGAGTCCGGCAGCAATCTTGGGATCGCTTATGACTTGCTCAACAATTCGATTTGGGTCTCCAAGTGGAGCGCCAATACTATAAGTGACTACTCTATGTCGGGAAACCTGCTATCATCATTCGATGCTGGACAAGCTAGTATGGGTGCGCTCGGCTACGACGCTGCCGACAACACGCTTTGGTTTAGCGTTAGTCAGGGCAATACACTGCAGCAGTGGTCAACGTCAGGTACTCTGCTCCAGGCGGGCACGCCTACTGGCCTTGCGAGCGGCAACTTCCTAGCTGGCGATTTTGCATCTGCAACGACGGTCCCAGAGCCCGCATCGCTGGCAATGCTCGGCGCTGGCCTTGCTTGCCTTGGCCTAGGCCGCCGCCGCCGCCGCAACACAGTGTAGTCGAGGCGATACCCAGGAAGCACTGAGCAACATGCGCTTTAAATTAGCCAAGCGGGGCGGCGCTCAGGCCGCCCCGGAAGTTTTCTAGCTCCCCCCGCCACCGCACTTGCCGGTTTTGACATTGAAGTTGCCGCACGACATCGGCGACCGCCAATCGGCGATCAGGTCGCGCGAGCCCTCCAAATACGGCGACCACTCCTGCGCGACGATGGTGCCCGGCGTCGTCGAGACGATGTTGAACTGGCCGTTGCCCTGGATCTCGCCGATCAGCACCGGCTTCGTAATGTGATGGTTCGGCATCATCGCCGACAATCCGCCCGACAGATTGGGCACCGACACGCCGATCATCGCGTCGATCACTTTGGCCGTGTCGAACGTGCCGGCCTTCTCGACCGCCTTCACCCACATGGCGAAGCCGATGACGTGCGCCTCCATCGGATCGTTGGTGACCCGCTTCGGGTTCTTTGTGTAAGCCTGCCAACGTCCGATAAATGCTTTATTATCAGCGTTATCGACGCTCATGAAATAGTTCCAGGCTGCGAGATGACCCAGCAGCGGCTTGGTGTCGATCCCCGCGAGCTCCTCCTCGCCGACGCTGAACGCCACGACGGGGATGTCGGTCGCCTTGATGCCCTGGTTGCCCAGCTCCTTATAGAACGGCACGTTGGCATCGCCGTTGATCGTGCTGACGACCGCAGTCTTCTTGCCGGCCGAGCCGAACTTCTTGATGTCGGCGACGATGGTCTGCCAGTCGCTGTGGCCGAATGGCGTGTAGTTGATCAGGATGTCGTCCTGCTTCACGCCCTTGGACTTCAAGTACGCCTCAAGGATCTTGTTCGTCGTACGCGGATACACGTAGTCGGTGCCGGCGAGCACCCAGCGCTGCACCTTCTCCTCCGCCATCAAGTAGTCAACCGCCGGGATCGCCTGCTGATTTGGCGCGGCGCCGGTGTAGAACACGTTCTTGCTGCTCTCCTCGCCCTCATACTGGACGGGGTAGAACAAGATATTGTTGGTCTCTTCGAACACCGGCAGCACGGACTTGCGCGACACCGAGGTCCAGCAACCGAACACCGCGGCGACCTTCTGCACGGTGATCAGCTCGCGCGCCTTCTCGGCAAAAAGCGGCCAGTTGGACGCGGGATCGACGACCACGGCCTCCAGCTTGCGGCCAAGCACGCCGCCCTTCTTGTTTTGCTCGTCGATCAGCATCAGCATGACATCCTTCAGCGTCGTCTCGCTGATGGCCATCGTGCCGGACAGGCTGTGCAGTATGCCGATCTTCACCGGCCCGGTGGATTGCGCACGCGCGGCCGGCGCCAGGCCCAGCGCTCCCGCAGCCAAAGCCGCGGCAAGGCCTGCACCCTGCAACCAATTACGGACGGACACCATTCTGAAATTTCTCCCATACCCGCACAGCGCGGTTGAGCCGTTTAGTGCAACATACGTGCCATGTCGTCACGCCGGCGTGAGGCGCTGCGTTCTGTGGATTCCTGCCCGCATCGTCTCAATCTGGCGCAGTTTTGGGCAACGTTCCGCGCCGAACGGCCTGGCGCAGCCGGGCCAGCAGCGCGATGGGGTGCCGGGGCGGCGCTATCGAGAGCCAGTGCAGCGTGCCCTCGGCGTTCGCCAGGCTGCGCTTGTAGCGGTCGGCTCCACCCAGGAAATCATAGCTGAGGCCGCCGCGCGCGCGGTGCATCTCGATCGCCAGATGATGGCAGGTGAGACCCGGCTTTGCGTGTAGCCCAGCCCCCGGGTAGTCGAACCCGCTTTGATAGGCGCAGGCCCGGCCGCTGCGGACCAGGTTGTATAAATAGCCGACCACCTTGCTGCCGGCGTTGATCCGCAGCAGCTCGATTTCATCGGGCGCGCCGCGGCGCAGCAGGCATTGGTGGAAGCGCCGCACCGCGTCGGTCGCGAAGGCGCCGGGCTTGCCGCGCGACCGCCATGTGGCGGTGTGCAGCGTCATCATTGCGCCGAGGAACGCCTCCGCTTGCTCAACGGTCGCCGCCCGCTCGATCCGCAGCGGCCCACGGGCGGCATAGGCGCGGTCGGACCGTCGCAGCTGCTGGCGCGTGTTGCGGCTGAGCTGTTCGACATAGAGGGCGTCCGGTGGGATCAAGGCAAACTCCACCCTGGGCGCGATGCGGTCCGGGCCAGGGATCGCCAGGGCGCCGGTCCGCAGCGCCGCCTCACGGGTTGCCGGCCCAACGCCGGACAGCACGAGGCGCGCCGTCCGGCCGTCCCGAGCCTGCAGCGCCGCCTGGAGTATACGAGTGAGCAAGCCGTCCGGCGCGCGCTGTACCAGCAAGGGGTCGTTGTGCTCCGTGAACACCGCGTCGAGCGCCGGGTCGCCGCTTTCGTGCAGCCATAGGCTGTCGCCAGAGAGCAACGACCGGCGGCGGTTCCAGAGCGCCATCGCGACCGGCCCCCCGGCGTCATGCGCCTCGATCAGCAGCGGGTCGGGAAATCGCTCGGCAGCGTTGCAGCCAATCCAGGTCCAGGTCTGGAAGGGTGCGGGCTCGGAGTGAGCCTCGAGCATGCGCCAGCGCGCGCCCAACGCTGCCAGGCCGGAGGCGTCGAGCGTGGGCCGGGACAGGACGATGCTGGGCGAGCAAGTGGCCATCTGGTCCGACGCATAGCGCGGATTATCGGGCGCTGCACAACCGCGAGTAGCTTATTCCTATCCTGATCCATTTAAATCGGGCAGAAAGGGGGTTAGTTGCCTTTGGAGAACCCTTGTCGATCAACACCGTCTTCACGGCGCTGCTGCTGCCGCCGGCGAGCCTGGCGATTGTCGCGACGCTGGCGTTGACGCTGGTGCGCGGACGCTTGGGACGGCGGTTGTGCCTGATGTGCCTGGTCGGCCTGCTGCTGCTGTCGCTGCCCATCGTGTCCATGCCGCTATTGGCCTCGCTCGATGTGCCGCCCGCATCGCCGGATGGATCACCTCCGCAAGCGCCACCTCCGCAGGCAATCGTCGTGCTGGGCGGCGACATCGACCGCGTCCCCGACCCGCCCGGCGCCGTCCTGGGCAGTCTCAGCCTGGAGCGGGTGCGCGCCGGCGCCGTGCTTCAACGACGTACAAGCCTGCCGGTGCTGGTGTCGGGCGGGATCGTAGACGACCTGCCGGTGACGATCGGCTTGCTGATGGCCGAGAGCATGACCGGAGACTTCGGCGTGCCTGTCCGCTGGACCGAGGCGACATCGCCGACGACCTGGGAGAATGCCCAATACAGCGCGGCGATGCTCCGGGCGGATGGCATCAGCCACGTCTATTTGGTGACCCACGCCTGGCACATGCGGCGTTCGCTGCTGGCGTTCCGCCGGGCTGGCATCGATGCGGTGCCGGCTCCGGTCCGGACCGATCCATGGCCTCGGTTCCGGCCCGGCGAGTTCCTGCCGAGGACATCGGCCTGGGTCAACAGCTTCTACGCGATGCACGAATGGGTTGGGCTCGCCTATTACACGGCCCGCTCCCAAGAATCGGCCCCGCGATGACGCAGAACGTTACGGTAGCTGCATTGCACGAGGTTGACGGCGAGTGGGACCCGCTTTTCGCCGCCGGCCCAGGGTTCCAGTCGAGCCGCGCGTGGTTCGAGGCGACGGTCGAGGCCGCGCTGCCGCCGGGCACACGCGCCGTGTTCCTGCTATGCCGCGACGCCGGCCAGCCGGTGGCAATGTTGCCGCTGTTGGACGGGGCGGGACGCCAGGCGCGTGGGCTGTCCACGGTGTACACCTGCTTGTTCCAGCCGTTGCTGGCCCCGGGCCTCAGCGGTCAAAGCGTGCGACGGGCCGGGGCGGCGCTGGGCGCTTACTGTAGGCGCTGGCCGACGCTGGTGCTCGATGCGCTGGACCCCTTATGGCACGGGCTATCGCCGTTGCTCGCCGGTTTCCGCGATGGCGGCCTTATAGCCCGGCGGTTCCAGCACTTCGGAAATTGGCACCAACCGGTCGCCGGGTGCAGTTGGCCGGACTACCTCGCTGCCCGTCCGGGTCAGCTGCGTGAGACGATCCGCCGCAAGACCCGCGCCTGCGCCCGCGATGGCCAGGTGCGGATCGAGGTTGTGCGGTCGTGCGATGGCCTCGGTTCCGGGATCGCGGCCTATGAGGACGTGTATCGCCGAAGCTGGAAGAAGCCGGAGACAGCGCCGGATTTCACCAGGGCACTGCTGCCGCGCGCCGCGGCGGCCGGCGTGCTGCGGCTGGGGGTGCTTTGGGCGGGGACGCAGGCGATCGCGGCGCAGTATTGGACGGTGGCAAGCGGGTCGGCGACGGTGTTGAAGCTGGCGCATGACGACGCGTGGCGGCCGCTATCGCCCGGTACGGTGCTGACCGGCCACATGATCCAAGGATTGCTGGAGGAGGGCGTCGCCGACCTCGACTTCGGACGGGGCGACGACGAATATAAGGCATCGTGGACCAGCCTGCGCCGTCCGCGGATTGGGATGTTGCTGGTAAATCCCCGTGACCCCCGAGGACTGCTGGCTTTGGCGCGGCATACGGCAGGAGCGGTGCTACGCAGGGGACGCAGTCGGATAGATCCATAAGCTCATTGTCAAAATTATTATATTTTGATATCATAATGATCTGACTGTATGTTACGTTTGACGCTAAATCCTTCGGCGATTGGAAAAACACTTTTGCCTTTATGTCACCTTAAACATTGGGTTTTATAGTGCTGATGCTGCGGTTGGGTCAGTGTTTTGGAGTAGGCGTAGGCGTTGCAATTTTGGGACAGGACAAGCTATGTGCGGCATCGTTGGCGTAATCGGCATCGAACCAGCGGCACCACTGTTGCTGGAGGCGCTGCGGCGGCTAGAGTATCGCGGCTATGACAGCGCGGGGATCGCCACGCTGGTGGGCGCTGGGATCGAGCGGCGGCGGGCGCCCGGGAAGCTCGTCAATCTCGCGGCGGTGCTGGATCAGGAGCCGTTGCCCGGCGTCGTGGGCATCGGCCACACCCGTTGGGCCACGCACGGCGCCCCGACCCAGCGCAACGCCCATCCGCACGGCACGCCCCGCGTCAGCGTGGTGCATAATGGCATCATCGAGAATCACGCCGAGCTGCGCGCCGAGCTGGAGGCCAAAGGCCAGGTGTTCGAGACCGAGACCGACACCGAGACGGTGGCCCAACTCGTCGACCTGAACCTCCGCAATGGCATGGGACCGGTGGACGCAGCGCGGGAGGCGTTCGCCCGGCTGGAAGGTGCCTATGCGCTCGCCATGGTATTCGCCGGGCACCCGGAACTGATAGTCGGGGCGCAGCACGGCGCGCCGCTGGCGGTAGGCTTCGGCGAGACCGCCATGTATCTCGGAAGCGACAGCCTCGCGCTGGCTCCGATGACCCGGCGCATCGCTTACCTGCAGGACGGCGACTGGACCGTGGTGACGCGCGAGGGTGCGGCGTTCTTTGGCCCCACCGGCGAAAGCGTGAGCCGCCCGGTGCGGATTACGGTGCAGAACAACGCCGTGGTCGGCAAGGACGGTTACCGCCATTTCATGGAGAAAGAGCTGCACGAGCATCCGGCCGCGATCGGCCAGACGCTGGCGCGCATGCTGGACCCGGCCACCCGCGCGGTCGTGCTGCCGCCCTTGCCGTTCGCGTGGACAGAAGTGCCGCGGGTGACGATCGCCGCGTGCGGCGGGGCGTACTTCGCCGGGCTCGCTGGCCGTCATTGGATCGAGGAGCTGGCGCGGCTGCCGGCAGACATCGATTTCGCCAGTGAGCTGCGCTATCGCACCCCGCCGTTGCAAAAGGGGGGGGTGGGTTTGCTGGTGAGCCAAAGCGGGGAGACGGCGGACACGCTGGCCGCGTTGCGGTTCCTGCGCAGCGCCGGGCAGCACGTGATGTCGGTGCTGAACGTGCCGGAAAGCACGATGGCCCGGGAGAGCGACGTGGTGCTGGAGACGGTGGCCGGCCCGGAGATCGGCGTGGCCAGCACCAAGGCGTTCACGGCGCAGTTGACGGTGATGGCCTGCCTGGCGATCGGCGCCGCCCATGCGCGCGGCACGATCAGCGCAGCGCGTGAGGCGACGCTGATTGCGGCATTGCTGGAGCTGCCGTCCAAGGCGGCCGAGGTCCTGGCGAACCCAGAGCCGATCCAGCGCCTGGCGGAGCGTATGACCGAGGCACGGGACGTGCTGTGCCTGGGCCGCGGTGCCTGCCACGCGATCGCCCTGGAGGCGGCGCTGAAGCTGAAGGAGATCTGCTACATTCACGCCGAGGGCTATGCGGCCGGCGAGATGAAGCACGGTCCGATCGCGCTGATTGATCGGCAGGTGCCGATCCTGGCAATCGTGCCGTCCGGTCCGCTGTTCGAGAAGACGGCGTCTAATGTGCAGGAGGCCGGGGCGCGTGGTGGCCAGATCGTGGTCATGAGCGACGCCGCCGGCTGTGCAAAGCTGCGAACGATCTCGGTCGATATGATCGAACTGCCGACGGTGGACCCATTCGTCGCGCCGATCCTGCACGCTATCGCGGCGCAGATGCTGGCGTATCATACCGCCGTGCTGCGTGGCACCGACGTGGACCAGCCGCGCAACCTGGCAAAGAGCGTCACGGTGGAATGAGCGGCCGATCACTTGGCGGCCAGGTATCGGTTCGCCGTCGAGCCTCGTGCGCCATGAAACGGAGGCAGGATTGACGACCTACTTGATTACTGGCGGCGCCGGATTTATCGGCTCGCATCTGGCCGACGCATTGCTGGCCAACGGTCACCACGTGCGGGTGCTCGACGATTTTTCGACCGGACGAGCGGAGAACTTGGACCCGCGCTGCGAGGTGATGCGCGGCGACGTGTGCGATGCCACCGCGGTCCGGCGTGCGATGGTGGGCGCGTCCGGCTGCTTTCATTTGGCGGCGGTCGCCTCGGTGGTGCGGGCGAACGAGGACTGGCTCGGCACGCACCGGATCAACCTGGGCGGCACAATTACGGTATATGACGCGGCCCGGGCGCTGGGCGGTGTGCCGGTGGTGTATGCGTCCTCCGCGGCGGTGTATGGCAACGTGTCGGGTTTGGCGCGCGAGGACTGTGTGCCATCGCCGCGCACGGCCTATGGCGCCGATAAGCTGGGCTCCGAGCAGCACGCGGCCGTGGGACTGCTGGTGCACGGGGTGCCGTCGATCGGCTTTAGGTTTTTCAATGTCTATGGGCCACGGCAGGATCCATCCTCGCCCTACAGCGGCGTGATCTCGATATTCGTGAGCGCGATTGGGGCAGGCGAGCCGGTAACCCTGCATGGGGACGGCTCGCAAACCCGCGATTTCGTGTTTGTGACCGATGTGGTGAAGCACCTGCTGGCCGGAATGCAGCACCTCGCCGACCGGCCCGGCGCCTATGTGCTGAATGTCTGCACAGGGTGCGAGACGTCGGTACGCGAACTGGCCATGGCGATCGGCCTGGCGACCAAACGCCAGCCTATCATCCGGAGCGGGCCGGCGCGCGCGGGCGATATCGCGCAGTCCGTGGGGTCGCCACGGCTCGCGGCCGCGATCCTCGGGCTGCATGAGCGTACCTCGCTCGCCGATGGCTTGGCGGCGACATTGGCGTCGTTGTCGGAGCCGCGGCCGCTCGAGCGTGTCTGACACGCCGCAATCCTCGATGTATCCGGCCGGCGCACGATTTAGGGTGGGTTGGCAGCAACGATATGGCATAGTTCGGCGTCGCAGCCGTCCAGGCGTGTAGCTCAGTGGCAGAGCGCTGCTATTACATGGCAGAGGTCGGGGGTTCGACTCCTTCCGCGCCTACCGGCGTGTCACGCGGCGCGGGTAGGCTCGAATTGGCGTGCCGATCACTTGAGGATGGAAACGGGCACTTGAGGATGGAGACGGGGCGATGATGGTGGCCAAGGCTTCTAGGCGGACGGGCTGGCACTATGTTGCGGCGATGGCGCTGGTTACGCCGCTGCTGGCCGGTTGCCACGGCTCCCCTGCGGCGTCGGTCAACATTCCGCCTGCGGGTCCGGTCGCAAGCATGCCCTATCTGATTGGACCCGGCGATCAGTTGAGCGTCTTCGTCTATCAATCGCCGCAGTTGAGCGTGCCGAACCTTGCCGTGCGTCCCGATGGGCGGATTTCGCTGCCGCTGATCCCAGACATCTCCGCCGCCGGCAAGACCCCGACCGTGCTGGCCAAGGATATCGAAGGGCGGCTGAAAGAGTATGTGAAGGACCCGAACGTATCGGTGATCGTCAGCGGGTTCGTGGGCCCATTGGACCGCCAAATCCGGGTCATCGGCGAGGCAACCGAGCCTCTGGCCATCCCCTACCGCGATAAGATGACCGTGCTCGACGTGATGATCCAGACCAAGGGCCTGACGCGCTATGCCGCCGGCAACAGCTCAGTGATCGTGCGGCAGGTCGGCGGCACGCGGCAGACTCTGAAGGTTCGCCTCAGCGACCTGCTCCGGGACGGCGACATCGACCAGAACGTTGCTATGTTGCCGGGTGACACGCTAATCATCCCGCAAAGCTGGTTTTGATCGTGGGGTAGGCGCCTCGTTACATCCATACAGGGTGGACGCGGCCTGACCGGCCGGCTTTCGGAGAGACGCACCGATGCACGCATTACAGGTTTTACTTCGCAGGCAGCTCTCAGCCGCATGGCGTTATCGCTGGCCGGCGGTGCTGTTCTCCTGGCTGGTTTGCGCCGTGGGCTGGGGCATCACCTTCACCATCCCGAACACCTATGAGGCGAGCGCCCGGCTTTATGTTGATGCGGACGTCGTGCTGACGCCGTTGCTGCGCGGCATCGCGGTCGATAGCGCCTCAGCGGCCCAGCTCGACGTGCTGCAGCGCACGCTGCTGAGCCGGCCGAACCTCGAGAAGCTGATCTCGAAGACGGATCTTGAGCTCGATTTGAGAGGCGCTGCCGACCGGGAGTTGCTGGTGGCGCAGCTCGCGGCCGACATCCGGATCACGCCGCAAACCCGCAACCTGTTCACCATCGCCTATCGCAGCACGTCGCCGAAGCTCGCATTTGACGTCGTGCGGACGATGCTCACGACCTTCGTTGAGAGCAAGACCGGCAATAACCGCAATGATTTGGAGAACGCGGGGAAGTTCCTGCAGGCGCAGATCGCGCTGTATGAGCGTCAGCTACAGGAGGCGGAGCGCAAACGGGCCGAGTTCCGCGCCAAGTATATCGACATCCTTCCGGCCGGAGATGGCGGCGCCTCGCGGCTTGAGGCGCAGCAGGGCAACGTGCGTGCGCTCCAGGGGCAGTTACTGGATGCGATCGCCCGGCGCGAGTTGCTTGCTCATGAGCTTGCGGCCACGCCGCAGCTTGTTGTGACCGAAACCGATGGCAGCGGCCCCGGCGGCGCCAGCGGTCCTTCGCGCCTGCGTGAAGCCGAGCGCACCTTGCAGGAGCTCCGGCTGCGTTACACCGACCAGAACCCGGATGTGGTGTCGCAGCGCAACCTGGTGGCGGCGATACGGTCTGGTGGGGTAAACAGCAACGAGCCCAGCGGCACGCCGCGCATCGGCCCGAGGAGCCGTTCGGTTCCCAACCCGGTCTATGAGTTGCTGAAAGGGCGCAATATCGAGAACGACTCGGTGATCGCCTCGCTGCAGCGGCAGACTCAGGACGCTACTCGCGAACGGGACCGGCTGGAGGAGATCGCGCGTGGCGCGCCGCAGCTTCAGGCGGATTTCGCCAACGTGAATCGCGACTACGAGGTGCTGCGCAGGAATTACGACGACCTGCTGGCGCGACGCGAGTTGATGCGCATTTCAAGCGCTGCCGAAGCGGACGGTGACAAGGTGAAGATCCAGGTCATCGACCCGCCGCAAATCCCACAGAACCCGGTCGCGCCGAAGCGGGTATTGCTGGTGTCCGGCGTGCTGGCGGCCGGCCTCGCGGCGGGTGCCGGGCTGGCGCTACTGCTGGTGCAGATGGATCAATCGTTCCATACGGTCGAGGACCTGCGCGACATGGGTTTTCTTGTGGTCGGTGGAGTGTCGTTCCTCGGCGAAACCGTGTCATTGGGCCGGCGCGCCCTGACTGTGGGCGTGTTTGCGCTGGCGGTATCGGTGCCGATGATCTGCTACACCGGATTGCTGATGCGGCTGGTCAAGACGGCTGTGGTCGTGTGAGCGCACCGCATCGCCGCATAGATCCTGCCCCGGACAGCGTAACATCCGGCTAAGCATTAGACGTTAGCATGACGCACCAACTTAGAGGGCGTCATGCTGCTGTTTTCGTATTATCTAGCTTCGTTTCACCGTGGCCCAGTGCAAGCAATGGCCATCAGGGCGGTTTCCTTCAGCTGGTCAGACGTTGGGGTGCAGGAGCCGCCACCATGGCCATTGGTGATTGTGCTCCCGCTCATTACCGGGTTGTCGATAACATTATGGGCGGGGATTGGGCGATTGTTCGGCATGCTCATCGCGAATTAACAATACGACAGTTGACGTGATCGCAACGATAGGGTTTGTCGAACCGCGCGTGCCGTCGCGCGCGCTACGGGAACGAGACCGATGCTTTTAGCAGAACAGGATTTCGTCGCAGACTACTTAGTTCAATCTACCGGAGCCTTGCGCCTCTATGCTGCCGACCAGGACCAGATGCGGTTGCTGGAACAGATGACGCAGGCGGTCACCGCCGCAATTCGTGGCGGCGGCAAGTTGCTGATCGCCGGAAACGGCGGTAGCGCGGGCGACGCCCAGCATATCGCGGCCGAGTTTACCGGCCGCATGTTATATGACCGGGCACCGCTGCCTGCGATGGCGCTGCATGTGGATACGTCGGCCCTCACTGCGGTCGGCAATGACTACGGATTTGCCCATGTCTTCGAGCGTCAGGTGCAGGCGTTGGGACGGCCGGGCGACGTCATACTGGGCCTATCGACCTCCGGCCGGTCGGACAACGTGCTGCGGGCGCTGGCTGCTGGGCGCGCCCTGGGACTGCTGACTATGGGCTTTACTGGGGAGGATGGTGGGTTGATGGCGGAGCAGACCGACCTGCTGCTGCGGGCCCCGTCCAGTTTCACCCCTGTCATCCAGCAAATCCATATGGTGGCCGGACATCTGCTCTGTGCCCTTGTCGAGCGGGCGATCTACCCGAAGACAGCGTAGGGCTCGGTTTTTCCGTGTGGTGTCCATGATCCGGCAATGCGCCATATTGGCCGGTGGGCTGGGTACCCGGCTTGGCGCTGCTGCATCCGCTACGCCGAAGCCCATGCTGATGGTTGGCGATCGGCCGTTCCTTGCGTGGTTGATACGAGAGGTCGTGCGCTATGGCATTACGGACATTCTGCTGCTCACCGGCCATCTGGCGGACGTCGTGCATTCGGGACTGCACGGCTTGCGCGACTGGCTGCCGCGGGCCGTCACGCTCACCGTCAGTGAGGAGCCGGTCCGCGCCGGCACAGGCGGCGCGCTGCATCACGCCCGGGAGCATCTGCAGGAGAGCTTCCTGCTGCTGAACGGCGACTCGCTGTTTGATTGCGACCTTACTCCCTTGATCACCGAGGAGCCTGGTGTGCTGGGTCGCCTCATGCTGCGCCGCCTTGAAGACGCGTCGCGCTATGGCGTGGTGGAAGCGAGCGGCGAGGAAATCACGGCGTTCCGGGAGCGGCCGGAACCCGGCGCGCCGGGATTGATCAACGGAGGCATATACCGGCTCGACCGCCGGGTCGTGGACCGGACGTCGGCGACATGCTCGCTGGAGCGCGACGTACTGCCGGATTTGGCGCGGGACGGGCTGCTGCACGGGACCGAGAGCGACGGCTGGTTCATCGATATCGGCATCCCGTCCGACCTCGATCGCGCACAGCATGAGGTTCCCCAGCGGCTGACCCGGCCCGCGCTGTTCTTGGATCGCGACGGCGTGTGCAACGTGGATCACGGCTGGGTGGGCACTCGGGAGCGGTTCGAATGGATGCCGGGGGCCAAGGCGGCGATCCGGATGGCGCATGCCCGCGGTTGGCATGTGTTCATCGTCACCAACCAGGCCGGCGTCGCACGGGGGCTGTATGACGAGGCCGACGTGCAGGCTCTGCACGCCTGGATGCAGGACGAGGTGCGGCGCTCTGGGGGGTTGATCGACGATGTGCGCTACTGCCCATTTCATCCCGAGGCGGTCGTCCCGGCCTACCGACGCAGCAGCTCCTGGCGCAAGCCGGCGCCGGGCATGATCTTGGACCTGTTGCGGGCCTGGCGCCTTGACCCCAGGCATTGCGTCCTGATCGGCGACCGCTCGACCGATATGGCCGCAGCCGCGGCTGCAGGTGTAGCCGGATACCTGTTTCCCGGTGGCGACCTCATCGCCTTCGTGCAGCCGATCCTTGACGCGCATCAGACCAGGTGGCCCGCATGACGCCGCGTTTTCCGACAGTACGCGCCCGCGTGCCGCTGCGGCTCGGGCTGGCGGGGGGCGGCACCGACCTCAGCCCATATTGCGACGAGCATGGCGGCGCGGTGCTGAACGTGACGATCGACCGCTACGCCTACGCGTTCATCGAGCCATCCGGCGACGGCATGGTGCATTTCATCGCGCCCGATATCGGCGTCGAGGAGAGCTTTCGCCCGGACGTCGAAGGCATCGCCGATGCCAAGCTGCGGCTGCACGCGGGTGTGCTGCGGCGGATGGCGTTTCAGTTCACCGACGGCCGGATTGCGCCGATGCGTGTCACTTCGTTCGTCGATGCGCCCGCTGGGTCTGGCCTGGGGTCGAGCTCCGCTCTGGTGGTGGCGCTGGTCGAGGCGTTCCGCTTCTATCTGGGCCTGCCGCTCGGCCGGTATGACGTGGCACACCTGGCGTTCGAGATCGAGCGGCTGGACCTATGCCTGGCCGGCGGCAAGCAGGATCAGTATGCCGCGTGTTTCGGCGGGGCCAATTTCATTGAGTTCTTGGCGGGCAATCGCGTCATCGTCAACCCGCTGCGGGTGCCGTCGGCAGTGCTGAACGAGCTGGAGACCTCGACCGTCATCTGTTTCACCGGGGTGTCCCGCCGGTCGGAGGCGATCATCGAGGACCAGCAGCGTCGGATGTCCGGACCCGGTAAACGGCTCGACGACCTGCACCAGTTGAAGGCGGACGCGCTGCTGATGAAGGAGGCGCTGCTGCGTGGCGAGATCGGGCGCATGGCGGCGGTCCTGAACCGGTCCTGGGACGCGAAGAAGCGGACCGCTGCCGGGATCAGCACGGTGCAGATTGAAACGATGTACGATCGCGGCATGTCCGCCGGCGCCATGGGCGGCAAGGTCTCGGGCGCTGGCGGCGGCGGATTTATGATGTTCCTGGTGCCGCCGCCACAGCGGATGCAGTTGATCCAGGCGCTGAACGGGGCAGGCGGCACGGCGACCGGTGTCCATTTCACGTCGGAGGGTGCGGAGTCCTGGTCGGTGTGATCAAGCCGCATTGCAACAACGATTATTGCTGCGCAGCCAGGGCAATTACTGCTGCGCAGCCTGGGCCACCCTCGCAACTTGGGCCGTGAGGTTGGTCTGGGCGTCCACAAAGCCGCTTAGGATGCCGTCGATCCGCTGCTGATCTGCGAGGACGAGGCGCTTCGGCAGCTCAATCACGGCCGTCATCAGAACGGGCGTGTAGGCGGTGCCGAACACGCTGTCCTGCGCCTGACGAATACGGCCAGCTATCCCACCCAACGCCGGCGCACCATCGGTCCAGCTTGCGACTGCGGTCGCCCGGGCCGGGCCGGCAGTGTGGATCAGCGACCAATCGCCGTTCTCCGTCCGCGATGTCGGCAGCGCCGTGAGCACAACCTCCTCAGCCGAAAGCTCGCCGGTAATGCGCCGACGCTCGCGCAGCAGACTATCCGCGGTCGAGCGGCGCGGAAAAGCCTGCACGGTGACAATGAGCCGCTGATCGGCGCAGAGGAAGGTTGCTGTTGCTTGTTGCGCCGGCTGCCCCGCCACTGACCCATTGTCAGCGACGCAACCGGAAGGTGCTGCGAAACTGGGAATTTCGGTCAACCGGGCGGGTGTAAGCTGCCGGGTGAGCAGCAATGCAGCCGCGGGGCCAATTGCCAGCAGGACGATGACCGCCAGGGATGCCCGGAGCGGCTTGGGCTCGGAAAATAGGATGTCTGGCGGACCAGACGGCTGCATCGGGCCGGTTGGTGTCTCGCGGAACGGCATGCCGCCGGCCACCAGCAGCAGCATGACCGCGGAAAAGAACACCCAGCCGTAGATGATGTGGTCGGCTGCGGCGGCCTCAGCGCTGCCCAGTACGGCTCCGAGCACGACGATGCCCAGCGCGCGCACCCCGTTGGCGACGATCGGCACGATGATCGACGCGGCAACGAACAGCACGCGCCGGCCCGGACTGCGGTAGTTAAGCAGGGAGTAAAACACCCCGAATGCGACGGCTGCAATCAGGAAACGCAGGCCGGCGCAGGCCTCCGCCACGTAGAAAACCCCGGCGGAGATCTCGATCGTCAGGTCGGTCGCGTAGTTCGCGACGCCGAGGAAGTTCAGACCGCCGACGATGAACCCGGCGGTGAATTGCTGCAGCGCCGGCGTGACGAACGCGCCGAATGGCACGAGGAATACCAAAAACAGCAGCGGCGCCCGCAACGCGCGGAATAGCCGCCAGCCCAGCACGGTCAGGAACAGCAGTTCCAGTGCGGCGAGCGCTGCCAACTGCCGTCCCTCCATCACGCCCAGCCGCTCGGCCAGGAACCAAACGGCGGCGATCGGCAGAGCGACGGGCGCCAAAGCGGGGATCGGCCGGGGCAGCAGGCCAACGAGCGCGCCCTGCCGGTCCCAAGCGAGATACAGCGCCATCGGCAGGATGAGGAAGCAGTGGCCATAGGTGTCCGATGCACGCCACACGCCGACCGCCGCCGTGCACTCCGGCAGGAACAGCAGGCCCCAGGCCAGCAGTCCCATGCTGAGCCCGGTCGCTGCCGGCATATAGATCGGGCGTAGGCTGGTCAGGGATGCAGCGGTCATGTGCTCAAGCTTAGCACGTTTGTTACGGGGGCAGTATTGAGGATCGCATCCAGCCGGCCGAGTGTCGCGGACCAGTCGTAGCCCCGCACCATCGCCGCTCGCGCCGCCGCATTCAGGCCCGGGTGGACGCCGGCCAGCACCCGGGTGATCGCGTCGGATGTCTCGACGGCGCCGTCGGCCACCAGCAGATCGTGTCCTGCGACCGCTCGAACGCCTTCAAAGGCCTGGTTCGATGCGATGACCGGCCGGCCCATCGCCATCGCCTCTAAAACCTTATTCTGGATGCCGCGGGCGATGCGGAGCGGCGCCAAGCAGGCGTCGGCATGGGCGACATACGGCCGCACGTCTGGGACACGGCCGGTTACCTGAACGCCCGGCGTGTCCGCCAGCCGCAGCACATCCGGGCCGGGATTGGCGCCCACGACATGGAACTCGATCGTCGGATGCCGCTGCCGGACGCGCGGAAACACGTCGGCCACGAACCAGCGTGCCGCGTCGGCATTGGGCCAGTAGTCCATGTTGCCGGTGAACACCAAATGCGGCCCGGCAGTATGGAACGGCGTCTCGAATTCAATCTCCGGCGAGAAACGGTCCAGATCGACGCCGTTCTCCACCGCGTGCACGCGACCGGCGGTCTCGGGCGCCAGCTCGACGAACCGGTCGCATTCCTGCTGCGAGACGAACAGCGTATGGTCACAGCGCATCGCCGCTTTGCGCTCATAGTCCAGCAGGGTCCGGCCCTCCCGCGACCATACGGCGCGCATCGGCCAGCGTGCCTGGCCGGCGTAGGTCGTCCATTTCTCGGAGTTGATGTCCTGGGCGTCGAGGACGAGGCCGGAACGTCGCAGGTCCTCGACATAGGGGGCCATGGCGACGGAATAGATATACACGACGTCCATGTGCTGCCGGGCCATGCTGTCCCGCACCCAGCGCTGCAGGGCAGGATGGCCGTAATAGTCGAGCATCAGCGGCCGGCCAGGCCGGAATTTCGCCAGCGCCCAAAGCTTCTGCCGCCGCTTATCGATCGGAAAGCCCGCAACGTCGGCGCACCATTCGCGCAGCAGCGGGAGATGCTGCATGTCGCCGGGTTCGTCCACCAGGCAGCCGAGATGGATGCGATAGGAGCGCGACAAATGCCGCAACAGGTTCAGGCCGCGGATCTTCTCGCCCTTGTCGGGCGGGTAGGGAATGCGGTGCGAGATGAAAATCAGGTCGCGCATCAACCGACGCCGCGGACGATATGCGGGCCGATCAGGTTGGCGACCGGCACCGGCAGGCGCTTCCAGGCGGCGATGAACAGCCGATATTTCGGGTTGAGCGGATTATGGTCGGGGATGGCGGCGCCGGGTGCCAGGCGATAGCGGTAGTGCAGCGCCGCCGGGGTAAAGCCCCAGTTCTTCTTGAAGGCAAACGCCCCGGTGCCGGCCTTGCTGCGACCGAAGTCGAACAGGCGGCTGCCCTTTGCGGCTGCACGGCGCATGACCTCCCAATACATGAAGTCATTGGCATAGCTCGCCCGTGCCGCGCCAGTGCCGCCGCCGTAGTACGGCAGCACCTCATTCCGGTCGTAGAAGTTCAGCACCGCGCTGATGGGCACGCCCGAATCCAGCACGGTCACCACATCCATGCGGTCGCGGAACACCTCGGCGAGTATGCGGAAATAGCGGCGGCTGAACACGGGGGTGCCCAGGTTGCGGACGCTCTCGGCGTAGATGGCGTGCAGGCCGTCCACCTGGCCGGAAACGGTGGAAACCAGGCCGCGCTCTATGCCTTTGCGCACCATGGCGCGCTGCTTGCGGGGGATCGCCTTCATGTTGGCGTCGTCGTCGGCCACGATCGGTTTGCGAAACGTGACATAGAGGTCGGAGCGGGTGGGCCAGTCCGCCTCGGTCAGCCAGCCCTCCGGCAGCGGATGCAGAAAGCGAAATTCGGTCACCTTGGCGCCGGTGCGCTGCATCAATGCGGCGGCGTAGGCCTCCAGCGCCGCCGCAGCCCCCGCATCCACGGCGAGCGGGCCGCCATAGACGCAGAACGGGCTGGACATCAGGCTGTTGCCGAACAGCACGGTCTTCACGTGCACGAGCGGCAGCACGCCCACGACCGCGCCATCCTGCTCCGCCAGCGCATAGTGCGGCGTGTGGCCGAAGGCGCGGGCGAACACCTGGGCCCAGGCCGCGCGATGGAAGAAGGTGCCGGCCGGCATGGCATCGACGAACGCGTCCCAAGCGGGCGCGGTCGCGGCGTCGAGCGGTCGGCAGACGATCGGCATGCGGGTGTCCTGAGAAGGGCTGCTGAAGCCGGGCCGGCCTAAGAAGCCGGGTGAGCGAGGGCCGCAGCAAAGACGCGGTCCATTCGGTCCCAGGCGAAATCGCGCAGCAAGTGCTCGAGCCGATCATGCATGGCCGAGAGGTTCACCGTGTGTCGGAACCGGGACATGCGGCTGGCGGCACCGATTCGGGGCTGGCCGGGATCGATCTCCCAAGGGTGGAAGTAGAAGACGCCGGACGCCGCGTCCACGCGGTTGAAACGGCGCAGCAGGGTGCGGAACAGGGCATACGGCATCAGCCGGAAGTAGCCGCCGCCGGCGCAGGGCAGGTTGCGCCCGCCGAGCCGCACGGTCGTCATCGGGATTTCCACCAGCGACCCGGCAGCAGGGCGATACGGAAAGCGCGGCGCATCCGGCGCGCCGTATAGGTCGTGCTGCACGGGATAGACGCTGGAGCTGTAGGCATAGCCCTCCCCATCCAGTACGTCGAAAGCCCAAGGATTGCGCGGGCCGATCGAGAACGTAGGCGCGCGGTAGCCCACAACCGGCACCCCGCCCAAATCCTGCAGCACGCCGCGTGCCCGCCGCACATCCGCGCGGAACTCGTCCGGAGTCTGGCCGTCGGCCCTGGCGTGGCCGTAGCCGTGGCTCGCCAGCTCGTGTCCGGCGGCGACGATGCGGCGCACGATGGCCGGGTAGCGGTCGGCGATCCAGCCGAGGGTGAAAAACGTCGCGGTCACCCCAGCGCTGTCGAACTGCTGCAGGATGCGATCCATATTCGCCTCGACCCGGCAGGGAATGCTGTCCCACGTCGCGCGGTCGATCACGCCGGCGAAGGCCTGGACCTGGAAATAATCCTCCACATCAACCGTCATAGCATTCACCGTAGGGGGCATCAGCTGCGCACGCCGAGCATCTGGGTCAGCCGGCGGAACACCTGCTCACGCTCCGCCATCTGATGCTCCAGTGCCTCGATGCGGCCCAGCAGGTCGGCGTGCGCGCTTGCGCTGCCGGGCGATGTCGCCATGCCGTTCATGCGGCCGGGCAGCGGCGCCGACAGGTCCATGCCCACGCCCTCCAGGTCCTGCGCCAGCTCCTTGGCCGTCGCATCCACCACGTCGCCCGTGATGTCGTGCGTCCCCTCCAACACGCCATACAGCAGCACGCGGGAGCACAGCCGGTTGATGCGGCGCGGGATGCCGCCGGTATGGGTGAACACCGCTTCGAACGCGGCGTCGTCCCAGTGCGGGTCGCCCACCCAGCCGACGGCGTGCAGCCGGTGCTCGACATAGGCCTGCGTCTCGTCCTGGCTGAGCGGCCCCAAATGATAGGACGTCAGCACCCGCTGGCGGAGCTGATCGAGGTTGGGACTGGCCAGCAGGCGGCGGAACTGTGGCTGGCCGAGCAGGATGGTCTGCAGCGTCGTGCGGCCATCGACCGTGATGTTGGACAGCATCCGCAGCTCCTCGAGCGCAGCGAATGAGAGGTTTTGCGCCTCGTCCACGATCAGCAGGCAGCGGCGGCCGGTCGCCTGATGCTCGCGCAGCACGTCCTCGAAGCGGTGCAGCAGCGCCGCCTTGCCGAGGTTCTCCTCGGTCAGGCCGAAACCGGCCATAGCCAGGCGGAACAGGTCGTTTTCCGACACCTGTGTCGTGCTGACGCGGGCGATGGTGTAGGCGGCAGGGTCCATCTGCGAGCGCAGCCACTCGACCAGCGTGGTCTTGCCGGCGCCGACCTCGCCGGTGATGACGATGAAGCCCTCGCTTTGGGCCAGGCCGTAATTGAGGTGGGCGATGGCCTTGCTGTGGCCGGAGCTGCCGAAAAAAAAGCGGCTGTCCGGCGTGAGCTGGAACGGCATCGCCGACAGGTTGTAGAAAGTTTCATACACCGTGCAGCGCTCTAGAAGCTTTTCCGCAGGCCAACAAGCAACAGGTTCTCGGTCAGGTTCTGCCCCGCCTGGCCAAAGCCGAATGGATTGTTGAACCCATTGTTCGCCGTGACCGTCCGCCCAACACCGCCCGAGCGATCGGTGAATGAATACTGCGCATTGCCGGTCAGTGTCTCGGTGAAAACGTAGTTGAGGGCGAGGCTGGTTTGGATCGTCCGCTGCGAGCCCGACGCTGCAGCTCCCACCACGTTGCCGTTGTCATCGACCCCATAGGAAAGCGAGGCCGAACTCGACAGCGCCGGCGATAATTCATGCTGCCAGGCGAGCGTCCCGAGGATGCCGTTGTTGCTGGCCCCGGACGGCACCGCCGTGCTGCCGACGCTGGTGGGGATGTTGTTGACGTTGGTGCGGTTGTCCTGGGCAAGGCTGACGCTGACAGAGTTGCGGTTCAGCAGCAGCAGCCCGGTAATCGAGAATCGGCGCAGGCGGTATAGCCCGTTCTGCGTGCCGAATGCGCCGCTGGTGGATGAAACCGGCGCACCGGTCACGCTGTCGGTCACGAGGCCGGTTGGCCCCACGTTGGTGGTCGCCAGCAGGTTCTGCTGCTCCTCCGCGTCCGTCGTCAGCCCGGTGCTGTAACGCACGAACACCCGGGTGCGCGCGGTCGGCGAATACGACCCGTCCACCGCGGCGGCGTTGAACCCGTCCCGCCGGCCGTAGGTTATCGTAAGCGAGCTGTCCGCGTTCGGCGTGACCCGGCCGCCGAAGCTCCAGATCGGCTCATTGATCCGGACGCCTGGTATGCCGCTGAAGCGCAGGTCCTGATAACCGAACCCGGCCAGCGCCGTGATGGTGCGCGTCACGGCGAAGCCGACGTCATTGGTGAGCTGGTTGCGGTGCGCGCCACGATACGCGCCGATACCGCTGTACTGGACGGCCTCGGCGACTATGATGTCATTGAATCTGCCCAGGTTCTCGCCAGTGACAAAGGACCCACGCTCTCGCTGGGTCGTCAGGTTGCCGGTCGCGCCGAAACCATTATTGAGCAGAAACGCCTGATTTGTATTTAAATTGCTTTGATTCCCATAACCGTTCTGGACGGTCCGCGCCAGGGAGTAGCCGACCCGGGCCGTGCCCCAGCCATGGAAACGATGCTCGGCATAGGGCGTCACGCTGAACGTGGTGCTCTGGATTTGGTCGTTTCGGTTCAGGGTCTGCGTATTGGTCTGGCCATAGCCGCCAGTGCGGGATTGCTGGCTGACGCTGCCGCGTAAGTCGAGGAATGCCGCGTCCGGCACGATGGTCGCGAGCACGGTGCCGTTGCCATACTGGTCGAACCGGGTTTGGCTTGGCGTCTGGGCATAGACGCTGGCGACCGGGGCGTAGCCTAGGTTCACCTTCAGCCGTGCCGTGTCGCCGGAGACCGTCAAATTGGGGCTCAGCAATGTAAAGAAGTCACCGCGGCGCGGCCGTTCGACATGAAGGGCATTGTCGGTGACCCCCGCATCGACTCCAAGCGAGGCGTTTACCAGGAATGCCGGCCCGGTGGTGCGTGGCTGAAGGCCGGGGAGGTACTGCTCCAATTGGCCGCGTAGGTCGCCAACCCGGGTGTCGGTGACGGTGGCGGGCAGTGTGGGATAGCCGCCGCCGAGCTGCGCCCAGGCCGCGCCGGCGCTGGCGACTGTCGCTATCAACGCGCCGGTGACCAGCCGCGACCGCCAAATGCGGTTCTCGGCTCGGATGTGTCTGATCGGCATCGCGTTCATGCAATCAGGTGTATGAACCGTAGTAGTCGTAAGCGCCGAATGTGTGGCTCGTGGTCAGCTTCACCTTGTTCAGCAGCATGGTGATCGTCGGGCAGACCCGCACCAGATCGAGCGCCGCCTCGACCTCGCTGCGCTGGGTGCGCTCCGCCTCGACCACCATCACCACCTGGCCGACATAGGGCGCAATGGTGTGCGGGTCGCTGGTGGACAGGCACGGCGGCGCGTCCAGCATGATTAGATGCTTGGGAAAGCGCCGCGCCAGGCGGGTGATGGCCGGGGTGATCGGCCGGACGCTGGTGGTGTCGGTGAGCTCGCCCGACCGGGAACCGACGGGCAGGAAGGTCAGGTTCTCGATCGCGGTGCTGAGGATCACGTCCTCGGGCCGCAACGTCTGGTCGACGACCAGATCGTGGAAACCGAGCCGATCGCCAACTCCGAGCAAGGTAGAGATCGGACGCAGCTTGGCATCGAGATCGACAAGCAGCACCTTTTCAGTGCTATGCTGCGCGATGCTCCCAGCGAGGTTGAGCGCAGTGAAGCTTTTGCCCTCCCCAGGCCGCGCGCTAGTGACCATCACCACGTTGTGCGACCCGGCGCCGTCCAAATCATCGCGCAGGGCGCGGACCACCCGCCCGATCACGATCCGGTATTCTTCGGAAATGCGGGTGCGCGCCGCACGGGCCACGACCATTCCGGCGCCCTCCATCACGGCGAGCGTGATGGTCGGCAGCAGCGACACGGCGTCTGGCCGCACATTGGCAGGAGGCGGCCGTGGCAGCACCGGACGAGATGCAGCGAGCGGCGTGGGGATTTGCGCTGGGGGAAGGTTTGGAAGCTGCGCCGGAGGAAAGTTGGGAAGCTGCGCTGCGGGGGGCATTGGCGGCTGCGTGACGGCAGCCGCTGGACTTGATGCCACGCTGGACGCCGGTGGGATCCAGGTCTCGGGCAGTGCGATCGGCACGGTTTCGTCGTTTTGCCCGGGTGCTGCCGGGCGGCCCGTGGATGGGGCCGCATCGGGCGGCGGCCCGGGAACGAGGGACACGACCGTCGAGGCCAAACTGGGCAGGAGGGGCGCCGGCGGCAACGATGCGGGCGGCCTCGCCGGCGCGGCCGGGGTGTAATGCGGCGGTTCGGTGGCCGCATCACGCAAACGGGCAACATTGCCACCATTAAGGAGGGCGGCGGCACGCTCGATCAGGTGGTCGGGTTGCGAAGCCATAATGATGCCGTTGCTCTGCCTGATGGGTGTTTGGCTGATGGGTATTTGGGAGCGCTGCATGAGCGGAGCCTGGCGAGCCTATATGAATGGCTGGCCAGGCGGTTGACCGGCATGAGCACGCATCTGGATCTGCCTGGTGGGATGTGCCTGCTTCTTTATGGCCAAGCGGCGCGGGCACACTGCATTTCTGAGTCGCAATCCTGCAGTCATCTCACTCATTTCGTCGTGCGGCAACAGCAATTAGCACCGGCACGATGGTATGATTGCGTAATAACGCCTGACGTGTGCTGTAGAACACAGTTCCGCGACACCACTGGTTTTTTAGATGGAAAACGTTCTAGGATATACAGCTTAGACGGCCTTTGCTACTGAGGGTTTCTCGCTACTGCCATCCAAGCGGTAGCGTTCCAGGGCATAGCGTCCCCGGATAGGAAGCACTCTATATTATTCGGCCACGTTCTTCAATTTATGTTGCGAGACCGTTGTGGATATCTTCGGGAGGGCGTATGGAAATGTGCGGCGGCAGACGGCCATGACCTTTGGGAGTTCGCTACCACCTATCCGGCAGTGAATGCGGGCGCGGTTCGGTCCGCAATCAAATTATATCCAGCGTGGATCGAAGGGGCATTGTCCCGAGTTGCGGCTTTCACATCCGCCGGGACTCGGCACACGAGGTTGAAATGACGCGTTTCGTTGAGAACCATGTATCGCCCGAAATGCTGGTGCTGTGGCTGCTTGAACTCCTGCTGTCGTTCAGTCTGGCCTACACCCTGCTCAGCACCGGGCCCCTCGCGGCCGGCGTGCAGCCTTCCGTCATCAACCACTCGCTGATCCTGGCGCTCACCAGCGGCACCACCGCTTTCGCCATCGGGCTCTACCGTCCCGAGGTATTCCGTCGCACGCGCGGGATGCTGTTCAACACAGCGCTCGGTGGGCTGCTGGCCTTCCCCTCAGCGTGGCTGGTGAGCAGGCTGCTTGGCATCGATGCTAACCAGATGATGGGCCAAGACGCATTCTGGCCGCTAAAGGCCGGCGCCGCCTGGATCGCCGCGCTGTTCGCGACAAGGCTGCTGTTCTTGGCGGCGGTCCGCTCGAACCTGTTCGTGCACCCGATTGCGGTGCTGGGCCCACCGAGCGCCATGGCGACGACGATCGCCGCGGTCCGGAATGGGCATGAAGGATTTTTCGAGGTCGTGAGCGGCCCCGTTGCCAATAATGGGCCGGCCGGGTTGCGCGCCGCCGGGATACGCGATGCGGTGCTGCCACGGTCGGCCCTCGCCGCAATGCCCGCGAGGGAACAGGCGAGCTACGCCGCTCAGGGCGTGACGCTTGAGACGGAGACGCAGTTTTGGGAGCGCTGCCTCAAGCGTGTGGATGTGTCGAACGTCGATGCCGCCTGGGTCGCTGAACTCGATCGGCCGCGTGCGCGGCCGCTGGCCGACGCGATGAACCGGGCCGTGGATATCGTCATTAGCCTGACTCTCCTGGTGTTCACCCTCCCGCTGATCTTAGCCGTGGCATTCTTGGTGCGCCTGAGCAGCCCCGGCCCCGTTCTATACCGGCAGGAACGGGTCGGCTTGGATGGGCGCCCGTTCACCCTGCTGAAATTCCGCAGCATGTGCTTGGACGCTGAGACGCGCGGGCCGGCATGGGCTGTCCAACGTGATCCCCGGGTCACCGCCGTCGGCTCGTTCATGCGCCGCACCCGCATCGACGAACTACCGCAATTGATCAACGTCCTGCAGGGCGAAATGAGCTTTATCGGCCCCCGGCCTGAGCGGCCGCATTTCGTCGAGCAACTCACCGAAGTGATCCCGAACTACCGGCAGCGGGCACGGGTCAAACCCGGCCTGACCGGATGGGCACAGGTGAACTTCCCCTACGGCGCCTCGGTTGAGGACGCGCGGGTCAAGCTGTCGTATGACCTGTATTACGTGAAGCACCGTAGCCCCTTGCTTGACCTGGCGATCCTGTTCGCCACCGTCCGGGTCATCCTGTTTCAGGAAGGCTCGCGCTAGTGAGCCGTTTCCAACGCTTGGTCCTCAAGCGTTGGGTTTATCGGCCCGGCAGACAAAAATTGGTTTCGTCGTTTCGCGTGCATTGAACGCCATGCTCACGACGCAAATCCTGTATAGCGCCTGCGCCGCAGTCTATGTGGCATTGCCGGCAATCATCGCCATGCGGTCAAGGCACTTGACCGGCTGGGTCCTGGTCGCCTGTTGCCTGGTGACGGCGGTGTGGGCGGCCAGCAACGCCCTTCCGCTTGCTCCCGGCTGGAGCAGCCTGCCCGGCGCGCTTGACCTGCTACGGGCACTGGCTTGGTACGGTTTCGTGCTGCATTTGTACGGCCGGTTCGTGCCGTCGGACCGCGCCGGGCGTGCGTTCACGACAGCCGGCCTGATTGCGCTCGTCATCGCAACCGCCGCCGTCGTCTTCGAGGGCCAGTATGGCATGGCCCAGCCGTCAATCCTGTCGCTCGGCATCATGGCCCGGCTCGGTATCGCCATCTGCGAGCTGCTGCTGATCGAAAACCTCTATCTCAACCTACCGGACCACTATCGCTGGCACGTGGCGCTGCCATGCGTGCTGCTCGGCGGCCTCGCCGGCTTCGACATCCTGCTCTGCGCCGACCTCGTGCTGTTTCCGCAAGCCTCAATGTCGCTGATCGGTGCCCACGTCGTCGCGGTCATCATCGTGGCGCCGCCGCTCGCCGCCGCCGCGGCGCGCGACCGGCGCTGGCGGACCGACCTGCAGCTCTCCCGCACCGTGGTGTTTCACAGCGCCACGCTGATCCTGAGCGGTGCGGTGCTGCTGGCGCTGTCGGTGGCCGGCGTGGTGTTCCGTCAGTTTGGCCCCGGCTGGGGTTGGATGGCCGAGATCAGCATGTTCTTTGCCGCACTGATCGGCATCGGCATGTTGCTGACCTCCGGCTCCGCCCGGTCTCGCCTGCGCCGGACAGTGGTCGAGCACTTCTTCGCCCGCCGCTACGACTATCGCCAGCAATGGCTGGACTGCATCGACACGCTGTCGGCGACGAAGTCCCTAGGACGTACGGCCCTGCATTCCCGGGTTATCCGCGCGATGGCCGACGTGGTCGATAGTCCCAACGGCGCATTGTTCCTGCGCGACGATGGCGTCGGGGCGTTCCAGTGGTCGGGCTCGTGGAACATGCCGGCGTCGGCCCCGGTGCCACCAGCGCATCCCGTGGTGGCCGCGATGTCCGGCGGCAACTGGATCGCCGTGCTGGGCGGGCCTGATAGCTTTGAGTTGGAGGCAGGGGCGCGGACGCCGCCGCTCGATCAGCTCGGGCGTTTGTGGCTGGCGATTCCTCTCGTGACCGGCGACCAGCAGATCGGCCTCGTGATTGTGGGGCCGCCACGGGCGCCGTTCCGTTTGGACCAGGAGGTGTTCGATCTGCTGCGCATTGTCGGGCGCGAGGTCGCGAGCTTTGTCGCCGAGCAGCGGGCGACGCGCGTCCTGCTGCAGACGCGGCAGCTGCACGACTACGGAAAACGTTTCGCCTTCGTCGCGCATGACATCAAGAACGTGTCGAGCCAGCTTTCGCTGCTGTTGTCTAACGCCGAGCGCCACATTGCCAACCCAGCGTTCCAGCAGGACATGCTGGAGACGGTCGGCGCCTCGGTTCGGAAGATCACGGCGCTGCTGCGCCGGCTCGACGCGCCGGCCGCCGACCGGGCGCCGGCGGCACTCGTGCCGTTGCCTCGGCTGGAGGCATTGCTCGGCACCTACCGTCGGGTGCGCCGGTCCGCATTGTCGCTGGAGCATGATGGATCGACGGCGATGGTGGCGATCAGCCCCGACGCCTTCGACACGGCGGTCACCCACCTGCTGAACAACGCTATCGAAGCGTCGGATGGCTTGCCGGTGCTGATCCGGGTGCGCCATGAGGCCCAGCAGGTGATCATCGATCTCGTCGATAAGGGCTGCGGCATGACCTTCGAGTTCATACGGGATCAATTATTCCAGCCTTTTGGGACCTCGAAGCGCCAGGGCTCCGGCATCGGCGCGTTCCAGGCTCGCGAGCTGCTGCGTGAGGGCGGTGGCGACGTGCAGGTCCTGAGCGCGCCCGGCGCCGGCACGACGATGCGGCTGCTGCTGCCGCGTGCCGACACGCCGGACCACGCGGCGGCGATGGGGCCTGCTGCGAAGACTGGGGCGTCGATGTACGCAGATGGTTTGCTGCTGACCGAGACAGGAAACGCCGGGCCATGAACGCGCCATTGCCGAAACCACCGCCGAAGCCGCTGCCGACGCTGCTCGTCGTCGAGGACGACGTCGGGCTCTGCAGCCAGTATCGCTGGGCCTTCCCGTCCTGTCAGGTCGTGTTCGCCCATACGCGGCTTCAGGCGCTGGCGGTGGCGCAGAAGGAGCGCCCGGCGGTCGCAATCATGGATTTGGGCCTGCCGCCGGACCCGGACGGCGTAAGCGAGGGTTTCGCGACGCTGGACGGGCTGGCGCGGCTGTTGCCGAATACCAAGATCATCGTCGCCACCAGCCATGGCGACCGGGCCCATGCGCTGCGGGCGATCGCCGCCGGGGCATATGATTTTTGCGAGAAGCCGATCGATATCGGCATGCTGGGCACCATTGTGGCGCGCAGCCTGCGCCTACGCACGCTGGAGGACGAGAACCGGCGGTTATCGGAGATGCCGTCGCCCTCGCCGATCAAGCATATCGTGACCGTGGATGCGGGCATGCTGAAGGTTTGCCGCGACATCGAGAAGTTGGCGGCCGCCAGCGTGTCGGTGCTGCTGCAGGGCGAGAGCGGGACTGGCAAGGAGGCGCTGGCGCGGGCGCTGCACGATCTCGGCCCACGCACCAGCCAGCCGTTCGTCGCCATCAACTGCGGTGCGATCCCCGAGGCGCTGCTGGAAAGCGAGCTGTTTGGGCATGAGCGCGGCGCCTTCACCGGGGCGGTGAAACAGACGCTTGGCAAGATCGAGCTGGCGCATAAGGGCACCCTGTTCCTCGACGAGATCGGCGACCTGCCGCATCAGCTTCAGGTCAAGCTGCTGCGCTTCCTGCAGGACCAGCGGGTAGAGCGGATCGGCGGGCGTCAGCCGATCCAGGTAGATGTCCGCGTGGTGTCGGCGACTAACCAAATGCTGCAGGATCAGGTGGATCAGGGACGGTTCCGCGGCGATTTGTTCTATCGGCTGAATCCCATTACCGTGCGCATTCCGCCGCTGCGTGACCGCGGCGGCGACAAGCTGCTGCTGGCCCGGCATTTCCTGGCGCGATATGCCCAGGAGTTCGCCCGCCCGGTGCGCGGCTTCAGCGACGACGCGCTCGCAGCGCTCGCCGCTCACCGATGGCCGGGCAATATCCGGGAGCTGGAGAACCGGATGAAGCGCGCCGTGCTGATGAGCGAGCAGCGGCTGCTCTCGGCCTTGGACCTGGAGCTGACGCCGGGCACGGAGGATATGGCGGCCTACGATCTCCGGGCCGCCCGGTCGCGGGCCGAGCGCGACGTGGTGCAGCGTGCGCTGGCCCGCAGCAACGGCACCCTGGCGACGGCCGCCCGTCTGCTCGGCATCAGCCGTCCGACGCTCTATGCCCTCCTTGAGGCGCACGGGCTGTCAGCGGACGGCAGCGGCGCGCCGGGCGTTGAGGATGCCGCCCCAGAAAGTGCCCCAGCAGACGTCCTTATCAGCAAATAGGCCGGAACCGATGAAAAAGCTCCTGACCCCAATCATCATCACGGTCGTTGCGGTCACCGCAGGCGGAGGCTGGTACCTGTTCGGCCATACTGGCGACCCGATCAAGAACTCGCGCCTCTTGCTGCAAAAGGGAGATATGCGTGGCGCGCAGATCGAGCTGCGCAATGCAATCAAGACCGACCCGAACAACGCCGAGGCGCATGTGCGCCTGGCGCAGCTGCAGCTGCAGAACTCCGACCCAATTGCGGCGGAAAAGGAGCTGAAAGTCGCAAGTGACCTCAAATACGACCCGAAGGCAATCGTGCCGCTGCTGGCCCAGTCCTATCTGGCGCAGCAACGCTTCGCGGACGTGCTGGCCGAGGTGAAGGTGGACGAAACCGATCCCGCGGAGGGTGCACGGACGCTGGTGCTGCGCGCCATGGCGCAGATCGGCCTGGAGAACATCGTCGATGCCCGCGCCAGCCTGAACGAGGCGCAGCGTCTGATGCCGGAGAACCAGGATGCCGCGCTCACCTTGGCGCGGGTCTCGATCATGGAAAAGGACACAGCCGGGGCCGAGCGTCAGGTGGACCGCGTCCTGGCGCTCAACGACAAGCGGGCGGACGCGCTGGTGCTGAAGGGGCAGCTGCGCGCTGCCAAGGGCGACAACGTGGCGGCGCTGGACTACCTGGAGCAGGCGGTCGCCGCCGCACCGACATCGATGGGCATGCTGCTGGAGCGTGCGAACCAATACCTGGTTGCCGGGCAGGACCAGAAGGCACGAGCCGACGTCAGCAAGGTCCTGGCGACCGAGCCGCAGAACGGCGGGGCGATCTACCTTGAGATGGTGCTGCTGATCCGCGCCGGCCGCTATGCCGACGCCGACCTCGATTTGGAAAAGCTGGCGTCGGTCATCCAGCGCTTTCCTCGCGGCCAGTACTTCCAGGCGCTGATCAAGTCCAATCTCGGCCAGACCGAGCAGGCCGTCGACGCGGCGATGCGCTATATGGCCCAGGTCCCCGACGACCTCGACGGCGTGCGCCTGCTGGCCCGGGTCGAGCTGGGGGCGCAGCGGCCGGAGCGTGCGGTGGCGGTGCTGAGCAAGGCGATTGCGGCTGGGGCGGTGACCGCGGAGACATTGGACCTACTGGGCCGGGCCTATGCGATCCAGGGCAAGGCGCAGCTGGCGGCCAGCACCTTCCAGGAGGCGTCGGCGCTTGCCCCCGCAAGCTCCGAGATCCTGACGCGCCTCGCCTCCACGCGCCTGCAGCTCGGAGACACGCCGGGCGCCACGGCGGCGCTCGAAAAGGCGCTGGACATGCGGCCGGCGCAGCCCAACGCCGGGGAGGCACTGGTCGCAGCTGCACTCAGCTCCGGCGATGCCGAAAAGGCCGATGCGGCGCTTGAACGCCTGCGCCAGCAGACCGGCGATACGGAGGCGGTCGGCATCCTGGCTGGCATGGTCAAGCTGGCGCGGATGGACCTGGAGGGCGCCCGGGCGCAGTTCGAGACCACGGCGCAGAAGTTCCCGGACTCGAACACGGCGAGGGTTAACCTGGGCAAGGTGCTCATGCTGCAGAACCGCAAGCCTGAAGCCGAGGCGGTATTCGACGACCTGCTGGCCAAGAACCACGCGGACCTGGAGGCGCTGGCGCCGCTGATGCAGGCCCTGGTGCAGCAGGACAAGCTGTCGAAAGCCATCGATATCATGCAAGCGGCGCGGGTCGCAGCCCCGAATAACCCAGCCTTGACCGCGGCGCTGGTGGATCTGCAGATCAAGGCCAAGGAGCCGAGAAAGGCGCTGGAGGTGCTGCACCAGGCGCTCGAGAACGGCGTGCCACCACCGGTCTTGCTTGCGGCGCAGGCGCGGGCGCAGGTTGCGGACGGCGATGTGGGCAGCGCCAAGACGACCTATCGGCAGATCCTCGCGGGCGCGCCACTGGATCTTGAGGCGCGCCGCGCCCTGGTCGAATTGTGCTTAAATAGCAACGATCCCGACGCCGCCAAGGAGGCGCTCCAGGAGGGCCTCAAGCTATCGCCGGGCAATCTCGGGATCATGAACACGTTGATCTTTGCCGAGCAGCGCAAGTCGGGGATTGCCGGGGCGCTGGCGATGGCCGATGAGTTGCGGCGCGACCCGGCCAACCTGCCAGCGTCGTCGGTCATCAAGGGCGACACCTACATGGGGGTGCGCCGGTATGCCGACGCGGCGGCGGCATTCGCGACCGAGCTGAAGGTGAACCCCTCCACCGCGCTCGTGCTGCGGACCGCTGGTGCATTGGCGTCCGGCGGCGGCCAGGAACAGGCGGCGCAGCAGTTGCGGACATGGATCGCGCAACGCCCCGATGACGCCGACGCCACGCAGATGCTCGCGTCGCTGGACATCTCGGCGGGGCGCAGCCAGGACGCCGAGCAGCATCTGCAAACCGTGCTCAACAAGCGCCCGAACGACGCGGTGGCGCTGAACAACCTCGCCTGGGTCTATCAGACGAAGGATGATCCCCGGGCCCGGGCCTTGGCTCAGCGCGCCCACATCCTGGCGCCCTCGGGCGAGACGTCGGATACCCTGGGCTGGATCATGACGAAGGAGGGAGCCGCGACGGAGGCTTTGCCGCTGCTGCAGGCGGCGGCGCTGCAGCGGCCCAACGACAAAACCGTCAAGTTCCACCTGGCGAGCGCGCTGAACGCCACGGGCAAGCGGGACGAGGCGACCCAGGCGTTGGACGGCATCCTGAACGACGCCGCCGACTTCGACGATCGCAACGCGGCACGGGCGCTGCTGGAGCGGATCAAGAAGCAGTAGCCGACGCTACGTCACGGGCCTGGTGGCCCGATCCGCATCAGGCCGGCGCCATGGGCGTCGAGCCAGCGCACGGCAAGGCGCCGGTTCGGCGTGAACTGGGCCACGAGCGTCCAGAAATCATGGCCGTGATTCATGTGGCGTAGGTGTGCGACCTCATGCGCGACGACGTAATCCTGCACATAGGGCGGCGCCATCACTAAACGCCAGCAGAACATGAGCGTATGATCCGCGGTGCAGCTTCCCCAACGGGTGCGCGTGTCCTTCACAACGACGCGGCGTAGCGGAAGGCCGCCGGCGGTGGCCTTGGCGACGGCGAGTGCCGAGAGGCGTCGTCGGGCCTCGGCGCGCAGGAAGTCGGCAACTCGGCGAGCCAAGAATTCGGGGGCGCCGGACACCAGCAGGCTGCCCGGCTCGAGCCAGGCGCCACGGCGGCCACTCGGCATCCGCCGGATGCGATGCGGCAGGCCGTCGATGGGCACGACTGCGCCGTCGGTGAGCAGGATCGGCTTCGGCAGGCTGGCCAGCCGGGCGGCGACCCAGGCGGCGTTGTCGCGCAGCAGCGCCATGCCGGCGGCCTGGGCGGCGCGGGGAGGCAGGGTGACGACCACGCCGCCGCCGCTGGGATCGATGCGCAGGCTGATCTTGCGGGCGCGGGTGCTGCGGCGCCACAGCACCTGGGTCGGACCGGTGGGCAAGGTGAGGGTTTCGCGTCGCGGAACGGGCATTGCAACAACATGCGATGCCGGTCGGCGCCGGGCAATCACCGAGGTGTTGCGACACGAATTATATCGGCGTCGTTAGGGCATTCGTAACCTGCGGGACCGTATAATCCACGGAGCGTGAGGCCGCTGCGCCTGATGCCGGAAGAACATCATGCAACGTGCCCTAGGCTTTTTGCTCCATCTGTCGGCGCGGCACGCTGCCCTCGCGCTTGCCCCAATGCTGTCCGCGCTGTTGCCGCGCCGGCTGTGGCCGCGGCTATCTTTGCTGATGTTTGCGGCGACCATGCCGCTTGGAGCAGGCGCTTGATTATCGGCGATTGGCTGGCAACGCAACGACGCGCGCCACCTTCCGCTCCCGGCACAAGAATGGGCGCTACATCTGGCTGGAGATGAGCATCTGCCGGCTGGAGGACGGCAGCGGCTTTGTGGCGGTGACACGCGATGTGTCCGGGCGCAAGGCGCTGGAAGCGAAGCTTGAAGAAGCGAACCGCCAGCTTCGCGTCCTGGCGAGGGAGGATGCGCTGACTAGCCTCGCGAACCGGCGGCGCTTTGACGAGGCTTTGGGCGAGGAGTATCGCCGGGCGATGCGGGTCGGCTCGCCGCTCGCGATCGTCATGCTCGTCGTGTTGCTGACGGATACCGACGCCGAGGGCGCGCTCGCTTTGGTCGAACGCATCCGTAGTGAGATGTGCGACCTGACGATCCCGCATGCAGGGTCGGAATTCGGCTCTGTGACCGTGAGCGTTGGCGTTGCAGTGATGCTCCCGTTTGTCAGCCCGGCTGGGCCGGCTGCTTTGGTCGAGGTAGCGGACGCGGCGCTATATGAGGCGAAGCGCGCTGGGCGCAATACGGTCCGGCTGGCGCACGCTGAGGCGGAAGCGAAGATAGGTTAAGCCGCCTGGCTGAATACGAGCCGCCGTCGCCGGGCGCGCTGGACGGGCAGGGCGGCATAGACGTCCTTCACCGCCTCAGTGATCGTGACGCCCGCGAGCCTCGGCGCGAGCCGCCGGCCGCCGTTCTCCCACACCGGCGCGCTGCGCAGCACGATCCGGAGCTTGGCCGGCGGCAGGTACAGCGCGCTGTCCCGCTGCTCGACGCGAAACAGGCTTGCGGCCAGCAAGCGGCCGATCTGGCCGGGCGAATAGGGCTGGCCATGGCCGAACGGCGTGCTTTCGACATGCGCCCACAGACCCATGCGGTTGGGTGCGACCACCAGCAGACGGCCATCGTCCTTCAGCACGCGCCAGACCTCCCGGAGCATGCGGCGGGCATTCTCCGCGGCCTCCAGGCCGTGCACCAGCAGGACACGGTCGAAGCACAGATCGGGAAACGGCAGGCTGTCCTCCTCAATCGTACAGGTGAGGTTGGGGCTGCCGACCGGCCAGCGCGTCGCGCCGACCTGCGCCGGGGTGGCCGCAACGCAGCGCGCCGCGCTGTCGCGCCACGGGCGCAGATAGGGGGCGGCGTAGCCGAGGCCCAGCACGGCAAGGCCCGTCACATCCGGCCAGGCGAGCGCCAAACGGTCCCGCACCAGGCGGCACGCCACGGCACCGCGCGCCGTCGCGTAGAACTCTGCCGCGGAGTGGGTGTCGGCTGTCATCCGGCTGCTATAGCACACGGTTCGTACCGCGTTCTCCTGCTTGATCTGCGGCCGCAGGTGAGACAGGGTGCGCCGACCCGCAGCGGAGCCCCGAATGACCTTGTCCGCCCACGCCGTCCCCATACTGTCCGACAACTACGCCTGGCTGCTGCGGGACGAGGCCACCGGCATGACCGCGTTCGTCGATCCGGCCGACGCGGACGCCTGCATCACGGCGATCGATGCCGCCGGGGGCCGCCTGGATATGATCCTGCTCACGCACCATCACGGCGACCACGTGGCCGGCACCGATGCGGTCCGCGCACGCTATGGCTGTCCGGTGATCGGCGCCGATGCCGACGCGCGCCGCCTGCCGCGGCTGGATCGTGCGGTGACCGAGGGCGACAGCGTGGCGCTGGGCGACAGCAGCCTAAGGGTGATCGACACGCCCGGCCACACGGTGGGCCATATCGCTTTTTTCGGCGGCGACAACCACGTGCTGATCTGCGGCGACACGCTGTTCAGCCTCGGCTGCGGACGCCTGCTGGAGGGCACGGCCGCCGACATGTATGGCAGCCTGCACAAGCTCGCAGCACTCCCCGAGGACACGCTGGTCTGCTGCGGGCACGAATACACCCAGAGCAATGCGCGATTCGCCTTGCACGCCGACCCCGACAACGCGGCTTTGCGGGCACGCGCTACCGAGGTAGACCGCCTGCGCCAGGCCGGGCAGCCGACGATCCCGAGCCGTCTTGCAGACGAAATGGCGGAAAACCCGTTCATGCGGGCACCGGACGTCGCGACCCTCGCCCGGCTGCGCACCGAAAAGGACAGCTTCCGGTGAAACTGCACTATTCCGCGACCAGTCCCTACGTCCGCAAGGTCATCGCCTGTGCCCTCGCCTGCGGCACATTGGATCAGATCACGCGGATCGAGACCAACCCGCACGCATCTCCGCCCGACCTGCTCGCGGCGAACCCGCTCTCCAAGGTGCCGTGCCTGGTCACCCAGGATGGGTTTGCGTTGTTTGACAGCCCTGTCATCTGCGAATACCTGGACGCAACGGGCGGCGGTTTGCTGTTCCCACCGCCCGGCCCGGCCCGCTGGCGCGCACTCAAGTTCCAGGCGATCGGCGACGGCATCATGGACGCGGCGGTATTGCGGCGCATGGATATGGCCCGGCCAGCAGAGGCTGCGCGAGACGCCGCCATGGCGCGGCAGCAGGAAATGGTGGTCCGCGCGCTTGACGTGCTGCAGGCGGATCCGCCCGCCAATCACCTGGATATCGGCTCCATCACCGTCGCCTGCGCCCTCGGCTACCTCGATCTGCGTTTCGCGTTGGATGCCTGGCGTGACGGCCGCGGCAGGCTCGCGCAGTGGTATGCGGTCATGGCTGAGCGGCCAGAGATCGCCGGGTCGGCGCCGCCTCGCTAACGTTCAGGCGGCAGGCCAAGGGTGCTGTAAAGCCGTTCGCTCGGTGGCCAGGCGTGCATGATGTCATCGCGCCAGGTGACCGCGGCCCAGCAGAGGCCGATGACGATGGCGATGCTCACGACCCAGCCGATCAGCACGGCCGGACCAGCCGCCATACTGATGCTGGGACGATCGAACGTCGCGTTGTAAGAGTCTGGCGGCGAGAATACTTGCGCGTCCGGCGGCGATATAGGCTTTGTGACAGGAGGCGGTCCGGTTGGCGACGATCCGGCGTCGATAGGCGGCAGCAGCGGTCCGAAAGGCGCCGGTGGCGGTTCGGCAACCGGCGTCCAATTCGTGCCGCATCGGGCGCAGCGCACGGGCTGGCCGGGAAGCACCCGCGCATCGGGCACTTCGTAGGCGGCGGCGCAAGACGGGCAGACGATCCTCATGGGGTCGTGATACTCCGCGGTTGCAAGTGGGAACAGGCCCCAACGGCGGGCTGGGACACAAGTGACCGAGATGGGCAACACAGGCGGGGAAGATGGTGCATTTGGACGGGGTGGGCCTGCAGTTCAGCCGCGCCGGCGCTATCAACCCGGTGCTGAATGGCCTGTCATTCAGCATTCCGGAAGGTGGTTTTCGTTGGCTGCTCGGCCCGTCCGGCGCGGGCAAGACCAGCCTGCTCCGCCTCATGCATCTCGCTGTGCGTCCAACTCAGGGGCGGCTTACGCTGCTGGGTCAGGACATCGGCGCCGCTGCCCGGCCCCGGCTGCCGGCGCTGCGCCGGCGGATCGGCATGGTGTTCCAGGATTTCCGGCTGCTGCCGCATCTCTCGGCGTTCGACAACGTCGCCCTGCCGCTGCGGCTTGCCGGCCGGCCGGAGGGGCAAATCCGCGTCGATGCCGTCGAGCTGCTGAGCTGGGTGGGCCTGTCAAAAAAGCTGCTGTCCCGTCCTGCGGAGCTCTCGGGTGGAGAGCAGCAACGGGTGGCGATCGCCCGTGCGGTTGTCGCCCGGCCGCTGCTGCTGCTGGCCGACGAGCCGACCGGCAATCTGGACGAGCCCCAGGCCGAACGGCTGATGCAGCTGCTGCACGAGATGAACCGCCTCGGCACCACCGTCGTCGTCGCGACGCACAATGCTGCCCTAGTCAGCCGTCATCCGGCCCACACCTTGCGTCTGGCGGACGGCCAGCTGGTCCGCGATGACTAGAAGCTTGACGACGGGGGCCGCGCGAACCGGGGGTACCGCGGCCAGGTCCGTAACTGGCGGGGCTGCACGGCCGACCCGCCGGGCTCCGGCGTTGCTGCGCCCGGCCCGGTTCGATGACCTCGGGTTGCGGCGTGCCCTGTCCGACCGGCTGCTGCCGTCACTGGTCGCGGCCATGGCGTTCCTGGCGGCGCTGGCGTTGGCAGGAACCATCGCCGCGTCCGCCCTGGCGCGCCACTGGCAGGAGGGCGCGGGCTCGGTGTTGACGGTGCAGGTGCCGCAGCCCGCCGCCGCTGCCTTGGACGGAGCCGGCACGCGCCTCGACCGGGTATTGGCGCTGCTGCGCGGCACACCCGGCGTCGCGCTCGCCCGCGCGCTGAACGACAATGAGCTCGCGACACTGCTGCGCCCGTGGCTGGGCAGCGGGTCCGGACGAATCGCGTTGCCATTGCCCGCGGTGATCGACGTGCGCTTGACCGACGCCGAGCTGGACACCGCGCGGCTGCTGGCCCGTGCGGAGGCGGCGGCGCCGGGCACCCTGCTGGAAAGCCATGATCGCTGGGCCCGCCGCTTGGCCGTGCTGGCCCGCAGCCTGCAGGCCTGTGCGGGCCTGGCGCTGGCGGTGGTGGGGTTCGTGGCGATCGCGGTCATCGCCGTTGCCGTGCGTGCGGGGCTCGCTGCCCGGCGCGACGCGATCGAGATCGTGCATGGCCTCGGTGCGACCGACGGCTATATCGCCGGACGGTTCGCGCGCCGGGCGACGCTGCTGGCCTCGACCGGAGCGAGCATCGGGGCGTTGGCAGCCGTGCCGGTCCTGCTCGGCCTCGCTAGCCTGGCGATGCCGTTCACGGGTCAACCTGAGGGAGCCGGTGCCTCAGGCCTCGCCAACACGCTGCCGCTGGCGCTGTGGCTGTCGCTGCCGGCCTTGCCGGTGATTGCGGCGACGATCGGCTGGCTGACGGCGCAGGGCACCGTTCGCCGTTGGCTTCGGCGCCTGCCATGACGGCGCGTTGGCGGCGCTATGCCCGGTTGGGTCTGGCAGGGACCAGCGCCGCGGTGCTCATTTGCGGAGCCGTTTGGGGGATAGGATTTGCATGGTTCAACAACGCTGCCCGGCGGGTTGGGGAGCTACCGGCGACGGCGGACGGGATCGTGGTGCTGACCGGTGGCGCCGACCGGATCGAGGTGGCACTGCGCCTGTTGATCGAGGGACGCGCGCCGCTGCTGCTGGTGTCCGGCGTGGCGCGCGGGGCGGATCTGGCCGACCTCGCCCATCGGGTGCCGCTTGATGCGGATCAGGCCGGCCGGGTGACGCTGGGCCATGTCGCGCAAAGCACATCGGGCAACGCGGCCGAGACCGCGCCCTGGGTCCGGGCGCATGGCATGCGTCGGCTGATTGTCGTGACGGCCGGCTATCACATGCCGAGGGCGCTGCTGGCCATGCAGCACGCCATGCCGGAGGTCGAGTTGCACCCGGTTGCGGTCCAGTCTCCGGCGCTGCGCGGAGCACCGCCAGCGACGGCGGTCCGCATGCTCGCGAGCGAATATGACAAGCTGCTGGCCGTCCGTTTCGGCCTGGCGCATCTGCAGGACGGTGATACGCCATGATCTGGCTCCGCTCGCTGCTATTTAATATCTGGTTCTTCGCCATGACGCTGCTGATGGGGCTGATTGGCGCCCCGGTGCGCTGGTTCGCCCGACAGCACGCGCTGTGGGTGGCGCAGACCTGGGCGGCGCTGGTGCTGGACGGCGCAGCGGCGATTTGCGGGATACGTGTCGTGGTGATCGGGCGGGAGCACCTGCCGACCGAGGGTGCTGCGCTGATTGCATCGCAGCATCAATCGGCTTTCGACACCTTGATCTGGCTGCGCCTGGTGCCGCGCGTCGCCTATGTGTTCAAGGCGGAACTGGCGCGCATACCGCTGTTCGGCTCGCTCCTGGTGCCGGCAGGCCAAATCCCGGTTGACCGCGGCGCGTCATTCAGCGCGGTTCGCAGCCTGCTGCGGGGCGCCGACCGCGCCAAGGCAGACCGTCGGCAGATCGTGATCTTCCCGGAAGGCACCCGGGTCGCGCCAGGGGTCGAGGCCGAGCTGCGGCCCGGCATTGCCGCGTTGGCGGCACGGACCGGACTGCCGGTCGTTCCGGTTGCGACCGATTCCGGCCTATACTGGGGCCGGCGGGCATTCCGCAAGACACCCGGTGTCATCCGCATCATCGTCGGGCCGCCCATTCCGCCCGGCCTGTCGCAATCGGCTGTTATTGCGGCCTTGCAGGAACGTTGGCGCGACGCCGCAGCGCAGGGGCGTCATGTGGATAACTCTGTGCATAACGATTGCAAGGCGTTAGCAAAATAGGTCGCGTGAAGGTCGCAACGCCCTCAATTGTAATGGTTTCATGGCAGTTTATGGACGGTATTCAGCCGAGATGTGAACGCAAAGTCCTTGCGGAAACTCCATAGAACTTTGTTATTGCACAGTAAGAAGGCTGTAGTGCGAGATGTGGATCGTTCCCCTCGCTAGAATTACCTGCAGAGTCTCACGTTCCGAAAGCACAACTGATCTCGCTGTGGATTATTAAACATCGCTCAGCGTGCGGAAGCGCCGAACACCCGCTTTGGATTGCCGAATGTCAAGAATAGCCTCACCTTGGAAACCGATTTTTTGGGGATGTGGCGCCCTCGCGACGGCAGGCTTGGTGCATGGCGCCGTCTGGCTCACCAGTATCGACCGATTGGCCGTCCTGTTGCGTGAACCATCTGGTGTGCTGCAGGAGTGGACTCGGCACATAGTGCTTGCCGGCCCGGCTCGGCCTGCGGGTTGGCCGAGCCGGGCGGGTCTGGAGGTCGGGCCGGTCTCAATCCTTGCCGGCAGTCTTGGCTGGCGGGCAGAGCGCGTGACCGCCAGCACCGCACTGCGCTGGCCATGGACGAGCATCGGCGCAATCGACGTGACGCCAACAGGCCAGCGGGTCCGATTGGGCTCAGATGCGGAGCGCATCGTCACCTCGCGGAAGTTGACGATCCAGGTAACGAACGACCATGCCCGGCTGCAAGGTGTTGAGCTCAAAGTGGCGGGCCTGTTGGAAGTCCAGGCGCTGCAGCTAAGGCTTGGGCCGGGTGGCCTGACGGCAGAGGCTCGGCATCTTAGGCTGGCCGACGCGGCAGGGGGGCCCGGCCCGGTCATCGACGCGCTTTCACTGCACGCGGCGCCCGTACCGCCGATCCCGCTCCTTGAGAATTTACGGTCATCAGCAACCGCGTGGCAGGCGGCTGCTGGCGTGCTGGAGTTGTCGGAGCTGACGCTGACAACGGCGAGCACCCAGGTTTCCGGCAACGCCAGGGCGTGGCTTGACGCTGCTCTACAGCCAAGGCTGGACGGCGTGGTGCACGTCACCGGGTATGCATCCGCGCTGGACGAGCTTGTGACCGCAGGGTTCTTGGCGGCTCAGACCGCAGTGGCAGCAAAGGCAGTGCTCGGGCTGCTTGCGGCGCCCTCGGTGGATGGCAGCGTGGATATCCCGGTGCACGTCGCTGACGGCATCTTAACAGTCGCGCAGTTTCCGTTGCGGCGGCTGCCGGTTTTGGAATGGTCTGCCCCGGTTTCAGGGCAGTAGATCACGCGACGTTCGCCAACGGTCAGACCGGTGGAGGTCTGCTTAGCTCGACGACTCGCCGTTCGGGGTTGACTGCGCGGCGAGAGCGCGTGCCATCTGGCTCAGCGCCTCTTGATGCTTGTGGTTATCGATCGCGGCGAAGTTGCGGGCGAGTTCCAGGCACATGCGCTGCCGATGGGAGAGCTCAACGGCCGGCGCCTCGGTGTCCAGCCCCTCGAAGAACCAGCTCACCGGCACGTTCAGCACCAGCGCGATCTCATAAAGCCGTCCTGCCGAAATACGGTTCAGGCCACGCTCATACTTGTGCGCCTGCTGATAGGTCACACCGATCATCTGTGCGAGTTGCTGCTGTGACAATCCCAACATTACGCGGCGTTCACGGATGCGGGCACCGGCATGATGATCCGCTATACTTGCGCGAGCTGGTGAGACACCCTCGGACACCAACTCACCATTATTCGAGATAGTCTCTGCATTTTGCTTGGAAGTCACGATTCGCCCCGCAGTGTGATGCAAATAGGCTTACACCCTAACGGGCGAACGCAGCATCATGGTACCCACGTAAAACGTCAACACCCCGTGACCCTCCAAACTCGACGAATAACGGGGAGTTTGCGCTGCCGTTAAACCGGGTCGGTTTTCGGCTTGACAATGCGGTCGCGGCGCGCCGTCCGCAACGGCATGGACGGCACTGATGCGACGGATGGCGCTGGCGTGGCGACAGGCAGCGCATCGGCTGGAGTATCTGGCACACTCGCAGTCACGGCCGGCGCATGGGCCATCACCGCCTCAGCGCGGGCGATCGCGAGTTGGTTGCGAAGACTGTCGATCTCATGCTGCAGCCGCTGCACCGCTTCCTCGTCCAGCGCTTGATGATCGGGCACTTGCCGGTCACCGGCCTGCTGCGACGGCGGGTCGCTCACCGGCGGCGGCGTATCTGGAGCCGGCGGCAAGGGCTCGCTGCCGCGGTGAAACGGATTGAACATGCTCATCGCACGCTCGATCATCGCCACATTCTGCCGGCTCATCTCCTCGACCCCAACCGGCAGGAACGGGCTGAATGTCTGCTGCACCACTTGGCGCAGCTGCTGCTGCTGGCGCGCAAAGCTCGACATCGCCTGTTCGAGGTATCGCGGGACCACTCCCTGCAGGCTGCCGCCATAGAATCCGATCAACTGGCGCAGGAACGCGGTCGGCAGCATCGAGGTGCCCTTGCTTTCCTCCTCAACGATGATCTGCGTCAGCACGCCGCGAGTGATATCCTCGCCGGATTTCGCGTCATAGACCACGAAATCCCGCCCGGCGCGTATCATGTCGGCCAGGTTGTCGAGGGTAATGTAGCTCGACGTCTCTGTATTATAGAGCCGCCGATTGGCGTATTTCTTCACGACGACCGGCGGCGGCTGCGGTGCCGATACTGGGTTCGCGCCCTCCGACTCTGGGATGGCATGGTTTGACGGCGTGGATTGCGGCATGGCGTCCTCGGTTGCAACGTTGCCCAGAGTGTATCACGCAGTTGCAGCATTGGGCGAAATTCGCGATTGCGCGTATCATCCTTAGACATGGCACTGCACGACATGGGCGCGACTTTTGACCGACCAGCCAACCGCATCAACCGACGACGCTATCGCTGCAGATTTGCTCGCTGCAGACCGGCTCGCCGCCGATTGGGCGACGATCTGGCGGAGCGAATGGGCCGCGATCGCCATCGACACGGAAGTGCGGGAAACATGGCAGCGAATGATGCGCGCATGGGCAGTGCAGCCCGGCGCCGACCCGCAATCGCCGACGCCTGATGACGCAGCCGCCCGACCGGCCCGGCCCGTTCCGCCGTCGCGGGCCTCGGCCGCTGCTGATGCACCTGATGCCCGGGACGCTGTCATCGCCGGCCTGCTGGACCGTGTCGCCGAGCTTGAACGTCGGGCTGCCACCGAGCCTGGTGCAAGCCCCGCCGCCGATCCCGCCCAACGCTGACGCCGCGCTGGTCGCGGGCATCGCCGCCTACCGCAGGCACCCCTGGCAGCGCGACCTGCAGGACCCGCCCACCCTGTGGAACGAGGGCGATACGCGCTTGCTTGACTTTGGCAGTACGGCCGACCCCGCGATATTGTTCGTGCCGAGCCTGGTCAACCGCGCCTATGTGCTGGATCTCGCGCCGGGCCGCTCGATGATGCGCTGGCTGGCCGAAAATGGGGTGCGTCCGCTGCTGCTTGACTGGGGCTGGCCCGGACCGCTGGAGCGCAGCTTCACGCTCACCGACTACATCGCCGGGCGGCTGGAGCGTGCGGTGATGGCCGTGGGGGTCCCGGTCGTGCTGGCGGGATATTGCATGGGTGGGCTGCTGGCGCTGGCGGCGGCGCTGCGCCGGCCGGACCTCGTGAGTGGGCTGGCGCTCCTCGCCACTCCCTGGGATTTTCACGCCGCGGACGCGGCGCAGGCCAAACGCCTTGGCGACTCACTTCAGAGCTTCGAGCCGCTGCTATCGGCAACCGGAACCCTGCCGGTCGATAGCCTGCAGGCGCTGTTCACCCTGCCAAACCCGGGCAGCATTGCCGCTAAGTATCGAGCTTTTGGACGTATGGACCAGGCCGCAGCCGCCGCCTTGGACTTCGTCGCGCTGGAGGACTGGCTGAACGACGGCGTGCCGCTCGCGGCCCCGGTGGCGCGTGAGACGCTCGGCGGCTGGTACGGCACGAACACCCCCGGCCGCGGCGAGTGGCGTGTCGCCGGCGCGGTCGTCGATCCCGCGCGGGTGGCGGTGCCGGCCTTCGTCGCGGTGCCGGGCCGCGACCGCATCGTGCCGCCGGGCAGCGCGCTGCCGCTGGCCCGGCTGATCCCCGGCGCAGTCCTGCATCAGCCTGCTGCCGGACACATCGGCATGACCGTCGGCCCGCAGGCGCGGTCAAGCCTGTGGTTGCCATTGCTGGGCTGGTTGCGCGGACTCCGATCGCCTATGTCTGACTGACAAAGGGAGTATCAAGAAATGGAAGACGTCGTCATCGTATCCGCTGTCCGCACCGCCGTGGGCAGCTTCAACGGGGCCTTCGCCTCGGTTCCGGCGCATGTGCTGGGCACTGTGGCGCTGCAGGCGGCGATGCAACGGATCGGCATGGACCCGGCCGATGTGGACGAAGTCATCTTGGGCCAGGTGCTGACAGCCGCGCAGGGACAGAACCCGGCGCGTCAGGCCGCCCGTGCCGCCGGCATTCCCGACGACAAGACAGCATTCGGCATCAACCAGGTCTGCGGCTCCGGCCTACGCACCGTGGCGCTCGCGGCGCAGCAGATCCGCACCGGCGAGAGCGCCATCGTGGTGGCCGGTGGGCAGGAGAGCATGAGTCAGTCGGCCCACGCGGCGTATCTTCGCGCCGGCACCAAGATGGGCGACCTGAGCCTCATCGACACCATGCTGAAGGACGGCCTGTGGGACGCTTTCAACGGCTACCACATGGGCACCACGGCGGAGAATGTGGCGACGCAGTTCCAGATCACCCGCGCGCAGCAGGACGAGCTCGCGGTACGGAGCCAGCATAAGGCGTCGGCGGCGCAGAAGTCTGGACGGTTCAAGGACGAGATCGCGCCGGTGACGATCAAGGGCCGCAAGGGCGACACGGTCGTGGTGGATGACGAGTACATCCGGCACGACAGCACGCCGGAGATGATGGCGAAGCTGCGCCCGGCGTTCTCGAAGGACGGCACCGTGACCGCCGGCAATGCCAGCGGCATCAATGACGGCGCCGCCGCCCTGGTGGTGATGTCCGCCGCCGAGGCCGCCCGCCGCGGCCTCACCCCGCTGGCCCGCATCGCGAGCTTCGCCACCGCTGGCGTCGATCCGGCTGTGATGGGCACTGGCCCGATCCCCGCGAGCCGCAAGGCGCTGCAGCGGGCGGGCTGGACCGCGGCGGATTTGGACCTGATTGAGGCGAACGAGGCCTTCGCCGCCCAGGCTTACGCCGTGAACAAGGACATGGGCTGGGACGCTGGTAAAGTAAATGTGAACGGCGGTGCCATCGCCATCGGCCATCCGATCGGTGCGTCCGGTGCCCGGGTGTTGGTGACGCTGCTGCATGAGATGGGCAAGCGCGACGCCAAGAAGGGTCTTGCCACGCTATGCATCGGTGGGGGGATGGGCGTTGCCATGTGCGTGGAACGCTGAGGATTAGCTTGCGTGGAACGCTGAGACTAAGCACGCATGAAGTGCTGAAAGCCTAGCACTTCCCTGGCAAAGCGGCGAAGATGACGCTGCTTAAGCCAGGGGAGGACAAGCAATGGCACGAGTCGCACTCGTCACAGGTGGAACGCGCGGAATCGGCGCGGCCATCAGCACCGCACTGAAGGCCGAAGGGCGAAAGGTCGTTGCGAGCTATGCTGGCAACGACGCGGCCGCCAGCGCATTCACGAACGAGACCGGCATTCCGCATCTCAAGTTCGACGCCGGGGACTATGCGGCCTGCGAGGCCGCACTGGCCAAGATCCATGCTGAGCACGGCGCGATCGAGATCCTGGTGAACAATGCCGGGATCACCCGCGACACCACCATGGCCCGCATGACACGCGACATGTGGGATGCGGTGCTCGACACCAACCTCGGCAGTTGCTTCAACCTTTGCAAGCTGACGTTCGACGGCATGCGGGCGGCGAAGTTCGGCCGGGTGGTGAATATCGGCAGCGTCAACGGCCAGGCGGGCCAGTATGGCCAGGTGAACTACGCGGCAGCCAAGTCGGGCATCCACGGCTTCACCAAAGCCTTGGCGCAGGAAGGCGCGCGGTTCGGCATCACGGTGAATGCCATCGCGCCGGGTTATGTCGATACGGAAATGGTGCGCGCGGTGCCGCCCGACGTGCTGACGAAGATCATCGCCCGCATCCCGATGGGCCGGCTGGGCCACGCCGAGGACATCGCCCGCGGGGTCGCGTTCCTGACCGCTGACAACGCCGACTTCATCACGGGATCGACGCTCTCGATCAACGGCGGACAGCACATGTATTAAGCCACGCGTGCGCGCTGCCCCGGCGGCAACCTTGGCCGGATGCGGCGCGATCGGGCTTTGGGCATTCCTGGCCCTGTTGTCCCGCGCTGCGTCCGAGGTGCCGCCGCTGCAGTTGACGGCAACGAGCTTCGGGATTTCGGCGGTGCTGGGGATCGTCTGGCTCACCAGGCAGGGACAGCTCAACGTGCTTCGGCAGCCGCCTTTGGTCTGGCTGCATGGGGTAGGCGGGCTGTTTGGCTTCCATGCACTTTATTTTGCCTCCCTAGCCCGCGCCCCCGCCGCGACCGCAAACCTCATCAACTACTCCTGGCCGCTGCTGCTGGTATTGCTGTCGGCCGGTGCGCTTGGCCTGCCGCTGACTTGGCGGCATTTGGCGGGGACTATGCTGGCGTTGCTGGGTTGCGCGACGCTGCTGAGCGGCAATGCGGCGTTTCCGGCTGGCGCTACGATCGGCTATGCCTTGGCCGCAGCCAGCGCGCTCGTTTGGGCATCTTACTCCGTCCTGGCCCGAAGGTTCGGCGACGTGCCCCCCGGCGCGGTTGCCGGCTTCTGCGGCGGCACCGCGATCCTAGCCGCAGCGCTGCATGGCGCGACCGGCATTTGGGTAATGCCGAGCCTCATGGCCTGGCTGGCGATGCTCGCAATGGGCATTGGGCCGGTGGGCGTTGCCTTCGCCCTCTGGGATGTCGGCATGAAGCGTGGCGACCCCCGCCTGCTTGGCACCCTTGCATTCGCCACTCCGGTGCTGTCCACGCTGCTGCTGATTGCGGCTGGACAGGCGCCATTCACGGCCACAACCATGGCGGCCTCGGTGCTTGTCACAGCCGGCGGCTATGTCGCAGCACAGGAAACGAAGGCCGCTTTGCCGGTCAGCTGACCGCTCCCGTAATGTAACTCTTCTGGCATCCTTTTTGCCTGCCCTTAGGGCAGCATCAAGGAATGTGCATCATGGCCACGGAAGCGAGGTTCGCCGACACACCGATCCGGTCGCCTTTATACAAATCGTTGTTTGTCCAAGTCGTGGCGGCTCTGATCCTAGGCGTCGTGCTCGGCATGCTGGCACCCGGATTTGCCGTCGGGCTGAAATTTTTCAGTGACGCGTTCCTCAAGCTCATCTCCATGATTGTCGCGCCGATCGTGTTCTGCGTCGTGGTGCACGGGATCGCGGGTGCGGGTGACCTCAAAAAGGTCGGGCGGGTCGGCGGCAAGGCGCTGCTGTATTTCGAGGTCATGACGACCGTCGCCCTCGTCGTCGGCCTGGTACTGGCCTTCGTCGTCAAACCCGGCCAAGGCATGAACATCAACACGGCGAGCCTCGATGCCCACGCTTTGAGCACCTATGCAGAGAACGCGCATAAGCTGCAGGGCGGCGGCATCGGCAGCTTCATCCTGAACATCATCCCGACCACCTCTTTCGACGCGCTGGCCCGCAACGACGTGCTCCAAGTGCTGTTCTTCGCCATCATCTTTGGCATCAGCGCGGCGCTGGTGGGCGAGGCGGCGCAGCCCGTCACGGCGTTGATCGACACTGTCTCCAAAATCCTATTCCGGGCGATGGGACTGATCGTCCGCATCGCGCCCTTCGGCGTGCTGGGCGCCGTCGCATACACCGTCGGCCAGTATGGCGTCGGTTCGCTGCAGCAGCTTATCTCGCTCGTCGTCGTATTCTGGGTCGCGGTTGCGCTGTTTGTGCTCGTCGTGCTCGGCACCGTGATGCGGCTCGCGACCGGGTTGAGCATCCTGCGTTTTCTCGCCTACTTCCGCGAGGAACTGACCATTGTCCTCGCCACCGCCTCGTCCGACGCGGTGCTGCCGCAGATCATGCGCAAGCTGGAGCGCATGGGCGTCAAGCCCTCGGTCGTCGGCCTGGTCATCCCGACCGGCTATTCATTCAACCTGGACGCCTTCTCAATCTATTTGACGCTGGCGACGGTGTTCATCGCGCAGGCCACCAACACCCCGCTTTCCTTCGGCGACCTGCTGCTGGTGCTCGGCATCTCGCTCGTGACCTCAAAGGGCGCGCATGGCGTCCCAGGTTCAGCGATCGTTATCCTGGCCGCGACGCTGAACGCAGTCCCGGCCATTCCGGCAATCGGACTTGTGCTGGTGCTGTCGATCGACTGGTTCATCGGCATGGCGCGCGCGCTCGGCAACCTGATCGGCAATTGCGTCGCGACCGTGGTGATCGCCGCTTGGGAGAAGGACCTGAACGTGCCGTTGGCAAAGCAGGTCCTCGCCGGCAATGTCGTGGTCGATCTCGCCGGCGAGGTTTCGCCACTGCCGTTGGCGCCCAATCAGCCGGCGTGAATGCTCTGTATTATCAGTACGTCTTCAGCAGCCGGTCGATATAGTCCAATTCCGGCTGCGGGCGACTCCGCTCGGCGCCGCGACGACGGAGCTCGTCCTGGATGGCGCGGGTGCGGGCCTGCTCCATCTGGTCGGGCACCTGCACATCGCCGCTCTCATCGGTGCCGGACGTACCCTGCTGCAGTGGCCGGCCCATCGGATCGCGGCGGGCGGAACGCCGGCGACCTGGTGCAGTGCCCTCGCCGGGCCGGTTGCCAGCGGTCGAGCCGTCGCGGTTGGATTGGTCCTGCCCGCCTTCGCCGACCTGGCCAGGCTCGCCGCCTTCGCCTTCCTCACCTTCGTCGCCGGGCTCCTTCCCGGTGCCGAACTGCCGAGCCATCTGCTGGCCCATCTCTTTGCTGCCCTTCTGCAACGCCTCGATCGCCTTGGTCTGTGCACTGCCCGCGGCCGCGTCCCGGCCCTCGGCGAGCGCCTGGCCAGCTTCCCGCATCGCCATGTCGGCCTCACCCAGCGGTGCCGGAACCTCGCCGGTCAGGTCGCCAAATCTTTGCATCAGCTCGCCCAATGCGCGGCGGAGCGCCTTCTGCCCCCGGCTATCCGCCTCCCGCGGGTCCGGTGCCGCCTGGCTCGGTGCAGCTTGGGCCGACGGAGGCTGACCAGACGGAGCCTGTTCGGGCTTGCCACGGCGCGGCGGCTCGGCCGTGGCGCGGGCCTGGCTGCGATCCAGCATGCTGCCCTCACGACGAACCATGTCCTGCACGGCGTCCATCTGCTGCCGGCCACGCTGCCGCCGTTCGGCGTCCTTTTTCTCCTGCGCCTCGCCATGCTCAGGGCGGGCGTTCTGCAGCTGCTCCAGCAGCTTCTCCAGCTCCGCCATCTGCTTGCGGGCGTCGTCCATACGGCCCTCACGGGCGGCGTCGCGCATCTGCTCCGCCATTTTGTCGAGATCGCGGCTGTTCATCTTCGGCGCCGTCGCGTCGTAGGGCAGCTCGGTGCCGTCCCGCCGCGCCTGCTCCGATAGCGCCTCCATGTGCTTCTGAATCGCCTCCCGCAGTTCCTGCATGCGACGGTCGATCTCGGCACGATCCTCGGGCTTCTCACGGCTGGCATCTACGGCGTCCCGCACCGCCTGCCGCGCGGCCTCCAATGCGCGCGCGGTCCGCTCGGCGGCGCCCTCCTCCAGCGCAAGCGCCAAATCCCACATCCGCGACTGCGCCTCATCGACGGCCGGGGCCCCGCGACCCCGCACCAGCAACGACCCGATAGCGCGCAGGTTCAGCAGCAAGCCGCCCGACACCTCGGCGTTCTCCGGCGCATCGGCCAATGCGTCCAGCGACGTCCGTGCCTGCTGCCGCTCGTCGGGCGTCAGGCTGAGCTGCCGGCGCACCGCGAGCACGGCCCGCGCCAGAGCATTCTGGAATGGCCGCTCCGGCAGAACGAACTCCGCCTCGGCACTCGTGCCGGTTTGGCCCGGCGCATCCCGCGCAACCAGCCGCGCCACGACAGGCAGCCCAGCCCAGGGGTGCGCCGTCAGGTCCTGGATCTGGACGCCCTGCGCATGTTTCGGTCCCCCGTTCAGCGTGATTGGCGCAAGTAGCGGGGGCGCCGTGGGCCGGTCGCGCAGGCGCAACTCGGCATGGAGGTCAGCGACGCCGTAATCGTCCTCAACCCGCCACGCCATGCGGGTCTGCTGCGTCGTCCGGCCGCCGGAGACCGACGCACCGGGCGGATCGGTAAACGCCGCGGTCGGCGGATGGTCGGGGAGCACCGTCAACGCCCAAGACGCCACCGGGCCGCCGCGCCGCTGCACCGACAGCGTGCCGCCGGCGACCAGATCACGCTCGGCTTGCCAGCTTGCGCCGTCCAGTGCCCGGAATGGCTCGGCGGCATTGTCCAGTGCCAGGCTTGGCTCGCCGCTGCCACCCGTCACGTTGACCGTCAGGTGTGACCCTGTCGGGGCCGAGACCATCTTGCTGTCCGGATGCAAAAACAACGGCGGCAGCCCGGTATAACCCGGCGGCGTGATCCAAGCCTGCACGACTGTGCCAGGCGCCGAGACGCCCGCCGGGATGGTGGGAAGGAAACCGCGCAGCAGCCGGGAGCCTGCGTCGGGTCCCGCCACGACCCAGGCCGCCCCCAGGCCGAGCAGCACCGCGCCACGCAGGGCCCAACTATCCTGCGCTGGCAGGCCCGGCTGCGGACGGCCGACGCGCAGCCGCCGAACCTGCGCCTGCAGCCGGGTCAGATGGATTTGCCATAGCGCCGCCGCCTCGTCCGACGGCGCCGCGGGGCGGTCGCCAAGGGCAGCGAGCGGCCGGTGCCGCAGGCTCGATGCGCGCTCCAGCCGGCGGTCCGCTTCGGCCTCGGTCGGCATCCTGACCAGGCGCAGCCGCCGCCAAAGCAGCCCGGCGATCAAAGCCAGTCACAGCGGCCAACACGATGACCCGCGTCCAAGGCGGCAGCAGGCTTGGGATGTCCAGCAACGCCGCGCAGGCGTAGGCGCCCAGGACACCGAGCGCTGGCCAGATGGCGGGCCAGACCCGTTCGAACCATAGGACCAGCCGCGCCGCTGAGCGCTTCCGGCCGAGCGCCGCCGCCGCGGACGAGGTCGGCTCCAAACTCACCCGAGCCAGTCCGGAACGGTCTCTCCAGCCCATAATGCCTCCATCGGCTGACGAGCGCGGATCACCGACCAGCGGTCGCCGTCAACCAGCACCTCGGCGGCCAATGGCCGTGCGTTGTAGGTCGAGCTCATCACCGAACCATATGCGCCCGCGTCCAGGATCGCCAAGCGTGCGTTTCGCGCCAGCGCAGGCAGCGCGCGGCCTCGCGCGAAGGTGTCACCGCTTTCGCATACCGGCCCCACGATGTCGCACCGCTCAGCCGGCTGTATCGCATCCACGGCGGATAGCGGCACCACGCCGTGCCAGGCGTCGTACATCGCCGGCCGCAGCAGGTCGTTCATCGCGGCGTCCAGCACTACGAAACGCCGGTTGCCGGTCGATTTCACCAGAACGACCGACGCGAGCAGCAGCCCGGCCGATCCCACTAGCCAGCGGCCCGGCTCCACCGCAAGCTCCAGGTCCATGCCGCCGAGCGTCGCCCGGATCGCGCCGGCGAAGGCGGCCGGGGAGGCGACCGGCTCGTCCCGGTAGCCGATGCCCAACCCGCCGCCGCAATCGACCATGCGCACGATCTGACCCATGGCGCGCAGGTCTCGCACCAGCTCGGCCGCGCGGGCATAGGCGGCACGGTAGGGCGCCATCGAGAGGATCTGGCTGCCGATGTGCAATGCAAGCCCGACCGGCTCAATGCCGGGCAGCCCCGCCGCGTGCGCATACAGCGCCGCCGCCGAGCCATAGGCGATGCCGAATTTGTTGTCCGCGCGCCCCGTCGTGATCTTGGCATGGGTGCCGGCGTCCACGTCCGGATTGATGCGCAGCGCGACTTGGGCGACGCGGCCCATCCCGGCCGCGATGCCGGACAGCATCGCCAGCTCCTCGGCGCTCTCGACGTTGATCTGGCCGACCTCGGCTTCCAGGGCGAGCCTCAGCTCCCATTCGGTCTTGCCGACGCCGGAGAACACGATGTGCCCCGGCGCGATGCCGCCCAGCCGGGCCCGCTGCAGCTCGCCGCCGCTGACCACGTCAGCACCGGCGCCGCCGCTCGCCATGATGCGCAGCACGGCCAGGTGGTCGTTCGCCTTTACGGCGTAGTGCACCCGCGCCGGCAGATCGGCCTCCGCGAATGCCGTCTGCAGCGCGCGCAGCCGTCCGCGGATGCTGCCGGCCGAGAGCACCCAGGTAGGCGTGCCGGTCTCGTCCGCGACCGCGTTGAGCGGCACGCCCTCCATCAGCAGCCCATCCATGGCGTGCATCGACAGATGCGGCCGGGCAGCGATCAACTCGGCGGTCGTGGGGTCGGGGTCGAGCGGCAGGGCAGCGGGATGGGGCATGTTCACCGGGAGGGGTAGGCGCGGGGATAGCTGATTTCGTTGGCCGGGCCGGGCGCGTTGGGCGAGCCCTTCTTGCCGCAGGAAGCCAACAGGATGGATGCGATCAGCACGGGGGCGATCAGCAGCACAATCCTCATCGCAATGCAGCTTGCCAGCGGGCCGCATGCACCGCGACATTGGCCGGCGCGGTGCCGCCGAAGCTGGTGCGGCTCGCCACCGAGGCATCGACCGTCAGCACGCCGAATACCTCCGCGGTGATCCCGGCCTCGACCGCCTGCATTTCCGCGAGGTCGAGGTCCGCAAGCCCGACCCTGCGCGCCTCCGCCAAAGCAACCAGCCGCCCGGTGACATGGTGCGCGGTGCGGAACGGCAGGCGCAGCACCCGCACCAGCCAATCCGCGAGATCGGTCGCGGTCGCGAACCCCGATCCCGCCATCGCCCGCATCCGTGCGAGGTCCGGCGTCATATCCCGCACCATGCCGCCGATCGCCGCAAGCGAGAGCGCCAGCGCGTCGGCAGCGTCGAACACCGGCTCCTTATCTTCCTGCATATCCTTCGCGTAGGCGAGCGGCAGGCCCTTCATCACCATCAGCAGGGCCACGAGCGCCCCGGTGATGCGGCCGGTCTTGGCGCGCGCCAGCTCGGCCGCGTCCGGATTACGTTTCTGCGGCATGATGCTGCTGCCGGTGGTGAACGCGTCCGACAGCCGCACGAAGCCGAACGGCGCGCTGCACCAGATCACCAGCTCCTCCGCCAGGCGCGACAAGTGCATGCCGCAGATTGCCGCCGCTCCCAGGAACTCGAGCGCGAAGTCCCGGTCCGACACGGCGTCGAGCGAGTTGGCAGTCGGCCGGTCGAAGCCCAATGCCGCCGCGGTGTCGGCGCGGTCGATCGGAAAGCTGGTGCCGGCCAGCGCCGCCGAGCCCAGCGGACACTCATTCAGGCGCCGGCGGCAGTCGGCGAGGCGTCCACGGTCGCGGCCCAGCATCTCGACATACGCCAGCAGATGATGCCCGAACGTCACCGGCTGCGCCGTTTGCAGATGGGTAAAGCCCGGCATCGGATCAGCCGCGAACTCCGCCGCCCGATCTGCCAGCGCACGCATTACGTCGGCGACCTGCAGGTCCAGTCCGTCCACCGCGTCCCGCACCCAAAGGCGAAAATCGGTCGCGACCTGGTCGTTGCGGCTGCGCCCGGTATGCAGGCGCTTGCCGGCCTCGCCGATGCGCTCGGTCAGCCGCGCCTCGATGTTCATGTGAATGTCTTCAAGCTCGTCCACGAACGGGAAGCGCCCGGCCTCGATCTCAGCGGCGATGCCGGCCAGGCCGGTGCGGATGGCCGTCTCGTCGCCCGCCGCGATCACGCCGGCGCGCGCCAGCATGGCCGCGTGCGCCAGGCTGCCGCGGATGTCCTGTCGCCACATCTTGCGGTCGAAGCCGATCGACGCGTTGATGTCCTGCATGATGACCGAGGGTCCGCGGGCGAACCGGCCGCCCCACTGGGCGTTGGCCCCCGCATTCCGCAGGGTGTCCGAAATGCCTGGTCCCGGCTGGACCGGAGCGCCCCCGGCCCCATTTCCTGCTGCAGACGTGCTATCAACGGCATTGCTAACGGTATCGCTATTCAAGGACGCACCATGGTTCCAATGAAGCGCCGCGCGCTGGCTGCGGCAGCCCTGACCCTACCGGTCGTGCTCGGCCCGCGCAAACCTTGGGCGGCGGGCAGCAGCCTGCCTGACCTGTCGCGCCTGCAGCTCTCCGACGGCGCGGCCGTGCCGGAGTTTCGCTTCACCACCCAAGACGGCACGGTGCGCACCCTCGCCGACTATGCCGGACAGGGTGTGGTGCTGAACCTGTGGGCCACCTGGTGCGTGCCCTGCGTCGCCGAGATGCCGGCGCTCGACGCCCTGGCGCGGTCGGTGGCGAGCTATGGCATTGCCGTGCTGACGTTGTCTTCCGACCGCGGCGGCGCGGCCCCGGTCGAGCGTTTTTACCGGGAGAAAGGCATCCAGACCTTGCCGATTCTGCTGGATCCCAAGGGCGATGCCGCCCGGGCGTTGGGTGCGCGCGGCATTCCGACCACGCTGCTGATCGACCGTGCCGGCAAGGAGCGTGGACGCTTGGAGGGCGCGGCCGACTGGGCCAGCGCCGACTCCATCGAGCTGATTCGCCGCATGGCCGGGCCGGGCAATCAGCCGTCAGGCAAGCCGTTCCGTGGATCGAACGCCTGACTCGGCGCCCAGTCCTTTAGGAATTCCCGCAACGCGTCATCCGCCGGCCCAACCATCACGCGAAGCGTCGCGTAAGCGTCCCCCGCCGGCTGTTTGCCGTGCTCTGGGATGCCCTTGCCGCGCAGCCGCAGCTTGGTGCCGCTATCCGAACCCGGCGGCACGGCCATCGTGACGGCGCCGGCGACGGTCGGCACCGGGACGCGCCCGCCCAGCACCGCCTCCCTGATGGTGATCGGCAAGTCGAGGTGGATGTCGCGTCCCTCCCGCCGGAACAGCGGGTGCGGGGTGACCGTAATCTCAATCAGCGCGTCGCCCGCCGGGCCGCCGGCACCGCCGGGAATGCCCTTGCCGCGCAGGCGCAGCGTCTGCCCGCTTTCTGTCCCCGGCGGGATTTGCACATCCAGGTCGCCGCCGCCTGGCAGGGCCAAGCGCTGCGTCGCGCCGCGCGCCGCGTCCAGGAACGAGACGGTGAGCGTGTAGCGCTGGTCCGACCCCCGCCGGGGCCGCGTCGAGCCACGACCCTGGGCACCGAACATGCCCGACAGGATATCGTCCATGTCGCCACCGGAATACTGGGCGCCGCCCGGCTGGTAATCGCCCGATTGATAGCCCCCCGCCTGATAGCGACCGGGCCGGAAGCCGCGTGGCGGGACCTCTTGCCCGGCCGCATCAAGCTCGCCGCGGTCGAACCGCGCCCGCTTCGCGGGATCGGACAGCAGGTCGTGCGCGCTGGAGACCGCCTTGAAGCGCTCCTCGGCCTTTTTGTCCCCGGGGTTCACGTCGGGATGGCTGGTCTTGGCTAGTTTCAGGAACGCAGAGCGGATCTGCTTTTCAGTGGCGGTCCGGGACAGGCCCAGCAGCGTATAGGGATCGTCGGCCAACGGCACCTCTCAAGGGTCGGTCACACAGCATAGCGCAAATGGCCTACCGACGCCCAACGCCTAACGGACCGTCACCGCAAGCCGCATCTTTGGGTGATTCCGCATAGCACAGTGAAGCTCCGGGCGACCGAGAACCGCACCTCGATCGTCTTGCCCGGCGCGGGCTCGCCACTATCAAAACTAAAGCTGGGCGACGTTGGATAGACATGGTGCAGGAGCTCCCCATTGTTATTGAAGAACCGGATTGTGGAGTGCGCTCCTGCCGGTGGACAGTTTCAAGCGGCTGTTTTGACCGTCTGCCGGGCGCGTTGATCCTCGAACTGCACGGGGCTGAGGTAGCCGAGGGCCGAGTGCAGCCATCTTGAGTTGTAAACGTCGTCGATGAAACGCGGAAGGTCGGAAGTGACGTCCTCGAACGTTTCGTAAACCGCCAGGTAAACGGCCTCGACCTTCAGCGTCTTCATGAAGCTTTCCGCCTTGGCGTTGTCACATGGATTCCCACGGCGGCTCATCGAGCCTGTCAGGCCATGGGCCGCCAGCAGCGTGCGATACACCTCCCACGCGTATTGCGAACCGCGATCGGAATGGTGAATGCAGCCTTCCGGTGGAGCTCGGTCCCTGATCGCCGCCTTTAGTGCCGCGACAGCGATGCGAGCATCCATGGAGCGGCTGATCGCATAGCCGACCACCTTGCGTGACCAGGCATCCAAGGTGGCGGCCAAATCGACGAAGCCGCCCGGAATGGCGACGTAGGTCAGGTCTGCGACCCAAAGCTGGTTCGGGCGTTCGGGAACGACATCCTTGGCCAGGTCGGGATAGATCAGCCCGGCATGGTCGCTGTCCGTCGTCACGACGTAATGCCTGCGCTGTTTTGGCTGCAAATCGTGCTCCCGCATCAGCCGCCGGAGCTTCTTGCCGTTCACCATGACGCCTTGGTGGCGTAACGCTGCCTCGACCCGCCGATAGCCGTAGCACTCGAACTCGTTGCAGATCGTGCCGATCCGGGCGAGGATGCCATCGTCAGGTAACGTGGCGGGCGATACATCATAGAAGGTGAACCGCGTGAGCCCCATCAGCTCGCACCCTCGGCTGACGGAGACGCCACAGGGCCGGTGACGACGGAGATGCTCGCGCTATTCGGCCGGGGTGCATGCTTCAAAGCCCCCTTTTGCAGCTCGATCTCAAGCGCCTGATGGCCGACCAGACGCTCAAGGGCAGCGATCTTGGCTTCGTATTCTTGCATCAGGTCGGCCGCCTGCACGTCATCATCCAGGGCGCCCGCCTCGAACTTGCCGACCCAAATCCGGATCAGCTGCCGCGAGATGTCATGCTGCTTGGACAGCGCTTGCAGCGTCTCGCCCGCGATGAACTCCTCAGCAACCTGCCGCTTGAACGCGGCGCTGTGAGATCGGTGTCTCGTCATGGCTTCCATCCTCTGGAGGCCCAGCAAGGGGGGTCAATTCAAATCGCTCATTCTGTCCACCGCCAGGGGCGCACTCCAGACCTCGATTATTTTAAGACCGTAAATGACACCCTGGGCTTTCCGGCGGGCGACCAGGTGCTGCGGGAGGCTGCGGCGTGAATCACCGCCTGCCTGCACCGGACGGAGACGGTCGCGCGCCTGGGTGCGGATGAGTTCGCGGTCCTGGTGCCCGGCCTGTTGCGTCCGGAAGACGCCGGTGACGTCGCGCGCCGGGTGACCGAGGCGGTCAGCGCGCCCTACACGATCAATGGGACCGAGGTCGCGATTGGGACCAGCATCGGCATCGTCATGGCCCCGATCGATGGCGCCTCGAGCGATGCGCTGCTGCGCAAGGCCGATCTGGCGCTGGACCGTGCCAAGCAGGACGGCCGCGGCACCGTCTGTTTCTTTGAGCCGGAGATGGACGCCCGGCAGCAGGCACGGCGCACCATGGAGGCCGACCTGCGCGCCGGCCTCGCCAACCGTGAGTTCGAGCTGCTGTATCAGCCGATTTATGACCTGCAGGAGAACCGTGTCTGCGGGTTCGAGGCCCTGCTCCGCTGGAACCACGCCACCGGCCGCGTGTCCCCGGGTGAGTTCATCCCAGTGGCCGAGGACACCGGCCTGATCGTGCCGATCGGCGAGTGGCTGTTGGCCCAGGCCTGCACCGAGGCCGCAGTCTGGCCGATCGACGTCAAGGTCGCGGTCAACGTCTCGCCAATCCAGTTCCGCAGCCCGTTCCTGGTGCTTGTGGTACAGGAAGCGCTGGCGCGGTCCGGCCTGGCGGCTGCGCGATTGGAGCTGGAGATCACGGAATCTGTGCTGATGGCGAACACCGGCGCGACGCTGGAGACGCTGCACCAGCTTCGCGCAATCGGCGTGCGCATCTCGATGGATGATTTCGGCACTGGGTTCTCGTCCCTCAGCTACCTGCGCAGCTTCCCGTTCGACAAGATCAAGATCGATCAGTCTTTTATCCGCGACCTGACTGCAACGGACGGTTCGGACGGCAATGCCCAGACTATCGTGAACGCCCAGACTATCGTGAACGCCCAGACTATCGTGAACGCCCAGACTATCGTGAGCGCCCAGGCCATCGTGCGGGCGATCGCCGGGCTGGGCAGCAACCTCGGCATGCGCACGACGGCCGAGGGCGTGGAGACGCAGGAGCAACTGGACCGCGTGCGCCGTGAGGGATGCACCGAGGTCCAGGGCTACCTGCTGAGCCGCCCGGCCCCGGCCGGTGAGGTCGCGGCACTCATTAAGCGGCTCGCACCAGAGAGCCAGGCTGCCGCCCCGGTATAGGCGACCTCGGCCGTTCGTATTGCCACTGAACTGACACAGGCATGCGTGCTGACACCCCGCCCTGAACAGCGTAACAGTCGGCTTCTTTCCTGGCAGGATGCCTGCGTATGCCGAACACCGCGTTTCCCGCCTTTGCCTCCGTCCGTCGGTTGCCGAACCTGTTCGACCTCATCGCCGGCGTCTGCATATTCGGCGTGCTGATCTACGTGGCGGGCGTCGCGCGCGGAACCTTGGCGCCGCTCGACACGCCGGAAGCGACGACGATCGTGCTCGACCCCTGGTTCCTGCCGGGCTACGCGGTCCGGACGACTTTGCGCATGTTCGCTGCCCTGCTGTGCTCGCTGCTATTCACCTTCACCTACGCAACCTGGGCGGCAAAGAGCCGGCGGGCCGGGCTGATTCTGGTGCCGATCCTCGACATCCTGCAATCCGTGCCGATCCTGGGCTTCCTGTCGTTCACCGTCGTATTCTTCATGAGCCTGTTCCCCGGCCGAGTGCTGGGCGCCGAGCTCGCGGCCATCTTCGCCATCTTCACCAGCCAGGCCTGGAATATGGCATTCAGCCTGTATCAGTCGCTGAGGACCGTGCCGGCGGACCTCGACGAGGCCACACGCAGCTACCGCCTGACCGCCTGGCAGCGCTTCTGGCGGCTCGAAGTGCCCTTCGCCATGCCGGGCCTGGTCTGGAACACCATGATGTCCATGTCCGGCGGCTGGTTCTTCGTGGTGGCGAGCGAGGCCGTGAGCGTCGGGGACGCCACCTGGAAACTGCCTGGCATCGGCAGCTACGTGGCACTCGCCTTGGAGCAACGCGACATCGCCGCCGTGCTGTATGCGATCCTCGCCATGCTGGTCGTCATTCTGGCCTACGACCAGTTGCTGTTCCGCCCGTTGGTGGCCTGGTCATCGAAGTTCCGTTTCGAGCTGACGGCGGCCGAGGAGGTTGAGGATCCCTGGGTGCTCAAGCTGCTCCGCCGCACCCGGCTGCTGCGCGCTGCGTCGGGCGCGGTGGGCACGGTGTTCGACGCGTTCGGCGGCCTGCGGCTGTCAATCCGGACCAAAGCGCAAATACGAAGCGCCCGGGTGCCGTCGCGCCTCGGCGATGCGGCGTTCCTGGCCGTGCTGGCCGTGGGGTTGGGTTTGGCGGTTTGGCAGATCGTGACCTATGTGTCGGCCTCGCTCGCCTGGTCGGACCTGTTCGAGGCGCTGCAGCTTGGGCTGATCACCCTGTTGCGCGTCGTCGTCCTGATGACGCTTGCGACCCTGATCTGGGTGCCGATCGGCGTTTGGCTGGGGCTGCGGCCGAAATGGGGGCGGCGGGCCCAGCCGGTGGCGCAGTTCCTGGCAGCATTCCCGGCCAACCTGTTCTTCCCGATCTTCGTCGTGCTGATCGTGCGCTTCGCCGGCAATCCGGACATCTGGCTGACCCCGCTGATGATCCTGGGCACCCAGTGGTATATCCTGTTCAACGTGATCGCTGGGGCCAGCGCCTTCCCCGGCGACCTGCAGGAAGCCGCGCGCAACCTCCGCGTCGGCGGCTGGCTGTGGTGGCGCCGGGTGATCCTGCCGGGCGTGTTCCCGTACTACGTGACGGGCGCCATCACGGCCTCCGGTGGCTCCTGGAACGCGGCGATCGTGTCGGAGGTCGCGAGCTGGGGCGACACCAAGCTGGTCGCGCACGGCCTGGGCGCCTACATCGCACAGGCAACCGCCGACGGCGCCACGGCCAAGGTGGTGCTGGGCGTCGCCGTGATGTCCGCCTTCGTCGTGGCTTTCAACCGCTTGTTGTGGCGGCCGCTGTATAGCTTCGCCAGCCGACGCCTGACCCTCTGACCGGAGCCCGCCCATGGACCAGACCCTCGCGGCCGACGACCTGCTGCAGGTCCGCAGCGTTCGCCAATCCTATCACAAGGACAGCACCGCCGACCTCGTGGTGCTCGACAACGTGGACGTGTCGCTGCGCACCGGCGAGATCGTGGGCTTGCTGGGCCGCTCGGGCTCCGGAAAATCGACCCTGCTGCGCATCATCGCCGGCCTGCTGGCGCCCACCTCGGGCGAGGTGCGGTGGCGCGGCGAGGCGCTGCACGGCCCGGCCATCGGCGTCGCGATGGTGTTCCAGAGCTTCGCGCTGTTCCCATGGCTCACGGTGCAGGAGAACGTCGAGCTCGGCCTCGAGGCGCTGGGGGTGTCGCGGGCCGAGCGCGAGGACCGGGCGGAGGCGGCGATCGACCTGATCGGCCTCGGCGGCTATGAGAGCGCCTATCCCAAGGAGCTGTCGGGCGGCATGCGGCAGCGCGTCGGCCTGGCCCGCGCCTTGGTCGTGCATCCGGACCTGCTGCTGATGGATGAGCCGTTCAGCGCGCTCGACGTGCTCACCGCGGAAACGCTGCGCACCGACCTCATCGACCTGTGGAGCGAGGGCAAGCTGCCGGTGAAGTCCGTGCTGATGGTCACGCATAACATCGAGGAGGCGGTGCTGATGTGCGACCGCATCCTCGTGTTCAGCTCCAATCCCGGCCGGGTCGCGAGCGAGCTGCGCGTGCCGTTCCCGCATCCGCGCAACCGGCACGACACAGCGTTCCGGCAGATGGTTGATGACATCTACGCCCTGATGACCCGGCGCCCGCCCACCCTCCGCACCGCTGCACCCGCAGCACCGACGATGGCGATGCAGCTGCACCCGGTATCGACCAACCTGCTCGCTGGCCTGGTCGAGACCATGGCGGCGCCCCCTTACAGCGGACGCGCCGATCTGCCGGCGCTGGCGCAATCGCTGCAGCTTGAACTGGACGACTTGCTGCCGATGGGCGAGGCGCTGCAGCTTCTGGGCCTGGGCGTGCTGGAGGAAGGCGACCTTCGTTTGCTGGACCGCGGCCGGGTGTTCGTGGAGGCCGATACCGACGCGCGCAAGCAGATCTTCGGCGAGGCGCTGCGGGCCAACGTGCCGCTGGTGACGCAAATCCGCAGGGTGCTGGACGAACGCCCGAACCACCGCGCCGCCGCCGTGCGTTTCCGTGACGAGCTGGAGGATTTCATGTCGCCGGACTACGCCGAGGAGACGCTCGGGACCGCCATCAACTGGGGCCGCTACGCCGAGCTGTATTCATACGACGAGGAAGCCGATCAATTCTTTCTGGACGAGGAGGAGTAGCCGCCTGCATCGTGGCGCAGCCCGTCCCGAAAATCGTGACACCGCCCGTCCTGGAGTCCGTCATGCCTAGCCGCCGCGCTCTGCTTGCCACGCCGTTGATCTGGGCCAGCGCGTTCGGCCTTGCCTTCGCGGATACGCCGAAGGACACGGTCGTGATGGCAAAACGCATCGACGACATCATCAGCCTCGACCCGCAGGAGAGCTTCGAATACTCGGGCACCGAGATTTGCGGCAACGTGTATGAGAAGCTGGTCAACCCCGACGACGACGATCCCACGCGGATCAACCCCATGCTGGCCGAACGCTGGTCCGCGAGCGAGGACGGCCGGACCTGGACGTTCCAGCTGCGCGGCGACCGCAAATTCGCCAGCGGCGCGCCGGTCACGGCGGAGGACGCGGCATTCAGCCTGCAGCGCGCGGTAATCCTGAACAAGGCGCCAGGCGTCATCATCGCGCAGTTCGGCTTCACCCGCGACAACGTGGCGGCCCGCATCCGTGCTGCCGACGAGCGAACGCTGGTGATCGAGATCGCCGAGCGGCAGGCGCCGACCTTCCTGTTGTATTGCCTGTCGGCTGCGGTGGGCGGCGTGGTGGAAAAGCGAGTGGCGCTGTCCCATGCCGTGGGCGACGATCTGGGCAATGGCTGGCTGCGCACCAACAGCGCCGGGTCGGGGCCATGGGTGCTGCGCAGCGTGCGGGCCAGCGAGATCGTGACGCTTGACACCAATCCGTCGCACCCCCAGCCGCCGCGCGCCAAGCGCATGATCATCCGCCACGTCGCCGACCCGGCAGTGCAGCTCCTGCTGCTGCAGCGCGGCGACGCCGACATCGCCCGCGACCTGCTGCCCGAGGGAGTTAGAGCCGCCCGCGCCGATCCACGCTTCGAGGTGCTGACCGAGGCGAAGGCCAGCCTCGTGCACCTGTCGATGAACACCCGGCACGCAGCGCTCGCCAAGCCCGAGGTGCGCGAGGCGCTGCGCTGGGCGATCGACTACCAGGGGATCGGCGCCAACCTGGTGGCCGAGACGTATCGCGTGCACCAGGCGTTCCTGCCCATGGGTTTTCCGGCCGCCCTCGCCGATACCCCGTATCACTACGACCCGGCGCATGCCCGGGCGCTGCTAGCCGGCGCGGGGTTCCCGGACGGGATCGACCTTACGTTTGATCACGCTTCCAGCTCGCCCCGGGCTGAGATCGCGCAGGCGCTGCAGGCGCAGATGCGCGAGGCCGGCATCCGGCTGACCTTGCAGGCCGGGGAGGGGCGTCAGGTGCTGACGAAGGTCCGGGCGCGGCAGTATGAGCTGGCGATATCGCTGTGGGGCTCGGACTACCTCGATCCGCACAGCAACGCGCAGACCTTTTGCGTGAACGAGGACAACTCGGACGCCTCGACCAACCGCACCTCGGCGTGGAACTGCGCCTGGGCCGACCCGGACCTCACGGCGCGGGCGCTGGCGGCGGTGAAGGAGGCCGACGCGGCGCGGCGGCTCGCAGAATACGAGTCGATGCAGCGGGACGTGATGGCGCGCGGCCCGTTCGCGATCATGCTGCAGGAGATCGGCATCGCCGCGCTGCGCCGCCCGTTGACCGGTTTCCGGCAAGGGCCGCTGCCTGACCGCACGTCCTACGCACCGATTGCGAAGGGATAGACCGCTGCCTATCCTTCCGGCATCGAATGGAGAACTGACATGACGCTGAACCGACGCACCTTGATTGGCGCCGTGGGCGCGAGCCCGCTGCTTGCAATGGCTACCCGGACGGCACGGGCGGACACGCCGCGCGACGTGGTCGTGATGGCCCGGCAGATCGACGACATCGTGAGCCTCGATCCGCAGGAGTCGTTCGAGTTCAGCGGCGAGGAGGCGCTGGCCAACGTCTATGACCGGCTGGTCCTGCCGGATCTCAAAGACCCGACCGTCATCAAAGGCGATTTGGCGGAGAGCTGGACCACCAGCGAAGACGGCCTGACGATGACGTTCAAAATGGCGCAGGGCCGCAAATTCGCCTCCGGCAACCCGGTGACGGCGGAGGACGCGGCGTTCACGCTGCAGCGCGCGGTCACCCTGAACAAGGCGCCAGCCTTCATCGTGAACCAGTTCGGCTTCACCAAGGAGAATGCGGCTGAGCGCATCCGGGCAACCGATGAGCGGACCCTGGTGCTGACCCTGGCCGAAAAGGGCTCGCCAAGCTTCCTGCTGTATTGCCTGTCGGCGCTGGTGGGCAGCGTCGTGGACAAGAAGACCGTGATGGCGAAGGCGGTTGGCGACGACATGGGCAATGCCTGGCTGAAATCCGGCAACAGCGCCGGGTCGGGACCGTTCCAGTTGCGGCAGTGGCGCGCGAGCGAGAACGTGACACTGGAGCCGAACCCCAGCCATCCGAGCCCGCCGAAGCTGCGCCGCCTGGTGATACTGCACCGCCCGGATACCTCGGCGCAGCTTTTGGGCCTGCAGCGCGGCGACATCGACATTGCGCGCACCCTGGCGCCCGACCAGTTGGCGACGCTTGGGGAAGACCCAGCTTATACCCTGCTGACCGCGCCGAAGTCGTACGTGAACTTCCTCGCGCTGAACCAGAACCACCCAATTCTTTCAAAACCGCAGGTGCGGCAGGCATTCAAGTGGGCGATCGACTACGAGGCGATTGCGGCCAGCATCACCCCCAAGACCTTTGAGCCATACCAGGCGTTCCTGCCCAAGGGCTTCCCGGGTGCGCTGACCGATCTGCCGTTCCATAAGGACACCGCGAAGGCCAAGGCGCTGCTGGCCGAGGCCGGGCTGCCGAACGGCTTTGAGATCACGCTCGATCACTACACGGTGCCGCCCTACGCGGACGTGGCGCAGGCAATCCAGGCGAACCTGGCCGAGGCGGGCATCAAGGCGACGCTGATCGCCGGTGAGCAGCGCCAGGTCATCACCAAGACCCGCGCCCGCCAGCATCAGGTCGCCATGGGGCTTTGGGGGTCCGACTACATGGATCCGAACAGCAACTCCGAGACGTTCAACGTCAACACCGACAACAGCGAGGCGCAGAAGAACCGCACCCTCGCCTGGCGCAGCAACTGGAAGGACGACGACTTCACCGCCCGCTCGATCGCAGCATTGAAGGAGCCGGACGCCGCCCGCCGCATTGCGCTGTATGAACGCCTGCAGCGCGACCACCAGGAGCGCAGCCCGTTCGTCTTCATCGGGCAGCAGGTCGAGGTGGCGGCGATGAAGAAGACCACATCCGGCCTCGATCTCGCGCTGCTCGGTGACCGGACGAGCTACGCCGGCCTGACCAAGGCTTAACCGGGCCGCTTGGGCTTCGCAGCGTGGGCCGTATCCGAGCGCTCGCCGCCACCCTGGCCAGCGTGCCGATCACGCTGTTCGGCCTGATCCTGATCACCTTCCTGATCGGCCGGGTGGTGCCGATCGACCCGGTGCTGGCCATCGTCGGCGACCGCGCGCCGCAGGACGTCGTGGCCCGCACCCGGCTAGAGCTCGGCCTGGACCGCCCGCTGCCCGAACAGTTCATCCGCTATGTCGGACAGCTCGCCCAGGGTGATTTCGGCCGGTCGGTGATGACCAGCAACCGGGTCAGCACCGACATCGCTCGGTTCTTCCCAGCGACGCTCGAACTGGCGACGGCGGCGCTGCTGGTGGCGGTGCTGCTCGGCGTGCCGCTCGGCGTCTATGCGGCGGTGCGGCAGGGCAGTTGGGTCGATACGGTGATCCGCGTGGTTTGCCTGTCCGGCTACTCGGTCCCGATCTTCGTGCTGGCGCTGCTGGCTTTGCTGATATTCTACGCGACCTTGCAATGGGCACCCGGGCCAGGGCGGCAGAGCGTGATGTTCGACGGCATGGTCGAGCAGCGGACCGGGCTGCTGCTGGTGGACGCCGCCATCGCCGGCGATTGGGAGGCGTTCCAAGACGCCGCGAAACAGATCACGCTGCCCGCCTTGGTTTTGGGGCTGTCCAACATGGCCTACATCGCGCGCATGACCCGCGCCTTCATGCTGGAAAGCCTGCAGGGCGAGTTCGTGGTCACGGCCAAGGCCAAGGGCCTATCCGCCGCCGCGGTGATCTGGCGGCATGCCTTTGGCAATATTCTGGTGCGGTTGCTGACGGTGATCGTGTTGACCTACGCCGGGCTGCTGGAGGGCGCGGTGCTGACGGAGACGATCTTCAGTTGGCCGGGATTGGGCCAATACCTGACCGGCAGCCTGCTCAACGCCGACATGAACGCGGTGCTCGGCGCGACCTTGGTCGTCGGGCTGACCTACGTCGTGCTGAACCTGCTGTCTGATCTGCTTTACCGGGTGCTGGACCCTCGCGTTCGATGAGGGGCGTGCGATGAGCGGCGTCCGGATGATCGTCACCCGCGACTGGCTGCTGACCGAGACTCCGGCGTCGCGCGGGCAGGCGGCCTGGGGACGCCGCTACCGGCTTTGGCTGCAGTTCCGCCGCAACCCGCTCGCCATGGCGGGGCTGATCGTGGCGTTGTCATTGATCGTGCTGTCGCTGCTGGCGCCAGTGCTGGCGACGCATGACCCTGGCGTGCAGGAGCTCGGCAATCGCCTGGCCCGGCCGTCCGCGGCGCACTGGTTCGGCACGGACGAGCTCGGCCGCGACGTGTACTCGCGGCTGCTATATGGCGGTCGGATCACGCTCGGCATGGTCGTCGCGGTGGTGCTGCTGGTGGCGCCGCTGGGCCTCGCGGTCGGCTGCGTCGCGGGCTATGCCGGCGGGGTCTGGGACCGGCTGCTGATGCGGGTGACCGACGTGTTCCTGGCGTTCCCGCGGCTGATCCTGGCGCTTGCCTTTGTCGCGGCACTCCGCCCCGGCGTGACCAGCGCCGTCGCTGCCATCGCGCTGACCGCCTGGCCGCCCTATGCGCGGCTGGCCCGGGCTGAAACACTCAGCCTGCGCCGCACCGACTTTATCGCGGCGGTGCGGCTGACCGGCGCCGGGGCCGGGCGGATCGTGCTGCGCCATGTCGCGCCCTTGTGCCTGCCAAGCCTCATCGTGCGCGTCACGCTCGACATGAGCAGCATCATCCTGACCGCGGCCGGGCTCGGCTTCCTCGGCATGGGCGCGCAGCCGCCGTCGCCGGAGTGGGGGGCCATGATCGCCACCGCCCGGCGCTTCATCCTCGAGCAATGGTGGGTGCCGACGATCCCTGGCCTCGCCATCTTCATCGCGAGCCTCGCGTTCAACCTGCTGGGCGACGGCCTGCGCGACGTGCTCGACCCAAAACAGGACGGCTGATGCTGGTCGAGATCAAGAATTTGCGCATTGCCTTTTCCACCCCGACCGGCTGGGCGGAGGCGGTGCGCGGCGTGTCGTTGACGCTTGGGCAAGAGAAGCTTGGTATCGTGGGCGAGAGCGGCTCCGGCAAGTCGCTCACCGCCCGGTCGCTGCTGCGCCTGCTGCCCGGCACTGCCCGGGTGCAGGCGGACCGGCTGGCGTTCGACGGGATCGACGTGCTCGCCGCGAGCGAGCGGCAGATGCGCGCCATCCGCGGCAAACGCGCCGGTCTGATCCTGCAGGACCCGAAATACTCGCTGAACCCGGTGATGACCGCGGGTGACCAGGTTGCCGAGGCCTGGCGGGCGCATAAGGGCGGCAGCAAGCGTGTTGCGGCGCAGGCAGCGGTGGATCTGCTGGCCCAGGTGCTGATCCGCGATCCCGCCCGCGTTGCGCGGTCGTATCCGCACGAGCTGTCAGGCGGCATGGGCCAGCGCGTGATGATCGCCATGATGCTGGCGCCCGATCCCGAGCTGCTGATTGCCGACGAGCCGACCAGCGCGCTGGATGCGACGGTGCAGGCCGAAATCCTGCGCCTGATGGAGGATTTGGTCAGCCGCCGCGGCATGGGACTGCTGCTCATCAGCCATGGCCTGCCGCTGGTCGGGCATTTCTGCGACCGGGTGGCAGTCATGTATGCCGGCCGTGTCGTCGAGGAACTGCAGGCCGGCGAGCTGGCCCACGCCAGGCACCCCTACACCCGGGGACTGCTGAACTGCATGCCCCGGCTGTCACATCCCGAGGCCCGCCTGCCGGTCATGGTGCGCGACCCGGCCTGGCTCACGCCATGATCGCAATCGACGGCTTGCACGTCCGGTTCGGCGCCAATGAGGTCGTGCACGGCGTCTCGCTGCATGTGCCGCGCGGCAGCAGCTTTGGGCTGGTGGGCGAGAGCGGTTCCGGCAAGAGTACGATCCTGCGTGCATTTTCTGGGCTGAACCCGGACTGGACCGGTCAAATGCGGCTGGACAATGCGACGCTGGACCATAAGCGCGACTGTGCGTTTTTTCGTCGGGTGCAGATGGTGTTTCAGGACCCATACGGCTCGCTGCACCCACGGCAGACCGTGGACCGGGCACTGAGCGAGCCGCTGATCGTGCACGGGCTGCAGGACCGTGACGCCCGTATTGCCCAGGCGCTGTCGGACGTGGCGCTGCCGAACAGCGTGCGCTTCCGCTATCCGCACCAGCTCTCCGGCGGGCAGCGGCAGCGGGTGGCCATCGCCCGGGCATTGATGGCCGAGCCGAACGTGCTGTTGCTGGACGAACCCACCAGCGCACTCGATGTTTCAGTCCAAGCGGAGGTATTGAATCTGTTGCGCGATCTGCAGCAGCGGCGTGGCCTGACCTACTTATTGGTCAGCCACAACTTGGCCGTCGTCGCACATCTCTGTCCCACCATCGGGGTTATGCAAGGCGGCCACTTGGTCGAAACCCTATCCACTGGCGACTTGCGCGCCGGGCGCGTGCATCATCCGCATACCGCTGAGCTTCGTGCGCTGACTGTGGAGCTTGAGGATGGCGGGGGGGCGGCCGCACGAGCCTCTGCGTAAGCTTTGCGACCGCCGATATGCACGTCGGGGCGAGCTAGAGCATCGTCCAATCGACCTGCTCTTTCGATTGGACAAAGATGCTCGCCAAAACGAAGGGCTAGAGCTTTTCTCCGATCCCGTCCGATCGGAAAAAGCTCTAGCTGCTGCGGGTTCCCATGTTGATGCCGGCGCCATCGAATGCGCCGCCCTCACCTTCGGCGGGCACCTGGCCTTGCGGCGTCATCTGGTCCACGGCGTGCGGCAGATACTGGGAGAGCTGTGACAACAGATCATGCTTCGGCAGGCCGGATTGCTGCGACCACTGGTTGACCTGCTCGTCGCCGAATACCTGGTGCAATTGGTCCGGGGTGACCTGCTGATTGGGGCCGCTGCCAACCCAGGACTGCGCGACGTTGCCCAACCCGGCTTGCTGGAACTGGCTGAGCAGTCCGCCCAGTCCACCGGCCGCGCCGCCGCCTCCCAAAAGGCCGCCCAATGCACCGCCCAGGCCGCCCTGCTGAGGCTGACCGCCTTGCTGCGCCTGGCCGCCTCCCAAAATTGAGCCAAGGATCGATTGCAGTGGCGATGCGTTGCTGTTGCCACCGAGCAGGCCGCCTAGGATACCATCAAGAATGCCCATAACTCATTACCTCCAGATTTGGTTCGTTCCCGTGTCCGCCGGCAACGTGGTAGCATACCGTAACCCAAACAACCGCGACCGGTTGCAAAAGCCAAGCTGGTTGCCAAAGGTGAAGTGCGTATGATCCGCAGACCGCTTACCAATCCGCGTGGCTGGCCCTTGCCGCCGCGTCTGGCCCCGGCCTGGACGGCGCGCCGGGCGGTCTGGTGGCTGCGGCTCATGCAGGCCGGGCGGGTGCATCGCGTGCACGGCGACCTCGTGGCGCTGACCCGGCGCCGCACCGGCCCACGGCACACGGGCCTGTTCGACTATGGCGACGCCCTGCGGCAGGAGTGGCGTGTGCGCACCGAGGCCGGCCCAGCCGGTCCGGCCCTCGCACGGGCGGACCATCCCAACTACCTTGGTAGCCTCGCTGTGGTGCGGAGCCTCGTTGACGGCTACATCGCCCTGCTGATCGCCCGCGCCGGCGGCACCGCGCCGCACGCAGCGTGTGAGGACGAGATGCACCGGCTCGCAGGCATTTTCGCCGGCCTCGATCCTGAATATCCGCCGATCGGCGGCTGGAACACACGAGGCCAACTGGGCGAAGCCGCAATCCGCCGCGTGCCGCTTGACGCGGGCGTTGACCAGCGTGCCGCCCTCGACGACGTGCTGCGGGAGACGTTCGCGGCTGTTGGGCTTGCGGCGCTTCGTATATTGCGGGCGGCCGACCGGTCCGAAATCGGCGCCGACGCGGCATTGGCGCGGCTTTCGGCGTTGGCGGTTCGCACGGCGGCGTTGCTGGTGGGAACCGCGGACAGCCAGCCCGCCAGCGTGACGCTGCTGGCCGTGGTGGCGGATCTGCCCGACCTCGGGGCCTGATCAGACGTTGAAGCGGAACAGCAGCACGTCGCCGTCGCGCACGACGTAGTCGCGGCCTTCGATCCGCATCTTGCCGACCTCTTTGGCCCCGGCCTCGCCCTTGAACGCGATGTAGTCGTCATAGCCGATCGTCTCGCAGGCGATGAAGCCGCGTTCGAAGTCGTTGTGGATCACCGCCGCCGCCTGCGGCGCCTTGGTGCCGCGGACGATGGTCCAGGCCCGCGTTTCCTTCGGTCCCACGGTGAAGTAGGTGATCAGCCCCAACAGCGCATAGCCGGCACGGATCACCCGGTCGAGCCCGCTATCCTGAAGGCCAAGCCCGTCCAGGAACTCGCGCCGGTCAGCCTCGGCCAGCAGGCTCACCTCCGCCTCGATCGCAGCGGAGACCGTCACCACACCGGCGCCCTCGGCGGCTGCGCGCTCGGCCACGCGGGCGGCGTGAGCATTGCCGGTCGCTGCGGCGCCCTCCTCGACGTTGCACACATACAGCACGGGTTTGCTGGTCATCAGCTGCAGGCGCTTCGCGGCCTCGACCTGGTCCGGCGGAATGGCGGTCCGCGCCGGCAGCCCGGCCTGCAGGGCTGCCACGATCGGCTCCATCAGCGCAACCAGCGCCTGCTGCTCCCGGTCGCCGCCGCGGGCCTTTTTCTGTGCTGCCGGCAGGCGGCGCTCCAGGCTGTCGAGATCGGAGAGCATCAGCTCGGTCTCAACCGTCTCGGCGTCGCGGATCGGGTCCACGCTGCCCTCGACATGCGTCACGTCGCCGTCCTCGAAACAGCGCAGCACATGGATGATCGCGTCCACCTCGCGGATATTGGCCAAGAACTGGTTGCCCAAGCCCTCGCCGCGCGACGCGCCGCGCACCAGCCCAGCGATATCGACGAACTCGAGGCTGGTCGGCACCGTCGCCTTCGACTTGCCGATGGCCGACAACAGGCCCAGCCGCGGGTCCGGCACCGCGACGCGGCCGACATTCGGCTCGATGGTGCAGAACGGATAGTTCGCCGCTTGCGCCGCCGCCGTCGCGGTCAACGCGTTGAACAGCGTGCTTTTGCCGACGTTGGGCAGGCCGACGATGCCGCAGTTGAAGCCCATCTACTTGGTTCCCTCAGCCTGCGTCAGCAGGGCCACGCGCGTCATGAAATCCTCGGGCCGTCCAGCGGCCAGCATTGGCGCGGCCTCCGCCACGGCGTCCAGCAGCTCGGCCACCCAGGCCAGGTCGGTCTTGTGAAAGTCGCCCAGCACATGGCCGTGCACCCGCGCCTTGTCGCCTGGGTGTCCGATGCCGAGCCGAACGCGCCAATACTCCGGTGTGCCCAGGCAACGATCCATGCTGCGCAGCCCGTTATGCCCGGCCGCACCACCGCCGCGCTTCACCCGGACCTTGCCGGGCACCAGGTCGAGCTCGTCATGGAACGCCGTGATCGCCTCCGGCGCCAACTTATAGAACGCCGCCGCCGGCTGCACGCTTTCGCCGCTGCCGTTCATGTAGGTGCCGGGCTTCAGTGCGATCACCCTTTCGGTCCCGACGCTGCCCTCGGCCACCAAGCCGCGAAAACGCTGCCGCCACGGGCTGAACCCGTGGCGGCGAGCGATGGCGTCGATGGCCATGAAGCCGATGTTGTGGCGCTGCCGGGCCATCCCGGGCTCAGGATTGCCCAGGCCAACCCATAGCAGCACGACAAGTCTCTACTTTTTAGCAGCCGGCTTGGCGGCGGCCTTCGCGGGCGCTGCCTTGGCGGGGGCGGCACCCTTGGCGCCCTTCGCTGGCGCCGCCGCAGCGACCGGCGCATTCGGATCAACGACCGGCTCGGGCAGCTTCGATGGTGACGCCACCGTCGCGATGACGAAGTCACGTCCGGCGATCACCGGGGTCACGTCCGCGGTGCCGGTGAGATCGGACCAGCGCACGTTGTCATTGATGTCGAGGATCGCGAGGTCGGCCTGGAACGCCTCCGGCACGCTGTCGGGATCGGCCATCACCTCGACGGTGTGGCGCACCACGTTCAGCACACCGCCGCGCTTCAGGCCCGGCGACGTCAGCTCGTTCTGGAACTGCACCACGACCGAGACGCGGATGCGCTCGCCGGCGGCCAGACGCTGGAAATCGACGTGGATCGGCTTGTCCGACACCGGGTGGAACTGCACCTCGCGGATCAGCGCGCGGGAGGAGGCCCCGGCGACGTTCACCTCATACAGACGCGACCGCCAGCCGCCGCGCTGCAGCTCACGCACCACGAGGCGCGGGTCGAGCTGCACGAGCGTTGGCGGCTGCTTGGCGCCGTAGATGACGGCCGGCACCATGCCTGCCCGCCGAGATGCGCGTGCCGCCCCCTTACCAGCCCGCTCGCGCGCCTCGGCCTCGATTGTCACGTAATTGGCCATGGGTTGCTCCTAACAGGTATTACGCCGGCCTCCAGGGGTGCCAGCGCGGCGGGCGGTGTAGCGGATTATGGGGAATTGGGCAAGGCGTGTGGTCATGGTGGAAACGGTGAGCGCTTAGTCGGTCGCAGATGCAACGCCGCAGTATGAACGGCTGGCCAGCGTCGATGGTTGGGCTTGGCGTCAGCTCGCCCGGGATATCGATCGATACGATGTTCAGGTAGTTCGCCGAAAGAGCTGTCTTATGCATTCTCACGTCGTTGTGCCTTCCGCCGTGCATAATCCAGTTGTTAGTGTAACAGTGAGAGGGGTTGACTATCGAGTTCAGCTGACTTTTCGGCTGATCTAGCAACCTTCGGATCTGTTGCGGGAGAAATCTATGATCGATACGAGGTCGACCGTCCTACCTACTGTGGAATTGAAATTGCCGCTGCTCAAAGCTAAGCGTCTGGCCCCTGTGCTCAAGCATCTAGCTAAAAGTCTTGAGGAATTATCCGGACAGTCAGGCATTGCGGAGGAAATTGAGGAAGTGGCGAGGCGGCTCGATCACATAAACCACGGCGAACATATCAAAGTGCCTGTATGCCTCCATCTATTCTGCGAGAACGGCGGAGATTAAGGCTAAGTAGAACTTGCTTTCGGTCTCAGCCTGCATCGAGTGCGCCGGCCAGAACCACTCCCTGCTTCAACTTTGCCATCCCCTGCAACCAGCCGAGGGCGTGGGAGCAGACGCAACTCCCATTTTGCACGTCGCGGGTCGACAGTGAAGGCCTCTCGGAGCGCAGTTTGCCGATCAATCCTTGTGCTCCCTTGAGGTCACCGTAAAGAGCTAAGGCGGCTGCAAGGTTGAGCTTATGCTTCAGTTCCCTATCTGCGCCGATAGCATTTTTCGCCTCCTTCTCGATCGCATTTTGAAACCACCGGACAGCGCTTTCATATCGGCCTAAGAAAAGTTCAGCCAGACCGATCTCGTTTTGCCATGCGGGCGCATAAAAATGCTTGGGCGCCATTTCGAGCGCTTGTTGCAGATATGGTTCCGCTTCAGCCGGGCGGCCTAGCAGGATCAATAACCAACCGGCATTAGCGGTCGCTTGAGGTAGGCTGGGGTCGATCGAAAACGCTCTAAGATAGGCGGTCAGCGCGTCGTCAAGCTTATCCGGGTCCTGCCGCAAAACGGCACCCCGCGCCATGTAGGCGAAAGCCTGATCGGGAGCGAGGGCTATGACTCGGGTTGTAAGGCGTGCGGCTTCGCGCAGGTCGTCCTTTTCGGCGACGCTCAAGCCGGACGCGATGAAATTTGTGAAGGTGAGCGCAGCCTTTGCGTAAGGCACGGCAAAGCTCGGATCGACCGCGATGGCCTGCTCGAAGAGCGCTCGCTGGTCTAGCCATTCGCGCGGGCAGGGATACTCGTGGCAGACGATGGCCAGACCCTGCTGCGTCAGGCGTTCCGCCCGCTCGCGCGGCGTGCCTTGCCAGCCCGCAAAGGGCTGGAACAGCAGGAGCGCGGACAAGACGGTGGCTGCGGTCGCAAGAGGCAGTGTGACTGGAATGGCCCTCCGCCATAGGGGACGAGCGGGCGCCGGGCCGGCAGCGACATGGAAGGCGTGGATAGGCCGAGCTATATTTTTCAGGCGCCGCCGACGCAGCCTTGTGAATATCGCATCCCTTTTGCCGCGAACCTCATCGGCTATGGCCCGCGATACGATGACACCGCCGGTTTCGGCATAGTTTTGCAGGCGAGCTGCAATGTTGACTCCGTCGCCTTGCGCTTCCCCGTGCGGACCGTCGATGATATCTGTCAGATGCAATCCGATACGCAGCCGCATCGGCGGTCCCAAAAATGGGTGGCGCTCAACAGCAGCCTGCACGTCCAGTGCCCAATCCAAAGCATCGAGTGCGCTGCCGAAGACCGTGAAGATGCCGTCTCCGGCCTTATCGACGATGCGGCCGCCCCAAGTTCTGATACGCGGCTCGATAACAATGACCTGCAGTGACGACCAAGCCGCCAAGGTTTCTTCCTCGTCGATGGCCATCAGGCGCGAATAGCCGACGACGTCGAGAAAAGCGACCGCAGCAAGGCGGCGCGTCAAGAGGTGCTCGGACGGTTTCCGATGTAGCAGCAAATTCATGCGTCATCCGTAAAGGATGTGTGATCGCACATAAACACTCGGGGCGTTGTGAACTGCTGCACACTGTCGCGAAAATCAAGCGCTAAGATCTAAAAAGGTAAGTAGCCTATCGCAAGAACCGAAGGCTCCTCGCTCGAAGGAACAAAACCAAGGTATTATCGACCAAGTTGCCCACGTCGGGCTGAACGCCTGGTTGCACCTGCGACCTCGTATTCCACGGCCGCCCCAGCACAGATCGCCTCGAATCGCCGCGTCACCTGCGCCCAACTAAACCGCCGCACAACGAGCTCCCGCGCCGTCGCCGCCATCGCCGTCCGCCGTCCGGCATCGCCCAGCAAGTCCAGTATCGCCGCCGAGAACGCTGGCGCCGTGTCAGCCGCCAGAAAGTCAGCATCGTCGGTCACGGCCAACCCCTCGACGCCCAACGCCGTGGAAACAACCGGACACCCCATCGCCATCGCCTCGAACACCTTGATCCGTGTGCCGCTGCCGACGCGGAGCGGGATCGCATACACGTGAGCGCGGGCGACGAAGGGGCGCACGTCGTCCACGAAGCCGGTGAACTCCCACGCCAGGCCGCGCGCCCGCGCCTCGGCGACCAAGGCCTCCGCCGGGTTGCGGCCGACGATGATGGCGCGCGCCTGCGGGCGGCGCTGCAGCACCAGCGGCCAGACCTCATGCATGAGAAATGCCACGCCCTCGATGTTCGAGCGCGAGTCCATTGATCCCGTGAACACCACCGTGCCCTCCGTGGGTCCGAATGGCGGCGCGTCCGCGGGCGGGTGGAACGCGTAGTAATCGACGTCCACTCCGGTCTCCACGGCTTCAACCCGCTGCAGGCCATAGGCGTCGCGCAACGCGTCGGCGTCGCGGACGGAGACGGCGATCACGGTGTCGAAGCGGCGCAGCGTTTCCGCCTCGAACCAGTGCATCTTGCGGGCTTGGTCCTGCCAAACCCAGCGCATCGGCATCCGGGCCACCTGAGCGTGCCGGGCGAAGATCTCGGCCTCAACGTTGTGGGTGAACATCAGCGATGGCACCGCGAGCCGGTCGGGCAGCAGCACCGCCGCGTGCGGGAAATCCACCAGTACGGCGTCGGGCTGCTTCTCCAGTTCCGCCGCGACCAGCGCCCGTCCGGCCGCCGAGGCGTCCGTCGCCACCGCCACCGGCAATCGCCCAGCCAGCGCCAAAATGCGGCCCAGCCGGGACATCGGCGCCTCGGGCCAGGACAGGAAGCGGTCGCACAAGGCGGCGGTCTGCTCGGTATAACGCCCAGCGTCGGGCGGAGCAGGCGAGACCAGCGTGATGTCGAACGTGCCGCCCTTCATGTGACGCAGTGTGTTGGCGGTGCGGATGCGCCCGCCTTGATCGAGCGGGAACAGGAACCGCGGCGAGACGACCAGCAGCCGTGGCCTCACCAGCACAGCCCCTGATAGGCGATCCCCGGCCAGTCGCGCACCTCGGCGATGCCCGCGAGATCGAGCACCTTATGCCCACGCAACGCCGCCAGCAGGGCCGGGCGGTCGTCGCGGCCGATATGCCCGAGCACCGCCAATCCGGCGCCCTTCAGCGCAGCCGCCGGGTCCTGCGCCAGCAGCCGCTCCAGATGCGGGATTTCGCGCTCGATGTAGGCGCGGTTGCTGCCGGTCAGCCGCGCGACCTGGACCGAGCGGTCGAAAATGCGCAAATCGTAGCCGCGGCCCAGCAGCCGCTCGGCCAAAATCACGAATGGGCTCTCGCGCAGGTCGTCGGTGCCCTGCTTGAACGCCAGCCCAAACAGCGCGACCGGTTGCCGGCCATGCGCCACGATCGCCTCGAAGGTCCGCTCGATGATCGCCCGGTTGCTCGGCAGCACCTGGTTGAGGAAGGGCGCCGGCACATTGGCCTGGTCGGCCAGCGCCAGCAGGCTGCGGATGTCCTTCGGCAGGCACGAGCCGCCGAACGCAAAGCCCGGCGTGAGGTAGGCCGGCGAGATGTTCAGCACCCGGTCCTCGCAGAACAGCCGGAACGCCGCTCGCGCATCCACGCCGAGCGACGCCAGGATCGCGCCCCCCTCATTGGCAAAGGCGAGCTTCACCGCATGATAGGCGTTTGCGAGGTATTTCACCGACTCCGCCACCCGGTACGGCGCCACGTGCACGGCGCCCCCCACGCCGGCGTAGATCTCGCGCAGCACCGCCCCGTCATCGCCTGGCGCCGCACCGATCAACGTATAGGGCGGCGCGTGGAAGTCGCGGACCGACGAGCCCTCGCGCAGGAATTCCGGATTGGAAAAATAGGAGAACCCCTCGCCGTGCCGCTTGCCGCTGGCCTGCTCCAGCATCGGGATCACCCGGTCCTCCGCCGTGCCGGGCGGCACCGTGGAGCGCATCACCACGGTGTGAACGCTGTGTTTGCCGCGCAGCTCGCGGCCGATCGAGGCCACGACCTCGTCCACCGCCCGCATGCTGACGCTGCCGTCGGGACCGCTCGGCGTTCCGACCGAGATGAACGAGACCTCGGTGTTCGCCACCGCGTCGGCGATGTCTATGGTGGCGCGCAGCATTCCCCCGCGGACGCCATCGGCGATCAGGCGGTCGATCTCGTCTTCCACGATCGGCGACTGCCCGCGCGCGAGCATGGCCACCTTGTCGGGCGCGACATCGACGCCGACGATCTCATGCCCGAACGACGCGAGGCAGCCGCAGGAGACTGCGCCGACATAGCCGATACCCAGGACAGATATTCTCATGGGTTTGAAACAAACAGTATTCGGACGCCGGCAACAAGTGCCCGGCGCCGTACGTTTACCCTACGATGCGGGCGTAAGCGTCCAGGGCATGCCGGGCTCGCAAAAGAACGGCACAGCGTTGGGCGTGCGAACGTTGGGCGGCAAGCCCATCTCAGCCCGCAACGCGCGGAACAGCGCGCCGTGCGCCACGACGAGGACCGGCGCCGGCCGCCCCAGCGCCTGGTTGATCACCGACACCGCCCGGGCGCGCAACACGTTGAATGGCTCGGCGCCTTCGGGCGTGAACTTGCCCGCTACCCAGTCGTCGAACCACTCGGCCATCGGCTGACCCTCCTGGACACCGAACGCCACCTCCCGCAGTTCCTCCTCAACCTCCAGCGGCACTCCGATGCGCTCGCCGACGATGACGGCGGTGTCGTAGGCGCGGGACAGCGGGCTGGTCACGATCGAGCGGATGCCGCGGGTGCGCAGGATGTCGGCCGCCGTGCGCGCCTGGGCGAGGCCGACCTCGTTCAGCGGCACGTCAACGTTGCCCTGCGACAGGTTGCGCGCGTTCCAGTCGGTCTCGCCGTGGCGCAGGAACCAGAAAGCGCGTTCGGTCAGCATCAGACGGCGATGCCTTCCTGCTCGACCATGCGCTGCACGGCCGGGCGGGCCAGCATACGGTCCAGATGCGCGGCGACGTTGGGCGGCAGGGTCATGCCTACGCGCTTGCCGCCCCAAAAGGCGACATAGAACAGCGCGCTGTCGGCGATGCTGTATTCGCCCCCGATCCACTGCTTGCCAGCCAGCGCCTTGTCCATGATGGCAAAACCCTTTTCGGCCATCTCGCGGCCCTGCGCCTTCACCGCGTCGTGCCCAGCCGCGTCCGGATTGTAGTTGGACGGGCGGAACATGCGGGCGAAGCCCTGCATGTGAATGGTGGCGACGCAGTAGTCCATCGCCTCCGCCGCCCGCAGCGTGCCCTCCTCAGATTTCGGCAGCAGCCCAGCCTCTGGGTTGGTCATGGCGAGGTAGTGCGCAATCACCGGGAACTCGGTCACGATCGATCCGTCGTCGCGCTGGAGCGTGGGCACCTTGCCCTTGGGGTTGAGCTCGCTGAACGGTGGGCGGAGGTTCTCGCCGCCGCGGATGTCGAGCTTGCTCAGCTCATACGGCATGCCGATCTCCTCCAATAGAATGTGGATGCCCATAGAACAGGCGCCGGGCGCGTAGAACAGCTTCATGGCTTTGTTCCTTTCTCAGTCGAACAGCGAGCTGACGGAGCTCTCATCCGAGATCCGCTGCATGGCCTCGGCGAGGATGGGGGCGATCGAGAATAGCCGGAGGTTGCCGGCCTGCTGCACGGCCTCGGTCGGCAGGATGCTGTCGGTGATGGTCATGCACTCGATCGGCGAGGCCGCGATGCGCTCGGCCGCATTGCCGGACAGCACGCCGTGGGTGATGTAGGCGCTGGCGGACCGCGCGCCGTTGCCCATCAGCGCAACCGCCGCGTTGCACAGCGTGCCGCCGCTATCGACGATGTCGTCCACCAAAATACAGTCCTTGTTGCGCACGTCGCCGATGACGTTCATCACCTCGGACACGCCGGCGTGGTCGCGGCGCTTGTCGATGATCGCGAGGTCGCAGTTGAGCCGGGTGGCGATGGCGCGCGCGCGCACCACGCCGCCCACGTCGGGCGATACGATCATGATATCCCGCCCGGTGAAATGGCTGCGGATGTCACGGGCGAACATCGGCGCGGCATAGAGATTATCGACCGGGATGTCGAAGAAGCCCTGGAGCTGCCCTGCGTGCAGATCGAGCGTCAGCACCCGGTTGGCGCCGGCCTCGGTGATGAGATTCGCCACCAGCTTGGCGCTGATGGGCGTGCGCGGCCCGGCTTTGCGATCCTGCCGGGCATAGCCGAAGTATGGAATAACCGCTGTGATGCGACGGGCAGAGGCGCGGCGCAGCGCGTCGCAGGTAATCAGCAGTTCCATCAGGTGATCGTTTGCCGGGAAAGACGTGCTCTGGATCACGAAGACGTCCTCGCCGCGTACGTTTTCGTGAACCTCGACAAAAACCTCCAAATCCGCGAACCGGCGCACCGATGCGTCCGCCAGCTTGAGGTGCAACGCGGACGCGACCGCCTCGGCCAAGGGCCGGTTGCTGTTGCAAGCAAGAATTTTCATACGGCGGAAGCCCCGGAAATACAGCGGATTGCAGGCGGCAGGGTTTTAGCAACCTCGGCCCAACCTGTCACGAAGCGCTACTTGGCTTCCTTCGCGGTCCGCGTCCCGCTGGCGTTCTGCACCACGTCGCGCACGCCGCCGGCGGCCTCATCGGCGACCACGACCGCGACGTCGCCCCAGTAGCTGTCCAGCGTGCCCGGCGGCACCTCGTTGAGCTGCACGATCCGGCCGCGCTCGGCGCCCTTGCTGTCCGACACGATCCACTGGAGCTCGATGCGCGTCGTGCCCTTGGCGCCGGGCGCCGTCTGCACCTGTCCAGCCAGAGTAAAGTCCGCGCCACTGGCCGCGTCCTGAATCACCAAGCCCAATGCGCCGAGCTTGGTGCGCATCTGCGCCGGCAGGCTGCTGTTGCCGTCGCCAGGCGCGCCGGTCACGCCGGAGAAGTATACGCGGGCCGGACGGTTCATCAGGCTGTTCGGGTCGCTCTGGCGGCGCGCCGCCTCAATCCGGTTGAGCAGCGAGGCGATGCCAGGTGCTGCCTGTTCTGCCGCCGCCTTGAGCACCGCCGGGTCGCCGCCGGCCCAGGCGGCGGTGGAGATTGGGGCACCCTCAGACACACCCTGCGGCTCGCCGGACGGATTCTGCACGGCGTAGCTCGGCACCACCTCGGCGCCGCGCACCTCGGCCGACAGCACCAGCATCCAATCGCTGCGCCGGTGCCTGCCGTCGGTGGTCGCCGGCACCTCCTCGGTCCGCAGCGCGTCGGCGACGGCGCCGGCCCAGGTGTCGGCGCTGGCGGCGGGCAGCAAAGACTGCACCGGCGACAAGACCGCGAGCCGGGAGGGCGGCGGCTGGGACAGGCGCTGCGCGGTGGCGCCCGGCCGTCCCAGGAACGGCTGCGGCAGGTCGCCGCATCCCGTCAGGATGAACAACGCGGCGAGCCAGACCTTAGAGGACACAGCTCACCAGCCCGACCGCGACGAACATCAGGATGAACAGCAGGAAATACGGTCCCATGGCAGCGCCTATAGCATGATCGCCGAGATCTGGTGCCCGATCGGCCCGCCGCCAGCGAGGGTGCGGCGGCGGTGGCTGAAGAACCGGCCAGGGTCCGCCAGGGTGTCCGCGTCGATCACGTCCACCTGGGTGATGCCGGCCAGGCGCATCCGGCAATAGCCGGCGAGGTCGAACTGCCAGCGGTCCGGGCGCGTCCCTTCGGCAAAGAACCCAGCGTAGCCGCCATGCGCCAGCACCGCATCCCGGAGGTCCGGGCCGACCTCGTAGGATTGCTGCCGGATGCAGGGACCGACGGCCGCCGCGATCGATGCTGTCTGGGCGCCGAGACGGATCATGGCCTCGACCGTCGCCTCCAGCACGCCGGCGACCGCGCCGCGCCAGCCCGCGTGCACCGCGCCGATCACGCCGGCCTGCCAATCCGCCAGCAGGACCGGGGTGCAATCCGCGGTGATGATGCCGAGTGCCACGCCCGGACGGTCCGTCACCATCGCGTCCGCCTGCGGCCCGGCACCATACGCCCAAGGCGTCTCCACTACCGCCACCGCAGCGCCGTGCACCTGCGTCAGCCCGACCAGGCTCTCCGGCTCCGCGCCCAAATGCCGTGCCACGAGAGCGCGGTTCTGCCGAATTGCGTCGGGCGCGTCCTGACCGGACAGGCTGCAGTTTAAACTGGCATACGGCCCGACGCTGACACCGCCGCGGCGGGTGAAGAAGCCATGCGGGCAGGGCAGGGCGGCGCTGGTGATCGCCTCGGGCATCATGGCTCGAACCCGGCGGGGCAGGGCAAGGCGGGGTGGCAGATCGCCATCGCCTTGAACAGCCGGCCCATGCGGTCGGGCTCGGCCAGGCGCTGCGCCGCCTGCACCAGCGCCGCGCCGCGCAGTGGCGGCTGGGTCTGCGCCAGGCGCCCGGTGCGCTGGAACAGGCCGAGACGGGTTAGGAACAGGCCTTGCGGCACCGGCCCGTGCACAGCCGCGCCGGCGGCCTTTCCCACTCGGGCGAGCGCCGCAAAATCGACATGTGCCGTGAGGTCCGCGCTGCCGGGCTCAACGAGCGCACTGGCGGGCCGGCCCGATTGCAGCGCCTGCAGGCTGTCGCCGGGCGCGCTCTCGGCGGGGCCGTAGTCGAGGAACAACGCAGCCCCGCCGTCGTGCATCACTCGCCGCGCCACATGCTCCGCGACCGCCTGTGCGGGCTCGCATAGCTCCATGATCGCGCCTTCATCGGCGTGGGTAGGGTCCAGGTCCGGCGCCGCCGGTTGTTCGGCGAACTCGCCGCCGTTCACGAAACGCTCCGCCCAGCCGGCGCCGCGGCGGACGAACTGGCGGATCGGCAAGGCGTCCAGGAACTCGTTGGCAATCAGCAGCATCGGCCCTGGCGGCACGTCCTCCAGCGCATCGTGCCACATCGCATCCTGGACCCGCGCCGACTGCAGGGCGCGCAGTCTCGGCGACGTCTCGACCAAATGCACCTGCAGCGCCGCCCGGAACGGGGCCGCCACCCCGGATGCGGCCCGCAGCGCGTCGGCCATCAGGGTGCCGCGGCCGGGTCCGCACTCGACGAGCAGCACCGGGTCGGGCTGGCCCATCGCCTGCCAGGTCACGGCCGCCCACAGCCCGAGCAGCTCGCCGAACACCTGGGTGATCTCGGGCGAGGTCGTGAAGTCGGCGTAGGGATCGTGCGTCGCGTAGTAGGCCGCGTTAGCGCGGGCCATGAAGGCATCCAGGCGTTCCATATCAGGCCGGCTGGGGCGCTGGCTGGGCGCGGGCGATCAGCCAGGCGCCGGCCAGGATCATCGGCAGCGACAGCAGCTGCCCCATCGTCGCCCCGGCAAACAGGAAGCCGAGGAAGGCGTCGGGCTGGCGGAAGAACTCGCCGATGATGCGGGCAATGCCGTAACCGACCAAGAACGCGCCGGTCAGGGTGCCGAAGCGGGCGCGGACGGCCGGGCTGCGGCACAAGAGTGCGAGCACGATCAGCAGCGCCGCGCCCTCCATCGACGCCTGATAGAGTTGGCTCGGGTGCCGCGGCTCCGGCCCGGCCACGGGAAAGATCATCGCCCAAGGCAGCCAGTCCGGCGCGACGCGGCCCCAGAGCTCGCCGTTGATGAAGTTGGCGACGCGGCCCAGCCCTAATCCGATCGGCACGACGACGGCCAGCCGGTCGGCAAAGCCCAGCAACGGGATGCGCTGCTGCCGGCAATACAGCACGAGCGCCACGACCACGCCCAGCGCGCCGCCATGGAAGCTCATGCCGCCTTGCCACACCGCAAGTGCTCCGAGCGGGTTCTGCAGGTAGTGCATCGGCTGATAGAACAGCACGTAGCCGAGCCGTCCGCCGAGCACGACGCCCAATGTCGCCCAGGTCAGGAAATCGTCGGTCTGCTCCATCGTGGCGACCGGTGGCGACAGCCGCACCAGGCGCCGCATAATCCGCCAGCCGAGCACCAGGCTGCCGATATAGGCCAGGGCATACCAGCGGATGGCGAGCGGCCCGACCTGGATCAGCACGGGGTCAAAACCGGGGAACATCAAAACGGGGATCATACGTAGCGCTCCGGCCCCGCGAGGTGGTCCTGCACGTAGCGGCGGACGCCCTCCTCAAGCGGGGTGAACTGCCCCACGTAGCCGGCGGCGCGCAGGCGGTCCATGCGGGCCTCGGTGAACGACTGGTATTGGCCTTGAAGCGCCACGGGCATGTCGATGAACTCCACGGACCGGGGCCGCCCCGCGGCGTCGCACACGGCATGAGCCAAGTCGAGGTAGCTGCGCGCCGTGCCGGTGCCGAGGTTGAACAGCCCGCTCACGTCCGGCCGGTCCAGCAGCCACAGCATGACCTCGACCACGTCGCCCACCCAGACAAAATCCCGCCGCTGCGCCCCATCCGCCAGCCCGACCCGGTCAGAGCGGAACAGGCGGGCCGGCTGCCCGGCGGCGATCTCGTCGTGCTTCACCTTCACGACCGAGATCATCTTGCCCTTGTGGTATTCGTTCGGTCCGTAAACATTGAAAAACTTCAGCCCGGCCCATTGCTGCGGCGCCGGGTCGTTCGCCGCCAGCGCCGCCATGACCCGAAGGTCGAAGGCGTGCTTGGTCCAGCCATACAGGTTGAGCGGGCGGAGGCCACGCAGCAACGCCGCGTCGTCGTCGAAGCCGCCCGCGCCGTCGCCATACGTGCTGGCCGACGACGCATAGACGAAGCGCGCGCCGTGCGCTGCGCACCACTGCCACAGACGCCAGGACAGCGCGACGTTGGTCTTCCAAACAAGGTCGCCGTCGGTCGCGGTCGTTTCGCTGACGGCGCCAAGGTGGAAAATCATGGAAATCGGCGGGCGCGTCGCGAGAAAGCCGTCGAGCGCGTCCGGATGGATGATCTGCGCCGGCGGGTGCCCGGCCAAGTTGCGCCATTTGCCTTGCGCGCCGAGCCGGTCCGCCACGACGGCGTCCTCGCCGCGTCGTGCCAGGGCTGCGTGCAGGTTCGAACCAATAAAGCCGGCGCCGCCGGTGACCAGGATCATCGCCGTGCGTTATAGGCACGCTGGACGGGCTGACATAGCCCCCCAGCGTGTGCATGTATCAGCTCCGAGCAACCAAGGTGGAGTGCCATGACAGAACGACCGAAGTTCTTCGACGACCTGGCCGGCGTGGCCGGTGGCGCGTTCTCTGCCCTGGCCGGCATCCGCGAGGAGGCCGAAAGCATGGTCCGCGCCCGCGTGGACGAGGCGATCCGCAAGCTGGATTTGGTCCGGCGCGAGGACCTGGATGCGGTGCAGGAGATGGCGGCCAACGCCCGCACCGGCCAGGAGAATGCCGAGGCCCGGCTGGCGGCGATGGAGACCCGGCTGGCAGCGCTTGAACGCGCTGGTACGCCGGCAGCCGCCGCCAAGCCGGAGTTTGACCTCTCTGACGCTGGGGCGTCCGAGGTCGCGCCCGGCACGATGCCGCCGGGATCGAAGGCGCCGGGTTCGGTGATGCCGCCAGCGTCGCCGGACGGCGTCGCCTGAGCGGCTGCAGCATCGGCTGGCCCTGTTGCCGTTATGTGACGCTGTGGCCGGCGCGTGAAGATCGTTTGCCGTCCGCGTACTTGGGCCGTTAGTCTAGGCCTTGGCGCGAGTCGCCGCCCTCTATACCATCGGTAGGGCGTCCGGTTCGCGTGTTGGCCCGGCCTGCCTCTAACTGGGGAGACCCCGCATGTCAGCCCTGAGTACCTATGCCGCCGAGACCGCGGCCAATCCACTCGACATCATCGAGCAAGTTATCGCCGCCAATGATTGGGCGTTTGACCGCCGCAACGACTCGGAGATGGCCGCCGAGGCGCCGGGCAAGTGGTGCGACTACGGCTTGTATTTCAGCTGGTCGCGGGAAATCAGCGCCATGCATTTCACCTGCGCCTTCGATCTGAAGGTGCCGGAGAAGCAGCGTTCGGCGCTGTATGAACTGCTGGCGCTCGCCAACGAGAAGCTCTGGATCGGACATTTCGGCATGGACGCCGATGACGGCATGCCGCTGTTCCGCCACAGCGTGCTGCTGCGCGGTGCCTCGGTCGCCAGCGCCGAGAGCCTGGAGGACATGGTCGACATCGCCATTACCGAGTGCGAGCGCTTCTACCCGGCGTTCCAGTTCGTGCTGTGGGGCGGCAAAAGCCCAGCGGAGGCCATGCAGGCCGCCATGCTGGAGTGCGTGGGCGAGGCCTGATGGACAACCTGCCGCCCATCCTGCTGCTCGGTGGCGGCAGGATGGGCAGCGCACTGCTGGCGGGCTGGCGTGAGCGCGGCCTGGCACCGTCCTTCGTCGTCGATCCCGCACCCGCCGCAAACGCCCTGGGTGGTGATGGTGTGCGAATTGCAACGACCGTCGGCGACGTGCCGGCCGGTTTCAAACCGTTTGCCGTCGTGCTTGCCGTGAAGCCGCAGCAGGCCAACGCCGCATTGCCCGGCCTCGCGCGGTTTGCTGCGGGCGGCGGGGTGGTGCTGTCCATCATGGCCGGCCGCACCATCGCTGGGCTGCAAACGTTGCTCGGCGGCGATACTGCGGTGGTGCGCGCCATGCCGAACACGCCCGCCGCAATCCGCCAAGGCATCACCGTCGCCTGTCCCGGCCCAGGGGTCACCACCGCCCAGCGCAGCCTGTGCGACAGCCTGCTGAGTTCCGTCGGCGAGGTCGCCTGGGTCGATGACGAGGGCCTAATCGATGCCGTGACCGCGGTGTCCGGCGGTGGTCCCGCCTATGTCTTTCTGCTGGCGGAACTGCTGGAGCGGGCCGCGGCTGAGCAGGGCATCCCGCTGCCGCTGGCCCGGCAGCTGGCCCGCGTGACGGTCGCCGGCTCCGGCGCGCTGCTCGCCGCCAGCGCCGAGGATGCCTCCGCCCTACGTATCGCCGTGACCAGCCCGGCCGGCACGACCGAGCGGGCGCTTGCGGTGCTGATGGCGGACGCGGCCTGGCCTGCCCTTGTCTCACGCGCGATTGATGCCGCCACTCGGCGATCCCGGGAGCTTGCGGGGTAAGTCCGTCCCGACGCCCCTCGACACGCTCCGCGGCTTGGCCCATGTGCGAGTTCATGGAAGACAAGCAACTCGATCAGACCTTAATTGCCGCCGTTTTCAGCCAGGCTGCCCTGCGCGGCTGGGCCGATGTGAACATTGCGGAGGCGGCGCGCGACGCCGGGTTGCCGCTTGATCAGGTGCGTGCGCGCTTTCCCGGCCGCGGTGCCGTGCTGCTGCGTTTCGGCGTGATGGCGGATCAGGCCGCGCTGGCCGCAGGGTCGAGCGAGCCCAGCCCTCGGGAGCGCCTGTTCGATATGGTGATGTCGCGGTTTGACGCGCTGCAGCAGCACCGGGCCGGAATCCTGCAGCTGCTGCGCACCATGCGGACCGACCCGGCGACCTCGATGCTGCTGTATGGCGCCACGCTGCGTAGCATGAAGTGGCTGCTGGACGGTGCGTCGATCCCGTCAACCGGCATTGTCGGCGCCTTACGGGTGCACGGATTGCTGGCGCTGTGGCTGTATGCCGTCCGCGCTTGGGAGTCAGATGAAAGCCCCGATTTGTCCGCCACCATGGCGGCGGTGGACCGTGGGTTGGACCGGGCGATCCAGGCCGAGAACATGCTCCCAGGCCGCTCCCCTGCCGAGGAGGCCGCCGCGGTGTTTACCGATGCCGGCCTGACCGACGAGGAGCCGGCCGCGGAATCTGCGTCGCCTGATGCTACGCTGCCGCCGCCCGCACCGCCGCAGCCCAATCCTGACAAGCCGCCGCTCTGACGTGCCAAGGGCGGTATGCGTCAACCGTACCATGTGGTAGGGTCATCACACAAAGAGGAGCGACTTCGATGACCGATGATACGGCCACCCGCATGCAGAACGCCACCACCCAAGCCGCAGAGAACGCGACCCAGATGGGTCGCAACGTCGTCGAGACCGGCATGGCGAAAATGGCCGAATATACCAAGATGTTCAGCGACATGAAGGTGCCATCGATGCCGGGCATGCCCGACATGGACAGCTTTTTGTCGCTGCATCGCAAGAACCTCGAAGTGCTGACCGCCGCCAACAAGGTGGCGCTTGAGGGCGCCCAGACCGTCGCTCGTCGCCACATGGAGATCATGCAGGAGACGATGCAGGAGGTCTCGGAGACCATGCGCGACATGGCGACCGCCGAGAGCCCGCAGGCGAAGGCGGCCAAGCAGACCGAGAAGATGAAGGCGTCGTATGAGCGCGCCGTCGCCCATGTGAAGGAGCTGGCCGACCTGATCCAGCGCTCCAACGGCGAGGCGCTGAGCATGCTGCACCACCGCTTTACCGAAGCGATGGATGAGGTCAAGGCATTGGCGGAAAAGGCCGGCAAGCCAGCAGCCTGACGTTTTATGCCGTTATGCTGGAACATTCCGGCGTCCGCTTGGGGACGGGGTGGCTCTAGTGTTGCGCTTTCAAGAAAGCCATTCCGACTGTAAGGCTGGTGAAACCTGCCATCTTGCGGGCGGTGCCATGGCGGGTTCCACCCCCCGACGCGACGCCGCTGGGCCGATTGGAGACGTTTCAAGGAAACGCTGCACTAACGTGTCGAAAGCCAGCTAAATCGGCAGCCGCAGCCGTGCCCGCAGCCCGCCCATTGGACTCTCCTCCAGCAAGATATCCCCGCCATGCGCCCGCGCGATATCGCGGGCGATCGTCAGCCCCAGCCCGGTGCCGCCCAGCGCGCCGCTCTCGAACGGACGGAACACGCTCTCCCGGCGCTCGGGGGGGATGCCGGGGCCGTCATCGTCCACCACGACCTGCATGCCGCGCTCCTGCGGCTCAACCGAAAGCTGCACCTGTTGCGCGTGACGCCGGGCATTGTCCACCAGGTTGGTCACCGCACGCCGGGCGGCGTCGGGCCGCAGGCTCAGCATCAGCGTAGGCGGGCAGTGCAGCTCCACATGGGCGCCGGCCCGTCGCGCGGCGCTTGCCACCTCCTCCAGCAGCGCCGCGAGATCGACCAGCTGCGCCTGCTCGTCGCCTTCGCCGCGGGCGAACGCCAGGTAGCCGCCGATCATGCGCTCCATCTCCTCGACATCGGCCGTCATGTCGGCCACGTCCTGCTGCAAATCCGGTCGCGGCGGCAGCACCGCAAGCGCTAAGCGGAGCCGGGTCAGCGGGGTGCGAAGGTCGTGCGAGACGCCGGCCAGCATCTCGGTCCGCTGCGATAGGAACCGCACGATGCGTTCCTGCATGCGGTTGAACGCTCCGGCGGCCTGCCGGACCTCGGTGGCGCCCTCCGGCTTGATGGGACCGCGGTCCCGTCCCATGCCGAATGCCTCCGCCGCCTCGGCCAGGCGGCGGATGGCGCGGACCTGGTTGCGCAGGAACAACGCCGCCACCGCGAACAGCAATAGCGCCGAGCCGACCACCCACAGCACGAACAGGTAGATCGTCGTGGCATATAAACGTTTGCGCGGCGCCTCGACCTCCAGCACTGCGCCGGGCAGTTGCACGCGGACCAGCACGTCGCGGGTATCGCTGGTCCAGTCCATGGTGAACGGACGCCGGACCTTCGACTCCAGCGCCGCCGCCAGGTCGTCATCCATGGGTCCCAGCAGGTTCACATGGGTGTGGGGCACGAGGGCCGCGTTCGGCACCAGCCGCATCGGGATTTCGAACCGCAACCAAGCGGTGCGCAGGGTCCAGGCCTGGCTGTCCGGGTCGGGATAGCGGTCCAGCAGCTCGATGGTCTGCGCGATCTCGCCGGCGATGCTGCCGGACAGGCGGCGGGACACGATATCGAGGTGGCTGCCGTAAAAGAAGGTGAACGCCACCGCCTGCAGGGCCACCAGCGGCACCAGCACGATCAGCAGGCTGCGGCCCAGCAATCCGCGGGGCAGCACGCTTTTGACGGGCCGGAGCAGGGCGCCGATCATCGATCCAACCTTACACCCCAGGCTTAAGGACATAGCCGCGGCCGCGCACGGTGTGCAGGAAGCGCGGCTCACGCGGGTCGGTCTCGATCTTACGGCGCAGGCGGGTGACCTGCACGTCGATGGCGCGCTCGCCCGATTCGTCCATGCCCAGCGTCTCGACGATCCAGTCGCGGGACAGCACCTCGCCGGGCTTGCGGGCGAGCGCCTGCAGCAGCGCCGCCTCGCCGCCCGTGAGGTGCACGACGCCGTCCGGCCCGCTCAGCTCCGCACGCTCGACATCGAATATCAGGGCGCCCAGCGGCACCGGCCCAGCGGGCTCGGCCGGTGCCGCTGGAACCACGCGGCGCAGCATGGCGCGCAGCCGCAGCACCAGCTCGTAGGGTTCGAACGGCTTGCCCAGGTAGTCGTCGGCGCCAGCCTCGAACCCGGCGATGCGGTCCTCGGGCGCGCCGCGTGCGGTCAGCAGCAGGATGGGCAGGTCGGCGCGCTGGGCCCGCAGGCTGTTGGTGAGCGAGAGGCCGGTTTCGCCGGGCATCATCACGTCGAGCACCAGCAGGTCCGGCTGCATGAACCGCATCTGCTCGCGCGCTTCCGCCGCGTGCCCGGCGGTGGTCACGCGAAAGCCTTGCTCGGCCAGATAGCGCGACAGCAGGGCACGCAGCCGGGCGTCGTCATCGACCACCAGGACATGCGCCTCGGTCACCGAACGAGCTGGGTGCTGGGCCGTGCGGCGGGCCGGATGGCGCTTTCGGCCTGCTCCATGTAGGCGCGGGCGGCGGGCTCCATCACGCCGCGCATCACCCGGCGGAAGCCCTCGACCGCTGGGCCGCCGGCCTCGCGGTAGGCGACGGCCAGGCGCTCCCGCTGCCGCTCGAACAGCCGCCGCTCCAGCGCCTGGCCGGCGTCCGTGAGGCTCAGCAGCCGCTGGCGGCGGTCGCTGCGGCCCGGCAATTGCGCGACGTAGCCTTGGTCAACCAGGGCTGTCAGCACGCGGGCGAGACTCTGCTTGGTGATGCGCAGGATCGCCAGCAGGTCGCCGACCGTCATTCCGGGGGTGCGGCCGATGAAATGCAGCGCGCGGTGGTGGGCCCGGCCCAGGCCGAGCTCGTCCAGGATCAGGTCCGCCGCCCCGGTGAAATCGCGGTAGGCGAAGAACAGCATGTCCTGTGCCAGGCGCATCTGTTCCTCTCGGAGGAACAGCAGATTGGACCCGGCGGGACCGCGCGGATCAAGGCCGCTGCTGACGGCAGATCGCGTTTGGGACATGGCAGGCATTCCTTAAGCATACGACAGGTTTATTGACTTACCTAGCCCTGCATTATAGCGTCAGGCTTGCTGAAGCAACAATATTACTGTGGAGAGCGGACATGGCGCTGGTTCCTTTCGATGACCGCGATGGCCTGATCTGGATGGACGGTGCGCTCGTGCCGTGGCGCGACGCCAAGCTGCACGTCCTGTCGCATGGCCTGCACTATGCCAGTGGCGTGTTCGAGGGCGAAAGATCGTATTCCGGAAATATTTTCAAGCTGCGCGAGCACACCCAGCGGCTGATCCAGTCCGGCCGTATCCTGGGCTTTGAAATCCCCTATTCCGCCGAGCAGATCGACGCTGCGTGCTATGAGGTGCTGGCGGCGAACAACCTGGTTGACGCCTATGTCCGTCCGATCGCCTGGCGCGGCACCGAGCAGCTCTCCGTCTCCGCCCAGCAGACCAAGATCCATCTGGCGATCGCCTGCTGGGCCTGGCCGAACCTGTTCGGCGCGGATCGCATGAAGGGCGTGCGACTTGGCATGGCGCCTTGGAAGCGCCCGCATCCCGAGACGGCCCCGACCGCCAGCAAGGCTGCGTGCCTCTATACGATTGGCACCCTTTCCAAGCATGCGGCCGAGGCGGCGGGCTTCGACGACGCGTTGATGCTCGACTGGCGCGGCCGCATCACCGAGGCGACGGGCGCCAACATCTTCTTTGTGATGGATGGGGCGCTGCACACGCCGACGCCCGACTGCTTCCTGGACGGCATCACCCGCCGCACCGTAATGGCCATCGCCCGGCGTCGCCAGATGACGGTGATTGAGCGGGTGGTCGAGATGGAGGAGTTGCCGCGGGCGAGCGAGGTGTTCCTGGCCGGCACCGCCGCCGAGGTCACGCCGGTACGGGAGATTGCCGGGCACCTCTATACGCCGGGTCCGGTCACCGAGGCGCTGTTGCGCGAGTATGACGTCCTCGTGCGCATGAGCCCGGCCGAGGTCTCCGCCCGCGCGGCGTAGGCCAACGGCGCCAGCAGGACCAGCCAGGCCAGGCGCGCCTGGTAGCGGTCGTGCGGACCGGACAGCGCCCCGGTGGCAAGGGCGTTGGCCAGCAAAGCGGTCAGCGCCAGCGCCGCCAGCCCGGCCAGCGCCCGGTCCGTCCGCCAGCAGCGCAGCATGACCCTGATGGTGCCGGCCGTGCCGATGATGAGCAACGCGGCGTGCAGAATCAGGAACGGCGCCGCTGCGTCTCGCAATCCGCCGCGGGGCTGCAGCGCAGCCTGATAGCGGGCGATCTCGGACGATGGGAAATACGGCCGCATACGTGGCAGCAATGCGATGTCCAGGTGGTCCGCAACGAGCGTATCGCCGACCCGAACCCGCAAAAGCTGGCGCAGCGTGTTCGCCGCCGCCGCCCGCAGCGTGTCGAGCGGATAGGCGGCGATGATGGCCGGCACCAGACGCGCGGCCTCGGGCGCGAATCGCGTGGGGCCGAAGCCATCCGCCCACATGGGACCCTGGGGATGCCACAGGAACTCGTCGCTGTCGGCGGACAGGCGGCCCTGCCAGGCGCATAGCCGCAGGCTGGGGTCGGGGCAGATGCGGTCGAGATAGGCTCGGCCGGGTCCGTCACCCACGAGGCGCGCGAGCGCGAAGACCGAGCCATACGGCGAGATGCTCAGGACCCCGTTGCCAGCCGCGTTGGTCAGCAGCAGCATGGCCAGCGCTGCCGCGAGCGGCAGCACCGGGGGCCAGTCGGGGCGCCAGTCGGGCCGCCAGCGCAGCAGCGTGAGCACGCCGACGCAGGCGGCCGCGAGGATCAGGTGCGCCAGATGGGCCGCGATGGCGATGGCGCCGATTGCGGCGACGCAGGCCAGTTCGATACGGGAAAGCCGCTCCCGGCCGAAGCCCAGCATGAACAGGCACAGCACGACGATGGGCGTCAGGAAATCGGGCATCAGGAGGGCGGTGAACCACGGCGCGGCGCTGCCTACGGCAAGAATGGCGCAGAGGGCGATATGCCGCCGGGTCTGCGCCCCGCCCAGCGCCTTCTGCGTGAGCCAGAGCACCCAGGACACCAACACCCCCTGCGCCGCGAGCGGCAACCATAGCGTGGTGCGCCAGTGGAACATTGCGAGGAACGGGCCGTAGATCCAGGGCTTATCCCAGCCCATGGTCGGCTCCAGCCCCATCTCCAACAGCGCGCCGGTGTCGCTGAACAGCAACGGATAGCCGTTGTGCAAGGCGGGCCACACCAGGAACAGGGCGCCGCAGCACACGGCAAAGACGGCTGACATCCTACGGGTATGGCATCCCATTAAGGCCAAATTGGGCACAGGCATTTGCCGGAACGCGTACGGTGATAGGACAACGCCGAGGCACCTGGATGCATCCGTGCTGCGCAAGAGGCATCAGCGGCATAAAATACTCATGAACGACACTATCGTCCAAATTACGCCATAGGACTTACCAAGTTCAGCAAGCGTACAACGTAGATCAATCCGACTTTCTGCTCATCCGGAATCACATATTTGTTAAAAATGCAAATAGTATGCGGCACTGCTGGAAACGTTGCATCCGATTTGATGCGCACGCCGTAACACCCCCGCGTCATGAAAAATCGTGCCGCTGGTCAGTAGGAAACAAGCTTCATGTCAAACAACCGATCACACGACGCCGGGGAGCCCACAACCGGCTTGGAACGCCGCGGCCTGTTGCGCGGAACCAGCTTCGGCGCCCTGGCGCTGGGTTCTATGGCCCTCGCTGGCGTCACCCTCGGCAGCTCGCCGGCCGAAGCCGTCAATATGAACGACGCTGCCATCCTGAACTTCGCGCTCAACCTGGAATACCTCGAGGCCGAGTTCTACATCCGCGCCGCCACGGGCGCGGGCCTGGATGCTGCGGACACCTATGGCATGGGCGTGCAGGGCCCGGTCAACGGTGGCCGAGCCGTCAGCTTCGACACCCCGGCGATCCAGCAATACGCCCAGGAGATCGCCAACGATGAGCTGAACCACGTCCGCTTTATCCGCACCGTGCTCGGCGAGAAGGCGATTGCGGAGCCGTGCATCGACCTCACCAACAGCTTCAACACGCTGGCCCAGGCCGCCGGCCTCGGCGCCAGCTTCGACCCGTTCGCCAGCGAGAACGCCTTCCTGCTCGGCTCGTTCATCTTTGAGGACGTCGGCGTCACCGCCTATCACGGCGCCGCGCCGCTGGTGAAGAACAAGACCATCCTTTCGGCCGCTGCCGGCATCCTGGCGGTCGAGGCCTACCATGCGTCCGAAATCCGCGTGCTGCTGTTGCAGCGTGGGTTCGCGGAGCAGGTGCAGGCGATCTCGAACGTGCGCGCGGCCCTGTCCGGTGCGGCCGACGATCAGGGCATTCTGCTCAACGGCGTCGCCAACATCGTGCCGACCGACAACAACAGTCTGGTGTTCTCCCGCACGACGCGGCAGGTGCTCAACATCGTGTACGGCGCACCCGACGCCAGCAGCGGCCTGTTCTTCCCGACCGGCCTCAACGGCGCGATCACCGCATAACGACGAAATAGCGGCGCGGGGGAGAAACCTCTCGCGTCGCTGATCCCGCTAAGGCCTATGCCGTGTCCCATCGGGCGGCGGCTTCATCGTCAGCGCCGTGCGCCTCCACCCAACGCACGGCGCCGTCGGTCTGTTCTTCTTGCTTCCAAAACGGCGCCTTGGTTTTCAGCCAATCGATCAGGAATGCCGTCGCATCCAGCGCCGTCTGGCGATGCGCGCTGGCGGTCAATACCAGCACGATCGGTTCGCCCGGCAGCAGCCGCCCATGACGATGGATGACGGTGCAGCCCAGCAAATCCCAGCGCGCCTCCGCTTCGGCCGCGATGGCCATCAGGGCGCGCTCGGTCATACCGGGGTAATGTTCCAAAGTCATGCTGAGGATCGGTTGCCCGCCGCCGGTGCCCCGCACCACACCGACGAAACAGCCGACGCCGCCTACGTCAGTGCGACTGGCCAGCAACGCCGCGAGCTCCGCACCGGTGTCGAACACCGCCGCTTGGACACGGACCGTCGCCATCAGCCGCCGGTCACCGGAGGGAAGAACGCGACCTCGTCCCCATCATGCAGCGAGGTGCCGGGTGTGGCGAACTCCTGGTTGACCGCGGCGCGCACCATCGCCGGATGCGCGAAGGCGGCAGCGCCGGCGGCATCACGGTGCTGCAGCAGGGCAACCAGCCCGCCCACCGTCTCGACGCCGGAGGGCAAAGGCAGCGCCTCCTCCGCACGGCCCATCCGCTCGCGCATCCAGGCAAAGTAGAGGATGCGGGCCATCAGCGCGGTGTCGGCACGGTCTGGATGCTGCCGTTCGGATTGATGATCGTGCTCGTGCCGTTGCCATTGGGCACCATGATCGCGCCGGGTCCCTGGGGCGTCGTAAGCTGCCGGTAGCCGCTGGTGCCGCCGGCATCCACCGCCGGACCGCTCGGCGTCGGCACGACCAGCCCCTGCGGCCCTGGTCGGGAAGCCGGCAATTGCGGCGGCGGAGGCGGCACGTTGTTCTGCGGCAGCGGTGTCAGCCCGGGCTCGACCGAACCCGGCGGCGTCGAGCTGCCCCGCGTCGCCGGCCGCGGCTGCCGTCCCGCCGGCAAGCCCGGCGTGGCACCCGGCACCGTCGTCGGCCCAAATCCCTGATTGTCCTGGGTGCCCGACCGTTGCTGGACGTCGTTAAGCGTCGGATCCGGAGCCTGCGGACCGGGCCAGACGTTGCCGGCCTCCGGCGCCAACGGTGCGACATCGATCTGTTGACCCAACGAGCGGCGAATGTTCTCGCTGTCAGCCATCGGCAGGTTCGGGTTCTCGCCGGGCAACGTGAAGGTGTGGTCGAGGAACGTGCCGAACCCCGTGCAACCGGGCAGGAAGACAAGCAGGCCGAGCGTGAGGGTGCGCCGCATTTGGATGGAGGCTCCTGTGGCGGCCAGAGGGCCGTCGAGATTGTGCATGTGCGTTAAAGAATGCTCAAGACCGGTGACCCGGCCGCGAAAGTGACGCTCAGGGACCCTGCGCACCTCGCGCATCCGCCCGGGGCACCGCCGCGTGGCGCAGCCCGGCGACGAGATAATCCCAGCCGGTCCAGAGCGTAAGCCCAGCCGCAACCCACAGCATCGCCTCGCCGATACCAGAGACCGGCAGGAACTGCAGATGCAGCAGCCTCGCCGAGGAATCGCCCGCCAGCAGGGTGCCGAGCGCGCCCATCTGGAACCCGGTCTTCCATTTCGCGAGGCTGGTGACCGGCAGGCCGATCCGCAGCCCGGCCAGGTATTCACGCAGGCCGCTGACCAGGATCTCGCGCAGCAGGATGACGATCGCGGGATAGAGGCCCCAGGTCGATAGCCGGTCCTGCCCGGCCAGCAGCATCAATGTGGCGCCGACCAGCAGCTTGTCGGCGATCGGGTCCAGCATGCGGCCGATATCCGACATCTGCAGCCGCCCGCGGGCGATCCGGCCGTCGAAGTAGTCGGTGATCGCGGCGGCGGAGAACACGACACAGGCCAGGAAGTCCGCCGCCGGTGTACGAAACGCAACGATCGCCACCAGCAGTGGAATCGCGGCGATGCGGGACAGGGTGAGCAGGTTCGGTAGGTCGGTCAGCATGCCCGCGCACCTTAGAGCGGTTTATTGTCCAGGTCAGCCGGGCAATTCACGCGCACGCCGCCCGATTCAGTAGCCAGGGTTAGTAGGTTGCGCGTCCGCCGCTGATGTCAAAGGTGGCGCCGGTGCTGAATGAGCAGTCCTCGGTCGCCAGCCAGCAGGCAATTGCCGCGATCTCGTGCACGTCCACAAACCGATCCATCGGGATCTTCGACAGCATGTAGGCGATCTGCGCCGGCGTCATCTGAGCGAAGATGTCGGTCTTGGCGGCGGCGGGCGTGACACAGTTGACCAGCACGCCCTTGCCGGCCAGCTCCTTGCCGAGCGACTTGGTCAACGCGATCAGCCCCGCCTTGCTGGCGCTGTAATGCGACGCATTGGGATTGCCCTCCTTGCCCGCGATCGAGGCGATGTTGACGATGCGCCCATAGCCGCGCGCCACCATGCCCGGAATGATCGCCGAGCTCACCAGGAACGGCCCGACCAGGTTCACCTCAACCACCCGGCGCCACGCCGCCGCGTCCAGGTCCCAGGTCGGCGCATTGCCGCCGGTGATGCCGGCGTTGTTCACCAGGATATCGACCGCGCCATGCCGCGCCAGCGTCGCCTCGGCGGCGGCGCGCACCGCCTTCTCGTCCGTCAGCTCAACCGCGTGCGTGCTGACGGTGCCCTGGGCCGCAAGCTCGCCTGCAGTCTGCGCCATCGCCGCCGCGTCCAAATCCCAGATGGCGACCGCTGCCCCCGAAGCAAGCATTCGTTCTGTGATGGCGCGGCCGATCCCCCGCGCGCCTCCGGTGACCACCGCCGTGCGGCCTTTCAAGTCGAGCTGGTTCATACTGCCTTCTCCCGATTTTGTTGTTGCCAGGAAAGCCTATCCGGCCTCCCGTGCCGATCCCGCCCGTGCCGAGCCCGGATGGAAATGCGCATAGATGCGCCGTGCCGTCTCGGTGTTGATGCCTGGCGTCGCCTCCAAGTCCGCAAGACCGGCCGCTTTGACCCCGCGGGCCGAGCCGAAATGATTCAGCAATGCGCGCTTGCGGGCGCTGCCGACGCCCGGAACCTCGTCCAGCTCGCTGGTTATGAGCGCCTTGCTGCGGCCGGAGCGGTGGGTCGTGATGGCGAAGCGGTGCGTCTCGTCCCGCACTCGCTGCAGGTAATACAGCACTGGGTCGCGTGGCGGCAGCTGGAACGGCGCGCGGCCATCAGTGTGGAACCACTCGCGCCCGGCGTCGCGGTCGGGGCCTTTGGCGATCGCCACCAGCGGGATCGTGTGCATGCCGAGGTCCTGCATGATGCCGCGAACCGCCGAGAGCTGCCCGGCGCCGCCGTCGATCAGCACGAGGTCCGGCAGCGCCGGCGCCTCGCCCTCGCCGCTGTCGCTGGCCGCCTGCTCTTTCAGCGCCCGGCCAAACCGGCGCTCCAGCACCTCGCGCATCATCGCGAAGTCGTCGCCAGGCGCGATCGGGCCGCGGATGCTGTATTTTCGATAGGCATTCTTTTGAAAGCCGTCCGGCCCCGCAACGACCATCACGCCATAGGCGGCAGTGCCCATGATGTGACTGTTGTCGTAACACTCGATCCGGGTGGGCTGCGCTGGCAAACCGAACAGCTCGGCGACCCCCTCCAGCAGCTTCGTCTGCCCGGCCGTCTCCGCCAGCTTGCGCTCCAGCGCTTCCCGCGCGTTGGTCTCGGCGTGCAGCACCACCGCGCGCTTCTCGCCGCGGACCGGCACCGCCAGCGTGACCTTGCGCCCGGCCTTGAGCGACCCTGTTTTCAAGGACAGGGCTTCTGCGACCAGTTCCTGCTCCGGAATCGGGTGGTTCAGCAGCACGGTCTCCGGCGAGGGCTTGTCGTCGTAGAATTGCGCGACGAAGGCGGCCAGCACGGCGTCCAGCTCCATGTCGCGGGCGTGGGTCGGGAAGAACGCCCGGTTGCCGTTGTTGCGGCCGCCACGGATAAAGAACACCTGGACGCAGGTCTGTCCGCCGATCTGGTGCCCGGCGATGATGTCGGCGTCGGTCAGGCTGGCGGGGTTGATGACCGCGGTGCCCTGCACATGCGTCAGGCCGCGGATGCGGTCCCGTATTGCCGCCGCGCGCTCGTATTCCAAGTGCTCCGCCGCCGTCTCCATCTCATGCGCGAGCTCTTGCTGCACCGTGCTGGCCTTGCCGCCCAGGAAAGCGCGGGCCTGGCTGACGAGGTGCCCATACTCCTCCGCGCTGACCCGGCCGACGCAGGGCGCCGAGCAGCGGCGGATCTGATGCAGCAGGCAGGGCCGGCTGCGGTTGGCGAACACGCTGTCCTGGCAGGACCGCAGCAGGAACACGCGCTGCATGGCGTTGACCGTCTGGTTGACCGACCACACCGAGGCGAACGGTCCGTAATAGCTGCCCTTCCGCGTCCGCGACCCGCGGTGCTTGACGATCTGCGGGAACGGATGGTCCTCGGTAAGCATCAGCCACGGATAGCTCTTATCGTCCCGCAGCACGATGTTGAAGCGGGGCTTCAGCCGCTTGATGAGGTTGGCCTCGAGCAGCAGGGCCTCGGCCTCGGTGTGCGTGGTCACGATCTCCATCGAGACCGTCTCCGACACCATGCGCCGCAGCCGCTCGTTCAGTCGGGCGAGCTGGGTATAGGAATAGACGCGCTTCTTTAGGCTTTTAGCCTTCCCGACATACAGCGCCTCGCCGCGCCCATCGAGCATGCGGTACACGCCGGGGCTGAGCGGCATGGTCATGAGGGCGCGCTCGATGACGCCGACGCCCTTCGGCGCGATGTCGTTTGGCGATGGCGTTTGCATAGGCGGAGTCTGGCCGGGCTCGGTCGAGGAAGCAGCCAGGGAAGGATCGGCGTCGTGCATGGGTTCCAATAGGGGCGCTACCGTCCCGGCCTCAAGTGCCTTGGCAAAGGCCGCCAGTTCTCCCAGGAACATTTTCCATCCACGGAAGCTGTGGACAAAGTTGTGGAAGGGCTGCGGACGAAGGGTGTTTAACCGCGGATTTACAGGGGTTCCAAGGAATTGCCTAAAGTTTAAGCAGAGATGATAACGTATTGCTTTGCTTGGCTTTCTGTCCGCAGGGGATCCTCACGCCAAGCATCATCGCGCATGTCCCTGCAATCATTGGGAATGCGCGACCCCAAGTGGACAACCTTGGCGCCAACTCTATCGTGTTGTATCGCCACGTCGCCGAAGGATCGCCACGCCGGCCGCCGCCGCATCCGGGAATACGTCGAGTTTTTCAACCTGAACGTGTGCAAATTGCACTCGTGGATCGGTTAGGCAGACTTCCGCAATCCGCTCAGCCAGCGTTTCGACCAGCTTGACGTGCCCGGCCGCAACGATCGCCCTGATGCCTGTCGCCACGGTCTCGTAGCTGACGACACGGCATAGGTGATCGGCGGTCTCGGCATCCTCCTCGACGGCCAAATCGACGTTGATTCGGACGCGCTGCAGCACGCCATGCTCATGCGCATACCAGCCGATGCTGGCCTGCAGCACCATGTCGCGCAGGAACACGTGGCGGGTGCCGGCCTCGGCGATGATGTTCATTCCTCGACACCCCCGCCGCCCGATTGCCACTGCAGATGCTGGCCGCCGTCCAGCGCGATCATCTGCCCGGTCATCGACGGCATCGACAGGATGGCGATCACGGCGCTCGCGACCTCGGCGGGGCTGGTGCCATGGCGCAACGGGACGGAGGCGGATTGGCGAGCGAACTGCGCCGCGGTCTGCCGGGGGCTTGGCAAGGCCGGGCCGGGGCCGATGGCGTTCACCCGGATGCGCGGCGCCAGCGCCAGCGCCATCTGCTGCGTCAGCGCCCATAGCGCCGCCTTGGACACGGAATAGGAAACGAAGTGCGGGGTCAGCGACCAGACGCGTTGATCAATAAGGTTGACCACGACGCCGCTCGCGGCCTCGGGCAGCATATGCGCCATCGCCTGCATCAGCACGAATGGCGCGCGCAGGTTGGGCTCCATGTGCTGATCCCAACTCGCCCGTGTCGCGTCGTCCCACTCGTCACGCTCGAAAGTGCTGGCATTGTTGATAAGCACGCCAACGGGGCCGAGCGCTGCGGTGGCGGCGGGCAGCAGGTTTTGAACCTCAGCCTCATTGCCGAGGTCCGCGGTCAGGATCGCCGCGCGGACGCCGCGAGACTGAACCTGTTCGGCCAAGCTCTCCGCTTCCGCTCGGCTATTGCGGCAATGAATGGCGACATCGAACCCGGCGTCAGCCAGCGCCGACACAATCGCGCCGCCCAACCGGAGTGCACCGCCGGTGACGAGGGCAGCGCGTGAGATGGCGGTTGGTATGACCGTGTTCATGCGGCTGATTAGCGGGTGCGGGTGATGGCCGCTAGAGGACCGTGCAGCGCTGGGACAATAGCGCCAAACCCTTACCGTCCCCGCCGCCGCCCCGCCTTCTTCTTCTCCGGGTCATACCCTCCACCGCCGGGTCCCAACGGCTCCGGCGTCGGGTCCTTCCTCCCCCGTCCCGCAAACGCCGCCGCACTCGCCGGTGGCGCCGGCAGGCCCAAATCCAGCGCCTCCAGCCGCCGGATTTCATCGCGCAGCCGGGCCGCGGTCTCGAACTCCAAATCGGCGGCGGCGGCGCGCATCCGCTTCTCCATCTCGGCGATCGCCGACTTGAGGTCCTTGCCGACGAACTCGGTCACGCCCGCGTCCTTCACCGGCGCGACGGTCACGTAGTCCTGCTCGAACACCGACTGCAACGCCTCGCCGATGTGGCTGCGCACGCTGGTCGGCGTGATGCCGTTCGCGTCGTTCCAGGCGCGCTGTTTAGTCCGTCGCCGGTCCGTCTCCTCGATCGCCGCCCGCAGGCTGCGGGTCATCACGTCCGCATACAGGATCACTCGGCCATCCACGTTGCGCGCCGCCCGGCCGATGGTCTGCGTCAGCGACGTCTGGCTGCGCAGGAATCCCTCCTTGTCGGCGTCCAGGATCGCCACCAGCGCGCATTCCGGAATGTCCAGCCCCTCACGCAGCAGGTTGATCCCAACCAGCACGTCGAACACCCCCAGCCGCAGGTCGCGGATGATCTCGATCCGCTCCAGCGTATCGACGTCGGAGTGCAGATAGCGCACCTTGATGCCGTTCTCGGTCAGGTACTCCGTCAGATCCTCGGCCATGCGCTTGGTCAGCGTGGTCACCAGGATGCGGCTGCCGCGGCCGATCACCACGCGGGCCTCCGCCAGCAGGTCGTCCACCTGGCGCTCGACCGGGCGAATTTCGGTCACCGGGTCGATGAGGCCGGTGGGGCGGATGACCTGCTCGGCGAAGGCGCCGCCGGTGCGCTCCATCTCCCACGGGCCCGGCGTCGCGCTGACGAACACCGTCTGTGGGCGAAAGCTGTCCCACTCCTCGAAGCGCAACGGCCGGTTGTCTAGGCAGGACGGCAGGCGGAAGCCGAACTCTGAAAGTACTCCTTTGCGCGCCGCATCCCCCCGCGACATGCCGCCGATCTGCGGCACGGTCACGTGGCTCTCGTCCACAATCAGCAGCGCGTTCTCCGGCAGGTATTCAAACAGCGTCGGTGGCGGCTCGCCCTGCTTGCGGCCGGAAAGATAGCGAGAGTAGTTTTCGATCGACTTGCAGCTCCCGGTCGTCTCGATCATCTCGATGTCGAAGGTGCAGCGCTGCTGCAGGCGCTCGGCCTCCAGCAGCTTGCCCTCGGCGGTGAACTGCTTCAGGCGCTCCTGCAGCTCGACCTTGATGTCCTTGATCGCCTGCGACAGCGTCGGGCGCGGCGTGACGTAGTGGCTGTTGGCGTAGATGTTCACGTGATCCATCGTGCCCGTGACCTCGCCGGTCAGCGGATCGAACTCGCGCAGGCTCTCCACTTCATCGCCGAACAAGGTGACGCGCCAGGCGCGGTCCTCGAGGTGGCTGGGGAACACGTCAATCGTCTCGCCGCGCAGCCGGAAGGTGCCGCGGGCGAACGCCACGTCGTTGCGGCGGTACTGCAATTCGACCAATGCACGCGCCAGGGTGTCGCGGTCGATCCGGCCGCCAGCCTCGAGTTTGACGACCATTCGACCATAGGTCTCGACCGACCCGATGCCGTAGATGCAGGACACGGAAGCGACGATGACGACGTCGTTGCGTTCCAGCAGCGCCTGCGTGGCGCTGTGGCGCATACGGTCGATGGCCTCGTTGATCTGGCTGTCTTTCTCGATATAGGTGTCGGTCCGGGGCACATACGCTTCCGGCTGATAGTAATCGTAATAGCTGACGAAGTACTCGACCGCGTTATCGGGGAAGAAGCCCTTCATCTCCGCATAAAGCTGCGCCGCCAGCGTCTTGTTGGGCGCCAGCACCAGGGTCGGGCGCTGGATCGCCTCGATCACCTTCGCCATGCTGAACGTCTTGCCCGACCCGGTGACCCCCAGCAGCACCTGGTCGCGCTCGCCTTGCTGGATGCCGGCGGTGAGTTCCCGGATCGCCGTCGGCTGGTCGCCGGCGGGCTCGTACTCGGACTTCACCCGCAACGGCTTGCCGTCCGCCTTCGCCGCCTGCCTCTTGGGCGCGAAGGTGACCGGCGGGGCGGCGGCGATCTGACGGGCAAGGGTCGATGACATAAGCATCAGATGGCGATGGGCGGATCGGCCGTCGAGGGGGCGCAGGCGCATTCCACCCGGCGCGCCAGGTCCTCGATCCCCTTGTCATAAATGCCGAGCGAGCGCAGGCCGTCCCGCGTGCGAAACAGGTAGTCGGCCGAGCTGCCGAGCGCCCCGCAGGCCGAGGCGAGGCGTCGCACCACATCCTCCCGAGCCAGGCCGCCGGCGTAGTTCTCGCCGCGGCGGTGGATGGTGAAGGTGATGGCGTGGCCGAATGGCGCGCCGTCCGCGCCGCGCACCCGCACCCAGCGCGGCTGATAGCTGCCGGACAGCATCTCGCGCCGCCAAAGCAGCGACAGCTCGCCCTCTACCAGCGCTTCCTGAACATGGAAAGCCGCACCAGTGCAGGCGCCGCCGCGGTCGAGGCCCAGCACCAGGCCGGGGTTCGAGGGCGTGCCGCGCCCGGCTTGGGTCGAGAGGCAGAACGAGCGGTGCCAGCCATGCACACGGGCGATTCGCCGCTGATCGAAGTAGAGCGCCGGGTTCCAGATCAGCGAGCCGTAGGCGAACAGCCAGACGCCGTCACCAGCCTGCGGCCGCTGCGCCAGGATCGCGTTCAGCGAGGCCGCACGCTCTTCGTCGGTAAGGATGCGCACGTCTGGCGCGCTGGCGACGACCATGCGGCGCATGGCGTCATCTTGCAGCGCCTCCCGGGTGATCACGTGGAAATCCTTGGTCACAAAAAGCGCCCTGCAACTAATAGGCCAGATTCGGGTCAGGCGCCGTCGCCAGCCACATCCACCAGGCGGCCCAGGCGCCCACTAGCAGGTTCGCCACGCACACGCCAAGGAACACGCCGCAGGCGCCGAACAGCCGCCCGCCCAGCCATGCAACCGGCACGTTCACCAGCATGGTCCGTGCGACCGAGATCAGCACCGCTGCCCCCGGCCGGTTCAGCCCGTTGAACGCTGAGTTCGCCACCGCGATGATCCCCGCCGCGCCATAACTGATGGGCACGACGGCGAGATAGGCCGCGATCACCCCTGCGACCTCGGCGTCCCCGGTGAACGCGGCTGCGATGCGCGGGCCTGCCAGCCACAGTACGAGGGCCAGCACAGCGCCGAGGCCCATGCAGAACGCGAAGCTGCCCAGGACCGCCGTCCGCACCCGGTCCAGCCGGTTCGCACCGGCGTTCTGCCCGGCGAACGGGTTCATCACCGACGACAATGCGAGGTATGCGATCATGGACAGGCTCTCGATCCGTCCGGCCACGCCGAATCCGGCCACCGCGTTCGCACCGTAGGCCGCCAGGATCGCGGTGACGATCGCGCCCGACACCGGAATGATGGTGTTGCTGCCCGCCGCAGGCAGCCCGACATGCAGGATGCGGCGTGCGGAGGCCAAAAAGCGGGCGAGGCTCGGCAGCCCGTCCTGCAGCATGCCGTGGCCGTGCAGGCGCCATAGCGTCGCGGCCAGCAGCGGCCCCCATGCGAGCCCGTTCGCCACAGCGGCGCCGGGCAGGCCCAAGCCCGGCAACCCGCTTACTCCAAAAATCGCTGGTGTCGCCACGGCAAGGTTCAGCGCTGCCGACCCGGCCATGGCAATCCCCTGGAACTTCGCGTCGCCCGCGGCCCGCGCGGCGCTGAGCCCGACCATCGCGACCATGAACACCCCCGCCGCCGGGAACCAGACATGCAGGTAGCCGGCGATCAGCGGCAGCAGGTCCTCAGGCGCGCCCAGGGCACGGAACAGCGGATACAGCGTGAGTTCGCCCAGCAGCAGTGCGACCGTGGCCATGATCGCGGTCAGCAGCATGGCGTCGATCACCAAGGCGCCGGCCGCCGCCTCGCCGGCGCCCAGCGCCCGCGCCACCACGGCCGAGGTGCCGGCGCCGAGGCCGATCGCCAGGCTGATGACCACCATGGTGACCGGGAAAGTGAAGCTGACCGCCGCCAGCGCCTGTGGGCCCAGGCGGGCGATGAACCAGGTCTCCGCGACCGAATAGCCGATCATCGCCAGCAGGGCGCCGAGCATCGGCAATGTGAGCCGCAGCAGGATGCTGCCGACTGGGCCCACGGTCATGCTGGGCGGCGTGACAGGCGCCGCAACAGGCACGCCACGGGGCGAACCTAGAGAAGATAGTGCTGACCTACAGGTTTGAGGAGTCGGTGACCCCTGGCGCAATGACCTCTGCCGAAAGCGCCGGTGTACGCCGTCAAACTTTCGCGCGAGGATTGCTCCCCGAGCCAAATGCAGCGATCGTCTGCCGGCCGGCGACGCGAGCCTGTCACGAGGCCCGCCAGCCGGCGGGGACCATTCCAGCCAAAGTCATAGAGCATCCCACTAAACAGAGAAGGGGATGCAAAAGGGGGGAAACGATGGCCTATAAAGGATCCGGCGCGGGTTCCGGTCCCGCCGCGAGTGCGGCTGGCGCGGCCGTGGACACTCCTCCTGTCGGGCGGATTGTTTTGGTCGCGGCCACGGCAGCCTTGGGCGGCTTCCTGTTCGGCTTCGACACCGCGGTCATCAACGGCGCGGTCAACGCCATCCGCGAGTGGTCCCACGTGGGCACTGGGTTGCTGGGCTTCTCCGTGGCGAGCGCCTTGCTGGGATCAGCCGTGGGTGCCTGGTTCGCCGGGCCGCTCGCGAACCGGTATGGGCGCATCCCGGTAATGCAGTTTGCCGCCGTCCTCTTCTTCGTCAGCGGTATCGGGGCGGGCCTGCCCTGGGACATTTGGTCGCTGACCTTCTTCCGGCTTGTCGGCGGCCTTGCCGTGGGCGCTGCGAGCGTCATCGCCCCGGCCTACATCGCCGAAGTCTCCCCGGCACAGATGCGGGGCCGGCTCGGCTCCCTACAGCAGATGGCGATCGTCATCGGCATATTCATGGCTTTGCTGACGGACTACGCGCTCGCCGCAGCGGCGGGAGGGGCCAGCGGCAAGTTGTGGTTTGGGCTGGAGGCGTGGCGTTGGATGTTCATCTCGGAGGCACTGCCGGCCCTCATCTATGGCGTGTTCGCGGGGTTGATCCCGGAGTCGCCGCGCTATTTGGTGGCGAAGCAGCGCCTCAAGGAGGCCGCGCATGTCCTGTATCACTTCGTCAGCCGCAAACCCCCTCCAGAGGTGAAAATCGCCGAGATCCAACAGAGCATGCAGACGGAGAGCGTGCAGTCGATCCACGACCTCCAGGGTCCATGGCTGGGGCTGCTGCCGATCGTCTGGGTCGGCATCCTGCTCTCGGTGTTCCAGCAGTTCGTCGGCATCAACGTCATTTTCTACTATTCGTCGGTGCTGTGGCAGGCAGTCGGCTTCACCGAGGCCAACTCGCTGGCCATCACCGTCATCACGTCGGTCACCAATATCCTCACGACCATCATCGCAATCGTCCTGGTGGATCGGGTCGGGCGCAAGCCGCTGCTTCTCGTCGGCTCGCTCGGCATGACCGCGGCTTTGGGCACGATGGCATACGTGTTCGGCACGGCTCCGGCCCAGGCTGCGGGGAGCGGCGTCGTTCCGGTGTTGAGCGACGCGCAAGGCGTGGTCGCGATCGTCGCGGCCAACCTTTATGTCGTGTTCTTCGGCATGAGCTGGGGGCCGGTCGTATGGGTGCTGCTCGGCGAGATGTTCAACAACCGCATACGCGCTTACGCGCTCGCGGTCGCCGCCGCGGCGCAATGGGTTGCGAACTTCGCGGTATCCCAGACCTTTCCCGCACTGGCCTCAGCGGGCCTTGGCCTCGCCTACGGCATCTACGCCGCCATGGCGCTCCTGTCCCTCCTCTTCGTCGCACGCTGGGTGAAAGAGACGCGAGGCCGGGAACTGGAGGACATGGCATGACTGCCGCCGTCCTCGTCACTCCCGTTCCGCGTCATCTTATACCAATGATCTTCTTTTTGTTGGATAGGGTGGGCTTGTCCTAAGATTGGTCGAACAGGCATTCAATAAACGTGAAGTTGCTCGGCAGGGTGGCAACTAGCGCGGTTTGGTGCAAGGTTCATCGGACTGACACACGCAACCGACAGCCGCGCGAGCACGTTGCCGGGAAGAGACCGCACCTCAGTGATACCCTGGCGACAACCGCCAGCTTTATTTTCGGTTCCGAAGAAGGCATCATCGCGGGGGAAAGCATTTGCCCGGTTCCAGATGGCAACGGGACCATCACCAATTCACAGGGGCGGGATCGCCAGTAGCCCTGCTTCATCGGGTTGCACGGCCGATCCGCCCCAGTTCAACTTTTAGGGAAGCAGCACATGGCAGCAGACGGCGACAAGTTGGCACAGGTTGGGGGCGGGCAAGCCAGCATCGATAAGCTGTGCATCGACACGATCCGCACCCTGTCGATGGACGCGGTGCAGAAGGCCAAGTCGGGCCATCCCGGCACGCCGATGGCGCTGGCGCCGGTCGCCTACACGCTGTGGCAGGACCTGCTGCGCTTCGATCCCACGGACCCGACCTGGCCCAACCGCGACCGCTTCGTGCTCTCGGTCGGCCACGCCTCGATGCTGCTGTATTCGCTGCTGCATCTGTCTGGCACCCGCCGCATCGGCGAGCATGGCCCGACCGAGCAGGAAGCGGTGTCGCTCGACGACATCAAGCAATTCCGCCAGCTCAGCAGCGTGACGCCGGGCCATCCGGAATACAGCTACACCTCGGGCGTGGAGACCACGACGGGGCCGCTGGGCCAGGGCGTCGCCAACAGCGTCGGCATGGCGATGGCGGAGCGCTGGTTCGCCAACCGCTACAACAAGCCGGGCTTCCCGCTGTACGACTACCGCGTCTATGCGCTGTGCGGCGACGGCGACATGATGGAGGGCGTGAGCGGCGAGGCCGCCAGCACGGCAGCGCATCTCAAGCTGTCGAACCTCGTCTGGATCTATGACAGCAACCTGATCACCATCGAGGGCGCGACCAGCCTGGCGTTCAGCGAGGACGTGGCCGCCCGCTTCGCCGCCTACGGCTGGCACGTGCTCCATGTGGACGACGCGAACGACACCGACGCGACGCTGCAGGCACTGCGGGAGGCGGAGGGCGTCACAGACCGGCCGACATTCATCCTTGTGCACAGCGTCATCGGCTACGGCGCGCCGAAAAAACAGGGTACGCGCGAGGCGCATGGCGAGCCGCTGGGCGAGGAGGAGATCCGCGCCGCCAAGCGCAGCTACGGCTGGCCGGAGGACGCGCAGTTCCTGGTGCCGCCGGGCGTTCGCGAGCATTTCGACAAGGGCATGGGCGCCCGTGGCCACCGGCTGCGCACCGCTTGGATGGACATGCTGACCCGCTACCGCGCCGAGTATCCGGAGCTCGCGGCCGAGCTTGACCAGATGGACCACCGTGAGCTGCCGGCCGGCTGGGACGCCGATATCCCGACATTCCCGGCGGACGCCAAGGGCTTGGCCACGCGCGACAGCTCGCAGAAGGTGCTGAACGCCATCGCGCCGCACGTGCCGTGGCTGATCGGTGGCGCGGCCGACCTCGCGCCCAGCACCAAGTCCAACCTGACATTCCAGGGCGCCGGCAGCTTCGAGGCAGATAATTACGGCGGCCGCAACCTGCATTTCGGCATCCGCGAGCACGCCATGGGCTCGATCTGCAACGGCATCGCCCTGAGCGGCATGCGGGTGTACGGCTCGGGATTCCTGATTTTCAGCGACTACATGAAGCCGCCGATCCGGCTCGCGGCGATCATGGAGCTGCCGGTCATCTATATCTTCACTCATGACAGCATCGGCGTGGGCGAGGACGGCCCGACGCACCAGCCGATCGAGCAGCTCATCGCGCTGCGCTCGGTGCCCGGCATGGTGGTGATCCGGCCCGCCGACGCGAACGAGGTCGCCGAGGCCTGGCGCGTCGCCATGCACATCGAGGATAAGCCGGTCGCGCTGATCCTGAGCCGCCAGGCGCTGCCGACGCTCGACCGCGACAAGTATCAGCCCGCCGCCGGGCTGGCACGCGGCGCCTATGTGGTGTCTGACAGCGACGGCGCGCCGGACGTCATCCTGATCGGCACCGGCAGCGAGCTGTCGCTGTGCATCGGCGCGCATGAGGCGCTGAAGGCTGAGGGCGTGCGCTCCCGCGTGGTGTCGATGCCGAGTTGGGAGCTGTTCGAGAGCCAGGACGCGGCATACCGCGAGAGCATCCTGCCGCGCTCCGTCGTAGGCCGGGTGGCGGTCGAGCAGGGCTCTGCCTTGGGTTGGGACCGCTACGTCGGCTGGGGCGGCGAGGTGATCGGCATGCACAGCTTCGGCGCCAGCGCACCGGCGGGCGAGTTGTTGAAGAAGTTCGGCTTCACGCCCGACAAGGTGCTGGACGCCGCACGCAGCCAGGCGAAACGCAGCAAAGGGGACTAGTCATGGACACCCAGCAAGTAACCGGCAACGCCCTCAAGCAGCTTGAGGGCTTCGGCCAGAGTCCGTGGCTCGACTTCATCCAGCGCAGCTTTACCCAGGACGGCAGCCTGCAGACGCTGATTGACCGCGACGGGCTGAAGGGCATCACGTCCAATCCCAGCATCTTCCAGAAGGCGATGGGGGAGGGCACCGATTACGACGCTGGGTTCAAGGAGTTGGCCGAGCGGGGCGATCACGACGCGCTCGACATCTATGAGGCGCTGGCGATCGAGGACATCCAGCAGGCGTGCGACCTGATGCGCCCGGTTTACGAGGCGACCGGCAAGGTGGACGGCTACGTCAGCCTGGAGGTTTCTCCCTATCTGGCACTGCGGACCGATGACACGGTGGAGGAGGCCCGGCGCCTCTGGCAGGCGGTAGGGCGCGAGAACCTGATGGTAAAGGTGCCCGGCACTGACAAGGGCGTCGCCGCGATCCGCACCTTGATCGGTGATGGGCTGAACATCAACGTCACGCTGCTGTTCGGGCAGAGCGCGTACGAGGCAGTGGCGGAGGCGTTCATCGCCGGGCTCGAGGACCGGATGGCGAAGGGTGGGAGCGTCGCCAACATCTCGAGCGTCGCGAGCTTCTTCGTCAGCCGCATCGACGCGGTGATCGACAAGAAGATCGACGAACGGGTCAAGGCCGGCGAGACCGCGTTGACGGCGTTGCGCGGCAAGGTTGCCATAGCCAACGCCAAGATGGCGTACCAGACCTATCTCGGCCTCATCGCCAGCCCGCGCTGGCAGAAGCTCGCGGCGGCCGGCGCGTTGCCGCAGCGGCTGCTGTGGGCCAGCACCGGGGTAAAGGACAAGGCCTACAGCGACGTGCTCTATGTCGAGGAGCTGATCGGTCCCGACACGGTGAACACCATCCCGCCGGCGACGATGGATGCGTTCCGCGATCACGGCCACCCGCGCGCCAGCCTGACCGAGGGCGTCGAGGAGGCCCGCGCCGTCATGGCTGCGGCAGAGGAGCACAAGCTCGGGCTCGATGAGGTCACTAAGAAGCTGGTCGCCGACGGTGTTGAGCTGTTTGCCGCGGCGGCTGACAAGCTATTGGGCTCGGTGTCGGCGAAGCGCACTGCGATGCTGGGCGACAAGCTGTGTGGCATGCAGGCGGCCCTGCCGGAACCGCTGGCGAGCGATGTGAAGGCGGCGTTGGAGGATTGGCGCAAGCACGGCAAGGTGCGGGACCTCTGGGCGCACGACGCGAGCCTATGGAGCGGGGCGGACGAGGCGAAGTGGCTCGGCTGGCTGCGCGTCGTCGACGATCGGAGCGCTGACCTGCCGGCGCTGCAGGCATTCCAGGACGAGATCAAGGCTGAGGGTTTCCAGCACATCCTTTTGTTGGGCATGGGCGGATCAAGCCTAGGACCGGAAGTGCTCGCTGAAACCTTTGGCAAGCAGGCCGGCTTTCCCGAGTTGCTGATCCTCGACAGCACCGACCCGGCGCAGATCGCCGCCTTGCACGCCCGTGTGGACCTGACCAAGACGTTGTGCATCGTCAGCAGCAAGTCTGGCGGCACGCTGGAGCCGAACATCTTCAAGGCGTATTTCTGGGACGCCATGAAACAGGCTGTCGGCGATAAGGCTGACCGGCACTTTGTGGCTGTCACCGATCCTGGGTCGAAGATGCAGCACGTGGCGGAGGCCGACGGCTTCCGGCAGGTGTTCATGGGCGATCCAACGATCGGCGGCCGCTACTCCGTGCTGTCCAACTTCGGCATGGTCCCGGCTGCCGCGATGGGGCTGGACCTCAAGGCCTTCCTGCATTCGGCCGCGCTGATGGTGCGGACCTGCGACGCCGGAACGCCGCCCGACGAGAACCCCGGGGTGAAGCTCGGCGCCATCCTGGGCACCGCCGCCAAGGCCGGGCGGGACAAGGTGACGATCATCGCCAGCCCCGGCATCGCCGACATGGGCGCCTGGCTGGAGCAGCTTCTGGCCGAGAGCACTGGCAAGCAGGGTCACGGCATCGTGCCGGTGGACGACGAACCGTTGGGCGCGCCAGCCGTCTACGGGCAGGACCGGGTATTTGCATATCTGCGCCTGACGACCGCACCCGACGCAGCGCAGGACGCGGCGGTGGCGGCGCTGGAGCAGGCCGGTCATCCGGTCGTGCGCCTGTCGCTGTCCAGCACGATACAGGTGGCGCAGCAGTTTTTCCTGTGGGAGTTCGCCACCGCGGTCGCCGGCGCGATCATCGGCATCAACGCCTTCGATCAGCCGGACGTCGAGGCGAGCAAGATCGAGACGAAGAAGCTGACGGACGCCTATGCCGCCACTGGCAAGCTGCCGGATGAGGCGCCGTTCCTGATCTCGGACGGGATCAAGCTGTTCACCGACCCACGTGACCAGGACGCGCTGCGTCAGGAGGGCCTGGACGCCGTGATCAAGGCGCATCTGGGCCGGGCAGGACCGGGCGACTACGTGGCGCTGCTGGCTTATATCGACCGCAATCCGGCGCATATCGAGGCGTTGCGTAAGCTGCGTACCCGCATCCGCGACGCGAAGCACGTGGCGACCTGCGTGGGCTTCGGGCCGCGGTTCCTGCACTCGACTGGCCAAGCCTATAAGGGCGGACCCAACAGCGGCGTGGTGCTGCAGATCACCGCGGACGATGCGAAGGATTTGGCCGTCCCCGGGGAAAAGTTCAGCTTCGGCACGGTGAAGGCGGCGCAGGCGCGCGGCGACTTCGACGTGCTGGCGGAACGGGGCCGGCGGGCGCTGCGGGTGCATTTGGGTGCGGATGTGGACGCCGGGCTGGCGCGGCTGGCGCGTGCCGTTGACGCGGCGCTGTAAGGGAGCGAAGCCATGGAACTTGGAATCATCGGCCTCGGCCGGATGGGCGGCAACATCAGCCAGCGCCTGATGCGGGCCGGGCACCGCACCGTGGTGTATGACCGGAACGAGGCCGCGGTGCACGGCCTCGCGGATAAGGGTGCGGCGCCGTCCAGCGGCCTTAAGGACATGGTGGCGAAGCTCACGCCGCCGCGCGCCATCTGGGTGATGCTGCCGGCGGGCAAGATCACCGAGGCGACGGTGGCGGACCTGGCGGAACTGCTGGAGAGCGGCGACACCATCATCGACGGCGGCAACACCTATTATAAAGACGATATCCGCCGCGCGAGGGAGCTGAGCGCCAAGGGCATCACCTATGTCGATGTCGGCACGTCGGGCGGCATTTGGGGGATCGAACGCGGCTATTGCATGATGATCGGCGGCGAGAAGGCGGCGGTCGAGCGGCTCGACCCGATCTTTGCGACCTTGGCTCCCGGCATCGGCACGATCGAGCGCACCCCGGAGCGGGAGGGGCACGATCCGCGCTCGGAGCAGGGCTATATTCACGCAGGCCCAGCCGGCGCCGGGCACTTCGTCAAGATGGTGCATAACGGCATCGAATATGGAATGATGCAGGCCTACGCCGAGGGCTTCGACATCCTTCGAACAAAGGACTCGGACGAGCTGCCCGAAAGCGAGCGCTTCACCATCAACGTCGCCGAGGTCGCGGAGACCTGGCGCCGCGGCAGCGTCATCAGCTCGTGGCTGCTGGATCTCACGTCCATCGCGCTGACGAAGAACGGCGACCTGTCCGAGTATCAAGGCGAGGTGGCCGACAGCGGCGAAGGGCGCTGGACGATCGAGGCGGCGGTCGAGCAGTCTGTGCCGGCGCCGGTGATCACCGCCAGCCTGTTCGCGCGCTTCGAGAGCCGGCGGCATCACAGCTTCGCCAACAAGCTGCTGTCGGCGATGCGCGCCGGGTTCGGCGGCCACGTCGAGCCGACAACTCCGGGCGTCATCGCCCAGCCGGTGGAGAAGCCGCCGGCGGTCAAGGTGCAGGAACACGAGCGGGAAGCCTGAGCGATGGACGTCGCTGCCGCCCTTGGCGGTCCCGAGGGCCTCGCGAAAGCCGACCCGGCGCCGCCTTGCACCCTGGTGATCTTCGGCGCGGCTGGGGACCTGACGAAGCGGCTGCTGATGCCGTCCTTGTACAATATGCAGCAGGCTGGGCTGCTGCAGGAGGGCTTCACCGTTGTCGGCGTGGACCGCGTCGAGCGCGACGACGATGGCTACCGCGCCGACCTGACCGAGACGATCCAAGGCTTTGCGTCGGATAAGGGCGGCGAGTCGGCGCTGGACGGGCTGAACGCCGACGCCTGGGACTGGGTGCGCGACCGGCTGTTCTACCAGGCCGGAGATTTCGAGGACGCCGCCACCTATGACGCCCTGAAACAGCGGATCAGCGGCAATTGCGTCTTCTATTTGGCCGTCGCCGCCCGGTTTTTCGCCCCCGTGCTGACCCATCTGGCCGATAGCGGGCTGATGACCGAAGCGGATAACGCGTTTCGACGCGTGGTGGTTGAGAAGCCGTTCGGCCACGACCTCGCCAGCGCCCGGGCGCTGAACGCGCTGATCCTGGAAAAGATGGACGAGAGCCAGGTGTTCCGCATCGACCATTTCCTGGGCAAGGAGACGGTGCAGAACCTCATGGCGCTGCGCTTCAGCAACGGCATCTTCGAGCCGCTGTGGAACCGCAACTACATCGACCACGTGCAGATCACCGCCGCCGAGACGGTGGGCGTCGAGCGGCGGGCGAAGTTCTACGAGCCGACCGGGGCGTTGCGCGACATGGTGCCGAACCACATGTTCCAGCTGCTGGCGATGACGGCGATGGAGCCGCCGAACAGCTTCGACGCCGACGCGGTGCGGGCAGAAAAGGCCAAGGTGCTGCAGGCAGTGAAGCCGCTCGATACTGGCCGGGTGGCGCGGGATCTGGTGCGTGGGCAGTATGGTCCGGGACACTTGGGCGACAAGGACGTGCCAGGCTACCGCCAGGAGCCGGACGTGGCGGCGGACAGCACGACCGAGACCTACGTCGCCATGCGGCTCAATATCGACAATTTCCGCTGGGCCGGCGTGCCGTTCTACGTGCGGACCGGCAAGCGCATGGCGCTGCGGCGGACCGAGATCGTGGTGCACTTCAAACAGGCGCCGCATGCGATGTTTCGCAGCACTCCCGTCGAGGCGCTGACCCCCAACACCATGGTCATCCACGTGCAGCCGAGCGAGGGCATCACGCTGAATTTCAGCGCCAAGGTGCCGGGCCCGACGCTGCAGCTTGGGCGTGTGGCGATGGACTTCCGCTACGCCGACTACTTCAATACGCCGTCAAATACGGGTTACGAGACGCTGCTTTATGATGTGATGATCGGCGACGCGACGTTCTTCCAGCGTGCCGACAACGTGGAGGCCGGCTGGGCGGTCGTGCAGCCGATGCTGGACGAGATCGAGGCCGGGCACAGCGCCTTCCAGCCCTATGCCGCCGGCACCAGCGGCCCGGCGGCGGCAGACGCGCTGCTGGAACGCGACGGCCGCCATTGGCAGGTGCTGAGCGCATGAGCCCCCAATCCGCTACCCGGCGCGTGCGTCTCGTGATTTCCGACGTGGACGGCACCCTGGTGAAAACCGACAAGTCGCTCGCCCCCAGCACCGTAGCCGCGGCGGCGCGGCTGCATGCGGCGGGCATCCCGCTCGCCATCGTCAGCGCCCGGCCGCCGCGCGGTATGTTATGGATCGCTCAAGAGCTGGGATTGGCCGGCTTGCTCGCTGGGTTCAACGGCGGCACGATCATGCAGCCGGACGGGACCGTGGTGGAGCAGCATACCGTGCCGCCGGACGCCGCGCGGACCGCATTGGAGCTGTTTGCGCATAGCCACGTCAGCGCGTGGCTGTTCACCGCCGAGGAGTGGCTGGCGCAAGACCCGGACGGCCCGCATGTGGATCACGAGCGCCGCACCGTGCGGTTCAACGAGCGCATCGTCGAGACCTTCGATCCCTATATCGGCCAGGCCGGCAAGGTGGTGGGCGTGACCGATGACGCCCGGCTGCTGGCCGAGCTGGAGCATGAACTGCAGGGCATGCTGGGCGACACGGCCAATGCCAAGCTGTCGCAGACCTACTACCTCGACGTGACGCACCGCGACGCCAACAAGGGCAACGCCGTCCGCATGCTTGCGGCGCGTGTGGGCGTCGATCTGGCTGATGTGGCGGTGCTGGGGGACATGGCGAACGACTTGCCGATGTTCGACGTGGCTGGGTTCGCGGTCGCAATGGGCAACGGGTCGCCGGAGGTGCAGGCGCGCGCCGGCGCGGTGACCGGGTCCAACGACGCCGACGGCTGGGCCCAGGCGGTGGACCAATTCATCCTCCCGAGAGGCCGCTGATGCACCCAGTGCTGACCGACGTTCAAGTGCTGGCCGATGCCCCAGCGCTCGCCGCGCACGCCGCTGGGTGGCTGACGGACATCCTGCAGGCGCGCCCTGGGCCGGTCGCTGTCGCGCTGTCGGGCGGATCGACGCCGAAACTGCTGTATCAGTTGCTGGCAGACCCCCCCTTCGTGCAGCGCGTGCCTTGGGACCGGACGCATTGGTTCTGGGGCGATGAGCGCTTCGTGCCGCATTCCGATGAGCGCAGCAACTATCGCATGACCATGGACGCGATGCTTCGGAAAGCCGGCGCGCCGCCCGGCAGCATCCATCCGATCCCGACCGAGGACGTGACCCCCGAAGAGGCCGCCGCACGCTACCAGGCAATGCTGCAGGCCTATTACGGCGGCCGGGTCCTCGACCCCGCCCGGCCGCTGTTCGACGTCGTGCTGATGGGGCTTGGCACCAATGGCCATACGGCGTCGCTGTTTCCGGATACGCCGGTGCTGAATGAACGCACCGCCTGGGCCGCCGCGGTGACGCCCGCCGGCGAGCCGACGCGGATCACCCTCACCTACCCGGCGCTGGAGAGCTGCCGTGACGCCGCCTTCCTGGTGGCCGGCGCGGACAAGCGGGACGTGCTGGCGCGAGTGCGGGCGGGCGCCCCTGATTTGCCGGCCTCACACTACCATCCTACGGGCGAGCTGTACTGGTTCGCCGACCAGGCAGCAGCCTAGAATTGGCAAGAGGTTGGCGGTATCGTCATCGGCATGAACGCGACATTGCCCGCTGTCCTCGTCGTCATGGGCGTCTCCGGCTCCGGCAAGACGACGATCGCGGCACTGCTCGCCGGGCGGCTCGGCTGGGAGTATGAAGACGGCGACGATTTCCATCCGCCGGAGAACGTCGCCAAGATGCATGGCGGTACGCCGCTGACCGATGAGGACCGCTGGCCCTGGCTGCACGCCATAGCGGCCTGGATCGACGCGACCCGCGCGACCGGGCGGCACGGGGTGGTGGTGTGCTCAGCCCTCCGGCGCGTTTACCGGGACATCTTGCTGGCCGGCCGGCCAGATGTGCGGCTGATCTATCTGCAAGGCGACAAGCGGCTGATCGCCAAACGGCAAGCCGCCCGGCTGAACCACTACATGCCGGCGACCCTGGTTGACAGCCAGTTCGCGGCGCTGGAGGAACCCATGCCCGACGAGCATCCCATCACCGTCTCGGTGGCGCCGCGTCCGTCCGAAATCGTGCAGGCGATCATGGCGCAGCTCCCGAAAGCCGAATGATGCCCGAGCTGTTGGACCAGACCGCGCTAAAGCAGCAGGCGGCCGAGGCGGCGGTGGCGGAGGTGCAAGACGGTATGGTGCTGGGCCTCGGCACCGGGTCCACGGCGGCGCTAGCCGTTGCGATCCTTGGCGCCCGAGTCCGGGCCGGGTTGCGCATTGTCGGCCTCCCCACGTCGGAGCGCACGGCGGAGCAGGCGCAATCGCTGGGCATTCCGTTGGCGAGCTTTGCCGAGCACACCAGCATCGACCTCACGATCGACGGCGCGGACGAGGTGCACACCGGCACGCTCGACCTGATCAAAGGCCTGGGCGGCGCGTTGCTGCGCGAGAAGATCGTCGCCGCCGCCAGCCGCCGCATGACGGTCATTGTGGACGAAAGCAAGCTGGTGCCGGCGCTTGGCGGTGTGCGCCTGCCGGTGGAAATCGTGGGGTTTGGCTGGCAGGCGACGCTGGCGCATCTGCATGACGCCGGGGCGGATGTATTGGTGCGTCAGGGGGCGGACGGCGCGCCGTATCGCACCGATGGCGGCAACCTGATCGCGGACTGCGCCTTCGCCGTCATCGCCGACCCGGCCGCGTTGCACGCTCGCCTCAAATGCATTGTCGGCGTGGTCGAGACCGGGCTGTTCATCGGTATGGCGACACGCGTTATCGCCGGCACGCAGGCTGGCCCGAGGATTCTGGAGCTGTGATGGCCGACACCGAGACAGAGCACCCGGCAGCGCCGGCCAAGGCAGAGCCAGCCAAGCCACCGTCTGGCCCGGTGACGCTGGCGATCGACATTGGCGGCAGCAATCTTAAGGCGGGCCTGCTGGACCGCGACGGCGCCATTGTCGGAGAGCGGGTCAAGGTGCCGACGATGCACCCGTCGCCGCCGAAATTGGTTTTGCCGGCGCTGATCGAGCTGATTGCACGGCTTGGGTCGTTCGACAGGGTCTCGGTCGGATTTCCGGGCTTGATCAAGCGCGGCATCGTGCGGACGGCGCCGAACCTCGGCACCAAGGACTGGGCGGGCTTCGACCTCGCCGGCACCCTGCACAAACAGCTTGGCAAGCCGGTGCGGATGCTGAACGACGCGACAGTGCAGGGCCTAGGGGTGATTTCCGGCCATGGGCTGGAATGCGTGATCACCCTCGGCACCGGTTTCGGCTTCGCGCTGTATTACGATGGGCGGCTCACCCCGCAGCTGGAGATGAGCCAGCACATCGTGCGCAAGGACAAAACCTATGATGAGTATCTGGGCGTCGAAGCGCTGCGCAAGGTGGGCCGCAAGCGCTGGGAGCGCCGGGTGGAGCGGATGCTGGCGCAGCTTCGGGCGGTGGTAAACTTCGACATGCTGTATATTGGTGGCGGCGACGCGCAAGACATCACTTTCAAGCTGCCGGACGACGTGCACATCGTGTCGAACGACGCCGGCATCACCGGCGGGGTACGGCTGTGGGACAGCCGGCTGGACGACGCATTTGTGAATTTGGAGGCGGCAACCTAATTTTGGCGATCACCTTCTACCTCGTCCGCCATGCTGCGCACGGGCTGCTGGGCCGGGTTTTGACGGGGCGGATGCCCGGTGTGCCGCTGAACGAGGATGGCCGGGCGCAGGCGCTGCGACTGGCGGAGCATTTTTCGACGCGTCCGGTCGCGGCCGTGGTTTCCGGTCCACTGGAGCGTGCGCAGCAGACCGCGGGGCCGATCGCTGCGGCGCTTGGGCTCGCTGTCACGACGGACGCGGGGCTGGACGAAATCGACTTCGGCGAGTGGACCGGGATGAGTTTTGACGCCTTGCAGGGTTCGCTGGCGTGGCAAGCTTGGAACCAATTCCGCGGTACCGAGCCGACACCCGGCGGTGAGACGATGCTGGACGCACTGGCGCGCGGGATGCACAGCCTCACACATTTGCGGCAGGTCTATCCGGAGTGCGAGGTCGTATTGGTCAGCCACCAGGACCTGCTGAAGGCGTTGCTGATGCACAGCCTTGGTGCGCCGCTCGACCTGCTGCACCGCGTCGAACTCGCGCCGGCCTCCCGCAGTGTGCTGCGGGTGCTCGACGATGGCAGCGTGCGGGTGGACGGCGTGAACCTACTATTCTGATTGGCGTCACAGCATCCGGCTGCTCAGGGCCACTGCGAGGAGCATTGCTGCCAGGACGAGGAAGGCTGTTGGAAGGCTGGTCAGGTGGGCGATGAAGCCGATGCCTGCGGGCCCGGCGAGAATGCCGGCATAGCCGAGCGTGGCGATGGCGGGGACCGCAACGTTCTCGGGCATGACGCTCTGCCGTCCGACGGCGCTGAACAGCACCGGGACGATGTTCGCGCAGCCGATCCCGACCAGCGCGTAGCCGAACAGCGCCACCTGCCATGACGGCACCGCGGTCGCGACGATAAAGCCAAGTGCTGCGCACAAGCCGCCGATCAGGACCACCCGGTTTTGACCCAGCCGGTCCACGATGCGGTCGCCTGCGAGCCGGCCGATCGTCATCGTCGTGGCGAACGCGGCATAGCCAAGGCCGGCATACGAGGTCGCCATGTGCCTGATGGAGGTCAGGAAGACCGCGCTCCAATCGAGGACCGCGCCCTCGGCCAGGAACAGCACGAAGCACAGCGCGCCGATGAACAGCACGATGCCATGCGGGAGTGCGAATGCCGGGCCGTCATTTCTGGCACCATAGGGCAGGAGATGCGCGGCGGCGATCGCGAGTGCCGCGAGGATGCCGGCCGACACGCATAAGGCCGCCAGCATGGGTGGTGCGCCGGCGCTCAACAGCGCCGCCATGCCACCCGCGCCGGCGATGCCCCCGAGGCTGAACAGGCCATGGAAGCCCGACATCATCGAGCGCCCGCTGGCCCGCTCCACGATGATGGCCTGGATGTTCATCGCGACGTCGATGGCGCCGATGCCTGCGCCAAACAGCATCAGCGTCACCACGAGTAGCGGAAGAGCCGAAAAAGTCGCGAGGAACGGCAGGGTCGCGGCGATGACGAGGGCTGCGACGATTATGACACGGCGGCAGCCGAACTTTGCCGTAAAGGCTCCGGCCGCCGGCATCGTGACGATCGAGCCGATGCCCAGGCATAGCAGAAGCAGCCCGAGCGCCCCATCGCTGATGTCCGCCCCGGCCTTGGCGAACGGCACCAGCGCTGCCCAAGCGGAGTTCCCAAAGCCCGTGATAAAAAAGGCGACGCGCGTGGCGCGCTGTTCGGCGACGCCCGGGACGGGCCGTATAATGGTTTCGGAAACCGCCATGATAGTTGATGTCCTGCTCTGTTCACTGCGGATGCAGCGTCCGTCTTGAGTTTATGGCGTGGAATCGCCATGGGTCGCGCGCTGTCATGCAGGACAGCGCCTATACCGCCGGCGTCAGACGGCAGGCCATGTTGCACCGGTCGACGCCGCCCCAGGCATATTTATAGGCCTCTCTGCCACGTAGGAAATTCGCCTCCTGCCGGCCCTCGGTGATCGCCTGCTCGATCATGCTGGCGAGCAGCAAGGTGCCGGGGCTGACGAAAGCATGGGCGGCGTCGAAGCCGCTCAGATAAAACAGGATGCGGCCCCGCCCGGCCAGCAGCGTGTAGCAGGCGGCTGCCACGACGCCGCCGATGTGCAGCGTCTGGAGCCGAAGTGCGCCGGCCTGCAGCAGTGCGGGTGCGGCGTCGCGGTGGAAGGCGACGACAGCCGGGTCAGCGAACGCGCCAGGCTCGCCCTGCACGGTCCAGCGCTCCTGGTGCAGGCGAACCAGCTCGGATAGCAGGGCTTGCACGGTCGCAGGGCCGGCAGTCTCAATCGTGAAGCCCCCGGCGCGGTCCGCGCGGTTGCGGTTCATCCGGAGTTTCCGCAGCGTGTTGCCCGGCACGATCTCCGCCAGCCCAGCGACGGTCTTCGGCAGCGTCAGCACCGGGCAGGGCTGACCCGCCGCCCAATGAACCCGCCAGCCCACCGGCGCGATCCCGTGCAGCGATGAGCACGGCGGCACCTCGATCAGGTCGCACGCATCAACTTCGTCCCTGCGCGCATGGTCCAAAGCCGCCTGCAGCAAGGGCCCTACCGCCACACTCGGTTCCAGCAGAGCATCCAAATGGTCGGTGGTGCCGGCGCCGATCGGCAGCAGCTTGCGGATCCCGTGTTCATCCAGGCGATACAGCGGCAGAACCCCCACCAGCCGCCCGGCAGTCCGCTGGATCGCCACCCTCGGCGACCGGGTGCCGAAATGCCGCCACCACGGCAGCAGCCACGCTGGCGCCGAGAAGGGCGACGCGTCCGGCACCCGCTGCCAGAGCGCCTCCCACTCCGGCGCCAGCGCCAGGAGTGCGGCGTCGGTTTCCAGGACAGTGATCCCGGTCATGCTGTGGCAGCGACGCTCGCCAGCATTCGGTAGCGGTCGATGTAGGCGGCGGTCATGCGCTCGATCGAAAAACGGCGCTGCGCCGTCTCGCGGCAGACGGCGGGATCAATCAGGTCCACGCGGCGGATGGCCTCGGCCATGCCGGCGACGTCGTCCACCAGGAAGCCGGTGCGGCCGTCCTCCACCACCTCTGGCAGCGCACCGCTGCGAAAGGCGATGACGGGGGTGCCGCAGCTCGCCGCCTCCATGGCGACCAGCGAGCTGGTTTCGGCGACCAGGCTCGGCACCAGCAGGCACCGTGCGGCGGCCAGCAGGCGGCGCTTCCGGTTAAAGCCGACGGGTCCGAGATAGCGGCGCTGGCGGTTGAGGCGGGGGAGGACCTCAGCCTGGAAATAGGCCTGGTGGGACAGGTACGGGAATATCTCGCCGCCGAGCAGCATTGGCACCTTGGCCGCCCGGGCCGCGTCGAGGGCCAAATGCAGCCCTTTCTCGGGGCACACCCGGGCCAGGGTCAGCGCAAAGTCGCACTTGCGGACCGATGCCGCCCCGAGCAGTGCCACTGGCACGCCGTTCGGGATCGGCGGCAGCATACGCGGGTTGGGCGGCACGCCGCGCATCTGGCTTTCGGACACGCAGTTGATCCAGGTGTCCCGGCGCTCTGGCTCCAGGGCCTTAGGCGGATACCAATCGGGCGGCAGGTGCAGGGTGGCCAGGAGTGGGGGGCCGGGCGGCGGCAGGTAGGCGTGGAAATCGAGGCCATGCATGTGGATGACGTCGATGTTTTCCCGCCGCAGCACCTCGGCGGTGATGGCGCGGATCGCGTCGCGCCGTGCGTCGTGCACGGCATCGGTGATCGGGCCGTCCGACGGCAGCGGCGGAAAAGCCCATAGCTCGCCGGCCACCTGCGATCCCGCGCTGGCGATCACGATGCTGCGGTGGCCCGCTGCGACCAGGGCCCGGTCAAGGCTGCTCAGCACCTGCTCGGAGCCGCCCACCGAGTCGATGCCGACCGGCGCCAACGGATAGGCGATGCTGAGGACCGTCAGGCGCGGCACAGGGCTGCTTGCGCCAGTTGACGCCAGCGTGCGCCGGTCATGCTCCAGCCCCAGTGCTCGTAATTCAGCCGACCCGGCAACGGCGGCTGGGTGAAGTCATAGTGCGGGGCTGGGCGAAACCTCTCGTCGGTGGTGCCGAACGCGGCGAGCATCCTGGCCTGCGTGCGGAAGCAGTCGAACATCGCCTGTTTTCGCGACTGCTCGGCATCCGTGAGCATGACAACCGTGGCGTCCGGTCCCGGCAGGAAGCGGCCGGTCAGTAGTCTGCCATCCGGGTCCGCGTGGTATCCAGCGAACTCCAGCACCGGACGGTCACCAGCCGCGGCGTGCACGGCGAATGCGGTGGCGTCATGGTCGGGGTGACCGCCTTCATAAGCATGGGTGATCACCGCCTCGGTGCCATGCGCGTCGAACAGGCGGGCCAGGGTGCGCCCGAGCCCGGGCATGTCGAGGCTGGCGTCCTGGTCCGGCACGCTAAGCTCAACCAGCTCCGGAGACACGTCCGCGACCCGCAGCGCTGCCAGCAGTTCGGACCGCCGGGCAGCGGCGTAGGCGAGAGGGTTGTCAAAACCGCAGGCGGCCGCATCCGCAATGGCGCGCGGCGCACCGTCGGTCACGTGCACCAGCAACAGCCCCGGCAGCAGATGCAGGCTGGCCCCGGCTGCGATCGTCTCGTCGTCCGGATGCGCGACGACCAGCGCCACCCGGGGACCCACCGGCTGGCGCAACGCGAGGCCGCGCAGCACGGCCTCCATGCAGTTAGCCGACCGCGGCGTGCATTGGCCGGGCATCAGGCTTATCGGGAGCACTGCTCCGCAGATCGTGCGGATGGCTGCACGCCATAGGGCCCGGCGCATAGCGGCGGATCATCGTGCCACAGAACTCGGCGAATTCTTCGGGATGGCTGGGTACGGCGGTGTGGTGCGGCCATTGACCCTTGTGCTCCGGCGTGAAGCAGAAGGTCGCGGTGACGTCAAAATCCTCCAATGCGCGCATTTGCCGGTCGAACCAGGCCTCCGCGCCAGGCCGGTACCAATCGGCCCAGCTCAGTCCGGTGCGGAGGGTCCTAACGCCCATGTCGCGCATGTGGCGCACCGCGTCCTCCAGCCGGTGATCCTCGAAGTGGAACCACTGGCACAGGCCGATCTCGGGGGTGAACTCGTGGAAGATCTTGGCCGCGCGTTTCGGCCGCCCGTGCTCGTCCAGCAGGCCCATGTGGAAGTGCCGGTAGTAGCTGCTGCCCTCGGCCTCGCGGTGCCGGGTGGTGGCGGGCCAGGCCGCGGGCAGGTCATACAGGCTATACCAGTGGATGCGCTCCGGACGTTTCGGGCCAAGACCCAGCAGCAGTTCTGCCGTGCGGCGCAAACCCCATTCCTGAACCTCCTCAGCGCCGAAGGTCGAGATGCCGACCTCGCTGACCCAAAGCGGCAGATCCGTCACCGCGCGGATGCTGTCGAGCTTCGCCGGCCAGTCGTCCAGCATCCAGTGATTCCAGTCGAGCGGGAAGCCGTGCACCGCGACCGCGTCAAGGTCCGCAAACGCGTCATGGCCCTGCAGCACGCGGATGAAGTCGGGGTCGATCGGGCTGATGCCGCCCAGCACGCGGGGCAGGCCGGGCGCCTCGGCGGCGATGGCCTGGCCGGCCAGCTTGGCCATGCGGGCGAACACCGCCCAGCCTGGATCATTCTCAAAATCCCAATGCGACTTGTTGTTCGGCTCGTTCCAGATCATCGCAGCCTCAATCATGCCCATCCTCCTCCCTGCGGGCTGGCTGCGGAGCCCGCACAGTTCGTAAATCTGAACTCGCTGCATTTTTCGCGGGATAGACGGCGCCGTAACGCGCGTCCGGCTGTGCCGCGCAGCGACAGATGAAAACCTCATCTTCCGGGTTGTCCTCGATGCTGAACCCGGCGGCACGCAGCATCGCGGCCGAGCACGCAGCATTTGGCGCCCACCAATTGGTGTTGTCGTGCGAGTAGCTGTGCTCGATAAAATGCAGCTTCGGATAGCCGGGATCATCGAAAACCTCGGTGTCCCAGAACTCGTAGTCAGCCGCCAAGGGCAGGACCGCATTGGACCCGCGCTGCAGCGACTGGAACACCAGCAGGTCGCCCGCCACATGCTCGCGGATCAGGTCGAGCGCCAGCAGCGGATGGCGCAGGTGGTAGAACACGCCGATGAAGAACACGACGTCGAACCGTTCGCCCAACTGGCCGACGTCATATACGGACATCTGGCGGAATTCGATGTCCAGTTCCTGGATTTTTGCAGCGAAACGGGCCTGCGCCAGGTAGTCCTCGTCGAAGTCGATGCCGAGCACCCGGGCGGCGCCGCGGCGTTTCATTTCCATCGAGTAAAAACCGGCGTTGCAGCCGATGTCGAGCACCGTCTTGCCCGTGAGGTCTGGCGGCAGGCTGTCTTGGAAACGCTGCCACTTCACCGTGGGATAGTCGCCCAGGAAATGTTCCGGGGCGGTTTGGACGCCGTGCAGGTCCATGTTGTGGAACCACGGCCCCAGCGCCTGCACACGTTCGCGGATGCGGTCGGTGGTCCATTCCTGTATGGTCAAACCGTGTTCCCTTCGAACGTTGCCGATCCGGTGCGCTTGCCCGCGGCGGCGTGCGATGGGGCCGGTACGGCTGCCTCGCCGCCCAGCAGGCGCATCGCCTCGCGGTAGCCGTTGAGCGTGCCGACATCGACGTAGCTGGAACCAGCCCGCACGCCCCAGGCCGCGTTGCCCTCGGCGAGCCAGGCGTTGACCAGCGTGCCGATGTACTCGTCCACGCGCTCCCGCCGGAGCCAAAGCCGGTGCAGCGCGTGCAGGGTGGCGCCCGGCATCTTGAAGGCGCCCCAGATCCAGTTGGACCGGGCGGCGGGCGACTTCACCTGGATTGCCCGCACACGGCCTTCGGCGTCGAGGTCCACCGCGTCGAACAGTTCCGGCTTCTCGACCGGGAACAGCAGGAACGACAGGCGGTCATCCGGCAGGCCATACAGCGCGTTGGCCGGGAACCAAATGGTGTCCGGCAGGCCGACGATGACCGGCTCGCTCTCGGGGATGAGCGGCAGGGCGCGGAAGATGGCGTCGCACAGCCCGACCGCACCGGCCTGGCAGACATAGGCAATATCGACGTCGCCGACGGACCCGCCGTAGTATTGCAGGATGTCGCTCTTCCACGGCGAGATCACGAAGCAGATCTTGTCGGCGCCGCCACGCACCATGCGCTCAATCAGGTACTCGCTGACGGCGCGCGGCCGCTCGATGCCGCTGGCGTCCAGGCGCGAGCCGACCGGCAGCAGCTCCTTGCTGAACGCCAAAGGCTGCATGCGCGTGCCGTTCCCAGCGGCCGGGATGATGCCCCACATCAGACGCGCTCCTGCGAGGACACCGTCTCGAACGCCGTCACCATCTCGGCGGCGCGGCGGACGGCGCTGTGCTCTGAAAGCGTGCGTTCGCGGGCCCGGCGCGCGATGGCGGAGAGTTCGCCGGACGGCGTGCGCAGCGCCGCTAGCGCTTCGTCGGTCGAGCGCGCCACCAGGATCTCGCGGCCGGGTTCAAAGAAGCTGTCCAGCCCGGCCCAATCATCGGTCAGGATCGGCACGCCGCAGGCGGCGGCCTCGAACAGCCGGCCGGATGGGCACCAGCCGGCGCGCGCCATCGCCTCCCTTGTGACGTTTAGAGTGACGCGGGACGAGCAATAGAACGCTGGGTGCAGCGGCGGCGGCAAGTGGCGGACGAAGAAGGTGTTTGGCGTCCACGGAAAGCCGTCCGGATACTGCGCACCGCCGATCACGAAACGTTCGCCTGGCAATGCCCGGGCCGGCGCGACAAAAAGCTGTTCGAGCGCCGCCTGCCGGTCGGCGGCGTAGGTGCCGAGATAAGACAGCAGCGCGTCATACTCTGGCCGAGGCGCCGCCGGCCGGTGCAGCGCCGGATCAACCGAGCCGTAGATCGGCACCACCCGGCGAGCGCCGAGCCGGGTGCGCATCGCCTCCAGCGCGTCGCCGCCGGTATAGCTGAGCACGAGGTCGAACCCGGCCAGGCCGTCCGGCCCGATGTAGTCCACGGCCTCGCCGGCGTCGAGCCGCGCCAGGGTCACCGGGGTATCCAAGTCGTAGAAGCAACGAAGCGCCGCCGTGCTGTCCTGCAGCAGCCGTGTCGCCGCCAGCGCATCCGGACAGTATGACGTGACCATGCCGACATCCGCCCCCGCCAACGCGCGGCGTATCTGCGGCAGGGCCGTCGCCCAATCGGGATACAGCACCAGCTCGCCGCCATCCGGCAGTGACCAGAGATCGCGATGTTCGCGGTAGTATGTCACATCGCGCTCAAAGAACGTCACCCGGTGCCCAGCCGCCAACAACGCGCCGATCAGGCCGCGCCACAATGCCGCATGCCCGTTGCCCCAGGAACTGCTGACCGACAAGCCGAAGATCACGATTTTCAAGCCAGCACCCGGGTTCATGCCAGCACCGGACCTCATGCGGGCACCCGGCCTGGCACTCGATGCTGTCCGGCACAGGCCTGCGCGGCCTCGTTGGCATAGGCTTCAAGCTCGGCAGCCCGGTGGGCGCCGGTATGCGCCGCCATTACGCGCGCCCGGGCGGCTGCGGCCATGGCCCGGCGCCGACCCTCCGGCAGCGTCCGTATCGCCGCGAGGACCTCCTCCGTTGAGGCGGCGAGCAGGATTTCCTCGCCGGGCCGGAAGAATGCGTCGAGCCCGGCCCACCAGTCGCTGATGATCGGCACGCCGCAGCACGCGGCCTCGAACAGCCGCACGCTGGGGCTGTAACCACGGCGGACCATGTCGGCGCGCGTGACATTCAGGGTAAAGCGCTGCGCGGCGTAGAAGGCGCGGTGCCGGTCGGGAGCCAAATGCTCGACGCGCTCGACATTGCCGGGCCAGGCGATCTCGCTGGGATACTGCGGCCCGGCCACCACGAACCGGCCGGCACTCCAAGCCTGCGCGGTGCGGCACAACAGCGCCTCGACCATCGGCTGACGGTCGGGACTGTAGGTGCCGAGGTAGCCAAGGTCCCAGGAGGGCAGGGCTTCTGGATCGGGCCAGTACACGTCCGGATCAGCCGAGCAATACAGCGCCCGGGCCATCGAGGCGCCCAGCGTATGTTCCAGGTATTGCAGGGTCGGCCCGCCGGTGAACGATAAATAGAGCTCAAAGCCGCGCAGCAGCTCCGGCGTCAGATAGCTGCAGGTATCGTCGGCCAGCGCCGCCAAGGTCACCGGCGTGTCGATGTCGTAGAACGCCGTGACCCCAAGCGCAAAACGCTGCACGAGCGCACCGACTGCGACGCCGTCAGGCACATACGACCCAACGACGACCAGGTCTGCGGCTGCGATGGCGCCGGACCAGCGCTGCTGCAGCTCGTCCAACCCGTTGTAAAGCTGCGTTTCGCCGTAGGGCGGAATGGGAAGGTCTCGGTTGTCGGCGTACCACGGCATATCGCGTTCAAGGAACAGAACGCTATGGCCACGCTGCGTCAAGCCGCGCACAAGGCCGCGGAAGGTCGTCGCATGCCCGTTACCCCAGGACGATGTGATGGTCAGGCCGAGGATCACGATCCGCAAGATCGGACCCTAATGAGTTCGGCGGAAGACGTTGGGCGTTTGCATGGCGAACTGGTCCTCTGGCAAACCTTGTAGGCCTACAAACGCGGATGTGTCCCGGGGTTCCCTGAATTGCGTCGCCGGATCAATTCAAAAAGCTCCTTCTGCATTCGCGTTACCGGGTCCGCCCACTGGCCGGGGCGGGTTTGACGATACAGCCGGGCGGAGTCGTACCAAAGGCTGTGCCGCCCGGACATCCAGCGCCAGTCCGCCTCCGCCTGCAGCAGCAGCCAGGTCGGCCGACCCAGCGCCCCGGCCAAGTGCGCGATCATCGTGTCCACGGTCACGACCAAGTCCAAGGTCGCCAGCAGCCGGGCCACGGCCACGATGTCGGTGCTGCGGTCCCCAGTGTCGAGCACCGGCGGCGCACCCGCGCTGCCGAGCTCCTGCAGCCCAGGCCCGCGCTGCAGGCTGATCAGCCGCACGCCATGCACCCGGCCAAGCGGCGCCAGCACCGGCAGCGGCACCGACCGGCCAGGGTCCCAGCCGCCGGCCTGCCAGCATAGCCCGACCAGCAGATCGTCCTTGGGAGGCGGCCACGGCTCGGCAATGAGTTGACGCGGCAGCGGCTCGGCAACGAGATAGGGCGCGCCGTCTGGGACCAGCCGCAGCGCGTGGGCCAGTTCCATGATCTCGATGTCGCATTCGGACGCTGGCGCCGGCGCTTCCGGGCGGAACGGGATCAGCCGGTCGGGACCGGGGAGGCTGCGCAGCAACGGAAACAGTTCCGGCTGCACCTCCAGCGCCAAGCCGGCCACATGGGGACGGAGCAGCGGCAGATACCGGCAGAACTGCAGGGTGTCGCCGAGGCCGTGGTAGCAGCGGACCAGCACCTGGCGGCCCGCCAGCGCCCGTCCATCCCAAAGCCAGCGCAGGTGATAGGGCAGGGTGGGGTCATCGCGCGTCGCCGGGTCGCGTGCCTCGAGCACCGCGTCGCTCACCGCCCAGGCCACGTCAAACGCGCCGGCCCGCATGGCCTGGTCCCAAAAGGCACCCGCGTCGGGGTTCCCGGAGCGTTGATCGACCTGCCATTGAGTGAGAGAGGGATGCGGCATAACAAAAATCATCGGACCATAATTTCGGCCTACGGCAACGTGACTGCGCTGCCCACGTTGCCTTGACCCTACCCACGCGACAGGGATAACGATGCAATATCAGTCCATCCCTCACGCTGCACGGCGGAGCTTTGCGGCCTTGGCCAATTTCCTGCGGTCGGAGAGCGCGGGGGGGCTGGTGCTGATCGTCTCCGCCTTGGTGGCGCTGGGCTGGGCCAACTCAGCGGCAGCGCCGGCCTACCGCGCCCTGCTGCAGTATCCGCTCGGCCTGGGCGCCCTGTTGCGACCGGTGCATATCTGGATCAATGACGGCCTGATGGCGCTGTTCTTCCTGCTGGTCGGGCTGGAGCTGCGGCGGGAGATCACCCAGGGCGAGCTGGCATCCCCTGCGAGGCTTGCGGCGCCGGGTCTGGCGGCTTTGGGCGGCATGATCGTGCCGGCGTTGATCGTGGTCGCGCTGAACTGGGGGGATCGCACGGCTTTGCGTGGCTGGGCGGTGCCGGTGGCGACCGACATCGCCTTCGCGCTGGCGGTGCTGAGCGTGCTGGGCAGCCGGGTGCCGCTGGCGCTAAAGGTATTCCTGACGGCGCTGGCGATCATCGACGACCTCGGCGCCATCGTGGTGATCGCCGTCTTTTATACGAAGGGGACTCAACGTTTCGGAGTTGGGTTTGGCGATACTGGTATGGCTGGCACTGCTCGGGCTGAACCGCGCCGGGGTGCGGCGTTTATGGCCGTATTTGCTCGGCGGCGTCGCGCTTTGGGCGCTGGTGTTTGACTCCGGCGTGCATGCGACCTTGGCCGGCGTGGCGCTTGCCTTCGTGGTGCCGATGCGGGCCAAGCCGGGCGAGGCCCAGGCCCCGGCCGAGCGGCTGGAGCAGAAGCTCGGTCTCTGGGTCGCCTACGGCATCTTGCCGCTGTTCGGGCTGGCGAACGCTGGCCTTGCCTTCGACACGCTGCCGCCGGGCGTGATGTGGGACCGGCTGGCGATCGGCACCGCGCTGGGCCTGTTTATCGGCAAGCAGGTCGGCGTGTACGGCGCCGTGCTGCTGGCTGCACGCCTCGGCTTGGCCCGGCTTCCTGCGGGGGTGACGCGGCTGCAGCTTTATGGCGGCGCGGTGCTATGCGGCATCGGCTTCACTATGAGCCTATTCATCGGCGACCTCGCCTTTCGGCAGGGGTCACGCGGGGATGAGGTGAAGCTGGCGGTGTTTGTAGGGTCGCTGGCCTCGGCGGCATTGGGGCTGCTGATCTTGCGTGCTGCGGCGCGGACCCAGATCGCGAAAGCGGTCGCTGTTGCCGAATAGGATCGAGCGGCCGGACTCAGCCCAATACGGACAATGCAGGCCCGTCGCCTGACAGCTCGGCTGAATACCTGAGCCGTGCCATCATCCGCACAGCATGGACCGACCTCTCCCAAGCCTGCCTTATATCGAAACCAAGCGGCTGCACCTAAGGCCTCTCAAGCTGTCCGACGCCGAGGCATTCCGCGCCATGACGGATGAGACGACCATCATTGGTGCCATATATTTCCTTAAGCGGCCGTTCAGGCTGGCCGACGCTGAGAAACTCATCATTGGCGATAATAATGGCCGCGACTGCTTCTGGGGCGTGTGGAAGCGAAAAGGCTCAACTCTGCTCGGCACGGTCGGCACACATCTGAAACGCACGGACGAAATCGAGGTCGGCTACTGGTTTCCGCGCGCGTCGCAGGGGCTTGGACTGGCGTCCGAAGCAGTGACAGGTGTCATTTTGGTCCTCCTGGACAACTATCCAAAGCGTCGGATTTTCGCGGAGTGCAAGCCGGAGAACGTGGCGTCGTGGCGGCTGCTGGAGAGGGTTGGTTTTCGGACAGATGATGCGGGCGACGCACGCCCCGGCCGCCAAAGGTTCCTCCGCGTCCGATAAGAACTTCGGCTTGCCTGCCGCTAATGTCTGCTGTCCACCATCGCTGCCGGCCACCCGGCTGGTGGCCATGTCCGCCTCGGAGCCCCGATCCTGCCCACTATGCGGTCGCCATAAGCGAATATCGGCCATCAAAGGCGATCACCGGATGAACGTCGGTTAAAGCCCAAAGCGCAATCACTCCAATCTCCCAGCAAGAGCGGCAAGTTAAAACCGCCTCTTGACATCCCGTAGCGTGGGCGCAAGTGAACGTTCATTCTCACTCAGGCGCATCCATGTCCCAAGCCGCCCAGCTCGTACCGCCCCGCCAGCGCATCATCGACGCCGCCGTAAGCTGCTTCGCCCGTTCCGGCTTCCACGGCGCCTCCATGCACGAAATTTGCGTCGAGGCCGGCATGAGCCCCGGCGCGCTGTATCGCTACTTCCCCAGCAAGGTCGCCATCATCGCCGCCATCGCCGAGGCCGAGCGCGCCCAGCACGCCGCATTCTTCGAGCGCATGGCCGAGGCCGACGACCCCGTCGAAGCCCTCGCCAGCATCGGCATCGACGCGCTGGAGCAGATGCTGACCGGGCCCAACGCCGCCCTGTGCGCCGAGACCATGGCGGAAGCCATCCGCAACCCAGATATACGATCCATGTTCGACCGCAACATCCGCGAGGCCCGCGTCGCTGTCGTGGCCGCCCTCCGGCGCGGCCAGGCCCGCGGCACCGTCGATCCGACACTTGATGTCGAGACCGCGTGCCAGCTGGTCATGGCCATGGCCGACGGCATGGCCGTACATCAGGCGCTGGACCCGACGCTCACCGCCGCACGCTTCCGCCCGGTGCTGCAATTGCTGCTCCGCCGGTTCCTGCGGCCGCAGGGTGCCACCGCATGATCCGCGCCCTGCTCGCGGCGCTGCTGCTGGCGCTGCCGGTGACTCTACCTGCTTCGGCGGCGACACCGCCGCTCGCTGAGCCGAAGCCGCCCTCGGTCACCGTCGTGGCCGCCACCACTGGCCCGATCGCCGAGACCGCCGTGCTGACCGGCACCCTCGCCCCGCGCGAGGAGGTGCTCGTCAGCCCGCAGATCGAGGGCTTGGCATTGGTGGAAATCCTGGCCGAGGAGGGCGACACCGTCGCCGCCGGGCAGGTGCTGGCCCGGCTGTCCCGCGACGTGCTGGACGCGACCGTCGCGCAGAACGCGGCGCAGATCGCCCGAGCCGATGCCGCCGTCGCGCAGGCCCGCAGCAGCATCGCCGAGGCCCAGGCCAACAACACCCAAGTCGATTTGGCCCTGGCCCGCACCCGCGCTTTGCTGTCCAACGGCAATGCGGCGCGGGAGGTTTTCGAGCAGCGTCAGGCCGCTGCGCAGACCGCTGCCGCCCGGGTTGACCTGTCCAACAACGCGCTGCACGCCGCCGAGGCCGACCGCGCATTGGCCGATGCCCAGCGTCGCGAGCTGCTGGTCCGCCTCGCCCGCACCGAGTTGCGCGCCCCGGTCGCCGGCGTCGTCAGCCGCCGCATCGCGCGCCTCGGCGCCGTGGTGATGGGCGCCGGCGACCCGCTGTTCCGCATCATCCAGGACGGCGCGATCGAGTTGGAGGCCGACGTGCCCGAGACCTCGCTCGCCAAATTACGCCTCGGCCAGCCCGCCCGCATCGACACCGCCAGCGGCCCGCGCACCGGCCATGTGCGCCTGGTGTCGCCCGAGGTCAGCCGCACCACGCGCCTCGGGCGCGTCCGGGTGGCGATCGACGGCGACGGCCCGCTGGTGATCGGCAGCTTCGCCCGCGCCGGCGTCGAGGTCGCAAGGCGAGAGGGCGTGCTGGCCCCGCTGTCGGCCGTGCTGTTCCAGCCGGACGGCGCCGTCGTGCAGGTGGTATCGAACGGCTTGGTAGAGACCCGCCGGGTGCAGGTCGGCCTACGAACCGGGTCGCTTGCCGAAATCCAGGACGGATTGCGCGTGGGCGAGGCGGTGGTGTCGGTCTCCGGCACCTTCATTCGCGGCGGTGACAGGGTTACGGCTGTCACGGCTGGGGGCAGCTAACCATGGCGTTCAACATCTCGGGCGCCGCCATCCGCAATCCGATCCCACCCTTGGTGCTGTTCGTGGTGCTGACCTTGCTGGGTTTGGTCGGCTTCAACATGCTGCCCATCACGCGCACGCCCAACATCGACGTGCCGATCGTCTCCGTCACCGTCACTCAGCCCGGCGCCGCCCCCGGCGAGCTGGAAACCCAGGTCACCAAAAAGATCGAAGACGCCGTCGCCAACGTGACGGGCGTGAAGCACCTGCTCTCCACCGTCACCGACGGCACCAGTCTCACCGCGATCGAGTTCCGTCTGGAGGTCAGCAGCGACCGCGCGCTGAACGACGTGCGCGACGCCGTCTCGAAGATCCGCGCCGACCTGCCCCGCGGCATCGACGAGCCGATCATCGAGCGCGTCGATATCGTCGGCCAGAGCATCCAGACCTACGCCGCCTCGGCGCCCGGCACGACCCTTGAAGGGCTGTCATGGTTCGTGGACGACACCGTGCTGCGCGACCTGCAGGGAGCGCAGGGCGTGGGCCGAGTGCAGCGGATCGGCGGCGTGACCCGGGAGATCCGCGTGAGCCTCGACGCCGACCGCCTGGCGTCCCTGGGCATCACCGCCGGCGACGTGAACAATCAGCTCCGCGCCACCAGCGCCGACCTGTCGGGCGGCCGCGGCGAGGTCGGATCGCAGGAGCAGGCCATACGCACCCTGGCGAGCGCCCGCACCCTGCAGCAATTGCAAGACACCCGCCTCGTGCTGCCCGGCGGGCGCGAGCTGCGGCTTTCGGATGTGGCGCGGGTCGAAGACGCCTATGAGGAGCCCCGCGACTTCGCCCGTATGGACGGCACGACCCCGGTCGTGTCCTTCGGGATTTACCGGGCCAAGGGCGCCAGTGAGGTCACGGTCGGTGACGCCGTCGCCGCGCGCCTAGCCAAGCTCGTCGCCGCCCATCCGGAAGTCACCTATACGCTGATCGACGACGGCGTGCGCACCGCCCGCGGCAGCTATCTCTCGGCCATGCACGGGTTGATTGAGGGCGCGATCCTGGCGACGATCGTGGTGTTCGTGTTCCTGCGTAATTGGCGCGCCACCATGCTGGTCGCCGTCGCTTTGCCGCTGTCGATCATTCCAGCCTTCGCCGCCATGATGCTCATGGGCTTTTCGCTGAACTTCGTCAGCCTGCTGGCGATCACGCTGGTCACCGGGATCCTGGTCGATGACGCGATCGTCGAGATCGAGAACATTGTCCGCCACATGCGCATGGGCAAGCGCCCGTTCGAGGCCGCGGTCGAAGCCGCCGACGAGATTGGCCTCGCGGTCATCGCCATCACGCTCACGATTATCGCGGTGTTCTCGCCGGTGAGCTTCATGGGCGGCATCGCCGGGCAGTTTTTCAAGCAATTCGGCCTCACGGTGTCGGCGGCGGTGCTGGCGTCGCTGCTGGTGGCGCGCCTGATCACGCCGCTGATGGCTGCTTACCTCATGCGCCCGGTCGCCGCCGATCCCGAGCACGACGGTCGCGTCATGCGCGCCTACACCCGGTTCCTGGGTGCGACATTGCGTTGGCGCAGCCTCACGCTGCTGGCTGGGCTGGTCACGTTCGGGCTGTCGATCTGGTCCACGACTTTGCTGCCGACTGGCTTCATCCCGCCGCCCGATGAGAGCCGCGTGGTGCTGTCGATTGAGCTGCCGCCGGGCTCCACCCTCGCTGACACACGGGCGGCGACGGACGGCATCGCCAAGGAATTTCACCAAATTCCTGAGGTGACGACAGTGTTCGTCGTGGGCGGCACGACGCCGACGGGGGCTGGTCCGGAAATCCGCCGGGCGAAGATGATCGTGAACCTCGTGCTGAAGGAGACCCGCGCCCGCAGCCAGAAGCTGATTGAGGCCGAGCTCACCCGGCGCCTTGCGACGCTGCCGGACGTGCGCGGCTGGTACGTGAACGACCGCGGCGAGCGTGAGCTGTCGGTGACGGTGCTGGGCGACGACGCGGTCGCGCTGAACCGCGCCGTGGCGGGATTGGAGGGCGGGATGCGCCGCTTGCCGGGGTTCGGCAACGTGGCGCCCTCGGCGGGTGCTGACCGGCCGGAAATCCGCGTCGTGCCACGCGTCGATGAGGCCGCACGCTTCGGCGTCTCGACCGAGGCGATCAGCAACGCCGTGCGCATCGCCACCATCGGCGACGTGCCGGCCAACCTCGCCAAATTCCGTGCCGGCGACCGGCTGATTCCGATCCGCGTCCAGGTCGATACCGCGCTGCGCGGCGACCTCGACGCCATCCAGGCTTTGACGGTCACCGGTGCGAATGGCCTGCCGGTGCCGCTGCTGGCGGTGGCGGACATCGAGCTGGGGCAGGGGCCAGCGAGCGTCGAGCGGTATGACCGGGTGCGTCGGGTGGTGTTGGGCGCCGACCTCAACCAGGGTGTGGCGCTGGGCGCCGCGTTGAAATCGGTTTATGCGCTGCCGCAGGCGACGAGCCTTCCGCCCGGCGTCCGCATTCAGAACGGCGGCGATGCCGAGATCATGAGCGAGGTGTTCGCAAGCTTCGGCCTCGCGATGGGCGCGGGGCTCGTGATGGTGCTGGGCGTGCTCGTCTTGCTGTTCCGCAACGTGTTCCAGCCGGTCACCATCCTGCTGTCATTGCCGCTCAGCCTGGGCGGCGTGATCCTGGCTTTGCTGCTCACTGGTGAGCCGATCAGCATGCCGGTCGTGATCGGCGTGCTGATGCTGATGGGCATCGTGACGAAGAACGCCATCATGCTGGTCGATTTCGCCATCGAGCGGCGGGCGGAGGGCATGTCGCGCGGCGAGGCCATCATCGACGCCGGGCGCAAGCGGGCGCGGCCGATCGTGATGACGAACATCGCCATGGTCGCCGGCATGATCCCGAGCGCGCTGGGCTTGGGCGACGGTGGCGAGTTCCGCTCGCCCATGGCGATCGGCGTCATCGGCGGGCTGATCGTCTCGACCGTGCTGTCGCTGGTGTTCGTGCCGTCATTCTATACGGTGATGGACGACGCGTCCCGGGTGGTGGGACGGCTGTTTGGCCGGCTGCTGACGCCGCGCGACGCCGCGGTGCCGCTAGCGCGGGGCACTCCCGACGGTTCGCCAAAACGGCATAAGCCCACGGTCCCGGCTGCGGAACAGCAGCCGGCGGAGTAGGAGTTAATGCCTGGTCGTCCGGCGGCGTGCCGGTGGCCGGGTAGCAGGCTTTTTAGTTGGCGCCGGCGCCGGCGCCGGGGCAACGGCTTGGCCCTCGCCCGGGGTCACGGCCACATCCACCCGCAACGGGGTGTCCGGCGTGCTGGCCGTTCGTGAAACCAGAGCGATGGTGAAGCTGTCGGACCCGACGAAGCCGGTGTTGGCGGTATATTCCACCCGGGTTTGACCATTCACCGGCTGAATATAGACCCGGCCGTGCGCCGGCCGCGCCTTCACCAGGCCAAACTTAAATGGCTGACCGTCTTTCTCGGCGGTCACGACGCTGCACCAGCCATCATTGGTCATCGTGATCGTCGCCGGGGTCGCTGCCGCCAGATCGACCGCCGACGAGGTGCAGGTCTTGGCGATGCCCTCATTCTGCAGATCCACAGCCGGTGCGGCGGGAGGCGCCTTGGCTGCGCAGCCGGACAGGGCAATGGCGGCGGCAAGCGTTGCGAGCAGTTTGATATTCAAGAGTTGGCTCCTCGTCGCAATGAGTGCGCCTGACTGCCACACCCGGCCCCAAGCGCCAAGCCGAGACGGCCATTTTATTTTAAGATCGGAACAGGTGCCTCGGCGAAAGGCGACACTGGCGCAAAAACGATGGTCTTGAGGGAGGCTGCTGCAACCAGCGGCGTTCTCTTGTGTTGTGCTCTGGTTGCTGCAGCGCACAAAGCCGGGGGTTAAATTTTGGACGGTGGATCGAGGCCAGGACGGCCCTTGGCTCGTCAGGGTGGCGAATGGGGCTATTCTGCGCATATCGAAATGGCGCCGCTTGCGTCCCCGCCGCAGTTGCTGGATCTGGACCGGCCTTCCCCACAGCGCGTGCGTCCCGAGCGGCAAGCAGAGCCAGCAAAAAAGCCGGCGCAAGCCAGCACGAAGCAGGACGATGATGGCAAGGATGACGATGGGGAGCAGGCTGCAGAAAAGCCGCCCATGTCACGCCGAAAAAAGCTGTTATATTGGGTGATCGGCTTATTGGTTTTGACGGCGCTGATCATCGGCGGCGTGCTCTATTGGCTGCATGCCCGGCATTACGAAACGACGGACGACGCTTTCATTGATGGCTATATCTCGCAGATTGCGGCGCAGGTTCCGGGCCGGGTGACCCGCATTGCGTTCGAGGACAATCAGCAGGTGAAAGCCGGCCAAGTCTTGATCGAGCTCGATCCACGGGACTATCAGGTGAAGCTCGACCAAGCCGTGGCTCAGCGGACGCAAGCCGCGGCCCAAGCTGACCAATCCCGGGCGCAGCTTGGCCTGCAGAAAGCAAATCTTGACCAAGCGGCAGCCAATGTTCGCGTGACCGAGGCTGACTTGCAGCAGGCTCAGGCCGACCTTGCGCGCTACCGCGCCATCGACCCCAAGGCCATCACCCGGCAGCAACTTGACAACTCGACCTCCACCACCCGGTCTGCCCAGGCGCGGCTCGACGCCAACCGCCAGGCTGTCTCGGCCGCCCGGGCGCAGGTCGAGGCACAGCGCGCGGCCGTCGCCGCTGCCGACGCCAGCGTAAAGCAGGCCGACGTCGCGGTGGCCAATGCCGAACTGCAGGTCTCCTACACGCACGTCGTCGCCCCATCTGACGGCCAAGTCACCAAGCGCACCGTCGATCTCGGCAACTATGTGAACGCCGGCCAGTCCATGCTGGCGGTGGTACCCAACAGGATGTGGGTGACGGCGAACTTCAAAGAAACGCAACTCGCGCTGATGAAACCGGGCCAGTACGTGCGCGTGCGGGTCGATGCCTGCCCGGACCTCGACATCAACGCGCGGGTGGACAGCTTCCAGGCTGGCTCAGGCTCGGTGTTCAGCACCTTGCCGGCGGAGAACGCGACCGGCAACTACGTGAAGATCGTGCAGCGCGTGCCGGTGCGGATCAACTTCGAGCCGCAGGACCTGTCGAGCTGCCGGATGGCGCCGGGCATGTCAGTCTCACCCCGCGTCACCGTGCGTTGATGGCCCACGGCTAATGGCTGGCAAATCGGAGCTGCCGCGGTCCGCCGCCGGACCAAACTCGCCTTGGTTACTGGCGGTCGTCGTGTCGATCGCGACATTCATGGAGGTGCTGGACACCACCATCGCCAACGTGGCGCTTCGCCATATCGCCGGCAGCCTGGCAGCCGGGCAGGACGAGAGCACCTACATCGTCACCAGCTACCTCGTCAGCAACGCGATCATCCTGCCGATCAGCGGCTGGCTGTCGAACGTGATCGGCCGCAAACGCTTCTACATGGGCTGCGTCGCGCTGTTCACCGTAGCATCCATCCTTTGCGCACTCGCGACCAGCCTGCCGTTGATGCTGCTGTTCCGGGTGCTGCAGGGCATTGGCGGCGGTGGTCTGGCGCCTACCGAGCAGTCCATCTTCGCCGATAGCTTCACGCCCAAACAGCGCGCGCTGGCGTTCTCGCTTTACGGCTTCACTGTAGTAACCGCGCCGGCCGTCGGCCCAGTGCTGGGCGGCTGGCTCACCGACAGCTACTCCTGGCATTGGGTGTTCCTGATCAACCTGCCGTTCGGCGCGCTATCGCTCGTGCTTACCTGGCTGTTCGTCTATGACTCCGACGTCGTGAAGGCCGACCGCCGCAAGCTGCTCGCGCGTGGGTTGAAGATCGACTATCTTGGCTTTGCGCTCGTGGCCCTGAGCTTCGGCACCCTGCAAGTCGTGCTGGACCGCTTCGAGCGCGACGACGGATTCAGCTCGCCATTTATCCTCACGTTCGCCATCATCTCTGCCGCCAGCCTGATCGGCTTGGTGATCTGGGAGCTGGTGCATCCGCAGCCCGTCATGAACTTGCGGTTACTCAAGGCTCCGGCGTTCGCGATCAGCAACGTCGTCATGTTCCTGTTCGGTTTCATCATCATCTCGACGACCCAGCTCTTGCCGCAGATGACGCAGGAGCTGATGGGCTACGACGCGACCACCGCCGGCCTGACCTTAGGCCTGAGCGGGGTGCTGTCGCTGTTTATTATGCCAATCGCCGGCTTGGTCACTGGGCGGCTCATTCAACCAAAATGGCTGATTTTTTCGGCGTTGCTCGGCACGGCGGGGGCGCTGAATTACGCGTCGGGCCTCGATATCCAGGTGTCGTTCTGGAACATATCGATGTCCCGGATGCTGCAGATCGTCTGGCTGCCGTTTATCTTCATCCCGCTCTCGGCGGTGCAGTTCACCGGGGTTCCACCCGACAAGAACAGCGACGCCAGCGCCATCATCAACCTGATGCGCAACCTCGGCGGCAGTTGGGGCGTGTCGGTCGCCACCACCGAACTGCAATGGCGCGAGCAGTTCCACCACGCGCGGCTGGCGGAGCACGTTACCCCGTACAACGGCTTTGGCTTCGGTGTGCCGCTCGGGCCCGTCAGCGCGGCCGTGCAGCGCCAGGCGACGATCCTGAGCTACCTTGACGTTTTCACAATTCTGGCTGTGATTGCGCTGGTGGCGGCACCCCTCGTGCTGTTCTTGCCAAATCTCCCGAAAGGGGCTCCAGCGGGTGGCCATTAGGTTTTCTCCGATCCTTGCCTTGCTGCTTTGCGGCTGCGCCGTCGGGCCGAACTTCGAACGGCCCAGCATGTGGTCGCCCACCTCCTGGTTCGGCGCCCGCCGCAGCACGGCACGGCTGGAGGCGTCCATGCCGGTGGCCGAGCCCATCGACGCCGAGTGGTGGACACGTTTCAATGACCCGGCACTGACCAGCCTGGTGCGCCGAATCGCCGCCGGCAACCTCGATGTCCGCGCCGCAACCGCGCGGCTGGCACAAAGCCGGGCCCAGCGCGGCATCACCGGCGCCGACCAGTTTCCGCAGCTCAACGGCAATGCGTCCTATACCCGCGAACGCCAGAGTAAGCAGGGCGTCATCAGCCTGCTTGGCGGGGCCGGCGGCGGCGCCACGCAGTCGAACGGCCTCGGCGGGCGGCAGGGCGGCATTCCGTCCACCATCCCTCTTGCCCCGTTCGACTTGTTCCAGGGCGGCTTCGATGCGTCGTGGGAGCTCGACCTATGGGGCCGGGTGCGCCGCGCGGTCGAGAGCGCCGACGCCTCGCTCGAGGCCTCGACCGAAGCGCAACGGGCGCAGCTGCTGTCCTCGATCGCCGAGGTGGCGCGCGACTACGTGCAGCTTCGCGGCACCCAGGAGACGCTGCGGATCACCCGCGACAACCTCTCGACCGCCGAGCAAAGCGCCAAGCTGACCAGCGAGCGCGCGCAAGGCGGGCTGGCCACCGACCTCGATGTCGCCAATGCGCGGGCACAGCTCGAAGCCACAGCCGCCAATATCCCGCAGCTTGAGCAGCAGGAGGCGCAGTCGATCAACGCCATCGGCCTATTGCTCGGCATGCCGCCCGCCGCGCTGCAGTCCGAGCTTTCCCCGCGCAAGCCAGTGCCGCCGGTGCCGCCCCGCGTGCCGATTGGGCTGCCGTCGGAGCTCGCCCGGCGTCGCCCGGACGTCCGGCAGGCCGAGGCGCAGCTCCACGCCGCGACCGCCGATATCGGCATGGCGAAAGCGGATTTCTACCCGAGGCTGACCCTGTCCGGCAGCGTGGCGCTGCAGGCTTTGCAGTTCAAGAACCTTGGCTTTTCCGCCGGCACCTACTCGTTCGGCCCCAGCCTGACGATCCCAATCTTTGAAGGCGGCCGCCTGCGCCGCACCGTGGAACTGCGGGAGGCGCAGCAGCAGGAGGCGGCGATCAACTATCAGAAGACCGTGCTGCAGGCCTTCACCGACGTGGACAACGCGCTGATCGCCTATGGCGCCGAGCAGCGCCGGCGCAGCCGCCTGGCCGAGCAGGTGGTGCAAAGCCGCCGTGCGCTCAACTTGGCGCAGAGCCGGTTCCGCCAGGGTGTGTCGGACTTCTTGGAGGTGCTGACCGCACAACGCACGGTGCTGGCGGCAGAACAGCAGCTCTCGGACAGCACCGCGACGGTGTCGGCCAACCTTGTGGCGCTTTACAAGGCGCTGGGCGGCGGGTGGGAGGCGGACCTGCCGGTGAAGGAGGCAGCGGCAGGACTTTAACCAATCTTAACAGCGATGCTATTCCGTTACGGTACCACCTGTGTTAACTTAGTACGTTAGTGGTCAGTAGGGGATCGTTGCAATATGTGGTGGTTGTCCAAGCAGCGGCGGCTATCTGTTGTATTCCTAACGTCGGCTGGTCTGCTGCTTGCTGGATGCGCCAGCGGCGGTTACGACCCCAACCTCAGCCCAGCGCAAAACCAGCTTCGTCAATCCAATGCGCGGTTCAATCAAATCATCGGCGAGGGCGCGGGCGCCGGGGCGTTGCTGGGCGGCATCGCCGGCCTGGCGCTGGGCGGGCGCAATCGCGGCCAGGCCGCGCTGATCGGCGCCGCCGCTGGTGGCGCGCTGGGCGCTGGCGCCGGCTATGCGGTGGCGAGCAACAACCTGAGTCGGTCGAGCAGCGAGGCGCAGTTCAATGCGGCGATTTAACAAGCATCAGCGGATGCAGACGCCTTCCGGTCCTCGGCCCAGGCCTCCCAGCAGATCGCTGATCAGGCGAGCGCCGACGCGAGCCGGTTGAACAAGCAACTCCGGGCTGGGCAAATCACTCAGGCGCAATACCGGGCCGGGTTGGCCAAATACCAGGCCGATAACGATATGATGACCACCCAGATCACTGAGGCGCAGAAATCCGCGGCGACGATGCGGCAAAACGCGCGCGTCGCGACCGGCAGCAACAGCGGACAGTTCACCGGCTCGGCGTCGGATGTCGAGGCGTCCCGCATCCGGCTGCAGCAGAGCCAGGCGAAGATGAGCCGGCTGCTGGCGGGAACATCGGCATGAGGCGGCTCACTGTTGGCGTTCTGCTTGGGCTTTCTGCGTGCAGCGCCCAGCAGTGTGACCCCTCGCAGGCGGGGTTCCTGAGCGGCATTGGCTGCGAGGCGTCCGGCAGCTACGCCACACGCAGCCAGTATCAGCAGTCCGAACTCGCGCAGCAGAACGCGGCCGCCTTGCAGAGCCGTGCCCAGGCGCAGGATCAGGGTGCGCGGGCGAGCCAGGCGCTGCTCACGCGTGATCAGGCCCGCCGGCGCCTGGGGACGTTCGATCAGCAGACCGCCCAGCTCCGCGCACGCCTCAATGCCGCTCGCGCCCATGGTAGTCTGGATCAGGTCCGGCTGAGCGACGCACAGGCTGAGCTGGACGCCTTGCAACGTCAGCGCGCCGGACTGCAGGGCAGCGCAACCGAGGAACAGGTTCGCGACCTCGATGCGCAGCGGCGGCGTCTAACTGATCAGCTTTCGGGCATCTAACGCGCTCCTTGAACCTCGGCACGGGTCAAGGCCGTAATCTGCCCCTTCGCCGCCTCCCGCTGCACCGGATGGCCCTCGACCAGTGTCGTCGCGTGCTGCTGCAGGAGCGGCAGGAACGGCAGCATCGTGCTCTGCGACCGCGCTGCGACCTCCTGGCGCAATATGCCCAGCTGCGCCGCGATTACCTGCCGTGCCGGGCCGGTCGCGATCTGCCGCACCAGGCGCATGTAGCCGTCCATCGAGGCGTCCGCCTGCGCCAGGTTGCGCGCCGCCGCCTCCTTGGCGAACCGCTGATCGTCCGGCTGCGTCAGGTCGCGAGCGATATCGGCCTGGATGCGCGCACGGTTGGTGAAGTCCCACACGTTCTGCGCCAGCAGCACACCCGCCTCCAGCTGCGCCAGCAACGCCACATTGGCGGCGTCCGCCCGCTCCCGCTGATCGCTCAATAGCCGTGCCGACAGCCGGTCCAGTCCTTGGCGCAGGCCCTCATCGGCCGTCTGTTCCCGTAAGGCCGCAATTGTGGCGCGTGGGTCGTCCGCCGCCTGCTGCCGCGCCCCGCTGACCTCGGCGAAGGCGCTGCGGGCGCGCTCGACCTCCGGCAGGTCGCTCACGGCCGGGGCCGACAGCACCAGGCGGAAGCCCATCGTGGGCAGTTGGGTCGGCTCGCCGGTCGTGGCGTCGAAGGGCGGGATTTCGTCGCGCATCGCCACATGCAGGCTGGCCGGGCTCGACATCGTGTAGTTGCCGCCGCGTACCGCGATGCCCCCGGCCTGGCCATGCGGGCGGCCGACCCGGTTCATGCGATACGGTTCCAGCATCATCTGCCCGGCGTTGCCCAGCATGTCATACAGCCCGAGCGGGTTTGGCAGGCGCTGCCCAACCTGGCCTACCTTGCCGCCTGTCGTCCGGCTGCCGGCAAAGATGTAGCGCTCCGGCCCCTCCGGCATCGGCCAGGCCGGCGCCAGGAACTGCTCCTCCGTTACCCGGTCGCCGCCGCGCGCCGCGTACTCCCACTCGTCCTCGGTCGGCAGCCGCGCATAGCCGATCGCGTCGCCACGGTGCGGCAGTTGGGCGCGCGCGTGCTTCAGCAGCCAGGACGACAGACGCGCGCTGTAGGCGACGGCGTCCGGCCAGGATGTCGAGGTCTTCGCCACCCGCCCGGCTGCGGAGGGCTCAGGGCACTTGGCCGAGAACACGTCCACCTGGTCCCGGGTCACGGCGTATTTGCCGATGTAGAACCGCCGCCCGCTGCCGCCCGGGATTGGGAACGGCGCGGCCAGGAACGCGCCATGCAAGTATTCGCTGTAGCCCTGCTCGGTATCGGCCTGACCCTCGGTCACCGCGCGGTCGTCGAGCGGGCCGGGTCCGGACGGCACGTCCACCGGGCGGAACGTCATGGCGCCGCCGCAGGGCAGGGGCAGGACCAGGTCGCCCTCGGCCGGCTGCGGGTTGAACCACCGCGCATCCCAATCGGCGGCGTTGGCGGAGCCAGCGAACAGCAATGCCGCTAAGCCCAGATGCTTCGGTGTCATGGCGTGCTCACTCCCTCCCACGGCTCGACCCGCGCGGCGCGGGTTCCGGCAGCGGCAGCGACCAGCACGGCGCCTGCGAGCGTGACCCCAGCCGCCGCCGCCGCCAGCCCCGGCGTGATCAGGCACAGCGGCCGGTCCAAAGCGAGCGTGCCGTCGAAGGCACGGTTCACCACGACCGCCGCCGCCAGCGCCGCCACCAACGCCGCCATCACCCCCGAGGCGGCCAGCACAGCCGCCTGCGCCATCGGGAACAGCCGCAGCGATCCGGCTCGCAGACCCAAGAAGCGCAATTGCGCCAAAGGCACCCGCTTGCGTTCCACGTTCGCCCACAGCCCGGCGCCCAGCGACACCAGGAAGCCAAGGCCGCCCAGCCCTGCCACCAGCCCGAACAACAAGCCCAGGTTGCGGTCCACGCGCAGCAGGCCGGAGACGTCGGCGGCGCGCGACACGACCTCGATCCCTTGCGCCTGCAACGCCGCATCCAGCGCTGGAACCTCTTCTAGCCGGCGGGCATACAGGCGAAAACCCGCATACTCCGCGCGATCAGGCGCGGCCAACGCCAGAGTATCGCCCGGCGGGCCGGTATGGCCGTCCTGAAAGTCTTCGACCAAGACCGCCAAGGCCAGCGGCACGAAGGCGGCATCGCGTGGGAACGCAGCCGGCGGCGCCACCGCCGCTACGTTCAGCGCCAGCAGCACGCTCTCTCGCCGTCCGTCCAGCACGCGGGCCAGCCGCCCGCTCAGCGCGTCGCCAGCACCCACGCGCAGCCGTGCCGCGGCGGACGCGGTCAGCACGACGCTGTCGGTCCCCACGGGACCCACCGGCAAAAGCGGATCGCCCGGCGCCGTCGGAATCAGCTCGACCCGCGTGCCGGCGCCGGGCATGTCGGGCCGCTCGACGCAGCAGGCTCGCCGCCAACGTGCGAGTGCGCGGGGCGAGGAACGCGACGTCCGGACGGGCGGCGAGCCGGGCCAGCAGCGCCGTGTCAAAGCTGCGGTTGGCGGCCGTCGTCACCTCGCGCACCCGCGGGTCCTCCAGCAGCAGCTCGCGCAGGCCCTGCACCACCCCGGCGCGCAGCCCGGCCAGGATCACCAACGGCGCCAGCACGGCCGCCAATGCGAGGATGGTGCACGCCGCCAGCAGCCGCTCATGCAGCAGATCCGCCATCGCCAGCCGGATTGCCGTGCCCCATTGCGTCATGCCGGCCAGCGGAACCGGCTTTGCACCGCGTCCGCGTCGGGCCGGCACGGCGCAATGGCATAGCCGGCCGCGAGCGCCCGCGCCGCGTCATGCGTGCTGATGACCAGCGCGGCGCCGTCCTCGGCGGCGGTCTGGGTCAGCAGGTCCAGGATGTCGTCGGCCTGGGCCGGATGCACCGAGGCCGTCGGCTCGTCCGCCAGCACCACGCCGGGGCGGTGCGCCAATGCTCGGGCGATGGCGGCGCGCTGCCGCTGCCCAACCGAGACCGCCGCCGGCATCCGGTCGAGGATCGCCGCAATTCCCAGGCGTTCGGCCAGCGCTGTGACGCGCTTCGCATCGGACCGGGCCAGGATACGCTGCGGCAGCAGGATGTTGTCGCGCAGGTTGAGGAACGGCAGCAGCGCGCCGGTCTGCGGCACGAAGCCAACGCTCCGCGCCCGCAACGCCGCCAGCGCGTCGCCCTGGTTCGCGCGCCACAACGCCAGCACGTCGGTGCCCGAGAGCGTCAGCACGTCGCCGGCATCCGGGCGCAGCGCCAAAGCCAGCAAAGCGAGCAGGGTGCTCTTGCCGCAGCCGGACGGGCCCACGACCGCGACCTTCGAACCTGGCGTGACCTCGAACCGCTCGATCAGCAAGGTGAACCGGCTTCCAGCGGCCGTAACGCTGCGGCTGACGACGCTGGGCCCGCAGTCGGTGCCCCCCTCAAGGCAGTGCTTCGATCGGCACCGGAAACAGCGCCTCCCCGGCAGTGCGCGAGCCCGACAGGTCCACCCAGAGGTCGGCATTCGACTGGAACTCCTGATACAGCCGCAGCTTCGCCTCGATGTTGTTCAGCACGGTGCGCTGGGCGATGGCGCCCATGGCGAGCCAGTCGGCCTCCTGGATGTCCATGATCTCGGACTGATACGGCAGGTCGTCCAGATACTCGCCCAGCAGCGCGCCGATGCGCTGCGCCCCGGCGATGCGCTGCGGATCCCGCGCGGCGGCGGCGAAGGTTGCGCGCAGCTGGGTGAAGAAGGTGCGCGGCTCGGTGCGGCCCGCGAGCCCAGCCTGCAGGATGCTCTGCAAGCTGCGCGCGAGGTCGGACAGCTGGTTGCGCGTCAGCAGCACCCGCACGTCGAGGCTGGAGATCGCCGGGTCCGCGAGGTCGCGGTCCGTGGTCCAGCTCCGCACCACGTCCGGCGCCTGGGTGTTCTCCGCCCTTCCCAAATAGGTCAGCCGCATGGCCTCGCCCACGACGCGCACCGCCGCCTGCGATGGCCGGATCGGCGGCGGCGCGGCCCGGCGACCGGCCGGCCGGCGGCCTCGCCGACCTGGCTCAGCAAGGCGCGGGTGAGGTCCTGCACTGTGCGGGCGAAAGCCTCCGGCGCGCCATTCGGCACTGGAAAGTACAGCGGCCCGGCGGCACCGAACTGCGTGAGCTCGCGATACTGCGCCGCCGCCGGCTCATGGTCATGCCGGGCGCGGCCCTCGGGGGTCAGCAGGTGGATCGCGAACACGGCGACGCCCTTGGCCTTGGCAAGCTCGCGGATCTCCGCGATGTCGAGGTGCGTCAGGCTGTGCGGATGATGCCCTGTCCTGGCGCCGCTGTCGGTGATCAACACGATCGTGCGGCCGGACATCGGAGACCAGTCGATCTCGTCCAGCGCCGCTTTGATGCCGCCGATCGGATCCTCGTCGAAGCCGTTGGAACTCGCGGTGGCCTCCTTCGCAGTGGCGACGCCGATGTTGATGCTGTCCGGCGGCTGAGTGAAGTCCGGCTTGCCATAGACCCTCGTGCTGTATTCCAGGCCGGGGCTGTCGGCGAGGCTGTCGCGGTAGGCGACCAAGCCGAAACGGAAGTTATCGCGCACCGGCGTGCTGCCAATCGTCGCGACGATGCCGCGGATCGCCTCTCGCGTGCGGTCGATGTAGGGCTGCATGCTGATCGTCGTGTCCAGCACGAAGACAACGCCGGCCTTGAACTCCGCGGGCGACGCGGGTGAAGTAGGCGGGCGCTGCGCCTCGGCGGGGGCGGAGATCACCTCCAGCAGGCGCAGCGGCGGGCCGAACTCGCGCTCGATCCGCTCGGCCGACAGGATCGGCATGAGGTAGAAGTTGCGGGTGAAATCGACGGCCGCCGCCGGCTCGATCGCGATCACCGGTCCGGGGTTCGCGCCCGGCGCCGTCGCAGTGGTGCGCAGCTCCTGGGCGCGCTGGCCGGCCTGGCCGTCCATCATCAGCAGGCGCTCGTCCGGTTCAGACTTCAGGAACAGCACGGGCTGGCGGCCGGCCGGGTTGGTGAAGGCAGCGACCATCGTGTGCTTCCACTCGATTGCCTTGCTGGCCTGCAGCCAGCCCTCGGGGTGCCCATCGGCGGTGCGCCCGACCTCGATCCACGCCGCGTCGCCACTGCCCGGCGGCTTCGCATAGACGTAATAGACGGTAAAGCCCGGCACCGGATGGGCGTTCCGGCCGTCGGGCTGCGCCGACAGCGCGGCGCCGGGGCGGGCGATGACGCGCTGATACAGCGATTGCTTGCCCTCGATCAGCAGCGGGGTGCGCGGGGCGGCCTGTGCAAAGGTTTGAGCCGGCAGCAGCGTCAGCCCGGCAATCACCAATCGAAGCATCATGGCCAGAAATCCTTCAGGCTGAGGTTGGCGCCGAGGTCGCCGCGCTGCACCCGGGTTTGCAGGTCCTGTCGCAACGCCTCCCGGGCCGCCGTCACGTCCGCGCCGCCGCGGGCCGCATCCCGGTAATAGCGCGCAGCCTGGCGCGGATCCGGCTGAGGAATCAGGCCACCCGGCCGGAACAGGACGGGGTCGTAAAGCCGGGCGAGCGCCGCCGCCGCGGTCGGGTCGGAGCGGTCGGCGGCGGCCTCCAGCAGCAGGAGCCCGTCGTCGTGGCGATCCCCGCGCAGGCGCCGCTCGCCCTCGGCGGTGATGGCGGCCGGGTTCGGCGCCTGGTTCAGCACGTCTGGGACCGACAGGCCCGCGAGTCCGGCAGCCGGCGGCGTTGGGGCCGGTTCGGGTGCTGGTGCCACGGCGGCGACGGGCGGCGCCTCCGGCGCGGTCGCAGGCTGGCGGGGTTCGTGGTTCAGCCAGTAATACACGCCGACGCCCGCCAGCAGTACAAGCAAGACGCCGGCTGCGGTGATCGTCGCCTTGGCCGTGACTGGCCGCGACGGAGACGGTTCCGCCAGCGGCCGCACCAAGGTTACGGCCAGCGTCGGTGTGGCGGCCGGCGCGGGTCGCGGCAGCGGCGGCTCAGGCACCGGCTTCGGCTCATGCGGAGCCGCGGCGACCACGACCGGAGCGGCCACGGGTGCTATGACCGGTAAACTGATGCCGGAGTGCAGCGGCACGATGTCCGGCCAGTAAACGCCCTCCGGGCCCAGACCCGCCCCGGGGACCGAAATCTCATAGACCCCGGCCTCCAAATGCCGGCAAACGCTCCAGCCCGCATAAAGCAGCAGGTCGCCGCCGCTCGCCGCCGCCCGGTCAGGCGTCAGCAGCGCGTCGCTGGTCTGCCAGCCGCCAGGACCCAGCTTGTCATCGCCCCAGCCAGCGTCACGCTGCAGGCGGAAGCCCGGCGCGTTCACCGCACCGCCCGCACCTGGCACCCGGATCAGCGCGTGCCCCGCCGCATGCGCCGGATCAGGCTCGACCTGCACGCTCACCCTGGCTCCAGCCGCTGCAGCAGGGCACCCAACGCGGTGTTGGCGGGAATATCGAGGCCCGAGGCCGAAGGGTCCTGCACGTTGTCCTCGAACAGCCGCGCCACGGCGAAGATCCAGTCGATATGGAAGACGTAGTCGTACGGCGCCGGAGCGTCCCCCAGCACCGGCTGGCCCTGGATCGGCGGGCGCGGCGTGAACACCGCCCGGTCGCTGTTGGTGGGACGGGGCCGCTGGTCGAGCGGCATCCGGTCAAAGTCCAGCATATGGACAAAACCGTTGATCCCGGCCTCCACCAGCATGATCGGCTTCTGCGCGGCGCCGGGACTGCGGTGCTGGAAGCTCGCGCGCGTCCGCAGATCCTGCGCGATGCGGTCCCGCAATGTCAGGCGACGGGCGGCTGTCATGATCTCGTTGACCAAAGCCGCCGCCTGCTCGCGCGGCAAATGGAACACGGCCGGGGTCGCCGGGTCGTCGGGCAGCGCGAGCAATTGACGGTTCCACTCCGCCAAGGCGAGGTCGGCGAAGCGGTCGAAGCGGTCGCGGGCCTGCAAAGCGGCGGCCGGAGCGGGCTCGTCATCCAGCAGCCCGCCCAGTGCGTTCAGGTAGTCGCTGCGTGATCCCACGGTGCCGATCGGCACCGGCGCGTCGTCCGCCTTCGATTGCAGCTCCCAATATACCGAGCTGACCAGGTCCTGCGTCACCTGCATCTGCCGCAGCAGCGGGCCGAACATCTGCGCCTGCGCGCAGGCCAGCAGGGCACGGGCCACGCCGCGGGCCTCGCGTTTCGCCCGCACCAGCTCGGCCGCGAGGTCCCCGGTATGAAAATACGGACGCAGCCGATGCGCCATGTCGGCCGCCAGCTCCTCGATACGGCCGGCGACCTGGTCCGCCTTGGTCTGCGGGTCGCACACCGGGCGCAATGCCGCGGCCAAGGCGCCGATGCCCCCGTCGCCGGGCGACAGCGCCGCGTCCCACGCTCGGGCCGGATCGGCGAAATGCCTGCGGATCAACACATTGCCGAGATAGGCGGTCCGCCGCCGCTCGACCTCCGCCGCCGCGCGCGGCGTAATTCCGGTTTCGACGCCATTTGCGTAGTCCATGACCGCCGCGAAGCCGATCGCCGTGCTGCGCAGCCAGAATGTATTGTTGAATGGCCGGCGCGGCGCCCACTCGCCGGGCCAGGAATGCGCCTTGCCGAAGAAATCCAGCAGCGACGACTGCAGCCGCGCCGTCCAGCGCTGGCCGCTTGCGACGTCCTCGCCGCCCCTAACCTCAAACTCGCCATCGAACTTCGTCAGCACCAAGAACAGGCTGTTGCGCTGCCGCCCGCGCGCCTCCGGGGTCGCGCCGATGGTCTGGCCGATCCAGTCGTCGATCATGTTGGGCAGCGTCTGCACGTCCTGGTTCGACGGGCCGACGCACAGCAGCATCGCCGCAATTTCCTGCTCGGCGTTATAGCGCTGGAACAAATAGGCGACCTTGCCGCGCAGGAACACCCGGCCCAGCCGGCCGGGCTGCGCCAGGAACCCCTCGGGGTCAGTGATCTCCTCCCGCGTGCGGGCGCCCGGGAAATCCAGCAGGTCGGTGTGCTCGAAAAAATCCCAGGGACGCTCGACCAACGGCACCGTGATCTCGGCAATCAGCGCCGCCGCTACCGAGCGGTCGATCAGCGCCGCCGTCCCGCCCGCCGATACCACGCGCAGCATGCCGCTTCCGGCGTCGCCGAGCCCGAACACCATGTCCGCGTCCAGCACGCTGGTCTCCCGCGGCATCAGCGCGTCGAGGCCGCAGAAAGCGATGTCCGGGAAGCCGAGCGCCGCAAGCGCCGTGGTCAACCGCCGGGCGACGCGGGTGAAGGCCTCGGTGTTGTTCCATAGCGGCGCATAGGCCTCGGCCCGCAGCTCCGGCGGCAAGCGAGGGACCACCTCGGCGGCGTGCGCCCAATAGGCAGGGCCAAGCTCCTTCATGCATCGGATGGCTGCCGAAATGCAGATCGAAATACTCCCGCAATTCCTCAATGTCATCGACCGTAAGGCCGCCCTGCGCTGCGCCGTCGGCCTGCTGCAACGCGCCGCCGGCCTGCTGTAATAAACGGGCGAACAGGGCGGCGATGTCGGCGGGCTTGGGCGGGCAGAGGTCGCGGACCTTGAAATCCTCCAGGAACGCATTGGCCAGGATCTTCACGATGTCCGTCTGCGACATTAGCCGCAGCGGCACGGGAGCCTGCGCAGGGGCCGCCACGCCGCGCACCGTGAAGCGGGACACTAACCCCGTGCTCTCTTTTCCACCCTGCGGGTTAAGATCCTGCAAGAAATTCACCCGCCGGTCGCCGTATGCCGCAACCAAGGGCTGACCCGGACGGGTGGCGAGCGACGACACCAAGTAGCTCTTGCCCGCCTGCGACGCGCCGAACACCGCGACGCACATCGGCCGCCCGGCCGCCGCGCGCAGCCGGGCCGCGCGCCGCCCGAACCGCCGGAAATCGCGGGTGAGCGCCGTGGGGTCCTCCTTCAGCCGGGTGCGGTTCGCCTCGAGCCATGCGGCGCCGTCCCGTGCGACCTCGGCAATCTCCCCAGCGCGCTCAACCACCTTTGCAGTGCGCTGCGCCGGGGCCGTCATGGGATCACCAGCCGGCCGGTATCGCGCCAATAGCCGTCCTGGTCGTCGATCGTCTGCAGCCGCAGCCGCACGTCGCCGTTGCGCTGCGTCGCGCCCGCGGCGTCCACGACCTCATCGACGACGAACGTCTCCCGCTGCATCTCGGCCTCGGCGGCGTCGGGGTCGATCTCGCGCCGGGCGATGGTGACGGTCAGCGGCAGGTCCATGCGGTGCGCGTCGTCGGGGTTGGCGAACTCCATCAAATAGAGCGGCGTCGCGGTCCAGCGGGCGATCGGCAGCTGCCGGAAACCGAGTTGGGTGACGGTCTGGAAAGCGATTTTGAACGCCACGTCCTGCGCCGGCGGCCCGTCGAGGTCCAGGTTGCGCAAGACGATGTTTTCCTCACGGATCTGGCCGTTATTGTCCATTTTTCCAATGTAACGAGCGGTCGAGCGCATCGATAGCTTGGACGTCCGCAGCATGAAGTTGCGCAGCCGGCCCTCCGCCTGCACGCACAGCGCCGCACCCACCGCCGCCGTCGTCTTGGGGTCGTCGATCCGGTTCGCGGCGTCGCGGAACGGATACTTTTCGCCGACCCGGTAGCGGTGCATGCCGATGATGCGGTGCGGCGCGACGGGCGCCTTGGCCAGCACCATGTCGCCCACGACCCGCAGCCGCGACGGCCGGCCCGACAGCAGCAGCACGTCGCAGTCATAGGCCCAAACAACCTCGCACAGATCGGCCAGCACGGGACCGAGCACGGCCGCGACGACGGGCTCGATCTGCTGGGCGCCCACGGCCAGAACCACGTCCGCCACGCGGAAACCTTGGGCCCCGGCCGTCTCGGCGGCGCGTTCCAAATACTCCATCGCGCGCAAGGACCGGTCGAGGTCGCTGGCCATGACCTCACCCACGGTGCAATGGAGTACCTCGCCTGACGCCCGGCCTTCAACGGCCTCATAGGCGCGGAGGATCGCGATGCCCACGGGTTCCAGCACCATGGACACGAACAGCCGCCGCCGGTGCCGCTCCGGTTCGGACTGGCCGCCCTGGTCCTGACCGAGAGTGCGGTTCAGCAGCGCGCGTGGGTCGGCGACCCCCGCGTCGCGTAGCGCGGCGGCGAAAGCCGGCAACGCGACCGTCGTGATGATCCGCTCCAGCACGTCATCGCCGGCGATCTTGAAGCTTTCGCGGAACTCCTGCTTCGGCAGGATCGCCTCGCCGCCTTGCATGACGTAGGTGCTGACCATCAAATCCGTCGTGCCGCCGCCGATGTCGATGCTGGCGACGCGGAGGCTCGGGGCCGCCGCGACCTCCGGCCGCACCCGCCCCGCCAGCTCCATCAGCGCGCCGGCGTCGCCCTGCAGCCGCTCGGTCACCTCGTTGTGCAGCCAGACGATCTGCGTCGCCGTCGCCTCGTCGAGGTTCGCCAGCACGCGGGGCGGGTTAACCTTGCCAGTCCAGCCCAGCATGTCCCAGGCCAGCATCACCGCACCTTGGGCGCGGGCGCGCAGGATGTGCTGCTCGGCCACCGGCATGCCCGGCGGCATCGTCATCAACAGGCTGCGCAAATGCCGCGGCTTGTCGGCGTCCCGCCGCTGCGCCCGGGTGCCCGGCGCGTTCATCTGGCACAGCGCCTGCAGCAAGATTTCGGTCAGCATGAAGGTGAACACGCTGCTGCGGCTGAACCGCGCCCGCACCGCCGGCTGACCGCGCCGCTGCCGCAGCACGCTGCCGTCCTCGGCGACCAACGCCATGAAGGGGCCGCTGACCGGCGGATCGGTCGTCACCCCGTCATTGGCGCGCCCGTTGAACCGCCAGCCCTGGGTCGCCGGCCGGATGTCCCACAGATACCGCTTCGGCGACGACAGCCCGGTCGAGCCCTCATTGCCCAGCCGGGCACCGGCGAGCCGCACCGCTTCCGGCCCCACCCGGAGCGGACTCGGCCAGGCGAACGCGGCCGCGCGGCCGGAGCGCCGGCTGACGGCATCCCGCCCGAACGACGCGCGGGAAAACTCGACCCGGCTGTCGAACGGCCGGTCGTGGACGCATTCCGGCCGCGACAGGTCGCGTAAAGCGAGTGGATAGCTGTCGGACAGGTTGATGCCCTGGCCCGGATGCTCCTCTATCAGAATACCGCAGGTGCGCGCGTTGCCGAGGTCGAGCACGAGGTCCACCTCGACCGGCAAATAGCCCAAATTATCCGACACCACGTCCAGCAGCCGCAGCCGCGGCAGCACGTCGGCGGCGGCCAGCAAGCCCAGCATCACCTGGTAGCGCGCATAATGCTCGCAGCCGCGCGATAGGTCCTCAGGGCGCAGCTTGCGACCTCCGCGCGCCACGGTCAGCATCTCGACCAGCATCTCCCGCAGCCAGTCGCCCACCCAGGCCTCGTTCAGGAACCAGGCATTGGCGGCGGGATCGGCGACGAAGACGAACTCCTGCTGGCGGACGCTGTCCTCCGGCGACGGCGCGACATACGGCCCGGTGCTGTGCTGCAGCAGCGCCGTGTCGAAGGCGAGCGTCAGCCGGTGGGTGCGGCCCGGCGCAGGGTTGGGATGCGGCGCCAGCTGCCCGCGCGCCCAGTTGCTCGGCCCCCGCTCATGCGCCTCCTGCCCGGTGCTGCTGCGCGACAGCAGCATGAAGTACGGCAGCGGCACCCAGCGGCCCAGATGCATCTCGATCGCCTGCCGGGCGCTGACCGGATAGGTCTCCTCCGCCGGCGGCGGGTCGCGGGTCAGCGGGTCCACCAGTTGCCCGGTCTCGGCGTCCGGCTGCAGCTCGTGCAGCCGCGCGCGGATGACGCCATGCTCGTCCGGCGGTCCGCCCAGCGGCTCCTCCCAGAACGTGCGGGCCTGGCGGGGCAGGACGTCCGCGTCCAGGTCCACATCCCAGAAATGGATGCCGCTATTGGGGATCAAGGTGATCAGCGGCGGCATACGCTTGGTGTCCGGTTCGGGAATATCATCGCTTGAACGTACCCTGGAACGTCGAGCCGTTTGGGTTGCGGCCGTTGCAGTGGGCCTCGACATCGCTCAGCCGGCGGCACTGCAGCTCGGCTTGGCTCATCGTGAGTTCAGGGCTGCTGCAGGGTTGCGGCGGGACTACCTTGAGGAGCCTAGCGCTTTCGAAGTTTGCTTCCAACGGGCCGCTGCATCGGCGTGCGTCCTGCAGCGTAACCTCCTGGTTCCCGTGCCCGACTCCATCAAAGCAAATCCGCCAGGCCTTGAACGGCGCAAGATTGCCTCTGGGGTCTTGGGCTTGCAGGCTGGTGTTCAGATGCCAGCACCCTTGCAGCATGGTTAAATCCTGCCGGTCCCACTTGTCTTGAGGCAGGTCGGCTCGCGGCGGCGGCCGAGGTTCCGGCGTCGGAGCCGGCGCCGGCACTGGTGCAGCAGCTGGTGGCAGAACGGCGACCGGGCACAGCAGCTGGCGTCGTCCGATATCCTCCGTGAGCGTCGCCAGCAGGGTGCGCAGCTCCTGGCCGCGGCTGTCCAGCCCCAGCTGTCCGCGCATGGCCTCGAGCTGACCCGGCACGATCATGCATGACGCCGGCCGGTCCACGAGCCAAGACGCCGCCAGCGGCAGCAGCAGCCCGGCCGCGAGCGCCAACGCTGCCAGCACGCCCAGCGCTGCGCCATAGCGGCCCCACGCCAGCCGCGGCGCAGCGCGCCAGGGCACGCCGTCGTCGAACCGCGCCAGCCGCCCCACGGCACCGTCGCCCGAATGACCCCACGCCGCCAGCACCGGCCGGCCATCGACGGCGAACAAATGACCCATGTCCGGAATTTCCCGCAAAGCCGGCCAGGCCTCCCGCACGGCGGGCGCTGCGCCGCTCTCGGCCAGGCGTCGGATGTCGGACAAGATCGCGCCCGCCGCCGCATCCAGCGCCCGGCGGCCCTCCCAATCCAGATCGGCGTAGCGGCTCCGTGCCGAACCATCCGCGAGCCACGCCATGCCGTTGTCGGAGAGCTCTGGCCGGGCCAGGATTTGCGCATGGGCAGACGACAGATGCCGGGCGATCTCACCGGTCAGCACCGCGTGCCACTCAATAGGATTCCGGCCCGGCGGCAGTTGCGACCGCATCGTGCCGGGCGCTGCCCCAATCAGGCGGATCATGGCGGCGTCACCGTGAACTCGGTGACGGCCTGGTTGCGCTGGCCGTTCTGCGCCGTGCCCGTCATAACCTGGTCCGGCTGACCATCGCGGCGGAGGGTGACGCGGAACGGCGACGCGGCCCGCTCCCGCATGCCATAGGGATCGACGATGACCCGGTAGCGGCCGGGCTGCGGCTCGGTGAAGAACACGTTCTCAATGGGCGTCGGCGTCAGGTGGTGCATATCGCCGTTGGCGTCCACGTCCAGCGTCCCGCCGCACGCCCGGCGGCGGATGAAATTGATGTCCAAGCCGTCCGGGCAAACCACGTGCAGGTCGAGGTCATTGCGGTCGTCCCATGCCAGAATGACCTGCAGCTTGCCGCTCTGCGCCCCCTGCTGCTGCGCCCGCTCGGTGTCCTGCGACGGTGGCACCGCGGCCTGCTGTGGCGGCCGCTCGGGCGGGCACATCAGCCGGCGCTGCCCGGCGTCAGCCGTGAGGCGCGCCAGCTCGGTCCGCAGCACTCCCTCGCGGGCAACCGCCTCCTGCAGGCTCTGCGTTAGGCCGAGCTCGCCGGGTTCCAACCGGCACTGCGGCACGTCGATCGCGAACCAGCCGAACGGGTCGCGCCACGCCAGCAGCCCCGCCAGCAAAGGCGCCAGCAGCGACGCGCCCAGCACGCCCCACAGCCAGGTCCGCGGCGTCGGCCGGGCGGCGTATGGCGATGGCGGCGGCGGCAAAATCGCGCTTTGTGCCGCGGGCGACGGCATGGCCGGCCCGGTCAGGACCGCAGCGCCGCCGCGCCTGCCGCTGCGCACATGCCCCCATCCCACGAGGACCGGCTGCCCGACCTGCACGTACACCGCGTCGTCGCCCGGCAGGCGCATCGCCAGCCTCAGCATGTCGGACAGGAAACGGTCGCTGGCCATGCGGCTGCTGCGCAGCTCGGCCGCGAGCGTCTCGATTGCGCCCACCAGCGCCGCCAGCCGGGCCTGGGCTGCGGCACGCTCCGGCTCCGGCAGGTCCTGCAGCCGGGCGGCTGGGCCGTCCCCCTCGGCATACCAATCCACCTCGCCACGCGCCTCGTTCACCACCGGCTCCGCCAGCAGCGCGGCATGGCCGGGCGACAGCCTTCGAAGCAGCAAGGTGCGCAGGGTGCTCCAAGCCTCGATCCCGGTCTGCCCGGCCGCGGCGAGCGGCTGCAGGTCCTGCGAACGGGTCGTGGCTATAAGGAGGTTGGCCATGCCGGACCCAAATTCAGGATCAGCGCGGCGCGGCAGGCGCTGGAGTTGGGGGCGCAGTCGGGCGCGTGACTGCCGCGGGCGCAGCCGGCGTGCCTGGCGTGCACGGACCGGTCAGGTCCGCGACCTCGGTGCCGTTCTGCCGGATGAACGCCACGATCCCGTCCGACTTCTGCGCATAGTTCGCGTGCGCCACCTGCTCGCGGTTCGCCGTGATGAAGGTGTTGATCCCCAGCACCCGGCCGCACGCATCCGCGAGCGGCCCGCCGCTGTTGCCGCCCGAAACCGCGGCGCTGTGCGGCATGATCTTCATGCCCCCCGCTGCCGACTGGATCGCGTTGATCCGCCCATCGGTCAGGATCAGCTCCGGCACCGCCGACGCATCGCCGCGCTTGAGCCGGGCGAACGCCTCGTCGGACTGCATCAGCAGTCCCGGGAACCCGGCCGCGATCACCGGGTCCAGCGGTGCCGCCGTCGGTACTGAACGCCAGCGGCTGAATGCCCGTGGCGCCTTCCACCCGGAGCAGCGCGATGTCGGGGCCGCCGATCTCTGAGCTCGGCGTCTGCGCCACGACGCGCGCCCGCGTGGTGCGGCCGAGCTTCTTGCTGGTCACCAGGATATCGTTGGAATCGGCGCCCTCGATGACGTGCCGATTGGTGGCGATCAGGTCCGGCGCCACGAAGAAGCCGCTGCCGGTCGAGACGCCGTCATCCGGACCGCTGCCCGGTGCGATGACCAGCACGACGGCCTGGGTCAGCAGGTCGGCGAGCGAGCCTTGGAACGCCTGGCCGCCGGCGGGCGGCACCACCGCTCCGGGCGGCACGACGGCGGCGCGGTCCGGGCCGAGGCGGGGCAGCTGCGCGGGGTCGGACACGCAGACGTTGCCGGCCAGCAGGCGCCGCCGCGCCTCGATCTCGCGTTCGAGGGCCGCGTTCTGCTCGCGCTGCCGGTCCATCGCCTCGCGCGTGGCCGGCTCGTTCAGCAGGGCGACCGAGTTCGGCCGCTCGGCAACGCGCGCCGCCACCATGCGTGCGCCGGCATACAGGCCGATGCCCAGGAACAGCGCCGCGATCACGACGGCCGCCGGGATCAGCGCCCAGTCCCACACCGGCCGCGACATCGGAGCAGGCGGTGCGACAATGCGGGTTGGCGGGGCGGGTGGCACGGCGGCGGCGGGAAGGGGCGCCGTCGGCGGCCGGGCGCTCGCATAGTTCTGGGTCCACGCCGAGGCACGCGCTGCGATTTCGTCCTCGGACCCAGCGCCGTCAGCGGCCAAGCCCCAATCCGTGAGCACCGGCATGTTGCCGACCGCCAGCGCTCCGTCCCGGCTGCCAAGCGCCAAAGCGCGTCGCAGCAATGGCCCGGTTTCGGGTTCGTCCAGCAACGGGCCGAGCTGCTGCAGGATGTCGCGGAGCCGCGCCTCCGCCGGGGCACGGCGGTCGGCCGGCAGCCCAGCGAGCGGCTCCCCGTCGCCATTCGCGTCCGTGTACCACGACACGCTGCCGGGGCCCTCGGTGCTGGGCCAGGTGACGACGGGCTCGGCGAACAGCCCGGCGACCATCGGTCCAAGCCGCGCCTGCAGCAGGTCGCGCAGACGGGCATACGACGCGAGCACGGGCTGTCCGCCCAACTGCACCGGGTGCAATCCGGCCAGCGATGTCTTGCCGATAAAGCGTGGGGCCATCGCCGTTGCAACCTACCATCATCGCTGACGCGATCACTATGACGGTCAACAAACGACTTAAGCAAGGCGGAACGACGACGAGGTTTAGCTTGCCGGCCGCTCATTCTGCTTGCACGATAGCAACAAGTCTTTGGAGGAGGCGTCACTATGGCGCGCTTGAGCATCCTGTGCCTGACGACGCTCAGCATCGCACTCGGCAGCGCGGCTCCCGCCTGGGCGCAAAAGAACTCCGGTCCATTGCTGCCAATCAACCCGCCCGCCTATTCGCCGCCCGCGTATTCACCGTCGCCCTACGCACCTCGCGGCTATGCGCCCCAATCCTATGTACCCCGGTCGTATGCACCGCCAGCGCCACGGCCGATGCCCCCCGCAGCCGCCCCGCGTGCCGGCAACCCCGACGCGGAGCGCCTGGCCCAGACCCTGCCGCTCGACCCGCAAACCCGCGAGCTGCGCGACCAGTTGCCGCCCGACCCGCGCGGCACCGAACGCCGGCTGGGCTTGCGCGAGCCACGCGGACCCGCCACCGATTTGCGCGGCCGCACCCCAAGCCCCAGGGAGATCGTCGATGCGCTCGCACCTCGTTAAACTCCTCCGACCGCTGCCGGCACAACTGCTGCCCGCCCTCGCGCTGCTCGGCATGATGGCCGCCTGCGCGCCGGTCCCGCCGATGCCCTATGAGGCCGCCCCAATGTTCGAGCGGCGCATCGTCAGCGCCGTCAACTTCGATTTCGACAGCTACCGCATCCGGCCCGAAAGCTTCGCGCTGCTTGACAACGCTGCCCTCGCGCTGAACGACCCGCAGCTCGGCGGCCTGCGGTTCGAGATCAACGGCCACACCGACATCTCAGGCCGCCTAGCCTACAATATCAGCCTGTCGATGCTGCGCGCCACCGCCGTCGCCAACTACCTCGCGGCCCGCGGCGTGCCGCCGGACCGGATGCGTCCCCAGGGCTTCGGTCCGCTGCAGCCCTTCGACCCCTACAACCTGCGCAGCCCGGCCAACCGCCGGGTGGAGATCGTAGCGCTGCGCTGAGCGCGGCCGTTTTTATGCGGTCTTTACGTTTTACGCCCCAAACGCCGATTGAGCCTTGTCGTGCCCACGGTCCATCTCTGAGGTCACGATCCGAAAGGCGCATCGATGGCTGACATCCTGATTTTGGTACTCGGCACCGGCGGCATCTTGCTCATGGCGGCCTACGCGGCGCTGTGCGAGCGGATTTAGCCGCATGCTCGACCTCATCCTGGGCGGCGCGGTCTCGGCTGGCCTTTTGATCTACTTGGTTTGGGCGCTCGTTCGTCCCGAAGACTTTTAGGACATCCTCATGACACTGATAGGCTGGGCGCAGATCGCGCTCGTGCTGGCGCTCGTGTTTGGAGCGGCGGTGCCTCTTGGCTTGTATATTGCCCGGGTCGCGCAAGGGGAACGGACCTTCCTCTCACCGATCCTTGGACCGATCGAGCGCGCCTTCTACGCGCTGGCGGGCGTCGATCCCAAGCGCGGCATGACATGGAAGACCTACGCGGTCGCTCTCATCATGCTGCAGGCCGTGCACTTCGCGCTGCTGTATCTGATGCTGCGCTTCCAGGACCTGCTGCCGCTCAATCCGCAGGCGCAGGCCGGCCTCTCGCCCAAGCTCGCGTTCAACACCGCCATCTCATTCGTCACCAACACCAACTGGCAGGCTTACGGCGGTGAAACCACGCTGTCCTACGGCAGTCAGATGTGGGGGCTGACGGTCCATAACTTCCTCTCGGCGTCCACCGGCATCGCCGCCGCAGTCATGGTGGCGCGCGCCTTCACTGGCGGCGCTTTGAAGGAGCTCGGCAATTTCTGGGTCGATCTCACCCGCATCACCCTCTACGTGCTGCTGCCGATCGTGCTGGTCTACACCGTGTTCCTGATCGCCTCCGGCGTGCCGCAGACGCTGGCCGGCTACGCGGACGCGGCGACGCTCGAGGGCGGCAAGCAGAGCATCGCGCTCGGTCCCGTTGCGTTCCAAGAAGCCATTAAAATGCTGGGCACCAACGGCGGCGGCTTCTTCAACGCCAACTCGGCCCACCCGTTCGAGAACCCGACGGCGCTCACCAACGTGGTCGAGACCTGGTCCGAGATCGTGATCCCGTTCGCGCTGACGGTGATGTTCGGCGTGATCGTGCGCGACAAGCGCCAGGGCTTCGCGCTGTTCTGGACCATGGCCATCCTGATGGTCGCCTTCGTCATCTGCTGCTACGCGGCCGAGGGCGGCGGCAACCCGCTGCTGACGGCGGCCGGCATCGATCCGTCGATGGGCAACATGGAGGGCAAGGAGGTCCGCTTCGGCACCGCCATGTCGTCGCTGTTCGCCGTCACCACCACGGCGACCTCGGATGGTGCCGTGATCGCGATGCACGACAGCTTCACCCCGCTCGGCGGCATGATCCCGATGTTCCTGATCCAGTTGGGCGAAGTCGTGCCCGGCGGCGTCGGCTCGGGCCTCTATGGGATCATCGTGTTCGCGCTGCTCGCGGTGTTCGTGGCCGGGCTTATGGTCGGGCGCACGCCGGAGTACCTTGGTAAAAAGGTGCAATCGCGGGAGATCAAGCTCGCCATGCTTGCGGTGCTGATCCTGCCGCTGTGCATCCTCGGCGGCACTGCCTTTTCCCTCGTGACCGAGAGCGGCACCGCGTCGCTGTCCAACGCGGGTCCGCATGGGCTGAGCGAGATGCTGTATGCCTGGAGCAGCGCCACCGGCAATAACGGCAGCGCATTTGCGGGGCTGACCGCCGATACGCCGCTGCTGGATTACGGCCTGGGTGTGGCGATGCTGCTGGGCCGTTTCGCCTTCATGATACCCGTGCTGGCCATCGCCGGATCACTGGCTGCCAAGCCCAAGCTCTCCGAGAGCGCCGGCACCTTCCCGACGCATGGGCCGCTGTTCATCGGCCTGTTGATTGGCGTGATCTTGATCCTGGGCGGCTTGCAGTTCCTGCCGGCGCTCAGCCTCGGCCCCTTGGCGGAGCACTTCTCGATGCTCGCCGGCAAGACTTTCTAGGAACATCCCAAATGGCACAGAACGCTGAAGCTATCGCGCTGTTCGACGGCGCGCTTCTCGCCCGCGCGACCCGGGACGCCTTTACGAAGCTCAACCCTGTCCAACTGGTCCGCAACCCCGTCATCTTCGTCACCGAAATCGTCTCAATCCTGGTCACGATCTTGGCCGTCCGCAATCTCGCAACCGGGCAGCCGGCCGGCTTTGCGCTCAGCATCGCGCTGTGGCTCTGGCTCACCGTGCTGTTCGCGACCTTTGCCGAAGCGGTCGCCGAGGGCCGCGGCCGCGCCCGGGCCGAAAGCCTGCGCCGGGCCCGCAGCGATACGATGGCCAAGCGACTTGTCGGCACCAACCGCGGTCAGACCACGAGCGTCCCAGCACCCGACCTGAAGCGCGGCGACTTGGTGCTGGTCGAAAGCGGCGACCTGGTGCCGTCCGACGGCGAGATCATCGAGGGCGTCGCCAGCGTCAACGAGAGCGCCATCACCGGGGAGAGCGCCCCGGTGATCCGCGAGGCCGGCGGCGACCGCAGCGCCGTCACCGGCGGCACCCAGGTGGTGAGCGACTGGCTGGTGGTGCGCATCACCGCCGACCCCGGCAACACCTTCATCGATCGCATGATCGCGCTCGTCGAAGGCGCACAGCGCCGCAAGACGCCGAACGAGATCGCGCTCAACATCCTGCTCGCGGGGCTCACGATCATCTTCTTGATCGCGGTGGTCACGCTCGTGGGCCTCGCCAAGTACCTCCGGCACCGACCTCGGCGTGCCGGTGCTGGTGGCGCTGTTCGTGACGCTGATCCCCACCACGATCGGCGGGCTGCTGTCGGCCATCGGCATCGCCGGCATGGACCGGCTGATCCGCTTCAACGTGGTCGCCACGAGCGGCCGGGCGGTCGAGGCGGCAGGCGACGTCGATACGCTGCTGCTGGACAAGACCGGCACGATCACCTTCGGCAACCGCGCCGCCGCCAGCTTTTCGCCCGTGGCCGGCGTGGACGAGCGCAGCCTGGCCAACTCTGCGGTGCTCGCGTCGCTCGGCGACGACACGCCGGAGGGACGGTCGATCCTGTCCTTCGCCCGCGACCGCTACAGTGTCGTGCATCAGACGCCCGCCGGCGCCGCGGTGGTGCCGTTCAGCGCCAACACCCGGGTCAGCGGCCTCGACGCCGATGGGCGGTCCTGGCGCAAGGGTGCGGTCGATAGCGTGCTGGCGCTGACCGGCGGCACGGCGCCCCAGGCCTTCACCCAGGCGGTGGACCGCATCGCGCGATCCGGCGGGACGCCGCTGGCGGTCGCGGTCGACGGCCGGCTGCAGGGCGTGATCGAGCTGAAGGACATCGTGAAGCCCGGCATCCGCGAGCGCTTCGCCGCCCTCCGCCAGATGGGCATCAAGACGGTGATGATCACCGGCGACAACAAGGTGACGGCCGCCGCGATCGCCACCGAGGCCGGGGTGGACGACTTCCTGGCGCAGGCGACCCCGCAGGACAAGCTCGACTACATCCGCAAGGTGCAGGCGGAGGGGCGGCTCGTTGCCATGTGCGGCGACGGCACCAACGATGCGCCCGCTTTGGCCCAGGCGGACGTGGGCGTCGCGATGCAGACCGGCACCCAGGCGGCGCGCGAGGCCGGCAACATGGTCGATCTCGACAGCGATCCGACGAAGCTGATCGAGATCGTGGAGATCGGCAAGCAGCTGCTGATCACCCGCGGGTCGCTCACCACGTTCAGCATCGCCAACGACGTTTCGAAGTACTTTGCGATATTGCCAGCGATCTTCGTCGCGACCTACCCGGAGCTGCAGACGCTGAACGTTATGCGGCTGCACTCGCCGCAGAGCGCCATTTTGTCGGCGGTGATCTTCAACGCGCTCATCATCGTCACCCTAGTGCCGCTCGCGCTGCGCGGCGTGAAGTTCACCCCGATCGGCGCCGCCGCGCTGCTGCGCCGCAACCTGCTGGTCTATGGCCTGGGCGGCCTCATCGCCCCGTTCGTCGGCATCAAGCTGATCGACGTTCTTCTCACCGTATTGGGATTTGCGTGACATGAACCATCTTCGCCCCGCGATCGTCTTGATCGCGCTGTTCACCATCCTGACCGGCCTGGCCTTCCCCTTCGCATTCGTGTCCGCAGCCCATGCCGTGTTCCCCTTCCAGGCCGGCGGCAGCCTGATCGAACAGGACGGCAAGGTGGTCGGCTCGGCCCTGCTCGGGCAGACCTTCGCCCAGGACAAGTATTTCCAAGGCCGGCCCAGCGCCACCACGGACACCGACCCGGCCGACAGCACGAAGACGGTGCCGGCGCCCTACAATGCCGGCAGCTCCGGCGCTTCGAACGCCGGGCCGACATCGAAGACGTTGATCGACCGCGTGACGGCGGACGTGGAGAAGGCCGGCGCCAAGCCGGTGCCGGGCGACATGCTGACCACCTCGGCGTCCGGGCTCGACCCGCACATCTCGCCCGCCACCGCCGACCGGCAAGTCGCCCGCGTCGCAACTGCCCGGTCGATGCCGGAGGCCAAGCTGCGCGATCTGGTGGCGGCGCATACCGAGGGCCGGCTGCTTGGCCTGATCGGTGAGCCACGGGTCAACGTGCTCGCGCTCAACCTGGCGCTGGACGCGCAAGCAGGAGCCGCACAAGCATCGGGCGCAAAGCCTGGCTCATAGCGTTCGGGCGGAAAGCCCGGCTCATAGTGTATTAAGCGGGCATGGACGACGCCCGCCCCGATCCTGATGCACTGGTCGCCGCCGCTGCCCGGGAGGGGCGGGGGCGGCTTAAAGTGTTCCTCGGCGCGGCGCCGGGCGTCGGCAAGACCTATGAGATGCTGGCCGCCGCCCGTCGCCTGCAGCAGGGCGGCGTCAACGTGCTGATCGGCGTCGTGGAAACGCACGGGCGGGCGGAGACCGAGGCGCAGATCGGCGATATGCCCATCCTGCCCTACCGGTCCGTGCCGTATCGCGGCCAGATGCTGCAGGAATTCGACGCGGACGCCGCCCTGGCGCGCCGTCCCGGCCTGCTGCTGGTGGATGAACTCGCCCACACCAATGCGCCCGGCAGCCGCCACGCCAAGCGGTGGGAGGACGTGCGGGAGCTGGTGGATGCCGGCATCACCGTCTGGGCCACACTGAACGTCCAGCATCTGGAGAGCCTGAACGAGGCCGTCGCCCGCATCACCGGCGTGCGCGTGTCGGAAACCCTGCCGGACCGGGTGCTGGAGGGGGCCGACGAGATCGAGCTGGTCGATATCCCGCCCGCCGAGCTGCAGGCCCGGCTGCGTGAGGGCCGCATCTACCGCCCGGACGTCGCGACCCGCGCCTTGGATGGCTTCTTCAAGGGCGGCAACCTCGCTGCGCTGCGGGAGATCGCGCTGCGTCAGGTGGCGGCGCACGTGGACGAGGACGTGCGCGACTACATGCGCCGCAACGCCATCAGCGGCCCGTGGCCAGCGAGCGACCGCGTGCTGGCGCTAGTTGGCGGCGACAACAACGCCGTCGCCGTCGTGCGTCAGGCGAAGCGCCTGGCCGATGCGCTGCACGCGCCCTGGATCGTCGTGCATATCGAACGCAGCCGGCATCCGACCGACGCCAGCGCCGCGCTGTCGCTTGCCAGCCAGCTCGGCGCCGAGGTCGAGACGCGGGCCGGCCCGGACCTGGTTGCCGTCGTGCTGGAGCTGGCGCAGCGGCGCAACGTGACGCAGATGGTGATCGGGCGCGGCCGTCCGGCGCTGTGGCGGCGCGTGTTCGGACGCACGCTGTCGGCACAGCTGCTGATGCGCGCACCGGAGTTCGCGCTGCACTTCGTGCCGTCATCCGGCACGGCCGCCCGCCGTCTGCCGCGCGTGCCGGAGGGCTGGCTGGCCTGGGGCGGCACCACGGCGCTGGTGGCGGCGATCACCGGCGTCGGCATGCTGCTGGACGCCCACATCCCGCCCGAGGCGATGGGCATGATCTACCTGGCCGCCGTCGTCGCGGCCGCCAGCGCCTTCGGCCTGCGCGTCGCGCTGTTTGCCGCCGCACTCGGCTTCCTTGCCTGGGACTTCTTCTTCATCCCGCCGCTGTATTCCGTCACCATCAGCAACGCCCGCGACACCATTGCGCTGGTGGTGTTCATCCTGGTGGCCGGCCTGACCGGCAGCCTCGCCAGCCGGGTGCGGGCGGAGGCGCAGGCCGGCCAGGCCCGCATCGAGGGCCTGCGCCGCATCGCGGGCTTCAGCCGCAGCTTGGGCGAGCCGACGACAGAGCCGGACCTGTTGGCCGAGATCGCCCGTCAAGCCGCCGGCGCCGCCGGGCGCGCCGTGGTGCTGACCGGGGAAGGGTCGGACCTCGCCATCCGCGCTGCCGAGCCGCCATCCGACGTCGCCACCGTGCTAGACGACGGCAGCTGGGCAGCCGCGCGCTGGTGCAGCGACCGGCAGGAGGCGACCGGACGCGGCACCGCGACTTTGCCGTCCGCGGAGTGGCGGTTCCTGCCGATGCGCACCGTACGCGGATTATTGGGTGTGGTGGGCGTGCATGTGCCGAACGGCCGCTTCGATCCAACAGCGGCGCAGACGCTCGCGACCCTCGCCGATCAGGCCGCGGCGGCGCTGGAACGGGTGACGCTCGCCAATGAGGCCGCCCGCAGCGCCGCGATGGCGGAGACGCAGAAGCTGCGGACCGCCTTGCTGAACTCATTGAGCCACGACCTGCGCACGCCGCTCACTGGGATACGCGGCGCCGCCGATACGCTGGGCTCGACCTGGGACCGGCTGACGCCCGAGACGCGTGCCGACCTGCTGGCCAGCATCCAGGAGGACAGCGCGCGCATGACGCGGTTCCTGGCCAATATCATGGACCTGACGCGGCTGGAGAGCGGCCAGATCGCGCCGCGCCTGTCTGCGGTGCAGGCGCTGGACGTGATCGACGCCGCCATCGCCCGGGTGCCCGACGCGGGGCACGTGCTGGTGAACGTGCCGCCGAACCTCCCGGCTTTGCGTGCCGACCCGGCGCTGCTGGAGCAGGTGCTGGTCAATGTGCTTGACAATGCCGTCCGCTACGCGCCGCTCGGGTCCGACGTGCGCATCCGCGGCACCGCCGTAGGCGGACAGGTGAACCTTGAGATCATCGACGAGGGCGCGGGCATCTCGGCCGAGGATCTGCCGCACGTGTTCGACAGCTTCTACCGCGCCCGGCGCGGCGACCGGACGGCGCCAGGCACCGGGCTTGGCCTCGCGATCGCGCGCGGCATGATCGAGGCGATGGGCGGCGCCATCGAGGCCATCAGCCCGCGTCCCGACGCCGCCCGCGACGGCTCGCCCGGAACCATTGTCTCGCTGCGGCTTTCCGCTACATCCATGCACGATGCTCCGGATCCAAAGATTTGAACCGCACGCGTATTCTGGTCATCGATGACGAACCGCAGATCCATCGTTTCCTGCGCCCGGCGCTAGAGGCATCGGGCTATGCCGTTGAGCGCGCCGACACGGCCGCGAGCGGTCTGGCGATGGCCCGAAGCCACCCGCCAGCGCTGATCCTGCTTGACCTCGGCCTGCCGGACATGGACGGCCAGGATGCGCTCATCCAGCTCCGTGCCACCAGCCAGGTCCCGGTGCTGATCCTCTCGGCGCGTGACCAGGAGGCCGGCAAGGTCGCGGCGCTGGACAACGGCGCGGACGACTACGTGGAGAAGCCGTTTGGCCTCGACGAACTGCTGGCCCGCATCCGTGCGGCGCTGCGTCACGCGCATCCCGGCACCGTTGCCAGCGAGCTGTTCCACGGCGATGGCCTGACCGTCGATATGGCGCGGCGCATCGTCACCGCGTCGGGCGCCGCGGTGCAGCTCAGCCCGCGCGAATATGCCTTGTTGGCGCTGCTGGTGCGGCATTCTGGCAAGGTGCTGACGCACCGGCATCTGCTGCAGGCGGTCTGGGGCACAGCGCATGTCGAGGACGTGCAGTATCTCCGGGTGTATGTCGGCCACCTGCGCCAGAAGCTGGGTCCGGTGGCGGCCCGGCTGCTCACCACCGAGCCCGGCGTCGGCTATCGCTTGCTGGACCGCGCGCCACCGGATGCCGCGGCTTGATTCCAGTCCTGGCGACTCTGTTTGGCGTCGTGCTGCTGCTGATCGTGCTGCAGGACGCGTTCGAGGTGATGCTGCTGCCGCGCCGGGTGCAGCGCAACCTACGGTTCATGCGGCTGTATTTCCGGGCCATCTGGGCCATCTGGTCAGGGATCGCCGCCCGCCTGCCGTTCGGTGCGCCGCGCGAGCGGTTTCTCAGCGTGTTCGGCGCATTATCCATGGTGCTGCTGTTCGCGATCTGGGCGGCCGCACTGATCACCGCGTTCGCGCTGATCGAATGGTCCCTGCAGGAGGGCGGCCCGACCTCGGCGCTCACCGAGCAGCTCTATATGAGCGGCGTCACCTTCTTCACCCTGGGTTACGGCGACGTGGTGCCGCACACTGCGGGCGCACGGCTGGTCGCGGTCATGGAGGCCGGCACCGGCATCGGCTTCATCGCCGTCGTCATCGGCTATCTGCCGGTGCTCTACCAATTGTTTTCGCGGCGGGAGGCGCATGTCATCCAGCTCGACGGGCGCGCCGGGTCGCCGCCGACCGCCGGCACCATGCTGGCCCGGCACGCCGAGGCGGACGGCCTCGATAAGCTCGACGAGCTGCTGCGCGAGTGGGAGGTCTGGGGGTCGGAGCTGCTGGAAAGCCACCTGTCCTATCCCATGCTGGCCTATTACCGCAGCCAGCACGACAACCAGTCCTGGATTGCGGCGCTGGCCTGCGTGATGGACACCTGCGCGCTCGTGCTGGTGGGGGTCGAAGCGATACGGCCGCTGCAGGCGCGCATGACCTTCACCATGGCCCGGCAGGTCGTGGTCGAGATGGCGCGGTCGTTCCGCATCCCGCCATCGCGCTACGAAGGCGGCGACCGGCTGGACGCAGCCGCCTATGCGCGGCTCATGGCAGTATTTGAGCAGTCCGGCGTGCCCTGGGCCGGCGGCCCGCAATCGCAGGAGACGCTGGCGGCGTTGCGGGCGACCTACGAGCCGTTGCTGGACGGGCTGTGCCGGTATTTGCTGCTGCCCTTGCCGGCCTGGACGGCCGGGGACGACGACGCCGACCATTGGGAGCGCGGTCCGCGCGGGCTGATCGCCAGCCACCTGATCGAGGAGCTTTCGAGCCGTGGCGACCTGCCGGGAACGGGCAGAATTGGCACAATGCGGTGGCGGAGGCTGCTCGGAGGCCGCAGATCGGGCTGAACAAGCGTTTAGACCCCTTCCATAACGGTCGATTCCACTGCTATGCGGGAAGGCTAAACACGGAGACTCCGTCATGAACACTGCCGAACTCGCCGAGCATATCGCAACCGACCACGAAATGAACAAGTCGCAGGCCAAGCAAGTGGTGGAGGCCGTGTTCGCCGCCATCGTGCAGGCTGCCAGCAAGGGTGAGGAAGTTTCACTCCCTGGCTTCGGCAAGTTCAAGGTCGCCTCACGCGAGGCGCGTCAAGGCCGTAACCCCGCCACCGGCGCCACGATCCAGATCGCCGCGTCAAAGAAGCTTGGGTTTACACCCGCCAAGCAGGTCAAGGATGCGATGAACCCCGTGGCACCCGCTGGCAAGTCGGCCGCCAAGCCCGCCGCCAAGGCAAAATCCAAGAAGGCTTAACCCGCCCTCGACCACGTCGGCGGCGATGCGCCTGGCGTGTCCTTGTTATTTCGCATCATGGAAAATCACTCCCAGCGTGTGCCGGTGTCCTGCGTGCAGCCGGCTGACACCGTGGCGCATCGCCACACGATAGGTGCCACGGGTGCCGGCTACCGGGCGCTGGTTTGTCGCGAACACGACGCCTTCGCCCTGCTGCAGGGTGACCACCTCGGCCCGGGACTGCATGCGCGGGCGCTGCTCGGTCAGGACAAACTCACCGCCGGTGAAATCGGCGCCTGGACGGCTGAGCAGTATCGCGGCCTGCAGCGGAAAATGCAGGTCGCCATACAGGTCCTGGTGCAGGCAGTTGTAGTCGCCGGTGCCGTAGCGCAGCAGTAATGGCGTGGGCCTTGACTGCCCAGCGGCATGGCACCGCGCCAGGAACTCCGGGTGCTCGCCGGGGAACGTTGCCGGCATTCCCAGCGCGACGGACCAGCGATTCGCGATGTCTGCCAGGGCTGGATACAGCGCCGTGCGCAGGTCGCCAATCAGCGGCGGCAGCGGGTATGCGTAGTACTTGTATTCACCCTGGCCGTATCCGTGCCGGGCCATGACGACTCGGCTGCGGAAGCTGTCGGCACTGTCATAGCCATCGACCAAGACGCCGCACTCCGCCATGGTCAGCAACGGTCCCGTCGTTGCATAGCCGCGCTGGTCCAATGCGGCCGCCATCCCGGTCCAATCAAGCGCCGCAACGCGGCCCGCCACGGGGGATGCCCCCGCCTGCGTCAGCATCACGCCTGCTCGCGCGCCAACAGCGCCCGCTTGCGCTCGACTCCCCAGCGGTAGCCGGCAAGCGCGCCCGTCGAGGCCACCACGCGGTGGCACGGCACAGCGACCGCCAGCGCATTGGCGGCACAGGCGCCAGCTACCGCCCGGACCGCCGCGGGTTGGCCGAGCTTGGCGGCGACGGCGGCGTAGCTCAACGTCTCGCCCGCCGGGATGGTGCGCAGCACTTCCCAGACCCGGCGCTGGAACACTGTGCCGCGGATGTCGAGCGGCAGCGCGAGGGCGTCGCTGCTCCCGGGATGCTCCACGAAGGCGACCACCTGGGCGACCCATCCCGCAAACTCCGGTCCAGCGTCGCATAGCGCGGCCTTCGGGAAGCGCGCCCGAAGATCGGCCTGCAATGCGGCCGAATCATCGCCGAGCAGGATCGCGCACACGCCGCGCCCGGTCGCCGCCACGAGAACGCAGCCGAGCGAGCACTGCCCGACGGCGTGCAGGATGGTCTCGCCCGGTCCGCCCTCGCGGTATCTGGACGCGGTCATGCCCAGCATGGCGTCCGCCGCGGCATAGAATCGTCCAGACGAATTGAACCCAGCGTCGTAGATCGCCTCGGTCACACCAGCGCCGGCCGCGAGCCCGGCCTGGATGCGGGCCTGGCGGCGTGCGGCGCCATACGCCTTGGGCGTGACGCCGGCGATGCGGCGGAACATGCGGTGAAAGTGGTGCGGGCTGATGCCGGCCTCCGCCGCGAGGCTGGCGAGCGAGGGGGTGTCCTCGGCCGCCTCGATCATGCGGCAGGCGGCGGCGACCAGGGCGGCCTCACGCTCTGCGCGCGGCGGCAGGTCGGGTCGGCAGCGCTTGCAGGGCCGAAACCCGGCGCGCTCGGCGTCCTGCCGACTGGGGTGGAAGGCAATGTTGCGGCGCAGCGCCGGACGGGCGGCGCAGGACGGATGGCAATACACGCCGGTGCTGGCGACAGAATACAGGAAAGCGCCGTCGGCTGTGGCGTCGTGCCGGCGTACGGCGTCGAGCCGGGCCTCGTCGTCGCGGAACTCGGTCGAGGCATGAGTGGTCAGGACATCCAACATCGGGCGAACCTCTTGCAGCGAGCGCCGGCTGGATGCCGCGCTCTGGTCAGCCGAATGTGGAGGAACGGCCTACCCGCCGCACTCCGCCGCTTGCTCCGGTATTCGTATTTTCTCCATGCCCCGAATGCCAGCGCCTAAAATGGGTTTTTCACCGAGCCCCGCTGCTTCGGCGGCGGGATTGCGTCCGGCAGCGCAGTGTCGGCCTCAAGCGCCTCCACCACCGACGCCAGCACGGCCTGGATCTGCCGCGCCAGCGCCAGCCCAGCCTTGTCCCGAGTCAGGTCCAGACTGCCATAGCAGGCGATGCGGTCGCGCCCGTTCTCGAACTTGAGGTCGCCCACCTCGATGGCCACGCTGTCATCGGCGAAGGGTTTTAGCTCCGGCATCATCGCGTCCTTCGTTGGTGGTTGGATCGGTCGCCGGCATAGCCGTGCGGCGTCGGTTTCGGCAACCGCAACATACTGTCATGGGCGCGCGGCGAAAGTGCGGGGAAGACGTCGATCCCCGTCAGGCGGGCGAGCTGCGCTATGCTGACTGGCGTCCAGGTGGCCTCGTCGGTGTTCTCGCACACATAGGCGGCGGCGGCGCGGCTGCGCGGGTCCAGCACGGCTTTGAATACGTAGGTCGGCACGACGACGTGGCCGACCGTGGATAGCTGGTCGCCCTTGAACACCGGGCCGGTCACGACATACAGCTCGCCGCGGCGCTCGGCCATGGTGCGGACGGCGCTCTCGATCCCCTCCCACAGCCCGCGGTTCAGCCGTGGCGCTTGCGGGATCATGTTGGCGAGGCTGAAGCTTTCTTGCTGCGCGGCCGTATCGGGCATGTCGCCGCTCGGCGCCATATGGCCGCGGTCGAAGCCGCTGCGAGCGTAATCGGCGAGCTCCGCGCGTTCGCCGGGCGGCAGGGCGGTCTCCTCGTGGAACTCGCCGGTTCGGAGCGTGCCGCGCGCGGCGTCTAGGCGGTCGGCGGTCAGGTGCTCGGCCGAGTATAGCGGGGTGCGGGTCAGCCCGGAATGCAGCACCGCGAAGCTGTCGTAGCACAAAGCGCGCGTGCCGGTCGCGAGGCGCGGATTGACCAGGTCCGGCGCCTGCCCGGCGGCGAAGTGCTCGGGACACTGGGTCGGAGCGGCGTGGGCGGCCCAGCCTTGGAGCAGCAGGGCCGCAGCCCAGACGACAGCACGGCGCATAGGTCTCAAAACGGCGCTCCTCATCCCAACTCGGCGCGCGGGTCTCAATAATGCAGCCGGCGCTGGAAGCTGTCGCGGTATTATGCCAGCTGCGCTATCCTGGCCGGGTGAGCAGCCAATCGTCCTCCCCCGCCAGCCTTGTCGTTGAAGGGCATATCGCCGTCGTGACCATGCACGACCCGGCCAAGCGCAACGCCCTCGGCGGCGCCATGCTGGATGCGCTCACCAGCGTCTTCCGCAGCCTAGAGGGCCGCGACGTCCGGGCGGTGGTGCTGCGGGCGCAGCCAAATGACCGCGTATGGTGCGCTGGGTTCGACATCGGCGACTTGGCGCCGGACTTCGACCCCCTCGCGCAGGACGGCCCGTTGCAGGCGCTGTTTCGCTGTGTCGCGGAGTGCGCAGCGCCGGTCATCGCCATGCTGCACGGCTCAGCCTGGGGCGGCGGCACCGACCTCGCGCTGCGCTGCGACATCGCGGTGGCGGACCCGACGTGCAGCCTGGCGTTCACCCCCGCGCGGCTCGGCCTGCCTTATGATCCCGATGGGCTGCTCAACGTCATGCTGCGCGGCGGGCTGCACGTCGCGATGGAAATGTTCAGCACCGCCGACCCGGTGCCGGCCGAACGCGCATTGGCGCTGCGTCTGCTGAACCACGTGGTCCCAGAGGCGGAGCTGGAGGCGTTCACCTACGCGCTGGCCGGCCGCATCGCGGCCAACGCGCCGCTGTCGGTCACCAGCGCCAAGCAGCAGCTGCGGGCGCTGGCCCAGGCGATGCCGCTGCCGCAGGCGGTTGCGCAGCGGCTGCAGGAGGGCCGCCGCCGTGCGCTGCGCAGCGAGGATTTCCGAGATGGCCTGCTGGCGTTCCACGAGCGTCGTCCCCCGGTGTTCCGCGGGTGCTGACGCGGCGATCACCCCGTCGGTCGCTGCTCCATGATGAAGCGCCAGACATCGTCCAGCACCGGCGCCCGCCAGCTGAACAGCGGCGTGAAGGTGGTGACGATGCCGACATGGCTCAGTCCCGGGTAGAGGCGGCTCGTGACCGGGCCGCCCGCCGCCGTCACCCGGGCCGCGAGGGATAGGGTGTTGCGCGGCTTCACCGTGGTGTCCGCGTCGCCGGCCAATAGCAGCAGCGGCGGGTTGCTGCCGTCCACATAGGTGACGGGCTGGCTCGCCGGGCCATCAGCCACCGGGGCGAACACCGGGATGATGTCGGGATCGGTCATCGGCAGGAAGTCGTATGGCCCCGCGAGCCCCACGACCCCCGCAAGCTGCGCGCGGCGCAGTCCGGCACGCGCCATCCAGCGCGGGTCAACCGCCAGCATCGCCGCATTATAGGCTCCGGCGGAGTGCCCGATGATGAACACGCGCTTTGGGTCGGCGCCGAGTTCTTGCGCATGGGCGACCGCCCAGGCGACGGCGTGCGCGTTGTCGTCGAGGAAGTCGGGGAAGGCGACCTCGGGATACAGCCGGTAATCCGGCACGACGACCACAGCGCCGCGTGCGGCCAGCGGTGTGGCCACGAACGCATAGGTGCCGCGGTCGCCGCCGCGCCAGCTTCCGCCATACAGGAACACGATCAGTGGGAGTGGTCCTGCGAGGACCGTGTTCCGATAAACGTCGAGCTGCCGTCGCGGGCCTTCGCCATAGACGATGCCGCGGTCAACCGACACGCCGCTCCGCTGGACGGTGGCGTTGAGGATGCCAGCCGCGGAGCAGCCCGCGAGCAGGGCAGCGCATAGAGCTGCGATAACTGGAACAATTCGCGGCATCAATGACTAACCCGGACCTGCCATGTCGGTTTCTATGTCCGGCCCAGCACCGATCCGGCCCAAACCGCGACGAGGCATATCAGCGCCGAGCCGGCCATGTAGCCGAGCGCCGGGCCGTAACGCCCGGACTGCAGCAGCTCGAGCGACTGCAGGCTGAAGGATGAGAACGTGGTGAAGCCGCCGCACAGGCCGACCATGACGAAGGCCCGCAGATCCACGAACCCCGCAAGCTGGCCGTTGGGAACCAGGACGGCGCTGAACAGCCCGCGGTCGCCGAGCGCTGCTGCGAACAACCCGATGACGAAGCTGCCGAGCACATTGATCAGCAGGGTGCCCCAGGGAAAGCTGGGTCCGGTCAAGGCCGTGACCCAAGTCGCGAGCCAATAGCGCGCCAGCCCGCCCAGTGCGCTGCCCAAAATGACCCAAAGCGAAACCGCCACGCGTTGTCCCTTGCCCATGTTCCGAACCAGCAGCGACCGGGTTCCGCTTGATTCTCCTGAACATAAAACAGCAATTCTCCCAAGCCACAAAGATTGACCGCGCGAAGACAAAGCCCGATGGTTTCAACCTTGGGTAGAACACGGTGTAGTATCATGATGGACGCTTTGTCGGAGACCACGCCGTTCGCGCCGTTCCGTATCGACGCCGGCGACCTGCTCATCCTGCAGCGGTCTGGCCTGTTCACGCTGGCCTGGTTCCTGGAGCGAAATGCCGACCTGGACGAGGCCGGGCTCGACCCGCTGATGCACTACTCCCGCTATGGCTGGCGCGAGGGCCGGTGGCCCAACCCATATTTCGACCCTGCATGGTACCTAAGCCGCAACCGGGACGTGCGCGAGGACGGGCTGGAACCGCTGCTGCACTACGTCGAGCACGGCGAGGCCGAGGGCCGGCAGCCCGTCGCGTGGTTCGATCCCGAGTGGTACCGTGTGAAACACGGCGTACCGGCTGGGCAACTCGCCCTGACGCATTTCCTGGCGCACCGGCATGACGGGCTGGTGAGCCCGATCCCGGAGTTCGACGCGGCCTACTATCTAAGCCGGTCGCCCGACGTGCGCGCGGCCCGCATGGACCCGTTCGAGCACTACCTGCTTCAGGGTGCGACCGAGGACCGGGCGGCGGCGCCATGGTTCGACGGCGCGTTCTACCGCGAACGCTACCTGCGCGACCTGCCCGGCGCCAATCCGCTGCTGCACTATCGCCGGCATCGCCATGAACCCGGCGTGTTCGCGACCCGCCCGGCCGCCGACAGCGACATTCCCTCCGAGGTGCGGCGCAACACGCAGCCGGGGCCGCTGTTCGAGGAGGTGCAAACGCTGCCGCCGAACGCTGCCCACCCTGTCAAGCTGCTGGTGTTCTACTTGCCGCAATACCATCCAGTGCCGGAGAACGACACCTGGTGGGGCAAGGGCTTCACCGAGTGGACCAACGTCGCCCGCGGCCTGCCGCGTTTTGCCGGGCACTATCAACCGCGTATCCCGCGCGACCTCGGCCACTACCGGCTGCAAGGCACGGAAACGCTGCGCCAGCAGGCCGAGCTGGCGCGTGGCGCCGGGGTGCACGGGTTCGTGTTCTATTTCTACTGGTTCAACGGCCGCCGCATGCTGGACGCGCCGCTCGAAGCCCTGCTGACCGATCCGTCGGTCGATCTGCCGTTCTGCCTGATGTGGGCAAACGAGAACTGGACCCGCCGTTGGGACGGGTCGGAGCACGAGGTGCTGATTTCGCAGGATTAGCATGCGGCGGACGAGCCGGCGCTGGTGGCCGAGCTGCTGCGGCACTTCCGCGACGCGCGATACATCCGGCTCGGCGGCCGGCCGGTGCTGATGGTGTATCGCGCTGGGCTGATCCCGGCGACGCCCGCCGCCGTGGCGCGGTGGCGGGCGCTGTTCCGCGCGCACAACGAGGACCCGGTCTTCGTTATGGCGCAGAGCTTTGACGACCGCGATCCGCGCGCGTTCGGGATGGACGCCGCGGTCGAATTCCCGCCGCACAAGCTGTCCAACCACCTCGAGCCCCTGAATGCTGGGCTGCGTATGCTGGACCATGCGGCGACGGCGCGGGTGTATTCCTACGACGATGTGGCGGCAGCGACGGACTTGAAGCCGGCGCCCTATCCGCTGATCCGCACCGCCTTGCCGAGTTGGGATAACGACGCCAGGCGGCAGGGCGCGGGCATGGTGCTGCACGGATCGACCCCAGCCGCCTATCAGGCCTGGCTCAGCCGGCTGATCGCCGCCGCCATCGAACAGCCGGTTGAGGGCGAGGCGATCGTCTGCGTGAACGCCTGGAACGAGTGGGCGGAGGGCGCTTACCTCGAACCCGACATGCATTTCGGCGCCGCTTACCTGAATGCCACCGGGCGCGCGTTGGCCGGTGTGGCGCTGGACACCGGACGCCAGCGGCTGCTGCTGGTGGGGCACGACGCCTGGCCCTCGGGCGCGCAGATGCTGCTGCTGAACTTCGGCCGCCATTTGCGGCATGTGCGGGGCATCGAGGTCGAGTTCCTGCTGTTCGGCGACGGCGCGCTGGCGGTGGAGTACCGGGCCGTGGGGCCGACCACGATTCTGACTGGCATGCAGGACCTGCCGCGTCAGGCGAAGGCGGCGGTCGCCCGCGGTTTTGGCCATGCGATCGTCAACACCTCCGCAGCCGCGGGCGCCTGCGAGGCATTAACGCAGGCCGGCATGGCCTGCACGCTGCTGGTGCACGAGCTGCCGCGCCTGCTGCGGGAGCGCGGCCTGGTCGAGGGGGCCAGCCGCGGCGCTGCGGTGGCCGGGCACGTGGTGTTTGCCGCACCCTACGTCTGCGACCGGTTCCACGAGCTGGTCGCGGTGCCGCCGGGCCGGGCGGTGGTGCTGCCGCAGGGCATCTATCGCCCAGTGGCCGTCACCGCAGCAACCGTGGCGGAGATGCGGGCCCGGCTCGGACTGCCCGAGGGCGCGCTGCTCGCGATGGGCCTCGGCTATGCCGACCTGCGCAAGGGCTTCGACCTGTTCCTGCAGGTGTGGCGCCTCGCTCAGGCCGCCGACCCCCTCATCCACCTGCTGTGGGTCGGCGACATCGACCCGCACGTGCTGGCGTATTTGGGCGCTGAGATGGCGGCGGCGATGACGGCGGGCAGCTTCCATCATCTGCCGTACGGTGCCGATGGGGCGGACTGGCTGGCCTGCGCCGACGTGTTCCTGCTGACTTCGCGAGAGGATCCGTTCCCGAGCGTGGTGCTGGAAGCCATGTCCGCCGGCGTGCCCTGCGTGGCGTTCGAGGAGAGCGGCGGCGTGCCGGACCTGCTGCAGAAATACGATGCGGGCTGTTCGGTGCCGCTGGGCGACGCCGCCGAGATGGTGCGGCAGATGCGCGCGCTGGCGCTGCGGACCCGGCCGGACGACCGCGAGCGCCTGGCCTTGGCGGCACGGCGGCACTTCGGCTGGGACGCCTACGCCGACCGGCTGCTGCAGCTGGTCGATCCCGGCAAATTGCAGGTCTCGGTCGTGGTGCCGAACTACAACTACGCCCAATACCTGGCCGGGCGCCTCAGCAGCGTGTTCGCGCAGACCCATCCGGTGGCCGAAATCGTGGTGCTGGACGACGCCTCGACCGACGCCAGCGCGGCGGTGGTGCATGACACCGCCACGAAGGCCGGGCGCAGCGTGCGCTTGCTGTGCAACGGCGGCAACTCCGGCTCGGTGTTCAAGCAGTGGCGCCGCGCGGCGGATCTGGCGCGGAGCGAGTGGATCTGGATCGCCGAGGCCGATGACCAGGCCGACCCGGGATTTCTCGTAGCGCTATGCGCGGCACTGGCGGCCGCGCCGGACGCGGTGCTGGCGTTCAGCGACAGCCGCGCGGTGGACGCTGCCGGCGCGGCGCTGTGGCCGGATTATCAGGGTTATTATGCCCAGGCTGGCGCGCCGATGCTGGCGCAGGACGGCGTGTTCCAGGCCGCCGATTTCCTGCGCGACTGCCTGGCAGAGCGCAACTTGATCCTGAACGCCAGCGCCGTCGTCTGGCGCCGGACGGCGCTGCGGCAGGCGCTGCGGCGATGCGGCGCGGACCTGGCCGACTTCACCATGGCCGGCGACTGGCGGATCTACGCCGAGGCGCTGTCGCAAGGCGGCACTGTCGCCTACGTCGCCCGGCCACTCAACACGCACCGGCGCCACGCGGCGAGCGTCACCCACCGCCTGCCGATCAACCGCCATCTGAACGAGGTCGCGCGTATGCACCGCCACATGCAATCCGTGCTGGGCATCGACCCGGCCCTGCTGCATGGGCAGCGCCAGGCGCTGGCAGAGGCGCGGACAGCGCTGCGTCAGGCCGCCGCCGTGCCGATCCGGTCAGCCATCGCCCTTCAGCCGCCGGTCGATGACCCGGCGCGCCTTACCGAGGCTGCGCTCGATGCCGCCGGGCGGTAGCACCTCGACGCGGGCGGTGATCCCGACGCGCTCCTTCACTGCCTGCGCCAAGGCCGGCCCCGCATCGGTCGCGCCGAACCCATCGGGCCGCGCCTCGACCCGGATCAGCATCTCGTCCATGCGGCCCATGCGGGTCAGCTCGATCTGGTAGTGGCCCGATAGCTCATCGCGCGCCAATACCAGCTCCTCGATCTGCGTCGGGAACACGTTGACGCCGCGCACGATCAGCATGTCGTCGCTGCGGCCCGTCACCTTTTCCATGCGGCGCATGCTGCGGGCGGTGCCGGGCAGCAGGCGCGTCAGGTCGCGGGTGCGGTAGCGGATAACGGGCGTGGCCTGCTTGGTGAGCGAGGTGAAGACGAGCTCGCCGGGTTCGCCGTCCGGCAGCACGGCGCCGGTCTTGGGGTTGATGATTTCGGGATAGAAGTGGTCTTCCCAGACGTGCAGGCCGTCCTTGGTCTCGACGCACTCGCTGGCGACGCCGGGTCCCATGACCTCGGACAGGCCGTAGATATCGACGGCGTGCATGTCGAAGTCCCGCTCGATCTCGGCGCGCATTGCGTTCGTCCACGGCTCGGCTCCAAAGATGCCGGCCTTGAGCGAGGTGCCGAGCGGATCGACGCCGGCGGCGCGGAAACCGTCGAGCAGCGCCAGCATGTAGCTCGGCGTGACCATGATGAGGTCAGGGGCGAAGTCCTGGATGAGCTGGACCTGGCGCTCGGTCTGGCCGCCGCTCATCGGGATGACGGTGCAGCCCAGGCGTTCCGCGCCGTAATGCGCGCCGAGCCCGCCGGTGAACAGGCCGTAGCCGTAGGCGACGTGCACCCGCATGCCGGGGCGGCCGCCGCCGGCGCGGATGGACCGAGCCATGACGTCCGCCCACACGTCGAGGTCGGCCTGGGTGTAGCCGACGACGGTGGGTTTCCCCGTGGTGCCGCTGCTGGCGTGGATGCGGGCGATGCGCTCGCGCGGCACGGCGAACATGCCGAACGGGTAGTTGTCGCGGAGGTCCGCCTTGGTGGTGAACGGGAAACCCGCCAGGTCGGCGAGGTCATGGAAGTCGTCGGGATGCATGCCGGCAGCGTCGAACGCCCTGCGGTAATGCGGCACGTTGGCATAGGCATGTCGCAGCGTGTCCGCCATGCGGCTGCGCTGAAGGGCCGCGATCTCGTCACGCGACGCGGTCTCGATTGGGTCGAGGTCGCCGGGGCGCGGAGAAAGGTCAGCCAGCATTGGCGCGCCCTGCCGGTGTCAAAGCGTCCGTGGGCCGAACTGGGCGGGGCGCTTTTCAAGAAACGCCTGCGTGCCCTCCCGGAAATCTGCCGACGCGCCGCAACGCCGCTGCAGGTCGCGCTCGAGGTCGAGCTGATCATCCAGCGTGTTGCTCTGGGCGGCGTGGAGCGCCTGCTTGATGAGCGCGATCGCCTGGGCGGGCTGGGCGGCCAGGTGGGCGGCGATGCGCTCTGCCTCCGGCAGCAGGTCGTCGTCGGCGACGGTGCGCCAGATCAGGCCCCAGGCCTCGGCCTGCGCGGCGCCGACCGGCTCGCCCAGCAGCGCCATCCCCCGAGCCCGGGCGTCGCCGGCCAGCCGGGGCAGGGCGTAGGTGCCGCCGGCGTCGGGGATCAGGCCGATCCGGATGAAGGATTGGATGAACCGGGCGGACTGCGCCGCGAGCACGATGTCGCAGGCAAGCGCCAGGTTGGCCCCGGCTCCGGCCGCCACGCCGTGCACCGCGCAGACGACCGGCAGCGGCGACGCGCGGATGGCGCGGACGAGCGGGTTGAAGCGCTGCTCCAGGGTGTCGCCCAGGTCCTGATCTGGCGTCACCTCCGCGAGGTCCTGCCCAGCGCAAAAGCCGCGGCCAGCGCCGTGCAGCAGCACCGCCCGGATCGCCGGATCGGCCTCTGCCTCCGCAAGCGACTCCCGCAGCCCCGCGTTCAGCGGCTCGGTCATTGCATTGAGCCGGTCAGGGCGGTTCAGCGTCAGCACCATGACACCGCCGCGTCGCGCCACCAGCAAGCTGTCGTCCATGCGGCCCTCCGAACCTGTAAGCAACGATGCGCCGTAGCCCGGCTGAGTCAAGGCGGCGAAAGCCCCTCGACGTCAGCGATGTCCGTCGTCAACATCGCGCCGACGGCCACAGGGGCGACACGGTGTCACGCATCATCCAACGCAGCCTTCGTGCGGCACCTGAGATCGCGGTGCGGGGCGAGGGGATCAGGCTGCATCTCGCCGGCGGTCAGGTCGTGATCGACGGCTCCGGCGGGGCGGCGGTCGCCTGCATCGGCCATGGGAATCAGCGCGTGGCGGCGGCGATGGCGCGTCAGGCCGGGCGGATGGCTTATGCGCATACTGGGTTCTTCACCTCGGAGCCGGCGGAGGCGCTGGCTGACCTCCTGCTGACCGATGAGCCCGGCGGCCTGACGCATGCGTTCTTCACGAGCTCCGGCTCGGAGGCGATGGAGGCCGCGATCAAGCTGGCGCGGCAGTATTTTCTCGAAAACGGGCAGCCGCAGCGCACCCGCTTCATCGCCCGGCGGCAGAGCTACCACGGCACGACGCTGGGTGCGCTGTCGGCAGGCGGGCACGTGGCCCGGCGCGCGCCGTATGAGCCGGTCCTGAGCACGGCGTTCAGCCGGGTCTCGCCGTGCTTTGCTTACCATTTTCAGGCGGCTGATGAGAGCGACGCGCGGTATGTCGAGCGGCTCGCGGCTGAGCTGGAAGCCGAGTTCCAGCTTCTGGGGCCGGACAATGTCGCCGCGTTCTGCGCGGAGACAGTGGTGGGGGCGGCGACCGGGTGCGCCACGGCAGTGCCGGGCTATTTCGCCGCCATGCGCGGGGTGTGCGACCGGCATGGCGCGCTGTTGATCCTGGACGAGGTGATGTGCGGGATGGGCCGCACCGGGACGCTGCATGCCTGGGAGCAGGAGGGTGTCGCGCCCGATATCCAGGCGGTCGCCAAGGGCCTTGGCGGCGGCTATGCACCGATCGGCGGCATCCTGGCGTCAGGCCGGGTCATCGCGGCGCTGCGCGATGGATCGGGCGGGTTCATGCACGGGCAGACCTATCAGGCGCACCCGGTGGCATGCGCGGCGGCGCTGGAGGTGCAGCGGATCTTGCAGGAGCAGGACCTCGTGGCCCACGCGGCGCAACAGGGGGAGGCGCTGGAGCGGCTGCTGATCGAGCGGTTCGGCAACCACCGGCAGGTCGGCGACATCCGCGGGCGCGGGCTGTTCTGGGCGCTGGAGTTCGTGTCCGACCGGGCCGGGCGAACCCCGTTCAAGCCCTCGGCAGAGGTTGCGGAACGGGTCAAGCAGGCGGCTTTGGAGCGTGGGCTGGGCGTATATCCCTGCGTGGGCACGGTGGACGGGGTGCAAGGGGACCATGTCATCGTGGCGCCGCCGTATATCGTGACCGGCTTAGACCTGGCAGAGATCGTTGACCGGCTCGGTGCGGCCGTCGATGCGGTGTTTGCCTGATCGACTGCCCGCAGTCCGGCCTTATTGAATGGAGTGACGGATGAAACGGAGATCGGCGTTGTTGGCGCTGTGTGTGCTGCTTAGCCTGGGGGGCAGGGGACAGGCGGCGAGCATCTCGGGCTATAGCCTGCCGGATACCTATCCCACGGGCGGGCAAAATTTGGTGCTGAACGGGCTTGGCATCCGGACGCTCACGATCCTTCGCGTGAAGGTCTATGTCGCCGGGCTGTATGTGACGCAAAAGAGCCAGGATGCGCGCGCGATCCTGGCGTCGCCGGGTCCGAAGGTGATCCTGATGCAGTTTCTGCACTCGGCGTCGAAGGCGGATGTGGAGAAGCAGTATCGTGAGGGCGAGGCCAGGAACTGCGGCCATGGCGAATGCGCGCCGTCAGACCAGGCCGACTTCGAGCGCCTGATCGCGGTGACGCCGGGGGCGGCCGTGGGCGACACGCTGACCTATTTGTTTACCCAGCGCGGCGTGCGGGTGTTGTTCAACAACCAGCAGATCGGCGACTTCAACAATCCGGACTTGGCCTTACGCATCCTGGCCGGCTTCATCGGCGACAAACCGCCGTCGGAGGACCTGAAGACGCATCTGCTGGGCGCCGCAACGCAGTAGATCGCGGGCGGCGGTCCAGACGATGGATCGGTTCCTGCTGGGCGCGATCCGTTATAGCGTCGCTCCCCATGCACACCACGAAGCCGCTCGCCTGCCAGCGCCACTTGTTTGAACTGCCGGACGACGTCAGCTACCTGGACGCCGCCGCCTGGTCGCCGTTGCCGCGCCAGGTGCGCAGCGCCGGCGAGGCGGGCATCCTGACGAAAAGCCAGCCCTGGGCGCACTCCCGCGACGCCGACGCTGTTTGGGCGGAGCGTGCACGCGTCGCGGCGGCCTGGCTGATCGGCGCCTCGGCGGACGACATCGCCATCGTCGGCTCTGTCAGCCACGCCATCGCCACCGCCGCGCGCAACCTCACGCCGGCGCCGGGCGGCCGCATCCTGCGCGTCGCTGATGAGTTCCCGTCCCAGTGCCATGCCTGGGACCGGCTGGCGGCTGAGCGTGGCCTGGTGGTGGAGGTCGTGCCGCGCCCAGCGGACGCAGACTGGACCGCGGCGCTGCTGGGGGCGATCGCCCGTCCCGGCGCTCCGCGGCTCGCGATCGCGACGCTGACGCCGCTGCACTGGGCCGACGGCTCGCCGATCGATATTGAGCGCCTGGCGCCGGCGATCCGTGCCATGGGCGCCGCGCTGGTGGTGGACGCGACGCAGGCCGTCGGCGCCATGCCGGTCGATGTGTCCTGCTGGCAGCCCGACTTCCTGGCGTTCCCCACATACAAATGGGCGCTCGGCCCTTACTGCCTCGCCTTTCTGTATGCCGCGCCGCACCGGCAGCACGGCTCGCCGCTGGAGGAGAACGCCGGCAACCAGCCGCCAGCCGTCGGCGCGCGGCGCTATGACAAGGGTGAGCTGAACGATCCGGTGCTGCTGCCCATGGCGGCGACCGGGATGGAGCTGGTGGCGGGCTGGGGCGTGGCAGCCGTGGCGGCGCGGTTGCAGGAGCTGACCGACCTTCTGGCGGATGGCGCTGCGGCCATGGGCCTCGCGGTGCCGCCGCGCGCGCTGCGATCCACGCACATCCTTGGGCTGCGTATGCCGGGCGGCCTGCCGGCGGGTTTGATCGACCGGCTGCGTGAGGCCAAGGTGTTCGCCAGCGACCGGCTGAGCGGATTGCGGCTCAGCCCGCATGTTTGGGCCAACGAGGCCGATGTGGCACGCTGCCTTACAGCTTTGCGGGCCGTGCTCTAGCGATCGATCTGCAAGAACTCGGGATCGACCGGAATCTGCATGGCCGTGGCCAGGCTGTTGGTATGCGCTGCCATGCTGATGACGGCGAGAAGCTCCCCGTGCTGGGCGTCGGTCATCCCCTTGGCCCGTGCGGCGGCGCTATGGGAGTGCACGCAGTAGCCGCAGCCGTTTATGGTCGAGACCGCGATGTAGATCAGCTCTTTGGTCAGCGGATCAAGCGCGCTATCCGCGGCCATGACGGCCTTGAGGCTTGCCCAGGTCCGCTGCAACTGCGCCGGGCTATTCGCGAGGCCGCGCCAGATGTTGTTGATGAAGTCCGATTTACGGGTGGCCCGGATATCCGCGAACACGGCGCTCACGGTGGGATCGGCAGCCGCGTCGTCATCGGTCCAGAGGCGAACGGTGGTCATGGCGGTTCCTTCTCGGTTTGGTGTGAGTATGCCACGCTTACCCGTGCCAATCCCTCCGGCTCCCGCCGCGTTGCACCGCTGACCGGCACTTCTCACCGTGGGATCCTTAACATGGCACCCGACCCTCGTACCTTGCAGCAACCGTTTCCCGGCAACCAGCAGCAGCCCGCGCCCGGGCTGACGTCCAAAATGGTCCCAGCACCCGACCACGGCGAAGACAGCTATGTCGGCAAGGGCCTGCTGACCGGCCGCGTGGCGCTGATCACCGGCGGTGATTCCGGCATTGGCCGCGCGGTCGCCATCGCCTTCGCACGCGAGGGCGCTGACGTCGCGATCTCCTATTTGCCGGTCGAGCAGTCGGACGCCGAGGATACCGCCGGCTGGGTCGAAAAGGCTGGACGGCGGGCGTTATTACTGCCCGGCGACATTCAGGACGAGGCGCATTGCCATGCCCTGGTCGAGCAGACGGTGGCGCGGCTTGGAAAGCTCGACATCCTGGTCAACAACGCCGCCCATCAGACTGTGAACAAGGACTTGGCCGGCATCACCGCTGAGCAGATCGACACTTCGTTCCGGACCAACGTGTTCGCGATGTTTTATTTGGCCCAGGCTGCGGCGCCACACATGCAACCCGGCGCCTGCATCGTGAACACCACGAGCGTGCAGGCCAAGACCGGCACCAAATCGATGCTGGTGTATGCCGCGACGAAGGGCGCCATCGCCTCCTTCACCATAGCCCTGTCCAACCTGCTGGCGCCGCAAGGCATCCGGGTGAACTGCGTGGCGCCGGGCCCGATCTGGACGCCGATCCAGCCCATCGCCAAGGACCCGGAAGAGATTGAACAGCTCGGCAAAAACATGCCGTTGGGGCGCGCCGGGCAGCCGGCGGAGCTGGCTGGCGCGTATGTGCTGCTGGCCTCCGACGCCGGCAGCTATATGAGCGGCGCGTTGATCCCGGTGACCGGCGGCGTACCGATGTTTTGAACATCGCCTGGGTCTTGCGCAATCCGCCAAAAAGCCGTTTCATTTGCGCTTTGATCGCAGGAGGTCCTCATGCGTATGGCCGCGCTGTTCATCGCTATCCTCGCCGTGCCGGCGGGACCGGTCCTCGCCCAGACAACGCCCGAGCGGGTTGAGCGCCCCGCAGCCCCGCACCGGAAGCCCATGCATCGTGTGAACCCAACGCCCCGGGGCCAGCGGGGCACATCTCCGGTCGATGTCGGCCCCTTCACGCCGGAAGCCAATCGCGCCTACCAGGGTGGCGGCGTCGTGCTGCAGGGAGCGCCCGGCGCACCCGCGCCGACGCCGCAGGCCACTCCGCCGGGCCAAATGCCGCTTAATTCAGTTCCGCCTTTGCAGTAACACTGGCGTCAGACCAGGCGCAGGCCCGCAATCGACTGGAGATCGGCAACCGCGACCTATCCTGCGACCTTATGATGGGTTTCAGGAGGTGATCGATGGCGAATGAGGGTGCTTTTCCAACGACGGCGTCCAGCGATAATCCGGGCGACACGGCCCTGATGAGCCCAGCGTTGCCGGCCACGCGGATCACCGACCCGGCGGCGCTGCCCTTCGTGACCGACCCTGGGGAACGTCGTGGCGAGATGCTGTATCGCCGGTTTGGCCGCACGGATGAGCTGATTTCCGCCATCGGCATGGGCGGCTTCCATCTCGGCAAAAGCGCGGTAACCGACGAGGAGGCCGTGCGCCTCGTGCACGAGGGCGTCGATCGCGGCATCACATTCGTGGACAATTGCTGGGACTATAATGAGGGCCGGTCGGAGCTGCGCGTTGGTCTGGCACTCGATCAGGGCGGCTATCGGGACAAAGTTTTCCTCATGTCCAAGATGGACGGGCGCTCGAAGCAGGAAGCGGCCCAGCAGATCGACACGTCGCTCAAGCGGATGCGCACCGACCGGATCGACCTGGTGCAGCACCACGAGATCCTGCGCTATGACGACCCGGACCGTATTTTCGCCGAGGGCGGCGCAATGGAGGCGTTCGTTGAGGCGAAGCAGGCCGGCAAGCTGCGCTACATCGGCTTTACCGGGCATAAGGACCCGCGCATTCACCTGCAGATGCTGGCGGTGGCAGCCGAGCGCGGGTTCCACTTCGACGCGGTGCAGATGCCGCTGAACGTCATGGACGCGCATTTCCGCAGCTTCGCGCATCTGGTGCTGCCCTATCTCGTCGAGCACGGGATCGCGGTGCTCGGCATGAAGACGTTCGCCGACAGCGTGCTGCTAAAAAGCGGGGCCGCGATCGAGCCGCTCGAATACCTCCACTATTCGCTCAATCTGCCGACGTCCGTCGTCATTACCGGCATCCAAAGCCAGCGTGACCTCGACCAGGCCTTTGAGGCGATCCGGACGTTCCAGCCCATGGATGAGGCGACGGTCGCCGAACTGCTGGCCCGCAGCCGTCCTCACGCCCTTGAAGGCAAATACGAGCTATTTAAGACCAGCGCGACATTTGACGGCACCGCCAAGAACCCCAAATGGCTCGGCGACGACGTCGAGTCTGTGACAAAGCTGGCGCCGGTCATGGAGTAGCAGTCGCCGACCTATTTGCCGCGACCTAACCTGTCATAGCGCCTGTCGGTGTGGCTATGACCGGTGTTCGGCGGGCACCTGCAGGTTGTTCGCCGGGTTGGTGTCGTGCTTGGACATACGCGTGACCACGTCGCCGCCCACAAGCGGCTGCAGGTCGGCTTCGAGCGCGTCTGCCGCATCCTTCGCGTAGACTTCGTTGCCGGAGACGTGCAGCGCAAAGGTCCTGATGTGCTTCGCACGCTTGACAGGGTCGTCCACGGTTGCCTTGGTCCACTTATAGAGCGGGTAGTTCTCAGGGCCTTCCCGCTCCGCTTCCGCGACGTAGTTCTCGAAAGCATCGAACTGACTGACCAGGGCCGCTTCGTGCTTATCGAGGATCTTGGTCAGCATCTCGAGCGCTGGAGTGCTGCGGTCGCGCCGTGCCGCTTCCGCCAGTTCCTCGTCCAAGTATATCCGAAGCTGATACTGCCATTGTTCGCTCATCCTGCATCCCCATCGTCTATGGCGAGGAAGTCTGAAGCTCCTTGCCGGTATGAGCGGAGATTGGGGTCAGGACCGTGTGTGCAACCAAGCGGCTGCCGGTTATACCGTCTTTGCCTGGAACGGCGCCATTCGGCTGCGGGCCGCTGCAACCTCGCGTTCGCGGCCGCCGAGCTCCATGAACTCGGCAATATGCGGGCGGCGCTCGATCTGCAGACGGTGCAGGTCGTGCGTCGCCTCGACCAGCGCGCCATTGCGACCGAGCATGGCGTCACCGATCTCCATCACCCGGAGGTTCGGCCACGCTTTCTCGCGTATGTCGTGCACCATCTCGAGGATCGAGGCTGCCGGCTGCTCCGGCATCGCCTGGGCAAGGATTAAAACCATCGAGGCCGTCGAGCGCGAGATGCCGGCGTGACAGTGAACGAGCAGATGCGCCGTCGCGATGGGTTCGGCCACGAGGTCGCGGCCGAGCGCCAGGATGCGTTCGACGTGCTCGGGTTGCGGCGCCAGAAGGCCGGCCGTGTCGTCGATGATGTCGTGGAAGCGCACCTCCAGCTTGCGGTGCTCGCCGAACGCGCCGAACGCCTCGGGCACTGGGTAGTCGGGGTCGAGAATCGACAGGACGTGGCTGGCGCCGGTGCTGCAATGCTGAGCCAGCTCCTCGATGCCGCAGACGGTGATGCCAAAAGCGGGTGCTGCGCGGCGCATGGTATTCCCATTGGTTCGGTCGGGGTGTGCACCATGCGGCAGGGCGGCTGAGGTCGCAACGGCGCAAGGGCCTGGGCAGGGTGCGCCATACCGGCCAGACGCGCGGATATAGGCAGAGCTGTACAGACGAATAAAACAATAACAGCGGCGCTTTGTAGTATAAAAACAAATACACGATCTTGTCACCCGCCGATCCCGAGCCGGTGCACAGCAACCACAACAAGCCTCTTGCACGGGGAGGTAGCATCGCGATGTCCACGTGCCGCTTTCCACCTAGCCTGGCAGTACCTATGCCTGACATAAACGCGTCACGCTCAATCTTGTACCTCAGCCAGGTCCGTGCCACCGCTGCACTGCTGGACGCATTGGCGCAGCGCGACGAGTGCGTAAGCCTGATTTGCGAACCAGGCCTCAGCACAGCCGCGTTGCTGGACCCAGCAGAAAATGCGCTGTCCGAACATCGGCTTCGCTGTGTTCGCGTCTATGGTCCCGGATGGGGCGGGCTGGCCTTGCGTGACCTCATCGCGCAGATTGTCGGCCGGGCCGATCCGGACGCGCTTACGGATGACGACCTGAAGGCCGGGTTCGTGACGCTGACAGAACCCGGTGAAGATTATGACCGCGTGGTCCTGCTGGTCACTGAGGCGCAGAACCTGCAGCTTCCTGCGCTGCACTACATCCAGTTTGCGTACCTATCCAGCCCCAGGCTGCGCATCGTATTGGCTGGCCAGCCGAGCCTGCGCGCCATCTTGGCGAAGCCAGCGTTTGCCCAGCTCCGTCACTGCATAACCAGCGCGTTCGAGCTGCCCGGCCCTTTGCAGGACGAGGCGCTAGGCCTTGTTCCAGCGATGCTGAAGCCGTTGCCCGCGCCGGTGGCCGTTGGCCGAAGTGGACAGACACCGCTCGTCAGGATCGGCTTGCTTGTTGCGCTCGCACTTTTGATTGCGGCGATCGGATGGCGTCACATGCCGGCCCCATCGGTCTCTGCTGCGCACGCTGATGCTCCTGCCTTTAACCAGGTCACTGTGATCCGCGCTGCGCCGCAGATGCCCATACGCGACGTCCCGGTCGCCCAGCCCGAGGCGCCCTTTGCGGAGCAGGAACGCGCCGACGCCATAGAGAAGGAGCTGGCGCAGGTTTTCCCGCCCGAGCTGGACCCACCCGCCGAAGCTACTCCGGCGCTCGCTGAGAACTCCCTGATCGAGCAAGCTCCCGCGTCGCCTATCGATGCGTCGAGCGTCTCGGTCCATGAACCCTCAGGAAATCCGGTCGGGCAAGCTGAGTACGATACGGTCATTCGTGATGCAGCGCCGGTCGCCAGCATGCCGGTCGATGCAATGGCGCTGGAACCGGACAACGAGGCCAGCGTGTGGCCGGTGCCGGACGCAACTCCGCTTTCGCCGCAACTTCGCCTGCTGGCGGCCGCAGTCCATTCGATCGATGCATCGCGGGCGCGAGGCGCACGCGGAAGCGTAAAGCCGGCTGCTGTCGGGGCAGCCGCGCCCGGCCGCTCCACCGATGGGCGGCACTGCCGCGACATCGTGCTCAACGTCCAACTGGGAAAGGATCTATCCGATGCCGACAAGCAGTTCCTGCGCGACGACTGCCGCGCCAAGTAGGCCGGGCCGGCTGCTGGCCATCGTCACGGCCGCTGCCGCCCTGCTCAGCGCCTGCGCGACCCTGCCGGATGCCCAGGTCGCAGAACGGCCATCGACGGAGGCACAGCCGTTTGACACGGCCATGACCGAGCTCACCACGGCACTGTTCGCCTATGCGCAGCTCGACCCGTCCGAGCAGCGCGTATTGGTCGTCGATCCGCCGGTCGATCTCAACACGGTCCGGCACACCGCGGTGACGCACGACGTGGAGCGGCGGATCATCAATGTGGTGGGCGAGCGTTTCCCACACATGCAGCCCAACCCGATGGCCGAGGCCTCACTGGAGCGTCAGCCCGTCATGCTGCTGAGCTGCATGACCCCTGTCGCTGCCCCTGGCGCGATGCGCACCTACACCGACGGACCGCCCAAGGTGTATCGAATTTGGGCGTCGCTGTCGGACACGCGCTCCGGCAAGATCATCTCGTCTGAGACGGTCTGGGTGCGCGCCGAGGACGTGGATGCGACGCCGACCAAGTTCTTCGAGGACAGTCCGGTCTGGGTGATGGACCACAGCATGCGGGCCTATCTGAAGGTATGCGGCGGCAAGCCGGGCGACACCATGGACCCAGCCTACCTGAATGGCCGCAGCGCCTCCATCGTCGTAAACCAGGCGATCGCAGCGTATGAGGACGGGCACTACCCGGAGGCGCTGGCCTATTACAACCAAGCCAGCCTGCTGCCCGGTGGCGATCAAACGCGGGTGTGGAACGGCGAGTATTTGACCAATGTCGCACTTGGGCGCGGCCCGGCGGCTGAGAATGCTTTTGCCCGCATGGTGGATGCCGGGCTGGCCCAGGGCAAGCTCGCGGTGAAGTTCGTGTTCCGTCCCGGGTCCGTCCAGTTCTGGCCGGATCGGGCGGTGAGCGGACAGTATCCGGTGTGGCTGCGCCAGATCGCGCAGCGCAGTGCGGCGCGCAAGGCTTGCTTGCTGGTGCTCGGACACACCAGCCCGACCGGCACGCGGGCCGCAAACGAGATCCTTTCCGAGCGGCGGGCGCAGTTCGTGCGAGCGCAGATCGTCGAGCGTGCGCCGGTGCTGCGGGCGCGGACGGAGGCGCGGGGGCGCGGTTCGAGCGAGCCGCTGATTGGCACCGGAAAGGACAATGCGTCCGATGTGCTGGACCGCCGCGTGGAGTTTGAGCCGCGGGCCTGCAGCACGCTGCGCGCGGACCGGACGCCGGGCCCGGTCTGAACAGCACACATGCCATGGGCTGCGATTAGTAGCCCATGGCATGCGGCAGCCACATGGCGAGCGCCGGGACAAAGGCGATCACCAGCAGGCAGGCGAGCAGCAGGGAAAGATAGGCCAGCATCGGCTTGACCGTGACCTCGATCGACACCCCACCGATCAGGCAGGCGCCATACAGCCCGAGGCCGAGCGGCGGCGCAAATAGGCCGATGCCCATCGCGATCACCAGCACCACGCCGTAATGCAGCGGCGCGATGCCGAGCTGGGCCGCCACCGGCACCAGCAACGGCCCAAAGATGATGAGCGCCGCGGCACCCTCCAGCACCGAACCCATGACGATCAGGATGCCGATGCTGAGCAGCATGAACATCCAAGTGCCGTGATCGCGCGACAACGCGATCATCACCTCGGCGAGCGCATGCGGGATTTGCTGAATGGTGAGCAGGAACGCCACCGACTGCGCCGCCGCAACGATGAACAGCACCAGCCCAGACCGCGTCGCCGCGTGCACGAAGGTGCGCGCCGTGCTGCGCAGGCTCAGCTCGCGGAAGGCAAGGCCGCCCACCACCAATGCATAGACCGCCGCGAAGGCCGAGATTTCGGTGGCTGTCGCGAAGCCGGACCGGAAGCCACCGAAGATGATCACCAGCAGACCCACGACCACGACGCCGCCGCTCCACAACGAGCGCAGCGGCGGCCGCGCCATCGCATCCCACTCCAGCCGGCCGGTGCGGCTGCCGAACAGCACGGCGACCCCGATCAACGCCGCCGCCATCAGCGCCGCCGGCACCAGCCCGGCCATAAACAGCCCACCGATCGACAGGCTGGCGACAAAACCCAGGATGATCAGGTTAATGCAGGGCGGAATGGTCTCGGCCATGACGGCGGAAGCGGCGAGCAGCGCAACCGCCTGGCCCGGATTTTGACCGGATCGGCGTGCGGCGGGGATCAGCACCGAGCCGACCGCCGCCACGTCCGCCATCTTCGACCCCGAGATGCCGGAGAACACCACCATTGCCAGCACCATGACCACATTGAGTCCGCCCCGCACCCGGCCGACCAGCCGCTCCAGCAAGGCGATGATGCGGACGGACATGCCGTTCGCCTCCATCACGTAGCCGACCAGGATGAAGAACGGGATGGCGAGCAGCACGAAGTTGTCGATGCCGCGGGCGAGCTGCTGCGCGAAGATGACGCCGGGCAGCGTGCCCTCGATCCAGACGAACAGCAGGGCCGACAGCGCCAGCACGAAGCCGATCGGCATGCCGCCCACGAGGCAAACGAGGAAGCCCGCGAGCATGATCAGCGAGGCCGGCGGCTCGTCGGCCAGCGCGCCCCAGCCAAACAGCAGCAGGCCAACACTGGCCACCACCGCGGCGCCCGCGAGCACTGAACGCATCGGCAGCGCGGTGAGCCGGTGCAGGCTGAATACCGCCATGCACACGCCGGCGATCCCCATCGGGTAGAACCCCCACTCCAACGGCAGACCCGATCCGGTGGTCTGCCCCGTGGTGAGCGCCCCGAGCCGCAGCGCATAGAGCGTGACGGCGCCCGCCGCCAGCGCTACGGCGACGCCACTGGCCGCTGCCGCTGCCCGCTGCGCCGCCGGGCCGAGCCGGTCGATGAAGAACGACACGCCGACGTTCTCGCCGCGCGCGATTGCGCCGGCCGCGCCGAAGAAGCTCGACGCCACCATCAGCTCGCGCGCCACGTCGTCGGCCCACTCGATCGGCACGTTCAGCGCATAGCGGGACAGCACGGAGGCCGACACGACCAGCAAGTCGAGGAACAGCAGGCTGGCGGCAATCACATCGACCGCCGCCAGCAGCGCGCTGACGATGCGGTCGAGGGCACGGCGCATGCTAGGCGGACGTGTCCTGCACGCGGTCAACGACTGGCTTCGCGTCCGGCAGGCGGCGGAGGAATGCCTCGGTCTGCGGCAGGACCCGTTTGCGGAACGCCGCCTTGTCGCAGGCCACCACCGAGACGCCGTTCGCTTTCAATACACGCAACGCCTCCTGCTCAGCCGCCAGCCCGTGCGCCCGGTGCGCCACCGCGGCACGCTTGGCAGCATCCAGGAACCCGTCCCGCAGCTTCGGGTCCATGCGCTTGAAGGTGACGTCGCTGAAATACGCCACCAGCGGCGAGAAGATGTGCTCGGTGAGCGCGTAGAACTTGGCAGTCTCATAGAACTTGCTCGCCAAGATGGTCGGCGGGTCGTGCTCCAGCCCGTCCAGCACTCCGGCCTGCAAGGCGGTGTAGATCTCGCCGAACGCCAGCGGCGTCGCGGCGGCCCCCATCAGGCGCAGGCACTCGGTAATGACCGGGTTGGGCAGGGTGCGTATCTTGAGGCCGGCGAGGTCCTCCGGCGTGCTGACGGCCTTTTTCGCCAGCACGCTGCGGGCGCCGAAGTTGTAGGACCAGGCAATCACGTGGATGCCGGCGCCCCGGAGCAGCGCGTCCTCGATCGGCTTGCCAGCCCCGGCGTCGATCGCCCGGGTCTGCTGCGGGAAGCTCTGGAACAGATAGCCGAGGTCCAGCACGCCCACGAGCGGCACGAGGTTGGCGGAGATCGATGTGCCGGAAATCATCATGTCTATGACGCCAAGCTTCACCGAATTGATGACGTCAATCTCCTGGCCCAGCTGGTTATCCGGGAAGAACTGGATGGCGATCTGCTCACCCAGTCCATTCTCCGCCAGCGCCTTTTGCAGCAGGTCGGAGAAGGTCCGGCCGTTGGCGTATTTCGGGTCGTTAGGCAGTGAACTCGACAGCCGCATCCGCAGCGGCGCCGCGTGGGCCCGTCCGATGATGGCGGGCGCCGCCATGGCTCCGGCGCACCATAGCAGCGCCCGGCGCGTTCCCGTTATCCCAGCGTGCATCGCCTCGCTCCCATGATCCGGCTGACACCGGTTTTTTGTTTCGTGTCGGGACCCTAAAGCCGGGTCCGCGTGCAATCAACCGAGTTGTCTGCCAGGCTATATCCATGATGCGCATCCTGCTGACCCACACGCCGCACATGCTGGCGAACTACTACGGCGACCAAGCGCTCGCGGCGCTGCGCCGACATGGCGATGTGCGGCTCAACACCTCTGGCCGTGTACTGGACGACACGGCCGCGCTGATCGCCGCCGTGGGCGATGCGGACATCATCGTAGCGGACCGGACGGTGCCGGTGGGCGCAGCCGTCTTTGCCGCGTTGCCGGGCTTGAAAGCGGTGTGCCGGGTTGCGGTCGATATCAGCACGATCGACGTGGCGGCGGCGTCGCGCCATGGCGTGCTGGTGACGCGCGCGACGCCGGGGTTCGTGGCGGCGGTCACTGAGCTTGCCATCGGCTTCATGGTGGATTTGGCCCGCGGCGTGTCCAGCGCGGTCGTGGATTACCGCGCCGGTGTCGAACCGTCGCCGCGGCCAGGACGTCAGCTCGCGGGTGCCACGGTCGGGATCATTGGCTACGGCATGATCGGCCGCAACCTGGCGCCGATTGCCTTGGCGCTGGGAATGCGCGTGCTCGTGACTGACCCATATGCGGAGATCGATAATCCTGCACTGCGCCAAGTCCCGCTCACCACCTTGCTTGGCGAGGCCGATTTTGTGGTTTGCCTAGCGTTGGCCACGCCTGAGACCGAAAACCTGATGAACGCCGCTGCTTTTGCCCGCATGAAACGCGGTGCGTTCTTTATCAATCTATCCCGTGGCGGTTTGGTCGATGAGGCAGCCTTACAGAACACGCTTGAGATTGGGCACCTTGCCGGCGCTGCGGTGGATGTGGGCCGTGCGCCGGACCAGAAGCCGACGCCTATCTTGGCAGGCCGCGCCAACGTGATTGCAACGCCGCATATCGGCGGCCTGACGCCCGAAGCCGCAGAGCATCAGGCGTTCGACACGGTGCGGCAAGTCGAAGAGTTGGCGAAAGGAAGTATGCCGCCGGGCGCGGTCAACGCCGAACACGCGACCCGGCTGCACAACTGACGCGTAGCCGCGCCTGCCCGTATTACGGCTGCTGGCCCGCGTTGATGCGGTCTTGCGACTTCGCCTTCTCATGGTGGCCGGCCACGGCACCCACTGCCGCTCCAGTCTTGGTATGCCCGCCCATCATATGACCGGCCACTCCACCCACCGCCGCACCCTTCAAGGTGCCGCCCTTCGGCTGAGGCTGGCTATCCTCGGCGTGTGCCAACGGGGCCGCCAGCAAAGTGACCGCTGTAAAGCCAGCAAGCATCAAGGTCGCAGTTTTACGCATCACGGACTCCATTCATCGAACGAAAACAAAGGCTGGTTTCGCGGCCAATCTGCTCATCAGAAAACCAGAAAATCCCGCGATCCAGGCCTGCTCACGCGATGACAACGCTCACGCAGTCGCGAAGTTCAGCAGCCTTCCGGGTTATTGCCATCAGGCCACCTGGCGCTTCGGCTCCTCGATAACCTCACCAAGCCGCTTGCTCAGGAACCGCGTCACAGCCAGTTCCTGAAGCGACAAGCCTGCCGTGTCGTGCTCCAGCACCGCGTCGGCCCGGGCCTTCAGGCCCTCGGCCAGACTGCCGTCCAGGTAACCCTCGAACACGGCCGGATGGATGTAGCACTTGCGGCAGATGGCGGGGGTGTTGCCGAGCCGCTTGGCGACGCTCTCCACCGCCTCGACCAGAGCGCGCTTGCCCTTGGTCTTGGTGTCATGCACCTCGGCGACCGCCAGCGCCTCGGCCGCCAGATTGGTCGCGGCCCAGGTCCGGAAGTCTTTCGCCGTGACATCCTCGCCCGAGATTTCGTGCAGGTACTCGTTCACATCGTCGGACCCCACGCCATGGGTCTCCCCATCCTGATCCACGAATTGGAACAGGTCCTGGCCCGGCAGGTCACGGCAGCGCTCCACAACACGCGCCAATCGGCGGTCCTGCAGATCGATGTGGTGCTCGACCCCGTGCTTGCCGCGGAAGTCGAACGTCAGATGGCCGCCCTTCACCCTGGCATGCCGGTTGCGCAGCGTCGTCAGGCCGAAGCTCTTGTTGGTCTTGGCATACTCCTCGTTGCCGACCCGCATCATGGTCTTTTCCAGCAACGCGACGATCGCAGCCAGCACCTTGCGCTTGGGCAGGCCGGGCGATGCGAGGTCTTGCCGGACCTGCGCACGGATCGCCGGCAGCACGCGGCCGAAGGTCAGCATCTTGCCGTACTTCGCCTCGTCCCGGACCTCACGCCAGCGCGCATGATAGCGATACTGCTTGCGGCCGCGTGCGTCGCGGCCCACGGCCTGTAGATGCCCGCGCGGATCGCGGCAAATCCAGACGTCGGTATAGGCCGGCGGAATGGCGAGCTTGCGAATGCGGTCGAGTGTCTTCTCGTCGGTGATCAGGCTGCCGTCAGCGTCGTGGAACGCGAACCCGTCGCCATCCCGCGTGCGCCGGATGCCCGGCCGCCGGTCCGACACGTAACGCAAATGCGCGGCGCGGGCGGCTGCCGCGGGATCTTTGAGGCTGGGTTCGTCGGTTTCGGCTGCGTCGTTCGGCATCGCTATGGCCCCGTTCGCCCGGCGAAACGGCCAGGTAGGGCACAAACACCGAGAGAAGCCCCGGGTTGCCTGCGGGCCTGCACGAACGAACTCAGGCCAGGATCCTACGTTGGTGCCTCAATTGGGAAGGACCGGGAATGCAGTTGGATGCTGGGCACGGCGAACGGCAACCACGAGCCGCCCGAGAACCTCGTCCGACGCTGCTGTGCTTTTCGCATCTCCGCTGGGATTTCGTATTTCAACGGCCACAGCATCTGCTGACCCGGGCCGCGCAGACGATGCGCGTCCTGTATTGGGAGGAGCCGGTCTGGACCGATGCGGCGTCCCCCAGTCTCAACAGGAGACTATCCGCTGAAGGCGTGCTGATCATCCAGCCGAATTTGCCATACAACACCGATCCCAGTGCAACGCAGCGCCAACTTCTGGACACGATGCTGCGGGACCAGGGCGTGGCCGTCCCGATCCTCTGGTATTACACGCCGCAGGCCCTCGAATTCTCCGACCACCTGCCGTCGCGGCTGACAATCTATGACTGCATGGACGAACTTTCGGCGTTTGCCGGCGCTGACCCCGGCCTGCCGGAGCGCGAACGCACGCTAATGCGCCGAGCCGATCTGGTGTTCACCGGCGGCCACAGCCTGCATGAGGCCAAGCGGCGCGACCACGGCAGCGTGCATTCGTTCCCAAGCGGCGTCGAGGTCGCGCATTTCCTGCCAGCCCGGAACGGCCTCGCTGACCCAGCCGATCAATGCGGCATCCCGCACCCCCGCATGGGCTTCTACGGCGTATTGGACGAGCGGCTCGACCAAGCCCTGCTGGCCGCCGCCGCTGACCTTCGCCCCAACGTGCAGTTCGTGCTGGTCGGACCCACGGCGAAGCTCGATCCCAAGAGCCTGCCGCGGCGGCCCAACCTGCACTATCTCGGGCCCAAGCCGTATGCGGCGCTGCCGGCCTACGTCGCCAACTGGCAGGCCGCCCTGATGCCCTTCGCGATCAACGAGGCGACGCGGTTCATCAGCCCGACCAAGACGCCGGAATACCTCGCTGCCGGCCTGCCGGTGGTGTCCACGCCGATCACCGATGTCGTGCGCCAATACGGCCAGCTCCCCGGCGTGCTGATCGCCGGCACGCCGGAGGCTTTCGTAGATTGCACCGATCAGGCGCTGAAATTGGCAAGCCAACCCGATTCATGGCAGCCGCAGGCGGATGCCGTGCTGGCTGGCATGTCCTGGGATGGCATCTGGGCCGGGATGGCGACGCTGATCGATCGGGCGCTGGCCGGCAAGGCCGGCCAGCGCAAGTCCAGGATCGACGGCAAGAAGTTTGACTTTCTGATCGTCGGCGCCGGGTTCGCCGGGTCGGTGCTGGCGGAGCGGCTGGCGGCGGATGCGGGCAAGCGGGTGCTGCTGATCGACCGGCGCCGGCATATCGGCGGCAACGCGTATGACCGGACCGACGCGGCCGGCGTGCTGATCCATCCTTACGGACCGCACATCTTCCACACCAACTCGCCGGCGATCATCGACTACCTGTCCCGATTTACCGCCTGGCGGCCCTACGAGCACCGGGTGCTGGCGCATTTGCAGGGCCGGCTGCTGCCGATGCCGATCAATCGGACCACCATCAACGGATTTTTTGGCATCGACCTGGCGCCGCACGAGGTCGAGGCGTTCCTCCGCACGAAAGCCGAGCGGCGCGGCGTCATTCGCACCTCGGCGGATTTCGTGCTGAGCAAGGTCGGGCGTGAGATGTATGAGGCGCTCTTTGAGGGTTATACGCGTAAGCAGTGGGGCATGGACCCGAGCGAGCTGGACAAGTCGGTGGCATCCCGCGTGCCAGCCCGCACCAATGACGACGACCGCTATTTCACTGACCAGTTCCAGCAGATGCCGCTGCACGGCTATACCCGCATGTTCGAGGCGATGCTGGACCATCCCAATATCACCCTGGCGACCGGCACCGAGTACGCCGCGGTGGACCCAGCGTCCTACGACCGCCTCATCTTCACCGGCCCGATCGACGAGTTTTTCGGCTATTGCTACGGCAAACTCCCGTACCGCTCGCTGCAATTCAGGCATGAGACGCTTGACCGGCCATGGTTCCAGGACGTCGGCGTCGTCAATCACCCGGCGGAAAACGTGGCCTACACCCGCGTGACCGAGTTCAAGCATCTGACGGGGCAGGCGCACGCCCGGACCAGCGTGTGCTACGAGTTCCCTTCGGCCGAGGGCGATCCCTATTACCCGGTGCCGCGGCCGGAGAACGCGGCGCTCTACCGTCGTTACCAGGCGCTCGCTGACGCAACGCCGGGGGTCACGTTCGTCGGGCGGCTCGCGACGTACCGCTATTACAACATGGATCAGGTCGTCGGGCAGGCGCTGGCGACCTACCAGCGGCTGATGGCCGGACGCCGGGTGGCGGAGGCGGCGGAATAGTCAGCCGCGTCCGACGAACGGCATCTGCGTCGCCATGACCGTGACGAATTGAATGTTCGCGTCCGGCGGCAGGCTCGCCATATGCACCAGCATGTCGGCCACGTGCCGCACATCCATCCGCGGCTCGACCATCATGGTGCCATTGGCCTGCGGCACGCCGGCGGTCATGCGCTCCGTCATTTCGGTGGCGGCGTTGCCGATGTCGATCTGGCTACAGGCGATGTTGAACGGTCGCCCATCCAGCGACAATGACTTAGTGAGTCCGGTGATGGCGTGCTTGGTGGCGGTATAGGCGATCGAGCCCGGCCTCGGCGCGTGGGCGGAAATCGATCCATTGTTGATGATCCGCCCGCCGCCCGGCGTCTGCCGCCGCATCATCGCAAACGCGTTGCGGGCGCATAGGAATGACCCTGTGAGGTTCACGCCGACGACGGCCAGCCACTGCTCAACGGAAATCTCGTCGATCGGCTTGGCCGGGGTGCCCATGCCGGCATTGTTGAACAGCAGGTCGAGCCGGCCGTACTCCCGCTCGACGACAGCGAAGGCAGCGTCCACGGCCGCGGGCTGCGATACGTCGGCGGGCAGCACCATCGAGCGGCCTGCTGGCCCGGCCGAGGCCGTCGTCTCCAGCGCATCCGCCCTGCGGCCCACCAATGCCACGGTCCAGCCGGCATGCATCAGCGCCACGGCCGAGGCACGCCCCACGCCGCTGCCAGCCCCGGTCACAAGCGCAATCTTCTCGGTCATGCCGGATGTCTCCCTATTATGATTGCGGCCAGCTTCCCATGAACCAGCACGGTAGGCCAGGACGGATGCGCCATTCCAATCTGGGACCACTTTTGACACGCTGATGATTTCAACACAGCGCAAAGTCGCATCTTCGAAGCCATGCGCACGTTGTTTCGACCAAGCTTGGTCTCGACCAAGCGGGCCCACCGCCGTCTCCGTCAATCTCACACATTTTCGATCGGCGCTGGGCCGTTGTTGGTAGGAACAAATTCCATCAGCCTATCAAACACCACAAGGGTTCTGACAAATGAACTTCGATAAACTCGCCCAATCCGTAGCTCGCAGTGCCGGCCGCCCAATAACCTTTATCATTGCAGTTGGGCTTGTCATCGCCTGGGCGATCAGCGGGCCGATCTTTGGCTATAGCGACACATGGCAACTGGTGATCAACACCGGCACCACCATCGTGACCTTCCTCATGGTGTTCCTTATTCAGAATACCCAGAACCGGGACACGGATGCCTTGCAAGTCAAGATCGATGAGTTGCTTCGGGTGACCGAGGGCGCGCGTCTGGCGCTATTGGACCTTGAGGAGATGAAGACAGAGGAGCTGGAGCGCATCAAACACGATTTTGTCGAGCTTGGCCGCCGCAATAAAGGCGAAGCGGATGATCCGAGCCGCTCATCAACGGCTGAGGCTGGCGCTAAGTAGCGGCAGTCCAGCCTATCGGCGCTAGATGAACTGCCCGCGTAGAAAACCCAACGCCGGCAAGGGCTTCCACGCTCGCGGCAGGTCGGCTGGGCGGATCGGCGCCACGCTATAGCAGGGCGCCGGTTGGCGGCAGGACTGCAGGAGGCTCGCATAAGCGCGGATTTGCTGCTCGCGCCAGGCACGGTCGGCCAGGGCGCGCTCGCGGCTGGGAAAGATCTCAGCCACCCGGGTCGCCCGCCCAACCGAGGCCATCACAGCCCATAGCGTATCATCCTTGCGGTGCTTGAACTCGATCACCGCGCTCATGCAGCACTCCGTGCTTTGACCATCCGCATCATATTGGCCGATCCGCCCTCAGGAACAAGCGCCGGCAGGATCGAAGCGAGCCGGGTCAAAGCCGTTCGCCAGCACCCCGCGCGGTGCGATCATCTCATACGGACCGACCGCCAGATATTGGCCGCTGCCGGGCTGGGCCTCGACGCGCCCATCCTGCATCACAACCTCGCCGCGTCGGATCGCCGCCATCGGCCAGCCGGTGACCTCCAGGCCCTCATACGGCGTGTAGTCGATCGCGTGCTGCATCAGGGCGTTGGTGATGGTGGTGCGCCGCGTTGGATCCCACAGCATCAAATCGGCGTCTGCGCCGGGCATGACGCTGCCCTTCCGGGGATGCAGGCCGAACAGCCGGGCGGGCTGCGTCGCGGTCAGGCGCACGAAGTCGCTTGGGCTGATGCGCCCGGTGGCGACACCCTCGCTCCAGAGGATCGGCAGCCGCGACGCGAGGCCCGGCACGCCGTTCGGGATGTCGCGAAAATTCGCGTCAGAGCCGCTGACCCGCTTGCCGCGCGGACCGTCATAGCTCCAGGCGCTATGGTCGCTGCTGACCACATCGAGCGTGCCCAGCCGGATCGCCTCCCATAACCCCGCCGTCGCCGTCGCGTCGCGCGGGGCCGGGCTGCACATGAACTTGGCGCCTTCGAACCCAGGGCGGTCCATATCGGCGGCAGACAGCACGAAATACTGCGGGCAGGTCTCGCCCCAAACCCGCACGCCGCGCAGCCGGGCGCGGGCGATCTCGTCCGCCGCCTCCGGGCACGACACGTGGAACACCTGGATCGGCTGATCCACCAGCTCGGCCAACGCAATGGCGCGGTGCGTCGCCTCCCGCTCCTGCAGCGCCGGGCGGGACCAGGCGTGATATTTCGGCGCGGTCAGGCCGGCCGCCAGCAGGGCCTCGGTCATCCAGCTGATGGCTTCGTAGTTCTCGCAGTGCACCGTCACCAGCGCGCCATTGCGGCGGGCGGCGGCCAGCACGCGCAGATACTGCCGGTCGTCGAGATGCATCGGATCGTAGGTCAGGAACACCTTCAGGCTGCGCACGCCGCCGGCGATGATCGCGGGCAGTTCGGCCAGCACGGCGTCGGTCGGGTCGGTGACGATCTGGTGGAAGGCATAATCGACCATCGCCCGGCGGGCGCGCCGATGATATTCGGCCAGCGAAGGCCCGATCGGCCGGCCTTTGAACTGGTTGGAGAAGCAGACGACGCTCGTGGTCCCACCGGCGAGCGCGCTGCGGCTGCCGGTCTCCCACGTCTCCTCGTCGGCGCCGCCATCGGCCTGGAGCTGCTCGATATGGCAGTGCGAATCGACGCCGCCGGGTAGCACCAGCAATCCGCCGGCGTCCAGCACACGGGCGCCAGTCAGGTTCGCGCCCAGGGCCTCGATGCGGCCGCCGCGAATGCCGACATCGGCGCGGAACTGCTCGGCCGCGGTCACGACTGTGCCGCCGCGGATCACCAGGTCGAAATCGTCCATCATGCGCGGTCCTCGCTGAATTCTTTGCGGATTATGGCAGAATGCTCGCCGATCGACGGCACCGGCCCGAGCCTAGGCGCCTGCCCATCCAGGATCACCGGCGGCGCCACGATCTGCGCCGGGCCGCCTTGCGTCTGCACCGTGGTGCGGCGCAGGGCAGGGTGCTGCGCCAGCGCCGGCACGTCGTTCACGAAGCCATAGGCGACATTGGCGGCGCGCAGCCGGGTCGCGGCGGCATCGCGGGATAGGCGCATGAACACGTCGGCGATATGGCCGTCCACAGCCGGACGGTTGGCGACGCGGGCGTTGTTGCTGTCGAAGCCAGGCTTGGCGGCCAGGCTGGCGTCATCGAGGAACACCTTGCAAAGGCTCGCCCACTCCCGCTCGTTCTGGATGGCGAGCAGGACCAGCGCACCGTCGGCGGTGGCGAACGCGCCATAGGGGCAGATCGACGGGTGCGCCAGCCCGAGGCGGGCGGGGATGCGGCCGGTGCCCTCGGTATAGAGCAGCGGCACGTTCATCCAGTCCGCCATGCCGTCAAACAGGCTGCAGGCCAGGCCCCGGCCATACCCGGTGACGCCGCGGCCGATCAGCGCCTCCAGCACCGCCGCGTGCGCCGCCATGCCGCAGGCGATGTCGCAGGCGCTGACGCCGATGCGCCCTGGCCCGGCGGGGTGACCGGTGATCGAGGCGACGCCGCTTTCGGCCTGGACCAGCAGGTCATACGCCTTCATGTCGGCATAGTCGTGGCCGACGCCGTAGCCGCTGATGTCCATGGTCACAAGGCGCGGGTGCCGTGCACGCAACGTGTCTGACCCGAACCCTGCACGCGCAGCCGCGCCGGGCGCCAGGTTCTGGATGAACACGTCCGTCCGTGCCAGGATACGGTGCAACAACGCCGCGTCGTCCGGGGCCTTGATGTCAGCCACCAGGCTCTCTTTGCCACGGTTCAGCCAGACGAAGTAGCTGGACTGCCCGAGCACCGCGGCGTCGTAGCCGCGGGCGAAATCCCCCTCCGAACGTTCAATCTTGATGACCCTGGCACCAGCATCCGCCAGGCGCGAGCTGCAATACGGCGCGGCGACGGCCTGCTCCAGGCTCAGCACCAGCAATCCGTCGAGCGCGCCCACCTCTAATAGCTCCGGGGCATCCCGAGCACGTGTTCGGCGACATACGACAGAATGAGGTTCGTGCTGATCGGGGCGACTTGATACAGCCGGGTTTCGCGGAACTTGCGCTCGATATCATACTCCTCGGCGAAGCCAAAGCCGCCATGGGTTTGGATGCAGGCCTCACCGGCGGCCCAGGACGCCTCGGCCGCCAGCATCTTCGCCATGTTGGCCTGCTCCCCGCACGGCAGCCCGGCCTCGAACCGCTCCAGACCGTCGCGCACCAGCAGCTCAGCAGCGCGCATCTGTGCATAGGCGCGGGCGATCGGGAACTGGATGCCCTGGTTCTGGCCGATCGGCCGCCCGAACACGCGGCGCTCATTGGCATAGGCGGCCGACTTGCCGGTGAACCACTTGGCATCGCCGATGCACTCGGCGGCGATCAGCAGCCGCTCGGCGTTCATGCCGTCCAGGATGTAGCGGAAACCCCGCCCCTCCTCGCCCAGCAGGCTGTCCGCCGGGATGTGCATCTCGTCGAAGAACACCTCGCACGAGTTGTGGTTCATCATGGTGCGGATGGGTCGGATCGTGAGGCCGGGCACCGCTTTCATATCCACGATGAAGGTGGACAGCCCCTCGGTCTTCTTCGCCACCTGGTCGCGCGGCGTGGTGCGGGCGAGCAGCAGCATGAGATCGGAATGCTCGGCCCTACTCGTCCAAATCTTCTGGCCGTTGACCACATAGCCGTCATTGTCGCGCCGCGCGGTGGTGCGCAGCGAGGTCGTGTCCGTGCCGCTGCCGGCCTCCGTCACGCCGAACGCCTGCAGCCGGAGCTCGCCGGTGGCGATCTTGGGCAGATAGCGCTGCTTCTGCTCGTCCGAGCCGTGCCGCAGGATCGTGCCCATGGTGTATATCTGCGCATGGCAGGCGCCGCCGTTGCAGCCCTCCGCCTGGATGGTCTCCAGGATTGCCGCGGCGGCGGTGATGCCGAGGCCCGAGCCGCCGTATTCTTCGGGGATCAGCACGGACAGGTAGCCGGCCTCGGTCAGCGCGGTAACGAACTCGGTCGGGTAGCCGCGCACCTCGTCGAGTTTTCGCCAGTATTCGCCGGGGAAGCGGGCGCAGAGCTTGCGGACCTCGTCCCGGATTTCCGTATGGTCATCACGCCCCAAACTGGGCTGGATCATGTCGGGCGCCATCAGACGGGGTCCCAGCCGAACACGTTCTGACTGCGGTCGAGCGGCAGCAGGTTGGCGAGGAGGGCAGGGGCAGCGTGCTCGGCGATCGACGCGGGGGTCCAGCCCTCGCTGCGGTGCACGGAGCGGATCGGGCGGCTTTGGCTCATGAGGAAGATCTCGTTGTAGCGGGTTGCGAAGACCTGGCCGGTGAAGGCGCTGGCCGCGTCGGACGCCAGGAACACCGCCAGCGGCGCGTTCTTGTCCGGCGTCATCTGCTGCAGCTTGGCGACGCGGGCCTGCTGCTCCGGCGTCTCGGCCGGGATGGAGCTGGTCATCCGGCTCCAGGCGAAGGGCGCGATGCAGTTGGAGCGCACGCCGAAACGCTGCATGTCGAGCGCGATCGATTTCGACAATGCCACGATGCCGAGCTTGGCAGCGGAGTAGTTGGCCTGCCCGAAATTGCCCACTAGGCCCGACGTGCTGGTCATATGCACATAGGCGCCGTTGTTTTGCGCCCGGAAGTGCTCGGCGGCGGCGCGGCTCACGAAAAAACTGCCGTTCAGATGGACGTCGATGACCTGCAGCCAGTCCTCCGGCGCCATCTTGTGGAAGATCGTGTCGCGCAGGATGCCGGCGTTGTTAACCACGATGTCGATCCGGCCGAACCCGTCCATCGCCGCCTGGATGATACGCTGCGCCGACGCCCAGCTCGAGACGCTGTCGGTGCTGATGACGGCCCGGCCGCCGCGCTGCTCGATGATCTGCCGGGTCTGCTCGGCGGGCGAGGATGAAAGCCCTTCGCCGCCCAGCGACGCGCCGATGTCGTTCACCACGACCGACGCGCCGGCCAATGCCATCGCCACCGCGATTTCCCGCCCAATGCCGCCGCCGGCGCCGGTGACGATCGCGACCTTGCCCTCGAGCATCATGCCTGCCCCGTTTCCGCTATAGAAGGCTCCGCCGTGAATACAGCGCGCCCGTTGCTCACCACCAACGCATCGCGTTCGACAACCCGGGCCTGGAAGGCGCCGTCGTTCCAAATTTCGGTGCGTATCGTCTCCCCGGGGAAGACCGGCGCCGAAAACCGTAGGTCCAGGGCAGTAAACCGCGCCGTGTCATAGGCGCCGAGAGTGCGCAGCAGCGCGTGGCCGACGACGCCGAGGGTGCAAAGCCCGTGCAGGATCGGCCGTGGAAACTCGGCCGCCGCCGCCACGGCCGGGTCCGCATGCAGTGGGTTGTCGTCGCCATTCAGCCGGTAGTACAGCGCTTGCTCCGGCCGGGTCGGCAAATCGACGACGTGGTCCGGAGCCGTGCCGGGCATCGGATGCGGCGGACGCACCGGACCCGCGTCGCCGCCGAACCCGCCGTCGCCGCGCAGAAAGACCGTGGCTGTCGTCGTGGCCAGCAACGTGTCGTCGCTCGCGTCCAGCACCAGCTTCTCCGCATAGAGCAGCGCGCCGCGGCCGGGTCCCTTATCGACCAGGCCGGTCACCCGGGTGCGGCCGATGACTTCGCCGCCGACCGGGAACGGCCGGTGAATGGCGATGCCCTGCTCGCCGTGCACCAGGCGCACCGCGTCCACCCCGGTGCGTGGATCGGCCAGCCAGAAGCCCGGATGCCCGAGCACCACGGCCATGAAGGGCAGAGCCCGCAGGCTGCGATGATGGTCCACGAAGTCGAGCTGCCTTGTGTCGAGCGGGTCTTGGCCGAGCCCGATCGACAAGGCATACAGCACGGCGTCGCGGGCGGTCAGGCGCTGGCGCACATCGGGGATGGGGTAGCGCAGCAGCGCTTGGGCATCGATCGGCATGGCGGAAATGCTAGGCCGGCAGGCGAGGCGCGTCCACACCGGGTCGCGCGTCCTGCCGTTGCGAGTTCACGCCCGTCGCGATCCATGCGAAGACAGCCCATATTGATCGAGAGACCGCAATGAGTGAGCACGAGCACATCCAGCACGCCGGCGATAAGCGGATCGCCCTGCTGATCGCCGTTTTGGCGCTGTTTCTGGCGCTGGTCGAAACCGGGGCAAAGAGCGCGCAGACCAACGCGATAACCCGGAACGTCGAATCGACCAATCTCTGGGCGTTCTTCCAGGCCCGTTCCATCCGGCAGACCACGGTGCGTACCGCGGCCGAGCAGGCGGAGCTGCAGAAGGCGACCGTCACCGACCCCGGCGAAAGGGCCGCGCTCGAGGCGCAGCAGAAGGTCTGGCGGGACAACGCGGCCCGCTGGGAAAGCGAGCCCAGCACCGGCGAGGGCCGCAGGGAACTGGCGGAACGCGCCAAGGCGACCGAGACGGATCGCGACTACTCGCTGGCGAAGTATCACCTGTATGAATATGCCGCGGCGCTGTTCCAGGTCGCGATCGTGATCGTCTCCGCCTCGATCGTGACGAGCGTCTCGGCGCTGGCAATACTCGGCATCCTGCTTGGGGTCGGTGGCCTAGGACTGGGCGCGATCGGCCTGCTCGCGCCGCTGGCGGTGCATTTCTAGCACCGCCTCAGATCAGGTGCCGAGCGTTGGCCGGAGCCTGGCCATCGCCGCCGCCTCCGGCAGCACCGTCACCTGCGAGCCGCCCTGCCACTGCAGCAGCATCGGCTTGGCGCGGGTGTTCTGGCCTTTTTCGTCAAACTTCGCGCCCCAGCCCGTCGCTGTGCTGCCGGGCGCGATGTCGGTCGCCATCACGGCCAAGCGCAATTTGTCCTTGTCGAGGCTGCCGGCGCGGTGGATTACCTCCAGGAACAGCCGGGCGCCCATGTAGTTGGCGAGGCTATGCCCGCTGCGCGGCTTGGCGCCGTATTTCTTCTCGTAGGCCGTTCCTACGTCATGCGCGCCAGGCGCCGCTGCCTCGTTCACGGCGTATTGGGTGAAATCCGCGTTCACCGTGCCTTCGTAGTCCGGCCCGATCGCATTCGCCGTGTCCTGCAGCGAGTGCCCGCCGCCGGCCCCCACAATCATGCGCGGCTTCCAGCCGACCTGACGCATCTGGCGGAAAAACAGCACGACGTCGTTCTGGTAGCCGGTGTGCAGCACGACATCGACGCCGGCGCCGCGCAGCCGCTGCACGGCGCTCGAAAGCTCGGTGACCGTCGCGCTGTATGACAGGCTCTCCACGACATTAAGGCCGAGGTCCTTGCACCGCGCCGCCTGGAAGCCGCTGACGGTGCTGCCATACAGCGCGTCCTCATGCAGGATCGCGAGCTTCAGGGTCTTGGGATCGACGCCCCATAGCGGCGCCAGGGCGTCATTCACCGCATCGACCGTGGCGAGGCCGAACGCGCTGGCGATTGGGCAGGAGCGGAACAAGTACTTGAAACCGCGCTCGGTGACGGGGTCGCTGATGGCTCCCAGCTCGAAATACGGCGTGCCGGCGAGCTCGGTCACCTGACTGGCTGCGAACACCAGCGGGCTCGCATAGGTGCCGAACACCGCGGCCACGTGTTCCATGCTCATCAGGCGCCGGACCTCGCTCGCCGCTTGGCCCGGGTCAATAGCGTCGCCTTTTGCCAGGCGGACGGGACGGCCCAGGATGCCGCCGGCACCATTCCGCTCCTCGACCGCGAGCTCCAGGCCGCGGAAGCTCTCATCGCCCAGGAGCGCGAGCCCGCCGGAGAACGGGAACAGCGCGCCGAGCGGGATAGGGTCGGACTGCGCCAGCGCCCGCCGCAGGACGAAGGGGGCGGCAAGGGCAACTCCGACGGCCGCGCGGCGGGTGATCGTCATCAGGTCCTTCGGCTCATACTGCTTCGCGAATGTACTTTATTCGACCATCCCGCGTCGCCGGAGACGGCGCAAGGCAAACGCCGGGGACGGCGCAAGGCAAACGCCGGGAACGGCGTGAGGTGATTGACAGGGCTGGGCCGGACGCGGATTTTCCGGCGAAACCCAAGGACGCTCAGCCATGCCAGTGCCCGCCCAAATGCGCCAAATCGCCCATGCTGCCGGCGGGCCGGAGGTGCTGCACATCGCGACCGGACCGGTGCCTGACCCGGCGCCTGGCGAAGTGCTGATCCGCGTCCAGGCCGCCGGCGTGAACCGCCCGGACGTGCAGCAAAGGCTGGGCCTTTATCCACCGCCGCCCGGCGCCAGCCCGTTGCTTGGGCTCGAGGTCGCGGGCGAGGTGGCGGCGGCGCATGGCGACGCTGGATGGAAGGTTGGCGACAAGGTCTGCGCCCTGACCAATGGCGGCGGCTATGCCGAGTACCGCACAGCACCCGGCACCCAGTGCCTGCCCTGGCCCGACGGCTATGACGCGGTCCGCGCGGGGGCGCTGCCCGAGAACTACTTCACCGTCTGGGCCAACCTCTTCGGCCACGGCCGGCTCGCACCCGGCGAGAGCGCGCTCGTGCACGGGGGCACCAGCGGCATCGGCGTCACCGCCATCCAGCTTGCGCATGAGTTGGGCAGCCGGGTGTATGCGACGGCCGGCAGCGCCGAGAAGTGCGATGCCTGCATCCGCCTGGGCGCCGACGCAGCGATCAATTACAAAAAGGCTGATTTTGCCGCGTCCATCAAGGAGTTCACCGCCGGCGTGGGCGTGAATGTGGTGCTGGACATGGTCGGCGGTCCGTACATCGCCCGCAACCTGCGCAGCCTGGCGATGGACGGCCGCCTGGTGCTGATCGCCTTTCTGGGCGGGGCCAAGGTCGAGGAGCTCGACCTCACCGCCATCATGGTTCGGCGCCTCACCGTCACCGGCAGCACCATGCGTCCCCGCACCGCCGCACAGAAGGCGGCGATCGCCTCGGCATTGCACGAGAAGGTCTGGCCGGTGCTGTCCGCCGGCCGCTGCGGCCCGCTGGTGCATGAGGTGTTCCCGCTGGACCGCGCCGGCGACGCGCACCGCCTGATGGAAAGCAGCGCGCATATCGGCAAGATCATGCTGCACGTTGCCGATTGACGAACAATCGAAGATGTGGCGGGCGGCTGGGCGATGACGTAGAGTGGAACAGGAGTAGAAAAATGAACGTCGCGCTTCGCAGCAACATGACGCTGGACGACTTCCTGGTTTGGGAGGCCCAGCAGCCCGAGCGGTACGAATTCGATGGCTTCCAGCCCGTCGCGATGAACGGCGGAACTGTGGCGCACGCAATTATCGGAATGAACCTTTCCGCTGAGTTGTCCCTTCGGCTGCGAGGCAAGCAGTGCCGGGCCTATGGACCAAGCCTGAAAATTTTGGTGGCGGGCCGGGTGCGTTATCCCGACGTCTTTGTGGCGTGCTCGCCCGTGGCCAACAAAGCCACATGGCTAACTGAGCCGGTCGTGGTGTTCGAAGTGCTTTCGGAAAGCACTGCGATCGTTGATCAGACGGTCAAGAATGCCGAGTACCGGGCCACAGCTTCGATCAAGCGCTACGTCATGCTGTCGCAGGAGAGCATCTCCGCCGTCATCTATGAGCGCGTCGGGGATCAATGGGTCGGCAGTTTGGTGACCAATCCAACGGCGGTGCTCGCCATGCCTGAACTCGGCATTGAGCTGCCTCTGGCGGCGCTCTACGACGGACTGGAATTCGATCCCCTGTCCTGAACCGCCTCAGGTATCCGCCAGCGCCCAGGGCGGCACCCGGGTCAGCCGGGCAATCCAGCGCAACGCGCCGGGCCAGGCACGGGCGGCAGCGATGGCAAGCCCCGGCTGTGCCCGGCCGGCGCAATAGAGCAGCCCGGCGCGGCTGATCTGTCCCATCAAATCCTGACGCATCCGCTGATGATAAGACATCGTGCCAGCCCCACGATACGCCCGCACCGCCGCAAAAGCGCTGTGCAGCGCGATCGATATGCCGTCGCCGCAGAATGACGGGATGACCCCCATCTGATCGCCGAGGCGGAACAGGCCCGGCCAGTCCGACGGTCGCGGATCATGCACATAGCCATACGGCACACGGAATATCGTCAATGGCCGGTCCAGCAGCTCGATGGCGCCGTGCAGCCGGCCGGCCAGGTGCGGGCACGCCTGTTCTAGATGGTGCCGCACGCCGGGCCAGGTGCCGCCGGCCGCCTTGAACCGGGTGCGGTCGATCAGCAGGCACAGGTTCGCGACGCCGCCCTCGATCATCTGCAGGCCGGCATAGCCGCCACGGAACAGCAGGATCTCGACATGACCCGCGAGCTCGGCCTGCTGCGATGCGCTAAGGACGAAATACATCTTGAGGCCGATCAGGTCCTCTGGCGCCTGGGTCGGTTGCCGCCGCAGGCCGCGTAGGTCGTGCTTTCCGGTGGCGAGGAACACCGCGGTCGCACTCAGGAGTCCCTGGCCCTCCACCTCCAGCCCGGCCGCCAAGACGCCGCGCACTGCATGACCGCGCAGCAGGCCGGCGCCGGCCTGTTCCGCACGCGCCAGCATCGCCGCGTCCAGGGCACGGCGGGACAGGCCCAGGCCGCGGAACGGCAACGCCGCCTGCGCCACGCGGTCGCCATGCACCAGCCGGACCGCGTCGATCCGGGCAGCCCCGAGCGCCAAAGGATCAATGCCGAGGCGGGCCAGATAGGACTGCGCCTCATGGCTGATAAACTCGCCGCAGATCTTGTCATGCGCCGTGCGCTCGCGCTCGACCAGAAGGGACCCGGGCCCCAATAGGCATGCCACCGCGGCACCCGCGACCCCGCCGCCGGCGATCAGCGCCCGCATGGCGTGCGCCTCAACGAATGCGGCTGATGCAGAGGCGGAAGGGAATGTGCCAGCGCAAAGTCGCCTTGCCCGCCAGCCCCGCCCGTCGCAGCAGCGCCTCCCAATCCCGCCTGCGGAAGCTGCGCGCGACGCTGATGGGGCCATCGTGCTGCACAAAGCGGTGCCATCCCGCGACGCCGCTCAGCAGGCGGAAGCCGTGGAACGCGATGGGATGGCGGTGCAGGTCGTTCACGAACCAGCCGCGCCGGGACCGTGCCTCCATCCAAACCAGGAACTCCACGACCTGCGCGTCCGTCAGATGATGAGTGAACAGCGAGCTGATCACAACGTCCGTCTCGCCCGGCGGCAGCTCAAACAGGTCGCTGGTCAGGTATCGGATACCCATCGCGGACGGCGTCGCGGCCTCCGCCGCCGCGGTGCTCCAGGGGTTCAGATCGACCCCCGACAGCTCCATGACCAGGCCGCGCCGCGTGCCCCAGCGATAGATGCGGCGCAGCATGTCGCCCTCGCCGAACCCAACGTCCAGCACCGATAGCCGGGCACCCGGCGTCATACCCCGGGCAACACGGCGCATGAAGGCGATGGTGGGCGGCCGCGCCAACGTCACGCTGTTGACCACCGCGAGGTCCGCCAGGCACTCCGCAAAGTCGGCGGCGCTGATGGCCTCCGTGTCCATCCACTCCAGCTGCGGGCTGCGGCTGCGGAAATTTGTCATAGCCGGGTGAAGCGGAACGTCTCAGCGCACAGGCCGGGGCCGAACGCCATCGCGATGCCGGGGCCGGCGATGTCCTGCGCCAGGACGCGCGCCAGCACGAACATCAGGGTGGCGGAGGAGACGTTGCCCACGTCGTGCAGCACGGCCCGTGAGGCGCGCAACGCATCGGACGGCAGGCGCAACCCGGCCTGCACCGCATCCAGCACCGTCCGGCCGCCGGCGTGGACCGCCCAGTGCGCGACGTCGCTTAGTGTCTGGCCGCGCAGGAAGCCGCCGGCGTCGTTGCGATCGGCCTCGCTGCGCAGCGCGGCTGCAATCCGTGCTGGCACCTTGCCCGATAAATGCATGTCGAACCCCTGGTCGCCGATGCGCCAGGTGATCAGGTCCTGGGTCCCCGGGATCGTGCTCGCGTGGAAATCATGCAGCGCGATGCCGTGCGCGTCCGCTGTCACCAGCGCCGCCGTGGCCCCATCGCCGAACAGCAAAAACGACAACACGCGATCGAGGTCCGGCGTCTCCTGCAGATGCAATGAGCACAGCTCCAGGTTGACCACGAGCACCCGAGCGGCCGGGTCCGATCGCACGATGTGATGGGCGGCGCGCAAGGCGGGCACGGCGGCATAACAGCCCATGAAGCCGACCAGCGTGCGCTCCAGCGCGCCGCTCAGGCCAAGCCGCTCGGCGATCAACTGGTCAAGCCCCGGCGCCGTGAACCCGGTGCAGCTCGCAACCAGTAAATGGGTGATGCCCTCATTCTCGACACCTAGGTTTACTGCGGCCGCGGATGCAAGCGCTACGGCGTCGGTTTCGTAGCGCAGCATCCGCGCCCCGGTACCCGGGAATGCGCCACGGCGATAGAAGCCCTCGGCGTCGATCTTCACCGCGCCGGGCTCGCCGGGTTGGAAGAATGAATAGCGGTGCGCGATCCCGGAGCGTTCCGCCATCCGCTCGAACACCAGGCGCGAGCGGTCATCGGCCAGCAGGGTGCGGGCGAAGGCTACGAACGCCTCGTGCACATCATGCGGCGGAACGGCGGTGCCGATCCGGTTGAGGTGCGCCGTCATGCCGCGCGCCGGAACGCTAGCACGGCATTTAGCCCGCCGAACGCGAAGGAGTTGGACAGCGCCGCCTGGATCAGGGCCGCGCGAGCCACGTTCGGCACGCAGTCCACGTCGCATTCCGGGTCCATTTCCCGGAACCCAGCCGTCGGCGGCAGCACGCCGTCCCGCAGCGCCATGATGGTCGCGACCGCCTCCAACGCGCCGCCAGCCGACAGGCAATGCCCGATCATGCTTTTGCTGGACGACACCGGCGGCGGACGGCCGAACACCCGGCGCAACGCAGCACTCTCGATCCGGTCGTTCAGCCGGGTGCCGGTGCCGTGGGCGTTCACATACCCGATCTCGGAGGCGTCGAGGCCAGCGTCATCGAGCGCCCCCTGCATCGCCGACGCGGCGCCCTCAAGATCCGGCGCGGTGATATCGAGGCCGTCGGCAGACATGCCGCTTCCAGCAAGCTCAGCCAGAACCGGTGCGCCACGCCGCCGCGCATGCTCCCAATCCTCCAGCACCAGCACCGCCGCACCCTCGCCGAGCACCAGCCCGCTGCGGTCGCGGGAGAATGGTCGGCAGGTATCGGAGCTGAGCACACGCAGCGCCTCCCAGCACTTGAACACGCCCACAACCAGCGATGCGTCCGCCCCGCCCGTCAGCATGACATCGGCGCGCCCGGCGCGGATGGTGTCGGCGGCGAGGCCGATTGCGTGGTTCGCCGATGCGCAGGCGGAGGCGACGGCGTAGGACGGGCCGCGCAGCCCGAACTCCATCGACAAGTGCGACGCCGGGGCGTTGGGCATCACCCGCGGCACGGTCAGCGGATGCACCCGGCTCGCGCCCTCGCCGTAAAACGCCAAGTAGGCCGCGTCGAGGCTGGATTGTCCGATGGCGGCGGCGAGGACAACGCCGCGCCGATGCGCTTGCCCTGCGTCGGATGTCAGGTCAGCGCTTTGGATGGCTTCGCGTGCCGCGACCACGGCAAGCTGCGCGGCGCGGTCCAGCATTGGCAGGCGACGGCTGTCGAAGTGGGCTGCGCCGTTGAAGCCAGCGATCTCGGCCGCAATGCTGGCAGAAAGCCGGTTGGTCGAAATCGCCGAAATAGGCCCGATGCCGCTCTGCCCCGCCTGCAGTCCGGACCAGAAAGCCGGCGCATTGCCCCCCAAGGCACAGATGGCTCCCAGCCCGGTGACCGCGACCCGCCGCCGCACGCTATCCGGCATCCGAGCGGTGCCATCCAGACGGCGCTGCCTCCAGCGTCACGAGCACATGCTGAACGAGGTCGCCGATCGTCTGGAACTCCGCCCCGGTTCGTTCGGAAACGACGGGAATATCTACCTTATAGCGCTCCTCGATCGCAAAAATCGTCTGCACGAGATCAAGCGACGGGATGTCGAGGTCGCTGATCACGGCATCCATCGTCAACCGATTCCGGTCCACCCCGGTCTCTTTGGCGACAATATCCAGGATCTCTGCGGCACGCGGGTCATGCATCGTCATCCAGCGCCTGTACTCTGATGCCCCATATAAGGATCGGCATTGTGGTCATGCAAAGGCAAGGCAGGCGGGAAACCGCTGCACTGAACAGCCGGCAGGTCAAACAATTGGCGGGATCGAGCCAATACTTGGGCTGGCGCCCGCGGTGTAGGCGGGTGCATTCTCATCGAAACGGCTCCAGCCGCCCCGGCGATACTCGTCGGCCCGAGTGCTGACATCGACTGTCGCGTGCCGGGCCAGGATCTGTTCGACCATCGCGCCTTCGCTCTCGTCAGTGCGGACCGTCACCAGTGTGCCGCCGCGACGGACGCCCTCGGCATAGACATGCGCGTCGGTCTCGCTCACGCCCGCACCCACGAGCGAGCCGAGCAGCCCACCCGATGCGGCACCTACTCCGGCACCCAACGCCGTGGCCACCAGCCAGCCGGCAGCAACGACGGGGCCGACGCCGGGGATCGCTAGCATGCCCAGCCCTGCCAAAAGCCCGGCGCCGCCGCCGATGACCGTCCCGACCGACGCACCGGTGCCGGCGCTATCCGCCACGGCATCGTTGGGATCGGCCTCGTCCTCCATTGCGACACTGCTGCCATACCGGTTGTCGGCGTTGTTTGCGACCAAGCTGATAGACCGGTGTGGGACGCCATTGGCCTCAAGATCGGCAACCGCCTGCGTCGCGTGTTCATAGGTGTCGAATAGTCGCGTGGTTACCGTATCCATTGGAAAACCCCTTGGAGGAACAAGGCCAGGAATATCCTCATCAGCCCTCTTTGAGGTCCTCGACGATCTCAGCGGGAGCCGATGGATCAAGTTTTTTCGCCTTATCGATCAGCTGATCGGCCCGGCGATCATCGCCCTCATCGATCGCCTCCAGCGCCTGCTCCGTCAGATCCAGCGCCTGCTCGTGCTTATCCTTGTTCGTGTCGCTCATAATCGGCCTCCTTGCGTCCGAGGTCGAAGCGTTCGAGCCGGACGACGGTTCCGCAAGGTTGGGCAGGAGGATCAGACGAAGCTCATGAACCCGTCACCGGCTCAGGTAATCCAGCAGGACCATGCCGAACAGGATGCAGACCCAGGCGAAGCCGAGGAGGGAGAAGAAGCGCATCAGCGGCGCTTCCAGCCTGACCTCCATCGAGAACAGCAGGACGGTGAGGATCATGCAGACCGCAAGCCCGATCTCAATGAACGAGGCCATGCGGGATGGCGCCAGCGCACCGAGCAGCACGATCGCTGCCAGGAACAGCAGAAGAGCGGCGAAGGCAAAGACAGGCACCCGCATACGCCGCCAGAGCTCCCGCCGGGCAGCTGGGTCCTCAAGGCTGGCATCCTGGGTCGTGCTCATCGGCCGACCACGTAGAGAACTGGAAAGACAATGATCCAGATCAGGTCGATGAAGTGCCAATACAGCCCATACACCTCGATCCGGTTCTGGTGCTGCTGCAGGAACCTGGGCCGGCTCGCCTGCCGCGCCATCCACAGCATGATCGCGACGCCGGTGGTCAGGTGCAGGCCGTGCAGGGCGGTGGTGACGAAATACAGGTTGGTGAACAGGCGGGACGCCGGGTCGCCGTCCAGGACGTAGGGACGGTCTAGGAACGGCGTCATATGCTCCACGTAGTCCTGGTAGTACTCGTAGCCCTTCAGCACCAGAAAGAGGCTGCCGAGCGCCGCCGTCGCCAGCATGCAGCGCACCATCCAGCGCTGCCAGCCCATGCGGGACAGCATGATCGCGCCGGACATGGTGAAGCTCGAGCAGATCAGCACGACGGTGTTGGTGGCGCCGATCCAGAACTTGAAATGCAGGACGGCGGCGCGCACCGAAGCCGGGTGCATCACGTGCAATACCAGGGCGACCAGAAATAACCCGGCGAACAGCAGCAATTCCGTCACCAGCCAGATCCACATGCCAAGCTGTGCGGCATGGCGCTGCTGCTCGGCATTGGCGAAATGCTCGTCAACCTCGATCCCGACGGGGAAGGTGACGTCAGACATCCTGCGGCGTTTCCAGCGGATAGTCGTAGGGTGCGAAGTCCACCGTGGGCGCAATGGCAAAGTTATGCGCAGGCGGCGGCGAGGTCGTGGTCCACTCCAAGCCCTTCGCCTCCCACGGATTGCTGGGTGCCCGGCGGCCGAACCACAGCGACCAGATCAGGTAGATCATCGGGAAGATATAGCCGGCGGCGAGAACCGTGGCGCCTGCAGACGAGACGACGTTGAGCAACTGGAACTCGGGCGGGTAGTCGTGGTAGCGCCGCGGCATGCCGAGATAGCCCAGCAGGAATTGCGGGAAGAAGGTGACGTTGAAGCCGAGGAAGATCAACAGGGCCGAGACGCGGCCCCAGGCCTCCGGATACATGCGGCCGGTGAACTTCGGCCACCAGAAATGCAAGCCGCCCAAGAAGGCCAGCATGGTGCCGCCGACCATGATGTAGTGGAAGTGCGCGACGACGAAGTAGGTGCCGTGCACATGCTCATTGACCGAAAGCGTCGCGAGGAACAGCCCGGTGAGGCCGCCCAATACGAACAGGCCGATATAGCCCATCGCATACAGCATCGGCGTCTTGAGCCGGATGCTGCCCTTGTACATCGTCGCCGTCCAGTTGTAGACTTTAACGGCGGACGGGACGGCCACGGCGAAGCTCAGTATCGAAAATACCAATGCCGCCAGGTTGCTCTCGCCATTGACGAACATGTGGTGGCCCCACACGAAGAAGGTGATCGAGGCCAAGGCGATCGAGGCATAGGCGACGAAGCGGTAGCCGAACAACCGTTTTTGCGCGAAGGCGGGCACGATCTCGCTGATGACCCCCATGCCCGGCAAAACCATGATGTAAACCGCCGGGTGCGAGTAGAACCAGAACAGATGCTCGAACAGCACGGGGTCGCCGCCCAGGCGCGGGTCGAACACGCCGATGCCGAAGCTGCGCTCCATCACCAGCAGGATCAGGGTGATGGTGATGACCGGGGTGCCGAGCAGGAAGATCAGGCTGACCGCGTAGTGGGTCCAGACGAAGATCGGCATGCGGAACCAGGTCATTCCCGGCGCCCGCATGGTGTGGATGGTCACGACGAAGTTGAGCCCGGTGAGGATCGAGGAGAAGCCGACGATGATCACGCCGATCAGCGCCGGGACGACGTAGGTGTTGGAGAACGTCGTGCTGAGCGGCGCGTAGAACGTCCATCCGGTATCGACGCCGCCGACGATCAAATCCGCCACGGTAAACAGCGCGCCGCCGATGAACACGTACCAGCTCAACAGGTTCAGCCGCGGGAACGCCAGGTCCTTGGCGCCGATCATCAGCGGAATAAGAAAGTTGCCGAAGGTCGATGGGATCGACGGGATCAGGAAAAACCACACCATCACCACGCCGTGCACGGTGAACAGCTTGTTGTAGGTGTCGTTGGTGAAGATCTGCCCATTCGGCACCACCAGCGACAGCCGCACCAGTCCGGCCGCGATCGCGCCGACCACGAAGAACGCGGTGATCGTGGCGAGATACAGCAACGCGATCCGCTTGTGGTCCGTGGTGAAGAACCAGGAGCGCAGCGTATGCGCCTCATGCAAGTAGTCGGGCGGACGGCCGATGGTGGAGCGCGGCGTCTCGGGATCGCGGGACGTGATATCGAGCGGGCTCATCACTTTTGCTCCGCAGGGGGTTTCTGCTCCGCGGTGGGCGATTGCTCCGACGGCGTGCTGGTTTGCTTGATGTAGGCAACGAGCCGGGTCAGGTCGTCCTCGGGAATGACGTCCTTGAAGCTGGGCATGACCTGCTTGTAGCCGGCGATTTTGTTGTGGTCGGGATAGAGGATCTTGTCGCGCAGGTAGGTCGCGTCGGCGGTGACCACGCCGCCGGCCTCCATCGGCACCGGCTGATTATACAGCCCAACCAAGCTCGGCGCCCGCACGGTGCCGACACCCTGATGGCAGCCGCTGCAGCCGTAGGAGGAGAACAGCCGCTTGCCCGCCTCGGCGAGGCTGCCGTCGGATCCGGAATGCACCAGCCAATCGGCGTAGTCGGACGGGGTCAGCACCGTCAGCAGCCCGTCCATCACCGAGTGGTCGGTGCCGCAGAACTCGCTGCAGAAGATGCGGTAGGTCCCCGGCCGGTCCGCCTGGAACCAGAGCTGGGTGTAGCGCCCCGGCAGCGTCTCCATCTGGATGCGCATCGCCGGAATATACAGCGAGTGGATCACGTCCTGCGAGATCATGTTGATCAGGATCGGCTCGCCGGTGGGCACGTGCAGGTCGTTGATTTCCGCCTGGCCGCCCGGGTGCTGAAACTTCCACATCCACTGGCGGCCGATCGCCTCGATCCGCGTGGCATTGGCGGGCGGGTTCTTATGCTCCATGAACATGCGTGCGCCCCACACGAAGAAGAACAGCGTCAGGGTGAACGGGATGAGCATCCAGCTCAGCTCAAGCATGCGGTCGCGCTTGTCGCTGTGCTCGCGGTTGACCTTGTTGCCGTCGCGGTAGCGGACGGCGAAGATGGTGACGCCGATGAAGATCGGCACGACCAAGGCGAGCGTCAGCACGGTGAAGGCCAGGATCAGATAGTCGGTCTCGACGGCGCTGGCCGAGGCCGAGGGCGGCCAGAGTGCGAGGGGATAGCTGCTGGGGTTCAAGGCGCCGCATCCAGCGAGCGGCCCACCGTCAGCGCCATGGCCCGCTCGATCGGGACGCGCGCGCGGGTGTGGTTGGGATCGATCCAGGCATAGTGTTCCAGCAGTTTCTCCTCACGCGCATGGAGTTGCGCGATGTCCGCCAGCGGCGCGGCCTGCAGGTTCGGCGGGGGCGGCACGATGGTGGCGGTCTGCTGCGCGGTGTAGTGCGGCGCTCCGGCGCTCCGGGCGTGGTCGAAATAGCCCATCAGCATGACCATGAGGCCGATCACGCACGCGACCGTGGCGCCCAGCCCGGCCACGAGCAGCGTCAGGGTGCGGCCGCCCAGGTCGCGCGTCTCGTGCCCGGCCTTGCGGGCCCGGTAGCTCGGCGGCGTGGCGGGGTTCCCGCGCCCGGTCGCCTCGGTCGGATCCGTTTCCGCAACGCCTGGCGGCACGGGCCGGAGGAGATTCAGCAGTGCCACCCCGCCCAGCAGCACGGCAGCCCGGGCGGCCCAGCTCACCAATGCAGGACGCGGCCGCGGGTTTGGACTAGGCGTTTCCATGCGCACGCTCCTTCCACGGCGCGCCGGGCAGCGCCAGCAGCATGAACACCGCGAGCCCGCCCAGGCCCAGCAGCGCCGGCATGTCGGGCAAGGCGGCGGCGAACCCGCCCCGGAACGGCGGTGTCACCAGCCACAGCGTCTCGATCAGATGCGCCAGCAGCAGCATGGCGGCGACGCTCGCCATGATCCACGGCGTGTGGGCGATGCGGTATGGCAGCAGCGCGGCAAATGCCAACACCGCGGCGGCAAAGCCGGACCAAATCGCCGGCGCACCGAGGCCGAGGGTGCGGGTCTGATACCAGACGATCTCGCCCGGCAGGTTGGCGGACCAGACCACGAGGTATTGGATGAAATGCAGGAACACCCAGGCGCCGAGTGCCGCCGCCATCAAGGGGGCGACCTCGTCCGGCAGCGCCTGGCCCTCGGCGCTCACGGCCAGGATGAACACGGCGGCGCATAGCGCGGTGCCGACCTGCGCCATGATCACCAGCAGCCCGAACGCCGACGAGCCGAGGCCCGGGTCAAGCGACATGAGCCAGTCCAGCGCCGCGAGACTGCCCAGCGGCAGATGCAGCATCAGCCCGACGACCGCCCGGCCTCGACGCGGGCCGCGCCGGGGCGCGCGGCAGAACACCAAAGCGAAGCCGGTCCAGACCAGCAGCATGACCGCCATCCGCACCAGCAGGAAACGCGGCTGCATCCACCAGCCCGGCAGCCCCTCGACGAGGCCCGGACGGTGATAGAGCGGCACGGCGCCCAGCATCACCGGGATCGCGAACAACGCGCCGGCCGGAAGCAGCAGCACCAGCCGCCGCAGCACGGGCGTCACCGCCCAGCCGTGCACATCCAGCAATTCGAGCAGCATCACCAGCGGCAGCGCCCCGAGCGGCAGCGCCATGCAGAACAGCCAGGCGGCGAGGTAGGACGGCATGGCCTGCTGTCCCAGCGCGGCCAGCAGCACCCAGAGCGCCAGGCCCAGCACGCCAACGCCCAGGGCGATGCGGGAGGCGGTCACTTCGCCGCCTCCTGCCGGGCTGCGGCGTCCAACTGGGCGCGATCCTCGGGCGGGAGCGAGGCGACATCGGCGTTCTGGCTGCGCTGCAGGGCGCGGATATAGGCGATCACCGCCCAGCGGTCCGCCGGGGCCAGCCGGTCGGCGAAGCTGTACATGGCGCCATAGCCGTTGGTGATGGCGTCGTAGAACACCTGCGTCTTGGCCTCGCGCAACTTGCCCTCGACGAAGCTCGGCGGGTGGGTGAAGCCACGCTGCACGATCATGCCCTCGCCGTTGCCGGCGCGCCCGTGACAGGGGGTGCAGAAGATGCCGAACCGCTCCTGCCCGCGCGCCAGCAGCGCCGCGTCGATCGTGGTGGGCTGCGCCGCCGGCGGGTTCGGGGCAACGCGCGCCACCGTGCCCGCGACCGGATGACGCATCGAGGTCCCATTGGCGAAAAAGGCGTTGCGGTCCCAGGTCTGCGACCGGTCTTGGGTGTACATGTCCTGCCGCTTGCAGGCGGTGACGGCCAGCAAGGGCAGCAGCAGCAAAATAACGCGCGGGCTCATCGCGACACCCGGCTGATGCGATGCGGGCGCAGCGCCAACCCGGCCAGCACGTGCTCCACCCGGTCAGGATCAAAGCTCGCGTCCCGCGCCTCGATGGCAACAAAAAAGCGGTCACTGGTGGCGCGCCCGAAGTCCGGGATGTTGAAGGCCGGATGGTTCAGCCGCGGCAGCCGGTTCAGGATCAGCAGCGCCAGCAGGACGCAGAGCGTCCCTGTCAGCATGGCGAAGGAGAAGCTGGGCACGATAAAGGCCGGCCAACCGAACTGCGGCCGGCCGCCGATGTTGAAGCGATACGACCAGACCGTGGCGTAGGCGCACATGCCGAACATCCCCGCCCCACCAAGCAACGCGCCAGCCAGCGCATAGGGATGGATTGGCTGCCGCGGCAGGCGCAGCGCCTGGGCCGCCTCGGGGATCGGAACCGGCGAGTAGGCATCCAGGCGGCCAAGCCTCTGGTCGCGCAGCGCGTCGAGCGCCGCCACCAGGCCGTCGGCGGTCTCGAACTCGGCGCTGACGCCCCACAGTGGCGCCGGGTCGTTGGGCTCAGCCATGGCGGGGCAGCCCTCCCTGCCGGACCAGGCGGCGGAGCTCGACGATCGACACCGCCGGGAGGTAGCGCAGGAACAGCAGCAGCAGCGCCAGGAACAGCCCGACCGACCCGGCGAAGGTGGCGACGCCCCAGAGATCGACGCTGTAGGACTGGGCGGCCGACGGCAGGAAATCGTGCTGCAGCGTGACGACGATCACCATGAAGTGGTCGGCAAACATGCCGGCGGAGACCAGCAGCCCAACCAGGAACAGCGCCGTCCCGGAGCGCCGCGCCCGCGGTATCCAGAACAGGTGCACCGGCGCCAGTGCGCAGGCGATGATGGCCCAGGTGCTCCAGGCGTGCGGGCCGTCGAACCGCCGCGCCAGGACGCCGCGGTCAAAGCCGTTGCCGGTCAGCCAGGTGATGCCGAACTCGGCGACGTAGCAGTAGAGGCTGATGAGGCCGAGTGCCAGCAGCAGCATTGCCAGCAGATCCAGATGGCGAGACGTGATGAGCGGCGCGAGGCCAAATACGCCGCGCAGCACGACAGCCAGGACCGCGACCATCGCCACTCCGGAGAAAATCGCGCCGAACAGAAAGGTGACGGGCAGCAACGCGTCGTGCCAGCCCGGCTCGACCGTGCCGGCGAACATCACGGCGGCACCGGTCTGCAGCGAGACGACCAGCAGCACGCCGAACAGGGCGATGGTCCGGTAGGCCTGCATCCAGCGCTGCCAGTGCAGCGCGGAGCCGCGCCAGCCCAGCGCCGCGATGCCGTAGAGTTGCGCGCGCAGGATGCGAAGCTCCTGGCCCGGCCCGTCATGGCAGGCGCTCGATGGCGCGGTCCCGCATGGCGGCGAGGTCCGGGAGCATTCCGACATACCAAAACGACAGGCAGACTAATAGATAACTGATGATGTCGACCGCGTCCCAGAACAGCGGGCTGCGCACCTGCGGCCAGAGCAGGAAGGTGTTCGGGTACGGCAGGTTCCAGTAGAAGAACCAGGGCCGCCCGAGATGGATGATGGGATACAGCCCAGCCGCGGCGGCGGAGACCAGAGCCATCGTCTCGGTGATGCGGTTCAATGCGCCGCGCCACTCCGCATCCAGCAGCAGCAGCATGGCGGAAACGACCAGCCCACCGCTGGCGATGCCGATCCACCAGTCATAGCTCACGATATCGAGCGCCCAGGTGACGGGCACGTTGTTGCCCCAGATGCCGACGCCCTGCACCAGCAGCCATCCCGTGCTGATAGCCATCAGCCCAACGAGCCCGCAGGCCGCCGCAAAGGCCAGCCACCACCGCACCCCAATCCGCCGGTCGATGGCGAGGCTCGTGACGTCGCGGCCGACGGACTCCCAATTCTGGCCCGGCGCGATGATCGCGTCGCCCAGCAGGGCAGGACGGGTGAGATCGCTCGCCAATGCTCAGCCCTCCGTCTTGTTGAGCGACGCGGAGCCGGGCGGGCCGCCTGGCGCCATCTCGGCCAAATAGGTCGTGCGCGGCCGGACATTCAGCTCGCCAAGCAGCGCGTAGTTGCGCGGGTCCTTGCGGGCGACCGCGACCGCGCTCGACGCGTCGTTGAGGTCGCCGAAGCTGATGGCCTGGGTCGGGCAGGCGCCCTGGCAGGCGGTCTGCACCCGGCCGTCGCGGATTGGCTCGCCGGACTTGTCCGCCTCGATCCGCGCGCCGGCGATGCGCTGGACGCAGTAGGTGCATTTCTCCATCACCCCGCGCGCGCGCACCGACACCTCGGGATTGCGCTGCAAGGCAACGGACGGCGTGGCGCCGGCGGAGTAGTCGAGATAGTTGAAGCGCCGCACCTTGTAGGGGCAGTAGCCCGAGCACGCCCGGGTGCCGATGCAGCGATTGTACACCATGAGGTTGAGCCCCTCCCGGTCGTGCAGCGTCGCCTCGACCGGGCAGCCGACCTCGCAGGGCGCGTTCTCGCAATGCATGCAGGGGATCGGCTGGAAATGCGTCTGCGGCGCGTCGGCCGGACCCTCGTAGTAGCGGTCGACCCGCAGCCAGTGCATCTCGCGTCCCAGGGCGACCTGCTCGCGCCCGACCACGGCGATGTTGTTCTCAGACTGGCAAGCGGTGACGCAGGCGTTGCAGCCGATGCAGGCGTCGAGGTCGATGACCATACCCCAGGCGCGACCGTCATCCGCCTTGGGCGGGAACAGCGTGGGCTGGGTGAAAGCGGTCGTGTCGCCGACCGAGGCAGCGCCGACCCGCTGCACGCGGACGAAATCGTGCCCCTCCATCGTGCTGTGGTCCTGGGTGGTCGCGAACCGCTGCGTGCGCCCGGATTTTCGTAGCGTGACCCCGGCCAAGCGCCAGGGATCGGCAGCGGTGCGCAGTGGGTAGGCGTCGTAGCCCAGGCCGTAGGCAATGCGGCCCGGCACGCTGCGGCCATAGCCGAGCGTGACCCCCAGGGTGTTGTCGGCCTGGCCGGGCAGGATCCAGACCGGGCCCTCGATCCGGCGCCCCTCCGCCTCCACGGTCACCACCTCACCCTGAGCCAACTGCTCCCGCGCGGCGAAGGCGGGGCCGACGGTGACGGCGTTCTCCCACACCAGTTTGGTCAGCGGGTTGGGCAGCTCCTGCAGCCAGGCGTTGTCTGCGACCGATCCGTCCCACACCGAGGGATCGGGGCGGAACAGCGCCTCCAGCCCGGCCGCCGCTGTGATCGGGCCGGGCGGTTCCGCGGCAATCAGGTGCACGGGCTCCGGCGGGAATGCCGACCCCGGCACGAAACCGGCCCCGAGCATCGCCTCCCACCGCGGCGCAAAGACGTCGTCCGCCTCGGTGCCCTGCCACTGCGCCCGCAGCAGGTCGCGCGCCGGATGCTCCTGCCCATCGGTCAGCAACGCGACGACCTCGGCCGCCGGCCGCCCGTCATACAGCGGCGCGATGGTCGGCTGCATCAGTCCCACCGTGCCGTCGAGCGAGCGGGCGTCGCCCCAGGCCTCCAGCGGATGCGCCACGGGCAAATGCCAGTCGGAGCGCAGCGCAGTCTCGTCCACATGCAGTCCGGCGTGGATTTTAAGGGGCACCCGCTCCATCGCGCCGGCAAAGCCGAGTTCGCCCGGCGCGTCATAGGCCGCATTGGTCTCCAGCATAACCAACGTCTGCACCGCGCCGCCCTGCATCGCCGTGACCAGCCCGGCGATGCTCTCTGCCTCCGCCAGCACCGGTGCGGTGTGGAACACCGCGCGGTCCTGATTGCCCAGCGCGACGTTCAGGCGATGCACCGCCTCCTGTACCGCTGCCGGCTGCGTGCTGCCGGCAATCACCAAGCCGGCACCCTTGGCCGTGTGCAGTGCCGCCGCCGCGTGGGCGCGCCAGCGATCGATCGGGGATGCGTCCGCAGCCGCTGCGGGTGGCGCGCCGGGGCCGGCGAGGTCGGCCAGCAGCCCCTGTGCCAGCGCCGCCACCTCCGCTGTGCTGGCGGCGAGCGGATGATCGGCCTTAGCCAACGTCAGATTGGGGATCGGACCGGCGGCGTGCAGCTCCAGCAGCCCACCCGACGCGAGGGAGGCGCGCCGGGCTGCCACCCAATCCCTGGCGACGCCGACCTGCTGCACGCCGGCATCCAGGAAATCGCCGTCGAGCGCAACGATCACCCGCGCCTGATCGAACCGCCAGCGCGTCTCGAGCGCGCGGCCAAAGGCGCGCTGGGTGCCCGCATAGAGCGGCGAGCGGTCCACCGCGGCGTGGCTGTGCCAGTGCATCGCGGGATAGGCGGCCTGCATCGCCTTGATCTGCGCCAGCAAAAGTGGCGACGTCACCGGGCCGGTCAGCAGCCGTAGGCCCTCACCTTTATTCTCGCGCAGGATGGAGAAGTGCGCGATCGTGGCACCGCGGAACGCCGGCCAGGAGCTGCCGCGGCCGAGATGCAGGACGCTTTGCGAACGGTTCGGGTCATACAGCCCCAACACCGACGCCTGGCCCTGCACGTCGGTGCCGCCGCGGCTCCAGGGATGCTCTGTGTTGCCCTCGATCTTCAGCGGGCGGCCGTTGCGCGTCGTCACCAGCACGCCATTGGCAAAACCGTCCAGCAGCGTCACCGAGGCATACTGCAGCGAGGCGCCAGGCTCCATGCGCTCGGGTGCGCGGACGTATGGCACCTCCTGGCCTCGTCCATCCGACGGGTCGTCGCAGCCGGACAGGCCGGCAAGCATGAACGACGCGGCCATCAGCTTGAGGAAGCTCCGCCGCTCCGGCCCGACGGACAGGTCGGTGACGGCGGGGAACTCGCGGTCCAGGAACTCGCGGAACTCCGGAGTGTCCGCGAGCGCGTCGAGGCTGCGCCACTGCGCTGGAGGGGTGCTCATGCCGTCACCGGTGACAGATCGAGCAGTCCGAGAGCCGCTCCGGCCCCGCGATGTGGTAGTCCTTGACCAGCGCCGCGCCGGCGGTCGCCTGATCGGCGGGCGGCTTCCACTGCATGTTCCAAATCTCGTTCTGCGGCCGCACGAAGTTCTCGGGCGCGCGGTGGCAGGACAGGCAGAACTCCATCTTGAACGACTGCGCCGCGTAGGTGAGCTGTTCCTCGTTCATCGCGCCATGGCAGCTCGAGCAGCCCACGCCCTTGGTGATGTGGATCGAGTGGTTGAAATAGGCGTAGTCCGGCAGCCGGTTGACCCGCGTCCAGTGCAGCGGCTCGTTGTTGGCCAGGCTGTCCCGCACCGGGGCGAGCATCGGCGAGCCGGTCCAAATCTCGGAATGGCAGGTCATGCAGGTGTGGGTGGGCGGCAGCCCGGCCGTCGCCTGCGCCTCGACCTGCTGATGACAGTTGCGGCAGTCGATCCCGAGCTCGCCCGAGTGGTGCTTATGGCTGAACGGCACCGGCTGCGCAGGCGCAATGCCGACATCGCCGACATAGTTGGAGTGCGAGAGGCCGAACAGCAGCAGCCCGATCCCCAACAGCCCGCCGATGCCCGCGAGCAAATAGAGCCGGAGTACGGCGTCAGCGCCGGGCGCAAAAAGCTGCCGCGGATCAAGACGTTGCGGTGGCGTTGCTATAGTGTGTTCCTTGCGTATCGGGTCGGCGCAACTTTCTCACGAGAACAACCCTGGATCGCAATGCTGGTTGGATAACAAGATTGCGTACTGCCGCAACAGCAACGGGGTTGGCTCGATCAAGCCTTCCAGACGGTGATCCCCGGCGGCGGCACGACGGGTCCGCCCAAGACGAGGCCGCCCAGGTCTGGCGTGATCCAAGGCTCTGGCCCGTAGTTGAATGCAAAAATGAGGTTGCCGCGACGACGCAGCCGCACGCCTGGCGGCAAGTCCATCAAGGCCAACCCAGCCGCGTCCAGCACCTGGCGCATGGTGGCGTTCAGCAGTGCCGCATCCGGCCAGCCCGCGACATAGTGCGCCCGGCCGGCGCGGAGCAGCGCTGGCGTGCCATCGTCAAAGCGGGCCAGCGCCTCCGTCCCGTCGTTCGGCTCGGCCCACTCCCGCCACCGCTCCATCGTGCCGGAGACTTGGCCGGTCACCGCATGGCGCAACCCCGGGCGCAGCGAGGCGACCTGGATTATCTGCATGGGCAGCAGCGCCTTGAGCGGACCCGGCGGCAGCCCGTCCGGAATGGAAAAAGTTGCGGTTTTGCTGCCGGTGCGCGGGCCGAACAGCAACACGCCCGCCGCCGCCTCGAACGCGGCAAGCGCGGCCTCGGTGACGATCGGCAAACAGGGCGTCAACACCGCCGCGTAGCCCGAGAGCGACGCGCCCGGCGGCACGATATCGATGTCCAGCCCGCAGCGCCGCGCGGCCTCGTACCAGCGCAGGCATAGCTCAATATAGTTGAAATCCTGCCCCTGCGGCTGGATGCTGGTCACCCAGGCGGCCTCGTAGTCGAATACCAAAGCCACCGGCGCCCGCGCGCTGTCCGGCAAAGGGAGCGCCGCAAGTTCGGTCGCGACCCGCACGGCCTCCTCGCCGCCCGGCGAGCGCACGCGGTCGGGGCGGTGCAGGCCCGCATGCATCTGTTCCTGCGCGAACGATGCCTGCCGCCAGCGAAAATAGCTCACCACCTCGGCCCCGTGCGCCAGGGCCTCCCAGGTCCACAGCCGCACCATGCCGGGCTTCGGCACCGGGTTCCACGGCGCCCAATTCACCGGGCCGGGCTGCTGCTCCATCACCCACCAGCGCCCGCTGCCGACGCCGCGATACAGGTCGTGGTGGAACGCCGCCATGTCGGGATGCCCGGTCTCGGCGAATAGTGCCCGGGCGTCGTCCGGCAGCTCGCGCTGCTCGGTGAAGCCGAGCGGGTAGCTGTCCCACGTCGCGAGATCAAGCTCGGCGCCGAGTTTCCAGTGGTCGAACCCGACGAAACGGCCCATGAAGTTGTGGGTGACGAACCGTCCCGGCGAATGCGCACGGAGGATGGCCGCCTGCATCGCGGCGTAGGCAGCGACCTGATCGGAGGCGAAGCGCCAATAGTCCAGCCGCGCCGCCGGGTTGGTCTCGGTCACGGCGCCGGCCGGCAGGCTCACCTCGTCGAATGACGCCACCTCCATCGACCAGAATACGTTGCCCCAAGCCTCGTTCAGCCGCTCGGGGTCCTGGTAGCGGCGGCGCAGCCAATCGTGGAACGCGCGCAGGTCCTCGGGCCCATAGGACAGCACCGTGTCGTGGCAGCCGAACTCGTTGTCGATCTGCCAGCCGGCGACCGCTGGGTGCGCGCCGTAGCGGGCGGCGACCGCCTCGGTGATGGCACGGCTCGCCTCCAGCCACGCGCCCGAGCTGAACGAAGTGTGCCGCCGGCTGCCGAAGCCGCGCGGGCGGCCCTGCGCGTCCGTCGGCAGGATATCGGGGTGGGCGTCGATCAGCCATTTCGGCGGCGTCGCGGTCGGCGTGCACATGACGACGCGCAGCCCGGCGTCGCCCAATGCCGCGATCGCACGGTCGAGCCAGCCCCAGTCGAAGCGGCCGTGCGCCGGCTCGATGCGGCTCCAGGCGAACTCGGCGATGCGGACGTAGGTGATGCCGAGCTCGCGCATCTGCCGTGCATCTTCGGCCCACCAGGCTTCGGGCCAGTGTTCGGGGTAGTAGCAGACGCCGAGCATGGGCGGTTCCTTCGTCAGCCGGGCGCGTTCATCAGCGTGGGACCGGCGGGATCGAACAGGTGGCAGAAGCGGGGGTGGAGGGTCAGCGTCACCGGCTGGCCGATCCGCTGCGGCGCGCGGCCATCGGCGCGGGCCACCAGGACCGGGCCGTGCGCCATCTCGATGTGCAGGATGGTCTCGGCGCCGAGATGCTCGGCCAATGCGACGGTTCCGGCGAGGCCTTCGCCCGGCGGACCCGGATCATCGACCGCGATGTGTTCCGGACGGACGCCGAGCAGCACCGGACCGGGGGCGAGCCGCGTGCCGTTGAGCTGCACGTGGGTAATGGCCCCCCCGGGCAGCTCCAGGCGCGCCGCGCCGTCGATTACGGTGGCGATGCGGCCGGGGATGGTGTTCATCCGCGGCGAGCCGATGAAGCCCGCTACGAACAGGTTGCGCGGGCGCTCGTACAACTCGAGCGGGCTGCCGACCTGCTCGATTTGGCCGGCCTGCAGCACCACGATCTTGTCGGCCATGGTCATCGCCTCGACCTGGTCGTGCGTGACGTAGATCATTGTCGCACCCAGCGTCTGATGCAGGTTCAGCAGCTCGACCCGCGTCTGCGAACGCAGCGCCGCGTCGAGGTTGGACAGCGGCTCGTCGAACAGGAACACCTGGGGCTGGCGGACGATGGCGCGCCCGATCGCCACGCGCTGACGCTGCCCGCCGGAGAGCTGCGACGGCTTGCGGTCGAGATAGGACTCCAGTTGCAGCAGCCGTGCAGCCTCAGCCACCCGCGCGGCGACAACCGGCTTCGGCGTATCAACCATGCGCAGGCCGAAGCTGATATTGTCCCGCACCGTCATGTGCGGATACAGCGCGTAGGACTGGAACACCATGGCGATGCCGCGGTTGGCCGGCGGGACGCGCGTCATGTTTGCGCCGCCGATGTCGAGGGTGCCCTCGGTGATGTCCTCCAGCCCGGCGATCAGCCGCAGCAGCGTCGATTTGCCGCAGCCGGACGGCCCGACGAACACGCAGAACTCGCCATGCGCGACGTCGAGGTCGATGCCCTTGATGACATCGACCGGGCCGAACGACTTGCGCACGCCGCGCAGTGAGACGTCGGCCATTCAGGGCTCCCGGTGCAGTTCGAGGATGATCGCCGTCTCCGGCTGCAGCGGCGGCGGCGTGAAACCGGCGTGCACGAGCATGCCGCCGGCGATGACGACGCCTTCGGCATACAAAGCGTGATGCGTGGCCGAGAGCTTGCCGTCTGGGTGTTGCGGCGCGGGAATATGCAGCCGGTATTGTGCGTCGGCGCGAAGGCCCGGCAAGCGCAGCGGCGCCGGGTGCGGACGGGCGCGGTCCGTTTCTTGCGCCACCAGATACACCGCGTGATCTGCGTCGGGCGCGACCACTCCGGTCAGCGTGCGGCCGTCGATCGGGTCCGCCGCCACGTGCGAGCCGGCGTGCAGAAGCGGGCGCAGGCGCTTATGCAGCGCAATCCAGGCAGCGAGCTCCTCCTGCTCCGCGTCATCCAGCGTCAGCGGGTCCAACTCGATACCGAAGTGATACAACAAGGCCACGCCAGCGCGGAACGCCAGCGTGTGCCGCCGCCCGGTCTGGTGGTTTGGGCTGGCCGAGACATGCGCGCCCATCACCTCGGGCGGCAGCAGCCGTGAGGCCCCGCGCTGGATGCGCAGGCGCTCCAGCGCGTCGGTGCAGTCCGACGTCCAGATGCGCTGGGTGCGGGCGAGCACGCCCCAATCGGCGCGTGCGCCGCCTGACGCGCAGCTCTCGATCTCCAAGCCCGGGTGGTCCTTTTGCAGGCGGTCCAGCATCGCATAGGTCGCGAGCACCTGGGCGCGAGCAGCCGGCCGTCCCGCGGCGTCGCCAGCGGCGACCAGATCGCGGTTCATGTCCCACTTCAGATAGGCGATCGGCGCCTCACGCAGCAGCGTATCGAGCGCGGCATGGACGCGCGTCCAGACCTCTGGCCGGGTCAGGTCGAGCACGAGCTGATTTCGCGAAAGGCGGAGCGGCCGGCCGGCCAGCGCCAGCGCGGTATCCGGGTGCTCGCGCAGCGCCACGCTGTCGGGATTGGCCATCTCCGGCTCGACCCACAGGCCAAACTGCATGCCGAGTCCGGTGACGTGGCGCGCGAGTGGACCGAGGCCGTTCGGATATTTACGCGGATCGGCCACCCAGTCGCCCAGCCCCGCGCCGGCATCGTCGCGCCCCGGCATCCAGCCGTCGTCGAGCACGAAACGCTCAATGCCGAGCGCTGCCGCCGCGGTCGCCTCCCGCATCAGCAGCACCTCGTCATGGGCAAAATAGGTGCCCTCCCAGGTGTTGAGCGTGACCGGGCGCGGGGTCGCGAGCCGCAGCAGGTGACGGCGCGCATAGGCATGAAAAGCCCGCGACAGCCCAGCCAAGCCTGCATCGGACCATGCGGCAAACAGGGTCGGGGTCGCGAGGCTTGCACCGGGCGCCAGCGTGACCTCGCCCGGCATCAGCAGCTCGCCGCCGCTCACCAGCAGCGAGCCGTCGCCGAGACGGTCGGCCACCATGCGGTGATTGCCGCTCCATCCCAGGTGCACGCCCCACGCCGTGCCATCCTGCTCGCCGCAGCACAGCGTGGCGGCGATCAGCAGTGGAAAACGGTCATGCGAGGTGCGGCCGCGCCGGTTCTCCAGCAGCAGAGCGCCGTCGGGCAGGGCGGATCGGGCCTCGGTGAACTCATGCGCCCAGCGTCCGCCGTAGGTGCGCAGCTCCGTCGCCTCGGGCGGGATGCGGAGCGAGCCGGCGGCGAGATGGCCAACCGCTAGCGGCGTCTCGCCTGCGTTGGTCAACGTCGCGCGCAGTGTCAGCACGTCCCCGTCCGGCGGCAGGGCGAGCTCGATTATGATACGCAGGCCAGCAACGGGGTCGTGCGCCGAGATAGTCACCGTATGGTCCGAACTGGTCTCGGCGGTCACCTCACCGAACGCTGCCGACCAATCCCGCCCATCGCGATGCACGGCCAGCGCCGGCGTGCCGAACAATCCGGCGCCGAGCGTCGGGAACAGCGAGGCCTCGGCGATGTCTTCGTCCAAGAGGTTCCGCGCCGGGGCACGGTCACGCAGCGCCACCGTGTCGCCCTGTGGCAGCCGCGCGCCCCAATTGGACGATCTCCGGCAGCCCCTCCGGACGCGGGGCCAGCAGCAGCGTCGTGTGCAGCCCGTCAAGACGCATCGCTATTCCTTCACCGCGCCGAGCGTCAGCCCAGCGATGAAGTGCCGCTGCATGGCGAAGAAGATGACGACCGAGGGTGCTGCGGCGATCAGCGCCCCGGCGCTCATCAGCTGCCACGACGCGAGCCACATCCCGGCCAGCGCCTGCAGCCCCGCGGTGACCGGGCGCGCGGTGTCGCTCTGCACCAGCACCAGCGCCCAGAAATAATCGTTCCAAATGAAGGTGAACTCCAGCACCGCGAGCGCCGCCAGCGCCGGGCGCACCAGGGGCAGGACGACGTGCCAGAAGATGCTGAGCTCGCCCACGCCCTCGATCCGCGCCGCCTCAACCAGCGCCTCCGGCAGCTCGCGGATGAAGTTGCGCATGAACAGCGTGCAGAAGCCGGTCTGGAACGCGATGTGGAACAGCATCAGCGCCCACACCGTGTCGTAAAGCGGGATCACGTTGACGAACAGGTTGCGCACCGGGATCATCAGCACCTGGAACGGCACGAAATTGCCGGCGATGAAGGTCGCGAACAGCGCGATGTTGCCGCGGAAGCGGTATTGCGCCAGGGCAAAACCGGCCATGGTGGATACTGCCAGCGTGCCGAGCACCGCTGGCAAGGTGATGACCACGCTGTTGAGCAGATAGCGGCCCATGGGCGACGCGGTGAACACCGCGGTGTAGTTCTCGGCGATGCGCAGATCGGTGGGCCAGCCCCAGTAGTTGCCGCGGCTGAGGTCGTCGAGCGAACGGGTCGAGGTCAGCGCGATGGCGAACAGCGGCAGCAGCCAGACCAGCAGGCTGATAGACACCACACCCCGATACAGCCCACGCGCACCCGGCGATCGTTTCTGCAGCGGCGTCGGAAACATGGTCAGCGGCGCTCCCGGCGCAGCAGGGACACCAGGAAGAAGGCGATATACACGTCCATGATGAGAAACAGCACCGTCGCGATCGCCGCCCCGTAGCCGTAGCGGAACGAGGCGAAGGTCTGCTGATACATGTAGAACGCCAGCACCGAGGAGCTGTCGTATGGCCCGCCCTTGGTCATGATCGACACCAGGTCGAAGCTGCGCAGCGCCCCCACGACGCAGACGACGATGGCGATGAACGTCGCCGGGCGGAGCTGCGGCAGGATCACGTGGCGCAGCAGCCGCCAGCCGCGCGCGCCGTCGAGCCGCGCCGCCTCCACGAGCTCCGGGTTGATCGCGGTGAGGCCGGTGAGGTACAGGATCATGCAGTACGCGGTCTGCGGCCACAGGCCCGCCGCCATGACGCCGAACGTCGCCCAGCGCTCGTTGCCGAGGATATCGACCGGCGGCAGGCCGAAGGACCCGAGCAGCACGTTCAGCAGCCCGAAGTCGGCATTGAGGAACCAGCCGAACACCAGGCCGACCACGACCTGGCTGATGACGAACGGGAAGAAGAACAGCGATTTCACCAGCCGCATGCCGAACAGGGTTTGGTTCAGCAGCAGCGCAAGCCCCAGGCCGAACGCCGGGGCCAGCATGAAGGCGATCAGCCACAGCACATTGTTGACGAGAGACGTGTAGAACACGCCGTCGGTGAACAGCTCCGTGTAGTTATCGAGACCCACGAACCGCATCGGCTTGATGCCGTCCCAGTCATGCAGGCTGACCCACAGGCTGTCGGCGATCGGCCAGATGACGAACAACGCAAACAGCAGGCAGGCAGGCGCCAGCAGGATCGCCGGGGCCAGCGCCATCTGATGCCGGCGCCACCAGGTGGCCGGCACGGGGCCAGCCGCCATGCGGCCCACCGTCGCGGACATCGGCTCCGCCGCGCGTTAGTTGGAGGCGTAGATGCGCTTGCGGGCGCGCTCGATGTTGGCGAGCACGGCATCGAGGCGCTCCGGCTTCACCATGAACTCCTGGAAGCCCTTCATTGCGATGGTCGCCAAGTCCTCGCTGGTGTCGCGGTCGAGGAACTGCGTCAGGTGCACCGCCTTCTCCAACTGCGCTGCGCCGGCCTTGAGATAACGATCATCGCTGACCTGCGCCTGGTTGTTGGCCGGAAGCTGCTTCAGCGTCTTGTTGACCGTCGTCTGCACGTCGGCGCGCATCATGAACGCCAGCAGCTTCATGGCGTCGGCCTTGTTCTTCGCGCCCGCCGGGATGTTGATGCTCTCGATCGGCGCCTCCTCGGTCTGCGGCAGGCCAGGGGTGATGGTCGGGAAGGTCATGAAGCCGATACTGGCCGCCGCCTCGGCCGGAATGCCCTGGGTGATGAAATTGCCGATCAGCATCATGCCCGCCTTGCCCTGGTACAGCAGGCTCTGGCTCTCCTGCCACGACAGGCTGGTGTGGTTCTTGATGAAGCACTGGTGGTCGAGCAGCTGCTTCCAATGCGCAAACACGTCGCGCACCTTCGGATCCTGCCAGCTCGCCCGGCCCTCGGTGAGCTGGGTGTGGAACTCGTAGCCGTTGAGACGCAGGTCGATGTAGTCGAACCACCCGGCGGTCGGCCAGAGGTCCTTGCTGCCGAGGTCAACCGGCTCGATCCCAGCCGCCCGCAGCTTGTCGCAGGTGCCGAGCAGGTCGTCCCAGGTCTTGATGTCGCCGACGCCAGCCTTCTGCAGCAGGTCGGTGCGGGCGAATAGGCCCCATTGGTAATAGCTGTATGGCACGCCGAACTGCTTGCCATCGACGGTGACGGTGTCGAGCACCTTCGGCGAGAACTGCGCCCGCATCTCCGGCGTGAACAGCACGCTCACGTCCTCGAGCAACCCCGGCGTCACGAACTGGCGCATCCGCGCCCCGGAGTACCACAGCGCTACATCGGGCGGGGCGGAGGTCAGCCAGTTGCGGATCGAGCTCTTGTAGCTCTCGTGATCATAGACGTTCATCTTGACGGTGATGCCGGGGTTCTCGGCCTCGAACTGCTTGACGACGGCCTCGAAGGCCGCCTTGGGCTGCGGGTCCGACGTATCGGTGTTGAAGACCAGGGTTCCCGCCATGGCGGGGGCTGCGAGCAGGCCGGAGACGAGGGTGGCCGCCGCAAGAATGCGGGTGAGGGACATGCTTTCCTCCGTGGACGACGCCCTGAACCAGGCGCTGCTTTGATTGGGCGACACCGCATCGGCCGGGGTCACGTGCCGAGTATTGCCGTTGCCGCCCGCGTTGGCTACCCGGAACCGGTTGCTGCCCGTCGATCCCTCAGATAGGTTTGTCGGATAATGCGCGACGCCCTATCGGGGGCCACGCGCTGCAAGGGCCGGGTTCAACCTGGCCGCAGGAGGACGCGTGATTCCAGGACCGTTTGCCTATTACCGGCCATCGAGCGTCGCGGAGGCGGTTGGCCTGCTCGCCCGGCTTGGCGATGAGGCACGGCCGCTCGCCGGCGGCCATAGCCTGATCCCGATGATGAAGCTGCGCATGGCGACGCCCGAGCACCTCGTGGACCTCGCCGGCGTCGCTGGCCTCAAGGAGATCCGCGAAACCGGCGCCACCATCACCATCGGCGCCACGGTGACCCAGGCCGAACTCATCAACTCCGAGCTGCTGCTTCGCCGCCTGCCCATTCTCCGCGAGACGGCGCTGCAGGTCGCCGACCCGCAAATCCGCTCAAAGGGCACGCTGGGCGGCAACGTCGCGAACGGCGACCCGGGCAACGACATGCCGGCGCTTATGCAGTGCCTCAACGCCACCTACCTTCTGGAGGGACCCGACGGCTCGCGCCTGGTGCCGGCGCGGGACTATTACCAGGGCGCCTATTTTACCGCCCTAGGCCAAGGCGAGCTGCTGACCAGCGTGTCGATCCCGGTCCCACCGGCGGGCCATGGCTATGCGTATGAGAAGCTGAAGCGCAAGATCGGGGATTATGCCACGGCCGCCGCGGCGGTGGTGCTGACGCTCGTGGACGGACGGGTCGCCACGGCGTCGATCGCGCTCACCAATGTCGCGGCGACGCCGCTGTATGCTGAGGCGGCGGGCGCAATCGTGCTCGGTTCGACCCTCGATCCTGAGACGCTCAAACGCGCCGCGGCGGCGGCCAAGGCCATCACCGACCCCGCCACCGACGGCCGCGGCACGGCCGAATACCGCCGCGAGATGACGGGCGTCATGGTGTCCCGCGCGCTCATGAAGGCGGCCGCACGCGCCCGCATAGGAGGCTGACGCATGTCCGAGGTCGAGAAGCTCGCCGTGTCCCTGGTGATCAACGGCAAGAAAATTCAGCGTTTTGTCGAGCCGCGCACCCTGCTCATCCATTTCCTGCGCGAGGATATCGGCCTCACCGGCGCGCATATTGGCTGTGAAACCGGGCATTGCGGCGCCTGCACCGTCGAGATCGATGGGCAGTCGGTGAAGTGCTGCACCATGTTCGCAATCCAGGCCAACGGATCCAGCGTCAACACGGTCGAGGGCCTCGCCAACGCCGACGGCACGCTGCACGCGCTGCAGGAGGGCTTTCGCCAGATGCATGGGCTGCAGTGCGGCTACTGCACGCCGGGGATGCTGATGCGCGCCAAGGTGCTGCTGACTGAAACGCCCGACCCGACGGAGGAGGAGATCCGCTACGGCATCTCCGGCAACCTCTGCCGCTGCACCGGCTACCAGAACATCGTGAAGTCGATCCAGCACGCTGCCGCCACGCTGAATGGCCGCACCCTCCAGGACGCCGCAGAATGAACGAGATGACGATCACCCGCGATGTGCGGGAAGCGCGGCTCGAGGGCATGGGCTGCAAGCGGAAGCGCGTCGAGGACGTCCGCTTTACCCAGGGCCGGGGCAGCTTCGTCGATGACATGAAACTGCCGGGCATGCTGCACGGCGATTTCGTGCCATCGCAGTATCCGCACGCCCGGATCAAGCGCATCGACGCCTCCCGCGCGCTGGCGCTGCCCGGCGTCATCGCGGTGCTGACGGCGGACGACCTCAAGCCGCTCGGCTTGCACTGGATGCCGACATTGGCCGGCGACGTCCAGGCGGTGCTGGCGGACGGCATCGTGTCGTTCCAGAACCAGGAAATCGCCTTCGTCGTCGCCGAGGACCGCTACATCGCCGACGACGCGATCCAGCTTATCGACGTCGAGTACGAGGAGTGCCCGGTCGTCGTCGATCCCTTCAAGGCGATGCTGCCCGACGCGCCGGTGCTGCGTCCGGACCTCGCGGGCAAGACCGTGGGCGCGCACGGCCCGCGCAAGCACCACAACCACGTCTTCGAATGGATCGTGGGCGACCAGGCAGCGACCGACGCGGCGTTCGCGGCGGCTGACGTCACGGTCAAGGAGATGCTGTCCTATCACCGCACGCACCCGTCGCCGCTCGAGACCTGCCAATGCCTCGCCGCCTTCGACAAGATCAAGGGTGAGCTGACGCTATACGGCACGTTCCAAGCGCCGCATGTCGTGCGCACGGTCGCTTCGATCCTGTCGAAAATCCCCGAGCACAAGATCCACGTCATCGCGCCCGACATCGGCGGCGGCTTCGGCAACAAGGTCGGCGTCTATTCCGGCTACGTCTGCTCGATCGTCGCCTCGATCGTGACCGGGCTGCCGGTGAAGTGGGTGGAGGACCGGATGGAGAACCTGTCCACCACCTCATTCGCCCGCGACTACCACATGACGACCGAGATCGCTGCCTCCAAGGACGGCACGGTCACCGGCCTGCGCGTGCACGTACTTGCGGACCACGGCGCTTTCGATAGCTGCGCCGACCCGTCGAAGTGGCCGGCCGGATTCTTCAGCATCGTCACCGGTTCGTATAATTTCCCGGTGGCGCACGTCGCGGTCGATGGCGTCTATACCAACAAGGCGCCCGGCGGCGTCGCCTACCGCTGCTCGTTCCGGGTCACCGAGGCGGCGTACTGCATCGAGCGCGGCATGGACATCCTGGCGCAGAAGCTCGGCATGGACCCGGCCGACCTGCGGATGAAGAATTTCATCCGGCGCGAGCAGTTCCCCTACCAGTCGGCGCTCGGCTGGGAATACGATTCCGGCGATTATCATTTCGCCATGCAGAAGGCGATGGACGCGGTCGGCTACCGGCAGCTTCGGGTGGAGCAGAAGGCGAAACAGGAGGCGTTCCGCCGCGGCGAGACCCGCGACATCATGGGCATCGGCGTGAGCTTCTTTACCGAGATTGTCGGCGCCGGGCCGTCGAAGAACTGCGACATCCTGGGCGTCGGCATGTTCGACTCCGCCGAAATCCGCATCCACCCGACCGGCTCGGTGATCGCCCGCATGGGCACTAAAAGCCAAGGGCAGGGGCACGAGACCTCGTACGCGCAGATCATCGCGACCGAGATCGGCATCCCGGCCGCTGACATCATGGTCGAGGAGGGCAACACCGACACGGCGCCATACGGCCTCGGCACCTACGGCTCGCGGTCGGTCCCGGTCGCGGGTGCGGCGATCGCGCTGGCCTCGCGGAAGATCAGGAACAAGGCGCAGATGATCGCGGCGCATCTGCTGGAGGTGTCCGAATACGACCTCGAATGGGACATCGACGGCTTCCGGGTCAAGGGCGTGCCGGGGCGGTCGAAGACCATGAAGGAGATCGCCTGGGCAGCGTACAACTCACCGCCGCCGGGGCTAGAGCCGGGGCTTGAGGCGGTCAGCTACTACGACCCGCCGAACTTCACCTACCCGTTCGGCGCGTATTTCTGCGTGATGGACATCGACGTCGATACCGGTGTCGCCAAGACCCGGCGGTTTTATGCGCTCGACGACTGCGGCACCCGCATCAACCCCATGCTCATCGAGGGTCAGGTGCATGGTGGCCTGACCGAGGCGTTCGCCATCGCGATGGGCCAGGAGATCAAATACGACGAGATCGGCAACGTCCAGGGCGCGTCGTTCATGGACTTCTTCCTGCCGACCGCGGTCGAGACGCCGCATTGGGAGACGGACCACACGACCACGCCCTCGCCGCACCACCCGATCGGCGCCAAGGGCGTGGGCGAGAGCCCGAATGTCGGCGGCGTGCCGGCCTTCTCAAACGCGGTCAATGACGCCTTCGCGTTCCTCGGCTCCACCCACATCCAGATGCCGCATGACGCGTGGCGGCTATGGGAGGCTGCGAAGCGCCTCGGGGCGCACGACTGACGGGCAGCATGCTCGACCGCCAGGCCATCGCGGACCGGCTCGCCGGCGTCGGTTATGTCGCCGACGCCGGGCTGGCCACGGCGCTTGCGGTCATGGACATGCTGCGGCGTCCGCTGCTGATCGAGGGTGAGGCCGGCGTCGGCAAGACCGAGGTCGCCAAGGCGCTGGCAGCGCTGCACGACACGCGGCTGATCCGCCTGCAGTGCCATGAGGGGCTGGACCGCGCGGAGGCGCTGTACGAGTGGAACTATCAGCGCCAGCTGCTCGCGATCAAGGCGCGCGAGCACCAGGACGCGGATGAGACCGAGGAGCACGTCTTCTCGGAGAAGTATTTGCTCGAACGCCCGTTGCTCGCCGCCATCCGCCAGGCGGTGCCGCCCGTCCTGCTCATCGATGAGATCGACCGCGCCGATGAGGAATTCGAGGCCTTCCTGCTCGAGCTGCTGTCCGATTTCCAGGTCAGCATCCCGGAGCTCGGCACCGTCTGCGCGACGACGATCCCGCGGGTGATTCTCACTTCGAACGGCACGCGGGAGCTGTCCGACGCGCTCCGCCGCCGCTGCCTGTATCACGCGCTCGATTTCCCGGACGTGGATCGCGAGGCGCGCATCCTGCTGGTGCGCATCCCCGGAATCGACGCGGCCCTGGCGCAGCAAATTGCGCGGCTGGTGGCGCGGGTGCGGAAGCAGGACCTCGCGAAGATGCCCGGGGTTGCCGAGACGCTGGATTGGGCAGCGGCGCTGGTTGGGCTCGGCGTATCGCGGGTCGATGACGACCGGGCGGCGGTGCACGACACCTTGTGCTGCGTGCTGAAAACGCGGGAGGACCAGGCGCGCATGACCCGCGCGGTGAGCGACCGGCTGGTGGGCGAGGCGGCCTGAGATGCCGGCAGCACTCGCCGGCCCGAACGATTTCGGCCCAGCAGTGCGTGACCGGCTATGCGGCTTCGTGCGCACCCTGCGCGACAATGGCTTCCGCGTGGGGTTGGCCGAGAGTCAGGACGCGCTGCGGCTGCTGGCGACGGCTGGGCTGGACCGGCCTGTCCATGTGCGTCCGGCGCTGCGGGCGCTGTTCTGCGGGCGGCGGTCGGATTGGAACCTGTTCGACGCGCTGTTCGATGCGTTCTGGAGCGGGACCCGGGTGAAGCGCCGGACGACCATCGCCGGGTCGCTGACGCGGTCGGGTCAGCAGACGCTGCACAGCCTGGCCCGGCTCCAGCAAAACAGCGCGCAGCCGAGCCTGCCGAGCGAGGCGGAGCGGACCGAAGGCGACCAGCCGACCGAGGCTGCTCCCAGCGGCCGGCGCGAAGGGGCGAGCCGGCATGAGAGCCTGGCCCGCACCGATTTTCGCCAGATCGCCGATCCGGCTGCGCTGATGGAGGCCCATGCGCTCGCCGGTCGCCTCGCCCGTGCCATGCAGGCGCGATTGACCCGCCGGGACCACGCATGCCGGCGCGGCAGCCGGATCGACCTGCGCCGGACGATCCGCGCGAGCCTCGGCACCGGCGGCACGCCGATCAACCTGATCCACCGCCGCCCACGGCAAAGGCCGTTGCGCCTGGTGGTGCTGATCGACGCGTCGGGGTCGATGGGTTTTTATACGGCGGTGTTCCTGCGTTTCGTGCACGGCGTGCTGGATCAGTTCCGCGAGGCCGAGGCCTTCCTGTTCCACACGCGCCTCGTCCACATGTCGGACGCGCTGCGTGAGAAGGACGCTGGCCGGGCGCTGGACCGGCTTGGATTGATGGCCGACGGCGTGGGCGGCGGCACGCGGATCGGCGAGAGCCTCGCGACCTTCAACCGCTGGCACGCGGCCCGCGTCATCCACTCGCGCACCTGCGTCATGATCATGTCCGATGGCTATGACACCGGCGACCCGGAGCTTATTCGCAGCGGGATGGCGGCACTGCGCCGCCGGTGCCGGCGCATCGTCTGGCTGAACCCGCTGCTGGGATGGGACGGCTATGAGCCGACGTCGCGCGGCATGGCGGCGGCGCTGCCGTTCATCGACCTGTTCGCGGCGGCCCACAACATCGAAAGCCTGGCGGCGCTCGAACCCTATCTCGCCCGCCTTTAGGGACCAGTTCGATGCAGGAGTCTGCCGACCTCCTCGACCGCATCGCCAGCCTCAAGGCAGAGGGTGCGGCGTTCTGCCTGGCGACCGTGGTCCGCACCGTCGCCGCCACCGCCGCTAAAGCCGGGGCAAAGGCGCTCATCCGCGCCGATGGCACGATATCGGACGGCTGGATCGGCGGCGGCTGCGCCCGTGGGGCGGTGCTGAAGGCGGCGCGCGAGGCGCTGGCGGACGGGCAGCCTCGGCTAATTTCCGTGATGCCCAAGGACCTGCTTGGCGAGATGGGACTGACGCCCGCCTATGCGCGGGAGGGCGTGAGCTATGCCCGCAACATGTGCCCGAGCCGCGGGACGATGGACATCTTTGTCGAGCCGATGCTGCCGCGCCCGCATTTGGTGATCTTTGGCGACAGTCCTGTCGCAATGGCCCTGGCCGACATCGCGCCGCGTTTCGGCTATCGCGTTTCTGCCTATGCCACCGCGGGCGACTGCGGACACGCCAATGGCCTCGTCGCGTCCGATAGCCGTCGGTTTGTCGTGGTATCGACCCAGGGACGCGGGGACGAGGCGGCGCTCCAAGCCGCATTGCCGCTCAGCGCCGACCATGTGTGCTTTGTCGGCAGCGGGTTGAAGGTCGCGGCGCTACGCCGGAGCCTGCTTGCAGGCGGCATGTCTCCGGAGGTTTTCGACCGGCTGAAAGCCCCGGCGGGGCTCGACCTCGGCGCCATCACGCCCGAGGAGATCGCGCTGTCGATCCTGGCCGAAATTCTGGCGGTCCGCCGCAAAGGCCAGCGGGCGCCAGCCCAGCCGCTTCGGCCATAACTGGAGCGACGCATCGTTGCTCAATCAGCCGCGGTGCCAACCAGCCCATAGGACCGCAGCGCCTGACATGACTCGGCCGATGCGTGACAATATCCCGGCGGCTCCCCCGCGCCCGCCGGCGGTAAACGCCGGAAGCCACGCTGGGACCGCACCCTTCAACATCTCGCGCCGGCCAGGCTTCGATAGCGGCGCCATGGCCAGCAGGGCGTCCGCAAGGATAGGGAACGACAGCGTGAGGCCGATGCAGTCCGTAATCAGGAACGCATGGGCGGTGCGATGCACCGTGAACGTCGGCGTCTTCGCGCTCGGGATATAGACCATGATAACCTCGTCGGCGTTTCCGCACCCGGGCGCGATGACGACACGGTAGCCGCGCGACAGGATTTGCCCTGCCCAGCGGGTCAAGATGAGGGCATCTTCGATTGAGAACGCTTGGCCGGGCAAGGGTGCGGTGCCGCGGGCCACTGACGCGACGCGGGCCCGTCCTGCCAGTCTCCCACGGCGCCGCGAATCAGATTGCATAATGCGCCAGCCGCGACATGGCGACGAAGGCGAGGGCCTCATCCCAACCGTTCAGGCTGCCTCGCCCAAGCGGCTCGCGACCCAGTTTAGCAAAGACCATGCTGACAATTCCTCCGATGCTGCAGGCAAGCGACAAAAGTGCGGTGGCATTTTGGGCCGGGCGCGCGCCGGCGAGGCAGGGTCCAAACGCGAGTGCGGCCAAGCCACTAAGGCGGATCACGAACCAGACGATCCTATGTCGGGACAAGGGGTCGAGCGTGCCCACCGACGTGATCGCGGGATGCCGGGGATCGCTCACAAGCGTCCGGTCCTGATGTGGCCGGCCGGCTGGCCCGCAGCCGATCGCACGGACGTGTCATGACAGCCCGGCGTCGCCGCAGACACACACCGCGTCAGCGAGAAGGGCCAGGCGCGGCCAACGGCGCCATTGAGCTCGGACGTCACGGTCCGCACCATCGGCGCTGCGATCAAGGCAAGTCCGAGCGCAAAGGCGGCCTGCACCATCGACCCGGCATTGGTCAGGCGCATCATGGCGCTAGGCGACCGGTCAGGCTGCAGCCCCATGCCTCGTCCTCGGCCCTGATCACATCCGGAAGCAAGCAGCCCAAGCGTCGAGAGTAGGCTGCACGCGCGGTGAGCGGCAGGCGCAGATCGCCATTGCACAGCCAGCCAAGAACAGCGCGGCCTTCACGGAAGGGTTGCTTCCAGGACAAGCCGGTGCAGCGGCGCTAGCAGGTCGCGGATGCGGGCGAACTCGATGAGGTCGATGCGGTCCCAGCCGCATGCAGCTCCGGCACAAGCGGGCGTAGTTGGCGGTGACCGAGATGCAGCCGTGCCCGCCCATGGCGCGGTATGCCGCGCTGTGCATCGTCGCCGGAGAATGGATCAGATCCCCACCGCATAGCGAGGCAGCCTGGCGGGCCGCGACAGGTCGCCGGCCGCATCCTTGACCGCCATCACCAAGCCGCTTTCAAATAGGCGAGCGACGGTTTCGTCTTCTACCGCGACACCAACCCGACCGGGAACGTCGTAGAGGATCACCGGCAGATCGGCAGCGTGCGCGACGGCCCTGATATGCGCCGCAATGCCCTCCTGCGTCGGCCTGCAATACGGCGGTGCGGCGCAGAGCAGGGCTGCAGCGCCGTTTCGGGCGGATGCAACGGCCTGCAGGGTCGCTGCCTCCGTCGCTGGCGCGTTGCAGCCAGCGATAACTGGCACCCGGTTCGAGGCTGCCTCCACTGCCACCGCGACAATACGGGCCTGTTCGGTGAGCGATAGGGCGGTGGCTTCGCCGGTGCTGCCGCAAACGACAAGCGCCGCCGTTCCCGCCCGGACCTGCCGTTCGCACAGCATTGCCAGCGCGCTGCCATCCACATGCCCGTTGCGAAACGGGGTGACCAGCGCGGTCACCGAGCCGCCGATTTGCGACAGGCTGCCGGAGGGTTGGTTGGTTGTCCTGCGCCCAATGGAAGAAATGTTCGAGATCAGGCGCATGCGAGGCGTCCATGCAGCGGCAGCTCGGCGCGAATGAGCGTTTCACCGCTGTAATCGTAAATCCGGATCGGGTTGAAGCCGTGCAGGAGGAGGAGCTGGCCGGCCTGTTGGGACAGCTCGCCGGCCGGGTCTGCGGCCAGGTGGATGGCTATCGTTCCCAGCGGCGCCAAGACCCGGCGCGCATGGGCGATGGCTCGTTTAATGCAATCCGGCGAGGCAACGTGCGGGATGATTGCGATGTCAGCCGTGCCCGCCGGCGGCCGGTCGCACACGCGCATGGCAGAGACGTCGGCACTGCCACGTCGAAGCAGGACGCAGAGCAGCTCCAGCGTGTTCGGGCCGATCAGGCTGATCCGGCATTCCAGGCTCGGATCCGCGATCATCAACAATGCGGACTCAACTGGGCTCATCGGGAGGTGCAGCCGTCGTGGTCCGGCATCAGTAAGCGTGGCTCAACGGAATGGATGGGATGTTGAAGCAAAGCAAGCTCCTGCGAAAGAACCGGGCACAGGGGGCAGTTGGCTGGACCCGACGTTCAGCCGAGAGGTTTGAGGAGGCGGCCGGCCGTCTCCAACCGTCACGATTGACCTGAAACTCAACCTCAATCGCTAATTTCGGAGGCGAATGGCCGCCGGTCTCAGTGCTCTCGGCCTCGACGGAATCTGGCGGGAGGCCGCTAAAGGGTCCATGTGCGTATAGGACCCGCGGCATAAATAATTGATGTGCGTTGCAGTGACTTGGCTCCGCACTGGACACGTCAGGACGGGGTTTCTGCGCCTAGCGGAATGAGCCCGGACAGGCTCAGGCCCAGCCGCCGGTCGGCGAAACGCTGGGCCAAAGCGGGCTGGTGCAGGCAGACCAGGATCGCCAGCCCATCCCGGTGCGCCAGGTCGCGCAGCAGGCCCAGAATGGTCTCCGCATTGCTGGGATCGAGGCTGGCGACCGGCTCATCCGCCAGCAGCACCGTCGCGCGCTGGGCCAGCGCCCGGGCGATGGCGACGCGCTGCCGCTGGCCGCCGGACAAGGTGTCGGCCCGGCGTTGTCCAAGCCCCGCAAGGCCAACCCGCGCGAGGCAATCCTCCGCCAGCGCCACCTCCCGTGCCGGCCAGCGTCCCAGCGTCGCGCGCCAGAAGCCGATCCGGCCCAGCGCGCCCACCAGCACGTTGGTGCGCGCGCTCAGCCGCGGAGCCAGCGCGTGATGCTGGAACACGACGGCCGGCCGGGCACCCTCGATGCGTCCAGTGGAGGTGATGAGCCCAGCGATTGCGTGCACCAGGGTGGTTTTGCCGACACCCGATGCGCCCTCGATCGCCACAACCTCCCCGGGAGCGATGGTCAGCGAAATGCCCGACAGCACCGGGCGTCCACCGCGTTTGACCGCCAGATCGTGCACGATGAGCGCAGCCGGGGTCATAGCAGGGCTGCCCGCGGTTAGGTTCAAAGCAGGGCTGCGCGCAGCCGGGCCGAAATCCGGTCGGCCAGCAGCACGAGGGAGATGATGACGAGCAGGATGGCCAGCACCCGGGCGAAATCCAGCAGATCGACGGCGTTCTTCAGCTCCTGGCCCACGCCGCCCGCACCGACCAGGCCCAGCACCGTCGAGGCGCGGATGTTGAACTCCCACACATACAGCACCGTCGAGGCCATCTGCGGCAGCGCGCCGGGCAGCAGCACGACGGTCGCGGCCTGGGCGCGGGAGGCGCCGGCGGACAGGGCGGCCTGCACCGGGGCGAGGTCGGCGGCCTCCAGCGCCTCGGACCACAGCTTGGCGATCGACCCGGTGCTGTGCAGCGCCACGCCCAGCATGCCGGCAAACGGGCCGAGGCCGACGGCAGCGACAAAGATCAGGGCGAAGACGAAGCCGTCCACGCCGCGCAGCAGGTCCAGCACGCCGCGGACGGGGTGATACAGCCACGCGACCGGAGCCACGGGACGGGCCGCGAACAGCACGAGCGGCAACGCGGCCAATGCCGCCAGCGTGGTGCCGAGGGTCGCGATCGCCACCGTCTCCGCGGCTCGGCGCGCGAGGTCGCCAGGGTCAGAGAAGTCAGGCGGGAAAGCGGTCGAGAGCCACCGGAGCAGCCGCGGCAGCCCCGCCCAGAGCCGCGGCAGGTCGGGCGAGACAACCCAGAAACAGGCGCCATAGAGGACGGCGGCGGACAGCCCCCCCCTCCTCCCCCCCAGCAGCCACGCCGCCCGAGGCGTCAACTCCCTTGCAGCTTGTGCAGCGCCCGGCCGGCCGCCTCGATATCGGCGTAGCTGTCTGGCCGGGCCGCGACCCAGCCGGTGTAGTGGGTGGGCAGGACCTTGGCCGCCTGCGCCGCGTCGATCTTCAATACGGCCTCCAGGATGGCTCGCTTGACCGCCGGGTCGAGGTCGCGGCGGACCGCCAGGGCGTCGTTCGGCAGCGGGTCGGAGGTCCACACCACCTTGACCTGGTCCGCTTTGACCCGCCCGGCCTCGATCATCGCGTTGAGGTTGCGGTCGTAGTCGGTCGCGAGATCGACCTGCCCATTAGCGACCGCGATGTCGTTCGCCGGGTGCGAGGCGCCGTCGCGATACTTGAAATAGGTTCTCACGTCGATGCCGTGCGTCAGGAACCACCAGTTCGGGATCAGCCAGCCGCTGGTCGATCCGGCGTCCGCGAAGCTGATGGACATGCCGCGTGCGTCTTCGGGAAAGTGTTGGATCTTCAAATCCGGCCTGGCGATAATGATCGCGTTGTAGGTCGGCTTGTTGTTGTATTGGACGGTGGCCAACGCCTCCGCGCCCGAACGGTCCTTGGCCAGCACGTAGCCCCATGGACCCATCCAGGTGCAGTCCACCTGCCCGTTCGCGAGCGCCACCGCGATGCCCGCCCAGTCGGTCGTCACCATCAGTTCATACGGCCGGCCCAGCGCCTCGCCCAAATAGGCGAAGAATGGCTCGTAGGCGCGTTTGGTGTCGCCTGCCGTGGGCTGGAACGGGCCGACGGCGAAGCGGATCGGCGCATCCGCCGCGCGTGCCCGCCCGGCCAGGCCGAGCAGGGGGGCGGCGGCGATGAGATGGCGTCGGGAAATCATGGGGCCTCCTTGGCTGGATGCGCGCCTGGATATAGTGGAGTTGTGGAAAGCGACAGGCTAGGCTGCCTCCATGCCCCATCCCGAGATCGTCACCGACGCCGCCGTGCTGGTGTTCGGCGGCTGCTACAGCAATTTGCAGGCGACCGAGGCGCTGCTGGCGCACGCGGCGCAGCGCGGCATCCCGCCGGAGCGGATGATCTGCACCGGCGACGTCGTGGCTTATGGCGCGGACCCGGCAGCGACCGTGGCGCTGGTGCGTGACGCCGGCGTGCACGTCGTGATGGGCAACTGTGAGGAGCAGCTTGCTGCGGGTGCGTCGGATTGCGGCTGCGGGTTCGCGCCGGGCTCGGCGTGTGACCTGCTGTCCGGAGCATGGTTCGCCCATGCCGCCTCAGCACTCGATCGTCCGGCGCTGGCCTGGATGGGGGGCTGCCGCGGCAGATCGATCTTCAACTCGGGCAATACCGCCTGGCCGTCGTGCATGGCAGTGCCGGCGTGATCAACGAGTTCGTCTTTGCATCGACAGTTGGCACGGTTCCGCTCGGCTATGATGGCGTCGTTGCCGGGCATTGCGGCCTGCCGTTCACCCGGGCCGTCGGGAGCCGGGTTGTGGCACAATAGCGGGGCCGTCGGGATGCCCGCCAATGACGGCACCCAGCGCGCCTGGTTCAGCGTGCTGACCCCCGGGCCGGACCGGCTGACTATCGAGCATGTCGCGTTCGACTATGATTACCAGAGCGCCGCGAGCGCAATGCGGAAGGCTGGGCTTCCGGAAGGCTATGCCGGGGCGCTGGAGACGGGTCTGTGGCCGAACTGCGACGTGCTGCCCGCGACGGAACTCGCCGCCCGCGGGTTGCCGATCAACCCCATGACGCTGGTGTGGACGGGGGCTGACCTCACCCGTCCCGTAACTGTTATGTCGCCCGTCCTTTCAGAATCCTGAGGTCGTTTGTGCAGCGCCGGCGCGCTACATCCGCATTCCCGCATGATTATGCGGGCTTCCGACAAGTGGATGGCCCGCAATATTCCGGACCGCGTCGGTAAGCGTGCCGGGGTCATCCCAACCCGGCACAGCGCCGCGTTGCTGCACGGCGCGAAGCCAGCCGCTGCCGTCAATGAGAACCTGCATGCCGGGCAAGGCGTCCGGCGCTCCTCCGGTCACAATCGCATAGGCGCGCAGCACCGCATCGTCGCCGACGTCGCACAAGCCGTCGCCTGACCGGACCTGCGGATCGGCTGCCGCCTGGATCGTGACCACGCCAGGCATCGCGTGGGCTGGTCCGAACACGATCCGGACCACCTGGCCGCGCAGGTCAGCGAGCGTCACGGCATGCCCGCCAGGACACGATCGCCTGCAGTTCAGGGGCCTGGACCGGCCTCGGCCACGCGCCCGTCGCCGCCCAGACGACCCCGGCGTTATTGGCCCGGACCCAGTCGATCAGCGCCCAGCGCTGGTCCTCGGTCAGCGCGGCCGCGAAGCCCGGCATGGCCAGGCTGCCGTCGGGCGCTGCGATGCCGTGCGACAGCCACCAGAACAGCTCGCCGTCCTCGTGCGCCCAGAGATGCTCGGCCGTCAGGTCCGCGGGCGGCACGGGGAGGTGCTCGCCGCCGGACCGTCGCCACGGCCTTCGGCGCCGTGGCAGCCTGCGCAATGCGCGGGGTAGAGCGCGGCGCCCTCCGCGATCGAAGCGCTGGCGAACGCCGTGGGCGAATGCCAGTAGCTGGGTCGGATACGGCCTCGGCGAACAGCAGGTCCAGATGCGGCAAAGCGAGACAGGCCGCGACGGTCCGCAGCACTGCGCGATCAGCCAGCGGGCGCGCATCCGGCAACAGAAATGCCGCCGCGACCATGCAGCGGCAGCCAACGCAATTACGGCGACGGCCAGCACCGCTTCCTGGCGCAACGACGGCATCCTCCCGCACCGCCTCCAGGCTCAGGCGCCATCGGCGAACGGCCATAGCGGCTGCACGTGCATGGCGGGCGGCATGCTGGTCAGCAGACCGGCGGCCAGCACGACCAGCAGGCCCACACGGTCTCCGCTGGCGATGCTGCGCACCAGGCTCGCGCTTGGCTGCATCAGGCATCTCACCACCGAGCGCTGGGGTCAGCCGGAACCGGTTGCGGGCGGCAAAGCCCAGCAGCCCGAGGAACAGGCCAGCTTGGCCAGCGCGACCAGCCCGTAGCCCGTCCCGACCAGACCCGGCAGCGTTCCGACAGGACGCAGGCCTGGAACAGCGCCGTGCCCGCAAGCAGCAGCACGCAACCGGCACCCAGCGGCGAGAAGCGGCTGGATGCGAGGGCCGCCACCCCGGGCGGCGCGGCTGCAACCAGCACCAGCAGCGGCACCAGGCCGCCCAGCCAAGCCGCGGCGGCCAGCAGGTGGAGCACGCGCCGGAGAGCAGCAGCCAGCTCGGCCCGTCGTACATGGCCCAGGCATGGCCGTGCCCGGCCTGGGTCGCCACGGCGGCTCCTCCCAGCGCGGCGGCAAGCCAGGGCCGGCGCCGGGCCAAGGCAAGCGCCGTGAAGCAGAGGAGGCCGAGCCGAGCCAGCACGAGACGGCCGAACAGCGTCTCCTGCAGCACCAGCGGCGCATCGAACGCCGAGCCGGCGAGCACGGCGCTTTGCAGCGCGAGCCAGCCCAGGGTCAGCAGCGCAGCGGCCGCGATGGACAGCCCGGCCACCCAGGCCAGCCGCCGGGCCACGCCGGCGCATCCCGGCCCAGCCCGCCAGCACGGGCGGAGCCAGCCATGCCAGGGCCAGCAACGCCCCGAACGCGACAGCAGCGCCGCATCGGCCGCCGCCGCAGCGAGAGACGAGCATGAGGCCCGCCCTCGACGGCAAACGCGGCCAGCATGTCCAGTCCCTCGCCTATGGCGCGACGGTGAAGGTGAAGCGCGCCCTCGGTCTTGTGGGTGTCCACCGAGGTCGCGTGCCACACGACCTTGTAGATGCCGGGCGGCAACAGCGCCGAGGCTGACGGCGAGGCGCTTGGCATCGCCAGGCATCGCGTGCAGGTCGTGCTTGTCGACCTGCGCGCCGGCGACGTCGCTCGACCGTGACGGTGCTGAAGCGCGGCTCGACGGCCTCGCTGAAGGTCAGCTCCACCTGTGCCGGCGGAGCTGTGGACGACGCACCCACCGGCGGGTCGGCCTGGCGGAGCTGCGCGTGGGCGAACGCCAGGCTGGGCGCGAGCAGCAGAAGCATGGCGGCGCAGGCGCGGAGGCTGGTGTGCATGGCGTCGCTCCGGATCAATAGCTGAACAGCGGCTTGCCGAGGCTGTTTGGGAATAGATCGTCGAAGAACACGTGCATCTGCGTGATCACTCCCGACGAACCGGCCGGATGCCCGGTTGGCCGGGATCAGCGCCTCGACGCCGACCTGGAAGCTGTCGCCGCCGTAGATGACGCCCGGCGCGACCACGACCTGGGTGCCGAGGTTGCTCGGCGCGGATGCCGGCGAGGAGTAGGCGACCTCGACCAGCGGGGTCAGCCGGTTGACGAACCCGGGCAGGCCGAGGTCGCGCACCTGGGACCGCAGATAGGGCAGGCTGTACTGCAGCGACAGCCCGCCGACCCAGCGGTTGGAATTGCCGGTGTTGAATTGCTGCGCCGCCAGTGCCGGTGACGCCGCCCGTGCCGTTGGCGCCGAGGTCCGCGTGCCGCCGTCGATCGCCTTCAGCTTCTTGTCGGCGATCGTGTAGCCGATCGTGCCGGTGATCGCGAACGGGCGCAGAGCAGGGACCGGGAGGTCGCCGAAGCCCTTGCCGAAATAAACCGTCGGCGTGGTGCTGCCATACTGGTCCGCGCCGGTATGCGCCGTGCCGGTGCGGCCGAACTCCCGGATCACGCCGAGCGAGACGATGGCCTCGTGCGGGCCGTTCACCCAGGCCTGGTATTTCAGCGGTGACGTTGATGTTCTGGAACCCCGTGCGCGTCTTGTCGCACTGCTGCCGTCTGCACCGTGTAGCCGCCGTTGATGCCGATGCCCGAGATGCTCGGTGATGCGCTTATCGAACTCGGCGGCGAGATTGTACTGGTAGCCGTGCCCGGTGTCCGGGTCGTTCGGCTGCCGCTGGAAGCTGAAGGTGGGGATCGACGCCTCGTCGGCGACGCCGGGGTCGTCGATGGTCAGGGTGACGGGGAAGACGCGGGCGCCGGCGATGGCATGGGCGTGGGCGGCTGGGCCGCCGGGCAGAACGGACAATGTGACGGCTGTGGCCGCAACGATCGTTGAGCGTGTCATGGGTTATGGCTCCTGGCATTCGGATCGGAGGCAGCGGCCGCACAAGGCGGTCGCGCCGCGGCAAGGCTCCGGTCAGGCCAGGCTGGGTGGTCCGGTGGGATAGGTGGCAGCGAGGACGGCCGCGACGGGTGGCGCCCGGGCAGGTGGCGGCCATGTATGCTGCGCGGTCAGAACCATAGCCGGGGCCAGCGGTTCCGATGCCGGCACGGGCACGAACGCGGCCGCCGCGAGCGCGTGGCAGACGGGGCAGAGCGCGCACTGCATCCCATGCTGGGCGTGACCCGCCGGCGACCCGCTATCTGAGCCGACCGGCTCCCCCGAGTGGCAGATCGGGATGTCGCCAAACGGCGCGGCGTCAGGGAGCGCCATGATACCCGGCGAGACCGGAGCCAGGGTAAGCTGGCCGAGCAGCGCCAACACGGCCATGAGGAGGCCGAAGAGGGCGCGACGCGGGCCAGCAGGATGCTTCGGCCCATCACAGCCGTAACTTTAGCACGTCCCAGCGTCAGCGGAAGCGGATCGATACCGCAATAAAATATGTCCGATCCTCAGCCCTCCGGCCCATGCACGAAGCACATGATCCCAAGCGATGGCGTCCAGCATACGACAGCGCGGCCGGTCGGGTTGTCGGAGCGGCTTAGGATCTTTTCGGGTGGCACCATCAGCCATCGATTTTCGATTAGGACCTCGTAATGGTTGTCCCTAGTCCTGGTCTCCGTCGGGCGGCAGTCGGTGATCGAGCAGCAGGACTGGCCGGTGTCGGGCGCCTGCAGGCCGCGAAACCATGGGGAGAGCGCAGGGTCGGCATCGGGCGGCGGCGCCGCATTGGCCCGGCCAGCGAACACCAGCATCGCAGCCAGGGCAAGGCGGTTGACGCCGGAAGCCCAAGGTTGGTCCCCTTGGCGTGACAGACAGAATTCGGGCCGGCGGTGCTTCAAAGTCGTCTCCCCCAAGTTTGGACAAGGCGGACCGCGCCCAGCTCGTTGCCCGGCCAGGTTCAACGTCCTGCGCCGTTCACAACCTTGCCGCGGGAACGCAGCCTCCAGTTGTCACATCAGGGTTACAAAGGTCCCATTGCAGTGAATTGAGTATGGATCGACCCCGATCCGCACTCGGTTAATTGGCTGGCTGTGCGCCAGCTCTTGACCATTGCAGGCCATTGGGCGGAGGGGCTGGCTTGGCTAGTCTTATAGCCCCAAGATGCTCTCGCTGCATGACCGCTGGTTCGAGGCGCCGGATTTGGCGGCATAGAAAGCCGTCGGCGAAGACATGCAGCGCGAGGCCTTCGCCCACTCGCCCTTCCTGCCTTTAAGCCAACGGAATCAGCCCTGGGCGTTCCGGACCAATCTGAAGAATTTTGTCCGATGCGCAACGTGCTTTTTTGGGGCATGGAGCGTGCGTAATTGCCGGGTGCGACTACAAATACTGCAAAAAGTGCTCGGCGAGCGGCAGCATAGACCCGGCGCCGGTGGTCAGGGCGGATAAAGCCGTGGCCGGCATAGGTGAAGCGCTCGTAGCGGACCTTCTTCTGGTGCAGCTCCATCGCGGTCGCGAACTGGTCGCTCTCGTTCATCGGCACGCGCGGGTCGCGGTCGCCGTGCGCCACGAGCAGCGGCGCCGTTACCTGGCGTCGACGCCGTGGATCGGCGAGATGCTCCCGAACAGCGCGTCGTGCCGGCCGGGCAAGCCGTATTCGCGGGCGCGGTGGTGGCGGCGCCAGGGGCCGGTGTCTCGCAGCAGCGTGAACGAATCGGCGATGCCGTAATAGTCCACCGCGGCGCGCCATAGCTCGGGCTGCAGGGTGATGGCGGCGAGCACCATCCAGCCGCCGTAGGACTGGCCCATGATGCCGATGCGCGACGGGTCGATGTCGCGGCTGTTTCGCCGAGCCAGGCGGGCCGGCGGCGAGGTCGTCGAGGCGATCGGGCGCTTCTCGAAGTCGTCGCTCTCCATCGAAGCCCGGCCGTAGCCGGTGCTGCCGCGCACGTTGGGCATCAGCACGGCGAAGCCCTGGGACAGCAGCATCTGCATGTCGGGGCGGAAATTCGCGCGGCGTCTGCGCGGCGGGTCCGCCATGCACCCAGACGACGGAGGGGATACCCGCCCGCCGGCGCCGGGCCGCGGCAGCGCGAACCAGCCGGGTATGTCCGTGCGTCAAGGCCCGGCCAGGATACCAGCGTCGAAGCCGATGAGGTGCGCCGGGTCGATGGCCGGTCGGCCTGCGGGTCCGGTTGCCGGATCGGCCGGGCTACGCCGTCCTCCCAGACATATAGGCCGGGCGGCGTGGTCGGCCCCTGCGGCGGAAAAGGCCAGCGCGGCTTGCTGTCGGGCGACCAGGCGAGTTCAGCGACGACGCCACGCGGCACGCCGGTGACGACGTCCCGCTCGCCGCCGAGCGCGCCGACCCGCAGCACGCCGTAGCCGCGATCGTTCTCGACGGTGGCGAGCAGAGTTCCGTCCGGCGACAGCGCCCAGGCCTCGACGTCGCGCCCGGCGGCTCGAATGCCGGCTGCAGCGTCACCGCTCTGCGGGTTCGATCCGGCAGAGCCGCATGAAGTCTGCGCTGCCCTGGTCGGAGAGCGCCAGGATATGCGCGCCGTCCTTGGCAAACCGGGCGGAAGCGTAGCGGGCGAGGCCGCGGCGGGGCACCTCATGCGCGGCACCGGTCTCGGCGTCGATGGTCCAGAGCGCCTGGTCGCTGCTGCTGCGGTCCTCGATGACGACCAAGCGGGTTCCGGTCCAATTGGTGACCGAGCGCGCGCCCGTCCCCTCGAACACGCGACGACGGTCGCCGGTCGCGAGGTCCAGCACGACGATATCGAAGCAGGCCGCATCGCGGTCGTTGGCGGCAAACGCGATGCGCTCGCCATCCGGTGAGAATGCGCCGGCCTCATGGCTGGCGCTGGGTTCAGCGGTCAAAGCGCGGGGGGTGCCGCCGGGATCGAGCAGCCAGATCTGCTGACGCTCGTCCCCGCCCGCGTCGATGCCCCATATCAGCCGGTCACTATTGGGTGCGCGGCGAAGATTGACCACGCGTTCGTCCTGGCTGGCCAGCTGGCGGGCGGCGCTGCCGTCCCGGCGCATCGACCAGACCTGGGGCAGCCCGGCGCCGCGCAAGTGGAACAACGTCGTGCCGTCGGTTGAAAAACTTGGCGAGGACGCGGCGCCGATGGCGGTCCAGGCAGACGGATCGATCATGCAGGAAGGGCTCCATGCGGGTGGAGGCTCAGGGTTCACGCTCCGGCATGTTGCCGCAAGACCATCCCGTCGAGGCGCACGGGAAATCTACCGGGTGGCGCTCGTCATGGCCGGACCGACAGCCCGACCGGGCGCACGAGGCCGTCCGGCCTTGGCAGGAAACCGGTGATCCGCTCGCTCAATCCCCAGAACCAGGTGAAATGATACAGCGGCAGATAGGGCAGGTCGGCCATCCAGAGGCCGGTCGCGTAATGGTAGGCGGCGGCGCGCGCGTCGGGGTCGGCGGCAGCGGCGCCGCGGTCCAGGGCGGCGTCGAGGGCTGGGCTGCACCAGCCAGTCCAGTTCAGCGGCGCGCCGCAGCGCAGCCAGATGCTGCTGTTGCCGTCGGGGTCGGGCCGTCCGCTCCAGATCACCAGCGCCGCCTCGTAGTCCCCCCGGGTGGCGGCGTCGGTTTGCGCGACCGCCTCGCCCTTTTGCAGCAGCACGTCGAAGCCGGCCTCCGCCGCCATGGACTGGATCACCTCGCCGACCTGCACGTCTGTCGGGTTGTTGGCGACGCTCAGGACCAGCCTGGATGCGGCACGCCGGCGGCCGCCAGCAAGGCCTTGGCGCCCGGGATGTCCTGCGGCGGAATGGGGTGCGCCGCGTCCCAGTAGCGGCTGCCCGGCGCCTCGGTCTGGTTGCTGGGGATGAACCGCCCCTCGAACACGGCCTGGTTGATGCCGGCGCGGTCGATCGACTTGGCGAAGGCCTGGCGGATGCGGATGTCATGCGCGAAGGGCGTGTTCGCCGCCGGGCCGTGCGCCAGGTTGAAGGACAGCATCTCGAAGCCGATCGACGGCGACTTCACCACCCGCAGGCGCCGGTCCGCCTCCACCGCCGGCACGTCGGTCGCGGCCAGGCGGTTCACGACGTCGAGCTGACCGGACTGCAAATTGAGCAGCCGCACGGTCGAGTCTGGCATGATGCGGAACTCGATCCGGTCGAGGCTGACCGCCTTGGCGTTCCAATAGCCGGGAAAGCGCTGCAGCGTGATGTGGTCCTGGGCCACGCGCTCCACGAACGAGAACGGCCCGGCGCAGACCGGATGGGCCGCGATGGCGTCCGCTGGCTGATCGAGGATGCGCGGCGACAGCATGGCGCCGGACCGGTTCGCCAGCAGCGCCAGCAACGGGGCATAGGGCGCGGACAGTCGGATGCGCAAGGTATGCGCGTCGACGACATCCTCGCCCAGGACCGGCTTCAGCTCATTGCGGCGCAGGCTGTAGGGCGCCGTGCGGTAGCGTTCCAGGTTGGCGCGCACCGCCTCCGCATCCATCGGGACGCCGTCCTGGAACTGCACGCCGTCGCGCAGATGCAGCGTGAGCGTCAGGCGATCGGGCGACCAGTCCCAGGCGGTCGCGAGCTCCGGCACGATGTTGAGCGAGGGGTCGATGTTCAGCAGGTGGTCGCATAGGGACGCGCTGACGGCGCGTTCTATGTAGGACCCGCTGCGGGCGGGGTCGAAGGTGTCGAGGTCGGCGTCCAGGCCGAAGCGGAGCGTGCCCGCCGCCTGGGCAGCGGTCGAACTGGAGCAGGGCAGCGGCGATCAGCAGGGCTCGCATGGGTGGAATTCCTGGTTACTATCGCAGGCGCTGCATCATGCAGGCATTGCGCTTAGCCCCGGAATGGCACCGATCAGCTCGCGGGTATAGGCGTGCTGCGGCGCCATGAAGATTTGCGCCGCCCCGCCGCGCTCGACGATGCGCCCGGCCTGCATGACCGCGACCGTGTCGGCGATCGCCTCCACGACCGCGAGGTCGTGCGAGATGAACAGGTATGCGACGCCGAGCCGCGCCTGCAGGTCCTGCAGCAGCTGCAGCACCTGCGCCTGCACGGAGACGTCGAGCGCCGACACCGGCTCGTCGAGCACAATGATCTCCGGTTCGGCCGCGAGCGCGCGGGCGATGCCGATGCGCTGGCACTGCCCGCCGGAGAACTCGTGCGGGTAGCGGTCGATGAACTCGGCGCGCAGGCTGACGAGGTGCATCAGCTCCTGCACGCGGTCGCGCCGCGCCGGGGCGTTCATGCCGCGGAGGCTGCGCAGCGGGATCTCCAGGATCTGCCGCACCGTCTTGCGCGGATTGAGCGACCCCAGCGGGTCCTGAAACACCATCTGCACCTTGCGATGCAGTGCCAGGCGGTCGAACTGCTCGATCGGGCGGTTGTCGATCAGGATGCGCCCCTCGGTCGGCGCCAGCAGCCCGACGATCATCCGCGCCAGCGTGGACTTGCCGCAGCCGGACTCGCCGACGATGCCGAGCGTCGCGCCCTGCTGCAGCGTGAGCGACACCCCATCGACCGCGCGATGCGCTGCCTGGCGCCGGCCGAACAGGCTCCTGCCGCCGCCATACTCGCGCACGACATCGACCAGCTCCAGCGGCACGACACCGTTCACGCAGCCGCATCCTGCAGGGCGACGCGGGTGCGGACGCAGCGCGCCACGTGCTCCTGTCCCACCGGCGACCATCGGGATCGCCCCGGCGCTGCAGGCGGCGATGGCGAGGTCGCAGCGCGGTGCGAAGGCACAGCCGGGCGGCAGCGCGTTGGTGGCGGGCGGCAGGCCCGGGATCGGCTCCACGCTGCGCCGTGCCTGACCCGGGCGCGGCACGCAGGCGAGCAGCCGGATGGTGTAGGGATGTGCCGGGCGCGACAGCACGTCGGCGACGCGGCCGCTCTCGACGATGCTGCCGGCGTACATCACGTGCACCCGGTCGCACAGCTCGGCGATCACGCCCATGTCGTGGCTGATGAACACCAGGGCCGCGCCCAGCCGGTGGCGCAACTCGTTCATCAGCGCCAGCACCCGCGCCTGGGTCGTGACGTCCAGCGCGGTCGTCGGCTCGTCGGCCACGATCAGGTCCGGGCTGTTGGCCAAAGCGATGGCCGCGCCGACCCGCTGCCGCTGGCCGCCCGACAGCTCGTGCGGATACGAACGCGCGCGCCTGGCGGGGTCGGGGATGCCGACCTGCTCCAGCAAGCGTCACCGCCTGCGCCATCGCCGCGCGCGGGCCGAGCCCCTGATGCCGCCGCAGCGTCTCCGAAATCTGCTGGCCGATGGTCAGCAGCGGGTTGAGCGTGGTCAGCGGATCCTGGAACACATAGGCCACCCGGTTGCCGCGGACGTCCTGCAAAGCGGTCAGCGGCGCGCCGATCAGCTCCTCGCCCTTGAAGCGGATGCTGCCGCCGGCGATGCGGCCCGGCGGCGAAGCGACCAGGCCGGCGATCGACAAAGCTGTCACGGTCTTGCCCGAGCCGGACTCGCCGACCAGCCCGACCGCCTCGCCGGCCCGCACCTCGAAGCTCACGTCGTTCACCGCCCGCCAGACCTCGCCGCCGGTGCGGAACTCCGTCCGCAGCGACCTGACAGACAGCAGCGCGTCGGAAGGCGGCCGTGCCGGCATGGGACGGTCCGGCGCCACCTCGGTCACGGCGCTGATGCGGGCCAGGCCGCCAGCGCGCAGCCGCGGGTCGAGCGCGTCGCGCACCCCGTCGCCCACGAGGTTGACCCCGATCGCGATCAGCAGGATCGCGACGCCCGGGACTGCGGCGACGTGCGGGGCGACGTTGATCAGGTTGCGCGCACTTGCCCAGCATGCCGCCGAGGTCGGCCACCGGCGGCTGCGCGCCGAGCCCCAGGAAGCTCAGGCCGGCGGTCTCCAGGATCATCCAGCCAACCGACGTCGAGGCGGTTACGATCACCACGGGCAGCACGTTTGGCAGCAGCTCGGTCGTGATGATGCGCAGGTTGGACTGGCCCATCAGCCGGGCGGCGGCGATGAAGTCGGACTGCCGCAGGCTGACGGTCGCGCCGCGCACGGCGCGGGCGAAGAACGGCACGTTGACGATGATGATGGCGAGCATGGCGTGGCCGAGGCTCGGTCCCAGCGCCGCCACGATCGCCAAGGCGAGCAGCAGATAGGGGAACGCCATGAGCATATCGACGCCGCGCATCACCAGCGTGTCCACGGCGCGGCCGTAATACGCCGCGACGACGCCGAGGGCCGAGCCGATTAGCGAGGACACCGCCGCTGCGACCACGCCGACCAGCAGGCTGAGCCGGGTGCCCCAGATCACGCGCGACAGCAGGTCGCGGCCCAGCTCGTCTGTGCCGAGCGGGTGCCCCGTGGTCAACGGCCGGGCCATGCGATGCAGGATGTCGGTCCGGTCGGGGTCGGACAGCGGCAGGAACGGCGCGGCCAGCACGAGGGCCACCACCACCAGCAGCAGTCCCGCCCCGGTGACCGCCATGCCGCTGCGCATGAAGCGGCGCCACACGCCGGCGCTTCGCGGACTTGGCGCCGGCGCCGAGGCCATGGCAACGTTCTGGGCGCCGCTCATGCGCTGCGTATCCGGGGATCGAGCAGGCCCTGGGCGATGTCGGTCAGCAGGTTGATCACCACGTAGGCGGCGGCCACGATCAGCACGCCGCCCTGCACCAGGATGATGTCGCGGGTGGAGATCGCGTTCACCAGCATGCGGCCGATGCCGGGCCATTGAAACACGCTCTCGATATACACCGCACCCCCAAGGACATAGCCGGCCTCGATGCCGATGATCGGCACGACGTTCACCAGCGCATTGAGGAAGGCGTGGCGCAGGATGACGCGGCCCTCCCGCAGGCCTTTCGCCCGCGCGGTGCGCACGTAGTCCTGCCGCATCACCTCAAGCATGGCGGTGCGGGTCAGCCGCACGAGCACGGCCGCCGGCACCGCCGCCAGGGCCAGCGTCGGCAGGACCAAATGCCGGGCGATCTCGCCGGGGCCGCCGGGGCCAAACATGTCCTGCATGCCGCCTGCGGGGAGCCAGGCGAAGCGCACGGCGAACCACAGGATCAGCAGCATGCCAAGCCAGAATGACGGTGTGGAGACGCCGAGCAGCACCACGAGGGTGATCACCCGGTCCGGCCAGGCGTTCTGCCGGATGGCAGCGACGATGCCGAGCAGGATGCCGACGACGCTGCACAACGCCAGCGACGCCCCGGCGAGCAGCAAGGTCGGAAACAGCCGGTCGAGCAGCTCGTCCAGCACCGGGCGATGCAGGATGTAGGACTGCCCGAGGTCGCCGTGCAGCACGCCGTCGAGCCAAATGGCGTAACGCACCGGCATCGCCTCGTTCAAGCCGAGCTCGGACCGCACCTTGGCGAGGTTCTCCGGCGTCGCGAAGGTGCCGAGGATCGAGGTGGCGGGATCGCCCGGCACCAGCCACATCACGACGAACACGATCACCGTGACGCCGAGCAGGACTGGGGCCAGCAGCGCGATGCGCGTGAGGATGAACCGGGTCATTGGTCCGCTGCTCTCATGCCTTGTAGGTCCGGTCGAAGCGGGTGCCGAATGACGGCATCAGGAAGAAGTCCTTGACCCGCACGCTGGCCACGGCGTTCTGCTTCCAGTGGCAGACGAACACCCAGGGCGCGTCGTCGTGCACGACACGCTCGAGTTCGTCATACAGCTCGGCGCGCTTGCCCGCATCCGTCTCGGCGCGCGCGGCGTCGATCAGCCGATCGACCTCTGGGTTTGAATAATCGCCCGAGTTGACGGCAGCACCGGTGCGGAGCGCCAGTGAGGGGTGCATGTCCGGGTCCGTCGTCATGAACGACATCTCGGCGATGTCGGCCGCGTGCATGCCGCCGTTCAGCCGGCCGAGATAGGTGTTCCACTCATAGCTCTCGATCTTGGCGCGGACGCCGACCGCCGCGAGGTCCGCTTGCATTGCCGCCGCCATCAGCACCGGGGACAGCATGCCGGAGCCGTTCTGGGTGACATAGAATGTGACGTCGACGCCACTCGGGTAGCCGGCCTCCGCCAGCAGCGCCTTCGCCTTCGCGGGATCGTAGGTGTAGGGGGATATGGCCTTGTCATAGGCCCAGGCGAAGGCCGGGGGCGTCACGCTCGCGGCCACCGTCGCCGTGCCCTTCAGCAGGTCATCGACGATGCCCTGCCGGTTGATGGCGTAGTTGACCGCCTGCCGCACCCGCTTGTCGTCGAACGGCTTCTGCTTGGTATTGAGCATCAAATACCAGAGATGCGGCCCTTGCTGCTCATAGTAGGTGAACCGCTTGTCCTGCTTCAATTCGGGCACGTTGTCCGCCGGCACCTCGATGGTCAGGTCGGTCTCGCCGGCCAGCATCCCGCTGACCCGCGACGTCTCCTCGACGATGGGGCGGAACACCAGCCCGTCGAGCTTGGGGGCGCCGCGCCAGTATTTCTTGTTGGCTGCCAGCACCACGCGCTGGTTGCTTTCCCATAGCTGAAAGCTGAACGGGCCGGTGCCGCCGCCATGCCGGCTGAATTCCTTGTCGAATTTCTTCACCGCTGCCGGGGAGATGCCGGCGATGCTGCCGACCCCGGCCGCCAGCATGGTCAGCATGGGCGCGTACAGGCTCACTGAGGTGAAACACCACGGTCGTTGGATCCACGACCTCGGTGCGCTGAATCGGGCCCAGCGTGAAGATGAACGGGAACGGGCCGGTGTGGTAGTACGGATGGCTCTTGTCCAGCACCCGGTCGAAGTTGAACTTCACCGCCTCCGCGTCGAAGCGACTGCCGTCATGGTAGGTCACGTCGTCGCGCAGCTTGAACGTGTAGGTCTTGCCGTCAGGACTGATTGACCAGGAGGCGGCGAGGCCAGGCTCGATCTCGAGCGACGCGTCGCGGAAGCGGGTCAGCCCGTCATACATGTTCGACAGGATGCGGAAGTCGCTGACCGTGATCGCCTGGGCGGGATCGAGCGTCTGCAGCTCGGCGAGATGCCCGATCACGAGGGCGTTGGGCGGCGTCTGCGCACGTGCCCGGGTACCCGGCGCTGTGGCCAGCGTCGCGGCGCCAAGCCCCAGCAGAAACGGACGGCGCGGTAGATTAGGCATGCGGCAAACTCCTGTTATCGCACTGCACCGGCGTGCGCTGGCATTCCGTGTACGCCGCCGCACATGCAGGAGACGTGCCATGCTTTGTTGCAGGTTGCCCATTTCTCGGGGCGCTGCTTGTGGCCGCCAAAGCACAGCGCCACAATCGTACCGTCCTAAATCAACGCGGTAAACAGGGGTGCAATGCGCAATGGCGGAGCTTAGTTCAACGGCGGTGCCCTCATCGGCCACCATCGCGGCGGCGGAGAGCCTGTTTGGCATCAGCTACACGGACGCCGAACGCGAGCTGATGGCGGACAACCTGCTGGCACAAACCCAGCTCGCATTGCGCCGGCGCGCGGTGCCGCTGCCCGCCGCGCTGGCGCCCGCCACCCGCTTCGATCCACGGCTTCCCGGTTTTGTGATGCCTCAGCCGGATGGGCTGCGCCTCGCCGATGACGCGCCGGGGCTCCCAGATGACGATGCCGCGATCGCCTACGCGCCGATCACCCATCAGGGCGCTTGGATACGTCGTGGTCACCTGACGGCCGCGCGTCTCACAGACATCTATCTGGCCCGGATCGCCTCGATCGGCCCGCAGCTCATGTGCTTCGCCGTGGTGACGGCCGCGGCCGCCCAGGCGCGCGCGGCGGAGCTGGACCAAATGCTGCTGGCCGGCAGGTGGCTCGGCCCGCTGCACGGCATTCCCTACGGCATGAAGGACATCATCGACACCGCCGAAGTCGAGACGGCGTGGGGTGCTGAGCCGTATCGCGGTCAGGTGCCCAAGGACGACGCCCACATCACCACGCTTCTGCACCAGGCCGGGGCGATCCTGCTCGGCAAGACGACGGTGGGCGCCTTGGCCTATGGCGACCTCTGGTATGGCGGGCGCACGCGCAATCCCTGGAACACCGAGGAGGGCTCGAGCGGGTCGAGCGCCGGCTCCGCCGCGGCGACGGCGGCCGGGTTGGCCGGCTTCTCGATCGGCACCGAGACGCTGGGATCAATCGTGTCCCCGTCCACACGGTGCGGCACCGTCGGGCTGCGTCCCACCTTCGGCCGGGTGTCGCGCCGTGGCGCGATGGCGCTCTGCCCGTCGCTCGACAAGATCGGCGCGATCTGCCGGTCGGTCGAGGACACTGTTGTGGTGCTGGACGCCATCCGCGGCGCCGATCCGCTCGATCCCTTCCAGATCGATGCACCGTTCGGCTGGGACGGCGCGCAGGGCGTTGCCGGGCTGCGGCTGGGCTATGTCGAGGCGGACTTCGCCGACGGCCACGCGATGGACCGGGCGGCGCTGCAGGCGGCGGGCGAGCTCGGGGTGACGCTGGTCCCGCTGACCCGGCCCGACCTGCCCTATGACGCGCTGATGAGCGTGCTGTTCGCCGAGGCAGCCGCCTCGTTCGAGGAGCTGACGCTGTCCGGCCGCGACGACGCCTTGACCTGGCAGTCCAAGGAGGCCTGGCCGAACGCCTTCCGCAAGGCGCGTTTCCTTTCCGCCGTGGACCACGTGCAGCTTGACCGGTTCCGCCGGATGGTGATGGAGATGATGGCCGGGCTGTTCCGCGACGTGGATGCCATCATCGGCCCCAGCCTGACCGGGCCGATGCTGGTGATCACCAACTTCACCGGCCACCCCTGCTTGTGCCTGCCCACCGGACTGCAGCAGGCGCCTACACGGGGCACGATGTCGCTCGCTCGCGCAAGGCTTGATCTCGGGGAGGCGGAGTCAGGGTTGCAGCACGACGTGCCGCACACGATCTGCATTTGGAGCGGGGTGTTCAATGAGGCGCCGGCGCTCGCCATCGGCCGGGCATTGGAACGCCGGTTCGACTACGCCATGCACCGGCCACCGACCGGATGAGGTCTTACTTTTGAGCATGGGCGTCTCGGTCTCGCGATGCGCCCCTCTTTCGACGCCGCCGCGTTGCGGACGTCATCCACTCAACCCCCGCATCTCCGTCCCGCAGCACTGGGCCAACCGTCTAGCGCTCCCGACACAGCCAAGGGATCAACAATGCCTGATACATTGCCTTCAGAGACGCCATTGCTCGTGACTTTGCGTGTGAACGATCACGACCACCCGCTGGCGCTCGACCCGCGGACCACGCTGCTCGATGCGCTGCGTGAGCATCTGGGCCTCACCGGCACCAAGGTCGGCTGCAACCACGGCACCTGCGGCGCATGCACCGTCCATATCGACGGCCGACGTCAGCTCGCTTGCCTGGTGCTGGCGGCTGCCGCGCAGGGGCGCGACATCCGCACGATCGAGGGTCTCAGCGGCGCTGACGGCACCCTGCACCCGATGCAGGCGGCCTTTGTGGCGCATGACGCGCTGCAATGCGGCTATTGCACACCGGGTCAGATCATGTCCGCTGTCGCCTGCGTCACCGAGGGCCACACCCGCACCGACGCCGAAATCCGCGAGTACATGAGCGGTAATCTTTGTCGCTGCGGCGCCTATCCCAACATCGTCGCCGCCGTGCGCGATGTTGCGCAACAGAAGGCGGCCTGACATGCAGCCCTTCACCTACGCCCGCCCGGCCTCGCTCAATGAGGCATTCGCCTTAGCGCAGCATCCAGGGGCCGCGCTGCTCGCCGGCGGCACCACCATGGTCGACCTGATGCGCGGCGACCTCACCGCGCCGTCCAGCGTCGTCGATATCGGCCACCTGACCGAGCTCGCGTCGTTCGACACTTCCGGCACAGTATTGCGCTTCGGCGCGCTGGCCCGCATGGCCGACGTGGCCGAGGACGCCACCTTGCTGCGCGACTATCCCGCCTTGGCCGAGAGCCTGCAGCTCGCCGCCTCGCAGCAACTGCGCAACGCGGCGACCCTCGGCGGCAACCTGCTGCAGCGGACCCGGTGCGTGTACTTCCGCGACGGCGTGTCCGCCTGCAACAAGCGCGTGCCCGGCAGCGGCTGCAGCGCGCAGGACGGCCTTACCCGTGACATGGCGCTGTTCGGCGGCTCCGAGCAGTGCATCGCCACCTACCCCGGCGATTGGGGCACCGCGCTGGCGGCCTTCGACACCTCGGTCGAGGTCAGCTCCGCCACCGGCACCCGCACCATCCCGTTCGCCGACCTGCACGTCGCTTACGGCGATGACCCGGCGGCCGAGACCACGCTGCAGCGTGGCGAGATCATCACCGCCATCCTGGTGCAGGCGACCCCGGCCGGACGCCGCTCCACCTACCTCAAAGTGCGCGACCGGCAGAGCTACGCCTACGCCGTGGTCTCCGCCACCGTGGCGTTGGAAATGCAGGGAGAGGTGGTGCAGAGCGCCCGCGTCTCATTAGGCGGCGTCGCCACCAAGCCGTGGCGCTCGCGGGCAGCTGAGGCGGCGCTCACCGGCGTCACCCTGAATGAGCAGACCGCGCTCGCGGCCGGCCATGCCGGCTTCGCCGACGCGAAACCTTTGGCCGAGAACGACTTCAAGATCGAGCTGGGTGCCCGCGCCGTCGCGCGTGCGGCCCTAGTCGCCAGCAAGAGGACCTGATTATGGACGGCAGCATCGGCACCCCCATTCCCCGTCGCGACGCCACGGCCAAGGCCACCGGCGCCGCTCAATACGCCGCGGATTTCGGCCATACCGGCGTCGCCTACGCCGCGCTGAAGCTGAGTTCCGTGGCGCGCGGCCGCATCACCCGCGTGGACACCGCCGCCGCCGAGGCGGTGCCCGGTGTGCAGCTCGTGCTCACCCACCGCGACATGAACCAGGACCTCGGCGCCGAGACCTTCATCATGAAGGGCGGGCACATGCAGTCCTCGTTCATGCCGCTCACTTCGGACGAGGTGCATTATTCCGGACAGATCGTCGGCCTCGTGGTCGCCGATGCGATGGAGGCGGCCGAGCAGGCGGCGCGGGCGCTCAACCTGGAATACGCGGCCCAGCACGGGTTTGCCTCAATGGACGACCCCGGCCGCACGAAGAATACCGTTGAGAAACCGGAGATCACGGTCGGCGATGCGGACGCGGCGATGGCCCGTGCCCCGGTGCGCGTCGATCAGGAGGTACTCGACCCCGGCGCAGCATCACAACCCGATGGAGTTGTATGCGACCACCGCGAGTTGGAACGACGGCAAGCTGACGGTGCACTCGCCGAGCCAGTGGGTCATGGGCCAGCGCGCCGCCCTCGCGACCATCTTCGGCATCGCGGCCGAGGAGGTGCATGTCGTTTCCCCCTACATCGGCGGCGCGTTCGGCTGCAAGGCGACGCTATTGCCGCACACCGTACTGGTCGCTGCGGCGGCGCGGCGGCTCGGGCGACCGGTCAAGCTCGTGGTGCCGCGCGACGCGATGTTCACCGTCGGCTCCTTCCGTCCGGCCACCCGCAACCGCATCGCGTTCGGAGCCGAGCGCGACGGCACGATGGTGGCAATGATCCACGAGGCCGTCGGGCAGACCGCGGAGGTCGATCATATCGCCTTCCCCGGCACCAACGTCACCTCGCGTATGTATGACATCGCGAACATCAAGACGTCTGAATCGACCATCGCGACCGACGTGAACACGCCGGGCTTCCAGCGCGCGCCGGCCGAGGCGTCGTCGTTCTTCGCGTTTGAGAGCGCCGTGGACGAGCTCGCGGTCGCGCTTGAGATGGACCCGATCGAGCTGCGGATTAAGAACGAGCCGAAGGTCGATCCGGTGAAGGGCTTGCCCTGGAGCAGCCGGTCGCTCGTGCAGTGCTACCGCCGCGGCGCAGAGCTGTTCGGCTGGGACAAGCGTACGCCCGGCGTCGGGTCGATGCGGACCGATGACGGCGTGCTGATCGGCTATGGCTGCGCCACCGCCACCTACCCGTCGGCGATGGTGCCGGCGGCGGCCCACGTCGCGCTGTCGGCGGACGGGCTGCTGCGGGTGCGCACCTCGGCGCATGACGTCGGCACCGGCGCCTACACGGTGCTGGGCCAGGTCGCGGCCGACGTGCTGGGCGTGGCGGACGAGCATGTGCGGGTGGAGCTGGGCGACAGTGATCTTCCATCTGGCCCAATGTCTGGCGGTTCGGTGACGACCGGGTCGGCCGGGTCCGCGGTCCACATGGCGGCCACGGCGTTGCGCAAGAAGCTGCTGTCGGCTGCCACTGCTGAGAAGGGGCCGTTTGCCGGGCGCGATCCCGCCACCTTGCAGTTCGCCGGCGACCATGTCGTCGGTGCCGACGGAACAGCGCACAGCCTGGCCGACATCCTGAAGGCGACGCCGGCCGGTTCGCTGGATGCCAGCGCCGAGTGGAAGCCGGACCTGATGGACGCCGAGAAGATGCAGGCCAGCCTGCTGGGCGGCTTCGCGCTGGAGGGGCCGGTCACCAAGACCCACGCGATCTACTCGTTCGGCGCGCAGTTCGCCGAGGTGCGCGTCGATCCGTTGCTGCGCACGATCCGGGTGTCCCGCATGGTCGGCGCCTTCGCCTGCGGCCGGATCATCAACCCGCGCACGGCGCGCAGCAACCTGGCCGGCGGCATGGTGTGGGGCGCGAGCTTTGCCCTGCTGGAACAGAGCGAGGTGGACCACCCTCGGGCGCGTTTCGCCAACCAGGACCTGGCCGGCTATCACATCTCATCGTGCGCCGACATCGGCGAGGTCACGGCGGAGATCGTGGACGAGACGGACACGGTCGTGAATGCGATCGGCGCCAAGGCGGTGGGTGAGATCGGCATCGTCGGCATGCCGGCCGCGATCGCCAACGCGGTCTATCACGCCACCGGCATCCGGGTGCGCAAGACGCCGATCCTGATTGAGGATGTGCTGGGCTAATACAGCCAGAGAACTTACGTCGTCTGAACCTGCCCAGTGAGCTTCGTGCTCGCTGGGCAGGACTTATCCGGCATTGCGGCACGGCGTTTGCACGTCAAGAAGCCTCTGACTGGAGGCTTGATCATGCGACGTCGAACTGTGCTTGCGGCTGGAGTGACTGGGGCCGCGCTGCTTGCCCGTCCTGCTTTGGTGCGTGCACAACCGGAAACCACGCTGCGCTTCGTGCCGTATGCCGACCTGGCCCTCCTCGATCCCGCCGTCAGCGCCTTCGTCACCCGCAACCACGTGCTCATGGTCTATGACACGCTGTTCGCGATGGACGAGGCCGGCGTCCCGCAGCATCAGATGCTTGCGGGACACAGCACCGAACCCGATGGCCTGACCTGGACCCTCACGTTGCGCGACGGCCTGGTATTCCACGACGGCACGCCCGTGCTGGCCCGTGACGCGGTCGCCAGCATCCAGCGCTGGTGGATCAACGACGCCTTCGGCCAGTCCCTCGCCGCGGTGACGGCGGAGCTGTCGGCGCCGGACGACAAGACGATCCGGTTCCGGCTCAAGCGGCGCTTCCATCTGCTGCCCGACGCGCTGGCGCATCCCACCAACACCATGGCCGTCATCATGCCGGAGCGGCTGGCCCGGACTCCGGCCAGCAGCCGGTTGACCGAGATGGTCGGCAGCGGCCCGTTCCGCTATCTGCCCGCCGAGCGCGTCCCGGGTGCCCGCAACGTCTATGCGAAGTTCGACGGCTATGTGCCGCGCCAGGGCACCGCGAGCTTCTGCGCCGGGCCGCGGGTGGTGCATTTCGACCGCGTGGAGTGGATCACCACTCCCGACCCGGCCACGCAGGTTGCCGCCCTGAAGGCCGGCGAGGTGGACTGGGTCGAGCAGCCGCTCATGGACCTGGTGCCGTCCATCCAGGCCAGCCGCGCGCTCCGGGTCGAGGTCGTGGAGACCAAGGGCCTGATCGGCTTCCTGCGCTTCAACCAGCTGTTCCCACCGTTCGACAACCCGGCCATCCGCCGGGCGGTGCTGCGCGCGGTGAACCAGCGGGAGTTCATGGAGGCGGTCGTCGGCGGCAACGCCCCGTTCAACAGCCAGTGCGGCATCTTCACCGCCGGCACGCCGCTCGCCAACGACGCCGGCATGGAGGCGCTGAGCGGCAAGCACAGCCTCGCGGAGCTGAAGCGCGAGCTGGAGGCGGCCGGCTATAAGGGCGAGAAGATCATCTATCTCGAGCCGACGGATGTCCCGCGCATCAACGCCATCGCCGAAGTGGGCGCCGACATGCTGCGCAAGCTCGGCATGAACGTCGATGTGATCGCGACCGACTGGGGCACGACGGTCCAGCGCTCGGTGAGCCGTCAGCCGCCGGAGAAGGGCGGCTGGCACATGTTCGCGGCGTTCTCCGGCGGCTATGACATGAGCACGCCGGGCAGCCACCAGCTGATGCGCGGCAACGGGGCGGGCGCCTATAATGGCTGGCCGACCTTGCCGACGCTGGAGGCGCTGCGTGACGAGTGGCTGTTTACCGAAGACCAGGCCGCGCAGCTCGCCTTGGCCCGCCAGATGCAGGAGCAGGCCTTGCTGGATGTGCCGTATCTGCCGCTCGGGTCGTATTTCCAGCCCGTTGCCTACAAGGCGAACCTGACCGGCGTATCAAAGGGCCTCGTGCAGTTCACCGGAGTGCGGCGCGCCTGATCGGCCGCTATGCCAGGTTGAACTCCGTCAAGACGGTGTCGGCGGTGAACTCCGCGCTGTGCCAGGCGCCCGGCGCGAAGCGGATGGCGGTGCCGGGCTGCAGGGGCACGCTGCCGGCCTCGCATTGCAGCCGGCCGGCGCCGCTCATCACCAAGAGGAACTGCTCGTGCCCGTGGCTGTGCCGGGCGGCGACGTGCCCGGCCTTGACGTGGACCTGCCGCATGGTGCCGCCGATGCCGGGCATGGCGTCCGGTGGCAGCCCGGACAGGTCCCACTGGGCGAAGGTGACGGGGTCCATAAATCTCTCCAGGCATGATGGGCAAGACAATAACGCCACACCAATTCCGGCATGTCGATAAGCGTCAAAGCATTCGGAAAAATCCTTGGCGCGTGATTCAATCACACGTAGGCTAATTGCGCGACACAGCAGAAATGGGAGCGAAATATTGGCTGAACCTGCAACCGGAGGAGCTTCGGACGGCGTGCCGTCCTGGGGACCCCACAACACCGTGCGGGTGGTCGATCCATCGCCGGTGAATTGGCTTTCGATCACCTGGAACACCATGGAAGAGGCCAACCGGGTCGATCACGAGGGCATGGGCCAGCCCAGCCTCGCCTCCGGCTGGCGTTGGGTCGATGACGAGACGCTGGAGTTGGACGTGCGGCGCGATGCCGTCTTCCAGGACGGCGAAAAGTACGACGCGCAGATCTTCAAGCTGGCGTTCGACAAGGTGCAGGAGTGGACCAACCCGCATCCGCCGGGCGCCTTCCTGAACTTCGCCCAGGACACCACGCTCACGATCGTCGATGACTATACCGTCCGCATGCGCTTCCCAGGCGGTGATTCGGCCGCTTTGATGAAGCTGCGAGGCATGCACATCCCCTCGACCCGATTCTGGAACGAGTGGGGTTTCATCGACCCGAAGACCGGGACGGCCGAAGGCCACTGGTGAGTCATCGATGCGCCCGGTCCGTGGGGGACTGGCCCATTCTTGCTCGCTGATGGCATATCGACGCTCGACACGCGCTCGCCGCAGGTCGTGCTGGAGCCGAACCTGACGCATTGGAATCCCGACCGCATCCCAAAGGTGCGGATCATTTACGAGAACGCTATCCCGAAGGAGGAGGCGATCAAGTCCGTCGCTGCCGGGAACGGCAGGGTGGACGTGGTGACCGACTTAACGCCAGCGGAGGCGCATGCCTTCCCAGGCGGCAGCGTCGCCGCGATCCATGCGCAGCCGGCGAAAACCGTGCTGGCTGGGGTGTTCAACGAGAACAAGCCAGACTCGCCCTGGACCAGCGTCGAGGTCCGCCGGGCGATGAACATCGCGATCGACCGTGATGCCGTGCTGCTGCAGGGCGTGCATGGCTACGGCTTAGTGATGCCGGCGTTCATTCAGCCCGGCCGCTATGGTGCCGACCCGAAGCTCGAACCCTACAAGCTTGACGAGGCGGCTGCGGCCGCGGCGATTGAGAAAGCAGGGCTGAAGGGCCGGGAAATCCTGCTCCTGGCGTCGCCCGACTGGGAGGGCGTGGTCGAGGTGATCACCGCGAACCTCGCGACGGTTGGGCTCAAGGTGCGCGCCGACTACAGCAAGACCGAGCCGGAGGGCTGGGACATCAAGCTCGTCTGGCATTTCGATTGGTCGCCGCAATACCCGGTCGGCGTCGTGCACCGCGAGTTCTTCGGCAGCAACGGCGCCCATCGCGCCATGCCGGAAGATCCGGAGTTCGACGCGCTGTATGCCAAGCTGCTGCGCACCCCGCATCAGCCGGCACAGGAAGCGGTGGTGCAGGAGATCGAGCGCTACGTGCACGACCAGGCCCGCGCGCTGTTCCTGATCTCGCCCAGCACGCTGTTCGCCGTCAGCAACCGCGTTTCCTTCGTGGCCTACGACACCTGCATGTCGGAGTTGGCCGAGACCATCGTTCGTTAGTCCGGGCCGTCAGCCCGGGCGTCGCGTGCCTGAACGGGGGTCCCGCTGGCCGGGGCTCCCGTTTCCTTTTATGGAACGTGCATGATCGTTGCGACCGCCGGCCATATCGATCACGGCAAGACCGCACTGGTCCGGGCGCTCACCGGCGTGGATACCGACCGCCTGCCGGAAGAGAAGGCGCGCGGCATCACGATCGACCTCGGCTATGCCTATACCCAGGCATCCCGCGGCGCCTCGATCGGCTTCATTGACGTGCCGGGCCATGAGCGCCTGGTGCGCACCATGCTGGCTGGCGCGACCGGCGTGGATTTCGCGTTGCTGGTGGTGGCCGCCGATGACGGGCCGATGCCGCAGACGCTCGAGCACCTCGCTATCCTCGACCTGCTGGCGGTGCCGAGCGGCATAGTCGTGCTGACCAAGGCCGACCGCGCGGAGCCGGGCCGTATCGCGGCGCTGACGGCGCAGATGCGTGAGCTCCTGCGCGGCACCGTGCTGGACCGGGCGCCAGTTTTGTCCTGCTCGGCGCTCAGCGGCGAGGGCATTCCGGCACTGCGTCAGATTTTGGAGGACGCTGCCACGGTCATGCAGGCGCGCGTCTCTAGCGGCGGCTTTCGCCTGGCGCTGGACCGGGCCTTTAGCCTGCCGGGCGTCGGGCTGATCGCCACCGGTACGGCGCATAGTGGGGTGGTGCAAGCCGGGCAGCGCCTAATGCTGTCGCCGGCCGGCTTGGAGGTGCGGGTGCGCGGGCTGCACAGCCAGAACCAGGCGGCCGAGCACGGCCAGGCCGGCCAGCGCTGCGCCCTGAATATCGTGGGATCACGGCTGGAGCGCGACGACGCCACTCGCGGCAGCTGGCTCGTGGACCCGGCGCTGCACGTCCCGACCTCGCGCCTCGATGCCAGGCTGCGCCTGCTGCCGAACGAGGCGCGGGCGCTGCGGCACTGGACGCCGGTCCACGTGCATCTCGGCGCCGCCGATATTCCCGGGCGCATCGGTTTGCTGGACGACCGCGCGCTGGAGCCCGGCGGCAGCGCCTGGGTGCAGCTCGCGCTGGATGCGCCCACCGTGGCGGCGTATGGTGACCGCTTCATCATCCGCGACCAGTCGGCGCAGCGCTCCCTCGGCGGCGGTCACATTGTGGACCCGCACCCGCCGCGGCGTGGTGCCCGTAAGCCGGAGCGGCGGCGCGTGCTGCAGGCGCTGGACCGATCGGATACCGCCGCCGCGCTGCACGCGCTGCTGCACGAGGCAGAGGCCGGGCTCGACCTCGACTGGTTCCGCCTGACCCGCAATGTGACGGCGGATGAGCTGCAGGGCCTGGCTATAGATGCCGTGGTCCTGGGCTCGCTTGGTTTCTCGCACGTTCATCACACGGCCCTACGAGCGCGATTGCTGGACGCCGCTGCCGACCATGCGGCTAAGAATGCGGATAGTGCGGGCTGCACCTCGGACGAACTGCTTCGCCGCCTGCCGGCCGCCATGCGCGCACCCGGGCGGGCGCTGCTGCGCGATCTGGTGGTGGACGGCGCGCTGCAGCGTTTCGGCCCGCTGCTGCATCTGCCCGGCCACGCCATACGGCTGTCGGTCGCGGAGGAGAGCCTGTGGGAGGAAATCCGCGACGCGCTGCAGGATTCCGGCATGGACCAGCCGCGCGTCGCCCTGCTGGCGGAGCGCCTGCAAATGCCGGAGGCCGAGCTGCTGCCGCTGCTGCGTAAACTGGGCGGGATCGGCTGGCTGTGCCGGGTCTCGCCGAGCTATTTCGTGCTGCCCTGCGCATTGTCCCGTCTGGCGCAGGCGGCGCAGGCGGTGGCGGAGAGTGGTTCCGAAGGCATCCTGACCGTAGGGCGGTTCCGCGAGGCGACCGGGATCGGGCGCAACGTGACGATGCCGGTGCTGGAGTTCTTCGACAAGGTGGGTTTTACCGTGCGTCGGGCGAATGGCCGCGTCGTGCGCCCCGACCGCGCCGGGCTGTTTGATCAGACTGGACCCTTTTGACAATGCGCACGGAGTGGTTAGCTTTGTCCCTGGAGGGGAATCGTTCCCTGGTGGGGCGTCCGGACTTCAAATCCGGGTGGGGTTGCAAGGCGGTCCTCGGTGGGTTCGACTCCCACTCCCTTCCGCCAATTTATGCAATGATATGAGTGCCATGTCCGAGGTTCGCGCCCGCCCGCCTTCCGTGGACAGCCTGCTGAGCCAGCCCTGCTTCGCCGCTCTGGCGAACGAGTTCGGCCGCATTGCCACGCGCGACGACCTGCGTGCCGTGCTGTCCGGATTGCGTGCGGGCAACGCGCCGGCGCCGGGTGCGGCGGCGTTGGCCGAGCTATGCCGGACCCGACTCCTGGCGCTGACCCGGCCGTCCATGCGCGCCGTATTCAACCTCACGGGCACGGTCCTGCACACCAACCTCGGTCGTGCGGCACTGCCGCCCGAGGCGATCCGGCACATCGCGGCCACGGCCGGCGCCTGCACCCTGGAATACGACCTCGACACCGCCGGGCGCGGCCATCGCGACGTTCATATCGAGGCGTTGCTGTGCCGCCTTACCGGCGCAGAGGCCGCGACGGTCGTCAACAACAACGCCGCCGCCGTGCTGCTGGTGTTGAACACCCTGGCGCGGGACCGCGAGGCCATCGTGTCGCGCGGCGAGCTGGTGGAGATCGGCGGGTCATTCCGCATTCCCGACATCATGGCCCGCGCCGGCGCCCGGCTGCGCGAGGTCGGCACCACAAACCGCACCCACCCGGCCGACTTCGCCGAGGCGATCGGGCCGCAGACGGCGCTGGCGATGAAGGTCCACACCAGCAACTACGAAATCCAGGGCTTCACCGCCGCCGTGCCGGAGCCCGAGCTGGCGGCGATCTGCCGCGCGGCAGACATCTCGTTCGTGAACGATTTGGGTAGCGGAACCCTGGTCGATCTGTCGCAATGGGGACTGCCGCCGGAGCCGACGGTACGTGACGCTGTGGCGCATGCAGACCTCGTGACCTTCAGCGGCGACAAGCTGCTGGGCGGCGCGCAGTGCGGCTGCATCGTCGGCCGGGCGGACCTGATCAAGCAAATTCGCCGCAATCAAATGACCCGGGCGCTGCGGTTGGGCAAGCTGACAATCGCCGCGATGGAGGCGGTGCTGCGGCTCTATCTGCACCCCGAACGCCTGGCCGAACGGCTGCCGACGCTGCGCCTGCTGGCCCGCAAGGAGGCGGACATCACTGCCGCAGCGCATCGCCTGCAGCCGGAATTGGCCGGTGCGCTGGGTGGATCGGCGCAGGTGCGCGTGGAGGAGTGCGCCAGCCAGATCGGCAGCGGGGCCCTGCCGCTACGCACCCTGCCCAGCGCTTGCCTGGCGATTACGCCGGCGACGGCGGGACGGGGGGAGGGGCGCTGGCTGGAGCGAACCGCCGCCGCCTTCCGGCGTCTGCCAATCCCGGTCATCGGCCACATCGCGGAGGGCGCTTTGCGCTTCGACCTGCGCGTGCTGGAGGATGAGGCCGGTTTCCTGGCGCAGTGCGCGGCGATCGGGCCGGTGTCGGCCGAAGGTGGCTGGTAGGCGCTCTTTACGGTCCGCGAAGCCAGAGCTCGAAGGAGCCGCTCGGCCACGCCTTCTGGGTGTGAATTGGTCCCCGGACCTTCACGCGCGCACCTGGCGTGCGGACCGTATTGGCCAGATTGTTCGCCGCCGCTGCATCCTCGGCATGGAAATAGTGCACCGTGAGCCGGCCTTCGGCATCCGCTTGCTTCTGGGTCTCCAGCTTTGCGGTGAGCGGCTGCAGCAGTGCGGTGATCCGGGCGTTTGCCGCGTCGCCCTTCGCCGATGAAGGCCGGGGATGCAGCACGATCATGTTGTAGGCGACCGGCGTGACGCGGGCTTCTGGCAGCGCCGCAGTTCCAGGTGCTGCTTCGGCCCCTGTGCTGGGCGCTCCAGGCTGCGGGTTGCCAGCGTCGCGTTCCGGCCTCGGCGCGGCGTCGCTGGCCGGGGCGCCCTCGGCCGACCCGGCGGCGACCGGCGCTGGCGTCTGGGCCGTCGCCGTGGACTCCGCCGCCGGCAACGTGGCCAGCACCGGCTCCCGCTGCCGGCTGCACCAGGCCGCGAGCAGCCCGGCCGCAGCGACCGGCACCAGGGCGAATACCCAAGCCCGGCGGCCGAAGATCAGCGCTGCTTGAGCAGCGGGCGGCGCCAGGGTGCCGAACGTCACCGACGTGATGCTGGGCGGCGACGTTGCAGGAGGAGCGGTTGACGCTGCCATACCGAGTGCCGGTGCCGGCGGGGCGGCCGGATTGATGCCAGGAAACGGCACCAAGGACGGGAGCAGCGCCGCAGCGTCGGCAAACGAACGTGACTTCGGCGCGTCTTCGCCGCTGGAGTCAGTGCTCAAACTGTGGACCTCCCCCGCGTAACCCTGTCATCGCGCCCAGCCACAAGGCGGGCATGGGCCTTGTGCGGCAGGTTCGGCCTAGGTTCAAGGCAGAATCAATAGACCTATCCGCAACGGCTGGTTAACCTGAAAGGACCTGGCCCCGCAATCAAGACGGGGTAGGAGGGGAAACCGCCATGCAGAGACGTCATTTCTTGGCCGTTGCGACAGCAACCGCGGCAGTCACCGCCACGCGGACGGCCCACGCGGAACGCCTGATGCTCGGCGACCTGCCGGGCACACGGTATCCCGATCCGCGCGTCGAGGTGCTCGATAAACGGTTCCACGGCAAGGTGGGCAACGCCGCCATTGAGCGGATCGCCACTGGGTTCCGCTGGGCGGAGGGGCCGGTGTTCTTCCGTGCGACCGGCACGCTGGTTTGGAGCGACATCCCGAACAACCGCATGATGCAGTGGTCGGAGTCGGACGGGCATTTCAGCGTGTTCCGTCAGCCGTCGAACTACGCCAACGGCAACACGATCGACCGGGAGGGCCGGCTGGTGACGTGCGAGCACGACGCTCGCCGGGTCACCCGTACCGAGCCTGACGGCACGATCACCGTGTTGATGGACAGTTTTCAGGGCAAGCCGCTCAATGCGCCGAACGATGTCGTGGTGGCGTCGGACGGCGCGGTCTGGTTCACCGACCCGGGCTATGGGATCGACGGCGCGTATGAGGGCCATAAGGCGGCGGCGGAACTGCCGAGGAACGTGTATCGCCTCGACCCGCAATCCGGCGCGGCCACGGTGGTCGCGGACGACTTCACGCGGCCGAACGGCATCTGCTTCTCGCCGGACGAGAAGACGCTGTACATCATCGACAGCGGCATCACGCACGGTGGCCCGTCGAACATCCGCTCGTTTGCGGTGAACGGCGACAAGCTGTCCGGCGGCAAGGTGTTTGCCGAGAACTTTGCGCCGGGCTTCACAGATGGCATGCGCACGGACACCGAGGGCAACATCTGGTGCAGCATGGGCTGGGCCGATCCGAAGGAGGACGGGGTGCGTTGCTATGCGCCCACGGGCGAGCTGATCGGCAAGATCCATCTGCCGGAGACCTGCGCCAACCTGTGCTTCGGCGGCCGCAAGAAGAACCGGCTGTTCATGGCCGCCAGCACCTCCGTCTATGCCGTATACGTCGATGCGATCGGAGCGTTGAAGCCCTGACGGCGCCAGCTCGCCCCTGACGTGATCGCGGCGGCCGCACCTCGTTGCGGCCGCCCAACGGCCTTGGCGCATTGTTCAATGCTGTCAAAATCCGGAATCGAACAAATATTTAGCAGCATAGAGTGGCTTGAAAAGTATTGATACCCAAACTGTCTCCTAAAAAGCACTATTGTTTGAAACGGAATAGAGTACTGCGTTGATTGGAGTTGTAAGCAGTGGACTTCTGTGTGTCGGACGTTGTCTAAGGTATAGCATTTAACCAGCTTTCGCGGCCTGGATGCCCGAAGGCGCGCGCGTTTCCGAGCCGGAGAGCGCTATAGACACACTTCCCGCGTCAACACGGCTTATGTTCCGGAACCGCATCTTGCAGACGCTGCCGGTCGGCGAACTGCGGCGGCTGCGACCCAACTTGACCCGCGTGCGTCTGACCAGCGGCGACGTGCTGCATCGGGCTCGCACGCGAATTGAGTATGCGTTCTTCGTCGAACAAGGCTTCGTCTCCTTGGTAGCGGAGGCGGACGCTGCCGAGAGCCGGGTCGAGGTCGGCCTCATCGGACGGGAAAGCGTCGTCGGTTCATCGGTGCTGCTCGCCGCAGACGCTGTCTCATACCTTCAGGCCGTCGTGCAGATGCCGGGGACCGCCTATTGCATCCCTGCCGCCACGCTACACGCCAGCCTGGAACAGGCGCCGGTGCTCCGCCTGCTCATGCAGCAGGCCCTTGAGGCATCGATCGTTCAGTTCGCCCAGACGGCGGCCTGCAACAGCCGCCATACCCTGCCGGAGCGTCTCGCGCGCTGGCTGCTGATGGCGCATGACCGAATGGACGGCAACGAACTCGCGATAACCCACGAACTCCTGGCCGTCATGCTGGCCGTCCGCCGACCCGGCATCACGATCGCGATCGGCATGCTGCAAACGGCCGGGCTGCTGCGGCACAGCCGCGGGCGGATCGAGATCTGCGACCGCCTGGGATTGGAGGCGGCTGCGTGCGCCTGCTACGACCGCATGCGTAAATTTATCGAAATATCAGCTGATTTGAAACTTTAATCTATACATAGGTACGTTTTCGAACACATCAAAACACGGGAATCGTTGCGGAAGCTTGTCGAACCGCGCCATGCAGTGCTTCTACCGCAACCTCGTCCCTTTTGATTGTATGGAAACCAGCGATGCTCGTCGTGCCCGCCGCAGGAAGCGCCGGATTCCGCAACGAGCTGTTGCGCAGCCTACCAGCAAACGAGCTCGCGCTGATGCGTCCTTGTCTGTTGCCGGTGACCTTCGTCATGTCGCAGGTCCTGCATGAGGCAGAGGCGCCGATCGACGAGGTTTATTTCCTCGAATCTGGACTGGTCTCGCTCACAGCGGATACCAGCGATAATGGTCTGGTTGAGGTCGGCATGACCGGTCGCGAGGGCTTTGTCGGCGTCACGATGCTGCTGAGCCCTCAGCCGGTCAGCGTGCACCGGGCCTTCGTCCAGATCCCTGGTCGTGCCTACCGGGTCCGGGCCACGGCATTTCGCGAACTGACTGGGACGCTGCCGGTGCTACGCGACCGTTGCCTGCGCTGCGTTCAGGTGATGCTGATGCAAAGCTCGCAGATTGCGGCGTGCAATGCCCGGCACGACCTGCCAGGACGCCTGGCGCGCTGGCTGCTGATGAGCCGGGACCGCATTGACGGCGACGACCTGCCGATGACGCAGGAGTTCCTCTCCTACATGCTTGGCGTGCGACGGGCGGGCATATCCGTCGTGGCCAACGCGCTGCAGTCGCAGGGCCTGATCCGTCAGTCACGCGGCCGTATCACGATTTTGGACCGCTCGGGGCTCGAAGGCAAAGCCTGCGCCTGTTATCGCTTGATCGAGCGCAATCGCGCCAGGATCATGAACGTCTCAGGCGGCACCGAAGTCTCATAGGAAAACCGGCCGCCGCTACCGGTCCGGCGCTGCAGGTGTTGAGATTGCCTCCAACGCGTCGCCGGCTTCCGGAGTTCCGGCATCGGCCAGGTCGCCCAATGACAGGATGCCGGCGAGCCGATCATTGGCGTCCAGCACCGGCACCCGGCGGAGCTGGTACTCCTTCATAATGCTGATCGCGTCCAGCACGGAGGCGTCCGCCCGCACGGTGCGCGCCATCGCAGTCATGGCATCTCCCACAGTGGTCGTACGCGGGTCTTGGCCCGCCGCAATGGAGCGAACCACGATGTCCCGGTCTGTCAGCATGCCGATCAGCCGGTCGCCCTCGCAGACCGGCAGCACGCCAACATTGAGTTCGTCCATCACTTGGGCAGCAGCCTGCAGGGTGTCGCTGGGCAAGACGAACCAGGGGTTTGGGGTCATGATCTCAGCGATCTGCATGATCGTTTCCTGTGGTTTTGCAAAAGCCTGGTATCGGCCACTACGGCGTCCGGCAGACCGCTTACAGATGGATAGGACAAGGCGCCCATGTTGCCGTTCGAACAGATGCCGGCCCTGCTGGTTCCGGGACAAAGCAACTCCCGCACTGTCTCGCGCATTCGTGTGCCAAACTGCCCGCGGCGTGTGGCGCGGGCAGCATGGAGCGCTGAATGGGCCGGCGCGGATTTTTTGGCCAAAATAGCGTTGATGTGCGCAGCAGCTTCAGGAGTGGATAGCGTTGGACCAGGAGACCGATGCGGCGTCGCTGATTGAAGCCCAGGCGCATTTGAGCCGGCTGGCCGCCGCCGGCGCCTCGCCCGCCCGGATCGCCGCCGAGGTTGGAGAGCTGGTGGCCGGTTGGGCGTCCGAGATGGAGATGGCCGGCAGCGCGGCGCGGGTCCGGATCGAGCGGCTGTGGGACGGCTTCACCCGGGACGCGGCGGAGCTGCAGGAGCAGATCGGCGACGCGGACGGGCCTGGCGGCCAGGCGCTGGCGCTGGCGCGGCAACAGCTCGCGGCGCTGCAGGCCATCGTGGCCGCGCTCGAGGCGGTGCATGGAGTTCTTCCCGGCACAGAGGAGTGAGGGCGACATCAGCACGCTTGTCGCCCCGCAAGCCGAGCCATCGTTACTTGCAACCCACAACCCGCCCCGACATAAATATCGCGATGGCAGCATAAGCCAGCTCGTTGGGAGACGTCGCGATGTGGGTTTTGCTGTTGCTCCCCTTCATCGGGTTGATGTGGGTGCCGTTCTATAACTCAGCGTCGCCCGCTTTGTTCGGGTTTCCATTCTTCTACTGGTATCAACTGGCCTGGGTGCCGATCACGGCGATCCTGACTTGGGTCGTCTATCGCAGCGCCGGCCACGGAGATGAGCCATGACCAATGCCGCCGAGCTTGACTGGACGGCGCTCTCCGTCTGCATCGGCTTCTTTGCTCTCGTCACCGTCATGGGCTTCGCCGCCTCGCGCTGGCAGAAGGGTACGGCGGATCACGCGCATCTGGATGAGTGGGGCCTGGGCGGTCGCAACTTCGGCACTTGGATCACCTGGTTCCTGGTCGGCGGTGATTTCTACACGGCCTATACCGTGATCGCCGTGCCCGCCCAGGTATTCGCCATCGGCGCGCAGGGCTTCTTCGCGCTGCCCTACACCATCGTCGTCTATCCCATTGTCTTCGCCATCATGCCGCGGCTCTGGACCTTCGCCCAGGCGCACGGCCATGTCACCGCTGCCGACGTGGTGTACGGCCGCTACGGCTCCCGCGGGCTGGAGCTCGCGGTCGCTGCAACCGGCCTGCTCGCGACCATGCCGTATATCGCGCTGCAGCTTGTCGGCATGGAGGTCGTGATCAAGGCGCTGGGCCTCACCGGAGAGCTGCCGCTGATCGCTGCCTTCGCGATCCTGGCGCTCTATACCTACTCGGCCGGGCTGCGCGCCCCGGCGCTGATCGCCTTCGTCAAAGATATCATGATCTACATCGTGGTGATCACCGCCGTGGCGTTCATCCCTTACAAGCTCGGCGGCTATAGCGCGGTGTTTGACGCTGCCGGCAAGGCGTTCGCACTGAAGCCGCCCGCGCCGCCGTCAGGGCTGGTCCTGCAGGCCTCGCAATACTGGCCCTATGCGACGCTGGCGCTCGGGTCCGCGCTCGCCGCGTTCATGTATCCGCATACGCTCACCGGCATCTTCGCCTCGAAGTCGGCCAACACCATACGCAAGAACGCGATCCTGCTGCCGGCTTACACCCTGCTGCTCGGCCTGATCGCGCTGCTGGGCTACATGGCGCACGCGGCCGGGGTGAAGCCTGCGACGCCGAACGACACGGTGCCGGCGCTGTTCCGCACGCTGTTCCCAAGCTGGTTCGCCGGGTTCGCCTTCGCGGCTATCGCCATCGGCGCGTTGGTGCCGGCGGCGGTCATGTCGATCGGCGCCGCCAACCTGTTCACCCGCAACATCTGGAAAGCCTACGTCAACCCGGCCGTCACCCATGCCGGCGAGGCGCAGGTGGCCAAGATCACCAGCCTGGCCGTCAAGGGCGGCGCGCTGCTGTTCATCCTGTTCGCGCCGGTGCAGTACGCGCTGGACCTGCAACTGCTCGGCGGGTTGTGGATCCTGCAGACCTTCCCGGCTGTTGTGTTCGGGTTGTTCTTCAACTGGTTCCGCGCCCCGGCGCTGCTGCTCGGTTGGGCTGTGGGGTTCCTCGGCGGCAGCTTTATCGCCTACACGGACGGGCTGAAGCCGCTGCATACCATCGTCGTCGGCGGCGCGAGCTATACCGTCTATGTCGGCTTGCTGGCGGTGCTGGCCAATGTCGTGGTGGCCGCGGTCGCCAACGCCGCGCTGCGCTCGACGGGGGCGGGGGCGCCTCGCACTGCGTGATAACTGGTCGCCCAGGAATAAAGCGGGCTTGCTTTCTTGTTCCAGCTCTGGATTGACCCTTATGGGAAACCGGAGCCATGACCATGAGCGAACTGATCAGCACGACGCCCGCCCGGCGATCGACCCCCGCGTGGCGCATCGGCGGCTGGATGCTGCTCGGCGCGGCCGGGCTCATGGTGCTCGCTGCGGTCAACGGCAGCTTTTTCGTCGTGCAGCCGACGGAGATGGCCGGGGTGCGGCGGTTTGGCGTGGTGACCAGCGTAGCGCCGATCGGGCCCGGCCTGCACTTCAAGACGCCGTTCATCGAGGCCGTCGATCACCTGCAGGTCAGCCTCACGACCTTCCAGGCCAATGACCTCGGCGTCTACACCATCGACAACCAGTCCGTGCGTATCGGCATCGGCCTAAGCTACCGGGTGCCGCCGGCGGCGGTGTTCCGGCTGTTGTATGGCGTCGGCCGCTCCGGCAACGTCGATATCGACGGCAACCTCCGGCCGATTGTCGCCGACCGCGCGCTCCGCGTGTTTGCCCGGCGCAACACGGTCAGCATCTCGGCGGAGCGGGAGAGCATCGCCAATGAAATCCGCCGGTCGATCCAGGAGGCCATCGAGCAAAGCTTTGGCATCGAGGTCGTGGACCTGCAGTTGAGCCGGATCGAATACAGCGCCGCCTTCACCCAGTCCGTCGAGGCGACGGTGCGCGCGAAGAACGACGCGCTGCAGGCGGAGAACACGGTCAGCAAAATCCGCTATGAGGGCGAGCAGGCCAAGGTGCAGGCGGAGGCGCAGGCTATCGCGGTCACCACCCGCTCGGAGGGCGAGGCGCGCGCCGCGGTGGTGCGTGCCCGTGCCGAAAAGGAGTCTGCCGTGCTGCGCGCCGAGGGCGAGGCGCAGGCGACCCTCCTGCTCGGCCAGGCGCAGGCGTCGGCGGTGCAGCAGCTGGGCACGGCGGTCGCGGCCAATCCGCGGGTCGTGGACTATGAGACAGCCCGGCGCTGGGACGGCAAGCTGCCGGCGACGATGCTGGGCGGCGGCACGGTGCCGCTGCTGAGCCTGCCGGGCGGCGCGTCCGGCGCGTCACCGGGCCGCTGAGCAGGTTGCTATATGGCCCGCGTTTTCATCACCGGCTCCTCGGATGGCTTAGGCCGGATGGCTGCACAGCTCTTGATCGAGCAGGGGCACGCGGTGGTCCTGCATGCGCGGAACGAGCAGCGCGGCCGGGAGGCGATGGCCGCGGTGCCCGGCGCGGAGATGGTCGTCACCGGGGACCTCACGAGCGTCACGCAGACCCGGCGCTTGGCCGACCGGGTGAATGCCTTGGGGTCGTTCGACGCGGTGATCCACAATGCCGGCGTCAGCTACCGCGAGCGGCTGCGCATCGAAACCGAGGACGGGCTGTCGCATGTGTTCGCCGTCAACACGCTGGCGCCCTACATCCTGACCGTGCTGATCCATCGGCCGAGGCGGCTGGTTTATGTCAGCTCCGAACTGCACCGCCGCGGCGACGCCAGCCTGAATGACCTGACGTGGGCGCAGCGCCCGTGGCGGGGCAACCAGGCCTACTCCGACACCAAGCTGCACGACGTGCTGCTGGCCTTCGCCGTTGCGCGGCGCTGGCCGGGCACGCTGTCCAACGCGCTGGAGCCGGGCTGGGTGGCGACGAAGATGAGCGGCCCGCGGGCGACGGGCGACCTGGATGCGGCGCACCGGACGCAGGTTTGGCTTGCAATCAGCGATGATGCGGCAGCGACGGTTTCGGGGGAGTATTTTTACCATAGGCGGCTGCGTAAGCCGAGCGGCATGACGCAAGCAGTGGACCGGCAGGAGAAGCTGCTTGCGGAGTGCGCGCGGCTTTCTGGGGTGGAGCTGGCTTTGAAGTAGACCGCCGCCGGCCGGCAACACGCTCCGCCTGAGCGGGAGTTGATTTCGGGCCTGTCCGAAGCCAATACAAGTATTGTAGGCTCTGAGCGGGCGGTAACGCGTCCAATTTCGTCTAGAAATTGTCGTTATTGCGCGTTTTACAGCAGGTTTGAGGATAAACAAGCCTGATCAGCTTGCCGGTGCCGTCTCCCGTTTCGGTGCTGCATTAAAGGCAAAACTGTCCGGGCAGGGAGCGGTGGGAGCGCCGGAGAATCAGCTCCGGGCGCCGCTGGAGCACCTTCTCACGGACATGTCGGACCTGCTCCTGTTCAGGGCGGGCAATGTGGTCGTGGTTGGCGAGGCGACCCTCTCGGCGCTAAAAACCCGTTCCGACTGTGCGGTGAAGGTCAGAAATAGTCTCGTCGGTTTCATGGAGGTGAAGGCGCCAGGCAAAGGCGCCGACCCGCGGCGGTTCAAGGACGGCCATGACCGAATGCAATGGGATAAGCTGAAATCGCTGCCCAACCTCGTTTATACCGATGGGAACGCCTTCTCGCTATGGCGCGGCGGCACGATCGTGGGCGAAATTGTGCGTTTGACCGGCGATGTCGAAACCGCCGGCGCCAAGCTCGCCGCCGCGCCCGGCCTGGAACGTCTCTTTTCCGACTTCCTGCGATGGGAGCCGATACCGCCCACCAGCGCTGAGGGACTGGCGGAGATGAGTGCGGGCCTATGCCGCCTGTTGTGCGACGAGGTGACCGAACAGCTCGCGCTTGGGACCGCGGCGTTGACCGATTTGGCCGAGGACAGGCGCCGGCTGCTGTTTCCCGAGGCGACGGACGAGGAGTTTGCCGATGGCTATGCGCAGGCCGTGACCTTTGGCCTGTTGATGGCGCGGGCGCAGGGTATCGCGCTGTCCGACGGCCTGGACCGCGTCGCCAGGGCGCTGGCCCGGATCAATACGGTGATCGGCGGCGCCTTCCGCGTGCTGACCGACGACGCGGACGGGCAGGAGGCGCTGAAAACCTCGATCGGCACGCTGGTACGGGTGCTGGACGCGGTGGACTGGGCCGCGATCGGTGAGGGCGATCCGGAGGCCTGGCTGTAGTTCTATGAGCATTTCCTGGAGGCCTACGACAACACGCTGCGCAAGCAAACGGGTTCGTACTACACGCCGCCCCAGATCGTGACAGCCATGGTGCGGCTGGTGGACGAGGCGCTGCGCGATCCCGCCCGGTTCGCGGTGGCTGAGGGGCTGGCCTCGGCGGAGGTCAAGCTGGTGGACCCGGCGGTCGGGACTGGCACCTATCTGCTGGGCGTGCTGCGCCGCATCGCCGAGATGACGGCGGCGGATCAGGGCGCCGGCGCGGTGCCGGGCGTGATCCGGGACGCGCTGCGACGCCTCATCGGGTTTGAATTGCAGTTCGGCTCCTTCGCGGTGGCGCAGTTCCGTTTGCTGGCCGAGGTCGCTGATCTGTTCAAGGTTCAGGGCACGGTGCCGGCCGGCCTGCGGCTGCGCCTGTATGTCACGGACACGCTGGGCAACCCGGACGAGGAGCACGAATACATCCCGCACATGCTGAAGCCGCTGGCCGAATCGCGCCGGCAGGCCAACGCGATCAAGCGCGCGGAGCCGATCACGGTCGTCATCGGCAACCCGCCCTATAAGAAGAAGGCGAAGGGCCGCGGCGGCTGGGTCGAGGCCGGCAGCGCGAACACTGCGGCACCGCTGCAGCGGTGGATGCCGCCCGCGGATTGGAGAGTCGGCGCGCATACCAAGCACCTGCGCAACCTGTATGCCTATTTCTGGCGCTGGGCGACATGGAAGGTCTTCGGCGACGGTGCCATGGCGGCTCAGGCGGCGCCCGGTCGCAAGGGCGTTGTTTGTTTTATAATGGTGGCCGGGTTTCTGAACGGGCCGGGGTTTCAGGCCATGCGTGACGACCTGTCGCACAACGGACGAGACTTGGGTGGTGGACTGCTCGCCCGAGGGGCACCAACCCGGCGTCGGCACGCGCATCTTCCAGGGCGTGCAGCAGCCGGTGTGCATCGTGCTGGCGGCGCGGACGGGCAAGCCCGATGCAACAAGGCCGGCGCGGGTGCGATTCCGGTCGCTGCCGGTGGGCGGGCGCGAGGGGAAGTTTGCGGCGCTGGCCGCGCTCACCCTCGACGACGCGGGCTGGGCGGACTGCCTGCCGGACTGGCGCGCGCCGTTCCTGCCTGGGGCGACCGGCGGGTGGGCGACTTATCTCGGGCTTGACGAGTTTTTTCTTTACAGTGGATCGGGCGTTATGCCGGGCCGGACTTGGGTTGTTGCGCCTGACCGGCAGTCGCTGGAACGGCGTTGGAAGGTGCTCGCTCAGGAGACGGACGCGGCGCGAAAGGAGGTGCTGTTTCACCCACACGGCTCCGACGGCGAGCTTGGGGACCGGCACACTGGCAAGTTGTTTTCGGAAGGTTTGCCCGGCCATGGCCGCCTCCATGTCGGCGCGGGCCATATCGACAACGTGGCCCCGGAGGTCTGGGCCTACGAGGTCTCCGGCAAGCAGGTGCTGACCCAGTGGTTCAGCTACCGCGCCCGCGATCGCAGTCGCCCGATCATCGGTGACCGCCGGCCACCCTCGCCGCTTGGCAATATTCAGCCGGAAGGCTGACTAGCGGAATACACGGCGGAGCTTTTAAACGTGCTGCATATCCTCGGGCGCCTCGTCGCTCTGGAACCGAAGCAGGCAGACCTGCTGAACCGCATCTACGCCGGGCCGACGATCGCGGCGGAGGACCTTAGGGCGGCTATAGCGGCAATGCTACCGGTGCAGCCGCGCCGGAACGCCGCAGGCCGACGCGACGAAAAACAAGGAAGCCTGCTCGGCTGATCTGAGCGTTCCGACACATAGGTGACGGTTTGTTGTGTCGATGCCGTGGAAAGCGCGTTCGGTTATGGACGAGCGTCTCCGCGTCATGGCCCGCCTATGAAGGGATCTCGGCTCCATCGACTTGGAGCAGAAAACCATACATCCCATCGACAATCCGTTCGGCGCGAGAGTGTAACCTATGTCTTAGGAACAGATCGTCACCCATCTGCCCAGTATGCACAACGGCGACCCTGGAGCGGGCGAAGGGATTCGAACCCTCGACCCCAACCTTGGCAAGGTTGTGCTCTACCCCTGAGCTACGCCCGCGCCCCAGCGATCCGGCCTTCTAAGCGGGTCTCGGCACCGGTGCAAGAGGGGTAATCGCTGCAAGCGAGACAAAATGGACGCGGGCTGCGCGCCGCCGCGCCCTAACGCCGCTGGCTTGCACATCTCGCCCGCGCGCAACATCTATGCACCAACAGACGACCAGCATAGGCGCAATACCATGGACATGCTCATCGGCCAGAAAACTGGGGCGCAAAAGAAGCCGGGCCAGAAGGCTCCGGCGCACAGTCCGTCACCGCGCGGCGCGGCGGCAGGCGTCAACAGCGTTGCCGCGGACGAGATGATCATCGACGGCACCCAGCAGACTTTTATGCAAGACGTGATCGAGGCGTCTCGGTCCACGCCAGTCCTGGTGGATTTCTGGGCCACTTGGTGCGGTCCTTGCAAACAACTGACGCCGGCGTTGGAGAAGGTGACCCGTGCGGCCGGGGGCCGGATCAAACTCGTCAAGATCGATATCGACGCCAACCGGGCGCTGGTCCAGCAGCTCGCGCAGATTGGGCTGCCGATGCAGTCTGTGCCGACCGTCGCGGCGTTCTGGCAAGGGCAGGTCGCCGACCTGTTCCAGGGCGCGTTGCAGGAGAGCGAGATCAAACGGTTTGTCGAGGGAGTGCTGAAGCTTGCCGGCGGCGCAATGCCAGCCGCGGACCTGCTGGCCGAGGCGCGATTGGCCATGGAGGCTGAGCGCTTCGAAGAGGCAGGCGGCCTGTTCAGCGCCTTACTGCAGGAGGATCCGGAAAACCCTGCAGCCTGGGCCGGCCTGATCCGTGTGCTGATGGCGCTCGGGCAAGAAGATCAGGCGCGTGACGCGCTGGAGCAGGTTCCGCCGGCGATTGCGGATCACGCCGAGATCAGCGGCGCCCGGAGCGCGTTGCTGCTCGCCGAGGAAGGCCGCCGCGCCAGCGGTCAACTGGACGAGTTTGAACGACGGCTCGCCGCCAATGCTGACGACCATCAAGCACGCTACGATCTGGCGGCAGCGCTGAACGCGGGTGGCCATCGCGCGGAGGCCGCCGACGCATTGCTGCACATCATCAAGCACGACCGCGCCTGGAACGACGACGCCGCCCGCCTGCAGCTACTGAAACTCTTTGAGGCTTGGGGCCTCACCGACCCCGCAACCCTGGCCGCACGGCGCAAGCTGTCGGCATTACTGTTCAGGTAATCTCATGGCTCCTCAATCCGGCTCGGACGAACTGCCGACGGAATTCCCGGTCTTTCCACTCGGCGGCGCGCTGTTGCTGCCCCAGGGCAAGCTGCCGCTCAACGTGTTCGAGCCGCGCTATCTCGCGATGGTGGAGGACGCACTTGCCTCGGGCCGGGTGATCGGCATGGTGCAGCCGGACGGAAACCGGCCGCGTACGCCGAGCGGGCCGGCATTGTACAAGGTTGGCTGCCTGGGACGTCTGTCCTCGTTCAGCGAGTCGGATGACGGCCGTTACCTCATTACCCTGACTGGGATGGTGCGCTTCTCGATCAGCGTCGAGTTGGAGATGCAGCGCGGCTATCGCCGGGTCCGCGCCGACCTGGCACGTTTCCGGGACGATCTGGAAGGGGAGGCCGACGCGTTGAATATCGATCGTGACGGCCTGACCCGGGCGCTCCGCACCTACTTCAATGCCCGCGGGTTCGACGCGAACTGGGACGCGATCGGCGAGATGCCGGACAATGCGTTGGTCATCACGCTGGCGATGGTCTGTCCGTTCGACCCGGCAGAGAAGCAGGCGTTGCTGGAGGCGCCAAATTCGGCTGACCGGGCAAGCACCCTGCTGACCTTGCTGCAGATGGGCGCCCATTCGACCGACACGGGACGCCAGGGCCGGCAGGCAAGCTGACGGAGCGCGCCGCCATGCCAGACCCAACTCCTGTTGATCCGCGTCTGCTTGCGATCCTGGTCTGCCCGGTGACCAAGGAGCCGCTCACCTATGACCGAGTCGCTCAGGAACTTATCAGCCGTAAAGCCGGCTTGGCGTTTCCCATACGCGACGGAATCCCGATCATGCTGCCCGAGGAAGCGCGTTTGCTCGACGACGCATGACGGCGCCGCCTCGCCCAATCGAAATCCGTATTCGGCGCGCGACACAGCGGCTCGAAGTGGATTTTGACGACGCCTCCAAGGTGTCGTTGCCGGCCGAACTGCTCCGGGTCGAAAGCCCAAGCGCCGCGGTGCAGGGTCATTCCCCGGACCAGAAGCAGACTGTGCCCGGAAAACGTGGAGTCGGCATTGCCGCCGTCGAGCCGGTCGGCCACTACGCCGTGCGTATCCGGTTCACCGATGGCCATGATACCGGCATCTACTCCTGGGCCTTGCTGCACCGGATGGGACATGAGCAGGCGGCACTCTGGGATGCCTATCTGGCGGCCTTGGAGCAAAAAGGCCTCAGCCGGGATCCCTAAAGCCGCAAGGCCAGCGCCGTGCTCTATGATCCCCGTACCAGCACGCTCGTAAGCCCGGCGCTCAAGAGCAGACACAGGTCCGGCAGTGCCAGTGCGATGCAGCCCTCGGTCGGTGCGAAGTCCGGTCTTGCCACATGCAGGAATATCGCGCTGCCCATCCCGCGCACCACTGGGCGATCATTCCAGCCCAGCACACCGACGACATCGTACACTGCGTCGGTGCGCCAAAGCGCTTCATGCCGGCCTTCATGGGGCAGGCGGATCGGCCGGTTGTAATCGGCGTGCGCCGGATCGTCGCACCAGCCGTCATGCAGGGCCAGCGGCATCGCTGGCACAGCGGTGCGCGGCCTTGCGACCCGGTCGGCACGGTAAAGCACACGCCGCAGCGGCAGCAGCCCCACGGGAGTCGCGCCATCGCCTTCCTGTTTATGCACCTTTAGGCCGCCGCGCCCGAATGCCGCCCGCTGCCGCAGGCTGCCCAACGTCACGATGCCGTCGATGCCCAGCGTTGCCTGGCCGCTCGCCGCGTCGCTCATGCCAGGCCCTTCAAGCCGGACCTTTCATGCCAACCCTTTCTCGACCGCCTGGGCCCGCTGCCACTCCTGCGATGCGTCGTAATACGCCTTGAACCCACGTTGTGAAACGCCGCTGGCGAACGGGGGTGAAGCGCCGTTAGCAAACGGGGGTGAAGCGCCGCCGGCAACCTGAGGCGGGGTGCTGCTGGCGAACTGGGTCGGGCTCTGCAGGAACTCCGGTATCGTGGTGGCGAGCGTCGTGTATTCGCCGGGTTTGAGGGTGCCGGGCGTGATGTTGCCCATCGGTGCCTCAGACCCGGTCGCCGACATGCCGGCCGGGACCGAGGGGCGCGACAGGTCGGGGCCCATGGCGAACAGCGCGCCGACGAAGCTCATGACCGCGGCGCCCAGGATGCCGATCGGGCCGCCGAAGATGCCGGCGCCGAGGATACGCAACGGCGCTGGAATGGTCTCGCCCGTAACGGCCCGGTAGATTGTGCCGACCACCGGCACATGCTGCAGGGGGTTCAGGCTTTTCAGCACCTCGCTGAACGGCACGTCAATCGGCTGCGGCCACAGGCCATCGGGCCCGATCAGCCCAGCGCCGTCAGGCGGCATGGCATATCCGAAGATGCGGGACGCAGGGTCGGCGCCGGGTGTGGGTTGGATCATGATACCAACGTAGCAAATGCTGTGCCGTTAAGATTTTCAGCCAAGCAAGTGGCCGAAACGCCGCAGTTTCGTCGCCAGATAATGGTCGTTGATGCCATTGGGCGCGATCACCAGCGGCTCCCGACCCTCCACCTCAATCCCGTACGCCGCCAAAGCCGTGAGCTTGTCGGGGTTGTTGGTCAGCAGCCGCACCCGGCGGACGCCAAGCTGCTCGAGCATCGTGGCGGCCACCAGAAAATTGCGCTCGTCGGCATTCCAGCCCAGGGCACGGTTGGCGTCGAGCGTATCGAGCCCACGGTCCTGCAAAGCATAGGCACGCAGCTTGTTGGTAAGCCCAATGCCGCGTCCCTCCTGCGCCAAATACAGCAGCACGCCGCCGCCCTCCGCCGCCATGCGGTCCAGTGCCGCGTGAAGCTGCGCCCCGCAGTCGCAGCGCAGGCTGCCCAGCAGGTCCCCGGTAAAGCACTCGGAATGCACCCGCACCAGCGGCGCTGGGCTGGCCGCGCCGACATGCTCCGGCTTGCCGATCAGGATGGCTAGGTGCTCGATACCGGCGTCTGGCGCACGGAACGCCACCACTCGAGCGTCGGCCGAGGCTGCGAGCGGAACGTGCACCGACGCGACCTGCACCAGGTTGGCCGCCTCGGCATCCGGATGGGCCACTACGTCCAATGCGGACACCGCGAGCAGCCCGAGTCGCGCTGCCTGTGCAGCGGCGTCAGCCTGCACCGGCGCCACCAAGGCAGCGGGCAAAAGGCGGCCAAGCTTCATTATTGCCAGTGCGGCGGGAGCAGAAGCGGGCAGAGCGGCCTGCTCTGGCGGATCGGCGAGGAGTTGGGCGGCGGTCGGATCGGCCATGCCGCGCAGCAGCGCCGGCTCCAGCAGTCCGGCCGTGCGTAAGGCGATGGGCGGACCCGGCTCGACGGGACGGCGAAGCAAGGCAGCCGCGCGTACTGGGGACAGCAGAAGCACAGGGGGCACAGCGGCCAATGCCGCCAACTCCGCGAGACCAGCTGCACCGGCGGTGTCGGCCGCCAGCACTATAAGGTCGGGGCTGCCCAACAGGAGGACGGGCGTGCCGCGGCGCAGGTCGGCGATGGCCCGGTGCACCGCCCGGATTCGCAATACGGCCGGGTCGGGGAGAGAAAATGCGGGCAGCTGCGCCGCCTGTGATCCTCGCGGCTGGGCCACGTCATCTCCATCCAATAATTGGTCCCTGACAACGGATATGGCGTCCCCTTGTGCACCGCATCCAACTGCCTCACAACGATGTGTGTATTCTGGGGCTATGTGATACAATTTTACAGGGCTTGACCTGCGTTGAGCTTCTGATCGGTTCAATTTTAAGGGCGTCACCCTGTTGTGTTGCACAGACGATCAGATTGATGCCGGTGGGTCCAGCGTGACGCGCTGGCCTCGGTCTAATATGGGGAAGTTGCCGAATGACGGCTGAACGTCCGATCCTTATCGTCGATGACGACGCTACTCTGCGAGAGGCCCTGCTCGAGCAGCTCCAAGTCGATGGCGAGTTCGCGGTCGCCGAAGCCGGGACGGTTTCGGAGGCCGAAGCCCTGCTCACCGGCAAGGACTCGCGGTTTGACGCCATTATTCTCGACGTGGGCCTGCCCGATGGCGATGGACGGGACCTGTGCGCCCTGTTGCGTAAACAGGGCCTGCGCATGCCGATCATCATGCTGACCGGGTCCGACGACGAGGCGGATGTCGTCCGCGGCCTTGACGCCGGCGCCAATGACTACATCGCCAAGCCGTTCCGCCTTGCCGAACTGCTGGCCCGGTTGCGCGCCCAGCTGCGCATCTTTGAGAACTCAGAAGATGCGGTCTTCACCATCGGGCCTTACACCTTCCGCCCCAGCGCCAAGCTGCTGCATGAGCCGGTCAAGAACCGCCGCATCCGCCTGACGGAGAAAGAGGCCGCCATTCTCAAGTTCCTGTATCGCGCCGGCACCCGCCCGGTGGCGCGGCAGGTCCTGCTAAACGAGGTCTGGGGCTACAACGCCGCGGTTACGACCCACACGCTCGAGACGCACATCTATCGGTTGCGCCAAAAGATCGAGCCGGACCCGAGCAATGCGCGTCTTTTGGTGACCGAGGGCGGTGGCTACCGTTTGGACCCGATCGGCGTCGCGCCGGGCGTTTAACTCGACGCTTGAGCCTGCTGGCCGTGGCTGATGGTCTTGACGCCAGCATGACGGTCGGCATGACGCGGCCTTGATCCTATGCCCCATCGGTGAGCGGTAGGACCAAAGCCGCCGATCTGCGCATCTGCATGATGATCGCGGCAAGCGAGAGGCCGGAACGCCGGACCGCTCGGCTGGATGTTTGCATCGATACCAGTCCTACATATCGTGAAGAGCGTTTTTTGCGATGAGGGGTCCACGCAGCATAGTAAACCGCTAAGTAATGCGGTCGGGACTTGAGCGGGACGCTGATGGGATGGAAGTAAATTTTCGTACTAAAGGACTATCTTTTTCCGACATACAGTCCCCGGTTGAGCAAGCATGGTCCATAGGTGAACAACTGAGCAAAGACCTGGAGTACTATGCCGATCTCGGCGAGATGCGGCGATCCTCTCGCTTCCGCGGCTTGGCTTGGTTCTGGGGCGGCATCATCAGCACGGCCGGCGTCGGCGCCGTAATGCTGCAGCTGCTGGGATCGCCGATGCATAATGGCCGCGGCTCCGAAGCGGCGCGTGCACGAAGCATGGCTATGGATGCACAGCCCGAGTCGGGACGTTCGACGCTGGGTCCAGTCGCCCCAGCGTTCAGCTACGGTCCAGCACGTCCCGAACCGGGTCAGGAGCAGCGGCCGTCTGATCAGCAGGCGCGCTCGACGGACACCGCTCCTAAAGCCGGGAGTTCAGCAAGTATGCCTGCGGAGACAAAGCAGGCTGCGCTGACACTGCCCAGGCCGGCGGTCGTCCAGACGGTCTCAGAGCCGGAGATGGTCATGTTGCCCGGCGCGGTGTTCCGCATGGGAAGCAATGAGGACCGTTCAGAACGCCCAGTTCACCCCGTCCAAGTCGAGCCGTTCCTGCTGGCGAAATCCGCCGTCACCGTCCGGCAGTGGCAGGAGTGCGTGGACGCGAAGGTGTGCACACTCGTGCCAAAAGGCCGGTCGGACCAGCCGGTCACCAACGTAAGCTGGGATGACGCGCGGCAGTTCGCCTCCTGGCTGACCGGTGTGACAAGAAAACGTTTCCGTCTGCCGACCGAGGCCGAGTGGGAGTACGCCGCCAGGGCTGGGACCGAGACGCGATATTCCTGGGGCAACGCCGTGCTGCCTGGCAAGGCAAGCTGCAAAGGATGCGGCGAGCCGGTCAGCATCCAAAACCCGCCCGCGATCGAGGCCTATCCGCCCAATCCATTTGGCCTGCTTGGCATGGGTGGCGGTGTCGCCGAGTGGGTTGCCGATTGCTGGCACCATGATTACCAGGATGCGCCGCGCAATGGCGCCGTCACCTGGGACGTGCCCGACTGCCGCGAGCGGGTGCTGCGTGGCGGGTCCTGGGTAGCGGATGCCGGCTCGCTGCGGCCCTCGAGCCGCGACTACTACGACGCTTCTGTGCGCTATCCGACTCATGGCTTTCGTGTCGCGCGAACCGAGTGAAGGGACACAGCTATGACACAGCACACGGCCCGGAAGCGGAGCGACATGGCGATCGATCGTAGAACGCTGCTGCGGACAGCCATCCTATCGACGGTTGCCGCCTCGACGCCAGCGTTTGCCGGCAGAACGCCGTCACCCAATGGCACGTTGCTTTACATCATCTGGCCGCATGACGGTGACCGCGTTCATGGGGCATTCTGGTGCCGTTTTGGGCTGCGCAACATGGGCATCACGCATGCGGGCGATGCCACGCCGAATTTTGGGCACCATCATCTGTTCGTCGATGTTGATGAGCCGCTCAATACCGAGGAGGCGATACCGCAAGACAAGTCTCACCTGCATTTCGGCGCCGGGCAAACCGAAGCGCATCTCGACTTGCCACCTGGGCGGCACACGCTGCAGCTCGTCCTTGGCGACGCCGAGCACATGGTCTTTGCCCCGCCGGTGCTCTCACGCAAGATCACCATTACGGTCTATTAAACCGCTATACCGCAAGCTCAACACAGACCGGCACGTGGTCCGACGTCTGCGGCCAGTCGCGCGCCTCGGTCAGCACGGCGCTCGACCGCAGGCCCGGCGCCAGGTCGCGGGTGACCCAGACGTGGTCGAGCCGCCGGCCGCGGTTGGCGACCCGCCAGTCGCGGTTGCGGTATGACCACCAAGTATATAGCTTTTGCTCCGCCGGCACGAAATGCCGCATGGCGTCCACGAACCCGGTGCGCATCCACGCCTCCATGGCCGCGACCTCGACCGGGGTGTGGCTGACGACGGTCAGAAGCTGTTTATGGCTCCAGACATCGTGCTCCAGCGGTGCGATGTTGAGGTCGCCCACCAGGACGCAGCGCCCCGGCCGCCGGGCAGCAAACCAGTTGGTCACTTCGCCTAGGAAAGCGAGCTTATGGGCGAACTTTGGGTTGACTGCCGGGTCGGGTTCATCGCCGCCTGCGGGCACGTAGAAGTCGTGCAGCGCGATCGGACCGTTTGGCGTCGAGAGCGTGATCCCGATATGCCGGCAGTCGCCGCGCTCGCACCAATCGGGTCCATCGAGCGGGGTGAGCGGCAGGCGGGACAGGATGGCAACGCCGTTATAGCCCTTCATGCCGCGCCGGGCGATATGCGGATAGCCGAAGGCGCCTGGGGCCGCGTCGGGGAACAGGTCGTCCGGCACCTTGGTCTCCTGCAGGCAGATCACGTCCGGGTTGAGCGCCGCGATCAGCCGCTCCACCAACGGCAGCCGCAGGCGGAGCGAGTTGATGTTCCAGGTGGCGATGCGGAGCGTGCTCATCGCCTCCCATGACCCGGCGCAATGCCCAGCGCAAGTCTGCTTCAACATGGGTCGCATGACGCCTCGAACATGGATCGCAAGCCGCCTTGCATATCAAGCCGTTTCGGCTACGGTCCCGGCCCGATCGGCCTTCTCCCAGGGGAAACCAACGATGTTCCGCAGAACCTTGCTCGGCGCCATGACGCTGGCCGCGACGCCCAGCGCTTTCGCGCAGGCGGGCGCGCCCATACAGGTCGGCGCGATTGAAATCCTGAGCGGTCCCAACGCCGCCTACGGCACGGCCATCCGCGCGGGGCTGGAGCTGGCATTGGAGGAGGTCAATGCGCAGGGCGCGCTGGGCCGCAAGATCGCGCTGGTGATCGAGGACAGCGCCGGGAACAAGGACCAGGCGATCAACGCCGCCCGCAAGCTGATCGGCCGCGACAAGGTCGTCGTGATCGTCGGGCCGACTCTATCGAATGAGATGTTCGCGGTGGGGCCGGTGGCGAACGAGCGTAAAATCCCGATTATCGGCACCAGCACGACGGCGGCAGGGATCACCGCGATCGGACCCTACGTGTTTCGCACCAGCCTGCCAGAGAGCGACGTGATCCCGGTGACCCTGGCGCGCGCCCAGGCCCGTGGCGTCAAGACGATCGCGCTGATGTATGCGAACGACGACGCGTTCTCGAAATCGGGCTTCGATACGATGAAGGCGGCGGCGGAGAAGGCCGGGCTGAACATCCTGACCATCGAGAGCTTCGGCAGCAAGGACACCGATTTCAGCGCGCAATTGACCAAGATCCAGCGCCCTGAAGCCCGACGCCGTCGGCATCTCGGCCCTTGTCGAGCCGGTGTCCGGCGTGCTGCTGCAGGCGCGGCAACTGGGTTTCGGCAAGGAGACGCTGTTCATCGGCGGCAATGGCAGCAACTCGCCGAAACTGGGTGAGATCGCCGGTGCGGCTGCGGACGGGCTGATCGTCGGCAGCCCGTGGTTCGTGGCCAAGGACGACGCGCAGAACCAGGCCTTCGTCAGCAAGTTCCGCGCAAAGAACAACAAGGACCCGGACCAGTTCGCTGCCCAGGCCTATGACTGCATGCACATCCTGGCGGACGCCATCGCCCGCGCCGGCGCCGCCGAGCCAGAGAAGATCCGCGACGCCCTGCTCGCGACCAACTACAACGGCGTGATGGGTCCCTTTACCTTCAGCCCCGGCCGTGACCCCGCCAGCACCGAGGGCGTGGTGGTCCTGGCGATGCAGGGCGGCAAGTTCTGGCATCGCCCCGCCAGTAGGACGCTGCGATGCTCGCCCAGCAGCTTGTCAACGGCGTTTTGCTCGGCGCCACCTACGCCCTGTTCGCCCTCGGCTTCACGCTGATGTTCGGCGTGCTGCGGGTGATCAACCTGACCTATGGCTTCTACTTCTCCGCCGGCGCGCTGCTGGCGCTGTGGATGACGCGCACTGGGCCTGCCGATCTGGCTGGCGCTGCCGCTTGCCGCGTTCGGCGCCGGGTGCATCGCCGTCGTGTTCGACTGGGTGCTGCTGACCCGGCTCCGCCGCATTCAGGCGCCGGAGTTGTCGTCGCTGATGGTCACCCTCGGCGGCGTGCTGGCGCTCTACTCGGCGCTCACAAGCTGGCTTGGTCCCGACATCCGCCGGCTGCCGCCCGGTGTCGTCAGCGCCGACGCGTTCCACGTCGGCGACATCCGCATCACAACGGCGCAGCTTCTGATCCTTGCTGCCACGACGCTGCTGGTCGGCGCGTTGCTGGCGCTCATGCACGGCACCCGGCTCGGCCTCGCGATCCGAGCGATGGCGGAGAAGCCCGACGCGGCGCAGCTCATGGGCATCGACACCGGGCGGGCGGCGGCCATGGTGTCGTTCATCTCCGGCTGCCTAGCCGGGGCAGGCGGCGTGCTGATCGGGCTCAATTTCAACGCGATCCACCCGTACATGGGCGAGACGATGATGCTGCGCGGCTTCGTCGTCATCATCGTCGGCGGGCTCGGCGACATTCGTGGGGCGCTGCTGGCCGGGCTGGCGCTGGGCGTCATCGAGGTCATGACCGCTGGCTACGTCTCGTCCGGATTGAAGGAGGCGGTGGCGTTCCTGATCCTGGTCGCCGTGCTCTGGACCCGGCCCTCTGGCCTGTTCGGCCGCGCCGTGCTGCGGCGGGCCTGATGCCGCCCTGGCTCGACGATTTCCTATGGACCTACCAGAACCTGGTCTATGCGCTGGGCATCAACGGCCTGTTGGCGCTCTCCATGTATGTCGTGCTGGCGGTCGGCCAGTTGTCGCTCGGCCAGGCAGCGTTCATGGGCCTGGGCGCCTACTCCTCCGCGCTGATGACGCTCAAGCTGAACCTGCCATTCCTTGCAGTCCTGCCGCTATCCATCGTCGTGCCGGTCGCCTTTGCGCTGGCGATCGGGGTGCCGACTCTGCGGCTGGCCGGCGTCTATCTTGCGATCGCCACCATCGGGCTGGGCGAGGTGCTGCGCGCGGTCTATCTGAATGTGGACCTGTTCGGCGGCGCGCTGGGCCTGTCCGGCATCCCGGAGCGTGCGACGGCCTGGATGATCTACGGGCTGCTTGGCCTCGCCATCCTGGCGCTCTGGCTGATCGGCCGCAGCGGTATCGGCCGGGCTATGGAGGCGATGCGGGAGGACGAGACCGCCGCCCAGGTGATGGGCGTGCCCATCCAGCGCTACAAGATGGGCGCATTGCTGGCTTCTGCCGTGCTGGCCGGGTTGGCGGGCTGCCTGTCGGCCCACGTATCGAGCTTCATCGGCCCCAACGAGTATGGCTTTGAGCCCGCCGTCACTATCCTGTCTTACGTGCTGCTCGGCGGCATCGGCACGCCGCTGGCGCCGGTGGTCGGCGCATGGGTGCTGACCCTGCTGCCCGAGCTGCTGCGCGGGTTCAGCGACATCCGGCTGGTGCTGAACGGCGTCATCATCGTGCTCGCCGTGCTGTTCCTGCCAAACGGCTTGCTGGCGGTCCGCATGAAGCGGATCGGCGCCCGCACGGCAGCATGATCCCTTTGCTGGAAGTGGACGGCCTGACCCGCCGCTATGCCGGCCTGGTCGCGGTGGACTGCGTTGATATGCAGGTCATGCCCGGCGGCGTCCACGCGGTGATCGGGCCGAACGGCGCCGGCAAGACCACGCTGTTCAACCTGGTGTCCGGATTGGTGCAACCCAGCGCCGGGCATATCCGGTTTGCCGGGCAGGATGTGACCGGGCTGCCCGCCGACCGTCGCGCGGCGCTCGGCCTGGCCCGTACCTTCCAGAACATCCGCGTGTTCGCCGCCATGACGGTGCTGGAGAACGCGTTGACCGGCCTGCACGCCCGGCTCACCAGCAGCCTCCCCGGCGTGGTGCTGCGCCTGCCGGCCTTCCGTGCGGAGGAGCGTCGCGCGGTGGCCCGTGCCCGCGAAGCGCTCGACCTGGTTGGCCTCGTGGACCGGGCCGGACAGCGTGCGCAGTCGCTGTCGTATGGCGATCAGCGCCGGCTGGAGATCGCCCGCGCCATGGCGCCCGAGCCGCGGCTGTTGCTGCTCGACGAGCCTGCGGCCGGCATGAACCCAGCCGAAACCGCGGCGCTTGCCGTGCTCGTGCGCAGGCTGGGCGGGTTTGGCACCACGGTCCTGCTGGTCGAGCACGACATGGGCTTTGTCATGGACATCTCCGACCGCGTGACCGTGCTGAATTTCGGAAAGCGCATTTTCGAGGGCGCTCCGCACGCCGTCCGGCAGGAACCTGCCGTCATTGAGGCCTATCTGGGTCACAAGGTCGCGGCGCGCCTGGCGGCTGGGGCCAAGGCCGGGGTGCGCGGCGCCTGATGAGCAGCCTCGAGATCGCAGGGCTTGAGGTCGCTTACGGTCGGACCGTCGCCCTGCGCGGCATTTCGCTTGAGGTAGCCCAGGGCCAGGTCGTGTGCCTGATCGGCGCAAACGGCGCCGGCAAGACGACGACGATGCGCGCCATCTCCGGCCTGGTGCGTCCCCCGGCTGGAAATATCCGGGCTGGAAGCATCCGGTTCGGCGACCAGGATATCGCCGGCCAGGCCGCGCACCGCATCGCCGCCGCCGGGCTGCGTCAGGTGCCGGAGGGGCGGCAGTGCTTCGCCGAGCTGACCGTCGCGCAGAACCTCGCGCTGGGCGCCTACCTGGCGCCGAGCCGCATCGAGATCGCCCGGCGGCAAGACGGCGTGCTGGCCCGCTTTCCCCGGCTGCGCGAACGCCTGGGTCAGCTCGCCGGCTCGATGTCGGGCGGTGAGCAGCAGATGCTGGCGATCGGGCGCGCGCTGATGGGCGCGCCCCGCCTGCTGATGCTGGACGAGCCGAGCATGGGCTTGGCGCCGCTATTCGTCGAAGAGATCTTCTCGATCATCGCGACGCTCAAGGCCGAGGGGACGACGATCCTGCTGGTCGAACAGAACGCCTCCGCTGCCCTGGACGTCGCGGACCACGCCTATGTGCTGGAAACCGGCCGCATTGTGCTGTCCGGCACAGCGGCTGAGGTCGCGCGCGACCCCGCGGTTGCCGCGGCGTACTTAGGTGGTTAAGGCGCGAGCGGCACCGGCATTTCCTGCTGCTCGACCGGACCCGGCGTTGGCGCCGCCGTCACATCCTGCAGCCATTCACGTAGCGAGCGGCGGAGCTCGAACTCGAACTCCACGTTCATGTCGTCCATCATCTGCCGGGTAAGGTCATAAAGCGTCCGGCGCAGATTACCGCGCGCGGTCGCCGTCCGAGACACCCGTGCCTCGGCAAAGCCGACCCGTGCGCCGTCGGTCGCGAGGATGTCCAGGTGCACGGCCATAATGCCGCTCAGGCCGCCGACGCTTTGACTGATCTGCGCCGTGTCGATCACGAACACCGCCCGGCCCGACGCGCCATCCGCCGTCAGCCGATCCAGCGCCATCTGCCGCAGCGCCATGCCTGCCGGCGCCGGGGACTGCGCCTCAATGGGGCTGGGCGGCGGCGCATCGCCTATGTCCACCGCCGCGACATTCAGCCGCAGCGGCATCAGGTAATCATAACGCAGCGGCGGCATGGGCCCGGGCGACATATCCTCGCCGCACCCCGTCCCCACCAGCGGCAGCAGCAATGCCAAGCGCCGCGAAACCCTAGTTAAGCTTGGCATCGCTGCCTTTGCCGTGCACCTCGTCGCGGTCGAAGCGGAAGTCAAAGTTGCAGAACTCGCAGGTCATGACGATGTCGCCGCTGACCGACATGTGGTCCAGGTCGTCCGGCGGGAACGTCTCCAGAATGCCTGACAGCCGGGCGCGGGAGCAGCGGCAGCCATAGGCCAGCGCACGGTTGCGGTCGGCAGCGACGCCTGCGGCGCCGAACAGCAAGTATAGCAACCGGTCCGGCGGGATACTGTCGTCCAGCAGCTCCTCCTCTTTCAGCGTGGCGGCGAGTGCGGCTGCCGTCCGCCAGCTCTCGGCCTGCGCCTCGGCGTCGAGCTCGGGGCTGACGCCGCCCTCGCCGGGAACCCGCTCCAGGATCAGCGCGCCAGCCCGCCAGCCCGCCGGGGTGCGGGCACAGGCCAGGCGGACGCTGCACTGGATCTGCTCGCTGGTCTCGAAGTAATGCAGCGCCATGTCGGCCAGGCTGTCGCCCTCAATCGCGACGATGCCCTGGTGCCGCTCGCGGTCGGGTCCCTGGTCCACGCTGAATGCGAGGTATCCCTGGCCTAGCAATGCGGCGGCGGACGGCGCGCGGTCGAGGCTGAGCAGGGTTGCGAGGCGTTCGGGCTCGGCCCGGGCATAGCCGCGCAATGCGCCAGAACTCCGTGCAGTCGGCCAGCAGCATCGGCACCGCGCCGTCGCCCTTGGCCTGCAGGCTGAAGCTGCCCTGAAACTTCAGCGCTGTCGCCAGGGCGGCTGCCAGCGCCAACGCCTGACCCGATAGCGCGGTCACCGCGTCATGGTTGACGTGCCGGGTGAGCAGCGCATCGGCGAGCGGGCCGAGCCGCACGAGGCGCCCGCGGACGGGCTGGCCCGGCAGGTAAAATGGGGTGACGCCGCGGGGCACGACGATGTCGGGCACATCCGGGCGGGTGCTGTCCAGAAAAGCAGGGGTCGATGTCATGCCCCCTACATAGGGATCAGCGCCGTCGAGGTGAACCTGTGGGATGCAAGCTATGCGCGGCCAGCCGGTAGGCGCGACCTACCCAAATGCCAGATGTCGCGGTCAAAACGTCTAAACAGGCGCTTCAACATGCCGCAGAAGGACACTTAGCTGTCCTCGGCGATCTCCGCCTCGAGCGCTTCGAGCTGCCGGTCCACCTGCGCCAGCGTGTCGGCGGCGAGGCCCAGCGCCGCAAGGGCGTGGTGCAATGCGGGCCGGCAGCCATCGAACTCGGAGCCGAGCATGTCAGACGGGGCAGCCGGGGCCTTTCGGCGGCCGAGGCAGGCACCGTAGGCCTCCCGCGCCGGACCAGCGCTGGGCGGCAGGGCAGCGAACACGTCATCCAGCCGCTGTTCCACCCAACCCGGCGTGGAGGCGATCTCCTCAGTCAACGCGCCGCTCCCAACGACCAGGCCAGCACGCCCTTTTGCGCGTGCAGCCGGTTCTCCGCGCCGTCGAACACCACGGATTGCGGGCCGTCAATCACCTCCGCCGTGACCTCCTCGCCGCGATGGGCCGGCAGGCAATGCATGAAGATCGCGTCCGGCGCCGCCTCCGCCATCAGGGCCGTGGTGACGCAATACGGCGCGAGCAGGTTATGCCGGCTCTCGTTCGGGTCGTCCGCCATGCTGACCCAGGCGTCGGTCACCACGCAGCGGGCGCCGCGCACCGCATCGACCGGGTCGGAGAACACCTCAATTCGAGCGCCCGATGCGCGGGCCCAATCGATCAGGGCCTGCGGGGGACGCAGGATTTCCGGCGTTGCCAGACGCAGCGTGAAGCCGAAGCGCACTGCTGCCTCGATCCAGCTGCTCAGCACGTTGTTGCCGTCGCCGCTCCAGGCCACGACCTGGCCGGCGATGGGACCGCGGTGCTCCTCAAAGGTCATGATATCGGCCATCAACTGACAGGGATGGCTGCAGTTGGTCAGGCCGTTGATCACCGGCACCGTCGCATGATCGGCCATTTCACGCAGCTTCGCCGCGTCAGCGGTGCGCAGCATGATGGCGTCCACATATCGCGACAGCACCCGGGCGGTGTCGGCGACCGTCTCGCCGCGTCCGAGCTGCAACTCCTTGGCCGACAGGTTGATCACGTCGCCGCCAAGCTGCCGCATCGCCACCTCGAAGCTGACGCGCGTACGGGTGCTGGGCTTTTCGAAGATCATCGCCAGCGTCTTGCCGGCGAACGGCCGCGACGAGATCTTGCCGGCCTCCTTATAACCAGAGGCGATATCGAGCATGTGGCGCAGCGTCGCCGTCTCGAAATCGCGGAGGTCGAGGAAGTGCCGGAGCGGCGCCTGCTCCTCCCCGGCACTGCTGCGATCGGCCGTGCCGTCGGCCGGACGCCGAAGCGCGCCGCTCACTTCGCCGCCGTCAAGACGGGAGCGGGCATGCAACGGCGCACGCCGCGGCGGATCATCTCGACCGCCGCGTCACAATCGGCGTCGGTCAGCACCAAAGGCGGCACTAGGCGCACCACGTTGTCCCCGGCGGCCACCGTCAGCAGGCCCTCAGCAGTGAAGGCATTCTGCAGATCCGTATTGGGCACGACGCCCTTGAGCCCCAGGATCAGCCCGGCGCCGCGCACCTCGGCCAGCACCGTCGGGTAGTCCTCGACGACGGCTTCCAATGCGAACCATAGCTTGCGGGCCTTGCGGTCCACCTCCGCCAAGAAGCCCGGCGCCAAGATGACGTCCAGCACCGCGTTGGCGGCAGCGCAGGCCAGCGGGTTGCCGCCGAACGTCGTGCCGTGGGTGCCGGCCACCAGATGCTTGGCAACCGCCTCCTTCGCCAGGATCGCGCCCATGGGAAAGCCGCCGGCAATGCCCTTGGCAGCGCTCATGACGTCCGGCTCGATGCCCGCCCACTCGTGCGCGAACAGCTTGCCGGTGCGCCCCATGCCGCATTGCACCTCATCCATGCCGAGAAGGATGCCGAACTCGTCGCACGCTGCCCGCAGGCCGCGCAGGAAATCGAGCGACGCGGCGCGGATGCCGCCCTCGCCCTGCACCGGCTCGACCAGCACGCCCGCCGTCTCCGGCCCGATCGCGTCGCGCAGCGCGTTGAGGTTGTTGAATGGCACGTGATCGAAGCCATCGACCTCGGGACCGAAGCCCGCCAAGTACTTCTTGTTGCCCGTTGCCGCCAGCATCGCCAACGTCCGGCCATGGAACGCGCCGTCGAAGCAGATCACGCGATACCGCTCGCCGCGGCCGGTCTCGTGCATGGCCTTGCGCATCATCTTGACCATGCCCTCGTTCGCCTCGGCGCCCGAGTTGCAGAAGAACACGCTATCGGCGAACGACGCTTCAACGAAGCGCGCTGCCAGCCGCTCGGCCTGCGGAACCCGATACAGATTGCTCGTGTGCATCACCCGCGCCGCCTGCTCGGCGATCGCCTGCACCAAGTGCGGATGGCCGTGGCCGATGGACGATGTCGCGATACCGGAGCCGAAATCCAGGAATCGTCGCCCGTCGGTCGCATACAGCCAGGCGCCTTCACCCCGCTCGAAGGCAAGGTCGGCACGGTTGTAGGTCGGCATCAGGGCGGAAATCATGGGAGCTCGGCACCTCAGTGCATTTCCCTAGGCTATTTCAACGCCCAACGACCCGTCGCGGGCGGTCCCGGGGAAGCGGTGAGGATGGGGCGGGCCTTCCCGGGAAGTCAAACCCTATTCGGCAAATCAGGCGTCAATAAACGAAGTTCGGCATTGCGTTCAGCGTATCCTTGGTGGCGCCCGGCAGCACCACGTGGTCGGCGTCGTGCTTCAACTGGTCGAACGGCACCGCGACCAACTTGCTGCCCAGGCCCAGGAAGCCGCCGACCGACACCACGGCGACCGTCACCTTGTTGCCATCGGTCATAATAAGGTCATCGACGCTGCCGACCCCCTCGTTCTGCTCGCTATACACGGTGGCGCCGATGAGTTTGCTGGCGCGGACGCCGTTTTCGAGCTTCACCGCGGCCACGGCCAAATTCGGGTTGTTCACGGTCGTCACCAGCCCGGCGGGCGCCCCAGGCACCGGAGCCGCGCTGTCGGCGGGCGGCGTCGCCGTCTGGTCCGCCTGCTGCGCCGCCGCCGGCAGCGCGGCCAGGGCCACAACCAGGGTCATTATGCCAACAGGGGGGAATTTCAGCACGGGATACCTCAGGAATTAATTGCGGGTCTGCCATCGAACGTGGCGCGGGCGCTCCGGGTTCCGGCGCGGCGCGTCCCGTGCCATCGTGCCGGCATGGCCGAACGCCCGACACAGGATCTGGAGCCGGCGCCGGGTAAGAAGCGCGGCCGTGACCGTGCCCAGCGGCGTGCGCCCGGACCCGCCGGCACAGCGCCCAACCGTTCCCGACTGCATGAGGCGGCGCTGACGCATCTGGCCCGCTTCGCCGTTACCGAGGCCGGACTGGTCCGCGTGCTCGACCGCCGCATCGACCGCTGGGCGCGCCGGGCCGAGGCGGAGGGCACGCTCGATCCGGATAGCATAGCCGGCGCGAAGCAGGCGGCGCGGGAGGTCGTGCGCGCACTGGTGCAGTCGGGCGTCGTGGACGATACGGTGTTCGCCGGGGCACGCGCCCGCAGCCTGACCCGCGCCGGCCGCTCGCGCCGCGCCGTCAGCGCCCATCTGGCCGCCAAGGGGGTGCCGCAGGAGGTGGCCAAGGCCGCTTTGCCAGAGCCCGAGAGTGAATTGGCAGCGGCGCTGGCCTATGCCCGCCGCCGCCGGCTGGGGCCGTTCCGGGTGCAGGACGCAGATGCCGAAACCTACCGGAAGGAACTCGGAGCCATGGCCCGCGCCGGCTTTCCGCAGCCGGTGGCGCAGCAGGCGCTGCGCATGGAGCCCGAGGACGCGAAGTCGCTGGTGATCCGGTTGAAACAAAGCTGATGTCGCAGGCCCGCCCACGCTTCTCCCGCGCCGCGATCCTGGAGGGCGCGCGCCGCAGCCTGCCGGTGCAGGTCGCGGTCATCCCTTTCGGCCTGGTGTGCGGCGTCGCGGCGCAGGCGCAGGGGCTGTCCCTCGCCGAGGCCACGCTGATGAGCGGCCTGGTCTATGCCGGCTCGGCGCAGCTGCTCGCCCTGAGCCACTGGTCCAGCCCGGCGCCGGTGCTGGCGGCGGCTCTGGCGTCGTTCGTGGTCAACCTGCGCTTGGCGCTGATGGGGCCTGTGCTAGGCCCCTGGCTCGACCGGCTGCGCGGCTGGCGGCTGTGGATCAGCCTGTTCGTCATGGCAGACCAGAACTGGGCCATGTCGGTGACGCAGATGCAGGCCGGACGCTGGGACGCCGGGTTCCTGTTCGGCTCGGGAGCGCTGATGTGGGTATTCTGGGTCGCCTCAACGGCGGCCGGGCACGCGCTGGGCGCCACGATGCGTCCGCCAGCCGGCCATCCGCTGTTCTTCGCGGCGCTCGCAATCTTCGTGGCGATCCTCGTGGTGATGTGGCGGGGACAGCGCGACTTCGTGCCGTGGCTCGTTGCGGCGGCGGTCTCCATGCTGTCTGCCTGGCTGATGCCGGGAACGAGCTGGTATATCGTGTTCGGAGCGCTGTCCGGAAGCGGCATTGGAGTTCTGGCGAGGTCGCCGCGTGACGCTCGACCCCTGGGTGCTCGCCGCGATCGCCGCGATGGCATTCGCGACCTTCCTGACGCGGGCAGGTGGCTATCTATTGTTCCGCGCCTTCAGCCCGCCCCCGCTGATACGTGCCATGCTGGGCTACATTCCCGGCACGCTGTTCGTGAGCTACGTAGCGCCAGCGCTGGCGACGGGCGGCCTGCAGCAATGGGTCGGGGCGCTTGCGACCGCGGCGGTAATGCTGGCCACCCGCAACCTGGCGCTAGCGATCCTCGGCGGCACGGCGGCGGCTGGCGTCGTCTGGGCGGCCGGGTGAGCAGCCTGAGCGCCTCTCGCCTATACCCAGCTTGGCGCTGGGCGCCGCTGATCGCCCTGCTGCTATCGGCCTGCGGCTCCGGCCAACGCAGTGCCGGTTCGACGGGCGTGTCAACCGCCCTGGAATGCGTGCCGTTTGCCAGGCAGGTCTCCGGCATTCAGCTTTACGGCGCGGCCTATTCCTGGTGGGACCAGGCCGCCGGACGCTATGGCCGCAGCATGCGCCCGGTGCCGGGCGGGGTCCTGGTGTTCCGTCGCAGCGGCCGGCTCAGCTCTGGCCATGTCTCTGTCGTGGACCGCGTCGTTTCGAACCGGGAGATCACGGTGACGCAGGCTAACTGGGTGCACCGCCGGGTCACCCGCAATGAGCCGGTGATCGACGTCTCCCCTGACAACGACTGGAGCGAGGTGCGGGTCTGGTGGACGCCGTTGGGCGCACTGGGCAATACGGTCTATCCCACCTACGGCTTTATCGCGCCGAGATAGGGTTTGGCTGCACGGCCTGTGCTCTGAACATTGCCAAATTGCTTGCAAGCGTCTCCGGGTCGCGCCATGTCATGCACTAGGGCGGGTGCGACATCCGCCTGCGGCATTCGAGCGTATGCTGAACGGGCATAGGCTCACACGGAGGAACCATGGGTAGCTTCAGCATTTGGCACTGGATGGTCGTTCTGATCGTTGTCCTGCTGCTGTTCGGAAGCGGCAAGGTCAGCGGGTTGATGGGCGACTTTGCCAAGGGCATCAAGTCATTCAAGAAGAACATGGCTGACGACACCGATGCATCGATGGAGGCCAGCGCCGCCGAGCGTCCGGCTGGCACGATCGCGGCGCCGGGCACGACGACGACGGTGCGCGAGACGGCGACCACCCGGCACGGCTGAGCCGACCAACCGGGCGGGGCTGGCGTCGTCGCCGGTCCCCGGTCAGGCGTGGCTTTTGAGGACATCGCAATCAATTTTGCGGGATATAACTCGCCGGGAACGGTCGTATGCTAGACTGTCCTTCACGTGAGGCCGAGCCTGCCAGTATTCGGCAACGATCCCGACGTGCCTTGTGACTCAGGCAAAGCGATGCCGGGTGTCCGGTCAACCCAAACATTTTATCCGCAGTTACAGCGCCAGGGGTTTGGGGACCTGAAATGGCGATAGCCCTGGCCCGGCTTGAGGGCCTTGCACTTTTCGGCCTGCGAGCTGGAACGAAGGAGACTGCGATGAGCCGCCTCACAGTCTATGCGGACGACGCTCCGGGCAAGGTGGTTGGCCGCACTGAGGATCCAAAGCAGATCGCTGCCGAACTGTCCCGCATCGGCGTGCGCTTCGAGCGCTTGGATTATATAGCCGACTTTGACGCTGACGCCGGACCCGATGCGGTCCTAGCGGCCTACCGGCCTTATCTTGACGATCTGATGCGGACGGTTAAGGCCAGTTCGGCCGACGTGATTACGATGACCCCTGATCATCCTCAGTCGGACGCGCTGCGGCAGAAGTTCCTGGCCGAACATATCCATGTCGAGGACGAGATTTGCTTAGTCGTCCAGGGCGCCGGCGATTTCATCATTCACGCTGATGGAAAGGTTTGGGACGCGCACTGCACCGCGGGCGACTTGATCGCGGTGCCGGCCAATATGCCGCACTGGTTCGACGCCGGTCCGGAGCCGCACTTCACAGCATTGCGTGCATCCAACGATCGGTGTGGCTGGGTGCCGCATTACACTTGCGTCCCGATCCACGAGCGATTCCCAGCCTCATAGCGCCAGCTGCGGTCCCCATCCGCGTCGAGGCTACGACCAAAGCGGCTTCGCTTCATACCTACGCGTGCCATCACCCAAGGGGGCGCTGGTCTGCCTGCGCCGCAGCAGTCACCGTTTCGTCATCAAACGGGACTGAGAGAACGGCGTTTCCCGATGCCCGCCATCTCCTGGCGTGGCCAAGGGAAAGTTTCATGCCGTTATACGATGCCACCATCAAGGCGCTCAAGGCTGGCGCCAAGAGCATGACCGTGAACGCCGCCGTGAAGAATATTGAGAGCTGGGAAGCCACCCTCGAAAAGCTCGAGGTCAGTGGCGTGAAGACCGTCATCAAGGATCTTGAGAGCCTGAAGAAGCACCTGCAGAAGCCCGAGATCGACGGCGCGGCAGTGCATAAGCTGATTGCCAAGCTGGGCAAGGAGACGGTGACGATTGCCGGACGCACCGAGGGCAAGAACGCCGAGAAGGTCAAGGCGCTTGGCGAGGCACTGACAGGTGCGGCCGAGGACGAGGAGAAGGCCGCCTAGCGCTCGGCATACGCTCGCCCCAGCCGACCCGGGGCGGGCGCATTGCGCTATGCCGCCGGCTGTGCTGATCCATGGTCCAGACCGCACGGAGACGTCCATGACCCCCGACGCCGCCAATACGCCCGAGCACGCCGGCCTATCGTCGCAGCGCCTGCGCAAGATCGACGGCTGGATGGATTACCAAGTAGAAAGCGGCAAGCTCGCCGGGCTCTCGGTCATGATCAGCCGCCGTGGCCGCCTTGCCTATGAACGCTATGCCGGGTTCGCCGACATCGCGCGCGGGCTGCCGATGGCGCCGGACAGCATCCTTCGCATCTATTCCATGACGAAACCGCTCACGAGCGTCGCGCTGATGATGCTGTATGAGGACGGGCGGTTCCAGCTGGATGACCCGATCAGCGGCGTGTTGCCTTATTTCAAGGGGATGCGGGTCTATGCCGGGGAGGGCAGGGAGTCAGTGCCGGCCGAACGCGGCATCACCTACCGGGACCTGCTGACCCATACCTCCGGCCTGACTTACGGCTTTATGGAGGCGACGCCGGTCGATGCGATGTACCGGGATCAGGGCGTCGATTTCCAAACCTCGGATAAGACCCTGGCCGAAGTCGTGGAGCTCGCCGCGTCGATGCCGTTGCTGGCGCAGCCCGGCTCGGCGTGGAACTACAGCATCGCCACCGACGTCGTGGGCCACTTGGTGGCGGTGCTCTCGGGGCAGGGCTTCGCACAGTTCCTGCACGACCGGGTTATCGCGCCGCTCGGCATGACTGACACGGCTTTTCAGGTGCCGCATGACAAAATAGGGCGCTTCGCCGCCAACTACATCCGTGGGGATAACGGCCGGGCAGCGCTGCTCGACGATCCCTCCACCAGCCGGTTCACCTTGCCGCGCGCCGTCGCGTCGGGCGGCGGCGGGCTGGTCGGCACCGGACGCGACTACATGCGGTTTTGCCGCATGATGCTGAACCGCGGCACCCTCGACGGCGAGCGCCTGCTCGGGCGCAAGACGGTCGAGTTGATGACGGCGAACCATCTGGGCGGCGACATGGCGAGCATGGGCCAGGCGCGCTTCAGCGAGAGCAACTACGAGGGCATCGGCTTCGGCCTGGGCTTCTCGGTCATGCTCGACCCGGCGCGCGCGCAGATCGTGGGATCACCCGGCGAGTACGCCTGGGGCGGCGCCGCCAGCACAGCGTTCTGGATCGACCCCACCGAGGAGATGGCCGTAATAATGATGACCCAGCTCACCCCCAGCTCGACATACCCGATCCGCCGCGAGCTGCGGGTGCTGACCTATCAGGCTATCGTGGACTGATCGACCACGACCAATCAGGCCATTGTGGCCTGATCGGCTGCAGCGACCGCCGGCAGGGTGTCTGGCAGCGTCACGCCGAGATACTGGTTCATGACCTCCTGCGGCGTCCCGTCCGCCATCACCCGGCCCTGATCGAGCCAGATGACCCGGGTGCTCCACTCCAGGATCACCGGTGCGGAGTGCGACGACAGCACCAAGATCTCGGCGCCGCGGACCATGTCCTCCAGTCGGCTGCGCGCCCGGTCCATAAACGCCGCATCGCCGGCTAGGAACCACTCGTCCATCAGCAGCACCTGGGGACGGATGGCGGTGGCCAGCGCGAAGCCGAGCCGGATCACCATGCCGGAGCTGTAGAACCGTACCGGCAGGTCCAGGAACTCCGCCAGTTCGGCAAATTCCTGCACATCGTCCTCAAGGCGACGGATCGCAGGACGGGACAGGCCGCTGTACAGCCCGCGCAACGCGATGTTCTCGCGCCCGGTCAGCTCGGGGTTCATGCCAAGGTTGGGGTCGAGCAGGGCGCCGATGTTGCCGTGCACGTGGACGGAGCCAACGACGGGCTCGTAGATGCCGGCGAGGGTGCGCAGCAACGTGGTTTTGCCGGCCCCGTTGCCGCCGATCAGGCCGAGCCGGTCCCCGGTCCTGAGGTGCAGCGACACGTCGCGCAGCGCCTGCACCACGATGCGGTGCCTCCCGTCCTCATGCAGGCGTCCGCTCGCGGCGGCGAACACCGTACGCTTCAGGCTGCGGCTATTGCCGTGGTAGATCGGGAAGCTGACCTCTACGCCGTCAACGTCGATAACCGCCATGTGCGTCAGACCCAGAACGCCAGGCGGCCGCGGACGCGCGCGAACAGCAGCCATGAAACGCCGCATAACAGGGCGCTGTAACCCAATGCGGAGGCCCAGACCTGACCATTCGCGGCCTGACCTAACAGTGGCGCCCGCACGATCTCCAGCAGGGTATAGAAGGGGTTGAACGGCAGCAGCGCGGCCTGCGGCCCCTTAAGCAGCTCCGGTTTCCAGATGATCGGGCTGATGAAGAAGGCGATCTGCATCACGCTGGCGACGATGGGCGGGATATCGCGGAACCTTGCGCAAACCGCGCCGAGGAACAGGCAGGAGGCCAGCCCGTCGATGACCCATAACAGGATGCCCGGTATGGCCGCCCAGGCGGGCACGCCGGGCCAGACATCGAAGGCGGCATAGACCACCAGGATCACCGGGATGTTATGCGCCAGGACAAGCAGGTTCCGGGTGATGACCCGGATGGCATACAGGGTGAACGGCATGCGCTGCGACCGGATCATGCTCTCGGCTTGCTGGAAGCTGGTGCAGGCGTCGGCGACGACGCTCCCCAGCACGTTCCACAGCACGAGCGACAGCGCTAGGAACGGCAGGTAGTCGTGCAGCTCCATCTTGAAGAGCTGCGAATACAGTACTCCGAGGGCGCCGATCATCACGCCGGTTGACAGCGTCAGCCAAAACGGACCGAGCACTGAGCCGCGGTAGCGCAGCCGGATGTCGAACCAGCCGAGCGTCAGCCCGAGTCGCCACAAGGCGGCCCCGTCCCGCACGTCCTGAACCGCCAGAAGCTGGCGCGCTGCATTGGAGTGGTCTGACTGCAGCACGAGGTCGGCTGTGCTGCGAGGGTTCAGGGCTGCGCTCACCGGCGCGCGATAGCCGATCCGGCGCTGCACTGCAACCAGCGGCAGCCTTGCGTTGCGAGGCCCGGTGCCGTCATGCTGCATTAACATGCCGGGAACACCGGGATGTGCTGCGATCTCGTAACAAACTCTTGCCAATAAATTCCAGCTAGGCTAACGGGTTGTATCGGGTTTCTATCTGCTGACCTGAACGACGGCCTGTAAAGCCGTTGTGCCCTCCGGCCGTCAAACGGCCGTGCCACGACGGAGGCCATGCACATGTCGCACTCGCGTTTCCCCGCCCCATCCACCAAACATATTCGGTCCACAGCCTGTTTGCTGAGCAGTGTCGCGGCACTGGCGCTGCTATCCGCATGCGGCAGCCGGCCGCAGATCAGCGCACAGGTGGAATCGACGCAGTACCTGTCGCATGCCCGCCGGAATTACACGCCGCCGGGTCCGGCCAGCGACCCCTGGGGACCCTATGTCACCGAGGCAGCGGCCAAGTTCGACGTGCCGGAGCGCTGGATACGCGAGGTGATGCACCAGGAGTCCGGTGGGCGGCTGTATGGCCGCGGCGGCGACCTCATCACCTCCGGCGCTGGCGCCATGGGCCTGATGCAGGTCATGCCCGGCACCTATGACGAGCTTAAGGCCCGTTACACCGAGCTGGGCAGCGACCCTTTCGACCCGCACAACAACATCCTCGCGGGCACGGCATATATCCGCGAGATGTATGACATCTACGGCTCGCCGGGCTTCCTGGCGGCTTATAACGCCGGGCCGGGGCGGCTGGACGACTATTTAACCCGGAGCCGGACCCTGCCGGAGGAGACCCGCCGCTACGTCGCCAGCATCGGGCCGAAGATCGCCGGCGCGTTCCCCAGTGCGCGCTCGCCGGGCGAGCAGTATGCGATGAACGCCCTGCCGCTGCAGATCCCGGATGGCGTGCGCTACCCCGGCAGCCGGGCGACGCCTGGCGCAGAGGTGGCGGGCTATTCCTCCGCCGTCTCCCTCGCGCTGAACCCAGTCCCAGCCTCGCAGCCGATCGTGGTGGCCCCGGTGGCCTCGGCCGCCCCGGCGCTACAGGTGGCAGAGTTGCCGGTGCCGCCGCCCGTCGAGCCACGCGGAGGATACATCACCCTGTCACCCCAGCCCTTGGAGGTCGCGCAACTCCCGGAGCCACCGCCGCCCGAGCCTCAGCGCGGCGCCGTAACAGCGCCGCCAAGGCCGATGCAGCAGCTCACCAGGCTGCCAGCACCGCCGGCCTACCTAGCGCAGACCTCGCCGGTTGAACGCGCCCGGCCGATCGAGCCGCCGCGGCAGTTCGCAGCGCTGGCACCCGCGGTTTTGCCGCGGCGGCTGGCATTCAGCCTGGTGTCGCCGGCCAACGCAGCGCCCGCGACCCAGCATTATGGTGGGTTTGCACCTGGCAACTGGGCCGTTCAGGTCGGCGCATTCCAAAATGCGAACTTGGCCTCGGCGGCGACCGCAGCGGCCCGTGACACCGCCCGTGACGTGCTGGGCAGCGCCCGCCCGGCAGTGTCCAGCGTCCGGCAGCCCCGTGGGACACTCTATCGCGCCCGCCTGGTCGGCCTGTCGCGGGATGCCGCAGCGCACGCCTGCGAGCGCCTGGTCCGCATCCGCACCAACTGCATGATCGTGTCGCCCGACGCCCAGTCCTGACGCCGGGTCCTGACAGCTGTCCCGCCGGATAGCGATCGCGGTCAGGGGATCTTCGTCGTCCCAGCCACGACTGGGGACCGCGTCCGCGTCGCCTTTTCCAGCACGCCGCTGATGCCCTCCCGCCGTCCAAGCTCCGACCACACGTCGGCGGGTTCAACACCGGCCGCGACCCACATGACCATCAGGTGATACAGCACGTCGGCGCTCTCGGCGACCAGCGCCGATTTGTTGCCGGTCACGGCTTCGATCAGGCACTCGACCGATTCCTCGCCAAATTTCTGCGCGACCTTTGAGATGCCGCGGGACAGCAGGCGGGCCGAGTGGCTGTGCGCCGGGTCGGCCGACCGCCGATCCATGACAACCGCCCAAAGCCGGTCCAGCACGTCGCCCTTAACCCCGGTCGGCAGGCGCGTGCCCTCGGCCGCCCTATCAGCGACTCCGGTGTTCACCATGGGAGGTTTCAGCTTCGTTTTGGACTTTGGTGCAGATTTTTTCGCCGTGACCGGCCTATTTGCCAACGCGGTCTTCTTGATCGTCTTCGCCATCCTCAGGCCGCCATGACCACGGGCGGCCGAACCGGCAGGCCCGCAGCCGCCAGCGCCGCCTTCACCTGCGGGATCGTAAAGGTGCCAAAATGGAACACCGACGCCGCGAGCAACCCGGTCGCTCCGGCATTAGCGCCATCGACGAAATGCTGCAGGCTGCCAACCCCTCCCGACGCCACCACCGGCACGCGCACGGCTCCGCATGCCGCCCGCAGCAGCTCGAGGTCGAAACCACGCCCGGTACCGTCCCGGTCCATGCTGGTCAAAAGAATCTCGCCGGCACCCAATGCGGCGACCTGCTGGCACCACTCGACGGCGTCGATGCCGGTGGCGGTCCTTCCGCCATGGGTGAACACCTCCCACCGGCCGGGGCCGCTCGCGCGCGCATCGACGGCGACGACGACGCACTGGCTGCCGAACTTCAGGGCGGCCTCGCGCACCAGCTCGGGTCGGGCAACGGCGGCGGAGTTCATGCTGCACTTGTCGGCGCCGGCCAGCAGCAGCCGCCGCATGTCCTCGGGCGACCGTACGCCGCCGCCCACGGTCAGCGGCAGGAACACCCGGGCTGCGGTGCGCGACACCACGTCCAAGATCGTGTCGCGGTTCTCGTGGCTGGCAGTGATATCCAGGAAGGTCAGCTCATCCGCGCCAGCAGCATCATAGACCGCCGCCTGCTCAACGGGATCACCGGCGTCGCGCAGCGCCACGAAATTCACGCCCTTGACGACACGGCCGTCTTTCACGTCAAGGCAGGGAATCACACGGAGCTTGAGCATGTGCCCATAATCATAGCAAAGGCGATTGTTGCAAGCACAAGTTAAACGAATTCCGCAATGACACTAGACAACTCTACCGATGGTTGGAGCTTGACGGTGAGCCGGTTAGTGCCCAGCGAGCAGGGCGAGGGCTCTCGCCAGCTCAATCCGGCCGTCATACAGCGCCCGGCCGACGATCACTCCCTGCACGCCAGGGGTGGCCTGGTCCCGCAACGCCTGCAGGTCGGCCAGCGACCCGACGCCGCCGCTCGCAATCACCGGCGTGCGCAGGCGGCCGGCAAGCTCGAATGTCTGCTCAAGGTTGAGCCCGGTCAGCATGCCGTCCCGCCCGATGTCGGTGTATATCACCGCCGCCGCGCCGGCATCCTCGAAGCGGAGCGCCAGGTCGATGGCGGACATCGCCGACGTCTCCGCCCAGCCTTCGGTCGCGACATAGCCGTCCCGGGCGTCGATGCCGACGGCGACCCGCCCGGGAAACGCCCGGCAGGCCTCGTGCACCAGCGCCGGCGTCTTGACCGCGGCGCTGCCCAGGATCACCCGGCGCACCCCGGCATCCAGCCAGCGCTCAACTCCTGCCATGTCGCGGATGCCGCCGCCGAGCTGCACCGGCACCGTCACTGCTGCCAGGATGGCGGCGACCGCCTGGGTATTGACCGAGTACCCAGCGAAGGCACCGTTCAGGTCCACCACGTGCAGCCACTCGCAGCCGGCGTCCTGCCAAACCCGCGCCTGCGCTCCGGGATCGTCCGAATAGATCGTGGCGTCATCCATGACGCCACGTTTTAGCCGGACACAGGCGCCGTCCTTAAGATCGATCGCGGGATAGAGCGCCAGGCTCACGCCTTAGGGTCCCGCTGCAGCAGCTTCACGTAGAAAATGCCGCGTATAGTGCGGCCGCCAACCCGCGCGTAACACGGGTGCTCGCCCCAGCGATGGTAGCCGAGCGTCTCATAGAGGCTGATGGCCGCCTCCTGCGTCTCGCGGACGTCGAGGTTCAGCACCTGGTAGCCGAGCGTGCGGGCGCTGTCCTCGATGCGCCGGGTCATCAGGCGGGCGAGGCCGTGACCTCGGGCATAGGGGGCGATGAACGAGTGCATGAGCGTCGCAGCAAACGCCTGCGCCTCGTTGTTGCGGGGCGGGCGGACCAGTTGGGCGCTGCCGACGATGACGCCGTCCAGGCGCCCGATGAACAGCTCGCGCTCCGGCACCAGCAGCACGCCGCGAAAATAACTCTGAAGCGCCAGACGGCCCGGCGACTTCACCCAGCCGAAGCCGCCGCCGTCCAGGATGGCGGCATCGGCGGCCTCGCACAGCGCGTGCAGGTCATCGTCGGGCAGCTCGGCGGCGCGCTCCACCAGCAACTCGGGCGTCATGGTGTCACTCATCTTCTCAGGACGCCTCATATCGATGAGGTGCCCCTTGTTCAGGCAGCCAACGCAAGAAGTTGGCCAGGATGCGCAGGCCGACCTCCTGGCTCTTCTCGACGTGGAACTGCGTACCGGCGCGGTTGCCGCGCGCGACCAGCGCCGGGAGCGGGCCGCCATAGTCGGTCGTGGCCAACAGGTCGCCCGCGGCGCCGTCGCGGAGCGCGTAGCTGTGCACGAAATAGGCGTGGTCGCCGGGCCGCAGCCCATCCAGCAGCGGATGCGCGCCCGGCACGAAGTCAAGCGCGTTCCAGCCCATCTGCGGCAGCCGTAGGCCCGGCGGGTCCATCGGCGCGATGTCGCCGCTGATCCAGCCAAAGCCCGGTGTTGTCGCGTGCTCCAGCCCGCGCACCGCCATCAATTGCATGCCGACGCAAATGCCCAGGAACGGGCGTCCGGCCTCTACGCTGCCCTCGATCGCCTCCCGCATGCCCGGCAGCGCCGCGAGCCCGGCTGCGCAGTCGGCGAACGCGCCCTGACCCGGCAGCACCACGCGGTCCGCCGCCGCCACCCGCCCGGGATCGCCGGTGATCTCGACCTCCGCATCCAGCCCAGCGCGCTCCGCCGCCACCGCGAGCGCCCGGCTGGCCGAAGCGAGGTTGCCGCTGCCGTAATCGACCACTGCGACGCGCATCATCCGAGTTGCCCGATCATCGACGTGTTCAGGTCGGTGCGCACCTGCAGCAGGCGGGCCAGCGCGCTTTCTTCGTCACGCGCCGCCAGCACGTGCGCCAGTTGGTAGCCGCGCCGCTCCAGCGACCAGCGCACCGCATCCCGCCCAAGCAGGCCCGCGAGCACACCGAAACCCAGGCCGATCAGTTGCCCCAACTCCGGCGGCGCCAGGGCCATCACCAGCAGCACCGCCGCGCCAAACGCCACTGCGGGAATCCATGCACGATGCGCCAGCAGCCACAGCGGCCCGAAGATCGCGGCGCCCCAGCTCCAGCCCTCCAGCTGCAGGACCGGAGGGCAATTCGGCTTGGTGTGCACGGTGTAGCTCTTCATAGCGCACCCTTGGTGGACGGGATGACGCCCGGCGCCCGCGGGTCGGTTTCGGTCGCCATGCGCAGCGCACGGGCGACGGCCTTGAAACAGGCTTCCGCCACGTGGTGCGCGTTGCGGCCGGCGCGCTGGGTGACATGCAGGGTCATCAGGCCGTGCATCGCCAGCGCACGGAAGAACTCCTCGAACAGCTCGGTGTCCATCTCGCCGATCTTGTCGCGCTCGAAGCCGACGGACCAGGCGAGGAACGGCCGTCCGGACAGATCCAGCGCCGCATCAACCAGCGCCTCATCCATCGGCACCACGGCGCTGCCATAACGGACGATGCCGCGCTTATCGCCCACCGCCTGGGCGATCGCCTGCCCCAGCACGATGCCGATATCCTCCGTCGTGTGATGGAAGTCGATATGCAGGTCGCCCTGGGCCCGTACAACCACGTCGATCAGCGCATGCCTGGCAAACGCGGTCAGCATATGGTCCAGAAAACCGATACCAGTTGCCACCTCGGCCTGGCCGCTCCCGTCCAGCGTCAAACGGACATTGATATCGGTCTCAGAGGTTGTGCGGGTGATCTCAGAGGTGCGGGCCATGCGCGCGTGATAGCGCAAACTGGAGCCCCGGCAAACCTCGGTCGAGGAACCCTGGCCCAAGTTGCCTATATCTTGTGCATCCGAAGCACTCACACCATTTGGGCGGCATCATGCAAACATCATCCCCCTATGATCCCGTCGGTTGGCACGGGACCACCATCTTGTGCGTCCGCCGCAACGGCCGGGTGGCTATGGCCGGCGACGGCCAGGTCACGCTTGGCCAGACCGTCATCAAGGGCAACGCCCGCAAGGTCCGCCGCATCGGCAACGGTGGTGCGGTGCTCGCGGGCTTCGCCGGCGCCACGGCCGACGCATTCACCCTGCTGGAACGGCTTGAGGCCAAGCTGGAGCGCTTCCCGGCCCAACTCGAGCGCGCCTGCGTCGAACTGGCAAAGGATTGGCGCACCGACCGCTACCTTCGCCGGCTGGAGGCCATGATGGCGGTCGCCGATGACGTGCACAGCTACACGCTCACCGGCAACGGCGACGTGCTGGAGCCGGAAGACGGCGTAATCGCCATCGGCTCCGGCGGCAACTACGCCTTGGCAGCGGCCCGCGCGCTGCTGACCGTCGATGGGCTGGAGGCGGAGGAGGTTGCCCGCCGGGCCATGCGCATCGCCGGCGACATCTGCGTCTATACCAACTACTCCGTGATCGTGGAGACCCTGTGATGGATGTTCCGACCTACTCCCCGCGGGAGATCGTGTCCGAGCTCGACCGCTTCATCGTGGGTCAGCAGGACGCCAAGCGTGCTGTCGCTATCGCACTGCGCAACCGCTGGCGCCGGCAGCAGTTGCCGGAGGGCATCCGGGATGAGGTAGTGCCGAAGAACATCCTGATGATTGGGCCAACCGGCTGCGGCAAGACCGAGATCGCCCGTCGTCTGGCGAAGCTTGCGCAGGCGCCCTTCATCAAGGTCGAGGCGACGAAGTTCACCGAGGTGGGCTATGTCGGCCGCGACGTGGACAGCATCGTGCGTGACCTTGTGGAGGCCAGCATCAGCATGCTGCGTGAGGCGAGCCGCAAGGACGTGCAGGCCAAAGCCGAGCTGGCGGCGGAGGACCGTTTGGTCACGGCGCTGGTGGGCGAGGGGGCCAGCGCCGACACCCGCGGCAAGTTCCGCAAGATGCTCCGGTCCGGCGAGCTGGAGGACAAGGAGGTCGAGATCGCGGTCGCCGATACCGGACCGGCGATCGGCCAGATGGACATTCCCGGCATGGCGCCGGGGCAGATGGCCAATCTGGGTGAGATGATGAAGGGCATGTTTGCCCGGCCGCCGCAGCGCAAGCGCATGACGGTTGCCGCCGCCCGGGTGGCGCTGGCGCGGGAGGAGAGCGACCGCATGCTGGACAACGATCAGCTCACCAAGGACGCGGTGCATCACGCGGAGCAGAACGGCATCGTGTTCCTGGACGAGATCGACAAGGTGTGCGCCCGTTCGAGCGAGGGCGGGTTTCGTGGCGGTGACGTGTCGCGTGAGGGCGTGCAGCGCGACCTGTTGCCGCTGATTGAGGGCACGACCGTCAGCACGAAGTATGGCCCGGTCAAGACGGACTATGTGCTGTTCATCGCGTCCGGCGCGTTTCACTTGGCCAAGCCATCGGATCTACTGCCTGAGCTGCAAGGCCGCTTGCCGATCCGGGTCGAGCTGGCGCCTTTGTCGCGCGCAGACCTACGCCGTATCTTGATCGAACCCGAGCACAGCCTGCTGAAACAGTATTCAGCGTTGCTGGAGACCGAGGCGGTTACGTTGGACTTTACGCCGGAAGCGGTCGATGCATTGGCCGACTTGGCCGCTGACATCAACGACCGGGTTGAAAATATTGGCGCCCGGCGGCTGGCGACGGTGTTGGAGAAGCTCCTGGAGGAGATCAGCTTCACGGCGACGGATCGTGGTGGCGAGCTTGTGACCGTTGATGCCGCGTATGTAAATGAGAGGGTCGCACCTCTGGCGGCAAAGGGCGATCTCAGCAGATTTATCCTGTAGTCGAAACCTTGACACAACCGGGTTGTTTCTGCTTTGTAAGGTTGTGTCCAGGAGACTATACATGCGCGCACAGCTTGTAGCTTGCCTCATCGTTGCCGCTAGCCTCGCGGGATGCGCGAGCCCGACCCCTCCTCCACCCCCAATGGCGGCTGTCGAACCGCCGCCCGCACCGCCACCGGTGATGGCGATGCCGGCCGATGGAATATATCGCGGAACCGTCGCATCGACCGATGAGTCACCACGGCGCTGCCGCAAGATGCCGATGGATGCCAGCACCCGCGTGCACAACAACATGTTCGCTCTGCACGGCATGCGTGGCCGAATTGGATCGGATGGCAGTGTCATGGCGAGACCGCATCGCGGCACGTCGATGACCGGCATGTTCTCGAGCGGCACCCTTGAAGTGACGACCATGAGCCGCGGTTGCGGCTACCACTACACGCTGAACCACGCCTGACGCATTCGGCTGGGTTGACCTAATCGGCTCCGTCCCCGGCGCAGGGAAACGGAGCCGTTTGCGTGTCCGCGACGGTGCATCCGCACCGTGCGACCTGCTGGCGGGGGTATAGCTTTCAGCGCCAGAGCTTACATCTAAGCAGGATGCCAGATCCGTTCGTGCAGCCTGAAGACTCCACCGCAGCCGCCGCCATCGCCGCCATCGGTGAGGAACTGGAGGTGTTCGATGATTGGATGGATCGATACCAATACATCATTGAACTCGGCCGCAAGCTGCCGCCGTTTCCGGCAGACTGGCAGAACGACGCCCACCGAGTTCCAGGCTGCCAAAGCCAGGTCTGGATGGAGGCGTCGGTCCAAGACGGCCGTATGCTGCTGGCCGGCGCCTCCGACGCGGCCATCGTCTCTGGGCTGGTTGCCCTTCTGTTGCGGGTCTACAGCGGCCGTCCGCCGTCTGAGGTGCTCGCGACCGATCCGGTGTTCCTCAAGGACCTCGGCCTGCTGGAGGCGTTGTCCACCAACCGCGGCAATGGCATCGCCGCCATGGCCCGGCGCATCCGCGACGTCGCGCAGGCTTGCACGGCCGCTGCCTGACGAGTGCTGAAAGACGGGTTGCGGGTTGGCCTGTTCCTGGCGGCGTTCTTCGCGGCGGGCGCCGTCACCACCGCCTATCTGCCGCTCTGGTTTGCCGATCACGGTCTGAGCAGTTCCGAAATCGGCCAGGTGCTTGGGCTGGGGTCCCTGCTGCGGGTCGTGATGGTGCCGGGCTGGGGCTGGCTGGCGGATGTGCTGGGCGGCCGGGCGGTGCTGTCCGCCGCCGCAGCCGTCGCGGCCAGCAGTGCCGCACTATTGTCGGTGACCCGGGGTTTCGTCCCCATTTTGCTCCTCTCGGCGGTGCAGGGTGTCGCAGCCTCGGCTTTGACCCCGCTCAGCGACGCCTTGACCCTGGCCCTCGCGGCGGTGCAGCGGCTCGATTACGGACGCACCCGGGCCTATGGCTCGGTATCCTACATGGCGGCGACGGCGTTGGGCGGCGCGCTGCTGGGTGGGCTGGGCAGCGGCATAGTGCCCTGGACCGTCGCCGGCTTCTATGGACTTGCGGCCGGATTGGCGTTCACCCTGCCCGGCGTCACGGCACCGCCGCCGGTGCTGCGCATCCAGCAGGGCGTGTGGCGCTCCCAGCCGTTCCGCCTGGCCCTGGTCGCGACAGCGCTGGTCCAGGGTGCGCACGCCGCCTACTACGCCTTCGCCACGCTGCACTGGCGCGCGGCCGGCATCCATGACGGGACGATCGGCCTTTTGATCGCCGAGGGCATCGTGGCGGAGGTCGCGCTGTTTATCTGGGGGCGCCGGCTCGTGGCCCGGCTCGGTCCGGCCCGGCTTACGGCGCTCGCCGCCGGGGCGTCGGTGCTGCGCTGGACCGCGACGGCCTTCGTCACCGATGTCCCGGCACTCGCCGTGATACAAATGCTGCACGCTGCGACCTTCGCCTGCCAGCATCTTTCGACCATGCTGGTGCTGCGGACTTTGCCGACGCAGCGGGCGGGGACGGCGCAGGCGCTCATGTCGGCGCTGGGCTTTTCCGCCCCGACCGGCCTGCTGATTTGGATTTCCGGCCAGATCTACGGCGTCGCCGGCGGCCTCACCTTCCTGCTCATGGCCGCGCTAGGCGGCTCGGCGCTCCTGATTGTGCCGGCACTGGCGCGAGCCTATTCTCACGCCGAAGCGCTCCATCCATAAGCTCGATCTGCCGGGCGATCCGCGCCGTCGGGCCATTGGGGTCATGCTCCGGCTGACCCAGAGGCAGCGCCACACCGTCTGCCAGCGATTGGAACGCCAGCCGCAGCCAGTCGCGCCAGGCCGCGAGCGCAGCCGGATCAGGCACCGAGGCCGGGTCATGCTGGAACGACGACAGCCGTCCGGCCAAACGGCGCAACGCCGCATCCACCACCATTACCGCCTCCAGCCCGGCGCGGGCGGAGCGACGCGGTTCCTGCAGCGCCCGCGCCAGGCACGCTTCAAGATTGTTGCTGGCGACGCCAGCGGCCCGGCGCACTGCGTCCAGTGCTGCGGCCGGACGTTCGCCCAGCAGGACCGCAAGCTCGACATCGGCGTAGGCGGCATGGGCATCGAGCGCGCCGCGCAGCTCGCGGGCGAGACGGTCAGGCTCCCAACTCGGCCACAGCACCGCGCAGCCGAGCACCGCCAACACCCCGCCCAGCAGGGTATAGAGCGCGCGCATGACAGCGATCACCAGTTCGCTCTCGCCGGGCCGGCCGAGCTCTGACAGCAGCACCACAAGCGGCGTCATGCAGGCCATGAACAGCCCGAAGCTGACGTAGCGCACGGCAAACGCGGTAACCGCCAAGGGGAACAGGGCGGCGGCGGTCGCCAGCGGCGTATCGACCAGCAGCGCCACCCCGGCCGCCACCACACCGCCCAGCACCGTGCCGATGATCCGCTCTACCGCGCGCTGCCAGGTCAGCGCGAAGAACGGCTGCAGCGTCAGCACAAGGGTGATGGTGAGCCAGTGCGCATAGGCGTTGCCGGACGACAGGGTGATGACCAGCGCCGGGCCGGCGACGACGGCAGCGCGGACGGCGTGCCGGAATGAGGCCGAGGACCAGGTGAGGTTGGCCCGCAGCGGCCCAACGAAGCGGTCCCGCCACGCCGTCGTGCCGGGCTCGTCCGAGTTGGGCAGCAGGCCGGCCGGGGTGGTCAGCAGTGCCGCGATGCGCAGGCGGTCCACCAAAGCCGCCGTGATCCCAGCCAGCGCCGGGTCGGTGCGTCCGATGCCGGCCATGGTGTCCAACAGCCGTTCGACCATGGCGCGGCGACCAGCGTCGTCCGGCGGCAGGTCCGCCCGGGTGTCGTCGGCAATGGCGGCCAGCAGCAGCCGGAGCGTATGCAGCAGCCGGGCGGCGGTGGCGCGGGTGTCCGGGCCAGCGAACTCCAGCACATCCGACAGGGCGATCAGGCCGCCGAACAACTGATCCGCCGCCTCGACCTGAATGAGGGTCTGGCCGGACCGCGCGCTCGATTGGCCACGCGCCCGTACGGTGTCGAGCACCAGGGTACGCGCAGCCTCGATGCCGTCGCGCACATGGCGGCGATGTCCGCGGGCGTGATCGGCCCACGCCTCGGCGACACGGGCCGGCAGGGTGGACGTCGCTGCAATCAGGCCGGAGAGGTCGCCGGCCAGCACGCCCATGCGCCGGAACACCTCGGCCACGGCGCGCCGGGCCGGGCGGAACGGATGCAGTCGCCAGATCACCATTGTCAGCACGAGCGCCCATAGGCTACCGCCAATGAACGAGGCCGCGAGGATCCCGGCCTCCTGCAAGTCGATGCTGCGATCCAGTGCCAGCACCGTCACGACGGTCAGCAGATTGCCGACCTGCAGCGCGCTCTGGCCCCAGATGCGGGCGAGGCTCGTGCAGAAGATCAGCAGGCAGGCGCAGGGCACGACGATGGGAAGACCCGCCGAGCGCAGCAGTCCCAGCCCGGCCGTGAGGCTGGCGCCAAGCACCGCGAAGGCCAGCAATGCCGGCACGCGGCGGCGGATCGGGCCGCCGGCGTCGCACAGGCATGTCAATAGTGCCGCCAGTGCCGCCTCGTTGAGCGGCGGGAAGCCGATCCATTCATTGGCGGCGACGATGACGACGACCGAGAGCGCCGCCCGCACGCCTTCCGCAACGCTGAGTGCCCGCAGGTCGAGGCTGACGGGCAGGTGCGCGAGGTTGGCGTCCGGCCCCGCCTGCAATAGGCGGAGCCGGGCCAAGTTAGGCGGCGCGCGCCATCTCCCGCAGCACGTAGTGCAGGATGCCGCCGTTGCGGTAATACTCGACCTCGTCGTCGGTATCGACCCGGCAGCGCAGCGTGAGCTCGTCCGTGCGGCCCGCCTCGCGGTGGATCAGCATGCGCAGATCCATGCCGGCGCGCAGCTCCTCCAGCCCCAGAATGTCGATCGTCTCGGTCCCCGTAAGCCCAAGCGACTGCCGGGTGGCGCCGCCCTTGAAGGTCAGCGGCAGCACGCCCATGCCGACCAGGTTGGAGCGGTGGATGCGCTCAAAGCTCTCGACGATGACCGCCTTGATGCCCAGCAGCGCCGTGCCCTTCGCCGCCCAGTCGCGCGACGAACCCATGCCGTACTCCTTGCCGCCGAACACCACCAACGGCACGCCCGCCTTCATGTAGCGCTCGGCCGCGTCGTAGATCGGCATCTGCTCGCCCGACGGCTGATATTTGGTCCAGCCGCCCTCGACGCCCGCCACCATCTCGTTCTTGATGCGGATGTTGGCGAAGGTGCCGCGCATCATGACCTCATGGTTGCCGCGGCGCGAGCCATAGCTGTTGAAGTCCCGCTGCATCACCTGGTGCTCGCCCAGGAACTCGCCGGCCGGGGAGGCCTTCTTGATGTTCCCCGCTGGGCTGATGTGGTCCGTCGTGATGTTGTCGCCGAACAGCGCCAGCACCCGGGCGCCGACGATGTCCGTGACCGGCGCCGGCGTCATGGTCATGCCGTCGAAATACGGCGGGTTCTGCACGTAGGTGGAGCCGCTGTTCCAGCGATAGGTCTGGCTGCTGGCGTCAACCTCGATCGCCTGCCATTCCTTGGTGCCCTGGAAGATCTCGCCGTAGCGCCGGATGAACTGCTCCCGCGTCAGGCTGGCCCGCACCGTGTCCAGGATCTCCGCGTTGGTCGGCCAGACGTCCTTGAGGTACACCGGCTGCCCGTCGCTGCCGGTGCCGAGCGGCGCCGTCGTGATGTCCTCGTTCATGGTGCCCAGCAGCGCGTAGGCCACCACCAGCGGCGGGCTGGCGAGATAGTTGGCCCGCACGTTCGGATGCACCCGTCCCTCGAAGTTGCGGTTGCCCGACAGTACCCGACACGGCCACCAGCTTGTTGGCCTCGATCGCCTCCGCAACCGCCTCGTCGAGCGGGCCGGAGTTGCCGATGCACGTGGTGCAGCCATAGCCCACGAGCTGGAACCCCAATGCGTCCAGGTCCGCGCTCAGCCCGGCCTTGTCGAGATACTCCGTCACCACCTGGCTGCCCGGGGCGAGCGACGTCTTGACCCAAGGCTTCGGCTGCAGGCCCTTAGCCCGCGCCTTTTTTGCCAGCAGCCCGGCGCCCAGCATGACATAGGGGTTGCTGGTGTTGGTGCAGCTCGTAATCGCCGCGATCACCACGTCGCCATGAGTGATCTCATAGTTCTTGCCCGCAACCGCGACGCTGGTGTTGGCGTCGTTGGCCGGCACGCCCAGGCCCTTGGTGAGATCGGCGCGGAACGCCGCAGAGGCGTCCTTCAGCAGCACGCGGTCCTGCGGGCGCTTCGGCCCCGCGATGCTGGGCATGACCGTGGCGAGGTCCAGCTCGATCACGCTGGTGTACACCGCATCCGGCGTCGTGCCGTCCACCCACATGCCCTGCGCCTTGGCGTAGGCCTCGACCAGCGCGATCCGGTCCTCGTCACGCCCGGTTAGGCGCAAATAGTCGAGCGTCGTCGCGTCCACCGGGAAGATGCCGCAGGTGGCGCCGTATTCCGGGGCCATGTTGGCGATGGTGAGCCGGGTCGAGACCGAGAGGTTCGCCAGGCCCGGCCCGAAGAACTCGACGAATTTGCCGACTACGCCGGCCTTGCGCAGGATCTGGGTAACCTGCAAAGCAAGATCGGTCGCCGTCGAGCCCTCCGGCAGCTCGCCCGTCAGGCGGAAGCCGATGACGTCGGGGATCAGCATGGCGATCGGCTGGCCGAGCAGCGCCGCCTCCGCCTCGATGCCGCCGACGCCCCAGCCGAGCACGCCGATGCCGTTCGCCATGGTGGTGTGGCTGTCGGTGCCGAACAGCGTGTCCGGATAGGCGAAGGTCTTGCCCTCGATCTCGGCGGTCCAAACGGTCTGGGCCAGATACTCGACGTTGACCTGATGGCAGATGCCGGCGCCCGGCGGCACGACCCGGAAATTCTGGAACGCCGTCTGGCCCCAGCGCAGGAAGCTGTAGCGCTCGCCGTTGCGGCTGAACTCGGCATCCATGTTCTGGTGCAGCGCCTGCGCGGTGCCGGAATAGTCCACCATCACCGAATGGTCGATCACGAGATCGACCTGAATGAGCGGGTTCACCTGGTCCGGCCGGCCGCCGAGCTTGGTGATCCCGTCGCGCATGGCCGCGAGGTCAACGACGCCGGGCACCCCGGTGAAGTCCTGCATCAAGATGCGCGCCGGGCGAAACGGCACCTCCCGAGTGCTGCTGCCGGTGCGGGCCCACTCGGCGAGGGCGCGCGCGTCCTCCACGGTGTAGCTGCCGCCGTTCTCGAAGCGCAGCACGTTCTCCAGCAGGATCTTGAGGCTGACCGGAAGCCGGTCAGTCGGCTCGCCCAGCGTCTTAGCCGCTTCCGGCACCGAGAAATACTCATAGTCCCGCCCGCCGGCTGAGAGGGTGCGGCGAGTTTTCAGGCTGTCTTGCCCGATCATTTTCATGGCAGTGTGCCCCATGTTCAAAGCCGTGCGCCGGATGGAAGCGAGGCGGGCGGCCGATGCGAATTATAATCGCCATAAACCATATTTGGCGGGCTGGCGTCCACCGACCGACCGTATTTAGATTAGGTGGCCATGCAGAATCCAAGCCATACGGGCCTGACGGTCGCCGGCGTGTCGGCGTTCCGGGGAGAGCGGCTGGTGCTGCGCGACCTGTCGTTCCAGGTGCCGGACGGCGGCGCATTGCTGCTGCTGGGCGCCAACGGGTCAGGAAAAAGCACGCTGCTCCGAGTGCTCGCCGGATTGAAGCGGCCGGACGCTGGGCGGGTGGCCTGGCGCGGCCAGGATGCGCGAGAGCAGCCGGCAATGGTGGCCTATCTCGGCCATCTCGACGCCATCAAGCCGGGACTGACCGCGATGGAGAACCTGGCGCTCTCCGCGCGCATCGGGCGCGGCAGCGCTGCGGCGGCGCTCGAGGCGCTCGATCTCACGGCACTCGGCAGCCTACCGGCGCGGCTGTTGTCGGCTGGGCAAAAACGCCGCCTGGCCCTGGCGCGGCTGGTGGTCTCGCGCGCTGGACTATGGCTGCTGGACGAGCCGACCTTGGGACTGGACACAGCCTCGGTCGCGCGGCTCGGCACCCTGCTGGCCGCGCATCGGGCGGCGGGCGGGGTGGTGGTGACGGCGACGCATCTGCCGTTGCCGCTTGCCAACGCAGCGGAGCTGCGGCTTTGACGGTCTTTGCAGCGGAGCTGCGGCTTTGACGGCGTTTTGGGGAATATTGTTTCGAGAATTGCGGCTCTCCGTCCGGCACGGCGCCGACACGCTGGCGGCGGTGCTGTTCTTCGTGCTGGCTGGGGCGCTGTTCCCGCTTGCCATCGGCCCGGCGCCCGAGACGCTGTCCCGCATGGCGCCCGGCATCGTCTGGGTTTGCGCGCTGCTGGCCGCCCTGCTGCCGCTCGACAGGCTGTTCGGCGCCGATTTCGACGATGGATCGCTCGATCAACTGCTGTTGAGTGGCCTGCCCGCCGGCGCCGTCGCGGTGGTGAAGGCGCTGGCGCACTGGCTGGCCACGGGGGTGCCCCTGCTGCTGGCGGCCGGGCCCCTGGCAATTATGCTGCAGCTCGACCCCGCCGTCGTGCCGGTGCTGCTGGCCGGCCTGCTGCCGGGAACTTTAGTTTTGTCGCTGTTCGGGACGCTGGGGGCCGCCGTGGTGCTCGGCGCCCGCCGCGGCGGAGTGCTGCTGCCGCTGCTGGTGCTGCCGTTGGCGATGCCGGTGCTGATCTTCGGCGCTGCCGCGACCGAGGCCGCAGCCGCCGGCGAAACGCCGCGCCCGCACCTGCTGCTGCTGGCGGCGGTGCTGGCGGGCGCACTGCCCTTATGCCCGCTCGCCGCCGGCGCGGCGCTGCGCGGTGCGGTTGAATAGACTATTGTATTTGGGTGATTATACTGCCCCGCATGAGCAACGCCGCGCGCGTCCCGCACAGCATGACCGTCGCCGACTTTCAAGACTGGGTGCCCGAAACCGCATTGGCGGACCGGCGCTGGAATCTTGTGGACGGCGAGCCGGTCTGCATGGCGCCAACCAGCGAGAATCACGGTGCTATCCAAAGCGAGGCGGCATACCTGATCACGCAGCATCTGCGCAGCTCCGGCTCGTCTTGCCGGGCAATCACGGCTCCTGGCGTCATCCCGCGTGTCCGCTCGATCAGCAACGAGCGCATTCCCGATCTTGGCATCACCTGCTCGGAGGCGCTTGGGGCCAGGACCATTGTCGACCCTGTCGTGCTTATTGAAATATTGTCGCCTTCTAACGAGGCACAGACGCGTGCGAACGTATGGGCCTACGCTACGATCCCGAGCGTGATGGAAATCCTGCTGTTGTCGAGCACATCGATTTCAGGCGAACTGCTGCGTCGAAATAGTCTTGGGCAGTGGGCGGATGACCCGCTGATGCTGAATGCCGGCAGCCCCGTGCCTCTGGCCAGCATCGGCTTCCGCACCCTATTGCGCGATTTCTACGTTACGACGAGCCTTGCCACCTAACCGGCAAGCTCGGGGGCTTATGGAGGTCCGGGCCGGAGGGCACGGTAGCTAAGAACTTTAATGACTTGGGAAGGCAACCCGCCCAAGGCAAGATTATTTCTTTTCAAAGCGTTAACGGGCTTATGGCAACCGCCTTTACCCAAATGGTTGATAGCGCAAGCCGCCCTGCGCTGCCAGGGGATAAGGCATGAACGCGCTTTCGCACGGCATCGCGCCGTTGAGCCTGGCGGACGTGGCCGACATGCCCCGCTGGGTGGCGTGGCAAGGCGAACCGCCTAAAAAAGCTGGCGGTCCACCGCGCAAGGTCCCGTATTCACCGAAGGGCGGAAAAGCAAAGGCAAGCGACCCTGCCACTTGGGGCACACGCGCCCAAGCCGAGATGCGGGCCGGCAAGTTGCCCAAGCCATGCGGCTTGGGCGGCATTGGCCCAGTGTTTGGCATTTTGGGTGATGGCCGGATCATAGGCGGCATCGACTTGGACACATGCCGGGACGCGGCGGGCGCGATCCAGCCATGGGCTTTGGAAATCGTGGAACGCTTCGCGAGCTACACCGAAGTGTCGCCATCTGGCACGGGCGCAAAGGTGTTCTTTGTGACCGAGGCGGCGAACCGGGCGGACCTGGGGGACCTCCTGGCCACTGAGGGAGGCAAGGCGTTCAAACAGCCTGGAAAAAAGCACCCGCCGGGGATCGAGGTGTACCTCGGCGGGCGCTACTTCGCATTAACTGGGCAGCACCTAGCCGGGACGCCCACCGAGTTGCGGCCCGTGTCGTGCGACGTGCTGCGCTGGCTGCTGACGGTTGCAGGCCCAGCATTGTGCAAGCAGGCGGTATCACCCAGCAACGACACCGAAGCGGACGCTGCGATTGAGCGGCAGAGCAAGACTTCTGCGAAGCGGACGGGCAAGGATCAGTCCCGGTCTGCCGTGGCGTTCGGCAAGGTCCACCAAGCCCGGCGCGATGGCCTGAGCTTTGACAAGATGGTTGAGGCCCTGAGCCTAGATCCCGAAACCGCCGCATGGGTTGAGGAGAAGGGCAAGGTCGCAGGGGGCCGCGAGCTGCGCCGCATTTGGGATAAAGCCCAAGCGGGAGCGTGGCGCGATGACTGGATGTTGAATGAGCATGGACGGCCCGCGTCGAACTTGGCGAATGCTGCCCATGCACTGCGGAAAGCGGGCGAGCTGCGCGACCTGTTCAGCCGGGATGAGATGGCGCGGGCTGACATGCTGGCGCGACCCGTGCCCGAGTTCGGCGGGGCGTTTCGATGATGCCCGGCCCGTGCGGGATGCGGACGTGACCGCTGTTCAGGAGTGGTTGCAGAAGGCAGGGCTTGTCAGTCTGTCCAAGGACACGACGCATCAGGCGGTGGAGCTACGCGCCAGCGAACGGGCTTACCATCCGGTGCAGGACTACCTGAACAGGCTGCGGTGGGATGGGACGCCACGGGTGGACCGCTGGCTTGCCTACTACCTTGGCGCAGAAGGCGAAGGGCTGGCCGAGTATCACCGGACTGTTGGGCGCATGTTCTTGGTCGCGATGGTGGTCCGCGTGCTCAAGCCCGGCTGCAAAAGCGATCACATGCTTGTGTTGGAAGGGCCGCAGGGTGCCAGGAAATCGACGGCGTGCGGCATCCTGGCTGGGCACTACTTCTCCGATCAGTTGCCGGACCTCCGGGGCGACGGCGTGCGGGTAAGCCAGCATATCAGGGGCAAGTGGCTGATCGAAATTGCCGAGATGGCAGCAATGGGCAAGGCCGAGACAGCCGACCTCAAGGCGTTCATCACACGCAACGAAGAACGCTTCTTGCCCAAATACGGGCGCAAAGAAGTGATCGAGCCGCGCCAATGCGTTTTCATCGGCACCACGAACAAGGACACGTACCTTCGCGATGAGACCGGGGGGCGGCGGTTCTGGCCGGTCAAGGTGGGCCGGATCGACACCGACACGCTGGCGAGCGACCGGGATCAACTTTTCGCAGAGGCGGTTACGCTGTTCAAGGCAGGCGAGCGGTGGTGGCCTGATGCTGACTTCGAGACCCAGCACATCAGGCCGCAGCAAGATGCCCGGTATGAGGCGGACGCCTGGGAACAGGCGGTTGCTACCTATCTCGACGGCAAGAACCGGGTGACGGTGATGGAAGTCGCAGTGCATGGCTTAGGCTTTGAGAAGGCCAGGCTCGGCACTGCCGATCAGCGGCGGATAGGCGCCGCTTTAGACCGGGTTGGCTGGCGTTTGGCCCGGTCGAATGGCGTTCGTTGGTATGTGCCCGGCATGAAGCAGTGAGTGCCGCAGTGCCGCACAGTGCCGCACTCTCCTTCTAGGTCCATGGGGCGGAACATATTGCGGGATGATAATATGTTCCGCCCGAGGCCGCACAGTATGAAAATGCGGCACTGTGCGGCACTGCGGCACTGCCAATCCGGCTGGGCAGGGGAAAGGGTAAACCTCTCAGGGCTGAGCGCGCCCTCTGAACCGCACTCATCCGCACCCGTAGATTCGAGAGCAAAAACAATCGCAATCGGTTTCGAGACGCCTTACCTTTGTAGGGCTACAAAGGAAGCTCCATGATCGCCAACAATCCCCCTCGCAAGGCCAACGGCGGCAAGCGTGCCGGAGCTGGCCGCAAGCCCAACTCTCCCGCAACGCCACCCAACGCGGCCGAGCTGGCGCGGGTGTCGGCAACCGGCGCGACGGCGGCTGAGATGGCCCATGCCCATGCGGCGCGCATGGTCGCGGTGCTGCTGAGTGTCGCGGAGACCGGCGGGGGCGAGACGGCGCGCGTCCAGGCTGCAAAGGCGCTGCTGGCAATGGGGAAGAACGCCAAGGCCAAGCGGGAGCTGAGCGAGAGCGAACGCAACTGGGCTGAGCTGCTAGGCGAGCCGACGAACTGAGGGCTTCAATCCGTCACGTAACGCATTGCAGTGGGCTGGCCCGCCCGCACCTGCATACGCTATTTAGGCGGAATAGCTCCCGTCCTCCTAAGAAACTTTTCAGAATTCGTGGAAGGAACAGGATCAATTTTGGTCCCAGTTGCTCCTACTTGCCAGCCCCCAGCAACCCGCAAAAGCATGTAGCCCACCGGCAAATCGGGCGGTGGTTCAATAGTTATGCTGTTTAGTTGCACGTCGGGGTAGCCATCGGTATGGCAAAAAGAATTGCCACTGTATTCCTCAAACCGGACCTGTCTTGATCCCGGCGGACAAACGTATAAAGGATGCCAGCCCACGCAAGATGGATAAGCTATAGCCGCCTTGTCACCCATCAATCCAACGATCAGAACGGTTAGGAGCAACAGAAATCGCATGATGCAGCGGCTTAAAGAGGATGTGTCGATTTTGCAATGATATTCCAAGTTGCAAGCGCCAGGGGGGGAGTGGCGCGTGGGTCTTTGAGGGGTCATGCAGGCGCGTGAAGGAAAATTCGGAGCAGCGCACCTCTCCACCTACCTCGGATTAATGGTCACTGGCGCGGAGGCGTTGCTCTCAAAGCGCACGTTGAACCGTTTATCGCCCATTTCCACTGCGCACTCTACGAAGGACCTTGGCTTGTATAGGTTCCCGAATTTGCAAAGCCCAGCTGCTTTCACGTTCTTTGGCGCATCCTGGCCGAAGGTGTAGATAAACCCGTCGATGGGTTCGGCTGAAACTCCTTGTCGATCCGTAGTCGCTTGGTTTGCCTGTCCCGTAAACGTATTGATGACGTCTGGTGAACCTATCCGCTTCAACAAAAAGGTGAAACTCGTCCGCCCATCATCAAACAAGTTTACACTAATGTTATCCTGACAAAACTGCGTTTGATTATGCCCATCGAACTCAAAGCGCGTGCAAGTTCCACTAACTATAAGCACTCTCTGGAGTGTTCGAGTAAGTGCCGGAGGTGTGAGTAACAGGAGGAGTGTGGCAGTTAGGGCAACTCTCATCATAGTGCGGCTACTTCTCTGTTGGACTGCCATTATGCCGTTCTGTAGTTCGGCCCCGATTTTGGCAAGACCCCGAAGCTGGGGAGCGTTGATCCCGTATCAGTCGTGAACCCGGCTTAGTGGACCGTGACGCCCCAAGCAGCCGGCGACATGATTTCCCGCAAGCCCGCGTCAATAAAGCTGACTAGGCCGATCAACTTTTGTTCCCAATCCCCGCGCTTGTAGGTGATGACCTCCATGGCGGTGCCGCCCGCTTCCAGGCGCGTCGAGAGAACCTTTTTTCCGCCTGCCCATAGATCGACACGGACAGCCTGCCCGCCAGGTTCAATCCAAGTCAGTGACCGCAGCCCGTCCGGCGCGTCCTGCTGCCATCCCCGCGCCATGGCCGAGGCTGGCATTTCGCTCGCCTCGCCCATGAGCCACGCCAGATCGGCGGCGACGCTGGAAAGCTCCGTTGCCCGTTGGGCGCGTGTATTCATTCTATTAAACCCCAATTAAACTCTATTAATTCAATGTTGATAATTTAGTTAATTAAGGTAATGCCAACCAGCCGCCACCGCGTTCCTTGTTTGTGCTTGCGTTTCGGGAACATAGGGCGTAGAACCGCACCGATCAATGCGGGTGCAAGCTATGGCTGTTGATTTCGACCTTGAGGGGTTTTCGCCGGCAGAGGCCGAGCAGATCAGCGGTCTATCGGTGGCGATGCAGCGCAATTACCGCGTGCGGGGCACGCTTCGGCACCATGCCGGGCACGCGAAGCACACCGTTTTTGACCTGGCGCTGATGATGGTCGCCAAGAGCCTGAATGCTCGTGGCCTGGAAGCCGGCATGACCAATATTGCGCCATGGGCGGCCAGCGAGGTTGCGCGCCGCGCTTTGCAGCATGAGGCGGCTTTTGCGGCGCATCCTGACCTGATCGGCGCGGACCCGGTTGCGCTGGCGGCGGACGTGCTGCGGCAGCATTCGCCCATCGGTTCCGAGAATAGCTCAATGCAGATGCCCCGGTTGTTCGTGATCTTCACGGACCTGACCGGCGGCTTTTTCGACGCGATAAATGCCGACATGTTGGATGGCCGCGACCCGGCGCGCATCGTGGGGCCGCTAGTCGTCTTAGACACGCTGGCGCTGGGCGCGCACATCCTGGCCGCAGCCGGCCGCCCGCTGGTCCGCGTGTCTGAGGCAATTCCGTTCGAGGCGTTCAGACGACCCGCCCGCGTCATGGCGGACTGACGTGAACCAGCGTGTGCAACCCCTGCCGCTACCGACGGTCGATGCCCTGCTATCGCGCGCCGAGCTGTGCCGCGTGCTGTGTATGCATCCGCGCGATATCCCGGCGCTGTGCCGCGCGCCGTTCGCAGCCGACCCGGACGCCGTGCCCGCCCGCGTGGCGGTTGGGCTGTTGGTGCTGTTCTGGCTGGCCCGGCAGCATCTTGATCCCGCGCTGGCCGTGCATGTCGCCCGCAATGCGATGGATGCGGACCCGGATCAGCATCGCTTTCTGGTTGCCGGCTATCAAGATCGTTTGCCGGCGTCCGCCTGGATCACAAGCGAGCTGGTGGACAGTGATGCGGTTGACGCGGCGCTGCGGGCGCGCGGGTTCGCGATGGCAGATAAATCGTTTGTGCCTGCCGACCTCCTATTTTTTGACATGCTGGGCCAGGTCGCGCGGATGCGGGCGCAGGACGCAGCATGAGCAGCACCGACCGTTTCACGATCAGCCGCTTTGAGCCGTTCAACGTGCCCGTCCAGTCAGCGAGCATGGCCGTGCTCGCCCGGTTTTCGGTCAACTACGGCTGGCTTGTCGTGAACGGCCTGGCATTGGCTGTCCTGCCGGATCGGCTGCGGGTGTTGATGCCGCAGGCAGACGCCCCGTTCCGTGTGCGGATACGGGACAAGGCCGCTTATAAGAGCTTGGTTGATCTGGCGGCAGAGACTTACGAATTTGCCACGGGCATCGACCCGGAGACCGTTGAAATCATCGCTGCAATGCCGCTCGCGACGGCGCTTGAGCGGGATAACTGAAAAATGGTTTTGCGGGACATTCTACAGCGTCGGGATGCGATCAAGGCCGAACTGCGGACGCTGCACACCGGGGCAGAGAACGGGGTGTTGGGCGATGAGTCGCAAACCCGATGGGCGGCGCTTGAGGGCGAGCTGGGCACGCTTGAGCAGCAGGAACGCCGGGCCGTGCTGCTGAATGATTTGGACGCGCGGGGCGGCACGCCAGTTGGCAGTGATCGGCGGTTCGATGACTTCGCGGCCGAAATTCGCATCAGCGACGTGGTCGCGGCGACGCTGGGCGAACAGACGCGCGGCGCTTCGATGGCGCGTGAGGCGAGCGCAGAGATTGCGCGGCAGCGCGGGCGCAACCCGAATGGGCTGTTCGTGTCGATGCGGTCTCTGAGCCGGGGTGCCGAGCGTCGCGACGCACTCACCAGCGGGGCACAGGGCACGCCGGCCACGGGTGCGCCTTTGATCCCGACCATCACGCGCGGCGACCTGTTGATTGACGCGCTGCGGAGCGCAACGGTTCTGGCGCGGCTGGGCACAACGTATTTGACCGGACTGACCGGCAATCTCTCGATCCCGCGCACCACGCAGGGCACCTCAGTTGGCTGGTTTGCAGAGAATGCGCCAATCCCGGATACCAGCATTGCTTTCGATAGCGTGCCGTTGCAGGTCAAGCATGTCGGCGCGATCACGGAATACAGCCGCAACATGCTGTTGAACGCGACGCCGGACATTGATGCTTTGCTGCGTTCGGACCTCATGCGGGCGCTAGCCGTCGAGATTGACCGGGCGGGCCTGGCCGGGACCGGCGACGGCATTCAGCCGCGCGGGATCGTCAATACACTGGGCGTAACGAAAGTGCCATTTGGCGGCACTTTGTCATGGCAGAATGTCCTGACGCTGGCGAGCACACCGGACAGCTTGAACGTGCCGCTGAGTTCACCGGGTTTCGTGAGCACGCCGAAGTTTCGGGCTAAGGCGATGCAGACCTTGAGCGCGCCGGGCGTCGCCTCGCAGTTCATCATGGACAGCCTGGACAGCTTGGCCGGCAGTCCCTTTGCAGCGACGAACATCCTCCCCGTGAGGCCAGCCACCACGGGGGCGAACGCGCAGCCCGCGACCTCGACGCTCATTTTCGGATCGTTCTCGAATCTTTTAATTGGCGTATGGGATGCGTTGGACCTCACGAGCAATCCTTGGGCTGACAGCGTTTACCGCAAGGGTTCGGTGCAAATACGTATCATTGCGGACGTGGACGTTGCCGTGCGCCACCCGGAGGCGTTCGCCTTCGCCGATGACGTGGGCGTGTGATGGGCACAAGCGGCCCGAACGGCTTGGAGACTAGGACGGCTGCGGAGTTCCGGGCCGCTGGGCGGCGGCTGGAGGGCTACGCCGCCCGGTTCGGCGTTCCGGCGCAGATCGGCGGCTTCTCGGAGTCGATCCGGGCCGGGGCCTTCCGGGCATCGCTGGCGACGCCGGGGCGCGACGTGATCGCCCTGGCGGACCATGACCCCGCCCGGCTGCTGGCGCGGCAGTCCAGCGGCACACTGCGGCTGTCGGAAAATAGCGAGGGCTTGGCGTTCTCTCTGGACCTGCCCGATACCAGCACGGGCCGCGACATGCTGGAACTGGCGCAGCGGGGCGACCTGGGCGGCATGAGCTTTGGCTTCCGGACCACTGCCGAGAACTGGCCGGACATGAACACGCGCGAGCTGCTCGCAGTCGAGCTGCTGGAGGTGAGCGTCGTCCAGGCGTTTCCGGCCTACGCGCAAACCAGCGTGTCGGCACGGGCACGGGCCATGGGGCACCACGAAGCGGCCCGCCGGCTGCGGCTGCTGACACTGATGGGAGTGTCGTAGCATGGGCATCCTTAGCCGCCTGGTGGACGCCCTGCGATCGACTGAGACACGCAGCGCCAGCCGATACAGCGACGGCTTCCAGGTGGCGGCGCTGGGCGCGGGATACGGCTTCGCCACCAGCTCCGGGGCGCGCGTGGACCCCGTCACAGCCGAAAACCTGGCGACTGTGACCGCGTGCGTCAACGCCGTCGCCAGCGCCATCGCGAGCCTACCGGCGCGTGTGTATCAGGGCATCGAGGCCGACCGCACGGAGGTTCGCAATCATCCGGTGTGTCGGCTTATCCGCGCGCCCAATGAGGGGCAAACCTGGCCGGATTGGGCCGAATGGACGCTGGCGCAAGTGCTGCTTCATGGCAATGCGGTCAGTGCCGTGGACTATGACGGAGCTGGGCGTCCGGTGGCGCTGCGACCCCTGGCATGGCCTGCCTGTTCGCCGCTGATCGCGCCATCGGGCCGGCTGGTGGTGGACTTCAACGATGGGCACGGGGCCGTGCGGCGCTACCGGGCTGATGAATTGTTCTGGCTCAAGGACCGGACGGACAACGGGCCGACCTTCGGAAACGGGTTGATTGGCCGGTCCCGGCTGTCCCGCGCGCCGGAAGTGCTGGGCAACGCCTTGAGCCTGCAAGAGTGGTCTAGCGCGACCTGGCGCAATGGCGCGACCCCATCGGGCATACTGAGCCATCCCGGCCAACTCTCGCACAATGCGTTTGAGAACCTGCGCCAAGCGGTTGATGAGCGCTACGCCGGCACGAACAATGCCCGGCGCATGATGGTGGTGCAGGAAGGGCTCACCTACACAGCAATGTCAGTATCGCCGGAAGATGCCGAAGCCCTGGCATCGCGCGTCTTCTCAGTCGAGGAAATCTGCCGCCTGTATGGGGTGCCGCCACCCATCATTCAGGCATACCAATTTAACACTTTTACTAATTCCGAAACCGCATCGAAGTGGTTTGCGACGCTCACACTTGCGCCGTGGTGCCGCAAGATCGAGGCCGAGTTTGCGCGGTCAGTGTTCGGGCCATCGTCGCCGTTCAGCATTGAAATTGACCTGTCCGGCCTGATGCGCGGCTCGTTCACCGAGCGGTGGGCCGCATGGCAAATCGCGGTGGCATCGGGCGTGCTAACGCCGGATGAAATCCGGATCGCGGAGGGATGGGGACCGCGTGCGGCAACGCTTGAAGGCGGGGAGAAGTAGCCCATGACAAAGCTGCAACTGGCCTACGTGCATCGCTTCAAAGACCGGCACGGGCATGTGCGCCACTACTTCCGGCGACCTGGCTTCCCGCGCGTTTCGCTGCCGGGCCTGCCGGGATCAGCCGAGTTCATGACGGCATACGCTGCTGCGTTGGCCGGCAAGCGCGTGCCGATTGGCGGCGACCGTGCTAAGGCCGGAAGCGTCAACGCGCTGGCGGTGGCCTACTACGGCAGCAGCGACTTCGCCCAGCTCGCCAAGGTGACACAGGCGACCTATCGCAACGTGATCGAGCGGTTCCGGGCTGAGCATGGCGACAAGCCCATGGGCGGGCTTGAGCGCAAGCATGTGCAGAAGCTTATGGACCTCAAGGCCGAGACGCCCGCCGCCGCCAACGCGCTGCTCAAGATTCTGCGCATCCTTGTGCGGTTCGGCATTGATCGCGGGATGCTGGCGACCGACCCAACTCTTGGAGTGCGGCGCGTGCGCTACACCTCCGATGGATTCCGCCAATGGTCCGAAGCTGACATCGAGAAATTCGAGGCGCATTGGCCGAGCGGGAGCCGTGAACGCCTGGCTATGGCCCTGCTGCTCTACACCGGGCAGCGCCCCGGCGACGTGTCCCGCATGGGCCGTCAGCACATCCAGGGCGGGGTTCTGACCCTGACCCAGCGCAAGACGGGCACCCGCCTGGCAATCCCGATCCACGCGGCGCTACAGGCCGAGATTGACCAAGTGCTCGCCGGGCAGCTTGCCTTGCTGCTGACCCAAGAGGGCAAGCCTTTCTCGGATGCCGGGTTCTCGCAATGGTTCTCGGAACGCGCCCGCTGGGCAAAGCTGGGGCAGGGCTGCACGGCCCACGGGCTGCGGAAGGCAGCAGCCCGGCGCTTGGCCGAGGCGAATTGCACAGCGCATCAGATCGCTTCGATCACCGGGCATCGGACGCTCCGGGAAGTCGAACGCTACACGCGGGCCGCCGATCAGGAACGGCTCGCCGTGGCCGCTATGGCATCCATTCCAGGGAAAGGAACCGCCAAAGCGTGAACAAGGGCTGGCAACCCGTCCCCACGGGTTGCCAGCTTAGTCCCTAACCTACTGCAAAGGTTAAGTAATGTATCAGTCTGAAAGGTCCGGGCCGGAATCGAACCGGCATTCGAGGATTTGCAGTCCTCTGCATCACCACTCTGCCACCGGACCCCAAGGCTGCGACCACCATCCGACCAGCAAGCTTGGCTATATCGGGCACACGCCCCATGCGGTCAAGCGCGGCGCTTTGCGCTTGGCGGGCCGGCCACCTATAACACCGGCGCATTGCAGCACGGGCCCCTATGGATCAGCCGTCTTCCTCCAGCCTGACCGACTATGCCTCGGCGCGTGACCACATGGTTGACGGCCAGGTCCGTCCGAACAAGGTCATCGACCCCCGCGTCATCCGCGCCATGCGCGCCATCCCACGTGAGCGTTTCGTGCCGACGCACTTGGCGAGCCTGGCCTATGCGGACGAGGACGTGCCGCTCGACCGCGGCCGCGCGCTGATGGAGCCGATGGTGATTGCCCGCCTGGTGCAGCTCGCCCGAGTGCGCGACGGCGAGCGCGTGCTGGTGATCGGCGCCGGCTCCGGCTATGGCGCGGCGTTGCTGGCGGCCTGTGGCGGTCAGGTCACGGCGTTGGAGGAAGATGAGGCATTGCTGGTCATCGCCCGTCGCACCCTGCCGGAGTTTGCGCCCGGCGCGGAATTGGTATCCGGCCCGCTCGCGGCGGGGCAGGCGTCCGGCGCACCGTGGGACGTTATTCTGATCGAGGGGGCAGTCCGCGCGATCCCGCCGGCCATTGCATTGCAGCTCAATCCGCAAGGTGGCCGCCTCGTCACGGTGCTGACGCCGGGCAATGCAGCGTCGGGCGGGCAAGGGGTGCTGGCGGAGCCGGGCCAGCACGATGCGCCCAACCCCGTGCTGCGGGCCCAGCCGGTGTTTGACTGCGCGACGCCGCTTCTGCCGCCGTTGCTGCCGGCCCCGGCCTTTCAATTCTGACGTTAGTGCCGATTGTTGCGAGGTGTCTTATTGAAGCCCCCACCAACGCACGGTGTTGGCGTCGGTAGGGCGCCTATGGCACACTCGTCTTGAGGCCCAGTGCCCCGGACAATGCAGGAGCTTCACGCATGCGCCTTCCGAAACTATGCGTGATGGGCAGTGTCGCCCTTGCGTCAGCCCTCACCCATGGCGCTGCGATGGCCCAGCCGCGCACGCTGCAGGACGCGTTGTCTGCGGCGTACTCGAACAACCCGACCCTGCAGACCTCCCGCGCGCAGCTCCGTGCGACGGATGAAGGCGTGCCGCAGGCGCTGGCGGGCTGGCGGCCGACGGTGATCGTCGCCGGTACGGCGGGCTATGGCTTTGGCGAGCTGACGTCGAGCTTCAGTGGCCGTAGCCCGGTTACGAGCCGGCTGAACCGCCCGATCTACACGGGCCTCCCGACCATCACGCAGCCGCTCTATCGGGGCGGCGCGACCCGCGCCAGCACCAACCAGGCTGACAACCGGGTTTTCGCGCAGCGCGGCCGGCTCATCGCGACCGAGCAGCAGGTCTTCACCGATTCGATCAACGCCTACGTCAACGTGATCCAGACCCAGCAATTGCTGCAGCTCAATATTAATAACGAGCAAGTGCTAGCCCGACAGCTGCAAGCGACCAACGACCGGTTCCGCGTAGGCGAGATCACCCGCACCGACGTGGCCCAGGCTGAGGCAGCGCTGGCCGGCGCCCGGGCGACGCGGCAGACCAGCGAGGGCAACCTGCAGACGGCGCGGTCCACCTATCGCCGTTTCGTCGGCGAGATGCCGGACCAGCTCATCGAACCGCAGCCGATCAAGCTGCCGGTCAAAAATCAGGCCGAGGCCGTCCAACTTGCCTCGCAAAATAACCCGAGCGTCATCGCCGCCCTGTTCGATGCCGCTGCCGCACGCGACGCCGTCGATCTGGCGTTCAGCCAATTGATGCCGCAGGTCAGCGTGCAGGCGTCTGGCGGCTACACCAATGGTCAGCAGACAGTTGGTCAGGAGACCGTCGCCGCGCAGGCGATCCTCAACGTTTCTATACCTCTCTATCAGGGTGGCGCCGAGTATTCCCGTGTCCGTCAGGCTCGCCAGACCGAGCAGCAAAATCGCAAGACCGTGGAGGATATCCGCCGGCAGGCTATCCAGTCGGCAGCCCAGTCCTGGGAGACGCTGACGGCGGCGCGCTCGACCATTGACAGCACGCGCGCGGCGATCCGCGCCAACCAGATCGCGCTGGAAGGCGTGCAGCGCGAGGCGATCGTCGGCAGCCGCACGACGCTCGACGTGCTGAACGCCGAGCAGGCATTGCTGAACTCCCGCGTGACCCTGGTGCAGAATTTGTCAAACCTGGTTACGGCGTCTTACGCAGTCGCGTCCGCCATCGGCCGGCTGACGGCGCGGGACCTGAACCTGAATGTGCCGCTGTATGACGAGACCGCCTATTACAATGCAGTCCGGCAGCGGCTGTTCGGCACCGGCGACTACGCCACCGGCCAGCCGGGGAGATAGGCGATGGCGACACCTCCACCCGGGCCCATGACCCCGCTGCAGCCAATACCCGCGACGCAGCCGCATCAGCCGCTTGACCCGGCCACCGACCCGTCGATGGAGGACATCCTGGCTTCTATCCGCCGCATCCTGAACGAGGACGAGGCGCCGAAATCAGCGCCTGAGCCCAGCGAACCCACCGACGCTCTCAATAACGCCGTGCTGGTGCTCGACTCCTCAATGATGGTACCAGAACCGCAACGCGACATTCCGCAGCGCGACGTGCCGCCAAAACCCGCCCCGGAGCGGTCAGCGACCCTGGAGACACCTGTTTTGCCTGATCCTGAGCTATCCACACCCCGTTTGCCTGCCGCGCAGCCGCCAGCGCCGGTGGCGCCAGATCGCTCGATTAACCCGTCACTTGTGGCCCCCGAAGCCGCTGCCGCCGCCGGAGCTTCGGTCGAACTCGCTGATGCGGACCTTGGCGTCTGAGCGCAGTACCGCCGTCCAGCGCGGCGGGCCGACCATCGAGGACTTGGTGCGGATCGAAATCCGCCCGTTGCTGAAAGAATGGCTTGATACGCATCTGCCGTCCTTGGTCGAGCGCCTAGTGCGGGCCGAGATCGAACGCGTCGTCGGCCGCATGGCCCCCTGATACTCGATTTCGGAATACAGTGTCCGCTTCCCGGCGCGGTGGCGCCGGGTTAGAACCTCGGTCATGCTGAGCAAGACCTTCGTTCCCGTCGATGTCGAGACAGCCCTCTATGCGGGCTGGGAAGCCACCGGCGCGTTTCATGCCGACCCCGCCGCGACCGCCTTGCCTTACACGATCATGATCCCGCCACCCAACGTCACCGGCAGCCTGCATATGGGCCATGCGCTGACGATGACCTTGCAGGACGCGCTGATCCGTTGGCGCCGCATGCAGGGCCGCGACGCGCTTTGGCAGCCTGGCACCGACCACGCCGGGATCGCGACACAGATGGTCGTAGAACGCCTACTCGCGCAGGCCAGCACCCAAAGCCGTCAGGAGATCGGCCGCGAGGCGTTCGTTGAGCGCGTCTGGGAGTGGAAGGCGTCCTCCGGCGGCGCCATCACCGACCAGCTCCGCCGCCTCGGTGCCTCGCTCGACTGGGCACGCGAGCGCTTTACCATGGACGACGGCTTGTCCGAAGCGGTGCGGGAGGTGTTCGTGACGCTGCACCGCGAAGGCCTGATCTATCGCGACCGCCGCCTGGTCAACTGGGATCCAAAGTTCCAATCGGCGATCTCGGACCTCGAAGTTGAAGCGCGAGAGGTGCGCGGCAGCCTGTGGCACATCCGCTACCCGATTGAGAGCGAAGACGGGGGCGAGGGCACGGACCGGGTCATCGTCGTCGCTACCACTCGGCCGGAGACCATGCTGGGCGACACCGCGGTCGCCGTGCATCCGGATGACGAGCGTTACCGCGACCTGGTCGGCCGCCACGTGATCCTACCGCTGACCGGCCGCCGCATCCCGATCGTGGCCGACGCCTATTCCGATCCCGAGAAGGGCACCGGGGCGGTGAAGATCACGCCGGCGCATGATTTCAACGACTTCGCCGTGGGTCAGCGTCATGCGCTGCCGATGCCGTCGGTGCTGGACCGTGAGGGCCGGGTTATGCTGGCGGAACTCGAATTGTCGGCCGACGCGGATTTCGTGCGGAGCCTTGAAGGTCAGGACCGCATGGCGGCGCGCGCTGCCATCGTGGCCGAGCTGGAGCGGCTTGAGCTGCTGGACCGCATCGAGCCGCATACCCACCAAGTGCCGCACGGCGACCGCTCCGGCGTGCCGATCGAACCGCTGCGGACGACGCAATGGTATTGCAACGCCGCCGAGCTCGCCCGCCCTGCCATCGACGCGGTCGAGCAGGGCGAAACCGTGTTCGTGCCCCGGCAATGGGAAAATACCTTTTTCGCCTGGATGCGCGACATCCAGCCCTGGTGCATCAGCCGCCAGCTTTGGTGGGGTCACCGCATCCCTGCCTGGTTCGGCCCCGACGGCCAGGTGTTCGTCGAACGGACCGAAGCCGAAGCCGAAGCCGCCGCCCGCGCGCATTACGGCCATAATGAGCCATTGGAGCGCGACCCGGACGTCCTCGACACCTGGTTCAGCTCGGCATTATGGCCGTTCTCGACGCTCGGCTGGCCGACAGAGACGCCGGAGCTTGCGCGCTACTACCCCGGCGACGTACTGGTCACTGGCCACGACATCATCTTTTTTTGGGTCGCCCGGATGATGATGATGGGCTTGCATTTCAAACAACAGGTGCCGTTCCGCACCGTCTATATTCACGGGCTCGTGCGCGACGAGCGTGGCCAGAAGATGTCTAAGTCGAAAGGCAACGTCATCGACCCGCTCGACCTGACCGCGACCTATGGCACGGATGCGCTGCGTTTCTCGGTGTGTTCGCTGACCGGGCCGGGCCGTGACATAAAATTGGGCGTAGCCACAGTCGAGACTTCGCGGCGGTTTGTCACCAAGCTGTGGAACGCCGCCCGGTTCTGCGAGATAAACGGCGTCGTGCCCGTCCCAGGCTTTAATCCGGCCACCGCGAGGCTGCCGCTGTGCCGCTGGCTGCTGGACGCCGCCAATCAGGCGGTCACCGAGGCCGACGCTGCATTAGAGGCTTACCGCTTCAACGACTATGCCGCCGCCGCCTACCGATTCACCTGGGGCACCTTCTGCGACTGGTTCCTCGAATTTGCCAAGCCGATGCTGAACGGTCCCGATGGTCCGGAGGCGGCCGAGCTGCGCGCCACCGCCGCGCATGTGCTGGGGATCATCCTCCGCCTGCTCCATCCAGCCATGCCGTTCGTGACCGAGCATTTGTGGGACGAGATGGGTTACGGTGCACCGTATAGCCTGATCCGCGCGCCCTGGCCGCTGCCGGGCCCGGTGGCCGATCCCGGATCGGCGCGCGACGAGCTCGACTGGGTGGTGCGGCTGATCGGCGAGGTCCGCACAGTGCGGTCGGAGATGAACATCGCGCCCTCGACGCTCACGCCAATTCTGCTGCGCGACGCCAGGCCGGAGACCCTGGCGCGTGCGGGACGCTGGTCGGAAAGCATCCATCGCATGGCGCGCGCCTCGGAGCTCTCGTCGCTTGACGGCCCGTTGCCGCCCGGCAGCGCGCAGATCGTGGTAGACGAGGCGACCGTGGTGCTGCCGCTGGCCGGCGTCATTGACCTCGCCGCGGAGCGTGCTCGGCTGGTCAAGGAGCGTTCCAAGGCGCTGGCCGAGGCGGATAAGGTATTGCGGAAACTGGATAATGCCGAGTTCGTGGCGAAGGCGCGGCCGGAGGTGGTCGAGGAGAACCGCGATCGCCTGGCCGCCTTCCAGCACGACGCGGCGCGGATTGAGGCTGCCATGGCCCGCATCGATGCATAGCGAATTACGGAGAAGAACATGCTCAAGAAGCGCTGGGACAAGTCCCGCCTGCCGTCGCGCCACGTTACCGAAGGGCCGGACCGCGCGCCGCATCGCAGCTATTATTACGCGATGGGGCTGACTGAGGACGAGATCAACCAGCCCTTCGTCGGCGTCGCCACCTGTTGGAACGAGGCCGCGCCCTGCAACATCTCGCTCAGCCGCCAGGCGCAGTCGGTGAAGCGTGGTGTGTCAGAGGCCGGCGCCACGCCGCGTGAGTTCACCACCATCACCGTCACCGACGGCATCGCCATGGGCCACCAGGGCATGAAATCCTCGTTGGTGTCGCGCGACGTCATCGCCGACAGCGTCGAGCTGACGATGCGCGGGCATTGCTACGACGCTCTGGTTGGCCTGGCCGGCTGCGACAAGTCGCTGCCCGGCATGATGATGGCGATGCTGCGGCTGAACGTGCCGAGCGTGTTCATGTATGGCGGTTCGATCCTGCCCGGCAGCTTCAAGGGCCGCGACGTTACGGTCGTCGATGTATTCGAGGCGGTCGGTCAGCACGCCGCGGGCAACATGTCCGACGCCGACCTGCATGAGTTGGAATGCGTCGCCTGCCCCTCCGCCGGCGCATGCGGCGGGCAATTCACTGCGAACACCATGGCGATGGTGAGCGAGGCGATCGGGCTCGCCTTGCCAGGCTCGGCCGGATCGCCGGCGCCGTACGAGGATCGCGACCGCTGGGCTGTGGAGTCCGGCCGCGCCGTGGTAAAGCTGATCGAGAGCGGGCTGCGGCCACGGGATATCGTGACGTTGAAGGCATTGGAGAATGCCGCGGTAGTGGTTGCGGCCACCGGCGGCTCGACCAACGCCGGGCTGCATCTGCCGGCGATGGCGCACGAGGCGGGAATTCGCTTCACGATGGACGATGTGGTCAACATCATGCGCCGCACCCCTTATATCGCCGACCTGAAGCCCGGCGGCAAATACGTGGCACTGGACGTGCACCGGGTCGGCGGCGTCCCAGTCGTGCTCAAGGCGCTAATGGATGGCGGCCTGCTGCACGGCGACTGCATCACCGTGAGCGGCAAGACCCTGGCGGAGAACCTGGCCGGCGTCGAATTCCCAACCGACCAGGACGTGATCTACCCGGTATCGCGCCCGATCTCCCCAACCGGCGGCGTCGTCGGCCTGCGCGGCAACCTGGCGCCCGAGGGGGCCATCGTGAAGGTGGCCGGGATGGAAAAGCTGCAATTCGAAGGCACTGCGCTGTGTTTCGATAGCGAGGAGGAAGCGTTTCAGGCCGTGCAGGACCGCGCCTATAAGGCAGGCGACGTGATCGTCGTGCGCTACGAGGGGCCGAAGGGCGGACCCGGCATGCGCGAGATGCTGTCCACCACCAGCGCCATCTACGGCCAGGGCATGGGCGACAAGGTGGCGCTGATCACCGATGGCCGCTTCTCCGGTGCGACCCGCGGCTTCTGCGTCGGCCATGTCGGGCCGGAGGCGGCGCTGGGCGGCCCGATCGCACTGCTGCGCAACGGCGACCGCATCCGCATGGACGCGACGGCCGGCACGATGGAGGTGATGCTGTCCGACGCCGAGCTCGCCGAGCGCCGCGCCGTTTGGACTCCGCGCCGCACCGACTACAACAGCGGCGCGATCTGGAAATTCGCCCAGACTGTCGGCCCAGCGCATCTGGGTGCGGTCACTCACCCCGGCGGCGCCGCGGAAACGCATTGCTACGCCGATATCTGAATCGCTGGTATGTGAACCAAGCTGCCCGCTTGCTCACTCCGAGCGAGCGGGCTAGTTTCTGAGCGTGCCGATGCTGTTGACCTTGCCGATGCTGGCCTGCGCGCTGCGTTCCGCGTTTCGCCTAGTTGCGCGCCTGTTCGGCCTTGCCCTCATCCTTCGACTTATCCGCCCCTAGGCGCCTCGCCAGGCTGATTTGTGCCGGCACCGCTTAGGGGATACGCCCTGAGAGCCCGTCAGCACGAATTGCGAGGATCCTGCCCATGGCTATCAACCACCCCAGCTTCGGCGTCATGCCGGACGACCGCGTCATCATTTTTGACACGACTTTGCGCGACGGCGAGCAGTCGCCGGGCTTCTCGATGAATTTGGCCGAGAAGCTGCGCATGGCGGAGGCGCTCGCCGATCTGGGCGTCGATGTCATGGAGGCCGGTTTTCCGATCGCCTCACCCGGCGACTTCGAGAGCGTGCAGGAGATCGCCCGCAACATTCGCGGGCCCGTTATCTGCGGCCTGGCCCGCACCGGACAGGCCGATATTCTGCGCGCCGCCGAGGCGCTGCGCCCTGCCGAGCGCAAGCGCATCCACGTGTTCCTCAGCACTAGCCCGCTGCACATGAAATATAAGCTGCGCATGGAGCCAGAGGCGGTGCTGGAACTGGCGATCGCCTCGGTGACGCTGGCGCGACAGCACGCCGACGACGTCGAGTGGTCCGCCGAGGACGGCAGCCGCACCGATCCTGATTTCCTATGCCGCTGCGTCGAGGCCGCCATCAAGGCCGGCGCCACCACGATCAACATACCGGACACCGTGGGCTACGCGGTGCCTGAGGACATGACCCGCATATTCAGCATGTTGCTGGAGCGTGTGCCCGGCGCGGACAGCGTCGTGCTATCGACCCACAATCACAACGATTTGGGCCTCGCGGTCGCCAACACCTTGGCCGCGCTACGCGCCGGGGTGCGCCAGGTAGAGTGCACCATCAACGGCATCGGCGAGCGCGCCGGCAATGCGGCGCTGGAGGAGACGGTGATGGCGATCCGCACCCGCCCAGACGCCGCGCCATACCAGACGGGGGTCGTGACCAAGAACATCCTGCGGGTGTCGAAGCTGCTATCGACGATCACTGGGTTCGATGTGCAGCCGAACAAGGCGATTGTCGGCCGCAATGCCTTCGCGCATGAGAGCGGCATCCATCAGGACGGCGTGCTGAAGAACGCTGCGACCTATGAGATCATGACGCCAGAGAGCGTGGGCTGGACCAAGAGCACGCTGGTGATGGGCAAGCACTCCGGCCGCGCCGCGTTCCGGGACAAGCTGCGGGCGATGGGCTACGCCGAACTCGGCGACAACAAGCTGAATGACGCGTTCCGCCGGTTCAAGGATTTAGCCGATCGCAAGAAAATCGTTTATGACGAGGACATTGTGGCCCTGGTTGACGACGAGGTTGGCCGCGACAACCAGCGGGTGCGCTTCGTATCGTTAGACGTTCGGGCCGGCTCGCGCGGGCCGCAGAGCGCCGAGCTGGAGCTTGAGGTGGACGGCACGGTGTCTCAGGCGCAAGCGACCGGCGATGGCCCGGTTGACGCCACGTTCAACGCGATCCGCGCGCTGTTTCCGCATGAGGCGAAGCTGGTGCTGTTCTCGGTGGGGGCGGTGACGGAGGGGACGGACGCCCAGGCCAAGACGACAGTGCGGCTTGAGGAGGGCGGCAAGATGGTAGATGGGCAAGGCGCGGACACGGACACGATCGTCGCCTCCGCCCGCGCCTACATCCATGCGCTGAACAAGTTGTTGGTGAAGCGCGCTCGGACGGAGCCCGTGGCGTTATCTGCTTAATTAAGAAAGGCCGGCCGGGGAGCGTTCCCAGGCCGGCCATCGCTTAGTAGCCGTATGGCTGCCGCGGCTGATAGTATTGCGGAGCCTGTTGGTAAGGCTGCTCCTGGTATGGCTGCTCCTGATAGTAGGTCTGCGGTCGGTTCGGCGTGGTCGCCGCGCCGCCCAGCGCGCCGGTTCCGCCGCCGATCAGCGCGCCGATTGCCGCACCGCGTCCACCGCCAGCCAGGCTGCCGATCGCAGCGCCTGCGCCTGCGCCCAACAGACCACCGCCGACCGCACGCTGGCCAGGGTCATAGGGGCTGGTGCAGGCCGACAAGCCTAGCCCTGCTGCCAGCGCCAGGCTTATCGCCACTTTCTTAGACATTCAAAAACCTCCTCATCAGGTTAATAGCGACGGGGCGCCGTAACCGCGCCGCCGAGCGCGCCAGCACCGCCGCCGAGCAGCGCCCCGGTTCCTGCGCCGACACCAGTGACGGAACCCAGCGCCGCGCCGCCGCCAGCCCCGAGCAGGCCGCCCGTCACGGCCCGGGTACCAGGTGTGCGTCCGCAAGCCGCGACGCTCAGGACCAATGCTACCACAAATGTCGCCTTCGTTACAGAATGCATGTTACTCTCCCATTTCGATATCCCAGCGACTAACGCGCCAGGTGATTGCGAGTATGCGGCCGGCCTGTGTCGCAATTATGGTTCACCACATTTTGAGGGCAAGCCTTGTCGGAGTTAGATGCGACGGGTAATCCATCAGCGCCCGACCTGCACAGGGCACTGGCGTTCCCCGACAATCGAGGGCCAACACCATGTTCGGACGCCTGCTCGGGATGATGTCGGCTGACATGGCGATCGATCTCGGCACCGCCAATACCCTGGTTTATATGAAGGGTCGCGGCGTGGTGCTGAACGAGCCCAGCGTGGTGGCGATCGCCGACGTGCGCGGCAAGAAGCAGGTGCTGGCGGTGGGCGAGGAGGCCAAGCAGATGCTCGGCCGCACGCCAGCCAACATCAGCACCATCCGGCCGCTGCGGGACGGCGTCATCGCCGATTTCGAGGTGGCGGAGGAGATGATCAAGCATTTCATCCGCAAAGCCCATCGAAGGCGACGCTTCGCCAGCCCGCTGATCATCGTCTGCGTGCCGTCCGGCAGCACCGCCGTGGAGCGCCGGGCCATCCAGGAGAGCGCCGAAAGCGCCGGCGCCCGCAAGGTGCTGCTGATCGAGGAGCCGATGGCGGCGGCGATCGGCGCCGGGCTGCCGGTCACCGAGCCGTCCGGCAGCCTGATTGTCGATGTCGGCGGCGGCACGACCGAGGTCGCGGTGATCTCGCTCGGCGGCATCGTGTATTCCCGCAGCATCCGCATGGGCGGGGACAAGATGGACGAGGCGATCATCAGCTACATACGTCGCAGTCATAACCTGCTGATCGGCGAGAGCACGGCCGAGCGTATCAAGATCGACATCGGCGCCGCCATCCCGTCCGATGACGCCGATGACGGTCCGTTGCAGGAGGTGAAAGGCCGGGACCTGATGAACGGCGTGCCGCGCGAGATCCTGGTGAGCCAGCGCCAGATCGCCGAGAGCCTGGCCGAGCCGGTGGCGGCGATCGTCGAGGCGGTGAAGGTCGCGCTGGAGAATACCCCGCCAGAGCTCGCGGCCGACATCATGGACAAAGGAATTGTGCTGACCGGAGGTGGCGCGCTGCTCTATCGTCTCGACCAGGTCCTGCGTGAGGCGACCGGCCTTTCGGTAGTGGTGGCGGAACAGCCTTTGAGTTGCGTGGCGCTCGGCACCGGACGCGCGCTTGAGGAGATGAAACGACTTCGTAATGTCTTGACAACGATGTATTAAAAGCCTTCGACTCGTCCCATGGCGTTGGGAGGCACAGGCGTTTGATTCGGCTGTCGATTTCCATGCGCCAGTCCCTGGCCCGGCTGACGCTGCCGCTGCTGATCACGGCGGCCTTCGGCGTCCTGCTGCTCGGAAGGGCGGACGCGCTGCTTGCTGAACAGGCCCGTATGGCGCTGGCGGACGCCTTGGCGCCGATCTTTGCCGTCATGGCTGCGCCGCTGAGTGCGGTCGAGGCCAGCGTGGCTGATGCGAAGGGCCTGCTTTCCCTGCGGTCCGACAATGCCCGCCTGCGCGCCGAGAACGAGCAGTTGCGGCGGTGGCAGGCCGTTGCCATGGCGCTCGACGCTGAAAATGCGATGCTGCGGTCTAACCTGCATTGGTTTCCCGACGCCGCGCCCGCCTTCGTCACCGCTCGGGTCGTCGCCGACGCTGGCGGCGTGTATGCCCGCGCCGTGCTGCTGTCCCTTGGGCGGAACCAGGGCATGACCAAAGGCCAGATCGCGCTTGATGAGCGCGGGTTGGCCGGCCGGGTGACGGAACTCGGCCTGCGCAGCGCCCGGGTGCTGCTGGTGACCGACATAAACAGCCGCGTCCCGGTGACGCTGGAGGGCAGCCGCGGACGGGCCATCCTGGTCGGCACCAACGGCCCGCGCCCCCGCCTCATGCATTGGCCGGAGGGGGCCATGCCTGTCGAGGGCGAACGGGTCCTGACCTCGGCCGAGGCGAACGCATTCCCGGCCGGGCTGCCGGTCGGCGTCGTGCGTTACAACGCCAGCAATGCGCCGGAGGTGGAGCTGGCAGCGCGGCTCGACCGCCTCGACGTCATCCGGCTGTTCGACTACGGGCTGCACGGCGTGCTGCCGCCGGAAACCGTCGCCCATGCCCCCGAGCGGCGCGGCCGGTAGGCATGGGCCTGCAGCGCACGCCGGGCATCCGGCCCCGTCCAACGCTTTGGCGTCAGCTCGACATCGCCTCCCGCCGGTCGTTCCCGACCACCTGCACGACCCTGCTGCTGCTGCTGACCGCGGCGCCGTTGGGCCTGCCGGGCCAGGCGCAGATGCAGCCTGCGGTGGCGGTCGGCTGCGTGTTCTTCTGGTCTATGCACCGCCCAAGCAGCATGCCGCCCCCGGCCGTATTCCTGCTGGGCTTGCTGTCCGACCTGCTGGGCCTGACGCCGCCCGGCGTCTCGGTGCTGACTCTGCTTTTGACGCATGGGGTGGCCACCGGTTGGCGCCGGGTGCTGGCCGGCCGGGGTTTCCTTGCGATATGGCTGGTGTTCATCGTCGTCGCGGCGGGTGCGGCGGCGCTGGAATGGGTGATGATTGGTCTGCTGAGCGTACGGCTTCTGCCCGGAAGCGCCGCCGTGCTGCAGTTCGGATTGACGGCCGGACTATACCCGGCGCTCGCCATGCTGTTTACCCGGGCTCATCGCGGCCTGGCCAATCCGGACCGGGCATGAGATGGGCCGGATCGGCAAGCAACTCAAATCCAGCAGCATCTTCACCCGGCGCGCCCTCCTGCTGGGTGCGGGGCAGCTCGGCGTGTTCGCGGCACTTGGCACGAAATTATACCAAGTGCAGATCGTCGAGGGCGCGCGCTATGCCACGCTGTCCGACAGCAACCGCATCAGCGCACGGCTGATCGCTCCGCCGCGCGGCCGCATCCTGGACCGGTCCGGCGTCGTCATCGGCGGCAATCGGCTGAACTGGCGCGCCTTGCTCACCGCCGAGCGGACCGACAACGTCGATGCGACCCTTGATACCTTTTCCCAAATCGTCCCGCTCGCCGAGCACGAGCGCGCCCGCATCGACCGCGAGCTGCGCCACCGTCGCCGCTTCATCCCCGTGACCCTGCGGGATTTCCTGAGCTGGGAGGACATGGCGCGGATCGAGGTGAACGCCCCCGACCTGCCGGGGATCGTCGTCGATGTCGGCACGACGCGGCTCTATCCACTCGGTCCGGCGCTGGCCCACGTCGTCGGCTACGTCGCCCCGCCGAACGAGGCGGATGTCGCGGACGACCCGACACTGGCGCTGCCGGGCATCCGGATCGGCCGGTCCGGCATGGAAAAGGCGCATGACACCCGGCTGCGCGGCCATCCCGGCGCCGTGCAGATGGAGGTGAACGCGGTCGGCCGGGTCATCCGCGAGCTCGCCCGGCAGGATGGCACCCAGGGCCAGGACTTGGGGCTGACCATCGACAGCGGGCTGCAGGAGTCGGTGCTGCAGCGGCTGGGCGAGGAGAGCGCGTCCGCCGTGGTGCTCGACGCGCGCAACGGCGAGGTGCTGGCCATGACCACCAACCCGTCCTTCGACCCCAGCCTGTTCAACTCGGGCGTCAGCCAGGCGCAATGGGTGGAGTGGACCCGCAACCGGCGTGCGCCGCTGATCAATAAGGCGGCGGCGGGGCTGTATCCGCCCGGCAGCACCTTCAAGATGGTCGTCGCCATGGCGGGGCTGGAGTCCAGGGTCATGGGACCCACCGACCGCATCACCTGCCCGGGCCACCTCGACGTGGGCGACACGCGCTTTCATTGCTGGAACAAGCGCGGCCACGGCTCGCTCGATATGCGCGGCGGCCTGAAGAACAGTTGCGACGTGTTCTTCTACGAGGTCGCCCGCCGCACCGGCATCGACCGGGTGGCGGCGATGGCCAATCAGTTGGGCATTGGGGTGGACCTCGACATCGAGCTGCCGGGCGCCCGTAAGGGCCTGATGCCGAACCGCGCCTGGAGCCGGACGCAGGGCAGGGCGTGGAACATCGGCGACACGATCAGCTGCGGCATCGGCCAGGGCTATATCCAGACCACCCCCTTGGCGCTCGCGACCTATGCGGCGCGGATCGCCAGCGGGCGGGCGCTGCAGCCGCATCTGACACGTTCGATCGCCGGCGTGGTGCAAAAAGGTGCGATGCCGACCGACTGGCCTACGCTCGAGCTGTCGGAACGCTGGCTGCATCTGGTGCGTGAGGGCATGTGGGCGGTGGTGAACGAGTTGGGCGGCACGGCGCCGATCGCCCGCATCAACCTGCCGGGCATGCAGATGGCGGGCAAGACCGGCTCCAGCCAGGTGCGGCGGGTGACGCGTGAGCAGCGGGAGCATGGTTATAACTCGGCGAAGCTGCCTTGGGAGTTCCGCCCGCACGCCTTGTTCGTCTGCTACGCGCCGTATGACGCGCCGCGCTATGCCGTTGCGGTGGTGGTCGAGCACGGCAACGCCGGCGCCGCCGCAGCCGCGCCGCTCGGCCGCGACATCATGATCGACGTGCTGACGCGCGACCCGGCCACGCGCCGGGAAGCGCCGGCGCAGCAGATTGCTGAGGGCCGCCTGTGATTGGAAAGCAAGGTTCGTGATCAGTGAACGGCGGCTGATCCGCGCCGAGCCGTCCTTCGGCCTTGCGACCAAGCTGGGGCGGATCAGTTGGATTTACCTCATACTGCTCTGCGCCTTGGCAGGAGTGGGCTATGTCGCCCTCTACTCTGCCGCGGGCGGCGCGCCGGAACCGTACGCCTCCCGCCATATCCTGCGCTTCGGCTTTGGGCTGCTGATGCTACTGGGCATCGCGATGGTCGATATCCGCCTCGTCGCACGGCTGTCCTGGCTGGTGTATGGCGTCTCGATAGGATTGCTGGTCCTGGTGCTGCGGATGGGCCACATGGGCAAGGGCGCACAGCGCTGGCTTGATCTCGGCGGTCTTCAAGTGCAGCCCAGCGAGCTCGCGAAGATCGGCCTGGTCATGGCGCTGGCAGCGTGGTTCCACCGGGCGAGCTGGGAGCGGATGGGCAACCCGCTATTCCTGATCCCGCCGGCCGTGATGGTCGTCGTGCCGGTCGGCCTGATTTTAAAGGAGCCCAACCTGGGCACCGCGGTGATCGTGGCGCTGGTCGGCGCCTCGGTTTTCATGGCGGCGGGCATTCGCTGGTGGAAGATGGCGCTGGCGGCGCTCCCCATACCGTTCGTGGCGCGCTTTGCCTTCGATCACATGCACGACTATCAGCGCGCCCGCATCACGACGTTCCTCAACCCCGAGAGCGACCCGCTGGGCGCCGGATACAACATCATCCAGTCCAAGATCGCGATGGGCTCGGGTGGCATGTGGGGCAAGGGGTTCCTGCAGGGCACGCAGGGGCACCTCGATTTCTTGCCGGAAAAACAGACGGACTTCATCTTCACGACGTTGGCCGAGGAGTTCGGCTTGGCCGGTGGTTTGGCGGTGCTGGGCGTGCTGGCGTGCATCGTGGTCGGCGGCATGCTGATCGCGCTCCGCTGTCGGCATCGCTACGGACGGCTGCTGGCGCTCGGCATCTCAACCAACTTCTTTCTGTATGCCTTTGTGAACCTCGCCATGGTGATGGGAGTCATCCCGGTGGGCGGCGTGCCGCTGCCGCTGGTGTCGCATGGCGGGTCGGCGATGCTGACGGTCATGTTCGGCTTTGGCCTGCTGATGTCCGTGCACGTGCATCGCGACGTCGCATTCAGCGAGGGGCGAGACGATTAATCCCCTGGGTCGCGACATCCCACCGCGCCTGCTGCGGGCCTTCTGCGCCACCGAGTATCGTGTGGCGGACGTAACGGTCCGGATCGGCCGGCGCTGTATGGCGATGGACCGGCTGCTGTCCAGCCTTGGCGCACAATGCGGCGCGTTCCTGACCGCCTGGAATCCTGGCGGGCGACGGCTTCCTCTAGGGCAGAACCTGCGCAGGGACCGCGCCTTGCAGGAATGGCTGCGGCGCATCGCGGCGCGACCCGGCATCGGCGCTGGACCCGGCTGGCACGAGGAGCATTGGCTGCTGGCTACGGACCCACGCTGTGCCGCGGTGCTGGGGCGGCGGTTCCGCCAAGCTGCGGTGGTGGTGGTGCGGCGCGGCCAGCGAGCGCGGCTTTGCCTTCTCGCGACGCAATAAGATCACCCTCGGGCTTGGACGCTGCAATCAATGCCGAGGCCCGTTCGATCGACCGAATGACGGATTCTCCTGCTTTACGGACCGCGGGGTCAGCGCTCACCGCGAGCCGGTCCGAAGCGATCAGCGCCGGGGAGAGCGCGCCGCGCAGGTCATGGCGGAGGCTCGCCGCCAGAGCTTCGGCCGTATCGACGCGGGCTTCCATGGCGGCGTAGCTCAGTGCGGTGGGACCCGGCCGCGGCATCACGCCATACAGCAGCAAACCGGCGCAGGCCGACACGCCCAGCGCCGCTATAACGAATGGCGCGCCTATGCCCATCAATGCCAGCACAGCTCCTGACGCCCCAAAGGCCGAACCGGCGCCGATCAATGGAATGAGCACGTTCCGTGAGACCATCGCGCTGTATCAGCACCAATCATGTCGTTAACTCAAGAGATTCGAATGATGGCCTGGATTGACTTGACCTGGGGCGACCGCCTATAGAGCGCGCCTGCCTCAGGGGTTGCCGGGCCGGCCTGCCCAGGGTGTCCCTTGTTCGGTTGCCGAGCGGCACGTCCGCCATGCCTCGCAGCCCTACCGTTCAAATCGGAGTTTGTCGTGAAGCGCACCTATCAACCGTCCAAACTGGTCCGCAAGCGCCGCCATGGATTTCGCGCCCGTATGTCCACCGTGGGCGGCCAGAGGGTCCTGGCGAACCGCCGCGCCAAGGGCCGCAAGCGCCTGTCGGCCTGACGCGGCCGGTGCTGCGATGGCACCGGGTCTCGCTAAGCCAACCCAGCGCCTGAAGCGACGGGCCGAGTTCCTGCGGGTTGCCCGCGAGGGCCGCCGTGCCTCGGTGCACGGCATGGGTTTGCAAGCATTGTCGCGTAACGACGATGGCCCGGCACGGATCGGTTTCACTGTGACCAAAAAAGTTGGCAACGCCGTCATCCGCAACCGCACCAAACGGCGTTTGCGGGAGGCTGCCCGTCAGCTATTGCGAGATGCTCCCATTCATAGTGTCGATCTGGTGTTGATCGGTCGCGATGCGACGCGGTCGCGGCCGTTCACCCTGCTGATTGACGATCTGCGCCGGGCATTGAGCAAGGCTGGAGTGTCTTGACGGCGAGCCTGCTGGTCTTCTGCGTCCGGGTGTATCAATGGACGCTGCGGCCGTTCATCGGGGCCCATTGCCGTTTTGAGCCGAGCTGCAGCGCCTACGCGATCGAGGCCCTGCAGCGTCATGGCGCCATCACTGGCGCTGTCCTGGCAGCGAGGCGGGTGCTGCGCTGCAATCCCTGGTGCGACGGCGGCATTGACCCAGTGCCGCCTTGCCCATGCCACCGGAAAGAGATGGCCCTCTGATGGACCAGAAACGCCTGTTTGCCGCCATCGCGATCTCGATTGCGATCTTGCTCGGTTTCCAGCTGCTGCTGCCGAAGCCGCCGGCCCGCCAGGTCGCCCAGCAGACGGAACTGCAGCCCACGCAGTCCACGCCGACCAACGCAACGCCGCAGCCGAACGGGGATGTCGCGACCCCAGGCACCCAGCCCATGGCCGTGCCGCCGCCGCGCGACGTGCCGCGCGTGAAGATCTCAGCTCCCCGCGTGCAGGGCAGCATCAGCCTGCTCGGCGCACGGCTGGACGACTTGGTATTGCGTGACTACCACGAGGAGGTCGATCCCGACTCGCCGCTGGTGCGCCTGCTGGAGCCGCGCGCCGATCCGCAGCCATACTACGTGCAGTTTGGCTGGACCTCAGACACGGCCGATGTGAAGGTGCCAGATCTCGATGCGGTCTGGACCGCATCGGCGCCGGAACTGACCGCGTCAACGCCTTTGACGCTGTCCTGGGACAATGGCGGCGGCCAGGTGTTCGAGATCGCCCTGTCGGTCGACGCCAACTACCTGTTCACCGCTGAGCAGCGGGTGCGCAATACGGGCGCCGCTGCCGCGAGCGTGCATCCCTGGTCCCGCATCCGCCGCGACTACACGCCGAAGACTGCTGGATATTACATCTTGCATGAGGGGCTGCTGGGCGTGCTCGGCGGCGTGCTGCAGGAGCAAACCTACGCGAAAGCGAAGACTGAGAGTGAAAAGACCCACGGCGCGTCGCTCGATATGACGACGACGGGCGGCTGGGTGGGAATTACCGACAAGTACTGGCTGACGGCGCTGATTCCGGACCAGACGATGCCGGTCGTGGCGACGTTTCGCCATGTGACGGAGAACAACAGCGACCGCTACCAGACCGATTTAGTATCGAAGGACCCCTTGGTTGTCGGTCCTGGCGCAACCGGCAACAGCACGACGCGGCTTTTTGCGGGCGCCAAGGTCGTGCAGTTGCTTGATCGGTATCAGAGCGAGCTGGCGTTGCCCAATTTCGATAAAGCGGTCGATTTCGGCTGGTTCTACTTTTTGACCAAGCCGATCTTCTATGCGCTGGACTGGCTGTTCAAGCTGACCGGCAACTTCGGCGTGGCTATCCTGATATTTACCGTGTTCGCCAAGGCCGTGTTCTTCCCGCTCGCCAATAAGTCTTACAAGTCGATGAGCAAGATGAAGCTGCTCGGCCCGAAGATGCAGGAGATCCGCGAGCGTCTTAAGGAGGATCCTGCCAAGATGCAGGGCGAGATCATGGGCCTGTATAAGTCGGAGAAGGTGAACCCGGCCAGCGGATGCCTGCCGATGATCGTGCAAATCCCGGTCTTCTTCTCCCTCTATAAAGTGATCTTCGTGACCATCGAGATGCGGCATGCGCCGTTTTTTGGCTGGATCCACGACCTGTCGGCGGTGGACCCGACGAACGTGTTCAACCTGTTTGGCCTGCTGCCATTCGACCCCTCCGCCTATTCGCATCTGCTGCATCTCGGCGTTTGGCCGCTCATCATGGGCGTCACCATGTTCCTGCAGCAGAAGCTGAACCCGCCGCCGCCGGATCCAGTGCAGGCGAGGCTCTTTCAATTCATGCCGATCATCTTCACCTTCATGCTGGCGAGCTTCCCCGCCGGCTTGGTCATCTACTGGAGTTGGAACAATCTTCTCACGATCGCGCAGCAATGGATGATCATGCGCCAGACCCGGCTCACGGTGCCACGGATGGCGCGTTCCTAAACTCGCCGGCGGAGCAGCTTGGGCCAGAGGAGATCAAAGCTGGGCAAATCGAGGCCGGGCGACTGCTGTTCGCCGCCGAGTGCCGCTTCTTCTACGCGGCCCAGCGCCTCGACCAATTGCCGGAGCCCGGCCTGCCGGAGGTCGCCTTCGCCGGACGGTCCAACGTTGGCAAATCGACCCTGGTCAATGCGCTGACCGGCCGCAAGGCGCTGGCCCGTGCCTCCAACACGCCGGGGCGGACCCGGCAGCTCAACTTCTTTGATCTCGGTGGGCGGCTGACGCTGGTAGATATGCCCGGCTACGGCTACGCCCAAGCCGCCAAGGAGATCAAGGAGGACTGGCAGGGCCTGATGTTCGAGTATCTGCGCGGCCGGCCTACCCTGCGCCGGGTCGTGCTGTTGCTCGATAGCCGCATCGAGATGAAGGCGTCCGACCTCGCCGTCATGGACCTGCTGGACCGTGCGGCGGTAACTTACCAGCTCGTGCTGACCAAGGCGGACGGGGTCAAGGCCGGTCTGCTCGCCCGCAAGCAGGATGAGGTCACAGCGCTCATTCGCAAGCACCCTGCCGCCCATCCGGAGCTGCTGACATCCAGCAGCGAGAGCGGGTTGGGCATCGAGGCGCTGCGGGCCGAGCTTGGCAGCCTCGGATTGCCCGCTTGACCAGTTGCGCGCTGCCCCAGTAGGGAACGCCCATGCCCCTGACCGCCGAGCAACTGCAAGCCGCCGCCGACCGTGCCGATATCCTGGTCCAGGCGCTGCCCTATCTGCGCCGCTACGCCGGGATTACCGTCGTCGTGAAGTACGGCGGCCATGCGATGGGCAATGAAAAGCTTGCAGCGCAGTTCGGCCGCGACATCGCGTTGTTGAAGCAGGTCGGCGTGAACCCGGTGGTGGTGCATGGCGGCGGGCCGCAGATCAACGCTATGCTGCAGCGCCTCGCCATCAAATCAAGCTTCGTGGACGGCCTGCGCGTGACCGACGCCTCCATGGTCGAGGTGGTGGAGATGGTGCTGGCCGGCACGGTGAACAAACATGTGGCCGGGCTGATCAACATCGCAGGAGCGCTGGCGGTCGGCATCTGCGGCAAGGACGGCGGCCTTATCCGCGCGCGCAAGCTGACCCGCACCGTGCGCGATCCCGACAGCCACATCGAGCGCGCGCTGGATTTGGGGTTTGTCGGTGAGCCGGAGAGCGTCGATGTTCGGGTGATCCATGCGTTGACCGGCGCCGGGCTGATCCCGGTGATCGCGCCGGTCGCGATGGGGGCGGACGGCCAGACCTACAACATCAACGCCGACAGCGTTGCCGGCGCCGTGGCTGGGGCATTGGGCGCCCAGCGGCTGCTGATGCTGACGGATGTCGCGGGCGTGCTAGACAATAATCACCGGTTGATCCCGGATATGACGGTGGCCGACGTCGAGGCGGGTGTCGCGAGCGGCATGATCTCGGGCGGCATGATTCCCAAGGTCGAGAACTGCATCGACGCCGTCCGTAAAGGCGTGCGCGGCGCGGTGATCCTGGACGGCCGCATGGGACATGCCTGCCTGCTGGAACTCTTTACCGAGGGCGGAATTGGCACCCTGATCCGGGCATAGCGCCCGCATTCCGACCCGTGCTTAACAACATTGGCGCGGGGGCATTGGTGTGCCGCCCGCCACGAAGGATGCCTTCGCACCATGTCCAATCCCGGAGACGCCGACACGACGCCGATCGGCTCCGTCCAGCAGTTGGCGGACTACATCGCCGCCGGCTGCAAGCCGAAGTCGGAGTATCGGATCGGCACGGAACACGAGAAGTTCGGCTATCAGGCGTCCACGCTGCGGCCCCCGCCTTATGAGCCCGACGGCATCCGCACGCTACTGCAAGGCCTGGCCGCGGCTGACCCGGCCGGATGGGAGCTCATTCTTGAGCACGGCGCACCGATCGGCCTGAAGGGGCAGGGACCGCATCGCAGCGCCTCCGTGTCATTGGAACCGGCTGGGCAGTTCGAGCTGTCGGGCGGCTTGCTGCAGGACCTGCATGCGACGCAGGCCGAGCTTGCCGCGCATTTCGCGGCGGTAGAAGCTGTCGCTGCCCCGCTTGGGATCGGTTTCGCGCCGCTGGGGCACCATCCGACGCTCGGGCGGGCCGATATGCCTTGGATGCCGAAGGGGCGCTACACCATCATGCGCCGCTATATGCCGTTGGTGGGGCAGCTTGGCCTCGACATGATGCAGCGGACCTGCACGGTGCAGGTGAATCTCGACTATTCGTCCGAGGCCGACATGGCCCGTAAGCTCCGCGTGTCGCTGGCTTTGCAGCCGGTGGCGACCGCGCTGTTCGCCAACTCGCCTTTTGTTGACGGCAAGCCGAGCGGCTTTTTGTCGAGCCGGGCACGGGTCTGGACCGACACCGACGCCGACCGGTCGGGGATGCCGGCTGTGATGTTCGAGGAGGGCTTCGGTTTCGAGCGCTATGTGGAGTGGCTCGTTGACGTGCCGATGTACTTCGTCGAGCGCTACGGCGTATATAGGGACGTCGCGGGCGAGTCGTTCCGCGAGTATATGGCCGGACGCCGACCGCATATCGGCAATGGCCGCGCCACCATGGGCGACTTTGCCGATCATATGACGACGGCGTTCACCGATGTCCGGGTCAAACAGTTCCTGGAAATGCGCGGCGCCGACGCTGGCCGGCCAGACATGATGCTGGCGCAGAGCGCGCTGTGGGTGGGGCTGTTGTATGATGACGCAGCGCTGGCGGCGGCGGACGCGCTGGTCCGCCAGCAGCCTTGGGAAGCCTATCGAGCGCTGCGGGCCGAGGTGCCCCGGCTGGCACTCGATGCGCCCTGGGCTGCTGGAACAGTTCGGGATTTGGCGCGGGATGTCGTCGCGATCGCGCGGGACGGCCTACGTGCGCGCGCACAGCGCAATGCTGAGAGCGAGGACGAGTCTGTTCACCTCGCGCCGTTAGACCCGGTGGTGGATGGCGGTCCCACCCAGGCCGAACACTGGCTCTCGCGCTATTACGGCGCTTGGCAGGGCGACGCCAGCCGGATCTTTGCTGAGGCCGGGCTGTATGACGTAGGAAGTCATTCCGATTGAATCGAAATAGACACGAATTTGTGAGAAACAATGTCGCTCCTGCTACATTCGCCTTGTAAAGGCGCGTGAGATCAGCGGTAATGCGACGATGATCATCAGCCCGACGCGTGAAAGCCTGATACGCGCTGACGCAGTTGCCAGCGATCCCATCGTGGTGCGCCTGCGCCTGATCGGGCAGATGGAGGCGTCGGCCGTCAACGGTGACAGCGTGCTGCCGCCTGGGCGTAAGACTCGCGCCCTGCTCGCCATCATTGCGCTGTCATCGCCACGGCCGGTGCTGCGCTCGCGGTTGGCGGAACTGCTCTGGAGCCGCCGTCCGGAGGAGCAGGCGCGTGCTTCGCTCCGTCAGGAGATTCATCGTTTGCTGGAGGTGCTGGCGCCGGTCGGCAAGGATGTGCTGTCCATCAACCGCGACAGCCTGGTACTCCGGCCCGGCATCATCTGGGTCGATGTCGAGGAGGTGCTTCGCGCGACGACGACGCATCCCGCTTCGCTGGCGCTGCTCGATGGCGAGTTGCTTGAGGAGCTCGACGGTGTTGACCCCGCCTTCGATGGCTGGCTGCAGACCGAGCGGGAGCGCCTGCGGGATCGCGCCCGCGGTGTTGGCGAGTCACTGCTGCAGCAGCAGACTTCGCCTGAGGCGCTCATCATCGTGGCCCAGCAACTGCTCTCGATCGACCGTGCGCACGAGGGCGCCTGGCGGGCGCTGATGCGCGCGCATGCCGACCGCGGGGAGCGCGGGATGGCGATCCAGTCCTATGATCGTTGCCGGGCTGTCTTGGCGGATTTGCTGGACGCCACGCCGTCACCGGAGACGCAGGCGGTCTTGGCGGACATACGGACGGGGCGCAATGCCCGTCCAACCGCGCCCGTGCCGCCTCCGCTTCCTGAGGTCCGGGCCGAGCCGCGCGTCGCTGCGTTGCAAGCCGGGCCTAAGATCGGCGTGCTGCCGCTGACCCTGGTCGGCACGGACGAGACCGAAGCGCACCTGGCCCTGGGCCTCGCCGAGGAGATCACTTCGGCGCTCCAGCGGGTGCGCTGGATCTTCCTGGTCTCCAGCGCGCTGATCGCGCAGTCTGTCCAGCGTGGCCGCGACGACTTGGCGCTGCGCCGCAATTTTGGGCTCGACTTCGTGCTGGATGGGTCGGTCCAGCGCGTGGGCCGTCGCCTTCGCGTGACGCTGCGGCTGACCGACCTGCGCGATGGCAACCAGATCGTGTGGGCCCGGCGGTTCGACCGGCAAACCTATGATCTGCTCACGCTGCAGGAGGAGGTCGCAGCGGAGGTTGTGGCGCAAATCGATCCGGAGATCCTGGTGATCGAAAGCCGCCGCGCTGCGCAGCGGCCCTCCCAAGACAAAACGGCTTACAACCTACTGCTTCGCGCTTTGCCTGGCTTGACCCGGCTGGAGCGTGGACACTTCATGCAATCTGGCCAACTCCTGCGCCAAGCCATCGCGCTGGAACCTGAGTATGCAGCGACCCATGCATGGTATGCGCGGTGGCTGAGCTTCTTGATCGGGCAAGGCTGGGCAGAAGACCACGCAGCGTCCCTGAATGAGGCTGCGCTGCATGCGGAACGCGCGATTCTGCTGGATCCGCTCGACGCCAAGTGCCTGACAATCTCCGGGCATATCCGCGCGATTCTCCACCATCGTCTCCGTGATGGGGCCGCGTTGCATGAGCGCGCCCTGGAGCTCAATCCAAACTTGGCCATGGCATGGGCTCTATCGGGGTTTGCGCAGCTTTATCTCGGTGAGTTCGATGAAGGTGAGCGGCGGTTCCTCCGTTATAAGCAGCTTGCACCGACCGATCCGAATGCATTCCTCTACGATGCTGGATTTAGCCATATTGCCTTGGCGAGGCGGGACTATGAGGGCGCGGTGGTCGCCGGGCGCAGCGTCAGCGAGATAAACCCAGCGTTTTCCGGAGCTTGCAAGCCGTATCTGTCGGCGCTGGGCTATCTCGGACAGACCCAGGAAGCTGCTGTGATACGCCGACGGCTTCTCACGATTGATCCCGGCTTCTCCGTCGAAACCTTTCTCAAAGCCACACCGTATGTGCGCGCCGAGGACGGAGAGCATGTCGCCCAGGGTTTACGCTTGGCTGGAGTGACTGGAGCACAATCCGGTCAATATCACCCTGTTTGGTCAGTCCGCCCCGCGCCCTATCGCTTGACTGAAGCCGAGCGAACGATCGCAGGAGGCTGATGCAGCCCGTCGAGTATTGCCGACGCCAAGGCTTGAGCGACACAACGATATCCCAGGTCGTTGTGATGCACGCCATCACTCGATATGAACTGCTCATAGGGATGGCCAGCAAGCTGCCATTGATCCATCAGCGCACCGCGGTCAAATAGACCCGTTGCCGTCCGCGTTGCGATGTCAATCAAAGCTTGATCGATCTGCACGTGATGCGGCGCAGCGAGAATAACCGGTGCGCGCTGATTATCCATCAACACGACATCAGCTCCGGCGTCCTTTAATTTGCGCACGCCCTCAAGAACCAATTGATGGAAGTTGTCGGGATCGCGGTCCTTGATCGCACCATTTGCGCCCACCTGCCAGATAACCAGCGTGGGCCGGACGTTCAGCACATCTGCCTCAATCCGCGGGATCATCTCAGCCGCGTCTTGGCCTCCTATGCCACGGTTGATCACTGCGACATGCGCTTGAGGGAGAGCCGCCGACAACTCGGCCTGCAGGACTGCCGGATAGCTCTGAGCAATGCTGGTCGAGTGCCATCCCTGCGTTGAGGATGAGCCAAACGCCACGATCATCAGTTCAGCGTTGCGATCCAGGGCCTCTTTGACCCGAGGCAACACCAATGGCGCTACATGCACTGATGGGCACGCCGGATTGGATTCGGGCGCTGCTTTGACGGGAAACGATACAGCGAGCGTCATCGCGCAGGCCACAGAAAACCACGAGGAATAATGTAACATCGTGGGAAACCTATGTCGCGGTTCCGCCGACCGTCAAGCTCGAGAGCTTCAGGGTTGGCTGACCCACACCCACCGGCACACCCTGGCCGTTCTTGCCGCACGTGCCGATGCCGGAGTCCAGTGCGGGATCATTGCCGATCATATCGATCTTTAGGAGAGCGTTCGGGCCATTGCCGATGAGCGTCGCGCCCTTGACCGGTGCGGTGACGCGTCCGTCCTCAATCAGGTAGGCCTCACTGGCGGAAAACACGAACTTGCCCGACGTGATGTCCACTGACCCGCCGCCAAAATTCACCGCATAGAGGCCGCGCGACACTGACCGGATGATCTCCTCGGGCGCTGATTTGCCGCCCAGCATGACCGTGTTGGTCATCCTCGGCATCGGAGCGTGCGCAAAGCTCTGGCGACGGCCATTGCCGGTTGGCGCGACATCCATCAGCCGAGCGTTCATCCGGTCCTGGATGAAACCGGTCAGGACTCCGTCCTCAATCATCACCGTGCGCCCGGACGGCGTGCCCTCGTCATCGACGGTCAGGCTGCCGCGGCGATCCGGCAGCGTGCCGTCATCCACGACGGTCACTCCAGGGCTGGCGATGCGCTGCCCCAGCAACCCGGCGAAGGCCGAGGTCTTCTTGCGGTTGAAATCACCCTCGAGCCCATGACCGATTGCCTCGTGCAGCAGGATACCGGGCCAGCCGGGTCCAAGCACCACCGGCATCTCCCCGGCCGGCGCAGGGCGGCTGTCCAGGTTGACCAGCGCCTGGCGCAACGCCTCATCGACCGAATTGCGCCAGAATGCCTCGTCCAGCAAGCGGCTGTAGCCATGCCGGCCGCCGGCGCCATGGGTCCCGCTCTCGCGCCGTCCATCCTGCTCGACAACCACGGACACGTTGAGCCGCACCAAAGGCCGTAGATCGGCGACCCTTGTGCCATCCGCACGCAGCACCTGGACGGCCTGCCATTCGCCAAACAGCGAGGCCATCACCTGTTTTACCCGTGGGTCCAAGCCGCGGGCATAGGCGTCGATCGCGCCGAGCGTCGCGGTGCGGCCCGGAAAATCGGTCTCGGTCAATGGATTGGCGTCTGAGTAAAGCCGGGCGTTGCTGGCGCGCGGCGCCGCTGCGACAGTGCCGGAACGGCCGGCCCGCACGGCCGAGACGGTGGCGGCAGCGCGGCCCAGAGCGTCCGCTGACAACTCGCCGGCATGGGCATAGCCGGCCTCCTCGCCGAGCATCGCGCGCAGCCCAAAGCCGAGCTGGGTATCGAAGCCGGCGCTGCGGATGCGGCCGTCATCCAGGCTCAACTGCTCGCTCTCCCGGTATTCCAGGAACAGCTCGCCGTCATCCATGCCAGTCAGCGCGCCACCGACAATGCGCTCCGCATCGGTGCGGTCCAGCATCGCGCCGGGCCGGTCAAAAAACAGCGCGTCCGTGGCAGCGATCGGCGAGGCAGCGAATTGAGTCATGAGACATCCTTAGACGCGTCAACACGAGGACGCGGTGGTTGCCGGAATGGTTGAACGCTGCGCATCGCTATGCAGCATCCTCCGTCCAAAAGCGTTACTTGGTTCAAATCCGGCCCGATCGTGATATTTTGCTGAAATTCATCGCGGGGCCTACCTGAATATGCAGTGCAGCCAACGCTGCTGTGAGGACGAGCACCGCCATTGCTTGATGCGCCGTGCCCAAGGCAACTGGCACGACCCACAACAGCGTTGCAACCCCCAAGGCATACTGACCGAGCACTGCCGCGCTGATGACTAACAGCGCTGTGCGCAGCCGCCCGGTGGCGCCGCCGCGGAGCCCGATGATGGCGGCGGCCAGCGCCAGCAGCCCGGTCGTGGTCGCAAGCAGCCGATGATCGAACTGCACGGCAGCGACATTCTCGGTCAGGTTGCGGACGAATGGTTGCAGCTGTCCGTAGCCCGACGGCACCCACGACCCGTCCATCAATGGAAAGGAGTTGTAGGTGAGGCCGGCGCGCAGCCCGGCGACGAAGCCGCCCGCCACGATCGTCAGTACGACTGAGGCGCAAGTGGCGACGATCAGCGGCTTTAGACCAGGAACCTGCGCATGGGGTCGGGCGGGGCTGTCCGATGCCTCCCGCCACAGTGACAGCGCCGTCCAGAAGATCGCGCCATAGAGCGTAAGGGCCATCGCGAGATGGATGACCAGCCGATACGGCGACACAGTCGCGCTGTCCGCCGCAAAGCCGCTGGCTACCATGAACCAACCGATGCCGCCTTGCAGACCGCCCAGCAGGAACAGCACCCCCAGCCGTTGCGCCAGCCGCCGGTCGATGGCGCCCTGAATAGCAAACCAAACCAGCGGCCCAAGGAACGCTAGGCCGATGAGCCGGCCCCACAGGCGATGGCCCCACTCGAGCCAGAAAATATGCTTGAAGCCGGCGAGGCCAAAACCCTGGTTCACCAGCGCATACTGCGGAATTTTTTGATACAGGCCATAAAGACGCTGCCATTCAGCGTCGGACAGCGGCGGCAGGGCGCCCATCAACGGCGCCCATTCCATGATTGAGAGGCCCGATCCCGTCAGCCGTGTCGCGCCCCCGAGCGACACCATGACGAGCAGCATGGCGCACATGCAGAACAGCCAGGTTGCTACGGCGCGCTTAGGCGACTGATGCACGCTGGGCTGCAAGGCCATTGAGGATGTCACATCGAGCGGCATTTCTGAAGTCTAGCCTCCAAACCATGAACAAACTATAAATTCGCACCAGCTTCTGTGCGCCATCCTACGGCCACGGCTGCACCCGCTCGCGATCCAGCGTTGCGGGCCTGTCCCGGAGATGGAGTGTCACCCAGCATTCAGCAACGCATTCTGCCGGCATTCCATGCGGCAGCGCGGCCGGCACTGCTGCTGGGTGGCCTGATCGCGGCTGGCCTAGCGGTGCAGCGCCTGGGTCTAGATAGCGCGATCGCAGGGGCAGGGCAGCGTGGCCCGCTGGCGTTCGTGGCCGTTGCCACTGCCGCTTGCGCGCTTGGCGTTCCGCGGCAGGTGGTTGCCTACTCCGGCGGCCTGGCGTTCGGGTTTGGGCCGGGCGCGGCGTTCGCGCTGCTTGCGGAAGCGATTGGATGCGCTGCAGATTTCTTTTGGGCCCGATGGATCGCGAGGGACTGGGCCGCCCGCTGGCTGACACGCGCTGGCCCTGGACGGCTTGACCGGCTGAGCCGTTTCCTTGTCGCCAACGCGTTCACCGCGACGCTCACGCTGCGGCTGCTGCCGGTCGGCAACAACCTCCTGCTCAACCTCTTGGCAGGGGTGTCGAGCGTCGCGGCTGGGCCATTCCTGATGGCTTCGGCGCTGGGCTATGTGCCGCAGACCGTCGTGTTCGCCCTGCTGGGCGGCGGCGTGCGGGTCTCACAAGGCACGCAGATCGCGGTGGCCGTCGCGCTATTTGCGGTCTCAATCGCGCTCGGAGTGATCCTGCTGCGCCGCCGCCCGCCTCCGTGATGGGCCGGCATTCAACCTTAGTGCAGGTGCAACAGATGCGGTGTGTGGCGCATCGAGGCCGGGCGAATCGGCCCGCCTGTAGCCACGCGAATCGAGTGCAGCGGGCCGTCCAGCTCACGCGTCCAGAACTGCAGGAAACGGCGCAGGGCGGGAAAGCGCGGGGCCAGGTCCAGCTCCTGCCAGATGAACGTCTGCAGCAGGCCGGGATGGTCTGGCAGATGATAGAGGATCTCAGCGGTCGTGAGACGGTAATCCTTCATTTGCAGGCCCAAGGTCACGCTGGACTCCTCTCACTGGCGATCTGCGACGCGAACGTTGCGTCAACCGGCCGACAACGTTGTTCATGGATCAGCGTTTCAGAACGCGACGCGATGTGAAAGAAAAAAGATAGTCTTCTCAGTAATTTGGCACTCGATTGGTGCTAGTGCTGCTGCTGCCTTGACTTCGAAGGGGCCAGCCTCTAGATCGCTGGCACTCTCAGCCAGAGAGTGCCAATGCCCGGTCACCGGGCTTCTGATAGGAGGCGATCCCACATGAAATTCCGTCCGCTGCACGACCGGATCGTGGTCAAGCGCATCACCGCTGAGGAAAAGTCCGCCGGCGGGATCATCATCCCCGACACTGCCAAGGAAAAGCCGATGGAGGGCGAGGTCATCGCCGCCGGGCCGGGTGCCCGCAATGAACAGGGCGCCATCGTCGAGCTGGACGTGAAGGCCGGCGACCGCGTGCTGTTCGGCAAGTGGTCCGGCACCGAGGTCAAGCTTGACGGCGAGGAGCTCCTGATCATGAAGGAGAGCGACATCATGGGCATCATCGATGCTCCGGCGGCGTCCGCCAAGGCCGCTTAGCTGGGCCGATAGAATAGGGTGCCGATCCGACCGTTTGACGCAATAGATTAAGGAAGATGGAATATGGCTGCTAAAGACGTACGTTTCGGTGGCGACGCACGCCAGCGCATGCTGCGCGGCGTGGATATCCTCGCCGACGCCGTGAAGGTCACGCTGGGTCCCAAGGGCCGCAACGTGGTGATCGATAAGAGCTTTGGCGCGCCGCGGATCACCAAGGACGGCGTGACCGTCGCGAAAGAGATCGAGCTCGGCGACAAGTTCGAGAACATGGGCGCGCAGATGCTGCGCGAGGTCGCGACCAAGACCAACGACATCGCCGGTGACGGCACGACGACCGCGACTGTGCTGGCTCAGGCGATTGTGCGCGAGGGCGCCAAGGGCGTCGCCGCCGGGCTGAACCCGATGGACCTGAAGCGTGGCGTTGACGCTGCCGTGACCGCCATCGTGGCAGAACTGAAGAACCGCACTCGCAAGATCACGACCGAGGCTGAGACGGCGCAGGTCGGCACGATCTCCGCCAACGGCGAGGCCGAGATTGGCCGGATGATCTCGGAGGCCATGCAGAAGGTCGGCAACGAGGGTGTCATCACCGTCGAGGAAGCCAAGGGCATCCAGACCGAGCTCGACGTCGTCGAGGGCATGCAGTTCGACCGCGGTTACATTTCACCGTATTTCATTACCAACGCGGAGAAGATGGTCGCTGAGCTGGATCAGCCATACATCCTTATCCACGAGAAGAAGCTGTCGGGTCTGCAAACCATGCTGCCGTTGCTGGAGACGGTCGTGCAGTCGGGCCGCCCTCTACTGATCATCGCCGAGGACATCGAAGGCGAGGCTTTGGCGACGCTCGTGGTGAACAAGCTGCGCGGCGGTTTGAAGGTGGCGGCCGTGAAGGCGCCGGGCTTCGGCGACCGTCGCAAGGCGATGCTGGAAGATATCGCGATCCTGACCGGCGGACAGGTCATCAGCGAGGACCTCGGCATCAAGCTCGAGAGCGTGACGCTGGCCATGCTCGGCCGCGCGAAGCGGGTGCTGATCGAGAAGGAGAACACGACCGTTGTCGAGGGCGCCGGGTCGGCGGACGACATCAAGGGCCGCTGCAACCAGATCCGCGCGCAGGTCGAGGAGACCACGAGCGACTACGACCGTGAGAAGCTGCAGGAGCGTTTGGCCAAGCTCGCCGGTGGTGTGGCCGTTATCCGCGTCGGCGGCAGCACCGAGGTCGAGGTGAAGGAGCGCAAGGACCGCGTTGACGACGCGCTGCACGCGACCCGTGCGGCCGTCGAAGAAGGCATTGTGCCCGGCGGCGGTGTCGCCTTGGCGCGTGCCAGCCTAATTCTGGCGCAGTTGAAGTTCGAGAACGAAGACCAGCGCTTCGGAATCGAGATCGTGCGTAAGGCGGTTCAGGTGCCGTTGCGTCAGATCGCCGAGAACGCCGGCGAAGACGGCGCGGTTATCGCCGGCAAGGTGCTGGAGAACGGCGACTACAACTTCGGCTTCGACGCGCAAACGGCGGAGTTCAAGGACCTGGTCGCGGCCGGCATCATCGACCCGACGAAGGTCGTGCGCACGGCGCTTCAGGACGCGGCCTCGGTCGCCAGCCTGCTGATTACCACCGAGGCGATGATTGCCGAGCGTCCGGAGAAGAAGCCGGCCGGCGGGATGCCCGGCAGTGGCGGCGGTATGGGCGGCATGGGTGGTATGGGCGACATGGACTTCTAAACTCGGCCATCATCTGATCAGAAAGGGGGCGAACCGCGGGGTTTGCCCCTTTTTTGGGACGGTTGTGTTGACACTGTGCCGGCTCGCGAGCGTTCGACTATCGAACGCCAGCGAGACGGTCACTGGTGTCATCTCGTTTCAATTGACACCTCTTGCGCTTTCTGCGCCCATGACAAATCAGTCGTGTTTTTGACTAGCCTTGCTGCGCCTCCGCTATCCTCGGGTGCCCACAAGCCGTCTAAAGGCCCGATTGTCTCGCTGCTTGCGCTGTTGCAGGCAGCAAAGACGGAGAGCGACGCAGTTATGGCGACCGGCACTGTAAAATGGTTCAATACCACCAAGGGTTTTGGCTTCATCATGCCACAAGACGGCGGCAAGGACGTGTTCGTGCATATCACGGCGGTCCAGGCGGCCGGGTTGCGCGGTTTGGATGAGGGTCAAAACGTCAGCTACGAGGTGGTTATGGAGCGCGGCAAGGCTGCCGCGACGAACCTGAAACTCGCATAAGCATCGAGCCGCCTAATGGGCCGGAGCCTGCTGGGTCCGGTTCATCCCAACCACCGCACGGTCGGCCGTGCGTCCGAGGAGTTAAGTGCGAATGGCTATCGGCACCGTAAAGTGGTTCAACGCCACCAAGGGTTTTGGCTTCATCATGCCGCAAGACGGCAGCAAGGACGTGTTCGTACATATCACGGCAGTCCAGGCAGCCGGGCTAAATGGCTTGAATGATGGCCAAAAGGTCAGCTACGAGGTCGCGATGGAGCGTGGTAAGGCCGCCGCGACCAATCTAAAGTTGGCTTAAGCCGAAACCGTTCGTCGGGCTGCCTTTACTGCGGGCAGCCCGATCTCGGTTTCCTGCGTGAACTGGCAAGGCCCTTAATTGGGTCTAAGCGCCCGTCCAGCTTGCGGCCGTGACGCCGGCAGTGAGCGAGTGGTCAGCACGTTCGACCGCCTCAGTCCTTGAGGCGCCGGCCTGTTGCATCAAAGTCTTGACTTGGTTGACTTGATCCGAAGTCGTCGTACGGACGGCGAGGATCAGCGTTCCTTCACGGCCGCGACGGTTGCGCTCCTCGACTTGCGCTGCATCGGCCGCCTGGCCCGCTGCATTCGCCGCTGCCCCAGTCCCAATGCCCACTGCTGCCGCAGCAGCGACTGCCAGTCCCGCCGCGCCGCCTGTTGCCAGCGTCGCGCCGGCTACCGCGACCGCGCCGGCGTAGCCCGCCATGCTCGACCCCATCGTCCGAAGTTGCCGCTTATCGGCGTCATCAGTTGGCGGAGCGGCACCCTCATTGGGGGTCGAGGCCGCCTTGTTAGGCTGATCTTCCGGGAGGCTGAAGTCGGCGCGGTCATACCCGGCCAAGGTCAATTGTGACAGCGCGTCCTGCATCGTGGCGTCGTCGGGAAACAGGCCTTGCACCTCAAGAACGGTTGCCTCATGCCCCGGTCCCGCCTTGGGGCCATTCGTCGTTTCACTCATGCCGTCACTCCATCGTTTTGCCGACAACGCATAGCCACCCGCTCCTGTTCCCACCCGTACCGGGTTGCGTCGGGCTAGCCGGGCAGGCAGCCCTCCACGAGCACGATGTCCGAGACTGCGCTGTCGAGACGTCGCTGCAGCACCGGCGCGTACTCCGCGCTATGGTAAAAACCCTTCGCCTCGTCCATGGACGGGAACTCGAGGATAACCAGCCGCCGTTTCTGCTCGGCGCCCTCCACCATCTCCAGGGTGCCGCCCCGAACCAGATACCGGCCGCCATAGGCTGCGACGACCGGCACGACCCGGGTGCGATACTCCTCGAATCCAGCGGGGTCGTGCACGTCGATATGCGCGACCAAATAGGCCGGCGTCACGGTTAAGCCGCCCGCTCGATCTTCTGATGCCGTGCCCTCGCGCCGCGCTCGATCGCCGCGGCCACGAGCGGCTCCAGCCGCAGCTCAATCATCACCAGCTCCAGCATGCGGAGCACCGGCTGCGTCGCGGCGCGGTCGGCGGCAACGACCTCGCACGCCAAGGCGTAGGCGGTCTCCCGCAGCCGTGGCTCCAGCGCCTCACGGATCATCGCGCCGGCGTGGGCGAGGCCCTCGTCCTCCTCCAGCAGCGACACCGCGGCGTCGGAGGCGACCTCCAGGCGCTCGCTGCTGAAATCTTGGAAGGCCGGCAGCGTCTGCACTAGGCCGGCCATCACGCCGATTTCCCGGTCGGTGATCCCGCCATCGGCGGCGGCCACAAGTACCATGGTGCAGACCAGCGCTTCCTGGGCGTCCAGTCCGGTTCGGGCGAGCATGCTTTGTTCCCTAATGTGCGGTCTCACCCTAACCCAGCCGGGCCGCCGTGCAAACTACGGCTGCGTGAGGGAGGGCTACGTGACGGCGGTTAGGCGAGGGGGGACTGCGTGGTGGGAACATGCTCAAGAAAAGCTCTGGTCCTGGCGACTGCCTCGGCCAGGCCCACGCGCTGCACGTCCACGCCGGGCGGGAATGCGGACATCAGACGGGATGGGGCGCGGCGGTCCAGCAGCACGAACACGCCGCGGTCGGTCGCGGACCGCACCAGGCGGCCGAATGCCTGACGCAGCCGCAGCCGGGCCTTGCTGTCGTCATAGCTCCTGGGATCGCCGTCTGACAAATGCGCCCGGCGCTCGCGGTGCAGGATGTCCGGGCGGGGCCAGGGCACCCGCTCGAACACCACCAAGCGCAGCGCGCGGCCCGGCACATCGACGCCATCCCGCATCGCGTCGGTGCCCAGCAGGCAGCTGTCGAGCTCGGTGCGGAACACATCGACCAGGGTCGCATTGTCCATCGCGTCCACGTGCTGGGCGAGCAATTGGATGCCGGCGGCCTCCAGCTCCGGCGCGATGCGGGCGTGCACGGCACGGAGGCGCTGGATCGCGGTGAACAGCCCCAAGGCACCGCCGCCGGACGCCAGAAACAGCGCTTGGTAAGCGGCGGCAAGCGCCCCCGGATCGCCGGGCGCGATGTCGGTCACCACGAACGCCCGAGTCTGCGCCGCGTAGTCGAATGGGCTCGCGACCGAGACGCGCAATGGCGGGGAGGGCAGGTATCCGGCCCCCACCCGCGCCTCGGCGGCGGGCCAGCCGGCCTCGCCATGCCCGCCGTCATTGCCGTCCCGCAGCGTGGCGGAGGTGATCAGCAGGCCGTGCGCCGGCGCGACCAGAATGTTCGCAAACGGCATCGTGGGGTCCAGCCAATGCCGGTGCAGCCCGACGTCGCGGTCCATGCCCTCCCGCCGGTCCAGATGCAGGGTATGGACGTGCTCCGGCCGCGCCCCGGGCGTCGGCGGCGCGGCGGCGACGGCCTGCAGCATTGCCTGCCAAGCGGTCAGCCGGTCGATGGCCCGGCGCTTTACCGAGCGCTGGGCCGCCTCGATCCGGTTGCGCTGGGCGGTCTCAAGCTCGTCGGCCTCGTCCACCAGCCGCTGCCCCAAGCGGTCCCGCAGGGTCTTGAGCGGCTCAGCGATGCGGGCCAGGGCGCGGCCGAGCAGGAGTGCAGCGTCCGGCAGATCGGGACCGACCGGATACAGCTCGCATTCGAGGCTGCCGCGCCCGCCTGCCTCCGACTCGCCGGTCAGACGCGCGAGAACTTGGCCGCGCGCCAGGCGAAGGAACGCCTCCGAGGGGTTGGCCGGCGTCTCGCCCCCTGCCAGCCGGCCCGACCAGCCCAGCGACGGCAAGGCACGGGCGGCCTGCAGCGCGGCGTCAAGCGGCGCTTCTAGTCCGGGCTGCCCGGCCACGAGATCGTCCAGCCGCCGCCGCAGTCCACGGGCACGGGACCGGCCGCCCTCGGCGCCCAGCAGCCAGCGGCGCAATTCCGCGCCCTCGATGCCCGACAACTCCGCGGAGAATGCGCTGTCGGCAGCGTCGAACAAATGGTGGCCCTCGTCGAACACATACCGGCTTGGCACGCCGTCGTCGTCGAGGCCGCCCCAGGCTGCCTGCGCCATCACCAGCGCGTGGTTGGCGACGACCAGCTCGGCGCCGCGTGCCCGGCGGATGGTGTGCTCGACAAAACAGCTGCGGTAATGCGGGCAGGCGCCGTGGATGCATTCGCCGCGGCGGTCGGCGATGGCGGGCAGCAGCGCGGGTCCGAACAGCTCGGGGAACCAGCCCGGCAGGTCGCCGCCGGCGATGTCGCCGTCCGCCGTCGCCAACGCCCAGCGCGCAACGAGGCCGAGTGCCACCGCGCCATGACTGGTGATGGCGGCGTTGACCTGCTCCTCCATATTCAGGAGGCACAGATAGTTCTCGCGCCCCTTGCGAATGACGACCCGGCGGCGGCGCTCGGCGGGGTCGGGAAACAGCCGGGCCAGTTCGGCCTCGATCTGGCGCTGCAGGTGACGGGTGAAGGTGCTGATCCAGACGGTGCCGCCGTTGCGCTCGGCCCATAAGCTGGCCGGCGCCACGTAGCCAAGCGTCTTGCCGGTCCCAGTTCCGGCCTCGGCGAGCACGAGATGCGGATCGCCCTTCACCTCACGCGGGGCAAAGGCGGCAGCGGCGGCGCTCGCGTAGTCGGCCTGGCCCGGCCGTTGCTCGGCGTACGGGCCCAGCATGCGCGCGAGGCGCGACCGTGCCTCGTTTTCCCCCACCGGTAGCGAGCCCGCCGGCGGTGGCGGCGCCTGCTCTTCCCACTCGGGCAGGCGGCGCCAGACCTTTAATGCGTCGGCAGAGGGCTTGGCGCCGGGCTTGCCGAGGGCGGCGGTGACCAGCTTCGCCCACGGCCAGCCCGCCTGTCCCATATGCGCCGCGAGCTCGGCAGCGTCCTTGCTGCGCGGCAAGTCGCGGCTGCCGGCGAGGTGCTGCAGCAGGGCGGCGGCGATGTCCGGCAGCAGGGCGGCGGCTGCTTCCATGCTGCCGGGCGGATCGAGGTCCAGCGCATAGGCCAGCCCGCGCGGCGTCGGCGGGACCGGGCGGGCGGGCATGGCGAACGCGAACAGCTCCAGCAGGTCGAGGCACGGGTGCTGGCCATTTAGCCCCAAGCGCCGCAGCGTCGCCGGGGCGTGCACCAGAAGCGGCACGCCGCCATTCAGCGCGGCGGCGGCCTCGGCCATGGTGAGCGTCAGCAGCTCGCCATCCGTGCTGAGCAGCGCAGCGCGGCCGTGCCCGGCCACGACGGCCGGTGCATTCGGGATAAGCAAGGGAGGATGCGTCGGCATGAGGTGCCTATGTACGGTGTCGTGAGGGCTGCGGGCAATGCCGGTGCCGGTAATCGCCTCAAATCCGGAGATTCTCCCCGGGAATCGGCTAGCCGCGATTGACCCGAGGACCCCCCATTTCTAGCTTGCAGCCATGCCAGAACCCTTGCGTGACGCATTCGAACCGATCCCGAAGGCATGGCCGTTCGAGGAGGCCGCCAAGCTCGCGCAGCGTCTCGACGCCAGCGGCAAGGACGTTGCCCTGTTCGAGACGGGATACGGACCGTCGGGCCTACCGCATATCGGCACCTTCGGCGAGGTCGCGCGCACGACCTGGGTGCGGCACGCCTACACGGCGCTGACTGGCCGGCCCTCGCGGCTGCTGGCGTTCAGCGACGACATGGACGGGCTGCGCAAGGTGCCGGACAACGTGCCGAACCGCGAGATGCTGGAGGGGTTCCTGGGCCATCCTTTGTCCCGGGTTCCCGACCCCTTCGGCACCCATGACAGCTTTGGCGCGCACAACAACGCCCGCCTCCGCGCCTTCCTCGACGGCTTCGGATTTGAGTATGAGTTTGCCTCCAGCACCGACTACTACACCCAGGGCCGCTTCGACGCGGCGCTGCTGCGTACGGCGGAGCGGCACGAGCAGATCGTGGCGACCATCCTGCCGACGCTTGGTCCTGACCGCCGCGCGACCTACTCGCCGTTCCTGCCGATCCATCCGCGCACCGGCCGGGTGATGGAGGTGCGAATCGATGAGGTGGCTCCGGCTGCCGGCACGATCGCCTGGCAGGACCCCGACAGCGGCGAACGGTTTCGGACCTTGGTGACCGGCGGGGCGTGCAAGCTGCAATGGAAGGCCGACTGGGCCATGCGCTGGTTTGCGCTCGACGTCGATTACGAGATGTCGGGCAAGGACCTGATCGATAGTGTCAGACTATCCGGCCGGATTCGCAGCATACTGGGCAGCCCGCCGCCAATCGGCTTCACCTATGAGCTGTTCCTGGACGAGCACGGGCAGAAGATCAGCAAGAGCAAGGGCAACGGCCTGTCGGTCGAGGAGTGGCTGCGCTATGCCCCGCCAGAAAGCCTCGCGCAGTTCATGTACAACTCGCCGCAACGCGCCAAGCGGCTGTTTTTCAAAATCATCCCGCGGACGGTGGACGAGTATCTGGCGAATGCCGCCAAGCTGCCGGAGCAGGACGCCGCCGCCCGCTACGTCAACCCGGCCTGGCATATCCAGCACGGCAGTAACAGCGGGGCGGCCAGCCCAGTGTCCTTCGGCATGCTGCTCAACCTCGCGAGCGTCGTGAACGCCGACACGCCGGACATGCTATGGGGCTTCCTGCGGCGCTACAGTCCCGACGCGGCGCCCGGCGTTAGCCCGTTCTTCGACGGCTTGGTCAGCTACGCCATCGCCTACTACCGCGACGTCGTCCGTCCCGTGAAGCAGTACCGTGATCCAACCCCGCTCGAACGCACAGCGCTTGAGGATCTGGCCGGCATGCTCGCGGCGCTCGACCACAGCACGACCGCCGAGGCGATCCAGGATGTGGTATATGAGGTCGGCAAGCGGCATCCGTTCCCGGAGCTGAAGGCCTGGTTCGCCTGTCTATACCAGGTGCTGCTCGGCCAGGCCGAGGGGCCGCGCTTCGGCGGCTTCGTAGCGCTTTATGGCGTGCCGGAGACCATCGCGCTGATCCGCAGCCGCCTGGATGCGGCCATGGGCGCTGCCCCAACGCTAGCACTGCCAGCATTGGACGCAGGCTGAGCATGGATTGGCTGAAGAAGGCGGTCCGGCAACTGCCGGCGCTATTGGGCGTGGCCCTGCTGGTCGGCGCGATCTGGGTAGTGTGGAAGGAATTCCGTCATTTAAAGGTCGCGGACATCAAGACGGCGCTGTCCGCCATTCCGCAGCGCGCGCTGTTGCTCTCGTTTTTTTGGACCATCCTGTCCTACGGGGTGCTGACCTTCTATGACCGGCTCGGCACCATCTACGCCGGCCACAAGGTCAGCTATGGCCGCGTCTCCTTCGCGTCGTTCTGCGCCTATGCGCTGTCGCATAATTTGGGTTTTGCCGCGGTGTCCGGCGCGGCGGTACGCTACCGTCTTTATGCGCATTGGGGCTTGACGCCGCTGCAGATCGCCAAAGTGGTGGCGTTCTGCAGCCTTACCTTCGGACTGGGCGGATTGGTGCTGGGCGGCGTGATCCTGTTCCTGGAACCCGACGCCATCCCGTTCTTCGGCGCGCTCGTGCCGAAATGGGGTATGTATGCAGTCGGCTGCCTGCTTTGGCTGGTTGTCGCCGCCTATGTCTGCCTGTCCCGTTTTGTGGGCACCGTGAAGCTGTTCGGCACCCAGGTCACGCTGCCGGACTGGCGCATGGCGATCGTGCAGGTGGCACTCGCGACGGTGGATGTGGCGGTGACGGCGGCGATCTTCTACCAACTGCTGCCCGATGTGCCCGGCCTGACCTATGTACGGTTCCTCGGCGTCTATGTCGCGTCCTACACTGCAGGCCTGGCAGCGAACCTGCCGGGCGGCCTCGGCGTGTTCGACACCGCCATGCTGCTGGGGCTCGAACCCTACCTGCAACCGCCGCAGATCCTCGGCGCCATCGTGGTTTTCCGGCTCTACTACTACATCATCCCGCTGTTCCTGGCCGGCACGCTTTTTGCCGGCAACGAGATCCTGCTGCGCGGTGGCGCGCTATTTAAAATCGGCGCATTCGGCCGCAGCACCCAAGCCCTGGCGCGCTGGAGCGAGCCGAGCTTTGCCGCCGGTGCCGCCTCGGGCGCGGTGGCGTTGTGCGGCGCGCTGTTGCTGGCGCTTGGTGTGCTGGACAATCGGCCGGATTTCTCCTGGATTGATCCCGACTATGCCGACCTCGCTGCGAACGCCGGGCAGTTCGTACCATCGCTGATCGGCGCGGCGCTGATCGTTCTGTCGATCGGGCTGTCGCAGCGGGTCACCCTGGCTTGGGGCGCCACCATCGGTACTGCTGCTGGCGGCGGCCGGGTTTACCGCGGCGCAGGGCACCAATTTGTGGGTGCCGGGCGTGCTGGTGCTCGCGACCCTGCTGGTCGCGCCGTTCCGCGACGCCTATTATCGCCACGCCAGGCTGCTGTCTGGGCCGCTGCAGGCCGGCACCGCGGTGCCGTTGTTTGCCCTGGTGGTCTGCGTGCTGGCACTCTCGGCCTTCGAGCCGACCATGCGCACCGTGAACGAAAATAGCTGGATCGAGGTCGTGCTGTCCCCGGACCTGCCCAACAGCCTGCGCATCGCGGTGGCGCTGGCGGTGCTGCTCGCCCTGGTGGCGCTATGGCGGCTGATCCGGCCGGGCCGCGTCGGCTGGGTGCCTTGGGCGGGCGAGGGGCGGCGGCGATATGCCGAGCTCGGCGCCATGCCGCCGGTACAGGCGGACGGGATCGTGATGGGCGAGGCCGGACGCGCCGGCATCCCGTTTCGCCGCATCGGCCGCGTGCTGCTGGGCCTCGGTGATCCCGCCGGGTCGGTGCAGGACCGCGTCTCGGCGATCTGGAACCTGCGCGACCTGGCGCAGCAGGAGGGCCTCGATCCCGCCGTATGGCGCGCCGGGCCCGGGTTGCTGAAGGTCTATGCCGATTTGGGCCTCACCGCCCTGCCGCTGGGTCCGGACGGGCTGCCATTGCCGGAGCGGACCGACGATGCGCCGATGGTCGCGCAGTATCTGTGCTGCCGGGCAGAGCGTGACCTTTCGCTGCTGCTGCCGTTGCTGCCGAGCCTGGCAGAGGCCGGGCTGGGCGGACGCGGTCAGCTTGCCTGACGGCGGCCAAGCCTAGCCCTGCGGCCGCCGCGGCGTCATGATCGTGGCCGTCATGACCTGCACCTCCTCGTCCCGCTGATTCAGCGTCGTCGTGCGCATGGTTACCAGGCCGCGGTCAGGGCGGGATTTGGAAAGCCGCAAATCCAGGATCTCGGCCTTAGCGCGCAGCAGGTCGCCCGGACGCACCGGACGCATCCAGGCGAGCTTATCGACCTGTGCGCCCAGGGTGCCGCCGGGAAAGCGGCCCATCAGGGTCTCGAGCTGCAGCCGCATCGTGATCCCGGCGGTGTGCCAGCCGCTGGCGACCAGCTCGCCGAACATGCTGTCGCGAGCGGCTTCCTCACTGAGATGCTGCGGCTGTGGATCGAATTCCTGGCCGAACGCCACGATGCGGTCGCGCTCGATGAGTTGGGCCCGGGATGTGAAGATCTGCCCGATGGTGAGGTCGTCGTAGAAGAGTGGGTCGCTCAATCGATGGGCTCCTTTGCCGCGATGAGGGCAGCATGCGTGCGGCTTGATAGACAGCAGGCGCATATACACCTAAAATCGTCTGATGGGCGCGCGTTGTCTAGCCAAGATCGCATGAACACTACTAATCGCATGAACACTACGAACGGTCCGACGGACGCATGCCATTGCCAGGCGTTGCGGCAGGCGGCGCGCCGAGTGTCGGCGTTCTATGACGCGGCCTTGGCGCCGCTCGGCCTGCGCGTGTCGCAGTTCGGCATCCTTTCCCGTCTGCACCGGCACGGCCCGCGCGGCATCCAGGCCCTGGCGACGGATCTCGTGATGGACCGAACGACGCTCGGCCGCAACATTCGTCCTCTGGAGCGGGACGGCTTGCTCTGCGCCGTCGTTGACCCCGCCGACCGCCGGTTTCACCTCTTGTCCATTACGCCGCGCGGCGTGGAGCTTGTCATCGCCGCACGCCCGGCCTGGGTCGCGGCGCAGGCCGGGTTCGAGGCACGGTATGGCACAGCGCCTGCATTCGCCCTGCACGCGGCTTTGCAGGGCGTGGTGGCGGCGCTACATACCCCGGATGAGTAGTGCGGCCAAAGTTCACGCATTGCGCCGCACGGGCATCGAAGGGGCTGGATATTTGTTTGAGGTCATTCGGACGTCCAGGATCACCGAGGGTCTGCCGCATCCGCTCGGCGCGACGTGGGACGGGGTCGGGGTCAATTTCGCCCTGTTCTCCGCCAATGCGACCCGGGTCGAGCTGTGCCTGTTCGACCAGGAGGGCCGCACCGAGCTGGAGCGCATCGAGCTGCCGGAATACACCGACGAGGTGTGGCACGGCTATTTGCCGGACGCCCGACCCGGCACTGTCTATGGCTACCGCGTGCACGGCCCCTGGGACCCCGGCGCCGGCCACCGCTTCAACGCCCACAAGCTTCTGCTTGATCCCTATGCCAAGGGCCATGTCGGGGAGCTGATCTGGGGGCCCGAGGTGTTCGGCTACCAGCGGGAGAGCGGCGACGATACGACGTTCGACGAACGCGACAGCGCGGCGCACATGCCGAAATGCGTCGTCATCGACCCGGCCTTCACCTGGCTGCGCGACCGCCGGCCCAACGTGCCATGGGAGCAGACGATCTTTTACGAGGCGCATGTCCGCGGCTTCACCAAACTGCATCCCGCGGTGCCGGAGGAGCTGCGCGGCACATTCTCCGGCATGGCGAACAAGGCGGTCGTGGACTGGATCACCGGGCTGGGCGTCACGAGCGTCGAGCTGCTCCCGATCCACACCTTCGTCGATGACACCCACCTCATCGAGCTGGGGCTGACCAATTACTGGGGCTACAACTCGATCGGATTTTTTGCGCCCGACCCGCGCTACTCCAGCAAGCCGGCCTTCGCCCATGCCGAATTCAAGGAGATGGTGGCGCATCTGCACGACGCTGGGCTCGAGGTGATCCTGGACGTCGTCTATAATCACACCGCCGAGGGCAATGAGCGCGGCCCCACCCTGTCGTTCAAGGGCATCGACAACGCGTCGTACTACCGTCTGCTGCCGGACAATAAGCGCCTGTATATCAATGATACCGGCACCGGCAACACGCTGAACCTATCGCATAGCCGGGTGCTGCAGATGGTCGCCGACAGCCTGCGCTACTGGGTACAGGAGATGCACGTTGACGGCTTCCGCTTCGACCTCGGGACCATCCTGGCGCGCGAGCCGCATGGTTTCGACGAGAGCAGCGGCTTCCTGCATGTCTGTCAGCAGGATCCGGTGCTGAACAGCGTGAAGCTGATCGCCGAGCCGTGGGACTGCGGACCCGGCGGCTACCAGGTGGGCGGATTCCCGCCGGGCTGGGCGGAGTGGAACGACAAGTTCCGCGACGAGGTGCGGCGGTTCTGGAAGGGCGACGAGGGCATGGCCCCGGCGATCGCCGCGCGTATGTCGGCGTCGGCCGACATGTTCAACAAGCGCGGGCGCAAATCCTGGGCGACGGTGAATTTCGTCACCGCCCATGACGGCTTCACCCTGCGCGACACTGCGAGCTATGACCATAAGCACAACGAGACCAATGGCGAGGACAGCCGGGACGGCACCGACAGCAACTATAGCTGGAACCATGGCGTCGAGGGCGAGACCGACGACCGCGACATCTGCGAGCGCCGGCAGCGTCATATGCGCAACATGCTGGCAACGCTGCTGCTGTCGCAGGGCACGCCGATGATCCTGGCAGGCGACGAGTTCGGCCGCACCCAGGGCGGCAACAACAATGCGTATTGCCAGGATAACGAGGTCAGTTGGCTCGATTGGGACCTGCCGGACTGGGCGCAGACCCAGGTGGCGCTCGTGCAGCGCCTGACACGGCTGCGCCACGACTATCCAATCCTGCGCCGCGGCCGTTTTTTCACCGGCACGCCCCTCGACGCGCTGGATGTGAAGGACGTCACCTGGATCAACGCGTCCGGCGCCGAGATGCAGCATGGCGACTGGCACGATCCCCGGATGAAGTGTTTCGGCATGCTGATCGACGGCCGTGCCCAGGCAACCGGCATCCGCAAGCCCGGCAGCGACACGACCATGCTGATCGTGCTGAACGCCCATTACGGCATGGTGTCGATCACCTTGCCGGAATGCGCCAATGGCAAGGCGTGGGAGCTCGTGTTCGATACCAACGTGCCGGAGCGGGATGACCGGCAAATCTTTGAAGTCGGCGACTCCTATGAGGTGACCAGCCGTTCGCTGCTGCTGTTCGCGCTGCACTCCTGACAACGCCCGTCCTCGGAGGGCGGCGTCAGCCCGTCATCATGTCTGCAAGCGCCCGGCCGGACATGAACGCGGCTTCAACCCGCGCGCCTAGGCACCAGTCACCGCAGCCGCCGATTCCGGCGGTGGCGTCCCACAACGCCGGCTGGTTCAGTGGTGCATCGGCCAGCGCGTAGCGCCACCGGTGCATAGCCGCATAGCTTGGGATCGCCGTGATGCCTGTCGCGGCCATAAACACGTCCAGCAGGGTTGCCTGCACGGCATCGGCAGGCTGTTCCAAATGACTGCGGGACCACTCGGGCGTCGCGTGGGCGATCCAGCACTCGGGCAAGGGCACACGGCCTGGACGCGAGCTGTCGCGCGCGATCCAGCGGAGCGGTCCGGTGTCCGGACGCAGCAGGTCCGGCGCTGCGGTCGCCTCGGTGAAGGCCAGCATCATGGCCCAGCACGGTGCCATGCCCGCGCTGGCGGCCTCGGCGGCGAAGGCATGGGGCTGCAGCAGTCCGGCGGCCTGTGGCGACGGCAGCGCGACGGCCACTTGGTCGAAGGGTCCGGCGAGCTCGCCGCCCTGATCCGATACGACGCTCGGCCGGGTCTGCGCCGCGTCCCTGTGCCGCACCAGCCATCCCTCAGCTTCGCGATGGAGGAACGCGACGTGCCGCCCGGTTTGCAGGAAGCCGACACCCTGCCGTCCCATGTATTGTGCCAGGGTCGACATGCCGGGCACGCCGCACCAGCGTTCCTTGCCCGCCGCCGCCCAGGGCGCCGCGTTTCCCGCCGCCGCCATCGCCTGCATGACGGCGATGAACGCTGGGTCGCGCGCGGTCGCGTATTGGGCGCCGTGGTCGAAAATGAGGCCGTCCACGCGCCGCGTCGCCAGTCGCCCGCCGACGCGGCGCGACTTGTCGAACAGCGTGACCGCGTGGCCCGCCCGCTGCAGCGCCCCGGCGCAGGCGAGGCCGGCCATACCGGCGCCGATGACGGCGATGCGATAAGCTTGGGATTGGGACATGTGCAATGCTGTCCTGCCTGGCCTGGGCCTGCAAGCCTCGGTTTGCGGTTGCGCCTTACGGCCGGGCTGTTGATAACAGCGCCAACTCTCGCAGGATTTAAAATGAGCCGGCCAGCCCTTCGCATCACCCGGCACGACGCAGCAGACGGCTCGGCGCGCTTTGATTTTGAGGTCTGGAACCCGTGGACCGCCGTCTATGAGCCGCAGCCGGACCTGCCCAGCGCAGTGCGCCAGGTGGATGCGCTGCTGGACCGGGTGCGCCAGGCCTGGGTCAATCAGGACCCGGTGCAGTCCACCCTGCACGACGTGCCCGACCCCAATCTGCCGGAAGACCTGGAATGGGCGGAATTCCGCGTCAGCGCCCAGGCCAATAAGGTGCACGAGACGCGCAACTTCGACGCGCTGCACTGGCGCAAGGCCATGGGCGGCCGCAATGGGGCGCTCGAGACGACGTGCAACGAGGTCGGGTTCCGCCCTGGCTAATCGTCCGCCCCGGCTGCGGGTGCTGTCGTTCTCGACCCTGTTCCCCAACACGGCGCAGCCGCGGCATGGCATTTTCCTGGAGCACCGCCTGGCGCATCTGTCCCGCGCCGGGGACGTGGACCTTCGGCATGTGGCGCCTGTGCCTTATTTTCCTTCCGGAAATCCGCGTTTCGGCCACTATGCGCAGTTTGCCCGCGTGCCGGCGGCGGATGTGCGGGCCGGCCTGCCCGTCACCTATCCGCGCTTTCCCCTGCTGCCGAAGATCAGCATGTCGGCCGCCCCCTGGCTGATGGCTGCTGCCCTGCTGCGGCATGTGCGGCACATCCAGCGCGATGGCTTCGATTTCGACCTGATCGACGCTTACTACCTGTATCCGGACGGCGTCGCCGCGGCGGCGCTCGCCCGTATCCTGCGTAAGCCGCTGCTGCTGACTGCGTTCGGCAGTGACGTCAGCCAGATCCCCGCTTACGCCCTTCCGCGTCGTGCGCTGCTCTGGGCGGCCCGGCAGGCGCCGCTGATGACCGTCGTGTGCCAGGCGCTGAAGGACGAGCTGGTGCGGCTCGGCGTGCCGGCGGACCGTATGCGGGTGATCCTGCACGGCGTTGACCTGAAGCTGTTCCAGCCACCGGCGGACCGGGCGGCACTGCGCAACAGCTTGGGGATGACCGGGCCGACGCTGATCTCGGTCGGCCATCTGATCGACCGCAAGGGCCACGACGTCGCCATCCGCGCCATGCCGGACCTGCCGGATCACACCCTACTGATCGTCGGCGACGGTCCGCGCGACGCGATGCTGCGGCAGTTGGCGCATGAGTTGGGTCTCGGCTGCCGGGTGCGTTTCCTGGGCCACGTGGACCAAGCGCAACTCCCGGCGCTGATGGGCGCCGCCGACGTGCTGGTGAACTGCAGCGACCGCGAGGGCATCGCCAACGTGCTGATCGAGGCCATGGCCTGCGGCACCCGGGTCGCGGCCACTGCGGTCTGGGGCTCGCCCGAGGCGGTGACCACGCCGGACGCCGGGCTGCTGCTGCGCGACCGCTCGGCCGCCGCATTGGTGGACGGCGTTCGCGCCCTGCAGGCCGCTCCGCCCGACCGCGCGGCTACGCGCCGCCACGCCGAGACCTTCACTTGGGAGCGCACAGCGACGGAGCACCTGCAGGCTATCCGCGACACCTTGACCGCGTGAGTACCTGGGGCCGCGTGAGCACCGGCGATTTCCTGACGCTAGAGTTCGGCGAGACCTGTGCTGCGGCGCAGGTTTTATCGTATGAGCCATCGGTCACGTGGTGGAAGCCTTTGCCCGACGTTCTGCTGAACCAGTCGGGCCAGCCGTTCGACCCGGCGCGGCTCAACGCCGGGTATCGTCCGTCCCACGCGCGACACCTGGACTGCCTGCGCTCGGTGCATCTGCTGTGGTCCAATTTCTTTGTGACCGATGGCTGCGTCAGCACGATCTATGACGGGGACGCCCGGGGCGCCGTGCAGCAGGTCGTGGCATATGACGAACTCTCCCGCTACATCGGCATTGCCCGGCGCGGCGAGGACTTCGTTTTCCCGACCGCTCGCCTGCGGGATGCGCAGCGGGTCGAGGGCACGGTGCTATTCGCAACTTCGGACGAGCCGCATAACTGGGGGCTTTGGCTGCTGTATGTACTGCCAGCCGTCGTGCATTTCACCCAGCACCGGAATTTGTATCAAAAATTGTTCGTCTTCGCCGCGCATCCCAACATGCGCGCCTTACTGGCGCTGCTCGGCGTGCGCTGTGACGAGATCATCCTGCATGATTGCGGCACGACCTATTGGTTCGAGGAGGTCCACGTATTCCGTCAGTCGATGCGGGATTGCTACATCAGCCCGGCCGTTCGTCAGACTTTTGCAGAGCTGCGCGATGGCGTCGTGACCCGGCTTGGCCCATCACCTGTGCGAAAGCTCTACATCTCTCGCCTACGCCGCACCCGGGAGCTCAACGCCTATCGCGGCCTGCTGGACGAACAGGCCCTGATCGACCGCCTGGCTGTCCTCGGCTACCTCGCAATTGAGCCCGAGTTCATGGCCGTCGAGGACCAGATCCGGCTTTTTGCCGGATCCGACCGCATCGTGGCGATCGGCGGTGCCGGGTTGTTCAACACGGTATTCTGTCAGGCCGGAGCGCGGATCATGGACATCGAGAGTACGCCGCTGTTCCTCGACGCCCACTCCAACGTCTTTGCCGGCGCGGGGCTAGACTATGGGCTGATGATCGGTCGGGAGGATCCTGCGGACAGCAGCTTGGCCCATCGCCGATGGTCGATCGATTTCGATGCGGCGATGCCGGTGATCGTGGAGTTCATGGAAAAACCTTAAGTCTGAGGCGATCACGTGTGGTGTCGCAGTTGCTCCTCTGCTTACTCAATTACTTACTCAATTTGCATTGTCAGTCGTTGTGTACCTGAGGAGTCATGGCTGGTTGGAGTCCCGACGTGAAGTGCGCTACAATGTAAACATTGTTTAACACACAGGCACAATCATGGCAAAGTCTGTCACCGTAGCCGCCCGCGTCGATGCCGATCTCGACAATGAACTTGACCGGCTGGCCTCAGCCACCGGACGCAGTAAATCATGGCTCGTCAATGAGGCCCTGCGGTCCTACGTCGCCACTGAACAGCAATTCCTTGCCGCCGTGGAAGAGGGCAAGCAGGCGTTGCGGGATGGCCGGACGGTCGATCATCAGATGGTCGTCGCGGCATTTGAACGGATTGTCTTGCCGCGCTCATGACGATCCGATCGACCCAACCGGCAAACAACGACTTTCTAGGGATTGTTGAATGGATCGCCGTCCATAATCCTACTGCTGCCGCGACAGTCGGGCGGCGCATACTAGCGACGGTCGAGCAACTCGCGGAGTTTCCCTTGCGTGGCAGGCCGGGCCGCTCGCCAGACACGTCGGAACTCGTAATCTCCGGCCTGCCCTATCTAGTCGTTTATGGCGTGGACGCCAACGAGTTGCGCTCGGTCGCTATTCTGCGAGTGCTGCACGGGGCCATGCTATGGCCCCCGGCTTGATTCGAAAATCTTAATATTTACAATCATGCTCGAACCGCTGCTGATCCTTGCCTGCGTGCTGCTCGGTGTTCTGTGCCTGCTGGTGCTCGCGCTGCTGCTCCACCGCCCGCCGGATCTACAGCGGTTGCTGATGCTGGCCGACCAGGGTGCAGCCGGGCAGCGGCAGGAGGCGGAGGCGACGCGCACCCAGTTGGCCCAGGTCGAGCGCGCGCTGTCGGTCCGCGCCGAGCAGGTCCGGCTGGAGCTGCAGGCGACGCTCGGCACCCTGTCCACCGGCATGGCCCGCGATCAGGGCGACGCGCGCGCCCTGCTGGAGGCGAAGCTGCGGGAGATGAGCGAGCAGGCAGCACTGCGCCTCGCGGCTATCCAGCGCAGCGTGACCGAGCAGCTGCACCAGGCGGTCGAGACGCAGATGCAGGGCAGCTTCCAGCGCGTCATCGACCAGTTCGCCCAGCTGCAGCGCGCCATGGGCGACGTCCAGGCCATGACGGTGCAGATCGGCGACCTGAAGCGCATTTTTACCAACGTAAAGACCCGCGGCGCTTGGGGTGAGCTGCAGCTTCGCGCGCTGCTGGAGGACGTGCTGCCCGCTGGCGCCTGGCACGCCAACCGCAAGCTGCGCGATGACACCGACGACATCGTGGAGTTCGCGGTCATCATGCCGATGCGGGGGGCTGTGCGGCCGTTGCTGGCGATCGACGCCAAGTTCCCGGTTGAGGACTATGACCGACTGCTGCTTGCGGCCGAGGCCGGGGACCTGGAGGGCGAACGCGCCGCCCGTCGCCGCCTTGAGACCCGGCTGCGGCTGGAGGCCAAGACCATCAGTGGCAAGTATATCAACCCGCCGGTCACCGTCGATTTCGCGGTCATGTACCTGCCGACCGACGGGCTTTATGTCGAGGCGGCGCGGATGCCCGGGCTGATTGAAGGGCTGAACCGGGAGCATCGCGTGCTGGTCATGGGGCCGAGCCTCGCGCCAGCGCTGCTGCGCACCATCCAACTCGGCATGCTCACGCTGTCGCTGGAGCAGAAGGCCGACGAGATCCAGCGATTGCTGGGCGCGACGCGGACCGAGATGGGCCGCATGGACGAAGTGCTGGACCGCCTCGCCAAACAGGCAGGCACGTTCAGCAATACGATCGATACCGCCCGGCGCAGGACCCGCGCCGTGGGCCGGCGGCTGCGCGGCATCGAGGCGCTGGAGCAGGCCCAGGCGGACGCGGTGCTGGATTTAGAGAGCGGCGACGACGAGGTCGCCTGAAACATTGAAGGCCCCGGGACGAACCCGAGGCCTTCACATTGTTCGACAGCCGCGGCCGCCGGACGATGGGTTTTAGCCAGCCAGAACCCCAGGGGTCAGGGCGGGCGTCCAGGTCACGGGGCGCGACTGTAGGGTCAAACAATGAGACACTGGATCACCTCCTTTCATCAAGTTGAGGCATATAGTTGGGGCCAAGCCGCCGCTCATGCAAGCCTAGAAAACGGTTGCGCTTGGCGCCATCTGGCAGCGATGCCGAACGATGATACAATTTCGGCGATGCAGGCGCCTTGGTACGAGATCGCAATGATCTGCGGCAAGTGCAGCCGCAAGCTGAAAGGCGGCTTCGGCAAGAAGGGCAAGCACAACCTCGCCGACGTGCTGAAGGACGCGCTGAAAGAGGCTGGGCGGCGGCGCGAGCTGCGGGTGGTGGAGGTCAGCTGCCTGGGCCTCTGCCCGAAGCGGGCGGTGACAGTGGTGAGCAGCGCACGCCCAAATCAGGTTTTGGCAATCCTGGAGGGCACGGATCCCGTGCTGGTGATCGCCAGGCTCAATCCGCCGGAAGCAGCAGCGCCGTAGCGCGTCCTCCTTCGATGACATGCGCCTGCAGCACCGCGTCCACGTCGGCAGGGCTATCGATGCGGTACCAGACACCCTCGGGATAGATCACCACGCACGGCCCAAGCTCGCAGCGGTCCAGGCAGCCGGCGGCATTCACCCGTATGTTGGCAATGCCCAGCTCTTTCGCCCGCGCCTTCATGTAGTCGCGCAGCCGCTCCGACCCGCGCTCGGCGCAGGAGCCGCGCTTATGCCCGTCCGGGCGGCGGTTTACGCAGACGAACAGATGCGCGTCGAAAAACAGCGGCGGATCGGTCGGCAGTGGGATGCCCATCGGTTCTTTCCCTAAAAATAGCGCAGGTTGAGGCGGATGCGCCCGCCGCTCGGTCCCAGGCGGAAGGCCGCGTCGGCAAAGCTGGGTGGGCCGAAGCGGAACGGCGCGTCATTGCTGAAGCCGATCCCGACTTTCGGCAAACCGAAGAAGCTCCGCGGGATCCTACCGATGTCGTCCTCGTCTTGATAGGCCTGCGCCGCCCAGGTGCCGGGCGGCACATCGAGCGTGATCGTAACCTCGCCGGGGATAGCCCTGCTGCGGGCGTTCCACTGGCAGGACTCCCTGAGGAACGTGTCGGCGGAGCAAACAGCGACGCGGATATGGCCCTTGCCGGTGCGGATGTTGGCGACCACAACGTCCAGCTTCGCTGCCTGCGCACCGCCTGCGAGCATGGCCACGAGCGCCGCTACTGCGCCGTATAGGCGCGGCCGCGCCAGGTGGCGGGACGGCCCCGTGCGGCACGGATCAGCGACCACCACTGCACGACCAGCAACGCGATGACGCCCAGCGGATGCAGCACGGCGGCGACCCAGGGCTGGCGGAACCGCGCCGCCAGCACCAGCCGGAACCCGATTGACGCCAGCACGGCCAACCCCGCCATCCGGCCCGGCGCCGCCAGCATCAGCACGGCCGGCAGGACCTGGCCGCCGCCCAGGATTACGGTCCAGACCGGCAGCGCCCGGGGCTTCGCCATTCCCTCCGTCGCGTTCTTGCACAATCCCTCCCAAACCTGACCCGCGTTGGCGTACATGCGGCAGCGCGCGAAGCCGCTGGCGTCGAATAGCCGGGTCATCAAGCCCGCCCGGCGAAAGGCGCGGGGCAGCATCAGCCCGTCATGCAGCGACGCCTTGATCGCCGCATGGCCGCCCGCCCGGACATAGGCGTCGCGCCGGACGATGAACAACTGACCGCAGCCGGCGCCAAGCCCGACCGCAGGCGACCGCAGCATGGCGGCGATCGGCAGGAACCCGAGCAGCAGGAAATGGATCAGCGGGATGAGCAGCTGCTCCGACCAGGTAACCGTGACCTGCGCCGGGAAGCCGCTGGCCAGCCCAACATCGTGCCGCTGCATCGTGCCGGCCATGCGGCTCAGCGCGTCGGGTGCCAGGCGCACGTCGGCATCGACGAACACCATCAGGTCATGCCGTGCCAGGCCGCCCAGCACGTGGCACGCATGCTGTTTTCCCGACCAGCCCGGCGGCAGGCGCGGCGCCGAGGCCACACGCAGCCGCGGGTCGGTGATCCCGGCCAGGATCGCGGGTGTGCGGTCGGTGGAGGCGTCGTCGAGCACGATAAGCTCGAGCTCCACCCCGTCGCTGGCCAGCACGGCCGCGCAGGCCGCGCCGATATTGGCCTCCTCGTTGCGGGCGGGAATCAGCACCGAGATGGCTGGGCGACCCACGGCCGGGGCGGGACGGCGATACAGCCGCAGGTTCCAGAGGCCGAGCAGCAGCGGCCCAACCGCGAGGAACAGCGCGAGGCTGGCGAGCATGGTCACTCCGTCGGCTCGTGCCGAGGGTCGAACCGGCGGCCCCGGGCGAGGGCCCGGCTGCGGCGATACAGGTCGTAGATGCCGCCAACTCCGGCCCCGCCGCGCAGCAGCGTGCGAAACTGGCCGGGATCACGCTGTATCGACTCGCCGGCGAGCGCGTCCATCGTGCGGGCTAGCTCGTTCTCTAGGTGGCTGGTCCACTCGGCGATGCTGCGCTGCGGTCCGGTTTCAATGGGGTCGCCGAACCGCGCCAGCGCCTCGGGCCGGCTTTCGTTCCAGAAAGTATATTCAATCGCGAGCGGCACCACGATAGCCCCGGGCACGCGCCGCGCGAGGTGGGCAATGCCGGGCCGGAGCTGCAGGGGGCGGCGGCGGGTGTCGGCGAACTCCCCCTCGGCGGTGATCCATAGGATGCTGGCCGGGTCAGACAGGATGCGGAGGCTGGTGGACAGGAATCGTGCCGCGCCGCGCGGGCTGTCGAGCGTGATCCCGAACACTCCCATGCGTTCGAATACGCCGTAGTTGCCGAGCGCTTTGGCGTCCATCGGACCATAGCCGCGCCGCCCCGGAAAGAGGACGTTGCACAACAGTATATAGAGTGCCGGGTCCCACCATGACGGGTGGTTGCCATAGATGATCACCGGTCTTCCCTCGAAACCGCGTGGAAAGCCGCTGCGAGACAGCCGCACCGCGTGGAAGCGCCGATAGAAGAACCAGCGGAGATACCACCCGAAAGCCCAGAATGCCCGGCCCGACCGCATCGCGATCGGGTCGGTCACGTTGATATCAGGCACTCACGGGCGCCAGGGTTGGCTTGGTCAGGGCGACGTCCTGCGACAGGCTATCGGCGGCGATCCAACCGCTCATAAGCACCATGGGCATGCCGGGTCCGGGGTGCGCGGCGCCGCCGGCGAGATAGAGCCCGCGCAGGTCGCGCGAGCGGTTGCCCGGCTTGAACGCGCCGTTGACCTTGCCGTGGCTCGCCAGGCCGTAAATCGCGCCGTTCAGCACGCGGTAGCGCTCGTGAATGTCCTGCGGCGTCAGGTGATGCTCGAACACGATCCGCTCCTCAAGGTCCGGCATCGCCGCGCAGGTCTTGAGTTTGTCGAGGACCACCTGGCGATAGGCCGGGAACATCGCACTCCAGTCATGGTGCGGCCGCAGGAACGGGGTGTGCACCAGCACATACAGCGCCTCACCCCCCGGCGGCGCGACGCCCGGCTCGGTGCCGGACGGCGCGGCGACGTAGCAGGTCGGGTCCGGCGCGGGCTCGCCCTTGCCGTAGATCCAATCGAACTCCTCCTCCGGGTCACGCGAGAAGACGAAATCGTGGTGCGCCAGGTGATCGTAGCGGCGGTCGAGGCCGAGGTAGAGCACAACCCCCGAGCATGCGGGGTCGCGCTTCCAGCGCCGGTCGAACGAGGCCTGCGGCTTGCCGCCTACCAGTTCCCGATACGTGCGCACGCTGTCCATGTTGGAAATCACGGCCGAGAGCCGCACCGTCTCCCCGCCCTCGGTGCGGACCCCGGTCACCCGACCGCCCTCGGACAGGATCGCTGCGATGCCGGTGCCGGGCCGTAGATCTACGCCAAGCTCGCCCGCCAAGCGCTCCAAGGCCTTCGGCACGGCGCGGGTGCCGCCCAAGGGATACCAAACGCCCTTTTGCGTCTGCATATGCGCGATGCTGCACAGCACCGCCGGCGACTGGTAGGGGCTGCTGCCGACATACTGCACGAAGTGGTCGAGCATCTGGCTCACCCGGCCGTCCGGCACCCGCTTCCTGATCTGCGACGCGACCGAGGTGCCCATGCGCAGGCTGAGCACGTCTTTCAGCGTCGCGAGGTTCATGCCCTTGAACTCAAGCGTGTCGGTGATGCCCTCGACCGACTTCCAGAAGAAGAACTTCTCCGACACCTCGTGCAGCTTGGCCGACATTCCGATGAAATCGACAAAGCCCTGCTCGCTGCCGGGCGCATACTCGGCAATGACCTTCGCCATCGCCGGCACGTCCTCCTGCAAATCGAGCACCGAGCCGTCCTCGAAGAAACACCGCCATTGCGGGTCAAGCCGCCGCAGGTCGAGGTAGTCGGACATGCGGCGCCCGGCCTCGGTGAACACCCGCTCCAGCACGTCGGGGACGGTCAGGATCGTTGGGCCCATGTCGAAGCGGAAGCCGTCCTGCTCCAGTAGCGCCGCCTTGCCGCCCAGCCACTCGTTCTTGTCGAACAGGATCACCTTATGCCCGCGCGCCGCCAGCGTGCAGGCGGCGGCCAGCCCGCCCAGCCCCGCGCCGACGACGCCGACCGGCAGGCTGTCACGGACTGGGTTGATGGCGTTCATAGGGCCTCCGCAATCGCTGGCTCGTCGCGCCAAGGGCGCGCCAAGCTTATTGAGTATGAAACCGTCATAGCGCTTCGGCTATGGCGGGTTCGTAATAGTCATGCGCCATGGCGGACGGCGCCTCCCAATGCGCATCGAGGCCCATGTCCTCGGCCATCAGCCGCGCGGTGATGCGGGCACTCTCGAAGATCACCGGCAAACCCGAGCCGGGATGCGTGCCGCCGCCGACGAGATACACGCTGTCGAGGTCCTCGAAGCGGTTGCGCGGGCGGAAATGCAGCATCTGGCCCAGGTTGTGCGCCAGGTTGAACGTGGCGCCGCGGTAGATCTGCAAATCGTGCTCCCAGCCCTGCGGCGTCAGCACCTTCTCGAAGCGGATGCGGCGCTCGATGTCAGGAATGCCGATGCGCTCCAGCCGCTTCAGGATCAGCGCCCGGTAGCGCTGCGTCTCCGCCGCCCAATCGACGCCGTCGCCGATCCGGTGCCCGACGGGGACCAGCACATACAGCGTCGAGTGCCCCGGCGGCGCCAGCGCCGGGTCGGTGACGCAGGCGTTCTGCACGTAGAAGCTCGGCTCCGCCGGCGCCATGCCCGCCTCGATCTCGGCGATGTTGCGCCGGTAGTCGTCGGCCAAATAGATCGTGTGGTGCGACAAATCCGGGATGTCGCCCTCGATGCCGAGATACAGCATGAAGGTGCTGCAGGAAAACTTCTTGGCCGCGATCTTGCGGTCCGACCAGCGGCGGCGGATCGTGTCCGGCACCAGCTTCGTCATCGTCTGCGCGAAGTCCGAGTTGATCACCAGCGCGTCGTAGCGATGGGTCTCGCCCCGGGTGCGCACGCCGACGGCGCGGCGGCCCTCGAACAGCACCTCCTCGACGGGCTCGCCGAGCTGGATCTTGACACCCAGGTCGCGCGCGACCCGGGCCATGGCGGACATGACGGCGCCGGTGCCGCCACGCGGGTGATAGACGCCGAACTCATACTCCATGAACGACAGGATGGTGAACAGGCTCGGGCAGCGGAACGGCGACATGCCGAGGTATTTCGACTGAAAGCTGAAGGCGAGCCGCACGCGCTCATCGCGGAAATAGGTGCCGAGGTCGCTATCGACGCTGCGGTGCGGCCGAAGGCGGGACAGGCCGCGCATCACCTCGGGGCGCATGAGGTCGCGCATCGAGTTGAAGGCGTTCTCCAGCACCGGGCGGAACACCGCGAGCTTCTTGCGGTTGTCGGCCATGAAGCGCGGCAGCGCGGCGGCGTCAGCCGGCGAGAAGCGGGCGATCTCGGCCGCCATGCGCGTCATGTCTCCGGTCGCCTGGATCTCGCCGCCGCCCTCGAACACCAGGTGGTATTGCGGATCGAGCCGGATCAGCTCGACCTCGTCCTCCAAGCGCCGGCCGCAGGCGGCGAAGATGTCGGACAGCACGCGCGGATACAGGAAAAAAGTCGGCCCCATGTCGAAGCGGAACGTGCCGACGTCGGTCGGCGCGGTGATGGTGCTGGAACGCCCGCCCACCATGGAGCGCGACTCGTAGAGGGTGACGTCAACGCCCGCCTTCGCCAGCAGCATGGCCGAGGCAAGGCCCCCAGGGCCCGCCCCAATGATCGCAACGCGGCGGTTCATGCAAAAATCCAGTTTAGCGAACGCGGATGGGCAATGGTGCAAGGCGGCATGCGGCTAAACCTATTCCCTCTCTCGATGGTGTCATAGATGCGGGGTAGAGGTGGGGACATGAACGATCTTGTCATCACTCCGTTCCTAACCGACGCCCGCAACGCTGGACAAGCCTGGGCGGCGCTCGGATTGCCGGCGCGGCTCGCTGTGATCGGACGCCTGCGCCGACTGGTCGCGCGCGACGCTGTGGCCCTCGCCGCAACCGTCAAGCGCAGCCCCGCCGACACGCTGGTCGCCGAGGTGCTGCCGCTGGCCGAGGCTGCGTGTTTCCTGTTGCGCCAAGCCTCAGCCCTGCTGGCGCCCCGGAGTCCACGTGGCGGACGGCCGCTCTGGCTGTTCGGAGTGCGCACCCGCGTCCTCCGGGAGCCCTGCGGCGTCGTGCTGATCCTGGCGCCCAGCAACTATCCCTTGTTCCTATCGGGGGCGCAGGCGCTGCAGGCGCTGGCAGCCGGCAATGCCGTGTGCGTGAAACCGGCGCTGCGATGCGAGGCCCCGATGCAGGCGCTGGCGGGTTTGCTGCATGAGGCCGGTCTGCCGGACGGTGTGTTCCAGGTGCTTGACCCGGCGGCCGGCGAGGCCGCGGTCCGCGCGGGCTTCGACCACATCGTGCTGACCGGCAGCGCCGAGACCGGCCGGCGCGTGCTGGCCGCTGCTGCCGGTACGCTGACGCCGGCGACGATGGAGCTTTCTGGCTCCGACGCGGTGTTCGTGCTGCCCGGCGCCGACCTGGACCTCGTTGCGGCGTGCCTCGCCTATGGCCTGCGCCTGAATGGCGGCGCCACCTGCATCGCGCCGCGCCGCGTGTTCGTCATGCACGACGACGCGGCGGCGCTGGAAGCCAAGCTGCTGGCGCGGCTCGCGGCCATCGCGGCGGCGACCGTGCCGCCTTCGACCGCAGCCCGGCTTGCCGCGCTGGTGGATCAGGCCGTGGCAGGTGGCGCACGCGTCGCGTCGGGCGGCGCTGGCCGGCCTTTGGTGGTTGCCGACGCCCATCCCGGCATGGCGCTGCTGCAGCAGGACGTGTTCGCGCCTTGGCTGGCGCTGGTCCCCATTGCGAGTCCCGAGGCGGCGCTGGCTGCGGCAGCAGACTGCCCGTATGCGCTCGGCGCCAGCGTGTTTGGCCCGTCTGCGGCTGCTCAGGCGGTGGCGCGGCGGGTGCCGGCCGGGTCAGTTTGCGTCAACGACCTGATCGTGCCGACCGCCGACCCTCGCCTGCCGTTCGGCGGCCGCAGCCGCAGCGGCTTCGGCAGCACGCGGGGCGCCGAGGGGCTGCTTGCCATGACGGTGGTGAAGACGGTCAGCGAACGCCGCGGCCGGTTCAGGCCGCATCTGGCCGCCGCGACCGCGAATGATGCCGCTCAGTTCGCGGCCATGACCGCCCTGCTGCACGGCGATTGGCGGACGCGCTGGACGGCCTTGCGCATTTTTACGGCGCAGGGGCGAAACCGCGTGTCCTGAGCTTGGCGAGAAGCCGACGCTGTATGATGGGACTGTCGCCGGCGCGGTCCTCAGTTTAGTCTACGGTTTGTGATATTATCTCACTGAAATATCGAGGAGGGCTCCATGTTTGATCATCGAATCCGTGTGGCGGCCGTGGTTGCGGGCGTCCTGCTTGCAATGCCGGCAGCTTCTGCCTGGGCGCAGGGCGGCACGACGGCGACACAGACGGTGGACGCCATGAACAAGCTTTGGGGCCGCCATCCCGGAGCCCGCGCGAACCATGCCAAGGGGATCGTCGTCGAGGGCAGTTTCACGCCGACCCCCGAGGCCGCCACACTGAGCAAGGCGATCCTGTTCGAAGGCAAGCCGGTTCCGGTGACGCTGCGTTTTTCAAACTCAACCGGCCTGCCTACGATTCCAGACGGCATCGATGACGCCAATCCGCACGGGTTGTCCATGAAGTTCCACCTCGCAAACGGCGGCGAGATGGACGTCGTCTCCAATTCGCTCGCATTCTTTCCGGTCGCGACCGGCGAGGAGTTCCGCGACCTGCTGCAGGCGCTGACGGTAAGCGGCCCCGATGCGGCGAAGCCGACCAAAGCCGACCAGTTCATCGCGGCCCATCCCAGCGTGCTCAAGGCATTCGCGTCGGCCACCACGCCAACGAGTTACGCGCGGGAAACCTACAACGGCATCGACGCCTTCGTTTTCGTCGATGCGGCCGGCAAGCGGCAGCCGTTCCGGTTCCAGTTCGTCCCAGTGGCCGGGGCCGAGCACATGTCGCCAGCCGACGCAGCAAAGCAGGCGCCCGACTTCCTGCAGGACGAGCTGCCGCAGCGCCTGGCCAAGGAGCCAGTGGCGTTCCGCATGATGGCGCAGCTCGCCAATCCCGGCGACCAGACCAAGGACCCGACCCAGCCTTGGCCCGCCGACCGGCGCATGGCCGACCTCGGGACCATCACGATCACCAAGGCCGCGCCGGACAACGCGGCCGCCGCACAAGCACTGCGCCTGCTGCCCAACCGTGTGCCGCCGGGCATCGAGGTATCCGATGACCCGCTGATCAGCGCGCGCGTGCAGGCCTACGTCATCTCCTTCGGCCGACGTAACTGATCGTTTGAATGCTCGAAGCGGGAGGCAGCATGGCGGGAAGCAGGGCAGGGGCGATCGGCCACGCTTTGGAATTTTTCGACGATGGCGGTTTTCAGTCGCTGCTGGCCGGCCTGGTCGCGGTGCCCAGCACCTCGCAGGATCCCGGCCACGACGCGGACCTGGCGCGCTACGTCGAAGCGCATATCGCGCCGTGGCTCGGGCGGATGGGCTTTACGGCCGAGGTGCACGCGAACCCCATGCCCGGCTTTGGGCCGATCCTGCTCGCCGAGCGCATCGAGGGCGCCGGGCCGACGGTGCTGACCTATGGCCACGGCGATACCGTGCGCGGCTTGGCGGAGCAATGGCGCCACGGGCTCGACCCTTGGGTCCTGACGCAGGAGGGCGACCGCTGGTACGGCCGCGGCGCTGCCGACAATAAGGGCCAGCACGCACTCAACCTTTCGGCGCTGGAGGCCGTGCTGGCCGAACGCCGTGGCCGCCTCGGCTTCAACGTCAAGCTGGTGCTGGAGACGGCGGAGGAGCGCGGCAGCCAGGGCCTGCGTGAGTTCATCGCAGCGCACCGGGACCGGCTCGCGGCCGACGTGCTGATCGCCAGCGACGGGCCGCGGGTGAACGCTGGCATCCCCACCGTCTCGACGGGCACCCGCGGCACGTTCCATTTCGACCTAGTGCTCGACGTCCGGCCCGGCGGCGTGCACTCCGGCAATTGGGGCGGAATGACCACCGACCCGGCCATCGTGCTGTCCCACGCCATCGCGGCAATCGCCGACCGCCACGGCCGCATCCTGGTGCGCGACTGGTTGCCGGCCGCCATGCCCGGCAGTGTGCAGGACGCGCTGCGTGGGCTGGAGCTGGTGGCGGAAGGCGCGGCGGCTACGATCGATCCCGGCTGGGGCGAGCCCGGGCTGTCGGCGGCAGAGAAGATCTACGGCTGGAACAGCTTCATCGTGCTGGCGCTGCTGTCGGGCCGGCCGGAGAATCCGGTCAACGCCGTGGCGCCCAACGCCCGCGCGAGCTGCCAAATCCGCTACACCGTCGATTCCGACCCCACGACATTTGAGGCCGCATTACGCCGCCACCTCGACGCGACCGGCTTTCCCGAGGTGAAGATCATCGCCCAGGGCGTCCGCATGGCGGCGAGCCGCACCGATCCGGCCAACCCCTGGGTGCGCTGGGCGGTCGCCAGCATGGCGCAAACCCTCGGCCGCCCGGTCCAGCTCATTCCCAACAGCGGTGGCGGGCTGCCGGGGGACGTGTTCATCGACCATCTCGGCACGCCGCTGGTCTGGGTGCCGCACAGCTACAACGGCTGCAAGCAGCACGGCCCTGACGAGCACTTGCTGATCGCGCCGGCGCGCGAGGGCATCGCGGCCTTCGCCGGGCTGTGGTGGGATTTGGGGGAGGGCAGGACGCCCGGAACCCGAAAAGTTGGTGGGCGCGACAGGGATTGAACCTGTGACCCTTCGCGTGTGAAGCGAATGCTCTACCGCTGAGCTACGCGCCCCCGATCTCGAAAGTAAGCTTCCGGGGAGTTCCGAGGGTTGGCTGTGTAGGGGCCGGCTCCCGCCGATGTCAAGTTGCAGCAGAGCCGATTTGGTCCAACATCACGACGATGAAATCATCTCGCCGCTGCTCTGCTCCTGTTGTGCCTGCCGGCCGTTGCCCGTGCACAGCAGCCGGTCCATGCGCATTACGCTGCCTATGCGGCCGGGTTGAATGTATTGCGCCTGGATGCGGACCTCGCCATCGGCCCGCGCGACTACCGGGTGCACCTGGTCTATCACACGTCCGGCACGGTCGGTGCGCTGTTCCGGGCGGAGCAGGACACGGTGGTCGAGGGAGCCTTCGTCGGCGACCGGCCAGCGCCCCGCCGCTTTTACAGCTTCGGTCATATACGCGGCCGGCCCCGCGTCACCCAGATCGACTATCCCAAGGGCCAGCCGGAGATACGCACCTTAAACCCGCCCAATGAGGAGGAGCGCGAGCCGGTGGCTCCCGCCGACCAGGCCGGCACCATCGACAGCGTGAGCGCCATGGCGCAACTGGTGCGCCAGGTGAACGCGACCGGCCGATGCGAGGGCCGTTCGCGCACCTATGACGGACGGCGCCTGGCCGAGCTGAGCGCCCGCACCGCCGGACAGGAGGCGCTGGAGACGACGAGCCGCTCCAGCTTCTCGGGACCCGCATTGCGCTGCGATTTCGAGGGCCGGCAGCTCGCTGGTTTCCGGCTGGATGTGGACCGGGCGGCGGCGCAGCGTCCGAGGCGGGGCACCGCCTGGTTTGCCGCGGTGACGCCGGGCGGCCCGATGATCCCGGTGCGAATGCAGTTCGACACCGACCTCATCGGCAATCTGACGATGTACTTAGCCGCGCCCGAGTAGCGCTTTGGGCACTTAGCCGCGCCCGAGTAGGCCGCGCGCCAGCTTAGCGACCTCGGGGAACGCCTGCGCCGTCGCCGATATGCCCGCCGGCGCCGCGCCATAGCCCCAGGCGGCGAAGATGCACGGGACCCCGGCCCCAGTCGCGGCCTGGACGTCGTTGTGGTGATCGCCGACCATCACCGCTGCATCGGCACGGCCCCCCGCATCCGCCAGGGTCGCAAGCAGGTGCTTGGGATCGGGCTTGCGGGTCCGGTAGCTGTCGCCGCCGCCCACCGCGGCAAACAGCTCCAGCACGCCCAGCGTTGAGAGCAGCTCGCGGGCCGGGATCACCGGCTTGTTGGTGCAGACCGCGAAACGCCAGCCATCAGCCGCCATGGCGTGCAAGGTCGGCTCGACCCCCGGATACAGCCGCGATCCATCCGCGACATTCGCCGTGTAGTCGTCGAGCATCGTCTGCAGGTCGGCCGGCGTCGCCTCCCGTCCGCGCGCCGCCATCGCCCGGCGCATCAGCACGGCCGCGCCGTCGCCGATCATCGGGACGACCTGCTCAGTCGTCAAAGCCTCCAGCCCGCGCATCGCCATCACGCGGTTGACGCTGGCCAGGAGGTCGGGGACGGTGTCCACCAACGTTCCATCGAGGTCGAGCAGCAGGGTCGGTCCCATCCAGGGCACTCCAAATGATCCGTATGGCCTTTGACATGGGCGCGGGCCGGACGCTACCCATCGTTGCATGACAACAACTGCAATCCTTCTGGCGGCCGGGCTAGGTACCCGCATGAAATCCACGATGCCTAAGGCGCTGCACCCGATTGCGGGGCGCCCGATGCTGCAGCACTTGATCGCGAGCTGCACGGAGGTATTTGACCACGTTGTCGTGGTTGTGGGCCCTGCGATGGATGCGCTGGCGCAAGCGGCGGCTCCGCATCCGGTGGTTGTGCAGACGGACCGGCTCGGCACCGCCCACGCGGCGCTGCAAGCGGCGGAGCAGTTCGGCGATGGCGACGTGGCGGTGCTGTATGCCGACAACCCGCTGATCCGTCCCGCGACCCTGCGGCGGCTGCTGGACCGGCGGCACACGGCGGGCGTCGCTTTGGCTTTGCTGGCGATGCGCCCGGTCGATCCTGGCCGCTATGGCCGGGTGGTGACAGATGGCGAGGACGTCCAGCACATCGTGGAATGGGCGGACGCGACCGAGGCCGAGCGCGAGGTCGGATTGTGCAACGCCGGCGTGCTGTGCGCCCCCGCCGCCGATTTCCTACGCTGGCTGCAGCAGGTGCAGCCCAGTCCGAAAGGCGAGTTCTATCTGACGGACTGCGTCGGGCTGGCCCGCAGCGAGGGCCGGCGCGTCTCGGTCGTCGAAGCCCCGGCCGAGGAGCTGCGAGGCATCAACTCGCGCGCTGAGCTGGCGGAGGCCGAGGCGACGGTGCAGGGCTGGCTGCGCCTGGCCGCGATGGACGGCGGCGCCACGCTGACCGCGCCCGACACGGTGTTCCTGAGCGCCGACACCGTGCTGGCGCCCGACGTGACGGTGCAGCCGCACGTGGTGTTCGGACCCGGCGTCAGCGTGGCGGCCGGCGCCGAGATACGCACTTTCAGCCACTTGGAGGGCTGCGAGATCGGGCCGGGGGCGCTGATCGGCCCTTATGCCCGGATACGTCCTGGCACTGTTGTCGCGGCCCGCGCCCATGTCGGCAATTTCGTCGAGCTGAAGGCGACGCATCTCGGGGTCGGCGCCAAGGCGAACCACCTGAGCTACCTTGGCGACAGCACGATCGGGCCCGGGACGAACATCGGCGCCGGCACCATCACCTGCAATTACGACGGCTTTGCCAAGCACCGCACGACGATCGGCGCGGGGGTGTTCGTTGGGACCTCCGCCGTGCTGGTGGCGCCGTTAGCGCTGGGCGACGGCAGCTTTATCGCCGCTGGGAGCGTAGTGACGAAAGACGTGGCGCCGGACGCGATGGCGTTCGGCCGCGCACAGCAGGTCGAGAAACCCGGGCGCGCGGCAGCCTTCCGGGCAACGCGCGCCAAATCCCGCTGACCCGTCAGCCCCGCTGACATCGGGTGCAAGCGGGCCTATCTTCCGTGCAAACGGAGGATAACCCCATGCTGAACCCAACCGCGCCGCTCCCGCTCAAGGACCCCAGCCTGTTTCGCCAGGCCTGCTGCATCGACGGCGAGTGGGTGCAGGCTGCCAGCGGTAAAACCCTGGCCGTGCGCAACCCCGCCACCCATACGGTGATCGGCGAGGTTCCGGCGCTCAGCGCCAGCGAGACCCGCCAGGCGATCGAGGCCGCCGCCCGCGCCTTCCCGGCCTGGCGCGCGATGCTGGCAAAGGAGCGTGCCGCCATTCTGCGCAAGCTTTTTGCGCTGATGATCGAGAATACCGAGGACCTGGCCGTCATCATGACCGCCGAGCAGGGCAAGCCGCTGGCCGAAAGCCGCGGCGAGATCTCCTATGCGGCGTCGTTCATCGAGTGGTTCGCCGAGGAAGCCAAGCGCGTCTATGGCGACACCATCCCGCAGCCGCAGAAGGGCCGCCGGATCATCGTCACCAAGGAGCCGATCGGTGTGTTCGCCGCTATCACGCCGTGGAACTTCCCGGCGGCGATGATCACCCGCAAGGCTGGGCCGGGCTGGGCCGCCGGCTGCACCGGGGTAATCCGCCCGGCGAGCCAGACGCCGTTCTCAGCGCTCGCTTTGGCCGTGCTGGCGGAGCGCGCCGGCATGCCGAAGGGCGTGTGCAACGTGATCACCGGGCCGAGCGGCGAGGTGGGCGGTGAGCTGACCAGCAACAAGCTGGTGCGTAAGCTGAGCTTCACCGGCAGCACCGAGGTCGGCGCCAAGCTGCTGGCGCAGATCGCGCCGACGGTGAAGAAGGCCAGCATGGAGCTGGGCGGCAACGCGCCGTTCATCGTGTTCGACGACGCCGACCTCGACGCCGCCGTGGTGGGCGCGATGGCGAGCAAGTTCCGCAATGCCGGCCAGACTTGTGTATGTGCCAACCGGCTGCTGATCCAAGACGGGGTTTACGAGTCGTTCACCGAGAAGCTGAAGGTCGCCGTTGCCGCGCTGCGCGTCGGCGATGGCATGGACGAGGGCGTGACCCAGGGTCCGATGATCAACGCCGATGCCGTTGAGAAGGTCGAGGCGCATATCAAGGACGCCGTGGACCGCGGCGCTCACATCGTGCTGGGCGGCGCGCGGCACGAGCTGGGCGGCACGTTCTTCCAGCCGACCATCCTGACCGATGTCTCTCGTTCGGCTGATATCTTCCATGAGGAGACATTCGGCCCGGCGGCGGCGCTGTTCCGTTTCTCGACCGAGGCGGAGGCGGTCGAGATGGCCAACGACACCGAATTCGGCCTCGCGGCGTATTTTTACTCCCGCGATGTCGGGCGCATCTTCCGTGTGGCGGAAGCGCTGGAGTACGGCATCATCGGCTGCAACGAGGGCATCATCTCGACCGAGGTCGCGCCGTTCGGCGGCATGAAGTCGAGCGGCCTGGGGCGTGAGGGCAGCAAATACGGGATCGAGGACTATCTCGAGATCAAGTATCTCGCCCTCGGCGGCATCGGGACCTGAGCAGATGGCCGAGTATGACTACGACCTGTTCATCATCGGCGGCGGCTCGGGCGGGGTGCGTTGCGCCCGCATCGCCGCCGGGCACGGGGCGCGGGTCGGCATCGCCGAGGAGGCGCGCTGGGGCGGCACCTGCGTAAACGTCGGCTGCGTGCCGAAGAAGATCATGGTGCAGGCCTCCGAGTATGGCCGCCTGGCCGAAGATTCGCGCGGCTTCGGCTGGGACGCATCGCCCGGCGTGCATAGTTGGGCGGCGCTGATCGAGCATAAGGACCGGGAAATCCTGCGGCTGAACGGCATCTACGTCCGCATGCTGGACGGCAGCGGCGTGGTCCGGCATGAGGCGCGGGCGGTGCTCACCGGGCCGCATACGCTGAAGGTCGGCGGCCAGACGGTCACCGCGGAACGCATCGTCATCGCGACCGGCGGGATGCCGGCGATCCAGCCGCCGATCGAGGGCATGCACCTCGGCATCGTCTCCGACGACGCATTCGAATTGCCGAGCCTGCCCAAGCGGGTGCTGATGGTTGGGGGCGGCTATATCGGCATGGAGTTCGCCGGCATCTTCGACGGCCTGGGCGCCGAGGTGGATATCGTCTATCGCCAGCCTCTGCCGCTGCGGGGCTTTGACCATGACCTGCGGGAGGCGCTGGCCCAGGGCATCACCGAGCAGGGCATCCGCCTGCATCCGAGCCAGACGGTGCATAAAATCGAGCAGGCCGGCGATGCACGGCGCGTGACGCTCAGCAATGGCCATGTGGTCGAGGCGGACCTGGTGTTCTTTGCCGTGGGCCGCCTGCCGAAGACCGCGGGCCTCGGCTTGCAGGAAGCGGGCGTCGCGACCGACAGCCGGGGTGCGGTGATCGTCGATGCGCAGAACGTCACCAGCCAGCCGCATATCTTCGCGTTGGGTGACGTGAGCAACAAGCTGAACCTCACTCCAGTCGCAATCGCGGAGGGGCATCATCTGGCGGACCGGCTGTTTGGACCCGGCCGCCCGCGGAGCTGGGCCCTCGATCCCGTCGCGACCGCCGTGTTCAGCAATCCGCCGCTCGCGACCGTCGGGCTGACCGAGGAGCAGGCGGTGCAGCACGGCGCGATGGACATCTACCTCGCGCACTTCACCCCGATGCGGCACGTCATGTCCGGGCGGCATCGCAAGACGCTGATGAAGATGATCGTGGATCAGGCGAGCCAGCGAGTGATGGGCGTGCACATGCTGGGCGACGACGTGGCGGAGATGATGCAGGGCATCGGCGTGGCGCTGGTCGCAGGGGCGACGAAACAGGACTTCGACCGCACGATCGGCATCCATCCGACCAGCGCCGAGGAGTTCGTCACGATGCGCACCCTGACCCGTGTGGCGCCGGCCGCGCAGGTGCCCAAGGCCGCTGAGTAGCGTCCGGGGCCGCCGAGTAGCGTCCGGGGCCGCGGAGTGGCGTCCGGGGCCGCGGAAGAGCGTCCGAGGCCGCGGAGTAGGATGGCATTTGCCGCTGAGAACCGTGATAAGCTGGCCTATGCTGGAGGAAGTGATGCCATGACGGAGCGGATGGGCTGGACGCCGGAGAGCTGGCGGGAACGGCGGGTGCTGCAGGGGCCTGCATATCCGGACGATGCGGCGCTGGGGGCGGTCGAGGCGCGGCTGGCCAAGTATCCGCCGCTGGTGTTCGCCGGCGAGGCGCGGCGACTGCGCGACGCCCTTGCTCTGGTGGCGAACGGCCAAGCGTTCGTGCTGCAGGGCGGCGACTGCGCCGAGAGTTTTGGGGATTTCACCGCCAACATCATCCGCGACACCTTCCGGGTGCTGCTGCAGATGGCTGTGGTGCTGACGTTCGGCGCCAGCGTGCCGGTGGTGAAGATGGGCCGCATGGCCGGGCAGTTCGCCAAGCCGCGGTCGTCCGACACCGAGACCATCGACGGCATGACCCTGCCGAGCTACCGCGGCGACATCATCAACGGGCCAGAGTTCACCGCCGCCGCCCGTATTCCGGACCCCACCCGCATGGAGACCGGCTATTTCCAATCCGCCGGCACGCTGAATTTGCTGCGCGCCTTCGCCAGCGGCGGCTATGCCGACCTGCACGAGGTGCATCGCTGGAACCTCGACTTCGCCGCCCGCTCGCCGCTGGCCACGCGCTACCAGGATCTTGCCTCCCGCATCGACGAGACGCTGGCGTTCATGTCGGCCTGCGGCGTGGGCAGCCTGAACACGCCGCAGATGCGCGAGACGGATTTCTACACCAGCCATGAGGCGCTGCTGCTGCCGTACGAGCAGGCGCTGACCCGGATCGACAGCACGTCCGGCAAGCACTACGCGTGCTCGGCGCACTTTCTTTGGATCGGCGACCGCACCCGGCAGCTCGACGGTTCGCACGTCGAGTTCCTGCGCGGCGTGCATAACCCGATCGGCCTTAAGGTTGGCCCGACGATGCAGCCGGACGACCTGTTGCGGCTCATCGACACGCTGAACCCGGCCAATGAGGCCGGACGTCTGACGCTGATCAGCCGCATGGGCGTCGAGCGCGTGCACGCCGTTCTGCCGCCGTTGCTGCGCGCGGTCGAGCGCGCCGGGTGCAAGGTGGTCTGGCTGTGCGACCCGATGCACGGCAACACCATCAGCACGGCGGCCAAGGTGAAGACCCGCAGCTTCGACAGCATCCTGGGGGAGGTCCGCGGCTTTTTTGACGCCCATGCCGGCGAGGGGACCTGGGCCGGCGGCGTGCACGTCGAGATGACAGGGCAGCAGGTCACGGAGTGCGTCGGCGGCGCGCACCGGCTGACGGAGGCCGATCTGAGCGGCCGTTATGAGACGTTCTGCGACCCGCGGCTCAATGCCGAGCAGTCGCTGGAGCTCGCCTTCCTTGTCGCCGAGGAGCTGAAGGCGCGCCGTGTGCCCGCTCGCCCGCAATCGGTCGCGGCGCAATGACACTGCCGGAGCCGCCGCCACGGTCGCTCGTTGACGACATCGAGGCCCGCACGGATGCCTACTTCAACCGCACGCGGGAGGTGATCGGCCGGTTTGGCGACAAGCGGGTCACCTACGCTTTTTTCCTGCGCCGCCCGGTTATTTCGGCGCCGCGGCTGATGCTGGACTGGCTGACCCAGGTGGCAGCGTTGCGCAACACGCGGTTCGAGTTCGACCAGGCGCATCCGGAAGGCACCTGGGTCGGCGCCGGCGAGCCGACCGTCTATGTCACCGGCAGCTTCCATGCCTTGGCCGATTGCGAGACGATCTGCCTGCAGAAGCTCGGCGCTGCGTGCGTCGCCGCGCATAATGCCTACCAGATGTGCATGGCGCTGCCGGGCGTCCGGTTTATCGCCATGGAGGCACGGCACTGCGCCGGTGCCGAGATGCAGGACATGATGGGCTATGCCGCCAGCGTCGGCGGCAATGCCGCCAGAAGTGAGGGCGCGCAAGGCTTCATCGGCACCTCTTCCGACCTGGCCGCGCCGTATTTCGGTGGTGCACATGGGCTCGGCACCATGCCGCACGCGTTGATCGGCTATGCCGGCTCGACGGTGCGGGCGGCGGAGATGTTCCATGAAACCTGTCCAGATGAGGCGCTGACCGTGCTGACGGACTTCTTCGGGCGGGAGATCACCGACGGGTTGGAGGTCTGCCGCCGCTTCCCGGAGCTCGCCGCCGCCGGACGCCTTTCGGTGCGGTTGGACACCCATGGTGGCCGCTACCTGGAAGGGCTCGACCCCGCCGAGAGCTACGCTGTGCTGGAGCGGCGCGCGCCGGGCGCCATCCGCCGCTATCGCAGCGACCAGGAATTGCGGTATTTGGTCGGCACCGGCGTTTCGGCGGCGGCGATCTGGCGGATGCGGGAGGTGCTGGACGAGGCCGGCTTCCCGCAGGTGCGCATCGTCGTGTCGTCAGGCTTCGGCGTCGCCAAGTGCCGGGTGATGGCGGATACCCGCGCACCAATCGACGTGGTTGGGACCGGCAGCTTCATCCCGGATGACTGGCACGAGACCTACGCCACCGCCGACATCGTCGAGTACGACGGCCAGGCTCGGGTGAAAGTCGGGCGCGAATTCCTGCTGCGCGCCAACGGGGCACGCCACGCCGACGCCAAGCGTGTTGAAAGCGTGCCTATAAACCCCAGGTGAACCGCATGGCCCTCAGGATCGCGCTCGCCCAGATTGACCCGCATGAGGGGGACGTCACCGCCAACCTTGCCCGCATCCGGCGTGCCCGGGCCGACGCGGCGGCAGTGGGCGCCGACCTCGTGGTGACGCCGGAGTTCTCCATCGCCGGCTATCCACCCGAGGACCTCGTGCGCAAGCCGGCCTTCGTCGAGATGTGCGAGGCGGCGATCGGCGAATTGGCGCAGGACACCGCCGATGGCGGGCCCGGCGTGATCGTCGGCGGTCCCTGGCGCGACGGCGACCGGCTGTATAACGCGGCCTTCGTGCTGGATCAGGGCCGGGTCATCGCGCGCCGGGCAAAGCACGAGTTGCCGAACTACGGCGTGTTCGACGATAAGCGGGTGTTCGACGCCGGCCCCAGCCCCGGCCCGGTCGCCTTCCGCGGTTACCGCCTGGGCGTCATGGTATGCGAGGATTTCTGGCTGCCGGCGGTGTCCGAGACCCTCGCCGAGAGCGGCGCCGAGATGCTGCTGTCGATCAACGGCTCGCCGTTTGAGGATGGCAAGCAGGCCCGCCGCGTAGCGCTGGGCGTCGAGCGGGTGGTGGAGACCGGGTTGCCCTTCGTGTTCCTGGGCCAGGTCTGCGGCCAGGACGAGCTGGTGTTCGACGGCGCGAGCTTTGTATTGAACGCCGACCGTACGTTAGCGGTGCAGATGCCGTATTTCAGTGAGGCGCTGACCGTGACGGAGTGGCGGCGCGAGGGTGATGCGCTGGTCTGCACGCCGCAGCCCTTGCCGCCGGAGCCGGACCGATTGGAGCTGATCTATCGCTGCATGATGCTGGGATTGGGCGACTACGTGCGCAAGAATCGCTTCCCTGGCGTGCTGCTTGGGCTGTCGGGCGGCATCGACAGTGCGCTGTCCGCGGCAGTAGCGGTGGATGCGCTCGGCGCGGCGCAGGTCCGTGCATTCATGCTGCCCAGCCCCTACACCAGTCAGCACAGCCTCGACGACGCGGCCGAATGCGCGCGGCTGCTGGGCATACGCTGCGACACCGTGCCGATCAGCCCGGCCATGCACGCCTTCGGCGATGCGCTGGCGCCGCTGTTCGCCGGGCGGCAGGCTGACATCACCGAGGAGAACATCCAGTCGCGCTCCCGCGGGTTAATTCTGATGGCGCTTTCCAATAAGTTCGGCGACATGCTGCTGACGACCGGCAACAAGTCGGAGATGTCGGTCGGCTATGCCACGCTGTATGGCGACATGTGCGGCGGCTACTCGGTGCTGAAGGACGTTTACAAGACGACTGTCTTCGCTCTGTGCCGCTGGCGCAATGCGCATGTGCCGGAGGGCGCCAAGGGACCATCGGGCCCGGTGATGCCCGACCGCGTGATCTCCAAGCCGCCCTCCGCCGAGCTGAAGCATGACCAGACCGACCAGGATACGCTGCCGCCCTACGAGGACCTGGATGCCATCCTGGAGGGCCTCGTTGAGGGCGAGCAGTCGGTCGATACGCTGGTGGCCCGCGGCTACGACCGGGCGACCGTCTTGCGGGTATGGCGGATGCTGGACCGCGCCGAATACAAGCGCCGTCAGGCCCCGCCTGGCGTGAAGATCACGCCCCGCGCGTTCGGCCGCGACCGTCGCTACCCGATCACCAACGGCTACACGGGCCTGGTCGCGTGATGGAGGCACCACCGCCCGAGAATGGCTGGCGCGTCCGCATCCTCGATCTGTCGGGCGGCGCCGAGGACAACATCGTCGAGGATGTGCCGGGCTTCCTGTCGCTGGAGCACGCCAACCTGTTTGCCCGGCGCTACGTGCGGGACAGCATCGAGCGCTGCCGGGCGCGCGGCATGGAGCCGAAGGCGGTGCTTGACGCCTGGTTCGCCTATGGCGAGGACGCCGAGGTGCTGGATGCGGTCGAGGGAGGCTGGCGCAGCGCCACCGAGCTGCACGATTTCGCCGCCCGCCGTGCCGTGATGGCAGACCGCGACTGGCGCTCGATCGACCCGCGCCTGGTCCACGATGATGACGACGATGACAGCCACGCTTTTGACGAAAGTGAGGGCGGAACGGCATGAGGGTCCGTTTCGCGCCGAGTCCGACCGGCTTGCTGCACGTCGGCAATGCCCGTGTGGCGCTGGCTAACTACTTGCTGGCGCGCCGGCATGGCGGCCAATTTTTGCTGCGGCTCGACGACACCGACACTGAGCGCAACCGAACGGAATATGCCGACGCCATCGCCTATGACCTGCGCTGGCTCGGCGTCACCTGGGATGAGATGTTCAGCCAATCGGACCGGCTCGACAAATACTCGGCTGCGGCTGAGCGCCTCAAGGCCGCCGGACGGTTATATCCCTGCTTTGAGAGCGAGGAGGAGCTGAACGCAAAGCGCGAACTGCGCGTGCGGCGCAAGCAGCCGCCGATCTATGACCGCGCCATGCTGAAGCTCACCCCGGAGCAGCGCGCCAGCGCCGAGGCCAACGGCAAGCGGCCGCATTGGCGATTCCTGCTGTCGGGCTACCCGGCGGAATGGAACGACATGGTGCTGGGGCCGCGCACGGTGAAGCTGTCCGCGATCTCCGACCCGATCGTGATCCGGGCGGACGGCGCCCCGCTCTATACCTTTACTTCCGTCGTTGACGACATCGATTCGGGCATCACCAACGTGGTGCGCGGCGAGGACCACGTGACCAACACCGGTATTCAGATCGACATAATGGCGGCCCTCGGCGCCCGGCCGTCCAACCTGCGGTTCGCGCATTTGCCATTGCTGGTCGATCAGGACGGCGGCAAGCTGTCGAAACGCGTTGGGGCGCTTTCACTGCGCAGCCTGCGTGGCGATGGGGTTGAGCCGCAGGCTTTGGCCGGCTACCTCGCCCGCCTCGGCACCTCCGATGATCCGACGCCGCAGACTGCGGACGAGATCGCCGCCACCTACGATTTGTCGCGCGTATCCCGCTCCGCCGCACGGTTCGATGGACGGCAGTTGCTGGCGCTGAACCGCCGGGTGCTGCACGAACTGCCGTTCGACGCGGTGCGGGACCGCCTGCCGCCCTCGGCCACGACGGCGTTCTGGCTGGCGGTGCGCGGCAATCTCGACCTGCTGAACGAGGCGCGGGGCTGGTGGGACGTGGTCGCCGGCACTATCATCCCGCCGTTGATGGAGGGTGAGGCCGAGTATCTGCACACAGCACTCGAAACCTTGCCGGCGGAACCGTGGGACAACGACGTATGGACCAACTGGATCGACGCGTTGAAGGCGGCGACCGGTCGCAAGGGCAAGAGGCTGTTCCAGCCGCTGCGTTTGGCGCTGACCGGCGAGGATCATGGGCCGGAGCTGCGCGACTTGCTGCCGCTGATGGGCCGGGACCGGGCGGCGGACCGCCTGCGGCTGGCGGCGGCGTAGCGCGACGGTTCAGGGACGCCGATCGCACTCGGCTTCAGTGATGCGCACCCTCACACTGCACAACTCCATGACCCGGCGGCGCGAGACGTTCGTGCCGGTCGATCCCGCCCACGTGCGTCTCTATGTCTGCGGCCCCACCGTCTATGACCTGGCGCACATCGGCAATGCCCGCGGCATGACGGTGTTTGACGTGCTGACCCGGCTGCTGCGGCATCTGTTCCAGCGCGTGACCTACGTCCGCAACATCACCGACGTGGATGACAAGATCAACGCGCGCGCCGCCGTGAGCGGGGAGGGGATCGACGCCGTCACCGCCCGAACCTTGGCGCAGTTCCACGCCGACATGGCAGCGCTTGGCAACCTGTCGCCCGATATCGAGCCGCGCGCCACCGAGCACATCGCGGGCATGATCACTCTGATCGAGCGGCTGATCCTGGGCGGCCACGCCTATGCAGCACAAGGCCACGTGCTGTTTGCCGTCGCGAGCTTCGACCAGTATGGCGCGCTGTCGGGCCGCAGTACGGACGAGCTTCTGGCCGGCGCGCGTGTCGAGGTGGCGCCCTACAAACGTGATCCCGGCGATTTCGTGCTGTGGAAGCCGTCGCCGCCAGACTTGCCGGGGTGGGACAGCCCTTGGGGACGCGGCCGGCCGGGCTGGCACATCGAGTGCAGCGCGATGGCTTGGCAGTATCTCGGCGAAACCTTCGACATTCACGGCGGCGGCAGCGATCTGCTGTTCCCGCACCATGAGAACGAGCGCGCGCAGAGCCTGTGCGGCCTGCCCGGCAGCGGCTTCGCCCGGGTTTGGCTGCATAACGGCATGCTGAACATGAACGGCGAGAAGATGTCGAAGTCGCTCGGCAATTTCTTCACCATACGGGACGTGCTGGCCCGTGCGCCAAACGAGGCGGTGCGGCTGATGCTGCTGAAGTCGCAATATCGCGGCACGCTGGAGTTCAGCGACGCTGGGATGATCGAGGCTCGGGGCGAGCTGGACCGCTTCTATCGGGCACTAGCCCGTGCTCCAGTAGCGGACGGCCCCGTGCCGGACGCGGTGCTGGATGCCTTGTGCGACGACTTGAACACGCCGCTTGCTCTATCCGAGCTGCACGTTTTGGCAGATGCGGCCATGGCCGGGGACACCGCCGCTGCCTCGAGCCTGCGGGCGGGCGGATCATTGATGGGGTTGCTGCAGGATGATCCAGCCGCGTGGTTCCAGGGTGGCGACGACACGGCTGCGATCGAGGCCGCCATAGCCGCCCGCATCGCCGCGCGCCGCGCGAAGGATTTCGCCCGGGCGGATGCGATCCGGGCTGAGTGGCTGGCCCAGGGCGTCGCGTTTGAGGACCGCCCGGACGGCACGACCGACTGGCGCCGGGTCGCGACGCCGACAGCATGACCGGGCGCGACGGCGGCGCCGACATCGGGCCAGTCGGCGAGAACAGCCCGGTCGTCATCCTGGTGCGCCCGCAGCTCGCCGACAACATCGGAGCCTGCGCCCGAGCCATGGCCAATGGCGGGCTTTTTCACTTGCGGTTAGTAGCCCCACGCGATGGCTGGCCGCAGGAACACGCCTGGCGCACCGCGTCGGGCGCCGATCGCATCCTGGACCAATTGACCTTGCACGACACGGTGGCGGACGCCGTGGCGGATTTGCACCGTGTGTTCGCCACCTGCCCGCGCCCGCGCCATGTCATCAAACCGTTGATGACAGCCCGAGCCGCGGCGGGGTCGCTGCGGGAGGCGGGGCAGCGGGGCCTATGCTGCGGCATCCTGTTCGGGCCGGAGCGCGCTGGGCTCGACAATGACGACATGGCGCAGGCCGACACCCTGGTGCGCTACCCGCTCAACCCGGCGTTCGACAGCCTGAACTTGGCGCAGGCCGTCATGGTCATGGCCTATGAGTGGTGGACCGCTGCAGACACGACGCCGGCCCAGAGCCTGATGACCAACGAGACCACGGTGGCGCCGAAAAGCCAAGTCGAGCACCTGATGGCGCATTTGATCGATGAGCTGGACGCCAGCGGCTTCCTGCGCAACGCGCCAAAGCGGCCCGGCATGGTGCGCAACCTGTTTCACCTATTCCAGCGCGGCGAGGTGACGGAGCAGGAGTTGCGCACCCTGCACGGCGTCATCAGCATGCTGGCCCTGGGCCGGCGGCAGCGCGGGCGGCTGGAACCCGACGCGGCTAATCCGGATTTGTAAGCCGCTTTGCGAGGCGCCGCGACAGCAGCCAGCCAATGATGGCGGAGGACGGGCCGCCGATGATGATGGGGATGAGGCCGAATGGCTGCCCGTTCGCCATCAAATCCATGCCGATCCCCAGCATGGAACCGCCGATGATGCCGCCGGTCACGCCGGATGCGATGCCGAGCCAAAGGATGTCGCCGCGTGTGATCATGGGCGGGAACATGCGGGCGGGTGGGTTGTTTGACAACGGGGCATGCCGGCATTACCACCCGCGCACTGCCGGGAACGTGGACGCGTCTATCAGGGCGTGCGCCCGTCGCAATGCTATTTGCGGCCTACCGGTGCAACAAGCGGCAATTCAGCGCTGCATAGAAGATGGAGACCGCGCATGACCAAGCGCGCCGAAAGCAAGTACAAGATCAACCGCCGCCTAGGTGTGAACCTGTGGGGCCGCGCCAAGTCGCCGATCAACAAGCGCGAATACGGACCGGGCCAGCACGGGCAACGCCGCAAGCAGAAGCCGACCGATTTCGGCATCCAGCTCATGGCGAAGCAGAAGCTCAAGGGCTATTACGGCAACATCAGCGAGAAGCAGTTCCGCAAGTACTATGACGAGGCCGTTCGCCGTAAGGGCGACACCAGCGAGAACCTGATCGAGCTGCTGGAGCGCCGGCTGGACGCGGTAGTTTACCGCCTGAAGTTCGCCATCACGCCGTTCGCCTCGCGGCAATTCGTGAACCACGGCCACATCACGGTGAACGGCAAGAAGGTCAACATCCCGTCGTTCCTGGTGAAGGATGGCGACGAGATCGAGGTGCGCGAAAAGTCGAAGCAGCTCGCCGTGGTGCTGGACTCAGCGCAGAGCGGCGAGCGGGACGTGCCGGACTACCTGGAGGTTGATCACCGCGCCATGAAAGGCCGTTTTGGCCGCGCGCCTAAGCTGACCGACGTGCCGTATCCGGTGTCGATGGAGCCGAACCTGGTCGTCGAGTTCTACTCGCGCTAGTCCGTTCCTATATATGGCTGTGCAAGCGCCGGGTCCTGCCCGGCGTTTTGTATTTGAGGGCAGTGATGACACCCAACCAAGAGATCGCCCGCCGCCGCACCTTCGCGATCATCTCGCACCCGGACGCTGGCAAGACGACGCTGACCGAGCGGCTGCTGCGTGCCGGCGGCGCGATCCAGCTCGCCGGCAATGTGAGGGCGAAGGGTGAGCGGCGGCGCACCCGGTCGGACTGGATGGGCATCGAGCGCGACCGCGGCATTTCCGTCGTCACTTCAGTCATGACGTTCGAGTACTCTGGTTGCGTGTTCAACCTGCTCGACACGCCGGGGCATGAGGATTTCAGCGAGGATACCTACCGCACGCTGACCGCCGTCGATTCGGCCGTCATGGTGATCGACGCTGCCAAGGGGATCGAAGCGCGCACCCGCAAGCTGTTTGAGATTTGCCGCCTGCGCGACATCCCGATCATCACGTTCATCAACAAGATGGATCGCGAGGCGCGCGATCCCTTCGAGATCGTGGACGAGGTCGCCAGCACGCTCGCTTTGGACACTGCTCCGGTGACCTGGCCGATCGGCCGCGCCGCGACGTTCGCCGGGACTTATGACGTGCGGTCGCGCCACCTCAATCTGTTGGAGCCGCTGGAGCAGAGCGACTCCCGCATGATCGCGCTCGGCGAGGAGTTGGAGCTGGTGCAGGCGGCGTTGCCGGAGTTTGATCTTGAGAGCTTCAACGCCGGGCATTTGACGCCGGTGTTTTTCGGCAGCGCCATCAAGGAGATCGGCGTTTCCGACCTGCTGGACGGCCTGGTAAGCTTCGGCCCGCCGCCGCGGGCGCAGCCGGCGGACCTCCGCACAGTGGAGGCGACCGAGGACAAACTGACCGCGCTGGTGTTCAAGATCCAGGCGAACATGGACCCCAATCACCGCGACCGCATCGCCTTTGCCCGCGTCTGCTCGGGCCGGCTCGTGCGCGGCATGCGCTTGAAGCAGGTGCGGACCGGCAAGCAGATTCCCCTGCACGCGCCGCAGTTTTTCTTTGCGCGCGATCGGCAGATCGCGGACGAGGCGTTTGCCGGCGACGTGGTGGGGATCCCGAACCACGGTACGTTGCGCATCGGTGATACGCTGACGGAGGACGAGGAATTGAACTTTGTCGGTGTGCCGTACTTTGCTCCGGAAATCCTGCGCCGGGTGCGGCTGGATGACGCGATGAAGGCGAAGAAGCTGCGCCAGGCGCTGCAGGAGTTGGCGGAGGAGGGCGTAGTGCAGCTATTTCGCCCGCAGGATGGCAGCCAGCCGATCGTCGGCGTGGTTGGAACCCTGCAGCTCGACGTGCTGGTCGCGCGCCTCGCCAGCGAGTACGGCGTGGCGATCGGCTTCGAACCGGTGCCCTATGCCTTGGCGCGCTGGGTCACCGGCGAGAAGGCGCTGCTGGCCCGGTTCGTCACCGAGCAGCGCACCAGCATGGCGGACGACGTGGACGGCGACCCGGTGTATCTCGCAAGCTCCGCCTTCATGATGCGGCGCACGGCGGAGATGCATGAGGGACTGACCTTCCGCGACATCAAGGACGTGCGTGCGGAGGCGGCTGCGGCCTGAGATGGACCGGGTCGATCGCAAGCTGCTGGCGCTGCTGCAGCAGGACAGCACCCAGTCCATCGCGCATCTGGCGGACCAGGTTGGCTTGTCACAGACTCCGTGCTGGAAGCGCATCCAGCGGCTGGAGGCCGAGGGCGTCATCGAACGCCGGGTTGCGCTGCTCTCGCCGGAGAAGCTGGGCTTGGGGTTGACGGTCTTCGTGTCGATCGAGGCCGGCGACCACTCGCCGGACTGGCTGGCGAAGTTTGCCACGGCGGTTTCGAGCTTCCCCGAGGTGGTCGAGGTGCATCGCATGGCCGGTGATATCGACTACATGCTGCGGGTCATCACCCGGGACATCGCGGCGTATGACGGGTTCTACAAACGCCTGATTGCCTCGGTGTCGATCAAGAACGTCAGCTCGCGTTTCAGCATGGAGCGGGTCAAGTCAACGACGGCGCTGCCGCTGGACCTGGCTGGCTGACACACGGAACGGGAGGAACCGGCAGCATGACCGTCGATCTTCGTGACCCGGCCCTGCCCGAAGATGCCGTCCGGTCCGCGTTGGGGTTGGCTCCCCATCCCGAGGGCGGCCACTATCGCGAGTTGTGGCGAGATAAGCCGCCATCCGGCCAACGGGGCGCCGGAACCAGCATCCTTTTCCTGCTGGCGGCAGGCGAGCGTTCGGCTTGGCACCGTGTTGACGCGACCGAGATTTGGCTTTGGCAAGGCGGCTCGGCTTTACTGCTCGGGATCGCCGATGCAGGGGCTGGACAGCAGCAAATCCGGCTCGGCCCCGACCTCGCCGGTGGGGAAGTCCTGCAAGCCGTAGTGCCGTCCCATGCCTGGCAGGATGCACGAAGCCTTGGCGCCTGGACCCTGGTGAGCTGCGTCGCAGCCCCCGCGTTCGAGTTTGCCGGGTTTGAGCTGGCGCCGCCGGACTGGTCACCACCGCCGTGACAGGCGGGCCTAGACGGCACCGGCTTCGTCAACGGCGTCCCAGCCAAACCGCAACAAGGGTAAAGCGCGCTCAGCGACATCTACGATCGCGGTGATCAGCGCTTGCCCGGTCGTGACTTCCAACGGCAAGTCCTGGAGCACCATGAATGACCGGAGCCGCAAGGCCGAGGCAACCGGGCTGTGTTTCAGATCCTCGAAGCCCCGCGGCATCCGCGTCAGGCTGTCCGACGTGTCGAGCGGCATCGCTGCTGCCGCCAGCACGGCTTGCACCTTTTGAAACCGGTCGGGGTGCACCCGGATGCGCTCGCGGATGGCGCCAAGCACCTCTGCCGCTGGACGGTAGAACGCGGCGGCGGCGAAACAGCCCTCAGCGGCCAAGTGGAAATACAGCACGCCCGCGCCGTCCTTGCCGCTGCCCTGGCGATACCAAACCGAACCGCTTTGGGTCTTGTAGGGCGTTTTATCATTAGAAAAACGGGTGTCGCGGTGAATGCGGAAGCTGGAGCGCTTTGGGTCGCCCTCCAACGGCAACCCTCGCCGGGCCAACTCGGCGCTGACTTCGATCAGCAGCGCCGCGACTGGCGCCTTGACCGCACTTTCGTAAACCGGGCGATGTGCCTCAAACCAAGGCCTCGTGTTGTTGAGGCCGAGCTCGATCAGAAATCGGTAGGCGGCCGGAGTGAACCCGGTGAACCGCCCGCCCACCGGCGTGTTACGCGGCGGCCTGGTGCGGCACGCCCTTCTCGGTCAGCAGCGTTTCCAGCTCGCCCGACTGATACATCTCGGTGATGATGTCGCAGCCGCCGACGAACTCGCCCTTCACATAGAGCTGCGGCACGGTCGGCCAGCTGGAGAACTGCTTCACGCCCTCCCGCAGTTCCGGATCCTCCAGCACGTTGGCGGTCTGGAACGGCACGCCGAGATGCGTCAGGATCTGCACCACCCGGGCGGAAAACCCGCATTGCGGGAACATCGCGTTGCCCTTCATGTAGAGCATCACGTTGTTGGCGGTGATCTCGTTCTGAATGCGCTCGTGGACGGGGTTGCTCATGGATGCGGCTCCTGTTGCGGTGGTGAGGTTTGCAGGGCGAGGGCGTGCAGCGCACCCCCCATACGGCCCTGCAATGCGGCGTAGACCATCTGATGCTGCTGGACGCGCGAACGGCCGCGGAACGCCTCGCTGATGACCGTTGCGGCGTAGTGGTCGCCGTCGCCGGCCAGATCCTCGATCGTGACCTGGGCGTCGGGCAGGGCGTCCCTGATTAAGCTCTCAATTTCGCTGGCGACCATTGCCATCGACTAGCTCCCCATCCAGGCCGGGAAGAAGCGCTCATGCGCTGCCCGCAGCTCAATCAGCGATATGGCGACGCCATTGGGCAGTGTCAAATCCGCCCCTCCAGACGCGCCGAGCCGCATCGCCGGCACTCCGGCAACGGCAGCGGCCTCGATCACCGCATCCGCGTCAGCGACGGCCAACACGTATCGCGCCTGGTCTTCGCCGAACCAGAAGGCGTGCGGCGCTGCGCCAGCAGGCGCATCCGTCAGGGTCGCGCCGGTCCCGCCGCCAAGCGCCATCTCCGCAAGCGCAATCAGCAAACCGCCATCGGACACGTCATGGCAGGCACGAACTTGGCCGCCGAGGATCTGACCGCGCACGAAATCGCCGTTGCGGCGCTCGGCAATCAGGTCCACCGGCGGCGGCGGCCCAGCCTCGCGCCCGGCGATCTCCCGCAGCCAGAGCGACTGACCGAGCCATCCGGCCGTCGCGCCGATCAGCACCAAATCCAGCCCTGGCCGCAGCGCCAGCCCGACGCTGCTGCGGGCGTCCTCCAGCACGCCAAGCCCGCCGATCGCCGGCGTCGGCAGGATGCCCTGTCCGTCGGTCTCATTATAAAGGCTGACGTTGCCGCTCACGACCGGGAAGTCGAGGGCCAGGCAAGCCGCCGCCATGCCGCGTATGCTGGCGGCGAATTGGCCCATGATCTCGGGCTTCTCGGGATTGCCGAAGTTCATGTTGTCGGTGATCGCCAGCGGACGCGCGCCGACGGCGGTCAGGTTGCGCCAGGCCTCCGCCACCGCCTGCATCCCACCGGCTTCCGGATCGGCGGCGCAGTAGCGCGGCGTGCAGTCGGTCGTCAGCGCCAGCGCCCGGGCCAGACCCTCGATCCGCACCACGGCTGCGTCGGCGCCGCCGGGCCGCTGCACGGTTTGGCCGCCGATGGTGCTGTCATACTGGTTCCAAACCCAGGCGCGGGAGCACAGATCTGGGCAGGCGATCAGCGACAGCAGCGCGGCCGCGAGGCCAACGGGGTCGGCCACCGCATCCAGCGCCGCCGGCTTGGGCGACTCCAACGTGGGCCGGTGATACAGCGGCGCCTGCTCCGCCAGCGGGTCGAGCGCGATGTCGGCCTCGACCACGCCGCGATGCCGCACCACGATGCGCCCAGTGTCCGTCAGGTGGCCGATGACAGCGAAATCCAGCTCCCACTTCTCGAAGATCGCCCGCGCTACGTCCTGCCGGTCCGGGCGCAGCACCATCAGCATGCGCTCCTGGCTCTCCGACAGCATCATCTCATAGGCCGTCATCGCCGACTCGCGCTGCGGCACCTGGTCGAGGTCCAGTTCGATGCCGACGCTGCCCTTGCCGGCCATCTCCACGCTGCTGCTGGTCAGCCCGGCGGCGCCCATGTCCTGGATCGCCACGATCGCGTCAGTCGCCATCAGCTCCAGGCAGGCCTCGATCAGCAGCTTCTCGGTGTAGGGATCGCCGACCTGCACCGTCGGGCGCTTGGCGTCGGTATCGGCGTCGAACTCGGCGCTCGCCATCGTCGCGCCATGAATGCCGTCCCGCCCGGTTTTCGACCCCACATACACCACGGGGTTGCCGATCCCCGCGGCGGCGCTGAGGAAGATACGGTCGCGCGGCGCGATGCCGACCGTCATGGCGTTGACCAGCGGGTTGCCGTTATAGGCCGAGTGAAAATTCACCTCGCCGCCCACGGTCGGCACGCCGACGCAATTGCCGTAGCCGCCGATGCCGCGCACTACGCCGTCCACCACGCGCCGAGTGCGCGGGTCGTCCGGATGGCCAAAGCGCAATGCATTCAGGTTGGCGATCGGCCGGGCGCCCATGGTGAACACGTCGCGCAGAATGCCGCCGACGCCGGTCGCGGCGCCTTGGTAGGGCTCGATGAAGCTCGGGTGGTTATGGCTTTCCATCTTGAAGATGGCGGCAAGGCCGTCACCGATATCGACGACGCCGGCGTTCTCGCCGGGGCCGTGGATGACCCAAGGCGCCGTGGTCGGAAGCTGTTTCAGCCAGACGCGGCTCGACTTGTAGCTGCAGTGCTCGGACCACATCACGCTGAACACGCCGAGCTCGGTGAGGCTCGGGATGCGGCCCATGATGGCCAGCACGCGGTCGTATTCCGCGGCGCTGAGGCCGAACTCGCGGGCCAGGGCTGGATTGACCTGACGCTCCATTATGCTGCCAAGGCTTCGGCCATGCCGGCAAACAGTGGCCGGCCGTCAGTGCCGCCCATCAGCGGATCGACCAGGTCCTCGGGGTGCGGCATCAGGCCCATGACGCGGAGATTCGGACTGAGGATGCCGGCGATGCTGCGGGCTGAGCCGTTTGGGTTCGCGCTGGGCACGACATCGCCGGCCGGGCTGGCGTAGCGCAGCACCACCAGACCCTCGCCCTCAAGCCGGTCGAGGGTGGCTGGGTCGGCGAAGTAGTTGCCATCGCCATGCGCCATCGGCGCGCGGAACACCTGGCCGCACTGGTAGTGCCGGGTGAATATCGTGTCCGCCCGCTCCACCCGCAGATGGCAGTCCTGCGACAGGAACCTGAGCGACGCGTTGCGCAGCAGCGCACCCGGCAGCAGTCCGGCCTCGGTCAGGATTTGGAAGCCGTTGCAGACGCCCAGAACATAACCGCCGGCGGCGGCAAACTCGCGGATGGCGCCCATCACCGGCGAGTGCGCCGCCATGGCTCCGCAGCGCAGGTAGTCGCCATGGCTGAATCCGCCGGGCAATACGACGAGGTCCAGGCCGGCAAGATCGGTGCCGCGGTGCCAGACCATCCGGGGCCGCTGTCCCGATACGGCCTGCAGCGCGATTGCGATGTCGCGCTCCCGGTTGGTGCCGGGAAAGATGACGACGCCAGCTTTCACGACGTCAGGCCGCCCTCGGTGCCCTCGCACTTGTAGGTGTCATGCAGCGCCCGCAATACGACGCCGGAGGCCTGGAGCCGCAGGCTTTCCGAATGCGCCCGCGCCCAGCCAACCACGGCCTCCCGCATCTGCACGCCCGTGATGTTGGTCGGCAGGCAGATATAGGCCGGGAGCTTGCCGCCTTTGCTGCCATCGGCCGGGCGCAGGTTCTGGTAAAAGCTCGCGGCGTCGGAAACACCGTTGATGTAGGCGGTGCATTCAGCCACCACGCCCCTGTCCCGCCCGGTGCATAGGCCGATTAACCTGCTGCCATCAATGGCGGAAAACCGCTCAGCGTGCGCCGATCCGGCGACGGCGATCAGCGCGGTCAGGGAAGCAAGAAGCAGTTTCATCATGCGATCTCCACGTGGAAGCCTTCGATAACCGTGTTGGCGAGCAATTTGCGCGCCATATCCTCGGCGGTGGCGCGAGCCTGCGCCGGGTCCTGCTCAGCCAGCTCCAGCTCGATCACCTTGCCCGCCCGAACCTCGCCGACACCCGCGAAACCCAGCGTCTGCAGCGCGTGGCCGATCGCTTTGCCTTGCGGGTCTAGCACGCCGGGCTTCAGCATGACCGTGACGACAGCTTTCACTGCATCGCCTCCGGCCCTTTCATGTCGTTGTTGCCGGCCTCCGGCAGGATGCCGAGACGCCGGGCGACCTCCTGATAGGCCTCCTCGACCCGGCCCATGTCACGGCGAAAACGGTCCTTGTCCATTTTCTCGTTGGTTTTGGTATCCCACAGGCGGCAATTGTCCGGACTGATCTCGTCCGCCAGCACCACCCGCATGTCGTCTTCCTCCCACAACCGGCCGAACTCCAGCTTGAAGTCGATCAGGCTGATGCCGACGCCCAGGAATAAACCTGTCAGGAAATCGTTCACCCGCAGCGTCAGGCTGACGATGTCATCCATGTCCTGCGTGCTGGCCCAGCCGAAGGCGGTGATGTGCTCCTCCGCGACCATCGGATCGTTCAGCGCGTCGTTCTTGTAATAGTATTCGATGATGCTGCGGGGCAGTCGGGTGCCCTCCGGGATGCCGAGCCGGGTGGATAGGCTGCCAGCCGCCACGTTGCGAACTACGATCTCCAACGGAATAATTTCAACTTCGCGAATAAGTTGCTCGCGCATGTTCAGGCGGCGGACGAAGTGCGTCGGCACCCCGATTTCGGCCAAGCGCATCATCAGGTACTCGCTGATGCGGTTGTTCAGCACGCCCTTGCCGGTGATGATGCCCTTCTTGGCGCCGTTCCCGGCGGAGGCGTCGTCCTTGAAATATTGAACAAGCGTGCCGGGCTCCGGACCCTCGAACAGCACCTTGGCCTTGCCTTCATAGAGTTGCCGGCGGCGTGCCATGCCCGCGATTCCTTTTATCACGCCGCCCAGATCGGCCGCGCCCGCGCGGGATATAGCAGGGGGGCGTCTCGCCCGCCACGGCTGCGACGCGCACGGCTGGGGAGCGGATGCGTGCGCAGGTGGGGGTCAACCGGGCTAATCGAGCGAGACTGGAAGGAATGCCGCCCGGTCCGGCGGCCCGGCCGCAAACAGCCATACCGGGGGACCCGAGGCCGGCAGGCCAACGAGCGAGGAGCATACCGTGCCGAAGCCGTCATGCGGCGGCACGTTCAGCGCCGCCATACGCGGGCCAGACCGATCCGCCAGCAACGCCTGCCACGCGGCCCAGTCCCCAAGCGCCGGGTCAGGCACCGGAGCAGCGGTGAACCGCGGCAGTTGCGCCTGCGCCCGCGGGCTGGCGGGGTCGTTCGGATCATGCGCCGTCACGACGTGGCAGCCCGGCGGCAGCGCCCAACCCTTCGGCCGGCCATGGCCGAGACCGTGGACGAAATGCGCCGAGTGACGGTCGGCCACGACCACGTTGAAGCTGCGGTATGCCGCGCCGTCCAACTCCAGCAGCGCCCCGGCTGCATCGGCGGCCGACTCGTGTTGCACGGCCATCAATGGCAGGCCACCCCGGCTCAGCTTACCCGGCGCCGGGCCCAAACTGCCGGGCCGGTTCAGCACCGCGGCAACCAGGCCGCTGCGCATGGCCATCCAGGTGCCGCCGCCCAACTGGTCGCGTCCAGCGATGGCGCTGGGCTGCTCGGGCCAGTATGCGCCTGGTGGGTTCCAAGGCCGGTCCAGACGTTCGTCACGATTGGCGGCGATCAGGACCGGCCAAGTGTGGCCGGGACGCAGGAGCAGAATGACGGTGCACACGGCGGCGCATATGCCACCGTGCGGGCTCCGCTACCAGCCGCGCCGGTCGTGCTCGTGTTCCTCGAACCGTTCGTGACGCCATTCGCGGTGCCGGCGATAGCGCTCGAACTCCTCGTGCCGCCGCCACTCGCGGGCGCGCCAGTCGTCGCCGTCATGCACCAGTTGGACGGGCGCCTCGGAGGCGAACGGGATGGGGCTCCCGAAACGCGGTGCAGCGTTCGTGATTGAAGCCGACGCCGCAACGCCAGCGAGAACAGTCAAACCCAGCAGAAATTTGCGCATTGTCAGGGACCTCCTCGATCCACTGCTCATCTACGCAGCGATGTTGGCCGAATCAGGCCGCCGCCATGGCAACTTCGTGGCCGCCGAAGACGCGCTCGAACACGTGATCGACGTGGCGCAGGTGCAGCTCCGCCGCCATGGCGCGGTCCAGCTCCGCCGCCGGCACCCGGCCGGCCACCTCAGGGTCGGCATCCAGATTGGCGCGGAAGCTCCTGGCATTCGGCTGACCAAGCTGGGTCCAGGTCGCCATCGCATTGCGCTGCACGATGCGATACGCGTCCTCCCGCGAAATCCCCGCCCGCGCCAGCGCCAGCAGCACCTCGCCGCTATGCACCACGCCGCCCAGGCTTTCGAGGTTCGCCGCCATCTGCTCGGGATAGACCGTGAGCTTGTCGATCATCCCGGCCAGCCGCCCCAGCGCGAAATCGAGCGTCACCGTGGCGTCCGGTCCGATTGCCCGCTCCACGCTCGAATGGCTGATGTCCCGCTCATGCCACAGCGCCACGTTCTCCAGCGCCGGAATCACGGCGGCGCGGACGATGCGGGCGAGGCCGGTCAGGTTCTCCGACAGCACTGGGTTGCGCTTGTGCGGCATGGCGCTGCTGCCCTTTTGGCCCGCGTGGAAGAACTCCTCGGCCTCGCGCACCTCGCTCCGTTGCAGGTGCCGGACCTCGGTCGCCAGCCGCTCAATGCCCGACGCGATCACCCCCAGCGTGCAAAAGAACGCCGCGTGGCGGTCGCGCGGGATGATCTGGGTCGAGACCGTCTCCGGCTGCAGGCCGAGCCGCTGCGCCACGTGTGCCTCGACGGCGGGATCGACATGCGCGAAGGTGCCGACCGCGCCGCTGATGGCGCAGACCGCCACCTCGGCCCGAGCCTGCAGCAAACGGGCGCGGTTGCGGGCGAACTCGGCGTAGTGCCCGGCGAGTTTCAAGCCAAAGCTCGTCGGCTCCGCATGGATCCCGTGGCTGCGTCCGATGGTCAGGGTGTGCTTGTGCTCGATGGCCCGGCGCTTCAACGCGGCCAGCACAGCGTCGAGATCCGCCAGCAGCAGGTCGGCCGCCTGGGTCAGCTGCAATGAAAAGCAGGTGTCGAGCACGTCGCTGCTGGTGAGGCCCAGATGGACGAACCGGCTATCGGGTCCGATGCCCTCGGCCAGCCAGGTCAGGAAGGCGATCACGTCGTGCCGGGTCTCCGCCTCGATGGCGTCGATGCGGTCGAGGTCGGCCTGGGTAATGCCGGCCAGCTTGGCGTCGCCGCGGGCGCGGATAGTGCGGGCGGCGTCGGACGGGATGCTGCCCAGCGTCGCCATCGCCTCGGCGGCCAGCGCCTCGATCTCAAACCAGATGCGGAAGCGGTTTTCGGGCGCCCAGATCGCGGCCATGGCAGGACGGGAGTAGCGGGGAACCATCGGCGGCCTCTCTGGCTTTGCAGATTATATCGCTTGGCAGTACGCCCGTGCGGCCTTGATGACAAGATCGGGCCCGCCTCGCTTCAGGAACCAAAATTGACCCTCATCTCCGACATCTGGCCGCAGCTCATCGCACTCGGCCAGGTGCTGCTGATCGATCTGGTGCTCGCCGGCGACAACGCGATCGTCGTGGGCATGGCGGTGGCCGGGCTGCCGGATGCGCAGAAGTCGCGCGCCATCCTGATCGGCGTCGCGGTCGCGACTGTGCTACGGATCGGTTTTGCGCTGATTACGCTCGAATTGCTTGCAATCGTCGGGCTGCTGTTTGCCGGCGGGCTGCTGCTGCTCTGGGTGTCCTGGCGCATGTATCGCGAGCTGAACCGCTCCCGCCACGTCAGGACAGCCGCAGCAGCGCCGGTCAAGACCATGCGCCAGGCGCTAGTCCAGATCGTGCTGGCCGATGTCTCCATGAGCCTCGACAATGTGCTGGCCGTCGCCGGGGCATCCCGTGAGCATCCACGGGTCCTGGTGCTCGGGCTGACGATCTCCGTCCTGCTGATGGGCATCGCGGCGCGTCTGGTCGCCGGCCTGCTGGAGCGCTATCGCTGGGTCGCGTGGGTCGGCCTGCTGGTCGTGGTTTATGTCGCGTTAAGGTTAATTTGGGACGGCGCCCATGACATCTCGGCGCACATGCCAGTTAGAGCAGCCCCTCACGGCGAAAGCTGAACCAGCGGCCATTGCCGATGATCAGATGGTCCTGTAGCGTAATGGAAAGCGCGGCCGTGGCCTGTTTGATCTGCCGCGTCATCTCGATGTCGTCTTGAGACGGGGCCGGGTTGCCGCTTGGGTGGTTATGCACCAGAATCAACGAGCTGGCGTGCAGCTCTAACGCGCGTTTCACCACCTCGCGCGGATAAACCGGGGTGTGGTTGACGGTGCCGCGCGCCTGGGCCTCGTCGGCGAGCAAAGCATTGCGGCTGTCGAGGAACAACACGCGGAAGTGCTCGACGCGCTCCCGGCTCAAGACGGCCATCAGGTAATCCAGCAGGCCGTCCCAATTTTCCAGCATCGGCCGGCCCACGACTTCGGCCCGCACCAGGCGAAGGGCAGCCGCTTGTATGGTCTTCAGCGCGGCCACGCCGGCGTCACCTAAGCCGTCCACGCTCCGCAGGTCCGTTGGCGGCGCAGAAACCGTGCCCGCAAAGCTGCCGAATCGCGTCAGCAATGCGCGGGCGATGGGCTTCGTGTCACGCCGGGGCAAGGCGAGGAACAACACCATTTCGAGCAGCTCATGGTCCGCCACGCTGTCCGGTCCCGCGGTCAGCAGCCGGGCGCGCATCCGTGTGCGATGGCCCTCGGCACTCACTGGGGATGGCAAAGTCGGATCGGCAGGCGGCAGCATCGAACCCGACGTCACCGGTCCGCCTTGCGCAAACAGGTCGCCCGGCGGCTCAGCCAAAGGTCACGCGTCGGACCCCACCCAGCGGGTCAGGCTATCCCGCCAATGCCCATCAAGCGGTAAAGCCCGGCGGGCAGCGCGGTCCAGAACAACGAGCACCGTCAACGCACGGGCGCAAATCTCACCGGCCGAGATCAGGCGCTGATGCAGGGTGAAGGAGCGGGTGCCGAGCCGCGCGACCTCGGTCTCGATAGTCACCGCGCCGGGCCAAGCCATCTCGCGCAGGAAATCCAGTTCGAGCCGGACGATCACGAGGAAGGCTGCATCGGAAGCGATGGGCAGCCCAGCCTCTCTCGCCAACTCCGACCGGCCCTGCTCCAGCATGACCGCGAACACCGCATTGTTGACGTGTCCGAGTTGGTCCGTGTCATTGAATCGCAATCGGTGCGTCGTCGAGTGGATCATGCGTAGGGCGGCTTGTGCAGTCCGGCCGGCGAGATGGTGAAGATTTCGCAGCCGTCCTCGGTCACTCCCACCATGTGCTCGAACTGGGCCGACAGGCTGCGGTCGCGGGTGACTGCGGTCCAGCCGTCATCAAGCACCTTCACCTCCGGCCGGCCGGCGTTGACCATCGGCTCGACCGTGAAGAACATGCCGGGGCGCAATACTGGACCCTCGCCGGGGCGGCCGAAGTGCAGGATGTTCGGCGCCTCATGGAACCGACGGCCGATGCCGTGCCCGCAGAAGTCGCGTACGACGCTGAACCGGTTGGCCTCGACATAGACCTGGATCGCGTGGCCGATGTCGCCGAGCGTCGCCCCGGGCTTGACAGCGCCCACGCCACGCATCAGCGCCTCATAGGTAACGTCAATCAGCTTGTGCGCTTTGGTGGAGGGAGGCCCGGCCGCATACATCCGGCTGCTGTCGCCGTGCCAGCCGTTCAGCACGACGGTGACGTCGATGTTGAGCACGTCGCCTTCGGCCAGCCGGCGCTCGCCCGGGATGCCGTGGCACACGACGTGATTGATCGAGGTGCAGATGGATTTCGGGAACCCGCGATAGTTCAGCGGTGCGGGGGTGGCGCCGTGAGCAAGGATGAACTCATGGCACAGCCGGTCGAGCGCCGAGGTGGTGACGCCTGGCTGAACATGCGCCGCGACCATGTCCAGCGTCTGTGCCGCCAGTTGCCCGGCCACACGCATTCCGGCGAAGTCGTCGGGCGAATGGATTGTGATGCGTCTTGCGTCGGCTCCGCCATCCATTGGCACCCGGTCTCCTGTCTCGGTATTGTTCCACCCAAAATGCGCAGCGATGCGACCGCGCGCAAGGGCGGTCGCTACCGGGCCAGATGCTAGCCGGCAAAGCGGCCAGGTGTCCGACGATTCGGCGTGCGCGTCCCTGTGGGCTTGCCGCTGCGTACGCGAAGGGCGTCCCGGGGCTGCGCGGCGCGACGCTGCAGCGTAGCCGTGGCGGACCGGGATGGAAAAAGCGCGAGGATCGGGCGGGCATGCAGCCGTTCGCTCCGGATCTCCGGCAGGCGGCGGTGCGACACTGCCTGGATGTGCTGCGAAGTGGCAAATTGGCGCGCGCGCGATCCAGTTCCATGGCGACTGGCATGCCGTGCGGCGTAATAGCTCAAGGGCGGCATCGTGATAACCGGAGCGGCTTGCGCCATGCCGATGAAGCCGCTGATTTGATAGGGACTTGGCGTCTCATGGCGCGCCATAAGCACGGGCACGCCCATCCGCTCGAACCCCTGATCCAGCAGCGATGCCATATGCAGGTCACGCTCGCCGCCCGACGCCGCGCCGAGCACAACGCCGATCAGCCGCGTATCGGCCCAAAGTGCCGAGGTGACGACATTGTAGCCGGAAGCAGTGATGTAGCCGGTCTTGAGGCCGTCGGCGCCGGGATAGGTCTGCAGCATGCGCTGATGGTTCACGATCGTGCGTCCCTGGAACACAAAGGAGGGCACGCTGAAGTAGCCGTAGTATGACGGGAAATCCTGGATGAGGTGCCGCGCCAGGACGGCCAGGTCCCGGGCCGTGGTGACTTGGGCCCAATCGGGCAGGCCGGACGCGTTGCGGAAGGTGGTCCGGGTCATTCCCAGCGCCCGTGCGCGCAATGTCATCATCTGCGCGAAACGCTCCTCGTCGCCGCCCATGAGTTCGCCGAGGGCCGCGGCCGCGTCGTTCGCCGATTTGGTGACCAAGCCCAGCAATGCTTGCTCGACGGTAATATAGGTGCCGGGCAGCAGCCCAAGCTTGGTCGGCGACATCGAAGCGGCCCAGGGCGACACCGGGACGGGCTGCGTGAGCGTGAGACGCCGGTCGCGCAAGGCCTCGAACAGCATATACAAGGTCATCATCTTGGTCAGGCTGGCCGGAAAGCGATATTCGTCGGCGTTCACGGCCGAGAGGACATCGCCGCTTGCGGCGTCGATGACCATCGACGCATAGCGGTCGGATCCCACCTGCGCCGAGGCGTCATGGGTCGAGGCCCCAGCCAGCAGACAGCCTAAGGAGAACAGCACGGCCATCCGCGTCAACCGAAGGCGTCTGTGCAAAAATCCGGTCATTACGACCAATCCTTGAAGTGGAGCCATGCAACTCTATGGGGTCTGGCATCAGGCTGTCCAGCATTTCCCAGTATTTCCAGGCGCAGAATAGCAGTCCAGTCAGCCACTTAACGAAGGTCTATCACGGACCGGTTGAAGCCGCCGCGAACAAACTATGCTGCATTGCACAAAAAACCTTGACCTGGCCTGTCGCAATCGTCATACAGCGCTTGTTGCAGTGCAGCATTTGGTGTTGGAAGCCCGATGCAGTCTGCTCCGCCGTACTTCGCAGCTGCGGGGCTGACGGCACAGGCTCTCGATCAAAATGGGGCAGTGCCCCGGGAATTTAGGAAACATCGATCATGAAGACCGCAGAACAGTTCGTAAGCTTTGGCCAGGGCAACGTTGAGGCGCTGGTTCAGTCCAGCCAGATCGTCGCGACCGGCCTGCAGGATCTGGGCAAGCTGATGGCCGCCAGCGCGCAAGCGTCGATGGACGAGGCCATGTCGGCATTCCGCGCGATGACCAGCGTTCGCTCGTTGAAAGAGGCTGCGGACCTGCAGGCGTCTTTGGCCCGTTCGACATTGGAGAAGGCATTGACGCAGACCGGTCATGTCGCCGAGACCACCTTCAAGGTTGCCGAGCAGGCGTTTGCGCCGATCAGCGGCCGTATGTCGTTGGCCGTGCAGACGTTCGGCAAGACCGCCTGACAACATCCCCGGCTCGGGACGACGTTGAAAACGGCCCGGGGGCATGTCCCCCGGGCCGTTTTCTCGTTTGGGGCAGGGCTCAGCCCGGGCGAATATCCGGGCGCGATGCTGCTAAACCTTTTCTCACGCCGTCGCGTTCCGATATGCTCTTGAGGTTCGGATGGCGGCACGCCCAGGAAAGGCGAAGTCGCTTGCCGGGCCGGACGGGTAGGCGCTCCATATTGGAGTGTTGGTTCGAAAAGGGCGTTGCGGCGATGCCGTGGTCGCTTAGGCTTCAGAGTAATGGGCTTTCAATACGATGAGCGACAACGACAAACGCGGTACTGGGGATGGACCATCCATTGGCGTGGTGGTGAAGGCGCGACCCAAGACGCGTAAGCCTGCGATGTATAAGGTCTTGATGCTCAACGACGATTACACGCCGATGGAGTTCGTCGTGCATGTACTGGAACGGTTTTTTCAGAAGACCCGCGAAGAGGCGACGCGCATCATGCTGCACGTGCATCGCCGGGGTGTCGGGGTTTGTGGCGCCTATACCTATGAGGTCGCCGAGACCAAGGTGACCCAGGTGATGGATCTGGCGCGGCAGAACCAGCATCCGTTGCAATGCACGATCGAAAAAGAATAGGCTTGTGAGGAAGAATAGGCTGGTAAAAAGGCTAGGCTGCAAAAAGCGTAAAGCTCACCCCATCTGAGATATTGTTATCACTGCTCGGGCCCGCATTGAACCGGATTGACCGTTTAAACGTCTTGGACCCCAGCGCGAAGGAGCGTCATTCGCTATGTTGTCACGCAACCTTGAACAGACGCTACACCGCGCCCTGTCTCTCGCCAGCGAGCGTCGGCATGAATATGCCACGCTCGAGCACCTCTTGTTGGGCTTGGCAGAGGATAGCGATGCCGCGACGGTGCTCCGCGCTTGCGGCGTGGACCTCGACAAACTTCGTCAAGACCTCGGCGAGTTCCTCGACAAGGATCTCTCCGGTCTTGCGACCGAGCGCCCCGGTGACCCGAAGCCGACGGCCGGCTTCCAAAGAGTTGTCCAGCGTGCCGCCATCCACGTGCAGAGCTCCGGTCGTGATGAGGTGACTGGTGCAAACGTGCTGGTAGCCCTGTTCAGCGAGCGCGAGAGCCATGCGGTTTATTTTCTGCAGCTGCAGGACATGACCCGGCTCGATGCGGTGAACTTCATCTCGCACGGGATCGCCAAGGCACCTGGCCGTTCCGCGCAGCGCCCGACGACCGGGGCCAAGGAGGAGAACGCGCCGGAGAGTGAGCGCGAGGAGAAGCCAGGCCGCCGTGCTCAGGACGCCTTGAGCAACTACTGCGTCAACCTGAACAAGAAAGCGTCGGCGGGAAAGATCGATCCGCTGATCGGCCGTGACTCGGAGATCGAGCGCACGATCCAGATCTTGTGCCGGCGGACGAAGAATAACCCGCTCTATGTCGGTGATCCCGGCGTTGGCAAGACCGCGATCGCCGAGGGTCTGGCCAAGCGCATTGTCGAGGGCGATGTGCCCGAGGTCTTGGCAAAGTCCACGATCTTTGCGCTCGATATGGGCGCATTGCTGGCCGGAACCCGCTACCGCGGCGACTTTGAGGAGCGGCTAAAGGCGGTGGTGACCGAGCTTGAGGCGCATCCCGGCAGCATTCTGTTCATCGACGAGATCCACACCGTGATCGGTGCCGGTGCGACCAGTGGCGGGGCGATGGACGCTTCGAACCTGTTGAAGCCAGCGCTGGCGGCCGGCAGCCTGCGTTGTGTCGGCAGCACCACCTATAAGGAATACCGTAACTATTTTGAGAAGGATCGCGCGCTGGTCCGACGCTTCCAGAAGATCGACGTGAATGAGCCGTCGATGGAGGACGCGATCAAGATCCTGCGCGGGCTCAAGACTAATTACGAGAAGCACCACAAAGTCCGTTACACCGAGGAGGCAATCCGCGGTGCAGTGGAGCTTTCGGCCAAGTATATCAACGATCGCAAGCTGCCGGACAAGGCGATTGACGTGATCGACGAGGTGGGTGCGAGCCGGATGCTGCAGCCCGAAGGCAAGCGCCGCAAGCTGGTGACTTTGCGTGACGTCGAGGAGATCGTGGCGAAGATTGCGCGCATCCCGCCCAAGTCGGTTTCGGCGGACGACAAGGAGACGCTGCGCAACCTGGAGCGTGACCTGAAGGCCATGGTGTTCGGCCAGGATAAGGCGATCGAGGCACTGGCTGCCGCGATCAAGCTGTCCCGTGCCGGGCTTCGCGAGGCGGAGAAGCCGATCGGCAACTACTTGTTCAGCGGACCGACCGGTGTCGGCAAGACCGAGGTGGCGCGGCAGCTCGCGAGCACGCTCGGGATCGAGCTCACCCGGTTTGACATGAGCGAGTATATGGAGCGGCACAGCATCTCGCGGCTGATCGGTGCGCCGCCGGGCTATGTCGGATTTGATCAGGGCGGGCTGTTGACCGACGCAATCGATCAGCATCCGCATTGCGTCCTGCTGCTGGACGAGATCGAGAAGGCGCATCCGGACCTGTTCAACATCCTGCTGCAGGTGATGGACCACGGGAAGCTGACGGATCACAACGGCAAGGTCGTTGACTTCCGCAACGTGATCCTGATCATGACGACCAATGCCGGCGCCAGCGACATGGCGAAGGAGGCCATCGGGTTTGGCAGCACCGAACGTGAAGGCGAGGATACCGAGGCGATCAAGCGGCTGTTCACTCCGGAGTTCCGCAACCGGCTTGACGCGACGATAACCTTTGCCGGGTTGACCCCAGAGATCGTCGGGCAGGTGGTCGAGAAGTTTGTCATGCAGCTTGAGGCCCAGTTGGCCGATCGCAATGTGACGATCGAGCTGTCCTCGGCGGCCAAGGAGTGGTTGGCAGAGCGTGGCTATGACCGGCTGTATGGCGCGCGGCCGTTGAGCCGGGTGATTCAGGAGTACATCAAGAAGCCGCTCGCCGAGGAGCTGCTGTTCGGCAAGCTGGTCAAGGGCGGCTCGGTCAAGGTTGCTATGCGTGACGACAAGCTCGATTTCGAGTTTACCGAGGCGGTGCAGCCAGTGCTGTCAAAGGCTGAAGGCGACGGCGATGAGGGCTCGTCCGAGCTTGAACCGGAAACGGCGGAATAGATCGGCAATGCAGGCCGGGCTCAATGCCCGGCCTTGTTGTTTGGCGGAGGTCGATATGAAAGCAGTTTGGAATGACCAGGTGATTGCCACGAGTGATGACATCGTGACGGTTGAAGGCAACGCATACTTTCCAGTGGCCAGCCTGCGATCGGAGTTCGTGGAGCCGAGCAGTCACACGAGCGTTTGTCCGTGGAAGGGCACTGCGCATTATATGTCGCTGAACGTTGGCGGCGCCACCAACAAGGATGCCGTTTGGTTTTATCCAGAACCTAAGGAAGCGGCCGCCAACATTCGTGGCCGCGTCGCGTTTTGGAAAGGTGTGACGGTTTCCCAGTAAATTTAGCCCTGGCGCTTGATCGCCAGCGGCCCCGGAGCCTGACACGTCGGCATCATCTCTATCCGGTTGATGTTGACGTGGGGTGGCAGGCCGACCACCCAAGCAACCGCTTCAGCTATGTCTTGCGGCGAGAGCGGCGTCGTCCCGGCATAGACCGCCGCAGCTTTTTCCGAGTCACCGCCAAATCGGACCTTGCTGAACTCGCTGCCGCCGACAAGGCCGGGCTCCAGGTCAGTGACCCGCACCCCAGTGCCGACTAGGTCCGCTTTCAAGTTCAGGCTGAACTGGGTGACAAAAGCTTTGGTTGCGCCATAGACGTTGCCGCCGGGATAGGGGTAGGTCGCCGCCGAACTGCTCAAATTGATCACGTGGCCGCTGTCGCGTTCCACCATGCCCGGCAGGATTGCATGCGTGAGCCGGATCAGGCCGCTGACATTGGTCGCCACCATCGTATCCCAATCCTGAATGCTGGTCTGGTGCGCGGGCGAGGTGCCCAATGCCAGGCCCGCATTGTTCACCAGCACGTCGATCTCGCGCCAGCCCTCGGGCAGGCTGCCTGGTAAGGCTGCCACGGCGGCAGCATTGGTCACGTCGAGCGGAAACGTCAGCAAGGCCGCGCCAAGCTCGTGTTGCAATGCGTCCAGCCGTTCGGCCCGGCGCCCGGTGGCGATCACGCGATGACCGTCATGCACGAAACGGCGAGCGATCGCCTCGCCGAACCCGGCGGTTGCCCCGGTAATCAAGACGGTCAGGCTCATTGCAAAGGCTCCGTTGAGATAATGACAGAGCCTAGTCGTCTAATCCGGCAGGTGAAAGCGGACCGAGACCGGACAGTGGTCGGAGAGCTGCTGCTTTGCGGCCTCATTGGTCTCGCGATACACCATAACGCGCAATGTGTCGGGCTGCATCCATGCCCGGGCGGCCCCGCCGGCGAGAATATGATCGATGAAGCTGTTGCCGCCCCAGCACGGGCTGGCCCGGCCCTCGGTCGCGCGGAGCAGCGGCGCTGTGGCGGTCAGCGCGGCCAGCAGCTCGTCCCGGCCATCCATGCGCCGGTTGAAGTCGCCGAGCAGTACGAACGGCACGCCCTCCTCCCGGCGCTGGGCGATCCAGCCCTGCAGCGGGGCGACCTGCCGGCGCAGCGTCTCGCACGTTCGGCTGGCGCTGGCGAGGCGGTCATGGTTGCACCCGGTTTTCAGGTGCACGGCCAGCAGGCGCAGCCTCGCGCTAGGCAACTCGATGGTGATGTCGGCTCCGCTGCGCAGGCGATGCACGGCGTCAGGAAATACGACCAAGCCCACGAGGTCTGGATTACGCGTAAACGGGATGCCGCGGCGTATGGCAAAGCCCACCCGCTGCACCACGTCGTCGGCTGTCGTGACGATCACGTAGCGTTCCCTGGGAAACACCCGGGCGGCGACCTCCGGTCCATCCACCTCTTGGAAAGCGATGACGTCGGCGTCGAGCATCAGGGCGTAACGGCGTAGCGCATCAATACCCTCGAAGTGTTTCGGCAGCACGTCCTCGGGCAGCGCCGGATCACCAGCGGGACGGGTAGTCAGCCATTCGAGGTTCCAGGTCGCTATACGCAGCTCGGCTGCCTGGGCGGCGCAGCTCAGCAGCAGCAGCGCGATAAGGACGCGGATCATAGCAGGATGGGTTCGGGCATGGCGGCATTCTCGGCCGCCAACGATGCATCGTCTAGCGGAATGATTCCGCAGGCCAGCAGGTAGTCCGCCACCGCATCATATTGGGCCGGGTCCCGCGTGATATCCCGATGGGCGCCGCGAGGAACCCAGATCACGGTGGCGAACCGGGCGCGGGTCAGCAGCACGCGATAGGCGTTCAGCCGGTTCGACACCGCCTCCGCCCGGCGCAGCAGCGTCCACGCCGCGCCGCGCAGGCTGCGGGCCTGCCAATTTGCTCCATCGACGTTGCGGATCAGGTCGGCGTCCCAGCACACGCCGGCCTGATCAAGCTCGAGCCCTTGGACGCAGAACTCGGTCGCCACGAGCTCGAGCGCGTCGGCGCTGCGGATGTCGGGCCAGCGGCCCAGGAACCAGCGGGCCACCGCATCCTCGTCCTGATGCGGCAGCACGGCGCCTAACCCCTCCGCTCGCAGCCTGCGGGCCTGCGAGCTGGCAAGCAGCCCCGACTGGCGGGAGCCGCGGCCCTGCAGCGCGCACCGCATATCATCCAGCGAGCGGGTGAGCCGGAATGGCAAGCCGCCTTCGGCTCTCGCGATCCCCCGCGCCTTTTCGGCATTGTTGGACAGCATCGCCGCCACCCAGGCTGCCGCAGCGGGCGCATGGACGCTGCGTACCGGTTGGCTGAGATGCAGCCGGTCGTCCCAGGTCAGCCTGGGATGCGGCAGCAGGCGCTGGCGAGAGTCTTCGGCGTGCATGGCGTCTTTCGGTGCGACCGCGCGCCAGCCCGGCCGTGCGGCCAGCGCCCGGCCCCACTCCGCAATGCCGCCCTCGCCGTCGTGGATCTCCTGCCCACCGCCGAGCAGGCAGACGACGACCGACCAATCTTGGCGACGGATCATGATGTCCAGCAGGTGCCCGGGCTCCGAGGTTGCGAGCGGCACTGGACGGTTGCGGGTCTTCAAGACTGCGTGCGGCGCCGTCCAGCAGCGCTGCGCCTCGTCGATGATCAAAATTCGCTCAGGCGACGGGCCGGGCTCCCGCACGTGGTGGTCGCGGAACCGCGGCAGGGCCTGAATCACGCCTTCCATGCGCTGCTGCGCTGCTCGCCGTCCCATGCCGCGGCCTACGGCGTCGCGCACCAGCGCCTCACGCAATACGTGCACCAGCGTGGGATTGCCGGTCAGGAACGCGGCGCCCTGCCCAGCGAAGGCGAGGTCGAGGCCGCACAGCGTCTTGCCCGCGCCAGGCTGCCCGGTCACGAAAATCACCCAATGCTGCCCGGCGGACCGGGCCTGTCCGACCGCCTCGGCGACAGCGGTCGCGGTGCGCGCCAGCCCGCCATGTCCGGCCTGCGCCAGGGTCAGCGCTGTCACATCATGGCGCGCATAGAGCAAGCACGCCGCTTCGACCAGGGCGGGCACCGGGCGATATGGCGCCACGGCCCAGGCGGCGGGTGGGCCAGCGCCGGGCACGGCCGGAAAGCCGGCGGCGAAGTCGTGCAGCAGGCCCGGCAGCAGCAGCCGGGTCGTCTCAATTACCGGCAACGCACCCTGCAGCGGCAAGGGCCGGGCGCCCCGCGGGCGTCCGCCGTTCGGCACCACCAGGATGGGCACGACCGGCATACCGCGGCAGCCGGCGTGGAAGTCCGCGAGGTCAAGCGCCGCATCCTCGACCGCGACCCGGTCGGCGGCGCGAAACTGGGTTGTTTCCATCGTGATGCGAAACACCAGGACCGCGCCCGGCGTGACCAAGACCGCGTCAATCCGGCAGCCCAAGCGCAACAACCGGTAGTGCAGCAGCACCGCCCAGCCGGTGGCGCCGGGCGTCGCAGCGAGGGCGTCGCGCAGCAGCGCCGCGCCGCCGCAAGCCGGACGGGCAAGGAACATCGGCACGCTGCCGCTCCAAGCTATCCTATCCCGCTCCGCATTCACCTGTTCCAGCACGCGCGATCCTAGCGGGAGACGCTTGATGTCGCCTTGGACTGTGCTACCCGGACCCAATGGTCCCGGTCAGCTTCCTGCAACGCCTTTACCCCAGCGCCAATGTCGTCCTGCTGCGCGGCAGCCGTCCGGTGCTGGTCGATGCCGGCTTCGGCGCCGATAGCGCGGTCTTACTAAGCTGGCTGGAAGCTCAGGGCGCCGCCCCACTGTCCCTGATCGTCAACACCCATTCGCATTGCGACCACAGCGGCGGTAATTACGCGATGCAGGCCCGGTATGGCACGCCCATCGCCGCCCAGGCCGACGAGGCCGCCGCGGTGAACCGTCGCGACCCCGACGCTTGCCGCGCCGACTGGCTGCGGCAGCCGATCGAGCCCTATCACGTCACTCATCCGTTGCGCGATGGCGATCAGGTGAGTACTGGCGAGGTAGCCTGGCGGGTGGTGGCGACACCGGGGCACACGGCTGGGCACATCAGCCTGCACTCGGCGGAGCACGGCGTCCTCGTGCTCGGGGACGCGCTGCATGACGCCGACGTGGGATGGCTGAACCTGTATCGTGAGGGCCCGGACTCGCTTGACCGGGCGGCTGCAAGCGTGGAGCGCCTGGCGACGTTGCCGGCCCATATCGGCTATTCCGGTCATGGCCCACCGATCACCGACCTGCCGGCGGCCTTCGCCCGCGCGCGCCGGCGCCTGCATAGCTGGAGGGAGCAGCCGGAGCGCATCGCCTGGCACGCCTGCAAACGCATTTTCTCACACGGCCTGATGCTGACCGATGGGCTGGAAGCATCGGCCATCGCCGGCGCCCTGCTCGACGCGCCGTGGTTCCGCGATCACGCTGCCCTAGCGTTCGGTATGACGCCCGAAGCGTTCGTGCCGCGTCTCATGTCGGAGATGGTGCGAAGTGGCGCGGCGAGCTGGCGGGCCTGCCGTCTGGTCGCGACTGCAACGCATCAGGTGCCAGCGGCCGGCTGGGCCCGGGCGCCGACAACGCCCGCCGCATGGCCGCTGATCACCGGCAGTTAGGCGTCCGCATCCCCCGCGCGCCGGAATGGCGACATCTCGGCTAGCGCCACCATATCCGCTTGCACTGCCGGGCGCTCCTGCTCCAGGAAGCCCTCCACGGCGCGGCGCAGCCCGGAATGCGCAATCCAATGGGCGGAGTAGGTCGGCCGCGGCATGTAGCCGCGCTGGATCTTGTGCTCGCCCTGCGCCCCGGCCTCGACGCGCTGCAGGCCGTGCTCGATCGCGAACTCAATGGCGCGGTAGTAGCACAGCTCAAAATGCAGGAACGGCCAATCGCCGCGGCAGCCCCAGTTGCGGCCATACAGCGCCTCGTCACCCGCCATGTTGAGCGCGCCGGCCACCGGCGTGCCGTTATTCTCTGCCAGCATTAGCACCACGCGGTCGCCCAGGCGCTCCGACAGCATCGGGAAGAACTTGCGCGTCAGATAGGCGCTGCCCCACTTGCGATCGACGGTTGAGGTGTAGAACTTGTAAAACGCGTCCCAATGCTTCGGCGTGATCTCGTGCCCGCGCAGCGCCACGAAGTCCAGCCCGGCCGCGTTGGCGTCCCGCCGCTCCCGCTTGATCGACTTCCGCTTGCGCGAGCTCAGCGAGCCCAGGAAATCATCAAATGTCTTGTAGCCCGCATTCTCCCAATGGAACTGCGTGCCGAGCCGCTGCAGCCAGCCGGCGCGGCCCAGCGCTTCCCAGTCCGAAGGCGTGCAGAAGGTCGCGTGCACCGAGGACAACCCCAGCTCACCGCAGGCCTGCGCCAGCGCGTGGCCCAATGCCTCGGTCTCGATGCCGTCGCGGGCCAGCAGGCGCGGGCCGGGTACCGGGCTGAACGGCACGGCGACCTGCAGTTTCGGGTAATAGCTGCCGCCGCCGCGATCGAAGGCGTTGGCCCAGCTATGGTCGAAGACGTATTCGCCGTAGCTATGCGATTTCGCATACATCGGCACGACGGCCACGATGCGGTCCTGCTCGCGCAGCGCCGCGTGCTGCGGCATCCAGCCGGTTCGGGCGTTGGCGGAACCGCTATCCTCGAGCGCGCTCAGGAAAGCATGGCTGACGAAGGGGTTGCCTGGGCCGGCGCAGGCGTCCCACTCCGCCGCCGGGATTTCGGCGATATGCGGATGCAGGGTCAGGGTGAGTGTCGGAAGGCCATCGGGCATCCGCGGCATATAGCGCGGAGGCCGCCCGAGGAAAGCCTTTAACCAATTTCGAATAGGCCCTCGACCTCGACGGCGCCGTCGAGCGGCAGGGCAGGGACACCGATCGTGCTGCGCGCGTGCCGCCCGGCGTCGCCGAACACCGCGACCGCCAGGTCCGACGCGCCGTTCATCACGGTGGCGTGCTGGGTGAAGCTCGACGGCGAGGCGATGAACCCGCCGAGCCGCACCACCCGCCTGACCCGGTCCAGGTCGCCGCCGCATGCCGCGTGCAAATGGGCCAGCACGTTGATGAAACACAGCCGGGCGGCGTGCTGGCCCTGCTCGACGCTGACATCCACGCCGACCTTGCCGGTGACCGCGACCTTGCCGTCCACCGCCGGAAGCTGACCGGAGATGACGACCAGGTTGCCGGTCACGGCATAGGGCACGTAGTTGGCGACCGGCGCCATGGCAGCTGGCAGGGTGATGCCGAGTTCAGCCAAACGTGTGTCGATCAAGTTCATCGAGGCTTCCTATCCGTTGGCGACCAGCCGCAGCCCCGGCCGCCGGGTGCGGCGCTGGGCCGGCAGCTCCATCGGCAGCAGCGGCCAGCTGGGCGAACTGTCGTCCACCGCGTCCGGCACCCCCTCCGGCACGTCGCAGCGCCCGAGGTAGGCGACGGACAAATTTCGAAAGACGTAGTCGAGGATCGAGGTCGCGTGGCCGACGTCCGGGTCGCCCTCCACCCGGCCAGCCGGTCCGAAGCGGGTCAGGGTGAAGCTGTCCACGTAGTCCTGCAGCGCCACGCCGTGCTGCAGGCCGAGGCTGACGGCGGCGGCCAGGCTGTCCATCATGCCGCGCAAAGCTGCACCCTCCCGTGGGAGGGTGACGTGGATTTCGCCCAATGTGCCGTCGGCATACTCGCCGGTGCGGACATAGATGCGATGGCCGCCGACCGCCGCCTTTTGCGTATAGCCGCGGCGGCGGGCCGGCAGCTCGCGGCGATGCGGCGGCTGCGTGGGCAGGACGCCGGCAACCGGGCGCGGCGGCATTGCGTGCAAATAGGGCGCCACCGCGTCGTGCATGGCCTGATGCGCCGCCAGCCCCGCCGGGACCAGCACTGGGTCGCCCGACAGCAGCTTGGCCAGCGCCATCTCGGCCGTCATGCCCTGGGCCGCGAGCCGCGCCAGCGCCGCACGGGTCAGCGTCCCGTCAGGTCCGACCGGGGAGAAGCTCGGCGCGATGCCGCCGGTGTCGGCGCCCAGCAGAGCGTCGGCCGGACCCGGCGGCAGGATCGCCGTGCAGGGCAGGCTTGCCGAGCCGCGCAAGGCCGTCGCGCGGGCGTCGAAGGCGGCGGCGGCCAGCGCCGGCACTGCGGTTTGCGGCGGCGGCATCGGCCAGCTCGGCAGGCGGGACAGCAGGTCGGGCTGGTCGCCGGCGAAAGCGAGGTCGGCAGCGCCGCGCAGCAGGGCGGCGATGCAGCGCGCGACGTCCCGCGCCGCTGCGCTGTCATACTCAAGGTCCAACAGCGCCAGCAGCCCGTCGAGGTCGGTGATCCCCAAGGCAAAATGCGACGCGCTGGGGGCGCTGAGCCGCAAAGCGAGCGCGGCGGTGGTCACCGCGTCGGAAAAGGCGGCGGTATCGAACCCATGCGCGCCGTCATGGAAGGCTGGCAGGTTCAGCACGAAGCCCGGTGGCGCGCCGACGCTGCCGTGCCAGACCGGCGCGGTCGGCGCGGCCTGGCGGTGCAGCAGCAAGGCGTGCAGGCGATCGGCCAGGGCAGCATCCCCAGCCTCCCGCGCGCGGGTCGCCACCGGGCGTATCCAGCTATCGGCGGCGCGCGGCAGGGTGACGCTGCCTTCGCCCGTCGCCAAGGCCGCCAAGGCGCTCGCGGCGCGATCGTCCCAGGCGGCGGGCAGGGTCAAGGCACGCGACGGAGCGTCCGGATCGGCACCGGCGGCTGTATCGCGCATCCGCACGCCGCGCCAGATTCGGGTGGTCTTCATGCAGCCTTGCCCATGGTTCAATGCTACGGGCAGTGCCGTTTTGGGGGAAGGCGAAATCTGCGTGTCCGAAATCTGCGTCCCTCGTGCGATGGACCCAGCCTGCCGGGTCGCTTATATCTCCCGCATGACCATTGGCACCCGCCTATTCACCTATTTTCGTGGCCGGCCTGTCGGCAGCGACACCAGCGGCAACCGCTACTTCGAGGAGAAGCGCGCGCGGCCGGGCTTGCCGCTGCGCCGCTGGGTGCTCTATGCCGGCGAGGTCGATGCGAGCCAGGTGCCGGCCGAGTGGCACGCCTGGCTGCACTACACAACCAACGAACCCATCCCGCTCGCCTCGCGCAAGCCGTGGCAGAAGCCGCATCAGGCCAATCTGACGGGAACGCCGGGAAGCTACCGTCCGCCGGGCCACGACTATCGCGGCGGTCACCGGGCGCCATCTACCGGCGATTACGAATCTTGGACGCCGGGCAGCTAGGCGCATGGCAGGATCGAAGCGGAGCCTCGCCGAATTGGGGGCGGGGGCAGTGGTGCTGATCGCAACGGCCGGGTTCATGGCCTATGCGGCGGCCAACACCGGCCGCGGCATCGGCGGCGGCACCCAGCTTTCGGCGAAGTTCGAGAACGTGGGCGCGATCACCTCAGGTGCCGACGTGCGGATCGGCGGCGTCAAGGTCGGCAGCGTGGTCAGCACGACGATCGACCCGCAATCCTTTCAGGCCGTGGTCCGCTTTACCTTGCAGTCCAACATCAAGCTGCCGGATGACAGCAACGCCGTCATCTCAACGAGTGGGCTGCTTGGCGGCTCCTACCTCAGCCTCACGCCCGGCGGCAGCGACAAGACCCTGGCGGATGGCGGCGTGGTCACGATCACCCAGTCGGCATCGAACTTCGAGGACCTGCTGGGCAAGTTCATCTTCAACGTGGGCAGCCTGGCGGACGCGACGCAGAAGTCGCTCGACCAGAACAAGCCACAGCCGCCGAAATGAGCGACGTGCCGGTCCAATGGCCGATGGCCGATGGCAGTCCGGTGTCCTGCCGGGAAAAGCTGCGGACTCTGGAGGAAAACCATACCGAGGCCAAGCAGGTGCTGCAGGATGCGTTCGAGGATGCCGTGCTGATGGGGGTCGATGAGGCCGCGATGCGCCGCATTATGACAGATATGGTCGCGGGCCTGCGCAGCCCGAAGCGCCGTTGATGCCCCGTCTCACGCTTATGGCGTTTCTCGCGCTCATGGCGTGCCTTGCGGCGTGGGCCGCCCCCGCGCAGGCGGCTGGGCCGTCGTCGTCTTCGCCCGACGCTTGGCAGCCGCGCGACACGGCCGAGCTGTCGGTGCTCGACAAGGTGCGCGCCCAGCCCTCGCCCTTGACCGTGCGGGTCGGGCAGAGCGTGTCGTGGGGATCGCTCACCATCACCGTGCGCGGCTGCGTCGTCCGCCCGCCCGACGTGCCGCAGGACAGCGCGGCGTTCCTTGAGGTGACGGACGGACGTTCGACCGGGACCGCGTTCCATGGCTGGATGCTCGCCAGCGCGCCCGCCTTGTCGCTGATGGAGCACCCGATCTACGATCTGCGGGTGACGTCATGTCATTGAGCGGGGTGCCACCGAGCACCCTGATTCCGGCGCGGTCGGCGCTGCTGCTCGACATGGATGGGACGCTGCTGGACATCGCGCCGACGCCGGACCAGGTGCGGGTGGCGCCGGGACTGGCTGACGCGTTGCGGCGGTTGCGGGACGTCATGGGCGGCGCGCTCGCGGTGGTGACCGGGCGGCCGATCGAGCAGGTGGACGGGCTTTTTGGCGACGTGCCGTACGCGGTCGCCGGGGAGCATGGCGGCGCCATCCGCCACGCGCCCGGCGCCGAAGTTGTCCGCGCCAGCCTGCCCAGCGCGCCCGTGGAGTGGGTGCTCGAGGCGGCGCGCATCGCCGACGCGCATCCCGGTGTGTTGCTGGAGCAGAAACAGCGTGGCTTCGTGCTGCACTACCGAGCGGTGCCGGCTTTGGGGCCAATGCTGCGCGACGCCGCTCTGGCGCTGATTGCGCCGCGGTCAGGCGAGTTCCAGTTGATGGAGGCGCTGATGGCGTGGGAAATCCGGCCGCGCGGCGCGGATAAGGGCAGCGCGGTCGAGGCACTGATGGCCGAACCGCCGTTTGCCGGGCGGCAGCCGATCTTCATCGGCGACGATGTGACAGACGAGGACGGCATGCGCGCCGCGCGTGCCCTGGGCGGCGCCGGACTGCGGGTGGACGAGTGCTTCGGCGATCCCGCCGGCGTGCGCGCCTGGCTGGCCCATGCGGCTGCGGCGCCCGCAACCTGGCCGGCCCTGCCGGTTCAGCCGAGCGCTGCCGCGACCGTCTTGCCGCCCAGATAGGCCGCGCGCACGTCCGGATTGCTCCACAGCTCCGCGGGCCGGCCGGAGACCAGCAGGCTGCCGGTCTCCAGCACATAGCCGCGGTCGGCGACCGACAGCGCCATATGGGCGTTTTGCTCCACCAAAAGCACCGTCGTGCCGCGCCGGCGTATTTCGGCGATGATGCGGAAAACCTGCTGCACGATCAGCGGCGCCAGGCCGAGCGACGGCTCGTCCAGCAGCAGCAGGCGCGGTTTCGCCATCATGCCGCGTGCGACGGCGACCATCTGCAGCTGCCCGCCCGACAGCGTCCAGCCCAACGCGTGCTCCAGCCGCTTCAGGTCGGGGAAGAAGGCCAGCATCTCGTCGGTCTCGGTTTCCAGCACCCGGCGACCGATGCCGCGCCGGTTGCTGCCGCCCAGCAGGATATTCTCCCGCACCGTGAGGCCCGGGAACACCCGGCGCCCCTCCGGCACGTGGGCGACACCCAGACGCACAATGGCTTCTGGCTTCATGCCGATCAGCGACCGCCCGGCGAAACTCAGCCGGCCCGAGACGTTGGGCACCAGGCCGGAGATGGCGCGCAGCGTGGTGCTTTTGCCCGCGCCGTTGCTGCCGAGCAACGCGACGATCTCGCCCTCCTCGACCACCAGCGAGAGCCCTTTCAAGACGTCGGCCGCGCCGTAGCGGGCAACCAGGCCGCCGAGTTCAAGCAGCGGCATCTTCGCGAGGCTCCCCAAGGTATGCCGCAATGACGTCCGGATGCGACAGCACGTCGCGCGGGCCGCCATCGGCGATGCGGCGACCGAAGTTCAGCACGGTGATGTGGTCGGCGACCTGCTCGACCAGGTTCATGTCGTGATCGACGATCAGAATGGTCAGGCCGTGCCCCTTCAAGCGGCGGAGCAGCGCGCCGAGCTCCTGTTTTTCCGTGAGGTTGAGGCCCGCCGCTGGCTCGTCCAGCAACAGCACCTGCGGGTTGCCGGCGAGCGCCCGAGCGATCTCGACGTAGCGCTGGGTGCCGTAGGACAGCGTGCCGACCATGCGGTTGGCGTCCTGGCGCAAACCGACGAAGTCGAGCGCGGCGAGTGCCCGTTCCACGACCAGGGCCGGCTGCTCGGCGATGTCGTTGCCGGGCCGTTCGGCGCCGACCATGACGTTCTCCAGCACGGTCATGCCCCGGAACACCCGGATGTTCTGAAAGGTGCGGGCCAGGCCACGGCGGGTGCGCTCGTGCGGCGCAGTTCCGGTCACGTCCAGCCCAGCGATGCCGATGCGCCCGGCGGTCGGGCGATACAGCCCGGTCACGACATTGATGAACGTGGTCTTGCCGGAACCGTTAGGGCCGATCAGCGCGTGCACGGTGCCACGGCGCACCGCCATATCCACGCCGTCCAGCGCCTTCAGCCCGCCGAAATGCTTGGCGAGGCCCTCGATGCGCATTGCGACATCCACGTTGTCGGCGCCGCGTTGGCTCAAAAGCGGCAGCGGCGTGACCGCGCCGGTGATGACGGGCGCCGCTCGGCGGAGACGGTGGGTGAGGCCCCACAGCCCGTCCGGCAGGAACACCATAATCAGGATCACGGCAGCGCCATATACCGCGAGATAGACCTGGCGCAGGAAACGCAGCCATTCCGGCAGGATGACCAGCAGTCCGGTGCCGAGCAGAGCGCCGAACGGCGACTGCACGCCGCCCAGCAGCGCCATGGTCAGCAGGACGATGCTCTCGCCGAAACTGAACTGGTCCGGGCTGATGTAGGCGAAGGCGCCGGCGAACAGCCCGCCGCCCAGGCCGCCAAGCAGCGCGCTGATGCCGAAGGCCAACACTTTGGTCGTGAAGATGTCGATGCCGCAGGTGCTGGCCGCGATCTCGTTGTCGCGCACCGCCTGCATGGCGCGGCCGAGCCGCGTCGTTTTCAGCCGCCAGATATACCAGGTGACGCATACCAGGGCCACGAGGCACAGCGCCAGATAGTGGTCGCCGCGGTCGAGATGCAGGCCGGGCACGCTGGGACGGGTGATGCCCTTCACGCCGTCCGGCCCGTGCGTCAGGCCGATCCAGTTGTTCAGCACCAGCGTCAGGATCTGCTGGAAGCTGATGGTGACCATGGCGAGGTAGTGCCCGCCGAGCCGCAGGCTGGCCAGGCCGAGTGCCACGCCGAACAGTGTTGCCAACGCCACGCCCGCCGCCAACGCCGCGAAGAACGGCAGTCCGTAATCGACGGTGCCGAGCGCCACGCCGTAAGCGCCGAGGCCGAAGAACGCTGCCTGCGCCAGCGAGATTTGCCCGCAATAGCCGAGCACGACCACAAGCCCCGCCACTGCGACGGCATAGGTTGCCGCCTGCATGACAATGTTGAGTGTGTAGCCCTGCTCCGGCACCAGGGTCGATAACGCCAGCACGCCGACGATGGCTGCGGCCAATGCCGGCAGGCCGCGCCAGGTGCGCGCCTGAATGACGCTTGGCGTGGCGGCGAGCGTTCCCGCACTCATGACGACGCGCTCATGCCTTCTCCGCGATCTTTTCGCCGAACAGCCCCTGCGGGCGGATCAGCAGGAACAGCAGCAGCAATCCGAACGCCAGCGCATCTTTGTAGGGGACCGAGATATACGCCGCGCCGAACGTCTCCACCACGCCAAGCGACAGGCCGCCCAGGATGGCGCCGGGGATATTGCCAAAGCCGCCAATGATGTTGGCGGCGAAGGCCTTGAGCGAGATGATCGCGCCCATGCCGACGGAGACGAACAGCACCGGCGCCACCAGGATGCCGGCCAGCCCGCCCAGCGCGGCGCTATAGGCGAAGGTGATCAGGATCATCAGTGCGACCGGAATGCCGAGCAGGCTCGCCATCTCCTTGTCTTGGCTCGTGGCCTGCAGCTTCTTGCCCAGCAGGGTCTTCTCGAAGATCAGGAACTGCAGCAGCACCATGACGGTCGCGGTCACCATGATGGCGAGGTATTGGCTGTCCATGAACACGCCGCCGACCTCGAAGCCCGGCGTGTCGAACAGGCCGGGCAGCACCTCGGGGCTCGGGCCATACAGCGCCAACACGGTGTTGGCGAGGAAGATGCTGGCGCCGATGGTGCTGATGATGACGGGCATCTGGCCGCGATGGCGCAGCGGCCAGTAGGTCGCGCCGGCGAACAGCACGCCGAAGCCTGCCATCAGCACGACGGCGATCGGCAGCGCAATCAAGTACGGGATGCCCAGCGCACTGGACAGCACGACCATGGCGTAGGCGCCCAGCATGGAGAACTCGCCCTGGGCGAAGTTCACGACGCTCGCCGCCCGGATCAGCAGCACGAAGCCGAGCGCGACCAGGGCGTAGATCGCGCCGATGCCCAGGCCGGTGAACAGCAGCTGCGGGATCAGGCTCATGCGATGCGGGCCTAGGCTTTGACCTCGATGCGGCGGTCGAAGACGATCTTGCCGTTCTCGTTCTTGACGACGTTGTAGCCGCGCAGGCCGTCGCCCTTGTCGTCGAAACTGTACTCGCCCTCCGCCCCGGCATAGCCGCGTATGGCCGCGAGCGCCGCACGGATCGCCTCGGGCTCGGTGCTGCCGGCGTCGTTGATCCCGCGCGCCAGCAGGTTCACCGCGTCGAACGCCCAGGAGGACTGGTTGTCGGGAATGGCTTTGTAGAGCGCCTGATATCGCTCCGCGAACGCCTTTGACGCCGGGGTGGCATCGACCGCGTAGTCCGCGACGCCGTAGGTGCCGAACAGCGCGCGTCCCGCTAGGTTGAGCGCCGTGGTGTTGACGATCGACGGTGAGCCAACCCAGGGGATCGTCACGCCGAGCTGCCGGAGTTGGCGGGCGAAGATCCCGAGGTCGCTTTCAAAGGTGAAGTAGCTGCCCAAGACATCGGCGCCGGACTGCCGCACCGCCAGCACCACCGCCGTATAGTCGGAGGCTTGGTTGGTGTAGCCCTGCATGAGCACTGGGGTGATCCCCTTATCCTTCAGCGCCGCCTCCAGCGCCTTCGACCCGTTGCTGCCAAAAGCGTCGGTCGAGTACACCACGGCCCATTTCTGTTTCTTCAAGTCGCCCGTGCCGAACTCGGCGATGACCTTGGCGGAGTAGCTGTCGTTCGGCCGGCAGCGGAACAGCCATTTATTGCCCTCCTGCGTCAGCGTCGGATCGGTGCCTCCAAACATCATCGGCTTTGCCGCCTTCAGTACGTCGGGTGACATCGCATGGACCTGGGTCGAGCGGATCGATCCGATGAACGCCGTGATGTCGGACCGGCCGGCCAGGCGGCTGAAGGCCAGCACCGCGCCGGGGTTGGTCGTCTGGTCATCCTCGATCACCAGCTCCAGCTTGCGGCCGAGTACGCCCTTCTCGTTCACCGACTCCAGCGCCTGCCGCGCGCCGTTCAACTGGAAGCGGCCAGCCTCGGCTGCGGTTCCGGTCGAGGGCGAGACGACGCCGATCTTGATGGTGTCCTCGGCGCGAGCGAACCGCGGTACGGTCGCGACCGCGGCAGCGGACAGCCCGAAAGCCCGGCGGGTCAGATGGCGGAATGCCATGAATTTCAACTCCCTATGCAGCACCCCATGCGGTTTTGGGGGCCTTTATTGCAGGGATACGAACACACGCCCTGGCCGGCCGCAACCCTACGCGCGCGTGACCGCTACCGCAACGTCTGCGCCCATCTCCAGCGTGACCGCCGCCCCACCGGCATCGGCCAGGACGGCTTGGCGGCCGATCTCGCAGCCCTGGGCCGTATGCCACAGCACCACGCGATAACGGCCGGGCGCCAAACCCGGAACCCGCACCGACACGCCGCGCGGGGACGCTGTAGCAACTCGGCCATCCGGCAGCAGCGGCGTGGTGCGCAGCAGCCACAGCACCGCCTGCCGAGCGTCGCCGCACCCGAAGCAGGCCACCGTGGGGTCGCTGACCAGGGCGTCGATCGGCTGCCGGTCGAACCGCGGCCAATCGACCAGGGGAAGGAAACCGGCCAGGCTACGCTGCGCAAGCCGCATGCCGGGGGTCAGGCAATGCGGGTTGCGGTTCGGCCAGCGCATGCCGCCGCCAGCACCGCCGGACGCCAGATGCGCCCATTGCAAATGTCGAAAGTACTCGTCGTCGAACGGCTCCGGCAAGATGATCCTGTGATCCTTGAACGTGTGGATCGGGCCGTGCTCGCTGTCGAAGAACGGGCGCTGGTCGATGATCTCCGCGAGCGCCTCCCGCACCAGCTTCCCGACCGCGAGCGCCGGGGCGACGGTGTCCTTGGGATCGTCGATCGTGCCCTCCTCGTAGAAATGATTGTTGGCGAAATCGAGCGCCGGATGACGGAACACCGGCGCATTCAGCCAAGGTTTCCAATGCAGCTCCGGCCCGAACACCGACACGCATTGCGGATGCGCCCGGCCGTGCAGCCGCAGCTCCAGGTCGCGCAGGAACGGCCCGACATCGCCGATGTAGTCGTCGAAGCAGTCGGGCCGGTCCTCACCCTGCACCGGATGCATCTCATTCCACAAATCCCAGGCGAACAGCGTTCCACTGCCGCCCCAGCGTCGGGTGATGAAGGCCAGACGCGCTTTAACCAATGACCGCACCCCGGGATGCACCAGCAGGCTGGTCCGCTCGGGGCAGGGACCGCCATTGGCGGTGTTGTATGGGTGCTGGTCCCAGCGCACCCAGTTGAAATAGGTGTCGAGAGGCGTGAGCAGGATGCGCAGCCCGGCATCGGCCGCGAGCCGGAACAGGTCATCCCAAAGTTGGATCAGCGCTGGGTTATACACTCCGGCCGGCTGCTCGAAGAAATGCTCGCCGGTCTCGGCATATTCCAGCATGAACCGCAGGCAGGTCACGCCGCTGTCGCGCAGATAAGCCGAGTGCCGCGCGACGGCGCCGAGGTCTCGGCGGTGCATGAGCCCGCGCCACTCGATCCAGCTGATTGCGTCGTTCTGCCCGATCGGCGTCCAGGACGCGCCGGCGTCGGTCACGAAATACGGCCGGCCCGGCGCCCGCTCGATCCAGGCGAGGTCCGGCACGTGCGGGTTACTTCACCGGCGCCACACGCAGCGCATTGGTTGTGCCGGGCTGGTTGAATGGCACGCCGGCCGTCACGACGACCTCCTGCCCCGGCGCCGCAAACCCCTCGCTGCGGGCCAGGCGGGTCGCCCGGGTCACCGTCTCCGTCATGGTATGCGTCTCGGGCGTCACGACCGCGTGGACACCCCACACCACCGCAAGCCGCCGGGCGGTGACGAGGTTTGAGGTCAGGCCCAGTATTGGGCACTCCGGCCGCTCCCGCGCCACGCGCAATGCGGTGCTGCCGCCCTCGGTGAAGGCGACGATCGCCGCCGCGCCGACGGTATGCGCGACCTGCCGGCTCGCGGCGGCGATTGCCGAGGCCGAGACCGGTTCCGGCGCCGGGCGGCTCGCCTCGACGATGGCGCGCCAGCCGGGGTCGCGCTCGACCCGCTCGATGATGCGGTCCATGATGTTGACGGCCTCATACGGATACTGCCCGGCCGCCGTCTCGGCGCTGAGCATCACCGCGTCGGCGCCATCGAACACTGCCGTCGCCACGTCGGACGCCTCCGCGCGTGTCGGCGCCGGCGCGGTGATCATGCTTTCCAGCATCTGCGTCGCGACCACGACGGGGATGCCGCGCTCCCGGGCGGCGCGGACAATGCGTTTCTGCGCGAGCGGCACCTCCTCCGGCGGCAGCTCCACGCCGAGGTCGCCGCGCGCCACCATCACCGCGTCCGACAGCTTCAGGATTTCATCGAGGTTATCGAGCGCCTGGGGCTTTTCCAATTTCGTCATGATCCAGGCGCGCCCGGCGGTGATCTCCTTCGCTTCCGCCACGTCCTCGGCCCGCTGCACGAAGCTCAATCCGATGTAGTCCACCCCGTGCGCCAGCGCGAAATCGAGGTCGAGCCGGTCCTTCGTCGTCAACGCCGGGATCGGCAGCGCCACGTCGGGCACGTTCACCCCCTTGCGGTCCGACAGGCTGCCGCCGGTCACCACCTCGGTCTCCAGATGGTCCTTCCGCACGTGGGTGACGCGGAGCCGCAGCTTGCCGTCGTCCAGCAGCAGCGAGGTGCCAATCCCAGCCGCCTGGATGATCTCCGGGTGCTGCAGCTCGACCCGCTGGCTGTTGCCCGGCACCGGGGACAGATCGAGCCGGAACGCCTGCCCGGTCTGCAGCGTGATGCGCCCGCCCTGGAATTTTCCCACCCGCAGCTTCGGCCCCTGCACATCCGCCAGAATACCGATCGGCCGGCCCGACTGCTCCTCCAGCGCCCGGATCATGGTGATGCGTGCAAAATGGTCGGCATGGGTACCGTGGCTGAAATTGAGCCGGAACACGTCGGCGCCGCCGTAGAACAGCCGTGACAGCACTTCGGGCGTGGAGCTGGCCGGGCCGAGCGTCGCAATGATCTTGGTGCGCCGGCGGCGGCGGAGCTTGATTCGGGCGGACATCGGAGATCCTTACAAGGGTGCGATCAGCACGGCCCGGAGGTCATTGACGTTGGTCAGCGTCGGCCCGGTGCGGACGAGGTCGCCGAGCGCGTCGAACAGGCCGTAGCTGTCATGCGCCGAGAGTACGGCGCGCGGATCAAGCCCCATCGCCCGTGCCCGCGTCAACGTGCTGGGTGTGACGATCGCGCCGGCGGCGTCCTCGGTGCCATCGATGCCGTCGGTGTCACCGGCCAGGGCCCAGACGCCCTCAGCACTGCGCAGCGCGATCGCGAGGCCCAGCAGGAACGCCGTGTTGCGCCCGCCTCGGCCGGCCGGACCCTGGCCGATCGTCACCGTGGTCTCACCGCCCGACAGCAGGACGCAGGGCGCCTCCAGCGGGTGGCCGTGGCGGCGCACGCTGTGGGCGATGCCGGCCATGACGGTGCCGAGCTCGCGGCTCTCACCCTCCAGCGCATCACCCAAGATCAGCGGCGACAGGCCGTGCGCCCGGGCGACAGCGGCGGCGGCGTCCAGCGCCATGGCCGGAGTGGCGATCATCCGGATATCGGCGGTGATCTCGTGCGATTTCGGCGTTTCCGGGCCGTCGGTGCGCGGCAGTGCCAGACGATAATGTGCGGCAATCGCGCGCACCTCCGCCCACGTAGAGGCGTCGGGCACGGTGGGACCGCTGCCGATGATCGCGGGGTCGTCGCCGGGCACGTCGCTGATGGCGAGGGTAACCACGTAAGCGGGCCGCGCCGCCGCCGCGAGCCGTCCGCCCTTGATGGCCGACAGATGCTTGCGGACAGTGTTCATCTCGCCGATCGTCGCGCCGCTCGCGAGCAAGGCCCGATTGACGCGCTCGGCATCCGCAAGCGTCAGCCCCGGCGCCGGCACTTCCAGCAGCGCCGACGCGCCGCCGGACATCAGCGCGATCACCAAATCGTCAGGCGTCAGGCCTTCGACCGCCGCCAGCACCCGCCGCGCGCCAACCTCGCTGTTGGCGTCGGGCACCGGATGCGACGACTCCAGCACCTCGATGACGCGGGTCGGCACGGCGTGGCCATAGCGGGTGACGACGACCCCGGTCATCGGCACGTCCGGCCAGGCGTCTTCGAGGGCTGCGGCCATCACTGCGGCCGACTTGCCGGCGCCGACGACCACCACTCGGCCGGCCGGCCGCTCCGGCAAATGCGCCGCCAATACCCGGCGCGGATCGGCGCTGGCGACGCCGGCGTCGAACATTGCCCGCAACGCAGTGCGGGCCTGCGTGTCGTCCCACGGCATCGGCGTTCCCTTCCCGGATGGCAGACGTACGTATGGACGCAGGTCTGTCGTTCCGCCAAGCGACCCTTGGAGTATCAAAAAATTGCAAGCGAGATTGTTGGCGATAGTGCCGTCTTGCCCGTTGGACCCGCAGAAAAAAACGGGTGACCAACGTCATGACAGTCGAAATCGTTTCAGTCATTGGAGGGCTTGCTGCCGCCGCATCGACATCGAGTTTTGCTCCCCAAGCGTGGAAGATCATCAAAACCCGGGAGACCAAGGGCATCTCGGTCGGCATGTATGGGATTACCGTGGTCGGGTTCGCGCTGTGGTTCGCCTACGGCCTCATGCTCGGGCAATGGCCGCTGATCTTCACCAATAGCGTTTGCCTGCTGCTGTCAGGTTTCGTCCTCATCATGAAAATCCTGTCGCCACAGGCCAGGGACCGAGTAGCGGATACCCTGGATCCCTCGGCGGAGAAGTCCTGAGCTTCAGGGCAGCGCACATCGGGCTCGATATTCTCTGCGCTGGGCCGAGTCTCAAGGGGCGGGGGATGGCGCGCGACGGCCTAAGACGCCATGTGTCGCTGCAGAGGATTGACCATTGGAGCCGCCCGCTATGACCGCACCCACTCTCGACGACAACACCCGCACCGAGCTGGAGGCAGCCGCGTTCCGTCGGCTGGTGGCGCACCTGCGGGAGCGGACGGACGTGCAGAACATCGACCTGATGACGTTGGCCGGGTTCTGCCGCAACTGCCTGTCCCGCTGGTATCGCGAGGAAGCCGAGGCGCGCGACCTGCCGCTCACCGACCCCGAGGCGAGGGAAATCGTTTATGGCATGCCCTACAAGGAATGGCAGGCGCTGCATCAGGCGGAGGCGACGGCTGAGCAGAAAGCCGCCTTTGCCCGGACCAACCCGGCGCATTGACCCCGACTCCAGGCGCCGCTAAGCCCCGCGGCTGACTTTTACGGAGGGGGACGCCATGGCCCTGGACACCACCGATTTGCTGGACAACGACCCGCTGGACGAGAGCAAGGCGGCCGAGGCGCAGGTCGGCGGCATCGCGGCCGACCGGCTGCGCAGCCTGATCGAGCGGATCGAGCGGCTGGAGGAGGAGCGCAAGGCGCTCGGCAGCGACATCAAGGACATCTACTCCGAAGCGAAGTCGGCCGGGTTTGACGTCAAGGTGCTGCGCCAGATCATCCGCATCCGCAAGCAGGAGCCGGCGGAGGTCGAGGAGCAGGAGTTGCTGCTGGACGTGTACCGGCGCGCGCTGGGCATGTGAGACGTCCAGGTTAATGCGTCTGCAGGACGCTCCGATGGGTTTGCAGCGCGTGAGCGCGGCGGATTTTCTGGCTTGGCGTTAGCAATCCGTTCTCAATGGTGAACGGCGGCACCAGGCTGTGGCGGCGGATGCGCTCGGTGACCGACAGGCGCGCATTGACCCGCGCCACGGCGGCGCCGACGCTCGGTGCATCGCCTCCTTCGGCCGGAACCAGCAGCGCCGACAGCCCAGGCTGGCCGTCCCCGCACACCACGGCCTGGGCGATCTCCGGCTCGTGCATCAGCAGTCCCTCGATCTTTGCGGGAGAAACGTTCTCGCCGCCGGATAGGACAATAATGTCGCGCTTACGGTCGGTGATGGTCAGCAGACCGGCCGCGTCCACCGTGCCGAGGTCGCCGGTGTGCAGCCAGCCGTCCTGAATCGTCTCGGCGGTGGCAGCGGGCTGACGCCAGTATCCGTCCATCACCAAGTCGCCACGCACCAGGATCTCGCCGTCGCCGGCAATCCGCAGCTCTACGCCCTGCAACGGCCGGCCGACGCTGCCGGTTGCGGGGTCGTCCGGCGAGTTGGCGCTGATGACGGGGCCGGCCTCGGTCTGGCCATAGCCTTGCATCACCACGGGGCCGAGCGCCCGGAAGAAGCGGCCCACCTCCGGATCCATGGGCGCGCCGCCCGACATCGCCGCACGGAACCGGCCGCCGAACCGGGCGCGCACCGGACGCAGCGCCAGGCGGTCCAGCAACGGCCCGGCGACGCGGTCCGCCAGCGTCATGCGGCCCTCGACCCGGCGCAGTCCGGCGGCGATCGCCCGGTGGAACAGCGCCTGTTTCCAAGGCGGCTGCCGCCCGACCTGCAGCAGCACGCGGGAGCGGATCAGCTCTAGGACGCGCGGCACCACGGCCATGATGGTCGGCCGGATGGCCAGCATGTCGGCCGCCAAATGCTCGACCCCACGGGAATAGACGATCTCGGTCCCGAGGCTCGGCAGGAAAAACTGCCCGACGGTGTGCTCGAAGCTGTGCGAGAGCGGCAGGAACGACAGATAGGTCTCGTTGCGCAGCCGCAGCGGGCGCACGAGCTCGAAAGCGCCGCGGCAGTTGGACAGGATGGCGCGGTGCGGCAGCATCACGCCGCGCGGTCGGCCGGAGGTGCCGCTGGTGTAGATCAGGCAGGCGAGGGCGCCGGGCGGGATTTCATCGGCCTCGGCGGCGATGTCGTCGGGCGATGCGCGGTCGGCCTCGATCGTGGAGAACAGCGTGCCGCGGCCGGGCTGCATGCAGAGCATCTGGTCGAGGCCGCCGGTCAGCGCGGCCCCGGCCAGCACGCGGTCGGCGAGCGCGGTCGTCGATGCGACGGCGACCCGGGCGCCGCTGTCCAGCAGCAAATGCGCGTGGTCCTCCGGCGTGTTGGTCACATAGCCCGGCACCGGCACGGCGCGGATCGCCATCAGCGCGGTCTCCAGGATCGGCACCTCGGGCCGGCTTTCGCTAATGATCAATACGCGGTCGCCGGCCGAGACCCCGGCGGCGCGCAGCCCGCGGGCGACCGATGCGGCACGGCGGGCGAACTCGCCCCAGCCGACGCCCTGCCACGCGCCGTCCTGCCAATGCCGCAGCATCGGGCGGCCGGGCCATCCTCGGGCCAGGCCGAACATCATGGCCGCGAGGTTCGGCCAGTGTGGATAGGCGTTGGAGTGGGTGTCGGCCACGCTTGTTCCCTAGCTTGCCCTGCGGGTGCTGCGTCCCACCTTAGTTGTCGAAGTATCAGCACGACGGGACGAGCACCAGATGGACCAACCGACGAACCTTGCAACAAATGCGCATATCGCCGACTCGTTGCCGTCCTGGGACCTTACCGACCTCTATCCCGCCCCCGACAGCGCCGAACTCAAGGCCGACCTTGACCGTGTGGAGGCGGCCGCCCAAGCGTTCGATGCCGCGCATGCCGGCAAGGTGGCGGGGCTTTCTGGCGCCGAGCTGGCATCGGCGCTCGCCGAGTACGAGCGGATCGAGGAGATCCTCGGACGCCTGATGTCCTATGCCCAGTTGCAGTTCAGCACCGACAGCTCGGATCCTGCCATCGGCAAGTTCTATCAGTCGATGAACGAGCGGGTGACGACCATCAGCTCGCATCTGCTGTTCCTGTCGCTGGAGCTGAACCGGATTGAGGAGGCGGCGCTTACGGCCAAGCTCGCCGACCCGGCGCTCAAGCGCTACGCGCCGTTCCTGCGCGACCTCCGGGTGTTCCGTCCGCATCAGCTCGACGACAATCTGGAGAAGCTGCTGCACGAGAAGGAGGTGACGGGCCGCAGCGCCTGGAGCCGGTTGTTTGATGAGACGATCGCGGCGCTGCGCGTCCCGCTGCGTGGCGAGAGCCTGACGGTGAGTGCGGCGCTGAACAAGCTGTCCGACCGGGACCGTTCGGTGCGGGCCGACGCGGCGGCGGCGATCGGCGAGGTGTTTCAGCGCAACGTGCGGCTGTTCTCGCTGGTGACGAATACGCTGGCGAAGGACAAGGAGATCATCGACACCTGGCGTCACTATCCGCGCCCAACGAGCTCGCGCAACCGGGCGAACATGGTCGAGGACTCGGTCGTGGACGCGCTCAGCACGGCGGTGTCGGCGGATTACGGCCGGCTGTCGCACCGCTACTATGCGCTGAAGGCGAAGTGGCTGGGGCTTGAGAAGCTGGAGCACTGGGACCGCAACGCGCCGCTGCCGGACGACAGCGACCGGCCGATTGCCTGGTCGGAGGCGCGGGACCGTGTGCTCTCAGCTTATAGCGGCTTCTCGAAGGAGCTCGGCGAGGTCGGGCAGCGGTTTTTCGACCATCCCTGGATCGACGCTGTGCCGCGCGACGGCAAGGCGGGCGGTGCGTTCGCCCATCCCACGGTGCCGTCGGTGCACCCATACCTGCTGGTGAACTACCACGGCAAGACGCGCGACGTCATGACCCTGGCGCATGAGCTGGGCCACGGCGTGCACCAGGTCCTGGCGGCAAAGAACGGCTACCTGATGTCCGGCACGCCGCTGACCCTGGCTGAGACCGCGAGCGTGTTCGGCGAGATGATGACCTTCCGGGCGCTGCTGGCCGCCGAAACCGACCCGAAGCGGCGCCGCATCATGCTGGCGAGCAAGGTCGAGGACATGCTCAATACGGTCGTTCGCCAGACGGCGTTCTACCAGTTCGAGACGCTGCTGCACAATGAGCGTCGGTCGGGCGAGATCGTGCCGGAGCGGATCGGCGAGCTGTGGATGCAGGTGCAGCGGGAAAGCCTCGGGCCAGCGTTCAGCTTCACGCCGGATTACAGCGTGTACTGGGCGTATGTGCCGCATTTCATCCACACGCCGTTTTATGTTTATGCCTATGCGTTCGGCGATTGCCTGGTGAATGCGCTGTATAGCGTGTTCCAGAACGGGCATCCGGGGTTTGAGCAGAAGTACCTGGACATGCTGCGTGCCGGCGGGACGAAGCGGCACAAGGAGCTGCTGGCGCCGTTCGGCCTCGATGCGTCTGACCCGGCATTCTGGCGGCGCGGCCTTGACATCATCAGCGGCTTTATCGACGAGCTGGAGGCCGCATAATGAACGACGCAAGCCGTCCCAACCTGTTTGGCGAGCTCAAACGTTTTGCCCGGACCTCGGGCGCCGTGGGGGGCATCGCCGCGCGGGTAGCCGGGGAGAAGGTGTTCGGCATCAAGACCGATCGCTTAGCCCATGCCGAGGACCTGAAGAGCATCCTCGGTGGGCTCAAGGGTCCGTTGATGAAGGTCGCGCAGATCCTGTCCACGATCCCGGACGCGCTGCCGGACGAGTATGCGCAGGAGCTGGCGCAGTTGCAGGCCAACGCGCCGCCGATGGGCTGGTCCTTCGTCCGCCGCCGCATGTCCGGCGAGCTGGGGCCAGACTGGCAGAGCAAGTTCGCGAGCTTCGGTCAGGAAGCGGCGGCCGCGGCGAGCCTCGGCCAGGTGCACCGCGCGACGCTGCCGGACGGCACGGACGTCGCGTGCAAGCTGCAATATCCGGACATGCCAAGCACGGTGGACGCCGATTTGCGGCAGCTTCGGCTGGCGATGAACGTGTTCAAGCGGATCGACACCACCATCCAGGGCGACGACGTCTATACCGAGATCGCCGAACGCCTGCGGGAGGAGCTGGATTATTTGCGAGAGGCCGCGCAGATGCGGCTCTATGCGCTCATGCTGCACGACGAGCCGCTGGTCAGCGTGCCGACCGCCGTTGAGGGCTATACGACGCAGCGGCTGCTGACGATGACGTGGCTGCCGGGTAAGCCGATGCAGCAGCGGATCGACGAGGATCCGCCGCTAGAGGTGCGCAACCATATTGCCAAGGCGATGTTCCGCGCCTGGTATGTGCCGTTTTACCGCTACGGCGTGATCCATGGCGACCCGCACCTTGGCAATTACCAGATCCGGGCGGATGAGGGCCTCAACCTGCTGGATTTCGGCGCCATCCGGGTGTTTCCGCCGAAGTTCGTCCGCGGGGTGATCGATCTGTATGAGGCGATCCGCGACGGGGACATCGCCAAGGCGCACCATGCCTATGAGGGCTGGGGATTTGAGAATTTGACCAAGGAGCAGATCGGCAACCTCAACCAGTGGGCCGCCTTCGTCTATGAGCCTCTGCTGCAGGACCGGGTGCGGCGCATCCAGGACAATGACGACCCGATGTATGGCCGCAGCGTTGCGGAGAAGGTGCACGCGGGGCTGAAGCAGTCCGGTGGCGTGCGGCCGCCGCGGGAGTTCGTGCTGATGGACCGCTCAGCCCTTGGATTGGGCAGCGTGTTCGTGCGGCTGCGGGCGGAGCAGAACTGGTTCCGGCTGTTCCATGAACTCGTCGATGATTTTAATACTGAGACCGTCGCAGCGAGGCAGAAGGCGGCGTTGCTCGAGGCCGGGGTTCCTCCCAGCGCCTAGGGGGCCAGCGCTTACAGGGGTCCATTTTCCAGGGGCCTTGCCACTACCCGGGCGCGCGGGGCATCTTGTCGTCCAAAGATCAAGGGATGGACGCATGCGCCTTGCGGTGCTGAAGGAACAAGCCACGGCGGAAACGCGGGTGGCGGCGACGCCGGATACAGTGAAAAAGCTGGTGGCCATGGGCTTGACTGTCGCGATCGAGGCGGGCGCTGGCTTGACGAGCTCAATTTTGGATGCCGAATACCAAGCCGCCGGCGCTGAGATCACTCCTAATGCCGCGACGGCGCTGGCCGGGGCGGAGATCGTGTTCGCCGTGCAGATGCCGGGGCCGGAGGTGAGGGCCATGATACCGCGCGGCGCTTTGCTGGTCGCGACCAGCGGCGCGCTCGGTGACCCGGCTTTGGTGCCGGCGCTCGCCGCGGCCGGGATCGACGCCTGCGCCATGGAACTGCTGCCGCGCACGACCCGTGCGCAGGGCATGGACATCTTGAGCAGCCAGGCGAACCTCGCGGGCTATCGGGCGGTGATCGAGGGTGCGGCGGCCTTCGCTCGCGGCTTCCCGATGATGATGACGGCGGCGGGGACGGTGCCGCCGGCGCGGGTGTTCGTGATCGGCGCCGGGGTGGCCGGGCTGCAGGCGATCGCAACGGCGCGACGCCTGGGCGCCATCGTGTCGGCGACCGACGTGCGCCCGGCGGCGAAGGAGGAGATCAAGTCGCTCGGTGCCACCTACATCGGCGTCGAGGACGAGGAAACGGCGGGCCAAACCGGCGCCTACGCCAAAGAGATGAGCGAGGCTTTCCGTCAGAAGCAGGCCGAGCTGATGGCGACGACGATTGCGAAGAACGACATGGTGATCTGCACTGCCCTCGTGATGGGCCGCCGTGCGCCGGTGATCGTCAGCCAGCCGATGGTCGATGCCATGCGGCCCGGCAGCGTCATCGTGGACCTCGCGTCCGAGGCCGGCGGCAACTGCGCGGCGACGGTGCCGGGCGAGATCAGCACGACGAAGAACGGCGTGAAGGTGCTCGGCTGGACCAACTGGCCCAGCCGCATTCCCGTCGCCGCCAGCTCGCTCTATGCCCGCAACCTGCTCACCTTCCTCACGGCGTTCTGGGACAAGGCGGCCAAGGCGCCGGCGCTGCCCGACAGCGACGACATCGTGCGCGGCGTGCTGCTGACCCGCGGCGGCCAGGCTGTCCATGCCCAATTCCAGTCCGCAACGGCGGCATAGCGAGGCTTTATGAACCCGAATTTTTATGCGGACGAGGCCGTTCGGATCGCCGAACGCGCCGCGGCCCTGGCTGACCAGCTGCGCGTGGCCAGCGCCGGCATCGAACCGGTCGCGGCGGCGGTCGAGCCGTTCATCTTCTTGCTGGCAATCTTCCTGATGGCCTGCTTCGTCGGCTACTACGTCGTCTGGAACGTGACGCCCGCGCTGCACTCGCCGCTGATGGGTGTGACCAACGCGATCTCGTCCGTGATCGTCGTCGGCGCTATGCTGGCGGTCGGGCTGTCCGATAGCACTTGGGCGCGCGCCTTCGGTTTCCTGGGCGTGCTGCTGGCCAGCGTCAACATCTTCGGCGGCTTCGTCGTGACCCAGCGCATGCTGTCGATGTTCCAGTCCAACAAGCGCCCGGTGCGCAAGTAGCATGAGCGCCTCCCTGACAGCACTCGCCTACCTCATCGCCGCCGTCCTGTTCGTGCTGGCGCTGCGCGGCCTGTCCAGCCCGGTCACAGCCCGGCGCGGCAACCAGTACGGCATGATCGGCATGGGCATCGCGGTCATGGCGACCCTGCTGCAGCGGGGCATGGCCGGGTCCGGCTTCCTGCTGATCGCCGTCGCGATCGCCATTGGCGGCGCAGTCGGCGTCACCGTCGCACGCCGCATTCAGATGACCGCGCTGCCGCAGCTCGTCGCGGCATTCCACTCGCTGGTCGGCTTGGCTGCAGTGTTCGTCGCAGCGTCCGCACTCAACGCGCCGGAGTCGTTCGGCATCGGCCTGCCCGGCGCCATCCACGAGCAGTCGCTGATCGAGATGTCGCTCGGCCTCGTGATCGGCGCCATCACCTTCTCGGGCTCGCTGATTGCCTTCGCCAAGCTGCAGGGGATTATGAAGGGCGCGCCGATTCAGTTTCCCCGGCAGCACCAGCTTAACCTCGCGCTCGGCATCGTGCTGCTGGCGCTGGTGGTGGTGTTCGTCGTGACCGGCAGCCAACCGCTGTTCTGGCTGATCGCGCTGCTGGCGCTGGGCCTCGGGTTCCTGATCATCATCCCGATCGGCGGCGCTGACATGCCGGTCGTGGTGTCGATGCTGAACAGCTACTCCGGTTGGGCGGCCTGCGGCATCGGCTTTACCATCCAGAACCTCGCTTTGATCATCACCGGGGCGCTCGTGGGCGCATCAGGCGCGATCCTGTCCTACATCATGTGCAAAGGCATGAACCGCAGCATCCTGAACGTGCTGCTGGGCGGCTGGGGCACCGACACCGGCGGCGCGGCATTGGTCGATCCCGCGCATGCCGACCGCTCCGTCCGGGCCGGCAATGCCGACGACGCCGCGTTCATCATGAAGAACGCGTCGAAGGTCATCATCGTGCCGGGCTACGGCATGGCAGTGGCGCAGGCGCAGCACTCGCTGCGGGAGATGGCGGACACGCTGAAGAAAGAGGGCGTCGAGGTGAAGTACGCCATTCACCCGGTTGCTGGCCGCATGCCCGGCCACATGAACGTGCTGCTGGCCGAGGCGAACGTGCCGTATGACGAGGTGTTCGAGCTGGAGCAGATCAACAGCGAGTTCAGCACAGCGGACGTCGTTTACGTGATCGGCGCCAATGACGTGACCAATCCGTCGGCCAAGACCGATCCCAAGTCGCCGATCTACGGCATGCCCATCCTGGACGTGGACAAGGCGAAAACGGTGCTGTTCATCAAGCGCAGCATGGCGTCGGGCTACGCCGGCGTGGACAATGAGCTGTTTTTCCGGCCGAATACGATGATGCTGTTTGGTGACGCGAAGAAGATGACGGACGAAGTCGTGCAGGGCTTGACGCACTGATTGGCGGTGATTTTGTTGAGTTCGGGGCAAGCCATTTTTCCTACTGCCCCGATCTCAGCCGAGTTGACATACTATCGGCCAGTTTAAATTTTCTCGATATCTAGACCGGCGGCCAATTCCTAAGCAAATTAACAACATAGGTGCGACTTTTGTCGCTGCTTTTAACGGGAGAAAGCAGCTAAGACTTAAGAATTCGAAACTAAGTGTCGCGTGGTCCAGATAGGTTTCGGTTTCGGTGTGACGTCTGTCACATGATACAAGACGCTTGCTAGGTACTGTCTTTCCTTGACAAGTCAAATTGTCGAACCCTAGCAAGGAGCAGACCGGTGGACGCACTACCGACTAAGTTGACGGCTCAGCAGCCCAACAATCCTCCCTCTGAGACCCCACAGCCCAACGGCGACGAAGCGGACTCATTCGGACCTCAAAACCAGTTTCGCTATATCGGCAATTTCCATAAGACCCTGCCGCATAATGCATTCGGCGAAGTCGATTTCCAGGCCTACGACGAATTCCGCCAAATAGCAGAGGGCACTCATCCGCAGCACGGCGGCGATTTTGAGTTCGTCGCACCGCTCCCCACCACTCCGGCAACTGCGGCCACTCTTGTGAATCCGCTGGCAGGACGTGCCGGCGAACGGCTCGGCCCGTTGCCCACGCAGTTGAACATGCTGCCTCCGCCCAAGGTGCTTTCACATTCGACTGCCGCTGAAATGACCGAACTCTACTGGATGGCGCTGCACCGCGACGTCTCGCTCGATCTCCTTGCCGAAGGCATGGACGCGACCGAAGTGCTTATGGATCTCGGCCAGGCCTTTGGCCGCGCACTTCATGATGACACCTTTGCGGCGAACCCTGGCAAGCTACAGCTCGGCCTGGATCTGCCAACTGCGAACGGCCAGCTCGATCTGCAGCAGCAGACGCTTTATCGCTGTGGGCTGCCTGACGAAGAGTTCGGCCCGATCGTCAGCCAATTTTTCCTGCACGATGTAAAGTTTGGCGCCCAGACCATCGTGCAGAAACAGTGGCCCTATGCCGTGGATCGCAACTATCTTACGGATCACGCAAGCTGGCTGAAAGCGCAGCAGAGTGGCTTCGATCACTTCAACAAGCCCTACTCGGGTGACAACGACTACAACGATGACGACGGCTACTACGAGCCTACGCCAGCGGGCACGCGCGCCCCGCCGCTCCGCCGGATACGCACGATGCGTGACTTGGCGCGGTTCGTGAACAAGGACGCGTTGCACCAAGCCTATTTCAACGCAGCCCTCCTGCTCAGCGACTGGAAGGCGCCGGTTGATGACGGCAATCCATACAAGACGCACTACAAGCGCCAGGGCGGGTTCGGCACCTTGGGCGATCCAAATCTTCTCGCCCTCGTCTCAGAGGTTGCCACACGCGCGCTGAAAGTGGTGTGGCGCCAGAAATGGCTGGTGAACCGGCGTCTCCGGCCAGAGGCCTATGGCGGCCTAATCCAGATGCAGGTTCTCGGGCACGACGATGGAACCGGTGGGCAAACTCGCCCTTACGGCCTCCCAGATTGGGTATCTCAGACAGTGGCGGCACAGGCCGTCCAGAATAAATATGGATCCCTGTTCCTTCCCATTGCATTCAGCGCTGGCAGCCCCGCCCATCCAGCCTACGGTGCAGGCCACGCGACCGTTGCAGGCGCCTGCATAACCGTGCTGAAAGCTTGGTTCGATGAGGACCAGCCCATTGCTCCCTTGATCAAGGGTGCGGTCCACCCGCAAACTCGGGCGCCGCTCGATGTGCTACAGCCGATGGTGACGGATGCGCCGGAGTTGCCGGCATATAACCGGCCAGACGCGGCGAGAATGACCGTGGGCGGCGAGCTGAACAAGCTCGGCAGCAACGTCGCGATGGGCCGCAGCATGGGCGGGGTCCATTGGCGGTCGGACAACACCCGCAGCCTGCGCTTGGGTGAACAGATTGCTACGATCATCCTGAAACGCGAGCTTGCCGAATACGCGGAGAGCCCGCTCTTCCTGACCTATCGCACCTTCGACGGCCTGAGGGTCACCATTGATAAACAGAAGGTCAGCGTGCCTGGCGATCCCATCCTCGAGCAGTTCTACCTCTAGTTCTGACGTCTATCAACCGAAGTGGGAGAATAGCTCTTCCACGTCGTTATAGGCATTGCGTCGGTTCAAAAAGGAGGCGCGACAGGTCCGTTCATCAGCCTCGGGGTTCTCAGCTCGCCCGAACCTTTACATAACTGCCCGGCGCGTCCTCTAGGACGGGCAGCGCACCATCGCCCGGCACACGCGCCGGAACGTGCGTGTCATCCAGCGCCGACACCCAGCGCTGCCAGTCGGGCCACCAGCTTCCGGCCATCTCGGTCGCGCCAGACAGCCAAGTGTCCGGGTCGGTCGGCAGCTCCGCGTTGGTCCAATAGCTGTATTTCCCTCCCTGCGGCGGGTTCACCACCCCGGCGATGTGGCCGCTGGCCGCGAACACGAAGCGGCTCTGCCCACCCAGGAGCTGCGTGCCGCAATAGGTGCTCTTCCACGGCGCGATATGATCCTCACGCGTCGAAAGGAAGTAGGACGGCACCTTGATGCGGCCGAGGTCGATCGGCTGGCCGTTCATCTCGATCCCGCCGGGCTGGCAGAGCAGGTTCTCCTGATACATCTGCCGCAGATAGAAACCATGCATTCGCGCCGGCATCCGCGTGCTGTCGCTATTCCAATACAGCAGGTCGAACGGGAACGGATCGTTGCCGAGCAGGTAGTTGTTGACGACGAACGACCAGATCAGGTCGTTGGCGCGCAGCATGTTGAAGGTCGCCGCCATCTCGCTGCCATCGAGATAGCCACGCTTCTCCATCTTTTCCTCGATGGCTTTCAATTGCTCTTCGTCGATGAAGACGCCGAGCTCGCCGGCCTCCTTGAAGTCCATCATCGTGACAAAGAACGTCGCCGACTTGATGCGGTCATCGCCCACCGCCGCCATCCAGGCCAGCGTGCTGGCCAGCAACGTGCCGCCGAGGCAGTAGCCGATCGCGTTGACCTCCCGCTCGCCGGTCGCCCGCTCGATCGCGTCGAGCGCTGCGAGGTAGCCCTCGGTGATGTAGTTTTCGAACCCTTTATCGGCCAAATGCTCGTCGGGATTGACCCAGCTTATCATGAACACGGTATGGCCCTGTTCGACCGCCCAGCGCACGAGGCTGTTCTTCGGGCGAAGGTCGAGGATGTAAAACTTGTTGATCCACGGCGGCGCGATCAGCAACGGCCGCTTCAGCACCGTGGCGGTGGACGGCGAATACTGGATAAGCTGCATCAGGTCGTTCTCATAGACGACCTTGCCCGGCGTCACGGCGATGTTCTCACCGATCTTGAACGCGTCGAGGTCGGTCATCTTGATCGTGAGCTTGCCACGTCCGCGTTCGAGGTCGGACAACAGGTTGCTCAAGCCCCGCAGCAGGTTCTCCCCGCCGGTCTCGGCGGTCTTGCGCAGCACCTCGGGGTTGGTCATCAGGAAATTGGTCGGGCTCATCGCGTCCATGAACTGGCGCGAGTAGAAATCCACCTTCTGCGCTGTCTTGGGATCAAGCCCGTCCACCCGGGCCACGACGTCTTGCACATAGCGGGCCGACAGCAAATAAGACTGCTTGATGAAGTCGAAGACCTCGATTTCTTTCCAGGCGCTGTCCTTGAAGCGCCGGTCTTTCGGGTCCGCCTCGATGACCGCGCCGGCGTCCATGCCCCACATCCGGCGCGTCGTGTTCTGCCACAGCGTCATGTAGTCCTGCCACAGTCCCAATTGCGCCTTGGCCATCTTGGACGGATCCTTCATCAGCTGGGTCGTCATCTCCATGAAGGCGTGCCCGACGTTCATCGGGTCCATGCCGGGCGCATCGCGCGACTGCCGGTGCAGCCAGTCCGTCACCAGGCGCTGCGAGCGTTCAGCGATGTCGGCCATCGACCGTCCGAGCACCGTGGGGTCGGCGAGCTTGAAGCCCGGCGAGGCGACCGCCGTCACATGCGTCTTCCCGGGGGGAGATTTGCCGCTTTGGTCCATGCTGGGAGTTTCCTTTCCGTCGGGCGCGATGCCGCGCTACATGTCGCCAGCATGCGTAGGACAGGGCCGGCTGATGGCGATATGCGACCGTATTGAACCTAGGCCCCCGGGCCCTGGGGAACAAGTGACACTCTGGCGGAACGGTCCGGTTAGAATGGCCCTGCTTGCGGCTGTCCTGACGACGGCTGCGTGCAGCGAGGTCGAGCGGATGAGCGACAGCAAGCTCACGCTCGACACGCCGATCGGCTGGTGGCACGACCTGCAAGGCGGCAAGATCGCCGAGGTGCGCCCGCCGCCGCCCGGCGTCACCGATCCGTATCCTAATCTGTCCCAGGTGCCGCCGCTTCCGACACCGACCGATGCCGCCACTCGGCGTGCACTTGCCGCCCGATTAATCGCCGAGCGCGACCGCACGCGACGGGAGGCGACGCAGGACCCGCTGGTCCTTCCGGTCGCCGCCAACGCAGCTTCTGCGCCCGCGCCCGCGCCCTCGATCGCAGCCGCACGCCCTGCAGCCCCGCCGCCCGATCCCGGAGCATCCGTGGCCGTGCTGGATGCCGCAACGGCCACGCCGCCGCCTCCGTCACCGGCTGCCGCGCCATCCGCCAATGCGTCGCCAGTTGCCGCACCGCCTGCTGCAACGCCGGTCAGCGTAGCATCCGGCGAACCCCAGCAGAGCAAACCGGCGATCGAGTCGGGGCCGACACCGGACCTGCCCACCGAAGCGCCGCCATTGCCCAGGTTGCGCGGCATCCCCGAGACCGTCAGCGCCCCAGCCATGCCGCGGCTGCCGCGCGGCGTGACGATCGCCTTCCGGCCGGGATCGGCGGCACTGCCGGCCAGCGCGGAGGCGGCGCTGCGCGAGTTGGCGGTTCGGCGCGCCGGGGCGGTGATTGCCGTTGAGGCTGGCGGTGACGCGGCCGGGCCGGGTGCGGCCGCGCAGGCCCATGCCCTGCCGCTCGCGCTAGCCCGGACCCAAAGCATGCTGGATGCCCTGGTCGCGGTCGGAGTGCCGGCGGCATCGATCCGCGTCAACGCCGCCGCATTGGGTCGCGGCGGCGACGCGCGTCTGCTACAATGACCCAACCCCAGCAGTGATGACCCACCCCGAATGACGCAAGAATTTCACCGTATCCGCCGTATGCCGCCCTACGTGTTCGCCGAGGTGAACCAGGCGAAGGCCGCCGCACGCGCCCACGGCGAGGACATCATCGACCTCGGTATGGGCAACCCCGACACCGGCACCCCGCCGCACATCGTCGCCAAGCTGATCGAGGCGGTGCAGGACCCGCGCACCCACCGCTACAGCGCGAGCAAGGGCATCCCCGGGCTGCGCCGGGCGCTGGCCGGCTATTATGACCGGAGGTTCGGCGTGGCGCTCGATCCGGAGACCGAGGTGGTGGCGACGCTCGGCTCGAAGGAGGGCCTGGCCAACCTCGCAGCCGCGATCACCAGCCCCGGCGACACCATCCTGGTGCCCAACCCGTCCTACCCGATCCACCAGTTCGGCTTCATCATCGCCGGCGCCAGCGTGCGCAGCATTCCGGCCGCGCCCGACGGCAGCATGATCGAGGCGATCGACCGCGCGGTGCGGCACAGCGTGCCGAAGCCGACGGCGCTGATCGTCAACTTTCCCAGCAATCCAACGGCCTACTGCGCGGACCTCAAATTCTATCACGACGTCGTGGCACTTTGCCGCAAGCATGACATCTTCATCATGTCGGATCTGGCCTACGCCGAGATTTACTTCGGCGATGCCCCGCCGCCCTCCCTGCTGCAGGTGCCCGGCGCGAAGGACATCGCGGTCGAGTTCACCAGCCTGTCCAAGACCTACTCCATGCCGGGCTGGCGTATGGGCTTCGCTGCCGGCAATGCCCGGCTGATCTCGGCCCTGGCGCGGATGAAGTCCTATCTGGACTACGGCGCTTTCACCCCCATCCAGGTCGCGGCGACAGCAGCGTTGAACGGGCCGCAGGACTGCGTGGCGGAGATACGCGGGCTGTATCGCGAACGCCGCGACGTTCTGGTGCGCGGCTTGAACCAGGCCGGGTGGGACGTGCCGAGTCCGGACGGTTCGATGTTCGCCTGGGCGCCCATACCGCCGCGCTACGCCCATCTGGGCAGCGTCGAATTCAGCAAGCTGTTGCTGGCCCGCGCCAAGGTGGCGGTCGCGCCCGGCATCGGCTTCGGCGAGCACGGCGACACCCATGTGCGGATCGCACTCGTCGAGAACACCCAGCGCCTGCGTCAGGCGGTGCGCAACATCCGCGGCTTCCTGCTGGGCGGACAGCAATCACGTCGGCAACGTCGTCGCCGAGGCAGCTGCCGAATGACCCGTCCGCTGTCGATCGGGGTCGCAGGTCTGGGCACGGTCGGCGCGGGGGTGCTGCGTCTGTTGCGGGACAACGCGGACCTGGTCGCGGCGCGCGCCGGGCGTCCGATCGCGGTCACCGCCGTCTCCGCCCGGGACCGCACCCGGGACCGCGGCGTGCCGACCTCCGGGCTGCGCTGGTACGACGATCCCGTCGCCCTCGCCTTCGACCCGGCGCTGGACGTGGTGGTCGAGCTGATCGGCGGCGCAGAGGGCCCGGCGCGTGAGCTGGTGCAGGCGGCGCTTGCGGCCGGCAAGCCGGTGGTGACCGCCAACAAGGCACTTTTGGCAGTGCATGGCGCCGAGTTGGCGCAGCAGGCGGGCGATGCGGGCGTTACCCTGGCGTTCGAGGCCGCGGTCGCTGGCGGCATCCCGGTGATCAAGGCGCTGCGCGAAGGCCTCGCGGGCAACCGCATCGATCGCATTGCCGGCATCCTGAACGGCACCTGCAATTATATCCTGACGGTCATGCGCGAGCGCGGGCGGGAGTTCGCCGACGTATTGGCGGAGGCGCAGCGCCTGGGCTACGCCGAGAGTGACCCGAGCTTCGACGTGGACGGCATCGACGCCGCGCATAAGCTGGCGATCCTGACGGCGCTGGCCTTCAACCGGCCGGTCGATTTCGCGGCCGTGCACATCGAGGGCATCCGCGGCGTCTCCGCGCTGGACATCGCGTTCGCCACCGAGCTTGGCTACCGCATCAAGCTGCTGGGCATCGCGCGCCGGACCGAGGCCGGAATCGAGAGCCGGGTGCATCCGTGCATGGTGCCGCAGGCGGCGCCGATTGCGCGCGTCGATGGCGTGCTCAACGCGGTGGTGGCGGAGGGCGATTTTGTCGGCCGCGTCATGCTGGAAGGCAGGGGCGCCGGCGCCGGGCCGACGGCGAGTGCCGTGGTGGCGGACCTGATCGACCTGGGACGCGGCCGGGCTACCCCGGTGTGGGGCGCCGAGGCTGCCATGCTTGCCAACCTGCCCGCGGTGCCGATGTCCGCCCATGTCGGCGCTTACTACCTGCGGCTCATGGTGGTCGATCGGCCCGGCGTGATCGCCGACGTGACGGCCGCCCTGCGCGACGCCGGCGTAAGCATGGAGAGCATGCTGCAGCGCGGCCGTGCGCCCGGCGAGGCGGTCCCCGTGGTGCTGGTGACGCATGAGACGAACGAGGCGGCGATGCACCGGGCACTCGACCAGATCGCCGCACTGGACGCCGTGCTGGAAGCCCCCACCCTGATCCGTATCGAGCCCGCGTAAGGAGCCTTCCATGACCGACAACCATCCAGAGATCAGCCTAGACCGCAACTTGGCATTGGACCTGGTGCGCGTGACCGAGGCCGCAGCCCTCGCCGCCTCGCGCTGGATGGGCCGCGGCAAGAAGAACGAAGCCGATGGCGCTGCCGTCGAGGGCATGCGCCGCGCCTTCGACAGCGTGGCGATCGAGGGCACCGTGGTGATCGGCGAGGGCGAGATGGACGAGGCGCCGATGCTGTATATCGGCGAGCGCGTCGGCTCCGGCGGTCCCGCCATGGACATCGCGGTGGACCCTTTGGAGGGCACCAACATCACGGCCAAGGGCGGGCCCAACGCGCTGGCCGTCGTGGCGCTGGCGGAGCACGGCAATTTCCTGCACGCGCCCGACATCTACATGAACAAGATCGCGGTCGGCGGCGGGCTGCCGGACGGGGTTGTGGACCTGGATGCTACGGTTGCAGAGAACCTGCGCAACCTGGCGCGCGCCAAGAAGCGTGAGATCGGCGATCTCGTGGTCTGCATGCTGGAGCGCGAGCGGCACGACGAGATGCTGGCGCATTGCCGTGAGGCCGGGGCGCGCATCATGCTGCTGGGCGACGGCGACGTGGCGGGGGTGATCGCGGCGGGGCTGCCGGAGGGCGGTGTCGATATCTACATGGGCATCGGCGGCGCGCCGGAGGGCGTGCTGGCGGCAGCGGCTTTGCGCTGCATCGGTGGTCAGATGCAGGGGCGGTTGATGTATGAGGACGACGCGCAGATCGAGCGCGCCCGCGGCATGGGTGTCACTGACCCGCGCTATAAATACAGTGTTGGCGAGATGGCCAAGGGGGATGTGATGTTCGCCGCCACCGGCGTGACCGGCGGCGCCATGCTGCGAGGCGTGCGGCGGTTCGGCAGCGGCGCCTACACGCATTCGATCGTCATGCGCAGCAAGTCGGGCACAATCCGATACATCGAGGCGCACCACAACTTCGCCACCAAGACCTGGCAGCCGGAGTAGCTGTCTGGAATGAATGCGGCCGCGCTGGGTGTTGGCACCAGCCTGACGGGCAGGCGTTGGCTCTGGCGCAACGGCGAGGACCGGGTTGGGCTGGGCATTGCCCAGCGGCTGGGCCTGCCGGAGATCATCGGCCGGCTGCTGGCGGCGCGCGGCGTCGATCCGGATACCGCAGCGCATTTCCTCGATCCGACGCTGCGCGCGCTGCTGCCCGATCCATCCACGCTGTCCGATATGGACCGTGCGGCCGACCGGCTGGCCCATGCCGTGCTGAAATCCGAGACGGTCGGCGTGTTTGGCGATTACGACGTGGATGGCGCATGCAGTGCCGCAATTATGACAACCGTTTTGCGCGGGCTGGGCTGCCGGGTGCTGACCCATGTGCCGGACCGGCTGCTCGAGGGATATGGCCCGAACGCCCCGGCGCTGATGAATTTGGTGCAGCAGGGCGCCACGCTGATCGTCTGCGTCGATTGCGGCACGGCGGCAGCCGTCGCGCTGTCGGCCGTGCAGGGCCGGGCGGATGTTGTGGTGCTGGATCACCACGCGAGCGACGCGCCGCCACCGCCGGTGCTCGCCACGGTCAACCCGAACCGGCTGGATGATGCGTCCGGCCTCGGCAGCGTCTGCGCGGCGGCGATCGCCTTTCTGGCCGCCATCGCGATGCTGCGGGCGCTGCGCCGGGCTGGATTTTTCAGCGGGCGGCCGGAGCCGGACCTGCGTGAGCTGCTGGATCTCGTGGCGCTTGCGACAGTGTGCGACGTCATGCCGCTGCGGGGTTTGAATCGCGCGCTGGTGACCCAGGGATTGCGCGTCATGGCACGACGCGCCCGTCCAGGGATCGCGGCGCTGCTGGAGGCGGCGTCAGCCCGCGACCTGCCGACCGCGTTCACCTGCGGTTTCGCGCTCGGCCCTCGCATCAATGCGGCCGGGCGCATCAGCCAGGCCGACCTCGGGCTGCGGCTGCTGCTGTGCGACGATCCCGTCGAGGCGCGGGCTTTGGCCGAAATGCTCGACGCCACCAATCGCGAGCGTCAGGCGGTGGAGGCCGGGATGCTGGAGGCTGCGCTGGAGCAGGCGGCGGCGCAGGCGGCGGCTGGCCATGCAGCGATGCTGGTGCACGGCGCAGGCTGGCATCCCGGTGTGGTGGGCATCGTGGCGGGACGGATTAAGGAACGCCACAACCGCCCCACCTGCGTCGGGGCGCTCGTGGACGGGTTGGTTCGGGGCAGCGGGCGGTCGGTGCCCGGCGTTGATTTAGGCGGCGCCATCATGGCGGCGCGGCAGGCGGGGCTGCTGGTGACCGGCGGCGGGCACGCGATGGCGGCCGGGTTTGCCTTGCATGAACGCGTCGTGCCGGCGTTCCACGCCTTCCTGAACGACCGCTTGGTGCACGCGGCGGCGCTGCCCCGGGTTGCCGACCTGCCGGTCGAGGGCACCATCGCAGTGCCCGGCGCAACCGTTGACTTGGCGCAGCAGCTCGCCCGGCTGTCACCCTTTGGCAATGGCAACGAAGAACCGGTGTTCGTGCTGCCGCGCGCCCAGGTGGTCCGGGCCGACCGTATCGGCAAGGAAGGCGCGACGATCCGCGCCTATGTGCAGGGGGAGGGCGGCGGGGCGCGCCTGAAGACGTTGCTGTTCCGGGCGCGTGACGGCGCCTTGTCCGACGCGCTGCTGAACCGGGGTGCGCCGCTGCATCTGGCCGGGCACTTGCGGGCAGAGGAGTGGAACGGCAGCGTCGCCGCCGGTTTCTTCATCGCCGACGCAGCCGTCGTTGAGTAAAGCTTAAGGCATGGCGCGCTCGAGTACCTGGGTGACCGCTTTGCTGAAAGCGTCGCATAGCGCCGGCAAGTTCGTAGGCTTGAGCATCCCGAGATGCGTGCCGGACATCGAGACGACGGTCAGGTCTGGACAGCAGTGGTCCCAGCCCAGATGGCGCGGAGCCTCGGCGCTGTGCTGGTCGGTCCGGAACAGATAGACCGGCACATGCAGCGGCGGCAGGGCATCGCGGCGTGTAGCCCACTCGCGCAGCAGCGGTTCCATGTGCTGCGACAGCAGGTCGCGATCGAGATAGACCTTGAACTCACTCGGCAGCCAGCGCCGCGGCACCCGGGCATAAAGCCGAAGCAATGGCTGCCAGCGCGGGCTTTTCAGCCTCCGGGCGGTCGCATAGGCGAGTTTACTGGTTCCCTCGCCACGACGAAGTGCTGCCATGAAACCCGCAAGCTCCTGCCGGTGCGTCATCGGCGCACGCAGCGCACCCGGCGAAATATCGATCCCAGGTTGCGCCTCAGCATCGAGAAGACCCAGGAAACACAAGGCGCAACCGTCTTCGCGCAGCCGCGTCGCCACGGCGAATGCGACAATGCCGCCGAATGAGTAGCCGGCCAGCAGGATCGGCCCTGTCGGGCAACACATTCTGATCTGGGCAATCGTGTCGCTGACCAAAGCATCGAGGGAAAAATCCGGATCATGCAGCAGGGCACGCCAGGACGGGTAAAGAATCTGTATAGTCCGCACCGAATGTCCGCAGGCAGCACCGATCTCGACCAGCTTTGGATCATGGCCGCCCATCCCCGGAAAGAGAAATAGATGGGGCGTATTCGAGGGTATTGGACTGCGTTGGGCGGAGCTGATGCTGTTATGCACTGGCGAGCCTTCGTCAGATGTCGCCCAGTGGTCGAGCGATGATTGCGTCTCCATGCTGATGGCCCCTCCTTCCACGACGTCGCCCGTTTTCGTCGATGCGGGACCTTTTCGGCTTTATTCAAGCGCTTGAGATTATAGGCGTCGGCCGGAACTGAGTTACGGCAACTCTGGAGCAAAATCGCGACAATTGCAGAATTTACAGGATGTGAACTGGATGGACTGCTTTATTGAACATACCAGTTATTGCGCCGTGTGGCGGTCATCGCTCACGCCGCCCCGAAACCCGGTGCATTAAAAACGTTCAGATCAAGTCACGGCCAAGCTGTCATAATTGCCGCCGGGCCAGCGCCGATGTCGAGCGGCGTGCCGGCCCAGAGCTTGGTGCCGTCCCAGCGAAACACCTGGATCGTGCGTTCCACCATGTTCTGCACCAGGACGGTCCGGCCATCACGGGTGAACGCGATGCCTTGGGACCAGCGGCCGATCGGCGCCTCAACAACCGGCTTCAACCGCTTGTCGGCCAGCGCAAACATCGCCAGCCGGCCCCGGTCGCGATAGAACGGGTTGTCGGCCGGCTTGGTCGTGCCCTCCTGCGTGCCGATCGCCAGGAACTTGCCATCGGGCGACCACTTCAGGCCCTCGGGCGAGCGGCCGACCGTGATCGTCTGCACGGTGCGGAACGGCTCGGCAGTCAGGTCGATGAGGCTGACGGTATCGGCGTCGCCGTTGCCGCGGCCCATGTTGCCGACTGCCGCCATCGTGCCGTCCGTTGTAACGTCGATGGTGTAAGGCGCCACCCCGGTCGTGATCTGCCGGTCGCCGAGCGTCACCTTGGCGCCGTCGATATTCAGCACCTGAACGATGTGGTCGCCGTTGCGGGTCACCAGGGCCGATTTGCCGTCGAGGGTGAAGGCGATGCCGCTCGGCATCGATTTCGGATCGATCATCAACGTCTCGGCGGCGGTCAGCCGGCGGTCCTTGATCGTGAACACCGACAGCGTGCCGGCGAAGCGGTTCGCGACCAGCGCGAGCGTGCCATCGGGGGAGATGCGGACCGTGGTAGCGCCCGCTCCCGCCTGCAGCGACTGCACCACCTGCGGCGGCGTGACCGTCAGATCGATCACCGAGACCCGGTTGTCCGGGCTGATGCCCGCGGGGCCGGAAGTGTTGGCCCCAGAAGCATTGATCTTGGTGGCCGATGTCACGATGGCGAAGCTCTCATCCTTGGCGATTGCCACCGCCATGGGCGGACCGACGACGCTGCCGGGGACCTCAAGCGTCGCGAGTATGCTGGGCGGATAGGACGCCAGATCGATGACGCTGATGGTGTCGGCGGGTGCTTCGGGAGCGGCCACCTGAGCGCCATTATCCAGCACGGTATGCGCGTCGTTCGACGAGATCGCGATATCGGCACGCGCGGGCCCAGCCAACGTCGAGATGGCCAGGAGGCTGGCAAGCAATATCCGCATCGCATATCTCCCGCAGGATTTAGCGCAAACGTTACGACACGTTGCGCCGGTTCGCCAGGCCTTCGATATGCTCGGCAATGGCCATGGCGGAAGTAAGGCCAGGGCTCTCGATCCCGAACAGGTTGACCAGGCCACCGAGCCCGTGCTGCGCCGGGCCGGAGACGACGAAGTCCGCCGCCAGCTCATTGGGTCCGCTGATCTTGGGACGGATCCCCGCGTAGCCCGGCGTCAGCGCCCCGTCCGGCAGGCCCGGCCAGTAGCGGCGGATGGCCGCATAAAACCCGTCGGCCCGGCGGATATCGACGTCGTAGTCCTCGTGCTCGACCCACTGCACATCCGGCCCGAACCGCGCCTGGCCGCCTAGGTCCAAGGTCAGGTGAACGCCCAGGCCCGCCGCCTCCGGCACGGGGTAGATCAGGCGCTGGAACGGGGCGCGGCCGGTCAGCGAGTAGTAGCTGCCTTTGCACAGATGTGCGTGCGGGATGGTCTCGGGCGGGATGCCGGCGATACGTCGGGCGATATCGGGCGCGCGAAGGCCGATGGCGTTCACCAGGACCTCGCATTCGAGCTCCATCGGCTCGTCGCCGCCAATCTGCAGCATGAAGCCGCCGCCTGGCCGCGTCGAGCCGGACAGCACGGGGGCGTGGCAAACGACGGCGCCGCCCGCGTTCTCGGTGTCGCCCTGGAAGCCAAGCATCAGCGCGTGGCTGTCCACAATCCCGGTGCTGGGCGACAGCAACGCCGCCGCCGCGCGCAGTGCAGGCTCCAGCCGCTGCGTGTCCGCCGTGTCCAGCCACTCCAGGTCATCGACGCCGTTCAGGGCGGCCTTGGCGCGGATGGTGTCCAGCGTCGGGACCTCCGCGTCCTCGGCGGCGACAATCAGCTTGCCCAGGCGTCGATGCGGGATGCCGCGTTCGGCGCAGTAGGCATACAGCATCTGCTTGCCCTGGACGCAAAAGCGCGCCTTGAGGCTGCCGGTGGGATAGTAGATGCCGGCGTGCACGACCTCCGAATTGCGCGACGACGCGCCGGTGCCGATGCCGCCGGTTGCCTCCAGTACCCACACCTCGCGGCCGGACAATGCCAGGCCGCGGGCCACGGCCAGCCCGACCACACCAGCGCCGATCACCACGCACTCCACCCGTTCCGTCACGCAAGCTGCTCCTTTTGCGGGTAAAGGTGGAGCGGGCACGCGTCCGGGGTCAAGCCGGACGCTCGCGGTCCTCATCCTCGCGGTCACTGGAGACGCCAACGGTTCGGATCAGCGCCGGATGCAGCACATAGGCATCAAGCCGGTCCGGACGCGGGATGCCATGCCGCAGGCGGTCGAGCACCTGCCGGGAATGCGCGTGGCGGGGCAGGGCAGCGATGGCAGCCGGGTCCATGCCATAGGCGAGCAGCCGCCAGTCCAGATCGTCGGTAAAACCGTCCTGAGCCACCCACGCCAGCAGCTTCGCCGCCCCTTTTTCGCTGATGACGTAGCCGTCGCCGCCCGGCGCGTTGTCCTCCGGCAGGAAGCCGAGCATGGCGTCCGCCAGCCGGTGCAGACTGGGGGCATCGGCCGTATTCGGGTCGAGGCGAGGCTCGAGCCGGTCATTCACGAAACAGATATCGTAGTCCGGCGGCAACCCGAGCGGGCCAAGCTGGGCCGGCAGCGGCAGCAGCGGGATGACGTCGTCTTCGATGACCAGCAGGTGACCGAGGCTCCGCAGTGCGAGGCTCTCCCAGGCGGCAGCATGGCTCAGGAAGCAGCCCAGCGTGCCACGCCTCGCCGGGTCGGCAGGCGCGCCGAGCAGACGCTGGACTGCCGAGAGCGCCAGGCGGCTGCCCTCGACGGCGGGGATGCGATGCAGCGGCGCGGGACCATGGCCGAACAGCCGCTCGGTCCAGGCACGGCGCTCGGTGTTGCGGTCGAGGTTTACGACGGCGATCCCGTAGGCGTCCCCATGCGGCATTTGCGCGGCGAACCAGGCGCCCATACGCTGATACATCAGCGCCGCAGCGTGCTTGGCCGCATACTCGGCGTTGCCGGGATCGAGCCGCAGGGCCGCGGCAAAGCCCGCCGCCGCCATGGGCCAGTCGCGCCGTTGCCGGGCCACGTCGGCGCGCAATGCCTGCAGCGCTGCGTGATCAGGCCGGTCTTTCAGCAGGTCAGCAGCGCGTTGACCCAACGTGTCGAGATCGTCCATGTGGTAGGCGTACAGCGCAGTGTAGTGCGCCAGCCACTCCGCATCCGGCAGATGCCGCGCCGCCCGGCGAAACTGCGGGTCGGAATCCGGATAGTGCAACGCCGATTTTAGGTCGCGCTTGATTTCGAGCGCCAAGGTCCAATCGTCCGGCGCGTGGGTCAGCAAAGCCCGCCAGGCCTCGATCGCGCGGCCATGCTCCCCGGCGGCACGGGCGTTGAGCGCTTTGGTTCGGAGGGGATTGAGGGTTGTCATCGGCGTTGCGGTGTCTAGCAGAGGCGGGATGGGAAAGCGCGCCTTGTTGGGGTTAGCGCTGCGGGCAGACGCGACAAGTATGTTTAATCAACCCAAACGGACAACCCTCTTGCCCTCCGATTCTGGACTACCACTCCCACGACCCGCATCATCCGGCCGCATTGCGCTGGGACCCGCGGTCATACCCCGTCCAACCACCAAACGCTCCGAAGCTGGCCGGCCGAGCGCCCTGGCTATTGCGACGGCTCCAGCCTTCGCAATCGGCTCCATGCTTTCATTCCAGCTTGGCACGACGCTGTCGGTGCCGCTGCTGCTGGCAATTGGGCCGTCCAGCACGACCTGGCTGCGCCTGGTCGGGGCCTCGGCGGTCCTTCGGGCGTTCACCAAGCCCAACCTTGCTGACCATGCCGGCCGCACGCTCGCAGCCGCCGGCCTCCTCGGTATGGTGACCTGCGGGATGGCGGCCCTCTATGCGGAGGCAATCGCCCGCATCCCCCGCGCTGGGCGTCATCATTCCTGTGCTGCCACACGGGCTTGACATGCTGGCCATGCGGCGAATGAGCACCCGTGCCTTCGGCATCGTTGCGAGCGCCGACCCGGCGATTTCCAGCCTTGTGGGAGTGCTGGTGCTTCACCAGTCCCTTGGCGGACAAAAAGTTGTGGGCATCGCGTGTGTGGTTGCCGCAAGCCTCGGTGCAACGCTGGCCCACCGCTCCTCGGCGTGATTCTGCTGACCGCGATCCGGATTCACCGGCACACCCAGAGCGCAGCCGACGCGCAGCAAAGCGATTATGGTGCCCCGTACGGGATTCGAACCCGTGTTACAGCCTTGAAAGGGCCGTGTCCTAGGCCTCTAGACGAACGGGACCGCGCCGCGGGGCGTAGCGCGGGCCGGGCAGTCTGGTCAAGCCGCTAAGCAGTCTCCGCCGCGCGAAGGCCCAGCTCGCGCTCCATCGCCTCGCGCATCAGGAACTTCTGCATCTTGCCGGTGACCGTCATCGGGAACTCGTCCACAAACCGCACGTAGCGCGGCACCTTTTGATGGGCGATCTGGCCGCGGCAGAACGCCTGGACCTCGGCCTCCGTCAGGCTCTCGCCGGCGCGCAGCTTCACCCAGGCGCATAGCTCCTCGCCATACTTCGGGTCCGGCACGCCGAAAGCCTGGATGTCCTGGATCGCCGGGTGCCGATACAGGAATTCTTCCACCTCACGCGGATACACGTTCTCGCCGCCACGGATCACCACGTCCTTGATGCGGCCGACGATGTTGCAGAAGCCCTCCTCGTCGATCGTCGCCAGGTCGCCCGTGTGCATCCAGCGCGCCGCGTCGATCACGCCGCGGGTGCGCGCCTCGTCGTCCCAATAGCCCAGCATCACGCTGTAGCCGCGGGTGCACAGCTCGCCGGCCACGCCGCGCGGCACGATGCTGCCCTCGGCGTCGATGATCTTCACCTCCAGATGCGGATGCACCCGGCCCACCGTGCTGACCCGGCGCTCCAGCGGGTCCGACGTCGAGCTCTGGAAACTCACCGGGCTGGTTTCGGTCATGCCGTAGCAGATGGTGATCTCCTGCAGGTGCATGCGGTCCACCGCGCGGCGCATCACCTCGATCGGGCAGGGTGACCCCGCCATGATGCCGGTGCGCAGGCTACTGAGGTCGAAGCGCTCGAACTCTGGGTGTTCAAGCTCGGCGATGAACATGGTCGGCACGCCGTGCAGGCCGGTGCAGCGCTCGTTCGCGACGGTCTGGAGGACATCCAGCGGGTCGAAGCCGGGTCCGGGATAGACCATCGCCGCGCCGTGCGTGGTGCAGGCGAGGTTGCCCAGCACCATGCCGAAACAGTGATACAGCGGCACCGGAATGCACAGCCGGTCCTGCTCCGTCAGGCGCATGGCTTCGCCGATGAAGAAGCCATTGTTCAGGATATTGTGATGGGTCAGCGTGGCGCCCTTTGGCGCGCCGGTGGTGCCGCTGGTGAACTGGATGTTGATGGGGTCGTCGAACTGCAGCAGCGGCTGCAGGCGGGCCAGCTCCGCCCGGTGCGCGTCGGTGGCGAGGCTGGGCACATCGTCGAAGGGCAGGCACCCGGGCGCCGCGCCGCCGATCTGGATCACCGTCCGCAAGTCCGGCAGCCGCTCGCTGTCGAGACGACCCGGCGTCGATCCCGCAAGCTCCGGCACGATCTGCGTCAGCATGCCGAGGTAGTCGCTGGTCTTGAACCGCGTCGCCGTCACGAGCGCCTTGCAGCCCACCATGCGGAGCGCGAACTCCAGTTCCATCACGCGGTAAGCCGGGTTCACGTTGACGAGGACGATGCCGGCCTTGGCGGTGGCGAACTGCACCACGACCCACTCGGCGTTGTTCAGCGACCAGATGCCGAGCCGGTCGCCGCGCTCCAGGCCCAGCGCCAGCAGCCCGGCGGCGAACGCCTCGGATCGCCGCACCAGCTCGGCATAGCTCCAGTGCACGCCTTGGCCGCGCACGATCAGCGCCGGGTGGTCCGGCACGCGGGCCGCGGTGCGATCGAGGTTCTGACCCAGCGTCTCGCCGAGCAAGGGCGTATCATGCGCGCCGTGAACGTAGCTTATGGTTGGGCTTATCGTTGGGCTGGTCGCTGTGGTCATGCGCCGCTCCTGGCCTATATTCGACCCGAACACAAAAGGAATCCTCTCGTGTCCGCAAGTCTGCTGAACCGCCTGCCGGGCCTCAACTTCGACCTCGGTGAGACCGCCGACATGCTGCGCGGCTCCGTCGAGACCTTTGCCGCCGACGAGATCGCGCCCCGCGCCGCGGAGATCGACCGCAGCAACGACTTCCCGGCCGATTTGTGGCGCAAGATGGGCGACCTCGGCGTGCTGGGCATCACCGTCGAGGACGAGTATGGCGGCGCCGGCATGGGCTACCTCGAACACTGCGTCGCGATGGAGGAGATCAGCCGCGCCAGCGCCTCGGTGGGCCTGAGCTACGGCGCGCACAGCAACCTCTGCGTGAATCAAATCCGCAAGAACGGCACCGAGGAGCAGAAGCGGCGCTATCTCCCCGGCCTAATCAGCGGCGAGCATGTGGGCGCCTTGGCAATGAGCGAAAGCGGCGCCGGGTCGGACGTGGTGGGCATGCGGTTGCGGGCGGATAAGCGTGGGGACCGCTACGTGCTGAACGGCACCAAAATGTGGATCACCAACGGGCCCGAGGCCGACGTGCTGGTGGTCTATGCCAAGACCGACCCGGCGGCGGGATCGCGCGGCATCACCGCGTTCCTGATCGAGAAGGGCATGAGTGGTTTTTCCTGCGCCCAAAAGCTCGATAAGCTCGGCATGCGCGGCAGCAACACCGGCGAACTGGTGTTCCAGGACTGCGAGGTGCCGGAAGAGCACGTGATGGGCGGCGTGGGCCGCGGGGTGAACGTGCTGATGTCAGGACTCGACTACGAGCGCGCGGTGCTGGCGGCGGGGCCGCTCGGCATCATGCAGGCGTGCATGGACGTGGTGCTGCCATACATTCATGAGCGGAAGCAGTTCGGCCAGGCGATCGGCGAATTTCAGCTCATGCAGGGCAAGATCGCCGACATGTACACGACGATGAACGCGGCCAAAGCCTATGTTTACGCGGTTGCCAAAGCCTGCGACCGCGGTGAGACCACGCGCAAGGACGCCGCCGGCGCCATCCTGTATGCGGCGGAAAAGGCGACCTGGATGGCGCTGGAGGCGATCCAGGTGCTGGGCGGCAACGGTTATATCAATGACTACCCAACGGGGCGCCTGCTCCGCGACGCCAAGCTGTATGAGATTGGCGCCGGGACCAGTGAAATCCGGCGGATGCTGATTGGGCGGGAGCTGTTCCGGGAGAGCGCTTAGTTTACCGCCCGCGCCGCCGCCACCGCCTGCTGCAGGTCGCCCAGCTCAATCAGCCCGGCGAACAGCTTCTTGCCCACGATCAGCGCCGGGGTGCCCTGAAGCCCGATCTTCTGTGCCAGCGCGATGTTTGCATCGAGCCGCGCCTTGATGACGGGATCGTCCATGTCGCGCAGCAGGCGTCCGCCGTCGAGGCCCAGGCGCTCGGCGGCAGCGCGCAGCGTGTCGCGCGTCGGCGGCGCGGCGTCGTGCATGATCACGTCCTGCAGCTTGAAATAACCACCCTGGCGTTGCGCAGCCAGAAGCGCCCGGCTCTCCAGCTGACTGGCGGGACCCAGGATCGGTAGGTCCTTGAACACGATCCGCACGTTCGGGTCGGCATCCAGCAGCGCGGCGTGGGTCGGCAGCATGCGGCGGCAATAGGGGCAGCGGGTGTCGTAGAACTCGACGATGGTGACGTTGCCCATCGGGTTGCCCAGCACCGGATCGGCCGAATCCACGATGCTGCTGGCCAGTTTTGCCAGGGTCTCCCGCGTGGCCGTCTCCTCGCGCCGCGTGTCGTCGGCCTGCAGCGCCTGCAGCGCCTCGCGCAGGATCGAGGGATCGCTGCGGAGCGCGTCGCGCAGCACGCCGATGATCTCGGCACGCTGGGGGGCGGTGATGCTTTGGCTGTAGGCCGGGGTGGCCAGCAGCGACAGCGCGAGGGCGGCGGTGAGGGCAGGGCGCATCCGTGGAGTCCTCAGACAGGGGGCAGCATCGCTGCCGTGGCATAGCATTGGTTGCCGGTCGAAGCGAAGGCCGCTATGGCACGACGCTCAGGATGCGAAAGGAATAATCGTTGGGACACCGCAGGATCCAGGTCGCGGCACCCAGGCACGCGGCAAGCGGGCCACGTCGCGAGGGGGTGCGGCGTCGCGCGGTCGTCCTGCTGGCGTCGGCGCTGGCGATGTCCGGCTGCTCGAGCCTCGGATCGCTCAAGCAGACGTTCCTGGGCGGCCAGTCGGGCACTGAGGGGCCGCAGCGGCTCACCGGGTTCATCGGCGGCGCCGTGGCCGATGAGGGGCGGGCGGCGCTGGCGGCGCGCGAGGTCCTAGCGCTTGACGGCACCGCGGCGGATGCGGCGGTGGCGCTGGGATTCACCCTGGCCGTCACTCTGCCATCGCGCGCCGGTCTCGGTGGCGGCGGTGCGTGCCTCGTTTACAGTCCCGACCGCAACGGGCCCGGCCAGGGCAGTCCCGAGGCCATCGTGTTCACCCCTGTCGCTCCCAGCGCCACCCTGCCCAACACCGATCGTCCGGCGGCGGTGCCGATGCTGGCCCGCGGCCTGTTCGCCCTGCACGCGCGCTATGGCAAGCAGCCCTTCGAGAGCCTGATCGCCCCGGCCGAGCAGCTCGCCCGGTTCGGCGTGCCGATCTCTCGTGCGCTGCTGCGCGACCTGGCCCTGGTCGCCGGGCCGCTGGCCGCGGACCCCAATGCGCGTGCGGTGTTCGCGCCGGGCGGCGTTCCTTTGGCGGAGGGCGGAACGCTGGTGCAGAACGACCTGGGCGGCACCCTGGCGCAGATCCGCACGGCGGGCGTGGGCGACATCTATCAGGGCGTGCTGGCGCGCCGGCTGGAGGACGCATCGCGCATTGCCGGCGGCGGTTTCACCTTGGCCGACCTCAGGGCGGCGCTGCCGCGCACCGTTGCGCCTTTGGTGATCCCAGCGGGACGGGACAGCGTGGCGTTCCTGCCACCGCCGGCCGATGGCGGCCTCGGCGCGGCGGCGGCGTTTCAGGCGCTGGAGGCCAACCCGAACGACCTCGCCGGCGCGCAGGCCCGGGCCATCGGGACCGTCGCTCAATGGCGTCAGATCGGTGGCGATCCCCAGGCAATGCTGACCGCGGCGTCGGGGAGCGGATCATTGCCGTCATTGCCGGCCTCCACGGGGTTCGCCGTGCTCGACCGGAATGGCAACAGCGTCGCCTGCGCGGTGACGATGAACAACCTGTTCGGCACCGGGCGCGTCGCCCCGGGCACCGGCATCCTGCTCGCGGCCTCGCCCCGTGCGGTCACGCCGCCGCTGCTCTCGGCGGCGATCGCCTGGAACGCCAGCGTGCGGGGCTTCCGCGCCGCCGTCACCGGGTCCGGGCAGGAGGGCGCGGCGCTGGCGGTCGCGGTGGGCCTCACCAACACGCTGCAGTCCAACGCTGCGTTGCCGGCCATGGTGCCGGAGCCTGGCCGCGCCAATGCGATCGCCTGCTCGCGCTATCTGCCGGACAATGATGGCTCGTGCAGCTCGGCGGTCGATCCGCGCGGCACCGGGCTCGCGGTCGGCAGCAACTAACGTGCCGCTGAAGATCGGCCGGGGGGCGCACGCGCCGGGGTTCCTGGTGATGGACGTGATCGCCGCCGCCAATGCCCGGCAAGCGGCGCTGGCGCCGTCTGACCCGCGGGTGATCCGCATGGAGGTCGGCCAGCCCGGCACCGGGGCGCCCGCCGGCGCCATCGCGGCGGTCACGTCAGCGCTGCGCGGCGCTGATCCGCTGGGCTATACCGAGGCATTGGGCCGCCCATCGCTGCGCGCCCGCATCGCGACGCACTACCATGATTGGTATGGCGCCACAGTGCCCAACGGACGGATCGCCGTGACGATGGGCGCCAGCGCCGCGTTCCCGCTGGCCTTCCTCGCCGCGTTCGATCCCGGCGACCGCGTGGCGCTCGCCGCGCCGTTCTACCCGCCCTACGTCAACATCCTGACCGCGCTCGGGCTGCAGCCCGTCATCGTCGAAACCGGGCCCGAAACCCGTTATCAGCCGACCGTCGCACTGCTGGATCGGCTCGACCCGGCGCCGGACGGCCTCATCGTCGCCAGCCCCTGCAACCCCGCCGGCACGATGCTGACGCCGGACGAGCTCGCCGCCATCGCCGCCTGGTGCGACGCGCGTGGGGTGCGGCTGATTTCCGACGAGATCTACCACGGGCTGCACTATGACCGGCCGATCGCGACCGCGGCCGCGTTCAGCCCGCATGCCATCGTCATCAACAGCTTCTCCAAGTATTTCAGTATGACCGGCTGGCGGGTCGGTTGGATGGTGCTGCCGGACGACCTGGTGCGGCCGGTCGAGTGCCTGGCGCAGAACCTTTTCATCTCGGCGCCGCATATCTGCCAGGTGGCGGCGGAGGCGGCATTCGACTGCACGGCCGAGCTGGAAGCCAACGTCGCGCGCTACCGCCGGGCGCGCGACCATTTGATGGCCGCGTTGCCGGATGCCGGGTTCCCGGACATCGCGGCGGCCGACGGCGCATTTTACATCTATGCCGATGTCGGCGCGCGGACCAATGACAGCGTGGCGTTCTGCGCCCGCATGCTGACCGAAGCTGGCGTCGCCGCGAGTCCCGGCGTCGACTTCGACCGGACCCGCGGGACACGCACAATGCGGTTCAGCTATTGCGGGCCAGAGGCGGACATGATCGAGGCGGCGGTCCGGCTGCGGCACTTCCGCTGAGCAGCTGCCGCAGCGGGGCGCTGCGAAGGCACCCCGCTGGCAGTTCAACCTATTGTGGAAGGCGTCAGCGCCGCCACCAGCCACGCCGTTTCTCGGCGGGTGAAGCGGTGCCGTCGATCAATGTCGGGGCGATCAGCGGCGCAACGAACGGCTGGGATGCCGGCTCGACATCAGGCTCGGCCTGAGGCTGCTCGTGTACAGGCTGCTCGGACATAGGCACCGGCTCAGGTGTTGGCTCCGGCTCGGCCGGGGCCTGCTGAACCGGCGGCTCCGCGATTGGGTCCGGGTCGGCCAGCGATACCGTTTCAGCCACCAGTGCCACGGGTTCAGCGATGACCGGCTCCGGCTCGTCCTGCTCCGGCGGCACCGGTGCTTCGGACACGGATGGCTCGGCGCCGGCCGGCTCGGGAGCCACGGGCTCCACAGTTCGGCGTGGTGACATCGTGGCGGCGAGGGCGCGTTCCTGCTCGGCCTGTTCGATCGCGTCGAAAATGTCGAAGGCCGAGCTGCCGCCGAACGGATTGGCCGGAGTCGGTCCGGCATAGGCGGGCGTCACGTAGGCCGGCACGACGCTGGCGGCGATGCCCGGTTCCGCTGGGGCCGCCTCCGACGTTGAGGCCGCCGCGTCGGCTTCGCCGGGCTCACGCCGACGCCGGCGTCCACCGCGCCGGCCGCGTCGCTTGGTGCGCTCGGCCTCATCGGCTGCCGCATCGGCCGTCTCGGGCGCGGCCGCCTCGGCAACAGCCGGCGCGTCGTCCTCTGTGGGCGCGGCCGTCAGCGCCTCCATCACCGCGGACTCGACCATCGGTGCGTCCGCGTGCTCCGCCGCCGGCGTGTCCGCTTGATCGGCCGCGGGTATCTCGGACGGCGAAGCCATCTCGGCTGGGCTTGCCTCTGGCTCAACAGCCGTAGCCGGTTCGCTGTTGGTCTCAACGGCGCTTGTGCTCGCGGCGGCGACGTCCTCCGTCCCGTCCTCTCGGCGTCCGCCACGGCGGCGGCGGCGGCGTCGCTTGCTGCGCTGCTCGCCCTCCTCGACCGTCTCTCCGGGGCGCGGCGCGTCCTCGTCGTCCGCGTCGTCGCTGACCGCCGCCGCTTCGGCCGAGCTGTCCATCACCTCCTCATCTGGGTCCTCGAACGGCTCCGGGGGCGCCAACTGCGAAATGGGCGCTGGCAACTCCGACGCCAGCTGCGCCCGCACCCGCTCGATCCGCGTGTTCGGCGCCAGCAGCGTGTCATCCGCCGCGAACGCGACGCTCATGCCATAGCGCGCCTCGATTTCCGACAGCCGCACCCGCTTGTGGTTCAGCACATACAGCGCGATCGACCCGGCCACGTGCACGACCACCTCGGCGGCGCGTCGCTTGGCGCCCTCGTCCTCGACGGCGCGCAGCACATGCAGCGCGGCGCTCTCGGTGCTGCGCACCTGGCCGGTCCCGGCGCAATGCGTGCACATCACGAGGCTGGTTTCGGCCAATGAAGGCCGCAGGCGCTGTCGGCTCATCTCCATCAGGCCGAAATGGCTGATGGAGCCTACCTGGATGCGCGCACGATCAACCTTCAGCGCGTCTTTCAGGCGTTTCTCCACGGAGGCGATGTTGCGCCGGCTCTCCATGTCGATGAAGTCGATGACGATGAGACCGGCCAGGTCCCGCAGCCGCAGTTGCCGCGCTGCCTCCTCCGCCGCCTCCATGTTGGTTTTGAGCGCCGTCTCCTCGATGCCGCGCTCCCGCGTGCTGCGGCCCGAGTTCACGTCGATCGCCACCAGCGCCTCGGTCTGGTTGATGACGAGGTAACCGCCCGACTTGAGCTGCACGGTGGGCGACAGCATGGCGTCGAGCTGCGCCTCGACCTGCGCCTTGACGAACAGCGGCTGCGGGTCCTTCCACAGCTGCACCTTGCGGGCGTGGGTCGGCATCAGCATGCGCATGAAGTCGCGCGCCGCCCGCCAGCCCTGCTCGCCATCGACCAGGATGTCGTCCACGTCGCGGGAATACACGTCGCGGATGGCGCGCTTGATGAGGCTGGCTTCCTCATAGATCAGGGCCGGCGCCACCGACTTCATGGTAAGGTCGCGGATTTGGTCCCACTGGTTCAGCAGGTACTCGCAATCCCGGATGATCTCGGGCTTCGGCCGGTTGGCCCCGGCAGTGCGGACGATCAGGCCCATGCCGCGCGGCAAGTCGAGCTCGGCCGTGACCTCCTTCAGCCGGCGGCGGTCGGCGGCGGAGGTGATCTTGCGCGAGATGCCGCCGCCCCGCGGCGAGTTCGGCATCAGCACCGAGAAGCGTCCGGCGAGCGAGATATAGGTCGTGAGCGCCGCGCCCTTGGTGCCGCGCTCCTCTTTCACGACCTGGACCAGCAGAATTTGCCGACGGCGGATGACCTCTTGGATCTTGTAGTTGCGCAGGAAACGTGGCGGCGCCCGCTGCTCGCGCGGCTCCTCGACCTCGCCGCCCATCGACTCCGGCGGCGGCTCGATGGTCTCGAAGCCATTCTCAGACTGCTGGTCCGGGGCGGTCCCATCCGATGGGCTGGCGGCCTCAACCGTTTCTGGTGCAGCCGAGCCGTTTGCGACTGCCCCGTGCTCCATGGGCTCGTGCGAGAGCGTTGGCGCGGCGTCGGCGTGCGGTTCCGCGACGGCTTCGGGAGCCATGTCGGCGCCCATCTCGTCGGGCGGCGCCAAATCAGGGTCTGACGGCTCGTTGATGACGATCTCAGGCAGGGAGGCGCTGTCAGGCTCAGGCAGCGACGCGTTGTCTGGGAATAGCGTCTCGGCCTCGTGCGGGGCGACGAGGATATCCTGGCTGACCGCGGCAGCCTGGGCGACCTGGTCGGCACGCGGCAGCGCGTCCTCAACAACTTCGGGGTCGGCCTGCGCTGCGTAGGATGCCTCCATAATCGCATCCATCACGTCGGGCGGCGCTTCCGCTGCCCCAGGCATCTCGCTCACACCGGAGACCTGCGTCACTTCAGCGGCGGGCGGACGAGCCAAGTAGGCGTCACGGGCGGCGGCGCGGTCCTCGGCGTCCTCATCCTCGCGCGCTTCAGCCTCCTGCAGCTCGATCAGGCGCTGCCGGTCGGCGACGGGGATTTGATAGTAATCGGGGTGGATTTCGCCAAAGGCCAGAAAGCCGTGCCGGCCGCCGCCATATTCGACGAAAGCCGCCTGTAAGCTCGGCTCTACGCGGACGACCTTGGCGAGATAGATGTTGCCTTTAAGCTGCTGTTTAGTGGACGTCTCTACGTCAAAGTCTTCAAGGCGATTACCGTCCAGCACCACCACGCGGGTCTCTTCGGCGTGGGTGCTGTCGATCAGCATGCGTTTCGTCATCGTGTGTTGAACTCCGGTGCGCCGAGGGCACACGCGTGCGGGGCACGGCGCGGCGGCGGCAAATGGGGCGAGGAAGGGTCAAGTTCCCGCTGCGGCCGGATGCAGGCTGCCACGTGTTCAGTCCGGATAGATTTTGGACGGGCACGACGAGCAGCATGAAGTTCCTGGCGAGCGGGTCAGCGCTGCCGTCGGCCGGCGGCACTGCCCAGGTGAGGCATCTGCCCTCATCCATGAACCCGGTGCCGATCGGCGAGGGGCTTGCTGGAAGGACCCGGCGCGCGAGGTCGCGCGGCGCGGGCAGCAATGCGAAAGGGCGAGCTCGCCACGGAGATTGCAACCGGGTCCATGGGGATGGGGCCGCAAACAGGCTGGCTCACCGGCGTCGCACCACCGGAGCGTTACGAACATGGCGCAATCCGGTCACGTTCGCAAGGCTGATCACCTGAACGCGCATAAGTACTGTGTGCGGGCAATCCGTCTCCTGTGTTACGTCAGGCCAATGGCTGAATTTCGCACCCTGTCGCGTCGCGCATTGCTCGCTGCCTTGGCAGCGACGTCGAGCGCGCCTGGCTTGGCAGCGACCGGCCACTCCAGCCTTATCGCCCGCCGTCCGGCCCCGGGTTCATCGCGCCCCACCCCGCCATTGCCGCTTGTTGTGCTGGACCCCGGCCATGGCGGTAAGGACCCGGGCGCGATCGGCGTCTCCGGCACCTATGAAAAGCACGTCGCGTTCGCAGCGGCACTCGAATTGAGACAGCAGCTTGAGCGCGGCGGACGGTGCAGGGTTGAGCTGACGCGCGGCCGGGACGTGTTCATCCCGCTGCACGAGCGTGTCGGATTCGCGCAAAGGCGCGGTGCCGCGCTGTTCATGTCGCTGCATGCGGACGCGCTGACCGACTCCCGGGTGCGCGGCGCCAGCGTCTATACCCTCTCTGACACCGCATCTGACGCACAGACCGCCGCCCTGGCACAGCGTGAGAACAGCGCCGACCGGTTTGGCGGCCCGAATTTCCGTGATATGCCGCCCGCGATCGCCAACATCCTGGGCAGCCTGGTACGGCAGGAGACGCGGGCGGGCTCGGCACGGATGGCGGATCGCCTGGTGCGCACGCTTCAGCCGGAGATCGGCATGCTGACACGGCCGTCGCGTCAGGCCGGGTTCATGGTGCTGCGCGCGGCGGATATCCCGAGCGTGCTGGTTGAGATGGGTTTCATGTCGAACCTACAGGACGAGGCGGCACTGCGCCGTCCGGAGCATCGCGTGCGGGTAGCGATGGCGCTGCAACGTGCGGTAGAGAACTTTTTGGGCGGTGCTCAGCGCGGCGCGCGGATCAGCGGCTAACACGAAGGAAAGTCGATGAGCGGTCAGAATGAGGAATGGGCCCGGACGCCGAACGCCGAGGCTGCGGTGGCCAAGGCGCGGCGTCCGCGCTTCCGCTGGCTGCGCCGGGTAGCGGCCGGCCTGTTCGCGGTCGGGACGCTCGCGGGCGTCGTGGGCGGGCTGTTCGCCTGGCAGACCTATGAGCGCTACTCCGCCGACCTGCCGACGCTCGACGGCCTGCGGCATTATCAGCCGCGCGTTATGAGCCGGGTTTACGCTGGTGACAGCCATTTGATTGCCGAGCTCGCCACCGAGCGGCGCATCTTCGTGCCCATTAGCGCCATCCCGGATGTGGTGAAGCAGGCCTTCATATCGGCGGAGGACCAAAAGTTCTGGACGCATCGCGGCGTCGATCCCGTGGCGATCGCCCGCGCCGGCTGGTTCGACCTCCTGCAATACGGCCATGGCAAGCGCCCGATCGGCGCCTCGACCATTACGCAGCAGGTTGCGAAGAACATGCTGCTGGGCAACGAGGTCTCGGTCGCCCGCAAGGTGAAGGAGCTGATCCTGGCCGTGCGCATCGATCAGTCGATGAGCAAGGAGCACGTGCTCGAACTGTACCTGAACGAGATTTACCTGGGCCTGCAGACTTATGGCGTCGCCGCCGCCGCGCAGGGCTATTTCAACAAGGGCCTGGACGAGCTGACCTTGCCGGAGGCGGCATTCCTCGCAGTGCTGCCCAAGGCGCCCAACAACTACAACCCATTCCGCTTTCCCGAAGCCGCCAAGACCCGGCGCGACTGGGTCATTGACCGCATGGCCGACGACCGCGCCATCACCGCCGAGCAGGCCCGCGACGCCAAGGCGACCCCGATCAGCCCGGCCGCGTTCCGCCGGCCCGAGACCGTCGCCGGCGCCGACTGGTTCGGCGAGGAGGTGCGCCGGCAGCTGGTCGACCAATTCGGCGCCGACGCCACGACCCAGGGCGGCTACGTGGTCCGCACCAGCCTTGACCCCACGCTGCAGGCGGCCTCTGACCAGGCGTTGCGCCGGGGCCTGCTGGCCTATGATCGCGCCCATGGCGGCTGGCGCGGCGCGGTCGCGCACGTTGAGGGCGGGCCTGGCATGAAGCTCGGCTGGAGCAGCCGGATTGCAGCGCTGCCGCGTCCGGCAGGAATGCTGCCCGAGTGGGTTTTGGCCGTGGTGCTCGAGACCACGAACGACGAGGCGAAGCTCGGCTGGGTGGACCATACCGCCGGCAAGGCGCCGCACGTGTCCTCGATGCTGCTGTCCGATGTCGCCTGGGCCCGGGAGGTGCGGGCCAATGGACGCGGTCCCGTCCCCCGGCGCATCGGCGACGTCATGCAGGTCGGCGACGTCGTCATGGCGGAACTCACGCCTGCCGGCGCGGCGCAGGGCCGCAACCCGGCGCGGCCGGAGCGTCTGCAGCTGCGCCAAATCCCGTCCGTGCAGGGCGCGCTCGTGTCGATCGAGCCCACGACCGGGCGCGTGGTGGCGATGTCCGGCGGCTGGAGCTTTGAGACCAGCCAATTCAACCGCGCGACCCAGGCGCAGCGCCAGCCCGGTAGCTCGTTCAAGCCATTCGTCTATCTGACGGCGCTCGAAACCGGCCTGTCGCCAAGCCAGAAGGTGCTCGACGCGCCTTTCGTGCAGAACCTTGGGGCCCAAGGGCAGTGGAAACCCAACAACTACGGGCTGACCTTCAACGGCCCGACGCCGATGCGGATCGCGCTGGAGCGGTCATTGAACCTCGTGACCGTCAGGCTGGCGGAGAAGGTGGGCATGGAGGCGGTATCGCAGACCGCGGTGGCCTTCCATGTCGTGGACAGCATGCCGCTCGTGCTGCCCGCGGCGCTCGGCGCGGTGGAGTCGACGGTGATGCGTCAGGCCGCCGCCTATGCTGGCCTGGCGATGGGCGGGCGAGAGGTGTTCCCGTCGCTCGTTGACTCGGTGCAGGACCGCGACGGCAAGGTAATTTGGCGGGCCAGCGGCCTGGAGTGCCGTGGCTGCAATGACGCAGGTAAGGCGCCGGGGGTGATCGACACGCGCCGGCAGGTTGCTGATCCGGCCAGCACGTTTCAGCTCGTGACGATGATGCAGGGCGTCGTGTCACGCGGGAGTGGGACCGCGGCCGGCGCCGGGCTGAACCGGGCGATCGCTGGCAAGACCGGGACCAGCCAGGATTTCAACGACGCCTGGTTCGTCGGCTTCACCCCCGATTTGGTCACCGCCGTGTGGGTCGGATTCGACGACAATACGAGCCTGGGCGAAAAGGAGACGGGTGGCTTGATCTCGGCCCCGATCTGGCATGACTACATGGCGGCGGCGCTGAAAGGCCGCCCTTCGCTCGCCTTCCGGGTGCCGGACGTCGTGCGCATGGCGGCGTGGGACAGCGGCAGCGGCCGGGTGACCGACGCCTGGAAGCCCGGCCAGGAGCCCGGCGCCTCCCAGGGCACGATCGGCGGCGGCGAGACCTCCGGTGGCGTGGCCGTCAGCGAAGGCCCGGGTCTCGGCATCGACAGCGGCGTAGGCGGGCTGTATTAGGGCCGGCTTTGCACTCAGCGAAAGCGACAACGGCAGTGGGCGATGACGACTGAATCCGAAGCGTTCAACCAACAGCTCAAGCAGACTTTCGCGCTGCTGAGGAGGCATCTTTGACTGGGATGCCTCCCTCGCGCGCCTAGAGGAACTGAACGCGCTTTCCGAAGACCCGGCCCTGTGGAACGACGCAACGGCGGCGCAGGCGCTGATGCGCGAGCGCAACCGGCTGGCCAGCGCCATCGAGGGCTTGCAGAAGCTTGAAAGCGAGGCGGCGGACACGCTCGACCTCATCGAAATGGCCGACGCCGAGGGCGACGAGGCCATGGTTGCGGACGGCATGGCGACGTTGCGCGCCCTGCAGGGGGAGGCAAAGCGGCGCGAGATCGAAAGCCTGCTATCTGGCGAGGCCGATGCCAATGATGCGTTCCTCGAGGTCAACTCCGGCGCCGGCGGCACCGAGGCGCAGGACTGGGCCGAGATGCTGGCGCGCATGTATTCCCGCTGGGCCGAGCAGCACGGCTACAAGGTGCAGCTCATGGAGCAGAGCGAGGGCGAGCAGGCCGGCATCAAGTCGGCGACCATGCAGGTCAGCGGGCCTAACGCCTATGGCTGGTTGAAAACCGAGGCCGGGGTGCACCGCCTGGTGCGCATCAGCCCGTTCGACAGCGCGGCACGGCGGCAGACGAGCTTCGCCAGCGTGTGGGTCTATCCCGTCGTGGACGACACGATCGAGATCGAGGTGAACGAGAGCGACCTGCGCATCGACACCTTCCGGGCGAGCGGGGCGGGCGGACAGCACGTGAACAAGACGGAGAGCGCCATCCGCATCACCCACATTCCAACCGGCATCGTCGTCGCGTGTCAGACCGACCGCAGCCAGCACCGCAACCGGGCGACGGCGATGGGCATGCTGAAGGCTCGCATGTATGAGGCCGAGCTGCAGCGGCAGGAGGCGGCGGCGACGGTGCAGGAGAACGCCAAGACCGAGATCGGCTGGGGCCACCAGATACGCAGCTACGTGCTGGCGCCTTACCAGTTGGTAAAGGACCTGCGCACCGGGGTCGAGACCGGCAACCCCAGCGCCGTGCTGGACGGGGCGCTGGACGAGTTCATGGCCGCTGCCCTGGCCGCCCGTGTTGGCGCCACGCGCAGCGAAGCGAGCGCCACCGCGCAGTAATCCGCAACCCAGGCCGGCCTGTGCCGTTGCGCCCCCATGGACCAGAGCAGAATTGCCCCGGGCGGCACCGAGTTCTTTGAAACCGACGTTCCCAACCGTCTCGACCGATTGCCATTTAGCCGGTTCCACTGGCTGGTGGTGATCGCGCTTGGGATCACCTGGATCCTGGACGGGTTGGAGGTGACGCTGGTCGGCTCGCTGTCGGGTGCCATCTCTGCCAGCCCGCGCTTGCAGTTGACCGGCACCGAGGTCGGCCTGACCGCCAGTGCCTATCTCGGCGGGGCCGTGCTTGGCGCCTTGTTCTTCGGGTGGCTCACCGACCGGCTGGGGCGCAAAAAGCTGTTTACGATTACCGTGCTGATCTACTTGGTCGCCACTATCGCGTCTGGTTTTGCCTGGAATTTTTGGTCTTTCGCAATCTTCCGTCTCATCACCGGAATGGGCATCGGCGGCGAGTATGCGGCGGTAAACGCCACCATTCAGGAGCTGATCCCCGCGCGGAAGCGCGGCTTCACGGACCTCGTCATCAATGGCAGCTTCTGGGTCGGCGCCGCAATCGGCGCACTGGGCGCGGTTGTGGTGCTCAATCCCAATGTGATTGACCCCGAGATAGGCTGGCGCCTAGCCTTCGTGATCGGCGGCGTGATCGGCATCGGCGTGCTGTTCCTGCGGCAGTTCATTCCCGAAAGCCCGCGCTGGCTGATGACGCATGGCCAGCCGGAGGAGGCGAGCCGCGTCGTCGGGCAGATCGAGGCACGGGTCGAACACGAGACTGGGGCGCCTTTGCCGCCAGTACCTGCCGGCCGCCTGCGCCTGCGCCGGCATCGGGGCGGCTGGTTTATGCCCAGCTTGCGCGTTCTGGCGGTGGATTATCGCAGCCGCACGGTGCTGGGTGTTGCCCTCATGGGATCGCAGGCATTTTGCTATAACGCCGTGCTGTTCACCTATGCATTGGTGCTGACCCGGTTCTATGACGTGCCGTCGCAGCAGGTTGGATGGTTCATGCTGCCGTTTGCCCTTGGCAATTTCGCCGGGCCGTTGTTGCTGGGCCGCCTATTCGACACCTTGGGACGCCGGACGATGATCACCGCGACCTATGCGCTGGCCGGCATATTGATGGCCGGCGTTGGAGTGGCGTTTGCTCGCGGATTGCTCGACGCGACACAGCAGACGATTGCCTGGACCATGATCTTCTTCTTCGCCTCGGCGGCGGCCTCGTCGGCCTATCTCACGGTGGGCGAAACGTTCCCGCTGGAGGTCCGGGCGGTGGCGATTTCGGTGTTCTACGCGCTTGGCACCGCATTGGGCGGAATCGCCGGGCCGGCCCTGTTTGGCGCGCTGATCCAGACGGGGTCCCGGGATGAGGTGATGCTGGGCTATCTGCTCGGCGGCGGCCTGATGATCGGAGCCGCGGTCGTCGAGACTTTCTTGGGAGTCGATGCGGAGAAACGCTCACTGGAAGAGGTCGCGCCGCCGCTCTCGGCTGCGTGAAAATACCATTTGCCGGAATCTGGTGGCTGGAACCCGGGGGCGATCATGGCGTTCATTTCGAAGCGGCATAACGCCGTGAGGGAGCAGACGCATGGTTGACGAAAACCGAGTGCAGGGTGCGTGGGATAAGGTCAAGGGCACCGTTAAAGAAGGCGCTGGCAAGCTGACTGGGGACGAGAAGCTGGAAGCTGAGGGCAAGGCCGACAAGGTGGCCGGCAAGACTGAAAGCGCCGTCGGTGGCGCCAAGGATACGGTCCGCGACGTTGCAGATAAGGTCTAGGCCTGTCTAACTGCGAATTACGGAGCGGGCGCCCCATGTGGGCGCCCGTTTTCGTCTAAACCCCCTCCTGTTTCCATCCGCGATACGCCATATTCCGGCACTGATGGACGAGGTGCAGGATTGATTGACCGGGAAACCTACCGTGACGCGATGGCCCGGCTTGGAGCGGCAGTCAGCGTCATCACTTCGGACGGCCCGGCTGGACGCTGCGCCTTTACCGCCTCGGCTGTATGCAGCGTCACCGACGATCCCCCGACACTGCTGGTCTGCATGAACCGCGGCAGCGATTCGAACGAGGCTTTTAAAGCCAATGCTGTGCTGTGCGTGAACACGCTGGCCGCGACGCAGGAAGCACTCTCACCGATTTTTGCCGGCTTCACGCCCCATACCATGCCGGAGCGCTTCGATCAGGCGGATTGGATCACCCTGGCCACCGGCGCACCCGTGCTCCTGGACGCCGTCGTCTCGTTCGATTGCCGGATTACACAGACATCCGAGGTCGGCACGCATAACGTGTTTTTCTGCGAGGTTGAGGCGATCCAGACCAGCGGCGCCCACGAGGGCCTGATCTATTTCGGCCGTTCGTATCACCGCATTACAGTGGCGGCATGAATGCAAAAAGGCCTGGGACATGCCCAGGCCTTTCACTGCTGCGTAGTATCGCGGACTACATTTCCGAGTATGCGCCGTTCTTCCAGACGTAGAAGACATAGTCTGATTTTGTGACATCGCCTTTCTTGTCGAAGGTGATGTCGCCGAGCACTGAAGTCCAAGTGCCGCTATGCAGCACCGCGGCGACCTTCTTGGCATCGGTGCTTCCGGCCTTCGTCGCCCCCTCCGCCCATACCTGAATCGCGGCATACGTATAAAGCGTGTAGCCCTCGGGATCGATGCCCTTTGCCTTGAAAGCCGCGACCGCCTCCGCCGCGGTCGGCCGCTTCCGCGGGTCCGACGGGAAGGTCATCATGGTGTTCTCGCCGGCGGGACCAGCGATCTGCCAGAACTCGTTGGTTGCCAGCGCGTCACCGCCGACGATCGTCACCTTCATGCCTTGTTCCTGCGCCTGACGCGCGATCAGCCCGGTTTCAGTGTGATAACCGCCGATATACATGACATCGATCCCAGCCTGCTTCATGCGGCTGACGATTGCCGAGTAGTCGCGTTCCCCTGGGGTATAGGCGGCATACATCGTCTCGGTCACGCCATTGGCATTCAGCGATTTCTTGGTCTCGTCGGCCAGGCCTTTGCCGTAGGCTGAGTTGTCGTGCAGGATCGCGATTTTGCGCGACTTGAACTCGCTTGCCAGGTACCCGCCGGCGACGACGCCCTGCTGGTCATCGCGGCCGCAGACGCGGAACGTGTTCCAGCCGCCCTCATCTGTCAGCCTTGGGTTCGTGCTGGCTGGGCTGATCTGCAGCATTCCCTCCTCGGCATAAACCTTGTTGGCTGGGATCGAGCTGCTGGAACAGAAGTGCCCGGCGACGAATACGACCTTACGGCTCGCCATCTGGTTCGCGACGGATACCGCCTGTTTGGGGTCGCAAGCGTCGTCGCCGACCTCGAGCACGATTTGCTGGCCGTTGACTCCACCGGCTTTGTTGATGTCAGCGACAGCCTGCTCGGCGCCCGCCTTCATCTGCCCGCCGAACGAGGCGTTGCTGCCGGTCATTGGCCCCACAGTGGCGATTCGAACCTCCGCCTGCGCCGCAGCGCTGGCGAGGGTGACGGCCAGCACGGCGGCGCTGGCGAACAAGGTCCTACGAAGCATTTCGATGTTCCTATAAGTTGACTTGGCGGAGCCTATGCGGAACCGGCGATCCGCGGAAGGGTGCTAATGCCCGCCTTCCAGATAAGCCGCGCGGATTTCCGGCCGGGCCAGCAGCTCGGCGCCGGGTCCGGCCATGGTGACGGCGCCGTTGACCAGCACGTAGCCGCGATGCGCCAGGCGGAGCGCCTGGAATGCATTCTGCTCAACCAGCAGCACCGTCAGTCCGGTCTCCCGGTTCAACTGCCGGATCGCGCCGAAGATCTGCCGGACCACCAGCGGCGCGAGGCCAAGGCTCGGCTCATCCAGCAGCAGCAGGCGCGGCTGGCTCATCAGCGCACGGCCGATCGCCAGCATCTGCTGCTCGCCGCCCGATAGGGTGCCGCCGCGCTGGGTCAGGCGCTCCTTCAGGCGGGGAAAGAGGCCGAACACCAGGTCCCGGGTCGCGGCGTAGTTGCGCATGCCGACGACCTGGGCGCCCATCAGCAGGTTCTCGTGCACGGTCATGCGGCCGAAGATGCGGCGGCCCTCGGGCGACTGAGCGAGGCCCATATGCATGATCTCGTGCGTCGGCAGGGCGGTGATGTCGCGGCCGTCATAGATGATTTGGCCGTGCCGCGCGTGCGGGCTGCCGCAGATCGTCATCATCAGCGTGCTCTTGCCCGCGCCGTTGGCACCGATCAGCGTCACGATCTCACCAGGTGCGACCTCGAGATCGACGCCCTTCAGCGCCTGGATCGCACCGTAGAACGCGGTGACTCCAGTCAGCTTGAGCAACGGTGCCATCATTGCGCGGCTACCGAGGGCACGTCGGACGCTGCCGCAAGCGGTACATCGGGGTCGTCCTCGTCGCCCTCGCCGAGATAGGCGGCGATCACGTTCGGGTCGGCGCGGATTTGGGCCGGATCGCCGTCGCTAATGAGCTTGCCGTGGTCGAGCACGACGATGTGGTCCGAGATGCGCATGACGACGCCCATGTCGTGCTCGATCAGCAGCACCGAGCAGCCGTCGGCCTGGATGGTCTTCAGCAAAGCGGCGAGCGCGTCGCTCTCCCGCGGGTTGAGTCCCGCCGCTGGCTCGTCGAGGCACAGCAGCACCGGTTGGGTGCACATGGCACGGGCGATCTCGAGCCGGCGCTGGTCGCCATAGGGCAGTGCGCCGGCGGGGTCGTCGGCGCGGGGCAGCAGGTTGATGCGGTCGAGCCAGCCGCGGGCGCGGTCGATGGCGACGATCTCGGCGGCGTGGTGCCCACCGAGGCCGAACACCGCGAGCAGGCCCGAGCCGACGTTGGGCATCAGCGCGTTGTGCTGTGCAACCAGCAGATTCTCCAGCACGGTCATGCCGGCGAACAGGCGGATGTTTTGAAACGTGCGGGCGACGCGGGCGCGCCTGGCGATGCGGTGGCCCGGCAGGGTCTGCAATTGGAACGCCGCACCATCGGGATGGGTCAATGCGATGCTGCCGGAGGTGGGCCGGTAAAAACCGGTGATGCAATTGAAGACCGTGGTCTTGCCGGCGCCATTTGGGCCGATGACCGAGGTGATCTCGCCGCGCCGGGCCTCGAACGACAGGGCGTTCACGGCGGTCAGGCCGCCGAAGCGCATCGTGAGATCGGTGACCCGCAGCAGGGCCCTGGAGGCAGGCGGGCTATCCACGGCCTTCCGCCACCAATTCGGCCGAAATCTCGCGGCGGCGTCCGAGCGCCACGCTGGGGGTGCGGCCGGACACCAGGCCGCGCGGGCGCAGCACCATGATCAGCACCAGCGCCAAGCCGAACAGCAGCATGCGGTAGTCGGCGAGGTCGCGGAACACCTCGAAGCCGCCGATCATCACGATGGCCGCGAGCGCCGTGCCGAGCTGGCTGCCGAGGCCGCCCAGCACGACGATGGCGAGCACGATGGCGCTCTCGATGAAGGTGAAGCTCTCGGGGCTGATGAAGGCGTTGCGGGTAGCGAAGAATGCGCCGGCCAGGCCGCCGAAGGTGGCGCCGATAGCGAAGGCGGTGAGCTTGGTGACGGTGACGTTGATGCCGAGCGAGCGGCAGGCGACCTCGTCCTCCCGCAACGCCTCCCAGGCGCGGCCGAGAGCGACCCGGCGCAGTCGGAGGGTGACCCAGTTGGTCAGCAAGGCGAGGCCGAGGATGACGTAATAGAGGAACGCGACGCGATGGGTGGGGCTGTACTCGATGGGATAACCCACGCTTTCAAGGAAGCCAGTGAACGTGCCGGGGCCGCCGGCAGCGCTGAACGTCAGGCCGAACAGCGTCGGGCGCGGGATGCCGCTGATGCCGTTTGGGCCGCCGGTGACGCTGGCGGCGTTCAGCAGCACGATGCGGATGATCTCGCCGAAGGCCAGCGTCACGATGGCGAGGTAGTCGCCGCGCAGCCGCAGCACGGGGAAACCGAGCATGACGCCCCAGGTCGCGGCGAACAGCCCGGCAAGCGGCAGGCACGTCCAGAAGCCCAGCCCAAAAGTCTGCGCCAGCAGCGCGAAGGAGTAGGCGCCGACCGCGTAAAACGCGACGTAGCCGAGGTCGAGCAGCCCGGCCAGCCCGACGACGATGTTGAGGCCCCAGCCGAGCATGACGTAGGTCAGCACGAGGATGCCGAGGTCGATGCCGTAGCGGCCGGAGATGAACGGCAGCACGACGGCCAGCGTCAGCAGCGCCGGGGTGAGGAAGCGGCCGGAGCGCTTAAGGGTGTCGGCAAGCTTGCTGCTGGTTTGCGCGCGGCCGGGCCGTCGCCCGCGCCAGGTCAGCAGCAGCCGGCCGAAGAACACGGCGGCGACGGCGGCGGCCAGCGCCAGGGGCCGCGGCAGCAGGAGAAGCCCGGTGGGGCCAGACTCCGTCTTCAGCCCGATCATCGGCCCGAACAGCCCCAGCGCCACCAGCGCTGAGATACCGGCGTCCTTGAAATTGGGGCTCATACCTTCTCCACGTCCGAGCGGCCCAGCAGGCCCGTCGGCATGAAGATCAGCACAATGACCAGAATGCTGAATGCCGCCACGTCTTTGTACTGGACGCTGAAATACGCTGACCAGAAAGTCTCGATCAGGCCGATGGCGAGCCCGCCCAGCACCGCTCCCGGCAACGAGCCAATGCCGCCCAGCACGGCGGCGGTAAACGCCTTCACCCCAGCGACGAAGCCGATGAAGAAGTCGATCACGCCGTAGTATAACAAGAACAGCAGCCCAGCGACCGCCGCGAGCGCCGCGCCGATGACGAAGGTGAGGCTGATGGTGCGGTCGGTATCGATCCCCAGCAACCCCGCCATCTTCTGGTCTTGCTCGCAGGCCCGCATCGCCCGGCCGAGCGGCGTCGCCGAGACCAAATAGGTGAAAATGCCGAGCACGATCAAAGTCGTGATGACGATGACGATCTGCATCCAGGACAGCTGCACCGCGAACCCGTCCACGTTCATCAGCTGGATGCCACCGGGAATGAGCGGCGCGATCGGCTTCACCCGCGCGCCCTGGCTGACCTGGGCGAAGTTCTGCAGCACGATCGACATGCCGATCGCGCTGATCAATGGGGCGAGCCGGAAGCTGCCGCGCAGCGGACGGTAGGCGACGCGCTCGATGGTCCAGCCATAGAGAGCGGCGATGCCGGCGGCGAACACCAGGGTGAGTGCCAAAGCGAGCGGGACCGAGGAGATGCCGAGTGCCGACAACAGGGTGAGCGAGATCAGCGACAGGAAGGCGCCGATCATGAACACGTCGCCATGCGCGAAATTGATCATGCCGATGATGCCGTAAACCATCGTGTAGCCGACGGCGATCAGCCCATAGATCATGCCCAGCGTCACGCCGTTGATAAGCTGTTGCAGCGCGTACGCCACCGGACCTCCGTGAACCAGAGCGACCCCTACAAAGCCGCCTGTGCAGCAAACACGGGGCTGGTCTGCTATGCAAGCGATGATGCGGGCGTGACTTTGCAAGGCCAGGCGACGCTGCTATAGGCGGGTTCAGTGGGCGCCTAGCTCAGTTGGTAGAGCAGCTGACTCTTAATCAGCGGGTCGTTGGTTCGAACCCAACGGCGCCCACCATCCCAATCACACCGATATGCGGCCTACGCTGGCACGCGGCCGATGACTGCCCAAAGCGGATCGCTGCGGCGGCCGTCCCGCAACGTGCGGCTCTCGATCGACTGAAAGCCGGCCCGCTGCAGATAAAGCCCGACCAGGCGGCACTGATCCGGACCGTCCAGCGCCTGCCAGATTGCCACCGCCTTGGTGGTAAAGCAGCGGTTCGAGAAGGTGACCAGCACGGGACCGCCCGGGCGGATCGCCTGGGCCAGGCTTCCAAACACCTTGGCGGGCTGCTGGAGGTATTGGACGGACACGCACATGCATGCGGCATCGACGCTGACGGGCGGCAGCGGCAATGATGGATCGGCGTTGAGGTCCTGGGTGAACCAGCGGTCCAGACGAGGATTTGCTGCCAGCTCGGCAGCGTTCATGCCGTGGCCGATCACCTCGGCATAGGCAACGTCATCCGGCAAATGACTGACCCAACTCGACATGACGTCAAGCACCACGCCGCCCGGCGGCAACAGCTCGCGATACAGCGCCGTGACCGCGGCGATGGCGTCGTCTTCGATGTGCGTCACTAGGCGCGCCTGGTTGTAGAACCGGGTGTCCGGGGAGGGATCGGCCTTGGCGAAGGCGCCTGCAGGCAACTCGGGGAAGGCCTGGTCCATCGCGGTCAGGCCGGCTCGAAGTCGAAGCTGCCGTCCTTCGACTGCCATTGCTGCACGGTGAGCACTTTGGCGCCGCCGCGGCTCTCATGCGGTCCGTGCACCTGGCCCGCCGCGTGCGTCAGGAAGCCGCCGACCCCAAGCTCCTGGCCGGCATCGGTCAAGTCGCCCTCGAGCACATAGTGCATCTCGGCGCCGGCCTGGTGCCGATGGGCAGGGATCACGCCGCCGGGCGGCAGGTGCACGATGGTGGTGACGACGCCGCGGGCCTGGTCCTCGTTCAAGATTTGGATGCGGAATTCGCCCTGGGCGCCGGGGATCTTGAATGGGGTCACCTCGACGTCGGCGGCGGCGAGCTTGATCGCTTGTGTGTCCATGGTCGTTCCTCCTGTGTCGCCGAAGCCAACGCGGCGTTTCACCCCGGGTTCGCGCTTCCGTGCGGCGCGCGTCCGCGGCTATCATGGCGGGAACAATCAACAAGGGACCGCCGCGATGAATTCCAAGCACCCCGAGACCCTGGCCCTGCACGCCGGGTGGCGCCACGACCCCGCGACCAACGCGGTTGCGGTGCCGATCTACCAGACCACCAGCTTCCAGTTCGACAGCGCCGAGCACGCCTCCGACCTGTTCGCGTTGAAACAGCTCGGCAACATCTACACCCGGATCATGAACCCGACCGCGGACGTGCTGGAAAAGCGCGTCGCGGCGCTGGAGGGCGGCGCTGCGGCGCTGGCGGTGTCTTCTGGTCAGGCGGCGTCGGCGATCGCGGTGCAGAACCTGGCGCGGGTCGGCGACAATATCGTCAGCTCGACCAACCTGTATGGCGGCACCTGGAACCTGTTCGCCAACACGTTCCGCGACCAGGGGATCGAGGTGCGCTTCGTGGACCCGGCCGATCCCGAGGCCTTCGCCCGCGCCACCGACGACCGCACCCGGGCGTACTACGCCGAGACGCTGCCGAACCCGAAGCTTGAGGTGTTCCCGATCGGTGAGGTCGCGGCGATCGGCCGGCGGTTCGGCATTCCGCTGATCATGGACAACACGGCCGCTCCGCTGCTGGTGCGCCCGTTCGACCATGGGGCGGCGGTCGTGATCTACTCGGCGACGAAGTACTTGGGCGGGCATGGCACGTCGATCGCCGGGCTGATCGTGGATGGCGGCAACTTCGACTGGGCGGCGTATCCGGACCGCCAGCCGGCGCTGCATCAGCCGGATGCGAGCTATCATGGCGCCGTGTGGGTGGAGGCAGCCAAGCCGCTGGGCCCCGTCGCCTACGTGCTGAAGGCGCGGGTGACGCTGCTGCGCGACCTCGGCCCGGCGCTCAGCCCGTTCAACGCGTTCCTGGTGCTGCAGGGCATCGAAACGGTCGCCTTGCGCATGGAGCGGCATTGCAGCAACGCGCAGGCCGTCGTCGATTTTCTGGTGAAGCGGCCGGAGGTGGCGCGGGTCATCCACCCGTCGCAGCAGACCGGCGTCGCGGCGGCGCGGGCAGCGCACTATATGCACGGCGGCTATGGCGGCTTGGTTGGGCTGGAGCTCGCGGGCGGCGCCGATGCGGGCCGCGCATTCATCGACCGTCTGCAGATGGTGCTGCATGTAGCCAATATCGGAGACGCGCGGACGCTCGCCATCCACCCCGCCAGCACGACGCACTCGCAGCTTGAGGCGGAGGAGCAGATGGCGGCGGGCGTCAGCCCCGGCTATGTGCGGCTGTCGATCGGCATCGAGCATATCGACGACATCCTAGCCGATCTTGGCCAGGCGCTGGATGCGGTCACGGTGCGGGTGGCGGCCTAAGTTTTGGGTGGTCGAGGCTGCTCGGCGAGCAGCCGCTTCACGTCGGCCTTGACCACCTTGCCATAGCCGGATTTCGGTAGCGCATCCCACACCTCGATGCGCGATGGCCGCTTGTACTTGGCGAGGCGCCCGTCCAGCTGCGCCATCAACGCGGCGGTGTCGATCGGGGCGCCGTCGCGTGGCACCAGGACAGCGACGCCCGTTTCTCCCCATTTCGGGTGCGGCATGCCCACCACGCAGGCCTCGGCGACGGCCGGGTTGAGCATCAACAGTTCCTCGACCTCGCGCGGATACACGTTGCTGCCGCCGGAGATATACATGTCGGATGCGCGCCCGGTGATGAACAGGAAGCCGCGCTCGTCGAGGTAGCCGAGGTCGCCGGTGTGGAACCAGCCGTGCCGGAACGCCTGCGCATTGGCCTCGGGATTGTCGGCGTAGCCCATGAAAACGGCCGGGCCGCGCACGCCGATCTCCCCGGTCTGTCCGGCAGCCAATCGCGCGCCATCGGACCCGAGGATTGCGATCTCCATGCCGGTGCGCGCCTGGCCGCAGGTGCCGACCGGAATGTCCGGGTCGTCCTCGACCGCGTGCAGATGCGGCGGCAGCACGGTGATGTTGCCGGTGACCTCGCCCAGGCCAAAATACTGCACGAGGACGCGGCCCAATTTGCGCAGCGCGTGCTGCTGGTCGGCGCGGAACATCGGCGCCCCGGCGTAGATGACGTAGCGCAGCGACGAGTGATCGTGCCGGTCCACGCCAGCGTCGCGGGTCAGCATGGTCAGGATCGTGGGCACGGTGAACATGTTGGTGACCCGGTGCCGCTCGATCAGGCGCCATGCCTCAGTGCAGTCGAGGGCCGGAGATTCGAGCAGCACGCTGGCTGCGCCGCGGGCGACCTGGGTCACCGCGTGGATGCCGGCGCCGTGCGACAGCGGTGCGACGACAAGCGAAACGTCATGCTCGGTGGTGCCGGGCATGAGGTCGCAGAGGTGGCTCAGGGTGACAAAGGCCATCTGCCCATGGGTCAGCACGCCGGCCTTTGGCCGCCCGGTGGTGCCGGAGGTGTAGAACAGCCAGCATGGGTCGTCCCGGTCAACGTCGGCCGGGATTTTGCACTGTGCGCTCCCGGCGGCCAAGTCGTCCCAGGTCACGGCACCCTCACCGATGGTGACGCTGAGGCGTAGAGCCGGGTTGGCCTCCGCCGCGGCGCTTGCGTGTTCTGGGAAAGCGCCGCCGATGATATGCACCGCCGCTTTGGCGGACTGGGCGAGGTAGGCGACCTCGGCCGGGGTCAGCCGGACATTGGTCGGCACCCAGACGGCGCCCAGCGTCCACGTCGCCCACATCGTCTCGAACAGCGCATTGCCGTTCGTGGCGTGGACCAGCACGCGGTCGCCCTTGGCGATGCCTCGGGCCGCGAGGGCGGCAGCGGCCCGGCGGACGCGCTCAGCGAGCTCGGCCCAGGTCCAGACCCGCTCGCCGCGTATCAATCCGGGTCGGCCAGGATGGCGCTGCGCGGTGTGGAACAGCAGGTTGGCGAGGTTGCTGGTCGGGATCATGCCGCCAGGGTGACAGGACCGGCCAGTTGGGGGAAGCTGCCGCACCAAAGCGCGGAGGCCCAGTGATGTCCATGATATCAGTCGCACCAAGGCTGGCCGGAAAAGTCGCCGTGGTCACCGGCGGGCTGTCCGGCATCGGCGCTGCCGTCGCCGAGCGCTTACTGTCCGAGGGCGCCTACGTCGTCGCGGCCGATGTCGCGGCGCCGGACCATATGGCGCAGAACGGGGCCGCGGTGCTGGACGGGATCGAGCCGGTGCGGCTGGATGTTGCCGATGCCGCGTCGGTCACACGATGCATGGCGGCGGTCGTTGCCCGGCATGGACGGCTGGATATCTTGATCAACTCGGCCGGGATCGGGCGCGACATCCCGTTCCTCGACACGTCGGCTGAGGAGTTTGATCGCATGATCGCGGTGAACCTGCGCGGCACGTTCCTGGTTGGGCAAACGGCGGCGCGTCACATGGTGGAGGGCGGGGGCGGGGCGATCGTCAACATCGCCTCGGTCGCGGGCCTGCGCGGCAGCCGGGGGCGGGCGGCGTACGGCGCGTCAAAGGGCGGGGTGATTACGCTGAGCCAGGTGATGGCGGTTGAGCTGGCGGGCTATGGCATCCGGGTGAACGTCATAGCGCCGGGTCCGATCGAGACGCCGCTGGTGGCGGCGATGCACGGCGAGGCGATCCGTCGCGACTGGCTCCGCCAGGTGCCGATGCGCCGCTACGGGGTTCCGGAGGAGATTGCGGGCGTGGCGGCGTTCCTGTGCTCGGACGACGCCAATTTTGTGACGGGCCACGTTCTTGCGGCCGACGGCGGGTTTCAGGCCTGCGGGATCGCGATGCCGTAACCTGGGGAATTGGAGCGGACGACGAGGTTCGAACTCGCGACATTCAGATTGGAAATCTGACGCTCTACCAGCTGAGCTACATCCGCGTTGGCTAAAGATATCAAAGGCCGGTTCTGGCTGCAACGCCTCCCTGAGCGGGTCTCGCGCCGGCCTAGCGGATCAGCAGGTAGTTTATCGTCAGCGGGATGGTGATCGTGCGGTCGGTGTTCTCGGCCGGCAACGGCTCCAGCTGTGCGTTGCGCCAGGTTCCGACGGCCGCCATGTCGAGCCAAGGCGAGCCGGAACGGCGCTGGATTTCGACCGACTCGACGCGGCCCTGGCGGTTTACGACAATCTGGATTTCGACCGTGCCGTCCTCGCCATTCTGGGCAGCCTGTGGCGGGTAGTAGCGGTGCCGGCGCCAGTAGGCCGCCAGGCCCTGCGCCCAGTCGGCGCCGATATTGGCGGCGCGAATGTCAAAGAACGCCTCGCTCTTGTTGGGACCGGGCTTCGGTGCGCCCAGCGAGAGGTCGATGGCACGCGACGACCCAGGCAGTCGGGGCATCGGCGCGCGGGAGGCAGCCCGGCCGAAGTTCAGGTCGATCGGCGGCGGAAATGCGCCGGGCGCCAGTTGTTGCTGCGCCTGCGGCCGGGGACGTGGGGGCGTTGGCGCCGGGGGCAAAGGCGGTGGCGCGGTCAGTGGCGGCAGGTCGGGCGCCAGGATCTGCGGCGAAAGCGGCGGCGTCACAGGCTCCGGCTCCGCAAGCCGCACCGCGGGCGGCTCCGGGCTGGGCTTGGGAGCGGGTTCAGCAAGCGCTTGCGGTGGCGGGGCTGGAGCGGGTTGGGGTGCCGGCTCAGGTTCTGCCTCGGGCTCGGATGGAGGTTCCGGTGCAGGCTGCACCACCGTCGGCGGCTCGGACGGTGAGGTCTCCGGCATAATCGGCGACTCAGGCGCAGGCGGCGATTTGAGTACCTGCGGCGACTCGGAGATGCTTGGTGGCGCCGGCGGTTCGGCCAACGGAGTCGGCGGTTTGTCGGCTGCAGGAGGCTCGGACGGTGTGTCCAATGCCCGTTCCGGTGCCGTGGGCGGCGTGGACGAGCCGCCGTTCTCAAATATCAGGTCGTATGATGGCGCGATCGGCGTCGGCGACTCCAGCGGCCGGGTGATCAGCAGGGCCGCAAGGGCCAGCAGATGCAGCAGCACGGACCCAATAATAGCCCACCGCCGCCGCTCATCGCGAAGCACGCCCGTGCGGCGATACGCCGGCAGGTTAGGACTGATCAGCGGCAGGCGAGGCATCGGGACCGGGTCATGATACTGCGAACATATAGGGGTTCGAGGCGAGTCATGGGTAGGCTCCTGCCATGCCGGCTGCTGTGAAGACTTGACAGAACGGCCCGCGCGCTCTTTCTACGCATCCTGCGACGGCGGCCGCGCCGGGTCGCCACGTTGGGTGGCTTGCCGGCACTGCAGGGGCGTAGCTCAATTGGCTAGAGCGCCGGTCTCCAAAACCGGAGGTTGAGAGTTCGAGACCCTCCGCCCCTGCCAGCCGGCACGTTCACCCCCGGCGCGTTTACCCAGTGTTTCGCATGCTCGCCGCCGCCTTGCATGTTCGTTGAGGAAGTTTGAATTCATGGCGTTGGCGGTTGATCCGGTTAAGTTCCTTCGCGAAGTGCGAGCCGAAGTCGGCAAGGTCACCTGGCCGTCCCGCAAGGAGACCCTGATCACCACGGGTTTGGTCTTCGCCTTGTCGGGGCTGGCAGCGGTGTTCTTCTTCGTCGCCGACCAGATCATCGGCATTGGCGTCCGCGCGCTGTTCGGCGTCGGATTTTAAGGGACCAGTCATGGCCAAGCGTTGGTACGTCGTCCACGTCTATTCTGGATTTGAGAAAAAGATCGCGCAGCAGGTCAAGGAGCAGGCCGCGCAGAAGGGCCTGGCTGAGCTGGTCGATGAGGTGCTGGTTCCAGCCGAGGACGTCGTCGAGGTCCGGCGCGGCCAAAAGATCAACGCCGAACGCAAGTTTTTCCCGGGCTACGTGCTCGTGAAGATGGAACTGACGGACCAGACCTGGCACCTCATTAAAGATACGCCGAAGGTCACCGGCTTTCTTGGCACAAAAACTCGACCGTCTCCGATCACAGATGCCGAGGCCGACCGGATCATCAAGCAAAGCGCCGAGGGTGTCGAGCGCGCGCGACCCGCCATCTTGTTCGAGATCGGCGAGCAGGTCCGGGTCGCCGACGGCCCGTTTACGAGCTTCAATGGCACGGTTGAGGAAGTGGACGAGGAGAAGGGCCGCGTGAAGGTCAGCGTTTCCATCTTCGGCCGGTCCACCCCGGTTGAGCTGGAATACAGCCAGGTCGAGAAAGTCTGATGGCCTAACGACCGGGTCTCGACATTTTCGGGGCTCCCAGGTCACTATACCATAATACGAGTTCCGCGATGCACAGGACGTATTGCCTCGCCCATGAGCGTTGAGTGCATCCTTCTCGCACGTCAGGACCCGTGCAGCAGCGTTGCCATAACGGTCCCGGAACCTCCAGGATAACAACGGCTCGTCGTCGAGATTTTCTCCTTTGTGAATGCATGGGATCAGGTGGCCTCGAACCAAAGCACCGTAGATTATGTAGTTTAGCAGATAGCGAGGGCGGTAGCTGTCGCGGGCTGCAAAATGTTCGGCGAGTATGCCATATTCTGCGACAGCAAGATGATTGCATTGATTTGCCACGATCATCTCTTCATGAAACCGACTGCTGCAGGCCGCTCTCACATCGGCGTCGTTACTGAGAAGCTCCCCTACAAGGGTGCCAAGCCATATTTCTGGATTTCAGGCCACCATTGGGAGGGTAGCGGCTGGTTGACCGAATTGGTTCCAGTTTCGGCAGCGGAGTTGCCAATGCCGGTTAGAAAACTAAGAAACGCAAAGGTGCAGAATGAGCCATGACGATAACAAAGCCGTCGTGAACCGGTTTGTCGACGTAGTTTGGCGGCAAGGTCAGCTCACAGGCTTGATGAATCTGGCGGATAATTGCGTAAACCACGCCGATCCGGCGCTACAAAAAACTGGAATTCCAGCGCTTAGGCATATCACCAGCAGTTCGGCACGGCGTTCGCTGGCTTCACAGAGATGAACATTCAGATCGTTCAACAGGTGCGACACTACGAAGGTCGTCACACATATGTCACTGGATTCGCATACGGGGCCATTTAACAGTGTTCCGCTACGCAGACAGTCACCCTCACCTCAATGCGTATCACCGCATCAGCATAAAAATCGCCAGCATTTCAGTGGCACTTGCTACCTACCCCCCCCTTGGCCTCACGACCTTGGTCTAGTCATGGAGTCCGGTCCTTCAACGTGCGTTGCAGGTCGCGCTCGATCGGCTCGAGATTCGCAGCGCATTGCGCGATCGCGACGTCCCGCCATTCCGCCACGTCCGGAACATGCGTCGGGTTATCCCGCAGCAGCTCGCGCTTGATAAATGGGAAATGCGCTTGCATCAGTTGCCGCCACAGATCGCTAGTGGGGTTGAGCGGCTTGCGGGCCACGACGACGTTGCGGATGTGCCGGGTATGATACTGCCGCGCCCTGATCGTCGGGTCCGCGAGGTTTGGCCCCGCCTCCGTGTGATCCATCAGCAGTTCGGGGTCCAAGTCATTGATGAGGCTCTGATAGGGCCAGATGGCCCGGCAGGTGAACCCGGCCTTCAGCAAGGTTTGCGTAAGGCCGATCTCATAGAGGCGGACCAGCCACATCTTGGACCAAGTCGGCCGCACGGCGGCCCAGAAGTTGAGCCATGCATCGCTCGCTACGACACGGGGGCTGAATGCCATCAGATAGGATTGCAGGTGGTAGCGGGTCTGCCAGCTTTCGGTGCAGCCCCAGAAATCGGCTTTGCTGAAGTCGATCGCAGCTATCAAGTCATGCAGCGGGCGCATCGGGCCATAGACGCTGTCGTTCGCCATCACGACCATTTCGGTATTCGGCCGCGGCAGCTGCAGGATTTCGAAGCCCTCACGCCAGGCACCGAAATCATATCCGACATTGCTGCGTATCAGCACCCCGGCGCAGATGTCCTGCAACGCCGTCATGGCCGTCGGCCGCAGAAAACCGGCGTTGGTCACGAACACGATCGATAGGCCGGTCTCTGCCAGGCTGCGGACATGATGCAGCACGTGGTCGCGCACGTCGCCAGCGCCGTCCCAGTGGACATAGACGCAGACCTTGGGACCGAGCGTCATCTCACCGGCAGGCCAGCGGCTGACCAAACGCCTCGGGCTGCGGCGGCTCATGATGAGGTGGCCGAGCGCGGGCAAAACCTCATACCGCATGTAGCGATAAGGTGGTCTTATGAGCTGGCGCAGAACGCTTGTGGCCACGCTAGCTGCGCCTGGCGTTCACGTCCGGTGCTGCGATCCGCATCGCGATATCGTCCGGCAGCACCAAATTAGGATGAGCTGCATGAAGTTCGGCGGCCAGCGTCGCTGCTTCGTCCTGCGCCTCCAGCAGGTCGAGCGACTGCAGTTCGCCTCGGAGGGCTGCCCACCAGAGGTCAGAACCCAGCGGGGTTGCGGCGCGGACGCGGGCGAAGCGGGCACGCCCCATAGCCGGCTCGCCAGCGGCCCGGCCATCGGAGCCGATTTGCGCGTCTAGAACGGCGAGGAAGAACAGGCAGTCCCGTTCATTATCACTCAGCGGCAGGACGCTGCCGGGCTGGGCGAACCCCGTATTGCCTAAGTCGGAGCGGTGCACCACCTCGCGCGCAGCGTCGTAACGCCCGGCGTTCACCAGGCGCATCATCTCGGGATAGCCTAGCTTGACCACCAAATTGGTCTTCAAGACGCGCTCGATGAACGTAGTTGCTTCAGTCGCGCCGCCAGTTTGGTCGATGGCCTGGAGCTCGCCGTTGAACGCCGCCCACCATAAGGCCGATCCCGCCACCGTCGCATCGCGCACTCGGGTAAACCGGGTGCGGGTTGCACTAACGTCCCAATCACCTGTGGCTTGTGATGCAGTCTGCACGCCCAGCACGGCCAAGCAGAACACGACATCGCGGTCTTGCTCCGTAAGGGGCTGCCCGACCGGAGGCTCGTTCAGCGAGCCGTCCCGCATTATTCGCTGCGCCGCCGCGTATCGGCCAGCGTTGACCAGTTTGGGAAACGCCCAGCGGGCGACCTCTGGGCTGGGCTGGACGGCCCGGGCCGCAGCGGCCAACGCTTCAACGTCGTCCAAGGCGGGTGAGAGATCGATCGCCTGCATCTCGCCACGCAGCGCGGCCCACCATAGGTCCGACGCCGGCGCTGTCGCGGCGCGCACCTTACTAAAACCACGGCGCGCGGCAGAAGGGTCCCCGAGCGGGCGGCCGTCCGGTCCAGCCTGCACCTCGAGCACGGCCAGGCTGAAGACGAGGTCCCGCTCGGCATCGGACAACGGCGCATCGGCCACGGGGATGGCGAGGTCCACCGTGCGCACGACGTCGCGGGCCAGACTATAATGTCCGGCGTTGACCAGGCCGCCGACGGCGCGTCCCAGGACCATCCGACGGCGCGTCGCTCCGCCGGCCGGCGCTGGCGGCAGCGCGGCCAGGCGGGCGGCGATGTTCGAGGCACCCCCAGCTGCCGCGCAGAGCAGCGCCTCGGCTGAGGCGGTCCAGCCGATGTCCTCGGTTTGACCATCCTCCATGGCGAGCTCATTCAGTGCGCGGCGCATCGCGTTCGCGGCAGCGGCGGCGAGGGTGAACTGCAGTTCGAGCTCGGGCCGGCTAGCGCCCCCCTTCAGACGTTGGATACCGCGCGCATACAGCAGGCCGCCCAAATTTAACGGAACCAGGCGCGCCATCTCCTCAAGTCCGCAGGTGGCGATCGCCGGCGGCAGGGCGGTCATATGGTCGAGATCGAGGCCGAAGCGGGCCCGGCAGGCCGGCAACAGCAGGCTCCAGGCGTGCCTTGCCGCATCCATGTCATCGTCGTTCACGCTTTCCTGGAACGAACGGCCGGCGAAGCCCAGGAACACGTCGCTTGTTGGATCGAACGACTCGGCCCGGCGCGCGAGGTGCGCACGATACGACTGCCGCAGCCGTGCCTGATCGTGCTCCAAGGCCAGCGGCGCGTCGCTCGCAAAAGCGACCAGGGAATGGCTATCGACTTGCACATCCACATGCTCAAAGCCAGCCTGATGCAGCAAGCTGGTGAAGCTTGCGGTGTTCTGGATCACCAAATGCAGCGTCGGCGACAGCAGCGAGACGATAACGCCCGGCGACGAGGCGGGAACGATATCATCCCCATTCGGCGTCGTGAGCATCAGCAGGCCGCCGGGTTTCAGCATGGCGCGCAGCGTGCGGACGAAGGCGGCAGGAGAGGGCACGTGCTCGATGACCTCCGACGCCATCACGACATCGATCGTGCCGCGCGCCTCGTCGTCGTCGCGCAGATAGCGGAGCTCGATCGCAACGTTCAGCGCCTCGCGACCGACCGCGGCGAGCGGCGCTGGGTCGATGCCTAAGCCGTGCCACCGGCGGCTGTTGAGCGCAAAATCGAGGCCGAAGCCATAGCCGCAACCGACCTCCATATAGCTGCTGCCCGGAGGCGCGGCGGCTTGTGCCAAAGGACGGGTGATCAATGATACCCCCGCGCCCTGTTGCACGTAAAATGGCACGCAGCCGTGATCGTTCATCTCGGGGTCGGTGTAGTCGGGCGGAAGCTGATCGTCATAGAAGTGGCACGCGCAGGCTGGGCATCGCAGCACGTTCAATGGCCGCAACGACACATTCCGGTGCTGTCCAGCAAAGGTCAGCACCAATGACTTCGGAGCGTCCGATCCGCAGTTTGGACACGGCATGGCCTGAAGGTCGGATGGCGTGCCGGTCGTCGGGTCCGCCCACTGGATGGCGGACGGCTGAACGGTGAAGGGTAGGGCGGCTGCAAGGTCTGGCATGGGCCGGATATCTAACAGCCGACGGCGTAACGCAAGCAAGACAGCCTAATGCGCCGAAATGCGGAGCGGATCTGCGCCTCAGCTACGATGGCTCGGACTGCCGCCCGGCTTCGTCCAGTTCGGCCTGGCTGCGCCGGTTGCGATCCTCGGCCGCTTTCTCCGCGCGCTGGGTCAGCAGCGTCTCCACGGCTTCGGACGCAGTGCGGCTCGCGGTCAGCACGGCGCGCAGCCGGGCAACCTCGGCGCCGGCGCGCTCGCAGGCTTCTCGCGCCTCAGCCGCGTGCTGCCGTGCGCCTGGCAGCCAGGCGGCAAACGCTTCGACCAAGGCGTCGTCGCCGTTGAGGCTCGATGCTGCGGCGGCCTCATCGGCGATCTGTTGGGTGGCATCGTCGGCGCGGGTGGCGGCAATAACCTCGGCAGCGAGCGCCCTGGATACGGCCTGGCTTGCGTCGTCCAGCGCGAGGCGGCGCAAGCGGGCCACGGTCACTATGGCTCTATGTTTCATCCGGTTCCTCCAGAGCGAGACGTAAAGCGTCGAAGGCCTCGTCTAATCCACACCAGTCCTGCTTGGTCTGCTGCAGCACTGCCTCGATGGCCGGAGCAAGGCGTAGAGCCTCGTCGGACGTTGCGTCCGTGCCGGGGCGATAGGCACCGAGCCGGACCAGGTCCGCAAGCTCGGCTTGGAGTGCCAGGATGCCGCGCGCACGGCGGGTCCGTCGGTTCTCGATGGCAGTGTTGCAGCCCGGCACGGTCCGTGAGAGCGATCGTAGCACATCCACGGCCGGGTAGCGCCCCGCCTCACCGATCCGGCGGTCAAGCACGACGTGGCCGTCGAGGATACCACGTACGGCATCCGCTACCGGCTCGTTGTGATCATCGCCTTCGACCAGCACGCTGAACAGTGCGGTGATGTGTCCGGTCGCAGCGCCTCGGTCCGGTCCGGGGCCGGCGCGTTCGAGCAGGCGCGGCAGCTCGGCGAATACGCTGGGCGGATAGCCGCGCGTGGCCGGCGGCTCCCCAGCGGCGAGGCCGATCTCCCGCAGTGCCAGGCAGAAGCGGGTCACGCTATCCATCAGCAGCAGGACAGACTTGCCTTCATCCCGGAATTGTTCGGCGATCGTCATGGCGGCGTAAGCCGCCTCCCGCCGCATCAACGGCGGCTGGTCGGAGGTCGCGACAACCACGACTGAGCGGGCAAGCCCCTCTGCGCCAAGGTCGTCCTCCAGGAACTCCCGGACCTCCCGGCCGCGTTCCCCGACCAACGCGATGACCGCAACGTCGCAATGCGCCCGCTGCGCCAGCATGGACAGCATGGTGGATTTGCCGACGCCAGACCCGGCAAACAGGCCGAGCCGCTGGCCCTGCCGGACCGTAGTAAATAGATCAAGCACCTTGACGCCCAGGCCGATGCGTGGGCCTAGGCGCGCCCGGGTCGCGGCGGGCGGCGGGGCAGCATTCACCGGGCGCGGAGTGCCGGTTGGAAGCGGTCCTAACCCGTCCAGGGCGCAGCCCATGGGGTCAACAATACGGCCGAGCCAGCCGTCGGTAACGGCAAGCTGCGCAGCGCGAACCCCGGAGTGCGGCGCGTTAGCCAAGCAACCTGGGCCAATTCCAGTCAACGCGCCAAACGCCAGCGCCCGAGCGTGCCCGGCGCGGAAGCCGACAATCTCTGCATCGATGCGCGTCGGCGGGAGAGGGGCGCCGTGCTGAGACGGATTGGGCTGGGCGCCAAGCGTAATACGGTCACCGACCGCGGCGTGGCCCGCCAGTCCGGCTACCTCTACCATCATGCCGGATACGGCGGCGACCCGCCCCTGCAGCATCAAGCCGCCTGCACGATTAACGATGGCCGGGGCTGCTTCCAGTCGCTGTGTGATGCTGGGTCGACGCATTTCATTCTGTGCGGCCTGGCTCGGCTTCATTGCTTGTTTCGCATTCTCTGCATCGGCTAGGCCTTTATGTCCGATTTAAAAAGGTGTCTCACTCTTGATACATCATAAAGATGGATTTAGTGTGGACAAAAACACGTATAGGTTGCATATTTATTTTGTTGATCATTAAAGAACAACCCATGCGTGTGCTACTGGTCCAAGACGAACTCGTGACAGCCCGTGGCGTAATGCAGATGCTGAAAGCGAATGGTGGCGTCGTCGATCATGTCGAGACCGGCGAGGAAGCGATTGAGCTGGTCCGCCACTACGACTACGACATCGTGCTGCTGGACCTTATGCTGCCCGATATGGATGGCTACGAGGTCGTCCGGCGGATGCGGTCCAGCCGAATTGAGGCGGCGGTCATCATCCTATCCGGCTTGACCCGACCGCAGGCCAAAGTCAAAGCGTTCAGCGTCGGGGCCGATGATTTCATCTCGAAGCCGTTCGACAGCACCGAGCTGCTGGCACGGATGCAGGCCATCGTGCGCCGGAGCAAGGGATACAGCCAGCCGACGCTGCGGGTCGGCACAGTTCAGCTCAACCTGGATAGCCGGGAAGTGCTGGTTTCCGGCCATCTCGTTCACCTGACCGGTAAGGAATACGCCATTCTCGAACTGCTTGTGCTGCGCAAGGGCATGGTGCTGACCAAGGAGGTTTTCCTGAATCACCTCTATGGCGGCATGGATGAGCCAGAGATGAAGATTATCGACGTGTTCATCTGCAAGTTGCGCAAGAAGCTGGCGCTGGCCGGCGCTGGCGACGTGATCGGGACCGTTTGGGGCCGCGGCTACATGGTGCGCGACCAAGCCACGCAAGCCATTCCAAACGTCGTTCTGGGACAACTTATGTCGGCGACGTCGGAAGACAGCCTGGCTATGCTACCGGGCATCTCGCCATTCGCGAGCGGTATGGCGCAACTCAACGCAGCGTGAAAAAACGTAATGACGTCTTGAACGACAGGGCACCATCGACGGATGAATGCGGGTCCATGCCGAAGCGATCAGCTAGGTTTCGCTTTGGCGTCCTCCGCCTCATACCGTGAATTGTTCGGCGATGATCCTTTCGGATAGGCCCTGCTCGGGATCAAACAGTATCGTCGTGACGACGCTGCGATCCTCGCTGATTGCCACCGATGCGACGTTGCGAACCTCGGTGAAGTCTGCCACGGCGGCAACCGGTCGCTTGTCCAACTCCAAGATTTCGAACAGCACGTCGGCGGTGCTGGGCAACAGCGCGCCGCGCCACCGGCGTGGACGGAAAGCGCTGATTGGCGTCAACGGCAGCAGGTTGGCAGAAAGCGGCACGATTGGGCCATGGGCTGACAAATTATACGCCGTCGAGCCCGCCGGTGTGGAGACGAGCACCCCGTCGCATATCAGCTCCTGCAAACGAATGCGGCCATCGACCGTAATGCGGATCTTGGCGGCCTGACGCAGCTGGCGCAGCAGCGACACTTCGTTCAATGCCAGCGCCTCCTCAACGGCTCCGGTCTGGGTGACGGCGTGCATGCGCAGCGGATGGAGTACAGCCGCCTGCGCCCGGCCGAGACGCTCGGGTAAATCATCCTCGGCAAAAGCATTCATCAGGAACCCAACCGAGCCGCAGTTCATGCCGTAAACTGGCGTTGTCGCATGATCCGACATGATGCGATGCAGCGTTTCAAGCATGAAACCATCGCCGCCGAGGCAAACGACGACGTCCGCGTCGTGTATATGACAAGACCCATGACGGGCCGTGAGCCGCTCGCGGCTTTCTATCGCCAAAATTGTCGGCGACGCCACGAATGCAATTCGTGTGACCGGATTGGCGAAATGCGGCGGCACGGGCACCCCTAATATCGGCGCCGCGTCAGACATCAGGTCCGCTGCCAGGCGAGAGGCCCATGCGTCGATGTCGTCATCCGAACTTCAAACGATCCGAACCAAAAATGTCCGAGCGCCGATGCTCCAGCACGGGCATATCCCGGCGAACCCGAGCGAGGAGTGCCGTATCGATGCGTGCCGTGGTCCAGCCGATGCCATCCGATACCGTCGCGACAATTTGGCCCCATGGATCACACACCAGAGTGTGCCCATAGGTAGAACGGGCCTGTCCAGCGCCGTCACGATGCTGGCCCCATGTGGCTGGAGCGGCGATCCAGCATTGAGTCTCGATCGCGCGCGCCCGGATCAGCACGTCCCAGTGATCACGACCGGTCGCCACGGTAAAGGCGGAAGGCAGGAAGATCAGTTCCGCACCGGCACGGCGCAGCGCTAAGAACAGTTCGGGAAACCGGAGATCGTAGCAGATCGCGCAACCCACTCGGACGCCGCATGCCTCAAACGTTGCAATCCGCTCGCCACGGCCATAGCTGGCGCTCTCCCGATAGCCGTGACCCTCCGGCGTTGTGATGTCAAAAAGATGCAGCTTGCGGTAACGTGCGACCTCAGCACCTTGCGGATCAAACACGACGGTCGTGTTGAACAGCAGATTGCCCTCCTGTTGACCATCCGCTTGCTCTGCGAGCGAGCCGCCATGAACGTGGATGCCCCGGTGCCTTGCCGTTTGGCGCAGGAACTCATAGGCCGGCCCTCCCGATTCGTTCGAACCCTGAGCCGGCAGCACTTCCGCCGCCTCCCGCTTCGTCACGCGGTCGCCGCCAAGGCAGGTCCACATCTCGGGCAAGCTGACCACGCTGGGATGGTCCGCCTCAATCAAATCGTCGATCAGCCGGCCAGCTTGGGCAATGTTGGCAATCTTATCGGTGCCGGGATTCATCTGCACGACGCTCACGCGCATCGAGGGCCACTCCGTGATCGGTGTTGGGCGATATCAAGCACTGCCGGGTGCTGTGTGCGCAAGCGGCAGTTTTAGTAAAGTCGCGGCTCCGTGCGGGACGGCGCGGGAGGCGATCCACGATCCTGCGGGGCGGGCGGGATGGGCGGGCGCTGGCGGCCATAGTCGTCGTAGTCGCCCGGACCGGCGTATCGCCCGGCAGCGGCACCGCTGCTGGGCACAGGATATCGTGGCCTGCCGGCTAGGGTCACCGCATCATCCTGACCCGGCTCCGGCAGGCGCAGCGACAAGCTGCGGATTTCGCCCTGAATTTCATCAAGCCGGGCATCCAGAAGCTCCAATCGTCCTTTTACACCGAAGACCGCGAACGGCATCAGCAAAAACATGAGGCCGAACAATAACATAGCAATCAGGATGGCCAGGTGGACCCACCATGGAACCCAATCCGGCAACGGCAAGGGCGATGTCATACGGTGGTTCTAGCAAGAACGCCTGCCGTCTGCGATGCTAGATACGGTTGCATTTTTGCGCGACGCCTCGGCGCCGCGACTTACATCTTGCGCAGGCCTGATAACCCCATGCTTCTCTTGATACCCGGACCGGTCACGACCCACCCGTCCGTACGGGCCGCTGCTGCCCGTGACTACGCGCCTTGGGATTTGAGCTTTCGCGATATGCTGATCCAAATCCGGGAACGCGTACTCGCCATTGCCGGAGGACGACCGGGCGAGCATGTGGTACTGCCTTCACCTGGCTGCGGCCACTTTGCCATGGAGGCCGCGATCCGCACCTTCGTCGCGCCGGGCGGGACAATCTTAATTCCATTGACCGGGCAATATGCCGACCGGCTGGTCCGACTGGCCACCGAGGCCGGCCGGCGAGTTGTGACATTGCCAGTTCCACTCATGGAGCGGGTCGATCCTGCGGCGGTGCAAGCGGCTTTGGCTGCCGAACCGGCAATCAGCCATTTGGCGGTCGTTTACAGCGAGACCGCGACCGGGATCGTGCACGATGCTCCAGCGCTGGCTGAGGTCGCTGGACGGCAAGGACGACGGGTGCTGATCGACGCCGTGTCTGCATTTGGCGCCTTGCCACTGGACATCGGGCGCTTGCCGATGGTGGACAGCCTCAGTTTCACCTCAAACAAGTGCATCGAGGGCCTGCCGGGCATGGCGTTGACAGTGGCCCGGGTGGACCGCCTTGAAGCGGGTATGGGGCGCGCCGCGAGCTGGTCGCTCGATCTGGCCGACATTCATCAGCACGGTGAACGCTGGGGTCTGGGCACTCACCGCTTCACGCCGGCAGCGCAGGCTGTTGCAGCGTTTGCAGTCGCCCTCGATCGTTTCGACGCGGAGGGCGGGCAACCCGCTCGGCTCGCACGCTATATGGCGAACATGCGGGTGATCTATGACGGCATGATTGATCTTGACCTGCAGCCGTGCCTGCTTTTGAGCATGCAGGGCCCGATTGTCGTCAACGTCGCGGCTCCTGCCGATGCGGCATGGAACCTGCAAGCTTTCGTCAACCAACTCAAGGAACGCGGCGTGCTGATCAGCAACTTCTACAACACGCCGGAGCCGAGTTTTCGCATCGGCTGCATCGGCGCGATCACGCCTGGTGATATGCAGGACGCAATGCGGGCATTTGGAGCAAGGATGACGGCGTTGGGCATACAATCGCGGAAGGCAGCGTGATGGCCAGCGACCTTGAGATCGCCCGCGCCGCCCGGCTGCGCCCTATCGGGGAAGTGGCGGCGGTTGCCGGCATTCCGGCCGAGGCCTTGGAGCCCTATGGACGGTTCAAGGCAAAGATCAGCCTCGAATTCATCGAGGCGCAGCAAAGCCGGCCGGATGGCGCCCTGGTTTTGGTGACAGGCATCAGCCCGACGGCCGCCGGCGAAGGTAAGACCACGACCACGATCGGGTTGGGCGATGCCCTGAACCGCGCCGGGCGCCGGACAATGATCTGCCTGCGGGAGCCATCGCTGGGTCCGTGTTTTGGCGTCAAGGGCGGCGCGACTGGGGGCGGGCGGGCGCAGGTCGCGCCCATGGATGAGATCAACCTCCATTTCACCGGCGATTTTCACGCGATCACGTCGGCGAACAACCTGCTCGCGGCGTTGCTCGACAATCATCTGTACTGGGGCAACTCGTTGGACATCGACCCGCGCCGGGTCACCTGGCGACGTGCACTGGACATGAATGACCGGGCGTTGCGCAACATTGTGAATGGGTTGGGCGGAGCAGCCAATGGTTCGCCTCGGGAAGACAAGTTTGACATCACCGTTGCGAGCGAGGTGATGGCGGTGTTTTGCCTGGCTCGGAACTTGGCCGACTTGCAAGAACGGCTGGGACGCATTCAGGTGGCGTCGCGCCGGGATGGATCAGCGGTGACGGCGCGAGACCTGCAAGCCGACGGCGCGATGGCAGCATTGCTCCGCGACGCTTTGGCACCCAACCTCGTGCAGACGCTTGAGGGGTCGCCTGCGCTGATCCATGGTGGGCCGTTCGCAAATATCGCGCATGGCTGCAATTCCGTCATGGCGACCCGGCTCGGATTGAAGTTGGCTGATATCGTCGTGACCGAAGCGGGTTTTGGCGCTGATCTGGGCGGCGAAAAGTTCCTTGACATAAAGTGCACGAGTGCAGGATTGGCGCCGTCATGCGCCGTCATTGTGGCGACCGTGCGTGCATTAAAAATGCATGGCGGAACGGCTCGGTCCGACTTGGCGCGCGAAGACACTGCCGCGGTGGCCCGTGGTATGGTTAACCTGCTTCGGCATGTGGAGAATTTGCAGAAGTTTGGCCTGCCGGTTGTCGTTGCACTGAATGAGTTTTCGTCGGACACGCCGCGCGAGTTTGAGATTGTCCGTGAGGCTATGCGGTCCCGCAACATTGAGACCGTGCTGTGTACTCACTGGGCGAACGGCGCACCGGGGGCTGCAGATTTGGCCGCCGCCGTAATGAGCCGTATCGAGAGTAAGGCTGCGCGCTATGTGCCGCTTTACCCAGCTTCTATGAGACTTGCGGACAAGCTCCGCACGGTGGCGCGACAGATTTATCGTGCATCTGACATCGCCTTGTCGTCATCGATTGCGAAACGCTTGCAGGCTTTTGAAGCAGCAGGGTTCGGTCATCTACCAGTGTGTATCGCTAAAACCCAATATAGTTTCAGCGCCGATCCGGCGGCGGTTGGCGCGCCCGATGATCATGTGCTGCCTGTGCGTGAGGTGCGGCTGTCCGCAGGGGCTGGCTTTGTCGTAGCAGTATGCGGGGATATCATGACAATGCCCGGTTTACCGCGGGTCCCCGCGGCGAACTCAATCCGACTAGATGCCGATGGCATGATTGACGGGCTATTTTAGGGAGGGCCAGGCCATTCGGCCGAAACATTTCTATATCTAAACAGATCGTACATTTTTGCAGATACAACAGTGATATACTCCGTATCAACACACCCGTAGGTCTTATGAATTGAAATCTACGGAAAGGATTGCCAAAATCTCATCAGGCACTGGCTCCAATAGAACAGTATCAAAGATTGTAGCGAGGCTCTCATGTAGCCAAAGGTCTAATGTAAGATCCTCTTCATCCGGTACACCTGCCTTCGCGCCTGCCATCAACCTCATCATCACGGATCAAAGTGCGAAACAATACAAAGTTCCGGTGGCATGGCTGATGTGAGCTCCCATCATTGCGCGTGCGGCGGCGTAGCTTCGCAACCAGTCAGGAACGGGCAGACTCAAGGATCAGTCGTGCCAGATGCTTGCCGAGGCAAGCATGGAGGGCCTCAATCACCTTTTGACGGTCCGCGCGAGGAGTACGTTCCAGGTCAATCTGACCTTCATTCGCCCAGGTGCGCATAAGATCATAGCGGCGGAACAGAACGACGCCTGGCATAGCTGCCACCTGCTGCAGGCCCTGCTCGTACGGCTCCAAATTGCTGCTCGTTTGCAGAAAGCGGCTATATTGCGGATCAACGAGCACAAGATTAGCGCCTGCCGCAGCGATCGCCTCGGCCCCATCGGACAGCGTCTGACCAAAGTCGCCCGGCGAAACGTTGCGAACCGCCTCGACGGTTCCGGTTTGCCAGACTACGAGATCATACTGATGGGCAGCGAGCTCTGTCCGCATCAGATCCAGCATGTCCGTTGCTAGTAAATTGCGGCCGCCCCGGACGGTCATCTTGACCTCAAGGCCGGGGATGGAATTCTGCAGTGCCTTCGCCATCTGCAACGGAAACGCGTGCTCGGATGCGGGACCGGTAAAAAGCTTAGGTTGGATTGATGGTTTGCTGGTGTCTCCAAGCGCTTGGCTCATAATGGTGCCTGGAGCAAGGCTGGCTTCTGGTCCGAACATTGTAGCTGAGCCGACTGCCAGGATGTCGAGCACCGCACCGGGCCGCAGTACAGACGCTACCTTTGGCATCGACGCGGCTGTGCCAGCGATTTCATCTGGTGCCTGGCATAGATCGAACGGCTCCGTAGCCATAGCCGAATGTGCCCAGAGCACCGCGACATAGGTCAGAAACCGGCCAGCGACGGCAATTCTCATATCACGCTCGCATTATCAGAGTGCGGCAAGTCCGGCAAAGCAGTTTGAACGGTCCGGCCTTTCTGTCGATACCAAGCGGCTAACGCCCCTACAGCCACCATGGCGACGATTCCTGTGATATTAACGCCAGCCTGCACGGCCCAACCCGCCCGCTCCTCCATTGCCAGACGGCCCAAGAAAGACAGAAAGATGCCGGCACAGAACACCGGGAGCGAATGTTGGCCGCATAACACGATCGGACGCGTGAACCACTTGTGGAGCCACGCTGCATGAGCCGGAATATTTCGGGCCACCAGCCAAGCAAGTGCCAGAATCGATAGCAAGCGCATAGGATGCAGACCTTCTTTATCGACTGAAAGCAGTATACGTGCCGCTCCGGCTGATATGCGTGAGGTAACCTCAGGATACGGCCACACCAACCATAGCAATGCAATTCCAAATACAACAATAATTATTGCAAAAACATCCAGAATGATCGGCTTGATTGGTAACTTTGGTCGCGAATATGCTAAGACAGATCCAATTATAAATAGAAATTGCCAAGTAATTGGATTAAAGTACCAGCCGCCGCCAGTCCATGACGGAAAATTATAACCGGTAACTCGGGCTGCGAAATAGGCAGCAAACGATAACCCAAGCAATAGAGAGGGCCACCGCAGCAACGGAAGCACCACCGCAAACATTGCAAGAAGAGCAACATACATCGGCAGAATGTTTAGGTAAGCTGGTTGGAAACTTAGCAATAGAGCCTCAAGCATGGCGCGGTACGGTGCCTCTGCAAGCACATCGAGATGAATCTCGTCAAGATACTCAGATCGATCCAAGGCTGTCGCCGAGTACGAGACCTGAGCACTGAATACGACGAACAAAAAAATGTGGGCAATATACAGCACCCATGCGCGCCGCATCACATCGGCACCCGCAAACAGCCATCCATGCCGATCCATGCTGCGGCCATATGCCAGGCCTGCCGCATAGCCGGCCAGCAACACGAAAATCTCGGTTGCATCACACAAGGCAAAGTTCCGTAAACTGAACTGAGCCAGCCAGTTGTCCGGAATATGATCCATAAAAATCCACCACAGCGCCACGCCGCGGAAGAAGTCGATCCGCAAGTCGCGGTTGGAGCCGATTAGGACCATGCCGCCCCCTGCAGGGCTCAGCGACCGAGCCCGTCTCACGCCGACATAGGCCATTGCTGCGACAATGACACCCCATCGCTCCAAGATTGGTGGGTCCCATCTGCAATCTTGGTGGGTCAGGCGCCCAGCATGGCCGCAATACGCTCAACGTCCACGCTGGCCGGGCAAATGGGATATCGGGTCAGCAATGGGATCTGCCGGCGGATCGCGTCTTGCACATGCGCGTCTCGCCGAATGGTCCCGGCCACCAGTGGCGCGCGACCTAGAAATGCCGTGCATGCCCGGGTCAGCGTCGCCGCCGTGCGCGCACCGGCAGCAGGGGTGCTGGATTGGTTGACGACCAGGCGCGCGTCGCCCTCAAGACGGTCGGCCGCGTAAAGCTTCAGGGTGGCGTAGGCGTCGGTCAGGCTTGTAGGCTCCTCCGTCGCGACGACGAGCAGCGTGTCTGCCCAGGCGGCCATACGTCGAACCGACCGATCGAGCCCAGCTCCGAGATCGAGCAGCACGAAGTCATAACGCGTAGCGGCAGCAGCAAGCATCGACAGCAGCCGATCCAGCACGGCGGGATCAAGTGCGGCAAGGCTGCCGGTCCCCGATCGACCCGCCAGCACGTCAAACCCGCCCGGAACAAAACGAGCGATGGCGTCCGAGAGCGTCGCGGCACCGGACACGACGGAGCCCAAATCCAATATCGGGGTCAGGCCGAGCTGGATGTCGATATTGGCGAGGCCAAAGTCGGCGTCGAACAGCAGCACCCGATGACCGCTTTGAGCCAGCGCGTGTGCCAGCGTGATCGCGAACCAGGTCTTGCCCACCCCGCCTTTGCCGGACGCAACCGCGATGCAGCGGCTTATCCGGTGCGATTGCGATTGTGACGAAGGTAGTATGCGGACGGCAGGCTGACTCATGATGCGGCGTCCTGAAACTGGATGGGGCGGCGAAGGTCCGATGAAATCGTCAGGCGGCCAGCGAGGAACTCGGGCGTGAGCGCTTGCAGCCCGTCGGCAGCGCCCGGGCCGATTCCCGCCTCCGTCAGCGTCAGATTGGCGGCAGCGGCGGCGGCCAGCACGCCACCGAGACGGCGGCAAAGATCGAGGCGCGTGGCGATCAGCAAGGTGGCGCCGGCCTGGGCGAACGCGTCCGCGAGCTCGTGCGCCTCCGCCGGGTCAAGCCCAGCGGGAAGCGTGAGCACCGTCACGGCTTCAGCCATCGCGGCCAACGCCAGCAGATCGTCACGGGCGACGGGGTCGAATGGGTCCAAGCCCGGGGTGTCGATCAACACCGGCGCATTGTCCTGGCGACGGGCCAGGGCTCGGCTGAGCGGTGCGGGGGTGCTGGCGACCACGAGCGTCAGGCCCAAAAGTCTTGTATAGGCCGCCAACTGCTCGGGAGCGCCGGCGCGCTGACCGTCCGCGGTCACCACCAGCGGGCTTTGACCGGCCATCACCAGGCGCGTTGCCAGCTTTGCTGTCGTCAAGGTCTTCCCAGCTCCCGGCGGTCCGGCCAGCAAGAGAGGTGCAGCGTTGCCGGGCGGCAATGCACCGAAAGATAGGGCAGCGGGCAGGGTATCCACGAGCGCACCAGGTTTCAGCGCGTCGATCAGTCTTGATGGAACGCCATGCCAGCCGAGCGCCGCATTGCGTTCAGTATCGAGCGCCGGCGGTGGCGGCAGTGCGTCGGGCAGTGGATCAAGCGCTGCCGTGACCTCCACGCCGCCCGAAACACGGCGGGTCGATAGGATGAGTGCATCCGGGCCAAGATTGCTCCGCACCAGCGCCATCGCCGCGGTGATGTCGGATGCTCGGTAAAGCTTAAGTCGCATTGGGGCAGCTTAAGGTCAAAAAATTGCTATAAAGTTAAGAACTTGGCTGCCGGGCTAAATGGTGCCGATGGTGCGAATGCGCGCGCGCGGAAAGATCTCGGCCTGCGCCAGCACGGGAGTGGCAGGGCGCAGCCGCTCGACGATGGCGCGGACGTGGGCGCGAATGGGGCCAGAGCAAAGCAGGACGGGCGCCTCCCCCGCCGAAGCGGCTGCTTCGAATACGGTGCGGAACCGCTGCATGAACTCACCCAGCCGAGAGGGCGCAATTGCAAGCTGCCGGTCCTCGGGCGGACCAACCAGGCTTTCGGCGAAAGCGGTCTCCCATTCAGGCGATAGGGTAATGAGCGAGATGTAGCCCGCAGGCCCGGTGTTGCTGTCGCTGATCTGCCGGGCGAGCCGGGCGCGGACGTGGCCGATAATGGCGGGAATGGCGCGGAGCTGACCGCCGCACGCCTCGTGGATGCCTTCCAGGATGGTCGGCAGATCGCGCAGGGAAACCCGCTCGGCGAGCAAGCCCTGAAGCACGCGCTGCACGCCGCCGACCGACATCTGCGCTGGGATCAGGTCGGCGACCAGCTTCTGCTGTTCGCGCGGCAGCTCGTCCAGCAGCTTGGCGGTCTCGGCATAGGACAGCAATTCGGCCATTGTCTCCCGCACGATCTCGGTCAGATGGGTCGTAAGGACGCTGGCGGGATCGACGACGGTGCAGCCGCGGAACATCGCTTCATCGCGCCGGTTGGTATCGATCCACAGGGCTGGCAGGCCAAATGCGGGCTCAGCGGTACGCTCGCCCGGCAGATCGGGGATGCCGCCGGCTGGGTCCATTGCCAGCAGCATGGTGGGGCGCAGCTCGCCGCGCGCGGCCTCGATCTCCTTGAGCCGGATTGAATAGGACTCCGCGCCGAGCTGCAGGTTGTCCTGGATGCGGACCGGCGGCAGCACGAAGCCCATCTCGGCGGCGATGGAGCGGCGCAGGCCTTTGATCTGCTCAGTGAGGCGCGGCGCGTCGCCGCCGGCCAGCGAGAGCAGGCCGTAGCCAAGCTCCAGCCGGATGGTGTCGATACGCAGCGAGTTGGAGATCGGCGGCTCGGCAGGGATCGCCGGGACGATTATCTCAATATTCGGATCGATGGCGGGGTGACGATGCCGCATCCAGGCTGCGCCGCCCGCCAGGCCCGCGAGCACCAGGAACGGCAGGGCCGGCAGGCCCGGCATCAGCGCCAGCACCGCCGCTGCACCGCCCGCGAGCGCCAGCGGCTTCGGGCTGCCGCCGAGTTGCCGCATCAGCGCCGCGTCGGCCGGACCCTCGACCCCGCCCTTGGTCACCACGATGCCGGCGGCGGTCGAAACCAGCAGTGCGGGGATCTGCGACACCAGCCCGTCGCCGACGGTCAGCGTCGTGAAGGTGGCCGCGGCCTCGCTGAACGGCATGCCGTGACGCAGCAGGCCGATCGCCAGCCCGCCGAAGATGTTGATGACCGTGATCAGGAGCCCAGCAATCGCGTCCCCGCGCACGAACTTGGCCGCGCCGTCCATGGCGCCGTAAAAGCCGCTCTCCTCCTCAAGCTCACGCCGGCGGACTCGGGCCTTGCCCTCGTCGATCAGGCCGGAGGACAGGTCAGAGTCGATCGCCATCTGCTTGCCCGGCATCGCATCGAGGCTGAACCGCGCTGCGACCTCGGCGATGCGGCCGGACCCCTTGGTAATCACCATGAAGTTCACCACCAGCAAGATGGCGAACAGGATCACGCCGATAACCACGTCGCCGCCCATCAGGAAGCCGCCGAATGCCTGCACCACGTGACCGGCGGCCGCGGAGCCTTCGTTGCCGTGCGACAGGATCAAACGGGTGGTGGCGACGTTCAGCGATAGCCGAAGCAGGGTCGTGAGCAGCAGCAGTGTGGGGAAGCTGGTGAAGTCCAGCGGACGGGCGAGGAACATCGCGACCATCAGCACCAGCACCGACCCGGTGATCGACAGCGCCAGGCCGACGTCCAGCAGCACCGTCGGCAACGGCACGACCAGCACAGCCAGCAACGCCAGCATGCCGAGCGCCAAGCCAACGTCGCTGCCGGGCGCATAGGCCCGCAGACTCTGGCCGACGCCACCGAAGGTCAGGGTCATCGCCATCCGTCAGGCCAGCGCGCCGGGCGGCGTGACGCTTACGCCAGCCTGGGCATAGTCCCGCAGCTTGTTTCGCAGCGCACGGATGGAGATGCCGAGGATGGTCGCGGCGTGGGTCCGGTTGCCCAGCGTGTGGCTCAACGTCTCAAGGATCAGATCCTGCTCGACCGCGTCCATCGTGCGCCCGACCAGGCCCGAGACACCAGGTGCGAGGCGAGTCGCCGGCACGGGGACGCCTGGACCTGGCGCCAATTCGATGGCATCCGGGCCGATCTCCTCGCCCGTCGCCAACAGGACGGCGCGATGCACGGTGTTCTCCAATTCCCGCACGTTGCCGCGCCAGCCATGTCCGGCGAGGAGCGTATGCGCCGCACGGGACAGCGGACGCATCGGCACGCCGTTCACATCGGCGTAGCGGCGGGCGTAGTGATCGGCGAGCGCCGCGATGTCGCCGGGCCGCTCGCGAAGCGTCGGGATGCGCAAACTCACGACGTTTAGGCGGAAATAGAGGTCATCCCTGAAGCGCCCGGCTGCCATCTCGGCGGGGAGGTCGCGGTTGCTGGTGGCGAGGATGCGGACGTTCACCCGCACCGGCACCGTGCCGCCCAGGCGGTCGATCTCGCGTTCCTGGATCACCCGCAGCAGCTTCGCCTGCAGGCGCACGTCCATCTCGCTGATTTCGTCGAGCAGCAGCGTGCCGCCCTCGGCCGCCTCGAACTTGCCGGTGCGGCGGGCGATGGCGCCGCTGAACGCGCCGCGCTCATGGCCGAACATCTCGCTCTCCAGCAGGTTTTCCGGGATCGCAGCGCAATTCAGCGCCACAAATGGCCCGGCGGCGCGGCGAGAGCGGCGATGGATGTGCCGGGCCAGCACCTCTTTGCCGGTGCCGGACTCGCCGGTAATCAGGATGGACGCCTCGGACGCCGCGACCTGTTCGGCACGGCGCACCGCGGCCAGCATGGCTGGATCACGGGCCACCATGGCGTGGGTCTCGCCCGATGCAGCCTCCAGGATGGCGGCGATCAGGTCCGGGTCGGGCGGCAGCGGCAGGAACTCGCGCGCACCCTCGCGGATGGCTCGCACGGCCGATGGCGCATCGGCGTCCGTACCGCAAGCGACGACGGGCACGACGATGCGCTCGGCGGCCAGCGACTGCACCAGCGTCCCAATATCATGCGGCAGCTCGACCAGAAGCAGGTCAACCTTGGCGTCGGCACGAAGCTGCGCCAGCGCTCCCCGGTCGTCATCCGCCTGATGCAGCTTGGCGCCGCGTGCGGCGGCGATCCGGGCGGCCTTGCCCAGCTCGCCACCCAAGGAACCAATGATCAGGACGCGCATGGCTGGCTAGGCCCGGTCGGCTTTGACAATCTCGGTCATCGTCACGCCCAGCCGAGTTTCGTCCACCATCACGACCTCGCCGCGCGCGACCAGCCGGTTGTTGACATAGATGTCGATGGCCTCGCCCAGCTTGCGATCCAGCTCGACGACCGCGCCACGGCCGAGCTTCAGCAGTTGGCTCACCTGCATCGTCGCCTTGCCGAGCACGGCGCTAACGGTGACCGGGATGTCGTAAACCGCCTCCATATCGCGTGGGGTGCGGGCAGGCGCGGGTTCGGGCAGGCCAGATTCGGCGAGGTCCGACAATTCCATTCTATTCGGCATGGGCCATGCTCCTTTGGTTGGTTCGGGCAGCAATAGGTTCCAGCAGGCCGAGCTCGGTCAGAGCGGCCGTGATGGCGGTACGGATGGCAGCCTGGTCGCGGACCATTGATCCATCGGTCCAGGTTACGCGGGTATCGCCGGGCGCGAGCGGGGCGGCGGTCAATGCGATGGCCGCCACCAAATCCTCGTCCAGCAGCGCCAGGTCCGCGCGCACCCCGTCCAGAACGGCCTGGCCAACACGGACGTTGATGCGCGGCTGCTGGGCGAGTGTCGGCAGCAGATGCCGCAGCAGCGCCCGCACCTCGGCGCCGCCATGCTGCACGCAAAGGTCCGGCAGCACGCCGGCCACCATGGACAGGATCGTGCGAGCCGCGCCGTCCGCCACGGTTTCGGTCAGGGTGCGCGCCTCTTGCCGTGCTTCGGCCACGGCGGCGGCAATCGCCGCCAGCGACCGCGTGCGATCATGCAGGGCTGAGGCCTCCCACTCGGCCCGGGCGGCCTGAACCGCGTTGGCACGCGCGATCTGCTGGGCGGCCTCAAGGTCGGTCAAGGTAAAGCTGGGCGGTGCGGCCGATGGCTCCGGCATGGGCGACGCATCCGAGTCGTCGAAATCCTCGGCATATAAGATGCCGACGAAGCGGGAGGCCGCACCGTCCATCATCAGGCCACCATCTCGTCGTTCTTGCCTTCGCTGATCTCGATCACGCCCTGCGACGCCAGGTCCTTGGCCATGGCGACGATCGCCGCTTGCGCGTCGTCCACGTCGCGCAGTTTCACCGGACCCAGCAGCTCCATGTCCTCGCGCAGCATCTTGCCGGCGCGCTCCGACAGGTTGTTGAAGAACAGCTCGCGCAGCTTGTCCGACGCACCCTTCAGCGCCAATGGCAGCTTATCCTTCTCGACCGAGCGCAGCAGGGTCTGCACATTGGCCGACGTCAGGCGCTGCAGGTCGTCGAAGGTGAACATCAGCGCCTTGATCCGGTCCGCCGCCTCCCGGTTGCGCTCCTCGAGTGCTGTCACGAACCGCGCCTCGCTCTGGCGATCGAGGCTGTTGAAGATATCGGCCATCATCGCATGGCTATCGCGCTGGTTGGCGCTCGCGAGGTTTGGCATGAACTCAAGTCGCAGCGTCTGCTCGACGCCGTCCAGCACATCCCGCTGCACGCTCTCCATCCGCAGCATACGCATGATAACCTCAATGGCGAAGCTGTCCGGCAGCAGGGTGAGTACGCGGCCGGCATGGTCGGCTTTCACCTTGGACAGCACGACGGCGACGGTCTGCGGGTATTCATTCTTCAAATAATTGGCTAGGACCTCCTCGTTCACGTTGCCCAGCTTGTCCCACATGGTCCGACCGGCCGGACCGCGGATTTCTTCCATGATTTGCGCCGCACGGTCTGGCGGCAGGGCGCGCTGCAGCAGCCGCTCCGTGCTCGCCATGCTGCCGTTCAGGGAGCCCTGCTGGCCGATGGTCCTGGCGAACTCGGCGCAAAGCTCCTCGACCACGCTGGCATTCACGCCGCCCAGCTGCGCCATCGCCGTCGAGACGTCCTTGATCTCGTCCGGGTGCAGGGCGCTCAGCAGCTTGGTGCTCTGGTCCTCTCCCAAGGCGAGCATCAGGATTGCTGCTTTCTGCCGCCCAGTGATATCGCGCAGCGCGGTGATCGCGGCCATCTAGTTGTCCTCCGGGCTGATCCAACTGCGCAGCATCGCCAGGCTCTCGTCCGGATGGCTGTCCACCAGCTCCGAAACCCGGCGGATCGAGGCGACGCGCATCGTGCCCTCGACGTTGGCGAGCTGCACGACCTCCTCTGGCATGGGCGGCCCGAGTGTGCCGAGCGTGGCGGGGCTGCCCGGGAGCGCAAGGGCGGCCAGGGCAGGCTGCGGCGGCACGGTCAGCCGCAGCACCATGGGCCGCAGCACGAACAGCAGCGTCAGCAGCGCCACGACGGCCAGAAACCCGGTTTCGCCCATCCGCATGATCTCGGATTTCTCAAAATGCGCCCAGCTGGTCGGCACCGCCGCGTCCTGCCCGTCATTCTCGGCGACGAAGCGCATGTTCACGACGTCCACGCGGTCGCCGCGTTGCTCGTTGAAGCCGATCGCGCTGCGCACCAGGGTCGCGATACGCGCCAGCTCGTCCGGGGTGCGCTCGACGTAGGTCAGCGCGCCGTCGGGCCCACGCACCGCCGCGCCGTCCACCATCACGGCGAGGCTGATCCGGCGCAGCTGCGGCTGTTCGCGTACCAGGGTACGGACGGTCTTGCCGATCTCGTAGTTGGTCGTCTCTTCCTGTTTTTGTTCCTGCGAACCCGCTGGGTTGGCGCCGGCGTCGGCATTCGGCAGGTTATTCTGCACCGAGACCGTCGCGGCAGCCTCGGTCGTGCGGGTGCTGCCGTTCGTGCTCTGCTGGCTGCGCACCACCTGGCCGTCAGGGTCATAGCGCTCCTGGGTTTCCCGAATTTGGTCGAAATCCATGTCGATCGCCGCCTCCGCCCGGACCCGGCCGGGGCCCAGCGTGCGCTCCAGCATCTCCTCGATGGCGTGCGACAGGCGCAGCTCGGTTGCATGCTTCACGTCGTCGGCGGACTGGGCGGCGCCGGCCGCACCGGTCGGCTGTCCGGCCCGGGCCAGCAGGTTGCCGCGGCTGTCCACGATGGCGATATTCTGCGGACGCAGGCCCGGCACGGCGGCCGCTACCACGTTCAGCACCGCCTGCGTGCCCTCACGGTCCAACCGGGCCGCGCCTGCCATCGTCAATACGACGCTCGCCTGCGCCTCCTGCCGGTCCCGGGCGAACGGCTCACGCTTCGGCAGCACCAGGTGCACCCGCGCTGCCTTGATGCCCTGCAGCATGCGGATGGTGCGGGACAGCTCCCCCTCCATCGCGCGCGTCTGGTTGATGGCCTGCTGGAAGCCGCTGGCGGTCAGGTTGTCGCTGCGGTCGAAGATTTCGTAGCCGATGGAGCCGCCGGAGGGCAGGCCCTCCTTCGCCAGCAGCAGCCGGGCGCGGGCGACCTGGTCGGTCGGCACAAGGACGCGGGTGCCGCCGGCGTCAAGCTGGTGCGGGATGCGGGCGCGGTCGAGCTGATCGACGATCTGACCGGCCTCCCGCAATTCGAGATCGGCATACAGCAGCGCCATCGGGCCCTCGCCGCCACGCAGCATCAGGAAGCCCAGCAGACCGAACGAAACCAGCATCACCGCCGCCATCGCCCCAAGTTTCAGGGCGCCGAGCGAGCGAAGGCTTGCCAGCAGCGCGGTCATCGCGCTCGTCCGCCTTGCCCATGTCGGTTTTGCCAGGGTGCCATGGACGCTCTATACGCCCAATGGCTTACAAAAAGGTTAATAACTCGGCATAAATTGCCGGTCTGGTTGATAAGTTTGGTTAGGGCGCCAAGGATTGCACCGCCGACAGCTCAACCTTCAATGCGCCAAGCTCCACCTGCAGCGCGTTGCCGGTCTTCTGCACACCCGTAGCCGTGCCGCTGACGGTGAACGGCAGCTCCTGAGCCACGCCCCCCGACTGGCCGGAGACGATGGCGCGATACGCCCCGTCCGGCACGACGCTGCCCTGGCTGTCCTTCCCGTCCCAAGACCAGGCGTTGTGGCCCGGCTGGCTGCTGATTACAGCATCCCGAAGCTTTACGCCCGCATCCGAATAGACGCCGATGCTGACTGATTGAGCGGTTGGCGTATCGAACTGCAGGGCGCCCTTGCCATTCTGCAGGGCGATTCGGTCGGACGTCACGGTGACCGGCTTGCCGACCAGTGACGAGGACTGCAGCACCTCCCCGCCCTGGGTGAGCTGGATAAGCTGCGTCAGGCTCGTGTTCGTGGCGATCTGCTGCTCGACACTGGAATATTGGACCAGTTGGCTGGTGAACTGGTTGGTGTCCATCGGGCTGGTCGGGTCCTGGTTCTTCAACTGCGTCATCAGCAGTTTCAGGAAGTCGTTGTAGTTGTTGGTGAGCTTGCCTTGGGCGCTGCCCTGGACGGCGGTTGCGGCCCCGGCCGCGGCACTGGGCGCAGCGATATTGGCGGGAGTGCTCAGGAGGGAGGTCATGGCCGGTGTCCTTTCAAGCTGTGATGTCAACGCCGGGTCGGCGCGAGGCCAATGGCCGAGTGATGGGATCATCTAGGGTGAACACGGTGCCGCTATGGGGCGGGCGATTGGACCGCTGCGGTCCCGGGCGCTGCTGTCCCGGCCCATGCTCGGCGCTGGACTGCGGCGTCATGGCGCTGGGCGTGGGGGCGCCAGGTGGCGTCAAGTGGAACTGCAGGGTGCGGTCGGCGGACGGCACCCCGGCGAGGTCGAGCGCACGGTGGAGATGCGGCTGGTCACGCAACAGCAGCAGCAGCGTATCCGGCCGTTCGACGACCAGATCCACCCGGGCGGAACCGTCCGGCGAGCGCTCGATACGGACCTGCACGCGGCCCAGCTCCATGGGATCGAGCCGGATGACCATGTTCTGCGGCGCGCCGGAATGGGCAGCACTCGCGGCGAAGCTCGCCAAGGCGGGGCCGACCTGGCTCGCGACCGATGCGGGCGGCTCGCCAGGCATCGATGGGCGGGACGCGACCGCTGGCGGGACGCTCGCATGATGCGGCGGAGCGTTCGCCGGGGGCGCCGCGGTCAACGGCGACGGCTGGGCGACTGGCGACGCCGCCACAGGGTCGGCTGCGATGCTGAGCAGGTCGGCTAGGGGCTTGTCCTCCGATAGGGCGGCAGCGGGTTGGCCCGGGACGGTCTGGCCGGCCGTTGCACCGGCTCCGGACAACGATGCGGCGTGAGCTGGCGGAATGGACGCCGGCAAGGGCTGCGTGGCCGGCTGGGCCGTGATCGCAACAGGGACGGCGGGCGGCTGGCAATCAACGCTGCCGATGGCGATTGGCGGCGGAGCGTCCGGTGCCGCGGGTGCTAGGCTTTCGGTGACGCCGGGCGGCGTGCCGATCGTTGATGGCGCTGCTGGTAAAGCCTGAAACGGCGCGGGCAACCCAGGCTGCGCCTGCGGAAGCGGCTGGGCGACGTTCAACGTCTTGCCGGCCTCTATGGACGGCTCGTCCTGCTTGGGCCCAGCCACAGGGGACGCCGGCTCGTCCTTAATAGGTTTGTCCGCGGCGACGGCCATGGTGATAGGTTTGTCCGCGGCGACAGCCACGGCAGCTTTTGTTGGAAGCAGCATCGACGGCAGGGTCGAAGCCACCTCGATCGGCAGCGTGACCGAGACCGGCACGGCCGGAGTGGTCTCTGCCGGCTTGACCGTCGCGGCTGGCACTGACGGGACCAGCGCCTGAGTGAGGGCATTGCCAAAACGATCCGGCGCGCCCCGCGACGGCGGCGTCGGCGTGCCACCGCGCGTTGGGCGGGGTTGGGTAGGCGGCGTCTGGATGGTTTCGGTCGAGGGCTGCATGACACGACCCTCCGCAAGACTCGGGCCAGCCGTTCGGTGGCTGTTTCTGGGCCGCCGCGGGCCGCACCCGGCATTCCGTGCCGATCCGATTGTGCCGGGCTGACCGGTTTTGCACGGTGCATCGCGCCGGAATAGCCCGCGATTGCTCATGTCCGGGCCTGGCACGGTTCCTGCCATGTCTCCTGGCAACACACCGCTTGGCCCCGCCGAGCGCTAACCCATAGGAGCACTGCAAATGTCGCTGTTCGGCGCCATGAACACCGCGATCAGCGGCCTGACTGCCCAGTCGGCCGCATTCAGCAATATCGGCGACAACGTCGCCAACAGCCAGACCGTCGGCTACAAGCGGGTGGACACCAGCTTTGAGGACTATCTTACAACGAGCAGCGCGACGCTGAACCAGTCCGGCGCGGTCGTCGCCCGGCCGGACTACGTGAACACCGTGCAGGGCACCGTCACGCAGACCGACAAGCCGCTCGATCTCGCCATCGCCGGACAAGGGTTCTTCACCGTCAGCAGCCAGATCGGCGAGGCGAAGGGCGTGCCGGTGTTCAAGGGACAGACGGAATACACCCGCGCCGGGGACTTCGCGTTGAACAAGGACAGCTACCTGGTCAACAGCTCCGGCCATTTCCTGAACGGATGGCCTGCGGACGCCAAGGGCGTGGTGGACCAGACGGCGCTGAAACCCATTCAGATCAACCAGGCAGGCTTCAGCCCGGTGCCGACCTCCGAGGTCACGCTGTCCGCCAATCTGCCGGCCACGCCCGATCCGGCGACGCCGATCACCTCGCAGGTGCAGGTCTATGACGCGCTGGGCCAGACCCATCCGCTGCAGCTTTCTTGGACTCCGGTGGCGGGGACGCCGAACGCCTGGCAGGTCTCGATCTCCCAGCCAGGTGCTGCGGCGCCGCTTGGGGTGGCTGGGGTCAATTTCGGTGCGGCCGGCAGCCCGCTGGCGCCACAAGGGACCGTCGGCAGCGTCACGGCGGTCAGCGGCGGGGTCACCGGCAGCGCCTTTACCGCGGGGACGCCAGCGACGCTCAGCCTTTCGGCCAACTTCGGCTCGGGCCCGCAGAACATCGCGCTGAACCTAGGCACCTTCGGCCAGGCGAACGGGCTGACGCAGTTCGCGGGATCGAGCTACAGCCTCAAATCCCTGACGCGGGACGGCGTGGCGGCGGGTAATTTCAGCAATGTGCAAACGCGGTCGAACGGCGATGTGGTGGTGAATTTCGACAACGGCCAGTCCCGCACGGTCGCCCGCGTGCCGCTTACGACCTTCGCCAATGCGGACGCGCTGCGGCGGGAGGACGGGCAGGCCTTCACCGCGACGCGCGAAAGCGGGGCGCCGCAGACGATCGCCGCCGGCAGCAACGGCGCGGGCAGCCTGGTGGTCAGCGCGGTGGAGAGCAGCAATGTCGATATCGCCAAGGAATTCACCAAGCTGATCGTCGCCCAGCGCGCCTACTCCGCCAATACCAAGATGGTGACGACGGCGGACGAGCTGCTGCAGCAGACGCTCGACATGAAGCGCTAGGCATTAGGTCGCTCCCATGACCCTTTCCAGCGTCCTTAACTCGGCCTCGTCCGGCCTCGACAGCATCAGCCAGCGCATCGCCACGGTGTCGCAGAACGTGGCGAATGCCGGGACGGCCGGCTATGTGCGCGAGACGGTGGCCGTGGATAGTGTCACGGCGGCCGGGCAGGGAATGGGCGTGCGCACCGGCGTCGCCGCGCGCAGCCTGGACGAGCGGCTGCAGGCTGACGCGCTCGGAGCGTCGGCGACCGTGGTGGGTCAGCAGACCCGGTCCGCCGCGCTGGCCTCGATCGACGCGGCGTCCGGAGTTCCCGGCAGCGGGTTTGACCTGCCGGGCCTATTGGGGTCGCTGCGGGACGGCTTCACGCGGCTGCAGGCTGATCCAGCGAACGCAGCGCAGCAGCGCGTGGTGGTGAATGGGGCGGACGCGCTGGCCCGTGGGATCAACGCGCTCGGCCAGGCGATTTCGGGCGCACGGCAGTCGGCGCAGGATGCGGCGGTGGCCGATGTCGGCGCCGCGAACGGGGCGCTGCACGATATCGGCAGCCTGTCCGACCGGATCATCGCGGCGACGGCGCGCGGCGAGAGCACGGCGGACCTCGAAGATCAACGCGACCGCAGCATCCGTGTACTGTCCGACCTGACGGGCGCCAAGGTGCTGCGTCAGGCGAACGGGGACGCACTGGCCCTGGCCGGCGGGCTGGTGCTGCCGTTGCGCAGCGCGACCGGACCCTTCGCGCTCGGCTCGGCGACGCTCGCGCCCGACACCCCCGCGGGAGCCGTGCCGCGATTGAGCCTGGACGGCGTGCCCGTCATCGGCCAGCCGTTCGGCGGCCGGATCGGCGCGAACCTCGCGCTGCGGGATGGCACGCTCCCCGACCTGCAAGCCGGGCTGGACCAGTTCGCGCAGTCTTTGGCGGCACGGTTCGACCTGCAGGGATTGACCCTGTTCACCGGTCCTGCCGGCACCGTGCCGGCGCTGCCCACGGCAGGATTTGCGCAAAACGTGCGGGTGAACGCGGCGGTGGTCGCGGCACCCGCAATGCTGCGCGACGGCGCTGGCCCGGCAGGCGCGGCCGGCGCCACGACTTTCATCGATCGCGTGCTGGACCGGGTGCTCGGCAGCGCTCCCGGGAGCCTCGTCGTGACGGCGTCGGCGCTGGTCAGCCAAAATGCGTTGTTGGCGGCGGATGCGTCCGGGCAATTGGCGACCGGGCAGGCGGTGCAGGCGTCGCTGGACAAAAAGCTCGCAGCCGGGACCGGCGTGTCGCTCGATACCGAGACGGCGGACTTGGTCCGCCTGCAGAACGCCTATGCCGCGAACGCCAAGGTCATCACGGCGGCGCAGGCGATGTGGACGCAACTGCTGGATTCAGTGAGGTAAATATGTCGGGCACGATCACCACGCCGAGCGACGGCGCACTGCTTGCACGCCTGGCCGATAACAGCGCTTCGGTGCGCCGGCAGCTCGACACCGCGACGACGCAGTCTTCTACGGGCCGCATCGCCGAGACTTATTCTGGGTTGGGCGTTGGGGCGAAAACCTCGCTCGACCTGCGGCCCCAGGTCACGCACGCGGCGGCCTGGCAGGCCAACATCGACGGCGCCAGCGGGCGCCTCGGCGTGACGCAGTCGGCGCTCAGCAGCATCAGCGCGATCGCCGCCAGCTTCTACGCCAAGTCGGGCGCGCTGAACGGGCTCATTCCGTCGGAGGCCGACAGCATCGCGGCGTCGGCCAAGGTGGCGCTGGAGCAGGTCGGCCAGTTGCTGAACAGCAAATACGGCGACACCTACGTGTTTGCCGGGCAGGACACGGCCAACCCGCCGCTGCCCAACACCTCGGCCGCCGTGGTCGGTGCGGCGGTGCTGGCGAGCGACACGGCGACGGCGCCGTTCTCGGCGACGCTCGGCACCGCGCCGCCGGCGATCGAGGTGGGCGAGGGACAGCGAGTGCAGGTCGGATTGCTGGCGAACCGCAACACCCTGACCGCTTCCGCGGCGCCGACCACCGGATCCTACGTGCGGGACATCCTGCGCGCGCTGGCGACGCTCACCACCGCCACCGCAGGGCCAGATCTGCAGGCGCTGGCGGCCGACACGCATGCGCGGCTGGGCAGCGCGGTGGGTGCAATCGCGGTCGAGGCTGGGGCGCTGGGCGACGTGCAGTCCAGCCTGGCCGCGCGCCGCAGCCAACTGGGCGAGACGGTGATCGCCCTGAATACCCAGATCGACGGCGCGGAGAACGTGGACCTCGCCGCAACGCTGACCCGGGTATCCCTGCTGCAGACGCAGCTCCAGGCATCCTACCGGCTGATCGCCGGGGTCAAAAGCCTGACCCTCGCGCAGTATCTCTAGGCCAGCGGCTCCAGGATGCTGACATAGTTCGCAACGCCGGCGCCGCCCATGTTGAACACCCCGGCGATGTCTGCGCGCGGCAGCTGCATGGCGCCGGCCTGCCCGGTCAGCTGCATCGCCGCAATGGCGTGCATCGAGACGCCGGTCGCGCCCACGGGATGGCCCTTGGCTTTCAGCCCGCCGCTGCGATTGATCGGCAGCCGCCCATCCGGTCCCGTCGTGCCGTCCAGCACCACGCGGGCGCCCTGGCCGGGCTCCGCCAGCCCCATCGCCTCATAGGCCAGCAGTTCGGCGATGGTGAAGCAGTCATGCACCTCGGCGAATGACAGGTCCTGCAGGGTCAGCCCGGCCTGGTCCAATGCCTGATGCCAAGCGAGCGCCGCGCCGTCGAACCGGGTGGGGTCGCGGCGGGACAGCGGCAGGAAGTCGTTCACGTGCACCGCCGCACGGAAGCGCACGGCCTTGCCCCCCGACTGCATCATACCCCGCGCGGTATCCTCGTCCGTCAAGATCAGCGCCGCCGCGCCGTCGCTGACCAGCGAGCAGTCGGTGCGCTTCAGCGGCTGTGCAACGTAGGGATTTTTCTCGCTGACGCTGCGGCAGAACGCGTAGCCCAGATCCTTCCGCATCTGCGCATACGGGTTGTCCACGCCGTTGCGATGGTTTTTGGCGGCGATCGCGGCCAGCGCGTCCGACTGATCGCCATAGCGCTGGAAATAGCGCTCGGCGATGCGGCCGAACACCCCGGCGAAGCCCGCAGGAATGTCGCCCTCCTCGCGCCGGTAGCTCGCGCCCAACAGGTTGTCGCCGACCTGCGGACCCGGCGTCGCCGTCATCTTCTCCGCCCCGATCACCAGCGCGAACCGGCCCCGCCCAGCGGCCAGGAAGTCGCGTGCGCCGTGGATGGCGGCCGAACCCGAGGCGCAGGCATTCTCATAACGAGTGGCGGGCTTGAAGCGCAGCGCCTCAATGTCCTGCATCGGCAGCGAGCTCGGGAAGTCCTGGCGGGAAAAGCCGTTGTTGAACAGGCCGACGAACACGCCGTCGATCTCCGCGGGCTCGATCCCCGCATCCGCGATGGCGCTGCCGGCGACGCGGGCGATCAGGGCCTCAACATCCGGCTCCTCGAGCTTGCCGAACGGGGTATGCGCCCAGCCAACGATGCATGCGGTCATGGCAATCTCCAATTTGCACCGGAATTTCGGTCGGATCGGCGCCGGTTGCAAGCGGGTCTTTCTTTCGGACCATAATTGCAGTACGGCCATGTTAACGAGAAAAAATAGTGGAGGACGCGCCTATGCCGCCCATCAGTCGCCGCAGCCTGGTTGCCAGCGCCGCAGCGCTGCCGCTATTTGCGATACGCACGCGTCCGGCTGGCGCCGCCGAGTTCACCTACAAGCTGGCAAATAATGCGCCGGTCACGCACCCCTTGAACCTGCGCGGCAACGAGGCCGTGGCGCGCATCTTGGAGGCCACTGGCGGCCGGGTCGAAATCCAGATCTTCCCGAACAACCAGCTCGGCTCCGACACCGACATGCTGAGCCAGCTCCGCTCTGGCGCCATTGATCTCTTCACGCTGTCCGGCCTGATCCTGTCCACCCTGGTGCCGGCAGCCAGCATTAATGGCATCGGTTTCGCCTTCAAGGATTACGACCAGGTCTGGCGCACCATGGACGGCAAGCTCGGCGAGTATGTCCGGAGCGAGATCGCCAAGCGCAATCTTATTGCCATGGACCGAATCTGGGACAACGGCTACCGGCAGACCACGACCAGCACAAAGCCGATCCGTTCACCCGAGGATTTCCGCGGCCTGAAGCTGCGGGTGCCGGTGAGCCCGCTATGGACCAGCATGTTCACCGCGATGGGCGCCTCACCGGCCAGCATCAACTTCAGCGAGGTCTATTCGGCGCTGCAGACCAAAATCGTCGATGGGCAGGAGAACCCGCTGGCGCTGATCGAAAGCGCCAAGATCTACGAGGTGCAGAAGTTCTGCACGATGACCAACCACATGTGGGACGGCTTCTGGCTCCTGGCCAACCGCCGCAGCTTCGAGCGGCTGCCGAAGGACGCGCAGGAGATCGTAGCGCGCGAGCTGAACAAGTCGGCGCTGGACCAGCGGACGGATATCGCCAAGCTCAACTCGGAGCTGCGCGGCAAGCTGTCCGGCGCCGGACTCGCCTTCAACGACGTCGATCCGGCGCCTTTCCGCGAGACGCTGACGAAGAACGGCTTCTACACCGAGTGGCGCGGCAAGTACGGCGACGCGGCGTGGCGTATCCTGGAGGATGCCGTCGGGGGCCTGTCGTGAGCGTCGCGGCCGAGTTCATCCCGGTCCGGACCGGCTTTGGCCTGATCGAGCGCGTGCTGCGCCATGGCGTTGAGGCAGCAGCCGCGCTGCTGGTGCTGGCCGAAATCGGCGTGCTGTCCCTCGGCGTGGTGGCGCGCTTCGTGCTGCACCGCCCGATCGTCTGGACGGACGAGCTCGCGAGCATCCTGTTCCTGTGGCTCGCGATGCTGGGCAGCGTCATCGCGCTGCAGCGCAGCCAGCACATGCGCCTGACCGCCATCATCACCTCCCGTCCGCCGCTATGGCGTGCCCGGGCGGAGACGCTGGCGGTCGGCGCGGCGGCCTTGTTCCTGGCGCTGATCCTGCCGCACGCGGCCGAGTATGCGCAGGACGAGTGGTTCATCGAGACGCCGGCCCTGGGTTGGTCGAATATGATCCGCGCCGGGGCGATCCCGGTGGGCGTGGCGCTGATGCTGGCGTCCTGCGCCATTCATCTGCTGCGTGGCCGGTTGACCGACCTGCTTGCCGTAGGCGGCGCGCTGCTGGCGCTCGGGGTGGCGCTTGTTTTGCTCGGCCCGGCCTTGCACAGCATCGGCAACTGGAACCTCGTGCTGTTCTTCGTGGTCCTGCTCGGCGCCGGCGTCCTGCTGGGGGTGCCGATCGGCTTCAGCTTCGGCCTCGCGACGCTCGCTTATCTCGCCACCACCACGAGCACTCCGCTCACCGTCGTCGTGTCCCGTATGGATGAGGGCATGAGCGCGCTCATTCTGCTGGCCGTGCCGCTGTTCGTGTTCCTGGGCCTGCTGATCGAGATGACCGGGATGGCACTGGCGATGGTCAACTTCCTCGCGAGCCTGCTCGGGCACGTGCGGGGCGGGCTGAGCTACGTGCTGCTGGGCGCGATGTACCTGGTCAGCGGCATTTCGGGCAGCAAGGCGGCCGACATGGCGGCGGTGGCGCCGGTGCTGTTCCCGGAGATGAAAAAGCGCGGCTCGAATGAGGGCGAGCTGGTCTCCCTGCTGTCGGCGTCCGGCGCCATGAGCGAGACGATTCCGCCGTCGCTCGTGCTGATCACCATCGGGTCGGTGACCGGGGTCAGCATCGCCGGGCTGTTCACCGGCGGGCTGGTGCCGGCGCTGGTGCTGGCGGCGGCGCTGGCGGCGGTCGCCTGGTGGCGGTCGCGCGATGAGGACGTGTCGGGTGTGCGCCGAGCCAGCAAAAACGAGGTCGGGCGCGCGTTGCTGATCTCGCTGCCGGCGTTGGTGCTGCCATTCCTGATCCGCGCCGCGGTGGTCCAGGGCGTGGCGACGGCGACCGAGGTCAGCACCATCGGCATCGCCTACTCGGTCGCGGCAGGACTTCTGATATACCGGAAATTCGACTGGGGCCGGCTCTATCCCATGCTGGTCGAGACCGCCTGCCTCTCGGGCGCGATCCTGTTCATCATCGGCACCGCGACCGGCATGGCCTGGGCGCTGACCCAGTCCGGCTTTTCCAGGTCGCTCGCGCAGACCATGGGCAGCGTGCCCGGCGGTGCGCAGGGCTTTATGGCCATCAGCGTCGCGGCGTTCGTGATCCTCGGAAGCATTCTTGAAGGCATCCCGGCCATCGTGCTGTTCGGCCCCTTGCTGTTCCCGATCGCCCGGAGCCTCGGGATCAACGACGTGCATTATGCGATGGTCGTGGTGCTCGCCATGGGGGTGGGGCTGTTCGCGCCGCCGTTCGGGGTCGGCTACTACGCCGCCTGCGCCATCGGGCGCGTCAGCCCGGACGCGGCGATGCGGCGGATCTGGCCCTATATGGGCGCGCTGATTGCCGGCCTCATTTTGGTGGCCGCGGTGCCCTGGTTCTCGACGGGCTTTCTGTAGCGCCAGTCGCTCCCCATATCGCAGTCATTGATCTGAGGAGGTCACAATGTCCCTATTTGCTGCCAAGACCAAGCCGGCCGAGCCGTATGCCTTCACCCGCACCGACGCCGAGTGGCAGGCGATGCTCACGCCCGAGCAGTTCAAGGTAATGCGCGGCCATGGCACCGAACGCGCCTGCACCAGCCCGTTGAATGCCGAGAAGCGCGACGGCACGTATGAATGCGCCGGCTGCGGCCAGGCGCTGTTCAAGACGGACGCGAAGTTCGAGAGCGGCACCGGCTGGCCCAGCTTCTTTCAGCCGATCACGCGCGACGCGGTCGCCACGACCCAGGACCGCGCCTGGGGCATGGTCCGCACCGAGGTGCATTGCAGCAACTGCGGTAGCCATCTCGGCCACGTGTTCCTCGACGGCCCGGCGCCCACCGGTTTGCGCTACTGCATGAACGGCGTCTCGCTGACATTCCAGCCGGCTTAACCGTTCCGTGCCCCTGGAGATCAAGGTTGGTCCGGCCCAGCTTGCGATCCACCAGGGACACACCGTCCTGATCTCCGAACCAGACGGCCAAATCCTGTGGCCGACTGATAAGGGCCTGTATTTCTACGACACTCGCCTGATTAGCGCCTATGCGTTGTATGCCAATGGTGAGACTTGGGAGCTGGTCAACAGCGGTGCGCCTAGCTATTACGCCGCCCGCATCTTTCTGACCAACCGCGGCTTTCCCAGTGAAAGCGGCGACATCCCCGCCCGGACGCTCAGCCTCGTGCTCAGCCGCATGATCGATGGCGGCATGCATGAGAGCTATGAGATCACCAACTTCGGCCGTGCGGCCGTACGGTTCAATCTAGAGATCGTGGTCCGCAGCGACTTCGCCGACATCTTCGAGGTAAAGAAGGGCCGCATCGTACGGCGTGGCCGGATCAGCAGCACTTGGTCGGACGAAGCGCAGACGCTGTCCATTGGCTACCGGAATGGCGAGTTCTTCCGCCGGGTCGTGATCTCGGCGCAGGGCAACACACCGGCGGTCTATGCCAATGGCCGCATCAGCTTCGCCGTTGAGCTGCAGCCCGGCCAAACCGGCATCGGGTCGCTGCTCTATGAACTGACCGACGGCAGCCGTGTGTTCCCAGCGCCGTCCGAGTGCCTGTTGAACACAGGCAGCCCGCAGGCGCAGGCGCTTTTGGGCTGGCAGGCTGGCATCCTCAAGCTCCATAGCAGCGTCCACGCCTTCGAGCGGCTGTTTGACCAGGCGGTGGAGGATATTGCGGCACTCCGGCTGCCGGTGCCGGGCAATGGCGGCACCGCGTTCATCACCGCGGCGGGACTGCCGTGGTTCGTGGCGCTGTTTGGCCGGGATACGCTCATCGTCGCGTTGCAGACCATGATCCTGGACACGGAATTTGCCCGTGCGGCGCTTGAAATTTTGGGGGAGTGGCAGGCCACCACGCTCGACGATTACCGCGACGCCGAACCCGGCAAGATCCTGCATGAGCTGCGCCAAGGCGAGTTGGCGGCGCTGCGGCTGATCCCGCACACGCCGTATTACGGCACCGCGGACGCGACGCCGCTGTATCTGGTCACGCTGCACGCGGCATGGCGTGCGACCGGCGACCTGGACCTGGTGCGCCGGCATATCGCGACCGCAGAAGGATGCCTGTCCTGGATCGACGACTATGGCGACCGCGACCGTGACGGCTTCCAGGAATATGGCACCCGGTCCGGCCAGGGCTATGAAAATGTCGGCTGGAAGGACTCCGGCGAGGCGGTGGTGAACCTGGACGGCAGCCTGGTGCGCGGGCCAAAGGCGCTGTGCGAGCTGCAGGGCTACGTCTATGCGGCCTGGCGCGGCATGGCGGAGGTCTATGAGGCGCTCGGCGACGCCAGCCGGGCGGCGGCGCTGACCGCCAAGGCGGACGCGCTGTTCGCGCGTTTCAACGAGGTGTTCTGGAACGAGGCCGGCGGCTGCTACGCCTTCTGCCTCGACGGCAACAAACGTCCAGTCTGGACGGTGGCCTCCAACGCCGGGCACCTGCTGTGGTCGGGCATCGTGCCGCCCGAGCGCGCCGGCCGGGTCGTCGCCCGGCTTATGCAGGCCGACATGTGGAGCGGCTGGGGGATACGCACGCTGACGTCGGAAAACCCATCGTACAACCCATATTCCTACCAGAACGGCTCGGTTTGGCCGCATGACAACAGCCTGATCGCCTTGGGGTTTAAGCGGTATGGCTTTCATGCGGAGGCCAATGCCGTGGCGGAGGACATTAACCGCGCTGCCGGCTTCTTCACCCAGCGTCAGCTTCCGGAGCTGTATTCTGGCGTGCAGCGGGACGCGACGAACTTCCCGGTGCAATACCTGGGCGCCAACGTGCCGCAGGCCTGGGCAGCGGGGTCGGTGTTCGCACTGGTGCAGGCAATGCTTGGGTTGGAACCCGACGCGCCTGCGGGCTTGCTGCGCATTGATCCACTACTGCCTGAATGGCTGCCGGATTTGACGCTTCGCGATTTGCGGGTGGGCGAGTGTGTCTTCGATATAGAATTTCACCGCGTCGCCGGGGAGACCACCTACCAGGTGCTGCGTGGCGACCCCGCGGCGGTTCTGCGCAAAGACGCGCCGATAGCCTAAAGCGAGAGATTAATGCCCGTTTTGCCCCCAATCCCCATTTGCGCGAGAGGATTGAGGGCTGGCTTTCTTATTGTGAAAGCATTTAATCGGCTGCGAGCGCCAGCGCCTTGCGGGCCAGAATCTGGCCCACATGCTCCTCGATCGCCAGGCCGACCTGTTCCGCGTGGGTGGCGAACACGTGGTCGGCACCCGCATAGACGCGATAGTCAACCTGAACATTCTTCTGCGTGTTCAGCTTATCTACCAGCTTCCGCACCGCGGGCTCCGGCACCAGTTCGTCATTATCGCCGTGCAGCAGCAATCCGCCGCAGGGGCAGGGGGCCAGGAAGCCGAAATCATAGTGATTGGCCGGCGGCGCGACGCTGACCCAACCCGAAATCTCCGGACGGCGCATCAAAAGCTGCATGCCGACGAAGGCGCCGAAAGAGTAGCCGCTGATCCACAGCCCGGCCGAGTTCGGGTTGACCATCTGCATCCAATCGAGCGCCGCGGCAGCATCGCTGATCTCGCCGAAGCCGCCGTCGTACTTGCCCTGGCTCCGGCCGACACCGCGGAAGTTGAACCGCATGACCGAAAAGCCAAGCTTCTGAAAAGATTGATACATGGTGTACGAAATACGGTTGTTCATCGTGCCCCCATGCATCGGGTGCGGGTGCAGGATGAGCGCCAGCGGGGCGCCGGTCTCCTTAGAATGGTGGTAGCGTCCCTCAAGACGGCCATCGGGGCCGGCGAACATTACCTCAGGCATGGTGTCCAGACTTCCTTCTCTCCGCAGCCAAGCCGGGCCGTCGGTCGCTGCCGCGGCGGGCCATGCCGGGTGGTGCCCAGGCGTCGCTCCGACCGCTTCCAATGAACATTTCCTATTGACCGCCAGCCAGGCAAGTTGACCTCGCCCTGCAAACAGCCTAGCTCGGATTAACGCTGCCTCCAGAATTCTCTATCGGCTGGAGGCGTTAAACCATGGATGCACCCTATATAAGCGGGGCAGTCTCGAAACACATAACGGAATTGTCGCATGGCATTCATGTTTCTGCGTGAGGCCATCGGCGCCTATCGAGAGCGTGATCCGGCCGCCCGGTCCTGGATCGAGGTGCTGTTATGCTATCCGGGTCTGCACGCGGTCATCTGGCACCGGCTCTCGCATGGATTGTGGCGCCGCCAATTCTATCTCCCAGCCCGCATCTCAGCGCATCTCGGCCGCTTCCTGACCGGCATCGAAATCCACCCCGCGGCGCGCATCGGCCGTCGGCTGATCATCGATCACGGCATGGGCCTCGTGATCGGCGAGACGGCGGAGGTCGGCGATGACGTTTATCTCTATCATGGCGTAACGCTCGGCGGCACCAGCAGCTTGCGCGGCAAGCGGCATCCGACTCTCGGCAACAACGTGATCGTCGGCGCTGGGGCAAAAATACTGGGCGACATCCTGATCGGCGACGGCGCACGGGTCGGCGCCAACGCCGTCGTGGTGCAGCCGGTGGGGGCCGGCGTCACCGTCGTCGGCATCCCGGCGCGCCCCGTCGAGCGCGACCCGATGAAGTGGGACTATCTGCGTCCGCAGAACCCGGCGCCGATCTTTGTCGCCTACGGCACGCCGTGCGAAGAGACGCTCGATCCGCTGGTCCGCAACCTCGAGTCGCTGCGGGCCGAGCTGCTGTCGCTCGAGGCCCGGGTGACCGCCATGAGCCGGTCCACCGCGGCCGAGTGATGGCCTACCTAGACGCCAACGCGACGGAGCCGCTGCTGCCGGAGGCACGGGCGGCGACGCTGGCGGCCCTCGATTTGACCGGCAACCCAGCCTCGCTGCATATCGCCGGCCGCGCGGCGCGGCGTGTGCTGGAGGACGCGCGGACTGCGGTTGCCCGGTGCTTCGGCGCCAGCCCTGAGGGCGTGGTGTTCACCTCGGGGGGCACCGAGGCCAATGCGCTGGCCATCGCCGGGCTGTCGCCGGGACGGCGTATCATCATCGGCGCCACCGAGCACGATGCGGTGCGCGCCGCCGCATTGGGCGCCGAGATCCTGCCGGTGGATACGGACGGGGTCGCCGATTTGGACGCGTTGGCCGGCATGCTCGCGGACTCGCCAGCGTTGGTCTGCCTGATGCTCGCAAATAATGAGACCGGCACGCTGCAGCCGATTGCAGCCGCGGCAGTGCTCTGTCACCGGCATGGCGCGCTGCTGCACGTCGATGCCGTCCAGGCGGCCGGGCGGATCAAAACCGATCTTGCAGCGCTTGGGGCCGACAGCATGGCGCTGTCATCGCATAAGCTAGGCGGTCCGAAGGGCGCCGGTGCGCTGCTGCTGGCACGGGGGCAGGAGATCGCACCACTGGTGCGCGGCGGCGGGCAAGAGCGGGGGCGGCGTGGCGGAACCCCGGCACTGCCCTCGATCGCCGGTTTCGCGGCGGCGGCCTACGTGTATCGACCTGACCTAGGCCCCATGCGCGATGCCGCCGAAGCGCACGCAGTCCATTGTGGCGCCATCGTGCTCGGCGGGAGCAGCCGCCTGCACAATACAAGCTGCCTAGCGCTGCCCGGCGTCCGCGCCGATACCCAGGTGATCGCGCTGGATCTCGCTGGCGTTGCGGTGTCCGCGGGCGCTGCATGCAGCAGCGGCAAAGTGGCGCAGAGCCATGTGCTGGAAGCAATGCACGTCGGCGCTTTGGCTGGCCAGGCGATCCGGGTCAGCCTGCCATGGAGCGCGACCTGGGATGACGTGCGGGCGTTCCAGGCCGCATACAGCGCGATGGCCGCACGGCTGGCGAAACGGGCCGCCTAGCGCCATATCGCGGCCATGCGCCCAAACCGCCCCATCTATCTCGACAACCAGGCCACCACGCCGTGCGACCCGCGGGTGCTGGCGCTCATGCTGCCCTGGTTCACCGAACGCTACGGAAATCCGCACAGCGCCGAGCACCAGATGGGATGGGACGCTGAGGCCGCTGTGGAAGCCGCGCGCGCCGAAGTCGCAACCCTGATTGGTGCGGAGCCGCGGGAGATCGTGCTGACCTCCGGCGCCACGGAAGCCAACAACATCGCGATCAAGGGCGCCGCCCGGCATGCACAGCGCATGGGCGATCCGCGCCGCCGGGTGATGACCGTCGCGACCGAGCATAAATGCGTGCTGGAGAGCGTGGCGGACACCGCCGAGGACGGTTTCGAGCCGATCGTGCTGCCGGTCGGGCCGGATGGCCGCCTGGACCCCGACGTGCTGCGGGCAGCGCTGATCGAGCCGACCCTGCTAGTCAGCGTCATGGCCGTGAACAATGAAACCGGCGTGATCCAGGACATCGCCAGCCTGGCGGCGATCGCGCGGGACGCCGGCGCGCTGTTCCACACCGACGCGGCGCAGGCGGTCGGCAAGATCCCGGTCGATGTGCAGGGGATCGATCTGCTGAGCCTGAGCGGCCACAAGCTGTATGGCCCCAAAGGCGTCGGCGCGCTGTTCGTCCGGCGTCGTCCGCGGGTCCGGCTCGCGCCGTTGTTCTCCGGTGGTGGCCAGGAGCGTGGGCTGCGCTCCGGCACGCTGCCGACGCCGCTGGTGGTCGGCTTGGGCGAAGCCTGCCGGCTGGCACGCCTGGAGATGGCTGCGGAAGCCGTTCGCCTGGCCGAATTGCGCGATCAAATGCTGGCCGGGCTGCGCCGTCATATGCCGGACCTGCGGGTGAATGGGTCGCTGCGGCACCGGATTTCCGGCAACCTGAACATCACCTTTCCCGTCCCGGCGCTGGACCTGATGCGGGCGGTGCCGGAGCTCTGCGTTTCCACCGGTTCCGCCTGCAGCTCGGCCGAGATCGAGCCGAGCTATGTGCTGCGGGCACTGGGGCTGACGGACGCTGCCGCGGCACGGACCTTGCGTCTGGGCCTCGGACGCTTTACCTCCGCCGCCGATGTGGATTACGCCATCGAGGCGCTGGCTGCCGCTGTCCTAAATCCCGCTTTCAACGCCGAGGCCTGAGATGCCCAAGATGACCTTCATCGAACGCAACGGCGCACCCCGCGAGGTGGACGCCCCGCTGGGACTGTCGGTGCTCGAGATCGCGCACCGCCACGGCGTGGATATCGAGGGCGCCTGCGAAGGCTCGCTCGCCTGCTCGACCTGCCATGTCATCGTGGAGTCCCGCCTGGTTCCAGCGGCTCGCAAAGCCGACCGAAGACGAGGAGGACATGCTGGACCTGGCATTCGGGCTGAGGCCACATCCCGCCTCGGCTGCCAGATCGTCATGACGGCGGCATTGGACGGGTTGGTGGTCAAGCTGCCCGCCGCGACGCGCAACGCGCAGGGATAGGGGACGGCGCGATGCGCCCCACCTAATGCGTCCCACCTCATGCGTATAATCGCCGCGATGTCTGGCGGCGTGGACAGCAGCGTCGTCGCCGGGCTGCTGCATGAGGCTGGCCATGAGGTTATTGGCGTCACGCTGCAGCTGTATGACCACGGTACGGCGACCGGCCGTCGCGGCGCGTGCTGCGCCGGGCAGGACATCTATGACGCGCGCGACGTGGCGGACCGGCTTGGGCATCCCGCACTACGTGATCGACGCACAAGCGCGGTTCCGGAGTGCGGTGATCGACGATTTCGCCGATAGCTATGCGGCGGGACAAACCCCGGTGCCCTGCGTGCGCTGCAACATGTCGGTGAAGTTCACCGATCTCCTGGCCCTGGCGCGTGACCTCGGTGCGGAGGCGATGGCGACCGGGCACTACGTCCGCCGTATCGAAGGGCGCAGCGGTCCCGAGCTGCACCGCGCGGCCGACCCAGCGCGCGACCAGAGCTGGTTCTTGTTCGCGACGACCCGCGACCAATTGGCGTTCTCACGTTTCCCGCTCGGCGATATGCCCGACAAGAACGTCGTGCGCGCGCATGCCGCCCGGCTCGGCCTGGCGGTCGCAGCCAAGCCGGACAGCCAGGACATCTGCTTCGTCCCCAGCGGCTCCTACGCCGATCTCGTGGCCCGGCTGCGCCCAGACGCCAATGAGGCGGGCGAGATCGTCACCCGGGACGGACGCGTGCTGGGGCGGCATGGCGGCGTGGCGCGCTACACCGTTGGGCAGAACAAGGCCCTGGGCACCGGGTCGTTCGATGGCGGGCAGCGCCAGGCGGTGCTGGCCGTGGACGCTGCCCAGCGTCGCATCGTGGTAGGGCCGCGCAGCGCGGGGACCGACGAGGTTCGGCTGCGCGAGGTCAACTGGCTGATCGACCCACCCACGACGCCGCTGCGTTGCATGGTGAAGCTGCGCGCGCGGGAGGCGCCGCATCCCGCGACGGTCGAGGCAAATGACACAGGCGCCCGGGTGCATTTGGCTGTGCCGACATTGGCATCGCCGGGTCAGGCGTGCGTGTTCTACGATAATGACCGTGTGCTGGGCGGCGGCTTCATCGAGCGCGGTTGATGTCGCGGGTTGGCGCCTAGGATTGACGAGCAACCGGCGGTGGGTCATATGACCGGCCCGGCGCGGCGGCGTAGCTCAGTGGTAGAGCAGGAGAATCATAATCTCTTGGTCGGCGGTTCAAATCCGTCCGCCGCTACCAGGCTTTCAACAGTTTAGCGGGAAGTGGCCGGGACTCTCTTCGCCCGGCCGTTTCCGTAAGTTGAGTTGTTGCCTCAGCCCCCTTGAACATTGAAATACGTGCCGCCGCTGCCCGCAACGCCCGGTGTGGCGGGGTTGCTGCCATAAGATGTCGTGAGCCGCCCGTTGGCCAGGTCGGCGCTGCTGAATCCGGCGATTACGACGGTCGCATTCGGTTTGCCGGCGGCCGAGAACGTGTAGGCCAGGCCCTTGGCCCCAGCCGCGCCCTGGTTGTCCTGCGTCGTCAGTTTGAAATCCGCCGGGCTGACGCCGAAGATGGTGATGTTGTCGCCAGAATGGAAATTCACGACCGTCGAGTAGGTGTCGGACGCCAGGTTGCGGTCGTCGAGGAAGAAGGTGTCCCGGCCAGTCCCTCCGGTCAGGAAACTCGATCCGTTGGAGGCGTCGAGCACGTTGTTGCCGTTGGCGAGGCTCACATCGATGGCGTCCATCCCGCCGCCGGCGTGGATGAACACGTTCGGCACCGCGGCGGTAACGTTGAGGTTGTCCGGGGTGACCAGCATGAACTGCTGATCAAGGCCTTGCACGGGGCCGCTATACTTTTCGCCAGCGAGGAAGACCTGCTGGCCCGTCGTCTGATCGGTGACGGTAAAGCTTGAGCCGGCGCCGCCTGATGGAGCCGCAACGGCCGTGATGGTCGTCTGGAAGCCGCTCGCGACCTGCGCGCCGTCGGCGATATCGAGCTTGATGGTGCTCGCAGCCGATGACGGATCACCAAGCGCCGGCGCCGTGAAGGTGAGCTTCCCCAAAGCCGCCGTCAGGGCCGCCGGCGAGGTTGCCGCCATTGTGTAGGTCCCAGCGCTGCCGGCGACCAGCCCAGTGCCGCTCAGCGTGCCGCCACCGGTCAGCGTCAAGGTCGCGCTGACCTTCGGGTTGGCATTGCTGTCCGAGACCGTGACGCTGTGGAACGGGCTGATGGCGTCGCCGAAGATGACCGACTGATCGGACGGCAGGCCGGCGAGAAGCGGCGGCACCGGCGCTGCTGCGGGGCCGACGACCTGCACCGAAGCCGCCGTGTCGCTGCTTGCGAGCTTGGTCGCGGCGTCGCTGACGTTGAGATTGAATTTCGTGGTGTGGGTCTCGCCGCCTGGCAGGACCGCCGAGGTGAACACGAGCGATTGAAGGGCGCTCTGCATCGCGTAGGCGGAGGTGGTGGCCAGCGTGTAAGTGCCCACGCCGGTCTTGGTGAGGCCCGGGCCGGCCAGGAGGCCGCCAGCATCGGACGGTGCGCCGGTCTCGTCGGTCACGGTGAGCGTGCCGGCGGTCTGCGCGTTGAAGCTAGGATCGTTGTCGGCGATGCTGGCCGACGCGAACGGACGCAGCGCGGTCCCGGACGACACCGGCTGATCGGCGATGGTTCCGTTGATGCCCGGCGCGGTGACGGCCTGCAGCACCACCGGGTTTTGCGGATCGGCGAGGATGGTCGAGCCGTTGGGAACGGGGGGAAGCGGCGAGCTGCCGACGCTCACTGCGGCATTGACGACGGCTGATGCGCCGTTGGCCAGCGCCGGCGGCGTATAGACCAGCCGCTGCAGGATGGTGGTCGCGGCGCTTGGGCTGCTGAAGCCAACCGCCGACTCGACGAAAATATGGCTGCTGCTGTTGTAGATTCCGAATCCCACGGGGTCGCTCAGGCTGCCGAGGTCGCCGCCTGCGGTGTTCGGCCCGGGGCTCAGCACCACATCCACGACCTCGAGCGCCGGTACGTTCGTCTCGTTCACGACGATGCCGCTGAACGGCGTCGATGTCGTTCCGGCCGGGACGATGGCCGGGTTCATGGTGGTGTCGTTGAATGATACGGTCATGATGCGTCCTTCCAGTGACGCCCAACGTGAGTTCAAGGCGTTGATCGATATCGAGCAGCCGCTGCTGCTGTCCTTAGCGGGCGGCTGTATCGACCATCTTACAAACGCTGTCAGTCCGTTTCAGGACTGGAACTTGTACACTCGCTGCTGCAGCGCATGATTTTCTGCGGAGCCTTCGCGATATGTCACGGGGCCCACCATCAAGAGAGCGGATGAGAGCCTGCGGCCGCCGCGAGTGTGGGCGCTTCGAGGCACTCTGAGGCCTATGGGCCCGAGGCCTATGCGGCGTAGCGGCCGGCGCCAGCGTCGCGCGCCTGGCCGAGGTCGGCGAGCGTGCGCAGCATGCCGCTGATCTTGCGGCCGGGCGCATTGTCGAAGTGCCGGGCAAGGTCGGCGGGGTTGGACGGCCCGGTGCGGCCCAGCATGGCGCGGAGTGCGACGAACTGGGCGCCGGGCAGCTTGGGCCAGGGGGGCAGGATCGCGGCGGCGTCCACGTCGAGGCTGGCCTGGCTGACCCGGCGCTGCATCTCGGCGGGCGCCTGGTAGTCCGGACGCAGCCAGCGCACCTGGCCGTCGGCCTCCTCGGCGGCGCGGACTTGGTTCAGGGCGACGACGCGCTCGACGATGGCGGCGGCGGACAAGTTCACGGGCCAGCCGTAGGCGGCGGCGACGGCCGCGTCCAGCTCGTCATGCAGATGGCGAAGGATGGCGACTTGGCCGGCGGTCAGCGTATCCTGCTCGGCTGGCGTGAGAGCCCGCTCGGCACGGAGCGCATCCAGCACATTATACAATCCGGTGAGCGTTAGATGCGGATGGGCGGCGAGGCGCGCCTTGCGATGGGCGTCCAGTACCTCGGCGGGCTTGGCGATGGCGGCTTGCTGCGCTGGGGTGGTCGCGGGGAAAGGGAAAGGGTCGAAGCAGAGGGTCTTGTTGTAGCGGGGACGATCTTCAAGCGTCCCGCCTGCGGCCAGTGCCCAGGCGACGTGGAAGCGGGAGGACAGGACGCCCAGATGCCAAGCTTCTGAGCTGGCGATGCATACCAGCATGTTGTCGGGCAACACTGCCGCTGGGAGGAAAGTGAACGGCCGATGCTTGCCGGTCTCCATAGTTGCGATGTAACGGGAAAGCCCAGCGAGCGCCTTGCGTAGCTCAGGGCGCGGCTTGCCGTGCAATAGCCAATTTCGCGCATACTGGGCGGTGTCGGGCCCATTTCCTGCTTTGGCCACACGTTCCGGCTTCACACGTATCAGCAGGTATTGGAATACATCTGCAAACTGTTCACGGACGAGATCCTCAGACAACCCGAACAGGTCGATCACCATTGCATGGCGGCTACGTCCAACCAAGTCACGGCCGTTTAGATAAGGTCGTATGTGTCTGTCCAAGCCACCGACTTTACCCAGTCCCAGCCGAGTTGCGACGGCAGGTGATACGATGAACCCGGCGCCGTGTAGCTTTACGCCGGGGCACGCGATACGTTCGTTGGCCTGGAGTGGCATTGCGTCGATGGGAGTTACCCCCTCGGAAAGGTCGGCGTTAATAACCCCGTACCGCTCCGAAAGTGTTACGATTGGCACTTCTGCTACTGTCTCATGCTCAACTGTCAGCAGCCGTCCCGTGCCGTGGCCGGCCTCCGCTACCGTCATCGCGATGCGCACCGCCGCCGTCCCTCGACCCTGTGTCCAGGGATGGTTAGGCAGGGCGAACACCAGATGCAGCGGTTTACGTGCAGCCATGGCGCCGGTCAGAACCTTTCGACCGAACTTCTGATCGATGCTGTTCCTGGTGATAAAACCAAAACGCTTCACCTGACCGGACGCGACCAGTTGCGCCGCCTTCCACCAGAAAAACATTGCGAGGTCCGCCGATGCCGGCACCTTGGAATAAGCCGCTCGCAATGCGCTGGCATAGCCATCCCCCAGCTCGGTCCTTAAATCCTTGCCCGCCACAAAAGGTGGGTTGCCCACAATGAAATCCGCATCCGGCCACGCCGTCGGGGTCGCGCCTACCGGACGCAGCACCAGCACCTGGTCGGTCTCATCCGGCACCAGTTCGCCGGTGATCGGATGCAGCCGGGTGCGCCCGCCCCAACGGGTGAACGGCTTGCCGCCGCGGTCGCGCCCTGGCTCCAGGTCCGTGTAGGTCAACAGCGCATCAGCTTCCACGATCGTCCGGAAGTCCCGCAGGATCGGCTCGGCCGGGGGAACGTTGCCGTGGGTGCGGAAGTGCCATTGCAGATAACCGATCCACAGCACCAGCTCGGCCACCGGCACCGCCCGCGGGTTCACGTCCAGCCCGAGGAACTGGTGCGGGTCAACCGTCGCGCCCTCAATTGCCAGCAGCCGGACCTCGGTGCCCTCCAGCGCCGCCAGCGTGTCCAGCACCTCGCCCTCGAGCCGCTTCATCAGCTCCAGCGTCACATACAGGAAGTTGCCGGAGCCGCAGGCCGGGTCGAGCACGCGCACCGTGCACAGCCGGGCATGGAAGGCGCGCACCAGCGCCGCCGCCTGCTTGCCCTGCCCCTGGTCCGCGACGTCGATCGCCGCTGCCTTCGCGCCGTCCCAATCCGCGCGCAGCGGCTCCATGACGGTCGGCAGCACCAGCCGCTCGACGAAGGCGCGCGGGGTGAACTGCGCACCCAATTGCGCGCGGGCGCCAGGGTCCAGGGCGTTTTCCAGCAAGGTGCCGAAGATCGCCGGCTCCACCTCCGCCCAGTCCTTGCCCGCCGCCTAGATCAGCAGCGCCAGCTCGTCCGGGGTGACCCGCAGCGGGTCGGCGCCGCCGTGCGGGCCTGCGTGGAACAGGCCGCCGTTGAAGTAGCGCACCGGGGAGGCGAGCGCCGCGCAGAAGCCGCCATTATCCATGGCGCGCCAAAGGTCCGCGAGCAGGCCGACGAAGACGCCCGGCGGCTGACCCTGGCATTGCTTCAGCAGCGTCGTAAAACTGCCGGGCGGCAGCAGGCCGATGTTCTGGGCGAACATGCAGAAGATGCAGCGCATCAGGAAGGTGGCGACGTGCGAGGCGGTATGGCGCGGGCTCGCCTTGCCGCCCTCCAGCACCCGCGCCAGCCGCGCCAGCAGGGCGGCGATCTCCCGGGTGACGGCCTGGCGGTGCAGGGCCGGGTTGAGGGCTTGCGGGTCCTCCCAGACCTGACGCAGCCGCGCGCGCACCGCGGCACAACGCAGGTCCGGCATATAGATGCGAAAGCCCTCGCGGCCGTTGAACTGCGCGTAGTGCTTGCCGAAGCCGGAGAAGTCGGCATAGAGGTCGATGCAGAAACCGACGTCGCAGACCATCAGGAACGGCGGCCAGCCCTCGGCGTGTGGCAAGTCGCGGGCATAGCGCTCGGCCTGGCCCTTGGCCTGCAGCATGTGCTTGGTCCAGCCCGGCGAGTGCCGGACGTTGGCCCGGTGCTGCGCCTCGTTTTCCCCTGAAAGCAGCTTGTTTTCCAATGAAAACAATGGCGATTGGCGGTGCGGGTTGCTGCCCTGCTTGGCCTCCAGGACGAAACAGGCGCGGCGATACAGGTCGATCCGGCGGTTGCTGGTGCTGCCGTCGGCGGCATGATGGGTGACGCCGCGCTCGAAGCGGTAATCGCCGCCGCTGCCATTGGCCGGGTCGGGCCGGGACACTCCCAGCACGTCGCACAGCTCGAACAGGAAGGACTGGTAGTTGGCGCGCTCCGCCCTAGCCGTGCCGTCCCACCGGGCGATGAACGCCTCGACGGCGTCGAGATCGGCCTGCTCCTCAGGGCTGGGGCTGGCCTGCTCGGCCGAGCGGGGAAGGGCAACCGCGGTCACTGACATCATTGCGATGTCAGCACGGGCGGTGTGTCAGGTCATGTCAGGAAGTGTAGGCTCTGGCGTCCTCGGCTACCTGAACACTGGAAGGCGTCAGCTATCTCTCGGGCAAAAAGACCTCGATGGCCTGGTCTTTCCATGTCCATGAGCGCCCGGCGAAGCTCTCGATCTTCCAGGTGTAGCCCATGCGGGCGAGCTCCTGCCCGAGGCGGCGGGCCAGCGCATGGTCCGCTTCGGCGTAAAACCGGATGATGGCGCGCGATTTCGCCTCCCCGGTTGGGCCCACATCGATTTGATCCGGATCTACTCCGGCCCGGGCCGCCAGGCGGCTGGCGATCGCGGCGCTGCCCTCTGATCGGGCAGGATGCAGCACGACGAGAACCCGGCCGCGCGGCGCGTCCTGCGGCTGCGTGCCGGCCGGCGCCTGGGCATCAGGGACCGGGCTCGGCTGCGGCGCCGGGCCAGGCTCCGGGCGTGCGGGCACCGGGGTCACAGGGGTGATCGCGGCGGCTGGGGCGGTCCCGGCGACCGGGGCGGTTGGGCCGGCCGAGGCCGTCAGCGGACGCTTCAGCTCGGGGGCCGGACCGGGGGCCAAAGCGGCGGCTGCCTCCGCCGCCTGCAGGTCAAGCGCACTTTCAGGAGACGGCCCAAGAACTTCGAGGACCAGCGCACCCAAGCCAACAAAGGACAGGACGGCGATCCAGAACCATACGAGCGAGCGCCAGCGCGAGCCGAGCCGGTACTTGGCGAGGCTCAGGACCTCGGACGCGCCAGGCAGAGTGCGCGGCCGGGAGCGGGACTGCGCTTCGGCGAGGCCGTGCTGCGAGCGGCGACCCAGGACTATGTTGCGTTGCATCAGGCCGTTGCATCCTTTTCGCGGTGGCGGGCCCCAATGCGGGACCGCGAAGCTCAGGTCAGGACCGATGGCCGCGATCAAACCAATAGAGCCGGCATTCAGCCATGATGGAGACGACGTCCCACGGTGGAAAAGGTGGGCTGGTCGTCAATCATCTCTAGTCCTCGCCTGCCCGAACCAGCGTAGCCGACGTCAAACTGGAGTGGGCTTGGCTGGGCTGTCCAGGACATTATCGTATTCAGCGTTCCAGACCGAGCAAAGCTAGGGTGACGCGATAGGAACGGCTTGTGAAACCAAACCCAGCACACGGTCAAGGCACGGCTTGGATAGGTCAAGCAGCATCGTTTGTCACGCCCAATGCAATCGCCTTGTTGATTTGAACACGAAATGAAATGGGGTTGCTGAGAAAGCGGCGGGCGTTGTTTGTAGAACCGGCGTTGCCGCTGCACTCTGATCTAGCGACGTTGCCGCACGGGCAACGTCGCGCTAAGCAGGCTTCTATCGTTCTGCGCACAAACAACGGGCTAAGCAGGGTTACGTGACCCAGGCCATGCAACCCTGCTTAGGAGTTAAGACACATGAACCGGCGACCTCTCCTCCTTGGTGCCCTTGCCGCAATCGTATCCAGCCCGGCGCATGCCGAGCAGGTCACCGTCATGGCAGCCGCCAGCCTGACCGACGCCATGCGGGCGCTCGGCGACGCATGGGCCGCCAAGGGCCATGCCGCGCCGCGCCTCGTCTTTGCCGCCTCGTCGGCGCTCGCCCGGCAGATCGAGCAGGGCGCTCCGGCCGACATCTTCGCCTCCGCGGACGAGCCGTGGATGGACTACCTGCAGCAGCGCGACCTCATCATGCCCAACAGCCGCAGCAGCCCGCTTGGCAATCGCCTGGTGCTGATCGCGCCCATCGACCAGGCCAGCGACATCGCGCTCACGCACAGCGTGGACCTGTTGGCACGGCTCGGCGCGCAGGGACGGCTCGCCACCGGCGACCCAGCCAGCGTGCCGGTCGGTAAGTATGCCCAGGCGGCGCTGACCAGCCTCGGCGTCTGGGACCAGCTCGCGCCGCGGCTGGCCCGAGCCGAATCCGTACGCGCCGCGTTGCTGCTGGTCGAGCGCGGGGAGGCGCCTCTGGGCATCGTCTATGCGACCGACGCCGCCGTGTCGAAAGCCGTGCACGTCGTCGGCGTGTTTCCAGAGGACACCCACCCGCCCATCAGCTACCCCTTCGCGCTAACCCGGCGCGGCGACCGGCCCGAGGCGCAGGCCCTGCTCGCGTTCCTCACGGGACCGGAGGCCGCGTCCACCTACCGAACACTGGGCTTCTCCGTCCGCGAGTGAATCCGTCGGAGTGGCTTAGCCCGCCCAGCTGGCTTACCCCGGACGAGTGGCAGGCGGTCCGCATCAGCCTGATCGTCGCGTCGCGCAGCACGGCGTTCGGATTGCCGCTTGCCGTGCTGGCCGCCTATGCGCTGGCGCGGGGCCGGTTCGTCGGCCGCCCGGTGCTGGACGCGCTGGTGCATCTGCCATTGGTGATGCCGCCGGTCGTCATCGGCTGGGGGCTTTTGCTGTTGTTCGGCGTACGGGGGCCGCTGGGCGCGCTGCTGCAGGACTGGTTCGGCGTGCGCCTGGTGTTCACCACCGCCGGCGCCGCCCTGGCGACCGCGGTGATGGCGTTCCCGCTCATGGTCCGCGCCATCCGGCTGTCGCTGGAGGGCGTTGATCCCGGGCTGGAAGCGGCGGCCCGCACCCTGGGCGCCGGGCCGCTCGACCGGTTCGTCACCGTCACGCTGCCGCTGATGGCGCCCGGCATCCTCGCCGGCGCCGTGGTGGCCTTCGCAGCCGGCCTGGGCGAGTTCGGCGCCGTCATCACCTTCGCCTCGAATATCCCCGGCGAGACGCAGACCCTGCCGCTCGCGATCTATGCCGCGACCCAGGTGCCGGGCGGCGAGGCGACCGCGGCCAAGCTGTCCCTGGTGTCGTTCACCCTCGCCGTCGCCGGGCTGCTGCTGTCGGAGCTGATTGCACGGCGCATGCGCCGGCTGCTCGGCATGTGATGCTGGAGGTCTCGGCGCGGCACAGGCTCGGCGCCTTTACGCTGGATGTCGCATTCGATGCGCCGACCCCGGGGGTCACGGCTTTGTTCGGGCCATCGGGCTCCGGCAAGAGCACGGTGCTGTCCATCGTCGCCGGCCTGCTGCGTCCGCAAGCGGGCCGGGTCGCGTTGGACGATGCGGTCCTGCTGGACACCGCGGCCGGCCTCGACCTGCCAGCGGAACGGCGGCGCTGCGGCGTGGTGTTCCAGGACGCCAAGCTGCTGCCGCACCTCTCGGTCGAAACCAACCTGCGTTACGGCGAGCGGCGGGCGCCCCGCAGCGATGGCGCCGACAATGGACCCAGCTTTACCGAAGTAGTCGAGCTGCTCGGCATCGAGGCCCTTCTGCGCCGGCGTCCGCGCGCCCTGTCCGGCGGGGAGCGTCAGCGCGTGGCTCTCGGACGCGCTTTGCTGTCCCGTCCGCGCCTGCTGCTGATGGACGAACCGCTGGCGGCACTGGATGGCGCGCGCAAAGCGGAGATCCTGCCATTCTTGGAGCGCCTGCGCGACGTGGCCGGCGTCCCAGTGCTGTATGTCACGCACGCGCTGGACGAGGTGGACCGGCTGGCCGACACGCTCGTGCTGATGGAGGCTGGGCGCGTGCTGGCCGCCGGACCGCTCGAGACCCTGGCCGCCCGCACCGACCTGCCGACGCTCAGCGACCGTCGCGACGCCGGCGCTGTGCTGTCCTGCATCGTGCAGGCGCATGATATCCCGCGCGGGCTGACCTGTCTGGGCTTCCCCGGCGGCGAGCTTCGGGTGCCGCTGCGGGCGGAGCCGGCGAGCACCCGGCTGCGCCTGCGCCTGCGCGCACGCGACGTCGCGGTGGCCACCGAGCCGCCGCGCGGCATCAGCAGCCATAACATCCTGCCCGGCACGATCGCGGCGATCACACCGGCTGGCCTGCACGAGACTTTCGTCACCCTTCAGGTCGGACCGACGGCCTTGCTGGCCCGGCTAACCCGGGACTCAGTGGGCGCGCTCGGCCTCACGCCCGGCCTGGCGGTGTTCGCGCTGGTGAAATCGACTGCGTTCGATCACGGATGACCGCGGAGTCGGTCTATACCGGCAGCCTTTTGGGCTGACCGGTATGCGCGCGGGGTTGGTGGGGTCGCCGAAAAACGTAGCGTTTGCGGCTGAGGCCCCGCGCCGAAAACGACTCCTATAACGCTCGTCCCAAAGGGCGGCTGGTATTAGTCGGCTACTTCGCAACCATGACGTCGGACGCCTTGATGACGGCGAACGCCTCGTCGCCGACCTTCAGCGCCAGGTCGTCGATGGCCTCATTGGTGATTGAGCAGTGGATCGTGGTGCCGCCGATGTCGATATGCACATGGCCGGTCGTCTGGCCCTTGGCGACCGAGGTGACCTTGCCCTTGATCTGGTTGCGCGCGCTGAGCTTCATCATTTTTGCGTCCTGTCGAATTAAGAGGCCTGCTCCTACACCGGTTTTCGCGGGCCTACCACCTGCGTCGATATCGGAGCCTTTACCACATCGTCTGTCTGGCCCTCTCGCTCCACACCTGGTCGTATTCGACGCCGCCGACGCGGTCGTTGCTCATAGCGGCTAGGATTTCACCAGGGGTGGGCAGGGTCTTGAGGTCCACATGGCTGGATTGGTCCCAGAGACGTGACCGGACGATGGCCCGGGCGCACTGAAAGTAGATTTCCTTGAGCTCGATCACCAATACGGATCGCGGCGTCTTGCCCTCGACCGCGAAGGAGGCCAGCAGCGCCGCATCGTCATCTAAATAGGCGCGTCCGTTCACTCGCAGCGTGCTGCCGCTGCCCGGGATGAGGAACAGCAGCGCCACGCGCGGGTCGCGAACCACGTTGAGCAGGCTGTCGATCCGGTTGTTGCCGCGCCGGTCGGGCAGCATCAACGTGCGGTCGTCGTGTATGCGCACGAAGCCCGGCCGGTCGCCTCGCGGCGAGCAGTCGAGGCCCTCCGGCCCGCAGGTGGCGAGCACGGCAAAGGGCGAGGCCGCGATCATCCTGCCGTATTCCAGGGTGACACGGTTGGCCACCTTGGCGGTGGAGGCCTCGCCAACCGGGCCATACAGGGCGGTAAGCCCCTCGACGGTCATGATCTTTGCCACTGCACGCCTCATCCCCACCATTTGCCGAGTTCAGCGTCTCCTAGTCGAAGCGGGCCACGCGTCATGACGGTGATGGCGCCGGGCCGCGTGTCGTGTCCAGCCCCTCGATGCGCGGCAGCGCCACCGGCTGGCCGCTGGATGCGGATTGGTAGATCGCCTCCATCACCCGGTGATCCTGCACGCCCTCCTCGCCCGGAGTATGCGGTTCGCGATTGGTCAGCACGCAATCCGCCATATGATCCATCTCCAGCGCGAACTGATTCTGCATGGGGATGCGCCGCTCGTCCACGCTCTCGGCCCGGCCATCGCGGTGCGCGATGCGGAGCTGCTTGTCGTGATAGGCGAAGGCACCGTCCAGGCTGATGGCGCCGCCCGGCGTATGCACACGCAGCAGCCGGCTCTCGTGCATGCCGTAGCTCGTTGCGCAGTTGGCGACGACGCCGCTCGGGAAGCGGAGCATGAAGTTGACGGTCTCCTCGACTTCGGCATAACGCGGGTCGCCCGATGGGCTGAAGCTGCGGGCGATGACCTCGACCGGCTCCTCGCCGGTCAGGAACCGGGCCGCGTTGAGGCAATACAGCCCGACATCCGGCAGCGACCCGCCGCCGGCGAGCGCCCGCTTGAACCGCCACTGCGCGCCGTCGCCCTGGTTTTGCACGTTCACCGCGTCGATAAAGCGGACCGGGCCAAACGTCGCCTCGCGCACCAGGCGCAGCACCTCGCGGTTATAGGGCTCGTATTGGCAGCGATAGGCGATCATCAGCTTGCGCTGCGCGGCGCGGCAGGCATCGACCATGGCCTGGCCCTCGGCCGAGGACGTCGCCATCGGCTTCTCGCACAGCACATCCTTGCCGGCCTGGGCGGCGCGGATCGTGTACTCCTTATGCATGGAGTTGGGCAGGACGATATAGACGACCCGGATTGCCGGGTTGTCGCGGATGCGGTCGAAGCCTGCGTAGTCGTAAACCGCCTCGGGACGGACCTCATACTGGGCAGCGACCTGTGCGGCCTTTTCCGGTGTGCCGCTTACCAGGGCGACCAGGCGGGACTTTTTTGCCTCGCCGAATGCCGGCAGGATCTCCTCAAGCGTGAGCCGCCCAAGGCCGACGACAGCAAAGCCCACCCGCTCGTTCATCGGCATCGGGTTGGGCGGCCCGCCGGACGGACGTTCGGTAGGCGCGGTCCAGGCCGGGAATTCCACTCGGCCGTCCTGCACCCGGCCGGTGTCAATCTCCGGGACAGCGGCCGCCGCGCCGCGCGCAAGCAGGGTTCCGGCAGTGCCGATTAGCGCAATGCGACGTGGTATCAGGTTCTCGCCAGCCATGCTGGTCTCCTCGGACATAGTTTGATGCAAACCAACGCGCGGCTGGGATGCACGATCCCTTGGGAGGGTAGCCAAACCAATCACGGTCCGTCCGGCGTGACGCGGTTGGCGTCACCCTTCGAGATGGTGTTCTCTGCGAGAAAACTTGGGAGATGTGTCTTGAGCCAATCTTTTACCCTGCAGGGCCGCACCGCCTTGATCACCGGCGCCTCATCAGGCCTCGGCGCGCATTTCGCCCGTTTGCTGGCAGCCCAGGGTGCCAAGGTGGCGCTGGCGGCCCGGCGCCTCGACCGGCTGCAGGACCTGGCGCAAGAGATCGAGACCGCCGGCGGCACCGCGCTTGCGGTCGCCTGTGACGTCACGGACGAGGCGTCGGTCGTGGACGCGGTCGCCCGTGCCGCGGCCGGGCTCGGCACGCTGGACATCCTGGTGAACAACTCCGGCGTCACCGGGCGCAAGCCGTTCCTTGAGGGCACGGCCGAGGAGTGGGACAGCGTCCTCGACACCAACCTGCGCGGGGCCTTCCTGATGTGTCGGGAGTTCGCGCGGGCTGCCATTGCGTCGGGGCAGGGCGGGCGGATCGTGAACGTCGCCTCTATCCTGGGCCTCCGCACCATCAAGGGCGTGGTCCCTTACAGCGCGTCGAAGGCCGGGCTGTGCCACATGACGGCGGTGCTGGCGATGGAGCTGGGGCCGCACGGCATCACGGTGAATACGCTGGCGCCGGGCTACGTCGAGACGGACTTGAACCGTGGGTTCCTGCAAAGCCCCGCGGGCGCCCGTATCGCCAGCCGCGTGCCGCTCGGGCGTCTGGGTCAGCCGGACGACCTGGACGGCGCGCTGCTGCTGCTGACGTCGGACGCCGGCCGCTTCATCACCGGCGTCGTGCTTCCGGTTGATGGGGGCCATGTCGTCAGTTCGATCTGAGGCGGTCTTTTTAACGGAGAGCCGGTGCCGGTGCTGTCGTCGCTGGAAGCGCGTTCACGGGCGTGACGGATTTTGGCGGCGGCAGCGGCTTGCCATCTTGGCTCGCCGCTGCGATCTCGGCCGCACGGCTTTGACGATAGGCGCTGCGGAAGGTTGCATAGGGATCGAGCGAGTCCCGCTTTACCTGATCGACGGGGTCCAGCAGCTGCTCCCGCGTGTCCACGGCGCCGACGCCGAAACGCGAACCTTCGAGCGCATTGACGCCGCCAAAGCTGACCCAGGTGAATGGGTCGAGCAAAACATTGCCGGCATAGCCCCCTGAGTCCCGCACGTTCGACGGGCCCAGCAGCGGCAGGAACAAGAAAGGTCCTTCGCCGACACCCCAGACCCCCAGCGTCGTGCCGAAATTGGCGCCACGATGCGGCGGCACGCCCAGCTCGTCAGCGACGTCGAACAGCCCGCCCAGACCAATCGTTGAGTTGACCACGAAGCGGGTCACCGTCTCCGCCGCATAGCGCGGATGCCCCTGCAGCACGTCATTGGCGAACATGACTGGGCTTGCAACGTTGCTGAGCGCATGGCCGAGCGACCGCCGGACCGCGCCCGGCACGACGTATCGGTAGCCCTGGGCGACCGGTTTCAGCACATTGGTGTCGATGACGTCGTTGACCCGGTATAGAAACCGGTTCGTCGGCTCCAGCGGATCGTTGGTGGCCTGGTAGTCCGCCAGCGCCTCGGGATCAGACGCGGGCGGCGCGGTCGCGCAGCCGGTCCCGAGCAGTGCTATGGCAGCCAGCAGGGTGACGGGCCGCAATAGGCGGATTGTCTCGACAAAACCAGGCATGCGCTACTCCGATGATGGCTTATGGCAGCCACGCTGGCCGCGTATCGCTGCGCGCCGACCCGGCGCTTAAGCCCATGCTACTCTTTATGGGTTAGCAATTCACGAATCGAAAGCGACTGTCTTCGCGCTCGCGAGTTGTTCAGTGTCTTACGTTGCGGACGTGCGGGTCCCACGCGTCAATACCGCGTCAGACCGGGAGCAAGCCGAAACGTGAGCGCGGCGGACTTGATTGACCCGTCCATAAACGTCAAGCAGGCTGCGAGGGGTGGCGGGACCGCCCAAACCTTGCGGGAGAACTTCAATGGCCAAGGCTTATTGGATCGGATGCTACCGGTCCGTCTCCAACCCAGACGCGCTTGCGGGCTATGCCAAGCTCGCAGGGCCGGCGATCCAAGGCGCTGGCGGTCGCTTCCTAGCGCGCGGCGGCGTTGCCAAGGTCTATGAGGCCGGGCTGGAGCAGCGCACCGTGCTGATCGAGTTCGACAGCGTGGCAGCCGCGACCGCCGCCTATGAGAGCGACGCCTACAAAGCGGCGCTCGACGCACTCGGCGACGCGGCGGAGCGCGACGTGCGCATTGTCGAGGGCATTGCCTAAACCAGCTTTATGTCGCGAAGCCCTGCACGAGGCTCCCAGAGACCAGGCGCCAGCCATCCACGAGCACGAAGAAGATCAGCTTGAACGGCAGCGAGACGGCGTTGGGCGGCAGCATCATCATGCCCAGGCTCATCAGCACGCTGCCGACGACGAGGTCGATGACCAGGAACGGCAGATAGAGCAGGAACCCCATCTCGAAGGCGCGCCGCATCTCGCCGATCATGAACGCCGGCACCAGCGCGCGCCACTGCGCCTGGTCCGGGGTCGGCGGCGCCGGGATCTGCCCCAGGTCTAAGAAAAGCTGCAGGTCGGCGCCGCGCACATTGGCCGCCATGAAGGAACGGAACGGCTCCGCGGTAAGCCGCAGGCCCTCCATCTCGCCCACCTGGCCCTGCGTCATCGGCAAGATGCCTGTGGTCCAGGCCTGATCCATGGCCGGCTGCATGACGAAATAGGTCAGGAACAGCGCCAGGCCGATCAGCACGGAGTTGGGCGGCGTCCCCTGTGCCCCGATCGCACTCCGCAGCAGCGACAGCACGATGACGATACGGGTGAACGCAGTGCCCATGACCAACAGGCTGGGCGCGAGCGACAATACGGTTACGAGAGCGGTGAGCTGCACAAGCCGGCCGGTGGCGCCGGCCTGGCCGGTGGCGCCGAGGTCGATGTTGACCGATTGCGCGTGCGCCATGTCCGGTGTCAGCAGCATCAGGGCCAGTATTGCCGCGCCCACGGGCATCCATGACCGGCGCCTCATGGCCGAGGTTCCACTTCGGAACTTGGCGTGGCTGGCAGCCGGGCCACGACCTGTTCGGTGTTGGCTCCGGTCAGCAGCAGGAACTCGCGTCCGTCGCATGAGATCAGATGCAGCCGCCGGGTCCGGTCCAGCGGCAGAACTTCGCTCAACACCAGGCGGCGGCCGGTCAGGGGCCGGGCAAGCCGCAGCATTCGAGCACCCCGCCCGGCGAGCACGATGATGCCGAGCACCGCCCCCAACGCCGCCCCAGCCATCAGGATTGTTTGGATCAGGGCGGACATGTTGCGGCCTTTTGCCGTTGCTAATTCAAGAGGAGCCGGTAGTCCGGAGCGCCAAGCTCAGCGCGTCCATCTGGGTCAGCAAGGCGAACAGCCCCGCACAGGCCGCGTGCCCCTCTGCCGGTGGCAGATCGAGTGCCTTCGCGCAAAGCAGGCCCACCGCACGGTCAAGCCCGGCCACATCGACCCGGCGTCCTCCCATCGCCAGGCCAGCGGCCATATCTACCGTCGCCAGCACCCCCTGCGACAGGGCTGCGACAGCCGCCGCCGCGTCGTGTGAATGCCGCGGCCATAGTCCTTGTTGTAACGAACTGTTCGGGTTTGTCATATACACAATATGACGCCAAATAGTTAGCAATCCGTTTCGATGCCGCTTATACGCTTTGTTAACCTAATCCCGGCATTCTGCTCCGGAGTGAACAGGGAAATGTGATGGACCCGACAGACATTGGCTCCGCCGACATCGGCTTGTTTCGCCTGGCTGAGCAGCGGCTCGCCTGGGTGGGCCGGCGGCAGGAGCTGTTGGCGCAAAACGTGGCCAACGCGAACACGCCCGGCTACCAGCCGCGGGACTTGGCGCCGTTCGCCAAGGCCCTGGCCAATGCGGACCCGACGGCGGCGCTGGTGCGGACCGACCCGATGCATATCGCGGCGAGCGGCACCGCGCAGTCCGACCGGCCGTTCCGCCCACGGGAGCGGGCACCGGACGGCAACGGCGTTTCGATGGAGGACCAGTTGACCAAGGTTGCCGACACGTCGAGCACGCAGGAGCTGGTGGCGAACCTGTATCATAAGTACCATGGGATGTTCCGCACTGCCCTCGGCCGGGGAGGTTAGGCCGATGGACATCACCAAGGCGCTCGCCATCTCAGCCCGCGGCATGGACGCGCAGACCGCCCGGCTGCGCACCATCGCGGAGAACCTGGCAAACCAGGACACTACGGGATCGACACCCGGCGCCGAACCCTATCGCCGTAAGATCATCAGCTTCGAGAACCGGATGGACCAGGCGCTGGGCGTCACCACCGTCCGCGTCAAGGAGATCGCACCCGACAAGAGCGACCTGCCGCTGCGCTTCGACCCGTCGCACCCGGCTGCCGACGCCAAGGGCTATGTGCGCACGCCCAACGTCAACAGCTTCATCGAAGTCATGGACATGCGTGAGGCGCAGCGCGGCTATAGCGCGAACATGAACGTGATGGAGGTCACGCGCTCCATGCTGACCCGCACGATTGAGCTGCTGAAATGACGATCCCGGTCGTCACCGTCACCCCGGCTGGCGCTGCTGGAGCCTATGCGCGCGTGCAGAACGGTGCTGGCCTCGGGGAAAGCGGGCCGGCCGCGCCAGGGTTTGGCGACGCATTGACCCGGGCGCTCGGCTCCGTCGTCGATGCCGGCCACAAAGCAGACACCCAATCGATGCAGGCGATCTCCGGCGGCGGCAACCTGACCGAGGTGGTGACCGCGGTGTCCCGTGCCGAGCTGGCGCTGCAGGCCACCGTCGCGATCCGCGACCGGGTCGTGCAGGCGTATCAGGATGTGATGCGGATGCCGATCTAGCGATGGACGACACCGAAGTCGCCGCGGCGCTGCGGGAGACGCTTTGGATCGTGCTGAAGCTTGGCGGGCCGCTGCTGCTGGCGGCGCTGGCGGTCGGGCTGATCGTGTCGCTGATCCAGGCGGTCACCCAAATCAACGAGGCGACGCTGGTGTTCCTGCCCAAGCTGCTGGTGCTCGGCGGCATGATGGCGCTGCTGGGGCCCTTCATGGCCTCCACGCTGGCGGACTACACCCACGTGCTGATGGACCGTCTGATCGTCGTGGGCGGCCAGTGACCGGCGGCGTCCGGCGGCTAAAACACTATGGATGACGCGGCGCTGCTGGCGGCACTGCCGGGCTGGGCGTTCGCGTTCGCCCTCGTGCTGTCCCGCACCGGCATGGCCGTCATGCTGCTGCCAGGCCTGGGTGAGGCCGAGCCGCCGCCGATCGTCCGCGCTGGACTAGCCCTGGCCATCACCGTCCTGCTGGTCCCCGCCATCGCGCCCCTGGTGCCTCCGGTGCCTGAGATCGGCTTCGGCGGCGCCGCGATGGTTGCGGCCGAGCTGCTGGTCGGGAGCATGCTCGGCTGGCTGGCGCGGCTGCCCGCATTGGCGCTCGGCATGGCTGGGGCCGTGGTGTCCTATATGCTCGGGCTATCGAGTGTCGTGCAGCAGGACCCGGCGCTCGGCGGTCAGTCGGCGGCGATGGCGCGGCTATTCGGTTTGGCGGCGCCGGTGCTGATCTTGTCGGGCGGGCTTTATGCCCTGCCGCTCACCGCGCTGGCCGGAAGCTATCAGCTCGTGCCGCCAGGCTCCGTCATGCCGGCGGGACCGCTGGCAGAGAGCATCACTGGAGCGCTGGTCGCCTGTTTCAGCCTGTCGATCCGGCTCGCGGCGCCGTTCCTGCTGGCCGGGTTGGTCTTCCAGTTGGCACTCGGCCTGCTGGCGCGGCTGGTACCGCAATTGCAGGTTTACACATCCGCGGTGCCGGGTCAGATCCTGGGCGGGCTGGTGCTGCTTGGGATCCTCGCGTCGCACATCCTGGGCGCATGGACCGAGGCGGTGAACACCGCCTGGTCCAGCCTGCCCGGCCTGTAGCGTCAGGGTCTGGCCATGGCCGAGGGGGCTGAGGGCGGCGATCGCAATAAACCAGCTACCGAACACCGGCTGCAGCGCGCCCGCGACGATGGCGAGGCGCCGCTCTCACGCGAGCTTTCGGTGCTGGCAGGGCTGGGGGCCGCGACGCTGCTGCTGGCGATGGCGGGGCCAGGGTTGGCGCATGACCTTTCGGCGCGGCTTATTCGCATGCTGGGCGCGATGAATGCGACGCCGGAGGCAGCGCTGAGCGACGCTGGCTGGGCGCTGCTGCTTGCGGCCGGGCCGATGATCGGCGTCGTGCTGCTGGCGGGCGGAGCCTCGGTCCTGCTGCAGACCGGCGGCCTGCTGCACGGCAAGGCGCTGACCCCGGACCTGTCGCGGCTGAGCCCGAAGCGCGGGCTGACCCGTCTGTTTGGTCCAAACAACCTCATCGAGGCGTTGAAGGCGTTGGCGAAGGTCGGCGTGCTCGCCTGGGCGGCCTGGCGTGCGCTGATGGACGCGATGCCCAGCGTCACCGCCTCGATGTTGTGGCAGCCCGAGACCCTGTTGGACCGGCTGACCCGTGACCTGATCCACCTTTGCGTGCTCGTGCTGGCCTGCCAGGCGGCCATCACCGTGCTCGACCTCGGCTGGGTGCGGTTCCGCTTCGCCAAACGCATGCGCATGACCGCACAGGAGATCAAGGACGAGCATCGGGACAGCGAGGGCGATCCCCGCCTGAAGGCCAAGCTGCGCCAGATGCGCATGGCGCGCGCCCGGCAGCGCATGATGGCCGCCATACCCACAGCGACCGTCGTGATCACCAATCCCACGCACTACGCCGTGGCGCTCGCCTACGATCGCGGCACGCAGTCCGCGCCGCGTGTCGTGGCAAAGGGCATGGACGACGTAGCCGCACGCATACGCGCGATGGCTGCGAAACATGGGGTGCCGGTGGTGCCGAACCCGCCCTTAGCGCGTATTCTGCACACGCTGGAGTTGGACGCCGAGGTGCCGGCCGAGCACTTTCAGGCGGTTGCCGAGATCATCGCCTATGTCTGGCGCCTGCGCGGCCAAGCCGCAGGCCGGTAATTTGTTCACGCTACGTTCTTGCATCACGAGCTGGTTCGACCCATCTAGGGTTTCCTGAATGCGTTAACCTGATAGTTGCGGTATCGTTCGCCGGTGTGACACTCTGCACCGCGAACGAGCGACACAAGGATCGAACATGGACAAGAATAAAGCGCTCGATGCGGCCCTGACGCAGATTGAGCGGGCGTTCGGCAAGGGCTCGATTATGCGTATGGGCGCCAAGGCCGGCGACCAGCAGATCGAGACCATCCCGTCTGGTTCGCTCGGCTTGGACCTCGCTTTGGGCATTGGCGGGCTGCCGCGCGGCCGGGTCGTTGAGATTTACGGGCCGGAGAGCTCGGGCAAGACGACGCTGGCGCTCCATGCGATCGCCGAGGCGCAGAAGCGCGGCGGCACCTGCGCGTTCATCGACGCTGAGCACGCGCTCGACCCGATCTATGCCCGCAAGCTGGGCGTCGATGTCGATAACCTGTTGCTGAGCCAGCCCGATGGAGGCGAGCAGGCGCTGGAAATCTGCGACACGCTGGTGCGGTCGGGCGCCGTGGACATCGTGGTGATCGACAGCGTCGCGGCGCTGGTGCCGCGGGCCGAGTTGGAGGGCGAGATGGGCGACACCCATGTCGGTCTGCACGCTCGCCTGATGAGCCAGGCGCTGCGCAAGCTGACGGGCAGCGTGGCGAAGTCGCACACGATGCTGATTTTCCTGAATCAGATCCGGCTCAAGATCGGCGTGATGTTCGGCAACCCCGAGACGACGACCGGCGGCAATGCGCTCAAGTTTTATGCATCGATCCGCATGGAAATCCGGCGCATCGGCCAGATCAAAGACCGTGAGGAGGTTGTTGGCAATCAAACACGAGTTAAGGTTGTCAAGAACAAGCTGGCGCCGCCATTCCGACAGGTGGAATTCGACATCATGTACGGCGAGGGCATCAGCAAGGTCGGCGAGCTGATCGACCTGGGCGTGAAGGCCAACGTGGTCGAGAAATCCGGCGCCTGGTTCAGCTATGACAGCACGCGGATCGGCCAGGGCCGCGAGAACGCCAAACAGTTCCTGCGCGACCACAAGGACATGGCTGAGTTGATCGAGAAAAAGGTGCGGGAGCAATCCGGCGTGGTCGCGAACTCCATGCTGGCGCCGCCCGAAGAGGGCGATGACGCCGAAGCGGCCGACTAGGCCCGACTTGCCCGATCAATCACTACCGGGCGTGCCCGGCGCCATGCCGCTGAACGCCGCCGACTACGCGTTGGTCGATGCCGCCCGGGCGGTGCTGCTGCGGCACTACCGGCCATTCTGGCACACGGTTGGCGCGGCATTGCGCAGCCGGGATGGGCGGATTTGGACCGGCGTGCACCTCGGCGCCACGGTCGGGCGGCTCTCGATCTGCGCCGAGGCCGTGGCGCTCGGCCGCGTGGTGATGGACGGGGATTGCACAATCGAGTGCGCCGTGGCGGTCAGGCATCCGAAGCCCGATGAGCCGCTCCAGGAGATCGCGGTCGTGCCGCCTTGCGGCGCCTGCCGCGAGAACCTGATGGATTATGATGCGGCGGCGTTTGTCATCATCAACACGCCGAACGGCTTGCAGAAGGTGCCGGTCGCTGTTCTTCTTCCGTTTCCGTATCAGCGGTGACACTGAACGGTAACAGTTAACAAAAACCTTGATAGGGAACAAAAGAGCAATCCCGACGTTGGAGACCCTATGAGCACAAATCCTAAAGCTACTTCGAAAACTGACCCGAAAAGCGCAACGAACGAGCCGGCGACGCCGTCGAACGTTGAGAAAGACCCGCATGACTGGACGACCGGCAACGAGACGATGACCGGGGCCCAGGCAAGCTACCTCAAGACCCTTTGCGAGGAGGCGGGCGAGGAGTTCGACCCGTCACTGAGCAAGGCGGACGCGTCGTTGAAGATCGACGCCCTGCAGAACAAGACCGGGCGCGGCAAAAACCACTGAACGCAGGATTCGGGAGCGCGCGATCAGGGTGCGGATGACAGCAGGCGTCACCTGGGCTACGCACAAGGTCGCATCCCAGTAGGACGACGCTTTCCCGCCATGGCCAGCAGCAACGATATCCGTGCGACTTTTCTCGAGTTCTTTGCCCGTCATGGCCATGAGGTGGTCCCGAGCAGTTCGCTTGTGCCCATCAATGACCCCACGCTGCTGTTCACCAATAGTGGCATGGTGCAGTTCAAGAACGTTTTCACCGAGCAAGAGCGACGTCCTTATGTGCGTGCCACCACGGCGCAAAAGTGTGTCCGGGCCGGTGGCAAGCATAATGACCTAGACAACGTCGGCTACACCGCCCGACACCATACCTTCTTTGAAATGCTGGGCAATTTCAGCTTTGGCGACTATTTCAAGCCCCTCGCCATCGAATATGCATGGAACTTGTTGACCCGGGACTTTGGCATTAGGCCAGAGAAACTCTTGGTCACTGTCTATGCCGAAGACGAGGACGCCGCCGCTCTTTGGCGGAAGATTGCCGGACTGCCCGATAACCGGATCCTCAGGATCGCTACGTCGGATAATTTCTGGCGCATGGGGGATACCGGCCCTTGTGGTCCCTGCTCAGAGATCTTTTTCGACCACGGTGACAGCGTCCCCGGCGGCCCGCCCGGCAGTGCCGATGAGGATGGCGACCGTTTCATCGAGATTTGGAACCTAGTGTTCATGCAGTTCGAGGAGGGGCCGCCGGGCACCCGCATCTCGTTGCCGCACCCGTCGATTGACACCGGCATGGGCTTCGAGCGCTTCGTCGCCGTTATGCAAGGTAAGCATAACAATTACGACATCGACATGATGCGTGCCTTGGTGCTGGCGAGTGCCGAAGTCACCGGGCAGGACGTCGATGGGCCATTTCAGACCAGCCACCGCATCGTGGCAGACCACTTGCGCAGCGTGTCGTTCATGATTGCCGACGGCGTGCTGCCGGCGAGCGACGGGCGTGGCTATGTCCTGCGCCGCATCATGCGCCGCGCCATGCGCCACTTGCATATGATGGGCACGCGGGAAGCGACGTTCCATCGGCTCGTGCCGGCCCTGGTGCGGCAGATGGGCGCAGCCTATCCGGAGCTGCCGCGAGCCGAGCCTTTGATTGTCGAGACGATGCGGCTGGAGGAGGACCGTTTCAAGGCCATGCTGGAGCGCGGCCTTGGCTTGCTGTCCGAGGAGACGGCTCGGCTCGGCGAAGGGGGTGCGCTTCCCGGCGCTGTCGCCTTCAAGCTCTATGACACCTTCGGTTTCCCGCTTGACCTGACTCAGGACGCATTGCGTGAGCAGGGCCGGACCGTGGATGTGGCCGGGTTCGATGCGGCGATGCAGGAACAGCGAACGCGCGCGCGGGCGGCGTGGGCCGGGTCAGGTGATGCGGCGACCGAGCGCGTTTGGTTCGACGTGCGGGAACGGACGGGCGCCACGGAGTTCCTCGGCTATTCCACTGAAAATGCCGAAGCCGAGATTGTGGCGCTCGTTGTCGATGGCGCGGCTATGGACAAGGCCGAAGCGGGCCAGGCCGTAGCGGTCGTGCTGAACCAAACGCCGTTTTATGCCGAAAGCGGCGGCCAAGTTGGTGACACCGGATTGATTGCCGGACCGAGAGCCCTGCGGATCCGCGTTGAGGACACCCAGAAAAAGCTCGGGGACCTGTTCGTGCATTTCGGCGTGGTCGAGGCCGGGACGGTCACAGTCGGCGCGCCCATTATTGCCGAGGTCGATCAGGGGCGCCGGAGCGCCATCCAGGCGCATCACAGCGCAACCCATCTGCTGCACGCGGCTTTGCGCGAGCGGCTGGGTTCGCATGTCACGCAGAAGGGCAGCTTGAACGCCCCCGACCGGCTGCGCTTCGACGTCAGTCAGCCGACGCCGATCAGCCGCACCGACCTGGCGTTGGTCGAGGCCGAGGTGAACAGGCGCATCCGTGAGAACACGCAAGTTACGACACGCCTGATGACGCCGGAAACCGCAGTGGCGGAGGGCGCCATGGCGTTGTTCGGCGAGAAATATGGCGATGAGGTGCGCGTGGTCTCGATGGGTGGCCCGGCCGCCGGTGGAAAGCCGTTCTCGGTCGAACTCTGCGGCGGCACCCATGTCCGCCGCACCGGCGACATCGGCCTGTTCCGGGTGATCAGCGAGGGCGCAGTCAGCGCGGGGGTGCGCCGCATCGAGGCGGTGACCGGGAGCGTTGCGCTTGATGCTGTTGCCGAAGTCGATCGCCGTATGGCCGATATTGCCACAGCATTGCGCGCCAGCCCTGCCGAAATCGCCGACCGCGTTAACCAGCTGGTCGAAGACCGGCGCAAGCTGGAGCGGCAGGTCGCCGAATTGCAGCGAAAGCTTGCGACCGGAGGCGCCGCGGCGGCTGTCGAGACAGTTGGCGATGTGACGTTCGCGCCCCGCGACCTCGGCGATATTCCGCCGCGGGACCTGAAAGGGGTAGCCGAGGCGATCGGCACCCAAATCGGCAGCGGCATTGTCGCGGCGGCCTCAACGGCCGACGGCAAAGCCAGCGTCGTGGTCCGGGTCTCCGCAGACCTAGTGCCCCGGTTCAATGCCGTTGAGCTGGTCCGAGCAGCGAGCGCTGCCGTGGGCGGCTCCGGCGGCGGCGGGCGGCCGGACCTTGCCCAGGCAGGGGGACCGAATGCCGCGGCAACCCCGGCAGCATTCGACGCAATCCGGGCCATTTTGGCCGGCTGAACCCGCTTAGGGCTTGTTCGACAACAATCGCTATGAACCGCGGTGTGGAACAGGCCCTAAGCCTTTGTTTGGACTCGCAGCTTTATCGGAGTGCTAATGCACTTGTTTCCGATGCTGCCCTTAGGCCAGGTACTTGCCAAACCACTGCAGCATTTCCTGCCAGCCCGCGTCAGCGTCGGCCTTGCGGTAGCTCGGTCGATAATCCGCGTGAAAGCCGTGCGGCGCGTCGTCGAACACATGGATCTTCACGGTCTTGCCCGCGGCTACGGCTTTTGCCGCCGCCGCCTGAACGTCAGCCACGGGAATGCCCGCATCCTGCCCGCCATAAAGGCCCAGCAACGGCGCCTTGAGCTCGGTCGCGATATCGGCGGCATTATGCGGCTGGATGGCCGATGGGGTGCCGCCGACCGGGCCATACCAGGCGACAGCCGCCTTCAGCGCTGGGTTATGGGCGGCATACAGCCAGGTGTCGCGGCCGCCACGACAGAAACCGGTCACGGCCAACCGCTTGGGATCGCCGTGATTAGCCACCGCCCACGTCGCTGTAGCGTCTAAATCCAGCAGCAACTGCTCGTCCGGCGTCTTGCTGATCACGTCGCGGATAATGGCGTTCACGTCCGTCATCTTCGACAGATCGCCGATCCGTGCATAAAGCTCCGGCGCCACCGCGAGATAGCCGGCCTTCGCCAACCGGCGGCAGGTGTCCTTGATGTATTCGTGGACGCCAAAGATTTCCTCGATCACCAGCACCGTCGGGAACGGCCCGGCGCCATCGGGCCGGGCGAAATACGCCGGCAATGCCCCCTCACTGGTCGCAATCGTCGTCTCCCCGGCGGTAAGGCCGGCCGCGTCGGTGTGGATCGCCTGCGCATCGACGCGGGTGGTCGCGAGCGTGAACCCGCTGATCAGCCCGGTCATGATCACGCCGCGCCGCGGCAAGGGATAGCTCGCCAAGCCCTGTAGTCCGTCCATATTCATGCCTCGAATGAATGCCCACCGGATCGGCGAGGCAGGTTGAAAATCAGGCCGCCTTTGAGATCGCCATCGCCGTCTGCAGGTTGGCGTCGATGCGGTCCAGGAAGTCCTGCGTGTTGAGCCAGGGTTGCTGCCGGCCGATGAGGCTCGCGAGGTCCTTGGTCATCGCCCCGCTCTCGACCGTCTCGACGCATACCCGCTCGAGGGTTTCGGCGAACGCCGTGACGTCGGGCGTGTCGTCAAACCGGCCGCGATAGGCCAGGCCGCGGGTCCAGGCAAAGATGGAGGCGATCGGGTTGGTGCTGGTTTCCCGCCCCTTTTGATGCTCGCGGAAATGGCGCGTCACCGTGCCGTGCGCCGCCTCGCTCTCGACCGTTTTGCCGTCTGGGCTCATCAGCACGCTGGTCATCAGGCCGAGGCTGCCGAAGCCCTGCGCCACGATGTCGCTCTGCACGTCGCCGTCATAGTTCTTGCAGGCCCAAACGTAGCCGCCATTCCACTTGAGCGCGCTGGCGACCATGTCGTCGATCAGCCGGTGCTCATAGGTGATGCCCAACTTTTCGAATTCGGTTTTGAACTCGGCGTCGAAAATCTGCTGGAAGATGTCCTTGAACATGCCGTCATAGGCTTTGAGGATCGTGTTCTTGGTCGATAGGTACACCGGATACTTGCGCGCGATGCCGTAGTTGAAGCTGGCGCGGGCGAACCCGCCGATCGACGCCGCCGTATTGTGCATCCCCATGGTCACGCCCGGGCCTTTGAAGTCGAAGACCTCCATCACCTCCGGCTCGCCGCCGGGCGGGTGATAGGTGAGCGTGACCTTGCCGGGCCCCGGTATCTTCCGCTCGGTCGCGCGATAGATGTCCCCATAGGCGTGGCGGCCGATGACGATCGGCTGGGTCCAGTGCGGCACCAAGCGCGGGACGTTGTGGCAGATGATGGGTTCGCGGAAAATCGTGCCGTCCAGGATGTTGCGGATCGTGCCATTCGGGCTGCGCCACATCTTCTTCAGTTTGAACTCGGTCACCCGGGCCTCGTCCGGCGTGATGGTCGCGCACTTCACGCCGACGCCATACTGCTTGATGGCGTTGGCCGCATCGACCGTCACCTTGTCGTCCGTCTGATCTCGGTATTCGATGCCGAGATCGTAGTATTTCAGGTCGATGTCGAGATATGGCAGGATCAGCTTGTCCTTGATGAAGCCCCAGATGATCCGCGTCATCTCATCGCCGTCGAGCTCGACGACGGGAGTTTTAACCTTGATCTTGGCCATGCAGTCCTCGTGTTTCACGCCCATGCCGGGCCGGTCGCCTTCACCGGGACAATCGCATCCGGCTTGCCGGACAGCAAGCCGCGGCTGCCCTTCGCGAGGAACATGGTCCGATCGTGCCGGCACTCAGGACGGCGCGAGGCAGCCCAATGCACGGCGGATCCCGTCGTCGTCGGGCAGGCCGCTCAGTGGAAACAGCCGGGTGACGTGGCCCATCTTGCGGCCAGGCCGGGCCTCGGCTTTGCCATAGAGGTGCGGGATCATCCCGGGAGTTGCGACGATCTGGGGCCACAGCGCCGTCTCCTCCGGCCCCACCAGGTTTTTCATCACCGCGTCCGCATGCCGGCGGCCCGGCGGCAGCGGAAGGCCGGTGACCGCGCGGACATGCAGCTCGAACTGGCTCGCCGGGCAAGCGTCGATGGTCCAGTGACCGGAGTTGTGCGGACGCGGCGCGATCTCGTTGACCATCACCCGTCCGGCCGGGTCCACGAACATCTCCACCGCTAGCAGGCCGACCAGATCAAGTGCGTCGGCCACCCGCCAGGCTACCCTTTGCGCCTCCGCGGCCGTGCCCGGCGCCACCCGGGCCGGCGCTAGGGTCACGTCTAAGATGCCGTCGCGATGCCGGTTCTCCATCACGTCGAATACCGTCCCGGCGCCGTCGGCCCCGCGGGCGACAATGACGCTAATCTCGCAGGCGAAAGCAACAAAGGCTTCTAAGATCAGTGGTTTAGGATTTAGCTCTGCCCATCCGGCGTTGATGTCCTCGCGGACCCGCAGCATGGCCTGGCCCTTGCCGTCATAGCCGAGCCTTGTCGTCTTCAGCACGGCCGGCAGGTGCAATGCATCGACGGCGGCATGCAGGTCCGCCATGCTATCCACCGCTCGCCATGGCGCGGTCGGCACGCCGGCATCGGCTAAGAAACTCTTTTCCAGCACACGGTCCTGGCTGATGCGCAGCACGGCGGGGGAGGGATGCACGGGACGCAATGACGCCAGAAGTTCCAGCCCGGCAGCGCTCACGTTCTCGAACTCGAAGGTGATGACGTCAGTCGCCTCGGCGAACCGTCTCAAGGCGGCTGGGTCCTCGTAATCTCCCAAGGTGCAGGCTGCCGAGACCTGGGCGGCTGGGCTGTCTGGCTCGGGCGTCAGAATATGGCAGCGATAGCCCAGCCGCGCCGCCGCCATTGCCGACATGCGGCCGAGCTGGCCTCCGCCGATGATGCCGATGGTCGCGTTGGGCGGCAGCGCCGGCATAGCCGTCAGCCCTCGGGCGCGTCGGCGACCGCGGCCGTCTGCTCGGCGCGCATCGTGTCAAGCCGGCCGGCGAGCTCCGGATCGGTAACGGCCAGGATCGCCGCGGCCAGCAACCCAGCGTTCACGGCGCCTGCCCGACCGATCGCCAGCGTGCCTACCGGAACCCCGGCGGGCATCTGCACGATGGACAGCAAGCTGTCCATGCCGCTCAGCGAATGACTTTCGACCGGCACGCCCAACACGGGCAGCGACGTCCATGCCGCGCACATGCCCGGCAGATGTGCAGCGCCGCCCGCGCCGGCGATGATCACTCGGAGGCCGCGCTCGCGGGCAGTCTTGGCATACTCCGATAAGCGGTCCGGCGTCCGGTGCGCCGACACGATGCGGACCTCATGCGGGACGCCTAAACGGGCCAACACCTCGGCCGTGTGCTGCATCGTGGCCCAATCCGACTGGCTGCCCATAATCAGGCCAACCTGCGCCTTGGCCGTGACCAGGCGCTTCGGCATCAGGCGATGTTGTCCGGGATCAGCCGGCTTTCCAGCCAAGACAGCTCGTCCTTCAGCAGCAACTTGCGCTTCTTCAGGCGCTGCAGATGCAGTTGATCTGTCCCGGCCTCGGACAGCCGCGCAATGACGGTATCGAGATCACGATGCTCGCTGCGCAGTTCATGCAGTTGGCGCAGGAGTGAATCACGGTCGGTCAACATGCTTCGTCACTACCACGGCGATCGGCCAAATGCCACGCGGCTGCGATCCCGGGTCCGTGTCGAAGTCGCCAGCCCGGTTTATCGTGCCATCCCCGATTCGTGTAGCATCGTGCTGCCCGGCGGTATTACTGTTGGAAGACAGGGGCAGCCTGGCTGCCGCTGTGACGACACGATCGGATCCTACTCGCAAGGAGGCATCATGAATCTGCAGTCCCGCATTGAGACCTTAAAGGACCGCCACGCCACGTTGGAGAACCGCATTGCGGACGAAGATCACCGTCCCCAGCCGGACGCGGACGAATTGGCGCGCCTAAAGGTCGAAAAGCTGAGACTGAAAGAGGAGATGGAGCGACTGCGCGGCTGAAACTAACCGTTAAGGCTCAGGAGAGCCGGGCCGCCTGTCGCATCAGGCGGCCTCTTCAGCCTCGGGGGGCGGCGGCACCGGGACCGTCTTACCATCGCGCGCCAGACGTTCATTGGCCTGGGTTACCATGGCGTTCAGGTCGGTCTGGCTGCACAGGCCCAATATAACGGGATCCCGGGGCTTGATGTTGGTGCTGTTCCAATGGCTGCGCTCACGCACTTTCTGAATGGTGTCCTTGGTCGTGCCCAACAGCTTGATGACCTGCGCCTCACTTAGCTGCGGAAAGTTGCGCAACACGAATGCGATTGCATCCGGACGGTCGTTGCGCTTTGCAACCGGCGTGTAGCGCGCACCCCGAGACCGCTTGTTGATGGGGTTATTGGCAGGCACCAGCTTGAGGCGCGCGGCCGGATCAGCCTCGCAACGCTTGATTTCGTCGGCGGTCAACTGGCTGTTGGCGACCGGATCATAGCCGACGATGCCTTGTGCTACCTCGCCATCCGCGATGGCCTGCACCTCAAGGGGGTGCATGCCGCAGAACTCGGCAATTTGAGTGAAGGTCAACGCGGTTTTTTCAATCAGCCACACGGCGGTGGCCTTCGGCATCAACGGTAGGGTCATCACGTTTTGTCCTTTAGCGCCGCACGGTAGCCATAGCGGGGCAAGGCGGTCCAATATGGGGAAAAGCCAGGGGTATGGACCCACGCCGTCCCGAGGGTCAAGCAATCAATCTGGAAAACAGTCAGAATGAAAGGACGCTAAATGGCAGAAGGTCTGGAAACGGGAGAAGGTCCGGCCGATGATGATGCACCGCGTCCGAAAGCCCGCCTTGTGACGCCGCCACTCGACCCGCTTGGCGTAGCAGAACTGCGAAATTACATCAACGAATTACGCAATGAAATTACCCGGGCAGAGAACGCGATCACCAAGAAACTCGGCCATCGCAGCGCGGCTGACAGCGTATTTCGCCGTCCCTAATGCGAAAAGGGGCCAGGCTAATGCCTGACCCCTCCATTCTGCAGTCCGGCGTTACGCCGCCTGGGCAGCGTCCTGGCTATCATTCGCAATGACCGGCGTCGCCTGTGCGGCGCTACCGATCTGAATGCGACGCGGCTTCAGCGCCTCGGGCACAACCCGCTTCAGGCCGACATGCAACAGGCCATTCTGCAGGTCTGCGCCATCCACTACGATGTGATCGGCCAGCACAAATCGGCGCTCGAACGCACGCCCGGCGATGCCACGGAACAGCACTTCACCGGTCCGCGCCTCTGGCTTGACTCGGCCAGAAATAATCAGCGAGTTCTCCTGCACGACGAGTTCAAGGTCGTCCTGGCTGAAACCGGCGACTGCCATCGTCAAGCGATAGCTGTCCTCGCCCACACGCTCGATGTTGTAGGGCGGATAGGATTGCGAAACTGTCTCCTGCGCCGCTCCGGCAAGGCGTGCCATGCGGTCGAAGCCGATAGCCGTACGGAAAAGGGGTGCAAAATCATAAGTCATAAAGAAACCTCCAACTAAGCAAGGTCTTGTGTAGAACCGCCCAAATGGGCCGGTTCGTTTAGGCTTCAGAACCCCAGTTGGGCATTCCGAACAGCACAGAAATAGAAAGCGCCGCGCCCTGGTTCAAGAGGGCGCGGCGCTTGGGTCGGACGGTCGTCAAAGGCGTTTCGCGAAAGCAAACCTATTTGCGCATGCCCAGCCCGGCAAACTTCTTATTGAACTTGGCGACCTGCCCGCCGGTGTCCATCATGCGCTGCACGCCCGTCCAGGCAGGATGCGACTTCGGGTCGATGTCCAGCCGGATGGTATCCCCAGCCTTGCCGGCGCAGGTCCGTGTCTTGAATTGGGTGCCGTCGGTCATGATGACGGTGATCTCGTGGTATTCTGGGTGAATGCCAGGCTTCATGGCGGATGCTCCGATGGTGCTGCCGATACCGACCGGCGGCAAAGCAGTACGGTATAGCCGCCCCGGCCGCCGCACCGCAAGCCGTCAGGGCTGCCGGGCGCGGCCCGGACCGCCGCGTCCCTGGAACTCGTGGAATGTCCGGTCGGCGGTGGCCCTCTGTTCCGGTGTCATCGCCGCATAGAGCGCATCGAAGGCGGGCACCAGGCGCTGCACGTCATCCGCATGCGCACGCGCGACATCTGCATAGGACCGCATGTCCTCCGATGCCGTCATCGTCGTCACCTTGTCGGCGCGATCACGCTGCAATGCCTCCATATGCACAGCGTTCTGCCGCATGACGGCCGTAAAGGCATCCCATTGCGGCTGCTGCTCCGGGGTGATCTTGAGCCGTTTCTGCAACCCGGTAATCCGGCGCTCCACCTGCACCATCCCGCCACGCTCTGGCTTGGCATGGTCCGACCGCGTTGCCGGCGTCGGCGTGTTGGCCGAATCAGTTGGCGTGGTGCCCTGCGCGAAGACAGGGCCGCTCAAAAGCGTCACCGCAGCCAGCAAAGTCAACACTCGCCGAGTTTGATTACTCATCGACGCACCCCTAATCATTAACGATACGGTATAATAAGGCCGACGCCCGGCGGTGCATAGGGTGCCGGCGGCGCGTAATAGCCGCGTGGCGGCGGCGCGTAGTACACCGGGGGCGGGGCATAGAAGCCCGGGCGCGGATACTGGCGCTCATAGGCCTGCCGCCGTTCCCAACGGTCCCGCTCCCAACGTTCATGCTCCCAGCGTTCGCGGCGATCCGGGCCACGCTCGTCCCACCGGTCCGCTCGGGCCGGACTGGGCGCCACGACCACGGCGATGCCCAGGGCTAATATGACGGAAACTAGGCGCTGCAACACGACATGTCCTCCATTTTCCTACGGCTGCAACGCAGCCGGCCATTCCCAAACGGCTGCAACGCAGCCGGCTTCGATACGGCGGCAACGCAGCCCGGCCGGCTTCGGTTCGGTCACGCCTCGCGCTTGCCAGCCTCAAGCGCGGGCGCGGGCATATTGCTTGACCAGCTCGATCTTGACCCCCAAGGCCTCCGCGGCACGCAGTGTCCAGGCCGGGTCCGCCAGCACTGCGCGGGCGACGAATACCAGATCGGCCCGGCCATTGGCGACGATCTCTGCCGCATGTTCGGCGCCCCGGATCATGCCGACGCCACCGGTCGCGATCCCCGCCTCGGTCCGCACCCGTTCGGCAAACCGCACCTGGTATCCCGGATGCACTGACGGAATGCGCGCCGCCGGCGATATGCCGCCGGTCGAGCAGTCGATCAGATCCACGTCCCCCCGCGCCTGCAGCCAGCGGCCGAGCTGCACCGCATCGTCGCCGGTAAGCCCGCCCGGCAGCCAGTCGGTGCAGGAAAGCCGCACAAACAGCGGCATGTCGTCCGGCCATTCCGCCCGGACAGCGTCGATCACCTCCATCAGCATACGTGCCCGCCCGGCGAGATCGCCGCCGTAAGCGTCATTCCGCGTATTCGAGATCGGCGACAGCATCGAGTGCAGCAAATAGCCATGCGCCGCGTGCAGCTCGATGACCCGGAACCCGGCCTCCCGCGCCAGGCGCGCTGTGCGCGCGAACTCCGCGATGACGCTGGCGATCTCCTCCACGTCCATGGCGTGCGGGGTGATGGCGTTGCCATGGAACGGAACGGCGCTCGCGGCCCACGGTGTCCAGCCGCCATCGGCCGGCAACAGCGCTTGGCCGCCCTCCCATGGTCGCTGGCTGCTGGCCTTGCGCCCGGCATGGCTGATCTGGATGCCCGGCACCGCCCCGCCATATTCGATGAGCCGGGTGATCCGGCGCAGGAAGGCCAGATGCGCGGCGTCCCACAGCCCTAGGCAGCCATGCGTGATGCGGCCGATCGCCGAGACGTGGGTCGCCTCGGTGAACACGAACCCCGGCCCCGCCATCGCCTTCGCGCCCAGGTTCTGGATATGCCAGTCGTCGCCCAGGCCGTCCTCAGCGCAGTACCTGGCACATCGGCGAGACGGCAACACGATTGCGCGCCGTCACCGACCGGAAGGTGATTGGCTGAAACAGCAAAGGGTCGGGCATGGGCGGGCTCCTGCTTGTGTCGGTAGCCCCCTCGGGCTGACCGGGATGCGCGCGGGGTTGGTGGGGTCGCCGAAACGCGAGCGTTTACGGCTGAGGGCGCGCGCAAAAAATGACTCTGACATCAGTCGCCCGAAAGGCCGCCTGGTATCAGACCTCCACGCGATAGGCGGGTGCGCGGCCGCCTGCAACCCCGTTGCCGCAGCCGGGTCCAGCGACTACCGTACCCGCTCAAAAAGGAGGAACGACAATGCGGCTGCAAGGCAAGGTGGCGCTGGTGACCGGCGCCGGCGGCGGGTTCGGCGAAGGGATCGCCCGGCTGTTCGCGGCGGAGGGCGCAAAGCTCGTTTGCGCCGACATGCGGGCCGAGGCCGCCGAAGCGGTCGCCAGCAGCATCGGCGGCACTGCAATCGCGGTAAACGGCGACGTGAGCCGCGGGCCGGACGTGCAGGCGATGGTCGATGCGGCCGTGTCGAGCTTCGGCGGGCTCGACATCGTGGTGAACAACGCCGGCACGACGCACCGCAACCGTCCGATGCTCGAGGTCGAGCCGGACGAGTTCGACCGCGTCTATGCGGTGAACGTCAAGTCGATCTACTGGATGGCGCAGGCCGCCGTGCCCTTGCTGCGCAAACAGGGCCGCGGCGGATCGCTGATTAACGTCAGCAGCACCGCCGGCATTCGGCCGCGCCCCGGCCTGGTCTGGTATAACGGCAGCAAGGGCGCGGTGAACACCATCACCCACTGCATGGCCACCGAGTTGGCGCCCGACAACATCCGTGTCAACTCGGTCTGCCCGGTGATCGGCGCCACCAACCTGCTCACCGAGTTCATGGGCGTCCCGGACACGCCGGAGAACCGCGCCCGCTTCCTCGCCAGCATCCCGCTCGGCCGCATGAGCACCCCGGCCGACATCGCCAACGCCTGCCTATGGCTCGCCGAGGATAGCTCCAGCTTCATCACCGGCGTGCTGCTCCCGGTCGATGGAGGCCGATGTGCTTAAAGGCGTGAGCGCCTAAACTGATGAACATCCTCTCCATCCAGTCCTGGGTTGCCTACGGCCATGTCGGCAACGCATCCGCGGTGTTCCCGCTGCAGCGGCTCGGCGCCGAGGTCTGGGCGGTGAACACCGTGCAGTTCAGCAACCACACGGGCTACGGTGCCTGGACTGGCCAGGTATTCGAGGGCGCTGCGGTACGGGACATCGTGGACGGCATCGCGGCACGCGGCGTGCTGCCGTCCTGCGACGCAGTCCTGTCGGGCTACATGGGCGACCCGGGCATCGGCGACGCTATCCTGGACGCTGTCGCCCGGGTTCGCGCCGCCAATCCGGCCGCACTCTATTGCTGCGATCCCGTCATCGGCGACCACGGCCGCGGCGTGTTCGTGCGGCCCGGCATCCCCGGGCTGATGCGCGACCGCGCCGTGCCCGCCGCCGACATCTTGACCCCGAACCAGTTCGAGCTTGAGCACCTGACCGGGCTGGCCTGCACGACGCTCGACGACGCCCTGCGCGCGGTGGCACAGCTTCGGGCCATGATGGCGCCGGGCGGCCCGCGTACTGTGCTGGTTACCAGCCTGCAAACCCAAGACACGCCGCCGGATGTCGTGGACATGCTGGCCGCCGACGCGGAAGGCGCCCACCTGCTGCGCACGCCGCTGCTGCCGCTATCGGTGAACGGCGCCGGCGACGCGGTAGCCGCGTTGTTCCTGTTTCACCTGCTCCGGACCGGCCAAGCGCAAACCGCGCTGGAGGCCGCCGGCAGCGCCATCCACGGCCTGTTGCGCCGCACCGCCGAGGCGGGTTCGCGTGAGATCCTGACGGTTGCGGCGCAGGACGAGTTCGTCAGTCCCTCTATTTGGTTTCGTTCACAGCGGATCTGACCGTACTGCTTTCACAAAATTCTCTCATCTTTGCCCTGTTCTTGCCGTGATCACAGCGTAGGTGCTGTTTGACGTCGCCTTTTGGCACGCAACAATCCCGGTCACCTTTGCACCCAGCGGATGGCTTCATGCGCTTCATCAAGATCTACCGCCAAGCTCTCGCGGTCCTCCGGTCCGACAAACGCTTGGCAATCATGCTGGGCGCCGCGAACGTCATCGTGGCCGGGCTGCAGTTCCTCGACCCCGTGCTGTTCGGCCGGGTCATCGGCCTGCTGACGCAATCCGACAAGCTGCCGGTCAGCCATCTCTGGTCGCAATCGGCCATTTTGCTCGGCATCTGGCTCGCGGTGGGCGCTGCCGCGATCGGCGCCAATATCGCGACGTCGCTGCATTCCGAGCGCATGGCGCACCGCAACCGGCTCCAGGTTATGAACCGCTATTTCGGCCACGTGCTGTCGCTGCCGCTGTCGTTCCACGGCGACATCCACTCGGGCCGCCTGATGAAGGTGATGCTCGGCGGATCCGACGCGCTGTTCGGCCTGTGGCTGAGCTTCTTCAAGGACCAGCTCTCCACCTACGTCGCCGTCATCGTCCTGTTGCCCTTTACCTTCCTGCTGAACTGGCGCCTCGCGACCACCTTGGTCGTCCTCGTAGTGCTGTTCGTAGTGCTGACGGTGATGGTGGTGCGCAAGACCGAGGCCGGGCAGCGCCGGGTCGAGCACTATCACTCGCATCTCGCCGGCACCGCGCAGGATGCGCTCGCCAACGTGATGGTGGTGCAGTCCTTCACCCGCCTCGCCGCCGAGAGCCGCCTGTTCGGGCAGATCATCGACGACGTGATCCGCTATCAGTTCCCGGTGCTCAACTGGTGGGCTGTGGTCAACGTGCTGACCCGCGCCGCCAGCACGCTCGCCGTCATCGCCATCGTGCTGATCGGCACCATCCTGCACATCCAGGGCATGGCGACCGTTGGCGAGATTGTCTCCTTTATGGGTTTCGCCACGCTGCTGATCGGCCGCATGGAATCCGCCGTGCAGTTCGCCTCCCGGCTGTTCTTCCAGCTACCGATCCTCGAAGACTTCTTTGGCGTGCTGGATGCGAAGTCTTCGGTCCCTGAGCGTCCGAATGCGGCCGAGCTCGCGGCCCCGCACGGCGAGGTCCGCTTTGAGAAGGTGAGCTTCGCCTACCCCGGCGGCCCCGACATCCTGACCGACGTCACCTTCACCGCCAAACCGGGCACCTCGGTGGCGCTGGTCGGTCAGACGGGCGCGGGCAAATCGACCGCGATGAACCTGCTGCAGCGGCTCTGGGACCCCGTACAGGGCACGATCCAGATCGACGGCCAAGATCTGCGCGACGTGTCGCTCGAGACCCTGCGCCGCTCGATTGGCGTCGTCTTCCAAGAGAGCCTGCTGTTCAACCGCTCGATCCGCGAGAACCTGCGCATCGGCCGCTTCGACGCGACCGACGAGGAATTGGAGCGCGCCTGCCGCCAGGCCGACGCGCACGAGTTCATCATCCGTCAGCCGCAGGGCTACGACACGGTGGTGGGTGAGCGCGGCGCAACCCTGTCCGGCGGCCAGCGGCAGCGCCTCGCCATCGCCCGCGCCCTCCTGAAGGATCCGCCAATCCTGATCCTGGACGAGGCGACAAGCGCGCTGGACGCTGCGACCGAGGCCCGCGTCTCCCGCGCTATGGCGACGCTGATGCGCGGCCGCACGACCTTCATTATCGCGCACCGGCTGAGCACCGTGCGCGATGCGGACGAGATCCTCGTGTTCGATCAGGGGCGTGTGGTGGAGCGCGGCAGCTTCGAGCAGCTCATCGCGCAGCAGGGCCGCTTTGCCGAGCTGGTCGCCACCCAGCTCAGCCCGGCCATGGCGCACGCCGCAGAGTGAACTTCGCTGACGTAAGCCGGGGTTAACCGGATTGCTGCACCTGCTCACAGACCAGTTGCAATCCGGCCCCGAAGGCGCGCAGCATCGCTGCTTCCTTATGGAGGACCGCAATGACGATCGCCGCCATTCTAAAGCACAAGGGCCACGACGTCGCCCGCGTCAGCCCGACCGCGACCATCGCCGAGGTGGTGCAGCAACTCGCCGCCCGCCGCATCGGCGCGGTGATCGTCATGGACGCTGCCCATCAGCTGCTCGGAATCGTCAGCGAGCGCGATATCGTCGGCAGCCTTGCTGAGCATGGCAAACGCACACTGGAGATGACCGCGGCGCAGCTCATGACCCGCGATCTGCATACCGCCACCAAGTCCACAACCGTGGCGCAGGCGACGGAAATGATGACCCACGGCCGCTTCCGTCACCTTCCAGTTATGGACGGTGACCGGCTGATGGGTATCGTCAGCATCGGCGACGTCGTGAAGGCCCGGCTGAGCCAGCAGGAACAGGAGGTTGACAGCATGAAGGCCTACTTGGCCGGCGCAGCCTGACACTACCGGTTGGCGCCGGGTACCCATTGCACGTCGCCGCCCGGGTTGAGCCGGCGGCCGAGCACGAACAAGTGATCGGAAAGGCGGTTCAATAGCCGGATCACTGCCGGGTTGACCTCCTCGCTGTGCGAGAGCCGCACCACCAGCCGTTCGGCCCGGCGCACGATGGTCCGCGCCACGTGGGCATGCGCCGCCGCCGGAGTGCCGCCCGGCAGGATAAAGCTGGTCAGCGGCGGCAAGACCGCGTTCATCTCGGCGACCTCAGCCTCCAGCCGGATGCTGGGAGCGTCGGTCACACGCAGGCGCTCGCCCGCTGCGCCCGGCACGCACAGATCGGCGCCGACATCGAACAGGTCATTCTGAATGAGGGCCAGCATGGCGTCGGCCTCCGGGTCGCCAGCGGTGTGCAGGCGCAGCAGGCCGATCGTCGCGTTTGCCTCATCGACGGTGCCATAGGCCTCGACCCGCAACGCGTCCTTCGGCACGCGGGTGCCGTCGCCCAGCGAGGTTTGTCCCCCATCGCCGCCCCGGGTTACGACGCGGTTGATTTGAATCATGGGTCATTTCCTAAAACAAAACGAATGTCGATCGGGTAGTCGAACGGCACTGCGTTGCCCGCTAATTGTGCCGGGGTAAAGCGCCATCGCCGCACCGCGCTGCGCGCCGCACGGTCCAGGCTGGCGGCGCCGCTGCTGTTGGCGACCACCACATCCTGCGGTAGGCCGCGCGCCGATACGTGGATCAACAGGCTTACAGTACCCTGCACATGCTGCCGGGCAGCCTCGGCGGGATAGGCGGGCGGCTGGTTGCGGAAGCTGCTGTCCGGGCTCGGCGGGACGACGCCCTGGCCGGTCACATCGATGCCGTCGCGGCTTTCGGAGGCGTCGCCAAGGTTCACCGCCGCAGCCGCGGCCGGTCTCGCCGGCGTCTGCGGACTGCCGGCCGGACGCGGTGCAGCCTCCGCATCGGCCGGGTCTGGCTTGTCGTCGGGCAGGGGAGGGCTAGCTGCCGCCGCGGCTGGCCCAGGAGCGTCGCCCTGGGTGGTATCGGCCTGCTGCACCAGCTCGACCTCGATGGGCGGCGCGTCGGCGGCGTCTTTGTCGCCGCCAGCCGGCCAGGGCAGCAGCAACGCCCCGAGCACCGCGCCATGCAGCAGTGCAGACACTGGCAGCACCCAGCTTTTCACTCCGGCGGCGCCATCACAGCACCAGCACGCCGCTGTGCTTGGCTTTCAGTTCGGGCTCGACGTGGATGGTGATGACCAGGCCCTCGACCTCGGCTTTCAGCGCCGCCTCGATGCGGTCGCAGATCGCGTGCGCCTCCGCGACCCGCATGTCGCCCGGCACGACCAGGTGAAATTCGAGGTAGGTCAGCCGACCGGCGTGCCGCGTCCGCAGGTCGTGCGCCTCGATCGCCCCGTCCGCGTGCTGGCCGACCAACAGGCGGATGCGCTCCACGATGACGCCCGCCGGCGCCGCGTCCATGAGGCCGCCCACGCTGTCCGTCACCAGGCGCACACCGGACCACAGCACGCTTACGGCGACCCCCAAGGCCAGCACCGGGTCGAGCCACTGGAGGCCCGTCTGTATCGCCAACACCAGGCCAGCCGTGATGCCGACCGACGTCACCACATCCGTCCATAAATGCTGGCCATCGGCCGCCAGCGCCGGGGAGCGGTGCCGCTTGCCCGCCCGCACCAGGATCACCGCCCAGCCAGCGTTGATCACGGTGGACACCGCGTTCAGCCCCAGCCCCAGCCATGGCTGCTGCAGCGATCCCGGCTGGTTCCAGCTCTCCCAGGCATGCTGCAGGATCGACCCGGCCGCCACGATGATCAGCACGCCCTCGATCACGGCGGCGAAGAACTCGACCTTGTCGTGCCCGTACGGATGGTTCGCGTCCGCCGGCCGGGCCGCCAGCCGCAGGGCAGCGAAGGCGACGAGGCTCGCCACCACGTTCACCACGCTCTCCAGCGCGTCCGAATACAGCGCGGCGCTGCCGGTCAGCCACCAGGCCGCCGACTTCATCGCCAGCACGCCGATGCCGACGGCGATCGTCCCGCCGGCGATGCGCCCAATCTGGTCCAATGTCGCCCCTGCGCCTGTCGCCGGACCGCATTAGCAGGCGACGGCTACACCGAAAAGTACTTCGCCTTCGGGTTCAGCACGACGATCGCGCTGGTGGACTGCTCCGGATGCAGCTGCCACTCATCGGACAGCGACACGCCGATGCGCTCGGCATCCAGCAATTGCAGCAACGGCGCCTGATCCTCAAGCTTCGGGCAGGCCGGATAGCCGAACGAGTAGCGCGACCCGCGATAATGCTGCGACAGCATGCGCTCGATGTCGCGGTCGTCTTCTCCGGCATAGCCGAGCTCCGCCCGGATGCGCTTGTGGGTGTATTCGGCCATCGCCTCTGCCACCTCGACCGAGAGGCCATGCAGATAGAGGTAGTCCTGATACCGGTTATCCTCGAACCACAGCCGCGCCGTATCGGACGCCTTCTGGCCCACGGTGACCACCTGGAGCCCGATCACGTCGCGCTCGCTGTCGTCCACGTCGCGGAAAAAATCAGCGATGCAGTCGCCATCCTCTTTGGGCTGGCGCGGCAGGGCAAAGCGGCACAGTTCGGTCTGGCCGTCCTGGTCGAACACGATCAGGTCATTGCCCTGGCCGGCGGCCTTCCAGTAGCCGTAGAGCGCCTGCGGCCGCAGGATGTCCTCCGCCTCACAAATGGAAAGCATCCGGCGCATGACCGGGCGCAGCTCCTGTTTTGCCCAGCCCAGAAAATCCTCCAGCGTCTTGCCTTGCTTCCGGAAGCCCCACTGGAACTGATACAGCGAACGCTCATTCAGGAACGGGATCACTGCCTTGGGCGTCGCCTCGATCATCCGGGCGCCCCAGAACGGCGGCGTGGGCACCGGCACGTCCGTGGTCAGCCGGCGACGGCGCGCCTGCACGGCGGCGACATCGACCGGGCGAAAGGCGCGCTGATCGGCCTGGCCCAATGTACGCTGCGTGTTGCGTGCCTTGCCGGACCGCTTGGCCTGAATCGCTGCCAGATAGTCGTCGAACCCGTTGCCCGTCACCCGGTCCATCAGGTTCAGCCCGTCGAACGCATCCCGCGCATAGGCCACGCGCCCAGAGGCATAGGCCCGCACGCAGTCATCCTCGACATAGTTGCGGGTCAGCGCGGCGCCGCCGAGCATCACCGGAATTTCCAATCCCTGCCGCGTCATCTCCTCCAAGTTCTCCCGCATTACGACGGTGCTCTTGACCAGCAGCCCCGACATGCCGATCGCATGGGCGTGATGCTGCTTGGCGGCGGCGACCATGTCGGCAAGCGGCACCTTGATGCCGAGGTTGACCACCCGGTAGCCGTTATTTGTCAGGATGATATCGACCAGGTTCTTGCCGATGTCGTGCACGTCGCCCTTCACGGTCGCCAGCACGATCGTGCCCTTCTCCTGCCCGGCCACCCGTTCCATGTGCGGCTCGAGGTGCGCGACCGCCGCCTTCATCGTCTCGGCCGACTGCAGCACGAACGGCAACTGCATCTTGCCCGCTCCAAACAGCTCACCCACAACCTTCATGCCGTCCAGCAGCACGTTGTTGATGATGTCGAGCGGCGCGTTGGTCAGCATCGCCTCGTCCAGCTCTTCCGTCAGCCCCTTGCGGTCGCCGTCGACGATGCGGTCCTTCAGCCGGCCCTCGACCGTGTCGGCCCGGACCTTCTTCACCGCATCCGCCAGCTTGCGGTCGGCGAAAATCTCCAGCAGCCGCTGCAGCGGGTCGTAGCCCTCCCGCCGCCGATCGAACAGCAGGTCCTCGACCACCTGCACCTCTTCCGGCGCGATCAGATGCAGCGGCCGGATCTTGCTCACATGCACGATGGCGCCGGTCATGCCGGCGCGGACCGCGTGGTCGAGGAACACCGAGTTCAGCACCGCGCGCGCCGCCGGGTTGAGGCCGAAGCTGATGTTCGACAGCCCCAGAATGATCTGGATGTCGGGAAAGGCGTCGCGGATTAGCTTGATCCCCTCCAGCGTCCACTGGCCGAGCTTACGGTCGTCCTCGCTGCCGGTCGCGACCGTGAAGGTGAGGGGGTCGATCAGCAGGTCCGACTGCGGCAGGCCGTGCTTGTCGCAGGCGAACTCCACCAAACGCCGGGCGATGGCGAGCTTCGCCTCGGGCGTCTTGGCCATGCCCGTCTCATCGATCGTCAGCGCGATCACCGCCGCGCCGAACTTCTTCGCCAGGACCAGCCGGTCATGCGCGGCCTGCTCGCCGTCCTCGAAATTGATGGAGTTGATGATCGGCTTGCCGCCGTGCAGCCGCAGCGCCGCCTCCAGCACGATTGTCTCGGTGCTGTCGATCACCAGCGGTGAGTTCACGCTGCTGGTGAAGCGGGTGATCACCTCGTTCATCTCGGCGACCTCGTCGCGGCCGACGAAAGCGGTGCAGACGTCCAGGCTGTTGGACCCTTCGGCAACCTGCTCGCGCCCGACGGACACGCAGCCGTCCCAGTCGCCCTTTTCCTGCAGTTCCCGCCACTTCTTCGACCCGTTGGCGTTGCAGCGCTCGCCGATGGAGAAATAGCTGTTCTCCTGGCGCAGCGCCGTCTGGCCATACAGGCTGGCGACGCTCGGCACCCAGACCGGCTTGCGCAGCACCGGCGCTGGCCGAAAACCCTCGCCCCGGCGGCGCAGCATGGCGTCCAGCGCCCGGATGTGCGGCGTGTCCGTCCCGCAGCAGCCGCCGATCAGGTTCAGCCCGTCCTCTTGGATGAACCGCTCTATCCAGCTCGCCATCTGCTCGGCATCCAGCGGGTAGTGCGTGTGCCCATCGACCAGCTCCGGCAGCCCGGCGTTGGGCTGCACCGAGATCAGCCCGGGCCAGTTCGCTGCGAGCCAGCGCACGTGCTCCGACATCTCCTGCGGCCCCGTCGCGCAGTTCAGCCCGATCAGCGGCACATCTAGCGCGTGCACCACCGTTGCGGCCGCGGCGATATCGGGGCCGACCAGCAATGTGCCCGTGGTCTCGACTGTCACCTGGACGAAGATCGGTGTGTCGGTGCCGGCCTCGGCGCGGGCCATCTTGGCGCCGTTCACCGCCGCCTTGATCTGCAGCGTGTCCTGGCAGGTCTCGATCAGGATCGCATCGACCCCGCCGGCAATCAGCCCACGCGACTGTGCGGCGAGCGCCGCCTCCAGCGGGTCATAGGCGATGTTGCCGAGCGACGGCAGCTTGGTGCCCGGACCGATGCTGCCCACCACCCAGCGGTGCCGCCCGTCCGAGAAGCTATCAGCCGCCTCCCGCGCCAATTCGGCCGCGACCTTGTTGATCTCATGCGCCCGCTCGCCCAGGTCGAATTCGGCCAAGGTGATCGGCGAGCCGCCGAACGTGTTGGTCTCCACCATATCAGCGCCGGCCTCGAAGTAGCCGCGATGGATGTCCCGCACGAGGTCTGGGCGGGACAGGTTCAACACTTCGGTGCAGTTCTCCTGGTTCCAGTAATCGCGCTCGATGTCGAGCGTCAGCGCCTGCATGCGGCTGCCCATGCCGCCGTCGCACAGCAGCACCTGGTCGCGAAGCGCATCGAGCAAATGGGGTCGGGTCATCAAGCGTCCTCAGAAACGAGTTCAGGGGCATCGGCGGTCACGCGGGCGGGCATCGCAGCCGACCAGAGCCGCACTTCGAGGGGGCCCGGCACCGACATCGGGGCGGCGGGCAGCAAACCTATTTGTCCAAATGCCGCCTGCATGGCGGCGTCGGTGAAGCCGGGCCAGCGATGCGCCAGGCGCTCAGTCAGGTCGGCGCGGTCATGGTCAGCGAGGTCAACCACGATCAGCCTGCCGCCCGGTGCCAGCACGCGGGCGGCCTCGGCCAGGGCGGCATCCGGGTCTTCGGCATAGTGCAGCACCATCTGCAGCACGACGACGTCATAGCCGCCGGATAGCGGCAGCCGGTACATGTCCGCCTGGCGGACGGCGCAGTGCGCGAGTGCCGGTTTGGCCAGCCGCGCCCGTGCCAAGGCCAGCATCGCCCGACTGGCATCTACCCCCAACCCGGCGGAGATGCGCGGCGCCAAAAGCTCCAGCATCCGCCCGGTGCCGGTGCCGATGTCCAGCACCCGGCCAAGCTGCGCGCCCGGCAGCAGGCGGAGAATCGCCGCCTCGACCTCCGCCGCAGGCAGTCCGAGCGCCCGCATTTCGTCCCAATCCGCACCTTGCCGGCGAAAGCTCTCGGAAGCGATGCGCGCCCGTTCGGCCAGCACCCGGGCGGCGCCGCGGCGATCGGCCGACAATACGGGGTCATCCTCTGGCAGCCGGGCCAGCAACTCCTGGATCAGTCCGGCATCCGCAGGGAGGCCAAACCAGACGTTCGCGCCCTCTCGCACCCGCGCCAGCAACCCGGCGTCGCACAACAGTTTAAGATGACGCGACAGGCGCGGCTGGCTCTGGCCGAGGATCTCGGTGAACTCCATGACGCAGAACGCGCCGCGCGCCGCAAGGGCAAGCAGGCGCAACCGGGTCGGCTCAGCGGCGGCGCGAAGCGCTGTGAGAAGGGTATCCATGTAGTGGACATAACATAAAGACATGCTTATGTCCATGCGATGGCACTGATGTTTGATGCGCGCATCCCCGTCGCTTTCGGCACGTCCGCGGACATGCGGGACGGCGACTTTGTGCTGAGCGACGTCCTAGATGGAATAGCGGGTCACGACGCCGGTTGTGCCTGCTGTTTGTGGCGCAGTCCGGCGGCAGAGACGCTGGGCCGGCTGTTCTTGCAGCGCGCCCGCGGTGAGGTGGCGTTTTTTCATCGGGTGCTGGTGGTCGGCGACAGCGTGGCGGCAGGGGCGGTCAGGGCAGCGGTGCAGTCAGATCCAGTCGCGGCCGCACGGTTCCGGCTCACATAATGGCTGCAGCGCTGACGGCCCCACCACAATCCGTGTATTCAGGCAGGGATGTCGGTGTCGCCGCGGCCGAGCGCCCGCTGCATATATACGGTATCGACCCATCGCCCGAACTTGAACCCTGATGCACGAAGCAGCCCGGCGCGCTGGAAACCCAGTGAAGCATGCACGCCGATCGAGCCGACGTTTTCGGAGTCTCCAATGACCGCGACCATCTGCCTGAAGCCTGCCGCTGCCGCGTCGGACAGCAACTGCTGCACCAGCGCCTTGCCGACACCCTGGCCGCGTACGTCTTCACGGACGTAAATACTGTCTTCGGCGGTGTAGCGGTAGGCAGACCGGTCGCGCATCTGGTTAAAATAGGCGTAGCCGAGCACTCCGGTCGCGTCGGCTGAAACCAAGAACGACCAGCGGTGATCGACGATGGCTTGAAAACGTCCTTGCATCTCCTCGACCGATGGAGGTATTTCTTCAAACGTTCCGGCCCCGTGCAACACGTGATGCGCGTAGATAGCTTGGATTTCAGGAATATCCGTAGACATGGCCGGGCGTATGTTCATCGTTGCGTCTTACCCGGCTATTGAGCGTTGAGCCAGTGGCACTTTAACAAAGTTTAAGACCCATAAAACTTTTTATGACAGGCGTAGCCATGAACGCTGGCCGGTTTCTCTCCAAATCGCTTTTGTTGTGTGTTACACCGCCGGCGTCCGGCAGGCGGCTCGCCGCCTGCGGGCGTGTGTGAGACAAGGAATTTTTTGTGGATCAACCCGCCTCGACCGCTCTCAGCAGCGACTCCTCATCTCTGATCAACGCCGGCACTATCGGCAGTGATCGGCCCAGTGCCGGCGCGCAAAACCGGCTGATGGCCGTCGTTGCTGTCGCGCGCCATCACGGTCTCGACCTGCATCTCGAGGATTTCCGTTCCGCTCCCAATGAGACCACGCCGTCGCCGGCCTCGCTGGTCGCCTGGGCTCGGGACCAGGGCCTCTCAGCGCGTGCCGAACGCGTCCGCTGGAAGCAACTATTCAAGCTGCAGGGCAGCGAACGCCCTGTACCTCCTATCGTCCTACTGTTGAAGGACGGTGGCGCCGGCTTGCTGGTCGGCAGTGACCCTGGCCGCAATATCATTTGGATACGCGACCCTACCGCGCCGTCGAGCGATCCCGCCATGCCCGTCGATGAGCTTCGGCTCTTGCAGGCCTGGGGTGGCGAAGTACTGCTCATCCGACGCATTCGCGGGGAAGCCGAGGGAGAGCGGCGCTTTTCGTTGGGCTGGCTTATGGGCTTGGTTGTAAAGGAGAAGCGCTCTCTCCGGGACGTCAGCATCGCCTCCATTACGCTTAGCGCTCTCACCATCATTCCGCCGCTCTTGGTCATGACCGTCGTGGACCGGGTGGTGACGCATCACAGCCTGTCCACACTCGGTACTGCTTAGCAGCATCCTGCTGATCACCTCGGCCTATGAAATGCTGCTCGGCTATGCCCGGCGCGAAATGGTGCAGGTCGTCTCCACCCGGGTCGATGCCAGGCTGCACCTGCACGTCTTCAACCGGCTGCTTGGGCTGCCCCTCGACTATTTTGAGAAAAATCCGGCTGGGCAGATCAACTATCGGCTGATGCAGGTCTGGAAGATCCGTGAGTTCCTGACCGGAAAGCTCATGGGCACCTTCCTCGACATGTTCACCTTGGTGTTCCTGCTGCCGCTGCTGTTCTGGATGGAGCCGACGCTGGCATGGATCGTGCTGGTGTGCGCCGTCATCATTGCACTCATCATCCTGGCTTTCCTGCCGGCATTGCGGAAGGTGATCGGCAAGCTGACGGTCGCTGAGTCGGAAAAGGCCAGCACGATGGTCGAGACGGTGCATGGCATCCGCACCGTGAAGTCGTTGGCGCTCGAGCCGCAGCGCCGGGCCGAATGGGATGAGCGCACTGCGCATGCCGGAAAGCTCAAGCTGCAGGCTGGCCGCCTGGCGAACTGGCCGCAGACAATCATCAGCCCGATCGAGTCGTTCATCCAGCGCGGCGTGATCATGATCGGCGCCTACATCGCCATGCAGGATACCACGGGGATCGCGGTCGGCGGCTTGGTGGCCTTCATGATGCTGGGCAGCCGCGTCACCCAGCCGCTGGTCGGGCTGGCGCGCCTGGTCGAGGATTTCGAAGACGTGCGCGCTTCGATCGGTCAGGTTGCGGCGGTGCTCAACACCCCGAATGAGACGGCAGCGATGCAGGGTGGCCTCCGCCCGAAGTTCAGCGGTGACGTCAGCTTCGAGGGCTTGACCTTCACCTATCCGGGTTCGAAGCTGCCGGCGCTCGACAAGGTGAGCTTTGACATCCCCGCAGGCACCATGCTGGGCGTCGTCGGCCGCAGTGGTTCGGGCAAAAGCACGCTGACGCGCCTGCTACAGGGCATCAACCGCGAATACAGCGGGTTCCTCAAGATCGACGGGGTCGAGCTGAGGGAAATCAACCTGACCCATTTGCGCCGGAGTTTCGGCGTAGTGCTGCAGGACAACTTCCTGTTCCGTGGCACGGTACGGGACAACGTGACGGCTGGACGTCCCGGGCTGACGCTTGAGGACGTGATCAAGGCGTCGCGCCTCGCCGGCGCCGAGGAGTTCATCGAGCGGCTGCCGCAGGGTTACGACACCTGGATCGAGGAGGGCTCTGCCAACCTATCCGGCGGGCAGCGGCAGCGGCTGGCGATCGCGCGTGCCGTGATCGCGGACCCCCGGCTGATGATCCTGGATGAGGCCACGAGTGCGCTCGATCCCGAGAGCGAAGCGCTGGTCAACGCCAACCTGACCCGCTTGGGCAAAGGTCGGACGATGGTCATTGTCTCCCACCGTTTGTCATCGTTGATCGACTGCAACCTGATCTTGGTCATGGATAAGGGTACGGTGGTGGATATGGCGCCGCATCGTGTGCTGCTGGAGCGCTGCGCCATCTATAAGATGCTGTGGTCGCAGCAAAACCGACATTTGGACGGGGCGATGGGCCGGCCGCCGCCGCTCGTGCCGGTCCTTGCTCAAGGCGACTAGGCGAGACTTGGGCGACTAGGCGGGACTTGGGTGACCTGCCGGCCGTGGTGCTCCTTGAAGCACTGGGCCGGCAGCGTTTGAGAGTGAAACACCGGCTGCGTGCTCGGCCGTTCGACGGAGACTTTGATGGCTCAACTCAGCCTGCGCGGTTCGAATAAGGGGGACGCCATTGCCCTTCCTGGACTGCTGGAATTCCATTCACCGACTGCGGCGCTTACCGTTGCGCCCATATTGCATGGGGCACGCGGGACAATCTGGGTGGTCTGCTCGCTGGCGGCCGCCTGCATCGGCGCCGCCGCATTGATCCCGATCGATAAGGTCGTCACCACGCAGGGTAAGGTCGTGGCTCAATCCGCAACCAGCGTCGTGCAGCCGCTCGAGACGGCGATCGTCCGTTCGATCGACGTGAAAGAGGGGCAACTCGTGCACAAGGGCGACCTGCTCGCCCGGCTCGATCCGACATTTGCCACCGCCGACGCCAGTGCTTTGGAGTCCCAGGTCGCCAGCCTGTCAACGGAGGTCGAGCGTCTCCAGGCCGAGGCATCCGGTGCCACCTATACCCCGAAGGACGCCAGTCCGCTCGCCGTGCTGCAAGGCGCGATCTTCCTGCAGCGACAGGCGGAGCGTGGCTACAAGAACGAGAATTACACGCAGAAGATCAATAGCCTGCAGAGCCAGATACAGCGGGCATTGGCCGATAAAGAGGCTTACGCCGACCGGCTGAAGGTTGCAGAGGAACTGGAGCGTAAGCGTATCGAACTGGAACGCCTGCAGGTCGGCAGCCAAATCAATCGCTTGGCCGCGACTGATAGCCGGTTGGAGGTCAAGCGTGGCCTGAGCAATGCGACGAACCAGGTTGTGCAGGCGGCGCGTGACCTGCAGGCCATGCAGGCAGAGCGCGACGGATACAATCAACAGTGGCGCGGGCAGGTGAGCCAGGATCTTACTGATCAAAGCCGGAAGCTGAGCGATGCCAAGGAGAACCTGAACAAGGCAGATCTGCGCCGGCATTTGGTCGAGCTGCGAGCCGAACAGGACTCGATCGTGCTGAACATCGCCAAGGTGTCGCCGGGCTCGGTGCTGCAATCGGGCGAGCAGTTCTTGACCTTGGTGCCCGACGGCGCGCCGCTGGAAGTCGAAGCCAATATCGCGGGCATGGACGCCGGCTTTGTGCATCCGGGAAATACCGTGATGGTAAAGTTTGATACCTTCCCGTTCACCCAATATGGCGCAGCCGAGGGCACGGTGCGCATCGTCAGTGCCGACAGCTTCAGCACCAATCCCGATGAAAAGCAGCGTGGGTCGCAGCAACCTCAAGTCGGCAATGCTCCGGCATTTTATCGAAGCCGCATTACGCTGGACAATATCAAGCTGCACGGGACCCCGCCGGGCTTCCGCGTGGCGCCGGGTATGCCGATCACCGCCGACATCAAAGTCGGCGAGCGGACGGTTGTTGGCTACCTTCTCAGCCGCGTCCTGCCTGTGGCTATGGATGGAATGCGGGAGCCCTGATGCCCGCCGGAGTATTTTAGAGCATGCCCGGCTTCTTTCAACGCGTCCGGTCGGCCATATCATCTGACGCGAGACTGCGCCTCGCATATGCTCAGATGGACGGCAGCGAGCGGCATCTAGGCTTCCCAGTGGTGGCCAAGGCCGCGCAGCGCGGCGACACTGAGGCGCAGTATCGTGTTGGCCGCGCCTACCTTGATGGCAATGGTGTGCCGCCTAGCCGGACAATGGCGGCGCAATGGCTGGAACGTGCGGCCCAGAGCGGCAAGCTTGAGGCCCAAGCAGCGCTCGCAGCGCTTTATCTGACTGGTGCGGGCACCGGGCACGGCGAGACCGCCGGCGCTGGCCTGTTTACCGAGGCACTGCCCGGCGAGCCGGATTTCGCTCAGGCGGTCCGCTGGGCAAAGCCGGCTGCCGAAGCAGGGTCGGCTGATGCGCAGGCGTTACTAGGCTACGTCCTAACCTCTGGTCCGCAAGCGATGCGAGACCTGCCGGCTGCTGACGAGTGGTATCGGCTTTCGGCGCAGGGTGGCTGTGCGCAGGGTTCGCTTGGCCATGGGCTGGCGTTGCTGCGCGTCGCGACCACCGATGACGAGCGTCGTGTTGCCGCTGGCGAGATCGCAAAAGCGGCCACGGCAAACCTGCCGCTAGGTCTTTATTTGTATGGCGTGATGACCGAGGCCGGCACCGGCGTGGAGCAGAACATGCCCGCCGCCGCTCAACTGTATCGTCAGGCTGCGGAACGCGGCGTCCGGCAGGGCCAGGCACGCTGGGGTCTCGCGTTGATGGAAGGCCGTGGCGTCGAACGCGATCCGGTGAACGGCGAGAGCTGGCTGCGGCGGGCTGCGCTCGCAGGCGATCCTGAGGCTGCGGCATTGGTTGGCGACCTCTATGCCAAAGGCGGCGACCTGCCGCCAAACTATGCCGAGGCGGCAGCCTGGTTCCACCGTGCCGCTGAGCAGGGCCATGGCGGGGCGGCTCGGGCGCTCGGCATGCTGTATCTGACTGGGGCCGGCGTGTCCCGCGACTCCAATGAGGCTGCGCGCTGGCTGCGCATTGCCGGCGAAAAGGGCGATAAATCTTCCCAGGCCGATCTGGCCAATATCGCCATGACTGGCGGTGGAAACCAGGAAGACCGGGTGCGCACCCGTGAATGGTTTGAGGCCGCGGCGAGCTCTGGCGATCTAGTGGCCGCTTTCAACTTCGGCGTTTGCCTGGCCGAGGGCGTCGGTGTTGACCGTGACGACGCCAAGGCCGCGCAGTGGCTGCGCCGGGCTGCGGATGGAGTGGTGAACGCGCAGTATTGGTATGGCCGTATGCTGGCGGAGGGTCGCGGCGTGGACGCCGACCTGCATGAAGGCCGGATTTGGATGCAGCGCGCCGCCGATGTCGGCATGACGGATGCGCAGGTCGCGGTGGCCGAAATGATGGTCAATGGACGCGGCGGCCCGCGCGATCACCCGGCAGCGCAGCGACTGTTCCAGTTGGCTGCGGACAAGGGCCATGTCGGCGCGCAGTTCGCGATGGGCGCCATGCTTGGGGGCGGCCACGACGTACCGGTCGACCGTATTGCCGCCCAGGGCTGGTTCATCAAGGCGGCGGAAAAGGGCCATGCCTATGCTTTGCTGATGCTCGGCCGTTATCTTGCCCGTGGTCTCGCCGGACAGACCGACCTGGCCCAAGCTCGCGTGCTGCTGGAACACGCGCTCAAGGCGGGTGTTGCGGAAGCCGAGAGGGATTTAGCGGAGTTGCCCGTCCCGGCGAGTCAAGCTGGACCGATGCCCCAACTGCAGGGTCAAACCGTCGCGGCGCAATAAGCTATTGATGGGCGATCGCCAAGGTTCGTGAGCAACGCCCTGCTCTCGGACATACAGGCTCGCGCCGAGGCACGGCGCAGGCAAACGCGTGACCAGCAATGGCAGGAACTAGCACAATCCGCCTGGCGTCGCAGCCGGGAGGCAGCTGCGTCCGGCGACGCACCCGGAGCGCTGCGTTGGTTGCAGCGCACTGTCCGTTTGCTGCCGAAAGACGGCACGGCTCGCTTCGCCCTCGCGAGTGCGCTCATGCAGGCGGGCGACCTGGCCGAGGCGGCCGATCTGTTCGAAGCGCTTGGCGATCGATACAAGCTGGCCGAGGCTTGGGCCGGCGTTGCCGCGTGCAGCCGCCTGTCGGGCGACCATGGACGCGCCGCTGTGGCGACCGCCGCGGCGCTGCAGACGAGCGTGCCGACCCCCACCCTGCGTGCCTTAGCGACGGCGGTGGCGCCAGCGGCCGGGTTTCCGGGCTGGTGCGGGCTCGACGGCGACGGCCGCGTGCACGTGGGCACTTCACGCAGCGTTCGCGTTTGGCTGGATGGCGTCGCTGTCCAGCCGGTGTGGTCCGGTAACAGCGGCCAATTGCCGGCGGGATGGCGGGCCGCCCGTTTGCTCGACGTCGAGTGCAATGGTGCGCAATGCTTGGGCAGCCCGCTCAGCGTCGCCACCATCACTGCAATCGAGGGCGTCGTCGAAGTGCGGGCTGGCGGTTTGACGGGCTGGGCCTGGCACCCCGCCGACCCCGCGCGTGACCCGGTCCTCATGATCGGGGGTCAAACCGTCACGGTGACCGAACCCGCTAACGATATGGTGCTGGAGCGGCCGCTGGCACGCCCCCGCCGCTTTGCAAAGGCGGTTGCCGAGATCGGCCCGGACAACGCAATAGCGGTCCGGGATCCAGACGGCCGGCAGCTTTTCGGCAGCCCCATCGATCCGGCTATGGAGTGGCGCACCGCCGCTGCCCTTGCTGGAGCCGTGTGCCAAGCGACGGCCGCGCCGCCGCACGCCTCCATCCTGGCCGACACCATCCCGCCGCCGATGAACCGGCTCGCCACGCGTCCGGGTCCGGTGGACGTGGTGATCCCCGTTTATCGCGGCTGGGCGCAAACCCTGGCGTGCCTCGACTCCGTGTTGGCCTCAATTCCGCGCGGCACCCGGGTTTGGGTCGTCGAGGACGCGTCGCCCGAACCTGATCTTGTTGCGGCACTGGAGGCGCTCGCGCGGCAGAAGCGCATTCGCCTGATCCGCCAGCCGGAAAACCTGGGTTTTCCCGCGACCGCCAACGCTGGGCTGCGGGCTTGCGCGCCCCGGGACGCCATACTGCTCAACAGTGATACCCTGGTGCCGCCGGGCTGGCTCGACCGGCTGCGTGCGGCTGCATACTCCGCATCCAGCATCGGCACCGTCACCCCGCTGACGAATGACGGCACCATCGTGAGCTATCCCGACACGGAGGGCGGCAATCCGGTTCCGGACCTCACGGCGTGCGTCAGCACCGACAGCCTGGCCCAGCAGGCCAACGCTGGCGCGGTGATCGAAATTCCGTCCGGTGTCGGGTTTTGCCTGTATCTGCGGCGGGACTGCCTGGAGCAGGTCGGATTGTTTCGCGAAGACTGCTTCGCCCAAGGCTACGGCGAGGAAAATGATCTCTGCATGCGCGCCCGGCATCTCGGCTGGCGCAGCGTGGCGGCCGTGAGCGTCTTCGTGGCCCATGTCGGCGGCCAGTCGTTCGGACCGGCCCGCACCCATCTGATGCGGCGCAACCTGGTCGTATTGAACCGTCTGCACCCAGGATACGATGCGCTGATTGCCGCCCATGTAGCGGCTGACCCGCTGGCGCTCGCCCGGCGCCGCATCGACACGCTGCGTTGGGCCGCACGCCGGTCGCGTGCAGGCGCTGCGATCTTGGTGACCCATGGCGGCGGGGGTGGCGTGGACCGTGTGGTCATGGAGCGCGGCCTGGCGCTCGCGGCGGCCGGCCTGCGCCCGATCGTGCTGCGGCCGGGTGCATCGAGGCGCAATACCTGCCGCGTCGAGGCCGATGACGCCGAATATCCCAACCTGATCTATGCGATGCCGAGCGAGCTGCCGGAGTTGGCCCGCCTGCTTCGCGCTGACCGGCCACGGCATCTGGAGTTGCATCACCTGCTGGGTCATGACCACGCAATCCTCGGCCTGGCGCGCCTATTGCGGCTGCCGGTGGATCTTTTTGTGCATGATTACGCCTGCTTTTGCCCGCGCATCGCGCTGGTCAGCACCGGCCGGCGCTATTGCGGGGAGCCTGATGTCGCAGGATGCGAGGCCTGTATCGCTGATCTCGGCAGCAACCTGCTTGAGGACATCACCGTGCCGGCGCTGCTGGCGCGCTCGGCCGCCGACATGGCGTCAGCGCGTCAGGTTGTCGTGCCGTCCGCCGACGTTGCGACACGTATCCGGCGGCATTTCCCCAATACGACGCCCATAGTGCGGGCTTGGGAGGATGATGCGGTCTCGATACCCCTCGCGCCGATGCCGTCCGGCGCGGTCCGGCGGATCTGCGTCGTTGGGGCGATCGGCGTGGAAAAGGGTTACGAGGTCCTGCTCGCCTGCGCCCGCGACGCTCGCGCGCGGTCACTGCCGATCGAGTTCATCGTCGTGGGCTATACGGCCGATGACACGCGACTGATGGACGCCGGCCCGGTGTTCATCACCGGCGAGTACATTGAGGCTGACGCCGTCGCGCTGATCCAGGCGCAGGGAGCAGACTTCGCATTCCTGCCCTCGGTCTGGCCGGAGACCTGGTGCTTCGCGCTGAGCCGCGCCTGGGAGGCCGGTTTGGCGGTGGCGGCGTTTGACCTGGGCGCCCAGGCGGAACGGATACGCCGCACCGGACGTGGCTGGCTGCTGCCGCTTGGACTACAGGCCCGGTCGGTGAACGACGCGTTGCTGGCGTTGCAGGCGCCAGTATTGTCACTGTCGTCGCAGCAATCTTCATTACAGCCATTATTTAAAGCCCAATCCGCAACGGCAGTGCTTGCACCGGCGTTTGCGCCGTCGCACTCTCTCTGAGGTCCGCGACTCCGCATTCTGCCGATCGGCCATGAGCATAAGAGAGATCGATGTCCAGCACCGCTGCGCCAAAAACAATCACCGAGCTGAAGGTGTCCGCGCATTTGATGACTTTGGATGCTGGGCTGTTCTGCGTATTCAATAGTCCCGGCGCACCGTTGCCAGACGCCGCGACGGGCTTGCCGGGCGTGCGCCTCTCAATGGCGCCGGCGCCTGGCGGGTTGCATGGCGATGTCAGCATCAGCGGTTTCAACGCTGGCGGTTGGCTGAGCGGCGTCGATGGAGCGGCGCTGGTGCGTGTGACCGGTGGCCCTGCCCAGGTGCTGGTCACGGTTTATCAGGATCTGGCCGGTCAGCGTGACGCTCCGAAACTTCAGGTCATCCGCCTGACCGAAACTGCCGCCGAAGAATTGGCTGCGCCGGGCCTCCCACCCGAAGCTGAGCCCGCGCCGGCCAACACGGCGGCAGCGTCAGTCTCGGACAGGAACATCGAAGTCGCGGCGCATATCTATGGCCGTGGCGACGTCGGCGGCGTGCTCGGGGACTGGATGGGCGATCGCGGCAGCAAGCGCTGGATTGAGGGCTTTGGCTTGATGCCCGGTGAGGGCATCGCCGTTTCGGACATCGAGTATCAGGCAGTATTGGGCCGCAACTGGCAGTCCCCATGGTCCGAAGGCGGACAATTCTGCGGCAGCCGCGGCATGTCGCTGCCCATACTCGGCCTGCGCGTCAGACTGCGTGGGGCGGCGGCCAAAACGCACACGCTCTCGATTTCGGCCACCTTCGTGGATGGCACGGAGGTCGGACCGATAACGGACGGGGAGGTCTGTGAGGCGCCCAGCCTCTCGCCGCTGGAAGCGTTCAAGGTCATGCTGAGTCCGCGGGACGCGGTGCAAGACGCTGCTCCAGCTACTGGCACTCGCGCTCCGTCGGCTACGACGCCGGTACGCGGCCGCGGCCGTGCCGTGACACCTTCCGCCCCAACCAGGAAGGCCACACGGCAAGAGGCGCGTCCAGTGCTGGAGCAGCCGGCTTCAAAGAAGGCCACTGGGAAACCTGGCCGGAAAGCCACCCCGGCCGCGGCCGTGACGCCACCGGCCCCTGCAACTCCGCCGAAACCTCCTGCAAAGCGGACCCCCGCCACGACGCGCCGCCGTTAACGCCCGCATCCCGCCTTGCGATTCCTGTTCGTCCATCAAAACTTTCCCGGGCAGTTCCTACACATCCTGCGGCACCTCGCGGCCTCGGGTCAGCACGAACTCATCTTCATCACCCAGGAGAACGCGAACTTTATCTCCGGGGTGCGAAAGGCGACCTATCGCGGGCCCACCGAGCTGAACCCGGCCACCCACCGCGATGCGCAGGAGTTCGAACACGCGGTCTCGCGGGCACAGAGCGTTGGCCAGGTCGCGGTCAGCCTTAACGCCCTCGGCTTCCGGCCTGACATCATCATCGGCCATCAAGGCTGGGGCGAGATGCTGAATCTCGGCGACATATGGCCTGATGTTCCAAGCCTCGGATATTACGAATTTTATTATAATGTCAGTGGTTTCGATGTCAATTTTGACCCTGAGTTTCAGACTTCGCCAGACGCCTTGCCACGTGTCAGGGCCAAGAACGCGGTCAATATGCTGGCGCTCGACAAGCCTGGGCAGGGCATAACCCCCACGCATTTTCAGCGCTCGACCTACCCCGCCTGGGCGCGCGAACGGATCGCCATCTTGCCAGAGGGGGTGAACCTCGAAATCTGTCGCCCAACCCCCGATACGGTCGATCAGACCTTTCAGTGCGACGGATTTGTTGTGCAGCCGGGCGAGAAGCTCGTCACCTATGTCGCCCGCGATCTCGAGCCCTATCGCGGTTTTCACATCATGATGCGCGCGCTGCCCTCGCTGCTGCAGGCCCGGCCGGACGTGAGAGTCGCGCTGGTCGGCAGTGACGGCGTGAGCTACGGCGCCCGGCTCAAGGACAGCAACTGGCGGGAGCACATGCTGCGTGAGGTCGGATCGTCGCTCGACCTCGACCGCGTGCACTTCTGCGGCCGCTTGGAATATGCGGCCTACCTGCGCCTGCTGCAGCGATCAGACACGCACGTCTATCTCACGTATCCGTTCGTAGCGTCGTGGTCCCTACGGGAGGCGCTCGCGGTCGGCTGCGCCATCGTGGCGAGCGACACCGCGCCGGTGCAGGAGTTCGTGCGGCACGGCCAGACGGGGCTGCTCACGCCGTTCCTCAATCCGGCCGCCCTGTCCGCGCGCATCCAGGAAATGCTTGAGGACACCGATCTCGCCGCCAAGCTGCGCCTTGGCGCCCGGGCCTATGCCACGCAGCACCTGCGCATGGCGGATCACCTGCTGGGCTATTCGCGGCTGATCGACATGTTGGTCGCGGTGTAACGGCCAGTCCATCAACCATGCAGCGAGCGTTCTGCGACGCAGCGGCACAGCAGGATTTGTGCTTTCGGCCACGCAGGCGCATTTTCGCCAAAGCGTGAGGAGAACCTTATGATCGAGAATGTGACGCCAACACAGGTCTGGGATGCGCTCCGGACCGACGAAAAGGCTCAGGTCATCGACGTGCGAACGGACGCCGAGTGGGCCTATGTCGGCTTGCCGGACCTGACGGCGGCCGACAAGCAGCCCGTGCTGATCCCGTGGCAGCTATTCCCGTCAATGCAGGTGAATACGGCCTTCACCGACCAGATGATGCAGGCCGGGCTGACACCGTCTCACAAGCTGTATTTCCTGTGTCGAAGCGGCGTCCGCAGCATGGCAGCGGCGCAGGCAGCTCAGGCGGCTGGCTTCCCGCACGCCTACAACGTTGCGGACGGTTTTGAGGGGCCACCAGATGAGGACGGCCATCGCGGGACAGTCGCCGGCTGGAAAGCGGAGGCGCTGCCCTGGCGGCAGCGTTAGCGCTTACTCGTCATACAACACCCGCAGGACCACGAACCAGTCGTATCGCGCATCGACCACGCGCCCGCCTTGGTCTGCCAGCATCCCAGCGGTGCTCGTCGGCACGTGCTTCATCGTGACGCTGCCGTTCACATTGCCGCCGACGGTCGTGAGCTGCCCCGGTTGTACGGCCAGGACCAAATCGCAATGTCCGAAGAACCGAGCGCCCGACAGGTCCTCAAATCGCATGCTCCGCACCCGGCCGCGGCTGACGCAGATCAAGTCGCCGGGTTGCGGCGCGTAGGACTCTGGACGCTCTGCACGCAGCACGCCCATACCCTGGACGGCCGCGTTGATGTAATCGGCGTGCAGCGGCGAATAGGGGAACCGGGTCCCGGCTCCGGCTGAACGCATGACGTAGGAAATGAAAGCGGCTGACCACGCGGGGGCGTCTCCCTGATAGAGCTGGCCGAACTCGTCGTACTTGCTCGTCCAGCCGCTCTCCCGCGATCCCGCATCCTGACCGAGCCACCAGTATTCGCCAACGCGCTGCCATAATCCCGGCTGCTTGTCTGGACGCAGGTTGCGGGGCAGGGGATGGCTGTCAGGCGGGTCGTCATCCACCTGACTGCCGAAGCCGCGCCATTCGCGCTGTGCGATGGCGATGGCATTGACGCGGGAGAACGACTCAAACGGTCGTTTCGCAAAATCGGCGACGTGCTGGTCGGCAGGGACCGCGGCAGCCGCGGCGGGCGGCGTGGGCCGGGTTGCGCAGGCGCTCAGCACGAGCAAAAGCATCAAGCCGCGCAGCACCATGCGCGATAATATGACACGAATTAGCAATTATCTCAAGTGGCGCCAGTCAGAGGGTCAGGACTGTTCCGGAAACATCGTCTGCAAGCCCGCCGCCGTCGCGTCGCAGCGTCCCCGCTCGGTGATCAGCCCGGTCAGCAGGCGGGCGGGGGTCACGTCAAACGCCGGGTTCGCGGCCGGGCTGCTGGTTGGCGTGACCCGCACGGTGGTAACCTGGCCGTCAAACGCGCGGCCGGTCACCGTCGTGACCTCGGCAGCGTCGCGCTCCTCGATCGGGATTTCGCGCACCCCATCCGAAACCGACCAGTCGATGGTGCTGGAAGGGACCGCCACCCAGAACGGCACCTGGTTGTCATGCGCCGCCAACGCTTTGAGATACGTGCCGATTTTGTTTGCCGCGTCACCGGTCCGCGTCACCCGGTCGGCCCCCACGATAGCCAAATCCACCCGGCCGTGCTGCATGAGGTGGCCGCCAGCGTTGTCCGAGATCACAGTGTGCGGGACGCCGTGCTTGCCAAGCTCCCACGCCGTCAACGCGGCACCCTGGTTGCGCGGACGGGTCTCGTCCACCCAGACGTGCACCGGGATGCCGGCGTCGTGCGCCATGTAGATGGGTGCCAGCGCCGTGCCCCAATCGACAGTCGCGAGCCACCCAGCGTTGCAATGCGTCAGCACGTTGACCGGCTTGCCCGGCGTCGCCTCGGCCTTGGCGTCCGCTGCCTGCTGGATCAGCGCCACGCCGTGCCGCCCGATCGCGGCGTTCTGCTCCACGTCCTCATCGGCGATCGCGGCCGCCTCGGCGTAGCCCGCGGCGACGCGCTGCCCGGCGGCCGTGTTGCGCAGCCGGGTCAGCATGCGGTCGAGCGCCCAACGCAGGTTGACCGCGGTGGGCCGTGTGGCCGCAAGCTGGGTCGCGGCGCGCTCCATCGCCTCCGTGCCGGGGTCGTCACGCAGTGCGAGCGCCAGGCCATACGCCGCGACGGCGCCGATCAGCGGTGCGCCGCGGATCTGCATGCTCGTGATGGCGTGGGCGACCTGCCGCAGGGTGGTCAGCCGCAGCAGCTCCAGAGCCCAGGGCAGCTTCGTCTGGTCGATGACCCGAACGGACCAGCGGTCGCTCTCATCCACCCAAACGGCGCGATACGGAGTGCCGTCGATTTTCATGTCAATTCCTAGATGCACTGGTCCTAAATGCGCTGGTGCAGCACGCAAACCAGGGTAAATAGCCGGCGCGCCGTCTCGTGGTCGATGCTGGCCTTGTTCTCCAGCCGCTCCCGCAACAGGGCCGCGCCTTCGTTGTGCAGGCCGCGGCGGCCCATGTCGATGGCCTGGATGCGCTGCTCCCGCCCTTCCTCCACGGCCAGCATGTGGCTATCAACCAGGAGCTGGTAGTCTTTGATAAGCCCGCGGAACGGACCCAGCGCCAGCACCAGCATCTGCAGCGGTGCGTCGGCCGCGTCCCGCACGTCAAACACCAGCCGCCCCTCCTGCACCGACAAATGCAGCACATAGGGACCCGGCACCGCCACCCGCCCGGCCGTGCCGCACAGCGCGAACTGATTGTCAGATTCGAGATCGGCGACGGCCTGCGCCCGGTCGGCGTCCAGCAACGGGTTGAGCCGCGTCAGCGCCTCTCCGGCCAGAATCACGCGCTCGAGACCTTTAGCACGCGGTGCAGCCTGGGCGGCGGTCACTCCCAGGTCCTCAGTCACTCATCGCCTGACTTGACCATGCCCAGCTTCAGCATCAGCCCAAGCGTTGCCCCTTTAACCGGTCGCAGCAACACGAGCGTCAGCAGCAGGCTGGCCGGCAGCCAGATCGCCGCTTGCACCCAAAGGTCGGGTTTGTAAGCACCGTCCACCCAAAACATGAGCCCCACGATAATGTGACCGACGATGAAGATCGTGAAGTAGGGCGGTGCATCGTCGGCGCGGACGCTACCCAACGGGGCTCCGCACGCGACACAGCTCGACGTGACGCTCAGATAGCCGGTGAAGCATCGGGTCTGACCGCAGGCCGGACAGCGCCCCATGAGTCCACGCCCCATGGCGGTGAACAGCGGCGGCACGGGCCAGGGCGGCAGGGACGGCGTGCGATCCGGCTGCCAGCGAATGGGGGGGGTCTGGTCGGGCAGGATAGGCCTCTCGTGCCTGGGTGAAGCGTGCAAGCTCAGTCCTGGCACGCGCAAGGTCAACATGCACATTATGCCGCACCGGACTATGATCAACCCAAAGACCGCGCTGTGCTGCACTGCGGCCAAGCTGCACCGACGTCGGATACCGCCGAAACAGGTCGTGTGTTGCCGTGCCGGCCCGCCGATCCTATGACCGCACCCCACCAGCGCCCAGCTCCCACCAAGCCTTCCAGGGAAACCGCCTCATGCAGTCCTACGACATCCGCGTCCACCCATCCAAGTCGAAGCTGCTGCGGGAGGATCAGCTCGCGTGGAAGATCGCCGCCGTCGCCGCCGACCCTGTCGCGGTGCCGGACGACACGGCGGAGATGATCGTGAACCGCGTCATTGACAACGCCGCCGTCGCTATCGCCAGCGTCAACCGCCACTCCTGCATCAGCGCCCGCGACATGGCGCTGGGCCATCCTCGGCCGCGCGGCGCCACGGTGTTCGGCATGCCGGACGCGACGCGGGTCAGCCCCGAATGGGCGGCCTGGGCCAACGGCACCGCAGTCCGCGAGCTGGACATGCACGACACCTTCCTCGCCGCCGATTACAGCCACCCCGGCGATAATATCCCGCCCGTCCTCGCCGTGGCGCAGACCTGCAACAAGTCCGGCGCCGAACTGCTGCGCGGACTTGCCACGGGTTATGAAATCCAGATCGACCTGGTTCGCGCCATCTGCCTGCACGAGCACAAGATCGACCACATCGCGCATCTTTGCCCGGCCCAAGCCGCCGGGATCGGCACGCTGCTCGGCCTCGACACCGCCACCATCTACCAGGCCGTCCAGCAAGCCGTGCATGTGAGTTTCACCACGCGCCAGAGCCGCAAAGGCGAGATCAGCTCCTGGAAGGCCTACGCGCCCGCCCATGCTGGCAAGTTGGCGATCGAGGCGGTGGACCGCGTGATGCGCGGGGAGGGCGCGCCGAGCCCGATTTATGAGGGTGAGGACAGCGTGATCGCCTGGATGCTGAACGGCCCCGAGGCGCATTATCAGGTCGCGCTGCCGGGTCCCGGCGAGGCCAAGCGCGCGATCATGGACAGCTACACGAAGCAGCACTCGGCGGAATACCAGAGCCAGGCGCTGATCGACCTTGCCTTCCGCATGGGCAAGCGCGTCAAGGATTGGAGCGCTGTGCAGGAGGTCGTGATCGAAACTAGCCATCACACGCACTACGTCATCGGCACCGGGGCGAACGATCCGCAGAAGATGGACCCGCATGCGAGCCGGGAGACGCTCGACCACTCGATCATGTATATCGTTGCGGTGGCGCTGCAGGATGGCGAGTGGCACCATGTGTGGAGCTACGCGCCGGAGCGGGCGCAGCGGCCCGACACCGTGGCGCTGTGGCACAAGATACGCACCGTCGAGGACCCGAAATGGACCGAACGCTACCACGCGCGCCGCCATGAGGATCTAGCATTTGGCGGTCGGATCGAGCTTCGGATGCAGGACGGCAGCGTCATCGCCGACGAGATGGCGGTCGCCAACGCGCATCCGAACGGCGCAACACCCTGGACGCGCCCGGACTACGTGAACAAGTTCCTCATCATGACCGACGGGCTGATCACCGCGGACGAGGCCAATCGCTTCCTGCAGGCCTGCGAGGAGCTGCCGGGCCTCGCGGCGGGCGAGCTGCACCGCCTGAACGTCGCGATGCCTGAGGGAACGGTCCAGGCCGGCAAGCCGGGCATCTTTTAGCAAGACCAAAAATCTCTCTGGGGAACGCATCATGTCCGAGACCGCGCCGAAGCCGAAGAAGTCCGTTGCCCTCTCGGGCGTGGTCGCGGGGAACACCGCGCTATGCACCGTGGGCCGTACCGGTAACGACCTGCACTATCGTGGCTACGACATCCTCGATGTCGCCGAGACCAGCGAATTCGAGGAGATCGCGCATTTGCTGGTCTATGGCTGGCTGCCGACCCGGGCGGAGCTGCGTGCCTACAAGACCAAGCTGCGCGCGTTGCGCGGCATCCCGGCCGCGGTGCGTACCGTGCTGGAGGCGATGCCGGCTGCGACGCATCCGATGGACGTGATGCGTACGGCGGTCAGCGCGTTGGGCTGCGTGCTGCCGGAGAAGGACGAGCACAATCAGGCGGGCGCCCGCGACATCGCCGACCGGCTGATGGCGGGCCTCGGCTCGGCTTTGCTGTATTGGCACCACTGGACGCAGAATGGCCGCCGCATCGAGGTCGAGACCGACGATGACAGCATCGGCGGGCATTTCCTGCATTTGCTGCACGGCAGGCCGTGCGATTCCGAATGGGAGCGGGCGATGCACACCTCGCTGATCCTGTATGCGGAACATGAGTTCAACGCGAGCACGTTCGCCGCCCGCGTCGTGGCCGGCACTGGCTCGGACATGTACTCCGCCATCACCGCCGGCATCGGCGCGCTGCGCGGCCCGAAACACGGCGGCGCCAACGAGGTCGCGTTGCAGATCCAGCAGAACTACACCTCACCGGATCTGGCCGAAGCCGATATCCGTCGGCGCATTGCAGCTAAGGAGGTCGTGATCGGCTTCGGGCACCCGGTTTACACGACCGCCGATCCCCGGAATGTCGTCATCAAGCAGGTCGCCCGGCGGCTCAGCGAGGCGTCCGGCAGCATGACCAGCTTCGCGGTCGCTGAGCGGATCGAATCCGTAATGATGGAGACGAAACGGATGTTCGCGAACCTCGATTGGTTCAGCGCGGTGTCCTACCACCAAATGGGCGTGCCGACGGCCATGTTCACGCCGCTTTTTGTCATCGCACGCACCAGCGGTTGGGCGGCGCATGCGATCGAACAGCGGGTGGACAACAAGATCATCCGGCCGGCCGCGAACTATGTCGGTCCGGAGAATTTGACGTTCGTGCCGATCGCCCAGCGGTAGGTCACGCGCTGTTGCGGTCCAAAAACCGCTATTTCGGCCAAAACATTACAAGGAATGCTGGTTTTCATTGACAGGAGCTATGCTGCCGCGTGACGTCATTCCGGTTGGTACGTCAACGATTCGTGCGGCTTCGAGCCGCGGATCACCGTGCCCCGCGACGCGCGTGATGTAACTCCGTCAAGGAAGGCTTTCCGAATGAACGACGACGACACGATGAAGCGCCCGCGGGCGCAGGCGATGGCGGTCCGTGCCCCCGCCAAAGCTGCGAAGGCTGCGCCCAAAGCGGCGAAAGCGCCCGCTGCCAAGCCGGCCGCCGCCGCCAAGGCAGCGCCTGCGAAAGCTCCGGCGAAGGCGGCTGCGGCCCCGAAGGCAAGCAAGCCGGCAGCAAAGAAAGTCTCCGCGCCCAAGGCTGCTCCAGCAAAGGCTGCTGCGCCCACAACCAAAGCTGCGGCTGCCAAGACCATGAAGGCGGCAAAAAGCCCCGCCGAACGCAGCGCCGCCGCAAAGACGCTGAGCGCTGCCAGTCCTGCCACCAAGAAGAAGTCGAAGGCGTCCGGCGCCGCAACCTAATGGCCGCCGCGCGCCGCGGGTATCGCGCCTAACCAAACGCCGCCATGTCTGACAGCAAGTCAGACGTGGCGGCTCCGCCTGACGCGAAACTATTCGTCTGAATAACGCTGCTCAACCCAGGGATCGCCACGGTTGTGGTAGCCCCGCACTTCCCAGAAACCCGGCCGGTCAGCGGTGCGGAACTCGATGCGCTGCAGCCATTTCGCGCTTTTCCAGAGATACAGATGCGGCACGACCAGCCGCAGCGGGCCGCCATGCACGGGCGTCAACGGCGCACCCTCCCAGCTATGCGCCAGCAAAGCGTCGTGCGCGGCAAAATCGTCGAGCGACAGGTTGGTGGTATAGCCGTCATAGCTCTGCAGCACGACGAAACGCGCATCCGGCTTGGGCGTGACCGCCTGCAGCAGGTCACGGGTCGAAACACCGTCCCAAGCGTTGTCATAGCGCGACCAGGTCGTGACGCAGTGGATGTCGGACACCGCCCGGCTCTGCGGCAACGCCTGGAACGCCGCCCAATCCAAAATGACCGGGCGTTCAACCGCGCCATAAACCTCCAGCCGCCAGCTCGAGGTCGGCACCTCGGGGTGCATGCCGAGATCCAGCACCGGCCAGTCCGTCACCAGATGCTGACCCGGCGGCAGCCGGTCGCTCTCGGGCCGCGCGGTCCGGCCGGTCAGGAACCGGCCCTCCTGCGCCCAGCGCTGTTTCGTGGTCGTGAGCTTGGTCGGCGCCCCCGTGCCAGCGTCCTCGGTCATGCAGCAACGCGGTCCGGGGTCAAGGCGGCATGGGCCTCGGCCAAAAGCTCATAGGACCGGCAGCGCGCCGCATGGTCCCAGATGGCGGAGGCGACCATCAACTCGTCCGCGCCGGTTTGCTCCAGGAATGCCACCAACCCACGTCGCACCGTCTCCGGCCCGCCCACGATCGAGCAGCGCAGCATACCGCAAGCCTGCGCCTTCTCGGCCGGCGACCAATAAGTCTCGATATCGTCGATCGGCGGCAGCAACTTGCCGCGGGTCCCGCGGAACATGTTGACGAAGCTCTGCTGCGCCGATGTGAACAGCCGGCGCGCCTCCGCATCGGTGTCGGCGGCGATCACGTTTACCCCCACCATGGCGTGCGGCCGCTCGATCTGGCCGGGTTCAAACCTTGCGCGGTAGATCGCCAGGGCCTGCTGCAAGGCGTCAGGCGCGAAATGCGACGCGAACGCGTAGGGTAGCCCGAGCATCGCCGCGAGCTGCGCGCCATAGGTGCTGGACCCCAGGATCCAAAGCGGCACGTTGGTGCTGGCCCCAGGAACCGCCTGTATCGCTTGGCCAGGCTGCACCGGACCCAGCAGCGCCTGCAGCTCAAGCACGTCCTGCGGAAATTCGTCGGCGCTGGTCGGGTTCCGCCGCAACGCACGCAGCGTGCGCTGATCGGTGCCCGGCGCGCGGCCGAGCCCGAGGTCAATCCGACCGGGATACAGCGACTCCAGCGTGCCGAATTGTTCGGCGATGACCATCGGCGAATGATTGGGCAGCATAACCCCGCCCGAGCCGACGCGGATCGTGCTGGTGCCGCCGGCGACGAAGCCGATCACCACGGCGGTCGCCGCACTGGCGATGCCGACCATGTTGTGATGTTCGGCCAGCCAATAGCGGCGATAGCCCAGGCGCTCGGCGTGCTGCGCCAGGTCGCGCGCGTTGCGCAGCGCGTCGCCCGGGGTCGAGCCTTGCGGCACAGGGGCGAGATCAAGCACCGAAAGTGCAGGGACCGAGAAAGCTGGCATGCGATGACTCCTCTTGGGCATTCTTTGAGGAGATCAGCACTCGTGGTTGGCGCTGCAACCCTCCTGCGCCGATCCGACCACGCGGCAGCTTGCGCCGGGTCTCGATTCCACCATATGTATGTCTCATTAATGTGACGCCACGGAGGGTAGTCCGATGGACCTCGTTGCCAACTCACTACCTTCCTCTCGGGCGCTGCCGAGCCTCGCCCAGCGGCATGAGACCGTTGCTTGGCGTCACGGCGCGACAACGGCCGGCGAGCGGATGGTGCCGGAGGAGACGGCGATCGCCTTTTCCTACAATCGCATCGGTCACGCCGTGATGATGGCGACGCCCGGCGACCTCAAGGATTTCGCCATCGGTTTCAGCATCACCGAGGGGATTGTATCGACTGCGGCCGAAATCGAGGAATTGGAGATCGTGCCCGCGACGCACGGCATCGAACTGCGTATGTGGATCTCAACGCAAGCGATGCAGGCGGTCGAGGCCCGGCGACGGCAGATGGCGGGCCCAACGGGTTGCGGGATGTGCGGGCTTGAGAGCCTCGACCAGGCGATGCGGGGTGCGCCGCCGGTCTCGCCAGGCCGGCAGTTTTCGGCTGTGCAGATCCAGGCCGCCGTCGCGTCGCTGTTTCCAGCACAGGCGCTGAATCGCGTGACCCGAGCAGTCCACGCGGCCGGGTTCGTGCAGCCGGGCGAGGCGCCGCTGGTGCGGGAGGATGTGGGCCGGCACAATGCATTGGATAAGCTCGGCGGCGCCATGGCGCAGGCCGGCGTTGATCCGGCATCTGGCCTGCTGGTGATGACCAGCCGCGTTTCGGTCGAGCTGGTGCAGAAGGCCGCCCGCATCGGCATCCCCGTGCTGGTCGCCGTATCCGCGCCGACGGCTCTGGCGTTGCGCTTGGCAGACCAGGCTGGCATCACCGTCGCCGGCATTGCGCGCGACGATGGGTTCGAGGTGTTCACCCGTCCGGACCGGATCGGAGCGGCGGCCGTGGAAACCGCGGCCTAGACATACTTCACGAATTGCGTAACGCGCCGATCAACGGTGCCGCCGATTAAAAGGGAACGTCGATGATGGATGGAACCGCCTCGTTGGAGGCAAACGAGGTCCGAGGCGGCCTGCTCAATCGCAGCCATACCGTGGCCCGGCCTGGCTTCAACCGGTGGATGGTGCCGCCGGCCGCGCTGGCAATTCATCTCTGCATCGGCATGGCCTACGGATTTTCAGTGTTCTGGCGGCCATTGACTCGGGTCATCAGCGGATCACAGCCAGTCGCATGCCCGACGGGTTACGGATTGACGGATCGGCTGTTCAGCACGTCGTGTGATTGGCTGCAGACCGACGTCACGATCATGTATACCTTGTTCTTCGTGTTTCTCGGCTCGTCCGCAGCCCTGTTCGGCGGCTGGCTCGAGCGCTCTGGACCACGTAAGGCTGGGTTTGTCGCCACACTGTGCTGGTGCGGCGGGCTCGTGATCTCTGCTGCCGGCGTCTATCTGCATCAGCTTTGGATGCTATGGCTCGGCTCGGGCGTGATCGGCGGCATCGGCCTCGGCCTCGGCTATATCTCGCCCGTGTCCACGCTCATCAAGTGGTTTCCGGACCGGCGCGGCATGGCGACCGGTATGGCGATCATGGGCTTCGGCGGCGGCGCCCTCATCGGCGCACCGCTCGCTGATATGTTGATGAACCATTTCAAGACCGCCACCTCGGTTGGCGTCTGGGAGACCTTCCTGACCATGGCGGCGATCTACGCCGTGTTCATGTTCTCGGGCGCGTTCGGCTACCGTGTGCCGCCGGCAGACTGGGTGCCGGAGGGCTGGACCGCGCCGGCCGCCAAAAGCGGGCTGATCACGAAACGTAACGTGCATCTCAAGGACGCGCACAAGACGCCGCAGTTCTGGCTCATTTGGCTGGTGCTGTGCATGAACGTCTCGGCTGGCATCGGCGTCATCGCGGTGGCGTCCCCGATGCTGCAGGAGATTTTCGGCGGCTCCCTAGTGAACCAGCCCGGCGTCAAGCTCGACGCGCTGGACGCCGGAAGCAAGCAGACGGTTGCGACCATCGCCGCCGGGTTCGTCGGGCTGCTGTCGCTGTTCAACATTGGCGGGCGCTTCGCCTGGGCGTCGTTCTCCGACAAGATCGGCCGCAAACTGACCTACATGACGTTTTTTGTGCTGGGGATCGCACTCTATGCGGGCTCCCCTTGGGCCGCGGGGATCGGCAGCCAGGCGCTGTTCGTCGCGTTCATCTGCGTGATCCTGTCGATGTATGGCGGTGGGTTCGCGACGGTGCCCGCCTATCTCGCGGACGTGTTCGGCACGCAGTATGTGGGCGCTATCCACGGGCGCCTGCTGACCGCTTGGTCCACCGCCGGCGTGCTCGGCCCGATCGTCGTCACCCAGATCACCCAGACGCAAAAGGATCAGGGAGTGCCGCTCAACCTGGTCTATAACAACACCCTTTATGCGATGGCCGGGTTCCTGGTGGTCGGCCTAATCGCCAACCTACTGATCCGCCCGGTGGCGGAGCGCTGGTACATGAACGACGCGGTGCCGGCACAGGCGACGGTGGAACGGGCCGGCAGATCGTATGGCATTGGCCGGGGGGGTTTATCGGGCGCAGCATTGCTTGCCTGGGCATGCGTGGGCCTGCCGCTGCTGTGGGGCATTTACATCACCGTGAGCAAGGCACTGATTCTGTTTCGGGGAGTGTGATCCGCATGGCGTCAATCGGGTTCATCGGGCTGGGCAACATGGGTGGCCCGATGGCTGCCAACTTGGTGCGTGCCGGTCATAGCGTTCGCGGCTTCGACGTCGCTGACGCAGCGATGGCGGCGCTTATTGCTGTGGGGGGCGTCCAAGCTGGGTCGGTGGCTCGGGCCGTGGCGGACGCCGAGATTGTAATTACCATGCTGCCGGCCGGCAAGCATGTGCGGGAGGTGCTGACCGCGGCGGATGGCGTGTTCGCGCGGGCGAGTTCCGGCGCGTTGCTGATCGACTGCTCGACGATCGACGTCGCGACCGCGCGGGACATGGCTCATCAGGCCGAGTCGCATGGCTTTGCGATGCTGGACGCCCCGGTATCGGGCGGCGTGTCCGGGGCGGCAGCGGGAACGCTGACCTTCATGGTCGGCGGCACCGAGGCCGCATTTCAGCAAGGGCAGCCGGTGCTGGCAGCGATGGGGAGGACCATAGTGCTTGCCGGCGACGCCGGGTCAGGGCAGGCGGCGAAGGTCTGCAACAACTTGATCCTCGGGATTTCCATGCTGGCGGTGTCGGAGGCGTTCGCCTTGGCCGACAAGCTCGGTCTGTCCGCGCAGGCGCTGTTCGACATCAGCAAGACGGCGTCCGGCCAGTGCTGGGCGCTGACGTCCTACTGCCCGGTGCCCGGCCCGGTGCCGGCCTCGCCCGCCAACCGCGACTACCAGGCCGGATTCGCGGCGGCGCTGATGCTGAAAGACCTCACGCTCGCGACGGACGCGGTCACTGCGACCGGAGCCGCGAGCGTCCTGGGCGAGCACGCGCGGGCTGCCTATCAGCGGCTCGCGGAACTCGGGCTGGGCGACAAGGACTTCTCCGTCGCGGCGCGTGCGTTGCTTGAGGGCCAGTTGGGGCGCTAAAACGGCGGAATGAACCCCGCCGCGCCGCTCCCAGCCCCGACGCTGCTGCATGAGGCGCCCCGGTGACGGTGCTCGACAGCGGCGTGGACCCGCGATCCCCCGCGTTTGCTGCGAACCGGGACCGCATGGCCGCCTTGGTCCAGGACCTGCGGCACACCGTGGATCAAATCCGCATGGGTGGCGGCGAGGCGTCGCGGCAGCGCCACACCGGGCGCGGCAAGCTGTTGCCGCGCGACCGCGTCCGCACGCTGATCGACCCCGGCAGCCCGTTCCTGGAGCTTTCGCAGCTTGCGGCGCATGGCCTTTATGGCGGCGATATCCCCTCGGCCGGCATCATCACCGGCATCGGCCGCATTGCCGGCCGCGAGTGCGTCGTGGTGGCGAACGACGCGACGGTGAAGGGCGGCACCTACTTCCCGGTCACGGTCAAAAAGCACCTGCGGGCGCAGGAGATTGCCCAGCAGAACCGGCTGCCCTGCATCTATCTAGTCGATAGCGGCGGCGCCAACCTGCCGAACCAGGACGAGGTGTTCCCCGACCGCGACCACTTCGGCCGCATCTTCTTCAACCAGGCGCGCATGTCGGCCGAGGGCATCCCGCAGATCGCCGTCGTGATGGGGAGCTGCACCGCCGGCGGCGCGTATGTGCCGGCGATGTCGGACCAGAGCATTATCGTGCGCAACCAGGGCACGATCTTCCTCGCCGGCCCGCCCTTGGTGCGCGCCGCCACTGGAGAGGTCGTAACGGCGGAGGACCTGGGCGGCGGCGAGCTGCATAGCCGGGTCAGCGGCGTCACCGACCACCTGGCCGAGAACGACGTCCACGCACTCGGCATCGCACGGTCCATCGTGGGCGGGCTGAACAGCGTGAAGCGCCCATCGCTCGACATTCAGCCGCCGCGCGAGCCGCTGTTTCCCGCGAGCGACCTGTATGGCGTCGTGCCCGCCGACGTGCGGGAGCCCTATGACGTGCGGGCGCTGATCGCGCGCATCGTGGACGGGTCCGAGCTCGATGAGTTCAAGCATCTGTATGGCCCGACCCTGGTGACCGGCTTCGCCCGCATCTGGGGCTATCCCGTGGGCATCGTCGCCAATAACGGCATCCTGTTCGGCGAGAGCGCGCAGAAGGGGGCGCATTTCATCGAGCTATGCGCCCAGCGCGGCATTCCGCTGGTGTTCCTGCAGAACATCACGGGGTTCATGGTTGGCCGGAAGTACGAGAGCGGCGGCATCGCCAAGGACGGCGCCAAGATGGTGACCGCGGTCGCGACCGCAAATGTGCCGAAGTTTACGGTCGTGGTGGGCGGCAGCTTCGGGGCTGGCAATTACGGCATGTGCGGGCGGGCCTATTCGCCGCGCTTCCTGTGGATGTGGCCCAACGCCCGCATCTCGGTCATGGGCGGCGTGCAGGCCGCCAGCGTGCTCGCGACCCTGCGGCGGGACAACCTGGAAGCGCAGGGCAAGGCTTGGTCCGCCGAGGAGGAAGCCGCCTTCAAGGCGCCGATCGAGGCGCAGTACGAGGCGCAGGGCAATCCGTATTACTCCAGCGCGCGGCTATGGGACGACGGTGTAATCGACCCGGCCGACACGCGCATGGTGCTCGGCCTCGGCTTGTCCGCCAGCCTCAACGCGCCGATCGAGCCGACGCGGTTCGGCCTGTTCCGGATGTGACGGGCATGTTCGACACCATCCTGATCGCCAACCGCGGCGAGATCGCCTGTCGGGTGATCCGTACCGCACAGCGCCTCGGCATTCGCACGGTCGCGGTCTATTCGGAGGCAGACGCCGGCGCGCGTCACGTCGCCATGGCGGACAGCGCCTACCTTATCGGCCCGGCGCCGGCGCGGGAGAGCTATCTGAACATCGCCCGCATCCTAGACGTCGCGCAGCGTTCCTGCGCGCAGGCTATCCATCCGGGCTATGGCTTCCTCAGCGAGAACGCCGAGTTCGCCGCTGCCTGCGCGGCAGCAGGGATCGTGTTCATCGGCCCGCCGCCTGAGGCAATCCGCGCGATGGGCAGCAAGTCGGCGGCCAAGACGCTGATGCAGCAGGCCGGCGTGCCGCTGGTGCCGGGCTACCACGGCGCTGACCAGGACGCGGCGCATTTGGCCAGCGAGGCCGCGCGCATCGGCTATCCCGTGCTGATCAAGGCCAGCGCCGGCGGCGGCGGCAAGGGCATGCGCGTGGTGGACGACGCGGCCGGTTTCGCGGCGGCGCTGGCGCTGGCGAAGGGCGAGGCGCGCTCCAGCTTTGGCGACGATACGATGCTGATCGAGCGCTACCTGACGCGCCCGCGCCACATCGAGATCCAGGTCTTCGCCGACACCCACGGCAACGTGGTGAGCCTGTTCGAGCGCGACTGCTCGATCCAGCGCCGGCACCAGAAGATCGTCGAGGAGGCGCCGGCCCCCGGCATGGAACCGACGCGCCGGGCCAGCATGGGTGAGGTTGCCTGCGCCGCCGCCCGCGCCATCGGCTATGTCGGCGCAGGCACCGTCGAGTTCATTGTCGAAGATGGCGACTTCTTCTTCATGGAGATGAACACCCGGCTGCAGGTCGAGCATCCCGTCACCGAGATGATCACCGGGCAGGACCTGGTCGAGTGGCAGCTGCTGGTCGCCGGCGGCGCGCCGCTGCCGCGGTCGCAAGAAGAATTGCGCATCGACGGCCACGCCATCGAGGTCCGCGTCTATGCCGAGGACCCCGATCGCGACTTCATGCCGGCCGTCGGCACCCTCACCCACCTTCAAACGCCTGCCGAGGGGCCGCACGTGCGTGTGGACACCGGCGTGCGCTCGGGCGACGCAATCAGTGTCCATTACGACCCGATGATCGCCAAGCTGATCGTTTGGGACCGGGACCGGCCCGCTGCGGTGCGCCGGCTGGTGCGCGCCCTGGCGGAATACGAGGTGGTCGGCCTGCAGACCAACCTCGGTCTGCTGCGCTGCGTCGCGGCTCACCCGGCCTTCGCCGCCGCCGAGCTTGACACCGGGTTCATCGGGCGGCATGGCGCCGAGCTGCTGCCGGAACGTCAGCCCGCTCCGGCAATCGCGCTGGCTGCCGTCGCCATGCACGTGCTGCGGGACCGGGCGGCAGCCACCGTGGCCGCGGCGGCGCGGAGCCATGACCCGTTCTCGCCGTGGAACCAGCCGACGGCTTGGCGCATGAACGGCGATGGCTATCAAGACATGCTGTTGACCGAGGGCGACGTCACCCACGCCGTGCGCGCCCATCCCCGCGACGATGGATCGGTCCGGCTCGATCTGCCCAGCGGCAGCGTGGACGCTGTTGGCGACACGATCGACGGCGTGCGCTGTGCCGTTTCGGTCATCCGCAGCGGCCGCACGCTCACCGCGGTCCTGGACGGCACGAACCATAGCCTGATGCTCATCGACCCGTTGGCGCCCGCACTGGCGGAGACGGAGGGCGGCGACCGGTTGGTGGCGCCAATGCCAGGCCGGGTCATCGACGTGCTGGTGCGGCCCGGCGACAGCGTAACGCGCGGAGACGTATTGCTGGTGCTCGAGGCCATGAAGGTGCAGATGCGGCTCGTCGCCCCGCGCAACGGGATGGTAGAGGCCGTTCGCGTGGCACTGGGCGACCTGGTGGATGATGGCGCGGAGCTGGTCAGCTTTGTATCGGCAGCTTAGAGGCTGCGCCGGAGCCGATACGGTTGGCTTAGTCATGCGCCCTCACGAAATAGTGTTATTTTTGTTCGGTTCCGACGCAGATACGCGGCGTTTGTAGATGATCGCCTTTTGGCAATCCGGCTTGTTTTGGTTTGTAATGGGCGCGTTTGGGAGACAGGGGCCGTATGTCGAGTTGGGTGCTGGTTACAGGCGGGGCAGGATTTATCGGGTGCCATGTGGCGCGCGCCCTGCTGCATCACGGCTATGAGGTCCGTGTCCTCGATAGCCTGATCGACCAAGTCCACAGCCGCGGCGCCACCCGCGATGCCGTGCTGAACCATGTGGAACTGATCCGCGCCGATGTGCGCAACCTCGACCGGGTCTCGGCGGCGCTGGACGGGGTGGACAGCGTGATCCACCTGGCGGCCGAGGTCGGCGTGGGACAGAGCATGTATGCGATCGACCGCTACGTCTCGGTGAACGACCACGGCACGGCGGTGCTGTTCCAGGCGCTGATCGACCGCCCGGTCGCGCGGATCGTGGTCGCGAGTTCAATGAGTGTCTATGGGGAGGGCCTCTACCGGACCGCCGCCGGTGAGTGTGTGGATGACGTCGTGCGCCCGGCGCAGCGCCTGGCCAGCGGCTGGAACCCGGTCGGCCCTGATGGCGGCGTGCTCACCCCCATGCCGACCCCGGAGTGGAAGCGGCCCAACCTCGCCTCGGTCTATGCGCTGACCAAATACGTGCAGGAGCGCCTGACGCTGACGGTCGCGCCGGCCTACGGGATGCAGAGCGTGGCGCTGCGGCTGTTCAACGTCTATGGACCGGGCCAGGCGCTGTCGAACCCCTACACCGGCGTGCTCGCCATCTTCGCCTCGCGCTTGCTCAACCGCGAGCGGCCGCTGGTGTTCGAGGACGGGGCGCAGCGGCGCGATTTCATCCATGTGGACGACGTCGCCCGCGCCTTCATCTTGGCGCTGGAGCATCCGGACGCGCCGGGCCAGGTGTTCAACATCGCGAGTGGGCGCGACGTGAGCATTTTCGAGGTCGGCGCGGCGCTGGCCAACGCCATGGGCGTGCCGCATCTTGTGCCCGAGGTGATGGGCAAGGCCCGCGTCGGCGACATCCGGCACTGCTTCGCCGATATCCAGCTGGCGCGCGAGGTGCTGGGTTTTGAACCGCGCCGCGGCTTCGGCGACAGTCTGGGTGAGCTCGCCGATTGGGTGCGCCAGCAGCGAGCAGAAGATCGCGTACAGGATGCGCGGCGGGAACTCGAACAGCGCGGCCTCGTCGCATGAGGATGTCCGGGACCGACCGCCGTCCTATCCTGATTACCGGCGGCGCCGGCTTCATCGGCAGCAACCTGGCTGACCGGCTGGCGCAGGACGGCCATGATGTCCTGGTCTATGACGCGCTCGCGCGGCCCGGCGTCGAGGCCAACCTCGCTTGGCTGCGCCGCCGCCATCCCGACCGCGTTGCATCGGTGATCGCCGACCTGCGTGACCGCGAGGCCCTGGAACAGGCCGTCACCGGCTGTCGCGCGGTGTTCCACATGGCCGCCCAGGTTGCCGTCACCACGAGCCTCGCTAATCCCGAACAGGATTTCGACATCAACCTACGAAGCACGCTGTTCCTGCTGGAGGCGTTGCGCCGGCAGCCCTTGCCGCCGCCGCTCGTGTTCGCCAGCACCAACAAGGTCTATGGCAACCTCGCCGACATCGCGCTGGCACGGGACGGCGATGCGTACATGCCGGAGGACCACGCGCTGCGCCGTCATGGCGTGGGTGAGGACCGGCCGCTGAGCTTCTACACCCCCTACGGCTGCTCGAAGGGCGCCGCCGACCAATACGTGCTGGACTACGCCCGCGGCTTCGGCTTGCCTGCCTGCGTCCTGCGCATGAGCTGCATCTATGGCCCGCGCCAGTTGGGCACGGAGGACCAGGGCTGGCTCGCCCACTTCTTGTATTCCGTCCAGGCAGGGCAGCCGATCAGCATCTATGGCGACGGGCGTCAGGTGCGGGACGTGATGTATGTGGACGACGCCGTGGACGCCTACATCGCCGCTTGGGAGCGGATCGAGCAGGTCGCGGGCCAGGCGTTCAATCTCGGCGGCGGTCCGGCCAATGCCGTGACCCTGCTGCAGATCCTGGCCGAGATCTCGGAGGTGACCGGGCGGGCCGCCGACCTGCGCTTCTCGGATTGGCGGCCCGGCGATCAGCGGTATTTCGTGGCAGACACCCGTCGCGCCGCTGCCGCATTGGGCCTCGGGCCGGCGGTCGGCTGGCGTGACGGCCTGCAGCGCCTTGCGCATTGGATTGCGATCGAACGGCCGCAGCGTGAGCCCGCAGTGGCCGAAACCGGCGGTGCCGCGTGAGGGTCGCGCTGCTCAACCCGCCCTGGACGTTCGACGGCAGCATCTACTTCGGCTGCCGCGAGCCGCATCTGCCGCTTGAACTCGGCTATGCCCGTGCCCTGCTGGAGCGGGACGGGCACGATGTGCTCCTTCTAGACGGCCATCTCATGGGCCAATCCTATGCGGAGATGGCTGCACAGGTTCAGGCATTTGCCCCGGCGATGACCGTCGTCGCCACTGCGCCCAGCTACCTGTTCTGGCGCTGTGCGCCGCCGGAGCTGCGGGTCCCGCGGGAGATGCTGGACGCGGTCGCTGGCTTTGCTGGACTGACGGTTGCAGTGGGCCCGCACGGTTCGGCGACGCCGGGCGCCACGTTGCGCAAGCTAGGCGTCGATGTCGTCGTGACGGGCGAGTGCGAGGAGGTCCTGGCTGCCTTGGCAGCAGGCGGGCGGCCGGGGGCTGTTCCGGGCACGGCGACGCTGGAGGGCAACGTGCTGCGACAGGCTGGCGGTCCGCAATCCGGACGCTTTACCGACTTGGCGCCGTTAGCCTGGCCAGATGAGTGGGTTCGGCGGCACCATCATCACCACCATCGTTTCGACCGGCCCGCTGCCGGCTTCGGAGCCGAAGTCGAGGCGTCACGCGGATGCCCTTACTCCTGCAGCTTTTGTGCAAAAATCGATTTCCGCGACAGATATCGCCGGCGCGAGCTGGCTGCTGTGCTGGCCGAGATCGACGGCCTAATCGCGCAAGGCGTCGAATACATCTATTTCATCGATGAGATCTTCCTGCCGCAGCGCGCTTTGCTGGAGGCGTTGACAGAGCGGCGGATCGAGTTCGGCATCCAGACCCGGATCGACTTGTGGAAACCTGACATGCTGGCTCTGCTTGGCACGGCAGGCTGCGTTTCGATCGAGGCCGGGGTCGAGAGCCTGACGGAGGACGGTCGCGCCGCCCTCGACAAACGCTGCAAAATGACCACCGACGAGCTGGCGGACCTGCTGATCGAGGCCCGCCGCCATGTGCCCTTCGTCCAGGCCAATCTGCTGGAAACCCAGGGCGACGACGCGGCCCTAGTAACTGCCTGGCGCGACCGGTTACGGGCGGCCGGCGTCTGGGCGAACGACCCGGTGCCGCTCTATCCCTACCCTAGCTCGCCGGACTATCGCCGGCTGTTCGGATTGCCCGATGACGCGGCTTGGGAGCGGGCGCATTCCCACTATCTCGGCCAGTTCTCGTCGTTCTCCGACATCCAGGAGCACCGGCCGCTGCCATTGCTGGAATTGGAACTCGTGTGCCGGACGGGGTAGGGCGGCGCGCACATAGGCTGCTCATGACGACGGACGCGGTGGGCGGGGTTTGGCGATACTCCATCGACCTCGCGGAGGGACTGGCCGCATTCGGGGTGCAGACCGTCCTGGCCGTTCTCGGACCCGCCGCGAGCGCTGCGCAGCGTGCCGAGGCCAAAGCTGTTCCAGGCCTCTCGTTCGTTGATACCGGCCTGCCGCTAGACTGGACAGCGACCGCGCCAGCCGAACTTAATCAGGCGGCCGCGCGCCTTGCCGGCCTGGCAGCGTTGGTCGGCGCAAAAAGCGTGCACCTGCATGCGCCGGCATTGGTGGGCACCACGCGCTGGCCAGCGCCGGTCGTGGCGGTGGCGCATTCCTGTGTGGCGACTTGGTGGCATGCCGTGCGCGGCGGGGCGATGCCGGACGATTTTGTTTGGCGCACCGGCGTCACGCGCGCCGGGCTATCTGCCGCCCAGGCAGTAATCGCGCCGACATCCGCGCACGCCCGGTTGGTCGAGGCGGTCTATGGCCCGGTCCTGATCCAGGTCGTGTATAATGGTGGCCGCGCTGTCCCGGTCCAGCCGCGGCCGCGCTTTCCAGCGGTGCTGACGGCCGGCCGCCTTTGGGACCCAGGCAAGGCGGTTGATTGGCTTGATCGGGCCGCCGCGGAACTCGACGTGCCGGTCTTCGCGGCCGGCCCAACGACTGGCCCGAATGGGTCCACCGTGCAATTCAAGCATCTGCAGCAGCTCGGAACTCTGGCGCCTGACGCGCTTGCCGATGAGTATGCCGGTGCGACGGTGTTCGCCTCGATGGCGCGCTACGAGCCGTTCGGCCTCGCAGTGCTGGAGGCAGCACGGGCCGGGATGGCGCTAGTGCTTTCGGACACCCCCGGATTTTACGAGCTATGGGCCGGGGCGGCGACCTTCGTTGCGTCCGAGGCTGACCTGCTGCCGGCCCTCCAGCAGGGGTTGGCGGCACCGGAGCCCTGGGCGGCCCGGGCGCAGGAACGGGCCGCGCAATACACGACCGAAAAGATGGCGGCCGGCACGCTCGCCGTGCACCGCGGCGTCGGCGCGTTGGTTTGATGCGCTTCGTCTATTTCACGCACTCCCTCGCATCCTGCTGGAACCACGGCAACGCGCACTTCCTCCGCGGCGTGCTGCGCGACCTGGCGGCACGCGGCCACGACGTCCAGGCCTTCGAACCCGAGGGCGCCTGGAGCCGGCAGAACCTGCTGGCTGATGGCGGTCCAGCGGCGGACAAAGTGTGGCAAGACGCCTATCCCGAGCTTTCCAGCGCCATCTATGAACCCGGCGCCGACCTAGCCAACCTCGTGGACGGCGCCGACGTCGTGATCGTGCATGAGTGGAATGAGCCCGCGCTGGTGGCCGCCATCGGACGGCTGCGACGCGCTGGGCGCCGCTTCCGCCTGCTGTTCCACGACACCCACCACCGCGCCGCCAGCGAGCCCGACGCCATGCGCCGCTATGACCTTTCGGCCTATGACGGCGTGCTCGCCTTCGGGCGGGCGCTCGCCGAGATCTACCGTGCTTGGGGCTGGGGCGACCGCGTGTTCGTCTGGCACGAGGCCGCCGACACCCGCCTGTTCCACCCGCCAGCCATCGAATATAAACGCGCTGGCGCCGTCTGGATCGGCAACTGGGGCGACGGCGAACGCACCGCGGAGCTGGAGGCGTTCCTGTTTGCCCCGGCCGCCGCCCTCGGCCTGCCATTGGACGTCTATGGCGTGCGCTATCCCAAGCCGGCGCTGGACATGCTGGCCCAATATGGCGCGCACTACCGCGGCTGGCTGCCGAACCCCTGCGCGCCCGAGGTTTTTGCCCGGCACAAGATGACGGTGCACGTGCCCAGGCGTTTCTATGCGACCACGCTGCCCGGCATCCCCACCATCCGCGTGTTCGAGGCGCTGGCCTGCGGCATCCCGCTGATCTCAGCGCCTTGGCACGATGCCGAGGCGCTGTTTACGCCGGGCAAGGACTTCCTGGTGGCGCAAAACGGCGTCGAGATGCAGCGTCATCTGGCAGTCCTCGATGCCGACCCGGCCCTCGCTGCGGCGCTTGCGGCCCACGGACTCGCAACCATCCGCGCCCGGCATAGCTGTGCCCATCGGGTGGACGAGCTGCTGGCCATCCTCGAGCGGCTCGACGCCTCCCGAACCATGAGCGCTTGATGGATATCGCCTTCTACGGATCGAGCCTGCTGTCGTCCTACTGGAACGGCGCTGCGACGTATTACCGCGGCCTGCTGGGCGCGCTCGCCCAACTGGGCCACGGCATCACGTTTTACGAACCCGACGCCTTCGACCGGCAGAGCCACCGCGACATCGGGCCGCCGGATTGGGCCCGCGTCGTCGTCTATCCCGCGACCATCGCCGGCGTCGCCGCGGTGCTGGCCGAGGCTCCGCGAGCCGATGTCGTAATCAAGGCCAGCGGGGTTGGTGTGTTCGACGATGAGCTGCTGGCCGGTGTCCTCCGGCACGCTCGGCCTGGTGCGATGCGCGCATTTATGGACGTGGACGCCCCCGCGACCCTCGCCGCCATCCACGCCGACCCCGGCAGCCCCATGCTCAGTGCACTCACGGAACTCGACCTGGTGCTGACCTATGGCGGCGGGCCTCCGGTGGTGGACGCCTATCTGGCGCTCGGCGCAAGACAATGCGTGCCGATCTACAATGCGCTCGACCCCGCAACCCATCACCCGGCCGCTGCGGTGCCGCGTTTTCAGGCCGACCTCGCATTTCTCGCCAACCGGCTGCCGGACCGGGAGGCGCGGGTGGAGGCATTTTTCCTCGATGCCGCCGCACGCTGTCCCGGCCAGGCGTTCCTGCTGGGCGGCAATGGCTGGCATGACAAGGCGATGCCGGGCAACGTCCGCGCCATTGGCCACGTGGGCACGGCGGAGCACAACGCCTTCAACTGCTCGTCGTTGGCGGTGTTGAACGTCGCGCGGGACAGCATGGCGGAAGTGGGCTTCTCCCCCGCCACCCGGGTGTTCGAGGCGGCCGGCGCAGGGGCCTGCCTCATCACCGACGCGTGGCAGGGCATCGAGCTATTCCTGCAGCCCGGTGCAGAGGTCCTGGTGGCGCGCGACGGCATCGACGTCGCCGAGCACCTCCGCAGCCTCACGCCGGCCCGCGCCCACGCCATCGGTGAGGCCGCCAGGACGCGCGTCATGGCCGGGCATACCTACCAGCAGCGGGCGGTGATCCTGGACCAGGTGCTGCGGGACACCATGGCGCGCAAGCGGCAGGTGGGTTCTCGGGGCTGACACGCGGGGATGAGGGGAGTAAGCCCGACTGATGGCCGATATCGACCCTAATACCCCGCTGCCCGACGTGATCCCGGCCTACACGCACCAGCAGATCAAGCGAGTCGTCACCGGGATCATGCTGTGCATCTTGCTGGCGTCGCTGGACCAGACGGTCGTGATCCCAGCGGTGCCCGCCATCGCCGCCGACCTCGGCGCATTCGGCCATCTGTCCTGGATCGTCACCGCCTATCTGCTCACCAGCACCGCGGCCACGCCGATCTATGGCAAGCTCTCGGACATCTATGGCCGCCGGGCCTTGCTGCTGCCCGCGCTCGTGCTGTTCATCGCCGCCAGCATGATTTGCGGCTTCGCGCAGACCTTGCCGCAGTTGATCGGGGCACGGGCGCTCCAGGGCCTGGGCGGCGCAGGGCTGCTGTCGATGGCGCAGGCGGCGGTGGCGGACGTTGTCTCGCCGCGGGAGCGTGGGCGGTATCAGGGCTACATGGCGTCGATGTGGGGCGTGGCCTCGGTCGCCGGGCCGCTGGTGGGCGGCTACGTAACGGATCATTTGTCCTGGCGCTGGGTGTTTTGGGCGAACCTGCCGGTCGGGCTCGCCGCGATGTGGCTGTGCGACCGCGCGCTGCGGACCATCCCGGTCCAGCGGCGCGATGCCCGCATCGACGGCGTGGGCGCGGCCCTGCTGGCGTGCGGAGTTGCAGCGCTGCTGCTGATGCTGAGCTGGGGCGGCACCGAGTTTCCCTGGGCGTCATCTCCCGTCCTGAGCATGGGCTGTTTGGGCGTCGTGCTGCTGGTTGTGCTGATCTGGCACGAGCGCCGCGTGGCCGACCCGATCCTGCCGCCGCGTCTGTTCGGCAACCCGACCTTCCTACGCGGCGTGCTGATCGCGTTCTTCACCTCGCTCGGCCTGTTCGGTGCCACGTTCCTGCTGCCGCTGTATTTTCAGCTCGTGCTGGGCGTGGACGCGGCCGGGTCTGGGTTGCTGGTCATGCCGTTCCTGGTGGCGACGGTGGTCGGTGCGTTCGTCTCGGGCCAATATGCCCGGCGGCTCGGGCGCACCAAGGGCATCGTGGTGACCGCCCTGCTGGCCTCGGTCGCGGGTTTTGTCGGGCTGGCAATGCTCGCCGGTAGCGCGCCGTTGTCGTTCGTGCTGCCCTGCACGGCACTGCTGGGCGTCGGCACCGGCGCCACGATGCCGAGCGTCCTGATGCAGGTGCAGAACGCGGCGGCGCGCCGCGACGTGGGCGCCGCGACGGGGTCCCTGCTGTTCTTGCGCTCGATGGGCGGCGCGTTCGGCAGCACCATCGTCGGTTCAGTCCTGGTAGCCCGCTTCAACGCTGGGCTGCATGCCTCGGGAATAACGACGAATGTGGATTTGGGAGCGTTGCGCGGCGGCGCTTCGGGCATGGCCGACCTTGGAAGCCTGGGTTTGGCACGGACGGCCTTGGCCGCCGGTTTCCAACTCTCATTCGCCGTATGCGCCGTGCTGTTGGCCGTCGCCGTGGTCATCGCTGCCGGCATGCGCGACCTGCAGCTTCGGTCCGCCGGAGCGCCGCAGGAAATCGCACATTAAATCGCGCATTAGTTAGCGATGGGCGCGCAGTTTGTCCGTCCGGCCGAAACACAATCCTGAATTTGCGAGGCGCCGCGGATCGCCCGGGTCAGCCACAACCCGCCGCCGACAAGGACAACCAGCACGATGATCGCCGCAATGATTTGGCGGCTGCGCCCGGGATCATGATCTTCGCTCAACACTCATACTCCTAAAATACCGGGTTCATGCAACACCAGGTTGACAGGGCCGCGATGAATACGGCCATAACATGAAATGCTAATTTCCCGCCGTCTTTGGCTCATAGCCCTGCTGCTCGTGCTTATGGCGGCAACGCTGGCCGCGCCTGCACGGGCCGCCGACCTGTCGTTCAAGACGTCGGACGGCGTCCGGCTGCACATCATCGAGGGTGGGCCGCCCCGGGCACAGACGATCGTCTTCGTGCCTGGCTGGGCGATGCCGGCCTGGATCTTCCAAGCGCAGATCGCCGCTTTCTCACAAACCTACCACGTCGTGGCGCTCGACCCGCGGGGTCAGGGCGACAGCGACATCCCCTCCGAGGGCTACAACCAGCTCCGGCGCGGCCAGGATATCGGCGACCTGATCGCGGCACTCGGCAGTCGCCCGGTGCTGCTCGTCGCCTGGTCGCTGGGCGTGCTCGACAGCCTGGCCTACATCCAGCAGGCGGGCGACTCGCGGCTGGCGGGCCTCGTGATGATCGACAACTCGATCGGCGAGGATCCGCCGCCCCAGCCGTCCCCTTTGCCGCTGCGGCGCGGTCCAAAACTGGAACGCGAGGTGCAGATGCGCCGCTTCGTGCAGGGCATGTTCCGCAGTGCGCCCGGCGAGGCCTACTTGGCACGCCTGACCGACACCGCGCTGCGCACCCCGCCCGACGCCGCCGCCCGGCTCGCCAACTACTCGATGCCGCGCAGCTTCTGGCGCGATGCGGTGTATTCCGTGCGGAAACCCGTGCTCTACATCGTTCGCCCGCGCTTTGCCGGCCAGGCGGCAAACCTCGCAGCGCAGCACCCGACCGCGGAGACCGCGCTGTTCAGCGAGGCTGGCCACGCGCTGTTCGTGGATGAGCCGGTGCGCTTTGACAGCCTGCTGCAGGGCTTCATCCACCGCCGGGTCTGGCCGTGATGGACCGCTCGCGCGCGTCGCTGCTGCCGCTGTTCCTGATTTCCGGCGCCGCGGTCGCCTATGAGATCGCGCTCACCCGGTATTTCGCCGTCGCCAAGTGGTCGGAGTATGGCTACTGGGTCATCTCGATCGTCATGGTCGGCTTTGCACTCAGCGGCGTGACCATCGCCCTGGCGCGAAATTGGGCCGTGCGCCACGGGACGGCGCTGCTGGCCTGGCTGCCGGTCGCGCTGATCCTCACCGCCGCCGCGGGCTACCAGGCCACGACCGCCAACCCGTTCAATCCATTACAATTGCAGAACGCGGTGACGTTCCTGCCGCAGCTCGGCTACATCGCGCTGTATTACGCGGTCCTGCTGCCATTCTTCTTCCTGACCGGGCTGTATATCAGCCTGACCTTCGTGCTGAACGAGGACCGCGTCGCCCGGGTCTATGGCTTCGACCTCACCGGCGCCGGCGTCGGCGCGGCATTCGTGCTCGTCCTCATGAACGTCCTGCACCCGTTCCAGCTTGTGGCAGCGCTGCTGGTGCTGCTGGCCGCGAGCGCGCTGTTCGGCGCCCGCCCGCTCCGGGTCGGCCTTGCGTCACTCGCGGCGCTGATTGCCTGCGAGGCCGTGCTGCTGCTGGACCCGCGCGCGGAATACAACGACTTCAAGGCGATCTACGCCCCGTCGCACGTGCCGGACGCCAAACAGGTTGCAGAAATCCGCTCGCCGCGCGGCCTCTATGCCCTGCTCGACGACTTCACCGAGCGGGTCGATACCGACGTGTCCAACAATGCCGGCATGCTCGGCGTGCCTGGGCCACCGCAGGCGCTCGGGCTGTATCGCGACGGCAACCGCATCGCGGCGCTGGCCGGGGCCGGGGGCGTCACTGCCGCGTATGCCCCGGCCGCCCTGGACGCGCTGCCCTATCGCCTGCTGCCCGGCGCCCGCGTCATGCTCGCCGGCAGTAGCGGCGGCTTCCACGTGCAGCAGGCGCTCGGCCTCGGCGCCAGCCAGATCGACGCCCTCGAACCCGACCCGGTGCTGCTCCGTGCCCTGCGCCGCGGTCTCGGCCCATCCCCCGCTCTGGCCGCTGACCCGCGCGTGAGCCTGTCTCCCGACAGCCCGCTGGCGATGGCGCGCCGCGGCGGCCCATACGACCTGGTCGATATCGCCGGCGACTTCCTCGACGCCGCCGAGGCCAATGCCGCCGCCTACACCGCCGAGGCCATCGTCGGCTATCTCCATACCCTCGCACCCGGTGGCCTGGTCTCGATCCCGGTCTCCATCCGCGAGTTCCCGGTCTATGCCGTACGCGTGCTGGCGACAGTGCGTGAGGCGCTGCGTCGCGCCCACGTCGCCGACCCCGCCGCCCACGTCGTCGTTTACCGCTCCGCCTGGAACCTGCGCATCCTGGTCGGCAACGAGGCCTGGACCCCCGAGCGCATCGCCGCCGTCCGCGCTTTCTGCGACGAACGGTCGTTCGACGTCTCCTACTACCCCGGCATCGACGTCGCGGCCGCCCGCGCCAACATCTACAACGACCTGCCGGCCGTGAGCTTCGAGAGCGGCGAGGTGACCTCCGGCGCCGGGTCGGAGGACGCGGTGGCGGACGAGGCCGGGCCAGTTTTGCAGGGCGAGCGCAGCGAGTCGCAGGACGCGTTCAACCTGGCGCCCATCACCCTCGACCGGCCGTTCTACTACGCCGTACTGCGGCTCACCCAGCTTCCCACTATCCTGAAAGGCCTCGAAATTCTGCCGCAAGCCGAGGTCGGGCAGCTCGTCAACCTCGCGGTCCTGCTGCAGGCCGTCGTGATCGCGTTGATCGTCCTCGCGGTGCCGCTATTCGCCCCGCGTGTCGCCGGGTCGCGATCCGGCCGCCCGGCGATGCTGCGCCCGATCCTCTATTTCGCCTCGCTCGGGCTAGGATTTCTGTTCATCGAAATCTTCCTGATTGAGAAGGCCAGCCTGTATCTCAACGACCGCACCAGCGCCTTCGCCCTCGTGCTGACCGGGATGCTGGTGTTCTCGGGCCTCGGCAGCCTGCTCGCCGACCGAGTGCGTCAGGTCGGCATCGCGCTGTCGGCGGCGGTGGTCGTCGGCTGGTGCGCGCTGGCGCTGTTGGGGCTGGAGCCGTTTTTGCTCGCGACCCTTGGCCTGCCCTGGGCGCTGCGGGCGGTGATCGTGCTGCTGCTGATCGCGCCGGTTTCGCTGGCGCTGGGCCTGCCGTTCCCGCTCGGCCTTGCGCGTGCCGGCACCGCGGGGGGCGGGTTGCTGCCCTGGGCCTGGGGCCTGAACGGCGCTTTTTCGGTCGTCGCGACGCCGCTCGCGAACCTCGTAGCCGTGCAATCCGGCTTCGACAGGGTTCTGCTGATCGCCGGCTTGCTCTATGTCGTGACCTACCTCGCGTATCCCTCCGTACGAAAGACCGTCCAGTGGCAGCCATCCCCCACCACCTAACCCGCCGCGTCGTGCTGGCGACCGCCATGGCGGCGCCTTTCGTGCGCCCCGCTACCGCCGCGCCCGGAGCCTGGACGCGCGAGGCTTACCTGGAGGCTATGCGCAAGTCCGGCCGCACGACCGACCTGACCGAGGCGCAGTTCCAGGCGATCCAGGCCCGCAAGCCCGCCGCCATGCACCGCATCGAGGCCTATTTGAAGGAGCGCCTAGGCGCCCCCGACCCGGCCGTAATGCGCGCCTTCCAGGAGGTGCCGCGCGAGTATTTCCACTACGTCTATCCCGAGCACCGCTCGCAGTCCGGGGTCGCCTATGAGGACGACCCGAAGCCCTGGGCGCTCGGCTACGGCTCGGCGCTGTCCGACTACCTCGGTCAGGCCTACATGACCCAGGTCTGCAAGCCGCAGCCCGGCGACACGACGCTCGAGATCGGCACCGGCAGCGGCTTCCAAAGCTCGCTGCTGTCCCGCATCGTCAAGCACAGCTACTCGATCGAGATCATCGAGCCGCTCGGCCAGGCAGTAAGCAAGGTGTTCGCGCCTCTCGGCTATGACAACGTGCAAACCCGCGTCGGCGACGGGTATTTCGGCTGGCCGGAGGTGAAGGGCGGCTTCGACGTCATTATCGTGACGTGTGCCGCGCAGTATGCGCCGCCGGAGCTGTTCAAGCAGTTGAAGCCGGGTGGCCGGATGCTGATCCCGATCGGACAGCCGTTCAAGCGGGGGCAGTTGCTGTATGTTTATACCAAGGATGACGAGGGGAAGGTGCATTCGCGGAAGGATGTTGGGGTGTTCTTTATCCCGATGACCGGGGCGATGATGAACCGGCCTAAGCCTGGGGGCGGGGCTGGGGAGGGGCCGGTTGCGGCGCCGAATTCTTCTCCAGAGTAAACGTTTTACGTAAAGGAGATACTATAAACTTATTGGTTACTGATATCATTACGAAATAGCGCTGAACATATCTACCTCATAGCCTATCCAATTAAAGCGGAAATCTGACGAGCAATAAGGATGGTATTGTGACTAAAGAAGACGTTGCGATTCCCCGCCTCACTCTTCTGATAGATATACATCGCGAGCTGAACAGAAACGAACGTCTGGCCTTGGGCGAGACACTAATACATTGTTCCACATAGAACCGATTAAATGTGCATCAGATGGTGCTAGAAAGTTATGCAGGTTGCTATTAAATTCTCAAGCCTACGTTTTGGGCGACTATTAGCTACACAAGAGCGGCGGTACGAGATTAAGAAGCAGGAGGTCGGTATGGTTGAGAAGATTAATGAAAACCAGAGCGGCGGGATTAGTATCGGCGGGAGCATTGGCTCTGTTGGTGGTGATCTAATCGGCCGCGACAAAATTGGCGTCAACTTTTCCGCGGCCGAACTTAGTCGCGCACTCCGACCTGTAAGTGAGCTGGTCGGCGTCGCCTCGGCTGAAGGGCATGTTGAAGCCGAGGCAAAGCTAGCCGCTTTAATTCATGGCTCTGAGTATAGCCCGGTTTGAGGCATGCGGTTTTCGCGTGATGGTTGTGGGGGCGCACGAGATCCTGGCCACTTCGGGAGTGGCATGTTGTCGGCTCGATACGGCGGCGCTGGGAGTTGGTGACAACGAGTGACGGTGGGGCACGCTGCCCCGCCCTTTAGCTGATCAGGCGCGGCATGCGGCCGAGAACGAAGACCAAGATGGACTGGCACGGTGCGGTGCTGGGCAGGTGCAGCTTGACCTGGGTTTTCATCTCGACGACGCGCACGGCGAGCTTGATCAGGCGCAGCCGCAATGTGTCGAACTGGAGGGTGCGCCAGGACGAGCGGCGCGGCATCAGCGTGCGCAAACTCCACATCAGCCAGTAGGCGGCCCCGTGCAGGAACAGGCGGAACTGGTTGGCGGTGGCCTGTGTGCACGAGGTGCGGTCGGCGGCGAGATGACGCTTCCAGCTTTTGATATGATTTTCCATCCACCCCCATAGAAACGTCTGAACAGCAACTTTCGGCGACAGGGCAACCCAGACTGGGCCGAGCAGCGTTGCTCGGTTTGGTCCATTGGGTGGCGGCGCGCCGTGAAGCAGGCATCTCCCGCAGCGATCATGACCTGGACGCAGCTGCCGGCTGCGACGCGCCGGCGGCTTGCGGTCCTGCTCGGCCATCTCGTCCGCCGCCCTCTGGTGCTGGAGCCCATCGAGGAGGGCTGCGGCCATGACCGACGCACAACCGGTGAGGAGGGGCACCATGAGCGTCTCGGAGAAGGTGCAAGGCCGTCATCAGGACCGCCTGGCTTTGGTCTACGTTCGGCAGTCCACCCTGCGGCAGGTCGAGCAGAACCAGGAGTCGACGCGCCTGCAATACGCCCTGGTCGAGCGCGCCCTCCAGCTCGGCTGGGCACGCCAGAGGGTGGAGGTGATCGATGACGACCTGGGCCGCTCTGGGACCACGACGGCCAACCGCCCTGGCTTCCAGCGGCTGATGACCGAGGTCGGCCTGGGCCATGTCGGGCTGGTGCTGGGTGTCGAGATGTCGCGCTTGGCGCGGTCGTGCCGGGACTGGCACCAGCTGCTCGAGGTCTGCGCGCTGTTCGATACGCTCATTGCCGACACCGACGGCGTGTACGACGCGGGCGGCTTCAACGACAGGCTACTTCTTGGGCTCAAAGGCACGATGAGCGAGGCAGAGCTACACATGCTCAAGATCCGCATGCTGGAGGGACGCCGCGCCAAGGCGCAGCGTGGCGAGCTGTTCTTTAACCTGCCGCGCGGCTACTTGCGCAGCCGTGCAGGCGAGGTCGTGTTCGACAGCGACGAGCAGGTGCAGGCAACCGTGCGCCTGGTGTTTGACACGTTCGAGCGCCGCCGCACGATCAACGGAGTGCTCGCCCATCTCGTCGCACACGACATCCAGCTGCCGTATCGTGTCCGGACAGGAGCGGCGAAGGGCGAGTTGGAGTGGCATGCGCCGAACCGCTTCACGTTGTCGGAGATGCTGCAAAGCCCGCTGTATGCCGGCGCCTATGCTTATGGACGGCGCGGCGTCGATCCGCGCCGCCAAAAGCCGGGGCACCCTAGCACGGGCCAGAAAGCCGGCGACCCGGCGGTGTTGATCAGGAACCGCTGGCCTGCCTACATCAGCTGGGAGGCATACGAGCGGAACCTGGAGCAGATCGTGGCCAACCGCAGCGCACAGCGCGGCATTCCCCGGGGCGGCCCGGCCCTGCTTGCGAACTTGATCGTATGCGGCCGCTGCGGCCAGCGCATGGCGGCGCAATACCCGAACGGGGGCCGTTTCCAGCGCTACTGCTGCTCGCGGCTCGCGATGAACTACGGCGCGCCCCTGTGTCAGTCCCTCAGCGGACGGGCGCTGGACGTGCTGGTGGGCGAGCTGATGCTGCAAGCGCTCGCGCCGGCTGCCTTGGAGGTCAGCCTGCACCTGGCGGAGGATCTTGAACTGGAGCGCACGGCCCTGCACCGGCAATGGCGGCAGCGGCTGGAACGGGCGCGCTACGAGGTCGAGCGGGCCCAGCGCCAATACGACGCCGTCGAGCCGGAGAACCGGCTCGTGGTGCGCACCCTGGAGCAGCGCTGGGAGGCGGCGCTGGCCGACGAGGTGCGCCTGAAGGCCGAGCATGAACGGTTCCTGGCGGGCCAGGCCTTGCCGCTGACGAGCGACGAACGCGCCGCGATTGAGCGCCTGGCATCAGATATCCCAGCGCTCTGGACGGCCCCCACCACCACTGCGGCGGACCGGCAGGCCATCGCACGCTTGATGCTGGACCGCGTCGTCGTCACGGTGCAGGGCAAAAGCGAGATCGTTCGGGTCGAGTGCCATTGGGCTGGCGGCGTGCAGACCCAGCATGACCTGCGGCGGCCAGTGGCCCACCTGACGCAACGAAGCGACCATGTCGCCCTGCTGCAGCGCATCCGTGATCTGCATGCAGAAGGCCACAAGGCCCCGGCGATCGCCGGTGTCCTGAACGCCGAGGGTTGGACGCCGCCCAAGCGCCGGTCGACCCACACCGCCGTGATGGTGCGCAGCTTGCTGCGTCGCATAGGTATGCCCGTCGCTCCTCACATGTCGTGGGCGGCCCGGCTGCAAGGGCGTGAACCGGGAGAGATGACCATCGACGAACTCGCGGCCCGGCTTGACGCTCCTAAGGCCACAATCCATCGCTGGATCCAGCGTGGGGTGGTCGTCGCCCGCAAAGTGCCGGTGCTGACCCAAAACGTTTGGCTTATTCAGGCCGATGAGGCCGAGATTGACCGGTTACGCCATCGCCGCCTGCATGGCGCAAGCCACCCTGCAACCCCTAATCACTCTTGAGACGCATCATGCTTGGTAGATCTCCGCCTGGCCCCTCTGGCAATACCGCCGCTCGTAGAGGGCGCGGGCTGAGCCGCCTTGCAAGCTGGTGACGATGAAGCGCGTGTCCGTCCCGCCATGCCCGGCCTCGACGCGGGCGATGATGCGCTCGACCCGGTCCCAGCTTGCGGCGCCGTCGTAGAACTCGGTGAAGCGGCGGAGCTTGCCCGAGCCGTCCGAGGCGGCAAAGCGCGCGGCGGTGCTGGCCTCCAAGGTTTCGACATGACGGCGCAGCGTGCTGGTCGGCGCGACACCGAGCAGGTAGTCAACCTTGTTCGCCCGGCACCAGCTCAGCACCTCAGGCGCGCAATAGTGGCTATCGGCCCGCAGCAGGATCTCGACCCGGGGCCAGTTGGCGCGGAGCTGGCGCACGAGGCGGCGCAGGAAGGCGCGGATCTCGCGTCCACTCGGCCGCTTGGCCGGGCGCAGCACGGCGGTGACGAAGCGACCCTCGCCGTCGAACACCACGATGGGCTGGAAGCCGTATTCGTCGTAGTGCGCATTGAACAAGCGCATCTGCTGCGCGCCGTGCACGGCGTCGAACGTGTCGTCCACGTCCAGCACGATCCGGCGCGGCACCTGGCGGAAGGATGCGCAGTAGAGGTCGACCATGGTCCGGCCCATGCGCAGCAGCGCGCGTTTGTCGGGCAGGTTCTCCAGGCGTGAGATGGTCGGCTGCGAGCACAACGCCGTCTCGTCCCCAAGCCGCTCCATGGCCAGCTTGAACATCGGGTCGGTGCGCAACCGGTCGGCGTCGTTGCCGTCCTCGTAGCCGGCCGCGATCATCAGCAGGCGAAAGCGGATGATCTCGTCGAGCCCGTGCACGACGCGCTTTGGATCGCGCGGGTCCGCAATGCAGGCCGCTAGGCGTCCCGCGACATCGAGGCGCTGCTCCACCTCGCGCAGCACCAGCAACCCGCCGTCGGAGGAAAGGTGGCCGCCGTCGAAACGGGCGATGACGGGCTTGCCGCCGACCGGTGAGAGGCCGGGCAGCGAAGGGATAAGCTCAACTTTGGCGGGCATGGCGCTCCGGATCCGTAGAATTGGCCTTGAGAACCACATTCTACACTGGATCAAGGGCTTGTACTATGCCCGCCAACCCTCGTGAATTTTTCAGGCTAGCTTCCTTAAAACAAGAGGCGACCAAGGGAAAGGATGCAAGTGATGGCGTAATCGCCAGGCTTTTGGACGGACTAGTGGGATTAGTTCCGGGCGCGGCAAGCGCTTTGGTGAGCGCGTTTGCAACGCCGCTTCTTGCCAGTATCGTCGGACCCGTTACCAGTGCCGTGCTCGACAAAATGAAGGACAAATAAGCGCTTCGGTGGTGGTTGCGGGCCCGATATGAGCGTGTTTCCAAAAGCATCTAGTCGAGTAAGCGGGATCAACGTTGATGGCGATATCGACGCGGTTGATGGTGACCTAATTGGTCGCGATAAGTTCTCTTCTGGAGGTGCTCATGTAGCCATTGGTGGTGATAGATCTGCAGAGAAATTAGTCGAGGTACTTAGGTCAGAACTACAAGAGAAAAATAGACAGATAGCGAGTTTGCAGAAAGAGAATCAGGATCTGAAATCGGCAGATTTCCTCATTGCACTCTGTCTTTCGGATGGTTGAAGTCAGTGTCAGTAGCTGCGTGAGTATAAATGATTATATTATTTTCTCTCATATGTATTTTGTGAAGTGGGACTTACATAAAGATTTCTGGGACTCGATCCCAAAAGAGGCGCGTAAGGCGGGAGCTTAGAATGACAATCCGTGAGCGTGCTAACATTGACGAGTCACTAGATATCGACCGCAATATCTCTAATACAACAAGTCTTGAACGCTTCGCGGAGAAGCTTAATATTCATCCGAGCGGACTTGCGCAAATGCTGCGTATTTTAATTGATAAAGGACCTCCTCCAAGAGCAGTTAATATGCTTCTACTTGAACTGGCGCGTCAGCACAACACGCTTATCGAGCGTTTACGCGCAGATACTAGCAATATTGCCGAGGTCCAAAGACTACGCTCGTTTGCTGCTGATGCAATTGAACGAGGCGACTTCGATGCGGCGGATGCCCTTCTATTACGGGCTTTGTGGTTCTATGAACAGCTGTCTGTAGACAAGCTCGAAGCGCCGGACCGTCTCCCGTTATTACAAGCTGATGCATCGGCCGAGCGTGGGGCAATCGCGCGTGCGCGCCTCAACTATCGCTCCGCGGCAATGCATTTTGCTGATGCTGCCGCATTTTTAGTAAATAGCGCGAGCGACAAGTCCCGCGATTACATGCTTGAAGGAGCGTTTGCACTCCACGCCTTAGGAAAGGAATTTGGTGATAATGACGCCCTCCTTCAGGCAATTAGCATATACAATGTTGTGCTAAATAAACAACTACAAAGCGAAGCAACTCTTACTTGGGCGCAGACGCAGACTTACCTCGGCATTGCACTTTCGGAGCTCGGCGAGCGAGAGAGCGGGACGGCGCGGCTGGAGGAGGCTGTGGCGATCTTCCGCACGGCTTTGAAAGAGGTGACGCGTGAGCGGGTGCCGCTCCAATGGGCGCAGACGCAGACTTACCTCGGCATTGCACTTTCGGAGCTCGGCGAGCGAGAGAGCGGGACGGCGCGGCTGGAGGAGGCTGTGGCGATCTTCCGCACGGCTTTGAAAGAGGTGACGCGTGAGCGGGTGCCGCTCCAATGGGCGCAGACGCAGACTTACCTCGGCAGTGCGCTCTCGAAACTGGGCGAACGAGAGAGCGGGACGGCGCGGCTGGAGGAGGCTGTGGCGATCTTCCGCACGGCTTTGAAAGAGGTGACGCGTGAGCGGGTGCCGCTCCAATGGGCGCAGACGCAGACTTACCTCGGCAGTGCGCTCTCGAAACTGGGCGAACGAGAGAGCGGGACGGCGCGGCTGGAGGAGGCTGTGGCGATCTTCCGCACGGCTTTGAAAGAGGTGACGCGTGAGCGGGTGCCGCTCCAATGGGCGCAGACGCAGACTTACCTCGGCAGTGCGCTCTCGAAACTGGGCGAACGAGAGAGCGGGACGGCGCGGCTGGAGGAGGCTGTGGCGATCTTCCGCACGGCTTTGAAAGAGGTGACGCGTGAGCGGGTGCCGCTCCAATGGGCGCAGACGCAGACTTACCTCGGCAGTGCGCTCTCGAAACTGGGCGAACGAGAGAGCGGTGCTGCGCGGCAATCAAGGTGAGAATGCCCGTCAATCAGGATGAGAAAGTGTTTCGCCGTTTGCAACGACGTGAGGGCGGAGCCCGACTGGCGGCGCAAACGGTGGAACAACTGATCTGAAGTCCCTCTGGGGGAGCGATGGTCTGGTGATCGCAACCGGCTTGGCCTGTGGATGGTCCTCTCGCGAGGAGATCCCCGTTGCCCGGCCGCCACGTCACCGATCATCAGATGAGGCTCTACATGACCTTCCGACAGACGAACGGCCCGGCAGTCTCCGCCGCAAAGACAGCGATCAGCACCGCCACCGCCTATCGCCATGAGCAGGACCACCGACCGCCGTCATCGCAGAAGAAGCCGCGCGGCCGTCGCCGTCCCGATCCGCTCGCCGACTTCTTCGACGCCGAGGTCGTGCCGATGCTGAAGGCAGCCCCGGACCTGCGCGCGGTGGCGATCTTCGAGGAGATGCAGCGGCGGCATCCGAACCTCTCCGCTGGCGCGCGCCGCACCCTGGAGCGCCGCATCCGCTCCTGGCGAGCCGTGCATGGCGCCGACCAGGAGGTGATCTTCCGTCAGGTCCATGAACCCGGCCGCATGGGGCTGTCGGACTTCACCGACATGACCGATCTCGGCGTGACCATTGCAGGTGCCGGCCTTGATCATCGCCTTTATCACTTCCGGCTGGCCTACTCCGGCTTCGAGCATGCGCACGTCATCCTCGGCGGCGAGAGCTATGTCGCCCTGGCCGAAGGGCTGCAAAACGCCCTTTGGGTTCTCGGCGGGGCGCCGCTCGAACACCGCAGCGACAGTCTCTCGGCCGCGTTCCGCAACCTGGACCGGGATGCCCGCGAGGACCTGACCCTGCGCTACGACGCGCTGTGTGCCCATTACGGGATGCAGCCAACCCGCAACAACCGCGGCATCGCGCACGAGAACGGCGTCATCGAAAGCGCCCACGGCCATCTCAGAAAGGCGGTCGAGGACGCGTTGCTCATGCGTGGCACCCGGGACTTCGACGACCTGGCCGGCTATCGCCGCTTCGTCGATGAGATCGTCAGCCGCAAGAACGCCCACCACGCCAAACGCATCGAGGCCGAGCGACCTGCCTTGCAGCTCCTGCCGGGTCAGCGGACCTGCGACTACGAGGAAACCGTCGTCACCGTCACCTCGTCCGGCGGTTTCACGCTGCGCAAGGTGTTCTACACGGTCCCGTCCCGGCTGATCGGCCATCGCCTGCGGACCCGGCTGTATGATGACCGGCTCGAGGTGTTCATCGGCGGCACGTCGCTGATGACCCTGCCGCGCGGCCGCGCCCCCGCCGGCGGCAAGCACGCGCATGTCGTCGACTATCGCCACGTCATCCACGCCCTGCGGCGCAAGCCGATGGCGTTGCTCAACCTCGTCTATCGCGACCAGTTGTTTCCGCGCGATGCCTATCGCCTGACCTTCGACCGCCTGCTCGAAAAGCTGCCGGAACGGTCGGCGTGCCGCTTGATGGTCGATCTGCTGGTCATGGCCCATGAGCGCGGCTGCGAGGCCGAACTCGCCACCGCGCTCGAGGCGGATTTGTCGGCAACCCAGCTCCCCGACCTGGCCACGCTCCGCGCGCGCTTTGCGCCAGACCCGGCGGCATTGCCAGAGGTCGTCGTCCATCTCATGCCGCTGACCGCCTATGAGGACCTGCTCGGCGGCACGTTCGTCGAAGGAGAGGCGGCATGATCGACATCATCGACGCCGCCCGGCTCGCATTGATGCTCAACGACCTCCGCCTGCCCGCGATCAAGCAGGACTGGGCGAGCTTCGCCGAGCGGGCGGACAAGGAAAGCTGGCCCGCCGCGCGCTTGCTCGCCACGCTGGCCGAGCACGAGATCGCCGAACGCGATCGCCGCCGCCTCGCGCGGCATCTCGCCGAAGCCCAGCTCCTGCCCGGCAAGACGCTTGACAGCTTTGACTTCAACGCGGTGCCGATGGTTTCCAAGGCCCACGTCCTGGCAATCTGCGCCGGCGACAGCTGGATCGACAAAGGCGCCAACCTGCTGCTGATCGGCGGACCCGGCGGCGGCAAGACCCATCTGGCGTCAGCGATCGGCTTGGCCGTGGTGGAAAACGGCTGGCGCGTGCTGTTCGCCCGCACGTCCGACCTGGTGCAAAGGCTCCAAGTGGCGCGGCGCGAACTGGCGCTCGAGGCCGCCATCAACCGCCTCGACCGCTTCCACCTGCTGATCCTCGATGACCTCGCCTATGTCAGCAAGGACCAGGCGGAAACATCCGTCCTGTTCGAGCTCATCAGTGCCCGTTACGAACGCCGATCCACCTTGATCACGGCAAACCAGCCATTCGGAGCTTGGGGTAAAGTTTTTCCAGATCCCGCCATGACGCTCGCCGCCGTCGATCGCCTCGTCCACCACGCCACGATCTTCGAGATCAACGTCGATAGCTACCGCCGCCGCGCCGCACTCGAACGCAAAAACAAGGGCGCCGGACGACCGCAACACTACGCGACGATCAAGGACCTCGAAACCGTGTCGCGCACCGACAATCAAACACCAACTTAACGCTTGCTCGCAGCAATCAACGCGAACATCATCGTTCCTGTTGCGGTCGCTTATTCTCATCCTGATTGACGCATTTTCTCACCCAGATTGTCGCGCCACAGAGCGGGACGGCGCGGCTGGAGGAGGCTGTTGCGGCATATCGTGCAGCTTTGGAAGAGAGGACGCGCGAGCGGGTGCCACTTCAATGGGCAACGACGCAGATGAATCTCGGCAACGCGCTCTCGAAGCTGAGCAATCGGGAGATTGGGACAGCGAGACTGGAAGAGGCAGTCGCGGCATATCGTGCAGCTTTGGAAGAGAGGACGCGCGAGCGGGTGCCACTTCAATGGGCTCAGACGCAGATGAATTTGGGCAACGCGCTCTCGAAATTAGGTTTGCAGGAGAGCGGGACGGCGCGTCTGGAGGAGGCTGTTGCGGCATATCGTGCAGCTTTGGAAGAGAGGACGCGCGAGCGGGTGCCACTTCAATGGGCAACGACGCAGATGAATCTCGGCAACGCGCTCTTGAGGCTGGGTGAGCGAGAGAGTGGGACGGCGCAACTAGGAGAGGCTATTACGGCGTATCGTGCGGCTTTAAAAGAAAGTACGCGCGAGCGAATACCGCTCGAGTGGGCCCAAACGCAGACCAATCTCGGTAACGCACTCTTGAGATTGGGTGAGCGAGAGGGTGGAACGGCTCGGCTGGAGGAAGCTATGATGGCATATCGCGCAGCTCTAGAGGAAGGGACACGCGAGCGGGTGCCGCTTCAGTGGGCGTTAACTCAGATGAAGCTGGGTAACGCGCTCTCGAAATTGGGTGAGCGACAGGACGGGACGGCTCAACTAGAGGAAGCTGTGGTGGCGTATCGCGCGGCCCTGGAGGAGAGAACGCGCGAGCGGGCGCCCCTTGAGTGGGCGATAACTCAAATGAATCTCGGTAATGCGCTCTTGAGACTGGGGGTGCGAGAGAGTGGAACGGCGCGCCTTGAGGAGGCGGCCGCAGCTTGGAAGGCTTGTTTGGCAATTACTGAGACGGTCTGGCCTCAAGAATGGGTTCAGTGGATGCGCGCTAAGCACGACAAGACACAGAACGAGATTGCTCGACGATTGATAGAGTAGTAGAATATAGATGAAGAAGAGACTATGAAACTTATCTGCATTATTTCGCCAAAAGTTCTAATGACGAAATAATACTTGATTATGATCGGAATTACTAAAATAAGACTCATCGGCTAGATTGCTGCAACCTGTTGCTTCAAACAAAGATGTCAAATTCGATAAATATCACCCAGACCCCAAAGTCCTTAACGCCGCCCCCCGATCAAACATCCGCAAAAGCCGCACAACAGCCTGTCCCCGCCCACTCTCCAACCGCGGGTCCCGGTCTAACAGCACCGCCGCATCCCGGTTCGCCATCTGCAACAGCCCCTCATGCTGCGCCGGATCAGCCAACCGGAACCCCGGCAGCCCAGACTGCCGCTTGCCCAGCAAGTCTCCCCCGCCGCGTATCCGAAAATCCTCGTCGGCAATCAAAAAACCGTCCTCAGTGTCCTTCAGCAACACGAGCCGCCGCCGCATGGTGTCCGTCAGCCCGTCCTCATGCAGCAACAAGCAAAAACTCTGCGCCTCACCACGCCCGACCCGCCCGCGCAGCTGGTGCAACTGCGCCAAGCCGAACCGCTCGGCGTGCTCGATCACCATGATGCTCGCCTCCGGCACATCGACGCCCACCTCGATCACCGTCGTCGCGACCAGCAGCTGGATGCGCCCGCTCGCGAAGTCCGCCAGCGACGCGTCGCGCAAGGCCGGGTCCATCTGCCCGTGCGCCAACCCAACCCGCCCGACGAACCGCGCATACAGCGTCGCGAACCGCGCCTCCGCCGCCGCCAGGTCGATCAGCTCGCTCTCCGACACCATCGGGCACACCCAATACACCCGCTCGCCCCGGTCCAGCGCCCGGCCGATGCCGTCCACCACGTCCCCGAGCGTCGCCAGAGAGTGCACCGTCGTGCGGATCGGCTTCCGCCCGGCGGGCTTCTCCAGCAGCCGGCTCACCTCCATCTCGCCCCATTGCGTCAGCAGCAGCGTGCGCGGGATCGGCGTCGCGGTCATCACGAGCACGTCGGTCCGGGCCCCCTTGCTCCCCAACAGCAGCCGCTGATCCACGCCGAACCGGTGCTGCTCGTCGATCACCGCCAGCGCCAAATCGTGGTAGGCAACCGCGTCCTGGAACAGCGCATGGGTGCCGACGATCAGCTTGATCCGGCCATTGGCGATGCCGATCAGCGCGTTGCGCCGCGCGACCCCCTTGACCGAGCCGGTCAGCAGCTCGACCGGGATCGGCGACAGGCGGGACAGCGTGCGGTGGTGCTGTTTGGCCAACACCTCGGTTGGCGCCATCAGCGCGGCCTGCGCCCCGGCCTCGGCGGCGCGCAGCATTGCCAGCAGCGCCACCAGCGTCTTTCCCGACCCCACGTCGCCCTGCAGCAGCCGCAACATGCGCCGCGGCGCCGCCAGATCGGCGTCGATCTCCGCCAGCGCCTGGTGCTGCGACGGCGTCGGGGTGAAGCCGAAGCGTTCGAGGGTCTGCGCCCGCAGCCGGCCATCGCCCACCAGCGCACGCCCGGGCCGCTGCCGCTCGCGCTGGCGCATCCAGGCCATGGCGACCTGATGCGCCAACAGCTCGTCATAGGCGAGACGCCGGCGCGGCAGGTCGCCCGGCGGCGCCTCCGGTTGCTGCACCGCCCGCAAGGCATCGCGGAAACTCGGCCAGCCCTCGCGCCGCATCAGCGCCGGGTCGTGCCACTCGTCGAGGTTCGGCACCCGCTCCAGCGCATGGCGCATGGCGCTGCGGAGCTGACCGGGGAACAGCCCGGCGGTCAGCGGCCAAACCGGCTCGATCCCCGGCAACAGGCTGGCGTGCTGGGCCGGGATGACGTGATCCGGCTTCGGCATCGTCAGGCGATCGGCAAAGCCCTCCAGCTTGCCGGAAATCACGAGCTTCGCGCCGGGCACCAACGGACGCGGCGGGGGACGGCCGAAATACACCAATTCCAAGAACCCGGTGCCGTCGGTGCAGACGACCCGCCAGGGCTGGCGCGCAGTGTCCGGCGCGTCCTGCCGCACGACCTCCACGGCGAGGGTCGCGACCTCGCCGGGGCGCGCCGTCCGGATCGTCGGGCGGCTGCGGCGGTCCATGTAGGAGTCGGGCATGTGGAACAGCAGATCCAGCACCCGGGGGCCGCCCGCCACGCGCTCGATCAGTTTTGCCAGCGCCGGTCCGACGCCGCGCAGCTCGGTCACTGGGGCATATAGCGGGATGAGCGGGTCATCGGCAGCGTGTGTTGCGGCTGGTTGGGTTGGTGACACGGGCGGGCTGACTTTATGGGAGGTCGCCGCTATATGACAGCCCATTGCCAGGGACCCAAGTGTGCATCAGACCGACACCGACCCGCCGCTCGAGCATCGCCGCCGCCGGATCCTGTTCCGTGCCACGCATCGCGGCACCTATGAGAACGACATCCTGATCGGCGGCTACGTGCGCGCCCGGATCGCGGCGTTCACCGACGCGGATCTCGATGCGCTGGAGGAGGTGATGGAGATGCCCGACGCCATGCTGGCCGACTGGCTCACCGGGCGGCAGCCGATCCCGGAGGACTGCGACACCCCGATGCTGCGCGCGATCCGCCGCGCAGCCGAGGACGGGGAGGGCCAACCGAAATGACCGCCATCATCCACGGCGCACCGGAGGGTTTCGACGCGCTGCTGCTCGCCCAGCGTCGGGCCGAACACAAGGGCGCGGTCCTGCACGCCGCCCGCGACGACAGCCGCATGGCCCGCCTCGCGGAGGCGCTGGCGTTCTTTGCGCCGGAGATTGAGGTGCTGCGCTTTCCCGCCTGGGATTGCCTGCCCTATGACCGTGTATCGCCGAATCCCGAGATCGTTTCCGAGCGCATCGCGACCCTGGCGCGCCTGCTGGAGCCGGCGACCCGCCCGCGCCTCGTGCTGACCACCGTCAACGCCCTGGTGCAGCGCGCGCCGCCGCGCCCGGTGTTCGAGGGTGTCAGCATGGTCCTACGCACCGGCGGCACCGTCGATCCAGACGCGATCACCAAGTTCCTGGAGGCCAACGGCTACGGCCGTGCCGGCACGGTCATGGAGCCGGGCGAATACGCCACCCGCGGCGGCATCATCGACATCTACCCGGCCGGCGAGCCCGACCCAGTGCGCCTCGACCTATTCGGCGACACCATCGAGAGCTTGCGCCGCTTCGATCCCGCCACCCAGCGCAGCACGACGAAGCTGCAGGTGCTGGTGCTGCGCCCGGTGTCCGAGGTGCCGCTCGACACCGCCAGCGTGACCCGCTTCCGCGAGGGCTGGCGGGAGCTGTTCGGCCCCAAGGCAGCCGAAGACCCGCTGTATCAGGCGATCTCTGACGGTCGGCGCTATCCCGGCATGGAGCACTGGCTGCCGCTGTTCCACGAGGGCATGGACACGTTGCTGGACTATCTGCCCGACGCCTCGGTGAGCCTTGACAACCAGTCGGAGGAGGTGCTGGAGGCGCGGCTGGAGATGATCGCCGATCACGCGCAGGCGCGTCAGACCGTGCCGCGGGACGGCGAGGTGCCGTATCGCCCGCTGCCGCCGGGCCGGCTGTATCTGGACCGCGCCGGTTGGGACGCGATGCTGGCCGGCGGGCCGGTGATGGTGTTCAGCCCCTATGGCCGGGCAGACGGCGCTGGCGGCGTCGATGCCGGGGGACGGTCGGGCTATGTGTTCACCAAGGCCGGCGCCGCGACCGGCGAAAACGTGTTCCAGCAACTTCGCGAACAGGCCGCGACCTGGGCCGGGCAGGGGCGTCGCACCGCGGTCGCCGCCTGGACCCGCGGCTCGCGTGAGCGCCTGGCGCATCTGCTGCGGGAGAACAGCTTCAAGGCCGAACAGGTCGATAGTTGGCGGGAGGCGCAGGCGCTGCCGGCCGGCATCACCGCCGTGGTCACGCTCGGTTTGGAGCGCGGCTTCGTCGCTGGCCAGGTCAGCATCGTCAGCGAGCAGGACCTGCTGGGCGAGCGCATCAGCCGTCCGCCGCGCCGCCGCAAGCGCGCCGACCAGTTCATCGCCGAGGCAACCGAGATCGCCGAGGGCGACCTCGTTGTGCACCAGGAATACGGCATCGGCCGCTATGACGGGCTCGAGACCCTGCGCGTCGGCCCGGCGCCGCACGACTGCCTGCGCCTGATCTACGACGGCAGCGAGAAGCTCTATCTGCCGGTCGAGAACATCGAATTGCTGAGCCGCTTCGGCAGTGAGACCGGCGGCGTGGCGCTCGACAAGCTTGGCGGCAGCAGTTGGCAGGGCCGCAAGGCCCGAATGAAGCAACGCATCCGCGACATGGCCGGTGAGCTGATCCGCACCGCCGCCGCCCGGCGCGTGCGGGAGGCCACGAGCCTGGCGCCGGCCGAGGGAAGCTGGGACGAGTTCTGCGCCCGCTTCCCGTTTGCCGAGACCGACGACCAGGCGCGCGCCATCAGCGACGTGCTGGAGGACATGGCCGCCGGCCGCCCGATGGACCGGCTAATCTGCGGCGACGTCGGCTTCGGCAAAACCGAGGTCGCGTTGCGCGCGGCCTTCGTCGCCGCGATGTCGGGCGCGCAGGTCGCCGTCGTCGTGCCGACCACGCTGCTCGCCCGGCAGCATCACCGCACCTTTACCGCGCGCTTCGCCGGGCTGCCGGTGAAGATCGGCCAGCTTTCCCGCATGGTGACAGCCAAGGAGGCGGCCGAGACCAAGCGCGGCCTGGCGGACGGCAGCGTCAACATCGTCGTCGGCACCCACGCGCTGCTGGCTAAGGGCATCGAGTTCGCCGACCTGGAACTGCTGATCGTGGACGAGGAGCAGCATTTCGGCGTCTCGCACAAAGAAAAGCTGAAGCAGCTCAAGGCCGATGTCCACGTGCTGACGCTGACCGCGACGCCGATCCCGCGCACGCTGCAATTGGCACTGACTGGGGTGCGGGAGATGAGTCTGATCGCGACCCCGCCGGTGGACCGGCTGGCGGTGCGGACCTTCATCTCGCCGTTCGACGGCGTGGTGGTGCGGGAGGCGATCCAGCGCGAGCGGTTCCGCGGCGGGCAGATTTTCTGCGTCGTGCCGCGGATCGAGGACATGGCCCGCATGGCTGACCGGCTGCGCGAGATCGTGCCGGAGGCGCGCACCATCGAGGCGCATGGCAGGCTCGCACCGACCGAGCTGGAGCGCGTCATGACCGAGTTCGGCGACGGCAAGTATGACATCCTGCTCTCGACCAACATCGTCGAGAGCGGCCTGGACATGCCGGCAGTGAACACACTCATTATTCATCGCGCCGATATGTTCGGCTTGGGGCAGCTTTATCAGCTTAGGGGCCGGGTGGGCCGCGGTAAGCAGCGTGGCTATGCCTACTTGACCTGGCCGCAGAACCATCGGCTGTCGGCGGCGGCGGAGAAGCGGCTGGACGTCATGCAGACGCTGGACAATCTGGGCGCCGGGTTCACCCTGGCGTCGCACGATTTGGATATCCGCGGCGCCGGGAATCTGCTGGGCGACGAGCAATCCGGCCATATCCGCGAGGTCGGCATCGAGCTGTATCAGCAGATGCTGGAGGATGCGGTGTCTGAGATGCGGGCCGAGCGCGGGCGTAAGCGGACCGAGGACCGGGACTGGACGCCGAACATCCAGGTCGGCCTGCCCGTGCTGATCCCCGAAGAGTACGTGCGTGACCTTCCGGTGCGTTTGGGCCTTTATCGGCGCATCGGTGCGCTGGCGTCGGACGCGGAGACGCAGGCCATGGCGGCCGAGCTGGTGGACCGCTTTGGCCCGCTACCCGCCGAAGTCGATAACCTGCTGCAGGTCGTGACGCTGAAGCGGCTGTGCCGGGAGGCCGGCGTGGAGAAGGTGGAGGCGGGTCCAAAGGGCATGGTGATCGGCTTCCGCGGCAATGCGTTCCGTAATCCGGCCGGGCTGATCGCCTGGCTGAACACCCGAAAGGGCACGATTCGGCTGCGGCCGGACCATAAGCTTTCGGTGGTAAAGGAGATGGGCGTGGCCGAGCGTATGAGTCTGGGCCGGGACGTGCTGTCAAACCTCAATCGCATTGCGGCGCAGGCAGCGCAGGCAGCGTGAGCTAAGCGACCTACTTTCTCCCGCCGCCCCTCATTGCCAAGAGATCGGTGCCATTCACCAGCAGCTTATTATCGCGATAGATGACGTCCCATACGAGTTGATTATTGACTGCGTGACCAACGCCTTTGGCAAATAGAAACGCTGGCAGCACGCTAGCTAATTCGGGGATTTCGTTGGCTCGTTGCACGAGGTCGTCGAAGTTGGTTGCGGTGACCTGCGCTTGACCGGTGAGGTCGCCGGTCGAGACGACCGTCAGTTTGCCCGTGCCGGCGAAGCTTGCGCCACCGATATCGATTGCAAAGCTGTCCAGCCCGGCGCTGACGCCAGCGCGCAGCAATGGCATCGCGATAACAGGCGGGCGATCGCTGGCCTTTGCTTCGCCGATGGCGCCGAGCCAGCGAACCAACTCCTCAGTTGGAACCCCCGTCAGCACCGGGTGAAGTGCGATCTTTCGCGGCAGCAATTCCGCGATCGTGCCGGACGCCACGTTTGGCAGGACAAGGCCGTCAAGGCCCAAATCCATATTTGCCTGCAATAGGCCGCCCTTCGACATGACGCTCATGCCGATCCGGACTTGATTCGCGGCGCCGTTGCGGCTTTTGGAGCGCAAAACGACGCCATCAAGCATCTCATTCATAGTGAACTCGGAGGCCAGGTCCGGCAACAATTGTACGATGGTGCGCAGCAGCTGCGGATCGACTGAGGGGCGAGCCACGAGGGCATCACCATCAGCGTCAGGCGCTGCCGCCAGGAAGCCGCTGACCAGTTGCACAACCGCTGGGATCATCGTTGCCGCCTGGCTTCGGGACAAGCCGGTGATGCCGCTGATTACGCGAATGTTCTGCGCCGACAGTTCAACTGATGGCTCATCTTGGAATTGGGACGAGACGCTATAGCCCTCAATCGCCGAATCACTTGTAAAATCGACCCGGTCAGCCCCTGACGGGCGAAGCGTGCTGGTGCTGGATGATCGCTCAATCTTAGTAAGCTGATTGAGCACCGCGCTCCGTGCCTGGATTTGCAGGTCGCGACAGCTGATTGAGAGCGTGGATGGCGAGGCAAAGCTCGCGTCAAAAACGCCCCGGCTGTCCGCGCTGCCCGTTTTGATCGTGAACTCGACGGGGATAGTGGGAACTGGCGCCTTCTGCCCCTTCCTCGTCGGGTCCGGCATGTCCAGCGTGATGCTCGCAGTCGAAGGGAGATCGGGACCCTCAAACGTCCACCGCCCGCCCTCGGCCGGCTTGGCAGACGCGGAGAGCGTCACCGGACCGGGCTGCCCGATGCGAGGCGTCCCGAGCGGAAGCTCGATGCGGTAATGGTCGCCCTCCGGCCTGACCTGCACCGCGTGACCCGGCGGCTGAGTGTCCGGGCCAAGCATACCCCGCAACCAGCTTTGCATCTGCGCCTGCAAAACGTCGGCCTCAGCCGGAGTGATGTCGGTCGCCCCGACGGGCATGACGGCGCTCACGGACAGACATGCGGCCAAAAGTGCGGCAGGAACCGTGGGGTGCATGGCGAACCTAAAGGGGGCGGGCGACCGCCGCATTAAGCCTAGCCTACAAGAATGTTGTTGCGAAATCACGCACTTCCGGCCGGATGGCAGGTCGTTGGCGCTCAGAACTCGGCAGCGTCGATCGCGGCCACGTCGAACAGCCGCTCGATCACCTCTGGCTCCTGCGCACCGGCGATCGCATGCCGCCCGGCTACGACGAAGCACGGCACGCCGTTGATCCCCAGCCGATGCGCCCGCAGGTTGTCGGCATGCACGGCATCCACATCGTTGTCGCTCTGCAGGAATGCGAGCACCTCGCCGGGGTCAAGCCCGCAGGACAGGCCCACGGCGCGCAACACGCTGAGATCGCCGATGTCGTGGCCGTCGGAGAAGTGCGCCGCGAACAGCACCTCGACGACTTCACGGCCGCGGCCGTATCGGGCGGCAAAACGCACCAGGCGATGGGCGTCAACGCTGCTCGGTGTCCGGCGGATGCGGTCGAAGCGGAAAGCGACGCCCTCTGCGCCGCCGATCTCAGTGATGGAGCCGTAAAGCCGCCGTGCCCGGTCCTCGCCGCCAAATTTGCGGATCACGTAGTCTGCGCGGGACATCCCGGATTTCGGCATGTCGGGATTGAGCAAGAACGGCCGCCACGTCAGCTCAAAAATCAGGTCAGGGCGCCGCCGCATGGTCCGGAACAGCCGACGCACCCCGAGGTAGCACCATGGACACACCAGGTCGTGCACGACCTCGATCTGCAGGCGAGCCTTGGCGGGGGCAAGGATGTTCACCCGTGCAATCTAGTGCCGCACGTGCCGGTCGTCATCCTCTTTCCAACAATGCCGAAGGGGACAATGCGGTCCATGACACTTGCTTGCCGCAAAATCTGGCATCAAAGGCCAAAATCTGGTTAACGTTTCGGCAAAGGGTATGGTTTACTCTAACAACGTTCCGTACTCTTAGCACACCCCAGCATAGCCAAAAGGTAGGTTTTGAATTTCACCTCGCGGTCGCCCGACGAAAAAACATGCTCGGTCAAGTCGTATGGCTCAGCAAGCTGGCCCGATGGATCAACAACGACTCAGGCCGCTTGCGGATTGCCCGGCGCAGGTCCGGCCTGCCATGCCCGGCGTTGACCGTCCGCCATCGCTGCAGATCGTTATGGAGACGGCCCGCATAGCGGCGCTGCAGTCCTACTCCACGGCCGAGTCTGCCACCAACGAGCCCTTCAACACCTTGGTCCGCATGGCGGCAAACCTGGCGCAGGCGCCGATCGCCTTGATCTCGCTCATTGGACGCGACCATCAATCGGTAAAGGCCGCGTTCGGCACCGAAATCCAGCAGATGCCGCGCTCGCTGGCGTTCTGCAACCACGCCATCGCGGAGCTGTCGGGCGCGATGGTCGTCCCCGATACCTGGGCAGACCCACGGTTTCAAAATCACCCGCAGGTCGTGTCGCCGCCGCACATCAGGTTCTACGCCGGGGTCTGCCTGACCGATAGCGACGGCTATGTCCTCGGCACGCTATGCGTGATGGACCACAAGCCGTCCCACATCGAGGACAACACCCTCGCAGTCCTGCATACCATGGCAAAAGAGGTCATGAACGCGTTGGCGCTGCAACGAGCCCAGCGGGACCCTCATTGGAACCAGGCCATACCGGGCGGCGACTGGCCCAGCAACCCCGCGGCGCGCGACAACACGCCAGCGCCTCAACTTGGATCGGCGCCCCCGGCATGGCTTGGCGTGCGGACCGAGCACACTCCGGTGCCGGGCAGTAATCAGGAGGGCCGTCTGCTCACCAGCGTCGCCGTCAATAGTCCAGCCGAACGCGCCAATCTGCTGGTGGGCGACATCATCCTGTCGATCGACGGCCGCATCACCAAGCGCCGGAATGACATCACAGCCGCCGTGTCGAACCGCGCCCCCGGCGGGGTCATGCGCCTGCAGGTCTGGCGCAACGGCGGTCTTTTTGAATGCGCGCTCAGCCCGGAGGCAGTGCCGGAATCCCGGCTTTTGCAGCGCAGCGCCTGGTAGCGGCGGCCGCCTGCAACCTCCCGTACCAGCGATAAGGTGGTGCAGCTACGGCGACGGGGTTGACCCGGAAAGCCGCATCTGGTTTTGCCATGAGACACGCGCGCTCATGGTGTATTATGCAACGATCTCAGAGACAACGCAGGCGTCTCTCACTTATGACGGCAAGCCTTTTGATGCTGTCAGGTTGCGGATCCCTGCTGAATGCCGGCACTGCGGACCTCGCGGGCGTCGCGGGCGCCGGGGTGGCGACGGCGGTCACCAAATCTGCCGCCGGCGCTGCCGCGATCGGCCTCGGGGTGCGGTCGCTCGCCAGCGAGGGCCTGAAATACGCCGTCCGTCGCGTCCATCGCAACGAGCAGGATGCCATCGCCCAGGCGGCCGGACCGCTCGAGCCCGGTTCGCTGCAAACCTGGTCCATCCGGCACATCGTGCCGGTCGAAGGCAATGAGGCCGGCCAGGTGGTCGTGAGCCGCGCCTTTGGCGCTGGGGCATTCCGCTGCAAGGAGATCGTGTTCAGCGTGGACACCGTCACGCGCCAGCAGCCGCAACACGCGTTCTACACCGCGACCATATGCCAGGACGGCACCATCTGGCGCTGGGCCTCGGCCGAACCGGCAACCGAACGCTGGAGCGGGCTGCAGTGAGACGCCTGTGGCTTGCGCCTCCAATGCTGGCGCTGCTGGGCGGCGGATGCACCGTGGTTTCCGACGTGGCCGGTCTCGCTGCCGGTGGCGGCGCCGGGGCTGCCACCGCAAATCCCGCGATCGGTTTCGCCATCGGCATCAGCGTGCGCGCCGGCACGGAGGAGCTGCGCCGATACGTCGTGCGCCGCCGCCAGCAGGGCGAGCAGGACGCGATCGCCGACGCGGCCGGGAACGCTCCGGTCGGTGAGCCGCGGCCCTGGCAGATCCGCCACACTATCCCGATCGGCAACGAACACGGTGATCTCGCCGTCGTGCGAGAATACGCGACACCGCTCGCCACCTGCCGGGAGGTGGTGTTCACCGTCGAGGACGCGGGCCATGCGAGCCTGTTCACCACCTCGCTCTGCCGGCAGGACGCGGGCTGGAAGTGGGCGGCGGCCGAGCCGGCGGTCGATCGGTGGGGCTCGCTGCAGCAGGACTGAAGCGGCTCTCTCATCTACTTCCAATTGAACAAAGCTCTAGGCGGCAGCCTCGAACCCCAGGGATTGCCGAGTCCAAGCCCGGGCATAGGCGCCGTTCTGGGCCAACAGCTCAGCGTGCGTACCCTGTTCGACGATGCGGCCCTGGTCGAGCAATAACAGCCGGTCCATCCGCGCGATGGTCGAGAGCCGGTGCGCGATGGCGATCACCGTCCGGCCCTGCATAAGCATGTCGAGCTGCTCCTGAATCGCTGCCTCGACCTCGCTGTCGAGCGCCGAGGTCGCCTCATCCAAAACCAGGATCGGCGCGTCCTTCAGCACGACCCGCGCAATGGCGACGCGCTGCCGCTGACCGCCCGACAGCTTCACCCCGCGCTCGCCCACATGCGCATCATAGCCGCGGCGGCCCTGCCAATCCTCTAATTGCAGGATGAACTCATGTGCTTGCGCCCGGCGCGCAGCGGCCTCGACGCAGGCCTGGTTGGCGCCGGGACGGCCATAGCGGATGTTGTCGCGGATCGAGCGATGCAGCAGCGACGTGTCCTGCGTGACCATGGCGATCTCGGCGCGGAGCGTTTCCTGGGTCACGTCGGCGATGTCCTGGCCGTCGATCAGGATGCGCCCGGCCTCCGGCGTGTAGAAGCCGAGCAGCAGGTTCACCAGGGTGGACTTACCCGCGCCAGATGCGCCGACCAGGCCGATCCGCTCGCCGGGCGCCACGACCAGGTCAATCCCATGCAGCACGCCGCGGGCCGCACCATAGCCGAACTGAATCCCCTCGAACCGGATTTCGCCGCGGGACAGCTCGAGGTCCGCCGCGCCAGGCCGGTCCGGCATCTGCCGCGGCACTGCGATGGAGCGCATGCCGTCCTGCACGATGCCGACGTTCTCGAAAATCGCGGTGATGCTGCGGGCGACCCAGCCGGCTGTGTTGGTGATCTGCCACGCCAGCGCCATCGCCGTCGCCACCAAACCGACCGCGATGCGGCCCTCAGACCATAACGTGACGGCAAGGCTCGCCATGCCGATCAGCAGGACCGCATTCATCGCGGCCAGCGATAGCGTCAGTGTCGAGATCATCCGTGTCTGGGCACGGAATGCAGCCGTGTGCTCGTCCACGGACTCGCGCACGAACGCGTCCTCGTCCCGCGCTCGAGCGAACAGCTTGACGGTCAGGATGTTGGTGTAGCCATCCACGATGCGGCCGGTGAGCCCCGACCGCACCTCGGCCACATGGCGCGAACGGTCCCGCAGCCGGGGCACGAAGGCCCGCAGCAGCGCCGCATAGGTCGCGAACCAGGCCAAGATGGGCAGCGCAAGCCGATAGTCGGTCCGCGCGAGCACAACGACCGCACTGCCGCCCACAATGGCGATATACCAAACAGAATCGACCGCGCTGACAATCACCTCGCGCAGTGCAGGACCGGTCTGCAGCACTCGGTTGGCAATGCGCCCGGCGAAGTCGTTCTGGAAAAATGTCCAGGACTGCCGCACGACGTTCCAGTGGCTCTGCCAGCGGATCAGGTTGCTGAAGCCCGGGTTGATGGCCTGGTTGACCATCGAGACCTGCAGCGCGGTCATACCTGGACGCAGCACGAGAACAATCAGCGCCATGACCGCAAATTGCCGCCATTCGTCACGCAGCAGGTCGCCGGGCGGCTTGCTCGCGACCAAACCGGCGATGCGGCCGATGCAGATCGGAATCGAGGCGTCCAGCAACGCCACAAACAGCCCGCCCAGGAACAAGCCAGCGATCGGGCCGCGGACCTGGCGGGCGAAATGCCAGAAGAACGCCAGCAAACCCTGCGGCGGGGCTGCCTCACCCGGCGTGCGGGTGGGATTGATCAGTCTCTCGAAACGGCGGAACATAACGTGGCGATGAACCGCCGGCGGTGGCAGGTCAACCGTGAATCTGCCACAAAGCCAAAGCGAAGAAGCGCGTCACCCCCCGCCGATTTCAGCGTCGGTCGCAGTTGCCGGTCAAAGTATTGAAGAATTGGCCCGGCCGGCACATGGGTTGCCGCGTGGCCGGCGCCAGCGTTGCCCCGGGCGCAGCATAATTGGCGGGCTGACCTGCATAAGGGGGTCTTGGCTGCAGCGGCACGGGGTAACCAGGCGGCGGATAGGCGTACGCGTAAGGGACCGGATAGGGATACGTTGACGGGTAGTAGGCATATGGCGGGTACGCATACGCATAGTAGCCGTATGGGGCATAGCCGTAGGCGTATGGGTAGGGGCGCGCGACGGCGCTCCCAACCACGGTTCCAACCCCGAGCCCAAGGACGGTGCCGAACACAAAGCCACCACCGCCGGCCTCAGCAGGCTTCACGGCCGTGGTGCAGAGCGAGAGCGCGGCCAAGCCGGCGCACAGGACATTTCGCATAACGGACTCCTTCTTACCTGAGAAAGTTCTGTGTCACCGATAGATCAGTTGTCCCAGCATGTTCGTCAATTTCCAACGAACGATAAATGTGCACCCGTGCAAAAGACCGCGGCGGCAACCCACAGCGACAGATCCGTCACGTGGTTCGCTCTGGTATCGGAGCTGAAGAGCGCTTAGTTCGATAAGGGCATCGTTGGGCGAGGCCGGCGCTCGATGGCCCAACGCTGATTGCTAAGGTATTGAAATGACCCCAGACGAACTCCGCGCTGCCTCCGCACCGCCCGGCCAAAACGCTGCCGTGAACGCGTTGTGGTGGGCCGCGCACTCTGATTGGAAGAGCGCGCATGAGGCCGCTCAATCCGATGACGGCGCGCCGGCCGCCTGGGTGCACGCGTACTTGCACCGTGTTGAGGGCGATTTGGAAAACGCCAGCTACTGGTATGCCCGGGCGGACAAGCCGGTTGCGACGGGTCCGCTCGACGACGAGTGGCAGATGATCGCCACAGCGCTGCTCAAGGCATAGTCCCACACCGGTCAGCGCGTTACGAGCCGGTCGTCGCCAGCCGGTCGAGTTGCAGCCGCTGCCGGTCATCCGTAAGGTGTCGTGCCGCCAGTTGCGCGGTAATGATCGCCGCCAACGCGCTCGCCCCCGCCAGCAGCAGCATGAGCAGGATCTGATATTTCACTGCCTCGACCGGAGCGAGGCCAGCGAGGATCTGGCCCGTCATGGTGCCCGGCAGCGTCACCAGGCCCGCTGCCGCCATTTGGTTCAGCACCGGCATCAGCCCGCGCCGGATCGCGTCCGCCATCAAGGGCCGGGTCGCGTCGGCGAAGGACTGGCCAAGCGCCAGCCGCGCCTCGATCCCGCCGCGCGCTGCAGCAGCGCCGCCCAGCACGCCGTCAAGCGTGAGGCTCGCCGTGCCGAACGCGCTGCCCAGGACGATGCCGGTGACCGGGATGGCGTAGCGCGGGTTCCACCATGGCTCCGGCCGCAGCGCCGTGGTGAGCGCCAGCATCGCGGCGAGGGCCGTCGCCGCACTGACGGCCAATCCTGCAATCGCATAGTTGCCGAACCGCGCGAGCCGATGCCGGGGCCGGGCAGCCGCCTCACGGATCGCCACCAGCGTCATCACGACCAGAAGGCCGAGCGTGACCGCGGCCGATCCGGACTGAAACACCGTGCGCAGCACGACGCCGATCAGCAGCAGCTGCACGACCATGCGCGCCGTCGCCACCAGCATGGCGCGATGCAGCCGCAGGCCGAGCGCGATCGAAAGCGCCCCGTCCAGCACCAGCAGCGCGGCGGCGACCACGAGATCGCCGGGCTGCAGCACGATAGCGCCTAAGCCGGGCGCGTTCATGTCAGGCGTCCTGCCGCCATCTGCCGCCGCACGGTGCCGAGCCGTTCTGCTTGTGCCGTGTCATGCGTGACCAGCACGACGCCCAGCCCAGCGATCATGCGTTCCGTCAGCAGCGCCTCTACCGCGAGCGTCGCGGCTTGGTCGAGCGCTCCGGTCGGCTCATCCAGTAGCAGGATGGCCGGATCGGCCGCGAGCGCCCGCAGCAGCGCCAGCCTTGCCCGCTCCCCGGTGGAGCACTGCGCTACAGCCCGGTCCCAGATGTCCGCGGCAAGACCAAGGCGGGCCGCATCCTTGCTGGGCGTCGAGAAATGCTCGCCGACCCGGTCCAGCCACCATCCAAACTCCGCCGGCGCATACACCACCCGATGCCGCCAGTCCGGCCCAGATAGCGTGCTCCGGGCGACATCATCGAGCCACACCTCGCCATCATGCGGATCGAGATCCGCTAGCATACGCAGCAGAAGACTCTTGCCCGACCCAGACGGTCCGGTCACCGCAAGGCAACTGCCTGCCGGGACATCGAGATCGAACGGGCCGGCATGAGCGTGCTGCAAGCCGCGCGCCCGCAGTCCCCTGTTCAACCGGCGAGCTTACCCAACAACCGAGCGTGGGAGCGCAAACCCTTGTGGAAGCACCGCCACTCGAACTTCTCGTTCGGGCTATGCACCTGGTCGTCGTCGAGGCCAAAACCCATCAGCAGGCTGTCCACGCCGAGCAGGCGGCGCATGCTCTCCACCACCGGGATGCTGCCGCCGCTGCCGATCAGGACGGCGGGGCGTCCATACTCGTCCGCCAGCACGGCCTGCGCCGCCTGGATGAAACGGCTGTCCGACGCAATCTCAATGCCGGGCGCGGTCCCGAACACGTCGATCACCGCGCGGGCGTCCGCGGGCAGGCGGGCGTTGACGAAGGCGCGGAACGCCTCGACGACGGCGGCAGGATCCTGGCCCAGAACCAAACGAAAGGACACTTTCGCCCCAGCCTCGGCCGCGATCACCGTTTTGCTGCCGGGTCCCTGGTAGCCGCCCCAGATGCCGTTCACGTCGGCGGTCGGACGTGCCCAGAGCCGCTCCAATGCGGGCCGGCCACGCTCGCCGGCCGGCTGGGACAAGCCAATGCCGCCTAAGAAAGCGGCCTCATCGAACCCCAACGCTGCCCACTCGGCAGCAAGCGAAGCAGGAACGTCCGCGACTCCATCGTAGAAGCCCGGCAGTTGGACGTGGCCCTGCAAATCCGTGAGGTCCGCTAGTATGCGCGCCAGCAGATTAGCCGGATTGAGTGCAGACCCGCCGAATAGGCCGGAGTGCAAATCCCGCTGCGCCGCATGAACGACGACCTGGACGTAGGCGATGCCGCGCAGCCGGGTCGTGATGGCGGGCGTGTCGATGTCCCACATGCCGGTGTCGCTGATGACCGCTACGTCGGCCTGCAGCGTATCCCGGTGCGCGGTCAGGAACGGCTCCAAGTTCGGGCTGCTGACCTCCTCCTCGCCCTCGATCAGCGCGGTCACGCGGACGGGCAGGGTGCCGTGCACCGCATGCCAGGCGCGCAGCGCCTCCAGCCACATCATCACCTGGCCCTTATCGTCGACGGCGCCGCGAGCCACCACGCGCGGGCCATGTGGCCCCTCAGACAACACCGGATCGAAAGGCGGGCTGGTCCATAGGTCCAGCGGTTCCGCCGGCTGCACGTCGTAATGGCCATAGAACAGCAGATGCGGCGCGTGCCCGCCGGGTCCGGGATGATGGCCCAGCACAATTGGATGACCTGGCGTCGCATGCAGCGCCGCGTCAAACCCCATGGACGCGAGCTGCTCCCGCACCCACGCCGCCGCGGCCGTGCAATCGCCAGAATGCTCCGGCTGTGCGCTGACGCTTGGAATACGCAGAAAGCTGAACCAGCGTTCCCGCGCCTCGCCCAAGGTGGCCTCGACGTGGTCGAGGACGGCCCGGGTCTGCGGGGCCGTCAACGCGACGAGGCCCCAGCCGCCTGGATCGCCGCCCAGACCCGCTGCGGCGTGGCCGGCATGTCGATGTGCCGCACGCCCACCTCTGCCAATGCGTCCACCAGCGCGTTCATCACCGCCGGCAGCGCGCCGGCGCATCCAGCCTCGCCGCAGCCCTTCACGCCCAGGGCGTTGGTGCGGGCCGGGACCGGATGGCTCTGGAACGCGAAGGCCGGCGCATCGACGGCGTGCGGCAGCGCGTAGTCCATGAACGAGCCGGTCATCAGCTGGCCGTCCTCATCATAGGCCGTCGCCTCCATCAGCGCCTGGCCGATGCCCTGCACAATGCCGCCATGCGCCTGGCCCTCGACCAGCATCGGGTTGATCAGCACCCCGAAGTCGTTGACCATGTTATAGCGCACGACCTCGACGATGCCGGTTTCGGGATCGACCTCGACCTCGGTCACGTGACAGCCGTTCGGGAATGCCGAGGGCGCCGAACTCGTGGATATGCTGCACATCCAGCGTCGCCGGGATATCGGGCGGCAGCGCGATGCCGGCGCGCAGTTGCTGCGCGAGCTCCAGGATGCCGACGCCGCGGTCGGTGCCGGCGATGACGAACCGGCCCCGCTCGAATTCGATGTCGGCAACCGACGCCTCCAACGCATGCGCGGCGACCTTACGGCCCCGCTCGATGCAGATCGCACTGGCCTCGACGATCGCGGCGCCGCTCGCCATCATGCTTTTCGATCCGCCAGTGCCGCCGCCGGCAATCAGTGCATCGCTGTCGCCCTGCAGCAGCCGCACCCGGTCGAACGGAATGCCAAGACGGTCGCATAGCACCTGCGCGAACGGCGACGCATGGCCCTGGCCATAATCCAGCGTACCGGTGATGATCGTCACCGTCCCATCAAGTTCGAAGCGGATGCCGCCCATCTCCCGCTGCGGCGGCGCCGTCACTTCCAGGTACTGCCCGATGCCGCGTCCGCGTAGCTTGCCCAGATGACGGCTCTCGATGCGCCGCACCGCAAAGCCGTCCCAGTCGGCCATCGCCAGCGCCTTGTCGAGAATCGCCGGGAAGTCGCCGCTGTCATAGGCCATGCCGGACGGCGCGCTATACGGCATGCGGTCCGGCTGGATGTGGTTGCGCCGGCGCAGCTCCACCCGGTCGATGCCCATCTCCGCGGCGGCGGTATCGACCAGCCGCTCCATGTAGTAGTTGCCCTCCGGCCGCCCGGCACCGCGATAGGCACCGACCGGTGTCGTGTTGGTGAACACGCAGCGCGCCGACGCCTCGATCAGCGGGGTTGCATAGACGCCAATCATGTTTTTCATGGTGTTCACGGTCGGCGGAATGGTCGTCGCATTGCTGAGATACGCGCCGAGGTTGCCGTAGCCCTGAACGCGAATCGCCAAGAACCGGCCTTCCGCATCCAGCGCCAGTTCCGCGTCCACCTCGTGGTCGCGCCCGTGGCTGTCGGACAGAAAGCTTTCGGAGCGCTCATCCGTCCACTTCACCGGGCGGCCCAATGCGCGCGCGGCATGCAGCAGGCACGGATATTCCGGATACACCGACGCCTTCATGCCGAATGACCCGCCGACATTGCCGGTCAGCACGCGCAACTGCTCCAGCTTCACGCCGAGCACGTCACGCAGCGCCTCCCGCATCCCGAACACGCCCTGGCAGCCGAGGCGAAGCGTGAAACGCTGGGTGGCGGCGTCGTAATCGGCGATCGCCGACCGCGGCTCCATCGCGGCGACCACGATGCGGCTGTTGCTGAGCTGCAGGCGCGTGACGTGCGCAGCGGCGGCGAAGGCGGCGGCAACCGCAGCGCTGTCCCCGTAGTGGTAGTCCAGAACCAGATTGCCCGGCGCGTCCTCGTGCAGGAGCGGCGCCCCTGGCTCGGCAGCGGCGCGGGCGCTGGTCACGGCCGGCAGCGGGTCAATGTCCAGGAATACGGCATCGGCGGCGTCCCGCGCCTGCTTCGCCGTCTCCGCCACCACGATCGCGACGGGGTCGCCGACAAAGCGCACCTTCGCCTCTGCCAGGGGCGTCTGCGCCGGGCGCGGTGTGGCAGAGCCGTCGCGGTTCTTGCCACCCGACGCCGGCATCAGGCCGATGCCGCCCTCCCGCAGGTCCGCCGCTGTGAAAACGCCCAGTACGCCGGGCATCGAGCGCGCCTCTATCGAATCCACGCCGCGCAGCATGCCGTGCGCATACCGGCTGCGCACCATCGTCGCGTGGAGCTGTCCCGGCAGGTTCAGGTCGTCGCTATATTGGCCCTCGCCGCGCAGCAGCACTGGGTCCTCCTTGCGGGAGACCGGCTGGCCGATGGCGAACTTCTCGAACGATGGGTCAACATAGACGTTCATCTGGATACCTTCCGCGATGGTTACCGCTCAAGGTTGGGTGGCGGCGGCCGAAGGTAAAGGCGCTTGGCGCGGCCAAGCGGCCTGCGTCACCACCGTGGCGGCGGCCTGCACCATGAGCACGAGGGCCACGCAGCCGGGCCAGCCCACATGGCGCCAGATGCTGGCGGGCAGGATGCCGCCGAGGCTGCCGCCGATGTAGTAGCAGGTGACATACAGCCCGACCGCCGTGGACCGCGACCGCCGGGCCGCCGCCGCGACGTAGCCGAGGGAGAGCACCTGCTCGGTGAAGATGCCCGCCGCCGCGAACGCTAGGCCGATCACGATGCCCGGCAGCCACGGCACCAGGGTCAGCAGCAGCCCACCCGATCCGGCCAGCGCCGCCAACAGAATTGTGCGCCGCCGGCCAAAGCGCAGCGCCAGCCGGGTCGCCACGGGTGTTGCCACGACGCCCAGCAGATAGATGACGAACACCGACCCGAGCTGCGCCGGTCCCAAGTTGAACGGCGGCGCGGCCAGATAAAAATTCGCGTAAGTGAACGTCGCGACCATCGAGAACAGCACGGCGAAGCCCACGGCGCAGGTCGCCATCACCTGCGGGTTGCCGAACTGGTCGGCGAACCCGGCCACCTGGCCGCTCCAGCCGCGCACCGGGCGGAAACGCTGCTCAGACGGCAGGGTCTGGGCGATGACGCCGGCGCAAATGAGCGTCAGCAGCGCCAGGATCACAAAAGCGCTGCGCCATCCCGCCAGCTCGGTCGCCCATCCCGCGATGAAGCGGCCAAAGAAGCCGCCCACGATGGTGCCGATCGCGTAGATGCCGGTGACGCGGACCGCCTCGGGCCCCGGGCACTCCTCGGCGATGTAGGCGACGGTGACGGCGAAGATGAACGGCAGCAGCAGCCCCTGCAGGAACCGGCAAAGGATCAACCAGTCAAGCCCTGGTGCTGCAGCCGCGAGCAAGGTCGGCAATGCCAGCGTCAGGCTCGCGCCCAAGATCAGCCGCCGCCGTCCCAGCGCATCCGACACGCCGCCGACCAAGGGTGCCATAAGCGCCACGGCGATCAGGGTCGCGGTCACGGTGAGCCCAGTGTGCGGCAGGCTGGCGCCGAACTGCTGCGCCAGGGTCGGCAGCAGGGCCTGGGTCGGATACAGGTTGATGAAGGTGCATAGCCCGGCGGCGAGGACCCCGACGCGGACCCGTATCACGGCCGCCCGGCCAGGATCGCGGTGCAGGCTGCTGGCAGCGGCAGGGCCGGATGCGGCGGGGCAGGGGGTTTTGGCGGCGCATCGAGCTGCTCGAACCACCAGGCGAGGCTGGCGTCGCAGCCGTCGCCCGGCGGGACCGGCCCGAGGTCGTGGCACTCCGGCTGGTTGGCCGGGCAGCGGAAATGCAGGTGCATGTGGGCGGCGTGGCCGTACCAGGGACGGATCTGCCGAAGCCAGGCGCGGTCCGCCATCGGGGTGCGGCAGAGCTGCTGCTTGATGGCCGGATTGACCAGGATGCGGTCCAGCCCCGGCAACCCGGCCGCTAGGCGCAGCAAAGTGACATGGTCCGAGCTCCATCGCGCTGGATCCACGTCGCGGCCGTCGGCGGCGACCAGGCTCGCCACCTCGATTCCATTGCGCTGGGCGAGGCTCAGCGGCGGCTTCGGCGTGACGTCGAGCCAGACGTCCGCGTCCAGCCCGACCTGATGGCTGGCGTGCACTCCGGCAGTCGGGCCGCCATGCGGGCGGGAGATGTCGTTCATGTACAACGTGGGCAGCCCCGCCGCCTGGGCGCGCAAGCCGAGCGTCTCCAGTGCCGCGATGGTGTCCGGATGCCCCCAGAACCAGCTTTGGTTGGCGCGGATGATCTGGTAGCCCGGTCCGCTCGGCGGGAGCTGCACGGCACCTGCGATACAGCCGCCGCCGGGTCCGCTGACGATGCGCGGGGCCACGACTTCCGGTGCCGGGTAGGCGACCGCGGCGGGCTGGGCGATCGAAGCGGGAAGCGACGCAAGCAGGAGGATGCAGGCTATGACCAAGGTGCGCGACATCGACTGCCTCTCACGTTTGCGGACCAGCACGGCACGACTGCGATGCCAGACCGATCCGATAGTGCAACCTGCCACAAACTTATGCGATAGGCTTTCATACGGCGTATGTGCCTCTGTTCAGTGTTGGGTTTACCCCTGCCCTCCTTAAGGATTCAACGATGCAAGACCGCTTTCTCGTCACCGGCGGCGCTGGCTACGTCGGGAGCCATCTCGTGGCGCTGCTGGCTGAGCGGGGTGCCAGCATCGTGATCCTAGACAATTTGCGGCAGGGCCACCGCGCCGCTGTTCCGCCTGGCGCCAGGCTGATCGAGGGCGACGCCTCCGACGTGCAAACGCTCGACGCCGTGCTGGCCGAGGGGCCATGGACCGCCGTGTTCCATTTCGCGGCCTTGTCGCTGGTTGGGGAGAGCATGCGCGATCCCCTGCGGTATCTGCTGGAGAACGCGGCCGGCGGCATGCGCCTGATCGACGCCTGTGTACGGCATAATGTGAAGAGGTTCATCTTGTCCTCCACGGCCAACCTGTTCGGGGAGCCAGACCGCGTGCCCATCGATGAGGCCGCCCGCATCGATCCGGCCTCGCCCTACGGCGAGAGCAAGCTGATGATCGAGCGGACCTTGCGCTGGGCCGATCACGCGCATGGCCTGCGCAGTGCCTGCCTGCGCTATTTCAACGCGGCCGGCGCCGACCCCAACGGTGTGCTGGGAGAAGATCACGATCCCGAGACCCATCTGATTCCGTTGGTGATCGACGCCGCCCTGGGCCGCAGAGACGCGATCACGGTATTCGGCACGGATTATCCGACCGCGGACGGCACCTGCATCCGGGACTACGTCCATGTGACGGACCTGGGCGAGGCGCATCTCTGCGCGCTGGGGCAGCTCGACCGGCAGAGCGTCACATACAACCTGGGCAATGGCGGCGGGCACTCGGTCCGGGATGTGATCGCCGCGGTGGAGCGGGTGCTGGAACGGCCGGTCCCGGTGCGCATCGGCGACCGCCGGCCGGGCGATCCGGCCACGCTGGTCGCCTCCTCCGAACTGATCCGGGCTGAGACCGGCTGGACTCCACGTTACACGGCGCTCGATACCATCGTCGCCAGCGCCGCCGCCTGGCGGGTGGCCCACCCGAACGGCTATGGCGACCGGGTGCCTACGGTTCAGGCCGATAGGCCGGCACTGCCAAATAGGACAGCCGCTTGAATTCCTTGCGACCGCGCGAAACGGAGTCGAGGATCATGCCGCAGGTCAGCGACAGGCAGGCCAACAGCGCGATCCCGGTTGACAGCACCGCCGTCGGCAGGCGCGGGACCAGGCCGGTGTGGATGAAATCCACGAACACCGGCACTGCGAGGCCGATCGCCACCAGCATCTGCAGCGCTGCCGCGAGAGCGAAGAACTGCAGCGGCCGTTCCTCCTTCACCAGCACGACGATGGTCCGCAGAATGCGCAGCCCGTCGCTATAGGTACGAAGCTTCGACGTCGAGCCGGCCGGGCGCTTCTTGTATGGCGTCGGCAACTCGCCGATCGGCATGCAGAGTTCCAGCGAGTGGACGGTGAATTCCGTCTCCGTTTCGAACCCGCCGGACAGGGCCGGGAACGACTTGACGAAGCGGCGGGAGAACACTCGGTAGCCGGACAGCATATCCGATACGTGGCCGCCAAAAATCCATGCGACCAGCCCGGTCAGCACCGCGTTGCCGAAGCGGTGCCCGGGCCGGTAGGCCGCTGTGGCCTCGGACACGCGGGCGCCGTTCACCATATCGAGGCCGTCATCCAGCAAAAGCCGCACCATCGCCGGGCTGCAGGCAGCACTATAGGTGTCGTCGCCGTCAACCAGGACGTAGGCATCGGCCTCGATATCGGCGAACATGCGGCGGATGACGTGGCCCTTGCCCTGCAGGCGCTCGGTCCGGGCGATGGCGCCGGCGGAGCGCGCCGCGTCGAGCGTGCGGTCGCTGGAGTTGTTGTCGTAAACATAGATGGCGGCCTCCGGCAGCGCCGTCCGGAAGTCCCGCACCACGGCCGCGATCGCGACCTCCTCGTTGTAGCAGGGGATCAGCACGGCGATGCGGGGCGGCTTCAAGGCGATTTCGGCGCCTTGGGGATGCCAGGCGCGCGGAAGACGACCGAGCGCGACAGGTTGAAATTGGCGAGCATTCCGGCGCCGACGCCGGCCAGGATCGCGATGACGGGATACTGCGCGCAAAACGGCACTAGCGTGACCAGCGCGAAAAAGGTCCCGCGGTTCAGCACGAAGCCGACGCCATTGGCCGCGACGAACAGCATCCATTGCCGCAGCAGGCTGCCGCTGCCGCGCCCGGCGAAGGTCCAGGCGCGATTCAGCGCCCACGTCATGGTAACCGCCGCGAGATAGGCCAGCAGTCCCGAGATGTACAGCCCAAGCATCGCCATAGCGGCATAGACCGTCGTCACATCGACGATGGCGCCGACGACCCCGACCGTGCCGAAACGGGCAAACTGCTGCACGAGCAGCCAGTTCTTGGCCGTCAACAGGCCGCGGAGACGGCTGCTGCGACGGGTGCTGACATCGGTTGCGGGCTGCATGGCGGCGCATTAGCCGGTTTTTGCACCGAAAGCCACCATGGTCGGCGTGGCAGCGCTGGCGCATCCCCTAACGGCGTGGTTTGTTCGATGCATGGTAGTGGAGCGGCAAGAATGAGACGTCGTACGTTCCTGGGCACATCTCTCGCGGCGTCGGCGGCGGGCTTGGCGGCGCCGGCCACCCTGCGCGCGCAAAACAGCCGCGTGCTCCGCTTCATCCCGCAGGCCGATCTCACGGTGCTCGACCCGATGTGGACCACGGCCTACGTCACCCGCAACCACGCGTTTATGGTGTACGACACGCTGTTTGGGCAGGACAGTGCTTACCGGCCGTCGCCGCAGATGCTTGAAGGCTTCACCACCGAGAACGACGGCAAGACCTGGACGCTGACGCTGCGGCCCGGCTTGCTGTTCCATGACAACGAGCCCGTCCGTGCGACAGACTGCGTCGCCAGCCTGCAGCGCTGGGGCAAGCGGGACGCGTTCGGCGGCGCTTTGATGGCTGCGACCGATGAACTGTTGGCGAAAGACGACCGCACGCTGGTGTTCCGGATGAAAAAGCCATTCGCGCTGCTGCCGTCCGCCCTTGCCAAGACGCCGCTGTATATGCCGGCGATCATGCCCGAGCGTATCGCCAAGACCGACCCGTTCACCCAGGTGACTGAGATGATCGGCAGCGGCCCGTTCCGCTTCAAGGCCGATGAGCGCGTGCCCGGCGCCCGCGTCGTGTACGAGAAGTTCGCCGGCTACAAACCGCGCGAATCTGGTCCGACGGACTGGACCTCCGGCCCCAAGATCGTGCATTTCGACCGGGTAGAGTGGACCACGATCCCCGACCCTACGACCGCGGCTCAGGCGCTGATCAACAACGAGCAGGACTGGTGGGACTACGCGACCGCCGACCTGATGGGCCTACTGGCGCGCAGCCGCGGCGTTAAGGTCGTGGTGCAGGAGCCCTCCGGCCAGATCGCCATTCTTCGCATGAACCACCTGCAGCCGCCGTTCAACAACCCCGCGATCCGCCGGGCGCTGCTGGGCGCGATGAGCCAGGAGGACGTCGTGACTGCGGTCGTCGGCACGGATCCAAAGATGTCGCGCACCGGCGTCGGCTTTTTCTGTCCGGAGACGCCGATGGCGAGCAGCGTTGGCCTCGATACGCTCACGGGCCCGCGGGACATGGCCAAGGTCAAGCGCGACCTGAAGGCCGCCGGCTACAACAACGAGCGCGTCGTGCTACTGGCGGCGACCGACTTCCCGGTGCTGAAGGCGATGGCGGACGTTGTGGCGGACATGCTGCAGCGGGCGGGGATGAACGTCGATTATCAGGCGACGGACTGGGGCAGCGTCGTGACCCGGCGCGCCAAGAAGGATCCGGTGGACGCCGGCGGCTGGAGCGCCTTCTGCACCGCCTGGGCCGGCACCGACCACCTGAACCCGTCCGGCCATTTGTCGCTGCGCACCAATGGCGAGCAGGCTTGGTTTGGCTGGCCGACGGACCCGAAAATCGAACAGCTCCGCAACGCTTGGTTCGATGCGCCGGACGTCCCGAGCCAGGCCGCCATCTGCGCCGACATCCAGCGCGAGGCGTTTCAGAGCCTGCCCTACATCCCGATGGGCCAATATTTGCAGCCGACGGCGTATCGGAGCGATTTAGACGGCGTGCTCAATGGTTTTGCGCTATTTTGGAACGTGAAGCGTGCCTGAGCACAGCGCCGACTGGCCCGTCAGCTTGCTATGGCTCAACCGCACACGGCCAGACATAAGGGTTCGCATGAAACGTCGTGACCTCCTCGCCACCGGGACTGCCGCCGCCCTAGGCAGCCTGGCCATGCCGCGCTTGTCCCTCGCGCAGAACGCCCGCGTGCTGCGCTTCGTGCCGCAGGCCAACCTCTCCAGCCTCGACGCGGTCGCCGGCACGCAATACGTCGTCCGCAACGCCAGCCTGCTGATCTGGGACACGCTGTTCGGCGTGGACAGCAGCCTCAACCCCAAGCTGCAGATGGCGGAGGCGTATGAGGCGACGGACGGCAACAAGACCTGGACCATCCGCCTGCGCCCTGGCCTGAAGTTCCATGACAACGAGCCGGTGCTGTCCCGGGACGTGATCGCCAGCCTGAACCGCTGGATGGTGCGGGACACCATGGGCCAGCGGATCAAGGCGTCGCTGGACGCGATGGAGGCGCTGGACGACCGCACGGTGCGCATCCGCTTGAACAAGCCGTTCCCGAAGATGCTGTTCGCCTTGGGCAAGAGCAACGCGCCCGTCGCCGAGATCATGCCGGAGCGCATCGCCAAGACCGACCCGTTCCAGCTCATCAAGGAGTACGTCGGCTCCGGCCCCATGGCGTTCAAAAAGGACGAGTGGGTGCCGGGCTCCATGGCGGTGTTCGAGAAATTCGCGGGCTACGAGCCACGGCCGGAGGCGGCGGACTGGCTGTCGGGCGGCAAGCGGATGATGTTCGACCGCATCGAGTGGCTGATCCTGCCCGACGACGCGACCAAGGCGGCGGCGCTGCAGAACGGCGAGGTCGATTGGTGGGAGAACCCGGTGCCCGACCTGGTGCCGCTGCTGAAGCGCAACCGCAACGTCAACGTCGATATTGCGGACCCGCTCGGCAACATCGGCTCGTTCCGCATCAACCACCTGCATCCGCCGTTCAACGACCCGCGGGTGCGCCGGGCGGTGATGATGGCGCTGAGCCAGGAGGACTACATGCGCGCCGTCGTCGGCAATGACGACGAGCTGTGGAAGGCGCAGCCGAGCTTCTTCACGCCGGGCACGGCGTCCTACACCGAGGAGGGCGGCGACATCCTGAAGGGGCCGCGCCGCTACGACGAGGCGAAGAAGCTGCTGTCAGAGGCCGGCTACAAAGGCGAGACGATCGTGCTGTGCGTCGCGACCGACGTGCAGATCACCAAGGCCCAGGGCGACGTCACGGCGGACCTGCTGCAGAAGATCGGCATGAACGTGGACTACCAGGCGCTCGATTGGGGCACGGTGGGCGCGCGCCGGGCCAAGAAGGACCCGCCGTCGCAGGGCGGCTGGCACATCTTCCACACCTGGCACGCGGGCGCCGACTGCATCAACCCGGCGCCCTACACGGCATTCGACGCCGGCGGCGACAAGGCCTGGTTCGGCTGGCCGAAATCGGACGCGATCCAGGCCGGCATCGCCACCTGGTATGACGCGCCCGACGCGGCGGCGGAAAAGGCCGCGGTCACTGACCTCAACAAGATGGCCATGGAGTTCGTGACCTACATCCCGACCGGCTTCTTCCTGGGCTACCAGGCCTGGCGCAAGAACATCAGCGGCGTGGTCAAGGCGCCGTTCCCGGTGTTCTGGGGCGTCCAGAAGACCTGACAACGAAACGGGCCTGATGCTCGGCTATCTCGCCCGGCGGGTGCTGTCCACGATCCCGGTCATGGCGATCGTGGCGCTGTTCGTGTTCAGCCTGCTGTATATTGCCCCCGGCGACCCGGCCGCCATCATCGCCGGCGACCAGGCAACGCCCGCCGACGTGGAGCGCATCCGCGCCGGGCTCGGTCTCGACCGCCCGTTCCTGATCCGCTTCGGCGAGTGGGCCTGGCACGTGCTCAACGGCGACCTCGGCGTGTCCATCTTCACCAACCTGCCGGTGACCAGGATGATCGGCCAGCGGCTGGAGCCGACGGCGTCGCTGATGGTGCTGACCCTGATCCTGTCGATCGGCATCGCAGTGCCCATGGGCGTGCTGGCGGCGTGGAACCAGGGCACCTGGATCGACCGGCTGATCATGATCTTCGCGGTGTTCGGCTTTTCCGTGCCGGTGTTCGTGGTGGGCTACATCCTCGCCTACGTGTTCGCGCTGGAGCTCGACTGGTTTCCGGTGCAGGGCTACACGCCGCTCGCCAAGGGCTTCGGCCCCTGGCTCAACAACCTCGTGCTGCCCGCGGTGGCGCTCGGCGGCGTCTATATCGCGCTGATCGCCCGCATCACCCGGGCGACGATGCTCGAGGTGCTCAGCCAGGACTACATCCGCACCGCCAAGGCCAAGGGCGTCGGCAGCCGCACCATCCTTTTCCTGCACGCGCTGAAGAACGCGGCCGTGCCCATCGTGACCGTGATCGGCATCGGCGTCGCGTTGCTGATCGGCGGCGCCGTGGTGACCGAGAGCGTGTTCGCCATCCCTGGCCTCGGCCGCCTGGTGGTGGACGCGATCCTGCGGCGCGACTACCCGGTGATCCAGGGCGTCGTGCTGTTGTTCAGCTTCGTCTATGTCCTGGTCAATCTGGGCGTTGACCTGCTCTACACCGCCTTCGACCCGAGGATTCGCTATTGAGCAGCACGACCCTTCCCGACGCGCCGGTCGCCACCGCATCGGCGGCGCATGTAACGCCGGCGGCGGCACTGCCGGACGTGCTGCCGCCGGTGCGGCCGCGCGGCCGGGTCCGAACCTTCATCCGGCGCTATCCCACCATCTTCGCTCGGCGGGGTGCTGCTGGCGATCATCGTGTTCATCGCGATCGCGGCGCCGCTGCTCTGGACCGTGGACCCGACCGCGCTGGCGCCGGCCAAGCGCTTGCGGCAGCCTTCGATGCTGTATTGGTTCGGCACCGACTTGCTGGGCCGCGACATCTACTCCCGCGTGCTGTATGGCGCGCGGGTTTCGCTGGATGTCGGTTTCGCCGTCGCTGCGCTGGCCGTCGGTGATCGGCATGGTGATCGGGCTGGTTTCCGGCTTCGTGCGCTGGGCCGACAGCGTCATCATGCGGGTGATGGACGGGCTGATGTCCATCCCGCCGATCCTGCTGGCCATCGCGCTCATGGCGCTGACCCGCGGCAGCGTCGGCAACGTCATCACCGCCATCACGATCGCCGAGATCCCCCGGGTGTCCCGCCTGGTCCGCGGCGTTGTACTCAGCTTGCGCGAGCAGCCCTATGTCGAGGCGGCCGTCGCCTCCGGCACGCGGGTGCCGCTGATCATCTGGCGCCATATCGTGCCGAACACCCTGGCGCCGATCGTCGTGCAGGCGACCTACATCTGCGCGTCGGCGATGATCACCGAGGCGATCCTGTCCTTCATCGGCGCCGGCACGCCGCCGACCATCCCGTCCTGGGGCAACATCATGGCCGAGGGCCGGGCGCTTTGGCAGGTGAAGCCATTCATCGTGTTCTTCCCGGCGGTGTTCCTATCGCTGACGGTGCTGGCGGTGAACCTGCTGGGCGACGGCCTGCGTGACGCGCTTGACCCCCGCATGGCGAAGCGGCTCTGATGGCGGCGGCGCCAATACGGAGCGATGAACCCCTCCTGCAGGTCAAGAACCTGCAGACCCATTTCGGCACCCTCGACGGCGTCGTGCGTGCGGTCGACGGATTGTCTTTTCAAATCAATGCCGGCGAGACCCTGGCAATCGTCGGCGAGAGCGGCTGCGGCAAGTCGGTCACCAGTCATGAGCCTGCTGCGGCTGATCCAGGAGCCGCCGGGCCGCATCGCCGGCAGCGTCCGCTTCCAGGGTCGCGACCTGCTGAAACTCTCCGAGCCCGAGATGCGCAAACTGCGCGGCAACGACATCAGCATGATCTTCCAGGAGCCGATGACCAGCCTGAACCCGGTGCTGACCATCGGTCGGCAGATCGGCGAGACCCTGCGCCTGCACCAGGGCCTGAACGCCCGCCAAGCGGAGGCGCGGGCGGTGGAGATGCTGACGCTCGTCGGCATCCCAGCGCCGGGCCGCCGGGTGCGCGAGTATCCGCATCAACTGTCGGGCGGCATGCGGCAGCGGGTGATGATCGCTATGGCGCTGGCCTGCAACCCCAAGCTGCTGATTGCCGACGAGCCGACGACGGCGCTGGATGTGACGATCCAGGCGCAGATCCTGGATCTGATGCGTGACCTCAAGACCCGGCTCGGCTCGGCCATCATGCTGATTACCCACGACTTGGGCGTGGTGGCGGAGATGGCGCAACGAGTGGTCGTCATGTATGCCGGCCGCAAGGTCGAGGAGGCGACGGTCGGCGAAATTTTCGCCAACCCGCAGCACCCATATACCCGCGGCCTGCTCGGCGCGGTGCCGCGGCTTGGCTCCTCGCTGACGGCGGGGGGCCGTTCGAAGCTCGCGGAGATCCCCGGCCTGGTGCCGTCCTTGCGTAAGCCGATCGTGGGCTGCGCCTTCGCCGGGCGCTGCCTGAGCGCCACCGATCTATGCCGCAGCGTTACCCCGGCGGTCGAGGCCAAGCGGCCCGGCCATTTCGTCGCCTGCCACTACGCCGAGTACGCCATGCCGGAAGGCATGGCCGCATGAGCCGGCCGTCGCCGCTGCTTGAGGTGATGGCGCTCAAGAAGCACTTCCCGCTGCGTGGCGGATTGTTCGGCGGCGTCACCGGCCAGGTTTATGCGGTCGACGGCGTCACCTTTTCGATCGAGAAGGGCGAGACGCTGTCGCTGGTGGGCGAGAGCGGCTGCGGCAAGAGCACCGTGGGGAAGGCCATCCTGCGGCTGATCGACCCGACCGATGGTGAGGTCTGGCTCGACGGCGCCCGCATCGACAACCTTCCCGCCGGCCAACTGCGGCCGCTGCGCCGACGCATCCAGGTGGTGTTTCAGGACCCGTTCAGCAGCCTCAACCCCCGAATGCGGGTGCGGGACATCATTGCGGAGCCGTTGCGCAACTTCGGCCTGGCGAACGGCGCCGGCGAAATCGAGGACCGCGTGGCGAAGCTGATGGACACCGTCCGCCTGCCCCGCGACGCCATGCGGCGCTACCCGCACGAATTCAGCGGCGGCCAGCGCCAGCGCATCGGCATCGCCCGCGCCTTGGCCCCCGGCGCCGACCTGATCATCTGCGACGAGGCCGTGAGCGCGCTCGACGTCTCAGTGAAGGCGCAGATCGTCAATCTGCTGTCGGACCTGCAGGACGAACTGGGGCTCGCGTTGCTGTTCATCAGCCATGACCTCGCGATCGTCGAGCACCTGACGCACCGGGTCGCGGTCATGTACCTTGGCAAGATCGTGGAGATCGCCGAACGCCGGTCGCTGTTCGCCAACCCGCGCCACCCCTATACCCGGGCGCTGCTCTCGGCCGTCCCGGTGCCGGACCCCGCGGCGCAGCGCGACCGTATCATCCTGACCGGCGACGTGCCGAGCCCGATCAACCCGCCCAACGGCTGCCGCTTCCATACCCGGTGTCCCTACGTGTTCGATCGCTGCAGGGCGGAGGAGCCGTTGTTGCGGGAGGTCGGCGACGGCCAAAAAACCGCGTGCCATCTCGACGAACTTCCGGTGCTGCGGATGCTGCCTCAAGCAGCCTGAGGAAAGTACTTCCTGACCGCGGCTTGACCCTAGCCAGTCCTGGACGCCACACTACGTCAGGTGCGCAGACCGCTGGTCACGCGCAAGTTCTGCATACAGGGAGAAAAACGATGCCTCAGGTATCGCTGACGGTGAACGGGCGCAGTCACACCGCCGAGGTCGAGGGCCGGACGCTGCTGGTCGAACTGCTGCGTGAGGGTATGGGCCTGACCGGGACGCATGTCGGTTGCGACACCAGCCAATGCGGCGCCTGCGTCGTGCACATTGACGGTGAGTCCGTCAAAAGCTGCAGCATTCTGGCGATGCAGGCAAATGGCTGCAGCGTGACCACGATTGAGGGCATCGCTGAGGCCGACGGCACGCTGCATCCGATGCAGGCGATGTTCCGCGAGCACCACGCGCTACAATGCGGCTTCTGCACGCCGGGTATGGTAATGAGCGCCATCGATTTGGTGCAGATGCACCCGCAGGGGCTGACGGAGGACGAAATTCGGCACGGCCTCGAGGGTAATCTCTGCCGCTGCACCGGCTACCATAATATCGTCAAGGCGATCGCCGCCGCTTGGCCAATCATGCATGGCAAGGAATTGCCGCTCGCCGCTGAATAATCGGATCGCAGGCGAAAAGCCGCGATTGCAGGGGAGAAAGCATTATGGGTTTCGAAGGCATTGGCGCCTCGGTGCGCCGCAAGGAAGACCATCGTTTTTTAAGCGGAAACGGCAACTACACTGATGACATCAACCGGCCGGGCCAGCTTTATGCGGTGATCCGCCGGGCCGACCGTCCGCATGCGCGGCTCCTGAGCATCGACACCACCGCGGCCGCAGCCGCGCCCGGCGTTGTGGCGGTGTATACCGGGGCCGACATGCAGGCAGACGGCATCGGCGGCGTGCCCTGCGGATGGCAGATCCACAACAAGGACGGTTCGCCAATGGCGGAGCCGGCGCATCCGGTTCTCGCGACCGGCAAGGTACGTCACGTGGGCGACCCCGTTGCGGTGGTGATCGCTTCGAGCAAGCAGGAGGCGAAGAACGCCGCGGAATTGTTGTCGATCGACTATGACGACCTGCCGGCGATCGCCAGCGTGCGCGATGCCGTAGCGCCGGGCGCGCCGCTGGTGCATGAGGATGTGCCGAACAACGTCTGTTTTGACTGGCACATCGGCGACAAGGCGATCGTGGACGCGGCGTTCGCCCAGGCGGCGCACGTGGTCGAGCTGGACCTGATCAACAACCGGCTGGTGCCGAATGCCTTAGAGACCCGCTCGGCGATTGGCGACTTCGACCGATCGTCTGGCGAGTTCACGCTTTACACCACCAGCCAGAACCCGCACGTCATCCGGCTGCTGATGGGCGCCTTCGTGCTGCATATTCCGGAGCATAAGCTTCGCGTGGTGGCGCCCGATGTCGGCGGCGGCTTCGGATCGAAGATTTTCCACTACGCCGAGGAGGCCATTGTGACATGGGCCGCCGGCAAGCTGCATCGTCCGGTCAAATGGACCTGCGACCGCAGCGAGGCGTTCATGTCGGACGCGCATGGCCGCGATTGCTACAGCAAGGCGGCGATGGCGGTGGATGCGCAGGGCAAGTTCCTGGCGCTGCGGGTCAGCACGCTGAGCAACATGGGCGCCTATCTCTCCACCTTCGCGCCGGCAGTGCCGACCTATCTAAGCGCTACGCTGCTGGCCGGCGTCTATACCACCCCTGCGATCTACGCCGAGGTGAAGGCAGTGTTCACCCACACCGTCCCGGTGGACGCCTATCGCGGCGCGGGACGGCCGGAGGCGACCTATATCCTCGAGCGTCTGGTCGATGTGATCGCGCACGATACCGGGCTGGACCGGCTGGCCATCCGCCGGCTCAACTTCATTCCGAAAGACGCATTCCCGTATCAGACGCCGGTGGCGCTGAACTATGACAGCGGCGACTATGAGGCGACGCTGAAGGCGGCGCTGGCTGCCGCGGATTGGGATGGCTTTCCGGCCCGGCGCCGAGCTGCTGCGGCGCGCGGCAAGCTGCGCGGCATCGGTATATCGACCTACGTCGAGGCCTGCGGCATCGCGCCGAGCAAGCTCGTGGGTCAACTTGGCGCTCGCGCTGGGCTATACGAAGTAGCGAACATTCGCGTGCATCCGACCGGCAGCGTGACGGTGTTCACCGGCACCCACAGCCACGGCCAGGGGCATGAGACTACGTTCGCGCAGCTCGTCTCCGATCAGCTCGGCGTGCCCGTCGATATGGTGGACGTGGTGCACGGCGATACGGGCAAGATCCCCTTCGGCATGGGCACCTATGGCAGCCGTAGCCTTGCGGTTGGCGGTTCGGCGATGGTCAAGGCCATGGACAAGGTCATCGCCAAGGGCAAGAAGATCGCGGCCCACCTGATGGAGGCCTCGGTCGAGGACATCGAGTTTAAAGACGGCCGCTTCTCGGTGGCCGGCACCGATAAAAGCAAGGCGCTGGCCGAGATTTCGCTCGCTGCCTACGTGCCGCACAACTACCCGATCGAGGAATTGGAGCCTGGCCTCGACGAGACCGCATTTTACGATCCGAAGAACTTCACCTTCCCCGGCGGCTGTCATATCTGCGAGGTCGAGGTCGACCGCGACACCGGCACCGTCAGCGTGGTGAACATGGTGGCGGCTGACGACGTGGGCCGGGTGATCAACCCGATGATCGTCGAGGGCCAGGTGCAGGGCGGGCTGGCTCAGGGCATCGGGCAGGCGCTGATGGAGAACGCCGTCTATGACAGCGAGGCGCAGTTGGTGACCGGGTCGTTCATGGACTATCAGATGCCGCGGGCGCATGACTTCCCGCCAATGATCACCTCGACCGAGACCACGTTGTGCACGCATAACCCGCTGGGGTCGAAGGGCGTAGGCGAGACCGGCGCCATTGGCTGCCCGCCATCGGTGATCAACGCTGTCGTCGATGCGTTGCGCGACTACAACGTCCGGCATCTGGACATGCCGGCGACGCCGCAAAAGATCTGGTCGCTCATCCAAGCCAATCAGCCGCGCATGGCGGCCGAGTAGGGAACCCGAGCATGTATGATTTCACCTATACGAAGCCGTCCTCAATCCCCGCAGCCGTGCAGGCGCTGGGCGCGGACATCGAGGCCAAGGCGCTCGCCGGCGGACAGACGTTCATCCCGGTGCTGAAGCAGCGGCTCAACAAACCGAGCGCCATAGTCGATCTGGCGGATCTTGGCCTTCGGGGCATTGCGGCCGACGACAAGACCATCACGATCGGCGCGATGACGACGCATCATCAGATTGAGGCATCTGAGGACATAAAGCGGATGCTGCCCGGCCTCGCCAAGATGGCGTCCTGGATCGGCGACACCCAGGTCCGGCACCGCGGCACGATGGGCGGGTCGCTTGCGAACAACGATCCCTCCGCGTGTTACCCTGCCGCTGTGCTGGCCCTGAACGCAACAATCCACACGGATCACCGCAGCATCGCAGCCGATGACTTCTTCCAGGGCATGTTCACCACTGCGCTGGAGCCCGGCGAACTCATCACGGCGATCGAGTTCCCAATCGCGGAGAAGTCCAACTACGAGAAGTTCCGCAACCCGGCGTCGCGCTACGCCATGGTCGGCGTGTTCGTAGCGAAGACGGCGGCCGGCGTTCGGGTGGCGATTACTGGAGCCGGGCAAAGCGGGGTATTTCGTCATACGGCGATGGAGCAGGCGCTATCGGCGAACTTCTCGGCCGATGCGATCACGGGAATTACAACTCCATCTGACGGCTTGAATGGCGACATTCACGCCAGTCCGGAGTATCGTGCCCATCTGATCGGCGTAATGGCACGCCGGGCCGTCGTGGCGGCCTGACCAGCGGCAAGTTTGGGGCATGGGTTCCAGGGTGCGCCGCGGGCGCATTCTGTTGGGAGTTTCGGCGGTTGGTCGTTGACCTGCATCTTCTTTGTAAACAAGGACAGCGTAACAAGCGAATTGGACCCGAGCCAACCCGGTATGAGACTGGAACCTGGCCGGTAACGGACGAGGTCGCCGATGAGGCCATCGGCGGCCGGGTCTATCTGCATGCCGCGCGTGCCGAGGAGGCCTATTACGGCGGCACGATCCAGGCTTGGCATGCATCGCTTGAGAATCCAAAGCGCAAATCGTTTGAGTATGTCGTAGACGGCCCGTTTCGCATTCGATGCCCAGAAAAATGGGGCCAAGAGAAGGCGATCGTCCGGCGTTAGGCCGTACGCTCCGGGCGGTTTGCCGCAAACGGCTGTATAGGCGATGCTGCGGCCTCAACTTGTGAGGAATGCACCATGGCTGAGAGGCTTTATACGCCTGATGACCTTAAAGTCCTTCAGCAGTGGGACACCCCAACCATCTGCAATGGCTTGGAACTCGTGGCACCCGAACGGCGGGCGATCGGCTTTACTGTCGAGCCGATGGTCGCCGCCGATCGCAGTCTGCCTCCGATGGTAGGAGTTGCCCGCGTCGGCATGATCCGTGCGCAGGAGGCGTCACGTGGACCGACCGCCAGCCGGCTCGACTGGTATGACTACGTCGGTGATGCGGAATTCCCCAGCATCGTCGTATTGCAGGACTTGGATGATCGGCCTGGCTATGGAGCTTGGTGGGGAGAGGTGCATTCGACGGTGCATAAGGCCCTTGGCGCCCTCGGCTGCGTGACCAATGGGTCATTTCGTGACTGCGATATGCTGGCGCCGGGGTTCCAGATCATCGGCGGTCGGATCGGCCCCAGCCATGCCCACGTCCACATGGTCGAATTTGGCAAACCGGTGAACATCTTCGGCATGAATGTCGTGCACGACGATGTCGTGCACGCGGATTTCCACGGCGCAGTGGTGATCCCGGCCGATGCGGTGCGCAAGCTGCCGGACGCGATCGCCCTGGTATCCCGGCGTGAGAAGGTGATCCTTGACGTTTGCGCCAGCGCTGATTTCAGCCCGGCCAAACTCCGGGCGGCGGTGCAGCAGGCTGGGGAGATCCACTAACCCTGGGTTAAACTCGCTGCGCTTGACCATGCACGGTCGCGCGACCGATTATCACCAAAGCATTTAGGAGCGCATCCCATGAACGTTGCCACAACTCCCGCCTCGCTCTCCGGCGTTTCGGATACGGAGTGGAAGGTCCGTTGCGACCTCGCAGCTCTGTATCGCCTGGTGGCGCATCACCGGATGACCGACCTGATCTACACCCACATCAGCGCGCGGCTGCCCGGGCCGGAGAACCATTTCCTGATCAACCAGTATGGCGTGATGTTCCATGAGATGCGGGCGTCGGACCTGGTGAAGATCGACTATGACGGCAACGTCGTGGACGACAACCAGCAGTCGCGCCGGGTCAACGCGGCGGGGTTCTGCATCCATTCGGCGATCCACATGGCCCGGCACGACCTGGCCTGCGTGATCCACACCCACACCGCCGCCGGCATGGCGGTCGCGGCGCAGAAGCACGGTCTGCTGCCCATCAGCCAGCACGCGCTGAAGTTCTACGGGCATCTTGCCTATCACGGCTATGAGGGCATCGCGCTCGACCTTGACGAGCGGGACCGACTGGTATCCGACCTTGGCGAGCACCGGGCGATGATCCTGCAGAATCATGGCCTTCTGGTCGCCGGCCGCACCATCCCGGAAGCGTTCAGCAACATCTACTACCTGGAGCGCGCGTGTCAGGCGCAGGTCGCGGCGCTGGCGGGCGGGACCGAACTGGTGATGCCGCCCGAAGCGGTGCGCCTGCATACGGCAGAGCAGTTCGAGCGTGAGGGCATGCTCGACCACTACGAGATGATGTGGGAGAGCTGCCTGCGGCTCGTGGAGCACGACCGGCCCGATTACCGCTCCTGAGGACTGACGTTCGGCAGCTGGCCTCCTGAGTGGCCAATCTTTTAGAGATCGACGGGCTGCGCACGGTATTCCGCAGCCCGGGCGGTGACGTGCCGGCGGTGGACGGCGTCACTTATCCGTCGCACGCGGGCAGACCCTCGGCATCGTTGGCGAGAGCGGCTGCGGCAAGAGCATGCTGTCGCTGTCGGTGATGCGCCTGGTGCCGTCGCCGGGCCGGATCGCTGCGGGACGCGTGGTGTTCGATGGCCAGGACCTGCTGGCCCTGCCGCCCCACGCCATGCGCGCCATACGCGGCAACCGCATCGGCATGATCTTCCAGGAGCCGATGACCAGCCTGAACCCGGTGTTCACCGTCGGCGACCAGATCACCGAGGCGATGCACGCCCATGACCGCAGCGCCTCCAAAGCAGCGCTGCGCACCCGGGCGGTGGCCGCGCTGGACCGCGTGCGTATCCCGGCGGCGGCCCGGCGCGTCGACGACTATCCGCACCAGATGTCCGGCGGCATGCGGCAGCGGGTGATGATCGCGATGGCGCTGTCCTGCGACCCCGACCTGCTGATCGCCGACGAGCCGACGACGGCGCTGGATGTGACCGTGCAGGCGCAGATCCTCGACCTGCTGCGCGACCTGCAGGCGCAGTCCGGCATGGCGATCATCCTGATCACGCACGACCTCGGCGTCGTGGCCGAGATGGCGGACGAGGTCGCGGTGATGTACGCCGGCCGCGTCGTGGAGCGCGCCAGCGGCACGGCGATCTTCGACGACCCGCAGCATCCCTATACGCTCGGTCTGCTCGGCAGCGTGCCGCGAGTCGAGGAGACGCGCGCCCGCCTGCTGGCGATCGAGGGCTCGGTCCCGGCGCCGTTCGCCCTGCCGGAGGGCTGCCGGTTCCACCCGCGCTGCGTGTTCGCGGCCCCTGCCTGCGCCCGCGTGGACCCGGCGCTGCGCAGCCTGGGCACCGATCACCAGGCCGCCTGCATCCGGGCGCCGGTCGAGGACCTGGCGGCTTGACCGCTCCGCTGATGGAGGTGGCGAACCTCGCCAAGCACTATCCCATGCGCCGCGGCCTGCTGCTGGCGCGCACGGTCGGCAACGTCCGCGCGGTGGACGGCGTGTCGTTCCAGCTCTTCCGCGGCGAGACGCTGGCGCTCGTGGGCGAGAGCGGCTGCGGCAAGAGCACCACGGCGCGGCTGGTGCTGCGGCTGATCGAGCCGACGGCGGGCAGCGTGCGGTTCGAGGGCGCCGACATCACCGCCCTGCGCGGCGACGCCACTGCGCAAGCTGCGCCGCCGGATGCAGATCGTGTTCCAGGACCCGTTCGCCTCGCTCAACCCGCGCATGACGGTGGCCGAGATCCTGGAGGAGCCGCTGATCGTGCACCGCATCGGCGACAGGCCGGCGCGGCGCGCCCGGGTCGAGCGAGCTGCTGGGCCTGGTCGGGCTCGCGCCGTATCACGCCGGGCGCTACCCGCACGAGTTCTCCGGCGGCCAGCGGCAGCGGATCGGCATCGCGCGCGCGCTTGGCGGTCGAGCCCGCGCTGATGGTCTGCGACGAGCCGGTCAGCGCGCTCGACGTCTCGATCCAGGCGCAGGTGGTGAACCTGCTGAAGGACCTGCAGGCGCGGCTCGGGCTGTCCTATCTGTTCATCGCGCATGATCTGCGGTGGTGAAGCACGTGGCGGACCGGGTCGCGGTGATGTATCTGGGCCGCATCGTCGAGATCGGGCCGAAGGACGCGGTGTTCGCCAATCCGCGGCACCCCTACACCCGCGTCCTGCTGTCGGCGATCCCGCGGCCCGATCCGCACCGCAAGCTGCGACGGCAGATGGCGGCGGCGACGTGCCGAGCCCGGCCAACATCCCGCCGGGCTGCCGTTTCCATACCCGCTGCACGTTCGTCATCGACCGCTGCCGAACCGAGGACCCCGCCTTGCACTCGATTTGAGACCGATCATCTGTCCGCCTGTCATCGCGCGGAGGAACTTCCCGCCATGGCGGCATGGACGACGCGCGCGCGTCGCCACCCCGGCCGCGGCACGGCGTCTCGCGCTGTATGCCGACCGCCGGGCCGCCGCCGAGCAGGCCGCCCGATGAACGCCACCCCATGAGCGCCACAATCGTCTCGCCCCGGCTGATGCTGGTCGGCGGCGGCAGCGTCCGGGAGCTCGCCGGCGTGCTGGCAAAGTTCGGCCTGTCGCGCCCGCTCGTGGTCACCGACCCTTACATGGTCCGCTCCGGACTGGTCCGCCGCTGCCTGGAGCCGCTGGAGGCCGCCGGGATCGACGCCGCCGTGTTCAGCGACACCGTGCCGGAGCCGACGGACACCGTGATCGATGCCGGTGCGGCGCTGCTGCAGGCCGGGTCATACGATTGCCTGATTGGCTTCGGCGGCGGGTCGCCGATCGACACGGCGAAGGCGATGTCCATCCTGGCGCATGGGCGCGCGACCGGGGCGGGCTCGCACATGCGCGACTTCAAGGTGCCGGTGCAGGCGGACGCGGCCGGGCTGCCGGTGATCGCCATCCCGACGACCGCCGGCACCGGCAGCGAGGCGACGCGGTTCACCGTCATCACCGACACCGAGCGCGGCGAGAAGATGCTGATCGCCGGCATGGGCGCGCTGCCGTTGGCGGCCGTGGTGGATTACGAGCTGACGTTCACCGTGCCGAAGCGGATCACCGCCGACACCGGGGTCGACAGCCTGACCCACGCGCTGGAGGCCTATGTCTCGAAGCGGGCCAACCCCTATTCGGACACTCAGGCGCTGGCGGCGATGGCGCTGATCGGCGCCAATCTGCGGACGGCGTATGCCGAACCTGATAACGGTCCGGCGCGCGAGGCGATGATGCTGGGCGCGATGCAGGCGGGGATCGCGTTCACCAACAGCTCGGTGGCGCTGGTGCACGGCATGTCGCGGCCGATTGGCGCTGCGTTTCCATGTGCCGCACGGCCTGTCCAACGCCATGCTGCTGCCGGCGATCACGCGGTTCGGGCTGGAGGCGGCGCAGGGGCGTTACGCCGAGGCCGCGCGGCGTATTGGATTTGCTGGGCCGGCGGACACCGACGCGGTCGCGGCGGAGAAGCTGGCGGATGGGCTTGCGCAGTTGAACCACGACCTCGATGTTCCGACACCGGGCGGTTTCGGCATCGATAAGGCAGCTTGGGATTCGCGGCTGGACACAGATGGCAGAGCAGGCCATGGCGTCCGGCAGCCCAGCCAACAATCCGCGCGTGCCAAGCAGAGCGGAGATCGTGGCGTTGTATCGGGTGGTTTGGTCGGGGAACCGTTGACGCTGCTGCCATGACGGCGACCTCAGCCCGAAATACGGGTCGGAAAGTGGCCACCAGAAGGAGCTTGAACAGAGGAGAGACGCCAAATCCGGGTGCTTGCTCTGCCACGCCAGGGCCGGCTGCGAGCCGGTCGCGCCATCACCATCGCCGCGCCCCACATAAAAAACAGCATCTACGCCGCCTTCACCCTGACCTCATTGAAATATTCTGGTAGCCTCTCCAGACACATTGCTGACCTATGCAACAATGCCCCGCCCGCCTTCGTCGTCCATGGCGAGACGACGCCGGCGGCCGATGCTCGGAGCGTGGCTGTGGCCGCGCCGGTGCATGAGACATTGCGGTCAAAGGACCTGTTGCCGGAGGTCCAGCTTCGTCGACGCCGGCTATGTCGATGCCGACCTGCTCCGTCGAACACCAAGGTCGAGCATCGGATCAGCTCATCGGCCCTCTCTGCCCGGACACGAGTTGGCAGGCCGAGGCCGGCGAGGGCTGCGACAGCTCGGTTTTTCCGGATTCGGCTCGGACGCCCGGGCCGTCACATGCCAGCAGCGGCACGATGGTGCAGGGCAGAGGCACGCGTGGCCACGCTGACCTCACGCCTAGTCCGCCTTATCGCCACCTTCCGAACCGGGCCGTCTACCGATTCGCCACGGTGTCCGTTGCCCTCCAGACCTCGCTTCCGGCACTCGCCACACGAACTCGTGGAGGCGATCGACGGTCATTCGTGAACTCCGCATCGCCATATAAGCAGAACGGGTAGCGGCTAGGCCCCGAAGCGCATCTCGGGCAGACCACGGATGCCGAGATCGTGGATCGCGAACAGGCTGCCGCGCAGTGGGCCATCGCCTGGAAATCTGGGCAGCGGCGGCTTTGCCATCGAAGTCACGAGAAGAACTGTCGAGGTTCGGGCCGCCGAACATCACGCTCGTGACCTTCTTGACCGGCATGTCGATGACCCGCTCGACCGGCGTCGGGCGTGTAGCGGACGAGCTTGCCGCGTAGACGGCGCGTTCCAGAAGTAGCCTTCGGCATCGACCGTCGAGCCGTCGGCCGCGCCGCCAGCAGCTGTTCGACTTGGCGAAGTTCGCCGGTCGGCGACGCCGCCGGTCTCGAGGTCGTAGTCGTAGGCCCAGATTTCGGCCGACCAGGTATCGGCGAAGTAGAAGGTGCGGCCGTCCGGGCTCCAGCACGGTCCGTTCGAGCATATGATGCTCGAGTCGAGCTTGGTGACGTTGAAGTCGGTCGACAGCTGTAGAGCGACGCCGTCGGGCCCTCCTCCATGTGTCCATCGAGCCGGCGACGAAGCGGCCCCGCTTGTCGACCTTGCCGTCGTTGAGGCGGTTGTTGGTCGAGTCCGGGCTCGGGATCTTGGATCAGGGTCACCTCGCCGGTCTTGAAGTCGAGCATGTGGAAGCCGCGCTGCAGCGACACGACTGCGCCGACCCTTCCTTGCGCACGCCATGGAGCCGATCTTCTGCGGCACATCCCAGGCCCGCAATTCGCGCCCGTCGACGGTGGTCCGAAACACCCGGCCGTCGAAAGAATCGATCCAAGTATAGCCGCTCGCTGATCGACGTCCCACAGGGGCCCTTCGCCGAGCGTCGTCTTCACATCCAGCAGAATTTCGATGCGCATGGTCGCTCTCCTCTGTTCGGTCAGCCCGCGAAGCGCGGTTCGGGACGCCACTCACGCCGAGACCGTGGACCGCGAACAGCATACCGGCTTCTCTTTCGCGCGGCAGCACGCCTCCGACCTGCGCGGGCCATCGACGTCACATAGGCGATGTCGAGATCCGGCCCGCCGAACATGATCGAGGTGGCACTTTCGACCGGAAGGCCGACCACGCGGTCGAGCGTCACCATCGGGACGAAAACGGAGCAGACGGCCGCGGTAGACCTCGCAGGACCACAAACAGTCCTCCGCATCCACCGTCGCACCGTCCGGGAGGCCCGGGAAACCGCGATCGCCGCGAAGTCCACGAACATGCGTCGGTTCGAGACCTCGCCCGTGGCGGTCGTCGTAGTCATAGGCGTAGATGAGCCGCTTGATGGTGTCGGCAAAATAGAGCGTGCGAGCCGTCGAGGCTCCAGCACGGACCGTTGCAGCATATTATGCCATCGTCGAGCGGCGTCACGCGGCCGTCGGGGTCGAGGCGGTACAGAGCGCAGAGCGGGTCGCGCTCCTCGTAATCCATCGCCGCCGGCCACGAAAGCGGCCCTGGCGGTCCACCTTGCCGTCGTTGATGCGCGTGCGTGGATTGGCGCGGCGCGGCTTCGGCCAGAAGCGGTGACTGCGCCGGTCTCGAAGTCGAGCGCGTGGAAGCCTGACTGCAAGTGAGCAGACCGCGCCGCCGCCCTGTCGCAGCGCAATCGATCCGACATGCTCGGGCAGCGGCCAGGTGGTGCGACGCCCGCCGGATTCAAGCCGGTGCACGGCCGGTCCGTAGCTGTCGATCCAGTACAGCGCCTGTTCGGCCACGTCCCATAGCGGGCCTTCGCCCAATCATCCAGATCGGCATTTGATGACTTCGATGCGCAATATGGCGTTTTCCCTAGTTCGCTTTGCTTTACCTCGTCTCGGACACGAGCCACCCCACGATCCTTCGCGGGACTGCGAGTTCCGCCGGACGATTGCTCAAAAGTCACGTCATTGCCGCCCTTCAGCGCAGGATCTCGCGGGCCTCGTCCGGCGTGGCGACCTCGAGGCCGAGGCCCTCGAGGATCTGCCGGACGCGCCTCACCTGCGCGGCGTTGCTCTCGGCGAGCTTGCCCGGGCCGTCCCAGAGCGAGTCCTCGAGCCCGACCCGGACGTTGCCGCCCATCGCGGCCGCCATCGCGGCGATGTTCATCTGGTGGCGGCCGGCGCCGAGCACCGACCAGCGGTAGTCGTCGCCGAACAGCCGGTCGGCCGTGCGCTTCATGTGCATGCACGTCGTCGGGATGGCCGCCGATGCCGCCCTGCAGGCCGAACACGGTCTGGATGAACAGCGGCGCCTTCACCAGCCCGCGATCGAAGAAATACTTGAGGTTGTAGAGATGCGCGGTGTCGTAGCACTCGAACTCGAACCGCGTGCCGTTGCCGGCGCAGGTCGTCGAGGATGTATTCGATCTGCCCGAACGTGTTGCGGAAGATGATGTCCTTGTTGGCGAGGTAGCGTGCGCTCCCACTCGTGCTTCAGGTCCTTGAAGCGGTCGAGCATGCCGAACAGGCCGAAATTCATCGAGCCGAGGTTCAGCGAGGCCACTTCCGGCTTGAAGGTCGCGGCCGGGCGGCACGCGCTCCTCGATGGTCATGGTCGGGCGCGCCGCCCGTGGTGAGGTTGACCACCACGTTCGAGCGCTGCTTGATGAGCGGGCAGGAACCGCGCGAAAGCCTCGGGGGTCTGGTCCGGCTGGCCGGTCTCCGGGATCGCGGGCGTGCAGGTGCACGATGGCGGCCCCCGCCTCGGCGGCGCCGAGCGCCGCCTCGGCGATCTCTTCGGGCGTGACCGGCAGATGGGGCGACATCGAGGGCGTGTGGATCGCGCCCGTGACCGCGCAGGTGATGATGACTTTGCGTTTGCGTGGCCATGGTGGTCTCTCCTCAGCTGTCCGATGTCCGTGGCGGCCTTGCGCTTGTGGGCGAGCAGCGCCATCAGGCGGCGGTCGCGCCACATCTGGCGCTCGACGAGCTTGTCGCGGCCGAGCTTCTCGCGCCCGCTCGCGCTTCGACCTGCTCCATCACCGGGCCGCTCCAGTCGACCCGGCGCTGCACGCGAGGGGAAGATGCCGGTCGTAGATGCCCTGGTAGCGCTCGGCATAGTCGCGCACGCCGCCGGGCGCGTTGAGGTCGATGGTCTCGAACGGGCCCATGAAGGACCAGCGCAGCGCGAGGCCGTCGCGCAGGCCGATGTCGATGTCCTCGACGCCGGCGACGCCGTCGGCGACCAGGCGGAAGGCCTCTTCGAGCAGCGCGCCCTGCATGCGGTTCATGATGAAGCCGTCGATCTCGCGCTTCATCACGAGCGGCGCCTGGCCGCAGCCGCGCATGAAGTCCGCGGCCTTCTCGACGGTCTCGGGCGAGGTCCAGGGCGAGGGGCACGACCTCGACGGCGGGGATCAGATAGGGCGGGTTGATCGGATGGCAGACGAGGCAGCGCGCCCGGCCGGGCACGTGCCTCGACGAAGGCCGAGGGCAGGATGGCCGAGGTGGAACTCGCCAGGACGGCCTCGGGCGGCGCGTGCGCGGTCGAGGTCGGCGAAGACGTGCGCGCTTCACCTCGACCTTTTCGGGCGTGTTCTCCTGGACGTGGTCGACGTCGGCGAGTGCCGTCGCCGAGGTCGGCGACGGGGTGCAGGCCGGCGCATGACCGTCGCCGGGCGCGGCGCCGTTCAGCAGGTCGTTGGCCTGAGAGGTCGGGCAGGATGCCGTCGATGAAGTCGAGGGCCTTCGGCAGGGCCGCGGGTCGGCATCCCAGAGCCGCACCTCGTGGCCGGCCCGGGCGAAGCTGATGGCCCAGGCCCGTCCGACGAAGCCGGGCCGATGATCGCGGTGCATTGCTAGTCTTGTCGTTCGAGCGCTTTCCAACTGGCGTCGCCCCGCTCGCCGCCGATCGCCTCCGACGCTCTCGCCTTCCCGGGCGGCGCTCGGCGTGGCCTCGCACTCACAGCGACTCGACGTTGCCGTCGACGCCGAGCGACTGGCCGGAGATGTTGCGGCCGAGCGGCGAGAGCAGGAACAGCACCATGGCGGCGACGTCCTCGGGGCCGGTCATGCGGCGCAGCGAGATGCGGTTGAGATATTCCTGTTCCATCGCCGTCATAGGGCACGCCGACCTGGGCGGCGCGGTCGCGGATGACGCCCTCCATGCGCGGCCCCGGATGATGCCGGGCAGGATGGCGTTGACCCGGATGTTCGGCGGGCCGAGTTCCTTGGCGAGGCTCTGGGTGAAGCCGATCACGCCCCATTTGGCGGCCGCATAGGGCGTGCGGAACGCATAGCCGAAGCGGCCCGGCCGAGGACGACATGTTGACGATCGCGCCCCCGCCGGCCGCCTTGAGCAGCGGCACGGCAAGGCGGGTGCAGAGGAACTGGCCGGTGAGGCAGATGTCGATGCGTGCGGCGCCAGTCGGCCGGCGAGATCTCCTCGACGCCGCCGGTCGGCCCGGCGATGCCGGCATTGTTGACCAGCGCGTCGAGGCCGCCGAGCGTGCCGCGAACGTCGGCGAACAGCTGCTCCACCTCGGCCTCGTCCGACACGTCGCAGACGCTCGTGCCGTGACCCGGATGGGCGTGGCGGAAATCGTCCAGGGAGGCCTCGGACACGTCGCAGACATGGACCCGGGCGCCGTGCTCGATCAGCGAGGTCGGCGATGGCGCGGCCGATGCCGGAGGCGCCGGCCGTGACGAGGACCCGCTGGTTCGGGGCCGAGGGACGATGCCGGCCATGGCTGGTTCGCGCTCAACGTGTTCTTTTCGCGCAGCGCCATCACGGCGCAGAGCACGACCAGTGCCGTAGAGGATGGCGCGCGTCGCATAGGGGAGGGTGGTGCCGGCCAGCAGGGTCTGCAGCGCGGTCAGCAGCAGCACGCCGCCGATCATGCCGAGTAGCTGCCGCGCCCGCCGGTGATCAGCGCGCCGCCGACCACGACGACGGCGATCGAGGGCAGCAGGTATTCGTCGCCCATGCCGAGGCTGCCCTGGCCGGAAAAGCCCGGACAGCAGGCAGCCGACCAGCGCCGCGCAGAGGCCGGACAGGATATAGACCTTGACGAGCGTCGCGCTCGACCGGCACGCCCGACAGCTCGGCCGCCCGGACGCCGTTGCCGATCGCATAGACCCGGCGGCCGAAGGCGGTGCGCCCGAGCAGCACCACCGCGCCGACCACGAACAGCACCATGAGGAAGACGACCGGCGTGACGCCCGCGACGTTGCGCCGGTCATGAACCAGCGCAGGCCAGGGCGAGGCGAAGCCGTCCGGCGTGCCGCCCGAATAGACCAGCGCGACGCCCTGCAGGATGCCGTTCATGGCCAGCGTCATGACGATCGGCGAGATGCCGAGCGCCACGATGCCGAGGCCGTTGACGAGGCCGACGAGCGGCGCCGACCGCCAGCGCCGCCGGCACGGCATAGACCAGCGCCGCATCCGAGCCCTTGAGCAGGCCGGCGCAGCAGGATGCCGCAGAAGCCGATGGTCCAGGGCAGCGACAGGTCGAGGCCGCCGGTGAGGATGACGGTGCCCTGGCCGAGCGCCAGGATGGCCAGGAAGCTGCCGAGCACGACGAGCGAATTGTAATAGCGCCAGGACAGCAGCGATGTTGCCGAGCACGAACTGGGTCGCGACCAGCACCAGGACGAAGCAGATGAAGGCCGGCAGGGCGTAGCGCAGCGCCTTCGGCGTGGCGCACCCAGAAGGCCGGGCCGCGTGCACGGCTGGCGTCGGGGCACGGCAGGTGCAGGCGGTGCTCGCGTCAGGCTTGAGCTGGCGCGGCAGCGTGCCGGCGCTGCGAGCCGGCGAGCCGCGCGCGCGCCGTGCGCAGCGTCGTGGCCAGCACCGAGGAATGGGTGAGCGACGCGCCGAGCACGGCCAGGATCAGGATCGCGCCCTCGACGATCGGACGAATAGAAGGCCGGCACGTTCAGCACGAGCAGGATGTTGACGACCATCATCAGGACATAGGCGCCGAAGATCGTGCCGACCGGGCCGCCGCGCCCGCCGCCGAGCAGGGTGCCGCCGACCACCACGGCGGCGAACATCTGCAGCAGCATCGGATTGCCGACCAGCGGATCGCCCGAGCCGGTCTGGGCGCTGATGAACACGCCCGCCAGGCCGTAGAGCGCGCCCGCCAGGACATAGACGAAGAACTCGTGTCGGCGGACGTCGAGGCCGGCCGCGCGGGCCGCGTCGCGATCCGAGCCGATCGCATAGATGGCCTTGCCGAACACGCGTGTTCTTGAGCCAGCAGCCAGAGCGGCGAGCAGGACGACGAGCAGCAGCGACCGGCATCGGCAGCAGGCCCGGGATCGCATCGCCGGACGAGCAAGGCGCCGAAGCCGGGCGGGATCTGGCCGCCCGGCTTGTCCATGACGAGCAGCGTCACGCCCTGCAGGATGAACATGGTGGCCAGCGTCACCACGATCGGCTGCAGGCGCAGGATCGCGACGAAGAAGCCGTTGAAGGCGCCCGGCCAGCGCGCCGATCGCGAGCCCGGCGGCCGTCCACAGCAGGATGCTGGCGCCGCAGTCGTCCTGCATGTGGCTCGCCGAGCGTGACGTTGACGAGCGAGATCACGGCGGCGGCGGACAGGTCGAAGCCGCCCGACAGGATGACGATGGTCTGGCCGATGGCCGCGATCGCCAGGGTGGCGCCGCCGCGCGGCCAGCGTGCTGAGCTCGTAATAGCCGAGCGTGCCGCCGCTGACGCCCTTGATCAGCCCGAGGCAGACCAGGAAGGCCGCGATCGCGATGAGCGGGCCCGCGGTGGCGGCCGAGCCGCAGCGCGGCTGCGGCCGCGCGGCGGCGCGACGCTGGTCGCGATCGGAGCCGTCGGCGCTCATTGCAGCTCCAGGCTCGTCGGGCGCGCCGCCGAGCGTCGCGCGCAGGATGGCGTCCTCGGAGATGGCGCCGCCGGCGAGGTCGGCCGCGACGCGGCCGCCGTAGAGCACCAGGACCCGATGGGCCAGATGGTCGAGTTCGGCGATCTCGGTCGAATAGAACAGGATGGCGCCGCCGGCGGCGGCATATTCCTGCATCAGCGCATAGATCTCGTGCTTGGTGCCGACGTCGATGCCGCGGGTCGGGTCGAACAGCAGCAGGATGCGGCTTTGCGCGAACAGCCATTTGGCGATGGCGATCTTCTGCTGGTTGCCGCCCGAGAAGGCCTTGACGCTGGTCCAGAGCGCCCGCAGCTCGCACGTTCGAGCCGGGCCAGAACGCGCGACGACGTCGGCCTCCTCGCGCGCGCCGTCGATCAGGCCGAAGCGGGTGTAGCGCTCGATGACCGGCAGGGAGACGTTGCGGCGGCCGTCGAGCTTGAGGAACAGCGCCTCGGTCTTGCGGTCCTCCGGCACGAGGCTGATGCCGATCCGGGCGTCGCACCGCATCGCGCGGCGAGGTGAAGCGTCACCGGGCTGGCCCTCGATCCGGATCGTCGCCGCGTGCTCTCCGCCATGCCGAACAGCGCCAGGAAGAGTTCGAGCTGGCCCATGCCCTGCAGCCCGGCGACGCCCGAGGATCTCGCCGCGGCGCAGGTCGAAGGAGACGTCCTCGAGTCGCCGCTCGGTGGCGAGGTCGCGCGCACGCCGAGCACCGGCTCGCCCGACAGCGCCGGGCACCGGCGGTTTGGGCGGAAAGGACTGCCCGAGCGCCTTGCCGGCGATCATGTCGATCACGTCCTCGTCGCTGACGTCGGCGCAGTCGCTCGGTCGCGATGTGCTTGCCGTTGCGCAGCACGGTCACGCGGTCGCAGAAGGCCCGCACCTCGCGCATGCGGTGCGAGATGAAGACGATCGTGACGCCCTCGGCCTTGCAGCCTGGCGATCAGGTCGCCGAGCCAGTCGATGTCGCGGCCCGACAGGGTCGAGGTCGGCTCGTCGAGCAGCAGGATCTGCGGGCTTGCGGAACAGGGCCCGGGCGATCTCGATCTTCTGGCGCTCGTTGAGGTCGAGGTCGCGCAGCTTCGGCCTGGGGATCGATGCCGCCGAGGCCGAGCGCGTCGAGATGGGCGTCGACCTGCCGCAGCGCCTCGCGCCGGCGGATCTGCCCGAGCGCATTCGGCGGGCGGATAGGGCATCAGCATGTTGTCGAGGACGGTGAGGTCGCTGGACCATGGTGAGTTCCTGGAAGGCGGTCTGGATGCCGTGCGCATGGGCGGCGCGCGGCGAGTCGAGCACGGCCGGCTTGCCGAACACCGGACAGGCTGCCGGTCGTCGGCAGGATCAGGCCCGACAGCAGCTTCACCAGCGTCGACTTGCCGGCCCCGTTCTCGCCGAGCAGCGCTGGACGTCGCCGGCCTGCGATCGCGAACGACACGTCGTTGACCGCGATCGTCGCGCCGAACACCTTGCGGATGTTGCGCGTCGCCGCGGCAACGGCCGGATTGCGGCGAGCTGGCATACCGGGTTCGATCGCTCACGGACGCCCATCTCCGCGGAACGGCTGCGTGGCGGGACGCCGGGGCAGCATCGACCTGCGCCGGCACGGCGCCTGCGCCGCAAGCGAGCGGACGAGGTCCAGGACTCAGTGTTCGGGCTGGCCGACCAGGGCGGCGTTGCAGGCCGACTTCGGGCGTCTCGTCCGAGTAGATCGAGGCGAACCAGCCGGGGTTCGACACGAGCGAGGGCTTGAAGGCGTTGCAGCCCGCCTTCATCTCGGCCCAGGTGCCCTCCTGGCAGAGCTTGATGGTCTCGTTGGTGACGATCGGCAGCGGCAGGGTCGTGTGCTTCGGCGATGTCCTTGCCGTCGAGCTTCTCGACCGCGAGCTTCAGCGCCAAGCGCGCCCGAATAGGGCGGCGACGCATAGGAGATGCGCGGCGCGCCCATCGGCTTGTAGGTGCCGTTGGCGCCCTCGACCTCGGTGCTGGCCGGCAGCATCTGGATGCGGCCGCCGTTCGAGCCTTCGCCCGCGCAGGGCTTGAGCTTGTCGGGCGTCGCGCCGGCCTCGATCTGCATCGTGTTGGCGGTGTAGCAGCCGACCTGCATCCAGAGCCCGTCGATGTCGTCCCACTTGCGGGTCGCCAGGATCTTCGACAGCTCGGTGCGGGCCACGGCCTGGCTCCACATGCCGACCGCCTCGTTGACGATCTTGATGCCCGGGTATTTGGCGAAGACCTCCTTGGCGGCCTTGGTGCGCAGCGTGTCGACCGAGGTGCCGGGCACGCCGGTGATGACCACGATGTTGCCCTTGCCGTTCAGCTTCTTGGCCAGCCATTCGGCGGTGACGCGGCCGGCCTCCTCCTGGTCGATCGTGACGTTGTAGGCGCAGGGCTCGGAGATCTCGGCGTCGTAGGCGATCACGATCACGCCCTTGTCGCAGGCGTTCTTGACCGCCCCGTTCAGCGCCGTGGGCGAGATCGGATAGACCACGATGGCCTTGGCGCCGGCCTGCACCATGGCGTTGATCTGCTGGATCTGCTTCTGCGCGTTCGGGCCGGCGACCTGGACCTGCAGGTCGACCTTGTCGGCCATGTCCTTGCTGGCCGCCATGGCCTTGACCATGTTGGCGGCCTCGCCCTGCCAGTCGTTGCCGATGTAGCTCATCGACAGGTAGACCTTGAGCTTATCTTGCCGCATGGGCGACGCCCGCCGCACCCGACAGGAGAATAGCGCTCGCGAGCTGCCCGCCATCAGTGTGCTTCGTCATCGTCTTGTAGCCCTCCCCCAAGCATTCGGTGCCGAAGCTCTGCTCGCCGCGATGGCAGCACGCTCCCGTTCATCAGCTATATTGATCAATAGATCATAGATCAAGTGCAACTGTTTATTTCGCCTTGAAGGTAGCTACAAGCGTCTGGGATCGGACCGGACGACGATGGAACCGAGCCATGGCGCTGGTGCGCGAACAGCAGGAGCTTGCTTATTCCGCCCGTCTCGCGGGCGCACCGTCCAGGACCACGTTCTACGGGAAGCTACGCAGACTTGATTCTAGAACGGCGGCATCGAGCCGGGACGCACCGTCACGGTTCAAAGTCTCGCCGAGGCCTTCGGGGTGAGCGCCGATGCCCGTGCGCGAGGCCATGCACCGGCTGGTCGCCGAAAAGGCCCTGACGGTCGTCGCCGGCCGATCCGTCGGCATCCCGCCGCTAACGCTGGAACGGCTGGAGGACCTGCAGAAAAGTGCGGGTGGAAGTGGAGGGCACGGCAGCGAAGTGGGCTGCCCTATCGATCTCCACCAAGACAATCGGAGAACTCGAGGAGTTGATGGAAGAGATGCATATCGCCGAGGTCGAGAATGACCGCGCGCGCTACGTCCCTGCCAACCGGGACTTCCACTTCACCATCTACCGTGCCGCCGGGTCGGATACGTTGCTGTCAATCATTGAGTTGCTATGGTTGCAGATCGGTCCTTACTTCAACCTCCTGACCCAATCGACAATTGGGGGCCGTCAGCAGTAGAGCACCAAGCAATTTATGCTGCGCTGCAGCCGAGATCAGGCGGCTCTTCCACGCCATATCGACATCTGGCGCCGCAATGACGTTCGCGCCGTAATCGCCGCTTCAGAGCCGCCGGAAAAATTCGCGCCCTCGCATAACCCGCCGCCCACACCTCGGCAATATGAGCGCGCCGTGGCTCGCACGGACCCGGCCCAATGGGCGGGGTCGGCTGCGACCGTTCGGGAGTCGATACCCGCAACACGTTACTTGTCCAACCTGCGCACGAACGAACGGCCGCGTTCGAGAACTGGCGCCCGACCGCGTAGTTCGATGGCGCATAACTGCCGTTTTGGTAAAAGCGCGATATGACCGCGTGCCACCAACTGCGGTTCTCGACATCATCCTAACTCAAGCCTTCCGCCCCGCCACCACCGGCACCGCCTGCGCGTCCCGCCGCAGCCGGTTCTCGCCCAATAACAGCAAGATCGGCGCCGCGATGAAGATCGAGGACGAGGTGCCGACCACGATCCCGAACAGCATCATCAGCGCGAACCCAGACAGCGACGCGCCGCCAAACAGCGCAAGCGGAAGACTCGCCAGGAACACCGTCATCGAGGTGCCGAGCGTGCGGTTCAGCGTCTCGTTGATCGACAGGTCGATCAGTTGGCGCAGCGGCATGCTTTTATACTTGCGCAGGTTCTCCCGCATCCGGTCATAGACGACGACCTTGTCGTTGGTGGAATAGCCGATCACCGTCAGGATCGCCGCCACCATCACGAGATCAAACTCGATGCGGGTCACGACCAGAAAGCCGACCGCCTTGGTCACGTCGAGGATCAATGTCACCACGGCGCCCACCGCGAACTGCCACTCGAAGCGGAACCAGATATACACCAGGATCATCAGCAGACTGATGCCGAGCGCCAGCATGCCGTTGCGGAACAGCTCGGAGGACACGGCGGCGCCGACGGCGTCGGTGCGCACGATGCGGCTGCCGGGCTGCGCCTCGTCGAGCGCCTGGCGCACCCGGGTGACGGTCGCCTGGGTGGATTTCTCGTCGCCCTGCGGGTCCATGCGGATGATGACCTGATCGTCGCCGCCGAAGCGCTGCAGCCCGGCCTGCGGGATTTGCGCCGTGGTGAGCGCCGAGCGGATCTTGCCGAAATCGGCGGGTCCGGGGGTGCGGACCTCCATGACGACGCCGCCGCGGAAGTCGATGCCGAGGTGCAGGCCCGGGTAGAAAAACAGCCCGAGCGAGAGCAACGACAGCACCGCCGATGTCGCGAGGCCAATGTAGCGGCCGCGCATGAACTGGATCTTGGTGTGGTCCGGCACCAGCCGGAACATCGGGCGCATGAACATCAGGGCTACACCGGCAACAGAGCGGGTTTGGTCGATACGTACCAGCGCACCATCAGCATGCGGGCGAACAGGGTCGCGGTGAACAGCGTGGTGACGATGCCGACCGTGATGGTGACCGCAAAGCCGCGTACCGGGCCGGAGCCGAAGACGAACAGCATGACGTGCGCCAGGAACGCGGTCGCGTTGCTGTCGATGATGGTGCTGTAGGCCCGGCGGAACCCGGTCTCCAGCGCGTTGAGCGGGGTGCGTCCATTATGCACCTCCTCCCGCACGCGCTCGTTGATCAGGATGTTGGCATCGACGGCGACACCCAGCGTCAGCAGGATACCCGCCATGCCCGGCAGCGTCAGCGTTGCACCGATGAGTGACAGCACGCCAATCTGCAGCACCAGGTTGACCAGGAGCGCGATATTGGCGAACCAGCCGAACAGTCCGTAGAACACCGCCATATAGGCGATCACCAGCAAAAAGCCGACCGCAAGTGCTATGGCGCCATTTCGAATACTGTCGGCGCCGAGCTCCGGCCCGACGCTGCGCTCCTCGACGACGGTGAGCGGGGCGGGCAGTGCGCCGGCGCGGAGCAATACCGCGAGGTCCTGGGCGCTGCGGGCATTGAAGTTACCGCTGATCTGGCCGCGTCCGCCGGTGATCGGCGTCTGGATCACCGGGGCGCTGATCACCTTGTCGTCCAGCACGATGGCGAAGCGACGGCCGACATTGGCGTTGGTGACGTCGGCAAAACGCCGCGCGCCGACGCTGTCGAAGGTGAAGTTCACCACCCATCGGCCGTTCTGGTTATCTTGGCCCGGCCGCGCATCTGTCAGGCTGGCGCCGTCCACCTCGACGCGGCGGCGCACCGGCTCCTTCACGTTGGCCTGGCCCTCGAGCGGCAGGAAATCGACGCCGGGCGGCGGGGCGGCCCCGAGGTTCGCCGTCTCGTCCAATAGGCGGAACGTCATGCGCGCCGTGCGGCCCAGCAGCTCCTTGATACGGTTCGGGTCCTCGACGCCGGGGAGCTGCACGACGATGCGGTCGAGGCCCTGCCGGGTGATGACCGGGTCCAGCACGCCGGTTTCGTCGATGCGGCGGCGGATGATCTCGATCGACTGCAGCACTGCCGAGTTGGCGCGGTCGCGCATCGCCGTGGGCGACAGCGACAGCGCGACCTCGTTGTCTTGGGCCGTGACGTCGTATTCGGCCGGCCCGGCGGAGGTTGCGGCCTCCCGCAGCAGCCGCACCGCCTCGTCCTGCTGCGGACCCGGCGCGACGCGCACGACCACGCGATTCTGCGCTGCCTGCACCTGCGGCGGCTGGAAGCCGGTCACCTTGCCGCGCAGGGTGGTGCGGACGTTATCCGCCAGGCTGTCCAGCCGCTCGCGCGCGACCGCGGCCATATCGACCTCCAAAAGCAGGTAGCTGCCGCCGCGCAGGTCGAGGCCCAGATGGACCTGCTGCCACGGGAACCAGCTCGCCGGCGCCGGCAGCAGGTTCGGCAGGCATAACAGCGCGCCCAGGACGCAGACGCCGAGGATCAGCGCGATCTTGAGACGGCTGAAGTACATCATGGCAGGCGCGGTTCCTCGAATACGGAGGCCCCGGGTATGCCGAGGTCCCCAGGCGGACGCAAGCCTGCGCCTTGGCCGTATGGCGCGGGGACTGCTACAGCGAGGCATGATCCAACATCGACTACGCATCGGCATCGTTGGCGCCGGGCATTTCGGACGGTTCCATGCGCTGAAAGTCGGCAGCAGCCGCCGCGCCGTGCTGGCCGGGCTGTCCGACCCGGATCACGCCCGCGCTGCCCTGGTAGGACGGGAGGCCGGGGGTGCGCCCTCGATGCCACTGGCCGAGCTGCTGGCGGCCTGCGATGCCGTGATCATCGCGGCGCCGGCCGAGGCGCATTTCGAGCTGGCAACCCAGGCGATGGAGGCCGGGCGGCATGTGCTGATCGAGAAGCCGATGGCCGCCACCCTGGCGCAGGCCGACGCGCTGGCGGCGCAGGGCCGGGACCGCGGCCTGGTGCTGCAGGTCGGGCACCTGCTGCGCTACTCGGCGGAGCACCGCGCCATCTCGGCCCGGATCACCCGGCCGCTATATATCGAGGCGGCGCGCATCGCCCCGTTCAAGCCGCGCGGCACCGACGTGTCGGTGATCCTCGACCTGATGATCCACGACCTCGATCTGGTGCTCGCGTTGGTCGATAGCCCGATCAGCAGCGTCGATGCGGTGGGTGCCGCGGTGTCGAGCCCGCTTGAGGACATCGCCAATGCCCGGGTGCGGTTCGAGAACGGCTGCGTCGCCACGATCACCGCGAGCCGCATCTCACTCAAAACCGAGCGGAAGATGCGGCTGTTCTCCCAGGAGGGCTACCTGTCGGCCGATTTCGTCGCGCGCAAGCTGGTGATGATCGGCAAGGAGCGGGGCCTGCCGCTGCCCGGCACCGGCGGCTACCGGCGGGAGGAGGTCAACTGGACCGAGGGCGACGCCATGGCGGCCGAGCATGAGGCGTTCGTCGCCGCGTGCCTCGACGGCGCGCCGGTGGTGGTCGATGCCGCCGCCGGACGCCGGGCGCTGTCGGCAGCGCTGGATGTCGCGGACAGCATGGACGCCTCACGCCGCCGGGCTGTGGCGTCGGGCCTGATCCATGACCTGCAGCACCTCGCAGGCGGCGGCCTCTGAAGGGGTGCCCTCGGGCGGACGCAGGCTGTCCAGTATGCCGCCGAACGCGTCCCGCTGCGCCGTCGCCGCCTCCGTGTCCCGCAGCAGATTGAGCGTCGTGCGGCTGAGCGTCTCCGCCGTGCAGTCCTGCTGCAGCAGCTCCGGCACGACGGCGCGGCCCGCCAGCAGATTGACCATCGCGACATAGGGCACGCGGATCATGCGCCGGGCCATGGCGGCGGTCAGCGGGTTGACCCGGTAGGTCACCGCCATCGGCACGCCGGCCAGCGCCAGCTCCAGCGTCGAGGTCCCGGATTTCGTCAGCGCAGCCCCGGCGGCGGCGTAGGCGTCGTGCTTGTCAGTAAGCTCGGTCACAATCAGCGGCTGGACGGGCCAGGTGTTGGCGGCGCGGCGCACCACGTCGGCGACGGCGGGGGATACCGGGAGCACTGGCCGCAGCGCCGGCTCGCGCAAAGCGAGGCGCCGCAGCGTCTCGCCGAACACCGGCAGCAGGCGCGGCGCTTCGGACCGGCGGCTTCCGGGCATCAGGATCAGCACCGGCTGGTCCGGCGCTAGGCCGTGCGCCTGACGGAAGCGCATGCCGTCGCCCTGGCCGGCGCCGGATTCCAGCACGGGATGGCCGACGAAGGTCGCGGGCAGGTCGTGCTTGGCGAACCATTCGGGCTCGAACGGCAGCAGGCAGAGCAGCTTGTCCCACAGGCCCGGATAATGCCGCACCCGGTGCGCGCGCCAGGCCCAGACCTGCGGCGCCACGTAGTGCACGCGCGGGGTGCCGAGCTTCGCGGCGGCGGCCAGGATGCGATGGGTGAAGCCCGGGCTGTCTATGGTGACGATGACGTCGGGGGAAAGACGCGCGATGTCGGCCAGCGTCTCGTTCAGCCGGCGGCGCAGCAGGCGCACGCGGGGCAGTATTTCAATGATGCCCATCACTGCCAGGTCGGATAAGGGATACAGGGTGTTGAGGCCCTGCTCGGCCATGCGGGGGCCGCCGATGCCGGCAAACTCCGCGCCGGGTCGTTGCGCGCGGATGGCGGCCATCAGGCGCGCGCCCAGGACATCGCCGCTGGCCTCGCCGGCAACCAGGTAGATCAGGGGCATCGCCGGTTGCCAAATTCCATGCCGGACTGCATAGGGGCGCACCAAAGCAGGCGCAACATAGCGGGAAAGCGGAGGCGCGGATGGAGTTGCTGCACGTCACCTCGGCCAAGTCGTGGGCCGAGGCCCAGAGGTCCGGCCTGCACGCACCGCCGATGCTGGCGCAGGACGGATTTCTGCATCTTTGCACCGCAGCGCAGCTCGAATACGTGCTGGGCCGGCACTTCGCCGGGCGGACCGGCCTGGTGCTGCTCTATCTCGATCCGGCGCTGCTCGGCGACCTGCGTTGGGAGGTCAGCGAGCCCGGCCGCGACGCCTTCCCACATCTGTATGGCCCGCTGCCGGTCGCCGCGGTGCTAAGGGCTGAGCCGCTTCAGCCGTAGAGCTCTGCCGGCGCCACCAACGGTGCCGCGATTTCGACCAACGTGCCGTTCCGCACCGCACGAAAGAAGCAGGAGCGGCGCCCGGTGTGGCAAGCGACGCCGTGCTGATCCACCAGCAGCAGCAGCGAGTCGCCATCGCAATCGACCCGGAGTTCCACGAGGCGTTGCGTCTGGCCGGAGGTCTCGCCCTTGCGCCACAACGCGGCGCGGCTGCGGCTCCAGTAGCACACCCGTCCGGTCGCCAGCGTCTCCGTCACCGCGTCACGGTTCATCCAGGCCAGCATCAGCACCTCGCCGCTGTCGTGCTGCTGCGCCACCGCCGCCACCAGCCCAGCTTTGTCGAAATGGATTTGGTCCAGGATGTCCATCAGCCGGTTTGCGCCCGCAGCACGGCGAGGCCGCGGTCGAGATCGGCGATCAGATCGCCGGTGTCCTCCAGCCCGATGTGGAACCGCGCGACGGGACCGTCGAACGCCCAAGCGCCCGCGGTGCGCACCACCAGGCCGGTCGTCGGCAGCACCAGGCTCTCGAAACCGCCCCAACTCGCGCCGATGCCGAACAGCTCCAGGCTGTCGATCATGGCGCAGGTCGCGGCGCTGCTGAATTCCGGTTGGAACACCACGCCGAACAGGCTGCAGGCGCCGGTGAAGTCGCGTTTCCACAGCGCATGGCCGGGCGCGCCGGGCAAAGCGGGGTGCAGCACCTGCGCCACCTCGGGCCGGCCGGCTAGCCATTCGGCGACTGTGATCCCGGACTGCATCTGGTGCTGCAGCCGCACGCCCAAGGTCCGCGCGCCGCGGAGTGCCAACCAGCAGTCATCGGGGCTGGCATACTGGCCGAGCGCCAAAGCGGTCGTGCGCACCCGCTCCCAATCCTCGTCGCTCGCCGTCGTCACGCTGCCCAGCAGCATATCCGAATGGCCGCCGACGTATTTGGTCAGGGCCTGGATCGACACGTCCACGCCGTGCCGGAACGGCTGGAAGAAGTGAATACCCCAGGTGTTGTCCATCAGCACCTTGACGCCGCACGCATGGGCGACCTGAGCCAACGCCGGGATGTCCTGCACCTCAAACGTATGGCTGCCGGGGCTTTCGGTATAAAGCACAGTGGTGTTCGGGCGGATCAGCTCAGTGATCCCCGCGGCGTCGATGTCGGCGCGGTAATAGGTCGTCTCGATCCCCATCCGCACCAGCATGCCGTCGCAGAACACGCGGGTCGGGCCATATACGCTGTCTGGCATCAGGCAATGATCACCGGATTTAAGATAGGCCAGCAGCGGTGTGGTCACCGCGGCCAGGCCGGAGGACACGATCTGACAGCGCGTGCCGCCCTCGATCTCGGCGACCACGTCCTCCAGCGCGTGATGCGTGGGGTTGCCCATCACGCCGTAGTTCAACGCCTGGTCAAGGCGTGTGGCGCTCGCAGCCTGACGCTCCCCGCAATTCGGATACAGCATGGTGGAGCCGCGCAGCAGCGGTGGGTTCACGAAGCCGCGGATGCGCGTGCCGGCGCGGCCGGCGTGCGACAAGCGGGTCGCCATTGTATACCGTGGGCTGCGGGGCGTTTGATCGTCAGGCATCAATCGGTTTCCTTCAAGGTGTCGGGGCGCCCGGCCCACTCGGTCCAGGAACCATCATACACGGCACCCTGCGGCAGGCCGGCGCGCAGCAATCCAAGGCTCAATATGGTGGCTGTGACGCCGGAGCCACAGCTGGTGACAATCGGCCGTGTGCCATCGACGCCCGCGGCGGCGAAGGCGGCCTGCAACGCGGCAGGGTCCAGCATGGTGCCGTCCGGATGGATAAAGCTGGACGACGGCATGCTGCGGCTGCCCGGGATATGGCCGCTGGGCAGTCCCGCACGCGGCTCCGGAGCCGACCCTGCGAAGCGTCCGGCCGGGCGAGCGTCCAGCACCAGATCGTCCGTGCGTGACAGCATGTCGCCGATCCCGCGCAACCGGGCGGCGCGGAAGCTCGCCTGGAACGTGGCGGGCGCGGGTGGAGCCGTTGGGCCTGCCTCGACCGGCCGGCCCTCACGCCGCCATTTTGGCAGGCCGCCGTCCAGCACGAAGGCCTGATCATGGCCGAACAGCCCCATCATCCACCAGCCGCGCGGCGAGGAGGCAATGCCCTTCTGGTCATAGAACACGATGCGGCTGGCGTTCGACACGCCGAGCTCGCCCAGCAGCCGTTCGAACCGGCCCGGCGACGGCACCATGTGCGGCAACGCGGTATCGGGATCGGCGATGACGTCGATATCGAAGAAGCGCGCACCGGGGATGTGGGCGAGCGCGAACTCCGCGGCGCCGTCCTTGCCGTCAGTCGGCAGGTATTTCGTCGCGTCGAACACCACGAGGTCAGCGGCGCCAAGCTGGGACGACAGCCACTCCGTCGTGACGAGCGGGTCCATGGCCAGGCCTCCGGTTGCAGCGAATGTGTCAGGGTATGGCCGCGGTGTCATCGGCCGGTCCAGTGCGTCCGCAGCCAATCGCGCCGCGCCGCCAGCCAAAGCAAGGCGATCGTGGTGACGGAGTTGGGGAAACGCCCGGCGACTGCCGCCTCGATGGCGTCGGTGGCGGGATGCAGGCGGACGCGGATGTCTTCCTGCTCGGCCGCGAGGCCGCCCTGGCCGATGATGCCGTCGGGTCCGGCCGGAGGCGCGCGCATACGGCCCGCGTACATCGTGCAGCGCTCATCAGAGCCGCCCGGCGTGAGCAAAAAATCGCCAACGAGTTCCAGCAGGTCCACCGCGAGCCCGGTCTCCTCCTGCGCCTCACGGGCCGCGGTCACGGCTGGGTCCTCGCCGTGGTCACAGAGGCCGGCGGGAATTTCGACCATCACCGGGGCGACGCCGGCGACCAAGGCGGGCAAACGGAACTGCTCGATCAACGCGACCTGATCCGTCGCCGGGTCATAAGGCAGCACGGCGGCGGCCCGCCCGCGGCAGAACAGCTCCCAGGTGCGCACCCCGGACATCGTGCCGTCAAAGCGGCGGTGGTGAAATTTCACCACCTCGATCGAGAACCGCCCACTCCAGGCGGTCTCGCTCGAGACGATCTGCACGTTGGGATTGGCTGGGATCGTGATCATCGGCTGACCCTAGAGTGGCACGGCTGCCGGCGGAACCACCTGCATTGATCAGCTTGGCACACGACTGCTTCAGCTGTTGCGGAGCGTCAGCATCTCCCGCAGTTGCGCCGCCGCCGCGGGACCTTTCACGGCGTCCCGCCACATGGACTCGGCAACGCGCTGATGGGCGGCGATGGCCTCGTCGGCGCCGGTGATCATCGACACGCCGGTCTGCGCGGACGGCATGCTGTCGGCGTGGAACGGGTTCGCCGCCAACGTCGCACGGTCGCGGGTGCGGAAGATGCTGAACCCGCTCGCCGGTTCGCTGGAGGCCAGCAGGCCGAACTGCAGCCCCATCGGCTCGGTTTCCATCAGCTCGGCGATGTGCTGCACCTCGGTCGCGGCGACCCGGCGGCAGCGCACCCGCAACGCTTCCGAAAGCTTGAGGCCGCCCAGCACGCCGAGGCTGAGGAAGCTCTGGATCGACGGCGGCGACAGGATCGCGATGATCCCGGGACGGCGCTGCGCATAGGTGCGTTTGCGTGCGGCGAGGATGCCGAGCACCTGGTCCGCGTTGGTGCGGAAAGCGGCTGTGTCGGTGCCGGGCTGGTTGGCGACCTCGTTCAACCCATCGGCCATCGTCGCGTCGAATGCGTCCGACGTCGTGAGGTAAAGGCATGAGCCGTATGCCTGCAGCACCTGATCGGCCGATTCCTCGATCTGTCGTATGCGTTCGAAATAGCCGACCGACCGGCTGTAATATTCTACGCCGATCCCCAGTAGGGATAATGGGGAGACCTTGAGCAGCTCGGCCAATCGTTTGACCGTATCGAGCTTGATGACCTCGCCCTTCTCATAGCGGTAAAGCGCTGCCCGAGAGACGCCAAGCCTTGCCGCAATCTCCTCCGCCCGTAAGCCGGATTCGAGCCGATACGCCCGAAGCTGCTGCCCAATCTCTGCAAAACGCATACTCACCTCCAACCGGGCACGGGGCGGACATTAGAATGCCCCCTACCGGACATTACTCTCATAACAGCCGGAAGTTGATTCTTCGTTATCGCACGGTCAATTTCGCAGAAAATCAGCGGGAAATGGCGACTAATTCGTATAGTGACCTCTAATTTTCAGACCTTAAAGCGATCCCGCCACGCAAGGCCTGCGATTGTCTCACCCGCTGGTCGATATTCGCAGCCCACCCAGCCGTCGTATCCGAGCGAATCGATACAACCCAGAACATACTCCCAACCGATCTCGCCAGTACCTGGCTCATGCCGCCCCGGCACGTCGGCGAGCTGCATGTGCGCGATCTTGGGGAGCAGCGCCGCCATCCGCTTGGTGACGTCGCCCTCGGTGACCTGGCAGTGATAGATGTCGAACTGCAGCCCCAGCCGATCAAAGCCGATCGCCTCCACGATCTCGGCGCCCTGCGCCATGGTGTTCAGAAAAAAGCCCGGCATGTCGCGATGATTGATGGGTTCAATCACCACTTTCACCCCCTGCGCCGCCGCCTGTTCCGCAGCCCAGGCGACGTTCGCGACATACAGCGCCGCCGCGGTGCCCTGCGCCACCCCGGCCGGCACGATCCCAGCCATGCAATGCACCATGCCGCAGCCGAGGGCGCCGGCGTAGTCCAGCGCCGTCTTTACCCCGTCGCGAAACTCCTGCGTCCGGCCCGGCAGGCACGCGATGCCGCGCTCGCCGCCCGCCCAGTCGCCCGGCGGCATGTTGAACAGCACCTGCTGCAGACCGGAGTCGTCCAGGCGCTGGCGGATTTCGGCGGCCGGGTGGTCATAGGGGAACAGGAACTCGACTGCCTTGAACCGCGCTTTGGCGGCGGCGTCGAACCGGTCCAGGAACGGCACTTCATTGAACATCATCGATAGGTTGGCGGCCAGGCGCGGCATCGTGGATCTCCCATTTTCCGGCAAGCTAACTACAGGGCCGGTCCAGAACAACCAGTTGCTTTCCGTGGGCAGCCGGCCGATATCGCCGGGCATGAAGCAGTCCACAGACCTCGTGGCGGAACGCTTGCTGATGGGGCTGCTGCTGGTCGGCATCGCCGTCGGCTGCGTGCTGGTCCTGCATCCGTTCCTGTCGGCCATCCTGTGGGCGGCCATCCTGGTCTATACCACCTGGCCGGTGTTCAGCTGGGTGCGGATCCACCTGCACGCCAGCCGCGGGTGGGCGGCCGGGATTATGGTGCTGCTGACGGCGGTGCTGATCGTGCTGCCGCTTGGCCTCGCCGCGCCGGCTGGAGCGGAGGACGTGAACCGGCTGCGTGGCTCGATTGAGACCGCGATGAGCGGCGGCCTGCCCAATGCGCCCGGATGGCTGAGCGCAGTACCAGTCATCGGCGCGGGGCTGTCGGAATATTGGAACGTGTGGGCCGCCGACCTCAGCGTCATGGTCAGCTTCTTCAAGCCGTATTTCGGCATGATCGCGGAAAACGGCTTGAACGTGCTGCTCGGCATCGCCGGCGGACTCTTGCAGTTCCTCATCGCGCTGGTGATCGCGTTCTTCTTCTGGGCGTCTGGCGACAGCCTGAGCGTCTATCTCAACCGCGTCATGCACCGGGTGGCCGGCGTCCACGCGGCGCGGCTGGTGGCGGTCACCGGGCTGACCGTGCGCGGGACCGTCTATGGGATACTCGGCACGGCCATCGTGCAGGGGCTGCTGACCACATTCGGGCTTTGGCTTTCGGGAGTGCCGCGTCCGCTGCTGCTGGGGGCGATCGCCGGGTTCCTGTCGGTGCTGCCGATCGGGGCCCCTGTGGTCTGGATCCCAGCGACGCTCTGGCTGCTCAGCACCGGGCACACCGGTTGGGGCATTTTCCTCGGCGTCTATGGCCTGTTCGCCATCAGCGGGTCGGACAACGTCATCCGGCCGTACTTCATCTCACGCGGGGCGCAACTGCCGTTCCTGCTGACGATCCTAGGCGTGCTGGGCGGCGCGATTGCATTCGGGCTGCTGGGCATCTTTCTCGGTCCGGTCCTGCTGGGCGTGGGCTATACGCTGGTGGCGGAGTTTGCCGGCCTGGACACGACCCGGACCTTCCGCAGCGAGCGATGAACGAACCCACGGATGGCCCGCCCACCCTTGCCCGGCCCATTCTGAGTCGTCCCGCCCGCGGCCGGGCGGCACAGGCGCGTGGGGTCAAGGCAGAACAGGCGGCCTGCGCTGCGCTCGAGCACGATGGCTGGGTCGTGCTGGCCCGGCGTTTGCGCAACGCCGCCGGCGAGCTGGATGTGGTTGTGGAGCGAGATGGGCTGTTGGCGTTCATCGAGGTGAAAGCGCGGCCGGATTTGCTATCCGCCGCCATCGCTTTGGGTCCGCGGCAGCGCGCCCGTCTGCTGGCGGCTGGTGAGATCGCCCTGGCCGAGAACCCCGGCTGGGGCCGTAACGGCGTGCGATTCGACGTGCTGCTGGTCGATGACGCCGGCCGGGTCCGCCGCATCGCCGACGCGTTCCGACAGGAGGGTTAGCCAGGCCGTCCGGGGATGCGGGGCCGATAGGCCAAAGCCTCCGCCACGTCAGCCCGGCGCACCAGGGCCGCGCCGGCAAGGTCGGCGATGGTGCGCCCCACCCGCAGCACCCGGGTAAAACCGCGGGCGGATAGACGAAGTTTTTCGGCGACGGTCTCGGCCAGCAGGCGCGCCTCTGGCTGCAGCTCGATGACGCCCAGCTCCGCCTCCGCATTGGTCGCCGGCCCATCGGCGCCGTAGCGGCTGCGCTGCGCCGTACGGGCGAAGGCGACGCGGCTCGCGACGGCGGCGCTAGCCTCTCCGGGCGATGCGCGAGACAGCTCGGTCGGCGGGATCGGCTGCACGTGGACGGTGACGTCGATGCGGTCCAGCAAGGGGCCGCTGATGCGGGCCAGGTAGTCCTCGCCGCATCGTGGCGCGCGGCTGCAAGCGCGGGTGGCGTCGCCGAGGTAGCCGCAGCGGCACGGGTTCATCGCGGCGATCAGCTGAAACCGGGCGGGATAGGTCACATGCGCGAGGGCACGAGCCACCGTGGTACGGCCGCTCTCCAAGGGCTGGCGCAGTGCTTCCAGCGCCGGGCGGGGAAACTCCGGCAGCTCGTCCAGGAACAGCACGCCGCGATGCGCCAGGCTGACCTCGCCGGGTTTGGCGCGCTGGCCGCCGCCGGTCAGCGCGGCCTGCGACGCGCCGTGATGCGGCTCCCGGTACGGCGGGCGCATAACGAGGCGGCCACCCTCCAACAGTCCGGCCACGCTATGGATCATGCTGACCTCCAGCGCGTCGACCGGGCGCAAATCGGGCAGCAGCCAGGGCATGCGTGCGGCGAGCATCGACTTGCCGGCACCGGGCGGGCCGATCAGCATCATGTTATGGCCGCCGGCGGCGGCGATCTCCAGCGCGCGCTTGGCGGTCTCCATGCCGCGCACCTCGGCGAGGTCTGGCCCGGCCTGGCTGACCTGCGTGCCGGCGGGCTCGGGCGGCGACAGCACCTGGCTGCCGCGGAAATGGTTGATGACCGACAGCAGGTCGGGCGCGGCCAGGATTTCGATGCGGCCGGCCCAGGCGGCCTCGCCGCCTTGCGACGCTGGGCAGATCAGCCCGAGGTCACGGGCCGACGCCGACATCGCGGCCGGCAGCACCCCGGCGACGGCGTTGATCGCGCCGTCCAGCGACAGCTCGCCGAGTGCTGCATAGCCGGCGATCTCGTCGCGCGGCAGCACATCCATGGCGGCCAGCACGCCGAGCGCGATCGGCAGGTCGAAATGGCTGCCCTCTTTCAGCAGGTCGGCCGGCGCCAGGTTGATCAGCACGCGCTTCGGCGGCAGCGATAAGCCCATGGCGGTCAGCGCCGCGCGCACCCGCTCCCGCGCCTCGCCAACGGCTTTGTCGGGCAGGCCGACGACCAGGAATGCAGGCAGGCCAGAGGAGATTTGGACCTGCACCTCGACCGGAACCGCCTCGATGCCGCTGAAGGCAAAGCTGCGTATCCGGGCGAGGCTCACGCGGCGTAGGCCGAGAGGAACCTCTGCAGCAGGGAGCCGATGATGTCGGTGTTGTAGCCGCCCTCCTGGATAATCGCGGTGGGCAGCCGCAGCGATGCGATGCGCTCGGCCGCACGGGCGAAACCGTCCGCAGTCACGCGCAGGAAACCGAGCGGCTCATTTTCGGAGGGATCAAATCCAAGGCTGATCACCAGCGCCTCAGGTTCAAATTGCCGGATGGCTGCGAGGCCTGAGCCTAGCGCCTCGAGCCAGCCCGCATCCGCGGTTCCCATCGGCAGCGGCAGGTTTATGTTGCAGCCGATGCCAAAAAGATCGCCGCGCTCCTCGGCGTGTCCGACATACCAAGGGTAGTAACTCTGCGGATCGCCGTGCACGGAGACGAACAGCACGTCCTCGCGCTCCCAGAACACGCCTTGGGTGCCGTTGCCGTGATGGCTGTCGATGTCCAACACCGCGACCCGTTCCGCGCCGCGGTCGCGCAGCCGCTCCGCCGCAATGGCGGCGTTGTTGAGATAGCAGTGACCGCCGGCCCGGGCCGGATAGGCGTGGTGCCCCGGCGGACGCGTCAGCGCATAGGCGGTGCCGCCCTGCGCCGCCGTGTCGGCGGCAGCGATGGCGCAGGCGGCGGCGGCGATGGCGGACGGCCAAGTCTCGGGACCAATCGGGCAGGAGGTATCGGCGGTGTACCAGCCGAGTTCGCCCACGACCATCCGGCTCGGCTGCGCATCATTGGCCAGCATTTCCGGGGAGGGATGAATGTTGGGCACCAGTTCCGGCCCATGGTCGGGCAACAGGCTCCAGGCGGCTGGGCTGTCGCGCAGGAAGTCGAGATAGGCGGGCACATGCACCCTCTCCAGCGCGGCACGGTCCGCGGGCGGGGGCAGGGCAGGGGTCAGGCCGAGTGCCCGGCAGCCTTCCAGCAGCGTCGCGGCACGGGCCGGCACCTCGAAGTTAGGCCGGACGACGCCGCGCTGCAGGAAGAAGCGCGGGGCATGGAGGAGTTGTGCAGGATCCCAGAAAAGCTTCAACGACGCCTCGATGGTTGCAGTACCGATATCGTATCGTAACACATGCGGGCAGCGGCGAGGCGGGCTTTCTAGGAAAACGTCAGGCTACAGCACCACCCGGCCACCGAACGCCCGGATCAGGCTGACCGACACCAGGCAGATCACAACCACGACCGACAGCGCCCAGCGCAGCCACATGTAGCGCTGCGGCATCAGTCCGCGCCGGGTGGCTTGCGCCTCGACCACCGTTGTGGCGATGAACCCGGCCGTCAGCACCAGCAAGCCTGTCGTCGGCAGGCCGATGAACGTGATCAGCATCGCCGCCCAGCCGATCAGCGACGGCACGACGCCCAGGCCGAACCGCGCCCGCTGCACCCGCTCCGTCGGCGTGTCGCTGCCGTCCAGCGCGAAGCCCCAATGCACCCCGCCCAGGAACGCCAGGATGGTCGCGCCGTACGCCACCAGGGCCAGCAACGAGCGGGTGGAGCCGTCACTCGACAGGCTGACTGCGCCGAGGCTGCACAGGATGAAGGGCAGCAGGCCGGCGAGGCCCAGCACGATGGCGAATGGCGGCAAGGGCCGGGTCATGGCGGGCTCCAGGAGGTCAGTCCTGCGGCTTAATCGCCGGCCCCGGATCGCGCAACTGGCCGGAGGCTCGGCGGCGGCGTCACGGACCGCCACCCGCGCAGGGCGGCGAGCGCCGTGACGGATACGGTGGCGACATAGGGCACGGACTGGGCGAGCAGCACGCCGCACCACACGATGGCCGGCCAGGTCGCCAATCCGTGCACGGCGGCGATCCCGGCCAGCGCGGTCCAGGTCAGCAGCAGCAACGCAAGCTCCTCACGTCGTAGGCCGTCCGTCCAGCTTGGCGGCTGACGTGGATCGGTTGGCTGTAGGCATAGTGCGTCGCGTGCAAGCAGACCGTTCCAGAAGGCTCGGGCGACGGTGTGGCTCAAAGTCAAATCGGTGATCACCCTGTCGGCGCCCGCGTTGCGAATGCGTGCCAGCCGGCGGGCGAGCAGCAAAGGCGGGAGTGCACATAGGACGATGGGAACCCCGAAGCGCCAGGGTGCCAGCGAGAGGCTGATCGTCAGCATCAGGCTCGCTGCGAGCAGCAGCAGGGCCAGCGCGTCGCCGGCCCAAGGCAGCCAACCCGCAACGATGCGCCAGCGCTGCCGCAGGGTCAGTGTGCGGTCGAATGGGGAAAACAGCAGGCGCCATTGCTGGCGGACGATCTGCGCCGCCCCGTACGCCCGGCGCGCGGTCTGCAGGCGCGTCATGGCGAAATCGGCCGGGGCGCGTTCGGATGCGATGACGGGCGTCGCCGCGAGCCATCGGCTCCGCAACAGCGCGAGATCAAGCGCTGCGTCCTCGGTCATGGCCCACTCCGCCCAGCCGCCGACGCTGTCGAGCGCTGATGTGCGCACGAGGCACGGCGATCGCACGACACCCACCCGAGGGTCGGCGAACCCTGCCGCGGCATCGCGCAGCCAATGGCGCGGGACGGCGACGTCGGCATCAAGCACCGCGACGACCTCGGCCTGGCTGTTCGCCTGCGCCCGGGCGAAGTTCAGCGCGCCGGCCCTGCCGCTTGGCAAGCGTCCGAGGTGGAAAAAGCGGAACCGGGTGTCGTGGCGGGCGCAGTCCCGGGCCGCCGGCTCCCACAGTCCGGGATCATCGGTGTTGTGATCCACGACCAGCACCTCAAAGGCCGGGTAGTCGAGCGCCGCAAGCGTCATCAGCAGCCGGCCCACCCGGTCCGGCGGCTCGTTGCAGATCGGCACATGGATCGAGACCATTGGCAGCGAGGCGGAACGATCGGGCATGAAACGGCATCCGAGTAGCGGCGAAAAACGGTTCGTTACGATCTCATTGCGACAATGATTGGGCCATATCGTGGCCGTAACAAGGCAGGCACTGATCTTTTTGCGCGCGAACCCCTATGCTGGGCCGCATGGGACTCAGCCTCGAAATCCTCGTCGTGCTCCTGCTCGTCTTGCTCAACGGCGTGTTCGCCATGAGCGAGCTGGCCCTGGTATCGGTCCGCCGGGCCAGGCTGATGGTGCTGGAACGGCAGGGCGTCGCTGGCGCGACCACCGCCCGAGTGCTGGCCGAGGACCCGCAGCGCTTCCTGCCCACCGTGCAGGTCGGCATCACGCTCGTCAGCGTGCTGGCCGGCGTGTTCGGCGGCGCGCGGATCACCGCCCGGCTGGAAGCCTGGTTCCTCGGCATCCCCCAGCTCGCGCCGTTCGCCAGCAGCCTGTCGCTCGCGATCGTCGTAGTGCTGACGACCTATCTGACCCTGGTACTGGGCGAGCTGGTGCCCAAGCAGCTGGCGCTGCGCCGGCCCGAGTTGGTGGCGGCAGCCGTGGCGCCGCCGCTCGCCCGGCTGGCACGGGTCGGCGGTCCCATCGTCTGGGTGCTGGGCCAATCATCGGCCCTCGTGCTGCGGCTGTTCGGCGCGCATGCCGACGGCCGCCAGGCGGTGACGGAAGAGGAGCTGAAGGCGCTGCTGGCCGAGGGCGCCGAGGAGGGCGTGCTGGAGACCGAGGAGCGCGAGATGATCGAGCGGTTGCTGCGCCTGGCGGACAAGCCGGTGCGCGCCATCATGACGCCGCGGACTGAGCTCGCCTGGATCGACCGCACGGATCCGCGGCGGGACATTGCGACGACGCTCAAGGCGACGCCGCATAGCCGGTTCGTAGTGTGCGACGGCTCGATCGACAATGTGGTGGGCGTCGTGCAGGCGAAGGACATCCTCGACCATCTGCTGGACGGCGGCGAGGTGTCGGTCACGGCGGCGCTGCGGAAGCCCATGGTGATCCCCGACACCGTAACCGCGCTCGATGCGCTGGAGCGGCTCAAGGGCGACCCGCTGGGTCTGGCGCTGGTGATGGACGAGTATGGCAGCTTCGAGGGAGTGGTGACGGCGGCCGACGTGCTGCAGGCGATCGTGGGTGAGCCGGCCGATCCCACGGCCGTGCTCGCAGAGGGCGAAGCAGCGGTCGCCGGCGCATTGCTGCTGGATGGTGCCATGCCCGTTGACGAGATCAAATCCCGGCTGGAGCTGCCTGATTTGCCGGCGGAGGGCAGCTATCACACGCTTGCCGGGTTGCTGCTGGCATTGCTGCGCCGACTGCCGCGCACGGGGGACCGTATTGTGTTCGGCGGCTGGCGGTTCGAGGTTGTGGAGATGGATGGCCGCCGGGTCTCGCGGGTGAGCGCGCAGCCGGAGCCGGCGGCCGGCGTCTAGCTAATAATAGCGGCCCTGCCCGAAAAGCAGGAACAGGATCAGCAGCAACAGGAGCAGCCCGAGACCGCCGCCGTAGCCGCGTCCGCCGTAATAGCCGCGGTTGTAACCATAAAACCCGCCGCCGCCGAACAGCACGACGAGGACGATGACGATCACGATGAGGCTCATGGAAGCGATCCCTTCCCGGTTACGCAGCGGTCATTACGCTGTTTAACGGCCGGACCCGTCTCCGGTTCCGGCCGCCTCGTCAGGGCTGGTTTTTAGGCGGCTTTGGCTTGCCCCTTCGCCTCTCGGCGACGCGCGTGCAGGACGAACTCGGTATAGCCGTTCGGCTGCACCCGGCCCTTGAACACCAGGTCGCAGGCGGCCTGGAACGCCGGGCCGTCCAGGTTGCCCGCCATCGGCCGGTACCCTGGGTCGCCGGCGTTCTGTCGGTCCACGACCCCCGCCATGCGCCGCATCGTCTCCATAACCTGCGCCTGGGTGACCACGCCGTGATGCAGCCAGTTGGCGATGTGCTGGCTCGAGATGCGGAGCGTCGCACGGTCCTCCATCAATCCGACGTCATGGATGTCCGGCACCTTGGAGCAGCCGATGCCCTGGTCGATCCAGCGCACGACATAGCCGAGAATACCCTGGACGTTGTTGTCCAGTTCCTGCTGCACGTCATCCGGCGCCCAGTTCGGCCGGTCGGCCACGGGGATCGTCAGCAAATCCGCCAGGCTGCCGCGCGGATGCCCGGCCAGCTCCGCCTGCCGTGCCGCCACATCAACCTGATGATAATGCAGCGCGTGGAGCGTCGCAGCAGTCGGTGACGGCACCCAAGCAGTATTGGCCCCGGCGCGCGGATGGCCGATCTTCTGCTCCAGCATCTCCGCCATGCGGTCCGGCGCCGCCCACATGCCCTTGCCGATCTGCGCCCGGCCGCGCAGGCCGCAGGCCAGGCCGATATCGACGTTGCGGTCCTCGTACGCCTTGATCCAGGCGGTGCCCTTCATCTCGTTCTTGCGGATCATGGCGCCCGCCTCCATCGAGGTGTGCATCTCATCCCCGGTACGGTCGAGGAAGCCGGTGTTGATGAAGGCGACCCGATCCCGGGCGGCGTGGATGCAGGCGGCGAGGTTGGCGCTGGTGCGCCGCTCCTCGTCCATGATGCCCATTTTCAAGGTGTTGGGCGCCAAGCCAAGTATCGCCTCGACATTTGCGAAGATTTCGGCGGCGAAGGCGACCTCTTCCGGCCCATGCATCTTCGGCTTCACGATATACACCGAACCCGCCCGGCTGTTGCGGATCGGGCCGGTGGCGCGCAGGTCATGCATGGCGATCAGCGATGTCACCGCCGCGTCCAGCAGGCCCTCGGGCACCTGCGCGCCATCGCCGGTCAGCACGGCGTCCGTGTACATATGGTGGCCGACGTTGCGGATCAGCATCGTACTGCGGCCCGGCAGGATCAGGGTGCCGCCGTCTGGGCCTACGTATTCGCGGTCCGGGTTCAGCCGGCGCTCGATGCGCTTGCCGTCCTTTTCCAGCGACGCCGACAAGGTGCCCCGCATCAGGCCGAGCCAGTTGCGATACACCGCGACCTTATCGACCGCATCGACGGCCGCAACGCTGTCCTCGCAGTCCTGGATCGTGCTGATGGCCGATTCCAACAGCACGTCCGAGACGCCGGCCGGGTCGTCCTGGCCAATCGGGTGGCCGTGATCGATTTGAATTTCGAGGTGCAGGCCGTGGTTCTGCAGCAGGACCGCACTGGGCGCGGCGGGATCGCCGCGATAGCCTACGAGCTTGCCCCGCGTCGCCAGGCCGATCGAGCCATGGCTCAACGAGACCGCCAGCGCGCCGTCCTTGATCGCATATCCGGTCGCGTCCGCGTGCGAGCCCTCAGCGAGCGGGGCTGCGAGGTCCAACACCTGCTTCGCCCGCTTGACCACCGCTGCACCGCGGACCTTGTTGAAGCCGCGGCCACGCTCCGCTCCGCCAGTCTCCGGCAGCGCATCCGTGCCATACAGCGCGTCATACAGGCTGCCCCAGCGCGCATTGGCCGCGTTCAGCGCATAGCGGGCGTTCATCACGGGAACGACAAGCTGCGGCCCAGCGATGCTGGCGATCTCTGCGTCCACGTTGGCCGTGCCGACCTCGAACGGCGGAGGTTCAGGCAGCAGATAACCGATGCCGCTGAGGAAATCCTGGTAGGCGGCTGCGTCATGCGGCTTGGCCGCCTGTGAGAGGTGCCACTCGTCGATCTGGCGCTGCAGCTCGTCGCGCTGGGTGAGCAATTCGGCGTTACGCGGCGCCAGATTCTGTACCATGCCGGCGAATCCGGTCCAGAATGCGTCGGCGGTGACGCCGGTGCCCGGCAGGGCCTCGGCGATGAAGTCATGCAGTTCGCTCGCAACCCGCAGGCCCGCGGCGTCGATCCGGTTCATCTGATGTCCTTAGTTTGGTGCGCTCTTATTGAGGTAAGCGCCTGCGAAGTCGAGGGGTTGCGTTCAACCATGCTGGGCGCGCCAGGCCGTGTAGGCCGCCAAGGTCTCGGCGTTGGGCGGGTAGGTGCCGGGTAGCGGGGCGCCGGCGGCAATGCGCTGCAGGACGAAGCCCTCCAGCCGTTCCTGCTCGGCGGCCTGCTCGGCTAACTCGTCGGCGATGCCGGCCGGCAGCACGACCACGCCGTCCGCGTCGCCGACGATGATGTCGCCGGGATAGACCGCGACCCCGCCGCAGCCAATCGGCGCGTCGATCTCGACTGCGTGGTGCAGCACAAGGTTCAGCGGCGCCGAGGGCCCAGCGCAGAACACCGGCAGCGCCATGGCGCCGATCGGCCCGCTGTCGCGCAGCCCGCCATCGGTGACCATGCCGGCCGCGCCGCGCACTTGAAGCCGGGTCATGAGGATTTCGCCGCCGCACGCTGCGCGCGCATCGCCCCGGCAGTCCTGCACCAGCACGCAGCCGGGCCGTGCGGTCTCCACTGCCTTACGCTGCGGGTGCTCAGGGTCGGCGAACACGCCGAGATGATCGAGGTCCTCGCGGGCCGGGATGTAGCGCAGCGTCATGGCGGGGCCGACCATGTTCGGCTTGGGCGGACCGAGCCGGCGGACGTCCTGCATGAAGGCGTTGCGCAGCCCGCGCTTGAAAAGCTGGGTGGTGAGCGTGGCGGTGCTGATCGCCAGCAGGCGCGCCTTGGTATCCGGATGCATGTTCAACCTCCATTACGGCACCCCACTATGCAGCGGCAGCCGCGCCAGCAATACTTCCCGACAACGAAATAAACCGGGGGACGGCCATGGGCGAGCTTGAGACGACACGGCGGGCGCTGCTGGGCGGCGTTGGCGCAGCGGCAGCGTTGTCCGCCACGGCCGCCGCGCAGCCTGCCCAGTCGCTGGTCATCAACGTCGTGGACGTCGCCGGCAACCTGGCCCTGACCCAGGCCGCGTTTGACGCCTACCGCCGCAGGTTCCCGAAGAACGTCTCGCGTTTCGTGTTCAGCAAGGCCCCGGCGCCGGAGCTGCCGGCCAAGCTGCGGGCGCAGCAGGAGGCGAACCGTGTCGATATCGACCTGGTGATGACCGGAACCGACGGCCTCTCGGCGGGGATGGGACAGAATTCGTGGGAGCCGCTGTTCCCGAACCAGGCCAGCAAGCTGCCCGACCTCGACAAGATCCTGCAGCCGGCGGCGAAGCGGCTGCAGACGCTGGCGGCGAACCAGGGCTGCGTCATCGCCTGGTATCCGTCGGGGCCGCTGCTGGAATACATGCCCGACAAGGTCAAGCAGCCGCCGGCGTCGGCGGACGAGCTGATGGCCTGGTGCCGGGCCAACCCGAAGCGTTTCCTATATGCGCGGCCGGCGAACTCCGGACCCGGCCGCACCTTTCTGATGGGCCTGCCGTACTTGCTGGGCGACAGCGCGCCGCGCGACCCGATGAACGGCTGGGCCAAGACCTGGGCATACCTCGCGGCCCTGGGCGAGTTCATCGAGTACTATCCGTCCGGCACCGCCGCCACGATGAAGGAGCTGGGCGAAGGCTCACGCGACATGATCGTCAGCACGACCGGCTGGGACATCAACCCGCGGGTGCTGGGCGTCGTACCGAAGGAGGCGGAGATCGCCGTGCTGCGCGGCTTCCACTGGATCAGCGACGCGCAGTTCGCGGCGGTCCCGCGGGGCCTGCCGCCCGAGCGCCTCGCCGTGGTGCTCGACGTGATCAGCCACCTGCTCACCAAGGAAAGCCAGGCGGTGACGTTCGACCGCGGCTATCTCTACCCCGGGCCCTGCGTCGAGGGCGTCACGATCGACATGGCGCCGCAGCAGAGCCAGGACGACATCCGCGAGTTCGGCCGGCCGATGTATGACAAGCTAATCGCCGACGTGCCGATCGAGTTGCCGCTCGACGCGGACAAGCTGGTTTATGCTTTCCGCCGCTGGGACGAGCAGGTCGGCACTAAGACGGCCAAGTAGCGTGGCGCTGGCGTCCCGCGACTTCCGCGAGCTGCGGCTGGAGGGCGTAAGCCGCGATTTCGGGCTGCTGAACGCGCTGCGCGACATTAACCTGACGGTCGCCCGCGGCGAATTCATCGCCCTGCTGGGCCCGTCTGGCTGCGGCAAGAGCACGGCGCTGAACTGCCTGGCCGGACTGCTGCCGCTGACCGGCGGGGCGGTTTGGCTGGACCGGGCCCGCATCGACACCTTGGCCCCCGAGGCGCGCGGCTTCGGCATGGTGTTCCAGAACTACGCGCTGTTCCCGCACATGTCGGTCCGCCGCAACATCGGTTTCGGCCTGCGCATGCAGCGAAGGCCGCGGGCGGAGATCGAGCGCCGGGTGGACGAGGCGCTGGCGCTGGTGCGGCTCACGGCGCAATCGGAGAAACTGCCCGGCCAGATCAGCGGCGGGCAGCAGCAGCGCGTCGCGATCGCCCGCGCCATCGTCGTCGAGCCGCCGCTGGTGCTGATGGATGAGCCGCTGAGCAACCTCGACGCCAAGCTCCGGCTGGAGATGCGGGCGGAGATCCGCCGCATCCACGGGCTGCTGGGCAGCTCGACCATCTATGTCACGCATGATCAGGACGAGGCCTTGTCGCTCGCCGACCGCATCGTCGTGCTGCGCGACGGCGCCGTGCGGCAGATCGGCACGCCGGAGGAGCTGTATCAGCGTCCGGCCCACGCCGACGTGGCAGCGTTCATGGGTTTTCGCAACCTGCTGCCGGTGCGCATGTCAGGCGGTTGCGTGACGGTGGCCGGTGTCGCAATGCCGGCCACGCCGGTCGATCTGGACAGCGACGGCGACGGGCTGGCGGCGATCCGGCCTGACGACCTGCTGGCGATGCCGGACGGCCCGATGCCGGCGACCGTCGTCTCGGCGGAGTATCGCGGCCGCGACTTCTACGGCATCGCCCGGGCGGCGGACGGGACCGAGCTGCACTTCCGCGCAGAGCACCGGGTCGCTGCCGGCGACGCGATCCGCCTGGGTGTCGAGCCCGGCCGCGTCCTGGTGTTCGCTGCATGAGCGTGCCGCTCCGTCTGCGGCTGGCGCAGCGCGGGCTGGACGGCACGACCCTGCTGATCGCCCCGGCGGCGCTGTTTGTCCTGGCGCTGTTCGTCTATCCGTTCCTGTACGGCCTGGTGCTGTCGTTCCAGCCGAAAATTGGCGGAATGTTCGCCAACTACGCGCGTTTCTTCTCCGACCCGTTCCTGTACGACACCGTGTCCCGCACGCTGTGGATCGCCGTGCCGGTCACGCTGCTGAACATGCTGGTCGCGGTGCCCGTCGCCATGCGGGTGCGGCGGATGCGGCGGCAGCGGCTGCTGACCACGATCCTGGTCATCCCGATCACGCTCGGCACCGTGCTGGTGGCGGAGGGCCTGCTGAACTATTTGGGGCCCCAGGGCTGGCTGAACCGTGCGCTGCTCTGGGCCGGGCTGACGGATGCGCCGGTGCGGCTGGTGCATAATTACTGGGGCGTGTTTTTGTCGCTGGTCATCACCGGCTTCCCGTTCACCTTCTTGCTGACGCTTTCCTATGTCACCGGGATCGACCCGGCGCTGGAACAGGCCGGCGCCATGCTCGGCGCGCGGGCGCGGGCGCGCTTTGCCCATATCGTGCTGCCGCTGCTGATGCCGGGGCTCGCGATCACCTTCTGCCTGTCCTTCGTCCAGGCCTTCTCGGTGTTCCCCTCCGCGGTGCTGCTGGGCGCTCCGGCGGGCCCGACGCGGGTCATCTCGATCGCGGCCTACACGGCGGCATTCGAAGAGTACGACTACGCCATGGCGTCGGCCATCGCCATGGTCATGGCGGCGACGCAGGTCGGGACCGTCATCCTGGTGCTGGCGCTGCGTGGACTGCTCTACAGCGGACCCGCAAGCGGCGGCAAAGGCTGATGCAGCGCTCCCCTACTTTGCAGAAACCCTTGTCCGAGCGGCTATGGGCTATGGCGGTGTGGGCCGTCGTCATCCTGTTCGTCGTCAACCTGTTCGCGATGATCGGCACCGTCGTGCTGCAGTCCTTTGCCACCCGCTGGCTCGGCACCTGGCTGCCGGTGGCTTATACCGCGCGCTGGTATGGCTCGGCGTGGGACGAGTTTCAGCTTGCGGACGTGCTGCTCGTCACCTTTCAGGCCGTGGGCGCCGTCGTGCTGGCGTCGGGCCTGCTTGGCGTGCCGGCCGCCTATGCCCTGGCCCGGCGCGAGTTTCCCGGCAAGCGCCTGATTATGCTGTTGTTCCTGCTGCCGATGCTGGTGCCGCCGATCACCTATGGCATCCCGATGGCGACGGTGCTGTACCGGGCGGGCATCGCCGGCACGATCTGGGGCGTGATCCTGTCCAATTTGGTGCCGACGGTGCCGTTCGTGATCTTCGTCATGGTCCCGTTCATCGAGCAGATCGACCCGCGGGTCGAGGCAGCGGCCCGGGTGCTCGGCGCGACGACCCCCCGCCTGTTCTTGCACGTTTTGTTGCCGCTGCTGGCACCCGGCATCCTGGCGGCGCTGCTGCTGGTGCTGGTCCGCACCATCGCGATGTTCGAGCTGACCTTCCTGACCGCGGGTCCGGACAGCCAGACCCTTGTCGTGGCACTCTATTACGCCGTGTTCGCCGCCGGGGTGCGCTCGACGCAGAGCATCAACGCGATGGCCGTCATCTACATGGCGACGACGCTGCTCTGGCTGCTGGTGGCGCTGCGCTTCGTCAACCCGACGCAGATCGTGACGCGGGCGAAGCGGGAGGCCAATTGATACCTCCGCACAGAAATTTTGACCGGTTGCGATGGCTGGCGTGATAGGAGTGCAGTCCCCCAACCTGCTTTTGGCCACGACCGGGTTCGACCCAAATCGGCTTGTTGACCGTTGGGCTTTTGATCCCGAAAGCAGTTATTCGTTGACAGAATCCAAGGTGTTTCCGAGTTCACAATGGCTGTTCTCTCGCCACGCAATGCAGGTCCTGTTCAGACCCAACGTGCCAATGGGCAATTCAATCAGGCATTCGCGATACCGGAAATTCACGTGTTGGTCGTGGCCGGCACCCGAGCCGGCCAGCCTAGCTGCATGGCCACCTGAACGGCCCCATTAGCTGCGCCTGATGTTCCAAAAGATCGGAAATCCATGCAGCATGTCGGTCAGGTCGGTGCGGTAAATCGCCGGATTGAAGAACTGACCGAGCGGCCAGTATGGCACGTCCTCGAACGCCTGTGCTTGGATCTCCGCCCCGAGCAGCTTCTGGTCAGCAAGTTCTGGCGTGTCGAACCATGCGTCTCGCATTGCCTCGATCTTCGGGCTGCTCGGCCAGCCGAACCACCCCTGCGGCCCATTACCGCGGAGCACGAAATGCGAGGCAGGAGAGAAGAAGTCGATGCCTGCATTGGAGCTGACGAAGGCGTTCCAGCCGCCTTCAGACGGCGGCTTCTTGCTCGCCCGGCGCTGCACAACCGTGCCCATGTCGAGCGCATGATAGTCCAAGGTCATACCGCAGCGCTTCATCATGTCTGCGCACACGTCGCTCGGACCCTTCTGGATCGGGAAGTCGGTCGGAACCAGCAGGTTGACGGTCTCACCCTTATAGCCAGCCGCCTCCAGTGCCTTTTTTGCACGGTTGTAGTCGGGCGTCTGCGGAATCGCCGCCATTCCGGCATTGCTTGCCAGCGGCGAGTTCGGCGGAAAGAAGCCGCACGGCACGCGTCGCAGCGCCGGGTCCTCGCCGATTGCCGCAATCATAGCGGCATCCTGGTCGATGGCCGCGAACAGCGCGCGGCGGATGGCCGGATTGTCGAATGGCGGAAAAAGGCAGTTCGGCCGCAGGTACGAGCAAATTCCCGTTTCGTTGATGAAGAACCGGCGCAGCTTCGGGTTGCGCTCGAGCGACGGCAGCAGGTCGCCGGTCGGCTGCTCCCAGCCATCCATCTCGCCCGACTGCAGAGCGGCCGCAGCCGTCGCGGGATCGGGGATGACGTGCCATTCAATTCGGTCGAAATGCGCGACCTTTGGGCCTGACGTGTAGTCGGGCGTGCCGTCGGACCGCGGCACGTAGTCCTTGAACCGCTCATAGACGACCAGCGAACCATGCATGCGCTCATCCGCCTTGAAGCGGAACGGGCCGCTTCCGACCATCTCCGTGACCTGCTTGAACGGGTCAGTGTCCGCCAGCCGTTCGGGCATGATGACGCAGGGGCTCGGCGTGATCTTGCCGAGTGCTTCGGGCAACATGGGGAATGGCCGCTTCAGCCGGAAGATGATGGTCCGGTCATCGGGCGCGGACAGGTCGTCGGTCCTCTGCATCAGGGTCTGACCCATCAGATCGCGCGCACCCCAACGCTTGATGGAGGCCACGCAGTCACGGGCCAGCACCTTCTGCCCGTCGTGAAAGACGAGGCCGTCGCGCAGCGTGAGCTTCCAAGTCTTGCCGTCGTTCTCGACGATATGGCCGGCGACCATCTGTGGCGTGCAACGATATTCGCCGATTGGGCCACGCTGGCCATACAGCATGTCGAAAATGAGATAACTATGCGTGCGCGTGATGTAGACCGTCGTCCAAACCGGATCGAGCACTGTGAGGTCGGTCTGCGGGATCCATTTCAGCACTTGGCTGCGCTGATCGCGCCCGACAGCCGGCACGGCGAGTGCCGCAGTCGAAGCCGCGATGAAGTGTCGCCGCTTCATTATTGTCCTCCCCAGATCGAACAGCGTCTATCAGCCTTGCCGAATGTTCCCCAACTTACGAAGTCCGTGAAGGAGGCAGTTCACACTGGTACGGCCGACGGCAGATTCAGCACTTCCACAGACGAACATCGTTGCGCCGCCTTAATAGCGACGATAGCCAAAGCTCAGCTTACCTTGCAACCCGTTCAGCCTTTTATCCCGAGCGTCGGGGTATAATGACCGAAGGCCTGTAAAAATCCCGTCGCAGAACGCCGCAAACTCCTGCGTCGGATTTGCGAGCAGCCGGAAGAAAAGAGCGGCCATTGTATTCCGCAGTTTTGCCGGGCCAACCCAGACTATTGATTGGGCACCCGCTTTTGTCATCGGCGGAGCGAAAGCCGACCGTCCGATCTGCACTTTGAGCGTTCAATCGGGGGGTATCCAGACTCGGCAGTGCCGAAGGAGGATCCCAGACAATCGCTCCAAACCTCCGTGCGGAAGTACTAATCAATAATATCGGCGCAGGCATCCGTCGGCGCCGCCGCGACGTGGCCAACCACTGGCACGATCTTCAGCGCTGCCGAGGTGATGCGGCAGGGCGCCGCGACCAGGCCGCAGCCGGAGAGTGCCAAAAGCGACAGCAGCAGGGCGTTACGTATCATGGCGTGAGCCTACGCTCCCAACTCCTCGCGCATCAACTCCAAAGCGAGCCAGCGCTCTTCCGCCTCAACGAGGCTGGCCTGCGCTTGGGCCAAGGCTTCGGTCGCCGTGCGGAACGCAGCCGGGTTGCGGCGATACAGGTCGGGGTCGGCGAGCATCTTCTGCAGGGCCGTGATCTTGGCCTCGGTGGCCGTCATCTGCGCCGGCAGCGTCTCCAGCGCGTGCTTGTCCTTGAACGTCATCTTGCGGCTGCTGGGCGCGCGCGACAGCGATTTCGGGCCGCTGCTCCGGGCGCGCTCCGGCGCCGCCACCTCCGGCTGTCCGCGCTGGAGCAGCATGTCGCTGTAGCCGCCGGCGTACTCCACCCAGCGCCCGGCGCCCTCGGCCGCCAGGGTGCTGGTCACCACGCGGTCGAGGAAATCGCGGTCGTGGCTCACCAAAAGGACCGTCCCAGGATACTCCGACAGCATCTCCTGCAGCAGGTCGAGCGTCTCCAGGTCCAGGTCGTTGGTCGGCTCGTCCAGCACCAGCAGGTTGGAGGGCCGGGCCATGGCGCAGGCCAGCATCAGCCGGCCGCGCTCGCCGCCGGACAGCACGCCGACCGGGGTGCGGGCCTGCTCGGGCTTGAACAGGAAGTCCTTCATGTAGCCGATCACGTGCCGCGGCACGCCGGCCACCACGACGGTATCGCCGCCGCCGGCGGTCAACGTGTCCGACAGGGTCGCATTCGGATCGAGGCTGGCGCGCTGCTGGTCGAGCGTCACCTCGGCAAGGTTGGTGCCAAGCTTGACCTCGCCGCTATCCGGCTGGTCCACCCCGGTCAGCAACTTCAACAATGTCGTCTTGCCGGAGCCGTTGGGGCCGACGATGCCCAGCCGGTCCCCGCGCAGCACCCTGAGCGTCAGGTCGCGCACGACCGGGGCGCCATCATACGCCTTGCTGACGTGCTCCGCGACGGAGACCAGCTTGCCCGACAGATCGGCTTCGGTCGCCACCAGGCGCAGCGCCGTGTCGCCGCCGCCCATCTCGCGCCGCTTTTGGCGCAGCGCGCCGAGTTCGCCCAGCCGGCGCACGTTGCGCTTGCGCCGGGCGGTGACGCCGTAGCGCAGCCAGTCCTCCTCACGAGCGATCTGCCGTCCGAGCTTGTGCTGATCGCGCTCGGCCCGCTCCTCGACCTCCTCGCGCCAGGCCTCGAAGTGGGAAAAACCGCGGTCGATGCGCCGGGTGATGCCGCCGTCGAGCCAGACAATGCTGCGAGACAGCTTCTCCAGCATGCGCCGGTCGTGGCTGATCAGCACCAGCCCGGCGCGCAGGCTGGCAAGCTCCTGCTCCAGCCACTCGATCGCCGGCAGGTCCAGATGGTTGGTAGGCTCGTCCAGCAGCAGCAGTTCGGGCGAGGGCGCCAGGGTGCGGGCGAGGGCGCAGCGCCGTTTCTCGCCGCCGGAGAGGTGCGTCGGATCCTCCTCGCCGGTCATGCCGAGCTGGTCCAGCAGGGTGCGCGCCCGGTGATGGTCGTCGCCCGGCCCCATGCCCGCCTCCACGTAGTCGAGCGTGTTGGCAAATCCGGACAAATCCGGCTCTTGCGGCAGGTAACGCACGGTGGTTCCGGGCTGCAGGAAGCGGGTGCCGGCGTCCGATTGCAGCAGCCCGGCCGCGATCTTGAGCAACGTGGATTTTCCCGACCCATTGCGGCCGACCAGGCAGATGCGCTCGCCGGCGCCGACGCCGAGTTCGGCGCCGTCCAGCAGCGGCGCGGTGCCGAGCGACAGGCGGATGTTTTGCAGCAGGAGCAACGGTGGGGCCATGCCCAGGGTATGGGCGGGCGCCCCTTGTTGTGCAACCCGGTCCAGCTATGGCATGGGAGCGCTGCATGTATGAAGGAATCCGGATGCGCGCCTCCGCCCTGCTCAGCTTCGTCGCAGCCGCGTTGTTGGCCACCTGGCCGGCGCGGGCGGCGGACGTGCTGCGCATCGGATTGCTGCACACGCTGTCCCCGGCGCCGCTGTATATCGCCATGGAGCGCGGCTATTTCCGCGACGAGGGCCTGGACGCCAGCTTCCGCTTCTTCGAGGCAGCGCAGCCGATCGCCGCCGCCGCGGTGTCGGGCGACATCGATGTGGGGGTCACGGCGCTGACCGGCGGGTTCTTCAGCCTGGCTGGGCGCGGCACCCTGAAGGTGATCGGCGGCGCGCTGCACGAGCAGAAGGGCTATGAGGGGACCGCGATTCTGGTTTCGCGTAAGGCGTATGACGCCGGGCTGACATCGGTGTCGAGGCTTGCCGGGCATAGCTTCGGCTTTACCCAGTTCGGCTCGTCGTTCCATTACATGATCGGGCGCATCGCCGAGCGGGAGGGCTTCGAGCTCAAGGGCATGACCCTGCGGCCACTGCAGCAGATCGGCAACATGGTGGCGGCGGTGCGCACCGGGCAGGTGGACGCCACGATGGCGATCGCCTCGATGGCACGGCCGCTGGAGGCGTCGGGCGAGGCGCGCATCATCGGCTGGGCCGGCGACATCGTGCCGTATCAGGTCACCGCCGTGTTCGCGCCGAGCCGGATGCTGAACGAGCATCCGGAGGTTTTGCACCGGTTCGCGCGTGCCTATCAGCGCGGCGTGGCCGATTACCGCGACGGCTTCCTGCGGCTGGACGCGGCGGGCAGGCCGGTCCGGGACGCCAAGAGCGAGGCCTTGATCCCGCTCATTCAAAAGTACGTCTATGCCGGCGATCCCGACGGGCCGCGGAAAATCAGCGAGGGCGTCGGCTATTACGACGAGGGCGCGCGGCTCGACGTGCAGGACGTGACGGCGCAGCTCCGCTGGTTCATCGCGCAGGGCCTGGTCAAGGGCCAGATCGAGCCGTCCGAGGTGATCGACACACGTTTCACTGGAGCGCTACCGCCGCCATGAGCGGTTCCAGCGTGCGGCTGGCGATTGCCGCCGTCAGTCATCGCTATGACAACCTGCCGGTGCTGGAGGCGATCGACCTGGTGGCCGATGCTGGCCGGGTGCTGGTGCTGATCGGGCCGTCGGGCTGCGGCAAGAGCACGCTGCTCGGCATCATCGGCGGCCTGATCGTGCCCACGGCCGGCGTGGTGCGGATGGACGGGCACGTGGCTGGGGACTGCCTGAACCCGCTCACCCCGGTATTCCAGGACTTTTCCTTGTTACCCTGGCGCAGCGTCGCTGGGAACGTGTCTCTGGTGCTGGAGGGCCGGCTGCCCCGGCCCGAACGCGAGGTGCGCGTGTCGGAGGTGCTGGCGCTCACCGGCCTCACTGAATTCGCCGACGCTTGGCCGAAACAGCTCTCTGGCGGGATGCGGCAGCGGGTCGGCATCGCCCGGGCGCTGGCGGTGCGGCCGGCCTGCCTGCTGATGGACGAGCCGCTATCGGCGCTGGACGCGCAGACCCGGGCGCTGCTGCTTGACGAATTCGCCAGGCTCATCGAACGCGCGGGCACCACCACCGTCTATGTGACGCATAACCTGAACGAGGCGGTGCGGCTGGGTCATCGCATCGCCGTGCTGTCGCGTCGGCCCGGGCGGGTGCGCACGGTCGTGGAGATCGACCGGCCGATCGGCGGGCGCGATGCGGCCGATCCGTGCCTCGCCGCGATTGAGCAGCAGCTTTGGGGCATGATCCGCGACGACGCCGTTGCGGCCGAGCGGGAGCGGGTGAGTGTCTGATATCGGCAGTTCTGAGATCGCAAGTCCTGAGATCGCCAGTTCTAATATCGCCCGGCCCGTGCCGTTCCGCGCCCGCGGGTTCGCGCCGCGCTCGATGCCGGGTGCGGCGGCGGCGACCTTGCTGGGCATCGTGGCGCTCTGGCAGGCGGGCGCCAGCGCCGGGGTGATCCCGACGCTGTTCCTGCCGCCGCCGTTGAACATCATGCGCGCGCTTTTTCAGCTCGCGGTCAGTGGGGAGCTCTGGCTGCACCTCCGCGCGTCGCTGCAGCGCCTGGCGATCGGCTGGACGCTGGGGACGGTGTTCGGCATCGCGCTCGGCTTCGCGGTGGGCCTGTCGAGCTGGCTGCGCAGCCCCGGCATGGCCATCGTCTCCGCGCTGTTCCCCATCCCGAAAATTGCGCTCGTGCCGCTGTTCATCATCTGGTTCGGCATCGGCGAGGGCTCGAAGGTCGCGACGCTGGCGTTTGGCGTGTTCTTCCCGACCGTGCTCAACACTGCCGCCGGGGTCGATGCGGTCAGCCGCAACCTTGTGCGAATGGGCCAGGCGTTCGGGCTGTCCAACGCCGCGATTCTGCGCAAGATCGTGCTGCCCGGCGCGCTCCCCGCCATCCTGAGCGGCTTCCGCGTCACCACGAGCATCGCCATTATTTTGCTCGTTGCCGCCGAGATGATCGGGGCGGAGCGCGGCATCGGCGCCTTTGTGCTGCAGGCCGGCAATCTGTATGACACCGACAATCTGCTCGCGGGCATCGTCGTGCTGTCGCTGCTCGGCCTGTCGGTGGCGTGGGTGGTCGGCCGGCTGGAGCGGGCGCTGCTCGCCTGGCGCTAACGATACCCCGCCGCCTGCAACTCGAACAGCTCGGCGTAGCGGCCACGCTGGGCCAGCAGCGCCTCATGCGTGCCGGACGCCTCGATCTCGCCGCCGGCCATCACCAGGATGCGGTCCGCCATGCGCACGCTGCTGAAGCGGTGCGAGATCAGCACCGCTGTCCGGCCGGCGCTCAGCTCCTTGAAGCGCTGGAACACCTCGAACTCGGAGCGTGCGTCCAGCGCCGCGGTCGGCTCGTCGAGGATCAGCACCTGCGCGTCCCGCATATAAGCGCGGGCGATGGCGATCTTCTGCCACTCGCCGCCCGACAGCTCGACCCCGCCGCGGAACCGGCGGCCGATCATCTGCTCGTACTCCTTCGGCAGGCGCCGGATGACGTCATCGGCAAGGCCACGCTGTGCCGCCGCCTCGATACGGTGGCGATCACCGCGCGCCTCGATGCGGCCGACGGCGATGTTGTCGGCGGCGGTCAGGTGGTAGCGCACGAAATCCTGAAAGATCACGCCCATGCTGCCGCGCAGCAGGTCCAGGTCGTATTCGCGGATGTCGTGCCCGTCCATGAGGATGCGGCCCTCATCGGGGTCGTACAATCGCGCCAGCAGCTTCACCAGCGTCGTCTTGCCAGCGCCGTTCTCGCCGACCAGCGCCAGGGTCTCGCCGGAATACAAAGTAAAATTCAGGTTGCGGACCGCCCAGCGCTCGGCGCCGGGGTAGCGGAAGCCGACGCCCTCGAAGACGAACCCGGCGCCGACCGTGGCCGGAAAGGGGCGCGGATGCGCGGGCGAATGGATTTCCGGTTCCACCTCGAAGAACGAGAAAAGATCGTCGAGGTAGAGCGCCTGGCCCGCGAGGCTGGAGAAGCCGGCGAGCAGCCCCTCCAGCAGGCCGCGCAGCCGCATGAACGAGCCGGCAAGGAAAGTGAGGTCGCCGATGCTGAACCCGCCGCTCAGCGTGCGCCAGGCGAGATACGCGTAGGCGATGTAATAGCCGACGGTGCCGAGCGCCGCGAGCGCCCCGCCCCAGCCGGCGCGGCGCAGTGCGAGCTGCCGGTTCTCCGCCTGTATGCCAAGCGATAACTGCCGGTAGCGCTCGATCAGGAAGTCGTTGAGGCCGAAGATCTTGACCTCCTTCGCCGTCTCGGTGCTGGCGCCGGTCTGGCGGACGTAGTCGAGCTCCCGCCGCTCCGCCGTGCGGGCGAAGCTCAGCGCGTAGCCCTGGGCGTTGAAATGCGCCTCGCCCAGGAAGGCGGGAATCAGCGCCAGCAGCAGCAGCACGATTAACCAAGGAGCATAGGCCGCGAGCCCGGCGGCAAAGCCCACGACCGTCACCACGTCCTGCGCCTGGCCGAACATCTGGCTGATGAGCGTCGTGCGCCCGCCGGTCTGCCGCCGGGCGCGGTCCAGCTTGTCCTGCAGCTCGCTGTCCTCGAAGTCTTCGAGGTCGAGCGTCGCCGCGTGCTGCATCAGCCGGATGCTGGAAGCGTTGGTGAACCGCTCGGCCAGCAATGCATCGACCAGCGACACCACGCGGCCCAGCACGTCGGTCAGCACGGCCAGGCCCAGCTCGGCCAGGATCAGCAAGGCGAGCCGCAGCAGCAGGCCGCTGGCGATCCAGCCGGCGGCGTCGGCCGGGTGACCAGGCAGCCGCGAGAGATGCAGCACCTCGTCGATGATGAGCTTGCCGAGGAACAGCACCGCCACCGGCAGCAGCGCCCGAATGAGGCGCAGCGCCAAGGTGGCCGAGGTGAGGCTTGGGCTGGTGCGCCAGATCAGCGCCAGGAACGGCGGCAATGTGCGCAGCGCGCCCAGGCGTGCCCGCAGCGTCGGGCGTGGAGGATCAATGTTTGGCGCCATAGGGCTTCTTCCCGCATCGCAGCAACTTGGCAAGCCCGTGATTCGCGCCAGGTCCCGGTTCGGCGTACAGAGCCCGCCATAAAGGACCGAATGCCATGCCCCCCGTGCTACCAGACCCACCCTTTGGCCGTGCCGAGACCCGTGTCGTCCTCCTGGAGGGCATCAGCGCCAGCGCCGTCGCGCTGTTCCATGCCGCCGGCTACACCGACGTCCGGCACCATGCCAAGGCGCTGGAGGGCGCGGCGCTGATCGATGCGGTCCAGGGCGCGCATGTCATCGGCATCCGCAGCCGCACGCAGCTTTCGAGCGCGGTGCTTGCCGGCGCCGGGCCGCTGATGACGGTGGGCTGCTTCTGCATCGGCACCGACCAGGTGGACCTATCGGCCGCCCGCGCGCTCGGCATTCCGGTATTCAACGCGCCGTTCAGCAACACCCGCAGCGTCGCCGAACTCACCATCGGCGAGATCGTCATGCTGCTGCGCCGCATCACGCCGCGGTCTGAGGAGGCGCATCGCGGCGGCTGGGATAAGTCGGCCAATGGCAGCTTCGAGGTGCGCGGCAAGGTGCTGGGCATCGTCGGCTATGGCAACATCGGCAGCCAGCTCTCGACCATCGCCGAAGCGTTGGGCATGCGGGTAATCTATTACGACCGCACCAACCGGCTGCGGCACGGCAACACCGAGTTGGTCTCGACACTCGGGGAGTTGCTCGGCCGCAGCGACATCGTGACCCTGCACGTGCCAGATACCCCAGCGACGCGCGGGATGATCGGCGCGGAGGAGATCGCCGCGATGCGGGAGGGCGCCTATTTGATCAACAACTCGCGCGGCCGGGTGGTGGATCTCGACGCCTTGGCCGTGGCGCTGCGCTCCGGACGGCTGGCGGGTGCGGCGGTCGATGTGTTCCCGAGCGAGCCGAAGTCGGCCAGCGAGGCGTTTCAATCGCCGCTGCAGGGGCTGCCCAACGTGATCCTGACGCCGCATATCGGCGGATCCACGGAGGAGGCGCAGGAACGCATCGGCGAGGAGGTCGCGCGCAAGCTGCTGGATTTCCTCGATAGCGGCTCGACGGGGGGTGCTGTGAACTTCCCGCACGTGGAGCAGCCGCGCAGCCCGGGCCAGCCGCGCTTCCTGCACGTGCACCGCAACGTTCCCGGCGTGCTCGGTCAGATCAACGCGGTGTTCAGCCAGATCGGCCTGAACGTCTCGGCACAGGTGCTGCAGACCGACGGCGAGCTCGGCTATGTCATGGTCGATGTGGAGCGGCGGCCGACCGGGCGCTCGGCGACTCTGGCGGCGCTGTGCGCGATCGAGGGCACCATCCGGGCGCGGGCATTGGACTAATCTCCTCCGCCTGGCACCCGGGTGACTGGCCGGGCCTTGGTCGTCGCGGATCGGTGACCCTATATATGCGGCACCCACCCTAGGAGCTCACCTTGGCAGCATTCAACCGCCTCGCGCCGCACGCCGACGACGAGGATCCCGACGCCCCCGATGTCCCGGAGCCGATGGGCCCCGACACGAAGGAGCCTGACGACAACAAGACGCTCAGCTCGCCGATCAATGAGCTTGAGACCCGGCTGTTCAACACCCGCAAGGTGCTGGTGTTCGGCGCGATCAACGACAAGGTTGCCCGCGACGTGACGGGCCGGCTGCTGGCGCTGGCGAGCGACTCAGACAAGCCGATCGACGTCTATGTGAACTCGCCCGGCGGCCACGTCGAGAGCGGCGACACCATCCACGACATGATCCGCTTCGTCGATACCGTCGCGCCGGTGCGGGTGATCGGCACCGGCTGGGTCGCGAGCGCCGGGGCGCTGATCTTCTTGGCCGGTGTCAAGGAGCGGCGGATGTGCCTGCCCAACACGCGCTTTTTGCTGCATCAGCCGATGGGCGGCGTGCGCGGCCCGGCGACCGACATCGACATCGAGGCGCGGGAGATCATCAAGATGCGCGAGCGGATCAACCGCATCATCGCGCACGAGACCGGGCAGACGATGGAGCGGGTTATCCGCGACACCGACCGCAACTACTGGATGAGCGCCGAGGAGGCGATCGCCTACGGCATGGTGAGCCGCATCATCACGAGCATGTCGGACCGCTAGTTTTCTATTGCGGCCGGGCCTGCTGAAGGTCCGGCCGGTCGAGTGCGGCTTGTAACCGCTCCCAACCGGCACCTGGAATGCCGAAGCGCAGCCAATTTGGCTCAGTGTCGAACGGACGAGCCAAGATGCCGGCTTGGCCCATTTGTTGCCATGCCGTTGCGGCGTCGGGCATCTGCGCCAAGCGAAATAGGCGCGTGCCGCCGACTACTGTGGCGCCGGCTGCAGTTAGCAGGCCGTCTAGCCGGGCCGCGTCGTCGCCCAGGCGGGCGCGGGCCGCACTCAGCCAGGCGCCATCGGAAAGAGCGGCAGTGCCAATCGCGACCGCGGCCCCGCTCACTGCCCAAGGACCGAGCGCCATGCGGATCGTCTGCGCCATCGCCGGCGCCGCGATCGCGAAGCCGAGGCGCAGCCCGGCCAGACCGTAGGTCTTGCCAAACGATCGCAGCACGATCGCATTGGCCGGCAGCGTGGGTGCGAGGCTCAGGCCCGGTCCTTCCAGGTCGGCAAACGCCTCATCGACCAGCAGCACGCCGACACGCTGGCTCAATGCCAGGAGTTCGATGTCGCGGTAGCGGCGACCGTTGGGGTTGTTCGGATTGCACAGCACCACGCCAGGCCCCGAACTCGATGGAGGCGATACCAGGGACGATCGAAACGGCGCTTCCTGCCGCTGCCCAGGCCGCCGCGTGCTCGGCATAGGTGGGACCGACGACGGCGACGCGGTCGAGGCGCAGCAAATGCGGCAGCAGGCTGATCAGGATCTGCGTGCCCGGCGCCGCCACGACCATGCTGGGATCAGCGACGCCATAGGCCTGCGCCGCCACCGCTACAAGTTGCCGCACCTGCTCGGGCTCAGGCAGGCGGCGATCGGTTTCGGGCGCTAGCTCGGGCATCGGGTAGGGCAGGGGATTGATCCCGGTCGAGAGGTCGATCCATGGCTCCGGCGCCCTAGGAAATTGCGCTCGCGCCGCGATCAGACCGCCGCCATGGGCAATCGCCAAGCCAAACTCCGCCATGGTAGCTCCTGTGCGATGCAACTTACCTCCAACCTGGGCCTGATTGCCTGCGCCCTGGTCCTGGAGGCCGCGGTGGGATACCCGGACACAGTGTTCCGCGCCATCGGCCATCCCGTCATGTGGGTCGGCGCGCTGATCGGCTGGCTGGACCGGGCCTGGAATCGCGAAACTCTCCATTCTCGTCTCCGTCGCGGCCGCGGCGTCGCTGCCGTGCTGGTCCTGATTGCCGCCAGCGCCGGACCGGCGGCGATACTCCAGGCCACATTTCCCGCGCCGCTGTCTCTGCTGCTGGCCGCCGCCGCCAGCACGCTCCTGGCGCAGCGCAGCCTGTGGAGCTTCGTTGGTGCAGTGGGGACAGCCCTGCGCCAAGGCGGCCTGCCTGTCGGACGCGCGGCCGTCGCGCATATCGTCGGACGCAACCCCGAAACCCTGGACGAGCCTGCGGTGATCCGCGCTGCCATCGAGAGCCTGGCCGAGAACTTCTCCGACGGCGTCGTCGCCCCGGCGCTCTGGGGTGCGCTGCTCGGCCTGCCGGGGATCGCGGCCTATAAGGCGGTCAACACCGCCGACAGCATGATCGGCCACCTGACGCCCCGGCACCGCGCGTTCGGCTGGGCGTCGGCCCGATTGGACGATCTGGTCAACCTGCCGGCCTCCCGCCTCGCGGCCGGCTGGCTCGTGCTAGCCGCCTATCTGCATCCGGGCGCGTCGGCGCGGCATGCGTTGCGGGCGGTGTGGCGAGACGCTGGACGGCACCGCTCGCCGAACGCGGGCTGGCCGGAGGCGGCGATGGCCGGGGCGCTCGGCCTGCGGCTCGCGGGGCCGCGGGTTTACGGCGACGTGCGGGTGAACGACGCCTGGATCGGTAAGGGCCGAGCGGAGGCGACCCTGCGCGACCTCGACCGGGCACTCGCACTCTATCGCACCGCGTGTGCGCTGCAGATCGCGGCGTATCTGCTGCTTTGGGCCGCTACGCTGCGAGGCTGAGCAGCCGGTCCACGTCGATATGCGCCTCCAGGTGTTCGGCGAGTTCGTCGAGCACTCGCTCCACTGCCTCATGATGGCGATGGCCCGAAGGCGCCGCGCCCCAGCGGCGCAGCCACGCGCCGCGCTGCCCGTCATCGGCGAACAGGCCGTGCATGTAGGTGCCGAGCACCGAGCCGTCCGCCGACTCCGCCCCGTCCGCGCGCCCGTCCGACAAATGCAGCATCGGGCGCTGCGTCGCTGCGCCGGTGGTGCGGCCCATGTGCATCTCATAGCCGCGGAAAGTCACGCCGTCGCTGGATCGGCCGGTGACCTCCGCCAGCCGCTTCTCACCGGTCAGCACGGTCTCCACATCCAGCAGGCCGAGCCCGGCAACCTGGCCAGCTGGACCCTCAATCCCCAGCGGGTCGGCGATGGAACGGCCCAGCATCTGAAAGCCGCCGCAAAGGCCAAAAATCCGGCCGCCGCGGCGGTGATGCGCCAACAGGTCGATGTCCCAGCCGGTGGCGCGCAGGTCGGCCAAATCGGCGATCGTCGCCTTCGATCCCGGCAGGATCACCACGTCGCAGACCGGCAGCGGCGTGCCGAGCGGTACCAAGACGAGATCTACGTCCGGCTCGGCGGCCAGCGGGTCCAGGTCGTCGAAATTGGCAATGCGCGGCAGCACCGGGACCACGATCCGCAGCGTGGCACCCGGGCGTCGCTCGCCCTGGGCCAGGTCCGCGGCGTCCTCGGCTGGCAGCCTTGCGGCGGCGGCGAAGTGCGGCACCAGCCCGAGCGGCGCCCAGCCGGTGCGCGCGGCAATTAGGGCGATGCCGGCGTCGAACAGCGTCAGGTCACCGCGCATCCGGTTGACGATGAAGCCGCGGACCAGACGCGCGTCCTCCTGGTCCAGCACGGCATAGGTGCCCACGAGGCTCGCGATCACCCCGCCGCGGTCGATGTCGCCGACCACCACCACCGGCGTCGCGGTGGCGCGAGCGAACCCCATGTTGGCGATGTCGCCGGCGCGCAGGTTCACCTCGGACGCGCTGCCAGCGCCCTCCACCAGGATCAGCTCGGCCTCGGCGCGCAGCCGGCTGAAGCTGTCGAGCACGAAGGGCATCAGTCCGGGCTTCATCGCCTGGTACTCGCGGGCGCGGGCGGTGGCGTGCACGCGCCCCTGCACGACCACCTGCGAGCCGGTCTCGCTCTGCGGCTTCAGCAGCACGGGGTTCATGTAGACGGAGGGCGGCACGCCGGCGGCACGGGCCTGCAACGCCTGCGCCCGGCCGATCTCGCCGCCTTCCGGGGTCACGGCGGCATTGTTCGACATGTTTTGCGGCTTGAACGGCCGGACCGCGATGCCGCGCCGCAGGCAGGCCCGCGCCAGCCCCGCCACGAGCAGCGACTTGCCGACGCTCGACCCGGTGCCCTGCAGCATAATGGCGCGTGCCATCAGAACTCGATGCCCTCCTGCGCCTTCACCCCAGCCGCAAAGTGATGTTTTACAAGTGTCATCTCGGTGACGAGATCGGCGGCCTCGATCAGCGCCGGGCGGGCGTTGCGGCCGGTCACGACCACATGCAGCCCCTCCGGCCGGGCGGCCAGCGCCGCCAGCACCTCCGACTCCGCCAGGTAATCGTAGCGGATCGCTATGTTCAGCTCGTCCAGCACCAGCAGCGACAGGCCGGGCTGCTGCAGCATCGCGAGCGCCTGGTCCCAGGCGCGGCGGCAGGCGGCGACGTCGCGGTCGCGGTCCTGGGTTTCCCAGGTGAAGCCCTCGCCCATGGTGTGCCACTCTACCAGATCGTCGAAACGCGCCAGGGCGACGCGCTCGCCGGTACTCCAGGCGCCCTTGATGAACTGCACGACGCCGACCCGGCGCCCCCGCCCAACCATGCGCAGCAGCAGGCCGAACGCGGCGGTGCTCTTGCCCTTGCCCGACCCGGTATGGACCATCAGCAGGCCCTTTTCCAATGTCTTGCCGGCCACCTCAGCGTCCTGCACGGCCTTGCGCTTGGCCATTTTGGCGGCGTGACGCTCCGCTTCACTCATCGCGTGGTCCTTTCACGAACAGCGGCAGCCCGGCAACCATAAACATCACCCGATCGGCGCGTGCCGCGAGGTTTTGATGCAGCCGGCCGGCCGCGTCGCGGAAACGCCGGGCGAGCGCGTTGTCGGGCACGATGCCGAGGCCGACTTCGTTCGACACCAGCACCGTCGGCGCCCTCCGGCCCAGCGCCGCGTCCAGGGCCACCGCTGCCGCCGCTAAATCCGCATCGCCCAGCATGAGGTTGCTGAGCCAGAGCGTCAGGCAATCGACCAGCACCGGCGCGTCGCCCGCGTCCTGCAGCGCCGCCGCGAGTGCCATCGGCGCCTCGACCGTGCGCCACCCGGCCGCGCGCCGGTCGCGATGCTCGGCGATACGCGCCTGCATCTCGTCGTCGAACGCCTGCGCCGTCGCGATATACACCCAGGGCGGCGGCAGGCGGGTGACCAAGGCCTCGGCATAGCGGCTTTTGCCCGATCGCGCGCCGCCGAGCACGAGGGTCAATTGGGGTGCGGGCAGAGCATTTGATTGACAGGACACGGGCCGGGTCATACTGCAGCCGCGATGGTCCCGCCATCCGGCGATTTCGGAGGGCGGGTTAATAGGGAATACGGTGCAATGCCGTAGCTGCCCCCGCAACTGTATGCGGTGAGCCGCCCGTCGCGTGCCACTGGGCCAGAACCCCGGGAAGGTAGGCGGGCAGCGCGGTTTTGGCCCCTGCAAAGGGCCGAACCCAGATCCGTGAGCCAGGAGACCTGCCATTTCTGAGGTAAGCAGCCGAAGGCGGCGTACCTCAATTGGGGCTGGCGGCCTAAAAACCGCTTGCCTTGACGACGACGCGCGGCCGGGCGGGGTGCCTCGGCGGCGGCGATACCGTACGGCGGCGACGCCCTGCGGCATCGACCTGCGGAGCCATGCCCCCGCAGGCGCTCGGCACCCCGTGCTTTGCCGCGACGCACCGGAGGCTGCCTTCATGACCGATACGCCCATCCCCACGCTGCACGTCTGCACCACCTGCCGTGCCGGCCGGACCCTCGCCGAGAGCGACAAGCGGCCGGGCCAGCACATGCTCGACACGATCGCTGCATTGCTTGATCCGCAGGCGCCCGCGGTTGACCTCCAGGAGGTTGTCTGCCTGTCGAGCTGTGACCACGGCTGCGCCGCTGCGATCTCGTCGCCGGGCAAGTGGACCTATTTGCTAGGGCGGCTCGAACCCAGCATGGCTGCGGATTTGCTGAGCTATGCCGAGACCTACGCGCGGTCCGCCAGCGGCACCGTCCTGCCATCCCGCCGCCCGGCGTCGCTCGCCCGCGTCGTGCTGGGCCGCATGCCGGACCTCGCCCAAGCCCGCGTTGCCCAGGAGCGTGCCGCGTGAACGCTAGAAACGTCCCGGCGACGGTCGCGACCGGGAAGATCGCGGCGACGGTGATTACCGGCTTCCTCGGCGCCGGCAAGACGACACTGCTGCGGCATCTGATCGAGAACGCCGGCGGCCGCCGCCTGGCGATCATCGTGAACGAGTTCGGCGCGGTCGGCGTCGATGCGGATCTGCTGCGAGGCTGCGGCATCCCGGCCTGCGCCGAGGCCGACATCGTCGAGCTGGCCAATGGCTGCCTGTGCTGCACGGTCGCCGACGAGTTCCTGCCGGCCATGCAGGCGCTGCTCGACCGCCCCGACCCGCCGGAGCATATCGTGATCGAGACTTCGGGCCTTGCTTTGCCGAAGCCGCTGCTGAAGGCGTTCGGCTGGCCCGGCATCCGCTCCCGCGTCACCGTGGACGGGGTGATCGCCGTGGTGGACGGCCCCGCGGTCGCCGCCGGCCGCTTTGCCGACGACCCAGCCGCGGTGGCGGCGCAGCGACTGGCCGACCCTGGCCTCGATCACGACAACCCGTTGGCGGAGGTGTTCGAGGATCAGCTGCAATCTGCTGACTTGGTGGTGCTGAACAAGGCCGATCTGCTCGATGCCGGCACCCTGGCGCAAATTCGGGCGACGATCACGGCGGCGTTGCCGCGGGCCGTCCGTGTTGTGGCGGCGCATGAGGGCCGGGTCGATCCGGCGATCCTGCTGGGCCTGCACGCCGCGGCGGAGGACGACTTGGCGGCGCGCCCGTCGCACCACGACGCCGAGGACGGCGCGCATGAGCACGACGATTTTGAAAGCTTCGTCGTGGCGATCCCCGAAACCGACGCGCCCGACGCGCTGATCGCCCGGCTAAAGGGCGTCACCGAGGCGCATCAGATCTTGCGCATCAAGGGCTTCGCCGCGGTCCAGGGCAAGCCGCTGCGGCTGGCGATCCAGGGTGTCGGCGGGCGCTTTCGCAAGGAGTTCGACCGTGCCTGGGCGCCCGGCGAGGCGCGGTTGGGACACCTGGTTGTCATCGGCGAGACCGGCCTCGACCGCGCCGCGATCGAAGCCAGCGTGAACGCCTAGCGCCATGCACCTGCTGGTCCGCGAAACCCGCACCCTGGATGAGGACGCGCCCGCCAGCGACCTCGGGCAGACCGCGGCCGATGTCGTCGTGCTGTCGTTCTCCGACGCCGATCTGGGGGCGTTGGCGGGGGCCTGGCAGACGATGGCCGGGGCGCCAGGCCTGCGGCTGGCGAGTCTCGGACGGCTGCGGCACCCGATGTCGGTCGATGTGTATTTGGAGCAGGTGCTGTCGCAGGCGCGGTGCATCGTCATCCGGCTGTTGGGCGGGTTGGACTACTGGCGTTATGGCGCGGAGGAGGTCGCGGCGCTGTGCCGGGCCCAGGGCATCGCGCTGGCGCTGCTGCCCGGCGATGGGCTGGACGACGCGCGGCTGACGGCACTGTCCACCGTCGCGCCCGACGTTCTGATAAGGCTGGATGCCTGTTTTCGTCATGGTGGCCCGGCGAACATGACCCGGGCGCTGCGGCTGGCCGCTTATCTGGCCGGCCAGTGCCCGGACGCGCATGACGCCGCTCAGCCGGTGCCGCAGCACGGCGTCCATGTGCTGGACCTGATCGAGGACCGGCCATTCGCCGCGATCGTGTTCTACCGCTCGCATCTGCTCTCGGCCGATATTGCCCCAATCGACGCCATTATGACGGCCCTACGCGCCCGGGGTCTGGCGGTCGGCGCCATGTATGTGTCCAGCCTGAAAGCGCCCGACAGCGCCGCGTATGTGGCCGCGACATTGCGGGCCTGGCGTCCGGCGGTGGTTCTGAACGCCACGGGGTTCGCGGCGCGGCAGGGCGATGCGGGGTCGCCGCTCGACGCGCCGGGGGCGCCGGTGCTGCAGCTCGTGCTGGCGGGTTCGTCGCGATCGGTTTGGCAAGAGTCGTCACGCGGAGTGTCGCAAACCGATCTCGCGATGCAGGTCGTGCTGCCGGAGCTCGACGGGCGGTTGCTGACGGGCGCAATCTCCTTCAAGGACGCCGAGGCGGCGCTGCCAGCGCTGCTGTATGCCCGGACCGTGCACCGCCCCGATGCGGACGGCATAGGGCTCGCGGCGGACCGCGCGGCGAGATGGGTCCGCCTGTCGCAGACTCCGCGCGCGGCACGGCGGATAGCGATCGTACTGTCCGATTACCCGGGCGCAGGCGGACAGCGCGGCCATGCGGTGGGGCTGGACAGCTTCGCCAGCCTCGACGCCATCCTGCATGACCTGAGTGACGCCCGGTTCACGACGGGCGACCTGCCGGATCAGGCTGCGCTGGTAGCTGCGCTTTGCCCCGCGCCGCCTACGCCGATGCTGTCGCTGGCCAGTTATGAGCGGCTGTTCGCCACGTTGCCCGACGCCGTGCAGGCCAGCGTGCGCGCTGCCTGGGGCGATCCGGACGGCGACTTTGCCCTGCAGCACGTCCAGCTTGGCAACCTGACCATCGCGATCCAGCCCGACCGTGGCGGCGCGGACCGGCGGGCGCTGTATCACGATCCCGACCAAATGCCGTGTCACGGCTATCTCGCCTTCTATCTTTGGCTGCGTCAGGACCTTGATGTGCACGCTATTCTGCATCTGGGCGCGCACGGCTCGCTGGAGTGGCTGCCCGGCAAGGCGGTGGCGCTGTCGCCCGCTTGCTTGCCGTGCGCGCTGTCCGGCGGCGTGCCGGTTATCTATCCGTTCATCGTCAACAACCCCGGCGAGGCCGCCGCCGCCAAGCGTCGTTTGGGCGCGGTCACCATCGGCCACTTGACGCCGCCGCTCGGCGCCAATGCTGCGCACGGCGAGGCGGCGGTGCTGGAGCGGCTGATCGACGAGTATGCCGCAGCCGATGGCCTCGACCGCCGGCGCACTGGGCTGCTGCGGCGGGAGATCCTGGAGCGCGCCGACGCGGCCGGGCTGCTGGCCGAAAGCGGCGTCCCGCGCGATGCCGCCGATGAAGACGCGCTAGCCCGGCTCGATGCCTATCTGTGCGACGTGAAGGACCTGCAGCTCCGGGACGGCCTGCACGTGTATGGCCGGCCGCCGCTCGCCCGCGACCGCATGCTGGACGCCTTGCGTCGGTCGGACCCGGAGGCTGACGCGGCGGCTCTGGATGCCTCACCGGCGGCGGAGCGGGCGGCGCTTCTGGCGGCGCTCGACGGGCGTTTTGTGGCGCCGGGCCCGGCGGGCGCGCCGACCCGCGGCCGGGCGGACGTGCTGCCGACCGGGCGCAACCTCGCCACCATCGACCCGCGCGGCGTGCCCACCCGATCCGCCGTCGCCTTGGCAGAGCGCGCCGCCGCCGAGCTGCTGCGCCGTCACCTGCAGGACCACGGCGAGTGGCCGCGAAGCCTGGTGATCGATGTTTGGGGCAGCGCCTCCATGCGCACGGGCGGCGAGGATCTGGCGCTGGCCTTCGTGCTGCTCGGCGCCCGTCCGGTTTGGGACGCGGGATCGGCGCGGGTGAGCGGGTTCGAGGTGCTGCCGATCGCCCTGCTCGACCGGCCGCGCATCGACGTCACCTTGCGCATTTCCGGCCTGTTCCGCGACGCGTTCCCCGGCCAGGTGGCGCTATTCGACAGCCTGGTGCGCGCCATCGCCGAACGGGACGAGGCGGCGGACTGGAACCCGCTGGCGGCGGCGGCGCACGGGCTTGCGGGCGAGGCGCTGCGCCGGGCGACGACGCGGGTGTTTGGTGCGCCGGCTGGGCAGTATGGCGCGGGGCTGGACGGCGATGGCTACCTTGCCGCCTCCGCCGGGGCCTATGGTCAGAGCCTCGACGGCGCGCCGGACCCTGCGGGCCTCGCCGCGCGCGTCGGCTCGGCGGACGCCTTCGTGCACGCGCAGGATCATGCCGAGGCCGATTTGTTGGACAGCACAGAGCATGCGGCCCATGAGGGCGGGTTCGCCGCCGTGGCTGCCGCGCTGGGGGGCGCTCCGGCACTCTATCACCTCGACACCTCTGTTCCCGAGACGCCTCGGGCGCGCAGCGTGGCCGAGGAGGTCGCCCGCGTCGTCCGTGGCCGCGCCGCCAACCCGCGCTGGATCGCGGGCATGATGCGGCACGGCTACCGCGGCGCTGCCGAGATCGCCCGCGGCATCGAGGCGCTGCATGGCTTTGCCAGCACGCTTCCCACCCGCTTCGATGCGCAGTTCGACCTGCTGTTCGACGCGACCCTCGGCACTCCCGAAGTGGACGCCTTCCTCCGCACCGCCAACCCGGACGCCCGCGCTGCCCTGGCGTCCCGCTTCGCCGGCGCGCAATCTGCAGGATTGTGGCACCCCCGCCGCAACAGCGGATTCGAGGCATGACGATGCAGCGCGGCTGGTGCCCCAGCCTGTATGAGCCGATGGCCACCGGCGACGGACTGCTGGTGCGGGTGAAGCCGCCCGCGGCACGGCTGACCAGCGCCGCCCTCCGCATCCTGGCCAACGCCGCCGCGCAATTTGGCAACGGCGTTTTCGAAACGACCCGGCGCGGCAACCTGCAGGTCCGCGGCCTCACTCCGGCCAGCGTGCCTGGCTTCGCAGCGGCAATGGTTGCGGCCGGGCTCGCCGACGCCGATCCGGCCGTCGAGCGCCGCCGCGTCGTCATGCCGCCGCCGCTCGCCGGCGACGATCCCGCTGTGCCGCCTAACGCATTGGCGCTTGCGGAGGCGATCGAGCGCATGGTCCCGCCGGGCCTGCCGCCCAAGTTCTGCGTTGCGATCGACGGCGGCGGCGTGCTGGCCGGCGCGCCCGCCGCTGACATCGTGATCGACGCCCGCGTTTGCACGCTGGACACGGCTATGTGGGTGCAGCGGCGTATGCACGAGGCAGTTGGACAGACGCGCGGCGTCGTCCAGGCGGCTCGCCCACCCGCATCGGCCATCGGCTTTCATCTCTATGCGACCAGGCAGGAGGGCGCATTTGGCCTTGGCTTGCCGTTCGGACAGACGGATGCGGCGGGGTTGCAGCAACTCGCCGGGCTTGCCGACCGATTCGGCGGCGGCTCGATCCGCACCAGCCCGTGGCGCGCCATGCTGCTGGGACGCGTCGCGCTTCGTGACCTGGCCGAGCTGCGGATCGCGGCGGCAGCGTGGGTGCTCGATCCCGCCGACCCTCGGCTGCGCATCACCGCCTGCGTCGGCAGTCCCGGCTGCGACCGCGCCAGCGTGCCGGCCCGCGCCGACGCTGGCCTGCTTGCGGCGCACGGAGTCGCGGGAAGGCTGCATATCTCTGGCTGTGCCAAGGGCTGCGCCTATCCCGGCGGCCCGGTCCTGGTCGGCGACGCCGGGCGCTACAGCCGGGTCGAGGACTGGCGCGCGGGCACGGTGCCGGCTCCGCAGGGACTGACCTTGGAAGCGGCGGCAGCGGGATGAGCGGACGCCAATACATCCGGGACGGCGCCGCGATCTACGCCCAATCCTTCGCCATCATCCGCGCCGAGGCCGACCTCTCGCGTTTCACCGCCGACGAGGCCCGCGTCGCCGTGCGGGTCATCCACGCTTGCGGCGTCGTCGGAATCACGTGTGACATTGAGTTCAGCCCCGGCTTCACCGAAGCCGCCCGTGCTGCGCTGTTGGCCGGGTGCCCCATTCTATGCGATAGCAAGATGGTCGCCCAAGGCATCACCCGCGCCCGCCTGCCGGCAAACAATGCCGTGATTTGCACCCTGGACGCGCCGGAGACGCCGGGGATTGCCGCCCGCATCGGCAATACCCGCTCGGCAGCCGCGCTGGAGCTGTGGCGGCCGTATCTCGCCGGGTCGTTGGTGGCGATCGGCAACGCGCCCACCGCGCTGTTCCATCTGCTCGACCTACTCGACTCCGGCGCACCGCATCCCGCTGCGATCATCGGTATGCCGGTCGGCTTTGTTGGTGCGCTCGAATCGAAGCAGGCGCTGGCGATGGACGGGCGCGTGCCGTTCGCCACCGTGCACGGCCGGCGTGGCGGCAGCGCCATGGCGGTTGCCGCCGTCAACGCCCTGGCCAGCGAGCGAGAATGACCGGAGTTCTCCAAGTCGTCGGCATGGGACCCGGCGACCCGGATCTGCTGACGCTCCGGGCGGCGCGCATCCTGGCAACCGCCGCCGTCGTCGCGTTCTTCGCCAAGCGCGGCCGCCCCGGCCATGCCCGCACTATCGCGGCGGCGCACCTCAACCCCGCCGCCGAGGAGCTGCGCTTCGAATACCCCTACACCACCGAGATTGACGTGGACGACCCGCGCTATGAGCCCGGCATCCGCTCGTTTTACGAGGCCGCCGCGGCCATCGTCGCCGCACGCCTCGACGCCGGCCATGACGTGGCGCTGTTATGCGAGGGCGATCCGTTCTTCTACGGCTCCGCCATGTATGTGTTCGACCGCCTTCGCGCGACGCATCCGACCGCGGTCACGCCGGGTATTACCAGCATGAGCGGCTGCTGGGCACAGGCGCGTCTGCCGATGACGCATGGTGACGACGTGCTGACGGTGATGCCCGGCACGCTCGACGCCGACGCGCTCGCCGCCCGGCTCGCCGTGAGCGACGCGGCCGTCATCATGAAGGTCGGCCGCAACCTGCCGAAGATCCGCACGGCGCTGCAGACCACAGGGCTGGCCGAGCGCGCGCTGTATGTCGAGCGCGGCACCATGCCGGATGGCCGCATGATGCCGTTTGCGGAGCTTGCCGAGGACCGGGCGCCCTATTTTTCGCTGGTTCTGGTTCCAGGCCGGCAGCGGGTGCGATGAAGCGGCGTGCGGGATGAGGGGGCGGCTTGCCATTGTCGGCCTCGGCCCCGGCGACGCCACCATGCAGACCCCGCAGGCGACGGCGGCGCTGGCAGCGGCGACGGAGCTCGTGGGCTACGCGACCTATCTCGACCGCGTGCCGTCGCATGCCGGCCAGGTCCGCCATGCCTCGGACAACCGGGTCGAGCTGGACCGTGCCCGGCACGCGCTGTCGCTCGCCAGCGCCGGGCGGGACGTGGCCATCGTGTCGTCCGGCGATCCCGGCGTGTTCGCGATGGCAAGTGCAGTGTTCGAGGCCATCGAGCACGGCGAGACAGGGTGGCGCTCGCTCGACATCGTCGTCGTGCCCGGCATTTCCGCTGTGTTCGCCGCCGCCGCACGGCTGGGCGCGCCGCTGGGCCACGATTTTTGCGTATTGTCGCTGTCGGATAATCTGAAGCCGTTCGAAATCGTGCTGGCCCGGCTCGCCGCCGCCGCGTCGGCCGGGTTCGTCATCGCGCTGTATAACGCTGCGTCCCGCGCCCGGCCCTGGCAGCTCGGCGCGGCGCTCGACGCATTGCGACCCATTTTGCCCGCCGCAACGCCCGTGGTGCTCGCCACCGCCATCAGCCGCACGGATGAGCGGATCGAGGTCAGCACCCTGCTCGAGATCGACCCAGCGTGGGCCGACATGCGCACCTTGGTCATGATCGGTTCCGCCGCCACCCGCCGGATCGAGCGTGACGGCGCAGCCCCTTGGCTCTACACACCGCGTTTCCACGTGGCGACGACATGATTCAGCCAGGCCAACGCACCAGCGGCGTCCGGCACCGTTTTCCCAGGCGGAGCTTCCGGCCGCACGACCATCACTACCTGGATGCCCAACGCCCGCGCCGCAGCCAGCTTGGGCGCGGCCGCAGTGCCGCCGGAGTTCTTGGTGACCAACGCCTCAATCCCCTCCTGCTCCAGCAGCCGGCGCTCCTCATCTTCGCGGAACGGGCCGCGCGCCGCGATGTATCGCGCCGTGGCCGGCAGCAAGGCAGGGTCCGGCGGCTCGACGCTGCGGACCAGGTAGCGGTGCCAGGGCGCCAGGCTAAACGGCGCAAGCTCCTGCTGCCCGATCGTCAGAAATACACGCTGCGGCGTGACGCCGAGCGCCTGCACCGCGGCTGGCATGTCCGCAACCCTGGTCCAGCGGTCGCCGGGACATGCAATCCATTGCGGCCGCAGGACGGAAATCATCGGCACCCCGACGATAGTGGCAGCGGCCACTGCGTTGCGGCTGATCTGTGCAGCGAAGGGGTGCGTAGCGTCGATCAGCGCCGCCACGTCATGCTTCCGCAGGTAAGCCACCATCCCATCGACGCCGCCGAACCCGCCCCGCCGGGCCGGAATGGCCGGCAGCACCGGCGCCCGCGTGCGCCCGGCGAGCGACAGCACCGCCCGCACCCGCGCGTCGCCCGCCAGCGCCGTGGCGATCGCCGAGGCCTCGGTCGTGCCGCCGAGGATCAGGACTTCCATCACTGGAAACAAGCATGAACCCGCCCTGGCTGGCCATACTCGGCGTGAACGAGGACGGCGCGCTCTCTCCGTCCGCCAGCGCGCTGCTGAGCGACGCGGCCCTCGTCGTCGGCGGTGCACGGCACCTGGCGCTCGCCGATGCGCTGATCCGCGGCGAGCGGATGGCCTGGTCCAACCCGCTCGCCGCCTCGCTCGACGCCATCATGGCGTGCTCTCCGCGCCCGGTCGTGGTGCTCGCGTCCGGCGATCCGTTCTGTTACGGCATCGGCAGCACGCTGGCGGCCCTGGTCCCGGCGGCCGAGCGCCTGTGCATCCCGGCGCCGTCCTCGCTGGCGCTCGCCTGCGCCCGGCTTGGCTGGGCGGCGCAGGACTGCGCGACCATCTCGTTCTGCGGCCGGCCGCTCGCCCCGCTGGCGCCGCTGCTGCAGCCTGGCGCCCGCATCCTGGCGCTCTCGGCCAACTCCGGCACGCCGGGCCTGGTCGCGAAGCTGCTGCAGGCGCGCGGCTTCGGCCCCTCCGTCCTGCATGTGCTGGAGGCGCTGTCCGGCCCACAGGAACGCATCCGCAGCACGACCGCGGCCTGGTTCCGGCTGTCCGACATCCACCCGCTCAACTTGCTGGCGATCGAGGTCGCGGCGGCGCCCAATGCCCAGACGATCCCGCTCACCAGCGGCTTGCCGGACAGCCTGTTCGACCATGACGGCCAGATCACCAAGCAGGAGATCCGGGCCGTCACGCTGGCGGCGTTGGCGCCGCGCCGTAGCGAGCGGCTGTGGGACATCGGCGCGGGCTCCGGCGCCATCGGCATCGAGTGGCTGCTGCGGCACCCGGCGAACCAGGCTATCGCCGTCGAGCGCCATCCCGAGCGCGCCGCCCGCGCCGCCCGCAACGCCGTGTCGCTAGGCGTGCCGCATCTGCATGTCGCCGGCGCTCCGGCCCCGGGCGCGCTGCTCGGGCTGCCGCCGCCCGACGCCGTATTCATCGGCGGCGGCGCGCACGAGCCGGGGGTGATCGACACCGCCTGGGCCGCTTTGCCGTCCGACGGCCGCCTGGTCGCCAATGCCGTCACCGTCGAGTCGGAGGCGGCGCTCCTGTCCGCCCGCACCCGGCACGGCGGCACCTTGTCGCGGCTGTCGATCGAGCGGCTGGACCGCATCGGCGGCATGCACGGCTACCGCCCGGCCATCACCGTCACGCAGTGGCTGGCGACAAAGCCTTGATCGTCGCTGGGCTGGGGTTTCGAAGCGGCTGTCCGGCGGATGACATCGTGCAACTCGTGCAGACGGCGCAGGCTCGGGCGGGGTGTATCGCGGGATCGCTTGCCACGCCGGACTGGAAGCGCGGCGAGCCTGGCCTTCACGACGCCGCTACACGTCTCGGCCTGCCAATCGCCTTCATCGACAACGCCGCGCTAAGCGCTGTGCAGCCGTGCTGCCCCACCCGTTCCCTCGTCGCCGAGCGCGCAACTGGCGTGGCCTCGGTAGCGGAGGGCGCGGCGCTGGCGGCCTCCGGCGGGCGCCTGCTGCTCGCGCGCATGACCCACGGCGCCGCCACCTGCGCCTTGGCGGGTCCATGACGGTGCATTTCATCGGCGCCGGACCCGGCGCCGCCGATCTCATTACCGTACGCGGCCAGGCGCTATTGGCGCGCTGCCCGGTGTGCCTGTATGCCGGATCGATCGTGCCGCCGGACATGCTGGCGCATTGCGGACCCGGCACCCGCCTCGTGGACACCGCCCCGCTCTCGCTCGACGCGATCGAGACCGAGTTTGTCGCCGCCCACCACGCCAATCAGGACGTGGCGCGGCTGCACTCCGGCGACCTGTCGATCTACAGCGCCGTCGCCGAACAGCTCCGCCGGCTCGACCGGCACGGCATCGCCTGGACCCTGACCCCCGGCGTGCCCGCCTTTGCCGCCGCCGCCGCGGTGCTGGGCAATGAGCTGACCGTGCCCGAACTCACGCAAAGCGTGGTGCTCACCCGGCTACCCGGCCGCGCCTCCGCCATGCCGCCGGGTGAGACGCTGGCGGCCTTCGCCGCGACCGGCGCGACGCTCGCGATCCACCTCGCCATCGACAAGCTCGCCTCGATCACCGCGACCTTGGTGCCATTTTACGGCGCGGATTGCCCGGTCGCGATCGTGGTGCGCGCGACCTGGCCCGACCAGCGCATCTTGCGCGGCACGCTGTCCAGCATCGCTGCCGCCCATGCCGCCGACCCGGCCGAGCGCACTGCCATGATCCTGGTTGGCCGGGCGCTGCAGCCCACGGGTTTCCGCGACAGCGCGTTGTATGACCGCGACTACGTGCGCCGGTTTCGCGGCGGCATCGCGTGAACCCGGTCAAACCCCGTCCGGCCCATCAGCACGCCTTGGCGGTCGAACAGCACGATTTCCAAGGCGATGTCAGCACCCGCCAGCACGTTGGCCGCAGTCTGCCACGCCGCATGGGCTACTACGTCTCCCAACGGCACACCGGCGCTGTTGGCGGCCGCGAATGCCTCGGCCACGGTGTTGGCGCCTGCGATCCGCTCGGCCAGCTTTGGATCGCCGACCAGCGCTGCGAGCGCCGGAAGGTCGGCCGAGCCATGTTTCGAATGCAGGTCCAGCCGTCTCTGCGCCAACTTGGTCATCTTGGCGACGCCGCCGGCGATGCTGACGCGGGCCACCGGATGCCGCCGCAGATACTTCAGCAACGCCCCGGCGAAATCGCCCATCTCCAGCAGCGCCGTCTCCGGCAGGCCGTGCAGCGCCTGGATCGCTGCCTCCGATGTGCTGCCGGTGCTGCCGGCGACGTGATTCAGCCCGATCGCCCGCGCCACGTCGATGCCGCGATGGATGGTGTCGATCCAAGCGGCGCAGGAATACGGCACCACGATCCCGGTCGTGCCGAGGATAGACAGCCCGCCCACAATGCCCAGCCGGCCGTTCAGGGTCTGCGCGGCCAACGTCTCGCCGCCGGGGATCGACAGCTCGACGATCACGTCCGGTGCGGGCATGACCTCTCCGAGCGCCGCGCGGATCATGGCGCGCGGCACCGGGTTGATGGCGGGCTCGCCGGGCGGGATCGGCAGGCCGGGCCGGGTCACGGTGCCGACGCCAGGGCCGGCGCGGAACAGCACGCCGCTGCCGGGCAACGCGGCCGACACCCGCGCGAAAACCAGCGCGCCGTGCGTCACGTCGGGGTCGTCGCCCGCGTCCTTTATGACCCCGGCCATGGCGACGCCGGGCTCCAGCGTGGTCTCGGCCAGGGTAAACGAGACGCGCTGCCCACGTGGCAGGGCGATATCCACCGGATCTGGAAAATCACCGGTCAGCAAAGCGGTGAAGGCAGCCTTGGCGGCCGCCGTGGCGCAGGCCCCGGTCGTCCAGCCCCGGCGCAACGGTTGCAACTCTTCCACCCCGCTCAGTATAGGGACGGAACGTCATGACGCCGAGGGGCCTCGTGATCGGGGCGCCCAGGTCCGGCTCCGGCAAGACAACCATAACCCTGGCGCTGATTGCCGCGTTGCGCCGCCGAGGCCTGGTGGTGCGGGCGGCCAAGTCCGGGCCCGACTACATCGATCCTGCCTTCCATGCCGTCGCCAGCGGCGCGCCGGTGCTGAACCTCGATAGCTGGGCGATGCCGCCGCCGCTGCTCGACCACTTGGCGGCCGAGGCTGCCGACGGCGGCGCGGTGCTAGTCGTCGAGTCGGCCATGGGCCTTTTCGACGGCGTCGCCGGACCGCCGGGCCGCACCGGGGCGGCGGCAGACCTCGCGGCCCGGCTGCGCCTCCCGGTGCTGCTGGTGCTCGATGTGTCCGGTCAGTCGCAGACCGCTGCCGCCGTCGCCCGCGGCTTTGCCACCCATGACCCGGCCGTTGCGGTTTGCGGCGTCGTGCTCAACCGCGTAGGCAGTGAGCGGCACCGGCTGGGCGCTACCGTCGCCATCGAGGCGACCGGCCTGCCGGTGTTCGGAGCCCTGCCGCGCGACACGGCATTGACCTTGCCGGAGCGGCATCTCGGCCTGGTGCAGGCCGCCGAGCACCCGGACCTGCCGGCGCTGCTGGACCGGCTCGCCGATCGCGCGGAGCAGCATCTGGACCTCGATGCGATCCTGGGCCACGCGGCGCCCGTGACCAGCGTCGCCCCGTTCGCGGCCGTGCTGCGGCCGCCGGGTCAATGCGTGGCGCTGGCGGCCGATGCGGCGCTCAGCTTCGTCTATGCGCATCTCATCGAGGGCTGGCGACGTGCCGGCGCCGAGGTCGTCCGCTTCTCGCCGCTCGCCGACGAACCGCCGCCCGAGCATTGTGATGCCTGCTGGCTTTCGGGCGGCTACCCCGAACTGCACGCCGGCCGGCTTGCCCAGGCTACGCGTTTTATGTCCGGACTGGCCCAGTTTGCCCAGACGCGCCCGGTGCACGGTGAGTGCGGCGGACATATGGTGCTGGGGCAGGGGATCGAGGACGCGGCCGGCGTGCGCCACGCGATGGCCGGTCTGCTTGGGCATGAAACGAGCTTCGCGCGCCGCAAGATGCATCTGGGCTACCGCGAGGCGACGCTACTAACCGATGCCCCCATAGGCGCCAAGGGCATCGTGGTGCGCGGCCATGAGTTTCATTATGCCAGCACGGTCGATCCGGGCGGCGACGCGCCGCTGGTGAGCCTGCGTGACGCCGCCGGGCACAGCCTCGGCAACGCCGGCGGCCAGCGCGGGCGCGTCACCGGCAGCTTCTTCCATGTTATCGCGCAGGTGGCTGCCTCAACTGCCTTAACTGCCACGCTGCCGGGATAGATCGGCTTCGCGACTTTTTCCTTGGCGGCAACCCTGCGGAAACGTCTGCGTTACGCCCCATCATCACAGGAGAGACGGCAATGGCGGCTTCAGACACCTTTCAAGATGTTGCACAGGATGCCAAGGAGCAGATCGCGCAGCTTCGTGCGCAGGTGCAGACGCTGATGGCGGAGCGGGTGACGCCGGCGCTTGCCAATGCTGCTGGAACCGCCGAGGAATACGCCCGGCAGGCTCGGGACATGGCGTCTGACCAGACCGAGATGCTGTCCGACCAGGTGCGCGAGTCGCCTATCGTCGCCATCCTGATTGCGGCGGGCGCCGGTTACCTGCTCGGCCGCATTGCTCGTTAGGCCGATGCGCACTGTAGAACTCGCCAAAGTTGCGGCATCGGCGGAGGCGCTTCGCCTTCGCCGAGTCGCGTATCGACAGGGGATGCGCGCCGCCTATGGCGTGGGGGCCGGCGTGTTCGCCATTGGTGTGCTCGTGCTGCTGCACGTGGTGGCCTACAACGCCATGGTGCCGCGATTGACACCCCTAGTTGCAAGTTTGATCTTGCTTGCGTTCGACCTAATCGTCGCCGCAATCCTTGGATACCTCGCGCTCAGCAACAAGCCTGATTCGGTTGAGGACGAGGCAAAGATGATCCGGCAGCAGGCGATTGTGGAGCTCCGCAAATCCATGACCGTCGTCGCTTTGGCCGGGGAAGCGACCGGCATGCTGCTGCGCCGGCCACGAACTGTAACTGTCGTTAAGCCACGCGGCACGGCACGGGTCGCTGGAGAGTTGGCGGCGCGGCTGCTGGCACGCCGATAAGACATCGTCTATAGGCCGGATGCGTCTCAACGAGGACATCCGGCCTGTGTCTGCTACCGCTGAACCCGCGATTATCGCCCGCCGTCAGGGGCGCATTGGCCGTCTCACCATCAATCGGCCAAAGACCCTCAATGCTGTCGATCACGGCATGTTGCGAGACATCCGCGATGCACTCGATCTTTGGCGTGAAAACCCCGCAGTCCATGCCGTGGTCATTGAGGGTGCCGGCGACCGGGCGTTCTGCGCCGGCGGTGATATCCGGCAAGTGCGGGACTTGGCACTTGCGGGTCGGTGTGGCGAGATCGATGCGTTTTTCGCCGAAGAGTATGCGCTTAATCTGGCGATTGCGCGCTACCCGAAGCCATACATCGCGCTCATCGATGGTGTCTGCATGGGCGGCGGCATGGGCCTGGCCATACACGGGAGCGCGCGCGTCGTGACGTCTGCCGCTGTGCTGGCGATGCCGGAGACCGGGATAGGCTTCTTTCCCGACGTTGGAGCGAGCTTTTTCCTGCCGCGTCTGCGATCGGGATATGGCATGTTCCTCGGGCTGACGGGTACCCGGGTCGGTGGCGCCGATGCGGCTTTCCTGGGTCTCGCGACCCACTATGTCTCGCATGATCGGATCAGGACGCTGGCCGACGAGATCGCGGAGGATGGCCCGGCTGTCCTGGCCGAGGCTGCTGCGCCTTCGCCGCCCAGTGCGATGCCTGGTCTTTCCCGCGTTGCCCATAGCTTTGAAGCCAGCAGCGTCGCTGAAATTGTGCAGCGTTTGGCAGACCAGGATACAGAATCGGCAAGGGAGACACTGGCAAAACTGCGGTCGATGTCGCCGTCGGCTGTACTCTGGACGTTTGAACTTTTGCGGCTTGGGGCCAGTCGTACCTTGGAACAATGTTTGGCGGCTGAGTTGACGCTGGCAGGCCACGCTGTCCGTTACCCGGACTTTCCGGAGGGGGTGCGCGCGATGGTCGTGGATAAAGATCGCAAACCACGGTGGTCGCCGCCGACGCTTGAGGACCTTGACGCGACCGCAGAGGCCACACGGTTCTTCTAAAGATTGATCGCGACGGAGGCATTGTAGGGTCGCCTTGTCCCGTCCAGGATGTCTGCCGTCTCCTTGCGAAAATTGTCTAGCGAGACCGGCCAAACAGCAGGGGCCGTCCGTATCCTCCGGGTGAGGCATACATCCCAGGACCGATAACGTAATGGCTCCAGAAAGTCCTCACATCCTGTGGGGCACGCGCTGGCAGGGCTGACCATTGCGCTCCACCTAGTCCCCGCGCCGGCCTACCCGCCGCAGCTTTTGGCGACTGCGGGGGTGCTTGGGCGGGACTGCCGCTGACTTTCCACAATTTGGCACTATAGGACGAAGGACAGCGATGGAAATGCCTATTTGGTACTCTGCCGTGCGCTTCTAAACGTCTGAACTTTACAGTCTCACAGAAAGCACCTGCCGCGTGCGTCTCGGTAAAGCCCGCTGCGGTTATCCACAGCATATTATCACCTGAAAATAGAATTTTTAACTAATATGTATTCTTGGGGTTGCATAGGAGCCAACTTTCGTTACGTGTACGCTACAGTTTGCGTTCGCGCCCTTGCTGGTGAGGTTGCCCTTGGACACCTTCGTTGCTCCCCACCCATCCGGCGCACTCCTCGCATTCAACGAGGCTGAGCGCCGCGCAACCGTTGCCGCGGCGGTTGCCACTGCTGAGTTAGCCTGCTCCGCAGAGCCAATTCACATTCCAGGAACCATCCAGCCGCATGGCGCGCTCCTGGCGGTCGAGCCTTCGGGCGACTGGACCGTCGTTGCCGCCAGCCGCAACGCGGCGGAACTACTGCCTGCTTTTCTGCCAACAGGCGGGGTTATTGGGCGCAGTACCGCCAGCATTCTGGGATCGCGCTTTGCCGAAGCCGTGCAAAGCCGCTTTCAGGACGGCAAGCTTCGCGGAAAGTCGCCCTGGCAGTCCACGTTCGGATCGACCGGCGACGCGCCCTTGTGCGACATGACCGTCCACAGCCACGACGGTCTGGTCCTCGTGGAGCTGGAACGGGCCGATGCGCAGGACGGAGCGGACGCGCAAGCCGCCTTGCGCCAACTTCAGGACACCATCGTCGACCTTCGGGAGACGGGGAACGAGCTTGAGGAGCTGGCCCACATCGCAGCCATGGGCGTCAGGCGCCTGACCGGCTACGAACGGGTGCTGGTCTATCGGTTCGACGCCGACTGGCACGGGCAGGCCATCGCCGAAGACAAGATAGCCGACTGGGATGACTCACTCAGCGGCCTACGCTTCCCTGCTGCCGACATCCCGGCCCAGGCGCGTGCGCTGTATGCACGCAGCCCGATGCGCTGGGTCGCCGACCGCGATGCGACGCCGATGCCGCTCGAGATCAACCCTGTCTGGACGGATAGGCAGCAGCGCCGGACGATTGATCTGTCGTTCGCCCGCCTGCGCAGCCCCTCCCCGGTGCATCTGCAGATCCACCGCAACCTGGGCATCAACGGGTTCATGTCGCTATCGATCCTGCATCAGGAGCGGCTGTGGGGCTTGATGGTGTGCCACCACCGCCAGCGGCACCATCCGTCCACCAGCCAGCGGTCGGCGGCTACGGCGCTGACCGACGCGTTCGCGCTGCGCGTCGGCCCGGCCGAGCGCACCCATACGGAGCAGGCCCGGCGGGACGACCTGGTTCGGCTGTCCGTGCTGCTGTCCAGCATGGCAGAAGCCGACGTCGTCGCGGCGGCGCTCACGACGAGCGATGTCACCATCGGCAGCCTGTTCGCATCCACCGGTGCGGCTGTCTTGCACGACGACATTCTTTCGCTGGTGGGGGACACGCCGCCTGAAGCGGAGGTGCGGGGCCTCGCGCTCTGGCTGCGCACCCAAGGCAACGCGGCCAAGCTGTTCCAGACCAACAATCTCGCTGCCGTCTATCCCCCCTGGGAGCGACACGCGGCGATCGCCAGCGGCTTGCTCGCCGTGTTCCTGTCCACCGACCAGTCTGACATGCTGCTGTGGTTCCGGGCGGAGGAGCCGCGGCTCCTGAGTTGGGGAAGCGGCTCGCACATGCGGACGCCGGAGAACGCGATTGTCCTGCCCCGGCCGCCCTTCGAGCGTTGGGCCGAGCCGCGGCACGGCTTCGCAAGGCCCTGGGCGGAGTGGGAGTTGGAGATGGCCGAAACCCTCCGGCACGGCATCACGGAGGTGATGGTGCGCAGCCTGCGCCGGATCACCGAACTGCATGACAGGCTGCGCCAGAGTCAGAAGATGGAGGCGGTCGGTCAGTTGACGGGTGGCATCGCGCACGACTTCAACAATTTGCTGGCTGGGATCCTGGGTAGCCTGGAGCTGATGCAGGGCCGCATAGATCAGGGACGGCTTGGCGACGTGAACCGCTACATCGGTGCCGCCGTGACGTCCGCCAACCGGGCGGCGTCGCTGATCCAGCGCTTGCTGGCTTTCTCCCGCCGGCAGACGCTTGATCCGAAGGCCGTCGACGTCAACCGGCTCGCGACCTCGATGGAAGACCTGATCCGTCGTACCGTGGGCCCTGCCATCCATGTGGAGACGGTGATCTCCGGAGGCCTCTGGCGGACGCTGTGCGATGCGAACCAGTTGGAGAACGCGCTGCTTAACCTCGCCATCAACGCGCGGGACGCCATGCCGGAGGGCGGGCGCCTAACCATCGAGGCGACCAACTCCCGTTTGGACGACGCCTACGCCGGACGCCATCATGAGGTGGCGGCCGGGCAATACATGGCGGTGTCGGTCACCGATACCGGAACCGGCATGGCATCGGACGTGATCGCGCACGTGTTCGAGCCCTTCTTCACGACCAAGCCAATCGGGCAGGGTACCGGCTTGGGACTGTCCATGGTTTACGGCTTCGCCAAGCAGTCGAACGGCTATGCCAGCATTTACAGCGAGGTGGGCCGGGGAACGACCGTGCGCCTCTATTTGCCGCGTCATCTCGGCGACGGCGAGGCGGAGGACAGCAACCCGGTCTTGCCGCCGGCTGCCATCGCCAAAGCCGGCGAGGCGGTGCTTGTGGTGGACGACGAGCCGGTCGTGCGCATGCTGGTCGGCGACGTGCTGCGGGACCTGGGCTACGGCGTGATCGAGGCTGCTGATGGCGCCGAGGGGCTGCGCATCTTGCGGTCCAAACAGCGCGTCGATCTACTGGTCAGCGACGTCGGCCTGCCAGGAGGGATGAATGGGCGCCAGCTGAGCGATGCGGCGCGGGTCCACCGGCCCGATCTGAAGGTGTTGTTCATCACGGGATACGCCGAAAATGCCGCACTCGGGAAGGGCATGCTGGACCCGGGCATGCAGGTGCTCACCAAGCCGTTCGCCTTGGACGTCCTGGCCTCCAAGATACGGGCGATGATGTGACGACCGAAGCTCGGCAGAGCGGTGCGGTGCTGGCCCGCCGGAGGGCGGTGACGCGGCCGGCCCACGACCGGCTCGAAGGAGCGCTGGGCCTGCTGGACGAACGGCTAGACCGGAATGCCTGCAATCGGGTGCTGGAGCGGTTCTATGGCTTCTGGCGTGGCTGGGAGCCGCAGGTGGCGGCCCTGCTGCAAGACAGGCTGTTCCTGGAGCCGCGGCGACGCACGCATATGTCGAAAGCCGACCTCGCGGTGCTTGGGTCGTCGGCACGCACCGCAAACGCGCTGCCGGCGTGCCCCTTGCCATTGCTGCACGATGCCGCCGGGGCACTCGGCTCGCTGTATGTCATGGAGGCTCGACTCTGGGCGGCCGTGTCATCCAGCGGAATGTGGAACGCCATCTGGGGTTGGACGGCCGATCCGGTTGCAGCTACTTCGCTTGATAGCCGCATTACTCAGCCTTACTGGAGACCACTCAGCACGGCACCCGCCTGGAACACTTTCGACATCGCACAAAAATTACCATAGCTGTTTTGCGGTGCCAGAAGCAGCGAGACTAAAACCTGCCGAGACGGATTTCGCCCCTGCAATCCTCAAAAGGCACGCAATCGCGACCAGTTGAAGGCTTAAAACCCCATCGTGGCGGACCGCCCCGCTCTAGTTTGTAGTACACAGCAACGAGGTTGCGCGAGGCCCATCCAGCAGTATGGTCAGTTGCCGCACCAATAGTTCCTGTGTCCAATGTAACATCAGCGCTGCCTGCTACTCGATGTTCTTGACCGGCAGAAAGCGAAACGGCCCCCGTTTGTTCAATCGCAACAATCTATTTGGGACGGCAGCACCGATAACAACCCGGACCGCACACTTGCGAAACGCCGCAGCCGCAGAAGAACGGAAGGCGGGACATCCTGGCCCCGCCCTCCCTGGCCTAGCTTAAGCAGCGCGGCTCATGTGGATCGCCTTCCACACCTTCTCTGGCGTCGCCGGCATATCGATGCTTTTCACACCCGTGTCAGCCAGCGCATCGACGATCGCGTTGATCACCGCGGGCGGGCTGCCGACCGCACCGGCCTCGCCAGCGCCCTTCACCCCGAGCGGGTTGCTGGTGCACGGCACCTCGATCAGGTCAACCTCGATGTCCGGCAGGTCGGACGCACGCGGCAGGGCATAGTCCATGAAGCTGCCCGACAGCAACTGACCGGATTGCGGGTCATAGGCCGTCTGCTCCAGCACCGCCTGGCCGAAGCCCTGCGCGACGCCGCCATGCACCTGGCCGCGCACGATCATCGGGTTGACCGCCTTGCCGACGTCGTCGCAGACGATGTAGCGCATTATCGCGATCATGCCGGTGTCGGGATCGATTTCGACTTCGGCCATGTGGCAGCCATTCGGGAAGGTGTGAACGTCGATCTTGGCGATCTCGACCGAGTCGAGCGTCGTCGCCTCCTGCCCGCTGGCTTTCCTCGCACGCTGCGCCCCGGCGAGCTCCATGATGTCCAGGCCGCGGTCGGTGCCGGCGACGCTGAACCGCCCGGCCGAGAACTCGATGTCGGCGACCGCCGCCTCAAGCGCCTCGGAGGCCGCCTTCTTGCCTTTCTCGATCACGCTTGCCGCCGTGACCAGGATGGCCTGGCCCTCGGAATACAGGCTGCGCGCGCCACCAGTGCCGCCGCCCATCGGAATGCTGTCGGTGTCGCCCTGCTTGATCCGGACCTTATCGCCGTCAACGCCCAGCTGATCGACCGTCAGCTGGACATAGGCGGTCTCGTGGCCCTGACCGGTGCTCTGGGTGCCGACGAACACGTCAACGAAGCCGTCATCAGCAAAGCGGATTTCTGCCCGCTCGGTCGGCGCACCGCCCGTTGCCTCAAGGTAATACGACATACCAATGCCGCGCTTCATCCCGCGGCGCGCGCTGCTGGCCCGGCGTCCCTCGAAGCCGGCCCAGTCAATCTTCTCTAGCGCCGCATCCAGCACGCGCTCGAAGTCGCCGCTGTCATAGGTCTGGCTCATCGCCGTCAAATACGGCATGGCGCTGGGCTTCACCATGTTGCGGCGGCGAATGTCGATGCGGTCGATCCCGACCTCGGCGGCGGCGGCGTCGATCAGCCGCTCGACCACGTAGTTGCTCTCCGGCCGGCCAGCGCCGCGATAGGCGTCCACCGGAACGGTATGGGTGAACACGCCGACGACGTTGGCGTAGATCGCCTTGAAGTTATACACGCTGGCCAGCACCTTGGTGCCCGCCATCGTCGGGATGAACGGGGCGAAGTTGGACAGATAGGCGCCCATGTTGGCGACGTTGCGGGTGCGCAGCGCCAGGAAATGCCCGTCCTTGTCGAGCGCGATCTCGCCCTGTGTGATGTTGTCGCGGCCGTGCGTGTCCGAAAGGAACGCCTCGCTGCGCTCGCTGGCCCACTTCACCGGGCGGCCCAAACGACGGGCGGCATAGCAGGTCAGCACGTGCTCGGCATACAGGAACAGCTTCATGCCGAAGCCGCCGCCGACGTCGGGCGTCACGACGCGGAACCGCTCCTCCGGCACCTTGAACACGGCCTGGGCCAGCATCGACTTGATGGTCCAGCCGCCCTGGGTGTTGGTGTAGAGCGTCCAGCGCTCGGACGTCGCGTCGTATTCGGCCACCGCCGCCCGCGCCTCCATCGAGGCCACGACGACGCGGTTGTTCACCACCGTCAGCCGGGTCACGTGCGCCGCCTCAGCGAACAGCGCCTCGGTCTTCGCCTTGTCGCCCGTCTCCCAATCGAAGCATACGTTGCCCGGCGCCTGCGGCCAGACCGCGGCCGCATCGGCGTCGAGCGTCGCACCCAGGTCGGTGCTGCTGGGCAGCAGGTCGTAGTCGACCATGACCGCCTCGGCAGCGTCGCGGGCCGCCTGATGGGTCTCGGCTACGATGAAGGCGACGGGATCGCCGACGTGACGGACCTCGCCGTCGGCCAGCGCCAAATGCGGCACCTCTGCGCGAGGCGAGCCGTCACGGTTCTTCAGCGGAATGGCGCAGGGCAGGCCGCCGATGCCGTCGGCAACCAGGTCGGCCCCGGTATAGATCGCCAGCACGCCATCGAGCCCCGCGGCGGCCGAGGTGTCGATCGAGACGATGCGCGCCGCCGCATGCGGGCTGCGCAGCACGATGCCGACCGCCTCGTTCGCGAGCGAGATATCATCGGTGTAGCGCCCGTTGCCGATCAGCAGCCGGGGGTCCTCCACACGCCTTACCGGCTGAGCCATGCCGAATTTTGTCATGAATGCGTTCCCTCGATGACGTTGAACCTGAGTGATGAAATGCGGGTGCGGCGCGAAAGGCCAAGAGGGCTAATGCACACGCTCCAGCTCCTTGCCGGATTTTTTGCCGAACCGCGCCTTCGACGTTTCCCGCATCGTTTGGAAAGTGACGTAGAGCATTGGGATCAAGAAGATGCCGAGCGTGCTGGCCGCGATCATGCCGGCAAACACCGGAGTGCCCACCGCACGGCGGCTGACCTGCGCCGCGCCGTTCGCCGTCACCAACGGCAACAGGCCGAGGATGAAGGCGATCGAGGTCATCATCACCGCGCGGAACCGGGTCTTCGCACCCAGTTGCGCCGCTTCGGCGATCGGCTTGCCCAGCTCACGCTGCTCCTTGGCGAACGCCACGATCAGGATGCCGTTCTTGGCAGCGAGCGCGATCAGCACCACGAGCCCAATTTGCGCGTAGAGATCGAGGGCCAACCCGGTGAGCAGCAATCCGACAAACGATCCCAGGATGCCGACGCTCACCGACAGCAGCACGGGGATGGGGATGACCCAGCTTTCATAGAGCGCCACGAGGAACAGGTAGGCGAACAGGATGGCCAGGCCCAAAATCGACCCCGTCTGGCCCGACGCTGATTTTTCCTGGAACGCGGTCCCGGTCCACTCGAACGAGTAACCGGATGGAAGCGTCGTGTCGCTGATCTTTTCCATCGCCGCCAACGCGTCGCCGGAGGACACGCCCGGCTTCGGCGTGCCGTTCACCGTGATCGACCGGTAGTTGTTATAGCGGCTGATGGTCTGCGGCCCCAGCACGATCCGCGCATCGGCGATCGACCGCAGCGGCACCATGGTGCCGAGCTTGTTGCGGATGTAGATGCGCCAGATTGCCGGGATGTCGGTCCGGTCCGCCGCCTCACCCTGGATGTTCACCTGCCACGTGCGGCCGAACAGGTTGAAGTCGTTGATGTAAATGCCGCCCAGCGTGCCCTGCAGCGAGGTGAACACGTCGCTGATCGCCAGCCCCAGCGCCTGCGCCTTATCGCGGTCGATGTCGAGGTAGATGCTCGGCGTCGTCGCGCTGAAGGTGCTGAATACCCGGGCAAGCTTCGGGTCCTGGTTCGCCGAGGCGAGCAGGCCGTTCAGCACGTTGCCCATCTCGGCCGGCTCCCGGCCCTCGAGGTTCTGCAGCTGGTATTCAAAGCCGCCGCCGGTCGATAGCCCGATGATCGGCGGCAGGTTGAACGGGAAGATCGTCGCCGACCGGATTTGCTGCACGCCGCCGAATACCTTGCCGATCAGCGTCTGCACCTTGTCCGCCGTCGCCGTGCGGTCGGCGAACGGCTTTAGGCGCATGACCATGAACGCGGCGTTCGACTGGTTGCTGCTGTCCAGCAGCGAGAAGCCGACGATCGACAGCACATTTTGGACCTGCGGGATGCCCTTGACGACCGCCTCCACCCGTTCCACGACGCCGCGGGTCCGGGTGACGCTGGCGCCGTCGGGCAGCTGCACTGCGACGAAGAAAGCGCCCTGGTCCTCGTCCGGCAGGAACCCGGTGGGCGTGCGCAGGCTCAAAGCGTAGATGCCGCCGCCGCACAGCAGCACCAGCAGCACCGCGACGACGCCGACCCGCAGCAGCCGCGCGACGATGCCGGCATAGCCGTCCCGCACCCAATCGATGCCGCCGCCGATCCGCCCCATGATGCCGCGCTTCGGCCCGCCATGCCGCAGGAACACCCCGCACAGCGCCGGCGAGAGCGTCAATGCGTTGATGGCGGAGATCAGCATCGCCACGCTGATGGTCACCGCAAATTGCCGGAACAGCGTGCCGGAGATGCCGGGGATGAACCCGATCGGCACGAACACCGACAGCAGCACGAGGGTGATGGCGATGATCGGCGCGGTGATCTGCGCCATGGCCTTTTTCGTCGCCTCCTTGGGCGAGAGGTCCGGCTCCTCCTCCAGCACGCGCTCGACGTTCTCCACCACGACGATAGCGTCATCCACCACGATGCCGATGGCCAGCACCAACGCCAGCAGCGATACCGTGTTCGCCGAATAGCCGAGTGCCAGCAATACCGCGAAGGTGCCGACCAGGCTGACCGGCACCGCAATCGTCGGGATGATGGTCGCGCGGATGTTGCCGAGGAACAGGAACACCACAACCACCACCAGCGCAAACGCCTCGAGCAGCGTGGATTTCACCTCATCGATCGTATCTGACACGAACGTGGAGCTGTTGTAGAACACCTGCGATTTCAGGCCCTCGGGGTAGCGCTTGGACAGGTTGTCGAGCGCCGCCTGAACCCGGCCGGCCGTCTTTACCGCGTTGGCGCCTGGCGCCAGATAGATGCCGAGGGTGACCGCCGGGTCGCCGTTCAGCCGGCTCTCGCTGTCCCGCGTCGCGGCGCCGAGCTCGACCCGCGCCACGTCGCGCACCCGCAGCACCGAGCCGTCGGGGTTCGCGCGGACCAGGATGTTGCCGAACTCCTCAGGCGTGGTCAGCCGGCCCTTGGTCTGCAGGTTGATCTGGAACTGCGTATCGTCGCTGGTGGGCCGGGCACCGACGCGACCCACCGGCGCCTGCACGTTCTGCTGCTGGATCGCGAGGATGATGTCGCTGGGCGCCAGGTTCAGGCTGATGAGCCGGTTGGTATCGAACCAGATGCGCATGGAGTAGTCGAGCGCCCCGAACAGCGAGGCCGAGCCGACGCCGCTCACCCGGGACAGCGTGTCGAGCACGTTGATCGTCACGTAGTTAGAAATGAACAGCGGGTCCTGCTTCGCGCCCTGGCTGGAGAACGCCAGGAACTCCAGGATGGCCGAGGACCGCTTCTGCACGGTGACGCCGTTGCGCTGCACCTCGGCGGGAAGCCGCGACAGCGCCGCCTGCACGCGGTTGTTGACGTTGACGGTGTTGATGTCCGGGTTGGTGCCGAGCGCGAATGACACCGTAAGGCCATAGCTGCCGTCATTGCCGGAGTTGGACTTCATATAGATCATCTGGTCGGCGCCATTGACCTGCGCCTCTAGCGGCTGCGCGACCGTCGCCTCGACCACCGCCGCCGAGGCGCCGGGATAGCGGGTGATGACCTGGACCTGGGGCGGCACGATGTCCGGGAACTGGCTGACGGGGATCACGGTCATCGCAATCAGCCCGGCAATCACCGTGATGATCGCGATGACGATCGCAAGCCGCGGGCGATCGACGAAGACGCCGGAGATCATGGCGCTAGTTCCTCGGTGCTTGCGCGGGCGCGGTGGGGCCGACGCTGGCCGGAGCCGGGTTCACTACAATGCCTGGCTTCGCACGCTGCACACCGTCCACCACCACCGTCTCTCCCTCCTTCAATCCGGCCGAGATCACCGCCGTATCCGGGGTGCTCTGGCCCAGTTGGATGCGCCGCTGCTCCACCTTGTTGCCGTCGCCCACCACCCAGACGTAGCTGCCCTGCTGATCCGACAGCACGGCGACACGGGGAATCGCGATCTGCTCGACCGGCTGCACGCCTTCCAGCAGCACCGTCACGAACTGCCCATCCGACAGCTCCCGGTCGCCGGGGTCGCCGGGCTTTGACTCGACCCGCAGCGGGTTCGGGATGCGCCCGCGCAGCGTCAAGGTGTCGGTGTTGGGTGCCACTGTCGGATCAACGTAGTCGAGCTTACCGGATTGATCATACAACTTGCCGTTTGGCAGCTTCAGCTTGATCGTCACCGCGCTGAACCCGCCCTTGTCGTCATAGCGGTCCCGCAGATCGGTCGCTGCACGGACCGAGATCGGGAACAGCACATACATCGGATCCTGGCTCACGATCGTCGCCAAGGTGCCGGAGCTCGGGCTGACCACGTTGCCCTCGGTGACTGTGGTGCGGCTGATCTTGCCGTCGATCGGCGCCTTGATCTCGGTATAGTCAAGATTGACCTGCGCCAGCCGCAGCTGCGCTTGGGCGTTTGCGAGCTGCGCCGCTTGGCTCCTTTGGGTGGACTGCGCGTCGTCTACCCGGCTGCGCTGGCCCGCCGGGGTGTTCAGCAACGCCTCAGCCCGGCCCAAGGTGAGGCTGCTGCCCTGCAGCACCGCGTTGGCCTGCGCGACCGAGGCGGCCTGACCAGCGACCTGCGCCTCAAACGGCGCGCGCTCCAGCCGATACAGCAAGTCGCCCGTGTGCACCTCGGCGCCCTCGGTGAAGCGGCGCTCCTGCAGGAATGCTGTCACGCGGGCGACTAGGTCCACGCGGCTGATGGCCTGGATGCGGCCGACGAACTCGCTGGTTTCGATCACCGGGCGCTTCTGTGCCTGCACCACGCCGACGGCGGGCGGGCCTCCAGGGCCGGGCTGCGCCAGGGCTGGACCGACCAGGGCTGGATTGCTGAGGGCGGTGAGGGCAAGCGCCAGCAAGGATACGAGGCGGTAGGGCATCGTTGTCACTTTCGCGGTACGAACGCTGTGGCGAGATGAACGCCGTGGCCATGGACGGCATCGGCTCAACCGAGGCCAGACCTCTGTAAAATAGCTCCTCGGCATTGCAGCACAACTGAATAAGGTTTGCACGTCTCGCGCTCACGTTCCACCCTGGACAATCGGGCGAGTGGTATCGCGTGTCTTGAGGCTAGCCATCGGCGTGAAAGCGCTTGAGGTTGAGCGGACCAAAAATCCTATAATACCCGCCTTCGCGAGGGGGCGGCATGATGGGCAGGCGACCGGACGACCATGAGGCCAAGAAGCAACGATTGCGGCAAAGTGCGGCGCTGCTGCTGATGGATGACCGGCTCGAGGCGGCGACCATCCCGAACATCTGCCGCAACGCCGGGCTTAGCACAGCGGCGGTGAGGTACTGACTTCGACAACCGCACCGCCCTGCTTTGGGAGGTCGTGGCCAGCCACATGGAACGCCTGCTGCGTCAGGTCGAGGAGGGGGCGCCCGACGACATGCCCCCGCTCCAGCGTCTGCACGCTATGGCGCGGGGTTACGCCACGGTGGTCGCCCAGGCCACGCCGGAGCACCGGACCGTGCTGGCCCACGCGCAGACGCTGCCCAAGGCGCGGCACGGCGACGCGCGGATGATGCAGCGCTGGATGCTGCACGGCTTCGTCACCGCCTTGCAGGCCGCGATGCCGCATTTGCCGGCCGGACGCGCGACGCCTTTGGCGCTGTCCCTGCTCGCCCTGTTGAACGTGCACGCGGTTTGGTTCAAGGAGGGTGGCGCGCTGCGACGGCTCGATTACGCCGACATGGCGGTGCGAATGGTACTCTCGGAGGCATCGGTTGTTTGAACCCTTGCATTCTCCAGGCGCTACATCTCGAGTGAGGAGAGTGATGATGGCGCGTGACGACGTGTTGGAGCCGATCCGGACCCGTGCCTACCTGCTTTGGGAGCAGGCCGGCCGGCCCGAGGGTGGCGACCTGGAATTTTGGGAACGGGCACGGCAGGAGATAGAAGCGGAGGAGGCCGCGGCGGCGACATCTGCAACACAGTCCGCGCCTTTTCCTGCGACAAAGGACCCCAAAGCATGACCGACACCCCGCCCGACCGACTGGCCTCCCATCCCAAGAGCCCGTTCTACGACGCGGCCCTGCTGGAGCGCGGTGTCGGCGTGCGGTTCAAGGGTGTGGAGAAAACCAACGTGGACGAGTACTGCGTCAGCGAGGGCTGGGTGCGCCTCGCCGTCGGCAAAGCGGTTGACCGCACCGGCGCACCGATGACGATGAAGCTGATGGGTCCAGTCGAGGTGTATTTCCGGGATGTGGCTCCGGATGGCGCGTGACTTGAGACGTTGCTGACCGCCCGCCGCCGATCACCGACCCGGTAGCGCGAGCCAGTGCGCCGGGCACGGGCGGAGGCCCAGAGCATAGGTGGGCCGATCTCGTCCCCGACCTCATGGGGGACCAGGAGCGCGGCCAACGGGAATTCCTTGTCCAGGACCCCGATGGCTATCTGTTGCGGTTTATGAAGGCTTTGGGAACGCGTCCGGCAACAGCCTCCTGATGGGTCGCGAAGCGCTCAAGCGTCAGCCATAGCGTGAACAAAACGCTTCCGCTCCCATCGTGCGGAAATCCCGCATCGCCGCGCCGATCTGTTCATGCGGCCAGTTCCACCAGGCGATCCGGATGAGATCGGCTACCAAAGCGTCGGCGAAGCGGAGCCGAAGCACTCGGCCAGGATTACCAACAACAACTGCAAATGGCGGCACGTCCTTGGTGACGATCGTGCCGGCACCGACCGCGGCGCCCGTCCCGATCGTCACCCCCGGCAGCACCACGGCGCCGTGGCCGATCCACACGTCATGCCCGAGCGTCACTGTGCTGCTGCGGCGCCACTCGAAGAAACTGGGATCGTCGGGTCCTAGGCCATAGGCGCTGCTTCGGTATCCCACATGGCTCAGCATGACGCGATCAAGCGGATGGTTGCCCGGGTTGATCCGCGTATGCGCGGCGATCGAGCAGAATTTTCCGATCGTCGAGTAGATGATGTCGCTGTCGTTCACGACGTAGGAATAATCGCCAAAGCTGCTCTCGGCGACCTTGGTGCGGGCGCCGACCTCGCACCACCGGCCGAAGCTGGTGGCGCGGACGGAGGCGGTGCGATGGATGCTCGGCTTGTCGCCCAGGCGCTTCTCCAGGGACCCCGGGTCGTTTCGCATCAATTCAAAAACATCTTCCCCGGATTCATGATGCCGCGCGGGTCCAGCGCCGTCTTGATCTGGCGCATCACCGCCAGCGCCTCGGCCCCGTGCTCCGCCTCCAAAAACTCGCGCTTGCCCATGCCGATGCCGTGCTCCCCGCTGCACGAGCCGCCGAGCGCCAGCGCCCGCCCCACGATGCGCCGGTCAAGCTCCCAGGCCTGCGCCAGCCCCTCATCGCCGGGCGGCACCAGGATAACGGTGTGGAAATTGCCGTCGCCGACATGGCCCACGATCGGCGCCATTAGGCCAGATCCCGCGATGTCCTGTTTTGCCCCGACGATCAGCTCCGTCAGGCGCGAGATCGGCACGATGGCGTCGGTCGCCAGCCCGCGCAGGCCCGGCCGCAGAGCGAGCGCCGCCCAGTAAGCGTCGTGCCGCGCCTTCCATAGCCGGTTGCGCTCGGTGGTGTCGGTCGCCCACAGAAATCCGCTGGCGCCGAAGCCCGCGGTGATCTCCTCGGCCAGCGTCGCCTGCTCCGTCACGCCGGCTGGCGTGCCGTGGAACTCCAGCAGCAGGGTCGGGCGCGCCGTGTAGCCCGTCAACTTAGAATACGCGATGCAGGCGCCCATCTGCACGTCGTCCAGCAGCTCGATACGGGCGATCGGGATGCCGGCCTGCAGGATGGCGATCACGCTATCGACCGCGGCTCCGAGGTCGTCGAACTGGCAGATGGCGGCGCTCATCGCCTCCGGGATGCCGTGCAGCCGGAGCTGGATTTCGGTTATCACCCCGAGCGTCCCCTCCGATCCCAGCATGAGGTGCGTGAGGTCATAGCCCGTGGCGGACTTGCGGACGCGCCCGCCGGTCTCGATCATCCGGCCGTCGGGCAGCGCGACCTGCAGGCTGAGCACGTTTTCCCTTATGGTGCCGTAACGGACGGCGGCAGTGCCGGAGGCGCGGGTGGCGCACATGCCGCCGATGCTGCACTCGCTGCCGGGATCGACGGGAAAGAACAGGCCCTGGTCGCGCAGGTGCTCGTTCAGCTGCTGCCGGGTGACGCCGGCCTCGATGCGGCAGTCCATGTCGGCCGCGTTCACCTGCAGCACGCGGTTCATGCGCGACAAATCGAGGCTGACGCCGCCGCGGACCGGGGTCACGTGGCCCTCAAGGCTGGTGCCGGCGCCGAACGGCACGACCGGCACGCCATGCTGGTGACACAGCGCCAGCACGAATGCGGCTTCGCTGCCCCGCTCCACGAAGGCCACGGCGTCGGGCAGGGTGCGCGGCTGGCTGTCCTCGCCGTGGCTGTGCTGCTCACGGAGCGCGGCATTGGTGGTCATGCGGTCGCCGAGGAGCTCGCGGGCCTGGGCGATCACGGCATCGACGGGACGAGCCATTACGATATCCTTTCATTTACAGTCTAGCGCAACGGTGTTGGCCGCGTCACCTTGGGTGCAATAGCAGGCGAGGCGCCCATGACCCTATCGGTGAACCAGGACCGGCTCTGGCAGGCCCACCTCGACATGGCGGCTATCGGCGCCACGCCGGAGGGCGGCAGCAACCGCCCGGCGCTTTCGGCCGCCGACGCCGAGGCCCGCGCCCTGCTGCTGTCCTGGTGCGAGCCGCTTGGGCTCAAGATGGAGCGTGACGGCATCGGCAATCTTTTCCTGCGCCGCGACAGCCGGGTGAACCGTCCCGCCATCGCCTTTGGCAGCCATCTGGACACGGTGCCGACCGGCGGGCGGTTCGACGGCGCATTCGGCGTGCTGGCGGGGCTTGAGGTCCTGCGCACCCTGAACGACGCCGGGGTGGTGACCGCCGCCCCGCTCGAGCTGGTGGTCTGGACCAACGAGGAGGGCAGCCGCTTCCCGCCCGCCATGATGGGCAGCCGGGTCCATGCCGGGGAACTCGCGCTCGACCGCGCGCTGATGACCGCGGACGACACGGGGGAGACTGTGGCCGAGGCGCTGGGCGAGACGTTCCAGATCGGCTTTCTTACGCCGGGGCCCCGCGACTGGACCGCCTGGATCGAGCCGCACATCGAGCAGGGTCCGGTGCTGGAGCAATCTGGCGCCGCGATCGGTATCGTGACCGGCACGGTCCAGGCACGGTACTTTCACCTGACCATCACTGGGGCGGCAAGCCACGCCGGCGCTACTACGATGGATCGCCGCCGTGACAGCCTGGCCGCCGCCGCCGAGATGATCCTCGCCACCGAGCAGATCGGCCTACACGGCGAGCCCGGCGGCCGCAGCTCCGCCGCCTGGATCGGCAACACGCCCAATGCCCGCGGCGCGGTGCCCAGCCACACCCGCCTGCACTGCGACGTCCGGCATGAGGACCCGGCGCGCGTCGCCGCAATGGAGGCCGCCGCCCGCGTCGCCTGGACCGCCATCGCGGCCCGCCGCGGCGTGCAGTTGGAGATCGACGCTTTTGCGAGCTTCGGGCCTGCGCGGTTCGACCCGGGCCTCGGCGCGTTGTTGCGTGAGGTTGCGGCGGCGCGGCAGCTTCCGGTGCGCGACATGGTGGCCTCGGCTGGGCATGACAGCGTGCTGATCGCTGGCCTGTGCCCCAGCGCCATGCTGTTCGTGCCGAGCCGTGGCGGCATCACCCACAACCCCGCCGAATACACCGCGCCGGAGCACTTGGCCCAGGGCGCGCAAGTGCTGCTGGATGCTGTTATGCGTCTGGCGAATTGACGGTATTTGGACCCGAGCCTAGCCTAGACGCCTCAATAATTTGCTGGGAGGGCGCGGGATGGCCAATAAGGTGAAGCAGGCGTGGCAGGACGGCAAAGCGGTCGTCAATGGCTGGCTCGCCATCCCCAACGGGTTCTCGGCCGAGGTGATGGCGCAGGCCGGCTGGGACAGCGTCACCGTCGATCTGCAACACGGCGTGCAGGACTACATGTCGATGGTCGCGTGCTTCCAGGCCATGCAGGTCCACCCTGTGCTGCCGATGGTGCGGGTGCCGTGGAACGAGCCCGGCATCGTCGGCAAGGTGCTGGACGCCGGCGCCTACGGGGTGATCTGCCCGATGGTCAACACCCGGGCGGAGGCCGAGGCCTTCGTGTCCTATTGCCGCTACCCTCCCGCCGGCAAGCGCAGCAACGGGCCGATCCGCGCCGGCATCTACGGCGTCGGCACCACATACCAATCCACCGCCAACGCCGAAATCCTGTGCATTCCTATGGTTGAGACCCAGGAGGCCGTGGACAATCTGGAATCCATTCTCGAGGTGCCCGGCATCGACGCGGTCTATATCGGGCCGAGCGACCTCGGCTTCTCCATGGGCCTGCCGCCGGTCCTCGACCGCGAGGAGCCGCAGATCATGGCGATCTACGAACGCATCATCCGCGAGACCAAGCGGCGCGACCTGCGCGCCTGCATCCACTGCCTGACCCCGGCCTACGCCGCCCGGATGATCGCGATGGGTTTTAGTTTGGTGACGATCGCGAACGACAGCGGCCTACTGCTCGGCGCTGCCCGGGCGGCTGTGCAGGCCACACGCAAGGGTTAGAGGAAGACCATCATGCCAACTCCGATCATACGCCTGCATCCCGACGACGGCGTGGTGATCGCCCGCGCCACGCTACTGCCGGGTGCGCCGGTGGCGCCGGACGTCGTTGCCGTCGAACGCATCCCGGCCGGGCATAAGGTCGCGGTGCGCGCGCTGGCCGAGGGCGAGGCGATCCATCGCTACGGCCAGATCATCGGCTTCGCCACCCGGCCGATCGCGCCCGGCGCCCACGTGCACGTGCATAACTGCGGCATGGGCGATTTTGCCAAGGACTACGCCTACACGCAGGACGCCAGGCCCACCGCGATGGCGAACGAGCGGCTGACATTTTCCGGAATAAGGCGTCCGGACGGCCGAGTCGCGACGCGGAACTACATCGGCATCCTGACCTCGGTGAATTGCAGCGCCCACGTGGCCGGGCTGGTAGCGGACGTGTTCAAGCGCAACCCGTTCACCGGGCATGATCCGCTGGCCGATTACCCGAATGTGGATGGCGTCGTGGCGCTGACGCATAAGACGGGCTGCGGCATGACCGATGGGGAGCCGCTGCGCCTGCTGCGCCGCACGCTCGCCGGCTATGCGCGGCATGTGAATTTCAGCCATGTCGTGGTGCTCGGCCTCGGCTGCGAGGTGAACCAGATCGCCGGGTTGCTGGAAGAGCAGCGCTTGGCGGGCCGGGTGCGCAACATGGACATCCAGACGATGGGCGGCACCCGTAAGACGGTCGAGGCCGCGGTCGCCTTCGTGCATGAGGTGTTGGCCGAGAGCAATGAGGTGCATCGCGAGCCGGTGCCGCTGAGCGAGCTGGTGGTTGCGCTGCAGTGCGGCGGCTCCGACGGCTATTCCGGTGTCTCCGCCAACCCGGCGCTCGGTGCGGCGTCCGACCTGCTGGTGCGGCACGGCGGCACGGTCATCCTTTCGGAAACGCCGGAAACCTACGGCGCCGAACACCTGCTGACCCGCCGCGCCGTGAGCCAGGAAGTGGGAGAGAAGCTGGTCGGCCTGATGCGCTGGTGGGAGGACTACACGGCGCGGGAAGGGGCGGAGATGAACGCAAACCCTAGCCCCGGCAACAAAGCAGGCGGGCTGACAACCATTCTCGAAAAGTCGCTGGGCGCCATGGCCAAGGCCGGCACCACCAACCTCGTGGACGTCGTGCGCTATGCCGAGCCGGTGACGGCGCGCGGCTTCGTGTTCATGGACACGCCGGGCTATGACCCGGTCGCGGCGACGGGGCAGGTGGCGGGCGGCGCGAACCTCGTGTGCTTCACCACCGGCCGCGGCAGCGTCTTTGGCTGCAAGCCGTCGCCGTCGATCAAGCTCGCGACCAACACGCCGATGTTCCAGCGCATGGAAGACGACATGGACATCAACTGCGGCACGATCCTGGACGGCGACGAGACGGTGCAGGAATGCGGCCAGCGGATTTTCGAAATAATGATCCGAACTGCGAGCGGCGAGCGCACCAAGAGCGAGATGTTCGACGCCGGCGGGGCGGAGTTCGCGCCTTGGGTGCTGGGTGCGACGATGTAGGTTGAGGTTTGAAAGGGAAATAGCAGCGCAATCCATGCCGACTAAGCCTCGGTCACGTATGTTCCGCATCGTAACAATTTGTCGGATGTGATATCGCTCCTTGGCCAGCAATACGGCCAACCCAAGGACTGAGCATGATGCGCCTGATCCGGATGGCATGCGCCTCGGTCCTGATGCCAGGTATTTGTGCGGCTCAGGTCGGTCCTCGGATTATCCCGGAGGCGCCCGGGAGCACCACCGGCTTTGCATCTCCCGAGATGGCGCTGCAACGCTTACGGTCCCGTCATGATGTGACCTTTGAAAAGCGCTCCGGTTGGCTCGCTGCGATGGATCATGTAAATCGCACGGTGTGGTATTTTTCACCGTCGGGGCATCCGGCTAATCCGTCCGCGATCAAGCGATATGTCGTCGTAGAAGCAGACGGTAGAGTGAGCATCAAAACGGCCATCCAGTGTGGGGGTACGAAGGCCGCCTGCGATCAGCTTGCGCTGGAATACCAGTAGCTTAGTATTGGCAGCCCTAGGCGGTAGCGTCCGACTTTTAGACTTCTTGCGACCGCCCCATAAAGTCAAAGTCGCAGCCCTCGTCCGCCTGCAGCACCGTGTCGTAAAATAAATGCGCATACCCGCGACGCGCCCATTCTGGCCGTGAGGACGCTGCTAGCAGAGCCTGACGCCGGGCCATCTCCTCGTTGTCCACCAGCAGGTCAATTCGCCGCCCGGCGACATCGAGCCGGATCAGGTCGCCTGACCGCACCAGCGCCAATGGCCCGCCCACGGCTGACTCCGGCGTGATATGCAGCACGATGGTGCCGAAGGCGGTGCCGCTCATGCGGGCGTCCGAGATGCGCACCATGTCCTTCACGCCCTGCCGGCCAAGCTGCTTTGGAATCGGCAAATAGCCGGCCTCTGGCATCCCCGGCGCGCCTTTCGGACCCGCGTTGCGCAGCACCAGCACGTCGTCCGGGCCGACATCGAGCGCCGGGTCGTCGATCCGTGCCGCCATGTCGGGGATGGAGTCGAATACTACCGCCCGCCCGGTATGCTGCAGCAGGCCCGGCGTCGCGGCCGAGTGCTTGATGACAGCGCCACGCGGCGCGAGGTTGCCGCGCAGCACCGCCATGGCGCCCACATCCTTGATCGGGTCGTGCCTCGGGCGGATGACCGTCTGCCCCGGCACCTGTTCTGCCGCCGCCACCACGTCGCGCAGCGTTCCGCCCGCGACGGTCGGCGCGTCCAGGTCAATCAGGGTGCCCAGCTCCGCCAGCAGCCGCGGCATCCCGCCGGCGTGGTGGAAATGCTCCATATAGTGGTCGCCCGACGGCTTCAGATCCACGAGGACCGGCACCTCGCGGCCGAGCGCGTCGAAACCGTCGAGGTCGATCCGGTGCGGCGTGCGGTTGGCCATGGCCGTCAGGTGGATCAGGCCGTTGGTCGAGCCGCCGATCGCCTGCAACACCACCTGCGCGTTGCGGAATGCCGCCGGCGTCAGCAGCTCGCTCGGGCGCGGGCCGCCGCTCACGGCCATCTCGGCGGCACGCTTCCCGCTCGCTTCGGCGAGGCGCACGCGCTCGGCATGCGGGGCGGGGATGGTGGCGGCCATCGGCAACGCCAGGCCAAGCGCTTCGGTCATGCAGGCCATCGTGCTCGCGGTGCCCATCACCATGCAGGTGCCGACGGACGGGGCGAGCCGGCCCTCGATCACCTCGATCTCGGCCGCGTCGATCGTGCCGGCGCGGTGGGCGCTCCAAAGCCGGCGGCAGTCGGTGCAGGCGCCGAGCACCTCGCCTTTGTGGTGGCCGACGACCATCGGTCCCACCGGGACGACGACGGTCGGCAGATCGACGCTGGTTGCCGCCATGATCTGCGCCGGCAGGGTCTTGTCGCAGCCGCCGATCACGATGACCGCGTCCATCGGCTGGGCGCGGATCATCTCCTCGGTATCCATCGCCATCAGGTTGCGCAGGAACATCGAGGTCGGGTGGGCGAAGCTCTCATGGATCGAGATGGTCGGGAACACCATCGGCATGGCGCCGGCCAGCATGACGCCGCGCTTCGCCGCCTCGATCAGCACGCCCGCGTTGCCGTGACATGGGTTATAGTCGCTGAGCGTATTGGTGATGCCGACGATCGGACGGTCAAGCGCGTCGTCGGAGTAGCCCATCGCCTTGATGAACGCCTTGCGCAAAAACAGCGAGAACCCGGCGTCGCCGTAGCTCGTCAGGCCCTTGCGCAGCCCTTTGTCCATTCGTCGTCCCCCGCGCTGTTTACCCGCGCCTGAGCAGTGTATCGCAGGGAGACCGGCAGACAATGGCCGGGCCAGGGCACGGCAACCATTCGCGAGATGCTACGTTCGAACCGCCTGGATGAGCGACATACCTTTTAGTGAGACGGCGGGCGCGGCACCTGCGTGGCTCTTCACAGATCAAGAACGATCAAGGTTCTCATGCGCCAAATACTTCGCTCCACCGGTGTAGCAGCTCTGACCGCTTTGGCACTCGCCGGCTGCGCAGCGCGGCCGCAGGGTGACACGCCGTATAAGCCGACCGCGGACATGCTGGCGGTGCTGACGGCGCAGGCGGACCTCGGCGCCAAGCCGATCGCGGAGCTCACCCCCGCCCAAGCGCGCACCAATCCATCGATTGCCGACGCCGTCCTCAAGGTGGAGCAGCAGCGCAGCATGAGCACCGCGCCGATGACAGCGATGGTGCAGGATATCCAGGTTCAGGGCGCTGCCGGCCTGCTGGCGGCGCGGGTATATCGTCCGGCGGCCGTGGCGACCGGGCCGTTGCCGGTGATCCTGTATTTCCATGGCGGCGGCTGGGTGATTGCGACGATCGACACCTATGACAGCTCGGCCCGGGCGCTGGCGAACGGCGCCAACGCGATCGTGGTCTCGGTCGAATACCGGAAGGGGCCAGAGGACCGCTTCCCCGCCGCACATGACGACGCCATCGCCGCCTACCGCTTTGTTCTGCAGCATGCGGAGCCGCTCGGCGGCGACCCGCGGCGCATCGCCGTTGCGGGCGAGAGCGCCGGCGGCAACCTGGCGTTCAACGTGGCATTGGCGGCGCGGGACCAGAAACTGCCGATGCCGGTGCACGAGCTGCTGGTCTATCCCGTCGCCAGCACCGACCTCACGTTGCCAAGCGTGCAGGAGAACGCGCGTGCCAAGCCGCTCAGCCAGGCGGCCCTGGAGTGGTTCATCAAGTATTATGGCCGCGGTCCCGAGGATGCGATGGATACGCGGCTGAACCTTTTGAGCGTCGCCAATTTGCAGGGCATGCCGCCGACCACGATCGTGCTGGCGCAGATCGATCCGCTGCGATCGGGCGGCGAGCTGCTGGGCGAGCATCTCAAGGCCGCCGGCGTGCCCACGGAAACCCGGCTTTATCCCGGTGTCACACACGAGTTCTTCGGCACTGGGGCCGTGGTGCCCGAGGGCAAGGCGGCAGCGGCCTTTGCCGGTGAGCAGCTGCGGCAATCATTCGCGGCGGTTCCTTCAACGCCTGTCACGGCAGAGCCGGTGCGCCATCGCCGGGCCATGCGGACCCATGTGCCTCGTAGCCGCTGAAAGCGCGATATAGTACAGCGAACCAAATCAACCGTGAATTGACCAGGGCTATCAAACGACAGCCGTGGCCCTTTCCTTGCATATAGTGTGCACATCGTGGCCTAGTGCGGGTGTCGCTGTCGGCGGCGCCTATAAGGCATGGCAAGGGAGGTTACTGGTATGATTTCACGTCGCTCGGCGATCAAGACCACGACTGGCGCGATAGCAGTCTCATTTTTAAGCCTGCAAAGCGCCAATGCCGCCGATAAAACGATCAAGATTGGCGTCAACCTATCCTTCACGGGTGCGGACGCTGAGAATGCCACCCGGATCGGCAACGGCGCGGTCATCGCGTTCGAGGAGGCCAACGCCGCCAAGACCGTGCCCGGCTACGTGTTCCAGCTCGTGAAGCTTGATGACGCCACGGCGACGGCCGGGCAATACGACCCGGCGCAGGCCGCGACGAACGCGCGCACGATGGTGTCCGATAAAGCCTTCGTAGCCGCCCTGGGACCGCAGATGTCCGGCGCGGGCAAGGCGATGGCGCCGATCCTGAGCCAGGGCAACCTCGCGATCATCACGCCGGCCTCGACCAATCCAGACCTGACCGATCCGAAGTTCGCCCAGCAATACCGGCCCGCCGGCAAGGCGATCTATTTCCGAACCGTGGCGACCGACGCGTATCAGGGTCCGAACATGGCCAACTACATGGCCGACACGCTGAAGGTGAAAACGATCTTCATCCTGGACAATTCCGGGGCCTACGGCGTTGGTTTGGCCGATGCATTCCAGGCGCAGGCAGAGAAAAAAGGCATCAAAATACTCGGTCGCGACCGGCTGGACCCCAAGGCCGCCGACTACGCCCCGATCCTGACCAAGATCAAGTCAATGGGTCCACAGGCCCTCTACTACGGCGGCGTCAGCCAGGCCGGCGTCAAGTTGGCAAAGCAATCCTATGAGATCATCCCGGACGTCATCAAGGCAGGCGGCGACGGTATGCAAAGCGCCGACCTGCTGAAGGGCGCCGGGTTTCCCGCGGTCGAGGGCTGGTATGCGACCGTCGCGTCGCCGCACGTCACCGAGGACCCGATCGCGGCCAAGTTCAGCGACCGCTACTTCGCCCGGTTCAAGCAGCGTCCGGATGACTACACCATCACCTGCTACACCGGCGCAGAGGTGATCATCACGGCGGTGAAGAAGATTGCTGCGTCCGGCAAGCCGGTGACCCGGGACGCCGTGCGGGACGCAATCCAGCAGGTGAAGCTGCCGAACAGCATGCTGGGTCCGATCGAGTTCGACGAGTACGGCGACCTGCGCAACAAGATCATCAGCGTGTTTCAAATCCGCAAGGATGGCGCGAAGCCGCTCGAGGATCCAGACGCTCAGTATAAATACGTCGGCGTCGCTCCGATGGTGTGAGGCGTGACCTCCGCCGACCTGCTGCTGCAGCAGGTGATCAATGGGCTGAGCCTGGGGGCGATGTACTCGCTCCTGGCGCTCGGCTTCACCTTGGTTTACGGCATCGCCGAGCTCATCAACTTCGCGCATTTCAACGTGTTCATGGTTGGCGCGATGGTCGCCATGCTGACGCTGCAGGCGTTTGGGCTGGTCGGCCAGGAAACAATCCTGACCGGGTTTCCGTTGGTCGGCACGCTGCTGGTGGCGTTTGCCGTCGCGATGCTGGTCTGCGGCGTCATCGGTGTGGGGATCGAGCGTTTCCTGCTGCGCCCGTTACGCGGCGTGAAGGGCCCAGCGGCGATGATCACCACGATCGGCGTCTCCTATGTGCTGTTCAACGTCGTGCTGCTGACGCTCGGGTCGGACGCGAAGAACTTTCCCAACCCGCTGCCGCCCGTCGTCTGGCATATCGGCGGCGCGGTGTTGCGCCTGCGCGAGGTGCTGATCTGGGTCGTCGCCTTGGCGCTGATGGCCGGGCTGACCTACTTCGTCCAGTACACCCGGCTCGGCAAGGCGATGCGCGCGACCGCCCAGGACCCGGAGGCGGCGCGCATGATGGGCGTCGAGGTGGACCGCGTGGTGATGACCGCGTTCTTCCTCGGCTCGGCGCTGGCCGGCGCGTGCGGCATGATCTTCGGGCTGTATTACAACCTGGCCAAGGTCGATATCGGCTTCGCCGCCGGGCTGCGCGCCTTCACCGCCGCGGTGCTGGGCGGCATCGGAAACGTGCCGGGCGCCATGCTGGGCGGCGTGGTGATCGGGCTGATCGAGGCGGTCAGCGGCCAGACCGTCGGCACCGCCTGGACCGACGTCATCATCTTCGGCCTGTTGGTGTTGGTGCTGATCATACGCCCGGCGGGGCTGATGGGCCGCCTGGCCCCCAACAAATCCTGAGGGAACTCTGCGCATGGTCTCGGCCGCACTCGCGTACGTTTCTCGCCCGCTGCTCAGCCTGACGCTGGAGCGGCGGCGGGCGCTGGGTCTGTTCGCGCTCAGCCTGGTTTTACTGCTGTTTCCGCTGGTGTATGACGACGACGCGACGATCGACAGCATCGCCAACGCCATGTCGTATGCGACCCTGGCGCTCGGCCTCAACGTCGTCGTGGGGTTCGCTGGGCTGCTCGACCTCGGCTACGCCGCGTTCTTCGCCATCGGTGCCTATTATTACGGCATCTTCACCAGTTTCCAGGTGATGCCCGCCTGGAGCGAAGCCTGGGCGCCGCTGGCGTTCCTGGGCCTGGTCGAGAAGATGAACCAGGGCGGCCCCGACCTCGTCCACTTCACCCTGTCGTTCTGGCTGGCGCTGCCGACCGCGGCGATTGTCAGCGCGGCGTTCGGCGTGTGCTTCGGCGCGCCGACGCTGCGGCTGCGCGGCGACTATCTTGCCATCGTAACGCTGGGTTTCGGCGAGATCGTGCCGATCGTCGCGCGCAACATGGACGGCGTGACCAACGGCGCCGCCGGGCTGAACGGCATCCAGGCGCCCCGGCTGTTTGGCCAAAGCTTCGGCGTGGACTCGACGCCATACTACTACGTAGGCCTTGGCCTGGTCGCCTTGCTGATCTTCCTATCGACGCGGCTGCGCGATAGCCGGGTCGGACGGGCCTGGATGGCAATCCGCGAGGACGAGACCGCCGCCAATGCGATGGGCGTGAACCCGGTCCGCTTCAAGCTGCTGGCCTTCGCCATCGGCGCCGCCTTCGCCGGCATGACGGGCGTGTTCTTCGTCGCCAAGCTGCAGACCGCGACGCCGGAGATGTTCAATTTCAACGTATCGTCCATGCTGCTGGTCATGGTCGTGCTGGGCGGCATGGGCAGCGTATGGGGCGTCGTGGTCGGCGCGGTGCTGCTGCAGCTCATGCAGACCTGGTTCCTGCCGCAGGTCACGGGATGGCTGCACGACCTGGGCGAGCTGATAGGCAGCCAGTTGCTGATCGGCATCGACCTCGTGCAATGGACGCAGCTGTTCTTCGGCCTGATCCTGATCGGCATGATGCTCTACCGGCGCAACGGGCTGATCCCCGCGACCCGTAAGACGCCGCCGCTCAACTTCGCCGCCCAGCACGCCGAGGTGACGCGCGGCGGCTTCCTGCATCTGGACCGCATCCCGCGCTGGGAGCCCGGCGAGGGCGCGCTGGACATACGCGGCGTCTCGGTGCGGTTCGGCGGCCTGGTGGCGCTCGACAATATCGATATCAGCGTGCCCGCCGGCGGCGTGGTGGCGGTGATCGGGCCGAACGGCTCGGGCAAATCGACGCTGTTCAACGTGATCACCGGGCTGGTGCCGGCGCATTCCGGGTCCATCATATTCCGCGGACAGGAGCTGCTGGGCCTGGCGCCGCATGAGGTGCTGGCGCGCGGGGTGGCGCGCACGTTTCAGAATATCCGGCTGTTCCCCAATCTGACGGTGCTGGAGAACGTCATGGTCGGCCGGCACGCGCGCCTGCGCAGCGGGGCTGTGGCGTCCGTATTGCACACGCCGGGCAACCGGGCAGAGGAGCGGGCGGCGGAGACTTCGGTGCTGGACCTGATTGCGATGTTCGGCAACCGGCTGGCGCCGCGTATCGGCCAGGTGGTGAGCGGGCTGTCCTATGCGAACCGCCGCCGGGTGGAGATCGCCCGGGCGCTGGCGTCGCGGCCGCAAATCCTGCTGCTGGATGAGCCCACCGCCGGCATGAACCCGGCCGAGACGCTGGAACTGGCCGAGCAGATCAAGTCGCTGCACGCGATGGGGCTGACGATCCTGATCATCGAGCACAAGCTGGATGTGGTGACGACGCTGGCCGACACGGTTGTGGTGCTGGATCACGGGGTCAAGATCGCCGAGGGCCGGCCGGAGGAAATCCGGCGCAACGAGCAGGTGCTGACGGCCTATCTGGGCCGTGCCGCCCGGGCCGCTGTGATGGAGGCCGACCGTGTCGCCTGATCCCCTTTCCCCAAAACCTGGGCCACTGCTGCAGTTCCGCGACGTGAACACGCATTACGGCGACCTGCATGTGCTGAAGGACGTGAACTACACGATCGAGGCCGGCGAGATCGTCTCGCTGCTGGGCGGCAATGCCTGTGGCAAGTCGACGACGATGAAGACCATCATGGGCGTCGTGCGTCCGACGACGGGATCGGTGCTGTTCGAGGGCCAGCCGATCGAGCGGCTATCCACCAGCGTCCGGGTGCGTCGCGGCATTGCCCCGGTGCTGGAGGCGAGGCGCCTGTTCCCGCGCATGACGGTGTTCGAGAATCTGGAGATGGGCGCCTACACTCAGCCGCGCGGTGCCGGGTTCAATGATGATCTGGAGCGGGTGTATGGCCTGTTTCCCCGGGTAAAGGAGCGCCGCAATCAGCTCGCCGGCACGCTGTCGGGCGGTGAGCAGCAGATGGTGGCGATCGGCCGGGCGCTGATGGGACGGCCAAGGCTGATCTGCATGGACGAGCCGTCGATGGGGCTGTCGCCGCTCTATGTCGAGCAGGTGTTCGACATCATCCAGGCGATCAACCGCCAGGGCACGACGATCTTCATGGTGGAGCAGAACGCCGCCATGGCGCTGCAGATCGCGCACCGGGCCTATGTGCTGCAGACCGGGGTGGTGGTGCTGTCCGGGACGGCCGAGGAGCTGCGACGGAACGAGGACATCCGGCACGCTTATTTGGGGGAGATGCAGGTGGGGGTGGCGGCCTAGCTTGAGATCAGCGTCCATAGTTCGGCAGCGGACAGCACTTCGATCGGCGCCGACGCCTTCAAGATCGAGAGGTCGGCGTCTCCGCTGGTCAGGCGTGTATGGGCGACGATCGCCAAAACGAGGAACACGACATCGTCGCGATTCCGGCATTGCATGGGAATGTCCGGCATCGGCTCGGGTATTTCAAGAATTTCGGCGTAGGGCAGGTAGTCTTCCAGCAGGGCGGCTCGGTCCGCGGCGGTAAGCCGGAATTTGGGATAGGTTAAAACACGAAGCAGTTCGGCGGCGGTTTGTTTACAGACGACCGGCACGAGCAGGCCGCTTGCCCACGCGTTGCGCAGCCAAGCGAGGCGGCGTCCGAAGACGAGCGCGGAAATGACGACATTGGTATCGAAGACGGCGCGGATTGCGTTGGCCGATCAGCGCTTCATTTGTTTTTTCGCGCTCAGGCTACCGCGTCCGTCACGTCGCTGTCCTGAAGACCAAGCGCCTGCAGCTTGCGACGCACTGCACTGGCTGATCCCAGGCGCGAAGGGGTCAAGACCAGGCGGTCACCGTCCACTTCGACCTCAAAATACGAGGGCTTGCCGAGCGCGTCGACCACTTGCTTGGGCAGGGTGAGCTGGTTCTTGGATGTGATCTTTGCGAGCATGCCCTACAGTAAGGCAGTCGCCTGCAAGCGGTATTTCTGATAGCGATCGGGCGTTGACGGCGGCTTGATGGGAGCTTGTGGCAACGCACGGCAGCCATTGCCGCATAACGGTGCCGCATCCGACGTTCGACATCATCGAGGCGACCAACCGGCAGGCCGCAACCCGCGCCGTGTCCGGCGCTTATGGGTCCAACCCAAGCAACAATAGGAAGGCTCGGTTTGGCTGACGACCCCACCTCTTTGCCCGGCGACACCGCAGCCGGGAGCAAGGAACCCTTCGACATTCATGAGGTCTTCCGCCGCTTGCGCGCCGTCTGTGCTTGCTTGCCAAAGGCGGCGATGTTCCAGCTCCGGGATGAGGGCTACGACACCCCTTACGAACAGCTCGTTGCCAGCCTGATCAGCACCCGTACCTTGGATGAGGCCACGGTCCCTGTATGCCACCGGCTTTTCGCCCGCGCCCGCACTCCCGCGGCCGTGGCAGCGCTGGATGAAGCTGAACTGGTCGCCCTGCTCCGCGGGGCCACATTCCCTGAACCGAAGGCGCGCGACATCCTTGCGCTCTCCCGCACCATCGTTGAGCGCTACGGCGGCAAGGTCCCGGATACGCTGGAGGGCCTGACCGCGTTTCGCGGCGTCGGTCCAAAGGTGGCAGCGCTCACCTTGACGGTCGGCTTCAACAAGCCCGCCATCTGCGTCGATATCCACGTCCACCGGATCACCAACCGCTGGGGCTATGTCGCCGAGCCCACGCCCGAGCGCAGCATGGCCGCCCTCGCCAGTAGGTTGCCGCAACAATACTGGATCGAGATCAACGAGCGTCTGGTGCCCTTTGGCAAGCACGTCTGCACCGGACCGCGGCCAAAGTGCCCGACGTGCCCGCTGCTTTCCATGTGCCGGCAGGTGGGCGTGGGCCGGGCCTGAAGCCGGCGGCTGAGGTTGGTGCCTGGTTTTGCGCAGGATCTGCCGCCACCGAACTGGCGCACGATCAAGCAGCGTGTGCTTGAGGTCGATCTGCGAACCAGGGCCAAGCGGCGCGGCGAGTTGGCCGTGCTGAAGGCGATCGAGGCCGCGCCGGGCAGCTACACGGCCGCGACTCCGCTTGAGGTCGTGCAGATCGACCGCACCAAGGTGGATGTGATTGTTCTTGGCGACGAGAGCGGGGCGTAGCGCGGGCGGCCCTGGCTCAAGCTCGCCATGGATGTGTCCACCCGCATGGTGACGGGCTTCCATCTCAGCATGGATGCGCCCTCGCGCTTGTCCATCAGCTTTTGCCTGCTGCACGCTGTTTACGACAAGGCCGCTTGGCTGCAGGAGCGCGGCATCGACGCGGCCTGGCCGATTGCCGGCCTGCCTGGGGCGCTGCGCGCCGACAACGGCACCGATTTCCGCAGCCGCGCCTTCGTGCGGGCCTGTCGCGACGCGGGCATCAAGACGATCTGGCGCAAGCCGGGTACCCCGCACTACAGCGGGCACATCGAGCGCCTGATCGGCACCCAGATGGGCGCGGTTCACCTGCTACCGGAGACGACATTCAGCGACCTGGAGGAGCGTGCCGACTTCGACTCCACCCGGGAAGCGCGGCTGAACCATGCGCGACCTCGAACGCTTCGTCGCCTGGGAGATCGCCGGCCGCTGATTTTCCACGTGTTCGGCGCCATCGCGCACCTCGAGCGGCGGTTGATCGCCGAACGCACCAAGGACGGCATCGCCGCCGGATTGTCGCCAAGCGCCGCGGCTCGGCAGCCCGGCCTGGGGCGTTCGACCGTTTACCGCGGAGTCGGCCGAGCCGGCGTCCAGCGGAGCATTTAGGGGGTGTTCCTGCTCATCCTTCCCTGAACGCAGAGCCCGCCTGCAGCGCAGCAGCAGCCATCTGTTTTGGAGCAGCGATTGTCAGCAAGCATTGACAATCAACGTCGCAGCTTGCCGTATGTCCCATGGCCCTGAACGTCAAGACGCGCAACGTGTCACTCACCCCGGAGAACGAGGCGTTCATCATCGGGCGTGTCGCCTCCGGGCGCTTCGGCAACGCGAGCGAGGTGGTGCGCGCGGCCTTGCGTCTGCTGGAGGACGACGAGCGGCGTCGGGACGCGCCGGCCGAGCCGCCAGGCGGGCAGGGCCAGGACAGCGCTTCCGCAAACCCGGCCCAGGGCTGACCCATGCAGGTCGTGGCGATCGGCGCATCGGCTGGCGGCATCGAGGCGTTCCGGCTGTTCTTCGGGAGCATGCCGGCCGACAGCGGCATGGGCTTCGTCGTCGTCCTGCACCTGTCCGCCAACCACAAGAGCATGCTGGCCGACATCATCGCCCGCTGGACCGCCATGCCGGTGTCGGAAGCGGCGGACGGGGACCAGGTCGCGCCGAACCAGGTTCACGTCATCCCGCCCGGCCACGTCGCCACCCTTGGGCAGGGCCGGCTCCACCTGCGGCCCTTGGCGCCCGACGTCCCGCGCGAGGCGACGCCAATCGACGAGTTCTTCGACAGCCTGGCCTGGGACCTTGGCGAGGATGCCATCGGCATCGTGCTGTCCGGCACCGGCCATGACGGGGCGCTCGGCCTCAAAGCGATCAAGGCGCGCGGCGGCCTCACTCTGGCCCAGGGCAGCGACGGCACCCCGCCGCAGCACGAGGGCATGCCCAACAGCGCGATCGCCACCGGCGCCGTGGACCTGATCGTCTCCGTGCAGGACATGCCGCGGGTGCTGCTGGCCGCGAGGGCCAGCCGGGACGCGCAGGCCGAGGACGCCGACGCGGCCTCGCAGACCGACCCGGCACGGCTCGCCATCTGCGAGATCCTGCGGGCGCGGCTCGGGCACGATTTCAGCCAGTACAGGGACAAGACGTTCCTGCGCCGGGTGCATCGCCGGATGCAGGTGCTGGGCGTCACGGCGCTGCCCGACTACGTCATCTGGCTGGAGGAGGACCGGGGAGAAGCGGCGCTGCTGTTCCGCGACCTGCTGATCGGGGTGACGACGTTCTTCCGCGACGCCGACGCGTTCGAGACGGTGCAGCAGCTTGTCGTGCCCCGGCTGTTCGAGGGCAAGGGCGCCCGGGACACCGTCCGGGTCTGGGTGCCCGGCTGCGCCACGGGCGAGGAGGCCTACTCGCTTGCCATGCTGCTGCGCGAGCACATGGACGGCTTGACGGACCCGCCCAAGGTGCAGGTGTTCGCCACCGACATCGACGAGCCCGCCATCGGCACCGCACGCGCCGGGCGCTACCCGGGCACCCTGCTGGACGGCCTGTCGCCGGAGCGGCGGCAGCGCTTCTTCAGCCGCGCCGGCAACAGCTACATGGTCAGCAAGGACATCCGCGACCTTTGCACTTTCTCGGCGCACAGCCTGGTGCGGGACCCGCCGTTCTCCCGCATGGACCTGGTATCCTGCCGCAACCTGCTGATCTACATGGACGGCGACCTGCAGGCGACCGTCATCCCGGCCTTCCACTACGCGCTGCTGCCCGGCGGCGTGCTGCTGCTCGGCAGCGCCGAAACCATCGCGCGGCACGAGGCGCTGTTCGCGCCGCTCGACAAGCAGCACCGCATCTTCGTGCGGCGGGTCGGGCCAAGCCCGCCGATGCGGGTTCCCTCGCGGCCGATGCCCAACGGCGCCTCGAACGGGCCGGCCCCGGCGTCTGGCCCGCCGGGAACGCCAGCGGAGGGGCGAACCGATTGGGCGCGCGCGCTTGCGGTCGCCAACAGCCGGGTGCTGGAGCGGTTCGCGTCGCCGTTTGCGGTCGTGACCGAGGACGGCAGCGTCGCGCACTACTCCAGCCATGTCGGCGGCATGCTGCAGCCCGCGCTCGGGCCGCCCAGCCGCAGCGTGTTCGACATGGCCCGCCGTGGCCTGCGCCATGGCCTGCGCGCTGCGCTGCGCGCCGCAGCGGACACCGCGCGCGCGGTGGAGCAGGCTGTGCAGGTCGAGGCGGACGACGGCGGCCTGGAGGCGGTCACCTTAGTTGTAGAGCCGCTGCCGGGGCAGGAGCCGGACCGGCCCTATTTGGTCGTGTTCAGGAGCGCCTCCGCCAGGGCCCGGCAAGTGCAGCCGGCGCGCGGCCCTGCCGCAGACGGTCTGGCCTCGGAACTGGACCGTGAGCTGCGCGACGCCAAGGAGCGGCTGCAATCGCTTGGCGAGGAGCACGAGACCGCCCTGGAAGAGCTTCGCAGCGCCAATGAGGAGTTGCACTCGGTCAACGAGGAGCTGCAGTCCAGCAACGAGGAGCTGGAAACCTCCAAGGAGGAGATCCAGTCGGTCAACGAGGAGCTGCAAACCGTCAATGCCCAGCTGTCCAGCAAGGTGGATGAGCTCGACCGGGCCAACAGCGACCTGCGCAACCTGTTCGAGAGCACGCGCGTGGCGACCGTGTTCCTGGACGAGCACATGGTCATCCGCGCCTACACGCCCGAGGTCGGCAGTATCTACAACCTGATCCCGAGCGACCGCGGCCGGCCGCTGACCGACATCGTGAGCCGGCTGGACTACGACGGGCTGCGCGAGGACGTGCAGCAGGTCCTCCACACGCTGGAGCCGCTGGAGCGGCGCGTGTCACGCCGGGACGGGACGGCGCACTTCCTGCTGCGCGTCCTGCCCTACCGTGCGCCGGACAGCACCGTGGACGGATCGCTGGTGACGTTCGTGGACGTGACCCGGATCGTGCAGGCCGAGCAGCACCAGCGCCTGCTGGTGGATGAGCTGAACCACCGGGTCAAGAACATGCTGGCCGTGGTGATCTCGCTGGCCACGCAGACCTTGAAGCGGGCCGGCACGCTGGAGGCGTTCTCCGGCGTGTTCATGGGCCGCGTGCACGCGCTCACGGCCGCCTACTCCCTGCTCAGCCAGGAGAACTGGTCCAGCGTGCTGTTGCAGGAGATCGTCGCCGAGGAGCTGCGTCCCTTTATGGGCAGCGACCGCGCCAACATCCGCATCGAGGGGCCGGCCGTGCCGCTCGAGCCGCGCGGGGCGCTGGCGCTCGGCATGGCCATCCATGAACTGGCGACGAACGCGGTCAAGTATGGCGCGTTGTCGGTGCCCGAGGGCGACGTTGCCGTGACATGGGCCGTGGAGGGCGCTGGCGATGGCAGGACCCTCGTGCTGGACTGGTCCGAGCATAACGGGCCGCCCGTGACGCCTCCCACCAAGCGGGGCTTTGGCACCGTGCTGATCGAGCGTGGCCTGGTGCACGACCTCTCCGGCGAGGCCCACATCGAGTTCCTGCCGGAGGGCGTGCGGGCCAGCGTGCGTGCGCCGCTCGGCAGAGGCGTTGCGGACAACACGCCGCACAGGCAAGCGCCGGCGCCTTCACCGTGAGCCGCCCCAATCTGGCCGGCAAGCGCGTGCTGGTGGTCGAGGACGAGTGGCTGGTGGCCATGCTGATCGAGGAGGTGCTGGAGGACGCCGGCTGCGTCGTCGTCGGGACGTTCGCCCGTGTGCCGGCGGCACTTGCCGCCGCTCAGACCGTGGCGGTCGATGTTGCCCTGCTCGACGTTAACATCGCGGGCGAGCAGGTCTTCCCCGTCGCGCATGCGCTGGCAGCGCGCGGCGTGCCGTTCCTGTTCCTGACGGGCTACGGGGAGAACGCCCTATCCCGGGACCACCCGGGATGGGACGCCTGCGCCAAACCGTTCCGCCCGGTCCAGCTGATCGAGCACCTGGCGCGGACGCTCAAAGCCATCTGACGCGGCGAGGCCTCTCAGCTTCAGCCGCGCAGGCCTATCTGTGCTCCTGGAACGTTCAGGTCAGGCGTTGCCTGCATGATAGCCGACGCACTGGCCTCTATGCTGCCTCGGGTGGCATCGGATCGAGGCTCCACGACGCGTTGTTCGGCGGGGCGACTGTCATGTGTCGCATTCTTTGCATCGTAACCCGGAACGTAGGCCATGTGCCCGGCCTGTTCCCGAACCTCGACGTGCTCACGCCGGAGGCGTTCGCGGCGGAGCATACGACGCGGGGGTGATGCGGACGCAAGCGACGATAGATGCGGGTTGGCAGCGCAGACTAGATTGGCCGAGAGCGGACTGGCAGCCTCGGGGTCGCAGGCACGAAAAAGCGGACGTTCATGCGCGACCTGTCATGGGCAGGATGCGACCCAAACACGTCGCCCTTGCTATTATTTGTGTTTTGCGAAAGCGGCCACTTGCAGTGTGGCGGATACCCTCGGGTCAGCCGAGCGCCGCCGCGCTCGAGTGGCGGCGCTCTGCCGACGTGAACAGCGGCACAGCGCTCGCCACGACCGAACGCCTCCCATAATTCCTGCCGAGCACAATAACCGGAGCCGGTGATGCGCGCGTAGGTTTTGTCTGCTTCCCGCGCGTGGTTGCAGCGACAGGCGATCGGACGCATGCCAAGCCGCATCAAAGGTGGACGCTGGGACAGGGCTCAGCCGGGGCCACCCCGGTTCCAGCCACGCCCGGCCTCGCCGAGCATGGTGTAGCCATCCAGCTCGACCACCACAGTGTCCTCGAGCTTGATGTAGCCGCGGCGGTGCTTCAGCGTGGTTTCGATCGAGAGGACCATGCCGGCCTCTAGCGGGCTGTCGGCGTCCTCGGCGGCGTAGTTGCCGTGATTGGCGAGGTGCGGCACCTCGTGGGTGACGAGGCCCATGCCGTGGGCGAGGAACTCGGTTCGCGAGCGGTTGGGCGCGGCCCGCAAGGCCTGCTCGGCGCCATCATACACGGCCCGGCCAAGAGCGCCGGCCCGGATCGCGCGGAACGCTGCGTGCTGCACCGTGTCGACCTCCGCCAGCAACTCCTCCAGCTCCGCGTCCGGCTCGCCCAGGATGCCCATGCGGCACACGTCGCCGATATAGCCCTGGTAATTTCCGCCGGAGTCGAGCGATAGAATGTCACCCCCGTTCCAGCGCTGGTCTGTGGCTGCCCGGTTGTGGCTGCTCCCGGCGGTGATCAGGCAGTAGTCGAACTCGAGTCCGCGCCCCACCTGCTCGCGCCGGAGCGCCTCGACCAGGCTGCGCTTCGTGCTATCTGCGCCTTGCGCGAACACGGCGAGCATTGCCTCGATCACCTGCTCGGAGGCGTGGCGGAGCTGGTCGATCTCGGCCGGGCTCTTGACCGCGCGGAGCCGCTCCAGCAACGGCACGGCGTCCACGATGCGGGCCGACGGGAACGCGTCGCGCAGCACGGCGTACGCGTCCGCCGGCAGGAACGGCATCTCGACGCCGATGCAGGCCGGGGCGTGCGGGCGGTGGGCGTAGCCGCCGATGGCGCGCCGCATCGCGTCCGCCGAGCCGTTGGCGCTCGCTTCGGCGTGTGCGACGGGCGGTGGCTCCGCCTCGAGCTGCCACGATTCGAGCCTGTGGCCGATGTAGCGGGCCCGCTCCGGAGCGCCGGCCGGATACAGATAGACCGGCAGGTAGCGGCTCTGCCCGATCGCATCCGCATGGGCGAAGAAGCCGGCGCGGTAGCCGCCGAGCAGGTAGCGCACGACTGGCTGGGACGTGGCGATCAGCAGGTCAAGGCCGGCCGCTCCCATCAACCGATCGAGCCGCGCCGTGTCGAAGGGCGCTGCCCCCGTGGCGTGGCCGTTCCTCGTGCTGGGTTGATCCATCGTCACCTCCCGTCCCATTCTGCGCCGGTGCTAGCGTGTCCGCGCCAGCAAAATCGCATGCACCGATCACGTTTGGGCGCGACGGCCGCGTCAGCGGAGTGGCCAGTAGCCGCTGGGCCCCATGACCAGCAGGGTTGTTTTGGGGCTCGGGCGTGTAGCCGACGCTGCACGCGACCGCGGCCGCGATCGGCCTCAAACTGGCCCGGTGGAAACTCACCTTACACAGCAGCCGTCCGTGGCCGCTGGTCTCTGAACCGGAGAGAATGGCCGCTCTCCCTTGCTCGATCCCTCACAGCAGACGAACCGCCGTCCGCCCAACCTTGCCGTCCGGCTTCTCTACATGGAAGGCGGCTTCTGGGAAGCGGCCCAGCTTCGCTGAACGGCCCGGATGGGCGCGGAGCAGCCAGAACAACGAATTTATGTCGCTAAGATGCGATCTCCTCGGCATAATGGCAAGCCACCAACCGCTCATCGACAAGACGAAGCATCGGCCGCTCCGTCCGGCACTGCTCCGTCGCGTGCGGGCACCGACTCGTGAAGGCGCAGCCGGGGATGGGGTCAACAGGGGAGGGCGGTTCGCCGCGCACCGCCACCGTGGTCGCCCGGCGTGCTGGATCGACAAACGGTGTCGAGGCCAGCAGCAGCCGCGTATAAGGATGGCGTGGATGGTTCAGCACCGCATCCGCATCCCCCTGCTCCGCCGGGCGGCCGGCATACATGACCAGCACGTCCTGCGCCATGTGCCGCACCACGGAGATGTCGTGGCTGATGAACAGGTACGCGATGCCCAGCTCGTCCTGCAGGTCGCGCATCAAATTCAGCACCTGCGCCTGCACCGAAACGTCCAACGCTGAGACCGGCTCGTCCGCCGTCACCACCGCGGGGCGCAGCATCAGCGCGCGGGCTATGGCGACGCGCTGGCGCTGGCCGCCGGAGAACTGGTGCGGGTAGCGGTCGAATGCCTCCGGCCGCAGGCCCACGCGGTCTAGCATCTGCCGGGCATCGGCGACGCGCTCGGGCCGGGTGCCGCGGCGGTTGATGGTGAGCGGTTCTATGAGTGCCTCGCCGATGGTGCGGCGCGGGTTCAGCGAGGCGTAGGGGTTCTGGAACACCATCTGGTTCTGCAGTTGCAGCGAGCGCCGCGTTGGCCCCTCGGCAGGCTGACCAGTGACTAGGACCTTCCCGGCGGTCGGCGGTTCCATCAGCGCCGCCAGGCGGGCCAGCGTCGATTTGCCGCAGCCGGACTCGCCCACCACAGCGAGCGTGCGCCCGGCCGCGAGCTGGAACGACACTCCATCGACGGCGCGCAGCAGCTTGCTGCCGACGGGGTAGTGCCGGACGACATCGATCGCCTCCAGCACAGTCATGCCGGGCGGCCGGTCGGCTGGCCCGCGTCGTCCAACGGGTAGTGGCAGCGCACGCGGGCGCCGAACGCGGTGCGCAGTGCCGGGCGTTCGACGTCGCAACGGCCCGTGCGAAAGCGGCAGCGGGGCGCGAACAGGCAGCCGGCTGGGCGGTCGTCGGCCCCGGGCACGACGCCGGGGATGGTGGGCAGGCGCGGCTTGCCCTCGGCGCGCTCCGGCAGCGCGTCCAGCAGGGCGGCGGTGTAGGGATGGCGCGGGTGGGTGAACAGCGGCCCGGCGGGCTGCTCCTCCATCACCTGGCCGGCATACATCACCTGAACGCGCTGCGCCGTCTCGGCCACGACGCCCATGTCGTGGGTGATCAGCACCAGGCCCATGCCGCGCTCACGCTGCAGCCCGACCAGCAGGTCCAGCACGCCCTTCTGCACCGTCACGTCGAGCGCGGTGGTGGGCTCGTCGGCGATCAGCAGCGCCGGGTTGCAGGCGATGGCCATGGCGATCATGGCGCGCTGATTCAGCCCGCCTGAGAGCTGATGCGGGAAGGCGCGCATCCGTTGTTCCGGTGCAGGCACGCCCACCTGACCCAATAATGCGACCACGCGCCCGCGGATCTCGGCGCGGGGCGCGGCGTGATGGGCACGGAGCGCCTCGGCGATCTGCCAGCCGATGGGATAGCACGGGTTCAGCGACGTCGTGGGTTCCTGGAAGATCATCGCCATCTCGCGGCCGATCAGACGGCGCCGGCCTCGGGGCGTGGCGTGCAGCAGGCCTGCGCCGCGGAACTCCACGCGCTCCGCCGCGACCCGACCGGTGCGGGGCAGCAGGCCCATGACGGCGAGCATGGAGACACTCTTGCCCGACCCGGATTCGCCGACCACGCACAGCACCTCGCCAGCCGCCACGGTCAGGTCGACGCCCTCCACCGCGTGGAACGGCCCGAAATTAACGGTGAGGTTGCGGACTTCCAGCAGCGTGCTCATCGGCGCAGTTTCGGGTCCAGCGCGTCGCGCAAGCCGTCGCCCAGCAGGTTGAACGCCATGACGGTCACCAGGATGGCGATGCCGGGGAACGCCAGCAGCCACCAGGCGCGCTGATAGAACTGCAGCGCGTCGGCGAGCATGGTGCCCCACTCCGGCGTGGGCGGCTGCGCGCCGAGGCCCAGGAAACCGAGCGCCGCCGCGTCCAGGATGGCGGCGGAGAAGCCGAGCGTCGCCTGGACAATGAGTGGCGCCGCGCAGTTCGGCAACACGACCAGCAGCATCAGCCGCAGCACCCCGGCACCGGCGCTGCGGGTTGCCACGACGTACTCGCGCGTCAGCTCGCCCAGCGCCGCCGCGCGCGCCAGCCGGACGTAGCCCGGCAGCAGCACCACCGCGACCGCCAGCATGGCGTTGGTCAGGCCCGGCCCGAGGATCGCGACGACGACGATCGCCAGCAGGAGGCTGGGAAACACCAGCAGCACGTCCATGAGCCGCATGATCGCAACGTCCAGCGCGCCGCCGGCGAAGGCCGCAATAAGGCCGAGCATGGTGCCGACCGAGAGCGACAGCGCCACCACCACGGCGCCGATCAGCAGCGAGAGCCGCGCGCCGTAGATCAGCCGGGTCAGGATATCGCGCCCCAGGCTGTCGGTGCCGAGTGGATACGATGTTTGCTGGAACGGCGGGGTCAGGAAGCTTTCTCGGAATTGCTCAGCGGGACCATGCGGCGCGACGATCGGGGCCGCGATGGCGACGACGATCAATGCGACCATGATCACGAGGCCAGCGACCGCGCCCGGGTTCTCCAGCAGACGGCGGAACAGGCCGGAGCGGGGCGCGGCTAGGGTGGCGCTCAATGCCGCAGGCCCGGATGCGACATCATCAATGCCGCAGCCTAGGGTTCAGCACGCCGTACAGCACATCGACGCCGAGGTTCACCAGCATCACCAGCACGGCGATCAGCAGGGTGCCGCCCTGCAGCACGTTGTAGTCGCGGCGCTGCACGCTCTCAACCAGCCAATGGCCGACGCCGGGCCAGGCGAACACGGTCTCGGTCAGGATGGCGCCGCCCAGTAGTGCTCCGACCTGCAGGCCCAGCACGGTCACCACGGGGATCAACGCGTTGCGCAGCGCGTGCACGACCACGACGCGGCTCGGCGCCAGGCCCTTCGCCCGCGCCGTCCGCACGTAGTCCTCGCCCAACACCTCCAGCATCGCCGAACGGGTCATGCGGGCGATGGTGGCGAGCGGCACGGTGCCGAGCACGATCGCCGGCAGGATCAGGTGCCGCACGGCGGAGCGGAACGCGCCGGGCTCGTCGCTGAACCAGGCGTCGATCAGCAGGAAGCCGGTGCGCGGCTCGATATAGAACAGGTCGTCGATGCGGCCCGAGACCGGCGTCCAGCCGAGGGCGACCGAGAAGATCAGCACCGCCATCAGCCCCCACCAGAAGATCGGCATCGACGCCCCGGTGACTGAGATGCCGATCAGCCCGTAGTCCAGCGCCGAGCCGCGCCGCACCGCCGCCATGACGCCGAGCGGCAGGCCGACCAGGATGGCGAAGGCCAGCGCGCAGACGCCGAGTTCCAGCGTGGCGGGGAAGAACGTCTTGAACTCGGTCCACACGCTCTCCTGCGTCACGACGGAGCGGCCGAGGTCGCCGTGCAGTAGCTGGCCCTCATAGTCCAGGAACTGCTTCCACAGCGGCTGATCGAGGCCGAGCTCATGCCGGAAATAGGCGAGGCGTTCGGCGGAGATGCCGCGCTCGCCGACACGGACCTCGACGGGGTCACCGGGGATCGCATGGATCAGCAGGAAGCCCAGCAGCGTGACGCCGATGAAGGTCGGGATGATCAGCGCCAGCCGCCGGGTCAGCAGGCGGAGCAAGACTACTGGAGGTCCACCTGATCGAAGACATGCCGGCCGAATGGGCTCATGACATAGCCAGTGACGTTCTTCCGCATCGGTTGGAAGGCGACGGAGTGGGCGATTTCGTAGAACGGCTGCTCGTCCCGCATGATGACCTGGGCCTGTTCATAGAGCTTGGCGCGTTCGGCTTGGTCGGTAAGGGTGACGGCCTTGCCGACCAGGGCCTCGAACTCCGGGTTGCACCATTTTGCGATGTTGCCGCCGCCGGGCCGTGCAGCGGCGCAGCCAGCCAGCGGCACGAAGAAGTTGTCGGGGTCGCCGTTGTCGCCGGTCCAGCCGAGCTCCGCCATGCTGTGCTCGCCGGCCTGGGCGCGCTTGCGGTATTCGCCCCACTCGAAGCTGACGATCCGCGCCTTCACGCCGATCTTGGCGAGGTCCGACTGCATCAGCTCGGCGATGCGACGGGCGTCGGGGTTGTAGGGCCGCTGCACCGGCATGGCCCAGAGGTCGGTCTCGAACCCCTCGGGAAAGCCGGCCTCGGCTAGTAGCTTCTTGGCGGCTGCGACGTCGTGCGGCCAGGGCTGCACGGCGTCGTTGTACGACCACATTGTCGGCGGAATCAGGTTCTTGGCCGGCTGCCCGGCGCCTAAGAAAACCGCGTCGAGAATCGCCTTCTGGTCCAGCGCCATGCTCAGCGCCTGCCGCACGCGCTTGTCGTCAAACGGTTTTTTCTGCACGTTGAACGCGAGGTAGCCGATGTTGAGGCCGGGCTGATCCATCAGCTTGAGCGACGTGTCGGCGCGGATGCCCGGCAGGTCCGCCGGCGCCGGATAGGCCGAGACCTGGCACTCATTAGCGCGCAGCTTCGCGAGCCTGACGGCCGGGTCCTTGTTGATCGAGAACACCAGCGCGTCGAGCTTCGCCTTCGGTCCCCAGAACTCGTCAAACCGGCGATAGCGGATGGTGGCGTCGCGCTGATAAGCGACGAAGCTGAACGGGCCGGTGCCGATGGGCGTCTGATCGATCTGCTCGGGCTTGCCGGCCTTCATCAACACATCGCCGTATTCGGCCGATTGGATGGAGGCGAACTCCATCGCGAGATCCGACAGGAACGGCGCCGAGGGCTCGTTGAGGGTGAAGCGGACGGTGAGGGGATCGATTTTTTCGAGGCCGGCGATCAGTTTCGGCAGGCCCATGTCACCATAATAGTCATAGGCGCCGCCGGAGACCTTGTGGAATGGATGATCGTCCTTGGCCTGGCGGTTGAAGGTGAACAGCACGTCGTCGGCGTTGAAGTCGCGCGTCGGCTTGAACGCGGCGTTGCTGTGCCATTTCACGCCGGGGCGCAGGTGCAGGGTGAAAACCTTCCCGTCGGGTGAAATGTCCCAGCGCTCGGCGAGGCCAGGCTCGATGCCTGTCTCGCCGGGCTTGAACTCGATCAGTCGGCCATACACGGGATGGTTGGCGTCGAACGTCGTCCCGGTGGTGTTCAGCATCGGGCTGAAGTTCTCGGGCGAGCCCTCGGAGCAATAGACGAGGGTCTTGGCCTCCGCGGAGGCGGCATAGAGCAGCGCGGTGCCGGCGAGTAGGAGAGTGCGGAGGCGCATGGGCCAATCCTCAGGATGCAGTGCGGCGCACAGCATCCGGCCCGGCGGCGCCCCGGTCAACGGCGGATGCAACGGAAGCTGCGCTAGCTGCCCAGCATCAGGCTGCGACCAGAACTCTGGCTGCGATCAAGACTTTGGGCAAAATGCCCCGCGCTGGCCCGTGCGGCACGCAGACGACGGGGTGCATGCGGCCGGGCTACGACCTGATAGGTCGCGGTCATGGCCTGCGTTGCACGGTGCGCGCGGTAAGCCGCGGCATGGCGCGCATGGTGACGCGCGGCGGAGGCGTTGGAGACGGCCAGCGCGAGCGGTAGAGCCAGGATTGGGAGGGTGATCAGCAGGCGGCGGACAGGGATCATCAAACGCTCCAGGTGAGTTCATAGATCACGACAGGGCCTGCCGCTAATTCGCTGAACACCTTAGCATTTGGCGCGGACTCAATTGCAAGTGAGTTGTCTGCAAGTGAGTTGTCAAAGCAAACAGAGCACCTGCAATTGCCGGCGCAGTTCTTCGGGCAGGCCGTCCGCCCCGCAAATCGGGCCCTGGGCGCTGATGTCCGCCGGCGCGTCGGCGTGCGCCAGGTAGCGCCAGCCCTGGAAGGCCTTGGTCGGACGACCCTCGACCGGAACCAGCATCGGGTCGAGCACGAGGCCGGCGCACCGCGTCTCGTCGTCCCACCGGTCCTCTACGACGTCCAGCACCCGCTGACGCACCAGCATGGCTCCGGCGATGACCCAGTAGATGCTGCCCCCGCCGGTAATCTCGGCCGCCCGGCGCGGAAAGCTGCGCGTGTGATGGCGCAACGGCGGCGTCTGGATGGCGCGCCTGGCCTGAACCTCGCGCAGATGGGCGATGTCGCGGATTCCGACGGCAAGTTTGGCAATATGCAGCATTGAGGTCGATTATGGCGGCGTCCGAGTCGGGCGCAAGGGCGCTTTACCGGGCGGTGCTGGCCGGTCCGGCCTCCTTGGCGGGGAGGCGGCACCACTCCTTTGCCACGCAGCGCCAGCACTCCGGCCGGCGCGCCTTGCACACGTAGCGGCCGTGCAAGATCAGCCAATGGTGCGCCGGGCGCAGCAGGTCTTTCGGGATGCGCTTTACCAAACCGTCCTCGACCGCCCGCACCGTCTTGCCCAGCGCGATTCCGGTACGGTTGCCGAGCCGGAAGATGTGCGTATCAACGGCCATCGTGGCATGACCGAAGGCCACGTTCAGCACCACGTTCGCGGTCTTGCGCCCAACGCCGGGCAGCGCTTCAAGCGCGTCACGGTCATTGGGCACGACGCCGCCATGGCGCTCAATCAGCAGACGGGACAGCTCGACGACGTTCTTCGACTTTGCCTGCCACAGGCCGATGCTGCGGATGTGGGCGCCGACGGCTTCGGCGCCCAGCGCCACCATGGCGGCCGGGTCGGGTGCAGCGGCGAACAGGGTGCGCCCGACCCGATTGACTGCGACATCCGTCGTCTGCGCCGACATCACCACGGCGACCAGCAGCGTGTAGGGGTCGGTGAAGTCCAGCTCGCTTGCGCCCACTGGATAGATGCTGGACAGCGCCTCAATGAAACCGCGCACGCCGGCAAGGCTCATCGGCGGGGTCTTGCGGGTGCGTGCAGGCTTCCGGACGACGCGGGTCTTTGGATCAGGGGGGTCAGGATCTTGAGCCATAACGCGGGTATCGCGTGCAGAAGCCGGGCTGACAAGGCCGTGCCGCGTGCTACATCCTGCCCATGCAGACCGGCATCGCACCCCAACCAGCCGCCGAGTTCGAAGCGGTCATAATCCCGCACCGCAGCCTGACGCGTGCTGGCCTGCAGTGGCTTGTGGGTATTATCTGCTTGCTGAGCACGATGATCTCGGTGGGTCTCTGGTTCATCGGCGCATGGCCGGTGATCGGTTTTAACGGTGCGGAGATCGCGCTGGCCGTCGTGCTGCTGCGCCGCAACGCGCGGGCGAGCCGGGCGAGTGAAATGCTGCTGCTGTCCGATGAGGGGCTGCGGGTCGTGCGGACGGACATGGGCGGGCGCCGGGTCGAGCGGAGCCTGCAGCCTTCCTGGCTCCGCGCAGAGCTGGAGGAGCGGCCAGGTCGCACGCCGGCACTTTGGCTTGCCGACCGCGGCGGCCGAATGGAGGTTGGTGCGGAGCTGGGCGAGGCCGAAAAACGCGATCTTGCGGCGGCTTTAGCCCTGGCGCTGCACCGTCATCGCAACCCAACGTTCGATAATCCGCAGTTACGCTCGTCCTGATATTGCTTTCGAAGGGTTCGCGAAGTTACGACTTCACCGGCCCCATGGACTTGATGAGTTCAAAGACGCGCTTGCGTACAGACGGCTCAGTAATCCGGTAATAGGCGCGCACTAATTCCAGCGTCTCACGGCGGTTCAATGCCTCGTCGGCGCCGAAACCATCCTGGGCCTCGGCAAAGCCGCCAGCGACGCGGGTCGTGTGGTGGGTGCCATGCAGGCCGGCAATCGGCTCCGGCATGTCATCGAAGAAGAAGCTGATGGAAACGTCGAGCACGCGCGAGAGGTCGAACAGGCGTGAGGCGCCAACCCGGTTCACCCCGCGCTCATATTTCTGCACCTGCTGGAAGGTCAGGCCCAGCGCCTCTCCCAGCCGCTCCTGCGACATACCCATCAAGGTACGCCGCAGGCGAATGCGCCCACCCACGTGGATGTCGATCGGACTCGGACGACTTTCCTTGTCGGTGCTCGCCATGAATGTATCCGGTCCCATACTCGTCTCCAACGACGACGTTCCACGTAAAATCCTATTTGCCTAGTTAACAATGCAACCGGTAATTGTCAATGCTTTGTAACGAACACTCCTTCTGCGATCAAATTGAGATCGTCCTAAGATTCTAGGCGGGGGTGCGTGTCCTGCGGCGTGTCAACCCGACCGCGGTTCCCGCACCGCCCAGGGCCAGCAGCCCCGGCACGACCAGACCCCAGCGGGAGAACGACGTCGGCGGCCGTCTGGCCGGGAGCGGCAGCACCAGGACGCCCGCCTCGCCCATTGGCAACCGTCCCAATTCGCGGCCACGGCTGTCGAAGCCGACCGAGATGCCGGTGTTCGCCGCGCGCATCAGGGGCAGCCCCTCCTCCACCGCGCGCATACGGGCGGCCGCAAGATGCTGCCGTGGGCCGCTCGAGTTGCCGAACCAGGCGTCGTTGGTGATGTTCACCAGCCAGAAAGGCCGGTCCGATTGATCGACGACCTGGGCGGGAAAGATGGCCTCATAGCAGATCATCGCGCCGAACGGCGGCAGGCCCGGGATATGCAGTGTCGCCGGGCCGTGGCCAAAACCGAACTGGCCCGGCACGACATGGATCGAGAGCGGCGCCCATGACGGCGCATACTCGCCGAACGGGACCAGGTGCCATTTATCGTAGATGCCTGCCACCGTGGCGTCGGGCGTCATGGCAATCAGGCTGTTGCGCGGCAGGTTGCCGGGATCGGCCGACGGCTCACCTGCCGGAAACGTCAAACCGCCGATGATCATGCCCAGCGCCGGCGTGCCCAGCACGGGCCGCGCAGCATCGGCGATCGCCTCACGCGCCGCCGCGTCGGACTGCAGCAGGAACACGCTCGACGTCTCGGGCCATACCACCACTGCGGGTGCGCCACGCAACGATGCTACCCCCTCTTGCGTCAGGTCGAGGTGGCGCTGAAACGTCGCCAAAGCCGTCGCGCGATCCCATTTCTGGCCCTGCGTCACGTTGCCCTGGACCAGCACGACCGAGAGGCCCGGCGCCGGCGGGTCCGGGTCCTGCAGCCGCAACCAGCCCAGCCCGGCCCATCCCGTCAGCACCGCAGCCGCACCGGTCATGCCGCGCAGCCCCAACATTGGCGAGGCAGCGAGCAGTATTGTGACCAGGGTTAGGCCCGGAGTGCCGATCCAGGCCGCGGGCTGGATCATGACGTCGCCACCGGCGCCGGGCACGGCCCAGATGCTGCCCCATGGATTCCAGGGAAATCCGGTGCCGACGTACTGCCGCGCGAGATCAAACAGCGTCCAGGCCGACGCCAGCATCAACCCACGCCGCCAGCCAGCGAGCGCCATGCGGGCCAATGCACAAGGTGCTGCGATGAACAAGGCCAGCAACGCCGACAGGGCGGGCACTGCAAATGGCACCAGCCACCAATACCGCGCCGACTCCAGCAGGATTGCCTCAGTAATCCAATACAGGCCAAGGACGTGATGACCGAGCCCGAACCAAAAGCCGCGCCGTGCCGCGGTCCATGGCCCTGGAGAGCCGTCGATCAGCGATAGCAGACCCGGGACCGCCAAAAGCAGCACGGGGATCACGTGCAGCGGCGGAAGTGCTGCGGCGGACAGCGCGCCGAGGCACGCTGCCGTCACGTCTGCCCGCCAGCCCGCGACGGTCCGCAGGCGCCCCAGCAATCCAATCACACGTGCACCAGGCGTTCGGGCGGCACCGGCTCGCCGCGCAGCACGGCGACGATGCACTCGGCCGCCATCACGCCCATGTTCACCAGGCTACCGTCAGTGACCCCCGCAACGTGCGGCGTGCAGATCACGCGCGGATGACGGCGCAGCGGGTGATCTTCAGGCGGCGGCTCGTTCTCGAACACGTCCAGACCGGCGCCTGCCAGCCGTCCGGCCTCAAGTGCCGCGTGCAAAGCAGCCTCGTCAATCAGGCCGCCGCGGGCCGTGTTGAGTACGATGGCGCCGGGCGGCAGGGCAGCCAGTTCCGCCGCGCCGATCAGGCGCCGGGTTGCAGGCAGCAGCGGAAGATGTAGGGACAGAACGTCCGAGCGCGCCAGCAAATCCGGTAGTGTGGCCAGGCGCTCGATGCCTGAGCTGTCCGGTTCCCCCGGGTCATAGCCCGCAACGCTCATCCCAAACGTCGTCGCCAGGCGCGCTACGGCCTGCCCGATGGCGCCGCAGCCGACCAGGCCCAGACGCAGCCCGGCCAAGTCCCGCACCTTGGTTTCCGCCCCGCGCCAGCGTCCCGCAGCGACTTGGGACGATAGCAGCGGCAGGTCCTTGGCCAGGGCCAGCAGCAGCGCCAGGGTGTGCTCGGCCACGGCCTGGGTGTTGGAACCGGGCGCGCGGGTGACAACGATCCCGCGGCGCTGGGCTTCGTCGATATCCACGTCGTCCACGCCGACGCCGTGCCGGGCGATGATGCGCAGGCCTGGTGCGGCGTCCATCGCCGCCGCGGTGACTGGCCCCTGGCGGGACAGGATGGCATCCGGCTGTATGGATGCTGCGAGGGCAGCCACCTCGGCGGCCGTCGGGAACGGCGCCATGTAGTGCAGGGTGCCTCCGGCCGCCTCGATCAGGGCGACAGCCTGGGGCGCGAGGCGCGGCGCGGTCATGATCACGTGCATCGGCGTACTTCCAAAACTCGGTCGAAGACTGGGCTTCCGAAGACTAGATTTCTGAAGCCTGGGCTTCCGAAGACTGGGCTTCAGTCTGGTATGTCGCGGCTCTGGCGCTCGTAGTGCCGGAAGTACTTGTCGGTGATCATGTCGGTTTTCACGACGATCGCCACGTCAGTCGTATTGAATTGCTGGTCGATTACAGCCCCATCGCCGACGCAGGCGCCGATTCGCAGATAGCCCTTGATCAACGGCGGCAGCATCTGATTGGCACGACGCGGATCGATCGCCGATGGATCGAGCCGGCGCATATCGACGTATCGTTCCGGCCGGGCACGCGGCCGGAGCGCTGGTGGGGCGAGGTGATGACCATACAGATAGGTCAGCTCGGTCGCCAGTGCGTCCGGATCAGTGCCGATCAGGCTGGCGCAGCCGAACAGCAGATCGATTTGAAAATGGAATACGTAGGCAGCGATGCCACGCCATAGCAGTTGCATGACGGCACGGCCGCGATACCGGGCATCGACGCAGGACCGTCCAAGTTCCAGGAGCTGACCGGGAAAGCTGGTGATCCGCCCGATGTCATACTCGTCCGCCGAGTAGAACCTGCCGATCGCATCCGCGCCGTCTTGCTGGATCAGCCGATAGGTCCCGACGACCCCCTCCGGGCCAGGCCCGATCTCATGGTCCACGACCAGCAGATGGTCGGCTACGGCATCGAAGCTATCCCGATCGCGCTGGGTTCGGCGTGCCGCGGCGTCCGGGGTTGCTCCCATTTCCTCGAAGAAAATGCGATATCGCAACGCCAACGCGGCGTCGATTTCGTCTGGAGTCGTCGCGACGCGAACGCCGAGGTTGCCGGCCCGCAACTCCCCGAGTCCCCGTGCACCAGCCGGCACCTGCAGCGGCCGATGGTCGGTCATAAGTTCACCGCTGGCCAGCCATGAATAAAGGTGGGGCGTTTGGTCAACCGGCAAACCTTCGCGCCAGACGCGATTGACGCAGACCGGTCGCCGATCGAGGGACACGATCCACGCGATCCGTCATTCGTTCCACAAGACCTGGCCGTTCCACAAGACCTGGCGTAGCCGATATCGGCGCCCGCTGTCCAACTCCGGCAACAGGTCAACCGGCGTGCCTCCCGGTTATTGCGTTGGAGGCACCTGCCTGGCCGGCTACCGCGCGCGAGGTTTCGTACCCAGGCCGATCTTCTTGGCGAGCGAAGAGCGGTGGCGGGCATAGTTCGGCGCCACCATGGGGTAGTCTGGCGGTAGCTGCCACTTCTCCCGATACTGCTCTGGGGTCATGTTATAGGAGGTCTTCAGGTGGCGTTTCAGCATCTTCAGCTTCTTGCCATCCTCAAGACAGATGATGTGGTCGGGGAACACCGACTTCTTGATCGGCACGGCCGGTTGCTGCTTGTCGGGCACGACCGGTTCTTTTCCGACTCCAGCGAGGGTGCGATAGACCTCCTGGATGAGGTTTGGCAATGCGTCGGGCGCAACCGAGTTGTTGGATACATGAGCCGAGACAATCTGGGCGGTCAGCCCAAGAACGTCCGAATTAGCCGTGGCTTCAACCATTAGGAACCCTTTCGTTGCATAAGTAGTAAAGCATATACGGTTTCGCCTCGTCGCTTCGCAATAGACAAGTTGTAAAATAAAAATGGGATCAATCATGGTTGACGAAGTGCACTCGCCAAAGCCGGCACATCAGCATCTGGATATCACCCGAGACGTCTGCCCCATGACCTTTGTCCGCACCCGTCTGGCACTTGATCGTTTAGTGCCTGGACAAATGTTAATGGTGCGTCTGCGCGGCGAGGAACCACGGCGCAATGTTCCGCGTACTGCAGTTGACCAGGGTCACCTTATCATTAGTCAACAAGACAATGCAGACGGAACCACAGACCTGTTGCTGCGCCGTGGCTAAAACAGACTACAGCGATCGCCGCAACACCAGCGCGTCACCGCCTTCTGGATAGTAGCCACGCCGGCTTCCGACCTGAACGAAGCTTGCACCAGCATAGAGCGCGCGCGCCGCAGTGTTGGCGGAGGACACTTCGAGGAACATTGCGATGGCGCCATGCAGTCGCGCCGTCGCCAGTGCCTGGCTCAACAGCGCGCGGCCGAGTCCGGTCCGCTGTGCCGCCGGCTCCACGGCCAGCGTCAACACCTCGGCCTCGTCGGCCATCGTCCGGGCAAGGATCATACCGCCGACTGGCGCAATCCAGCCAAAGGCGCCGGGAAGACCGAGCTGCAGCCCAATCGCGCCGCTGCCCCAACGCTCGCGGACGGGGAACGCACGGCCGTGTATGAGTGCCATGGCCGCTGCATGGGACAACGTGGCAGCAACCAGCATCTTAGGCCGACTTTGCCGGACGGGCTTCGGGGGAATCCACATACAGTGGTTGCAGCGGCCGAGTGTCCGGTCCCGCGCTGACCCGTCGCCGGGCGGCGGCGGCGATGCCGGCCGGCGTGGGCATTCGGGCCGGCAGCAGCAGGACTTCGATGCCACGCAGCTCAAGGCGGGACGCCACTGCGGCCGCCGCATCCCCGGCCAGCGACACCGGGCCGCTGGGGTCCGGCAATGCGTCAAGCGCCACTGTGACGACGCCGCATCCACGATCCAGGAACACCCGGCCGCGACGCGTATCGACCGCTACCCATTGCTGCCGCCCATTATCTGCGACCCTTAGAGCCTCGCCGACCGTAACGCCAACGAGCGGCACCTTGCCGGCCAGTGCGAGGCCATGCGCCAGGGAGAGGGCAGCACGGATGCCGGTGAAACTTCCGGGCCCGATCGTGACGGCCACCATGGCCAGCTGTCTTGGCGCAACTCCGGCCTGCGCCAACGCTGCCTGCGCCATCGCGGCCAACGTGGCGACTTGGCCACGTGCTCCGACCGCCTGCAGGTCGGCCGTGACGCCGTTATCGCCGACCACTCCAGCGGAGCAGCCGGCGAGCGATGCATCCAATGTTAGGATCACGGGTCGGCGATCAGCGTCGGCAACGGACCTTGGCGGGCCCGAGGCGAAGCGACTGGATGGGCAACTTGGTCATCAGGCCGCCTTTCGGCGACTGGAGGTCGTCTTGCGGCGACTGGGTCAGGCCTCAACCTGCTCGACCGACGTCACCTCGGGCACGTAGTGCCGCAGCATATTCTCGATGCCGTGCTTCAGGGTGGCGCTGGAAGACGGGCAGCCGCTGCAGGCGCCCTGCATGTGCAGACGCACCACACCCTCGCGATAGCCGCGAAACACGATGTCGCCGCCGTCGCTGGCGACCGCCGGACGAACACGAGTGTCCAGCAGTTCCTTAATCTGATCGACGATGTCCTGGTCCTCCGGAGACACATCCTCGTCCACAGCAGCGCCATGACCCTCGATCACCGGCCGGCCGGCGACAAAGTGCTCCATGATCGCGCCGAGCACCTGCGGCCGCAGCGCCTGCCATTCGGCAATGTCGGACTTGGTGACGGTGACAAAGTCGCCGCCAAGAAACACGCGGGCCACGCCGGGGAGTGTGAACAATGCGGTGGCGAGCGGGCTACGGGCCGCGGTGTCCGGGCCGGCGAAGTCAGCGGTGCCGTCGCCCATTACGTCGCGCCCGGGCAGGAACTTGAGCGTCGCTGGGTTCGGAGTGCCTTCGGTCTCGATGAACATGGATTTCCCTCGGAAAGTGGACCTGCTGGGTCCAGATATGGACACATGTGGCGAAAAGCGGTGCGCGGTGCAAGTGCCAAAGGGCGCAATGCCATGCGTCCTTCATGACGCTGACCTACTCCGCCGCCTGCTGCGCTGGCCGCCGCGCGCGCAGCCGGCGAATCCGGCGAGCGTCGGCGTCCAGGATGCGGAATTCCAGGCCGGACGGATGGCTGATCACCTCGCCACGGGTCGGTACCCGGCCGGCCAGCGTGAACACCAGGCCGCCGACGGTGTCGATGTCTGCTTCGCGCTCATCCTCAGTCAGGGTCTGCCCAAGCCGGGTCTCGAAATCCTCGATCGACAGGCGGGCGTCGAGGTCGAGCGCGCCGTCCGGGCGCTCGACGATCATCGGACCCTCGATCTCGTCGTGCTCATCGGCGATGTCGCCAACGATCTCCTCCACCAAGTCCTCGATGGTCAGCAAACCGTCAATGCCGCCGTACTCGTCCACGACCAAAGCCAGGTGCATCCGGGCCTGGCGCATTTGCAGCAGCAAATCCAGCACGGGGATCTGTGGGGCCACCATCAGCGGCAGGCGCAGCAGGGCCTCGAGGTTGAACGCGTCGGGACGGCCGACGTAGGCAAAAAGGTCCTTGATGTGGACCATGCCGACGATCTCGTCCAATTGCTCGCGATAGACCGGCAGGCGGGAGTGGCCCTCGCGGCGGATCTGGTCCAGCGCCTGTTCCAGCGTGACATCCACCGGCATGGCGATGATATCGGCGCGCGGGATCATCACGTCGTCGGCCGACATGCCGCGCAGCCGCAGCACGTTGGCGATCAGCGCACGCTCCTGACGGTCGAGCTCGGGCGCGGTGCCGTTGGTCTGGCTGTCATCGGCCGACTGCTGCACCAGCTCGGCGATGCTCTCGCGCACGTTGTGCTCGGGCTGCCGTCCGCGCAGGCGTTGCCGCACCCGGTTCAGGAAGCTTCGTTGGGAGCCGCTCATGGAAGACGCCGGGCGCTGCGCCAGGGATCCGGCACGCCGAGCCGATGCAGCAGCCGCGTCTCTGCCATCTCCATGCGCCGGGCATCGCCGGGCTGGTCGTGGTCGTAGCCGCGCAGGTGCAATGCGCCATGCACGACAAGATGCGCCAAGTGGTGCGCCGTGCGCCGCCCAGCAGCCCGCGCCTCCCGCTGCACGACGCCGAGCGCCAGGATGATGTCGCCGCTATCGAAGGTCAACACGTTGGTCGGCTTGTTCTGGCCACGGTGCCGGGCATTCAGCCGCTTGACCGCAAGGTCCGACGCCAGGACCACAGTTCCGGCCCCGCCGGCCGCCCGCGCCGCTCGGGCGGCCACCATCTCGGCACGCGGCACGATGCGCCGCCACCGCGACTCGGTTGTGATGACGGTGGGCACAATAGAAGCGGGATCGTCAGTAAGCCCCGCCGAAGCGGGGCTAAGTCTGCTGTCAGGGTCCATTGGTATCCTGGTGGAACTCGGCCGGCAACTCGGTCCGCGGCCGGCCGCGTGGGCCGCGGTTTTGCCCAGCCTCGGGAACTCCCGCCTCACGCTGAGCTTGCGCTCGTTGCTCATACGCTCCGACAATCGCCGCGACAAGCGGGTGACGCACCACGTCGCGCACGCCGAACCGGGTGATGCCGATGCCGGGCAAGCCGTCGAGGGTGTCAAGCGCGTCGCGCAACCCGCTGCGCTGGCCCGGCGGCAAGTCGATCTGGCTCAGATCGCCGGTGATCACCATTCGCGTGCCCTCGCCCATGCGGGTCAGGAACATTTTCATCTGCACCGGCGTCGTGTTCTGCGCCTCGTCCAAGATCACGAAGGCATGGGCGAGGGTGCGGCCGCGCATGAAGGCGAGCGGCGCAACCTCGATCTCGCCGGTGCTCATACGGCGGATGACCTGATCGCCCGGCATCATGTCATGCAGCGCGTCATAAAGCGGGCGAAGGTAGGGATCGACCTTTTCCTTCAGATCGCCCGGCAGGAAACCCAGGCGCTCCCCGGCCTCGACCGCTGGGCGGGACAGCACGATGCGGTCCACACGCCCAGCCTGCAGCATCGCGACCGCCTGGGCGACAGCGAGATAGGTCTTGCCGGTGCCGGCCGGGCCGATGCCGAACACCATCTCGTGCCGGCCGAGCATTTCCATGTAGGTCGTCTGACCCGGCGAACGCGGGCCGACGGCGCCGCGGCGGGTGTGGATCGCCGGCAGGTCGGACAGCGGCAATCGCGGATCAGGATCGGCATCGGACATGCGGATAGCCGCCTCCACATCGGCACGCGAAACGCCCTTGCCACGTTCAAGGCGCTTATACAGCCCGGTCAGCGCGGCCTCGGCGGCCTGAACTCGGGCAGGCTCCCCGCTGATTGCGACCCGGTTGCCGCGGGACGACAGCCGGACGCCGAGGCCCTGTTCCAATCGGACCAGATGGCGGTCGTGATCGCCGAACAGCAACGGCAGCAGGGCGTTGTCATTAAATTGCAGCGTCACCGCCTTACCGGGCGATGTCGGAGCGGCGGACGTCGAAGCCGGGGTCGCGGCGAGTATGTTCAAGCGCAGTTGAGCTCCAAGTTCAGGGTTCCGCCAAGAGAGTTGGGGCGGCCATCCACAATCGTCACCGGGGCGACCTGGCCGATTAGCGATATTGGTCCGTCCACGTGCACCGGCTGAAGGAAAGGTGATCGGCCGGAGAGCTGTCCGGGACGTCGGCCCGGCCCGGTGAACAGCACTGGCAGCACCAGGCCGCAACTCGCCACGTTGAATGCGGCCTGCTGCTCTCGCAGCAGCGCCAGCAAGGTCTGCAGGCGCGCATACTTCACCGGCTCGGCGACCTGCAGCGACGCGCCGGCTGCCGGGGTGCCAGGACGGGGCGAGTATTGGAAGCTGAAGGCCTGGGCGAAACCCACACGGCGCACGAGGGCCAGCGTGGCTGCAAAATCCACGTCGTTCTCGCCTGGATGCCCCACGATGAAGTCCGACGACAACGCAAGATCCGGCCGCGCCGCTCGCAGGCGATCGACTAGGCGCAGGTAATCGTCCGCGGTATGGCGCCGGTTCATGGCCGCCAGGATTCGGTCGGAGCCGGACTGCACCGGCAAATGCAAAAACGGCATCAGCTGCGGCACGTCGCGGTGTGCGTCGATCAGGTCGTCGGCCATGTCGCGCGGGTGCGACGTGGTGTAGCGCAGCCGCAGCAAGCCCGGCAGCTCGGCAAGCGCCCGGATCAGCCGGCCGAAGCTCCAGCTGCCGCCACCCGGCGCCTCGCCATGCCAAGCGTTGACGTTCTGGCCCAACAGGGTGATCTCGCGGGTCCCCTGGGCCAGCAGGCGTCGCGCCTCGGCGATGACGGCGGCGGCCGGACGGCTCGCCTCGGCGCCGCGGGTGTAGGGGACGACACAGAAGCTGCAGAACTTGTCGCAGCCCTCCTGAATCGTCAGGAACGCGGTCACGCCCTGGGGCGTGTCACTGTCCGGCAGGTGGTCGAACTTGGCCTCGGCGGGGAAGTCCGTATCGATCACCCCGCCGCCGGCCCGTGCGGCACGGGCCACCATCTCCGGCAGGCGGTGATAGGTCTGCGGACCGAGCACGATATCGACATAGGGTGCGCGGGCGATGATCTCGGCGCCTTCAGCCTGCGCCACGCAGCCGGCGACGGCCAGAATTGTCGGGCGTCCAGCCGCCTCGCGCGCCTGCTTGACCGCGCGCAGCCGGCCCAACTCGCTAAATACCTTCTCGGCCGCCTTGTCGCGGATATGGCAGGTGTTCAGGATCACCATGTCGGCGTCGTCCGGCGTCGGCGTCGGCGCGTAACCAAGCGGCGCCAGCACATCGGCCATGCGGCCGCTGTCATACACGTTCATCTGGCAGCCCCAGGTGATGACGTGCAGCAGCTTAGTGGCCTTAATATCGTTTGTCGCAATCACGGCTGGGCGGCCTCCCTGCACAGCCGGACGAGCCCGGCCGGGCGCTGGGGAGGAATGGGCGGGCACCTGGGTCGGGTCAAGCGCTGCAGCTGTCGAGGCCCCCTGTTGGTTTCGCCGGTTCGGGCGGGTTCGCCCATCCTAACCCGGTCGAGTGTGGCAGATCGGCCCCGCGGGCTGTCAAGCAAAAGCCGGCTGCTCATCGTCGGCCAAGGCCGGATGCCGCACGGGCCGCACCGGGCGGTTTTGCCGCAGTGTCGCGGCGCTCTCGGCCACCATCTGCCAGACCGCGCGGGCGAGCTCCTTGCGCGAGGCATACGCGGCCGGATCGACCGGCGCATGCAGCAGGACGGTGGCGCGCAGCCCGCGATGCTGCGCCAGGCGCCAGAAATGGCTGGCCAGGTCCATGTCGCCGTACCAGGCGAACACCGGCCGGCTCGCGCGGCCCATCGGCAGGCCGCCCAACTGATCATAGACGACAGAAACTGGCTGGATCAGTGGCCTTGGGTGCCCGGCGCGCGTCTCGTTCTCCCGAGCCTCCACCACCGAGAAAAACACCGAGCGGAACGGCAGCACGCGGGAGCCGTCGGAGCTTGTGCCCTCCGGGAACAGGATCAGGTTGTCGCCGAAATCCAGGCGGTCGCGCATGGCGTTGCGCTCACGTGGGGTGTTGGCAGCGCGGCGGCTGACGAACACGGTGCGACCGAGGCGGGCGATGGTGCGGATCACCGGCCAGGTGCCGACCTCCGCCTTGGCGACGAAACAGGCTTCCAGCACGCCGCCCAGGGTCAAGATGTCGAGCCAGGATGAGTGATTCGAGGCGAACACCACCGGCCGGCCGTCCAAACGCCGCGCCGGCGTGCCGATCACCCGCACCTGCAGGCCAAGCAGGCGGCAGAGGCTGGCCCAATACAGGCGGGCGAACATTATTTTGCCACGACCGGGCAATATCAGCATCACGGCCTGGATCGCTGCGGCGGGGATCGTCCACAGCGCGATGGCGGCGCCGCGACGCACCGACCTCAGCCGGTGGGTCCGCTGGAGCGGGGTCTGGTCCGGCGCCGCCCCGGTCAGGACGAGCATGCTGTGCTGGCGCGTGCGGCGGTTGGGGATTCTCATGGAACTTAGATATCAAGCGCGATGTGTCGGAACAACGACGCGGCTGTGACAAACTCGGGACGATACTCAGTGGTGCGAGTGAGATGTGCGGGCGAAGCTGGCGTTATTCCGGGGTTTCCGCGTTATGGTAACGTATGTCGCCAACCGGAATGATTAAATGGACCGCGCGGGCCGCGTCACTCGCTGGCGTGCTGACCCTGCTGCATGGCGCAGCCGCGGGGGCGGCCGATCCGCAGCCCTACACCGTTGCGATCGCGCCCTCGGGTGAGGCGGCGCTCGATCAGGCCCTGAAGGACAGCTCCAACCTCGTCTCCTTGCGGGAAAGCGCGCCGGTGGGACCGTTCGCGCTGGTCACGCGCGCCCGCGACGACCAGGGCCGGCTCGTGACCGCGCTGAACAGTTACGGCCACTATGCCGCCCAGGTCACCATCCAGGTCGCCGGGCGCAGCCTGGACGACCCAGCGCTGCCGACGGTGCTGGAGGCCGCGAGCGCTCCGGTGCCGGTGACGGTCGGGATCGACCCCGGACCGGTGTTCCACCTGCGCCGGGTCACGCTGCAGGGACAGGTGCCGGAGCAGGCGCGGGCCGCCCTGGGTATCGCGCCCGGCGCGCCGGCGCTGGCGGCCGAGGTGCTGGCGGGGCAGGGCCGGGTGCTGGATGCGCTGCGCAGCGAGGGCTATGCGCTGGCGAAGGTGGACGCCCCGGTGGCCATGCTGGATGCGCCGGCGCAGGCGCTCGACATCTCTTATAAAGTTGATACTGGGCCGCAGGTCGATCTCGGGCCGATCAGCATCGATGGGCTGCAGCGGGTCGATCCCGCCTTCGTGCACCGCCGGGTCCTGGTGAGCCAGGGCGAGCGGTTCGACCCGGCGAAGATCGAACTCGCGCGGCAGGACCTGGCGCAGCTCGGCGTGTTCGCGACCGTCCGCGCCCGGGCGGCAGAACGGGTGGACGCGGCCGGGCAGTTGCCGCTGGCTTTCGACGTGACGGAGCGGCCACGTCACGCGGTCAGCGCCACGGCTGAATACTCGACCGATCTCGGGGCCAGCATCGGCGCCACGTTTCAGCACCGCAACCTGTTTGGCCAGGCCGAGCAGTTGAACCTGGGCGTCGCGGTGACCCAGCTTGGCGGCAGCGCCAGCCGGGGCATCGGCTACAACGCGACGGCGTCGCTGCTGAAACCCGATTGGCTGCGCCGCAACCAATCGGTGCAGGTGAACCTGCAAGCGATCAAGGAGAGCCTCGACGCCTATGACCGCACGGCCGTGCTGGGCGGTGTCACCGTCAGCCGCAAGGTCGCCGAGGTCTGGACCGGCAGCGTCGGCGTACAGGCGCAGGAGTCGCTGATCACGCAGGAGGGTATCAGGCGGAACTACACTCTGCTCAGCCTGCCGATTGGGCTGCGCTACGACTCGACGGGTCCTGAGGGTCTGTTCGAGCCGACGCATGGCATCAAGGCGGCGGCGATCGCGACGCCGACCGATGTCCTGACCGGCCGGAGCTCGACGTTCACCATCCTCCAGGCTTCGGGTTCGACCTACGTCAACCTCGGCGCGCCGGGCCGCAGCATCGTGGCGCTGCGCGGCCTCGTCGGCAGCGTGCAGGGCGCCAGCACCTTCGATCTGCCGCCGGACGAGCGGTTCTACGCCGGCGGCGGCGGCACGGTGCGGGGCTATAAATATCAATCGGTCGGGCCGAAGTTCCGCAGCGGCCGGCCCACCGGCGGCACCTCGATCACCGCGGCCACGGTCGAGTACCGGCAGCGCTTCGGCGAGAGCTTCGGCGCGGCGGTGTTCGTGGATGCGGGGCAGGTCTCCAACTCCAGCACAGCTTTCAACGGCAACCTGCGGGCGGGCGCCGGGGTGGGGGCCCGCTACTACACGCCGATCGGGCCGATCCGGCTGGACGTGGCGGTGCCGCTGAACAAGCAGCGCAGTGACGATACCTTTGAGCTGTATATCGGCATTGGGCAGGCATTCTGATGCGTCGTGTGCTTCGGGTGCTGCTTTGGCTGCTGGGAACGCTGCTCGCGCTGCCGGTCATCGCGGTCACTGTCATCCTCATCGGCCTGAATATCGGGCCCGGCCGGCTCCTCGCGGAACAGGCCATCGGCCGCGTGACCGGCGGCGCCGTCGTGATCGAGGGTCTCTCCGGCCGCTTCCCGGACGCGCTACGGCTGCATCATCTGGAGGTGCGGGATGCAAAGGGCGCCTGGCTTTTGGCCGACGACGTGCTGCTGGACTGGTCGCCGACCCGGCTGCTGCGGCGCACGGCCCTGATCGACCGGCTAGAGGCCGCGCGAGTGCAAGTGCCCCGGCTGCCAGCCCCGAGCAGCGCCGCGCCGGCGACCGAGAGCCAGCCATTCGTATCGCCGGTGCGGGTGACGGCGCCGCGCATCCATGTGGCCCGCGCCGAGCTCAGCGCCGGGGTGCTGGGAGCAGCCGCCACCCTATCGCTCGACGGCAGCGCGGACGGCGTGTCGCTGCAGGACGCCAGCGCGAACCTGGCGCTGCGACGGCTGGACGCGCCCGGCGATTACAAAGCGACCCTGTATATTGACACGGCGAGCATCGCGGCGACGCTCGACGCCGGTGAGCCGGATGGCGGGCTGATCGCGACGGTCGCGGCGTTGCCGGGCTTGGGTCCACTCTCGATCAAGGCCAGCGTCGACGGACCTCGGAACGCCGCCGCGACCAACCTCGCATTGGCCGCCGGCCCCTTGCAGGCGAGCGCCAGGGGCACGTTGGATCTGGATGGATCGGCTGCCGACCTCGACGTGTCGGCCTCCGCCCCGGCGATGACGCCGCGGCCGGACGTGACATGGCAAAGCGTCGCGCTGCAGGCCCACGTGCACGGGCCGTTCACCGCGCCGAACGCCACGGGGCAACTGCGGATCGAAAGCCTGGCTGCGGCAGGGGCCGAGGTGCGGCGCCTGGTGGCGGACGTCCAGGGCAATGCCGGCCGGATCGGACTGCATGCGACCGCGGACGGCGTACGCCTCCCGGGCCCCAGTCCGGAGCTGTTTGCGGCGGCCCCGGTGGTGCTGGATGCCGACGCGCGGCTGGATGATCCGGCCCGGCCGGTCACCTTTGCGCTGACGCATCCGCTGCTGTCCATCAAGGGCGACGCACGCACCGGCGGTGATATCTCGGCCAACGCCGACGTGACCGCGGCCGATTTGGCGCCGCTCGCGGCGATCGGCGGGATCGACCTGCATGGCAGCACGGCGCTGCGCCTGCGCGCGGCCATGTCGGGCGGGGTGACCCGCGTGGACGCCGACGGCCGCGTCTCGATCACCGGCGGGCTGGCGCCGGTGCCGGCGTTGATCGGCGACGCGACCCTCGGTGCGTCGGCGCAGCTCGCGGGATCGGACATCACGCTGTCGCGGTTGGAGATCGACGGCAAGACGCTGCGTCTGTCGGGCCAGGGCAGCAGCAAGGCCGGCGCGCTGGACGCGACATATCGCCTTGGGCTCACCGACCTTGCGGCGCTCGCTCCGACTTTGACTGGCGCCATCGAGGCGGATGGGCATTTGCAGGGACCGACGACCTCGCTGACCCTCGACACGACGATCAAGGGCGAGGTCGGCGTACCGAACGTGCCGCGCGGCCCGGTGACGCTGACCGTGGCGCTGCAGGGCCTGCCGGACGCGCCGACCGGTCAGGTGGTGGCGGAGGGCACGCTGGCCGGGGCGCCGCTCGCCTTGGCCGTCGCGGCGCAGCGCGAGGCGGACGGCGCGCTGCACGCCACGATCACCCGGGCGGACTGGCGCAGCCTGCACGCCGAGGGTGCCTTGACCCTGCCCGCCGGCGCCAAGCTGCCGCTGGGGCAGGTCGATCTGCGCATGGAAAAACTCGACGACCTGCGCCCCTTCATCGGCCAACCACTGTCTGGCAGCGTCACAGCCCAGGTCAGCCTGAATGAAAAGGAGGGCAGGCTGCAGGCGGAGGCGCGCAACGCCGGCCTGCCCGGCAGCCGCGTAGGCCACTTGATCCTGACCGCCCGGGTCACCGATCCGGTGGTCAACGCGCGGCTCGCGGCGGAGGGGATCGACGCCGGCGGCGCGAAGGGCTCGGCGAAAATAGATGTGTCGGGTCCGCAGACTGCCCTTGCAGTGCGCACCACTGCGGCGCTGCAGATCAGCGGCACCGACGCGCAGATTTCCGGTGCGGCCGTGGTGAACGCCCCGGACAAGATCATTCAGCTCAACGCGCTGCAGGTGGCCGCCAAGGGCGAGACGGTCCGGCTGCTTGCCCCGGCGCAGGTCCGCCTGGCGGACGGAGTCGCGATCGACCGGCTGCGGCTGGGAGTGCGGGAGGCGGTGCTGGATGTGGCCGGGCGTCTGTCGCCGACGCTGGACATGACGGCCACGCTGCGGACGCCGGCCGACCTGGCGCGGCTTGCCTCGCCGGAGTTTGCGGCGGACGGCACGATCGCCTTGGACGCCAGGCTGACCGGCACGCTGGCGCAGCCTTCGGGCACGGTGAAGCTCAACGCCAATGGGGTCCGGCTGCGGTCCGGCCCGGGCCGGGCGGTGCCTGCGGCCAATCTCACGGCGACGGCGCAATTGACTGGGACCGCGGCCCAAATCGACGCGCGGCTCTCAGCCGGGCCGTCGCTGCAGCTTGCGGTCGCGGGGCAGGCGCCGCTGGGGGCAGGGGCGCTCGACCTGCGGGCGACCGGGGCGCTCGACCTCCTGCTGCTCGACCCCGTGCTGACCGCGAGCGGGCGGCAGGCGCGCGGCCGGGTGGCGCTCGACGCGCAAGCGACCGGCACCCTCGCCGCGCCCCGTATCGGCGGCACGGCGCAGCTCTCGGGCGGCGAGCTGCAGGATTTCACCCAGGGCGTGCGCATCACCGGCATTGCCGCCAGCCTGCGGGCGGAGGGCGACACGGTCCGGATCGCGAGCTTCACCGGACGGGCCGGGCCGGGCACCGTGGCGATGTCCGGCAGCGTCGGCGTGCTCGCGCCGGGGTTGCCGGTCGATCTCGCGGTCACGCTGCGCAATGCGAGGCCGCTGGCGTCCGACCGTCTGACCGCCGACCTCGACGCCGACCTGACCGTGCGCGGCCAGGCGGCGGGCGAGCTGCAGGCGGCAGGGCGCATCGGGATCAAGCGCCTCGATATCCGCATTCCCGAGCGCCTGCCGGCCACCGTCGCCGTGCTGGACGTGCGCCGCCCCGGCCAGAAGCCGCCGGCCCCGGCCACTGCGGGTGCCGAGATCGGCCTCGACCTCACCATCAACGCGCCGCGCGCCATTTTCGTCCGTGGCCGCGGGCTGGACTCGGAGCTTGGGGGCGAGCTGCGCGTGAGGGGGACCAGCACGGCGCCGCAGGTGTCCGGCGGGTTCGACATGCGGCGCGGCACCATCAGCATCGCCGGCACCACGCTGACGTTCACGCACGGAAAGGTCGGTTTCGACGGCACCGGGGTCACCGGCAAGATCGATCCGACGCTCGACTTCGCGGCCGACAGCACGGCGGGCGCCGTCACCGCGACGCTCGGCATCGGCGGCTACGCCAGTGCTCCGAAGATCAAGCTGACGAGCGTGCCCGAGCTGCCGCAGGACGAGGTGCTGGCCTATTTGCTGTTCAAACGCAGCGCCAAGGATTTGGGTCCGTTCCAATTGGCCGAGATCGCCGCCGCCGTCGCGAGCCTGACCGGCGTGGGCGGCGGCACGAACCCATTGGAGAGCGTGCGGAAGGGCCTGGGGCTGGACCGGCTGTCGGTCGGCGGCGGCGCGTCAGGCAGCGCGCCGTCGGTCGAGGCCGGGCGCTATGTTGGGAACGGCGTGTATGTGGGGGCGAAGCAGGGCACGACGGGCGGCCAGACGCAGGCGACGGTGCAGATCGACATCACCAAGGGCCTGAAGGCGCAGACGGATGTGGGAACCGGGCAGGGCGGCAACTCGGTCGGGCTGAGCTACCAGTTCGAGTATTAGCGTGCTTAAACGGGCGCGGCGATCAGGGCGACGCGCTGGGCCAGAGGGAAAATGCCATGAAGCATACGATCGCCTGGGTGGTTGCCGCCCTGCTGCTGCCTCTGGCGGCTGTCGCGCAGAACCCGCATGCCCCGCCCGGCGCCGAGCGTGAGACGGAGGCGGCCCCTCGTGCGCCCACGCCGGAGCCCAGCGCGGATAAGACGACCTCCCATACGCTGACCCTGTCCGGCCGCACGCTGGCGTTCAACGCCACCGTCAGCACCATCCGCCTGGCGAACCCACAGGGTGCTGCGCAAGCTGAGATCATCGTGACCGCATTCCAGCTCGCGGGCGCGCCACCGAACAGCCGTCCGGTGACGTTCGCGGTGAATGGCGGCCCCGGGTCCGCCTCGGCATGGCTGAATCTCGGCGCCATCGGACCCTGGCGGCTGCCGTTCGCCTCGGGCATCAGCCCCAGCATGCGTCCGGCCCTGGTGGACAACGCCGACACCTGGCTCGACTTCACCGACCTCGTGTTCATCGATCCCGTCACCACCGGCTACAGCCGGGTGCTCGGCGGCGACGAGGTGCGGCGGCGGATGCTGTCGGTGGACGGCGACATCGACGCGCTGGCCAACGTCGCGCGCCGCTGGCTGGAGGCCAATGGCCGGCTGCAGTCGCCGAAGTTCATCGTCGGCGAGAGCTATGGCGGGTTCCGCGGCCCGAAGCTCGCGCGGGCGCTGCTGGACGAGCAGGGCGTTGGGATCAACGGCCTGGTGCTGGTCTCCCCGGTGCTGGACTTCAACGGGCGGGATGCGCCCTGGGACCCGATGCGCTGGGTGATGCGGCTGCCGTCCATGGCCGCAGCCGCCCGTGGCGCCGCCGGTCGGGCGGAGATGCGCGATGTCGAGAGCTATGCCGCGACCGACTACCTGCTGGATTTGGTGCGCGGCGAGCACGACGCCGCCGCGGTCGAGCGGATCAGCGACCGGGTCGCGGCGCTGACCGGGCTCGATACAGCCCTGGTGCGGCGGCGTGCGGGCAAGATCGATGTCGGCACCTTCACGCGGGACCGGGAGCCTGGCCGGGTCGCGAGCCCGTATGACGCGACGATCTCGGCGGCTGATCCATTTCCAGCGGCGGCGAACGACAACTCGCCCGACGCCATCCTGGACGCGCTGCGCGGGCCTATGACCAGCGCGATGCTGGACGTGTATGCGACACGGCTCGAGTGGAAGCCCAGCGGCGCGCCGGGCCGCCGGTATGAGCTGCTGAACGAGGGCACCGCGCGTGAGTGGGACTATGGACGCGGTCAAAACCGGCCGGAGGTGCTGACGCCGATGCGGCAGTTCCTGGCGCTCGACCCGTCCACGCGCGTGCTGGTGGCGCACGGGCTGACCGACCTCGTCACGCCGTATTTCGGCAGCCAACTGCTGTTGAACCAGGTGCCGGAGCTCGGAACGGGAGACCGGCTGCAGCTTCGGGTCTATGGCGGCGGGCATATGTTTTACAGCCGCGACGCATCCCGAGCAGCACTGCATGGCGATGCCGGGACGATGTTCAGCGCGGCCCTCATTGCGCCGGGACCGAGCCATACGGCGCCAGAATCGTCCACCGCGGCAGCCGAATAGACCCCGAGGAGCGTCCCATGCAGATTGCCGAGCACGTTTTCATCGTCACAGGGGGCGCCTCCGGCCTTGGCGCCGCCACCGCCCGCATGGTGGTCGCGGCCGGCGGCCGGGTGGTGATCGCCGACGTGAACCAGGCGGCCGGAGAGGCGACGGCGCGGGAACTCGGCAGCGCTGCCCGTTTCGTGGCAGCCGATATCACCAACGAGGCGTCGGCGCAGGCGGTGGTGGCCGAGGCCGAGGCGGCGTTTGGCGGCCTGCACGGCCTGGCGAACTGTGCCGGCATCGCGATCGGCGAGAAGGTGCTGGGCCGCGACGGACCGCACGCGCTGGCGTCGTTCGCGCGGGTGATCGCGGTAAACCTGGTCGGCACGTTCAACATGATCCGGCTGGCGGCGGTGGCGATCGCCCGCGCCGCGCCGGGTGCGGACGGTGAGCGCGGGGTGATCGTCAACACGGCGTCGATCGCGGCGTTTGACGGGCAGATCGGCCAGGCGGCCTATGCGGCGTCGAAGGCGGGGGTGGCGGGCCTCACGCTGCCGATCGCGCGCGAGCTGGCGCGCAGCGGCATCCGGGTGGTGACGATCGCCCCCGGCCTGTTCGCCACGCCGATGATGGCCGGGCTGCCGGAGGAGGCGCAGGCCAGTCTGGCGAGTTCGGTGCCATTCCCGTCGCGGCTCGGGCGGCCGGAGGAGTTCGCGACGATGGTCAAAGTGATCTGTGAGAACCCAATGCTGAACGGCGAGGTCATCCGCCTCGACGGCGCACTGCGCATGGCGCCGCGTTAGCGGGTACTGACCAGAAATAGCCGGGGAAAAGGCAGTAGCACGCTGCCGTCTGGCATGGCGGGGTAGGCGTCGGCGATACGATCGCGATATTCGGCCAGGAAGCTGACGGCTTCACTGGGAGTGAGAGGCGCCAGGAACGGGCGCAGGCCGCTGCCCTTGAACCATTCCACCACCGCGTCCGCGCCAGCGAGCGGGTGGTGATACGTCGTCCGCCACACATCGACCCGCGCGCAATGCGGACGCAGCACGCCGTAGTACCAGCCCGGCGTCCCCATCGCCTCGCGCGCCCCGGCGGCGTCCGCAAGCTTGGCGGCCCAGAGTCCGTCTGCCGCCACCTCCCGCATGAGCCGGTGCGCCGGCTCATTCAGGTTGTCCGGCATCTGCACCGCGAGACTGCCGCCTGGCGCCAGCTTGGTGGTGAGGCGAGGCAGCAGGCCCGCATGGTCCGGCAGCCATTGCAGCACGGCGTTGGCCAGGATCGCGTCGAAGGGGCCCGTCTCGTCCCACGTCGCGATATCCGCCACCCGGAACCGCAGTTGTGGCAGCCGCGCCTGCGCCGCCTGGATCATGTCCGGAGAACTGTCGAGACCGGTGACAATGGCACTGGGGAAGCGCTGCAGCAGCATCTCCGTCGAGTTGCCGGGACCGCAGCCCAGATCCACCGCGGTCGTTGCCCGTCCGGGCACGGCGGCGAGCAAATCCCGGACCGGCCGGGTGCGCTCGTCCTCAAAAGCCGTATATTGCTTGGCGGACCAATCCATCGCGTGCTTCCCGTTAAAGTGCCTGCCGCGCCCCCGCGGCGTAGGTCAATGCACGATCGACCCACGGCCCCGCTGCCGCGACGGCGGGGGCAAGGTCGAAGGCAGCGGCGAGATCGACGCCCTGCAGAGCCGCGTCGCGGGCGAGCACATCCTGCAGCGTGTCGCCGGTGCGGCGCACCTCGTCGGCTGCCTGCTCGACCCGGGCATGCGCGGCCTCGCGGCCGAGAAGCGGGCTGAGCCAGGCCGCGGCCGCGTCGGCGAACAGCAGGCCGCGGGTCAGGCCGACGTTGGCGCGCATGCGCGGAGCATCGACGACCAGGCCTTGGGCAAGGGATCGCGCCTCCCGCAACGCGCCGGACGCCAGGCCGAACAGGCTCGGCAAAGCGTGCCACTCGGCGTGCCAAAATCCCGGCGGCCGTTCATGCGCGCTGGCCATAGAGTCCAACAGGGTCGTGACATGGCCCTTGGCGGCCGATGCGGCGGCGAGGATGACGGTGCAGGATACCGGGTTGCGCTTGTGCGGCATGGCGGAGGAGCCGCCGCGGCCGGGCATCCAGGGCTCGGCGACCTCGGCGACCTCGGTGGAGGCCAGATGCGCGATGTCGGTCGCCATTTTTGCCAGCGCGCCCAGCAGCGTCGCGAGCCATGCGCCGCCCTCCGCCATGCCCGCGCGCCGTGTGTGCCAGGCGATCGGCGCGGCGCTTAGGCCAAGCGCCGCCGCGAACCCGTCCGCGACCGCTAGGCCATGCGCGCCGAGGCCCGCGAGGGTGCCGACCGGACCGCCCAGCGACGCCAGCAGCAGCCGGGACCGCAGGCCGGGCAGGCGCTCCGCCACGTCCGCGACGCCAGCCAGCCAGACGGCGGCTTTGAAGCCGAAGGTCAGCGGCGCCGCGTGCTGGCCATAGGTGCGGCCGACGCACGGCGTGTCTCGATGCGCGGCCGCAAGCCCAGCCAACCCGGCCAGGACAGCGTCGAGCTCGGCCGTCACCAGGGCCAGCGCCGCCCGGACTTGCAGGACCAATGCGGTATCCAGGATATCCTGTGTGGTCGCACCTTTATGGAACGCCCGCTCCAGCTCCTCAGGCAGCCGGGCCTGCACGGCACGGACGAATGGGATGGTGGGAACGCCGGCCAGCGCGGTCTGCTCACCGAGTGCCGCGACGTCCAGGCTGTCGGCGCTGATCGCCGCGATCGCCGGGGCCAGCGCGTCGGGCACCAGGCCAAACCGGGCCTGCACCTGAGCCAGGGCGGCTTCGACTTCCAGCATCGCTTTAAGACGCGCGTGGTCCGAGAACACGTCGCGCATGGCCTCGGTCGCGAATAGCGGGCCCGTAAGCCCCGAGTCGATGGCGGAAAACGTCATGCCTGTGGGAATAGCCGGCTCCGCAGGCGGAACCAAGCCATCAGCGCCGCATCAACCGGGATCGCCGGCACCTCCCGCAGACGCCAATACCAGCGTTTTTGCGTGTTGCCGGACGCCGGACCCCAGGTCGGCGGACAGGCCCGCGCCTGCAGCCCGGCCAGGCGCAGCAGCAGCACGCAGCGCGGCAGGTGGTAGGCCGAGGTGGCGGCATAGACCGGGCCGCGGTGGCCGCGCAGCAGCTCGGCGCAGGCACGGACGGAGGACAGGGTGTTGGTCCCGGTCGGCTCCGTCCTGATCCGGCCATGTGGCACGCCGCGGTCGCACAGCAGGGCGGCCATCACGTCCGCCTCGGCCGGGCCATGGCGTCCGACGCCGCCGGTCGGCATGTATTGGACATCCTGCAGCCGCGCGCCGAGGCGGAAGGCCGCCCGCACCCGGTCCAGCATGGCGCCGCTCGGCTGGCCATCGGGACGCACGGCGGCGCCGAAAATGATGATGACCGGCGGCATCAGGGCGGCGGCGCCAGCAGCAGGCGGTTGACGCTGGACAGCGCGTCGTAGGTCTGCCGCCATGCCCGGGCGAACGCCGCCGGTTCGGTGCCGCGTGCCCGCAGCGCCGAGGCGATGCCGCCGACGCTGCGGACGCCGTCAACCAGGCCGAGGATCGCTGCGGCGAGAGGCGGCAGCGGCACCGGCACGCGCAAGCCGTCAAACAGGAACGGCAGCGTGCCGTCGCCGCGGATGTTGCGTGCGAGCTCGCCCGCCGGCAGCTCCCGCGCCACCGGGACGGCATCGTCGCGCATCGGATCGGGCGCTGGCCGGGCCTCGGCAGCGCGGACGCAGTAGGCGACGTGGGTGCTCATATTGCCCGTCAACGCCTCGGCAAGGCCGGCGCGGGCGGCCGAAGCCAGGGTGGCGACGCGGGCGCGCAGCTTGGGGTCCGGCAAATAGACGGCGGGGTCGTAGCGCAATGGCTCCATCAAAGCCGTCACCTGCAGCCCGGCGGCTTCGAGCAGGGCGATGAACTCCGGCGCCGTATAGGCCCGGTCCCGCGGGTTCAGCAGCAGGTCGTACAACCCAGCGTCGCCCCCCTCGATATGGTCGCCGAAATAGGCGTTGCGCCGCAGCCAGGCGCTCTCCGGCAAGTGCCGCATCACCCGTCGCGCGACGTCCAGCCGGGCCGGCGGCGGATCGTCCTCCGGCGCCAGCAGCCGCAGCGCGTCCTGCAGCATATAGACGCCGGTCCGGCCATGCGGCGCATAGACCATCAGCCCCAACCCGCCGCCCGGCGCCAATACCGACAGCAACGCCCGCAGACCCTGCGCCGGGTCCGGCAGATGATGCAGCACGCCGCAGCAGTCGATGTAGTCGAACGGTCCGAGGCCCGACTCCGGCAAGTCCAGCAGCGAACCCAGGTGCCAATCGAGGGTCAGGCCCCGAGCCTCCGCCCGCGCCCGCGCCACCCCATGCGCGGCGGCTGAGCGGTCCAGATAGGTGACCCGGCCCGGCCGTCCCGCCGTCGCCAGCTGCTGCGCCAGCATGATCACGCCGTCCCCGGTGCCGCCGCCCGCGACCAGCGCCCGCAGCGGCTGCGACGCCGGCCGAGCGGCCTGGAACACCCAGTGGTCGATCTCCCGCAAATGGCTCGGGCTGCCGATGATGAGGCGCCGCGCCTCGTCACGCGGGTCGCGTTTCGGATACGGGAAGGCCTCGTATTGCGCGGCGAGCTTGGCGTCGATGGCATCGGTGATTGCATCGGTCATGCTGAACACCTATCCCGCGGCGATGCATTCAGCCAAGACGCGCGGCTATTTCGGCATTGGGGCGGAGGGCGTTTCGAAGTCCGCCAACATGGGCGCGCTGCTGCGCACCGCCCACGCGTTCGGCGCGGCGTTCTGCTTCACCATCGGCGGCGGCTGGGACGCACGCGCCGGGCGCACGGCCGACACCGCGGATACGCCGGCGCACGTGCCGCTATGGCGCTTCCCTGACCCGGCGGCGATCCAGTTGCCGCGCGAATGCACGCTCGTGGGCATTGAACTGCTGGACGACGCCGTGGATCTGCCGTCGTTCCGGCATCCGCTGAACGCTGCCTATGTGCTCGGACCCGAGCGGTCGGGCCTGTCGGCGTCGCTCCGCGAACAATGCCGCTACATCGTGCGCATCCCGACCCGCTTCGCCCTCAACCTGGCCGTTGCCGGAGCGCTGGTCATGTATGACCGCCTGCTGCAGCACGGGCGTTTTGCCGAGCGGCCAGTGGCGGGCGGCGGGCCGGACCAAGCCGCAATTTCTCCGGGCGGCCATGGCAACCCGCGGTTCCGCCGCACCGTGCCGGATTGGCTGGCACCGGACGGACTGGCGCCGGACGGATTGGCGCCGGACGGATTGGCGCCGGACATCACGGATACGTAACGCGATGCTTGTCCCGGCCGGGCGCGCGCCGTATCTGAGGGCTATGCAAGCCAAAATGATTCTCGTCGTGGCCGCCGCTGCGCTGCCGTCCTTGAGTTTTGCCCAGCCCAGGCCGGCGGCGCACGCCCCCGCGCATGCGGCGCCCACCCGCGCTGCCAGCGCTGGGCCCAAGTCGATCGGCAAGTTCGACGACTGGCAAGCCGTCACGCATCAGGAGGCCGGGCAGCTCGTGTGCTACGCATTCGTCCGCGCCGCCAGCTCGCAGCCGGCGCTGCCGGGCCGTGGCGAGGTCGTGCTGACGGTCACGCAGCGACCCGGCGGACGCGACGCGGTGGCGATCAGCGCCGGCTTCGCCTACGCGCCGAACGCTGACGTGCAGATGTCCGTCGATCAGACGCAGCTTGGGTTCTATACCGCCGGCCGCTCCGCCTTTGCCCGTGACGGCAAGGCCGCGGTGGCGGCGTTCGAGAAGGCCCGGCAGGCGGTCGCGAAGTCGCCGGGCCCACGCAACACCAACGTGTCCGACACCTTCAGCCTGCGCGGCTTCAGCCCCGCCTACGCCGCGGTCAACAAGGCATGCCCCGCTAAATGAGCACCACTCTCGACCTGACCGAGACCGAGCGCGCCCGCATCCTGGCGAAGTCCGCGCTGTTCAACCCACCAAGCGCGCAGCTTCCGGACGGGCGCCGCGACCTCGTTGGCCTGACACGGGAGGAGCTGGTCGCCGAGCTCGCGGCCATCGGGGAGAAGCCGTTTCGCGCCAAGCAGCTCTGGCACTGGATCTACCACCAGGGCACGACCGACTTCTCCGCCATGTCCAGCATCGCCCGCCCGCTGCAGGAACGCCTGGCCGAGCGCTTCGTGATCGGCCGGCCGAGCGTAGCCACCGTGCAGACCAGCACGGACGAGACCCGCAAATGGCTGTTCCGTTTCCGCGACGGGCAGGAGGCCGAGACCGTGTACATCCCCGACCGGCACGAGGACCGCGGCGCCGTCTGCATCTCGTCGCAGGTCGGCTGCACGCTGTCCTGCCGGTTCTGTCATACCGGCACGCAGACCCTGGTGCGCAATTTGGGCGTCGCCGAGATCGTCGGCCAGTTCATGGCGGCGCGCGACGCCTATGGCGAATGGCCCAGCCCGCGTGGGGAGACGCCGCGGCTGCTGTCCACGATCGTGCTGATGGGCATGGGCGAGCCGCTGTATAACTACGAAAACGTGGCCCGCGCCATGCGGATCGTGATGGACGGGGAAGGGATCGGGCTGTCCCGCCGCCGCATCACGCTCAGCACATCAGGCGTCGTGCCGATGATGGACCGCTGCGGGACTGAGCTTGGGGTCAACCTCGCCGTGTCGCTGCACGCCGTGCGGGACGATCTGCGCGACGAAATCGTGCCGCTGAACCGCAAATACCCGATCGCCGAGCTGATCGCCGCCTGCCGCCGCTACCCCGGCGCCAGCAACGCCCGCCGCATCACCTTCGAATACGTCATGCTGCGCGGCGTGAACGACAGCGAAGCGGAGGCGCGCGAGCTCGTGCGGCTGATCGCCGGCATCCCCGCCAAGGTGAACCTGATCCCGTTCAACCCCTGGCCCGGCAGCGACTACCGGCCGAGCGGGCGGGAGGCGCTGGAGCGGTTCGCCGCAATCGTGCAGGACGCCGGGTTCGCTGCGCCGATCCGGATGCCGCGCGGCCAGGACATCCTGGCCGCCTGCGGGCAATTGCGGACTGACAGCCGAAGGACGCGCCCGGCGGCGTAGCGGCAACTGGGCCGTATCCTTGCCAGCACGTGATCGGGCGGCAGGCAACTCTGGCGCCGCGGCAGCGCTTGCAGCCGGCGTTTCCTGCCAGCGTCCGCAACCGGCGAGTTCCCATGACTTTCATTCCCCCATGACTTTCATCCCCTATGTCCTGGTTCTGCTGACCGGGGTGCTGAACGCGATCCATTCGGGAACCAACGCCGAGCTCAACAAAACTCTGGAGCATCCCTGGTGGGCGGGTGTGTTCGTCTGTTTGATCTCCGGCGCGGTCCTCCTTCTGGGCGTCGGATACAACCGAGAAAGCTTCCCGAGCGCATCGGGGTTCAGCGCGACGCCCTGATGGGCCTGGCTTGGCACTGCCATTGCGGCCATTCCGGTCATCTCGACGCTGTTCTTCGCCGGCCGGCTGGGCGGGGCGGCGTTCAATGGGCTGGTCGTCACCGGCACCATCGTCTTTTCGATCATCCTCGACCATTACGGCCTGCTTGGCTTCAGCGTGCATCCAATGAGCCTGCCGCGCGTCGCCGGCGGGGCGCTGATGCTGGCGGGCCTCTCCCTCGTCTGCCTATTCTAGCCGGCGCTCTTGCTGAACGCAGCCTGCCAGCTGACACTCTCAGCGCATGTCTCAAGACACCACTGAACGGATTGCCCTGCCGCTTGGGCTGCTGGCCGCGGCTGCGTTCCTGTCCTCGGCTGGCGCGCGCATCGTCGATCCGCTGCTGCACGCGATTGCCACGGACTTCTCGGTTGCGGTGCCGGATCTTTGGGTGGTCATCGCGGCGTTCACACTGCCGTACGGGCTTAACCAGCTTTTGCTCGGTCCCATCGGCGACCGGTTCGGCAAGCTGCGGGTCATGCTGGGTGCGCTCGTGGGTTATGCGCTGTTCACCGGCGCCTGCGCCCTCGCGTCCAACCTCGCCGGGTTGGCGCTGTTGCGCGCCTGCGCCGGGGCGGCCAGCGCCGGGCTGATCCCGGTCGGCATGGCCTATATCGGCGACGCCGTGCCGTACGAGCAGCGCCAGGTCACCCTCAGCAAGTTCCTGACCGGCATCGTGCTGGCGCAGACGCTGGCGGGGCCGGTCGGCGGCGTCTTCGGGCAGTATGTCGGCTGGCGCGGCGTGTTCCTGGTGCTGGCGCTGCTGGCCGTTGTGGTCGCCGTCGCCTTCGCCGTGCGCATCCGCGGCCTGCCGGACCGGCGCAGCCCCGGCCGGATGTTCAAGCCGGAAAACTACGTCCGGATGGCCAGCCATCCAATCGGCCGTCTGGTGCTGGTGGCGGCGGCGCTCGACGGCGCGATGTTCGTCGGCTGTTTTCCGTATCTCGCGCCCTATCTGCACGAGCATTTCGGCCTGAGCTATGCACAGGTCGGCCTGATCCTGGCGTGCTTCGGCGTCGGCGCCTGGACCTATACCCAATTCGCCCGGCGGCTGCTGGCGCGGCTGGGGGAGGGCGGCCTGACGCTGGCGGGCGGGCTGCTGATGGCCGTAGCGCTGGCGGTCGCGGTGCTCAGTGGCTTTTGGTGGCTGTTCGTGCCTGTGGAGCTAGCGCTCGGCCTCGGCTTTTTCATGCTGCACTCAGTATTGCAAGCCCGCGCGACCGAGATGCTGCCCCAGGCGCGGGCAACCGCCGTCGCGACCTTCGCCTGCGTGCTGTTTTTGGGGCAGAGCGTCGGGGCGCTGCTGATGGGTGCTTCGATCGCACGCTTCGGCTATCCGATCGCGTTCCTGATGGACGCCGGTTGCATCGTGCTGCTGTCACTGTGGCTGGCGCGGACGCTGCGCCGGGGGCCGGCGTAGCGTTGCGGTCGGCACCAGGCGGGCTATGTATTAGTGATGACCGACAAGCCGCACACCCCGAACGCCGCCGATCACCTGGCCCGGCACGACGCTGAACGCACGCCGCCCGAGTCGATACCGCACGACCCGAAGCTGCCGCCCGAGGTGGGCGGCCCTAAGGGGCCCGAGCCGACCCGCTTCGGTGATTGGGAGCAAAAGGGGCGCTGCACCGATTTCTAGCCGTGCGCTAATCGTCGGCGCAAAGCGGCTTTTACGGTGTTCTCCAATAGGCAGGCGATGGTCATTGGACCAACGCCGCCAGGCACTGGAGTGATGGCTGCGGCCACAGCCGCGCACTCCTCGTAAGCAACGTCGCCGACCAGCTTGCCATCCGGCAGACGGTTGATGCCGACGTCGATGACGGTCGCATCGCGCTTGATCCAGTCGCCGCGCACCATTTCGGGCCGGCCAACCGCGGCAACCAGGATGTCGGCCCGCTGGCACTCCTCGGCGAGGTCCACGGTACGGGAATGCGCGATGGTCACCGTGGCGTCGGCCGCCAGCAGCAGGGCGGCCATCGGCTTGCCGACGATGGCGGAGCGGCCCAGCACCACGGCCCGGGCGCCACGCAATGGTGTGCCATCGGCTTCCAGCAGCCGCATGACGCCGGTCGGCGTGCAGGGCGTCAGCACATCCAGCCCGTCCTGCAGCCGGCCGACATTCAACGGGTGGAAGCCGTCCACGTCCTTTGCGGGATCGATTGCCTCGAGGATTGGGCGCGGCGGGATCGCGTTTGGCAACGGAAGCTGCACGAGGATGCCGTCAACCTCGGGATCGGCGTTCAGCCGCTGGATGACGGCCAGCAAGTCGGCGGCCGATACGCTGGCGGGCAGGCGGATGGTCTGGGCCAGCAGCCCGGCCTGCTGCGCCGCATGGTCCTTGTTGCGGACATAGACGGCGCTGGCCGCGTTTTCGCCGACCAGCACAACCGCGAGGCCTGGCCTGAACGGCAGGCTGGCTGTCTGTTCAGCGATGCGGGCGCGGAGGGTGGCCGCAACGGCCTTGCCGTCGATGATGCGGGCCGTCATCACATCCCCGCTTTCACATCGTTGCCTTCACATCAGCGTCCACGTCCCGGTAACGATGCCGGTGAAGATGGTCGTCAGCAGCGGGCGCGCGACGTATTGCAGCAGCAGGATCGCGACGATGGGGCTCACGTCGATGTTGCCGAAATTGGGCAGCACGTTGCGGATCGGGCGCAACAGCGGCTCGGTGACCCGGGTCAGGAAGTCGCCGATGGTCCAGACCAGCCGGTTGCGCGTGTCGAGCACGCCGAAGGAGGCGAGGGTGCTGAAAATGGCCGAAAGGATCAGCGCCCACACGAACAGGCCGATGATGGCGTTGAGCAGTTGGTAGAACGCTGGAATCACGTCTGGCGGCCCTTTGTAAGTTCGGCGGGACCCTACCCATGCGCCCGCCGGGGCGCAACCGCGCCCATGTGCCTGGAAGGGCGCAACCGCGCCCGGGCGCCTGGTAGGGCGCAAACGCGCACGGAATATGCGTGGGGCGCGCTTGACTTGGGCAGCGTGCCTAAGCATTGTCCGCCGCCTGCACGGCGGGGCTGTAGCTCAGTTGGGAGAGCGCCTCGTTCGCAATGAGGAGGTCAGCGGTTCGATCCCGCTCAGCTCCACCACCGCTGTGCTGATGGACGTGACAACCGTCATCGCGACGCAGGTCGCAGCCTCATAGTGGTCTGCTTAGCAGCCCGCCCTGTGTGATTGATGGTGATGATTTTCACCGCCCCGTGGACCTCGTTCATCCAGACCTGGCCGTTGCCGATCATCACGCCCTGGTCGCGGACGAACAGGCTACCGGGGGTGGCGGCGGCAACGGCGGCCGTGACCTCGGGCGTGAAGACCCGTGCGTAGCCGGCGCGCAGGGTAGCGGCGTCGCGGTAGATCGTGGAACCCATTCCCGGCGCATAGACGTGCAGCGGGTAGTTGATCATTGCCGCGACGGCCGCACGGTCGCCGGCGGCTAGCGCATGTTTTAGCCGGGCAAGAAACCGCGTGACGTGCGTTGAGTCCGAGATGCCGGCAGCGGCATACGGGTTGTCGACTTGGCCGGACTCGTTGGCCAGGGCGGGACCGGTTGCAACCAGGAGTGCGCCCAGAGCGAGCGCCACTGCCCAGGCTTGAAGCGACTTCTTGCCGTTCCGCCGTTTTGACGGGATTTTCTGGAGTTTGTGTTTACGCTCGGGCATTTATTGGCAGACCGATTGGAAAGGCAACGTTAGCTTTTTCTGTACGGACCCCCGCCTGAACGTCAGTGGCGAGAACCACGTGTATTCGACATCGTATGCTGGCGGCGGCAACATTCCGGTCGGCACTTACGTCGGCTTCGAGGACACCGCCTTCAACAGGGGTAGCGACAAGAACTACGCCGACCTCCAGTTTGTGTTCACCAACACGGCGGCACAGACGCCCGGAGACACCAGCATTCCCAAGCCTGCCTCGATAGTGCTGCTCGGCGAGGGAGGTGCCACCTCCAACTGTCACAGCATCGAGTCCGATAATGCATATTATGGAAAGTCAAGGGCGCTACGCCGTAAGCTCCAGCACCATTCCATCATACGCCGGCTCCATATGCGGCGGAAGACGGCGCTTTAGCCAGGACCAGTCGATGTCGTAGCCCATATGAGTTAGCACGACCCGCCGCGGTTGCAGACGGTCCGCCCACGTCAAGACCTGCTCCAGGTTGGCGTGCGTCTTGTGCGCTTGCCGCTGGAAACAATCGACCACCCAGGTGTCGATGCCGGCCAAGGTGTCTAATGCGCGGTCGTCGAGGATCGCGACGTCGGTCGAATAGCCAAACCCGCCAATGCGCAGACCGAGCGTCGGCATGAACCCGTGGTCCTGCTCGAACACCTGAACCCGCAGCCCGGCGATCTCGACAGTCTGTCCAGGCTGGATAGCCTGTGGCGTGAGCACCGGGCGAAAGAAATACTGCTGGCTCCAAGGTTTGAATGCATAATCGAAACGCTTATCCAGCTCGGCTAAGGTCTCTGGCGTGGCAAAGGCCTCGATCGGCCGGTCCACCAACCGGTTCAGGATACGCACGTCGTCGATGCCGAGCACGTGGTCCGCGTGGGCGTGGGTAAACAGGATGGCGTCCACCCGCGGCACCCCGCATGCCAACAGTTGCGTGCGCATGTCCGGCGACGTATCGACCAGCAAGCGCTCGCCCGTGTCGCTTTCGATAAGGATGCTCGACCGGGTGCGGCGGTTGCGCGGCTCAGCCGGGTCACAGGCCCCCCAGTCGCCGCGCCCGTCGCCGCCGCCGATCTGCGGCACGCCGGCTGAGCCGCCGCAGCCAAGTATCGTTACACGCGGCACGGCTAGGCCATACTTTTGAACAAAGCACGAACATTGCTCGTCGTCAGCGCGTTCAGCGCGTGAGGCGTCAGGCCGCGCACCTCGGCCAGCACACGCGCGGTCTCGACGACATAGCCGGGCTCGTTGCGATGTCCGCGATGCGGCACCGGCGCCAGGAAAGGTGCGTCGGTTTCCACCAGTAGACGCTCGGCTGGCACATCGCGAGCGATCTCGCGCAATTCAGTCGACTTGGGAAACGTCAGCATGCCGGAAAAGCTGATATAGCCACCTAGCTTGAGCCCAGCCTCAGCCAAGCCGCGGCCGGAGCTGAAGCAATGCAGGACATGCTGGAATGGCCCGCCAGCATCCCACTCCTCCTGCAGGATCGCCGCGATGTCCTCGTCGGCGTTGCGGGCGTGGACCACCAAGGGCAACCCGGCCAGGCGCGCGGCGCGGATGTGCTGCCGAAAGCTCGCCTGCTGCACGTCGCGCGGCGCCTTATCGTAGAAATAGTCGAGCCCCGACTCGCCGATGCCGACCACCCGTGGATCATTGGCGAAGGCGGCGATCGTGGCCGCGTCGGCGACCGGCGTTTCGGCGACATTATGCGGATGCACGCCGACGGTGCACCAAACGCCGGGGCGCTGTGTCAAGGCGATGAGATCCGCGGCTTGGCTGAGTTGGGTGCTGATGGTGATCACCTCGCCGACCCCCACCGCGGCGGCCCGCTGCAACACGGCATCCAGCTCGGACGCGTCCAGCATGTCCAAATGACAATGAGAGTCGATTAGCATCGGGGAGAATTAATCAGCATCGGGGCTGCATCAATCAGCATAGCGGCGCCCTACCCGGCATCGCCGACGTAACGCGGGAAGACGCCATGCGGCGCCGGCAACGCCAGCCCAGGCGGCAAGGGCATCGCAAGATCCGCAAGGCCCCGGGCATCATGTCCAGACCCAACCTGATCGAGCATCGCGGCCATACTGTCCGGCATGAAGGGCTGCAGCACCGTGGCGATGCAGCGGATCACCTCGACCAGCACATTCAGCACGCTCGCCATGCGGGCGGCGTCGGTCTTGCGCAGCGCCCACGGCGCCTGATGGTCGATGTAGGCGTTGGCCGCGCGGACCACCTTCCACACATCCTCCAGCGCGTCATGGAATGCGAGGCGGTCCAGGCGGTCCCGCATGGCCTGCGGCAGCGCCTGTGCGGCATCCAGCAACGCGGTGTCCTGCACCGTCGCCATACCGCGCTCCGGCAGCACTCCGCCGCAATTCTTGGCAACCTGGGACAGCGTGCGCTGCGCCAGGTTGCCGAGATCGTTTGCCAGCTCAACGTTCATCCGGCGGATCAGCGCCGCGTCGCTATAGTCCCCGTCATTGCCGAACGGCACCTCGCGCAGCAGGAAATACCGCACGGGATCGAGGCCGAACGTCCCGACCAGCCGGGCGGCGTCAACAGCGTTGCCTAGCGACTTGCTCATCTTCTCGCCATCAGCCGTCCACCAACCATGCGAGAACACGCAGCGCGGCGTCGGCAGCCCGGCCGCCATCAGGAACGCCGGCCAATACACCGCGTGAAACCGGATGATGTCCTTGCCGACGATATGTACGTCGGCCGGCCAGAACGGCCAGCGCGGGGCATCGGTGTCCGGGAATCCCACGGCCGACAGATAATTCGCTAGCGCATCGACCCAGACATACATGACGTGGCCCGGATCGTCCGGCACTGGCACGCCCCAGGTGAAGCTGGTCCGGCTGACGGACAGGTCGTTGAGCCCGGCGCGGACGAAGCTCATCACCTCGCTCCGGCGGCTGCTGGGCGAGACGAAGTCCGGCTCGTTCTCATACAGCGCGAGCAGGCGGTCCTGCCAGGCGGAGAGGCGGAAGAAGTAGGAGGGCTCCCTCACCCACTCAACCGGCGCGCCGCTGGGTGCAACGCGGCTGCCGTCCGGCCGGACCGTCAGCTCGCTCTCGTTGTAAAAAGCCTCGTCGCGGACGGCGTAGTAGCCCTCATAATGGCCGAGATAGATATCGCCGGAGGCGCGCAGCCGGCGCCAAAGCTCCTGGCAGGCGCGTTTATGACGCTCCTCGGTCGTGCGGATGAAATCGTCGTTGGAGAGGCCCATCAGCGTGGACAGGTCCTGGAACTTTGCCGCGATCTGGTCGGCAAATGCCTGAGGCGCCAGCCCGGCGTCTGACGCGGCCTTCTCGACCTTTTGCCCGTGCTCGTCCGTGCCGGTCAGGAAGAACACCTCGTAGCTGTCCAGCCGCTTCCACCGGGCCAGCACGTCGGCCGCGACCGAGGTGTAGGCGTGGCCGATGTGCGGCGCGCCATTCACGTAGTAGATCGGCGTCGTGACGTAGAACCGCTTGGTCATGGGGCGTTCAGCAAATCCAGGCTCGAGACGATCGCATGCCGCTTGTCCAGGTTGAACCGCTCGGTATCGTCCTGCAGGCGGGTGAGCGCGTGCCACAAATCGCCCCATTCGGCTAGGGGTCTCAGCCCTGCGAGACGCTGCTGACAGGCATCGGCCCGGCCGCGGACGGCGCTGCGGACCGCGGCGCTGATCGCATCCCGCAGCAAATCCATGAAGGTCGCGAACCCGGCGTCGTTCCGCGCCAGCTTGTCCGCCACCTCATGGGCCCGCAGCACCGACAAGCTCGGGACGGCCCGCAATACGTCGCGCACCAGCGCCGCGATCTCAACGCCCTGCTCCTCCGCCAGTGTCACCGCGCGGCCCGGTGACCCGTCTGCCAACGCAGCCAAAGCGGTCCGCCCCGCCGCATCCAGATCCGGCAGGCAGCGGGCCAGCACGCGTTCCATGTCCGCATCGCCGAGCTCGCCAAGCCACAACCGCCGGCAACGGCTGCGAATTGTCGGCAGCAGCCGGCCCGGCGACGCGCAGACCAGCAGCAGCACGGCGCGCGGCGGCGGCTCCTCCAGCACCTTCAGCAGCGCATTGGCGGCGTTGCGGTTAAGGTGCTCGGCGCCATCGACCACCACCAGGCGCCAGCCGCCCTCCGCTGGGGTCAGCCGCAGGAAGTCTGCGACGCCGCGGGCGCTATCGACCACGATCTCGGACCGCAGGCGTTTGCGCTTGTCGTCCCATTCGCGCTCGATGGTCAGCAAGTCCGCGTGGGTTCCGGCCGCGACCCGGCGGAACACTGGAGAGGCCGGGTCATTCACGCTTGCGGCCAGCGCGTTCGGTCCAGCGAGCAGTCGGCGGGCGAAGCGATAAGCCAGCGTCGCCTTGCCAATGCCCGCGGGACCCGTCAGCAGCCAGGCGTGGTGGATGCGCTGAGCCCGGATTGCCTCGTCCATCACCGCTTCTGCGGCGGCATGGCCCAGCAGCAACGGGTTCTCGCGTGGCGCCGGCGCCGTCATGCCGCGCGGGACCGCCGGCCGGCGACGATGGCGAGGATGGCCCGGTGCACATCGTCCACACTGGCATCGGCCGAGACCACGACGCAGCGATTTGGCTCGGCCGCGGCGATCTCGGCGAAGCCTTCGGCGACCCGGGCATGGAACGCCGTGCCCATCGCCTCATAGCGGTCAAGCGCCTGATGACGGTTGGCGATCCGGCTGGCGGCGATCCTTGGCGAGGTTTGCAACATGATGGTCAGATCGGGCTGAACCGGCAGCAGGCAACTCAACGCTGCAATCAACGCACGGTCGGCGCCGAGGCCGTAACCCTGATAGGCCATAGTCGAGTTGGCGAACCGGTCGCTGATGACAATTTCGCCCCGTGCCAAAGCCGGCTGGATGGTCCGTGCGATGTGCTCGGCACGGGCCGCGAAATGCAGGTAGATCTCGGCCGCTGGCGACCAGTCATGCTCGCGCGACAGCAGCAGGGCGCGCAGGATCTCGGCGCCGGGCGCGCCGCCGGGCTCGCGGGTGCACAGTGCCGGATCACCAGCGGATTTCAGCGCCTCGGCGAGCAGCCGCGCCTGGGTGGACTTGCCGGCCCCCTCCCCGCCCTCAAGCGTGATGAACACCCGGAAATCAGGATCCGGTGACGTAGCGGGACATGACCGCAACCGCCCGGCCCGGCAGCCAAAGCCGCGGCACGTCGGCGCCGGCCAGCAGCGGCACATCCATCGCCGGCACGCCCTGGCCCGACACCGTAAGCCGGCCCAGCACGTCGCCGCGGCTGACCGGCGCCGGGACCGGGTTGCTGTACTCGACCTCGATCTTGGCGTTGCGACGCCATTGGCGCGGCATGGTCAGCACCAAATCCTGGCCGCCCACCAACGGCACCGTCGGGCGCGCGCCCAGCCAGACCTTCGCCGACTCCACCGTGTCGCCAGCGGCGAACAGCGTGACGTTCTCAAATTCGCGGAAGCTCCATTCCAGCAGCCGCTCGCTCTCCTCAGCGCGTTGATGCATCGAGGTTAGGCCGTTCACCACGACGATGACCCGCCGCCCGCCGCGGGCGCTGCTGGCCACGAGGCCATAGCCGCCCTCCTCGGTGTGCCCGGTCTTCAGGCCGTCCGCCACACCCTTCTGCACCAGCGGATTGCGGTTCTGCTGTTCGATGCCATTGTATTTAAAGATCTTTTCGTTGTCGTACTTGTAATATTCGGGGAAATCGGTGATCAGTCGCCGCGCCAGCGTCGCGATGTCGCGGCAGGACATGCGCTGTTGCGGGTCGGGCCAGCCGGTGCTGTTGCGGAAGTTGGACGCGGTCAGGCCGAGCTCCTTGGCCTTTGCGTTCATCAGCTCGGCAAACTGCTCCTCTGACCCGGAGACCGCCTCCGCCAGCACGATGCAGGCGTCGTTGCCGGACTGGACGATCACCCCGCGTATCAGGTCCTCGACCTTGACCGAGCCGCCGAGCGGCACGAACATCTTCGAGCCCTGCATGCGCCAGGCGCGCTCGCTGACCGGCAGCTCCTGCGTGAGCGTCAGGCGGCCGGACTGCAGCATTCCATAGACGATGTAGGCGGTCATCAGCTTGGTCATCGACGATGGCGGCATCGGCGTGTCGCCCGCCTTGTCCAGCAACGTGGCGCCGGTGTTGAAATCGAGGATCAGCGCGAACCGGGCGGCGGTGTCGAGCGGTCCGAGCGGGGTGCTCGCTGGCGTGCCGGTTGGCGCCGGAACGGCAGCCTTGCCCTGGGTCGCCGTCCGGCGCGGCTGCGCCATCGCCTCCAGGCCCGGCATCGCCGCGACCGCCGTTCCAGCGACCAAGATCTGACGGCGGCTCAGCATGCCCGGCGCTCCCTACTCAACCACGATACGTGCATCGGTTACTCCCGCCCGCATGGCCCGGTCCAGCGCTGCGTCCGCCTGGCCGATCGTGCGAAATGCACCCGCCCGAACGCGGAAAGTCCCAGAGCCGCCCCGCCGCACACGGTCCACCATGGCGGGCAGCGCCGCAAGGCGGGCCCGGACCCGGTCGGCGTCGCTCGCATGGCCGAACTCGCCCGCGTTGATCCAGAGCTGGCCAGGACTGACCGGCAGGCGAATCACCGTATCCGGCAGCCGAACCGGCGCCATGACGGAAGCCAAGGTGCTCTCATGTGCCGGCAAAGTCGCCGATGCGCTGCGGACCCGGGCGGACTGCCGCAACCCGGGCGGTGCGGCCAGCGTCTCGGACCGCACGGCCTCACGCGGTGCGCTGGCGATTACCAGGAGAGCATTGCCCTGCAAAAGGTCGCGCAACGCTTGGCTCGGCCCATACTCGACCTGTATTCGCACCCGTGTGACGGCGCCGGGCGTGATGCCGAGCCGGTCGGCGACATGCTGTGTCAGGCCGATCAGGCGGCCGGGGTTGGCGGGACCGCGATCATTGACGCGGATCAGCATCTGCAGCCCGGTCTCAAGGTCGGTGACGCGCACGACCGCCGGCAATTGCAGCGTCGCGTGGGCGCCCGCCAGCGCCGCGGCGTCCCGGACCTCGCCGTTCGCCGTCAAGCCTGGCCGATCCGGCAGCACGACGGCCAAGCCGGTCGTATCCAGGCGGAAGTCCTCCTGCGGATAGTACCAGATGCCCTGGGCCTGATAGGCCTTGCCGATGACATAGCGCGGTTGTGGACCCGGCGTTGACTTTAGGCTGCAGGCCATCAAAAGTATCGGTGTCAGCAGCACCGCCCATCTTACCGCACGACCCGTCAAACCGCCGCTTCGCCAAGCAAGCCGACCGCCAGCGCATAGAAATCGGACGGGTTATAGCGCCGGATCACGTTGAAGTTCGGGTAGGTCATGAACCCCTCCCCGGGCGGAGCACCGCCGGGCACGACGATGGCGCCCGGGATGTCGGCCCGGCCGAACTCCCGCCCATCGACCCGCCGCACCCCGGCGCGCCTCCAGTCGCCTAAGCTCCGGCGGTTCTCGCGAACCGCATTCGCGACATCGAAACCGCCGGGCAGCAGCACCGGCTGCGCCCAGGGCTCGCCGCGGCGCCAGCCGTTCGCCGCCAGGTAGTTGCCAATAGAACCGAAAACGTCCGGCTTGCTGTCCCAAATATCGCGGCGGCCATCGCCATCAAAATCGACCGCAAAGCGTAAATAGGAGCTTGGCATGAACTGCGGCTGCCCCATCGCCCCCGCGTAGCCGCCGGTCATGCGGATGGCTGTCACATCGCCTTGATCGAGGATGCGCAGCGCGTTGATCAGCTCGCCGCGGAAGTACACCGCGCGCCGACCCTCCCAGGCCAAAGTCGAAAGCGCCTCGACCAGCCGGTAATTGCCCTTGTTGGCGCCGAACGCCGACTCAATGCCCCAGATCCCCATGATGATCAGCGGATCAACGCCATAGCGCTCCTCGACCCGCGCCAACAAACTGCGTTCGCGGGCGTAGTTCTCCCGGGCGGCCTGCAAGCGGCTATCCGGCAGCACCCGGGCACGGTACTCGGGCCAGGTCATGGTGAACTCCGGCTGGCGGCGGTCGAGCTCGATCACCTTCTGGTTCGGCTCCACGCCGGCGAAGGCTTGCTGCAGGGTTGCGTCCCGGATGCCGGCGCGCCGGGCTTCAGCCTTGACGCCGTTCACGAACGCCGCAAACGCGTCCTGCCCCTGAGCCGGCATGGCCAAGGCGGCGAATGGGACAGACAGCAGCAGGGTGCGGCGAGATATCATTGCGCAAGTGTGGCACAGGGCAGCCGTGACCGGCAACGTACTTGGACCCAAAGTATTTGGACCCAAACCCGATTCGGGGCAAAGTGGCGCAAAAGCCAATGGGAGAGACGACCATAGGGATCACCGCCGACCTGTCCGCCTTCAGCGCGACCATCTCGATTGCGACGCTGCCGCCGCAGGTCGTCGAGCGGGCGCGGTTTCTGGTGCTCGACCTCGTCGGCAACATCGTGCGTGCCCGGCACGACGCCGAGAGCACCGCGCCGATGCTGGCGGCGGTCCGGGCACTCGGCATGGCGGCCGGCAGTAGCGGCGTGTTCGGCGACTGCGCCCGTTACACCCCAGCCGGCGCCGCTTTGCTGAATGGCGCATTGGGCCACTCGCTCGATTTCGACGATACCCACGCGGCCGGGTCGCTGCATCCCGGCTGTCCGGTGATCTCGGCGGCGCTGGCGGCCGGCCAGATGACCGCCGCGAGCGGCGCCGACGTGCTGGCGGGCATCATCGCGGGCTATGAGGTCGCCTGCCGCACTGCATTGGCGCTGCCGGCGGGCGAGCACTACGCTCGCGGTTTCCACCCCACGGCGACGTGCGGCGTGTTCGGCGCCGCCGCTGCGGCGGGGCGGGTCTTCGGGCTCAAGGCAGACGACATCGCCTCCGCGCTCGGCATCGCGCTCAGCCAGGCGGCCGGCAGCCTGCAGTTCCTGGCGAACGGCGCCTGGACCAAGCGCTTCCAGGTCGGCTGGTCCGGCATGGCAGGGCTCGCGGCGGCGACCCTGGCGCGGGAGGGCTTCAAGGGCGCGGCCGACGCCCTCGAAGGCAAGCACGGCTTCCTCAACGCCTACGCCCCTGCCCCGAACGCCGCCCGGGCGGTGCAAGACCTGGGCACCGAGTTCGAGCTGATGCAGACAGCGGTGAAGCCATACCCGTCCTGCCGCTACGGCCATGCCGGCATCGACGCCGCGCTCATGCTGCGGGCCGAGCACGCCATCGACCCGGCCACCATCGAGCATGTGACCCTCGGCCTCCCGGAAGCGGGTATGCTGCTGATCGGCGCACCCGCGGCGCAGAAGGCCGACCCGCAAAACGTGGTGGACGGACAGTTCAGCGGTCCCTTCGTCATCGCGTCCGCACTGGTCACCGGCGCCATGGGCTGGGACAGCTACGCGCTGCTGCACGACCCCCGCATCCGCGCGCTGCTGCCGCGCATCACCTGCGAGTGGGATGCCGAAATCCAGGCCGAGTTTCCAGCCAACATGTCGGGCAAGCTGACGATCATGGCCGCCGGTCAGACCTATCAACGCGTGGTCGTGATCCCAAAGGGCGAGCCGGGCAATTTCCTCACCCAGGGCGAGCTGCGGCAGAAGTTCCTCACACTCACCGCCGCGATACTGGGCAACGAGCGTGCGGCGCAGCTGGCCAATGCTGTGCTGGCCATCGATACCGCGCCGGGTGTTGGCCCATTGCTGCGGATGGCGTCGCCGATGGCCGGGGCCCAGTTGGCCGGCGATTAGCCCTCGTGAACTGCAGACGTCTGCGTGCAAGAGAGAAGGTTCACCTTCCAATTCAATAAGAGGGGATGGCTTGATGGTCGCCACACGCCGAGGACTGCTACAAGCCGCCGTCATTTCGACCCTTCCGGCTGGCCGCGCTGCACGGGCGCAGAGCGCGCGGGGCCAGGTGATCAGGATCGGGGTCCTCAGCGACATGTCCGGACCTTACCGCGACGTCACCGGCCCCACCTCCGTTGCCTGCGCGCGCCAGGCGATTGAGGATTTCGGCAGCCACGGCTTCTCCGTCGAGATTGTCACGGCCGATCACCAAAATAAGGCGGATATCGGAGCGTCAATCGCCCGGCAGTGGCTGGACCGGGACGGGGTAGATATGATCACCGACGTCCCGACCTCATCCATCGCCCTCGCCGTCAACACCGTCGCGAAGGAAAGGAACAAGGCCTACATCAACACGGGCGCTGGGACCACGGACCTGACGGGCAAGCAGTGCACCCCAGTGACGATCCACTGGGGCTACGACGTCTATATGAACGCTGCCTCAACCGGCGGCGCGCTGCTCAAGGCCGGCAGCAACTCCTGGTATTTCATCACCGCCGATTACGTATTCGGCCAACAGCTTTATCAAAACACCGCCGCGGTTGTGACAAAGCTCGGCGGCAAGGTGCTGGGCAATTCGGCCTATCCATTTCCGGGCACGACCGACTTCTCATCGTTCCTCGTGCAAGCGCGCTCAAGCGGCGCGAAGGCGCTCGGCCTCGCGATGGCCGGCGACGATACCGTGAACTGCATCAAGCAAGCGCGGGAGTTCGGCCTCACGCGTGACGGCATCAAACTGGCGGCGCTCGTGTTCACCGTCACCGGCGTGCGTGGACTGGGCCTCGAGGCCGCGCAGGGCTTGCTGATCACCGAAAGCTTTTACTGGGACATGAACGAGCGCACGCGGGCGTTCCTAAACCGTGTCAGGCCCAAGACGCCGAACAACTACCCAAATGACGTCCATGCCGCCTGCTACGCTGGCACGCTGCACTACCTGAAGTCGGTCGCGGCCTTGGGCGTCGAGCGCGCGCGAGATGGCGCGGCAGTGGTCGCGCATATGAAATCCACGCCGGCCGATGACGACGCTTTCGGGCGCACGGTGATCCGCGCCGATGGACGCGCCATGGTCACGCCACATCTGTTTCGCGTGAAGACGCCTGAAGAAAGCCGGGGCGACTGGGATTTTTACGACCGCGTCACGACAACCGCGCCCGACGAGGCCGCTTTGCCGGTCACCGACTGCCCGCTGATCCGGGCCTGATGCCCACAGCACCCGGCGATTGACTCAACTAAACCGCCCAGTTTTCGGAAACCCGTTCGGCGGCAACCGGCCCGCCTGGCCGCGCGAACCCGTCCAGTCGCGCAGTGCGGTCTCGGTGCGCGTCTTCTCGCCCAACCGCCAAGTCAGCCCATCGGCGAAGCGAAAAACCTTCGCGTCCGCGAGCTTGCCCTCGCGGTGCTTCTGCAGCAGCACGCCGGACCCGCGCGACAGCTCCGGCACCTCATGCAACGGGAACACCAGCAGCTTACGGTTGGTGCCGACCACCGCGACGTGGTCGCCCGCAGCCGGAATGCACAGCAGCGCGGTCTCGTCGGGCCGCACGTTCAACACCTGCTTGCCGGTGCGCTTTTCCGCCAGCAGGTCCGCCGCCGCGACGACAAAACCCCGGCTGGCGGAGCTCGCCACCAGATAGCGCAGCCCGTCCTGCCAGACGAATAGCGCCGCCACGTCGTCGTCGTTGCCCAGCTCCGCCAGCACGCGGATCGCCTGACCGTCGCCGCGTCCGCGCGGCAGATCGCCGGCCCGCAGCGTATGCGCGCGGCCGTTGCTGGCGAACAGGCATAGACGGTCCGTGGTCTGGCAGGGCACCAGCAGCCGCAGCTTGTCGCCCTCCTTGAACTTCAGCTCCGTGCCCTCGGCCAAGTGGCCCTTCACCGCCCTGATCCAGCCCTTATCCGACAGCACGACAGTAATCGGCTCGCGTTCGATCAGGCTATCGGCGTTCACCTCAATGGCCAGCGGCACCTCGCCCAGCACGGTCCGTCTTGCGCCAAGCGCGCCGCCGCCGAACTTGTCCCGCACCGCCGCGAGCTCGTCCTTGATCTTCCGCCAGCGACGACTTTCATCCCGCAGCAGGCCCTCGACCTCGCGTTGCTCTTTGGAAAGCGCTTTATGCTCGCGCCGGATCTCGATCTCCTCCAGACGCCGCAGCGAGCGGAGCCGCATGTTGAGGATCGCCTCCGCCTGCAGGTCGGTCAGCGTGAAATGCGCGATCAGCGCCGGCTTCGGCTGGTCCTCCTCGCGGATGATGCGGATCACCTCGTCGAGGTTCAGGAACACCGCCAGGTAGCCGTCCAGCACCTCCAGCCGGCGCTCGATCGCGGCCAGGCGATGGCGCGACCGGCGCACCAGCACCTCATGCCGGTGGTCGAGCCACGCCCGCAGCACCCCGCGCAGCCCCAGCACCATGGGCGTCCGGTCCGCCGTCAGCACGTTCATGTTGAGCGGAAACCGGCTTTCGAGCGCGGTCGCGCGGAACATGGTCTCCATCAGCACCTCGGGCTCGACGCCGCGCGTTTTGGGCTCCAGCACCAGTCGGACATGCTCGGTGCTCTCGTCCCGCACGTCGCCGAGGAACGGCAGCTTCTTGGCCTCCAGCAGCTCGGCGATCTGCTCGATCAGCCGGGCTTTCTGCACCTGGTAGGGAATCTCGGTGACCACGACGGACCAAGCGCCATGCTTGCCGCGCTCGATCTCCCACTTGGCGCGGGTGCGGAAACCGCCGCGTCCGGTTTCATAGGCCTGCAAGATGGCGGCCGGATCCTCAATCAGCGTGCCGCCGGTCGGGAAATCCGGCCCGGGCATATGGGCCAGCAGCTCGGCGGTGGTCGCCTCCGGGTGCTGGATTAGATGGATCGCCGCGGTGCACACCTCGCCGGCATTGTGCGGCGGGATGCTGGTGGCCATGCCGACCGCAATTCCGGCCGCACCGTTGGCCAGCAGGTTCGGGAACCCACCCGGCAAAACCAGCGGCTCGTTCTCTTCGCCGTCATAGGTCGCGCGGAAATCCACCGCGTCGTCGTCGATGCCGGACAGCAGGGTCTGCGCGACCTCGGTGAGCCGCGCCTCGGTATAGCGCATCGCCGCCGCGTTATCGCCGTCGATGTTGCCGAAATTGCCCTGGCCCTCGATCAGCGGATACCGCGCCGCAAAGTCCTGGGCCAGCCGCACCAGCGCCTCATATACTGCGACATCGCCGTGCGGATGGTATTTGCCGATCACGTCGCCCACGACCCGCGCGCACTTCTTGAAGCCCGACGCCGGGTCGAGCTTCAACTGGTGCATGGCGTAAATGAGCCGCCGATGCACCGGCTTCAGGCCGTCGCGCACGTCCGGAAGGCTGCGCGACATGATCGTGCTCAGCGCATAGGCCAAATAGCGCTCGCTCAGCGCCTCCGCGAGCGGCGTGTCGGCGATCTTACCCATCAGGTCATCAGGCATAACGGCTCCCTATGGCGGCGGGCGAGTGACGGAACATATAGAGAACTAAGCCTGCGACGCCAAGGCCAAGACCCGGTCATACAGCATGTCCCGCGCCGCCGGCAGCGGCCGGTGCTGATGCCCGAAGGCGTCCCGCCCCAGAAAGTGCCCGGTCAGCTTGAGCCCGTCACGCCAGTCCTCGGCATTCGCCGTATTGGCCCCCGCGAGGAAGCCCGGCAGCCGTAACAGCCGGGGCCGCCACTCGCCCGCGGCCGCATCCGACACCGCGCGCCCGGTCTTTGGCGACACCCAGGCCAGTCCGGCGGTCGCTCCGGACACCGCGCACGCCGTGAGATCAAGGCCATAGCCGAGTTCAGCCAGCAGCACGGCCTCCCAACGCACCAGATCCGTCAACGAGTTGGGCCCGCGCGCCAGCATAGCGATCAGCTGGACCAACCCGGCAAATACCCGCGGATGCGGCTCCCGCTCCGGCAATGCGCCGTCCGCCACCGCGCAGGCGGAAGACAGGATGGCGAGCGACAGGGCCTCGTCCATCGCCAGCGCCGCCCCGGGGTGCACCAGTTCGGCGGTGACGGAGCCAAGCTGTTCCGAGAGCCGTGCCACCCATCGCGCCTGCACGAGGTTGCCGGGCTGCCAGGTCGAGGCCTGCGCCCGTGAGCCGCCGCCGCGGGCGAGGCCGTTGTATTTCCCCTGCGCCTCGGTCAGCACCGTGACCAGCGCGTCGCCCTCGCCATGCGGGCGCGCGGCCAGTACGATCGCGGGCGCCTCCCACTCCATTGCGGGCCCGCTACGCGGTGTTCCCGCTACGCCGTATCGTCAAGGCCGATGGCCCGCAGCCGTGCGCCTTCCTCGTCCCAGCCAGCGCGCTCCTTCACATTCAGGAACAGGTGCACCGGACGTTCAATGAGGCTGGTCAGCTCCTTGCGGGCGCGGGCGCCGATCTCCTTGATGCGGCTGCCCCCTGCGCCGATCAGGATCGCCTTGTGCCCGGCACGCCCGACGTAGATGGTCGCCTCCACCCGCACCGAGCCGTCCGGCTTCTCCTGCCAGCTTTCGGTCTCGACTGTGGTGCCGTAGGGGATCTCCTCCTGGATTTGCAGGAAAATCTGCTCGCGAACGAGCTCGGCAGCCAACAGCCGGTCCGGCAGGTCGGTCAGGTCGTCGTCGGGATAAAGATGCGGCCCGGCCGGCACCCCCGCCGCCAAAGCGTCCAGCAGGCGATCCAACCCGCCACCGCTGGCGGCGCTCACCATGAAGGTCTGCTCGGCCGGCAAAATAGCGCTCAGCTGCGCGGTCAGCGGCAACAGGGTGTGCGCCGCAATCAGGTCGATCTTGTTCAGCACCATCCAGGCCCGGCGTCCGCGCTCGGCGATCTGCCGGGCGATGGCGAGCACCCCCTCGGTCGCGCCGGTCTTGGCATCCACCAGCAGCAGCGTCAGGTCGGCGTCCTCCGCCCCGGTCCACGCCGCCTTGACCATGGCGCGGTCGAGCTTGCGGCGGGGCCGGAAGATGCCCGGCGTATCGACCAGCAGGATCTGGCTCGGCCCGCGCATCAGAATACCGAGCACGCGGAACCGCGTCGTCTGCGCCTTCGGCGTCACGATGGACAGCTTGGCGCCGGTCAGCCGGTTCAGCAGGGTGGACTTGCCGGCATTGGGTGCGCCGACGATGGCGACGAAACCGCAGCGCGGCACAGCGTCCTCGACCGTATCTGGAAGGGTTGTCTGGTCGGTCATGGCCTCAATCTTTCAAGCAGCTCGGCCGCAGCTAGGCGTTCCGCTAAACGTTTGCTGCCGGCGCGCCCGGTGCCGGTCTGGCCGCACGCCGACACGCTGATGACGAATTCCGGGTCATGCGACGGGCCGCTGCGGTCCACGACCTGGTAGATGGGCAACGCCAGCCCGCGTGCCATCAGCCACTCCTGCAGCCCGGTCTTCGGGTCTTTCGGCGGCAGCACGAGCGCCTCCATGGCCGATGTCCAGGCGCCACGCACGAATTGCTGCGCCGCCGGCAGCCCAGCGTCGAGATACAGCGCGCCGATCATCGCCTCCATAGCGTCCGCCAGCACGTTGGCCAATTGACCGACGCCGGCCCGTGCTTCATTGGGCGCAATCGCCAACGCCGCCGACAGCCCGGCCCGCTCAGCGATCACCGCCAGCACCTTGCGTGATACGAGATGCGCGTGGCGCGGGCCAAGCTCGCCTTCCTGCTCGTCGGGAAACCGCTCGATCAGCCAATCCGCCATCACCAGGCCCAGTACGCGGTCGCCGATGAACTCCAGCCGCTCGTTCGAACCGACGCCGCGCCGCTCGCCGCGACGGTGTTGGCCGCGGCGACCATGCGCGGCCGACCGATGCGTCAAAGCCTCGTAAAGCAAAGCGGGACGGGCGAAGCTGTGGCCCAGAATGGCCTCGGCCGCGCGATACTGCGTGGCTGGATCCGGCAGGTGCTCGGGGAACGCGTCGATCAAGTGATGCCGTGCAGCAGCCGGTTCCAGCGGATCTCGAACGGCCATTCCCACACTTGCCACAACGGTGCCCGGCCATCGATCGAGAAGAAGATGAACTCGGCCCGTCCCACCAGATTTTCGAGCGGTACGAAGCCGACCCCCCCGTTCGGGTCGCGGCTGTCGCTGGAGTTGTCGCGGTTGTCGCCCATGGCGAACACGTGGCCCTCCGGCACCTTGAACTCCGGTGTGCTGTTCAGCCCGCCGATTTCGGACATCTTGATGATGTCATGTTTCCGGCCATTCGGCAGTGTTTCGATATAGAGCCGGGCCACGGTCTGCATTCCCTGCTCGTCCGCGGTGTAGTCACCCGCCGCCTCACGCGGCAGGACAACGCCGTTGATATACAGCAGGCCAGATTTCATCTGAATGCGGTCGCCGGGCAAGCCGACGATGCGCTTGATGTAGTCGGTCGAGTTGTCGCGTGGCCACCTGAACACCGCGACGTCGCCGCGGTCCGGCAACCGGCCGAAGATCCGGCCATCGAACAGGTTCGGCGAGAACGGCATAGAAAACCTAGAGTAACCATAACTATACTTTGCAACAAATAAGTAGTCACCGATGAGCAGGGTTGGGATCATCGAGCCGGACGGGATATTGAAGGGTTCAAACGCGACGGTGCGGATGCCGACCGCGATCAGGCCGGCATAGACGACGGTCTTGACGTTCTCGAGCAGGCCGCCCGATTTTTGTTTGGCCATTATTTTCGTCATTATATCGAGGTGATCCGGATTACAGAGTTGGCGGGATGAAGCCGACGCAGCCACGCCGTGTCAAGGAACCCCAGCCAAAGGCACCGCCGATATCACCACCTGGGCGAACGCATACGGATACTCGTCCGTCACCGTCAACGCGACCGAGGGCTGCATCCCGGGCGGCACCAGCGCCAGCAGCCGTGCCCGCGCGCCGCCGGTCAGCGCCATCGTCGGCTGCCCTGACGGCAGGTTCACCACGCCCATATCGGAATGGAATACCCCCAGCCGAAACCCGGTGCCAAGCGCCTTCGCGCACGCTTCCTTGGCCGCAAACCGCTTGGCGAAGGTGGGGGCGTGCAGGCTGGCGGTGCGCCGCAGGGCGCGGGCGCGTTCGGTCGGCGTGAACACCCGCTCCAGGAAACGGTCGCCGAAGCGCGTCATCACCGCTTCGATCCGCCGGATGTCGCACAAATCCGATCCCAGACCTAGAATCAAGTTGGCGCCATCAACTCAGCCCCGCGCCCGCTCGACCTGGGTGACGCCGCTCGCCGCCCGCAACCCGGCGATCACGTTGGACAGATGCCGCAGGTCCCGCACCTCGACATCCAGCACGACCTCAAAAAAGTCCTGCTGGCGGTTGGTGATCTTGAGGTTTGTCACCGCGCCCTCATACTTCGCGACGGCGTTGGTCAAGCTCGCGAGAACGTTCGGCTGATTGACCGCGATGGCGCTGATGCGGCCCGTATGGGTCGGCGGCTTGCCGATGATCGCCGCCGGCGCCTCCCAGCCAACGTCGATGAACCGCTCCGGCGTCGCGGCGAATGTCTCGAGCGTTTGGCAATCTCGCGTGTGGATCGTGACGCCCTTACCGGTGGTGACAATGCCGACGATGCGGTCGCCCGGCAGCGGGTGACAGCACCCGGCGTAGTGCACCGCCATGCCGGCCACCAGCCCGGTGATCGGAATGCCGCCGTCGCGCGCCGACACGCGGCCGGGTCGCGACGGAAGGCTCGGCAGCATCCGGGGTGCGCGCGGCGTCTGCCGCAGCTCGGGATAGGCGGCATGAACGACGTCCTTCGGCCCGATATTGCCGTTGCCGACCGACACATACAGATCGTCCAACGATGCGGCCTTCAAGCCCTTCAGCCCGGCCTCCAGCACCTTCTCCGACCCGTCCAGGCCCTCCTGGCGGAACGCCTTCGCCAAGGCAGCCCGTCCAGCGTCGATGTTGTTCTGCCGCTGCTGCTGGGCGATGTAGCGCCGTATGCGGGCCCGGGCCTTGCCGGTGACGACAAACCGCTCCCAGGCCGGCGACGGAACGCCGTCGCGCGCGGTCATGATCTCGACCTGGTCGCCATTCTGCAGTTCATGACGCAACGGCAGCAGGCGCCCGTTTATCTTCGCTCCAACGCAGCGGTCGCCAACCTGGCTGTGCACGGCATAGGCGAAGTCGACGCTGGTCGCCCCGCGCGGCAACTCGATCAACTGGCCCTTGGGCGTGAAGCAGAAAACCTGGTCCTGATACAGTTCGAGCTTGGTGTTCTCCAGGAAGTCGTCCGCGGCTTGTGAATTCTCCAGGATCTCCAACAGGTCCTGCACCCAGCGGAAGCGCTGCAGCTCGCTGGATGACGCGTCCTGCTGCTTATAGAGCCAATGCGCCGCGACGCCGTTCTCGGCGACGGCGTGCATGTCGGCAGTGCGTATCTGCACCTCGATCTTCTGGTTGCGCGGCTCCCGCAGCGTGACCCCGGTATGCAGGCTTCGATAGCCGTTCGACTTCGGCGTCGAAATGTAATCCTTGAACCGCCCGGCGATCACCGGATATGCCGCGTGGATCGCCCCCAATGCAATGTAGCAAGGATCGCGCGACGGCATCACGACGCGGAACGCCATAATGTCGGACAGCTGCTCGAACGCCACGTTGCGGCGCTGCATCTTCTCCCAAATCGAGTAGGGCGACTTCTCGCGCCCGGTGATCTCGACCGGTTCGGCGCCGCCTTCGGTGCATACGCGATACAGCTCGGTCCGCACCTCCTCGATCACGTCGGCGCCCTGGCCGCGCAGGAAGTTGAGACGGGCCTGGATGGTGTCGAACGCCTCAGGCTCCATCTGCGCGAACGACAGCGTCTGCAGCTCGGTCTTCAACGCGTCCATGCCGATCCGTTCGGCAAGCGGCGCGTAGATCTCCATCGTCTCCCGCGCGATCCGCAGCCGGCGCTCTGTGCTTTGCACGTAATGCAGCGTCCGCATGTTGTGCAGGCGGTCGGCGAGCTTCACCAGCAGGACACGGATGTCCTTGCTCATCGCCAAGACGAGCTTGCGGAAATTCTCTGCCTGCTTGGTGCGGTCCGACTGCAGCTCCAGCCGCGTCAGCTTGGTGACCCCGTCCACTAGCCCAGCGACGGCCGGACCAAACTGCCGCTCGATCTCCGCCAGCGTAACCGGGGTGTCCTCGATCACGTCGTGCAGCAATGCGGTTATGATGCTGGCGGTATCAAGCCGATAGCTCGCGAGAATCTCGGCAACCGCGACGGGGTGGGTGATATACGGATCGCCGTTCTCCCGCGTCTGCTGCCCATGCGCCCGCGCAGCAAGCTGGTAGGCCGCGTCGAGCGTCGCGGTGTCCGCCTTGGGATCGTAGGCTCGGACCTTCTCCGTTAGGCCGAACTGGCACGCTGGCAGGAGCTCAGCGAGCTTTGGCGCACTGGACCTTGCGTCCGACGACGCCGAGCCATCAGGGGCGCGCAGAAGCGATTGGAAGCGGCCTGTCATGGCCGGCTCCCATGCGTGCGGGTTAGTCTAACGGCGCGAACGGCCGCCAAGCTCTGCCTCAATGGCCGCTTCGATGTCATCCGGGGACAGATCGCCGGCCGGCATCGCAGACGCTTCCTCCTCAGCCGAGATGTCCTGCAACCCGAAGATGTTCTGATCAGTCGGGATCAGGTCGAGCACCTCCTCATCCGCAGGCTCAGGCTCCGGCGAGCGGGACAGCGACTTGATGAGATCCTGCTCGAGAAGCGGCAGTGCCACCGTTTCCTCGGCGATCTCACGCAGCGCCACCACCGGGTTCTTGTCGTTGTCGCGATCGATCGTCAGCTCCTCGCCCCGGCTCAGGTTGCGTGCACGCTGAGCGGCGAGCAGTACCAGCTCGAAGCGGTTTGGAACCTTCTGAACGCAGTCTTCTACGGTAACGCGCGCCATGCGTTCGGCCTCCGCTGTGGGTATCGGTTAAACCGTGCATTTAGGCCGCAGCCAGGCATTCGGCAAGTGCAACCGTTTATAACGCTTGTACATCCTGGTCCGCGACCGCCGCCAGCAGCGCGGTGATGTCGATGCCGGACACCGGATGCTGCCAACCCGGACGCACGTCGTGCAGCGGTGTCAGCACGAAGGCACGGTCCTGCAGCCGGGGATGCGGCAGGGTGAGCTCCGGTCCCGCTATGACCAATCCGTCCATCGCCAGCAGGTCAAGATCAAGCGTGCGTGCGGCATTCAGGACGCCGCGCTGCCGCCCGGCCGCTGCCTCGATCTCGTGCAGCGAGGTCAGCAACGGGCCGGGCTGCATAGTGCCGCTCAGCCAGGCGACGCCATTGATGAAGCGGGGCTGATTCGAAACCGGGACGGGTTGGGTCGCATACCAGCGTGACACGCGCCGCAACTTAAGGCCGGGCAGTTGGGCGAGTTGCTCCGCCGCCCATTGGCAGGTCGCAAGCGGCGTCCGGCCAATGTCCGAGGCGAGGTTGGCGCCAATCGCGACCAGGATGGTCTCGAACATTGTTTGAACTTCCCGTCGCGGCCTGATGGTTTATGCTAAATTAGACCGTCCGCCTATCCATGCACTCTAAGGACCATTCGCCGTTGCCGCTGCAGACTGAAGACAAACACAGCAATCCAGTGATAGAACAGCCCCCGCATGACTGCCCGCTGTGTCCCCGCTTAGTGGAATACCGGCATGCCAACCAGCAAAGCCATCCGGATTGGTTCAATGGTCCGGTGCCCAGCCTCGGCGACCAGAACGCGTCGATCCTGGTCGTCGGCATGGCGCCAGGCGTCAAGGGCGCCAACCGTACCGGGCGGCCGTTCACTGGCGACCATGCCGGCATCCTGCTGTATGAGACGCTGACCCGGTTCCATCTGGCGACGGGTATCTATGACGCACGGCCAGATGATGGCATGCAGCTGCACGGGTGCCGGGTGGTTAACGCGGTGCGATGCGTGCCGCCGGCGAACCTTCCGCAGCCGATCGAAGTTCGTACTTGCAACCGCTTTTTGACCGCTGAACTGAAAGCTCTGCCAAACCTCAAAGCCGTGCTGGCCCTGGGAGTCCTCGCGCACGCAGCGGTCTTACGCGCCTGCGGTATTCCGCAGACGCGCGTCCGGTTCCGTCACGGCGAGGTCACCGAGCTCCCAGACGGCCTGCTTCTTGCGAACAGCTACCACGTGTCCCGCTACAACACGAACACTGGGCTGCTGACGCGGGAGATGTTTGAACAGGTGGTGTTCGACCTTATCCAGCGCGTCGCAGCGGAGTAGTCGGGCTCTAGGCTTTTCCGACCGCAGCCTGGATAGCGGTGGCTAGACGCCCGCTATCCGGCAGGTCGTTCGATCCATATGTGCCGGCAATCGCGCCATCACGGGAGATCAGCACCTTGTAGAAGTTCCAATCCGGCTCCCAGCGCCGCTGCTCCCGCACCCACTGATAGAACGGCGAGGCGTCCGGGCCGCGCACGTGGCCGAGCCCAGCCATCGGGAAATCGACGCCGAACGTCGCCTCGCAGAACGCCTTCACCTCGCCGTTCGACCCACTTTCCTGGCCGAAATCCTGGCTGGGCACGCCGATCACGGCAAAGCCCTGAGACGACAAACGCCGGTGCAGCGCCTCCAGCTGGCGATATTGCGGCGTGTAGCCACAGAACGAAGCCGTGTTGACGACCAGCAGCACCTTGCCCTGGAACTCCGCCAGCCGGAGCATGCCCTCGTCGATCGAGGAGAACTCGAACGACCATGCGGTCTTGGGCGCCGGCCCCGCCGCCATGCCGGCCAACGCCGCGCCGCTGATCAAAACCGTTCGCCGCGAAACGCCCATGCTGCCCACTCCCCATTTCGAGAATTTGCATGTAGGGCACACGGGCGCGCCGGCAACGGTCAACCCTTTGCCCGCATCAGCCGTGCCTTGTCGCGCTGCCAGTCCCGCGCTGCGATCGCCTGCCGCTTGTCCTGCTTTTTCCGGCCCTCGCCGACGCCCAGCAGCACCTTCGCGACTCCGCGATCGTTAAAATGAATTTGCAGCGGCACGATGGTCAGCCCGTCGCGGTTCGAGGCGCCGATCAGCTCGCCGATCTGCTTCCGCTTCAGCAGCAGCTTGCGCGGCGACCGTGGTTCAAACCGGGACAGCACGCCCGCCTGGTATTCCGGGATATAGCAATTGAACAGAAACAGCTCGCCGTCCCGCTCGCCGGCCCATGCCTCGGTCAAGGTCGCACGGCCGTGCCGCAGCGACTTCACCTCGGGACCCAGCAGCACCAGTCCGGCCTCCATCGTCTGCTTGATGGTGTAGTCAAACCGCGCCTTGCGGTTCTGCGCAGCGATGCCGTGCGAAATCAGGCCGGATTTCTTCTTGGTTTTGGTGTCCGCCACGCGGCTTGGTCCTAGTTCAGCAGCCCGGCGTCGAGCATGGCGGCCCGCACCTGGGCCCGCGTCGTGTCCGACACCGGCGCCAGCGGCAGCCGGCAGTGCTCGCTGCCGTGACCCATCAGGCTCGCACCGTACTTCACCGGCCCGGGGTTGCTCTCGGCGAACAGCGCGTCGTGCAGCGGCAGCAGGCGGTCCTGGATCGCCATGGCCTTGCCGGTCTCGCCGTCCTGCCAGGCACGGTGCATCTCGCTGCACAGCCGCGGCGCGATGTTGCCGGTGACGCTGATGCAGCCATGGCCGCCTGCCGCCAGGAAGGAAAGGGCCGTGTGGTCCTCCCCCGACATCTGCACGAATTCGGTCCCAGAAGCCCGCCTGGTATGCAGCGGCCGCGCCAGATTGGCGGTCGAATCCTTCACGCCGACGATGTTCCGGTGCCGGGCCAAGTGCGCCATGGTCTCGACGCTCATATCGACGACGCTGCGGGACGGGATGTTGTAGATCACGATCGGCAAATCCACCGCGTCGGCGATTGCCGTGTAGTGCAGGATCATGCCCTGCTGGGTCGGCTTGTTGTAGTACGGCGTCACGACCAGCGCCGCGTCGGCCCCGGCTTCCTTGGCGTGCCGGGTCAGCTCGATCGCCTCCGCCGTGCTGTTCGACCCAGCGCCGGCGATCACCGGAATCCGTCCGGCGGCAACCTTGACCGCGATCTCCACTACCCGGCGATGCTCGTCATGGCTGAGCGTCGGGCTCTCCCCAGTCGTGCCCACCGGAACGATGCCGTGCGTGCCTTGCTGGATCTGCCAGTCCACGAAGGCGCTGAACGCAGCCTCGTCCACAGCGCCATCGGAGCGCATCGGCGTGATCAGGGCGACGTAGGAGCCCTTGAACAGGGGGGTGGACATGGTGGGCCTCGGGAAAACTTGGATCGCGAACCTAAGCATATGGGGGATACGCCGCAAGGCCGGGTTGCGGTAGAAGCCAGAATGCGCCTCGCTGTGCTCCTGTTAGGACTGTGCGTATTTCACCCGGCCCGCGCCGCTGGCCAGGATATCCTGGCCGCCGTCGGGGCGGACCGTTGGGCGGAAGCTGACGCCCTCGCTGCCGCTTCCCCCGATCCGCTGGTGCATAAGCTGGTGCTGTATTTCCGCCTGCTCGCCCCGGCCGCCGCGAGTGTCGGCGAGCTCGCGGCATTCATCGCCGACAACCCGGCCTGGCCGCAGCAGGCGCTGCTCGACCGCCGCTTGCAGGAGGCGATGGCCGCGGACCCTGACGACTCCGCAACGCTCGATCGCTGTCAGCAGCGGTCCGCATCCACCTCACAAAGCGCGATAGTGCTGCTGCGCTGCGCCGACGCTCTTGGCCGGGCTGGTCGGCAGCCCGAGGCCGAGCAGGCTGCCCGGGCTGCCTGGGTCAAGGACGTGGACTCAGTGGGAGAACTCGGCTTCATCCGCAAATGGGGCCTGTCGCTGACCGCGGATGAGCAGTGGCGCCGCTTCGACCGCCTAGCCTGGACCGACTCTGGCCAGCCGGGCAGCCCCGCCGCGCGGCAGGCCGTTCGGGTCCACCCCGCCAGCCGACCCGCCGCGGAAACTCGGCTGGCGCTGCGGCGGGACGACCCCTCGGCTGCTGCCATGGCTACCGCGCTCCCTGCCCTGGTGCGTCACGATCCGGCACTTATCCTCGATGTTGCCAAGTGGCACCGCCGCGCCGGCCGGGACCAGGCCGCCCTGGCCATCTGGACCAAAGACGGCAGCGCCGCTGAGGCATCGGCACCAGCCGAACGGCGAGCGGCGTTCTGGGACGAGCGCAACCTGCTGGCCCGGCGCCTGCTTCGGGCCGGTGATCCCGTAGCCGCCTACGCCCTCGCCAGCGGTCACCGCCAGACCGGCGAGGCCGCGATCGACGCCGAGTTCCTGTCCGGCTGGATCGCGCTGCGCCGCCTGCAGCAGCCTGGCACGGCGGCGCAGCACTTCCGAGCGCTTGCGGGCCTGTCGCGTGCGGCAATCACCCAGGGCCGGGCATATTACTGGATCGGCCGCGCCGCAGCGGCGCAGGACGCGCCGGCCGAAGCCCAGGCCGCGTATGCGCAGGCTGCCGCGTGGCCCACGACATTCTATGGCCAGCTCGCCGCACGCGCCCTCGGCGAGGACGGCGCGGCGCTCGCTGCCCGGATCCGCGAGCAGCACGACCCCGCGTGGACCATTGAACAGGCCACGACCTTCACTGGCCGTGAACTGGCGCGCGCGGCCGCCCTGCTGGTAGCGTGGGGCGAGCCGCGCCGGGCCAAGCCCTTCCTGCAACGCCTGGGCGAGACGGCGCCGGACACAGGCGAGCGAGCGATGGCGGCCCGCATGGCACTGGGCCTAGGCTTGCCGGACCAAGCCGTAGCGGTGGCGCGCCGGGCCGGGCGCGACGGGGTGATGCTGCCGGACGCCGGCTGGCCCAGCGCGGTGGAGCCACCTGAAGGGTCGGTTGAGCCCGCCGTGGCGCTGGGCCTGATACGCCAGGAGAGCAGTTTTGACGTTCAGGCCGGCAGCCCGGCCGGCGCCCGCGGCCTGATGCAGCTCATGCCGGCGACCGCCGCCGGGGTGGCGCAGCAAATTCGCGAACCCATGAACCTGCCGGCGCTGACGGCCGACGCTGGCTACAACATGCGGCTCGGCACCGCCTACCTGCAGGGCTTGCTGGACCAGTTCGGCGGCGCTTTGCCTTTGGCGCTGGCCGGCTACAATGCGGGGCCGCACCGGGTGCAGGACTGGATCGCAGGGTCTGGCGACCCGCGGACGGGTGCGCTTGAAATGGTCGATTGGATCGAGCTGATCCCGTTCAACGAAACCCGCAACTATGTGCAGCGCGTCATTGAAAACATTGTCATCTACGGCGCCCGGCGCGGCAGCGCCACGCCGCATCCGCTCGCGCTGTCCGGCGGATGAGCCGCCTGGTCGCGAGCTTTTTCGGCGTCGGCTTTTTCCCAGTCGCCCCGGGCACGGCGGGATCTGCCGCGGCTCTGCTGACCGGCGCCGTGCTGATGCTCGGGCCGCCCTGGCTGCTGCCGCTCGGCGCGGCGCTCACGGTGGCTGCGGGCTATTTCGTCATCCCACGCGCGGTGACCGACCCATACGCGGACCCCGGATGGGTGGTGATCGACGAGGTCGCGGGCCAGTGGATCGCGCTGCTGGGTTTGGCCGGCATTTCAGTGGCCGGGCTCATCCTCGCCTTCGCTGGCTTCCGTCTGCTCGACATCTGGAAGCCCGGTCCGGTCGGCTGGGCGGACCGTCAGACCGGCGCTTTTGGGATCATGACCGACGACATCCTTGCCGGCGGCGGCGTCGCTCTGGCGTTATACGCCGCCCGTCATTTCATCGCATTCTGAGATAGGACGACCCGTCGATGACCACTCCGACCCTGCTCCAGGCCGCGACAAGCCTCCTCGCCGAATGCAGGGCAAGCGGCCTGATGCTGGCCACCGCTGAGAGCTGCACGGGAGGATTGATCGCCGCCACGCTGACCGAGATCGCCGGATCGTCGGACGTAGTGGACCGCGGGTTCATCACCTACTCGAATAACGCTAAATCGGATATGCTCGGCGTGCCGCCCGAGCTGATCGAGGCGCATGGCGCCGTCAGCGGTCCAGTGGCCGCCAGCATGGCGACCGGTGCATTAAAGCGCTCGCAAGCGGCCCTAACAATCGCCGTGACCGGGGTCGCGGGACCGGGCGGAGGCACCGAAGGCAAGCCAGTTGGGACCGTCTGGTTCGCGGTCGCCAGCCGAGGCGCTGACATCACAACAGAACGGCAGGTTTTTTCAGGCGACCGTGCCGCCGTGCGTGAGGCGACCGTGGAGCACGCGTTGGCGATGCTCAGCGCGGTGGTGAAAGCTCGGTCAGGCTAATCCTGCACCACGTCCCGGATCGCCGCCGCTGCCTCCATGACCTGCAGCGCCGTCACGTCCAGATGCGTGCAGGCGCGCGCCCGGTACTTGCCCATGACCGAAATCAGCACTCCCGCCGCCCGCACCCGCGCCGCCAGATCCTGTGCCGTCAGCCCCGCCGCCTGGGTATCGAAAAACACTAGGTTGGTCTCCGGCAGCTCGACCGAAAGGCCCTGGATTTGCGCCAGGCTGCGCGCCAAAATGAGCGCGTTCTCATGATCATCGGCCAGCCGGTCGATGTTGTGGTCCAGCGCATACAGGCACGCCGCCGCGCATATGCCGCCTTGCCGCATCGAACCGCCCAGCCGCTGCTTCCAGCGCCACGCCGCATCGATGAAAGCGGTAGAACCCGCCAGCACTGCCCCTAGCGGCGCGCCCAGGCCCTTGGTGAAGTCGAGCCATACCGTGTCATAGCCCGCCGCCATCTCCGCTGCCGTCACGCCGGCTGCGACCACGGCATTCATCAACCGTGCCCCATCCATGTGGGTCACCATCCCATGCGCATGAGCGGTCTCCGCCACTGCGTGGAGCGCAGCCAACGGCCAGATCGCGCCGCCGCCAAGGTTTGCGGTCTGCTCGACTTCCACCATGCGCTGGGCCGGGGAGTAGCGGGAGACGGGATGAATGGCGTCGGTCAGCGTCTCGACAGAAAAAACACCGTTATCGCCTTCGAGCGGCGCCACCTGCACCCCAGCCAGCGCCCAAGGCGCGCCGCCTTCGGACGTCGAGATATGCGAGGTGTGATGCGCCAGGATTTCATCGCCGGCACGGCACTGCGTCAGGATTGCGATCTCGTTGCACATGGTCCCGGAAGGCAAGAACATCGCCGCCTCCTTGCCCAGCATCGCCGCCATACGGTCGCAGAGTGCCAGCACCGTCGGGTCGGAGCCATGCTGCTCGTCGCCGACCTCGGCCGCCATCATCGCCTGCTTCATGGCGAGACTCGGCTTCGTCTGCGTGTCCGAAAACAGGTTGACCCGCACCGGAACCGTGAAGTCGAACCGCGGCGGGGCATACGTCATGGCGACGATTATCCTCTCAGGACTTGACCGACACGGCGGCGGGGGTCACCGCGATCGTCGCGGCGGGAGCGCCGTAAACCTCCCGCGCCCGCTTCAAAAAGGCGTTCACCATCAGCTTCACCGCGTTGTTGAACACGACGCCGATCGCCGCCTGCAGCATGCGGCTTTTAAACTCGAAATCGACGTAGAACTTGACATTGCAGCCCTTTGGGTTCGGCTCGAACGTCCATTGATTGTTCAAATACCGGAACGGCCCATTCTCATACTTGACCTGTATCTGGTTCGGCCGGTCGAGCTGGACCCGGCTGGTAAAACTCTCGCGGAACGGCCCGAACCCGATGGTGAGGTCGGCGACAAGCTGCGTCTCGGTCTGGGATTTCACCCGTGCCCCGGCGCACCAGGGCAGAAACACCGGATACTTACCGACATCCGCGACCAAGTCGAACATCTGCTCCGGGCTGTAGGGCAGCACCTTGTGTTCAGCGTGAGTCGGCATGCCTAGACAGCCACCAGCGCGAGCTGCCTGGCCCGGGCCGCACGCAACTGCTCGAAATCCGCGTCCGCGTGATAGGAACTGCGGGTGAGCGGCGTCGCGCTGACCATCAGGAAGCCTTTCGACCGCGCCATAGCGGCATACTCGGCGAACTCGTCCGGCGGCACGAAGCGGTCCACGGCGGCATGTTTCACGGTGGGCTGCAAATACTGGCCCAACGTCAGGAAATCCACGTCGGCCACCCGCAGATCATCCATGACTTGCATGATCTCGGCCCGCTGCTCACCCAGACCCAGCATCAAGCCGGATTTGGTGAAGATCGTCGGATCGACCATCTTCACCCGGTCCAGGAGCCGAAGCGACTGATAGTAGCGGGCACCAGGCCGGATGGCCGTATAAAGCCGCGGCACCGTCTCAAGATTGTGATTGAATACATCCGGCCGCGCCTCCGCGACCACTTCCAAGCCGCCAGGCTTCCGCAGGAAATCGGGAGTCAGCACCTCAATCGTCGTGCCCGGCGCGGCATCACGCAAAGCGCGGATCACCGCAGCAAAGTGTGCGGCGCCGCCGTCGCGCAAATCGTCCCGGTCAACCGAGGTGATGACCACATGCCGCAGCCCGAGCATCGCCACCGCATCGGCCACGCGACGCGGCTCGTCTGTGTCCAGCGCCTCCGGCTGACCGGTCCGCACGTTGCAGAAGCTGCAGGCGCGGGTGCAGGTGTCGCCCATGATCATCATCGTCGCGTGCCGCTGCGACCAGCACTCGCCGATGTTGGGGCAGGCGGCCTCCTCGCACACCGTGACCAGGCGGTTCTCCCGCATCAGCGCCCGGGTCTCGTGATAGACCGGATGGTTGGGCGCCTTCACCCGGATCCAATCCGGCTTGCGCTGGATGGGATTGTCCGGCCGATGCGCCTTTTCCGGATGCCGAACGTCACCCAGGCCCAAAGCATTGATGCCCGGAGCGCTCAGGCGATGATCGACTACAACACGCGACGCCATGCGGACTCCCGGCACAGAAACTGAGACGCTCACTTGGATGGGACGAGGCCGCCCGTCAAGCAACGCCTCAGAAGTGGATTGCCCGGCCATAGGCGTCGAGCACCGCCTCGTGCATCGTCTCGCTGACCGTCGGGTGCGGGAACACGGTGTGCATCAGCTCGACCTCAGTCGTCTCGAGTGTGCGCGCCACCGCATAGCCCTGGATCATCTCGGTGACCTCGGCGCCGATCATGTGGGCGCCGAGCATCTCGCCGGACTTCGCGTCGAACACGACCTTCACCATGCCCTCCGGCTCGCCCATCGCGATCGCCTTGCCGTTGCCGATGAACGGGAAGCGGCCCACGCGCACCTCATGCCCGGCCTCCTTGGCCCGCGTCTCGGTCATGCCGACGGAGGCGATCTGCGGGCGGCTATAGGTGCAGCCGGGGATGTTGCCGACATTCAGCGGCTTCACGTCGTTCTGCCGGGCGATGCTCTCGACGCAGATCACGCCCTCATGGCTCGCTTTGTGCGCCAGCCAGGGTGCCCCAGTCACGTCGCCGATCGCATACACGCCGGCCTCCCCGGTGCGGCAGTACTCGTCGATGACGATATGGCTGCGCTCGACCTTTACGCCGGTACCCTCGAGCCCCAGGTCTTCGACGTTGCCGACGATGCCCACGGCGGAGATCACCCGCTCCACGGTGATCTCCTGCGTCTTGCCGCTAGCCTCGATCGTGGCCGTCACGCTGTCGGCGTTCTTCTGCACCTTCGTCGTCTTGGCCGAGGTCAGAATCTTGATGCCCTGCTTCTCAAACGACTTGCGGGCGAAGGCGCTGATCTCCTCGTCCTCGACCGGCAGGATGCGGTCGAGCATCTCGATCACCGTCACCTCGGCCCCCATGTTGCGGTAGAAACTCGCGAACTCGATGCCGATCGCGCCGGAGCCAATCACCAGCAGCGACTTCGGCATGGCCGGCGGCACCATCGCCTCGCGATAGGTCCAAATCAGCTTGCCGTCGCCCTCCAGCCCCGGCAACTGCCGGGCCCGCGCGCCCGTCGCCAGGATAATATGCGGCGCGGTCAGGGTGGCGACGTCCTTGCCGTCCTTGGTGACGGCCAGCGTGTGCTTGCCCGCGAGTTTCGCCACGCCGTCGAACACCGTCACCTTGTTCTTCTTCAACAGGTGCCCGACGCCGCCGGCCAACTGCTTGGCCACCTTGCGCGACCGGGTCACGATCTTCGGCAGGTCGAACTGGATGTTGTCCGCGCTGAAGCCGAACTCGCCCATGTTGTGCAACAGATGGTTGATCTCGGACGAGCGCAGCAACGTCTTCGTCGGGATGCAGCCCCAGTTCAGGCAGATGCCGCCGAGGTTCTCCCGCTCCACGACAGCCGCCTTCATGCCGAGCTGTGCTGCACGGATCGCCGCGACGTAGCCGCCCGGTCCGCCGCCGACGACGACCAGATCGAATTCGGATTCCATGATCTATCCTAAAGCATTGGGCCTAAAGCATTGGCCTAGAGCATAAGGCTGAGCGGGTCCTCGACAATGCCCTTGAATACCGCCATCCATTCGGCGCCGAGCGCTCCGTCCGCCACCCGGTGATCCACGCTCAGCGTGCACGTCATAACCGTCGCCACCGCCAGCGCGCCATCCTTCACCACCGGACGCTTCTCGCCGGCACCCACCGCCAGGATCGCCGCCTGCGGCGGGTTGATGATCGCGGTGAACTGCTTCACGCCAAACATGCCGAGGTTCGAGATCGAAAAGCTGCCACCCTGGAACTCTTCGGGCTTCAGCTTGCCGGACTTGGCGCGGGCGCCGAGATCCTTCATCTCATTGCTGATCGCAGCCAGGCCCTTCTGGTCGGCCTTACGCACAATCGGCGTGATCAGCCCATCCGGCATCGACACCGCGACACTGATGTCGATATCGTCATAGAGGATCGTTGCCTCCTCAGTGTAGCTCGCATTCACCTTCGGCACCCGGCGCAGCGCCGCCGCCGTGGCCTTGATCACCAAATCGTTCACCGAAAGCTTGAACGCCCCCGAACCATCCTTCGGCGACCGCGCATTGAGGTCCGCGCGCAGCTTCAGCAATGCGTCGATCTCAATGTCCATCGTGACATAGAAGTTCGGCACGAGCTGGTGGCTCTCCAGCAGGCGCTTGGCGATGACTTTCCGCATCGTCGAATTCGGCACAAGCTGATGCGGCGCGGTGACCGGCACTGCTGCGGGCTTTGGCGCGGGTTTCGCCTGCTGCACCGGCGGCGGCGGAGCCTCGGCCTCGCGTGCACCCGCCTGCGCCTCGACGCGGGCCGGCTGGGCGATGCCAGACGATTGTTTCGCCTCGATGTCGGCGCGGATGATGCGCCCGTTCGGGCCGGAGCCCTTCATCGACGACAAGTCGATGTTGGCCTGCTTGGCCATCCTACGCGCGAGCGGCGAGGCAAATATCCGGTCCGTGTCGTGCCCGTTCGCCATCGGCGCGGGCACCGCCGCCATCGCAGGCGCTGGGGCCGGTGCCGGTGCCGGTGCCGCAACTGGAGCCTGTGCGGCAGGAGCTTGCGCCGGCGGCGCTTTCGGGGCCGGGACAGCAGCCTCCTCGCCATCCTCGGTCAGCACGGCGATCGGGTCGTTCACCTTCACCCCGGCCGTCCCGTCCGGCACCAGGATCTTGCTCAGCACGCCCTCATCGACGGCTTCGACCTCCATGGTCGCCTTGTCCGTCTCGATCTCCGCAATCACGTCGCCGGCGCGGACCTGCTCGCCTTCTTTCTTCAGCCACCGCGCCAGCGTGCCCTCGGTCATCGTCGGCGAGAGCGCCGGCATCAGGATATTAGTCGCCATGCTGCGTGCCCCTCAGACGATCTTCTTAACCGCATCGACCACCCAGGACGGCTGCGGCAAAGCGAGTTTCTCCAGGTTGGCGGCATAGGGCAGCGGCACGTCCAGCCCATGCACGCGCACCGGCGGCGCATCGAGCCAGTCGAAGCAGTGCTCGATCACCTGCATCGCGATCTCAGCGCCGATGCCGGCATAGGGCCAGCCCTCCTCGACCGTCACCAGCCGGTTTGTCTTCTTCACGCTCTCCACAATCGCGTCGGTGTCCAGAGGCCGCAAGCTGCGCAGGTTGATCACCTCAGCCTCGATCCCTTGCCCGGCCAACGTCTCCGCCGCCTTCATCGCCACGCCGACCATCACGCTGTAGGCGACGATCGTCACATGCTGGCCGGTCCGCTCGACCTTTGCCTTGCCGATCGGCACGATGAAATCGTCGTCCGTCGGGCACTCGAAGGTCTGCCCATACAGGATTTCGTTCTCCAGCACGATCACCGGGTTCGGGTCGCGGATTGCCGCCCGCAGCAGGCCCTTGGCGTCGGCCGCCGACCACGGCGCCACGACCTTCAGCCCCGGGCAGTGCGCATACCACGACGCGTAGTCCTGGCTGTGCTGCGCCGCCACCCGCGACGCCGCGCCGTTCGGCCCGCGGAACACGATGGGGCAGCCCATCTGGCCCCCTGACATATACAGCGTCTTCGCCGCCGAGTTGATGATCTGGTCGATCGCCTGCATGGCGAAGTTGAAGGTCATGAACTCGACGATCGGCCGCAGCCCGTCCATCGCCGCACCCACGGCCATGCCGGTGAAGCCGTGCTCGGTGATCGGGGTGTCGATGATCCGGCGCGGGCCGAACTCGTCCAACATCCCCTGGCTGATCTTATAGGCGCCCTGATACTGCGCGACCTCCTCGCCGATCAGGAACACGCGGTCATCGGCACGCATCTCGAGCGCCATGGCGTCGCGCAATGCCTCACGCACCGTGGTCGGCTTGGTCGGACCCCAGTCGCGCTCCGGCGCAGTCGCGGTGGCCGAGAGCTGGGTCGCCACAGCCTTGTCCGCGACGACCTTATGATCCTCAAGCGGCTCCGGCTCCGGCACCGGCTGCTTGGCGGCGGCAGGCGCTGAGGCTGCGGGTTCAGCCGCCGCTTTTCCATTAGCGACCTCGGTCCCGCTGGCAACTTCGCCCTCCTCCGAAAGCACCGCGATCGGCGTGTTAACCGCGACGCCGTCGGTGCCCTCCTCGACCAGGATCTGGGACAGTTTGCCCTCATCCACGGCCTCGACCTCCATGGTCGCCTTGTCCGTCTCGATCTCCGCGATCACATCCCCGGCGCGCACATCCTCGCCGATTTTCTTCAGCCAGCGGGCCAGCTTGCCCTCCGTCATGGTGGGCGACAGCGCCGGCATCAGGATCTGTGTGGTCACGCCTTCAGCCCTCGACCAAGATATCGGTCCACAGCTCACGCTCATCCGGCTCCGGACTGCTCTGCGCGAAGTCGGCGGCCTCCTGCACGCGGGCCTTCACGGCAACGTCGATCGCCTTGAACTCGTCCTCGCCCATGCCGGCCGCCTCCAGCGTATGCCGCGCGGCCTCGATGCAGTCGCGCTCAGTGCGCATCTTCTGCACCTCGTCGCGGGTGCGGTACTTGGCCGGGTCCGACATGGAGTGGCCGCGGTAGCGATAGGTCTGGATTTCCATCAAATACGGCCCGGCGCCCGACCGGCAATGCGCCACCGCCACGTCGGCCGCCGCCTTCACCGCGGTCACGTCCATGCCGTCCACCTTGGCGCCCGGAATACCCCATGGCGTCCCGTTGATCGACAGGTCGTGCGACGCCGTCGCGCGTTCCACGCTCGTGCCCATGCCATATTTGTTATTTTCAATGACATAGATGCACGGCAGCTTCATCAGCGCCGCCAGGTTAAAGCTTTCATACACCTGCCCCTGGCTCGACGCACCGTCGCCGAAATACGTCGCGCACACCCGGTCGCTGCCGCGATACCAGTTCGCCATCGCGAGGCCGGTCCCAAGGCTCACCTGTGCCCCCACGATGCCGTGCCCGCCGAAGAAGCGTTTCTCCTTGCTGAACATGTGCATGGAGCCGCCCTTGCCTTTGGAGTAGCCGCCGCTGCGCCCGGTCAGTTCCGCCATCACGCCGCGCGGCTCCATGCCCGTCGCCAGCATGTGGCCGTGGTCGCGATAAGACGTGATGACCTGGTCGCCGTCCGACAGCGCCGCCTGGATGCCGACGACCACAGCCTCTTGGCCGATATACAGATGGCAGAACCCGCCGATCAGCCCCATGCCATAGAGCTGACCGGCCTTCTCCTCGAAGCGCCGGATCAGCAGCATATCACCGTAAGCCTTAGCGAGCTGCTCGCGGGTCATCGACTGGTTGGTGCCCCCCGGATGCGCCGTCTCAGCTACTGGGGAAGTCTCGTGGGAAGTCTGGGGCGCCTGGACGAATTCAGGGTCCTTGCCGCGCTTCCGTGTCTCGGCTGCCTGCGCCATGCGCGTCGCTCCTGTCGGACGAAATGTATGTCATCACACCTAGCGCCCGCACGCGATCACGACAAGGCCGCTGACCAAAAAAGTCATATTGTGCAATGCAATAGACCACGTTGTTGCACTATAACGCATCGAAATCCGGCAGCGCCGGCTGGCCTCAGAACAGGCGTTTGCCTGGACCATACGGGACCACGATGTCGGATGGGTCGGCGACGTTGAGCATCGCACGCGCCCGCTCATCCAGCGTGTCGGGATCGAGCCGCTGGGTCCGTAAGCCAGCGACCCGGCGCTCCCACACGTCGCGCTCTGTGGAAATCCGCGCCAGGTCGGCCTCAACCTGCTTGAGCTGCTCCTGCCGGACCGCGTAGGCCTGCGTACCCCGCGCGCCCTGGGTGGCGTTCCAGCCGAAATAGCCGGTCAGACCCAAGAAAACCGTCGGCGCAATCGCCGCAATCGCCTGCCGCCGCAATGCCTGTGTCCAGCTCATAATGCACGCCTGTCCAGTGATGCCGGCACGCTACTTCGTTTCAATATGCGATACGACCCTTATCCGTGCCGCAGGATCGTCCGCCCGGCATAGCGCGCGGCCGGACCCAGCTCGGCCTCGATGCGGATGAGCTGGTTGTACTTCGCCGTCCGGTCGCTGCGGGCCAAGCTGCCGGTCTTGATCTGCCCGCAATTGGTCGCCACCGCGAGGTCGGAGATCGTGGTGTCCTCCGTCTCGCCGGAGCGGTGGCTCATCACCGCGCTGAACCCGGCCCGCTGTGCCAGCTCCATCGCCTCCAGCGTTTCGGAAAGGGTGCCGATCTGGTTCACCTTGACCAGGATTGAATTCGCCGTCCCGGTCTCGATCCCGCGCCGCAGCCGCTCGCTGTTGGTCACGAACAGGTCGTCGCCCACGAGCTGCACCCGGCCGCCCAGCACGTCCGTCATATGCTTCCAGCCGTTCCAGTCGTCCTCGGCGCAGCCGTCCTCGATCGAGACGATGGGATAGCGGCCCACCAAATCGGCGAGGTAGGCCACCATGCCAGCCGCATCGAACCGCTTGCCCTCGCCGTCGAGGCGATACTGACCATCATGGAAAAACTCGGTGCTGGCGCAGTCAAGGGCGAAGGTGACGTCCTCGCCGGGCCGGTAGCCCGCCTGTTCGCAGGCCTGGGTGATGAACGTGAGCGCCTCGTCGGCCGACTTGAGACCGGGGGCGAAGCCGCCCTCGTCGCCCACATTGGTATTGTGCCCGGCAGCGTGCAGCTTGCCTTTCAGCGCATGGAAAATCTCGGACCCAACCCGGACCGCGTCGGCGAAGGTCGGCGCACCAACCGGCTGGATCATGAATTCCTGGATGTCGATCGGGTTGTCCGCGTGCTTGCCGCCGTTCACGATGTTCATCATCGGCACCGGCAGCGTGCGGGCGAACACGCCGCCGACGTAGCGATACAACGGCATCCCCAGGTCGGCCGCCGCCGCCTTCGCCACCGCGAGCGACACTGCCAAAATGGCGTTGGCGCCCAGCCGCGCCTTGTTCGGCGTGCCGTCCAGGTCGATCATCAGCTCGTCGAGCCGCACCTGATCCATCGGATCCATGCCGCCGATCGCGTCGAAGATTTCGCCTTCGACGCTGGCGCAGGCGGTGCGCACGCCCTTGCCGCCATAGCGCGCCTTATCGCCGTCACGCAGCTCCACCGCCTCATGCGCACCGGTGCTGGCGCCGGACGGCACCGCCGCGCGGCCCGTGGCGCCGCTGTCCAGCACGACGTCCACCTCCACGGTCGGATTGCCCCGGCTGTCCAGGATCTCGCGGGCGACGATGTCGGCGATGGCGCTCATGAGGGCTCCGTCCGGTCTTTGGGGTTGGCGGCTTTGCAGAAATCGTCCAGCGCCTTGAGACGCGCAATCAGCGCCGGCATCGCGTGCAGCGGGATCATGTTCGGCCCATCGCTCGGCGCCCGGTCGGGATCACCGTGCGTCTCGATGAACAGCGCCGCCACGCCGACAGCGAGCGCCGCGCGGGCCAGCACCGGGGCGAACTCGCGCTGCCCGCCAGACGACCCGCCGTGCCCACCGGGCTGCTGCACGCTGTGGGTTGCGTCGAACACCACGGGATAGCCGGTCCGCGCCAGCACCGGCAGGCCGCGGAAGTCGGTGACCAGCGTGTTGTAGCCGAAGCTCACGCCGCGCTCCGTTAGAAGGATACTCTCATTGCCGGTTTCAGCGATCTTGGCGGCGACGTGCGCCATGTCCCAAGGCGCCAGGAACTGGCCCTTTTTCACGTTCACCGTGCGCCCGGTCTCGCCGGCGGCGATCAGCAGGTCGGTCTGCCGGCATAAGAAAGCGGGAATCTGCAGGATATCGACCGCCTCGGCCGCCGGCTCGCACTGCTCCGCCCCGTGCACGTCGGTCAGCACGGGGATGCGGAACCGCTCGCGCACTCCGGCGAGGATCTGCAGGCCGCGCACGATGCCCACGCCGCGCGCGGCCCCGGCGCTGGTGCGGTTGGCCTTGTCAAAGCTCGACTTGTAGATGAGCGGCACCCCTGCCGCGTGCGCGATCTCACGCAAGGCCTCGGCGGTCTCGAACGCGTGCGTCTCCAACTCGATCTGGCACGGACCGGCGATCAGCACGAACGGGAGGTCGTTGCCAATCTCGATGTCCCGGACGCGGACGATACGCGTTTCGGGAGAGGCAGGTGCCTCAGACAAGACGCGACTGCTTCACGGCCGCCGCGATGAAGCCGGAAAACAGCGGATGCGGATCGAGCGGCTTCGATTTCAGCTCGGGATGGAACTGCACGCCGATGAACCAGGGATGCGACGGCAGCTCGACGATCTCGGGCAGGATACCGTCCGGCGACATGCCGGAGAACCGCAATCCCGCCGCCTCAAGCTGCGCCCGGTAGTGCACGTTCACCTCCCAGCGGTGCCGATGCCGTTCGTGGATCATCGCGGCGTCCCCGTAAATCCTCCGCACCAGCGAACCCGCATCGAGTCGGGCCGGGTAGGCGCCGAGCCGCATGGTGCCGCCGAGGTCACCGCCCTCCGCCCGGCGCTCGACCTCGTTGCCGCGCGCCCATTCGGTCAGGAGGCCGACGACCGGGCTGGCGCAGGGCCCGAACTCGGTCGATGACGCGTCCGGCAGTCCCGCCAGGTTCCGCGCGCACTCGATCACCGCCATCTGCATGCCGAAGCAGATGCCGAGGAACGGCACCCGGCGCTCCCGGGCGAAGCGCACCGCGGCGATCTTGCCCTCGGTGCCGCGCTCGCCGAAACCACCAGGCACCAGGATGCCGTGCACGCCGTCCAGCCGGGACACGGCGTCGGGCTGCTCGAAGATTTGGCTGTCCATCCAGTCGAGCTCGACGCGCACCCGGTTCTTGATCCCGCCATGGGTCATGGCCTCGCCCAGGCTTTTGTAGCTGTCAAGCAGGTTGGTGTATTTGCCGACGATGGCGATCCGCACCTCGCCGTCCGGGCCGCGCACGATATCGACGATGCGCTGCCAGGCCGACAGGTCAGGCTCGGTCTCGAACGGCAGGTCAAAGTGCCGCAGCACCTCGCGGTCCATGCCTTCGGCGTGATAGCTGATGGGCACCGCGTAGATCGTATCGACGTCCAGCGCCGCGATCACCGCCTGCGGCCGTACGTTGCAGAAGCTCGCAATTTTGCGGCGCTCGGCGTCGGGAATTTGCCGATCGCAGCGGCACAGCAGCATCTGCGGCTGGATGCCGACGTTCAGCAGCTCCTTCACCGAGTGCTGCGTCGGCTTGGTCTTAAGCTCGCCCGCCGAGGGAATATATGGCACCAAGGTCAGGTGCACATACATGGTCCGCTCCGGCCCGAGGTCGTTGCCGAGCTGCCGGATCGCCTCCAGGAACGGCAGCCCCTCGATGTCGCCGACCGTGCCGCCAATTTCAATCAGCGCAAAGTCGAGGCCATCGGTGTCCCGGGTGATCGCCTCCTTGATCGCGTCGGTGATGTGCGGAATGACCTGCACCGTGGCGCCGAGATAGTCGCCGCGCCGCTCCCGGGCGATCACGTCGGAGTAGATGCGCCCGGTCGTCGCGTTGTCGGTCCTCGCCGCATGCACGCCGGTGAACCGCTCATAATGGCCAAGGTCGAGGTCGGTCTCGGCGCCGTCATCGGTGACGAACACCTCGCCGTGCTGATAAGGGCTCATGGTCCCGGGATCGACGTTCAGGTAAGGATCGAGCTTGCGTAGCCGCACCGAATAGCCGCGTGCCTGCAGCAAAGCGCCGAGCGCCGCCGAGGCGACACCCTTGCCCAAAGAGGAGACCACGCCGCCGGTGATGAATACGAACCGCGTCATGGGTGGTTTTGATACCGCGGAAACGACCCGGCCGTGAACCCCCTCAAACGCAGGTCAGTTCGTCGGCACCGTGGGACCCTTGGGCGCCGGTGCCGGCGTGGGTGTCGTCTCGCCGCTGGTCGCTGGAGCCGTCACCGGCGGGCTGTCCAGCAGCGAACGCCCGCCGCCGACGGTGCCGCGGTTCAGCAATGCAAGCGTTAAGGACAGCCCGAAGAACGCCGTGCCGAGAATCGCGGTCGTACGGGTGAGGAGGTTGGTGGTGCCGCGCCCGGACATGAAGCCGCCCATGCCCTGTGTGGTGCCGATGCCCAGGCCGCCGCCCTCGCTGCGCTGGATCAGCACGACGCCGATCAGGGCCAGGGTGACGAACAGGTGGATGAACAGCAGGACGGTGGTCATGCGGCGCTATTTAGCCGTATGCAATACAATTGGAAAGGCTGACGGTCTCAACCCACGGCCCGCACAATCGCCAGGAAGTCCGCCGCCACCAGGCTCGCGCCGCCCACCAATGCGCCACCGACCTCCGGCAGCGCCAGCAGCGCCGCAGCACCGGCCGGCTTGACCGACCCGCCATATAGGATGCGCAGCCCCGCCCCAGACTCGCCCAAGGTCTCCATCAACTGGCCGCGAATGCAGCCGTGCATCGCCACCACGTCGTCCTCGGACGCGGTCCGGCCCGTGCCGATGGCCCATACCGGCTCATAGGCGATCACCCCGGCAAACCCTGCCGGCACGCTGCCGTCGATCTGCGCCGCCACCACGGTCTCCGCGTTGCCGGTCAGCCGCTGCTGCTCCGTCTCGCCCACGCACACGATCGGGGTCAGCCCGGCGGCTACGGCGGCGCGCACCTTGTCCCGCACGAGGGCGTTCGAACTCGCCGTAGCCGAGCCGGCGCTCCGAGTGCCCCAGGATAACCCAGCCAGCGCCGGCGTCCCGCAGCATCTGCGCCGACACATCGCCCGTGCAGGCGCCCGAAGCGGCGGTATGGCAGTCCTGGCCGCCCGTCATCACGGCGCTGCCCGCCAGCGCCTCGGTCACCGCGGCCAGCACGGTCGAGGGTGGGCAAACTAGCACCTCGCAAGCTGTACCGGCGGGAAGATCTGCTGCCAACGCCGTCGCCAGGGCCACCGCTTCGGCCCGTAAGCCATTCATTTTCCAGTTTCCTGCGATCAGCTGGCGCAACTCGCTTCCCCCTTACCTCTCCGGCAACACCAGCCAAAAGGCTGCATCTGGCAAAAAGTCCAGTGCGTCCGTATGATATTGGACCCTCTGGATGCCCGCCGCATGCTCTCCCTGTTCCGCCGTTTCCTCAACACCTGGGCTGCCCGCGCCTTTTTCATCGTGCTGATCGCCTCCTTCGGATTGTGGGGCATCGCCGACGTTGTGCGCAACGTCGGCCGCGACAGCGCCATCGCGACCGTTGGCGACCATAAGATCGAGGCGCCCGAGTTCCAGGAGGCCATGCGCACCCAGCTCGCCCAGGTCAGCCGCATGTTAGGCGGCAAGACCGAGCCGACGCCGGCGATCCGCCAGGCCGTCGCCGGGCAGGCATTGGACCGGCTGATCGTGCAGGCCGCTATCCAGAATGAGGTCGGCCGCCTGGGCCTTGTCGTGCCGGACGAGGCCGTGCGGGCGGCGGTGTTCGACGTCAAAGCCTTCCAGGGCAAAAGCGGCGCATTTGACCGGGCGACGTTCGAATCCGTGCTGCGCAACAACAACCTGACCGAGCCGCGCTTCCTCGACCTCATGCGCTCCGATCTCGGGCAGCGGCAATTGATGGAGGCGGTGCAGGTCGGCGCCGTGCCGCCCGACGTGGTGACCCAGCAGGTGTTCGCCTTCCAGCGTGAGACCCGGGTTGCGCAATACGTCGAGCTGCCGTTCGCCACCGCCGCCGAGCCGCCCGCGCCGACCGAGGCCGACCTGCAGCGCGCCTATGACAACAACGGGGATCGCTACAGCGCGCCGGAGTTCCGCCGCATCAAGGCGGTGATCCTGTCGCCCGAGACCATCGCCCGCGATATCGAGGTCCCGGACGCCGACATCAGCGCCTATTACGAGCAGCATAAGGCCGAGTACGTGACGCCCGAAAAGCGCTCGGTCGAGGTGGTGGTGTCGCAGAACGAAGCCCAAGCCAAGGAGATCGCGACCACCTGGATCGCCGGCGTCGGCTGGGACGCGGTGCAGAAGGCCGCCGTCGCCACCGGCGCGTCCTCGGTGTCGCTCGACGACGCGACGGCGAACGAGTTCCCGGCGCCGGAGCTTGGCCAGGCGGTGTTCGCCGCACCTGCCGAGACGGTGACCGGCCCGATCCAAACGGCCCTCGGCTGGCAGGTGTTCCGCGTCACCAAGATCACGGCTGGCACTGAACGCCCGCTGGTTCAGGCAACCGACGAAATCCGCATGAAGATCGCCCGCGAGCGCGCGGTGGACCAGGTCTATGCCCGTGCCAACAAGCTCGAGGACGCGCTATCCGCCAGCGGCAGCCTGGACGACCTGCCCGGCGATCTCGGCGTCGCTGCGGTGACCGGCACGCTGAACGCTCAGGGCAACACGCCGGCGGGGGAGCCGGCACCGCTTCCTGGCTCCCCGGCGCTGCGGCAGGCGCTGCTGACCGCCGCCTTCGCGCTGGGTAAGAACGAGCCGGCGCGCATGTCCGAAGGACCGGACCAGTCCTACTTCGCGCTGACGGTCGAAGACATCACCGCAGCCGCCCGCAAGCCGTTCGCCGACGTCGAGGCGCAGGTGCGCGAAGACTGGGTGCGCGACACCAGGCGAAAGGAGCAGGAGCGCGCCGCGGCAGACCTGCTGACGAAGGCGCAAGCCGCTGGTTCCAACCTGGACGATGCCGCGACCGTCGCTGGGCTGCGCCTGCAGCGCACGCCGCCGGTGATGCGTGCGCAGCCTACACCTGGCGTACCCGCCGAAATGACCGAGCCGCTGTTCAACCTGAAGCCCAGTGAGACCACGATGATCGAGACGCCGGAGGGCTTCTACGTCATGGCGCTCGGCGAGGTCGTGACACCCGACCCAGCCGCCGATCCGCTAGGCATTTCGCAAATCCGTACGGCGTTGACCCAGGCCATTGGCCAGGACATCGAGCTGACGGTCGCCGCCGCCTTGCGTGCCCGCGCCAACCCGCAGGTGAACCGCACCCTGCTGAACAGCATGATCCAACCTTGAGCAATCCCCCATGAACGCCGCCGCCTCGCCGTCCCAGACCGCCTTCCGCACCGCCTACGACGCCGGGCGCGGCACGCTGATCTGGACTACCGGGGTTGCCGACCTGGAAACGCCGGTTGCGGCCTATCTGAAGCTCGCCGCCGGGCGTCCGAACACCTTCCTGCTGGAGAGCATTGAGGGCGGGTCGGCCCGCAGCCGCTACTCGATCATCGGCATGGAGCCGGACCTGGTGTGGCGCTGCCGGAACGGCCGGGCGGAGGTGAACCGGCATGCACGCTCTGCGCCGCACGCCTTCGTCGCCGACGGCCGCCCGCCGCTCGACAGCCTGCGGGCGCTGATCGCCGAGGCGCAGCTTGATCTGCCGGAGCACTTGCCGCCGATGCTGGGCGGGCTCGTCGGCTATCTCGGCTACGACATGGTGCGCCTGATGGAGCGGTTGCCGGATAAGAACACCGACGCCCTGGGCCTGCCCGACGCCATCCTGCTCCGGCCGACGCTCTTCGCCGTGTTCGACAACGTGCGCGACGAACTCACGCTCGCCGCGCCGATCTATCCGCAGCCCGGCGTTTCCGCTCAACAAGCCTGGGACCTGGCGCAATCCGCTTTAGCCCAGGCCGACGCCGCATTGCTGCGTCCCCTGCCCCACGCCGCCCCGCCAGTCGCGCTGCCGCCGCAGCCGGAGCCTGCGTCCAACATGACGCAGGACGACTTTATGGCGATCGTCGAGCGCATGAAGGAGTATATCGTCGCCGGCGACGCCTTCCAGATTGTGCCGAGCCAGCGCTTCCACGTGCCCTTCGCGCTGCCGCCGTTCTCGCTGTATCGCGCGCTGCGCCGCATCAACCCGGCGCCGTTCCTGTTCTTCCTCGACTTCGGCGGCTTCGCGGTGGTGGGCAGCAGCCCTGAGGTGCTGGTCCGGCTCCGCGACGGGATTGTCACCATTCGCCCGCTCGCCGGCACCCGACCCCGTGGGGCCACCAAAACCGAGGACGAGCGCCTGGAAGCCGACCTGCTGGCCGATCCGAAGGAGCGCGCCGAGCATCTGATGCTGCTCGATCTCGGCCGCAACGACGTGGGCCGCGTGGCGGCGCTGGGCAGCGTGCGGGTGACGGACAGCTTCAGCATCGAGCGGTTCAGCCACGTCATGCATATCTCCTCGACCGTCGAGGGCCGGCTGCAGCCGGGGCTCGATGCGCTCGACGCGCTGATCGCCGGGTTCCCGGCCGGCACGCTGACGGGGGCGCCGAAAATCCGCGCCATGCAGATCATCGAGGAATTGGAGCCCACCCGCCGCGGCATCTACGCCGGGTGCATCGGCTATTTTGCCGCCAACGGCACCATGGACACCTGCATCGGGCTGCGCACCGCCGTGGTGAAGGACGGCACGATGTATGTGCAGGCCGGCGGCGGCGTGGTGGCGGACAGCACGGCCATCGGCGAGTACGAGGAGACCCGGCAGAAGTCCCGCGCCCTGTTCCGCGCCGCCGAGGAGGCGGTCCGCTTCGCCGCCCTGAAGGGCTGATGCCGTGATCCTGCTAATCGACAACTACGACAGCTTCACTTTCAATCTGGTGCATTTCCTGGGCGACCTGGGGGTATCCTGTGCCGTGCGGCGCAACGACGCGATCTCGGTCGAGGATGCGCTGGCCCTGGCGCCCGAGGCCATCGTGATCTCGCCGGGTCCTTGCACCCCCGCCGATGCCGGCATTTGCCTGGACCTGATCACCGCCGCGGCCGGACGCGTGCCGATCCTCGGCGTCTGCCTGGGCCATCAGGCGATCGGCCAGGCATTCGGCGGCCAGGTCATACGGGCGAGCCACCCCATGCACGGCAAGCTGAGCTCAGTAGAGCACGACGGCACGGACATCTTCGCCGAACTGCCAAGCCCGTTTCAGGCGACGCGCTACCATAGCCTGGTCGTTGAGTCGGGCATGCTGCCGGAAACACTGGCGCCGACCGCCTGGACCCAGGATGGCGTCATCATGGGCCTTAGGCACCGCACGCTTCCGGTGTTCGGGGTGCAGTTCCATCCCGAGAGCATCGCTTCCGAGCACGGCCATAAGATCCTGGCAAACTTCCTGGCGCTGGCCCGCCGGTCGAATACGCCCGCCTATGCCGCCTGACCGCTGCGCTCCATGCCCAGCCTAAAACCGGTTCTCGCCCGGCTGGCGTTGGGCGCCACGCTGACAGCTGACGAATCTGAGAATGCGTTTGACACGATCATGTCCGGCGAGGCCACGCCCGCGCAGATCGCTGGGCTGCTGATGGCGATGCGGGTGCGGCGAGAGACGGTGGCGGAGCTGACCGGGGCAGTCCGGGCGATGCGGTCCCGCATGACGGCGATGCTGGCGCCGCCGGACGCGATTGACGTCTGCGGCACGGGCGGCGACAGCGCCGGCACCCTCAACGTATCCACCGCGGTGACGTTTGTGCTGGCGGGATGCGGCGTGCCGGTCGCGAAACACGGCAACCGCGCGCTGTCGTCGCAGACCGGAGGCGCCGACGTGCTGACCGCGTTGGGCGTTAACGTCGATGTGCCGCTTGACCGGCTCTCGGATGTGCTGGCGACAGCCGGCTGCGTGTTCCTGTTTGCGCCCAGGCACCATGCGGCGCTGCGTCACGCGGCGGGTCCGCGGGTTGAGCTTGGCACACGCACGATTTTCAATTTATTGGGTCCGCTCGCCAATCCGGCCCGGGTGCGGCGGCAACTCACCGGGGTTTACGACGCCGCCTGGGCACGTCCCATGGCCGAGGCCCTGCATGCTCTCGGCACGGAGCGGGCCTGGCTCGTGCACGGACAGGGCCTGGATGAGTTGACGGTCGCGGGCGAGAGCCAGGTGGTTGCATTGGAGAACGGCGTCTATCGCGAGTTCTGCGTGAGTCCTGAGGACGCCGGGCTTGAGCGCTCGCCGGTCGAGGCGATCCGCGGCGGTGATGCCGCGATGAACGCGGGTGCTTTGCACGCGTTGCTGCAGGGACAGGCCGGCCCATATCGCGACACTGTGCTGCTGAACTCGGCCGCGGCACTCATTGTCGCCGGGGTTGCGTCAGACTTACGCTCGGGTGCGATCCGTGCAGCGATCGCACTTGATAGCGGCTCAGCTGCTGCGTCTTTAGATAAATTACGGCTGGCGACAGCTTGAATTCACGGAGTATTTCGATGGACGTCGCCGTTCCCGACGCATTAGCCCAGATTTGCGCGGAGACGCTGAGCGAGGTCGAGCGACGTCGGGCCGAGATGCCGACGGCGACACTCGCCGGCAAGTTGAACCTCAGGCGCAACCCGACCCGCAGCTTTGGCCGCGCCCTTAAGGAGACGGTGGCCAAGGGCGGCTATGGCCTGATTGCCGAGATCAAACGGGCTTCGCCGTCCGCGGGGGTGATCCGGCCGGATTTTCATCCGTCGTCGCTGGCGCGCGCCTATGCCGACGCGGGCGCGACCTGCCTATCGGTGCTAACCGACGGCCCGTATTTCCAGGGTTCGGCCGACCACCTGAAGGTCGCCCGGGCCACGGTATCCTTGCCAGTGCTGCGCAAGGATTTCATGCTCGACGCCTGGCAGGTCTATGAAAGCCGGCTGATGGGCGCCGACTGCATCCTGCTGATCATGGCGGCCCTCACGAACCAACAGGCGCGCGAGCTGGAGGAACTGGCCCGGGCTCTTGATATGGACGTTTTGGTCGAGGTGCATAACCGGGCGGAACTGGACCGCGCCTTGGGACTGCAAACCTCGCTGATCGGCATAAACAATCGCAATCTTAAGACATTGCGAACTGATCTGGAGACGACGGCCGAGCTCGCGCCGCATGTACCGTCCGACCGGTTCCTCATCGCCGAGAGCGGTATCCATAACCACGCCGACGTGCTGCGCCTGGCGGAGGCCGGAGCATCCTGCTTCCTGGTGGGCGAGAGTCTGCTGCGGCAGCCGAACGTCGAGGCGGCGACGCGCGCGCTGCTCGGCAACGCCGCGTGACGGCGGCGCTGACGCATTTCGATGCAGATGGCCAGGCGGTCATGGTGGATGTGTCCGCCAAGGCCGAGACCGACCGGACAGCCACCGCGCAGGTCACCGTGGCAATGGAGCCGGAGACGCTGCGGGTAATCCTGGCGGGCGAGGCCAAAAAGGGTGATGTCCTGGGCGTGGCGCGCATAGCCGGAATCATGGCGGCGAAGCGCACTGCGGAGCTTATCCCGCTCTGCCATCCGTTGCCGATCGCCGCGGTGACGCTCGACCTCGGGCCGTCGTCGTCCGGCGTCGGCATCGACATCGCGGCGACCGTGCGCACGATGGGCCGCACCGGGGTGGAGATGGAGGCGCTGACGGCGGCGAGCGTTGCCGCGCTCACCGTCTATGACATGTGCAAGGCGATCGACCGCGGGATGCGGATCGACGGGCTGCGCGTCGTGCATAAGGCAGGCGGCAAGTCCGGCGAATTCCGGCAGGATTGAAGCGATGCTGTCGGTCGATGAGGCCCGCGCGCGCATCATCGCGCCACTGCGTCCCACCCCGGCCGAGATCGTCGCCTTGCCGGAGGCTTGGGGCCGTGTGCTCGCGAGTCCGGTCCAGGCGCGGCTGACTCAGCCGCCCGCCGATATGTCGGCCATGGACGGCTACGCGCTGCGCGCCGCGGACGGTGCAATTGGGGCGCGACTGGCTGTCATTGGCCATGCACCGGCTGGCCGGCCGTTCGCGGGTCATGTCGGCGTCGGCCAGGCGGTCCGGCTGTTCACCGGCAGCGTCGTGCCGGACGGCGCCGACTGCGTGCTGGCGCAGGAGGACGTGGACCGAGACGATGACTGGATCCTGGTGCGGGAGGCAGCGCAGGCCGGGCGTCATGTCCGCCGCGCCGGGCAGGATTTTCAGCAGGGCGACATCTTGGTGCCGGGCGGGGTTCGGCTGGGTGCGCGCTCTGTCGGGCTGATTGCGGCGGGCAACCATCCCTGGGTCCATGTGCACCGCCAGCCGCGCATCGCCATCCTGGCGACGGGCGACGAGGTGGTATTGCCCGGCGAGCCGCTGGCTGCGGGCAGCATTGTCAGCTCCAATGCGCACGCCCTCGCGGCGCTGGTCCGCGCCAAAGGCGGCGTTCCCATGGTGCTGCCGATCGCATCGGACGACCCGGCCGCTATCGCATCGGTCGCTGACCGACTGTCCGGCATCGATCTCCTGCTGACCACCGGCGGCGCCAGCGTCGGCGACTACGACCTGGTGCAGACCGGCCTGGCGACCCGTGGCTTTGCTCTCGATTTCTGGCGTATTGCGATGCGGCCCGGCAAGCCATTGCTGTTCGGCCGGCTTGGCGACGTCCCGGTCCTTGGACTGCCCGGCAACCCGGTGTCGGCCTTCGTCTGCGCCGTGCTTTTCCTGCTGCCCGCGCTCGCCCGCCTCACCGGCCTGCCCGACGAGGCGGCTCCGGCGTTCCAGGCGCGACTGGCGGCACCGGTCCCTGCAAACGACCATCGCGCCGACCACCTGCGCGCGGCGCTTTCGACGGACCAAGGCGGCCTTGTCGCGATGCCCTTCGACCGGCAGAGACTCCTCGCTTATGCAGGTGCTGGCCAGCGCCGGGTGCCTGATCCTCCGGGCGCCGCATGCCCCGGCGCTGCCAACCGGCGCGGCGGTGTCCATACTGCGCTTGGATGATATGGGATTGTAGGGCCGCGTGTTCGGTTCAGCGCGGCCGACTAACTCCGCTCACTGATTTCGCTACCCCAGGATGGTAATTCAGGATGGTTGACGGCAGATAGCGAACCAATATAGGACAAATATGGTTGCCTTTTTGTTCTAGACCTGTTTCAATTTCTCCGACTGTCCCACCGGATTGCCCCTCTGGGCACGAAAGAACACCGCCATGTTGACGCGCAAACAGCACGAACTGCTGACCTTCATCGATGGACACCTCAAGTCCACTGGCTTCTCACCCAGCTTCGAGGAGATGAAGGAGGCTTTGCAGCTTCGGTCCAAGTCCGGCATCCACCGGCTGATCTCGGCATTGGAGGAGCGCGGCTTCCTGCGCCGGCGTCACCACCGCGCCCGGGCGCTTGAGGTCGTGCGGCTGCCGAACGAAGTTGGGCGGGAGCTTGCATTACCGGCGGCACCGGCGCCGTTCGCTCCGAACGTCATACGCGGCGACTTCTCGGGCCGCTTCCCCGGCGTGCGTGCGGCGAATGAGGCGGCTGCGGTGCACCTGCCGTTGTATGGCCGCATCGCTGCCGGACTTCCGATCGAGGCGCTGCGCGACCAGGGAGCACAGATCGAGGTGCCGCTGGCCCTGCTTGGCAACGGCGAGCACTACGCGCTAGAGGTGGCTGGCGACTCGATGATTGAGGCAGGTATTCTCGATGGCGATACGGTCGTGATCCGCAAGGGCGACGTGGCCGAGAACGGCCAGATCATCGTGGCCCTGATCGACGACGCGGAGGTGACGCTGAAGCGGCTGCGGCGGCGCGGCAACTCGGTCGCGTTGGAGCCGGCGAACCAGCGGCACGAAATACGCATTTTCCCGGCGGACCGGGTGAAGGTGCAGGGCAGCTTGGTCGCGCTGCTGCGGCGCTACTGATCACTCCGCTAGGGCAACTGGCAACTCGTCCGGCGTCGCCATGGGGAGGTTGGGCAAGGAGCGGCGCGGGGTAGGCGGTCCCGGGACCCAGGGCCGCTCCCCCCGGTATTCGCGGTCGGACAGGATGCGCGGGCCAGCGTCGGTCAGCCAGATGGCAAACGCGCCGTCCCGCCATACGCTGAACCGGTCGATATAGGGAGTGGTGGTCGGGCACTCGCCCCTGACGGGCTCGGCGGAAATCAGCAGATCGACGCCGACGCAGTCGGGACGGACGCGGGTGCGGAGGACCAGGGTTTGGGTGGCGCCGCGCAGGATTCGGCAGGTCTCTGGCGTGCAGAATGCGGGCTCGCCGGTCCGCAGCGGTACGAGCGGGCCGGCCGCAAGGTGGCTTTGCCAGGCCTCGCGCACAAATTTCGACGCGCCGGATTGTGATATCAGGTAAGTCTGGCCGGCCCGGATGGCGATCAGCCTGGCTTCGGACGAGATCAGGATGTCGGGCGCGGGTGCCGAGACAGGCGACAGCAGTCCTATCAACATGACCGGAATGCCGGCGAGCCGCATACGTGATCGCCAAAGGCCGAGCCAGGCGAGGCCCAGGCTGAACACGATCAGGCCCCAGGCGGGCATATGCGGAACTGCCAGGGTCGCCGAGGGCCAGGAAGCTACGGTGCGGCCGATCCAAAAAATGCCCTCGATCCCCCATCCCATTGGGACGAGCGCCAGCGACTCGATCCCCAGCGGCATCAAAATCAATGCGACCAAGCCGAGCGGCATCACCCAGAACGCGGTTATTGGCACCGCGGCGACGTTGGCGATGATGAAATAAAGCTGGAAATGACCGAAGTGGTAGGCGCCGAACGGCGCGGACGCGGTGCCGGCCAGCATGCTGGTCACGACAAGCGCCACGACATGCGACAGGAAGTGCCGGCCCCAGCTATCGCCGTGCAGCCGGGCCAGCAGCGGGCGCAGCGCCTCATAGCCGGCAATCAGCGCCAGCACGGCGGAAAAGCTCATGCCGAAGCTCACGCCCACGACCTCGTTCGGCGCCAGCAGCATCAGCGCCACCGCCGCCAAGGCCAACCCGCGCAGCGACAGCGCGCGGCGGCCGAGCACCAAACCCAGCGTCACCAGGCACGCCATGGCAAAGCTGCGCATGATCGGCAAATGCGCCCCGGTCAGCAGCAGATAGGCCCCGCCGGCCGCGAGCGCCGCGCCGGCCGCAATCGCCTTGGTCGGCCAGTGCAGCGCGGTGCGTTCGCACGAAGCCAGCGCCAGGCGGGTCGCACCCATGACCAGGCCCATGACGATGCTGATATGCAGCCCAGCGACGGCCAGCAAATGCGCCAGTCCGGAGTCGCGGAACGCCTCGCGGTCTCGCTGCGGGATCGCCGTCGTCGTGCCGGTCAGCAACGTCACCGCTATGGCACCGGCCGGACCCGGCAGCCCCGCGATTGCCCGGCCCGCAATCCAGTCGCGCACGCCCTGCAGCATCGCTGCGACGCCCCGCGGAGGCGCACGCTCCAGCACTTCGGACGGATTCAGCGCGTAGCCGGACCCGCCCAGCCCGGAAAAGAACGCCTCGCGCTGCAGGTCCCATGCACCGGGATACGCCGGCGAGGAGGGCGGCCGGATCAGCGCACGTATCCGCACCCGGTCCCCAGATTCCATGGGCGCCAAATCCGCCCGGTGCAGCCGCACCCGCACCAGACGCGCCAGCGGCGGCTTATCCGGCTCCAACTGGACATCGGCCAGCGTGACCCGGCGTCCCTCCGGCAACAGGTCAACGCCGCGTACCACACCGGTCAGGACGACCGCCCGCGTCGGCAGCAGCTCAATGGGAAGGGCTCGCCAGGTGGCCGCCTGAGACGAAAGGAAGCCCAGCGCCGCGGCGAGGCTCGCCAATGCCAACGCCCGCCCGATCGGTGCACGCCAGCCGGCAATGCAGGCCAGCAATGCAATCAGGACTGCCGCCGCTCCGGCCCAGGCGTTAGGCTCGGCCCGCAGGCCGAAATACACGATGACGCCCGTACCCATGCAGACCGAAAGCCAGGGGACGAAGCGGCCCCGCTCCGCCTCGATCCCAGCGTGCCAATGGGCGAGCAGCCAGGTCGCCCGCAGCGCGCCAAAAGTCGCAATCGTCTGCTGCACCGGGCCTCCTTGCGATATCGTATAGATACGCCGCTCTCGACGCCACCTTCCAGCGTGTTAGACAGCGCTCATGTCCGTCCGCACTCGTTTCGCACCCAGCCCCACCGGCCAGCTCCACATCGGCGGCGCCCGCGCGGCGCTGTTCAACTTCCTGTTCAGCCGACACCACGGCGGCGAATACCTGCTGCGGATCGAGGACACCGACCGGGAGCGCAGCACGGCGGCCAACACCCAGGTCATCCTGGATGCGCTGGAGTGGCTCGGCCTGTCGCCCGACCAGCCCCCGGTGTTCCAGTCCACCCGCCAAGACCGTCACGTCGAGGTGGCGCGGCAGATGCTCGACAGCGGCCACGCCTATCTTTGCTTCTGCACCCCGGACGAGCTGCGCGAGATGCGGGAGCGCGCCGTCGCCGAGGGCCGCGCGCCACGCTATGACGGGCGCTGGCGGGACCGCGACCCGGCCGAAGCGCCCCCTGGCGTCAAGCCTGTCATCCGCCTGCGCGCGCCGCAGACCGGTGAGACGATCGTGGACGACCTGGTCCAGGGCAGCGTCCGCGTCGCCAATAGCGAGCTCGATGACCTCATCATCCTGCGCAGCGACGGCACGCCGACCTATCTGCACGCCGTCGTCGTGGACGACCATGACATGGCGATCACCCACGTGATCCGCGGCGACGACCACATGACCAACACCTTCCGCCAGATCCAGATCTACCAGGGCATGGGATGGGAGCTGCCCCGCTTCGCCCATCTGCCGCTGATCCACGGCGCCGATGGAGCCAAGCTGTCGAAGCGGCACGGCGCGGTCAGCGTGCTGGAGTTCCAAGAGCAGGGTTTCCTGCCCGAGGCGATGTGCAACTACCTGCTCCGCCTCGGCTGGGGCCATGGAGACGCCGAGGTGCTGGACCGCGCCGAGGCCATCCGGCTGTTCGACCTGGACGGCGTCGGTAAGGCCGCCAGCCGGATGGATTTTTCGAAGCTGCTGCACATCAACGGCGTCTGGCTGCGGCAGGCGGATGACGACCGGCTGACCGGCGAAGTCGTCCATCGGCTCGCCGCCATGCACGGGCTCCATGCCGACGCAACGGGCGTCGCCCGAATCCGGGCGCTGATGCCAGGGTTGAAAGAGCGGGCGAAGACGCTCGTTGATCTCTCTGAAAGCGCTGCCTTCCTGCTGCGACCGACACCTTTGCAGTTTGAGCCGAAGGCCTTGGCCTTGCTGACCCCCGAAGGCAAGGCGACGCTGCGGCAGATCGCTCCGGTCCTCGCCGCGACCGACTTCACAGCGCCGGCGCTCGACGCGGCGCTGCGGCAGTTCGCCGAGAACGCCGGACGCAAGCTCGGCCAAGTGGCGCAGCCGGTTCGCGCCGCCCTCACCGGCAGCACCATGAGCCCCGGCATCGACGAAACGCTCGCCGCCCTGGGCTGCGACGAGGCCCTGCACCGCATTGCGCTCGCGGCCGCATAGTGCACTACCCGCACCGGCATCTGCTGGCGATTGAGGGGCTGCATCCGCCGGAGATCGCCTATCTGCTCGATCTCGCCGAGAGCTACGTGCTGCTGAACCGCTCAGGCAAGACCCAGCGCGACCTGCTGCGCGGCCGCACGCTGATCAACCTGTTCTACGAGGACAGCACGCGCACGCGCACAAGCTTCGAGCTCGCCGGCAAGCGGCTCGGCGCGGACGTGATCAACATGTCCGTCTCCACAAGCAGCGTGAACAAGGGCGAAACCCTGCTCGACACCGCCGCCACGCTCAACGCCATGCGCTGCGATCTGCTGGTGGTGCGGCACGATCAGTCCGGCGCGCCGAACCTGCTGGCGCAGAAAGTGTCGTCTGCCGTGATCAACGCCGGCGACGGCACGCACGAGCACCCGACGCAGGCGCTGCTGGACGCGCTGACGCTCCGCCGGCGCCGGGGCAGCTTACAGGGCCTGGTGGTGGCGATCTGCGGCGACGTGCTGCACAGCCGGGTTGCTCGCTCGAACATCCATCTGCTGGGTACCATGGGATGCCGGGTCCGGGTGATCGGGCCGCCGACGCTGATCCCCGCCGCCGCCGCCAGCCTGGGGGTCGAGGTGTTCCATGACATGCAGGCCGGGCTGGCCGGCGCCGATGTCGTCATGATGCTGCGGCTGCAGCGCGAGCGCATGTCGCGCGGCCTGGTGCCCAGCGCCCGCGAGTATTTCCGCTTCTTCGGCCTGGACGCCGCCAAGCTCGCCTGGGCCAAGCCGGACGCGCTGGTGATGCACCCGGGCCCGATGAACCGCGGCGTCGAGATCGACAGCGCCGTCGCCGACGACCCCGTGCACAGCGTCATTGCCGAACAGGTCGAGATGGGCGTCGCCGTGCGCATGGCGGTGCTCGACGTGCTGTCACGGAGCGGCCGGCGCAATGGCTGAGCTGTTCTTCACCAACGTGCGCTTGATCGACCCCGCCAGCGGCTTGGACCAGCACAGCGAGCTGCTGGTGCAGGGCGGCATGATCGCCGATTTTGGCCCGAGTCTCGGTCGGCCCGACGTACCGACGATAGATGGCGATGGCGCTATCCTTTGCCCGGGCCTGGTGGACATGCGCGCCGCCCTCGGCGAACCCGGCTATGAGTACCGCGAAACCATCGCCTCGGCCGCCGCCGCCGCTGCCTCAAGCGGCATCACCACCCTCGCCGCCCTGCCGGACAGCCTGCCCGCCATCGACGACCCGGCGCTGGTCCGCTTGCTGCGCGCCCGCGGCGAGGAGACCAGCAGCCTCACCATCCTGCCCTACGGCGCCGTGACCCGCGGCTGCCATGGCAAGGAGCTGGCGGAGATCGGCCTGCTGCGGGAGGCCGGTGCCGTCGCCTTCACCGATGGACGCCGCGCCGTGGCCGACGCGCGGATGATGCGCCTTGCTTTGTCTTACGCCCGCGGCTTCGGCGCCCGCATCGTCCAGCATCCTGAGGACCCGGCGCTGGCCGACGGCGGCGCCGCGACCGAGGGCGAGCTCGCGACCCGCCTCGGCCTGCCGGGCATCCCCGCCGCCGCCGAGGCGATCCTGGTCGCCCGCGACATCCGGCTCGCACAGCTCACCGGGGGCGCGCTGCACTTCGCCCATATCTCCACCGCGGAGGCGCTCGCGCTGATCCGCCGGGCGAAGCAGGACGGCATCGACGTAACCTGCGACACCGCGCCGCCCTACTTCGACCTGAACGAGACCGCGATCGGCGATTTCCGCACCTATGCAAAGCTGTCGCCGCCGTTGCGGCCCGAGGCGGACCGGGTGGCGATCTGCGAGGGCCTGGCTGATGGCACGATCGACGCCGTCGCCTCCGACCATCAGCCGCGCGACGCTGACGACAAGCGGCTGCCCTTTGCTCTGGCTTCGCCGGGCGGTGCGGGGCTTGCGACGCTGCTGGGCGTGACTTTGGCTCAGGTGCACGGCAACGGGCTGCCGCTGCTGCGGGCGCTGGACCTGCTCACCGCACGGCCTGCCCGGGTGCTGGCCATCGAGGCCGGAAGGCTCGCCCGGGGGTTGCCGGCCGATCTGTGCCTATTCGATCTGGAGCGCATCTGGAAGGTCGAGGCCGGACTGTTGCCCGGCAAGGCGCCGAACACGCCGTTTGACGGCCGCGCCCTGGAGGGCCGGGTAGTTGGCACCTGGAAGGCCGGACGCCGGGTGTTCGGATGAGCGATGCCCTGACGGCGGTTGTGGTCATAGGGTCTGGCTACCTGATCGGCTCCATCCCATTCGGCTGGCTGCTCGCGCGCGCGGCCGGGCTTGGAGACATCCGCGCCATCGGCTCGGGCAACATCGGCGCGACCAACGTGCTGCGCACCGGGCGGAAGGACATCGCAGCGCTGACCTTGGCGCTCGATGCGGCCAAGGGCGTGGTTGCCGCGCTGGCGACGGATTATTGGGCCGGAACAAACTGGGCGCTGGTCGCAGGCGTCATGGCGGTTATTGGCCATTGCACGTCAGTCTGGATGCGCGGCCAGGGCGGCAAGGGTGTCGCGACCGGCCTTGGCGTCATTTTTTCAATCGCCTGGCCGGTGGGGCTGGCGTGCGGCGCCGCCTGGCTGGTGACCGCCCGGATCAGCCGGCGCTCCTCCGCCGGATCGCTCGTTGCGTTCGCGCTGGCCCCGATGCTGATGCTGCTCTGGCGGGGTTCGGCGGCCGGGGCGGCGGTGACGGCCGTGAGCGCAGTCATATACCTTCGCCATTCCGGCAACATCCGCCGCCTGCTGGCCGGCACCGAGCCGCGCATCGGCCAGGGACGATGACGACATCGCCGGTGACCAAACCGATGATGACTGAGGCCGAGCTGCTCGACCGGCTGCGTCTCGCCCGCACGGAGGGGGTCGGACCCGTCACCTATCGCCGCCTGCTGCAGCGTTTTAGCACGGCGGCCGAGGCGCTGGACGCGCTGCCGGGTCTCGCAAGCTCCGGTGGCCGCGCGGCGTCGCCGGTCGTTCCATCCGCCAGCGTGGCGCAGCGCGAGATGGACAGCGTTGGGAAGCTTGGCGGCCATATCCTGGTGCTGGGCGGGCCGGACTACCCGCCATTGCTGGCGCTGCTAGACTCGGCGCCGCCGGTGATTTCCGTGCTGGGCGACGTCGCGGCACTTGGGGCACGCGCGGTGGCGATGGTCGGCGCGCGCAACGCCTCCGCCAACGGTCAGCGCATGGCGGAGATCCTGGCGGCCGATCTCGCCTTGGCCGGCCTCATCGTCGTGTCCGGCATGGCGCGCGGCATCGACGCCGCCGCCCACGTCGGCGCGCTGAGCACCGGCCGGACCATCGCCGCGATCGCGAGCGGCATCGACATCGCCTACCCAGCTGAAAATAAGGCGCTGCAGAAACGCATCGCCGAGGGTGGCGCGGTCGTGGCGGAGGCGCCGTTCGGCACCGCACCGCAAGCCCGGCACTTCCCCCGCCGCAACCGGGTGATCGCTGGATTGTCGCTCGGCGTCGTGGTGGTGGAGGCCGCGCCGCAGTCCGGCAGCCTGATCACCGCCCGCATCGCCCAGGACGAGGGCCGCGAGGTGTTCGCGGTGCCGGGCTCGCCGCTGGACCCGCGGTGCAGGGGCTCCAACGACCTGATCCGCTCCGGCGCCCACCTGACCGAGAGCGCTGCAGACGTGCTGGCCAACCTGCCGGACCACCCGACCCGGCAGGGCCTGGCGCGCTCGCCGATGTTCGCCCGCGGTCAGCCGCCGGGCATGGCGGAGCCTCCGCCCGAAAATTTCGGTCCCGTTTCGGACCCGGAGGTGGTACGACACAGGGTGATGGAGTTATTGAGCTTTTCACCCACGGCGGTTGACGATCTGGTGCGGCGCTGCCAGTTCTCGGCTTCGGCCGTAGTTGCGGCGCTGCTTGAACTGGAGCTGGCCGAGCGAGTTGAGATGCTCCCGGGCAACCAGGTTGTCCTCGTAGGTTAGCACCAGCGCCTGCGCCGCATATCCGTGTCCTACGCCGCTGTAAAGGATGCCATGACTGACGTTGTCGTCGTCGAATTGCCCGCTAAGGCCAAGACAATCAACAAATACCTTGGTGGCGGCTACACCGTGCTCGCGAGCTTCGGGCACGTCCGCGACCTGCCGCCCAAGGACGGCAGCGTCCGGCCAGAGGAGGATTTCGCGATGGACTGGGCCGCCGACGAGCGCGGCAATCGGCAGGTCGCGGCCATCGCCAAGGCGTTGAAAGGCGCCCACACGCTGTATCTCGCCACCGACCCGGACCGCGAGGGCGAGGCGATCAGTTGGCACGTCCGCGCCATGCTGGAGGACAAAAAGGCGCTGCGTGGCGTCAATGTGCGGCGCATCACCTTCAACGAGATCACCCGCAGCGCCATCCAGTTCGCCATCGAGCATCCGCGCGAGCTGGATCAGCCGCTGATCGAGGCATACCTCGCCCGGCGCGCGCTGGACTACCTGGTCGGCTTCACCCTGTCGCCGGTGCTGTGGCGCAAGCTGCCGGGCAGCCGCAGCGCCGGACGGGTGCAATCGGTGGCGCTGCGCATGGTCTGCGAGCGGGAAGCCGAGATCGAATCGTTCCGGCCGCGCGAGTACTGGACCGTCGAGGCGCACTTCCTCACCCCGTCCGGTGCGCCGTTCCTCGCCCGGCTGACCCATCTGGACGGCAAACGTCTGGACCAGTTCGACCTCAACACCGAGGCGCTGGCCCACGGTGCGAAGGCCGCCGTCGAGGCGGACGCGTTCACCGTCGCCAGCGTCGAGCGCAAGCGGGTCAAGCGGCATCCGCCGGCGCCATTCACAACGTCCACGCTGCAGCAGGAGGCCAGCCGCAAGCTCGGCATGGGCGCCCAGGCCATCATGCGCTGCGCCCAGCAGCTCTATGAGGGCGTCGAGTTGGACGGCGAGACGACGGGCCTCATCACCTACATGCGGACCGACGGCGTGCAGATGGCGCGGGAGGCCATGATGGCGATCCGCGAGCACGTGGGCGAGGCCTATGGCAGCGCCTATGTGCCGGCGACGGCCCGCGAGTATTCGAGCAAGGCCAAGAACGCGCAGGAGGCGCATGAGGCGGTGCGCCCGACCGACGTGTCCCGCACGCCGGCCAGCGTCGCGCGCTACCTCAACACCGAGCAGCAGCGCCTTTATGAGCTGATTTGGAAGCGCGCCGTCGCGTCGCAGATGCAGTCGGCCGAGCTCGATCAGGTCGCGGTCGATATCGCCGGCTCCCGCACCCGGCTGCGCGCCACCGGCTCCATCGTCGCCTTCGACGGCTTTCTGAAACTGTATCGGGAGGACGTGGACGACGCGCCCGAGGGCCACGCCGCCGATGAGAGCCGGATGCTGCCGCCGATGCAGGAGCGCGACCCGCTGAGCCGCGGCGAGGTCAGCGCCGACCAGCACTTCACCCAGCCGCCACCGCGCTACTCGGAAGCGAGCCTGGTCAAGAAGATGGAGGAGCTGGGCATTGGCCGTCCGTCCACCTACGCCTCGATCCTGACGGTGCTGCGCGACCGCAACTACGTGCGCCTGGAGAACAAGCGCTTCGTGCCGGAGGACCGCGGGCGTCTCGTTACCGCGTTCCTCACGAGCTTCTTTGAACGCTACGTGGACAGCAACTTCACCGCCTCGCTCGAGGAGCAATTGGACGACATCTCGGGTGGCCGGGCGGAGTGGCGGGCGGTGATGCAGGCGTTCTGGGAGCACTTCTCCCGCGCCGTCGAGCAGACCCGCGACCTGAAGATCAGCGATGTCATCGACGCGCTGGACCAGGACTTAGGCCAGCACTTCTTTCCGACGCGCGCCGACGGCACCGATCCGCGGCTGTGCCCAGCGTGCCATGCCGGCCGCCTGGGGCTGAAACTGGGGCGGCACGGCAGCTTCATCGGCTGTTCCAACTACCCGGGCTGCCAATACACCCGGCGGCTCGCTATGGACGGCGGGGAGGACGGCGGCGAGACCCTGAAGGAGGGTATGCGTGAGCTCGGCCACCATCCGGACACCGGCGAGGCGGTAACGGTGCGGCGCGGCCCTTACGGGCTGTATGTGCAGCAGGGCGAGGCGAACCCGGAAGACAAGAAACACAAGCCGCGCCGCACCTCGCTGCCCAAGGGTGTCGAGGGTGATCAACTGACTCTTGAACAGGCCTTGGGGCTGCTGTCGCTGCCGCGGCTGGTCGGCATCCATCCGGACCGGCAGGAACCGCTGGAGGCCGGCATTGGCCGGTTCGGACCGTTCATCCGCATGGGCAGCGTGTATGCGTCGCTCGACAAGGACGACGACGTATTGTCGGTCGGGCTCAACCGCGCCGTGGACGTGATGGCGAAAAAGCTTGATAGCGTGCGGTCGCTGGGTCCGCACCCCGCCGACAAAGAGGCGGTGATGGTGCGCAAGGGGCGGTTCGGCCCCTATGCCCAGCACGGCTTGCGCGTCGCCAACCTGCCGCGCGAGGTTGCGATGGAGGATTTGACCCTGGAGGACGCGGTCGCCCTGCTGGCGGAAAAGGGCAAGGTGCTGAAAGCGAAGGCTGGCGCGAAGATGAAGAAGGCCAGTGCCGCGAAGGCACCGAAGGCCGCGAAGACGGCGGTGGCAAAGACCAACGGAGCAAAACGGCCGACGACCAAAAAAGCCGTTAAGAAGTCTGCGAAAAAGCCGATCTTGAAAACGTCTGCGGCCAAGGCGCCTTCCCCGACGGGGATCGCCCGCAAGGCGGGCTGAGATGGCGCGGCGTCCGCGGACCGCGTCTGAGCCGGGAGCGCTGCCGTCGCGGGACGCCGTGCTTCTGTTCATCCGTAACGCTCCCGGGCGGGTTGGCAAGCGCGAGATCTCCCGAGAATTCAGCATCGGCCCCGAACTGCGCGCCCCATTGCGCGCTTTGTTGCGGGAACTCGCCAAGGAGGGCGCCATCGCACCAGCCGGACATCGCCGTTTCAGCCCGCCGGGCCGCCTGCCGGATCAGATGGTGGTGCGCGTTACCGGCACCGACCGCGACGGCGACGCGGTGGCGCGCCCGGTCGATTGGACCGGCGACGGACCGCCGCCCATGGTGCTGATGTCGCCGGAACGCCGCGGCAACCCGGCGCTGGCGCCGGGCGAGCGGGTGCTGGCCCGCCTGAGCCCGATTGGGCCCGGCAAATACGAGGGCCGCACCCTGAAGCGCCTGTCGGATGAGCCCGGCCGCATCTTGGGTGTGTTTCGCGCACCGAACCGCTTGGTGCCGACCGACCGTCGCGCCAAGGCCGAGTGGCTGATCCCAAACGGCGAGGCTGGCGACGCCGAAACCGGCGAGATCGTCGTCGCAAGCCCACTCCCACACGGCGGCCTGGGCCTGAAGCCTGCGCGCATCACCGAGCGCCTGGGCCGCATGGGCGACGCCCGCGCCGTCAGCCTGATCTGCATCCACGGCCATGATATCCCGCAGGACTTCTCCGAGGAGGCGCTGCACGACGCCGCCCGCGCCCGGGCCGTGCCGCTGGGCAAGCGCGAGGACCTGCGCGAGGTGCCGCTGGTCACCATCGACGGCGAGGACGCGCGCGACTTCGACGATGCGGTGTTCGCCGAGCCGGACGGCAACGGGTTTCGCCTGATCGTCGCGATTGCCGACGTCGCCCACTATGTGCGGCCTGGCGCGCCGCTCGACCGCGCCGCCTGGACCCGCGGCAACAGCGTGTACTTCCCGGACCGCGTGGTGCCGATGCTGCCGGAGGCGCTGTCCAACGGCTGGTGCAGCCTGCGCCCACAGGAGGACCGCGGCTGCCTGTTCACCGAGATGCGGATCGATGCGTCCGGCCGGAAGACCGCGCACCGCTTCGGCCGCGGCCTGATGCGCAGCGCCGCCCGGCTCACCTATACCGAGGTGCAGGACGCGCATGACGCCGGGCAGGACCTCGGTCTCCCGGGCGTCATCCCGCCGCTCTTTGCCGCGTTCCGCGCCCTGCTCGGCGCCCGGCAGGCTCGCGGCACGCTCGATCTCGATCTGCCGGAGCGCAAGGTGGTGCTCGAGGAGGGCCGGGTGGTGTCCGTCGCACCCCGCCCGCGGCTCGACAGCCATAGGCTGATCGAGGAGTTCATGGTGCTGGCCAACGTTGCTGCCGCCGAGGAACTGGAGGCGCGGCATCTGCCCTGCATGTATCGTGTGCACGCACCGCCGTCCGAGGAGAAGCTAGAGGCGCTGCGCGTGTTCCTGCACGGCATGGGCATCAGCCTGGCGCCCGGCAACGACCTGCATCCGCGCGACCTCGACCGGGTGCTGCAGAAGGTCGCCGGCACCGAGCACGCGCCGCTGGTCAACGAGGTCATCCTGCGCAGCCAATCCCAGGCGGCGTATAGCCCGGACAACATCGGCCATTTCGGCCTCAGCCTGCCGCGCTACGCCCACTTCACCAGTCCGATCCGGCGATATGCTGACCTATTGGTGCACCGGGCTTTGGTGAGCGGGTTGAAGCTTGGCGTGGGCGGCCTCGCCCCGGACGAGGTGGCGCGCTTTCCCGACACGGCCGAGCACATCAGCGCCACCGAACGCCGCGCCGCCCTCGCTGAGCGCGAGGCGATCGACCGCTACCTCGCCGCATACATGGCCGACAAGGTCGGCGCCGTGTTCGCCGCCCGCATATCCGGCGTCCAGCGCTTCGGCCTGTTCGTGACCCTCGCGGACTCCGGGGCGAGCGGGCTGATCCCCATGTCGGCGCTGCCCGACGACTATTGGCTGTATGACGAAGGCGCCCAGTCGCTCTCCGGCCGCCGCACCCGAATGACCTATCACCTCGCCCAGGACGTCGAGGTGCGCCTATCGGAGGCGAGCCCGGTCACCGGCGGATTGCTGTTCCAGATGGTATCGCCGGCCCGGGCAGCGCCGTCCGAGCCGAAATCGCCCTTGCGTGGCGCCGCCGGGGAGCGCCGGTCCCGACGCGGATGAGGCGGGCACTTGGCCTGATCTTCCTGCTTCTGGCAAGCCCGGCCCTGGGGCAGCCTCGCCCGTCGACGCGTCCCGGCTTTCAGGACAGCTTGGCTGTAGCCGTGCTGAACGCCTCGTTCGAATTCCTGGCGCCGCGCACGCTGGAACCGGTATCGGTGCAGCAATTCGCATTATGGGGGCTGCGCGGCATCACCTCGCTCGATGCTGGGCTGACGATCGAAGAACGCGGCGCCACCCTTGACCTGCGGCAGGCCAGCCGCAGCGTCTATCAATGCGCCATTCCGGCCACGCCCACCTCCGACGCCTGGGCTCGTGCCGGAGCCGAGCTGATGTCGGCCGCTTGGGACGTATCGGAGGTCGTGCGGGACGCTGGGTTCCAGGCGCTGATCACCAGCTTTTTCGACGAACTGTTCAACCATCTCGACCCCTACTCCCGCTATTTGCCGCCGGGCGCTGCGGACATCGATCGCGCGCGCCGGTCCGGTGCAGCAGGGGTAGGACTGGTACTTGCAAGAATCGGCAGGACGTTCGTCGTGCAGAGTGTGAACTCCGATGGCCCGGGTGCAGAGGCCGGCATCGTGCAGGGCGACATTGTGCTCGCTGTGAACGAGCAGCCGACGCGCGGCGAAGACCTGGCCACCGTCATGTCGTGGATCGCCGGGGACGATGGCACCGACGTCAGCATCACCTTGCGTCGCCGTAATGGCAGCACGCAGGTCGTCGGGGTCGAACGCGCGGTGGTCACGCCGGAGACAGTGTTTGCCGAGCAGGTCAGCGACCTGCTGATGGTCCGCATCGGGGGGTTCAGCCGCGATACCGACCGGCGGCTGGCGCAAGAATTCGATCGTTTCTTCGGTCGTGCAATTGCCGGCCGGCGGCTGCGCGGCGTGGTGCTCGACCTACGCGGCAACCGCGGGGGTCTGCTGCGGCAGGCTGTCGCCGCGACCAGCCTGATGCTCGATCCTGGCCTGGTGGCGGTCACTGCTGGCCGCAACCCAGGCGCTGTGCATGAGTGGCGCGCTGGTGCCCGGGATGTCACGACCGGTGCGCCGGTCATCGTGCTGGTGGACGGACGCTCGGCGAGCGCTGCCGAAATCATGGCGGCGGCATTGGCCGACCGGGGCCGCGCCGTCGTGGTCGGCAGTTCGACCCTTGGCAAGGGGCTGGTGCAGACGATTGCGAAGCTGCCCGATGGCGGCGAGCTTTTTGTGACCTGGAGCCGCGTGCTGGCGCCGCTTGGCTGGCCGATCCAGGGCCTGGGCGTCCTGCCGCAGGTCTGCACCAGCCTCGGCGCCGATGCGACGATGCAGCAGCTCTTGACCTTGAACCGCGGCCGGCAGCGCCTGGCGGATGCGCGGGCCAGACATGACGCTGCCCGTGCCCCACTGCCGAGCGCCGAGATCGTCGCCCTGCGCAGCGCTTGCCCGGCCGCCGAAGGGCGCGACATCGACATGGTGGCGGCGCGTTATCTGCTGGATCACGCAGCCGCCTATGCCGCAGCGCGTCAGCGGCCGGTGCTCGGCGAGGCAAAGCCTTGAGGCCGCGGCTGGAGAGCACACCGGACTTGACCCAAGCATCCGGCATGAGCATGTTCCGCGCCTGACGTCGCCCAGCCCGGGCGCACCTCGTTTAGGAACAGGCTGTGGCCAAGAACAACACGGTTCAGATCAAACTCGTATCCACCGCGGATACTGGATATTATTACGTAACCAAGAAAAATGCCCGCACGACGACGGGCAAGCTGGAGCTGAAAAAATATGACCCGGTGGCGCGTAAGCACGTGCCGTTCAAGGAAGCCAAGATCAAGTAGGTTTCCGGATAGCGGCTCACCGCACGACCAGGACGTAGCGGGTTATCGCACCTCATTTACGGAAGCATCCCTAACCAGAAGTTAGTTTTTGGCCGTCTCACCGTTAACTGTTTGGTAGCGTTTGTCGTGGAAAATGCGACTAAGCAGAACAAAGTGAGACGCTAATGTTTATTGCAGGCCATGCCGCTCCGCGTCCGATGCCACCGCGGCCTATTCGCCTCGCGGCGATTGACAGTCGCAGCGAAACGGCCGTGCGTCGGAGACTTGAGCGCGAATTGCGCGTCGCGACCGTCGCGGGCGCATTCGTGTTGCATTATCAGCCCCGGCTTTGCCTCGCGACGGGGATGGTCGAGGTTAACGAGGCGCTGATCCGCTGGCCCGACCGCAAGCACGGCTTAATCTCGCCAAACGCCTTCATTCCGATCGCCGAGCAAAGTGATCTTATCAACCTGATCGGTGCCTGGGTGCTGATTGAAGCCTGCAGCGAAGCCATCAACTGGCGCAACGCGCGGCTATCGGTCAACGTCTCGGCGCGGCAACTGCAGTCGGGCGTGCTGCCGATCCAGTTGGCGATGGCGTTGGAGCAATCCGGGCTCCCACCTGAAGACCTGGAGCTGGAACTGACGGAGTCGATGCTGGTGGATAACAGCACCGACACGCTGCTGACGCTGTCTGCTATCCGCGACCTGGGAGTTGGCCTGGCGCTAGATGATTTCGGCACCGGTTTTGCCAGCCTATCCATGCTGAAACGCCTGCCGCTCACCGTCATGAAGCTGGACCGCTCCTTGGTGCGCGATCTGCCGACAAATCGCGAGGACGCGGCGATTGTCCGGGCGGTGATCGAGACCGGCCACGCCATGCGTCTTGCTGTCGTGGCGGAGGGGATCGAGACCGAGGCCCAGCGGGCCTTTCTATCTGGGATCGGTTGCGATGAGGGCCAGGGTTACCTGTTCAGCCATCCGCTCCCAGCCGATCAACTGCGCTCTAAGCTCGGCTTTACCCGGCCCTGATGCCCAACATGGCTTGCGGTTCGGCGCGCGCTGCGCCAGCGTCTCTCTATGAACACCCACGCTGCAACACCCATCGCCGAGATTGAGGCGACGATCCTCGCGCTGACGACACAGCGCGGCCCGGCCAAATCTATCTGCCCCAGCGAGGTCGCGCGCGCCCTTCGCCCCGACTGGCAGTCATTGTTGAGCGAGGTGCGCCGGGTCGCCTGCCGATTGGCGGCCGCGGGCCAGATTGACATCCTGCGCAAGGGCCATGTGGTCGAGCCGGCAGGGGTGAAAGGCGTGATCCGACTTCGCCTGGCGCAGCCCATGCTGCAAGCGGAGGCCGGCTGATGCAGTCGCTCGGGCCCGTCCTAGGCGACGCCTGGCGACTGGCGCTGCCCTACTTTCGCTCCGAGGAGAAGTGGTCCGCCCGCGCCCTTTTGGTATCGATCATCGCGCTGAACCTGCTGCTGGTCGGCATGACCGTCGTGCTGAACTACTGGAACGGCGCGTTCTACGACAGCCTGCAGAACAAGAACTGGGAGCTGTTCATCCAGCTTCTGTTCAGCTACCGCACCGGTGAGGCCGGCTTCATGCCTGGCTTCGTGCCGATCGTGGTCATATACATCCCGATCGCAATCTATCGCACCTACCTTAATCAGTGGCTGCAGATCCGCTGGCGGCGCTGGTTGACCGATCACCTGCTGACCGACTGGCTGTCCGACCGTGCCTATTACACCATCAGCCTCACCGCCGACCCAGCCGGCCTAGGCACCGACAACCCGGACCAGCGCATCGCCGACGACCTGCGCAAATACGTGGAGGATACGCTGCGGCTTGGCCTGGGCCTTTTGTCCAACGTCGTCAGCCTGTTCAACTTCGCGCTGATCCTGTGGACGCTGTCCGGCGCCGTGACCTTGTTGGGCGTGACGATCCCCGGCTACATGCTCTGGGCCGCGATCCTCTATGCCGCGATCGGCAGCGCGCTGACCCACTATGTCGGCCGCCCACTCGCCATGCTGTCGTTCCAGCAGGAAAAAGCCGAGGCAGATTTCCGCTTCTCGCTGGTACGCTTGCGGGAGAACACCGAGGGTGTCGCGCTCTATGCCGGCGAGCGGGCGGAGAAGGCCGGCCTCATCGACCGCTTCACCGCGGTGTTCGTGAACTGGCGGCTGATCATGCAGCGGCAAAAGCTGCTCAACGCGCTGATCGCCGGCTATGAGCAGGCGGCGTCGATTTTCCCGATCGTCGTCGCCGCACCGCGCTATTTCTCCGGCGAGATTGCGCTCGGCGGGCTGACCCGCACCGCTGGGGCCTTCGCCCGGGTCCAAGGCTCGCTCTCCTGGTTCATCGACGCCTATGCCGACATAGCATCGTGGCGCGCGACCGTCGCTCGTCTCGCTGGTTTCCGTCGGGCGATCGACGTGGCGCGCGGCCTCGCCGACCAGGGCACCCGCCTGCGGTCCAGCGCTGGCGGCGGCATTGCAGCGACAGATTTGAGCCTCACGATGCCGGACGGCACGCCGCTGCTTGCCTATTCCGGCGTGCTGTTTCCCAAAGGCCAGTCCACCGCGATTTCCGGCCGGTCCGGCAGCGGCAAGTCCACGCTGTTCCGCGCGCTCGCCGGCATTTGGCCCTATGGCGGCGGCGTTGTCGAGCGTCCGCCGGGCCGGTATTTGTTCCTGCCGCAGCGGCCCTACATCCCGCTTGGCACGCTGCGTCACGTGCTCACCTACCCGGCCAGCGACACCAGCTTTGGCAATGAGGCTGTCTTACAAGCGCTAGCCGACGCCGGGCTGGCATCGTTGGCCCCCCAACTCGATGACAATGAGCCATGGATGCAGCGGCTGTCCGGCGGCGAGCAGCAGCGGCTTGCCGTCGCCCGCGCGCTGCTGCAGCGTCCGGACTGGCTGTTCATGGACGAGGCGACCGCGAGCCTCGATCCCGAAGCCGAGACCGAGCTTTATACCAAGCTGCGCCAAAGCCTTCCAGACACGACGATCATCTCGATCGCGCATCGCCCGGCGGTCGCAGCGCTGCACGATACGGCCCAGGTGTTCCGCCGCACGCCGGGCCAGCCCGGAAATCTGGAGCCGCTTACGAGGCGTGCCGCCGAGTAACGTCCAGCACGGCCGCGCCGTAGCGCTGCAGCTTCGACGCGCCGACGCCTTTGATCTCGCCCAGTTCGTCCAGCTCGCCGGGCCGGGTCACGCAGATCTCGCGCAGCACGCTGTCGTGAAAGATGACGTAGGGCGGCACGGATTGCGCTTTCGCCTCGCTGGACCGCCATTGCCGCAGCGCGTCGAACAATCCCTCGTCACCGACGGCTGCCGGACGGTCGTTGGCGCCGGAGGACGCCGATACGCGGTCGCGGCTGCGCGGCACCGTCGCCCGCAGCGGCTCCGGCTCGTCCCGCAGCATGAGGGTCGTCTCGCTGCGCAGGATCGGCCGGGCCTGGTCGGGCACCAGCGACAGCGTCGCATACTCGCCGCTCTCGGTCCGCAATGCGCCGCGGGCGATCAGTTGTCGGATCACCCCGCGCCAGAACCCTGGCGCCCTGTCCGAGCCGATCCCATAGGTGGACAGTTCCTGATGCCGGTGCTTCAAAATCATCGGCGTTTCCTGGCCGCGCAGCACCGAGATGATGTGCAGGGCGCCAAAACGCTGGCCGGTGCGATAGATCGCCGAGAGCACCTTCTGCGCCGCCACCGTGCCGTCGAACAGCGCCACCGGCGACGTGCAGGCGTCGCAATGCCCGCAGGCGCCGGGCAGTTCCTCCCCGAAACACGCCAGCAATGATTGGGTCCGGCAGGCGGTCGTCTCGGTCAAGGAGATCATCGCCTCGAGCCGCTCGCGCATGACGCGCTGCTGCGCCTCGGGCGCACTGGACTGCGCCAGCCAGTGCCGGGCGCGGGCGATATCTTCGCCGCCATAAAGCAGCAGCGTGTCGGCCCGGTCCCCGTCGCGGCCGGAACGGCCGATCTGCTGATAAAACGCCTCCGGGCTGTCCGGCATGTCCAGATGCACCACGAACCGCACGTCGGGCCGGTCGATACCCATGCCGAACGCGATGGTTGCGACCATGATGACCGGCTCCCCGCTGCGGAACCGGGTCAGCGCCACCCGCTTTTCCATGGCCGACAGCCCGGCGTGGAACGGCAATGCCGTGAAGCCGTCGGCCTTGAGGCGGAGCGCCGTCCGCTCGGTCTTAACGCGGCTGCCGCAATACACAATACCGGCCTGGCCTTTGTGCAGGGTCAGGAACGCCAGCAGCTGCTTGGCCTCGCTGTCCTTTGCCAGGGCTGCGATATGCAGGTTGGGACGATGGAAGCTCGCGGTGAACATCTCCGCGTCGTCCATGCCCAGCGCGTGCAGGATATCGACCCGGGTGCGCGGGTCAGCCGTCGCGGTCAGGGCGATGCGCGGCACGCCGGGAAAACGTTGCGCGAGCTTGGAAAGGCCGCGGTATTCCGGGCGGAACTCATGCCCCCAGGCCGAGACGCAGTGCGCCTCGTCGATCGCGATCAAGGCGATCTTCTGCCGGGCCAGGCGGTCGAGCGTGCCCGGCATCAGCAAACGCTCGGGCGATACATACAGCAGGTCAAGCCGCCCGGCGTCGAGGTCCCCGGCGATCTCCCGCGCGGCGTCGATTTCAACTTCGGAATGCAAGGCGCCGGCGGCGATGCCGAGTTGCCTGAGTGCCGCCACCTGGTCGTCCATCAACGCAATGAGTGGTGAGACGATGATGGCCGTGCCGGGCCGGCACAGGGCAGGCACCTGATAACACAGGCTTTTGCCGCCGCCGGTCGGCATCAGCACCAGCGCGTCGCCCCCGGCCATGACCCGCTCGATCGCTGCCTCCTGCAGGCCGCGGAATGCCGGAAAGCCAAATACCCGGCGCAGCACGTCACGCGGCGCTGTCCTGCCACCCGCGAGCGCGTAGCTGTCATGTGCTGGCATTGAAGCCCTAGTAGATCTCGATCGCGACCCGGCGGCTTTCAACGCCCGGATCGCCCCCGATCGCGCCCCTGGGCCGCAGGACAATGCGCCCGCGATCCACGCCTTGCACCACCAAACCGTCTGCGACAACCTGTGTCCGCAGCTTCGACAGGGTCTGGTTGACGGTTGGGCTTCCCCCCGCCGCGCGGTCGGCGTAGCCCGCCACCACGATTCGCCGTGCGGACGCGGCCTGCACCGCTTGGCTTGCGTCGGCGATCACGCTTTTTGCACTTTCGTCCAGGTCTGCCGAGAACGGCGTGAAGAAAACGACATAATCCGGTCCAAGCCGCTCCGCCGGAGTCGCGGAGCAGGCAGCGATGCCGGCCAGCGCCAGCACAAGCACAGCCAAGCGCCGGGAAATCGGCAGACACGATGCTACTGACGGGTGTGCCATGGCTGGTTCCTTCGCGAAGTCTTGAGTTGTGCTTACGTGCCCGCCCAAGCCCCGCGGCGTCAATCGCTCAAGCAGCCGCCGCCACCGCATGGCCCGCCGAGAGCCGGAAAATGCGGTCGAGGCGCTCTACACCGGTCAGGCGATGAACGATCAGCACGACCGTCCGGCCAGCCGCCACATCGTTGAGCGTCACCAGAAAGGCACGCTCGGTCGCGGCGTCCAGCCCTGTAGCCGGCTCATCCAAAATGAGTATCGGCGCCTGCGACAACAATGCCCGGGCCAATGCCAGCCGTCGTCCCTGCCCGCCCGAGACCTGAAGTCCACCCTCGCCGATCCAGCTATCGAGGCCCTCTGGGAAGCCGCGCACCACGTCGGCGATGCCGGCGCGGTCCAGCGCGGCCCATAGCTCGGCCTCGGTCGGGTTGTCGCGGGCCAGCGCCAGATTGGCGCGGATGGTGTCGCTGAACAGATGGGTGTCCTGGCTGAGCCAGGCGACGCGGGACCGCACGTCGCTTGCGCGGAGCCGGGCAAGGTCAACGCCGCCAAGCAGCACGCGTCCGGTCTGCGGCGCCACAACCTTAAGCGCCAATGCGGCCAGGGTAGATTTACCTGAGCCGGACGGTCCCAGGATCGCGACCCTGCTGCCGGCGGGAATGTCGAGGGTGAGGCCCTCCAGCACGGCCGGACGGTCCGGGCGCCAGCGAAAACCTACGCCTTCGAACCGCAATGACGTGCTGGCGGGCAACGGGGCTGGATCCGACGGACTACTGGCGTCGCCGGGGTCGGTAGCAGCCTCGGTGATGCGCGTAGCGCTGCCTGCCGCGTAGCCGGCGAGAACCCCGGCGCGTGGCATCCCGCCTACGACCTCGAACGCTGCCAGGGTCAGGAACAATCCTGTGACCATCAGGCCCGGCGCGACCCCGGGTGCCAGCAGCACGGCCAGCAACGCGGCCTGGCCGCAAACGAACGCCGCCGCCTGCGCCCATGACGCGCGGCGGCCGACCTGGCGCTGTGCCTGGAACAGCGTGGACTCGCGCGCCTGCATCACCGCGAGTATCCGGCCTTCGGCACCGTAGGCCCGGATTTCTCGGCTGCCGTCCAACGCGTCCAGCGCTGCCGAGCGCAGCCCGGCTGAGGCCACCGCAAGCTGCCCGCCGGCATCAAGGGTCGAACGCGCCGCCAGCCATGGCAGCACGAGCGCCGAGAGCAGGAACAGGCCGCCGACCAGCAGCGCCGTGCCGACATTGCCAAGCGCCAGGACGCCGACGAGCACCGGCAGCAGCAGCACGGCCGCGACACCCGGCACGATGATGCGCAGATAAAGCCCGTCCAACGCCTCGACATCGCCGACGAGCCGGCCGAGCGCGTCGCCCGACCGCATGAAACCGAGCCCGCCCGCAGACCGCATGGCCAGGCCGCGAAACAGCCAGACGCGCAGGGCCGTCAGCACCCGGAAGGTGGCGGCGTGGGTCACCATGCGCTCGCTGTAGCGCAGCACGACCCGGGCTATGCCGAGACTGCGCACCACGCCTGGCAGGAACAGCAGCGCTGCCCAGACAGCGACCGCGTTTCCCGTCACCGGCCGCAGCGCGAGACCGCCCGCGGCGGTCGCGAGGCCCACGCCGGCCGCCACCGTCAGCAACGACAGCGCCAACCCGGCCAGCAGCCATCCCGCATGGCCACGCCAGAGCGCCAGGATCGGCAGCAGCGACCTCATGCTGCACCTCTCCTCATGCGGCGCCCCTTCTCATGCGGCGCCCCTTCTCATGCGGCGCCCCTTCTCATGCGGCGCCTTGAACCGGCCGCGCCCGGCCATCCTGCAGCTCGAGCCGACGGCCGCCGAATATGTGCGCTGCCACCGAGTGGCTGGCCAGGATCACGGTGCGCCCCAATGCCAGGCGGCGAAGGCTGTCCAGCACGTCCGCCTCGGTCGCCGGGTCAAGGTGCGCGGTCGGCTCATCAAGCAATAACAACGGTGCATTGCGGACGAAGGCGCGCGCGATGGCGACACGCTGCGCCTGGCCGCCGGACACGCCATAGCCGCCCTCGCCGATCGGCGTGTCCAGCCCGTCAGGAAGGGCGGCCGCGAACTGCTCGATCCCGGCCGCCTTGGCGGCGTCCTCGATCTCACGGTCCGTCGCGTCCTCCCGCCCAAAGCGGATGTTGTCGCGGATGCTGCCGGCGAACAGCACTGGGCGCTGGCCGATCCACGCCGTCATCCGCGCCAATGCCGCCGGCACGATCGTACTGATATCAGCGCCATTCAGCGTGATGCGCCCGCCATCCGGATGGATAAAGCCCAGCAGCAGTTCGATGACGGTCGATTTGCCGGCGCCCGACGGCCCGACCAGCACGACCGTCTCCCCAGCCGGCACGCGGAAGCTCAGCCCATCGAGCACGACGCCGCGCGACGGGTCCCAGGTGTAGCGCACGTCGTCGAACGTCACGGTCACGCCGGATGCCGCGACCGTGCGGACCGGCCGCGCCTCAGGACGATCAGGGATTTCCGGAAGGCCCGCCAACTGCTCGGCCGCCCCTGCCGCCTGCAGCCGGTCCTGATAGGCCGCGGAAAACGTCCGGAGCGGCGCGAAGAACTCGGCCACCAGCACGAGCACGAAGATCGCCGTGAGCGGATCGCCTTCGCCGCCGCGCCACGCCGCCGCGTAGCGCCCAGCCAGCAGCACGAGTGCCGCCGCCGCAGCGCAGTCGAGCGCTGCGGATGACAAAAAGGCCACGCGCAGCACACGCAGCGTCCTTCGGCTGAGGTCGTCGGCGGCGGTCTGCAGGCGTCGTGCCTCGTCCTCCACCCGGCCCGCGAGCACGATCGTGGCAATGCCGCGGATGCGGTCGAGGAAGCGCGCCTGCAGCCGGCCCATCGCCACAAACTGTCGCTGCGACGCCGCCGCCGCACCCAGCCCGGCCAGTGCCATACCGACAGGGACCAGCAACCCTGCCGCAGCCAGGATCAGCGCGCCCCAGGGATCAACCGATAACACTGCGAAGCCGACGAGGATCGGCGACGCGAACGCGAGCGCCGCTGCAGGAAGCCACCGGGCAAACAACCCCTCCAGCGCCTCGATCCGGTCAACCGCCAGGGCGGCCAATTCTCCCGAGCGCGAGCCGCGGATGGAGCCCGGCCCCGCGCTGAACAGGCGGACGAAAAGATCGCTGCGCAACCGCCGCCTTGCCGCGACGCCGGCGGTAAATGCAAGGTCGTCCGCTACGATCAGCAGACCCGCCCGCACCAAGGTCAACACGCCAAACAACAGCGGCCACTGCATGCCCAAAACGTCGGGGTTTGACGCGACGCCCGTTACGATCGCGCTGGTCAGCAGCCGCGCCAGACACCAGGCTTGGCCGATCGCCGCCGCCGTCGCGAGCACACCAAGAGCTATCACCGGCTGGATAGCGCGCCGGCCTGCGGCCATGTTGCGCGTCATCCAGGCCCGTCCCGGCCGCGGTGAACCCGTCACCTGATCTCCCCTCAATTATGCCAAACGACGCCGCTAAGATGCCAAAGCCCGGCGCGCGGTCGCGGCGAGCCATCCGGCGGCGACCGGCAGAATCGCATCGTTAAAATCATAACCCGGGTTGTGCAGTTCGCCGCCCGGAGTAGCCGGACCATTGCCGATCCAAGCGAACGCGCCGGGCTTTTGTTCCAAGTACCAGCCGAAGTCTTCGCCCGCCATGCTGGGCGGCAGGTCGCGCCGGAGCGGAATGCCTAGCTCGGTGGCGCTGGCCGCCGCAAGGTCCGCCTCCGCACGGGTGTTCACCGTGGGGGAGACGCCATGCTGGATTTCAACGCTGACAGCGACACCGAACGTTGCGCCAATCCCCTCGGAGATCCGCCGGATACCGGCCTCGATCAGATCGCGTATCGCCGGTCGATGCGAGCGGAACGTGCCGGACAGGACCGATCGGCTCGGGATCTGGTTCGACGCTATTCCGGCGTTCAGCGTGCAGACCGACACCACGACGGATTCGAGAGGGTCAACGTTGCGCGAAACCACGGATTGCAGCGCCACGACAAGATGCGCCGACGCCAGCAACGGATCGCGCGAAAGATGCGGCATGGCAGCGTGTCCAGCGTGACCATCCACCACGATGTTGAGACGTGACCCAGCCGCCATGACCGCGCCGTCATGCACGGCGATGGTTCCGGCCTCAAGACCTGGCCAATTGTGGTAGCCGAAAATCCGCTCCATTGGGAACCGGTCAAACAGGCCGTCGGCCAGCATGCTGCGCGCACCGCCAAAACCCTCTTCCGCCGGCTGGAACACAAAATGGACGGTGCCGGACCAGTCAGTGTCGCTGGTCAGCAGAGCAGCCGCTCCCAACAAGCTGGCGGTGTGGCCGTCATGACCGCACGCGTGCATTACACCGGGTTTGCATGAGGCATAGGGCAACCCCGTCTCCTCGACGATGGGCAGCGCGTCCATGTCGGCGCGCAAGCCCACGCTGCGATTGGAATGCCCACGTGTCAAGGTCGCAACGATTCCATGCCCGCCAACGCCTGAGCTGTAGGGCACGCCCAGATCAGCCAGCGTCTTGCAGACAAACGCCGCGGTCTCACGCTCATGCAGAAAAAGCTCGGGATGCTGATGCAGGTGATGGCGCCAGCGCGTCATGGCCTGCTGTAACTTAGCATTCATTCACAACACTCCGTAACACATCCGATGTGCCGTGTGTTCCTCACTCGTGCAAGGTGCCGCTACACCGGCGTCTTACCGGCGAGCACGCCGAGCATAGGACTTGAGACCCGCTTCCGCCGCAACGGCAGATCGACTTTGTATCGGGTGCCGTTGCCCTGCTCGACCTGCAGTTTGGCGCCGAGCTGGCGAGCAAAACCGCGGATCAGTTGTATGCCGATGCCATCCCGAGTTCCAGACTCGGTTTCACTCCGCCCGGTGGGGATACCGATGCCGTCGTCACGGATTTCGAGCTCGGCATGATCCAGATCGGCTGTGAGATAAACCCAGATGCTGCCGCGGCGTCCGTGGGGAAATGCGTATTTCACCGCATTGCTGACCGCTTCGGTAACGATCAGTGCGAGCGGGACCGCCTGATCGCTCGACATCTTGAGTTCCGGCGCTTCGATCTCTAGACGCAACCGCTCGCCAGCCTTCTCGCCCATCGCTTGAAACAATTGGCTGCACAGCTCAACCAGGAACTCGCGCATGTCGATGGTGTGTAACTCGCCATGCGCATAAAGGTGGCGGTGCAATGTTGCCAACGTGCGCACACGATCCCGGGCTGCCTGGAACTCGGCGCGAGCCTCCGGTAGGCGGATGCGGCTGGCCTGCAGGTTCAGCAAGCTTGCGACAACCTGGAGGTTGTTTTTTACCCGGTGGTGGATCTCTTGCATAAGGAGTTCTTGCTGGGCGACCGCGACGTCCAAACGCCTATGCTGGCGATATAACGTGAGCGTCGCGCGTCGCAAGGCAATGTTCAGCCATCGGAATTCACGCGCCGACGAGACATTCCCAAACGTCGAAGCATCCGCGAAGATCTCGCCGGACCGCCACTGCCGCACGCGCCTGTTGAGGCGGGCCAATGGCCGGACAGCGAAAAATATGATCCCAGTTGCCATACCGGTCAGCGACAGCAGCCATAGAATGAAGGCCAGTCTCGCTGAACCAGTAGCAGCCGCTACAAAAAGTGGCAGGGTTGCAGCAGCGTGCACACAACAAAGCCGGGCTGTGAGGGTGTTCCACAGTCCCCGGTATCGCTTTTTCATGCCACCGGTCTTAGCAACCAGCAGCTATTCACTTTTGCCGATCTTCCTCGATAAGTTTTAACAACTCGTCTGGGATAGGCTCCTTGGCAACATCGTCGTAGAGCTGATGCAGGCCACGTTGCAGCCAGATATCAAATGCGGCCACCGCCGGTTTATCCTGTTTTTGCAACGGCTGGGGCCGTTTGGACTTACGCTGGGTCATTATGCAACAATTCATGCCCGTACAACCCGAATGGTCGTAATCCTACCAAAACGTATTTTCGGAGGCATAGGTTGCATTCACAGTGACGTTAATATTTGTTAGCGCATCACCACCGCAGCGGCGTGTTTCTCATCACCGCCATAACCGACTTCAAGCAAACGCGTTGGCCGAGTGCCAATACGCTCCTTGCTTTTTACATCCACCTCGCCCAGCAACCATGCCTCGAGCTGGCGACGTGCCCGGAACACCCGACTTTTCGCTGTGCCCACGGCGCAGCCAGTCGCCTCTGCCAACGCTTCGTAGCTCATGCCGTGCACGACGACCATCAGCAACGCCTCTCGTTGGTCAGCCGGCAAACGAGTCATTGCCTGGCCAAGCTCTTTCAATGCCAGACGATCCTCATGCGCCGCCTCGGTCGCAAACGCCGACTGCGGCACGTCGTCGATGTCCGTGGTGTCCCGCCGCTTCCGCAGATTCGAAATGAAGCGGTTGCGTAGGATGCGGTGCATCCAGGCTGGGAAGTTTGTGCCCGGAATGAAGCTTGCGTGGGCGGATAGCGCATTGCAGACGGCATCCTGCACCAGATCCTCAGCCGCCGAACGATTGCGGGTCAAGGCCAATGCCTGAATGCGCAGCTTGGGAAGAATCGCGATGACTTGGTCATGGAAGGGAGTGTTCATCGATCTGCCTTTTTGCCTCAGTCCCCAGCCAATGGCCGGCCAGCACCCATCGTTGCATCGCCCCGATCACGAAAACGCGAACTCTCTATAGGGGATCGACCGCGACCCCGCTCATCAGCGCAGCCAGCCCGCTGCGCGCCCGGGACAACCGCGCTTTCATGGTGCCGACCGGCACACCGCAGATGGCGGCAGCCTCTTCGTGCGACATCTCCTGCGCTCCGACCAGGATCAGTGCTTCGCGCTGCGTAGGCGGTAGACGCCATATAAGCTGCTGCAGGTCGGTGATGTCCGACTGTGCGTGCTGCTGCGGATCGGCGGCCTCCGCCTCGTCGAACCGCGCCTGCAGGGCGTTGGTCTCCCGCCGCCGACGCCGGCCTTGTTCATAGAATTGGTTGCGCAGAATGGTGAACAGCCAAGCCTTCAGGTTCGTGCCGGGCTGAAACTGGTCTATTGCGCCCAGCGCCCGTACGATGCTGTCCTGCACGATGTCGTCGGCTCCGGCGCGGTCCCGCACCAGGAACCGTGCGAAGGCCCGCAGGCCCGGCAGCAACTCGACAATTTGATGCCTGATATCGGTGTCGGGTATGTCCATCTGCGAACTGACGATAATCCCAATTGCCAGCCCCATTCTGGGCCTCGCTCCACACACCATCAATGCACGCTGCCTGTGCATGAAAGGGACGCTTTATGACCAGCCTGCGTCGCGAGGACCTGATCCGCGCACTGCCCTATGCGCGCCGCTATGCCCGCGCCCTGACCGGAAGCCAGACACGCGGTGACGCCATGGTCGCCGACAGCCTGCGCGACCTGATCGCCGAGGACCCTGATTTGGATAATGCGCGGCACGGCCTTTATCACGCCGTGACCCGGCGATTCGACGGCCTCAACACGCTGAAAACAAGTTTCATGACTGGCGGCTTATCGCAAATCCAGCGCGAGCTGCTGCTACTGACGTCGCTGGAGGAGGTGCCGATCCGCGCCGCCGCGGAGATCGTGCAGCTTCCTCAAGCCGATGCAGAGACGCAGTTGGCCGACGCCCGCGCCCATCTTCGCGCCGGTGCCGCGACCGACGTGCTGATTATCGAGGACGAGCCGATAATCGCGATGGACATCGAGGAATTGGTAGGGAACTGCGGACACAATGTCGTGGGTGTCGCGACCAGCGAGGCCGAGGCTGTCAAGCTTGCCACGCTGCACAAGCCCGGCCTTATCCTGGCCGACATCAACCTCGGCATCGGCGGCGACGGCACGGCGGCAGTGGCGCGCATCATGCAGCACCATTACGCGCCGGTGATCTTCGTCACTGCCTATCCGGAGCGGCTGCTGACCGGGGAAGATCTCGAACCGGCCTTCGTGATCACCAAGCCGTTCGAGCCGCTCACCCTCGCCATCGCGACCTATCAGGCGGTGACCGGCGGCGTGCGCCTGGATTAACCGGCCCATCGCCGGACAGGGCTGCTATGCGCGCTGAACCAGCGGAATTTATGACCGAAACCGTGCGGCCGCGGCAACTAAGTGCGTGACGCCGCGATGCAGGAACAAATCGTCGGCGACCTAAGCTGGGTTTCGTGGCCTGGGCTACAAATGAATGTTTGCAGTTCCGGGCCACGCAATCCTGCTTAGGTCATTATCTGTGCGCAGACCTACAGAGGTCTGCTTAGGAGTGACCCTCATGCACACCCCACCGCGCGCGGGTCATTCGCTGACGCCGACCCGCGCCCCCCGCATCTGCCGGCTTGTTGCGAGTCCCAGTATTCCTGACCTGGACCGTGCAGCCTCGCTTGGGTTCGACCATGTCCTGCTCGCTACGCCGCCATCCGACATGAGGGCCTTGACCGCTGCGGCGCGAGATCTCGGGCTGTCCGTACTGATCGACGTCGAGATTGATCATGTCCCGGCCGAGAGCCTCGCCGCTGACGCTATGCCGGCGGTGTTTGCCGTGGCGCCCGCGCCGATGACCGACCCGCGTCATTCACCGGTCAGTGCGCCGGCTGCAGTCGCGACCATCGCCGATGAGGAGGATGCCGAGCGGCTTGCCGAGTGGTGGACGCCGCATCTCGGTCAATGGACTGCTATGGGTGTCGCCGGTGTCCGGTTGCTTGGGTTGGCCAACTTGCCAACCGCGTCGGTCGCCCCCTTTCTGATCCGCCTGCGCGGACGCTGCCCGGAGCTGTCATTATTTGCCTGGACACCCGGCTTGGCTTGGGACAGTTTGGCCGGGCTGCCGCCTGGGACCGTTGATTTCGTGGCCTGTTCGCTGCCCTGGTGGGACGGCAAGGCCGACTGGCTTTGGCACGAGCTCGACACCCTGCGCCGCGTTGCTCCGGTGATCGCACCGGCTGGCGGGCGCGATCGTGAACATTTTTGTGGATTGGCCGCGCTGCTCGCCGACGGCTGGATGCGGGATTTCCCGAGCTCGACCGAAACCGTCGATGTTGAGCGGCTCAACGCGCTGCGGGCGTTGCCGGCCTTCGACGCCGGTGTCGCGCGGCTGCTGTCTAGCCCCGGTCAGACGATGCTCGCTCTATTGCGGACCGATGCGATCGACCCACGCCATGCCCAACGGGCAACCCTCGCCCTGTTGAACCTTGATCCTGTGACGCCGGTCACGGTCGAGGCGGCAGCGATCCTGGCCAGCGCCGGGTCGTTTGGTCCCTGGCGCTCCAAGGCGCACGACACGACGCTCGGCCCTGATTCAAGGCTGACGCTGGCGCCAGGCGCGTTGGAGACCTTTACCGCTGCAGCGCTGCCCTATCCCAAGCCATGGCCGCTGAGTAGCGCCGAGGAGGCTGCGCGGCAGCCGCGCCTCGCCATCGAGGTCGCCACGCCCTGCGTCGATGGCGGCCGCTTTCCAGCGCGACGCACCGTCGGCGACTTGGTTGCGGTCGAAGCGGACGTCATCGCCGATAGCCACGACAAGCTGGCCGTGATGCTGCAATGGCGCGGCCCCGGCGGGCAGGACTGGCGTGAGGCGCCGATGCGGCTGCTCACGAACGACCGCTGGACCGCGGCTTTTCCGCTGCAGGAACTCGGCGTGCACCACTACACGATCCAGGCCTGGCGCGATGCCTACGCCACCTTTGCCGACGAGCTGACGAAGAAGCACGCTGCAGGGGTGCCGATCGCCCTGGAGCTGCAGGAAGGCGCGGCCCTGGTTGCTCAGGCCGCCGGCCGGGTGGCCGGTGCGGTGAAAGCGGCGCTGACGCAGGTCGTGCAGTCGCTCGCCCGGCTGGATGCCGAAGCCCAGCGGCAGACCCTGCTGTCGCCTGAGGTCGCCGCGATGATGGCCGGCGCCGATGACCGCCCACTGGCCGCCATGCTTGACCCGGTGCCGGTTCAGGCCGAACGGGTCGCCGCTGGCTTTGCCGCTTGGTACGAGGTGTTCCCCCGCTCACTGAGCGACGACCCGGCGCGGCACGGCACCTTCGCCAATGTGGAGCGCCATCTGCCGCGGGTCCGCGACATGGGCTTCGATGTGCTGTACTTCCCGCCAATCCATCCCGTTGGCCGGACCAACCGCAAGGGCCGCAACAACTCGCTGACCGCTGCGCCCGACGATCCCGGCAGCCCGTATGCGATCGGCTCGCCCGAAGGCGGCCATGACAAGCTGCATCCCGAACTCGGCACCATCGAGGATTTCCAGCGCCTGCGCGCCGCCTGCGCGGAGCATGGGCTGGAGCTGGCGATGGACTTCGCCATTCAGTGCTCGCCGGACCACCCGTGGCTGAAACAGCACCGCGACTGGTTCAATTGGCGGCCGGACGGCACCATCCGCTACGCCGAGAACCCGCCGAAAAAGTACGAAGACATCGTCAACGTCGATTTCTATGCGCCCGGCGCGGTGCCCGGCCTGTGGAATGAGTTGTGCGATGTCGTGCTGTATTGGGCCGGCCAGGGCGTCCGACTGTTCCGCGTCGATAACCCGCACACTAAGCCGCTGCCGTTTTGGGAGTGGATGATCGCCGAGGTGCAGGCGCGTTACCCGGATGCCATTTTCCTCGCCGAGGCCTTCACGCGGCCCAAGGTGATGTACCGCCTTGCCAAGGTCGGCTTCTCGCAGTCCTATACCTACTTCACCTGGCGCAACACCAAGGCCGAGTTCCAGGAATATCTCACCGAGCTGACCCAAGGTCCGCCTCGCGAGTTCTTTCGGCCGAACTTCTTCGTCAACACGCCGGACATCAACCCGGTGTTCCTGCAGACCTCGGGCCGCCCCGGTTTCCTGATCCGCGCAGCGCTGGCCGCCACGCTGTCCGGTCTTTGGGGCGTCTATAATGGGTTTGAGCTGTGCGAGGGCACGCCGGTTCCCGGCAAGGAGGACTACCTCGACAGCGAGAAGTATCAGCTTCGCGCCTGGGACTGGGACCGGCCCGGCAATATCGTCGCTGAGATCACCCAGCTCAATGCAATTCGCCGCCTCAACCCGGCATTGCACTCGCATTTGGGTGTCACTTTCCTTCCGGCGAGCGGCGAGCAGGTGCTGTTCTTTGAGAAGGCCAACAAGGACCGGTCAAATGTTCTATTCATCGCCATCAGCATGGATCCGCGCTATGCTCAGTATGCTGAGCTGAGCATTCCGGCGGCGTTTGACGTCACCGATTTGTTGCAGGACCGGCAATTCCGCTGGACCGACCGCACGCAACGCATCACGCTGACTCCAGACCGGCCTTACGCCATCTGGCGGGTCCGAACCGTAGCAGCCCCCGCTGTAGCAGAGTGAGAACGAGCATTAGCACCTCCCTGTCCTCTGAAGCCCCCCTTGCATCGCCGCTGCCCCCCATCGAGGATCCGTTCTGGTATAAGGACGCGATCATCTACCAGCTCCATCTCAAGTCGTTCTTTGACGCGAACAACGACGGAGTCGGCGACTTTCGCGGCTTGCTGGAAAAGCTCGACTACGTGGCCGAGCTCGGCGTTACCGCGATCTGGATGCTGCCGTTCTACCCGTCGCCGCGGCGTGACGATGGCTATGACATCGCGGACTACCAGAGCGTGCATACCGACTACGGCGACATGGACGACGTGCGGCGCTTCATCGAGGCGGCGCATGGCCGCGGCCTGCGGGTGATCACTGAGCTGGTCATCAATCACACCTCCGACCAGCATCCGTGGTTCCAGGCCGCCCGCCTCGCTCCGCCGGGCAGTCCGGAGCGCGAGCGCTACGTGTGGTCCACCAGTGACGAGAAATACGCTGGCACCCGCATCATTTTCATCGACAGCGAGACCAGCAACTGGACGTGGGATCCCGTCGCGGGCGCGTATTACTGGCACCGCTTCTACTCGCACCAGCCCGACCTCAATTTCGACAACCCGGCCGTGCTGCAGGACGTGCTCTCGATCATGCGGTTCTGGCTGGACCTCGGGATCGATGGGCTGCGCCTCGACGCCGTGCCCTACCTCGTGGAGCGCGAGGGCACCAACAACGAGAACCTGCCGGAGACGCACGCAATCCTAAAGCTGATCCGCGCCGAGCTCGACCGGTATGCGCCGGGCCGGATGCTGCTGGCCGAGGCGAACCAGTGGCCTGAGGACGCCCAGCAGTATTTTGGCGACGGCGACGAATGCCACATGTCGTTCCACTTCCCGCTGATGCCACGCATGTACATGGCAATCGCCCGGGAGGACCGCTTCCCGATCACCGACATCATGCGGCAGACCCCGGAGATTCCGGCCAACTGCCAGTGGGCGGTGTTCCTGCGCAACCACGACGAGCTGACGCTTGAAATGGTGACCTCGGGCGAGCGCGACTACCTGTGGAACACCTACGCCGCCGACCGCCGCGCCCGGATCAACCTCGGCATCCGCCGCCGCCTGTCGCCGCTGCTGGAGCGCGACCGCCGGCGGATTGAGCTGATGAACGGCCTGTTATTGTCGATGCCGGGCACGCCGGTCATCTACTACGGCGATGAGATCGGCATGGGCGATAACATCTTTTTGGGCGACCGCGACGGGGTGCGGACGCCGATGCAGTGGTCGATGGACCGCAACGGCGGCTTCTCCCGCGCTGACCCGGCCCAGCTCGTGCTGCCGCCGATCATGGACGCCAATTACGGCTTCCAGGCGGTGAACGTCGAGGCGCAGGCGACCGACCCGCACTCGCTGCTCAATTGGACCCGGCGCATGCTGGCGGTCCGGCGGCGCCACGTGGCGTTCGGACGCGGCACCCAGCGCTTCCTGTATCCCGGCAACCGCAAGATCCTGGCCTATTTGCGCGAATTTACGCTGGAGGATGGCCGCACCGAGACCATCCTATGCGTCAGCAACGTGTCGCGCACCGCCCAAGCGGTCGAGCTCGACCTGTCGGCATTCGCCGGGCGGGTGCCGGTCGATATCGTCGGCGGCTCGGTGTTCCCGCCGGTCGGGCAGCTCACCTACCTCCTTACTTTGCCAGCTTATGGCTTTTTTTGGTTCCTGCTGGCGGCCGAGGCGCAGTTGCCGTCCTGGCACTCGGCCCCGCCGGAACCGCTTCCGGAGTATGCAACCTTGGTCATGCGTGCCGGCCTCGCCGACATCCTCAATCCCCAGGGCCGCGCCGTGCTGGAGCGGGAGGCCTTGCCCGCCTACCTGCCCAAACGCCGCTGGTTCGCCTCGAAGACCGACCGGCTCGACGGTGTGCATTTAGCCTACGCGGCGCCGATGCCCGGCACCGGCGGCAGCGTGATGTTCGCCGAAATCGAGGCCGCCCTGCCCGGCCGCGCCGAACGCTACGTGCTGCCGCTGGGCGTCGCCTGGGAGGACGAGACCTCCGGAGCGCTCGTGCAGCAGTTGGCGCTCACCCGGGTGCGCCGCGGCGCGCGGGTTGGCTACCTGACCGACGCTTTCGCGGTCGATGCGATGGCCCGCGGCATGATCACCGGCATTCGAGACCATGCTGTGGTGCCGCTCGATGACGGCGAGCTCCGCTTTATCCCATCCTCGCCGATGGCCACGCTTGAGCTCGCCGACGACGCCGAAATCCGCCGTTTGTCAGCCGAGCAGTCCAACTCGTCGCTGATCGTTGGCGACGCGCTGGTGCTGAAGCTGGTGCGCCGCGTGCTGGCCGGGGTGCATCCCGAGGCCGAGATGACGGGCTACCTGACCGAGTGCGGCTTCGGCAACACCGCGCCACTGTTTGGCGAGGTGGTGCGCGTCGATGCTGACGGCACGCCGCACACCGTGGCCCTGGCCCAGGGCTTCGTGCGCAACCAGGGTGACGGCTGGACCTACACGCTCGACTTCTTGGCCCGCGTGGTCGAGGAGGTGGCGCTGACGGGGCAGGACGCCGGGGCGGACGCCACCGACATCTTCGCCGCCTATGACGTGTTCGCCAGAGCGATCGGCACCCGGCTCGGGGAGCTGCACGCGGCGCTCTCACAGCAGACCGAGCGACCCGAGTTCCATCCGGAGCCGGTGGACGCGTCCATTCTAAATGAATGGGCGGCCGGCGCCGCCGAGCAGATCGAGGGTGGTCTGCAGATGCTGCGCGGCGTGAAGGAGTGGCCGGATGCCACTGCGGCTCACCAGGCGGCGACCCTGCTGGCGCATGCCGAGGAGCTATCTGAGGCCGCCGGCTTTTTGGCGCAAAAGGGCCAGGGCGCGCTGTCCACCCGGGTGCACGGCGATTTCCATTTGGGCCAGGTACTGGTCGTGCAGGGCGATGCTTACATCATCGATTTCGAGGGCGAGCCCGCGCGCACGATGGAGCAGCGCCGGGCCAAGTCGTGCCCATTGCGCGACGTCGCCGGGCTGCTTCGGTCGTTCGACTACGCGGCCGCCGCGGCAGCGCCGGGCCGGGTGGCGGCGTCGGAGCAGGCGACCGAGCGGCGGCAGAATATCCTGCAGCAATTCCGCGAGCGTGCCTCCGCGTCGTTCCTCGAAGCCTACGGCGCGGTGCTCGCAGGCGCCGAGCCGCGCTGGGTGACGGCCGACGCGGAGCCGTCGTTGCTCGACCTGTTCCTGCTCGAAAAGGCCGCCTACGAGATCAAGTATGAGGCGGCGAATCGTCCGACCTGGATCGGCATTCCATTGGGCGGCCTCTATCGCATTGCCGAGCGGCTGCTCTCGCTGGAGACCAAAGCATGAGCGTGCCGGACGCAGGTGCGATTGAGGCGATCGTTCAGGGTCGTCACGGCGACCCGTTTGCGGTGCTGGGTCCGCACGACACGTCTGAGGGCTGCAACGTCCGGGCCTTCCTCCCCGGCGCCGACGGTGGCTCGGTCATTGACCGTGCCAGTGGTCAGGTGCTCGGCGCGCTGCAGCGCCTGCATCCCGATGGATTTTGGGCTGGCACCATTCCGGCGCATGTGCCCTATACGCTGCGGTTCGACACCTTGCTCGGACTATATGAAACGGCGGACGCGTATGCCTTCCCGACTACGCTCGGACCGCTCGACCTGCATCTGCTTGGCGAGGGTCGGCATCGCAATCTCGGTCATGTGCTCGGCGCACATCCGGCGGAGATGGACGGCATATCCGGCGTGCGCTTTGCGGTCTGGGCGCCCAACGCCACCCGGGTCTCGGTGGTGGGCGACTTCAACTTCTGGGACGGCCGCCGCCACCCGATGCGCAAACATACCGGCGCCGGCGTCTGGGACCTGTTCATCCCCGGCATTTCGGTCGGGGCGATCTACAAATACGAATTGCTGGGACCAGACGGCGACCTGCTGCCGCAGAAGGCCGACCCGGTCGCCTGGGCTGCTGAAATTCCGCCCCGCACCGGATCGATTGTCGCCTCCGCCGCCCATTGGCGCTGGACCGACGCCGCTTGGATGCAGCGCCGGGCGTCGGCGCAGTCGGCCGCTGCGCCGATCTCGACCTATGAGGTGCACGCCGAGTCCTGGCTGCCGGCGTCGCTTGAGGGCGGCGCGGGCTGGGCAGCCCTGGCCGACCGCCTGGCGCCATACTGCGCCGGCATGGGCTTCACTCACATTGAGCTGCTGCCGATCATGGAACATCCGTTCGGCGGCTCCTGGGGCTATCAGCCGCTCGGTCAGTTTGCGCCAAGCTCCCGCTTGGGTCCGCCTGAGGCCTTCGCGAGGTTCGTGGACCGCTGCCATCTCATGGGCGTCGGCGTCATCCTGGACTGGGTGCCAGCGCATTTTCCCACCGACGCGCACGGCCTGGCCCGCTTTGACGGCACGCCGCTCTATGAGCACGGCGACCCGCGTGAGGGCTTTCACCAGGACTGGAACACCTACATCTTCAACCTGGGCCGCAACGAGGTCCGCGGCTTCCTGATCGCCAGTGCACTATTTTGGCTGGAGCACTATCACGCGGACGGGCTGCGCGTGGATGCAGTCGCCTCGATGCTGTATCGGGACTATAGCCGCAACCCCGGCGAGTGGGTGCCGAACAAGTATGGCGGGCGCGAGAACCTGGAGTTGGTGGCGTTCCTGCAGGAACTCAGCCGCGCTGTTGCCGAGCGTTGCCCCGGCGCGCTGCTGATCGCCGAGGAGAGCACCGCCTGGCCCGGCGTCACCCGTTCAGCCGACGAGGGCGGCCTCGGCTTCGACTTCAAATGGAACATGGGATGGATGCACGACACCCTGCACTATCTTCAGGAAAACCCCATCAACCGCAGCCACCATCACGGCGAGATCACCTTCGGCCTGGTCTATGCCTTCTCCGAGGCCTTCGTGCTGCCGCTGTCGCATGACGAGGTCGTCTATGGAAAAGGCTCGCTGATCCGCAAAATGCCAGGCGACACCTGGCAAAAATTTGCCAATTTGCGCGCCTACTTCGGCTTCATGTGGACCTATCCCGGCAAGAAGCTGCTGTTCATGGGCGGCGAGTTCGCGCAGGACCGTGAGTGGAACCATGACACCGGACTCGATTGGGACCTGCTGGACAACGCATCAAACGCTGGGATGCAGGCCCTGGTGCGCGACCTGAATGGCGCCTACCGCCGGACGCCGGCGCTGCATCAAGGCGACTGCGACTTACGCGGCTTCCGCTGGGTTGTGGTGGGCGACAGCGCAAACTCGGTGTTCGCCTACCTGCGGCTCGCGACCGATGGCAGCGCGGCGGCGCTGGTGATCTGCAACTTCACCCCGGTGCCCCGCTACGACTATCGCGTCGGAGTGCCGGATGACGGCGTGTGGTCCGAGGTGCTGAATACCGACGCTGAAAGCTACGGCGGATCAAACGTTGGCAACGGCGGCGCGTTGCATGCCGAAGCCGTCCCTTCACACGGGTTCCCGAGTTCGTTGTCCCTTACGTTGCCGCCTCTGGCGACCCTCATCCTGCAGGCCTGACCGATGCACTACGTTCATACCCTCCCATTCGGCGCGACGCTGCTCCCGGATGGTCAGACCCGCTTCCGGCTATGGGCCCCGTCATGCGACACCGTGTCGCTCGAGCTTAACGGTCAGGCGTCAGAGCCCCTCCAAGCGATGGATGGTGGTTGGCATGAGACCACCCTCAAAGCTCCGCCGGGCACGCAGTATCGTTATAAGATGCAAGATGGCCTGGCGGTCCCAGACCCGGCGTCGCGGCTGCAGGCGCCCGACGTGCACGATCCGAGCGTCGTCGCTGACCCCAGCGAATACGAATGGCGCAACACTGGCTGGCAGGGCCGGCCGTGGCACGAGGCCGTCGTCTATGAGGCGCATGCCGGCGCCATGGGCGGCTTTTCCGGCATCCGCCACCGCCTGCCTGAGCTGCGCCGCCTGGGCATAACCGCCGTCGAGATCATGCCGATCGCCGATTTCCCGGGCGGCCGCAACTGGGGCTATGACGGCGTGCTGCCATTCGCTCCGGACACCGCCTATGGCACGCCGGCGGAGCTGAAGGCGTTGATCGACGAGGCACACGGCCTTGGCGTAATGGTGTTCCTGGACGTCGTGTACAACCACTTCGGCCCTGACGGCGCCTATCTGCACGCTTACGCGAAATCGTTCTTCCGCGAGGACATCAGCACGCCCTGGGGCGCTGCCATCGACTTTCGCCGTCCCGAGGTCTGCGACTACTTCATTCATAATGCGCTGTATTGGCTGATGGAGTATCGTTTCGACGGCCTGCGGTTCGACGCAGTGCACGCGATCTCGGAAGAGAGCTTCCTACGCGACCTGGCCCACACGATCCGCGCCTCGGTCGAGCCTGGCCGTCACGTCCACCTCATTTTGGAGCACGAAAACAACCGCGCTGCCCTGTTGCGCACCGGCCCCAATGCTGAGGGTTTCGACGCGCAGTGGGCGGACGACTTCCATCATTGCCTGCACGTCCTGCTGACCGGGGAGAGCGAGGGCTATTACGAGGATTTCCAGGACACGACGTCGCTGCTGGCGGACTGCCTGGCCAGCGGCTTCGCCTATCAGGGCCAGGTCTCACCGCATCTCGACCGCCCGCGCGGCGAGCCCAGCGGTCACCTGCCAACGACCGCCTTCGTCGTCTGCCTGCAGAATCACGACCAGATCGGCAACCGCGCAATGGGCGAGCGCCTGACAACCCTGGCCGACCCGCAGGCGCTGCATGCCGCAACGGCGCTGCTGCTGCTGTGCCCCTTCGTGCCGATGCTGTTCATGGGCGAGGAGTATGCCGCCCGCAACCCGTTCCTGTTCTTCACCAGCCACAACGAAGACCTGGCCAAGCTGGTGCGGGAGGGGCGGCGCGCCGAGTTCAAGCACTTTGCGGCGTTCCAGGACGAGGCGCGGCGTAAGGCGATCCCTGACCCCAACGCCTCCACAACCTTCGATGCCTCGGTCGCCGACAAGGCCGATCCCGCAATGTTCACATTCATCCAGGACCTGCTGACGCTCCGTCAGAAGCATGTGGTGCCGGGCATTCCTGGCTGCCGCAGCCTGGATGTGGATGTTCTGGCGCCAGGGGCGATTCGGGCGGAGTGGCGGCTGGGCACCGGACGGCGCCTTACGATCACGCTGAACCTCGGGCACGAACCGGTTATGTCCGCGGCTCCGAGTGGCGGCATGGTGTTTGCCCATCCACTCGGCGTCACGTTGGCCGATATGCCGCCGGGCAGCATCGTCGTACAGGTTGCGGTTGGATGAACGACGAACCGCTGCTTCGTCTTGCCGAACAGGCTGGCGTGGCCGCACGCTGGAAAGACGTGCACGGCGAGTGGCATGACGTTGCGACGGAGACGTTGCATGCCGTGTTGGCGGCGCTCGATCTGCCCTCCAGGACGGACGCCGAACTGCAGGCGAGCCTTTCCGCCATCGCGGCGGGCTCATCGACTCTGCCGCCCTTGGTGACGGCGGAGGCCGGGCAGCCAGTCTCGCTTCACGTCGCACCGGCGCCGTTCCGGCTCATGTTAGAGGACGGGACACTTCGCGAGGGCTTGGCCGAGGATCGCGCCGGCCAAGCCGTCCTGCCGATGGTCGAAACGCCGGGCTATCACCGTCTGACGCTTGGCGATCAGGAGACTATGCTGGCGGTGGCGCCTCCGCGCTGCTTCACCATCGTGGACGCGGTTCCAGCGGAGCGGCCCTGGGTGCTGGCCGTGCAGATCTATGCCCTGCGCCGGCCGGGAGATGCCGGCCTGGGCGATTTCGGCGCGTTGCAGGACCTGATCGGCCCGGCCGCGGCCCGCGGGGCTGCGGGCATCGCCATCAGTCCGGTCCATGCGCAGTTCTCCGCTGATTCTCATCGATTCAGCCCCTACTCGCCGTCGAGCCGGATGGCGCTGAACGTGCTGCACACCCGGCTCGATGTAACGCCCGACGCTGAGACGCAGCGACTCGAGGCGGCCGATTTCGTCGATTGGCCCGCCGCCGCGCGTAAGCGCCTCGCCGCGCTCCGCACTATGTTCGAGGCAGCCACGCCGGCGGTGCTCGCCGATCTGGCAGCGTATCGCGCCGAGCAGGGCGACGCGCTGGAGACCCACGCCCGGTTCGAGGCGCTGCACGCGCATCACTTTGGTGCGTCGTCGAACCTATGGCACTGGAGAAGCTGGCCCGAGCAGTATCGCGATCCCAGCAACCCGGCCGTAGCCGAATTCGCCGCTGCCCATGTGGACGAGGTGGCATTCCACGCCTTTATGCAGTGGCAGGCCAATCTCAGCATGGCGGCGACCCAACAGGCGACACGCGACGCCGAAATGCCGGTCGGCCTGGTTGCCGACCTCGCTGTCGGCGCCGATTCCGGCGGCAGCCACTGCTGGAGCAGGCAGTCGGAGACCTTGATCGGCCTATCGGTCGGGGCACCGCCGGACCTGTTGAGTCCGCAGGGGCAGAACTGGGGGTTGGCGGCATTTTCGCCGCGCGGCCTCGTGCTGAACGGGTTCGGTGCGTATTTGGAGATGCTGCGCAATGCCATGCGACATGCCGGCGGCGTCCGCATCGACCATGCGCTCGGCCTGGCCCGGCTCTGGGTCGTTCCGGATGGGGCCTCGGCGGCCGATGGCGCTTATATCTCTTTTCCCATCGACGACATGCTGCGGCTCATTGCGCTCGAATTGCATCGCCATCGCGCCATCGTCTTGGCGGAGGACCTCGGCACCATTCCGGACGGTTTCCAGGACCAGCTGGAGCGGGCTGCCATGCTCGGCATGCGCGTGCTGTGGTTTGAGAAATACCACGACCGTTTCACCTCGCCGCGTATCTGGACCAAGGCCGCGGCTGCAATGACCAGCACGCACGACCTGCCGACGACGGCAGGCTGGTGGGCCGGCCGCGACCTCGAGTGGCGCGGCCGGCTTGGACTGCTTGGCGATGAAGCGAACCAGCAGCATGAGCAGCACCTTCGCGCGCGTGACCGCTCGGCGTTGTGGGACACGATGCGCGACAGCGGCGCGGCACGGACCGACCAGCCGAATCCGGACCAGTCGGATCAGATCGCCGATGCCGCCGCGCGCCATGTCGGCGGCTCCGCCTGCGACCTGGTGGTGCTGCCCATCGAAGACGCCCTCGCCTTGGTGGAGCAGCCGAACCTGCCCGGCACTCTCGACGAGCATCCCAATTGGCGCCGCCGCCTTGCTGGCCCGGCGAGCGCCCTGCTTGATCCCCCTGCGGTGACCGCCCGGCTTGCGGGCCTTGCCGATGCCAGAAAGCCCAGATGAAAGCCCTATCAGCGACCGCCCGCCTGCAGTTCCACCGCGATTTCACCCTCGACCACGCGACGGCGCTGGTGCCCTACTACGCAAAACTCGGCATCAGCCATCTCTACGCCTCCCCGCTGCTGACGGCGCGCGCCGGCTCCACGCACGGCTATGACATCGTGGACCACAACATGATCAATCCGGAGCTGGGCGGCGAGGACGCGCTGCGGCGTCTCGTCGCCGAGTTGCGCTCGCACGGCATGGGCCTGATTCTTGATATCGTGCCGAACCACATGGGTGTTGGCGGCAATGACAACAGCTGGTGGCTGGACGTTCTGGAATGGGGCCGCGCCAGCCCGTATGCCGAATATTTCGACATCGACTGGGATCCGCCCGACCCCTCGCTGCGCGGCCGCATGCTGGCGCCGTTCCTCGGCAGCTCCTATGGCGAGTGTCTGGAGCGTGGCGAGTTGGTGCTGCGCTTCGACGACACCGACGGCCGGCTCTTTGTCGGCTACCACGATCACCGCTTCCCCATCAGCCCGCGCGACTACGCCGCCGTCCTGCTGACCGAAGGTGGGCCATTGGAGCCGGCAGCCCGGGCCTTCGCGGACCTCGGCACCGGCGGCCGGGACGCGACCCGCAAGCAGGCCGAGGCCGCGCGGCAGGAGCTGCTGCAGCCGGTCTATCGCGCGGGACTTGAGGAGTGCCTGCGGGCTTATGCGACCGATAACCCTGTCGGGCTCGATCGTCTGCACCGGCTGCTCGAACGCCAGCACTATCGCCTTGCCTGGTGGCGGGCGGCGGCGGACGAGATCAACTGGCGCCGGTTCTTCGACGTGAATGGCCTCGCCGGGGTCCGGGTAGAGTTGCCGGATGTGTTTGAGGCCACGCACCGGACCGTGTTCCGCCTCTACTCCGAAGGCCTGATCGACGGCGTGCGCATCGATCACGTCGACGGCCTGGCCAGCCCGCGCGACTATTGCCGCAAGCTGCGCCGCCGCCTGCAGACCGTCGCCGAGTCGCGTCCGTCCGAGCTGCGCGACACGCCGGTCGTGATATGGATCGAGAAGATCCTGGCGCCGCACGAGCGTCTGGCGAGCGACTGGCTGACCGACGGGACCACCGGCTACGACTTCATGAACGACGCCGCCGCCGTCCTGCATGATCCCGCCGGCGAGGAGCCGCTGACCAATCTTTGGACGATCCTGACCGGCCGGCCCGGCGTGTTCGACGAGGAGGCGATGCCGGCCCGCCGCCAGATCCTGCGCGAAAGCCTGAGCAGCGAGCTGTTTGTGACCGCGTCGGCGCTGCACCGGGTCGCCCGCCGCAACCTCTCGACTCGGGACTACACGCTGACGGCGATCCGCAACACCGTCACCGAGCTGCTGGTGCATTTCCACGTGTATCGCATCTACGCCGGCCCAGCCGGCATCAGCCCGACGGATCAACGCGTGATGGACTGGGCTATGGCCGGGGCGCGCCGCACCGTGCGCACTGCTGACCGTCCGTTGCTGGAGCTTGTGGGGCAATGGCTCTCCGGCACCGGGCTGCGCGGCGTGCCGGCCGGGACGCAGCGGCAGGAGTGGCTGCGGGCGATGGTGAAGTTCCAGCAGCTTTCCGCGCCCACCGCGGCGAAGTCGGTCGAGGATACGACGTTCTACCGCTATGGCCGCCTGCTGTCCCGCAACGAGGTCGGTACCGAGCCCTCGCAATGGTGCCTCAGCACCGCCGCGTTCCATGCCGCTGGCAAAGAGCGCCAGAAGCGTTTTCCGCACGCTTTGCTGGCGACCGCCACGCATGACCATAAGCGCGGTGAGGACACCCGCGCCCGGCTCGCCGTGCTGAGCGAAATCCCGTCCGAATGGGAGTCGGCGCTGCAGCGCTGGACGCGGCTCAACGCCAGCCTGAAGCGCGACCTGGACGGCCCGGCGCCGGACGCCGCCGACGAGATCATGCTGTATCAAACCCTTATTGCCGCTTGGCCGCTCGACCTGGAGCCGACCGATGTCGCGGGATTGGCTGCTTTCGAGAACCGCGTGGCGGGCTGGCTGGAAAAGGCGCTGCGTGAGGCCAAGCGCCGCACTGGCTGGGCTGCGCCGGACGTGGATTATGAGGGCGCCTGCCGCGCCTTCCTGGCCGGCCTGCTCGACACGGGCCGCAGCGCCAACATGGTCGGAGAACTTGCGGGTTTTGCGGGGCGCATCGCCGTCGCAGGGGTGGTCAACAGCTTGACGCAGACGCTGCTGCGGTTGACCAGCCCAGGCATTCCGGATCTGTATCAGGGGACCGAGTTCTGGGATTTTAGCCTGGTTGACCCCGACAATCGGCGTCCGGTGGACTTCCCGGCACGTGAGGCCGCCCTGGAGGCGGCGGAGGCGCCGGCATCGCTGTTGCGGAACTGGCGAGACGGCCGGGTCAAGCAAGCTGTCATCGCCCGGACCCTGGCGCTGCGATCACACTTACCTGATCTGTTCACGGTCGGCAGCTACGTGCCCCTCCGTTTAGAGGGACCTTTTGCTGATCAGGCGGTCGCATTTGCTCGGGTGCATGAGGGCCAATCCGTCATCGTTGTCGGTACTCGGCTGCTGATGGGAGTTGACCCGTCGGCGGCCACACCGCTCGTCGATACTGGTAATTGGCGCGAAACTGTTGTTTTATTACCACGTAGTTTGGCTGACCGTCAGCTTGTTGATATCCTGGGCGAAGGGAATGAAACCATGAGTACGACCCGCTTGCCCCTGACTAGAGTTCTGGCCCATCTGCCCGTCGCTCTGATGGAGCTCAGGTGAACCGCCTCGTCGTTGTCAGCAACCGCGTCCCCGCCCCGGCGGCTGCTGGCGCTCAGGCGGGTGGGCTCGCGGTGGCGCTCGAAGCGTTGATGGAGCGCCGCGGCGGCATCTGGTTCGGCTGGAGCGGCAACCTCTCTGACAAGCCTGGCCCAGTGCGTCTGGCCGAGTCGGGCCAGGTGAAATATGCCACCGTGGACCTGACGGCCGAGGAACATGACCGCTATTACAATGAGTTTTCCAACAGCACGTTATGGCCGTTGCTGCACTCGATGCCTGAGCTGATGACGTTCGACCGGCGCAACGCGCAGGTTTATCGCCAAGTCAACGAACGGCTCGCCGACGTGTTGAAACCGATGCTGCGTGCGGATGACCTGATCTGGATCCATGATTATCACTTGATGGGCATGCCGAACGCCCTGCGTGCGCGAGGCGTGCGGGCGCCGATTGGCTTCTTTCTGCATATCCCCTTCCCGTCGGCCGACATGCTCGCCAGCGTGCCGGAGGCCGGCGCGTTGGTTCGCGACCTGCTCGCTGCCGATCTGCTCGGCTTTCAAACCGCAAACGACGTCGAGAACTTCGCCGAGGTAGCTTGCCGGATCGGCAACGCGTTGCGGCTGCCCGGCACATGGCTGAACGTCGATGGCCGAAAGGTCAGGCTAGGCGTGTTTCCGGTCGAGATCGAGGCACAGGATTTTGCCGCCATTGCCGAGGACGCCTGGCGGGCAGCGCCGACCGAACGGCTGCGCCGGAGCCTTGGTGGCCAGCGTTTGATCTTGGGCGTGGATCGTATGGACCCGACCAAAGGTCTTCTGCAGCGGGTTGCCGGCTATCGGCGGCTGCTGGAGACCCGCCCCGACTGGCGCCGCCGGGTGACGTTCCTGCAGATTGCCGCCGAATCACGCAAGGATGTGTCCGCCTATCGCGACCTGCGCGGCGCGATCGAACGCGACGTCGGCAGCATAAACAGTGAGTTCAGCGAACCCGACTGGATGCCGCTCCGCTTGGTCGCCCGCGCTGGCGCACGCAGCACTGTCGCCGGCTATATGCGTGAGGCTCGGGTAGGTTTAGTGACCCCGTTGCGGGATGGCATGAACCTGGTTGCCAAGGAGTTTATCGCCGCCCAAGATCCGCAGGATCCCGGCGTGCTGGTCCTGTCCCGGTTTGCCGGCGCTGCAAAACAACTCGGCTCCGCCCTCATCGTCAATCCGCATGACGCGGACGAGGTCGCTGACGCGCTCGATACCGCACTGAACATGGGCCTTGCGGATCGTCAGGCGCGTTGGCGGGAGAACTGGGCGGCGATTCAAGGCACTTCGGCATTGGCCTGGGGCCGGTCGTTCGTGGGTGCCCTGTTGCGTACGGCGACCGCTGGTCCGGTGAGCAACGGCCATAGTACGGGCAATGGCCTTACCGGAGATGTAAGCATTCTAAGCGCTGCCGACCCGCTTAGTCTGATCAACCGATCACGCGGCGAGATTGAGATCGACCTTGCCGGGGGAGCGTCAGCCAGCCACCCGCGCCGGTTGTCGTAAAGGTGTTCAATATCGAATTAACGCTGCGTTGATGACACTTCCATTTTGATAGAATATCGTTACAGTGTTTGTTGGGAAGTGGGAGTTGTAAGCCGTGGCAGATTTTGCGCCAATGACACCATCTGAGATTGCGTTAAGCGTTCGTGAACTCGACAAACTTGCCAATATGTTGTGCCTGCCGGACCAGGAGCGTTGCGACATGCTAGGTCTGAGCGGAAGCACATATCGCCTTTGGCAGAGTGGCTTGCATAACGTCATGGGATCGGTCGCGCCAGCTCTGGCGCGTCGTCTGAACTACGCCCTGCCGCTGATGCGCCGGATGGCGGCGAATCTGCCGTCGGGCCATATGGGGCATGATTTTAACAAGTCACGCCCCACGGTCGATTAAGCGGTCCGTCAGTTCAGGCCGCCGTCAGCACGATCCGGCCGGTAATCTTCCCATCCTTGAGCCGCTGTAAGGCAGTATTCGCGCTGGATTGCAGCATCTGCGTAATCGGCAGGGCCGTGATCCCACCGTTCTGCGCCAGGGTCACGAGTTCCCGCAACTCCTTTGGATTGCCGACATAGCTGCCCTGGACCGTCAGCGCGCGGATAGGCATCATCGGCAAAGGCAGCGTCAGCTCGCCGCCAAATAGGCCGACCTGAACCAGCTTGCCGCCCTTGCGCAGCGCCGCAAAGGCGAAGGCTGCAGTCGCGGTCCCGTTCACGAGGTCAACCACCGCAAGCACCGGACCGCCGCACGCATCGAGAATACGCTTGGTCGTGCCCGGCGTGCTGGCATCCACAACCGCGGAAGCGCCGGCGTCCTTGGCCGATTGCAGCTTCTCGGCATTCAGATCGACCACCACGATCGCCTTATGCCCGAGCGCCTTCAATATCTCGATGGCATTGAGGCCCAGCCCGCCGGCGCCCACCACCACGATCGGTTCGGTCGGTGCCATCGGCAGCATTTTGCGGATAGCAGAGTACACAGTGACGCCGGAGCACGCATAGGTCGCGGCGAGCGCCGGGTCGAGCGTGCCGGGGTCAATTAGATGACGCGGATGCGGCGCTACGACGTGCGTGGCATAACCGCCATTTTGATAAACTCCCAAGCTGCGGTTGGCGACGACGCACATGTTGTCCTCCTCCGCCAAGCAACGCTCGCATGTTCCGCAGCCCAACCAGGGGAATACGATCCGCAGGTCGCCCACCGCCACGCCGGTCGCATCCGGCCCCAATTTCGAGACCCGTCCGACGATCTCGTGCCCCATCGCCAGCGGCAGCGCTACGCCGCGGTCCTTCAGCGACATGTGCTTGCCGCCGCCCATGTCGTAATAGCCCTCCCAGATGTGCAGGTCGGAGTGGCACACCCCGCAATGCGTCACCTCCAGCAGCACCTCGGTGCCCTGCGGCTCCGGCGTCGGCAGTTCCAGTTCCTGCAGGTCCGCCCCGTTCTCGACCACTGCCCATGCCCGCATCGTTCGTCTCCCAGATTTTTTGTGGATGCATCGGACCCCTACACAGCGCTGGGGTCAAGCCGTGCTGCGCGAGCCGTGCGCCACTTCCGGGTTCAGGACGCGGATCGGTGCGCCGTCCAGAAATGCCAGGATGTTCTGCACGCTCTCGCCGTAGAACTGCGCAAACGTGTCCCGCGTGCCGTAGCCGAGATGCGGGGTCAGCACGGTGTTCGGCGCCGTCCGCAACGGATGCTCGGTGGGCAGCGGCTCCTCGGCGAAAACGTCGAGCGCCGCGTGGATGCGCCCACTATGCAGCGCCTCCAGCAGCGCCGCCTCATGAACGAGCGGGCCGCGCGACGTGTTGACCAGGATCGCGCCCGGTTTCATGGCCGCCAAGTCCGCCGGGCCGATCATACCACGTGAGCGGGCCGACAGCACCACATGGAGGCTGACCACGTCCGACTGTGCCAGCAGCTCAGCTTTGCTGACCAGCCGCGCACAGCCCGCGCGGGCAGCGTCCTCGGTCAGGTTCGGGCTCCAGGCGATCAGGTCCATGCCGAGCGCCCGGCCGTAACCGCCGACCCGCGCGCCGATCTTGCCGAGGCCCACGATGCCCAGGGTCAATCCCGCCAGCACCGGACCGACGCCCACGCCCTCCTGGAACCGCCCGGCCCGGATCGCCGCGTCGCCCGCGGGAATGAACCGCGCCGCCGCTAGCATCAGCCCCAAGGTAAGCTCCGCCGTGCCAATCGAGGAGCGTTCGCCGCCGGTGTTGCAAACCAGCACTCCCGCCGCGGTGCAGGCCTCGAGTGCCAAGGTCTGCGACCGCCCGCCGGTCAGCGCGATCATCCGCAGCTTGGGAAGGCGCGCGACCAGCGTGGCGCTCAGCTCCGTGCGCTCCCGCATCGGGACCAGGATTTCAAAGTCCGCCAGCGCCGCCGCCGCCGCGTCCGCGTCGGCGAAAGGCTCGCTGAACACGGCGACCTTGGCCCGGGCCTCGACCGCCGACCAGTCGGCAGCGTTCCGTGCAACATTCTGCCAGTCGTCCATGATCGCGATGCGCATCGGTTTCCCTCGTTGAAACAGGTCAGCGGCGCCGGGGATCGAGGGCGTCCCGCAATCCGTCGCCGACCAGGTTGAAGGCCAGCACCGCCAGGAAGATCGCGGCACCCGGAAACACCGCGAGCCATGGCGCCTGGGTCAGGAAGCGCTGCGCCGAGTTCAACATGCTGCCCCAACTCGGCGCCGGCGGCTGCTGACCGAGGCCGAGGAAAGATAGGCTGGCCTCGGCGATGATCGCCAGCGCGATCGCGAGCGTCGCCTGCACCAGCACCGGCGGCAGGATGTTGGGTGCGACATGGCGCAGCGCCACGCGCCACGGCGGGTTGCCGATGGCGCGCGCGGCCTCGACATAGTCGTTGGTCATCGTATCCATCGTGGCGCCGCGGGCGACGCGGGCGAACACCGGCGCCGCGGTCACGCCGATGGCAATCATTGCGTTGCCGAGCGAGGGGCCGAGGAACGCCGCCAGCGCGATCGCCAGGATCAGGAACGGGCACGCCAGCATCGCATCAACCACCCGGCCGATCACCGCGTCCACCCGGCCGCCGGCGAACCCGGCCAGCAATCCGACCGGCACCCCCACCCCCGCCGCGATCAGCACCGATACGACACCGGCCAGCAGCGTCGCCCGCGCGCCGAACATGACGCGGGACAGCACATCGCGCCCGTTCTCGTCGGTGCCCATCCAATGCTGCAGCGACGGGGCCTTGCGTATGGCGGTCCAGCTTGTTGCGATGGGGTCGAAGGGGGCGACCAGCGGCGCCGCGATTGCCACGACCACGAACAGCGCGATCACGGCAAAGCCGAGCACCGCCGCCGGACGCTCGCGGAACCGGCGCAGCGCGAGGGCAGCCGGGCGTTGGGTCATGCGCCGCGCAGCCGCGGGTTGATGACGACATACAGCACGTCTGCCAGCAGGTTCAGCAGGATATAAAGGCAAGCGGTGACCAGCACGACGCCCTGCACGACGGGGTAGTCGCGGTTGAACACGGCGTCCACCACGAGCTTGCCGAAGCCCGGGATGCTGAACACCTGCTCGGTCAGCACGGCGCCCGATAGCAGGGTGCCGAGCTCGAGCGCGCCTAGGGTCACCACAGGCACCAGCGCATTGCGGAAGGCGTGGCGCAGCACGACGGTCCATTCGTTGAGGCCCTTGGCCCGGGCGGTGCGCACGAAATCCTGGTCCAATGCGATCAGCATGGCGCTGCGGGTATGGCGCATCAGGATGGCGGCGATCGCGTTGCCCAGCACGAAGGCCGGCATGATCGTGGTCGCCAGCGACTGCCGCCAGTTTTCCGCGAGCGGCACGTAGCCCGACGGCGGCAGCCAGCCCAACTTCACGGAAATAAGCAGGATCAGCATGATGCCGAGCCAGAAGTTCGGCGTGGACAGCCCGGCCAAACCAATGAAGTTCGCCGCATAATCCCAGCCGGTGTTGCGCTTCACCGCCGACAGGATGCCGGCCGGCACGCCGACGCAAAGTGCGATGAGGAACGCCATCGCGCCAAGCTGCAAAGTCACCGGCAGCTTGGTCAGCACGAGGGCCGCCACCGGCTGACGGATGCGCCAGCTGAACCCGAGATCGCCGTGCAGCACGTTGCCAATCCAGTGCAGGTATTGCACCGGCAGCGATCGGTCGAGCCATAGCTCGCTGCGGATTTGCGCGAGGACGGCGGGATCGCCGCGCTCCTCCCCCGCCAGGACCACGGCGGGGTCGCCGGGCATGAGCTGCTGCAGCGCGAACACCAGGATGCTGACCAGCAGGATGGTCGGCAGCACCTGCAGGATGCGGCCGCCGAGGTGGCTGCGCATCGCTACTTCGCCAAGCCGACGCCCTGCAGCCGGATCATGCCGTCTGGCACCGGGCGGAAGCCCGTCACCCGCGCCGACATGCCGACGATGTTCTTGGGATTGCTGAGATAGATGATCGGCAGGTCCCGGCGGGTCTGCTCCAGAACCTGGTCATATAGCGCGCGCCGCCCTGCCACGTCCTGCACCGTGCGGGTCTGATCCAGCAGCGCATCCACCTTCGGGTTAGAATACTTGCCGTCGTTCTGCGCGCCGTCGCTATGTATGAAGGTGAATAGGTTCCCATCGGGATCGACACGTCCGGACCACATGGTCGCAAAGGCCTCGAACTCGCCCCGGTTGGCCGCCGACAGCGCCGAGGCGAACTCGGACGCGGTGATCCGCACGTCAAACCCGGCCTCAGCCGCCATCGCCTGGATGATCTCGCCCGCCTGCCGCTGGTCCGGGTTGTTCGGCACGGTCAGGGCGATCGGCACCGGCAGTGTCACCCCGGCTGCCTTCAGCAGCGCCTTCGCCCGGTCCACGTCGCGGTCAAGCGGCTGCACTGCCTTGTTGTAGTATGGGCTGCCCGGCGACAGCGCCTGCGCCACCGGCGTGTAGATGCCGTTATAGACGACCTGGTTGATCGTCGCCTTATCGAGCGACAGCTCAAACGCCTGACGCACCCGGGCGTCGCTGCCGAGCGGGGTCTTGGCGCGCGGCCCGTTGGCCAGGTTGATCGTGATGCCCCAGTATCCCAGGTTGTCCGAGGTCACGAGGCGCAGCCGCGGATTGCTGCGTATTGCGTCCGTGTCGGTCGGCAGGATCTGCTCCGACAATTCAATGCTGCCGGCCTGCAGGTTCGCCAGACGGATCGAGCTGTCGGGGATCGGCAGATACACCACCCGCTCCAGCTTGATCGATGCCGCATCCCAATACTCGGGGAACCGCTCCAGCACGATGCGGTCCTGTGGCACCCGCTCCACGAAGCGGAACGGCCCGGCGCAGACCGGCTTCAGGCCGAAATCCTTGCCCGCCGCCTCGGCCGCCTTAGGCGACACGATCATGCCCGCACGGTCAGCCAGTTGCGACACGAACGGAGATGATGCGGATTTCAGCACGATGCGGACCGTCAGCGGGTCCACGACCTCGACCCGTTCCATCACGTTGATCTCACTGCGGCGGAAGCTGCTCGGCATGGAGAGATGCCGCTCCAGCGAGTATTTCACCGCGGCCGCATCGAGCTTCTCGCCGTCGTGGAACACAACGTCGGGCCTTAGCTTGATGACCAGGCTGGTCGGGTCCGTCCAAGCGTAGGACAGCGCCAATTGCGGCACGATCTCCAGTTTCTCGTTGATATCAAACAGCTTGTCGCAAAATCCGGCGAAAGCGATGCGGCCGACGTAGGTCCGCGCCAGGGTGGGGTCCAGGATGTCCGGGTCCTCGCGCAACGCGATGCGTAGCGTCTGTGCATTCGCACCACCGCATAGCAGCGTCGCCGTTGCGATGGCCGCAAGGACGAAATTACGCATGGTCAAAAGTCTCCTATCCCGCGCATCCATGCCGGGCAGGGCCGGCTCTGGCAAGCCGGACCGTGCCGGGCTACACCCAACACCCTACAAAAGGCTGTGCAAACCATGCGCCACCACCGGATCGCCTCCATTCCCGCCGACGGCATCGGGCCAGAGGTCATCGTCGCCGGGCTGGAGGCGTTGGAGGCCGTATCAGCCCGGGATGGCGGGTTTCTGCTCCAGGTAGACCACTTGGATTGGGGGTCGGAGCGCTATCGCCGCACCGGCGCGCTGATGCCGGCGGACGGGCTGGAGCAGTTGCGCGGCGCGGATGCCATCCTGTTCGGCGCGGTGGGCGCGCCCGACATCCCGGACCACGTGACGCTATGGGGCCTGCGCCTGCCGATCTGCCAAGGTTTTGACCAGTATGCCAACGTGCGTCCCACCCGCATCCTGCCCGGCGTCACCAGCCCGCTGAGCGGCGTGGGCCCGGCCGACCTCGACTGGCTGATCGTGCGTGAGAACAGCGAGGGCGAGTATGCCGGACATGGCGGGCGCGCCCACCGCGGCCACCCGGAGGAGGTCGCGACCGAAACCGCGATCTTCACCCGCCGCGGCGTCGAGCGGATCATGCGCTTCGCCTTCGACGCCGCCCAGAAGCGCCCGCGCAAGCTGCTGACCGTCGTCACCAAATCGAACGCCCAGCGTCACGGCATGGTGTTCTGGGACGAGATCGCGGCCCTGGTCGCCGCCGACTACCCGGACGTGGCGTGGGACAAGGAGCTGGTGGATGCCATGACCACCCGCATGGTGCGGAAGCCCGGCAGCATCGACACGGTCGTTGCGACCAACCTGCACGCCGATATCCTGTCGGACCTCGCGGCGGCGCTGGCCGGGTCGCTCGGCATCGCGCCGACCGGCAATGTGGATCCGGAACGCCGCTATCCCAGCATGTTCGAGCCGATCCACGGCAGTGCCTTCGATATCACGGGCAAGGGCATCGCCAACCCGGTCGCCACGTTCTGGACGGTTTCGATGATGCTGGAGCACCTGGGCGAGGCCGCCGCGGCCGCGTCGCTGATGCGTGCGGTCGAGCAGGTCTGCGCGGCAGGAATCGTGACGCCGGACCTTGGGGGCAAAGCGACCACCGCCGAGGTCACGCGCGCGGTGTGCGAGGCGATTCGCGGGACCAACGCTGCGTGACGGCGACTACGCCCGCGTCCCGCAGGTAGCGAGCAAGCTCCGCAAGTCGCGAATCGCCGGGAACACCTCCTGGTTCAGATCGCAGCCCTGCCGGTCGTGCGCCGCCTGCTCCATCTCCACGATGGCGCGGTCTTCGGCAAAGATCCGCTCGGTGAAGAACACCAGGAACGGCCACGCGGCCTCGATCAGCCCCGGGATGCGTGGACGCCGCACCGACAGCAGGCCGAAGGTGCGGTTGGTGCGCTGCTCGGCATCGAGCGGCACATAGACGATCCACAGATCCATCACCGGAATGTCATCCCCGGCCCAAATCTTGAGCGTCTGATACGGATAGTCGGTGCGGATCGTCATCTTGTCGCGGTTGTTCTCCCAGCCGCCCACCCGCTTGCTGCCGAAGATGACGCGCTCGCCCAGCGATTGCCCGCCGCCGGTGCGCGCGAAGGTGTAGTCGATCTCGAGCCAGCCTTCGCCCATCCGGCGGCCGAGATAGCGCGGGCGAATTTGGCCCATCTGCGCCCGGTGCAGGAACTGGTGGTTCATGTCCATCAGGTTTTCGTGCATGAACGTGTAGTGGCAGCCGATTGGCTTGCCGAAGCGCCGGGTCTTGTAGGCGGGGTCGGCGACGGAGCCGAGCGTCGGGAACGGGCGCGACGCGGCCTGCTCGGCGTCGCCGGGGAAGACGAAGATCAGGCCCTCGGCCTCGCGGCACGGGTAGGCGCGCACGCCGTTCGGCAGATGGCCCTTGCCGAGATACGGCACGTCGACGCACTGGCCGGTGCGGTCATAGGTCCAGCCGTGGTAGCAGCAACGGATCGCGTGGCCGTCCACCACGCCCTTGTGCAACGGCACCTGACGATGCGCGCAGCGGTCCTCCAACGCGAAGACGACGCCGTCCTTGCTCCGCACCAGTACGATCGGATCGCCAGCGAAGCGGGTGCCGAGCGCGCTGCCTGGCTTCACCTCGTGCGACCAGGCCATCGGATACCAATAATCCGGATGCGCGCCGATCCGGCGCAGGTCGGTGTCGGCCAAGGTGTTGGGACCATCAAGCATCAGCTTCTCCATGTTTCCCGACCATCCGGCGTTGATACATTGGCGTCAATGCGGAGCAAGTAAGTTCCGGGTAGAACAAACAGGCCCCGACGCTGGTCCGACCGGCGGCGCGCCCCATATCCAGCAAATGCTCGACGCGCCACAGCCTCCCTCCGTCACGACCGCAATCCTGCCCCGCCCGCCCATGCCGACGCGGGAGCGCTCGCAGGTCGAAGCGTTCCTGGTGCTGCGGCGCAATCCGCTGGAGCTATGGGGTGCCGCCGCCTATGAGCAGGACATCCTTGGTGGCCGCTTCCTGGGCCGCGAGCAGCTTATGCTCAACGCGCCCGAGGCGATCCGGCACGTCTTGGTGGCAAACCACGAGAACTATGGCCGCAACATAGGCGCCCGGCGGGTGCTGCAGCCGCTGCTGGGCCGTGGCCTGTTCCTGGCCGAGGGCGCAGCGTGGCGGCACCAGCGCCGCACCATCGCGCCCGCCATGTCGCCGCGCACCATGCCGGTACTGTCCCGCCACGTCGTCGCGGCCAGCCGGCATACCGAGGCCGAGCTGGACCGCCTGACCGGCCAGCCGATCGTGCTGATGCCGCATCTGCAGCATTTGGCGCTGCATATCGCCGGGCAGTCGATGTTCTCGCTCGAGATGGCCGGTTTTGGCGGCGAGCTGCGGGCGCGGCTGATGGACTATGCCCGGCGCTTCGCCCAGCCCGGCGCGCTCGACCTGCTGCTGCCGATCGCCATACCCTCGCCGCTTGACCTCGGCCGCGGCGCGTTCCGGGCGGAGTGGCTGCGCTTCATCGATCGGCTGATCGACGCCCGCGCCGAGCAGGCCCCGGCCGAGGGTGGGCCGCGCGACCTGCTCGACATGCTGTCCGCCGCGCGCGACCCGGCGACAGGCGCCGGGTTTGGCCGGGCGCAGCTGCGGGACGAGGTCGCGACGATGATCCTGGCCGGGCATGAGACGACCGCCGTCACGCTGTTCTGGGCCTGCTACATCGCCGCCCGCCTGCCCGATCAGCAGGACCGCCTAGCCGCCGAGGCCGCCATTGCCGATCTTTCGGAGGATGGCGCCGCCGATGCGCTGCGCTCGCTGCCCGCCATACGCGCCCATGTTGACGAGGCGTTGCGGCTCTATCCGCCGGCTTTCCTGATCGTTCGGGAGGCGTTGGCGCCCGACGTCATCGCCGGACGCCGGGTCGCGGCAGGCACTGTGGTCAGCGTCTCGCCCTGGGTGCTGCACCGGCACCGCAAGCTGTGGGATGACCCCGACCGCTTCGACGCGGACCGGTTCATGCCGGGCGCCGCGCCGCCCGACCGTTACAGCTACATGCCGTTCGGGGCGGGTCCGCGCATCTGCGTCGGCGCGCAATTTGCCCTGACCGAAGCCGTGCTCGTGCTGGCGAGGCTGCTGCGCAACTTCCGCATCAGGTTTGCCGGGCGTGGTGCTGTGATGCCGCGCGGTTTCGTTACAACACAGCCGGACCGGCCCGTCCATTTCGTGCTGGAACGCCGGCATTAGGCGGCAGCCGCGGCGAGCCCGGCGGCGGCGCCCGTCCTCCTGGGTCAAGCTGGGTGGTCAGCTCCGCCAGCCGCCGCGCGGAGGCAATGATCTCCTCCAGAGCTGATCCAGGGTTGCTGAGCATGGTGTCCGAGCTGCCGAGGATCTCCTGCAGCAGCTCGTTAAACTCGGTTTGAACTTCTGGCGACATGTGCGCCCGTCCAAACGTCACCTCGCCCAGCCACTCCGGAAGCCCCTCGGTGATGTCGAGCTGGTTTCCGAGAAAGTAGCGGAGCGCGCCGTCACGGCCGAACACCGGTGAGATGAACAGCAGGTTCCAGAACGCGACGCCGTTCCTGCGATAGTTCACGATCCACTCGATGCAGCCCTCACCCGCGTGCAGACAGCGGCCAATGCGGGCGCGGGTCGCTGCGTCGGTGCCGGCGCCCTGCAGGAAACGGCAGTTGCGGCCGACAAGCTCGACACGCGCATAGCCCGACAGCGTCTCGAATGCCGAATTCACGGCGACCATCGGCATGTCCGGCTGGCGCGCGTCGCTCAGCACCATGGGTTCCGTGCTGTTGGCGATCGCTGCCAGCAGCGCCGCCTTCATCCTGTCCTGCTCCGCCATGCGCCATACCCCTACTCTGGCGAATAGCATCCATGATTTCAGCGTAAGGGCAATCCCGATCAGCCGTGACGGCGACGCCAGACTTCGGCAGCGTGCGCGTCGGCGTCCGCAGGCGTCTCACCCAAGGCAATCAGGCCCAATGCTATGGTCGCGACCGCGGTGGCTGCGCCTGGCCCATCGGCGCCGTGCCAGACGTCAACGAAGTCCGCCTCGGTATCAGGACCCGGTAATGGAGGCAGTGTGGCCTCGCCATTGCCATGCGCGCGGTCAAACCAGTGCGCCGCCACGGCTTTGGCCGGCGTGCGCTCGGCCTCGCCGCCGCCGCCCTTGACCACAACCAGGCGCTGGCGGTCCAGCAGGTCGGCGGTGGCGAGATGCAGCGCGATATACGCCGGGTGGAATACGCCATCCACACCGGCCCGCGCATCGAATGGGTTCAGCAGCCGTGCCGCTGTATTGAGCGGTGACCTCAGGCCAAGCACACGCCGCAGGCCCAGCAATGCGTTGAGTTGCGGGCTCAGCGCCTGAAGCGGCAAATAAGCGAGCCCAATCCGGCCGAGCTGCGCCGCCGCGTCCGCGCGGTCGTCTGCTGGGCGCATCCCGAGCGCCCGCAACCCCTCCGCCGCCGTCATGGCGCGCGAGAACTCGTTGGTCCCGTGCATCAGCACCCGGTGGCCAGCGCGGGCCAATGCCAGCGCTGCCAGCAGGAACCACGGCGCTCCGCGCGTCCGTCCGGCGCCATAGGACGGCCAGTCCAGATCCACCGGCGTTACGCCGGACGGTAAGCCCGCGCCCATATGCGCCCGGGCCGCGTCCACCAGCCCGGCCATCTCGGCCGCGTCCTCGCCGCGGTAGCGCAGCAGCATCAGGAACGCGCCGACCTGGTGTGGGTCGGCCTCGCCGTGCAGCACAATGGACAACGCGTCCCGCGCCTCCTCCCGCGTCAGTGCCCGCGAACGGCCGGGGCCACGGCCCAATGTGCGGACATACGCGGCGAAGCGGTGCTCCTCGAGCGTCGCGGCCGGGTCAGGCCGCAAGGTGTTCCTCGATAGCCGTGATATCTGCCGAGAGGTCAGCCATTGCGACCACGGCGCCGATCAGCACCAAGGTCGGCCCATCCAGCCCAGCGGCGGCCACCGCCGCAGCGAGGCCCGCGAGCGTGCCAGGCATCCGGCGCTCATTGGCAAGCGTCGCGTTCTCCACCGCGATGGCCGGCGTATCGGGCGACATGCCGGCCGCCAGCAGCCGCGCCGTCAGCAGAGGCAGCGTGCGGACGCCCATATAAACCGCGAGCGTGCCGCCGGCGCGCGCCAGCGCCGACCAGTCATGCTCCGGCAGCCGGTCATCGCTGCCATGCGCGGTGATCAGATGCAGGCTGCGTGAGGCGCCGCGATGCGTTAGCGGGATGCCGAGCCGTGCGGCGGTCGCGAGCGCAGCGGTGATGCCGGGCACGACCTCGGTCGGCACGCCGGCTGCGCGCAGGCTTTCCAGTTCCTCGCCGCCGCGGCCGAACACGAAGGGATCGCCGCCTTTCAGCCGCACGACGTGGAGCCCGGCCTGCGCATGGCGGACGATGAGGGCGTTGATGGCCGACTGTGCCATGGCGTGACGGCCGCAGCGCTTGCCGACGTCGATCCGCCGGGCGCCGGGTGCAATGAGTGCGAGCACCTCGGGGCCGATGAGCTTGTCATACAGCACGACGTCGGCGTCGCGGATGACCTGCACAGCCCGGATTGTCAGCAGGTCCGCGGCGCCTGGCCCGGCGCCCACCAGGCTGACGCGCCCGGACCGGCGCGACGCCGCGGGCAGTGCGCCGACCATGATGCCGCGCGCCTCAGCAGCAGCCTGGGCCGGCCCGAACGCGGTGACGCAAAGCCGCGCGCCGTCGAGGTCCGCGCCATCGAACGCCCGGCGGTCGAGCCGCAGCCTGCCCGCCGCTGCCAAAGCTTGCGTGCCAGCATCGGGATCGATGTTCACGACGCGCAAAAGCGCGCCCTGCCGCAAAAGGAAATCAACCGCCGCCATGTCGCCGCCAACCATCAGCACGCGCAGGCCATTCAGGCTGAGCGCGAAGGGCGCTGGGTCAAGCATTGGATTTGTGGGCATCAAGCGAGCTTCTCCTCAGTTCAGCCAAGCTGAACTTGTGAGCGATGCTGGGTTAGCAGGCGCCCTTGCGTCTAATTAGGCATGTTGTCCGGCTTCTGCCAGTGACCGGCATCTGTCGGCGGCATGGGACGGCCTCAACGCAGCACTTGCAAGCATCGTGCCATTCTAGAGTTGAGTTATGCGCTTCGCCCATTTCCTTTAGCCAACGTCTGGACACAAGACCCGGGGCAGCGATACAGGTCCGCCATGATCACGCGCCGCCTTGGATCAATATTGGCCGCGCTGTGGCTCACCGGGTGCAGCATCGCCAATTTCGACGTGCCCGGGGCTGCTGGGAACGAGGCCGCCTATGCCGAGCGGCACCCCTATTACGCCGAGTTCTGCGCCTTGTCGCAGATCAAGAAGATCCGCGGCTATGGCGCGGATATAAGGGGTGAGATCGGCGGCCACGCGGTGTTCTACCTGAATGGCGCCTGCCGTATCGCTGGGCTTGGATACCCCGTCCTGGACGTGTGCGACGGCGTGGACGGCCGGCCGCCGGACGGCGTCGGCCTAAGCATGAACGCGCATTTCCAGAACGCGAAGTGGGTGGCGACGCCGGGCCGCGAGTTCTTCTTCCACGGCGGTTTGCCGCCTGGGGCGCCGCTGACCCGCGATGCCTACGTGCGGGTGCAGCAGCAGGCGAAGCGCCTCGGCATCTATGACGGCGTTGTTTTCCGCCCCGAGGTGTTCGCGGCAATGCCGCCGGGCTGGGCCGTGGAGGACACCAAGTACGAGGTCTCGGTCGCGACTGACTACGCCATCAGTCTCGGCCGCGGCCGGTATTGCGCGCGGGTGCCGGTCACCCGGGCGCAGATGGCGGCCATGGTGGCGTTCCTGAACGAACAGAATGCGCCGTATCGCAGCGGGGCACAGGAGTTCGAATGGAGCGTGTTCACCGACAACTGCATCCATTTGGCGCATAATGCGCTGGCCATCGCAGGGTTATGGGAGCCGTGGCGCATCCACCGGCCGCTGCTCGTCTCGGTGTTCGACTTTCCGACGCCGAAGAACGAGTTCGTCAACCTGATGCGGCGCGCCAACGACCTGCGCCTGATCGACCTCGCGCGCGCCTATCGCGATCCCGCCGCCCGCCGGTCGGTGTTGACCTATGGCCGCCTGCCCGCCACCCCCGGCGTCCTGGCCGAAGCGCGCGGGCCGCAGCGGCCGAACGAGGTTTATGAGACCGAGCTCAAGCTGATCTTCTACGACGCGCCGCCGTTCGGCCCCTACCAGGGTTGGTTCGACAACATCTTCAGCGATCCGCGCGATCTCGACCTCGATCGAAACGCGGCTGCGTTCGCTGCTGCCTACCGGGATGCCGAGGCTGCCCGCCAGCCGCTCACCTGGTGGAAAGCGCAGGCACCCTACGCCGACGACCCGGCATTTGGGGAGTTCTACGCCAAATTTTACCAGATCTTGGCCCAGGAACGTGAAGGGCTCGAGCGTCGAAGCTTGGAGACCATGGAGCGGCGGCGGCCAGCCCTCGTGCTTAATTGCCAGCCCTCGTGCTTGATTGAATGAGCCGCGTTGCCAAAGGTCATGGCGTGCGCCCGGCGATGCCGGACCGGACGCCGCGGATCATCGTCAGCAGCGGGGTGTGCGCTTCGCGGCGGAACCGCCAGCGGCGAACGCCATACTCGGCCAGTGCCATCATCACGGCCAAGGGCAGGCTCAGCACCGTCACGAACCACTGCCAGGAGCCAGGCGCCAAGAGCAGCAAGATGATCGACGCGGCGAGTTGACCGGCGAAGAACAGGCACCAGACAAGGGTGACCGCCCGCGTGTAGCCCTCCATGCCCGGGTGGAACGCTGGATTGAGCCGCCGGGCCAACCGGGTGACAAGCGGCGTGCGCCCTGCCAGCAAACTGGCCGCGAACAGCGCGAGCAACCCGAAGTTCAGCATGGCGTGCGACAAGCCGGCCGCCGCCAACAACCCATCCACCGCTGAACGCGACACGCCTGCCGCCAAAGCCATAGTCAGCACCGCGGGCGCCAGCACCGCGAGCAGTCGCACTCGACCCGCCAGCGCGCTCCACAGCACGACGCCGACCGCCGCCGCCTGCAGCGCCGCGAGCGACAACGCCACGGCCATGCCCCGCCCGGTGGCCAACGCCATGTGGCTTGCGACTGGCGACATGACAGCCGCCACGAGCGCTGCCCTGCGTCCCACCGGCGCCAGCCGTCGCAGCATGAGCATCCCTCCCCGTGTCCGTGGCTAATCCATTACAGCACGCGTGCTCGCTATGACTTTGCTATACCCGGCTGGGCCGGTTATAATCGATGCAGGAGCGAATGTGACAGAACTGAAAAATTCTTCCGCACAGATCCTCAACGGCCAGGCTTTCGACGGTCAGACCGCGCCCGAGCGCGCGGTCGCCGGACTGCTGGTCGATACGCTGCAGCTCGAGGTTGCGGCCGATGCCCTCGATCCGAATTTGCAGCTTTTTGGAGAGGGCCTGGGCCTTGATTTCATCGATGCGCTTGAGCTGGCCTTGGCCATCACCCGCGCCTATGGCTTTGAGCTGCGGTCGGACGACGAGCGCAACCATCAGATCTTTGCCTCGCTCCGCAGTTTAACCAGCCATATTGAGGCGCATCGGACCCGATAGGCATGGGCAGCGCGCCGGGATCACCTGAGCCGGAGCCGCCGTATCTGGAGCCGTTGATCGGCCGGCCGCCGGACGCCGTCTTATTTTACCACCGGAGTCGGCCGGTCACCGCGGCCGCGTTCCTGCAGGATGCGCTGCAATTGGCGGAGGCGTTGCCGGACGCGGTGCACATGGTCAATCTATGCCGGGACCGCTACGCCTTCGCGGTCGCCTTCGCAGCCGCGCTGCTGCGGCGCCAAGTGTGCCTTTTGACCGGCGATCACTCGCGCCCTGGCCTGTCGGCGCTGGCGGAGCGCTTCCCCGGCGCCTTTGCTGCGATGGATATCCCTGAAGCCGGTCCGCTGCCCATCTGTCCCGTGCGCCCCAACGCGAAGACGCCCACCATCGCAGCGCCGATACCAAGCATTCCCGCCAACCAACTCGCCGCGATCGTGTTCACCTCCGGCAGCACCGGAGCGCCGGTCGCGCATCCCAAGCTATGGGGCGCGCTGGTCGCCCGCAGCCGCGCCGCCGCCGAGCAGTTCGCGCTGGACGCGGCCGACCCCTGCACGATCATCGGCACCGTGCCGCCCCAGCACATGTACGGCTTCGAGCTTACCCTGCTGCTGCCGCTGCACGCCCCCGCCGCGAGCCGGTGCGGCCCGGCCTTCTATCCCAGCGATGTGCACGCTGCCCTCGCCGCGGTTCCTGCCCCGCGTATTCTGGTCACCACGCCGCTGCAAATCCGCGCTCTGCTGCACGCCGGCGGCGGCCTGCCGTCGCTGCGGGCCGCGATCTCCGCCACGGCGCCCTTGGAAAGCGCCCTCGCCACCGAGGCGGAGCAGCGCTGGCAGGCGCCGGTGCTGGAGATCTTCGGCGCAACCGAGGTCGGCTCGATCGCCAGCCGACGCACGCTGGATGGGGATGCCTGGACCACCTACCCTGGCGTCGTGATGCAGCAGGCCGCCGAAGCGACGATGGTCTCGGCACCATGGGCCGCACCGGTCGAGCTCGCCGACCGCATCGAGGCGCTGGACCCGCGGCACTTCCGGTTGCTGGGCCGCCGGACCGACCTCGTGAAGCTCGGCGGCCGCCGCGCCTCGCTGTCCGGGCTGAACCGCATCCTGACGGAGCTGGACGGCGTGGCGGACGGCGCATTCCTGGTGCCGGACGACTTGGAGCAGCGTGTCACCGCACGGCTGACGGCGGTCGTCGTCGCGCCCAGCCGCAGCCCCTGCAGCATCCTGGCCGAGCTGCGCGGCTTGGTCGATCCGCTGTTCTTGCCGCGCCGGGTGATCTGCGTGGAGGCATTGCCGCGCAACGAGCTCGGCAAGCTGCCGCGGCAGGCGCTGCAGGCGCTGGTGGCGCGGCACGACGTGCCCGCCTGATGCAGCATGTGGGCCGATTTTGCATCGCAGACGACCATCCGAGCCTGCCGGGTCACTTTCCCGGGCGGCCGGTCGTGCCCGGCGTGGTCCTGCTGGATGCGGCTTTCGCGCTGATTTTGGCCAAGCAGCCTGGTCGCACCGTGATTGCCGTGCCGTCGGTCAAGTTCGCCCTGCCCGTGCGGCCAGGCCAGGACGTCGAGGTGTCGTGCGACGAGGGCGACGACCGGGTCGCCTTCGCCTGCGCCGTCAATGGACAGAACGTCCTGCGCGGCTCGGTCGTGCTCGGCGCCCGGCCATGACGCAGGCCGCTTGGGCAGCGCAACCGGAGCGCGGCAGCGACACGCTGCTGCGTGCGGCGCTGTGGTGCACGCTGCGCGCCGGATGGCCGCTGGGCCGCATCATGCTGCTGCCGGTCACGGCGTGGTTCCTGGCGACTTCCAGCGAAGCGAGGGCCGCCTCACGCGACTATCTCCGCCGCGCGCTCGGCCGTCCGGTCCGCCTGCGCGACGTGGCGCGGCACTTTCATACTTTCGCCTGCGCCGTGCTGGACCGCGTGTTCCTGGCCGCCGGCCGGCCCCACGACTTCAGCATCGACACCGAGGGGCTGGAGCACGTGACGGCGATCGTCGCCAGCGGGCGCGGCTGCATCCTGCTCGGCGCCCATCTCGGCAGTTTCGAGGTGCTGCGCGCCGTCGCTCAAACCTGCCCAGTGCCAGTTTGGGCATTGATGTTTCGCCGCAATGGCGGGGCGCTGACGGCACTGCTGGACCGCCTGGCACCGGACCTCCGCGACAGCATCCTGGAAATCGGCGACACCGCCAGCATGATCCGCGCGCATGAATGCGTGGCGCGCGGCGAGATCGTCGGCATCCTGGCGGACCGCTCGCCGTCCGGGCACCGCGAGGTGCTGGCGCCGTTCTTCGGCAGCCCAGCCGCATTCCCGTCGGGGCCGTTCATCTTGGCCTCGACCCTCGCCGTCCCCGTCGTGCTGTTCCACGGCGTCCGCACGGGATCGCGACGCTACCTTGTGCGGTTCGAGCCGTTTGCCGACCGTATCCTGCTGCGCCGCGCGAGCCGGTCGGCCGACCTCGACGGCTACGTCGCCCGCTACGCTGCGGCCCTGGAGCGCGGATGCCGTGCGCACCCGTTTAACTGGTTCAACTTTTTCCCGTTCTGGGAGTTTGCCGATGCTAAGGCGCCGATGCTTTCTGGGCCTGCTGCCGCTGCTCGCTACGCAGCGGGCGCACGGTCTTGAGCACGGGGCCGAGGCGCTCGACCTGACAGCGCTGATGGCGGGGCTGGCCGCAGTGCCGGAGCGCCGGGCCACCTTCCAGGAAACCCGGCGCTTCGCCGCCCTGGACCAGCCGCTGCTCAGCACCGGGCACCTACTGTATCGCCGCCCGGGCTACCTCGCCAAGACGACCGACTGGCCACAGCCCGAGAGCCTGGTGGTGGACGGCGGCCGCCTGACGCTGACCGAGGGCAACGAGCCGCCGCGGGTGCTGGACCTCGGCGGCATCCCGGAACTGCGCACGCTGGTGGACGCCATCCGTGGCCCGCTTGCCGGTGATCTCGCGGCGCTGCGCCGGGCGTTCACCGTGACGGCCACGGGGGACACTGGCGAGTGGACCCTGGACCTCGTGCCGCTCGATGCCCGCGCTGCCCGCCTGCTGCAGCGGGCGCAGGTGTCGGGCCACGCGACCGAGATCACAACGGTGCGCCTGGTGCAGGCAAACGGCGACGAGCAGCAGATGAAAATCAGGCCGCTCCCCTGACCCGGCGCGCCTTCCCAATACTCGGCGCGCTGCTGGCGTCTGGACTGCTGCTGGCGGCCGCGCTCAGCGTCGTCACCGTCCGCACCGACATGGCCGATTTTTTGCCGGAAGGCGGGACTGAGGCCGCGCGGCTGGTGATGCAGGAGGCACGGGCCGGCTCCGCCACCGGCCTCATTCTGATTGGGATTGAGGGCGCGCCGGTTTCGGACCTCGCCCGCATCAGCGTCGCCCTGGCCGCGAGCCTGCGGGAGGCTGATCTTTTCAGCGTGGTTGCGGGCGGCCAGGCGGCGCTGTCCGAGACGGATCAGGCCGACCTGTTCGCCAAACGCTATCTACTGGCGCCGGCCAATTTTGACACGCCGGCGCTGCGCCGTGGGCTGGAAGGCTTGCTGCGTCAGCTCCGATCCTCCACTGCGCCGCTCGCGATCCAGTTCGGCCTCGCCGATCCGCCCGGCGCGTTCCTGGCACTGATCCAGACCTGGATCGGCGCCAGCCAGGTCCGCACCATTGACGGCGCCTGGTTCGCGCCGGACATCGACCGGGCGCTGCTGCTGGCGCGCACCCGGGCCGGCGGCATGGACGTGCCGGCGCAGGAGGTCCCGACCGCCGCGATCGAGGCCGCATTCCGTGCCGCCGGTCCCGGCCCAGCCCGCCTGCTGATCGCCGGTCCGGCGGTGTTCGCACGCGACGCGGCGCGGGCCATCAAGGGCGACGTCCACCGCATCGCCCTCGTGTCCACGACGCTGGTCCTGCTGCTGCTGTGGTGGCGGTTCCGCTCGCCTCTGGTGATCGCGGCCATCGCGGCGCCCGTGGTGTTCAGCGTCGCCGTGGCCGCCGTCGCGGTGCAGGCCGCCTTCGGCGCGGTGCACGGCGTGGCGCTGGGCTTTGGCGCCACCATGCTGGGCGTGTCGGTGGATTATCCCGTGCTGATGATCGGCCACCGCAAGCGCGGCGAACCCGCGGCCGCGACCCGCGCCCGCATCGGGACAGCGTTCATCCTGGCGGTGGTGACGGCGACGCTTGGGCTGGCGGCCATGGTATTGTCGGGGTTTCCAGGCCTGGCGCAGCTCGGCGTATTCGCGGCCGTCGGGCTGGCGACGGCCGCGGCATCCACTTGGTGGCTGCTGCCCCGGCTGGTGGTCGCGGCCAATCTCGCGCCCGTGGCCGCCGGCAACCCGGCCTGGCTGCTGCGGGTGGAGCGTTTGCGGCGAGGACGGCTGCTCGGCCTAGTCCCCGTCGTCGCGGCCGCCGGCTGGCTGCTGGCGATCGGCGGTCCCGCTTGGGAGGGCGACCTCGCCAATCTCAGCCCGGTGCCCGCAGCCTCCCGCGCGCTCGACGCCGAGCTGCGCGGCGCGCTCGGCGCTCCCGATGTCGGCCAGATCCTGATCCTGCGAGGGCGCAATCCGGAGGCCGTGCTGGTGGCGCAGGAGGCTTTGGTGCCGCTGCTTGACCGCCTGCGGAGCGAGGGCGTGATCGCCGGCGCCGAGTACGCCGCCCGCCTGCTGCCCAGCACTGCCACGCAGGCCGCCCGCGTTGCCGCACTGCCGGACGCTCCCACGCTGGCCGCAAACGTCGAGCAGGCGCGCGAAGGCCTGCCGTTCCGGCCCGATGCCTTCCAGCCATTCCTCGACGCCGTAGCCGCAACGCGCGGCATGACCCCGTTGCGGCCCGAGGATATGGCCGGCAGCCCCATCGCCGCCCGTTTGGACCCGCTGCTGTTCCAAAGGGACGGCGCCTGGCAAGGTCCGGTCGTCCTCGCCGGAGTCCGCGACCCCGCGCGCCTCGCCGCCGCTCTCGCGGGACAAAGTGGGGCCGTCTATGTCGATATGCGGGCGGAGCTCGGCGGCATCCTGTCTGGCTACACCGCCCGCGCCTGGCGCTGGCTGGGTTGGAGCGGCCTGGCGGTTCTGGGAGTCCTCGCGATCGGACTGCGCGATTCCGTCCGGGTGTTTCGCGTGCTGGGCGCGGTCGGCGCGGCGTTGCTGGTGACGGTGGCGGCGCTGACGGCCGCCGGGGTGCGGCTGTCGCTGATCCATCTGGTGGCGCTGCAGCTAGTGGCCGGCGTCGGCCTGGACTACGCGCTGTTCTTCGCGCGCCGGCAGCTCGATGCGGAGGAGCGCGCCCGGACGCTCCGCACCTTGGTGACCTGCAACGGCATGACCCTGCTGACGTTCGGCCTGCTGGCGGCTTGCCAGACACCGGTTTTGCGCGACATTGGGGTCACGGTCGCCGCAGGGGCGCTGCTGGCGATGGCGTTCTCGTTCCTGTTCGCGGGCCAGGCACCCTCTGAGGACCTTCCACCATGACCGAGCCCTTGGTCCTCACCGCCAGCACCGCCGTAAGCGCCATGGGATGCGGCGCGCTGGCCCACCGCGACGCATTGCTGAGCCGGACCAGCGGCCTGCAGCCCAACGACTTCGACCCGGCCGTCGGCGGATGGATCGGCCGCGTGCCGGGGGTCGAGGCGCATGCACTGCCGCCTGCGATGGCCGGATTCGAATGCCGCAACAACCGGCTCGCCGACATGGCGCTGCGCACGGACGGGTTTGCCCACGCCGTGGCCGAGGCCTGCGCCGCGTATGGCGCCGGGCGCATCGCCGTCGTGCTCGGCACCAGCACCAGCGGCGTCAACGCGGCCGAGGACGCCTATCGCCGGCGCGACGGTGACGGCCCGCTGCCGACCGGGTTCGACTACGATCACACTCAAGACCTATTCTCGCTCGGCAGCTACGTCCGCGCCGTGCTCGGGCTGCGTGGCCCGGCGCTGGTCATCTCCACCGCCTGCGCCTCCAGCGCGCGCTGTTTCATGGACGCGGCGCAGCTCATCCGCACCGGCGTGTGCGACGCGGCGGTCGTGGGCGGGGCCGACAGCCTGTGCCGCATGACCCTGCACGGCTTCGCGGCGCTGGAGCTGCTGTCCCCCACCCCGTGCCGGCCCTGCGGCGCCGACCGCACCGGCATCTCGATCGGCGAGGCGGCTGGCTTTGCCCTGCTGGAACGTGCCGATGCCCGCCGGCGGGACGGCAGCACGACGCCGCGCCTGGCATTGCTGGGCGCGGGGGCCACCAGCGACGGCTACCATATGTCGAGTCCGCATCCGGAGGGCGTCGGCGCGGCCGGCGCGATGCGCCAGGCGCTGCGGCGGGCCGGGCTGTCGCGGCAGGACATCGACTGGATCAACCTGCACGGCACCGGCACCCGGGCGAACGACGCAATGGAGGATTTGGCCGTCGCGTCCCTGTTCGGCGACGGCGTGCCCTGCAGCTCCACCAAGGGCTGGACCGGCCACACCCTCGGCGCCTGCGGCATCCTCGAAGCGGTAATCGCCGGGCAGTGCATGGCGGGCGGCTTCGTCGCCGGGTGCCTCGGCATTGACGCGCCCGACCCGGCCTTCCGCGCCCAGGTCGCGACCGCCACCCTCGACCGCCCAGTGCGCAATGTGGTCAGCAACTCGTTTGGCTTTGGCGGCATCAACTGCAGCCTGGTCCTCGGCATGCTGCATTGAGCGAGTTGGCCGCAGACATCCTGGGCGTGTCGATCTGGGGCCCGGGACTGGAGGGCTGGGCCGCGAGCCAGCCCATCCTGGCCGGCGCCATGCCCTACGAACCCAGGCCCTCCCCGCCGCCGGCGCCCACGATCTTGGCCTCGACCGAGCGGCGCCGCACCGGTCCAGTGGTGCGCCTGGCGCTCGCCGTCGCGCATGAGGCAGCACTAGCCTCCGGCTTGCAACCCGGCGACCTACGCAGCGTGTTCGGCAGCAGCAGCGGCGACGGCGTGGTGGTCGGCGGCATCCTGGAGGCGCTGGCGACCGCGCCGGACAATGAGCGCGTGGTGTCGCCGACCGCGTTCCACAACTCGGTGCACAACGCCGCCGCCGGGTATTGGTCGATCGCGATGGGCAGCCAGCAGCCGGCGACCTGCCTGGGCTGCCATGACTGGACCTGGGCGGCGTCGCTGCTGAAGGCGATGGCGGACGTCGCGGCGGATGGCGAGCCGGTGCTGCTGTGCTGCTACGACCATCCGCTGCCGGTGCCGCTCGCGGCGCTGCGCCCGACGACGGCGGCGTTTGGCGTCGGACTGGTGCTGGTGCCGCTGGGCATGGGTTCGGCGCTGGCGACGATCCGGGTTGGCTACGACACCCGACCGCCAGAGCCGGGCGCATGGACGCCGCGGAATTCGGCGCTGCACGCCTTGGCGGCCGGCAACCCCGTCGCGCAGTCGTTGCGATTGCTGGAGACGCTGGCGCTCGGGACGGCGGATCAGCACGCCGTCGCCTATCTTGATGGGCGGCTCGATATCTTGGTGCGGCCGTAATCGATATCTCAACACTGGTGCCGCACGCTGGCGTCATGGTGCTGCTGGACCGGGTCGAGGTTTGGGACGCGGACAGCATCCTGTGCCGGGCGCGATCGCATTTGGACGGCGCAAACCCATTGCGGCGCGACGGGCAGTTGGCGGCGTGCTGCGGCCTCGAGTACGCGTTGCAGGCGGCGGCGCTGCATGGTGCGCTGACCGCGGGCGGGGTGGCGCAGCGGACCGGGTATGTCGCGGCGCTGCGCGCGGTGGCGCTGCAGGTTGACCGGCTCGACGTGGCGGAGTTCGGCGACCTCCGTGTGGCTGCGCGGCTGGAGCGGCAGGAGGCGACCGGCATCATCTACGCGCTCGAAGTCCAAGCCGCCGACGGCACGCCGCTGCTGTCCGGACGCGCCACGATCGTGCTTCCGGCATGAGGCGGGCTTTGGTCACCGGCGGCGCCAGCCCGCTCGGCGCGCCCATCTGCCGCAGCCTTGCGGCGCAGGGCCTGCACGTCGTGATCCACGCCCACGCTAGCCTCGCGCGCGCCGAGGCGCTCGCCGCCGAGATCGGCAGCGCCGGCGGGTCGGCCGAGGCATTATCCTGCGACCTCGCGGACTTTGCCGCGACTGAGGCAGCGATGCTGGGCCTGTTGGCGCGGGGCGTGCCGCAGGTGGTGGTGCACAACGCCGGCACCCACGCCGACGTGCCGATGGCGGGCATGAGTGCCGCGCAGTGGAACAGCGTGCTCGACGTGTCGCTCAATGGCTTCTTCAACGCGGTCCGGCCGTTGCTGCTGCCGATCATGGCGACGCGCTGGGGCCGTATCATCGCCGTGTCTTCGGTTTCGGCGCTGATGGGCAACCGCGGGCAGGTGAACTACGCCGCCGCCAAGGCTGGGCTGATCGGCGCGGTAAAGTCGCTGTCGCGCGAGGTCGCGAGCCGCGGCATCACGGTGAACGCGGTGGCGCCCGGCGTCATCGCCTCGCCGGCGGTGGACGCCGCCATGACCACGGAGCGCATCGCCGACATCGTGCCGATGAAGCGTGCCGGCCGACCGGAGGAGGTGGCGGACCTCGTCGCCTTTCTCGCTTCCGATCGCGCCAGCTACATTACCGGGCAATGCGTATCGATCAACGGCGGAATGGCTTGACCCAGCCACCTCGGCCAGGACAGTTTAAACACAAAGGAGAGCTCGGCATGGCGGACGCAACGCAGGATTGCGACATCCTGATCATCGGCGGCGGTCCGGCCGGCTCGACCGCGGCGGCGCTGCTGGCGGAGCGTGGCCGAGACGTCGTGCTGCTGGAAAAAGCCGAGCACCCGCGCTTTCACATCGGCGAGTCGCTGCTGCCGCGCAACACGGCCCTGCTCGACCGGCTCGGCCTGCGCGAACAGGTCGCCGCTCTCGGCGTGCACAAACCCGGCGCCGAGTTCGTCTCCGACGCCACCGGGCAGAGCGTGCACTTCGCCTTCGCGCTCGGCCTCGACAAGCAATACACCTATAGCTGGCAGATCCGAAGGGCCGAGTTCGACGAGCTGCTGTTCCGCACCGCCCAATCCCGCGGCGCGCGCACCCAGGAAAACACCCGGGTGACCGAGCTGCAGTTCGCCCCGCCGGGTGGCCGCGCCCAGGTGACAGCGACCGGGCCGGATGGTGAGACACGCTGCTATGCGCCGCGCTTCGTGCTGGACGCTTCGGGCCGCGACACTTTCCTGGCGGGCAAGCTCCGCACCAAGGAAAGCAACAAGAACAACACGACCGCGGCCCTTTATGCGCATTTTCGCAACGTCGAGCGCCGCAGCGGCGAGCTTGAGGGCTATATTACCGTCCATCTGGCCGAGGACGGCTGGTTCTGGATGATCCCATTGCCCGACGATGTGATGAGCGTCGGCTTCGTCGGCGACCAGTCCGCCTTCAAGGGCCGCCGTGGCACCCCGCACGACCTGTTCATGGACCGCATCAACGGCAGCCCCACCGTCAGCGCCCGGATGCGCCATGCCGAGCTGCTGTCGGAGGTGACGAGCACCGGCAACTACTCCTATCGTTCCACCGCCGCCTGGGGCGAGGGCTACATGCTGATCGGCGACGCGTTCGGCTTCGTGGATCCGGTGTTCTCCAGCGGCGTGCTGCTGGCAATGACCGCGGGCGACCTGGGCGCTGATGTCGCCGACACCTGGCTCGACAACCCCGCCGCCGGGCGTGCGAAGGCACGGCGGGTCGAACGCGACGTGAAGCACGCCATGCACCGCATCAGCTGGCTGATCTACCGCATCAACACGCCGGCGTTGCGTCATCTGTTTATGGGTCCGAAGAATGTGCTGCGGATGCGCGACGGCCTCGTCAGCCTGCTGGCCGGCAATCTGCGCGGTAGCTGGAACTCCGTGATCCCCGTGCTGGCGTTCAAGGGAGTGTTCTACGCGATGTCGCTGGCGATGCGCCTCGGGCTGCATCCCAGGCCGCCCGTGGCGCCGGCCCAGCTCGCGGCGGCGGAGTAGTCCCGGAACCGACCGCTCACCGCATAACGCTTGTGCCTGCATTGGTTGCGCGTGCATTTGCGGAAATTGCCATGTTAGCGTCTTTCCTAACGGCCGGATCGGCACGTGCCTCCGGCCTCCCCTGCACGCAGTGCAGGCGGCAACAAGGAGGGATGCAATGTCAGAGATTTCGACGGTTGAACCCGAAGTCGCGGCACCTCGGCCAGTGGTGCGCCGGATCGGTCTCGCGGACCTGCAGGCAGCACTTTCGGAGGGCTGGAGAGACTTCCTCGCGATCCCCACGCAACTGGTGTTCCTCTGCATCCTTTATCCGATCATCGGCTTGGTGGCGGCCCGGGTTGCGGTCGGCAACAACCTGCTGCCGCTGGCCTTTCCGCTTGTCGCTGGGTTCGCGCTCGTCGGACCGGTGCTGGCGGTCGGACTCTATGAGCTCAGCCGCCGGCGCGAGGCGGGGCTGCCGGTTTCATGGCTCAATGCGTTCGATGTGCTGCGCAATCCGGCCGTGTTCTCCGTCGCCGTGCTCGGGGGCCTGCTGTTCGTCATCCTCGCCGCCTGGCTCGGCACCGCAAGGGCAATCTATGCGCTGACGATCGGCGGCGACGCGCCGCTTGCGGTCGGCGATTTCATCGAGACCATCCAGGCATCGCCACATGCATGGGAGCTGCTGCTGATCGGCAACGCGGTCGGGTTCCTGTTCGCGCTTTTGGTGTTGACGATCGCCGCCGTGTCGTTCCCGCTGCTGCTGGACCGCAACGTCAGCCCGCTGGTCGCGGTGCAAACCTCAGTCCGGGCCGTCATTCAGAACCCGGTGACGATGCTGGCCTGGGGCTTCATCGTCGCCGCCGTGCTGCTGCTTGGGAGCCTGCCGTTGTTCGTTGGGCTCGCGGTCGCCATGCCGGTGCTGGGCCATGCCACCTGGCACCTGTATCGCCGCGTGGTGGCGCCGATCTAAGCGAAGCTGCCAGACGAACGATTAGCGGCCGGATGCTGGCGCAAGGGGCCCCCGTAGAACGCCACCGATGGGTAGACCCATGCATTATTAAAAAGATTGGCGGACCCGACACGATTTCGAACGTGCGACCTCTGCCTTCGGAGGGCAGCGCTCTATCCAGCTGAGCTACGGGTCCCGCCGCACCCTCATAGCCCGCCAAGACAGCGCCGCCAAGCCTTCAGTGATGCGCGCTCCGCCAAGACGCCGCTGCAAAGTCCGCACCCGAGGGCAGCCAAGCGTCCGGCGCGCCGATCCACGCAATCACGTCACCAATCACCATGCCGCGGGAATGGTCGCGCATCAGCAAATGGTAGCCGCTGCGATACAGGCCGCGACGCACCCCGGGCGCCATCGCCTCCCAGGCGCGTCCGGTCGCCTCGGCTGGGACCAGCGTGTCCCGCTCGCCATACAGCGCCAGCGTGCGGGCCGGCAGGCTAGGCGCCGCGGCCTGCGCCGCATCCATCAGGTCGGTCAGGCCGCGCAGCGCGTCGAAGCGGGTGCGGCGGATGGTCAGCGGGTCCCGTGCCAGGCGCAGCAGGGCGGCGCGGTTGTCGCTGGCCATGACGCGGATCGGCACCTCCGCCCCGGTCACCCCCAGGCCCGGCGCGACGTTCGACACCAGCCACAACCCGCTGCTGAGCGCCACGCCCATCTGCGCGCGGCCCCATACCGCTGGGGCCAGCAAAATCCAGCCCGCGACCGGAGGCGCATGGCCGGAGGCGGCGAGCGTCATCAGCACGGCGCCGCCCATGCTCTCCCCCATCGCGAATACCGGAACGCCGGGGTAGCGCGAGCCTAGGACTCGGAGCATGGCGGCTGCGTCGGAGACGAGGGCGGGCTCGCCGGGCCAGAACCCGCGCTGGGGTGCCGCGCCAAAGCCACGCTGGTCGGGCGCAAAGACCGCGATGCCAGCGGCGGCGAACTCAGGCCCCGACAGCTCCCAGGCATCCCGGCTGTCGTTGAAGCCGTGCAGTGCCAGCACGACGGCGCGGGGTGACGCGTCCGGGCGCCAGGTCCGCACCGGAAGGCGGGCGCCGTCCGCCATGGTGAATACGTCGTCTGCCTGCAGCAGCGCGGGCGGCAGCGGCGTCAGGACCGTGTTATAGGTCGGCAGCCCGGCGCAGCCGGACAGCAGCAGGACCAGCATAAGGCGGCACAGTTTTACCGAATTTGAAACCACGGGCGCTAGGCGTATCATCCCGCGGCAGCCCCGACCAGTGAGTACCATTCGATGCGAGGACCGTTCGATGCCTGGCCCTGACATGCCCTTTGGCGCCAACACGCCGCATCCCGAGGTCGGCGCGCCCGAAATCCTGCATGTGGATGACCGAGTCGTGGCCTGCGACGGCGGCGACGGCCCGGGCGGCCATCCTCGGGTATGGCTGCGCATCGTGGCGCAGCAGACGTTCTGCCCGTGGTGCTCGCGCATCTTCGTGCTGAACGAGGGCGCCGGCGACAGCGATCACTAAGCCGATGCCCGAAGCTCCCCTGCCCGACACGTCTGCCGGCACGGTGCCCATGCACCTGATCCTGATCGACGGGTCGGGGTTCATCTTCCGCGCCTTCCATGCGCTGCCGCCGATGTCACGGGCGGACGGCACGCCGGTCAACGCGGTGTTCGGCTTCAGCAACATGCTGTCCCGCCTGCTGCAGAACCATGAGGGCACGCACATCGCCGTCGTGTTCGACGCCGGGCGCACCACGTTTCGCAACGACATGTATGCCCAATACAAAGCGCAGCGGCCCGAGCCGCCGCCCGAGCTCGTGCCGCAGTTCGCCCTGGTGCGCGACGCGACCGCCGCGTTCGGTGTGCCGGGCGTGGAGCTCGCGACATGGGAGGCCGACGACCTGATCGCATCCTATGCCCGCGCCGCGGTGGCTGTCGGCGGCCGGGTCACCATTGTCTCGTCGGACAAGGACCTGATGCAGCTCGTCGGCGACCGCGTGGTGATGCAGGACCCGATCAAGCAGAAACCGATCGGGCCGGCCGAGGTCATGGAAAAGTTCGGCGTTCCGCCCAACAAGGTCGTCGATGTGCAGGCGCTGATGGGCGACAGCGTGGATAACGTGCCCGGCGTGCCCGGCATCGGTCCCAAGACCGCATCCCAGCTCATTCAGGAGTTCGGCGACGTCGAAGGCGTGCTCGCGGCGGCCGAGGCCATGAAGCCCTCGAAACGCCGCGACATGCTGCTGCAGCACGCGGACGCCGCACGGATCAGCCGCAAGTTGGTGGAATTGTGCTGCGACGTGCCGCTGCCGCTGCCGCTCGAGGACCTGCGCGCCAGGGAGCCGCACCGCGAGACCCTGGTTGCCTGGCTGCTCGCCCAGGGGTTCCGGAGCATGGTGTCGAAGCTCGGCATTGAGGGCCCGGCTGCGCCGCCGCAGGAGACGCCGCTCCCGGACGCGACCACGCAGCCGCCGTTTGGCCCTTATGAGTGCGTGACGACGCTCGATCGGCTGCAGGCGTGGATCGCCGAGGCGCAAACCGCCGGCGTCGTCGGGCTTGATACCGAGACCGACAGTCTGGACGCGCTGCGGGCTGAGCTGGTGGGTTTTTCGTTGGCGACCGCGCCGGGCCGAGCCTGTTATGTGCCAGTGCGGCATCGTGCGGCGGAAGCCAAGGCTCAGGGCACGCTGGACGCACCGCCGCCGGAGCCCGTGGCTGAGGTGCAGCAGCTCGCGCCGGCGGACGCGCTCGCTGCATTGGCCCCGCTGCTCGCCGACCGGTCAGTGCTCAAGGTGCTGCACAACGCGAAATACGACATGCTGGTGCTGCACCGGGCGGGGTTGCCGGATATTGCGCCGGTCGATGACACGATGCTGATCTCCTACTCGATGGAGGCCGGCGCGCACGGGCATGGCATGGACGAGCTATCGGTCATGCATCTGGGCCACCAGCCCATTTCCTATGACAGCGTGACCGGCACCGGGCGTGGGCGCATTCCTTTCGCGCTGGTGCCGCTCGACCGCGTGACGCCGTACGCGGCCGAGGACGCGGACGTGACGCTGCGCCTGTGGCACGCGCTCCGGCCGCGCCTGCGCACGACGCAAAGCTTGGTGCTGTATGAACGGATGGAGCGTCGGCTCATCCCCGTGCTCATGCGCATGGAGCAGGCCGGCGTGAAGGTGGACGAGGTCGAGCTGCGCCGCATGTCGGCCGACTTCGCCGTGCGCATGGGCGTGATGGAGACTGAAATCCACGCCATGGCCGGCCGTCCGTTCAGCCTGGGCAGCGCCAAGCAGCTGGGCGAAATCCTGTTCGATGAGCAGAAGCTGCCCGGCGGCAAGCGGCTCGCTAGCGGCGCCTGGGGCACCGACGTCTCGGTGCTGCAGGGCCTGGCGGACCAAGGGCACGAGCTGCCGGCCCGCATCATCGACTGGCGGCAGCTTTCAAAGCTGCGCTCGACCTATACCGAGGCGCTGGTCGGCCAGATCAACCCGGAAACCGGGCGCGTCCACACCAGCTTTGCCCAGGCGATCACCAGCACTGGGCGCCTGTCGAGCACCGACCCAAACCTACAGAACATTCCGATCCGAACGGAGGAGGGCAGCCGCATCCGCCGGGCTTTCGTCGCCGAGCCCGGCCACGCTTTGGTGAGCTGTGACTACTCGCAGATCGAGCTGCGGTTGATGGCGCACGCGGCGGACATCGCACCGCTCAAGGAGGCGTTCGCAAGCGGTCAGGACATTCACGCCCGCACGGCGTCGGAAGTGTTCGGCATCCCGATGGCCGGCATGGACGCGGCAACCCGGCGCCGGGCCAAAGCGATCAACTTTGGTATTATTTACGGTATCAGCGCCTTTGGCTTGGCACGTCAGCTCGGCATCGATGCCGGCGAAGCACGGCTGTATATCCAGGCCTATTTCGAACGCTATCCCGGCATCCGCGCCTACATGGATCGCACCAAAGAGGAGGCGCGGCAGTTTGGCTACGTACTCACCCTATCGGGCCGCCGGTGTTGGGTGCCGGGGATCGCGGACAAGATGGCACAGCGCCGGGCTTATGCTGAGCGTCAGGCCATCAACGCGCCATTGCAGGGCGGCGCCGCCGACATCATCAAGCGTGCCATGGTCCGCATCCCAGCCGCGCTATCGGAAGCTAGGCTGAGCGCTCGCTTGCTGCTGCAAGTGCACGATGAGTTATTATTCGAGGCCACCGACGACCAAGCCATAGCCACTGCTGCGGTTGCCAAGCGAGTTATGGAGGGTGCCGGAAAAATCTCGGTACCGCTGGTTGTCGAAACCGGGATCGGGCAGAGTTGGGCGGCCGCGCATTAGCGCAGCCGCCTTGATCAATGGGCTGATTTAGCGGGTGATTCCCGCATCGACGTCGCGCTGAGCGGTCGTCTCAGCCGACGTTGCGGAACTCTCAATGGTCCTGGTTCCGCTGCTGCCAACGACGGTCGTGGTGTCTCCAGTCATAGCAGGGCCAGCATAGCTAGAGGGCCGCGTCATCGTGCTGCCCGTCATCGGAGTAGCGGACGCCATCATCTGCTCGACCTGCGCTGCCTGGCTGTCATCGACCCGGGCCGTGACCAACGTGCCACCATCGTTGACGTGCTGCTGATAGGTCTGCGCGTCCGCCTCACTCACACCGGCACCGGTAAGCGAGCCGACCAGACCTCCAGCCGCTGCACCAACGCCTGCGCCGGTCAGCGCCGCCACCAACCAACCCGCCGCAATGATCGGACCGACACCTGGAATTGCCAGTGATCCAATGCCCGCGAGCAAACCAGCGCCGCCGCCGAGCACCGTGCCGAGCGTCGCACCCGTGCCAGCGCCCGTGCTGGCACCCTGCGCGGGATCGCCGCTCGTCATACCGGTCGCAGTGCCATCCCCGGCAGATCCAACCGCCTTATCGCCGGAGACGATGCTGATGTCGCTATGCGGGATGCCAGCGCTCTCCAATGCGCTGACGACATTGGAAGCTTCGGAGTAGCTCGAATAGGTATGTGCGATCGTACGCATAAATTGACTCCTGTGTATGGTTGGCGGTGTCTTGGGCATTATTCGATCGAAAAAAGCTTTAGGACGATGCGCCGACGTTGCCCTGATAGTCGCAATAGACAGGCACCGCGGCGCCATCGCGCATCCCTTTGCCCCGCCAAATCCCATCGCTATCCTTCTTCAAGCCAGACACCTGGGAAAAGCCGCCCGCCTCAATCCGCCGCCGCGCCTCGTTCATCGTAAAGCTGTTGGCACCCTTCACCGGCGCCGCCGCGGTCTTCTTGTTTGCGTTGGACGTCGTTACAGATGGCGGCGACGCCGTCGTCGTGTTGTCTTGGCTCCGCTGCATCGGCGTGTTTGTCGTCGTGCCTGGAACTGTCGGGCCGCCTGCTGTCGGGGCCGTCGTTGTCTGCGCGATCGCAGGGACGCCGGAAAGGGCGAATGCGAGCCCGGCAATCAGTCCTCGTTGGGCCTTGTTCATAGCTGCTCCTCCTTTTCTTAGCGCTATTGCAGCCCAAACGCCGATGCCGCACCGAGGTTGCAGCCCGATCATTACGGGATCATCTTTCGCACCAACTCGGACAGCTCGCTGCCCTCGAACGGTTTGGGCAGTATCGCCTCCCGTAAATTGAGCCGCCGCCCGGCCAGCGACGCGGTGCGCCCGGTGATGAAGATGATCGCGAGGTCTGGCCGCTGGCCACGCAGCCAATCGGCTAACTCCGTGCCGCTCGACCCAGCGCCGAGGTCCACGTCGGTGACCACGACCATCGCGTCCAGACCATCCTGCATCAGCTGCTGCGCCTCTGCCGCTGTCGCTGCCTCGACGACGCTGAAGCCTTCGTCCTCAAGCATCATTGCGAGGGTCATACGCACCAGGACGTCGTCTTCAACGAGCAACAGGCAGATGCGGTCAGGTTTTTGCATCAATCGGGGCCGCCACCATACTCTATCCGGAGCAGAACGGACCACCTGCCAAATCGTTCAGCGATGCATCAGCAATTCGAGAAAGAAGTGATGTCGAGAGTGCAGCGCTCTATCCCAGCAGGCGGCCGATCGCCCGGGCCGTGTAGTCCACGACGGGAATGATCCGGCCGTAGTTGATCCGCGTGGGCCCGATCACCCCGATGGCGCCGACGATCCGGTCGGCCCCATTCCTCGCTGGCGCCACGACCATCGACACGCCGGTGCCGCCGAACAGCCCGCTCTCCGCGCCGATGAAGATGCGCACGCCGTCCGACGCCTCGGCCAGCTCCAGCAGGCGCAGCATGGTTTCCTGCCGCTCCAGCCGCTCGAACAGCGTCTGGATGGCGGCGAGGCTCTCGATGCCGGTGACCTCCGACAACAGGCGCGCCTGGCCGCGGATGATCAATGCGCCGCCGCGGCCCTCGCCGGTCCAGGTCGCAAGTCCCGCCTCTACAACCTTGGTGGTCAGCGCGTCGAGCTGTGTGCGGTCCTCCGCCATATCGGCGCCAACGACCCGGCGCAGCTCGGCAAGGCTACGGCCCGACAGCCGGGCATTCAGGTAGTTCGCCGCCTGGGTCAGCGCGGAGGGCGGCAGGCCCGGCGGGATTTCGATCACCCGGTTCTCGACCTGCCCGTCCGCGGCCACCAGGATCACCAAGGCCCGGCCGGGACCGAGCGGCACGAACTCGATGTGCCGCACCGCGCCGTCCGATTTCGGCGCCAGCACCAGCCCAGCAGCGCCGGCCAGGCCGGCCAGCATGGTGCTCGCCTCCGCCAGCGTGTCCTCAAGGCTGCGGCCCCTCGCCTCCAGCGCCCGGCCGATCGCCTCACGCTCCTCCTCCGGCAGGCTGCCGGTCTGCAGCAGTCCATCCACGAACAATCGCAGCCCGCGCTCGGTCGGCAGCCGTCCGGCGCTGGTATGCGGCGCAAACAGCAGCCCGGCGTCGGTCAAATCAGACATCACGTTGCGGATCGTGGCCGGGGACAGCGCCATCGGCAGCCGGCGGGACAGGGTGCGGCTGCCGACCGGCTCGCCGGTGGCGACAAACTGCTCCACGATCTCCCGCAACACCGCGGCGGAACGCGGATCGAGGCCAGGCGGCGCGCGGGGCGGACGCTCGTTCATCCGCCCTCCGCCACGCCGGTCATGGCGCGCCCGAACAGGATGGCCTCGACGACCTGCTGCACGTCGAATGCCTCGGTGACGGTGGCTAGATGATGCGGTTCGCCGCGGGTCATACAGGCGACCTGCTGCAGTTGGCGGCGCAGCACCAGCGGGCGCAGGCGTTCGTTGGGCAGGGCGTCCGGGTCGGTTACCCAGGTGCCGTCAGGCCGCTGCCGCTCGGCAATCGACCAATCGCGCAGCCGGAAATTGGCGACGCCCTGGATGGTCCAGGTATTATGGTCGTCCTGCGTCGTGCCGCCGACGCTGCCGCTCAACCGCCCGGGCAGGCCGCCCGCATCCAGCCGCGCGCTGATCCGCCGCTCAGTGCCGCCATCAGCGCCATACTCGGCCTGACTGGTTTTTAGATAGAGCGGGCCCAGCAAGCGCCGGGACAGGAAGAGGAAGTGGGACACCACCTCCCGCGTGAAGCCGCCCTCGGCGGGGCCGTCGAGCCATGACGCCGCATCCTGCTGCCACGGGCGGGGCCACTTCGCAAAACTGACGTCGATGGCGAAGCCGCGCGGCGCTCCGGCGACGTTGTCCCGCAGCCAGCCATGCAGGCGCTCAACCGCCGGGGAGGCCGCAAAGGGAAAGTTGACCGCGATCCGGGCTGCCCCCAACCCTCTCGCGAAGGCGTCCGCATCCGCGAGGTCCACCGCCAGCGGCTTCTCCAGGAACACCGCGCGCCCGGCCGCAATCGCCGCGCGGGCATAGTCGAGGTGGCTCGCGGGCGGCGTCGCGACATAGACGCAGTCGGCATCCTCGATCACCGCCTCAGCCGAGGCTGCGCGCTGCACGCCCGGCAGTTGTGCCGCGATTCGGTCGAGCGCTGCCGGCGCCTGGTCCCAAATGCCGGTCACGTGCACCACATCGCCCGCATGCTCCAGCGCGGCGCGCAGCAGCCGCTCGCCCATGATGCCGGCGCCGATGATGCCCACTCCGATCGTCATGCTGCGGTCCCAAGCTCCCTGCCAAACGCTCTCATGTTAGGATATAGGGACGGGCCAACGATCAGGACAGCATCATGCGCCCATCCGGCCGCGCCGCCGACTCATTACGAGACGTTTCCTTTACCACGGGCTTCGCACACCATGCCGAGGGGTCGTGCCTGATCCGCATGGGCGGGACCGAGGTGCTGTGCACCGCGAGCGTCGAGGGCCGGGTCCCGGGCTTTCTGCGCGGCACCGGGCTGGGCTGGGTCACCGCCGAGTACGGCATGCTGCCGCGTGCCACCCACACGCGCGGCGACCGCGAGGCGGCGCGCGGCAAGCAGTCCGGACGCACCCAGGAAATTCAGCGTCTGATCGGCCGCAGCCTGCGCGCCGTGGTGGACCGCTCGGCGATGGGCGAGTGCAGCATCACGCTCGACTGCGACGTGCTGAACGCCGATGGCGGCACGCGCTGCGCCAGCATCACCGGGGCCTGGGTGGCGTTGAGCCTCGCCTTCCGCCATCTGGAGCGCAACCGCGTCATCGCCAAGTCGCCGATGTCCGGTCAGGTCGCCGCGGTGAGCTGCGGCTTGGTGGACGGCGCGGCGGTGCTGGACCTCGACTACGCCGAGGACAGCAATGCCGAGGCCGACGCCAACTTCGTGCTGACGGAGGGCGGAGGCATCGTCGAGATCCAGGTACGGCGGAAAAGGCGCCGTTCTCCGAGGAGCAGTTCTCGCAGTTGATGCAGCTCGCCAAGCAGGGCACAGCGCGGCTGTATGAGCTGCAGCGGGCAGCGCTCGCCTGATGCGCCGCCTGTCCCCCGGCGAGCGCCTGGTTCTGGCCACCCACAACCCCGGCAAGGTCCGCGAGCTGGCCGTGCTGCTGCAGCCGCACGGGATGGAGGTCGTGGCCGCCGGGGCGCTCGGCCTGCCGGAGCCCGAGGAGGACGCGCCAGACTTCGCCGGGAACGCGCGGCTGAAGGCTCTGGCGGCGGCGAGCGGAGCCGGGCTGCCGGCATTGGCGGACGACTCGGGATTTTCGGCGGCGGCGCTGGACGGCGCACCTGGCGTCGTGTCCGCCCGCTGGGCCGGGCCGCAAGGGGATTTCGCCGTCGCGATGGAACGGGTGCATCGCGAGATGGCCGGGAGCGCCGATGACCGTGCCTGGTTCACCTGCGCGCTATGCATGGCCTGGCCGGACGGCGAGACGGCGACGTTCCTGGGCCGGGTCGAAGGCACCGTCGTCTGGCCGCCACGCGGCGCGCATGGCTTCGGCTACGACCCGATCTTCGTGCCGCTGGGGGAGACCGAGACCTATGGCGAGATGGACCCGGCGCATAAGCACGCGACCAGCCATCGCGCCCGGGCCATGGCGCAGGTGCTGCTGAGCTGTTTTCGCTCTACCTGATTTAGGATCGCTACATCGATACCATATGGCCGCAACAGGGCATCAACTCAGCAAGGGGATCAGCCCATGAGCGACCAGACAATCCCAGGCACCTTGAACCTCCGTGAGCAGATCGCGCGGATTGATCTGGCGATCGAGGAGGCGGCCAAGCTGCGAATCGCGGCGGGTAAGCTGAATGCGGAGCGCGATAAGCTGAATGTCGAGCGCGAAAAACTCAGCATCGAGCGTGAGAAGCTCGGTGCCGAGCGCGACAAGACGACCGTTGAACAGATGAAGCTGCTGCGGGATCGCGCCGTGGTGCCATGGCAGGCGATCGCCGCGGTCCTGATTGCCGGCGGTGCGGTGGTCGGCGCCACCCTCGCCGTGCGCAGGGCCATGGGTCTGTTGCAATAGACGTAAAGATGGAGCCGATCGCCCTCTATATCCACTGGCCGTTCTGCCTGGCCAAGTGCCCCTATTGCGACTTCAACAGCCACGTCCGCGAGCGTATCCCTCAGGCCCGGTTCGCCAGCGCGCTGCGGGCTGAACTGGCGTGGGAGGCCGCGCGGCTCGGCCGTCGCCCGCTCGCCTCGATCTTCTTCGGCGGTGGCACTCCGAGCCTCATGGACCCGGCGATCGTCGCCGAGCTGATCGCCGACGCCACCCGCCTGTTTGATCCGCTTCCAGAGCTTGAGATCACGCTGGAGGCCAACCCAACCAGCGTGGAGCTCGGAAAGCTCGCCGCCTTCCGCGACGCCGGGGTGAACCGCGCCTCGCTCGGCATCCAAAGCCTGAATGAGGACGCGCTCCGTCTGCTGGGCCGTGAGCACTCGGGGCCACAGGCCATCAAGGCGTTGGAAAGTGCGCGCGCCACCTTCCCGCGTGTGTCGTTCGACCTGATCTACGCCCGGCCCGGCCAGTCCGTCGCGGCTTGGCAGGCCGAGCTGGACCAGGCGCTGACGCTGTGCGCCGACCACCTCTCGCTCTATCAGCTCACCATCGAGCCCGGCACCGGCTTCGAGGCGCTGCACCGCCGGGGCGAGTTGGTGCTGCCGGACGACGAGCTGGCGGCGAAGCTGTATGTCGCCACCGCCGATGCCTGCGCCGTGCATGGATTGCTCCCATACGAGGTGTCCAACCTTGCCCGTCCTGGTGCCGAGAGCCGGCACAACCTCGCCTACTGGCGCTATGCCGACTATGCGGGCATCGGGCCGGGTGCGCATGGCCGGGTGACGCTCAATGGAGAGCTTATTGCGACAAGGCGGCACCGCGCGCCGGAACCCTGGGCGGACCGCGTGGAGCGGCAGGGTCACGGCAGCACCGCCGAGGAGCGCATCGCGCCGCGGGACCGCGCCCGCGAGATGCTGCTGATGGGTTTGCGCCTCACCGAGGGCATCGACGCCGCACGTTTTGCCGAACGCACCGGAATGACGCTGGAGGCGTCGCTCGACGCTGGCGTGCTAGATCAGGCGCTGGAGGCGGGCTACCTGACCTATGGAAACCAGCGGCTGACGGCCACGGCCGAAGGCCGGCTGCGGCTCGATTCGTTGCTGACCCAACTGGTAAACTAGCGCTGACGCTTGTCCGGCGGCCCACCCTGCCCTACCTGAGCAGTTATGAGCACCGAACCCACCATGCCCGCTGATGAGGATCCCGCTTTGCAGGACGACGCCCGGGCCCATGCCGCCGAACCAGCCGCTGGGCCCCATGAGGACGGCCTGCACGCCCAGCCGGACCATGAAACCGAAATAGCCCGGTTGACGGCCGAGCGCGACGATATGCGCGACCGCTGGATCCGGGCGGAGGCCGAGATGGCCAACGTGCGTGCCCGTGCCAAGCGCGACGTGGACGACACACGCCAATACGCCGTGCAGAAGTTCGCGGCCGACGTGGTGGAAGCGGCCGAGAACCTCCGCCGCGGCCTGTCCAATCTGCCCGCGCAGACCGCGGAGGAGCCGGCGATCGTCACCAAGCTGCGTGACGGCTTCGAGGGCGTTGAGCGCAGCTTCGTTACCATTTTGGAGCGCAACGGCATCCAGCGCATCGACCCGACCGGACAGCCCTTTGACGCCAACCTGCACCAGGCCATGGCGGAGCAGCCGTCGCCAGATCACCCCGACGGCACGGTGATCCAGGCTTGGACCGCGGCATGGACGCTGAATGGCCGTCTATTGCGCCCGGCGATGGTCGTGGTCGCCAAATCGGCGCCCGGCATGTCAGGGTCCGGCACCGAGGCCGCGTAGGCAGCTGACGTGTTGTGCATCGCCGGGCCTTGTCCGGTGGGCATACGCTGAATACATCCACTTCGTTACAACCGTAGGGCGGCGTCTGGTGCTTCGGGCCACACGCGGCTGCTGAGAAAGGAATATCAATGAGCAAGGTCATCGGCATCGACCTCGGGACCACCAACTCGTGCGTCGCCATCATGGAGGGCAGCACGGGCGCGGACGTCCGAGTCATCGAGAACAGCGAGGGCGCGCGCACCACGCCCAGCATGGTCGCCTTCAGCGACAGTGGTGAGCGGCTGGTTGGCCAGAGTGCCAAGCGCCAGGCCGTCACCAACCCGACCAACACCCTCTATGCCGTGAAGCGCCTGATCGGCCGCCGGTTCGAGGATCCGTTGGTGGAGAAGGACAAGGCGATGGTCCCCTATACCATCGTCCGGGGCGACAACGGTGACGCCTGGGTCGAGGCACGCAGCGAGAAGTATTCGCCGAGCCAGGTCAGCGCCTTCGTGCTCGGCAAGATGAAGGAGACCGCCGAGGCCTATCTCGGCGAGAAGGTGACGCAGGCCGTCATTACGGTGCCGGCGTATTTCAACGACGCGCAGCGTCAGGCGACCAAGGACGCGGGTCGCATCGCCGGACTTGAGGTGCTGCGCATCATCAACGAGCCGACGGCGGCGGCGCTCGCCTATGGCATGGACAAGAAGCAGGGCGGCACGATCGCGGTCTATGACCTCGGCGGCGGCACCTTCGACGTCTCGGTGCTGGAAATCGGCGATGGCGTGTTCGAGGTAAAGAGCACGAACGGCGACACGTTCCTGGGCGGCGAGGACTTCGACAACCGCGTGATCGGCTACCTCGCAGACGAGTTCAAGCGCGAGCAGGGCATCAACCTGCGCAACGACAAGCTCGCGCTGCAGCGGCTGAAGGAGGCGGCGGAGAAGGCAAAGATCGAGCTGTCTTCCAGCAAGGAGACCGAGATCAACCTGCCGTTCATCACCGCCGACGCCAGTGGGCCGAAGCATTTGGTAATGAAGCTGTCGCGGGCAAAGCTTGAAAGCCTGGTCGATGACCTGATCGAGCGCACGCTGGCGCCGTGCCGCGCCGCGCTGAAGGACGCCGGCGTAACGGCGGGCGAAATCCAGGAGGTGATCCTCGTCGGCGGCATGACGCGGATGCCGAAGGTGATTGAGGTCGTCAAGCAGTTCTTCGGCCGCGAGCCCGCCCGCAACGTCAACCCGGACGAGGTCGTGGCCATCGGCGCCGCCGTACAGGGTGCGGTGCTGAAAGGCGACGTGAAGGACGTGCTGCTGCTCGACGTGACCCCGCTGTCCCTCGGCATCGAAACGCTGGGCGGCGTGTTCACCCGGCTGATCGACCGCAACACCACGATCCCGACCAAGAAGAGCCAGGTGTTCTCGACCGCCGACGATAACCAGGGCGCCGTGACGATCAAGTGCTTCCAGGGCGAGCGGGAAATGGCTTCCGACAACAAGCTGCTGGGCCAGTTCGACCTGATGGGCATCCCGGCGGCCCCGCGCGGCGTGCCGCAGATTGAGGTGACGTTCGACATCGACGCGAACGGCATCGTCTCGGTGCAAGCGAAGGACAAGGCGACCGGCAAGGAACAGCAGATCCGCATCCAGGCCAGCGGCGGGCTGTCGGACGCCGACATCCAGAAGATGGTGAAGGAGGCCCAGGCCAACGCCGACGCCGATAAGAAGCGGCGCGAGCAGGTCGAGGCGCGGAACCAGACCGAGGCGATGGTCCATCAGGTCGAGAAGACCTTGAAGGAAAGCGGCGACAAGGTGCCGGCAGACTCGAAGACCGAGGCCGAGGCGGCAGTTGCGGCTGCGAAAACCGCGCTGGAAGGTGAAGATGCGGAGGCGCTGAAACAGGCGAACGAGCGTTTGACCCAGGTGGCGATGAAGATGGGCGAGGCGATGTACAAGGCCCAGTCCGAAGCAACGGCCGCGAGCGAGGCGGCTGGTGCAGCAGGTTCGTCGGCCCAGGACGAGAAAGTCGTTGATGCCGAGTTCGAGGAAGTGGACGAAAAGAAGAAGAAGGCCTCGTAGTCTAGCCGGGGTCTGAACGTAGGGAAGGCGTCCGCGCTCGATCGAGGCGGGCGCCTTTTCCGTTTTCGCTATACCGCGCTGATCTGGCGGGGAGATGAGGGCTGAAGTGGCAGCGAAGCAGGATTACTACACGACGCTCGGGGTTGGCCGGGAGGCTGGTGCTGAGGAGATGAAGAAGGCCTATCGCAAGCTTGCGATGCAGTACCATCCCGACCGCAACCCGAATGACAAGCAGGCCGAGGCCAAGTTCAAGGAACTGAACGAGGCGTATGACGTGCTGAAGGACGATCAAAAGCGCGGCGCTTATGACCGATTCGGCCACGCGGCCTTCGAGCAGGGCGGCGGACCTGGCGCTGGCGGCTTCGGCGGCGGCTTCAACTTCCAGGATGGCGCCGGGCTCGGCGACATCTTCGACCAGATGTTCGGCGAGATGACCGGCCGCCGCGGCAATGCCCGCGCCCGGGCCGGCGCCGACCTGCGGACGCAAGTCGAGATCGATTTGGCCGAGGCCTTTACTGGCACAAAATCGCAGCTTCGCGTGCCCACCCGCGTGCAGTGCGACAACTGCAAGGGCACAGGGTCGGAGAGCAAGGAGCGTCAGGCGGATACCTGCTCGACCTGTGGCGGCACCGGCAAGGTGCGGGCGCAGCAGGGATTTTTCCTGATTGAGCGCACCTGCCCGACCTGCGGCGGCGCCGGGCGCGTGATCAAGAATCCTTGCAAGGTCTGTGGTGGCGCCGGCACGGTGCAGCGGGAGCGCACACTGCAGGTGTCCATCCCGGCAGGCGTTGAGGACGGCACCCGCATTCGGCTGACCGGAGAGGGTGAGGCAGGTGCGTCAGGCGCGCCGGCGGGCGACCTTTACGTCCATGTCGCGATCCGGCCGCACGAGATTTTCCAGCGTGACGGCGCCAACATTTATTGCCGGGTTCCGTTGCCGATGACCCAGGCGGCATTAGGCGGCGATGTTGAGGTACCGGCGATCGATGGCAGCCGGGCCAAGGTAAAGATTCCGGCGGGCACGCAGACCGGGGACCAGTTTCGTCTGCGCGCCAAGGGTTTCTCGGTGCTGCGCAGCGCGTCCCGTGGCGACATGTATGTTCAGGTTGCCGTCGAAACGCCCCAGCATCTGACGAAACGCCAGCGGGAGTTGCTTGAAGAGTTCGAATCAGAAGCCAAGGAGCACGCGAGGGGCAGTCCTGAAAGCGAAGGCTTCATGGCCAAGATCGCGAAATTCTTCGAGGGCCGGGCTTGACCTCTGTGACTTAACGCTTCCCGACCGGAAGCGTCGGCGGCGGCAGGTCTTCGTCGAGGATGGTGATATGCAGCGAGAACGACACCTCGCCATCCTCCTCGTCACGGTGCAGCGTGCCGAGAAATTCCTTGTCAACCGTGACCTCAACCGATGCGCCTTTGCGTTTCGGCACCTCGACATGAATGCGGTCGGACCCGAGCGTGCGACGGAGGTAGGTCTCGACCCGGGCGTAGTCGGTAGGCTTCATTCAGCGCGTCCTTGCAAACAATATGCTGGGACTTAGCAGGGCTGCGACGGAAGCGGAACCGCCGCAGTCTTGTTGAATATTACACTTAACGTGGCATTGGGCGCGGCACGCCGGGGAAAAGTCCCCCCTGCACGGGCGGAGTTTGACCCAAGGGCGGCGGACGCTGTGGCGGCGGCGGCTCCGGCGCACGGCGTTGCTCCAAAGCCCGGCTGCGCTCGAAGCGCTCACGATCGCCGCGATCCCGGTTGAACCGCTCTTGATCGCCCCGGAATTGGCGGTCTCGATTGTCACGATCTTGGAATTCACGGCGAAACTCGCGATCCCGGAACTCACGGTTGCGAAACTCGCGGCCGCCGCCATAGCCGTACCCATATCCTGGCCCAATCGGTCCCGAGTAGCCGTAAGGCTGGACATATGCCGGTCCATAATCCGGGACAAGATAGCTGGGCTGAGAATAGCCCGGAGAAACGTAGCCCGGCTGAGCGTATCCAGGCTGGGCATAGCCGTCGTAGCTCGATTGTACGTTGCCATAGTAATTGCTTGGATCAGGCGCGCAGGCCGGCAATGCCAGGCAGCTCGCCAGCCCCATCAACCATGCCAACCGCATTGCACGTTCCTCCCAACCGATCGTGACACACCTCACGCCGATAGCCTATGCTTCTGAAACGTGGCGGGACCGCGGCGGTTTGACGGAGGACGACGATGCCGGTGAGCGGCCAGGGGCCCTATGACGATCAGAACATCTTCGCCCGCATCCTGCGCAACGAAATCCCCTCTCACCGGGTCTATGAGGACGAATGGGCGGTGGCGTTTCATGACATCGCCCCGCAGGCGCCGGTGCACGTCCTGGTCATCCCGCGCGGACGGTATGTCGCGTTGGCCGATTTCGTGGCGACCGCGTCCGACGCTGAGATCGCCGGATTTTTCCGCGCCGTGGGCAAGGTCGCGCAGGAACTGGGACTAGAACAGCCGGGCTATCGCGTGCTGTCCAACATGGGGGTGCATTCGGGCCAGGAGGTGCCGCATTTACACGTTCACTTGTTTGGCGGCTGCCCGCTCGGCGCCATGCTGGTCAAGGCTTGACACGCTCGGCGTCTCGGCTGAATTTCGCTCAACCGAGGGGAGCCCTGCTACAGGGCTGAGAGTCCGCCGGCCCATTAAGGGCAACGCGGTGACCCTGAGTAACCTGATCCGGGTCATGCCGGCGTAGGGACGGGAACAGTCACGCCATTCCCGACCTCGCCGTCATGTCCCTCCTGGGAGGCGACGATGACGTATCAACAGAAGCCGAGTGCCGTAACAACTGGACCCGTCACCGGCTCCCGGAAGGTGTATTCCAGTCCAGTGGGCCACCCGGATATCCTGGTGCCGTTCCGGGAAATCGTGCTGGATCCATCGGCTAACGAGGATCCAGTGCGGCTTTACGACTGCTCCGGCCCCTATACCGAGAGCAATGCCAGCATCGACCTCGCTGCCGGTCTGCCGCAGGTCCGCGCATCCTGGCTCGCCAAGCGCGGTTTCGCACCCGCGACCGCCCGCGCGGTGAAGCCCGAGGATAACGGCTTCGTGCCCGAGGATCGCCTGGTTCCGGCCTGCCCAGCCTCGCAGACGTTGCTGGAGGGCCGCGACGGCCAGATGGTCACCCAGTATGAGTTTGCCCGGGCCGGCGTGATCACCGAGGAGATGATCTACGTCGCCCACCGCGAGAACCTGGGCCGCGCCGCCGCCCTGTCCGAAGCCGAGGATCGCATCGCCGACGGCGAGAGCTTCGGCGCCGAGCTCCCGGCCTTCGTGACGCCCGAGTTCGTCCGCAGCGAGATCGCCCGCGGCCGGGCCATCATCCCGGCGAACATCAACCATCCGGAGCTCGAGCCGGTGATCATCGGCCGCAACTTCCTGGTCAAGATCAACGCCAACATCGGCAACTCCGCCGTAACCTCGGGCGCCGCGGAGGAAGTAGAGAAGCTGGTTTGGGCCATACGCTGGGGCGGCGACACGGTCATGGACCTATCCACCGGGCGCAACATCCACAACATCCGCGGCTGGATCCTCCGCAACTCGCCGGTCCCCATCGGCACGGTGCCGCTGTATCAGGCACTGGAGAAGGTGGGCGGCGATGCCGACAAGCTGGACTGGGAGGTGTTCCGCGACACCCTGATCGAGCAGGCCGAGCAGGGCGTGGACTACTTCACCATCCACGCCGGCGTCCGCCTGGCACATGTGCCGCTGACGGCGAAGCGCACCACCGGCATCGTCTCCCGCGGCGGCAGCATCATGGCGCGCTGGTGCCTGGCGCACCACAAGGAGAGCTTCCTCTACGAGCGCTTCGGCGAGATTTGCGACATCATGCGCAAGTATGACGTGAGCTTCTCGCTGGGCGACGGCCTGCGCCCTGGCTGCAACGATGACGCCAACGACGCCGCGCAGTTCGCCGAGCTGGAAACGTTGGGCGAGCTGACGCAGGTGGCCTGGGCGAAGGGCTGCCAGGTGATGATCGAGGGCCCCGGCCACGTGCCGATGCACAAGATCAAGGTCAACATGGAAAAGCAGCTGCGCGAGTGCGGCGAGGCGCCGTTCTACACGCTGGGACCGCTCACCACGGACATCGCGCCGGGCTACGACCACATTACCTCGGCGATCGGTGCGGCGATGATCGGCTGGTTCGGCACGGCGATGCTCTGCTACGTGACGCCGAAGGAGCATTTGGGCCTGCCCAACCGGGACGACGTGAAGACCGGCGTTATTACCTACCGGATCGCAGCCCATGCGGCCGACCTCGCTAAGGGCCATCCCGCGGCCAAGCTTCGCGATGACGCCATCAGCCGGGCCCGCTTCGACTTCCGTTGGGAGGACCAGTTCAATCTGGGGCTCGATCCAGACACCGCGCGCAAGTATCACGACGAGACCCTGCCGAAGGACGCGCACAAGGTCGCGCATTTTTGCTCGATGTGCGGCCCGAAGTTCTGCTCGATGAAAATCAGCCAGGATATCCGGGCCGATGCTGAGCGGATGGCCGGCATGGAGGCGAAAAGCGCCGAGTTCATGGAGGGCGGCGCAGCGCTTTACGTGCCCGCGGCCGAGTAGTGCCTAAGCAGGGTTGCGTGGCCTGGGACTCAGATAAATGGCGGCAAATCCAGTCCACGCAACCCCGCTCAGACTGTCATCTGTGCGCAGACTCATAGAAGTCTGCTCAGGCCAGCGGTTGCGCGGCAGCCAACTCGCTCCCATTCTTCGACGCTTCATGGGATGGACCCGAGCATGATCAATCCGCGAGACGCGTTGGACGCCATCGGACAGTTGCCGGACGTGGAGATCGACCTCGCCGGCGCTGCAATCCAACTGGCGCGTATCGACATGCCAGACATGGATTGGCATGCCGCGATGGATCATCTCAGCGAGCTTGCGCGACGTGCCGTGAGCCTCGCAGACGACTTACCGAGCGCGGACCTGCCAGCGCGTGCCGGTGCGTTGGCGCAGTTGATTACCGGGCATTATGGCTATGCCGGTGACACGGAAAACTATGACAGCGCCGCCAATGCCAACCTTATCCAGGTGATCGAGCGCCGGCGTGGCCTACCGGTGGCGCTGGGCATCTTATGGCTGCACTGCACCCGTGCGATTGGCTGGGGCGCGCACGGCGTGGATTTCCCTGGCCATTTCCTTTTGGCGCTTGAAGGCCAGAGCGCCAAACGCCGTAACCGCTCGCCAGAGCAGCAACAAGCGGTGGTTGACGTGTTTGCCGGGGGGGTGCCGCTGGCCGCCCGTGACATGCGGGCATTGCTGAAGCGGATAGAAGGTGCAGATGCCGAACTTCGCCCGGGCGTCTTGCAGCCTATGTCCAGCAGGAGCGTGCTGCTACGGCTGCAAAACAACATTAAAGGTCGCCGCTTAGCAAATGGCGACACGCTGGGGGCTCTGACCTGTATCGAGGATATGCTGCGCATAGCCCCGGACGGAGCAATGCTGTGGCGGGAGGCGGCACTGATCAACCAGCAACTGGAGCATGTCGGCGCCGCGGTGCGCTGCTATGAGCGCTTCCTTGATTTGGTGCCGCAGGGGGACGCAGCACTGCGTACCCGTGCGGCGATCGATGAACTTCGGTCCCGGCTGAACTAGAGCAACATCCGACCAGTCTGCTCTTTTGGTCGAATGTTGCTCAACAAAACAAACGATTAGGGATTTTCTCCGATCACCTTCAATCGGAAAAAGCACTAGTCCTTTTTCGCCGGCTTGTTCTCTTCGACGTATTCTGCCGGCGCACCCGGCGTGTGGCTGGCGTCCTTACTATGGCCACCAAGGCCGCGAGCCGCATCGCTACTCCCCGTCTTTGGATTTGGCGCACCCGTGGTCCCGGTCACTTTTGGGTCTTGTGGCGTATCGCTCATTGTTTTCCTCCATTGATCCATGTTGAAACGCCAGCGTTGGCAACCGGTTCAAACCGAAACTGCCTTAGCCGCAGCGGCGGGATTTTATCAAGCCGGCATAGCGCCTAGAATGTTTGGGCCTGCAATCCAGGAGCCGTCATGACCGCCGCCGCCCGGCAGATCGCGTTCATCAACGCAGCCCACTCAATGTGCCACTACTGCCTGCTGATCCTGCCCACCGCCGTGCTCGCCATGGCCTACCCCGGCGGTGCATTCGGCACGGAGTATGGCCCAATTCTGGCGCTCGCGACCGGCATGTTTGTCTTGTATGGGGTGCTCTCGCTGCCACAGGGCTGGCTCGTCGCCCGCATCGGCCGGAAACGGCTGATGAGCGTCTATTTCCTCGGCACCGGACTATCACTGGTCGCCTGCGGCTTTGCCCCAACGCCCTGGCTGCTGGGCACGGCGCTGGCGGCGACCGGGGCGTTCGCCGCGATCTATCATCCGATCGGCACCGCCATGCTGGTGGAGGCCGCCGGTGATCGTCCCGGCCGTTCGATCGGCGTCAATGGCGTGTTCGGCAATTTCGGCGTGGCCTTGGCGCCCGTCGTGACCGCGTTCCTGGTCGGGCGGTTCGGCTGGCACAGCGCATTCATCCTGCCCGGCCTCGCCTGCACGGCATTGGGCATGGCATGGATGCGGGCACCGACATATGAAGACAGCGTCGCGCCTGGGGCGCGGCCGTTTCCGACAATCCCCACAGCCATCGTCCGCCGGGCCGTCGTTGTCCTGCTGTTGATCGCCGTCGTGTCCGGCCTGGTGTTCAACGCCTTCACCCTGCTGCTGCCCAAATTGCTGCAGGAACGCCTCGCGTCCGACGCTGGCCTGCTGCCGATGATTGGGGTCGCGGCGTTCCTGGTCACGCTATGCGGTGCGCTGACCCAGTTCACCGTGGGCCGCCTGATCGACCGCATGACGCTCCGCCGGGTGTTCCTGCCTATGGCGGCGTTGCTGGTGCCGAGCCTGGCTGCACTGGCGATCCTGCAGGGCTGGGCAATGCTGCCGGTGGCCGCTTTGGTGGCGGCAGTCGTCTTTGGCCAGGTCACGGTGAACGAGACCATGACCGCGCGCTACATCGCGCCGGCGCTTCGGACCCGCATGTATTCGGTGCGATTCTTCGTGGGCTTCCTGGGGAGCGCCGCCGCAGCCCCCCTGATCAGCATCCTGCACCGGCGCACCGGCAATCTGTCCGCTGTACTGCTGGTGCTGGCCGCCGCCGCAATCGTCACCGTCGGCTGTGCCCTATGGTTTCCCGACCGGCCCGAGGAACTGCGGCCAGAGCTTTGGGACGCTGATCCCGGCCGGCTTCCTCTCCCTGCCGAGTAGCGCACAGCGCATTGGCGGTATAACCGCCCTGCTCTTTTGTCCCGGTCGCGCAAGCGCCACATCCCGTCCATGAACCGTCGCACCTTGCTGCTCGCTCCATTGCTGGCCGCCATCTCCTCGGGAGGCGCGCAGGGGCAGCCGGTTGCCCTGACGCCGCAGGACCGTGCCGACATCGCGCGGGTCGAAACTTATTTGAACGGCATCCGCACCCTGCATTCCCGTTTCCTGCAGCTGGCGCCGAATGGCAGCAAAAGCGAGGGTCAGGCCTGGCTGCAGCGGCCCGGCCGCTTGCGTTTCGAGTATGATCCGCCAAGCCCGTTCCTTCTGGTCGGCGGTCACGGGCTTTTGGTGTTCCACGACAGCCAGCTCAAGCAGACCAGCAACATACCCCTCGGCTCGACACCGTTAGGTTTGCTGCTGCAAGACAATTTGCGGCTTTCTGGCGACATCACCGTATCCGGAATCACCCGGGCGCCGGGTCAACTGCAGATCAACCTGTTCCGCACCAAGTCCCCTTCCGATGGCACGCTCGGGCTGATTTTCGCTGACGCGCCACTGACTCTTCGCCAATGGAGCGTGCTGGACGCGCAACGCCAGGAGACGCGCATCACGCTCTACAATGTTGAGTTGGGGGGCACCTTCAACCAGAAGCTTTTTGAGTTCATCGACCCAAAGTTCTTCCAGAATAACGGCGACCTCCGCTAGTTTTCACTTCATCAGCGTTTGTTTTCACGGCATGGTCTTAATATGAAGCCGTTGGTCGGGATTTCCTGCTGCACCAAATCGTTCGGCCTTTATGGCATGACGAACCACGCCGCCTCCGACACCTACGTATGCGCCGTGGATCAGGTGATGAACGCCGTGCCGGTGCTGCTGCCCGCCAATGGCGACGCCGCCGACATTGGTACGTTGCTTGCGCGCCTCGATGGCATCATCCTAACCGGCAGCCGGTCCAATGTGCAGCCGGGGCTCTACGGCGGCCCACCCCACGCCGAGGGCACGCCCGAGGACGCGCGACGCGACGCTGTCACCCTGCGATTGATCCGCGCCGCTGTTGCGGCCGGAGTGCCAGTGCTGGCAATTTGCCGCGGTCTGCAGGAGCTGAATGTGGCATTGGGCGGCAGCCTGCATCAGAGGTTGCAGGACTTGCCGGGTCGCCTGGACCATTCCACTCCGCTGCACCCCGATGCGCGCTTGCGCACCGGCAAAGCGCATGGCCTGAAGATTACGCCGAATAGCTGGCTAGCGCTCATTGCGCGATCGGACCGCATCGCGGTGAATTCACTGCATAATCAGGGAATCGATCGCCTCGCCCCTGGTCTGGTGGTTGAGGCTACGGCTGCAGACGGCACGATTGAGGCGGTTCGCCTCCCCAACTCCCGGGCATTAACGGTGGGTGTCCAATGGCACCCGGAATATGATTTCGCCACCGATGCAGTGTCCCGCGGCATCTTCGCCGCATTCGGCGCTGAGGTTCGCAGCAGGATCAGTAGCGTGTTGCTCGCGGCCGACTGACGCCGCTTCTACCCTACGCCGCCAATTCTACGACACGCCGAAGGTCCTCGACGAAGGCAGCATACTCTCGCGCCTTCGCCTCCTCGTCCGGCAGACGCAGTAAGTACGATGGGTGCACGGTAATGAAACCGGTGGTGTTTCCCCCGGTCGCATCCGGCAGCGGCATGGGCTGACCGCGCTCACGCGAGATGGTCACCGCCCGTCCCAGCACCGCACGGGCCGCCGTTACCCCAAGCATGACCGTCAGTGCCGGCTTGAGTTCGGTGCGCTCCAGGTCGAGCCAGAAGCGGCAGGCGTTGATCTCGCCGGTGCCGGGTTTTTCGTGGATGCGCCGCTTGCCGCGGGGTATGAACTTGAAATGCTTGACCGCATTGGTGAGATAGACCAGCTGCCGGTCCAGCCCAGCCTCCGCCATCGCGCGGTCCAGCATCTGTCCGGCTGGGCCGACGAAGGGCCGACCGGCGAGATCCTCCTGGTCGCCCGGCTGCTCGCCGACCATTAGGATGCGGGCATCGGCAGGCCCCTCGCCGAACACTACCTGTGTCGCCGGTTCCCACAGCGCGCAGCGCCGGCATTCCGCCGCATCATGAGCCGCCTGCTGAAGAGCGGTGCCACTTTCGGCCGGAGCGGACACGACGACTCGGGCAGGGCGTGGGGATGAGAACACAGGCTGCTCCACCATGGCGTCCACACGGCCCGATGCCGTGCGGATCAGTTCAGGAATTGCGGCAGCCTCTGGCAAGTTCCGCCAATACTTTTGCGGCATCTCCGACCGCATCGCGCCGATCTTGAGCCGGGCAGGATTAAAGATGCTGCTGTAATAGGCGCGCCAGTACGCCTCGAGCCGGTCATCGTCCGGCACGTCCGCGGGCGACGCTCCCACGTCAAAACGCAGCGCCTCGCCATCCCAGTGCGCGCTGCGATATGGGGTCAGGATCGACCAGCTCATCGTCGCAAACCGCCGGGTGAAGAACGGCGCGTTGGCCTCGACGATATAATGGTCGGGCTCGAACCAACTCACGTAGCGAGTGCCCTCGGGCTCCACGACCTCCCGGAACCGCACGAAGGCGCGCATTTTGTGAGTGTCGCGCCGCACCGCCTGAGCGAGGCGCTGCATACGCTGCACTTCGGGATCCGTGGTCATCTCCAGCACGTGCTTCTCGCCGCGATGGGCGCGCCAGATCAGGCGATACAGCAGGGCGAACCGCTCGGGATCATTGGCCTGGATGACGGTCTCGGCCAGCGACACCAAGGCGCGCGGCACGGTGAAGCTTCCGACCGGCGCAACGATTTCGGGCTGTTCAGGCTCCGCGAACAGGTCATCGATAGCGCGGACCGACCAAACGATATCCTCAGGTGCGACGTCCGCCAGTGCCAAAGCGCGGGCGGCGGCGCGCCAGGCCTCCCAATCGACCTCGTGCGCCAGGACGACCGTTTTCACGCGAACATTTCCAGCTGTGCCGCCTTCGGAACCAGGCGCTGCGCCAGCCTGGCGCTGTCCAGCAATCCGCCGGGCTGATGGTCCTGCGCGACGACAAAGGGAGCGACCTTGGCCATCGGCATGCGCAGCCGGGCGAGGTCATCCATGCGCAGCCGCCGGTGCCGGCGAGCCTGCAGCAGCTTGTCCACCGATTTCACCCCCATGCCCGGCACCCGCAGCAACTGCTCCCGCGTCGCCGTGTTCACGTCCACCGGGAACTGCTCCCGATGCTGCAAGGCCCAGGCGAGCTTCGGGTCCATCGACAGGTCCATGTTGCCGGCACCGTCCAAGGCCAGCTCGTCCGCCTTGAACTCGTAAAACCGCATGAGCCAATCGGCCTGGTACAGCCGGTGCTCACGCAGCAGCGGAGCCTTCCTGGGCGGCAGAATCGCGCTCGCGTCGGGAATGGGGCTGAAGGCCGAGAAATACACCCGACGCAACCCGTAATTGCCATACAAATTGGTGCTCAGCGCCAGGATCTTGCGGTCCGAGCTGTCGTCGGCGCCAATGATCATCTGCGTGCTCTGCCCGGCGGGCGCGAAACGCGGCGACTTCTTCTCCGCCTTCGCCTCGTCAATGCGGAGGCGCATGCGGCCCATGCTGCGGCGGATGCTCGGCATGTCCTTCTCGGGCGCGAGCCGAGCCAACCCGGCCTCGGTCGGCATCTCGACATTGATGCTCAGCCGGTCCGCATAACGCCCGGCCTCCAGCAGCAGCTCTGGGGAGGCGTCCGGAATGGTTTTCAGATGGATATACCCACGAAAACCGTGCTCCTCACGTAGCGTCTTCGCAACCCGGACCACCTCTTCCATCGTGTAGTCTGGGCTGCGGATGATACCGGAGCTGAGGAACAGGCCCTCAATGCAGTTGCGGCGATAGAAGCCGAGGGTCAGGGTCACGACCTCATCGACGGTGAACCGCGCACGCTGCACGTTCGATGACCGCCGGTTGATGCAATACAGGCAGTCGTAAACGCATGAGTTGGTCAACAGGATTTTCAGCAGCGAGATGCAGCGACCGTCCGGAGCGTAGGCGTGGCAGATGCCCATGCCCTCTGTCGAACCCACCCCGTTCTTTTCGCCCAGCGAGCTGCGGGTGACGGTGCCGCTAGACGCGCAGGACGCATCGTATTTCGCGGCATCGGCCAGGATCTCAAGCTTCTTGAGCAGGTCCATAGAACGTTTGTTCTCCCCAGGCGAGATTTAGGCAATGGCGAAAATTAAGCAACCGTGCCGAATGTTCGACTGACACGGCCTGCCCAGCCGCATAATCGATGCTCCCCTGACTTACACGGCCATCGCCGCCGCAAGTTCCCGCTCAGGCGCCCATCGCCTGCCGCATGAACATGCGCTTTAGCCGCGGCATCCGGTGCACCCCGGCGATGCCCAGGTCGCGGGCGGCGCGGAGCAACGGGTTATTGGTGCTGAACAGCCGGTCCAGCACGTCGGTCGCGGCCAGCATCATCAAGTTGTCCGGCCGCCGCCGCCGCTGATATTGGGCGAGCAGCGCCGAGGCTCCAGGGTCCGCTCCTGCCTGCACGGCCGCAATCACCAGGTCAGACAGCGCCATCACGTCGCGGAACCCGAGGTTGAGGCCCTGCCCGGCAATCGGATGGATGCCGTGCGCCGCGTCCCCTACCAACGCCAGCCTGGTATCGACGTAACGCTGCGCGTGCATGGCCGAGAGCGGGTAGATCCAGCGCCGCCCGATCGGCCGGACCGCACCCAGGTGGTCGCCCAGCCGCCGCGTGACCTCGCGGCCAAATGCGGCGTCGTCCAGCGCGATCACCCGGTCCGCAGCCGCGGTCCGCTCAGTCCACACGATGGCGGACACGTTCGGCGCGCCCTCCGTCGGCCCCATCGGCAGCTGCGCAAAGGGGCCGCCGGGCAGGAAATGCTCGAGCGCCGTGTTGTGGTGCGGCCGTTCATGCGCCACGGCCGAGACGATGCCGCGCTGACCATATTGCGCGCGCGTCACCGGGATGCCCGCCTGCTCGCGAAGCGGCGAGCCGCGCCCCTCCGCCGCGACAACCAGGCGGCATGCGATGCTTGGACCGCCCGCTACCTGCACCACGGCCCCATCGGCGTGTCGCTCAGCCGTGGCCTCGGCCGGCGCATGAACAGTCAAGCCTGGCGCCCGGTGCATATGCGCGTTCAACGCCACCCGCAGGGCACGCGCTTCCACCATCCAGCCGAACGGCTGATCTCCGACGTCCTGATGATCAAAATGCAGGAACAGGCTGGAGGCGCGTTGCCCGACGCGGCCATCCGACACCCGAATGTCGAGGATCGGCGAGGGCGTCTGCGGCAGCGCGTCCCACACCCCCGCCGCCTCCAGCAGCCGGCGCGACCCGGCCGCCACGGCATAAGCGCGCCCATCGAAATCCGGGTGCTCCATCGGCGGCAAGGCGGCGCGGTCAATGACCGCCACGCGCACCCCGCCCGCCGCCAAGCGGCAGGCGAGCGTGCCGCCTACCGGCCCGGCTCCGACAATACAAACATCCACGGCCAGGTCAGCCATCGGCTTCGTCCTCGATTGCATAGAAATTAGGCAGCATCCCGTTGCGCCAATGTTACATCTCAGGGCAGGTCCTGCACACGCCGCGGGCAGAGATTGTTACTCTAGTTTATCGCCGCTGATCCATAGACGCTGACATGACCGTCCGGCACGGTTCTTGAAGCCTTCCGGCACGGTTCTTGAATATAACTATTCGACGCGACCTGCCGAATGTGGCGCGAGGCGCGCAAATGGAAAGAGGAAGGTTCGATGAAGCTGATCGTAGCCGTCATCAAGCCCTTCAAACTCGACGATGTCCGGGAGGCTTTGACGCCATTGGGTGTGCAGGGGCTGACCGTATCGGAGGTGAAGGGGTTCGGCCGTCAAAAGGGGCAGACGGAGATCTACCGCGGCGCCGAGTATCACGTGAACTTCCTGCCAAAAGTAAAGGTCGAGGTCGCGGTCCCGGAGGATCTCGCGGAGCAGGTGGTCGAGGCCATCATGAAGGCGGCGCATACCGGCAAGATCGGCGACGGTAAGATCTTTGTCATGGACATCGAGCGCGCGGTGCGTATCCGAACCGGCGAGACCAACGAGGAAGCACTATGAGGACGACTACGCGTTTGCTTGCAATACTTCCGTTCCTGTTCGCTGCCTTGCCAGCCTGGGCCCAGAACGCCGCCACAGCAGTCGAACAGCCCGCCACCGCCGTCGCGGCCGCGGTTGCCGAAGCCAAGGTTGATACCGGCGACACCGCCTGGATGCTGACAAGCACGGCGCTGGTGCTGATGATGACCGTGCCTGGACTGGCGCTGTTCTACGCTGGAATGGTCCGTAAAAAGAACGTGCTGGCAACTCTGATGCAGTCCTTCAGCATCTGCGCGCTGGTGACGGTGCTGTGGATGGTCGCGGGCTACAGCCTCGCCTTCACCAACGGCAACGCGTACATCGGCGACTTCTCGCGCCTGTTCCTGAACGGGATCGCGACAAACTGGGACAAGCCGTTCACCCTCGGCGCCGGCACCGACAACGCCTCGGTCAACACCATTCCCGAGACCGTCTATCTGATGTTCCAGATGACGTTCGCAATCATCACCCCAGCGCTGATCGCAGGCGCGTTCGCCGACCGCATGAAGTTCTCGGCGCTCATGCTGTTCATGACGTTGTGGTCGCTGCTGGTCTATTCGCCCATCGCGCATTGGGTCTGGAGCCCGCTGGGCTGGATCAATGCGCTGGGCGTGGCTGACTTCGCCGGCGGCACGGTGGTGCACATCAACGCTGGCGTGGCCGGACTGATCTGCGCGCTCGTGCTGGGCAAGCGGATCGGCTACGGGCAGGACAACATGAGCCCATACAACCTCGCCTATGCGGTGATCGGGGCGTCGCTGCTCTGGGTCGGCTGGTTCGGCTTCAACGCCGGGTCAGCGCTGGGCGCAGGCGGCCGGGCCGGGATGGCGATGCTGGCAACGCAGGTCGCGACCGGCGCGGCGGCGCTGGGCTGGGTGGCTGCGGAGTGGGTCGCCAAGGGCAAGCCGAGCGTGCTCGGCGTGATCTCGGGCGCGGTTGCGGGTCTTGTGGCCATCACGCCGGCATCCGGCTTCGTGCTGCCGGGGCCCGCGCTGATCATTGGCGTGGTAGCGGGCGTCGGCTGTTTCTGGTCGGCGACCGGGCTGAAGCACCTGCTCGGCTACGACGACAGCCTCGACGCGTTCGGCGTGCACGGCATCGGCGGCATCATCGGGGCATTGCTGACGGGGGTGTTCGCCTATGGCCCGCTCTCGGCCACGACGGACAAGCCCGAGGGCGTCTATATCGCCGGAAAGGCGCTGCTGATCGCGCAGGGCTATGCTGTCGGAGCAACCATCGCCTACAGCGCCATCGCGACGTTTATCTTGCTCAAGGTCGTCGATGTCGTCGTTGGCCTGCGCGTCTCCGTCGATGAGGAGCGTGAGGGCCTGGACGTCGTGCTGCACGGTGAGCAGCTCGGCTAAAACTCGCCGCATACCTGAAACGACACACCGGGGTCGGGAAATACTCGCGATCCTGGTTTTCCGTTCCAATTCCGCATGTTCCTGCATTAAGCTCCGGGTTTCCTTCAAGCTGACCGGACAACAGCATGGCATCGATCGCCCAGGGCCGCCGCTTCGCCTCTCCGGAGGTCCGCAACATCCTCGCGGCCCGCCTGGGTCAGTTGGGCGGGCTCGGGTTCGCCATAGGCGCCCTGCTGTTGCTGGTGGCGCTCGCGTCCTACAATCCACACGACCCTTCGCTCAACACCGCCACATCGCACCCGGCGACCAACCTCGCGGGCATCCCGGGTGCGTTGATCGCCGACGTGCTGCTGCAGTGCTTCGGCGTGGCGGCGATGCTGCCGAGCCTGGCCATGCTCGCTTGGGGCTTCCGCATCGCCACCCGGCGTCCCCTGCGGTTTACGCTGCGACTGCTGTGCACGCTTCTGGCGCTGCCGGCGTTGGCGGCCGTGCTGGCCGCGGTGCCAGGACCGCTCTGGCCGACCGCCGCCGGGCTGGGAGGTGCTGCCGGGCATGCGCTCGCTGACGACACAGTCCGGATGGGCCACGGGCTGCTTGGCGGCGCCGGCGTCATGCTGTTTCAAAGTATCGGGGCGGTGCTGGCTCTGGTTCTGGTGCTGCTCAGCCTCGGGCTATCAGCCATGGAGTGGCGCGCCGCCGGTCAGGGAGCTGTGGGCGCAGCGCGCGGCTCCGTGCGCGGCGGGGGGCGTGCGGCCGGGCTGCTCGCCCGCATCGGCATACAGGCCGTGAACGTCGCACGAAAGATTGCGGCGCCGATCAAGCGTGTCCTGCATCCGGACCCAGAAATGCGCGTATCGACCCCGCCCACTGTTGCGCGGCGGCCGGATCCCAATCCGCATACCTCAAGCCGTGAGCCGGCCGAGCCAACACCCGAACCCGTCCGGTCCCCTGCCCCGCTTCGGCCACTCACCCCGTCAAAGCCGACCGAGCTATCAATCCCAATTATCGCCGACGCCATCGTCGCCGAAGCCAAGCGCAAGCCCGCCGCGACCCGGCCAAACAGCCTGCCGCTGGCCGCCGCCGGCTGGCAATTCCCGCCACTCTCACTGCTCAGCCGCGTGCCCGTCCGCACTGGCGCCGGGCTCAGCGAAGACGCGCTGCAGGTCAATGCCCGCCTGCTGGAGACCGTGCTGGGCGACTACGGCGTGCAAGGCGCCATACGCGAAATCCGGCCGGGCCCGGTCGTCACTCTGTATGAACTGGAGCCCGCGCCGGGCATACGCAGCGCCCGGGTGATCGGCCTCGCGGACGACGTGGCACGCAGCCTTTGCGTCACCGCCGTCCGCATCGCCACCGTACCCGGCCGCAACGTGATCGGCATCGAGGTGCCGAACGAGAAGCGCGAGACGGTGTTCCTGGCGGAGCTGCTGGGCAGCGAGGACTGGCGCAGCCACCCCGGGCGTCTCGCCTTGGCATTGGGCAAGGACATCGGCGGCACCCCGGTCATCGCCGATTTGGCGCGCATGCCGCATTTGCTGATCGCGGGGACCACCGGGTCCGGCAAGTCGGTGGGGATCAACGCCATGATCCTGTCGATTCTGTTCCGCTTGTCGCCGGACCAGTGCCGCCTCATCATGATCGATCCGAAGATGCTCGAGCTCTCGGTTTACGAGGGCATCCCGCATCTGCTGGCCCCCGTGGTGACCGAGCCCGCCAAGGCGGTGACCGCGCTGAAATGGACCACGCGAGAGATGGAGCGCCGCTACCGCGCCATGAGCCAGCTCGGCGTGCGCAACATCGGCGGCTACAACGACCGCGTCGCCGAGGCCCTGGCCCGCGACGAGACGGTGACCCGGCGCGTGCAGACCGGCTTCGACAGCGAGACCGGGCGTCCGACCTTTGAGGAGCAGCCCCTCACCTTAAAGCCGCTGCCCTTCATCGTCGTGGTGATCGACGAGATGGCCGATCTGATGATGGTCGCCGGCAAGGAGGTCGAGGCGGCGGTGCAGCGCCTGGCGCAGATGGCGCGCGCGGCGGGCATCCACGTGATCATGGCGACGCAGCGGCCCTCGGTGGACGTGATCACCGGCACGATCAAGGCGAACTTCCCGACCCGCATCAGCTTCCAGGTCATCAGCAAGTTCGACAGCCGCACTATCCTGGGCGAGCAGGGCGCCGAGCAGCTGCTGGGCCAGGGCGACCTGCTGCACATGCAGGGCGGCGGGCGCATCGCCCGGGTGCACGGCCCCTTCGTCGCCGACCGCGAGGTGGAGGACATCGTGGCCTTCCTGCGCGCCCAGGCCGAGCCGACCTATGACGACGAGGTGACCGAGGGCGCCGACGCCGACGAAAGCAGCGGCGGCAATTCTGCCCTGTCAGGCATCGCCGCCGCCGGGGACGGCGAGAAGGGCCTGTTCGACCAGGCGGTCGATCTGGTATCCCGCGAAGGCAAAGCGAGCACCAGCTTCATCCAGCGCCACCTCGGCATCGGCTACAACCGCGCTGCCAAGCTCATTGAGCAGATGGAGAAAGAGGGCATCGTCACCGCCGCCAACCATGTCGGGAAGCGCGAGGTGCTGACCCGCTCAACCCGCAACGACGATGATTAAGAAGAATCAGGACTAAAAGGAGTTTCGCTATCGATTTCCAGGTTGGCTGCACGCTGCAGTATGATGTCAAAACCCCCACAGCCTTCGTCTTCAACTTTGAGGCCGCCCGGTTCGACCGGCAGGTGGTGCGGTCCGAGACGCTGAATTTCACCCCGACGCTCGATGTCGAGCGTTTCACCATCTCGGAAAGCAGCAACCGCATTCTGCGCGCGCATGCGAAGCCCGGGCCGCTCCGGGTGGAGTATCGCGCCGAAGTCACGCTGGACCCGGTGCTGTGCAATACGGACCAGGTGCGCGAGGTCCCGGCTAGCCGCCTGCCGTTCGAGGTGCTGACCCACCTGAACCCGAGCCGGTATTGCCAGTCCGACCGACTGGCCCTATTTGCGCAGCGAACTTTTGGCGGCATGGCGCCGGGGCATCAGCGGATCGGGGCGATCTGCAACTGGATCTGCGACCACGTGGACTATCGCAGCGGCACGACGGACGCGATGACCTCGGCGGCGGATACGCTGCTGGAACGCCAGGGAGTGTGCCGGGACTTCGCACATCTGGCGGTGGCGTTGTGCCGGGCGCTGGGCGTGCCGGCGCGCTATGTCAGCGCCTATGCCTGGAGGCTCGAGCCCCCTGACTTTCACGCGGTGTTCGAGGCCTGGCTGCAGGGGCCGGATGGCGGCGCGTGGTACCTGTTCGACGCAACCCGCAAATCGGCGATTGACGGCTTGGTGCGCATCGGCGTCGGACGGGACGCCGGCGAGGTTGCGTTCTGCAGCATCTTTGGCGCATCCGAGAGCGAGGCGCCCCAGGTCATGATCACCGGACCAACCAGCACGGGGCCAACGACGAGCCAGGCGGTCTCGACGGCAGCGCTCTGAACCATGCTCAACCCTGCGTCGCCGCTGGCCCGGCTCATGGCCGTGCCGATGCGGCCGGGCATTGTCACCTGGCTCGGCTTGCGGCCCGTACGCCTGGCCACGGTGCTGACGCCGGGCGCCATCACGCTGACACCGGGCCAGGGCGTGATGGGCGATCACTACAGCAGCGTCACCCAGGGCGCCCGGCAGGTCACCATCATCGCCGAGGAGCACCTGGCGGCCATCGGCAGCTATTTGGGCCAGGACAGCGCGTCGCCCGGGCTGCTGCGGCGGAACGTCGTGGTGCGTGGGATCAACCTCGGCGCATTGAAGGGGCGCCGCTTTCGCCTGGGCACGGCGGTGCTCGAAAGCAGCGGCGAGTGCCACCCCTGCTCAAAGATGGAGCGGCTGCTCGGCGCCGGCGGCTACAACGCGGTCCGCGGCCATGGCGGCATCACCGCGCGGGTGCTCGAGGGCGGCGACGTGCATCTGGGCGATGCGATCTTTGTTTTGGACTGATTACATCCGCGGGAGTGATCGCATCCCCGGCGTTGAGCCGCCATGCGTCAACGGCGCTTCGCCGCGGCGCCATAGCCTGCCATGCTACCGAAATGAACTATCCGGCATGGCTGCCTGTGCTGCTCGGCTTCCTCACGGCGGTCGGGCCGCTGTCCACCGACATGTACCTGCCGGCGTTCCCGGCCATCGAGGCGTCGCTGGGCGGGCGGCCCGGCACGGCGCAGATCACGCTAGCGACCTGGTTCGCTGGGCTGGCGATCGGGCAGATCACCCAAGGGTCGCTGTCGGACCGCTATGGCCGGCGCGCGCCGCTGGTGGTGGGCACGCTGATCTACACCCTCGCCAATGCCGGCTGCGCTATGGCGCCGGACCTGTTCACCTTGTCGGTATTGCGCTTCATCGCGGCGTTCGGCGGCTCGGCCAGCATGGTGATCCCGCGCGCCATCGTGCGCGACCTGGCGGACGGGTTCGCCGCCGCGCATCTGATGTCCCGCCTGATGCTGGTAATGGGCGTCGCACCCATCTTGGCGCCGACGCTGGGCGGCGTAATCCTCGGCTATGCGCCCTGGCACGCGATCTTTTGGTTTACAGCCGCCTACGGCGGTATTTGCTGCGTCCTGGTCTGGCGGTTCCTGCCGGACACGCTGCCGCCGCAGCGGCGCATGCAGCTCGGCTTCGGCAACCTGATCGGCCGCTACGCCGGCGTGCTGCGGGACCGGGTGTTCCTATCCTATGCCCTGATGGGCGGCTGGGGGATGTTCGGCATGTTCGCCTATATCGGCGGCTCGCCCCCGGTGCTGATCCAGCGCTTCGCCTTCAGCACCGTGCAGTACGGCATGCTGTTCGGCGCCAGCGCCGGAGCGTTCATCCTCGCGTCGCAAATCAATCCCCGCATCCTGCCACGGGTCGGCGCCATGCGCGTGCTGCGGACCGGCACCATGGTCTATCTGATCGCCGCGACCACGTTGCTGACCTGCGCCGTCCTGGACTTCGGCGGCGTCTATGGCGTCGTGCTGCCGGTGGTCTGCGCGATGGGCAGCATGGGCTTCGTGATGCCCAACTCCGCCGTCGGCGCCTTGTCGCGGCACGCGGCGCAGGCCGGCAGCGCGTCGGCATTGATGGGCACGATCGGATTCTGCCTCGCGGCCCTCAGCGGCGTGCTGGTGGGCGCATTCAGCGATGGCACGGCGCGTCCCATGGCCATGTTGATGCTGATTGGCGCCGTGGGCGCCGTGCTCGCCGACCGCCTTCGACCCAAGCCCGCCTTGATCCCGCAAACCATGGACATCACGACATGACCCTTCTGATCGGCATCCCCGCCTGCACGCGGGACATCAGCGGCACTCCACAGCACGCCACCCCGTCCCGCTATGGCGCGGCCTTGATCGGCGCGGCCGGCGCGCTTCCGGTGCTGATCCCACCCATGGGCAAGGCCGCACTCGCGGTCCTCGACCGACTGGACGGATTATTGCTGTCCGGCAGCCCAAGCAACGTGGACCCAAGCCATTACGGCGCCGAGGACGAGACGCCCGAGCTGCACGACCCGGCCCGCGACGGCACCACCCTGCCGCTGATCCGCGAGGCGCTGCGCCGGGGCATGCCGCTGCTGGCGATCTGCCGCGGCATCCAGGAATTGAACGTGGCGCTGGGCGGCAGCCTGCATCAGCAGGTGCATTTCGTGCCGGACCGGCTGGACCATCGCGGCGGCCCTGGTCCCAAAAGCCAGACCTATGCTCCCAAGCACGACGTCGCGCTGTCGGGCGAGCTGGCGCGGCTGCTGGGCCATGACCGCATCCGGGTGAACTCGGTGCACGGCCAGGCGATCGACCGTCTGGCAGACGGGCTGCTGGTTGAGGCGGTGGCGCCCGACGGCACGATCGAGGCGGTCCGCGTGCCGGGCGCTGCCTTTGCGATGGCGGTGCAGTGGCATCCCGAGTGGGACTATGCTGCGGACCCGAACAGCGTCACGCTGTTCCATGCATTCGGCGACGCCTGCCGCGCCTACGCCGGCGGAATAAGGAGGGCAGCATGAACATCAATTTGACCCATATCCGTCGGCAGGTTGTCTAGCCATGGATCTGCAACTGACGGGCAAGCGCGCCTTGGTGACCGGCGGCTCGAAAGGCATCGGCCGCGCCAGCGCCGAAATCCTGGCCGAGGAGGGTTGCGACGTCATCCTGGTCGCCCGCGACCCGGCTGCGCTGGAGGAGGCTGCCACTACCGTGCGCGCCCGCCGGCAGGTGCATGTCGAAGTCATCGCCGCCGACCTGTCCCGCCAGCCTGAGGTCGAGCGCGTGGCCGCATCCGTCGGCGCGATCGACATCCTGGTGAACAACGCTGGCGCCATCCCGCCCGGCAACCTGCTGGCGGTGGACGACGTGACGCTGCGCGCAGCCTGGGACCTCAAGGTATTCGGCTTCATCAGCCTGTGCCGAGCGCTTTATCCGGTGCTGAAGACCCGGCAGGGTGTCGTTGTGAACGTGATCGGCGCGGCCGGCGAGACCTTCGATCCCGGCTACATCGCCGGCGTCGCGGGCAACGCGAGCCTGATGGCGTTTACTCGCGCGCTCGGCCGCGGCGCCCATGCGGACGGCGTGCGGGCGGTGGCGATCAACCCCGGCCCCGTCGCCACCGCGCGGCTGGAGCGCCTGCTGCGCCACCGGGCCACGAGCGAGTTGGGCGACGCCGACCGCTGGCTCGAGCTGTGCAAAGGGATGCCTTATGGGCGTCCGGCCCAACCGGAGGAGATCGGCGCGGCCGTCGCCTTCCTGGCCAGCCAGCGCTCGGCTTATACCAACGGCACCGTGCTGACCATCAATGGCGGGCCGTAGCCTGCCCAGGGCTACGGAGTGCAGCGTCTCCTCGAAACACTCCAAGCGGCCCATCGGCATCGCGTAGGGTGGGTGAAACCCACGAGGGTGCCGCCCGCGAGATGGCGGGTTTCACCCACCCTACGGTCGGGCTGGCTTTCTTGAAAACGCAACAGTAGTTGCCGGAGTGGACGGGCGCAGCGATACCTGACCCTGATCGATATGGACGACGTGGACCGTGATATTCCAGAGATGGCGCGGGTGCTGAAGCCAGGTGGGACATTGCTGATCGCAAACATCGCCAACTGTGCCAGCGCCACGACCGGATGGCTGCCGGACACCGGAAACGTAGCTCGGTTCAGCTTGGATCACTATCTTGACGACCGGGCGCCGCAATCGGAATGGGCTGGCCTCAGCATACGCAATCGGCACCGGCCGCTTTCCCGCTACGCGATGCTGTTGCTGGATGCCGGGTTGCTGCTGCGGCATTTTGCCGAACCGGCGCCACAGCCGGGCGGCAACCCGGCCCGGAATGAGCGCAATCGTCGTGTCCAGTGATTCAACCTGTTGGAATAGTCCAAGCCCGAGTCGGAGTAAGCGCTAATAACCCCGCGCAGTGTCGAACTGGTTCGGTAACGGCTTGCCATCCTGGAACGCCCGCAGATTCCGGAAGAATATATCCAGGCTGAGCGGGATGTAGGTCGCCGGGTCATCGGCCGAGACGTGCGGCGTCATCACCAAGTTCGGCGTCGCCCATAGCCGGTGACCCGGCGGCACCGGCTCGGGCACGAACACGTCCAGGACCGCACCCGAAAGATGGCCGTTCTCCAGCGCGTCGCACAGCGCGTCCTGGTCCACCAGCGCACCGCGGCCGATATTCACGACGCCAGCGCCCTGAGGCAGCGAGGCGATGCGGCGGCGGTCCAGCAAGCCGCGCGTGATGTCCGTGAGAGGCGGCGCGAGCACCAGGAATTCCGTGTCGCCCAGCACGGCGTCCAGCTCGTCCAGCGTCACTACCCGCGCGCAGGCCGGATGCGGCCCGGCCCGGTTGCGGATGCCGGTCACGCGCATGCCGAACCCGGCCGCCTGTGTCGCGACCGCGCCGCCCAGCGATCCCAGCCCGACCACCGCCACATGCCGTCCAGCCAGCACGGAGCCATGGCGCGGCGCCCACTGCCCGGCCCGCTGCGCCGTGGCGAAACCCGGCATGCCGGTCGCCAGCATCAGCAGCGCCATGATGCCGTATTCGCCGGCCTTCGTCCCATGCGTGCCGCGGTTGTTCAGCAACTGCGTATCGGGCGGAAGCCAATCGAAGGGCGCTAGCGCGTCGAGGCCGGCGGAGGTGCAGTAGATCAGCCGCAGCATTGGCGCATCCGCCGGGAACAGCCTGCGGACCGCACCGGTTTGTGCAACCAGCACCTCAGCTTCGGCGATCGCCGCCAGGAATTCCTCCGGTGTCTCGCCAAATGTCACCGCGTGGCCGTTGGACACGTCGGGCGCGCGGGCGGCGGCGGCCGCCCACTGGGTCGGCGTGATGGCAAATTGCGGGTCTTCGGACAGGCTTTGGACGTGGATGCGCACGGGTCCCCCAGGTATAAATGGTCTGGTTAAATGAGCTGACTGGTCAGCGTGTGCAGCAGCACGGCGGCGGCCTGCGCGACATTCAGGCTCTGCACTGCGCCGCTACCCTGGATGCGGATGCGGCGTCGGCAGGTCTCCAGCGCGTCGAAGCCCACGCCGCGCTCCTCGTTGCCCAGCACCAGCGCCACCGGACGGTCGCGCGGCAGGGCGGTCACCGGAACGGCGTCGTCGGTGAGCGTCGCGGCGACGGTGCGATAATACGGATCGAGCGCCAGCAGCGCCTTGCGCAGGTTTCGGGTCTTGGAGACCTCCAAATACTCGAGTCCGCCTTCCGCCACGCGGTAGGCGGCGTCGGATGGCATGGCCTGCAGCGGCGTCTCGTGCAGCACCATGGCGCGGACGCCGAAGAACGCGGCGCTGCGAGCGATGGCGCCCAAGTTATGCGGGTTGCCGATGCTGTCGAGGATCAACAGCAGCGGAAAGCGCGGCGGGCGCACGAAGTCCATCATGCCCATCGGCCGCGGCGTCGCGATGGCCACCACGCCGCCATGATGCGGAGTGCCAGCCGCGCGTTCGAGCTCGTCCGGCGGCAGCAGGCGGTACGGCCGGCGCATCCGGGCCAGCTCGGAACACAATGGGCCGACCCGCGCCTTGCTTTCCTCGTTGTAAAACAGCCGGATCACGTCATCGGGACGGCGGGCAAACAGGGCGGTGACGGCGTTCAGGCCGCAGATCCGATCATCGGGCATGGGGGTGCTTCCGCCGGTCCGCCGCCCCTGTCAACCTGCCCCGATGATCCCGATCCTGTTCCAAAGCCCGCACTTTATCGTGCTGAACAAGCCCGCCGGCCTCGCCGTCCACCCGGGACCCGGCGGCGGCCCAAGCGTCGAGGACAGCTTTCCCGCGCTGTCCCGGCGCAAGGATGGCCCGTGGCTCGTGCACCGCCTGGACGCCGATACCGCCGGGTGCCTGGTCGTGGCGTTGCGGAAACAGGCGCTGCTGGCGGCGCAGGCGGCGTTCCTGGCCGGGTCGGTGCGCAAAACCTACTGGGCGATCGTGCACGGCGCGCCCGCCTTGGCCGCCGGCGAGATCGCCAACCGCTTGCAAAAACATAGCGACCGCAAGGGCTGGCAGATGGAGCCGGCGCCAACCGGCCTGCCGGCCCGCACCAGCTGGCGTCTGATGGGCCAGGCCGGCGGCATCGCGTGGCTGGAATTGAAGCCCTGGACCGGCCGGACGCATCAGGTCCGGGTGCATTGCGCTGGGTTGGGACACCCGATCCTCGGCGATCCCGTTTACGGCGATAGCGAGCGGAGCGGTGGGCCAATGAAGTTGCTCGCCCGCGCGATCAGCCTGCCGCTGGAGCCGATGGTCGCCGCCACCGCCCCACCGCCGCCGCACATGCGCGAGGCATTGCTCGCCTGCGGCTGGATGGGCGACGGTTAGTCCACCAGGAACCACAGGCGGAACATCAGCGTCTCCTGCCACGTCTGGCGCGACAAGCCGCCGAGCTGCAGCGCGGCCAGGCGCTGCGGCATGCCACCCTGCAGGCCGGCCTGCACCACATCAAGTGCCGCGGCCGCGTCCGGAGACAACAGGTCCGGCTGCTCCCGGAGCGCCGCCACATGGCCGCGCAGCACGTTCATGAACACGCCGGGCCCACGCCGCAGCGCCTCGACCAAGCGGCGCCGCATCGAGGCCGGCGCACCTACCGCATTGCCGCCATGCTGGCGATACAGCACCGTAGGTGTGGCGTCGGCGACCAGGCGGCCACCATGGGCGGATACGACCAGATAGCTCCACCAGTCATGCAGCGTCGCCGGGGGCGGATGGCTGCCGGCCACCAGCCGCGCCGCGGCCTGGTTGAGCACGAGGGTGCATCCGGTGGCGACGTTCTGCGCCAACGCGGCCGGGAACCCCGGCGGCTGCTGCAGCCAAGCCGATAAGCCGATGTGCCGAAGCCGCTCATCGACCAAAAGCTGCCGGCTGCAATACAAGGTCGGTTGTGGATCGTGCAGCAGCGACGCAACCGCCCGCGCCAGCTTCTCCGGCAGCCAGACATCATCCTGGTCGGCGAAGGCCACCGCCGCCACGTCGGACTTAACGGCCTCGCGCAGCAGCGCCATGAAGCTGCCGGTTGGCCGCAGCCGGCCCGGCGGATCCTGCAGTGCGTGGCATCGACCGGCGGCGGGGCCGGCCATAAAGCGCCGCATGATGTCCTTGGTGTCGTCGCTCGACCCATCGTCACGCCAATATAGCACCCAATCCGCCATGGTTTGCTGCAGCAGGCTTTCGAGCTGGTCGCCCAGGAACTGCGCGCCGTTATAGGTTGACAGCAGTATGGCGACCTTTGCCGGCCGGGTCGGCACCAGTGTCCGGGCCGCTGTCAGGGACGGAGCCGGACCGGGATTTGGCCGCAATGACACGTTCACCGGTCTAAGGACGCTGCGGCGACGCGGCGAGCAGCTCGGCGACGGTTCGGGAGAGGCCGTCGCGCCACTCCGGAAGGCGGACATCGAACACTTGGGACAGCTTGGTGCAGTCGAGCCGGCTATCCGGCGGGCGTCTCGCTGGGGTGGGCCAGTCGGACGTGGCGATGGCATCCACCGCCGGCACCGGATGCCCATATCCGGCCGCGTCATGAAACAGCGCCTCGGCCAGACCGTGCCAAGTCGTTGAGCCGGTGCCGGCCGCATGGAACACCCCGGAAAAGCGGTCCTCCCAGCCCTCCCGCAGCCGCGCCACGATGGCCAGGATCGCCACCGCAAGATCACGCGCCGCGGTCGGACAGCCCTGCTGGTCCGCCACCACCCGCAGCCGATCATTCTTCTGCGCGGCGCCGAGCATGGTGCGGACGAAGTTCTTGCCCGTCGCCGAATAGACCCAGGAAGTCCGCAGCACCATCGCACGGGGCCAGGCCGCGAGCACCGCCTGCTCCCCTTCCAGCTTCGTCGCGCCATAGACGCCGGTCGGGCTCGTCGGATCGGTCTCGGTGTATGGCGCGCCCTTATTGCCGTCGAACACGTAATCGGTTGAAACATGGATCAGCGGGATGCCTGCATCGGCACACAACGCCGCGAGTGTGGCCGGCCCATCCCGGTTGGCACGTCCGGCGGCCTCGGGATCAGCCTCCGCCGCATCGACAGCGGTCCAGGCGGCGGCGTTGACCACGAAAGCTGGCTGTATGGCTTGCACGGCCTCGGCTATCGACGGCGGCCGGTCGAAATCGAATGCCGGGCGGCCGACCCGTCGCACGACGGCACCGCCTTCCTGCTCCATCGCCGTTGCAAGCTGCCCCGCGCCGCCGGTGACCATGATCGTTGTCATGGCCATAAGACTAGCCTGCTTTTCCTTATGCTAAAAGCATTGCGGCAAGAAGGGCTGGTGTGGAATGTCTTACAACGCGGTTTAAATGCAATAAAACCTTCAAAATAGCGCAGGCGCGTCGGCCCAACGCGGCAGGATGCGGTCCTTCTCCGACAGCACCGCCTCGGACTCCGACACCGGCCAAGGCAGCGCCAGGTCCGGATCGTTCCAAAGCACCCCGCGCTCCGATGCGCGGTCGTAGATGTCCGTCACTTTATAGATTACCTCGGTATCGCCCTGCAGCGTGCAAAACCCGTGCAAAAAGCCCGGCGGCACCCAGAGCTGCGCCCAGTTCTCCGCCGACAGCTCGGCCGCTGCCCATTGCCCAAACGTCGGCGATCCCCGGCGCGCATCGACCGCCACGTCCCAGATCGCGCCCCGGGTGCAGCGCACCAGCTTGCCCTGCGGATGCGGCGCGACTTGGCAGTGCAGGCCGCGAACCACCCCACGCTCCTGCGACAGGCTCTGGTTGTCTTGGATGAACGGCATGTCGATGCCGGCCTCGGCAAACCGGGGCGCGTTGAACACCTCCGAGAAGAAACCGCGCGCGTCGCCAAACCGCGGCGGCGTGACCAGGATCAGGTCTGGCACAGTCAAACGTTCGACCTTCATGCGTGCAATCCGTCCGCGAGTTCCAGCAGCAGCCGCCCCAGCTCCGTTTTGCTCAGACGTTTAGCGGCATTTCGCAGCGTGTCCGCGTCGATGTAGCCCATGCGAAACGCGACCTCCTCCGGGCAGCCGACCAACATGCCCTGGCGGTTCTGAATGGTCTGCACGAAGGTCGCCGCCTGCAGCAGGCTGTCCGGCATCCCGGCGTCCAGCCATGCGCAGCCGCGGCCCAGCCGCTCGACGTGCAGCGTGCCCTCCTCCAGGTACATTTGATTCAAATCGGTGATCTCCAGCTCGCCACGCGCCGATGGCCGCACGCGCCGGGCGAGTTCGGTCACGCGGTGGTCATAGAAATACAACCCGGTCACCGCCCAATTGGATTTGGGCGCGGCGGGTTTTTCGACGATCTCCTCGGCACGCCCGCTGCTATCGAAGGCGACGACGCCGTATCGCTCGGGATCGCGCACCTGGTAGGCGAACACCGTGGCGCCTTCTGGCCGGGACACAGCCGCGCGCAGCAGCACGCTGAGATGATCGCCGAAGATCAGGTTGTCGCCCAGCGCCAGCGCGCAGGATTGCCCGTCGATCCACTCCTCGCCGATGTGGAATGCCTGCGCCAGGCCCTCGGGCCGCGGCTGCTCGGCGTAGGTGAAGTGCACCCCGAATCGCTCGCCGCTGCCCAGCAGGCGGCGGAACTGCGGCAGATCCTCAGGCGTCGAGATGATCATGATGTCGGTGATCCCCGCCAGCATCAGAACCGAGAGCGGATAATACACCATCGGCTTGTCATAGACCGGCAGCAGCTGCTTGCTGCTGGCCAGGGTGATTGGGTGCAGCCGGCTGCCGCTGCCGCCGGCGAGCAGGATGCCCTTCATGGTCCCGGCGGTCACGCGGCCGCGCCCAGTCTCTGCCCGGCGTAACGGGCGTCGCGTATGCCCTCCCACCACTCGCGATGGTCAAGATACCACTGCACGGTCCGCCGCAGCCCGCGGTCGAAATCATGCGCCGCGGTCCAGCCCAGCGCCTGGATGGTGCGGGACGGGTCGATCTCGTAGCGGAAATCGTGACCGGGCCGGTCGCTGACAAAATGGATAAGCCGTTCGCGCGGCCCGGCGGCGTCCGGGACCAGCTCGTCCAGCACGGCGCAGATGGCTTGCACGACCTGGAGGTTGGTGCGCGGCTGCCGAGCGCCGATCGCGAGCGTGGCGCCGGGCTCGGCGTGCTCCAGCGCGCGGACCAGGGCCTCGGCGTGGTCGTCCACGAACAGCCAGTCCCGCTGGTTGGTGCCGTCGCCATAGACCGGAAGCGGCTTGCCCTCCAGCGCGTTCAAGGTCACGAGCGGGATCAGCTTCTCCGGGAAGTGCCAGGGACCGTAGTTGTTCGTGGTGTTGGTGACGAAGGCCGGCAGGCCGTAGGTGTGCCACCAGGCGCGCACCAGGTGATCGGACGCGGCCTTGCTCGCCGAATACGGGCTGCGTGGATCGTAGGGCGTGTCCTCAGTGAACGGCGGGTCATGCGGGCCGAGTGCTCCGAACACCTCGTCCGTCGAGATGTGGTGGAAGCGGAAGCGCCGCTGGCCGTCGCGGTCGAGCGTCGCCCAGTGCGTGCGGGCGGCCTCCAGCAGCACAAATGTGCCGACGACGTTGGTGTGGATGAACGGCGCCGGGCCGTCGATGGAGCGGTCAACATGGCTCTCGGCCGCGAGGTGCATGACGGCGTCTGGGCGGTGGGTGGCGAAGATGCCGCGCATGGCGCCGACGTCGGTGATGTCGGCACGGAGGAGTTGGTGGCGAGGATGGGTGCGCGCCCCCTCCAGCGCGTCCTCGGAGGCCGCGTAGGTCATCTTGTCCACGTTCACGACGTGGTGGTCGGTGGTGCGGATCAGGTGGCGGATGACGGCCGACCCGATGAAGCCGCAGCCGCCGGTGAGGAGTATCCGCATGGTTGGGGGTATCCTGTATGCCGTTGCGTAACCGTAAACTGACAGTGATGGCGGGATGGGGCAATGCGCTTTTGGCGCGGGCTGTGGTGCGAGGGGCACGATGGTCGGGTCTGCAATGGGCCTTCGCCCTGCGTCTGGATGACGGTTTGCCCGCTTTGGAAATTATATAGTCATCGCGCGGCGGGTGCTCGTGTCCCAGCGGCAAGCCTGCAGGACGCAATGCCCTGCATGTCTAGCAATTTGGACATGAGCAACGCCCATCTACGTTGTTAGACTAACGATGGCTCCCGGCTTTTGGCATAGCGACGTAACAATTCGGCTACAACGCCGAATGCGACCTGTTCATCCACATCGAAATTCATGATTTTTGGGATGTGACCGCTCCCAAGCTGCACCAGGAGTGGTGCGTCTGGCCGATCGAATACGGCGCTCGGGTCGATGAAGTCGATGGGCGCCGGATCCTCTTGGCACCGTGGATCGTCATAGATGTGAAGATCGCCTAAATTCTGCAGGTTATACTGGCTGGTGATGACCAAACCTGGTTTGTTGCAAACCCATCGATACTTCGCGAGGCCGGCACCCCACAGCGTGACGAAGAAGTCGCTGTGATAACCCCAAATCAGGCTGTGACTAAGCGGTGCGCCGATTGCACTCACAACACTGACATTACTGCGTTGCGCGGCACGCTTCAAAGTAGACACTATTTCGAGTTCCACCATCATCGGAGAATGGGCTGTGTCGGTTTCGCCGTGACTGCGAATAATTTGGTCTGGAACACTGGAGCGGGAATTATGTCCATCAATGACAAGGGTGATTGGGTCGGAAAGTTTTTCTAAAAACGCGACCAATCGCTCGCAGAAGCCAGACAGGTCCGTCAAAGTCCGATTCTCAGTTCGAAGTCCCAATATGATCACTAAACCATGTTGTTTTGCAGCCTTACATCTGGCAATGTGAGAAAGATTGCCCGAGTTATGCGTCAGCATTTCAAAAATTCGGTCTCGTACTGCACGGGTGACCTGCATTCCCGTGGCTTTGATGAGTAGGCTGTGATTGCGATAGAATGATGGTATCGCCTTATAGAATGGGCTAGCCTCTCGAACTAGCTTCCCTTCGAGTTCAGGAAATATTTTCTCAAGGGGTCCATACATCTCCGGCTCAAATTCAGCATCGAATATTAAAAATCTTGGAAGACATTTGATCGGCAGGGAATTAACTAAATTACCGATGCCGGAGATATCGTTCCAAAGCACATGACCTATGTGCATTGCCGTGACACCCCGCCAGACGTGAATGACCTCCCGAGGCCCTTCCTGTAAGTAGTCTTCCAATGTTTCGCCGTACTCAATAAGATGACGAAACATTGCTTTGCTCAATTCAGGCATTAGAGTTTGCATGTGTGTTATGTTGGGTGCTAATGCCAAACGTGCCTGAGGAATGTAAATGCAAGCCACACGGAGGTGAATTTCCTCAGCAATAAAGTAAAAGGTGAGATCATTTTGTGAATCAATTACCTTATAAGCAAATCGATTTCCGTCTAGATAGTAGGCGTGCTTTACATGCAGTTTTCGGCCATCGACTGGTGAGTGAAACGCCAGTAATCCTGTGCTTAGAAGATCACGATAGGCAACTTGCAAATGCTCTGGGTGGAACGCTAGATGGAGATGAGACATTTCTAATAAAACACGGTGTGTGCCTAGGTCGATTAACTTCCCACCATCTATCGCGCCAGTATGACTATATGTCGCCTCGCCTTTAGTATCAAAATCAAAATATGATAGATAAGTCTCAAGCATCGCCCTTCTAATTGTAAATGGAATTTGAAAGAACATTCTTTGATCCCGAGTAAACATCGGCGGATCAGGTGAAACAATAAGCATGTTCCAAATTCTATCGAATAATCTACAATATCCAATTAGCAACGAATGCCGCACGCAAGAGGCGAGTTCTGCGAATTCCCCACCTAAATGATTCATATCGTCATCGAGGAACCAAACCGCCGAGGCACCACCTTCGTGCTCGAAAATAAGGAGATAAATTGGCATTAGTCCAGCATAGACGAATTTAGGATGCCAACCCGGGAGAAACTCGCGGACAGGTATGCCACCTAGTTTAATTGGTTTGGGTGTCGCCGACTGCACAACAAAATGAGGTGGGACGGACATAATTTCCATTTAGATACATGACCTTTTTGATTGCGAGTTAGCGTCGATGATGTCAAATAGAAGGCAGAATGGAAAACTTACAATCTCAAATCAGCAGCGACAAGAATATGATCGGCGAAATATCCCTTCTGACGCGAGTTTTTAGATTGCCAAAGTTATTAGGTCCCCTTTTAACAAAAATATTGGCAAATATATGGAACAGTTGTAGTATTTTATGTAATATGAAACTTTCGTGCCGATGATCTTCCAAATCTCGTAGTTTTTATTAATTACGTATATTTTCTGTGCGGGTGACCGGTGAATTTACACGGTTTTGTCTTTCATATATGTGTCAGATTACGGATCAAAGTCATTTTTACGATAAGTCCCATAGATCACGGGGGTATTTTACCCCTTTATCGGCAAATATCATACAGGCCACTATGGCTTTGCTAACCGTGACGCACTATCGGCCTCCTTTAAAAACAGTCTGAGAGCTTGAGAACCGACGAAACAAAGAAGCCCGATCTGTAAGCTCCGTTAGGTGCATCGGATGAACCTGGGGAGCCGTCTCGTCTCGACGATTGCGGGCCGCTATAGCGGGTTGTCGCGGCGGGGACTGGACTCCTTAGGTGCCAACCAATCTACCGGCCAAAACGTCACAGAAAAAAAGCAATCGTCGTCACAAGGTTGAATTCACCGGCGTGCCATTTTCGCCAAACCCATTCCTGAGACTGACAGCTTCGTCAAAGGGGAAGACGTTATTACAAGTCATTAGAGAGTAGCAGCGGGTGATGGCAACAAACGTCATCTGCTTTATGCAATCTGTGGCAAAAGGTTTCCGGTTATGAATATGATGCATAAAGCCTAATTAGTCAAAAAAATGTTGAGTTACGGAGGAGGATAAGCAGGATATGGCTATTGTTAGGGGCGCAATCGATAACTTCTCTATTTTCAGACGGATCATTTCCATTCGCGGGTGGGCGCTTGCCGAAGGCGGACTCATAGCTGCTTTGGAAGTGCGTGACGCCAATTATGCAACCCGGCGGTTTGAACCGGAGTGGATGCCCAGCCCTGATGTAGGCCAGCAGTTCGGCAACATGGCTAACAACTGTCGTTTCGACGCAGTGGTTCAACTTAGCTCTAATGCCAGCCCGTCATGTGAGGGCTCACTCTGGGCAATTCTAACCAGCGGAGAAGCTGCTGAGATCGGTGTTCTGGGCAGTGGTTCACCTTCAGAGGCAGCAGCATTGTTTAACAAATTTTTGGAGATGGTCGGGGACATGGCCGATCCAAAGATCCTGGAAATCGGAGCTCGCGCACGTTCCGGCATAACACGCAAGCAATTGCTACCCGTAGAAACCAAATACCTAGGCATTGATATAATCGATGGCCCCAACGTAGACCAGGTATGCGATGCCCATTCTTTGAGTGTTGCGCTACCAAATGCACAATTCAATGCGGTTATGGCATTTTCCGTCCTTGAACACTTATTAATGCCATGGAAAGTAATAATCGAATTGAATAAAGTCATGGCACCAGAAGCGATCGGAATCTTCACAACTCATCAATGCTGGCCGATACACGATGCACCATGGGACTTCTGGCGCTTTTCCGATCGAGCCTGGACCGCTCTGCTAAACCCAGCAACAGGATTTGAAATTATTTCCGCTAAAATGGGCGAGCCTGCGTATGTTGTCGCATCCAACTGCCATCCTATTACAAACTTTGCTCCGACGCCGTTAGCGTTCCTCGCTTCGAACGTTCTCTTCCGTAAGATCAACTCAACAACATTAGAATGGCCGGTCGAATTGTCGGATATCACTAAAGATTTCTATCCAACCTAGATGAGTTTCTCAAACCTTAACCTTGGACTCCTCCAGAACCAAATGAGAGGCTGATAAATTTGCAGGCACATGAAATTAGTTTTGTAACCGACATGGATACATGTGGCGCGAGCCTCTGTCCGGGTATGTCTGGCACCATTGACCCTGCCTCCTATGTGCCTACGGCATTCACACAATTCACTTGCGGCAGTGACCACGCTTTGATTTCCTGGGGCATTTGTAGGTCTTGGGGAATGTGTTGGTCATTCGAGAAGGCGCGCTTGGTGATTTTGGCGATGTCCGTCGCGCGGCTATGGGAACCCGGCTGATCGAGCGGGTGATGGAGACCGGATCGCTGGTGATCCGCAAACTCGGCCGTGATCGTGCGGGTGAGATCGCGATCCACCGGTTTCTGTCAGCGGCTTCGGTGACGTGTGGCGAGATGGTTGCAACGCTCGCGACCCGCACGGTGGCCGCTTGCACGGGACGGCGGATCGTGGCGGCACAGGATACGACGGAGATCAATTTCGCCGGCCGCGAGGAGCGCCGCCGTGGTTTGGGGCCGGCGGGCGACGGCATATCGGCTGGGTTCTTTATTCATCCGGTGATCGCCATCGACAGCGAGACGGAGGCTGTGCTGGGTTTGCTGGACGCCAGGATCTGGACCCGCACGGATGAGTTCGTCGCGACACCCGTGCGGGCACGCGCCCTGGAGGACAAAGAGAGCGTCCGCTGGCTGGACGGCGCGGCGCAGGCCGGGACGCATCTGGCCCAGGCGGCTTCGGTGGTGGTCGTGGCCGATCGTGAAAGCGACATCTATGCGAGCTTCGCGCGGCGGCCGGCATCGGTCGACCTGATCGTGCGGGCCGCGCAGGATCGCGCGTTGCACGACGGAGCGTCGCTGTTTGCCGCGGCGGCAGGATGGCCGGAGCTGGCACGCACCGAGGTGCTTGTTGCACCGTCGCGAACCGGGGTTCGCGGCCGGGTCGCGACGGTTGCCCTGCGTGCCGGGCCGGTGGTGATCTGCCGCCCGCGTCATGGCCGTGACCCCAGTGCCCCGCCGCAGCTCAAGCTGACGATGGTCGAAGCGAGGGAGGTGGATGGCCCCGGCGAAGGCCAGCCGCTGCTATGGCGGTTGCTGACCACACTTGATGTCGCCGACGCTGCTGGGGCTGCGGATATTGTACGCCTGTATCGGCTGAGGTGGCGGATCGAGGAAATCTTCCGATCGTTGAAAGCTGACGGCATGCGATTGGAAGACACCCAGGTGCAGGACGCCGGACGGTTGTTCAAGCTGGCCTTGGTCGGGCTGGCAGCGGCAACCCGAACCATGCAACTGGTCGACGCGCGTGATGGCAGTCCGCGACCGGCCAGGGACGTCATCGACGCGTCCGTGTTGCCAGCCGCTGAAGCCATCGCCCCGACACTCGAAGGCAAGACAGCGCGCCAGCGAAACCCGCATCCGCGCCAGTCCCTCGCCTGGCTGTCCTGGATCATCGCGCGGCTCGGCAGATGGAACTGCTACTACAAACCACCCGGACCCAAAACTATGCGCGCCGGATGGGCACAATTCGCCGCCATGGCCGCCGGCTTCGCCCTCGCGGCGCAGTCAGCCGCCCAGTCAAATGTGTGAATCCCGTAGCCTATGTGCCCTCGTTTATGACGCAAAAAATGTTGCCTGATAACTAATAGCATATTGGAAAAACGTGGGCTGCTGCCATGCAAATATCCTCGGCTCCTTTGGCTTGCAGAGCACCTATGCTGGGGCGTAACGGCCAATTATAGCTGCTGTCGCCCGAAATACCGCCGGCTCATCGACTTCGAAGTTCGTATTCGACATTTCGTTCGCGCCTCCGATTGGAATGAGCAACGGTGCCTCAGGTCGATCAGTTACATGGGCAGGGTCGATAAATTCGATTGGGGCTGGGTCCTCCATAATCTCTGGCGCGCTGTAGATATGAAGATCGGTTCGATGTTGCAAATTCCATTTGCTGGTGATGACCAGACCAGGTTTATTACAAATCCAGCGATATTTCGCAAGTCCAGCACCCCATGGTGCTACAAAAGCGTGGCAGAAGGTTCCCCAAATCAGACTAGTGATAAGCGGGCACCCGATTGTGGAGACAACCGAAATTCGGCTTCCAGCAGCTCCCCGCTGTACTGCCGTCAAAACCTCCAGCTCTGTTTCGATCGGTGCGCGGTTAAAGGCAAGCTCTCCAGTACTCTGCAGTAGGTTCTCGGCATCATTAGGGCGAGCATTGTGTCCGTCGACGACCAGCACAGCGTCCTCAATCTCTGTCGAGGACACTAGGTAATCGACCAACCGTTCGTAAAAGCCTATCAGGTCCACCAAGGTGCGGCTTTCGGTCCGCAGTCCTAAGATAATGATAGGCCGCCGTAGTGACGCACATTGCGTGATCTGTTGCGCATTGATTGGATTGCGCCAGATGGCATCCACGACCCGCTCTCGAACCGCCCGGCTAATGGAGATGGCAGACGCTCTGATCGCTAACACGCCGTCTCGGTACATGGCTGGAATTGCTGCCGCGAATGAGCCGGTGTCCCGAGTTACGCGCCCTTGCAGCTCGGGAAAGATTTCATCGAATGGACCATACATTTCAGGCCCGGAATCAGTATCGAACACGTGAAAGTTCGGAAGCCTGTCTGCTGAAACCCGATCCACCAAGTGACCGATGCCAGAGATATCTTGCCAAATTATATGGCCAAGATGCATCGCAGTGGGATGAATGCTCCGCACCCGTTCGGCCGGCTGTTGCAGGTAGCCATGCAGGTTGTTGCCGTGTTCGATCACATGCTGGAACATCGTCCGGCCCAAGTCAGGCATAAGGGTTCGCGCTCGATCCGGATCAAGCGCTAACGCAAGCTGCGCTTCGGGCACGTAGATGCAAGCTGTTCGAAACCAGGTTTCATCGCCGATTATGTAGAATGTTAAATTGTTTCGCATATCGGATGCGCGATAGGCGAAGCGATTTAAGTCGAGAATAAAACAATGGTTCGCTTGGATTTCATGTCCGTCGACCGGTGACGGCATAGTCATGGCGCCTGTTTGCAGTAGGCGTGCATACGCGATCTGGAGGAAGTTCTGATCAAAAAGATGGTGCATGATCGAAGGCTCAAGCAACACGCGGCGACCGCCGGCGTTGATCAGCTTTCCGTTTGTTGGAAGGCCTGACGGATTATTGATCGAATGATAGAGCGTTGTAATATCGGTCTGCGAGAGGTATGCGGCTAGCAACTGCTGTCGAATGGGAAGCGGTAGAGTGAAGAACGATAGCACGGTTTCGGGAAGCACCGGCGTATGCTGTCCTATAACCAGCTGAACTCCAGACCGTCCCAAACAGGCTCGCCGCAGCGATGCTGAACTTGTCAACGACGTCGGCAGGAAGTTCATCGAAGCGGTCTCCTTGGCGCTCCATTGTCTCGTTCAGGTACCAGATCGCCGGTCCTTGCTGCTCGTGTGCAAACAACAGCAAGTTCAATGGGTTCAAACCGGTATAAACGATCTGGGGCTGCCAGCCTGGGACGAATGTACGTGCCGGTTCGCCGCCATTGTGAACAAAACGCGGTGGGCAACACTGTATTAATCCATCCGGGGAGACCACGCTGATTGAGGCGGCACTCGCTTCGAAAGGCTCAGCATCTCGTTGTTCATTCGCGGCCGCCTTACTTTTCATAACGCTCCTGCTTGGACAACTACTTTAGGGCATGCCGGACAGAGACTTTTATAGAAGGCGAGGCGCATGTTACAGAACCTCGTAGAGTGTTGCCGATGGAGGTAGAGACAACCACATTGTCATAGACGATACAACTGTGCGTTGCAGTTCGTGCGCTAGCCGCCCAAATGAGCGCGGCAACTCTGCTGCGAGTAGCAGCCAAAATGGGCGCTTCACTGACTGTTTTACGAATCTAGTGCAAAGTAGTTTTTAACGAGGGCAGGTCCCACCGGAGCGTGGTGTCAACCAATCGGTGGCCCCCGATGGATCGGGTCCACCCAATGCACCGCCTCCGGCTCCTCCACCGCGGCAATCGCCAAGTTCACCACCACCGCCTCGTTATCGCTCCGCACCAGCACGCACTCCAGCGTCTCCGTGGCGCTCGCGTTGATCTCCTGATGCGGCACATACGGCGGCACGAAGATGAAGTCGCCCGGTCCGGCCTCGGCCACGAACTCCAGCGCGTTCCCCCACCGCATCCGCGCCCGGCCGCGCAGCACGTAGATCACGCTCTCCAACGCGCCGTGGTGGTGCGCGCCGGTCTTGGCGTCGGGATGGATGTGCACCGTCCCCGCCCATAGCTTCTGCGCGCCCGCCCGGGCAAAGTTGATCGCAGCTGCCCGGTTCATGCCCGGCGTCTGCGGTGTGTTGCTGTCCAGGCTGTCGCCTGGAATGACCCGAACCCCGTCGGTCTTCCAGTCGGTTGAAGCGGCTTCGTCCATCCCCGGCTCCTTCGGTCGGCATATGGAACCTGGCCCGTCCGGCGCAAATCGGCAAGCCAAGATCAAGCCAGCACTGGTGCCAAGCCGGGCAAGCCCCGCTATAACACTCAAAGCGCAGCCAGGACGCCTAAAGATGGACATGCCCACCCCGCACGAGACCGAACGGACGCTGGGCGGCCAGCAGATCGCCCGGGTGGCGCTCGCCATCGGCCTCACGGCGCTCGGCCTCTATGTGCTCGAGGGCTTCCTGCGCGCCTTGGTCTGGGCGGTGATACTGGCGATCGCAACCTGGCCGCTGTTCCTGCGCGCAAAGCAGCGGTTCGGCGCCGACCGCCACAATTTGGTGCTGCCGCTGTTGTTCACCACCGCGATCACCCTGCTGTTTGTCGTCCCGCTCGCGCTGGTCGTGTTCCAGCTCAGCCAAGAGGCGCGGCAGGTGACCGCCCTCGTCGTCGATGTCCGGGCCCACGGCATGGCCCCACCTGATTGGCTGGCACGGCTGCCCTTTGGCGCTGCCCGGGCGACAGCTTGGTGGGACGCGAACCTGCGGGAGCCCGACGACGCCCACGCGCTGCTGGGCCGGGTCGACCGGGCGCAGGTCATGCTGTTCGGCCGCGAGTTCGGCGTGCAGTTGGCGCATCGCGGCGTGCTGTTCGGCTTCACCCTCGCCACCTTATTCTTCCTGTTCCGCGATGGGCAGGACCTGATCGCGCAGATGCGCGTCGCCAGCCGCCGCCTGTTCGGCCCGAACGGCGAGGCCCTCGGCCGGCAGATCATCGCCTCCGTGCACGGCACCGTGGACGGCCTGGTGCTGGTCGGATTGGGCATCGGCGCTGTCCTAGGCGTGGGATACTGGCTGGCCGGGGCGCCGCATCCGGTGCTGCTCGGCGCGCTGACCGCGGTGGCCGCCACGCTCCCGCTCGGCTCCATGGTGGTGCTCGTATTGGCGACGTTGCTGGTGCTCGCCACCGGGTCCGCGGTCGCGGCGATCGCGTTGCTTGCCGTCGGCGTGGTCATCATCTTCGTCGCCGACCACGCGATCCGCCCGGCGCTGATCGGCGGCGCGACCCGCTTACCCTTCCTCTGGGTGCTGCTCGGTATCCTGGGCGGCGTCGAGAGCTTCGGATTGCTCGGGCTGTTCCTCGGCCCCGCCATCATGGCGGCGCTGATCCTGCTCTGGCGCGAGTGGACGGGAAATGTTCATGATCCCGCCCGGGTTGCTGCAAACCGCCAGCCGTAAACGCCTGCTTGCAACCGACGGCGCGCGAGGCAGCCGTCATACCAAGGACGCCAGAATGGACATCGCCGCCCCGGCCCCGCTCTCGACCGACGACACGACTGCGGTCGATCGCCTGCGCGCCAACATCGTCGCCAAGCTCACCTATCAGGTCGGCAAGTCGCCCAAGGTCGCCAGCGAGCGCGATTGGTTCGTCGCCACCGCCCTCGCCGTGCGGGACAGCGTGCTGGACTGCTGGTTCGACAGCACCCACCGCACCTATGAGAGCGGCGCCAAGCGCGTCTATTATCTATCGCTCGAGTTCCTGATCGGCCGCCTGCTGTTCGACGCCATCGGCAATCTGGGCCTGCTGGACGAGGTGCGGGCGGCGCTGGCGGCCGAGGGCGTGGATCTCGACCGCCTGCGCGAGCAGGAGCCAGACGCCGCTTTGGGCAATGGCGGCCTCGGGCGCCTGGCAGCCTGTTTCATGGAGAGCATGGCGACGCTCGGCATCCCCGCCTACGGCTACGGCATCCGCTATGAGAACGGGCTGTTCCGCCAAGTGATCGACCACGGCATCCAGCAGGAGCTGCCGGAGGACTGGCTGTCGCTCGGCAACCCGTGGGAGTTCGAGCGTGCCGAGGTTGCCTACCCCATCGGCTTCGGCGGCACCGTCGCCCGGCACGAGGGCACCAACGGCGGTATCGTCTATGAATGGCAGCCGTCCGAGCTGCTCTCGGCCGTCGCCTACGACATGCCAGTGATCGGCGGTCCCGCCCCGGACAGCCCCGACGGCGCCCGCCCGCTGCATCACGCCAACACCCTGCGGCTCTGGTCGGCCCAAGCAGCGACCCCAATGCACCTCGACGACTTCAACCGCGGCGACCACGTCGGCGCCATGCGCGACCGGATGCGGACCGAGGCGGTGTCCCGCGTGCTGTATCCCGGCGACGAGAGCGACGCCGGGCAGGAGCTGCGGCTGCGGCAGGAGTTCTTCTTCGCCTCCGCGTCGCTGCAGGACCTGCTGCGCCGCCACGTGGAGCAGTTCGGCACGCTGGCCAACCTGTCGGACAAGGCGGCGATCCAGCTCAACGACACCCATCCCGCCATCGCCGTCGCCGAGATGATGCGGCTGCTGGTCGATGTGCACGGCATCGAGTGGGGCGCCGCCTGGACCACCACCGTCGCGACCTTTGCCTATACCAACCACACGTTGCTGCCCGAGGCGCTGGAGACCTGGCCGGTCTCGCTGATGGAGCGCCTGCTGCCCCGGCATATGCAGATCATCTACCTGCTGAACGGCCGCCACTTGGAGCACGTCTCCGCAAGTGGACCGGTCGAAGAGACGCTGCTGCGCACGCTTTCGGTCATCGATGAGCGGCATGGCCGGCGGGTGCGCATGGGGCACCTGGCGTTCCTGGGCTCCCACTCCATCAACGGCGTGTCGGCGCTGCATACCGGCCTGATGCAGCAGACGGTGTTCCGCGACCTGAACGCGCAGTATGGCGGGCGCATCAACAACAAGACGAACGGCGTCACGTTCCGACGCTGGCTGCACCGGGCCAATCCGGGTCTGACCAGCCTGCTGGTTGAAACGCTGGGGCCGCGCGTGCTGCTCGACGCCACGGCGCTGGAGGACCTCCGTGCCCATGCGGATGAGCCGGGCTTGCAGGCGGCATTCGCGCAGCAGCGACTAGAGCGTAAGGAGGCCTTGGCCCGGCTGATCGCCGACCGCACCGGCATCCACGTCAACCCCCGCGCGCTGTTCGACGTGCAGGTCAAGCGCATCCACGAGTACAAGCGCCAGCTGCTGAACATCCTGCAGGCCGTCGCGCTGTATGATGCGATCCGGGCGCAGCCGACGCGCGACTGGGTGCCGCGGGTCAAGATCTTCGCCGGCAAGGCGGCGCCGGGGTACCGGGTGGCGAAACAGATCATTCGGCTGGCCTATGATGTTGCGCAGGTCATCAACTCCGACCCCTCGGTCGCCGGGCGGCTGAAGATGGTGTTCCTGCCGAACTACAATGTGAGCCTCGCCGAGGTGATCATCCCGGCCGCCGACCTGTCCGAGCAGATTTCGACCGCGGGGATGGAGGCGTCCGGCACCGGCAACATGAAGCTCGCGCTGAACGGGGCGCTGACCATCGGCACGCTGGACGGCGCCAACGTCGAGCTGCGCGACCACGTGGGCCCTGCCAACATGTTCATCTTCGGCATGACGGCCGATCAGGTCCTGGCCCGCACGCAGCGGGGCCTCGCGGCGCATGATGACGTCGAGGCCTGCCCGGCGCTGAAACAGGCGCTGGATGCCATCCGGTCGGGCGTGTTTTCCCCGGGGGAACCGGGCCGTTACCAAGAATTGGTGCAAAACCTAATGGAAAGGGACGTCTTCATGATCGCCGCCGACTTCCAAAGCTACGAGGACCAACAGGCCGCGGTGGACCAGCTTTGGACCAGTCCGGCCGCGTGGTGGCGCGCCAGCATCCTCAACACGGCGGGCGTCGCCTGGTTCTCGTCGGACCGCACCATCACCGAATACGCCACCGAGATCTGGAACACCCCGCCCGAAAAGCGACCGGAGACGCGACCTGGGCCGGCTGCAAGGAGCGCCGAAGCATGATCCGCACCAGCCCCGGGGTGAACGCGCCTCTCGCCCGCGCCGCCATGGCCTACGTGCTGGCCGGCGGACGCGGCAGCCGGCTGATGGAGCTGACCGACATCCGCGCCAAGCCGGCGGTGTATTTCGGCGGCAAGTCGCGGATCATCGACTTCGCGCTGTCGAACGCGCTGAACTCCGGCATCCGCCGCATCGGCGTTGCCACCCAATACAAGGCGCACAGCCTGATCCGCCACCTGCAACACGGCTGGAACTTCTTCCGGCCGGAGCGGAACGAGAGCTTCGACATCTTGCCCGCCAGCCAGCGCGTGTCCGAGACCGGGTGGTATTCCGGCACGGCGGACGCGGTTTACCAGAACATCGACATCATCGAGAGCTACGAGCCGCGCTTCATCGTGCTGCTGGCCGGCGACCACATCTACAAGATGGATTACGAACCGATGCTGCAGCAGCACGTCGAGCAGGGCGCCGACGTGACGGTGGGCTGCATCGAGGTGCCGCGGATGGACGCGACCGGCTTCGGGGTGATGGGGGTGGACGACGACGACCGCATCATCTCGTTCCTCGAAAAGCCCGCCGATCCCCCCGGCATCCCCGGCGATCCCGACCACGCGCTGGCCAGCATGGGCATCTACGTGTTCGACACCCGGTTCCTGATGGACCAGCTCCGCCGCGATGCCGCCGACGCCAATAGCGGGCATGACTTCGGCCGCGACGTCATCCCCTACTTGGTCGAGCGCGGCAAGGCGGTGGCGCACCGCTTCGCCAGCTCCTGCGTGCGATCGTCGCACGAGGCCGAGGCGTATTGGCGCGACGTCGGCACGGTGGACGCCTATTGGGAGGCCAACGTCGATCTCACCGATTTTGTGCCGGGCCTCGACCTCTATGACCGCGACTGGCCAATCTGGACCTATGGCGAGATCGTGCCGCCGGCCAAGTTCGTGCACGACGAGCCCGGACGGCGCGGCCAGGCGGTCAGCTCCCTGGTGTCGGGCGGCTGCATCGTCTCCGGTAGCTCGGTGCACCGATCGCTTTTGTTCACCGGCGTCCACACCCATTCGCGGGCCGTGATAGACGCCGCGGTGATCATGCCCTACGTCACGGTCGGCCGGTCCGCACGGTTGAGCAACGTCGTCATCGACCGCGGCGTGCGTATCCCCGAAGGCCTGGTGGTCGGCGAGGATCCGGAGCACGACGCCGCCCGCTTCCGCCGAACCGACCGGGGCGTCTGCCTCATCACGCAGCCGATGATCGACAAACTGCAGGCATGACGCCGTGCCGTTAAGGAGGCTCGTCCATGCCGAATTTGAGCAAGCCTGAACTTAGAAAAGTCGCCCTGTTCACTAAGGAATTCCCACCTTACGTCTACGGCGGAGCGGGCGTGCACGTCGAATATCTCAGCCAGGCGCTGGCCAAGATCATCCAAGTGGAGGTCCGCGCCTTCGGCGATCAGGGGCTGAACGAGGGTGCCCTCGTCGTCCGCGGTTACCAGCAATGGGATGAAACCAAAACCGGCAGCGATCCGCGCTTTACCGGCGCAATCGATGCGTTCGCGCGCTCGTTGGTTATGGCTAAGGATCGTCTCGATGCCCAGCTCGTGCATTGCCACACCTGGTACACCGACATCGGGGGCACCATTGCGTCCCAGCTCTGGGGCATTCCCTATGTCCTGACCATCCACTCGCTGGAGCCGCTGCGTCCCTGGAAGCTGGAGCAACTCGGCAACGCCTATCATCTCAGCGCCTGGATGGAGCGCACCGCCATCGAACAGGCCGACGCCATCATCGCCGTCTCACGCGAGACCAAGGCGGACCTGCTGCGCCTGTTTGACGTCAAGCCCGAGCGGGTCCACGTCATCCATAACGGCATCGATCCCGTGGAATACCGCCCGACGCCCGGCACCGACGTGCTCACCAAGTATGGCATCGATCCAGGCCGGCCCTTCCTGCTGTTTGTCGGGCGCATTACCCGGCAGAAGGGCATCATGCATCTCGTCAACGCCATTCCCCACATCGACCCAGCGCTGCAGATCGTGCTTTGCGCCGGGGCGCCCGACACGCCGGAAATCGGTCGCGAAATGGAAGCGGGCGTAGCCAAGGTTGCCGCTCAGCGGCCGGGCGTGATTTGGATCCAGCAGATGATCTCCCGCACCGAGGTCATACAACTTTATTCCAGTGCGGCAGTGTTTTGCTGTCCCTCGGTATATGAGCCATTCGGGATCATCAATCTCGAGGCGATGGCCTGCGAAACCGCCGTCGTCGCCTCTGCTGTGGGAGGCATCCCCGAGGTTGTGGTGCCGAATGAGACCGGGTTTCTGGTCGATCCTGGCCTGGTGCCCGGCACCTTCGAACCGGCCGACCCGGCCGCGTTCTCCATGGCTCTGGCCGATGCCATCAACCAATTGGCGCATGACCCCGCTCTGCGCGCGCGCTTCGCCAAGGCTGGGCGCGAACGAGCGATCGCCCATTTTAGCTGGGACGCCATCGCACGGACTACAGTCGCACTTTACCGTTCGTTGATGGAGCAGCGGGCCGAGATCAAGTGATCGCGCCCGGGACTCCGGCGGCCTCGGCAACCGGGAGCAAGACAGTGGCAGCCATCCAAGGATAGGGCTACAGAGCCGGACCGCATGGCTGGCTATCCAAAGCTTTGCGCAAAAAACACGGAGGGAACCCATGAGCACGAACCTACAGGCGTCGGGTGACGCGATTTTACAAAAGATCGTCTCGGAGGGCCAGCGCGTGCCGGGAGTGGTGGCGATGGCCACCGACCGCAACGGCACCATCTACGAGGGCGCTGCCGGCAAGCGAGTGCTCGGCCAGGACGCCGACATGACGACCGACAGCGTCTTCGCGATCTTCTCCACGACCAAGGCAATCACCGGCACCGCCGTGCTGCAGCTGGTCGAGGAGGGCCGGGTCGATCTCGACGCACCGGCCAAGACCTATGCGCCGGAGATCGGCAAGCTGCAGGTCCTGGACGGCTTCGACCCCGACGGCAAGCCGAGGCTCCGCGCGCCCAAGCGCGACATCACCACGCGCATGCTGCTGCTGCACACCGCCGGGTTCGGCTACGACTTCTTCAACAAGGACTATAACCGCCTGGCGCAGGAGCACGGCCAGCCGAGCGTCATCACCGCGACCAAGGCGTCGATCAACACGCCGCTGCTGTTCGATCCCGGCGAGCAGTGGGAGTATGGCTCCAACATGGACTGGGCGGGCCAGGTCGTGGAGGGCGTCACCGGCAAGCGGCTGGGCGAGGTGATGCAGGAGCGGATCTTCGCACCTCTCGGCATGACCGACACCGGGTTCTTCATCACGCCGTCCATGCGCTCCCGCCTGACGCGCATCCATCAGCGCGGAGCCGACGGCTCGCTCACCCCGCTTAACGACCTGGAGCTGACGCAGGAGCCGGAGGTGCATATGGGCGGGCATGGGCTGTATTCGACGGTCGGCGACTATTGCCGCTTCATCCGCATGTGGCTGAACGACGGCGCCGGCGAGGGCGGCCGTGTCCTGAAGCGGGAGACTGTGCTGCTCGCCGAGAAGAACGGGCTTGGCGACAAGAAGATCAAGGGACTGCCCGGCGTTATCCCGTCGCTGTCCAACGACGCCGAGTTCTTCCCGGGCATGTCGAAATCATGGGCCATGACGTTCATGGTGAACGACGTCGATGCGCCAACCGGCCGCCCCGCCGGCGCGCTTGCCTGGGCCGGCCTCGCCAATCTGTTCTACTGGATCGACCGGCAGAACGGCATCGGCGGCTTCTGGGCGACGCAGATACTGCCGTTCGCCGATCCCACATCGGTGACCGGCTACATCGAGTTCGAAACGGCGGCCTATCAAAGCCTGGCGCTTAAGTCCGCAGCGTAAGGCGGTAACCCGAGACCCCGCGATGAATGTGCGGGGTCTTTTTGGGCGCAACAAAGAAGGAGCGCCATGCGCATCGGGGTAGCGGGGATCGGCGGGAGGATGGGCCTGCTGCTGACGTCGGAGATTGCGGCAGCCGGGCATGTGGTAGCTGGCGGCACGCTGCGGCCGGGATCAAGCCGGCAGCCTCCCCCGGACGTCGCCGTGCTGCCGGACCTCCGCAGCCTCGCTGCGCGGTCGGACGTGGTGATCGATTTCACCAACGCCGCTACGGCGCAAACGCATGCCGCCGCGCTGACGCAGGCCGGCGTGGCCTGGGTGCTCGGCACGTCAGGCCTGTCCGCGGCAGACGAGGCTGCGGTTGAGCAGGCCGCAACCCACATCCCCATCGTCTATGCCGCCAACTTCGCGCCCGGCGTCAACCTCATCCTGGCACTCGCCGAACGGCTGGCCGCCGCTTTGCCCGCCGACGCCTATGACGCCGAGATCGTCGAGATGCATCACCGTCAAAAGGTGGATGCGCCCTCTGGCACCGCCGTCGGCCTGGGCCGGGCTGTGGCGCGCGGCCGCGGCGTGCGACTTGAAGACGTGATGGTCAGCGGCCGCGACGGCCAGACCGGTCCGCGGCCGCCCGGCGCGATCGGCTTTGCTGCGTTGCGCGGCGGTCAGGTCGTGGGCGAGCATACGCTGCTGTTCGCCGCAGGGTCCGAGCACATCGCGCTGACGCACCGGGCCTTCGACCGCCGCGTTTTTGCGAGCGGCGCGGTCCGTGCAGCCGGATGGATCGCCAGGCGGCAGGCTGGGCTGTATTCGATGATGGACGTGTTGGGGATACCCCGCCTCACCCCGGCTTGACCCGCGCCGTCTTGACCTGATTACGCCATTGCGCCAAACCCGCGCCGCCCCGGCGTTCGGCCGGTGCGGCGGGCTGTCCAACGCGACGCCGCTCCCGCTTCATGCCAACGCGACAAGAGGAGAAATCCATGCGCGACAAGGGCGAGTACCTTTTTACGTCCGAATCGGTGTCCGAGGGACACCCCGACAAGGTCGCCGACCGCATCAGCGACACTGTCCTGGACGCGTTCCTGGCCGCCGACCCCTATAGTCGCGTCGGCTGCGAGACGCTGGTCACCACCAACCGCGTGGTGCTCGCCGGTGAAACGCGCGGCCCCAATACCGTCACGTCCGAACTGCTGTGCCACCTGACCCGGCTCGCGATCCACGATATCGGCTACGACCAGGCCGGTTTCAGCTGGCGCAACGCCACGGTTGACTGTCACCTGCACGCCCAAAGCACCGACATCGCCGCTGGCGTGGACAGCGCCGGCAACAAGGACGAGGGCGCTGGCGATCAGGGTATCATGTTCGGCTATGCCTGCACCGAGACGCCGGAGCTGATGCCCGCGCCGATCCACTACGCCCACTTAATCCTGCGCCGTATGAGCGAGCTGCGGAAGAACGGCGACCCGACCGTCGCCGGGCTGCAGCCGGACGCCAAGAGCCAGGTCACCCTGCGCTATGTGGACGGCAAGCCAGTTGGCGCCACCAGCATCGTGGTCTCGACCCAGCACGACGAGGGCATGGACCAGGGCCGCATCAAAGAAATGTTGCATCCGCTGGTCGAGAGCAGCCTGCCGCCAGGCTGGATGCCGACCGACGCCGAGTTCTATGTGAACCCGACCGGCAACTTCGTCATCGGCGGGCCGGACGGCGACGCTGGGCTGACCGGGCGCAAGATCATCGTCGATACCTATGGCGGCGCCTCGCCCCACGGGGGTGGCGCATTCAGCGGCAAGGACCCGACCAAGGTGGACCGCAGCGCCGCCTACGCCTGCCGCTATCTGGCGAAGAACGTCGTCGCGGCGGGCCTCGCGGAGCGGTGCACGCTGCAGATCAGCTACGCCATCGGCGTCTCGCATCCGCTGTCCGTCTATGTCGACCTCGGCAACACCGGCAAGGATGTGGACGAGGCGAAGCTGGAACGCGTGCTGCGGGAGCTGATGAACCTCAGCCCGCGCGGCATCCGCGAGCATCTGCACATGAACCGGCCAATCTATGCAGTCACCTCCGCCTATGGCCATTTCGGCCGCACGCCGGACGACGATTTGGGTACGTTCACCTGGGAACGGACCGACCTGGTGCCGGCCTTGCGCAGCGCTTTCAATCGTTAGGTAAGCTGGCGCTGAGCAACCCAGCGCTAAAACACCCTGCCGACCGGCTATATGGACGCAGCCGGAGTCATCCGCTGCGGCCGCGTCAGCAGCTGCTGCTCGACGTGACCCTGCCCCGCCTGCGCTTTCCGGAAGCGCAGGCGGCGGACCCTTTCAGCGTTTTCGTGCCCCCGCCCAAAACGCTTTGGCTAGAGATCGGCTTCGGCGGCGGCGAGCATGCGCAGGCGCTGGCCGAGTCCTATCCAGATACCGGCCTGATCGCCTGCGAGGTGTTTGAGAACGGCCTGTGCTCGCTGCTGTCCCGCCTGGTGCCCGAGGGCGCGGAGGCGACGGCGCCGCTCCCTGCCAATCTCCGCATTTGGGACCAAGACGCTCGGCTCTTGCTGCGGGCGTTGCCGGCTGGCTGCCTCGACCACGTGTTCCTGATGTTCCCCGATCCCTGGCCCAAGGCGCGCCACGTCAAGCGCCGCTTTGTCCACCCGGCGCACATCGCGTTGCTGGCCCGGGCGCTGCGACCTGGGGGAGTTTGGCGCGTCGCCTCCGATGATCCCATCTATCAGGCCTGGGTCGGCGAGGTCATTGCGGCACAGAACCTATTTGAGGTTGCGGCGCTGTCCATCGCGCGCCCAGAAGGCTGGCCGCCCACCCGCTACGAGGCGAAGGCGCTGCGAGCCGGCCGGACGCCGCTTTATTGGACCTTTGTTCGCAACTCAGTCCCGCCTCCGCGCATCCCAGCTTGATGCCTCTTGCGTGGAGCATGTGGCTGGACTATGTAACTGTAACATTAAAAAACCTTCCGCCGACTTCGGGGGTGGCCTTTACGGGCCGCCTTTTTTGTTTTTGGGTAGTTTAATGACGCGCCCCGTTGCTGCCGATGAGCCGAACCATTCTGGACTGGAAGCCAAGATCGCCGGCATGATCACGCCGCAACTGGTGCACCTCGGCTATGACCTGGTGCGCATCGCCGTGCTCGGCCGCGAACGCCCGACCGTCCAGGTGATGGCGGATCGCGCTGACGGCTCGCAGATCAATGTGGATGATTGCGAGCGCATCACCCACGCCGTAAGCGCCGTGCTGGACGTCGAGGACCCCCTTCCCGGCGCCTGGACGCTGGAGGTCAGCTCGGCGGGCATTGACCGGCCGCTGACCCGCGTGAAGGACTGGGTGCGGTTTGCCGGGCATCAGGCACGGGTTGAGATGCTGATGCCGCATGACGGCCGCCGCCGCTTCACCGGCATTGTTCTGGGCGCGGACGATACTCACGCCAGACTACGACTTGAGGACGGGAGCGACGTCGAATTGCCCCTGCATGACGTGCGACGTGCTAAGCTGCTGTTAACGGATGCGCTGATCGCGGCTACCGCTCCGGCGCGGCCCAATAACGATATTGATGCAACCCAGCCCAATGCGGCTGGCCCAAAACTGGCGAATTAGGAGAGCACCCATGGATACCTCTGTCTCCCGCCCCGAACTCCTTCTGGTGGCCGACGCGGTCGCGCGGGAGAAGATGATCGAGCGGGACGAGGTGCTCGAGGCGATGGAGCAGGCGATCCAGAAAGCCGGTCGCGCCAAGTACGGCCACGAGAAGGACATCCGCGCCACCATCGACAAGAAGACCGGCGATGTGCGGCTGTCGCGCTGGACCGAGGCGGTCGAGACGGTGGAGAACGAGGAAACTCAAATCCCAATCCACATCGCCCGCAAGTTCCAGCCCGACATCCAGCTCGGCCAGCATCTGATCGATCCGCTGCCGCCGATCGACTTCGGCCGCATCGCGGCGCAGACCGCCAAGCAGGTGATCGTGCAGCGCGTGCGCGAGTATGAGCGCAAGAAGCAGTACGACGAGTTCAAGGACCGCATAGGCGAGATTATCAACGGCGTGGTGAAGCGCACCGAGTACGGCAACATGATGGTGGAGCTCGGCCGCGCCGAGGCGTTGCTGCGCCGCGATGAGCTGATCCCGCGCGAGAGCTTCCGCAATGGCGACCGGGTGCGCGCCTATATCTATGACGTGCGCGAGGAGCCGCGTGGCCCGCAAATCTTCCTGTCGCGCACCCATCCGGCGTTCCTGGCCAAGCTGTTCGCGCAGGAGGTCCCGGAAATCTACGACGGGATCATCGAAATCAAGGCGGTGGCGCGTGACCCCGGCAGCCGCGCCAAGATGGCGGTGATCAGCCGTGACCAGAGCATCGATCCCGTCGGCGCCTGCGTCGGCATGCGCGGCAGCCGGGTTCAGGCTGTGGTGCAGGAGCTGCAGGGCGAGAAGATCGACATCATCCCGTGGTCGTCGCAGCACGCGACCTTCGTGGTGAACGCGCTGGCGCCGGCCGAGGTGACTAAGGTTGTGATGGATGAGGAGGCCGGCCGTGTCGAGGTGGTCGTGCCGGACGAGCAGCTCTCGCTCGCGATCGGCCGTCGTGGCCAGAATGTAAGGCTTGCCAGCCAGCTGACCCGTTGGGACATCGACATCCTGACCGAGGCCGAGGAGAGCGAGCGCCGCCAGGAGGAATACCGCCGCCGTACCGGCCTATTCGTCGAGGCGCTGGACGTGGACGACGTGATTGCCGGGCTGCTGGTGACCGAGGGCTTCAACACCATCGAGGAGTTGGCCTACGTGGCGCCGGAGGAGCTGGCGGAGATTGAAGGCTTCGATGAGAGCGTGGCGGACGAGTTGATCCGCCGCGGCCAGGCGTTCCTGAACCGGCGTGACGACGAGCTGACGGAAAAGCGCGTGGCGCTGGGCGTGACCGATGACGTCGCTTCGATCGAGGTGCTGACCCCGGCGATGCTGGTGGCGCTTGGCGAAAAGGGCGTGAAGACGCTCGATGACCTGGCGGATCTGGCGTCGGATGAGCTCGTTGAGATCGTCGGGACCACGATGGACGAGGGCACCGCCAACGAGGTCATCATGGCCGCCCGCGCCCACTGGTTTGACGGCGAGGATGCCTTAGGCACGGAACATAGCGCCGACTCGAATGAGACCAAGGCCGCGACAGGCGTGGCCGAGCTTGATGGGGAGGCTTCCCACGCCTGACGACCCTGAAACTATCGCCGACGAGGATGATCCTGATTGCGGGGAGCCTGAAACCGGACCACTCCGCCGCTGCGCCGTCACCCGCGAACGGGATTACCGCGGGCGAATGATCCGCTTCGTCGTCGCTCCAGACCGGCTTTTGGTCCCCGACCTGGTTGCAAAGCTGCCCGGCCGGGGAATCTGGTTGAGCGCGCGCCGGGATGTGTTAGAAACCGCTCGCACCCGAGGCGCATTCGCCCGGGCTGCGCGTGGACAGGTCACCGTGCCGGCCAATTTGGTCGAGCTGGTGCAGTCCGGCTTGGCCCGGCGGATCACTGAGCTTTTAGGCCTGACCCGGCGCGCGGGTCAGGCGGTGTGCGGATTCCAGAAGGCGCGCGAGTGGCTGCTGACCGGACGGGCGGGCCTGATCGTTCAGGCGACGGATGGCAGTCCAGATGAACGGGTGCGCTTCCTGAGTGGGGCAAAGGATACACCGGTGGCGGCGCCGCTGTCCGGGGCGGCCCTAGGCGCGGTATTTGGCCGCGACCATGTGGTGCATGTGGCGATCGCGCATGGCCGGCTGGCCGAGGCGCTGAGTATTGAGACACACCGTCTATCCGGCATCGCCGGGCAGGACGGATTGATTGAACGGGCGGATGCATGAGCGACACTAACGACCAGGACGCGGCCAAGGGCCGGCTTTCTCTGCGGCCCGCGGGCCGGCTGGAGCTTGGCCGGACTGTGGACGCTGGGTCTGTACGACAGAGTTTCAGCCACGGCCGGTCCAAGGTCGTCCAGGTCGAGGTGCGCAAGAAGCGTGCAACGATGACGCCGCCGCCGAGTGCTCCGACGCCCATCGCTCCGGTGGTGCCCGGCGCGCCGCCACGGCCGCCGATCGCCGCACGCCCCGCTGCCGGCGCCGGCCGTGCGCTGACCGCGACCGAGGTCGCCGTGCGCCAGCGCGTGCTGCAGGAGAATGCGCGCGAGACAGCCCGGCGCGACGCCGAACGGCGTGAGCAGGAGAAGATCTCGATCCTCTCCGCCGCCGAGGAGGCCCGCCGCCGTGAGGAGGACGCCCGCAAGGCTGCCGAGGAGGCCGCACGCGTCGCCGCCGAGGAGGCCGCGCGTGTCAAGGCAGAGGAGGCAGCCCGAGTCGCGGCTGAGGCAGCTGGCTCTGAACCGGTGGTCGCCAAGGCCCCTGCCCCTGAGGAGACTCGCCGTCCCGCACGCCAAGCAACGCCGGCGACACCCAGCACCCCGGTCGAGACCCTACGACTTAAGGCCGCACGGCCCGGCGAGGAGGATGAGGCTCCGCGCCGCCGCCCTGGCATGGTCTTGCCCGGCCGCAAGCCGGTGCTGCCAGTGGTCAAAAAGGTCGTGGACGACCGCCGCCGTCCCGGCCGTATCGACGTGCAGGCCGCGATCGAGGGCGACGACGATAAGTCCCGCAGCCTCGCCTCAGTGCGTCGCCAGCGCGAGCGTGAGCGCCGGCAGGCCGAGCTCGAACTGCTGCGCAGCGACCAGGTCAAGGTCGTGCGCGACGTGATCCTGCCCGAGGCGATCACGGTGCAGGAACTGGCGAACCGCATGGCGGCGCGGGTGCCCGAGGTGGTCAAGGCGCTGATGCGCATGGGCGTGATGGCGACCGTGACCCAGGTGCTGGACGCCGATACGGCAGAATTGGTCGTGGAGGAGTTCGGTCACCGCAGCCGCCGGGTCAGCGAGAGCGACGTCGAGCTCGGTATCGACGGTGAGCTGGATGTGGACACCGAGCTGGAGCATCGCGCTCCGGTCGTGACGATCATGGGTCACGTGGATCACGGCAAGACCAGCCTGCTAGACGCGCTGCGCAGCACCGACGTTGCGGCTGGCGAGGCTGGCGGCATCACCCAGCACATCGGCGCCTACCAGGTGCAGTTAGTCGGCCATGAGGACAAGATCGGCGGCGACAAGAACGGCCCGCGCATCACCTTCATCGATACGCCGGGCCATGAGGCGTTCACCGCCATGCGCAGCCGCGGCGCGTCGGTGACGGATATCGTCGTGCTTGTCGTGGCCGCCGATGACGGCGTGATGCCGCAGACCATCGAGGCGATCCGCCACGCCAAAGCGGCCAACGCACCACTGATCGTCGCGATCAACAAGATGGACAAGCCCGACGCGAACCCATCCCGCGTTCGGCAGGAGCTATTGAGCTACGAGGTCGTGGTCGAGGAGATGGGCGGCGAGACCCAGGACGTGGAGGTCTCGGCCACCAAACGCACTGGGCTCGACAAGCTGGAGGAGGCGATCCTGCTGCAGGCCGAGATTCTGGACCTGCGCGCCAATCCCAAGCGTGCGGCCGAGGGTTCGGTGATCGAGAGCCGTCTGGACCGCGGGCGCGGCCCGGTGGCGACCATCCTCGTGCAGAAGGGCACGCTCAACCAGGGCGACATCGTCGTGGCCGGCGCCGAGTGGGGCCGGGTGCGGGCGATGCTCGACGACAAGGGCCGGCAGATCAAGGTTGCGGGTCCCTCGACGCCGGTCGAGATCCTCGGGCTGAGCAGCGTGCCCACCGCCGGCGAGCCATTCGTCGCGGTGGAGAACGAGGCGCGGGCCCGCGAGATCAGCGAGTTCCGCCAGCGCAAGCTGAAGGACCGCTCTGCGGCCGGCGCTACCGCTGCGCGCGGCACATTGGAAGAAATGCTGGCCCGGGCGGTGGCGGGCGAGCTCAAGGAGGTCGCTATCCTCGTGAAGGCCGACGTGCAGGGCAGCGCCGAGGCGATCCAGGGTGCCGTGCTGAAGCTGGCGCATGAGGAGGTGAAGGTCCGCGTGCTTCTGTCCGCAGTCGGTCAGATCACCGAGAGTGACGTGCAGTTGGCGCGTGCTAGCGACGCGGTGATCGTCGCCTTCAACGTGCGCGCCACCAGTCAGGCACGCGAGCTGGCGCAGCGGGACGGCGTCGACATCCGCTATTACTCGATCATCTACGACGTGTCCGACGACATCGAGAAGATGGTCAAGGGCAAGGTCGCCCCGAAGGCGCGGGAGAACTTCCTGGGCTACGCCGAGATCCGCAAGGTGTTCGACATCACCAAGACCGGCAAGGTCGCCGGCTGCATGGTGACCGAGGGCTTGGTGAAGCGTGGCGCCGGAGTGCGGCTGCTGCGCGAAGGCGTGGTGATCCACAACGGCGAGCTGAGCCAGTTGAAGCGGTTCAAGGACGATGTGCGGGAAGTCGCCCGCGGCTATGAGTGCGGCCTGAGCTTCGCCGGCTATAATGACCTGCGCGAGGGCGACATGGTCGAGTGCTTCGAAATTGAGATGGTCCCGGGTTGAGCAAGCAAGCCCTTTCTAAATCGGGTTTGAAAGCTGGCGCGAGGCCGGATCAGGTCAAGCGCCGGCCGAAAAGCAAGCCGTCGGCCAAGGCGCCGACCCAGCGGCAGTTGCGCGTGTCGGAGGAAATCCGGCACGTGCTCTCCTCGCTGTTCTTCCGCGGCGAGTTCCGCGACCCTGATCTAGCGAACGCGAAGATCACGGTGACCGAAGTGCGGATCAGCCCGGACTTGAAGAACGCCACCGCGTTTGTCGCCCGGCTTGGCCGCAGCGACGTAGAGGTGCTTCTGCCGGCGCTCAAACGCGCCGCGCCGTATTTCCGTATGCAGCTTGCGCATGAGATGCGGCTGCGCGTGGCGCCGCAGGTCTCGTTTCAGCCGGACACGACGCTCGACTATGCGATGCACGTGGACAGCCTGCTGCGTGCGCCGGAGGTGGCGCGCGATTTGGTGCCGCCCGTGCCGCCCGCGGATGCCGACCGGTAGCATCCGGCTCATAAGACTTAAGGACTCATAATGCGACGCAAGCATGGCCGCCCGCTCAACGGGTGGCTGGTGGTCGATAAGCCGGCTGGCATGACCAGCACGGACGTGGTGAACCGCGTGCGTCGGGGCTTTGACGCGCAGAAGGCAGGGCATGGCGGCACACTCGACCCGCTGGCGACCGGGGTGCTGCCGGTCGCATTCGGCAACGCCACCAAAACCGTGCCCTATGTCATGGACGGCACTAAACTTTATCGGTTCACCCTGCGGCTGGGCGACGCGCGGGACACCGATGACGCTGACGGCCAGACGGTCGCTACCTCCGACACCCGTCCGACGGATGCGCAAATCGCCGCGGCGCTGCCGGCGTTCATCGGCGATATCATGCAAACGCCGCCGGTCTATTCCGCCATCAAAGTTGCGGGTGAGCGCGCCTATGATATGGCGCGCGAGGGCCGGGCGCCGGTCCTGGAGCCGCGTGCGGCGCGTGTCGATCGTTTTGAGTTGGTCGAGCGCACCGACGCCGACACCGCCGTCTTCGAGGTGCAATCGGGCAAGGGCGTGTATATGCGCAGCCTTGCCCGCGACCTGGCGCAGGCTTGCGGCACGCTGGGCCACGTTGCGGCACTGCGGCGGCTTCGCGTTGGGCCGTTCAACATATCGCAAGCGATTTCGCTGGACAAATGCGTTGCGCAAGCGGACAACGCGCCAGCTTCCCCGGACCTCCTGCTTCCGGTCGCGACCGCGCTGGCCGACATCCCGGCGCTGGCCTTGACTGAAAGCGAGATCTTCGGCCTGTCGAACGGCCAGGCGATCAACCTGGTTGACCTGATGGGCCGCATTCCACAGACGGCCGATCCGAATGGCGGGTTGGCCCGTGCCATGGCGGGGACGCGCGTGATCGGTTTGTGCCGGCTGAGCGATGGCTGGCTGAAACCGGAACGCCTTCTGTAACCCCCTCACGGAGCAAATCCGATGTCGATCACCGCGGAGCGTCGCACGACGCTCGTTTCTGAGTATGCCACCGGCGTCGCCGATACCGGCAGCCCTGAGGTCCAGGTAGCCCTGGCTACTGAGCGCATTTTGAACCTCACCGAACACCTCAAGGTCCATGCGAAGGACTTCCACAGCCGTCGTGGCTTGCTGATGCTGGTCGGCCGTCGCCGTCGTCTGCTGGATTATCTGAGCAAGAAGGACAACGCGCGCTATCAGGCGCTGATCGGCCGGCTCGGACTCCGCCGCTAGACCAATGCCACCCCGGCGTCATGGTGGCGCCGGGTGACCGCCGCGCGATGCGGCACGAGCAGCCGAACCCGTCCGCGACGGCGCCTCCGGTCACATGGCTTTGCGGATTGCGATCCACACAATCCGCCGCGGCTGCCGAGTACGCAGTCCGCCTCCATGTTACCCGAGACGCCGCCCTACCGGACTCAGGCATCGTCCACTCGTCGCCCGTCCCGCGTTTGAAGGACACGACACGCATGTTCAATTATTTCCGCAAGGAGCTCGACTGGGGCGGCCGCAAGCTCATCCTGGAGACCGGTAAGATTGCGCGCCAGGCTGATGGCGCCGTGCTGGCCCGTTACGGCGACACCATCGTGCTATGCACCGCCGTCGGCGTACGCTCCGCCAAGCCCGGGCAGGATTTCTTCCCGCTCACGGTAAACTACCAGGAAAAAGCCTTTGCGGCCGGCAAGATCCCAGGCGGTTTCTTCAAGCGTGAGGGCCGTCCGTCCGAGAAGGAGGTGCTGACCAGCCGCCTGATCGACCGCCCGATCCGCCCGCTGTTCCCACAAGGTTTTCGAAATGAGGTCCAGGTCGTTGCGACCGTGTTGAGCCACGACATGGAAAACGATCCGGATATCGTGGCCTTGATTGGCTGCTCTGCGGCATTGACGCTCTCCGGCATCCCGTTCTTTGGCCCGGTTGGCGCCGCACGCATCGGGTTTGCCAATGGCGAATACCTGCTGAACCCAACCGCCGAGCAGCTCGCGACCAGCAAGCTCGATCTCGTGCTCGCCGGCACCACCGAGGGCGTGCTGATGGTCGAAAGCGAGGCGCAGGAGCTGTCCGAGGACGTGATGCTCGGTGCCGTCACCTTCGGCCATGCGCATTTCCAGCCGGTGATCCAGGCAATTATCGAGCTGGCGGAGCACGCCGCCAAGGAGCCGTGGACCATCGCCGAGCCAGCCCCAGAACTGGCCGCGCTATCGACCCGCATCGACGAGCTCGCCCGCGCCAGCCTGACCGAGGCCTATCAGGAGCGGCAGAAGCAGGTCCGCCAGGAGAAGGTCGGCGCCGCCAAGAAGGCCGCATTGGAGACGCTCACCAGCGAAGGGCATGACGCCGAAAAGGCCAAGCCGCTGTTTAAAAAGCTCGAGGCCGACGTCGTTCGCAATGCCGTGCTGGATACCGGGCTGCGCATCGACGGCCGCGACCTCAAGACCGTGCGGCAGATCATCGGCGAGGTCGGCGTGCTGCCACGCGCGCACGGCAGCAGCCTGTTCACCCGTGGCGAGACTCAGGCGCTGTGCGTCGCCACGCTTGGTACCGGGCAGGACGAGCAGGTCATCGACGCGCTCGAGGGCGAGCGCCGCGAACACTTCATGCTACACTACAACTTCCCACCCTACAGCGTTGGTGAGGCTGGTCGCATGGGCAGCCCCGGCCGCCGTGAGATCGGTCATGGCAAGCTCGCTTATCGCGCGGTGCGTCCAGTGCTGCCCGGCAAGGACGTGTTCCCCTATACCATGCGGGTCGTGAGCGAGATAACCGAGAGCAACGGCAGCTCCTCGATGGCGACCGTCTGCGGCACCAGTTTGGCGCTGATGGATGCCGGCGTGCCGCTCATCCGCCCAGTGGCCGGCATCGCCATGGGCCTGATCAAGGAAGACCGCGGGTTCGCCGTGCTATCCGACATCCTTGGCGACGAGGATCACCTCGGCGACATGGACTTCAAGGTAGCCGGCAGCGAGAAAGGCGTCACCAGCCTGCAGATGGACATTAAGATCACCTCCATCACCGCTGATATCATGAAAGTTGCGCTGGAACAGGCGCGTGACGGTCGGTTGCACATCCTGGGCGAGATGGCGCGTGCCATCCAGGGTGCCCGGTCGGACGTAGCCGCGACCGCGCCTCGCATCACGATCATCACGGTACCAAAGGAGAAAATCCGCGAGGTGATCGGTACCGGCGGCAAGGTGATACGCGACATCGTCGAGCAGAGCGGCGCCAAGATCGACATCGAGGACGACGGCACGATCAAGATCGCCGCTACGACCGAGACGGCGAGCCAGAAGGCCATTGATATGATCCGAGGCATCGTGGCCGAGCCGGAGATCGGCCAGATCTACAACGGCAAGGTCGTGAAGACCGCTGACTTCGGCGCGTTCGTGAACTTCCTCGGCGCGAAGGACGGGCTGGTGCACATCAGCGAGCTGCAGCAGGGCCGGGTCAACAAGACGACGGACGTGGTGAACCAGGGCGACGCGGTGAAGGTGAAGGTCCTGGGCTTCGACGACCGCGGCAAGGTCAAGCTGTCGATGCGTGTCGTGGACCAGGCGAGCGGCGCTGATATCACCGAGCAGGTCGGCAGCAAGGCCGGCGGCGGGCGTGAAAATGGCGGGCGCGAGGGTGGCCGCCGCGAGCGGTCCGAGTCCGACGCTGCTGAGTAATTTCTCGACTTGAGTAATGAGCGGCTGGGTCTAGCAAAATTGGACCCGGCCGCCAATGTTTCAGAGTGTTACAACAAAGGTCCAGGCGGGGATGAAGTCAGTCAACGCGATACACATGGGTGGTGTCGACGTCCTCCCGCTGATTGAGGGCGGCAAGGGGATCGGCGTATCCACCGGCGTGAGTTCCGGTCATTGGGCGAGCGCTGGCGGCGCGGGCACGTTCAGTGCGGTTAATGCTGATTTTTACGATGAAGATGGCAATCCGCTCGATCAGGTTTATCAAGGGCGGACCCGGCGGGAGCGGCATGAGGAGCTGATCCAATACGGCATCCAGGGCGGCATCGCCCAGGCTCAGCGCGCGCATGACATCTCCGGCGGCCAGGGCCGCCTGCACGCCAATATCCTTTGGGAAATGGGCGGGGCGGAGCGGGTCATTACCGGCGTCCTCGAGGGCGCGAAGGGCCTGATCCACGGCCTGACTTGCGGCGCTGGGATGCCGTATCGCCTGTCCGACATCGCGGCGCGGTTCGGCGTGCATTATTACCCCATTGTCTCGTCGTCTCGGGCTTTCAGCGCATTGTGGAAACGCGCCTACTCGAAGGCGGCGTCACTGCTGGGCGGTGTCGTCTATGAGGATCCCTGGCTTGCAGGCGGCCATAACGGCCTGTCTAACGGCGAGGACCCCAACAAACCCGAGGACCCTTTCCCGCGCGTGCTGGCGCTCCGCAAGCTGATGCGCACCTTTGGGCTCGATCAGACCCCCATCATCATGGCTGGCGGCGTCTGGTGGCTCGAGGAGTGGGAGCATTGGATTGACAATCCCGATCTCGGCCCGATCGCCTTTCAGTTCGGCACCCGGCCGTTGCTGACGCGGGAAAGCCCGATCAGCGACGCTTGGAAGCAGCGGCTGCTGAGCCTGAAAGAGGGCGACGTTTTCCTGAACAAGTTCAGCCCGACCGGCTTCTACTCCAGCGCGGTCAATAACGGCTTCATCGCCGAGTTGCGTGAGCGCGGCGAGCATCAAGTAGCCTACTCGACCGAGCCGATGGGTGAGCACGTCGCCATGCTGGGCATCGGGCCACGCAAGCGGCCGGTATATCTAACTTCCAACGACCTTTTCAACGTCGAGGGATGGATTGCAGCCGGGTTCACCGAGGCATTGCGCACCCCGGACAGCACGCTCATCTTCGTGACGCCAGAGCGGGCGGCGCGGATCACCGATGACCAGGTGTCCTGCATGGGCTGCTTGAGCCAATGCCGGTTCAGCAACTGGAGCCAGCACGGGCCGGATTACGACAATGGCAAGAAGGCCGACCCGCGCAGCTTCTGCATTCAGAAGACGCTGCAGTCGGTGCGGCGCGAGGACCAGACCCCTGAGGCGATTGAGCATCAGCTGATGTTCAGCGGGCACAATGCCTATCGGTTCGCCGATGACCCGTTTTATTCCAACGGGTTCATTCCCACCGTTAAGCAATTGGTCGAACGCATCGTCTCCGGCCGTTAGGATCGATCCAAAGCAAGCGCCCGGGCATATACGACCTTGCGCGGCAGCCCGGTTGCGGTGGACACCAGCGCTGCTGCGTCCTTAAGGCTGTTTTGCCCCATCGCCTGGCGCAGTTGCTCGTCTAGATCCGAAGCGTCGGTAGTATCCTCAGGTGCCGGGCCGACGACGATGGTGATTTCGCCGCGGGCAGCCTTGGCAGCGTAGTGGGCTGCGAGCTCAGGTAACGAGCCGCGGCGAACCTCCTCGAAGCGCTTGGTCAGTTCACGCGCCACGGCGGCTGGACGGTCACCGAACTGCGCGGCGAGGTCGGCGAGCGCGTACGCCAAGCGATGCGGGGCCTCGTGCCACAACAACGTCGCGGACAGGCCAGCGCGCTCCGCGGCACGCAGCCGGCCAAAGGCGACCAGGCGTGCAGCCGAGCGTGGCGGCGGAAAGCCCATGAACAGAAATGGTTGCGGCGGCAGGCCGGATAGAACGAGCGCCATCACCGCCGCATTCGGCCCCGGCACCGCCGACACCGGCAATCCGGCTGCCAAGGCCGCCCGCACCAGGCGGAAGCCGGGATCGGATACCAGCGGCGTCCCGGCATCCGACACCAGCGCCACCCGCCCGCCGTTACGCAGCGTATCGAGCAGCGCCGGGATGCGGCCTTCCTCGTTGTGGTCATGTAGTGGCGACGTGCGTACCGTGATCCCGTAATGCATCAGCAGGCGCCCCGTCATTCGGGTGTCCTCGCACAGCACGAGGTCCGCTTCGCGCAGTGCATTCAGCGCACGCGACGACATATCCGCCAAGTTGCCGATCGGGGTGGCAACCAGCACGAGTCCTGGTGCTATAGACGACGGGCGATCCGGTGCGGGATCACCAATGAGGGGTTCGGGGCATGGTTCGTCGTCGAGAGTTCGGTCGGGCATTCACGCTCCTTGTTGCGGCCGCCGGCCTGACTGCCTGCGTAGCCGACACGGGCGGCGTCGGCTATGGCCGTCCTCTGATGGTCGGCATGGCGCCGCCGGTCCAGCAATCGGGACCGCCAGGGCGGCGCGTGACGATCCTGCTGCCGCTCACTGGGCCGAATGCCGAAATCGGCCAGGCATTGCTGCGGGCCGCCCAGCTCGCGCTCGATCAGCCGGACGCTCCGACGCTGGAGGCGCGCGATACCGCCGGCACAGCTGGCGGTGCAGCCGATGCCGCCAAGTTGGCGCTGGCGTCCGGAACCGGCCTCTTGCTCGGGCCGCTCACCGCAGCCGAAACCGCAGCCGTGGCGCCACTGGCCAAAGCGGCCGGCATTCCCGTGCTGGCCTTCACCTCCGATGCGGCACAGGCGCAGCCCGGCGTCTGGACGCTCGGGATCACGCCTGGGCAGCAGGTGCGCCGGATGGTGCCGGCTGTGCAGGCCGAGGGTAGGACTCGGGTTGCGGCCGTGCTGCCGCGCAACGCGTTCGGCGATGCTATGGCCAGCGGCTTGACCAGCGCTGCCGCTGGCGCTGGCCTCCCTGAGCCGAAGGTCATACGCTACGGCGGTGGCTTTGCGGCCCTCAACGCCGCGCTGCGGACCATCGCGGAATACGACGCCAGGCACGGCCCGATCGAGCAGCAGCAAAAGGCAGCGCGGGACCGCGGCGATGCGGACGGACGGCGCGAGGCAGCCGAGCTGGGCCGGCAAACCCCGCCGCCAGCGCCGGTCGATGCGCTGCTGCTGGGTGTCGCCGGCAAGTCGCTCGGCCAGGCAATCCCGCTGCTGACGTTCTACGATATTGGACCCGAGCAGGTCCGCATCATGGGCCCGGCACTCTGGGCGCGCGAGGCTTCCCGCCTGTCGTCGCTCTCAGGCGCCTGGTATGCCGCCCCCGATCCAGCGCAGCGCGCGCCGTTCGAGCAGGCCTATGCCGCCAGATACAAGGCGCCCCCGCGGGAACTCGCGAGCCTGGCGTATGATGCTGCCGGGGTCGCCCGCGTCGCGGCCACTAGCGGCGGCTTTGCACCTGGCGCCCTCACCCGTCCCGAGGGCTTCAGCGGAGCGGACGGGTTGCTGGCTTTGCTGCCGGACGGCCAGGTGCGCCGTGGCCTCGCGATCTTCGAGGTCGATCACGGCGCATCCCGCATCGTGCAGCCAGCGCCGCAAAGCCTTGCCGCGCCGGGCGCATAGCGGGGCACATAGCCGGCCGGCCGCATGGGTGCGACCCTTTTCTGGACGGCGGCGTTGCTGGCCGCTTTTCCGACAATCGTGTTGCTCGGGCTGGCGGCATTAGGCAAGCTCGCATGGCTCTCGGCAGCCGGCGCGGCCCTGCTGATCCTGGCGGGCTCCGCGGTCTTGGCGTGGTTGTGGTCGCGGGACCTACGCCGCGTTGTCTCGGTGCTGCACTGGGCCGGCTCGGATCAGCCCACCGAGCCAGTCGAGCGTCCGTTCCTCGCGGCGACCGCGCATCTCGCGCGGGAGGCCGAGCGTTTGTCACGCTCGTTCGCAGTTCGCGCGACGCAGGTTGAGGGCCTGCTGCGGGCAGAACAGGTCATCGTCCAGCGCCTTCCGGACCCGCTGATCGTGCTCGGACCCGACCGGCGCGTCCAGCGCGCCAATGCGGCCGCGCATGCCGCGTTCGGCGTCGATATGGCGGCCGTGCTGCGGCATCCCGGGCTGCGCGCCGCCATCGACCGGGCGCAGAGCCAGGGTGAGAACCAAGCTGCCGAGCTCAGCCTGCCGGTTCCAGTCTCACGCGAGGTGTATGCGACGGTGATGGCGCTCGATCCGCCGCTCGCGGACGGCGGACGCATCGTTGCCGTGCTGTCGGACCGCACCCGCGAGCGCGCGGTCGAGAGGATGCGCGCCGATTTTGTGGCAAATGCCAGCCACGAGTTGCGGACGCCGCTCGCCAGCCTGATTGGCTTCATCGACACGCTACGCGGTCCGGCCGCCGACGATCCTCCCGCCCAGATCCGCTTCCTCGGCATCATGGCCGAGCAGGCGCAGCGTATGAACCGCTTGATCGACGACCTGCTGAGCCTGTCGCGGATCGAGCTGACGGAGCACCAGCTGCCGGCGACGCGGGTCAATGTGGGCGACCTCGTGCATCGGCTCGCAGCCGGGTTCGAGCCGCAGGTCGCCTCGCGCCGGATACGGCTGGATGTATTGGTGCCGCCTGACTTGCCGCATGTCTTGGGCGATGACGACCAATTGGAACAGGTGCTGCAGAACCTGCTGGACAACGCGGTGAAGTATGGCCGGGAGGGCGGGGTGGTGACCGTCTCGGCCGAACGGGTCATGCCAGGCGACCGCTGGCCGGCGCGGCCTGGCATCACTCTCGCTGTGTCCGACGACGGCCAAGGGATTGCGCGGGCGCACATACCCCGGCTGACCGAACGTTTTTACCGGGCCGATAAGGGCCGGTCACGTGCAGTTGGAGGCACCGGGCTGGGCCTCGCGATCGTCAAGCACATCGTGAACCGGCACCGCGGGCAGATGCTGATCGAAAGCGCCGAGGGCTCCGGCACCACCGTCACGATCTGGCTGCCTGAGAGCGAGGCGGCGGGAACCTTCGCAGCAACCCAAGCATGACCAGCATGGCCGGAACCGCGGCGAAGATGGTGAGCGCGTAGAACGGTGCCCATCCCAAGGCCGCCGCCAACACGCCCGAGAACCCACCCACCGTGCGCAACCCGACCGCCGCGAGCGAGGACAGCAGCGCATACTGCGTCGCGGTGAAGGCGCTAGAGCAGAGCGCGGACAAATAGGTGAGGAACGCCGCGTCGGCCATCGCCTCGGCGAAGTTCTCCAGCATGACCTTGGCGAGCAGGATGCGGATATCGCCACCGGAGACCGCCAGGGCAAAATATAGCGCCATCGAGGCCATTTGGACGAAGCCGGTCAGCACGAGCGCCCGACCGGTGCCGATGCGGACCACGAGCCAGCCGCCCGCCGCAGCGCCAAGCAGGCTCGCGACCAGGCCCGGCACCCCAGTTGCAAGCGCGACCTGGGCGCGGTCAAAACCCATGTCGCGGTAAAATGGCGTCGCCATAGTATGCGCAAGCGCCTCGCCGAGCTTGAACAGCATGACGAACGCCAGGATTTGTCCAGCGCCCGGGCGCTGCCAAAAGTCGCGGAACGGCTCGACGACCGCTGTCCGAAGCCGGGCACCTAGGCCGTATACGCCATCTTGAGACGCCCGTTGCGGCGGCTCGCTGGCGCCCAGCGTCACGAGCACTCCGACTCCAACAAGCCCTGCCATGACGCATAATGCGTAGTGCCAGCCGATGAGGTCGGCGAGACCAATCGCCCCGGCACCCGAGGTCAGCAGTGCCAAGCGGTATCCCCAAATATAAGCCGCGAGCGCGATGCCCTGCAGCCGCTCCGGGAAGGTCTCGATCCGCCAGGCATCCACAACGATATCCTGACTGGCAGAAAGAAATGCAATCGCCACGGCTGCGGAGACCAGCAGAACAGGAGCGTGCCGGGGATCAGCGAGCGCGAGTGCCAGACAGGCCAGGGCCAGCATGGGCTGGATGGTCAGGAGCCAACCACGCCGGCGCCCGAAACTGGCCAGCCCAGCCGGCGGACGGACCTGGTCGAGCAAAGGCGACCAAAGAAATTTCAGCGTGTAGGCAAGGCCGATATTCGCGGTGAAGCCAATGGCCGCGAGCGAAGTGCCGCCTTCGGTCAGCCACTGGCGCAGCGTGAAGCCGGAAAGCGGCAGCGGCAGGCCGGCGGCAAAGCCGTAGGCACCCATGATCCACAGGGACCGATCGCGCAAGAAACGAGGCGGCTGAGGCATCGCGTGGTCCGTTCAGGGCGGGCCTAAGCCTGTGCAGTCAAACCATTCGCCCGGCGCTTGAAGTCGCGCCGGGCGGAGCTTGAAGGTTCAGCGGGACGGGGCGTTCGACCCATTCAAGCCGGCAGCGGATCCGGTATCGTTCATCGCCGGGCGGGCAGCGCGGCGCGCACGATGGCGAGCCCGGCGGCTGCGATGGCGAGGCGCCACCGCGGGCGCATCAGCGCCGCTTGGGCCGACGCGGGTGGTGGAGATAGCGCCGGTTCCGCCAGCGGGGGTGCCTTGCGAATTGCTCGGCGAGGTCGTGCTTCCGGTTCCGCCGGCGGGACCGGTGATCGCGCCGCCTGGGGTGATCTGGGCGAATGCCGGTTCCACCGCGAGTCCCGCGACCATAGCGGCTGCGAGCAGCGTAGAGGAAATGCGTAGTTTCAGCCTGTCCATCATAGTCTCCGAATCGAGAAGCAGGACAAGATCGCCATGCTCCCGAAGACTAGACAGGAATACGACAGCTCCGTCGAGAAACGATACGGCGTCAGGCGGCTTCGCTGTCCGATTTACGCTCCGCTCGCTTGCGTTGGTTAGGATCGAGGTAGCGTTTACGCAAGCGGACAGCGCTCGGCGTGACCTCAACCAGCTCGTCGTCCTCGATATACGCAATCGCCTGCTCGAGCGACATGCGGCGGGGTGGGATCAACAGCATGGCGTCGTCCTTACCAGACGCGCGAACGTTGGTCAGCTTCTTTTCCTTTATGGGGTTCACATCGAGGTCTGCCCCACGGCTGTTCTCCCCCAATATTAGGCCAACATACACCTTGTCGCCGGGATCGACGAACAGCGTGCCGCGTTCCTGCAGATAGAACAGCGCATAATGGATCGCCTCGCCACCCTCGCTGCTGATCAGGCTGCCGTTGCGTCGCCCCTCCATCTGGCCCGCCCACGGCTCATAGCCGGTAAAGATCCGGTTCATGATGCCGGTGCCGCGCGTGTCGGTCAGGAACTCGCCGTGATAGCCGATCAAGCCACGGCTCGGCATGTGGAAGGTAAGCCGCACCTTACCGCCGCCGGACGGCCGCATGTCCTGCAGCATGCCCTTGCGCCGGCTGATCTTCTCGACGACGATGCCGGAATAGGGTTCGTCAACGTCGACCAGCACGTCCTCGAACGGCTCCTCTCGATCACCAGTCTCCGCATTCTTCTGCGTCAGCACGCGCGGGCGACCGATTGTCAGCTCGAACCCTTCGCGACGCATTTGCTCGATCAGCACGCCGAGCTGCAGCTCACCGCGACCGGCAACCTCGAAGGCGTCGGTCTCGTTGCTCTCGGTGATTTTGATCGCGACATTGCCCTCGCCCTCACGCAGCAGGCGATCACGGATCTGGCGGGAGGTGACCTTCTTGCCCTCTTTGCCGCCCAACGGACCGTCATTCACCCGGAACGTCATCGCGAGCGTCGGCGGATCGACCGGGATTGCCGGTAATGGATGGCCCAGCTCCGGCGCGCCGATGGTGTCCGGCACCGTCGCGTCCTCCAACCCCGCCACCGCGACGATGTCGCCGGCCTCGCACTCATCCACCTGCACGCGGTCGAGGCCGCGATAGCCCATCAGTTTGGTCAAGCGCCCACTTTCCACGACGGAACCGTCCTGGCGCAACACCTTGACAGGCATATTCAGCCGCGCCCGCCCCTGCTCGACCCGGCCGGTCAGGACACGGCCCAGGAAGTTGTCATAATCGAGAATGCTCGCCACCATGGCGAACGGCGCTTCCTTATCCAGCACCGTCGGCGGCACATGGCTCATGACTAGGTCGAACAACGGCGCCAGATCCTTGCGCGGGCCGTCCATCGTCGGATCCGCCCAGCCCTGGCGTCCCGAGGCATACAGCATCGGAAAGTCCAGCTGCTCGTCATTGGCGCCCAGCGCCGCAAACAGGTCAAAAACCTCGTTATGTACCTCGTCGGGCCGGGCGTCGCCGCGATCAACCTTGTTCACAACGACAATCGGCTTGATGCCGCGAGCCAGCGCCTTGGTGACCACGAACTTGGTCTGCGGCAGCGCGCCCTCGGCGGCGTCCACCAGCACGAGCACGCCATCCACCATGTTCAGGATGCGCTCGACCTCGCCGCCGAAATCGGCGTGGCCCGGCGTATCTACGATGTTGATCCGCGTGCCCTTCCAGATCACGCTCGTGCACTTCGCCAGGATGGTGATGCCGCGTTCCCGCTCCAGGTCATTCTTGTCCATCGCGCGCTCGGCCACCTGCTGGTGCTCGCGGAACGATCCCGACTGCTTCAGCAACTGGTCAACGAGCGTCGTCTTGCCGTGGTCAACGTGGGCGATGATGGCGATGTTGCGAATGTCCATGGAAACCTTGGCGCCTGGCGTGGCCGCGAATAGGGATGGCGCGGGGGCATGACCGCCACCCACGTGTTGCGTCGCACACATAGGCGGACAATCGCGTTGTTGCGAGCCAAAAAATCTTCATGCCCGCCCTACCCGGCCCTTCCAATGGATGAAAGGCGGGGCGGAGCGGCCTTGATACCTAGCTGATCCGGGGCTGGCCCGTGCCGGCCAGCCCCGGGCAGATCAGCTTCCGTTGGCCATAGCGGCGCTGATGGCCGACTTGGCGCCCACCATGTCGCGGGCGGCTAAAGCCCGGCGAGCCTGGCCGATCTGCTGCACCATCGGCATGTCCGCCGGGCTCGCGGCCATCGACGGATCGGTCGAACGGCTCAGAACCCGGGTCTCCGCCCGCTCCAAAGCCTCCTGCGCTGCACCGGTCTTACCAGCATCGAGAGCACGCTGCGCAGCGGCCAAGTAGCCCTCGGGCGTGTTGCTGGCGGCTGCCGGATCAGGCAGGCGCGGCGCGATCTCCGAACGTGTGTCCAATGGCGCGATGTTGCTGGCCCGGTTGGACCGCGGCGACCCGGCGCCGCCACGATACTCGCCACCGCGCGGCGCGTCCATTTCGGTCGAACCGGCGTCACCCGTCATCCCGGCCCGGTCGTGCATCACGCGGCCATGGCGCATCGCGCCACGCATGGGACGCATGCCAGTCATGCCCTGATCGTCCGGCATCCCGGACATTGGCATGGCCCGCCGCGGAGCCGTCGTGGTCGTGCTGATGTCGTTGCCGGGAACCATGCGCGATGCGGTTCCGGCACCGCTCGGAAGGCTATTGGTCGGCTCCGGTGTGCCGACACTGGCATTCGGCGCCGGCGGGCTCATTGTGGATGGCGAGTTCTGGGCAAGTGCCGGTCCAAAGGCCAAACCAAGCACGGCTGCTGATATAAGCAGTGTATTTTGCATGAGCGTACCCTCCAAAATAATCGTCTTGCCGCGCCACGCCTGGCGCGTCGGAGCGTACCAACAACGAATTTTGTTCAAAGTTCCTTTGCTAGTCCTGGATCGATGCCAGCATGGCTCTGAGATCAGCGCGAGGCCGGGCGCCATATTGCGCGATCGCCGCCGCCGCCGCCTGGCTGCCAAGCTGTCCGCAGGCACGCAATCCACGGCCAGCCGCATGGGCCGCGAGGAACCCGGCCGCATAAGCGTCACCCGCTCCCGTCGTGTCCACCACCTGAACCGGGGCAGCGGCCAACTCCACCCGCTCCACGCCGCGCAGCACGATGCTTCCCGCCTCGCTGCGGGTCAGCGCTGCGAGCGCCACGTCCGCGCTGGCGTGCTGCACCGCCTGTTCGAATTCATTCACTTCGTAGAGGCTGCAAATCTCGGCCTCGTTGGCGAACAGGATATCGATGTGGTCGCGCACCAGGCCGCGGAACGCCGCCCGGTGGCGGTCAACGCAGAACGCGTCGGACAACGACAGCGCCACCAGGCGTCCGGCGTCATGCGCCACCTTGGCGGCCCGATGGAACGCCGCCTGTGCCAAGGGCGGGTCGAACAGGTAGCCTTCAAGGTAGGTCACGGCGCTGTCGGCCACCAGTGCCTCGTCCAGGTCCGTGCCGCCGAAGCTGACGCAGGCACCCAAATAGGTGTTCATGGTGCGCTGACCATCTGGCGTCACCGCGATCAGGCAGCGCGCGGTGGGCGCCTGATCCTGCAGCGGCGACGTTGGGAAATGCACGCCGGCTGCGGTGATGTCGTGCCGGAACACCGCGCCCAGCTGGTCATCTGCGACCTTGCCCAGGAACGCCACTCTAGCGCCCAGCGCTGCCGCCACGGCGCAGGTGTTGGCCGCCGAACCGCCGCTGCTCTCCTGCCCCGCCGGCATCGCCCGATAAAGCGCCTGCGCCTGCTCGGCAGAAATAAGTGCCATGCCGCCCTTCCGCATGTCATGGCGGGACAGGAAATCGTCCCCGGTCGGCGCGACCACGTCCACGATGGCGTTGCCGATGCCGAGTATGTCGAAACGGGCCGCGGATGGCGTCGCGGCCGGGGACACGGATTGGGACATGCTTTCTCCTAATGCGCTCGCAATGACGCGAGGGCCTGGCGTGCGCCTAACACCAGCCCCACCTGCCCGCAACCCACGGTTCTTGTTTCGTCAAGCCTAAGCTCATTAGGACACCCGAATGCTGTTTCCGCTCTCCCGCGCCATCGCCCAATTGCAGGACCCGGTGTTCCTCGGCGTCGTCTGGCGCAGCCTCGCGCTGTCGGCTGGGGTGTTCCTCGGCCTGCTGGCCGGCAGCGTCTGGGCTGTGGAGCAGGTGGTGGCGCAGCCGGGCTGGCTTGGCTGGCTCGCAGGCCTCGCGGGCGGCATCGGCGCAGCCCTGCTGGCATTGTGGCTGTTCGTGCCCGTCGCCCTGGTGATCGCGACGCTGTATATCGACCGGGTCGCGGCCGCGGTGGACCGCCGGTTCTATCCAAACCTGCCGGTGCCGCTGGGCGCGCCGATGGCCGTGCAGGCGTGGGACGGCCTGGTGCTCGGGGCGCAGGTGCTGGCACTGCAGCTCGTGGCGCTGCTGCTGGCGATCCTGCTGCCCGGAGTCGGCCTCGTGCTCGGATGGATCGTGGCCGGCTGGGCGATCGGCCGCGGGCTGTTCATGGGTGTTGCGATGCGCCGCATGGGCCGGCCCGAAGCGCTGCAGCGCTATGCGGCACAGCGCTTGCCGGTGCTGATCCAGGGAGTGGCGCTGGCGCTGGCGGGCAGCGTGCCGGGCTTGAATTTGCTGGTGCCCGTGGTCGGCACGGCGGCCATGGTGCACGTGCTGAACCGGGCGGGTCCGCGCCGGATTGTGCTTAACACCGGGCTGTAAAACGTAAGACCAGGTTGTGAAACGATGGGACCGTGTGTTAGGCCATACAGAACGCACGCCGCAACACAGGGGCGTGCAGCCTCGAAGGAGGGTCCGCTTGTTCAAGCGCCGTAAACCCGAAGGTTCCACGAGTAACGAGTTTGCGACGAGCGACGAGCTCAACGCTATGCAGTCCGGCCAGGATGGCGCCACTGAGGGCCTACTTGGAGGGAGCACCATGCTGGACGCCCCGCGTGCAGCGGTCTGGCCGGTCGATACCGGCCTCGGCGTTCCCCCATATCGTCCCATTCCGTCCAAGGAGGCTCCAGCCATGGGCCGCACGCCGTTTTCCGCTCCGAGCCTCGGCGTACCCACCGCTCCCAGCTCGCCGCCCAACAGCATGACCGGCCTCGTGGCGCCGCCGCGTCCCAGCATGCCGCCGGACCGTATGCGCGAGGCGGCCGAACGCCGCACCCTGGTCGTCGGCCGCGGCATCTCCGTCCAGGGCACAGTCGCCGACGCCGAGCGCCTGGTCGTCGAGGGCACGGTCGAGGCCAGCATGATCCACGCGACCGAGCTCAGCATCACCCAAGGCGGCGTATTCAAGGGCGAGATCGAGGTCGAGGACGCGGAGATCGCGGGCGTCATCGACGGAACGCTGACGGTTCGCGGCAACCTCATCGTCCGCACCACCGGCAAGGTGCTGGGCACCGCGCGCTGCCGTCGCCTGCAGGTCGAGGACGGCGGACAGATCACCGGGCGGATCGAGATGCTGACCGAGGGCGCGAACAGGATCGATGCGCCCCGCGTGGTCGAGGCGTCTGCCTGACGCGAGGCCCTCAAGCCTCCATTTGGGTATGGATCTTGGTGTCCCGCATTAGAGTATAGACCACGAGCGACAGGAATGTCAGCCCAGTGACGTACCAGTAAAACCAGCTTTCGTGCCCGGCCGCCTTGAACTGCAGCGCGATCAACGGTGCCGTACCGCCAAAGATCGATGCTGCGAGCGCGTAGGGCAGGCCAACGCCCAGTGCCCGCACCCCAGCCGGGAACAGCTCCGCCTTCACCACCGCATTGATCGACGTGTATCCGGACACGATCACCAGCGCCGCCAGGATCAGCAGCATCGCTTGCGTATAGCCGGTCGTCGAGCCCAGCGCCGTCAGGATCGGCACGGTAAACAGGGTGCCCATCACGCCGAACCACATCAGCACCGGGCGCCGGCCGATGCGGTCGCTGATGGCGCCGAACACCGGCTGCATGGCGGCATACAGAATCAGTGTAATGAAACTGATTTCCGCCACCCACTCGCGCGGGAACTTTAGCGTATTGGACAGGTAGGTCGGCATGTAGCTGCTGAAGGTATAGAACGCCGTCGTGCCGCCCATCGTCAGGCCGAACACCAGCAGCAACTCCTTCGGATGTTTTAACAATTCCTTGAACAGGTTCTGCCGCGGCTCACGGCTCGCCCGCTTCCACTCTTCTGTCTCCGCCAAATTACGGCGCAGATACAGGCCATACAGCGCCCCGAGAGCGCCGATGGCGAAGGGGATGCGCCATGCCCACGCTTCCAGCTCGCTTGCGCGGAACACCTGCTGCATGATCAGCAGCACGGCGGCGGCCACGACCTGTCCGCCGATCAGCGTCACATATTGGAACGAACTGTAGAAACCCCGGTGTTTCGACCCGGCGATCTCACTCAAATAGGTCGCCGATGAGGCATACTCGCCGCCGAGCGACAGCCCCTGCAGCAGCCGGGCCAGCAACAGCAGCAGCGGCGCCATGACGCCAGCGGTGGCGTAGGTCGGCAAGATGGCGATCAGGCCGGAGCCCGCGCACATCAGCGTCACCGATAGTGTCAGCGCCGCGCGCCGGCCCTTTCGGTCCGCATAGTATCCAAGGATCATCCCGCCGACGGGCCGGATGAAGAACCCGACGGCGTAGATGCCGAACGCCGTGAGGAACTGCACCGTCGGGTCGGTGCTGCTGCTGAACGACTTGGCGAAATAGATCGCGAACGAATTATAGACGTAGAAATCATACCATTCGATTAGGTTGCCGATCGATCCGGCAAAGATACTTTTGAGGCGGTTCGCGACCTCGACCGGACGCTCGCCGGCCAGCGGGTTCAAGCTCGGATGATTCACTTACGCGATCCCAACCAGATGTTTACTGAGCATCGATGGCCTGATACGCGGCCAGCCCGGCGAGATCCACGATTTGGCTCACCGACGCTCCCATCGGCACGATCTGCGCCGGGTGCGACAGCCCGAGCAGCAACGGACCGATCGTGCTGGCTTGCCCAAGGCGCGGCGCCAGGCGGGAGGTGATGTGCGCCGAGTGCAGGCCCGGCATCACCAGCACGTTCGCGTTCCCCGTCAGCCGGCAGAACGGATACAGCCCGCGAATCGTGGGGTCGAGCGCCACGTCCGGGCTCATATCGCCGTCATACTCAAAATCGACGCCCCGGCTGTCCAGGATCGACACCGCCTCCCGGATGCCGAGCACCGTACGGTGCATCGGGTTGCCGAATGTCGAGTGCGACAGCAGCGCCACCCGCGGCTCATGCCCCAATTGCCGCGCCGCAGCCGCGCTGCCGATCGCGATGTCGGCGAGTTGCTGCGGCGTCGGGCGCTCGTGCCGCAGCGTGTCGCTGATGAAGATCGTGCCCTGGCCGCCGACCATCAGCGTGAGGCCGAAGCTGATCTTGCCCGCCGCCGTGTCGATGACCTGGCCGATATCGTCCAGGCACACCGCCGCCGAGCGGGTCAGGCCGGTGAGCATGGCGTCGGCGTCGCCGCTCGCCACCATGCAGGCCGCGAACACGTTGCGGTCCTGGTTCACCATGCGCTGACAGTCCCGCTCCAGCGCCCCTTGCCGCTGCAGCCGGCCATACAGCAGCGATACATAGCGCGCGTTATGCTGCGACAGTCGGGCGTTATGCACCTCGATTCCGTCCGCTACCCCGAGGCCCAGCCCGGCCATCGTCTGCCGCACCCGGTCCTCGCGCCCGATCAGCACCGGGGTGCCGTAGCCCGCGTTGCGGAAGGCGACGGCGGCGCGCACCACTTTCTCCTCCTCGCCCTCGGCGAACACCACGCGCTGCGGCGCCGCACGCACCCGCTCCATGATGGCGTCGAGCGCATTGGCCGTGGGGTCCAGCCGGCCGGACAGCGTGCGGGCGTATTTGCGCAGATCGACCATTGGACGCCGGGCGACGCCGCTCTCCATCGCCGCGCGGGCCACAGCGGGCGGAATCTGGCTGATGAGCCGCGGGTCAAAGGCGTTCGGGATGATGTAGTCGGGGCCGAAATGCAGCCGCGCGCCGCCGGCCGACGCGGTGTGCACCTCATCCGGCACGTCCTCCCGCGCCAAGGCGGCCAGCGCTTCCGCGGCGGCCACCTTCATCGCGTCGTTGATCGTGCTGGCGCGCACGTCCAGCGCCCCGCGGAAAATGTAGGGGAAGCCGAGCACGTTGTTGACCTGGTTCGGGTAGTCGCTGCGTCCGGTGGCGATGATCGCGTCGTCCCGCACGGCGCGCGCCTCCTCGGGCGTGATCTCCGGGTCGGGGTTCGCCATCGCGAAGATGATCGGCCGCGGCGCCATGCTGCGCACCATGTCGGCGGTGAGCGCGCCCCGCACCGAAAGGCCGAAGAACGCGTCCGCCCCCGCCACCGCCTCGGCCAAGGTCCGCGCCTCGGTCGCGACCGCGTGGCCGGACTTCCACTGGTTCATCCCGGCGGTGCGGCCCTGATAGACGATGCCTCGGGTGTCGCACAACGTCACGTGCTCCGGCCGCACGCCCATCGCCTTCAGCAGCTCGACGCAGGCGATGGCGGCGGCGCCGGCGCCGTTCACCACGAGCCGCGTGTCCGCGAGGCTGCGCCCGGTCAAATGACAGGCGTTGATCAGCCCGGCCGCCGCCACGATCGCCGTGCCGTGCTGGTCGTCGTGGAACACCGGGATGTCCATCAGCTCGCGCAGCCGGCTTTCGATGACGAAGCACTCCGGCGCCTTGATGTCCTCGAGGTTGATGCCGCCGAAGCCCGCGCCCAGGAAGCGCACGCAGTTGACGAACTCGTCCACGTCCTCGGTCGAGATTTCGAGGTCGATGCCGTCCAGGTCGGCGAAGCGTTTGAACAGCGCGACCTTGCCCTCCATCACCGGCTTGCTGGCGAGCGCGCCGAGGTTGCCGAGGCCCAGCACCGCGGTGCCGTTGGAGACGACGGCGACCATGTTGCCCTTGGTCGTGTAGTCGTACGCCAGCGCCGGGTCGCGCTGGATGTGCAGGCAGGGCTCGGCGACGCCCGGCGAGTAGGCGAGGCTGAGGTCGCGCGCGGTGACCAGCGGCTTGCTGATTCGGGTTTCGAGCTTACCCGGCCGGCCCGACGAATGCAGTGCGAGCGCTTCTTCCGCCGAGACGCGGCCCGCGCGCGGTTCGATGATGCCGTCGGCCATGCAAAGTCTCCTGAAGCGGGCCAGGTCATACCCGGCAAGGTCAGCTTGCATACGCCAGCGAACCCCGGTGCGAAACCCAGCCGCTTCGCAGGTGCGGCATGGCTTGTTAGGATAGGCCGATGGACCTCCCCAGCGCTGCAGGCGCGTCCCCCGCCATCGCCCAGTGGTTCGCCCTCAAGGCCGACAACCCGGACGCCCTGCTGTTCCTACGCATGGGCGACTTCTACGAGCTGTTCTTCACCGACGCGGAGGCGGCAGCAGCGGCGCTCGACATCGCGCTGACCCGGCGCGGCGAGCATAATGGCGCGCCGATCCCGATGTGCGGCGTCCCGGTGCACGCCGCCGAGGCCTATCTGTCCCGCCTGATCCGCCGCGGCTTCCGGGTCGCGGTCGCCGAGCAGATGGAACCGGCAAAGGGCCGCACCGGCAAGGCGCCGCTGCGTCGCGCCGTCGTGCGGCTGGTGACGCCGGGCACGCTGACCGAGGACAGCCTGCTTGACGCGCACCGGCCGAACCTGCTGCTGGCGCTGGCGCAGGCTGGCCGGGCGCTTGGGGCCGCGTGGCTGGACGTCTCGACCGGGCTGTTCGAGACGGCTGCGACGTCCGTGGCCGACCTGCCGGCGCTGCTCGGTCGCTTGGAACCGGCCGAAATATTGGCCGCCGCCGAATTGCCGTTGGGTGACTGGTCCGACCGCCGCGGCCCGGCCGCGCTGGCCTTGCCGCCCGACGCCGCCCAGCGCCGGGTGGCCGAGGCGTTCGGCGCCGCGAGCCTCGACGCCTTCGGCGCGTTCACCGAGGCCGAGGCGGTCGCCGCCGCCATGACGCTCGATTATGTGCGGACGACGCAGGCGGGCGCGATGCCGCGGCTGTCGCGCCCACAGCCGGCCGGCCTGGCCGGCCAGATGATGCTGGACGCGGCGACCCGCGCCAGCCTGGAACTCACCCGCGCCCGGGACGGCTCGGCGGCGCATACGCTGGTCGCCGCCGTAGGCCGCACGCTCACCGCACCCGGCGCCCGGTTGCTCGCGGCCTGGCTCGGTGGGCCGCTGCTGGACACGAGCGCCATCGCGCGACGGCAGGACGGCTGGGCCTGGATGCTGCTGCAGCCGAAGACTGTGGCCGAGTTGCGGACGGCGCTGCGCGGCGTGCCGGATGTGGCAAGGGCACTGGGCCGGCTGTCGGTTGGACGCGCAGCGCCGCGGGACCTCGGGGCCGTGGCGCAGACGCTCGCCGCCGCCCGTACTGTCGCGGCAGTGCTCGCCAGCGCGCCGCTGGACCAGGCGGCGCTCGAGGTCGATCCGGCGCTCGACGCCTTGCTCAGCCGCGCATTGGCCGAACCGCTGCCGGCGCGGCTCGACGATGGCGGGGTGATCGCCACGGGCTTCGACGGCGAGCTGGACGCGGAGCGGCGCCTGCGGGACGACAGCCGGCGGGTGATCGCTGGGCTGACGCTCGATTACGCGCAGCGCTACGGCGTGGCGTCGCTGAAGATCCGGCACCACGCGCAGCTCGGCTACGTCATCGAGGCGCCGGCGGTCGCGGTCGAGCGGCTGCAGGCGCATCCGGAGCTCACCCTGCGGCAGGGCATGGCCAACGGAGCCCGTTTTGGCTGTGCGGAGCTCGCGGACCTCGACCGCCGCATCAGCGAGGCCGCCGATCGTGCGGCGGCGCGCGAGCGGCTGGTGTTCGCGACCCTGGTGCAGGCCGTGCTGGCGCAGTCCGACGCCCTCACGGCATGTGCCGGAACGCTGGCCCGGCTCGACACGCTGCAGTCCTGCGCCCGTCTGGCCGAGGGCGGGCGCTGGTGCCGTGCCGTGGTAACTGATGACGACCAGTTCTGCATCCGGGGTGGCCGCCATCCCGTGGTAGAGGATGCGCTGCAGGGGACCGCTGGCTTCGTGCCGAATGACTGCGACCTTTCCGCCACACAGCGCGTGCTATTGCTGACCGGTCCCAATATGGCGGGCAAGAGCACCTTCCTGCGGCAGAACGCGCTGATCGCCATTTTGGCGCAGGCCGGGCTTCCGGTGCCGGCCGAAAGCGCTCGGATCGGCGTGGTCGATCGCCTGTTCAGTCGGGTCGGCGCCGCCGATGACCTCGCGCGTGGACGCAGCACCTTCATGGTCGAGATGACCGAGACCGCCGCGATCCTGCACCAGGCCGGCCCGCGCTCGCTCGTGATCGTGGACGAGATCGGCCGCGGCACCAGCACACTCGACGGCCTGGCGATCGCCTGGGCGGTGCTGGAGGCGTTGCACGGCCAGGTCCGCTGCCGCACGGTGTTCGCGACGCACTTCCACGAGCTGGCGCAGTTGGCCGGCCAGATGCCGCGGTTGCGTCCGCACACCATGCGGGTCAAGGAGTGGCGCCGCAGCGTGGTGTTCCTGCACGAGGTCGCAGAGGGCGCGGCCGGCCGCAGCTGGGGCGTGCACGTGGCGCAGTTGGCCGGGGTGCCACAAGCAACGGTGCGCCGCGCCGCCGCCCTGCTGGGCGCATTGGAAAAGGGCCGCCATGGCCGGCCGGCCGAGTTGCCGCTGTTTGCCGAAATCGTTGCAGAATCAAGTCACGAACCCATCAATGCAACGCTGCCGCCCGATCCGCTGCGGGACGCGCTGGAAGAGATCGACCCCGACCGCCTCACTCCGCGAGACGCCGTTGAAATTCTCTATCGCCTCAAAGCACTCGCCGCTGTTCCCCCGGCGCTTCCAGGCGTAACATCAGTCTAATGTCCAACCCGCTTCCCCTGCCCGACCAGCCCGACGACGCCGTCGCACTGCTCACGACGGCGCTGCGCAACGCCGCACCCAGCGGCATGTCCCCGCCGCGCGACGCCGCGCTGAGCGCCTTTCGCCGCTATCTCACCCGCGTCCAGCACCATGTGCAGGAGCGGTTCGAGGCCGGCGGCATGAGCGGCCTGCAGGCTGGCCGCCTGCTGGGCCGGCTGATGGACGGCGTCATCGCGACGCTGCACGACTACACGAGTGGGCATGCGCCCGGTTCCGGCGCAGGGATTTCGCGTTCAACGACCCTGGAACCAATGTCGGTCGTCGCCACCGGAGGTTATGGCCGCGGCGTACTGGCGCCGTTCAGCGATATCGACCTGCTGTTCATCACCGTGGAGCATCCATCGGCGCCGACCCTCGCGGCCGTCGAGTTCATGCTGTATTTCCTTTGGGATCTCGGTCTCAAGGTTGGCCATGCCACCCGGTCGGTGGATGAATGCCTCGCCGAGGCGGCGCGGGATCTCACGATCCGCACCGCGCTGATCGACGCAAGGCGGCTGGCCGGCGACCCTGAGCTGTTCGCATTATTTCAGGCGCGGTTCCTGCAGGACTGCACCGACGCCGGCGCCGGCGGCTTCATCGTCGCCAAACAGGCCGAGCGCGACGCCCGCCACCACCGGTACGGCGAATCGCCCTTCCTGGTCGAGCCGAACATCAAGGAGGGCCGCGGCGGCCTGCGCGACCTGCAGACGCTGTATTGGATGACCCGCTACGTGTTCGGGATCCAGGTCATGGGCGAGCTGGTCGGCCCCGACAGCCCCGGCGGCGGCGTCCTCACCCATCAGGAGGCCAAGCACGCCCGCCGCTCCTGGGATTTCCTGTGGACCGTCCGCTTCCATCTGCACTACGTCGCCGGGCGCGCCGAGGACCGGCTGACCTTCGATCTGCAGCCGGTGGTCGGCGCCCGCATGGGCTATACCCGCCACGGCCGGCAGGACGGCGTCGAACGGTTCATGCGGCACTACTTCCTGACGGCACGGGAGATCACCCGGCTCACCACGGTGCTGGAACCCGCCATAGTGCGTGCGGCCCTCGGTCCGCCGGCGCTGGCGGCCACGACCGACGCGGCATTGCTGGAGCAGGGCTTCGTGCTGGCGGAGGGCAAGCTGATGTCCGCGCCGGGCAGCGAGTTCGGCCATCGCCCCATCGCCATGCTGCGCATCCTCCAGGTCGCGCGGGACCGTTCGCTGGAGCTGCATCCGCTGGCGTTGCGCGCGCTGATCCGCCACGAGCGCGGCGCGATCCAGCTGCGTGGCAATCAGCTGGCCGCGGACATCTTCCTCGATCTGCTGTGCGGGCGGGACGGCGAGCATAGCAAGGCGGGCGGCGCCAAGTGGCTGGCCGTGCTGAACGAGACCGGCTTTCTCGGCCGCTACATCCCGGATTGGGCCCGCATCGTCGGCCAGATGCAGTTCGACACCTATCACGTGTTCACCGTGGACGAGCACACGATCGAGGCGGTGCGCGTGCTGAACGCGCTGGAGCGTGGCGAGCTTGCGGAAGTAGCGCCGATCGCGTCGGGCCTGGTCGAAGACCTGCAGTCTCGCCGGGCGCTGTATGTTGCGACGCTGCTGCACGACGTTGCCAAGGGTCGCGGCGGGGACCACTCGGAGCTCGGGGCCGAGCTCGCCACCCAGATCGGCCCGGCGATCGGCCTGTCGGGCGAGGAGACGGAGACGGTGAGCTGGCTCGTGCTCCACCACCTCATGCTCAGCCAGACGGCGTTCAAGCGCGACATCGACGACCCAAAGACCATCCTCGATCTGGCCGACACCATCCAGTCGCCTGAACGGCTGAAGCTGCTGCTGGTGCTGACCGTCGCCGACATGCGCGCCGTCAGCTCCAAGGTGTGGAACGGCTGGAAGGCGACCCTGCTGCGGGAGCTGTATGCCCGGGTGGCCGACGTGCTGGCCGGCGGCCTCGCGACCACCGAGCGCGACGTGCGGGTGGCGCGCGCCAAGGACGCGGCCGGGCAGTTCCTCACCGAATGGCCCGACGCCGACCGCGACTTCTATTTTGGCCTCGGCTACCCCGGCTACTGGCTCAGCTTCGATCCGGAGACCCATGCCCGGCACGCCCGGTTGATCCGCGACGCTGAGCGCCGGGGTGCGCCGCTGACGGTCGATACCCAGCCCCTGCCGTCCCGCGCGGTGACGGAGGTGACGGTGTACACCGCCGACCACGCGGGGCTGTTCAGCCGGATCGCCGGGGCACTTGCAGTGGCGGGCGCTTCGATCGTGGACGCGCGCATCCATACGCTGACCAACGGCAGTGCGCTCGATACGTTCTGGATCCAGGACGCAGCCGGCGGCGCGTTCGATGCGCCGCATCGCTTGGCCCGGCTGCATGTGCTGATCGACCAGGCGCTGTCCGGAAGGCTGGGCCTTGCTGGGGAGATCCGCCGGGCATCCCGGGCGCTGATGGGCCGCCGGATGCGGGCGATCCACGTGCCGCCGCGGGTGGTGGTGGACAACCGCGCCAGCAATACGCACACGGTGCTGGAGGTCAACGGACGCGACCGGCCGGGGCTGCTGCATGACGTGACGGCCGCCATCAGCGAACAGGGGCTGCAGATCGCCTCGGCCCACGTCACGACCTATGGGGTCCGCGCGGTTGACGTATTTTACGTCAAGGACGTTTTCGGGCTGAAAATCGAGAACGAGCGCAAGCTGGGCGCCCTGCGCCAGGCTTTGCTGGTCGCCCTGCAAGCTCCCGACGACAGCACACCCGAACCGGTTCCGGTGGTTCGCCGCAAGCGGGAGGCAGCCGAGTAACATCGCGGCGGCCATTGGGGAGCCGACACGGCAATTCTGCGTTGTGCTGCGATGAGTAGAGCACGAAGCGCAATTCCGGCCCAGAATGGCCGGAAATCCATCGCACGTATGCTGCAAAACCCGCTGCAATATGTGATGCCAGCGGCATTGCTGCTGGGCTGGCAGCATAGCGCCCAGCTGCGGCGCGCACTTCGCCAGTCACAGAGCGCACTGCGCGACGTGCGTGCTCAGCTCGACGCCGTGGTGAACTGCGCTCCGGTCGGGATCGTGCGGACGGGGCTGGACGGGCAAATCCAGTTGGCGAATCATTGCTATTGCCACCTGGTTGGGCACCGGCGCACGCGGCTGCGAACCCTGAAGCTGCACGAAATCACGCATCCTGAGGACCGGCCGGGGCATCTCGAACAGCATGCGCAGATGCTCGCGACCGGGCAGCCGTTTCAAATCGAGAGCCGGCTGGTGCGGGCCGATGAGAGCCACGTATGGGTCATCAGCCATCTGGCGATCACCCGCGACGCCGATGGCCGGCCGATGCACATCATCGCCGCCGTGCAGGATCTGTCGCAGCGGCGGGCGGCCGAGGCGGCGCTGCAGGAGTTGACCGCGACCCTGGAGGAGCGCGTGGCCGAGACCGTGGCGGAGCGGATCGCCGGCCACGAGAATTTCTGGAGGGCGCAGCGCATTGAAGTCCTCAGTCAGCTTGCCGGCGGGGTCGCGCATGATTTCAACAATGTGCTGCAGGCGATCGCTGGCGGGGCGCGGCTGATCCAGCGGCGGCCCGGCAACGTCGCCTCAGTGGAGCGGCTGGCCGGGCTGATCGTAGATGCGGCAGAGCGCGGCGCGATGGTCACGCAGCGCCTGCTGAGCTTTGCTCGGCGCGGCCCCCTGCGACCTAGGGTTATAGACGTGACGGCGTTGCTGAGCGAGCTGCGCGAAGTCCTGGCCGGCATCCTGGGCAGCCGGATCAGCGTGCAGGTTGCCCTGCCCAGTGCCGTGCCGCTTGTACTGGCCGATCGGGATCAGCTTGAGGCCACCCTTGTCAACCTTGCGACGAACGCCCGTGATGCCATGGACAGCGACGTGGCGCTCGACGCCTTTCCCGTGCTGCGGCTTTCGGCCGCTTCGGATGACGGCGTAGCTGCCGGCCTGCCTTCGGGACGTTATGTCAGAATTGACATCAGCGACGCGGGCGCCGGGATGGATCCCAGCGTGCTGGAGCACGCGACGGAGCCATTTTTCACCACGAAAGCGCGGGAGCACGGCACGGGACTGGGCCTCGCGATGGCGAGGGGTTTTGCCGAGCAATCCGGCGGGAAATTGATCCTGGACAGCCGGGCTGGGCAGGGCACGACCGCCAGCCTATTGCTGCCTCAAGCCAGCGTCCCGGCAACGCCAGCGGCCGATGAAACCCAGGTCTCAACGACGACAGGCCTACCGCGGATCATGCTGGTCGATGATGACCTCGAGGTGCTTGAGACGCTGAGTGAGATGCTGGCGGGGTGTGGCTATGATGTGGAGAGTTTTGACAGTGTGGCAGCTGCGGTGACGCATCTGCAAAGCGCGCCGCATGCCGACCTGCTGATTACCGATCTCTCGATGCCTGGCACCGATGGCCTGGCGCTGATCCAACGGGCGCAGCGTCGCTGGCCGGGGCTGCCGGCTATTCTGCTGACCGGTTACAGCCGTGACGAACTGGTGCTGGCGACCGCAAGCTTGGCCGGCGGAAGGCTGATGGTGCTGCAGAAGCCGATCCGGATCGGCGATCTGCTGAAGCAGGTTGCTGCCGTGCTGACGGAGACGGGTGCCCCGTCTGGCTGACGCAGCGCTGTGGCTTATTTATCATCTCGATCCCAGAATTTCTTTGGACAGATTAGGAATTCTTGACATGCTGAGATTAACGAACATAACGTGAACATTAACCTTTAAAGGTTCTACCTTCCATTAACAGGAACCTCTAAGGAACGAAAGAGGTCTGAAATGTATGTGGTCGCCGCGAACTCTGCTTTTGACATTTGTGTCTGGAACATCACGACATCGACGCCGGACGTCGCGCGACGCGCCGTTCGCATTCGGCGCACGTTGCATCTCGCGCTATTGCCAGAGCTGCGCGTTGTAAGACAAATGCTCGCTCTGGCGACACAGAGCGTCGTGTTTTCCGCAATACTGTGGATACTGGTTGCCGGGCCTGGGTTCCTGACAGCACGGGACAGCCTTATACCATCAGGGACGGTTCAAACAGCGCGTCAGGCTTCCCGGTAGAGCAGCAGGATCACGCCAACGATCAGGAAGCAGACCGGCCATATCCAACCTGCAAGACGCCGGACCGAACCATCGGTCCGCAGCTCGAGCCAGCGGGACCAGCCGGCACCGATGCCCGCAAGCGCCAGCGGGGTATGCGAGACCTCGATCAATAATTGATCCTTAACATTCGAGATCGCGTGGCTGTGGGTCAGCAGCAGCGCACCGCCTAGAGCCGTCAGTAGCGGGAACACCAAGGCGGCCCTAGGGCGTCGCAGCCGCCCGGTGCGCACACCCCATTCGAACAGTGCGAAGGCCACAATCAGCACGACGAACACCCGGTGCTGCAGCACCTCGACGTCGCGGAGGCTTGCAAAGAAGCCAACGTGGCCGAGTGGCCAGACCTCAGGATCCGATCGCACGAACAAGAAGCCAGCTAGCCCCAGCAACACCAACGGCCAGTGCCTCGCCAGGCGCAGTCCGGCGCGGTGCAGCAGTCCCAGCACGCCGATGGCGATCACGAACAGCCCAGCCCAATGATGGTTATATTCGCTCCAGGCAATGTCGGCAGCGTTGCGCGAAGGCAGCTCGCCCGAACCCGGCGTAAAGGCGGGAAGCGCCGGGCTGCGGGTCTCGGCGGCCTCACGATCCAGCTGCGCCTGCAGCGTCGGCAGCGCCAGGCTGTCACGGTCGGGCGAGACCAGGCGCGGCAATCGCGGGGTGTTGCGCTCGGTGATCTCGGCCCAGGTCACGCGGTCCTGCGTGAGGTCCACCGCCGGCGGCACCGAGGTCAGCGACGCGGCGGCGAAGAAGATGCTGAACCCGATGCCGATCTCGACCTCGGCAAACCGCCGCATGCGCAGGACCGGCGTGCCGGGATCGGCCCGCAGCCGCTCGACCACCAGGAAATTACCGAGGCCAAGCACCAGCAAGGCCACGAACATCGCCGCCTTGGCGCCCACCATCACGCCGTAGGCGGTGCCATACGCAGCTCCCCAGGAGCCGATGTAGAACCAGCTCATCGTCGCGGCCGATACCAGGATGCAGGCGACGCCCAGCATGCTCATCCGCGAGAAGCGTGCGCCCACCCGGCGGAACGCGGCGCCGTCATGCAGCCGGCCCAGCGCCATGACGAAAAAAGGGATGCCGCCCACCCAAATCGCGGCTCCCAGGATGTGCAGCGCGGTGGCGACCAGCAATATCGCGCTGTCAGACAGGCGTGCGGCGGCATGGGTTGTCATCGTCGCCGCCACCAGCACGACCGATCCCAGACCCAGCATCGGCGCGGCCGACACCGGACGGGGCCGCAGCAGCACGACGCCCAGCACCCCGGCAGCGACGGCCTTGACCACGCCCGCAACCGCGAACTGCGCCGTCAGCCCCTCGCCGAGGCTCAAGCCCACGCTGTCCATCAGCACGGCTACCTGCATCGCCACCGCCAGCAGTTCGCAGACCGTCAGCGCCAGCGCGCTCCAGCCCGCGATGGCGCCGGTGCGTTGGGCAAGGGTGTTGCCGTCGGGAAGCTTGGCGGCGAAGGGCCGTGCGAGGCACACCAGGAACAGCACGCCGCCGAGCGCCATGCTCTGGGCGATGATCGTCAGGCCGTGCAGGACGATCGAGAGATAGCCAAACAGGTCGATGAGCAGGGCCATGTCACGGCGCCTGAACGGTGAGCGGCACGTCGCCCCGCGTGATGTGCCCATCCACCGCCAAGACCTGCCAGCGCAGGACATAGGTGCCTGGCGTCAATGTTGCTGAGGTGGCCAGCACATCTGCCGGGCTCGCAGGGTCGAGCACGAGCGTGCTTTCGGCGTGGCCGCTGCGCAGCGTCAGGCGGGAGCGCGCGTGGTCGATGCGGCTGTTGAAGCGCAGGCTGATTGCAGAAAGTCCCGGCGGGACCGTAGTTCGTGCCGCGGGTTGGCTTTCGAGCAAAATCGCGTGGGCTCTGGCCCATTGGGGAAACAGACATCCGTTGGCCAAGGAGACGACCACCAGCAGCAATAGGCGATACATAGGCATGGGCCTTCGTTTGGCGGCAGGCCCTAGCGCCGCGTGGCGGGGGCCTCCATGATCCCTGCCCAATGAGCAGAACCCCGCCCGGTGTGCGCGCCGACTATTGCCGCTTTCTCCCGATCACCACGCGCTGGACGGACAACGACGTGTTCGGTCACGTGAATAACGCGACGTACTACAGCTTTTTCGACACGGCGATTACGCACTTTTTTGTGCAGCACAGCATCCTGAACTGGCACGGCCCCGATCACATGCTGATGGTCGCCGAGAGCAGTTGCCGCTATCATTCCGAGGTCGCGTTTCCGGACCGGGTGACGGCCGGACTGCGGTTGGCGAGGCTGGGCACCAGCTCGATCCGGCACGAGATCGCCGTGTTCCGTGAGGATGCGGACGTCGCCTCCGCCGAGGGCTATTTCGTGCACGTCTGCGTCAGCATCGCGACCCGGCGTCCCGCGCCCATACCGGATGCGTGGCGTCGGATACTGAAGACCGCGATATCCGACAAAATCAACGGGGAGAATTAGCGATGGACATGGGCCTGCACGGCAAGCGCGCGCTGGTTTGCGCGGCGAGCAAGGGGCTGGGACGCGCCTGCGCCATGGCCTTGGCGCGGGAGGGGGTGGCGGTGACGATCACCGCCCGCACTGAGGAGCCGCTGCAGCGTACGGCAGACGAAATCCGTGCGGCAACCGGCGGCATGGTCACGACCGTCGCCGGCGACATCACGACGGAGGAGGGCCGCGCCGCCGCGCTGGCCGCATGCCCCGATCCCGATATCCTGGTGAACAACGCGGGCGGGCCGCCACCCGGGGATTTCCGCCAGTGGGAGCGCGATGACTGGATCCGGGCGCTGGACGCAAACATGCTGACGCCCATCGCGCTGATCCGCGCCGTGGTCGACGGCATGCGGGCTCGGCGGTTCGGGCGGATCGTCAACATCACCTCCGCCAGCGTGAAATCGCCGATCCCGACGCTCGGCATGAGCAACGGCGCGCGGGCGGGGCTGACGGGTTTCGTGGGCGGCCTGGCCCGGCAGGTGGCGCGCGATAACGTCACGATCAACAATCTGCTGCCGGGTCCGTTCCTCACCGATCGGCTGCGTCACAATGCCCTCCCTGCGGCGGAGCAGGCCGGGCGGACGGTAGATGAGCTGCTGCATGAGCGCGCCAAGCTGTCCCCTGCCGGCCGGGTCGGCGATCCCGCCGAGTTCGGCGACGCCTGCGTGTTCCTTTGCGCCGCCTCCTCGGGCTTCATCGTCGGGCAGAACCTTTTGCTGGACGGCGGTGCGTTCAACTCGACGATGTGATCATTGGTGAAGGATGATGGCCTGCACTGCAGCATTGCGCCGTCGTGCCCGCCCGCCTAGCGTCAAACCTACGGATTCCAAGGGTTTGATGATGCGTAAATGCCTGGCTCTAAGCGGCTGGCTTGTTGCCGCTATCCTGCTGGCAGGCACCCCGGCCCTGGCGCAAAAGGCGCAGGACACGCTGCGCGTCGCCTGGCGTGATGCGGTGCCGAATGTCGATCCGTACTACAATTCGCTGCGCACCGGGCTCGTGCTGGCGCATCAAGCCTGGGACACGCTGATCCACCGGGACCCCGAGACATTCTCCTTGAAGCCGCTGCTCGCCGCCTCCTGGCGCTACATCGACGACACGACGATCGAGTTCGAGCTGCGGGCGAACGTCAAGTTCCACGACGGCAGCCCGTTCACCGCGGACGATGTCGTCTATACCGTGACCTCCACCCTGTCCGACAAGCAGGTGGCGGTGCCGAGCAACTTCAGCTTCATCGCCGGCGCCGAGAAGATCGACGACCTGCACGTGCGCATCAAGCTGAAGCGAGTGTTCCCGGCGGCGCTCGAGTACATCGCCATGGTGCTGCCGATCTATCCGAAGGCGTACCGGGAGCGGGTCGGCGCAGAATACTCAAAGATGCCGGTCGGCACCGGCCCTTACCGCATCACCAAGGTGGACGGCGCGACGCAGATCGAGCTGGAGCGCAACGACGACTATTTCGACAGCCCGAAGGGCAAGCCGGCGATCCGTCGCATCGTCATCAAGGAGGTGGCGGACGCGACCGGGGAGCTGATGGCGCTGCTGGGCAACCAGGCCGACTGGATCTGGATGTTCAGCCCGGACCAGCTCGACAACTTCAACCGGATGCCGACCCTGCAGACCCAGCGCCAGGAAAGCATGCGGGTCGCCTACCTGAACATGGACAGCGCGGGGCGGACCGGCCCCGACAACCCGCTGACCAACGCCAAGGTGCGCCAGGCGATCATGCATGCCCTGGACCGGCCGACCATGGCGAGGCAGTTCATGCCCGGCGGCTCACGCGTGCTGGACGCGCCTTGCTACCCGACCCAGTTCGGCTGCGACCAGGCCATCGCCACGAAATACGACTACGACCCCGCCAAGGCGCGCGCGCTTTTGGTCGAGGCCGGCTATCCCCAGGGGTTCGAGACCGAGATCGTCGGCTATTTGCTGCCGCAGTGGCAGGGCGCCATACAGAACTACCTCGCCGCCGTCGGCATCAAGGCGAAGATCAGCCAATTGCAGGTCGGCGCGGTGGTCCAGCATAGCATTGAGGGCAAGAACCCGATCGAATTGGGCAGCTGGGGCAGCTACTCGATCAACGACGCCTCCGCGTTCATGCCGTTTTTTTTCGGCGGCGGCGGGCAGGACTACGCCCGCGACCCCGAGCTGCAGGCCATGGTGGAGGCCGGCGGCAGCAGCACCGATCCCGACAAGCGCCGCGCAGCCTATAGCGCCGCGATCAAGCGAGTGACCGAGCGCGCCTACTACATGCCGCTATTCACCTTCGTCACCAATTACGCGACCAGCCGCACGCTGAACTTCAAGGCGTTCGGCGACGAGCTGCCGCGGTTCTATCTCGCAAGCTGGAAATAATGTCGCTGCAAAAACCTATGTTGCCCGTCAATCCGCCGCCAGCAGGCACTCCACCAGCCGGCCTTTTGCCCTGATCCCGGCGGGGTCCGCCGTGTCGCATCCCACGGTCACCGCCGGGCAGCGCGGATGGAAGCGGCAGCCTGACGGGATGTTGGCCGGGTCGGGATAGCTCTCGCCCAAGCCGGCATCCGGGACGCCGAGGCCAGGCTCCGGCGTCAGCACGCTTGCAAGCAGCGCACGGGTATAGGGATGTCGCGGATTGTCGAACAACGCCTCGACGGTCGCGTGCTCGACGATGCGGCCCAGGTACATCACCGCCACCTCGGTCGCGATATGCTCGACGACGGCCAGGTTGTGGCTGATGAATATGAGCGTCAGGCCCATCTCCTGGCGCAGCTCACTCAGCAGGTTGAGGATCTGCGCCTGCACCGACACATCGAGTGCGCTGGTCGGCTCGTCGCAAACCACGATGCGCGGGCGCAGCACCAGCGCCCGGGCGATGGCGACGCGCTGCCGCTGCCCGCCGCTGAGCTGCGCTGGCAGCCGGTCGGCAAGCGTGCGATCGAGGCCCACCCGGGCCAGCATATCCAAGACCGGGGTCTCGACATTTCGGAAACCCTGGGCGCGCAGCGGCAGCGCCACGATGTCGCGCACCCGGTGGCGTGGGTTCAACGAGGAGTACGGGTCCTGGAACACCGGCTGGATCAGCCCGGCGCGGGCGCGGCGGTCGAGGCTTGCCAAGCGCAGGCCGTCCACCAGCACCTCGCCGCTGCTGGCGGGCAGCAGGCCCAGGACGATGCGGGCCAGCGTGCTTTTGCCGCAGCCGCTCTCGCCGACGATGCCCATCACGCCGCCTGACGGCACCAAAAGGCTGACGCCGTCAACGGCGCGCACACGGCCGAAGCTGCGGAACAGGTCGCGCACCTCGATTGCCCAGGTCATTGTGGTAACAACACGGGCAGCGGCGTCATGGCGTGAGCTGGCACAAATAGGTGTGGCCCGGGCCGCATTCGCGCAGCGGCACCGCGACGGCGCAGTCCGGCGTGGCGTAACGGCAGCGGTTACGGAAGCCGCAGCCGGCGAAGCCCAGGGGAATGCGCGGCACGGTGCCGGGAATGGCGTCGAGCGGCTGGCCACGCCGAAGCTTGCCGGGCACTGGAACGCTGGCCAGCAAGCCCTGGGTGTAGGGGTGCGTCGGCTGCGCGAACAATGCCGCGACCGGGGCGCTCTCGACGACCTCGCCGGCATACATGACGCTCACCTGGTGCGCGACGCGCGCCACGACGCCGAGGTCGTGGGTGATCAACAGCAGCGCCAGGCCTATCTCCGCCTGCAGCGCCGCCAGCAGGCGCAGGATGCCGGCCTGCACGGTGACGTCCAGCGCGGTGGTCGGCTCGTCGGCGATCAGCAGGTCAGGATCGCACATCAGCGCCATGGCGATCAGCACGCGCTGGCGCAGGCCGCCCGAGAGCTGATGCGGGAACTGGCCCAGCCGCATACCCGGCGCGCTGATTCCCACCCGGCCCAGCATCGCCGCCGCGCGCTCGGTCGCCGCCGCACGGGTTCCGCCCCGGTGCCGGCGAAACACCTCTGTCAGCTGCGAGCCGATGGTATAGGCCGGGTTAAGGCTGGTCATCGGCTCCTGGAAGACCATGCCGATGCGGTTGCCGCGCAGCCGGCTCATGGCGCGGTCGGACAAGGCCAGGAGGTCGATACCATCAAACCCGATACGCTCGGCGCGGCGTTGTGCTCCCCGGGCCAACAGGCCCATGATGGCCATCGCCGTCACCGACTTGCCGCAGCCGCTCTCGCCGACCAGGCAGTGCGTCTCGCCGCGCCGTACCCGAAGCGAGACGCCGCGCACCGCCTCGACCGCGCCGAAGCTGACCCGAAGCTTGGCGACGTCAAGCATCACGTGAAGCGACCAGCAGGTCGCGCAGCCCGTCGCCCAGCAAATTGATGCCCAGCACCAGGACGAATAGGCTCAGTCCCGGCACCATGATCACCCAGGGCTCGAAGAACATGTAGTCCTTGCCCTCGGCGATCATCAGGCCCCAGCTCGGCAGCGGCGCCGGCACGCCGAGGCCAAGGAACGACAGGACCGCCTCGAGCAGGATCGCCAGCGCCATCTCGAGCGTCGCCACGATGATGAGGTGGTGCGCGATGTTGGGCAGCACCTCGCGCCACAGCACGTGGAACCCGGACGCGCCGGCGGCCTGGGCCGCAGCCACGTAGTCCAGCCGACGCACCTGCATCGTGGTCGTGCGCGCGACGACGGCGAAGCGGTCCCATAACAATAGTCCGAGCGTCAGCACCACGACGCTGAGCGAGCTGCCGACCGCCGAGACGACCGCGAGCGCCACCAGGATCAGCGGGATGCTGAGCCGGCAGGTGATCGCGAACATGACGAAATCGTCCACCCAGCCGCCGAAGAAGCCGCCCAGCACGCCCAAGGTGATGCCGATCAGCCCGCTGGTCAGCGCCGCCATCACGCCGATCGTGAGCGAAATCCGCGCACCATAGACTAAGCGCGCCAGGTAGTCGCGGCCGAGCTGGTCGGTGCCCAGCGGGTGCGCGGCGTCGCCGCCCATCCAGGCCGGCGGCACCAGGCGGCGCAGCAAATCCTGCGCGAACGGATCATGCGGCACGAGGCTGGGCCCGAGCAGCGCCGCCAGCAACGCGACTCCCACGATCAGCCCTCCCAGCGCCGTCGCCAGATGCCGCAGCGGCATCAGCCGGTCCGCAGCCGCGGGTCGAGCACCGCGCTCAGCAGGTCCGCGAACAACGTCAGCGCGATGTAGATGACCGCCAGCAGCAGCACGACGGCCTGCACGACCGGGAAGTCGCTCTTGCTGACGCTCTCCCATGCCAGGAAGCCGAGCCCTGGTAGGCTGAACACGCTCTCGATCACGATGGAGCCGCCCAGCATGAAGCCGAGCTGCACGGCGGCGATGGCGACGACCGGCATGGCGGCGTTGCGGGCGGCGTGCTTGAGCACGATGCTGGCGCGCGACAGGCCGTTGGCCCGCGCCGTGCGGATATAGTCGGAGCGCAGCGCATCGATCATGCCGGACCGGGTGAGCCGCATCAAAGCGGGAATGCCGGAGAAAGCCAGCACCAGGCCGGGCAGCAGATAGCCGGTCCAATCGTCGAGCCCGCTGATCGGCAGCCATTGCAGCCGCAGCCCGAATCCGATGATCAGCAGCAGCGCCAGCCAAAAGCTCGGCATCGCCTGGCCCAGCAGCGCCACCAGCATCACCATGCGGTCGGTCAGCGTGCCCTCATGCAGCGCCGCCACGATGCCCAGCGGCAGCGCGATCAGCAGCGCGAAGCCGAGGCCGACCAGCCCCAAAGTCAGCGTGACCGGGAGGCGGGCGCGGATCAGGTGCGCCACCGGCTCGCGGAACAGATAGGACTGTCCGAGGTCGCCCCTCGCTACGGCGCCGACCCAACTGAAGAACTGCTCGGGCAAGGGACGGTCGAGGCCATAGGCGCTGCGTATTGCCGTGACATCAGCGGCGGTCGCCTGCGGGCCGGCGACGGCCAGGGCCGGATCGCCGGCAACCCTGGTCAGGCCAAAGCTGATGACCAGCACCGTCATGCAGACCAGCACGCCCAGGATGGCCCGGCGCAGGAGGAACCGCTTCATCGACCAAGCCTATGGGCGGGACTGCGTTGCGGCAAGCAGGAACCCGGGCCAGAATACCTTCATGCTGCATACCACCATGCTGCGCGTCCTCGTCTCAGCTCTATTGTTGGTGCCCTGCTGCGTGGCTGCCGAGCCGCTGAGGCCGCCGGTGGAGCCCGCCTGCATCTCCTCCCCGTTCGGCTGGCGCCATGCGGTCGGGCCGCACGCCCCGGCCGCGTTCCATAACGGCGTGGACCTGCCGGCGCCCGCCGGGGCGGTGGTGCATGCTGCGGCAGCCGGCATGGTATTGCGGGTGAAGCGTCAGGGGCTGGGTGGCGTCACGCTGCATGTCGGACACCCCGATGGCACCACCACGCTCTATGCCCATCTCGGCAATCTGGTGCCCGCGATCGCCGAGGGAAAGCGCAAAGTGGCCGTGGGCGAGCCGTTGGGGCACGTGGCCCGGACCGGCGTGACCTACGGCACGCACGTGTTCTTCGCCGTGTTGCGTGGGACCGCGGCGATCGATCCGGAACCACTGCTCGGTGTGCCGAGATGCCGGTGAACCGGCCAGGGAACTGGCCCGTCAGCGACCATTTCGACGGTCAGCGCTTCTTCAATCCGGGAGCAAACCAGGCCCGCGGCCTCGGCGCGATCCTGCGTTGGCAACTGACCCGATCCCGGGCGCACTGGCCCGAGCGCATCGCCAACCCGCCCTTCCCGCCGCCGGACGAAGTTGTCGCGCCGGGCCACGTGAGCCTGACCTTCATCGGCCACAGCACCTTCCTGATCCGGCTGAATGGACCGAATGGGGTGACGTCGATCCTGACCGATCCGATCTTCAGCGAGCGCTGCTTTCCCGTGCAGTGGATGGGTCCGCGCCGGGTGCGGGCGCCAGGCCTCGCCCTGGAGGCGTTGCCAAAGATCGACGCGGTATTGGTCTCGCATAATCACTACGACCACATGGATTTGCCGAGCCTGCGGGCGCTGCATCGGCGCTTCCGGCCATGTTTTCTCACCAGCCTGGGCAACACGCGCGCATTGCACGACGCCGGGGTCCCGGGTGCGATCGAGCTTGACTGGTGGCAGGTCGCCGCGGCCGGCCCGGTCCAGGTGACGGCGACGCCGGCCCGGCACTTCGCGGCGCGCGGCCTCCAAGACCGCAACCAGACGCTATGGGCCGGGTTCATGCTGGGAACGGCCGAGGGCCAGATGCTGTTTGCCGGCGATTCCGGTGCCGGTCCGCATTGGACGACGATCCGCGACCGGCTCGGGCCACCCAGCGTCGCCCTGCTGCCGATCGGCGCCTATCTGCCCCGCAGCGTCATGCAGGCGGTCCATATGGACCCGGCGGAAGCGGTTCAGGCCCGTGCCGACCTCGGCGCCCGCCAGGCGGTCGGCATGCATTTCGGGACGTTCCAGCTCACGGACGAGGCGGTGGACGCACCTTTAATTGCCCTGCAACAAGCGCGTGCAGAAGCTGGTGTCTCGACGCACGAATTCGACGTGCTGGGCTTCGGTGAAACGCGCGTGCTGCCCTTATAGCGGTGGCGGAGCGGGTCAGGACTGGATGAGGTCCCGGCCTTCACCGTCATTGGCATGATCGAGGAACGCGACCTGGCGTATGCCAGCGTCCTGGTTCGGCGTCGGCTGCACCCAGGCAATCTTGCCGGGCGTGTTGCAGGCCTCGCAGACTGGTTTCCATGCGCTATGGCCCGTGCCGCAGGCAGCGCAGCGCCAGAACGGGTCCGGATCGGCGGTCGCGACATGACGCAGCGCATCCTGCGCCTCGTTCGCGTGCCCCTCATGGTCCGCGATGTCGGCCAGCAGGACCCAAACACGGCGCTGGTTCACCCCAGCGTCCCGCACGGCCTCGATATGGCGCAGCGCCTCCTTGGTCAATCCGGCGTCCAGCGCGACCTGAGCCAGCAGCAGTTGGCTCTCGGGATGGGTGATGTTCTGCTGCGCGAGGCCGGTTGCGGCCTTTAGGCGCGCCTGCTTGTCCGACAGGTCCGCCATGTATTCGGTGGCGATATCGGGATGAGGCTGTGCCGCCCATGACCGACGCAGCACGTCGTTGGCCGCGCTGTCCTTGCCCGCGATACGCAGCCGGCTCGCATAGGCAATCGCGGCGGGGACGAGCGATGGATCAGCGGTCCAGGCCTGCTTCGCGAGGCGCAGCGCGGCCGAACGGTCCGGCTCCGCACTTGCCGCGGCGACGGCCAAGGCGGCGCGCGTGTCGGGGCCGGACAGCCGCAGCGCATCGGCCCACTGGCCCGTGCGCAGCGCCAGCACCCGACGCTCCTCCTGCAGCCACTGCGCACCGGGCCGCACCGCCTCGGCCTGACGCGCCAGTTCGGCGGCGGCGGGCCAGTCCTCGCGGGCGGTCGCCTGGCGCAACAGCCCACGCAGCCCCAGGAATGCGGTGTCCTTGCCGTTGGCAAGCTGACGGAATGTCGCAGCCGCGTCCTCCTCGCGCCCGGCCTGACGATAGGCCTGGGCGGTCAGCAGCAACGTGAGCGGCGTATCGCCCAGCAGGCGGCGGCTGCGGCCCGCCTCGCGCTGGGCGGCGGAGGGGTCGCTGGCAGCGAGGGCCACCAGGGTCCGGGTCACGGCGCTGTCGCCACGCGCACGGTTACGCCGCGCCCGGCCGCGGCGCATGCCCTGCGGCAGCCGCACTAGCCCGACCAGCAGTCGGATTGCGAAATACAGCACCAGGAACAGCAGGGTCAGCAGCACCAGCGCCACCGGTGTGTCCGTCGCGATCGTCGTGTCGCCGATGGTCGCCGACACCGAGCCCGGCAGCAACGCCACCCACCACGCCAGCGTAATCAGCGCCGCCGCGACAACGGTCAGTCCAAGAACGGTGCGCATCAGCCGCGGCCCGCCATGGTCGCAAGCGCTGCCCGGGCATCGAGCAACGCGTGCGCCTGGCCGAGCCAGTCCGCCATCGCCGCCTTTGCCGGTCCAGCAAGCCCGTTCAGCGCGGACACGGCGCCGGCGAGGTCCCCGGCGTCCAACGCCTGGCGCGCATGGGCCAGGATGCCGGAAACCGGGTCGCCCAGCAGCACGCGGTCGCCCTGGCGGACCGAGACCGCCTGCTGCGCTCGGGTCCAAAGCCGGGAGGCCAATGGCTGATCGTCCATGATGGCGGGCTGGCTCGCGTGCTGGGCCGCCTCGGCAGCGTTGTTAAACGACAGGCGCAGTGCAGCCTCGGTCGGCGGCGCCTCATTGGCGAAACGGGCCAAGGCGGGGGGAGCGCCGGGGATGTCGCCCAGCTTCTGCCCGGCATCCAACGCCGTCATTGCGGTCTGGATGCGCGTGACACGCTGGGCGCGTTCCGCGATGCCGCCAAGCTGCCCGGCAACCGCGCCGTTCTGCTTCTCGACTGCGGCCATCCGGCCCTCGACGGCATCGAGTCGGGTAGTCACGCCCTTGAGGCCGGTATCAAGCCGCGCGGTCAGGCCTTGGAGGCCAGTATCGAGCCGATCGGTCACGCCTTTGAGGCCAGCAGCCTGCTTGGCCTCGAGGTCGGCTGACTGCTTGGCCAGGTCGGCTGACTGTTTTGCTAGGTCGGCGTCGAGCCGAGCATTGATCGGGCCAAAATCTGCCGGCGGCGGGGTCGGCGGGGCGGGACGCTGTTCCAGGGCGGAAAGCCGGGTCTCCAGGGTTGAAAGCCTGGGGTCGAGAGCTGCGAGCTGCGGTTCCATCCCTGAGGATTTCGACTCTGACGCTTCGAGTTTCGGCTCCAGGGCCGCCACCTTGGGCTCGATCGCTGCAAGGCGCGGTTCTAGTGCCGCAATTCGCGCCTCCAGCGGCGCGATATCCGGTGGCGGCGCAGTCGGGGGCGCCGTGGTCTGGGCCGCGGCAGCTTGGGGTGCATCAGCCGGGGTGGGCGCCGGCGCCGGCCGTTGCTCCAACGCGGTCAGCCGACCGGTGAGGGCATCAACCTGCTGCTGCAGGGTATCAACCCGTTCCGCTTCCTGCGCCACGCCAGCCGGCATACTGGGATTTTCATACAGGTAAAACAGCGATCCGGCGAGCACCAGGAAGCCGAGCAGATACAGCAGCGGCAAGAAGTCCCTGCGCTTTCGCGGCGGCGGCTCGTCGATCCGGACGCGCTCGGGCGTCTCCGCCGGGACGGGGTTGCTGGGATCGGGGGCGTCTGGATCGGTCATAGCATCGCCAATAATGAGTTCCTGCGTCGGCTTAGCCGAGACGCGCACCCGACGCCAGGGCAAGAAGCACAGCGCGTCCGCCGCAGGCTGTCCGATCGCCAGCGCGTCAACCCCGGCCAGTGCGGGCGCCAGCCCCGGCGGCAGCAGGCGGACGAAGGCGCGGGCGGTCTCCGCCGACAGGAACATCGCGGCGGAAAGACTGCCGTCGCGCAAGGCTTGGGTTGCAGTCGGGGGCATCCGCGTGGCCGGAAAGGCCGCATAGACCGCCCGGCGATGCACCACGAAGCCATGCGCCCGCAACGCCGCCGCCAGCGACGAACCCTGGCCGCGAGCGGTCGCGAACAGCAAAGCGGTGCCGGGCGCGCAGGTTTGCCGGGTTAAGGCGGCCAGCGCCGTCGCGTCCCCGTCCGCGCTGACCACCTGGACAAATCCCGCCGCCCGTGCTCGGTCGGCCGTCGCATTGCCCACCGCCAGCAGCGGCGTGCCATGCAGGCTGGGCGGCAGGCACGGGATGGCGTTGCCGCTGGTCACCAGCACCGCACCAAAGCGGCCGCATGGCGCTAAGACGAGGGGCCGGATACGGAGCAGCGGGGCGATGATCGGATTGTGATGCAATGCCCGCAGGCGTTGGGCCGTCTCGGACGCGCCGGGCTCCGGGCGGGTGACCAGGACGCCGTTGTTAGCCAAAGATGTCGCGTGGACTATCGGCGCGCAGGCTGGCGCCCAACTCGGCGCCCAGCCGCGCGGCGTCGTCCGCCGAACCGTGGATGCTGCGCTTCAGCAGGAACGATCCATCCGCCCGCGCCACCAGGCCGGTCAGATGCAGCTGCGGCACCCGGCCGGCCAGGGTTGGCAGCAGCCGGGCGTGGCCGCCGATCGGGGTGCGGCAGGACCCGTCCAGCAGGGCCAGCAGGCTGCGCTCGGCGGTTGAGACGGCGCGTGCCTCCGGATCCTCGATCCCCGCCAGCAGTTCCCGCAGCGCCGTGTCGTCACGGCGGACGGTGATGCCCACGATCCCCTGCCCGGCCGACGGCACCATAGCGTCGGGATCGATCGGCAGGATCGCCGCGTCTTCCAGCCCCAGGCGGCGCAGTCCGGCCAGCGCCAGCAGGCTCGCGGTGCAATCCCCGCGCATCACCTTGGCAATCCGCGGCTGCACGTTGCCGCGCATGAGGGCCATGCGAAGGTCGGGCCGCGCGTGCAGCAGCTGCGCTTGCCGACGCAGCGAGTTGGTGCCGATCACCGCACCTGGCGGCAGCACCGCGAATGGATCACCGGGCTTTTGCGGCAGGCAGCTGGGGCCGAGGATCATAGCATCGCGCGCATCCTCCCGCCGCAGGGTGCAGGCCAGCACGATGCCGGGTGGCAGCTCGGTCTCGAGATCCTTCAGGCTGTGCACCGCAAAATCGATGCGGCCATCCAGCAGCGCCTCATGGATCTCCTTGCTGAACAGGCCCTTGCCGCCGATGTCGGCCAGGCTGCGATCCTGCACCTGGTCGCCGGTGGTGCGGATGACGTGCTGCTGGAACACCTGCTCATTGCTGAAACCCGGCGCGAGCACTGGGCAGAACCGGGCGAGCAGCGACAGAAACAGCCGTGTCTGGGTCAGCGCCAGCGGCGACCCGCGCGTGCCCACGCGCAACGGCAGGCTGCGGCCGTGGTGGCTCGGCGCGATCTCGGCGGGGTTTTTGTGCAACACAGGGGCGAGCACAGGCTGGGCGTTGGGCATCCAGGTGTCCTATGAGATCGGGCCGACTAAGGAAAGCCCGAGCCATGCAGACCGGCCCAAGACCCGAAAAGCCCGTACTTGGGATTGAATCGTCGTGCGACGAGACAGCCGCAGCAATTCTGACGCCCGACGGGGCGATCCTGGCGGAGATCGTGCTGAGCCAGCAGGCCGACCACGCCCAATTCGGCGGCGTCGTGCCGGAGGTTGCGGCCCGCGCACATCTGGCGCATCTGCCCGGCCTGATACAGCGGATCATGCGTGAGACAGGCCTGGATTTCGGCGATCTTGGCGGCGTTGCGGCCAGTTGCGGGCCGGGCCTGATTGGCGGCCTGATCGTCGGCGCCGGCATGGCGAAGGGCCTCGCCCTGGGTGCTGGCCTGCCCTTCGTTGCGGTCAACCACCTCGAAGCCCATGCGCTCACCGCACGGCTGCCCGGCTTGGTCGCGGGGGGCGCGGCGTTCCCTTATCTGTTGCTGCTGCTGTCTGGCGGGCACTGCCAATGCGTGGCGGTGGACGGCGTGGGACGCTACCGGCGGCTTGGAGGCACGATCGACGACGCGGTCGGCGAGGCATTCGACAAGGTCGGCAAGCTGCTCGGCCTGCCCTGGCCCGGCGGCCCGGCGCTGGAGCGGCTCGCGGTCACCGGCGACGCGGCCCGGCACCCGTTCCCGCAGCCTCTGCGCGGCCGGGCCGGCTGCGACTTCAGCTTCTCGGGCCTGAAGACGGCCGTGGCGCAACGCATCGCCTCCCTGCCCTCGCCGCTGCCGTCTCAGGAAGCCGCCGACATCGCGGCCGGGTTCCAGCGCGCGGTGGCCGAGGTGCTGGCTGACCGCGCCGAGCACGCGATGGCGATGATGCCGGAGGCCAGCCTGCTGGTGGTCGCCGGCGGCGTTGCGGCCAATGCGGCGGTGCGGGCGGCGTTGGGCGCTGCAGCAGCTTCCCACGGCCTCACGCTGATTGCTCCGCCGGTGCGGCTGTGCACGGACAACGCTGTCATGGTGGCCTGGGCGGGCATCGAGCGGCTGCGGCTGGGGCTGACCGACGGGCTCGACTTCGCGCCGCGCCCGCGCTGGCCTTTGCCAGAGCTGGCGCCTGCGTGAACTACCGGCACGCCTTTCACGCCGGCAACCCGGCCGATTGCATGAAGCACGCGCTGCTGGTCTGGATGCTGCGCGCCCTCGCCCGCAAGCCCGCGCCGGTGTTCGTGCTGGACACCCATGCCGGCCTGGGCCGCTACGACCTGCTGTCCGATCCCGCCGAGCGCACCGGCGAGTGGCGCGCCGGCATCGCCCGCCTGCTGCACGAACCGCCGCCGCCGCTCGCGGACTATGTGGCGCTGGTGGAGCGGCTGGGCCTCTACCCCGGCTCCCCGGCGCTGATCCGCACCCTGCTGCGTCCCGACGACCGGCTGGCCTGCTGCGAGCTGCATCCCGAGGATCACGCCGCACTCGCCCGCCTGTTCCGCGGGGATCGTCAGGTGGCGGTGCATCTGCGTGACGGCTATGCCGCCATCGCTGCCCTGCTGCCGCCGCGGCAGGCGCGCGGGCTGGTACTGATCGACCCGCCCTATGAGGCGCCGGGCGAGTTCGACCGCGTGTTGGCAGGGTTGCAGGCGGGTGCGGCACGCTTTGCCACTGGTGTGTATGCCGCGTGGTATCCGATCAAGCACCGCAGCCCGGTCCGCGCCTTCCATGAGGCCGTGCGCGGGGCAAGGCTGCGCGACGTGGTCTGCGCCGAGATGTGGTGGCGCGAGCCGACCGAGCCCACCCGCCTGAACGGCTGCGGCCTGCTGGTCCGCAATCCGCCCTGGGGTTTCGAGGGTGCGGCGGCCGACATCCTGGCGGCGCTGCTCGGCCGCCTGGACGACAAGCAGCCCGGCCATGGCAACACGATGCTGCGGCTGACCGATGAGTAGCGTTTTGGTCGTGGGCGCCGGCGCTTGGGGCACCGCTCTGGCGCTGCATCTCGCGCGGGCAGGGCAGCAGGTCAGCCTATGGGCACGCGACCCGGCGCCGATCTTGGCGACGCGGCACAGCCCACGCCTGCCGGGCCACCGGCTGCCTGACAACATTTCCGTCACCGGCGGTCTGGACAGTGCGCTGTATGACGCCGTGCTGCTGGCCGTCCCGACACAGCATCTCGCCGCAATAGCCGCCGCGTTGCCCGGAACCACGCCCGTGATCGTCTGCGCCAAGGGGCTGGAGGCCGGCACGCATCGCCTGCCCCTCGAAATTCTCGCCAGCCTTCATCCAGACCGGCCTGCCGTCGTGCTCACCGGCCCCAATTTCGCGCACGAGGTTGCGGCCGGATTGCCCGCCGCCGCGGTGCTCGCTTCGACCGATGGTGCACTCCGCGCCGTGTTGGCCGAGATGATCGGCAGCCCGGCCTTCCGCATCTATGGCAATGATGACCCGATTGGCGCGCAGTTGGGTGGCGCCGCCAAGAACGTGATCGCCATCGCCGCCGGGGCCGTCATCGGCGCTGGCCTTGGTGAGAACGCCCGTGCGGCGCTGATCACCCGAGGCTTGGCGGAACTCGGCCGGCTGGTCGTGGCACTCGGCGGCCGGGTGGAGACGGTGGCGGGGCTGTCGGGCCTGGGCGACCTGCTGCTGACCTGCACGGGACCCGCAAGCCGCAACTACTCGCTCGGCCTGGCGCTCGGCCAGGGGATGACGCTACCGGACATCCTCGCGACCCGAAACACGGTGACCGAAGGCGTCGCGACCGCGCCGGCGCTGGTGGCGCGGGCAGCAGGGATCGATCTGCCGGTGTGCTCGGCAGTGGCGGCGCTGCTGGAGGGGCGGCTGCGGCTGGATCAGGCCATCACCGCCCTGCTGGCCCGGCCGCGCCGGGACGAATAGCCATGTTCCGCGGCATCGTGACCGTCGGCGGCTGGACCATGGCGAGCCGCGTGCTCGGGTTCCTGCGCGACATGCTGCTCGCAGCATTGGCCGGCACCGGGCCGGTCGCCGACGCGTTCTTCATCGCGCTCCGCCTGCCCAACCTGTTCCGCCGGCTATTTGGCGAGGGCGCGTTCAATGCGGCCTTCGTGCCCGAGTTCAGCGGCATCCTGGCGACCGACGGCGCTCCCGCCGCCAAGCAGTTTGCCCAGGAGGCGATCGCCGCCCTGGCGTTCTGGCTGCTCCTGGTGACCCTTCTGGGCGAGCTGTTCATGCCGCAGCTCATGGCGCTGCTGGCCCCGGGCTTCGAGGCCATTCCCGGCAAGGCCGCGCTGACGGTCGAGCTGGCGCGCATCACCTTCCCCTATCTGTTCCTGATCTGTCTCGCGGCCCTGCTGTCCGGCGTGCTCAACGGCCTCGATCGCTTCGCCGCTGCCGCAGCAGCACCACTGGTGTTCAACGGCGTGTCGATCGCGGCGATGCTGCTGCTGACGCCTTACGTGCCCACCGTCGGGCACTCGCTGGCCTGGGGCGTCACGATATCGGGCGTGCTGCAGTTGGCGCTGCTGGGCTGGGCGGTGCGGCGGGCCGGCATGGTGCTGCATATTCCGCGTCCACGGATGACGCCGCGCATGGCGCTGCTGCTGCGCCGCATGGGGCCGGGGCTGATCGGCGCCGGGGTCACGCAGCTCAACTTGGCCGTCGATGTGGTGATCGTCAGCCTGCTGCCGCCGGGTTCGGCTTCGCTGCTGTACTATGCGGACCGGGTGAACCAACTACCTCTCGGAGTGATCGGCACCGCGGTTGGTACCGCGCTATTGCCGCTGCTGTCGCGTCAGGCGCGGTCGGGCGACACCGCCGGGGCGATCGTGACCCTGAACCGGGCACTGGAAATCAGCCTGGTGCTGACTTTGCCGGCGGCGCTGGCCCTTGCGGTGGCGGGGCAGCCGATCATGCTGGTGCTGTTCGGCCGCGGCGCGTTTGACGCCACCAGCGCCCTGCTGAGCGCGCAATCCCTCGCCGCCTACGCGTTTGGCCTGCCGGCGTTTGTCGTCCTCAAGGTCCTGGTTCCGGCGTTCTTCGCCCACGGCGACACCGGGACGCCGGTGCGGGTCGGCATGATCGCGATCGCGCTGAACCTTATTCTGAACCTGCTGTTCATGGTGCCGCTGGCGCATGCCGGCCCGGCGCTGGCCACCAGCCTGTCGGCGATCTTCAACGTCCTGACCCTCGCGGCCCTGCTCAGCCGCCGGGGCCAGCTGGCGCTCGATCGCAGGCTGCGCCGCCGGCTGCCGCGCATGGCGCTGGCGGCGCTGGCGATGGCGACGGCGCTGTGGCTTGCCGAGCGCACGATTTTCGCCGAGCTGGGCGCGACCACCGGCTTGCGCTGGCTGGCGCTGGCGGCGCTGGTCGGCTTCGGACTCGCGGCCTATGCGGCTGCCGGGCAGCTCCTCGGCGCATTCGACGCGCGGCATTTGCTCGGCGTGCTGCGGCGGCGTGGCCGAAACTGATGAACGGTATTGACGGATCTTGACCGCACCCGGCGGGACGGGGACAACGCCGGCCATGCAACGCATCCTCTCCGGCATCCAGCCGTCCGGCGTGCCCACCCTCGGCAACTACCTCGGCGCGATCCGCAACTGGGTCGCGCTGCAACGGGACCATGAGTGCCTGTTCTGCGTTGTGGACCTGCACGCGATCACCACCTGGCAGGATCCGGCCACGCTGCGGTCCGCCACGCGAGAGATGGCGGCGTCGTTCATCGCCTGCGGGATCGACCCAGAGGCGCAGATCCTGTTCCACCAATCGGCGGTGCCGGCGCACGTGCGGCTCGGCTGGATCTTTAACTGCGTGGCCCGGCTCGGCTGGCTGAACCGCATGACGCAGTTCAAGGACAAGGCTGGGAAAGACCGCGAGCAGGTGTCGGCCGGGTTGTATGTCTATCCCAACCTGATGGCGGCCGACATCCACGCCTATCACGCGACCCGCGTCCCCGTGGGCGACGATCAGCGGCAGCATCTGGAGCTGGCGAACGACATCGGGCAAAAGTTCAACCACGATTTCGGCGTGGAGTTTTTCCCGACGATCGAGCCGCTGATCCTGGGTCCAGCCGCCCGGGTTATGAGCCTGCGCGACGGCAGCAAGAAGATGTCGAAGTCGGACCCGTCCGATCAGAGCCGCATCAACTTGACGGACGACGCGGATACGATCGCATTGAAAATCCGGCGCGCACGGACGGATGCCGATGCGTTGCCACATGAGCCGCAGGGTTTGGAGGGCCGGCCCGAGGCTCGGAACCTGGTCGGCATCATGGCCGCCTTGCTGGACCAGGACACCGCCACGGTGCTGCAGGATCAGGGCGGCAAAGGCTTCGGCGTGTTCAAGGAAAGCCTAGCCGCACTGCTGATCGAAAAGCTGGGTCCGATCGCCTCCGAGACCCAGCGTTTGTTGGTCGATCCCGGCACGTTGGACGCTATACTTCGGGATGGCGCTATCCGCGCGGCGACAATCGCTAATCCTATTGTCGATGAGGCCGAACGGCTGGTTGGCTTTTTAAAGGTTTAACATCAACCCGGTCCCATGTCTGCGGGACCGGGTTTTCGTACAAATTAGCGGCGGCGATAGACGACCTTCGGCGCTGGCTTCGTTGCCATGGCGATCAGGAAGCCAATGCCAGCCGCGACCAAGATCGCCGTAATCGGACGCTGATCGACCTGCTCGGCCAGGTAGTCGCCGGCCTCTTCAAGCTGGTCCAGCACCTGCGAGCCATAGTCGCTGGCCTGGTCGCCCGCCTGCCCCGCAAAGTTCCGGACGTTGTCCTTGGCCTGACCATAGGTGCGCTGCGCACTGCCGGAAAACCGGTCCATCGCACCGTCCGCCTGCATTTTGCGGTCGCCGGTCAGGTCGCCGACGGCGCTCTCGACCTTGCCGCCGACCTTGCGGGCTGCACCCTCAAAACGGTTCTCGTCCATGGCTGGTCTCCTCAAGTGTTGCTGATGTAGCTTGAAACCCCCAGGAGGCACGACGGTTCCATGACGCCATGATGGTTCGATGCATCGGCTAATCTTGAGAAACGCGGCTTTCGTGATACGTTGGGGACACCCAGTGCGGAGTGCCGGACATGTACACGCAAGCCCTGAACGCCTCGGGCCCTGTATCCCGCTCAGAGGTTCGTGCCGACGAAGATCCGGAGCGCATGGCCCACTTCCAGGCCCGCATCCACGCGGAGGACCGGATCGAGGCGAATGATTGGATGCCCGAGGCCTATCGCCGGACCCTGATCCGGCAGATCAGCCAGCACGCGCACAGCGAGATCGTCGGTCAGTTGCCTGAGGGCCGTTGGCTGACGCGGGCACCCAGCCTACGGCGCAAGGCGGCGTTGCTGGCCAAGGTGCAGGACGAGTGCGGACATGGGATGTATCTTTACGCCGCCGCGGAGACGCTTGGCATCTCGCGCGAGGAGCTTACCGACCAGCTGCTGTTAGGCCGGGCCAAGTATAGCAGCATCTTCAACTATCCGGCGCTGACCTGGGCCGATATCGGCGCCATCGGCTGGCTGGTGGATGGCGCTGCGATCATGAACCAGATCCCGCTGTGCCGCTGCAGCTATGGCCCCTATGCCCGGGCGATGGTGCGGGTGTGCAAGGAAGAGAGCTTCCATCAGCGCCAGGGCTACGAGATCATGCTGACGCTCTGCCGTGGCACGCCCGAGCAGAAGGCGATGGCGCAGGATGCGCTGAACCGCTGGTGGTGGCCGGCGATGATGATGTTCGGGCCGCCCGACGGCGAAAGCCAGCATTCGGACACCAGCATGGCCTGGAAGATCAAGCGTTTCACCAATGACGAGCTGCGCCAGCGTTTCGTCGATGCCATGGTGCCGCAGGCGCGCATCCTGGGCATCGAGGCGCCGGACCCGAACCTCGTTTGGAACGAGGCGACCCAGCATTTCAGCTTCGGCGTCATCGATTGGGAAGAGTTCCGGCAAGTGTTGGCGGGCAACGGCCCCTGCAATCGGGAACGCCTGGCCGACCGTAACCAAGCGCATGCTGACGGGGCCTGGGTGCGCGAGGCGGCGCTGGCGCATGCGGAGAAGCGCCGGGCGCGGAAGCTTGCGGCGTGACCGAGCAGCGGACGCCGCTTTGGGAGGTGTTCATCCGCAGCCGCAACGGCCTGGCGCATAAGCACGCGGGCAGTGTGCACGCGGCTGACGCCGAGATGGCGCTGCAGGCGGCGCGGGATGTCTATACAAGGCGCGGCGAGGGACTTTCGCTCTGGGTGGTGCCGAGCGACGCCATCACCGCCAGCGACCCGGCCGACAAGGGCATGATGTTCGAGCCGACGTCGAGCAAGATATACCGCCACCCGACCTTCTACAAAGTGCCGGACGACGTCGGCCACATGTGATGGCCCGCCCCCGATGGTGACGACTAGCATCCAGGTGACCGAGACGCCATTGGTGCGGTTTGTGCTGCGCAGGGCTGATGACTCCTTGATCCTGGGCCACCGCCTGTCCGAATGGTGCGGCCACGCGCCGACCCCAGAGGAGGACATGGCGCTGGCGAATATGGGCCTCGACCTGCTGGGCCAGGCGCGCAGCCTGTATAGCTATGCAGCCGAAGTCGAGGACGCCGGGCATGACGAGGACGACCTCGCGTACCTGCGCGACACGCCGCAGTTCCAGAACCTGCTGCTGGTCGAGCAGCCGAACGGCGATTTTGCCGTGACCATCGTGCGGCAGTTCCTCTACGCCGCCTACGTCGATCCGTGGTGGCGCGCCATGATCGCCTCGGAGGACTCGACGCTCGCCGCCATCGCCGCCAAGGCGGAGAAGGAGACCGCCTATCATCTGCGCCACGCGTCAGAGTGGCTGATCCGCCTGGGCGACGGTACGTCCGAGAGCCATCGCCGGGCACAGGCGGCGATCGACCAGCTCTGGCCCTACATCGGCGAGATGTTCGAACCCGGCGATGAGGCTGACCTAATCGCGTCCGGCATTGGCGCCGATCCCGCTGCATTGCGCCCAGGGTTCAATGCGATGGTCGCCGGCGTGCTGGACCAGGCCACCCTGCTCCGTCCTGCCAACGCATGGGCACAGCGCGGCGGACGTCAGGGCCGTCATTCCGAGCATCTGGGTTTTTTACTGGCAGAAATGCAGCACCTGCAGCGCAGCTATCCCGGCGCTAAGTGGTGACAAGCCGGCTTAACCGGGCCTGGGCCGCGGCTGCTGAGGTCACCGACCCCGAGGTCCCGGTGCTGACCATCGCCGACCTCGGCGTGCTCCGCGAAGTGACGGAAACGCCGGACGGGGTCGAGGTGCTGATTACGCCGACCTACTCCGGCTGCGCTGCCATGGGCATGATCGCGATCGAGGTCGAGCTGGCGCTGGCCCGCGCCGGCATCCCCGGCCGGGTGCGGACCGTGCTGTCGCCGGCGTGGACCACGGACTGGATGAGCGAGGACGGACGGCGCAAGCTGCTCGAATACGGCATCGCGCCCCCGGCCAAGAGCGGCAGCCGCCGCGCGCTGTTCGGCACGGACCAGGTTGCCTGCCCGCGCTGCGGCTCGGAGAACACGGCGGTGCTGGCGGAGTTCGGTTCGACCTCATGCAAGGCGCTCTGGCGGTGCCAGGCTTGCCGGGAGCCGTTCGACTACTTCAAGTGTCACTGATGCGCTTCGAGGCGCTGCGGATCGCCGACATACGCCAGGAGACCGCCGACACCATCAGCGTGGCGTTCGCCGTGCCGGACGAGCAAAGGTCGCAGTTCGCCTACCTGCCCGGGCAATACCTGACGCTGCGTACCCACTTCGCCGGCGAGGACCTGCGGCGCTCGTATTCGATCTGCTCGGGTCTGGATGACGGCGAGCTGCGGGTGGCGATCAAGCGGGTTGAGGACGGCCGCTTCTCCGAATGGGCGCACGACGCGCTACGGGTGGGCGAGGCCGTGGACGTCATGCCGCCAGCCGGCCGGTTTGGCGTGCCCCTCGCGCCCGACGCGGCGCGGACCATACTCGGCGTGGCGGCGGGGTCGGGCATCACGCCGATCCTATCCATCCTGAAATCCGTGCTGACGCGGGAGCCGCGTAGCCGGTTCATCCTGCTGTATGGCAGCCGCGCCACCGGCCAGATCATCTTTCGCGAGCAGCTTGAGGAGTTGAAGGATCGCTTCATGGGCCGCCTTTCCGTAGTCCACGTGTTGTCGCGGGAGCAGCAGGACGTACCGGTGCTGAACGGGCGGCTGGACGGCGCCAAAATCCGGCTCCTGCTCGGCGGCCTCACTCCAATTCCGGCGATCGACCACGCCTTCCTGTGCGGACCCGCCAGCATGATCGACGAGGTCCGGGCCGCACTCGCTGTCGCCGGCATGGACGAGGGCCGCATCCATAGCGAGCGGTTCACCGCGGCTCCGCATACCGGTGTTCCCCTCCATAAGCCCCCGCCAACTACGGAACTGCCCCATGCGGTCGCGACGATCATCGCTGACGGCGCGCGGACCGAGGTTGCGGTCGGCGCCGACGAGACCGTGCTGGAAGCGGCGCTGCGGGCCGGGCTGGACCTGCCGTACTCGTGCCGCGGCGGCATGTGCAGCACCTGCCGGGCCCGGGTCACCGGAGGCAGCGTGCAGATGGACGTGAACTATGCGCTGGAACCTTGGGAAACGGCGGCTGGCTACGTCCTGACCTGCCAAGCCCGACCGACGGCGGATCGGCTCACGGTGGATTACGACCACGTGTAGCGCCCTGCTCCACGGATCTGACGCCTATGCAGCGGTCTCGATCCAAAACATCAGCTTTGTCTCACCGCCATGCTCTGAACTTGCCGTGTTGCCCGCGGCGACGCCGCCGTTTACTTCAATGATCCGGCGTGAAGCGGCATTGCTCGCGTCGCAGGTGACCAGCACGCGCGGCAACCCAAGTTCCCGCGCGACCGGCAGCAGCAAGGCGAGCGCCTGCGTGGCGTAACCGCGTCTTCGCTTCCACGGCACGACCGCATAGCCGAGATGGCCGGAAACGTGCGGCGGCAGGTCGAGCGTGCCCGGGACGAAGCGAAGGTTGATGGCGCCGCAGAACTCGCCGTCCCATATCCAGAATACCGGGCCAGGCAAGCGCGGCACCTTGCTGCCATCGGGCAGCGTCATGATACGGTCTTCGTGCTCGGTCAGGTCGCGGATGAATTCCGCTGCATCCCTGCGGATGGCTGCGAGCTGTTCACCACTCACGCCCTGGATTGTATTGGGCGACCAGCCTGTCGCCAAGGCTGCCGTGTAGCCGGGGAGCCGGTCCAGGCTGGGCTTGACGAGGCTGATTGCCTTGGTCCGGGCGTGCCAGGCGTTCCGATGCTGTGCCATGTCGCGAAGCTCCATCGCTAACCGTCAGGGCCCACCCCGATCCGCGTCACCGAACCATAGGCGATGCTGGCCTGGATGGCGTCGAGGATCGGCACCCCGAGCGCCACGTGCAGCAGGCAGCGGATCGGCCCCGCGTGGGTCACGATCAGCGTGGTGTCGGCCGAACTCGCAATCCCGGTCCAGGCCCGGCGGACGCGCAGCAGCACGTCGGCGACCGACTCGCCGCCGCCGGGACGGTAGCGCAGCGGATTGGCAGCCCAGGCGTCGATCTCGGCGCGCGGGATGGCGGTCCAGGCGTGGCCCTCCCAGGCGCCGAAATCCATCTCCGCCAAGCGGTCATCCAGGCGCAGCGGGGCGCCGGTGCTGGCGGCGACCGCCCGCGCGACGTCCTGCGCGCGGGCGAGCGGGCTCGTGATGATGCGCTCGACCGGGTCGCGCGCGGCCAAGATCAGCGCGGCGGCGCCGGCGGAGGCGGGCTCGGCCAGCTCCACGTCGAGCCGGCCGTAGCAGATGCGGTTGCCGACGCGCGGGCGCGGGTGCCGCGCCGCGAGGATCAGGCCGCGTGCCATAGCGCCACGAGCAGGATAGTCAGTTCTGTCAGTTGCTGCACCGCGCCGAGGGCGTCGCCGGTGTAGCCGCCCAGCCGACGGCGGAACCAGCGCGCCATGCCCCAGGCCAACCCGGCCGCTATCACGAACGCGGGCACTGCCCGGCTGCCTAATAGGACCATCGGCAACGCGCCGCACACCCCGGCCACGGCAAGCTCCATGGCGCCGACTCCGCCCGCCACCGGCGCCGCCTTGCCGTCCGCGCGGGCGTAGGGCAAGCGAGCGAGCACGCAGACCACGAAAAACCGGCTGCCGGCGTGACCCGCCACCAGCGCCGGTGCCGCCGCGGGCAATGCGGACAACGCCGCGACCTTCAGGCCAAGGGCCAGCGTCAGCCCCGCAGCGCCGTAGGTGCCGAGCCGGCTGTCGCGCATGATCCGCAGCGCGTCCTCCCGGGTGACGCCGCCAAACAGGCCGTCGAGCGTGTCCGCCAGCCCGTCCTCATGCAGCGCGCCGGTCAGCAGCAGCGTGGCGACAACCGAGAGCAGCGCCGCGACCGGCTGCGGCAACCCGGCGGCGGCCAAGGTCAGCACCGCCGCCCCAACCAGCCCGACGCCGATGCCGACCAGCGGCAAATAACGTGTCGCCTGGTCGAGCTGCTCAGGCCCGTGGCCGACCCAGGCCGGCACCGGCACTCGCGTGAGGAACTGCACCGCCGTCAACAGCAGCCGCCATTGCTGGGGGATCACGTGACGTCCCGCAGCTCCGCCATGTCGGACAGCACGGTCGCAGCCGCGCGCAGCAACGGCAGCGCCAGGGCTGCGCCGGACCCCTCCCCCAGCCGCATCCCGAGGTCGAGCAGCGGCACGACACCCAGATGGGCCAGCATGGCGTCGTGGCCGGGTTCGGCCGAACGATGGGCGAACACGCAGGCATTGAGGCAGCCGGGCCGCATAGCGTGCGCGAGCACCGCCGCCGCCGTCACGATCACGCCGTCCACCACGACGCAAACCCGGCGCTCCGCCGCGCGCAGGATCGCGCCGGTCAGCATGGCGATCTCGAACCCGCCGTATTCTGCAAATGCATCATGCGGCGACAGGCTGGACGGCGTGCGGGCGGCGCCCCGTGCTGCCACCGCGCGTTTGCGCGCCAGCCCATTGTCGTCGAGCCCAGCGCCACGGCCGATCAGCGGATCGAGTGGCAAACCCGCAACCTTATGCGCCAGCAGCGCGGCGCTTGCAGTGTTGCCGATCCCCATTTCTCCGAGGGCCAGGACAGTGCAGCCCTGGTCCGCCAGGTGGTCCACGACGATGCCGGCCGCACGGAAACAGGCCTCGACATTGGCCGGGGTCATGGCGGGGCCATGCACCCAGTCTTGCGTACCCATGCCGATCTTGGCCGCGACCAGGGCAGCATGCTCCGGCAGCTCGGCCGCGACGCCGGCGTCCACCACCAGCACGCGGGCGCCGGCCTGATTGGCAAACAGGTTCACCGCAGCCCGGCCGGCCAAGTAGGTGCGCACCATCGCCGCGGTGACGGCGGAGGGATAGGCCGAGACGCCGGACGCGACGGCGCCGTGGTCGCCCGCGAACACCAGAACCACCGGGTCCGTAACCCGCGGGCGCAGCGTGCCCTGGATGAGGCCGAGCTGGATGGCCAGCCCCTCAATGCGGCCCAGCGAGCCGAGCGGCTTGGCCTTTTCGTCCAGCGCACGGCGCAGATCATCTCGGAGTGTCATCGGCCGAACACGCGTCCCCAGAAGCTTGTTGCCTCGGTGCGCCCGTGAGTCACATGCGGGCGGCGGGCGGGCGGGCGCAGGGCGCTGCTGATCATGTGGCGCGCGGAGTTGGCGGCGGCGATGCGCTGGCGCTGGAAGGCCAGGATCGCCGCGCTGTTCTCATCGAGCGCCGTGCCGTCCAGGCTGGCCGCACGGGCCTCCGCCGCAGTGAAATCCCCGGCACGGCGCAGTATATCGATCAGGCGCAGCGCGGCCTCCGGCTCGTCGGGCTCCCCGAACAGCGTCACGGCGCGCCGGCGTAGGCCGGCGGCGTCCTGGCCCGCGTCGTCCAGCGCCCAGGCGGCGTGCAGGGTCGCCTCGGCCGCCATCGAAAGATCACCGGTCCGTTCGCAGATCAGTGCCCAGCGCAGGAACGGCATGGCGGGACCCAGGCTGCGCAACGCGCGGTAGGCGTCGGACCGCACCACCTCGTCCGCACCGGTCGGCAAGGCCGCCAGATCCGGGCCAGATGCGCCGCAGCGGCGGCAGGTCGCGATCCATCGCGGCAGGGTCGAGCGGGTGGGCTCGCCGGGCCGATGGTCGAGGTCGGGCGCAAGCTCCGCGGTGGGGGCGCGGAACGGCGGTCGGACAGGCGTGCCGCAAACGCTGCAAGCGGGCTGGGTCACCGCGCCTGCAGCCCGGCGCGCAGCCGGTGCATCGCGCGCTCGATCCGCTCCGGCGCTTGGGCGAAACACAGGCGCAGATGTCCCTCGCCCGCCTCGCCGAACGCGCTGCCCGGCGCCAGCGCAACGCCGTGCTCGTGCACCAGCGACAAAGCCAGCGCCAGGCTGTCCTGCAGCCCGTCCACGCCGATGAAAGCGTAAAACGCGCCGTCAGGAGCTGCGAGCCGAACGCCATTGAGGCCCGCCAGCCCTTCCACCGCCAGTTGGCGACCGACAGCGCAGTGGGCGCGGAACCGCCGGACGAAGTCCTCATCGTCCAAAGCCGCGAGCGCGCCGGCCTGGATGAACGGGGCGACGCCGCTATGAGTGACCTCGACGATCTCGGCGACCTGATCCCGAGCGCCGGTCGGCAGCACCATCCAGCCGAGCCGCCAGCCGGTCATCGCATAGGTCTTGCTGAAGCTGTTGCAGACGATCACCCGGTCGGACGGGTCGGCCAGGTCCAGCAGCGAGGGCGCGGCGTCGGACCCGTCATAAACCAGGCGGGTATAGACCTCGTCGCCGATCAGCCAGACGCCGTGGGCCCGGCATAGCGCCAGGACGGCCGTGAGTTCGGCGAGGCTTGCGGTCCAGCCGGTGGGGTTGTTGGGGGAGTTCAGGACCAGGGCGCGGGCGCCGGGCAGCTTGGCCGCCAGCCGGTCCATGTCCAGGCGAAACCGTCCATCGGGCAGCGCGTCCAGCGGCAGCGCGTCCACGCTGGCGCCGCGCAGCAGGGTGGCGTTGGCGGGGTTCGGCCAGGCCGGCGTGTGCAGCACGACACGGTCGCCCGCCCGCACAACCGCCGCGAGCGCCACGTTGACCGCCGTCATGCCGGACGCAGTCACCTGGATACGGTCCTCGGTGACCGGCAGCGCGTGCAGGCGTGTCAGCATGGCGGCCAAAGCATGCCGCAGTGCCAGGACGCCTCGCACATCGGAGTAGAGCGCATCGCCGCGGGCGAGTGCTGCCGTTGCCGCCGCGGTGGCGCCTGCCGGACCGGGCTGGTCGCTCTCGCCAAAGCACAGGAACTCGGTATCGAGCCGGGCATAGGCGGCGCGCGCGACGGCGACGATGCGGGACGGCATGAGGGTGGCGATTTCCATGGGCGTTCCTAGGCGATCGGCGGGGCCGGGGCTAGGCGCACTCAGCCGATCGCGGTCCCATTGATCAGGCTGCGGAGCTTGAGGGCCATCGCGTCCGGCGGCGTCTCATGGGTGAAGTTGGCGGCGAAGCGGCCGCGCGGATCCATGACGTAGATGATGCTGCTGTGGTCCATGTCGTATTCGCCGCCGTCCTTGGGGTGCTTGGCGTAGTAAACCCGGTATTCTTTCGCCACCGCCGCGATCTGCTCCGGCGTGCCGCTCAACCCGGTGATGGGCGCGTTGAAGGCGGTGACATAGTCCTGCATGACGGCCGGGGTGTCGCGCTCCGGGTCGATGGTGATGAACAGCACGGCGACCTTGCCCTTGGCATCCGGGCCCAGGGTGTCCAGCGCGTTCGCCATGTCCTGCAGCGCCGTCGGGCAGGCGTCAGGGCAGCGCGTATAGCCGAAATAGATCAGCATCCAGCGTCCGCGGAAGTCGGCGTCGGTAACCTCCCGGCCATCGGCGGCGCGCAGGCGGAACGGGCCGCCGATCGGAACGGGCCCCTCCTCGCGGTGCAGCGTCATCCAGCCCGCGGCACCCACGAGCCCGGCTGCGAGCAGCCCCGCCGGGGCGAGCAGCAGCAGCTTGCGCCGATCGATCAATTCGCGTGCTCCACCACCGGACCCTGGGCACCGATGGGTGCCACCTTGACTTCGAGGTCCATCGGCGGCGCGTGCTGAAAGCGGAGCTGCACCGTGATCGTTTGCCCGGCGACGAGGGGTCTATTCAAATCCATGAGCATGATGTGGTAGCCGCCGGGCGCGAGCGCCACTGGCTTGCCTGCAGGCAGCGCGATGCCGTCCTTTTGCTCCCGCATTCGCATCACTTGCCCGTCCATGGTCATCTCATGCACCTCGGCCCGGCCGACGGGGCTGCTGGCGCCCAATAGCCGGTCATCGATGGGGCTAGTCAGCGTGACGTAGGCGCCGCCGACCGTCTGCCGGGGTGCTGTGGCACGCGCCCAGGGCTGCTCCGCGCGGACGCCGGAACTTGTTTCGACGGCGCCGGCGGCACGCGGTTGGGCATGGATGCAGAATGGCACAAGCAGCCCAGCCGCAAGAATGAGGCGCCGCATTGAACATCTCCTGGTTTGCAAGGAACAGCTCACTATCGGACTGAAATAGCACGGCCAGCGCCCGCATATCCTGCTTAACGCCGCGGCACAAACCGGTACGGACTATCGCTCGCCAACAAGGGATCAAGCGCCAGGCGGTGCTCCAGCGGCGGAAAGGCGCGGCTACGGCAGCCCTGGCGGTCGCATAGCCGGCACGACAGGCCGATGCCGACCGCGGCGCGCTCCAGCTCGATGCCGTCCGCATAAACCAGCGCGTCCGCGTGCGCGACCTCGCAGCCCATGGCGATGACGTGTGTCGGCGGCGGTTCGCCCCAGGCCGAGGCGCGGCCGACCACGCAGCGGGCGAAGCAGAGGAAGGTCGCGCCATCGGGCAACTGCGCGACCTGCACCTGCACCTGGCTCGGTGAGGCGAAGGCGGCGTGCACCACCCATCGCGGGCAGGACCCGCCATAGCGCGCGAACGGGAAGCCGGCGGCGGAGAAGCGCTTGCTGACGTTGCCGGCCGGATCGACGCGGAGGAAGAAGAACGGCACGCCGCGGCTGCCCGAGCGCTGCAGCGACGAAAGGCGGTGGCAGGCCTGCTCGAAGCTGACGCCGAACCGGGCCGCCAGCGCGTCCACGTCGTGGCGCAGCGCCATCGCCGCCGCCCGCACAGGCTCATACGGCATCAGCAGCGCGCCGGCGGTGTAGTTCAGCAGCGCCAGGCGGAGCACCGACCCGGCCTCGGGCGTGCTCGGCGCGATGGCCGCAACCTGCGCCTCGACCGCGTCGCGCGCCTCCAGCAGGGCCAATTGGAATGCGAGGTGAAAACCCCGGCTTTCGCGCGGAAGCTGTTCCGACAGGACGAGGCTGCGGGTCGCAGGGTCATAGCGGCGAAGCGCCCCGTCATTGGCCGTGACCTGGATATGCAGGCCATGCTCGCGGCGCAGGCGCTCGGCGATCGCGTGGTTCAGCTCGGCAGGCTCAGGTGGCAGGGTGGCGCCGACCGCCTCGGCGGCGGCTTCCAAATCGGGGAAGTGGTTGGCGTATTCATGGAAGGCGTCCCGCGCCTCCTCATGCGGCAGCAGCAGACGCCGGCCCGACGGCAGGGCGATGCCGCTGCTGTCTTCCCGCGCCACCCGCCAGGCCCGGTATAGCGCCAGCACGGCGCGTCCGGCGGCCGGACTGCTGCCGGCGAGCGCCGCGATCTCGGCGTCCGGAACCGGCTGATCGAGCAGCACGTCGGCAAACACCTCGCGCAGCCCGGCCTCAAGCTGCCGCTCCGACGCACCGGACAGCGTGGCGAGGTCTACCTGCAGGATCTCGGCCAGCTTGATCAGCAGGCTCGCCGTCACCGCGCGCTGCTCGTGCTCGATGAGATTCAAATAGCTGGCGGAGATGCCGAGCCGGACCGCAAGGGCCTGCTGCGTCATTGCCTGTTCCTGGCGCAGACGACGGACGGTGCGGCCGATCAGGGGTGCAGCCATTTACAACCTTTACGGATTTACGCGATTTTCTGACAATTCAGCGACAGTGTTGCCGCGCTAGACGGATTTGGGGCCTGGCCTTCGCAGACGCAATGTAAATATATGACGGGCGATCAATAGGAGACTTCCGATGCAGCCCACCCCGAACCTTGCGCCCGATGGCATGTCCAGCGGCCCGGCCCCAATTCCCGGCCAGGACCCGGACCGCTTCGCCGGCATCAAGCGGGATTACACACCGGCCGAGGTTGCCAAGCTGTCCGGCAGCTTCCGCATTCAGCACACCTTGGCCGAGATGGGCGCCAACCGGCTGTGGCACCTGCTGAAAACCGAGCCATACGTGAACACGCTCGGCGCGCTGACCGGCAACCAGGCCATGCAGCAGGTTCGCGCCGGGCTGAAAGCGATCTATCTGTCGGGTTGGCAGGTGGCGGCGGACGCCAACACGTCCAATGAGATGTATCCGGACCAGTCGCTGTATGCGGTGAACTCGGTGCCGCAGGTCGTGAAGAAGATCAACGCGTCGCTGCGCCGCTGCGACCAGATCGCGCAGCTTGAGGGCGACAGCTCGATGCATTGGATGGCGCCGATCGTCGCCGATGCGGAGGCTGGGTTCGGCGGCGCGCTCAACGCGTTCGAGCTGATGCGCGCCATGATCGACGCGGGCGCCGCCGGCGTCCATTTCGAGGACCAGCTCGCCAGCGAGAAGAAGTGCGGCCATCTCGGCGGCAAGGTGCTGATCCCGATCAGCCAGCACATCCGCACGTTGAACGCGGCCCGTCTGGCGGCCGACGTCGAGGGTGTGCCGACCGTGCTGCTGTGCCGCACCGACGCGCACTCGGCGCAGCTGCTGACGGCGGATGTGGACGAGCGCGACCGTCCGTTCCTGACCGGCGCGCGCACGCCAGAGGGTTTCCACCGCATCAAGGCCGGCGTCGGCGTGGACTATGCCATCGCCCGCGGCCTGGCCTTCGCGCCCTACGCCGACCTGCTGTGGTGGGAGACGAGCGAGCCGAACCTCGAAGAGGCCAAGCGCTTCGCCGACGCGATCCACGCGCAGTTCCCGGGCAAGATGCTGGCCTACAACTGCTCGCCGAGCTTCAACTGGCAGAAGAAGCTGCCGGCCGAGGACATCGCCAACTTCCAGCAGTCGATCGCGGCGATGGGCTACCGCTTCCAGTTCGTGACGCTGGCCGGCTTCCACAGCCTGAACCACAGCATGTTCACCCTGGCGCGCGGCTATAAGGAGCGCGGTATGGCGGCTTACTCGGAACTGCAGCAGGCGGAGTTCGCCTCTGAGGCCGAGGGTTACACCGCGACCCGGCATCAACGTGAGGTCGGCACCGGCTGGTTCGACGCCGTTGCCGTCACCGCGTCGGGCGGCAAGTCCAGCACGACCGCCATGGCCGGCAGCACGGAGACGGCGCAGTTCCACGACGACGCCCCGGAAGAGGGCGCGATGCACGCTGGGCACCACGACCACGATGATGGACTGGTGCACAGCCATGCCTGGGCGGTGACCTCGCCCGACCGCTGAGAGCTGCGCCCCCCGGCCCTTTGATTGCCCGGAAAGGCGGCGGGGCCGGGGTAACCTAATAGTTGTTGGTAACCGAGTATCCGCGCCGTCATGTCCAGCATGGCGGCGCGGTCATTTTTACGACTCGGTCTGTGTCGGCCTGATTGACCGCTGTGCACCGAATTTGCTGACGGCTTTCGCCTCCTCCGCGGCCATCACGATCTCAGCCTCGGCAATCAGCCGCGCCTCATGCCGGCGTACGAAGATCACCGAGGCGACCACCACGCACAGTGCGACCACGCCGACTGCGATCCCGAACGGCCCAACCAGCCGATGCACCTGGTTGCCCAGCAAGAACGCGCCAAAGCCATAAAGGCAGGTCCAAAATATGCCGCCCAGCGCATTCCAAACCAGGAATCGCTGCCAAGGCATGTGGTTCGCACCAGCGAGCAGGGCGGCGAACGTGCGCAGGAAGGCGATGAAGCGCCCGAAGAATACGACTTTGCCGCCATGGCGCAGGAACAGGAATTGCCCGAGCCTTTGCCGTTCCAAAGTGAGGCCGACCCGCGGGCCGTAGCGCGCAAGCACCGGCGGACCAATTTTCCGGCCGATGAAATATCCCGCATTATCACCCAGCACGGCCCCCACGGCGGACGCCAGGACGACGTGCTCTATGGTGATATCGCCGGTGGTGGCGGCATACAACGCCGCAGCGATCAGCAGGCTTTCGCCCGGCAGCGGCAGGCCCATACTTTCGAAAAATATGACGGTGCCGACCACCCAAAAGCCATGCCGCTGAACCAGGCCAGCCAAGTCGAAGCCATACAAACCGCTATTCCTCCCGCCAGCGTCGCCACCCGGCGGCGCGCAGTTCACACGCCGGGCACGTGCCGCATCCCCAACCCCAGTCGTGCCTGTTGGTTCGGTCACCGAGGTAGCAGGTATGCGTGCGCTCGACCGTCAGCTCGATGATGCCCAGACGGTCCGCGAGCGCCCAGGTCGCCGCCTTGTCCAGCCACATCAGCGGTGTTTCCAGCACGAAGCGGCGCTGCATGCCGAGGTTCAGCGCCAGCTGCATCGCCTTGACCGTGTCGTCGCGGCAGTCCGGGTAGCCGCTGAAATCGGTCTCGCACATGCCGCCCACGATGCGCCGCAGGCTGCGGCGGTAGGCGAGCGCCGCGGAGTAGGTCAGGAACATCAGGTTGCGGCCGGGAACAAAGGTGGTTGGCAGGCCGTCCTCGCCCATCACGATCGCCGCCTCCGAGGTGAGCGCAGTCTGGCCGAGCGCCGCGAGCGACGGCGTGAGGTCGATCAGGTGGTCCGGCCCAAGCCGCGTGCCCCAGCGTTCCGCCAGCCCATCGCGCACGGGCCCCCGGCACTCGAGTTCGACGGCATGACGCTGGCCATAGGCGAAGCCCACGGTCTCGACGCGGGCGAACCGCTCCAGCGCCCATGCCAGGCACGCCGTGCTGTCCTGCCCGCCGCTGAACAGGACCAAGGCGCCGTGATCCATGGATTTCTGCCTTCCCGCATCCCAAGTGCGCCATATGGACCTGGATTTCACCGAAGACGAGATCAGCCGCTATTCCCGCCACATCCTGCTGGCCGAGGTCGGCGGCGTCGGCCAGGCAAAATTGCGCGCGGCCCGGGTGCTGATCGTCGGCGCCGGCGGCCTGGGCAGCCCGTTGGCACTCTATCTCGCCGCCGCCGGGGTCGGCACGATCGGGCTGGTCGATGACGATATCGTGGACTTGTCGAACCTTCAGCGGCAGATCGCCCATACCACGGAGCGGGTGGGTCAGGCCAAGGTGCACTCCGCCGCGGCCGCCGCCCGCGCGATCAATCCGGCCGTCACGATCGAGGCGCACGAGACGAGGCTCGACGCCCGCAACGCCCTCGACCTCATCGCCGGCTACGATCTGGTGTGCGACGGCTGTGACAACTTCGCCACTCGGTTCCTGGTGTCCGACGCTTGCGTGCTGGCACATCGCACCCTGATTTCGGCCGCCGTGCTGCGCTTTGACGGGCAGCTCTCGACCTTCAAGCCGCATTTGGGCGGACCCTGTTACCGCTGCCTGCATCCAGCGCCGCCGCCGGATGGCATGATGCCCTCCTGCAGCGAGGCCGGCATTTTGGGAGCGGTGACTGGCGTCATGGGCAGCCTGCAGGCGACTGAGGCGCTTAAAGAGATCATGGGCATCGGCGAGGGCCTGTCCGGCCGGCTGATGATCTGGGATGCGCTCACCGCCCGGGTGCGCACCATCGGCCTGCGGCGCGACCCGGCCTGCCCAGCCTGCGGCGATCAGCCGACGCTGCGGGATCTCTCGGCGCATGGCATCTTGTCACGTGACTGAGCCGCTTGGCATCCTGCTGATTTCGGGCGGGCATGAGCGGGTGCACTATGCGTTCGTGCTGGCGGTTGGCGCTGCGGCGATCGGCCGTCCGGTATGCATCTTCGCGACCAATGCAGGCTGCCTGGCTTTGGCACAGGACTGGTCCGCCATGCCGGACGCGGCGCGAGACCGTATTGTGCGGGAAGCGGGCGTGGCTGGGCTGGACGAGTTGCGAGAGGCGGCGGCGGAGTTGGGTGTGCGGCTGCTGGCGTGTGACGCCGGGCTGCGTATGGCGGGGCTGGAGGCTGTGCCGTTATGGCGCGGAGTTGAGGTTGCTGGCGTACCTAGCTTTTTGTCGGCCACCGTGGGCGGCCAGATCGTCACGCTCTGAGCTTGACCCGGCGCGCTCCTTGTTGGCAGGGATGCCCCCATGGTCGCACGCCTCCTTGTCATTATCGCGCTGCTGCAGCCCGGATTGGCCATGGCGCAATCCCCTGCCCCGCCAGCGCCGACCCGTCCGACCGCGCGGACCGCCGCGCACGTGCCAGCGCGGCGGGAGGCAGCGCCCGTCATCCGCTTGAAGCCGGGCACGACGACGAAGCGTCCGCCGGTCCGCACGGCCGCTCCGCCGCCGCCCGTAGCGGACAAGCCGCCCGAGCCGACCAAGGGCAGCGTCACCGGCATGCCGCTGCCGCGCTTCGCAGCGCTCCGGGCCGACGAAGTGTATATGCGAATCGGACCCGGCAAGCGCTATCCGATCGAATGGGTCTATAAGCGCCGCGACCTGCCGGTGCAGATCGAGCGTGAGTTCGAGGAGTGGCGCCTGGTGCGAGACCAGGAGAACACCAAGGGCTGGGTGCATCAGGCGACGCTGGCCCCGCGGCGCACCGGCGTCGTGATCGGCGGCGAGCAGACGCTGCGGCGCGACGCGCGGGACGACGCCGCGCCGGTCGCGGTGCTGAAGCCCGGGGTGATCGTCCGGCTGCGCACCTGCGACGCGACGTCGGACTGGTGCCAGACGCAAGTCCAGGACTATCGTGGCTGGATGAAACGCAGCGAGGTCTGGGGCATCCTCCCCGGGGAAGGCATCCAGTGAGCGCAAATGACGCGGCCAGTCAGAATGAGACAGCCCGGGCCCACCACGACATGGGCGGGGTGCCGAAATTCCTGTGCGAGCCGATCGACACCACGGCGCACGCGCTGACGCAGTTCGACCGCGAGGTGGACGCGATCCGCGGCATCCTGGGCGCCAAGAGCGTGATGTCGGTCGATGAGCTGCGCCGCGGGATCGAGGCCATTCCGGAGGCCGAATATGCCCGCCTGACGTATTACCAGCGCTGGATCCGCTCCATCGCCGGCAACCTGCTGGCGCGCGGCGTGATCTCGGAGGCCGAGCTGCGCGCCGCCGTGGAGCAAAGCTGATGCTGACGCCCGGCACCCCGGTCCGCGTGCGGGACGACTGGCCGGAGGCGCGCGGCCCCTGCCATATCCGCACGCCGCATTATTTGCGCGGGTGTCAGGGAACGGTCGTCCGTCACCTCGGCGCGTTCCGCAACCCCGAGGACCTGGCCTTCGCCCGCCCGGCGGCGACGCTTGCGCTATACCATGTCGCGTTCGCGCCGCGGTCGATCTGGCCCGACGCTGGCGGGGACGAAATCCTGGTTGAGCTTTTTGAAAGCTGGTTGGAGGCTGCATGAACGCGTTGACCGAGGCCCCGAGCGAACGCCTGCTGGCCGGCCTCAAGTCCCTCCTCGCCAGCAAGGGCATCGCCACCGCGGAGGAAATTGCTGCCCGCGTAGCGCAGACCGACCGGGCCAGCCCGGCCCAGGGCGCGCGCATGGTCGCCCGCGCCTGGACCGATCCCGAGTACCGCGCGCTGCTGCTGCAGGACGGCGCGCAGGCGGCCGAGGCGATGGGTATTGCCATGCGCGGCCTGCCGCCGCTCGGGGTGCTGGAGAACACCGACGAGACGCATAACCTGGTGGTTTGCACCCTATGCAGCTGCTATCCGCGGGCGGTGCTGGGTTATCCGCCGTTCTGGTTTAAATCGCCGGGCTACCGTGCCCGCGCCATCCGCGACCCTCGCGGCGTGCTGGCGGAGTTCGGCACGACTTTGCCGGAGACGAGGCGCATTCGCGTGGTGGACAGCACGGCGGACTATCGTTGGATGGTGCTGCCGCAACGTCCGGCCGGCACCGATGGCTGGGGTGTGGACAGGCTGGCGACATTGCTGCGCGAGGGCGACATGATCGGGGTTACGGTGCCGTCGACTAAGTCCCTGAAATAGCGGTGGCCACACGGAGCGGCGTGACGGCGTTCACACATTCCAATCGTCCGCCGCGAACAACATTGCGTAGTCGGTTGACGGTGGGATCGACCAGCCGCATCAAAGCATATGAAGCGGCGAGGCTGACGACAAGTCCGATCATGAATACTGGATAACTGTATCCCTTGGTGAGCGATATCATTACAATAAGGGCATTTTGGTGGTGGATGTAGAGCGGATAAGATAGCTCACCGCAGCTTTGATCAAAGGCATGCGGGTTGCCCGGCCTAAATGCCAACCAGGTCATCAAGCCGATCATTGCAATTAAGATAAAATACTGTGCCAAGACTGCGCGATGATAATGGGCGTTGGTTTCCATCGGAATCAGAAAGAAAAAGAGGCTCATACCAACAATACATAACGTCAGGCCAACTCGGAATCGTTGCTGGTATAATAGCAATACACCATACATAAAGAAAAACCCAAAGCCAAATTGCCGTGAAACAAAAAGCGTAGCGATACCTAATAGGGTCAACATATAGGGTAGCAGTGTCGTGTAGTGTAGGCGACTTGGTATAAGTAGTATAAAGAATATCGCAAAGTAAAACACCATCTCAATCCGCACTGCCCAAATAATATCAACAAAGTTGAACGACAGAAAACGGTTGACGCCTGGTAGAAACGCGAAAAGGTTCCCAACAATGTTGAGAACATTAAACGCTTGTGCGCTCGGAAGGTCCGGGAACTCCCTATTGGAAATACGCAATGTTCCTAAATGATAGAACAAAGCATGGATTACAACAGAAATGATTAAGGCAACCGCGAAATGCGGCATAATTCGAAGAAAACGATTGATCAAGTATGCGACAGGCTTGCCTGAATAAACTCTTGTGACAGCCTCAGTGATAACAAATCCACTCAGGCAGAAAAAGACCAGAACAGCGAGGCTACCTAATTCATAAGGAATTATATTATTATAAGCTATACCTAGCGGCGCTGCATTTGCGACAAAATGTTGTAGAACGACCAGGAACGCCAAGCCTAATCGAAAGCCGCCAAAACGGCGGTATCGATAACTCAACTGCACGCTCAAAGACCTACCTCGAAACTTTACGACGTCAGATATACTCTCCGTTTTTAATTACGCATAGATGATAATTTGAGATGGAGTCACGTGTGCCGGATTGCCTGCAATGCGCAGACCGGAGCACACCGACCCCACCTCATATGTCACAACTTGGAAAACTAAGTCTCAATCATCAGTTAAGCCGCCATGTCCCAAACCGGCGCCCAACCTGGGTTGATGAACCGCTGCGTTTTCGGGAGCATTGAGATCGCCGCGCGGTCCGTGTCGTCCAGCTCAATGCGCAGCGCGTCCAGATTGGCCTGTTGGCTCTCGGCCCGCATCGCCTTCGGGATCGCCGAAATCCCGGGCTGATCCAACAGCCACTTTAGGGCGACCTGCGCCGGGGTGGCGTTATGCTTGCGGGCGATCGCCTGCAGCTCCTCATGCTCAGCCAAACGCCCCTGCGCCAACGGTGCGTAGGCCGCTACTGCCACGTCATGCGACCGGCAATAATCCGCCAGCGGCGCCTGCCCGAGCAGCACGTGATACTCGAACTGGTTGCAGGCGATTGGCGCCTGGACCTCCTCGACGGCGCGCCGCAGCAATGCGACGGGAAAGTTGCTGACTCCGATGGCACGGGCCTTCCCCTGCTCCTTGACGCGCATCAGATTCTGCAGCGCGTCCGGCAAATCCATGCCGGGGCTGGGCCAGTGGATTAGATAGAGGTCCAGGTAGTCGGTCCGCAGTTTGGCGAGCGACGCATCGACCGAGCGCTGCATGGCGTCGGCTGACAGGTTTTCGTACCAGACCTTGCTCGTCACGTGCACCTGGTCACGCGGCACGCCGGCATGGGCCAGCGCCTCGCCGACCGCTTCCTCGTTGCCGTACATCTCGGCGGTGTCGATGTGGCGGTAGCCGAGGCCCAGCGCGCGCTGCACCGCTTCCGTGCACTCGGCGCCATTCATCCGCCAGGTGCCTAATCCGAGCTTGGGCATCGACATACCCTGAGTGGTTATACGGTCCAAGGCGCGTCTCCGTCAGCGTGGGGTGAAGTCGATCAGCGCGGCGAAACCGCTCTCGGTTCCAAGCGCCAGGCGGGAGCCGTCCGCGCTCCAGGCCAGTGCCGACACCGGGCCATGACCCGGCGGCACCGCCGGCAGGATACGGCCGGTGTTTACGTCCGCCAGCGCCACCAAACCGTCCGAGAACCCGGCCGCCACCGCCTCATGCTGCGGATGGCAGGCGACGCGGGTGCAGGTCACGTTGTCGCCGCCGGCGAGCTCGGTCGGCGCCTTGCCCATGGGGCCGCCGCCGAAAAACGGCCATAGCACGATGCTCTCGGCGCCCGATGTCGCGAGCCACTTGCCGCTGCGGGTGAACGACATGCTCTCGGTTTTGTTGGGATAGCCGCTCATGCGCATGTGCTGGCCGTCCGCCAGGCGCCAGCCATGCAAGCTGTTTTCCTGCATGCTGGTGACGACCGCGTCGACCGCCGGGTGCAGCACGACGCCGGTGTGGCTGCCCTTCCACTCCATGACGCGCGGGCTGTCGGTCTTGGCGGCCACGAACCACAGGCTGCAGCCGTTATAGTGCGATGCGGCGACGCGCTTGCCCTTGCTGTCGAGCGCGAGGCCAGTGACCGTCGAGGGATGCGCCAGGGTTTTGAGCGGCTGGCCTGTTACGGTGAACAGGTGGGCAGCCTTGCCCACGCTGCAGGCCAGCACGCCCGACTTCGCATCGGCGAACGCGGCGACATGCTCGACCCACTTCGACCCGAACCGCGTAATCTCAGTGACTGTGCCGTCCGGGCCGATGCGCAGGAATCGGCCATCATCGCCGCCGGTGATAAAACCCGGCCGGGCATCGGCGGCGATGGCGAGGACAGCGCCGTCATGCGCCTCGACGACCGGCCACTCCATCGTGGGATGCGGCGGCGTCAGGCGCACCGTGCCGTCGCCCAGGGCGAACGCGGCCACCGCCCCGCTGCGGTCGAACGCGGTCCCCACCACATAGGCCCCGAGCTCCCGGCTGGTGCCCCGGCTATCCAGCAGGAACTGCCGCTCGATCGTCTGGCTCACGCGTTGGCCGCCACGGCTTGATAGACGCCGGCCTGGCACGCCTCGAAGCCGCGGCGCAGTTGCGGGCGGTTCAGGTTGCGGCCGATGAACACCAGCTTGGATTTGCGCTCAGCACCCGGCGTCCACGGCCCGATGAAGCCGCCATCCGCGATCATGTGCACCGCCTGGAAGGCGAAGCGGCGGTCGTCATTGGCGTAGGCCAGGATGCCCTTGGTGCGCAGCATGTTCTGGCCCTGCTCCGCCAGCAGCGTGCTGATCCAGGCGTTGAACTTCTCCGGGTCGATTGGGCGCGACACCTCGAAGCTCATGCTGATGATCTCATCGGAATGCGAATGCTCGTCGCTGTCGAGGAAGTCCGGCTCACGCTCCAGCACGCGGGCCAGATCAAAGGCGCCCTGGTCCAGCACCTGATCGATCGCCACGGCGGCACGGCTGGTGCGGTGGATGCGGGCGAAGCGGTTGATGGTGCGGATGCGCGCCTCGACGGCGTCCAGCTCCTCGGGCGTCACGAGGTCGGTCTTGTTCAGCACGATCACGTCGGCGAAGGCGACCTGTTCCTCGGCCTCGTGGCTGTCCTCAAGACGCGCCAGCAGATGCTTCGCATCGACGACCGTCACGATGGCGTCCAGCCGGGTGCGGGCGCGCACGCCCTCATCGACGAAGAAGGTCTGCGCCACCGGGGCCGGGTTGGCGAGGCCGGTGGTCTCGATAATGATGCCGTCGAGGCCGCCCTTGCGTTTCATCAGGCCGCTGACAATGCGGATCAGGTCGCCGCGGACGGTGCAGCAGACGCAGCCGTTGTTCATCTCGAACACCTCCTCGTCGGCGTCCACCACGAGGTCGTTATCGACGCCCAATTCGCCGAACTCGTTGATGATGACAGCGTATTTTCGGCCGTGGTTCTCGCTCAGGATGCGGTTCAGCAACGTGGTCTTGCCGGCGCCGAGATAGCCGGTCAGGACGGTGACGGGGACGAGACTATCGGACATGAATGTTCCTTGCGAGGCGATTTGCCCGTCATATAAGCGCGCGTCTCCGCCAACCCCAAGCCCAGCATGACGAAGAACCAGCCCGATAACGGCATGGAGCTGAAGGCGCTCGTGGACGAGACGGGCCATTCCTGGATTAATGCAGCCACGAATAGTCCGACGCGCAGCGGATCCGGGTCGCGCCACAGGCCCCGGCCGATCCCGCGCAGCCATGCCAAAACCAGGGCGCTGAACAGCAGTAATCCGGGGATGCCCGACTCGGTGAAGGCTTGCAGGTAGTGATTGTGCGGATGCTGCACGCAGATCGCCGCCCCGCCCCCGTCGCCGGCAACGCCGTCCTTGGGCCAGCCCTGGAAATAGGCAGGGTCGTCGCACAGACGGCGGAATGCGTCGAACCCAGCGCCCAGCACCGGATGCGCCGAACCGATCGCGACCGCGCGCGCAGCGATCTGGCCATACGGGCTATCGGGGAAGTGCTGCATCTGGCTGGAGAACTTGATGACCAGGCGGTTGAAGGCGGGCGGCGACACGACCGGGGCGATGGTCAGCAGCAGCCCTGCCGCAATGAGCGAGAACAGCACGACGCCGCGCAGACGGGGCAGTAGCAGCGCCGTGACGAAAAGGCCAAGGAAGGTCAGCAGCAGCGGCATACGCTGGCCAATCAGCACCATCACCGCAATTGCCGCGAGCCCCAGCAGCATACCGGCGAGCGGGCGCCATCCGGCCATGCCCATCCAGCGGCTCGCGACCGGCAGCAACGCCGGGAACAGCAGGCGGGACAGCGGCGGCCCGGCGCGCGGATGGTCATAGGGTCCGGTCAGCTCGCCATCGGCTCCACGCGGGTAGCCGTACAGGTTCCGCCCGGTGGCGAACTGCAGCAGCGATTGCAGCGCGATATACAGCGCCGCCCAGCGCAGCAGCCGGGCAAACCACATGCGGATCGCAGCGTCCCGCAGTGTCCAATGCTCCAACGCCGCGACGAGCAGCAGGAAGCGGATCAGGCCCGCAGCCTGAATGGCCGGCCCAATCCCGGCGAAAACCGAGCAAACCAGCAGCCAGCCCCACCACGCCAGGCCAATCCGCACCCAGCCGACACGCAGCCACGTCCAGTCCCGGACTACGATGCTGCGCGCCATGAACAATACGCCGAGCAGAATCAGCAAGGCCTCGGCGATGCCGCGCCCGTGCATCAGGAACAGCGGCAGCGCCAGCGTGAGCGCCAGCCCGGCGCGGTCCAGCATCCTGATCAAGCAGAGGTCCCTAAACGGTGCTGGCCTGCTCGTAATGCGCCAATTGCCACTCCGCCGGCTCCTGCGCCGCGGCCCCATACCAGGCATTGACAAGCGGATGCGCACGCACGGCGTCGCAATAAGCCCGCGTGTCGGCTGCGAGCGGCGGCTGGTAGGTCAGCAGCCGGGCCACGACGGGCACGAACATCGCGTCGGCGGCGTTGAACGTGGCACCGAACAGGAAGGGACCGCCGGCGCCGAACTCGGCCCGGGTCTCCCGCCACAGCGCCTCGATACGCGCCACGTCCGCCAGCGCCTCGGGCGATTGCCCGGCCCCCGCGGCCGTCTTGTTCAGCACCATTGGCATCGCGCTCCGCAGCGCGCGGAACCCGGCGTGCATCTCCGCACTGATGACCCGGGCGCGGGTGCGGGCGGCAAAGTCCGCCGGCCACAGGGCAGGCTCGATCTCGGCGCAGTACTCGCAGATCGCCAGCGTCTCCCATACCCGCTGGCCAGCGTGCTCCAAATAGGGCACGAGGCCGCTGGACGAGACCGCCGCAACCGCCGGCGTGCTGGCCTTGCGGCTATCGCCGAGCGGGATCACCACCTCCTCCACATCCAGCCCGGCCAGGCGCACCGCGAGCCAGCCGCGCATTGACCATGAGGAGTAGCGGCGTGTGCCGATGAACAGGCGGCCGTCGGGCATGGGACGCTCCTTCGATAACCGCCGCAGGATGGCACGCTTGCCCTGCGCCCGCCAAAGCGCGAACCTGGGCTCTGCTATGCAGGGACCTGCACGAAGGTGAAGCCATGAACGAGATCAGCCGCCCGAACAACCTCGACGCCTTCTGGATGCCGTTCTCGGCGAACCGCGCGTTCAAGGCCTCGCCGCGCATGCTGGCCCGCGCCGAGGGAATGTTCTATTACACCAATGACAACCGCGAGGTGCTGGACGGCACGGCGGGCCTCTGGTGCGTGAACGCGGGCCATGGCCGGCGGGAGATCGTGGAGGCCATCCAAAAACAGGCCGCGGTGCTGGACTTCGCGCCGACCTTCCAGATGGGGCACCCGATCGCCTTCCAGGCCGCCGCCCGGCTTGCCGAAATCCTGCCGGACGGCCTCGACCGGGTGTTCTTCACCAACTCGGGGTCCGAGAGCGCCGACACCGCGCTGAAGATCGCGCTGGCCTATCACCGGGCGCGCGGCGAGGCGCAGCGGGTGCGGCTGATCGGGCGGGAGCGCGGCTATCACGGCGTGGGCTTCGGCGGCATTTCGGTCGGGGGCATCGGCCCGAACCGCAAGCAGTTCGGCGCCATGCTGCCCTACGTGGACCACCTGCCGCACACCCACTCGCCGGAGCATAACGCCTTCACCAAGGGAGAGCCTACTTGGGGAGCGCATCTCGCGGACGCGCTTGAGGGATTGGTCGCGCTGCACGGCGCCGACACCATCGCGGCGGTGATGGTGGAGCCGGTGGCGGGCTCGACCGGCGTGCTGGTGCCGCCGGCGGGATACCTGAAGCGGCTCCGGGAGCTGTGCACGAAGCACGGCATCCTGCTGATTTTCGACGAGGTGATCACCGGGTTCGGCCGCATGGGCACCAATTTTGGCGCCGAGCGGCTGGGCGTGGTGCCGGACCTGATGACGATGGCCAAGGGCCTGACCAACGCCGCCGTGCCCATGGGCGCCGTCGCCGCGAGCGATGCCATCTACTCGGCGATCGTCGATGGGTCGCCGGCGGGGATCGAGCTGTTCCACGGCTACACCTACTCTGGCCATCCACTCGCCTCTGCGGCGGCCATCGCGTCGATGGACCTGCAGCGCGCCGAGGACCTGCCGGGCCGGGCGCGGGCGATCGAGCCCTACTGGGAACAGGCGGTGCACAGCCTACGCGGCCTGCCGAACGTGGTGGACATCCGCAACGCTGGGCTGATCGCCGGGATCGAGCTGCGGGGCCGCCCGGGCATGCCGACCGACCGGGCGGTGCGGGTGTTCCAGCGCTGTTTCGACGCTGGGCTGCTGATCCGCACGACGGGGGACATCGTGGCGCTGAGCCCGCCGTTGATCATCGAGACGCCGCATGTGGACCGGATTGTGGAGACGCTTTCGGATGCAATTAGGGCCGAGGCGGCTTGATCGGTGAAGGGCTGACCGGCTTACCTATCGCCGTAAAGTTCTTCGACCGTGATGACGATCCCAGGTGGGTTCATCGTGATCGGGCCGTTGACGATGACCATTGTGGCGATGCTTGCGCCGGCCCGGCGGTGATGGGTGACCGTTCGCCTGATCGGATGGACGATCAGGTAATGCGCGACCGACGGGACCCGGAAATAGTCAGCCAGCTTGCCGCCGGTATCTGTTGACGCCGTCCCGGGCGAGAGAACTTCCACGATGATCACCGGGTTTGGAGCCGCGACAGCGTTGTCGGCCATTGGCGCGCCGCAGTTCACCAGCGCGTCCGGCTCGTAGTCGCTGTCGTCGGACTCCACCGCTGCGCCATCGGGCAGCGCCTGGCAATCAACGCCAGCTACTGCGATCGCGCGGTCCAGCGCTTTGTAAACGGCTCCCTTGACCCGAAGGTGCGCGCCAAGTTCCGGCGCCATGGCCACGATGTGTCCGTCCACCCGTTCGTAGCGGCCCGTCGGCTGCGTCTCACACCACTGCCTGAACTCCTCGCGGGAGTAGCGCCGGTCCATCTCGGGCGACAAAAGGTTCATCGGGAACTCCGCATCGTCAAATGGGCGCGGGCATCACAGGCGCCCTGCCAAGTCATACGGCGAACATTCCCGTGGTGTCTCCTTTTCTCCGAGAATGATAGCCCGCGCGGCAGCGGTGCCCGTGCTGAAGGCCGCCTGCAGCAGGTAGCCACCGGTCGGAGCCTCCCAGTCCAGCATCTCGCCCACCGCATACACGCCGGGAAGACGGCGCAGCATGAACCCGGCGTCCAGCTCCGCCAATGCGATGCCGCCCGCCGACGAGATCGCGCGCTCGATCGGCCGGGTGCCAATCAGGCGCAGCGGCAGCGCCTTCACACGCTCTACCAGCGATCCCGAACCTGCGATCTCCCGTACCAGCCCGGCCGCCGCTGGGGACAGCCCGGCCTTGCGCAGCGCGTTGGCCAGCGATTGGCCGTGGCCGCCCAGCCGCTGGGCCAAGGCCGACGCGTCCAGGTCAGGGCGCAGGTCCAAAGTCAGGGTGGCGCTGCCCTCGGCGTCGATGGCGTCGCGGAGCGGGCGGGACAGGGCGTAGATCGCGCCGCCCTCGATCCCGTCCGCGGTCAGCATGGCCTCGCCGCGCACCGTCTCGTTGCCCAACGTGGCAGTGATGCGCTTCAGCGGCTCGCCGGCAAAGCGGGATTGGAACACGGGGGACCACGGGTGCAGGAAGCCGCAATTGGCCGGGTGCCACGGGTTCACCGCGACGCCACGGGCGCGCAGCAACTCGACCCAGCCGCCATCCGAGCCAAGACGCGGCCAACTCGCACCGCCCAGTGCCAGCACCGTCACGGCCGGGCGCACACGCATCTCTCCCGCTGCCGTCGCAAATCGCAGCGCGCCGGCGTCGTCCCAACCCATCCAGCGGTGCCCGGTGTGGAAGCGCACATCCAGCTCGGCCAACCGTACGAGCCAGGCGCGCAGCAGCGGCGTCGCCTTGAACGAATTCGGAAAAACCCGTCCGCTGCTGCCCACGAACGTCGCATGACCCAAGTCAGCGCACCATTGCCGCAGCGCGTCCGGCGGCCACGCCTCGATCGCCGGCGCGATGATCGGCTGCGCCGGGCCGTAGCGGGCCAGGAAATGCTCCAGCGGTTCAGAATGTGTAATATTGAGGCCGCCGCGGCCGGCCAACTGGAACTTGCGGCCCACGGTGGGCATGCGCTCATAAACTGAAACCGCCACGCCGGCCTGCGCCAGGTGCTCCGCCGCCATCAGCCCGGCCGGGCCGCCGCCGATGACGGCGACGGGGCCTATGCGTCCTCCGGCAGGGCCTGCTTCAGCTCCTTTGCCAGCTCATCCACCGCAGTGACCTCGCCAAGCTCCTGCGTTTCGGCGTCCACCACCTGCTGCTCGATCTTGAGGTGCGTCGCGATGTGCTCCAGCATTTGGATCACCTTCGTCACTTCTTTTTCCGTCAGCAGGTTGATCTGCAGGTCCAGCTGGTTGCGCCGGTCCGCACGGACGCCCATGCGGTTCTGCTTGATGAGCACGAAGGTCGTGATCAGCACGCCCTCCATGGAGACGATCATCGTCAGCAGGTTGAACGGATAGGGGTCGAACGCCGGGACGCCCGGGATCACGCCCCGGTTCACCACCGCCCAGGCGACGAACAGCACCAGATGCAGAACGACGAAGGTGATCGTGCCGGCGAAGGTGCCGATCGTGTCTCCAACCCGGTCACCGAGGCTGCGCTCGTTGTCCTGCTGTTGCTCAAGCTCGATGATCGTCCGGATGTTGTCCCGCACCGTATGCGGCGTGGTCTCGGTCATGCCTCAATCCTTGAACAAATCCGCCGGCGACGGCGCCTCCCGCGAGTAGCCGGGCACGCAGTAGCCGCCGCCTTGATAGCGTTCAGCGACAACGTTGCCGCTGGTCTTGCCGGCAAGCTGGCCCGCGAACACGTCCGCGCTATCGGTGGGTGCCCAACCCACCCGGCCCCGCTGGTCGCGCCGCCACCAGGTCATTCGCGTGTTGGCCGACGCCCCCCAGACGACCGAGTGCCCGACCGGCCCGGCCAAGGTGCAGCGCTGCATCAGCCGGTGCAGGTCCGCATAGGACAGCCAGGTCGCCAGCATCCGGTCGTCGCGCGGCTCCGGGAAGCACGATCCGATGCGGATATTCACGTTCTCCACGCCGTGCTTGTCCCAATACAGCCGGCCCATCAACTCGCCATAAGCCTTCGAGAGGCCATAGAAGCTATCGGGCCGGAAGTCGCAGTCTGCGTCCAGCACCGTCGTGCGCTCGTGGAAGCCGATGCTGTGATTGCTGCTGGCGAACACGACGCGGGCGTGCTCCCGCCGGGCGGCTTCGTAGATGTGATAGAGGCCGCGGATGTTGGGACCCAGCACGTCCTCGAATGGCTGGGCGGTGGAGACGCCGCCGAGGTGCAGGATGGTGCCGCAACCCTCGGCAAGACGCAGCAGCGCCACCCCGTCATTCAGGTCCACGGCAGTGAATTCGGCGCCGCGCGGCATCGCATCGGGGAACGGCGCGATGTCGGTCAGCCGAAGCTCCCAGCCCAAATCCGCCAGGTATGCAGCTAAGCTGCGGCCGAGGGCACCGCTTGCGCCGGTCAGCAGGACGGGTCGTTCGGGATGTCCGGTCATTTTATCCTCGATAAGCGATATCGCACTGTTTCGCGGGCTTGCCCTCCGGTCAACCTCGTTGCAGGTTTGCGTCATGCAGACCCTGACCCAGGCCGCCGCCAGCCTTGCCTCCGGACGCACGACCGCGCGCAAGTTGATCGAGACTTGCCTCGAGCGTATCGCTGACCCGGCGGGCGAGGGCACGCGAACGTTCATTACCGTCTATGCGGAGCAGGCGCGGGCCAGCGCCGACGCGATGGATATGCTGCGTCAGGCTGGCCGCGCGCCGGGTCCCTACGCTGGCCTGCCCATCAGCCTGAAGGACCTGTTCGACGTTGCCGGCGAGGTGACCACGGCCGGGAGCACGGCCCTGGCGGCTGCCAAGCCCGCCACCGCTCATGCCGCCGTAGTGTCGCGCATGCTGGCCCAGGGCTTCGTGCCGGTTGGCCGCACCAACATGACGGAGTTCGCCTTCTCCGGCCTCGGCATCAACCCGCATTACGGCACGCCGCGCAGTCCGTGGCAACGCGACGCGGAGGGATCAGGCGGCCACGTGCCGGGCGGCAGCAGTTCGGGCGCAGCCGTGTCGGTGTCCGACGGCATGGCGCTGGCGGCGCTCGGCACCGACACCGGCGGGTCGTGCCGTATCCCGGCGGCGTTCTGCGGCGTTGTGGGTTATAAGCCGACCGCGCGCCGGGTGCCGCTGGCCGGCGTACTGCCGTTGGCGCCCTCGCTCGACAGCGTTGGGCCGCTGGCGCCCAGCGTGCAATGCTGCGCGATCGTCGATGCGATGCTGGCCGGACAGATTCCGCATGTGATCGAGCCGATGCAGCTTCGCGGCGTGAGGCTGGCGGTGCCGTGCAACATGGTGATGGACGGCGTGGACCCCGTGGTGGCCGAGGTGTTCGGCCGCGCGCTTAACCGGCTGGGCGCTTTGGGCGCGCGGGTGACGCATCTGACCTTCAAGCAGCTCGAGCGGATGGCGACGGTGAATGCCCAGGGCGGCCTGGCACCCCCAGAAGCTTATGCTTGGCATCGCGAATTGCTAACCAGCCAAGGCGGCGCCTATGACCCGCGGGTGCGCAGCCGCATCGAGCGTGGGGCGGCCATGACCGGGTCAGAACTGATCGCGCTGCAATCAGCCCGCACGGAAATCCGCGCCAGCATGGACTTGGCAACCGCGCAATTCGATGCCGTGGTCATGCCGACCAGCCCGATCTTGCCACCCCGCATTGATGAACTGCACGATGACGCTGATTACGTTCGCGCCAACGCCCTCGTGCTCCGCAACACTTCGCTGGCCAACTTCCTCGATCGCTGCAGCATCAGCATCCCGGTGCATCGCCGGGGGGAGGCGCCGGTCGGGCTGATGCTGATGGGCGAGACCGGCGGCGATGAGCGTCTGTTCGCCATCGCCGCCGCCCTTGAGGGGATCTTGAAAGAGTAGCTTCTAGGCGAAGCGGACCTTCTCGTTCCCGCCGGGATGCGGCGGTTCGCCGGTCACGACGGCCTTGAGATACCCGTAGGCGTGCACCATCGTGCTGTTCGGAGCGTCCCAGTATTCCGCCATGGTGATCTCCACCTTCAGCAAAGCGATATCGGGATCGTCCTTGCCCTTGGGGAACCAGGTCCGCATCGATTCGCCCCAATGCGCATCGATCGCCGCCTTGTCGCGCACCAGGCGCGCGTGCCCGGATAAGCTAACGTAATCCTGCTTGCTGGGATCGGCGTAGGTGACGCCAACGCGCTGGTCCTGCTGCACCTCGTTGACCTTATGGCTGCTGGCGCGGGTGAAGAACCACAGCGTGCCGTCAAACCCGTCCTGCGCAGCAACCATCGGCCGGGCGCGCAGGTTATCGTCGTCCTCCGTCGTGAGCATGGCGAAGCTGATGCTCTTCATCATCTCCCACATCTTCTGCGTGGCCTCTGTTTGGCTTTTGTCGGTCATGGTCATCTCCCTTGCATGATCAGCCCTATCAACCAACCAAAGCGGGGTTCGGTTTCCAGCCCATTTGCAAACCTAGGGAACTCCCACGGTCAGCATGATCACAGCCGAGCGCCCGGCAAGGCAGTCGGCGACCCGCAGCGTCCAGGCGCCAGGCATCGCCGATGACGGCAGCGCCACCGTCCAATCGGACCCGTCGGGTCCGACCCGCAGCACGCCGGACAAAGGACGGATCAGAGCGCCGGTGGGATCCAGCAGATCGACCCGCATCGCATGGGTTTCTGCCGGAGTCGGCCCGGTCAGGCCCACACGCCAAATCACCTCGGCGCCGGGTTGAGCGTGGTCCGGCCCGGACAGCGTCGGACCCGGCAGCGGCAATGGCGATACGGCGAGAATCGTTGGCTCGATAGGGTCGAGCACGAGGTCCAGCTGGTCGGTTTGCCGGGGCGCGCCCAGCGTGCGCATGTCATATACATAGGCGGACGACGGCAACCGAACGCTCAGTGCGCTGGGCGCGCCCCACGGCGTCATCGCCTGCAGCGCCGTGATCAGCACGCCGCCATTACGGAACACGTGCGCGTCCACATTGGTCGCGGCCACACCGTCAGGCCCGGTCATGGTGATGTTCGGCACGACACCGGCTTTGGCCAGCACGGCCGCCAGTGCCGCGAGGCTCGCCGGGCTGGAGGGCTCGGCATCCGAACGTACAACCTGCGGCATCTGTGCGATCCCAGCCAACGGGGATGCGGCCCGGCGCCGGCTGTGCTGGTCGAAGACGCCGGGTTCGGTGTCCGCCAGCACGATACCTCCACGAGCCACAAAACGATTGATCTCGCCCAGTTCCGCCTCTGACAGCGCGATCGCGTGCGGCAGCATCAGCACCCGCAGCGCCTCGTCTTGCAGCGCACCGCCCTCAAGCGTCTCCGACGACAGCCAGCGTGGCTGGATGGCGAGCTGGGCCAGGCGGTCCACGACCTGCCGCCGGGCCGCACGCCAGGCATTGTCATCCAGCTCACGCTCGGCATCGCGATCCGACCAGGCGGCGCCCCGGGGACGCTGATCGAGCATCCAGCGGGTTCGAAAACTCGCCTGCGAGTACAGCACCGCGACGGGGCTTGCGGATGGCCGGCTGGCGATCAGCGCCGGGGCGACGACGCGGAGGCTGGCGGTCAGTGACGCCAGAGCCCGGCCACGCGGACCAGGCTCGCCGTCCGGCGTCACGACGTCGTTCTGCTCGTCCCACACGATCAGCCCACGCCCGCCGCGCAGCAAGTCCATCCAAATAGAATGGTCGGCACGCAAACCCATCCCGAAGCTGGTGTGCAGCGGGATCAGCGCCGGGTTCAGGCCGTGCGCGATTTCCAGCGAGTTGCCGGAGTCGTAGATCTCCATCACATCGACGGCATGGGCCAGACGTCCGTAGTCGTAGCCGCCCCAGCCCGGCACCTGCGCGCCCTCGATCGCCGACAGCGCCGCCGGGTCGGCCCGATGCACCGCGTCGGTTCCGGCACGGACCGCGCCAGCGAAGGCCACATCCATCCATGCCTTGAAGTCGGCCCACGCCGAGAAATTGTCGTCGGTCCGGCGCATGGCGTCGTCCGTCAACTCCGGCACAACCTCGTCCCAGGCGCCGAAATGGCTGCCCCATTGCTGGTTCAGCGCGTCGAGCTCCCGATATTGCGTCTGCAGCCACGTCCGCATTGCAGTGAGCGAGGCCGGCGCGGTGTCGAAATCCCAGTTGGCGGAAAGATCGCCGATCCCGGTCTCGTCGCCGAGATTATAGAACAGCGGGCGGTCCGCGGCCTGATGCCGGACGACATCGGCCAGCCGCGCCTGAACGGCGGCGAGCCAGGCCGGGTCTGACAGGCCCGGCGCGCGCACGAACACGCCGCGGTCGTCCGGCGCCACCTGGCGTCGCGCCCGCACGGCGTCGAACAGCCAGGTGACGGGCTTGCCCTCGGTGTAGCGGTGATACGGCGCGTAGAAGTCGGTGGCGATGTTCTCGATGAACCACGGCAGGCCCGCCTGACGCCGCGCTGCCACGCTGGCCTGGTCGATCTGGCCGCCAGTGCCGCGCAGCTTGACGCCGGTGAAGCCCAGGCGGACCAGCCCGGCCATGCCGGCCGCGTTTTGGTCCTGCCACATGATAAGTTGATAGTCGTCCCAGCGGCTCGGCTCGGCTCGCGCCTGAACGGCACCGCCAAACAGGCAGAGCACCGTCGCCGCCGCGTGCAGCCTCACTGGCCGCCGCCTCACTCGCCCAGCACCTGCCGCTTCGCCGCGCCTAGCAGACTGCGCATGCCGGCCTTTGCCTCGAATAAAACCGCTCCAACACGGTGCCGCCAGACGCCGTCGGTCCGGACCTCCTGGTCGCCCGGCACGACGATGTTGTTCTCCAGCCTTGGCGTCTCGCTGGACCAGTCCAGCAGCAGAGCCGCTGGGCGGCCGGTGTCGTTGGCCAGCCGGTTCCGCCGCATGACGACGCGCGTGTCGCCGCTCGCCACCACCGCCGCCTGCCGTCCCGTGTTGTCGCGTGCAAGCTCCAGGACATTGTCCTCCAGCAGCAGATCGCCGCCCGCCGCCGACACAGCGAGCCGCGAGGTTTCAATCCGGTTGCCGGTGAGCTCGGTCTGCATGGCGGACGAGCCGACCTGGCTGCCCTTGACGCCGGTGAACACCGATTGCGCCACCTGCAGTGCCGCCACCGGCCCTACTGACAGCGCCACCGAAGGCTGATCGCCCGCGACGCCGCCGCCCTCGAACCGGCACTGCTCGACCCGGATCGTCCCGGGCCCCCCGGCGCCGGCGATCATGCCGACCTCGTTGTTCACGAACTGCACACGCTGCAGCAGCAGGGACTGTCCTTCAAGCCGGACCCCGGCACCGTTGCCGTCGGGCACCCTCGCCCGCGCCAGGGTGAGATCGCGCACGACGGTGTCATCGCCCTGAATAACGAGGATTGCCTTGGCCCCGCACGTCGTATCGGTCAGCACCACGCCCGGCGCGCGTCCGGCGACGGTGATGCCGTTCGCAGCCCAGGTAGCGCAGTCATAATAGGTGCCGGGTTCGATCATCACGGTGTCGCCCTCGGCGGCGGCGGCTATCGCGAGCGACGGGCGGTCGAACTCCTGATCTGGCCCGACAGCCAAGGTGCGTGCTTTAGCCGGCATGGCCGCCAGCAGAGCAGCGGCGAGCAGGAGCGGGCGCATCGGCGGGATCAGCGGGCCGCGATGACCTCACCGTCGCCGCGCAGCGCCTTTACCCGACCGGAAATATGGTTGCCGCGCAGCACGGCCTTAGTCGCGGTGAAGTTCGACACGAACATCGTGTCGTAGGCACCGGAATTATTGAAGGTGTTATTCTCGACCAGCAGCTCGCGCGTCGCCTGGGTCACGCCTTCGGCGCCGATCTCGATGGCGGTGCTGCGGTTCTCTGCCTGCGGCCCCTTGTCCATCGTGTTGTCGCGTATGATCACCGACCCGCCGTTAGGGATATCGATCAGGTAGCTCGCCGTGCCCTCGGGACCGTCGGCGATCGTGTTGCTGATAATCTCGGTCCGCTGAGCGCGGGACTTGATATGGTGGCCGCGCTTCGTGTCGCTGAAATGCGATCGCTCGACGCGCAGCAGCTTGGAGTTGCCGACGTAGATGCCGTGCGAGCAGGCCTGCTCGCAGCTGCCGTTCCCCTCGAACACGCTGTCACGCACGATGACGGTCGAGCCCGCAAATCCGGTCAGGATGCCGTTTTCATCGTTGATGAACCGGACGCCCTCGACCAGCAGCTTCTCGCCCTCGCCACGGATGCCGGCGCCGTTTGCATCCGGCACGCGGGCGCGGGTCAGCGTCAGGTTCCGGATCGTGACGTCGGCGCCGGTGGTGATGAACAGCGCCTTGCCGTTGCAGGTTTTGTCGGTGATGACGACCTTATCCGCGTCGCCCACGCCCTCCACGACCAGCTTGTTGGCCTGCCAGACGGCGCAGTCAAAATACTCGCCGGGAAAGATTTTCACCGTATCGCCGTCCCGCGCGGCGGCTGCGGCCAGGGATGGCACCTTATAGGTCTTGCCCTCGCCGACCTCGAGCGTCTTGGCCTGAGCAGCCATGGCGCCAATGACGAACAACCCGGTTAGGACAGCCAGGCGCGTTGATGATGCGGCCATTGTCGTGCTCCTTCAACCCTGCGACTTCCGTCTGGCGTCACCCTATTCGAGTAGATGCATTGTCACAACGTTTCAAGTCCCGACGCGTGCACTCTTTACCAAAGTGCAACCGCTGATGCGCCATAACCCGGCCGCATTACGCTCCATCGAATACAGCGCCAGCGCCGGCTCGCCCTCCGGACCCACAAGCTCGACCTGTTGGACGATCGTGTTATCGCCCGTCAAAAGCTCGGAAAAGTCCACCGCACGTGGGCGATGCACGGCGGGGTAGGCCCGGCGCACCATCTCAAGAAAGCGGTCAGGATTGCCGAACTGGTCCTGGATACCGCGAGAGGCGAAGGCGAACGCCGCCTCCCCGTCATCATGCCGGAACGCCTCGATCTGCTGGGTGATGACGGTGCGTATCTCCGCCCGGTCGGCTGCCGAAGGCTCGGTCTGTGCCCAGCCCAGCCCAGTCATTCCGAGCATCAGCACGAGAGCGGCGATCGCATGGCGCATGGTGTCAGTCTCCGTCGGCAGTACTGGAGGCCAGTTGAAGGCCAGACATCGGCGAGTGCGGACGCTCACTGACCAGTGGGCCAGCCATCGCCCGCTGAAACGCGCGCAGGATCGGCGTCGGCGACAACTCCTCAGGCGTCAGAAACAGGCCGAGTTCGACGCGCTAGGCTGCCCAGGCCAGTACGGCTGGACAGGATCGCCGCGGGCAGCGCCAGCACAAGCCCACACAGCAACGGCGCGCACCATGCGAACAGCGCCGCGTCGGTCTTCAGCAGCACCAAGGACCAACCCACGCCCACCAGCAGCGTGCCGCGCAGCCGCAGCCAGCCCTCAGCCCAGGACACGCCACGATCGTCGCGTGGCTGCGCATCCCAGCGCACCGTCTGGCCCAGCAGCAGGACTGCGACGTAGCGCGTGTAGAACACGATCAGCATTGCCGAGATCACCAGGGCCGCCAACTGCTCCAGCGCCGCGCTGGCGATGAGCCGGAGCCGACCGCCGTAGCGCCGCGCCTCCCGGTCGTCGAACAGCGCCGAGCCAAGGCTCAGCAGCTTGCCGGCGTAAAGCAGCCCCAGCACGAGCGCCGCCAAAGCGGTGTGCGCCGCCCCGGCGCCGAGCAGCACCGCCGATACGAAACCGCCGCCCAGCGCCGCATCGAGCGTCGCAAGCGCCAGGAACAGCACCACCAAGGGCCCAGAGATATAGTGCATCACCCCATACGCCAGGTGAAACCGCCCAACCGGCCGCAGTCCCGGATGCTGCAGCAGTCGAGCATGCTGCAGGTTACCCTGGCACCAGCGGCGCTCGCGGCTGGCATAGTCAACGAGGTTCGCCGGCAACGCCTCATAGCTTTCGGTCACCTGCGGCAGCACCCAGACATCCCAGCCGGCGCCGCGCATCAGCCCGGCCTCGACGACGTCGTGGCACAGGATCTCGCCGCCGAACGGCTCCCGTCCCGGCAGGACCGGCAGGCAGCAATGCGTCATGAAGGGCGCGATCCGCACGATGGCGTTGTGGCCCCAGTAGTTGCCGTCACCCTGCTGCCAGAACGTCAGGCCCTCGACCAGCATCGGCGTATAGAGCCGGGCGGAGAACTGCTGCACCCGGGCGAACAGCGTTTCCCGCCCCACGGGATACGGCACGGTCTGCACCATGCCGGCCCGGGGATTAGCGTCCATCAGGCCGATCAAGGTCGAGATCGCGCTGACGCCCATCAGGCTGTCGGCGTCGAGCACGATCATGTAGTCATAATTGCCGCCCCACTTGGCGCAGAACTCCGCCAAGTTACCGACCTTACGGCCGGTGTTGCTGGTGCGGCGGCGATAATGCAGCGCCGTTCCCGCGGCCGCACGGGACCGGAGGGACGCGAAGGCCCGTGCCTCCTCAGCGGCAATGGCCGGGTCATGGGTGTCGGACAATATAAAAAGGTCGACGTTCTGCAACCTGGCGGCGTCGATCGCCCGAGCCATGACCTCGATCGCGGCGAACACCGCCCGCGGGTCCTCCTGGTGGATGGGCATGACCAGCGCAGTCCGGCTCGTGCCCGTCGGCAGCGCCGAAACCTGGACGGCGCGACCGGACAGGCGCGCCAGGAAGCCTAGCACCGTAGGCCAGCCGGTCAGCGCCATATACAGGACGTTCACTGCAAGCAGCGCCAGAAGCGGCCAGCGCAGCGGGTCGGCGATGCCCGATGTCAGGAACGCCGCAAGCCCCGTTGCCAGCGCCGTGGCGCCCAGAATCGGCACAACGAATGCTGCGCGCCGCAGCCGGCCCGGTGCCGCGCGCAGCAAGCTGACCTGACAGAGGCTCGCGGCCGCCTGGTCCAGTAAAAACGAGTCACGGAGCGGTTGCATTTTCATTGCCGGTGCGGCCTGTACCCTGAGGGGAGGTTAGACAGCAATGAACTTACCCCTACAATATGGCCGCCTAATGGCTGCCTGAAAGCAGATCCAAGGCAGCATTCAGGCCGACCAGAAAGCGTTCCGCCGGATGCCCCTGCCCCTCACGCACCGCGAACTCGCGTAACGCCGCAACAAGTGCCGCGGGACCACCGAACTGAAAGCCGATCTGGCTGGCATAGGCGCAGGACGCATCGATCTTGCGCTGCAGCCCGTCGGTGATCCCCAATACGCACTCGTGCATTCCTGACAATTCTAAGTTCAAAACCGCGTTTGGGTTGCGGATGGCGTAGGGCGTGTCTCGGTAGAAGGCAAGATGCTGTGGCGCTAGGTGCAGCACGGCGCGAATCATCTGCCGATGGTCCGCGTGACTGCCCAATCCCTGCGGCGCCAAGATCAGATCGGGCTGCAGCTCATCCAGCAGCGCCGATATCTGCTCAGAAAGAGGACGCCAGACGTCGTCGTCTGGCCGGATTGCTCCGAACAACTCCGGCGCCGCGCTGTAGCCACGGTGCGGCGCCTCGGGCAGGTCGAGCCAGCGCAGGTCGCTCACGCCCAGGATCGCAGCCGCTGTCCTGTCCTCCTCCCGCCGCAGCGCCATATAGTCGATTTCAGGCCCTAGACCCTTATCGAGCTGGCAGGCCAAGGCGAATCCGGTGACGGGGAGCACGGTCGCGGTGAACGCCGTCGCCATGACGCTGCGCCAGCCAGCGTCGGCCAGTTGCGCCATCAGCCCGCCGCAGGAAAATGCAGCGTCGTCCAGATGCGGCGATAGAAACAGCGCGGTCGGCATCTATAGAAGATGTGGGTCGGTACGAAAACGACAGGGGGTAATGGGCAGTTGCGGCGACCAGGCAAGGTCAGGCGCCTGCCCCGCCACGGCCGCATAGATTTCCATGATCTGACGGCCGACCTTGGACCACGAATAGACCGCGCGGCACTCGTCCAGCGCCGCGTCCGCCAGCCGCCGGCGCAGAACGCCGTCCCGCAACACGCCGCGCAGCGCTTCCGCCAGGCCATTCCGGTCGCCGGGTTCGGTCAGCAAGCCGTTCTCGCCGTTCCGGATGCAGTCCACCACGCCGACCGACCGGCAGGACACGACGGCGAGCCGGCTTGCCATGGCCTCGAGAATCGTGTTGCTGAAGCCCTCGGCGTACGTCGGTGACACGAAGATATCAGCCCGGCGATACACCGCCGGCACGTCGGCATATTCGACATAGCCGCTCATCTCCACCTGGTCCTGCAAACCCAGCAGCGGGATCGACGCGGCGGTCTCGTCGAACGTCGGCCCAATGCCGGAGATCAGCAGCCGGAACCGGTCTCCGGTCTCCCGCAGCTGACGCACCGCATCCAGCAAATCCAGCACGCCTTTCCGAGCATCGACCCGGCCGTGATACAGCATCACCGGCGGATCGGCCTCGGCCCGTGTGGGGTCCGGATGGAAACGATCGATATCGACGGCGCCGGGCACGATGGTGAAGCGGTCGCGATCGGTGCCCAGGCGCTGCACGACCTCCTCGGCAAAGGAGTCGCAGCCGATCAGCACGGCGTTCGCATGGTCCAGCACCCGGGTCATCGCCAGCCGGTGCGTCTCGCAGCAGCTCCCGACCCAGTGCCCGTCGCCGCCCTGGATCGACACGACGTTGGGCACGCCGAGGATGCGCGAAGCCTCCAGCACCGCCCAGCCGCAGGGATAGCCGTATTGGGCATGCAGCACGTCGAACGGGGCGCGCGCGTGCTCGGCCACGATGGCCTGCAGCATGTTGGCCACGTCGCGTTCGAAATCGCCGTGGTCCTGCTCGCCGACCTGCTCCAGCCCGATCACGCGGACGCCGGGCACCTCGGGCGGCGGGCCGCCGCCATAGACCTGACGGCCGAATGCGTCGCCGCGATACTGGCTGATCATCGTGACGTCGTGCCCGGCCGCCACCAGCTCGCGCAGCAAATTCAGCGCATAAACGCTCATGCCGGAGATCGCCGGGAAGAAGCGACGGCTGACGAAGCAGATCCTCATGCTGCAGCTTTCAGATAGGCCAGTGAGGCCGGGATGATGGTGTCGGCGCGATGGCTCTCCCGCGACATCTCAACGCAAATGAGTTTTTGGAAGCCGATCGCCTGCAGGGCGCGCAATACTCCGGGCACGTCCATGTCGCCCTCGCCGAACGGCAGGTGCACGTGGACGCCGCGTCGCATGTCCTCGATGGTGACGGTGCCGAGATGCGGCGCGAACTCCGTCACTGCAGCGGCCGGGTCGCGCTCGCCGGTGACGATGCAGTGGCCGGTGTCCAGCGCCAATCGCAGCCCGGGGATCGCCAGCGCCGACCAATCATCGACGGTCTCGATCAGCATGCCGGGCTCCGGCTCCAGCGCTGCGGTCGCGCCCAACGTCTCGGCCCGGCGCGCGACCCGCTCGGCGCCGTCGCGGAGCCACGCCCGCGCGTCGTCATGCTGGACGCCAGGCTTCGGCACGCCCGCCCAGAACGACATGGCATCCGCCCCGGTCTCGGCCGCGACCTCAAGCGCGCGGGACAGGAACTCGACCCGGCGTGCACGTCCGGCGGGATCGGCGGCGAGAAGGGTCGGCTCGTGCTTGGCGCGCGGGTCCAGCAGGAAGCGCGCGCCGGTCTCGATCACGCACCCCAAGCCAAGTTGCCGTAGGCGGGCCGCAACGCGCCGGCGCTGGCCAGGAAAATCATCGGCAAACGGGTCGAGGTGGTGAATGTCGAGCGTCAGTGCCACGCCGTCATAGCCGGCATCCGCAATCAGCGCCAAGGCGTCATCCAGGCGATGATTGGCCGCCCCATTGGTGTTGTAGGCGAAGCGGAGCGTCACGGCCGTTCCATCGCGATGGGTGCGCTATGCACCTCGGGTTCCCGGTATAGCGGATACAGCCCACCGACGATGCGGTCCACCGCCGCGATATCGAGCCAGGGCTGGCCGCCCAGGCGCTCCGCCGCACCGGCGGGAAGCCGCACCGGGGCAGCGCCCGGCGGTGGTGCGCCAAGACCGACCAGCGGGCTGCCGCGCTCCATCAGCTTGCGCACGCCGCGCTCGCCGATGCGGTGGTAGCTCATGGTCTCGACCTCAAGGCCCGGCACGACGGCCTTCACCACGTGCACGCCGTTTGCGTGCGGCGGCGAGTAGTCGAAATACAGAATCTCCATGCCAGCCGCGGCAAACCGGCGGCCCAGTTCCTCGACCAGCCCAGTGCCGGAGAGCGGGCCGTCCCAGGTCGGCAGTGCGTCGAACGGCTGGACGCTGCGGCGCGACAGCACGGTGCCGGCGAGCAAACCCTTCAGCGCCGCCTGATCGAGGCCCAGCCACTCGACCATAGCGCGCAGGCTACGACTCTCCTCGCCGCCGAGGGTATGGTAGGCGCGAAACCGCTCCAGGTAGCCCGGCGGCGCCACGGCCGCGATGTCGGCCAGCGACGCATGGCTGAACACCTTACGCATCCGGGCGGCAGCGAACTCAAACACCGCTTTGCGCAGCGCATGCTCGCGATCAAGCGATGCCGCCTCCCCCGCCGCCGTCACCATGATCGGATAGGGCGCCGCGGTTCCGTCGCGCTCGGCGCCCACGCAATAGACGTTGGCGGTGCCGAACTCGGTCGTGGCGAACTTTGGAATGACCTCGATCCCGAGCCCGCGCAGCCGGTCGAGCAATGCCCGGGTGCGCGGGTCGGCGGGTCCGTCGCCGAAGTCGAGCGCGATGCCGCGGTCCATGGCGCGGAAGCCGATCCCGTTGCCATCCCGCTGCAGCAGCTCGCACAGCCCGTGCCCGATGGCGAAATCGAGCGTCGGCCCGGCGCCTAGCCCGTTGGTGATCGGCGTCGTGAACGGCTCGTAGCCCAGCGACAGGTCGCCGACCGAGCAGGCCGCGATGTCGATCGGCAGCCATACCGTCTCGCCGCTGGGCCAGCGCCGTGCCGGCACCCACTCCAGGGTGGTGTCGCCATCGACTGGGCTGCCGGCCGGCAGGCACAAAGCTAGGGGATCGACGGCATGGCGCGCGCCCACGACCGACCGCAATGCGTTGAAGCTGCTGCTGCGCCGCTCCATGCGGTGGATCTCGGTCGCGGAGTGCACCGCCTCCGCCAGTTCGCCCGTCGTGCCGATGATGGCGCTGTCATTGTCAACGCCATAACCGACGCCGTGCGGCGCGACCCCATGCCAGCGCGTGCCGTCCTGATTTAGAAAGATAGCATTCCAGCAGGACACGCCGGTGCGGTCGAGCGGCGACAATGAGAATAGCTCCACACGCCCCTCTGGCATGGAGGCTACGTATGCGGCTGCCGCGTCGGGCAGAGTGGGCGGCAGAAAATGTTTTGTCATCGTTCGATCTTAATGAGGCGGGCTAAGTGGGACGGGTCGGGGGTTCGGCATCGCGGATTTTCGGCGGTTTGGCCATCGCCTGGGCGCGGAGCACCAAGGCCATGATCTCCAGGTCGTGCGCGGCCTGGAACGCGAAAGGCTGCACGCCGAGCACCGCATCGGCGAAGCTTTCCACCTGGTTCAAGAACGGCGAGCGGTCGGCGCCGGGCACGGGGACCGCGTGCGCAACGCCGGTTGCCGCGTCGATCCACTCAAGCGTGCCGCCGGCCGTCTGTCCCATGGTGTCGGTCGCGACCGCCTGACCGGCGGTGCCCACGACCTCAAGGCGCCGCCGCGGCAGGGTCTCCGGGCAGTTATACGCAACGTGCATCTGCACCATGACGCCGGAGCGCGACCGCGCCATCAGCAGCGCTCCGTCCTCGACGGTATAGCTGTGCACGCGAGCCTGGCCGATCGCGGCGACATCAATCAGGGGCTCATTCAGCAAATAGGACGATAGGTCGAGGCCATGCGGCGCCAGGTCCATCAGCGCGCCACCGCCGGCACGGGCCGGGTCAATGCGCCAGTTGTCGCCAGCCCCGCCAGTCGCCCAATCGGCCGGCAGCCAGCACGCATAGACGATGCGGATCGCGGTGACGGTGCCCAGCCTGCCCTCGGCAATCAGCGCCGCCAGAGTACGGTGCGCCGCGTGAAAACGCTGGTCGAATGCGGTGGCATACAGCACCCCGGCGCGGTTGCAGGCGGCAACCATGGCTTCAGCGTCCGCCATCGTGGTCGCCATCGGCTTCTCGCACAGCACCGGCAACCCGGCGGCGGCGGCGGCCTCGACCAGGGCGCGATGGGCATGGTTGGGCGCCGCGACATACACGGCGCCGAGACCAGGGGTCGCCAAGAATGCGTCAATGTTCGTGTGGGCGGACGCGCCGAACAGCTTTGCCGCCTGCTGCAAGGATGCGGCCGCCGGATCGAACAAAGCGGCGAGCCGGCCGTTGCGCGACGCCTGGATCGCCGGCCCGCCATAATCGCGCGCCACCCAGCCGCATCCGGCGATGCCCCAGCCCAGCGCTACCATCGTTGTGGCAGGTCCAGCAGCACGCGGCGACGGGCCAACTGATCGGTCGCGAGATCAGCGCCCGCCACGGCCCGCTCGGGCGCGTCCGAGTGCAGCGGATAGGTCGCAAGCGGGCCATATTCGTGTTGGTAGCGCTCGGAAGGCCATCGAATATCTGGCCCGTCGTAAAGTGGGTTGCGGCGCAGTGTCGTTCCAGCTGGCGGCATGGTCAGCCCACCCGACAGCCGCCGTGGCGCAGCAGCGCCGGTCGCCAACGCCACAGCCGACGCGCCAGTGGTCGTCGCCGTGGTCCCAGGTATGGGCACGCGTGCCTCCACCAAAGCCTGGGTGAGCTCACGGTCGTCGTAGATCATCGGCGTGCCAAATAGCTCAGCATAACCGCTAGGCGATAGTGGGTCACCGGCCGATAGATTATCGACCAAGGCGTTGTGAGCATGCCCGACCAGGACCCGACCGCCTGGGCCAGCGACCCGCAGCATCTCGGCGGCCACATGCGGCTTCTCTGGCAGGAAATAGAAAGCGTCGTGACAGAACACGAGGTCGGCCGCGCCCGTGCCGATCGGCCAGGCCACCGCCGCATCGAAGCAGACCAGTCGCGCTGTTGGCGCGAGGAAACGCCGGGCTAACCAGAGCTTGGCGAAGACGATATCCGCTCCGGTGACCTCTGGCGCGAAACGACTAAACTCCCGCAGATAGTGCCCTGCGCCGCAGGCCAGTTCGAACACTCGCGAAGGCGTGTTCCAGTGCGCCTCGGCCAACGCCAAACCGGATAAAAAGGTCGGATCGGACCAGCGATGGGCGAAATAGGTTCCAACAGCGCCGAATGCCAAGCGGTCCATCGCGATGCGAAAGGTTAAGTTTTCCGCGTCGCGAACCAGGGCAAGACGGTCGGCCTCCGAGGGCGACGGCGTGCGTGCCCAGTTGTCCTGATCACCCAAAAGCAGCACCAGCGCATGCTGGACGTCACCAGCGTCGAGCGCCGCAAGCGCCGTATTTGCGAGATCACGTCGGTCAGCCCGTAAAAACGGGATGTCCGCAACCACCGGCCAACGCTCGCCACCGGCCGCGAGGGAGTGCGGGGTGTCAGCGCGGAGAGCCCGGCCGGAGACCGGGCTGGACAAAATGCCATCCGGCCAGTGCGTCAAGGCAGTTTGGCGTCCTGCAGCACCGCATAATGGAAGCTCTGCGTCGGCCCGGCGTGCACCAGGTCCATGTCGTCCAGGGCCTGATCGACGGTAAAGCGCGCGACCCGGTCATAGTGCCGCATCTGCAGCACGCGATCGATCACGTCCGCCGCATGGAACGCACGCCCTACCGGTGTCGATGCGTCAGCAATGCTCGCCAGCGCCGACGTGGTGGCTGCAGCGAGCGGGGTGGGCAACGTCGCGAGTTCACGGGCGAATAGACGCTGCATGACGGGGCCGAGATGCTCGCCCAACAAGATCTCCCCGGCAAATCCGCTATCGGGGAGATGCGCGTTATGCATGTGGTGCGCCATGCCGGCGAGAAATGCGGTCGCCGGGTCGGCGTCAAAACGGGGGGCAAGAATAACCGCCAGCACGGCGACGATCAAGCTGTGGTCCCCGTGACCTTCGGGAGGTTCCAAAACGATCCGGGGCTTGCCTGGACAGGTGGCTCCGGCCCGCGGCTGCCGGATAAGGGCCTCGGCAAATTTGGGCGCCGCTCCGGGTCGAGACGCTTGCCCCAGCCTGCTACGGAGGTGTGATGCCAAAGCACCCTCGATCGGAGCAGCCACCTCGTCGAATGACCGCTCTAAGATCGTTGTTGCCTGGGCGTCCTGCAGGCCCGCGCCCAGCAGCACCCCTCGATCAATGCCGCCAAGCCGGGCTGCGGCGATCGCGTCTGCACTCGTACCAAGCGCCACCTCGGCCGGGTCCTCACCCATTGCCAAAGCGGCCCAGGCCCGGCGGAACGAGCGAGTAGCGAGGCTATCCGGGCTGGTCGCATCCCGAACACGCTTCAGATCGCCGAGTTCCACCGCCAAAGGCACGAAACTGGCCAGGCCCATTGCCTGGCCCGTCGCGCTATCCAACACGTCAATATGCCCCGATGGCCGTCTGTTTAGGCTGCGAGCCAATCGAGCAAGGCGCGCTCCTGGACCGGAAAGCTGTGCTCCTCACGCTTGCCGGCCGGGGTCATCGGGGCCTTGAAGAACAATCCAAGCTGCTCCTGGATGCCGCCATGGCCTCGCTGACGGGCGAGGTCGAGCACCCGCGCGATCTCGATGACCAACGGAGCCGCCAAGATACTGTCACGGCAAAGGAAATTGACCTTTATTTGCATCTTCTGACCGAGGAAGCCGACCAGATCGATGTTGTCCCAGGCTTCTTTGTTGTCACCGCGCGGCTTGTAGTAACGGATATCGACGATGTGGTCCTCAACTGGATAGCCCAGAATATCGTCGAGCACTGATCCCTTGGTATTCAGCTTGCTTTTGAGGCTGTCCGGGTTATCCAGCGCAAGGCCGTCGCGGTTACCGAGGATATTGGTGCTGAACCAGCCTTCGACATAAAGACTGCGGCTGCGAAATGCCGGCGCCAGAACCGTCTTGATGAAGGTCTGCCCCGTCTTGCCGTCCTTGCCGGCAACCGGGACATTGCGACGCTCGGCCAGCGTGGTCAGAGCTGGGATATCGGCGGCGAGGCTCGGCGTGAAATTGCCATAGGGTACGCCTTCGACGATCGAGGCATAAGCATACAGCATGGCTGGGCTGATGGCGGGATCGCTGCCGTCCAAGCCCTTCTCAAAGCCCTCCGGCGTATGCAGCGCCGCGGCAGCTTTATCGGGCCAGCGCTCAACCGACGCTAGGTTTACGACGACGAGGTTTTCGATCCCCGAGGTCTCACGATAACGTCGGATATCGTCGCGTATACGGTCAACAGCCTCGCGGTGCGATCCGGCGACCACCTTATTCGCCCCATCTACGTTCTTGCAGAAATCGACGCTGCCGACGGCGGGCCACGGCTTCATGCCGCGCAACGCCGGTGCAACCAGCTCAGACTGCTCTCGATCTAGCACCCGGTGCTCCCGCACCGCGTTCTCGAGGTTCTCCCCATGCAGGTCCCAACCGGCGAAGTGCAGGTTGCGGTATGCAGCGATCCCTGAAGCGCCGACACCAGCCAGCGGCAGACCCGCCATGTCGTTCGATCCGGCACGCACCATCTCGATGCCTGCTGCGGCCGTGGTGGCGACGGCGCCGCCGAGGCCAACGACAAGCACGCCAACACGTCGTCCAGTAGTGGACACGTCTAGCCCGGTATCAGGCATCAGGATTTCTCTTCTAGTTGGGGGCCACAGCCGGAATGGGGGCCTTGCGGTAGGACGGAAGACATAGGCGTTAGAGACGGCATGAGAAGGCAATCATAGTCGATTTGTGACAGCATGAAGTGGACTTCGGCTTCTCACAGGCACGTGCGTCACAGCGGCGTAGTCATGGAGTGACAGGTATGGAACTCGCATATGGCTAAAATTGGGCATGATCACACGGCGGCTAGGATGACTTTGGCCGCATATCCGGGCCCACCTCGCCATCTTCGAGATCGGTGTCATCAAGTCTTTTGCCGGGAAAGCTATGGTCTCCGGCGTGTTCGATAACCTCATGTTCCAACCGCCCGGCAGTCCGGTCCAGCACAAACACTTGATCGATGCCTTCGGTCTTGGCGACTTGCTGCGCCGCCGCGATGACCTCGTCCAGCGACATCGGCAACCCATTCGCGTGTGTCGGGCGTGCGACCTCAGATCGTCCGGGTTCGCCGGTCAGGGTGATCTCTGTCACAATCTTGCGAGGATCATCCTCGTCGAAGCGGCGCAGGACAATAACACGGTGGCTGCGCCCCTCCGGCAGCGGATCGTGCGGATCCAATCTTCGGACTTCAATCATTTTTGGCATTCTCGCCGCCTCCACCCGCCGCTTTCGCCCAGTGCAACGGACAGCGCCGGACTGGGTTCAATCTCTGTAGGCGTCAAGCTCAGCAGGCGCTAGGCTGAATGGGCGCCCGGCCTGACCCGGAGGCGACCGACCCAACCCAGGCCGATAGGAACATCATGAGCGACGATCTTGACCAAACCGACGGTGCCGGCGGCAAGCACGCGGCGGCCCGGCAACTGGCAGAACAGGCGCTTCGCGTCCAGGCGGCCGGCGACGACGAGGAGGCGGACCGGCTGTTTGCCGCGGCCGAGCGCGCAGACCCTCAAGCGGTGGCCGCCGTGCTGGAGGAACATCGGGGCGACCTGGTGACCGCGGTTGACGCCGTGCCGCAGGACGACGCCGATATTGCCGCCCAGTCCCGCACCGTCGAGCCGAACGCCGATGCGCCTTCCCGCGCCGGCATCTCCGGCCGGGGCAGCGGGGCCGATACCCAAGGCACCTGACCTCACACATAGAAGTGTTGTAAAGGTTGAGGCCGCACGGCATACGGCAGCACTCCGACCGTTGCGAAACGATAGCCTTGGAAGCCTCCGATGACCGACGTCCAGACTGAGACCCATGAATTCAGCGCCGAGGTCGGCCGACTGCTCGACCTCGTGGTGCACGCATTATACTCCGACCGCGAGATCTTTCTGCGTGAGCTGGTCGCCAACGCCGCCGACGCCACGGATCGGCGCCGGTTCGAGGCACTGACTACGCCGGCCTTGGCCCTGTCGCCCGACACCAGCGTCCGCATTGTGCCGGACAAGGCAGCGCGCACGATCCTGATTGTCGATAGGGGCATCGGCATGGATAAGGCGGAGCTGTCGGCGAATCTCGGCACCATCGCCCGGTCCGGCACCCGCCGTTTCGGCGACGCGGCCGCTGCGGCCAAGCCAGACGAGAAGGTCAGCCTAATCGGCCAGTTCGGCGTCGGCTTCTACTCGGCGTTCATGGTGGCCGATCGGGTGGAGGTCACCAGCCGCCGCGCCGGGTCAGAGGAGGCCTGGACTTGGGCGTCGGACGGGGCTGGCGCATTCACGCTCGCTCCGGCAACGCGGGACGAGCCGGGTACGAGCGTGCTGCTGCATGTGAAGGCCGATGCGGACGAGTTCCTGGAGCCGATCCGGCTCGAGACGATCGTGCGCAAATGGGCGGATCACATCACCGTGCCGATCACGGTCGCGACCGAGGGCGAGGACCGGCCCGCCAATGCCGGAACCGCGCTGTGGCGCAAATCGAAGAACGAGGTCACGACCGAGCAGTACACGGATTTCTACCGGCATCTCGGCCAGTATCGACGAACCTTGGGCCACCCTGCATTGGCGGGCTGAGGGGGCGCTGGAATACTCGGCGCTGCTGTTCGTGCCGGGCGCGCGGCCGTTCGAGGCGGTCGAAGGCCCGCGTGAAAGCCGCGTGCGCCTGCATGTCCGCCGCATGTTCATCACCGATGAGGCCGGATTGCTGCCGCCCTGGCTGCGCTTCGTTAAGGGTGTGGTCGATACCGAGGACCTGCCGCTGAACGTCAGCCGCGAGATGCTGCAGGCGACGCCGGTGCTGGCCCGCATCCGCAAGGCGGTGACCAACCGCGTGCTGGGCGAGCTGAAGACCCGCGCCAAGGACGAGGCCGACTTTGCCAAGCTGTGGGAGAACTTCGGCTCAATTTTGAAGGAGGGTGTCTGGGAGGACGACGAGCATCGCACGGAGCTTGCTGGATTGATGCGGTTCCGGTCGTCGGCGCAGGAGGGCTGGACCGGGCTCGACGGCTATGTGGAGCGCATGAAGCCGGAGCAGGACGCTGTCTATATCTTAACCGGCGACGACGCGGACGCGCTCTCCCGGTCGCCGCAACTGGAGGGCTTCCGGGCGCGTGGCGTCGAGGTGCTGTTGCTGACCGATCCCGTCGATACGTTCTGGCCGGACCGGCTGAGCGACTGGGGCGGCAAGCCGATACGCAGCGTCACCCAAGGCGGCGTTGACCTGTCGAAGCTGCCGGTGGTGAGCGAGCCGGAGGGTGAGGCGGCCGATGTCGAGAAGCTGCTGCCGGCGCTGAAGGCGGCGCTGGGCAACTTGGTCGGCGAGGTGCGTGCGACCGACCGGCTGGTGGATAGCGCCGTGGTGCTGGCGGCGGCCGGGTTTGGGCCGGACCTGCAGATGCAGCGGTTGATGCGTCGTCACGGCCAGACCGGCATGGGCCCCGCGCCGGCGCTGGAGGTGAACCCGCGCCATCCGTTGATCCGTAGCTTGGCGCAAAAGCTTGACGCCGGCGCTGACCTCACCGACACAGCGCATACCCTGTTCGACCTGGCTCGGGTGCAGGACGGCGAGATGCCGACCGACCCTGCCGCGTTTGCCCGCCGTATTACGGCAGCGTTGGCTGGATAGCCTGCGCTGAAAGCACGGTCTGCCAGCTAATGCGGCGGCAGGAGGATAACGGCGTGCGTTGACGTGTTGCTGAAAGTAAGCGCACCCGCATTCGTGGCGGAAGCGGCCGGAATGGCGAAAGACCGTGTCCCATTCGAAAGAGCGCGGCTGCGGTCACGACGTGCTGGGTCCCGATATCGATCGAGTCCACGAACAGGTTGCGATCGGTCGTGGTGGTTCCGCCCCAGGCGTCATTCACGAACGCCACTGACACGGTATGCGCGCCGGTCGAAAGCGAAGCCGCGAACAAGATATGCTGGCTCTGGCCCAGCGCATGTGACGCAGTAACGGTCTGAAGCCCGCCCATCCGCGTGCCGTCGACGCTGACGTAACATTGTGCGTCGCCCTGCCAGGCGTCCTCGGACAGGTTGAACACGACGCTGCGCTGGCTTATGGCGTCGATCGGCGTGGCGAGGTTCAGCACCGGGCGGATGGCGAGCACCGCCGTGCCGGTCTGCCCGACCGTGCCGATCGTCTTTGCCGTGCTGCCCATACCATAGACTTGGTTCGCATCCATCGTCGCCGTGCTGCCCGTTGCGTTCCAAACCGCGACGCCATTGGTCTTGTCGTTCACGATAATGTTGCCGCGCACGACCAAGTTGGAGTTGGCGTTGAGCCTGCCCTCCTCGCCGAACGCGATGATCACGGGATTGGAGCTGCCCGCGCCCTGCTGGATCAAATTGCCCTGGACCAGCGCATTGCCGCCCTGCGGCAAATCGATCTCGTAGCTGGCATTGCCCGAATTGTTTTGGATACGTGACCCGGTAATCGTCGTGTTCAGCGCCCGGCTCTTGACCTCGTGCCCGATGACCGCGTCGTGGATGTAGCTGTCCTGGATCGTGAGCTGCTTGATCACGCCCACATAAATGTTGTGGGTCAGGCCATTACCGTTGCCGTTATGGCCGAACTCGGAGTTCTTGATGGTGATCGTGCCATTAGCGTCGGCCGCGCTCAGCAGGCCATTCTCGTTATCGTGAAAGTACGAGTTGGTTATGACGAGGTTACCGGTTTCGTAGCGAATGCCCGCACCGTTCTTGTCGGCCACCTTGGCGCCGGAGAACTCGAAGTGGTCGATCGTGACGTCGCTCACCGTCGTCAGGATCGCTTTCCCATCGCTCGGCGGCATCGTAGCGACCATCTTCACCATGCCGCCAACACCCTGCAGCGTGATCTTGTGATAAATCGTTGCGAAATCGTTCACGTAGGTTCCGGCCTGCACCGCCACTATATCGCCGTCGTGCGACGCTGCGACCGCTTGAGCAATATATTGATATTGCTGACCAACGCCCACTGTAAGTGTTGCCAATTCGCCCATCCCTGTTCGCAGTCGGCCATGCCACGCCGCAATCCCAAGGCTTAGGGGTTAAACCCTAAACGAAGGTGAACAGGAGTTTCACGCGAGCGCCCTTGGGTGCGCATCACTGAGTTCACGTTTTCCGTGATAGCAGGATGGAATAGGACGGTCAACCCATTTCGATGGGCCGTTAAAATCAGCGAACGGTGCGGAAACGCTCCACGGCGGACACCAGTGCCCGGCGCACGCCCGGCTCCAGCGCCGAGTGCCCGGCATCGGGGATGACGGTCAGCCGGGCGCGCGGCCAGGCAGCGGCCAGTTCGAAGGCGGTCCGCGGCGGGCAGATCATGTCGTAGCGGCCCTGGACGATCTCGGCCGGAAGGTGGCCGATCCGGTGCATGCCGCCCAGCAGCCCGCCCTCCGGCAGGAACAGGTCGTGGGCGAAGTAGTGCGCCTCGATCCGCGCCAGACCCAGCGCCGTGCGGTCCTGCGCGAACGACGCGACCGTGTCCGGGCTGGGCAGCAGCGTGCTGCAAGAGCCCTCATAGACCGACCAGGCGCGCGCGGCGGCATGTGCACGGCCGGGTCCGGGATGCACCAGCCGGCGCAGATAGGCGCCGAGCACGTCGTGGCGCTCCTCCGGCGGCAGATGGCCCGACGAACGCCGCATGCGCGTCCGGAAACACCGCGCCGAGCCCGTGCAGGAACCACTCGACCTCGGCTGCCGCCGCCAGGAACACGCCGCGCAGCACCAGCCCGCGCACGCGGTCCGGATGGCCTGCGCGTAGGCCAGGGCGAGGGTGCGAGCCCCAGGAGCCGCCGAACAGCAGCCAGCGCTCGATGCCGAGATGGCGGCGCAGCGTCTCGATGTCGGCGACCAGATCGGGCGTGGTGTTGTGCGCGAGGCTGCCCAGCGGGCGGGAGCGGCCGGCGCCGCGCTGGTCGAAGATCACCACGCGCCAGAAATGCGGGTCGAAGAACCGGCGGTGCACCGCGCCCGCCCCGGCGCCGGGTCCGCCGTGCAGGAACAGCACCGGCTGGCCGCGCGGTTGCGCCGACCTGCTCCCAATACATCACGTGGCCGCCGGACAGCGGCATGTAGCCGGTCTCGAACGGTCCGATCTCGGGAAACAAGTCGCCGCGGGGCATGGCATATCCTACACTGAACCGCGCGATGGCGGAACCGGCTCGCAGCGGGTAAATGGGTTCCATGATCACGGATTCGTATCGCGGATGGGTCGCGCTGGCGGCGCTGATCGGGCTGCTGGCCGTGGCGGCCGCGGCCGGAGCGGCGCATCTGCCGGTCGATGCCAGCCAGTCGCGCGCCATCGCCAGCGCCGTGCAGATGCAGGGCTGGCACGCGCTGGCGCTGCTGGCCTGCGGCATCTGGGGAGCACGCGGCGGTCGCCTGACGCATGCGGCTGGCGCTGCGTTCGCGCTCGGCACGCTGCTGTTCTGCGGCACCGTCTATGCGGGGGCGCTGTCGGCGGCCCGCATCTCGGCGCGCTGGCCCCGATAGGCGGCAGCCTGCTGATGCTGGGCTGGGCGCTGCTGGGCCTGTCCGCGCTCTGGCCGGCGCGCGCCATCGATCGGCAGCGCCTATCTGGCCGCCGAGGGCCTGGAGCAGCCGTTGCTGGAGGAACTGACCCGCGCCGGCGTGACGGTGAGCGCCTGGCACGGCCGCCTCGCGCTGTCGCCCAATCCGCCTTACGCCAGCGCCTGGGCACTCGACATCTGGACGGCGCCGGAGGCGCACGCGATCATCTCGGTCAAAGCCGCCGCCGACATGCTGCGCGCCAGCAGCGCAATTGGTCCACCTACGCCTGCCCTGCACCACCGCCGCATGGCGCTGATTGAAGGCCACCTGCCGCCGGTCCGGCCCGTGCGCTGCGCTTTCCCGGAACCCGCGCCCACATCGCATCTCGGCGCCTGGACCCTGCTGGACCGCGACCGCCTGCTCGCCAGCCCGACCAAATCAAGCCCCTTCCCCCTCGGCGAATGCCGCTTCGAGGAGGACCACATCGGTCCGCCCAGCCGCGCCTACCTTAAACTTTGGGAAGCGCTGACCCGGCTTGGCGCGTATCCCGGGCCCGGGCGACAAATGCCTCGACCTCGGCGCATCACCGGGTGGCTGGACTTGGGTGCTGGCCAGTCTAGGAGCGTCTGTGCGGGCGGTAGACAAGGCACCGCTTGATCCGCGCGTCGCCGCCATGCCGGGCGTGGAGCAGGTCACCGACAGCGCCTTTGCCATGCCGCCCGAACCGGTCGACTGGCTGGTTTGCGACGTGATCGCCTATCCGGCCCGCCTCCTGGCGTTGGTCGAACGCTGGATCGCAGCCGGGGCAGCCCAGAAAAATCGTCTGCACGGTTAAGTTCCAGGGCGAAACCGACCATGTGGCCGCAGACGGCATTCGCCGCCATTCCAGGTGGACGCCTGTCGCACCTGTTCCATAACAAGCACGAGTTGACGTTCTTTTGGCCAAGAGACCTGTCCTGAGCGGCTACGTCTTACCGCCCGCTTGTGACGCCGTCTCGCTCGCCTGGCGATCGTCGGTCGGCCGAGCCTTCGCCGTCTGCCCCTCGGTCCCTTTCGGAATGCCGTGCGGCGTCTCACCGGTTGGGTTGTGGTCCGGGCTGGCGCCCTCGGGAGGTGGATCGTCGGTCTGTATCTTTGGCTGGTTCATCGCCAGGGAACGCCGGCGGCACAGGACGGTTGCCTTACCCCATCGCCTGAGTCACCGCGTCGCACACCCGTTCAACGTCGGCGTCCGAGCAGGTCCGGATGGATCGGCAGCGCCAGGATGCGGCCGGACAGGTCGTCCGACACCGGCAGCTCCGCGCCGTCATGGTGGCCGGCATAGGCGGGCTGCCGATGCAGCGGGCGGGGATAGTAGATCGCGGTCGGCACCCCTGCCTCCCGCAGCGCCGCCTGCAGGCGGTCCGCGCGTCGCCTCGTTCGGCAGCAGCACGGAATAGACCGCCCAGGCGCTGGCGCTATCAGGCACCCGGGCCGGGATCACGACCGCGTTGCCGAGACGCCGGTCATAGATCCCGGCGATGCGCTCGCGGATCGCCAGTTCCTCGTCGAACACCTCGAGCTTTGCCAGCAGCACCGCCGCCTGCATGGTGTCCAGGCGGCCGTTCATGCCCGGTGCGCAGAACCTCGTAGCGCGTCGTGCCCTCGCCGTGGCTGCGCAGGCTGCGATACAGCGCGGCGCGGTCGTCATCGTCGGTGAACAGCGCGCCGCCGTCGCCGTAGGCGCCGAACGGCTTGCTGGGGAAGAAGCTGGTGGCCGTCGCCTGCGCCTGGGTGCCGAGCCGCACGCCATGCAGGCGCGGCGCCGAAGCTCTGCGCGCAGTCGTCGAGGGTAAACAGGCTTTCGCGACGCGGCGATGCGGTTCAGCGCAGGCCAGTCGGCGGGCTGACCGAACAGGTCCACCCCAACCAGCGCGCGCGGGCGCAGCCGGCCGGCAGCGCGGACCTCGGCGATGCGGGCAGCAAGATGCGCTGTGTCGATCTGAAAGGTCCGGGGATCGACGTCCACGAACACCGGCGTCGCGCCGAGCACCAGCGGCACCTCGGCGGTCGCGGTATAGGTGAACGCCGGCAGGAACACGGCGTCGCCGGGTCCGATCCCCTCCGCCATCATGGCGATCTGCAGCGCGTCGGTGCCGGAGCTGACGCCGACGCAGTGCCGTGCTCCGCAGTAGGCCGCGAGCCTGCCCTCCAACTCCGCGACCTCCGGCCCCAGCACGAACTGGCAATGCGCCAGCACGGCGTCCAGCCGCGGGCGGAGCCGGTCGGCGATGCGGGCCTGCTGTGCCTTGAGGTCGAGAAATGGGATTGGCCGGTTCACTTCATTCTCCAGGCAGCAGCGCCCGCCCCGGGGCGCCCTCCGCATTATGCTCGAATTCCGGGATCATGCGGCCGAGCAGCGTCAGCGCCAAGCCGACCTGACCGGCCCGGCAAGCGGCGGCGATCTCGTCGATGGCGCGGCCGACGATGGCCGGGTCAGCCGTGCGAGGCGCCGCCATAAGCAGGCCGGGATGCCCGGTCGGGACCGGCGGCTCGCTGCCATGAAACAGCTCTTCAAATAGCTTCTCGCCGGGACGAAGGCCGGTGAAGCGGATCTGGATGCGGCCGGGCTCGGGTCCGTCCTCGGCCGGATGCAGGCCGGCGAGCCGGATCATCTGCCGCGCCAGATCGACGATGCGCACCGGCTCGCCCATGTCGAACACGAAGATGCCGCCCTGCGCGCCGGTCGGCAGGGTGATGTCGGCCATGCCGAGCACGCTTGCCTGCAGCACCAGCCCCACCGCCTCCCGCACCGTCATGAAATAGCGCTGCATGTCGGGATGGGTGACCGTCAGCGGGCCGCCGCGCTCGAGCTGATGGCGGAACAGCGGCACGACGGAGCCGGTGCTGCCCAGCACATTGCCGAAGCGTACGGTGACGCAGCGCATGCCGGCCGCCGCGCCGCGCCGCCACGTCCAGCGCTTGGCAATACATCTCGGCCAGCCGTTTGCTGGCGCCCATGACGCTGCTCGGGTTCACCGCCTTGTCGGTCGAGATGAACACCATGGCGTTTGCCCCGGCGGCACGCGCGGCCTCCGCCACATGCCGCGTGCCCAGGGCGTTGGTCAGCAGGCCCTCCAACGGGTTCGCCTCCACCATCGGCACGTGCTTGAGTGCCGCCGCGTGGAACACCAGCTCGGGCCGCACCCGGTCGAACACCGCGCGGATACGCGGCTCGTCGCGGATATCGGCGATGACGGTCTCCCGCGGCACCCCGGGATGCGCCTCGTGAAGTTCCTGGTCGATCTGCCACAGCGCGTATTCGCCGTTGTCCAGCAGCGTCAGGCGGTCCGGCCCCAGCGCCGCCAGCTGCCGCGCCAGCTCCGACCCGATGGTGCCGCCGGCGCCGGTCACCAGCACCCGGCGGCCGTGCACCAGCCGCGCCATGCCGTCGCGGTCGAGCGGCACCTGCGGGCGGTTCAGCAAGTCCTCGATCGCGACTGGCGCCAATTCCAGCGTGCCGCCGCCCTCCGCCGCCGTCTGCAGCGCGGTCGGACGCGGGACTCGGCGGACCGGCACGCCCTCGACATCCGCCTGGGCCAATAATGCAGCGAGCGGTGCGCCGGACAGCGCGGGTTGGGTGACGACCAGGGCGGATGGCAGCCGGCCCTCGGCGCGCAGCCGGGCCAGGACGGCGGTGGTCTGGCTGATGGACCCGAGGATCGTGTGCCCGTGGATGCGGCGGCCGGTCTGGCCCTCCCGCATCGACAGCAGCCCGACGATGCGGAAGGCGGCGCGGCCCTCGCCGTATTCCAGCGCCCGCATGAACAGGTCCGCACCATCGCCGGCGCCGACCAGCAGCACGGACTGGGCGTCCGCCCCTTCCCGCCCTGCCCGCCGGGCCAGGCGCAGCCGATAAACGACCCGCGGCGTGCCGAGCGCCACAATCAGCGTCAGCGCGTGCACGACCGGGAAGGTCGGCGTCGGCAGCGGAAAGCCCGAAACGCGCAGCAGCAGTGCAAACAGCGCGGCGCTGACGACGCTGCTGCCCACCAGGCCCAGCAGGTCCTCGATCCCGGCGAACCGCCAGTATTGCTGCGGCATGCGGAAGGGCAGGCCGGCCACCAGCAGGGTGATCGCGCCGCCGGCGAGGAACCATAGCGGGTGCAGCAGCCCACCGCCGGGATCGGCGATGTAGCGCGCGAGCAGCGTCGCCACGGCGGCGAGCACGCCGTCCAACGCGACGTTCAGCAGGATGCGGTTGACCGAGCGTTGCGATGGCATCGTTCGGACCCTATAGCCCACCCCGCGCCGCTTAGCAGTCCCCCCTCCCGGAAGTCCCGTTTGACCACAGACGCCGTGCTGAAGCACCTGCTGTTCACCGCTGCCCTAGCGCTGCTGTCGGCGGGGCTGGTGCGGGTGATGATCGGCCTCGGCCCGGCGGACCGCCCCGACGCGCGCAAGGCGCATACGCGGGTGGTGCCGAAGGGCGGTGGCGTCGGGGTCGTCGCGGCCTTCCTGGTGGGCATCGCCGTGCTGTATCGGTATGCCGAGTTCTCCCGCCTGGCCGACCCGTATTTCCGCGGCGTGATCCTGGCCGCCAGCGCCATCGCGGTCGTGGCGTTCCTCGACGACGTGCTGGACTGGCCGTTCACCGTCAAGTTTACGGCTCAACTGGGTGCCGCCGCGCTCGCGGTGGGCAGCGGCCTGGTCGTTGCCGAGCTGCATCTGCCTTGGTGGGGGTCGGTCGAGCTCGGGTGGGCGGCGGCGCCGTTGACGCTCGCCTGGATCCTGTTCGCGACCAACGCGGTGAATTTCATCGACGGGCTCAACGGCCTGGCCTCCGGCGTGTCGGCGTTGGCCTGCCTCGTGCTGGCGGCGATTGCGGCGGCGTACGGCGGATGGTTCGTCTATTTCGCGTCGCTGCTGCTGGCGGCCGGGCTGTTCGGCTTCTTGCCGTTCAACTTCCCGCACGCCCGCATCTTCATGGGCGACGTCGGCAGCCAGTTCTGCGGCTTCGTGCTTGCGGTGCTTGCGGTGGCGGCGGGACGCTTCCAGGGAGTTGATCTCTCGGTGCTGCTGGTGCCGATGCTGCTGTTCGGCGTGCTGTTCGACGTCGCGTTCACGCTGGCGCGCCGGGCGCTGGCCGGCGACCGCCTGACCCAGCCGCATCGCAGCCACCTCTATCAGGTCGCGCATCGGTCTGGCATGAATGCCGCGATGATCACCCTGCTGCATTGGGGGTTCGTGCTGTGGGGCGGGATGTGCTGCTGGCTGTTCGTCGCAGCGCAGGGATCGGCGAAGCCCTTGCCGGTGCTGCTGGTGCTGCCGCCGCAGCTTGCCTGGGCGGCATTCGTGACCTTTCGCGCGCGCCGGGCGTTGCTGGGCCGCTGGTAGAGGGACGAACGATCATGCTGCGACGGTTTTGGCTTGGCTCCCTCATCGCTGGGCTCGCCGTCACTTTGGCCGCTGCCCAGGCGCCGAACCCGTCGTTCAATGTCGTGAACCGCGCATCCAATGCGATCAACGAGGTCTATGCCACCAAGGCTGGCACCCCGACCTGGGGCCAGAACCGGATCGGCGGTCGCCCGGTGCCGCCGGGTCAGACGGGACCCGTTCGCCTGCCAGCCGACGGCAATTGCGTCTATGACGTCCGCGTCGTCTATGCGAATGGCCAAGCGGAGCAGCGGCGCGGCCTCGATACCTGCAGCGTGGATAACGTGTTCTTTCCGTCGCAGGGCGGGCGTTCCACCGGGCGCTGACACCGTGACGCTCGGTCCATCTGTCCGCATCGTGAAACTTAACGCTTTCGCTGTCCCGAGCGACACGCTGTAGTCTGACCGGAATGCCCTGGGCCAAATCCAGGGTGCATCGGGGGAACGATGGGAACGACGCTGAGCGCTGGGTCACGCACGGTTGCGAAAGTGGCACGGCGGCGTAACTATGCCCGGCAATACTGGCCGTTCATCGTGCCGGCCGGCGTCGTCGTGTTCGCCGTCATCCTGTTTCCCTGGCTGTTCACCCTGTTCATGTCAGTGCACGACTGGCACATCGGCGGCGACCGCACTTTCGTCGGGCTGCAGAACTACGGCCGGATGCTGACCGACGAGCGGTTTGGCTGGGCCGTGCTGCGAACGCTGTATTTCACTGCGCTGGCGGTGATCCTGCCAATGATCCTGGGTGTCGCGGCGGCCGTAGTGTTCCACCGCAACTTCCCCGGCCGCGGCCTGGCGCGCACGCTGTTCATCATGCCGATGATGGCCACCCCGGTCGCCATCGCGCTGGTCTGGACCATGATGTTCCATCCGCAGCTCGGCGTGCTCAACTACCTGCTCAGCAGCGTCGGACTGCCGCCGAGCGCCTGGGTTTATGAGAGCGGCACGGTCATTCCGACGCTCGTGATGGTTGAGACCTGGCAATGGACGCCGCTGGTGATGCTGATCGTGCTGGGCGGCCTCGCCAGCCTGCCGACCGATCCCTATGAAGCGGCGGTGCTGGACGGCGCCAACATTTGGCAGGTGTTCCGGCACGTGACGCTGCCCCTGGTCTGGCCATTCATCATGGTGGCGGCCGTGATCCGCGGCATCGACGCGCTGAAGGCTTTTGACACGATCTTCGTCATCAGCAATGGCGGACCGGGCACTGCGAGCGAAACACTGAACATCTTGCTCTACCTGGAGGCGTTCAGCTTCTATGACATGGGCTATGCCTCCGCGGTAGTTGTGGTGTTCTTTGTGCTGATTCTTTTGGTCACCATGCTCTTGCTGCACTTCCGCCAGCGGGAGGCACTGTCTTGAGCCTGGCCACCATTTCGAGGCGGCGCTCTACGCCGGGCCGTCGCCGAGTACGCCGGATGCTGGGTCGTGTCGGCCTCTACCTCACCGTGTTCGTCTTGGTGTCCCCGGCCCTGCTGGTATTTTTGTGGATGCTGTCGCTGTCGCTGAAAAACGAGGTGGACAACACGGCCTTCCCGCCGGTGTTCATCCCGGACCCGCCGACGCTCGCCAACTTCGCCGACGTATTTCGTAAGAACGACTTTCTGCAATACACTCTGAACTCAGTCATCGTTTCGTTCAGCGCCACCGGTGCTGCGCTGTTGATCGGAGTTCCCGCGGGATATGGCATCGCGAAGGCACGCGCGACCCGGGCAGCTCTGCTCATCCTGATTGCCCGCATCACGCCGGGGCTGTCCTACCTAATTCCATTGTTCTTGCTGTTTCAATGGCTTGAGATGACCGGAACGCTGATGCCGATCGTGATCACGCATTTGGTTATTACGGTTCCGATCGTGGTCTGGATCATGATCGGTTTCTTTGAAGGCTTGCCGCCAGAACTGGAGGAAGCGGCCCTGGTTGACGGCGCGACCATTTGGCAAGCGTTTCGTTACGTAGCGTTGCCGCTAGCCCGGCCCGGCATCACCGTCGCAACGATCCTTGCTTTCATCTTTAGTTGGAATAACTTTATTTTTGGCATTGTATTAGCGGGTCGCGAGACACGGACGCTGCCAGTTGCAGTGTATAACGTCCTAACATTCGAACAGGTGAGTTGGGGTCCGCTGGCAGCGGCGGCGTTGATGGTTACTCTGCCAGTCCTCATTTTAACGCTGCTGATGCAGAAAGAAATCGTAGCCGGATTGACCGCAGGCGGTGTCAAGGGCGGTTAAGGCAAGCCGCTCCTTTTTACACCTCTTCGTCGGGCCAACCCGTTCGGCGAAGTTCAGACGGCCTGAACCTTGCGGGGAGACTCGTGCGCGCCGCCGCTCGCTGCCGCCGGCTTTTTTGCACTCGCCGTCGCCTCGACCATAATGCCACGCAAGTCGCGCAGGAATGCCTGGCCCTTGAGCGTCCGCTGCACCAGCACGCTGCGGCGATCCATCGGATCGACCTTGCGCCGCGCCAGATCAAGCTCGCCGAGCCGGTCGAGTGCGCGGGTGATCGCCGGCTTGGACACATTCAGATCCGAGGCCAGGCCACGCACGGTATGGGCGCCGTCCTGCAGATAGCAGGTTAGGAAAACCCCGAGCTGTCGCGCTGAGAGGTCAGGGCCATCGCGTCGCACCAGAGCAACGATGGTGTCACGGAGGATGCCGACGGACTGGTCGGAAGACTGATTGGCTGCCACGGCTTTAGGTCCTTTCTGTAACGGGGCTATTCCTCGCCCAAGCAACATTCGTCGGAAAAATGACGTTTCGGTATGCCGACGCTCACCGATTCGATTTCAATTGGTGACACTACGGATCGTTAACAGTGGTGTGCAACAATTCCCGCGCTTAAAACGATCACAGGACAGTCATTCGCCCATTTAATCGGCTTTGTTAACATCATTTAATGCTCCGACAGCCAAAAACAGCGCGCGAAGGCCCAGCGCCTCGCCGCCCTCCGGCCGCCCAGGCCGGGTCTGATCATTCCAGGCGTAGGTGTCGAGGTGCGCCCACGCTGTTCCCGGCGCAACGAAACGCTGCAGAAACAGCGCCGCGGTAATCGCGCCCGCCGTGGGTTTCGCCGACACATTGCTCAAATCTGCCACCGGACTGCTTAGCCAGGCGTCGTAGCCCGCCCAGAGCGGCAAGCGCCATAGGGGGTCGGCGCAGGCCAGGCCCTCGGCCAGCAGGGTGTCGGCCACCCGGTCGCCCTCCGCGGTATGCGGCGCGAACAACGCCGGCAGGTCCGGGCCCAGCGCCGCCCGGGCCGCCCCGGTCAGGGTCGCCGCGTCGAGCAGCAGCGCGGGATGCTCGTCCGACGCCTCGGACAGCAGGTCGCAAAGCACCAGGCGTCCCTCGGCGTCGGTGTTGCCGACCTCGACGGTCAGCCCGCGCCGGGTCCGCAGCACGTCGAGCGGCCGCATCGCCGCGCCGGACACCATGTTCTCAACGCAGCCGATGCGTACGGCGAGCCGCACCGGCAGATCCGCCTGCATCACCATCCGCGCGAGGCCAAGCATCAGCGCCGCGCCGCCCATGTCCTTCTTCATCCGCAGCATGCCGGCCGACGGCTTCAGGTCGTAGCCCCCGCTATCGAAGCACACCCCCTTGCCGCACAGCGACACCAACGGCGCATCCGGCCCGGCGGCGCTGCCCTGCCAATGGAAACCGGCCATCACGGGCGGACGCACCGACCCGCGCCCGACCGCGGCGATCGCCGGATACTCGGCCGCCAGCCGTTCGCCGTCCACGACCTGCACCGCCGCACCGAATGCCGCGCCCAGCGCCTGGGTCGCGTCGGCAAGCTCGGCGGGACCAAGATCATTGGCGGGCGTATTAATCAGGTCCCGCACGAGCCAGGTCGCGCGGGCGGCAGACCGCGCGGCGTCGGCGCCATCCGGCATGAACAGCTTCGCCATGGTCCGCTGCGGCGCCGCGTAGGCCGCGTATTGGTACGCGCCGAGGCAGAAGCCCAGCGCCGCCGCGTCCATGTCGAAGTCGCCGGGCTCCAACCGCACGACTGCGTTCTTTGGCAGCATCGCCGGCAGGCCGCCATGCGCGAAGGGCGTCCGGTCGTCGCCAAGACCCAGCAGCGCGCCCGCAAGGCCATCCGCTCCCGGCAGCAACGCCAGCTGACCGGGCGTCGCCGCAAAGCCGCCCGCCTGTAAAAACGCGGCCTGCGCCGGTTCCAGTGCTGCCAGCCTTGCAGCCAGGCCGTCCGGTCGCACCGACCAAACCGGAAACGGTGCCGCATGCGAGGCGCCGACGTCGGCGAAGCAATCCAGGTCGCGGTCGAACATCCCTCAATCCTTCAGCCATGCGCCGATTTGCAACGATGTCCGTCAATATCTCGCGTCGCTGCGCGGATGGGCAAGTCAGATCCAGCGCGGCCGGCACGCTGTCCGTAAGACTCCGGCTTGCAATCTATCGGCGGAGGCCCAACCATCCCCGCATGTCGGGCTTCCCCTCCCGGGTCAAGGCGGTCCTCGGGCCCACCAACACCGGTAAGACCCATCTTGCCATCGAGCGCCTGCTCGCGCACTCCTCGGGGATCATCGGCTTTCCGCTGCGCCTACTCGCGCGCGAGAACTATGATCGCATGGTGGCGAAGAAGGGTGCCAAGTTCGTGGCGCTCATCACCGGCGAGGAAAAGATCGTGCCGCCCGGCGCGCGCTGGTATTCGTGCACCGTCGAGGCCATGCCGCTCGACCGCGCCGCCGAGTTCGTCGCCGTGGACGAGATCCAGCTCTGCGCCGACCCTGACCGCGGCCACGTGTTCACCGAGCGCTTGCTGCACGCCCGTGGCCTGGTGGAGACCATGTTCCTTGGCGCCGAGACCATCCGCCCCCTGTTGCAGCGCCTGGTGCCGCAGGCCGAGATCGAGACCCGGCCCCGCTTGTCGCAATTGACCTACGCCGGCCCCGCCAAGCTGGTGCGCCTGCCGCCGCGCAGCGCCGTCGTCGCCTTCAGCGCCGGAGAGGTCTATGCGATCGCCGAGCTGATCCGCCGCCGCCGTGGCGGCTGCGCCGTGGTGATGGGCCGGCTGTCGCCCCGCACCCGCAACGCCCAGGTGCAGCTTTATCAGAACAAGGAGGTCGATTTCCTGGTCGCCACCGACGCGATCGGCATGGGGCTGAACATGGACGTGGACCACGTCGCCTTTGCCCGCCTGAGCAAGTTCGACGGCCACCGCCCGCGCCGGCTGACCGCGTCGGAGATCGCGCAGATCGCCGGGCGGGCCGGGCGCGGCATGCGGGACGGCACCTTCGGCACCACCGCGACCTGCCCGCCGCTCGACGACGACCTGGTCCGCGCGGTGGAGGGTCATGAGTTCGAGCCGCTGGAGCAGCTCTACTTTCGAAATGCCACGCTCGACTTCACGTCGCTGGATAGCTTGCTCGCCACATTGACCGCAGCGCCGCCGCGTCCTGGGCTGGTGCGCGGCCCCGACGCAACCGACCTCGAGACCCTGGAGGCCCTTTCGCGCGAGGATGAGGTCCGGTCGATGGCGCGTGGTCGGCGCATGGTGCGGCTGCTGTGGGAGACCTGCCAGATCCCAGATTTCCGCAAGCTGGCGGACGACACCCACACCCGGCTGTGCGCCCGTATTTTCGGCCATTTGGCTCGCGAGGGCACCATCCCGACCGACTGGCTGGAGGGCGGCATCGCTGGGCTGGCCCGCACCGAGGGCGATATCGACACGCTGATGCAGCGGCTGTCTGGCGTGCGCATTTGGGCCTACATCGCCGCCCGGTCCGACTGGGTGCGCGACGCGCCCACCTGGCAGGCGCGCACGCGGAAGGTCGAGGACCTGCTGTCGGACGCGCTGCATGAGCGGCTGACGACGCGGTTCGTGGACCGCCGCGCCGCCCATCTGATGCGCCGGCTGGAGGAGATCGACGGCGAGGAACTGCTGTCTGCCGTGACTGCGCGGGGCGAGGTTGTGGTCGAGGGGCATTCTGTCGGCCATGTCGGCGGCTTTATTTTCCTGCCGGACCCGCTGGCCGAGGGACAGGAGAAGCGCCTGGTGCTGCGCGCCGCCCGCCGGGCGCTGCGCGAGTGGATGCCGCGCCAGGTCGCGGAGCTGGAGGCGGCGGACGATGCCACCCTGTCGCTGTCGCCGGATCACAAGCTCGTTTGGAACGGCGTGCCGGTCGCACGCCTGCGTCCCGGCGCCAGCCTGCTCCGCCCGATGGTCGAGGTGCTGGACAGCGAGTTCCTGGATGGGCCGCAGCGGGAGCGGGTGCGGGTGCGGCTGGTCCGCTGGGTGACCGGCTTCATCGCCCGGGACCTAGCGCCGCTATTCGCTGCCGAGGCCGCGGCCAGGCAAGACTCGGCGCTGCGTGGGCCGCTGCACCGGATCGTCGAGGCCGGCGGCGTCGTGCCGGGCTACACCGAGCACGACATCGCGCCGGCGTTGCGCGGCCGGCTGAAGGCATTGGGCGTGCGCGCTGGGCGGTTTGCGCTGTTCCTGCCGGCAATGCTGAAGCCGCGGGCGCAGGCGACGCGTGCGACGCTTTGGGCGATCCGGGCGCGGGTCCCGACCCCGGCATTGCCGGCGCCGGGCCTAGTGTCGGTGCCGGTGCCGGTGCCGGAGTGGCCGGCGGGTTTTGCTGCCGCGATGGGCTGGTTGCCGGCTGGCCCGGCGCTGCTGCGGCTGGATGTGGCGGAACGCATTGCGGCCGAGCTGGCCTATGCCACGCGGACCCGAGCGGCTGTGGTCCCCGATGGGCTGGCGTCCCGCCTGGGGATCCGGGCCGACGCTGTACCAGCGGCGCTGCGGGCGTTGGGCGTGCGGCTGGCTCCGGGCGCCGGGCTGGCGGCAGACCAATATGGCCCGCCCTCCCCGCCGATGATGCTGCCGGGGCGACGGCGCGACCAAACGGCCCCGGTCGCCCTCCCCCCTGCCCCGCGCTTGGCCGATGGGCCGTTCGCGGCATTGGTGGCCCTGCGGCGTTGAGCGAGGCGGCTGGCGAGGACCGGGCTTGGCAGCGCCTCGACAAGTGGCTGTGGTGCGCGCGCTTCATGAAGGCGCGGTCCGACTGCGCCCGCCTTGTTGCCGGCGGCTTGGTGCGGATCAACCGGCAAGTGACCGACAAGCCGCACGCCCGGCTGCGGCCCGGCGACATCCTGACGCTGCCGCTGCGGCAGGACGTGCGCGTCGTCCGAGTGCTGGCTCTGGCGGCCCGGCGCGGCCCGGCGCCAGAGGCACAGGCGTTATACGAGGAGATCGCCGACGGACCCTGATATGTCCCGGGGCCGCTTGCGCCCGGGGTGAAAGCTCCGCATATCGCCCCACTTAACGGCGAAACCTGCGGACAGTGGTGTCCCGGGATTGGAAGGGGCTGACGATGACCTACGTGGTCACCGAAAATTGCATCAAGTGCAAGTACATGGATTGCGTGGAGGTTTGTCCCGTTGACTGCTTCTACGTCGGCGAGAATATGCTGATGATCCATCCCGACGAGTGCATCGATTGCGGCGTGTGCGAGCCTGAGTGCCCGGCCGAGGCGATCGTGCCGGACAGCGACGACCGCGCGGCGGCCTGGGCTGAGCGCAACCGCATTTTTTCGCTCGAATGGCCGAACATCGTGCGCAAGGGCGAGCCGCCGGCGGACGCGGATGAGTGGAAGGACAAACCGGACAAGGAAGCGCTGTTTTCCGCGGCGCCAGGCAAACCCTGATTGGAAGCGCTGTGTCAGCCGCGATGACGGCGGCTGAAAAATGTGCTATGTTCGGTAGAACGGTGATCGAAAGCGTTTGATCAGTATCGGCCCATGATCCGGGCCGACCATATACCGTTGCACAGTCCATTCAGTAGGCGCTTGCAGCTTCGCAGGCCAGGAGTATCTCACGTGGCGACCAAGACCGCAGCAGCTAAAGACGCAGCAATCGACGGGGATGTCCTCGTGCCGGAAAACGAAGTCGCGCCTGAGACCACTGCGGTGACTGAAGCGCCGCCCGCCGTGGCCAAGCCTGCGCCGGAGACGATTGAGCCGCCGTTCCGCTCACCGCCCAAGATGCCGGGGCATATGCCCGGCATGCATGGCCGTCCGCAGATCGTCCCGCGCGCCATGGCCGCCAAGGAGGACTTCGTTGAGGGCGACTACGTCGTCTATCCGACCCACGGCGTCGGCAAGGTCGAGCGGATCGCGACGGAGGAGATCGCAGGCCACAAACTGGAACTGATCCATATCACCTTCGAAGAGAACCGCATGACGCTGCGGGTGCCGGTCGCGAAAGCGCGGACCGCGGGCTTGCGCAAGCTGGCGACACGGGAAATGTTCGACAAGGCGCTGGACCTGCTTAAGGGCCGGGCGCGGATCAAGCGCACCATGTGGTCGCGGCGGGCACAGGAGTATGAGCAAAAGATCAACTCCGGCGACCCGCTGCAGATTGCGGAGGTGGTGCGCGACCTGCATCGCAATGCCGGGCAGCCGGATCAGAGCTTCAGTGAGCGGCAGATCTATGAGGCGGCGATGGACCGGCTGGCGGCCGAGATGGGCGCGCTGGATGGCACCGACAAAGCGACGGCGGCGATGAAGCTTGCCGAGAAGCTGAAGGCCATCGTCAAGGGTGCGGCCGTTGAGATAGATGCCGACGGAGCCGAGGTTGAGGTGGATGGTGAGGCCGAGATCGAGGCTGAGGTGGCTACCGAAGCGGAGTAAGCCGCTGGTTCACAACCCAATAGCCGCGTAAAGAAAAAGGCCCGGAGGATCGCTCCCCCGGGCCTTTATTATGGAATAGACGTTTTAGTTGTTGCTGTTGCGGTTGCCAAACAGCTGCAGCATGATCATGAATAGGTTGATGAAGTTCAGGTACAGGCTCAGTGCGTCGAACACGCTGCGCTTGGCGGCGCCGTCCGTGCCCTCGGCGTAGGCATACTGCTGATAGTCGTTCTTGATCCGCTGGGTGTCATAGGCGGTCAGGCCAACGAAGACCAAGACGCCGATGACGCTGATGGCGAACTGCAGCATGGTGCTGCCGATGAACATGTTGACCAGCGACGCGATGATGATGCCGATCAGGCCCATGAACAGGAAGCTGCCCATCTTGGTCAGGTCGGACTTCGTCGTGTAGCCATACAGGCTCATTGCGCCGAACGTGGCGGATGTCACGAAGAACACCCGGGCGATGCTGGCCCCGCTGTAGATCAGGAAAATGTTGGCGATCGACGCGCCCATCGCGGCAGCAAAGGCCCAAAACAACGCCTGGGTCGCCGAGCGGGAGAGCCGGTTGACGCCAAAGCTCAGCACCATCGTGAACACCAGCGGCGCAAAGATCGCCGCATAGCCCAGGATGGTCGGCTGGATCGCGATGCCGCGCGGCGTCGCGACCTGACGATAGAACAGCTCGATCAGGCTGGTATTCGCGATACCATAGGCAACGATGCCGGTCAGCAGCAGGCCCGAGGACATCCAGTTGTAAACGCGCAGCATGTAAGCGCGCAGCCCGGCGTCGAGTACCGCGGTATCCGCGGTCGCGCTGGGCGCGTAGGTTCGAGAGTCGGGGATGAAAGCCATGTTCCTCTTTCCTCAAAGTGGGCGTGACTGCCCGTGCCGCGTATGTTGGTTGAAACCAATTCTGGATCAAGCGGAATCGAGAGTTCGGTATTTTATGCGGCGTGTTACTCGTTTCGCAAAAACGGCGCAGCCCGGGCCCGTAATGCGGACGCAGTGCCAGCATAGCCGAACGCCAGCATCAGCGCGACACATCCCAGAATCGTCGTGGCCAAGATACCCGGCAGGAAGACCCAGTCCGCCCGCATCAGGAAGCGCACGACCCCCCAACTCGCCAAGGTCCCGACCATGGCCGCGATCAACCCCGCCGCGGCGCCGATCACACCGAACTCCACCAGCCACGCCGACCGGATCTGCTGGCGCGTGGCGCCGAGCGTCTTCAGCACCACCGCCTCCGCCATGCGCCGCCGCTGTCCGGCCGCAACAGCGCCCATCAGCACCAGCGCACCCGACGCCAGCGTGACCGATCCGGTCGCCGCCAGCGCCGCCGCGATCTTGCCCACGAGCGACGCCACCGCGCCCAGCACGTCGGCAACCCGGATGCCAGACACGTTCGGCAGCGCGTCGGTCACTGCGCGCAGGATGGCGCTCTCATTCGCCGCCGCCGCCCGGACCGTCGCGATGTGCGTGTGCGGCGCCTGCTCCAGCAGCCCCGGCGAGGCGACCATGGTAAAATTGATCGACAGCGACCGCCAAGCGATGTCCCGCAAATTGGCGATGCGCAGGTCGATGTCGCGGCCCAGCACGTTGACCCGCAGCGTGTCGCCGATCCCAACGCCCCAGCCATGCGCCAGCCCAGCGTCGAACGACACCAGCGGCGGTCCGGCATAGTCCGTCGGCCACCACTCGCCGGCAACCAGGCGCGAGCCCTCGGGGACCGTGCGGCTATAGGTCAGGCCGCGGTCGCCGCGCAGCGCCCATTGCGTGTCGGGTGTCGCGTGGACCTGCTCGGCCGGCACGCCGTTCACCGCAACGAGCCGGGCGCGTAGGCTTGGCACCTCGGCGATGGCGCCGACACCCGGTTGGGCGTGCAGCACCTGCTGGAAGCGGTCGAGCTGGTCGTTCTGGATGTCGATAAAGTAGAAGGTCGGCGCGTTGGCCGGCAGTTGCTCCAGGACCTGGTTGCGGATGTTGCCCTGGATCAGCGCGACGGCGGCCAGGGTGGAGAGGCCGAGGCCGAGCGAGACCAGCATCAGCGGCGTGGCGGCGCCGGGGCGATAGAGGTTGGCGATCCCGAGCCGTGCCCAGGGCGCCGAAAGTCGCGGCGCACGGCGTGCCAAGGCCATCAATGCGCTACCGCCGATGCGGAACAGCAGCAAGGTCGCCAAGGCCCCGCCGCAGAACCACAGCGCGAAACCGCGTTCCGGGGAGGCCGCGACGGTCAGCCCAACCAAGGCTGCGATCAGCGCGGCCTGGGTCAGCAGCAGCCAAGGCCGGGCCCGCATATGCACCGGCAGCAGGGCATCGCGGAACAGCGCCACCCCGGGGATTTGCGAGGCCCGGGCCAGCGGCCATAACGCAAACGCGCCGGCGGTCAGCAGGCCATACGTCGCCGCCAAGGCCAAAGAGCGCGGATACAACCCGGCCTGCGGCGACACCGGCAGCGTATCCCCAAGCAGCCGAACGGCGACGACCGGCAGTACGGCGCCGACCGCCACGCCGATAAGGACGCCGACGGCCGACAACGCCAAGATCTGGATAAGGAACACGGTGAAGATGGTCCGGGTCGATGCGCCAAGGCACCGCAAGGTGGCGATGGTGCGCGCCCGCGCCTCCAGCCACGCCCGCACGCCTGTCGCGACGCCGATGCCGCCGACCAGCAGCGCGGTCAGGCCGACCAGCGTCATGAACAGGCTGGTCTGATCGATGAAACGCGCGACGCCCGGCGCAGCTTCCGACGCATTGCGGATGCGCCAGCCCTGATCGGGGAAAGCCGCCCGGAGCGCTGCGGTGGTGGCGAGCGGGTCTGTGCCCGGCGGCAGCACGACGCGCAGGTCGTAGTTCAGCAGCGAGCCTGGCTGCACCAGCTCGGTCGCCGGCAGCGCCGCGGCTGCGATCATCGCCCGCGGGCCGAGGATGGTGGGCGTCGCAACCCGGTCAGGCTCGGTCAACAGCACGCCGCGTAGCTGCATCGTGCTGCGGCCCACCCGCAGCATCGCGCCCGGCTGCACGCCGAGCCGGTCCAGCACGACCTGTTCCGCGACCAGGCCAGCCACCCCGTCCCGCTCGGCCAACGCGTCCTGCAATGTGCCGGAAGAGACCACGGCGGCGCCGACCAAAGGATAGGTGCCGTCAACCGCCTTCAGCTCGACAAGCTGGCGCTCGCCGGTTGCGCCATCTGGGCCCGATGCGACCAGCATCGAGCGCATCTGGACGACGTCCGAGACCTGACCTCCGCGGGCACGCAGCCAATCGCGCAAACTGTCCGGCAGCCCTTGAGCCCCGGACTGGATTTCGAGGTCGCCGCCCAGTATGCGGCGGCCCTCGGTCGCAAGGCCGCGCTCGATGCCCTCGCGCAGGCTGCCGACGGCCGCGATGGCGCCGACACCGAGCGCCAGGCACGCCAGCACGATGCGCAGGCCGCGCACCCCGCCGCGCAGCTCGCGCCGGGCAAACCGCAGCGCAATCAAGCGGGCACGCCCACGCGGCCGTCGGCGATGCGGATGCGGCGGTCGCAGCGGTCGGCGAGCGCCGGGTCGTGGGTGATCAGCAGCAAAGTGGTGCCCGCATCGGCCTGCATGCCGAACAGCAGGTCCATCACCGTCCGCCCCGTCGCCACGTCGAGGTTGCCGGTCGGCTCGTCCGCCAGCAGCAGGCGTGGACCCGGCGCAAAGGCACGGGCCAGCGCCACACGCTGCTGCTCGCCGCCGGAAAGCTGACCCGGCAGATGCGTCAGGCGATGCGCCAGCCCGACGGATGCCAGGCTCTTGGCGGCGCGGGCCTCGGCGTCCCGCACCCCGGCCAGCTCGAGCGGCACCGAGACGTTCTCGAGCGCCGTCATGGTCGGGATCAGGTGGAAGGACTGGAACACGATGCCGACGTTGTCGCGGCGGAAGCGCGCCAATGCGTCCTCATCGAGTCGCGTGAGCTCCTGGCCGGCCACCAGCACGCTGCCGCTGGTCGCCTGCTCAAGCCCCGCCAGCACCATCAGCAGGCTGGTCTTGCCGGAGCCGGAGGGCCCAACGAGGCCCACGGCCTCGCCGGCCTCGATATCGAGACCAATTGCGTGGCCCGGTCCACCCAGAATATTGACCGGCCCGGCCGTCGAGGGCACGGTCAGCCGCAGGTCCCGCACCCGCACCAGGGGCGCAGAGGCAGGGTGAGCCATCGATATGTCCATGATACCGCCATATGGCCCGCGTCGCTGGCTGACCAACGTCGTTGTGCTCGCGATGCTGGTTTTTTTGACCGGAGCGCCGGCGCAGGCCCGCACGATCCGCATCCTCGTGCTGGGCGACAGCCTGACGGCGGGGTACGGCCTGGCACAGCCGGACGGGTTCCAGGCGGTGATGCAGGCGGCGTTGCGCGCCCGCGGGCTGGACGTCACATTGGTGGACGCCGCCGTTTCGGGGGATACCACGGCGGGCGGACGGGCGCGGCTCGACTGGGCGCTGACGGACGGCGCCGACGCTGCTTTGATCGAATTGGGCGCCAATGACGGCCTGCGCGGGCTGAACCCTGCCGGGACCGAGGCCAACCTCACCGCGATCCTGGACGCCTTGGCGAAGCGCGGAATGCCCGTGCTGCTGTCCGGCATGCTGGCAGCGCCCAATCTGGGTCCGGAGTACGGCGATGCGTTCAAGGCGGTGTTCACGCGACTCGGGCAGCGGCCCGGCTTGTTGTTCGATCCGTTTTTCTTGGAGGGCATCGCCGGCGAGCCGACGCTGAACCAGGCTGACCACATCCATCCCAACCCCGAGGGCGTGCGCCGGGAGGTCGCGCGCCTGCTGCCGATGATGGAACGGCTTGTGGCCGCGGCCAGCCGGGGGACGTGATGCGGCTGTTCGTCGCGCTCGAACTGCCGCACTCGCTGCGGGAGCGGCTGTCCTGGATGGCGGGCGGCCTGCCCGGCGCGCGCTGGGTGGCGCCAGAGAACTATCACGTCACGCTGCGCTTCATCGGCGAGCTGCCGGGCTATCGGGCCGAGGAGGTGGACCAGGCGCTGGCGAGCCTGCGCGCGCCGGGGTTTACGCTGCAGCTCGCGGGGATCGGCACCTTTGAGAAGGGCAGCCGGGTCAACAGCCTGTGGGCCGGGGTGGAGCGCAACCCGCAGCTCGACCACCTGCAGACCAAGATTGAGACCGCCCTGCAGCGCGCTGGGCTGGAGCGGGAACGGCGGCGCTTCATCCCGCACGTGACGCTGGCGCGCATGGACGGAGTGCCGGAGGCGAAGATCGCCGGCTGGGTCGCAGGACACAACCTGTTCCGCAGCCAGCCGGTGCTGGTCGAGCATTTTACCCTATTCAGCTCGCGGCTGGGGAAGGAGCAGGCGGTTTATACCCCCGAGGTCGAGTATGGCCTGGCTTTAGCGGATGGGCGTGAGAAGCAGCCGCCCCTGTCTATATAGATGCGATGACGACGCTCGATGAACTCGCGACCCAGGTCCGCGCCTGCACCAACTGCGCCAGCGTATTGCCGCTGGGACCCCGGCCCATCCTGCGCGTCTCCACGACCGCCACCATCCTGATCGCGAGCCAGGCGCCCGGCACCAAGGTGCATGTGAGCGGCACGCCATGGACCGACGCCTCGGGGGTGCGGCTGCGCACCTGGCTCGGCATGACACCGGACGAGTTCTACGACACGGCGCGCATCGCCATCCTGCCGATGGGGCTGTGCTACCCCGGCCGCCTGCCGCAGGGCGGCGACCGGCCGCCGCGTCCGGAATGCGCGCCGCTCTGGCGCCGTCGCCTGCTGGACGCAATGCCGTCGCTGCGGCTGACGCTGCTGGTCGGCAGCTACTCGCAGGCCGACGCGCTGGGGCCGGGGCTGATGACTGACCGGGTGCGAAACTTCGCCGAATACCTGCCGCGCTATTTCCCGCTGCCGCACCCGAGCTGGCGCACCGGCGTTTGGGAAACCCGCAATCCCTGGTTCATCACCGACGTGCTGCCGGCGCTCCGGGCCGAGGTGCGGCGGGTGTTGGCGGCTGACACAACGTCATCGTAGCCCCTCCAGGATCGCGACCAGCTTGCGGTCACGGTCTGCAGCCATCTCGGGGATCGCCTTGCCGTCGGCCTCCGCGACCACGCCGTCGATCAGCGCCTGTTCGAACGCGGGCGTCATCTCCGGAGTGCCCAGGTCCGGCCACAGCTTGGCAACGCCGATGTGGTCCATCAGATAGCGCAACCCCCCGGCACCGCCGCCCAAGTGGTAGGTCATGATCGGACCCATGATCGCCCAGCGCAGGCCAGGCCCCTGGCTGACCGCCGCGTCCACGTCCGCCACGCTCACGACGCCCTGCTCGACCAGATAGGCCGCCTCCCGCCAGATCGCCGCCTGCAGCCGGTTGCTGACGTGGCCGGGCATCTCCTTCATTAGCCGGATCGGGTGCTTGCCGATGGCAGCGTAGAACCGTATTGCGCGCTCCACCGCCTCGGGCGACGTCTGCTCGCCGCCCACGACCTCGACCAGCGGGATCAGGTGCGGCGGGTTGAACGGATGGCCCAGCACCAGGCGCTCAGGATGGTGCGTCCGCGCCTGCATGGCAGTGGGCAGCAGGGTCGAGCTGCTGGACGCGATCAGGATCTCAGGCTGCAGCACGGCGCTGATCTGCTCGAACAGCGCGACCTTGAGGTCGATGCGCTCCGGCCCGTTCTCCTGCACCCAGCCGGCGCCCTCGACGGCGGCGAGCGGGTCGGCGATGAACCGCAGCCGGGCCGGGTCGGCGTCGGCATGCAGGCCCAGGCGCTCCAGGGTCGGCCAGGCATTTTCGACGAAATGGCGCAGGAAGCCCTCGGCGTGCGGCGCCGGATCGCTGGCGGCGACCGACAGGCCGCGCGCCAGGAAATACGCCGCCCAGCTCGCGCCGATGGTGCCGGTGCCGAGGACGGTGACGTGGCTGATGCCTTCATACATTGTAGGTCTCCCTAGTTCTGCCCCGACGCGAGCGGCGAGACTTCGAGGAAACGCTGCATGAACACGAGGTCGAGCCAGCGGCCAAACTTGGTGCCCACTTCGCGCATGGTCCCCACTCGCTCGAAGCCGAGGCGCTCGTGCAGCCGGATGGAGGCCGGATTGGCCGCGTCGATGCCGGCGACCATGACGTGCTTGCCCAGACCCGCAGCCAATCCGAACAGCGGCTCCACCAACCCTGCGCCCAGCCCGCGGCCTCGCGCATCGGCACGCACATAGACGGAGTGCTCCACCGTGCGCCGGTAGCCAGGCCAAGGCCGGAAGTCGCCGAAAGTAGAGTAGCCCAACACCGAGCCGTCTGCCGGGTCCGTGGCGACCAGCACCGGGTAGCCCTGGGCCACGCGTGCTTCAAGCCAAGCACGGCGGTCTTCCATCGTCGCCTCCTGCTCGGTGTACACCGCGGTCGAGCTGCGGACGATTTCGTTGTAGATGGCGAGCATACCGGGCAGGTCGGTTTCGGCTGCGTTGCGGACCAGCATGGGCGTTCTCCCTGGAATGGTCGGCTGATCGGTCATTCAGGACGGTTCCGGCCGTTCACGGGCCGCCTTGAAGCCGGCCACGAAGCGGGCCAGCGTGTCCGAGGTCTGGCCGCGCGGCAGCATGACCTCGATCAGTTGAAAGCGGCCCCGCGTCGCATGGGCGCGGGCCAGCGCGTCCACCAGCGCGCGTCGGGTTGCGACCCTTACGCCGTCGCCGCCCAGCGGACCCGCGAGCTCAGCGAAGCGCCAGTCGTCCAGGTCGTTGAAGGCGCTCTCGGGCTGGAACACCCGCAGCATCTCCCACGACGCGTTGTTGAACACGATCACAATGGGGTCCCAGCCGTAGCGGCGGCAGTTACCGAGCTCGAACCCGGTCATCTGGAACGCGCCGTCGCCGACCAGGCTCAGCGGACGGCTGCCGGCCGCGACGCAGGCGCCGAGGCCCGCCGGGACGCCGTAGCCCATGCCGGCGTAGTAGCCCGGCGCCACCAGCTCGGTGTTGCGGATTTCCATCGCCGTGAACAGGCAGTCGCCGATGTCGGCCGCGATCGGCAGCGGGCCGTGCTGGGCGAACAGGTCGTTGACCGCCGCTGCAATGTCGCTGGGCGCGACCGGCGCATCGTCCGCCGGCAAGGCTTCGGGGTAGCGCTCTGGCGGCATCGGACCCGGCGGGCGGCCGTGCTCCGTCGTTCCAGCCTGCGCCAGCAGGGTGTCAATCAGCGCTCCCAATGGGATGTCGGGCGTGCTGTGATAGCCGACCTGGACCTGGCGGCTGGTGGCCAGCATGGCCCGCCGCATGTCGATGCGGCGTTCGCTTAGGGCGAAGTTGGTGTCGGACAGGATCACGCCCAGCAGCAGCAGCGCGTCCGAGCCCTCGACTAGCTCCGTCACCGCCGCCTGGCCGGCGGTGCCCAAATAGGTTCCGCGCACAACGTCCCGCTGACCCGAAAGCAAGCCGCGGCCCATGAACGTGGTGACGACGGGGACGCTGAGACGCCGCGCCAGCTCGGCGACGCGGGCCTCGACGCCGTAGCGGCGGACCTCGACATCTACCATGATGCAGGGGGTGGCAGCACTGCGAAGACGGTGCAGGATTTCGGCCGCTGCCTCCTCCAGCGCCTCCGGCAGCACGGGGCTGGGCGGCAGGGGTGCCACGGCGTCGATTTCGGCGCCCACCAGGTCGCGCGGCAGCTCGATATAGACCGGCAGTGAGTATTCCCGGGCGCTGCGCAGCACGCGGGCAATCTGGGCTGGGGCGCGGGCCGGGTCTTCAAGGATGGCCTGGTCGCAGGTGATCTCCCGGAACACGCGGGTCTGCGTCTCGATCTCGCGGCTCATGTGGTGCAGGCGCCAGCCGCTGGCGCGCTCATGCACGCCGGGCGCGCCGGAGATGACGACAATGGGCACGCGCTCCGCGTAGGCGCCAGCGACGGCGTTCACCAGGTTGAAGGCCCCGGCGCCCCAGGTGACGACAGCGACCGAGATGGCGCCGTGGAAACGGGCGGCGGCGTCGGCGGCGAAGCCTACGGCGGGCTCGTGGCTCAGGGTGTAGAACGGCAGCACGCTGCTTTCCTCGATCACCTTGAAGAACGGCAGCACGAAGTCGCCGGGGATGCCGAAGATTTCGCGCGCCCCGTGCTGGTGCAGGGCGTCGAGCAGGGCGCGGCCTAATGCGGGCATGGCGGCCTCCGGGTCGTGACGGGCCAGTGTGGCATTAGCGCTGCCTGGGATCGAGGGCCGCCTGCAGAGCATCCACCGCCGCGTTCGCCAGCACGACGAAGAACGACGCATACAGCACGGCCGCCATCACCACCGGCAGATCCAAGTTTTGCAGGGCGTCATAGGTCAGCTTGCCGATGCCGCGCAGGCCGAACACGACCTCGGTCAGCAGGGTGCCGCCGCCGATCAGCGCGCCGATATCGAGGCCGAACAGCGCCAGCACCGCCACCAGCGCGTTGCGCAGCGCGTGGCGCAGCAGCACCCGGGCCTCGCTGATGCCCTTGGCGCGGGCGGTGCGGATGTAGTCCTGGCGATACGCCTCGATCAGGCTGGACCGCAGCACCCGGCCATAAACTCCGGCATACAGCAGCGCGAGGGTGATCCAGGGCAATATTAGGCCGCGTGCCCATGCGGCGGGATCCTGCAGCAGCGGCTGGTAGCCGAGCGGCGGCACCCAGCGGAACGCCCAGGTGTCGTGCAGGCGGCTCTGGGTGAGCAGGTTCACCACCTCGCCGAGCCAGAACACCGGAATGGAGATGCCGATGAGGCCGAGCGCCGTCACCGCCCGGTCCCAAGCGCTGCCCTCCCGCGCGGCGGCAATCAGCCCGATCGCGAGGCCAGCCGCGAGCCATATCACCGCGGCGCCGGCGGCGAGGGACAGGGTCACCGGTGCGGCGCGCAGCACGGCGGGCACGACGCGTTGACCGCGATTCACCTGCGAAGTGAGGTCGCCGGCGATGAACAGGCGGTACATCAACATGCCGTACTGCACAACGAGCGGACGATCTAAACCATAATCATGGCGCACCGCGGCCAGCGCCTCCCCCGACGCGCCGCGCCCGGCCAGGCGCGCGGCCGGATCGGCGCCGGGGGTGGCAAAGAAGATCAGGAACACCAGGACGCTGATGCCGAATATCACCAGGAGCGAGCGGATAAATCGTGTGATCATGGCCGGGTGATCATCGGCGGGTGTCGAGGGCGGCGCGCCAGGCCTCGCCCACCACGTTCAACGCCAGCACTGTCGCCAGCACCGCGAGGCCCGGCGCGATGGCGACCATCGGCCGCGTGTAAATCAGCGCCTGCCCGTCGGCGATCAGCGTGCCCCAGCTTGCCGCCGGCGCCTGCACGCCGATCGACAGCACCGACAGCGCGGCCTCGGTCAGCAGCGCCATCGCCATGACGACCGGCGCGAAGCCGATCAGGCTGGGCCACATCTGCGGCAGGATGTGGCGGCGCAGGATGTGCAGCGGCGCGCCGCCGGTGGCCTGGGCGGCCTCGATGAACTCGGAACCGCGCAGCGCCAGCACCTGGGCGCGGACCGGGCGGGCGACGTAGGGGACATAGACGACGCCGAGAATCAGGATGGGCAGCGCGAGGCTGTCGGCGGTGAGCAGCAAGGGGCCAATGCGCAGATCCTGGCTGATGAGCACGATCGAGAGCGAGATCGCCAGCAGATAGACCGGGAACGCCCAGAGCAGGTCCAGCAGCCCGGCCAATACCGTGTCCACGGTCCCGCCTATATATCCAGACAGCACGCCGAGGGCCGCCGCCAGCAGCAGGCACAGCACCGTCGCGCATACAGCGATCAGCAGCGAGGTGCGGCCGCCGTATAGCAGCCGCGCCGCCACGTCCCGGCCTTGCGTGTCGGCACCGAGCAGATAGGTTCCGCGCCAGGTCGGCCCGATCGGCGTCACACCCAGGCCTAGGCCGGCGGTGTTCTCCGCCAGCACGTCCATGCCCAAGGCCGTGCCGTTCACGTTGCTGCGGAACGGGTCGGTTTTCGAGACCAGCGACGCGTAGAGCGGCGCCAGGAGGCAAGAGAGAACGATGACGGCCAGCACGGCGAGCCCAACTTTCATCGCACCCAAGACTGGTCAATGAGCCAGCGGAACTGCTCGTGGTAGCCGAAATTACCGACGCGGGCGGAGACGAAATCGATGTAGAGCGGGTTGAACAGCACCACGGCCGGCGCCGCGTCGGTCATGGCGCGGTCGACAGCGGCGAGTTCCGCCCCACCCCTGGGGTCCGCCAGCGCCGCCTGCAGCCGTGCGTCGAGCGCCGGGTCGCAAAACCCCGCGATGTTGGGCGAGGAGTCTGATCCCGGGTGAAACGCGGCACATCCAAATATGCCGCCCAGGAAGTTGCCGGCGGAGGCATAGTCCGCATACCAAGGCGTGAGGCTTACCTGCACACGGTTGCCGGTGTTCTGGATGTAGGTGAACTGCACGTTGCCGGACAGGCTGCGCAGCTTTGCCACGAAGCCCAAGTCGCGCAGCACGTCCAGCATGTAGGTGCCGATGGCGCGGGCGACCGGACTGTCGTCGATCACCAGGGTGACGGTCTGCCCCGCCGTGCCGCTCTCGGCCACCAACCGCTGCGCACGGGCAAGGTCCAGCGGATACGGGCAGTATGGCTCATAGCCCGGCAGGCGCGGGGGCAGCACTTGGCAGGACTCGGTCGCCAGCCGCGCGCCGCCAAACAGCTTTACCGCCGCACGCCGGTCCACCGCGAGGTTCAATGCCCGGCGCACCCGCACGTCGTCGAACGGCGCAATGCGCGTGTTCAGCGGCAGGAACCAGATCGCGTAGGCCGGGCTGAGATGCACCTGGGCCGCATAGCGTGCGCCGAGCTCGGCCAGCCGGTCGGCCGGCGGCGCGTCGAAGGTCCAGTCGGCCTGATTGTTCTGGATGGCGGTGATCTCGGCCTCGTCCTCCAGCCCAAAGTCGTAGTCGATCGCGTCCGGGTAGCCGTCGGGCTGCGCGTCGGGGCTCCATTCGTGGAAGTGCGGGTTGCGGACCAGGCGTAGGCTGTCGCCGGGGTCATAGTGCTCGATGTAGTAGGGTCCAGTGCCTGACAGCGGGACGGTGCCGGTGTCCGTATCGGGCGTATTTGCCGGCAGCACGCTGGCGTGCGGCAGCGCGATCTTCATCGCGAACTCTGGATCAGGCCGCGAGAGGCGGATGGTGACCGTGCCGGCCGCGTCGTCGGCCTGAACGCCGTCCAACGTGCAGATGGCGGGACTGCGCAGGCAGGCCTCTGCGCCCTCGATCGCGCCGTAGAAGCTTTCGGCGGTGGGACTGGAGATGCGGAACAGCCGGCGGAAGGATGCGGCGACATCGCCGGCGCGGACCGGCGCACCGTCCGAGAAGCGGATGCCGGGGCGCAAGCGGAACACCCAGGTCAGGCCACCGTCGCTCGGCGTCGGCACGGCTTCGGCGAGGTCGCCGACGATCTCGTTGCCGCGCGGGCCCGGCACTTTGCGGAACGCCAGCAGTCCGTCATAGGCCATCGAAAAAATTTGCCAGAACTGCGCGGTGTAGTTCACCTGCGGGTCGATCGTGCCGGCGGCAGAGTGGGCCAGCAGCCGCAGGGTGCCGCCGCGGTGCGCCTGCATCAGGGCCGCGCGGTCCGGTATTGGCGCGTCCTGGGCCATCGCCGGACCCGCGAGCAGCACCAGCAAGAAAACCCAGCGGATCAGCGGCGGAGCACGAAGGCCGTGCCGTCCCAAACGCTGAACGGCGCGATCCCGTCATGTTCCAGGGTTAGGCCATGCGCTGCTGCCAGCGCGGCGGCGTCGGCACGGTCGGCGGCCTGGTTTCCGCGATAGGAAAAGTTGAGCACCACCAGCGCGCCGCCCGGACGCAGCACCCGGGCAGCGCCGCCGACATGGCGTCCAACCGCCTCGGGCCCGGCCTGGACGATGTAGGGAAAGCTGTCGATCGCCAGCACCAGGTCGAACGCGCTGCTGGGCAGGGCATCGAGGTCACGGCCCGTCGTCTGGCCAAACCGCACGTTTGCCAGTGCCGCATTGCGCCGCCGTGCCTCCGCGACCATGCCGGCCGAAACGTCCAGGCCCAGCACCGACCGGCACAGCGGCGAAAGGGCAGCGGAAATCCGGCCGATGCCGCAACCCAGGTCCAGCACGTCGGCGTCGGCGCGCAGGAGCTGCTGCGATCCGAGCCAGGCGACGATCTCGGCGGTTGCCTGGGCCAGGATGGCCGGGTCACCGAGCGAATACAGCGCCACGCTGGCCTCCGGCGAGTGCGCCACGGCACGGTCGAAGAACGCGGCGATCCGTGCCAGGCCGTCGTCGCCGGACGCATCGTGTTGGGCGCCGGTCGCCGCAACCTCAGCCGCCAGCCGGTCGAGTGCTGCTGCCCGGCCCTGCACCAGCCGCACCATCGCCGCCCAGCGCGCGTCATCCAAACTGGGGCGGTGCCGCGCCAGGCCCGCCACGATGCCCTCGGTCGCGACGCCGGTCAGCAGCAGGCGCGCGACCGCGACCTCCGGCGAAATGCGCGCCGCCAGGCAGTCCTCAATCGGCTGGTCCAAACTCACGCGCCAATCCCCAGCGGCGTCAGCCAGCCGAGCCGTGCCAGCCGCGCGCCCTCGCCGGCCAGGAAGCGGTCGCCGATGTCGTTGCGCCAGCGCAGGCCGGGGATGATGACGTTGCGAGCCCGGGCGGTCGCCTGCGCCTGCGCCTGCTGCACTGTGGCGCCGATGCCGGTCACGACCATGGCGTAGCCGGTGCGGCGCCGGGCAAATAATTGGCCGGCCTCTTGCCGCATGTCGGAGAAATGATAGTGCGGCAGCTCGGCGCTGTCCGGCGGTTCGTGGAAGAAGATTGGCGGATCGGCCGCGGGATCGGCGCCGGGACGCTCCTCGGGGAAGCCCGGCACGGTGAGCACGATGCCGACGGACCAGCCCGGCGACGCCGCAAAGCTCCTGGCGTCGCCGCGCATCATGCGGCCCAGCAGGTCGCCCCAGCCGTCCTGCTGCAACGGCGCCAGCACGGCAAAGCCTGGGTTGCCGAAACGGCAGGTGAACTCCAGCGGCCAAAGCCCGGCCTCGTTGGCGATCATGTTAAGGTTGAGGTAACCGACGTGTCGGGCGGCTGCGAGCTGCGGCGCGATCCGGCTCAGCGTCGCGTCGAACAGCGCATCGGCGCCCTCATAGGACAGCAGCGTGCCCATCTCGCCGGTCATTTCGCCCATCTCGCCGGGGAAAAACCGCTTATGCTCGAAGTCGATGCATGCGGGGCGCAAGAACTTCTGGCCGTCAAAATAGGCGCCGACGCCGACCTCGACACCCTCCAGCCGCTCCATCAGCAGCACGCGCCCCGGCGGCGTACGGGAGAGCTGAAACAGCACGTCGGCACCTTGCCAATGGTCGCCGACGAAGGTCGCCTGCGCGTTGTTGTCGTGTTTCAGCACGGTACGCCCGGGGTGCTTGACGAGCCAGGCGGCAGCCTCAGCAGGGCTGTCAAATGGATGGCTCGGTGCGATCTGCAGGCCGGCATCCCGCAGCATGGCCTGGCCGAAGGCGCGGTCATATTCCAGACGGTCGCCCAGCGCGCTGCCGCCGATCACCTGGTAGCCTGCCTGCCGAAGCCCATCCTGCTCGGCGCCACGGCCGACCTTTTCAAACAGCACCAAGCCGTCGCGCCCGACCCAGTCGAGCTCGGCCCGCCAGTCCGCTACGGGATCGATCAAACCAGCGAAGCAGCCGGCATAGGACGGATCGCCAGCCTGGACCCGCACCTCATGGCCCTCGCGCATGAGCGTGAGATACAGGTCGCCTAAATCGACCCGCGATCCGATGCTGAGAACCCGCAACCCTGCCTCCGTCCAATCCTGGCCTACGCCGTATCGCTAAAGCCCGGCCCTCACAAGATCGGGTCACACGCTTTGGATGTCCTGCAATCGATGGATCACCAGACCATCCGTGGTCCCGGGTCGCCTTCCTGCAGCTTGGCGCGGGTGGTCGATTGCCATTCCTGCATCGGCATGAAACGCGGAGCCAGGAACCGGTAGGTCCGGCCCAGCAGCGGCCAGGTCCCGTCCGACCAATCGAACGCTGCCGCTTCCCACGCCGCCAGGATCGGCTCCCAGCCGCGCAGGCTGCAATACAGCCAGTCGCGGTGCTGGCGGATGAGCACGCGCAGGGTCTCCAGCGAACGCAGCGTGTCCAGCACGATCTCGGTCTGGCCATCGAGCTCGGCAAAGCGCGCGCTGATGCGGTCGCTGGCGATGCCGGTCAGCCGGGTGACGCGGGACAGCAGCTCTAGGCCCGCCAGATTCTGCGCCAGGCCGGTCCCCAGATGCCGCACCCGTTCCATCAATCGCAGCACCCGGCGCAACAGCCGGTCGCGCAGTGCTTCGACGAAGCCCAGCTCATGCACGGCGTCCTCGACCAGCCGCGCCACCAACGCCGCATCCGACAATCCGAGCCGCGCCGTGACCTCGATATAGGCGGCCTGCAAACGGAGCCGCATACCGGGTTCCGCCGCTGCCGCCAGCACGGCCCGCGGCTCGGCCCTGCCCCAGTCCGCCGCGTCGTCCATTCCAAGCTGGCTGATGAGCTGCAATTTTAGGCGCGACGCCGCCAGCTGCTGATGCAGCGCACTGGGCTGCCAACTCGCCCCGCCGTCCAGCACTTCGACCGGCAGCAAATCACCGAGGCGCAGGTCGGCGACGAAATCCAGCGACCGTGCGATCAGCGCCAGCATGCGTCCGTCTGGAGATGCGCTGTTGATGCCGAGCTCGGCTTGCAACGACCGCAATGGCAGCGCCGCGATGCTGCGGCCCAGCGGCATGACCAATGAGGGTGTGCCGTCCGCTTCGGCGGGTCGGAACACCACCTCGCCCAACCGGCTGAACAGCGGGTGCTCGAACGTGCAGCGGTCCGGTGCGGCTTCCGGACGGGCCGATTGGAAAGGGATGACGGCGGACATGACCGCACCCTAATCAGGGAAAGTTAACAAGTCCTAAGCGTGCACGCTGTTTTCAGTGCGAGCCTGACCGGGCTACTCCGGGTCCGCCTCGAGCGCCGCGATGTCGGCGTCGCTGAAGCCGAAATGGTGGGCGATCTCATGGATCAGCACATTGCGGACCAGGCGGAACAGATCCTCCCCGGTCTCGATCCACTCCAGCAGGATCGGTTCTCGATACAGCACGACCAAATCCGGCGCCTGCGGCGAGCTGCCGGCGTCCTTGTGCCCGAGCGGCACCCCGCGATACAGGCCCGTCAGCTCCCAGGCATTGTCGATGCCGAGTTCGCTCAAGGTCTCGTCGTCCGCGACCTCCTCCACCAGGATCGACACCCCGCGGACCTGCTGACGCAGCACATTCGGGATCGCCGCTAGCGCCCGGTCCGCGAGGTCGGCAATGTCTTCGGGCGCGGGAGGCAGGGTATAGATGGGCATACGCCAATCCGCCTGATCCCGCGACGGAGGTCAACCAAAATGCTGCGTCCGACCAAAATCGAGCTGCTATCGCAGGGTGCGCGCGACCAGATGGCAATCACCCTGCCGGCCTGGCGCCATTTGGCGGACCGGGACGCTATCGCGCGCGATCTCAAGTTCAAGGACTTCAGCGCCGCCTGGGGTTTCATGGCCAGGGTGGCGCTGCTGGCGGAGCAGCACGACCACCATCCCGAATGGTCGAACATGTACAATAAGGTCTACATGACGCTCACCACCCACGACGCCGGCGGCCTGTCGGAGCGGGATGTCAAGCTGGCCCAGGCCATTGACGCGATCGCCGCGGGTTGAACGGGCGGTTCCGATTCGAGACGACGGTTCACCTCGGCGCGCGCGTGGGTTAGGACAGGCTATGGATCTCGGCGCTGAGCCCACCATTCCGGAGCGTTCCCTGGCAATCAGGCGCGCCGCGTCCATGCTGTGCTTTCAGCTCGGCTGGTCGCCTTTGCACGAGATGCCGCTGCCGAATAACCGCCGGGCCGACATCATGGCGCTGCGGCCCGATGGCGGGTTCGCCTGCATCGAGGTGAAGTCCGGTCCGCGCGACTTCCTGACCGACAATAAATGGCCGGAATACCGGGAGTATTCGGACTGCGTCTATTTCGCGGTAGATATGGATTTCCCGCAGGACCTGCTGCCGATCGACACCGGACTAATCGTCGCCTGCAGCGGCAGCGCCGAGATATTGCGTGAGCCGCCGGTGCACGCCCTGTCTCCTGCCCGGCGTCGCGCCCTGCTGCACCGCTTCGCCACCTTGGCCGCTCAGCGCCTCGCCTGGCTGCAGGACCCCGACGCGCAAAGCAGCCTGCGCATGGCGCTGCGTGCTGAGTAACGACCCGATGTAGCGCTACCCGGCACTCCGCACAGCCGTCATCCGCTGCACCGTGGCGGTGGTGGAGAAGCCCGGCAGCAGCTCAGCCAGCCAGACCCGGCCGCCCCAGCCCTGCACCAGATCGGCGCCGACCACGGCATCCACGGTATAGTCGGCGCCCTTGACCAGCAGCTCCGGCCGTATCTCGGCCAGCGTCTCGGCCGGGGTGTCGTCGTCGAAGATGCACACCAGATCGACGGCGGACAGGCTCGCCAGCACCGCTGCTCGCGCCGCTTCCGGCTGCACCGGGCGGCTGTCGCCTTTCAGCCGTCGGACGCTTGCGTCGGAGTTCAGCCCGACCACCAGCCGGTCGCACTGGCTGCGCGCCTGCTCCAGCAGATGCACGTGGCCGGGATGCAGCAGGTCGAAGCAGCCGTTGGTGAAGCCGGTCCGCCAGCCGCGGCGGCGCCAGCGCTCGACCTGCTCGGCGGCGGCCTCGCGCGTCACGACCTTGCGCAGCGCGCCGCCCTGGGGCGTGAGCGCCGAGAGCAGGTCTCCCTCCCGCGCCACGGCGGTGCCGACCTTGCCGACGACGATGCCGGCCGCGATGTTGGCCAGGCGCGCCGCAACCAATAACGGCAACCCCGCCGCCATTCCTGCCGCCAGCGTCGCGACCACGGTGTCGCCGGCGCCGGACACGTCGAACACCTCTGCCGCCTCGGCCGGAAGGTGGTGCACGCCGTCCGCGTCCAGCAGGGTCATGCCGTCCTCGGCCCGGGTCACCAGCACCGCGCCAAAGCCGTGCGCGTCGCGCAGCACGATGGCGGCGGCGACGATCGCGGCCTCGCTATCGACCGGCAGGCCGGTGGCCTCCGCCAGTTCCCGCCGGTTCGGCGTCACCACGTCGGCGCCGGCATAGCGGGCGTAGTCGGGACCCTTCGGATCCACCACGACGCGGCGCCCGCCGGCCTTCGCGGCGGCGATGAGCTGCGTCGGGATGTCGCCGGCCAGCACACCCTTATTATAGTCGGACAGGATCGCCACCGACGTTGCCGCCAGGGTATCCCGCGCGACCCGCATCATGCGCTCCGCGAGCTTCGGGTTGATCGGCCCGATCTCCTCGCGGTCGGATCGCAGCAGCTGCTGGCCCTGGCTGATGTATCGGGTCTTGACCGTGGTCGCCCGCCCGCCCTGCACCAGCAGCCACGGTTCGACGCCGGGCTGGCCACCGACCAGGCCCGTAAGGTCCGATCCCGCCTGATCATCACCGACCACCGACACGAAAGCCACCGCTGCCCCCAAGGCCGTGAGGTTGCGCACCACGTTGCCGGCGCCGCCGGGCACTGCGACCTCACGCTCCACCGTCAGGATCGGGATCGGCGCCTCGGGACTGATGCGCTCCACATTCCCATAGACATAACGGTCGAGCATCACGTCGCCGATCACCATGACGCTGGTGCGCGCCAGACGGCGGACGGCGTTGGCCAGGCCTTCGTGATCAGAAGCCGCCGGATTGCCGGCATCGGAAGCCTGGGCTGTGTCGCTGCCTGATTGGGAGGTCTGCATCATCATGGGCTACCGCCCCCCTGCGTGCCTGGCAAGTCTGCGTTGCGGTCAGCTGGGCCTTTCGCGCCCGCCGGATGCTTTCGCCTGCAAGAAACGTACGTCGTCGCCTTCAAGCACGGCGCAGGTCAGCGGCCCGCCGCGGCCGGCGCCGGTATCGACGCCGATGCGGTTGGCGCGCACGATGGGCTCGGGCTCCGGCGTATGGCCGTGCACGACCACCAGGTCCGGCTCGTCGGGCAACAGGACGCCGCGCCGTTCCAGAAACGGCTCACGGATCCACAGAAGGTCGGACCAGGTCTGCCGCGTGAGCGGCACCCCCGGGCGCACCCCGGCATGCGCGAACACATAACCACCACGCCGATACCGGGCCGCCAGCCCGCTGAGGAACAGGACTTGCGCCCGCGGCACCAGCTCCGGCCAGCGCGCCGGCGGCACGGACGGCCGGATGCCCCAGCTCGCCAAGGTCTCGACCCCGCCGTTTTCGAGCCAGTTGTCCACCTCGCGCTGATCCTGACGCGCCAGGGCGGTCAGGAACATCCACTCGTGGTTGCCCATCAGGTTCACCGTCGGCATGCCATGCACCGGCAACCCGGACTGCAGCAGTGCGAGCACCCCGGCCGAGTTCGGGCCACGGTCGATCAGGTCCCCCATGTGAACCAGTACCGGCCGGCTGATTGGATATTCCGCGAGGTCCTGGCGGATCGCATCGTGCAGCGCCCGCAACTGAACCAGATGCCCGTGCACGTCGCCGATCGCATAGACCCTGTGGCCCGGCGTCAGCCGCGGCAAATCCGGCACCCGCGGCCGCGCGCCGAAGATCGTTGCAAAATTCGCTAACCTATTAGTAATCATAATGCGGCATCTTATCCCTACCAGGCGGGGACCACGACACTGAAATCTGTCAGCATCATCGCTAATACACGTGGACGAACGGACGTAGCGGCCCACCATATCGGGCGGCACCTGCTCGATGCCGTCGAGCGTGGCTTGCGGGCGCCGCAGGGCCGGATGGCGCTCGTGCTGCATTTGTCGCAGCTATCGAGCTTGTCGCACATGGCGCCGGCGGCACCGCGGCCGCATCATCGCCGCATCGCCCGTGCCATGATGGACGACGCAGCGCAGCGGCAGGAGGGCCAGGTGTTCGCGCTGCATAACGACGACCTTCTGCTGCTGTTCCGCTCAGATGACGCTGGGAGCCCAATGACCGAGACGCTGGCGCGGCTGTTCCTGGTGGACGTGCCTGATCCCGTTGGCCTCACCACGCTTTGGTCGATGGCGCTGGACGGCGCGTCCGTGCTGGAATACGCCCGAGCCCGGTTGCTGGATGTCTCGCCCGAGCCTGACGCGGTTGAACCGAATGGCAGCGCCCAGGCGATCGGCGCCATCGAGTCGGTCATCGAGCACAGCCGCATCACCGACCTGATGCAGCAGCAGACCGCGGTCATGGTCACGCCGGGCCAAACTGGCCGCCTGCAGCCTCTGTTTCGAGAGGTCACCTTTTCCGTCGCGGTGCTGGAAGCGCGGATCGCCGCTACCGGCCAGGCCAATGCGGACCCATTTCTATTTCGTCATTTGGCCAGCCGATTGGATAGCCGGATGCTGGATGTGCTCCGGCAAGACCTGCAGGTGAACGGTCCGTTGACGGCGGGGACACGGCATCTGGGTCCCACCCTGCATCTCAACTTGACGCTGTCCGGCATTTTGTCTGACCGGTTCGCGCATTTCGCCGCGACTTGCCGGGCCGTTGGCGCGCGGATTGGGGTGGAGATCCCGCTCGTGGAGGCTTGCGCGGACCCTGAAGCGTTCATGGCCGCGCGCACCCGCCTCCGTCTCGCCGGGCTGGCGCTCGTGCTGGACGGCGTGACGCATCACGCGCTGATGCTGACGATGCCGATGGTGCTGGAACCGGACCTCATCAAGCTCGACTGGTCGCCGCGGCTGCCTGAAGCTGGGGCGGCTGTCGATCGGGCGGTTACGGCATTGGGCGGCGACCGCGTAGTGCTGCATCGCGCCGAGACGGAGGCAGCATTGAGCTGGGGCTTGGCGCACGGGATACGAAGGTTCCAGGGGCGTCACGTCGATGCCATGCTGGCGGCTGGGCGCATCGGCGCCTGTGCGCAGGGCGGTGGCTGTTCGCTGCGGCAATGCGTGGAGCGTGCATCCGCATCCGGGGCAGCCGGACGGGTCGGCTGCAACAACCCATCTTTGCTGGATGCGGCAGCGCCGCCCGGAGTCCGTGCGCGGGCGATGGCATGAGCGGTACCCGGGCTTCCTGCTCCCGGGAGGCACAGCGACGGGTCATCGATAGCCGCGGCCGGCACACAGGGTCTCGAGGAACTTCATAGTCTAGCGCGTGATTGCACGGCGTCCGGCGTGGAGCGCCGCGTGCTGCTGCTGCGCACCGACCTGCTACCATCGCGCCTCACCCGGCTGCACCATTTGGGGCTGATGCGCGCGGCGCTCGATGCATTGATGACGGCCGAGCGTGCCCGCATGCACGACCTGCCGAAAGGTCGGGTAGCGGTATCGTGGCGCGGCGCGGCTCCGGAGCCGCTGCAGCAATCGCTGGATGCGCTGGAACATGTGCTCGGGGACGGTTTCCGCATTGGCCCAGCGGCCAGGCAAAGCTTGATCCGGGTGTTCGACCTGCCGCGGGACGGCCCTGCATTGCTGGCCGCCATCGGTTTTGTCGAGGCGGCGGATGCCGCGCCGCGTCGTCTGAAAGCAGCCGCTGCCGCAGTGCTGCCGCCACCGCTTGTGCCGCTTGATGCTGCTGCCCTGGCTGCCATGGAGCGTCAGCTGGCCGCAGCCGACATGGCTCGTTTCGCCCGGCGCAAACCCATCTACCGGCTGGACGGCAGCCACGTGCGCATCGCTTGGGACAAGCGCTACCTGTCGATCTCGGAGATTACCGCCACCCTGGCGCCCGGCCGCAGTGCACAGGCGGACGCCTGGCTGTTCCGCAGGCTGACGCGCGTGCTCGATCGCCGGATGCTGGCGTTGCTGTCGGCCCCGCATGAGCTGCGCGGCGCTGGGCCGTTCAGCCTCGACCTGAATGTCGGCAGCATACTCAGCCCCGAGTTCCTGCGCTTCGACTCGATACTGCCGGGTGCGCTGCGCGGGCGCGTCGTGCTGGACATGCAGCCAGCCGACGTGCTGGCCGATCCAGCCGCCTTCGCCTTTGCCCGCGGTTTCGCCCATGCCCGCGGCTACCGCCTGCTGCTGCGCGGTGTCACGGCGACTTTGCTGCCGGTGCTTTGCATCCCGCGGATGGAGCTCGATCTCGTGCAACTCTGCTGGTCGCCTGAACTGAGCAAAGTCAGCCCGGCGATGCTGGAGGCCGGGTCCGCCGAGTGGATGTTGAGCCAAACCGACGATCTTGAAGCGTTGCAGTGGGGGCGGGACCGGGGCATTACCCTATTCCAGGGTCGTGCGCTCGCCGCGACCACGTGACGCCGCGAGCCTCCATGCCAGGCAACCCCGCACCCACTCGCCAACCGACGATAAACGCAACCGAGCGTTGCCCTTGGCGAACAGCCGTCGGACGCCTTAATCCCCGCCCATGCAAGCCATTCAAGTCGAGGCCCTAACCAAACGCTATGGCGACGTGCTCGCGGTGGACGATGTCACATTCAGCCTCGCGCCCGGCCGCACGCTGGGCCTCCTTGGCGGCAACGGCGCCGGCAAGACGACGACCATTGCCATGTTGCTCGGCTTGCTGATCCCAACCGCTGGCAGGATCCGCATCCTGGGACACGACATGGCGCGGGATCGGTTTGCCGCGTTGGCGCGGATGAACTTTTCCTCGCCATACATCGCCCTGCCATCCCGGCTGAGCGTGTCGGAGAACCTGCGGGTCTATGGCCACCTTTATAATGTGCGTGGCTTGGAGGCGCGGATACGCGAGCTAGCAGCCCAGCTTGACCTCACCACGCTGTTGGACCGGCCGGCCGGCAATTTGTCGGCGGGGCAGAGAACGCGGGTGGCGCTGGCGAAATCACTGATCAATCGGCCGGATGTTCTGCTGCTGGACGAGCCGACTGCAAGCCTCGACCCCGACACCGGCGACATGGTGCGAAGCTGGCTCGAGCGGTATCGGCAGGAGAGCGGCTGCACAATACTGCTCGCGTCGCACAACATGGCGGAGGTGGAGCGACTATGCGATCACGTGCTGATGCTGAAGCAGGGATGCATTGTGGATAGCGGGTCGCCACCGGACCTGCTGGACCGCTATGGACGGAACGACCTGGAGCAGGTGTTCCTCGACATCGTGCGCAATCGCGGGACGGTGGTCGCATGAGCGGGCATGGCATGAGCGGGGGCGCTGCGATGAACGGCTCGCTGCGGCGGGTTTGGGGGCTGATGTACCGGCATTTGGCGCTGTATCGCCGGTCCTGGCCACGGATGCTGGAATTGATGTATTGGCCGGTGCTGCAGATGTGCATTTGGGGCTTCACCGCGAGCTTTCTGGTCGGGCGGGCCGGTCACCCCGCCGTGGCCGGTAGCCCGGCCGTGGCCGGCAACGCCGCCATGATCACCGCCAGCGCGTTGCTCGGCGGCGTGCTGCTGTGGGAGGTGGCGCTGCGCAGCCAGATGGGCGTCGCGATCAGCTTCCTGGAGGAGCTCTGGTCCCGCAACCTGGGCCACGTGTTCGTCAGCCCGATCCGGCCTTGGGAGATGGTGTCGGCATTGGTCGGCATCTCCGTGCTGCGCATGCTGACCGGGGTGCTGCCGGCTATCCTGCTCGCCTTCCTGCTCTATGCCTTCAACCTGTTCGCCATGGGCCCGATCGTGGTGCTGTTCTTCGCCAACCTCATGGTGATGGGCTGGTGGGTGGCGCTGGGCGTCATCAGCCTCATCCTCCGCCACGGCGCAGGGGCGGAGGCGCTGGCCTGGTCGGTGCTCTTCGGCCTGACGCCGTTCTCGGCAGTGTTCTACCCGGTATCCGTGTTGCCCGCCGTCGTGCAGCCGATTGCGCTGGCTTTGCCGTCGTCGCACGTCTTCGAGGGGATGCGGGCGGCGCTCTCGGGCGTGGTGCGATGGGATCACCTTGCCTGGGCAATGAGCCTCAACGTCATTTGGATGGCCGCCGGGATTTGGCTGTTCGCAGCCCAGTTCCGCCAGGCCCGGCTGCGCGGCGCGCTTTTAAGCATAGGCGAATGATGCCCACCAACCTCTGGCTAATCCGGCACGCCATCGTGGCCGAGAACGAGCGTGCGACCCTGTACGGCGTCCGGGACGTGCAGCTCTGCCCCGACAGCCTGGTGGCCCAGGTGCAGATGTATCAGGCGCTGGCAGCGCGCCTGCCGCGCCCTGCGGATTGGGTCTGCACGCCGCTGTCCCGCACGCGCCGGACGGCGGAGGCGATCTTCGCGGCGGGCTACCCGGCACAGGAGCTGTCGGTAGAGCCTAGTCTGATCGAGCAGGACCTGGGCGATCTGCAGGGCGTGCCGCACGCCGAGGTGGCCCCGCTGCTCTCGGCGCCCGCTCACCCATTCTGGCCGTTATCCGCCACCGAACGGCCGCCGAACGGCGAGAGCATGACCGACGTGCTGGTCCGGGTCGGCAAGGCGCTGGACCGCATGGTCGAACGACTCGATGGCCGCAATATCGTCATCGTCAGCCATGGCGGCGCGATCCGGGCCGCCGTGGCCCATGCCATGGCGATCGACGCCGAACGCGCCCTGCATCTGTCCATCTACAATCTATCGCTGACCCGGCTGGAACGCTTGGCCGAGGGATGGCGGGTAATCTCAATCAACGAGTCGCCGGGGTTCGAGGACCAAATTGGTTGAGACATCGCTTCAACAGACCTTGGTAACGCCATAATCGAGCGTTAGGATCACGTATCTTAGGAAGGAAAACTCCCGATGGTCCGGATCGTTCTGCTGGCAGTTCTGACCTTGCTGCCGCTCGCGGCGCACGCCCAATCCGATCAGCAGCAACTGGTGGACCGCGCCACGTTGGCGGCGCAGCAGATGCTGAACGACCGGGACGGCCGGGACGCGCAGTATGTGTTGAAACGTGCCCGGGCCGTGATGATCTGCCCGCAGGTGTTCAAGGCCGGCTTCCTGCTGGGCGGCCAGGGCGGCAGTTGCGTCCTGGTGGCGCGAGATGGCGCCGGGTCATGGTCGGCGCCGGCGTTCTATGGCCTGGGCGGCGGCAGCATCGGCTTTCAGGCCGGCATCCAGGACGCCGAGGTCATGCTGCTGATCATGTCCGACCGCGGTCTGAATGCGGTCATGGACAGCCAGTTCAAGCTCGGCGCCGATGCCAGCGCCACCTTCGTCGATCTGGGCGGCGGGATCGAGGGCGCGACTACTGCCGCACTGAGCGCCGACATCGTCGGCTTTACCCGGGCGCGCGGCCTGTACGCCGGCATCTCGTTGAGCGGCAGCCTGATGAGCAGCAAGTCCGACTGGAACCAGGCCTATTACGGCCGGCCGGTCGCAGCACAGCAGATCGTCCTCGGCATGGAGGCGACCAACCCGGCCGCCGACCCGCTGCGCCAGGTGTTGATCCAGTTCGGTCAGCAGGCCGAGGCTGCCGCCCCGCCGGCTTTGCCAGCGCCTGTGCCGCTGCAGCCAGCGCCGAGGTCCGCACCGATCCAGCAGCAACCCTTGGGTGCTCCGCGCCGCTGACCCTTTCCGTCCTGCTCGCTGCCGCATAGATTGCCCACCATGGACGGACCATTCTGGACAACCAAGCCGCTTGACCGCATGACGACACCGGAATGGGAATCGCTTTGCGACGGCTGCGGCCGCTGCTGCCTGCATAAGCTGCGGGATGACGAGACCGAGGAGCTGTCGTTCACCAACGTGTCCTGCCGGCTGCTGGACGGCGAGACCTGCCGGTGCAGTCAGTATGAGACCCGGCAAATCAAGGTCCCCGATTGCGTCGCGCTGACCCCCGACACGCTGGACGGCATCGATTGGCTGCCGCCAACCTGCGCCTATCGCCGGCTGGCCGAGGGCAAGGGGCTGGCGTGGTGGCACCCGCTGGTCTCCGGCGACCCCGAGACCGTGCACGCGGCGGGTATCTCGGTCCGCGGCCGTACCGTGAACGAACGCCGTGCTGGACCGCTGGAGCATCATGTCGTGGACTGGCCGGGGCGGTCGCCGCGTGTCCCACGCCGTATCAAGAAAGGGCCGGAACGATGATGGATGGCGCACTTTATGCCGGGGTGAATGCAGCCGTGCTGACCGCCATGCGCGCTGACCTATCGATCGATCTTGATCGCATGGCAGCACATTGCCGCTGGCTGCTGGCCAATGGCTGCAACGGCTTGGCAATCCTGGGCACCACCGGAGAGGCCAACTCACTCGGGGTGTCGGAGCGCATCGCGGTGTTGGAGGGCCTCGTCGAGCGCGGCATCCCACCTGCCCGCCTGTTGCCTGGGATCAGCACCCCCGCTTTGACGGACACCGTGCTGCTGGCGCGCCATGCGGCCGGGATCGGTTGTCCAGGCGTGCTCGCCTTGCCGCCGTTCTTCTACAAGAACCCGAGCGAGGACGGCCTGTTCGCCTGGTTCAGCGAGGTCATCCAGCGCACCGGGTCAGGCACAAGGATTTTCCTGTATCATTTCCCGGCCCAATCCGCGGTGCCGTTCACCGTGGACCTGGTGGGCCGCCTCCTGCGCGCCTACCCCAGCAGCATCAAGGGCATCAAGGACAGTAGCGGCGATTTTGCCAATACCCGCGCCTATGTCGAGCACTTTGCCCAGGAAGGGTTTGAGGTGTATTGCGGCGATGACGGCCATTTGCAGCAGCTTCTGCAGATCGGCGGCGCCGGGTCGATCTCGGCGGCGAGCAACGTGACGTCCGCGGTCAACGCCCAGGTCTATGCAGGTTGGGATAACGCCGCTGGAACCGGCGCACAGCAGACCTTAGGCGCGCTTCGCCGGGCGGTGACGTCGGCTGCACTGATTCCAGGCTTGAAAGCGCTGGTGGCGCGGCACACCGGCGATGAGGCCTGGCTGAACATCCGCCCGCCGCATCTGCGTCTGAGCAATGAGGCGGCAGCCAAGCTGTTTGCGGCGTTCGATGCCTGCGGAGTGCGGCTCGCAGCCGCCGCATGAAGCGGACGCTCCGGTTGATCCACCATGACGGATGAAGCACAACGGCAGATCGCCCGTTTGCTCGACCTGATGGCGAAGCTTCGTGACCCCAAGGCGGGATGCCCCTGGGACCAGGTGCAAAGCTTCGACACCATCGCGCCTTACACGATCGAGGAGGCCTATGAGGTCGCCGATGCCATTGCGCGCCGTGACGCCGCGTCGCTTCCGGATGAACTGGGGGACCTGCTGTTTCAGGTCGTCTATCACGCCCGGATTGCCGAGGAGGCCGGCGAATTCAGCTTTGCCGATGTCGCCCGAGCGATAACCGACAAAATGATCCGTCGTCATCCGCATGTCTTCCTAGACGAAGAAAGCGGATCCCAGCGGCCCGGCTGGGAAGAGCAGAAAGCCATCGAACGCCGTGCCCGGTCTGAAACCGGGACCTTGGCCGGAGTGCCCGCTGGCTTGCCCGCACTGACCCGTGCTCTGAAGCTGACCAGTCGTGCCGGCCGGGTTGGCTTCGATTGGCCGAACGCGCCCGCCGTTCTGGACAAGCTCAACGAGGAGGTCGAGGAGTTGCGCGCCGAGTTGCCGGACGCCGATCCGGAGCGGCTCGCCGACGAGCTCGGCGACGTCCTGTTTGTCGCGGCAAACCTCGCGCGGAAGCTCGGTCTGGATCCGGAGGCCTGTCTCCGGCAATCCAATGCGAAATTTACCCGGCGTTTCAACGCCGTCGAGCAACGTCTTGCCGCCGAGGGCTTAGCCCCGACCGATGCGACGCTCGATGAGATGGAAGCGCAGTGGGCTGCGGTGAAGCGGCTCGAGTAGCTTGATCCACGAACACCCGGCGGCTAGTGTTTCGACACTAAGAAAAGCATCTCGATCGTAGGGTGGGTGAAACCCACGATCGTACGGGCCGCAAGATGGCGTGTTTCACCCACCCTACGTGATGCCGTCAGGCCAATTGAGGTCGTATCGAAGAAACGTTGCAATCGCGCTCAAGCACCGCGCTCGAAACGCGCCCGGTCGGCCGACAGCATGCGGACTACCATGTGCACGCCGTCCTCTTCGTCCCGCCGCTCCATCACCTCGCCATGCTCGTATAGCCACGCCATCCGGGCGCCGTCCGAGGCTGGGAGATGGTAGTCCGCGATCTCCATTCCGGCCGAGATGCGGTCGTCGATCGCGCTGGACAACGATGCCAGGCCATCGCCGGTGATCGCGGATACGGCGATGCAGCCGTCCCGCACCGGCACCGCCTCGGCGCCACCCATCAGGTCCGCCTTATTCAGCACCTCGATTGTGCGGGACGGCCAGTCAACGTCCAGAGCGCCGTCCTTCACCATGCCGTCGAGCACCTGCACGACATCCGCACGCTGCGCCGCGCTGTCCGGATGAGCGACGTCGCGCACGTGCAGGATGATGTCGGCCTCGCTCACCTCCTCCAACGTCGCGCGGAAAGCAGCAACCAGTTCGGTCGGCAGGTCGCTGATGAACCCCACGGTGTCCGACAGGATCACCCGGCGGTGCGACGGCAGCCGCATGCCGCGCATCGTCGGATCGAGCGTCGCAAAGAGCTGATCCTGCGCGTGCACCTCCGCCCCGGTGAGCGCATTGAACAGCGTGCTCTTGCCGGCGTTAGTGTAGCCGACGAGAGCCACGATCGGATACGGCACGCGCTGCCTGGCGCTGCGGTGCAAGCCACGGGTGCGCCGCACCTGCTCCAGCTCCTTTTTGACCCGCACGATACGGTCGCCAATCAGCCGCCGGTCGGCCTCGATCTGCGTCTCGCCTGGGCCGCCCAGGAAGCCGAAACCGCCGCGCTGCCTTTCTAAGTGGGTCCATGACCGCACGAGCCGGCTGCGCTGGTATTCAAGATGCGCAAGCTCGACCTGCATGGCGCCTTCCTTGGTGCGCGCGCGCTCCCCGAAGATGTCCAGGATTAGGCCAGTGCGGTCGATGACTTTGCACTCCCAAGCCCGCTCCAGGTTGCGCTGCTGCACCGGGCTGAGCTGCGCATCTACCACCGCGACGGCGACGTCCTCGGCCTTGATCGCCTCACCGATCGTCGCGACCTGGCCTTGGCCCATCAGCGTCGCCGAACGCCGGGTGCGGAGCGGCGGGATGGCGGTATGCACCACCACCAGCCCGATCGACGCTGCCAAGCCCACCGCCTCGGCCAATTGCGCATCGGCCGCGCGGGAGGCGTCCTGGCGGAACGGCTTTTCCCAGGGCAGGACGACCGCCGCGCGGGTCGGCGCGGCGGCGGTATCAGCCGATGCTACCGCCAGAGCCTGCCTCCTGCGCTGCGCCGGGTTCGACCTTGCTGGGGTCAAAGAGCTGGATTGGGGCGCCCGGCATCACGGTGCTGATCGCGTGCTTATAGACGAGCTGAGTATGCCCGTCGCGGCGCAACAGCACCGAGAAGTTGTCGAACCAGGTGATGATGCCTTGCAGCTTGACACCATTGACCAGGAAGACGGTAACAGGGGTTTTGGACTTGCGCACATGGTTCAGGAACACGTCCTGAACATTTTGCGATTTCTCAGTGGCCACGTTCGTGTCCTTTTTGTTGTGTGGACAAGGCATTTTGCCTAGTACCACAAGGGATTTGCCGCAAACCCTGATATGGGCCGACAGGCCAATCCTAACAACGCCCGGCGATGAAGCAAGCTGTCAGGCCGCGTTGGACATCCCGCGTACGTGTCGCGCGAACAGGGCAAAGAGCTCGCGGCCGACTGGTCCGACCCGGCCGTCGCCGACCGATCGGCCATCAATCGTGATGATTGGCTTCACGAAATTTGTGGCACTCGTCAAGAATGCCTCCTGCGCCAGCCGGAGCTCGGCCTCGCTGAATGCGCGCTCCTCAAAGGTGATGCCCGCATCCTGCATGACCGCCAGCAATGCGTCGCGGGTGCAGCCCGGCAGGATGCTATGGTCCAGATGCCGGGTGCGCAGACGGCCCTCGGCGTCCACGATCCACAGGCTGGTCGCAGCCCCCTCCGTCACCATGCCGCCCGCGTCGATCAGGATGGCCTCGGCTGCCCCCTGCTCCTTCGCCGCCTGCCGCGCCAGCACGTTGGGCAGCAGGCCCGTCGATTTGATGTCGCAGCGGTCCCAGCGCTGATCCGGGTAGGTGATGGCGCGCGCCGTCCAACGATCGACGTCGGTGGGAAAAGCAGGCGTGCGGCGCACCGTCACCACCACGGCGGGCTTCACGTCGCCAGCAGGAAACACGTGGTCGCGCCGGGCCACGCCGCGGGTGACCTGCATATACACCAGCCCGTCCTGCACGCGGTTGCGCCGCGCGACCTCGGTCAGCACATGCAGCAGCGCCGCCCGCGCCATCGGCATCGCGATGCGCACCTCGCCCAGGGACCGCTCCAGCCGCGCCAGATGCCGCTCGCGATCGACGAAGCGGCCGCGATAGATCTGCACGACCTCATAGATTCCATCGGCGAACTGATAGCCTCGGTCCTCGACGTTCACGCTGGCGTCGCGCTGCGCCACATAGCGGCCGTTGACGTAGGCGATCCGGCTCATGCTGCCCCGCGGTCGTCGGAGTTGACGCCCAACTGCTTCAGCTTGCGGTGCAGCGCGCTGCGCTCCATGCCCACGAACCCGGCGGTGCGGCTGATGTTGCCGCCGAACCGCAGCAGCTGCGCCTGCAGGTACTGCGTCTCGAACAGATCGCGCGCCTCCCGCAGCGGCAGGCCCATCAAGTCGGCGCTGGGGTCGAAGTTCAGCAGCGCCGGGGCGCCCTGGCTGATTTCGGCAGGCAGCATTTCCGCCCGGATGCTGTCATGCGTGGTGCCCGGCGCCATGATGAGCAGCCAGTCCATAAGGTTGCGGAGTTGGCGGACATTGCCGGGCCAGTCATAGGCCTGCAGCGCCGTCAGCGCGTCGGTGGACAGCTCGCGCCCGGGAATGCCGGATGTCTCGGCCGAGCGTTCGAGAAAGTGCTTGGCGAGCTCAGGCACGTCCTCCCGCCGCTCCTTCAGGCTCGGCATGCGGATCGGCACCACGGCGAGGCGGTAATACAGGTCCTCGCGGAATCGGGCATTGCTGATCTCGGCCTGCAGGTCGCGGTTGGTAGTGGCCAGCACGCGGACATCGACCTTGACACGGAACGACCCACCCAGGCGCTCAAAAGTCTGATCCTGCAGCGCGCGCACGATCTTGCCCTGGGTCTCGAGCGGCATGTCCGAGACCTCGTCGAGCAGCAGCGTCCCGCCATGCGCGCGCTCCAGCACGCCGGCGCGGCGCGGGGAGGCGATCGGATCGGCGCCGGCCTCCACGCCAAACAACTCCTCCTCGAAACGGGCAGGGTTCAGCGTGGCGCAGTTCAGCGCGACGAACGGCCCGTCCGACCGACGCGACCGCGTGTGCACCATGCGCGCCGCGACCTCCTTACCGGACCCGGCGGGACCGCTGATCAACACCCGCGAGCCCGTCGGTGCCACCCGCTCCACAGCGGCGCGAAGTGCCGTGATGGCCGGGCTGTGTCCCGTGAGGCTCGATTCGAACCCGGCGCGTAGCCGCAGCTCGGCGTTCTCCTGCGCCAGCCGCGCCGCCTCCAGCGCCCGGCGGATGATCAGCAGCAGCCGGTCCGACTTGAACGGCTTTTCAATGAAGTCGTAGGCGCCGAGCTGGATGGCGGCGACCGCCGTCTCAATGGTCCCATGGCCGGAGATCATGACGACGGGAACGTGCGGCTCCTCAGTCAGCAGCGCCTTCAGGATGCCGAGCCCGTCGAGGCGCGAGCCCTGCAGCCAGATATCGAGGATCACGAGCGACGGCCGGCGCATCCGGAACGCCGCCAGCGCCGCGTCGGAGTCGCCGGCCTGCCGGACGGTGTAGCCCTCGTCTTCGAGGATGCCCTCGATCAGCATGCGGATGTCGGGTTCGTCATCGACAATCAGGATCTCGTTCGCCATTGCTAAGCCTTCACCGGTTCGGCCACCAAGAGCGGCAAGGACAGCGTCGCGACTGCACCGGGTCCGTCGGTCGAGTCGTCCAGCACGAGGCTGCCGCCATGGTCCTCCATGATTTTTTTAACGATCGCGAGGCCGAGACCAGTACCCTTCGGCTTATGCGTCACATATGGCTCCGTGAGCCGCTCGCGATCCCCGGCGGGGAACCCGACCCCATCATCCCGTACCCGGAGCGCCACGAGGCCGTCTGCGGCATGGACAGACAGGCTGATGCGCCCGGCCGGCTCACCGGGGTCGCGCGGGCGCATGGCCACCGCATCCGCCGCATTCTGCAGCAGGTTGGTCAGGGCCTGACCGACCAGGCGGCGGTCGCACAGCGCCGTGGGCCCACGCTCCGGAATGTCGGTCGTCCAGACGATCTCCGGCCGGGCGCTGCGCTGCAGGATCAGCGCCTCCCGCGCGATGCGTCCGGTGTCTTCGGGCCGCAGCACCGGCAGCGGCATGCGGGCGAAGGCCGAGAACTCGTCAACCATCCGGCCGATATCGCCGACATGGCGGACGATCGTGTCGGCGCACTGCGCGAACGTCTCGGGGTCGGAGGTGATCTCCTTGGTGAAACGCCGCTTCAGGCGCTCCGCCGAGAGCTGGATTGGCGTCAGCGGGTTCTTGATCTCGTGCGCGATGCGGCGGGCCACGTCCGCCCAGGCGGCCTTACGCTGAGCCGACTGCAGCTCGGTAATGTCGTCGAAGGTCACGACATAGCCGTCCGGCCGCCCGCCGCGCAGGTCGGTGCCGATCCGCACCAGCAGGGTGCGGCGTCGCGACGGCGGGCCGATCTGCACCTCGGCGGTGCGGGCGCGCTCCGGCTGGTCGGCAGCCTGGTCGAGCAACGACGCGAACTCCGGCACCACGTGGCCAAGCGGCAGGCCGATCGCGGCCATCAGGTCCATGCCGACCAGCTCGCTCGCTGCCCGGTTTGGCAGCTCGACGTTCGCCGAGGCATCCAGCCCGATCACCCCAGCCGACACGCCCGCCAGCACCGTCTCGGTAAAACGCCGGCGTCCGTCGATCTGGCTATAGGCGTCCATGAGCTCCGTACGCTGCGCCGCGAGCTGACCGGTCATGCGGTTGAACGCGCGGGACAGCCCGGCGACCTCGTCCTCGCTCTGGATCTCCGGCACCCGCACCGACAGGTCCCCCGCCCGGACCCGTTCGGCCGCCAGGATCAGCCGCCCGACGGGACGCGCGATCTGGTTGGCCAGCACCAGGCCGATCAGCACCGCGGCGAACAGCACCAGCAGCGCCACCAGGGCGAAGATGAGTGCAAACGTCACCTGCAGCCCCGACCGGTTCTCGTCAAGCTGCTTGTATTCGGCGACCGCCTGTTCAGTGCGCGCCATGTGGCTGAGGATCTGCGCATCCACCGGCCGGCCGATCAGCAACATCAAGTTGGTCGGCTTGAGGTTGAGCTGCACGACCGCCCGGACCTGATTGTCGTCGGACGACCCGAGCACCACGACTTCGCCGTTCCTGGCTTGTTCAGTCGCCTTTGGGTCCAAGTCAAATCCCAATTCGGGCCCGATGCCGGCGTATACCGCGCCGAAGACCGGTTCGTAGATGATCGCCTCTGTCAAGCCGCGCGCAAAGGATTGCGTCTGCAGGTACAGGTTGAGTGCGAAGGGGTCATTCGGCACGAACCGTCCGTCGCGCGCAATGTCATTGGCCATACCCAGCACGTCGATCCGGATGTTGTTGCGGTGCTCCTCCAGATAGCCGCGCGACGCTTCCAGGCCCTCATTCAGCGCAATGCGGACCGAGTCGTTGAACCAGGACTGGATGCCGAGATTGAAGAACGCCGTCGCGAACACCGCCACGACGATGGCGGGCGTCACCGCGACCACGCTGAACAGCATCACCAGTCGCACATGCAAACGCGATCCGGCCGAGCCGCGGCGGCTCTCGACCCAGATGCGGGTGATCCGCCCCGCCAGCACCGCGCCCAGCAGCAGCAGCACGACCAGGTTCGACAGCACCAGCGCGAACATCAGGTTGGGCGTCAGGACCATGCCGCCGGACAGCATGACAAACGTCGAGATGCCCAGCGCCAGCGCAAATGCCGCCAACAGCAGCGTCACGACCTTGCCCAGCAACGCATCCGCGAGGCGTCGCAGCAGCGAGCGGCGCGGCGGCTCCGCCGGATGCAGCGCAGACCGTTTGCTGGACGCGTTCACCGCTAGCCGATCCCGCGCACCACCGGAATGTCCAAATCCCGGATTTTCTTGCGCAATGTGTTGCGGTTCAGCCCCAGCATCGAGGCCGCCTTGATCTGGTTGCCCCGCGTGGCCGACAGAGTCATCTGGATCAGCGGGCGCTCCACCTCGGCGATGACCTGGTCGTAGATGTCGCGCATCGGCATCCCGTCCCGGCTGGCGGCGAGGAACTGCCGGATATGCCGCTCGACCGCCAAGGCCAGCGGCTCTGGGCTGCCGGAGTGCTGGGACTGCTCGGCGTCGATCCCGGTCTCCAGCAGCTCGGCGCCGATCACCTCGTCGGTGATGGTCTCCTGTGCATAGAGCGCGGCCAGGCGCCGCATGAGGTTCTCCAGCTCGCGGACATTGCCGGGCCAGCGGTGCTGACGCAGGCGCTCGATGGCGGACTGGTCAAGCAGCTTGGCGGCGAGGCCGCTTTCCCGGGCTTTCTCCAGGAAGTGCCGGGCGAGGACGGGAATGTCCTCCAGCCGTTCGCGCAGCGGCGGCAGGCGGATCGGCACGACGTTCAGGCGGTAGAACAGATCCTCGCGGAACTGCCCGGCGCGGATCGCCTGGCGCAGGTCACGATGCGTCGCGGCCACGATGCGGACGTTGGCGCGGATTGGCTGCCGGCCGCCGACGGTTGTGAACTCGCCCTCCTGGAGCACGCGCAGCAGCCGGGTCTGCGCCTCCGCAGGCATGTCGCCGATCTCGTCCAGGAACAACGTGCCGCCGGCTGCCTGCTCGAAGCGGCCCTGGCTGCGGTTCAGCGCGCCGGTGAAGGCGCCGCGCTCGTGCCCGAACAGCTCGCTCTCGATCAGCTCGCGCGGGATGGCGGCCATGTTGATGGCAACGAACGGCCCGGTGCGGCGGCGGCCGTAGTCGTGCAGCGCCCGCGCCACCAGCTCCTTGCCGGTGCCACTCTCGCCGTTCACCATGACGGTCAGGTCGGTGGTCGTCAGGCGGGCGATGCTGCGGTAGATCTCCTGCATCGCGACGCTGCGGCCGATCAGCGGCAGGCGCTCCTCGGCGTCGCGCGGCTCGGCGGCCGGCGTGTCGGCGGCCGGCGCCGGGGCCTGCAGCGCGCGGCCCACGACGGCCAGCAGCTCCTTCAGGTCGAACGGCTTGGGCAGATATTCGAACGCGCCGCGCTGTGCCGCCTTCACCGCGGTCATCAGGGTGGACTGCGCGCTCATGACGATGACACGCAGCTCCGGGCGGATGCGCTTGATGCGCGGGATCAGGTCGAGGCCGTTCTCGTCCGGCATGATCACGTCGGTGATCACGAGGTCGCCCTCGCCGTCCTCCACCCAGCGCCACAGCGTCGCGGCGTTCCCGGTGCAGCGCACCTGATAGCCGGACCGGCCCAGCGCCTGGGTCAGGACCGTGCGGATGGACCGGTCGTCGTCGGCCACAAGGACGGTGGGAGGGGTCATCTGGGGTCCTTCAGGGGGCGTCCGACTCGGTCTCGATGATCACCGGCAGAAACAAGCGGAACTCCGTCCGGCCGGGACGGCTATCCACCTCGATCAACCCGCCATGGTCGCCGACGATCTTGGCCACCAAAGCAAGGCCCAGGCCGCTGCCGGACGACTTGCTGGTGACGAATGCCTCAAACAGATGCGGCCGGATATCCTCCGGGATACCCGGCCCGTTGTCGCGCACCGTCACCACCAGCGGCAGATGCAGCCGCTGGGCGCTGCCCGCCACCGCCAGCCGCATGCCGTGCCGGTATGCCGTGGTCAGCACGATCTCGCCGGTTCCGCGCTCGCAGAGCTCCTGGTCGTCGATGATCGCCTCCGCCGCGTTCTTCACGAGGTTCAGCAGGACCTGCACGAGCTGATCCCGGTTGGCCCAGGCCGGCGGCAGCGACGGGTCATAAACCTCCGTCAGCTTCACATGCGCGCCGAAACCGGCACCCGCGAGGCGGCGTACGTGCTCCAGCACGCGATGAATGTTCACCGCCCGGCGCTCGATCGGCTTCTCGCCGAAAATCTCCATACGGTCCACGAGGTCGCGGATGCGGTCGGCCTCGTCACGGATCAGCACCGTCAGCTCGCGGTCGCCGTCGGACACGCTGGCCTCCAGCAACTGCGCCGCGCCGCGAATGCCGGACAGCGGGTTCTTCACCTCATGCGCCAGCACCGCCGACATGCCGGTCACGCTGCGTGCCGCGCCGCGGAACAGGATTTGGCGATCGAGCGCCCGGGCGGCCGAGCTGTCCTGCAGCGTCAGCAGCACGCAGCCCGGCTCCTCCAGCAGCGCCGTCGCCTGCACCGCGGTGCCGCGCTTGTGCAGACGCGGGCTTTCGAGCGTGAGGTCATGGTCGGAGATCGTTGAGCCCTGTAGCCGGACCTGCGCCAGCAGCGCGAATAGCGGATTGTCCTCTGGCAGCAGCGTCGCGAGCGTCATCTGACGCAACTGCATCAGCGACACGCCGAGGAACTGCTCGGCCGCCTGGTTGGCAAAACGAAAACGGTTTTCGGCATCGAGCAGCACGACCGGGACCGGCAGCGCGCTCAGCATCGCTTGAGCGTCAACCTCGACGGTGCTCGGCGGCGGCAACACGCGCGGCGACAGCCGCTCCACCAGGGCCAAACGCCCGCGGGTCAGCGCGCCCTTCATGCGGCGAGCGCCTCCGCCCCACGCGCGACGTTGCCGTCGATCAGCGGATCGAAGAATGCATCGATCAGCGCCTCAACCGCTGCCCGGCTCGACAGCTTGTTGACCGCCGAACGGAACTCCGCCGACCCGAACAGGCCGCGCGAGTACCAAGACAAGTGCTTGCGGGCGACCCGCAATCCCGCATCCTCGCCGAAATGCTGCAGCATGGCGTCGTAGTGCTGCAGCATGGTGGCCTTCTGCTCCGCGAGCGCCGGCTCGGCCTGCCGCTGGCCGGTCACCAGGAACCGCGCGACCAGGGCCGGGAACCACGGCCGGCCGTAGCAGCCGCGACCGATCATCACGCCGTCGGCGCCGGACTGACGCAGCGCCTCCGCGGCGTCATCCTCGGTCAGGATGTCGCCATTGGCGATCACCGGCAGGCGGACCGCCTGTTTCACCCGTGCTATGAACCGCCAGTCGGCGACGCCCGTGTAGAACTGCTGCCGGGTCCGCCCGTGCACCGTCACCATCTGGATGCCTGAGGCCTCGGCGATGCGGGCCAGGCTGGGCGCGTTGAGATTGGCGTGGTCCCAGCCCATGCGCATCTTGAGCGTGACCGGAACCGGCACGGCCTGCACCGTGGCCTCCAGGATCCGCGCCGCTGCGATCTCGTCGCGCATCAGCGCGGAGCCAGCGGCCTGCCCGACCGCGACCTTTTTCACTGGGCAGCCGAAGTTGATGTCGATAAGGTCCGCGCCATGGCCAACGGCGATGCGCGCTGCCTCCGCCATCGCCGCCGGGTCGCAGCCAGCGAGCTGGACCGCGCTGGGACCGCCGCAGCCATCGACCTCAGCCATGCGCAGGGTGACGCGGTTTTCCCGCACCATGGCCCAGGAGGCGATCATCTCCGACACGACCAGTCCCGCGCCCTGCCGCTTGGCCAGCCGCCGGAACGGCAGGTCGGTCACGCCCGACATCGGCGCCAGGATGACCGGTGTATCGAGCCGTACCGCATGACTGCCTGCTCCCAGGGTGATGGGACGGATCAGACCTGTGGTATTTGAGTTGCCCATGATTTGGGCAAACTACCGCCAGACCGCGCGTCGCGCAATCACAGACCGCACTGCGCGGCCGGTTCTAAGTGCGTCGATTGCGCTCGGCGGGTGGGTTGACGCAACGCCGGACGGCCTTCATTGCTGCCGCCATGCGCGTGGCCGCCATCCTTGTCGCTGCCGGCTCCGGCTCCCGCTTTGGGGCCGAACAGCCGAAGCAGGTACTCGATCATTGCCGGCAAGCCTGTCGTGCGCTGGGCGGCGGATTGCTTATCGCCGTTCGTTGAATGCCTGCAGCCAGTTGGTGATCCCACCCGGCTTGGCGCTGCCTTGACCGGCCTGGCGCATCTGCCGGTCGTGCCGGGGGGCGTCACCCGGCAGGACAGCGTTCGCGCCGGGCTCGAAGCGCTGGCGCCGTTCGCGCCCGAAATGGTCCTGGTGCATGACGCGGCGCGCCCCTTCGTGCCCGGCCATACGGTCCCCGCCCTGCTGGCCGCCCTGCTCCGCGTGCCCGGCGCCATCCCCGCCGTCCCGGTCGCCGACACGCTTAAGCGCGCGACCGGTGACCGGATCGACGCCACCGTCCCGCGAACGGCCCTGTTTCGCGCGCAGACCCCGCAGGCCTTTCGTTTTGCGACACTCCTCGCCATGCATCGCCAATATGCCGCGCTGCCCGGCCTTACGGACGATGCCTCGCTGCTGGAGCATGCGGGCCTCGCAGTCGCCCTGGTGCACGGCGCCGAGGACAACATCAAACTGACTTTTCCGGAGGATTTCGTGCGGCTCGAACGGGTGCTGGCGCCGGCGATGACCCCGCGTGTCGGCACCGGGTTCGACGTGCATGTGCTGGAGGCGGGCCGTCCATTGGTGCTGTGCGGCGTCACCATCCCGCATGCGCTGGGGCTGGCCGGGCACTCCGACGCGGATGTCGGCATCCATGCGCTATGCGATGCGATCTATGGTGCGCTGGCGGAGGGCGACATCGGCCGGCATTTCCCGCCCAGCGAGGCGACCTGGAAGGACGCTGACAGCGCGCGGTTCCTGGTTCACGCCGCCGGGCGGATCGCGGCGCGTGGCGGCCGGCTGGCCAACGCCGACGTCACGCTGATTTGCGAACAGCCGAAAATCACGCCGCATGCGGCCGTTATGCAGGCCCGTTTGGCGGAGTTGCTGGGCATTACGCCCGGCCAAATCTCGGTGAAGGCGACGACGACCGAGCGCCTTGGGTTTGCCGGCCGCGGCGAGGGGATCGCGGCGCAAGCGGTCGCTACGGTTTTATTGCCGGCCTAAATTTTAAAAGATTTGGTCGGAGCGGCGGGATTCGAACCCACGACCCTCAGTCCCCCAGACTGATGCGCTACCAGGCTGCGCTACGCTCCGACACAAAGTCCGTCTAGCAGGCTGCGGCGATGGCCGCAACGCGAGCCGTGGGGATTTTCAATCCAGCATCGCCCGGAGCGCCACCAGCTCGTCGAGGCTGTGGAGCAATAGCGTTCGAAGGCGGGCGGCCTCCTCCGCAGCGGCGGCGGGCGCTGGGTTCCGGAGTTCCAGCGATGTCGGTGCGACGTCGGCCTGTTCGACCTCGGCTGCGGCGCGCTCGGCGGCTGTCGCCGGCGGAATATTATCGGACAATTGGCCTCCACCTTCGCGTAGCAGGCGTTGCACGCCCTTGATTGTATAACCCTGAATGTAGAGCAGGTCAGAGATACGGCGCAGCAGCAGAATGTCGTCAGGGCGGTAATAGCGCCGTCCGCCGCCACGTTTCAGCGGCTTGATCTGCGGAAATTTAGTCTCCCAGAACCGCAAGACGTGCTGCGGGATATGAAGCTCATCGGCGACTTCGCTGATTGTGCGAAATGCGTTGGGCGCCTTCTTGGCCCGGGGCCGGCTATCATCAGTGCTCGCCTCTCCGGCATTCAGCGCAAATTCGTCCGGTCCAGGCTCATCAGGCCCCAACTCTTCAGGCGGCCCATCTCCGGCACCGCTCATTCGTCGTCGCTCGTTGGAATCGCCGAGCCGTTTACATGCGCTTTCAGCACCTGACTCGGCCGGAACGTCAGCACCCGGCGCGGCAGGATCGGTACCTCCACGCCGGTTTTCGGGTTGCGGCCGATGCGCCGGCCCTTCTGCCTGACTGAAAACGTGCCGAACCCACTGATCTTAACGGAATCACCGGCCTCCAATGCCCGCGACATGCGCTCCAGCACCGTCTCCAGCAGATCGGCCGAGTCGTTGCGGGACAGCCCGACCTGCGCGTAGATCGTCTCGGCCAGTTGCGCTCGCGTCACCGTGTTCATTGCGGCACGCTATGCACCGCTTGCATAAGCGTCAAGCGAACACCCTGACCTTAAACAATTAAAGACCGAGGCTGTTGCGTCAACGCCTCAAAAACGCACGAGTGCGGAGCCCCAGGTCATGCCGCCGCCCAGCGCCTCCATGACAATCAGGTCGCCTCGCCTGATCCGGCCATCGCCGCACGCCTCCGCCAGCGCCAGCGGAACCGACGCCGCCGAGGTGTTCGCATGCCGGTCCACGGTGACCACCACGCGCTCGGCAGACAGACCGAGCTTGCGCCCCATCGCGTCAATGATGCGGCGATTGGCCTGATGCGGCACTAGCCAATCGATGTCGGCGTGGACCAGCCTGTTGGCCGCCAGCGCCTCGTCCACCACCGCCGCCAGCTTGGCGACGGCATGACGGAAGATCTCCCGCCCGTTCATCACCAGATGGCCGGACCGCTCCGGCCGGCCGACCGCGCCATCGACATAGAGCAGGTCGCCCAGCGTGCCCTGGGCGTGCAGGTGGGTGGATAGGATGCCGCGCGCCCCGTCCTGGTCGGCGCCGGGCCGCACGAACACCGCCCCGGCACCGTCGCCGAACAGCACGCAGGTGCCGCGGTCCGCCCAGTTCATGATCCGGGAATAGACTTCGCTGCCGATCACCAGCACGCCTTTGGCCTGACCGCCCCGGACCATGGCGTCGGCGATCGCGAGCGCATAGATGAAACCGCTGCACGCGGCCGAAACGTCAAAGCCGAACCCGCGGGTGATGCCGAGTTCGGCCTGCACCCGGAGCGCTGTCGCCGGAAACGCCTGGTCCGGCGTCGCCGTCGCCAGGATGATTGCGTCCACATCGTCCGGTCCGCACCCTGCATCCGCGAGCGCCGCCGCCGCCGCGCGCGCGCCCATGAACGCGCAGGTCTCGGTTGGCCCGGCGATATGGCGCTGCTTGATGCCGGTGCGCTCCTGGATCCACTCATCCGTGGTGTCGATGGTGCGGGACAGTTCGTCGTTACTGACGATCCGCTTCGGCAAATAGCCGCCCACCCCGGCGATCACGGCGCGCGACGCCATGCGGGTCAGACCGCCGCCAGAAGCTGCGGGCCGTCCTTATCGATCTTCAACGCCTCGATCCGGGCCAGGCCGTCGCGGATTTTGTCGTTGAACCGGTGCACGACCATGTCCATCGCCACATCCACCGCGTGCGCGAACCCCTCGGCGTCGGTGCCGCCGTGCGACTTCACCACGACGCCGTTCAACCCCAGCATGACGGCGCCATTATAGCGCCGCGGATCGAGCCACAGCCGCATACGGTCGAGGCCGGGCCGGGCCAACAGGTAGGCAAGCTTCGCTGCCAGGCTGCTGCGGAAGATCTGCTTCAGAAGATCGCCCACGAGTTTCAGGGCGCCCTCCCCAGTCTTCAGCGCCACGTTGCCGGTAAAACCGTCAGTTACGATGACATCGGTGGTTCCGGCAGCGATGTCATGCCCCTCCACGAACCCATGGAATTGCGGCGCGATATGGCTGGAACGCAGGATTTCGGCCGCCTGACGCACGCGTTCGTCGCCCTTGAGCTCCTCCGAGCCAACATTCAGCAAGCCGATGGTGGGTGCCGTCAGACCCAGCACCGTCCGCGCGAACACGTCGCCCATGATGGCGAACTCGACCAGGTTGCGAGCGTCGCACTGCACGTTGGCGCCCAAATCGAGCATCACGACGTCGCCGCGTGCTGAGGGGCCGATAGCCGCCATGGCCGGCCGGTCGATGCCCGGCAGCGTCTTAATGACGATCTTCGCCAGCGCCAGCAACGCCCCGGTATTGCCGGCCGAGACCACGCCCGATGCCTCGCCGCCCGCCACGGCGTCGATCGCCACCCGCATTGAGGACCCACGCACGCGCAAAGCCGCGGTTGGCTTCATCTCGCTGGAGATGGTTTCGGGCGCATGACGGATGGTGCAGGACGCATGGACGCGTTTGCGCACCGCGACCAACGGGGCCAGCCGCGCCTGATCGCCCACCAGCAGGAAGCGAGCCGAAGGATGCCGTTCCGCCGCGATGGCGATGCCGTCCAGCACCATGTCGGGCGCGTGGTCGCCGCCCATGGCGTCAATGGCAAGATTGAACGGGGCGAGGTTGAATGGTTCAGTCACCGTGGGAGGTCCAAGCGGCCCGGCGGCACGCCCACCGCGTTCAGACGCGGACAGCCCCTTTGAGGGCCTTGCCGGCCGCCACGACTTCACGGCCGTCATAATGGCCGCAATGGCTGCAGAGGTGATGCGGCCGCTTCAGCTCACCACAATTGGAGCACTCGGCGTGCGCCTCAGTCCGCAACGCGTCATGGCTGCGGCGCATCCCGCGACGGGACGGGGAGGTTTTTTTCTTTGGAACAGCCATGGGACAGCGCCCCTCCGGGCTAAAGGATGCATTGCAACGCTGCAGAGCATCGGGATCAATAAGTCAGTAACGAGCCGCGCGACTTAGCAGAGCCGCACCCATGCTGCAAGCGACAGCCTAAGCAGGGTCAGGGCTTTTGCATGGAGCGACAGGCGTGCGGTTGAGGATGTCGGAGAGGACCTGCACGTCGAGCACGGTATCTCGTTGCGCCTTTTGGGAGTAAGGGCAATGCAAAAGCTTACTCTCGGAAAAAGTGGCCTCGAAGTGGCGGCCGTCGGCTTTGGCTGCATGGGCCTGAACTTCGGTTACGGGACGGCGGTCAGCAATGCGGAGGGTATGGCCCTGATCCGCGCGGCCGTCGAGCGCGGCGTCACGCTGTTCGACACCGCCGAGGTCTATGGGCCGTTCACCAACGAGGAGATGGTCGGCAGGGCGCTGGCGCCGGTGCGCGACCAGGTGGTGATCGCGACCAGGTTCGGGTTCCGGATCGATCCCGCAACGGGCAAGCAGACGGGGATGGACAGCCGTCCCGAGCGCATCCGCGCCGTCGCCGACGCGTCGCTGAAGCGGTTGGGCGTCGAGGCGATCGACCTGTTCTATCAGCACCGGGTCGATCCCGCGGTGCCGATCGAGGAGGTGGCGGGCACCGTGCGCGACCTGATCGCCGCCGGCAAGGTCAAGCATTTCGGCCTGTCCGAACCCGGCGCGCAGACGATCCGCCGCGCCCATGCGGTGCAGCCCGTCACCGCCGTCCAGAACGAATATTCGCTGTGGACACGGGGGCCGGAGACCAACGGCGTGCTCGCCGCCTGCGAGGAGCTCGGCATCGGGCTCGTGCCCTATAGTCCGTTGGGAAAAGGGTTCCTGACGGGGACGATGGGCCGCGACACGGCGTTGGGCGAAGGCGACTTCCGCCGCATCCTGCCGCGCTTCACGCCCGAGGCAATGGCGATGAACCAGGCCTTGGTCGATCTGCTGGGCCGCATCGCCACGGCCAAGAACGCGACCCCGGCGCAGTTCGCGCTCTCCTGGCTGCTGGTGGATGCGCTGCGTTACCGATGGTAGGGAACGGCTTATACCGGCATCCCCGTTGGCTGACTGGTATGCGCGCGAGGTTGGTGGGGCGGCCGCGCGCGAAAAACGACTCTGATACCGGTCGCCCGATAAGGCGGCTAATATTAGGCCTCGCCCTCGGCGATGGCCGCCAATTGCCCGGCGACCGTTGTCCAGCCAGCCTGGAAACCCATCGCCTCGTGCTGCCTCATGGCCGGCTCATCCCAGTGCCTCGCCTTTGCGGTGTATTGGGTGCGGTTGCCGTCTTCGGCGAACTCGAAGATGCCCACCATGAAAGGAGGCTGTGGAATCCAGCCAGCCCTGAAGACATTCGTGAAGACGATGCGGCGCTGCGGCGTGATCTCGAGGAACACGCCTTCCATGGGCGACGAAGCGCCGTCCGGGCCCGACATCACCATCGCCGACCGGCCGCCAGGGCGAAAGTCATTCTCGATCACCCACGTCGTCCAAGGCTTCGGCGCCCACCACTCCTCCAGGCGCTCCGTCCAGACACGCCAGACGGTGGCGGGGGACGCGTCGATCTGGCGCGTGATCGACAGTTCGAAACATTCGGCAGTGGTCATGGCGCGCCTCCATCGGCCGCCTTAGCCATTGCCGCAAGATCGATTTTGGTCATCGTCATCATCGCCTGCATGGCGCGTTTCGCACTCGCCGGGTCTGGGCCGCCCATCAGGCGTTCCATCTCACGCGGAACGACCTGCCACGACAATCCGTATTTGTCCTTCAGCCAGCCGCACTGACCGGGGCTGCCGCCGTCTGCGGTCAACGCCTCCCACAGCCGGTCGACCTCGCCTTGGCCGTCGACCGAGATCGACAGCGAGATGGCCTCGTTGAACTTGAACGCGGAGCTGCCGTTCAACGCCTGGAAGCGGCGCCCGGCCAGGGTAAACATGATGATGAGCACGTCACCCTGCTTTCCCGCTGGATAGTCGCCCGGTGCCTGCGTGACACTGTCGATCCGGGAGTCGGGGAAAAGCGAGACGTAGAACGTGGCAGCCTGTTCGGCCTGGCCGTCGAACCATAGGCACGGAGATATGCTGATCATTCTGGCCTCCTCATGCCGCCGCAGCGTCGGTGTAGTCGAGCTTGGGATACCAGTTCGTGCCGCGGCCGCCGGGCGTGAGGTCGAGAATGTTCCACAGCGGCGTCGGATCGGGCGCGCCGCGCGGGTCCTGACCGGGATCGGCGGTGCCGCCAAGCTCGGAACCCCAGAAGTGGTGCACGCGGCCGTCGCGCTTGACCCAGACGTCGAGCGCCGGCCATTCGCTGCCGTCCTGTGCTAGGCCGCGGTAGTCGCGCGGGAAATCGTCGCCGACGGTAGCGACGAAGCGTAGGTTGCGCCATCCGCGCTCACGGGCGAAGGCGAGCTGCCGGGCCACCTGGGAGCGCCCGACCACCGAGACTGCTATACGTTGTGCGAGGTCGCGCGCCGGTGCGTCCAGCGCGCCCAGGAACGCCGTGCACATGGGGCATGGCCGGGCGCGCTGCGGGTCATACATCCAGAAATATGTGACGAGCGTGTCGTGTTGGCCAAACAGGCCGGACAGGTGGACCGTGTTGCCGTCCTGGTCCGTGAACGCATAATCCCGAGGCGGCTCGCCGCCCAGTGGGAGGGACCGGCGCCGGGCGGCCACGCGCTCGATCTGCCGCCGCAACTCGATCTCCTCCGCGAGCAACGCGGTTCGGGCCGCACGATAGATATCACTGTCATTCGGATAGGGCCGGCTTGCTTCCGCAGCCAGGCTGGCTGCCTCTTTGAGTTCGGACATCGCTTGCTCCCTGCCTCGTATCACTGGTTTGGGTTTTTCACCGTCCAGCGAACATCGCATCCAACTTGTCGATGGCGCCCGACCAGCCCCGCTCGTGGCTATCGCGCGCGGCGTCGCTGCCCAATTGCGAGTGGGTGAAGGTCAGCTCAGTGCCGCCATCGACCGGGCGCAGTTCGAACACGACGCACGACTTGCCGCCATCGTCGCCGCCGGCCGTCCAGCGCCACGTCATCGCGGCACGCAGGGGTGGCTCGACCTCTACATATTCGCCGCTGCTCTCATGCTCGCTGCCGTCCAGCATGCGGAAGCGCACCCGGAACCGGCCGCCGACCCGCGGGTCGCTTTCGGCGAGCAGGACCGGCCCGGCGTCGGGACCCCACCACTGCATGATCCCCTCCGGCGAGGTCATCGCTTCGAAAACCGTCTCGGGGCGTGCCGCGATGCGGCGGACAAGGGTGAGGCTGGTCATCGCTCGCCGTTCTGCTGCTCGGCTTCCTTCGCTTCGGCGTAGGCCGTCAGCCGATCAAGGCGGCGACTCCAGAACCGTTCATAGCGGCTGAGCCAGGCCGCCGCTTCACGCATGGGGTCGGGCGACAGCCGGACGGTCACGGTACGGCCTGCCTTCGAGCGCACCACTAAGCCAGCGTCGGCCAGAATGTCGAGGTGCTTCATGACCGCCGGCAGCTTGATCGCGAATGGCGCGGCCAGTTCGCTCACCGATAGCGCCGCCTCGCGCTCCAGCCGGGCAAGGATCGCACGGCGTGTGGGATCGACCAATGCCGAGAAGGTCCGGTCCAACTGCGCCTCCGAATAGTTTACCATTTGGTGAACTATACGCGGCCGTGCTCAGCCGTCAACTGGTGCGGGTCTCGGCGGAAACGTTTCTCAAAGCGCAAGACCGAGGCGGGTCCGGGGCTCAGACGTGCTCAAGGGCGTAGTGCCGACATCAAAGCTGTATCACGGATATGATGCGTGGAAGCCTATTAGGTGATGCCTTCGTCCCGGGGACGCAGCGCCCGCAATGCCGCGAAAGGGCCGGGTGGTTCAAGCGCAAGCTCCGTGGGTAAAGCAGCGCCGGGCTGGCGCGGGTAAGGATCGAGCGCCAAGGCGAGCTGCTCCACCGCTGCCTCTCCAAGGTCGATCGCGCTGCCGGAATAGGGGATCTCGTCGATCGCCTCCGGGTCCAAATCGTCGTCCTCGGTGCCCACGGGCACAAAGTATAGGGTGAACGTCTCCTGCACCTCGTGCTCGAACGGATCGAGCGAGACGACGCAGATTTCGGTTACCTGCGCCTGCAGCACGCCCTGAGCCTCGATCGTGGTCGGCCCTATCCGCCGGAGCTTGAACGCACAATGCAGTCTGGCCAGGGCGACGACATGGAGCCGTGCCGCAATGGCCGGCAGCTCGTTCGCAGCCGCCTCAACCTCAAGTGACGTGCCCTGCGGCCCGATGCGATCGAGCGCGACCGGGCGCTGCATCTCTGGGTTCACGCCGCCGTCCGAGCTGGGCGGAAGCTGACGCGGCCCGCCAGCAGCGCGTCCATCGGCTGCTCCGCGAGGTGCGCGGATTGATCCAGCATCAGCGCCGCCAGTGCGTGCGCGGAGTCCGGCGGCGCATGGCCGCGCCAGACATTGCGGGCTACCGCGCCGGCCAACGCGATCACGTCGCCGGTGTCGAGGGCGGCGGCATAGGCGGTGGACCGGCCGTTGAATGCCTCCCACATCGCCCGCACGCGTTTGCCGACGGTCATGTCGCCAACGCCGATCTCTCGCAAATTGATGTCCATGTCGGAGAACATCGCGTCGAACACCGCCTGCGCGAGGTCCTTTCCGGCCTGCAACTCCCCGTGCAGCCGATGCACGACGAGGAACACAAAAATGCCGATGACGTCGAACCGGCCGTCCAGGGTGTCCGGCACGCCGAGCGTCTCGAAGATATAGGGGTCACGGGCAGCCTCGACGGCGGCGGTATAGAGCTCGAACCCAGCGCGCTCATGCCGTTTACGCCCAAGCAGTCCCAAGAGTGCCATCCGCTTCCATTCCCAGCTTGCGTGATCAGACACCGTCAGATTGACACAGCCCGGCGGGCATGACACGCACCGCTTAAATGGGTGCCCCGTCCGATCGATCAATGCAGGCTGGGCGGCGTGCCTTGGGGCTGCCTCCGCCCTGTCGCTTGATGAGACTGGAACCCCGATTGCGTCTGCTGCCCGTCATCTTTCTGCTGGCCGTGTCCGCATGCAGCGCCATCGAGGCGCCGAAACAGCTGCGCGGCAACCATGTGGACGCGGATCAGCTCAAGGAACTGGTGCCGGGGACATCGACCCGCGCCGACGCGACCTCGTTGCTCGGCTCGCCTTCCGCACGCGCCACTTTCGACGACAATACGTGGTTCTATATCAGCGAGACCACGCGCACCCGGGTTGGCCGGACCCCTGGCGTCATGGCGCAGGACGTAACGGTGCTGAAGTTCGATCAGGCCGGCGTGCTCCAAGACGTGAAGCGCCTGAACCGGGACGACAGCCGCGATGTGTCGGTCGTGAGTCGTGTGACTCCCTCCCCGGGCAGCGATGCGTCCTTCATGCAGCAACTGCTGGGCAACGTGGGCAAATTCAGGTACTGGCGGGCCTGCAGGCGGCGCAAGGGCGACGCCCGGCGGCAGTGGCGCCGACACAAGTCCAGGCCTGTAGCTTTAGAAGTGGCTCCAGCCTGGCCGGTCCAGGCTGATTACCGCGCCGCGGCCGTCTAAGACCCGGACCTCACTTCCAGCCTCGAACCGTCCGATGCGGGTTACCCTGCACCCCTGCGCACCTCCGGCCGCCAACAGCTCCAAGACGCGGTCTGGCGGCACCGCCATCAGCAATTCGTAATCGTCGCCGCCGGTCAGGCAGGTCGGAAGCCAAGCCTCGCCTGCCGCCTGCGCAGCCGGGGACCGCGGCACCAATTCGGCCTCGATCACGGCGCCCAGCCCGGCGGCACGGCAGAGATGGCCGAGGTCCTGTACCAGGCCGTCCGAGACATCCATGCAGGCCGATACCACGCCATGCAGCGCAAGGCCGAGCCGAGGCTCCGGCAGGCGGTAGCGGCGCGCCAGCCAGCCGTCGGAGTCCACGACCTGGCCCCGCAGCGCCAGCAGCCCGAGCGCGCCGTCGCCGATCGTGCCGGTCACCCACACTTCGTCGCCCACGGATGCGCCGCGGCGACGCAGCGCCGTGCCGGGCGCCACATGGCCGATGGCGGTGAGCGACAGCGTCATCGGGCCGGGCGTCGCCGTCGTGTCGCCGCCCAGCAACGTGATGCCAAACCGCGCCTGGTCACGCGCGAGCCCAGCCGCGAAGGCGGCGAACCAAACGTCGACGGTATCCCGCGGCGCCGACACCGTCATCAGATAAGCCAGCGGCGTAGCGCCCATGGCGGCGAGATCGGACAGGTTGACCCGCAGCAGCTTGGCGCCAACCGTTTCCGCTGGATCGTCGGGCAGGAAATGCACCCCGGCCACCATGGCGTCCGCCGTGAACACTAAAAGCCGGCCTGGCGGCGGCTCCAGCAGCGCCGCGTCATCCAGCAGATCGAGCGCGCCAGGTCCCGCGAGCGGCCGGAAGTGCCGTGCGATCAGGTCGAACTCGGCTGGGGGGCCGGGGTCGTTCATCACATGGCTTTCAGGTCGCGTGCGCCGTCTCCGCCGGGAAATCGCCGGGCCGGAGCTCGCGCGCTAGGCGGTCCAGCAGCCCATTGACCATGCGAGGCTCCTCGCCGGTGAAGAAGCCGTGCGCGACGTCCAAATATTCGTTGATCACGACGCGGGCGGGCGGGCCGTCGGCCATCGACAGCTCCGCCCCGCCGGCGCGCAACAGGGCGCGGAGCACTGGGTCGAGCCGGGTCATCGGCCATTCCGGCGGCAGGGCGGCGACGATCAAGGCGTCCAAGCGGTCCTGCTGCAGGACGGCGGTGCGGACGATCTGGGTGAACAGCGGCACGTGCGCATCGGGGACGCGGCCCTCCTCGAAGCCGCCGCCGCCCAAATGCTCGGGGCCCGGCATCTCGCCCAGGCGATGGCGCACGAACTGCTCAATGACCGCCTCTGCCGCCTCGCCGCCTTGCTCGCTCTGGAACAGCGCCTGGACCGCGGCGACGCGTGAGGCGGTGCGGGGACGGCCGGGGGCGGCGCGGGCGGGACGGGCCATCAGGCGGCTCCCATCTGGCGCGCGATGGCGATCTGCCGCAGTGCCGCCGACGCAGCCTCGGCGCCCTTATTATGGCCATCTGCGCCGGACCGGGCGACCGCCTGGCCGATGTCATGCACCGTGAGCAGCCCGGTGCCCATCGCCAGGCCGTATTGCAGCGCGACGTGCATCAGGCCCGCCATGCTTTCACGGCAAATATGGTCATAGTGGTCGGTTTCTCCCCGTACGATGCAGCCCAATGCGATGAAGCCGTCGAACCGGTTGGGACCTCGCAGCACCAGGCGAATGGCCTGCGATAGCTCGAATGCGCCGGCCACGTCCAACGTCTCATGCGTGGCGCCGGCGTCGCCCAGGATGCGCGCGGCGCCAGCGGTCATGCCGTCAACGACCTCCCGGTAGTACGGCGCCCTCACCACCAGCAGGCGAGGTGCAGCGCCGGGCACGGCGGGAGCCGCCGGCAACGGTGCGTCGATCGTGCTCATCGGGCCATCCCTATTCCGCCGGAGCGCCGTCGATCGGCCGCTGTTCGACGATGTCCAACCCGTAGCCCTCAAGCCCCACCACGGTGCGCCGGGTGTTGGACAACAGGATCATGTGGTGCACGCCGAGGTCGAGCAAGATCTGCGCCCCGATGCCGTAGTCGCGCAGGAACGGCTCGGGCCGGACGTCGGTCCGCATCGCGCCGACACGTTCGGAGACCGCGGTGGGCCTGGTGTCACGGATCAGCACGACGGCGCCCCGGCCCTTGGCGGCGATCATGCGCATGGCACCGTGCAGCGTGGACCAATGCGGCCCACCCAGCATGTCGCTCACGAGGTCCACCGCGTGCATCCGCACCATGGCCGGCTGCGGCCCGGTGAGATCGCCCTTAGTCAGCACCAAGTGTTCTGCATAATCAACGGTGTTGGCATAGACACTCAGGTTCCACTCGCCGCCTTCGGCGTGCTGCAGCGTGCCCTTTTGTATCAATCGTACCAGCCGTTCAGTGCGGCGGCGATGACCGATCAGGTCGGCGATCGTGCCGAGCTTCAGATTGTGGTGCTGGGCAAAGCCGACCAGATCCGGCAGCCGGGCCATCGTCCCGTCGTCGTTCATGATCTCGCAGATCACCCCGGCGGGCGTCAGCCCTGCCAGCCGCGCAATATCGACCGCCGCCTCGGTGTGGCCGGCGCGCACCAGGGTGCCGCCTTCCCGCGCCATCAACGGGAACACATGGCCCGGCGTCACGATCCGGTCAGGCCCGGCATCCGGATTGATCGCGACGCCGATCGTCAGCGCCCGATCTGCCGCCGAGATGCCGGTTGTCACCCCGTCCCGCGCCTCGATCGACACGGTGAAAGCGGTGTGGTGCCGGCTGCTGTTCGACTGGCTCATCAATGGCAGGCCGAGCTGCTCGACGCGGGTGCGGGTGAGCGCCAGGCAGATCAGTCCCCGGGCGTGCCGAGCCATGAAGTTGATGGCGTCGGGCGTCGCGAACTGCGCGGGAATGACCAGGTCGCCTTCGTTCTCGCGGTCCTCGTCATCCACCAAAACAAACATGCGTCCGGCCCGCGCCTCCTCGATCAGCTCGGCGGCCGTGCATAGGTAATCGGAGAGTGTGCCCGACTTCATAGAACATTCACCTTCATGGAACCTCCGCCAGGCGGGCGACGTAGCGCGCCAGCATATCAATCTCGATGTGGACTGCGTCGCCGGCTTGGAGCTGACCCAGGGTCGTGACGTCCCAGGTGTGCGGGATAATGTTGACGCCGAACAGGCCGCCCGCGACCTCGTTGACGGTGAGCGATACCCCGTCCAGCGATACGCTGCCCTTGGTGGCGATGAAGCGGGACAGCTCGCGCGGCGCCTCGACCTGCACGCGCCAAGAGCCGTTTTCCGGCACCACTGAGCGCACCTGGCCCAGGCCGTCAACGTGGCCGGAGACGATGTGGCCGCCGAGCTCGTCGCCGACGCGCAGCGAGCGCTCCAGGTTCATGCGGCTGCCCGTGGTCCAGCCGCCCAGCTTGGTTTTCGACAAGGTCTCGCCGGATACCTCGACGGCGAACCAGTCCGGCCCGACCTCGACGGCGGTCAGGCAGCAGCCGCCGCAAGCGATCGAGGCACCGACGGCGATGCTGCCGGTGTCGGGCCACGGCGCGTTGATCACCAAGCGCATGTCTCGGCCATCGCCGAGCGGCCGCAGGCTGCGCACCTCGCCCATGCCGGTCACGATTCCGGTGAACATCAGGCGGCCACCCGGCTAAATTCAGTCAGCATGTCGTCCCCCATCGGCCGCGAGTCCACACGGCGGAACCGCGGCATGTCCTTCAACGTCGCGACGCCAAAGGCCTGCGCCGCCGGCCAGCCGTCGCCGCCCATCACCGACGGCGCATGGAACCAGGCGATGCGGTCCACCAGCCCGGCCCGAAGCAGCGCGCCGGCGATCTGTGCGCCGCCCTCGACCAAAACCCGCGTCAATCCGGCGGCGCCCAGCGCCTGCATCCCCGCCGCGAGGTCGATGCCATGTTCGGCGCCTAAAACCTCGATGAGCCGCACGCCCGCATCTTTGAACGCCCGCACTCGGTCAGGATCGGCGCCGGCGCGATGCAGGAACCAGGTCGGGACAGCCGCTGCCGTCGCCACCACCCGCGCGGTAAGCCGGGTGCGGAGACGGCTGTCCACGACGATGCGCAAATCCGGCGTCTTGCGATAGCCGGGGATGCGGCAGGTCAGCTCGGCATCGTCCGCCTCGATGGTGCCGACGCCGGCCAGCACCGCGTCGTGCTGCCCGCGCAGCGCGTGCGCCACGCGGCGCGCCTCGGGGCCGGTGATCCACTGGCTCTCCCCAGTATGCGTCGCGATGCGGCCGTCGAGCGTGCTGGCGAGTTTAAGCGTCACCATGGGCCGTCCAAGGCCAACCCGCGTCAGGAACCCGAGCTGCAGCGAGCGCGCCTCGTCGGCCATGAGGCCCAGCGTGACATCGATGCCCGCCGTCCGTAGCATCGCGATGCCGGCGCCATCGACCCGCGGGTCCGGATCGCCGCACGCCACTACGGCCCGCGTTACCCCCGCCGCGATCAACGCGTCCGCACAGGGTGGGGTTCGTCCGTGATGGCTGCAGGGTTCCAGCGTCACATAGGCCGTGGCGCCGCGCGCCAGGTCGCCGGCCTGTGCCATTGCGACCGCCTCCGCATGCGGCCGGCCGCCGGGCGCCGTCGTGCCGCGTCCAACGACCCGGCCATCCCGCACCAGCACGCAGCCGACGGACGGATTAGGCCAGGTGCTGCCCAGGCCACGCCGGGCTAGCGCCAAGGCCGCGCGCATATGCTCCCGGTCCGTCGTGTCCGCGTCATGCATGGGCCGCTATGTAGGCTCCTCGAGCGAGCCCAGGAAGGCCTCGAAGTCCTTGGCCTCGCGGAAGTCGCGATACACGCTGGCGAAGCGGACATAGGCGACCGCGTCCACCTCCTTCAGCGTCTCCATCACCAGCTCGCCAAGCTGCTTGCTCGGGATATCGTTCTCGCCCGTCGCCTCCAGCTGGCGCACGATGCCGTTGACGATGCGCTCCAGCCGCTCCTCCTGCACCGGGCGCTTGCGGAGCGCGATGCGGATGGAGCGGCCCAGCTTGTCGCGGTCGAACGGCACCCGGCGGCCATCGGCCTTGAGCACCGTAAGCTCGCGGAGCTGCACACGCTCAATTGTTGTGAACCGCTGCCCGCAGCCGCCGCAGAACCGCCGGCGCCGGATCGCCGACCCGTCATCCGTGGGCCGGCTATCCTTCACCTGCGTGTCGTCATGGCCGCAGAACGGGCAGCGCATGGATTAGGGCCCGGCGTGGCCCGCAAGCAGGGCCGGATAGACCGGGAAGCGGGCGCACATCGCCTGCACCCGGGCCGAGACCGCCCGTTCCGCCAACTCGTTGCTGCCGTCGTTCGAGCGCGACAGGCCGTCGAGCACCTCGTTGATCATCAGGCCGATCTCACGGAACTCGGCGGTGCCGAAGCCGCGTGTGGTGGCGGCGGGGCTTCCGAGGCGAATGCCGGAGGTGATGGCGGGCTTCGCCGGGTCGAACGGGATGGCATTCTTGTTGGCGGTGATGTGCGCACGCTCGAGGCTGGCCTCCGCCGCCTTGCCGGTCACGCCTTTGGGCCGCAGATCGACCAGCATCAGATGGCTGTCGGTGCCGCCGGTCACGATGTCGCAGCCCTGCTCCATCAGCGTCTCGGCCAGCATCCGCGCGTTGTCGATGACGGCGCGCTGATAGGTGCGGAACTCCGGCCGCAGCGCCTCACCGAACGCCACCGCCTTGGCGGCGATCACGTGCATCAGGGGTCCGCCCTGCAGGCCCGGGAACACGGCTGAGTTGAACTTCTTGCCGAGGTCCAGGTCGTTCGACAGGATCATGCCGCCGCGCGGGCCGCGCAGGGTTTTATGGGTCGTGGTCGTCACCACGTGGGCGTGCGGCAGCGGCGTCGGGTAAACGCCCGCGGCCACGAGGCCGGCGTAGTGCGCCATATCGACCAGGAACCATGCGCCGACCTCGTCCGCCACCTTGCGGATGCGGGCGAAGTCAATGGCGCGCGGGTAGGCCGAGCCGCCGGCGATGATCATGCGCGGCTTCTCGGCGCGGGCCAGGCGCTCCAGCTCCTCATAATCCAGCAGGCCGTCCTCCTGGCGGACGCCGTACTGGACGGCGCGGAACCATTTGCCCGACAGATTGGGCGCAGCGCCATGCGTCAGATGCCCGCCGGCCGCGAGGCTCATGCCGAGGATGGTGTCGCCCGGCTGCAGCAAGGCAAGGAACACCGCCTGGTTGGCCTGCGCGCCGGAGTGCGGCTGCACGTTGGCGTACTCGCAGCCGAACAGCGCCTTGGCGCGGTCGATCGCCAGCGTCTCCGCGCGGTCCACCTCAAAGCAGCCGCCGTAGTAGCGGCGGCCGGGGTAGCCCTCCGCATACTTGTTGGTCAGCACCGAACCCTGCGCCTCCAGCACGGCGGCGGAGACAATGTTTTCGCTGGCGATCAGCTCGATGCCGTCCTGCTGGCGCACCAGCTCGGCGCCGATGGCGGCGGCGAGATCCGGGTCGGTCTCGGTGAGGCTCGCAGAGAAGAAGCGGGTCAGGCTGGGGATCGGGGTCTGTTCGTTCATGAGGATCCTGCTTGGGTGCGGAGCGCCGGCTTGCACGTCAGTACCGGCCTGCACCGTCATTTAAGGTGTAGAATTTGTTATATCACGCCCTTCGCACGCAATTCCGCCAACCGTTCCGGAGCGAGGCCCAAGCGCTGGCCCAATACCTCGTCGGTATGCTGGCCGAGCGTCGGGGCCGCCATGCGATAGTCGGCGGGAGTCTCCGACAGGCGCACCGGGTTGGCGATGATCTTTACGCCATCTGAGCTGGACGGGTGCGGCATCGTCGTGACCGTGCCGCGCGCCTGCACCTGCGGGTCGGCGAACACTTCTTTCAGTGTGTTGATCGGGCCGCAGCCGATCTTCAGCGCCTCGAGTTCCGCCACCCACTGGGCAGTCGGATGCTGGCGCAGCACCGGCGTCAGCGTCTCGGTCACCAGGTCGCGGTTGCCGACACGGGCGGCGTTGGTGGCGAAGCGCGGGTCGTCCAACAAATGCGACAGGCCGTAATGGTCGCAGAAGCGCTTGAACGTCGGGTCGTTGCCGACCGACAGCACCAAATAGCCGTCGGCCGTCGGGAACACCTGATATGGCACGATGTTCGGATGCTGGTTGCCGAGCCGCACCGGGTTCTCGCCGGTCGCCAGGAAGTTCATGCCCTGGTTCGCGAGCCACGCCACCGCGGTGTCGAGCATGCCGATATCGACCTGCTGGCCCTGCCCCGTCGCCTCGCGGTGCCGCAGCGCCGCCAGCACGCCGATGCAGCCGTACAGCCCGGCGAACAAGTCGGCGACCGGCACGCCGACCTTCTGCGGCTCCCCGTCCGGCTCGCCCGTTAGGCTCATCACCCCGCCCATCGCCTGGATCAGGCTGTCATAGCCGGGCCGCGGCGCATAAGGCCCAGTCTGCCCGAACCCGGTGATCGAGCAATACACGAGGCCCGGGAACCGCCCATGCAATTGCTCGTAGCCCAGGCCGTACTTCGCCAGCGCGCCGACCTTGAAGTTCTCCACCAGGATGTCGCTCTTGGCGATCAGCTCCAGCGCGATTGCCTGGCCTTCCGGCGTCGCGATGTCGAGCGTCACCGACCGCTTGTTGCGGTTCACCCCGACGAAGTAGGCGCTCTCCTGGGTGCCCGGCATGAACGGCGGCGCGAAGCCCCGCGTGTCGTCGCCGGAGCCGGGTTTCTCGATCTTGATGACGTCCGCGCCCATGTCGCCCAGCATCTGCACGCAGGTCGGGCCGGCCAGCACACGGGTCAGGTCGAAGACGGTCAGGCCCGCGAGGGGACCGGAAGGCGGTGGGGTGGTCATAGTGGGGTCGGCCTCCGCGCCCTTGTTCAGGCCCTTGGGTGGGTCCATTGTCGGCATAGCGTTATATGCACCCTGCGTCCTGAGGCAAACCCGATGCTTGACCAGCCCCATTCGACCCCTGAGGCCCCGACGCTCGACCAGCAGGCGCTGGCGACGGCGCTGTCCGGCAAGCACTTTATAGGCGGCCGCTTCGTCCCGGGACGCGCGGGCAAGAGCTTTGCCATCGTGAACCCGGCCACCGGGTTCGAGGTCGCACGGGCCGCCGAGGGCGACGCGGCCGACGTGGAGGCAGCGGTGCAGGACGCGGACCAGGCGCAGAAGGCCTGGGCGAAGGTGCCGGCCCGCAAGCGCGGCGCCATGGTTGGGCAGTGCGCGGCCCTGCTGCGCGACCACGTCGAGGAACTCGCGCGCCTTATCGCATTGGAGACCGGCAAAGCGCTGCGCACCGAAAGCCGGGTGGAGGCCCAGGTCGTCGCCGACATCTTCGAGTTCTACGCCGGCCTCGGCGGCGAGCTGAAGGGTGAGACGGTGCCGTTCGCCCCCAACGTGCTGTCGGTCACGGTGCGCGAGCCGCTGGGCGTCGTCGGCGCGATCATCCCGTGGAACGTGCCGATGCTGCTGATGGCGTTGAAGGTCGCGCCGGCCCTGGTCGCGGGCAACACCGTGGTGGTGAAGTCGGCGGAGGAGGCGCCGCTCGCGGTGTTGCGCGTTTGCGAGCTGATGAATCGCGTGCTGCCGCCGGGCTGTTTCAACATGCTGTCGGGGTTTGGGCCGGAGTGCGGCGCGCCGCTGGTCGAGCATCCGCTGGTGCGCAAGGTGACCTTCACCGGCAGCGTCGAAGTGGGCCGCATCGTGTCGAAGGCCGCGGCCCACAAGCTCGTGCCGGTCACGCTGGAATTGGGCGGCAAGAGCCCGATGATCGTGTTCGCCGACTGCGATTTCGAGAAGACGGTGCTCGGCGCCGTCACCTCGATGCGCTTCACCCGCCAGGGCCAGAGCTGCACGGCGGCGAGCCGCATCTATGTGGAGCGTCCGATCTACAATCAATTCGTCGATGCCTTGGCCGCGAAGGTGGACGCCATGGTCATGGGCGATCCGCTCGACGAAGCGACCGATATCGGCACCATCATCAGTCCGGACCAGTTCGAGAAGGTTGTCGGCTTCATCGAGGAGGGTCTGGCGACGCCCGGCGCCATCGGCCGCGCCTGCAGCGCCATGCCGTCCGACCCGGCCATGGAAAAGGGCCTGTTCATCCGGCCGTATATCTTCTGCGACCTACCGAACGACAGCCGGCTGGTGCAGCAGGAGATCTTTGGCCCGGTCACCTGCGTATTCCCGTTCGATGACGCCGAAGTCGCGCTCGCCGCCGCGAATGGCACCGAGTACGGCCTTGCGGCGTCATTGTGGACCAACAATTTGCGCGTCGGCCTTGACCTTGCGCACCGGCTGGAGGCTGGGCTGGTGCAGATCAACCAGAATCTCGTCGTGCAGGCCAACCTGTCCTATGGCGGCGTAAAGAGCAGCGGCTTAGGCAAGGAGGCCAGCCTCGAATTGATGCTGGAGCATTTCATGCACAAGAAGACGATCATGGTGAATTACGGCTGATCCAACGGGACAGGGACCAATGCCCAAGACCGACCAGACTATTCCAACGAACCTGCAGCCCAAGGCTGCGGAATATGCTTTCAACCTCGATGACGCGCTGCGTTCCATCGTGGCGTTGCGCGCGACGGTGCCGGAGGACGCGTTCACCGCGTCCACGCTGGGCACCGAGCGGGCGGGCAGCGCCGTTCACATCCAGCCCGGTTTGTTCCTCACCATCGGCTATCTGATTACCGAGGCGGAGTCGGTTTGGCTGTCCGCCGCCGACGGCAGCACGGTCGCGGCCTATCCGATGGCCTATGACCAGGATACTGGCTTCGGTGTGGTGCAGGCGCTCGGCAAGCTCGATGTGCCGGTCATGGAGCTGGGCGACAGCGAGAAGGCGCGGGTCGGCGAGCCGGTGATCTTCGCAGCCGCCGGCGGCCGTCGGCAGTGCGTGGCGGCGAAGGTGGCCGGGCGGCAGGAGTTCGCTGGGTATTGGGAGTACCTGCTCGACGACGCCATCTTCACAGCGCCTTCGCACCCGTTTTGGGGCGGCGCCGCGCTGGTCGGGAAGGACGGCCGGCTGCTGGGGATTGGGTCGCTGGTGCTGCAGCAGGGCTCTGGCGGCAAGCGGCAGGACATGAACATGGTCGTGCCCGTGCAGCTGCTGCGGCCAATTCTCGATGACCTGTTGTCTTATGGCCGGGTCAACCGGCCGGCGCGTCCGTGGCTCGGGCTTTATGCCATGGAGGACGACGCAGCCCTCGTGGTCGGCGGCCTCGCGGATAACGGGCCTGCCGACCAGGCCGGGGTGCGCACCGGCGACCGTATCCTGTCGGTGAACGGCGAGGATGTGCCGGATCTCGCAGGCCTTTGGCGGGCGGTCTGGGCGTCCGGCCCGGCCGGTGCGCCGGTGCAGGTCAGGCTCGGGCGCGGCAGCAAGACGGCCGCCATCACCGTGACCTCGGCCGACCGTGCCAGCCATCTGAAATCTCCGCGCCTGCATTAGCGGACAGGGCGGCCGATGCGCAGGCGGTCGCGTCGGCCGGGCAGGATCATCCGGGCGCGTCTGTGGTTGGCAGCCTGGCTGCTGGGCCGGGCGATAGCGGTCGGTTGCGGCTTGGTCGCCTTGATGGGGGTCGGCGTTGGGGCCCTCATATGGCTGTCATTGCCGCCAGGCGGGATGCGGGTCCAGGTGCCCGGTCTGGCGGGGCCGGTCGCGATCAGCCTGGACGCCGACGGCGTTCCGCGCATCGCCGCGGGCTCGGACCTCGACGCGGCGGCGGCACTTGGCTTCATGCACGCCCGGGACCGCATGTTCCAGATGGATCTGATGCGCCGGGCGGCATCCGGACGGCTATCGGAGATCGCGGGTGCGGCAACCCTGCGGTCGGACCGCACGATGCGGGTGCTCGGACTACGCACGCGGGCGGCGGCCAACCTGCCGTTACTTAATGCGGAGACGCGGGCGACACTGGAGGCTTATTCCAGCGGCGTGAATGCCTGGATCGCCGCGCGCGGCCGGTTCGCGGCCCCGGAGTTCATCCCGATCGGGAAGCCGGAGCCCTGGACGGCGGTCGATAGCCTGCTGTGGGGCAAGATCATGGGCCTATACCTCTCGGGCAACTGGCGGTCCGAGCTGGCGCGCGCCGCTTTACAGGGACATGTGGCGACCGAACGCCTGCAGGCGCTGTGGCCGCCGCAGGACGACACTCCGCGACCGGATGCGCGCCTCTTGCCCGATCTGCATGGTCTGACTACCCGCCTTGCGGCGGCGGTGCCGGACTTCCCCGAGCCGTTTACTTGGCCGGCATCGGCCAGCAACGAGTGGGCCGTGGACGGCACCCAGACCACGACCGGCCATCCGCTGCTGGCAGGCGACCCGCATCTGGCGTTCGGGCTGCCGTGCATCTGGTATCTGGCGCGGATCGAGACGCCGGATGGCGTGCTGGCCGGCGCCACGGCGCCCGGCGTGCCGTTCCTCGTCATCGGGCATAACGGGCGCATCGCCTGGAGCTTCACCACCACCGGCGCCGACACCCAGGATGTGTTCATCGAAACCACGCTTCCGGACGGGCGCTACCAAACCCCGGACGGTCCGCAAGCCTTTGTTGAACACGAAGAGCGTATCCGGGTGCGCGGCGCTGCCGATGAACGGTTAGTCGTGCGGGAAACACGGCACGGCCCGGTCCTCAGCGACCTCGACGCACCCGGCGGCCCGGTGCTGGCGGTCGCCATGGCCAATTTGGCGCCGGGGGACAGCACCGCCGCCGGCCTGCTGGCGCTGAACCGGGCTGCCGACGTCACGGAGGCGGGCAGGGCGTCCGAGCTGATCACGGCGCCGGTGCAGAACCTATTGATGGCGGACCGGACGACGATCGCGCAGTTCACCACGGGCCGGGTGCCGATACGGCGAGCCGGCGATGGCACCCTGCCCGTCGAGGGTGCGGACGGCGCGCATGACTGGACGGGCTTTGCCGGCGGCAGCGCCCTGCCCCGCATCGTGGCGCCCGAAAATGGCCGGCTGGTGAACGCCAATGAGCGCGTGGCTGGGCCGGATTTCCCGGTGTTCATGGGGGCCGACTGGTTCGGCGATTGGCGGGCGCGGCGCATCCGGCAGATGCTGACTGCTAGGGATAAGCACGATTCGGCGGGCTTTGCCGCCATGCAGGTCGATGCCATCAGCAGCTTTGCGGTGCATATTTTGCCAAAGCTGCTGGCCACTCACCCGCTGGACGCGGCGTCGGAACAGGCCCTTGGCTTGCTGGCCCGCTGGGATGGCAGCATGCAGGCGGACCTGCCGCAGCCGCTGATATTCAACGCGTGGGTCCGGCAGTTCGAAGCGGCGCTGCTGCGTCATGTTGGCGTTCCCGCGGCGGCGGTGGGGGCGCAGTATGATATGGTCGCCCGGGCGTTGTCGCCGGCCGGCGCAGTCTGGTGCGACGCCGATTGCGGGCCCATGCTGGCGCAGTCGCTGCAGGCCGCGATGGCCGGCATCGTGGCCGCCAATGGTCCGGAACCCAATGATTGGTTGTGGGGCAGCGTGCACCAGGCTATTTTTTCGCACCCCTTGCTGGGCGCATTGCCCGTGCTCGGTCGAATGACCACGTCAAAGATCGCGCAGCCCGGCGACGATACGACAGTGTATCGTGGCGGCATGCGCGGCGATGGCTGGGCCTCGGTGCACGGCGCCGGATTTCGCGGAGTGTATGACTTGGCGGACCTCGACCACAGCCTGTTTGCGCTCACCCCGGGTCAATCGGGACATCCGTTCCGCCGCATGGCGACGTCGTTGATGACGCGTTGGCGGGACGGGACCAGCCTCGTCTTGGGCCCCAGCGCCGCGATCGTCACGGACAGCATAGGATTGAACCCATGAGCGCCAACAGTACCGGCCAAGTCTTTGACGATACCCGCCTGCTTGAGGGGGTGATGTTCCGCCGCATCTGGGCCTGGCTGTTCGATTTCGTGCTGGTGGCGGGGATCGTCGGGGTGCTTTGGGTCGTGCTGGTCGGCTTCGGGCTGCTGACGCTCGGGCTGGGCTTGCCGCTGCTTGGGCTGCTGCCGATCGTGCCGCTCGCCTACCATGTCCTGTTCGTGGCGGGCCCGCGGAGCGCGACGCCGGGCCAGACCATGATGGACTTGGTCGTACGGCGGGACCAGGATTTGGGCCGGCCATCGCTGCTGCAGGCGATCCTTTTCACCGCCGGGTTGTGGCTGACGCTTGGGGCCGGGGTGGTGTGGCTCGCGGCGGCGTTGCTGACTACGCGCAACCGGACGCTGCATGACCTGGTTTCGGGCGTTGTTGTCGTCCGCAGCCGTGCACTGAGCGGGACATTGACCGGGCCCGCCGATTTCGGGAACATGCGCCGGGGATCCGGATACGCATGACTTACAAGCCACCACGCCGACCGCAGTTCTTCTACACCACGGCACCACTTCCCTGCCCCTACGTCGCGGGCCGGACTGAACGCAAGGTAGTGACCGAGATCACCGGTCCGGACGCCGACCACCTGCATGACCGGCTGTCGCGGGCCGGATTCCGGCGCAGCCACAACATCGCCTATGCCCCGGTTTGCCCGTCCTGCCAGGCTTGCGTGCCGATCCGCATTCCGGTCGCAAGCTTCGTGCCTGACCGTGGATTGCGCCGCATCAGCCGGGCCAACTCGGCGGTTGAGGGTTTTACGGTTCCGGCGCGCGCCACGGCGGAGCAGTTCCAGCTGTTTCAGCGCTACCAGCAGGCGCGCCACAGCGACGGCGACATGGCGACAATGAGTTTCTACGATTATCGGGCGATGATTGAGGACACGCCCATCGAGACGACCATCACCGAGTTCCGCGGCCCCGGCGAGCGCCTGATCGGCGGCTGTCTGACCGACCGGCTGGGTGACGGGCTTTCGGCGGTCTATAGCTTCTTTGCCCCTGAATTTGAGAGGCAGTCGCTAGGCACGTATGCGATCCTTTGGCTGATTGAGCGCGCCCGGGCGCAGAGCCTGCCCTATGTCTATTTGGGCTATTGGGTGCCGGAAAGCCGCAAGATGGCCTATAAGGCGCGGTTCCGGCCCTGTGAGATCCTGGTGCAGGGGACTTGGCGCATGTTGACGGATGTTGAGGTCGGTCAGAGTGCCGGCGTCACGCCCGAACTGGTGCCGGAGACCGCGGGCTAGAGACTTTTTCCGATCGAAGTGGATCGGCAAAATTCTCTAGCTACCTGTTTTATCGAGCAACATCCGACCAAAACGCAGATTGGTCGGATATTGCTTTAAAAGCGCGCCGAGAGCGCCAGCAAGCCGAAGTTGAACAGGCCGCTCTTCTGCCCCTTGAACGACTCGGTCTGCCAGGTCTGCGTGTAGGTGACGCGCACGCCGTAGAACATGGCGGCAAGACCAGCTTGGAACTCACCCAGGTATGGCCGTTTATCGACCGAGGGGCTGCGGTTGCGGAACGTGCTGCCGTCGAGGAACAGGTCGCGCGCGATGCCCTGGCCGTCGGCGCCGGCGAACACATACCAGGCAAACGGGCGGCTGGGCGTGTAAGCATCCGACCCGCTCAGCCCCGGCCGAATGCGCGGCGCCCCGAAGTCGCTGTTCAGTCCCTGGCCGAGCCGAAGGCTGACCCCGGCCTGGACATAATCCCGAACCGTACCGACCCCGGCTGTCAGCGCCGGCAGCGCGTCGGTTTCCAAGCCGTAGAACTGGGCGATGGGCAGGCGGTATGTCCGCTCCGCCAGCAGTTCGACCGCCGGCTCGTCCTTGAGCTGCGCTGACCAGCCGCGGTTGGGCGTGTCGCCGATGATGTCGTGGAAGCCGTTCTGCACCACCCGGCCCAGCGACGACGGCCCGACCACGCCAAGGGATAGCGCCAGCAGGCTGCGGGCGTTGTCGGTGTCGTGCAGCAGACCCAGGGTGGCATTCAGGTATCCGGCGTAGGGACGGTCCCTCGGGTTGGGCCGGCTCGCCTGCGTGTCGCGTGGGGTAAAGATCGACTGGCTGAGGTCAAAGCTGATCCGCTGCACCCCGTCGCCCCACACGGCGCGGCCTAGGCCCGCCACGACGTCCGGGACTCCGTTGGTGCCGGATGTATAACCGAGCCGCAATCCGCTCGTGTAATATTGGTCGGACGTGCCCTTGAATGTCGAGGCCGCATCGTTTTCGACCTGAAACGTGAAAATGCCCTTGGGGTCTTGCGGCGGTTCGGCTTGAGCCGGCAAAGCGATGAGTATGGCCGCTGCCAGGCCGACCATGGTATTCTGAAACGACATGCTGCGTCCTGGAAAGCTGTGTGACGCAGACTACCGGGTGCAGGCCGGAGGTAAAACCCCTGCCCTTTCTCGGGGTGAAAGAGCAGTGAACCTGCTGCATGCGATTTGGCTAGATGCTGGCGTCCCGTAGGGGATTCGAACCCCTGTTACCGCCGTGAGAGGGCGGTGTCCTAGGCCTCTAGACGAACAGGACGTAGCCGAGGGCTAACTAGGACAGGCGCATCTAGGAATCAAGCGCCTGATTTCGGCTTGGCCTTCACGCGGGCAGCGTCGCGCCGCCCAGTGCGGCACGCGTCGGAGCAAAAGCGTACGTCATCCCACACTGCGGCCCACTTCTTGCGCCATGTGAACGGCCGGCCACACGCCGCGCACATCTTGGTCGGCAGGTTCGGCTTTTTATGCGCCATCAGCGGGCAAGCGCCACGTGGCCCAGCACGCGGCCGGACCGGATGTCCACCAGCACCACGCGGTCGGGACCGCCGCCCGCAAGCTGCACCGCGATCCCGTCGGCGCCGGCCGAGGCGCCGGCGATGCGCGTGCCAGCCGGCTCGTCCAGCAGGACACTGGCAATCGGTGCGGATCCGGCCGACATACGCTTTGCGAGCACGACGAATAGCCCCACGGTGCCGGCCACAATCAGGACCCCCATGACGACGACCGCCACCTTCAATACGCCCAATGCTCCACCCCTTTTGGTCCGGCCCATGCCCGAACCGATCGAGGTCGTCGCCGGGTCAGAGGCGTTTGGACAGCGAACGGACCGGTTTCTTGCGGACGCCATCGGCGCCATGTCCCGCTCCCGCGTCAAGTCCCTGATGCTGGAGGGTGCGGTGCTGCGCGACAATGTGGCGCTGCACGACCCTGCCGAGCCCGTGCGGCCCGGCAGCGTCTTCATCATACAGCCGCCCGCCTCGGTCGCAGCGCGTCCCGAGCCGCAGGCCATCCCGTTCGACGTTCTGTTTGAGGATGCGGACCTCATCGTGCTCGATAAGCCAGCGGGCTTGGTGGTGCATCCGGCACCAGGCAACGAGGACGGCACGCTGGTCAACGCGCTGCTGGCGCATTGCGGCGACAGCCTCCCGGGCATTGGCGGCGAGCGCCGGCCCGGCATCGTGCACCGGCTCGACAAGGACACCTCGGGCATCATGGTCGTCGCCAAGACGGAGCAGGCTTTGGCTGCGCTCTCGGCTGACTTTGCGGCGCGGAACATCGACCGCGCCTATCTCGCGCTGGTGTGGGGAGTGCCGACTCAGCCGGCGGGCGAGATCGAGGGGGCAATCGGCCGGGACCCACGGGAACGGAAGCGCATGACCGTGGTGGCGAAGGGCGGCAAGCATGCGCTGACCCGGTATCGCACGCTGCACAGCTGGGCGATGTCCATCAGCCTCATCGAATGCGTGCTGGCGACCGGGCGAACGCATCAGATACGCGTGCATCTTGCCAGCATTGGGCATCCGGTGGTGGGCGATCCCGTGTATCTCCGGCGGGTGCCCGCGGCTGCAAAGACGCTTTCTGCCATAACGCGCACTGCCATGCTCGACTTTCCACGACAGGCGCTGCATGCTGCGCGGCTAGGGTTCAACCATCCACGCACGGGACAGCCGATGCGGTTTGAACGGTCGATCCCGGCGGACATGGCAGCGATGTTCCGCACACTTGATGGCGACGTCGTGGCTTCGCACGGTTTGATTGACAGGACCGCGCTAGTCCTGTATTGATGCTGTTCTTGACGTGGCGGGCGTGCTGCGTTGAGGCCTATCCAAACGATCATCGCTTCGGGATGGTCTCTGGGACGTGATGGCGATCCCCGCGCCTGTATATATTTCCGTCGCAACCGATCGTGTTCCAACGCCGTATAGGGTTGGTTCGATCATCGAGGCGAAAGAGGCCCCAATATGGCTGCTGCCGTCATTAACGTCGCCCCCGAGGGTAATCTATCGCGGTATCTTCAAGAGATCCGCAAGTTTCCGATGCTCGCTCCTGAAGAGGAGCTAGAGCTTTCACGCCGTTGGCGCGACCACGAAGATATGGGTGCCGCCCATCAGCTTGTCACGTCGCATCTGCGCTTGGTGGCGAAAATTGCCATGGGCTATCGCGGTTATGGTTTACCGGTGGGTGAGCTGATCAGCGAGGGCAATGTCGGCATGATGCAGGCGGTGAAGCGGTTCGATCCGGACCGTGGTTTCCGTCTCGCAACCTACGCCATGTGGTGGATCCGTGCAGCGATCCAGGAATATATCCTGCATAGTTGGTCGCTCGTGAAAATGGGCACCACGGCGGCACAGAAGAAGCTGTTCTTCAATCTTCGCCGCTTGAAGGGTCAGATGCAGGCCATCGAGGACGGCGATTTGCAGCCGGAGCAGGTCGCAAAGATTGCCCGTATGCTGGCCGTTCCCGAGCAGGACGTGGTCAGCATGAACCGCCGGCTTGCCGCTCCGGACAACAGCCTGAATGCCCCCGTCCGCGCCGATAGCGAGGGTGAGTGGCAGGACTGGCTTGTTGACGAGAGCGACAGCCAGGAAAGCATGCTCGCAGATCGCGAGGAACTGAGCGGTCGCAAGGCGTTGCTGAGCGGCGCGCTAAAGACCCTGAACGAGCGTGAGCGCCACATTCTTATCGAGCGGCGGCTTAAGGACAATCCGACAACGCTTGAGGATCTGTCGCAGCAATACGGCATCTCGCGGGAGCGAGTCCGGCAGATTGAGGTGCGTGCGTTCGAGAAGTTGCAGAAGGCCATGAAGACCCAGGTGGCCGAGCGCCGTATGGCTTCGCAGCAAGCGGCCTAACGACGCGGCGCCCCGCCGGATAAGGCGGGGCGTTCGTTACCCCTCAAACGGATCGCGCATCAGAATTGTGTCATCCCGTTCCGGGCTGGTGGACAGCAACGTAACCGGGGCCTCAACAAGCTCCTCTATCCGCCGGACATACTTGATGGCTTGCGCCGGTAAGTTCGCCCAGGACCGAGCGCCACGGGTCGAGCCCATCCAGCCTTCAATAGTCTCATAAACCGGAGTAGCTGCCGCCTGCGCCCCTTGGCCAGCTGGGAGGTGATGATAGTGCCGCCCGGCGATGTCGTATCCGACGCCGATCTTAAGCTCCGGCATCCCGTCTAAAACGTCCAGTTTGGTCAACGCCAAACCTTGGATTCCGCCCACTTTGACCGCCTGCCTGACGAGGGCAGCGTCAAACCAGCCGCAGCGGCGTGGACGCCCAGTTACCGTGCCGAACTCATGTCCGCGCACACCAAGCTGACGACCGGTATCGTCGTGCAGTTCCGTCGGAAACGGCCCGGCGCCGACGCGGGTCGTGTAAGCCTTGGCGATTCCCAGTACAAAACCTACCACCGATGGACCCACTCCCGAGCCGGCCGCTGCTGTCGCGGCGATGGTGTTGCTGCTGGTGACAAAGGGGTAGGTGCCGTGATCCACATCAAGCATGACGGCCTGCGCACCCTCGAACAGGATGCGGCGGCCAGCGCGCCGGTCCTCGTCCAGACGCTCCCACACCGCCTCCACATGCGGCAGGATGCGTGGCGCCAAGCCGAGCAACAGGTCCATCAACTCCTGCTTCTGCGTCGGCTGGGCGCCAAGGCCCGTAATCAGCGTATTATGGTGCAGCAGCAACTCGTCGAGCTTTACGGACAGCACCTCGGGTTCAGCGAGGTCACAGACCCGGATGGCGCGGCGGGCGACCTTGTCCTCGTAGGCCGGCCCGATGCCGCGGCCGGTCGTGCCGATCTTGCGATCGCCCCGCGCTGCCTCGCGTGCGCGGTCCAGCGCGCCGTGCACGGGCAGGATCAAGATCGCGTTCTCGGCGATCCGCAGGTTTTCCGGCGTCACATCCAGGCCCTGCGCACGCACGCGGTCCATCTCGGCCAGCAGCGCGATCGGATCGATGACAACGCCATTGCCGATGATGCCGAGCTTGCCGCGCACCAGACCACTCGGCAGCAAGGACAGCTTATAGGTCTGATTGCCGACCACCAGCGTATGCCCGGCGTTATGGCCACCCTGGAAACGCACCACGATATCGGCGCGGCTGGCGAGCCAGTCCACCACCTTGCCCTTCCCCTCATCACCCCACTGGGCGCCGATGACGGCAACGTTGGGCATTCAGCTCTCCGTAGTTAGTGGGACGACCGCGCCGTCCCGCAGGATATGGGTGCATCGAAGCCGCGCGGCCTCGTGGATCGGGTCAGCGTCATCCCGCAATGCCGGTATCGTAGCATAGCCTTCCCGGCGCAAAGCGGCACTCTGACTATGCGGCGTGTTCCAGGGCAAAAAGGCACGGGGCCGTATGGGCGCGGGCGGCAGGGCACGCAGCATGGCGTCGGGATAAAGGGTCAGCCCGGTCGCCGGCTCGCCGTCTCCGGACAGATAGCGCCCGCCGCGGCCAAGCTCCTCATGCCGGCCCGGCGCGAACACCGTCGCGCAAACCCCCGTATGATATCGGAAACCACGGAACTCGATGGGGTCAACGGTAAGCCGCAGATCGGACGCCTGATCCAAGATGGCCTGCACGGTCTGCCTCAGCCTGGCGAATAGCGCGGCGGACACGGGCGGAAGCCGGGCCGCCTCCAGCATTTCCAAAGCCGGACGGGCAGGTCCAGCGACCAGCAAAAGATCGGTGAGCAGCTTGGCGAGCGGTCCACCATGCTCGGCCACGGCGGCGGCATCCTTGCGGTCAAGCGCCCTGATCAGCGCAAGGCGGGCGGCGCCCGTGATGCCGGCCTCATCGAGCAAGGTGGGCGCCAACTGTGGCAAGGTCAGATCAAAACTCACGCGGTCCATGCCGACCCCCGCCAGCGCCTCGGCGCCGACCAGCACGATCTCGGCGTCGGCCGCCGGGCCATCGACGCCCAGCAACTCAAGCCCAGCCTGCGCCACCTGCCGGTCCGGCTCAATCTGGCTGCCGCGCACCCGCAGGCATTGCCCGGCATAGGACAGCCGCAACGGACGCGGACTGCCGGCCAGCCGGGTGGCCGCAATGCGCGCGACCTGGGGCGTCATGTCCGCACGCAGCCCCATCATGCGGTGGGTGTCGGGGTCCATGACGCGAAAGGTCTGGTCGGTCATGGCAGCGCCCGACCCTGCCAGCAAGCCGTCCTCGAACTCGATCAGCGGCGGTTTCACACGCTGATAGCCGTGGGCGGCGAACGTCTCCATCAGCGCCGCGACGGTGGCAGCCTCGACCTCTGCCTCAGGAGGCAGCAGATCGCGCAGGCCGGACGGCAGCAGGGCCGTGTTGGGGAGGTCTTCGGTCATGGACAACCCGGCTATAGCCTAGAATTCCAGCGACGTCGCCTGCATGACCAGCGGCAGCGCACGCACCTTCGCCAGCACGGCCTCCGGAACCGGCTGGTCAACGCTGACCAGGCAGATTGCGTCACCTCCCGCACTGGCGCGGCCGAGATGGAAGGTCGCGATGTTGATCCCGGCCTCGGCGAGCGTCGCGCCGAAGCGGCCGATGAAGCCGGGCCGGTCCTGATTGGTGACATACAGCATGGAGCGACCAAAATCGGCCTCGACCTTGATATCCTTGATCTCAACCAACCGCGGGCGGGCGCCGGCGAACAGGGTGCCGGCGACGGAGCGGGTCTGCCGGTCGGTTGTCACGGTCACGCGGACCAGGGTTTGATACTCGCTCGGCCGGTCGTGCACGGTCTCGGCGACGTCCAGTCCGCGCTCGCGGGCGATGACCGGCGCATTCACCATGTTCACTCCCACCATCATCGGCGTCAGCAAACCTGAGAGCAGCGCCGCCGTCAGCGGACGGTGGTTCAGCGGGGCGGCCATGCCCTCATACTCAACGGACATGCTGCGCAGCACGCCCTCACCCGCCTGAGTCATCTGCCCGGCGAACAGGCCGAGCAGCCGGCACAGCTCGATGTAGGGCTTGAGCCGTGGCGCGTCCTCGGCCGAGACGGAGGCCATGTTGATCGCGTTCGACACCGCGCCGGTCAGCAGGAAATCACTCATCTGTTCAGCAACTTGCAGGGCGACGTTCTCCTGCGCCTCCGACGTGGCGGCGCCGAGATGCGGCGTGCACACGACGTTGTCGAGAGCAAATAGCGGGCTGCTGGTAGCGGGCTCGGTCTCGAACACGTCGAGCGCCGCGCCTGCGACCTGGCCGGATGCGAGCGCCTCGGCCAGCGCCGCCTCGTCGATCAGCCCGCCGCGCGCGCAGTTCACAATTCGCACACCACGCTTGCAGGCGGCAATCGCCTGCCGCGAGAGGATATTGCGGGTGGCGTCGTTCAGCGGCGTATGCAGGGTGATCACATCGGCCCGGGCCAGAAGGTCCGTCAGCTCAACCTTCTCTACCCCAAGATCGAGCGCGCGTTTTTCCGTAAGATACGGGTCATAGGCGATGACGCGCATGCGCAGGCCCAGCGCCCGCTCCGCCACGATCGACCCGATATTGCCGCAGCCGATCAGGCCAAGCGTCTTCGCCGTGAGCTCCACGCCCATGAAGCGGTTCTTTTCCCACTTGCCGGCCCGGGTGCTGGCCGTCGCCTCCGGGATTTGACGCGCGAGGGCGAACATCATGGCGATGGCGTGCTCGGCCGTGGTGATGGCGTTGCCGTTGGGCGTGTTCATCACCACGACGCCGCGGGCGGTTGCGGACTTCACGTCCACATTGTCCACCCCGATGCCCGCGCGGCCGACCACGCGCAGCCGGGGCGCCGCCTCCAACAGCTCGCGAGTCACCTTGGTGGCGGAGCGGATCGCGAGGCCGTCGTAATCGCCGATGATGGCGCGCAGCTCGGCCGGGGACAGGCCGGGCCTCAAGTCAACCTCCAGGCCACGGGCACGGAAGATCTCGACCGCCGCGGGTGAGAGCTTGTCGCTGATCAGCACACGGGCGGTCACGCCGGCTGCACCTGGGCGTATGCCCAATCGAGCCATGGCAATAATGCTGTAATGTCAGATGTTTCCACAGTGGCGCCGCCCCAGATCCGCAAGCCCGGCGGCGCATCCCGATAGGACGCGACATCGAAGGCGACGCCCTCTTTGTCCAGCAGGGATGCCAGGCGCCTCGCCGCCTTCGCCTGTTCGTCGGATGTGAGCGCGGTAAACCAGGATGCGGCGATGCGGAGGCAGATGGAGGTGCATGAGCGGGTAGCCGGGTCAGCGGCGAGGAAATCTACCCAGGGCGTTCGGCCAACCCAGGCGGCAACGACGGCGAGGTTCGCCTCGCTACGGGCGATCAGCGCCGGCAGGCCGCCGATGCCCTCGGCCCAGCGCAGGCCGTCGAGCGCGTCCTCGACGCAGAGCATGCTGGGCGTGTTGATCGTCTCACCGCGGAAGATGCCGGCGCTGAGCTTGCCGCCGCTGGTCAGGCGGAACACCTTCGGCAGTGGCCAGGCCGGCTTATAGCTTTCGAGCCGGGCGACGGCGCGGGGCGAGAGGGCCAACATGCCGTGTGCCGCCTCGCCGCCCAGGACCTTCTGCCAGGACCAGGTGACGACATCGAGCTTCTCATAGGGCAGCGCCATGGCGAAAGCGGCCGAGGTCGCGTCGCAGATCACCAGGCCTTCGCGGTCGCGTGCGATCCAGTCGGCGTTGGGCAGCCGCACGCCCGAGGTCGTGCCATTCCAGGCCAGCACCAGGTCGCGCGCGGGATCGACCTGTGCGAGATCGGGCAGGCTGCCATAGGACGCCGACAGCACGCGGGCTTCGGGCAGCTTGAGCTGCTTCACGACGTCGGTCGCCCAGGCCTCGGAAAAGCTCTCGAAGGCCAGGATGTCCACGCCGCGGGCGCCGAGCATGGACCACATGGCCATCTCGACCGCACCGGTGTCGGAGGCCGGCACGATGCCAAGCACCCAATCCTGCGGAAGGCCCAGGATGGCGTGCGATCGATCGATGACCTCGGCCAGCTGCGCCTTCGGCCCAGCGGCGCGATGGCTGCGGCCCAGCATCGCGCCGGATAGCGCATCGAGCGTCCAGCCTGGCCGTTTGGCGCAGGGACCGGATGAGAAGTTAGGATTGGCCGGGCGCAGATGTGGCTTGGCCACCGGTGGCGCGGCGTCGAGTGCGAGCGTCATTTTCGCTCTCCCTTTCAGAAGAGAAGCGTCCCGGTGGGGGGACGTGGCCCGCCGGCAGACTTAGCCGTGAGCGCCCATCCAGGCAAGCCGGCCGGGATCGACGGTTACGCCATGCCCAAGCGGTCCATGCCCAGCGCCGAAGCCGGGCGCTGCAACGATCGCAGCGTGGACATAGGCGGTGCCGCGGCGCACCGCCTCCGACAGCGACATGCCCTGCGCCAGCCCCGTTGCGATGGCGCTGGCCAGCGTGCAGCCGGTGCCGTGGGTATGCCGCGTGTCGATGCGGGGGGTCTCGATCACCTCGATGCCGGCGGAGGTTGCCAATAGGTCCTGCACCACCGCTCCGGACAGGTGGCCTCCTTTCAGCAGCACCGCCGGCGCTCCAAGATCCAGCAAGGCCTGTGCGGCATGGCGAGCGGTCGCGTAGTCGTGGATCGTGAGACCGGTCAGCGCCTCGGCCTCGGGGACATTGGGGGTCACAAGCGTCGCCAGCGGCAGCAGATCCTGCCGCATCGCTCTCACAGCCGCATCGTCCAGCAGGCGCGCACCGCCCTTGGCCACCATCACGGGGTCGACCACCAACGGCACGCCGGCCGCCTGTTGCCGGAGCGTCGCCGCCACCGCCTGCACGACTTCAGCGCTGCCCAGCATCCCGGTCTTAATGGCATCGGCGCCAATGTCGTCCAGCACGACCGACATCTGCAGGCGCACGAAGTCTGGCGGCACCGGCATGACCCCATGCACCCCCAAGGTGTTCTGCGCAGTTAATGCAGTGATCGCCGTGGCCGCGTAGCCGCCCAGCGCCATCACCGCCTTGGTGTCGGCCTGGATGCCCGCACCGCCGCCGGAGTCGGAACCGGCGACGATCAGGACGCGACCGAGTGGCGGACCGCTCATGCGGGTTCGTGCGCAGCCAGCCGGATCGTCTCGCAGAGCTGGGCGACGATGCGGTTCACCATCGCCTCGTCTTCGCCTTCCGCCATGACGCGCAGCAACGGCTCGGTGCCGCTCATGCGCAGCAGCAAGCGTCCGGTGTTGCCCAGCTCGGCCTCAGCGTCGGCAACCGCGGCCAAAACGTGCGGATCCTTCAGCGGCGAGCGCCCGGTAAAGCGGATGTTGCGCAGTATCTGCGGCAACGGATCGAACAGGCGGCAAACTTCGCTTGCCGGGCGGCCCTGCTTCACGAGGACCGCCAGCACCTGCAGGGCCGCGACCAGGCCATCGCCGGTGGTGGCGTAGTCGGACAGGATCATGTGGCCAGACTGCTCGCCTCCGACATTGATGCCGCTGGCCCGCATGCGTTCGGCCACGTAGCGGTCGCCGACCTGGGTGCGGTGCAGGGTCAGGCTCTCGGTCGCGAGGAACCGCTCGAGGCCCAGGTTGGACATGACCGTCGCCACCACGCCATCGCCGGTCAGCCGCCCTGCCCGGCCCCAGTATTGCGCGATCAAGCCCAGGATTTGATCGCCGTCCACGATCTTGCCCCGTTCGTCCGCAAGCAATAGCCGGTCGGCGTCACCGTCGAGCGCGAGGCCGAGGTCGGCGCCGTGCTCCAGCACCTTGGCGCACAGGAATGAGGGTTCGGTGGAGCCGCAACCGCTGTTGATGTTGAAGCCGTCAGGCTCCACGCCTACCGGAATGATGGTTGCGCCGAGCTCCCACAGCACGGTCGGCGCCACGCTATAGGCAGCGCCATTGGCGCAATCCACGACGATCTTAAGCCCGGTGAGCGTCACGCCGCGGGGAAAAGTGCCCTTTGCCGCCTCGATGTATCGGCCCCCGGCGTCGTTGAGGCGAACGGCCCGGCCGAGCTTTGACGGCGCGGCCAGCTGGGCGGACCGGTCGGCCGCCATCAGCATCTCGATATCGAGCTCGGTCTGGTCGGACAGCTTGAACCCATCGGGGCCAAACAGCTTGATGCCGTTATCCTCGTATTGGTTGTGCGACGCCGAGATCATCACGCCGAGGTCTGCGCGCAGGCTGCGGGTCAGCATCGCGATCGCCGGGGTCGGAAGCGGACCAACCAGGATCACGTCCATACCCGCGCCGATGAAGCCGGCAACCAAAGCGGGCTCGAGCATATAGCCCGACAACCGCGTGTCCTTGCCGATGACGACCTGATGCCGATGGTTGCCGCGCACGAAGATCAGCCCAGCGGCCTGGCCCAGCTGCAGCGCCGTTTCTGCCGTCATCGGGTCCACGTTGGCTTTGCCGCGGATACCGTCCGTGCCGAACAGACGTCTGCTGGTGGTCATGCTAACCCTCGAATATACGTCAAGACCATAGTTCAGCCCGCCAGCGCTTGCCAAACGCGGACTGCCTGAACCGTCGCAGCGACGTCGTGCACCCGCAAGATGGAGGCGCCGCGAGACAGGGCAAACACACCCGCAGCGATGGAACCGGGCATACGCTGTTTCGGATCAGCCGCACTGCTCAGCACGCCAATAAAATTTTTCCGCGATACTCCGACGACGATCCGACAACCCAACCCTAACAAGATCGGCAATCGTTGCAATAAGTTTATGTTGTGCTCGGTCGTCTTGGCAAATCCGATGCCGGGATCGATGGCGATTTGCAGCCGGTCGATCCCTGCCGCCTCTGCGGCAGCGACCCGCAGGCCCAGTTCGGTCAGGACCTCGGCTGCGACGTCGCCATATTTCGCGTGCGACTGCATGGTCGCGGGCCTGCCCCGCATGTGCATCAGCACGATCGGGCATCCACGATCGGCGATGAGCGGCGCCGCTGCCGGGTCATATGACAAAGCCGAGACGTCGTTGATGACGGTGACACCGGAGGCAAGCGCCGCCGCCATGGTGGCGGCATTCCGGGTATCTACTGAAAGCGGGACACCACGCCCAACCAGGCCAGCGATGACGGGCAGAATGCGGCGTTGCTCGTCTAGCGGGGAAATTGGCTCGGCACCGGGCCGGGTAGACTCGCCGCCGATGTCGATGATGCCAGCCCCGTCTGCGATCATCTGCAGGCCAACGGCGATGGCATCGGCCGTGGCCGCAGTATCCCCGCCGTCGCTGAAGCTATCGGGGGTGACGTTCAAAATGCCCATCACGACCGGGCCAGCATCCAGCCCACCCCATTGGTGAGCTTGGTCTGCTGCGCTGTCTCGAACGCCGCTTTGGTCGTCTGATAATTTCAACATGCCGCTCATGAAAACGGCCAGCGTCACAAGGTGACGCTGGCCGTTCCCCTGATAATATCTAGCCTAACCGGGCTGTGGCGCCGGGCCAAGTCCACCAGTCGGCGGCGGCGCTGCAGGGCGTCCAGCGGAGGGCACGGAGGCCCGGCGGTTTTCCGCAGCTGGCTCGTCCACCACTTTCTTGATCACGGGATCGCCGCGCAACACCGTCCGGATATCCTCGCCAGACAACGTCTCATACTCCAGAAGCCCCCGTGCCAGCCGGTGCAGATCGTCGAGACGTTCGGTCAACAGAGTCTTCGCACCGCCATAGGCATTGTCGATGATCGACTTGATCTCACCGTCGATCTCCCGGGCAGTGACCTCAGACACGTTCTTGTTCTGCGTGACCGAATGGCCGAGGAACACTTCTTGGCTGTTGTCGCCGTAGGCGATCATGCCGAGCTTGTCGCTCATTCCCCACTCGGTAACCATCACGCGGGCGATGTTGGTCGCCTGCTTGATATCGCCGGCCGCGCCGTTCGAGACCTTGTCGCGTCCAAACACCAGTTCCTCGGCGACGCGACCGCCCATGGCCATCTTCATCCGGGCCAGCAGACGCGCCTTGCTTTCGGAAAGGCGGTCGCCCTCTGGAAGACTCATGACCAAGCCCAGCGCACGGCCACGCGGGATGATCGTCGCCTTGTGCACCGGGTCGCACTCGGGGTCATTGATGGCGCAAAGGGCGTGGCCAGCCTCGTGGTAGGCGGTCATGCGCTTCTCGTCCTCGCTCATGACCAGCGACCGGCGCTCGGCACCCATCATGACCTTGTCCTTGGCGTGCTCGAACTCGGACATCGCCACCACTCGCTTGCCGAGCCGGGCCGCGAGCAATGCCGCCTCGTTCACCAGGTTGGCGAGGTCAGCACCGGAGAAGCCCGGCGTGCCGCGAGCGATGACCTTGGGGTCAACGTCGCTGGCCAACGGCACCTTGCGCATGTGGACACGCAGAATCTTCTCGCGGCCATTCACGTCGGGGTTCGGCACGACGACCTGACGGTCAAACCGGCCTGGACGCAGCAGCGCCGGGTCTAGCACGTCCGGACGGTTGGTCGCGGCAATCAGGATGACGCCCTCATTGCTTTCGAAGCCGTCCATCTCGACCAGCATTTGGTTCAGCGTCTGCTCGCGCTCGTCGTTGCCGCCGCCCAGCCCGGCGCCACGATGCCGGCCGACCGCGTCAATCTCATCGATGAAGATGATGCATGGGGCATTCTTCTTACCCTGCTCAAACATGTCGCGCACCCGGCTGGCGCCGACACCCACGAACATCTCAACGAAGTCAGAACCCGAGATGGTGAAGAACGGCACATTTGCCTCGCCAGCGATGGCGCGGGCCAGCAGCGTCTTACCCGTGCCCGGCGGTCCCACCAGCAACACGCCCTTGGGGATCTTGCCGCCGAGGCGCTGGAACTTCTGCGGATCCTTCAGGAACTCGACGATCTCCTGCAGCTCGGACTTCGCCTCGTCGATGCCGGCGACGTCATCGAACGTCACCCGGCCCTGCTTCTCCGTCAGCAGACGGGCGCGGGACTTGCCGAAGCCCATGGCCCGGCCGCCGCCCGACTGCATCTGGCGCATGAAGAACACCCAGACGCCGATCAGCAGCAGCATCGGAAACCAGCTCAGCAGGTAGTGCAGCAGAGGATTGTCGCTCTCCTCCGGCTTGGCGATGACCCGCACGCCCTTGTCGGTCAAGCGGCTGACCAAGGCGGGGTCTTCCGGCGTATAGGTCTGGAACGTGCGACCATCGGTCAATTGACCCGAGACCGTGCGCCCCTGGATCAGCACGTCGCGCACCCGTCCACCGTTGACGTCGCCGATGAAGTCTGAATAGGCGACCTGGGTCGCAGTACGCTGCGTGCTTCCGGGCTGAAACAGGTTGAACAGCACCACGAGCAGCAGGGCGATTATGACCCAGAGCGCTAGATTGCGGCCGAAATTGCTCATCATTTGATCCTGGCGATCCAGTCATCTCACCCGGGCCTGGGCGCAATTGGGACGGTCCCGGTATGTTCGTTCCCGGCCCAATATAGGCCGGCGCCGCTTAACAGAACCTCAACATAGTGCGCCCATGCCGCCTGCACATCCCCACCCAATCATGCCGGCGCAAATGGCGCGGGCGCTGCCGGGCGGGATGGACAAAACGCGATCGGCACGGCCTGGCAGCTTTCTCTATCAGGATACAACAGATGCGGCACGGCAAACAATGCGCGTCTGCATCGGATTGCCGGCAATGTTCGCAAAAATGCGGCAGGAAGGCCGGACCGGCGCCGCAACCGGGCGGCGTCGTCGCCCAGCGGCCCAATCGTGCTGCCCTCCGGCGGCGTGGCCAGCAGGCAGAACCGTCCATCCCACTTGGCGCCGCTCTCGGCCGGGATAGCCGGTGCCTGGGCGGCGGCCTCACGCCCGACCAGCCATCCCCGTGACGTCCGCAGGACCGACGCGCCATGCAGGGTGGCCGGCTGCAACCGCCGGGCAAGACGCGCGACGGCGGTGCTTCCCGGTGGATAGCGCGCGCCGGACACGGTCCAAAGCAGGGCCGATAACGCCGCCGCGCTGATTTCGGACCCGGCGATCTCGGCAATGCCAGTGGGCAGCAGGCTAACGCGACGCGCCAGCTCCTCCGCGATAACGGCGTCCTGTCCGTGCCGCACCAAACCGTGTTGATGTGCCTCCAAATAAAGATCCAGCACCGACGCGGCGCCGCCTGTATGGAATGCGGCACGAAGCTGCGCGCGGGGGGTGGCGGGGTCGGTGTTGGACGGGTCCTCGACCCAGGTCGCCCCAGCGTGCCGCAGCGTCGCGCGCAGCCGGGCCGGCAGGACCGGCAGCAGGGGACGCAGCACACGGACCGTGTCGCCATAGGTCCGCAGCGCCATGCCAGCGAGGCCAACGGGTCCGCTGCCAGACTGGCGGCGTAGCAAAAGGGTCTCGGCCTGGTCCTGCGCGTGATGCGCGACGAGCAGGTCGGCGAGACCAGCGTCCCGACACGCCATTTCCAATGCGGCATAGCGCGCAGCCCGAGCGCGTTCGGCCAGCGCCGGACCATGCGCTAGGCCCAAAAGCAAAACACGGGCAGGAATGCCGAGCCTGGCAAGCCGGTCTGCTGTCAAAGCAGCCTCGGCCGCCGACTCGCCCCGCAACCCGTGATCGACAATCAGCGCGGTGGGCTGACCCCAGCCCGCCAGCAGCAACGCCAAAGCCATACTATCCGCACCGCCTGACACCGCGACGGCGACCCGGCGGCTCCTACTGAACGGCCCTACCGCCGCCATCAGCGCCGCGAACTCCTTGGCGGAGATGGGCGCTTGCGTCAGGGGCAGCCGGTGCGGCCGCGTGCGGCGGCGGCGGCCTCCCGCACATTGGGGCGGGGCGCGGGGAACTCGGTCCGTAGCTTATCCAGCGCACCACAGGCATTGGGACGATCATTCAATGCGCCCAACGCATTCGCCAATCCCAGCAAGGCCTCCGGCGCCCGCGAGCCGGTGCGGGAGCGCTTATAGGCGTCGTCATAGGCCACTGCAGCGCCGGCGTAGTCTTTTTGGCCCATCAATGCCTGTGCCAGCAAGAACTGCGCATCGCCGGCGCGGGTGGCGCTCCGGCCGCTGGCCAACACCTCGCGCGCCGCCGCCTCGGAGACGGGATAGTCGCGCCGGGCCAGAGCGGCCTGCCCCTCCTGCATCGCGAGCTCAGCAGGCCGGCGGCCGGATGGCGCGGGACTGGCCGATGGGGTCGGCGCCGGCGCACCTGAGGGCGGGCTCTGCAGGCGGAAGTTGAGGTCGGCGACCTGCTTGGCGAGATCGTCCGACTGCCGGCGCGAGGTGTTTGCCTGCTCGTCGAGCTGCCCGCGCAGGCGGCGGACGTCGTCCTCAAGCTGGGTGACGCGATCCAGGAGCTGAGCAGCGATCTCACTGCCGCCCTCCCCGCCACGGCGCACCGGCGGCGGCAGCGACGGCGCGCCGCGCTGCGACTGCAGGCCCTGCAGGTCGCGCCGCAGCTCCTGGATCTGGTTCTGCAGCGCGATCGCCTCGCGGCTGTCCATCTGCGCCCGTGCCGGCACAGCGTATGCCAGGCCAGCCGAAAGCGCGATGACGGTGATGCAAAGCGAAAGCCGCACGAGGCTACCGTACCGAGGTCGTGGCGTTCCGGTTCTGCGAATACGCCTGCTCGTCCGAACCGACCGCCGTCGGGCGCTCCTTGCCGAAGCTGACGGCCGTAATGCGGGCCGAGGACGTGCCACGGGCCACCAGATAGTCGCGGGCGGCATTGGCCCGGCGCTGGCCGAGGGCAAGGTTGTACTCGGTCGTGCCGCGCTCGTCGCAATTGCCGGCCATCTGCACGCTCGACTGCGGATAGCGCGCCAGCCAGCTCGACTGCCGGTCCAGCGTGGACCGCGCATCGCCGCTCAACGACGAGCTGTCCAGCGTGTAGAACACCCGGTCACCGACATTGGCCACCAGATCCTCCTGGCTGCCCGGCGTGACGCCCGCCGTGCTGGCGGTGGCGCCTGATCCGGTGGCGGCCCCGCTTGTTGTCGCCTTGTCGGCGCAGGCGCCCAGCATGGCGACCGCCGCGAGCACGCCGATAAATTGGAGCTTCATGATGCTACTTTCCCCGCATGCCTGGCTGGATCCGAGCGCCTCGCGCCCAGGTCGTTCCACCTTCCAGCGCGTTACGCTGCTGTCGAGAGCCGGTCAAGCGTGCTGGCGCTCCCTGGGCCGCATGATAGCGCATCCTCTCACGCCAAAAGCGGCGACCAGGCGGGGTCGGAGGCGTCGGTCGGGGTGTTCACCACGCGCTCGTTGAAGCCGGTGATGTCGATGGATACCAGCCGGGACGAGTAGCCGCCGCCGCTGCGGTCGCGCGCCGGGGTCTCCCGGTAGAACATCAGCACGCGGCCGTTGGGCGCGAAGGTCGGCCCCTCGACGGCGAAGCTCTCGGACAATATGCGCTCGCCTGAGCCGTCAGGCCGCATCACGCCGATGGCGAATGTGGTGCCGTTCAGCCGGGTGAAGGCGATCAGGTCGCCACGCGGCGACCACACCGGGGTGGCGTAGCGGCCGCGGCCGAAGCTGATGCGCCGGACCCCGCCGCCATTGGCGTCCATGATGTAAAGCTGCTGATCGCCGCCGCGGTCCGAGTTGAAGACGATCTGCGTGCCGTCCAGGCTGTAGCACGGGCTGGTGTCGATTGCGCCGCCGGTGGTCAGCCGGCGCTCGCGCCCGCCGCCCAGGCCGACGGCGATGATCTCCGATCCGCTGCCGCGGGCGACCGACATGATGATGGTGTTGCCATCCGGGCTGAAGCGCGGCGCGAAGGTCATGCCGTCATACTCGCCGAGCACCCGCTGGACGTTGGTGCCGAGGTCGAAGGTATAGACCCGCGGCCGGTTGTTTTGATACGACATGAACACGATCTGGTCGCGCGTCGGGTGAAAGCGGGGGGTCAGCGCCAGCCAGGTGCCGTCCGTCAGAAAATGGTTGGCTTCGCCGTCCTGGTCCATGATCGCCAGGCGCTTCACCCGGCGGTCGCGTGGCCCGGTGCCGGCGATGTAGGCGACGCGGGTGTCGAAATAGCCCTTCTCGCCCAGCAGCCGCTCGTAGATCACGTCGCTGATGATATGGGCGATACGGCGCCAGTTGGCCGTCGTGGTCGTATAAGCGGTGCCCTGGATCTGCTGGCCCGGCAGCACGTCCCACAGCCGGAACTCGACCCGGACGTTGTTGCCGCTGCCCTCGACGCGGCCGGTCACCAGCGCCTGCGCCCCCACCGCTTTCCAGTTCTGGAAGTTCGGCGTGTCGCCAGCGTCGCCGGGGGCGATCTGCGCCTTCTGGCTCACTGGGCGGAACAGGCCGGACCGGCCGAGGTTGTTGGTGATCACTCCCGTGATGTCCGCGCCGAGCTGGGTGCCGGTGAAGTTCGGGATGGCGATCGGGATCGGTGCCGTGCGGGCGCGATCTACGGTGATCTCCGGCTGCTGGTTGTCCTGCCCCACACCTTGGGCGCGAGTCGTGAGCGGGATGGCCGACACGGCAAGGCCAGCCAGCAGGCTGCGGCGGGCCATGAGTGCGTGCAGTGGGTTCATGCTGGTTTCTCCCATTCGGGCGACCGTTCAGGGCCGGAACGTGATTTCGAAGGTGCGGTTCTGCCCCTTCAACGCGCCCGGCAGCGGAAGTTGGGCGCATTGCGGGTCGAGTGCCGCACGTCTGGCGCGCTCGGCAAAGGCGCGGGCGACGCCGCTGCCAGGTACGGGACGCGTCGTTGGCGGCGATGTCAGCCACCCGGATGGTCCCGGTCGGGTCGGTGGTCACCACCAGCCGCACCGTCTGCTTGTCGTAGTTGAGCGCCGTCCGGTCGCCGGTCCAGCACTCCCGCAGGCGGTCGCCGATGGCGCGCCGCATGTCGCTGGTGAGCAGCGCGTTGTCGAGGCCGGATGGGCTGCCGCCGCCGGGCGCGCCGCCGCGGGGCGGGGATGGTTGCGCGCGCGGCGGCTCCTTGCTGGCCTGCTGGGCGCGCAGCCGGTCCAGCGTGCTCTCGAGCGACTTGCTGTCAGGCGCTGAGTTGCGGATGGGATTGGGTTGGGTCGTGGCGCTGGGGGCCGGCGGGATCGGCGGCGCCGGCGCTGCGGCTTGCGGCGGCGCAGCAGGGCGCGGCGGCGGGGACGCCGGTGGCGGCGGCGCGGGAGGTGCCGGAGGAGACGGTTGTGGTGGTGCGGGCGGGGCCGGCGCCACGCGCGGCGGCGGCATTGGCGGCGCGGGCATTGGCGCTGGCGCCACCTGTTCCGGCGCAGGCGGCGCTGGCGGCGTGGGGGGACGCGGCGGCGGCGCGGGCGGGATGACGATGGGTGGAGCTGGCACCGGGGGCGGGGCCGGCATTGGAGGCGGCGCGGGTATGGGAACGGGCGGCGGAGATGGCGGCGGCGCAGGGGGTGGCGGTGCCGGCGGAGTCGGCAGCGGCGGCTCCGGAGCAGGCGGCTCGGGCGTAGCCGCCGGGGCGGGAACGGGCGAAGGGGTCGGTGCAGGGGTCGGAGCGCGCTGCACCGGGGTCGGCGCCGGCTCGAACTCGACGGTGACGACCGTCTCCTCAACCGGCGGCTCCGGCGGCAGGCGGGCCGGCACGACCACGATGATCGCGAACAGCACGACGAGGTGGGCCAGAAAGGAAAGCGCGCCGCCACTGCGCAGGGTTGGAGTCATCGCGGCAGCGGACGCGTTGTATGCAGGCCCAGACGTCCTAGCCGCGGCCGGGGCGTGTCGCCGCGGCGCCAGGCTGCTGAATACCGCCAGGCTGCATACTACTAGGCTGTTGCGTGCCGCCAGACTGCGGCGCCGTCCCGGCCTTCGCGGCCGCGGCCGGGCCGCCGGTCTGCTCGGCCAGCAGCGCGACCTTGGTGAAGCCGCCCTGCGTGATGGTCGCCATCACCTCGAGCACACGTCCGTAAGCAATGCCCTTGTCGCCGCGCACGAAGATGCGGCGGTCGGGCTTGTTGTCCGAGATCGCCTGCAGCTTGGTGACCAGCTCCGGCAGCGTCGCCTCGGTGTCCTGCAAGAAAATCTTGCCCTCGGCATTCACCGAAACGGTCAGCGGGTCCGCGTCCTGGTTCAGCGGCGCAGCGCTGGTCTTCGGCAGGTCCACCGGCACCCCGGACGTCATCAGCGGCGCCGCGACCATGAACACGATCAGCAACACCAGCATTACATCGACCAACGGCGTCACGTTGATCTCGGCAAGCGGCCGGTAGCGGCCCTGCCTGCGGTCCCGGGTCCGGCTGGACATCGGCGCGGCCATGCTCAGGCCCGCTCTTCGGACTGGCGGGATAGGATAGCGGCGAACTCCGACCCGAAGCCCTCCATGCGGGAGGCGAAGCGGGACAGGTCGTTGCTGAGCTTGTTGTAGGCCAGCACCGCCGGGATCGCCGCCACCAGGCCGATCGCGGTGGCGAACAGCGCTTCGGCGATGCCGGGCGCCACGACGGACAGGTTGGTGTTGCGGCTGGTGGCGATCGCCGAGAAGCTACGCATGATGCCCCACACGGTGCCGAACAGCCCGATGAACGGCGCCGTGGCGCCGACGGAGGCCAGGAACACCATCCAGCGCTCCATGCGGTCCATCTCGCGCTGGATGGTGACCGCGACCGTGCGGTCCACCCGGTCCCGCACGCTGCCGCGGCTCATGTCGGCGCCGGCGACTCGGGCGCTGCGCTTCCACTCGCCCATGGCCGCGCCGAACACGGCGGCGAGCGGATGGGTGGGCTTGGCGCCCTCGCCGTCATACATCTCGTCCAGGCTGCCACCGGACCAGAAGCGGTCCTCGAAGCCGTCCGCCGCTCGGTTGGCCCGGCGCAGTGTCATGACCTTCTCGAACACGATCGCCCACACCCACACGCTGGCGAGCAGCAGCAGGATCAGCACGCTCTTGACCACGAGGTCCGCCTGCAGGAACAGCCCGACGATTGACATGTCGCCGGCCGCCGCCAAGTTCGCCGCATCCACTGCACGATCCAAGTCAGAACCCCTTACGTTTGTTCGCTGAACGCGAAGCGCCAGCGATCCGGTATCCGTGCTGGCCGGCCATCCGTTTGCCGCACACATGCGAGTTTGACGCGCAGGGTCGCCACTGGCTGCCCCGCGACCTCGAACCGCTGCTGCACCCCGATGGACGCGCCCCCCGTCGCCCATGGGCCCGTGACCACGACGATCTCGTCATCGGCCCGCGCCGGCCGCAGATAGTCTATTTCGGCGCGGCGCACCACGAGGAATAGCCCATGCGCGGCCGTGAGTTCCGAGTGCGGCACGCCGGCCTCCCGCAACGCTTCGGTCCGGGCGCGCTCGGCGAAGGCCAGGTAGCGCGCGTGATAGACGATGCCGCCAGCGTCGGTGTCCTCGTAATAGACCCGCAACTTCAAGCGGTAATGCGTCACTCCGGAGGCGCCGGATCGGCCGCATGATCACGCAGCAGGTCCAGTTGCGGCAGCGTGCTCGGCGGCGTCAGGCCCAAATGACGCCATCCCGCCTCGCCCAGCATGCGGCCGCGGCTGGTGCGGAGGATCATGCCCTCCTGGATGAGATAGGGCTCGATCACGTCCTCCAGTGTGTCCCGCGCTTCGGCCAAGGCGGCGGCCAGCGTCTCGACTCCGACCGGGCCGCCGGCGTGGTGCTCGGCGATGCGGCGCAGATAGCGGCGGTCCATGGCGTCGAGGCCGAGCCGGTCCACCTCCAGCCGGGTCAGCGCCGCGTCGGCCATCGTGCGGTCAACGGGGTCCTGCCCCGCGACCGTCGCGAAGTCGCGCACCCGGCGCAGCAGCCGCCCGGCGATGCGCGGCGTGCCGCGGGACCGTCGCGCGATCTCCGCCGCACCCTCGGCCGTCAGGTTGAAGCCGAGCTTCTCGGCGCCGCGCGCGACGATCAGCTCCAGTTCGGCGAAGGTGTAGAAGATCAGCCGCAGCGGAATGCCGAAACGGTCGCGCAGCGGCGTCGCCAGCAGCCCGGCGCGCGTCGTTGCCCCCACCAGGGTGAACGGCGACAGGTCGATCCGCACGCTGCGCGCCGCCGGGCCCTCGCCGATGATGAGGTCCAACTGGAAATCCTCCATCGCGGGATACAGCACCTCCTCGATGGCAGGCTGCAGCCGGTGGATCTCGTCGATGAACAGCACGTCGCGCGGCTGCAGGTTGGTGAGGATGGCAGCGAGGTCGCCGGCGCGCTGGATGACGGGTCCGGAGGTCGCGCGGAATCCGACGCCCAGTTCGCGCGCCACAATCTGCGCCAGCGTCGTCTTGCCGAGGCCCGGCGGGCCGTGCAGAAGCACATGGTCCATGGCCTCGGCGCGCCCACGCGCGGCCTGGATGAAAATGCGCAGGTTCTCGCGGCTGGCCTTCTGGCCGATGAACTCGGCCAGGGTCTGCGGGCGGAGGCTGGCCTCCCCGGTATCGTCCTCGCCGCGGGCCGGGTCGATGGCGCGGTCGTCGCTCATTGGCGCATCTCCGATGCGACGCTCACGTCGCTCATTGGCGCACCTCCGATGCGACGCTCACGTCGCTCATTGGCGCACCTCCGATGCGACGCTCACGTCGCTCATTGGCGCACCTCCGGTGCGACGCTCATTTGATGGCCAGCTCCCGCAGGCTGTCGCGGATCACCTGATCGATGCCGGCCGCCTCGCCTAGGCCAGCCATGATCCGCACGACGACGGGATAGGCCTCGGACCGGCGATAGCCGATGTTGACCAGCGCCGAGATGGCGTCCGCCTCCGTGCCGCCCTCGGGCACCGGAATGGAGAAACTTGTGCCCGTCGGCATGGTGCCCGCCTTGTCCCGGAGCTCGCTCAGCAGCCGGATCGCGAGCTTGGCGCCAACGCCGGGCGCGCGGGTGAGGCTGGCCCGGTCGCCGGCGGCGATGGCGTTGATGAGGTCGTGCGGCGAGAGCGCGGACAGGATGTTCAGCGCGACCTTGGCGCCGACGCCCTGGATGGTGAGCAGCAGGCGGAACCAGTCGCGCTCGGCCGGGTCGGTGAAGCCATACAGCACGATGGCGTCGTCCCGCACATGCGTCTCGATCAGCAGGCGCGCGGTGGCGGGCGACGCCGGCAGCGCCGAGAGGGTGCGGGTCGAGGCCTGGACCAGATAGCCTACGCCGTTCACATCCACGATGCAGCTCCCGGCGTCCAGCGCATCGACGCGCCCGTGCAGCAGCGCGATCACGCCATGATCGTCCCGGAGACGACGCGGAGCCGGGTGGCGCGGTGGTGCGCATGGCAGATCGCGACGGCCAGCGCGTCGGCGGCGTCCGCCCGGCGCAGCGTGGCTCCGGGCAGCAGGCGGCGAACCATGAGTGCCACTTGTTCCTTGCTGGCGCCGCCGGTGCCGACGACGGCCTGTTTCACGCCCATCGCGCCGTACTCGGCGACGATAATGCCCGCCATCGCCGGGGCGAGCAACGCGACGCCGCGAGCGTAGCCGAGCTTCAGCGTCGCGGTTCCGTTACGGTTGACGTAGGTCTCCTCGACCGCGGCCTCGTCCGGGCGGTGCTCCACAAACAGCAAAGTGAGCGCGTCGTGCAGGAATTTCAGCCGGTGCGGCACGCTGTGGGTGTTGTCGGTGGCGATCACGCCGTCGGCCACGTGGCGCAGCCGGTTGCCCTGCACGTCGATGACGCCCCAGCCAGTGAAGCGCAGCCCGGGGTCGATCCCCATCAGGCGTGCACTCATCGGATTGACCATCAGGCCGAAAGCGCCTGCATGACGGCGTCGGGGATCTCGAAGTTGGCATAGACGTGCTGCACGTCGTCATTGTCCTCCAGCGCGTCGATCAGCTTCATCAGGCTCGTGGCGCGCTCCTCGTCGAGCGTCACCGTCGTGCTAGGCCGCCAGTCGAGTTTTGCACTGGCGGGCGGGCCGAAACGCGCCTCCAACGCATCGCGCACCGCGTGCCAGTCATCGGGCGCGCAGGTGATTTCATGCCCGTCCGCGTCGCTCTCGACGTTGTCGGCCCCGGCCTCGATCGCCGCCTCCAGCATGGCGTCGGCGCTGGCGGTGGCCGATGGATACTGGATGACGCCGAGCCGCGCGAACATGAAGCTGACGGAGTTGGTCTCACCCATGGCGCCGCCATGCTTGTTGAAGGCGGCGCGAACGTCGGAGGCGGTGCGGTTGCGGTTGTCGGTCAGCGCCTCGACGATCACCGCGACTCCGGCGGGGCCATAGCCTTCGTAGCGCACGTCCACGTAGTCCTCGCCGCCGGCAGCGCCGGTCGCCTTTTTCACCGCGCGTTCGATGGTGTCGCGCGGCATGTTGGCGACGCGCGCCTCGGTCATCGCGGTGCGAAGCCGGGGATTGGTTGCGGGGTCAGGCAGTCCAGAGCGGGCAGAGACGGTGATCTCGCGGATCAGCTTCGCGAACTGCCGGGCGCGCCTGGCGTCCTGCGCGCCTTTGCGGTGCATGATGTTCTTGAACTGGCTATGGCCGGCCATCGCCTCGACTCTATCGTTGTGGACTCGGTGTCCGGTGTAGCAGCCATGACACGGTGTTGGAACCTGTGCCGAAACGCTAGGCAGACGGAGCGGACTGCGGGTTTTGGCTTGCATTCCTAAAGTCCGAAGGCGATCTTACCGTCGTCTTACGTAGGAAGCGACGTGGAAACGGGTCTCACGACCACAATATCGACAAAGGGACAGGTGATCCTGCCCAAGGCGATCCGTGACCAAGTTGGGTGGGACGTCGGGACCCGGCTCATCGTGGAGCATACGGCTGACGGCGTACTCCTGAAGCCGCTGACGACCGCCTTTGCGCAAACCCGGCCGGAGGACGTTTTCGGTAGCCTCGGTTACGACGGCAAGCCGAAGTCGGTTGAAGACATGGCGGCTGGGGTCGCGGCGGAGGCCGAGCGTCGGTATGCACGGGGTCGATACTAATATCATCGTCCGCTATCTCACCGGCGACGACCCGGCCCAGGCAGCCGGGGCCCGCAGCGTGATCGGCCAGAAGCCGGTCTTTGTGCCAAGGACCATCCTGCTGGAGGCGGAGTGGGTGTTGCGGGGCGTCTATGAGCTTCCGTCGGAGCAAGTCATTCCGGCGCTCCGTGCCTTGGCTGGGCTCCCCGGCGTGTTGGTTGAGGATGCTATGCTGGTCGTCAAGGCGATGGACTGGGCCGAGGCAGGCATGGACTTTGCCGATGCCATGCATCTGGCGGCTTCGACGAAGTGCCAAAGCTTCCTAACTTTCGATAAGCGCTTCGCGCGTTCCGGAACGCGCCCGGGCGGCATTCCGATCACGGCGCCATAATCCCGGCGAAGTCTGCTCGGCACCTTATCCTGGTGGGGCCGCGCAGCAGCCTCAGATTTTTGCGCCATCAGGCATCGCCTGCGACAACCGGCCGCCCTGCCGTACCGGCTCGACGCTGACCGCCAGGCCCGTGCGGTCGTCTGTCACCACGAACAATCCACAGACTGTCGCCTCGCCGTTCGCGGGCTGCAGGCGTTCGCCGGGCATCTTCTGCCAGAAGCGGGCGGCGGCGCCCTCCTTCGACATGCCGATCACGCTGTCATAATCGCCGCACATGCCGGCGTCGGACTGGAATGCGGTGCCGCCCGGCAGGATGTGGTGGTCGGCTGACGGGCAATGCGTGTGCGTGCCGACCACGAACGAGACCGAGCCGTCGAAGGAGTGCGCATACGCCATCTTCTCGCTCGTGGCCTCGGCGTGGAAATCCGCGACAATGGCCGACACGCTGGCGCCCAGCTTATAGCGGGCCAGGAGCTCCGCCGTGCCGCGGAACGGGCAGTCCAGCGCGTCCATGAACAGCCGGCCCATGGCGTTCAGCACCAGCGCGCGCCGCCCATCCGACAGCGCCACCACAAACGACCCAGCGCCCGGCGTGCCCGGCGGGAAGTTGAGCGGCCGGATCACCCGCGGCTCCTGCGCGATGTAGGGGATCAGCTCGCGCCGGTCCCAGGAGTGGTTGCCCAGCGTGATCACGTCGGCTCCGGCGGCGAAGATCGCCTGCGCCATGTCCGGCGCCAGGCCGAAGCCATGGCTGGCGTTCTCGCCATTCACGATAACGAGGTCAGCGAGCAGCGTGGCGCGCAGCCGCGGCAGGGTTGCGGCCACTGCGTCCCGGCCGGACCGTCCGACCACGTCACCCAGGAACAAGATGCGCATATTCAGTCCTCTGGAAGCATGAGGCCGCGCTCGGTCGCGACGGCGTGCATGCGGATGTCATGCGCTTCGGCGATCACGCAATCCATGCGCTGTGCTGAGAAGGCGCAGCCGACGGCGATGCGGCCGGGCAGGCGCGCGAGCGTGCGGTCGTAGAAGCCGCCGCCGTAGCCCAGGCGCCGGCACCCACCGTCGAAGGCCAGCAGCGGCACGAACAGCAGGTCTGGAATCATGGGTTCGCCGACCGGCCGCACGGTGCCGAACCGTTCGGCAATCAGCGTATCGCCCGGTCGCCAACGCTGAAAAGTGAGCGGGTTGCCGCGTGAAGGTGTGACAGGAAGCACGATTGGATGCCCCCTGGCGGCCAGCCCCAGCAGCAGGGGCCGGATGTCGATTTCGCCAGCCAAGGGCCAGAAGCCGGCGACGACCGATCCGGGCCGAAAACGCCAGGCGTTCAGAACATGCCCGGCCAGGCGCAGGCCCAGCGCCGGGTCCTGCCCGGTCCGGGCAGCCATCGCGGCGGCGCGCTGCTGTCGCTTGTTGTCCATCAAGATAAAGTACGGAGCCGCCCTGGCCGTTGGCGTCTCACCCTCCCGAAGCCTGCTTGCGCAGGTGGGCACCGGTTACCATGACCACGGTCATGACAGAGCCAGCTCCCAAGGGAGTGCTTATTGGCCCCGGGGGTGAAGTACCTGACGCACCGGGCAGCCCCGCCCCGTCTACTTAGTGCCGCTCCAGCGTCGCTGCAATGTCCTCGGCGCGGTCCGCCAGCAGAGACAGGCGCTGATCCAGCGCAGTGTCGTCTGTGGTGACCGGCTTCGCCCGGCGCAGCGCCGCCATCTCCAGCGTCATATCGTGCAGCTCGTCCGCCATCAGCAGTGCCGCCTGCACCAACAGGCGCGACTCGCCGCTCTGACTGCCGAGCGCGCGGATGCGGTCCACCCGAGAACTCGACCTGCTCGGCCATCGCCTGCAGATGTGCCTCCTGACCGTCTGCACAGCCGACGGTGTAGGCGTAGCCGTTGATCTTCACGGTAAGCTGGGCCATGGCGGCGATCCCCTATTTATCGAGCGCGCTGCGCAGTTGAGCAATCAGGCTGTCGAGCCGTGCGGTGACTTCCATCGCGACCGGATCGGGTGCGCTGGCCTGGCGGGCGATGCGCTCCAGCGCGGCCTGCAGCCGGTCGACAGGGTGGGCGGGTTGGGTGTCGTCGTCCATGGCTCTGTCCCGGGGCTTCGTTCCGACTTGAACTGAAAGCCTGTAACCGCTTGAACGTCAAGCATGGTGCTTCCGCCGGCCGTCGTCATCCATGGCTTGCCCCACGCGCGGCTGGCGCTGCGCCCCGGGCGGCCCGTCACCTTGCTATCGGCGCCGGGCGCTGCGTCCTGTGCCGGCGTCGCGTGGTGGCGCGCCGTCGTCGCGGCAGTGCGAGCCGAGTTTCCGGAGTCGGACCCACCCGACGTGCTGGACTGCGCCGACGCGCCGGGCCGCGCCCTGGAGGCGTTAAGCCTCGGCTGCCGCGTCATCGTGCTGCGGCCCGGCCCGGCCTCCGCCGACATCGCCGAGCGGGCCGCGGCCCAGGGCGCCGTGCTGCTGACCGCGCCGCCCGCAGCGCTGGACCTCGGCGATCGCGGAGCCTTGCGGCGGCTGGACGCCTGGCTTGGCGTGCCAGAGCTTTAGAGTAATTTGGCTTTAAGGTGACAGCCACGCCCCGATCGGCTAATCCGCGCGCCAGCTGGGAACCAACAAGCAAGTCACACCGATCGTCAAATTGACCTGTATCTCGAAAAGGCTTGATCGCTGATGAGTGGAGCGGAGCCGCCGACGGACGATCCATGCCGGCTTTATCTGGTGACGCCCACGACGGCGGGCGTGCAATTTGCCGACACGCTGGCCCGGGCGTTGGACGCGGGCGATGTGGCGGCGGTGCAGCTTCGGCTCAAGCAGGCCGATGACGACGCATGGCGCCGGGCGATCGATGCACTGCGCCCGGTTGCGCAGTCCCGCGGCGTGGCGTTCCTGCTGAATGACCGCGTCGATTTGGTGCGTCCGACCGGTTGCGACGGGGCGCACGTCGGGCAGACCGATATGGCGGCAGCGGAAGCCCGGAAGCTCCTGGGTCCCGGCCTAACCCTGGGCGTCACCTGTCATGACAGCCGGGACCTGGCGATGGAGGCCGGCGAGGCGGGCGCGGACTACGTGGCATTCGGGGCGTTCTTTCCGACGACGACAAAGGAAGCCTCGACGCGGGCTGAGCCCGAGCTGATCGCGTGGTGGGCCGAATTGATGGAGCTGCCATGCGTCGCAATCGGCGGCATCAACGCCACGAACTGTGCCCCCCTAGTGCAGGCCGGCGCCAGCTTTCTCGCGGTGGTAGGAGCGATCTGGCAGCACCCGGACGGCCCCGCAGCGGGCGTCCGTTCGATGAACGCTGCGATTTCAGCCGCACGGTAACCGGTTCAGGCTACCTGCGGCTGCTTGAAGAGCTAGTGCCGCCGCGCTGCCCGCTGATCGGATTGACATCCGTGGAGCTCGGCTGACCGGCGGGACCGGTCGGCGTGACGCCGCAAGCTGCGATCGTCAGGACAGCCGCCAGGGCAACGTATTGTATGATTTTAGACCTGCTCATCGTGGCTACCTATCACCGTTGGGAAAGCCGGGCTCGCTCGGATTGATCCGGCCGGCCGGGCTGGGCTGGATGCCGCCGGTGTAGAGGCCATCACTCGGCTGGCCGCAGCTGATCGGCAGCGCGAAAGCCACCCAGGCCAGAAGCATCACTTTGCAGGCAACGCGTTTGATCTGACCTGTCATCGCCAAGCAACGCTGCGGCGGCGGTGTCGTTCCAATCAGCAAGCGTTGCCGCGCAGGGACCAGGTGAGCACTCGGCCATCGGCAATCTCAAACGTGGTCTCGCAGCCGCGTTCGATGATTTCAGAGGGGGAGTAGCCAAAGCTCGGGCCGAAGTAGCCGCCGAAGCCGACACCGAACGACACGATCTCGGACCGCCGTTCGGAGTAGGCCAGGAACTTGCGGCCATTGGCTTCGTAGGTTCGGGACGGTACGCCGAACTGGCGCACGACTTCGGCCTCTGGCTGGCCCACAAGGCCCGCGAGGAACGCTGGGCGGTTGAACGCCGGGGCACAGCCGGCGAGCAGGGTCGCGAAAATCATCGGGATCATCAAGCGTTTCATGCGCCAGAATTTGGCGCACGCCGTGATCGTTTCAATCAGGCAGCCAGAGCACCTGTTCGATGCGGTCGGCGCCAGCGGCAAGCATCGCCAGGCGGTCGAAGCCGAGCGCGATCCCGGAAGCCGGCGGCATGCCGTGACGGAGCGCTGCCAGGAAATCCTCGTCCAGCGGCCAGTCCGGGCCGTAAAGCGCGTGGCGCCGGGTGCGGTCCTCGACGAAGCGGGCCTGCTGTTCATCGGCGTCCGTTAGCTCCTCGAACGCATTGGCGAGCTCCATGCCGCAGACAAACAGCTCGAACCGCAGGGCCACGCGCGGATCGGCCGGATCGCGCTTTGCGAGCGCTGCCTGGGCAGTGGGCCAATGGGTGAGGAACGTCGGATGCGCCTGGCCCAGATGCGGCTCGACGCGCTCTAGCAGCAGTCGGAAAAACAGGTCCTCCCAGCTCTCATCGGTGCGGAGCGTCGCCCCGGCGCTATGTGCGAGGCCGTCCGCGTCGCCGGCCGTGCCGAGTACATCGGCGCCAGCATAGCGGAAAAACGCCTCGGCGACCGTCAGGCGTTCGAACGCGGCAAGGCTGGTCTGCACCCCGCCGCTGGTCACCACCGGCGGCAGCACGGCGCGGAGCAGTGCCGCCGTCTCGTTGATCAGGCCGTCGAAATCGAGGTCGGGCTGGTACCATTCCAACATGGTGAACTCGGCGGCATGTCGGGCGCTACCTTCGCCGTCGCGCCAGACGCGGGCCAGCTGGAACACCGGGCCGACGCCGGCGACCAGCAGGCGCTTCATGGCGAACTCGGGGCTGGTGTGCAGCCATAGCGCGCGGCTGTTGCCGTCCGGGCGGGTGATGATTGTGCTTAGCGCCCGGAGGTGCACCTCCTCGCCCGGTGCTGGCACCGCATAGGGGGTTTCGACCTCGGTGTAGCCGCGGGCGTCGAAGAAGGCGCGGGTGGCATGGATCAGCAGCGCGCGGCGGCGCAGGAACGGCAGCCGGTCGGCGAGGCTGTCGGGGTGCCAGGAGGGCAGCGGCATCGCATGATGTTAAGGCCACTTTCGCAAGCAGGCCAGCCGGACTATTTCTGCAGCATGGGAACATTGCCGGAACCATTGCCCGAGCCGTTCGTGTCCTGGTTCGCTGGGCGCGGCTGGAGCCCACGGCCGCATCAGCTCGCGATGATCGCGGCGGCGCGGGCCGGGCGCAGTGCATTGCTGATCGCGCCAACCGGCGGCGGCAAGACGCTGGCCGGGTTCCTGGCCAGCCTGATCGACCTCGCCGCAGTACCGCGCGCCGGGCTGCACACGCTGTATGTCAGCCCTTTGAAGGCGCTGGCCACCGATATCGCCCGCAATCTGACCGCGCCGGTGGAGGAGATGGATCTCGCGATCGCCATCGAGACCCGGACCGGCGACACCCCCGCCAATCGCCGCAAGCGGCAGAAGGAGCAGCCGCCCAACATCCTGCTGACCACGCCCGAGAGCCTGGCGCTGCTGCTGTCACAGACGGAGGCGCCGGCGATGTTCGCGGGGCTGTCCACCGTGGTGATCGACGAGGTGCACGCGCTGGCCGGCACGAAGCGCGGCGATCAGCTCGCCTTGTGCCTAGCGCGGCTTGGGGTGCTCGTGCCGGGCCTGAACCGGGTCGGCCTCTCGGCGACAGTTGCGCATAAGCAGGCGCTGCTGGACTACGTCGGCGCGGGCGTCGTGCCGGATTTGATCGAGGTGGCGCAGGGCGCGCCGCCTGCCCTGTCGATCCTGCTGCCGGAGGACCGGCTGCCGTGGTCCGGCCATATGGGCCTCAACAGCGCCTCGGCGATCCTGGAGCGCATCGGCGCGCACGGCATGACGATCGTGTTCGTCAACACCCGCGCGCAGGGCGAGCTGCTGTTCCAGGCACTGTGGAAAATCAACGCCGAGACCCTGCCGATCGCGCTGCATCACGGCAGCCTCGATATCGGCCAGCGCCGCAAGGTTGAGGCGGCGATGTCGGCCGGGCAACTGCGCGCCGTCGTGGCGACGTCGTCGCTCGACCTCGGAATCGACTGGGGCGGGGTGGACCTGGTGATCCAGGTTGGCGCGCCGAAAGGGGTGAGCCGGCTCATGCAGCGTGTCGGCCGGGCCAATCACCGTATGGACGAGGCGTCGAACGCCATCCTGGTCCCGGCCAACCGCTTCGAGCTGCTGGAGTGCGAGGCGGCGATCGAGGGGGTCGAGGCGCGCGAGCAGGACGGCGACGCGCCGCGGCCTGGCGGGTTGGACGTGCTGGCCCAGCATCTGCTTTTGATGGCGGCGGGCCGGCCGTTCCATCCGGACGCGATGTTCGATGAGGTCCGCGCCGCCGCACCCTACGTTGGTCTCACGCGAACCGATTTCGACGACGTGCTGCGGTTTGTCGAGGATGGCGGCTACGCGCTCGCCGCCTATGACCGCTACCGTAAGCTGTTCCGCGATGCCGACGGCATGGTGCATATCCGGGGCGAGCGGATGGCCCGCATGGCGCGGATGAACCTCGGCACCATCGTCGAGGCACCGCTGCTGAAGGTGCGGCTGGCCGGGCGCGGCGGGGCGCTGGGTGAGGTCGAGGAGAGCTTTGTCAGCATGATGGTGCCCGGCGACACCTTCATGTTCGCCGGACGCCTGCTGCGCTATGTGCGTATCCGGGAGACGACGGTCGAGGTCGCCGAGGGGGGCACCGGCGAGCCGATGGTGCCCGCCTATGCCGGCTCCAAGTACCCGCTGACCTCGAACCTCGCCGCCCGGGTGCGCGCCATGCTGCACGATCCCGCCACCTGGTCGCACTATCCGGCCCAAGTGCGCGAGTGGCTGCATCTGCAGACCCAGCGGTCGGAGCTGCCGGGGACCGACGATCTGCTGGTCGAGACCTTCCCGCGCAACGGCCGCTGGTTCCTGGTCGCCTACTGCTTCGAGGGCCGCAACGCGCACCAGACGCTCGGCATGCTGCTGACCCGGCGCATGGAGCGGTTCGGCTACGGCCCGCTCGGCTTCGTCGCGACCGACTACGTGATCGCCGTGTGGTCGGCCTATGAACCCAATGATGTCGCCCAGCTGTTCGAGCAGGATATGCTGGGTGACGACCTGGAGGCCTGGATGGCGGAGAGCAGCATGCTGCGGCGGACTTTTCGCAATGTCGCGGTGGTGGCTGGGCTGATCGAGCGCAATCATCCGGGCCAGGAGAAGAACCGGCGGCAGGTGACGGTGAACAGCGACCTTATCTACGACGTGCTGCGGCGGCACCAACCGGACCACGTGCTGCTGCGCGCGACGCGGGCGGACGCGGCGGGCGGGCTGACCGATCTGGGCCGGCTGTCGGGGATGCTCGGACGGGTCGCGGGCCGGGTGCGGCATGTGCGGTTGTCCCGCGTGTCGCCGCTGGCGGTGCCGGTGCTGCTGGATATCGGGCGGGAAACGGTGCGCACGACCGGCGGCGAGGACGCGTTGCTGGCGGAGACCGAGGCGCTGGTGGCCGAGGCGACCGGCGACGCGCCATCGAGCACCGCGCCGATGCGCGTGCACCCGGTGCACCGCGCCAATCTCGCGATCCTGCAGCGCAAGCCGCGCAACCAGCGGGCGCGCTCCGCATGAGCGCGGCGCCGTTGCATTTCATGGGCGAGCGGCTGCTGCTCGATCCCCTGGGCGCCGTGGTGTGGCCCGCGGCCGGGCTGCTGGCGGTGGCGGACCTGCACTTGGAAAAGGGTTCTGCCTGCGCCGCACGGGGACAGTTGGTGCCGCCCTGGGACACGCTGGTGACGCTCGACCGGCTGGCACTGCTGCTTCGGCGCTGGCAGCCGCGCACGGTGGTGGCGCTGGGCGACAGCTTCCATGACGCGCGGGGCTCGCTGCGGATGGCGCCGGGCGACCTCGCGCGGCTGCGCGGCTTCGTCGAGATGGCGGAGTTCATTTGGGTGCTGGGCAACCACGACCCTGCGCCGCCAAGCGGGCTGGGCGGTCGCGCCACCGATGTCTGGACCGCGGGGCCGCTGGTGTTCAGGCACCAGGCCGAGCCGGGCGCCACCGGCGAGCTATGCGGCCACCATCACCCCAAAGCCAGCGTCACCACTCGCGCCGGGACCGTGACCCGGCCGTGCTTCGTCGCTGACGCGCGCCGGCTGATGCTGCCGGCGGTGGGCACCTATACCGGCGGGCTCGACCTGACGCATCCGGCAATCGCGGCGCTGTTCCCGCATGGTGGGAGGGCGTTTCTGCTCGGGCAGGACCGGCTGTTCAGCTTCACCCTGGCCCAGACGGCGGCTGGCGCCCGGACGATGGGTGCGCAACGGTCCTGGGTCGCTGGCGTTTGAAGATTGGCGCTATGGACCGACCCCGTGGGGAACCCATTTAGTAAACGATGAGTTGGGACCTCGGGTCCATGGAGTTGGAGATGAACAAAGGAGCGGACGCCGCGTCGCCTGTTATCGTTTGGTTCCGCCAAGATTTGCGCCTGCAAGACCAGGCGGCGTTGAATGCGGCTCTGGCGGGCGGACGTGTCGTGCTGCCGGTCTATGTGCTGGACGACGACAGTCCCGGCGCCTGGGCGATGGGCGGCGCAGCGCGTTGGTGGCTGCATCACAGCCTGGCGTCGCTGGCCGAGGGTCTGGCAGCGCGCGGCGCTAAGCTGACACTGCGTCGCGGCCCGGCCGCCGAGGTCATTCCCGCTTTGGCGCAGGAAACGGGTGCCAACAAGGTGCATGCCGGTCGCATGCACGAACCCTGGGCGCGCGAGGCCGACAACACGACCGCAGCGGCATTGCAGCGCGTTGGCGCCGAGTTCCACCTGCACCGCACGGCGACCCTGTTCGATCTGGACAGCATCCGCACCAAGACCGGCGGCATCTATGGCGTTTATACCCCGTTCGCCCGCACCTGCCGCGCGCTGGGGTCGCCGCAACCGCCCACCGCGGCGCCCGATCGCATCCCCTGCCCTGCTTCCCCCCAATCGGATCGTCTGGAGGACTGGGGTCTGTTGCCGACGCATCCCGACTGGGCCGGCGGGTTCCGCAGGACCTGGCAGGTGGGTGAGGCCGCCGCGCATGACCGTCTGGCCGCGTTCCTCAGCAAGGCGGTCCATGGTTACGACACCGGCCGCAACCTGCCGGGCCAGCCTGGCACCAGCATGGTGTCGCCGCATCTGCATTGGGGGGAGCTGTCGCCTGGCCAAGTCTGGCATACGGCAGAACAGGCGGCGCAGGAGACCGGCAAGGGGCTGGAGGTGTTCCTGGGCGAGATCCTGTGGCGGGAGTTTTCTGCCTATTTGCTGTGGCACAACCCGCATATGCCGGAGCAGCCGCTACGCCCGGATTTCGCCCGGCTCGCGGTTCGCGACGACGCTGGCGATCTCCAGGCCTGGCAGCGTGGCCAGACCGGCATCCCGATCGTCGATGCCGGGATGCGGCAGTTGTGGCAGCTTGGCTGGATGCACAACCGGGTCCGGATGATCGCCGCGTCGTTCTTGGTCAAACAGCTGCTGCTGCCGTGGCAGGCCGGCGAGGCGCATTTCTGGGACACGCTGGTCGATGCGGACCTCGCCAGCAACGCCGCGAGCTGGCAATGGATCGCCGGCTGCGGCATCGACAGCCAGCCGTTCTTCCGCGTGTTCAATCCCGTGAGCCAGGGCGAGAAGTTCGACCCTGATGGCGCCTATGTCCGCGCCTGGGTGCCGGAGCTCGCGCGGATGCCGGACGACTTCGTGCACGCGCCCTGGGCCGCGCCGCGCGCCGTGCTGGCAGGGGCTGGCGTCGAACTCGGCCGCACCTATCCGAACCCGATCGCCGACCTGCCGCACGCCCGGCAGCGCGCGCTCGACGCCTATCGCACCACCGTTCGGCGCGCCGCCGCGTGATCCCCGCGGGCGTCCCGTTGCGCATTGTGGGCGACGTGCACGGCGACATCCGGGCTTTTCGGGCGGCGACGGCGACGGATCGTTTCGTGGTTCAGCTCGGCGACCTCAGCGACCACGGACCCGACAGCGCCGGCGTATTGCGGACCATGTTCAAGCTGATGGATCAGAAGCGCGGCCTGTTCATCCTCGGCAACCACGACCGCAAGCTGGGGCGCGCCTTGGCCGGACAGGCGGTGCGCATGGATGCGGCGCTGCAGTCCACGCTGGCGCAATTGGACGACACGCTTCGCGAGCGCGCGCTGCGAGAGATCAACAACGCGCCGGCGTGGCTGGCGCACGGCGACATCGCATTCGTGCACGGCGGCTTCCACCCGGCCATGCTGAGCGAGCCGCCGCCGCCGCCGCTCGGCCGGGTGGACCCGCTCCTGTCACGCGCCCTATTTGGTGAGACCACGGGCCGCATGCAGCCGGACGGCTATCCCGAGCGGGTGCTGCGCTGGGTGGACCGCATTCCCGCGGGCATGACGGTATATTGCGGCCACGACCAGCGCAGCACCGACGGGCGGCCATACCGGCGGACGGGATCGTCGGGCGGGCTTGCGGTGTTTCTGGATACCGGCGCCGGCAAAGGCGGGCATCTATCCTGGATCGACCTGCCAGGCACAACGGGCTAGTATTACGATTCCCTGAAAGCCCTTTCGACCGTAGGGTGGGTGAAACCCACCATCTTGCGGGCGTCGCCATGGTGGGTTTCACCCACCCGACGCGAGGCCGCTGGTCCGATTGGAGGCGTTTCAAGAAAACGCTGCACTAGACTGCCTCCCCCGCATCCATGGCCGCCAGAAACCCGGCCGCCCGCTCCCGGATCAACGCGACGCGGGTTGGGTCCATCTTGGCCAGCGTCCGCACAGGCATGGCCATGCGCGGGTTCTGGCCGAACCGCTCCGAGTGCCGGGCAATGAAGTCCCAGTACAGCGCGTTGAACGGGCAGGCGCGCTCGCCCACGCTGAGCTTCACGTCATAGTGGCACTTGCGGCAGTAGTCGCTCATCCGGTTGATATACGCGCCGGACGACGCGTAGGGCTTTGATCCCATGATCCCGCCATCGGCGTGCAGCGCCATCCCGCGCACGTTCGGCATCTCGACCCACTCATAGGCGTCGGCATAGACGATCAGGTACCACTCATCGACCTCAGTGGGATCAAGCCCGGCCAGCAGGGCGAAGTTGCCGGTGATCATCAGCCGCTGGATGTGGTGGGCGTAGGCATGACGCCGGGTGTCATTGATCGCCTGATGCAGGCAGTTCATCCGCGTCTCGGTCGTCCAATAGAACGCCGGCAGTTTCCGGGTGGCGTTCAGGCTGTTGAGCTGGCCGTATTCCGGCATCTTCAGCCAATAGACGCCGCGCACGAACTCGCGCCAGCCCAGGATCTGGCGCACGAAGCCCTCGACGGCATTGAGCGGCGCAAGACCCGCGCGCCAAGCAGCCTCCGCCGCCTGGCAGGCCTCAAGCGGGGTCAGCAGCCCGGTGTTCAGCGAGGTGGAAATCAGCGCGTGGTACATCGTGCTCTCGCCGGTCTTCATCGTGTCCTGCCAGTCGCCGAACAGCGGCAGGCGGTTGGTGACGAAGTCCTCAAGGGCTATGGCGGCGTCCCGGTGCGTCACCGGCAGTGCGAAGCCGTCCACGTCGCCGAAGTGGTCCGGGAACATCCTTGCGACCAGCGCCATGACGTCCAGCGTGATCTCGTCGGGATCGAAGCGCGGGACCGCGGGCGGGGCGATGGTTTTCGGCAGCGGCTTGCGGTTTTCCGGGTCGTAGTTCCACTTGCCGCCACACGGCGCGCCGTCATCCATCAGAATGCCATAGCGGCGGCGCATCTCGCGGTAGAAGAACTCCATACGGAACGCGCCGCGGTCGCGCGCCCAGGTGCGAAACTCCTGGATGCGGCACAAAAACCGATCGTCGTCGCGGATTTCGGTCTCAACCCCGGAAGCCTCATGCCAATGCCGCATGTCCTCGGTGAGCCGCCATTCACCGGCTTCAGTAGCGACGACGGCAGCGGGCCGGTGCCGCTCGACGGCCCGCAGCATCTCGCCGCGCAGGCTGCCGGTATTGGCCGGGTCGTCGAGCTGGATGTAATCGACCCGCACTCCGCGCGCCTCCAGCGCCCTGGCGAAGTGCCGCATGGCGGAGAGCACGAGCGTGATCTTTTTTGGGTGATGTTTCACGTAGGTGCACTCGCCCAGCACCTCAGACATCAGCACGACGTCCTGCGCGGGATCGAGGTCGCTGAGCGCGCTCAATCCAGCGCTGCACTGGTCGCCCAGCACGATCCGCAAAATACCCATCATCAGCCCTTCACCCGCACGTTGGAGCGTCCGCCATCCACCGCAAAAATCTGGCCGGTGATCCAACCGGCGTCGTCCGACAGCAGGAACGCCGCCAGCGCCCCGGCGTCGCCGCCGGCGCCCAGCCGCGGAATCGGATGCATCGCCGCGATCGCCTTCGCCACCGCCTCGTTGCCCAGGATCGGCGCTGCGATGCCGGACTGCGTCAGGCTGGGGGCGATGCAGTTCACCCGCACGTGCGGCGCGAGTTCCGCGGCGAGCGCCGTGGTCAGGCCCTCGACCGCGCCCTTGGCGGCCGAGATCACCGCGTGGTTGGTGAAGCCGGAGCGGACGGCGATGGTGCTGAACAGCACGACGCCGCTGCCGGGGCTGGCCTTCAACGCGTCCGCCGCCGCGGCGACGGCCAGCGCGGCGCCGACGGCGTTCAGCCGGAACGTGCTGACGAAATCCTCGGACGTGGCCCGGCGCAACGGCCGCAGCAGGATGGAACCGACGCAATACGCCAGCCCGCCGATGACCGGCCCGGCCTGCTGTACCGCGGCCGCCAGCGCCGCGTCGTCCAGGGCATCCGCCACCGCATGGGTGCCACCCAGCTCGGCCGCGAGCGCCGCCAGCCGGCGAGCGTCGCGGCCGATCAGGTGGACCGCCTGGCCCCGCGCCGCCACACGCCGCGCGACGGCGGAGCCGATCGCCCCCGCGCCCACGATCACCACCGGTCCAGCCATGCCCACTCCCTTGCGCGTCCGGTCCGACAATGGCGCCGATGCGGCGGCGCACAACCCTGTGGTTTCACCTGTCCGCTTGCGAGCGGGGCCGGGTGCGGGCAGTGTCCGTCAATGCGGCAACTTCTCCTGCTCCGGCACGCCAAGTCCTCCTGGGAAGAACGGGACATTCCCGACCACGAACGGCCGCTCAACCGGCGCGGCTTACAGGCCGCCACGGCCATGCGGACCGCGATGGAGGGGCTCGGCCTGGCGCCCGACGTCATTCTGGTCTCGACCTCCCGCCGCACCCTGCAGACGCTGGAGGCGCTGGAGCCCTGGGCCGACACCCCGCTGGTGGACCGGCTCGACACTTTATATCTCGCCTCGGCGGCGGCGACGCTGAAGGCCATCCAGGAGGTGGGCGCCATGGCGCGCTGCGTGCTGGTGATCGGCCATAATCCGGGCCTGCATGACCTGGCGATGCTGCTGGTCGGCGCGCAGGGCGCATCGTTCGGCAACCCGGACGTCCGCCGCCTGGCAGAGGGCTTTCCCTCCGGCGCCCTGGCCGAGTTCACCGTCACCGGCCCCTGGCAGGCGCTGGATGAGGGTGGGGGCCGTCTGGCCCGGTTCCTGTGCCCGCGCGACCTGCCCGGCCTTGGTGGTTAATCACGACGAAATGACCGACGCCGCCCTAGAGTTCGCCCTCAGCCCAGATGACCTGCCCCGGCTTGCCAAACTGCCCTTTCTGACCCGCAGCAGCCGTACGACCGCCGTGACCACGCTTTGGCACGACACGCCGGACGGCGCCCTCGCTGCCCGCTGCCTATCGCTGTCGGAACAGCGCGGCTACTGGCGGCTGGAAGCCTTGCGCCCAACCCCTGCCCGCCCCTGGCCGCCCGGCAGCCCGGCCCCGCTGATCGCCGAGGGCTCCAGCCTGGCCAGCCTGCATCACCACGTCAGCGACGACCTCACTCCGGTCGCGGCGTTGCGTGGCCGCCGCATGGAGTTCGTGCTGCGGCCACCGAGCGCCGGGAGTGCCGAACCTGACCCGGCCGTGGCCAGCCCAGATACGGTTGATGGCGCAGCGTCGGACGCAGCGCCCGTCAGTCCTGAATCAGTCCGGATCATGGTGCTGGACGGCCAGGCGCGCGGTGTCGCTGCCGAACAGCCGGCGTGCCGCATGATCCTGCACGGGGACGCTGCATTGCTGCGGCCAGCCGCGATGGAACTGGCCGGCGCAGTCCGGCTGTCGGTGCCGCGCGCCGGCTTGGCGGCGTTCGCGGTCGCCGTCGCGCACGGCAGTGAGCCGCTGCCCCGCCACGAAGGACCGCCGGCCACCACGCCCGGGCTGACCACGAGCGAGAGCGTCGGCATGCTGATCGGCCAGCTTCTGGATACGATGCTGCATTGGGCGGCGGACGCCGGGGCCGGGGCCACGCCAGTGCCGGTGCATCAGATGCGTGTGGCGACCCGGCGGCTCCGCTCCGCGCTCGCCGTCTTTAAGCGCGTCGCGCCGTTTCCCGAGCTTGCGCGGCTGAGTTCAGTGTTGCGCGACACCGCAACCCGGCTCGGCGCCGCGCGCGACTGGGATGTTTTCCTGGGCAATACGGCAGAGCGGGTCACGGCGGCCTTTCCGGATGACGCCCGGCTGCGCTCCCTGCTTTCGGCGGCACGGCGACGCCGGCAGGCGGCCTATATCGAGTTGCGCGCCTACCTGGCCAGCCCTGCCTTCCGCGAGCTTGAGGTGGCGCTGGCCTGCGCATCGGTACTGCGGCCGTGGGAGCGGGAGGGCACGCTCGATCCACGGCTGCACGAGGGTACGGAGGTATTCGCCAGCATGGCGCTGGCGCATCAGATGAAGCGGGTGCGCCACGCCGGTCGGGACCTCACAGCGTTGCCGCTGGCGGCGCTGCACGAGCTACGCAAGGACTGCAAGCGGCTGCGCTACACCGCGGAGTTCTTCCTGCCGCTGTTCCCCGAGAAGCCCGCGCGCCGCTTCATCAAACGTTTGTCGGCTTTGCAGGAGGAGCTTGGATTGCTCAATGACGGCGCGACCGCGGCGGGACTGATGGCGCATCTCGGCCGGGCGGAGCGCAGCTATGCCGCTGGTTTGGTCGAGGGTTTCGTCGCGGCCGGCAGTATCGCGTCCCGGGCGCAGGTTGGCCGGGCCTGGAAGCGGTTTCGCGGGGCCGAGCCGTTCTGGACCTGAACCACACGCGAAATTCACTGGCCGTAATTGCTGCAATTGCGAAGGTTGCGTCCCAAGCCGTCTCGCCCTTATTTTGCGTCCAAGCCCGGATCGGGCGTCGGATCCAGCGATATGCGATCGAGGGCGGCGAACTCCGCCTCGTCAGAACGGGATTACAGCATGAGCAGCACGGCAAACGGGTCGGTTACCCTGACCATGGACGGGTCGAACAAGTCGCTCTCGCTGCCGCTGCGGCCCGGCACGATCGGTCCGTCGGTCGCGGACATCAGCAAGCTGTATGGCAGCATGGGGATCTTCACCTACGACCCCGGCTACGGCATGACCGCGTCGTGCGAGAGCAAGATCACCTATATCGACGGCGATGAGGGCATCCTGCTGCACCGCGGCTACCCGATCGACCAGCTGGCCGAGCACTCCAGCTTCCTCGAGGTCGCTTATCTGCTGCTGAATGGCGAGCTGCCGACCGCCAAGGAGAAGCATGACTTTGAGTATGGCGTCATGCGCCACACCATGTTGCACGAGCAGCTGCGCCGCTTCTTCGACGGTTTCCGCCGCGATGCACATCCCATGGCGGTGCTGTGCGGCGTCGTCGGCGCGCTGTCGGCGTTCTACCATGACAGCCTTGACATCAACGACCCCGAGCATCGCCGCATCAGCGCATTCCGGCTGATTGCCAAGCTGCCGACGATCGCCGCCTGGGCCTATAAATACACCATCGGCCAGCCGTTCATGTATCCGCGCAACGACCTCGGCTATGCTGAGAATTTTCTATACATGATGAACGCCGTGCCGGCCGAGCCGTATCCTGTGAGCCCGGTGCTGGCCCGCGCGATGGACCGCATCTTCATCCTGCACGCCGACCACGAGCAGAATGCCTCGACCAGCACGGTACGGCTGGCCGGATCGACCGGCGCCAACCCGTTCGCCTGCATCGCCGCGGGGATCGCGAGCCTTTGGGGCCCGGCGCATGGCGGCGCCAACGAGGCCGTGCTGAAAATGCTCGCCGATATCGGCCACAAGGACAATATCCCGGACTTCATCAAAAAGGTGAAGGATAAGGACAGCCATGTCCGCCTGATGGGCTTCGGGCACCGCGTCTATAAGAACTACGATCCTCGCGCCAAGATCATGGAGCGCACCTGCCACGAGGTGCTGGCCGAGCTGGGCATCAAGGACGACCCCATGCTCGACATGGCGATGGAGCTGGAGCGGATTGCCCGGCACGACGAATACTTTATCAGCAAGAAGCTATACCCGAACGTCGATTTCTACTCGGGCATCATCCTGAAGGCGATGGGCTTCCCGACCAGCATGTTCACCGTGCTGTTTGCCGTCGCCCGCACCGTTGGCTGGATCAGTCAATGGAAAGAGATGATCGAGGACCCATCGCAGCGGATTGGTCGGCCACGGCAGGTCTATACCGGTTCGCCGCGGCGGGACTTCACGCCCATCGACGAGCGGCGTTAATCCTGGATGCGCCCGGCTTTGGCCGGGCGTTCCGCAAGCGCGGTCATCGCGCGGTCTGGCCAGTCGGTAATCAGGCCGTCCACGCCCCAATCCATCAGTGTCAGCATGTCGTCCCGGCTGTTCACCGTCCACGGGATGACAAGCAAGTCCAAGCTGTGCGCCTGGCTCACCAGCGCTTCGGTCAGGTCAACGTGTTCCGGTGTCCAGGTGCCGCCGCCCTCTTTCGCAATAGCGTTCGGCACGTCATTCATATCCGTGACATGCCGCCCCAGCCATAAAGGCGCATCCGCCACGGTCTGTGCGGACGTCAGCCAGCCTCGCGCGACGCTGGGACGGATGCGGCGGACATGGCGCGGCACCCGCCAGTCGAATGACTGCATGGTGATCCGCTCCAGCGCCCCGGCCGCGCTGGCAACATGCAGGACGCGCTCGGTCATCTCCTCGGCCGGCACCGTCCAATCGGGATGGGTCGGCATCGATTTCAGCTCGATGTTCCAGGCCGTGATGCTGTCGAGCGCAAGGACCTGGCCGAGCGTCGGGATGCGTGCGCCATCCTGGGCGGCCTGGCGTGGGAACCGCTCGGCGTAGTCGGTGCCGGGGCGAATGCGGCCGACGTCATACTCCGCAAGCTGTGTCAATGTGAGGTCGCGCAGCAACGGCCCGACAGCTGGCAGCCAGGCGCCGGAACGGTCCCGGGTGATGTCAGGATTCAGCGCGGGATCATGGTGAACGACGACCGCGCCGTCCCGTGTGACACCTACGTCGATCTCGATAGTGCGGACGCCCATCGCAATGGCGCCCTGCAGCCCAGCGAGGGTGTTTTCAGGAAATAGCGCGCGGGCGCCGCGATGGCCCTGCAGGCTGAACATCCGAGGAGAGGCGTTGCCTAGTGCACCGTTTTCTTGAAATGACCTCGATCGGACCAGCTGCCTCGCGCACGGAGGGTGAAACCCACCATGGCACCGCTCGCAAGATGGCGGGCTTCACCCTCCCTACGGTCGGGATGGCTTCCTTGGAATCGCAATATCAATCGCAGTCACAGCCGGCGGTCGGGCCGGAGTTGGCCTTGACCACGTGATGATCGATCCATTCGGCCACCAGCCGGCGTGCCTCATTCAGCGACGACTCAGGATGGTGGATGCGATACAGCGTCGTGCAGGCGCGGAATGCGTCGAGGTCGGCATTTCCATGCACCCGTAGCTCACGATAGGCGGTCACGACGGCCCGTTCGCAGCGGCGAGCGATGGTACTGGTATCACGACCCAAAGGAGACCCCTAACTGCGACTCGTTCGCAAACGCTGCCGTAATGTAAGTGCAGCCGCGGCCGGGCGCAAGCACGGTTCAGCCAGCAGCCACGATCTCCGCCAGCGCCTGGCCGACCTCGGACGTGCTGGCCTGCCCGCCCATGTCGCGGGTGCGCGGGCCGCCGTCGCGCAACAACATCTCGATTGCCGATACGATCGCCGCGGCGGCGGCGGTCTCCCCCAAATGCTCCAGCATCATGGCGCCGGACCAGACCTGGCCGATCGGATTGCAGACGTGCTGCCCGGCGATGTCCGGGGCCGAGCCGTGCACTGGCTCGAACATGCTGGGGTGGATGCGCTCCGGGTTGATGTTGGCGCTGGGGGCGATGCCGATGCTGCCAGCAACGGCGGGGCCGAGGTCGCTCAGGATGTCGCCGAACAGGTTGCTGCCGACCACGACGTCGAACCAGTCCGGATGCTGCACGAAATGCGCGCACAGGATGTCGATGTGGAACTGGTCGGTGGTGACGCCGGGGTAGTGCGCGGCCATGGCGGCGAAGCGTTCATCCCAGTAGGGCATCGTGATGGTGATGCCGTTCGACTTGGTAGCGGACGTCAGCTTGCGGCGCGGCCGGGTCATCGCGAGCTCGAAGGCGTATTTCAGGATACGGTCCACGCCGACGCGGGAGAACACGCTCTGCTGGGTGGCGAACTCGCGATCGGTGCCTTCAAACAGCCGGCTGCCGAGGCTTGAGTACTCGCCCTCGGTGTTCTCGCGGACCACGTAGAAATCGATGTCGGCCTCGGTGCGCCCGGCGAGCGGAGTGCGGGCGCCGGGCATCAGCCGGCAGGGCCGCACGCTGGCATACTGGTCGAAGCCGCGGCGGATCGGGATCAGCAAGCCCCAGAGCGAGACGTGGTCAGGGATGCCGGGCCAGCCAACGGCACCAAGGAACACCGCGTCATGCTCGCGGAGCTGGTCGAGGCCGTCCTCCGGCATCATGGCGCCGGTTCGCGTGAAGCGTTCGCAGGACCAGTCGTACTCCGTCGTCTTAAGGGAAAAGCCAAAGCGCGTGGCGGCGGCGTCCAGCACGCGCAGGCCCTCCGGCACCGTCTCCAGGCCGATGCCATCGCCAGGGATCGATGCGATCTTATAGGTTCGGTCCATCACGCGCCTCCTCACTCTGGGGCAGAATGGACGGTCGGCGTGCCAAGGTCTAGGAACCGAGGATAGAAAGACGGGACAGACCAGATGGCGGCTCAGGACATGACGGATTGGGACCGGGACGCCGCGCTGACCACGGCGCGCATCCTGCTGGAGATCAAGGCGGTGAACTTCCGCCCCGAGGAGCCCTATACCTTCACCTCGGGCTGGAAGTCTCCGGTCTATATCGACTGCCGCAAGATCATCTATTTCCCGCGCGCCCGGGCGAAGATTTGCGAGATGGCGGCGGAGAAGATCTCGCGGCACGTCGGCTATGAGGAGATCGAGGCCGTCGCGGGCGGCGAGACCGCCGGCATTCCGTTCGCCGCCTGGATCGCCGACCGGCTGATGACGCCGATGGCGTACGTGCGGAAAAAGCCCAAGGGCTTCGGCCGCAACTCGCTGATCGAGGGCGACGTGCCGGAGGGGCTGCGCACGCTGCTGGTCGAGGACCTCACGACCGACGGCGCGTCGAAGATCCAGTTCACCCAGGCGCTGCGCGACGCCGGGGCGCTGGTGAACCACGCCTTCGTCGTGTTCTTCTACGGCGTTTTCCCCGGCAGCTTCGAGAAGCTCGCTGCCATGGACATCACTTTGCATCACCTGTGCACCTGGTGGGACGTGCTGGAGGCCTGCCGCGACCGGCCGTATTTCGCCGAGCCCGCCCTGGCCGAGGTGCGGCGGTTTCTCGAAAACCCGGTCGCCTGGTCGGCGGCGCATGGCGGGGTCGCGTCGGCCGAAGAGGCGGCGGAGCGGAAGGCGGTGGCCGGATAGACGCCAAACAAACGAATGATGTTCCAAAGCGGGCGCATTACGGCCTAGGATAGGGGACCCGTTTCACAGCAGGTGCCTGCAATGACCCCTCCGCCCTCGGCCGTCCGTGCCAACTCCGCCGCTGCCCGCGACATCGCCCACGCGCTGCACCCCTACACCGACCTCGTGACCCATCAGCAAACGGGACCGATGATCATCAGCCGCGGCGAGGGCGTGCGGGTCTGGGATGAAAGCGGCCGCGACTATATCGAGAGCGTCGCCGGACTGTGGTGCGCGAGCCTCGGTTTCAGCAACGAGCGCCTGGCGCGCGCCGCCTATGAGCAGATGCGCAAGCTGCCGTTCTACCACGCGTTCACCGCCAAGTCGCACGAGCCGCTGATCGATCTGAGCGAGATGCTGATCGAGCGCGCGCCGGTGCCGATGAGCAAGGTGTTCTTCGCCAACTCGGGCTCCGAGGCGAATGACAGCGCGGTCAAGATGATCTGGTATTTCAACAATGCTATTGGCCGCCCGCAGAAAAAGAAGCTGATCGGGCGGATCAAGGGCTATCACGGCGTCACCATCGCCTCCGCCTCGCTGACCGGGCTGCCGTATAACCACCGCAGCTTCGACCTGCCGCTGCCGGGCTTCGTGCACACCATGACGCCGCACCATTACCACGGCGCCGAGCCTGGTGAGACCGAGGAGGCCTTTGCCACCCGCTGCGCCGAGGCGCTCGACCAGCTCATCATCGCCGAGGGGCCGGACACGGTCGCCGCGATGTTCGCCGAGCCGATCATGGGCGCCGGCGGCGTCATCGTGCCGCCCCGCACCTATTTCGAGAAGATCCAGGCCGTGCTGCGCCGCCATGACGTGCTGCTGGTGGTTGATGAGGTCATCTGCGGCTTCGGCCGGACCGGCAACTACTGGGGCACCCAGACCTTCGGCATCGAGCCCGACATCATCACCTGCGCCAAGGCTTTGTCAGCCGCGTACCTGCCGATCTCGGCCGTCATGGTCAACGAGCGGGTGTTCCAGGGGCTAGCGAGCGAGAGCCACGAGATCGGCACCTTCGGCCACGGCTACACCTATTCTGGCCACCCGGTGCCGGCGGCGGTTGCGGTCGAGACGCTGAAGATCTACGACGAGATCAATATCGTCGATCACGTGCGGAACGTCGGGCCGCATCTGCAGTCCGAGCTGCGGCGCCGCTTCGCCGAGCACGAGCTGGTGGGCGAGGTGCGCGGCGTCGGCATGATCGCCGCCATGGAGCTGGTGGCGGACCGCGAGACGCACCACAACTTCGACCCGAAGCTGAAGATCGTGGGCCGCCTCACCAAGCTATGCGAGCAGCACGGCGTCATCGCCCGTGGGCTGTCGAACGACACCCTGGCTTTCAGCCCGCCTTTGATCATCTCGGCAGCGGAAATCAACGAGATGCTGGACCGGGTCGGGCTGGCGCTGGACGAGCTGACGGTGCAGTTGCGGCGGGAGCGGCTGGCCGTCGTCTAGCTCACCCGGCTCACGGTATAGTCGGCGACATCGGCCAAAGCGCGGCGGATCGGGCTGTCTGGAAACACCGCAAGCGCTCCTTTTGCGGCATCGGCGAAGCGGGCGGCATGGGCCAGTGTCGTGCGGATCGCGCCGCTTCGCTGCATCAGCGCCATGGCGCGGTCAAGGTCGGCGTCAGTCTGGCTGCTGGTCTCGATGGTGCGCACCCAGAACTCCCGCGCCTCGGCGTCGCCGGCTTGATAGGCAGCCAGGACCGGCAGGGTGATCTTACCCTCGCGGAAATCGTCGCCGACCGTCTTGCCCAGCGTCATCTGATCGGCTGCGTAGTCCAGTGCGTCATCCACGAGCTGGAACGCCATGCCCAGGTTGGTGCCGTACTCCGCCAGCGCCGTCTCCTCATCGGACGGCCGGTCGGCGACGACGGCGCCGACCTGACACGCGGCGGCAAACAAAGCCGCCGTTTTGCCGCGGACTACGTCGAGATAGCGCTGCTCCGACGTCGAAAGGTCGTTTTGCGTCACGAGCTGCAGCACCTCGCCCTCGGCAATCGTCGCGGCCGCATGCGACAGGATGCCCAGCACCTTGAGCGAGCCGTCCTCGACCATCAGCTGGAAGGCGCGGGCGAACAGGAAATCACCGACCAGGACCGACGCCTTGTTGCCGAACACCGCATTGGCGCTGGAGAGGCCGCGGCGCAGCAGGCTTTCATCGACGACGTCGTCATGCAGCAGGGTCGCCGTGTGGATGAACTCGACACAGGCCGCCAAGTGGACATGGCGCATGCCGGCATAGCCGCACATCTGCGCAGCGGCCAGCGTGAGCAAGGGCCGCAGCCGCTTGCCGCCCGCGGCGACGATATGGGCGGCCAGTTGTGGGATCAGCGCGACCGGGCTGTCCATCCGCGCGACGATCGAGCGGTTGCAGGCCGCGAGGTCCGAGCCCACCAAGCTGACCAATGCCGACAAGGCGTCCGGCTCCGCCAGCGCTGCTACGCCGCTCACTCCAGGCGTTGGTATTCGATTTGCGACAACGCCCACGCTGAACTCCTGAGGTGACCGCACGGGCTCCATGCGCAGCATATCGGCGGCACTGAAAATGGATCAAGGCAAGCAGCACGATCCCTTGTCCCGCGGGTCATTGTTGTCCAGCATCCCGGCGCGTCCGTCCAGGCGTCATTGCCGCACCTACTCGAAAGCGTACATGCGAACCGTCATGATATCGAACGACCTTGTCCGGCTCAGCTTCCTCGCGGCACTGCTGCGGGATGCTGGCATCGAGAGCGTCCTGCTCGATCACCACGTGAGCGCGATGGAGGGCAGCATCGGCGCGATCCCCCGGCGCTTGGCCGTGCTGCCGGAGGACGAGAGCCAGGCGCATCGGGTGCTGATCGAGGCCGGTGAGGCCAGCGCAAACTGATACACACGACACGCTGATGCAGACGACACGATGATGCAGACGACGCTGGGCTGGCTCCTGGACGGCCGGGTCCGCTATGTGCAGCCGGCCAACGGGTATCGCACGGGGATCGAGCCGGTGCTGCTGGCGGCCAGCATCCCGGCCCAGACGGGGCAGCTTGTCCTCGAGGCCGGGACCGGCGCCGGCGCTGGCCTGCTATGCCTTGCGGCGCGGGTGCCGGGTGTATGCGGCCTTGGTGTCGAGATCGACCCGCCCATGGCCGACCTCGCCCGGCAGAACATCGTCGCCAATGAATTCGATGGTTTGACTGTCGTGACCGCCGACATCGGCGTCTGGCGTGGTGAGAGAGTTTTTGACCATGCATTCAGCAATCCGCCATGGCACGATCCGGCCGATACCCCGTCGCCAGTGGCCCGACGGCGTCTCGCGACCCATGCGGGCATGGTGCCCATCGAAGGCTGGATCGCCGCGATTCGCCTCGCCTTGCGGCGTGGCGGATCGCTGACGTTAATTGTACCTGCAAGCCAGTTTATGCGGGCAGCATTGGGTCTGCAGGCAGCAGATTTCGGCCAGTTGATCCTGTGCCCGCTCTGGCCCAAGCCAGGGCGCGACGCGAAGTTGACGCTGCTTCGGGGCTACGCGGGCCGCCGGGGTCCGGACCGTGTATCACCCGGTCTGGTCCTGCACGATGCCGGCGGCCAATTTAATGACGAAACGCAGTCGCTGCTTCGAGGCGGTGCGGCTTTGACTGTGTGACGGGGGACTATTTCTCGATGGCTGGATGCCGGAGATGCCAAAGGCGCTCATGGGCGGCGACGAGGCCCTCGATACTGCGCCGCCGGTTGCCATCGGTGTGGGTCGGACGCCGGGTCAGCATAATTTCGAGGGTATTCAGCAAATGCTCGGCGATCTCTAGGTCGGCAGTATCGCAGGCGTGGTGAAATGCCACCAACACCTTGTCCGACAGCCTTCTTGTATGTCGTGGCAGACCGGTTGGCGTGGTATCTCGCGCAATGTCTTTCGTGGTGACTAGGTCATCCACATCTTGTTCAATATCGTGTTCCACACTGCGCCTCGCACTGTCTAGCTCAGAAACTACACGAAACTGCGAGCGTATGTCGATTAATCTGTTAGGCTGGAGATAGCGATATTCACCTTCTCGGTTTTTTGTCTCCAGAGCGCAATTCGGGACGAGTCCCGTCCAGGCGATAACGCCTGGACGGTTATGGTCACCGCCATAGTAACATTTAACCAACTTTGCCGCTTTTAGTATCGTTTCAGCGTGCTAACCCCCGAGCTGAATTACACCCTGGGGTTGTTCCGACTCGAATACGTTGGTCGCAAACGCCTCCTCCCATGTCCCCAAAGTCGAGGCGCGGCTATATTCCGTGGACCGATTCTCGAAAAAATTGGCGTGCTCAACAGCGTTCAGCATGTCATCGAGCCAAGGCAGCGGATTGTCCTCGACATGGAACATCTCATTGAGCCCAAGCTGCACCAACCGGCGGTCGGCGATGTAGCGGATGTAGCGCTTCACGTCGGCGGCGTTGAGGCCCTCGATCGGCCCCTGCTCGAAGGCGAGGTCGATGAACGCGTCTTCGTGCTCGACGATGGTTGCGCAGACCTCATAGATCTCCTGCTTCAGAGTCTCCGTCCAAATCTCCGGATTTTCCTGCACGAAGGTGCGGAACAGCCGGATGATGGACAGGCAGTGCAGGGTCTCGTCGCGCACCGACCAGGAGACGATCTGGCCCATGCCCTTCATCTTGTTGTGCCGCGGGAAGTTCAGCAGGATCGCGAATGAGGCGAAAAGCTGCAGGCCCTCGGTGAAGGCGCCGAACGCCGCGAGAGTCTTGGCGATCTCATGTTTGCTGTCCACGCGGAAGGACTGCATGTAGTCGTACTTGTCCTTCATCTCCTTGTACTTGAGAAACGCCGTGTATTCGCCCTCCGGCATGCCGATGGTGTCGAGCAGATGGCTATAGGCCGCGACGTGGATGGTCTCGATGTTGCTGAATGCCGACAGCATCATCAGCACTTCGGTCGGCTTGAACACCTGGCTGTAGTGCTTCATGTAACAGTTGTTTACCTCGACGTCAGCCTGGGTGAAAAACCGGAAGATCTGGGTCAGCAGGTTCTGCTCGGCCGGCGTCACCGTCTTGTGCCAGTCCTTTACGTCGTCGGCGAGCGGCACCTCCTCTGGCAGCCAATGCACGCGCTGCTGGGTTAGCCAGGCCTCGTAGGCCCAGGGATAGCGGAACGGCTTATAAACCGGGTTCTCGGTGAGCAGATCGAGCTGCGGCTTTTCGCCGCGGGGGATCATGCCGTCCATCGTTTGGCTCCTGTGCTGGCTGCTTTGCAGCCGTAATGGGTGGGTGGCCTGCCGACGCTATTGGCAGGCGAGGCATTCCTCGTAGTTGTTCGGCTTGGCGGCGCCGGCCAGCGACATGCGGCCGGAGTCGTTGGGCGCGGCGGTCGCCATCTCGGTCGGGCGCACCACCTTTTCGCTCACGTTGTCGGCCCGCTGGATCGATAGGCTGCGGCAGTAATACAGCGACTTCATGCCGCGCTTCCACGCGAGGTAGTGGATCTGGTGCAGGTCGCGCTTGTGCACGTTGGCCGGCAGGAACAGGTTCACCGACTGGCTCTGGCAGACATACGGCGTGCGGTCGGCCGCGTGCTCGATCACCCAGCGCTGATCCAACTCGAACGCCGTGCGATACACCGCCTTCTCCTGCTCGGTTAGGAAATCCAGATGCTGCACGCTGCCCTTGTTCAGCGTGATGCCCGACCAGATCGCCTCGGTGTCCATGCCCTTGGCCGCCAAAAGCTGCTGCAGATGCCGGTTGCGCACGGTGAAGCTGCCAGACAGCGTCTTCTGCAGGAACACGTTGGCGGCGATCGGCTCGATGCCGGGGCTAGTGTTCCCAGCGATGATGCTGATGCTGGCGGTCGGCGCGATCGCCATCTTGTTGGAGAACCGCTCCATGATGCCGTACTCCTCGGCGTCCGGGCAGGCGCCCCGCTCCTCTGCCAGCATCCGGCTCGCCGCATCGGCCTGGGCGCGGATATGCTTGAAGATCCGCTTGTTCCACACCTTGGCGACCACGCCCTCGAACGGCACGTTCTGCGACTGCAGGAAGCTGTGGAAACCCATGACGCCCAGGCCCACCGAGCGCTCGCGCATCGCCGAGTATTTCGCCCGCTCCATGCCCTCCGGCGCGCGGTCGATGAAGTCCTGCAGCACGTTGTCGAGGAAGCGCATGATGTCCTCGATGAACAGCGGGTGGTCCTTCCACTCCAGCCAGCTCTCGAGGTTGAGCGAAGCCAGGCAGCAGACCGCGGTGCGCTGCTTGCCATGCTGGTCGATGCCGGTCGGCAGCGTGATCTCGCTGCACAGGTTGCTCGTTTTGATCTCGAGCCCGGCAAGCTTCTGCTGCTCCGGCCGCGCGCTGTTCACATGGTCGGAGAACACGAGGTAGGGCTCCCCCGTCTCGATCCGCGCCGTCAGGATGCGTATCCACAGGTTGCGCGCGCTGACCAGCCGCACCATCGCCCCATCCTTCGGCGAGGTCAGCGCCCACTGCTCGTCCGCCTCGACCGCCCGCATGAAGGCGTCGGACACCAGGATGCCGTGGTGCAGGTTGAGCGCCTTGCGGTTCGGGTCACCGCCGGTCGGGCGGCGCAGTTCGATGAACTCCTCGACCTCCGGATGCGAGATCGGCAAATACACCGCCGCCGAGCCGCGGCGCAGCGACCCCTGGGAGATCGCGAGCGTTAGGCTGTCCATCACCCGAATAAACGGGATCACGCCCGAGGTCTTGCCGTTCTGCCCGACCTTCTCGCCGATCGAGCGCAGGTTGCCCCAATACGAGCCGATGCCGCCGCCCTTGGACGCCAGCCAGACATTCTCGTTCCAAAGCCCGACGATGCCGTCGAGGCTATCCGATGCCTCATTCAGAAAGCATGAGATCGGCAGGCCGCGGGTGGTGCCGCCGTTGGACAGCACCGGAGTCGCCGGCATGAACCACATCTTGCTCGCGTAGTCGTAGATGCGCTGGGCGTGCGCCATGTCGTCGCCATAGAAGCTGGCGACCCGGGCAAACAGGTCCTGGTAGCTTTCACCCGGCATAAGGTAACGGTCGTCGAGGGTTGCGCGGCCGAAATCTGTCAGCAAACTGTCCCGCGAACGGTCCACCCGCACTTGGTGGCGGCCTTGCATCTGCACAGCGTCGAGCACGGTGTCGTCTCCTGCGTTGGTCGTCGTCATCAACGTAGGTTACAACATATAGGTGCTGAGCCGCAATGCAGCCCACCATTGGTGGTGTTTCGCCTATTCAGAACAACAGGTGACCGTGACGGATTTGCTACGGATTAGGCCGGCTAACGGCCTCGGCATCCGGGATTTCGAAGCGTGACGGCGACCCCGAACTCAGCGACTCGACGCTTTGAGCTCGGGGCCGAGCCGATTGTTCAGGCTGCGGCCAGCCAGTCCATCGCCGCATCAACACCGCCCTTGCCGTGCGGCACGCCGTTGAGCCGCAGGCTCATCTCGACGGCGCCCAGAGTTCCCAGCATCATCGGCTCGTTCAGGTCGCCCATGTGCCCGATGCGGAACAGCGTGCCGCCTAAGCGCCCCAAGCCGCCGCCGGTCGAGACGTTGAACCGGTCCAGCGCCGTGCGCCGTACCGCGTCGGCGTTGAAGCCCTCCGGCATCAATACCGCGGTCACGCTGTCCGATAGGCGGGCCGGGTCGAGGCAATAGAGCTGTGGGCCGTCATTGCCGGACCAGACACGGACGGCGCGGCGCGTCGCCTCGGCCAGGCGGTGATGCCGCGCCACGACCTGGGCCAGGCCTTCCAATTCGATCAGCCGCAGGCTCTCACGCAAGCCATAGAACATGGAGACCGGGACGGTGCCGACGAAGCTGCGTGACGGACGGCCAATCATCACCGACCAATCGAAGTAGTGCCGCGGCAGCCGCGCGTCGGCATGCGCCTGCATCGCCTTGGCTGACGCCGCGGTGAAGCTGAACCCGGCCGGCAGCATCAGGCCCTTCTGGCTGCCGCCCACGACGGCATCGATGCCCCATTCCTCCATGCGGAACTCGAGCGAGCCGAGCGAGGAGATGGTGTCCACGAGCAACAGCGCCGGGTGCGCGGCGGCGTCCATGGCGGCGCGGATTTCCGGCAGTGGCATCGACAGGCCGGTCGCGGTCTCGTTATGCACGGCCAGCACGGCCTTGATCGCGTGGCCGCTATCGGCCCGCAACGCTGCGGCTACTGCCTGCGGGTCCACGCCGCGCCGCCAATCGGCCGCGACGGTCTGCACCTCCAGGCCGAACTTCTGCGCCATAGTGGCCCAGCCCTCGCTGAACCAGCCGGATTCGAGGATCAGCACGGTGTCGCCGGGCGACAGCAGGTTGACGAGCGTCGCCTCCCATGCGCCGTGGCCGGATGCGGTGTAGAGGAACACCTCGCCCGTCGTGCCGAGAACCCGCTTCAACCCGGCCACCGCGATGTCGAACACCTCCATGAACTCGGGGTCCAGAAAGTCGATGGTGGGCCGGTCCATGGCCCGCAGCACGGAGTCGGGGATGTTGGTCGGGCCGGGGTTGGCGAAGAACTGGCGGCCGGTCTTTCTGGTCATTGCTGTTATTCCCACGCGGTTGTTAGTGCCTGCAGGAATAAGGCGATTAATCCTTATTACTCCAGGTTACGCCTTCACCCGATTGCCGGAATTGGCACGAACGGGTTTATCAGCCTCACGCCGGTTGCCTCGAAGTCAATGGTGTTGCGTGTGACGACCGTCAGGTCGTTGACCAGGGCTATGGCCGCGATCTGCTTCTCCAGGGGATGCTCAGGTCGGGGAACTCGCAGCCGTCCCCAGACCTGCGCTGCGTCCGCGTCGAAATCGAGGATGTTGGCCTCGAATTGGCTTAGGATCGTGGTCAGCCAAGTTTCCAGCATCTTCGCTTGTGGCGCGTCGCCGCGATGACGAAGCGCCTCGACACCCCGGCGAATTTCACCCACTGAAATTGCCGATAGATAAACCGGCGCATCAGCAGCGACGACGTGATTGAAGAAGTCGATAACCCCGGGATTCGCGTGCGCCTTTTTCCGAGCCTCGCTGACAACGTTGGTATCAATCAGATACACGCGGTGCGTCCCCGGCGGCATCCACGCGTTCGAAATCTGCATCAGCACCCACCGACGGCATCGATGCCAAAACCTCAGCAAAGCTACGCCTGCGAGGACGGGCAAGCGCCGCGGCCAGGATTGCCCGATGTTCGGCCTCTGCACTGCGTCCATGCGCACCGGCACGCTCCTTGAGCACCCGCACAAGCCCCTCATCGACGCCGCGTACTAGCAAATCAGGCATTTCGCCGTTCCGGTCTTGTCATACTATCATTGATAGCACATTTTGACGCCCCCAAGTCATCGCTTTATTCCCACCCCGTGCGTTGTTGCGTGTCGCCACTTACGGGGTCAGTTCAAGGATCAGGTTGACCGGCGTCTGCGCAGCACGCCGCAAGTTGGAGAACCCGGCTTCCCGCGCCACCTTGCGCAGGCGTTCTTCGCCCGCCTGTGCACCGAGGCCGAGCCCGACCTCCTGAGACAGCGAGTTCGGCGTGCACGCCATAGCCGATGCGGCATAATACATGCGGCCGATCGGGTTCAGGTTGTCCTCCAACCGGTCGCCGGCATAGGGCTCCACCAATAGCACCTTGCCGTCGGCCTTGAGCGCCGTGCGGCAGCGCGCGAGCGCGCCGACCGGATCGCCGAGGTCGTGCAGGCAGTCCATGAAGCAGATCAGGTCGAAGTCATAGCCGTCGAACTCGGTCGCGGCTTTGACCTCGAACGCGATATTGCCCGCCACCCCCTGCTCAGCGGCGCGCAAGCGCGCGGTCGCGATCGACGCGTCGTGATAGTCCAGGCCGATGAAACTCGAATTGGGGAACGCTTGCGCCATCGCGATGGTGGACGCGCCGTGTCCGCAGCCGATGTCGGCAACTTTGGCACCGCGCCTCAGGCGCTCGACGACGCCGTCAAGCGCCGGCAGCCATTCGCTCACCAAGTGCGCGCGGTAACCGGTGCGGAAGAAGCTCTCGGTGCCGCAGAACATGCGATGGTTATGCGCGTGCCAGCCCAGGCCTTCGCCCGAACGGAAGGTTTCGACGATCTGGTCTTCGTCGAGCCAGAACGAAGCGGCGACCTCAAAGGCGGGCGCCATGAATATGGGGCTCTGCTCGAGCGCCAGCACCATCGCCTGCGCCGGCGGCAGCGCGTAGGTCTGTTTCTCAGGATCGTAGGCAACGTAGCCGCCAGCCGCCTGATTGGCGAGCCACTCGCGGACATAGCGCTCGCGAATGCCGGTGGCCTCGGCGAGTGTCACCGACGTGCAGGCGCCAAGGTCAGCCATTGCCTGATACAGGCCGAGCCTGCGCCCGACATTGACCAGCACGCCGGAAAAGGCGGCGCTGAGGTCGGTAACAACCTGCCCGATAAAGGCTTCGACCTCGCCCGGCGCAGGCGTTGGCGTAGATTGGGTCATGATGCGGTCCCTTTGCGTTGCATGGCACGGCCGAAATGGCCGTTTCCTGCGTCGTCTGAGGTAGTCGGCAAAGGGACGGTCAATCTTGATATACTCCGCCAAAGCTTTGCGAGATCGCGCCAATGACGACGGAAAGACGCGCAGCGGCCAAGCTCGCCGCGCCGACCATCAATCTGGCCAGCATCACCTACGGCCTCGACGCCTACATGCGCTCGCGCGGAGCCCATGCGGGCGAAGCCTTGCGTCGCGCCGGGCTCGAGCCCGAGGACCTGACCGATCCGGACCGGCGCGTGTTGCTCATTCGCTATTTGGAGCTTCTGGAAATCTGCGCCGACGTCCTGGCTGATCGGCAATTCGGCTTGAAGTTCGGCGCCCAGTACGAACCACGCCATGCCGGCGTCGTCGGCAACGTCGCTCTGGCCTCGCGCACGATCGGCGAAGCCTTCGAAACCATCGGTCGCTATCTGCCGACCATGGTCGATGCCACTGTCCATGGTGTGGAGGTGAGCGACGGCGTCGCCTTTGTGTATTCCTACTACATCGACCCGCTGATGATGTCGTATCAGCAGAAAGGCGACTGGGCGATCGCCTTCGCGTGCAACCTCATGCGCGTCGGGCTCGGCGATCCACGGTGGACACCGCAGGAAGTCCTGCTGCCGCAGTTGGCGGACGAAACGCCAGCGGAACGCCGCACCCGCGCAGAGATCATGGGCGACCACATCCGGGACGGCCATCCCTGGGCCGGCATCCGATTTGACGCTGCCCTGCTCAAGCGGTCGATGACGACGGCCGATGCCATGATCGGGAGCCTGATGCGGCACTACGGCGATCTTCGGCTCGCCGCTTTGCCGGAGCGGCGCGATGAGATCGAGCAGTTGCGGCGCGAGATCGCCCGCTCGCTGGTCAAGGGCGAAGGCGGGATCGAGCACCTCGCCAATGCAACCCATACCTCCGTGCGGACGCTGCAGCGGCGGCTCAAGGATGCGGGCATGAGCTACAGTGACCTGCAGAACGACGTGCGCAAGACGCTGGCGTTGAACCTTTTGGAGAATGCGACGCTGGCGCTGGGCGAAATAGCCTTTTCGCTCGGCTACTCCGAAGTCAATGCATTCAATCACGCCTTCCGGCGCTGGATCGGCCAATCCCCGGGCGATTATCGCCGACTACGCGCGATCGATTTCAAATCCGCGGCGGCGAGGAATTCGAAACCGGCCATTCGGGAAGCAACTGAATGACTTCGCTCGGCGCCCCCCCTACTCCCACTCGATCGTGCCCGGCGGCTTGCTGGTGATGTCGTAGGTCACACGGTTGATGCCGCGCACCTCATTCACGATGCGCGTCGCGGTACGCGTGAGGAACGCCATGTCGAACGGATAGACCTCCGCCGTCATGCCATCGACGCTGGTGACCGCACGGAGCGCGCAGGCATTGTCATAGGTGCGGCCGTCGCCCATCACCCCTACGGTGCGCACCGGCAGCAGCACGGCGAAGGCCTGCCAGATCGCGTCATACAGCCCGGCCGCGCGGATCTCCTCCAGGAACACCGCGTCGGCCCGGCGCAGGATGTCCAGCCGCTCGCGGGTGATCGCGCCGGGGATGCGGATGGCGAGGCCGGGTCCGGGGAACGGGTGGCGGCCCACGATGTGGTCGGGCACGCCGAGCTCGCGGCCGAGCACGCGGACCTCGTCCTTGAACAGCTCGCGAAGCGGCTCAACCAGCTTCATGCGCATGCGTTCGGGCAGGCCGCCGACATTGTGGTGCGACTTGATGGTGACGCTGGGGCCGCCGTGGGCGCTGATGCTCTCGATCACGTCGGGATACAGCGTGCCCTGGGCCAGGAAGTCGGCGCCGCCAATGCTGGCAGCTTCCTCTTCGAACACTTCTATAAATACGCGGCCGATGGTTTTTCTCTTGGCCTCGGGGTCGGTCACCCCGTCAAGCTGCGTCAAAAACAGCTCGGCCGCGTCGCGGTGCACGAGCTTGATGTTGAAGCGGTCACGGAAAGTCTTAACGACCTCCCCGGCCTCGCCTTGCCGCAGCAGGCCGCTATCGACGAAAATGCAGGTGAGCTGGTCGCCCACGGCCTCGTGGATCAGCGCCGCCGCCACCGAGCTGTCCACCCCGCCCGATAGGCCGCAGATGACCCGGCCGGCGCCGACCTGGGCGCGGATACGGGCGATCTGGGCGTCGCGGAAGCCGGCCATGCTCCAATCGCCCGACAGGCCGGCCACGCGGTGGGTGAAGTTGTGCAATAGCTGCCGGCCATGCGGGGTGTGCACGACCTCGGGATGGAACTGCACGCCGTAGTAGCGGCGCGTATCGTCGGCTATGGCGGCGAACGGGGCGCCCTCGCTATGGGCAACCGCACGGAAGCCGGGCGGCAGCCGTGTCACCCGATCGCCGTGGTTCATCCACACCTGCTCCCGGCTGCCAGTGGACCAGACGCCATGGAACAGTTCGCAGTCGTCAGTCACCTGCACGAAGGCGGAGCCGAACTCCTGGTGGTCGCTGATGCTGACCTCGCCGCCCAGGTGCGCACACATGGCCTGCTGCCCGTAGCAGATGCCTAGCACCGGCAGGCCGGTGTCGAACACCATCTGCGGCACACGGGGGCCGGTGGCCTCGGTGACGCTGGCCGGGCCGCCGGACAGGATGAAGGCGCGGGCACCGAATGCGGCGAGGCGCTCGGGTGCGGCGGTGGCCGGCAGGATTTCACAATACACGCCGGATTCGCGGACGCGGCGGGCGATCAATTGGGTGAACTGGCCGCCAAAATCGAGGATCAGCACGCGGTCTTGGGTCGGAAACGCAGCGGGGGACTGGGTCATGACGCCGCTTCCACCATGGCGAGAGCCGAACGGCAAGCGGCACCTGTCATGGCTGGACTCATTCTGCCGAGGCCACCCCGGCCAGAAGCGGGTCGATCGGGTCCCATACGAAGGCGACCTGCGGGATCGCGACGCCCGCGACCCTCGTGTCCGACTGCGCGGCCGGACGACCGCCGAGATGCTGGTAAAACCAGCGGCTGGGATTATCGCGCAGCACCCAGAGGAACGCGCTGCGGCACCCGGCCGACTTGAGATGCGCGGCGCCCGCCGCCAGCAGCCGCCGGCCCACGCCGTGCTCCCGCCAATCGTCCAGCACATACAGCGTCTGCACCTCACCCTCCGCCAGGCCGCGCACCCGCGGACGGCCCACGGTGGCGAAGCCCACCACCTCGGCGGGCGCCCCGGGTCCCGCGGCGATCGCGACATAAACCCCGTCGCCGGCCCGGATCGACGCGTCGTACTGCGCGGCCTGGCGCGGCATCGACAGGCGGCTGAGATAGTCGTTCGGCAGGATGCCGGCGTAGGCGTTGCGCCAGGCCGCGACGTGCACCGCCCCGATCGACGGCGCGTCGCCGGTCAGGGCACGTCGCACCCGGATCACGCGGCGCGCTCCAGCACCGCGGCGAAAAAGCCGTCTGTGCCGTGCCGCAGCGGGGTCAGTGACAGATAGGGTCCGGGGCCGGGCGCGGGAACCGGCAGGGTCCAGGCAAGCTGCAGTGGCACGACGTTAAAACCGGGGGTGCGGGCGAGAAAACTGTCCACTTGGGCCTCGTTCTCCTCGATCAGCATGGAGCACGTGGCATAGATAAGCCGTCCACCGGGCCGCACCAGCCGGGCGGCGGCGTCCATGATCCCCGCCTGTTTCGGTATGAGTTCCTCAAGATCCACCGGGCGCAGCCGTAGCCGGGCGTCCGGGTTGCGGCGCCAGGTGCCGGTGCCGGTGCAGGGAGCATCGACCAGCACGCGGTCAAATGCGCCGGCCCGCCGCTTGGCCCATTTATCGCCCGCGCCGACCAGATGCCGCTCCGCGTTGTGCACCCCCGCCCGGCGCAGCCGGCGCACCGCGCCGTCCAGCCGCGGCGCAGATACGTCGCAGGCCATCAGGTGGCCGCGGTTGCCCATCAGCATCGCCAGCGCCAGCGTTTTGCCGCCAGCGCCGGCGCACCAATCGACCACGCGCATATCGGGCGCGGCGCCCACCAAAGCGGCGACGAGCTGGCTGCCTTCGTCCTGGATCTCGACCAATCCGGTCTGGAAAGCGACGCCGGAGGTGACCGCGCGCCGGCCGTCGATGCGCAGGCCCCAAGGCGACAGCGGCGTCAGCTCGGTCTCCAGCCCCTCGGCCAGCAGGGCGGCGCGGGCCTCGTCGCGGCTGCCTTTTAGCAGGTTCACCCGCAAATCGAGCGGCGCCGGGTCGAGCGCCGCCGCCATCTCGGGCGCGAGCCGCTCGCCGAAGCGGGCCTGAAGATGCGGCAGCAACCAGTCGGGCACCTCCAAGGCGACAGCCCCCGGCATGTCGGGATGGTCGAGCGTATGGCCCTCCAGCGCGCGGGCGGCGTCGGCCTCGGGCCGCAGCATAGGCGCCGGGCCGTACTGGCCGCCCGAGAAGGACTGCTCGACACCGGCCAAGGTCCAGCCCTCCAGCAGCAGCGACGCCGCCACCAGCATGCGCGGGGTCGGCGCGGTGCCGGTCTGCGCGATCCACCAGGTGACCCGACGTCGTGCCCGGAGCACTCGCCATGCGCGGTCCGACACCGCCCGGCGGTCACCGGAGCCGATGAAGCGCCGGGCCCGGAAGAAGTCGTTCGCGACGGCATCGGCGGGGCGGCGGGGAAACGCGTCGATCTCGGTCAGCAGCTCGATCGCGGCGGCGAGGCGTGCGGGCGGGGTCACGCCAGGAGCATCATTTGAGCAAAGGGGGCAACGCGGCCAGGCCGGGGATGACGGTCGCCATGCCACTTAGGCCGTACTCGTCGGGCTGCGCCGTGCGGTTGCACCAGAACACTTGGGCGCCGAACGCCGCCGCGGCCTGGGCATCCCATGCATTGGACGACACGAAGGCAATCTGCTCCGGCGCCAACTGGAAACGCTGGGTCATGAGCGTATAGACCCGCGGGTCCGGCTTGAACGCGCCGAGCTCCTCGACGCTCAGCACGGCGTCCAGCAGCGGCGCCAGGCCGGCGGCGCCGACGGCGGCCTGCAGCATTTCCGGATCGCCGTTCGATAGGATGGCGGTCTGCAGGCCCTGCGCGCGCAGGCTCCTCAGCATGGGGGCCGCGTCGTCATAGGAGGCCAATTGCCGGTATGCGCCGAGCAGCAGGTCGAGCACAGAGGGGTCGGTGATGCCGTGCCGCGTGGCGACGAAGGCCAGGGCGTCCTGCGTCACCTGCCAGAAGTCGCGATGATGCGTGGGGCCAGTCAACGTGCGGACCCAGCTGTATTCAAGCTGCTTCGTCCGCCACTCGGCGCTGATCCGCTCCCAATCCGGCGGCAGGCGGTCGGCGTGCCGCTGCATCGCCGCATGCACGTCGAGCAGCGTGCCGTAGGCGTCGAACACGGCGGCCCGGATGGTTGGCATGACTGCCGCGGTCATGGCTCTTGGCGGTAGTTAGGCGACTCGCGGGTGATCGCCACGTCGTGCACGTGGCTCTCGCGCAGCCCGGCCCCGGTGATGCGGCGGAACCGCGTGTTGCGCTGCAGGTCGTCGATCGTGGCGCTGCCGGTGTAGCCCATGCCCGCGCGCAGGCCGCCCACGAGCTGATGCACCACAGCGGCCACCGGCCCCTTATAGCCGACCCGGCCCTCGATCCCCTCCGGCACCAGCTTTAGCGTGTCCTTGATCTCCTGCTGGAAATACCGGTCGGCCGAGCCGCGCGCCATGGCTCCAATGCTGCCCATGCCGCGATAGCTCTTGAACGACCGGCCCTGATACAGGAACACCTCGCCCGGCGCCTCCTCGGTCCCGGCCAGCAGGCTGCCGACCATCACGCAGTCCGCCCCGGCGCCGATCGCCTTCACCAGATCGCCCGAGGTGCGGATGCCGCCGTCGGCGATGGCCGGCACGCCGCGCTCGCGGCAGGCGGCGGCGGTCTCCAGCACCGCGGTGAATTGCGGCACGCCGACGCCGGCGACGACGCGGGTGGTGCAGATGCTGCCGGGTCCGATGCCAATCTTCACGCTGTCCGCGCCGGCGTCAATCAGCGCGCGTGCGCCCTCTGGCGTCGCGACGTTGCCGGCAATGATCTGCACGGAGTTGGACAGCCGTTTGATCCGCTCGACCGCCTTCAGCACCCCCGCCGAGTGCCCGTGCGCAGTATCGACCACGATCACGTCCGTCTCGGCCAGGACCAGCGCCTCGGCACGGGCGTAGCCGTCATCGCCCACCCCCGTCGCGGCGGCAGCGCGCAGGCGGCCCAGCTCGTCCTTGTTGGCCAGCGGGTGCGCCTGCGCCTTATCCATGTCCTTCACGGTGATCAGGCCGATGCAGCGATAGGCGTCGTCCACCACCAGCAGCTTCTCGATGCGATGGCGGTGCAGAAGCTGCCGCGCCTCCTCGCGGTCCACGGCCGCCGGCACCGTGATGAGGTGTTCGCGGGTCATCAGCTCATAGACTCGCACGCTAGGATCGGTGGCGAAGCGGACGTCGCGGTTGGTCAGGATGCCAACGAGCCGCCCGGTGTCCCGCTCGACCACCGGAAAGCCGCTGATGTGGTGCAGCGTCATCAGCGCCAGAGCCTCCGCCAGCGTCTGGTCGGGATGGATGGTCAGCGGGTTCACCACCATGCCGCTCTCGTATTTCTTGACCCGGCGGACCTGCGCGGCTTGTTCCGCGATGTCGAGGTTCTTGTGGATGACCCCGATGCCGCCGAGCTGCGCCATGGCGATCGCCATGGCTCCTTCGGTCACGGTGTCCATCGCGGACGAGATCAGCGGGATGTGCAGGCTGATGGTGCGGGTGAGCCTCGCCAGCGTGCTGACGCTCGCCGGCAGCACCTGGGAGTAGGCGGGCACGACCAGCACGTCATCGAACGCCAGCGCCTCCTCGATCCGTAACGGCGGTGCGGGCGGTTCTGCACGGGTGGTCTCGGGAGCCATGGCGGGGACCTTTCATCCGCGGGCGGCCCGCTGGCGGGTCCCCATCCTTGGCGGTTTGACATAGGGCCCAGGGGCAAGCGGTGCAAGCGTGGCGTGGGTACGCTGGAGCCGCGTTCACCAGACGATATCGCCGACGGACGCTGGGCCGCGTCCGCCAATAAGCTCCATACACTAACCAGCCGCGCGCGAGCGGAACCCGGTCGCCACGACATACAGCTCGCTCGATCCCTTGCGGCTGGCCGGCGGCTTCGCGTGGCGGACCACGGCGAAGTGCCGCTTCATCTGCTCCAGCATCTTACGCTCCGAGCCGCCCTGGAACACCTTGGCGACGAAACCGCCGCCCTCCGCCAGCATTTCCACCGCGAAGTGGAGCGCCAAGTCCGCCAGCGCCATGATGCGTAGATGGTCGGTCGCGTTGTGCCCGGTGGTGTTGGGCGCCATGTCGGACAGCACGAGGTCGGCCTTGCCGCCCAGCAGTTCCGCGAGCTGGCCGGGCATGGCGTCGTCCATGAAATCGCCCTGCAGGATCGTGGCGCCGGATACGCTGTCCATCGGCAGCAGATCGACGCCCACCACCATCGCAGCACCCCGCTTGACCGCGACCTGCGCCCAGCCGCCCGGCGCCGCGCCCAAATCCACCACCTTGGCGCCCTTGCCGATCAGGTGGAAGCGATCGTCGAGCTCGATCAGCTTGAAGGCGGCGCGCGACCGCCAGCCCTGCTGCTGCGCCGCCCGCACGTAGGGGTCGTTCAACTGCCGCTGCAGCCACTTCTGCGACGCCGTGGTGCGGCCGCGCGCGGTCTTTAGGGAAATGGTGAGGCCGCGCGATGGCAGCACCGTCGATTTGGGCGTGTCGTTGCTCATGCCGGCAGTGCAGTACGGGAGAATGAGCGGGCGCGCGAGTCCCGGGGTGCGGTGGCCTTGAACTGGTCGGCATGGCGCTGACGCATCATGCGGAGCAGCATACCCTCGCGCAGGCCGCGGTCGGCGACGACCACCTCGCTGGACGGCCAAGTGCGGCGGATTGCCTCGAACACCGCACAGCCCGGCAGCACAAAATCCGCCCGCGCGGCGCCGACGCAGGGATGCAGCACCAGGCCGTCCCGCCCGAGGCCGCGCAGCACGCCCAGCGCGTGGTCCGCCGCCACGGTGCTCAGCACGGTGCCATCGACCAGCGGACGCCGGTAGCGCAGCAGGCCCATGGCGACCCCCGCCAGCGTCGTCACCGTGCCGCTGGTGCCCAGCATGCGCACGCCGCCGATCCGGCTTTCATGCGCGATGCAATGCACCCGTTCGAATGGCGCCAGCCGGGCGGTCACGTCATCCACCATGGCGCCGAACCCGTCGGCGGTGAACGCCGCTGTGCCATAGCGCTCGGACAGGTTCACGACACCGACCGGCAGGCTGTCATAGCCGATCAGCTCCGGACGGATGCCGGCGGACCCGAGGCGGACCCAGGCGATCTCGGTCGAGCCGCCGCCGATGTCGAACAGCAGCGCGCGGCGTCCGGCGCCCATGAGCAGGGGGGCGCAGCTCTCCAAGGCCAGCTCGGCCTCTTCCCGCGGCGAGATCACGTCGAAGCGGATGCCGGTCTCCGCCCGCACCCGGGCCAGGAACTCGCCGACATTGGCGGCGCGCCGGCACGCCTCGGTCGCGATCGCCCGCATGGCGCGGATCGGCCGCCGCGCCATGCGGGCAGAGCAGGCCTGCAGCGCGAGGATGGCCCGGTCCATGGCGAGGGTGTTCAGCATCCCGCTGCTGTGCAGCCCCTCCCCCAGCCGCACGATCCGGCTGAAGCTGTCCAGCACGCGGAAGCCGCTGCCGTCCGGTGCGCCGATCAGCAGCCGGCAGTTGTTGGTGCCGAGATCGAGCGCCGCGAAAGCAGGGCTGCGGCGTTCTCGGTCAGGCATAGGGTTTAAGGCATCGACCATCAATAGGCCCCTTCAACGACCCTATATGGCGTGAGTGTCGGCGACGTTCGATAGCGCGGGCAAGCTGAACTTTCACAATCGGGCGCGTATGGTTGCCCAGCCCTGGCCCGCATGGTATCTGCGCATTCGCAACGCGGCTCGGCGTTGGGGGATAGTTTAGCGGTAGAACTTCCGACTCTGACTCGGAAAGCCTTGGTTCGAATCCAGGTCCCCCAGCCAATCCAGTATCTCAGATTTCCGGCCGCCCGCAGGCATGGGGCAACATCAGGGCTTGCTTGCCCCGCGGCGCCGGCCTCCACATATTGCCGGCATGGTCGATATATCCTTGAACGGCGAACCACGCGCCATTCCGCCGGGCCACACCGTGGCAGCGCTGCTCAACTCACTCGGGCTCGATCCCCGCAAGGTCGCCGTCGAGCGCAACGAGGCCATCGTCATCCGCTCGCAATATGACGCGACGCCGCTGGATGCCGGCGACCAGATCGAGATCGTGCATTTCATTGGAGGCGGTTAGAATGGACACCATCATCCGGGATGACGACGCCCTGCTTAATGAGGACATGTGGACTGTGGCCGGCCGGCGCTTCCGCTCACGCCTTGTCGTCGGGACCGGCAAATATAAAAGCCTGGAGGAGACCGCGGCGGCGATCGAGGCATCGGGGGCGGAGATGGTGACGGTCGCGGTGCGCCGGGTGAACCTGTCGGACCGCAACGCGCCGATGCTGCAGGACCACGTGGACCCTGCCCGCTACACCTATTTGCCGAACACCGCCGGGTGCCACACCGCCAACGACGCCGTCCGCACGCTGCGCCTGGCGCGAGAGGCCGGCGGCTGGAACCTGGTGAAGCTCGAGGTGCTGGGTCCGCCGCCGCATTTGTATCCCGACATGCCGGCGACGTTCGAGGCGGCGGCGGCGCTGATCCGCGACGGCTTCGAGGTCATGGTGTATTGCGCCGACGACCCGATCGCCGCAAAACGGTTGGAGGAGATGGGCTGCGTGGCCATCATGCCGCTGGGCGCGCCGATCGGTTCCGGCCTTGGCCTGCAGAACCCGGCCATGCTCTCGATGATCATCGAGCAGGCCAGCGTGCCGGTGCTGGTGGACGCGGGCGTCGGGACGGCGTCGGACGCTGCCATCGCCATGGAGATCGGCTGTGACGCGGTGCTGCTGAACTCCGCCATCGCCCATGCCGCGGACCCCGTCCGGATGGCGCGGGCAATGAAGGCGGCGGTTGAGGCCGGGCGGCACGCGCGCCTTGCCGGCCGGATGCCGCGCCGTATGGGTGCGGATCCTAGCAGCCCCTTGGCGGGTTTGATCCGTTAAATTCCGCCGTGCAGCGCTGTGGTGGTTGGGTCATGTCCCGGCGGTTTGAGATGCCGACCGGCAGCCGATCAGCATTGTATCTCCTTTGATTAGTATTTCGGATCGGTAGTAACGCCCGCTGTAAACCTGGACTAGATCGCACCAGTCTGGAATAATCGTTACAGTGAGTTCAGAAAGGTAAGACTAGGAATATTGGCCTGATTCTGGGGAGGAACAACGGATATAACAATCTGTCCGACAAGTGAGACTGTCGGATTGTAAGTTCCTACTGGTTGATCTTTGGCGCGATATGGGTTGAATGCCCTTTGCACAACTCAACGAGGCCCTGGATGACCAAGCCGACCGCACAATTTCTGCCTGGTATAGTCGCGTCGTTTATACTGCTCACTGGCCCAGCATCAGGCGAAGCGGCGTCACGCGATTGGCGGAAATCCGGCGGCTGGAGGGAGAGCGGCCAGGCAACCTGGTATGGCAGTTGGCACCAGGGCCGCCGCACCAGCAGCGGACAGCTGTTCGATTTGAACGCCATGACCGCCGCGCACGCCGACCTGCCGCTCGGCAGCCGGGTCCGCGTCACCTCGAAAGACACCGGCAAGAGCGTGGTCGTCACCATCAACGACCGGCAGCCGCCGAAGCCAATGCGCGTCATCGACCTGTCGCGCGGCGCTGCTGCCCGGATCGGCCTGGTGGATCAGGGTGTCGGCATGGTGGAGCTGGCGACCATTGGGGCTTTGCCGGAAGAGGTCGCCGAAGCGCCGGATGACCGGTTTGGCCGGGATGCCCCACTTAGTCCTCAGACCCCATCTAATCTTCGGCAACGTGGTCAGCAACATACGCGCCACGCGCGCCCATAGGCCGCGGCGGCCCGTCCGTGCTGTCGCGTGAGGTCTGCAGCTCAAGCTCGGCATTCAGCTCGGCGCCGAGCAGCACGGCATAGACGGTGACGAAGAACCACATCATCACGGCGACGACCGTGCCGAGCGGCCCATACATCGCGTCGTAGGTGGCGAACTGCCCCACATAGAGCGAGAACAGCGCCGACACGATCACCCATAACACCGTCGCCACCACGGAGCCCGGCGTCACCCAACGCCAGCGCGGTCGTTCACGCGACGGGCCATAGCGGTACAACAGCGACAGGCCGACGAGAAGCGCCAGCACCAACAAAGCGAAGCTCGCGACGCGGATCAGCACCGTCTGGTGCGCGGCGATGCCCAGCCCGGCCAAGAGCGGGGGCAGGCCGACCAGCAGCGACAGCCCGATCACCGTGCTCAGGATCGCGACCAGGGTGATGGCGAAAGACCTGAGCTGGAATTGCAGGAAACTGCGCCGCTCCCGCTCCTCATAGGCGAGGTTGAGTGCCGCGATGATCGACTTGGTGCCGGTCGCCGAACTCCAAAGCGTGACACCGGTGTTGAACAGCAGGTGCAGCCCGAGCGAAGCGGGCGGGCGGCTGACCAGCATGTGCACGCGGTCGGAGATGAGCTGCCAGGCCGACGGCGGCAGCAGGTTGCGCAGCACTTCAAGCTGCGGCTCGACGGTGGCGGGATCCTGCAGCAGGCCGTAGATCGAGATCAGCATTGAGATGGCCGGAAACAGCGCGAGGGTCGCGTAGAACGCGCAGCCGGCGGCGACCAGCGAGACACGGTCGGTCAGCATCTCGATGAACACGCGTTTCAGCACCGCCTTCCAGCCGTTCCACGGGATGTCGGCCGGGGTGTCCGCATGACGTCCGAGTGCGACGGCGCAGGGCTCGAGCACGATGCGCACCGATTCTGCGCCGGGTCCGGCGGCATCGTGGCGGGGGTCGGTGGAGGCCGGCGTGCCGAGGGGTATAGAGGACGCGGGAGGCGCCGCGTCTGTCACGGGATCGGACGGGGATTCTCTAGGCTTCATTCCTGAGATACCTCAATAAAAGCAGTCCGTTGCTTCAGGAACATGGGCTGTGACATCCCGCTTGAAAGCCTAACGCTTCCTAACCTGTAAAGCGCGCGGAGAATAATCGCAGCCCATGCGGAATTTTCTCTTGCACAGGGGGGGGTGTGGTCCTATTTCCGCGTCCACGCAGCAACGCACGTGCCTCTGGCCCCTGGGGTTACGCAACGACGTCAAGCGTTCTGGCACACCTCGCTTCCGCTAGTTCGTTCGACCGTTCCGTCAACCCGCCTGCCGGCAATACCCGACGGGCACGCCCTCGCATCGCCGGGGCGTCCGACCATGGAGACTAGGCGCGATGACCCCCAAGATCGCAGCGTTCTTCGCTGACTGCTCGCCCGCGACCCCTTGCCTTGTGCTCGACGTTGATCGGGTCGAGCAGAATTACCGAACGCTGCTGAGCGCCCTGCCGCTCGCGCGCGTCTATTACGCTGTTAAGGCCAATCCAGCCGCGCCGATTCTCGAACGCCTGGCCGGTCTCGGCAGCAGCTTCGACGCTGCGTCCTTTGAGGAAATAGAGTTCTGTCTTGCGGCCGGAGCGGCACCCGCCGCCATCAGCTACGGCAACACCATCAAGAAGGTGTCCGCCATCCAGCGCGCCTACGCCGTCGGGGTGGGCATGTTTGCGTTTGACAGCATCGAGGAGCTGGAGAAGCTCGCTGAGCATGCGCCGGGCGCCCGGGTGTATTGCCGCCTGCTGGTGCAGAACGACGGCGCCGAGTGGCCGCTGTCCCGCAAATTCGGCACCACGGTCGAGATGGCGCGTGAGCTGATGATCCGTGCCGGCGAACTCGGGCTCGATCCTTATGGCCTGTCGTTCCATGTTGGCAGCCAGCAGACCACGACCGGCAGCTACGAGACGGCGATCGGCCGGGTCGCCATGTTGTTCACCGACCTCGCCGAGGCCGGGGTGAAGCTGCGCATGGTGAATCTGGGCGGCGGCTACCCGGTGCGCTACCGTGACGAGATCCCCGGCATTGACCGGTTTGCCGACGCCATCATGCACGCGATGACGCAGCATTTCGGCAATGACTTGCCGGAGATCTTGATTGAGCCCGGCCGCTTCCTGGTCGGCGACGCCGGCGTGGTAAGCGCCGAGGTCGTGCTGGTCTGTCACAAAGCCAAGGACGACCCGGTGCGTTGGGTATATCTCGACATCGGGCGCTTCGGCGGCCTGGCGGAGACTGAGGGCGAATCGATCAAGTACCGGTTTACGACGGATTATGATGGCTTGGAGAGCGGACCGGTGGCGATTGCCGGGCCGACCTGCGACGGCGCAGATATCCTTTATGAGCGCGCCAACTACCGTTTGCCTTTGGCGCTGCGCTGCGGCGACCGGGTGCAGGTTCAGTCCACTGGGGCGTATGTGACGACCTATGCCAGCCAGCGTTTCAACGGGTTTGCCCCGTTGGCGGAGCACTACATTTAGGGCGATGCCGTTCTGGCTCTGACGCGTTCGCGTTGCGAGCCAGGACGGCGAGAATCGTTGCTCGAACAAAAAGCTGGATCGAACTCGAAAACAGTCAGAATTCGTGCGCTCTCACGGCACCGTTAAAAATCCATTAATGTAGAGTCGACTCGGCGTCGCAATTATTGAACTTGCTTCGCCGGGCGATATTCGTTATATTCACGGTATATGTAACCATGGGCGATCATCTCAGTGACGGACCGAGAGGACTTCCCGACGTCCGACCCATCGGTGATTGCTGCGCTGCGGCTTGAAGTCACAGAACTGCGTAACGTGGTCTCGCAGTTGCGTGACGCGGTCCGGGTGCGCGACGAGTTCATCTCGATTGCCGCCCACGAGCTGCGCAATCCGATGACGCCGCTTCTCATGACCGTGCAGTCGATGCGTCGTATGGCGGAGCGAGACCCAGAGGCGGCAGAACAGATCGTCAACGGCCTGGCTCGGCTTGACCGCGTCGTGCTGCACTACATCAACCGTTGCAACTCCTTGCTCGACATTTCGCGCCTGTCATCCGAGCGTTTCCGCATCGAGTGGGCCGAGGTTGATCTCGCGGCATTGCTGCGCGATGCGGTTGAGGAGTTGCGGCCCTATGCCGAGCGGGCCGGGGCAAAAATCGATTTAATAGCGCCCAACGCACTGCCCGGGGTGTGGGATGAGCTTGCAGTGCGGCAAATTTCGGAGAATTTGCTATCGAACGCCATCAAATACGGCGCTGGCAATCCGATCACAGTAGCTTTGTCCATAGAACCGGGAACCGGGGAGCAGGGCTCGGTGCTGCTAGAGGTCAGGGATCAGGGTGTCGGCATCAGTGACGCCGACCAGGCCCGCATCTTCGCCCCATTCGAGCGCGCAGTCACCCGGCAGCAGCAACCTGGTTTCGGCCTGGGCCTTTGGGTCGTTGGTCGCCTGGTGGCCGCGCTGGGCGGTGAGATTCAAGTCTTCAGTAATCCTGGTCAGGGCTCAACTTTCAGGGTGCGACTTCCGCGGGATCAAGCTACAAGGGCCTGATGACTTGTTTCGCTTAGCGTGAGGATGCAATGCCAGACCGAACTCCCAGCGGCATTGAAGGCCTCGATATCATCCTCGCCGGAGGATTCGTCGCGGGTGGCATCACCATCGTCCAAGGCCGGCCCGGCGCCGGGAAAACCATCCTCGGCAACCAGATGTGCTTCAACCACGCCCACGGCGGCGGGCGGGCACTCTATGTGACATTATTAGCCGAAAGCCATTCCCGCATGCTCATGCATCTGCGCGAATTGGCCTTCTTCGATGCATCCGCGATCCCTGATCGGGTGTATTACGTCAGCGCCTTCCCCGTGCTTGAGGCAGAAGGTCTTCACGGCTTATTGACCTTGCTCCGGCGCGAAGTTCGCGCACACCACGCAACTATGTTGATACTAGACGGGTTGATTGCTGCTGAAACTACCGCTGTTTCCGATCTCGAATTTAAGAAATTCATCCATGAGTTGCAAATCCAAGCTACGGTCGCGGATTGCACGATGTTTCTGATGACCAGCGCGGGCGATACCGACGTGGAGGTTTCGGCAGAGCACACCATGGTCGATTGTGTCATCGACATGCGTAGCCGTCTTTACGGCTGGCGTTCCGAGCGTGATATCGAGGTGCTGAAGCGCCGCGGCGCCGGCTACCTGCTCGGCCGCCACGCGATAGCCATCAGCGACGCTGGAATCGATGTCTATCCTCGTTTCGAGATGACGCAGACACGGCCGCTTGGCGTCACGATCCCGACCGGCGAGCGTCTGTCCTCCGGCATCCCACAGCTCGACGGCATGTTCGGCGGCGGCATTCCACGGCACTCGATGACCATGCTTGAGGGCTTGCCCGGCGTCGGCAAGACGACCCTCGGCCTGCACTTCCTCGGACCCTGCAGCGTCGCCGAGCCCGGACTGCTGTTCACCACTGCGGACAGCCCAGAGGCCCTGCTCGCCAAGGCGCGCACATTCAGCCTGCCGGTCGCGCCATTGATCGAAGCCGGGCATGTCGAGGTGATTTGGCAGTCCGGCACCGAAGGGCCGCTCGACGCAGCGCTCCATCGGCTGATGCGATCGGTGCGACGCATGGGCGCTCGACGGCTATGCATCGACGGCCTGGGCGGATTGCTGCAGTTGGCGCCCGACCGTACCCGCCTCCCGGCCGTCATTGCCGCCTTGGTGCACGAACTGCGGACGCTGGGCGTCACCAGCCTGTTCACCTCCGAGATTGATGACCCGGTCCAGGCGGGGCTGCATGCCACGCCTGGGGTGCCGCACGGCAACCTGTCCAGCGTCGTCGACAACATCGTCACCCTGCATCTGGCCGAACGACGGTCGGCGATGGTGCGGCTGATTTCCGTCTTCAAGGGACGGGATGCGCCGATCGACCCGCGGCCCCGGCTCTACCAAATCACCAGCAACGGCATCACCATCGGCGACCCGGCCAATAATCCGGAGGCGTCGCCATTCGGTTTCGCACCGGGCCCGGCGCAACAAGAGACCTGAGCGGGTGCGCACCGTGCTCGTCGTTGACGACGAATTCGGAGTGGCCGAGGTGCTCGACGCCATCCTGACCGACGAGGGTTTCCATGTCGTAACTGCGACGAACGGACGTCAGGCGCTGGCCCGCATCGCCGAGCAACGGCCGGACTTGGTGCTGCTGGACTACATGATGCCGATCCTCGACGGCGTCGGCGTGCTGCATGCGCTCGCGGCTGACCCCAGCGCCACCGATCTTCCGGTGGTTGTCATGAGCGCGCTGCCGGAGGAGGCCATCTCCGTCGCGACGCAGCGATACCAGGCATTCCTGCGCAAGCCATTCCGCATCAGGTCGGTCCTGGCCGCGATCGCGACGGCTATGCCGTCCGCGACGGCTATGTCGCATCATGGCGATGGAGACGGCGCCGACGCGCATGACCCCCGCTCGCACGACCCGTGCCCGCGTGACTCCTGATAATCTCGCGGCCCTGGTCCCCGATGGCGCGCTGCTCGCGCTGCCGCCGGACAATTCGCTGTCACCCGGGGCGTTCGCCCGCGCGTTGGTGCGACAAGGCGTGGACAATCGGGGCGCACGCGGCCTACGGCTGCTCGGGGTGCCGGTCTCCGGCTATGCGACGGACCTGCTGATCGGCGCCGGATGCGTGACGCAGCTGCAGACCAGCGCCGTGACGCTGGGCGAGGCCGGCACCGCGCCCCGTTTCAGCGCCGCGGTCGCCGACGGCACGATCGAGCTGCTGGACGCCACTTGCCCGGCGATCCACACCATGCTGCAGGCGGCTGAGAAAGGCGTGCCATTCCTGCCGTTGCGCGGCTTGCTGGGCAGCGACGTGCTGACGCATCGGCCGGATTGGCGCGTCATGCAGAACCCATTCACCGACGCACCGGACATGATCGTGCTACTGCCGGCGCTCGCGCCCGACATCGCCGCCTTCCATGCCGTGCTGGCCGACGCGCATGGCAATGTCTGGGTCGGACGGCGGCGGGAACTTGCGACGTTGTCACATGCGGCACGCCGGACGCTGGTGACGGTGGAGCGCATCGTGCCTGGCAATCTGCTGGACGATGAGCGGCTGGCGTCTGGCGCCATCAGCGCGACCTACATCGAGGCCGTCGCGGTGGCGCCCCGCGGCGCCTGGCCATCGGCGCTGTTGGACGAATATCCCGCCGATGCCGAGCATTTACGGGAATACGCCCGCGCTGCCCGCACGATGGACGGTTTTCGCGACTACCTCGACCGCCACGTGCTGACGCACTCCCACGTTGGCTGAGGCAGCAAGGGTTATGATCGAGCCCGAAGAGCGCCTCGCCGCCGCCATCGCAGCTCTTATTCTCGACCCAGACGCGCCGCCCGCGCGCCATATCGCCGTCGGCGCCGCAAGCCCCATCCCCGCCGCCGCCGGCTGGCTGGTGCGCTTGATGGGACACCCCGTGCGGCTGTCGCTGCTGCACCGGCGCGAGGGCAATCCGTTCACCGAGGGCTCACGCGAGCTGTTCGACCTTGCGGGACAGGGCCGCATCGACCTGTTCTTCCTGGGCGGCGGCCAGATCGACGGCCAGGCGAACCTCAATCTGGTCGGCACCGGTGACTGGCCCGGCCGAACCGTCCGCTTTCCCGGCAGCTTCGGCTCGGCATTCATGTATCTGATGGTGCCGCGAACCATCCTGTTCCGTGAGGAGCACAGCCGGCGCGTCCTGGTCCCACGGGTCGATGCCATCAGCGCGCCGGGCATGTCGCCGCCGGGGCATTTCCGGCGCGGCACGGCGCAGGCGCTGGTCACCGGGCGCTGCGTGTTCCGCTTTGACAGCACGGCCGGGCGCTTCCGCCTGGCATCCATGCATCCTGGGCAGACCGCCAGCGACATCCGCGCCGCCACCGGCTTTGATTATGACGAGAATGGCTATGAGGCGAGCGGGGCGCCGCCCACTGCCGATCCCACCGCGGAACAGCTCGCCTTGCTGCGCGGCCCCGTCTGTGCCGAAATGCTCGACACCTACCCGGAGTTCTGCGCCCGGGTCTGGGGGAGGACGGCATGATGGATGGCGGAGCGACTGGAACCGCGGGCAAAGGCCTCGCCACCTCCCCTGGCGCCCTGGCTGGGCTGCGCGTGGTGGACCTGACCCGCGTGCTGGGCGGGCCGTATTGCACCATGATCCTCGCCGATCACGGCGCCGAGGTGGTGAAGGTCGAGCCCCCGCAGGGCGACGAGGTGCGGGACTGGGGCCCGCCGTTCCTTGAACAGGCGACGGGCGAGCGGGACGCCAGCTATTTCATCGGCGTCAACCGCAACAAGCGCAGCGTGGCACTCGACCTGGCGAAGCCCGCCGGCCGCGCTGTATTGCTGCGGCTGATCGAGAGCGCCGACATCCTGATCGAGAACTTCAAGCCCGGCACCATGGAGCGTTGGGGGCTGGGCTACGCGGCGGACCTTGCGCCGCGATTCCCGCGGCTGATCCACTGCCGGGTGTCCGGTTTTGGCGCCGATGGACCGCTGGGCGGGTTGCCGGGCTATGACGCGATCCTGCAGGCGATGACCGGGCTGATGAGCGTGAACGGCGACCCGTCAACGGGCCCGCTGCGCCTTGGCACGCCGGTGGTGGATCTGGCGACCGGGCTGTTCTCCGCCGTCGGCATCCTGATGGCGCTGCATGAGCGGGTCGCCTCCGGCCACGGGCAGTATCTGGACATGACGCTGCACGACTGCGGCCTCGCGCTGCTACATCCGCACGCCGCCAACTTCTTCCTGAACGGTATTCGGCCGCTGCCGATGGGCAACCCGCATCCGAACCTCGCGCCGTATCAGCAGTTCACGACGGCGACCGGCCAGATCTTCGTGGCGGCCGGTAATGACGGGCAGTTCCGCAAGCTGTGCCAGCATATCGGCCGCCCGGAACTCGCGGACGACCCGCGTTTCGCCGCCAACTCTGGCCGTATCACGAACCGCGAGGCGCTGGCGGAGCAGCTCGGCGCGGCGTTCGCTGAGCAAGACGGCGAGGCGCTATGCCACGCTTTGCTACGGGCGGGCGTGCCGGCTGGACCGGTACTGGCAGTCGATCAGGCAATCCAGGCGGAGCACACCGCCGCGCGCGGCATGGTGACCGAGCTGCCGCTGGATGGCGGCGGCACCTACCAAGCGCTTGGCACGCCGATCAAGCTCAGCCGCACGCCCGGCGGCACCCACAGCCTGCCGCCACGGTTCAACGAGCACGGCGCCGACGTGCTGGCCGGGCTCGGCTATACCGACGCGGAGGTTGAGCAGCTTCGCGCTGACGGCATCCTCCACGACATACGGCGGCGCTGAGACAAAGCGGCGCTGACGCGGCACTCGCATTACGAGCGAGTGGCGGCTGAAGCTACTCCGGCGCATCGACCTGCCGCTCAGCCTCCTGCCGCAGCCGGTGAAAGCTGCGGCGGCTGAACGGCAGCATGCCGAGATAGATCAGCCCGGCGCCCGCAAATGCCGCCCAGGGATCGGCCACCAGCACCGCGGTGAACATGCCGATGCCCAGCAGCAGCGGCAGCACGTAGTCACGCGGCACCTTGAAGTTCTTGAAGCTCCAGACCGGCAGCGTGCTGACCAGCAGCAGCGCCGTGCCCGCCAGCACGACGGCGCAGAACAGCGGGTGATGCGCCAGCGCCTCCAGCCAAGGCAGTCCGAGCGCCCGGGCCTCCAGGCCGAGGAACAGCGGGAACAGCGCGAGCCCGGCCCCGAACGGCGCGGGCACGCCGGTGAAGAAGTTGTAGGCATAGGCGTGCGCGATCGGCGGCGGGGTGTCGAGCGTCGCGTTGAAGCGCGCCAGCCGCAGTGCCATGCACACCGCGAACATGAGGCACGGCGTGAAGCCGAAACCGCCCACGCTGCGCAGCGACCACAGATACAACACGAAGGCCGGCGCCACGCCGAAGCAGCAGAAATCCGCCAGGCTGTCGAACTCCGCGCCAAATCGCGAGGTCGCTTTCAAAAGTCGCGCCAGCCGCCCGTCCATGCCGTCGATGCAGCCCGCCACGACGATCGCCACGGCAGCCGCGCCGAAACGGCCTTCCAGCGCATAGCGCATGCTGGTCAGCCCGGCGCAGAGGCCGAGCAAGGTCAGGATGTTCGGAATCATCCGGTTGAACGACGGCCCCGCATACCGCGGCCGGCGCCGCGGCCGGAACCGGGTGCGCAGCCGCTGGACCGGGGAGCCGGCCCGGTCTGGCATCACGGGGCCGCCATCTCGGCGATCACCGTCTCGCCGCCGATCATCAACTGGCCCTCCACGACCAATGGGCGCACGCCTTCCGGGAGATACAGGTCGGTGCGGCTGCCGAAGCGGATGATGCCGAAACGACTGCCGCAGGTGACGAAGTCGCCCTCACGCACCTGGCAGACGATGCGGCGCGCGATCAAGCCGGCGATCTGCACGATCGCCATCTCCCGCCCGTCCGGAAGACGCAAGGCAAGGGCGTTGCGCTCATTGTGGTCGCTCGCCTTGTCCATGCTGGCATTGACGAACTTGCCGTGACGGTAGGCGATGCGGGTCACCGTGCCGCTGGCGGGCATGCGGTTCACGTGGACGTCGAGCACCGAGAGGAAGATCGCGACCCGCCAGCGCGGCGCTGGGCCAAGGCCGAGTTCGGCGGGCGGCGCCATGGGCATGACGGAGACGACGCGGCCATCCGCCGGGGCGAGCACGGCGCCGGGCCGCATGGGCGGCACTCGCTCGGGATCGCGGAAGAAGTACAGGCAGAACAGCACGAACGCCGCGCCGAGCCAGAACAGCCATACGCCGACGAGCAGCCCGAGCAGCATTGCGATGGCGCCGCCGATGAGGAAGGGCCGGCCCACCGGATGCGGCGGCGCCAGGACGGAACGAAAGGATTCGATTGGAGTCATGTTGGGGGTATGGGCACTGCGCGAATAACGGGCAAGCCCGGCCTATGGCGCGGGCGGCGGCACGGCAAAGGCCTGGCCGGGGTAGATCAGCCGGGGATCGCGGATCTGATCGCGGTTCGCCAGGTAAATGACGGTGTAGCGCACCCCGGTGCCATAGGCTCGGCGCGCCAGACGCCACAGCGTCTGGCCGGGCTGCACCACCACACGGCCGGAGGCGAGTTCACCCGCCGGGACCGTGGTGCGCTGAAACGGCAGCTCGACCCGCGCCAGCACTTTGCCGGCGTCATTGAGCTGATCGACGCGCAGCCGGTGCACGCCGGTCGCCAGCGTATCCTGGGGGGTGAGGTTCCAGCGGCCGAGCGCGTCCGCCGTCGCGTCCCCGGCCGGCGCGTTATCGACATAGACCCGCACCGGCGCGCCCGGCGGTGCGGTGCCAGCGAAACGGATCGCGCCACGATCGTCGTAGTCCACGGCGTCCAGTCCAAGACGTGTTTTGCCGGGTTTCTGCGCTTCCGGCTGCTGAGCCATGGCGTTTGGGGCACCCTGCAGCACTCGCGGCGTCCCGGCCTGCGGCACCAGGAGCGCCATGACCGGGCTCGCCGCAACGGGGCCAGATGCCGCCGACAGCGCCGGGACGTCGAGCAGGACCGAGCCGTCGCCCTTGACTTCAAGGCCGGCTACGGTGCGCGCCGATAGGCTCAGTTCCCGTCCCCCCGGCGCGAGCGGGGCCGCGGGCATCAGCACCCACTCACCCCGCTGGTCCGCCGTAGCCTGGCCAAGCGTCGTGTCGCCATTGGTGACCGTCACCGTGGCGCCGGGCTCGGCCCGGCCGGCGAACACGGCGCTGCCCTGCGGCCCCACACGGACCACGTCGAAGGTGGGGCGGACGATGTCCAAAGCGGGCGTGATCGCCGGCTTAAGCGGCAACGTGGGTGCGGCGGAGCTCTCGGCGCTGATGAGGGTCGGCTGCAACGCTGATTTCGTCGGCCACAGCATGTAGGCCGCGCCGGCTGCCCCGCCTAAGCACAGCACACCCAACACCGCCAGGCGGGCCAGCAGCACTTGGGGTTGCACGTCGCTCATCAATCATACGTAAACCGTGCGATGCGCGCTTGCAATCACATCGTTAACGGTGCAGCAGCCGCGCCCCAAGCCATACGGCCCCCACCGTCAGCGCCCCGGCCGCTGGCACCGCCAACGTTGCCCCCATGCGGCCGAATCGCTTGGGAAAGCGCGTCGTCAACCAAGGAACGACCCATACGGCTCCAGGCGCCAGCAGGCAGGCGAGGTCGGCAGCGTTCAACCCGGCCCGCACCAGCCGCCCAGTCGCCAGGTCAGCCGCGGCCGCCACGGTCACCAACAGCAAGGCCGGCAGCGCGCCACCAAGGGGCCACGCCGCCGCGGCGGCGGCCACAGCCACCAGGGCGGCGGCGAGCCAAACCGGTGGCGCTCCGGCCACCAGCAGCCCGACCCACAGCGCCAGCGCCGCAGCCAGCACCCGACCGCCGGCGCCGGCACTGCCTTGCGCCGCGACACCGCGCGCCAGCAGCCAGGCAGCCAGTCCCACCGCGAGCCATACACGATAGAACTCGGGCCGGGCCGGTGGCGATCCGGCCAGCCACCATCCTGCCAGTGCGGCGATCGCGATAGGCAGCCAGCGCTCCGCGCGCCCGCGCAGCCACAGTGTTGCGAGCCCAGCCATCAGCACGGCCACCGCTGGCAGCAACAGGAAATCGGCCATCGCCCGCGGCGCCAGGACGGCCCGAATTGCCGCCGCCACGGGCAGCAGCGCCATCCAACCGGCCAGCGCACCCCCGGCACCGGCGCTCGCCACCGGCCAGCGCGCACCGGTCACCCGGCCGATCAGGCCCAGGGCCAGCGTGACACCGAGCGCCACCAGCGGTGCCTGAAAGGCATGCAGGACCGGATCATGAGCAAAGGGCGCGCCGGGCAACGTGAACAGATGCTGCAGGGAAAACGACGGCATGGCGGCTCGCATGACGACGCTGGGCTTCCCCGTCAAGCCGGGCGGCGGCACAATGCGGCATGGCCCGATCCCGCTCCCCTTCCCCTGCCCTTCTACGCCCGACCGGCCCGCCGCAGCCCCGCGTGCCCAACCTGCTCATGCGGGTCTGGGACGCGCCCACCCGGCTGTTCCACTGGGCGATCGTGCTGCTGATGGCCTTCAGCTACCTCAGCGCGCTGCGTGAATGGAACCAGCTCCACTTCATCTCCGGCTACACTGTGCTGGCCTTGCTGCTGTTCCGGCTGGTTTGGGGGTTCGTCGGCAGCGAGACGTCGCGCTTCCGCCAGTTCCTGCGCAGCCCGCTCGTGGGCCTGCGCCACCTCGCCGCCTTCGGCAAGCGTGAGCCCGATACCGAGATCGGCCACAACGCCGCCGGCGGCTGGTGGGTGCTGGCGATGCTCGTGGCGCTGCTGGTGCAGGCCGGTACCGGGCTGTTCAGCAACAACGACATCGACGCGAAGGGACCGCTGGCGCACCGGGTCAGCAAGGCAACCAGCGACTGGCTGTCCGGCCTGCACAGCACGTCGTTCTACGTACTGCTGGCCCTGGTCGTGGTCCACATCCTGGCGATCATCGCCTATGCCGCCGTCAAACGGCATGACCTTGTGCGCGCGATGGTCACGGGCAAGAAGCGTCTGCCCGCCAACCTCCGCCAGCCGCGGTTCGCGAGTCCCTTCCTGGCGGTGGGTATCTTCGCATTGGCGGCTGGCGCGGTGTGGGTGCTGGTCAGCCTCGCCTGACGCCCGTCGGGTCCGCTCAGTTGTTCCGCACCCGGTAGGCCCGATGACAGGCCCCGCAGGCTTGCGTCGTCACAGTGTACTGCGCGGCGAAGCCGGCCTTGTCACCCGCATCCGCCGAGATCACGAGCTTGTCGGCCTCGGTCCAGAATTTCTCAGCAGCCTTCTCGAAGCCCGCGCGGTCGGACCAGATTTCCGGACGGGCCTTGGTGTTGTGCCCGGTCTGCGTGCCGTCCGGGAACATCGAGGGGATCACGTGACCCCATGACGCCAGGCCTTTGGCGCCGTCCACCAGCCCCTTCACGTCGCCGCCTGCGTCGATCACCGTCTTCATGCCGGTCGCGACGCCCGCCTGGAGGTCATAGCCCGCCTGACGCGCGGCGATGATCGTGTCCGCCGGCAGCGGAATGGTTGGAGAGGTCTGGGCATACGCCAGCCCGGCCGCGCCGATCGCCGCCGCCAGCCCGAGCAACAAAGTCTTCCGCATACCCAAAGTCTTCCGCATCCAACCTCTCCGCTTGCCGTTATGGTCGGGATCGTCGCATCACTCGGCCTGCTCCGCCACCCGGGGTCCGGTCGCACCCACGAACTCTTTAGGATCATCTATGCCGCCCAGCGCAATCCGCTCCGTCGCCGTGTTCTGCGGGTCCCGCTTTGGGCATGATCCGGTTTACGCAGAGGCCGCTGCGGCGCTCGGCAGGGGTCTCGCTGAAGCTGGCATCCGCCTGGTGTATGGCGGCGGCGGGGTTGGGCTGATGGGCATCGTCGCCGACGCCGCCCTCAGCGCCGGCGGGGAAGTCCTGGGCGTCATCCCCGAGTTCCTGCAGCGGCGCGAGGTCGCCCACGGAGGCGTCGGCACCCTCGTCGTCACCGACAGCATGCACGACCGCAAACGCCGCATGTTCGACGCTGCCGACGCCTTCATCACCATGCCCGGCGGCCTCGGCACCTTCGACGAGACCATCGAGATCACCACCTGGCGACAGCTCGACCTGCACGACAAGCCGATCCTGGTCTGCGACATCGCCGGCTGGGCGCAGCCATATCTGGCAACCATCGAGGCGGCGGTTGACCAGGGTTTCGCCGGGGCGGAGTGCCTACGGCTGTATGAGGTGTTCCCGGACGTGGAATCGGTGCTGGCCCGGCTCTCGGCCATCACCTCACCGGGCGCCGGACAGCCGGAACGCGTTTAGCTCCCGGGTTTGCGGGCCTTGCTCCGCCGCTGCCGTCGGTCTATATGCGCCGCCTGGACGGGGCGTAGTACAGCCTGGTAGTACGCTTGCTTCGGGAGCAAGAGGCCGGAGGTTCGAATCCTCTCGCCCCGACCAACCTTCTCAGAAGTGCATAACACCCATGTGAACGCGTTCCTGATGCGGGATAGCCTGCCGTCAGCGCTTGTGCACCGACCACAGCATCAGCCAACGCACCGGGAATACCCAGACGACCCCCGCGACGCACCAATACAGCGCCTCCAACGTCCAATGCAGCCGCGGCACCAGGTCCGGCAGCGTGATCGCGACGACGATGTAGGTTGCGACGAACAGCAAGCCGGCGAGCGTCGCGATGGTGGGCCTGGACATGACGGCTGCGTAGCCCGACGCCTCGGTTGCCGCAATGGCCGCCAGGCAGTACAGCCGACGCAACGCGAACCCTCGCTCGTCATCTCATCGCTTGCACCAAGGCAGCCCCATGGACCTCAAGGACCACATCCGCGGCATTCCCGACTTCCCGAAGCCCGGCATCCTTTTTTACGACATCTCCACCCTGCTGCGGCATCCCGACGCCTGGCAGGTCGCCATGGGCCGCCTCGCCAATATCGTACGCGGGCACCAGCCGCATCTGCTGGCCGGCGTTGAGTCGCGTGGGTTCCTGATCGCCGCCCCGCTGGCGCTGAAACTCGGCTGCGGCTTCGTCATGCTGCGCAAGCGCGGCAAGCTGCCGGGCGCTGTCGTCAGCATGGATTACGCCCTGGAATACGGCACCGACTGCATCGAGATTCAGGCCGACGCCATCGCGCCCGGCACCAGGGTCGTTGTCGTGGATGACTTGCTGGCCACTGGCGGCACCATGGCGGCCGGCATCGCCCTGCTGCGGCGTGTCGGCGCCGAGGTCCCGGCAGCGGCCGCGCTGATCGAGCTCACCTTCCTGCAGGGCCGCGCCCGTCTCGACGTGCCGTTCGAATCGCTGGTTGCCTACGAGAGCTGACGTCGCCCATTCTGGCGTTGCATGGGCTTCCGTTTGACAATCGGACGCCGCGGATTACGAGTTTATACTGAGCCGGCGCATGGCCGGGTTAACGGAGCGGAGCTGTTGCCACACCTGCGTTCGTCAAGCCGCCGCAATGTCCTCTCGCTCGCAGCCGGCCTGCTCATGGGCCGCGCCGCCGCCGCCGCGCCCATCCCCACTCCGCCAGTTCCTCCCCGCCCGCCCGTTGCCAGCCCGCCTGCCGCTAGCCCGCCCGCTGCGACCGGGTTGCCGGAGGGTGTAACCCTGCTTATTGCCGGTCCGCCGCAAGGCCGGCTTGACCGTTGGGCCGACCTGCTGGTCCCGGCGCTCGGCCGCGCCCTGCCCAGCGCCTTCGCACGTCCGGCCACGCCGCCGATCATACGCAGCGCCGTCGGCGGTGTGGATGGCGTGACCGGGGCCAACCAGTTTGAGGCGCGGGTGTCGCCCGATGGCGGCACGGCGTTGCTGCTGCCGGGTTCAGCGGCGATGGCGTGGCTGGTCGGCGATCCGCGCGCCCAGTTCGACGCTGCGCTCTGGGTGCCCGCATGGGCCGGCCTCGCCTCCGCGGTGCTGGTCAGCCGCGTGCCGCTCAGCCCCGGCAGCACCCTGCGCGTCGGCGGCGCGCACCCGGCCGGCCCGACGCTGCCAGCATTGCTGGCGCTCGACATGCTCGGGATCACGGTGACACCCTCCCCGGACAACGCCGCCGACGCGATGTTCCACAGCGGCCAAGGCGCCCGCTTTGCCGCCACGGCGCAGCGCGGAATGGTCCCGGTGCTGACACTCGGCACCATCGATTCCGCTGGAAGCTGGCTGCGCGACCCGGCCTTTCCGACCGTGCCCACGGTGCTCGAGGCTGTCGCCCGACGTGCCCCGCCGTTGCCGATGCTGGCCGCCCTTCGCGCCGCCAGCGCCGCTGCGATGCTCGACGCGGCGCTGGTGTTGCCGCAGCTCTCCCCTGCCAACCGAGTGGCGCTGTGGCGCCGGGCCTGCGCCGAGGCGTCTGCAACCCCGGACGTGCTGGCCGAGGCAGCGGCGCTCGGCATCCACACCGCCACGGCGCCCGCGACGGCCACACTGATGGCGTCGATCGCCGCCGACGTGCCGACGCTGCTCGCGTTGCGGAGTTGGCTCGACGCGCGCTGGGGCCACCAGGCCGGTTAGACCAACGTCGTCCTGACTGGAAACGCGCTTGCGTTGCCAGCCAGGGCGGCGAAATTGGCCGCCAAGCAAAAGCTAGATCGCAGCAGCTCTGACACAGTCAGAGCTGCTGCGATCTAGGTTGCGCCAACGGCTACGCGGACACAGCGCATCATCACCGTCGGGAGCGCCTCGCCCGCCAACGCTCCCACGTCGCGTAACAGACCGTCCGCGGTGATGCGCTCCACCCGCGCCGCATACACGTCCATCGTCAGCGCGAAATGCGTAAAGCCGTGCGTCGCCTGGCCAACGAGCCGCCACTCCGCCGGCTGCGGCGCGTAGGCCAGCGCATCCTGGAGCGGCCACGGCTCGGGCCGCCACGGTGCACCCGGCAGTTCCAGCATGCCGCCGAGCAGGCCTTTCGGCGGACGTCGGCGCAGCAACACCTGGTCCGTCGCATTCGTCAGCCAGAACTGCGCGCCGTGCCGGGTGGGCCGCACGGGCTTCGGCGCCTTGTGCGGCAATGTCTCGGCCAGGCCGAGCGCCCGCGCTTGGCAGTCCGCCATCCAGGGACAGATCGCGCAGGCCGGCGCGCGCGGCGTGCAGACCGTGGCGCCGAGGTCGAACAGCGCCTGGGTGAAGTCCGCTGGCCGTGCCCACGCCGCGCTGTCCTGGCCCAAACGCGCCGCCGCGGCGGCCACCATGCGCCGCGCGCCGGGCAGCGGCTCCTCAATGGCGTAAATCCGAGCGGCGATGCGTTCCACGTTGCCATCAACCGGCACGACCGGGATGTCGAAGGCGATGCTGGCGATGGCGGCGGCGGTGTATTCGCCGATGCCCGGCAGCGCGCGCAGCCCCGCTACATCGCATGGAAAACCGCCCGCTGCTGCCACGCTACGGGCACAGGCGAGCAGGTTGCGCGCCCGGGCGTAGTAGCCGAGCCCTGCCCAGGCCTCCATCACCGCGCCGTCCGCCGCCGCCGCCAGCGCCTCAACGGTTGAAAACCGCCGCAGAAACCTTTCATAATATGGAATAACCGCTGCGACCGTCGTCTGCTGCAGCATAATTTCGCTGAGCCAGACCCGGTAAGGGTCGGCGAGTTCGCCCGGCAGAGCGCGCCAGGGCATGCGGCGGCGGTGACGATCATACCAGCGCAGCAGTTCGGCGGCAGGCGGGGTGGAGAGTGGCGGCGCAAAGATGGGCGGGATGGGAGGCACGGGCGTGATATGACGGCCAGCGACGAACCCGGCAAGCGGGCGGACGACGTGCCGCGTCACGTCTATGGCCCCCGTCCGATCGGCGCCCTCGTGCCCGCGCTGACCCGCCCGGCGTTCCGCAAGCGCGCGCCCGGCAGTGCGCAAGTCATGGCGGACTGGGCGCAGATCGTCGGTCCCGAGCTGTCCGCGACGACGACGCCGCGCCGGCTTTCCGGCGGCACGCTGACATTGGCCTGCGCCGGGCCGGTCGCACTGGAACTGCAGCATCTGAGCGACCAGGTGCTCGCGCGGGTGAACGGCCATTTGGGCCGCATTGTGGTCGAACGCCTGCGTTTCGTGCAGAACCCGACAGCGCCGCAAGCGGCAGAGCCCGTCCGGCCGCAACGTGCGCCGCGGCCGGTTGAAGTGCATGGCATTCCGCCGGGACCGTTGCGTGACGCCCTGGCGGCACTGGGGCAGCGCATCGGAGGCGCCGATCAGCCTAGCGGCGAAGCCGATCAGGCTTGACGTGCTCGCCGGCAACAGGACCATAGGTCGCACAACTCCCATCCCGAGGACGTCATGCCTGTCACCCGCCGCCTGCTGATCGCCACCCTGCCCGCTCTGCTTCCCGTCTCGATGCTGCGTGCCCAGCCGGCCGATCCGCGCATGGCCGAGCGCAGCATAGGCGCCGCCGATGCACGCGTCGTGGTCAATGAGTGGTTCTCGCTGACCTGCACCCATTGCGCGGCCTTTCAGAAAGAGACCTTCCCACAGGTCCGCGCCAAGCTCATCGACACCGGCCGGGTCCGCTATGTCTGGCGCGATTTTCCGCTCGATCAGGTCGCGCTCACCGCTGCCATGGTCGCCCGCGCCTTGCCCCCGGAGCGCTATGAGCCGTTCATCACCGCGCTGCTCAGCAGCCAAGACCGCTGGGCCTTTGCCCGCGGCGTGAACCCGACGGACGAGTTGGCGAAGTTCGCGGCCCTGGCAGGGCTGTCCCGCGCCAGCTTTGACACGGTGATCGGCGACAACGATCTGAAGCGGGCGATCCTCACCGATCAGGACCTGGGCGAGAAGAAATTCGGCGTCAACAGCACGCCGACCTTCGTCATGAACGGCAAGGCGATCCCGGGCGCCGTATCGTATGAGGACTTTGCCAAGGCGGTTGACGCCGCGGCAGTATAGCTTGCCGAAGCGGCCGCTTCAACGCCCCTGCCTATCCTACAACGTCTTGACACCCTGCACCCTCGCCAGTAGCAAGCCGAAGCCTGCAGGGCGCGGCCGCTTGGGCGTGCAGGGGGCGAGTTATGGCTGACGAGAACGGCGGCTCATTCGAGGAGCGGCTTCGGGCGGCGCGAACGAAGCAGGCGATGGATAAACCAGCGCCACCTGCCGGGGGCGCCGGGACGTCGAGCCCAATGGGGATCGGCGTCCGGGTAGGCGTTGAGCTGGTCTCGGCCCTGGCGGTCTCGGTTGCCATCGGGTGGGGATTGGACTGGTGGCTGGGTACCAGGCCCTGGCTACTGGGGCTGTTCGTTTTGCTGGGCGGTGCGGCGGGCATCGCTAACGTGTGGCGTCTTATGATGCCGCGCGCGCCGCGGGCTTAGGTTTGCCCGGGTAGGACTTGGGTAGGTTGGGAGAGGACGGGACTTTGGCGGCTGAAGGTAAGATGGACGCGTTGGGCCAATTCGAGCTGCATACTGCGCTCGGCGGCCTCGGACGCTCGGTGAACTTCACCAACTCCAACCTGATGATGGTGTTCGGCGCCGCAGTCATTATTGGCACCCTCTATTATGGCATGCGTCCGCGCGCCGTGGTGCCGGGCCGGTTCCAATCATTGGCGGAGATCGCCTATAGCGGCCTGCTCTCCATGGCCGAGGGCAGCATAGGGCCGGAGGGGCGCCGCTTCTTTCCTTTCATCTTCACGCTGTTCTTCTTCGTGCTGATGGGTAATCTGCTTGGCCTGCTGCCGTACTCCTTCACCTATACCAGCCATATCGCCGTCACCTTTGGGCTGGCGCTGCTGGTGATCGTCATCGTGACCGCGGTGGCGCTGCACATCCACGGCCTACACTTCTTCAGTTACTTCTTTCCGGAAGGCGCGCCGAAGCTGCTGGCGCCGCTGATCATCCCGATCGAGGTGATCTCCTACCTGTCCCGCCCGGTGTCGCTGTCCATCCGTCTGTTCGCCAACATGGTCGCCGGGCACGTGATGTTTGAGGTGTTCGCCACCTTCGTCGTGTTGCTGGGCGGCGCCGGGGTGCTCGGCTCTGCGATCGGCATCCTGCCGATGGCGCTGAATGTCGTGTTGGTCGGCTTCGAACTGCTGGTAGCTGCCCTGCAGGCGTACGTGTTCGCGATCCTCACCTGCATCTATCTCCACGATGCCGTCCACCTGCACTGAGCCAGTGCCGGACCCGTTCTACACTCCTAAACTTTAAGAAGGACTAAACTTATGGAAGTCGCTGCTGCAAAGGCCCTTGGGGCCGGCTTGGCCGTCATCGCGCTCGCGGGCGTGGGCATCGGCATTGGCAACATCTTCTCGGCGATGGTCTCGACCGTCGGCCGCAACCCGGCTGCCCGTGACGCCGTGTTCCCGATCGGCATTCTGGGCTTCGCATTGACCGAGGCCGTGGCGCTGTTCGCCCTGCTGATCGCCTTCTTGATCCTGTTCACCTAAACCCGCCGCACGGGACCGGCCGACCGCCGGTCCCGCCTTCATCAGCCCGCGGGAACCAGCGTCATGCCACAGCTCGACTTTTCCAATCCGCTGACGATCGCCCAAGTGGTCTGGATGGCGATCATCTTCGGCCTGCTTTATTACATCCTCGCGCGCTACATGCTGCCGCAGGTCGCCGAGGTCGTCGATGGCCGCGCCCACCGCATCGCTGCCGACCTAGACAGCGCCCGCGCTGCAAAGGCGGAGTCGGATGCCGCGATCGCCGAGATTACCGCAGCCGGTCAGCGCGCCAATGCCGAGGCACAAGCTGCGATCAGCAGCGCCATCGCCAAGGCTAAGGCCGAGGCCCTGGAACAATCCCGTGCGGCTGATGAGCGTCTATCCGGTCAGTTGGCCGAGGCTGAGCGACGTATCGCTGAGGCTCGCCGGTCTGCCATGGGTGCGTTGCGCGAAGTGGCGCGCGACACCGCCAGCGCCGTCGTCACGCGCCTCACCGGCCATGCTCCCGATCCGGCTGCGGTCGAGAACGCCGTTGGCGCCGCCATGGCCACCCAGGCTTAGGACAGATCAACATGCATCACGAAGCCAGCCTTTGGGCCGACCCGCGGTTTTGGGTGGGACTGGCGTTCTTTCTGTTCTTCGCCGTATTCGGCCGCAAGCTGATCGGGTCGCTGCTCGTCGTGCTGGACAAGCGCAGCTTGGGAATCAAGCATGAATTGGAGGAGGCGTCGCGGCTGCGACAAGAGGCCGAAGCGATGCTTGCCGACGCCAACACCAAGCGTCAGGCGGCGCTGCAGGATGCGCAGGCCATGCTGGACCATGCCCGGTCGGAGGCGCAACGCGTTGGCGAGGCCGCCCGCGCGGAAGCCGCAAGCAGTGCGACCCGGCGTGAGCATATGGCGCTCGACCGGATCGCTGCCGCTGAGAAGGCCGCCGTCAGTGACGTCCGGCTTGCCGCCGCCGAATTGGCTGGACGCGCCGCCGAGCGTATTCTCACAGAAAGCTTTTCCGCTGACGCCGATGCGGCGCTGATCGACCGGGCGATCCAAGGACTCCCGGCCGCTCTCGCCAGCCGTCGCGCCGCTTAGCCTTTGATTTCGTCGGTGCAGGCCGCTTTGCCAGCGCCTGCAATCCGCCGGACTTCGGTCGGCCTTTTTTAGCGAATAAGCCCATAGGACGGCGCGCCTAACCCTGGGCACGCACATTGGCTGCCGACCGGACCCGGCGGCACCTGGCAAATATAAAAGCCGGCCTTGCATGTCGTGCCGACATAGCCGACGACCTGCCCGGCCGCCGGCGTCCCGGCAGCACCCAGCACCGGACTCGTCGGCGCATACGGCATCGGCCCTATCGCATCCGGATTGGTGTAGCAGCCGCCAAGCGCCAGCATGGCGCCCAGGGCCAGCGTTGGTCGGATCAGCTTCGCGTTGAACATGGCCCTAGCCTTTATTGATGTGACAACCATGCTCAACGGTCCGATGCCGGTCTAGTTTTTCGCCTTGTCCACAAGGGCGTTCTGCTTGATCCAAGGCATCATCGCGCGCAGGCGCTCGCCGACCTGCTCGATCGGGTGCTCGCCCATGCGACGGCGCGTCGCCTTGAAACTCGCCTGGTTGGTCCGGTTCTCCAGCATCCAATCCCGCGCGAACCGCCCGGACTGGATATCCTCCAGCACGCGCTTCATCTCCGCCTTGGTCTCGGCGGTGACGATGCGCGGTCCCGTCACGTACTCGCCATACTCGGCCGTGTTGCTGATCGAGTAGTTCATGTTGGCGATGCCGCCCTCGTAAATGAGATCGACGATCAGTTTCACCTCGTGCAGGCATTCGAAATACGCCATCTCCGGCGCGTAGCCGGCATCTACCAGCGTCTCATAGCCCGCCTTGATCAGCTCGACCAAGCCGCCGCAGAGCACGACCTGCTCACCGAACAGGTCGGTCTCGCACTCCTCCTTGAACGTCGTCTCGATGATGCCGGCCCGGCCGCCGCCGATGGCGCTTGCATAGCTCAGCGCGATGTCCAGCGCGTTGCCGCTCGGGTCCTGCGCCACCGCGACCAGGCATGGCACGCCGCCGCCGCGCTGATACTCGCTCCGCACCGTGTGGCCCGGCCCTTTCGGCGCAATCATGAACACGTCGATATCCGGCCGAGGGTCCATCAGGTTGAAATGGATATTCAGCCCGTGTGCGAAGGCCAGCGCGGCGCCGGGCTTCATGTTGGGGCCGAGCTTCTCACGATACAGGTCGCCCTGGCCCTCGTCGGGCGTCAGCATCATGACGACATCGGCCCATTTGGCGCACTCGGCTGGGTCCATGACGCGGATTCCGGCCGCCTCAGCCTTCGGCACGCCGACCGATCCGCTGCGCAACCCGACTGCGAGTTCGCTAATGCCGCTGTCTTTGAGATTGGTGGCGTGGGCATGGCCCTGGCTGCCATAGCCGATGATCGCGACCTTCTTGCCCTTGATCAGGTTTACGTCGGCATCGCGATCGTAATAGACGCGCATGGTTGAAGTCCTCGGTTGAATGTATCGCCCGTTTTAGCGGGTCAGCCGCGTCTGGCTAGTGTTGCCGTTCCAAGAAAGCCATCCTGGCCGTAGGGTGAGTGAAACCCGCCATTTTGTGGGGGGCGCCATGACGGGTTTCACCCCCCCCCTACGCGACGCCGCTGGGCCGATTGGAGTCGTTTCAAGGAAACGCCGCCCTAGTGCTTCGGCGAAAGCGTCCGGGTGCCGCGCGCGATCGCCACGATCCCCGTGCGGCTGACCTCCGCCAGGCCGATCGGGCGCATCAGCTCGATAAAGCTGTCGAGTTTCTGCGTGCCGCCGGTCAGCTCGAACACGAAGCTTTCGATCGTGGCGTCGATCACCCGGGCGCGGAACGCCTCGGCGATGCGCAGCGCCTCCGCCCGATCGCCGCCGCCGCTGATCACCTTCACCATGGCGAGCTCGCGCGCCAGATGCGGCCCCTCCTGAGACAGCTCCGACACCCGGTGCACCGGCACCAGCCGGCCGAGCTGCGCCTTGATCTGCTCGATCACCATGTCGGTGCCGCTGGTCACGACGTTGATGCGGCTGCGGCTGCCGGCCTCATCGACCGTCGCCACCGTCAGGCTGTCAATGTTGTAGCCGCGCCCGGCAAACAGCCCGATGACCCGGGCCAGCACGCCGCTTTCATTCTCGACCAGCACCGAGATGGTCGCCGAGCGCTGCGGCAAAGTGGCGGCATGCTGGCTGGAGGTCGTCGGCGCGACCGTGAGGTTTGGAGGTTTCACCGTCATCAGACCAACATCAGCCCTTCGTCGGTAATTGCCGCCGTGCGGTCCTGGTGCTCAGGGCCGAGGATCATCTCGTTATGCGCGGCGCCGGAGGGGATCATCGGAAAGCAATTCTCCTTCTGATCGACGCAGATGTCGGCGATGACCGGCCGGTCGATCGCGATCATCTCGTGGATCACCCGGTCTAGGTCGTCGACGCTGGTCGCGCGCAGCCCGACGCCATGGAACGCCTCCGCCAACTTGACGAAATCCGGCAGCGCCTCGGTGTAGCTTTCAGAATAGCGGCTGCCGTGCAGCAGCTCCTGCCACTGCCGCACCATGCCCATGTATTGGTTGTTGAGGATGAAAACCTTCACCGGCAGGCGATACTGCGCGAGCGTGCTCATCTCCTGGATGTTCATCAGGATGCTGGCCTCACCCGCCACATCGATCACCAGCGCATCGGGATGGGCGATCTGCACCCCCATCGCCGCCGGCAGGCCGTAGCCCATGGTGCCCAGGCCGCCCGACGTCATCCAGCGGTTCGGCTTGTCGAAGCGGAAGTGCTGCGCCGCCCACATCTGATGCTGGCCGACCTCGGTGCTGATGAATGTCTCGCGCCCTGTCTGACGTTCGTTCTCCCGGGTGATCTCATACAGCCGCTGGATGGCGTGCTGCGGCTTGATGATGCTCCCAGGAGCTTTGTTTTGGGTGAATTTCAGGCTGTCCACCGCGCGCCAGGCGTCGATCTGTCGCCACCAAGTCGCCAGCGCCTCACGGTCCTGCCGCGTGCCGTCCGCGTGCCACGCCGCCAGCAATGCCTCCAGCACCAAGGCCGCGTCGCCGACGATTGGCACATCGACCAGCACGTTCTTGTTGATGCTGCTGGGATCGATGTCGGCGTGGATCTTGCGGCTGCCGGGGCTGAAGGCGTTGATGCGCCCGGTCACCCGGTCGTCGAACCGCGCGCCGATGTTGAACATGACGTCGCAGCCATGCATCGTGTTGTTGGCCTCGTATGTGCCGTGCATCCCGAGCATGCCCAGGAACTGCGGGTCGTTCGAGGGATAGGCGCCCAGCCCCATTAGCGTGCTGGTGCAAGGCATGCCGGTCGCCCGCACGAAGGCGATCAGCGCGGCGGTGGCGGCGTCGCCGGAGTTGATCACCCCGCCGCCGCTATACACGACCGGCCGCTTGGCTGATTTCAGCAGGCGCACCGCCTCGGCGATGCGGGCCGGGTCGGGCTCTGTCACCGGACGATAGCTGCGGTGCGGCTCGACCGAGACCGGCTGATAAGGCGCTGCGGCGATCAGGATGTCCTTCGGCAGATCGACCACCACCGGGCCGGGCCGGCCGCTGCGGGCGATGTAGAACGCCTCATGCACCACGCGCGCCAGGTCCTCGGAGCGCCGGACCAGGTAGTTGTGCTTGGTGGCCGGACGAGTAATGCCTGTCGTATCAGCCTCTTGGAAGGCGTCGTTGCCGATCAGGTGGGTTGGTACCTGCCCGGTCAGGCAGACGATCGGGATGCTGTCCATCAGTGCATCCACCAGTCCGGTGACGGCGTTGGTGGCGCCGGGGCCGCTGGTGACCAGCACGACGCCGACCTTGCCGGTGCTGCGCGCATAGCCCTCCGCCGCATGCACCGCCGCCTGCTCATGACGCACCAGGATGTGACGGATGCTGTTTTGCTGGAAAATCGCGTCGTAAATGGGGAGAACGGCGCCGCCGGGATAGCCGAAGATGACCTCGACGCCTTGGTCACGAAGCGCGCGCAACAGGATTTCGGCGCCGGATTGCTGCTGGATAGCCGTCATATCGTGTCCTCTGATCGGCGGGGCATCGCACCGTTGAGCGCCATACCTTAGCCCGTAAGCTTAACGAAACGCATTAAAGCACACCAATCACTTTCCGAAAATTGCGTTTCGGCCGCAAATCGCGCATGGATCGTATGCGTAGCGCACGGGTCAACGATCTTCCGGTGCCGGAACCACGTCGCTTGCCGTTTGGTGTACTGTCCTGACGCCAGCATCGCCCGCTGCTGCGCCGCCTCCAGCGTCAACTCCCCGCGCAGATGCGCCGCCAGCTCCGGCACGCCATGCGCCCGCAATGCCGGCACGGCCGGGTCGAGCTGCAACGCCAGCAGCGCCGCCGCTTCCTGCAGCGCGCCGGCCTCCAGCATCATTTTGAACCGTTTTTCGATCGCATATCGCAACATATCACGCGGCGGGTCCAAGAGTATCATCCGAAAGGACCATGCGGGCTGCGGCGTCGCCGTTGCATACCATTCCGCCAGGCCGCGTCCGGTGCCGCGCCAAACCTCCCACGCCCGCGCCAATCTCTGTCCGTCGCTGGGGCGCAGCGTCGCCGTCGTCGCAGGATCGGCCTGCATCAGCCGGGCATGCAGCGCCGCCGGCCCGAACTTGGCCAGCAAAGCCCGCGCCTCGGCCCGCGCCGCGATGCCGGGGTCCGGAATGTCCGCGATCCCCTGGGTCAGCGCCGACAGATAGAGGCCAGTGCCGCCGCATAGGATCGGTAGCCGCCCGGCGGCCCGCGCCGCGTCCATCGCAGCCAGCGCGGCCTCCCGCCACCAGGCGGCACTGCCCGGCTCAGCCGCGGCACGCACGCCATACAGCGCGTGCGGCGCCGATGCCTCCTCCGCCGCGGTCGGCCGGGCGGTCAGGATACGCAGCTCGCGATAGACCTGCATGGAATCGGCGTTGATCACCACGCCGTCCAGGCGACGCGCCAGCGCCAGCGCCAGCGCCGACTTGCCGCTGCAGGTCGGCCCGGCAACGATTACCGCGTTCGGCCGCAACGCCTCAGCTTGCCCCATCGCGCAACCCCTGGCATCCCTCCGCCATGCACGTTCTCACCCTGATCGCCCCCCAAGGCTCGGCCGCGCTCACGCCAGCCCTCATCGCCCGCGTGACCGAGGCGGTGCACGGCGGCCCACCCAGCACATTGTCGGAAGGCGAGGCCGCCGACATTCCCGTCCCGGCCTGCCCCGACCCAGCGCTGATCCACGCAGCGCTCGACGCCGCACCGGTCGATGCCGTCGTGACACCAGCGGCCGGCCGCCGCAAGCGCCTGCTGATCGCCGACATGGACAGCACCATCGTCACCACGGAAACCCTCGACGAGCTGGCGGCGTACGCCGGCCTGCAAGACCGGGTCGCCGCCATCACCCGGCGCAGCATGAACGGCGAGCTCGATTTCGCCACCGCCCTCCGCGAGCGCGTCGGCCTGCTGCGCGGCCTGTCGCTCGATGCGCTGGCGCAGACCTGGGCCGCCACCACGCTGATGCCCGGCGCCGCCGAGCTGGTCAGCACCATGCGGGCGCATGGCGCCAAGACCGCGCTGGTCTCCGGCGGGTTCACTTATTTCACTGGGCGCGTCGCCGAGCAGCTCGGCTTCCACGTGCACCGCGCCAACACGCTGCTGGATGACGGCGCGGCGCTCACCGGCGAGGTCGGCGCGCCCATCCTCGACCGCGCCGCCAAGCTCAACGCACTGCAGGAGCTCGCTGCCGAGCAGGGCCTCGACATGGCGGACTGCCTGGCGGTGGGCGACGGGGCCAACGACCTCGCGATGATCCGCGCCGCCGGGCTGGGCGTCGCGTTCCACGCCAAGCCGATCGTCGCCGCCGAGGCGCGGGTCCGCATCGAGCATTGCGGCCTGCGCGCCCTGCTGTTCATGCAGGGTTACACCGCCCAGGAGTTCGTGACCGCATGATCCGCGACGCCGCCGGCCTTATTGCAGCCGGCCTCGCTGAACCGGGCGACCTCGATGCGTTGAACCAGGTCGGCGCGCGCTACGCCGTGGCGATCCCGGACGCCATGCGCGCCCTGATCGAGCGGCCAGACGACCCAATCGGCCGCCAATTCATCCCGCACCCCGCCGAGCTCGACGTCGCGCCGCATGAGCACGCCGACCCGATCGGTGACGACGCGCTATCCCCCCTGCCCGGCGTCGTCCATCGCTACGCCGACCGGGCATTGCTGAAACCGCTGCTGGTCTGCCCGGTCTATTGCCGCTTTTGCTTCCGTCGCGAGCACGTCGGACCCAGCGGCGGGTTGCTGTCCGACGCCGAATTGGCAGCCGCCTTTGCCTGGTTCCGCGCTCATCCGGCCGTCCGCGAGGTGATCTTGACCGGCGGCGACCCGCTCATGCTGTCGCCGCGCCGGCTCGGGGCGATCCTGCGCACCCTGGCCGCGATCCCGCACATCGAGTTGCTGCGCATCCACACTCGAGTGCCCGTCGCCGATCCAACCCGCGTCACGGATGCGCTGGCCGCGGCGATGGACGTTGAGACCCCGGTCTGGCTGGTGGTCCACGCCAATCATGCCCGCGAGTTCACGACCGATGCTGTCGCGGCATTGCGCCGCATCCACGCCGCCGGAGTGCCCCTGCTCGGCCAATCCGTGCTGCTGCGCGATGTGAACGACAGCCTTGAAGCCCTTGAAAACCTGTTCCGCACCATGCTCCGCGCCCGGGTGAAGCCATACTATCTGCATCAGCTCGACCCGGCGCCCGGCACCGCGCGCTTCGCTGTGCCGATCGCTGAGGGGCAGCGCATCTTGCGGGCGTTGCGCGGCCGGGTCACGGGGCTGGCCTGGCCGACCTACGTCCTGGATATCCCGGGCGGCCACGGCAAGGTGCCGATCGGGCCGGAATACCTTGACGGTGATATCGTGCTCGACCCGGCCGGCCTTCGCCACAACCTTCCCGGGGTGAGCCTTGCCGAGGCGAACCTTGCCGGGGTGAACCTTGCCGGGGTGTCGGGCACGGGTTAGAAACGTTGGACTCCATGCGGATAACGTCTGTCCGTGATTTAGTGTCTTTGATAAGCAGGTCCGTTCGATGAAGCAGCAGGCAAACCTTATTCGCGCCGGTCAGGTGCTGGACCACGGCGGCCGCCGCTGGACCGTGCTCAAGCAGCAGATCATCACCCCGGGCAAAGGCGGCGCCTTCATCCAAGTCGAAATGCGTGACCTGAAGACCGGCAACAAGACCAACGAGCGCTGGCGCACCGCCGACACCGTCGAGCGGCTGGCGACGTCGGAGAAGGACTTCACCTACTCCTACACCGACGGCACTAACGCGGTGCTGATGGACCCGGAGAGCTTCGAGCAGACCCTCGTGCCGCTCGACCTGCTGGGCGACGCCGCGCCGTTCCTGCAGGACAACATGACCGTCACCGTCGACATGGTCGAGGACGAGCCGACCGGCGTACGCCTGCCGAGCACCGTGGTGCTCGAGGTTATCGAGGCCGATCCCGTGGTCAAGGGCCAGACCGCCACCAGCAGCTACAAGCCCGCCCGCCTCTCCAACGGCGTGAAGACCCAGGTGCCGCCGTTCGTCGAGGCCGGCGAGCGCATCGTGGTGCGGACCGAGGACGCGAGCTATGTGGAGCGGGCGCGCTCGTAATGGCGCTCCGCCTATCGCCCCACATGACGGTCATGCAGAACGCCGCGCAGAAGGCGTCAAAGCGTTTATTGCGTGATTTCAACGAGGTCGAGCAGCTCCAAGTCAGCGTGAAGGGACCGGGCGACTTCGTGAGCCAGGCCGACATCCGCGCCGAAAGCACCATGCGGGAGGAGCTCGGCAAGGCGCGCCCGGGCTATAGCTTCCTCATGGAAGAGAGCGGCATGTCCGGCAGCGACAACTGGGCCTGGCGCTGGATCGTGGATCCGCTCGACGGCACCAGCAACTTCCTGCACGGCATCCCGCATTGGTGCATCTCGATCGCGCTGGAACGGCGCCTGCCGGACGGCAGCGGCGAGATCGCATCGGCGATGATCTACAACCCCGTGCACGACGAGATGTTCTGGGCCGAGAAGGGCGGCGGCGCATTCCTGAACGAGCGCCGCCTGCGCGTTTCCGCCCGGCGCGAGCTGAAGGACGCGCTGTTCGCCACCGGCATCCCATTCGCCGCGGTGTCGGGCGGCAACCGCCTGGCCTTCGCCCGCACCCTGGGCGTGCTGATGCCGCAGGTCGCCGGCATCCGGCGTTTTGGCGCGGCAGCGCTGGACCTCGCTTGGGTCGCGGCCGGGCGCTACGACGGCTATTGGGAACTGGGCCTCAAGCCTTGGGACATGGCGGCCGGATTGCTGATCGTGCGGGAGGCCGGCGGCTTCGTGACCGATCCCTCGGGCGCCGAGAGCGTGATGCACGACGCCGGGCCGAACGACATCGTGGCGGCGAACCCGCACATGCATGCCAGGCTGCGCGACGTGGTGGCCCAGGGCGTGACCGCCGCCGAGGGCCGCACCGGCTGATGTCCCGGCACGCGCCTGCTGGCTGGCGGCGGGTTGTCTGCTGGCACGCTGCGCTGCTGCTTTGCCTGGGCGGCGGGGCGCAAGCACAACCGGCGAATCCTGCGGTTAACAATGGAGCGCTGGATGCCCTGAAGCCGGCGCGGCCGGTGCCCCATCCAGCACCCGCCCGGCGCGCGCCGCCGCATCCACCGGCAACTGGGCCAAAGACCGCTGCCCGCCCTGCCCCAACCCCCACGCCGCCTGCGCCCAAGCCGCCCGTCGTGCCGACCGTGCCGCCGGAGATCGCCGCCATCCCGCCCGCCGTCGCCGTTCCGGTGCAGCGCCCGCCCGACCCGCCGCCGATCCCGGTCGCGGCCGACGCGCCGGGCGACGCCTCCCCGCTGCAGGGCGGCTTGCGCACGACATTCGGCGCCAACCGTTCCGATTTGAATGCGGGGACCGAGGCGGCGATCCGCGACTTCGCCCGGCCGCTGCGCGATACCGCGCAGCCCATCCAGGTGCTCGCCTACGCCGCCGGCAGTCCCGAGGATCCGTCCACGCCGCGCCGGCTGTCGCTGGCCCGCGCGCTCGCGGCCCGGGCGGTGCTGATCAACGAGGGCATCGCCTCGACCCGCATCTACGTCCGCGCGCTCGGCCGCGCTGCCGCCGACGGGCCGCCCGACCGCGTGGACCTCAGCACCAACACTCCGGCGGCAATGCCTTGACCCGGCCCAAGATCTATCTCATCCGCATGCTGGTCTTCCTGGTCGCGGTCCTCGTGCTGACTGTCCTGCTGTCCGGGGCGCTGATTACCGCCTTCTCCAGCAACCCGCTGCTCAACGGCCTGATTTTCATCGTGCTGCTGATCGGCGTCGGCTGGAACCTGATGCAGGTGACGCGGCTCACCCCGGAGGTGACTTGGCTCGATACCTTCCGCCAATCGCGCTCCCGTCTCGCCACCCTGCCGCCGCCGAAGCTGCTGGCGCCGATGGCGAGCATGCTGGCGGCGCGCCAGGCGAAGAACCGCGACGGCCATGACCGCATCAGCCTGTCGGCCCCGGCGATGCGCAGCCTGCTCGACAGCCTCGCCAGCCGGCTGGACGAGAGCCGGGAGCTTTCGCGTTACATGACAAGCCTGCTGATCTTCCTTGGCCTGCTCGGCACCTTCTGGGGCCTGCTGCTGACCGTCAGCGCCATCGCCGACGTGATCGGTGGCATGTCGGTCGGCTCCGGCGACCTCAACGCATTGTTCGAACAGCTTAAAACCGGGCTAGGCCGACCGCTGAAGGGCATGGGGACGGCGTTCTCCTCCAGCATGTTCGGCCTGGCGGGCGCGCTGGTGCTGGGCTTCCTCGACCTTACGGCCGGGCAGGCGCAGAATCGCTTTTTTAATGAGTTGGAAGAATGGCTTGCTGGCTTGACCCGGCTCTCGTCCGGAGCGTTGGAGGGCGACAGCTCGGTCCCTGCGTATGTGCAGGCACTGCTGGAGCAAACTGCTGAGAACATGGAGAACCTGCAGTCGATCCTGGTGCGCGGCGAGGACGGGCGCACCCAGTCGAACCTCGCCGTGCTGGCGCTGACCGAGAAGATCGGCACGCTGTCGGACACCATGCGCGCCAACCAGCAGCTCATGCTGCGCATCGCCGAAACGCAGGCGCAGCTCGCCCCGGCGCTGACCCGGCTGAGCGAGATACGGCCGCCGAGCGCGGATGACGGGTCGCGGGTGCATCTGCGCAACATCGAGCAATACATGCAGCGCCTGCTGTCCGAGGGCGAGCAGGGCCGGGTGCAGAGCACGTCCGAGCTGCGCAACGACATCCGCGTGCTGACGCGCACGATCGCGGCGCTCGCTGAGGGCCAGCCGCAATGAAAATAGGGGTTTAGCATGGCCCGGCTTCGCCGCCGCAGCGCCAGCGACGAGCTGAACCCATGGCCCGGCTATGTGGACGCGCTGTCCACGCTGCTCATGGTCATCATTTTCGTCCTGCTGGTGTTCGTGCTGGCGCAGGCGTTCCTGTCTGTGGCGCTCACCGGGCGGGACCGGGCGCTGGACCGGCTGAACCGGCAGGTGTCCGAGCTGAACGACATGCTGTCCCTGGAACGCGGCCGGAGCGGCGAGCTGCAGGCCTCGGTGACCCAGCTCAACCGCGACTTGGCGGCCGGTGTCGCGGCACGCGAGGGACTGGCGCGCGACCTCGCGGCGCTGCAGGCCGAGGGCAGCCGGATGCAGGCGGACCGTGACGCGCTGCGCACCGAGCGCGACCGCCTGTCGGCCCGGCTCGCGGATGCGGAGCTGCAATCGCAGGCGGCGACGGCGCGCAATGAGCAGCTGCAGTCCCGCGTCGCCGAGACGGCCGGGCGCACCGATGCGGCGGGCCAGCAGACGGCCGAGATTGCGACGCAGCTTGCCGAGGCGCGGCGTCAGCTCGCCCAGCTTCGTGCCCAGGCCGCTGAGCAGGACCGCGTGGTCCAGACCGACAAGGCGACGATCGAGGCGCGGCTGTCCGACCTCGCCAAGATGGCCGAGCAGGTTCGCACGCTGACCGCGCTGCGCGACGATCTGGAGCGGCAGGCCCGCGACGCCGCCGTGCGCGCGACGACCGAGGAGCAGCGCCGTCAGGCCGTCGCGGCCCAGCTTGCCGACGAGCAGAAACTGGGCGAGAGCGGGCGGGCGCAGATGGCGCTGCTGGGCCGGCAGGTCGATGAGCTGCGGGCGCAGTTGGCGCGGCTGGCGTCGTCGCTGGACTTGGCCGAGGCGGCCGGGCACGACAAGGACGCGCAGATCGCCAACCTCGGCAGCCGGCTGAACGCGGCGCTGGCATCCAAGGTCGAGGAGCTGCAGCGCTACCGCAGCGAGTTCTTTGGCCGGCTGCGCGACGTGCTGCAGAACCGCGCCGGGGTGCAGATCGTCGGCGACCGCTTCGTGTTCCAGAGCGAGGTACTGTTTCCCGTCGGCAGCGCCGATATGACGTCGGGCGGGCAGGACCAAATCCGCGCCCTTGCCTCGACGCTGAAGGATCTTTCGACGAAGATACCGAGCGACCTGAACTGGATCCTGCGGGTGGACGGCCACGCCGACCGGCAGCCGGTGAACCATGGCGCCTTCGCCTCCAACTGGGAATTGTCGGCGCAACGGGCGATCAACGTCGTCAAGCTGCTGATCGACGAGGGCGTGCCGGCCCGGCGCCTGGCCGCGACCGGGTTCGGCGAGTTCCAACCGCTGGACCGGACGGAGGGCACAGCGTCCTATGCACGCAACCGGCGGATCGAGCTGCGGCTGACGGACCGATAGGGCGATCAGACCAGAACGGGCTGGCGGTCGGCTTTGACAATGACACCCTCGTGCTCCAGCAGCCAGCGCTTGCGGTGCAGCCCGCCGCCGAAGCCGGTGAGGGTGTGGTCCGCCCCGATGACGCGATGGCACGGGACGACGATCGTGAGCGGGTTGGCGCCGTTCGCCAGACCGACTGCCCGGAACGCGCCCGGCCGCCCGATCATGCTGGCGAGCTTGCCATAGCTCGTTGTCTCGCCTGGTGGAATGGTTCGCAGCGCTGCCCAGACCGATCGCTGGAACGGTGTGCCGGCCGTCGATGTCGGTATGGTCGCTATGGCGGCGTGCATGCCGGCAAAATAGGCCTGCAGCGGCGTTACGACTGCCTCGGGCGCCCTGCCGTTTGTCAGCTCGACCCGGCCGTAATGCAGGCGCAGCAGCCGGTTCATGCGCGCTTCGAAGTCGTGGAAATCGAGCGCGTGCAAACGCCCCTCGGCGTCGTGAACGAGCAGCATGACGCCGATCGGGGTCTGAAAACGGTCAAGCAGCAATTGCATTGGGGACCTCCGAAGCCTCATGCGATGCATTGCCGGCGTCCGCCGTCCAGAGATGCAGGGCGGCGTAGGCGCGCCATGGCCGCCAGAGCTCGGCGTTTTGCAACAGTGTCGCGGGCGTCGGCCGTCCATGCTGATCGGCCATCGCGCGCAACAGCCCGACATCGGCCGCCGGAAATGCGTCAGGCTCCCGCATGGCGCGCATCGCGATATACTGCGCCGTCCATTCGCCGATGCCGGGCAGCGCCCGCAACTGGCTGACCGAGGCCGCGACATCGGCTCCCCGCTCGAACAGGCGGGCGTCTGCGGCAGCGGCCCTCGCCAGCGTCGCAATCGCGGTCGCGCGTGGCGACGGCATTCCAGTCAGGACGGCGGCGGCCAGCATCTCCGGTCGCGGGAATATGTGGGTCAATCCAGGCTCGATGATCCCGTCTGCCAGCGGCGCGCCATACTCTTGCACGATGCGGCCCGTGAGCCGGGTGGCGCCAGCGACCGTGATCTGCTGACCCAGGATCGCCCGCACGCCGAGCTCGAAACCATCCCATGCGCCCGGCACGCGCAGCCCAGGACGCACGGCCACGAGCGCACGAAGCCGGACGTCTTGCGACAATGCGGCTCCGATCACCGCCGGGTCGGCGCCGAGATCGAACATCTGGCGCAGCCGCGCGATGATCACGGGCAGTGCATTCGTGCGCGGGAAGCGGATGGTCGCGCGCAGGCGGCACCGCGCGGGCTCATGCGCGACGGCGATCAACCCCGGCGTACCGGTCAGCTCGATCGTCCGTTGATAGGTGCCGTGCTCGACCCGTTCGACGCCCGGAATGGCGCGAGCGGCCAGGAAGCCCAGCATCGCGCTCCAATCATAGGGCGGGCGGTAGCCGAGGCTCAGGGTGATCGCCGAGGTGCCGGGCTCACGCCGTGTCCGGCGCAGCGCGGCCGGCGGACGGTCGAACAGCGCCTGGAACACCTCGTTGAAGCGGCGTACCGAGCCGAAGCCGCTCGCCAGCGCCACCTCAAGCATCGAGAGGTCGGTCTCGTGGATGAGCTGCTTGGCGAGCAGCACGCGCCGCGTCTGCGCCACCGCGACCGGTGACGCGCCGAGATGGCACAGGAATAGGCGACGGAGCTGCCGGGCGCCAACCCCGAGGCGCTCGGCCAGCGCGTCAACGCTGCTGCCGTCAAGCGCCCCGGCGTTGATCAGGGTGAGCGCGCGTGAGACCGTGTTCGAAGTGCCGCGCCAGGCGCCGAGCTCAGGCGCAGTCTCAGGACGGCAGCGCAGGCAGGGGCGAAAGCCGGCCTCTTGCGCGGCAGCGGCTGTGGGCAAGAACAGGCAGTTCTCGAGCTTGGGCGCGCGCGCCGGGCAGATGGGACGGCAATAGATGCCCGTGGTCCGCACCGCGGTAAAGAACCGCCCGTCGAACCGTGCGTCGCGGGCCAGCATCGCCTGGTAGCAGATGGCGGGACTCAGTTCCATGGCCGGGAGCATAGCGCGCTTTGCCGGCCGGTCTGGCGGGTTTCGGACCTCATTGTGTTGGGCACGCTGGATCTTCGCGCATCGAGGTTAACGCGGCGTTAAAGCGCGCCGTGGTCAGGTCGTGCCGCGACCATTGCCTTCCTTGGCGCGTGCCGTAACGTGCCGGGGCAATTCGGGAGGACACGCAACATGGCCAACGGCGCACTCACCCCGGTCCCGCTCGACCTCAGCGGCCTGCGCGTGGCGATCACCGCTGGCGCGGGCGGCATCGGGCGGGTTATGGCGGACAGCTTTGCCGAGTGCGGCGCCGAGCTGTTCGTGTCCGACGTGGACGAAGCAAGCCTCGCGGATTGCGGCCATCGCGGCATGAAGGCGGACGCTGGACGGGTGGCGGAGCTGGAGGCGTTCATGGACGCGGCGCTGTCCACCCTGGGCGGCCTCGACGTGCTGGTGAACAATGCCGGGATCGCCGGGCCGACGGCGCGGGTGGAGGACGTGACGCCGGCCGAACTCGACGCCACGCTGCAGGTCGATCTCGCCAGCATGTTCCACTGCGCCCGGCGCGCGGTGCCGGCGCTGCGCCAATCCGGCGGCGGCAGCATCGTCAATCTCAGTTCCGCCGCCGGCAAGTTCGGCTTTCCGCTGCGCAGTCCCTATAGTGCGGCGAAGTGGGGTGTGGTGGGCTTTACCCGCACCCTGGCGATGGAGCTCGGACCCGACAATATCCGGGTGAATGCGATATTGCCGGGCTTGGTAGATGGGCCGCGCATTCGCAGCGTGCTGCGCAACAAGGCGCAGGCAGCCGGTGTCAGCGATAACGAGCAAACTGAGCGCGCGATGGCAGCCGTATCGCTACGTTGTTTTGTGACTCAGCAGGACATCGCCAACATGGCGCTTTATCTCTGCAGCCCGTTCGGCGCGACCATCAGCGGCCAGGCAATCAGCGTGGATGGCGGGATGGAGGGTCTGAGCTAAAGGTTGGCCTGCTCCTCGACCGGCGGCTCGTCGTCGGGTCCGTAGTAGAGCGCGGCGCACTCCTTCGCCATGACGCCGCCGATGACCGGCATGTCCTTGCGATAAGCGTCGCGAATGAAATTCATCGTGTCGAGGTGACGGTCCTCGAAATACATGCGGTGCACGTCGTCCCGCCCGGCGCCATAGACGATGCGGTCGATATGGCTCCAGATGCTCGCCATCGTGCACATGCCGCAGGGCTGCAGCGTGGAATAGAGCATTGCGCCGCGCAGCTCATCCCGCTCCAGCGCTGCGCCAGCCTGTCGGATTGCCATCATCTCGGCGTGCGCTGTGGGGTCGTGACGCAGGCCAACCTCGTTGTGACCCTCCGCGACAATCTTGCCATTGATTACGATCACGCAGCCGATTGGCGAGGCGCCCTCGACCTTGCCGCCGCGTTTGGCGAGGTCCAGCGCGCGAGCCATGAACTCCAAGTCGGCGTCGGTGGCGGCCTGTGGATCACGCGCGCCAGGCGTGGCGGTCTCGGCGGGGGCATCGGTGTTCATTCCTGCCCCAGCGCTGCTAGGGCAGGAAAGTTGCTGGGTCTTAAGCGCTCTTGGCCATGATCTCGTCCGCGATGTTGCGCGGCACTGGGTCGTAGTGGTGGAACTGCATCGTGAAGCTCGCCCGGCCCTTGGTCATGCCGCGGAGCTGGCTGATGTAGCCGAACATCTCCTTCAACGGCACATGCGCCCGCACCATCACCGTGCTGCCGGCGCTGTCCTGGCTTTGGATCGTGCCGCGGCGGCGGTTCAGGTCGCCGACGACGTCGCCCACGTGGTCCTGCGGCGTCGTCACCTCCACATCCATGATCGGCTCCAGGATGATCGGCGCCGCCTTCTTCATGCCGTCACGGAAGCAAGCCTTCGCCGCGATCTCGAACGCCAGCGCCGACGAGTTCACGTCGTGGTACTTGCCGTCGATCAGGCTGTACTTGAAATCGACCGTCGGGAACCCGGCCAGCACGCCCGTCTCGCACTGGTTCTTGATCCCCTTCTCGACCGCCGGAATATACTCCTTCGGGATCGAGCCGCCGACCACCTTGTTCTCGAACACCACGCCGGCGTTGCGGTCCATCGGCTCGAAGGTGATCTTCACCTCGGCGAACTGGCCGGACCCGCCAGTCTGCTTCTTGTGGGTGTAGGTCTCGGTGTGGCTGCGGCTGATGGTCTCGCGATACGCCACCTGCGGCGCGCCGATGTTGGCGTCCACGCCGTACTCGCGCTGCAGCCGGTCGATGATGATCTCGAGGTGCAGCTCGCCCATGCCCGACAGGATGGTCTGCCCGCTCTCCTGATCGGTGCGCAGCCGTAGGCTCGGGTCCTCACCCGCCAGCTTCTGCAGGCCAAGCGTCATCTTCTCGACCCCGTCCTTGGTCTTCGGCTCGACCGAGATGTCGATCACCGGGATCGGGAACGACATCCGCTCCAGCACCACCGGGTCCTCGGCAGCCGCGAGCGTGTCGCCCGTGACCGTATCCTTCAGGCCCACGAAGGCCGCGATGTCGCCGGCATGAACCTCCTTGATCTCGGCCCGCTTGTCGGCATGCATCTGGAACATCCGGCCGATCCGCTCGCGGTGGTCTTTCGTCGTGTTCATCACCGTGTCGCCCGACTTCAGCGACCCGGCATAGACGCGCACGAACGTCAGCGTGCCGTACTTGTCGTTGATGATCTTGAACGCCAGCCCGGCGAACGGCGCCTTGATGTCGGCCGGGATGATCCGCCGCACCGTGCCCTCGGGCTCGTCCTCCTCCTCCGCCACCTTGATGCCCGGCACGTCGATCGGGCTCGGCAGGTAGTCCAGCACGGCGTCGAGCAATGGCTGCACGCCCTTGTTCTTGAACGCGGTGCCGCACAGCACCGGGCGGAACACGCCGCTGATGGCGCCCGCCTTGATGCAGCGCTTCAGCGTTTCGACGGACACGTCGCCCTTGTCGAAATACTCCTCCATCGCCTCGGTATCGACGCTCAGCGCCGTATCCAGCAGCAACGTGCGGTATTCCTGCGCCTTCTCCATCATGTCGGCGGGGATGGCCTCATCATGGAACTTGGCGCCAAGCTCGCCGCCCTCCCACACGATGGCCTTCATCTCGACCAGGTCCACGACGCCGACAAAAGTATCCTCGATGCCGATCGGCAGCTGCAGCGGCAGCGCCACGATGTCGAGCTTCTCCTTCAGCGTGTCGAACGCCCGGTAGAAATCGGCGCCCGTCCGGTCCAGCTTGTTGATGAAGATGATACGCGGCACGTTGTAACGGTCCGCGAGCCGCCAGTTGGTCTCGCTCTGCGGCTGCACGCCGGCCACGCCCTCGATGATGAACACCGCGCCGTCCAGCACGCGCAGCGACCGGTTGACCTCGATGTTAAAATCGATGTGGCCCGGCGTATCGATGATGTTGATGCGGTGGCCCTTCCACTCGCACGTCACCGCGGCGGAGGTGATGGTGATGCCGCGCTCCCGCTCCTGCGCCATGTAGTCGGTCGTGGTATTGCCGTCATGCACCTCGCCGATACGGTGCGACACGCCCGTGTAATACAGGATCCGCTCGGTCGTCGTCGTCTTGCCGGCGTCGATATGCGCGGTGATGCCGATGTTGCGGATAAGGGCGAGCGGGTTGGCGTCGGTCTCAGACACGGTAGTACTCCATACGAAAGCCGGGAATGCCATGGTGGGCGCTGCCAGGCCCCTGCCCAGCGCGCCCTGTCATGCACCCCGCACTACAAACATTGCCTCGTTAACAACACTCGGTGGGGGCCGACCAGATTTGACTACCCATGTGCGTCACGAACACCAAAAATGCAAGCCGATCCTATGCCGCGACCCACCCTTCCGGCCCGTCCGCCGCGCGCCCCTCCGCCCTGAGTTTCAGCAGGTGCGCCAGCACATTGCGCTCCGCCGCGCGGCGCAGGCGCTCGTCCACCTGCGAGTAGAGCTGGTCCATCAATGCCACGGTGCTGCGCGGCGCCGTGCCGAGCGCCGCCAGAACCGCGGCCTCCCGCGCCATGCGATGCGCCAGCAGGTCACGGACGAACGGCTGCGGGTTCGGAAGCGGCGGGCCATGGCCGGGCAGGTAAAGTGTGTCGCTGCGATCCAGCAACCGGCGCAGACTGGCAAAATACGCCGCCATCTCGCCGCCCGGCGGGCTCACGATGCTGCTCGACCAGCTCATCACGTGGTCCGCGCTGAACAGCACGCCCTCCGGCCCGGCAAAGCACACATGGTCAGCCGCATGGCCCGGGGTGAAGATCGCCTGCCAGCCATCGACAGCATCGCCGTCCCGCAGCATGACGTCGGGCGCCACCTCCGGTATCGCCGGCTCATGCCAAGCATATACTGGCGCCCCAGTGGCGGCGCGTAGGGCCGGGAGCGCGCCGACATGGTCATGGTGCGTGTGGCTCAGCAGGATGCGGGCGACCGGCCCGGCGGCGGCCAGCACCGCGGCGACATGCGTCGCGTCGTCCGGCCCAGGGTCCAGCACCATAAGGCCAGACGGGGCGTCGATCAGGTAGGTGTTGGTGCCGTGATACGTCATCGGACCGCGGTTCGGCGCCACCACCCGGCGGATGCCGGGCCGCACCGGCAAGGCGACGCCACGCGCCGGCTCAGGCTCGGTCAGGAACGCCATCAGACGACGCCCATACAGCTATGCAAAGGTGGCCTCGGCCGACATGCAGGCACGTCCCTCCGTGTCCAAAGTACGCAGCCGCCAGACATCGCCGTCTGCCCAGGCCTCGGTCGCGAGCGGCGCGCCGTGGAACGCCGGACGGAGGCCGCGGAAGCTGAAGGTGGCCACTTTCCGGTCGGCCAGCAGCCCGGCCAGCCAGGTCGCCTGCAGCGGACCGTGCACCACGAGTCCCGGGTAGCCCTCGGTGCCACGGACATAGTCGAGGTCGTAGTGGATGCGGTGTCCGTTGCCGGTCAGCGCAGAATAGCGGAACAGCAGCACAGGGTCGGGCCATACCGTGCCGCGGCGCGCGTCGGGCGGCGCAGTAGCGGCGGGATCGGCGGGCTTGGTGGCCGCGCCTTCGGCACCGCGATAGACGATGTCCTGCTGCTCCTCGATGGCCGGACCGTTCGGACCCTCGATCATATGGGCAACGGTCACGAATACCAGCCGGCCGCTGCCGCCGTGCTTTTCAGTGACGGACAGGATCGTGCTGCGGCGGCTCACCGCGTCACCCGCATGCAATGGCGCCAGGAACCGCACGCGCCCGCCGGCCCACATCCGCCGCGGCAGGTCATGCACTGGCGGCAGGAACCCACCCCGCTTCGGGTGCCCATCGGGGCCGAGCCGGTCCGGCGTCACCCAGTCCTGGAACAGCATCCAGTGCCACAGCGGGGGCAGATGATCCGGAACCGCTAGGCCCAAGGTGGCGGCAAGGCCTTGCAGCAGATGCGGGGCAACGGTATCGGCGCGCGTCTCAGTCCGGCCGGCGTGGTCCTCATAGGTCATGCCGGCAGCACAGCGCCCGGCGGGTGCAGCGTCAAATCACATGCGGCTGCGCGGGCGAAAAGTCTCATTTTCACGGTCATGCGCCGTTGTGGCATGAAAACGTTGGCGTAACAAGAACAAATAGGATACAACTGACGCGCTAGAGCCGCCACGTGGCCACGTGGCGTGTTTGGACCTTACGCTGACCCAGCTTTTCCCAAACCCGGGAACCGGCAGCGGCACCGCTTTGCCCGGCATGCGTCAATTCGCTGGACATGAGCCGCCGCCCCGGGTCGCGCGGTGCGTCAAATCCCCCCTCTAACGGGGGGATTTGACGCACCGGCGACTCTCCCCGGGGCTCGGCGTGGAGCGCCCGGACATGAAAACCGGCCGGAATTGACGCAGGTTTTGATGCGCGAATTGATGCACTTGATGCCGCAAGAAACGACTAACATACTGATATATAGCAATTACAGGTGAACCATTGTCAAACGAATTGACGCGGGTCCTGGTGCATCAATTGACGCGCCTAATGACGCATGAATTGACGCATTTGATGCGCATTCAGGCAAACTGGCTCTCGCTCGACTGCGCTGGGCGCGGCAGGATTGGCGGGAGGGCCGCGATGCCGGTGATCTCCACCCGCCAAGCTGGATTGGCGAGCCGCGCCTGCACCGTGGCGCGGGCCGGCTTATGGCGGGGGTCGAGCCAGGTGTCCCACGCCCGGTTCATCGCATCGAAGTCGGCCATGTCGGCGAGGAAGATTTGCACCGAAAGCAGGTAGGTCTTGTCCGTCCCGGCCTCGTTCAGCAGGGCGTCGATCTGGCGCAGGATGTCGACCGTCTGCTGCTCCGCTCCAGCAGCAGGATCATCAGCGACCTGCCCAGCCAGATAGACCGTCATATTGTGAACGACGGCGCCAGACAGCCGGGCCTCAGGCGCCATGCGGCGGATGTTCATAGGTTCGGTTCCCCGTAGTTGCGCAGCCAGCGCGCGAGCCTAGCCCACGCCGCGGCCCCTCGCCACCCCAGCCAACTGTGCTATCCCCCGCCGCCATGAGCGCAGCCACGACACCAGCACCCGCCAAGACCGGCATCTCCGACTTCGACCGCGACGCCCGGCGCGAGCTGCGGCAGCACCGCGCCTTCGCGACCGGGCTGCTGGTGCTGATGGCGGCGCTGACACTTATAAGCTATGCGCTGCCGCCCAGTCTTTGGGCTGACCTGCTCCAGGCCAGTGCCAAGGCCGGGTTCGTGGGCGGCATCGCCGACTGGTTCGCGGTCACGGCGCTGTTCCGCCACCCGCTCGGCCTGCCAATCCCGCACACCGCGATCATCCCGCAGCAGAAGGCGCGGCTCGGCCGTGCGCTCGGGCGGTTCGTGGCCGGGCACGTGTTCACGCCGTCCGAGGTGTCCCGCGTCCTCGGCCGCATCGACCTGTCGGCGATTCTCGCGCGCTTTCTGTCCGACCCCGTCGCCGCGCGCCCGGCCGCCCGCGCATTGGCCGAGATGCTGCCGCGGGTGCTGGCGACGGTCGAGGATGGGCGGGCCCGGCGCACGGTGGCGCGACTGATGCCACGGCTGGTTGGCGGCCCCGGCGCCGGGCGCATCGTGGCAAGAGCGCTGCGCACCCTGGTGGATGGCGGGCGGCATCAGGAGGTGCTGGGCTTCTTGCTGACCGAGCTGCGCGCCATGCTGGAGAGCCGGCACGCGACGCTGCACGGCTTCATTCAGGATAAGGTGCGCGCGCAGGGTGGCCGCGTGGTCGGCTGGGTGCTGGGCGCGCAGGTGGCGGAGCGCGTGCTGACGGTGCTGCGGGAGGAGCTGGACCGCATGGGCCCGGATGGCAGCCACATCCGCGAGGCGTTCGACACCTGGGTCAGGCGCGAGATCGACCTGATGGAGACGGACCCGCAGCGCGCTGCCGAGATCGGCCGGGCGGTGCGCCGGGTCGTGGCGCATGAGACGGTGCAGACCTGGCTGTGGGACGTGTGGTCGCGGATGCGGCTGGCGCTGGAGCAGGACACCAAGCGGCCCGGCAGTCACACCATGGCGGCGATCGAGGCGGCGCTCGGCAATCTGGGTGCGTTCTTGGCGGACGATGCGGCAGCGCGGGCCCGCCTGCAGAGTGCGGCCGAGAGCGTGATTGCGACTATGCTGCCGAGCGCGCAGGCGCAAATCGCGGGTTTCATCGGCGACGTGGTTTCGGGCTGGGACGCGGACGAGATCACCGACAAAGTAGAGCTGCGGGTGGGCAAGGACCTGCAATATGTTCGGGTGAATGGGACCTTGGTTGGATTTCTGGTGGGCGGCGCGTTGTTCTTAGGATTGCGGGCGCTATTTGGACATGTGGCGTTTTAATTTGTAGTTTACATAGCAATTGCCTAGAATGGTTTTCTCAGGCTTCGTATGTGTTTCACCATATTTTCTCGTGCTCCAGCAATATAGCGCAAAGACCGTCCAACTGAGCGACCCATACCGAAAATCGTGCAAACTCCAAATTTTGATGTAGAAGAACTATAGGTGATCTACTGAGCCTGCCCAGCTCTTGCAACTATACTAATTGAGCGCCTAGCTTCTACTTAGATATTTCTAATCTAAATGGAGACGCTATGGTGGACGTGGTTGTCGTCGGCGCAGGGCTGAGCGGCTGTCTAGCAGCAATCGCGTTGAGTCAACGTGGTTTTCAAGTTACTATCATTGATCGATATAATAATTATCCTGCAGAATTCCGGGCAGAGCAGATTGTCGGAAGTCAACTAAAGTCTTTCAGCAATCTTGGGCTTTTAGAAAGATTCGTGACTAACATTCGGCCAGTATTACAAGCGCGAAACTTCTCTCTTGGCAAGCAGATAACCTCTGTCCTGACGCCACATTACGGCATGCCTTATCAGGACATGGTGCGGGCGATACGCAGCCAGATCCCAGCCCAGGTGCAGTTCATTGTCGGGCGCGTAACCGATATCGAGATTGGCGCGCATCCGGTGGTGCGGATCGAAAACGGCCAGAGTATCACAGCCAGACTGGTGGTCATGGCGACTGGCTTGAACACAGCACTCGGCGAACGCCTTGGGGTTCGTTATCAAACCATCAGCGCGCGGCATTCGACGACGGTCGGATTCGACATCGTCTCGACCAAATGCCATGCCGCTGACACGCCAGTTTTGGTTTACTACGGAAATAAGACCCAGGATGGCATTGACTATCTCACGATATTTCCTTGCAAAGACGTCCTGCGTGGAAACCTGTTTTTGTATCGCGATCCGTCGGATCCATGGGTGAGGCAGCTTCGCCAAGCACCGCGCGACACTCTGCTGCAGGTTTTACCAGAACTGCGCAATGAATTGGGTGATTTTACCATCACCCAAGTGCAATGCCGCGCCAGCGACGTTGCGGTCGCCCGAGATCATCAACGCGACGGCATCGTATTTATCGGCGATGCATACCAAACCCCCTGCCCTGCCGCCGGAACCGGCATTGGCCGGCTGGCCGTCGATGTCGAGCGACTGACAGTCTGTGCGGTGCGGTGGTTCAGGGACGACGACATGTCGGCAGTGTCGTTACGATCGTATTATGATGACCCCATTAAGCGCCGCAGCGACCGTAGGGCAATCCAGAAAGCGCATTTCCGCCGGTCCATATCGACAAACGCGTCCTTGACTTGGACGATTCGACGTCAGTACGTCAAAACAAAACGTTTCGTCAAATACATTGTCATGAAAACAATGCAGGACGGTTGGGAGCTTGCAGCGAGACGACAAAGACGACAACAAGTCAAGCAAGAGAAACGTCTTCACCACCAGCACGGTGCGTGGTCGCTGTGGGATCGTATGAGGGAATGGGCTGGTATTGCTTGAAAACAGTAATCGCTTATACGATTTTCGAAATGAGATCGGAAACCTCCCCCGTTTAGGCGTGGGTGACATCGTCCGCCAAATCCGAAGTTCTGCCTGGCACCACGAGAGGTTGCGCCGCCCGTTTGCGGCACAGCACCGTCAGTCCTCGCGACCTAGGCCACACGTTCTACCGGTCTGACCCGGTACCGTTAAGGACGCGCTTCACCAAGCTTCCATAATGTCCGGCTGCGTCGTCGCTGGGCGCCGCGACACGACGTTAAAGCCCGCTTTCAACCGAGTGGCAGGTCAGTCCCCGGCGCTCAGGCGAGATGCCTCGTCTGCTCAGAACCTGTTTGAGTGACCCGTTTGCGCCTCGACCTCATCTCTGCGTGTTGGAGATCACGAGTGTCCGCCGGGACGGGCGGATGGGAGCAGGGATGTGGACTGAAGCGCATCGGGCACGCCATGAGGCGGGCCTGAAGGAGATGGTATCGACCTGCGCGGTCGAGGAGATGGCGCGGTGGCTGGAGCGGGCAGACCCGCCGCGCAGCGAGAAGGCAACGCCTGTGTTGCCGGTCATCAGCGCGATTGCCTGGCATTTGCGTGTTGGCGGACCCTGGCGCGCTCTGCCCGGTGACTTTCCAGCATGGCGGACCGTGTACGGCTGGTTCCGCAGATGGCTGGAGCTTGGGTTGTTTGACCGGCTGCTGTGCGACGTGGCCTGCTTGCGGCGTCGTGCTGCGGGCAGGAAGCCCGAACCCACGTTGGGCATCATCGATACGCAATCGGTGAAATGCATCCCGGTCCGTGGCCCACGCGGCTATGACGCCGCCAAGAAGGTGCTGGGCCGCAAGCGCGTCGCCCTGGTCGACGCCGACGGCACCTGGCTCGCCGTTGCCGTGGTGCCGGCCTCTACCCAGGAGCGCGACACGCTTCCCGCGCTTGACGTCGGAAAGGCAGAATGGCCCAGCCTGCGCGAGGCCATCCTCGACGGCGGCTTTGTCGCCGAGCGCTGCCGCGATTGGTCGAACCGGCACGGCATGCGCCACCATGTTGTCGAGCGCGATCCCGGGCAGAAAGGCTTTGTCGTGCTCGAGCGCCGCTGGGTGGTGGAGCGCTCTTTCGGCTGGCTCGCGCACTGGGGCGGGCTGCTGCGCGACCGTGCCGGGCGCCTCGACGTGTCGGCCGCCCGCGTCGCGTTCGCGGCCATCCTGTCCGGCGTCGAAGCCCTGCTCAACCCCATGCCAGTCTACGCCGCCGCAAGTTGAAGTCACTCAAACAGGTTCTCACTGGGTCGGGCTACCTGCAACCGATTTCGGACCCCCGCGGTTGATTGCCGACCCGACGCAGTCATCGCCCGCCCCGTCGCGAAAATCGGCCAAAACCTCCGAACGTTCACAAAATCGTTTTCGATATCAAAATTGTATCGAAATGCTTGTTTTTACGTAATCGATATGTTTAATTTCTGGGAATATAACGGTTTCTAGGAAGAGAATATGGTTGCGTTCATCCGTGACGACCTGAGCTTCATCCTAACCCAGATCAAGATGGCCGAGGCTGGTCAGCCGCCGCTCAACGCGCTTTTATCGACCGGGCTGCGCACCGTTGACGGCGTCGATAACAGCGTCGTTCCCGGCCAGGCGACGTTCGGCTCCGCAAGCCAGGTTTTCCCGCATATCACAGATCCGCTGCTGCAGAACGCGCAGCAGGGCACCTCGTACAGCGCGACCAGCGGTCTTGTGATCGATGCCCAGCCCCGCACCATCAGCAACCTGATCTCCGATCAGACTGCCAACAACCCCGCCGCGATAGCAGCGCAGAAAAGAGCGCTCTCGCTGCTTGGAATCGGCTATCAGAACACCACGCCGCCGGACGCGAACGGCGTTTTCGGCCCATCCACAAGCGGCAATCTGGCGACGCCGACCAACGCCTCCAACAGCAGCCAATCGGTCCCTGGCCTGGCCCAGAGCCTGTTCATCAACAACGTCACCCCCGATAACGGCCTGTCGCCGCCGTTCAACAGTTGGCTGACCTTCTTCGGGCAATTCTTCGATCACGGCGTTGACCTGATCACCAAGGGCGGCAGCGGCACGGTGTTCATCCCGCTTGCGGCGGATGATCCGCTGTTCGTCCCGGGCGGCAATTCCAATTTCATGGTGCTGACGCGCGCCACCAACCTGCCGGGTCCGGACGGCATCCTGGGCACAGCGGACGACATCCACCAAGCCACGAACACCATCACGCCCTTCGTGGACCAGAGCCAGACCTATGCCTCGCACGCCTCGCACCAGGTATTCCTGCGCGACTACATGATCGGAGCCGATGGCAAGCTGCACTCCTCTGGCACCTTGCTGGGCCATCACACGGCCGGCGCGGACGGCAAGCTGTTCACTGCCGACGACGCGGTTTCGGGCATGGCGACCTGGGGTGACGTCAAGCTGAACGCGGCGAAGTTCCTGGGCATCCAACTGACCGACGCCGATGTCAGCGACGTGCCGCTGCTGGCGACGGACGCCTATGGCAACTTCATCCCCGGCGCGCATGGGCTGCCGCAGGTGGTGATCAAGAACCCTGACGGGACCAACCACCTGGTCGAGGGAAACCTGGCCAACCCCATTTCCACGGCGAATGCCGTCCGCGTCGGCGTCGCCTTCATCAATGATATGGCGCACAGCGCCTCGCCGACTGACGATTTCGGCGTTGCTTTGAAGCCGCAAGCCATTGTCGCTCCGGGCGCCACGCCAGCGGCTGGGTTCTACGATAGCAAGCTGCTGGACGCGCACTACGCTGCCGGCGATGGCCGGGTAAACGAGAACATCGGGCTGACCGCAGTCCAGAACGTTTTCCACTCGGAGCACAATCGGCTGATCGCGCAGACGAAGGCGGTGATCCAGGCCGAGCTCGCCAAGGGTGACACAGGCTTCGCGGCCGATTGGGTAATACCTGGAACGAACCTATCGGGTGCAGCCCGCATCATTCAGGACAATGAGTGGAACGGCGAGCGGCTGTTCCAAGTGGCAAAGTTCGGCACCGAGACGCAGTACCAGCATCTCTTGTTCGGCGAATTCGCCCGCTTCGTATCCCCAGCCGTCCACGTTTTCAGCGGCGTCAAGGTGCATCTCGACGCGGCGATCATGTCGGAGTTCGCCAACGTCGTCTATCGCTTCGGCCACTCGATGCTGGACGAGAACGTCAACCTGTACAAGATCGATCCGGCAACCGGCAAGCCGCTTATCGACCCGGTCACCAAGCAGCCGGTGATGACCCAAATGGGCCTGATCCAGGCCTTCACCAACCCGCTTGCCTTCGCCAATGACCCCAATGCGACCGCTGACGTCGTGCTCGGTTCGGTCAACCAGGTTGGCAACGAAATCGACGAGTTCGTCACCGGCACGCTGCGCAACAATCTGCTGGGCCTGCCGCTCGACCTCCCCGCGCTGAACATCGCCCGGGGCCGCGACACCGGCGTGGCGCCGCTGAACCTGGTGCGCAACCAGATCTATAGCCAGACCGGCGACAGCCAGCTCCGGCCCTATACGAGCTGGGACGATTTCGTGCATTTCCTCAAGCATCCGGAATTGCTCATCAACTTCATCGCGGCCTACGGCACGCACGCCAGCATCACTGCTGCCACGACGCTCGCCGACAAGCGTGCGGCTGCGGCCGCGCTGGTCCACCAAGGCACGCTCGGCGATCCGTTGTTCAACCCAGCGAACCTCGACGCTTTCAATTTTATGCACAGCTTGGGCGCCTATGCGAACAACAAACTGGACGTGCGCGCCATCCACGACTCGGCCGGTCAGCCCGCGGGATGGAGCACCGGATCGGTCACTGGCCTTGATGCCGTCGATTTGTGGATCGGCGGCTTGGCTGAAAAGCAGGATTTGTTCGGCGGCCTGCTTGGCTCCACCTTCGAGTTCGTCTTCCGGACCCAGCTCGAAAACCTGCAGGACGGCGATCGGCTGTATTACCTGCCGCGCGTCGAAGGCACGCACTACGCGGACGAGATCGAAGCGAGCAGCTTCGTCCAGTTGATCCAGGAGAACACCGGCATCAAGCACCTGCCCGGCAACATCTTCCAGACGCCGGAGTACACGATCGAGGCGAGCGACTACTTCCAGAAAAACCCTGATGGCAGCTTCAAGCTGGATGCGGCCGGGAACCACATTGCGACGACCGACACCTCCAAGTGGCTGCATAACCCGCAAACCGGGAAACTGCTCGTCAACGTGACGGCCGACGGGACGGTCCAGTTCTTGGGCGACGACAACTTCCTCAGCAACACCATCGTGCTCGGCGGCACCGAAGGCGACGACAAGCTCACGGCCGGTTCGGCTGGCGGGGACACGGTCTGGGGCGACGGCGGCAATGACCTGATCACCGGCGGCAGCAACGGCAATTTCCTGTATGGCGGCGCTGGCGACGACACGATACTGGGCGGCGCCGGGGCCGATTTCATCTACGGCGGCATCGGCAACGACAACCTCTTTGGCGGCGCTGGCCTCGACCAGATCTTTGGCGGCGACGGCAACGACTACATCGATGGCGGCCGCGGCGACGATCTGCTGTTCGGCGGCCTTGGCAACGACATCCTGATTGGCGGCGAGGGCAACAACACGCTCGTCGGCGGTGAGGGCGATGACTGGCTTGAGGCCGGCCCAGGTAAGAGCCTGCTGATCGGCGATATCGGCGCACCGACGGGGCAAGTTCCGCTCTACGGCGGCAATGACGTGCTGATCAGCGGCGTCAACGGCGGCACCCGCATGCAGGGCTTCAGCGGCGACGACATCATGCTCGGCCGCGGCAGCTTCGACAAGTTCGAGGGCCGGCTGGGCTTCGACTGGGCGTCCTACGAGCTGGCGACCCAAGGCGTGGACGCTGATCTGACCCGCAAGGAGTTCATCACCGCGAACGGCGCTGTCGACTCGGTCCGTGACGTGTTCATCGCCGTCGAGGGTGTCAGCGGCTCGGCCTTTGACGACATCCTGAAAGGCACCGACCAGGCCAAGCTGCTGACCACCAAGGACGAGCTCAGCAACATCAGCCTGATCAACGGCCTGTCGGGCTTCTTCGATCCCGGCATCGTGCTGTTTGACGGCGGCAACATCATGCTGGGCGGCGCCGGCAACGACGAGATCATGGGCGGGGGCGGCAATGACATCATCGACGGCGATGCTTTCCTGCATGTCGGGCTGACGAAACACGCCGCCGGCGGGGAGATCATCCGGCAGATCCTGTTTGACCCGAACGGCAACACCTGGGACCCGAACCTGCAAACCGGCAACATCAATCCGGGCAACGTCGATACCGCCGTGTATGTCGACAATATCGCCAACTACGTGATCGCTGCCGCCGGGCCGGATGCGGAGGGTTTCCTCACCATCCAGCACCTTGTTGGCCGGCCTGGCGCGGTTGGCGCCGTTGACGACGGCACTGACCGGATACGTCACATCGAACGGCTGCAATTTGCCGACACGACCGTCGCCATCGACGCAAACGGTCTGGTCCTCGATCCGACGGTCAATGATCCGCACTATGACGCGGTGCCGGTCGGTCGGCCCGTGATCACCGAGACCGCAGCCGGGCCAGGCGGCGGTGCGGTGAACCCGGCCACCGTAGTGACAGACGGCAATATCCTGACCGCCAGCGTCACCGGCGTAACCGATGCTGATGGCATCGTCAGCACGGTCAGCCTGCAGTGGCAGGTGCTGGATATCCTGCGGGCGACCTGGATCCCGATCCTCGGGGCGACGGGCGTCACGTTTACGCCGACCACGTTCCAGAACGGCCAGTCGATCCGGGTGCAGGCCACCTATACCGACGGCAAGGGCTATAAGGAGACTGTGAACTCGGTGGGGACGGCGCTGGCGACGCTGCCGGGCAACGTCAACACGGCACCGTTTATCATACCGCAACAGCAACTGACCGGCATCCCCAACACCACGGGGAATCAGGGCCTGCCGATCGACTTCTTCGTCCCGTTCACGGCTATCTTCGCCGACGACCAGACGGCGTCGAACGCGCTGATCTACACCGCGACGCTCGCGGACGGCTCATCACTCGCATCGATAGGACTGACGTTCACATTCGATCCCGTGACGGGCGCCGGCCACTTTTTCGGCACGCCTCTTAATAACTTCGCCGGCCCGCTGCCTATCCGGGTCACCGCAACCGATAACGGTCCCGGCGTGCCGCTGGCCGTCACCAACACCTTCGTCATCGACGTCTTGCCAACAAGCACGCCGCCGGTTGCGATCAATGACAGCTACGCGATCGTCCAAAACACGGCGCTGAATATCCAGACGGTCAAGCAGGGCGTGCTCGGCAACGACACCGACCCCGGCGGCAATACGATGTCAGCGGTGCTGGTGGCCGGTCCGGCAAACGGGACGCTGAACCTCAACGCGAACGGAACGTTCCTTTACACGCCGACGCTCGGCTTCAGCGGGACCGACACGTTCACCTACGACGCGGTCGATTTCGCTGGAACCAGCAACGTTGCCACGGTAACGATTTCGGTCGCATCGCATCCGGTGCTGGCCGTGGCCTTGTTTGCTGACACCGGCGCGTCGGCAACCGACCGCATCACCTCAAATCCAGCCCTGGTGGGTTCGAGTGATCCCAACGCGGCCGTGTTCGCCAGCATTGACGGGGCAGTGGCGGTCAAGATCGCCACGGCCAATGCAACCGGCGCCTGGAGCTTCACGCCGGTCCTGGCTGACGGTCCACACACCGTCATCGTGAGCGAGCCCAACCAGCCGGGCAACACCAGCACGGCGTCGCTCACCTTCACGCTCGACACGGTGGCGCCGGCTGCACCCGGCATTGGCAAGTTCGTCTCGACTGCGGTCGCCACCGCACTGACCGGCTACAAGGTTTCCGGCACCGCGGCGGCTGGCAGCAAGGTGACGCTATCCGATGGTGGGCCGGCGCCGCTTGGCACCGTCATCGCCGCGGTGGATGGGTCTTGGTCGTTGGCGGTCATACCGAAAACGACGGTGAACTTCAGCTCGAACTTGAAGGTGACCGCGACCGATGTCGCCGGGAATGTCTCTCTTGGCGCGTCCATCGGATTGATCGTCGGCAGCAGCGCCGATGAAACCGGCCCAACCGCATTGGCAACGACCGGGCTGCTGGCCGGCGCCCCCGACCAGGTCCTCGGGCTGGGCGGCAATGACACAATCCTATGGGGCGTCGGAGATGGCCGCGAGGTCATCGACGGTGGTGCTGGCACGGACACGGCGCGCATCGTTGGCGACGCAACAAAGGAGCGCTTTGACATCTACTCCCGGGCTCAGGCAATCAAGGCGGGGATCACCGGCCTCGATGGCCTGACGCAGATTGCCATCACCCGGACGAGCGGTGGGGCGACGGCCGTCATCAGCGAGCTGCGCAATGTCGAGGAGATCGTGATCGCCGGCAACGGCGGCGGTGATACCTTTGCGGTGCACGGCAACCTCAACGGCACTGGCCTCGCGGCGAACACGATCAGGTTCGAGGGATCAACCGGGGACGATACGGTTGACATCTCGGAGCTGACCTCGGCGCATCGTGTCGTCTTCGCCAGCAATGGCGGCCATGACACCATCATCGGCACGCTCCGGCCACAAGACGTGGTCGAATTGGCGCCGGGTCTTACGATCGCTGACTACGCGAGCAAGGCCAACGTCAATGGCACGACGACGCTGGCTAACGGCAACGACACCGTGACGTTTGATACCGGTGTCCCACCGCAGTTTCAGTTGCCGCAGCACAATGTCGCTGGCACGTCGCTCAGCTTCAATTACTCGTTCACCGACGCAGCGGTGGAATACCGCAACGGAGCGGCCTGGCTGACCGGCCCAGACGGCACGGCCATAGAGGTCACCGGCGCCGCGACGCTCAGCTTTACCGACGGCACGATCCAGGAGAACGACGGCACGCCGCTGGTGGATGATCTCTTCTACTTCTCGAAGAACCTCGACGTCTGGAAGGCGCACATCGATCCCGACGTGCACTACGCCCAATATGGCTGGCACGAGGGTCGTGACCCGAACGCATTCTTCTCGACCCAGGGCTACCTTGCCGCCAATCCGGACGTGGCTGCGGCGAAGGTGAACCCGCTGGTGCACTACGACCAGTTTGGCTGGCAGGAGGGACGCGACCCGAGTGGGGACTTCTCGACCAAGGCTTACCTAAGCGCCAACCCGGACGTGGCTGCAGCAGGCGTCGATCCGCTCAAGCAGTATTTGGAGAGTGGCCAGGTCAGTGGACAGTCAGCCATTGCTGCGGCAGCACCGGGGAGCGAAGCCTTCAACTTCAAGTTCGCCGACGCGAAGGTCGATACGTCCAACGGCCACTTTCTCCTGACTGCGCCGAACGGCAAGATCACGGACGTCACGGGGCTGGGGACGCTGAAGTTCACCGACGGCACGATCCAGGAGAACGACGGCACGCCGCTGGTGGATGACCTGTTCTACTTCGCAAAGAACCTGGATGTTTGGAAGGCGCACATCGATCCGGACGTCCACTACGCCCAATATGGCTGGCACGAGGGTCGTGATCCCAACGCGTTCTTCTCAACCCAGGGCTATCTTGCCGCCAACCCGGACGTCGCTGCGGCGAAGGTGAACCCGCTGGTGCACTATGACCAGTTTGGTTGGCACGAGGGGCGCGACCCGAGTGCGGCCTTCTCGACAAAGGGCTATCTGGGCGCCAACCTGGACGTGGCCGCTGCCCATGTCGATCCGCTCCAGCACTATCTGCAATACGGCATCGCCGAGGGGCGCGCTGCCTGAAGTCAGGCCTGAGGCTCTTGCCGATCAAGGATGCCGGAGGGTCATAGCTCCGGCATCAAAGGGCCAGAATAGGTCCTTCGGGCGACATCCTGCTGCTTGCGACAACTCTCAAATTGTCATTGAACACGAACGGACACGAATACTATGCTTGGCGGCGTGTTGACTTGGTGGATGCAGCAAATGCGGGACATGCGTCCGGCATCCCTGCGTCTCTCCGACCGGACCCGGCGACCATCGCTTGTCATCGCTTTAGCGACGCTGGATCAGTCCTGGGCGGAGCTGCTCCTGGATGGTAGGAGCGGCCGGACCACCCTGGGCCGGCTCAACCTGGGCGACACAGGATTGCCGGAGGCCGTGGCTGGCCTTTCCGCAGCGCAGCGGCGATCTCCCGTGCTGCAGCTTCCTCCCGACCTGCTACTGCAGCGCGATACTATTTTGCCCCTGGGTGCCGAGCCCCATCTCGCGCGGGTGGTCGCCTTCGAGATGGATCGGCTGACCCCATTCCGCGCCGACGAGGTCCTCTGGACCTGTGCGATCACCACGCGTGACACGGTGCGCGACCAGCTTCATGTGCGCGTCACAGTCGCCCGTCGCGCGCAGATCGAGCCGATCCTTGATGCCTTGGCACAGGCCGGTCTGGTGCCGGTCCGGATTGCAGGCGCGAACGCGCCGGGCTCATGCCGCGTCATCCCTCTCGGAACAGCCCGGACGGACCGCGGCTGGTGGCGGCGGCGCACGGACGCCTGCGCGATTGGCGCCTGTGCCGCGCTGGCGGCGACGGCCATCGCCCTGCCGTTCGTACTGCAATCCATTGCTGGCGCCGGGGTAAACGCGCGCATCGACGCTATGCGGCCGCACGTCACGGAGGCTGCAAGTCGGCGCGCGAACATTACGAACGCTGCGGCGGCCATCGACGCCATGGCCGCGGCACGGGACCAGGCGGGCGCGGTGCTGCAGGTTATCGCACTGTTGACCGACGTCCTGCCAGACGACACGTTCCTGACAACACTGAACGCGCAACAACGGAAAGTGACATTTAGCGGTCACTCCGGCACAGCCGCGCGGCTCATCGGAGCGATAGCGGCGCAGCCGCGCCTACAAAACCCAACCTTCACCGCGCCGGTCATCCACGACGAAGCTGATGGCGGGGACACCTTCTCGATCCGTGTCGAGCTGGGGGCGTGAGATGAGCCGCTCGCTTCCTTCGGGCCGCGTGGGACAGGCGCTGGCTGTCGCGATGACGGTCCTGGTGCCGGCAGCGCTCATTTCCGGACTGGTCATGCCCCTGGTCGAATGGCATGGCGACCGGGCGGCAGCATTGGTCCAACGGGCGACGCTCGCGCATCGGATGGAGGAGCTGGCGGCGGCGCTGCCCGAGCTTCGGCAGCAGGAGGCCAATGTCAGCTCCAGCAGGACAGGGGAACCGGTCCTGCTTGAAGGCGACAGCGATGCCACGGCGGGCGCGGCGCTGCAGGTGCGCCTGGAGACCATGTTCATGCAGGCCGGCATCCACTTGAACAGCGTCGAGACGCTGCCTGGCGAGGCGACCGGTGCATACCGGCGCATACGCCTGCGGATCGCGTTCCATGCTCCGTGGCCGGCGCTGCTGGAGACGCTGCGCGACATGCATATCGCGACGCCTGCCCTGTTAGTGGACGAGCTGCAGGTGCAGCTCGGCCTGCATCGCATCGGCACGGTCGCAGGCTCGTTCGACGTGTCCTGCACGGTATCCGGCTTCCGGTCAGGCCCGCCTCCGGCAGCTGTCCAGTGATCCGGATCTTGGCCGTCACGCTGATCGCCGTAGCTTTGCTCGGCGTGATCGTTTGGGAAACGCACGGTTCCGCAGACCCGCGGCTTGGCGGGGCATTGCCCAGTGTGGCCGGGCCGGTCGTGGTACTCGCAGCATCGGTTGATGATCGGCTGGCGATCGCGCAGGCCTGGCTGGCAACGGCGCAGGAGCGCCCGCTGTTTCGAGTGGATCGTCGGCCCGCGACGCTCACGAACGATGCGGTGCTCAAGGCTGACAGTTCAGCGCGCCTGACCGGCGTATTGACCGGGCCGTTTGACTACCGCGCGATTTTCGTAGCCGCGGCCGATCCGAAGCCAATCGTTGTGCGGGAGGGCGACCGGGTGGCTAACTTCGTGGTGCGCTCGATCAGGCCAGGCCGGGTCATCGTGGTGGAGGCTGGCGGCGCTGAGCGCATTTTGCAGCCGTCATTTGCCGAGGCTCCGTCTCCGCCGCTTAGCGAATAATGCTTTTAATACAAAAGGCAACATTCTTGTATAACTTACCTAAGAACATTTTATTACTTTACGTAATCTATGATTTAACCCAATTAAGTTATCTATACGGCGGATTTTTTACTTACTAATATAAGGTAAACTTTCGATGGCGAGCTGGAAAGATAAGGTCGCGTTGACGGCTCAGCGCAACCGGCAGGAGATCGTCAAGGCAAAGCTAAACCGGCGGGAGATGATGCGCCTGGGCCTCTTGACGGCAGGCGGAGGGCTCATCCTCAAACACGGATTAAGCTCACGGGCGCTGGCCGCGCTTACCGATCCCGATCGGGCAAAGTATCCGCCAAGCCCTCCGGTGCGGCCATGGACGCAACCGATGCCGTTCCTCACCGTAAAGCAGCCGGTCGACTACCACCATATGTCCGGCGGCGCTCCGGACGGCACCACCGTGATCGACGGCGCGACCAAGCGGATCAAGCACCAGTATTGCTCATACGATCCCGTCGCCGACGTGTACGGCGGAAAGTTTCCACCGCGTAAATTCTACGAGCTTATCGCGCAAGAGACGCAGCACAAGTTCCACAACGATTATGCCTCCTCCACCGTCTGGGGCTTCGACGGGCTGATGCCCGGCCCGCTTTTCCAAGCCAAATACGGGGAGCCGATTATGGTGCGGTTCCATAACCACCTCCCCTCTGTCAGCATCCCGCAGAATTTCGGCATCGCCGAGATCACGACCCACCTGCACAACGCCCATACGCCGTCCGAGAGCGACGGCAACCCGGTCAACTACTTCAACTCGATCAACGACCCCAATGCGATCAATCCATTGGGCTTTAAAGACCAGCATTATCCGAACGTACTGGCCGGCTATACCGCTCAAGGCAACCTGGTCGGGGATCCGCGCGAGGCACTAAGCTTGCTGTGGTATCATGACCATCACCTGGATTTCACGGCACAAAATGTCTATCGGGGCATGTTCGGCTGCTACACCCTGTTCGACGACCAGGACACCGGCGACGAGACCACGGGCCTGCATTTGCCCAGTGGCAAATACGATGTTCCCATCTTCTTCCATGACGTGATCTTCGACCGGGATTGCCAGCCGGTGTTCGACCTGTTCAACCTCGATGGCATCCTCGGCGACCGCTTTTGTGCCAATGGCGCGATCCAGCCCACCCTGAAGGTCGACAAGCGCCGCTACCGGTTCCGGCTCTATAACCCGGGGCCGTCGCGCTGGTACGAGTTCGCGCTATGGGACGGCACGACCTTCCTGCCGTTCTGGCAAATTTCTAGCGACGGCAACCTGCTCACTCAGGCGGTGCAAGTGACCAGCGCGCGCATTGCCGTGGCGGAACGGATCGACATCATTGTCGATTTCAGCAAGATCCGGTCGTCGCGGCTCTATATCGTGAACCGGCTGGAGCAGATAAGCGGCCGCGGACCAACCGGACGCATCCTCGACCCCGGCATCCCTGTGGTGCAGATCAATGTCGGCTCCGCGACGAGAGACGACAGCGTCGATCCCGCAGCGGCACCGCTCTTGATGCGCAAGCTGCCGGACAGCGATTTCGGCGCTCTTCTGGCCCGCGCCGCAAAGGCGAAGACTCGTACATGGCGGTTTGATCGCGGCAATGGCGCCTGGACTGTGAACGGTAAGCTGTTTGACGAGGACGTGGTCAGCGCATCCATCGATCAGGAATCCGAGGAGGTCTGGGTGATCCAGAACCGCGGCGGCGACTGGCGTCACCCGGTGCACATTCATTTTGAGGAGCACCGGACTTTGTCGCGCAACGGTGTGCTGGTCAAACCCGGCGTTCAGAACAATGCCAGTATAGACTACGCCCGTAAAGACGTTGTCCAGCTTAACAGCAACGAGGAAGTCCGTATCTTCATGCGGTTCAGAGACATGAAAGGACGCTATGTCATGCATTGCCATAACGTGGTGCACGAGGACCACGCGATGATGGTCCGCTGGGACATCGTGTAGCGGCCGCTCCTGCCGGTGCTGCATCCAGCGAAGGCAGTACGGCATGGCCTGTTATGAAAAGGAAAACTATATAATGGACAGGCGGGCATTTATCGCCGGCGCCGCGACAGCCGCATTTGCGCCTATCAGCCACGCCTTGGCCAAACCGGTCTTGGCTAGCTCGACCCTGGCCAGCCCCGCCTCGGCGCAGCAAGGCCGGCCGCTGCACCAGGATGGCGCCGGGTGGTTCACCAACGTCGCGGTGAACACGCATGACGGACGGACATTGCGGTTTTACGACGATCTGCTGAAGGGCAAAATTGTCCTCATCAACTTCTTCTACTCAGATTGTGGGGCGATCTGCCCGCTCGTCACCGACAATCTTTGCGCCGTGCAGAGTTTGCTGGGTCCGCGGGTTGGCCGAGACATCTTCATGTATTCCATCTCGCTGCAACCGCGGCACGACACGCCGGAGCGTCTTGCCGAGTATGCCAAGTCCCATGGCATCGGGCCGGGCTGGCTGCTGCTCACCGGCAAGCCGAACGACGTCGAGCTGCTCCGCAGCCGGCTTGGATTCGTCGATTCGGATGCGACCCTGGACGCCGACCCAGAGCAGCATCTCGGCACGGTGCGCATCGCCAATGAACCCATGCATCGCTGGACCATGAGCCCAGGCCTGCTCGCCCCAGCGGCATTTGTTCGGGCCGTGAAGCGCGTCATCCCTGAAGCCTTGTAAGGTATGGCCGGCGCAGGTGCACTCGGTCGGTTCAACCGGACGCAGGGGCGACCGGGTTGTTCGGAGTGTGTCGCTCTTGTCCGAACAAGGGTTCAGCTCGCGTCCGGTTCAAGCAACGCGTGCCGCGCGCAATAATTCAGTGCTTGTTCGACGTGGTGTTTGGCGATCGCACCGAGCCGCTCCAAAGGCGCGGCCAGCTGATCAAGCCGCTCCGCCGGCGCGGAATAGTGAGCGGCTGGCAACTCCGTTATCTCGAGCGTGCCGCCCGCCATAGCGCCGAGTAACAATCTCCGGAGTGCGGCCCGGTCATGCAATCCGTCGAGATGCGGCAGAAGCGCATGAAGGACCGGATATACTGGGACGCCGACGTGGCAGAGGCTGGTAACCCAGGGCTGACCCGATGCCGCCTCCATCCGGGCGAACGCCCAAACCCTGGGCCGCTCATCGGCCGCTCGCCCCACCTGGAGCGGCAGGATCGAGACGCTCGCCCGGCCAAATAACACCAATGGCAGCGCGGCGTCGCCGATGCGCGCCCGCACCGCGCCGCTAACCGTCGTGTCGCTGGCGGACGAGGCCGCAAGCTCATCGAAACTGATCGTGGCCGGGTAGGCGGCTTCCAGCGAAACAAGGGCTTGGCGGACCAAGGGATCGCTCGTTTCGACGGGCAAGCCACGGCCGTCCCTGAAGATGGCTGCGGCATCCGTGCTGCCGGCCGCATCGAATTGAAGCGGGGTTGCGATATGCAATGAACCTAGCCGTTCCGCACTCTCCATTGAGCGGCGGCTGAGCGCCGGCTGGCGGACCAAGACCGAACAGCGGAAGGTACGACCGGTCAGGAAGTCGATGCGTTGCTCGACCGCCGCGCGTCCGGTGCCGACCGACGTCAGGCAATCCTGCAACGCTGGGTCGACAGCCCGTGGCACCGAGGCGGATAAATCCGCCTCGCACAGGTAATCCAGGCCGCTCCGCCCGGCTCGCGCGATGAAGTCCTGCACGGTGCAGGGCGCATTGTCGGACGCCAGGAACTCACCCAGGATGTAGGCCGCCGGCATGTGCCGCAGGCGCCTGGCCTCAGCGCGGAGCAAGATGCCATAGGGCTGATCCTCCGGCGAGGACTGGGCGATCCGCTCGAGTGCGGCACGTGCCTTCGCGACCCGGCTCTGCGGGGCGCCGTCCGTGCCAGCGTGATATAGGCAGATGTCGCGGACGACCGTACGAAGGTGCCAGCCGGGCAGGACGTTGTAACTGATCGCCGCCAAGCCGTTCGGCGCCAGGGCATCGCGGCAGATGCGGAGAATGGCGTCCTGGACCGGCCGAGGCACCCAACTGAACACGCCGTGACAGATCACATAGTCAAAGGTCCGTGCATCCGGCACGAAGACAGCGAGGTCCGCCTGTGCCAGGCTGATGTTGCCGAGGCCGCATGCGATAATGCGTTTGCGGCCGTCCTCGATGTGCCGGGCCGAGCGGTCAAGGCCGGTGAAGCGGGCGGATGGATACTGCGCAGCCAAAGGGATGATGTTGCCGCCCGACGCGCAGCCGAGCTCCAGCACATGCGCGCGGCCAGGCGAGGGAGCCGCAAGTCCGAACAGCGCCGCGAGTGCCGCCAGATGGGCCGGCCGTGTCCGGGTGATCGGCATTGAAGGATATGGCAGCAGGTCATAGTCGTCGCCTGCAGGCTTCAATTCGGTCGTGATCGGATGCAGCCGCCCGTCCCGGTCATCGGCATTGCCAAGAGCATGATGCGGCACATTGGCACCTAGACAGTTTTGTTATCATTACGATAGCTGATATTTTGGCTGGGCGGCAATCCCGGACCGCCTGTGATCCGCTAAAGCGAACTTGGTCCTTCCAGCCAACCCATCACCACGGGACTGCCCGCCCGTGCTGGTCATAGAAACCGCCACTATGCTCCGAGCCAAGCCCGTTCAGCACGCCGATAATATCGTTGGCCGCAACCCCGGGTGGCCTTGTGTCCAATCCGGTTTTGGCGAACGGCGCCGAGAGTGCCGTGTCCACGGTCCCCGGGTGCAGCGCGACGCACAGGCACGCTGGGTTGTGCCGGCGCAATTCCACCGCTGCGCTGCGCACCATCTGGTTCAGGGCCGCCTTAGAGGCCCGGTAGCTGTACCAGCCGCCCAACCTGTTGTCGCCGATGCTGCCGACACGGGCGGACAGCGTGGCAAGCACAACCCGGCCCTCACGCGGGAACAGCGGGCAGAAGTGTTTGATCAGCAGCGCCGGGCCGATCGCGTTGATGGCGAAGGAGTGCGCCATGTGGGCAGGGTCGATGTCACGCCAGCCGCGCTCGGGCCGGAAACGCTCGTCATGCAGGAACCCGGTCGCGTCCAGCACCAGACGCACCTCACCCTGTCCAGCGACCCAGGCGGCTGCGGCGGCGATGCTCGGCTCCGACAACAGGTCGAGCGGCGGCGTGGTGCCGCGGCCGAGGCGCGTAACGTGATCGTAGGCGCCACATTCCTCCAGCGCGGTCGCGAGGGCGTGCCCCAGGCCGCCGCCGGCGCCGATCACCACCGCCTGGGTCATGCGCCCGGGGGTGTTACACCGGCCAGGGCGACACGCCGACAATGTGCGCGTGGCCCCCCAGCATCAGCGCATAGGCGACGAACCCCGCAGCCGGACGCCACCAGCCCATCTCCCGCGCCACCAGGCTGTTGCGCCGGGACAGGATCGCGGCGAACGGCACGATCGACGTGCGCGACGCGAACACGTCCCAGGCCTTCGCCCCTAGCACCCGGCGGCGCTTCGCATCGATCGACACCGTGCCAGCGGCGGCGACGATCAACAACGCCGCGAAAAACAGCAGCGACGCCACGTCGCCGTTGCCGATCAGGTGCACGGCGGACCAGATGGCGACGCCGACCAGGAACGGATGCCGGGTGATGCGTACGATGCCCTGGGGCGGGCGGTCCACCAGGTCCTCCTGCGCCACGGACGTCGGATTGGGCGTCGTCAGGCCGATGATCACCAGCAGGAACGCGGGCAGCATCAGCGCGATCGCGAACGGCTTCCACCATTCGAGCTGCCCCCAGGTCGGGACGTAGGCCGCCGCCTGATACGCCGCGACGAGCCAGATGATCGCCGCCACCGACGCGACGGAGAACGCCACCATGTAGGCGCGCAATCCAATGCGGGACACCACACGGTCTCGCAGCAAGGTGCCGGACACGCCGAGGTGGATGCCGATGAAAGCCAAGGCGGCGAGCGTGAGTGAGATCATGTTATGCACTTACAATGGATCGGCGGGATGGCAAGCGTTACCGGCGTCCGGCCAGCAGCAAAGCGACGAGCGCGGTCCAGCCGGTCTGGTGCGCGGCGCCCAGGCCGCGCCCGGTATCGCCGTCGAAATACTCGTGGAACAGCACGGCGTCGTCCCGGGGTTCGCTGGGCATCGACGGCCGGCGGCCCTGCGCGTCGGGCAGAAACAGCCGGGCCAAGCGCTCGGACAGCTCGTCCGCGACCTCGGCCAGATCGAGCTGGACGCCGGAGCCGACCGGGCACTCCACCCGGAACTCCGCGCCGTAATAGCGGTGGAACTCGCGCAGGCTGTCGATCAGCAGCATGTTGACCGGCATCCACACCGGGCCGCGCCAGTTGGAGTTGCCGCCGAAGGCGCGCGTCCGGCTGTCGCCCGGCGCATACTCGATCAGGAAGCGCTGGCCGGCGCGCTCTAAAACGTAGGGCTCGGCCGCGTGCGCCTTCGACAGCGAGCGGACCCCGTAGGGCGACAGGAACTCCGCCTCGTCCAGCATGCGGCGCAGCAGCGCCTTCACGCGGTGGCCGCGCAGCAACGAGAGCAGCTGGCGCTCGCCGAGGCCGGGCTCGGTCCAGCGGGACACCAGGGCAGCAAGCTCCGGCCGGTGGTTCAGGAACCACTGCAGCCGCCCGGCGAAGCCCGGCAGGGCGGCGACCATGTCGGACTCCAGCACCTCGACCGCAAACAGCGGGATCAGGCCGACCAGCGAGCGCACCCGCAGCTTCTCCGTCGAGCCGTCGGGCAGGCGGAGCACGTCGAAGTAGAAGCCCTCCGCCTCATCCCACAGCCCGCCGTCGCCCAGGTTCGACATGGTCTCGGCGATCAGCAGGAAATGCTCGAAGAACTTGGTGGCGACGTCCTCATACACCGCGTTGTCGCGGGCCAGCGTGAGCGCGATGCGCATGAGGTTCAGCGCATACATCGCCATCCAGGCGGTGCCGTCCGCCTGATCGAGCGTGCCCCCGGTCGGCAGCGGCTTCGACCGGTCGAACAGGCCGATGTTGTCCAGGCCCAGGAACCCGCCCTGGAACACGTTGCGCCCGTCCGGGTCCTTGCGGTTCACCCACCAGGCAAAGTTGAGCATCAGCTTGTGGAATACCCGTTCCAAAAACGGCCGGTCCGGCGTCCCCGTCAGCTCGGCGTCGCGCCGATACACCCGCAGCGCCGCCCAGGCGTGCACCGGCGGATTCACATCGCCAAACGCCCACTCATAGGCCGGCAACTGCCCGTTCGGATGCGCATACCACTCGCGGGTGAGCAGCACGAGCTGGTCCTTGGCGAATTGCGGGTCCAGCTCGGCAAATGCGACGGCATGGAATGCGAGGTCCCAGGCGGCATACCACGGATACTCCCAGCTATCCGGCATCGAGAGCACGTCGGCGTTGTTCAGGTGCCGCCAGTCCCGGTTGCGGCCATGCTCGCGCTCGGACGGCGGCGCAGGCTGGGCGGGATCGCCATCGAGCCAGCGCGGCACATCGAGATGATAGAACTGCTTGGTCCATAGCAGCCCGGCAAAGGCCTGGCGCTGCACCAGTTTCCGGGCGGGATCGGCGATGTCCTGTGAGAGCGCGGCGTGGAACTCGTCCGCCTCGGCGCGGCGCGCCTGCATCACCGCCGTGAACTCACCCGCCGCTGGCTTGCTGTCGTCGGTGCGCAGCCGGACGTGGACTTGGACCTGCCCACCCGGCGGCACGGCGAACTGGGCGTGGACGGCGCACTTGGTGCCGCTGTCGTCGCGTGAGACCGCAGCCCTGTCGCCGTGCACCACGAAATCGTTGATCCCGTCCTTAAACGGTCCCGCTTGATCCGTGCCGAACAGGCGGCGCGTGTTGGTGTCGTTCTCGCAGAACAACCAGGGGTGCCCGCCTTCGACCTCCAACCGCCGGGGCCGCCAGCCATTTCGAACCGCTCGCACCGACCCATCGCCCAGAAGCCGCAAGCTGGGCCGCGGCCCGTCCGCCCAGGACCAGGTGTTGCGCGCCCAGAACTGCGGCAGGATATGCAACGGCGCTGAAGCGCTGCCACGATTGAGCGCCGTCACCTGCATCAGCACGTCGTCGGGTCCAGCCTTGGCATACTCGACCGTCACGTCAAACCAGCCGCCGTCGAACACCCCGGTATCCTCGATCTCGAACTCCGTCTGTTCCATGCCGCGTGCGCGGTTGGCGTCCAGCAATTGCTGATACGGAAACGCCTGCTGCGGGTAGCAATAAATCATGCGCATATACGAATGCGTCGGCGTCCCATCGGTGAAGAAGTAGCGCTCCTTCACGTCCTCGCCGTGGTTGCCCTGATCGTTGGTCAGCCCGAACAGCCGCTCTTTTATAATTGGGTCATGTTCGTTCCAAAGTGCCAGCGCCAGGCACCAGGTCTGCTGGTCGTTGCTGAACCCGGCCAGGCCGTCCTCGCCCCAGCGATAGGCGCGGCTGCGGGCGTGGTCGTGCGGCAGGTAGTCCCACGCGGTGCCGCCGGGGCTGTAATCCTCCCGGACCGTGCCCCACTGGCGGTCGGCGAGGTAGGGTCCCCAACGCCGCCAGCGCGCGCCAGGGCCGGCGGCGCGCAGGCGGCGGCCTTCGGCGGTGTCGAACAGGGTCGAGGCGCCACCAATTTTTCCGCGCGCAGCAGCTCACCCAGCGACCACGCCTGGAATGGGCAGCCGCCGGGCGTGTGCGGGGCGTCGCCGTCCGCGACCTCCGACACGTGGCCCAGCCCGGCCGTGTGCAAATGCGCGCGGAGCGGCGTCAGGAAGCGCGCGGCGGCCTCGGCGCGGGCAGCGACGCTATCGTCCCGAACCCGCAGCCAGGCCTCGACGAAGGGCCCCATCAGCCAGGGCCAAGCGGTGCCCTGATGATAAGCGCCGTCCCGCTGCAGCGGGCCGCCCGCATAGCGTCCGACATAGGCCGGGTCATCCGGCGCCAGGGTGCGCAGGCCCATGGGGGTCAGCAGCCGCGCCTCCACGAGGTCCACGACCCGGCGCGCCGCGTCTCCCGTGAACAATGCGAACGGCAGGCCGCCGACCGCCAGGATCTGGTTCGGCCGGATGCGGCGATCGATCTGGCCCGGCACGCCGTCCGCATCGACCACATCCGCCAGGCCGCCGCTCGCCGGGTCGGGGAAGCGCTGCAGGAACGATGCGTGGGCCCGCCCGGCCAGCGCGGCCCATTTCGGTGACCACATTGCGCCAATGCGCAGCGCATTGATCCATAGCGCCTGCACCTCGACGGGCTTGCCGATGCGCGGCGTCACCACCCAGTCACCGACTTTCGCATCCATCCAAGTGAGCTGCTGCCCGGGCACGCCGGCGCGCAGCAGCCCGTCCGCGTCGGCCGCGATGCCGAACCTCGTGCCGCCGGCATAGCCCTCCAGGATCAGGCCCACCGCGTCCTGCAGCGCTGCCCGGGATGGCGCCTTGGGCGCAGCGGCCAGCAGGTCGTGCACCGCGACCACGAACCACAGCGAGGCATCGACCGAGTTGTACTCCGGCGTGCCGCCGACATCGGGAAACCGATTGGGCAGCATCCCCTCGCTGACCAGGCCGGACCAGGCGAGCAGGATGCGCTCCGCCTCCATCAGCCGGTCGGTCGCCAGCAGCAGGCCGCGCAGCGCGATGAAGGTGTCGCGGCCCCAATCGGTGAACCACGGATAGCCCGCGACGATGGTTTGGCCGGGGCCACGCGCAACGACGTAGGACGCGACGGAGCTCATGGGCGGCACGAGGCCCGCGCGCAGCCGGCGCTCATCGGCGTCGATCGTGGCGGCCTGCTCCAGCGCTGCCACGTCCGGCGCCTCACCCGCGCGCAGCAGCAGCACCGCAGATCCGGCTGCGAGGTCCCAGGAGAAGATCCCCGGCGCGGCGAGATCCTCGACATCGTCCAGGCCGCGGTCCCGCTCGGCGGCGTAGAGAAAATTGCGATACCAATCCGGTGCCGCCAAGAACGTCGCATTCGCCTGCGCGGTGATGACGGGCAGCGCCGCATAGGGCTGCCAGGCCACCGTGACCCCCGCCGGCTCGGGCTGGATTTCACTGGCAAACCGAAAAGCCGGGTTTTCGTGCTGCAAGGAGTGATAGTCTCGGCCCGACAGCAATGGCCGGACGTGCAGGCGGCAGGCGCCAGCGCCGCCCACCCGGCGCCAGCGCAACAGGGTCGCCCCCGAGTGGCGGCCCACTAGAATTTCGCAAACAAGCTCGGCGCCATCCGGCAAATGAAGGGTCCACGTGGGCCAGGGCGCAGCGGTGAAGGCCGCAATCAGCGGGCGCGCGTCATGGTGCACGAGGTCAGGGGCGTAAAGCTGGCTGCTGAGCGGAACCAGCCCGCTATCCTGCTCGATCCACGCCTCAATCCCGTTCACCAGGACGACACGGCCGGCGGGGGGATGCAGCGCCGAGAGCAGCAGCGCATGGTAACGCCGGGTGCGCAGGCCACCGACCGTGCCGGAGGCAAAACCGCCGCGCCCATCGGTTTCCAGCCACTCCGCGTCGAGGTCGAGCCTGGTGATGTGCCGCTCCCCCTTGCGTTGCCGAAGCGTACGGGGGAACGGCGGGACTTGTCTAGCGCGCGCCCTCGCCACGGCACGGAACAATGCTGGCCGGCGCCGGAGCCTGGCCCGGTGGGGTGAACACCGCGAGATAGACGGCGCCGGCCTCCAGCGGGTGGAACTCGACCTGCCGGTAGCCGACCGCGCGCAGCTCGCATTCCAGCAGGGCGGGCGGGGTGCCGTGCTGCAGCGTCATCCGGTTCGCGTCCAGGATCGCCACGCGCGCACCGGGCCGCAGCGCCGGAAGCAGGTTGACCAGCAGGCCGAAAGGCTGGTCGATCTCATGATACATATGCACCAGCAGCGCCACATCGACCGAGGCGGCCGGCAGGCGCGGGTCATGTGCCTCGCCCAGCGCCAGCGTCACGTTGTTCAGGCCCTCCGTCGTGACCCGGCGCTGCAGCCCAGCCAGGTAGTCCGGCATGATGTCCTCGGCAAACACCCGTCCTGCCGGCCCGACGCGACGCGACAGCCGCACCGTGTAGTAGCCCGACCCGGCGCCGATATCCGCCACTGCCATGCCGGGCCGGATGCCGAGCAGTTGCATGACATTCGCCGCCTCCCCGACCCGCTCGCGCGTGTCCTCGCTCGACCAGCGGTCGGAGATGATGCTGGCGACCGGACGCGACGGCTTGGGGAAGCGGTCCGCCGGAATGCCGGGCGGCGCGATCGACTGCGCAAACGCCGGCGCGGCACCCAGGAGCAGCAGTCCCAAACCCAGCCAAACCCGCATATGCCGCCCCTGCCCTGCTTCCCAACACTTGGCGCAGGCGACCTGCCCGTCAAGCTGATGGTTCGTTCAGGGCGCCCGTTGACCCTGCGATTGGGTTTGGCCGTTGTGGCCAGGGCCGTCATGCGACTGGCCGTCCTGGGAATGCACCTGGCCCTCCTTTGAGTCCGGCTCGCCGTCCGCCGGCTCGGCCCGCGGCTTTTTCAACGGTCGCCAGTCGCGGAAGAACATCGTGCCGATCAGCTCGCCCAATCCCGCAAGATCCCGCTGCATGCTGTCCAAGAACTCATGCAGCCCGTCCGGCAGCAGCCGCAGCACCGGCTCGCCGAGCGCCACGCGAAGATCCTCGATCCGCTCCAGCACCGGCGCCGTGTCGCGCAGGCCGTAGCGGGAGCGGAGTGCGGTGAGGTGCCATTCCATCTGGCCCACGCAAAGCGCGACGCTGCGGGCGAATGAGGTGTCGCCCAGCAGGAACGCCACGACGTCCGCCGGCACGAAGCCCGCCTGCGCCACCCGGCGGAACCCGTGATAACCGGCAGCCGCCCGCAGCAGCGCGTTCCACTGCGTCAGCTCGACAACCCGGCGCTCCTCCACCGTGCCGCGGGCCAGCAGGTGGTACTTGATGTCGAGCAGCCGGGTTGTCTGGTCGGCGCGCTCGATCAGCCGGCCGAGTTCGTAGAAGTGCCAGCCCTGGTCGCGGAAGAACGTGCCCTCGGTGATGCCGGTATGTGCCTGCACGCCCTCCTTGATACGGCGGCACAGCCGGGACAGGGCGTCGCCGTCCAGTTCCCATGGCTCGATGGCGAGCAGGTCGCGATAGAACACGTTGAGCTGCAGCCACATCTCGGTGCTGATCAGCGGGCGCAGGGTGCGGGCGTTGGTGCGGGCGGCCTCGATGCTGGCAGGGATGCCGGTCGGGTTGGTGCGATCCAGCAAATAGAACTGCTTCACGTTGGTGGCGTCGATCGCCAGGCCGCGCTCCTGCAGCCCAGCCTGGTCCGCGATGATGGCGACCAGTGCCCCCCAGGATTCCGCCTCGCGCCCCGGGCTCTCAAATGTCTGCGTCACGTCGATCAGCCGGGCGAGGTTCTCCACCCGCTCGAGGTAGCGCGCCATCCAGAACAGGCCCTCCGCATCGCGGGTCAGCAGCGGGGTATGGCGCGCGAGGCCGATCATTCGGCCAGCACCCAGGTATCCTTGGACCCGCCGCCCTGCGACGAGTTGACGATCAGGCTGCCCTCCTTCAGCGCGACGCGGGACAGGCCGCCGGGCAGCACCCAGGTGTCGCGGCCGGTAATGGCGAAGGGGCGCAGGTCCAAATGGCGCGGCCGCAGGCCAGCGTCGGTGAGCGTCGGCGCGACACTCAATGAGATCATCGGCTGGCTGATCCAGTTGGCGGGCTCGGCAATCAGCAGCGCGCGGGCGGCGTCGAGTTCCGCTCGGCTCGCGCGCGGGCCGACGGTGATGCCGTAGCCGCCGCTCTCGCCCACCGGTTTCACCACCAGCTTTTCGAGGTTGGCGAGGGTGTAAGCCAATCCTTCAGGCTCCCCGCAGATATGGGTCTCGACATTGGGCAGGATGGCGTCCTCATCGAGGTAATACTTGATGATCCGCGGCATGTAGGCGTACACCGCCTTGTCGTCCGCAACCCCGGTGCCGACCGCGTTGGCCAGCGTCACGTTGCCATGCCGCCAGGCGCTGATCAGGCCGCGCACCCCCAGCAAACTGTCGGCACGGAACACGCTCGGGTCCAGGAAGTCATCGGCGATGCGGCGGTAGATCGTGTGGACGCGGCGCAGCCCAGCGGTCGTGCGCATCCAGACCTTTTCGTCCTCGACCGTAAGGTCAGCGCCCTCTACCAGCGGCACGCCCATCTCGCGGGCAAGGAAGACGTGCTCGAAATAGGCGGAGTTGTAGATGCCGGGCGACAGCAGAACGACCTGCGGGTTGTCGATGCCCTCGGGCGCGATCTCGTCCATGGCGTTGCGCAGTCGGCGGCCATAGTCATCGACCGGGCGCAACTTCATGCCGGCGACGAGGTCCGGGAAGGCGCGCATCATCAGATGCCTGTTCTCGACGACGTAGGACACGCCGGATGGGGTGCGGGCGTTGTCCTCCAGCACCGAGAACGCGCCACGTTCGTCGCGCACAAGGTCGATGCCGCAGATGTGGACGTAGGTGCCGAAGCGGACGGGGAAGCCCTCCATCTCCGGCCGGTAATTGGCGTTGCCGTAAACCAGCTGCGCTGGGATCACGCCGTCACGGGTGATGTGGCGGGCATTGTAGATGTCGGCCAGGAACAAGTTCAGCGCGCGGACCCGCTGGGCGACGCCACGCTCCAGGACGGCCCACTCCTTGGCAGCGATGATGCGGGGCACGCAGTCGAACGGCAGGATGCGGTCGATGGCGGACGCATCGGAATAGACGGTGAAGGTGATGCCGAGGTTGAACAGGTCCCGCTCGGCCGCCCGGGCCCGCAACCGAAGGGCGTCGAGGCCGATTGAGGTGATCCGCCTCCGCACCAGCGCCGCCGAGCCGCCATCGCCGGCGCGGGCGGTGAGCTCGCAGTAATAAGCGCCGGGATCATATGAAGAAAAAGGGTTGGCGCGGTTCGGCTGCATTCGGTGGTGTGGCTTTCATGGGATGCGGCTGAGGTGTCGTCGTCGCACGGGGTTATGCACAGAGCATGCCTCTCTGCAACCATAGCGCAATGTGACTGCAACTGCGCCCTTCCTGCAACAGGCTGCGGATAGGGGAGGTCCGTTGCAAATCTTTGTTGCATACCTGCGGAATAGACGGTTTACCTCATCCATCGCGTCATGCTCGCGAGCGTCCGTCACGCGATTTACGTCCAAGTGGTTCGAAGGGTGTCAATTATGCGCATGCTTGTCTCTGGGCTGGTGGCCGTTGGGTTGCTGACCAGCAATGTCGCGACCGCACAATGCGTACGGCCCGGCGACTATCCCGCATTCGACATCACAGCGCTGCAGAACAAGCTGATGGTCACCGCGCTGACCTGCGACGCCCGGGACAAATACGATGCGTTCGTGATGAAATACCGGCCCGAGCTGGCATCGCAGAACAAGGCACTGAGCAACTATTTCTCCCGCGCGAACAGCCGCCGGGCGCGTCAGCAGCAGGACGACTACATGACGCAACTCTCCAACAGCCAGTCGTCAACCGGCCTGCGCCAAGGAACGCTATACTGCCAGTACAACCTCGGAGTGTTTGATGAAGTGATGGCGCTGCGCAGCAGCGCCGAGCTGACGGACTATGCCGCGGGCAAGTCGGTTATGCAGCCGATCCCAATGTCCGAGTGCGGCACGGCCGCCGCGCCGGCCACGCGCTCCCGGACGCGTCGCCGCTCCTGATTCAGGTACGCGAGGCGGTCTGCTGGCCGCTCAGCGCAGGACGATCTCGACCCGGCGGTTATGCGGCTCGCGCACGCCATCGGCGGTCTGCACCAAGGGCTGGCGTTCGCCGAAGCCTTGGGTCGTGATCGACCCGCTCGGCACACCCTGGCGCACCAGTTCATCCGCCACCGCCCGGGCGCGCCGGATCGACAAAGCCAAGTTGTAGCGATCCGGCCCTGAGCGGTCGGCGTGGCCAGCCACCTCGATCCGGGTCACCTGGACTCGGGTGCTGGCGGCGGCGGCCTCGGCCACGATCTGCCGGGCGCGGTCGGTCAGTCCGGCGCGATCCCAGTCGAAAAACACCAGGTAGTTGCGCGCTGCCTGCTGAACCGCGGGCGCCGGCGTTGAGGCGGCCTCTGGCGCCGGGGGCGGGGCAACGTTGAAGGCGTAGCGCAACCCGACCAGCAGGCTGTGATTATCGTTCGCCGCCGTGCGGACCTGGCTGCTGAGTGAGCCACCGGGCCCGGAGATCGTCCGGCCAAAACCGCGCTCGCCGGTCAGCGCGTAGTAGCGGTATTCGGCGGTGAGCGAGAGGCCGACCACCGGCGGCACGGGAAAGGAAAGTCCGGCGATGGCCTGATAGGCAAAGCTGCCGTCGGTGCCGCCCTGGTCATTCAGGATGCCGGACGTGCTCACGACCCGGAGGCGGTGCGCGACCCAGCTATAACCCGCGCCGGCGCCAATATAGGGAAAGATATACGGGCTGCCGATATCGAGGTCGAACAGGACATTGGCCATCGGACCGTATTTCTGCTCACGCCCGCCGATCGATCTTATGCCGGCGCCGGCGTTGCGAAACGAGTCGGGCCGGTTGTAGCGGTAGTTGCCCTCCAGCTCGACGCGGACTCCATTGCCAAAACCATATCCAAGGCTGCCCAGGCCCACAACTCCGGTTTGGAAGACAGCGCGCGCATTGGACGGTGTGGTGCCGCGAGGGCCGCGGATGCTCTTGATGCGCTCGTCCTGCAGGAAGTTGGCGCCACCGCCGGCACCGATATAGACGCCGCTGACCGGCTGGGCCTGCGCCGTGCCGTGAAACCAGGACATCGTGGCGAGCAGCGTGGCGGCCATCAGGGTCAGGCGCATGGTGTCTAGGTCTCCTGCAACAGAAAAGGCCGGTCCAAACGTGGACCGGCCCCAACCTTAGCGATAGCCAACCTTAACGATGGTCTGGGCCGGTTAGCGCAGCACGATCTCGACGCGGCGGTTCTGCGGCTCACGCACACCGTTGGCGGTCTGCACCAGCGGACGGGTCTCACCGAAGCCTTGGACCGTGATGGACTGCCGCGGCACGCCCAAGCGCACGAGCTCAGACGCGACGTTCTGCGCGCGACGGACCGACAGGCCCTGGTTGTAGCGCGCCGTGCCCGACGAGTCGGTGTGGCCGGACACCTCGATGCGGGTAACCTGCACGCGGGTGGTGGCCTGTGCAGCCTCGGCGATGATCTGACGCGCACGATCGGTCAGGTCCGCACGATCCCAGTCGAAGAACACGAGGTAGGTGCGAGCTGCCTCACGAGCCGGGGTGGCGATCGGCGCGGGCGGCGGCGGCGGCGGTGCGGCGTTGAAGGCGTAACGGACGCCGATCATCGCGCTGTGGTTATACTCTTCGTTGAACTTGATGGTCGCGCGGGTAGCGACCCCAGGTGCGAAATACTGGTAGTTATAGGTGCGATCGCCCTCAAGGCCGAGGAAGCGATACTCGGCCGTGATGGCGAGGCCCGGCACCGAACTCGATCGGGAACGCCGCGCCGACGATGGCCTGGTAGGCGAAGGCGCCCTGACCCGCGTTGGTGCGTGCAATCTCACGGCCACCGACCGGGAAGCCAGCCGTCGGACCAATATTGCCGGTGAAGCTGGTGTTCTGCTGCTGCGCCCACACGTAGCCGGCGCCGAGGCCGACATACGGGCTGATCGCGGCCGGGAAGAAGCCGAGGCCGAGCACGTTCGGATCGAAATCATACAGGACGTTCAGCATCCCGCCATACTTACGCTCGTCGCCACGGGCGCTGTTGAAGCCAGCGAGCCCGCCGCCGCTCAGGCGCTTGAACGGGTTCGACCGGTAGTTGCCCTCGATCTCGAGCCGAAGCCCGTTACCCAGGCCGTAGCCGACGCTGACAACTCCGATGGGACCAACGTCCGACCGCACCTTGGTGCTGGTCAATCCACGCCTGTCCAAGTTGGTCTGGGCAATGCCGGCCTGCGGAAAGCCGACAGACTTCACCTTCTCCTCTTGCAGCCAGTTGGCGCCGGCGCCGGCGCCGATATATAGGCCACTGATAGCCTCGGCCTTTGCAGCTATGGGGGCGGCCAGAACGGTCGCGGCCAGTAGCGCGCTGCGGAGCTTCATACTTTCTCTCCTCGATTACAAACTGCGCATTCAACGCATCCGGGGGCCTGCGGGATTGTTCCCCGCCACTCGGTATTCAGATCATAACACTTATGGTCGCCAGTGCGAGCAGGTTGCGGCACTTTGCCGGGGGATGTGGCAGAAGCGCCACAGCCAGCTAAGCAGATATACCACACATCGGCGTGAGAGGACTTACGTATAAAGCGGCCAATTTTCAACCTGTTGGCTTAGCTTATACAATGCGCGCCTCAAACGGCGGCAGCAGATCCGGCGCCTCGAACTCCAGCACCCACAGATCCGGGTCACGGCCGACCTGCCGGGCCACGTATGCGTCGGCTTGGTCTTGGGCGACCGCCGCCGCTCCAGTGGCCCGCATCCACGACACGTCGCCCTCGCCGATCCGCACCTGGGACAGCACGCACAGCCCCTCCCGCCCGCGCAGCACCACAAGGATGCCGCCGGCGTCAGGGTCCCCGCTGCGCAGCACGGCGCCGGGCCGGCCGTCCACATCGCCCATGCGGAGCGCCATTTGCACCCATAGCTTCGCCTTTACCCGCGGTTCCGCCATATCATACTCCCACAAACCAATCGGAGGTCCCATGTGGCGCGCATCCTGCCTGATCCTACTGTCGCTCGCAGCCTTTACCGGCCAGCACGCGGTCGCGCAGGACCGTCCGCCTGATCACGTGGCCTTTGGCCTCGACTGGAAAGCCGAGGCGGAATACGGCGGCTTCTACCAGGCCGTCGCCACGGGGCTGTATGCCAAGCACGGGCTCGACGTCGCGATACGCCAGGGCGGGCCGCAGGTGAACCAGACGCAACTGCTGCTGGCCGGGCGGCTCGACTTCAATATCGCTTCCAACAGCTATCTTGCATTGAACCTGGCGCAGGAGGCCCTGCCCTTCACCGCCATCGCCGCCATGTTTCAGCGCGACCCCGCCGTCCTGCTGGCGCATCCCGGCGCGGGCAATGACAGCTTCGAGGCACTGCGCAACAAACCCATCATGATCGGCGCCGACACGCGGACCGGCTGGTGGAACTTCCTCCGGGCGCGCTTCGGCTACACCGACTCGCAGATCCGGCCTTACACATTCAGCCTCGCGCCGTTCCTGGCGGACAAGCAGGCGGTGCAGCAGGGCTACCTCGGCTCGGAGCCGTTCGCCATCCATCAGGAGGCCGGCTTCGACCCCGTGGTCCTGCTGCTGGCCGACGCCGGGTTCAATGGCTATGGCAGCCTGATCACCGCCAGCACGAAACTGCTGGCCGAGAAGCCGGACCTGGCGCAGCGCTTCCTCGATGCCTCGATCGAGGGCTGGTATTCCTACCTCTATGGCGACCCGGCCGCCGCGAACGCGCTGATGAAGCGCGACAATCCAGAGATGACGGACGCGCTGCTCGACTATGGCCGCACCGTGCTGCGGGAGCGCGGCATCGTCGATTCCGGCGATACCCAGACCCTCGGCATCGGCGCAATGAGCGACGCGCGGTGGGAGTCGTTCTTCCGGACGATGGCGGGGCAAGGCCTCTATCCCAGCACGCTCGACTACAAGCGCGCCTATACCCTGCAGTTCGCGAATAAAGGCACTGGCCTCGGCATGCGCCCGAAGTAGCCGCGTGCTGACAGTCGAGCACGCCAGCCGGCGTTTCCCCAATGGGACGCAGGCGCTGGCGGACGTGTCGCTGCGCGTCGGCGCCGGGGATTTCGTGGCGCTGCTGGGCCCCTCCGGCTGCGGCAAATCGACCCTGCTGCGGCTGATCGCCGGGCTCGATACGCCGGACGCCGGCACGGTCCGCTGGGACGCCGGCGTGCCCGGCAGCGTCGGCTTCGTGTTCCAGGACGCCACCCTGCTGCCCTGGGCCAGCGCCGCCGACAACGTCCGCCTGCCGCTGCGGCTGCGCGGCGAGCCAGCGTCCATTTCCGCCCCGCGCGTCGCCGCCGCCCTGGCGCGCGTCGGCCTGGCAGGCTTCGAGCGCGCACGTCCCCGCGAGCTTTCGGGCGGCATGCGCATGCGGGTGTCCATCGCCCGCAGCCTCGTGGCTGGGCCGCAGCTCCTGCTGATGGACGAGCCATTCGCCGCGCTGGATGAGTTCACCCGCCACGCCCTGCAGGAAGACCTGCTCACGTTGCAGGCCGAGGCCGGCTGCAGCGTCGTGTTCGTGACGCACTCCATCTACGAGGCCGCGTTCCTGGCGCGCCGCATCGTGCTGATGTCGCCCCGTCCCGGCCGCATCGTGCACGAGGTGCTCTCGGACCTCGATCCCGCCGAGGAGCGCCGGCTCGACCCAGCTTACGCGGCGCTGGTGGCCGACATCACCCACGCCATGCAGCGGGCGCGCGCGGCATGAGGGCCGCGCCGCTGCTGTTCGGCGCGCTGGCGCTGCTGCTTTGGCAGATCGCGGTCCAGGTCAGCGGCATTCCGCCCTATATCCTGCCAGGTCCCATAGCGATCCTGCGCGCCTTCCTGGCCGACCCGGCGCTGCTGCTGGGATCGCTGCTGTCCACCTTGATCGTCACCGCGGCGGCATTGCTTGCGAGCTGCGTGCTCGGCGTCGTGATGGCCGGGCTGATGGCGGCCAGCGTGTGGGCCCGGGCCGCGATCCTTCCCTGGGCCGTCGTGCTGCAGGTGACACCGGTGGTCGCCATCGCGCCGCTGATCATCATCTGGATCGGCGACCCGTTCACCTCGCTGGTGGTCTGCGCCACGATCGTCGCGTTCTTCCCGGTGTTCTCCAACACGGCTGCCGGGCTGGCGGCGGCGCCTTCGGAGCTCGTCGATCTGTTCCGGCTTAATGGCGCCGGGCGATGGCAGACTCTGTGGCTGCTGCGGCTGCCGGCGGCGCTGCCGCTGTTCCTCGCGGGGTTACGTGTGTCCGGCGGGCTGGCGCTGGTGGGCGCCGTGGTGGCGGAGTTCGTGGCCGGGTCGGGCGGCTTCGCGTCGGGCCTCGCCTACCGCATCCTGGAGGCCGGCTACCGGCTGCAGATCCCGCGCATGTTCGCGGCCCTGGTGCTGCTCTCGGCGGCTGGGATCGTCATCAACCTGGGCCTGGGAGCGCTGTCGGCCATGCTGCTGCGGCGCCGGGGCGAGGCATCTTGAAGGCGGGCCATGGCGCTGCCACAACTGGCGTAAGGAGACTGCAATGGCCGACCTGAAGACCCTTACCCCCGCGCAGCGCGCGTATGAACAGAAACGAGCCGCGAAGGCGGGCAAGTCGCTGGAAAGCTGGCTGAACGAGAAACAAAAGCGCGCCGCCGCCGAGGCCAAGCCGGTTGCCCCGCCGCCGAAGAAGAAGCCCGGCCTGATCTCGCGCCTGCTGGACCGCGCGCACAAGCCGCTCTGAGGGTCATCGCCGCCCACGCGGACTGGAGCGTCGATCCCGGCAAGCGATGGCTGGCCCTGGCGCTGCCGGAGGCTGCGGGTTGGACGTTGGCGGTGGAGCCGGTCGGGAACGTGCCAACGTTGCTGGCTCGGCTTTCCAATTTGGCACGGGGCGCACCGGTTGCCCTGGGCGTCGATTTCCCGATCGGGTTGCCGCGCGCGTTTGTGGCCCGCCATCTCGCCGGTGAGCCGGCGCCGGACTTCCCAGCGTTCCTGCGCGGATTGGCGGACCGGCCCGGGTTCCTGTCGGTCTGCAGCACGCTCGATGAGATCGGCCCGGCGCGGCCATTCTACCCGATGCGCGGAACACGCGGCATGACGCGGCTCTCGCACGCGTTGGCCCTCGGGCTGGACAGTGCGGCCGGCCTGTCGCGCGCCTGCGACGTCGCCACCCTGCATCGCCCGGCGGGCGCGCCGCTGTTTTGGACATTGGGCGCCAACCAGACCGGCAAGGCGGCGATCTCCGCCTGGCGCGACCTGCTGCTGCCTGCTCTGGATGGGCCGCGCGCCCCGGCGCTCTGGCCCTTCAACGGCACATTATTGCCGTTGCTGACCGAGGGCCGGGTGGTGATCGCCGAGACCTACCCCGCCGAGGCGATGCGGCAGCTCGGCCTCTGCATGGGCGGCAGCAAACGTCGTCACACCGACCGCTTGGCACTTGTGCCGGCCATTCGCCAGGCAATGGCTAAGCTGTCGACCGTTCCCAGCCCAGCGCTCGACCGGCTGATGACGGAGGGCTTCGGCGCGGACGCCGCCGGCGAGGACCGCATGGACTGCGTCCTCGGCGTATTATGCGTGCTGCAGGTGCTGGCGGGACGACGCACCGATGCGGCGCCGAACGATTCCTGGATACAGCATTGGGAGGGCTGGGTGCTTGGCCAGACCGCGCCTCATGCCATTTGTTGAAAGATGGGCGACGGTATGTTGTTAGTGCAGGTTTGCGTTTAGGCTGTGCTGAGATAATCCATTACTCTTTTTCTTGGGTCTGCTGCGTATGCCAGGTCGTAGCGGGGCCGCGTCCCGACGTCGATAATCGTCTTATTTGCCTGTTCCCATATCGCTCCTGATACCTTTGCAGCGACGAAGAAGGATTTCATCTTGGTCAGGTTGAGCTGCCTGATACCAAGCTTAGAGGCCGGATATTGATGAGCCGCACCCACATTTGCGTCATGGTCGATAAAGGGGACAATCTTTACGTAACGCTCGTGACCCGTTAGGGCCATTGAGGCGGCAAAACTCCGCTGAAGTTTTTGGACGCTTGCCTCGCCAAGGGAATTAATTAGGTTGGCGTGCACCGCCGGTCGCGCGTTTTCAAGAACATCGTGGTCGCTGGGAAGTCCGGTTCTTCCTCCGGACATGTACGTGTAGCCAAAGAACGTAAAATCTCCTGCTACCAACCGCTCTTTCAGCACCAGAACGTCGAAACCTCGTCCAAGCCGGCCTCGATTAAATCCTATAAGATCTTCAAGCAGGTTCGCCTCTCGATTAACCACGTCGATGAGGCGCGTGAGGCAACCCTGTTTTTTGATTGAGGACCCAATGACCAGCATTTGATTATTCTATATCCTAGCTTCGCTCGCCGCATTTCTGAGGCCAGACATACCGGAAGCCCACGCTGGCAACCTCGGAGGAAGGTAGCGAGCTAAATTCACCTAAAAACCCGCTCGCGTCGCCGGTCAGGACGGCGAAATTGATCGTTCAAACAAGTTGCAGGCTGTGCTCTGACAGGGTCAGAGCTACTACGATCCAGGCTTACCCGTCCTAGTCCGGATACAGCCCAGACTCCCGCGCCCGCGCCCGGACCATTGCGACCAACAAATCCAGCGTCGGCGTCGGCACGCCATGAGTGCGTGCGAAATCCAGCGGGACGCCATACAGCGCCTCAATCTCCATGGGCCGGCCCAGTTCCAGATCCTGTAAAATGCTGGGCTTGTGCCGCGATTTTGCGCCATTGGCGAGCTGGCCGTCGGCGTTCGGCTGAACCGGGCAGCCAAGCGCGGCGGCGATCGCGGCGCCCTCCACCAGAATACGCCGAACCGCGTCGCGGCACGCCGGCTCGGCAAAAATCCGGTCCGGGGCACAGCCGGTCAGCACCGCGAGCGGGCCGGAGCCAAGGTTTAACAGTAGCTTGGACCAGATCGTGTCGCGAATCCGGTCGGTCACATCCGTCAGCAGCCCTCCACTGCGAAGCACTACGGCCAGCGCCTCGGCACGCTCCGACATCCGGCCATCCGGCTCCCCCAACACGATCCGGCTGCGCTGGTTTTCCACATGCACGACGCCGGGTGCCGTGACCGTACAGGCTGAGTAGACCACCCCGCCGATCACACGGGCCGGGTTTACGGCCTGCCACAGCGCGCTGCCGGGGTCGAGTTTGGGCAGATGCTGGCCGTCCTGGACGCCGCCGGCTCCGAAAAAGTACCACCAGGGAATCCCGTTCATGACAAAGGCTACCGCGGTATCCGGACCGATCAGCGGACCGATCCCGGCCGCAACCGACGGCAGCGAAGGCGCCTTTACAGTGACGACCACCACATCCTGCGGCCCGAGTGCTGAGGCTTCTTTGCTGGCGGCCACCCGAGCGGTGATCTCCCCATCCGCAGCGTGCACACGCAGACCATAAGCCTGAAACGCCGCAAGCTGCTCGCCTCGGGCAATGACCGAGACCTCAGCGCCCCCCTTCGCCAATCGCCCCGCGACGTGGGTGCCGATCGCGCCGGCGCCGAACACGCAGACTTTCATGGGCAGGACCGCGCCGTCAGGGCCGACCCCGGTTCATCGTGCAGCATCGGCGTCGTAGGCGCATTGGACTCTCGTCGCTTCTGAGACGCCATCATGCGGACCCAAGCGTCCAAGGGCAACTAGACACCAGGCCAACGCGACTGTAACGGATGGCCGGAACACCCCGCCCCCGCACCCAAGGCATCCATGACCGCGTCTCCCGCCGCATCGGGCGCCAGCATCGTTCCCGTCATCCTGTCCGGCGGCACCGGCACCCGGCTTTGGCCAGTGTCGCGCGAAAGCTTCCCAAAGCAGCTCTGGCCGCTGGTGTCCGATCATACCATGCTGCAGGACACCGTACTGCGCGGCGTCGGACCCGGCTTCGCGCGCCCGATCGTCGTCTGCAACCAGGAGCACCGCTTCCTGATCGCCGAGCAGCTGCGCACCGCAGGCATCGCCGACGCCGAGATCGTGCTGGAGCCAGTGGGCCGCAACAGTGCCCCCGCGATCACCGCGGCGGCGCTGCTGGCGTCCGAGGCCGACCCCGAAGCGGTCCTGTGGATGATGGCGGCCGACGCAGCGATCCAGCGCACCGAAGCGCTGCACGCGGCGCTGAGCTGCGCGACGGTCGCAGCCCGCGCCGGACGTATCGTGATGTTCGGCATGCAGCCGCACCGCGCCGAGACCGCCTACGGTTACATCGAGGTCGGGCCGGAACTCGTCGATGCGCCCGGCGTGCACGACCTCGCGCGATTTGTGGAAAAGCCCGACGCGGCGACGGCGGCGCGGCTGGTGGACGCGGGCGGATACTTGTGGAACTCCGGCATGTTCGTCTTCACCGCTGCCACTCTGCTGGCCGAGATGGAGCGCTACGCACCGGACGTGCTGGCGGCGGTGCGGCAGGCGGTCGCGGGCCGGGTTCACGACCTCGACTTTACCCGTCTGGACCCCGCCGCCTTCGCAGCCTGCCCGAACATCAGCCTCGACTACGCGGTGGCCGAGCAAACGACGGTGGCGGCCGTGGTGCCGGCCGACCTCGGCTGGTCCGACGTCGGCAGCTGGGACGCGCTGTGGGAGCAATCGGCGAAGGACACCGCTGGGAACGCGACCGTGGGCGACGTGCTGCTGGAGGGTTCGGACAACTGCTACGTCCGCAGCGACGGCGTGCTGACCGCCGTCGTCGGGTTGCAGGATGTCGTCGTGGTGGTCACCGGAGACGCGGTGCTGGCGATGCACCGCGACCGCGCGCAGGACGTCAAGACCGTGGTGGACCGCCTGCGCAAGGCCGGGCGGCACGAGGCGGTCGCGCATAACCGCTCGTATCGCCCCTGGGGCTTCTACGAGAGCCTGATCCACAGCGACCGCTTCCAGGTGAAGCGGATCGTGGTCGCGCCGGGCCAAAAGCTCTCGCTGCAAAAGCATTTCCATCGGGCGGAGCACTGGGTGGTGGTGAGCGGCACCGCGATGGTCACCCGCGACGCGGACGAGCTGATGGTGCGGGAAAATGAGAGCATCTATCTGCCGCTCGGCTGCACGCACCGCCTGGCCAACCCGGGCCGCATCCCGCTGACCTTGATCGAGGTGCAGTCGGGCAGCTACCTCGGCGAGGACGACATCGTGCGCATGGAGGACACCTATGGGCGCGCTTAACCATCAAGGACATCGATGCCCACAGCCCTGATCACCGGCATCACCGGCCAGGACGGCGCGTATCTGAGCCAGTATCTGCTTGGCAAAGGCTACGAGGTCGTCGGCCTGATGCGCCGCTCGGCGTCGTCGGACGTCATCGGCGAGCGGCTCCGCTGGCTCGGCGTGCTCGATCATGTGCAGCTCGTCGATGGCAACCTCGTCGATTTGTCGAGCCTCATCCGCATCCTGCAGACGCATAAACCCGACGAGGTCTATAACCTCGCGGCGCAAAGCTTTGTCGCGGCATCGTGGCAGCAGCCGTTGCTGACCGGGACCGTGACCGCATTGGGCGCCGGCAACATCCTGGAGGCGGTGCGCATCATCCGGCCTGAGGCGCGGTTCTACCAGGCGTCATCCTCCGAGATGTTCGGCCTGATCCAGGAGCCCGTGCAGTCCGAGCGCACGCCGTTCTACCCGCGCAGCCCCTATGGCGTTGCGAAGCTGTATGCGCATTGGATGACGGTGAACTACCGCGAGAGCTTCGGCCTGCACGCCAGCAGCGGCATCCTGTTCAACCATGAAAGCCCGCTGCGCGGCATCGAGTTCGTGACCCGCAAGGTGACGGACGGGGTGGCGCGCATCAAGCTCGGCCTGGCGACGACGCTGCCGCTGGGCAACCTCGAGGCCAAGCGTGACTGGGGCCATGCGCGCGACTATGTGCGGGCGATGCATCTGATGCTGCAGCAGGATCAGGCGGACGACTACGTGATCGCCACCGGCGTCACGACCAGCATACGCGACCTGTGCCGCACGGCGTTCGCCCATGTCGGCCTGAATTACGAGGACCACGTCAGCGTGGAGCCGCGCTTCATGCGGCCGGCCGAGGTCGATGTGCTGCTGGGCGACGCCAGCAAGGCGCGGCAGCGGCTTGGCTGGACCCCGGAGGTATCGCTGGACGCGATGGTGGCAGAGATGGTGGACGCCGACCTCGCCCGGCACCGGGCACGCATGGCGCGATAGGCGATGCCGCCCCGCCGCATCCTGGTGACCGGGGCCGGCGGTTTTGTCGGGCGGCATCTGCTGCCGGCGCTGAGGACGGCGTTCCCGGACGCTGCGCTGCATGTCGCGCCGTTCGAGATCACCGACGCGGCCACCGTCGATGCGGCCATTGACGCCGCGCGGCCAGATGCCGTCGTCCACCTCGCGGCCGTCGCTGCGATCCCAGCGGCTCGGCTCGATCCCGGCCATGCCTGGCAGGTGAACCTCAAGGGCACCCTGAACATCGCGCGCGCGGTCCTGCACCGGGCGCCGGGCTGCGTGCTGCTGTTCGTGTCCAGCGCCGACATCTATGGCGCGTCGTTCCGCGCGGGCGTGCCGTTGAACGAGGATGCGTTGCCAGCGCCGCTCAACACCTATGCCGCGACCAAGGCGGCGGCCGATCTGGCGCTGGGCGCCATGGCGGCTGAGGGCCTGCGCGTCATCCGCGTCCGGCCATTCAACCACACCGGGCCCGGCCAGGCGCCCGAGTTCGTCGTCGCGGCCTTCGCCGAGCAGGTCGCGCGCGTCGCCGCCGGGCTGCAGCCGCCGGTGCTGCGGGTGGGCGCGCTCGACTCCATGCGCGACTTCCTGGACGTGCGCGACGTCTGCGCGGCCTATGCGGCGTGCCTGGCCCGATCGGACACGCTGACGCCGGGCACGATCCTGAACCTCGCATCGGGCCAGCCGCGCCGGGTCGGCGACATACTGGCGGCACTGATGACCGCGGCCGGCGTGCAGGCGGAGATCGTCACCGATGCCGGCCGTCTTCGCCCGACGGATATTCCACTCGCGGCCGGCGACGCCGGCTTGGCCCAGCGGCTTTTGGGCTGGGCGCCAGCGATCGCCTGGGAGCAGACCATCGCCGACGTGCTCGCCGATTGGCAGACGCGGGTTGGCCCGGCATAGGAAAGCAGCCAGACATGCCTGCACGACATCCACTGCTGAAGACTCCGGGGCTGCTGAAGACTCCGGGGCTGCCGAAGACTCTGGGGCTGCTGATCACCCTGGCGCTGCTGGGTGCTCCAGCCTGGGCGTCGGAGCCGTATCTGACCGCCGGCCAGGTTGATCTCATGCGTCTGTTGCCGCCGCCGCCGGCTGGGGAACTCGGCGCAGGCTGCCGCGGAGATGGCCGAGGTCGTGGCGTTTGAGGCAACCCGTACTGACGCACGTGCGGCCCAGGCCCGGGCCGACGTGGCGGAGAGCGTGTATGACATGTTCGGCGCGGCCTTGGGTCCGGCATTCACCCCCGGGCGGACGCCGCTCTGCAGCGCGCTGTTCGACCGCATCGCCGAGACCGAGGATGTCACGACCAGCCCGGTCAAGCGCGCCTACGCCCGGTCCCGGCCCTATCAGGTCAACGCTGCCCTGCATCCGGCCGCCCCGCCGTCGCGCGGCGGCAGCTTTCCATCCGGGCACGCGACCCGCAGCCGGCTCAATGCCATCGTGCTGGCCGCCATGCTGCCGGAGCGGCGCGCGGCGTTGTTCGCCCGAGCGGCCGACTATGCCGAGAGCCGGGTGATCGCTGGGGTGCATTTCCGGTCGGACATCCTGGGCGGCATGAACGCCGGCACGGCGGTCGCGGCGGTGCTGTTCAACGACCCGGCCTTTATCGCCGACAGCGCCGCCGCGCAGCGTGAGCTTCGTGATGCGCTAGGGCTGCCGTAACGCCTTGCAGTGTGGCTCATAGGATGGGACATGGCGCGCTGTTCCAAGGAAATCCCATGCCTGACCTGACTCTGATCGAAGCCCAAAGCATCGTCACCGCCGCCCTGGCCGAGGCCCGCCGCCGGGCGTTGAAGCCGATGGTCGTGGCCGTCCTCGATGCACGCGGCGTCTATAAAGCGCTGGCGGCCGAGGATGGCGTCAGCCTGAAGCGCGCCGAGATCGCGCACGGCAAGGCACATGGCGCACTTTCTCTGGGCATGGGGTCGCGCGCGATCGCCAAGCGCGCCGCCGACCAGCCATATTTCATCGCCGCCGTCAGCCATGTGGCGGGGGGCGCGCTGATCCCGGTGGCGGGCGGCATCCTGATACGCGACGCTGCCGGGGCATTGCTGGGTGCGGTCGGGCTGTCCGGCGATACGTCAGATAATGACGAGGCCGCCGGCCTGGCAGGCATCGCTGCAGCCGAGCTGATTGGCGATCCTGGCTAAGCAGAGGCGCGCGGCCTGCACTTGCAGCCCAGGCCGCGCACCCCGCCCTCAGCCCTAACCGGATGCTTCAAAGGCCCCCTCATCGTAGAGGAACGGCAAGGTGGCGTAGCGCACGCCCCGCGTCACTGGCGTGACCTCGTGCAGCAATGCGCATGAAAAGACGACGGCGCCACCCACGGGTCCCCGGTATCGACGCGGCCCAAACTCCGGAAACCGCAGGTCGCCGCCGTCATAGTCCCCATTGAGATTGATCGTAACGGCGAAGCGGCGGTGCGCCGTGCCAGGGGTCGTATTGTCGCGGTGCGCCTGAAAATGCCCGCCCTCAGCAGCAGCGTAGCAGGCGACGATGAACCGCTCCACGCGGGTCGCGCTGAACTGGAAGGCTTTCCAGATCTCCGGCACCAACCGGCGCTCGATACGCTCCCGCATGGCAACCCGCGTCGGCTCGTGCTGGATCGCGTGGTCGCGACGGCGTTTGAACAACGCGTCCTGGTGTTGGGTCGTGCGCCCGTCCACCTCCAGCATGAAGCCGCTGTCTTCGCCGCCCTGCGCCTCATAGAGGCCGATCAGGTGCCGGCAGAAGCTCGGTTCAAACACGCGCGGCAGCACGAGCAGCGGGGCCGGCAGCGTGGCTCCGGCGTGGAGCGCGGCTGGCGGCAGCCCGCCCACAAACGCCATCACCGCCTGAGCCTGATCGAGCGGTGCCAGGCGCAGCACCCGCAGCATGGGGTCCAGCACCAGCCAGAACCGCGTGTATTGCGCCGGGTCACCGCTTTTCACCGCGCCATACAATCGGCTGACGGCTTGGTCGAAATCCCAGATGAGCCGTATCCCGGCCGATTGTGTGAGGCGTCCCAGGCGCTCGTCCTCGGGGTCGGTGCTGACGCCAAACAGGCAGGCATTGGCATCGTCAAACAGGCCGCGATGCTCCTGCAGCGCGGCATTCAGCGCCGTGGCGGCTGCGGCATCGCCGGCCGAACCCAAAAAGCACAGCACGATATAGCGCCCGGCGCTGGTATCGAAGCGGTATTGCGGGTGGGCCGTGCTGCGAGCGACGAACCAGGGTGCCGGATCGCCCGGATGGAAGAGGGGAAGTTGCATGAACCGGTTCCACCGCACAGCTCCAGCGACCATGATGGCGCATCACGGATTTTAATACTATGGCAAAACGAACTAGGTTGGCCGCCATCAATTTCATTGCGTTTTACTAATAGACTTGCGATGGAATGGGGCCGTCATTACGGACAAAACCCTTGGAAGCGCTTCCCCCGCCCACGGCAAGGATGCCTCACCCCGGACCGCAATTGTGGAGGCAGGCCAGAAGCGCATCCCGCGCCGTTTGGCGCCGCTGGACCGATGCATGGCGCGGAGCTGTCCCGCGTGGCCGGGTCGTCGAAGTCGGCTGGCTCCTGCGCCAAGCCAAGGCAAGCTTCATCTGGGACGCGCCGCAGCCGGTGCTGAACAAGGGGCCGCGCGCCACGCACGCCAAGGCCGTGAGCATCTGCCCGGCGGTGCTCGACCACAACTCCAGGCTGATCGAGGTCACATGCCCGATCGATGCCCGCATCCGCTTCCAGCGCGATGCCCAAGGCCGGGCCAAGCTGGAGAATGCCCTCGGTGATGCGTCGCCGATCCGCGCCCGTCATCTCGGGCAGATGCTGCAGCTGGTTGACGAACGCGAGTGGCGTCATCCCGAACGGCCGGTCCTGCAGGTCATCACGCCCTATTTGTTCCTGGCCGACGAGCCAGTCTGGCTGACCCAGTTACCCCCGGTCCACGCCTATTGCCCCAATCCGTGGCCCGGCGTCCTCGTCGGTGGGCGCTATCCCATCGACGTATGGCCGCGCACCCTGATGTGGGCGTTCGAATGGCATGACACCACCAAGGACCTGCTGCTGAAGCGCGGCGATCCATGGTTCGTCGTGCGCTTCGAGACCATGGACCCCAGCCGTAAGACCAGGCTGGTCAAGGCGGCGCTGACCCCAGCGCTGGAGGAATACCTGCAAGGGCTGGAGGGGGTTTCCAACTATGTCCGGGGCACCTTCAGCCTGTTCAACATCGCACGCAGCCGCCGCCCGCAACGATTGCTGACCACTGCGTAAGCTTGGCTTCATACCCCCGCGACCGGCGTATAGCGCCATACGCTCGCGGGCGGGACATTGAGCGGCGTCCAGGCCTCGCGCTTCGCCGCCAGACGGTGCTTGCGGTGCGGGAGCGGCGAGGTGGCGCAATAGCTGTAATGCAGAAACCCACGCCCCGGCGCCACCGCGTCGATCGCCTCGATGAAGCGGCGCTGTTCCACCAAAGGCAGCAGCACCATGGGGATGCCGCAGATCACCGTGCCGATCCGCCCGTGCCGGATGCGCGGGATCAGCTCCGGCAGCGCGCGGGCGTCGCCCTCGATCACCTCGACGCTGTGGAGGCGCTGGCGCAGGTGCTCCGCCATGTCGGGCACGATCTCCAGCACCGTCAGGCGCTCGGGCGGCACGCCGCCGGCCAGCAGGGCGCGCGACACCACTCCAGTCCCTGCGCCAAGCTCCAGCACCCACTCATCTGGTCCGCGCCGCACTTGCTGCATGACCCGCCGGCACAGCGCGGGCGAGGACGGCACCACCGAGCCCATCTGCAGCGGATTGGCCAGCCAGCGCGCGAGGAATAGCGCCATGCCGGAGCCGGGCCGCTGCGGCGCATCGAACACGTCTGATCTTGCTGGCATGGAACCTCGTCGCTTCACCGACGCGGCTTACCTGACCTGGGGTGCCCTGCCCTGTGAAGCTTTGGTGGCAGCCCAGCTTGGATCGCTAACCAAGCTTCTCCGCCACGAACGGGTTGGCCCGACGTTCCACGGCGATGGTCGAGCCCGGGCCGTGGCCACAGATGAACGAAACGTCGTCCCCCAGCGGCAGCAGCTTGCCGCGGATCGACGCCAGCAGCGCGTCCGGGTCGCCATAGGGGAAATCCGTCCGCCCGACCGAGCCACGGAACAGCACGTCGCCCACCAGGGCAAAACGCGAAACCTTGTTCACGAAAACCAAATGGCCCGGCGTGTGCCCGGGACAGTGCAGCACGTCGAACCGGTGCGTCCCCAGCGTGACCGCGTCGCCCTCCACCAGCCAGCGGTCCGGGCGGACGTTGCGCGCCTCTGCCATGCCGTAAGCCTTGCCCTGCTCCGCCAAGCCGTCCAGCAGGAAGGCGTCGCGCTCGTCCGGACCCTCCAGCGGCACATTCAGCGTTTCCCGCAGCTCGGCCGCGCCGCCAGCGTGGTCGATATGGCCGTGGGTCAGCAGGATGCGCTCGACCTTGAGGCCCAGGGTGGCGATCGCCTCCTGGATGCGCGGCACGTTGCCGCCCGGGTCGATGACCCATGCCTGCTTGCTGGCATCGTCCCAGATCAGCACGCAATTCTGCTGGAACGGCGTGACCGGGATGATGGCGGCCTGGAGCTCGGGCATGATCGCTACTTCACGGTGGAGAACGCGGTGGGCTGCAGCAGCGAGCTCACGATGTTGCCGACGATCTGCCCGTCGCGCTCAGACTCCGCCCGCTTGCTGATCCACTCTGGGTCGGACTGGAAAGCAGTCCACTTCGCCTCGCGTTCGGCGAGGCTCTCCCAGGCCAGCAAATAGGTCAGCTCCTGGTTCGACGGGCCGATCAGCGTGGTCCAGAACCCAGCCGGGCGAATGCCGTGACGGGCCCAGATGGCGAGGGTGGTATTCTCGAACCGCGCCAGCAAGTTGGGCAGCCGTCCGGGCAGGCAGCGATAGACGCGGAGTTCGTGGATCATCGATAGGGTCCCTGTCGCAGCGGAATGGCCGTAGGATGGCGGGCCGCGGTGGATCGGGCAACCCGCGGAACGGAGACCGCCATCCAAGGGGCGGAAAACCCTCAACCGGCGGAGTGGGAAACCGCCAACCCGCGGAGCGGGAAACCGCCGACCCGCGGAGCGGGAAACCGATGGCTCCGCGCATCGTTGTGTCCGCATGTCCGAAACAAAACGCCGCCGCTGGCCGTTCGTCATAGGAGGTTTGGCACTCGTCCTCGCCGTGACCGCCGCGGTGTTTCGTTGGGATTGGCTGATCCCGGTGGTCAATTCCCAGGCCTCAAAGGCGCTCGGACGTCCAGTGACGGTCACGCATCTACACGTACGGCTCGGCCGGGTGCCGCATATCGAGGCTGACGGGATCACCATCGGCAACCCCGAGGGTTGGCCCGGAGGCGGCAACTTCGCCACTGCGGACCGGCTGAGCTTCGATGTGGACGCTATGGCCTACATCAGGGCACGACAGATCGTCATCCCGGACATCGCCGTCGATCGTCCGCAGGTCGATGCCCAGCAGCTGGCGGATGGCCGGGCCAACTGGACGCTTGCCAGTACCGGCAGCAGCGGTCCGGGTCCCAAGATCGGCAATCTGCGCATCAGCGACGGCCACGCGCACGTCGTGATGGCCAAGCTTAAATCTGATTTCAATGTGGATGTGGCGACCAAGGACTTGGCCGGCCAGCCCAGCCAGATCGTCGCATCCGCCCAGGGCACCTACGCCGCGCAGCCCATCAACGCGCAGTTCACCGGCGGCGCGCTGCTGTCTTTGCGCGACGAATCGCAGCCCTATCCCGTAGATCTGCAAGTGGCGAACGGACCGACCAAGGTGTCGGTGGCCGGCACGATCAAGGACCCTCTGGCCTTCGCCGGCGCCGATCTAAAACTGGATCTGGCGGGGCCGGACATGTCGCTGCTCCTGCCGCTGACCGGGGTCGCCATCCCGAAGACGCCTCCCTACCGAATTACCGGCAGCCTGGACTATGCCGCGGGCTTCGTAAAATTCACCGGCGCGACCGGCAAGTTCGGCAGCAGTGATCTTGCGGGAGACCTTCAGGTGGACACCAAACCGCAGCGCCCGGTGCTGACCGCCGAGCTGCAATCGAAGCTCATCGATTTGAAGGACCTCGGCGGCTTCATCGGCGCCGAGCCCGGCGATTCCAGCAAGGGCACGAAGCGCGCCGCGGCGTCCAACGGGCGGGTGCTGCCCAGCGATCCCATCAACCTTCCGAAGCTGACCGTCGCCGACGTCCACCTGAAATATCGCGCCGGCCGCATCCAGGGCCGATCGCAGCCGCTCGACAACATGCGGGCGGACCTCGATATCGTGGACGGCGCGGTGTCGCTGGCGCCGCTGAGCTTCGGCATCGGCCGCGGCCAGATCGTTTCGGACATCAAGCTGGCCGAATCGGGCCAAGAGGTGCACGCCAAGACCACCATCGATTTTCAGCGCGTGGACGTGGACAAGCTGCTGGCCGCTACGGGCGCAGCGCGTGGCGCCGGGGCGATCGGTGGTCGCGCGGTGATCGACGGGACCGGCAAGTCGATGGCGGACATCCTGGGGCACGGCAACGGCGAGCTGAAGCTGTACATGGGATCCGGCGGCAATCTCAGCGCGCTGCTGGTCGATCTTTCCGGCCTGCAGTTTGGCAACGCGGTGCTGTCAGCGCTGGGCGTGCCGAACCGCGCCAACATCCAGTGCCTGATCACAGATTTTGTGCTGCAGCAGGGCGTGGTGGACGCGCGCACCCTGTTGCTGGACACCGACGAGGCGCGGGTTGGCGGTAAGGGGAACATCAACCTGCGGGACGAGACGCTGAAGCTGGTGCTCGAGACCGAGAGCAAGCACTTCAGTATCGGCTCGCTTCCGGCGCCGGTCGATATCACCGGAACGTTCGCCAAACCCAGCGTGCTGCCGGACCTTGCCGTAGTCGGCGCGCGCGCCGGTGCCGCGGTGGGCTTGGGTATCCTGCTGACACCACTGGGTGCGCTGTTGCCGACGATCCAGTTGGGCACCGGCGAGGATGGAGCTTGTGCGGGTCTGCTGGCCAATGCCAAAGCGCCGCCGAGTGTGCCGGCCCGCACCCCTGCCCGGCCCCGGCGCTAGGGATGGCGGCTCGCCAGGCGCCACGCGAGGCTTTGCTCGTTCAAGCCCGGCAGCACGGCAGGGTTGGCGGCGATGCGCTCGGCCAGGGCGATCGCCCGGCGCAGCTGGTCGTCGCCGAGGTGGCGGATCGCCGGGCGGCGCACCCGCTCGTGCCAGGGTTGGCCGATCGCGTGGTCCAGGCAGACCCGCATAAAACAGTGGTCGAAGCGGATGGGCCAGCGCGCCGCCGGGGCCATGCCTGGCAGGACGCGGCGCGTCAGGTCGAGCCAGCGCGCCACGAGCTGCTCCCGCGTCATCGGCGGCGTGCGTGAGCGAAGCGCCGCTCATTCTGACGCTGGCGCTGCACTCCGATGACCAGGCGCGTTTTGAGCGCTTGCGCACGCTGCATTTCCCGTCCGATCGCAACTTGATCCCAGCACATGTCACATTGTTCCACCATCTGCCGGGGCCAGAGATTACTGCGATTCAGAAAACGTTGGAGCAGCGATGCGCCGCAACGCCGCCGTTCCCGGTCGCAACGTCCGGGCTGCGCTTCCTGGGCCGCGGCGTCACCTACGCGCTGCAGGCGCCGGAGCTCACCGGATTGCATGCTGATTTGTCCAGGGCCTGGCACGACTGGCTAACGCCGCAAGACCGGCAGGGCTACCGCCCGCACGTCACGATCCAGAACAAGGCGACCCCGGAGGCCGCGCGCGCCCTGCAGCAGAACCTGCAGGCTGCATTCACGCCATTCACCGTGCGCGCCGAGGGACTGCTGCTCTGGCGCTATCTCGGCGGCCCGTGGGAGGCCTTGGACCTCCATCCCTTTGCTGGCTAATCCTCCTCCAGCGCCGGCGCGCCCGCCAAAACACCGCCGTCGATGACAATGGTCTGGCCCGTCATGAACCGGCCGGAAGCAGCCGCCAGGAACACCGCAGCTCCTGCGATCTCGTCCGGCTCGCCGATGCGGCCTAGCGGCGTGTCCCGCGTGCGCTTCTTGAGATTGGCCGGGTCCTCCCAAAGCGCCCGGGCGAAATCGGTGCGGACTAGGCCGGGCGCGATGCAGTTGGCGCGGATGCCGCGCCCGCCCCACTCGACCGCGAGGTTGCGCACCAGCTGCATGTCCGCCGCCTTGCTGATCCCGTATGCCCCGAGCGTCGTCGAGCCGCGCAGCCCGGCGATCGACGAGACGATGGTGACCGACCCGTCCCCACGCTCCGCCATGCCCGGCAGCACCATGTTGGCCAGCCAGTGGTTGCTGCGGATGTTGGTGCCCATGATGCGATCCCACGCATCGTCAGGGATGGCGATCTGCGGCCCGAAATACGGGTTCACGGCCGCGTTGCATACCAGCGCATCGACGCGGCCCCACTCGGCCATGGTGCGGTCCACGAGCGCCTGCAGCTCCTCTTTGCGGCCGATGTTGCAGGGCACGACCAGCGCCTCGCCGCCGCGGCCCCGGATGACGTCCGCGACCGCCTCGCATCCCTCCGCCTTGCGGCTGCTGACGACCACGCGCGCGCCGTGCTCGGCCATGCGCTCGGCGATGGCGCGGCCGATGCCTTTGCTGGAGCCGGTGATGATCGCGACCTGACCGGAGAGATCGAACAAGCTTGCCATTTGCACCTCCATCAAGCCCGCAGCCTGCCTCCCCGGCCGCCCAACGGCAAGACAGGTCGCAGAAAACGGGGTCGCTCATTTCAGCCATCGAACCCATAATGCCGCACCCGGCGCCGAGTGCCGTGGCCACGCTGGAGCTTGCCATGGCGCAGTCCGCCAATCCCAATATTTCCCCCCATGCTATCATGCTGACCGTGCTATCATGCTGACCCGCCGGCTGGCGCTCGCTGGGGCCGTGACGCTGCTGGCGGGCGCCGAGCGCATCCCGGTCGCAGCGCTGCCGCTCTCGCGTCTGGACACCGCATGGTGGCGCAAGCGGCATCAAGAGAAGCTTGCCGAGCTAAGGGACCGCCGGGTTGACCTGGTTTGGCTCGGCGACAGCATCACCCAGGACTGGGAGAAGCAGGGGCCGCCGGACTGGCAGGACTTCGCGCCGGTATGGCAGCGCTTTTATGGCGACCGGAATGCGGTGAACCTGGGTTTCCGCGGCGACAACACTGCGCATTTGCTGTGGCGCATGCAGAACGGCGAGCTGGACGACATCCATCCGAAGGCGGCCGTGGTGCTGATCGGCGCCAATAACTTGGGGCGCGTCCGCTGGAGCGCGCCGCAGACGGTCGCCGGCATTGTGGCAGTGGTGGACGAGCTGCACCGGCGTCTGCCGGCCACGCACGTGCTGCTGCTGGGCATCCTGCCGAGCGTGCGGTCAAAATACGTGACGAAAACCAGCCAGCGGGTCAACCGCGAGCTGGCGGCGCGCTACGCGCCTGGCGGCGACGAGAGCGCCGAGCAGGCAGGACTAGGCCGGATCACCTTCATGGATTTGGCGGCCTTGTTCCTGCAGGACGGCCAGGTGGACCGGACGCAGTTCTATGACGATCAGCTCGACCCGCCGGATCCGCCGCTGCACCCGACGGCGCAGGCCCAGGCGCGTATTGCCGAGGCGATCGAGCCGACGCTTGCAGCGATGCTGGGGGACCGTCCGAAGAAGGTCTGAACGATGGCTGGTGCTGTTGGAGGGGATTGAACTCTCGACCTCTCCCTTACCAAGGGAGTGCTCTACCACTGAGCTACAACAGCATTAGCGCCTTCGTTCGCGGGGAGTTCCTACGGGTTCGGGCCGGCAGACGCAAGCCCCGGGCCGGAAAGATTGCTCGGTCCGGATCGACAATGAACGTCTGAAGGACGCTGGATAGGGAGGCGTGCCAGACGCGAGGCGGGTATCGTGCCCGGGTCCGTAAACAGAGGGTCAACGACACTACAACCCTTAGTGGCTATCGGTTGTGATCTTTGGCGGTTTGCGTGTGGCCGACCAGGGTGATTTTCAAACCACACCCTTTCGTGACCGCTAATTTTTTGTTTCGTAAACGAATGCTTGCTAAAAGTTGAGACTAATAGCGTAATAACGAACGTTCCAGCGACGGATCGGCGCGCGGACAGCCTCCCGGCACAAACCACCGGATGGTTTGACGCGCCCGATCCCTCTGAGCCGGTTTGTTTGTGGAGGATGGGTTGTTTGATATTGAAACTGTAGGACCGGGCTGGCCTTCCACGGACGTACTGCGGGTCGAGCAGCGGTTTGCCCCGCGCAACACCTCGATGGCCCGTGCCGGCGACTCCGGCGTCCGCGTCCGCATCATCGCCTCCGGATGGGCGTATCGATACCGCACGCTGCATGACGGCCGCCGGCAGATCCTCAACATCATGCTGCCCGGCGACACATTCGGACTCGAGACGTTGTTCGACCAGCCGACCCAGGCGTCGGTGCAGACCGCGACAGCGCTGACCTACTTCGCGCTGTCCTCCACCGACCTGACCAGTGCCTTTGAACTCCTGCCAGAATTCCGCCGTCAGTTGTTCCAGATCATCCTGGCCGAGAAAGCTGCGACGGAAGATTGGCTGGTCCGCCTCGGGCAGTTCGATGCAGAGGAGCGCACGGCCGGACTGCTGATGTCGCTGTACAGCCGCTTGCAGCAATGCGGCCTCGCCTCCGGGCCGACCTTCGTCCTGGAATTGACGCAGCAGGAGATGGCGGACGTGCTGGGCCTGCACGTCATCCACGTGAACCGGGTGCTCGGCCGGTTGCGCGCCCGCAAGCTGCTATCGACGAGCGGCAAGACGGTGACGCTGCATGACCCGCAACGGCTGGCCGAACTGGTGCCGCCATTACGGCACAACGGCCCGCCGGGGCTGCTGCCGGCCGATGATTTCATGACGGCGTAGCGACCCGGCGCTGACTGGCGTGCTGGCCAGGCGCTTCAATTTCAGACTGCCGAAAATGAAACTTAGTATTAGTTAGCTAATTTAATTTACGCCGGGGTGTTTCGAAGTTCTATGCAAATGCTTATCTGAATGATTAATGCCGACAGTAAATAGATCTTTACTGATTAAGGCATTACTTCGATGCTTGTTCCCTTAAGCCTTTGTTTTTACTCCCTGGCATAGACGTTGCGTAATACTCATTAGGCTTACCAAACCATATTGTGTGGACAGGCAGCCGAAATGGAAAGTTTCGACGTGAAAAATCTTCTTGCGGCTACGATGCTTGTTGCCGGCCTAGCAGTACTCACCATCGGCTCCGCCAATGCGACCGCGATCAGCTTCGCAACCCCAACTGGAATGCTGGGCATCAGCCAAGTCTATGGCCCGATTACCGCTTACGGCTACAAAGGATCTGGGCCCGTCGATCACCATGCCCTTACAGCGGCCAATCTTTTTGGCAAAAGCGGCGCGGGCGACGAAACCGGGCTGGGCCTCTATAAAACCGACGATAATGAGATCAATGCGCCCGCCGGCAGCCAGGCCATTGTACTCGACGTCAGCGCGCTCATGGGCCAAGACCTTATGATTGGCTTCGGCTCCGTACAGAGCGGTGAAAGCTGGCGCGTCGGCTTTAGCACGAGTGCCACGCTGCCGACCAACGAGTTGGCGTTCAGCAATTTTATTATCGGCACCACCGACTACCCGAACCTCAAGGAACTTGGCGTCCCAAATAGCCGCTATCTCATTGTGGAGGCTTACTCTGAAAACGTGCTGCTGACATCCCTCAGCCATACGGAAGTTCCGGAACCCGCGAGCATGGCGCTGCTCGGAGCCGGGCTTGTTGGCTTGGGCTACGTCCGTCGCCGGGCCAGCCGCGCCTGACGCAACGTCCAGCCAGGTAGCCGACCTGGCTGGGCCGCGGCGCGGATCGGAAAATCCGATCCAACCCGGTTACCCACCTCGCAAGCCTCTTCGCGACCAAGGCGTATGGTCCGCAAACGCTTGACGCTGCTAGAAGACCGGCATCCCCTGCTGCCATGACCAAAACGCCCCAGCCCAACGCTACTCCACCCCGCCCCGAATCCAAGCAGGACGCCCGCTTAAAACGCGAAGCCGACGCCCTGCGAGAGAACCTGCGCCGCCGCAAGCAGCAATCACGCGCCCGGGCCGAGCCGCCCGATCCCAAATCCACCTGACGTTTGCCGCCCAGCGCCGTCCGCGCTAGACGAAACGAGCAGCCACCAGGTGCGACCATGTCCGTGATGCCCGACCATTGGATACGCCGCATGGCGCAGGACCACGCCATGATCGACCCGTTCGTCGAATCTCAGCGGCGGGACGGCGTCATCAGCTACGGCCTGTCAAGCTACGGCTACGACGCCCGTGTCGCCGACGAGTTCAAGGTGTTCACCAACGTTGACAGCGCCGTCGTCGATCCGAAAGCGTTCAGCCCGGACAGCTTCGTCACCCGCATCGGGCCCACCTGCACCATCCCGCCGAACTCCTTCGTCCTCGCCCACACCGTCGAGTATTTCCGCATCCCGCGCGACATCCTGGTGATCTGCCTCGGCAAAAGCACCTACGCCCGCTGCGGCATTATCGTGAACGTGACGCCGCTGGAGCCGGAATGGGAGGGTCAGGTCACGATCGAGATCAGCAACACCACGCCGCTGCCCGCCCGCATCCACGCGCATGAGGGCATCTGCCAGTTCTTGTTCCTGCAGGGATCGAGCCCGCCCGAAATCAGCTATGCCGACCGGGCGGGCAAATATATGCGCCAGCGCGGTGTCTCGCTGCCACGGATGTAAGGGAACGCCGCATGGACCGTATTCGAATCCGCGGCGGCCGGCCGCTGCATGGCGACCTGCAGATCGGCGGCGCCAAGAACGCGGCCCTGCCGCTCATGACCGCCGGGATGCTGACTGACGACCGCCTGCTGCTCGGCAACGTGCCGCGCCTGGCCGACATCGCCACCATGTCGGCGCTGATCGCCCAGCACGGCGTCGCCGTCGAGCCGGACGGGCGGGCATTGTCGATCGGCGGCCCCATCGACAACACCGAAGCGCCCTATGAGATCGTGCGCAAGATGCGCGCCTCGATCCTGGTGCTCGGCCCTCTGCTGGCGCGGGTGCGGGAGGCGCGGGTCTCGCTCCCCGGCGGCTGCGCCATCGGCACACGCCCGGTCGATCTGCACTTGAAGGGCCTGGAGCAGATGGGAGCGGTGATCCGGCTCGAGGGCGGCTATGTGCACGCGGCCGTGCCGGGCGGGCTGCGCGGGGCGGTGATCGTGCTGCCCTTCGCCTCCGTCGGCGCCACCGAGAACCTGCTGATGGCTGCGACCCTCGCCGATGGCCGCACCGAGATCGCCAATGCGGCGCGCGAGCCGGAAATCGGCGACCTCGCCGCCTGCCTGATCGCCATGGGGGCCCGAATCGAGGGCGTCGGCTCCGACAAGCTCGTGGTGGAGGGCGTCCCGCGGCTGCACGGCGCCGAGCACCCGATCGTCAGCGACCGCATCGAGACCGGCACCTACGCCTGCGCCGCCGCCATCACCGGCGGCGAGGTCCGGCTGCTGGGCGGACAGCTCGCCCATCTCGGCGCCGTCGCGGCGGCGCTGCGGACCGCAGGCGTCGAGATGACCGAGCGGGACGGCGCGCTCGTGGTCCGCCGCCGGAACGGCCTGCGCGGCGCCGACGCGATGACCGAGCCCTATCCGGGCTTCCCGACCGACATGCAGGCGCAGTTCATGGCGCTGATGTCGGTCGCCGAGGGCGCCGCCATGGTGACCGAGACGATCTTCGAGAACCGCTTCATGCACGTGCCCGAGCTGAACCGCATGGGCGCCAACATCAACGTGCACGGCTCCAGCGCCATCGTGCGCGGCGTGCGCGGGCTCTCGGGCGCCCCGGTTATGGCGACGGACCTGCGCGCCTCGGTCTCGCTGGTGCTGGCGGGGCTGGCGGCGCGGGGCGACACGATCGTGAACCGCGTCTATCACCTCGACCGCGGCTATGAGGCGCTGGAGCAAAAGCTCGCGGCGTGCGGTGCGGACATAGAACGCATCCACGGTTAAGGGTTCCGGCTGCGGACGCCGGGTGCTAGACGGCGGCAGGCTACGCGTCCCGCACGCGACATCCCCTATGGCCAGGAGCCCGCATGACCGCCCCCTTTCCGGCCGCATCCCTCGCGCCGGAAGCCCAGCTTCCCATCATCCTGGCGCTGCCCAAGGGCCGCATCCTCGCAGAGTGCGCGCCGCTGCTGGAGCGCGCCGGGGTGCGCCCGGCCGCAGACTACGCCGACGAGGACAGCCGGCGCCTGCGCTTTCCGACCAACGACCCGGCGCTCGACGTCGTGCGGGTCCGCCCGTTCGACGTTGCGACCTTCGTGGCGTTCGGCGCCGCCCACATCGGCATCTGCGGCGCAGACGTGCTGATGGAGTTCGACTATCCGGAGATCTATGCGCCGCTCGACCTCGGCATCGGGCAGTGCCGGGTGAGTGTCGCCGAGCCCGCGGCGACCGTCGGCTGCGATGATCCCGCGACCTGGTCTCGCGTTCGGGTCGCGACGAAGTACCCGAACATCGCCCGCCGGCACTACGCCGCGCGCGGGGTGCAGGCGGAGATCGTGCACCTCAACGGCGCGATGGAACTGGCGCCCGGCCTCGGCCTGTCCCGCTTGATCGTCGATCTCGTGCAGACCGGCAGCACGCTGCTGGCGAATGGCCTGCAGGAAACTGAGGTGATCGCGCACGTGACCAGCCGGCTGATCGTAAACCGCACCGCTTTGAAGACCCAGCCCGAGGCCATCGGCGCCTGGATCGCCCGGTTCCGCAAGGCGCAGCTTGCATCCGGGGCGATATGAGAAGGCTTTCGACGGCCGACGCTGATTTTGCCGAGGTTTTCCGCAATCTGCTGCTGGAAAGCCGCGACACGACCACGAGGGTCGATGGCGTGGTCGCCGCGATCATCGCCGCCGTGCGGGACCGCGGCGACGCGGCTTTGTGCGAATACACCCTAACTTTTGATCGGCAGGACGTCACGCCTGCGACCCTGCGCGTTTCGGCGGACGAGATCGCCGAAGCGGCGGCCGATATTGCCCCCGAGCTGTCCTCGGCGCTCGACCTGGCTGCTCAGCGCATCGAGGCGTTCCATCAGGCCCAGATGCCCGCCGACCTGCAGATGCAGGATGCGGCTGGGCTGACCCTCGGCATGCGCTGGGGTGCGCTCGACGCGGTCGGGTTGTATGTGCCGGGCGGCAAGGCGGCGTATCCGTCCTCCGTGCTGATGAACGCCCTGCCCGCTCGGGTCGCCGGCGTCGGCCGCATCGCCATGTGCGTCCCCTGCCCCGGCGGCGTGCTGAACCCGCTGGTGCTGGCAGCCGCCAAGCGCGCCGGCGTCACCGAAATCTACCGCGTCGGCGGCGCGCAGGCCGTCGCCGCCCTCGCTTACGGCACCGCCAGCATCGCCGCCGTGGACCGCATCGTCGGGCCCGGCAACGCCTACGTCGCCGAGGCCAAGCGCCAGGTGTTCGGCCGCGTCGGCATCGACAGCATCGCCGGGCCGTCCGAGGTCGTGATCCTGGCCGACGCGGAGAACGACCCGCGGCACGTGGCCGTGGACCTGCTGGCCCAGGCCGAGCATGACGAGGCCGCGCAGAGCATCCTGATCACCACCGACGCAAGCTTCGCCGATGCGGTGGCCCGCGCGGTCGAGGCCGAGCTGCCGAGCCTGCCGCGTCGCGCCATCGCCGGCGCAAGCTGGCGGGACCACGGGGCCATCGTCGTGGCCCGCGACTGGACCGAGGCGGTGGCGCTCACCAATGACCTCGCGCCCGAGCATCTGCAGATCATGGTGGCCGACCCAGAGGCGCTGTTCCTTCAAATCAGGCACGTCGGGGCGGCATTCCTGGGCCGCGACTGCCCCGAGGCGGTCGGTGATTACGTGGCCGGCCCCAACCACGTGCTGCCGACCGGGCGGACGTCGCGCTTTGCTTCCGGGCTATCGGTGTTCGATTTCCTGAAACGCACCACCTGGGTCATGGCAGACCGTGCGGCCCTTGGCGAGGTCGGACCTGCGGCCGTGGCGCTCGCCGAGGCCGAGGGTCTGCAGGCGCACGCCCGCAGCGTTGCGTTGCGCCTGGGTCAAACCGCTGCGACTTGACCGCGTGACCAGCCATCATCACATTCCGGCTGAAAATCAATTTTGAACATTGTTGCAATTAATCAAGGAACCTGATGTCCAAAGAAGACATGATCGAGTTTAGCGGGACGGTGCTGGAGCTGCTTCCTAACGCCATGTTTCGTGTGAAGCTTGACAACGAACACAGTATCCTGGCGCACACCTCGGGCAAAATGCGCAAGAACCGCATCCGTGTGCTGGCCGGCGATCGGGTGAACGTCGAAATGACGCCGTATGACCTGTCCAAGGGCCGGATAACGTTCCGCTTCAAGTAGGCGACACGCCGTACGGCGAGCGGGTTATGGCTCATTCAGGTTCCGCGCCGTTGATCCTGGCCTCGGCCAGCCCACGCCGGCTCGCTCTGCTCGCGCATCTCGGCATCGCTCCCGACCGCATCGTGGCGCCCGATATTGACGAGACGCCACGCCGGAACGAGGCGCCGCGCCTGTATGCCGAGCGTATGGCACTCGAAAAAGCGATGCGGTTGGCGGAGCCTGGCGCCTTTGTCATGGCCGCCGACACCGTCGTGGCACTCGGCACCCGCATCATGCCGAAAGCGGCCGACGCTGAAGACGTGCGCGCCTGCATGACCCTGCTATCCGGCCGTCGTCACCACGTGCTGACGGCGTTGACCGTGATTGGTCCGGATGGCCGGATCGGCCACCGCCTATCCAACAGCGTCGTCGCGTTCTCCCGCCTCGCCCCAGCGCAGCTCGACGCCTATGCGGCGTGCGGCGAGGGCGTGGGCAAGGCTGGCGGCTATGCCATCCAGGGCCGTGCGGCCGGGTTCGCCCGTTTCCTGTCCGGCAGCTACAGTGGCGTGGTCGGCCTGCCGCTGTTCGAAGTCGCGCAATTGCTGCGCGGGCGCGGCTACCAGGTGCCTTGACGCCGCAGGCTATGGAGACGCGCATCCTGGTCGCCTGCAGCCCAGGCGAGCTGCGGGTGGCGGTGGTGCAAGACGGCGCACTCATCGATTACGCGGTGTGGCGGCCCGGCTGTCCGGACGGCATGGGCGACCTGTATCGCGGCCGGATCATCGCGCGCGTGCCCGCCATGGCCGGCGCGTTCGTGGCGCTGCCCGGTGCCGAGGGTTTCCTGCCGGACAGCGAGGGCGCCGACGCATTATCGGACGGCATGGCCGTCGCCGTGCGGATTACGCGCTCGGCGCAGGGCGGCAAGGGTCCGCGCCTCACCGCCCGCGTCGCCGATGCCGACCGGGCACTGGCTGGCGCAGGCCCGCCGGCGTTGCTAGGCCGTGGACCCGGCGCCGTCGAGCGTCTGGCCGCGCTCCACTCGACAGCGCCCATCCGAATCGATGATCCCAGCATGGTCGCGGCGCTGCGGCCGTTATTGGGCGAGCGGCTCACAGCCGGCGCCGTGCTGGACGACGAGCTCGCCGGCTGGATCGACGCGCTGGCCGGCCGCAGCGTCGAGCTGCCGGGCGGCATGCGCGCCAGCATCCATCCCACGCCGGCCCTGGTCGCCATCGACGTGGACACGGGCGGCACCAGCGCCGACCGGCGGCCCAAGCGCACGGCGCAGGTGGCGGCGAACCGCGCCATGCTGCCGGCCCTGGCCCGGCAAATCCGGCTGCGCAACCTATCTGGCGCCATCGTGGTGGACGTGGCCGGGCTCGCTTTGCGGCACCGGGCCGCGCTGGCGCCCGACTTCGCGGCGGCGCTGGCCAGCGATCCGCTCCGACCGCGTTTTCTCGGGTTCTCGGCGCTGGGCCTGGCAGAGATCATGCGCCCCCGCGCGCACCCGCCGCTGCACGAGCTGCTGGCCGGGCCGCACGCTGCCGGTCTCTCAGCCCTACGCACAATCATGCAGGCCGCTGCCGCCGAGCCCGCGGCCATCTTCGCACTGCGCGCCGCCCCGGACGTCGCGGCGGCCCTGGCGGATGATCCGGCCGCCCTGCCCGGCCTTGCGCGGCGCACTGGCCGTACCCTGATTGTGACGTCCGACCCGTCGCTGCCGCCGAGCCACACCGCGATCGAAAGGACAGCCCGTGACTGAACCGTCGTCGCCGAAGCAGACAACGACCGCTTGCCCGATCTGCGGCAAGCCGGTCTCCACCGAGGGTCCGCAAGCCGCCCGGCTGCGCCCGTTCTGCTCGGTCCGCTGCGCCGATGTGGACCTAGGCCGCTGGTTCGGCGGTGCCTACGCGATCCCCGGCCCACCGCCGGAGTTGGACGAGGACCCGCCGGACAGCAGCCCAGGGAACCGCTCAGGAAACCACGACCTCACATATCGGACTTAAGGCACGCACCGCACTTGATCCGCGGGATCGGCTGGAGTAGCAAGCCCCTCCGGCGGGCAAGCACCCGGCCGGCCGGGGCCCAGGTAGCTCAGTTGGTAGAGCATGCGACTGAAAATCGCAGTGTCGGCGGTTCGACTCCGTCCCTGGGCACCACTTCTTTCAAGTTAGGCCTATTGAAGCGACGCCCGGATTTCCGCCAGGCCACGCCGGGCGGTGCCGTCCGGTCCAAAATTGGCCGGGTCCAGCCAGGACAGCAGCGCATCCCGGCACGGCGGCCACTCGTCGCCGACAATGCTGAAGTACTCGGTGTCGCGCAGCCGCGCCTTCATAACGTAATGCGCCCGCAGCGTGCCCTCATAAACGAAGCCCAGCCGCTCCGCCGCCCGCCGTGACGGTGCATTCAGCGCGTTGCACTTCCAGACCAGACGACGGTAACCGAGGTCGTCGGCGGCCAGCCGCAGCAGCATGAACATCGCCTCCGTAGAGGCACGGGTGCGCTGCATGCGCGGCGCGAACCAGATGTGGCCGAGCTCGATCGCCGCATGGACGGGCTGGATATCCATAAGCGTGAGCCACCCCGAGACGACGCCGGTCGAAACCGGGCGCACCGCCCAGGCCATCGGATCATGCGTGCTGGCAAAGCCCGCGACGAAGACGGCCATCGCCTCAGCGGAGGCGAAGGGGCCGTAGCCCATGTAGTCCCAACTGCTGTCGGCCGCCGAATCCTGCTGCGTAGCCTGCCAAAGCTCCTCGGCATGGCGGCGGTGCAGCGGCTCCAGCACCACGGACTGCCCGCGCAGCGTGACGCGGGCCGGCAGCGGGCGGGGCGTGGGATCCACGGGGGTTCCAAGCGGGCGATCGGTCATATCCGGCATCTTGCCATCACTGTCGGCGCGGCGCGCGGTCCAAATCAAAACCGGGCAAAGATGGGCCGAGCGAAGGCGGGCCGGAACACCGGTTCCGGCCCGCCAACAAGCTATTTGGCCGGCACGACTGCAGCAGGCGCGGCAACGGGATGCACGGACGCCAGCGGCTTGATCACGCGGTGCCGCAGCGTCGTGGTGTGAAGGCTCGGGGCGCGATGGCCCGGGGCAGGCATAGCGCCGTGGGTTTGCGCCAGGGCCGGCAGCGCCAGCGTGCCCATGAGCGCGGTGGCGAGCATCAGGCGGGAGATGGTCATCGGAACGGGTCCTTCGGTCGCCAGCGTCATTGCCAGCACCCGCAATGAAGCGCCTGTTCAAGGCGTCAGAACGGCGTGATCATGGCCCCATAAAGGCGCATCACGAGACCACGCACTGCGGGAGCCCAGCCATGACCGACACCGAACCCTCCAGCTCCTATCCAGCAGCCTATGCGAGCTGGCAGGCCGATCCCGAGGCGTGGTGGGCCCAGGCGGCGGAGGGCATCACCTGGACACAGCGCTGGGACCGGGTGTTCGACCGAAAGCTCGGCGTGGCCGGCCAATGGTTCGCCGGCGGCACGCTCAATATGGCGGAGAACTGCCTGGACCGGCACGTGGACGCCGGGCGCGGCGAACAGGCGGCGTTGATCTGGGATAGCCCGATGGCTGGCGAGACCCGGACGTTCACCTATGCCGAACTGCGCGACCGCGTCGCCCGCGTGGCCGGGGCGCTCGCGGCCCTGGGCGTCCGGCCCGGTGACCGCGTGGTGATCTACATGCCGATGGTGCCGGAGGCTGTGATCGCCATGCTCGCCTGCGCCCGGCTCGGCGCCGTGCACTCTGTCGTGTTCGGCGGTTTTGCCGCCGCCGAGCTCGCCAAGCGCATCGAGGACGCCGAGCCGCCGGCGATCGTCTCCGCGTCCTGCGGATTGGAGCCCGGCCGCACCGTCGCCTACAAGCCGTTGCTGGACGCCGCCATCGCCTTCAGCGCGCACAAGCCCGAGGCCTGCCTGATCCTGCAGCGCCCGATGCTGGCCGCCGCGATGACGCCGGGCCGCGACCATGATTTCGCAGAAGCCGAGGCCGCCGCCACGCCGCACGCGCCGGTTCCGGTCCTCGCCACCGACCCGCTCTATATCCTTTATACCTCGGGGACCACGGGCAAGCCGAAGGGCGTGGTGCGCGATACTGGCGGCTACGCGGTGGCGCTGCAGATCTCGATGCACATGATCTATGGCGCGCTGCCCGGCGACGTTTATTGGTGCGCCAGCGACGTCGGCTGGGTGGTCGGCCACTCCTACATCGTCTATGCGCCGCTGCTCGCCGGCTGTACGACGATCTTGTATGAGGGCAAGCCGGTCGGCACGCCCGATCCCGGCGCGTTCTGGCGCGTCTGCGCCCAGCACGGCGTCCGCGTATTGTTCACCGCGCCCACCGCACTGCGCGCGATCAAGCAGCAGGACCCGGACGGCCTGCACATGGCGCGCTATGACCTCAGCGGCTTCGACGCGCTGTTCCTGGCCGGGGAACGCTGTGACCCGCCGACCGCGCACTGGATCGCGGCAAAGCTCGACCGGCCGGTCGTCGATCATTGGTGGCAGACCGAGACCGGGTGGCCGATCACGGCCGGGTTCCGCGGCTATGGCCTGTTTCCCTTCAAGCCCGGCGCCGGCGGCCGCGCCTGTCCCGGCTATGACGTGCGCGCGCTGGACGATAGCGGCGTCCTGCTGCCGGCGGGCGAGACCGGCAACCTCGCCATCCGCCTGCCGCTGCCGCCGGGCTGCGCCCCGACGCTGTGGCGCAACGCGGAGGGATTCCGCACGGCGTATCTGCTGGACTACCCCGGCTGGTATCGTACCGGCGACGCGGGGCAGGTCGATCGGGACGGCGACGTCTGGGTGATGGGCCGCACCGACGACGTGATCAACGTCGCCGGGCACCGCCTGAGCACCGGCGCGATGGAGGAGGTGCTGGCCAGCCACCCGGACGTCGCGGAATGCGCAGTGGTGGGCGCGGCGGACGCGCTGAAGGGCCAGGTGCCGCTCGGCCTCGTGGTGCTGAAGGCCGGCGCGGACCGGGACCACGCGACGGTCGCCCGGGAGCTCGTGGCATTGGTCCGCGAGCGCATCGGGCCTGTGGCGGCGTTCAAGGATGCCCGCGTGGTGGCGCGCCTGCCCAAGACCCGGTCGGGCAAGATCCTGCGCAACAGCATCCGCAAGCTTGCCGACGGCGACGACGCCCCGGCCCCACCCACGATCGACGACCCGGCGATCCTCGACGAAATCCGCGCCGTTTTGATCAAATGAACTTCAGCAGCAGCACGCCGCCGACAATCCCGGCCGCGGTCAGGCTGGTCACGAGCGTCAGCCGGCGCTCGATGAACGCCCGCACCGGCTCGCCGAACTGCCGGATCAGCGCGGCGACCAGGAAGAACCGCGCGCCGCGGGTCAGCACGCTGGCCGCCATGAACACGCCAAAGTTGAAGTGCGCGAGGCCGGAGGTGATGGTGACGATCTTGTATGGGATCGGCGTCAGGCCCTTGATCAGGATGACCCAGAGCCCGTACTGGTTGAACTTGTCCACGAACGCATCGGCGGCGGCCTCGTAGTGATAAAAGTGGATCAGCGGCGCCGCCACTTGGTCATACAGCGCGTAGCCGATCAGATAGCCGAGCATGCCGCCGACGACGCTCGCCAGGGTGCAGATCAGCGCAAAGCGGTAGGCCCGGTCCGGCCGGGACAGCGCCATCGGCACCAGCAGCGCGTCGGGCGGCACCGGAAAGAAGCTGCTTTCGGCAAAGCTGATCAGCGCCAGCCACACCGGCGCGCGCCGGTCGGCGGACAAGGCAAGAATGCGGTCGTAAAAACGTCGAAGCATGGCGGTTTCCCATACGATGGCCGTGCCATGCCACGCCGCGCCAGCCGCCGCAAATCCGGCCGCTTCCGTGCGGCGCGCCCTGCGTCTAGAGTTTGTGAAACCTTCGGCATTGGACCTCGATGATGCGCCGCTTCGCCTTTCAACTCGCCGCCGCACTGCTGCTTGCCTCCGCCGTCGTCCCCCCGGGCGCCTTGGCCGCCCCGGCGCCTGCACAGGACCCTAGCCTGCCGCCGCACTCCTGGCTGTTCGGCACCTGGACCGGCGGCATCTTCCCGGCGCCGAACGGCTTATCGAGCCAGGCCTGCCTGTCACAGCCGGTGGTGATCTTCACCCGTGACCTCGTGCTTCGCGCGACCATCACCGAGCAGGAATTGACCCAGCGCGAGATCGAGACCGTGCGGAGCTCGCCGCAAGGGGCGGATTTCCGCTTCGCAGTGTCCGGCGGTGGCGGGTCCGGCCTGCTGGGCGACGGCGGCGGCCGCGCGAACGGCTTCGGCTGCGCGTCACCGGACGAGCTGCGGGTGCAGCGCCGGGGTGAGAACGAGATCACGTTTCCCGGCTGCGCCGACTTCCCTAACCCGCTCGTGCGCTGCCATACGCGTTGAGCCAGCGCGGATTGCGCTGAGCCGCGCGCTCCTGTTCACCTGAGCGCGTTTCCGCATCCGCCTGCGCCAATGCGCGCTGCACTGGACGCGCTGATCGCGCACGACCCCCGGTTAGCGCGGATGGAGGCGGCTGCCGGCCCGCTGCCCTGGCGGGTCCGCACCGGCGGGTTCGCAGAATTTTTGCAGATTGTGGTCGGACAGCAGATCAGCAATCAGGCAGCGCTGGCGATCTGGCGCCGCTTGGCGGCACTCCCTGGCGCATTGGACCCGGCGGGGCTGCTGACGCTCAATGAGGCAACCCTGCGCGGCGCGGGGCTATCGCGGCCCAAGGTGGCGCATGCGCGGTCGCTCGCCATGGCGTTTGCGAACGGGCAGCTTTCGGCCGCGGGATTGGCGGCGCTGCCTGATCTCGAGGCAACCGCTGCCATCACCGCGATACGCGGCCTGGGTCCCTGGACGGCGGAGGTCTATCTGCTGTTTGCGCTGCAGCGGCAGGACGTGTTCCCGGCCGGAGACATCGCATTGGCCGGTGCGGCGGCGGACATTCTGGGCCTGGCCCACAGGCCGGACCCAAAGACGCTGCGCCTGCTGGCCGAGGCCTGGCGCCCAAGCCGCGCCCTGGCCGCCCGGCTGTTATGGCACCATTGGCGACACCTGACGGGCCGACCGAGCTTCGACGACGCGCCACTCGCCCCCTGCGCTCTTAACCCAGCATTCATACCTCCGGGTTAGAGTCACGTCCGGAGCTTTCAGGACCGCATCGCATGGACCTTCCGACCCCGATCCCTTCGCATCAATCCGCCACCTTCGGGGAGCGAGGCGTCAGTGTGCCGTTCACGACCCCGGCGCTGGCCGGCGCACGGGTGCGGCGGGACGTACGGCACGGGTTGGCGCTGCTGGTGCCCAATCCATCAGGCGGACGCGGCATCTATGTCCTGCCCTGGTCCGGGGTGCGCGACATGTGCCATCCCACGCTGCATGACGGCATGCTGCACGACGCGATAGCCGCGTCCAGGGGCGAACCGCTCTCACCCGCCGTGGTGCGAGCAGCAGCCCGGCAGGTCGCAGGAGACGGCGCCGCGGGGCGCGCCGCGCACGCGGCAGCGGCGAACGCCGTCCAAATGGAAAACGCGTCGCGGCAGGCGACCAACCGCTATCTGCTCTATGCCTTGGCCGCGCAGACAACGGTCCAGGCGAGCTCGGCGGAGGTCGCGGCCCTGGCCGGCGTCGTGGATGAGGTCGGCATTGGGCCGCATGCCGCACAGGCAGGCATTCCGGTCCGCCTCGTCCAGCTCAAAAGCCTGCGGGAGGAGCTTGCGGCCTGGACGAACACGGGTGCGGATGAGACCGGTTACGGGCCGATGGCGTGCGGCATGGCGGACCTCGCGATCCGCTGCGCCGGGCATGTGCTTGGCGCGGCGCGGGATCGGGTGGCCGATGCCGAGGGATTGCTGGCTGACTGGCGCAGCCGGCCCGGCGACGTCTCGGCCCTGTTTAGCCGCCCGGCCTGGGTGCTCGACGGCTGGAGCCTGCCATGCCTGCTTTGGGGCGCGGCGTCCGGCGTCATGGCCCAACGCGCGGCGCTCATCGAGATCGGCCAGATGCTGGCGGTGCTGCCTAAGGAGGCCGGCCACTGGATCGGCGCCTCGATCGACGCGGAGGCGAACCAGGCCATTCGCCCGATGGTGGGCCTGAGCCAAGACTGGCGCGCTGGGCTCAGCGCACTCGATCTGGTGGCGCGGAACGAGCAGTTTCGCGCTTTGGCCGCCTAGGATGACCCAATCGGCACAAACAGCGACCCGTCCAGCGGCAGACGTGCAGCGCAAGCTGCGGGGGGCGGCGGATGAGCAGCTCGCCCAGGTGGTGGCGCTGGTGGACGCCATGCCGGCGCGAGGCGCTGCGGATGCGTTGATCGCGCCGCTGCGCGCACGCTTGGCCGCCATCGACCCGATACGGCCGCTGTCCATCACTCGCCTGTTGTTCCGTCCGCTCGACCCCGTCATCACCACCGGTCCGCGCTGGCGGCCCGGCGCCCCGGCCGTGCCGCGGACGGCGCTCTCCAGCATCGGCGATGCGGTGATTGCGCGGCTCGGACCACTCGCCTCGTCGATCCAGGCGAGCATCGCCGGATGCGACGGCAAGCAGCACGCGATCGTAAACCAAGCGGGCGCGAAGCTATGGCCGCCAGCCACGGCCATGCTGACGCAGATGCCGATTCCCTCAGATTGGGGGTTCACAACCGGGCTACCCGCGGGCTGCTATCCCGAAATCCGGGCAAATATTGCGGCGGTGCTGCACCAGGCGGTCCCGCTCAGTCAGCGGACACGCGACGCGGGCGGCGTTGATGCCACGCCGGCCATCAGTGCAATCCTGCAAACCACGCAGGCGCATCATCCGGCCGGGTTGGGCATCGTGCTTGCCGTCCTGCTGGCGGACGGTGTCACCGCTGCCCCAGTGCTGCTCGCAGCGCTGGCCATGCCGGGCGCGCAGGTCGATTTAGCGGTTGAGCACACGCTTGATCGGGCAGAGCATATGCTGACCGCCATGCTCCCCTCGGTCGGGCTCGCCGCCGCGTCGTTCCAGGCCGCGCATATCGCGGCGCTGCTCGACGCGCTCGATGCACCCGGCGTCCGCCCGGCGCTGCGGGCCCAAGCCCAGCGCACCCGGCAGCTGGCGGACGAGGCTTGTCGAAGCCGGCTGCTGCAGGCGTTGGACCAGGAGTTCCTGCCCAAGCTGGCCGCAACCGGCGCCGAGCTGGACGACGCAGCGGTGACAGGACTTGAAAGCGTGGCGCGCGGGCTGCGGCGGTTGGCCATGGCAGGGCGGCGGTTCGGCGCCGCTGCGGTGTATGACAAGCTGCTGGGCCGCACAGCGGCGGGCGCCTGCGCGTCGATCAACAGCACGCTGACCCGTATGGAGCGGCTGCGCCTGGCCGAACTGCTGATTGGGTCCGACGCCGCGCTGAAGCTGCCTGCGGTTTGAAAGGCGCCGCTGTCAGTAGGTGCAGGCCGCGCTCAATTGCCGTGTTGGGTAAACCATGAAGTCGGTGCAAGAACTGTGCAATCTCGATCTGCCTTTGCAGGTCGTCTTGCTCCCTCGAGGAAACAGGGCATTGGGCCGCAGCGGTAGGGTTGTTGGTTGAGGGTGTGCCGCCGGTGTTTCGCCTCGACGTCTTGAAAGCGCGCCGCTGGGCGTGTGCCGTGGTCGAGGACGAGCTGGAACGCGACGCTGCCGCGCAACTGGCACAAACTTGTGCAGCGCATAGCGTTGTTGCTGGCTGGTCATTGGAAATTCCTTGGGAACCTGGACTCTGGACGCCGGCTGCGCACCGTTTCGCTGTTTCTGCGACTGGCTTTACGGCTTTGAGCAAGGATGCCTATTTGGGCTCCTGCTTTGTCTTGGTGGAAGATGAGAGCCGCTTTTCGGTGACGAGTGACGGGGACCTGTACTGGATGCTGGCCGGCCCGCAAACGTTTGTGGAAGCGGCACTCGGCATGTCCGTCGAGACGCAATTGCAGAACTTCAGCAGGTTGGTTAAAGCCTACGCTGGTTCGCTGGCTGGACAGCGCTTGGCCGCTGCTCAATTGGATGCTGTCGCAGCTTGTGCCGCTGTACGGACGTGACGTGCGGAGCCACGGGCTTGATCAAGCTTCATGCTGCACCGCGGCAGTAGATGATTTTAATTGTGGAACATGGCGCGCAGCGACGACGTTGCCGAAAGTCACCACCGGCGGGCAGCGCCGAAAGGCAGCATGGACTGCGCGAGACCTTGGCTCGCAGCCCCCGCGCACTCGCCCAGATAAGGAAAGATTACTGGTCATCAGAGCGCTTCTGCGCCTCCCGGATGCGCAACTCAAGCGCCGTCGCCACCGCCTCCGCTTCCAATTGCGCGTCGTAGCGCCGGCCGATCCAGACCGTGTTGGCCTCGTCCGGACCCTTGACCGACATCGCGCCCGCATCCAGACGGTCGAAACCGACGCTCAACAGCGTTCGTGTCTCAACGAAGCTGGCGCCGACCCAGAACAAGGCAGCGGTGTAGATGCCCTGCTCGAACAGGAAGAGAAAATTGGACACCCAGGCCAGCACCATCGGTGAGGACTGAGGCAAGTCGCGACGCAGCAGGCCGTCAGCGATCGACAGCGTCACCGCCCCAGCGGCGCAGGCGCCCAGTGCGGTAAGGGCAAGACGGCTGGGCCTCATGCCCGGCTTGATTGCGTTGAACATCGGTCAAATCCTACCTGGAACGCACGAGCAGCCGATCACGCCGACATCGTTACGCAAGCTGCACCGTCTGCACGGCCGCCTCCAGCTCGGCAAAGCTCGGCATGTGCTGGTTCGGCGCCATCTTGCGGCCGGTCTCCACGCTGATCTGCGGCGCGTTGCCGTGCAGATGCGCGACCAGCACGGCGCGGATCACCTCGTAATACTTGCTCTCCTCCTCCACGACCCCCTTTAGCCGGGACGCGAAAGGCCCGGCCATGCCGTAAGCCATCAGCACGCCGAGGAACGTGCCGACCAGCGCCCCGCCGATCATGGCGCCCAGCACCGCCGGCGGCTCGTTGATGTGCGACATCGTCTTGATCACGCCCAGCACCGCCGCGACGATTCCGAGGGCCGGCAAAGCGTCTGCCATGCTCTGCAGCGCGTGGGCGCCGTGCATCTCCTCATGCATCGTCTTCTTCAGCTCGCGGATCATCAGGTCCTCGATCTGGTGCGGGTCGTCGGCGTTCATGCCGATCATGCGCAGGTAGTCGCAGATCATCGCGGTCGCGTGATGGTTGGCGAGGATGCGCGGGAATTTCTGGAAAGCGCTGCTCTCCGTCGGATTCTCGATATGCGGCTCCAGCGCCATGGCGCCCTTGGTGCTGGCCAGGCGGGAAAACAAGAACAGCAGGCTCAGCAGCTCGATATAGTGCGGCTTGGTGAACGACGCGCCGCCCATGATCTTCTTGAAGCCGGCGAGCGTGTGCTTCACGTCGTGCATGCTGTTCGACATGACGAAGGTGCCGATCGCCGCGCCGCCGATGGTCAGCAGCTCGAACGGCATCGCCTCGAGCAATGGCTCCAGGCTGCCGCCCGACAGCATATAGCTGCCGAACACGCAGACCAGCAGGAAAACCAGGCCGCCGATGGTCAGCATGGCTCAGCGCACCACGGCCGCGGGACGGTCGCGCAGGACCAGGATGGCGATCCGGCGGTTTGCCGCCGCCAGCGGATCCGCCGGCAACAGGGGGTCGCGGTCGGCATGGCCGGCCACGCTGCGTATCCTGGCTTCCGGCAGGCCCGCATCGGTCAGCAGCCGGCGCGTGGCGTTGGCCCGCTCGGCCGAGAGGTCCCAGTTGCTGCGGTCGGCGCCGCGATAGGGCGCAGCGTCGGTATGGCCGTCGATGGCGACCGGCTGCGTGAGGCGCAGCAGCACCGGCGCAACCTTGGACAGCAGCCCCCGTGCACGGTCGTTTAGGGCAGACGCCCCGAGGGCGAACATCGGCTGCCGGTCCTCGTCCATGATCTGGATGCGGAGGCCCTCCGGCGTGATATCGATGGCGAGCTGCTTTGCCAGGCCCGCCAGCGCCGGGTCGGACCGGACGGCCTCGCGGATCTGCTCCGCCGCCTGCTCAAAGCCCGCGTGTTCCCGCTGTTCCCGCTCAACCTCTGCCTCCGCAGCTTTGACTGGTGCGGGCGATGCCGCAAGGCGTGCAGCGTCGGCAGGTGCCAGCGAGCCGGCCGGAGCTGCGCCGCCGTCCTGCGCCATCGTCAGCAGCGATGGGCCGCTCGTGTGCTGTTTCGGCGTCATCACCGGGGTGTCGTCGTCATTGTCTTCCATGTCGATGATCGGGCGGGTCGGCCCGGTCGTGAGCTGAACCGCGCCACGGTCGGAGGCGAGCGATCCCTCAAGGTTCGGCGTCAGGCCGCCAAACGGCGCGCCAAATCCCGAGTTGCTGCGCGACGTCAGGTTATTTGGGCTGAAATAATCGGCCAGGCCGCGCCGCTGCTCCTGCGTGGTCGCGTTCAGCAGCCACATCAGCAGGAAGAACGCCATCATCGCCGTCACGAAGTCGGCGTAGGCTACCTTCCAGGCGCCGCCGTGATGACCGCCCTCGATGATCTCTTCACGACGAATGATAATCGTCGGTTTTGCATTCTTCTTCGTGCCGCTCATACCCGACCTCGCCCATGTCAGGGCAAGATGCGGCAGAAAGCTTAACGTTTGACTAAAGCGGCGTTTCAGGCTGCCAGGGCGCGCGCGAACACCGCCGGGTCCACGTTGCCGCCGCTCAGCACGGCGCCGACCACGCGGCCGCGCGCGTCGAACCGGCCCGACAGCAAGGCCGCCAGGCACACCGCGCCGCCAGGCTCCACGACCAGCTTTAAATGCGTGAAGGCGAACGCCATGGCGGCCAGCACCTCGGCGTCCGTCACCACGACGCCGCCCGCCAACCGGGTGCGGTTGACCGCGAACGTCAGCTCCCCCGGCATTTTGGCCAGCAGTGCGTCGCAAAGCTGTGAACCACCGGGCGGGTTGCCCTCCCTATGGCCGCTGCGCAGCGAACGCAGCGTGTCGTCGGAGCCCTCGGGCTCGACGGCAATGACTTCGGCGCTGGGCCGCACGCCTTCCGCCGCCAGCGCGCAACCGGCGATCAGGCCGCCGCCGCCGGTGCAGACCAGCAGCGCATCGACCGGCAGCCCGGCCGCGTCCCCGAACAGCTCCAGTGCCAGGGTGCCCTGGCCGGCGATCACGTGCGGGTGGTCGAATGGCGGGACCAGCGAGGCCCCGGTGCGGTCGGCATAGTCCCGTGTGAGAGCCTCCCGGTCGTCAGTCAGGCGGTCATAGTGCACGATCTCAGCCCCCCAGCGCCGGGTGCTGTCAATCTTCACCTGTGGCGCATCGCGCGGCATGTAGATGGTGGCTGCGACGCCGATCGACTGTGCGGCGCAAGCCAAGGCCTGGCCGTGGTTGCCGGAGGAATGCGTCACCACGCCGGCGCGCCGGTCCGCCGCCGAGAGCTGCAGCGCGGCGTTGGTCGCACCCCGCAGCTTGAAGCTGCCGGTCCGCTGCAGCACCTCCGCTTTCAACAGGACGGTGCCGCCGGTCAATTCGTCCAGCAGGGCATTGCGCAACGTCGGCGTGCGGACGATGCGGCCAGAAATCCGCTGAGCGGCGGCGGCAACGTCGTCATGGGTCGGAAGCTGCACTGCTGTCTCCTGCGTGCGGCAGGCGGATGATCGGGGCGCCTGGCCGTGGTGTCGCACGATAGACGCGGAACCGCTCGGCCTCCACCCCGTCCGGCACGCCGCCGCGGGTGCGGACGATCTGGCCGACCTCCTCGGCCGTCGCCCAATACGCCGGGTCTGGCGGCTCGGAGCGGCGCTGGCTGAGGAGCAGCAGCCCGGGGCCAGCATCGTCCGAGTGCTGCAGGCGGACCAGCGCCCAGCGGTCCGCCGCCCCCAAGACCGGCACGTCCAGCGGCGCGCGCCAGGCCAGCAGGCTCGCGACGCCGTATGCTTCGGAGGCGATCCAAGCTACGCCCCGTTGACGGCGCATCGCCTCCAGGTCGCGGGACACGCCGTCCCAGCCGCCGAGCCGGATCAGCGTCGGGTCCAGACGACGTGGCAATGGGAAAGGCGCCGCCGCACCCTGCACATAGACCAGCGCGGTCATCGCCAGCCCGAGTGCCACTGCGGGCCGCCACAGACGCCATCCCAACCCAGCGGCGCAGATCGCTGCGGCGGGATAGACGATGGCCGGCCAGTTCGCCTGCACCCGGTCGCCGATCGCGTGCTCCAGGAACACCAGCAGGCCCGGAAGGGTCATCGCCGCCAGCAGCGACCAGGCCGGGTCTCGCGCGGCGGCTCGCCGGGCGGCGACCCACACGCCGGCGGTCAGCAGGACGAACACCAAAGGCGTCGCCAGGCCCGCCTGCCCGCCCAGCAGTTCCGCCACATGGCCCAGCGCGGCGCTAGGGTGCCAGTCGCCGTTCCGGCCGCCCTGCTTGGCAAAGCTGGCCCAGCCGTGCTCCGCGTTCCAAAACACAACCGGCGTGAACACCGCTGCCGCCAGGATGCCGCCGAGCCATAAATAAGAACTGCGGAACCAGCGGCGCTGTCCAGGCACCCAGGCGAGCCACAGCACGATGCCGACTCCCAGGAAGCCTCCGGTGTATTTGCTCGCCATAGCGCAGCCGGCGGTAAAGCCGACCACCAGCCACCAGCGGCCATCGCCGGACCGCAGCAGCCTCGCGAGCGCCCACAGCGTCGCGGCCCAGAACAGCAGCAGCGGCGTGTCCGGCGTCATCGTCACCGCTCCCGCCCCGATCAGCAGCGTGCCGTTCAGCAGCGCCGCCGCCGGCATCCCCAGCCGCCGGCCGGGAAACAGCAGCTCGGCCGTTCGCGCCACCAGCACCGACCCGGCCATCGCCGAAAGCGGACCCAGCAGCCGCACCCCCAGCGCGTCCTGCCCCAGAAGCCCAGTGCCCGCCCGGATCCACAGCGCCACCATCGGCGGATGGTCGAGATAGCCCGGCGCCAGCGCGTGCGACCAGACCCAATAATATGCCTCGTCCTCCGACAACGGCGTCAGAGCGGCCACAACAAGCCGCAGCGCCGTCAGGATCAGCAGCGCAGAAAATGCCATGCCCCTCCGATCCGCCGCCAAAGCCGACGCGTCAAGCCGCCGCAGTGCCCTGGCTGGACGATCCCACGGCCGCCAGGTTATGACCGCGCAGTCAACATGGCCGGAGTGCTCGCATGTTCTCGTTTATCGGCGCCATCATCATCGGCGGCCTGGCCGGACTGGTCGCCAAGCTTCTGACGCCGGGCCGTGACCCCGGCGGGTTCATCATCACCGTCCTGCTCGGCATCGCCGGCGCGATGGTTGCGACGTATCTCGGTCAGGCGCTGGGCTGGTACAGGCAGGACGAGTCGGCCGGGTTCATCGGCGCAGTTGTCGGTGCGGTCATTATTTTGCTGGTGTATCGCGCCATCGCCCGTCCCAGAATCAACTGACCGCATCAACTTACCGGCTGGCCTCCGCTAAAGCGGCACACCGGCCAGGTTTCGGCTGGTGCGGATCGTCTGCAGGGTCTGCACTCGGCTTACCGAGGCTGCACCCGTCAGCCGGCGGGTCAGCGCGTTCTCATGCGCCGTGTCCCGCGCCACCAGCCGCAGCAGGAAATCGCCGCCGCCGCGGATCATGTGGCACTCCCGCACCTCCGGCCACTCCGCCACCTCCGCTTCAAACGCCGACAGCACCGTCTCCTTTTGGCTCTCCAGCCCAATCAGCGCGAAGAACACGATCTCCCAGCCTAGCCGGGCCGGATCGGTGTCGGCGTGATAGCCGCGGATGATGCCGGCCTCCTCCAGCCGCCGGACCCGGCGCAAGCAGGGCGGCGCCGTGATGTCGGCTCGGCGGGCCAGCTCGACGTTGGTCATGCGGCCGTCCACCTGCAGCTCGGCGAGGATACGCCGGTCGATCTCGTCCAACTCCGCAACTTCGTCGCCATCCAGCTTCATAGGCCCGTTCATCCGAATTGCCGCGCAACAATATTACGGAAGCCCTGCCATGAACACCCTGCCATGACCATCGAGAGGGGCGGCCTCGCTTGCACGGCCCTCCGGCCCGCCGATATGGTAGATTGAGGACAAAGGAACCGCGCAGCCATGCCAGAGACGATCCATGCTCAAGTCTTGATCATTGGCGCCGGGCCCGCTGGCTACACGGCGGCCATCTATGCGGCGCGCGGCGGCCTGGACCCAGTGCTGGTCTCTGGCCTGCAGCCCGGCGGCCAGCTGATGATCACGACGGACGTCGAGAACTACCCAGGCTTTGAGACCGCGATCCAAGGTCCCTGGCTGATGGAGCAGATGGCGAAGCAGGCCGAGCATGTCGGCACGCGGATCATCAGCGACCTGCTGATGAGCGTTGATTTCTCGGAGCGGCCGTTCCGCTGCATGGGCGACTCCGGCGACGTGTACCTCGCCGACACCGTGGTGATCGCGACCGGGGCGCAGGCGCGCTGGCTCGGTCTGCCGTCGGAGAAGCGGCTGCAGGGCGCGGGCGTGTCGGCCTGCGCGACCTGCGACGGTTTCTTCTATCGCGGCAAGCAGGTCGCGGTCATCGGCGGCGGCAACACCGCGGTCGAGGAGGCGCTGTATCTCACGCACCACGCCGACAAGGTGACGCTGGTGCATCGCCGCGATAGCCTGCGTGCCGAGAAGATCCTGCAGCGCCGGCTGTTCAGCCACCCCAAGATCACGGTCGTCTGGGACAGCGCCGTCGAGGAGGTCACCGCCGGCGGCCAGCCCGAGGTCGTGACCGGCGTCACGCTGCGCAACGTCCGCAGCGGCGCGTTGAGTCATCTGCCAGTTGACGGAGTGTTCATCGCTATCGGCCACATGCCGAACACGACGATTTTCCGCGGCCAGGTTGAACTCGATGACGAGGGCTACGTGATCACCAAGCCCGGCCTCACCCAGACCTCGGTCCCCGGCGTGTTCGCCGCTGGCGACGTGCAGGACAAGTTGTGGCGCCAGGCGATCACCGCCGCCGGCACCGGCTGCATCGCCGCGCTGGAAGCTGAGAAGTTCCTGACGCTGCAGATGCAGCCCGCAGCGCAAGTTGAGGCGCAAGCGGCAGAATAGCCACTTGTCTGTTTTCCTGTTTAGGCTAGTGCAGAACGCTGCGTCGATTCGGCGCTGTGTCAGCAGGGGACAGGCAAGGGCATGGATTGGGATAAGCTGCGCGTATTCCATGCCGTTGCCGAGGCCGGCAGCTTCACCCATGCCGGGGAGACGCTGAACCTCAGCCAATCCGCGGTCTCCCGTCAGATCTCGGCGCTGGAGGAGGCGCTGCAGGTCCCGCTGTTCCATCGTCACGCCCGCGGCCTGATCCTCACCGAGCAGGGCGAGAGCCTGAACCGCACGGTTCGGGAGGTGTTCGCCAAGCTCGCGATGACCGAGGCGCTGCTGACGGAGAGCAAGGAAAAGCCGGCGGGGCGGCTGAAGGTCACGACCACGGTCGGTTTCGGGTCCACCTGGCTGGCTCCGCGATTACAGGCTTTCCTTGAGATGTATCCCGACGTCACGATGACGCTGCTGCTCGACGACACCGACCTCGACCTCGCGATGCGGGAGGCCGACGTCGCCATCCGCATGCATCCACCGAAGCAGCCGGACCTGGTGCAGCGGCATCTGCTGCAGATCCAGTGGCTCGTGGTGGCGCATCCGGACTACCTCGGGAAGCACGGCACGCCGACGCGGCCGGAGGAGCTGGACGACCACAAGATCATCCTGTTCGGCGACTACCGCCCGCCGGTCGCGGACATCGACTGGCTGGCGGAGGCCGGACGCCGCGCCGGGCAGCCGCGCCGGGCACTGCTTGAGGTCAACAGCCTGCATGCGATGGCGTTGGCGATCCGCTCCGGAATGGGCATCGGTGTATTGCCGGACTGGATGACGGGCGACCTCGATGGGCTGACCCGGCTGCTGCCGGACCTCAAGGCGCCGAAGGTCGAGGTGTATTTTGTCTATCCCGAGGAGCTGCGCAATTCAAAGCGCGTCGCGGTATTCCGCGATTTCCTGCTGGCGCGGCTGCAGGAGCTGCATTAGCCGGGCGGCGGCCGCCTTGCCGCTCAGGAACGCGCCGCCGACGGTGCCGGCCAGCCCATCGGTGCGGCAGGCCTCGCCGGCGAATACCAGCCGCTCGGCGAGGAATGCCGCCTCCAACTGCCGCCGCATTCCGGCCTGACCCGGCGGCGCATAGGCGTATGCGCCGAGCGAGAATGGATCGGTGGCCCAGCCGGTCACCACGGCGCCGTCAGCCAGATGCGCGGTGCTCCCCAGCATGGCCCGCAGCTCTGTCCGCGCGAGCGACTCGGCCGCGGCAGGGTCATTTGCCACGTCCCAGGCGGCACGGCCGCCGATGAAACCGATGAGGTGGCCGGCACCCTGTGGCCATGCGATGAAGGCCATGTTGGCACGGCCGGCGCGCATCTGCCGGACCAGTCCGGTGTTGGCAGGCAGCCCGAGGCAGCCCGGCCCAGCGCCGGGAAGTGCCACCTTCGACAGCAGCCCCATCGGCAGTCCGGCGACCGCTGCCTGCACGTCATGCGGAAGGGCCGGCGTAAAACGGATCGCGCCAGACGCCAGCACGCCTGTGGAGACGGTGACGATGCAGCCCGCCGCGCGGATCGTGCCGCGCGCAGTCTCGACCCGCACGCCTTCTGCGCCATCCCAGGCGATTGCGCTCACCGGCGTGTTGAGCTCGACATCGGTTGCCAAGCGTCGCGTGACGAACGCTCCGAGGCCGCCGTCCACATTTAAATTCGCACCGGCCAGCCGATTTTGATGCCAGTCCCTTAGGCTCAGCGCGTCTGCATCGGCGGCAGCGATGATGGCGCCCTCCCACCCCGCGACCGTCGCCGCCCAGGGGTCATCGCACATCGGCGCCATCGCATCCGCAAGGCTGCAGTCCGGCTGATTTGGGGCCAAAGCCGGGGCGACGACCTCATCGAGGTGGTCCCAGGCCGCTTCGTAGGCCGCCTGCTCCCCGGCGTCGGCAAGACGATCACCGATAAAAAGACGCTCGCTGCGGGCAGCGTCAGAGTCGATCAAGGTGTCCTCGGACGGATCAACCAGTGCCATCAACGGATTGTGCTCAGCTGCGTGCAGCCAAGACGCGCCATGGTCAAATGCCGCGTCGCCGAGCAACGCCGGGCGCCCGGTGAACGCACGCCCGCCGGTCCGGCTAGACGCCTCCAGCACTGTGACCGCAATGCAGTGCCGGCGCAGGTGGCGCGCGGCGGACAGCCCAGCCACTCCTGCCCCAACGATCACCACGCCGCCGTCGCGTGAAGCATATCTCATCAAACAGCCCCAAGCTCAGCGTGTGATCGTTTCACCTATTCTCCTTGTCGCGAATGCATCAGCTCAGGGAAGGCAACATTAGGCGGCGGCGCCTTTCCGTGCGGCCTATCGGCCCAGTGTGCTTCCTCACGAGCACTTATTGCAACAATTAGCTTATTTGGCCGGGGAACGGTGCGCCGCCCGCTCCCACAACCCACTCTATCGTCGTCAAGTCCTATGCATGCAGGAGCTACAATGACGTTCGCTCGCCCAAACAGCCTGAACCGCTCATGATAACGCTGCTGTTCCTGGTCATCGCCGCACTGCTAATCAGCCTTGGGCAGCTGGCAGCGTTCAACATCGACCTATCTTCTTTCCCTGGAGGCGCCGCGGGAGTGCTGGCTTTGGTCGTCGTCGCCCTGCTCGTGACACGCCGGATTTAGGCGAGCACGCGTCCGGCCACCGCATCCAAACGCGCCATCAAAGCTGGGTCACGCTGGTCAGGGGCGGTGATGACCGCATACTCCAGCGAACGGTCGCACCCTGCCGGACATGGGCCGCGCTGCTTGCCGAGTTCGGGCACGATAGCGCGCACCAGCCGCCGTGCGGCATCTGCGTTCTCCTGCATAACCTGAACGACGGCCTCGACAGACACGGCGTCGTGCCCATCGTGCCAGCAGTCGTAATCCGTCACCATCGCGACCGTCGCGTAGCAAAGCTCGGCCTCCCGCGCCAGCTTGGCCTCCGGCATGTTAGTCATGCCGATGACGCTGCAGCCCCAGCTCCGATACAGGTTGCTTTCGGCCCGGGTCGAGAACTGCGGGCCCTCCATGACGAGGTAGGTGCCGCCGCGGGTGACGGGTAGGCCGATCGCACGGGCGGCAGCATCGGCGACGTCGCCGATGCGCGGGCAGACCGGGTCGGCAACCGAGACATGGGCGACGCAGCCAGCCCCAAAAAAGCTTTTTTCCCGGGCGAAGCTGCGGTCGATGAACTGGTCCACGATGACGAAGTGGCCGGGCGCCAATTCTTCCTTCAAGCTGCCCACCGCCGACAGCGAGAGCACGTCCGTGACGCCGGAGCGCTTCAACGCGTCGATGTTGGCGCGGTAGTTCAAATGGGTGGGCGAGAGGCGGTGGCCGCGGCCATGCCGCGGCAGGAACACGCACTGCACGCCGTCGAGCTCGCCGAACAGCAGTTCGTCCGACGGCTCACCCCAAGGGGTCTCAACACGGCGCCACTGCTTATGCTCCAGGCCCGCGATGTCATACAGGCCGGAGCCGCCGATGATGCCGATGACCGGTGTGATTTCGTCTGTCATGCGAGCCCTCAAACAACAACGCCGCACGGGGTTACCGCGCGGCGCTGATGACGTCCAGACGAGCGCTGATCAGTGCACGTCTTTCCACACCTTCTTCTTCACCGCATAGGTCAAGCCGGTCATCAGCGTCAGGAACAGGACGACCTTGACGCCCATCCGCTTGCGCACTTCCAAGTCCGGGTTCGAGGTCCAGGTCAGGAACTGCGTGACGTCGCGGGACATCTGCTCGACGGTGGCCGGAGTGCCATCGGCGTAGGTAACGGCACCTTCATGCAACGGCGCGGGCATCGCGAGCTGGTGGCCTGGGAAGTACTTGTTGTAGTACTGCCCCTCGCCGACCTTCACACCCGGCGGCGCATCTTCGTAGCCGTTCAGCAAAGCAAAGACATAGTTAGACCCGTCTTCCCGGGCCTTGACGATCAGCGACTGGTCCGGCGGCAACGCGCCGCCGTTCGCCGACCGGGCAGCCTTGTCATTGGCGAACGGCGACCGGAAATGATCCGATGGCAGCCCCGCTCGCTCTGCGGGCTGACCCGAGTCGTCCGTGCCACCAGGGACTGTCACGCTTGCGGCGACCGCCTTGATCTGCTCGTCATTCAACCCAATGGAAGACAGGTTGCGGTAATACATCTCCTTCATCGAGTGGCAGTTGGAACAGACCTCCTTATAGACCTGGAAGCCGCGCTGCATCGATGCACGGTCGAACGTCCCGAACGGCCCATTGAAGCTCCAGGGCTGCTTCGGCGCTTCGACGGCCTCATGCCCCTGGGCAAATGCCCCAGGAGCGAAGGCCACGCCCGCCATAAGCGAAACGGCGAGAGTGAGAGCGATGCGCATTACGGCTTCTCCATCGGCTTTGCCGTGGCGCCCTGCGGCAACGGACCACCACCGCCCCCGGACGGCGGACGGCGAACCACCGGGCGAGAGATGCTTTCCGGCAGCGGCAACGGGCGCTCCAGCTTGCCCAAAATCGGCAGCAGCACCAGGAAGTGCAGGAACCAATAGGCCGTGGCCACGCGGCCGAGCACGACGTAGATCCCCTCCGGCGGCTTCCCGCCGACATAGCCAAGCACCAGGAAGCTTGCGACCATCACCAGGATAAGCTGCTTGTAGATCGGCCGAAACCGGGCGCTGCGCACCGGCGACGTATCGAGCCAAGGCAGCACGAACAGCACGGCGATCGAGCTGAACATCAGGATGACGCCACCGAGCTTGTTCGGCACCGACCGCAGGATAGCGTAGTATGGCAGGAAGTACCACTCAGGCACGATGTGCGCCGGCGTCACCAGCGGGTTCGCCGGGATGTAGTTGTCCGGATGATTCAGCAGGTTCGGCGCAAAGAACACCAGGCCAGCGAACACCAGCAGGTAGACGCAGATGCCAATGCTGTCTTTGGCGGTGTAATATGGATGGAACGGCAGCGTGTCCTGCGGGCTCTTGACGTCGATGCCGAGCGGGTTGTTCGACCCGGTGATGTGCAGCGCCACGATATGCAGGAACACGACGCCGGTGATCATGAACGGCATCAGATAGTGCAGGCTGAAGAACCGGTTCAGCGTCGGGTTGTCCACGCTGAAGCCACCCCACAGCCAGGTCACGATGCTCTCACCCACGATCGGAATGGCCGAGAACAGGTTGGTGATGACCGTGGCGCCCCAATAGGACATCTGGCCCCATGGCAGCACGTAGCCCATGAACGCGGTCGCCATCATCAGCAGCAGGATGACCACGCCGAGCATGAACAGCAGTTCGCGTGGCGCCTTGTATGACCCGTAGTACAGCGCGCGGAAAATGTGGATATAGACGACGATGAAGAACATCGACGCACCGTTGGCGTGGATGTAGCGCAGCAGCCAGCCGTAGTTCACGTCGCGCATGATGCGCTCGACGCTGTCGAATGCGAGGCTGGTATGCGCCGTGTAGTTCATCGCCAGGAAGATGCCGGTGGCGATCATGATCGCCAACGATATCATCGCCAGTGCGCCGAAATTCCAGAAGTAGTTGAAGTTCTTCGGAGTCGGGAAAGACCCATACTCCTTCTGCATCATTGTAAAGATGGGCATCCGGGTATCGATCCAGTTGACGACCGGGTTCTCAAATTCGGATTTGTGTAGGCCTGCCATTTGCTTGCTCTCCTCAGCCTATCTTGATCTTGGTGTCGCCCGCGAAGGTGTAGGGCGGCAGTCCCAAATTCGCCGGCGCCGGGCCGTGGCGGACACGCCCGGACGTGTCGTATTGGCTGCCGTGGCAAGGGCAGAACCAGCCGCCGTAATCGCCGCGCGGGTCGGTGATCTTGTTGCCCAGCGGCACGCAGCCGAGGTGCGTGCAGATACCGATCACCACCAGCCATTTCTCCTTGCCGGCCTTCACGCGGTCGGCGTCGGATTGCGGGTCGATCAGCTGGTTAAGCGCGACGCTCTCCGCGCCCTTGATCTCATCAGCGGTGCGGTTGCGAACGAAGATCGGCTTGCCGCGCCATACCACGGTGATGGCCTGGCCCTCCTGGACCGGCGCCAGGTCAACCTCGATACTGGACAGCGCCAAGATGTCCTTGGCGGGGTTCATGCTATCCACGAACGGCCAAACGATCGCGCCAACGCCGATTGCGACGGCGCTGCCGGTCACTAACTTCAGGAAGTCGCGCTTGGCGGGGTCGGCGACGCCGACCGTGGTGATGGCGTCGCGAACGGTCGCGCTGGCGGTATCGGCCATAGGATCCCTCTGTCTCAATGCGCCGTGCCAGCGCAAATTCTTGGTCAATCAGCAACACCGCCGTCATAGAGAGGCCGACTGCCCCCTGCAACATGCGGCCTAAAGCCCCTACTCTGCTCTCAGCAGATTGGAAGACCTGAATATGCCGCAAGGGCAGCCGTTAAACATAGAAACCCACGCTCGCCCGGAGCACGAGGCCTTGAAACAACCGGCGCAGGCCTGGTTCGAGGCGCTGCGCGATCAGATGCTGGCCGAGTTTCAAGCGATCGAGGACACCGAAGACGCTCCGCTCGCCGATCGCGCACCCGGCCGGTTCGCCCAGGAGCCTTGGTCACGGCCCACAACGGACGGCACTCCCGGCGGTGGCGGCGTCATCAGCGTCATGCGCGGCCGGGTGTTCGAGAAGGTCGGCGTCAACGTTTCGACCGTCTGGGGCGAGTTCAGCCCCGAGTTCCGCCGCCAAATTCCTGGGGCCGAGGAGGACCCGCGCTTCTGGGCGTCCGGCATCAGCGTCGTGGCGCATCCGCAAAGCCCGCGCGTGCCGGCGGCCCATATGAACACGCGCATGCTGGTCACCACCCGCGGCTGGTTTGGGGGCGGCGGCGACCTGACGCCCATGCGGCTCGACGCGGCCGAGGCGGTGGCCGACGCTGGCTTGTTCCACGCCGGGTTCCAGGCCGCTTGCGACGCGCACGACCCGGCCTATTACGCCAAGTTTAAGGCGTGGTGCGACGAGTACTTCTTCCTGCCGCATCGCAACGAGCCGCGGGGTGCCGGCGGCATCTTCTACGATCACCTGTCCAGCGGCAGCGCTGCGGCGGATCTAGAGTTTACCCAGGACGTGGGCCGGGCCTTCCTCGCCTCCTACGCCGCCATCGTGCGCCGGCGGATGCACGAGCCCTGGACCCCGGCCGAGCGCGACCATCAGCTGCTGCGCCGCGGCCGCTATGTCGAGTTCAACCTGCTGCACGACCGGGGCACGCTGTTCGGCCTGAAGACCGGCGGCAACGTCGAGGCGATCCTGATGAGCCTGCCGCCGGAGGTGCGCTGGTCATAAATGGCGGGTCGTAAACCTGGGCTTGCAGCCGCGGCAAAAGACGTGCCTACATCGTACTTATTTCTACCGGAGAGTACAATGTCTAAGCTGCTGCGCTTCACCGCTGTAATGCTTGGCTTGCTAGGCGGTCCTGCATTCGCCCAGACGGCCACTCCCACCGCACCGGACACCCCAGTCGTCCCCCGCAGTGCACCGGCGGCTCCGCCGTCCACCCCGGTCGCGCCCCGCGCTGCGAAGAAACCAGCCAAGGATGCGGCGACCACCGCCGCGCCTGATACCGCGCCCGCCGCGGTCCCGCCCACGGCTGCCACGCCTCGTGCTGCATCCAAGAAACCATCTACCGCCGCAGCGACACCTGCAGCCGCTGACACCGCGCCCGCTGCGGTCCCGCCGACGACTGCCACGCCCCGTGTCGCGCCTTATACGTCGCCCGCCGCGGTCCCGCCCACGGCTGCGACACCGCGCGCAACACCCGCGCCTACGCCCGCTGCGGTCCCGCCCACGGCTGCCGCGCCCCGTGTCGCGCCTTATGCCTCGCCAGCCGCGGTCCCGCCCACGGCTGCCACACCGCGTGCGGCACCCGCCGCTGGCGCGGCCGCCGCAGCCGCGGCTCCTGCCATGACATCGGGCAAGCGAGTGGACATCAACACCGCGTCCGCCGAGCAGCTCGATGCGCTGCCCGGCATCGGCCCGGTCCGCAGCAAGGCCATCGTCGCCGGTCGTCCCTATACCGACCTGAGCGACCTCACGACCAAAAAGATCCTGACCCAGGGCGTGTTCGACGGCATCAAGGACAAGATTGCGCTGGCCAACATCAACACCTCGACCGCCAGCGAGATGGAGAAGACCCTGAAGGGCATCGGCGACGTGCGCTCCAAGGCGATCGTCGCCGGCCGGCCCTACGCCACGCCGCAGGACCTCGTGACCAAAAAGATCTTGTCACAGGGCGTCTATGACGGAATGAAGGATGCGATCACTTATTAAGTCGCCAAAGGACTAAGCCGTCAGAGCTTGGGCGTTCACCAAGCGGGCATAGAGGCCATCCAGCGCCAGCAGCTCGGCGTGCGAGCCCTGCTCCACCGCGGCGCCGTCGGCGATGGCCACTACCAGGTCGGCGTCGCGCACCGTGGACAGGCGATGCGCCACGACGATCGTGGTGCGTCCGGCACGCAGGCGGGCGAGCGCCTCCTGAACTGCGACCTCGCTCTCGGCATCCAGCGCGCTGGTCGCCTCGTCCAGCAGCAGGATGCGCGGATTGCGCAGCAGCGCACGGGCCAAGGCGACGCGCTGGCGCTGCCCGCCGGACAGCCTGCCGCCGCCAAAGCCGACGCGGGTGGCAAATCCAGCCGGCAGGTCCACGATGAACCCGGCGGCGGCGGCATAGGCGGCCGCCTCGACCTCCAAGTCGGTGGCCAATGGCCGGCCCATGCGGATGTTGGCGGCGACGGTGTCGTCGAACAGCAGCGTGTCCTGGCCGACATAGGCGATCGCGTCGCGCAGGCTGCCGAGCGTCACCTCCCGCACGTCCGCGCCGTCGATGGTGATGCTGCCCGCGAGTACGTCCTGCAACCGTGGAATGAGCGCCAGTGCCGTACTTTTGCCGGCGCCGGAGGGGCCGACCAGGGCAATGGTCAGGCCAGGCGCCGCCTCAAACGATAGGCCGCGCAGGCCCGCGCGGCCATCGGGATAGGCGAAGCTCACGTTGTCGAACCGCACCCGGCCCCGGCCCGCCGGCAGCACGGGCGCGCCCTCCCGCTCAACGATGCCGGCGGGCTCGTCGATCACGTGGAACACGCGCGACAGGCCCGCCAGCCCCTCCTGCAATGCGGCATTCATCGAACCAAGCGCTCGCAGCGGCTGGGAGGCGATCAGCAGGGCGGCCACGAAGCCGGTGAAGTTGCCGACGCCGCCGTCACCCAACGCTGCCCGCCAGCCGGCGAAGCCGATCACCGCGGCAACCGCGGTGCCGCCGAGCACCTCCAGCAACGGGTCGAGCCGCGCGCGGCTGCGGGTCATGCGCAAAAGGGCGCGATACAGGTCATTGAAGGCGCTCGACGCCCGCGCCGCCTCGGCGTCCTCCAGCCGGTAGGCCCGCACCGTGCGGGCCTGGGCAAAGCTCTCATGCAGTAGCGCCGCCGTCTCGCCCATCCGCTCCTGCATGCCGCCGGACGCGCGGCGAATGCGCTTGCCGAGGCGCTGGATCGGCAGGGCGGCCAGCGGATAGAGCGCGGCGGCGATTACGCTCAGCACCCAATCCAGCCAAAGCATGCTGGCGACCAGGCCGATGACGGTCACGATATCCTTGACGCCGTTCACCGCGCGGGTCAGCGCCTCCCGAATGATCGCCGCGTCGGTAGTGAAACGGGCGGCGAGCTGCGCGGGGGCCTCACGCTCGATCTGCGCCAAATCCGCGTGGGCAAGATGGGTGAACATGCGGACCTGCAGTTCTCGAATGACCATCAGCACCGTCTGCTGCACCAGCACGTTCTGGCCGTACTGCGCGGCCGCCTTCGCAATGGTCACGATCACGACCAGGACGGGAATCTGGTATAGAATCCGCTGGTCCCGCCCGGTGAACATCGAGAACGCGCGGTCGATCACCACCGGATACAGCGCCGTCAGCCCAGCCATCACCAGTGTCAGCACCAGGATCAGCAGCAGCCGCGCGCGATGATGGCGCATGTGCTCGCGCCATAGCCGGGCCAGCAGCACGCGGGTGCTTTCAGTCTCCATTGCGGCAGGCAAAAGGGCGTCCATGCGGCGGGGTGTATCAGCCAGCCACCCGCCTCGCCAGTTCAGCCCGGCATGCGGTGGCATTGGCGCGGCAGCCGCCGTCCATCCACCAGGCCCGGACTTCTCGCAACAGCTCGCCGATTGCGGGACCCGGCGGCACACCGAGGGCGAGCGCGTCACGGCCCTCCAGCGGGAACACCGGGCGGGGCAGCGTCGCCAATCGGGCGCGGAGCGCGGCCGCTTCGGGGCCGCCATCGCCCGCAAGCCAGGCGCGACCCGCCAAGACGACCGCTGGCGCCTCCGCCAGCAAGCGGCGCAGCGCGTCGTCATCCATTCCAGGCTCCGGCGGCGCGCCGTCCAGGGCGACCAGGCGGTCGCGCTCGGCGACAGACATCCGGAGCCGCGCCGCGAGGTCAAGGCTGGCGCCGGGCACCAAAGCCGCCAGCCGGAGCAAGGTATCGGCCGGTCCTCCGGCCTTGATCAGGCGATCCAGGCGGGTGAGGTCCAATGGGCCGGGCAGCACCGCCGGCAGCACGCCCAATTCAGCCATCAACCGCACCGCGCCGCGCGGGTCGGCCGTTGCAAGGATGCGTTTAAGCTCGCTCCAAACCCGCTCCGGCGACAGGCGGTCCAGGCCGGGCACGCCGCCCCGCAGCGCGTCGAGCGCCGAGGGGTCGGGCTCACCATGGCCATAGCGCGCGTGGAAGCGAAAAAACCGCAGGATGCGCAGGTAGTCCTCGGCGATCCTCGCCGTAGGCTCACCAACGAAACGCACCCGGCCCGCGCGCAGGTCGGCCACTCCGTCAAAATAGTCGAAGACGGCGCCGTCCGGCAGCATGGACATGGCATTCATCGTGAAATCGCGCCGGGCCGCGTCCTCCTGCCAATCCGTGGTCCAGGCAACTTGCGCATGCCGGCCATCGGTGACCTGGTCCCGGCGTAGGGTGGTGACCTCGAACCCCCGGCCGCCGCTCACCGCCGTCACAGTACCCGTGATCGAGCCCGGTGGGGACCGCGCGGAGGCCCGCCGCCTGCAGCGCATGGGTAACGGCGTCGGGCTGGATTGGCGTCGCGAGATCGACATCGGCCACCGCACGGCCGGCAATCGCGTCGCGAACGCAGCCGCCGACCAGGCGGGCGCTGGGAAGGGCTGCGAGGACTGCCTGCAGCGCCGGGTCAGAAAGGAAGGCCGGCGGTGCGATATGCAGCGCCGGCTGGGAGATCATCCGGCGTGACCCGGCACGATGCGGCCATTATGCAGTTCGGCCGGGATGTAGCGTGCCCCGGCCGGCAGCCGCTCATGCACCCCAAACCAGGCCAGTCCGCCGCCGAACACCAGCAGCGCTAAGAGGATTGCGGAGAGCACGCGCGGCGACGGCCCAACCTGGCCTCGCGCCACCGTCACGCGCCATAGAGCATAGGCCGCCAGCGGGGCGAAAAACAGCGCCAGCTCGGCTGCGCGGATCATTGCGTCGCCTCGGTCGCGCGTATCATTGCGCTGCTATGGCAATCGCGCGGGCGTCGGGGAGCTCATGCGCCCGCAGCCGATGCGCCAGATGCACCAGGATGGCAGCCGTGGCGCCCCAAATGTAGTGATCGGGGTGCGGCCAAACCCAGAATTCCCGCATCCGTCCACGAAACTGGGCGCGCCGGCGCTGCGGCGCAGCGGGGTCAAGCAGAACGGACAGCGGCAGGGCGAAAATCGCCTCGACCTCAGCCTCCGAGGGTCTCAACGCCAAATTATCCGGCAGCAATGCGAGTACCGGAGCAATCCGAAACCCGGAGCCCGTGAGATAATCCGGCAACCGGCCAACCAGCTCGACCTGTCCAGGATGCAGGCCGATTTCCTCCTCGGCCTCCCGCAACGCCGCTGCTTCGATCGAAACGTCGGTCTGCTCGACGCGCCCGCCAGGAAAGGCCACCTGGCCGGCATGGGACTTCAACTGCGCCGATCGCTTGGTGAGCAATACGCCAGGCCGTTCGCCATGCACGATGGGCACCAGCACTGCCGCCGAGACCAACGGGCCGCAATTGAGATCCAAGGCGTCGTCCGAGGTCGCGAGGGCCGCAATGGCATCCGGCGGAACAAACGCCAGGCGTTCACGCAGCGTCGTCAGGTCCAACCGGTCAAGCCTCGCAAAAATCGTGGTCGGCGTTCGGCAGATCGCCCAAGGAAAAGAACTGCCCCTGGCTCCAAACGCCCAAAACACGGCGGCCAGCCAATAAACCCGGCACCGCAAGCGCCACCAGCTCATAATACACGGCGCGTCCAATCCGTGCCTCAAGCGCCACGCCTTCGGACGTGCGGATCGTGATGTATGGCGTTGGTTCGCAGGTCAAGCAATCGTGTTTAACCCGGATCGGATGCTCCGCTCCAGCCGCCACGACCTGATCGACGTTGGTGCGGAAGGACAGCACCTGATGCCGGCCATTGCCGGACCAATCCATCTCGACTGCCAGCCATGGCGCGTCTTCAACCTGGATGCGGCCGCGTTCAACGGGCGTCTCCAGCCAGTAATCGCCGTTGCCGCTGCGCTTCAGCACGCTGCTGAATAGGCAAACCAGCTCTTTCCGGCCAATCGGACTGCCGCGATACAGCCAGGTGCCGTCGCGCTTGATCAGAAACGGCAGATCGCCACACTCGACCCGGGGCGGGCGAGATCGAATAGGCGTCGCAGCGCCCGGACAGGGTGCGACCTGCGGTGAGTGATTTTCATGTCTGGCAGTTTGCCGCTCGGGCATGGCATCGTTCACGTCTACGTCTCCGGGCAACGCCGTGCGTCCGTCACCGTTAGCGATATAGGTAGCCTCCCCCCGTTGATGAAACCCCTGGCGTGGGTAGATCATGGGGGTCCACGTAGCATCCCTTCCCTGCCCCGCTTTATGGAGGAACCGCCGTTGCCGATTAGCGACACAGAGGGCCTGGTAGCGGACGTCGAGGCGCTGGGTGCCCGGGCGTCAGCGGCGCGGGCGGAGATCGGCCGGGTCATCTTCGGCCAGGAGTCAGTCATTGAGGAGGTGCTGGTCACCCTGCTGTCCGGCGGACACGCGCTGCTGGTCGGCGTGCCCGGCCTCGGCAAGACTCTGCTGGTGGAAACGCTGGGCACCGTGCTCGGCCTCACGCCCAAACGGGTGCAGTTCACCCCGGACCTCATGCCCGCCGACATTACCGGCAGCGAGGTGCTGGACGACGACGGCCAGGGCCGCCGCAGCTTCCGATTCGTGCCCGGCCCGGTGTTCTGCCAGCTGCTGATGGCGGACGAGATCAACCGCGCCAGCCCGCGCACCCAGTCGGCGCTGCTGCAGGCGATGCAGGAAGGCCGGGTCGCCGTCGGCGGCGTCGATCACCCCTTGCCAAAACCGTTCCACGTGCTCGCGACCCAGAATCCGATCGAGCAGGAGGGCACCTATCCGCTGCCGGAAGCGCAGCTAGACCGTTTCCTGCTGCAGGTCGATGTCGGCTACCCTGATCTTGCGGCCGAGCGGACCATGCTGCTGGCGACGACAGGCGCGGAGATGGCCCGCGCCCGTCCGGTGCTCACCGGGGAGGAGCTGATAGCGGCGCAACGGCTGATCCGCCGGGTGCCGGTGGGGGAGACGGTGGTGGACGCGATCCTGAACCTCGTGCGCGGCGGCCGGCCGGAGACGACTGGGATCGACGCGGTGCGTCGTCACGTGGCCTGGGGTCCCGGACCGCGCGCCGCCCAGTCGCTGATGCTGGCGTGCCGTGCCCGCGCCGTGCTGGATGGCCGGCTGTCCCCGAGCCTCGATGACGTGACAGCGCTGGCGCAGCCGGTATTGCGGCATCGCATGGCGCTGAATTTCTCTGCACGAGCTGAGGGAGTTGGGCTTCCCGACGTGATCGACGGCTTGGTCGGTCAGGTCGTATGACACGATGAAGCCGGGCTCAGTGCCAGGCCAGGGCGCGCGCCGGGCGGAAGCGCTCGGGTCACGGCTGCCGCCGTTGCTGGTGGCGGCGCAGCGGGTGGCGGCGACCGTGGCGCAGGGCGTGCACGGCCGCCGCCGCGTCGGCCAGGGCGACAGCTTTTGGCAATACCGCCCGCATCTGCCCGGCGACGGCCAAAGCCGCATTGACTGGCGCGCCAGCGGCAAGTCCGACCGCGCCTTCGTCCGTGAGACCGAGTGGGAGGCGGCGCAGTCCGTGTTCCTGTGGCGCGACGGCTCGCCCAGCATGGCATGGCGGTCGGGTGCCGCGGTGCCCGAAAAGCGCGAGCGAGCTGAACTCCTCTTATTGGCGTTGGGCGCGCTGCTGCTGCGCGGCGGCGAGCGGGTGCGGCTTCTGGGCGGTCCGCCCAGGCTGCGCGGCGGCCGCGCGGCGCTCGATGGCCTGGCGGACGCGTTGGCCGAACTGCCGATCGGCGGCGGCATGCCCGATGCGGCGCCGCTGCCGCGATACTCGTCAGTCGTGCTGATCGGTGATTTCCTGTCGCCTCTGGAAGATATCCGAGCGGTGGTCGCGGGCCTTGCCGCCCTGCCCGTCGCCGGCCATCTGCTTCAGGTGCTGGATCCGGCCGAGGCGCTGCTGCCCTATACCGGCCGTGTCCGCTTCCGCGGCATGAAGCAGGAAACCGACGCCGTCGTCCCGCGCGTCGAGGGCATACGCAACGGCTACGCCGAGGCGCTGGCCGAGCAGCAGCGCGGCCTGTCGGCCCTGTGCTCAACCGCTGGCTGGAGCTTTGGAGTGCATCGCACCGATCACCCGCCGGAGGCCGCATTGCTGGGTCTGTTCACCGCCATGAGCCCGGCTTGATCTTTGTAGCTCCTTGGCTGCTGCTGGGCCTCGCAGCCTTGCCGCTATTATGGTGGCTGCTGCGCGTCACCCCGCCCTCGCCACGCCTGCAAAGCTTCCCCGCCATACGGCTGCTGGCCGGACTGCGCGCCGACGAGAACACCGCATCACGCACGCCGTGGTGGCTGCTGGCGCTCCGGTTGCTGGCTGCGGGGCTGGTGATCATCGGCCTGGCCGGGCCGGTGCTGGACGCGGCGGGGGGCTTGCCGGGCAGCGGGCCGCTGCTGCTGGTGATCGATGACGGCTGGGCAGCGGCGCCGGACTGGACGGCGCGTATGCAGGCTGCCGGCTCCGTGCTCGACCGGGCGGAGCGCACGGGCCGCACGGCGGCGCTGCTGACCACCGCGCGCACCGAGGCCGACCAGACGCCCCGGCTCTCGCCCGCCATGGCGGTGCCCGACCTCCGCACGCGCTTGGCCGCGCTGCGTCCCAAGGCGTGGGCGCCAGATCGCGTGGCCGCCACGGCGGCGCTCAAGGGTGCCTCGGCCGGAGCAATCGTCTATGTCGCTGACGGGGTTGCGGCCACCGGGGATGCAGCATTTGGAGAGACCTTGGCCGCGATCGGTCCCGTCACCCAGATCCAGCCCGACCCCTTGCCTGTCCGTCTCGCCCGCACGCCGCGCGCCGAGGCTGGACGCCTCATTGCCCGCGTGTCGGCGCTCCCGCAGCCGGCGGAGCGGCCTGTGGCTGTCCTGGCGCAAACCGGTGACGGCCGCACCTTGGCGTGGGTTGAAGCCATCATTCCGGCTGCGGCCGCTACGGCGGAAATACCGATCCCGCTGCCGCCCGAATTGCGCAACCAGCTCGCCCGCCTCGTGCTCGAAGGCCCGGCCGGCGCTGGATCGGTCGTGCTGCTCGACGAGCGTTGGCGGCGGCGCCCGGTTGGACTGCTGGCCGCTGAGGAGGGCGCCGATACGCCGCTGATCGGGCCGCTGTTCTACGTGCGTCGCGCGCTGGCCCTGACGTCAGAGCTGCGCGAGGGCAATCTTTCGACGTTGCTGTCACGTGAGCTCTCGGTGCTGGTCCTCGCCGACCTGCCGATCGAGGGCGAGGATGCGGCGGCGCTGGAGCGTTGGGTCGAGGCCGGTGGGCTGCTGGTCCGCTTCGCCGGGCCGCGCATGGCGGAGGCGAGCGGCGACCCGTCCTGGCATGATCCGCTGCTGCCGGTGCGGCTGCTGGCAGGCGACCGGCAGTTGGGCGGCGCGCTGTCCTGGAACAAGCCGGCGGCCCTCGCCCGCTTCCCGGCTGCCTCGCCCTTCACCGGCTTGGATGTCCCCGAGGAGGTCCTCGTGACGCGTCAGGTGCTCGCCGAGCCCTCGGCGCAACTGTCGGAGCGAAGCTGGGCGCTGCTGGCCGACGGGACGCCGTTGGTGACGGCGGCGTCGCGCGGCGCCGGGCGGGTGGTGCTGTTCCACGTGACGGCGAATGCCGACTGGTCGAACCTGCCGCTGTCCGGCCTGTTCGTCGATATGCTGCATCGTCTTGTGGACCTGTCGGCCGGAGTGGCCGGCGCGCCGGAGGACGCCGTGCTCGCCCCGGCCGAGGCGCTGGACGGCTTTGGCGTCCTGGGTCCCCCACCCCCAGCAGCGAGGGGCCTGACGTCCGCTGACCTCGCGACACCCAACGTGTCGCCCCGGCATCCGCCGGGCACCTACGGGCCAGAAAGCGGCCGGCGTGCGCTCAGCCTCGGTGCGGCCCTGCCTGAGCTGATCGCTGCGGCCCCGGTGCCGGGCGCATCAATGGCGCCGCTCACCGGCATGGCGCGTGAGCGCGCTCTGGGCCCGCGCCTGTTGGCGGTCGCTGTCGGCCTGTTGGCGCTCGACCTGCTGCTGTCGCTTTGGCTGCGCGGTTTGCTTGGTTTGCGGGCGGCGACCGTCAGCGTGCTGCTGCTCATGGCGATGCCGGCGTCGGCCGAGGATGTGCCGGCGCTCGCGACCCGGCTGGCCTACGTCGTAACGGGCGATGCGCAGGTGGACGGCGTGTCGCGTGCCGGGCTGCTGGGTCTGTCGGCGTATGTGAATCGGCGGACCGCGGCGAGCTTGGCCGATCCGTCCGCGATCGTGCCGGGGCAGGACGATCTGTCGTTTTATCCGCTGCTGTACTGGCCGGTTACCGCCGATGCGGCGCTCAGCCCGACCGCCATCACGGCGCTTAATGACTACACCAGCCGCGGCGGCATCATCCTGATCGACACGCGCGACGGCGGCAGCGGAGCGGGCTTTGCACCGGGGGCGGAGGCGGCGCTGCGCCGGGTCGCGCAGGGCCTCGCGGTGCCGCCGCTCACGCCATTGTCGAGCGACCATGTGCTGGCGCGCTCGTTCTACCTGCTGCAGGAGTTCCCCGGGCGCTTCGCCGGCGACACCGTATGGGTGCAGCGCGACCAGGACCGCAGCAATGACAGCGTCAGCCCGGTGATCATCGGCGGCCATGACTGGGCGGCGGCCTGGGCGGTCGATAGCGCCGGGCGCAACCCGTATGCCACCATCCCCGGCGGCACCCGGCAGCGCACGCTCGCTTACCGGTTTGGGGTTAACCTCGTGATGTATGCGCTGACGGGGAACTACAAAGGCGACCAGGTCCACGTGCCGGCCATCCTGGAGCGACTCGGCCAATGAGGTTTGAACAGGCCTACGCCGCATTGCGGTTCGATCCGGCATTGCCCTGGGCGGCGTTCGCGGCACTCGCGGCGCTGTGCCTGATCGCATTGCTGCCGGCCATATTTCGCCGGGCGCGTGGGGCGGCGTGGCGTGCCCTGGCGTTCGGCGTGCTGCTGCTGTGGCTTTCTGGCCCACGTTTGGTGCGGGAGACACGGGATACCCTGCCCGACATCGGCTTGCTGGTCGTGGACAAGTCGGCCTCGATGCAGGTCGGCGACCGCGCCGCGCTGCGTGACGCTGCCCGGGCGACGCTGACCGCCCAGGCCGCGCGGATGACGGACCTGGAGCTGCGCACCGTCGTGGTCCAGGAAGGCGGCCATGACGGAACCCAGCTCTTTGCCGCGGTCAACCGGGCGCTGGCGGATATCCCGCAATCGCGCCTCGCCGGCATCGTGGCGCTCACCGATGGGCAGGTGCACGACACGCCCGCGGTGCCGCTGCCAGCGCCGCTGCATGTGCTGATCCCGGCCCGCGGCGAGGAAACCGACCGCCGGCTGCGCATTGTGGAGGCGCCGTCCTTCGGCTTGGTCGGGCATAACGTGACCATCCGGGTCGCGGTCGAGGATTTGGGGGTGGCCCGTCCCAGCGGGACCGCAAAGCTTACACTCCGCCGCGATGGCGAGGCGCCGCAGGTCAGCGCCGTGCCGATCGGGCAGGAAGTGCCGATCGATCTGCCGATCACCCGTGCCGGGCCGATCATCGTCGAGCTGCAGGCGGAAGCACTGCCGGGCGAAGTCTCGAGCCTCAATAACCGGGCCATCGTCGAGATCAACGGCGTGCGGGACCGGCTGCGCGTGCTGCTGGTGTCTGGCGAGCCGCACGCCGGGGAGCGCACCTGGCGGCGGCTGCTGAAGGCCGATCCGGCGGTCGATCTGGTGCATTTCACCATCCTGCGCCCGCCCGAGCGCGACGACATGACGCCGCTGAACGAGCTGGCGCTGATCGCATTTCCGGTGCGGGAGCTGTTTCAGGTCAAGATTCGCGACTTTCGACCTTATCATCCTCGACCGCTTTCAGAACCGCGGCATCCTGCCGCCGACCTATCTGCGCAACATCGCCGACTATGTGCGCGGCGGCGGCGGCCTATTGCTGAGCGCCGGGCCGGAATTCGCCGGCAATGCCAGCTTGTCCGCGACGCCGCTTGGCAGCGTGCTGCCGGCGCGGCCCAACCTGACCGGCGTCGGCGTCACCGAGGGCGCGTTCCGTCCGCAGGTGACTGCGCTGGGCGGTCGTCATCCGGTGACCGAGGGGCTGCCGGGATGGCAGGCGCCCGGCGTCGAGCCGGCGTGGGGGTCGTGGTATCGCCGGATCGACGTGGGGTCACAGGCCGGCCAGACCCTGATGAACGCGCCCGATGGCGGGCCGCTGCTGCTGGTTGATCGCGTGGAACAGGGACGCGTGGCGCTGCTGCTGTCAGACCAAATCTGGCTGTGGTCCCGCGGACACCAGAACGGCGGCCCGCAGGCCGAATTGCTGCGCCGCATTGCGCATTGGCTGATGAAGGAGCCGGCGCTGGAGGAGGAGGCCTTGCGGGCGCGGATAGATGATGGACGGCTGCTGATCGAGCGCCGCTCAATCCTGGACGCGCCGCTTGGCGAGGTGACCGTGACGTCGCCAGAGGGCTTGGTGACGCGCCTCAGGCTTAACACCGATGGGCCGGGCCACGGCACGGCGGAGCTGCCTGCCAAGGAGCTTGGCGTCTGGCAGGTGGGCGATGGCACCCGAACCACTTTCGCCGCCGCTGTCAACGCGAACCCGCGCGAGATCGCCGATCTTCGGGCCACCGGGACGGTGCTGGCGGCGACAACCCGTGCATCCGGCGGCAGCGTCCACTTCATCGCCAGCGGCACGCCGGACCTGCGGCGTATCGAGCCGGGAAGGGACGCGTCGGGCGCCAGCTGGATCGGGCTGCCGCGCCGTCGTGACCACATTGTCACCGGTATCGACGCCATCCCGCTGCTGCCACCCTGGGCGGCACTGCCTTTGCTGCTTGGACTGGTCTTGATCGCCTGGCGCCGCGAGGGTTCGGCTTGAGCTTTTAAGACCGGCTCCCGGTGCCTACATGGGCATCAGCAGAAGGAGGGCCGTGCTTTCCAGACTTACGAACCTCCCTCCCGCCGAGCGGCGCGTGGCAGCCTGTTGGCGCTCATCGGCTTCGTCGGAATGTCCTTGCTGGTGTGGGCCGCCAACGGCGCGATTACCGCTGGCAGCCCGCGCGGTTGGTATGGATCGCTGGTTCCGCCGCCAGGAACACCGTCAACGTGGCTGTTTGCCCCGGTCTGGACCACGCTCTACCCGATCATGGGCGTCGCGGCATGGCTCGTTTGGCGCCGCATTGACATCGGCGCCGAGCGAAAGCGGGCAGCGCTGCGCATCTGGGGCTGGCAACTGCTGGCCAACTCGCTGTGGTCGCGGGCATTTTTCGGCCTGCATAGCCTCGCGTTGAGCCTGGTCGTAATCGGCCTGTTGCTCATGGCCGTGGTGCTGACCACTCGCCGCTTCTTGCCGCTGCAGCCGGTTGCGGCCGCGTTGATGCTGCCGTATGCCCTATGGGTTGGCTATGCGGCCTACCTAAATGCGGGCTTCTGGTGGCTGAACCGCTTGTAGGCTATGGAGGCGTCATGAAGCACCGTGTCCTGCTCCCCGTGTTCTTAGCTTTCACCCTGTACTCGCCAGTTATTTTGGCGCAGGTGTCGAACCCGGGCGGTATTAAGACACCAGGGTTCGGCACTGGTCAGGGCGTCAAGCCGGAAAAGGGCCTCCGCGGCAACGCGCCGCCGCCGGCGCTTCCCGGCTCCCGCGCCGAGCCGGCCGCCGTTGCCCCAGCCCAGAAAAATGCCGCCGACATGCCGCCGACCGAGGCGCTGTTTGACAGCATCAACCGCGGCGACCTGCCCGGCACTCGGGACGCCATCAGCCGTGGCGCCGACTTGCAGGGCACCAATGTGCTGGGGCTTACGCCGCTCGAGCTGTCGGTTGATCTCGGGCGCAACGAGATATCGTTCCTGCTGCTGTCGCTGCGCGGTGGTTCCGGCTACAGCGTCAGCCGTGGTGCCGAGACGCCGGCTGGGGCGAAGCCGCCAACCCGCGCTGAACGCGTGGCAGCGGCCCGGGCTGAGCGCACTCGCCGGTCCCAGGTCGCCGCCCGGCCTGCGACCGACGCGGCACCGCAGGCGCCGCGTCTATTCAGCGGCAATGGCGGCACGCCGAACGCGCAGGCTGGCTTCCTCGGGTTTGATAATTTGCGGTAAGCGGACTGGCTGCGGCTGATCAATCCCGGACCGGCGTCGAACGGAGCCGCTTGACCTCGCCTCGCAGCACCTTCGCGTCGGTGCGGCGTCGGCGGGCAGCCTTGGTCGGCTTGGTGTCCCGCCGGAGCACGGGACGTATTGCGGCCTCACGCAGCAGCGCCACGATGCGGTCCTGCGCGTCCTGCCGGTTGCGCTCCTGTGAGCGGTGACGCTGTGCCGTGATGACCAGCACGCCGTCGGACGTCACTCTGCGGCCGGCGAGCGCCTCGGCCCGCTCACGCAATCCCTCCGGCAAGGTCCCAGGCCGGCGTAGGTCGAGCCTGACCTGCACCGCTGAGGACACCTTGTTGACGTTCTGACCGCCAGGACCCGAGGCGCGGATGAAGCTCTCCTCGATCTCGCTGGGGTCGAAGGCGATGCCTGGCGCGATCAAAATCAGCATCTATCCGAGAGCCATAAGGTTGGCGTTGCCGCCGGCAGCCGCGGTGTTGGTGCTGATGGAGCGCTCCTGAATGAGCGCGTCCAGCCTATAGCTGGGAGTCTGCGACATGGACAGAGACAATCGGCCCATCCTGCGCAGCCAGCCGCTGCAGCAGGGCCAGCAGCGCTGGTTTCGTACCCTGGAACAGCACGGCATCGCAGGGCGGAGTCGTCGCGGGCGAGACCGTCGTGACCCAAGCCGCGAGCGATGACGGCAAGCCCTCGATCGTGACCCCCGCCAAGATGGCCCGGTTCCCGGTCGCGAGCGCGGCACTCACCTGGCGAAGCGCTCCATCGAGGTCCGGCGCCACGCATAGTACCTGTGCCGCACGGCATCGTTTGATAAACATTCCGCTCGCCAACCGGGCCGGTCAGCTCGATCTCCAAACCGACGGGAGTGGCAGCTAGGCACGCGGCGCAGTCGGCGGTGCCATGGCCCGCCTGCGTCAGCCACGCTTGCCAGACAACGGCAGCCGTTGGCGGTTGTCCCGCCGGCAGTGCAGAGCGGCGCGGCGAAGCCGACAGTAGGCGCCGGAGATAAAGCGGACCGCCCGCTTTCGGCCCGGTCCCGGACAGCCCATGTCCGCCGAACGGCTGCACCCCGACCACTGCCCCAATGAGATTCCGATTCACATAGACATTGCCTGCGCCCACCCGCCCGACGACACGCTCGACCGTCTCATCGATCCGCGTGTGGATGCCGAAAGTCAGTCCATAACCAGTTGCGTTTATGGCATCTACCAGCGCCTCCAGCCCATCACGGGCAAATCGTACGACGTGCAGTACCGGGGCCAAATACCTCGTGCTGCAGGTCAGCTATCCCATCGATCTCAATCAGCGTCGGCGTCACGAACGTGCCGTGTGCGCAGGCCTCCGGGAGCGGCACGGAGCGGACCGCATACCCGGCCGCTCGCATCGCCTCGATATGCCCATTGATGTCGGCCTGCGCCGCTTCGGAGATCACCGGGCCGATATCGACGCAGAGCCGGTCCGGGTTGCCGACCGCAAGCTCGGCGAGCGCCCCCCGCAGCATCGACAGCACCCGGTCGGCCACGTCGTCCTGCAAGCACAGGACCCGCAACGCCGAGCACCGCTGTCCCGCGCTGTCGAAGGCCGAGACCAGCACATCCGCCACCACCTGCTCAGCGAGCGCCGAGCTATCGACGATCATGGCGTTCTGCCCGCCCGTTTCCGCAATCAGCGGCACCGGCGCGCCGTCCGGCCCAGTGCGCGCGGCGAGTTGACGCTGGATCAGGCGCGCCACCGCGGTCGATCCGGTGAACACCACGCCGCAAATCCGCGCATCGCCCGCCAACTGCGCCCCAACGCTGCCCTGACCCGGCAGCAACTGCAGCACCTCCGCCGGCACCCCCGCATATTGCAGAATGCGCACGGCTGCAGCGGCGATCAGCGGCGCTTCCTCCGCCGGCTTGGCCAGCACCGTGTTCCCCGCCGCAAGCGCCGCCGCCACCTGGCCGATGAAGATCGCGAGCGGAAAGTTCCATGGGCTGATGCAGGCGACAGGACCGAGCGGCACGTGCGTCGCATTGGAGAAGCCGTCACGGATTTCGGCTGCGTAGTAGCGCAGGAAATCGACGGCCTCCCGGACTTCGGCGACTGCATTGGGCAGGCTCTTGCCGGCCTCCCGCACGATCAGGCCGAGCAAAGGCTGCGTCTCAGCCTCCAGCCGGTCCGCCGCCCGCAGCAATATCGCGGCGCGCTCCGCAGGCGGCGTAGCGCCCCAAGCCGGCGCGGCGCCCTCGGCCCGAACCAGCGCATGATCAACCCCGGCGGGGGTTGCCTCGATCACGTGGCCCACGAGGTCGCGATGGTCGGCGGGACTGCGAACCTCCAGCGCCGGCCCCTCCGCCATATCCGGCGCGGCATCCCAGTCCTGGGCCGCGCTCGCCTGCAGCGCCGCCGCCAAATCGGCCAGACGCTGTTCGTTCGAGAGATCGAGCCCAGCGGAGTTCATTCGCCCCGGCCCAAAAAGCTCGCGCGGCAGGGCGATCTGCGGATGCGGCGCGCCGACCGGATGCATCGTCGCGACCTCGGCGACGGGATCCGCGACCAGTTCGGCAATGGGCAACGCAGTGTCCTGGATGCGGTTCACGAAGGACGAGTTGGCGCCGTTCTCCAGCAGGCGGCGCACCAAGTAGGCCAGCAGCGTCTCATGCGTGCCAACGGGGGCATAAATCCTGCATGGCCGATTGAGCTTGTTGTGGCCCACGACCTCGTCATACAGCGGCTCGCCCATGCCGTGCAGGCACTGGAACTCGTATTGGCCCAGCGTGAACGAGCCGGCCATGCTGTGGATCGCGGCGACGGTATAGGCGTTGTGCGTGGCGAATTGCGGGAACACAGCGTCGGGTGCGGCAAGCAGCGCACGGGCGCAGGCGAGGTAAGCGACGTCGGTGTGCACCTTGCGGGTGAATACCGGAAAACCCTCCAGCCCATCGACCTGGGCCCGCTTGATCTCGCTGTCCCAATAGGCGCCTTTCACCAGTCGAACCATCATCCGGTGGCCGCTGCGCCGCGCGAGGTCAATCAGCCACTCGACCACATAGGCGCTGCGCTTTTGGTAGGCCTGCACGACGAAGCCGATGCCGTCCCAGCCGGCCAGCGCTGTGTCATGGCACAGCGCCTCCAGCAGATCGAGCGAGAGTTCGAGCCGCTCCGACTCCTCGGCGTCGATGTTGAGGCCGATGTCATACCGGCGCGCCAGCACCGCCAGCCCCCGCAGCCGGGGCAGCAGCTCCGACATGACGCGCTCCCGCTGCATCCGCGAATAGCGGGGATGCAGCGCCGACAGCTTGATGGAAATGCCGGGCCCGTCCTGGATGCCACGGCCAGCCGCCGCAGCGCCGATCGCGTGGATAGCGCTCTCGTAATCTGCGAGATAGCGGGCCGCGTCCTCCGCGGTGGTCGCCGCCTCCCCCAGCATGTCATACGAGTAGCGAAAGCCGCGCGCCTCCAGGCGACGGCTGTTAGCCAAAGCCTCGGAGATCGTTTGGCCCGTCACGAACTGCTCGCCCATCATGCGCATCGCAAGATCGACGCCGCGGCGGATCAGCGGCTCCCCGCCGCGGCCGATCAGCCGGACTAGCGCCGCCGACAACCCGGTTTGCGGCGTCGTGGCCGTCAGCCGGCCGGTCACCACAAGGCCCCAAGTCGCAGCGTTCACAAACAGCGACGAGGAGTGCCCGACATGCGCCTGCCAGTCACCGGTGCTGATTTTGTCGCGGATCAGCGCGTCCCGGGTGGCGACGTCGGGGATGCGCAGCAGCGCCTCCGCCAGGCACATGAGCGCCACGCCCTCATGGCTGGACAGCGCGTATTCACGAACCAGGCCCTCGACGGTGCCCCGCGTGCCCTTGGCCCGCAGCGCCGCGACAAGACGGGCAGCAAGCGCTTGTATTTGTGTGATAACGGGTTCAGGCAGCGTCGCAGCGGCGACCAGCGACGGCAGGCAATCCGGCTCCGGCCGGCGATAGGCCGAGGTGATCGCAGCGCGCAGCGCCGATTGCGGCTGGATGGACCCGGCAAATTCAGCGAACGGCTGCGACATGACGGTGCGTTCCCGGAGGATGGTTGGGGCGGAAGGATTCGAACCTTCGAATGGCGGATTCAAAGTCCGCTGCCTTACCGCTTGGCGACGCCCCATCCTCGGCTGCGACCACTGCCGCTCCTGTCAATAGGGGGTGCGGGACCCGTCCGTAAAGCCCCGCGACTCACTCGAAATCGCGCCGCCCCAGGCCCACCAGGATGCAGGCGCCCGCGCCGCCACCGCGGAGGCTTGATTGATGTCGGCGAACAGGCCGAAGCATGTGGCGCCCGAGCCGCTCATGCGGGCCAACAGGCAATCGGGCTGTGCACGCAGCCAGTCCAGCACCGTAGCGATTGCCGGACAGAGCGCCATCGCCGGAGGCTCCAAGTCATTGCGCAGCTCCGCCAGGCCAGTCGCCAAAGCGGTCGCATCTTGCCAGGCTTCCGGCAACAAGGGGGTTTCGGAGAAATCGCCGCTACGAGCACGGAAAATGTCGGGGGTCGCGACCGCCACCCCGGGGTTCAGCAGAACCATCCCACAGGCGGGTAAGCTCGGTGCCGGTCGCAGAAGCTCGCCGATGCCCTGCATTCGGGCTGGAACACTGTCGAGACAGGCCGGCACGTCTGCGCCAAGCTCCTGAGCGATCATCTGCAGGCGGTCCAAGGGGAGGCGCAGGTCCCACAGCCGGACCAGCACCCGCAACGCGGCGGCGGCGTCGGCTGAGCCTCCACCGATGCCGCTGGCCACCGGCAGGCGCTTATCCAGCATAAGCCGTGCGCCGGCCGAAATATGTGTAGCGGCGGCGAGTGCCTGTGCCGCCCGCAGGACGAGATTCTCCGGTCCCGTCAACCCATCACCGCAGGGACCTCGAACTTCCAGCGACAACAACTCCGCCGGCGCTGCCTGCAGAATGTCCGACGCGCCGGGGAACACCACGACGCTGTCCAGCAGATGATAGCCATCCGCTCGCCGGCCCACGACGTGCAGATACAGGTTGACCTTTGCCCGCGCGACCTCGGTCGGCACCGTTCAGGGCGCGCCGCGCCCGGGGCTGGCGGTTTGGGTGGCCGGGGCGGCCTCCGCATCGCGCAGCTTGCGTTCGATGCGCGCCTGGTCCTCAGGTTCCGGTTTCAGGTTCAAGGCGCGACGCCACTGGAACTCCGCCTCCCGCCGCCGGCCCACCGCATCCAGCGCGTCTCCGTAATGCGCGTTGATCACCGGATCCTCAGGCTGCAGCTCGACGGCGCGCTCAAGGTTTTTCAACGCCCCAGCCGTGTCGCCCTGACGCAACTGCACCCAACCGAGGCTGTCGATGAATGCGCCGTCGTCGGGACGCTGCTCCACTGCGCGCTGGATCATCTGCCGGGCGCGGTCCACCTCATGGCCTTGCTCGACCCATGCATAACCAAGATAGTTCAGCACGTTAGGCTGCTCTGGCGCCAGTTGCAGGGCGTATTCGAAATCTGCCTCGGCCTTCGGCCACTGGCCGGAGCGCTCCAGTGCGATCCCACGCTCGTAAAACAGCGGCCAGTTGGCCCGGCTCGGTGTGCCGATGCGAGCCACCGCACGGTCGTAGGCTGCCACGGCCTCACTGAAACGATTACGCTGGCGCAGGCTGTCGCCGATTTGGATCAGCGGCTCGGGCCGGTCCGGAAACTGCTGCGCCAGCGCTTCGAGCGTGCGATGCGCCTCATCCTCCTGCCCCATGCCATCCAGCAGCGTCGCCCGGCGCAGCGCCACGACCACGGATAGCGGGTCAGATGGCGGAACGCTGGCCAGGGTTTCAGCGGCGGCGGCGGTATGCTTGCCCGCCTCCTGAATATCGGCCAGCAACAGCCGGGCGGCGGTGAAATCCTCCCGCAGCTCCAACGCGAGCCGCAGTAACATCTGCGCCGAGTCGTTGGAGTTCTGCTGCCGGAGCGTCGCCGCCATTGCGAGATAAGCCTCAGCGATCCCGTCTGTGGCATTGCGGACCGCGCGATCCGCCACATTGCGCTCCAGCGCCCCCCGCGCCAGCGCGATGTCGCCGTTCACGCCGACCATGTCCCGCACGGTGCGCTTCGCCTCATCCAAATTGCCCTGGCGCGCCTGCCAGCTCGCCAGGATTTGGCCAAGGCGGATATTGAGGCCGCCATACTCGGTCCGCGCGACCTCATAGAACCGGGCGGCATCGACAGTGAACCCGCCGAGATCGGCGATCATCGCCGCGTGCAGCGCCATAACCCCACGGAAACGCTGCTCGTCGAGCACCGGCTGCAGCCCAGCGAGAGCGGCGGTCGTGCGTTTGGCGCCCTGGCGTGCCCAGGCTACGAGCAGCGGACGCAGGATCTGCGTCAGCCCTTGCTGCGGCAACGCTGCGAAACGAGTCTCGGCCTGATCCCAGTTCTCGTTTCGCGCGTCTTGGTTGGCCAGGACCAATTGGGCGACGGCGTTGTCAGAAACGCTCAGGGCCAAGCGAGCCGCATCCGGCCGCCCGGCCAGGATAGCGGCGACGAACGCCTGGTTGGCCAACTCCGGCACCTCTGGGTCCTGCGCCAGCGCAACCTTCAACTGGTCGGCCGCAACGTCCAGGTCGCTCTCCTGGGCCGCGAGCCGCCCATCCAGATAAGCCCCAAATGCCCCGTTCGGCTCGAATTTTGAAACGCCGGACGCGTCGTCCAGACCAAAATCGTTTGCAGCGCCGCCAGCCAGCACAGCCAGCACCAGCAGCGCGGATCGCCGGAGGCGCTGCATCGGCTACATGCCGCCCGGATAGTTGGGCCCACCGCTGCCTTCCGGCGTCGCCCAGTCGATGTTCTGCGTCGGGTCCTTGATGTCGCATGTCTTGCAGTGAACGCAGTTCTGCGCGTTGATCTGCAGCCGCGGCTCGCCCTGCTCCACGCCGACAGCCTCATAAACGCCGGCCGGGCAATACCGGCTCTCTGGGCTGGCGAACTTCTCCCAGTTCACGCCCTGCCAGCGGCCGGGGTCACGCAGATGCAGATGGGCGGGCTGGTCCTCGGCGTGGTTCGTATTGCTGATGAACACCGAGGACAGGCGGTCGAAGGTCAGCTTCCCATCCGGCTTCGGATAATCGATGCGCGGCGCCTCCTTGGCCAAACGCAGGCCTTCATGGTCGGCGTGGGCGTGGTGCATCGTCCAGGGCGCACGGCCGCGCAGCAAGAGGGTATCCACTGCCGAGTAGGCGATGCCGCCATACAGGCCGAGCTTCGCAAATGACGGCCTGATGTTCCGGGCGCCGTGCAGCTCCTCATAAAGCCAGCTTTCGCGGAAGCGGGTCGCATAGCTCTCGGGCTCAGCCGGGCGGTTGTGCTCCAGCGCCTCGGCAACCGCCTCAGCAGCGAGCATGCCGGATTTCATCGCCGCATGGGTGCCCTTGATCTTCGGCACGTTCAGGAACCCGGCCGTGTCGCCGATCAGCGCGCCGCCGGGGAACGTCAGCTTGGGGATCGACTGCAGCCCACCCTCACTCAAGGCCCGCGCGCCATAGCTGATGCGACGCCCGCCCTCGAAATGCTTGCGCATGGCCGGATGCGTCTTGAAGCGCTGCATCTCGTCGAATGGCGAAAGCCAGGGATTGTGGTAGTCCAGCCCGACGACAAAGCCATAGGACACCAGGTTGTTGCCCCAGTGATACAGCCAGGACCCGCCATAGGTCTTGCGGTCCAGCGGCCAGCCGACCGAATGCTCGATCAGCCCAGGCTGATGTTGGGCGGCAGGAATTTCCCACAACTCCTTGATGCCCAGCGCATAGGTCTGCGGGTCGCGGCCTTCCCGCAGGTTGAACCGAGTGGCGACCTGCTTGGTGAGCGAGCCGCGGCAGCCCTCCGCGAACAGGGTGTAGGACGCGCGCAGTTCCATGCCGGGCTGGTAGTTGGCGCCGTGTTCGCCCTCCTTGGTGATGCCCATATCGCCGGTCGCGACACCCATCACGCGACCGTCCTCAATCAGCACCTCGGCCGCGGCGAAGCCTGGATAAATCTCGACCCCCAGCGCCTCGGCCTGGGTGCCAAGCCAGCGGCACACGTCACCCAGGCTCACGACGTAGTTGCCGGCATTATGCATCTGTGGCGGCGTCGGCAGCTTGAAGGCGCGGGTTTTAGTGAGGAACAGGAAGCGGTCCTCGCCGGCTGGGGTCAGCAGTGGGGCGCCAGTGCTCTGCCAGTCCGGCAGCAGCTCATTTAAAGCACGCGTCTCGATGACTGCGCCCGACAAGATGTGCGCGCCGACCTCGCCGCCCTTCTCCACGACGCAAACGCCGGCATCGGGGGCCAGCTGCTTCAGGCGGATCGCCGCCGCAAGGCCAGCCGGGCCCGCGCCCACGATCACGACATCGAACTCCATGGCCTCGCGGGCCACCTCACGTTCCGGCATCCATCCCTCCGTCTATACCCTACAAGTGGGGACGGGCGCGGGTTGCGCAAAACCCGCGCGCGGCACATTTTCACATCCATGCGACATAGAGCGGTTTCCGCCTGATGGACAGCCTCGCAGCATTACGTTTGCAGATTGAGTGGGGTGCGGACGAGGCGCTGGACAACGAGCCGCGCGACCATTTTCGGCCCACGCCCAAACCTATATTCCAGCCGACGCAGCAGTCTTTCGCAGCACCGGTCGTGTCCGCACCGGCTCCCCCAACCCGTCCGACAACGCCCATCGCAGCGCGTAGCCAGGCCGCAGCGGCCGCGGCGGCGACCCTGGCCGAGCTGTACGCGGCGCTCGACGCTTTCGACGGCTGCCCGCTCCGTGCTACGGCAACCACGACGGTGCGGCCCGACGGCAATCCGGCCGCGCGGCTGCTGCTGATCGCCGAGGCGCCCGGCGCCGACGATGACCGTACCGGCATAGCGTTCGCCGGGCTTGCCGGGCAGACGCTCGACCGAGTGCTGCGCAGCGTCGCACTTGATCGCAGCACCATGCTGCTGACCCAGGTGGTGCCCTGGCGCCCACCCGGCGGACGCGCGCCGACCGAGGCTGAAGTCCAGGTCTGCCTGCCGTTTCTGCTTCGTCTGCTGCAGTTGGCCCGGCCGGATCGGCTTGTTTTGCTAGGCTCCGCTCCGGTGCGGGCACTGACCGGCAATAGCGACAGCATTCGCCGGCTGCGCGGGCGCTGGCTTGAGGCCGCATTACCCGGGTTTGACGCTCCCGTCCCAGCATTGCCGATGCTGCCATGCGACCAGTGGCTGCGCAGTCCGGCGGCCAAGCGGGATAGCTGGGCCGACCTCCTTGCACTCCGGCAAAGCCTAAACCCAAATCCTTAAAATGACCTTTTCAGTGAGGAGCGGTTGCCATGCCGATCGATGAGAGCCGTCAGTTCATCCCCGTCAATGTCGCCGTGCTCACCGTCTCCGACACCCGGACAGCCGCCGATGATCGGTCTGGCGACACCCTGGCCGACCGGGTTGCTGCGGCCGGTCACCATGTCGGCGCCCGCGCCATCGACCGGGATGACGCGGGCCTGATCGAGGCCCGGCTGCGCGGCTGGATCGCCGATCCCGCGATCGACGTTGTCATCACAACCGGCGGCACCGGCATCACCGGCCGCGACGTCACGCCCGAGGCTTTCAACCGCGTGCTGGAAAAGCATATCGAAGGGTTCGGCGAGCTGTTCAGGATGCTGAGCTACCAGAAGATCGGCACCTCCACGATCCAATCCCGCGCGCTCGCCGGCGTGGCTGGCGGCACCTATCTGTTCGCCCTGCCGGGGAGCACCGGCGCGGTTCGTGATGCCTGGGACGACATCCTGGTGTGGCAGCTCGACAGCCGGCACCGGCCCTGCAACCTCGTTGAGCTGATGCCGCGCCTGCAAGAGCACCTTCGTGCGGCGGAATAAATTTTTCCGTTCGATTTCCGCAATTAGCCAAGCAGTTCTTATTTCGTTCTTGACTTGCCCGAGCGCATTCAGGCAAGGTGCGTTAGGAACGCATAGGGAACAGTGCCATGCCGGATGGGGTGATCCCAGATGAAGTCATTGCTGGGCGGCAGCTGCAGCGCGGGGCATTGGACCTGGACGCGCTTGCTGCCTTTGACCAGGCTGAACTTTCAGAGGCTGAGCCGACGGAAGGCGAGCGTTCCATGGTCCGCCGGGGCCGGGGCGCCACAACCAATCCGGCCGTGCGTTATGACCGCCACATCGCAGCGTCGGTTGAGGACGGATGGGCTCAGCCAAGTGCTGAGCTGGCAGAGCTGCCGCCATTGCCGACGACGCTGACGAGGGATGCCAGTAAGACCGCGATCAGTTGGAACGGCAGTCCGGATCTTGGTTTCGACCGTGCGGTCAATCCGTATCGCGGCTGTGAGCATGGCTGCGTGTATTGCTATGCCCGGCCCAGCCACGCCTATCTCGGCTACTCGCCCGGCCTCGAGTTCGAGACGCAGATCGTCTTCAAGCCCGACGTGGCCGCTTTGCTGGAGCGGGAGCTGCGCAAGCCCGGCTATGTGGCGCAGCCGCTGGCGCTGGGCTCGAACACCGACCCCTATCAACCCGTTGACCGCACCTTGCGGCTGACGCGCGCCGTGCTGGAGGTGCTGGACCGGTTCAGCCATCCGGTGAGCATCGTGACGAAGTCCGCCGGGGTATTGCGCGATTTGGACATCCTGCAGCGTTTGGCCTCACGCGGATTGGTGCGGGTCTGGCTGTCGGTCACGACGCTGGACACTGCATTGGCGCGGCGCATGGAACCGCGCGCCGCGACGCCATCGCGGCGGCTGCAGACCATTGCGGCCCTGACCCACGCTGGCGTTCCGGCCGGCGTGCTGGCGGCGCCGATGATCCCAGGTCTGAATGACATGGAGCTGGAGAACATCCTGATGGCCGCCCGGCGTTACAGCGCAACCCACGCCGGCTATGTGCTGCTGCGCCTGCCGCTCGAGCTGCGTGAGATGTTCACCGCCTGGCTGCAGGAACATGTGCCGGACCGGGCGCGGCACATCCTGGCGCTGATCCGGGAGACGCGGGCCGGAGAACTGAACGACAGCCGTTTTCACCACCGCTTCAACGGCAATGGGCCCTATGCCGATCTGCTGGCGCAGCGTTTCGCACGCATGCAGCGACAGCTCGGCTTCCTCGGCCGTGACGCCCTAGACAGCACGCAATTCAGGTGTCCGCCAACTCCGGGGGATCAGCTCTCGTTCCTGTGAGGCAAATCTGCTACTCCGGGAGGCATGGGTCCTGATTTTGAACGCGAATCGCGGTGCGGCGGCCGGGTAGCAGGAGTGGATGAGGCGGGACGCGGCCCCCTCGCCGGACCGGTTGTCGCCGCCGCGGTTGTCTTCCCGGCCGGCGTTCCACCAGCTTTACAGCCGTTGCTGAATGACTCGAAGAAGTTGAGCGCGCCGGCGCGACGGGATGCATTTGATGCATTAATGCAATGCGGTCAGGTGGAAATCGGCGTCGCTGCCGCGTCGGTGGATGAGATCGCCCGGCTGAACATCCTGCGTGCCTCGTTGCTAGCCATGCGCCGGGCAGTGCTCCGGTTGCCGAGCCTGCCAGACCTCGCTTTGGTGGACGGCAACCAGGCGCCCACCCTGCCCTGCCCGTTGGAGTGCTGCGTGGGCGGCGACGCATCGTCGCTGTCGATCGCGGCAGCCTCGATCGTGGCAAAGGTAATTCGCGACCGGACGATGGACCGCTTGGCCTTGCGCTACCCCGCCTATGGCTGGCTGGCCAACGCCGGATACGGCACTGCGGCGCATCGTGCGGCGCTGCATCGGGTTGGTCCCTGCCGGCATCACCGCGCCGCATTTGGAACCGTTAGGATGCTGCGGGACACCACCGCTGCGCTGGGGGCGGATTGACGCGGCTTCCGGCGCCTCGGCACGATGGGCGTCGAACAGCCGGTTGGACCTTGTGGACATAGCTCGTGAACTGCCGTTGGATCAGGTGCTGCTGGGCGACTGCGTGCCTCTGATGGGCATGCTGCCGCCCGCGTCGGTCCACTGCGTTTTCGCCGACCCGCCCTACAACCTGCAGCTTCGCGGTGAGCTGCGGCGTCCGGACGACAGCCTTGTGGACGCGGTGGACGAGGACTGGGACCAGTTCAGCGACTTTGCCGCCTATGACGCTTTCACGCGGGATTGGCTGACCGAATGCCGCCGGCTGCTGCGCAAGGACGGCACGATCTGGGTCATCGGCTCCTATCACAACATCTTCCGGATCGGCGCGATCCTGCAGGACCTGGGTTTCTGGATCCTGAACGACGTCGTCTGGCGCAAGTCCAACCCGATGCCGAACTTTCGCGGCCGGCGTTTCACCAACGCGCATGAGACGCTTATCTGGGCGGCACGCGGGCGCGACAGCCGTTACCGCTTCAACTACCAGGCCATGAAGGCGCTGAACGACGACCTGCAGATGCGCAGCGACTGGCTCCTGCCGCTATGCACCGGAGCGGAGCGCCTGCGCAACCAGCACGGCCTGAAGCTGCACCCGACGCAGAAACCCGAGGCGCTGCTGCATCGCGTGCTGCTCGCCAGCACGTCGCCAGGCGACATCATCCTCGATCCGTTCCTGGGCACCGGCACCACCGCCGCGATGGCGAAGCGCCTGCACCGCCACTTCATCGGCATGGAGCGGCATCCCGCCTACGCCGAAGCGGCGATCGGCCGGGTTTGGCGCGAGAAGCCAGCCACGATGGCGGGCATGGCCGCCAGTCCAACCAAGCGCGAGGCGGTCCGGGTGCCGTTCGGGAACCTGGTGGAGCGCGGGTTCATCGCTCCAGGGACCGCATTATTCGACAAGCAGCGCCGGGTGACCGCGACCGTAACCGCGGACGGCACGCTAGTGTCCGGCACCCTCCGTGGGTCCATTCACCAGGTCGGCGCCAGCCTGCAGAATGCGCCGAGCTGCAACGGCTGGACCTTCTGGCACTTCGAACGCGAGGGCGCGCTGCTGCCGATCGATACGCTGCGAACCGACTCCGCGATTTAATTCATTGGCCCACCGTGGACAGCACCGGCGCGGGTTCGGCCGCCACTTGCGCCGTTTCCGACGCGGCGTGGGCCGCAGCTAGGCAGGCATTCACCGTATCCCGCAGCGACGTCACGTAGTGGTCCGCCCCGACCATGGCGCGAAGGCGCTCGTCCCCCAGTGTCTCCGCATCCGCCTGCCAGAGACCGACCAGGATGGGTGCGCCCGGCAGCCGCTGGCGCAGTCGTCGCATCATGTAACGCAGCGGCGACGGGCTGCCGCTCGCCTCGAGATAGGACACGCAGACCATCGCGACCCCGGCGACGTCCAGCGACATGATGCGGGCACGCGACACGGCGTCATGGCTGACCACCCGCGCCTTCAGACCATGCATGGCGAGCAACTGCACCAGCATGGTGCACGCGGCCTCATCCAACGGGCTACGGCCGGCCACGCACAGAATCGGCGCCGACCCGGCCCACTCAGGCGCGAGGCCGCTTGCGGTATCAGCGGGCGCCGGGCGGATTGGCGGCGGCGTGATCGTCTGCGACACCGGCTCTTCAACACCGTCCTTGGACTGCGGCACATCAACGTCTTTGTGATCGGCGAGGTCGGCCACCACGTCGTCAATCGCCTCCTGGATGTTGCGGAGCTGCTCGTCCGTCAGAACGCCGCGCACCGAGTCGTTGGCCGCAAGCGTCAAACCCTGCAGCGCGACCTCATCGTAGTAGGATGACAACGAGCGCTCCCGCAACAGAACCTCGGCCTGGTCAAGCGCCTCGTCCGTGTCGCCGGCGAGGATGCGCTGGTAGAAGCTCTCAGCCGGCGTCAGCGCGGGCTGATCGCCCAGCAGCACGTCAATGAACTCCAGCCGGTCAATGTGGCGGCCCAGCACGACGAGGCAGAGCGTCAGCGGCATGGATAGGATCAGCCCGACCGGTCCCCAGAGCCAGGCCCAGAAGATCGCGGCGACCACGACCGAGACGGGCGACAGCCCGGTGCTATGGCCATAGACCAGCGGCTCAACGACCTGGCCGGTCAACGGCTCGACCACCAGGAACAGCGCCACGGTGGACAGCGCCATGGTCCAGCCCGGGTCCACCGCGGCAGCCAGGGTGATCGGCAGGATCGCCGAACCGAACGCGCCGACGTAGGGCACGAACCGCATGAGCGCCGCGATGATGCCCCACAGCACCGGGCTCGGCACGCCGATGACCAGCAGTCCCAAGCCGATCACCACGCCGAAGGCGGCGTTAAGCGCGAGCTGGGTCAGGAAATACTTGCTCAACCGGGCGGCGGCGTCGTCCATCGCGGCGGTGGTCCGGTGCAGGTCGCCGGACCCGAACAACCGGATCATGCGGTCGCGCAGATCCTCCCGCTGCATCAGGATAAAGATCGACACCAGCAGCACGATGCCCATGGTCGCGAGCGGCGACAGGATCGGCGACAGCACGCGGGTCGCGATCTCCATGGGGGTCGGATCCGGCTGGTGGACCTCGACCGGCACGGGTTTAGGGGTGTCGGAGGGGGGACTGGCGGCGGTGGGCTTCGCCTCTGGTTCGGGAGGAGCGGACGTCGCCTGATGTCCGAGCTTGCCCGTCATCGCGGTGATTCGGCCGATCGCGAACGACCGCACGGTATCGACCTTGCGCTCGACCGTGGCGGCGTAGCGGGGCACGTCGTCCGCGAGGCTCGCAACCTGGGTGCCGATCACGCTGCCGAGCAGCAGCAGCACTCCCAACGCGACCAGCACGGCCACGACCACCGCCGGCACGCGCGGCAGGCCAACCCGGCGCAGCAGCGCGACCAGCGGCGCCAGCACGAATGACAGCAGGATGGCCAGCGTGATCGGGACCAGCACCTCCCGCGCCAAATACAACGCCGCGACGACCACCACCGCGACCGCTAAGGTGGTGAGACCCTGAAGCCCCGGCAGCTCCGCGGGCGGCACCTGGGTTTTAAGACGCGACGGGGCCGGAATGACGTCTGCCATGACAAGGGTCCTTATTGGGCTTTGCACCCGCCCTATCATAACGCCTGACGGCGGAATTCGCTCCGCTTGCTGATGCAGGTATTCTCAGGCTTCGCGCAACCAGGGGCGGCTACGCCCGTCGATCAGCATGCGGTCAGGCGGAAAAGTTCAGAACCACGTCGGTATGACGGCAGCGACAATCCGCCGGTCAATGCCTTTGCGTCGAACGGCTTGTGTGGGTCGGGGCCAAGGCGGGGAACGCCCATCTCAAATATCCGCTGCCGATCTCCATGGTGGCCGATACCTGCGCCTTCCGGCCCGCCGTGCTCGCCGTCCTGAATGACCATGGCCGGGAATGGCGGGTGCTCATCGAGAACGGCAGCATCGATACGACAACGGAGCTGGCTCGTTTTGTCCGTGCGGGTTTCATGGAGCCAAAGCGCCCGTTGAGCTTCCGGGAACGCCGACCAGATGCCGCCCTATGATGCCGTCCGCCGCCCCCACCGCCTTCGACGCCATCATCCTCGGTGCGGGGGCGGCCGGAATGATGTGCGCGATCGTCGCCGGCGGCCGCGGACGGCGCGTGCTGCTGCTGGACCATGCGGACCAGGCCGGCGCCAAAATCCTGATCTCGGGCGGCGGACGCTGCAATTTCACCAATGAGCACACGGCGCCCGACCGGTTCCTGTCCGGCAACCCGCGCTTTTGCACCTCGGCGCTACAGCGCTACACGGCGCAGGACTTCGTGGCCCTAGTCCGGAAGCATCGCATCCCGTTCCACGAAAAGACGCTCGGTCAATTGTTCTGCGACGGGTCGGCGCGCGCGATCGTCGCCATGCTGCTGGCCGAGTGCGCGGCGGCGCGCATCGACCTCCGCCTGCGTCACCGCGTCACCGGGCTATCGCGCGCGAACGGCTTCCGGGTCGAGACCGATCAAGGCGAGTTCACCGCGCCGGCGCTGGTGCTGGCGACCGGCGGGCTATCCATTCCCAAGATGGGCGCGACCGGCTTCGCCCACGACGCGGCGCGGCGGTTCGGGCTGCCGCTGACCGAAATCCGCCCAGGCCTCGTGCCGCTGACCTTCGCCGGTGCCGAGTTGGCGCTCATGCAGCCGCTGAGCGGTGTCGCGTTGCCCGTGGTCGCCACCGCCGGGCGTCAGAAATTTCCGGAGGCGATGCTGTTCACCCATCGCGGCCTGTCCGGCCCCGCTGTCCTGCAGGCGTCGTCGCTCTGGCGCAGCGGCATGGCGCTGAAGATCGACATGCTGCCCGGGATCGACGCCTACGCCGTGCTGCGCGACCGCAAGCGCTCGCGGCCACGGGCCGAGGCCCGCACGGTCCTCGCCGAGTTGCTGCCGGCCCGTTTGGCGCATGCGCTGGCGGCGGCGCATTTGCCTGCGGAGCCAATGGCGAACCTGCCCGACCGGACGCTGCGATCCCTCGCGACCCTGTTGAACGACTGGCAGCCGACGCCGGCCGGATCGGAGGGCTACGCCAAGGCGGAGGTCACGCTGGGCGGCGTGGACACCCGCGCTTTGTCGTCGAAGACGATGCAGGCCAATGACGTGCCGGGCCTGTTCGTTATCGGCGAGGCCGCCGACGTCACCGGCTGGCTGGGCGGCTACAACTTCCAGTGGGCCTGGTCGAGCGGCTGGTGCGCCGGCCAGGCAATCTAGCTTTAGATGACCCCTTGGCTACGCAGGACCTCAATCTCTGCATCCGTGTAGCCGAGGCCCAGCAGCACCTCCGCCGTATGCGCTCCCGCATCGGGCGTCGGGCTGCGGATCGCCTTTGACACGCCCGACAGGCTGATCGCCGAGGCGACGAGGTCGGTGCGGCCCAGGCGCGGATGCTCGACCGGGGTGGCCATGCCGAGGTGCTGCACCTGCGGATCGGCGAACACCTGGTCGATCGTGTAGATTGGCCCGGCGGGGATGCCGTTCTGCTCAAACAGCGGGATCCAGTGCGCGGCGGGCCGGGTCTGCGTGACCTCGGCGATCGCCGCATTGACGGCAGCGCGGTCGGCGCTGCGGCCGGCCTGGGTCCGCCAGGCCTCATGATCGGCCCACTCCGCATGGCCGATCGTCTCGCAGAACCGTTTCCATAGCCGGGCCGAGCTGGCGGCGATGTTGATATAGCCGTCCGAGGTCGGGAACACGCCGGTCGGAATGCCGGTCGGATGGTTGTTGCCGGCCTGGCCCGCGACCTCGCCCCGCATCAGCCAGCGGGCCGCCTGGAAGTCGAGCATGAAGGTCTGCGCCTCCAGCAGCGACGTGGTGACCCAGCGGCCTACCCCTGTGCGCTCCCGCTCGAACAGCGCGACCATGACGCCGAGCGCCAGCAAATTGCCGGCGGTAAGGTCGGCGACCGGGATGCCGGCCCGAACTGGACCCTGGCCCGGCAGGCCGGTGATGCTCATCAGGCCGCTCATGCCTTGCGCGATCTGATCCACGCCAGCCCGCGCGCCGTACGGCCCGTCCTGTCCGAAACCACTGATGCTGGCATAGACCAAGCGCGGGTTGACCGCGTGGACGTCGTCCCAGGCGATGCCGAGCCGGTGCTTCACCGCGGCGCGCATGTTTTCCACGATCACGTCCGCGGTCGCCACCAGGCGCATGAACGCGGCCAGGCCGTCCGGCGACTTCAGGTTCAACTGCATCATGCGCTTGTTGCGATGCAGGTTTTGGAAGTCCGGCCCATCGCGGTCGCCGGCGATGTCGTCGGTGCCCACGCTGTCGGGCGGCTCGATCCGGATCACGTCGGCGCCCCAATCCGCCAGATGCCGCACGCAGGTCGGCCCGGCGCGCGCCAGCGTCAGGTCGAGGACCACAAGTCGGGCAAGCGGCAACGGCGCAGGGTCATACATCGCGTCAGCCTCCCACGCAGCGGCAGGCCTTGCAACGTGACGCCGCGGTTATGGATGCGGGAGCATCAGCGCGATGGCCGCCGCCGGCACCGCCGATCCTCCGGCGTCATTCACATTGCCGGCAACCTGCACGCCCGCCACACGCCAGGTCCCGTCAGGCGCCTGCGTCAGCACCGGACCGCCGCTGGTGCCGCGCGTTCCCGCGCAGTCATGCACCAGCAAAATTCGGCCGGTCGGCCCAGCCCGGTAGCCCAGCGCCGCACAGGAAACGTCCGCCAGGATCCGCTCGGCCCGGTCTTGGCCAAACCCACCCAGCATCAGGCGGGTTCCGCGCGGAACCGGCGTGTTCGCCAATGGCAATATGCCGTCAGGACCGGCCACGGGCGCGGTCAACGTCACAATGGCAACATCCGCGGCCTGCCCCGCCATTGCCGTGGGACTATAGCCATCCCCCACCTGAAACGATGCCGCCAGGACGTGCCGGGTGAAATCCCCGTTTGCGTAGCCCAGCAAGACGTGGACTGACGATGGAGGCGCGAAATGATCGAGTCGGCGTCCATACAGACAATGTGCCGCGGTCACCACGGTCTGCGAACCGATCAGGAAACCCGTGCACCGGGATATGCCGGGAACTTGGAGGCGAACCACCGCCGCCCAGGGCATTGTCTTGACGTCAACGGCGGTCCGCGCCTCACGCGATCCGAGCCCTGGAAGACCAGCGGCCCCAGTTACAACAAGAATACCCAGTGCGGCGGCGAACCGGCACGAAGCGCCGCCGCGCCGGAACGGCGTCAGGCAGCCTCGACCGAAACCGCCTCCGGCCCACGGCGGCCATCGGCCACCTGCATCCTCACGGTCTGATTGGGCTCAAGGCCGCTCAGGCCACCACGATTTAGCGCGGAGATGTGCACAAACACGTCCTTGCCGCCGCCATCGGGCATGACAAAGCCAAAACCCTTCTCAGCGTTGAACCACTTCACGGTGCCGCGCAGTTCGACCGCCATGCTGGCATCGACCGGGGTACGCGCCGCCGGACGCGGACGCTCGGCGGCATAGGACGGCACCGATGACTGTATGACGACCGCGCCCTCATCAACCCGCAGCACCTCGGCGATCTGCGGGCCTTTTTGGCCCGGCGACACCAGGACGCGCAGGGCTGCGCCGGGCTGCACGGTGGTGTGGCCGGCGCGGGACAGCACGCTCACGTGCAGGAACGCGTCACCGCCGCCGCCTTCAAGCTCGACGAAACCGAAACCTTTCTCGGCATTGAACCACTTTACGACGGCGCCGGTCTCTGGTCCCGTCGGCGCCGCGCCACGCGGAGCCCCGAAGCCTGAGGGGGCGCGGTCACCGCCGCGCGGGACAAAGGCGTCGCGTGGGACGTAGGGCTCGTCACGTCCGCGTGACGGTGGAAAATCATCGTTTCGTTCGCGCCCACGGCTTCCGCGGCGGGGGCTGTCGAAGGAACGGCGGTCTGGTGTGCGCATATCAGGTCTCAAACGGTATGAACGGAACGGAACATGGGACGCCGACAATGCGGGCCAACCCATCACTCTAAACAATCGACCTCTATACTAGCGGCTTTTGTCGCGCGGGGCCAGCAATCCCTTACTAAAGCGACATCCGACCATCTGCTGCTTTGGCTGAATAAACTTGGCCGTCAAAACAATGCACTAGGGTTTTTTCCGACACACTTCGGCCGATATAGAGTCTAACCTCGCACAATGCCGCAACGCGCCCGCGCCCGCGCCGCCATATACGGGCCGAGCACCGCTGCAACCTGGCACGCGCTCATCCGCCGCGGCCCGCGCGTCGAGGGCTGCCGGTTGACGTTGATCCGCAGCACTCCGCCGCCCGCCAGCGCAATCCGCAGGCTGCCCTGCCGGATCGCCCGCACATAGAGCGGCATGCCGAGGCTGACTGGCGGCACGCGGCCCTCGGCGATCGCCATCACCCGCTCCCGGTAGTCCGCCGCAAGGTTAGGCGTGCGAGAGTGGTAATACCCGACAGCGGTCGGCCAATCGCCCCCGGCATCGGCGCGCAGCTGATAGAGGAAACGGGCCGCGTAGTCGGCGTTGGCGGCCGGGTCGAATGCGTCGTCCAGGTCGCGGAACGCCGCCGGATGCGACTGCAGGTTCACCTGCATGCAGCCGACATCGACCTGCTGCACCCCACGCGCCAGTGCCAGCCGCGTCCAGACGACAGCGGCGGGCTTGCTGTCGAAATACATCGCCGCACCATCGGCGTTGACCACCCAGGGCCAGGGCTGGATGCCCGGCAGCGGCGGGACCGGACGACCGCTCTCTGCCTTGGCGATAGCGGATAACAGGCCGGGCGCGGTGCCGTGCCGGGTCTCAGCCAGGCTGAGCGCCGCGCTGCATTGCGCGCTCTGCGCCTCGGCCCAGCCCTGAACGGTGTCCGGCGCGTCTGACCCGGCAGCATGGGCCGGCACGCACAGCGCCATAAAGCACGCTACGATCATAATCCGGAGCAGCCAACGGGCATCCATGGCCGCGATCTACCGCAAGATGCGCCGGATTGCCTAATAGATCGCCCAAAGGCCAGGTCCCGCCACCTCCAGCGAGTGCCCGTCAGGGTCGCGGAAATACAGGCTCCGGCCGCCAAAGCTCTGCGTCACCCGGCTTTCGATGGCGATGTCCAGCGCGGCTAGATGCCGCTCCCACGCCTCAAGCTCCGCCAACGGCACGGCGAAGCAAAGGTGCAGCGTGCCCTGGCCGTCATGCGGCGGGATCGTGCCGCCCGGCATCACGCTCGGCTCAACCGAGCCGCCGCGGCGGAACAGCAGCAAGACGCTGCCGCCCGGCACGGCAAGGCCCACCATGCGCGGCTCCTGCAGCAGCGTCTCAAAGCCGAACACTTTTTCGTAGAAGGCGCGGGACCGGCCGAGGTCCGCCACATACAGCGACGATTTCGAGCTGCCCGGTGACCCTGGGCACCGGCCGGGCCATGGCCGCGCTGTCCCCCGGCATCGGTTACAGCCGGCGCAGCAGCCGGGCAGCGCCCACGCCGCCGGCCGCCCGCGCCGTGGATCCGGCCAGCAGCGCCAGCCCGATCAGGCCCATCCCGAGCGCCAACCCAACGACGCCGCGGTTCTTATTCGCCCACATCTGCGCGCTGGTGCTCAGGCTCTCGCTGTCGAACGGCCCGTGGGTGGATGAGGGACGCTGGCCCGGCCCGTTCAGGTTCGGATCGCGCATCGCGACGGCGCCGCCCTGGTCCGATTGCTGCGCCGCCACGCCGAACTTGCCGGCGAAATAGTCCAGCACGCCGGGCGCAAGCTTGTTCGCCACCGCAAAGCCGAGCGTCGCGCCCGCTACCTTCACCTCGCGCCGGCGCGTCGTGGCGGCGAGGTAAATGGCGTCGGCGACGACCTCCGGCTGATATACCGGCGGCGGCGGACGCACCGGCTTCGGCATGTGCGACAAGGCATGGTTGTAGAACGGCGTGTTCACCGCCGGCGGGTGCACCATCGTCATGTGCACCGCGCTGTTGTCATTCGCGAGCTCGGCCCGCACCGCCTCAGTGAAGCCGCGCAGCGCGTACTTGCTGCCGGAGTACGGCGATTGCAGCGGCACGCCGCGATAGCTGATCGCCGAGAGGATCTGCACGACCGTGCCCCGGTTGCGCGGCAGCATGCGGCGCAGCGCGACGCGGGTGCCGTTGACCGTGCCGAAGTAGTTGGTCTCGGTCAGCCGGCGGAACTCGTCCTCGGCGATGTCCATGAACTTGCCATACACGCCGACGCCGGCGTTGTTCACCCAGACGTCGATCGGGCCGAGCTCGCCCTCGATGTGCGCCGCCGCCGCCTCGAGCGCCGCGCTGTCGGCGACGTCGGCCACCGCCATCGACGCCGTGCCGCCGGCGGCCGTGACGTCCTTGCGGGCGGCGTCCAGATTATCGGCGCTGCGGGCGATCAGGCCGACGCGCCAGCCGTGCCGGGCAAACAGCGCGGCGGCGCTGCGGCCGATGCCGGACGACGCCCCGGTGATCACGACGACGCCGGGTGCGGCAGATCTCGAGGCTGACGATAGGGTGGTGATGGACATGCGGCCCTCAAGCTTTGGTTAATTTCAGGCCCAACGCGGTGGCGGGGCCGGGTTTCCTGGACCGCGCACTTGCCGTCACCGCACCGCGCGGCAATTCTAGGTGAACGGCAGATCATCGGGAGTACCAGCATGCCCACAGCACTCGTCATCGGCGCGTCCCGCGGCCTCGGCCTAGGTCTGGTGCGCGAGCTCGCAGGCCGCGGCTGGAGCGTGACCGGCACCGTCCGCGCTGCCGGCGACCGTGCGGCCGTCGAGGCGGCGGGCGGCACAGCGGCAATCGCCGACGTCACCGACGCGGCCGCGATCGCCGCATTGCCAAAGACGCCGCTCGACCTGCTGTTCATCAACGCCGGCGTGTCCGGCCCGGCGCATCAGGACGCCGGCCGCGCCACCCCGGACGAAGTCAGCGCGCTGTTCCTCACCAACGCCCTCGCCCCGGTCGCCGCCGCCCGCATCCTGCGCGACCGCATCGCCGAGGGCGGCGTGCTGGCCTTCATGACGTCCCGCATGGGCAGCGTGGCCGATAACAGCGGCGGCGACATGGAGCTGTATCGTGCCAGCAAGGCGGCGCTGAACTCGCTGAGCCGCAGCCTGGTGGCGAAGCTCGACCGGCCGGTCACCGTGCTGTCGCTGCACCCGGGCTGGGTGCGCACCGACATGGGCGGCGGCGGGGCTCCGCTCGACGTCGAGACCAGCGCGCGCGGCTTGGTTGACACCATCCTGGCGCATCGCGGCACGCCGGGGTCGGCGTTCCTCGACTACAGCGGCGCCGAGCTGCCTTGGTAAGCGGCTAATGCAGCGTTCCCTTGAAATGATTCCAATCGGCCCGGCGGCATCACGTAGGGTGGGTGGAACCCGCCATGGCGCCGCCCGCAAGATGGCGGGTTTCACCGACCCTACGGCCAGGATGGCTTTCTTGGAATCGCAACACTAAATCTTCTCCAGCCCGCACCAGCCGGCGATCAGCAGTGCCAGCACCCGGGTCACGTCGTGCATGGCGTCGAGCCCCACGCTCTCGTCGATGCCATGGATGTTCTCGGCGTCCGCGCCGTAGCAGGTCGCCTGCGTGCCGCCATACAGCGCATAGAACCTTGCGTCGGTCAGGCCGGTGGCGGCGTATTGGCGCAGCTCGGTGCCAGTGACCGCCCGGTGCAGCGCCGCCACCCCCTGCGCGATTGGCTGCTCCGCCGGGAACACGCAGCCATCGGCCATGAAACCCTGGAACTCGACCGCGAGCCGGGCGCCGCGCAGCCGCGGGTCGGCCGCCGCCTGCTCCACCAGCCGCTCGACCTCCGCCCGCACGTCGTGGCAGCTATGGCCCGGCATGACGCCGACCCGTACGCCAAGCCGGGCCCGAGTGGCGACGCTGCTGTTCCACTCGCCGCCGGCGAGCGTGCCGAAATTGACGTTGATCGGATGGTTGTCGCCGGCGAAGGCCGGATGCCGCAGCTCGGCGCGGTTCATCGTGTCCTCATAGGCCCGCAGCCGCTCCATCACGACGTAGGCCGCCTCGATCGCGTTCACCCCGGCCTGCATGTCGCGCACATGGGCGGGGCGGCCGGTGATCGTCACCCAGGCCCAGACCACGCCGACCTCTGCCACATACAGCGCGGGGAAGCCCGGGCCGGGCTCGGGGATCAAGCAGGCGTCGGGCCGCGGCAGCGCCTGCATGACCGCGAGCGCGCCGTTGCCGGTGCATTCCTCTTCGATGACCGCGGCCAACTGCAGCTCCGCCGCCGGCTGCACCCCGGCGCGGCGCAGGGCGGCGCAGGCCATGACGATAGACACCAGGCCCGCCTTCATGTCGCCGGCGCCGCGGCCATACATCCGGCCGTCGCGGATGCTGGGCTCGAACGGCGGCGTGTTCCAAAGATCGGCCGCGCCCTCCGGCACGACATCCACATGGCCCTGCAGCATCAGGCTGCGCCCGAGCCTGTCGCGCGGTCGATGCACGGCCGCCACGTTGTCCCGCCCGGCATAGCTGATGAGCGGCGGCGAGAAGCCGGGCAGCTTGCTCAGCGCGTCGGGGTCGACCGGCACCCGCTGCGGCGTGAGTCCCAGCGCCGCGAACTGCTCCGCCATCGCGTCGAGACAGCCGGCCTCCTCGCCCAGCAGGCTGCGATGCCGTACCAGGCTCATGAGCAGCGCCGTCGAGTTGTCGCCGAGGCTACCCACCGCGTCGAGGATGGCGCGGCGAAGGCCGGGGTCGATCGGGAGCAGTGCAGCGTCGGACATGGCGGTTCCAGCTTGGGATGGGGTGGAAAGTGTAGGCCACGGGCCGTCATGCGTGCCAGCGGAACCCGTGCTAGGATTTCGTATGCCGCCGTCCTTACCCCACCCCAAGCCGGAGCCGCCGCTGCGTATCCGCCTGCTGTCCGAGGGCATGGTCAACCGCATCGCCGCCGGCGAGGTGATCGAGCGCCCGGCCGCCGCGGTCAAGGAGCTGGTGGAGAACGCGCTGGACGCCGGCGCAACCCGGATCGCGGTGACGCTCACCGGCGGCGGCATCGAGCGCATCGAGGTCGAGGACAATGGCTGCGGCATGGGGGCGGCCGACCTCGCCTTGGCGGTCCAGCGGCACTGCACTTCCAAGCTCGTGCCGGGCGGGGACCGCGAAACGCTTTATGGGGACCGCGATACGTCCAACGGGGACCGCGATACGTCCTATGCGGACCGCGACGCGCTCGTGCGCATCACCACCCTGGGATTCCGCGGCGAGGCGCTGCCCAGCATCGGCGCCGCCGGCCGCCTGCACGTCACCTCCCGCCTGCTGGGCGCACCCCACGCGCACGCCATCCGGGTCGAGGGCGGCACCGTCACCGGCCCAGCGCCGGCCGCGGGACCGCCCGGCACCCGCGCGGTGGTCGCCGACCTGTTTTACGCGACGCCCGCCCGCCGCAAGTTCCTGAAGCACCCGCGCACTGAGGCCGAGCACGCCGAGCACGCCGTCCGCCGCCTGGCGCTGGCGGCCCCGCACGTCGCCTTCCGCTGCGTGACCGAGGGCCGTGTCGCTTTCGACCTGCCGGCGCAGGACCGCGCCGCGCGGGTGGCGGCCCTGCTGGGCCCAGAGGCCGCGGCGGCGCTGCTGCCGCTCGACGAGAGCCGCGGCGACCTGCGGCTCAGCGGCTTCGCCTGTGCCCCCACCGTCACGCGCGCGACCGCAGCGGCGCAGAGCCTGGTGGTGAATGGCCGCCCGGTGACCGACCTTGTGCTGCGGACGGCGCTGCGGGTGGCGTATCGCGAGGTCATCGCCGCCGGGCGGCATCCGGTGGCGGCGCTGTTCCTCGACCTGCCGCCCACGGCGCTGGACGTCAACGTGCACCCCGCCAAGACCGAGCTGCGTTTCCAGGACCCGGCCGCCATCCGCTCCCTGGTGATCGGCGCCCTCACCCGCGCTTTGGCCGCTGGCGCCGGCGATACGGCGCCGCGGCTACAGCTCACCGGCCGTCCGCCGCTGCAGCTTGTGCCGCAACGCGTGGGGCACCGGCCAGGACCGCGCTACACCGGCTTCGCCGAGGCGCAGCTGCCGCTCGCCGCACCCCCCGCCGCGCGCAGCCTGCCAGAGATGGCTCCCGCACCCGGGACCGCATATCCGCTGGGCGCCGCCGTGGCGCAGGTGCTGGACACCTACATCCTGGCGGTCGCCGCCGACGGAAGCCTGGTCTTGGTGGATCAGCACGCCGCGCATGAGCGGCTGACGCACGAGGCGCTGCGGGCGCAGCATCATGCCGGGGGCATACAAACCCAGGCGCTGCTGCTGCCCGCCGTGGTGGACCTGGCCCCGGCCGACGCTGCCCGCCTGCTGGCCCATGCGGACGAGCTGCGGTCGCTCGGTCTCGAGATCGAGGGTTTTGGTCCCGGCGCCGTGCTGGTGCGTGTCTTGCCGGCCGCCCTCGGCGCCCCAGATCCAGCGCCGCTGCTGCGCGACCTCGCCGATGAGCTGGCGGAGAGCGGCGAGGCTACGGCGCTGCTGGCCCGGCTCGACGCCATGCTGGCCCGCCTCGCCTGCCACGGCAGCATCCGCGCCGGCCGCCGCCTGCTGCAGGCTGAGATGGACGCCCTGCTACGGCAGATGGAGACGACGCCGCGCGCCGCCACCTGCAGCCACGGCCGTCCCACCTTCCTGAAGCTCAGCCGTGCGGAAATCGAACGGTTGTTCGGCCGGCGCTAGATTATAGAGTCACCCTCTAGCGGCGGCTGATGTCCCACGGCGCGCGTGACGCCTCCATCAGGGCATCGCCGCGGCCGATGCCGATGTCGGCCAGCATGCGGTCATCCATCTCGGTCAGCAGACGCCGGGTGCGGCGGGCGCGGTGCATCTCGGCCAGCGCCGTCCAGACCTGGCGCAGCAGATGCGTCGGGCGTGTGGCGCCCACATTGTGGGGAACAAAGCGAAGCTGGGTCAGCGTGCCGCGAGCGGCCATTTGAGCCTCCATCTGTGGCGACCAACAGGGTCGGATAGGAGAATGGGGTGGCTAACAGCATTAGAGAAACGAATTGCCATGATGCGGGACATCAGTTATACTGATGTCCATGCCCCTTCCTGCTGGCCTCGACCCTGACCTGCTGCGCGCCTTCACCTACATCGCCGAGGAGGGCAGTTTCACTCGTGCGGCGCAGCGGGTCGGGCGCACGCAGTCCGCGGTCTCCATGCAGGTGCAGCGCCTGGAGACCCTGCTGGGCCAGCGGCTGCTGTCCCGCGGCAAGGGCGGGTCGGTGCAGCTGACGCCGCATGGCCAGTTCCTGCTGCAGCGTGCGCGGGACCTGCTAGCGCTGAACGACGAGATTTGGACGAGTTTCCGCGCGCCCACCGTGCAGGGGACGGTGCGGCTCGGCACGCCGGACGACTACGCGCTCCGCTATCTGCCGCAAATCCTGAAGCGCTTCGCCGACAGCTATCCGGCTGTGCAGGTCGATGTCCTGTGCCTGCCGTCGATCGACCTTTTGCAGCGCCTGCGCGAAGGCGAGCTGGACCTCACGCTCTGTTCGGAAGGGACGACCGCGTCTGCGGATCGGCTGGCCGTCCCGCTCTGGCGCGGCCCGCTCACCTGGATCACCTCCACAATGCACGCGCCGCACCGGCTGGATCCGTTGCCGGTGGCGCTGGCCGGGGATCATTGCGCGTGGGCGAAGGCGGCGCTCAGCGCCTTGGACGGCATGGGACGGCGTTACCGGATCGCCTACCGGTCGGCGACCCAGTTGGGCACCCATGCCCCGGTGCTGGCCGGGCTCGCCGTCACGGTCTCGACCATCTCATGGCTGCCCGAAGGCTTGCGGCCGCTGCGGCCCGAGGAGGGCATGCCCCCCTTGCCCGAATTCGGCATCCTGCTGCTGCGCAACCCCGATGCACGGCAGCCGGTGACCGACGCGCTGGCGAGCTATATCGCCGAGACCTTCCAGAACGAGACCCTGCGAGACCGGGTCGCCGCCTGACCATCCTGTCTACAGGTGCGCGAGCACGCTCTCAGCCGTGCTGACCTCGAAGCCGCCCGGCGGCTCGACGGCCAGATGGGTCACGTAGCCGTTATCGACGACCATCGCATAGCGCTGGCTGCGTATGCCGAGGCCGCGCGCAACCAGATCAAGCTCCAGCCCCAGTGCCTTGGTGAACGCGCCGGACCCGTCCGCCAGCATGGTGATGCGCCCATCCACGCCCTGTTCTTTCGCCCAGGCGCCCATCACGAAGACGTCGTTCACCGCGATACAGGCCACGCTGTCCACCCCCTTGGCCCGCAGCGCGTCCATGCTCTGCAGATAGCCCGGCAGATGCCGCATGCTGCAGGTCGGGGTGAACGCGCCGGGCACCGCGAACAACACGACCTTCTTGCCCGCGAAGATCTCGTCGGTCGAGACCTCCTTTGGCCCCTCGGCGGTGGCGGCGGTCAGCTTCATCGGGGGGATGACGTCGCCGATTTTAATCATTTGGCAGTCCCTTATGGTGCAAGATGCGAAGTCGTAGCTGCCCCGCGCGGCCGAGTCACGTTTACGGAGGGCGACGATCTTGAAAGCCAGCTCGGGGATCCTGAAAGCAAGCCCAAATATCTTGAACGCAAGCCTCGGGCCGCATCAAGATCACGGGCGCATCCCATATACGATCTTGCTTGAACGTCACCACAGGCCAACTGGATGCCCATGATCGACAGCGATGAGACCTCCCTGACCGGCCAATTGCTGATTGCGATGCCGGCGATGGACGACCCGAACTTCGCTCATAGCGTGATCCTGCTATGCGCCCACACCGATGAAGGTGCCATGGGCATCGTGCTGAACCAGCCCTTGGCCAAGCCGAGCTTCGACGCCCTGCTGGCGCAGCTCGACGTCGAGCCGGTGCCGCCAGCCCGGCAGATCCAGCTCTGCCAGGGCGGACCGGTCGATCATGGCCGCGGCTTCGTGCTGCACACGTCGGACTGGACGTCGGATGGCAGCCTGCGGGTCGATGACCGCCTCTCGCTGACGGCCAGCCTTGACGTGCTGCAGGAGATCGCGCAAGGCGGCGGTCCGAAGGAGGGCCTGCTGGCGCTCGGCTACAGCAGCTGGGGGCCGGGTCAGCTCGACCGGGAGATGCAGGAGAACGTCTGGCTGTCCGCCCCGGCGAAGCTCGAGCTGCTGTTCGATCCCGATCACGAGACCAAATGGCGCCGGGCACTGGCCATCCTGCGTGTGGATCCGCTGCTGCTGTCGAGCGCCGCCGGACGGGCGTAGCGTTAACCCACACGCAACAACGCTGCGGTAAAATTCGCGAAGGCTCTCTTAAATTACAAATTAAGATTGTAGAGGGCGGTCAACTTTGCTTGGCTATCGCGAACCCTGACGGATATCCAGGGACCGGGAGGATCAGTCATGCCGCCATTGCAAGAGATCGTAGAGAAAATCGGCCGGCGTGCCTGTTTTTTAGCCGGCGCGGCCCTGCTTGCGAGCGGAAGCGTCAGCCCCGCCTGGGCCGTGCCAAGTTATAGCCTGCTTACCACCATTCCGATCCCCGTCACCGAGAGCAACACGACCGGGACCTTTGTCGGCTACGATCTCAGCGTCATCGATCCCGCGACCCAGCTCTATTACCTGACCGACCGGTCGAATAACGGGATCGACGTGTTCTCGGCCAAGACCAACAGCTTTGTCGAGCAGATCGGCGGCGGTCTTTTTTCCGGCGCGACAAAAAGCAACGACAATGCCGGTCCGAACGGCATCACCATCGCCAACGTGGCCGGCGGCAAGCTGCTGGTCGCCGGTGACGGGCCAAGCCAGCTTACGACCTTCAACCTGCTGCCCGACGGCCTGACGGTCACGGGCGCGCCGCGGACGATCTCGACCGCCGTGGCCGGGACGCCGGTGCCGCCGAACCGGGTGGACGGCGTCGCCTATAGCCCGACGTCAAACACGATCCTGGCCGCGAATAATGCCGCCAATCCCGGATTCATCACCCTGATAGACAACGCGACGGGCAAGGTTACGCATTCCATCAAGCTCGATGGCACTGGCGGTTATCCCAACGTCAACGGCGACGGCATCGAGGCGCCGATCTTCAACACCGTCCGCAAGTCGTTCTTCGTCGCCGTGCCGGTGTTCAACGGCAGCGGCGCCGGCGGGGTGATCGAGCTGGACACCGCGACCGGCAAACTGCTGAACACGTACGATTTCAACGCCCTCGGCTTGGTTGGCGGCTGTGGCCCGACCGGCGTGGCGCAGGGGGCAGGCGCGTCGATGGTAGTCGCTTGCGGCGACAACCCCTCCAAGCAGACGATTTTGCTCGATCCGACCGGCGCTGGTTCGATCAAGTCGATCCCGCAGGTGGCGGGCGGCGACCAGGTGGCCTTCAACTCGACGCGGAACCTGTATTTCGTGGCGGCGCGGTATCAGGTTGGCGGCCCCGTGCTGGGCGTGATCGACGGCGCCACCGGCAATTTCGTGCAGAACCTGCCGATCACCTTCAACGACCACTCGGTTGCCGTCGATCCGGTTTCCGGCGAGGCCTTCGTGGCGTTCGGCGCCTCGACGCCGACCGATCCCAACCCGTACTGCGCGGCGGGCTGCATCGGCGTCTTCGCTCCCGAAAGCCAGGTCTCGGTGCCGGAGCCGGCCTCGCTGCCGATCATGGCGATTGCGTTGGCCGCGCTGGGCATCGTGGTCGCGCGCCGCCGGAGCTGAGCTACCAGACGAAATGCGGGATGGCGGCAACCGGGAATAGCCCGGCCGCCGTCGCCTCATGCTCGGTCGCCGTGTCGCTGCCCAGATGCGCCCCGTGCAGGCCACCCAGCACCCAGCAGGCGTCCAGCCCCACGGCGGCAGCGCCGGCGATGTCGGTTCGCAGCGCGTCGCCGACCGCGAGCACCCGGGAGCGCTGCACATCCAGCATTGCCAGCACCGGGGCGTAGATCGCCGGGTCGGGTTTGCCGAGACTGCGCACGTCGCCGCCCATCGCGACATAGCGCTGCGCCAGCGTGCCGGCGCAGATCACCCGCACGCCGCCGCGTATGACCTCAAGGTCCGGGTTGGCGCAGATCATCGGCAAGCCTCGCGCGGCGCACTCCAGCAGCACGTCGTCGTATGCGGCCGGGTCAGTCGGACTGAGATGGTCGTCGGGCCCGGTGTTCAGCATGAACCCTGCACCGGCCGGCGTGTCGCAAATTTCGAGGTCGAGGCCGTGCAGCACATTGCGGTCGCGCTCCGGACCCAGATGGAACACCGAACGGCCCAGGGCCCGATACCATGCGTCGGAGCGGTCGCGCAGCATGAGGTAGGTCGCCTCGCCGGATGTCATGACGCCGTCATAGTCGCTCGCGGGGATGCCCATCTTGCGGAGCTGCCCCTGTATCGCCCCTGCCCGGCGCGGCGCGTTCGACAGCAGCACCACCCGTTTGCCCGCCATGCGCAGGGTGGACAGGCACTCGGCGGCACCCGGGTACGGCGCCACGCCGTCGTGGATCACGCCCCATAGATCGAGGATGAAGCCGTCGTACTCGGCCGCAAGCGGGGAAAAATGCGCCAGGCGTCTCATGCGTCCACTCCGACCGCGTCCATCACGTTGCGAAACCCCTGGGCACGCAGCGCCGCGGCGAGTTCGTGCTTCATCCGGGGGATCAGCGCCGGGCCGCCATAGCTGAATGCAGTGTAGATCTGCACAAGGTGGGCGCCGGCCCGGATCTTCTGCAGCGCGTCGCTCCCGCTGGACACGCCGCCGCAACCGATCAGCACCAGCCGTCCGGCTGCCAGCCGGTATGCGCGCGCGAGCAGCTGCGTGCTAGCCGCGAGCAGCGGCGGACCCGACAGGCCACCGATTTCCTCGGCCGACCGGGAGCGCAGCGTGTCCGGGCGGGCGACGGTGGTGTTGGCGATGACCAAGCCTTCGACGCCATGCCGGACCGCGGTCTCGACGATGGCCTCCAGCCCGCCCTCCGGCAGGTCGGGCGCGATCTTCACCAGCAACGGCGGGCGCCGCGGCACTTCGGCCTGCACCGCGGCGAGGATGGCGGCCAGCCGCGCCTCGCCCTGCAGATCGCGCAGCCCCGGCGTGTTCGGGGACGACACGTTGATCACGACATAGTCGGCATGCGGTGCCACGGCGGCGATCAAGGCAGGATAGTCGCGCTCGGGATCGGCGCCCTCCTTGTTGATGCCGACATTGGCGCCCATCGGTACGCGCCCGCGCGGCACGGCGGCCAGGCGCGCGACATAGGCCGCGAGGCCGCGGTTGTTCAGCCCGTAGCGGTTGATCACGGCGCGGTCCGCCTCCAGCCGGAACACCCGGGGGCGCGGATTGCCGGGCTGCGGCCGCGGCGTGACGGTACCGGCCTCGATCAGGCCAAAGCCCACCCGGCGCAGGCCGCGCAGCGCCATGGCGTCTTTGTCGAACCCAGCCGCGAGGCCGATCGGATTGTGGAAGACCATGCCGAGCGTATGAACCTGCAGCGCCGGGTCGTCCGGCGTGGTGTCCTGCCCGGCAAACCCCAGACGCAGCGCCGTGATGGCCAGCCGGTGCGCACGCTCGGCATCGACCCGGCGCAGCAGCGGCATGAGGGCGGAGGCAATGCTGGGCGTCATGCCGGGTGTGTCTGCCCGATCCTGGCCGGCTTGAGAAGTGCGCCTCCCACAGCTAGACGGGGCAGCATGTGGAACGAGCCCTATTTGGAGACGTGCTGCCGGTCGGCGCTGCACCGTCTCATGCTGTGCGGCGCGCCGGGCCGTCCGGCGGGGCTTAAGGACGGACCATGCCTGGAGCGCCTGTCCGGCATGGGCCTGGCTGCGGAGCACGCGGGCCGCTACCACGCGACCAAGGCCGGACGCGCGCGGCACGACGCGGAGATCCTGAAGCAGTCAGCCTCGTCCGCGACCAGCGATCCAGCCGTATAAATTTTTAGTGTCTTGAAGTTTTCTGACACACCATAACTACCTCAGTACGAAAACCGAAGCTCGTTAGTTAGACATGAGACTAAATGTCTTGGCTAGCGCTTTGAAATTCGTGTGCGCATATTCTTTATCTATCCGAACTGAAATTTGTAAAGAAACGTGTCACCTATAGCAATAGTTTATTTAAACATTTTGGAGGTGTAACTTGCAAAACCAACTGGAGACGCCGGTCATCGGTGGAGTGACTTCGGTAATCCTGACTTCTGCCGATACATTGACCTCACTCGGGGTCTCCGTCAGTCCGCTCGGCTCCGCGACTGTCAGCACGAGCGACGCTGGCCCCGTCGCCAGCTTCGCCATTACGGGCGGCACTCAGGACGATGCGGCGGGTGGGGCTGTGATTTTGCACCAAGGCAGCGGCCTCGAGCTGTCGGACGCCGCCGGCGTGGTGGATCTTCAGGACTTTCGCGTTGACACCATCAACGGCGTCATCGATGCCAACGTCTCGGTCAATGGCGTGTCCGCCGGCAATGTTGCCGTGTTCAGCATCGGCGCCGACGCAGCGCTCACGCTCACCTCGGCCGCGGCTGGCGTGGTGGACGACACCCTGGGCACGACCGCCATCACGCCTGAGGTTCAAGTCGGGACCGCCGCGGTGGCGCCGGTCCTCTACTCATGTGCGACTGCGGAGGACGGTTCATTCGGGTCATTTCTTGGCGGCAGCGACGCATCCATGATGGCGTCGCAGTTTTCGCCGCTCATTGGCGGGCAAACCGTGATCGACCTGACATCGGCGGCCACCCTCGCGTCGCTGGATGTGACGGTCAGCCCGCTCGGCTCGGCATCCATCGAGGCCGACGGCGACCAGGTGTTGGCAAGCTTTGGGATCACCGGCGGCACGTTGGACGGCGGCAGCGGTGCCGCAGTCATCCTGCATCAGGGCAGCGGCCTCGGGCTTGCCGACAGCGCAGGCTCGCTCAGCTTGAGCGACTTCCTGGTCGATACGCAAAACAACGTCGTTGACGCGAATGTCGTCGTGAACGGCGTGTCGGCTGGAAACCTGGCGGTGTTCAACCTCGGGACGGACGGCGCGCTCACCTTGACGATGTCCGCGGCTGACGTCGTTGACGCGACGCTCGGCACCCAGGCGATCACGTCCAGCACCGTTATCGGGTTTGCAGCCCCGAGTCCGGTCGCGCTGCCCGGTTCCTTCGCCGACATGGCCGCGATGATGGCGGCCGAGCCGTCCGCATCGCACGACATGTATCTGCAGAACGCCTAGCGTTAAACGAATGGAGCGGGTCGATCTCGGCCCGCTCCACCTCGGCAAGGATGGCGCATCGTCGGTCGCTATGGCCAGCCCGGGGCTCCTCCGGCGACAATACCGCGGATGCGCAGAGGCCACTCCAGCCGGCCCAAAGCCTCGCGCCATAACCGCGCGTCGCAATGCTGCCGTGCCCAGGCCGAATTCGGCGCCAAGCCGCGCCAGCCCCAAATACGTAGGATGCGGACGTGCAGCAGTTCAATCCGGCGCTGCCGATAGAGCGCGTCGAGGCACTTCACTACGTCCTCCGGCCGGCACGGACCAGGATCCGGCGACGCGCCGCCATCCTGCCGCGCCCTCAGGCTCGCTGCGGTCCAGAACCACGCCGCCTCGGCGGAGGCGAATGGAGCGGTTCGGCACGGCGCACGTAAGCGGGTATCTGTGCGTGCGCAATCGGTAGGGACGGGCTCGCCTACAGAGATAGGCTCGCTGACAAAGACAGGTTCGCTAACCATAATAAACGCTCCATAGAACGGAACGTATTAAGAACATTCCGTGAACTTGAAAGCAAGCGCGTCGAGGTGCAAATTCCTAGTTGAAACGGTGTCAATTCCTAGGCACGATGCATTCTATGAAACACGACGATATCTGGCGTGCGCTCGACACCCTCGCGGCCGAGTATGGCCTGTCCGCCTCTGGCCTCGCCAAGCGGTCGGGACTGGACGCCACCACGTTCAACCCCAGCAAACGTCGCATGCCGGATGGGCGTGCGCGCTGGCCCAGCACCGAGAGCCTGGCCAAGGTGCTCGATGCGACAGGCGCCAGCCTCGAGCTGTTCACCTCGCTCGTCACGGGATCGGCGACCGTCACCACGGCCCGCCCGCCGAGACGCATTCCGCTGCTTGGGTTGGCACAGGCCGGGGGCGATGGTTTTTTTGACGACGCCGGGTTTCCGGTGGGCGGCAGCTGGGACGAGGTCAGCCTGCCGGAGATCGGCGATCCGCACGCCTACGCACTGGAGATCGCCGGCGACTCGATGGAGCCAGTGTTCCGGGACGGTGATATGGTGGTGATTTCGCCGGCGGCGCCAATCCGGCGCGGTGACCGCGTGGTGCTGCGCACCATCGCCGGCGAGGTGATGGCGAAGCAGCTCGCCCGCCGGTCGGCAAAGCGCATCGAGCTGAAAAGCCTAAACCCCGAGCATCGTGACCGCAGCTTCGAGCTGACCGAGGTCGCCTGGGTGCATCGGGTCATCTGGGCCAGCCAATAGCGGCAAATTGCGCTTGGATGTAGATCGGTAGCCTGAGACCATATCCCGGAACGGAGGTGGCCAATGCGTATATTGATCCTACTGCTGCTGTTGTCCGGAACTGCGCTGGCGGCCGAGCCGGTTGACATGACCCTGGTGCTCGTGTCCGATGTATCGCGCAGCGTCGATGACAGCGAGTTCCAGATGGAGAAGGCCGGCTATGCGGCCGCGTTCAACGATCCGCGCGTGCTTGCGGCGATCCGCGGCGGTGCGATTGGCTCCATTGCAGTGGCCTATGTGGAGTTCGCCGGGTCATACGAGGTGAACACGGTGCTGGATTTCCGCGTCGTGCGCGATGCCGCGTCTGCCCAGCAGTTCACCGCCGCCTTGGACGCGGCGCCGCGTTCGTTTTGGGGCCGCACCAGCATCAGCGCCGGGATCGACCGCGCCATGCGGCTGATGAGCGAAAGTGGCTTTGAGGCGCAACGCCGGGTTATCGACGTGGCGGGGGATGGCACCAACAACTCGGGCCGTGAGGTCGCGGCGGCGCGCGACGACGCGGTGGCGGCCGGTGTCACGGTAAACGGGCTGGCGATCATCAACGAGCACCCGGTCAGCTATACCTACGCCCACGTGCAGCCGCCGGGTGGGCTGACAGAATGGTACCGGCAGAACGTTACCGGCGGCGTCGGCAGCTTTGTCGTGGAGGTGCGGGAGTTCGCGGCGTTTGGCGAGGCGATGACCCGGAAGCTGATCAATGAGATTGCCGCTCTGCCTGCGACGCACACGCCGCTCTGAGCGGCCCTCTTGCCGCCACGCCGGCACTTTCCTCACAAACGCGTGACTGCGTAAACCGGAGCCTCACTGGACCGTCATCTGGTCTCACCAGCAGTGCGGACGGATGTGGGCCATGCAGTCGAACGAACTTGCCGAGGTGATCCCGGTCATTCATGAGACCTTACGCATCGAAAAGCGTGAATTCGAGAGCGGCCGGGTGGTGGTCCATAAGACCGTGACCGAGCGTGATGAGGTCGCGGAAGTCTTGTTACGGCAACAGGATCTGATTGTGAAGCGTGTAGCAATCGGTCGTGTGGTTTCGGAAGCGCCGCCGACGCGGCAGGATGGCGATACGCTAATCGTACCAATTTTGGAAGAAGTACTGGTCGTCGAGAAACGGCTGATGCTGAAAGAAGAGCTGCATATCCGCAAGCAATCCAGCGAACGGACCGAGCAGCACACGGTGCGCCTGCGCACTGAGCACGTCGATATCAAACAAACCGGGCGCGAGCCGTAGACGGAAGCGGCAACCCCCTAATAGGAGACTTTAATATGAGCGGATCCTATATGGATGAACGCGGTTCAGCTAGCCTGAACAGCGACGCTGCACACGAGACCGGCCTCTATGACCCGGCGCGTCACGACAACCAGATTGTGGCACTCTATGACACCCGTGCCCAGGCCGATGCCGCCCGGGAGAAGCTCCTAGCAGCCGGCATCGATGCGGGCGCTGTGCAGGTCATGGATCGCGGCGCCGATCAGATGGCGGGCGGCGTGGACTATGAGTCCGGCAATCAAGGCCTGTGGGGCGCCATCAAGAGCATGTTCATGCCGGATGAGGACGCGCACGCTTACAGCCATGCAGTGGGCGCCGGCCACGCCATGGTCGTGGTGACGCCGAGCGCGACCGCAAACCGCGGCCATATCATTGAGGTTCTGGAAAGCACCAATCCGCTCGACTTTGACGCCAAGCTCGAAGAGTGGCGCCAGTCCGGTTATAACTACCAGTCCAGCGACACCGCGGCGGTCCCAGTTGCGGCCACGGCAACCCAGACGGTCACACCCCCAGCAACGACAACCTCGACGACGACAGCCACACCAGGCGCCACGGCAACAGGCGTCGCAGCCGCTGGCGCTGCGACGGCTGGAAGCCTGGCGCGCACGGGTGACGCCGAGACCATCAAGGTCATGGAGGAGCGGCTGCGGGTCGGCAAGCGTGAGGTCGCCGGCGGCGCCGTCCGCGTGCGCAGCTACGTCGTCGAGCGTCCCGTCGAGGAGCAGGTACGCTTGCATGAGGAGCGGGTCTCGGTCGAGCGTCGTCCGGTGGACCGCGCGGTGACCGGCGCCGACGCTGCGGCATTTCAAGAGCGCACCATTGAGGCGCGTGCGACCAGCGAGGAGGCAGTCGTGAGCAAGGAGGCGCGTGTCGTCGAGGAGATCGCGTTGCGCAAGGAGGCTACCGACCGGACGGAGACGGTGCACGACACCGTCCGCAGCACCAAGGTCGAAGTGGAAGACGGCACTAAGACAACGCCGGGTGCGACGACCACGGGCGTTACCGGGACGGGTGCTGACAAGACGACACCCGGCAGCATGGGCACCGGCGGCACGACGCCGAACTCGACGCCGGGTGCGACCACCAGCGGCATGAACGCGCCACGCAAATAATCCTAGAGCGTCGTCCAATCGACCTGCTCTTTCGATTGGAAAAAGATGCTCGTCAAAACAAAAGGCTAGAACTTTTCTCCGATCCCGTCCGATCGGAAAGAGCTCTAGAGTGGTTTGGCTAGACTCAGGGAGGCTTCGGCCTCCCTTTTTTATGGGGATCTATGATGCGCTGGGCGGGGTTGATGTTGGCGATCGGACTGCTTGGCTGTAGCGAGGCCATGCCGGCGGCAGGCTTCCGCGCAACATCGCCGGTCTTCGATCCCATCCGGTTCTTTAACGGCCATGTCGCCTCGTGGGGTGTGCTGGAAAACCGCTCCGGCCAGCCAACCAACGTCGTGACCACGGACTGCGTGGGCGAAGCAGATGGCGACACTCTGCGTATGACCCAAAAGCTGATTATCGGGCAGGACGCGCCGGTGACGCGTACCTGGCGGATGCGGCGTGCGGGGCCGGGCCGTTACGAGGCGACCGCCAACGACATGGTCGGCACGGCGACCGGTGAAGCATCCGGCCGGGCATTCCACTGGACTTGGACCCTGGCGACTTCGCCCGGCAACGATTTGAGGAACGTGGAGATGGATCAGTGGTGGTACCTGCTCGACGACGGCTCGATGCTGAACCGAACCACGGTTCGCAAGCTGGGCGTGATCCTCATCGAGGTGTCAGAGCATTTCGCTCCGGTCCGGGAAAGCCGGTAGCCGTCCTCGCGTCACCCATCCGAGAGCGCGTGAACCACGACCCGCCTGTTGCATTATGGATTGGGGATGGATTGAGGATTTAAGCAATGCTGGCATCGTTGATGCGCTCAGGAATGCGTTCGGTCGGGCAAACATTGCGGCCGGTGCGGCCCGGTGTGGCCATGCTGTCGAGCAGCAAGTTCTCCGGTTTTCTCGGCTACGCCATCACGGTCAGCAGTCCTGCGTTCAGTGACAGCCAGCCGATGCCAGTGCGCTTCACCCAGGATGGCGCGAACCTCAGCCCGCCGCTCCGTTGGGAAGGTTTGCCGCCGCAAACGCAATCGACCGTGCTGCTGGTGGAGGATGCCGACATCCCGCTGATCCGGCCGCTGGTTCATCTGATCGTTCACTCCATTCCGCCGGATAAAACCGAGTTCGCCGAGGGTGAAATCCCGTTGCGGGTGACCGGCACGGCGCCTGGTGGTTGGGCGTGCGGGCGCAATGCTCTGGGACGGCCGGGTTGGACAGCGCCGTCGCCGCCGCCGGGTCACGGGCCGCACCGCTATGCATTCCAGGTCTTTGCCCTCAGTGCGCGTCCACACTTTGCTCATCCGCCGGGGCGCGCGATGCTGATGCGGACGATCCGACCGCATTTGATCGCGCAGGGGCGGCTGATTGGGACCTATGAGCGCGTTTAGAGCAATGCCGTCCTTGGCCGGATCTTAAAACACCGGCAGATCGGGGAACGGCGTACCGAACCACTTGCGGTGCAGTGCGTTCAGCTCGCCGTTGTTCTTGACGTAATAGACGAAGGTGTTGACCCACTGGTGCAGATTGAACTGGTTCGCGCGCATGGTGATCCCGTTGGGCTGACGCAGCAGGATGAACTTCTTGTCGATGTTGGCGCCGGGATTTTGCCGCATCACGCCGTCAAAGGTGACGCCGGTCTCTGCCATCGCGTCCACCTGGCCGGTCAGCAGCGCCTGGTAGGTGCTGGGCGTGTCGTCGAAACGCATCATGCGGGCGCTGCTGCCGAGGGCGCCGCTTAGGATCACATCCTGCACCGTGCCGCGCGGCACGCCGATGCGCAGGCCCTTCAGGTCGTCGATCTTGCTGATCACCTTGTCTTTGGGACCGTAGACCGTGTTCTCGATCGCGCTGTAGGGGATGCTGAACATCACCTGCTTGGCCCGCTCGGGCGTGATGCCGAAGGTCGCCACGATCAGGTCGACCTTGTTGGTCATCAAAAACGGAATTCGGTTTGGCGCGGTCAGCTGCACCAGGTTTGCCTTTACACCCATGTATTTCGCCAGCAGTTTTGCAACCTCGACGTCGTAGCCGTCGGGCTCCTGCTTGTCGTTCAGCAATCCGAAGGGCGGCAGGTCGATCAGCACGCCGATGTTGATCGTGCCGCGACTGGTGATCTCATCCACCGTCTGGGCGCGGGCGCGCGGGATGCCCAGCAGGAAGCCGATTGACAGCGCTGCCAGTGCCACCAGCACGTAGCTGATCCGAAGCCGCATGAACGTCGTCCCTTTGTCTTGGCCGGACAGCGCCGGCTCATTGTTTGCTCGGCCGGGCGGCGCCGGCTTAATGTTTATAGGCGCGGGCCAGCCGGACCTCGAGACGCCGGCTGATCAGCGTCAGCGGCCAGCAAAGCAGGAAGTAGAGCAGCGCGACAGTGCCAAAAATGGTAAAAGGCCGGAACGTTGCGTTATTAAGCAGCTGCCCAGCCCGCGTGAGCTCCACGAAGCCGATCACCGCGGCCAGCGAGGTGCTTTTGACCAGGTTCACCAGGAACCCCACGGTCGGCGCCGTCGCCACCCGCAACGCCTGGGGTGCGACAACCCGCAGCATCCGGGCGCCGTAGCCAAGGCCGAGCGCCCGGGCAGCCTCGACCTGCCCAGCCGGCACCGCCTCGATCGAGCCGCGCCAGATCTCTCCCAGGAACGCCCCGGCGTTGAGGCTGAGCCCCAGGATCGCCGATGCGTAGGCGCCGAGGCCAACGCCCAGCAGATCGCCGCCGAAGAACACGAGAAAAAGTTGCAGCAACAGCGGTGTACCCTGGAAAACCCGGATGTAGGCGATGGCAAACCAGCGCAGCCAGCGGAGCTTTGACACGCGCATCAGCGCGATCAGCAGGCCGATGAAGCCGCCACCTACGAACGCCGCCGCGGACAGCATCACCGTCCAGCGCGCCGCATAAGGCAGGAATAATAGGTCACCCCATGTCAGGACACGCATCAGCGCGCCGCCGGCCGGGCGAAGGCCGCGCGACCCACCGCCGCGAACACGCCGCTGAACAGCATCGACAGGCAAAAGTAGATGCCGGCCGCGACGATGTAGGCCTCGAAGCTGCGGAAGGTGCGGGACTGGATGTCCTGCGCCGCCGCCGTCAGCTCCTCGGCCGAGATCACCGAGACGATGGACGAGTTGAGCATCAGCAGGATGAACTGGCTGCCGAGCGGCGGCAGCACGGCCCGCAGCGCCTGCGGCAGCACGATCAGCCGGAATGCCTGCAACCGGTGCAGGCCGAGCGCCCGGGCGGCCTCGCTCTGGCCGTGGCCAATGCTCTCGATGCCCGCGCGCACGATCTCGATCGTGTAGGCGCTGCCGTTCAGCACCATGGCGATGACGGCGCAGACGACGGCGTCGAGCCGGATGCCCAGCGCGGGCAGGCCAAAAAAGATGACGAAAACCTGGATCAGGAACGGCGTGTTGCGGATGAACTCGACATAGGCCGCGACCAGCCATTGCAGCCAGCGCGGTCCGCTGGTGCGCGCCAAGGCTCCGAACACCGCAACGATCAGGCTGAGCACCATAGCGCCGGCTGACAGCTCAAGTGTAAGCAGCGTGCCCCAGAGCAGTTGCTCGCGCGCCGCCCATATATCGCCGAAATGAAAGCTGTAGGTCACGGCGGTTACCCCCTAGCAGCCCTAGTCAAGCTTCAACGCCGTCGTCAAAGCCGGTCAGCCAGGAATGATCAGCCCGGCTTAATCAAAGCGGGCCCATCAGGCTGGCGACGAACGCGGAAAGCCCGGGCTGACGGGCGATAGAGCAGCGGGCGGCGCGCAGGATGCCTTGGACGTCCGCCAGCGCCGCGTCCAAGTCACGGTTGACGACGAGGTAGTCGAACTCCGCCCAATGCGCCATCTCGCTGCGGGCGGCGGCCATGCGGCGGGCGATCTCGTCGGGCGAGTCGCTGGCCCGGTTGCGCAGGCGTGCCTCCAGCGCGGCGTAGGACGGCGGCAGGATGAACACGCCGACGACATCGCCGGGCAGCGCCGCGCGCAACTGGCGAAAGCCCTGCCAATCGATGTCGAACACCACATCCTGTCCGGCCGCCAGTGCCCGCTCCACTGGGGCACGGGGGGTGCCATAGCTGCGGCCGAACACGCTGGCCCATTCCAGCATCGCGCCCTCCGCCACCATGGCGTCGAACCCGGCCTGGGTGCGGAAGTGGTAGTGAACGCCGTCCCGCTCGCTGGGACGCGGGAGGCGGGTAGTGGCGCTGATGGACAGCATGAGATCCGGCTCGGTCGCCAGCAGCGTGCGGGTGATGGTGCTCTTGCCAGCGCCCGACGGCGCCGCGACCACAAGGCAGACGCCCCGCCGCGGTTGGGCTCCAGCTTGAAATCCAGCTTGCATGTTGACTGGGGCGCTACTCAACGTTCTGCACCTGTTCGCGCATCTGCTCGATCACTGCCTTGAGCCGCAGCCCGGTCGCGGTCAGCGGCACCGAGGCGGACTTGCTGCACAGCGTGTTCACCTCGCGCACGAACTCCTGCACCAGAAAATCGAACTTGCGGCCGATGCCCACGGCCTCCCTCAGCAGGGCGCGAGCAGCCTCGATATGGCTTGCGAGGCGGTCCAGTTCCTCCCGCACGTCGGAGCGGCTGGCGAGCAGCGCCACCTCCTGGGCGATCCGCTCCTCCGGCAGGCTGTGCTGGTCCTGCAGCAGCGCCGCCAGGTTTTCCATCATGCGGGCGCGCTGCAGGGCAGGCTGTCCTGCCGCCTCCGCGCCGGCGCCGGTGTGCAGCGCCACGACCTCATCCAACTGCGTGCCGAGCAGGGCCGCGAGTCGCGCGCCCTCGGCTTGACGGGATGTGACCAGCGCCGCCAGCGCCTGGCTGAAGCCGGATCGCACGGCGGTCAGCTGCGCCGTGGTCACGCCGTCGTCCGCAGCGGCGGCGGGCCGCAGCACGCCGGGCAACGCCAGCAGCGCCTCGGCCCGCGGGACCGGCGCGCCGGGAATGCGCGCGGCGAGGTCGAGGGCGGTGCGCAGCAGTTCGTCCAGCACCGCCGGGTCAGCGATCAGGCGGGCGCGATCATCCCGCTTTACCACCAGGTTCGCGGTGACATTGCCCCGGCGTAGCGCGCGTCCGGCCTCCTCCCGCACACTAGGCTCTATCGCGTCGAAACCCGGCGGCAGGCGCAGCTTCAGGTCGAGGCCGCGTCCGTTCACGCTGCGCAGCTCCCAAGCCCAGGTCAGGCTGCCCTCGACCCCCTCTGTCCGGGCGAAGCCGGTCATGGATGCTAAACAAGGCGCCAAAGCAGGATGCGGCGGGACCATCCCGACGGGTTCTAACGTTCCGCCGACGCGGGTGCCGAGGCCTGACGCGCCCGCTCAACCTCGCGCCAATGTGCGACGTTGCGCTGATGCTCCTCAAGCGTCCTGGCGAAGACATGCCCGCCGGACCCGTCGGCCACAAAGAACAGGTCGTCCGTCTGCGCCGGCTGCGTCACGGCGCGCAGGGACCCGAGACCCGGCATGCTGATCGGCCCCGGCGGCAGTCCATTGATCCGGTAGGTGTTGTAGGGATCGGGCCGTTCCAGCTCCGCCCGCGTCAGGCCGTGCTCCAGCACGCCGGTGCCGCCGCTCGCGCCATATACGACGGTCGGGTCGGATTGCAGCTTCATGCGGCGGCGCAGCCGGTTCAGGAACACCGCCGCGACCCGGGGACGCTCGTCGGGCTTGGCCGTCTCCCGCTCGACGATGCTGGCCAAAATCAGGGCGTCGCGCGCGGTGTCCAACGGCACCGTCGGGCTGCGCGCGGCCCAGTTGCGTTCGAGCGCGCGGTCCATGGCGACGCGTCCGCGCTCGACCAGGCTGGCGCGCGGCGTGCCGCGTTCATAGGCGTAGGTCTCGGGCAGCAGATGTCCCTCCTCAGGCAGCGCCTGGTCGCCTTCCAGCGCCGGGGCACGTTCGATCAGCACGGCAACCTGGGCCGCGGTTAAGCCTTCCGGAATGGTCAGGCGATGCTGCACCGGGCGGGCGGTGCGCAGGACCGCGAGCACTTGGCGCAGGCTGGCGGCGGCGGGGAACTCCAGCTCGCCAGCACGGACAGCGCCCTGGCCCCGGGTTATGATGGCGGCCGCGCGCAGGGCGAACGAGCTGATGACGACCCCTTCGTGCACCAGCGTATCGGCCACCTGATCGAGGCCGCCACGAGGCACGAGCACGACATTATCCGCCGATAACGGACCTGGCGCGTCGTAGGACCAGACGGCATACGCCGCCGCTCCGCCCAGCAAGATGACCAACAGCCCGATGATCAAGAGGACTGCGCGCATCCCGCCCCGCCTGCGTCAGGCGGCCCGTTTGAATAGGATGCTGGCGTTGGTGCCGCCGAAGCCGAAGCTGTTGGACAGCGCGACATCTACCCGGCGCTCCTGGGCCACCAGCGGCACCCGGTCGATCACGCTCGCCCGGCTCGGGTTCTCCAGGTTGAGGGTAGGCGGCACGACGCTGTCGCGGATCGCCAGCAGCGAGAAGATCGCCTCGATCGCGCCGGCCGCACCCAGCAAATGCCCGGTGGCGGACTTGGTGGAGGACATCGCCAGCCCCTTCGCGTCGTCGCCGAAGAAGCGCTCGACCGCCTCGAGCTCCAGATCGTCGCCCAGGGGAGTGCTGGTGCCGTGGGCATTCACATACTGCACGTCGCTAGGGTGCGCGCCGCCGTTGCGGAAGGCCGCTTTCATGGCGCGGAAGGCGCCCTCGTGTCCCTCGGCGGGGGCGGTGATGTGGTGGGCATCGCCGGACATACCGTAGCCGCCGACCTCACCGTATATCTTGGCGCCACGGGCCTTGGCGTGCTCCAGCTCCTCAAGCACGACAATCCCGGCGCCCTCGCCCATCACAAAGCCGTCACGGTCGCGGTCCCATGGACGCGACGCAGCGGTGGGCCGGTCGTTGAAATTGGTGGACAGCGCCCGGCTGGCGCAGAACCCCGCCATGCCGAGCTCGTTCACCGCGCCCTCGGCCCCGCCGGCCACCATGACATCGGCGTCGCCCAGGATGATCAGCCGGGCCGCGTCGCCGATCGCGTGCACCCCAGTGGCGCAGGCGGTGACGACGGAGTGGTTCGGACCCTTGAAACCATACTTAATCGAGACGTGGCCAGAGGCGAGGTTGATCAGCGCCGACGGAATAAAGAACGGCGACAGCCGGCGCGACTTGCCCTGCGCCACCAGCACCGACGCCTCGTAGATGGTGCCGAGCCCGCCGATGCCCGAGCCGATCATCACGCCGGTGACGCAGCGGGCGTCCTCGTCCGGCGGTACCCAGCCGCTATCCTCCACCGCCTCGCTCGCGGCGACGACGGCGAGATGGATAAACCGGTCCATCTTTTTCTGGTCTTTGCTAGGGATCCACTCGCCGATGTCGAGCTTGCCCTCGGCGCGGGTGCCAAGCGGCACCTGGCCGGCGATCTTGGCCGTGAGCTCAGTGGTATCGAAAGACTGGATGGCGCGGATGCCGCTCTCGCCCTCGATCAGCCGCTTCCACACCCGCTCCACGCCCAGGCCCAAAGGGCAGGCGATGCCCATGCCCGTCACGACTACCCGCCGCATCGCCACCCCCATTCGCGTCGTCGGCTCAGGCCGCCTTTTGCTTCTCGATGAAGTCGATCGCGTCCTTGACGGTGCTGATCTTCTCGGCCGCGTCCTCAGGGATCTCGACGCTGAATGCCTCCTCGAAGGCCATCACCAATTCGACCGTGTCGAGGCTGTCGGCGCCCAGGTCGTCGATGAACGACGCCTCCGGTGTCACCTTGCTCTCTTCGACGCCCAGGTGCTCAACCACGATCTTTTTAACCTTGTCGGCGATCTCGCTCATCTTGTCCTCAGTTCCTGTCGTCTATCGGTCGTTGTCTGTTATTGATTGTCGAACACCGTGTCTGGCACCCGGGCGCATTAAGCCGTCTCCGGCGCAATCCTCGCACAAAGCTGTGAAGCCCGTACCAAGCCTGTGGCCGCTTAGCATGGTTTCGAGCCGCCCGCCAAGGCGAGTGCGGCCAGGCTGCCACGCCCTGCCAGCAAATCTCCCGGCAAAGCGCGTCGGGTGAAACTCCCGGGTAAAGCTCTCCGCGTAAAACTCCCCGCGTAAAACTCACAGCATCGCCATCCCACCGTTCACGTGCAGCGTGGCGCCAGTGACCCATGCGGCCTCATCGGACGCCAGATACAGCACCGCCGCCGCCACGTCCGCCGGCTGCCCCATGCGGCCCAGCGGAATGGCGGCGGTGAGCTTGGTTTTCTGCTCTGCCGTCAACGCATCGGTCATCGGCGTCTCAATAAAGCCCGGCGCCACCAGATTGACCGTAATGCCGCGGCTGCCGACCTCCTGCGCCAGCGCCTTGGTCATGCCGGCCAGCCCAGCCTTCGCAGCGGCGTAGTTGGCCTGGCCGGGGTTGCCGGTGCTACCCACAATGCTGCTGATGCCGATAATCCGGCCGCTGCGCCGGCGAACCATGCCGCGCAGCGCCGCACGTGCCAGGCGGAACGGCGCGGTCAGGTCCACGTCCAGCACGGTCTGCCAGTCCGCATCCTTCATCCGCATGGCCAGCATATCGCGCGTCAGCCCGGCGTTGTTCACCAGGATAGCGACCGGCCCGCACGCCGCCTCCGCCGCGGCAAGCAGCGCGTCGGCAGCGGCGGGATCGCGCAAATCAGCAGGGCAGGCATACGTGCCCTCCCCCAGCTCGGCCGCCAGCGCCTCCAGCGCGTCCTGCCGCGTGCCGGACAGCGCGACCTTGGCACCCTGCCTATGCAGGGTGCGGGCGATGGCAGCACCCAGCCCGCCCGACGCCCCGGTGACCAGCGCGACCTTGCCGTCCAGGCGAAACATGCCGTTCATAACAGCCGCAACATGGCCTCGATCTCCGAAGGGGTCCCGGCCGAGCTCGTGGTGCTGTCCGGACTGATTCTACGCACCAAGCCGGACAGCACCTTGCCGGCGCCGAGCTCCAGGAAGCTGTCCACACCCATCGCCGTGCAGGCCAGGACGCTCTCCCGCCAGCGTACCGTGCTGGTCACTTGACGGACCAGCAGGTCGCGGATCTCGTTGGGCTCGGTCACGCGCTCCGCCGTGACGTTCGCCACCACGGGCACCTCGGGCGGCTGCAACGTCGCATTGCCCAACGCCTCCGCCATTACCTCCGCGGCCGGCGCCATCAGCGCGCAGTGGAACGGCGCCGACACCGGCAGCAGCATCGCCCGGCGCACGCCGCGCGCCTTGGCGAGCTCGACCGCGCGCTCCACCGCCGCACGGTGGCCCGAGATCACCACCTGACCGCCGCCATTGTCATTCGCCGCCTCGACCACTTGGCGCTCCTCGGTGCCGTCCTCGTGCACCAGCACGGCGGCGTCGGTGCAGATCGCCTGCGCCTGTTCCAGCTCCACGCCCAGCAACGCCGCCATCGCGCCATCGCCCTCCGCCACCGCGTCCTGCATCGCATTGCCCCGACGGCGCAGCAGCAGCGCGGCGTCGCCAAGCGTCAGGCTGCCGGCCGCGGCCAGCGCGCTGTATTCGCCGAGGCTGTGTCCGGCGACCAGCACGGCCTTGTCCACCAGGCGGAACCCGCCCTCGTGCTCCAGCACGCGCAGCACGGCCATCGACATGGCCATCAGCGCCGGCTGGGTGTTCTCGGTCAGCGTCAGGGTCTCGGGCGGGCCCTCGAACATCAGCTTGGACAGCTTCTGCTTCAGCACCTCGTCCACTTCGCCGAACACCTCGCGGGCTGGGGCGAAAGCAGCGGCCAGGTCGCGGCCCATCCCGGTAATCTGGCTGCCCTGGCCGGGAAAGATGAAAGCATGGACCGGCATTTACCATTTCCTCATGAGTGCCGCGGTATTGTCTCCGTGTTAGGTCTTGTCAATTGGGTCCTCGTCACCGTCGTGCCTGGGCTATCCTTTCCTTGTCTCTCATAGCCCGCAAGTTGTAACGTCGTCGTCATCCTATGCCGGAGGTGCCTGATGTGCCGCTTTCTCGCCTTTCAGGGCGAGCCGATCCTGCTGGAGACCTTGGTGGCCACGCCGTGCCATAGCCTGATCCATCAGTCACTCCATGCCGCCGAGGCGAAAACCGAGACCAACGGCGACGGCTTCGGCGTCGGCTGGTACGGGGAGCGTGAGACGCCGGGTTTGTATCGCGAGGTGCGACCGGCCTGGTCGGATGAGAACCTGCTCAACATTGCCGGCCAGGTGCGCAGCCATTTGTTCTTTGCCCACGTCCGCGCGGCGACGGGCACGGCAACCAGCCGAGCCAACTGCCATCCCTTTGCAAACGGACGGTATTTGTTCATGCATAACGGCCAGATCGGCGGCTGGGCCAAGGTGCGCCGCCGGGTCGAGGCAATGATCCCGGATGAGCTGTATGCTTCCCGCGCCGGCACGACGGATAGCGAGGCGATCTTCCTGGCTGCACTCGCACGCGGGCTGGACCGCGATCCCATCGGCGCGATGGCCGCGACCCTACGGGATGTGAAGGCGCACATGCGTGCGGCCGGGGTCGAGGAGCCGCTGCGCTTCACCGCGACGCTGACGGACGGGCATACGCTTTGGGCGTTCCGCTGGGCCTGCGACGCGCAGCCGCCGACGCTGTATTATAAGGAGGGCGAGGCCGGGCTGCTGCTGGTGTCCGAACCGATCGATGGCGACCGGGGCTGCTGGCGCGAGGTCCCACGCGGCGGAACCCTGATCGCCACACCCGGCCAGCCCTTGCGCCTGGAGCGGATGGATACCGAGATGGTGCTGGCGGCCTGATCCCAGGCCGCACGGTCCAGCCAAGCCAGGCCAATCAGCGCGACCAGCCCGCCATGCACCAGCACGGCTCCGGCTCCGACATGGCCGAGCTGCCAGATCAGCCCGGGGCCTGCCGCCATGCTGGATGTCGCCACGACATAGCCGGCAGCGGCCGCCGGGCGCACCGGCCAGCCCAGCCGCCACGTCACCAGCGCCGCCGCGCCGAGCGCCATTGCGGCCTTCACGACCGCCATGAAGCGTAGCAGGACGAGCAGTTCCGGATCGGCGGCGCTGGGATCGGCACCGGTTAGCAATGCGGCAGCGGCGGCGCCGAGCACTGCGGCGGCGAGGACCGGGCGCCAAATGGGGCGAAGAGCTGGCAGGGCGGCGTATGACATGCGCCTAGTGAACCCGGTCTGCGGCCTGCTTGCAATCTGTGCGTATCGGTTTATACCCCGCCGCTTCCCTGCCGGGGTGGTGGCATCCTCCCCGGCTGTGCCCATTTTGGGCCGACAACAGCCATAGGGGTGAAAATGCCGCTATATGAATGCGTGCTGATCGCGCGCAACGAAGTTACGCAGCAGCAGGTTGAGACTGTTGCCGACAACATCACCACCGAGCTTGAGACCGATGGCGGCGCCGTCAAAAAGCGCGAGTATTGGGGCCTGCGCAGCCTGGCCTACCGGGTCAGGAAGAACCGCAAGGGCCACTACATGCTGCTGGGCATGGAGGCCAAGCCGGCGTTCATCACCGAGATGGAGCGCCTGCTGCGGCTTAACGAGGATGTGCTGCGCTTCATGACGATCCGCGTCGATGAGATCGTCGAGGAGCCGAGCGCCATCCTGTCGCGCAAGTCCGATGACCGCGAGCGCGGCTTCCGCGGGCCGAAGCCAGCCGGCCGGTTTGAGAGCGGCCGCAAGCGCGGCTTCGACGACCGCGAGGAATACCGCGCCCGTTCCGATACCGATGGGTTCCGCCCCCCCGAAGCGGGCGAGGAGTAATCTAAATGTCCGACCGTTCTGAGCGACCTGACCGCAATTCATCTGAAGGCGACGACCGCCGCGGCGGTGGCGCCGGCGCCGCTGCCGGTGCCCGCCGCCCATTTTACCGCCGACGCAAGAGCTGCCCGTTCAGCGGGCCGAACGCGCCCAAGATCGACTACAAGGATGTGCGCCTGCTGTCCCGCTTCCTGAGCGAGCGTGGCAAGATCGTGCCAAGCCGCATCACCGCGGTGTCCGGCAAGAAGCAGCGCGAGCTCGCCAACGCCATCAAGCGCGCCCGCTTCATGGCGCTGTTACCCTACGTCGTCGCCTGAGGAGCCGAGATCATGGCAGTCGTCGAACTGATCCTGCTGCAGCGCGTCGAGAAGCTGGGGCAGATGGGCGAAGTGGTGAAGGTGAAGCCGGGTTATGCCCGCAACTTCCTATTGCCGCAGAAGAAGGCACTCCGGGCCAACAAGGCCAATCTCGCGACCTTCGAGGGCCAGCGCGCCCAGCTCGAGGCGCAGAACCTGAAGCGCCGCGAGGAGGCCGAACGGCTATCGGAGCGGATGGCCGGGCTGTCGGTCGTCATCATCCGTCAGGCCGGCGAGAGCGGCTCTTTGTACGGCTCGGTGTCGGCGCGTGACATCTCGGATGCGTGCACGGCGGCGGGGCTGACCACCAACCGCAACCAGATCGTGCTCGATCAACCGATCAAGTCGCTGGGCCTCACGAGCGTGAAACTCGTGCTGCATCCGGAGGTCAGCCTGCCGATCACGGTGAACGTGGCGCGGAGCACCGAGGAGGCCGAGAAGCAGGCCCGAGGCGAGCAGGTCGGCCTGGCCGGTGAGGAAGAAGTGGAGCAGGACGACGAGCTGGAGTTCGGCGCGGCCTTGGCAGAGGCCGGCGGCGACCGTGACCGCGACCGCGAGTGATGCCGCGACGATAAACCTGACTTGATGCACCGGACATTGCGCCGGCCTCCCCAGCTGGGGATGGCCGGCGTAGTTGTTTGTAATACAAGTGACACCGGAGTAGGCGGCGGATGCTCATGCGCACCATCCTGGACAGCCTGATCCGCCGTTTCCTCGTCGTCGGCAGCCTGTCTGTCCGCTACCCCGACGATTTCACCTCGTTTCATCAAGGCCAGCAACCCGGTCCGAGCGTGGCGTTTCAGGTCACCGACTGGCGCGCCGTCCGCCGCATCGTGCTGAACCCGGCGCTGGCGTTCGGCGAGGGCTATATGGACGGCGCGATCATCCCGGTCGGCTGCAGCATCTACGACGCGCTCGACCTGCTGCTGACCAACGTCGCGGCGGGCGGCAAACAGCCCGTGATGGCGGTGCATGCGATGCTGGGGTTCGCCGTCAAGCGGTGGGTGCAGTTCAACCCGGTCCGCCGGGCCGCGCGCAACGCGGCGCATCACTACGACCTGAATGGCCGGCTCTATGCCCTGCTGCTGGACCATGACCGCCAGTATTCCTGCGCCTATTTTCCTACTGGGCAGGAGACGCTGGACGAAGCGCAGGCGGCGAAGAAGCGGCATATCGCGGCGAAGCTCTGTTTGCAGCCGGGTCAGCACGTGCTCGACATCGGCTGCGGCTGGGGCGGCCTGGCATTGACCCTGGCCCGCGACCACGACGTCCGCGTCACCGGCATCACCCTGTCGCAGGAACAGCTCGCGACCGCCCGCGCCCGGGCGGCGGAGGCGGGCCTGACCGATCGGGTGCGGTTCGAGCTGCTGGACTACCGCGAGCTGCGCGGCGCCTATGACCGCATCGTCTCCGTCGGCATGTTCGAGCACGTGGGCGTCAGCCACTACCGGCGGTTCTTCCAAACCCTGCATCGCGGCCTGTCGCCGGACGGCATAGCGCTGGTGCACTCCATCGGCCGCAGCCACGGGCCGGCCACGACCAACCCATGGCTCGCCAAATACATCTTCCCCGGCGGCTACTCCCCGGCGCTCAGCGAGGTGCTCCCCGCCGTCGAGCGCTCCGGCCTGATTGCGACCGATATCGAGGTGCTGCGCCTGCACTACGCCGAAACCTTGCGGCACTGGCGGCGGCGGGCATTGACCAAGCACGATGCGATCGCCGCACTTTATGACGAACGGTTCTGCCGCATGTTCGAGTTCTATCTGTCCGGCGCCGAGCTCGCTTTCCGGCGCAAGGGGCACATGGTCTGGCAGATGCAGTTGACCCGCCAGGTGGATGCCGTGCCGTTGACCCGGGACTACGTTACCGAAATGGAAAACCGGGTGGCGCGAGTACCACAACCGGTCTGATCCCTGGTTTTATTCCGATTCTGTCCCCCTTATCCACAGTCATCCACAGGCTCGCGCCCTGCCCGGCGCACTTCGGATGCGCTACGATGCCGCCGGATGAACAGCATCGATCCCCCGCTGCTTGGGCTTTCGCACCGTCACCCGCCCTCGAATGACCGGGCGGAGATGGCGCTGCTCGGCGCATTGCTTGCCAACAACAAGGCCTATGAGCGGATCAGCGAATTCCTCGCGCCCGAGCATTTCGTCGATCCCGTGCATGGCCGGATCTACCAGGCGATCGTGCGGCGTGTGGAGGCTGGGCAGCTCGCCGACGCCATCACGCTAAAGGCCGAGTTCGAGCATTCGGGCCTGCTGGACGAGGTCGGCGGCACGGCCTACTTCGCGCAGCTGCTGACGTCGATGGTCGGCATCATCAACGCGGGCGAATACGGCAAGGCGGTGCATGACGCTTGGCTGCGGCGTCAGCTGATCGACATCGGCGAGGTCGTCGTCAACAACGCGTTTGGCGCCGAGGCGGAGCTGGACGGCCGCCAGCAGATCGAGCTGGCCGAGAGCGCGCTGTTTCGCCTGGCGACCCAGGGCGGCAATGACGGCGGTTTCGTCACCTTCGAGCGCGCCCTGACCGAGGCGATCCTGGGCGCAGAGCGGGCGTTCCGCCGGTCAGGGCACGTCAGCGGGCTCACCACCGGACTGCGCGACCTCGATAAGAAGATCGGCGGACTGCATACCTCCGACCTGATGATCCTGGCCGGGCGGCCCGGCATGGGTAAGTCGGCGCTCGCAACCAAGATCGCGTTCGGCGCCGCGCACGCTTTGATGCGGGAGGCGCGGGCGGAGGACCCGAACGGTGTTCCCAAGGGCTCGGTCGCAATCTTCAGCCTGGAGATGAGCGCCGAGCAGTTGGCGACGCGGCTGCTGGCCGAGGAGTCGCGGGTCAGCGGCGACCGTATCCGTCGCGGCGAGATCGGTCAGCGCGACTTCGACCGCTTCGTGCAGGTCAGCCGCGAGATCGCCGGGCTGCCGCTGCATATCGACGACACGCCCGCTATCACCTTGTCGGCGCTACGCACCCGCTGCCGGCGATTGAAGCGCACCAAGGGGCTGAGCCTCGTGGTGATCGACTATTTGCAACTGATGCGGCCGAGCGTCGGCACCAAGCCGGAGAGCCGGGTGCTGGAAATCAGTCAGATCACCCAAGGATTGAAGGCGATCGCCAAGGAACTTGAGGTGCCGGTGCTGGCGTTGTCGCAGCTTTCGCGCGCGGTCGAGAGCCGGGAGGACAAGCGGCCGCAGCTTTCGGACCTGCGGGAGAGCGGGACGATCGAGCAGGACGCCGACATGGTGCTGTTCATTTATCGCGACGAGTATTACCTTCAGCAACGCGCGCCAAAACAGATGGCGTTCGACAGCGAAGACAAGTTCCAGTCGGCGCTGGACAAGTGGCAGCGGGACATGGAGCTGGTGCATAACAAGGCAGAGATCCTGATCGAGAAGCAGCGCCACGGCCCAACCGGCAAGATCGACGTGCTGTTTGAGGGCGAATACACCCGTTTCGCCGATCTTGACATCATACACGCGGGCGACGACTGACCTTGGCCTCCAGCGCCAGCGCCGTGCTGGAGATCGACCTCGAGGCCGTCGCCGCTAATTGGCGTACAATATGCCGGTTGCATCCGTCCGGGCCTGTCGCTGCCGTATTGAAGGCGGACGCCTATGGGCTCGGCGCGCCGGTCGTGGCGCGGCACTTGTTCGCAGCCGGATGCCGGCACGTGTTCGTGGCGCATCTGGATGAGGCCCGGACGCTCCGTTCCCTGCTGCCCGGCGCCATGCTGGCGGTGCTGAACGGCCTGTGGCCCGGCGACGCGCCCGCCTATGCCCACGAGGACATCGCGCCGGTGCTGGGGTCGCTGGCCGAAATCGAGGACTGGGCCGCCCACGCGCGTAAGCTGGGCCGCACCCTGCCGGCGCTGCTGCATGTGGACACCGGGATGAACCGGCTGGGCCTGTCGCCCGAGGAGATGGACACGCTGGCGGCGGAACCTGCCCGGCTTGACGGCATCCGGCTGCTGTTTGTGATGACGCACCTGGTCTCCGCCGAATTGCCTGGCGATCCCGTCAATGCATCGCAGCGCGACCGTTTTGCCGAGGCCTGTGCGCGGCTGCCGCCCGCGCCGCTGAGCCTCGCCAACTCATCGGGCTGCTTCCTGGGTCCAGGATTCGAGTCTGGCCTCGCGCGGCCCGGCGCTGCATTGTTCGGCGTTAACCCTACGCCGGGACGTCCAAACCCGATGCGGGCGGCCGTGCGGCTACGCGCGCGTATCCTGCAGATACGGGAGGTGCCGCCGGGCGCCCGGGTCGGCTATAACGGCGTGTGGACAGCGCAGCGGCCCAGCCGAATCGCCACTGTTTCGGTCGGCTATGCGGACGGCTATCCCCGCATCCTCACCAACCGTGCGGCCGCGTGTTTTGACGGACAGGCGGTCCCGCTGGTAGGCCGTGTCTCCATGGACCTCTCAACTTTCGACATCACCGACGCGCCAGGCGCCGTAACCGGCAGTTGGCTGGACCTGATCGGCCCTGGCATGACGGTGGATGAGGTGGCGTCGTGGGCCGGCACGAATGGCTACGAGATCCTGACCCAGCTTGGCTCACGCTACCGCCGGGTCTATCTGGGCGCATGATCGATCCTTTGGACGCGGTGGCTGCCGTCGGGCGCGGCACGATCGGCGCCGTACGCGCGACGGGTGCGGTGGCGCTGTTTGGCGCGACCGGCCTATCGCATTTGCTGCGCCCGCCATTCTACGGTCGGATGTTCATGCTGGCCTTCATCGAGTTCAGCTATTTCAGCCTGCCGGTCGTGGCATTGACGGCGGTGTTCTCGGGCGCGGTCATCGCGCTGCAGTCCTACACCGGCTTTTCCCGCTTCGGCGCCGAAAGCGCCATCGCCGGCATCGTCGTGCTGTCGGTGGTGCGGGAATTGGGCCCGGTGCTGGCCGGACTGATGGTGGCGGGCCGTGTGGGAGCAGCGATGGCGGCCGAGCTCGGGACGATGCGGGTTACCGACCAGATCGATGCGCTGGGCACGCTCTCGACCAACCCGATGAAGTATTTGGTGGCGCCGCGGCTGCTGGCCGGGGTGATCGCCTTGCCATTGCTGGTGGCGGTGGCGGACGTGATTGGCGTCGCAGGCGGGTTTCTGGTCAGCACCGTCAAGCTCGGGTTCAATCCGTCGGCATACCTCATCAGCACATTCAACATCCTGACGACGACGGACGTGGTGGCGGGCCTGGTGAAGGCGGCGGCGTTCGGCTTCCTGATCGCGCTGATGGGCTGCTACCACGGCTATAACAGCAAGGGCGGCGCGCAGGGCGTGGGCGCCGCGACCACCAGCGCCGTGGTGGCCGCCAGCATCCTGATCCTGGCATTCGACTACGTGCTGACCGAGTTGTTCTTCGCGCGATGACCGAGCCGAAGATACGCATTCGCGGGCTGACCAAGGCATTCGGCGACAAGACGGTGCTGGACGGCATCGACCTCGACGTGGAGGCCGGCACCTCCATGGTGGTGATCGGCGGCTCGGGCAGTGGCAAGTCGGTGCTGCTGAAGTGCATCCTCGGCCTGATCGAGCCCGACGCCGGCAGCATCGTGATCGACGGCCGCGACGTACTGCGCCTGCCGCGGCAGGAGCGGGAGCAGGTGAATGCCCGCATCGGCATGCTGTTCCAAGCCGGGGCGCTGTTCGATAGCCTGACGGTCTGGGAGAATGTCGCTTTCGGCCTCCTGGCCCAGCACAAAGCCAGCCGCGCCGAGGCTCGCGGCCGTGCCGGCGCGATCCTAGCGCAGGTGGGCCTGGATCCCAGCGTCGGCGACCTGTCGCCCGCCGAGCTGTCGGGCGGCATGCAGAAGCGTGTGGGGCTGGCGCGTGCCATTGCGGGTCAGCCGGACATCCTGTTCTTCGACGAGCCGACGACTGGGCTTGACCCGATCATGGGGGCGGTGATCGACGGGCTGATCGTGGACTGCGTGAAGCGTCTGGGCAGCACGGCGATCGCCATCACCCACGACATGGCGAGTGCGACGCGCATCGGCGACCGGGCGGCAATGCTGTTTCGCGGCAAATTGGTCTGGCAAGGCCCAGCGGCGGAGCTGCTGGACAGCGGCAACCCACTGGTGGACCAGTTCACCCATGGCCGGCGCGAGGGGCCGATCCAGATGGAGTTGCGGCGGTAATCTGAAGTATGGTGCGGCGATGAAGGCATCTGAGATTATCGAGACAGCCCGTGAGATTGTCGGGCGCCACGCACTGCCGGACTTTGTCACGCGGTTTGAGGTACGGCTCGGCGAGTTTGACGGCGACCCTGCTATGTGGATTGTGTTCAAAATGGTTCCGGGTCCGCAAGTCTGGAACCCTGAGACTGAACGTCGCGTTGAGGGCATTTCCGCTCTGACAAAAGCAGTTCAGCCTGACTTGCTGGAAGCCTTCGAGAATCGGTTTCCTTATTTTAGGTTCGAGACGGATCGCGATCTGAAGCCGTCTAAAGGGTGATCCAAGCTTCCGATTTTATAAGGCACGCCCGGCGCTTGATCATCGGGCAGTCCGGTAGCCCTACTAAGACACCAACAGACATTGAGGCGCGACGAGCATTGTCTTCCGCCTATTACGGACTGTTTCACCTGTTGACCACCGCAGAATCAAGGCTGTTTGCCAGCGGCGGCGAGCCGCTTCGTATCCAGGCGACGCGGGCATTCAGTCATACCGCGATGCGCAAGGTTTGTGACGCTTACGTCCGCTCCCCGGCACGTCCGTTTCCATCAGCATCAGAACACTTGAACCCGAGTGCGCCCAATCAGCGGCTAATAGATATCGCCAATGCATTTGGACGATTGCAGGAAGGCCGTTACGCCGCAGACTATGATCTCTCACTAGAAATCGAGATCGCCTACGCTGCGGAACTTGTCCGCATGGCGGAACAAGCGCTTGTTACATTTGACGCCGTCCAGTCCCTCCCCGAAACCACCATCTTCCTCACCGCCCTCCTGCTCGCCGACCGCTGGACCCGGCGTGGCTAAACCGGTCGCCCGCTACGTCTGCCAGTCCTGCGGCGCGGCATATCCCAAATGGGCCGGCCGCTGCGATGCGTGCGGTGAATGGAACACGCTGGTCGAGGAGACGGTCGAGGCCCGGCCCGGTCCGGTCGGCCGCGCCAGTACCGGACGCCGCGTCGCTTTTGTCGGGCTGCAGGGCACCACGGCGCCGCCGCCCCGCGCGAACACCGGCATCGTTGAGCTCGACCGCGTGCTGGGGGGCGGCCTGGTTCCGGCCTCTGCCGTGCTGGTCGGCGGCGATCCCGGCATCGGCAAGTCAACCCTCATGCTGCAGGCGGCGGCGACGCTGGCGCGGGCGGGGCGCCGGGTGATGTATATCTCGGGCGAGGAATCGATCGACCAGGTCCGCCTGCGCGCGCAACGCCTCGGCCTTGCGGATGCGGCACTCGAGCTCGCCACCGCCATCAACGTCCGCGACATCGCCGCCACCCTGGAGCAAGAGCGCGACCTCGCCTTGGTCGTGATCGACAGCATCCAGACCATGTGGCTCGACACCATCGAGAGCGCGCCCGGCACCGTCGCCCAGGTCCGCGCCACAAGCTTCGAGCTGATCCGGCTCGCCAAGTCGCGCGGCTTTTCCCTCGTGCTGGTCGGTCACGTCACCAAGGAAGGCGCGCTCGCCGGGCCGCGCGTGCTGGAGCACATGGTCGACGCGGTGCTGTACTTCGAGGGTGATCGCGGCCACCAATTCCGCATCCTGCGCGCCGTGAAGAACCGCTTTGGCGCCACGGACGAGATCGGCGTGTTCGAGATGACCGAGCAGGGCCTGGCTGAGGTGCCCAATCCCTCGGCGTTGTTCCTGGCCGAGCGGCGCGGCAACATCGCGGGCTCGGCGGTATTCGCAGGCCTGGAGGGCACCAGGCCGGTCCTGGTCGAGGTGCAGGCCCTGCTCGCCCCCAATAGCGGCGGCTCGCCCAGGCGCTCCGTGGTCGGCTGGGACAGCGGACGCTTGTCTATGCTGCTCGCGGTGCTGGAGACGCGGGCTGGGCTGCGGCTGGGCAGCACCGACGTCTATCTCAACATCGCCGGCGGGCTGCGGGTGAACGAACCGGCCGCCGACCTCGCCGTGGCGGCGGCGCTGGCCTCGGCCGCGACGGACACGCCGACCAACGCCGCCATGGTCTATTTCGGCGAGGTCGGGCTGTCCGGCGAAATCCGGCAGGTCGCGCAGGCCGAGTCCCGGCTGAAGGAAGCGCACAAGATGGGGTTCGAGATGGCCTGCCTGCCGCGCCGGGTGGCGCGCGGGGGACGGCAGGCCAACGTGCCGGATGGTTTGAAACTGGACGAAATCGGCCATTTGACCGACCTGGTCGCAGTGTTCACCGGCAAGCCAGCCAATAAACCTTAACTGTAATAAATTAGACACGGTTGGCGAACTCGGCCCGGCCCGGCTATACCCGCCCTGCACGACTTGGGACGGCTGCATGAACTGGGTGGACCTCGTGGTCCTGGCGCTGATGCTCGTCTCGGGTCTGCTGGGCGCCATGCGCGGCCTGGTGCGCGAGGTGCTGGGCGTTGGCGCCTGGGTGGCTGCCGCCTTTGTTGCCGGTCCCTACGGCGTGTTCCGATACGTCGCACCCTGGGTGCGGCGCCAGGTCTCTGATCCCGGCGTCGCCGACGCGGTCGCATTCGGCAGCGTGTTCCTGATCGTCCTCATCTTGCTGTGGCTGGTGGTGCGCTCCCTCAGCAATGCGGTGCGCGGGTCGGCGCTTGGTGGCCTTGACCGCACGCTGGGGCTGGTATTCGGCCTTGGCAGGGGTGCGGCGCTGCTGGTGGTGGCCTATATCCTGCTCGGCATCGGGTTGGCGATCGAGCAGTGGCCCGTTTCGATCCTGGAGGCACGCAGCCTGCCCATCATCCACCACGGCGCCGATCTGCTAGCCGAACAGCTTCCGCCGAACTACCGGCCCGCCGTCGCTCGGCCGCCGCTCGGGCGCTCAACCACTGCCGCAAGTCTGCTGCGTGCTAACCCCGTGGGCCGTGCCCTGGGCGTCCGGCCGTCCCGGGAGTAGGAGATTGTCATGGTTCTGACCCAAGCCGAGGTTGATGACGACAAGCTGCACGAGGAGTGCGGCGTGTTTGGCGTCTGGAATGTCACCGACTCCGCCGCGGTCACCGCACTCGGTCTGCACGCGCTGCAGCACCGCGGCCAGGAGGCGACGGGAATCGTCAGCTATGACGGCCACCGCTTCAACAGCCATCGCGGCCTCGGCCTGGTCGGCGACAACTTCGGCCAGGCCAAGGTCATCGCCTCGCTGCCCGGCGCCAACGCCATCGGGCACAACCGCTACGCCACCACCGGCGACACCATTCTCCGAAACGTTCAGCCATTATATGCCGATTTCGAGTTCGGCGGCTTTGCGGTCGCGCATAACGGCAACTTGACCAACGCCAATGCCCTGCACCGTGCCCTGGTCCGCCGCGGCTGTTTGTTCCAGAGCACGACCGACAGCGAGGTGTTCGTCCACCTGATCGCCATCAGCCTGTATTCAACCGTGGTGGACCGGCTGATCGACGCCTTGAAACAGGTCGTTGGCGCCTACTCCCTGGTGGCGCTGTCGAACGAGGCGCTGATGGGCGTGCGCGACCCGCTCGGCGTCCGTCCGCTGATCCTGGGCCGCATCGGCAACGAAGGCACCGGCGGCTGGGTGCTGGCCAGCGAGACCTGCGCGCTCGACATCGTCGGCGCCGAGTTCATCCGCGACGTCGATCCCGGCGAGATTGTCGTGATCAACGACCAGGGCGTGCGCAGCATCAAGCCGTTCGGCAGCAACAAGAGCCGGTTCTGCGTTTTCGAATACATCTACTTCGCCCGGCCCGACTCGGTGATGGAGGGCATGCCGGTCTATGACGCCCGCAAGCGCATCGGCGCCGAGCTCGCCCGTGAAAGCCATGTGGACGCCGACGTGATCGTGCCCGTGCCCGACAGCGGCGTGCCCTCCGCCATGGGATACAGCGCCGAAAGCGGCATCCCGTTCGAGCTCGGCATCATCCGCAATCACTATGTCGGCCGCACCTTCATCGAGCCGACCGACAGCATCCGCAACCTGGGCGTCAAGCTGAAGCACTCGGCCAACCAATCGGTGCTGAAGGGCAAGCGGGTCATCCTGGTGGATGACAGCATCGTGCGCGGCACCACGAGCCGGAAAATTGTCGAGATGGTGCGGGCGGCCGGCGCGGCCGAGGTGCACATGCGGATCTCCTCGCCGCCAACCACGCATTCGTGCTTCTACGGCATCGATACGCCGGAACGCGGCAAGCTGCTGGCGGCGCGGCACAGCGTGGACGAGATGGCGCGGCTCATCGGCGCCGACAGCCTGGCCTTCGTGTCGCTCGACGGGCTGTATCGCGCGCTGGGCAAGTCGAACCGGGACGCCGCCAAGCCGCACTACTGCGACGCGTGCTTCACCGGGGAATACCCAATCGCGCTGCCGGACATGATGGACAACTCGGACCGGCAGCTCAGCCTGCTGACCGAAATGCGCTGAGGCGGCTTAGCATGGCGCACGAGCCGACCGAGCGCGTAGCCCTGGTCACCGGTGCCAGCCGCGGCATCGGCGCCGCAGTCGCGATCGAGCTGGCCCGGCGCGGCGTGCATGTGGTGATCACTGCCCGCACCCAGGGCGGCCTTGAAGAAACGGATGATACGATTCGCCGCCAGGGCGGCAGCGCCACCTTGCTGCCGATGGATCTTATGGATGGGCCCGCGCTTGATCCAATCGGGCCGAGCCTGTTGGAGCGGTTTGGACGCCTCGACATCCTCGTGCATAACGCTGGCGCACTCGGCCGGCTGACGCCGGTGCCGCACATCCTGCCGAAGGACTGGGACGCGGTCGTGGCCGTGAACCTCACCGCGACCTGGCGGCTGATCCGCACTTGCGGCCCGTTGCTGCTGGCGGCGCCGGCTGGACGCGCCGTGTTCGTCACCACGGGCCGGGCGTCAGAGTCCCGGGCCTACTGGGGCGCTTATGGAGCGACGAAGGCCGGGATGGAGCACCTGGCGCTAACCTGGGCGCACGAATCGATTACGACGAACCTGCGGGTCAACCTGTTCGACCCCGGCGTGGTCGCGACCCGCATGCGGGCGGATGCGATGCCGGGCGAGGATCGCAGCACCCTGGCGCAACCCGCCGACGTGGCACCCGCACTCGCCGATCTATGCGAGGCCAGCGAGACCCGGCACGGACAGATCGTCCACGCTGGAGGTTGAGACTACTCGGCTGCGCGAACCTGCCCCTCCGGCGCCCGCTCCAGCGCAGTGTTATGATTAAGCACGAGGACGATTACCATAGCGATGAAGCCGAATGCGGCGAGGCATAGCAGTCCGCCGTCGAAGCTGCCGGTGCGGTCCTTGATGTAGCCCATCAGGTAGGGGCCAGCGAAGCCGGACAGGTTGCCGATCGCATTGACGATGGCGATGCCGCCCGCCGCCGCGGCGCCCGACAGGAACGACGTGGGCAAGGTCCAGAACACCGGCAAGCTGCCGAACACTCCGAATGCGGCGAGGGACAATGCGATCATCTTCAGTGTGGGGTCGGCCAGGAAGGCAGCGGCGCCGATACCCACGGCGGCGACGCCAAGCGCCACCGCGGCATGGCCCTTGCGCTCCTTCAGGCGGTCTGACCGGCGGCCCCAGTAGATGATGGCGAAAACACCGACTACGTACGGAATTGCGGTCACGAAGCCGGTTTGCAGGTTGGACAGGCCGAAGCCCTTGACGATCTGCGGCATGAAGAAGCCGATGCCGTAGTTGCAGGCCACCGCGCCGAAATACACCAGGCTCAGGGCCAGCACCTTGGGATTGAGCAACGCGTCGCGAATCGAATAGTGCTTTGCTGCGGTCCGCTGCCGCTCCTCCAGATCGAGCCGGGTCGCCAACCAGGACCGCTGATCGGCCGGCAGCCAGGCGGCCTCGCTGGGCCGGTCGGTCAAATAGAAGAACACCACGAAACCCAACAGCACGGCGGGAATGGCCTCGATGATGAACAGCCACTGCCAGCCTTTCAGGCCCATTAAGCCGTCTAAGCCAAGCAAATAGCCGGATACCGGCGCGCCGAGAACGGACGATAACGGAATCGCCGCCATGAAATAACCGATGATGCGGGCGCGATAGGCCGCCGGGAACCAAAGCGTCAGATAGAAGATGATGCCCGGGAAGAATCCGGCTTCGGCGATGCCGAGCAAAAAGCGGACGACGAAGAAGCTGGTCTCCCCGGTCACGAACGCCGTGGCGCCCGAGAGAATGCCCCAGCTAATCATGATGCGCGCGATCCACTTGCGTGCGCCGAACCGCTCGAGAAACAGGTTGGATGGGACCTCAAAGATGAAATAGCTCAGGAAGAAGATGCCGGCGCCAAAGCCGTAGGCAGTCGCCGAGATGCCCAAATCCTTGTTCATCGTCAGCGCGGCAAAGCCGACGTTGACCCGATCGAGGTAGGCAACGAAATAGCAGACGATCAGAAACGGCACGAGCCGTGACGTCACACGCGCAATCGTGCGGGTTTCGAGATCCATGGCCGTTCCCCCGGGTGTAGCCCGCATTTGGCGGGCATTGTATCGCGGCACGGGATAGCCCGGCACCGGCCTTCAGCGTCCAGGTTCAGCGTTCAATTTGCAAGCCGGATTTTGAGACCGGCACTAAGCCAGCGGATCGTGACCCCAGTTCATCAGAGACTTGCGCCAGCGCGAGGCTTCGATGTCGCCGACCGGGCGTTGTGCGAGATGGCGATGCACGTAGCCGATCACCTTACGCATGTCGGCGTAGTCGTCTGGCGTTAGTTCGGCCTGCGGCAGCCGTTTCAACTGCAGGATACGCTGGCCCAGGTGGTGCCCCACCGACTCTGCCTGCTTAGGTTCCGTCACCCGTTGGCCGTCTGTCGTCATGCCCACTGACCGGCTCTCGTCCGTCTCCAGCCAACGCTGCAACACCGCCGGGGCCATGTTCACGACGTCGCGGAACTCCCGCAGCGTGTCCTGATGGCCCGGTGCCGCGCTCATGCGTGGTGGCCCAAGGCGGTGACCAGCTCGGCTTTTTTCATGCGCGAGCGACCGGCAATGCCGCGCTGCGCTGCACGCTTCAACAGCTCGGCGCGGGGCAGGTCGGCCAGCCGGGCATCAGCGGTTTTCACCGCAACGTCGGGCGGCTGGGCGGAGAACTGCTTGCCTTTTGCGGTGTCGGCCCGCTTCTTGGCGGTGCTGCGGGCGTATTCGTGATCGGACAACGCGTCACGTGCATTTTTTGGCAGGTACCGCTCACCCGTGTCTTTGCTCGCCTCGCCGGATTTGGTGCCCCACTCCTCGCGGGTCCACTGCGCTAAATGGTTGTCCGCACTCTTACGGCCCTTGTAGCCGCCACCCTCCGCCTTGTAGCGCTGGACCGCCAACTGCGCCTTGCGCGCGGACCACTCGCCGGCATTGCCGCCCTTGTCGCCCGCCGTGACCTCATGCTTGACCCGTTCCCATAGGGCCGGGTCCGACCGTTCTGCCGACGATGCCATCTTGCCTCTCCTTGGCCCGGCAACGTCGGAGAACCCGGCCGGGTTGCAGGCAAAAACCAGAGCGGGTTTGAAACGCCGGCGCGAAAGCGCAGTGGCGACGCCGTCTCAGTTCCCCTTGATGAACATATAGGCGTCCCCATTCGGCTCGGTGCCGAACGAGATGCCGAGGCGTCCGCTATCCATGTCAGCCTTGCTGTAGCCGGCCAGTGTCAGCGAGGCAATCGGCTTGCCGGAGGCGATCGCATGCAGCGTCAGGCCGGTGGCGCCCGCCGCTCCTTGGCCGTCCTCGTAGTCGAGGGCGAAACCTGTCGATGTCACGCCGAAGATCGTGGCGGCGTCACCAGCATGGAAGTTGACGACCGTGCTCCAGATATCAGAGGCGGCTATGCGATCATCGACGAAGAACGTATCGCTCCCCTGGCCGCCGACCAGGAAGTTGGAGCCGGTCGAACCATCCAGCACGTTGGCGCCGCCGGCTTTGCTGACGTCGATCGCATCCGTGCCGGGACCACCACGGATGAACGAGTTCGGCGTGACCGCTGTGATGTTCACGTTGTCGGCGCCCAGATAAATATACTGGTTCTGCAGCCCGGCGACCGGACCGACATAGGCGTCCCCAGCGGCGTTGGACGAAACCCCGGTCGTCGTGTCGGTCAGCTGAAACCGGTTGACGGGCGGAGGCGCGCTGCCGACGCTCAGGTTGTAGGTGTTGGCGGCAGCACCCGCCGCCACACTGAATACTTGGCCCGTGAAGTCGCCGGCGAGCGTCAAAGTGCCAAAAGTCGCAGCACCGGTGCTCAGCGTGAGCGTCCCGACGCCATTAGCGCCCGCCGTATAGGTCGCGCTTGTCACTGCGCTGGCGCTGGTCAGCACGATCTTGTCGGTGGCGGCAAAACCCGCGATTACGCCGGCGAACGCGGCCGGCGTGTCGAGCACCAGCGTGTCGTTGCCGATCATGGTCACCGTCTGGCCCGCCGCAACGCTGCCGACCTCCAGCGTTCCGGCAACCGCTGCCGGCGGCGCCCGGTCGAAGCCGGGCAGCACGGTCGTGCGGTTGAACACGATGGCGCCGGTGCCGGTGATCGCATTGCGGAACACCATGCCCGGTCCTTCGGAGACGATCTGGCCGTTGTTCACGACCGCGCCGTTCACGATCACCTGGCCCTCGCTGGTCTGCGAGCCCGTCGTAGAGAAGCCGCCCATCAGCAGGCCGCCGGCCAGCAACGTCAGCCCGCCGGTGCTGAGGGTGCCGCCGGACTGCTCGAACACGCCGTCATTGCCGATCGTCAGAGCGTTCGCCGTCGTGTAGCCGCGGCCGTTGGAGACCGTCACATAGGCGCTGTCGCGGATCAGCTTGAGTGTCGACTCGATCGGCACATAGGCGGTGCCGTTCCACTCATTGAGCTGCGAGCCCGCATTGTCGTAGATAAGGTCGGTCCAGAAATTCGAGGTCGGCGTAGCCTTTGGCCCGGTCAGCGTCTCGACATCGACCTTGAGCCCGCCGGTCTTGCCGCCGAGATCGATCGCCTGGTTGGCGCCGATCGCCTCGTAAATGCCGTCGAATAGAGTGTTGGTGGCGGCGTTATACTCGCCAATGCTGTCCGTATCGATCGTCGCGGTGCCGCTGAGGGCCTGCATCTCCCATTCCAAATAAAATGGGTTCGCGCCGGTCAACAGGACATTGCCGTTTGTTTGGATCAGGGCGAAAGTGTCGCCCGCATTCACCAGCGTGCCGCCATTGAGCGTGATCAAGGCGCTGCCATATGGCACTCCGATCGCGCCGCTCGAACCCGGCGCGAACGTCAGCTTGCCATTGATCGTCAGGCTGGTGAGAGTGCTGCCGAGGTCCAAAGTCCTGACCGTCTCGCTGGCGCCGGCCGCAATGGTCACGTTGTATTTGGCGGTGACCCCGGCCGCTGCCGGCGGATCGATCACCACGTCGGCATCGATGCCGTTCGGCACCACGTTGTCCTGCCAGTTGGCAGCGACGTTCCAGTCGCCCGCAACGCTCTTGGTCCAGCTGAACGTGGCCATAAATGTTCTATTCCCAATAAATGTGCAGCTTTGGCGCCAAGATCGCGTAATACTGGACCAGACAAGGCGTAGGGCAGCAGCCAGCGCAGCCGTCTAGAACGGCCGCCCTCCAATCAAGGCGTTCCCGAAATATTGACGCTATGACTAAGCTAACGAATTTCAGCTCTTAATTTGCAATTCATGGGCCAACCGGAACATTGCAATCACGTCAAAGGGTTGACGCTGCCGGCGGCGTTTCATCATGCGCAAGATACGTAAGGTTTACGTTAACCTGTTACGTAAACCCTAGCCGGCCAGGGTAACAACCAAACGCCCCTAATCGTCCGCGTAGGGGTTCTTGGTCCCGCGCAGCAGCAGCCGGATCGGCACGCCGGGCAACTCGAACTTATCGCGCAGGCTGTTGACCATGTAGCGCTGGTAGTCCTCGGGCATCTGCTCTGCCCGCGTGCCGAACGCAATGAACGTCGGCGGACGGGCCTTCGCCTGGGTGATGTAGCGCAGCTTCAGCCGGCGACCGTCCACCAGCGGCGGCGCGTGGCGCTCCAGCGCGTCCTCGAACCAGCGGTTCAGGGCGCCGGTCGCCACCCGGCTGTTCCAAGTATCGTGCACCGCGCGCACCGCTGGCAGCAGCTTGTCCACACCGAAACCGGTCAGCGCCGAGAAGTTCACCACCGGGATGCCTTTCATCTGCGCCATGCTGGTCTCCAGCCGGTCGCTGATCGCCTTCCGCGTGGCGGTGCGGTCCGCCACAGCGTCCCACTTGTTCAGCGCCAGCACGCAGGCCCGGCCCTCTCGCTCGATCAGCCGGGCGATCTGCAGGTCCTGCTCATGCAGGCCCAGGACAGCGTCCACGCACAGCACGACGACCTCGGCCATCTTCAGCGCCTCGATGCTGGCGCTGACCGACATTTTTTCCAATGGCAGATCGACCCGCGCCTTGCGGCGTAGCCCGGCGGTGTCCACGATTTCGATCGGGCCGTGCGCATCGCGAAGCTGCACCGCGACCGCGTCGCGCGTGAGGCCGGGCTCCGGGCCGGTGATCATTCTGTCTTCGCCCAGCAGGCGGTTCAACAAAGTGGACTTCCCGGCATTCGGACGCCCGACGATCGCGAGCTTCAGCGGCCGGTTCAGCGCGTCGTCATCCTCACCGGATTGCGCCGGAACGCGGTCGGCGATCTCGGTCATCAGGTCGGACAGGCCCTCGCCGTGCTCGGCCGACATCGCCAGCGGCTCGCCGAGGCCCAGGCTGTAGGCTTCGAGCGCCGCCGACGCGCCAACCCTGCCCTCGGCCTTGTTGGCGACCAGCAGCACCGGGCGGCCCTGCCGGCGCAGCCAGGCGGCGAAGTGGCTGTCGGCCGGGGTGATCCCGGCGCGGGCATCGACCACGAACACGATCAGGTCGGCCTGGGCCACCGCAGCCTCAGACGAGGCGCGCATGCGCCCGGGCAGCGTGTCCGGCGCCGCCTCCTCAAGCCCCGCGGTGTCAATTAGCCGGATGCGCTTGCCGCGCACCATGGCCTCGGCCTCCTTGCGGTCACGGGTGACGCCGGGCGTGTCGGACACGATTGCGAAGCGGCGGCCGGCCAGTTTGTTAAAAAGCGTGCTCTTGCCGACATTGGGCCGGCCGGCGATCACGACGATGGGGAGAATCATTAACGAAATGCCTGCAGGGTGCCGTCGTCGGTGACGATGAACAGGGTGCCAGCAGCGGCGATCGGGGCGACGGCGGCCGGACCGCGCAGCGCCTGCTGACCCAGAATGCCGCCGGTGGCCGGATCGACCGACAGCGCGGTCTCGTTGCTGCCGGCCAGCACCAGGCGGCCGCCGGCCAGCACCGGGCCGGTCCAGAACAGCCGGTCGCGGCGCTTCTCCGGGTTGTCATAGCGCGGCAGGTCAGTGATCCAGCGCACCCGGCCGTCATCCCGCCCGATCGCCGCCAGCGACTGGTCGATCGTCTGCACGAACAGCCAATCCCCCGCGAGCCACGGCGTCTCGCTGCCGCCGACCTCGCGCTCCCACAGTCGCCGGCCCGAGCGCAGGTCGAGCGACACCAGCAGCCCGCCCACGCCGACTGCAAAGACCCTGCCGCGGTCCACCACCGGCAGCCCGCTGATCGCCGAAAGATCCACCAGGCTGTTGCGCCCGCGTGCGGAGGCCAGGCTGTCGCTCCAGGCCAGGGCGCCACCGTCTGCCCGCACGGCCACGAGGTCGCCCGAGCCAAATCCCGTCACCACTAGGCCCTCGCTGACCGCCGGCGCCGCCTGGCCCAGCAGGGTCGTTGCACTGGCGCTGGCCTGATAGGTCCACAGCCGCTCCCCGGCCGCGGCGTCCAGGGCCAAAAGCTTGTTATCAATCGTCGTCACATAAAGCCGGCCATCAGCCACCGTGGGCGCAGACCGCGCCGGAGAACCCAGCGGTTTGCGCCAACGGATGGCCCCGGCGCCGGCGTCGAGCGCCAGTGCATCGGCCCGGCCGGTCGTCGCATACACGACGCCGTTCACCACCGCGAGCCCGCCGCCCACGTTGGTGCTGCGGTCCTTATCGTCCTGTGTTCCGGTGCGCCAGATGCGGTTGCCGGTCGTGAGGTCGAATGCGGATACCAGCGCGTCGCTGTCCATCGTGAACACCCGGCCCCCGGCCACCACGGGCTGTGCGGTGATCTTGGCGCGGTAGCCGCCGCCGTCTCCGATGCTGGCGCGCCATCCCGGCGCCAGTCCGCTGACCTGCACGTGGCCGACGCTGTGGGTAACGTTGCCCCCAGCCTGCGGCCATTCGGGCAGATCAGCCTGGGGCGGCACGGTGACGGGACGCTGGTCCGTGGGATCGGCGTCCAGGCCGCGCCGCGCCGCGCCAACCGCCTCCCGCTTGCCCGGGAGCGGGTCCTTGTTGTCGCTGAACAGGCTATCGAGGCTGCTGCAGGCGGCGGCGGCCAGTGGCAGCATCAATGCGGCACGGCGCTTCATCCACGCGGTTCCGTTGTCTGCGCCGGGCTTGGAGCTGGGCCGGGGTTCGCGTCCGGGGCAGGCGCCCTCTCGCCCAGTTGGGCCAGCAAACCGTTCGCCCGACCGCGAACGCCGTCCGGCGCGGTCGCATCGGCGGCGAGCTGCCGCAAGATCTCACGCGCCTGGTCGTTGTGACCCGTGCGCATCGCGAGCCACGCTTGATTCTCCAGCGCGAGCGGCCGCCAAGGGTTGCCGCCGGCGATCAATGGCTGCAGCCGGCCCTCGATGGCGGCGGGGTCACCGGAGTCCACTTGGTGTTGTACCCACATTAAATTGGCAAGATCGCGCAGCAGCGGGTCCGCCGCAGTATCGGCCGATAGCTTGTCCCACATCGCAAGCGCACCCGGCAGATCGCCGGTGCTGGCGTGCAGCGCCGCGCTGCGCAGCCGGGCCAGGCTGCGGTAGCCCTCGGGCCCGGAGCTCGCCAGGCGGTCGAACTCTGCCGTGGCGGTGATGCGGCTCGGCGTGGCTTGTCCCTCGGCAACGGCGGGCCCGCTCACCGCCCGCATGGCGCCCAGATAGACCGAGGCGACCTCGTTGGCTTGTTTCGCCGCATACCAGCGCCAACCCTGCCAAGCGCCGACGCCCGCCACGAACAAAAGCGCCGCCAATGCCACGAGCCAGCCGTAACGGAGGGCAAACTGCTTGGCGCGCTCAGCCCGCAGGTCCTCGTTCACCTCATCGAAGATGTCAGCCACGCCCAGCCCCTTATACTTTTCCGCGCCATATTTTTCGCGCCTCGAATCCGCGGGACCATAGCGACGGCGGCAGATGCAAGCAAACAGAGCGAAACGCTTTGTTCATCTTTGCATGGTCAAATGCACCATGCGCGCAATCCTCCTTGCTTTCCTGTTCGGTGTCTCCGGATGCGCCAACTGGGTCGATCCAACAGGCGCGCTCGCGGCGGCCGACGTCGCCTCGGTCGTAGTATTCGGGCGGGGCATCGCCGACATCGGCGTCTCGGCCATCAGCGGGCGGGACTGCTCGATCGTGCGGCTGGACCGCGGGCTGACCTACTGCGCGCCCCGGGACACTGCGCCCGATCTTGGCCCGTTCTGCACAAGAAGCCTCGGCGTCGTGGATTGCTGGATCAATCCGGAGGCGTTGGCCATGCCGCAGCAACCTGTTTCCGACACCCCTGCCCCGACCGCAGCGCAGGAGAGGTATCGCCACGCCCGCTGGCCCAAGTCGCTGACTGCGGGTTTTTAGATTAGAACCAAGCTGTCCCCTCACTCGGTGCGCCGGCTCAAAGGACGAGCGCTCGCAACGAAATGCCGAAGACGACGTTAGTTCGGCGCAAGCAAGTTTTGGAGCAAGCTATGATTTTCACCCGTCGTGCGTCCCTCGCCATCGTCGCCGCAGCAGCGCTGGCCGCCATGCCCGCCATGGCGCAACGCCGTGATCCCGGCGTTTCCGGCCCGGTCTCGGGCACCATCAGCATGACCGCGCAGGGCGCTGCCGCGGGTGTGGGCTATACCTGGGGCGACGGCACGCTGCGCTATGGCGGCCGCACCCACCGCTTTTCGATCAGCGGCGTAACCGTGGCCGACGTCGGCTATTCGAAGGTCAATGGTCGTGGCCGGGTATACAACCTCAAGCGGCTACAGGACTTCAGCGGCACCTACGCCGCAGCCACCGGCGAGGCGACATTGGTCAACGGGATTGGCGGCCAGGTGCTGCGCAACGGCAATGGTGTCGAAATCCGGGTCGATCAGGTGACGCGCGGCGCCCGCCTGCAGGGTTCGGCCGACGGCATCACCTTGACCCTGAAGTAAAAATCTAGCCGCTAAACCGTACAAGCCGGCCGACGGGGCTGCCCAACGCCTCGTCGTCCTGCATCACCACTTGGCCGCGCACCACGGTCGCCATCGGCCAACCGGTCACGCGCATGCCGTCAAACGGCGTCCAGCCGCAAGGCGAGACGATCCAGCGGTCCTCGATCGTGCGCTGAGCTTTTAAATCGACTAGGGTGAAATCCGCGTCGTACCCGGCGGCCAACCGGCCTTTGCCGATCGCGCCATAAACCCGGGCCGGCCCGGCGCACATCAAATCCACCATCCGCGCCAGCGACAGCCGCCCCGCCGCCACGTGGTCCAGCATGACCGGAACCAGCGTCTGCACGCCGGTCAACCCGGCCGGGCACTCGGGCCAGGGCTTCAGCTTCGCCGCTCGCGGGTGTGGAGCGTGGTCGGAGCCGATGGTGTCCGCCGTGCCGTCCCGGATGGCAGCCCAGGCAGCCTCATAATGGCGCCGGCCACGGATCGGCGGGTTCATCACGCCGAGGCCGCCGAGGTGTTCATAGACCTCGGGCGCCACCTGCGTCAGATGGTTGACCAGCAGCTCGACCGTCGAGACGGCGCGGTAGTCGCGCAGGTACTCTAATTCCTCGGCGGTCGAGACGTGCAGGATGTGCGCTGCCCGCCCGGTCTTGCGCGCCAGCGCCATCAGCCGGCGGGTGCCGAGAAAGGCGCATTCCTCGTCCCGCCATTCCATATGGCTGGCATAGGGGTCGCCGAGCTTGAACATGCCCTTTCGCGCCTGCAGCCGAGCTTCGTCCTCGCTGTGGTAGGACACGCGGCGCCGGCCGCTGCGCATCACCGCTTCAAGTGAGGCGTCGTCATCGACCAGCAGGTCGCCGGTTGAGCTGCCGGCGAACACCTTGACGCCGCACACGCCGCGACCGAGTTCCAACCCGGCCAGTTCGGGAATGTTCGACTTCGTGGCGCCGACATACAGCCCCATGTCGCACCAGGCGTTTTGCTCGACATAGCCCTGTTTCCAGGCTAGCCGGTCAGCGTCGGTAATGGACGGCGCGGTGTTCGGCATGTCGAACACCGCGGTCAAGCCGCCCAGAACGGCGGCCTTGGTGCCGGTGGCGATGGTCTCGATCGCGGGATCGCCGGGGTCACGCAGATGGACGTGCGGGTCGATCAGCCCCGGCAGCACATGCAGCCCGGCGGCGTCCAGCACCCGGTCAGCCGTTGCATTGCCAACGCCCAGCCCTGCGATCCGGCCGTCGCGCACGCCGACGTCGATCGCGTGCTCGCCCCATGGCAGGACGCAGACGCCGCCGCGGATCAGCAGGTTGTAATGGGCGGGCATCGCAATCTCCTAACCGGCAAGGGTCTCGAACACGTCGCCCTGCGGCGCCTGGCCCAGGATGTGGGTGCGGTGCCATAGGGCATAGAACAGCAACGTCCAGGCGGCAAAGCCCTCATGCCGTCCGGTGGCAGCGCGGAACAGCGCGGCGACGCGGGCGGGATCGGCGATCTCGGCCACGCCGGGCTGTGCCGCGACCAGCGGACCTAGGCGCGCGCCCTGGGCGGCGATCCAGGTGCCGACCGGGACGGTGAAGCCCTGCTTGGGCGCGAAGGGGCGAGCCTCGGGCAAATGCAGCGCCAGCCACTGCCGCAGCAGCCACTTGCCACGACCGTCCCGCACCTTCATCGCATCCGGCAGGCGATAGGCGGCCGCGGTGACGGCGGGGTCCAGCAGCGGCGTGCGGCCCTCGACCCCATGCGCCATCAAGCACCGGTCCAGCTTCAACAATAGGTCGTGCGGCAGCCAGTCGGCCACATCGGTCGCCTGCGCCACCGCCAGCCGGGTGCGGCCCGGCATCGCGGCATGAGCCTCGCTCGCCGCCAACCCGTCGCGCCAGCCCGCCGGCCGAGCACGCAGCACGTCCAGCTTGTCAAAGGTGCCGCGCGCTCGCATCACCCGGCCGCCCAGCCACCAAGACCGCATGGCGCTGCGGTAGCGGCCATAGCCGCCGAAGATCTCGTCGCCGCCCTCCCCGCATAGCACGACCTTGACGTCCTGCCGGGCGCGCTGCGCCAAGAACCAGCTCGGGATGATGGCGTAGTCGGCGGCCGGGTCATCCATCGCGGCGACGATGCGGGGCAGGTCGCGCCAGACCATCGCCTCGGTGATCTCGATCGTCTCGTGCTGGGCACCGGCGGCCCGGGCAACGGCGGTGGCGTGCTCGCGCTCGTCCGCGGCGCCGGGCGCGTCGAAGCCGGCGGTGTAGGCCAGCACCGGCCGGGTGTTGAGGCGGGCCATGACGGCGAGCACCGCCGCGCTGTCCACGCCGCCCGACAGGAACATGCCATACGGCACGTCGCTGCGCTGATGCAGCTCGACGCTCTCCATCAGCGCGTTGTCCAGGCGGGCCAGCGCCGCGTCCTCGGTCATGCTCTCCGGCCCGCCCTCCGGCAGGGCGGCGATGCGGCTGCGGTCCACGATGTGCCCATCGGCGATGCGCAGAGTCTCGCCGGGCAGCAGGCGCTCGATGCCCTGGAAGATGGTGCCGGCGCCAGTGGTGAACTGCATCTGCAGCAGCTCCTCCCGTGCGGCGGGGCGCAGGGTGCGGCGGACGAGACCGGCGGCCAGCAGCGCCTGCGGCTCCGACGCGAAGGCCAATCCGCCGTCTATGTGGGCGATATACAGCGGCTTGATGCCAAAGGGGTCGCGGGTCAGCGTAACGCTGCGCTGCGCCCGCTCGTGGATCGCGATAGCGTACATGCCGCGCAGCGCCTGGGCATAGGCCACGCCGTCCCGCTGCCAAAGATGCAGCGGCGGCTCGCAGTCGCTATGGGTGGCAAAGCGGGTGCCCGGCATCCCGTCGCGCAGCTCGCGGTAGTTATAGACTTCCCCATTGGCGACCAGCGTGGACGACCCGGCGAAGAACGGCTGATCGCCGCCGGCGACGTCGATGATGGCGAGCCGGGTTTGCACCAATGCGGTGCGTCCGACCACGAAATGGCCGCTGCCGTCGGGTCCGCGATGCGCCAGCGCCTGGGTGAGCGCGGCCAGGATGGCCGGGCTCGGCGCTGGGGCGCTTGGTTCCATGACCATGCCGGCGATCCCGCACATCAGGCCTGCTCCATCTTGGCGAGCGCCGTGCGCCACTGCGCCAGGACGGGAGCCTCGGCGTGCTCGGCCTCATAACGGGCGCGGCCGGACTGCGCGAGACGGGCGGCCAGCGCCGGTTTGGCCAGCACCGAGGCGATGGCCGCGGCGAGCGCCTCCGGGTCCTCCCGCGGCACCAGCAGCCCGTCGCGGCCGGCCTCAATCAGCTCCATCGGTCCGGCAGCATCGGCGGCGACCACGGGGCGGTTGGCCGAGAACGCTTCGATCACGACGTTGCCCAAAGGCTCGTGCCGGCTCGGGCAGGCTAAAAGGTCACAGCGCGCCAGCAGCGCCGCCTGATCATCGCGCCAGCCCAGCATATGCAGGCGGTCCAGCACGCCCAGGTCACGGGCAAGCGCGGTGAGCGCCGCCCGCTCCGGCCCGTCCCCCGCGATGACGGCGTGCACGCCGGGCAGCAATGGCAATGCGCGGACCAGGATGTCGAAAGCCTTGTTGCGATGCAGCCGTCCCAAGGCCAGCACCATGGGCGCACCTGGCGGCAATGGCGGCGTGGCCGGGACGGCGCCCGCGAGGTCGGGGACAAAGTTCGGCAGGTGATGCACATGGCTTGTGGGCCACCCCTGGCCGCGTATCCAGGCGGCGATGCCCCGCGTATTGCCGATCAGATGGTCGCACGCCCGGTAATAGCGCAGGTCGTAATAGCCGCCGAGACGCCCGGCCAGCACCCAATCCCCGCGCGGCGTGAACCGGGCGGCACGATTCATCCAGGCCACCACGACCCGCGGCGCGAAGCCGCGCAGGGCAGCGGCGATGCGCGGCCGGGTCAGCAGGTCCAGCGCGCCGCCGAATCCGAGCTGCAGCGGTGCCAGCCCTCCCGCAGCAAGCCGCCCGGCCCGGCCCGGGTCGCGCCTGATCACTGGCAGGATCGTATCGCCGGTCCGGTGCAGCGCCAGTGCAAGCCGCTCGAAGAACAGCTCCGCGCCGCCATTGGGTGCGCCGGCCATAACCTGCGCCACCCTCATGGCCGCAGCAGCCCGAGTGCCGCCGTGACCGCGTCGGCCACCATGAGGCCAGCCATTGGAGCGCCACCCAATGGCCCCGGGGCCAGGGTCACCGCGGTCCGGCGCCCGGCGGGCGCATACTCGGCCGCGAGGGTTGGGCCGAATAGCCCGAGCGTTGGCGCACCGGTGGCGGCGGCCAAATGCATCAGCCCAGAGTCATTGCCGACGAACAGCGAGCAGCGGGACAGGCAGGCGGAGGCCTCGGGCAGCGACAGCCGGCCGGTAAGATCAACGGCGTCCGGCAGGGCTGCGAGGACCGGCGCTGCCATCGCCTGCTCGGTGGCGCCCGGTCCAGCGAACACCACCGCACGCGCCCCGGGCAGTGCCTGGTCCCGAACCGCGCGAAACAGCGCCGCGAATCGCTCGGGCGGCCAGGCCTTGCCGGACCAGTTGGCCGTGGGGCCCAGCCCGATATAGCGCTGCCCGGTGGGCAATAACGCGGCCGCGCGCGCCTGGTCGGCAGCGTCGGTCCAGCTGACCGGCAATGGCGGGGGCGCAATCCCCAGCGTTGCCGCGAGCTGGTTCAGCTTGTGGCCCGTTCGCCGTCCGCCGCGCATGATGGCGCGGCGCCGGGTTGGAAGCAGGAAGGCCAGCGCGGAGCCGCGTAGGTCCACGACCAAATCCCATAACGTACCCACCGTGCGCCACCACAGCCGCACCCAGTGCAGGTCAGAGCGCCGCTTATCCATCAGCAGCGTCGCCTCCCGCCGGGGCATGCGGGCGAAAACGCCCTCGGCGACCGGGCCGCAGGCGATGGTGAAGCGCGCCGTCGGATGGATTTGCAGCATGTGGCCGAGCAGGCCCGTGGAGAGGACCGCGTCGCCAATGCGGGTCGCGGTGATGAACAGGATGCGCATGCCGGGCCGGTGTAGCACGGGTTGCCGCGGGATGCGCGACCCGGTGCATCCGCGGTTTCGACCGCTTGAGTTCGGCGGCGCGGGCCACCACGTCGCGAGGTATGAGCACCGTTGCCCCGCTGCCTGACCGCACTGTCATCGAACTGTCCGGCGAGGACCGCGTATCGTTCTTGCAGGGCCTTGTCTCCAACGATGTGACTGAGGCGGTGCCAGGCCGTGCGGTCTGGGCGGCATTGCTGACGCCGCAGGGCAAATGGCTGGCGGATTTCTTCATCGTGGCGGACGGCGAGCGCCTGTTGCTGGACTGCGAGGCCGGTCAGGCCACGATGCTGGCGCAGCGTCTGGCCCGGTTCCGGCTGCGCGCCAAGGTGAGCGTGCAGCCCGTGCCGCTCCTGGTGTATGCGGCATGGGGTGATATTGCGCCAAGTAGCGGCCTTGACAGCGGCATAGTGGCGCTTGATCCGCGGACGCCGGACGCAGGCTGGCGGGTGCTTTCCGCAGCGCCGCTGCCGGCAAGCGGAACCGCGGCGGATTGGGACCGGCACCGGCTGCCGCTTGGACTGCCGGATGGATCGCGCGACCTGGAGGCGGAAAAGACAACGCTCCTAGAGGCCGGCTTCGACGAACTGCACGGCGTGTCCTGGACCAAGGGCTGCTACATGGGCCAGGAGTTGACGGCGCGGACGAAATACCGGGGCCTACTGAAGCGGCGTCTGGTGCCGGTGCGGATTGACGGCCCGGTGCCGAACGCGGGAACGCCGGTCCTGCGCACTGGCACCGAGGTCGGTGCGATGCGTTCCGGCATCGAGGGTTTCGGGCTGGCATTGCTGCGGCTGGACGCCGTCGACGCGGGCGATCTGGTGTGCGGTGAGGCCGTTCTGCATCCGGCGCTCCCGGCATGGATGAAGCTGTCGCCGATCAGGCTGGCGGAGCCGTCTTCGGCATAGTCAGGCGGCGGCCGACCCACTCAGGCCGCGGCAGACCGGCATGTGATTGCGCCGCGGCTGCGATTGTTCCCATGACCTCTGGCAGGAATCGCACGACCCGGCGCGTCATCAAACTGACATGCAGCAGCATGACCTCTTGTTGCGCGACGACAGCCCCCGTGTCGGATCGGCGCATCTCATGCGCCAGGTGGATGCGCTTGCTGTCCGCACCGAGGATCTGAGTCGCAACCTCTATGCGATCGCCCAGAAGCAGCTCGGCTTGATATAAGATATGCGCCTCGACCGCGAACGTTCCGTGCTGGGTGCGCTGGCGATACGGTTCGCCGAGGCCGATAGCGGCCCAGAGATGATCAATCGCTCCGTCGAACACAACGACATAATAGGCCATGTTCATATGGCCGTTCTCGTCGATCCACTCGGGGCGGACAGTTGCGGTGTGGCCGGTGAACGGGGCGGGAATGCCGCCCCGTTCAGGTTGTGTCATGCGCTAAGCGTTGTCGTCGAACCCGCCAGAGTCGAAGCCGCCGCCCCCGCCGCCGAATGGATCGCCGCCGCCCTGGTCAAATCCGCCGGGATCAGCGCCCTGATCGTAACTCGTCTGGTTCGTTAAGCCGCCACCAAAACCTGAGCCGTCGTCGAAGTTCTTCGGCTCCCCGCCGCCGGCGAAGGGATCAGGGGCACTGGTATCGGTCGCGAAGCCCGCGGTCGGGTCGGTTCCGGCACCATCGAAAGCCGTGGTGGAAGACGCATTGTTGCTGAATCCACCACCCTCGCCGCCACCGCCGCTATGCCCGCTGAATGCGCCCATCAGTGCGTTGCCGACGACCAAGCCGCCGGCCACGCCAGCCGCCGTAGTTAATGCTGATCCCAAGAACCCAGACCCGCCGCGCGCCTGGAACATGCCGGGTTGATAATTGGGCGGATATTGCGGCGGTGGTGGCGCCGATGTCGGCTGGAACTGCTGGCCATAGCCGGGACCGGGCTGGGCATACCCGCCGCGCTGCGGCTGCGGCTGCTGACCACCGCCGAACAGGCTGCCGAAGAAGCCCTTCTGCTGTTGCGGCGCCTGCTGGGCGGACTGCTGTGCCGCCTGCTTGGTTTGCTGCAGCTCCCATTCAAGGCGCCGGATGCGGTTCTGCGCCTCGGCGAACGCCGCCTCCTGCACCAGTGCGGTTTGGGTGATGCGATACCGCGCCTCAGGGTATTGCTGAAACTGCTGGGCGATGAAGGCGTCTGCCTCGGGGTCGAGCGGCGGCAATGCCGGCTGCGATTGCGGCACGCTTCCGCTGGGACCAGCGAGGAAGCCGCTGCCCTGCGGCGACCCGGCGACCCGGGAAATGAAGCGGGCAATAAGATCGCGTTCTTCGTTCGTCATAGGACCGTCCGCGCGTTTGTTGCTAAATTCGAATTGGCCCGCGCCCAACTCTGGTTCAAGTAGGCAGCCGCAGCCGGCGCCATTCGATCGACGGGCATCGGTCCTCCACGACCCGCAGTCCGGCCGCCCGCCCGGCCGCCACCGCCTCAGCATTGAGAACGCCAAGCTGCAGCCAAACCGTGCGGGCGCCGAGCCGGATGGCGTCCGCCATGATGGGCCCGACCTGATCCCCAGCGCGGAACACGTCCACCATGTCCAGCGGCCCGGCCTCGTCCAGCGTCGCCACCACCGGCCGCCCATGCAGCGTCTGACCGGCGAGGCCCGGGTTCACGCCTACGACGTCGAACCCACGTGCGATCAGGAACGCCATGATTTCGTTGCTCGCGCGCGCTGGATTATGCGACGCGCCGACGACGGCGATGCGGCGGGTGGTGGTCAGGATCTGCTGGATCAGATCGGTCATGGCGCCCTCGACGCGGGATGGTTCCCGAAAGCTTGGGTCTGCGACCGCAGCTTTGCCAACCGCGCCGACGCCCCTATGGTGCGCAGCCACGCAACCCGCCGGGGACCATGACCGCAGCGAACGCCTCAACGCAAGCCCCGAGCTTCCAGGAACTGATCCTGCGCCTGCATGCCTTCTGGGCCCAGCAGGGCTGCGTGATCCTGCAGCCGTACGACGTCGAGATGGGCGCCGGCACTTTCCATCCGGCCACCACGCTGCGGGCGCTAGGTCCCCGGCCCTGGCGCGCCGCCTACATCCAGCCCTGCCGCCGCCCCACCGACGCACGTTACGGACAGAACCCGAACCGGCTCGGTCACTATTATCAATACCAGGTGATCCTGAAGCCTAGCCCGTCCGACTGCCAGGATTTGCTGCTCGACAGCTACCGCGCCATCGGCATCGACCCGCTGCTGCACGATATCCGGTTCGTCGAGGATGACTGGGAAAGCCCGACGCTCGGCGCTTGGGGGCTGGGCTGGGAGGTATGGTGCGACGGCATGGAGGTGACGCAGTTCACCTATTTCCAGCAGGTCGGCGGCTTTCCCGTCGCCGTGCCCAGCGCGGAGTTTACCTATGGGCTGGAGCGGCTGGCCATGTATGTGCAGGGCGTCGAGAACGTCTATGACCTCGACTATAACGGCACCGGGGTGAGCTATGGCGACGTTTTCCTGCGCAGCGAGCGGGAATACAGCGCCTATGGCTTCGAGCGCGCCGACACCGCCATGCTGTCCCGGCACTTCGCCGATGCGGAGGCCGAGTGCGCCTCGTTGCTCGCTGCGTCCCTGCCATTGCCGGCCTATGACCAATGCATCAAGGCAAGCCATCTGTTCAACATGCTCGACGCCCGTGGCGTGATCTCGGTCACCGAGCGCGCCGCATACATCGGCCGGGTGCGTACGCTGGCGCGCGGCTGCTGCGAGGGTTGGCTGGCCGGGGATGCGGCGGTTGTTTCCGGGTAGCCGACGGTTTACCCTGAGAGGCATGGGCAGAGCCGTGACCCCGTCATTATTGCGCTGATCTGATGCCGGACCTGCTGCTTGAGCTGTTCAGCGAGGAGATCCCGGCGCGCATGCAGGCGCGGGCGGCTGACGACCTTGCGCGCCTGCTGACCGAGGCTCTTGCCCCTCTCGCGCCCACGGACGTGCAGACCTTCCACGGGCCGCGCCGCATCGCGCTTGCCGCCGCCGTGCGGGACAGCGTGCCCGCCCGCAGCAGCGTCGAACGCGGCCCGCGCGCCTCGGCGCCCGAGCAGGCGCTGACCGGTTTCCTACGTAAGCACGGCGTCACGCGCGAGCAGCTTGTGCAGGACGGCGAGCACTGGGTGCTGAACCTCGCCACCCCGGCCACCCCGGCGGCAGACCTGATCGCCGGCGTCCTGCCCAATCTGCTGCGCCGCTTTCCCTGGCCGAAATCGATGCGCTGGGGGGCCAGCAGCGCCTTCGTCTGGGTGCGGCCGCTGCGCCGGATACTCTGTCTGCTGGATGGCCGGCTCGTGCCTTTCACCCTAGCCGACGGTGCCGATGACGGGCATGGCTTGATGTCCGGCAATACCACCGAAGGCCACCGCTTCCACGCGCCCGACGCGTTCACCGTGGCGTCTCTCGACGAGTGGCAAGGCGGCTTGTTCGCCCGGCGGGTGATTCCAGTGTCGAGCGAGCGCCGCCGCCTGGTAGCGGAAGGTGTCGCTGCCCTCGCGGCAGCCGAAGGCCTGCAGGTGGTGCCGGATGACGGCTTGCTGGACGAAGTGGCCGGGCTGGTGGAGTGGCCGGTGCCGCTGCTCGGCAGGATCGACGTCGCCTATATGGATTTGCCGCCCGAGGTCATGCAGGTCAGCATGCGGGTGAACCAGCGCTACTTTGCGCTCCGCCATCCCGACGGCTCGCCCGCCGACCGCTTTGCCTTCGCCGCCAATATCGAGGCGTCCGACGGTGGTGCTGCCATCGTTGCCGGCAATGAGCGCGTGCTGCGGGCCCGGTTCAGCGACGCCCGCTATTTCTGGGATTTGGATCGTCGTACCGCATTGGCCGACCGGGTGGCGGCGCTGAAGGGCGTTACCTTTCACGCGAAGCTCGGCAGCCAGGGCGCGCGGGTGGCGCGGCTGGTGCGGCTCGCCGGGCACATCGCGCCGCTGGTAGGCGCCGATCCGGTCCTGGCCCAGCGCGCCGCGATGCTCGCCAAGGCGGACCTTGTGACCGGCATGGTCGGCGAGTTCCCGGAGCTGCAGGGCGTCATGGGCGGCTACTACGCCCGGCACGACGGCGAGGATGCGCGCGTCGCCGGCGCCGTCCGCGACCACTACGCGCCCAAGGGACCCGGTGACCCGGTGCCGACCGAGTCCGTCGCCATCGCGGTTGCTCTGGCAGACAAGATCGACCAGCTCGCGGCCTTCTTTGCAGTGGGTGAGGCGCCGAGCGGATCAGGCGACCCTTTCGCGCTGCGTCGCGCCGCGCTCGGCGTGATCCGCATCATCCGTGATAACCGGCTGCGGCTGCCGTTGGCCGAGGCCTTCGACTCCGCCGGCCAGGATTTGCCGGCACCGGTGCCGACGCAAGCCTTGCTGGCGTTCCTCGCCGACCGCTTGCGCGTGCAACTCCGGACCGAAGGCGCGCGGCATGACGTGCTTTCGGCCGTGTTTGCCGCCGGGGCCGATGACGATATCGTGCGCGTGCTGGCCCGCACCGACGCGGTGGCAGGGTTCCTCGCCACCCCCGTCGGCGCCGACCTGCTTTCCGCGAGCCGCCGCGCCGCCAACATCCTGCGCATCGAGGATAAGCGCGACGGCCCGCATGCCGGCGCCACCGAGGCGGACCTGCTGGCGCAACCCGAGGAACAGGCGCTGGCCGCTGCACTGGACCACGCCGAACCCATGGTGCAGGACAGCGTTGTCCATGAGCGCTATGCCGATGCGATGCGGGCGTTGGCCGCCTTGCGTCCGCCGCTCGACGCATTTTTCGACAAAGTGACCGTCAATGATCCTGACCCGGCGCTGCGCCGGAACCGTCTCCGCCTACTTGCCCGAGTCGGCGCGGCCATGGGCCGTGCCGCCGATTTCTCTCGTATCGAAGGCCTGGAAAAAGCATGACTAAATGGGTGTACAGCTTCGGCGCCGGGCACAATGAGGGTCGCGCCGACATGCGCAACCTCCTCGGCGGCAAGGGGGCGAACCTCGCCGAGATGGCCAGCATCAACCTGCCGGTCCCGCCGGGCTTCACCATCACGACCGAGCTGTGCACCGCCTATTACGACAATGGCCGGAAGTACCCGGACGATCTGCAGCAGCAGGTACGAGACGCGCTGGGGCTGGTCGAGCAGGCGGTCGGCCTGCGTTTCGGCGACCCGGCCAAACCGCTGCTGGTCTCGGTGCGCAGCGGCGCACGGGTGTCGATGCCGGGCATGATGGACACCGTGCTGAACCTTGGCCTGAACGACGAGACGGTGCGCGGGCTTGAGGCGGCGTCCGGCGACCCGCGCTTTGCCTGGGACAGCTACCGCCGGTTCATCCAGATGTACGGCTCGGTCGTGCTCGGCGTGGATCACCACCGCTTCGAGGAGATCATCGAGACGGCGAAGATGGACGCCGGTGTCACCGAGGACACGGCGCTGACGCCCGAGGATTGGCAGCGGGTCGTGGCCGAATACAAGGAGATGGTCGCCTCCGAGCGCGGCGCGCCGTTTCCGATGGACCCGCACGAGCAGCTCTGGGGCGCCATCGGCGCGGTGTTCGGCAGCTGGATGAACCCGCGCGCCAACACCTACCGGCGCCTGCACGACATCCCAGCCACCTGGGGCACCGCGGTGAACGTGCAGGCCATGGTGTTCGGCAACATGGGCGACGACTGCGCCACCGGCGTCTGCTTCACCCGCGATCCCAGCACCGGCGAGAACATCTTCTACGGCGAGTTCCTGGTGAACGCGCAGGGCGAAGACGTCGTGGCCGGCATCCGCACGCCGCAGCCGCTGTCGAGCCTCCGCGCCCACCCCGGCGAGGTCAGCATGGAACAGGCGCTGCCTAGCGCCTATGCCGACCTGGTCCGCGTGCGGGAAACGCTGGAGCAGCACTACCTCGACATGCAGGACATCGAATTCACGGTACAACAAAATAAGCTTTACATGTTGCAGACGCGCAGCGGCAAGCGCACGGCCGCCGCCAGCCTGCGCATCGCGGTGGAGATGGCGGAGGCCGGGCTGATCGATCGCAACGAGGCGGTGAAGCGGGTGAACCCGGCGTCGCTCGATCAGCTGCTGCACCCGATGCTCGATCCCAAGGCAAGCCGCTCGCTGTTCAGCAAGGGCCTGCCCGCCAGTCCCGGCGCTGCGTCCGGCGCCGTCGTGTTCAGCGCCGACGAGGCCGAAATGCGCGCCGCCAAGGGCGAGGCCGTCGTGCTGGTTCGCATCGAGACCAGCCCCGAGGACATCCACGGCATGCACGCCGCCCGCGGCATCCTGACCACCCGGGGCGGCATGACCAGCCACGCCGCCGTTGTCGCCCGCGGCATGGGCCGTCCCTGCGTCGCTGGGGCCGGCGGCGTCAGCGTGGACTACGGCGCGCAGACCCTGTCGGCCAACGGCCAGACCATCCGAGAGGGCGAGATCATCACCCTCGACGGCGCGACCGGCGAGGTGTTCGTGGGCGCCGTCGCGATGATCGAGCCCAGCATGTCCGGCGATTTCGCGACCTTGATGGGCTGGGCCGACAGCCTGCGCCGCATGAAGGTGCGCACCAACGCCGAGACGCCGCTCGACGCCGAGACCGCGCGCAAGTTCGGCGCCGAGGGTATCGGCCTGTGCCGGACCGAGCACATGTTCTTCGATCCCCAGCGCATCGGCGCGGTGCGGCAGATGATCATGTCCACGGACGAGGCCGGACGCCGGGCTGCGCTTGACCGCCTGCTGCCGTTCCAGCGCGAGGACTTCGTCAAGCTGTTCCGCATCATGGCCGGGCTGCCGGTGACGATCCGCCTGCTGGATCCGCCGCTGCACGAGTTCCTGCCGCACCAGGAGAGCGAACTGGCTGACGTCGCGGCCGCAATCGGCATGGACATGGCCCAGGTGCGCCGCCGGGCCGCCGAGCTGTCGGAGGCCAACCCGATGCTGGGACACCGCGGCTGCCGCCTGGGCATCAGCTATCCCGAGATCTACGAGATGCAGGCCCGCGCCATCTTCGAGGGCGCGATCGCGGCGGCAAAGGAAACCGGGCTGGCGCCGGTGCCGGAGATCATGATTCCGCTGGTTGGCACTCGCCGCGAGCTGGAGATCACCCGCGCCCAGGTGGACGGCGTGGCGGCGGCGGTGTTCAAGGAGCAGGGCCAGACGATCGAGTATCTGGTCGGCACGATGATCGAGCTGCCGCGCGCTGCGATCGTCGCGGACAAGATCGCGGAGATCGCGGATTTCTTCAGCTTTGGTACCAACGACCTGACGCAGACAGTGTTCGGCCTGTCGCGCGACGACGCCGGGCGGTTCCTGCCGGCCTATGTCGATGCGGGGATCTTGCCGAAGGACCCCTTTGTGTCGATCGACGTGGAGGGTGTTGGCGCCATGGTCCGCATGGCGGCCGAGAAGGGACGCGCGACCAAGAACGACCTCAAGATGGGCATCTGCGGCGAACACGGCGGCGATCCGGCCAGCATTGCGTTCTGCGAGGAGGTCGGGTTGGATTATGTATCGTGCAGTCCGTATCGCGTGCCGGTGGCGCGGCTGGCGGCGGCGCAGGCGGCTTTGGGGGTGGGTGGGGATAGGACGGCTTAGGGCTAGGCTTATCCCTTCGTCACAATTCCTCCAGCCTCGATTTGCGGCGCCAACATCGCCTGGTGTTCGGCGCTTTCGCTGAAGCCGAGCAAGACGGTGGCTCGATCCATCGACCCAGTGGCCAACTGTCCCTGCCAAAACGCCGCCCCGCTAGGGTCCGGTGCACGGTGCAGGGTGTTTTGATACAGCAGTTGCACGAAACTGAGATCAGTTGACGTGGCGTAACGCGCTTGGAACTCTGGCGAGGCGATGAACTGCATTGCCTCGTCGTGCAGTGACAGGAGAGGCGCAGTGAAGGGGTTGCCTTCCAGCGCCACAATCCAGTGCGCCACGCCAGCAGCGTCCGGCGCCCGGCCGAATGCCGTGTCATACAGCCGCGCCACGGAGGCCGCCCGCTCGTCGGGCACGAAGGTTTCCGTGGCGGTCAAATTGGTTCCGCCTCGCAGTTGGCTCTCGGCACTTTCTGAGATGCCGACTGCCACGTTCGCTCGCGTTGCCGTCCCACCCGCCAATTGTCCGACCCAGTTTGCCAACCCAGCCGCGTCCGGCACACGCGCGAGCGCCGCCTGATACACCTGGGTCACGAACCCTGCATTGTCCAACGCCCCTTGCCGCGCCTGGCCCTCTGGACTGGCCAGGATGTCCGACGCGAGCGTCAGAACCGGCAGGCCCGCCCGCACCAGCCCGGCCCACAGGATCAACCCGCCCGTGTCCGGCGCCCGCCCGAGCAGGGATTGATAGAGCCGGGACACCTGCGCCGCCGGGCTCTCGCTGCCGACCTGCATCGTGCCGTCCAGGAATTGGATCGCCTCGACGTTGATGATGCCGAAATTTGAGTCGGGACCACTCAACGACAGCCCTATACCGCCTCCGGATTCCGTTGCGACTAACCGCTTTAATTCATGGCTCTGAGTATAGCCCGGTTTGAGGCATGCGGTTTTCGCGTGATGGTTGTGGGGGCGCACGAGATCCTGGCCACTTCGGGAGTGGCATGTTGTCGGCTCGATACGGCGGCGCTGGGAGTTGGTGACAACGAGTGACGGTGGGGCACGCTGCCCCGCCCTTTAGCTGATCAGGCGCGGCATGCGGCCGAGAACGAAGACCAAGATGGACTGGCACGGTGCGGTGCTGGGCAGGTGCAGCTTGACCTGGGTTTTCATCTCGACGACGCGCACGGCGAGCTTGATCAGGCGCAGCCGCAATGTGTCGAACTGGAGGGTGCGCCACGACGAGCGGCGCGGCATCAGCGTGCGCAGACTCCACATCAGCCAGTAGGCGGCCCCGTGCAGGAACAGGCGGAACTGGTTGGCGGTGGCCTGTGTGCACGAGGTGCGGTCGGCGGCGAGGTGACGCTTCCAGCTTTTGATATGATTTTCCATCCACCCCCATAGAAACGTCTGAACAGCAACTTTCGGCGACAGGGCAACCCAGACTGGGCCGAGCAGCGTTGCTCGGTTTGGTCCATTGGGTGGCGGCGCGCCGTGAAGCAGGCATCTCCCGCAGCGATCATGACCTGGACGCAGCTGCCGGCTGCGACGCGCCGGCGGCTTGCGGTCCTGCTCGGCCATCTCGTCCGCCGCCCTCTGGTGCTGGAGCCCATCGAGGAGGGCTGCGGCCATGACCGACGCACAACCGGTGAGGAGGGGCACCATGAGCGTCTCGGAGAAGGTGCAAGGCCGTCATCAGGACCGCCTGGCTTTGGTCTACGTTCGGCAGTCCACCCTGCGGCAGGTCGAGCAGAACCAGGAGTCGACGCGCCTGCAATACGCCCTGGTCGAGCGCGCCCTCCAGCTCGGCTGGGCACGCCAGAGGGTGGAGGTGATCGATGACGACCTGGGCCGCTCTGGGACCACGACGGCCAACCGCCCTGGCTTCCAGCGGCTGATGACCGAGGTCGGCCTGGGCCATGTCGGGCTGGTGCTGGGTGTCGAGATGTCGCGCTTGGCGCGGTCGTGCCGGGACTGGCACCAGCTGCTCGAGGTCTGCGCGCTGTTCGATACGCTCATTGCCGACACCGACGGCGTGTACGACGCGGGCGGCTTCAACGACAGGCTACTTCTTGGGCTCAAAGGCACGATGAGCGAGGCAGAGCTACACATGCTCAAGATCCGCATGCTGGAGGGACGCCGCGCCAAGGCGCAGCGTGGCGAGCTGTTCTTTAACCTGCCGCGCGGCTACTTGCGCAGCCGTGCAGGCGAGGTCGTGTTCGACAGCGACGAGCAGGTGCAGGCAACCGTGCGCCTGGTGTTTGACACGTTCGAGCGCCGCCGCACGATCAACGGAGTGCTCGCCCATCTCGTCGCACACGACATCCAGCTGCCGTATCGTGTCCGGACAGGAGCGGCGAAGGGCGAGTTGGAGTGGCATGCGCCGAACCGCTTCACGTTGTCGGAGATGCTGCAAAGCCCGCTGTATGCCGGCGCCTATGCTTATGGACGGCGCGGCGTCGATCCGCGCCGCCAAAAGCCGGGGCACCCTAGCACGGGCCAGAAAGCCGGCGACCCGGCGGTGTTGATCAGGAACCGCTGGCCTGCCTACATCAGCTGGGAGGCATACGAGCGGAACCTGGAGCAGATCGTGGCCAACCGCAGCGCACAGCGCGGCATTCCCCGGGGCGGCCCGGCCCTGCTTGCGAACTTGATCGTATGCGGCCGCTGCGGCCAGCGCATGGCGGCGCAATACCCGAACGGGGGCCGTTTCCAGCGCTACTGCTGCTCGCGGCTCGCGATGAACTACGGCGCGCCCCTGTGTCAGTCCCTCAGCGGACGGGCGCTGGACGTGCTGGTGGGCGAGCTGATGCTGCAAGCGCTCGCGCCGGCTGCCTTGGAGGTCAGCCTGCACCTGGCGGAGGATCTTGAACTGGAGCGCACGGCCCTGCACCGGCAATGGCGGCAGCGGCTGGAACGGGCGCGCTACGAGGTCGAGCGGGCCCAGCGCCAATACGACGCCGTCGAGCCGGAGAACCGGCTCGTGGTGCGCACCCTGGAGCAGCGCTGGGAGGCGGCGCTGGCCGACGAGGTGCGCCTGAAGGCCGAGCATGAACGGTTCCTGGCGGGCCAGGCCTTGCCGCTGACGAGCGACGAACGCGCCGCGATTGAGCGCCTGGCATCAGATATCCCAGCGCTCTGGACGGCCCCCACCACCACTGCGGCGGACCGGCAGGCCATCGCACGCTTGATGCTGGACCGCGTCGTCGTCACGGTGCAGGGCAAAAGCGAGATCGTTCGGGTCGAGTGCCATTGGGCTGGCGGCGTGCAGACCCAGCATGACCTGCGGCGGCCAGTGGCCCACCTGACGCAACGAAGCGACCATGTCGCCCTGCTGCAGCGCATCCGTGATCTGCATGCAGAAGGCCACAAGGCCCCGGCGATCGCCGGTGTCCTGAACGCCGAGGGTTGGACGCCGCCCAAGCGCCGGTCGACCCACACCGCCGTGATGGTGCGCAGCTTGCTGCGTCGCATAGGTATGCCCGTCGCTCCTCACATGTCGTGGGCGGCCCGGCTGCAAGGGCGTGAACCGGGAGAGATGACCATCGACGAACTCGCGGCCCGGCTTGACGCTCCTAAGGCCACAATCCATCGCTGGATCCAGCGTGGGGTGGTCGTCGCCCGCAAAGTGCCGGTGCTGACCCAAAACGTTTGGCTTATTCAGGCCGATGAGGCCGAGATTGACCGGTTACGCCATCGCCGCCTGCATGGCGCAAGCCACCCTGCAACCCCTAATCACTCTTGAGACGCATCATGCTTGGTAGATCTCCGCCTGGCCCCTCTGGCAATACCGCCGCTCGTAGAGGGCGCGGGCTGAGCCGCCTTGCAAGCTGGTGACGATGAAGCGCGTGTCCGTCCCGCCATGCCCGGCCTCGACGCGGGCGATGATGCGCTCGACCCGGTCCCAGCTTGCGGCGCCGTCGTAGAACTCGGTGAAGCGGCGGAGCTTGCCCGAGCCGTCCGAGGCGGCAAAGCGCGCGGCGGTGCTGGCCTCCAAGGTTTCGACATGACGGCGCAGCGTGCTGGTCGGCGCGACACCGAGCAGGTAGTCAACCTTGTTCGCCCGGCACCAGCTCAGCACCTCAGGCGCGCAATAGTGGCTATCGGCCCGCAGCAGGATCTCGACCCGGGGCCAGTTGGCGCGGAGCTGGCGCACGAGGCGGCGCAGGAAGGCGCGGATCTCGCGTCCACTCGGCCGCTTGGCCGGGCGCAGCACGGCGGTGATGAAGCGGCCTTCGCCGTCGAACACCACGATGGGCTGGAAGCCGTATTCGTCGTAGTGCGCATTGAACAAGCGCATCTGCTGCGCGCCGTGCACGGCGTCGAACGTGTCGTCCACGTCCAGCACGATCCGGCGCGGCACCTGGCGGAAGGATGCGCAGTAGAGGTCGACCATGGTCCGGCCCATGCGCAGCAGCGCGCGTTTGTCGGGCAGGTTCTCCAGGCGTGAGATGGTCGGCTGCGAGCACAACGCCGTCTCGTCCCCAAGCCGCTCCATGGCCAGCTTGAACATCGGGTCGGTGCGCAACCGGTCGGCGTCGTTGCCGTCCTCGTAGCCGGCCGCGATCATCAGCAGGCGAAAGCGGATGATCTCGTCGAGCCCGTGCACGACGCGCTTTGGATCGCGCGGGTCCGCAATGCAGGCCGCTAGGCGTCCCGCGACATCGAGGCGCTGCTCCACCTCGCGCAGCACCAGCAACCCGCCGTCGGAGGAAAGGTGGCCGCCGTCGAAACGGGCGATGACGGGCTTGCCGCCGACCGGTGACAGGCCGGGCAGCGAAGGGATAAGCTCAACTTTGGCGGGCATGGCGCTCCGGATCCGTAGAATTGGCCTTGAGAACCACATTCTACACTGGATCAAGGGCTTGTACTATGCCCGCCAACCCTCGTGAATTTTTCAGGCTAACTGCAGGAAGCTCGGGTTAAGCGTATACTGTCGGGCCAAGCCGGGCGTGACGAGGGTGTCATAGCCATCGCCGCCATCTATGCTCTGGGCACCCCGCCCGACTATGATGGTGTCGTCGCCGGAACCGCCAAACAAATCCTGCGGGCCATCGCCACCCACTAATATGTCGTTTTCCGCGCCGCCTTTCAGAATTTGTGCGCCCGCACCGGCAATGAGCGTGTCATTGCCCGCTCCGCCAAATGCCGCACTTGGGCCGCCTAGAAGCGTGACCTCATCGCCGAGATCGTTCGCCTGAATGACCTGATTGTCCTGTGTGGCGTGGATGACCCTTTCCGTTGGGCCTGCCTGATAAGAAAAGCCTGGCGGGGCGTAGATCACGTTACCGCCTGGGCCAAGCACGATATTGGGGCCAACCGTTGCCGCCACTTTCAGCACTCCCAGAAGGTAAAAGAAGGTCCGAAAAAGAATACAACTGAAGATTGAACATTGTAAATTAGAAAGCAACGTTATAGTGCGGCTTGGGCGAGCTCGTTCGTTGCTGCAGCAGAGGTCGATGGGCGCTGCTTAAGTATCCACGATAGGCGCTGGCCAACACGAAAAGCAGTTCATCAAACTTAGCGAGTAATGCCTTTCAGGTAATTGCCAAGCCTCTGGGTCCATCGAGGAGAATTCGGCAACTCTTTAGCTTGCTGAGTCTGGGGCGCTTCCGGTATTTCACCCGACAACTCACCCGTCAAAAGCGCAGCAGCCTCATCTGTATCCCCCATACGATCCGCCGCAACGCATTCTCCCCGCAAGGCCGGCCAGTAAAGTGGTCCCTCTGGTTCAAGCGCACGCACCAAGGCGAAGCGGTGCCGGGCCAGCGCCAAATCGCCGTCGGGCGCCAATTCCAGCATCCCCAAGCAGAACAGCGCGTCGCGTTCGCTGGCGTCCCAGGGCTGCCCCGGCTTCCAACCGTCGAGGACCGCGATGTCCAGGCTGCACTGCGCCTCAACCTGCCGGGCTAGGTCCGTACGCCCAGCGTTCACCAAGCCCACGAGACAGCGGCGCGCGATGGTGACCTTGGCTGCGGGATCAGCCTCCGTTGCCGCCGTAAGTGCTGCGAAAACCCCGTCATCGGCACGGTCGGCGAGGCTCCCTGCCAGCATCGCCAACGCAGCGCGCTCGATACCGATCGTCGCCTGATCCTCGGCGGCCAGCGGGCGCAACGCCGCCGTGAGATCACGCGCGGACCGGGCGGCGCCAAGCAACAGCGGCTCCATATCGGACAGGCCTGGCGGAGCGCTGCCGTTCAGCCGGTGCAGAACCCGCAAATAGAGCAGATTGGGCAATGTGCCCGGCACGACCTCCCGAAACGCCGCGAGCGGCAAGCCTGCGGTATCCGGCAATGACGCCGGGGCTTCCATGTCGAAGCCAAAACCGGCTTGGCAGGCGTCACGCAGCATCGGCCATATGCGGTCGGCCTCGGGCCAGTCACTCGCCGCCACGCTCTCCTGGTAGGCGCGCGTCTGCAATCCCCACCACAGGAAACCGCCGGTCGCCGCCAATCCGGCACGCCGTGCGAGGTAAGCGCGATAGCTGACCCGCGGAGCCGCGTCGCTGTCCGGCAACTGGATCGGCACGTCGGATGCATAGGCAATGATCTGGTCGCCGTTGGTCTCCGTCGTGACATGGGCAAATCCGACGCGCTCCAGCAGCACTTTAAGGCTACCCTCGGTTTCCAGCACCAAATGCGCGCCGACGGACAGGATCGGCACCAGCTCGGCGACCGGCACGTCTGGCAGCAGCCTCGCGCGGTTAGGCGTCGTCAGGGCCAGCATGCCGCCCGGGGCAAGCGCCCGGCGTAATGTCTGCAGGAACGGCAGCGGTGCGGCGATATGCTCCAGGACCTCGCTGGCGAGGATGATGTCGGCCTCGGTGCCCAGGGCCTCGTCCGGTTGAAAGTAGCGGCCCTCGATCGGCAGCTCCAGCGCTACCCGGCCCGCGGCGGCGAAGGGCGACGGATCGATGCCCCGCCCCTTCCAGCCGCGCTCGGTGATGGCGTAGTCCAACCCGAAACCGAAGCCGCAGCCGATCTCCAGGTATTTGGCGCCGGGGCCGAACGGCAGCCGGGCGATGGTGCGGATGATCGGCCAGATGCCAGCGTTGACCTCGACATAGTGCGCGACATTCAGCTCGCTCGATGCGTCACGGGTGTAGTCGAACGCGGTGTCCTGCTCGGCGAAGGCGCAGCCGCAATGCGGACAGTCGAGCAGGCGCACCTGCAGCCTGCCCTGGCCCGGCAAAGTCGTATCGGCGTCGAGCAGGACGGGCTTGGCGCCGGGCTCGCCGCAGTTGCGGCAAACCGCATCCACCGGCGCCGTCGAAGCGACGGCCCAGCGGATGTGGACGCCCACTCCGGTATCATGCTCTGCACTCATCCGCCGATCCCATACATAGGCCGGATCTGTAACCGCCGGCCTCAGCGGGTCAAGGGCAACGCTCCTACCCGCTTGTTCTCTAGGCAGCGAGGTCGCGCGGCTCCTCGACCGAAAGCCGGGTGCGGATCAGCTTCTCGATGCCGCGCAGATGGGCGCGTTCGCTGCTGTCGCAAAAGCTGATGGCGACGCCCGCCTGCCCGGCCCGCGCGGTGCGGCCGATGCGGTGGACATAGGCCTCCGGCACGTTCGGCAGGTCGAAGTTCACCACGTGGGTCACCCCGTCCACGTCGATGCCACGGGCGGCGATGTCGGTCGCGACCAGCACGCTGATGCGGCCCTGCTTGAACATCTGCAGCGCCCGCTCCCGCTGCGGCTGGCTTTTATTGCCGTGGATGGCGGCGGCGGGCTGACCGGCGGCCTCCAGATGCTGGGTCACCCGGTCGGCCCCGTGCTTGGTGCGGGTAAACACCAGCGTGCGGCTCATCTTGCTGCTGCGCAGGATGTCGGCCAGCAGCTGACGCTTGCGCGAGGCTTCGACGAAGATGACCTTCTGCTCGACGCGCTCGACGGTGGTCGCCACGGGGCTCACGGCCACATGCACCGGGTTCTTCAGCATCTGGCCAGCGAGCATGGAGATCTCCTTCGGCATGGTGGCCGAGAAGAACAGCGTCTGCCGCGTGGGCGGGATCGACTGCACGATCTTGCGGATCGGGATGACGAAGCCGAGGTCGAGCATGTGATCGGCCTCGTCGAGCACCAGCACCTCGACATGGTTCAGCACCACGGCGCCGTCCTGCATGTGGTCAAGCAGGCGGCCGGGCGTCGCGACGAGGATGTCGATGCCGTTGGCGACGGCCTTGGACTGCCGCGCCTTCGGCACGCCGCCGTACATCAGCGTGGTGCGCAGCCCGGTCTGCCGGCCGTAGTCGCGGAAACTCTCGGCGATTTGGCTGGCGAGCTCGCGCGTCGGCGACAGCACCAGCACGCGGCAGCCACGACGCGGCGCTGGCTTCTTGTCGGCCAGCAGGCGATGCAGGATCGGCAGCGCAAAAGCTGCGGTCTTGCCGGTGCCTGTCTGCGCAATGCCCTGCAGGTCACGGCCGAGCATGATATGCGGGATGGCCTGGGACTGGATCGGAGTGGGCTCGGTATAGCCCTGGGTGGTCAAGGCACTGAGGATGGGTAGCGCGAGACCAAGGTCTGCGAAGCCTGACATAGCAATGATTTCTTTCGATGGCCTGCCCCAGGAGGTCGCCTTGCGCCGCGAGGGGCATGCACAGCGATCAGCGGGATCGCGACCGGCGCCAGAAGTGAGATGATAACGCCGGTGCACAGAGACAGCGCACGAAGTCACGTCAAACCACGCGACTTTCGTATAGTGCTGCACTGCAGCGAAGTCAAGGAAATCCGTCGCTTGCGATGCCGGACGGTTGACCCGGCCGCGTGAACTCCCGAGAAGCGGCCCATGCGACCCTCGATCGTCCTCAGCGAGCCCTACGCCGGCCTGCAGGCCCAGGCCATCGGTTTGGCGGAGGCGGCGGGCCTAAAACCGGCGCTGATTTCGTTGCAGCCGCGTGCACCCTGGCGCTGGGTCTCGGCACGGTTCTGGCCAGCGCCGCTCCGCGCCATACGGATGCGGGATCCCGGCGACGCCCTAGTGATCGGCGCGGGCGGCACCGCGGCCGTGATCGCCGCCTCATTGCGCGGCCCGCGGCGTCCGGCGGTCCAGGTGCAGCACCCGCGCATCGACCCAGCCCGTTTCGACCTCATTGTAGTGAACCGCCATGACGGGCTCACCGGCCCCAACGTCGTCGTGACCCGCACGGCGCTGCACCGCGCCACCTCGGCCCGGCTCACAGAGGCCGCCGCGCTCTGGGCACCCCGCCTCGCCCATCTGCCGCGCCCGCTGGTGGCCGTATTGGTCGGCGGCAGCAATGGCCGCTTTCGATTGGACGCTGGCGTTGCGAGCGCGTTGGGTGCGTCGCTCGCCGGCATGATGCAGGTGGACAGGGTCGGCCTGGCGCTCACGCCGTCCCGCCGCACCGCCGAGGACGCCCGCGCCGCGCTGCATTCGGCGGTGGCGCCGCTCGGTGGGTGGGTTTGGGACATGGCCGGCGACAACCCATATTTCGGCCTGCTGGCGCTGGCGGACGCGATCGTGGTGACGGAGGACAGCGTGTCCATGGTGTCGGAGGCCGTCGCGACCTCGGCCCCGGTGCTGCTGGCCGCACTGCCGGGCCGGTCGCGGCGCATTCGGCTGTTCAACCGGTTCTTGCAGGAGGACGGGCGGGTGCGTCCGTTCGCCGGGCGGCTCGAGCTCTGGCCGGTGACGCCGATCGACGATACGCAGGCGGCGGCGGACGAGATGCGCCAGCGGCTGGATTTTTAGGAGACGACGATGCTGGATATCCAGACCTTCGACGCGCGAGCCGGCGGCAACGTGCTGTACAAGGCCTTTGCCCATCCGGTGGCGGCCGAGGCCATACAGCGCATGGCGGCCAAGCTGCGGGACGCTGGGCCGCTCGCGGTTTACGACCCCGACGGCGTGTCGGACGCGCTGTTCGCGCTGCATCCGGCCATGCCGGAGGCGGCCGAGAGCTACGTGCACGACGTGCAGCAAATCGGCGAACCGCGCGCCGGGGTGCCGGCCCGGCCGCTCACCGGTTTGCCGAACTCCGCCTGCGCCACCCTGCTGATCGCCGCGTTCGACGCTGGGCGGGTGCTGGCGCGGATCAAGCATATGCTGCCCGCCGGCATGGCGGTGGCGACGCTCGACGAGGCGCGGCTGCCGGCCGAGATGCTGAGCAACCCAAAGCGCTATCTGGACCGGGTGAACTTCGCCACGAACTACGCCTTCTTTCGCGACCGGGGCGGCCTGCATACGCGGCTGGTCACGGCGAATTACTGGGCGGGCTATGGAGCCGGGCCGGTGCGTCTGTGGTTGCGACTTTTTGACGGCAAGGGTCATACGCTCGCCGAATGGGAGCAGGCCGTGCCGCCCGGCGGGGCCGGCATCGCCATCGACAGCGCAGAGGTCCGCGCACGGTTCGGGCTGCCCGAGTTCGCCGGCCAGCTTTTCATCCACGCCATCGGCGCCGCCGGGCACGACGTGGTGAAATACGCGCTCGACACCTATGGAACCGGCGAGCAAGCCAGCCTGTCCTGCACGCACGACGCCAATGCCTGGCCGGCCGACCGCTATGCCGGAATGCCCGCGCCACGTGCGGACGAGCGCGTGGTGCTGTGGCTGCAGAACAGCCACGCCGCGCCGATTCCGGCCGGAGCCGTGCTGCTGGACCGTATGGGCGCCGAGACACCGGTGCCGCTGCCCGAGGCTATCGGCCCCTATGCCAGCCTGGAGCTCGACGTCGCGGACGTGGTGCCGGGCCTGCAATGGCCGGCACAGATAGAAGTGCGAGCTGGCCGCCATGTGGTGCGCCCGCGCTATGAGGTGACGCGGGCTGGCCGCACCCGCATCGCCCATTTGAACGTCGAGCGCGCTGGCCTGCTGCCCGACCCCGGCATCCCGTCGCTGCACAACCTGCTGGGCCGCGGCTATCTGCTGCCCTTCCCCATCCTGCCGCGCGACCGGTTTCGCAGCGTCGTGCTGCCGACGCCGATGGCCGAGCGGCAGACCACCCTGCCCATCCGCATCGACGTGTTCGACACCGCCGGGCGCCTGGTCGCTGACCGGTTCCTCGGCTGCCTGCCGCGCAACCACGACCTGGTGCTCGACCTCGCCGAGTTCGACGTCGAGGAGGGCCACGCCGACCTCGTCTATGATTTCCGCGACGGCGGGGAGGCCGATGGCTGGCTGCACGCGCTGCTGCGCTATGAAGACCGGGCGAGCGGGCACGCCGCCGAGAGCAGCTTCGGCGCGCACATCTACAACACGGCGATGACGTATCGCGACGAGCCGCAGAGCTACTCCGGGCCGCCGCCGGGCCTGTCCACGCGGCTGTTCCTGAAATTGGGGGACGCGGGCCGGCACAGCTACGCCGCGCTGATCTATGCAGCGTCGGCGGCCTGGCATCCCTGGTCCACGACGGCGCTGCTGCTGCATGACAGCGACGGCCAGGTGATCGCGGAGGAGCCGCTGCGCATCGCCTGCTCGGGTTCGGCGATGGTCTGGCCGCATCTGGTGTTCGGCAGCGCGCTGCTCGCCCAAGCGGGCCCGCGCGGCTATGTGCTGATCCGGGACGCGACGTGCCGGCTATTTGGTTATCACGGCTTGATGAATGACGCGGGGGGGTTCAGCCTGGACCACATGTTCGGCTTCTGAGGGGGAACCGCCATCGCACGCGACAAGTTCGACCTGCCGCAGGTCGCCGCCAACCACGAGGCCTTGTCTCCGCTGAGCTTCATCCGGCGCACCGCGGACGTGTTCCCGGACCGCGTTGCGATCGTGCACGGCCCGCATCGCGCGACCTGGGCCGAGACCTACGCCCGTTGCCGGCGCATGGCCTCCGCATTGGCGGCACACGGCGTCGGGCGCGGCGATACGGTGGCGATCATCGCGCCCAACACGCCGGCGATGGTGGAGGCGCACTTCGGCGTCCCAATGCTCGGCGCCGTGCTATGCGCCATCAACATCAGGCTCGATGCCGAGACGATTGCCTTCATCCTGGCGCATGGCGAGGCCCGCGTTCTGCTCACCGACCGCGAGTTCGCGCCGGTCATTGCGAAAACGCTGGCGATGATGCCGGCAGAAGTGCGGCCTTACGTGGTCGATATCGACGATCCGCTGGCGCCTCCGGGCGAGCACGTCGGCGACATCGAATATGAGGCGTTCCTGGCCAGCGGCGATCCGGCCTTCGAGTGGGCCATGCCCGGCGACGAGTGGGACGCCATCGCGCTGAACTACACGTCGGGCACCACGGGGAACCCTAAAGGCGTCGTCTATCACCACCGCGGCGCCTATTTGAACGCGGTCGGCAACGCGATGACATGGGGCATGGCGCAGCATCCGGTCTATCTCTGGACGCTGCCGATGTTTCACTGCAACGGCTGGTGCTTCCCGTGGACGCTGGCGGCGATGGCCGGGACCAACGTGTGCCTGCGCCGGGTCGAGGCGGCAGGTATTCTCCAGGCGATGGACGCTGCCCGGGTGACCCATCTATGCGGCGCGCCGATCGTCATGGGGCTGATCCTCAACCATCCCGGCGTGCAGCCGCGGCCGGCCCCGGTGCGCATGATGACCGCCGGCGCGGCCCCGCCCGCGGCTGTGCTGGAGGGCATGGAGCGGCTCAATTTCGACATCACCCACGTCTATGGCCTGACGGAGACCTACGGCCCCGTCACCGTCTGCGCCTGGCACGAGGAGTGGGACGCGCAGCCGCCCGACGAGCGCGCCCGGCTCAAGGCGCGGCAAGGCGTGACTTATCCGGTCCAGGAAGGGCTGATGATCGCCGATCCCACGACCATGCAGCCGGTGCCGCGCGACGGTGCGACAATGGGCGAGGTGTTCATGCGCGGCAACATCGTGATGAAGGGCTACCTCAAGAACCCGGCCGCGACCGAGGAGGCCTTCGCCGGCGGCTGGTTCCATACCGGCGACCTCGCGGTCAGTCATCCCGACGGCTACATCGAAATCCGCGACCGATCCAAGGACATCATCATCAGCGGCGGCGAGAATATTTCCACCATTGAGGTCGAGGGCGTGCTGTACCGGCATCCCGCGGTGCTGGAGGCTGCGGTGGTCGCCCGGCCAGACCCGACCTGGGGCGAGACGCCCTGCGCCTTCGTCACCCTGAAGCCCGGCGCCGAGGCGACCGCGGCCGAGATCATCGCCTTCTGCAAGGACCACCTGGCGCGGTTCAAGGTGCCGCGCACGGTGGTGTTCGGCCCGCTGCCCAAGACCAGCACCGGCAAAATGCAGAAGTTCGTCCTGCGCGACCAAGCCCGCAGCCTCGGAGGATAGCCCATGCCGCAGCCCACCCACGTCATGGCCCTCGAAGCGGCGGACGAGTCGACGCTTCCAGAAGACCTGCAGCCGTATTTCCAGAAATGCCGCGACAAGCTCGGCTTCGTGCCCAACGTGCTGCAGGCCTGGCTGCTGCGGCCGGAGAAGCTGCGCAACTTCATCCGGCTGTACGACGAGCTGATGCTCGCGCCGTCCGGTTTGACCAAGCTGGAGCGCGAGATGATCGCGGTGGCGGTGTCGTCGTGGAACCGCTGCTACTACTGCCTCGTGGCGCACGGGGCAGCGGTGCGCAAGCTGTCGGGCGATCCGCAGATGGGCGAAATGCTGGCCTTCAACTACCGGGTGGCCGAGCTCCCGGCCCGGCAGCGCACGATGCTGGACTTCGCGGTGCAGCTAACGTCCGCGCCGCATCTGGTGAGCCAGGCGGACCGGGACGCACTCAGCGCGCAGGGCTTTTCGGACGCCGACATCTTTGACATCGCCGAGGTGACGGCATTTTTCAACTACACGAACCGGGTCGCGCACGCCGTCGATATGATGCCGAACCCCGAATACCACGCGTTGGGACGTTGAGGTTTTGGGGAGCGTTGAAGTTTTGGGGGACGCTGAAGGCTTGGCGTCCGCTAGAATATGCCGCTGAACAGGCCCTGGCGCTTGCGCTGGATGATCGGGGTGTCGCCGGTCTCGGGAGACTGACCGAGAGCCGCGTTCTGCCGCAGCCGGGCGCTCTCGCGCTGGGCGTCCACCGGCGTGCCGGGGGCGGCGGGCTTTGCCAGAACAGCAGGCGATCGGTTAAAGGGCGGCTCGGGGTATCCAGCGCAGCCTCATTGTCAACGCGGGCGCGGATGTCGGCCGGCGCGGCACGACCGGCGGCGGCGACCAGTGCCTGCTGACCCGGCGTAACTTCGGCATCTGGGCGGGCCAGCACGGTGTCCGGCGCGAGCGCTGCCTCGGCCTGCTGGCGCTGGGACAATTCCTGCGGCCGGACGGCGCCGGGCCGCGGCGGGCGCAGGGTGAAATCGGGCGGCATCGACAGCGGCGCGCGCGTCGTCACCTGGAACTCGTCTGGCGCGTCACGGGTCAGGCCGAAGGTACGGGTCAACTCGTCACCGCTGCAGGCAGCGAGGCTCAGGCCCAGGAAGGTCACCAAAGTCAGACGAAATGCGCTCATGCCGCAGGTTTTACCGCCGAAGTCCAGGAGCCTGCAAGCGGGTTCGCGGCCGCATTCCGTCCAGCACCAGTGCCGCCACCCCGCAGACGATAGCCGCGTCCGCCACATTGAACACATACCACGACCAGCCGAACGCGTGGGCATGCAAGAAGTCCACCACCGCACCGTAACGCAGCCGGTCGATGACGTTGCCGATCGCCCCGCCGCCGATCGCGCCGAGACTCGCGGCGACGAGCGGGTTCTCGGCCCGGCGCAGCCAGACGGCCAGCGCGACGACCACCGCCAAGGCGATGCCCGCCAGCAGCCACGGTCCCCACACGCCGTCCTGATGGAACAGCCCGAAGGTGACGCCCTGGTTCCACACCATCGTCAGGCTGAGCACCGGCAGCACTGGGATCGGGCCGCGCTCGGGCAGGCGCAGCACCTCCAGCACCCACCACTTGCTCGCCTGGTCGGCGATCAGCACCAGCGTGGCCGCGAGCGTGCCCCAACGAGTATGGCCGGTCATTCGGCGGCTTGGTCGCAGGCGAGCGGGCCGACGACCCCAGCGCAACGGATACACAACGTCGGGTGTCCGGCCTGCTGGCCGACCTCGGGCAGCACGCGCCAGCAGCGGGCGCACTTGTCGCCAGGCGCCCGTTGGACAGACAGCGCATCGCTGAAAGCGATCCCGGATACGATGCCGATCTCCGCCCAGCCCTCGGCGTCCAGCAGGTCGGCGTAGGCAGCCGGCAGAGTGACCGTGGCCTGCAGCGACGCGCCGATCAGTTTTTCCAGCCGCGCCGCCTCCAGCGCCGTCGTCACGGCGCCGCGCGCCTCGCGGATTTTGGCCCAGCGTTCGCCGATCGCCACGTCGTGCCAGGCGTCCGGGATGGATGGGAACATCTGCAGGTGCACGCTGTCGTCCTCGGACGGGAAACGGGCCAGCCAGGCCTCCTCCGCGGTGAAGCACAGCACGGGGGCGAGCCAGGCGACGAGACAGCGGTGCAGGTGGTCCAGCACCGTCCGCGCCGCGCGCCGCCGCAGGTTGTCGGGCGCGTCGCAGTACAGCACGTCCTTCCGCACGTCGAAATAGAACGCGGACAGGTCAGCCGAGCAAAATGCGTGGATGTCGGGATAGACCCCGGTCCAGTCGTGCGTCGTCAGAGCGCCTTGCATGCGCTGATCGAGCTCGGAGAGCCGGTGCAGAACCCAGCGCTCCAGCTCCGGCATCTCGGAGTTCGCCACGCGCTCGCTGTCAGAAAAGCCGTCCAGGCTGCCCAGCAGCCAGCGCAGCGTGTTGCGCAGCCGACGATACAGCTCGGCCTGCTGCTTCAGGATTTCCGGCCCGATACGCAGGTCCTCCGACACGTCGGAGTTCACCACCCATAGCCGCAGGATGTCAGCGCCGAGCTTGTCGGTGACCTCCTGCGGCGCCGTTACGTTGCCGAGCGACTTGCTCATCTTGCGGCCGTTCTCGTCCAGCACGAAGCCGTGGGTCAGCACGGCCTTGTAGGGCGCCCGCCCACGGGTGCCGACCGCCTCCAGCAGGCTCGTCTGGAACCAGCCGCGGTGCTGGTCGCTGCCCTCCAGATAGAGGTCCGCCGGCCACGGGCCGCCGCGAGCCTCCAGCGCGAAGGCGTGGGTGCTGCCGCTCTCAAACCACACATCGACGATGTCCATGACCTGCTCATAGCCGTCCGGATCATGGTCGTTGCCTAGGAAGCGCCCCGGCGGCGAGTTGTACCAGGCATCCGCGCCCTCCTCCGCAAAGGCTTTGGTGATGCGGGCGACAACGTCCGGGTCGCGCAGCGGCTCGCCGGTGCGGCGATCGACGAATACCGGGATCGGCACGCCCCAGGCGCGCTGGCGGCTGATGCACCAGTCCGGACGTCCGGCGACCATGCTGGCGAGCCGGGTACGCCCGGCCTCGGGCACGAAGTTGATGCGGGCGATCTCCTCCAGCGCCTTGGCGCGGATCGCCTCGGGGCCGTCCATGCGGATGAACCACTGCGGCGTCGCGCGGTAGATCACCGGCGCCTTACTGCGCCAGGAATGCGGGTAGGAGTGGAGCAATGTGCCGCGGGCCAGCAGACCACCGGCCGCCTCGATCGCCGCACCGACCGGCGCTGCCGCCTTGAACACGTGCACGCCGGCGAAATGCGGCACCCAGGCGGCATAGGCGCCGTCCGGCCCGACAGCCTCGGGCACCTCGATCCCATGGACGCGCCCGAGCAAGAAGTCCTCCTCGCCATGCGCGGGGGCGATATGAACGAAGCCCGTGCCCTGCTCGGTCGTGACGAACTCGCCCGCGAGCAGCGGCGCGTCGTGATCGTAGCCCTGCCCGCGCAACGGGTGCGCGCAGACCAGCCCGGCAAGCTCCGCGCCCTTATAGACGTGCACCACGTGGTGCGTGGCGATCCCGGCAGCGGCACAGACCTGCGGCAGTAGAGCGAGCGCGATCAGCAGACGCTCGCCGGGGTGGGCCAGCGAGCCTTCGTCCACGCTGTCCACGTGGAGGAGCGCGTAGTCGATCTCGGGCCCATACGCCAAGGCGCGGTTGCCCGGCAGGGTCCAGACGGTCGTGGTCCAGATCACGACGGCGGCGCCGGCCAGGGCGCCCGTGCCATTCAGGACGGGAAACCGCACGAAGGCGGTGTCGCTGGTGCGGTCGTGATACTCGATCTCGGCCTCGGCGAGCGCCGTCTTCTCGACCGGGCTCCACATAACCGGGCGCAGGCCGCGATACAGCGCGCCGTTCAGCAGGAATTTGCAGATCTCTCCGGCGATCGCCGCCTCGGAGCCAAAGTCCATGGTCGCGTAACGTCCGGCCCAGTCGCCGACGACGCCCAGCCGCTGGAACTCGTCGGTCTGAACCGCCAACCAATGCGCGGAGTAGCGCCGGCACTCGTCGCGGAAATCCAGCACCGGGACGGCATCCTTGTCACGGCCGGATTTGCGGTACTCCTCCTCGACTTTCCACTCGATCGGAAGGCCGTGGGTGTCCCAGCCGGGAATATAGTCCACGTCCTCGCCAGCCATCCGGTGTGCGCGCATAACCACGTCCTTCAGGATACGGTTCAGCGCGTGGCCGATGTGCAGGTGCCCGTTGGAGTAGATGGGGCCGTCATGCAGCACGAAGGGCGGGCGGCCCGCCATCGCCGCCTTGGTGCGGTTCCATAGGTCGATGCGGCCCCAACGCGCCAGCAGGTCAGGCTCGCGCTTCGGCAGATCGCCACGCATTGGAAACGAAGTGGCGGGCAGGAAGACGGTCGGGCGGTAGTCGGGTGCGTTGTTCATGGAGTCGGGCATGGGATCGGGTCCAGGTTGCGGCGGTTTCGCGTCAAGGCAGTCCCGGCGCTTAGGCCGGCCTGGTAATTCGCCTGTGCGGGGTACGGACCATGGCAGTGTTATGCGGAACGCGGCCCCGCCGGGTCAAGCGTCGCGAGCAGCGCGCGTGCCTGGCCTGCATCGGCGACGATCTGGGTGCGCAGCTCGTCGAACGAGCCGAACTTGCGCTCGGCCCGCAGAAAGGCGTGCAGCGACACCGCGATCTCCTGGCCATACAGGTCGCCGGCATAGTCGAAAAGATGCGCCTCCAGCCGGCTTTCGGTGCCCTCGTTCACCGTCGGGCGGCGGCCGATATTGGCGACGCCCGGCACCGTCGTGCCGTCTGCCAGGCGGGCCTGGACGGCATAGACGCCGCGTGCCGGCTCCAGATGACGCCCCAGCGGCACGTTCGCCGTCGGGAAACCAATGGTTCGGCCGCGCTTCTCGCCATGGGTGACGGGGCCGCGCACCGCCCAGGGCCGGCCAAGCTCGGCTGCCGCCCGTTCAGGATAGCCGTCTTGCAGCAGGCGGCGGATGCGGGTCGAGCTGATGGTCCCCTGCGCGTCGGCAAGCGGCGGCACGATCGTGAGGCCGATGCCCAACGCCTCCGCCCGGGTCGCGAGGAACCCGACATCGCCGCCGCGCCGGTGCCCGAACGCGAAATCGGGGCCGCAGGCCAGATGCGCAGCGCCTACGCCGCCATGTAGCACCTCCTCCACGAACGCCTCGGCGCTCAATAGGGAGAATGCGCGGTCGAACGCCAGTTCATAGACGATCTGCACATTGAGCGCCGCCAGCGCATCCGCCCGCTCGGCCGACAGTGTTAGGCGGAACGCCGGATCGTCGGGGCGGAACAGCTCGCGCGGGTGCGGCTCGAAGGTCAGCACGGCGAGCTTGGCGCCGGGCCGGGCGGCATGGACGGCGCGAAGCACGTGGGCGTGGCCCAAATGCACGCCGTCAAAGTTGCCCAGCGCGACCGCGGCGCCCTGCAGGGTCGCCGGCAGCTCGCGCCAGTCACGGATGATTTGCAAGGGGGTAGGTTGCAGAGGAGCGGGCTGCATCAGGCGCGGCTGCGGGGCATCACCGTGGCTTCGCCCTCGATGACGGTTTTGCCGGCGACCGTGCAGGTGGTCCTCAGGGTCGCACGCTTTTTCCCGGGGTCCAGCGCCGTCACCTCTGCCGTCGCGGTCACGGTATCGCCGATCTTCACCGGCCGGCGGAACTGCAGGGTCTGCGCCAGATAGATCGTGCCCGGCCCCGGCAGCCGCGTGCCGAGCACCGCGCTGATCAGCCCGGCCGACAGCATTCCGTGAGCCACACGCTCCTTGAAGACTGAGGATGCGGCCGCCTCGGCGTTCATGTGCACCGGGTTGGTGTCGAGGCTGACGGCGGCGAACAGCAGGATATCGGCCTCGGTGATCGTCTTGCCGACGCTGGCGGTCTGGCCGATGTGCATGTCTTCGAATGCGATGCCGTCCATGCTGGGTCCTTTGAGGGTGATCGAGATAGCCTGGGGCTGGAATGGACAAGGCATGGGCGCGATGCGAAGGTCAAGGCACCTTTGACTACGCTGGAACGCCCGATGACCGCTGGTTTGCTGGAGAGATTGTGAGATGGACCGGCACCATGACGCCGCCCGCCTGCTGCTGAGCGCCCGGCGCGACCCCACGCAGAAGCTGCACAGCCTGCCCGAAGCGATGCGTCCGAAAACCGAGGAGCAGGCCTATCTGATCCAGCGCGCCATTATGGCGGAGCTCGGCAGGCCCGAACTTGGTAAAATTGGCGGCTGGAAGGTCGGGTCGCCGGACCCAACGGGCGCAATCAACTGCGCGCCGTTGCCCGCCGCTGGTGTGCAGATGAGCCCCGGCCATGTCTTGACCGAGCAGTGCACCGATCAGGGCGTCGAGGCCGAGATCGCCGTGCGGCTGGCCCGCGACCTGCCGCCACGCGATGCGCCGTATAGTCCGGAGCAGGTGCTGGCCGCCATCGCCTCGGCCCATCCGGCGATCGAGGTGCTGCAGAGCCGCTATGTCGATGCGGACCGTGTGGACCCGCTTTCGCGCCTTGCCGACAGCCTGGCGCATTTCGGCCTGGTGGTCGGGCCCGCCATCGCCGACTGGCAATCGATCGACCTGGCCGCCGAGCAGGTGGCGCTGGTCGTGAACGGCGAGGAGATGAAACGGCGCACCGGCAACCCGGCCGGCGACATGCTGCGCTTGATTGTATGGCTCGCGAACCACGGCGCGCTTTGGGCCGGCGGGCTGCGGGCCGGGCAGTACGTGACGACGGGTTCGTGGACGCAGAAGGATTTCGTGACGCCGGGCGCCGAGCTGCGGGTGGTGTTTGACCACGCCGGGGAGGCTGCGCTGCGGTTCTCCGCATGACGCTCGCGTTGATCGTCGGCGCCGGACCCGGGCTGTCGGCGAGCTTTGCCCGCGGCTTGGCGCGGCTGGGCCATCAGGTCGCGCTGGCGGCGCGGCGCACCGACAAGCTGGCGGCGCTGGCGACCGAGACCGGCGCTAGCCTGCACGCCTGCGATGCCGCCGATCCCGCCAGCGTCGCCGGGTTGTTCGCTGCGGTCGGTGCGCCCGGGGTGGTGCTGTACAACCCAAGCTACCGCATCCGTGGCCCCTTGATCGATCTCGACCCGGCCGAGGTCGCGCGCAGCCTCGCCATCACCGCGTTTGGCGCGTTCCTGGTGGCGCAACAGGCTGCACGGGGCATGTTGTCGGCTGGACACGGCACGATCCTGCTGACCGGCGCGTCCGCCGGGGTGAAGGGCTTCGCGCAGTCGGCGCCCTTCGCGATGGGCAAATTCGCGCTGCGCGGATTGGCGCAGAGCATGGCGCGGGAGCTGCATCCCAAGGGCGTGCACGTTGTGCATGTCGTGGTGGATGGCGGCATCCGCTCCGCCGCTCGTTTGGTGCCTGCGGATCAGCCCGACAGCATGCTGGACCCGGACGCCATCGCGCAGACGATGCTGGACGTCATGGCGCAGCCGCGCTCCTGCTGGACGGATGAGATCGCGGTTAGACCGTGGACGGAGCGGTTCTAAATCGGTTTAGGAAAGATCTGCAGGCGGCCGAGCGAACCCTCTGTCCAACCGATGACGGAGCGCTGCCATGGTGTCCGCAACGCTGCTGCCTGCGGTATCCACCACCAACCGCGGCCGGTCCCAAGGTTCGTAATCGTGCTGCTGCACCCTAGTCCACTCCGGCAACAACAATCCGGACTAGAGCAAGGTTGGATGCAGCCAATGCATAGGCGACCGAGTAGCCGGATGGGCCTACATCGCCCGCCAACATGCCCGATGACCGCAATGCTTGCTCAATGATATCAATGCGCAGATAGGCGGCGTGCTCTTCTTCCGCGATCAAACGAGCCAGCGTCGTCTTGCCGGTTTCGGGAAGGCCGCCGAACACAATCAGCAGGCGGGCATCTTCGCACAGCGTCACTCAGACAACGTGCTGCCAACGAGCGGGTTCGGCATCAGCAGCGGATCGCGCTTTGATTGCCGGGCCAGAGTGCGCAGCTCGCTCACCATCGCATTCGCCATGCCGCTCCAGGCCAATTGCGGATCATCCACGCCAATAGGCAGCGCATACTCGCCGGCCAGCAGGCTCTGCATCCCACAAGCAAGGCTCGCCGGCGTCGGGTCGCACATGATGGCCATCGGCTCGTCGCGCAGCTGCTCTTCCAATCCGCCGACCCGGGTCGCCACCAGCCAGCGCTGGGCGGCCACGGCGGCGGCGGCGACACCGCTTTGACTGGCCTCGCGATGCGACAGCACCAGGCCGTCGGCCCAGGCGAGCAGCGCGCCGACCTCGTCCTCCGGCACCCAGCGGTTCTCGACGGAGACGCCGGGCATCGCACGCAGTGCATCCAGCACCGGCGTCTCCGGACCGCTGCCGACGACGCGGACCTCCAAGTCCCCACGCGTGCCCAGCAGCGCCAGGCTGGCCGCCAGCAGGTCCAGACCCTTATAGGGCAGCAAACGCCCAAACGAGAGCAGGCGCAGCCGCCCGCCATGCGCGCCCGGCGGCGGCGGACGCGCGCCGAACGCGAATGGCGGCAGGGACGCCGTCTTCAGCAGCCGTCCTGCTGCGATCCCCTGCTGCCGCAGCCGGTCGGCGACATGCGTGCTGAGCGCAAACAGCCGGTCCGCCCGGCGTAGCAAAAGCCGCTGCAGCCTCATTTGCAACGGAAACGCGTCGCCGGGATGGAGATCGGCGTCGTGCACGACCACCGCAAACGGCACCCCAGCCCGGCGCAGCGCCACCGCCATCAGCAGGTCAAGCGGCGCCGGCATCGCGCACAGCGCAACATCGACACGGTTATCCCGCAGCCATGCCGAGAGACGCGGGATCAGCACGGGGGCACTCAGCGCACGGGCGGCAAATCCGGCCACGCCGCCATAGGTGGGGAATGGCAGGTCGCACGGCGGCGGCGTGGCCGAACCCATGATCTCGGCGCCGGCCGACAGCGACAATAGCGGCTCCGTCTGCGGCACGGCGGCGAAGTTGCGCACCAACTCCGCGGCGAAGCGTGGCCCGGCGCCGCGCCGGCCCCATTGCCAGATCAGGACCCTCATTTCGACAGACGTTGGGGTGAGGACGCGATCGGAAGACCCAATCCGCGTACTGCTGCCGCAAGCGGCCCCAGTCCGAGCCGCGTCCGCGCCGCTGCCTGCCCGGCCTCACCTAGCGCGCGACGCGCAGCCGGATCGTCCGCCAGCCGCACCAGATGCGCCGCCGCCGCGGCGACGTCCGGCTCCGCCCAAACGGCGCCCGGCGCCATGAACACGCCGCGGGGGTCGTAGGCCGGGATCAGCCGGGCCGGCACCATGGCGGCGCAGCCTGTGTCCATGAAGTCCACGTTGCCCGACCAGTCCGTGGCGATCACCGGCAAGCCCAGCAGCATGGCCTCGGCCGGGACCAGCCCGAACCCCTCGCTGCGATGCAGCGACAGCACGATGTCGCAGGCCGCCATCAACGCGTAATGGTCGGCAGCCGGCAGGGTCCGGGTGTCGATGCGGATGTTTGGACGCGTGGCGGCAGAGCGCAGCTCGGCAAAATCGGCAGGGAAATGATGCGGGTCGCCGACGCGCAGCAGCAGCACGCGGTCCATGCGATCACCGAACGCCGCCCGGTGCGCGGCGATGGCGCCGAGCGGGTTCTTGCGCTCGAAGCTGGAGGCGAGGCTGAACGACATCAGCGTGATGACCGCGTCGTTGGGCAGGCCGAACGCCGCCCGGTCCAGGGCAGATGGCATTGGCGGGTGTGCCGCGACGGGATGCGGCACGACGCGGACGCGGCCGGGCAGCAGCGGCTCTAGCGCTGCGGCGGTAAAGCGCGACGGCACCCAGACCTCGTGCACGAAGGCGACTCCGGCGCGCCAGCTCGCGGGCGCCACCGGCAGCTCCCACGCCCAGTAGCCTACGATACGACGACCGCGCAGCGCCCTCCTGCCCAGCCGCAGCAACGCCAGCGGCAGATGCGGCGCGTTCACATGCAGCAGCAGCGGCGCACCTGGCAGCGGCATCGACCCGTTGCGGCGCATCTCCCAGGCTGGCACGCCCAGCGCTTCCAGCCCGTGCAGCATCAGCCGTGCGCCCTCGCCCAAGCCCGAGGCGCGGTCCAGCTCGCCCGCCACCGCGATGCCGGCGCAGGCAGGCGGCGCGGGCTGATCGGGATGCGGGGCCAGCAGTGCCGAGCCCTGGATCAGCCACCGGCGCCGGGCGGCCTGCGGCAGGCCACGCCATAAGCGGTGGAGCGGGTGCAGGGACGGGACCCGTCCAACGATGACATCCGACATGACGGTTTGAGCGCTGCCTAATCAGCGACCGCTTGCCGCGCCGGCGCCGGGATCACCTTCGCGTGGCTGTGCGTCCCAGCGGGAAGGCCTGGCCATGACGGCGCAAGACATAAAGAAGTCGCCAGGACCGCCCTTGTCATCTCAAGACGCATGCACCGGCCTTCTTTCGCGGAATGCCGTTATAGCTACGACGCTCCGCCGCCGCTAGCAGGTGTACATCCACTTCGTGCAGGCTGGCTTCGTGGTAGGCGGGCAGAGCGGTTGCCGACGCCAGCGAGCTGTATAGAGTGCCATGATGATGCTCCTGCTGCGCGCCCTGACCCGTTTCATCCTGACACCGGCCACAGAATGGCGGACGGCCTGAGCCCATCGATGGAGCCAGCCCAGCACGGCATCCCGCATTTCACGGTGGACCTCACGGCGCCCGATCTGTCCTGGTGGCTTCCGGGCAACACTGGGGTGCGCGGCTTTACGACCTTTGACTCCGGACAGCCCGGTCTGCACGTCGCGCTGATCGCCCTGCTGCATGGCAACGAGATCGCCGGCGCCGTCGTGCTCGACCGCCTGCTGCGCCGCGGCATCCACCCGGCGCGTGGCAAGCTCACGCTCGGCTTCGCCAACATCGCCGCCTTCGCCCGGTTCGATCCCGCCCAGCCGACCGCATCGCGCTTCCTGGACGAGGATATGAACCGGCTTTGGAGCCCGGGCGTGCTGGACGGCCCGCGCCGGAGCACAGAGCTCGACCGTGCGCGCGAGTTGCGGCCGCTGATCGACACCGTCGATATATTGCTGGACCTGCACTCCATGCTGTGGCCGTCGGAGCCGCTGATCCTGAGCGGACCCACCCCTCAGGGACGGCGTCTGGCCACGGCGCTGGGCGTGCCGGAGCTGGTGGTGTCGGATAGCGGCCACGCGACGGGCCCGCGGCTGATCGACTACCCGCATTTCACGGCGCCGGGCCAAACGGCGGCGGCGTGCCTCGTGGAGGCCGGCCAGCATTGGCAGGCGGCGACGGTGGACACCTGCGCCGCCTGTGTCTCGGCGTTGCTGCGGCTCAGCGGCTGCGTGAACGGTCCGCCGCCCGCGCCCAGCCCCCGCCTCGCCGAGGTCACGATGACCGTCACCGCCGCGACCGCCGGCTTCGCCTTCGTGCAGCCCTATCGCGGCGGCGAGGTCATCGCCCGGCGCAACACCCTGATCGCCATGGACGGCGCGGCCGAAATCCGCACGCCGCATGACGATTGCCTGCTGGTCATGCCGAGCCTGCGCCCAGCCGCGGGCACACCGCCGTGCGCCTAGCGCGCTTCGTCTAGCGGCGGCCGCTGCCCCAACCTATGTTGCGATGCAGCGAATGGAGGGACCGATGCCGCTGACCGAACCCGTAGCGCGTGAGCTGCTGCATCTGCGCGATATCGAGCTGCGCGGCTACCGGCGTAATGACGGCCTTTTTGATATCGAGGCCAGCCTAAAAGACACCAAGTCGTATGCGTTCAGCAACGCAGAACGGGGCCAGATCGACCCCGGCGTGCCGCTGCATCGCATGCTGGCGCGCATGACGCTGAATGACGAGATGGAGATCATCGCTTTCGAGGCGGTGACCGAGTTTGGGCCTTATGGCATCTGTCCCTCGGCCGCACCCAACTTTGCCCGGCTCGCTGGCCTGAAGGTCGGCCGGGGTTTCCTGAAAGCGGCGAACGAGCGCATCGGCGGGGTGCACGGCTGCACCCATCTGCGTGAGCTGCTCGGGCAAATGGGCACAGTCGCGTTCCAGACGCTCTATGCCGTCCGCGTCAAGCGCGAGGCAGCGCCGAACGCCGTCGATACTGCACAGCAGCCGGCTGAGGCGCCGTCGAAGAAGCCGATGCTGCTCGGCACCTGCAAGGCCTATGCGCCGGACAGCCCCGTCGTGGCGCGGCAATGGCCGCAGTTCTACACCGGGCCGGCGCTCGTCAATTCTTGAGGGAGACCTGCTCGTCCGGCGTGCGCAGCGTAAGCGCCAGCGCGTGCAGGCCCTGGGCAAACTCCGGCTCCAATGCGGCATTGACCAGGCGGTGCCGGGCGACACGGCCCTGGCCGGCGAAGCGGTCGGACACCACCAGGACGCTGTAATGCGTCTCCCCGCCCGGCACCGCCCCGGAGTGACCGGCGTGCTGGCTGCTGTCATCGCGCACCTCCAGCAGCGCTGGGGCGAAGGCAGTCGGAAATCAGGCTGCGAATACGGTCGCTGCGGCTGGGCTGGTTGGACATGCACTAAGCACTACCCCGGCAGCCGTAGCCTGTGAAGCACTTGCCGCGACCGGTTTTCAGAGCACATAAAGCGGGATGACCCGATCCCCGCGACCCCGGGCCTATGCGCCCGACCCGGCCGCGCCGGGACGCCCCTGTGACATGCCCGGTTGCCCCGAGGCCGGTGGCTTCCGCGCGCCCAAATCCCGCAACACGCTCAACCAGTATTGGTGGTTCTGCCTCGAGCACGTGCGCGCGTATAATTCGGCGTGGGATTACTACAAAGGCATGTCGGCCGGCGAGATCGAGGCGCATACGCGGTCCGACACCGGCTGGCAGCGCCCGACCTGGCCGCTGGGCCGGCTGGGTGTCCAGGCGTTCGACGAGGCCATGCTGCGCGACCCGCTGCATATCCTGTCAGCCGGGCGGATGCGTGGCGGCGCCGCGGCTCCGAAATCGACCGTGCCGGCCGACCTGCGCGACCCGATGCAGGCGCTTGGCCTTGATTGGCCGGTCTCGTTGGAGGTGCTGAAGGCGCGCTATAAGGAGCTCGCCAAGCGCCACCATCCCGACGCGAACGGCGGCGACCGCGCGTCGGAGGAGCGGCTCAAGACTATCAACCTTGCTTATGCCGCCGTGCGGCAACATTTGACTGCCGAACCCCGGATGGCCGCGACCGGGTGAGCTTTCGCAACCGCCCCAAACGGGGCTAGTGTATCTCGCCCGGCTCGCGGCACGGCGGAGCACTGCACAGGACCCCTAGGCTTATGAATAATATCGCTGCACTCGCCGACGCCCGTTCCACGCCGACCTCGGCCATCAGCGTTCCGGACACTACGGTGGACGCGCGCCAGGCGTTCGGGATCGACGTCGATATGGCGGTCCCGGCGTTCTCGGTGCCGACGGAGCACGTGCCGGAGCTGGATTTCGGCCTATAAGTTCGACCGCGAGACCACGCTGGCGATCCTGGCCGGCTTCGCCTTCAACCGCCGGGTCCTGATCCAGGGCTACCACGGCACCGGCAAAAGCACGCATATCGAACAGGTGGCGGCGCGGCTGAATTGGCCATGTATCCGGGTGAACCTCGACAGCCACATCAGCCGTATCGACCTGATCGGCAAGGACGCAATCGTCCTCAAGGACGGCAAGCAGATCACCGAGTTCCGCGAGGGCATCCTGCCCTGGGCGCTGCAGCACGCCTGCGCGCTGGTGTTCGACGAGTATGACGCCGGGCGGCCGGACGTGATGTTCGTGATCCAGCGGGTGCTGGAGGTCGAGGGGCGGCTGACGCTGCTCGATCAGAATCGCGTGATCCGGCCGCATCAGAGTTTCCGGCTGTTTGCCACCGCCAACACCGTCGGTCTCGGCGATACGACGGGCCTGTATCACGGGACGCAGCAGATCAACCAAGGCCAGATGGACCGCTGGAACATCGTCGCGACGCTGAACTATCTGCCGCACGCGCAGGAGACGGCGATCGTGCTGGCGAAGATGGGCGTTGATCCCTCCGACAAGGCGATGAAGAAGCGCGTCGAGAGCATGGTGGCGCTGGCGGACCTCACGCGCGCCGGGTTCATCAATGGCGACATCTCGACAGTGATGAGCCCACGGACGGTGATCACCTGGTCGGAGAACGCGCGCATTTTCAAGGATGTCGGGTTTCGCCTTCCGCCTGACGTTCCTGAACAAGTGCGACGAGGCCGAGCGCAGCACGGTGGCGGAATACTACCAGCGTTGTTTCAACGAGGAGCTGCCGACCGGCCTGCTGGCGCCGCGCAAGGGCCTATGAGCGGGTCAAAAGAGAACTCGCGCACCGAGGATTTCAAACGCGCGACCGCCGGCGCTTTGCGGGCAGTCGCGCAGGTGCCCGAGGTGCAAGTCGCCTTCCAGCCGGGTCCGAGCGGCCTCGTCGGCAAGCGTGCACGCCTGCCATTGCCAACCCGGGCGCTGCCGCCAGCCGAGATGGCCAAGCTGCGCGGTGCGGCCGATAGTGTGGCGCTGCGGCTGCGCCACCACGACGACGCCGTGCACGCCGCCCGCAGTCCTGGCCAGCGCGAGGCGAAGGACGTCTATGACGCGCTGGAACAGGCGCGTGTCGAGGTCGTCGGCACGGCGCACATGTCCGGCGTCGCGGCCAACATCCGCGCCCGGCTATCCGACGAGTGCGAGGCCGAGGGCTACGACCGCATGACCCGCAAGGACCAGTTGCCGCTGCCGGCGGCGCTCTCCCTGCTGGCGCGCGAGCGCATGTCCGGCGAGGCGGTGCCGCCGGCTGCCGCCCGGATTTTGGAGATGTGGCGTGGCACGCTCGGTGAAGACGCTGAGGGCGCGTTGTCGGAGATGGCGTCCACCCAGGCTGATCAAACGCGCGTTCACCCGCGCCGCGCGCAAGCTGCTTGCCGCGTTGAATTTGGCGGAGGCCGAGGTCGAAGCGGAGCCAGACGAGCAGACCGACGAGGGCGAGGACGGGGGCGAGCAGGCGGGCTCCCAAGACAATACGGAGCAAAACGAGGGCGATACCCAGGCCGACGCCGACAGCATGCTGGGCGCACAGCCCGAGCAGATGCAGGGCGACGCCTCAGAAGAGGAGGGTGACGACGACGCCGAGGAGGACGCCGCCGCCGCTGAGGGTGACGACCGGCCCGGCGGGCCGCAAACCCGGCGCGAGAAGCCTCTGTCTGACGACCACATGGCCTACCGCGCCTTCTCCCGCGCCAATGACGAGGAGACCGACGCCGAGGATCTATGCGATCCCGAGGAGCTGGCCCGTTTGCGTCAGCAACTCGATCAGCAACTGCAGCACTTGCAGGGCGTGGTCAGCAAGCTTGCCAACCGGCTGCAGCGTCGCCTGTTGGCGCAGCAGACCCGGGCATGGGAGTTCGACCTCGATGAGGGCATGCTGGATGCCGGACGCCTGGCAAGGGTAATCGTGAACCCAATGCTGTCGCTGTCGTATAAACGCGAGCGTGAGACGGACTTCCGCGACACGGTCGTGACGCTGTTGATCGACAATTCCGGCAGCATGCGCGGCCGGCCGATCACTGTGGCGGCGATGTGCGGCGATATCCTGGCTCGCACGTTGGAGCGTTGCGCGGTTAAGGTCGAGGTGCTGGGCTTCACGACGCGTGCTTGGAAGGGCGGTCATAGCCGCGAGCGTTGGGTGGCTGAAGGCAAGCCGCGCAACCCAGGGCGGCTGAATGATCTGCGACACATCATCTATAAGTCCGCCGATGCGCCGTGGCGGCGGGCCCGTAAGAACTTGGGCCTGATGCTGCGTGAGGGCCTGCTCAAGGAGAACATCGACGGCGAGGCGCTGCTTTGGGCCTATCGCCGGCTGATGTCGCGGCCGGAACACCGGCGCATCCTGATGGTGATCAGCGACGGCGCCCCGGTCGATGACAGCACCCTTTCGGTCAATCCTGGCAACTACCTGGAAAAGCATCTACGCGAGGTTATCCGCGAGATCGAGAGCCGCGACGCTATCGAGTTGATCGCGATCGGCATCGGCCACGACGTGACGCGATACTACCGCCGCGCGGTGACGATCGTGGATGCGGAGGAGCTGGGCGGCACCGTTATGAAGAAGCTCGCCGAGCTGTTCGATGAGGACGCAGTTCGCTCTTGGGCACGCGCCGCCGCGGAACGCGCTCCGTTGATTGCTTAGGCCTGGCGTTTCGCGACGTGCGGCGGCTCTGTTAGGCGTTGCAGGATCGTAGCGGCGTGACGGATTGCCAGTGAGTAGTGCCCCTCCCCAGGCAGCACGTGCAGGCGCATGCCGGGAATTGCCTCGAACGGCGCCAAAGCGTGCAGCGGGATCAGCGAGTCCTCGCTGCCGTACCATACATCGACGGGAACCGTGATCTTGCCAAACGGCACATGCCAGTCCCCAGCGTAGATCTGAGCGTCGGACAGAGCGCCTTGGACGCTGCGGCCAATGCCTTCGCGCCAGACCCGGGCCAGTCCGGATAGGGTCTGAGGCGTCAGGCAATCGCGGTCGGCAGCGGGCAGCGATCCGCCCACCAAGGTACGCGGCGTGATGATCCGGCGGCGCAGCAACGGCCGGATGATGCTGAAAAGCCGGTGCGCCAGCACGGGATGGCGTCCGAGCCGGAAAAGGTGTCCGACACCGGCAGCACGGGGATGGATGCCATAGGCTGGCGGCACTGGACAGACTAACGCCACGCCCAGCACGCGCTGCGGCAAGCTGTAGGCGCATGCTGCCGCGTAGGGTGCGCCTCCAGACAATCCAACGATATGGAACCGGTCGAGGCCAAGCCGGTCCGCGACGTCCGATACATCCTGCGGCCAATCGAGCAAGGCACGGCCTGGATGCGGCGAGGACCTGCCATAGCCTGGACGGTCCAGCGCCAGCAGGCGGACCGGCAAATCCGGGATCAGCCCAGCCTCCAGCCGCGAGGCCGGCCAGCCGTGAAAATACAGCACGACAGGTCCTGCAGGGTCGCCGTACTCTTCGACAGCGATCACTCGGCCGTCCGGCAGACGCACCGCGAATGACGGGGCTGTGGCCCTATGAACCCGGCGCGGTTTTTCGGTTCGGCGTACGAAACGTTTGAGCGCCAGGGTCACCACGGTCGGGAGCACCTGTCGTGACCGCATAAAAAAAGCCCGCCGAAGCGGGCCTTAATGAATGTCAAAATAGTGCTAGGCGGCTGGCTGGGCCGCGGCCCGCTTGGCTTGCGACCGGGCAATGCGGCGCTTCAGCACCTGAGCCTCCTCGGGCAGGTTACGGTTTGGCGTGCCGAGCAGGAATGAATCGAGGCCGCCATTATGCTCGATGGTGCGAATGGCATGCGTGGTCAGCCGAACGCGGATGGTGGTGCCCAGGATATCCGACAGCAGCGAGGTGTGCTGCAGGTTGGGCAGGAATCGACGGCGGGACTTGTTGTTTGCATGGCTGACGTTGTTGCCAGACTGCACACCCTTGCCCGTGAACTGGCAGCGACGAGACATCGGAAATCCTCAAATCAATGGGCCGCCCGGAACCAAGCTCCGGCGGTCGGAACGCGGTTTATGGCGTTATGGGGCCGTCGCGTCAACCCGCTCCACTTAAACGCAGCCAATCACGCGCGCCCAGACGCGCCCTCATGCGGACCGTATTCCGCCCGCAGCTCGCCAGAGCGCACGCTGGCCATGGCGTTCTGCAGCACCTGGACGATCGCCTCGTCACCCATGGTGCGCGCCAGCAGGCCCAGCGCCCCGCCAAGCAACGCCGACGCGATCGACAGTGGGCTGATGTTCTGGCCGGCCATGTACTCGATCGCCTTGTCGACCACGGCGCCGGCATGGCTCAGGTCGGCGGGGGCCTCGGACGATCCGTGATCGGCGTCATGCGGCATTGCTTCACTCCTTTTCCATTGATCTGCGCTGTTCGGCGGCTGGTGCAGCCATGGCCATTGGGCGGCGAGCGTCTCAGGCTCGGGCATTTTGGGCTGCTCGACCGTCGCCTGGCCCTCATCGGGTTCGGGAGCTCGCCCTGCTCGGCCTGCAGCGCCCACATCCGGGCATAAAGGCCGTCCGCGGCCAGCAGGCCTGCATGGGTGCCGCGCTCGGCCACCCCGCCCTCCTGCCAGCACCAGGATCTCGTCGGCGTCCACCACGGTCGAGAGCCGGTGCGCGATGACCAGCGTGGTGCGGTCTGCGCGACACCGTGCGCAGCGCCGTCTCGATCTCCTGCTCGGTGCGGGTGTCGAGCGCGCTGGTCGCCTCGTCGAGGATCAGGATGCGCGGGTCCTTCAGGATGGTGCGCGCGATCGCGACGCGCTGCTTCTCGCCGCCCGACAGCTTCAGGCCGCGCTCGCCGACCCGGGTCTCGTAGCCGTCCGGCAGGCGCAGCACGAAATCGTGCACCTGGGCGAGCCGGGCCGCGTGCTCGATCTCGTCCTGCGATCGCGCCCGGGCGGCCATAGGCGATGTTGTAGCGGATGGTGTCGTTGAACAGCACGGTGTCCTGCGGCACCACGCCGATGGCCGCGCGCAGGCTGTCCTGCGTCACGTCGCGCACGTCCATGCCGTCGATCACGCACCGCGCCGCTCGGTCACGTCGTAGAAGCGGAACAGCAGGCGGCTGATGGTCGACTTGCCGGCGCCGGTCGGCCCGACGATCGCGAGCTTCGGCCCGGCCGGCACCGTGAAGCTGACGCCCTTGCAGGATCTCGCGGTCCGGCGTTGTAGCCGAAACGCACGTCCTGGAACGCGACCTGCCCGGCGCCGCGCCGTCGGCCGCGATGCGGCGGCAGCGCGAGCGGCGCCCGGCCGGTCGGCGACCTCCTGGCCGACCGACAGCAGGCGGAACATCTGCTCCATGTCGACCAGCCCCTGCTTGATCTCGCGGTAGACGAAGCCGAGGAAGTTGAGCGGCTGGTAGAGCTGCATCAGGTAGGTGTTCACCAGCACGAACTTGCCGACCGTCATGCGTGCCGGCCTGCACGCCGTCGGCCGCCATCAGCATGACCAGGCCGAGGCCGATCGCGATGATCACCGCCTGGCCGAGGTTGAGCATGTTGAGCGTGACCTGGCTTTTGACCGCCGCGCGCTCGTAGCGCGCGAGCGCGTCGTCGAAGCGCCGCGCCTCGTGCGCCTCGTTGCCGAAATACTTGACCGTCTCGAAGTTCAGCAGGCTGTCGATCGCCTTGGTCTGCGCCTCGCTGTCGGTCTCGTTCATCGTCGCGGCGGAACTGCACGCGCCAGTTGGTGAACGCGAAGGTGAAGGCGATGTAGAGCGACGACCGCGCACGAACGTGACCAGCGGCGAACCGCCAGTCGAACATGCTGCCACAGGATGCGCGGTGACCAGCAGCACCTCGAGCAGGGTCGGCAGGATGTTGAACACCGCCAGGCGCAGCACGCTCTCGATGCCGCCGGTGCCGCGCTCGATCGCGCGCGACAGGCCGCCGGTCTGGCGGTCGAGGTGGAAGCGCAGCGACAGCCGGTGCAGATGCTCGAAGGTCTGCAGCGCCACCTTGCGGACGGTGCGCTGCTGCACGGCGGCGAACACCGCGTCGCGCATCTCGGCGAAGCCCGGCCGAGGCGACGCGCAGCAGGGCGTAGCCGACGATCAGCGCGAACGGGATGGCGAGCGACGTGGTCCTTCGGCGCCAGCGCGTCGACGGCGCGGCTGTAGACGAGCGGGACGTAGACGGTCGCGACCTTGGCAGCACGAGCAGGACAGCGGCGGCGACCAGCGCACCCGCGCGCCGGTGTCGCCCTTGCGGCCAGAGATAGGGCAGCAGCGAGCGGATGGTCTGGAACCCGTTGCGCGCGTGGAGCGGACGCGGCAGGGGTCGGGTCGGCGCGGCTTCATGCACGCGCATGTGGCGATGCCGCGCAGCGCGATGGAAAGGCCGGACGGCGCGGATGACTCCGATCGTGGCTATGCCGGTGGCATGCCCGACCTGCTGCGCCACATCGCCGCCTGCAACAACGCCGTGCTGCCGGGCAGCGCGGCTGCCGTTCGGCTTGGGCGGCGCGCGGGTCGGCTGGGTGCGCCCGGCACTGCGGCAGCGCTGCGCGGCTTGGCGCGCGCGCCGGCGGAACGGCGGATGTGCGACGATCGCAGCCGACGGCTGCAGGCAGTGGCCCGCGCGCTTGGCCGACGGCGGACTGTTCCGCTGGCGCGACGAGGCGTTCGACGTGCGCGCCGATGCCGGACGGCGCCGGTGCTGGCGCAGATCGACCGCGGCGCGCTGCCGTCTTCGGCATCGCAGGCCGTGGGCGTGCACCTGAACGGGCTGGTGCGGCGCGCGGACGGGCTGCATCTCTGGGTGGCGCGCCGGGCGCGCGACAAGCTGCTCGACCCCGGCAAGCTCGACCATTTGGTCGCCGGCGGCGTCCCGGCCGGGCTATACCGCCGCTGGAGACGCTGGTCAAGGAGGCGGAGGAGGAGGCCGGCATCCCGCCGAGTCTGGCCGCCAGGCGCGTGCCGGTCGGCACGATCGGCTACGCGATGGAGCGGGCGGAAGGTCTGCGGCGCGACCGTGCTGCACTGCTACGACCTGATGTTGCCGGCCGGACTTCGTGCCCGATCCGCCGGATGGCGAGGTGGAGGCGCTTCGAGCTCTGGCCGCTGGCACAGGTGCTGGACGAGGTGCGGCGCACCGACGCGTTCAAGTTCAACGTCAACCTGGTGCTGATCGACCTGTTCCTGCGCCGCGGGCTGGTGGACGCAGCCGAAGGCAGCGCTGCGATGCGCCCTCGACGCGCCCGACTGACGCGCCGGATCTAGCCCTCAGGCGGGACGCGCCGCGATCGGGATTTCGCGGCTCGCGTGCTGCCGCCGCTGGCGTGCACCGGCTGGTCCGTAGCCGGCGCGGCCTCGTCCTCGTCGTCCTGCTCGGCGCCCTGCTGCTCGGCTGTCTGCGGCTCGTTGCCTGGCTCGTCTGGGCTGCGGCGCTGCGGGCCGGCTGCCATCGGCCTGGCCCTGCTGCCTGCGCGCGGCCTGGTTCATCGCGTTCAGGATGCGGAAATAGTGCTCGGCGTGCTGGAAATAGCTCTCCGCCATCACCCGGTCGCCGAGCTGGTCGCGTCGCGGCCGAGCTGCAGGTATTTCTCGAACAGCTGCTGCGCCGTGCCGCGGATGCGCAGATCGGGGCCGCTGCTGTCGAAGACGTGGTTGCGGTTCAGCGGGACGTTGCCGCTCTGGTGGCGGATCGGCACCGCCGCCGCCACCGCCGCCGCCGCCGCCGCGATGGTTGCGTCCGCGCATACGTTTCATGTTCATTGCGCATGGAACGCTTTCCTGTTCGCAGCCGCCCTGGATCGCGACGCGCGGACGCTGGCCACGGCGGCAGTCATCTGACGGCGATTGGGTTCGGCCCACACCGCGAGCGGGCTACACAGGCGACGATCGCGCCGCAAGCGGCGCCGCGATCCGACTCGCGCTCCCTAGCACGTAAGCAGTCCCGCGCCGCGTCTGCCAAACCTTTTCTCAGCGTTCCAGCCAGCACAGCGCGCGGTCGATGCCGGCCAGGTCGGCACGCGGCAGTCGCGGCTGAACCCGGCCGCCCGCGCCAGCGCCGCGACCGCGCCGCCTGGCCCTGCCCCGAGCTCCAGCACCGCCACGCCGTCCGGCGCCAGCAGGCGCGGCAGGCCGCCAGGATGCGCGCGATAGGCGGCCAGCCCGTCCGCGCCGCCATCCAGCGCGCGGCCCGGCTCGTGCCGCGCAACCTCCGGCATCAGGCCGGCGATCGTCGGCGGTCTCGATATAGGGCGGGTTGCTGAGCACGAGGTCGAACCGGCCTGCCAGCGGCGCGGCCCAGTCGCCGCACACGAACGCGGCCCGCCGCGCCAGGCCGAGCGCCCGCGCGTTGCGCGCGGCCAGCGCTGCGGCCGCCGGGCGCGAGTCGACGCCCGACCCCCCAGGCCGCCGGGAACTCCGTCAGCGCCGCCAGCAGCAGGCAGCCGGTGCCGGTGCCGAGGTCGAGCACGCCGGCACCCGGCTCCGGTCCGGCACGCCGCCAGCGCCGCCTCGATCAGTGTCTCGCTGTCGGCACGCGGGATCAGCGTGGCGGGCGAGACCTCGAAGTCGCAGGGTCCAGAACCCCTGCCGGCCGAGGATGTAGGCCAGCGGCTCGCGCGCCGCCCGCCGGGCCAGCAGCGTCGTGAGACGGCGCAGGTCGATCGGCTGGCACGGTGTCGCGCAGCAGCGCCTGCGCGGTCAAGCCCAGTCGCGTGCGCCAGCAGCAGCCGCGCCTCCAGCCGCGGGTTGTCGATGCCGGCCGCCGCCAGCAGCGCCGCGCCGTGGCGCAGCGCGCTCGCGGACGGTCACTCCTCGGCGGCGAGCCGGGCGGCCTGGTCCTCGGCGGTCAGCGCGTCGACGATCTCGTCCAGGTCGCCCTGCATCACCCGGTCGATCTTGTGCAGCGTCAGGTCGATGCGGTGGTCGCGACACCCGGCCCTGCGGGAAGTTGTAGGTGCGGATGCGCTCGCTGCGGTCGCCGGTGCCGACCTGGCACTTGCGGTCGGCGGCGCGGGTGGCGGCGAGGCTGGTGCGCTGCGCCTCGTACAGCCGGGCGCGCAGGATCTTCATCGCCTTGGCGCGGTTCTTGTGCTGGCTGCGCTCCTCCTGCATCGCCACCACGACGCCGGTCGGCATATGGGTGATGCGCACGGCGCTCTCCGTCTTGTTGACGTGCTGGCCCGCCGGCGCCCGGATGCGCGATAGACGTCGATGCGCAGGTCGCTCTCGTTCACCTCGCACATCCACCTCCTCCGCCTCCGGCAGCACGGCGACGGTCACGGTCGAGGTATGGATGCGGCCCTGGCTTTCGGTCGCCGGCACGCGCTGCACCCGGTGCACGCCGGATTCGTATTTCAGCCGGGCGAACACGTTGCGGCCGGTGATCTCGGCGACGCGCCTCCTTGATGCCGCCGAGCCCGGTGTCGTCGTATTCCAGCACCTCGAACCGCCAGCCCTTCGACGCCGCGTATTTCTGATACATCGCGAACAGCTCGGCGGCGAACAGCCCGGCCTCGTCGCCGCCGGCGGCCGGGCGGATTTCCAGGATCGCGCTGCGGGCGTCGGCCTCGTCCTTGCGGCAGCAGCGCCAGGCGGATCTCGTGCTGCAGCGCCGGGAGCTTCTCCTTCAGCTCGTGCAGCTCGGCCTCGGCCAGGTCCTCCATCTCGGGGTCGGCCAGCATCGCCTCGGCCTCGGCGCGCGCCCGCTCGGCCGCGCGCAGCTCGCCGATGCGCGCCACCACCGGCTCGAGCTCCGACAGCTCCTTGCTCGGCGCGGGCGAAGCCGTCGCCGCCGAGCCCTCGCTGAGCATGCGCCCGCAGCTCCGCGGCGCGGCCGACGATGCGGTCGAGCTTGTAGTCGAGGCTGCCGCTCATTGCCAGCTGCGCCGCCAGCTCGGCCAGCGGCGACCTCGGCCTGCGTCGCCGGTCGCGAGGTCCTTCACCTGCGCCACGCCGCGCGCCAGCTCGTCGCTCGCCGATGATCACCGCGGCGCGGGCGCCGATGCGGTTGGCCCGCTCCATCCGGCGCTTGAGGTTGCCGCGATAGGCCATCTCGGCCGCGGATGCCGGCGCGGCGCAGCGCCTGCAGCGCGTCGAGCGCCGCCGCCTCCTCCGCCGCGCCGCCCACGGGATCACCGCGACCGGCGCCGGGCGCTCGGGGCGCGCGTCGCAGCAGCATCGCCAGCCGCTCGATCCCCGCCGCCCAGCCGACGCGCGGGGTCGCCGGGCCGCCCATCTGCTGCCACCAGCCCGTCATAGCGCCCGCCGCCCATCACGGTGCCCTGCGCGCCGAGCGGTGGTGACGAACTCGAAGGCGGTGTGGTTGTAGTAGTCGAGCCCGCGGACGATGCGCGGGTTCTCCAGGAACGGCACGCCGAAGCCGGTCCAAATGGCTGCGCAGCCCGTCGTAGAACGCGCGCCGCTTCGGGCGTCAGCACGGCCGAATCGTCGGCGCGTCGGCGACCATGCGCTTGTCGCCCGCGTCCTTGCTGTCCAGGATGCGCAGCGGATTGCGCTCCAGCCGGTCCCGGCTGTCCTCCGACAGCGCGTCGCTGGTGCGCGGTGAAATACGCCACCAGCGCCGCGCGGTAGGCGCTCGCGGCTGGCCGCGTCGCCCAGCGTGTTCAGCTCCAGCACCACGTCGCCGGCCACGCCCAGCGCCTGCAGGATCGTGCCAGCCCAGCGCGATCACCTCGGCATCGGCCAGCGGCTCGGCCGGCGCCGATCAGCTCGGCGCCGATCTGGTGGAACTGCCGGTAGCGGCCCTTCTGCGGCCGCTCGTAGCGGAACATCGGCCCGGCGTAGAACACCTTCTGCGGCAGCGACTGGGTCAGCCCGTTGGTGACCAGCGCGCGGCACACCCCGGCGGTGCCCTCCGGCCGCAGCGTGACGCTGTCGCCGCCGCGGTCCTCGAAGGTGTACATCTCCTTCGTCACCACGTCCGAGGTGTCGCCCAGGGTGCGGGCGAACACCCGCGTGTCCTCGAAGATCGGCGTCGCCCACTCGTCGAAGCCGTACGAGCCGCGGCGACTGCGCCGGGCGGTGTCGATCACATGGGCGTGGCGGCGCTGGTCCTCGCCGATCAGGTCCCGTGGTGCCGCGGACCGGTTGCAGGCTCGGCCATGCTTACTCCCCGCTAGCGGAGGGCCTGTCGGCGACGCTCTCCGCGAGCTGGCCGCGCTGCTCCGCCTCCAGCGCCGCCGCCTTGCGCTCCACCAGCTCGACGATGTGCTCGACCATGTCGCCGCCGTCGATCGTGTGGTCGGTCTTGCCCGGCGGCATAGACCATGTGCCGGCCGTTGCCGCCGCCGGTCACGCCGATATCGGTCATCAGCGCCTCGCCGGGGCCGTTCACCACGCAGCCGATGATCGACGAGCGTGATCGGCGTCTTGATGTGCGCCAGCCGCTCCTCCAGCGTCGCGACCGTCTCGATCACGTTGAAGCCCTGCCGCGCGCAGGACGGGCAGGAGATGATCTTCACGCCGCGATGGCGCATGCCGAGCGACTTCAGGATGTCCCAGCCGACCAGCACCTCCTCCTCCGGCTCGGCCGACAGCGACACGCGCATCGTGTCGCCGATGCCGGCCCAGAGCAGGCTGCCCAGGCCGATCGACGACTTCACCGTGCCGGCGCGCTTGCGTGCCCGGCCTCGGTGATGCCGATATGCAGCGGGTGGTCGCAGACTGCTCGGCGAGCTGCTGGTAGGCGGCGACCGCCATGAACACGTCGGACGCCTTCACGCTGATCTTGAACTCGTGGAAGTCGTGGTCCTGCAGGATCTTGGCGTGCTCCAGCGCGCTCTCGACCAGCGCCTCCGGGTTCGGCTCGCCGTATTTCTCCAGCAGATGCCGCTCCAGCGAGCCGGCGTTCACGCCGATGCGCATGCGAGCAGCCATGGTCCCGCGCGGCCTTGACCACCTCGCGCACCCGCTCGGCGCTGCCGATGTTGCCGGGGTTGATGCGCAGGCAGGCGGCCCCGCTCTGCGCCGCCTCGATGGCGCGCTTGTAGTGGAAGTGGATGTCGGCGACGATCGGCACGCGCACCTGGCGCACGATGTCCTTCAGCGCCAGCGCGCTTTCCTGGTCGGGGCAGGACACGCGGACGATGTCGACGCCCGGCCTCCTCGGCGCGCCTGATCTGCGCGACCGTGCCGGCCACGTCGGTGGTCAGCGTGTTGGTCATGGTCTGCACCGTGATCGGCGCGTCGCCGCCGACCGGCACGTTGCCGACATGGATCTGGCGCGACTTGCGGCGCTCGATCTGCTGGTAGGGGCGGTAGCTCATGCGTAGCGGGCTCCGGCGGATGCGCAGGCCCCAACTGCGCTGCCGGCCAGGCTCGCGCCGGGCTTCGGCATCATAGTGTCGGCCCGCAGCGGATGCGCGGCGGCTTCTACTGCGCCGGGCGGCCGTCCCGTCGAGCCGCCCTTTAGCATATCAGGATCCAGCGGCATGTCGCGGCGGACCGCCCCGGCGCCGCCCAGCGGGGCGTGGCGCCGTCCACCAGCAGTTCGGTGCCGCCGGCGTTGCCGGTCGTCAGCAGCAGCGCAGCGCCTTTCGGCACCGGCCAGGTCTCGCCGCCGCGCATGACCCGGTTCAGCAGCACCGTGGCCCTGCCGCTCGCGGACCTGGATCCAGGTGTCGGCCGTCGAGCCGCAGCATGACCCGGCCGCTCATCGCGCAGCGCGCCAGGCTGCCGGCGGCAGCTGGCGGCACGGGACCGCCGGCCACGACCGATGCGGTCCGTCCAACGCGGGGCGCCGGCATCATGGGCAGCGGCGCGGCGGGCGGCGGCGGACGGCTGCCGGGCGCGGCAGGATGAGGCGACCTGCGGCGACGAGGGTGGACGGCGGCGCCCGGTCCGCGAGCGCCGCCAGGCGTTCCGGCACGACGCGGCACGAAGCTCGGCGGTCGGCCGGGCATCGCCGGAATAGTGTACCAGCCGGCATAGGCCCCGCCGCCAGCAGCACGCCCAGCAGCACCACGGCGCCCGGCCGGCACGCCGCGATCCGGCACCGGCGCGGGGAACGCAGCTCGGTCTTCGGTTGGCCGCGTTCGCCTCGGCACGGAAGCGCCGGGCGGCCTCGTCCGCATCCAGGCCCAGCAGCGTCGCGTAGGTGCGGACGAAGCCGACGGCATAGACGTTGCCCGGCAGATCGGCCAAGCGACCATCCTCGATCGCCTCCAGGAAGGGCAGCCGGATGCGCAGCTTGGCGGCGACGTCGGGCAGCGCCAGGCCGAGCCGCTGCCGTGCCGCACGCAGCTCCGCGCCGACGCGCGCCGCCCCGGTAGCGGGCCTTCCAGGTCGTCATTGCAGGAAGGACTGCATCGCCTTCGCCTCCTTGAGTTTGGCCCTACGATCCTGCCGCATCGCCGACCTCGCTTTCGCCTCGACACCAGCCTGGTAGTTAACACAATGCAACTACAGACATAGCACCTAATAGTTGCAATGCCAGGCGAGAACTATCTCATACGAGCGCTATACCAGGTGACCGTGCTCCCGCGCCCAGGAGACGAGCGGCGCGCGCAGGCTGGCCTGCCCGGCCGAGTTGCGCCGGGCCGCCGTCAGCACCGCGCGAAGCTCCGCAAGTTGCACCGAGGCGAACGCCGCCTTGAGCCGCAGCAGGCTCGCCGCCGGCATCGACAGCGTGGTGATGCCCAGCGCCGCCAGCACCATCGCCTCAAGCGGCCGCGCCGGCGTGCTCGCCGCACACCGAGACCTCGACCCCCGCCGCCGCCGCCGTGGCTGCACACTGGTCCAGCGCGTCCAGCACCGGCGGCGACAGCAGGTCGTAGCGGCCGGCGAGCGCCGGCGTGCCGCGGTCGGCGGCGAACAGGAACTGCATCAGGTCGTTGGACCCGATCGAGACGAAATCCGCCTCCGCCATCAACGCCGGCAATTGCCACAGCAGGGCCGGAACCTCGATCATGCTGCCGATCAGCAGCCGTTCGGGCGCCGGGCGCACCCGCGCCGCCTCGGCCAGCAGCAGGCCGCGGGCGGCGCGGAACTCGGCGACGGTCGCGACCATCGGGAACATGACCGACAGCGTCCGGCCCTGCGCCGCCAGCAGCAAAGCGCGGAGCTGGCGGCGCATCAGGGCCGGGCGGTCCAGCCCGACGCGCAGGCTGCGCCAGCCCATGGCCGGGTTCTCCTCCTCCTGCCGCGGCGCATCCGGCAACAGCTTGTCGCCGCCCAGGTCCAGCGTGCGGAACCGCACCGGCCGGTCCCCGGCGGCGTCCAGCACCCGGGCATACAGCGCCGCCTGCTCCGGCACGTCGGCGATCTCGCCGCGCGCCAGCATCGCGATCTCGGTCCGGAACAGCCCGATCCCGGCGGCGCCGGTCGTGTCGAGATGCTCCACCTCGCGCGCCAATCCGACGTTGAGCATCAGGCTCAGCGCCTGGCCATCCCGCGTGTGCGCCGGCAGATGGCGCTGGGCGGCGAACCCGGCCTCGGTTTCTTGGCGCATCTCCAGCGCGCGGCCGTATGCCGTGCGGACCTCGCTGTCCGGACGCAAGATCAACTGCCCTCATCGGCGTCCAGCACTGCAACGTCGCCGTCCTCGACGGCCGCGAGCAAGCCCGCGCACGCCGCCCAGCGCCGGCAGGCCGAGCGCGCGGGCCAGGATGGCGGCGTGGCCGGCCGAGCTGCCCTCCTCGATCGCGACGCCGCCGATGCCGCGGGCGTGCCACTCCAGAAGCTGGGCAGGGCCGAGCCGGCGGGCGATCAGGATCGCGCCCAGCGGGATCGCCGGCACGACCTCCTCGCCATCCAGCGCCGCCAGCAGCCGGCCCGCGAGATCCTCCATGTCCGCCAGGCGTTCCCGCAGGTAGGGGTCGGCAATGCGGCGCATGCGGTCGCGGATTTCGTTTGCGACCCGGTGCACGGCGGCCTCGGCCGTCAGGCCGCCTGCCACCGCCTCCCGCACCCGGCGCATCCAGCCGCCGTCGCCGGCGACCAGGCGCGTTGCCTCCAGCACCTCCCGCGGGCCGTCGCCAGCGGGCAGCTTGGTCTCGATCAGGTCGTCGAGCGTCTGGCGCATCGAGGCGATCGGCGAGGTCGAGGCGCGCGCCCTCCTGGACGGGATCGTCGGCCAGCAGGCGGCGCAGCGGGGCGCCGGCGCCGTGCAGCACCACCGGGCCGATAGCGATGCCCGGCGCGAAAGGCGTCGCCTGGAACTGCCGGGGCATGGTGGCGCCGAGGCCCTGCTCCGCCCCATCGGTCGCGCCGGCAGCGGCCAGCACCTCGGCCAGCAGCATGGCGACGGTCTCCAGCACTTCCACCTCGTCGTCGAGATAGCGGCGCGGCGCGCGATTCTGCACCGCGATCACGCCAAGAATGCGGCCGCCGCGGCGTACCGGCACCGCAAGCAGCGAGGCGAACGGCGCCTCCCCGGTTTCCGGACGATAGGCGAAGGCCGGGTGGTTCTGCGCGTCCGGCAGGTTCTGCACCGTCGCGGTCGCGGCGACGATGCCGACGATGCCCTCGCCCACCCGCAGCCGGGTGCGGCCGACGGCGTCCGGATTGAGGCCGTGAGTGGCGGCGAGTTCCAGCAGGTCGCCGGGCCGCATGGCGTAGATGGTGCAGACCTCGGCCACCATCTCGGCCGCCACCAGCGCCGCCAGCTCGCCTAGCGGCACGCCGCCCGCCCCGTTCCCGGACCCGATCATCGAGAAGCCGAGCGCCATCATATCGCGCAGACGGGACAGCAGCCGGCGGGTCTGCAGCATCTAATACCGCACCGGATCATGCCTGGCGGCGAGCGCCCGGCAGGCCTGGTCAATCAGCTTGTTGATGATCTCCGCGATCGGCTGCTCCGAAGTCACCATTCCCACGGACTGCCCGGCCATCACCGAGCCGTGCTCCACGTCGCCGTCGATCACCGCGCGGCGCAGCGCCCCGGCCCAGAAATGCTCGATCGACAACTGCGCCTGCTCTCGCGTCAGCTCGCCGCGAGTCGACGCGCGCCATCGCCGCCGCCTGGTGCTGCAGGAAAGCCTGGGTGCCGGCGTTGACCAAGCCTCGCACCGGGATCACCGGAAAACGCGGATCGAGCTGCACGCTGGGCAGCGCATCGCGGGCGCGGGCGCGGATGAATGCGCGTTTGAAGCGTGGGTGGGCGATGCTCTCGGTCGCCGCCGCGAACCGGGTGCCGAGCTGCGCGCCAGCGGCGCCCATCTCGAGGAACGCCAGGATCGCCTCGCCGCGGCCGATGCCGCCGGCGACGAACACCGGGACCTCAGTCACGTGCGGCAGGATCTCCTGCGCCAGCACCGCGAGCGACACCGGGCCGACATGGCCGCCGGCCTCCGATCCCTCGATCACCAGCGCGTCGGCGCCCAGCCGCACCATGCGCTGCGCCAGCACGAGCGCCGAGGCGAAGCACACCAGGCGGCTGCCATCCTTCACCGCGCGCACCGCAGCACCGCTCGGCACGCCGCCGGCCAGCACGATATGGCCCACGCCGTGCTCCAGGCAGACCGCGATCAGGTCCAGCAGCCGCGGGTGCATGGTGATCAGGTTGACGCCGAACGGCCGATCCGTCAGCGCCTGGGTGCCGGCGATCTCCGCGCCAGCGCATCTGGTCCCATGGCGCCGCCGGCGATCACGCCGAAGCCGCCGGCGTTGCTGATGGCGGCGACCAGGTTCCGTTCGCTGACCCAGCTCATGGCGCCGCCCATGATCGCGACCCGGCTTCCAAGGAAACGCTGGCCTCGCTCCGACAGCCGGTCGAACTCGGCCCGGGCGAGCAGGCCGCCACTATCCATACTGACGGTGTCAGGCGGCATCGAGACCGTAGGCGGTGTGCAGCGCACGGACCGCAAGCTCGGTGTATTCCGCCGCGATCAGCACGCTGACCTTGATCTCGCTGGTCGAGATGACCTGGATGTTGATCCCCTTCCCCGCCAGCGTGCTGAACATGATGCTGGCGACGCCGGCGTGGCTGCGCATGCCGACGCCGACCACGCTGATCTTGGCCACGTCCGGGTCCGTCAGCACGGTGTTCGAGCCGATCGCCTCTCGGTGCTCCGTCAGCACGGCGCGCACGCGCGGCAGGTCGGTGCGGCTGACGGTGAAGGTCATGTCGGTGGTCCCGTCCGCCGACACGTTCTGCACGATCATATCGACGTTCACCTGCGCCTCCGACAGCGGGCCGAAGATCGCGGCGGCGACGCCCGGGCGGTCCGGCACGTGGCGCAGCGTGATCTTGGCCTCGTCCCGCGAGTAGGCGATGCCGGATACCATTGCTTGTTCCACGATCTCGTCCTCATCCACCACCAGGGTTCCAGGCACGTCGGCGAAGCTCGAGAGCACCTGGACCCGCACCCGCTCTTTCATCGCGAGTTCTACGCTACGAGTCTGCAGCACCTTTGCCCCCACCGAAGCGAGCTCGAGCATCTCCTCATACGCAATCTTGTCCAATTTTCGAGCGCGGGCGGTGATGCGCGGGTCGGTCGTATAGACGCCGTCCACGTCGGTATAGATGTCGCAGCGGTCGGCGCGGAGGGCCGCCGCCAGCGCCACCGCCGAGGTGTCGGAGCCGCCGCGCCCCAGGGTCGTGATGCGCTGCTCCGGCCCGAGGCCCTGGAATCCCGCCACCACCGGAACCTGCCCGGCCGCCATCGCCGCCAGCAGCAGGCCGCCATCCACCGAGGCGATGCGCGCTTTGCCATGCGCGCCGTCCGTCTGCACCCCGGCCTGCCAGCCGGTCCAGGACCGCGCCTCCACGCCCAGGCTCTGCAGCGCGATCGCCATCAGGCCGGACGTCACCTGCTCGCCCGTCGCCACGACTGCGTCATACTCGCGGGCGTCGTGCAATGGGGAAAGCGCCGCGCACCATTCGACAAGCTGGTTGGTGACGCCGGACATGGCGGAGACGACGACCGCGACCTCATAGCCGGCGGCAACCTCCCGCTGCACCCGGCTTGCAGCGTTGCGGATCCGGTCGAGATCGGCCACCGAGGTCCCGCCGAACTTCATCACGATCCGCGCCATGCCTGCTTCTTGCCTTTTCGGTGCGGGCCCAGCCGTTGCGGCGGCGCCCCTGCAAGTTCACATACTTATCGGAAACCGGCCGGGAAAACAGGGGCGAGCAGCATGGCAGACGCACAACCTGTTACAGGTGTGGCCGGATCGGTCGTTGCGGACGAGATTGCGCGGTTCGACGCGCTGGCCGCGCAGTGGTGGGACCCAGCGGGTCCGATGGGCGCGCTGCATGCGATGAACCCGCTGCGGGTCGGCTGGATCGACCGCCGCATCCGGGCAAAGTTCGGCGGCCCGGTACGCTTGCTTGACATCGGCTGCGGCGCCGGGCTGGCGTCAGAGGCGCTGGCGGCGCTGGGGCATGACGTGCTTGGCCTCGACGCTGCAGCGGACGCGATTGCGGCGGCGGCGGCTCATGCGGACGGCCGAGGCCTGCCGCTGGCCTATCGCGCCGGTGCCGCCGAGGACCTCGTGGCGGAGGGCGTCCATTACCCTGTCGTGACGGCGCTCGAGGTGATCGAGCACGTGGCTGACCCGGCCGCCTTCCTACGCCTTTTGGCCCGGCTCATCGAACCCGGCGGATTGCTGTTCGTCTCGACCCTGAACCGCACGCTGCGCTCGCTCGCGGTCGCGAAGCTCGGGGCTGAGTATGTGCTCCGACTGCTCCCGATCGGCACGCATGACTGGCGGCAATTTATTACGCCAGCAGAACTGGGTGCTTATGGCAAGGCGGCCGGATTTCGCGTGGCGGATATCAGTGGAATGGTCTTTAACGTGCGAACACAGCAATGGCGGGCGGGCACCGACCTCGCGGTGAACTACATCGCAATGCTGGAGCGTCGCTAGAGCTTTGTTTCAGCAAGCATCTATGTCCAATCGAAAGAGCAGACCGATTGGACGATGCTCTAACCGTCGGCGCGGGGCACCCAAGGGATGCGCGCCACCTCGATGCCCTCGTCCGCCAGGGCCTCGGCTTGTTCAGGCGTGCTCTCGCCGTAAATGCCGCGCTTGTCGCCTTCGCCGCGATGGATGCGCCGAGCCTCCTCAGCAAAGCCAGGACCTACGTAATCACAGTTCCGTTCAACGTCGGCGCGCAACTTCTGCAGCATGGCGCGGACATGGTCGGGCATCACTGCGCCGGTCTTTTCGAAGTTGGTCTTCTCAATATTGGCCTTCTCGGGCACCGCAACCGCGGCGTCAGGCGCGCCAGAGGTATCCACAACGGCGCCCCCCTTCCTGATCCGCGGCGCCATCAACGCGCGGTTCACCGTCGTATCGCCACAGGCCGGGCACGACACCAGGCCGCGCTCAGCCTGGGCGTCAAACGCCGCGCTGTCGCGGAACCAGCCATCAAAACTATGGTCGGCGCTGCATCGCAACTGGTAGTGGATCATCCCTGGCCTATCTCAACGGAATACGCTGTCCCGCTATCGTAACATGGCCGGTCCGCGGCGCATCGCAAGTTCACACTATGGCCAGCATCAGATCGAGCTTGCCGGCGCGCTCCAGCGCCATCAGGTCGTCGCAGCCGCCGATAGAGCGCCCATCGATGAACACCTGCGGCATGGTGTTCTGACCGGAGCGCGCGACCGCCTGCTTGCGCTCGGCCGAGCCGTGCGGCGCGTCGATCTCCTGAAACGCCACGCGCTTTTTCTCCAGCAACGCCACGGCCCGGCTGCAATAGGGGCACCAGGGCTGGGTATAGATCTCGACCTTCGGCATCGCTCTCTCCGTGTGAGATCAAAGGATTGGGACCGGCACGGCGCCGCGCAAGCTACTCCAGGCGCGCATCTGCCACACGCGCCGCCACCAGCACATCCACCCGGGCCACCCCAGCCGCCAGCAGCGCGCGGGCGCAGGCGTCCGCCGTAGCGCCGGAGGTCATTACGTCATCGATCAGCAGCACCCGCGCATCCGCAAGCTGCCCGCCGCGGGCCGGCCGGACGACGAAGGCCCCGGCGACCTCGGTCCTGCGCTCCGCCCCGGTCTTATGCCCGAGGGAGGCCGTAACACGGGTCCGGCGCAGCCCGTCCAGCACCGTGGGCCGGCCCGTAAGCCGCGATAGCGCCTGGGCCAGCAGCGCCGACTGGTTATACCGGCGCGAAAGCAGGCGCCCGCGGTGCAGCGGCACCGGGACCAGCCAGTCGGCCGCGGATAGCAGCGCCGCACCCGCGCGCGCCATGTGCGGCGCCAGTGCCCGGGCGGTCTCGACCCGGTCGCCATACTTAAACGGCAGCAGGATGCGCCGTGCCTGGTCATCGTAGCGCAACGCCGCGCGCGCCGCGGTCCAGACGGGCGGATGCTCCCGGCAATCGCCGCAACGTCCGGTCGCGCCCCCCTGCATAACGGAGCCGAATGGCCGCCCGCAACAGGCGCAGCACGGGTCGGTTACGAAAGCGGTGCGGCGGAAGCACGGGGCGCAGAACTGGCCCGGCGCCCCGACCGACGCGTGACATGTCAGGCATTGTGGCGGTAAAAGCACATCGAGCAGCAATCCGACACCCCGGCGTCCTACCGCCAGCAGCCAGTCGGGCGCCAACAGCCGGTCAGGCGCCAAAGGCGACCGTGCCGTCGCGCTCGATCTCGTGCACCAAATCGACCTCCCACGACAGATACGCCTGCATCGCCGCCGCGACCCCCGAGTTGCGATCGTATGGGCGCAGGTAGAAATCGACGCAGGCCTCATCCGGCGGATCGGTGCGGTCGGCGGCCGGGGTGTGGCCAGCCGCGATCCAAGCGGTCGTCCCGCCCTCCAGCACCTGGACCGGCGCTGCGGTCAGCCTCTGCAGCTCCGCCACCGCAAGCCGGGCCAGCGTCCCGTCAACCGAGGTCACGATGACGCGCTCGGCTGTGCCCAACCGGTCGCGCAGCGCAGCGAGACGGGTGCGTATGCCCCAGACCGCGCCGGGGATATGGCCGGCGCGGAAATCGACGCTACGGGCGAGGTCCACGATCAGCGCACCGTCGAGACTTGCTGTCGGGGCAACCAAATCGGCGTCTGGCAGGATCAGCGGCATAACGACCGGGCCGTCAATGTCGTCCAGCCCGCCCTCCACAACAAACACATCGCGGTGACCCATTTGCCGCAGCCAGGCTCCGGCCATTCGGGCGCGCACGCCGTCATCGTCCAGCAACGCGATGCGGGCGCCACGGACGGCAATCCACTGGTCGGTCGCCTGGATCAACTGGCCGCCCGGGGCGTTGCGGCTGCCCGGCCGGTGCTGCGCCGCGAACTCGGCCGGGTCGCGCACGTCCAGCGCATACAGCGTGCGGTCCGGATCCTCGGCGTAACGCGCCAGGTCGAGCGGGCCGATCACGCCCACGCCCGACGCCTCGGCAAACGTACGGGCGCGGGTAAGCGCCAGGTGGGCGCTTGCCGGCGGCCCCGGGGCATATCGCCTGGTCTGCCCACGCTCGCACTCGAAGCCGGCGAGCTCCCATCCCATCGTGCCGTTGCGCAGCGCCACCACCGGGTTCGGCACTCCGGCGCGCCGTAGGCTCTCCGCGCCCATGATGCTGCGGGTGCGGCCGGCGCAGTTCACGACGATCAACGTTGCCGGGTCCGGCGCCAGGTCAGCGATGCGATAGGCGAGCTCGCCGCCGGGCACGTTGACCCCGGTCGGGATCGACATGCCGCGGAACTCTTCCAACGGCCGGCTGTCGAGCACGACCATATCGCGGCCGCCGTCGATCCAAGCCTTCAGCTCGCCTGCATCCACGCTTTCCGTGCCATAATGGTGCTCGACCCACTCGCCGAACGCCTTGCTGGGCACGTTCACCCCACTGAACAGCACGAACCCGGCGGCGGCCCAGGCGCGCGTGCCGCCGTCTAGGACATACAGGTCGGTGGCGCCCTGCCCGGCCAGGTACTCGGCCAGCCGCTCCGCCAGACCGCGTCCGTCATCCACGCATACGATGCGGGTGCCGAGGCGCGGCAGCAGGACCGGCACGCGCAGCTCGGCGCGGGACAGCGGACACGGCACAGCCCAGAACAGGTGGCTGGCGCCGAACTCGCCTTCCTCCCGCGCGTCCAAGATGGCGAGTTCGCGGCCGTCCTGTATCCAGGCGCGCAGTGTGGCGGCGTCGATGCGTGTTGACAGGCGGGTCATCGGTTGGCGGTGGGCGCCATGAACGCCTTGTTGTAGGGCTGCACCGTGCCCGCGTCGGGGTCGAAGCCCTGACGCGCGTCCAGCTTCTCCAGCGCCAGGCCATAGACGTGCAGGTGCCGGGTCGGCTGGGTGCCAGAGGTATGGATGGAGTGGATGTCGTCGGGCATGAAGGCGACGCCACGGCCGGGCTCGACCATGACCTCGCGGTCCAGCTCCAGGGTCGCCTTACCGGGGACCGAGGCGTCGTCGGTGCGGCGATACACCCGGTTCAGCTCCTGGCCCTCGACCGCCGTCACCACGGCCCAGGTGGTGTGGTCGTGCGGCTTGCTCGAGTTGCCGGGGTTCAACGCCAGCAGATAGATGGCGAAGCGGCCGTCCGGGTCCTCCTGCAGCAGATACCGCCGCGATCCCTTCTCGCCCGCAGGCGGCGGTGGGAACTCGGCTTGCGGAAACAGCGCCTCGTGGCCGGCCAGCTCCACCATCTCGGTCAGGATCGCGTCCAGCGCCGGACGGGTGACGCCCTGTTCGCGCTCGATCGCCTTGATGCGGTCCATGGTGGCGGCGACAGCGGCGGTACGGGTGGCGGAGGCGGCGGGCGCGTTCATGGGTCTGCTCCGTGTCGATCAGGGTTGCAGCCTAACCATCTGGTGACGGCACGGTCAAAAAACTTGGCAAGGTGGTGAGCCGCCCGCACATAGGACGCATGAGCGACCAGACCGTCTTTGACCGCCGGGCCGTGCGCCTGCACCGCGACCGCGCCGCCGCCACGGCGGGTCAGGTCGCCGACATCCTACAGGACTGCGCCGAGCGCCTGCTGGACCGGCTGGACGACACCACGCGCCGCTTCACCCGGGCGCTGGATGTCGGTGGCCGGGGCGTCGTTGCGCCGTTGCTGCGCGCCCGGGGGATCGAGGTGGTGAGTTGCGACCTTTCACCCCGCATGGCGGCGATCAACGGCGGGTTATGCGTAGCGGCTGACGAGGAATGGCTGCCCTTCGCCCCCGGCAGCTTCGACTTGGTCATCGCCAACCTTTCGCTGCACTGGATCAACGACCTTCCAGGCGCGCTGATCCAGTTGCGCATGGCGCTGGAGCCGGACGGCCTATTGCTCGCCAGCCTGCCGGCGTTGGGCACGCTGAGCGAACTCCGAACTGCGTTGACCCAGGCGGAGGCCGAGCTGATGGGCGGCGCATCCCCGCGCGTTTCGCCCTTCCCCGAACTGCGCGACCTCGCGGCCCTGCTGCAGCGTGCCGGCTTCGCGCTGCCGGTCGCGGACGTGGAGGAGATTTCACTCCGCTACGCCGATCCGTTCACCCTTCTGCGCGACTTGCGCGCCGCAGGTGAAGGCAACGCGGTCACGCTGCGAGACCGTCGCATGCCGCAAAGTGCGCTGTTCCCTGCGGCTCTGGCGGCATCGGCGCGACAGGAGGGCCGCATGACCGCAACCCTGCGCTTCGCCAGCATAACGGGATGGGCGCCTGGCCCACAGCAGCCGCAGCCGCTGAAACCGGGAATGGGCCGGGTCAGCCTGTCGGATACATTGAAGTAGCTTAGGATGTCTGCGCGTCCAGCAGACGGCGACGCCTAGCCCCCCGTCAGGCTCATGTGCCGCGCCACTGCCGGCGCCGGGTTGCGGCGGTCGATCACAAAATCATGCCCCTTCGGCTTGCGGGTGATCGCCAGCCGAATGGCCGCATCCAGCTCAGGGTCCGACACCCCGTCCCGCAATACACGCCGCAGGTCCGCCGCGTCGTCCTGACCCAAACACATATACAGCGTCCCCGTGCAGGTCAGCCGGACGCGGTTACAGCTTTCGCAGAAATTATGCGTCATCGGCGTGATGAAGCCGATCCGGGTGCCAGTCTCAGCCACGTCGTAATACCGGGCGGGACCGCCGGTCTGGTAGCTGGTGTCCTGCAGCGTCCAGCGCTGCCGCAACCGGCCGCGCACCAGCGACAGCGGCAGATATTGGTCCGTGCGGTCACCGCCGATGTCGCCCATGGGCATCGTCTCGATCAAACACAGATCATGCCCTTGCCCACCGCACCAGGCCAGCATGTCATCGATCTCGTTTTCGTTCACGCCCTTCAGCGCGACGGCGTTCACCTTCACGTGCAGCCCGGCCGCCTTCGCCGCCGCGATGCCGTCCAGCACTTTCTCGATCTTGCCCCAGCGGGTGATCGCGGCGAACCGCGCCGGGTCGAGCGTATCGAGGCTCACATTCACCCGGCGCACCCCGGCCGCATACAGCGCTTCGGCGTGCTTGGTGAGCTGCGTCCCGTTTGTTGTCAGCGTCAGCTCATCGAGGCCCTGGCCCAAACGCTGCCCCAGCCGTTGGAACAGCGTCTGCACGTCCCTGCGGACCAATGGCTCGCCGCCGGTGATGCGGATCTTGTTGGTGCCGAGCCGGATGAACGCGACGCATAGCCGCTCCAGCTCCTCCAGCGACAGCACGTCGGCCTTGGGCAGGAAGGTCATGTCCTCCGACATGCAATACACGCAGCGTAGGTCGCACCGGTCGGTGACGGAAACCCGCAGATAGGTGATGGCGCGGCCAAACGGATCGATCATCTCCATAGTGTCGGGCCTGGCGACCTTGGGTTCAACCGTCATCTTCGTCCACGATATCCAGTGCAACGACCGCGGCGTTCACCAGCACCTTGCCGGCATGCTCGAAGTTGACCGTGATGCGGTCGCCGACGGCGGACTGCACCTGGCCCACGCCCCAATCCGGCCGGTCGGGATGCCTTACCCGCTGGCCGGGCTCGATCAGCGAGCCGAGCGACCGGTGCGCGCCAGTCATGCGCGCCGCGTCATGCGAAGCCGCCGCGCGCCGCGATAGGCCACAGGCACTCGACCCGGCCGCCGCGCACGCCGACATACCAATCGAACCGGTCCACCGTCGGGTCGCAATGGCCCGGCACCAGCCGCAGCTTCTCCCCAAGCTTCGGCCCGCTCGTCTCCGCACCCCACTCCAGCTTGCCATGCTCGTCCGACGCGCCGGTGTAGCGCACGCTGTCCCGCTGCCAAATCAAGGGAAACCCACTATCCACCGCCACCGCCTTGTGCCCGGCGTCCAGCACCGCGAGGCCCGGCCGCGCCGCGCTCATCACCGTCGCCAGCACGAACAGCGCCGGCTTAAAGCCCCCGGACACGCCGTCCTGGTTGCGGCCGTAATCCGCGTCCATGAAGCAATAGCTGCCGCACTGGACCTCGTTATACACGCCGCTCGCCGCCTCCATCTCGAAGGTGCCGGTCCCGGCGCCACCGACGATAGGGCAGTCGAGGCCGCGCTGGCGCAACTGCTCCACGGTGCGGCGCGCGTCCTCCACCGCCTGGCCAACCGCCTGGCCCCGCTCCACAGCCGAACGCATGTGCTGGGCGCTGCCGTGGTATGCCTGCAGCCCGCCGAAAATCAGGTGCGGCGAGGCAGCGATGCGCGCCGCCAGCGCCACCGCGTCCGGACCCGGGGCGATGCCGGCGCGCCGCATGCCGACGTCGATCTCAACCAGCACCGTCATCCGCTGGCCAGCCGCCTCCGCCGCCGCTTCGATCCCGGCGACATTGGAGGCATCGTCGGCGCAGACCGCCACCCGCGCGATGCGGGACAGCGCCAACAGGCGCGCGAGCTTCGCCTCGCCCACGACCTCGTTGGTCACCAGGATGTCGGGCACGCCGCCCCATGCCAGCGTCTCGGCCTCCGCGACCTTCTGCACGCATTGGCCGACTGCACCGCGGGCGATCTGCAGATGCGCCACGACAGGCGATTTGTGCGTCTTGGCGTGGGCGCGGAGGCGAGCGCCGGTAGGACGCAGCAGGTCCGCCATACGGTCCAGATTGTGCTCAAAAGCGTCGAGGTCGATCAGCAGCGCCGGGGTATCGACCTCGTCCTCGCGCATGCCGGGCTGAGCGGGGGGTGATTGCAGCATAGATAGAGCCTTCCGGTTACGCCAGATATGCTAGGAGATCCGGTAGGCCCAGCACCAGCGACCCGTCCCACGGATTGAGGCCGACCTGCTTCACGGCCTGCGGCGCGCGGACTTCGATGTAGTCGTGGCCACATAGCTCGGATAGCAGCCAAAAGAAGATTTCCGGCATCATGGACGGCGCAAAGCTCGTGACGCGGGCGCCGGGTGCTGCGAAGGCGAGGTTGGTCAGCCCGGCGCCCATGACGCCGGCGATATGCCGCGCACCCTTGAACAGGCCGATCTGCTCGCGCAAGGGCATCCCGCCGGGCCGGCACACCGTCCAGCCGGACCCGGCCAGCACGGCGCAAAGCTCCGCCTCGTTCCACAGGCTGCGGCTATCGCCGATGCGGCTGACCCAGAGGCGGGTCGCGGCGGCCGGCGCAATGTTCTGCCCAAGCTCGGCCAGGCAGTCGATAACTAAGGGCGAGATGTAGCCCCCATGCGCCGTAAGCCCCTCGACGATCAGCAGTTCCTCGACCCGCTGCGGGGTGAACGCGGCCATCACGACCTGGCCGGGCGGCACTTCCAGCAGCGCGAGCGCGTCCCGGATCACCGCCGCGAGCCGCCCCTCTGCCCACGGCACCAGCGCCCGCCACTCGCCTGCGCGAAGCTGCACGCGACCCAGCCAGGCGATCGGCAGCATCTCGTACATCCAGTGCCCGTAATTCACCGCTCCCCGCTTGGCGCAGAGCAGCGTGATTCCAGCCAGGACCGGGATGCCGCCCGCCGCCACAGCAGCCTGAAGCTGCGCCGCCGCCGCGTCGATCTCAGCGGGTGAATGCTGGGTGATACTCGGACGGACCACGGCCAGGTTGCGGTCGAAGACCAATCCCTCGCCGAGCACATAGACGTCCCGCATCCGGTGCATCGTCACGTCGCGCGCAGCATAGTCGCGGCTGTTCCAGGCGTAGGACATCGCGTCAAGCGCCGCCGCCGGCACCAGCGCACGGTTGCGCAGCACAGGCGGCCGGGTAGTGAAAGCGTGTGATGGAACCCGCAGCACGAGGTCATCCGCCGCAGGCTCCACCACCGCTACCAAGGGCTAGTGCCCGGCGTTGTTCCCGGAGAAATCCGGCGCCGCCAGGCCCGACGCCAGCAAGTGCTCGACCAACGCCGCCTTCAGCCGTTCGAGCCCGGCCGCATCCCGCGCCTCGGCCCGCGCGACCAGCACCGCCTGCGTATTCGAGGCGCGCAGCAGCCACCAGCCATCAGGGGTCAAGACCCGCACGCCGTCGATATCGTTCAGGTCGGCACGGGCGGCGCGCAGCCGGGCCGCGACCTCCTGCACAACCTCGAACTTGCGCGTGTCGTCGCAGTCGAAGCGCAGTTCGGGCGTGTTCACCACCTGCGGAAGGGCCAGACGCACCGACTCCAATGTATTGTCCATGCGGGCCACGATGCCCAGCAGGCGCACGGCGACATACAGCGCGTCATCGAAGCCATACCAGCGGTCGGCATAGAAGATATGGCCCGACATCTCGCCGGCGAATGGAGCCGAGATTTCGGCCATCTTCGCCTTGATCAGGCTATGACCGGTCTTGAACATCAGCGGCTGGCCACCGGCGCGGGCGATCTCGTCATACAGCACCTGGCTCGCCTTCACGTCGGCGATGATGGTGGCGCCCGGATGGGTGCGCAGCACGTCGCGCGCCAGCACGACCATCAGCTGATCGCCGACCAGCATCCCGCCGCCGCCATCCACCACGCCAATGCGGTCCGCGTCGCCGTCAAAGCCGATGCCGAGGTCCGCACCCTGCTCGCGCACGGCCGCCATTAACTGTTCCTGGTTGCGGGCGATCGTCGGGTCCGGGTGGTGCGCCGGGAAGCGGCCGTCGATCTCGGCGTTCAGCACGGTGTGGTGGCCCGGCAGCACCTTGAGCAGCCGAGCGAGCACCTCGCCCGCGGCCCCGTTCGCGTTGTCCCACACGACGCGCAGCTGCCGGTCGCCGCCGTCCCAGTCCTGTATCAGGCGCGCCACGTAGTCGTCCGCCACGTCCACCGCGCGGTCGGAGCCGGTCGTCTCCTCGACCACGTCGCCCGCCGCCGCCATGCGGCCCAGCGTCTGAATGTCGGCGCCGAAGTACGCGCGCTTGCCCAGCATCATCTTAAAGCCGTTATAGTCCGACGGGTTATGGCTGCCGGTCACCATCACCGCGCCGTCGGTGTTCAGCGTCGTCGCCGCGAAGTAGAGCATCGGCGTCGGCCCGCGCCCAACCCGCAGCACCTCCATGCCGCTCGCCTTGAGGCCGTCCACCAGCGACGCCGCGAGCTCGGGCGAGGACAGCCGGCCGTCATAGCCCACCGCGACTATACGCCCTCCCGCGCGCGCCACGACGCTGCCGAAGCAGCGGCCGATGGCGAAGGCGTCCGCCGGATGCAGGGTGCGTCCAACGACGCCGCGGATGTCGTATTCGCGCAGGCTCGTGGGGTCGAAACTATGCTTGAAACTCATCATACCGCGTCCTGATAATGCTTCATGAACTCACGCACTGCCGGCGCCAGCTCGGGCCGTTTCAGCGCGAAAGCGATCTGCGCCTCAAGGAAGCCGATCTTGTCGCCGCAGTCGAACCGCCTTCCCTCGTAGCGCAATCCGTGGAACGGGGTGTGGCCGATCATCTTGGCCATCGCGTCGGTCAGCTGCACCTCGTTGCCGGCGCCGAGCTCCATCTGCGACAAGAACTCGATGACCTCGGGCAGCAGCACATAGCGGCCGATGACCGACAGGTTGCTCGGCGCGTCCGCCGGCTCAGGCTTTTCCACCAGGCCCAGCACCTCGACCAGACGTCCATCGTCGTGCCCGACCCGCAGGATGCCGTATTTGTTGGTCTGTTCGTGCGGGACCTCGGTCACCGCGACCACGTTGCCGCCGGTCTCCGCGTAGGCGTCCGCAAGCTGCTTCAAGCAAGGCGTGTCGCTCAGCACCAAGTCGTCCGGCAGCAGGATGGCGAACGGATCATCGCCGATGAACGCGCGAGCGCACCAGATGGCATGACCAAGGCCCAGCGGCACCTGCTGGCGCACCGTGGTAATCGAGCCCGGCGGCACCTTCATGCCGTCCAGCATCGCGATCATATCGGTCTTGCCGCGCTCCCGCAGCGTCGCCTCCAATTCATAAGCGACGTCGAAATGATCGATCAGCGCGGTCTTGCCGCGGCCGCTGACCAGGCAGAACTGCTCGATCCCCGCCGCCCGTGCCTCCTCGATCGCATACTGGATCAGCGGTTTGTCCACGATCGGCAGCATCTCCTTGGCCATGGCCTTGGTCGCCGGCAGGAAGCGAGTGCCCAGGCCGGCAACCGGTAGGACGGCTTTACGCAGCTTTTTCATGACGTGGGTGCGATCCGTTTTGGTTGTGGTTGCGCGCCACTAGACGATTTCCAGCCCGAATGAAACGTTGCCACGGCCAATCCGGGGCGGCAAGACGTGCAAATCTTACAAACCGCGCCAATCAACGTCCCTTGAGCAGCACATCTCGCGCCTGGTTGACGCGCGCCGCCAGGCCATGCGAGCCGCCGCCATCCGGATGCGCCACCCGCATGAGCTGCACCCAGGCCGCACGCACATCCGCGTCCGACACTGGGTCGGTCAGGCCCAGGACTTCGAGCGCTTCGGCCCGCCCCATCTTGCCCCGCCTTATCTGATCCGGACGAGTGTTGGACGGCTTACCCTGCGCCTCCTGCCACCAGGTCCAGGCGAGCGGGCCCAGGAACACCGCCGCCGCGATCGCAGTGGCACCCCGGCCGGTCAACAGCAGCATCGTGCCGAGCGCCAGGCCGCCCAGCGCCACCACCCAGGCCAGCAACGCCTTCAGCGAGGCAATATTGGCGCGGGAGAACGCATTCGCCGCCCACAGCAATAGCCCGAGCGCGCCTAGCCCCAACCCAACCAGGATCACGTCGTCACCCGGCCGCCGCCCGCCGGGCCGCATCCATCGCCACCACCGCGCTCACATTCACGATGCCACGTGCGGTCACGCTGGGCACCAGCACGTTCACCGGCCGGGACGTGCCGAGCAGCAGCGGCCCGATCGGCAGGCCGTCAGCGGCCGCCTTCAGCAGGGTCACGCTGATGTTCGCCGCGTCCAGTCCCGGCATCACCAGCAGGTTCGCCGTGCCCTTCAACCGGCTGTCCGGCACCGCTCGGTCACGCAGGCTCTCGACCAGCGCCGCGTCCGCATGCATTTCACCATCGACCTCCAGCTCCGGCGTTTGCGACCGGATGAGTGCCAGGGCATGACGCATCTTGCGCGCCGTCACCGAGTTGCTGGAACCGAAGCTCGAATGCGACAGCAGCGCCGCCTTCGGCACCAGGCCGAACGCCCGCACCGCGTCGGCCGCCAACGCCGTCATCTCGGCGATCTGCGCCGCCGTGGGGTCGAGGTTCATATGCGTGTCGCAGATGAACAGCGCGCCGCTCTGCAGGATCAGGCAGGACAGCGCGAAGATGCGCGACACCTCCGGCCGCCGCGGCACGATCGGCATCAAATACTGCATGTGCCGCCACCAATCGCCGGTGCCGCCGCAGATCGCCGCGTCCGCCTGGCCAGCCTGCAGCAGCATCGCCGCCGCGACCGTCGGACGCCGGTCCAAGCGGCGGGACGCGGCGTCGGGCGGCATGCCACGCCGCCCGACCATGCGCTGATAGGCATCGACCAGCGGATCGAACACCGCCCGGTCCTCGGCCGGGTCGAGCACGCGGACGGTTTCGTCTATTTTCATCCGCAGTCCCATGTCGCGCACCCGGGACGCAATCACCGCCCGGCGGCCGAGCAGGATCGGCTGCGCGATACCGTCATCCAACAGGGTCTGCACGGCGCGCAGCACCCGCTCGTCCTCGCCCTCCGCATAGACGATGCGCTGCGGCGACTGGCGCGCGGCCTCGAACACCGGGCGCATGAGCTGGCCGGAGCGGAACACGAACTTCTCGAGGTCGCGGCGATAGGCGGCGAAGTCGGCGATCGGACGTCGTGCCACGCCGCTCGACATCGCGGCGGCGGCGACGGCGGGGGCGATCTGCAGGATCAGCCGCGGGTCGAACGGCTTTGGGATGATATATTCGGGTCCGAACACCGGCGCCGCGCCACCATAGGCCGCCGCGACCACTTCGCTCGCCTCCACCCGGGCCAGGGTGGCGATGGCCTCGACGCAGGCGACCTTCATCGCCTCATTGATCTCGCTGGCCCCTACATCCAGCGCGCCGCGGAAAATGAAAGGGAAGCACAGCACGTTGTTGACCTGGTTCGGGAAGTCGCTGCGCCCGGTGGCGACGATGGCGTCGGGCCGCGCCTCACGCACCAAGCCGGGCATGATCTCCGGATCGGGGTTGGCCAAAGCGAGGATCAACGGCTTGTCGGCCAGCAAGTGCAGCCATTCGGGTTTCAGCACGTTCGGCGCCGAAAGCCCCAAGAACACGTCGGCCCCGGCCAGCACGTCCGGCAAGCGGCGCGCGTCCGTCGGCCACGCGTAGTGGGCCATGTTGGGCGCCATATCGGGATCACGGCCGGCGTAGATGACGCCCTTTATGTCCGTCAGCGTCACGTTGGCGGCCGGCAGGCCCATCGCCACCAGCAAATCCACGCAGGCCAGCGCCGCCGCCCCGGCGCCGCTCGTCACCAGCCGGACCTCCTCCAGCCGCTTGCCCTGCAGCAGCAGCCCGTTGCGCACCGCGGCGGCCACGATGATCGCCGTGCCGTGCTGGTCGTCGTGAAACACCGGGATGCCCATGCGGGCGCGCAGCCGGCGCTCGATCTCGAAGCACTCGGGCGCCTTGATGTCCTCGAGGTTGATGGCGCCGAACGTTGGCTCCAGCGCCGCCACCACGCTCACGAACAGGTCGGGGTCGGCGGCGTCCACCTCGATGTCGAACACGTCGATACCGGCGAACTTCTTGAACAGGACGGCCTTGCCCTCCATAACCGGCTTGCCGGCGAGCGCCCCGATGTTGCCGAGCCCGAGAACCGCCGTACCGTTCGAGATCACCGCGACGAGGTTGCCGCGCGCCGTGAGGTCGCGGGCGGCGTCGGGATCGGCGACGATGGCCTCGCACGCCGCCGCGACGCCGGGCGAATAGGCGAGTGCCAAGTCGCGCTGCGTCGCCATGCGCTTGGTGGGCTCGATCGCCAGTTTGCCGGGGCGGGGCAGCCGGTGGTAGTCCAGCGCTGCCTTACGAAAATCCTCGTCCATCGCCACTTGCTCCCTGGTGGTTCGATCCTGACGCCTGGCTTTCAAGCGTTAGGTGAATCGATCCACCAAATAGACTATCCGCTCACGGTGAGGTTTAGCCGGACGCTGCGGGAAGGCAATGCAGGGGTGGGTCAATCACAGATGCACAAGAATGCGGTCGAGAAGACTCGAACTTCCACAGGGTTTCCCCCACAAGCACCTCAAGCTTGCGCGTCTACCATTTCGCCACGACCGCATCGTGCCGGGAACGGCTCGCCGTGCCCAGTGCCGGGCGTATAGCGGATGACGCCGCTGGATTCAACTGCGCCCGATCCGCTCTGCACCCTTGACTGGCGCATCGAGGATGGGCTGCTGCCCTATCCGGCGGCGCTCGCGGCGATGCAGGCCCGTGTGGACGCGATCCGCGCCGGGCACGCCGGCGAGCAAGTCTGGCTGGTCGAGCATCCGCCGCTCTACACCGCCGGAACCTCCGCCAAACCGTGCGACCTCGCCGAGCCCAACCGCTTTCCGACATTCGCCGCCGGGCGCGGCGGGCAATGGACCTATCACGGGCCCGGCCAGCGCACCGTCTATGTCATGCTGGACCTGACGCACCCGCACGGCAACGTCCGACCGCGCGACGTTCGCGCCTTCGTGCACGGGCTGGAGGACTGGCTGATCCGCGCCCTGGACCGCTTCAACGTGCGGGGCGAACGCCGGGAGGGCCGGGTCGGCATCTGGGTCGCGGACCCAGCGTCGGGCAGCGAGGCCAAGATCGCCGCCATCGGCGTCCGCGTCACCCGCTGGGTGAGCTGGCATGGCGTGGCGCTGAACGTGGAGCCTGACCTTGGGCATTTCACGGGGATCGTGCCCTGCGGCATCCCGGAGCACGGCGTGACCAGCCTGCAGGCGTTGGGTTTACCGGTGACGATGGCCGACGCGGACGTGGCACTGCGGGCGGCGTGGGACGAGGTGTTTGGCGAGGGTGGGGCCACTGTTTAGAAACGAGTGTATCTGTCATCTGAAGGTCCACGCGATTACGCTGGACGATCTTCTCGACCCGGATGCAGATTTCAGAACCTTGGTGCTGAAGCTGGAAAGCTCTTAAGCAGCGGTCCTAACCCGCCGCAGCAGCACTCGCGGCAGGCGTCCGTCGAGGAACGCCAGGCCTGCCCCGATCAGCGCCATGCCGGTAATGTGCCGTGGCAGCAACGTCTCATGCAGCACGAGGACGCCGAGCAGGATGGCGCTGACCGGGATCAGGAAGGTGACCAGCAGCAGGTTGGTGGCGCCGGCCGTGACGAGTACGCGGAAATACAGCACGTAGGCGAGCGCGGTGGACAGCAGCCCCACCCCGAGCACTGCTGCCCAAGTCGCAGCGTGCGGCATCGTCAGCTCCCAAGGGCGGTCCACCAGCAGCATCTACCGGCAGCAGCATTAAAGTGGAGGCGCTGACTTGGCCGGCTGCGGTGGCGAGCGGCGTCACTCTCATGCGCCGAAACCGGCGTCCGAAAATGCCGGCAAGCGCGTAGGAAAGCGCCCCGGCCAGGCATGCGAGTTGTGCCAGCACGCCCGTGCCAAGGCCCCCAAACGCGTCGGCGCCGATCATCACGGCAGCGCCAGCAAAACCGATGCCGACGCCGGCCGCCTTCAACGGGGTCAGCTTCTCATCGGAGGTTGCGGCATGCGCGGCCAGCACGGTGAACAGCGGCGTGGTGGCGTTTAGGATCGAGGCCAGCCCGCTCGCGATCCGATGCTGGCCCCAGACGATCAGCACGAAGGGCAGCACGTTGTTGAGCAGCCCCATGCCGAAGAACGCTGCCCAGACGTGCCGCTGGCGCGGCATCCGCTGCCCGAGCAAGCGCAGCGCCAGCTGCAGGGTCATGGCCGCCACAGCGACCCGCAGCCAGACCAGCGTGAGCGAGGGCAGCTCGCACACCGCTACGCCGTTGAAGAAGAACGAGCCGCCCCAGAGCACCGCAAGCGCCAGCAGCATGGCCCATTCTGCTCCACCCATCACCGGCCCTGGCGCGTCGCGACTTGCCATTTCCATGCTCCTGCTTGAGGGCGCCAAAATGGCGGCAGCGCAGTGTCGCCGCACTCCGGTTCTTGCGGTCGTTTGGCAGCGGAGCGTTAGAGCATCGTCCGATCGATCTGCTCTTTCGATTGGACAAAGATGCTTGTTGAAACAAAAGCCTAGAGCTTTTCTCCGATCCACTTCGATCGGAAAAAGCTCTAGCGGCTGAGACGAATAAACCGTTCGGCCAGCGCTATGTCTTCCGCGACGCGCTGCCGGCGCAGGGCGGCCTCGGAGTCCTCACCCCATGCCGACACCTGGAACAGTTCATCAAGGCTCGCCAGCTCATGCGCGGTCGCGGCGTCCAGCGCGCCCTCCGCCAGCGCGAGACCCAGCACCGCGCTGCCCAGCAACGGCACGGCGATGCTCAGCGCCGCGAGCGTGAGTACGGACTGCCCGGCCATCGCCCGCCGTACCGCGTCGAGCGCATCTGGATCCTGCGGGCGGTGCATGATGCCCGTGGCCACCTGCAGCCGCGCGCCGAGCGTTTGCGCCGCCCAATCCAGCCAGGGCTGCCAGGCATGGGCCTGCCGCACCACCAGCGCCACCGGATGCTCGGCGCGATAGCACAACAGATCGGACTCCGCATATTGCGCTAGGGCCGCGGCGACCGGCGCCGGGTCAGGGGCGATGCGGTCCTGCGCGGTGCCGGCCAGCCGGGTGAGCGGCACGTCCTCCATCGACATCGCACCGCCCTTCGCGCCGCCGGCTCGCTGCCACTCCGCGGCTATGCCTTGGGCCAAGGCCGGGGGAGCGATTATCAGCGGCGCGCCGCCTGGAATGCGCATGGGTTTGTCGTCAAGCAGCACAGCGAAGCCGCCCTCGGTCGGCGCCACGGTGGCGGTGTCCCAAAAACGAAGCACGTCCGTATCCCTTATCGTAAGAGGCTGCGCAGCAAATCGGCCGGCTTCATGTTACGCGAAGCCGCGGCCGTTGTTGCCGCCGGAATCGGTCCGGGCCGGCCATCGCGCGCCACCGCGAGCTGCGCCGGGCACGCATCCGGACCGGGCGTCGCGCCGATCACCAGCGCGCCCTGCCCGCCCGCCGCCACCTGCGGCCGGGGCGCGCGCCAGGGTCCGGTCAGGTGCACCGGCACCGCTACCGAGGTGCTGCCCAGCCGCACGCGCGCGCGAAGCTGCAGGTCGAGCGTCTCGTCTGCCAGGCTCACTCCGCCCTCACCCTCCAGATGCAGGCGCGTGGCGTCCAGCAGCATCGCCCGGACCGCCGCCTGGCCCGCGGTCGCGTCGAACCGCAGGGCGAGGCAGCGCACCGCGCTCCGCCCACCCAGTTCCACCGGCAGTCCACGCAGCGCATCGCCGAGCAAGCCGGCGAGCCACGCATTGTCCAGATCGCCATCCACCATCGCCAAACCCAGATGGCCATCGAGCGACGCCGCGATCGCGCGTGCATTATCGCCGGAGCCGTGCAGCTGCAGATCGGCATCGACCTGACCCGCCATGCTGGCCGGCGCTCCGAAGGCCGCGAGCAATGGCCCGGCCGCAATGCCGGGCGCCTGCAGCCCAATGGTCACGGTTGGCACCGGCGCGGCGGCGTCCGCCAGCACCGTCGCATGCATCGCACCCCCGGGCGCCTGAACCTGCAGCGGGTCGAGCCGCAGCCGGCCATCCTGCAGCGACAGTTGGCCGTTGACGGCATGGTAGGACACGCCGCGCCATTTAACTTCGTTCAACGACACGTGCAGGTCGGCATCGGCTCGTCGGAGCAGCTCAAACGGCAGCCTTCGGTCCGACAGCATCCGGCCGGGCAGGACGGCGCCGGGCGCTTTTGCCGGCGAGCTAGGCTCTCCCGGCGGAGGAGGCGCTGGGTTTGCGGGAACCACCGGCGCACGCCGGATCGCCAGTGCGTCGAGGTCCAGCCGTTGCGACACCAGCGTCCCCCGTAGCGCTGGCCGCGGCGTCCGTCCTAGCGTGAGGTCGCCGGATACGTCCCCCTGCGCCGAAGCGAGCCGAAGTCCCCGCAGCGCCAAGTCGCCCTTGTCCGTCGTCGATGCCCGCACGCTGGCCGTCAAGTCACGTAACGGCGGCAGCGCCAGCCCAGTGAGACCGCCCAATGCCGTCAGGTCCGGAACCTGTGCCGATACCGGCAGATCGAACTCACGCCCGCCCGATCCGAGCGTCCCGTCCACGCCAGCCTGCATGCCGCCACCCTGCAATGCCACGCGCAGCGGCCATGACACAGCGTTGATCGCCGCCAGCGGTCCCGTCACCCCCGTCAACTCAAAGGCAACGCCGCCGAGCGACAGCGTGCCTGACAGCGCGACAGGCTTATCTGGCCCAGCCGCCGCGGCCGTGAGCATCGGCGCCAGCAGCTCCGCGACGCCCGTCTTGGTGCGCCAGCCAACCCAGCCGTCACGGATACGCACGGCATCGACCGCAACCTGCATCCGTGCTGTCGGCACAGACACCGGTGCTGGGCTCGCGGCCGGCGCAGTGACGGGGGTGAACTGCCAGTTTGGCCGGCCCGCCGCGTCCCGCTCCAGCAGAACGTCCGGCCCGATCAGGGTGATGCCGCGCACCTCCACCCGGCGCGACAGCAAAGGCAGCAAAGCGAGCCGCGCCTCGATGCGCGCCACCTTCGCCATCGCCGGGCGGGACATGCCGGGCGGGTTCGACAACGCCACGTCGCTGAGCGCGATCGTGGGCACGAGCGACCAGGTGAGACCAATCGGTCCAGCAATCGCCAGCTCGCGCCCGGTGGAACGCCTCACCGCATCCGCCACCCGGGCCTTCAGCGCCTCGGCGTCGAACAGCGTCGCGAATGCCGCAACTACTGCCACGGGCAACAGCACGATTATTGCGGCGGCGATCAGCCTGATGCGGCGTCGTTGTGACATCAGCGGGGTGACATCAGCGGGATGTCATCGCCGCACGGGCGCCTGCGCCGGGCCGGCATGAAAGCCCAGGGTCTTGAAGCTCTCGCGCATATGCGGCGGCAGCTCGGCCTCGACCACCAGCCGCCCGCCCATCGGATGCGGCAGGTCCAGGGTGCGGGCGTGCAGATGCAGCTTGTCCGACAGGCCCTCGACCAGCGCCGACCCAGCGCCGTTCTGGTCGGGTTCGTGATATTTCACGTCGCCCACGATCGGCGTGCCGATCCCCACGCTGTGCACCCGGAGTTGGTGCGTCCGCCCGGTGATCGGCGACAGCTCCAGCCACGCCAGCTTCTGCCCGGCATGATCGAGCGTCCGATAGTCGGTCACCGCCCGCAGCCCCTCCTTGTCGTCGCGCGTCGCCGGCACGCTGCGTTCGCCGCGCGGCCCGGTGTAGCGCAGCAGCGGCATGTCGATGCGCCCCTCGACCGGCACCGGACGCCCGGCCACCACCGCCCAGTAGGTTTTCTGCACGTCCCGGCCGCGGAATGCTGCAGCGAGCTTCGCGGCCGTGCCCGGCGTGCGCGCCAGCACCAGCACCCCTGAGGTATCGCGGTCCAGCCGGTGCACCAGCCGCGGCCGATGCTCGCTGCCGGTGCGCAGCCCGTCCAGCATGCCGTCCAGATGCCGGACGATGCCGGGGCCGCCCTGCACCGCCAGGCCGTGTGGTTTGTTCAGCACGATCAGGGTGTCGTCCCGATACAGCACCATGCGCTCCAGCTCGCGGGCGATGTCAGGGTTGAACACGTGCACGACCGGCGGCGGCTCGGCGGCCGGCGGCAGCGGCGGCACCCGCACGGCCTGACCCGGCGCCAAACGGGTACCGGCGTCCGCCCGCTTGCCGTCGATGCGAACCTGCCCGGTGCGGCACAGCTTCTGGATGGCGCCCTGGGTCACGCCCGGGAAATGCCGGCGGAACCAGCGGTCCAGCCGCAGGTCGGCCTCATCCTCCGTCACGGCGCGGGTCTGCACTAACATATTCATTGACGGCGTTCCTGCCTCAGCTTGGCCCAGTGGTCCAAACGCCGCGTTACCTCGCGCTCGAACCCGCGATCCGCCGGGCGATAGAACACTGGCCGTTCGAGCCCATGCGGGAAATAGTCCTGACCAGAGAACGCGTCCTCCGCTTCGTGGTCGTAGGCGTAGCCCTCGCCATAGCCGAGATCCCGCATGAGCGGGGTCGGCGCATTCAGGATATGGGCTGGCGGTGGCAGGCTGCCGGTCGCCTTCGCCGCAGCCGCCGCCTGCTTAGACGCAGCATACAAGGAGTTCGATTTTGGCGCGGTGCCGAGATAGACGATGGCCTGCGCTATGGCCAGCTCGCCCTCTGGGCTGCCCAGCCGCTCATAGGCCTCCCACGCCGCCATCGCCTGGAGCAGCGCCGCCGGGTCGGCCATGCCGATGTCCTCCGACGCGAAACGGACCAGGCGGCGGGCGACATAGCGCGCGTCCTCGCCGCCCGCGACCATGCGGGCAAACCAATAGAGCGCTGCGTCGGGATCCGAGCCGCGCAACGACTTATGCAGCGCGGAGATCAGGTTGAAATGCTCGTCGCGGTCCTTGTCGTAAAGCGCAGCCCGGCGCCCGATCACTTCGGCCAGCGCCACCGAATCCAGCGGCGGCTGGTCCGGCAGGCTCAGCAACTGCTCGGCCATATTGAGCAGGTAACGCCCATCGCCGTCCGCCATCGCCCGCAAGGTCCCGCGCGCTTCAGGCGCCACGGGCAGCAACCGGACGGCGAGGCGTTCCGCACGGTCTAACAAGAGCTCTAAGGCTGCGTCGTCGAGACGGCGTAAAACCAAGACTTGGCAGCGCGACAGCAATGCGCCGTTTAAGGCAAACGATGGGTTCTCGGTCGTGGCGCCAACCAGAACGACCGTTCCATCCTCGACGACCGGTAGAAAGCCGTCCTGCTGGGCGCGGTTGAAGCGATGCACCTCGTCCACAAACAACAGCGTGCGACCGCCAGCCTGACGACGCCGGGCAGCCTCCTCAAACACGCGCTTGAGGTCCGCGACCCCGGAGAACACCGCCGATAATGCCGTGAAATGCAGTCCGGCAGCTTCCGCGAGCAGGCGTGCGATCGTCGTCTTGCCGACGCCGGGTGGTCCCCACAAGATCAACGACGCCAGCGCATTGCGCGCCAGCATGCGGGTGAGCGTGCCCTCTGGACCGATCAGATGCGGCTGACCGACTACATCATCAAGCGTCGCCGGACGCAGTTGCTCGGCAAGCGGCCCGGGCTGGCTAGACGCGACGATCGTGGACGATCCGAATAGATCTGCCGAATGCGAATTAGACCGGGTCATAGGGGTGGAGGTAATGCGACCGGCCTTCGGATGCGAGGCATCCGTAATATGCCCGCCGCAACATGGCGGGCATGTCAAACGGGCTTAGGCGGCCTGCTGTTCCTCGTCGTCCAGCAGATCCGGCCGCGGGCCGCTATCCTGGCCCTTGGCGGCCGGGTCGCGGTCCACGAGTTCAATCACCGCCATGTCGGCCGCATCGCCATAACGCACGCCGGCCTTCAGCACGCGGGTATAGCCACCCGGGCGGGTCCGGTAGCGGTCAGCGAGTGCGGAGAAGAGCTTTGCGACGATCACGTCGTCGCGGAGCTGTGCGTGCGCCTGACGCCGTGCGTGCAGGCCACCCCGCTTACCCAAGGTGATCAGCCTCTCCGCGACCGGACGCAGCTCCTTCGCTTTGGGCAGCGTCGTAGTAATCTGCTCGTGCTTGATCAGCGCCACGGCCATGTTGCGAAACATGGCGAGACGGTGGCTCGAGGTGACATTTAGTTTGCGGCCGGAAACACCGTGGCGCATGGCGCAGCTCCTACTCTCTCAACGCTTGAAACGGCTTATGCCTTAAAACGGCTCGTCCAGCCGCTTGGCCAGGTCTTCGATGTTCTCCGGCGGCCAGCCTGACACGCTCATGCCAAGCGCCAAGCCCATCGCCGTCAGCACTTCCTTGATCTCGTTCAGCGACTTGCGGCCAAAGTTCGGCGTCCGCAGCATCTCCTGCTCGGTCTTCTGCACGAGGTCGCCGATATAGACGATGTTGTCGTTCTTCAGGCAGTTGGCGCTACGTACCGACAGCTCCAGCTCGTCAACCTTGCGCAGCAGGTTGCGGTTGAATGGCAGGTCGTCGTGAATATCATCCGCACGGGCCAACTGCGGCTCATCGAAGTTAATGAAGAGCTGCAGCTGATCCTGCAAAATGCGCGCGGCCAAGGCCACTGCGTCCTCCGGTGTCACCGCACCGTTGGTTTCCACCTGCAGCAGCAGCTTGTCATAGTCGGTCACCTGCCCGACGCGCGTCGGCTCGACCTTGTAGGACACGCGCTTCACCGGCGAGTAGATGGCATCGATCGGAATGAGGCCGATCGGCGCGTCCTCCGGCCGGTTGCTGGCGGCGGGAACATAGCCTTTGCCGAGATTGACGGTGAACTCCATGTCGAGCTTCACGCCGTCATCCAAAGTGCAGATGACCAGTTCAGGGTTCATCACGTCGATGTCGGAACCAGTCTGGATCTTCGCGGCCGTGACTTCGCCAGGGCCAGTGGCGGTCAGGACCATGCGCTTCGGACCCTCACCGTGCATCCGCAGCGCCAACTGCTTGATGTTGAGCACGATGTCGGTCACATCTTCCCGCACGCCAGGAATGCTGCTGAACTCATGCAGCACACCGACGATCTGCACGGCAGTCACCGCGGCGCCCTGCAATGATGAGAGCAACACGCGGCGCACAGCGTTGCCGAGCGTCATGCCGAAACCACGCTCCAGCGGTTCGGCGACGACCGTCGCGATGCGATGGGGATCGGAGCCGGGCTCGACGTCGAGCTTTTCCGGCTTGATGAGGGATTGCCAATTACGTTGGATGACCACGGATCATCTCCAAGCAGAATGAGCGGCGCCATCCATCGATGGCGCCGTATCAAAACGCGAAGCGGACGGCTTAGACCCGGCGACGCTTTCGCGGACGACAGCCGTTATGCGGAATCGGCGTCATGTCCCGGATCGCGGTGATCGCAAAACCGACAGCCTGTAATGCCCGCAACGCGCTTTCACGTCCGGAACCGGGGCCGCTTACCTCGATCTCCAGCGTCTCCATCCCGTGTTCACGAGCCTTCTTGCCCGCATCCTCGGCTGCGACCTGCGCCGCGTAAGGCGTGGACTTCCGGCTGCCCTTGAAACCCTGCATGCCGCTTGATGACCAGGCGATCGTGTTGCCCTGAGCATCGGTGATCGTCACCATCGTGTTGTTGAACGTCGCGGCGACATGGGCCACGCCAGCGATGATGTTCTTGCGTTCCTTTTTGCGGGGACGCGAAGAGGCGGGCTTCGCCATCAATATGATCCTATCAGTTCTTGCACCGCATCCGCGGCAAACCTTTGCGCCGAAGCTCCGGCAATTCTTTGCGCCGCGTCCGCGGCAAACAAGTCAAACCGCATTGCGGCTACTTGGTGACCTTCTTCTTGCCGGCGATCGCAACAGCCTTGCCCTTGCGGGTGCGGGCGTTCGTGTGGGTGCGCTGCCCATGCACCGGCAAGCCCCGGCGATGCCGCAGCCCACGATAGCAGCCCAAATCCATCAGCCGCTTGATGTTCATTGCCACCTCGCGCCGCAGGTCGCCCTCAACGCGATAGTCCCGGTCGATCAACTCACGGATACGCAGGACCTCATCGTCCGAAAGCTGGTTGACACGGCGCTCCTCCGGAATGCCGAGCTGCTTGCAGATATCGAGGGCATTCGATGGGCCAATCCCATAAATGTAACGCAGGCTGATCAGCACCCGCTTGTTAGTCGGAACATTCACACCGGCAATACGGGCCAAGCTAGTAACTCCTCGTCGCCCTAACGCCCTGCGGAGCACCGCATGCAGTCAGGGTCTTGAAAGGTCTCTGCTCGCAACCGCGCTGGAGACCAATAAAAATGCACAAGTACACATCCACGAACCGCGAGGATGAAGGTCGCGGACTATACGCAACCCACCATGCAAGTCAATGCGATATCATCAACTTCTTGTGAGAGCTTATCACGCGATCCGCGCAAGCACCGCCTCGATCTCCTGTGAGACAGCATCCATGTCAGACATGCCGTCGAGCGTCACCAGACGACCGTGATCACGATAATGCGGCAGGATCGGGGCCGTCTGCGTATGGTAAGCCTCAAGCCGAGCCGCCACCGTCTCCCGTCGATCATCCGCGCGCCGGACGAACTCATGGTTGCCGCAGACGTCGCATGTGCCTTCCACATGCGGCTTTCGAAAACTGTCGTGATAGCCGGTGCCGCACTTGGCACAGGTGAAACGTCCGGCGATCCGATCGACCAAAGCGGCATCATCGACCTTAAGCTCGATGACCGCGTCAAGACGCATGCCGGCACGGCTCAGCATGGCGTCCAGTGCCTCGGCCTGGGGCACCGTGCGGGGGAAGCCGTCCAGAATGAACCCACGCGCAGCATCAGGCTGCTGAATGCGGCTTTCCAGCATCGCGATGATCAGTTCGTCCGAGACAAGCTGCCCGGACTCCATCACCGCTTTGGCCTTCTGGCCGATTTCAGTGCCTGCCTTCACTTCGGCCCGCAACATGTCGCCTGTCGAGATTTGCGCGATGCCATGCCGCTGCTCCAAACGCTTGGCCTGAGTGCCCTTGCCGGCACCCGGTGGTCCCAAGACGATCAGGTTCATCGGGCACGGCCCTTCACGCGCGACTTTCGGATCAGCCCTTCATACTGGTGTGCCAGCAGATGCGATTGGATCTGCGTCACCGTATCCATGGTCACAGACACGATAATCATTAAGCTGGTCCCGCCAAAGTAGAATGGCACGCCGTAGCGGCTGATGAGGATCTCCGGCAACAGACAGACAACGCAAAGATAGATGGCGCCCACTGTCGTGAGACGGGCCAGGATCGTATCGAAATAATCTGCGGTGTTGGAGCCGGGCCGTACTCCCGGAATGAAACCACCATACTTCTTGAGGTTATCCGCAGTCTCCTGAGGATTGAACACGACCGCCGTATAGAAATAGGAGAAGAAGATGATCATGCCGGCATAGGCCAGCATGTAGAGCGGCTCGCCATGGCCGAGTTTCTGCCCGATCCACGACAGCCAGGAACTTGGGTTGTTTTGCGAGAACCCAGCGACCGTCGCCGGGATCAACAGGATCGAACTTGCGAAAATCGGCGGGATCACGCCGGCGGTGTTCACCTTCAGCGGCATATGCGTGCTGTCGCCGCCAAACATCCGCTGACCGACTTGGCGCTTCGGATACTGTATATTCACCCGGCGCTGCGCCCGCTCCATGAAAACCACGAAAGCGATCACCGCCGCTGCGATCACGATGAACAGCAGGATGAACACGGGGGAGAGTGCCCCGGTCCGGCCAAGCTCCAGAAGGTTGGCCAAGGCATGCGGCAGGTTTGCGACGATGCCCGCGAAGATAATAAGGCTCGTGCCATTGCCCACGCCGCGCGCGGTGATCTGCTCACCCAGCCACATCAAGAACATCGTGCCGCCGACCAGGGTGATCACGCAAGACACCCGAAAGAACAGGCCGGGATCAACGACAGCGGCCCCGAAATTGCCGTGCATCCCCTCCAGTCCGACGGAAATGCCATAGGACTGCACCAAAGCAATCAGTACAGTCAAATATCGTGTATATTGATTGAGCTTCTTACGTCCGCTCTCACCCTCTTTCTTGAGGGTCTCAAGCGTGGGCACGGCGGCTGACATCAGCTGGATAATGATGCTCGCGCTGATGTAAGGCATGATGTTGAGCGCGAACACCGTCATCCGGCCGAGCGCGCCGCCGCTGAACATGTCGAACATGCCCAGGATGCCCCCACCGTGCTGCGCCAGCATCTCACCCATGACCGAGGCATCAACGCCGGGGACCGGGATGTAGGTTCCGATCCGATATACCAGCAGCGCACCAAGGGTGAACCAAATACGAGACTTGAGCTCGGTGGCCTTACCCAGCGTGCCGAGGTTTAAATTCGCAGCAAGCTGCTCGGCCGCTGAGGCCATGGGAACTCCCTCCCCTAAGTTACGATGCCCTCAAGCCGTTCCGCTCGATCAGGAACACCGCTTTTGCCGCATACTGTGCCGCTCGGCGGCATAGCGATGCAAGCGGCTATTTGACGATCAAACTGGAGACGTATTTGACGCCTCGGCCGGTGCAGCCGACACCGAAACCGTTACTGACCCGCCAGCCGCCTCGACCGCCGCAATCGCCGCCACCGACGCACCCGACACGGTGATTGTTATCGGCCGGCTAATCGCCCCCATCGCCAAAAGCCTGACGCCGTCCACCTTGTTCAATCGTGCAAGTCCCGCCGCACGCAAGATCTCTGCGTTGATCGGTTGATCCGGCGCCAAGCGGCCAGAAGCCAAAGCCTTGTCGATCGCCCCAAGATTAACCGGCGCATACTCTTTACGGAACAGATTGTGGAAGCCGCGCTTCGGCAAACGTCGATAAATCGGCAACTGGCCGCCCTCAAAGCCATTCAGCGCCACGCCTTCGCGCGCCTTCTGACCTTTCACGCCTTTGCCCGACGTCTTGCCTTTACCAGAGCCAATGCCGCGGCCAAGACGCTTAGACTTCAGGTGCGCCCCGGGATTATCCCGAATTTCATTCAGCTTCATGACCGCTCTTCCACTCGCACGAGATGCGCGACTTTGCGCAGCATCCCACGTACTGCTGGCGTATCTTCCAGTTCACGCGTGCGACGTATCTTGCCCAGACCTAAGCCGGCAAGCGTCTGCACCTGGTCCTTCTTGCGCCCAAGACCGGACGCAATCTGGGTGAACCGGACCGTCGCCTTCCTCGTCGTCTTAACGGGATCAGACATCTGCGCCCTCCACCGCGGCGTCGCGCTTGCCGAGGATGTCTGACACCTTCTTGCCACGCCGGGCCGCGACGCTACGCGGGCTGGCGCAGCGCTGCAAAGCTGCAAAAGTCGCCTTGACCATGTTGTGCGGGTTGCGGCTGCCAAGCGACTTCGCGACCACGTCGCCGATGCCGAGCGTCTCGAACACCGCACGCATCGGACCGCCGGCGATGATGCCGGTGCCCGCCGTGCAGGACCGCAACACCACATGCCCGGCGCCAAACGTGCCTTCGACGTCATGATGCAAGGTGCGGCCCTCTTTCATCGGCACGCGAATCATCGTCTTTTTTGCCCGCTCGGTCGCCTTGCGGATGGCCTCGGGAACCTCACGGGCCTTGCCGGCACCATATCCAACCCGGCCCTTCTGATCACCCACGACCACCAGCGCCGCAAACGCGAACCGCCGGCCGCCCTTCACCACCTTCGCGACCCGGTTGATGGTGACCAGCTTATCGATCAGGTCATCGCCGTCCCGGTCGCGGTCCCGGTCGCGACCACCACGGCCGCCATCCCTTGCTTCACGTGCCATGATTTATTCCTTTAGAACGCCAACCCGCCTTCGCGGGCAGCGTCGGCCAGCGCCTTGACGCGGCCGTGATACAAATAGGCGCCGCGATCGAACACGACCTTGGTCACGCCCGCCGCCATGGCCCGCTCGGCGACCAGCTTGCCAACCGCTGTCGCGGCGTCCTTGTCGGCGCCCGTCCGCAACGCCTCACGCAAGCTTTTATCAAGGCTTGACGCCGCTGCGAGCGTCACGCGCGTCGCGTCGTCAATAACCTGGGCATAGATATGCTTGCCGGAACGGAACACCGACAGCCGCGGGCGCCCGGCCGATTTCTGCCGAAGCTGGTAGCGAAGCCGCTCGCGACGCCGGGTCTTGAGATCCTGTGGAGCGCTCATGTTACTTCTTCTTGCCTTCCTTGCGCCGGATCTGCTCGCCCTCGGTACTTCACACCTTTGCCCTTATAGGGCTCCGGAGGACGGAAGCTGCGGATTTCGGCCGCGACCTGACCCACCTGACGCTTGCTGACCCCGGCGAGAGTGATCGCGGTCGGACGCGGCGTCGTGATCGTGATGCCGTCCGGCACCGGATACACTACGTCATGCGAGAAGCCGAGGTTGATCACCAGGTTCTTGCCTTGCACGCTGGCCCGGAACCCGGTGCCGGTGATCTCCAGCGTCTTGGTATAGCCAACCGACACGCCCTGAACCATGGCCGCCAGCAGCGCACGCGTGGTCCCCCACATCATCCGCGCCTGGCTCTCATTGGTGCGTGGGATGATCGAGACCTGATTGCCTTCAATCACCGCATCGACGTGATCGGTCAACGGCAGCGACATGGTACCGAGCTTGCCCTTGGTGGTCAGGACCCGGTTCACCACTGCCACATCGACGCCGGCCGGAACCGCGACGGGATACTTGCCTACACGAGACATCCTGTGCCCCCCTTAGAAGACGCGGAACAAGACTTCGCCGCCAACATTGGCAGCGCGCGCCTCACCGTCACTCAGCACGCCGCGCGGCGTGGACAGGATCGAGACACCCAGTCCGGCATAAACTCGCGGCAGTTCCTTGATCTTGGAGTATACCCGCCGGCCCGGCTTGGAGACGCGGGTGATCTCCTTGATCACCGGCTCGCCCTCACTGTATTTCAGCTCGATTCGAAGCTGCGCCACACCGGGACGAAGCTCCTCGGCCGTATAGCCGCGAATGAAGCCCTCACGCTTTAGCGCTTCGAGCACATTCGCACGCAGCTTGGACGCCGGCGCCACGCACGCCGTATGCCGACTGCGCTGTGCGTTGCGAATACGGGTGATCATATCACCCAGCGGATCGGACATCGACATGGCGCCGTCCCCTTACCAGCTTGCTTTGACCATGCCGGGCAACTGACCAGAACTGGCCAGCGCACGCAGCATGTTGCGGGACAACTTAAACTTCCGGTAGTTGCCGCGAGCCCGCCCCGTTAACGCGCAACGCAAGCGTACGCGCACCGCGGCGCCGTTACGCGGAAGCTGCGCCAACTTCATGGTCGCCTCGAAGCGCTCCTCAACCGGCGCGGTACGGTCCATGACCTGCGCCTTGAGATCGGCCCGCTTCGACTTGTCGCGGGACGCCATGCGTTCCCGCTTGAGGTTGCGGTTTACCGCTGATGTCTTGGCCATCTGCTATACTCCTCGGAACCTGCTGCGCCCGTATTTCGGACGGCAGCGGTTTTCCAAACGCGTTGAAATCTGGCTCAGGCGGCGAACGGCACGTCGAGCGCCCGCAGCAAGGCCTTCGCCTCGGCATCCGTCTTCGCGGTCGTCACGAACACGATGTCCATACCGCGAACGTCGATCACCTTATCGTAATCGATCTCCGGGAAGATGATCTGTTCCTTCAAGCCCATGGCGAAGTTGCCGCGGCCGTCAAAGCCCTTGCCGGCTGGAATGCCACGGAAATCGCGCACCCGCGGCAATGCAATAGTCACCAGCCGGTCCAGAAACTCGAACATACGCGATTTGCGCAACGTCACCTTGCAGCCGATCGGTAGGCCCTCGCGGATCTTGAACCCGGCGATCGCCTTCTTTGCCAGCGTTTTCACCGGTTTCTGCCCGGCAATCAGCATCAGTTCCCCGAGTGCGGCGTCCAGCTTCTTCTGGTCACCGGCGGCCTCGCCGACCCCCATGTTGATGACGATTTTCTCGAGCTTCGGCACCTGCATCGGGTTCTTGTAGGCGAACTCCTGCTGCAGCTTGGCCTTGATCTCCGAGTTGTAGCGCTGCTGCATCCGCGGCAGCTCACGCACAACGCGGGCCGGTGTCTCTGTCGTCGTTTCGCTCATGACTTTAGCCCTCGATCACTGCGCCGCCCGGTCGCGAGACGCGCACCTTGCGGCCATCGTCAAGCACCCGGAACCCGACGCGCGTCGGCTTGTCGGTCTTCGGATCCACCAGCATCACGTTCGACAGGTGAATGGTCGCTTCCTGTTCGATGATGCCGCCGGGCTGTCCCATGCCCTGGGGCTTCGTGTGCTTCTTGGCGATGTTCACGCCCTTCACGACCGCTCGCTCGTCCTTGGGCAGCACGCGCAGCACCTCGCCGCGCTTGCCCTTGTCCGAGCCGGTGATCACGACGACCGTATCGCCCTTGCGGATTCGCGCAGTCATCACAGCACCTCAGGCGCGAGCGAGATGATCTTCATGAACTTCCGGCCGCGCAACTCACGCACCACCGGTCCGAAGATACGAGTGCCGATCGGCTCCTGCTGCTTGTTGATCAGCACCGCCGCATTGCGGTCGAAGCGGATTGCGCTGCCATCGGCGCGGCGCACCGGGAACGACGTCCGCACGATGACCGCCTGATGCACATCGCCCTTCTTGACCTTACCGCGCGGAATGGCTTCCTTGATGGACACCACAATCACGTCACCGACCGACGCCGTCTTGCGCTTCGATCCGCCCAGCACCTTGATGCACTGCACGCGGCGAGCGCCGGAGTTGTCGGCGACCTCGAGATTGGATTCGACCTGGATCATCTATCCGCTCCTCAGCCCTGTGCCTGTTCGGCGGCCGGCTCGGCCTCGGGCGCGGTCATCACGACATCCTTGGCGTGCGGTGTCCGCACTGCAAACGAGAAGCCCGGCGGCGGTGGCACTGCCTCGCCATTTCGCTCCATCAGCAGCCAGGTCTTCCGCTTGCTGATCGGCCGACACTCCTCGATACGGACGGTATCGCCGATCTTGCACATGTTCGTATCGTCATGCGCCGCATACTTCTTCGAACGCCGGATAAACTTCTTATACAGCGGGTGAATGACACGACGTTCGACCAAGACCGTAATGGTCTTGTTCATCTTGTCGCTTGTCACTCGCCCGGTCAGGACGCGCCTTGGCATCGCCCTACTCCTCTCAGGATTTCGCGGAGCTGGCGGCGGACCGCTTCTGCTCCGACATGATGGTCTTCACGCGCGCGATGTCGCGCCGTACTTGCCGGACCCGGCCCACGCCTTCGGTCTGACCCGTCGCACGCTGGAAGCGCAAGTTGAACTGCTCCTTACGCAGGTCGAGCAACATACCCGGCAGGTTGTCCGCACCCTTGGCACGGATATCGGTTGGCTTGGTCATCTTAGGCCTCTCCGAGCCGGGTCACGAACTTAGTGCGGATCGGCAGCTTGGCCGCGCCCAGCGTCAGCGCCTCGCGTGCCAATTCCGGCGCTACGCCATCGATCTCAAACATGATGCGGCCCGGCTTGACCCGGCACACCCAGAACTCCGGGCTGCCCTTGCCGGAACCCATGCGGACCTCGGCAGGCTTCTGCGAAACCGGCACGTCCGGGAACATCCTGATCCACACACGACCAGCGCGCTTCATCGACCGCGTGATTGCCCGGCGAGCGGCCTCGATCTGGCGCGCAGTAATCCGCTCAGGCTCAAGCGCCTTCAGGCCGAATGCACCGAAGTTGAGGCTCGTGCCCGACTTGGCCAGCCCATGGATACGGCCCTTATGGGCCTTGCGGTACTTCGTCCGCTTAGGAGACATCATGGTGCAAAATCCTCTTAGCGCTGCGGCGCCTGTTCGGCGGCGCGACGATCCTGCGCCAGCGGATCATTGGTTAGGATCTCGCCCTTGAAGATCCAAACCTTCACGCCGCACGTGCCATACGTCGTCTTTGCGGTCGCCGTGCCGAAATCGATATCCGCGCGCAGCGTGTGCAACGGGACTCGGCCCTCACGATACCACTCGGTCCGCGCGATCTCTGCGCCGCCAAGCCGGCCTCCGCAGTTGATCCGTATGCCCTGAGCGCCCAGCCGCATCGCCGACTGCACAGCCCGCTTCATCGCCCGACGGAACGCCACACGCCGCTCCAGCTGCTGCGCGATGTTCTCGGCCACCAGCACTGCGTCGATCTCCGGCTTGCGGATTTCGACGATGTTGAGCGACACCTCGGATTTGGCCATCTTCGCCAGCTCCTTGCGAAGCACCTCGATATCCTGGCCCTTCTTGCCGATGACCACGCCCGGCCGCGCCGCATAGATCGTGACGCGCGGCTTCTTTGCCGGGCGCTCGATCACCACGCGCGATACGCCAGCGCCAGCAAGCTTGGCCCGCAGATGCGTACGCAGCTCCAGGTCGGCGAGCAACAACTTCGAGTAATCCGCACCGGCATACCAGCGGCTGTCCCAAGTGCGGTTGATGCCGAGCCGTAGCCCGATCGGATTGACCTTGTGACCCATGGCCTATGCCGCCCTTTGCTGTGTCGCCGGCGTCTCGGGCGCCTGCTGCTGCTCTGACACCACGATGCGCAGGTGGCTGAACCACTTTTCAATGCGCGACGCCCGGCCACGACCACGCGCCATAAAGCGCCGCATGACGATGGACTTGCCCACCTCGGCCCGCGTCACGACCAGACGGTCCACGTCGAGCTGGTGGTTGTTCTCTGCGTTCGCGATTGCACTTTCCAACGCCTTGCGGACCTGATGCGCAATCCGCCGCTTGCTGAATGTCAGCGTCGCGACGGCTTTACTGGCCGGCTGGTTACGGATCAGCCCGGCCACCAGATTGAGCTTCTGCGGGCTGATGCGGATGTTGCGCACGACGCATTGCGCCTCATGCTCCGGCAAAGCCCGTGGGGTTTTTGGCTTACTCATGTCAGCCCCGCCTCGCCTTCTTATCGGATGAATGCCCGGTGAAGGTCCGCGTCGGCGAGAACTCACCGAACTTGTGGCCCACCATGTTCTCCGAGACCTGCACCGGCAGGAATTTATGACCGTTATAGACGCCGAACGTCAGCCCGACGAACTGCGGCAGAATTGTCGAACGGCGCGACCAGATCTTGATGATCTCATTGCGGCCGGAACCCCGGGCGGCCTCAGCCTTGCCCAACAGGTAACCGTCCACGAACGGACCCTTCCATACGGAACGCGCCATGGTCAGTGCTTCCCCTTCGGACGCCGGCGAATGATCATGCTGTCCGTGCGCTTGTTGACCCGAGTCTTGTATCCTTTGGTCGGCTTGCCCCATGGGGTCACCGGATGACGGCCTCCCGAAGTGCGGCCCTCGCCGCCTCCGTGCGGATGGTCAACGGGGTTCATCACGACACCGCGGTTATGCGGCCGGCGACCCATCCACCGGGCACGGCCGGCTTTGCCGATGCTCTGGTTTTGGTTATCCGGATTCGACACGGCTCCAACAGTCGCCATGCACTCGGCTCGCACGATGCGCAACTCACCCGACTGCAGCTTGACCTGCGCGTAACCAGCATCCTTGCCGACCAACTGCGCGTAGGTTCCCGCAGCCCGGGCCATCTTACCGCCGGCACCCAGCTTCATCTCTACGTTATGGATGATGGTGCCGACGGGGATCGCCGCCATGGGCATCGCATTGCCGGGCTTGATATCTACACGCAGTCCGGCCACCACCTTATCGCCGGCGCGCAGCCGCTGCGGCGCGATGATGTAGGAAAGCTCACCGTCGTCATACTTGATCAGAGCTATGAATGCCGACCGGTTCGGGTCGTACTCCAACCGCTCCACAGTCGCCGCAATGTCGAACTTGCGGCGCTTGAAATCGACGTGGCGATAAGACTGCTTGTGGCCGCCACCGCGGAAGAATGACGTCGTCCGACCATGATTGTTACGGCCGCCGGATTTGTTCTTGCCTTCGGTCAGTGTTTTGACCGGCTTGCCCTTCCAGAGCTCGCTGCGGTCGATCAGCACCGTCCCGCGCAGGCTCGCGGTAACCGGTTTAAATTGCTTGAGTGCCATCGCTTGCTATCCCGGCGCTAGCTTAGGCCGGTGGACATGTCGATCGACTGTCCCTCGGCGAGCTGCACATATGCCTTCTTCACGTCCGACCGAACGCCAGGACGACCCTTGAAGCGCTTCGTCTTGCCCTTCTGCACCAGTGTATTGACCGAGGTCACGGTGACACTGAACAGTGCCTCCACCGACGCCTTGATCTCCGGCTTCGTCGCATCGATCGCCACCCGGAACACGAACTGTCCCTTCTCCGACAGCGCCGTCGCCTTTTCAGTGATGACCGGGCTGCGTATCACCTCGAACATCGCCTCACGCGACATCGTCGCTGCACGGCGCCGGGCGACATGGACTTGGTTTACGCTCATGACAGCCGCTCCTTGAGACCTTCAACGCCGGCCGTCGTGACCACCAGCATGTCATGCCGGATAATGTCATAGACGTTGGCGCCAATGGTCGGCAGCACGTCCAGTCCAACAATATTGGCGCTCGCACGTAGGAAGGCCGCGTCAACCGTGTGATCCACAACCAATGCCGAGGTCCATCCAAGCGCCCTCATCTTAATGACGAGGTCCTTGGTCTTGCCGGTGAGGCCACCGACACTGTCCAGCACGATCAGCTTGCCCTCAGACTGCTTCAGCGACAACGCGCTGATCAATCCCAAACGACGCACCTTCTTCGGCAGATCAAAAGCATGGCTGCGGACAACCGGCCCATGCACCACGCCGCCGGTGCGGAACTGCGGTGCGCGCAGGCTGCCCTGCCGTGCATTGCCAGTGCCTTTTTGCTTATAAGGCTTGCGTGTGGTGCCAGACACTTCGCCCATGCCCTTGGTCTTGTGCGTCCCAGCCCGCCGTTTGGCGAGCTGCCACTGTATTACTCGGGCGATGATATCCCGGCGCGGCTGGGCAGCGAACAACACATCGGGCAACTCAGCTGAGCCCGCAGATCCGTTATCGAGCGTTTTGACGTCGATCTGCATCACACCGTCTCCTGCGGCTGAGCCGGTTCGCCAGATTGAGCGTCAGGAGACGCCAAGATCGACGCCGGATAGGGCGCCTCGCTCGGACGCACCTTCTTGATTGCATCGCGAATGCGCACAAACTCACCCTTTGAGCCCGGCACGGCGCCACGGATCATGATCAGGCCCTTCTCGGCGTCGATACCCGCAACTTCCACATTCAGCGTGGTCACACGCTCGACGCCAAGATGACCAGCCATCTTCTTGTTCTTAAACGTCTTACCCGGATCCTGTCGGTTGCCCGTGGAGCCGTGGCTACGATGGCTGACCGAAACGCCGTGGCTGGCTTCGAGGCCGCGGAAATTCCAGCGCTTCATCGCGCCGGCAAACCCCTTGCCCTTGGTGATGCCGCAAACATCGACTTTCTGTCCCACCACGAAATGGGCCGCGGTCAAGGTCTGGCCGGACTCCAGAAGCGCATCGGGCGCCACACGGAATTCGACCAAACGCATCTTTGGCTCGACCTTGACCCGGGCATAATGACCCTTGTTGGGGTCAGTGACGTTCTTAACCTTCGCCTTGCCCCAGCCAAGCTGAATGGCCGTATAGCCGTCCCGCTCCTGTGTCCTTGTATCCACCACCTGCACCTGATCCAGGTGCAACACAGTCACCGGCACATGGGTACCGTCATCCTTGAAGATCCGGGTCATGCCCAGCTTCTTCGCAATCAATCCAGTGCGCATTGGCCGAGTCCTACAGCTTGATCTCGACGTCCACACCGGAGGCGAGGTCGAGCTTCATCAGCGCGTCCACCGTCTGCGGCGTGGGCTCGACGATGTCGAGAAGCCGGCGATGCGTCCGGATTTCGAACTGCTCACGGCTCTTTTTGTCCACGTGGGGCGAACGGTTCACCGTGAACCGCTCGATGTGCGTCGGCAGTGGTATCGGCCCGCGAACCCGCGCACCCGTACGCTTCGCCGTATTCACGATCTCCCGCGTGCTGTTGTCCAGCACGCGGTGATCGTACGCCTTCAGGCGAATGCGGATGTTCTGGTTGTCCATAGTACTATCTATCCAAGATCACTGGCCAGCTTCGCGATGCCGATTGCGGAATTACTTGGTGATGCTTGCGACGACGCCGGCACCGACAGTCCGGCCGCCTTCACGGATGGCGAAGCGCAGACCCTCGTCCATGGCAATCGGCGCAATCAACTCGACATCCATCGACACGTTGTCGCCGGGCATCACCATCTCGGTGCCCTCGGGCAATTGCACCACACCGGTCACGTCCGTGGTGCGGAAGTAGAATTGCGGACGGTAATTGGTGAAGAACGGCGTATGGCGACCGCCTTCTTCCTTCGTCAACACGTATGCCTCGGCCTTGAACTGCGTGTGCGGCGTGATGCTGCCGGGCTTTGCCAGCACCTGCCCGCGCTCGACGTCCTCACGCTTGGTGCCGCGCAGCAGGGCGCCGATGTTGTCGCCGGCCTCACCGCGATCCAGCAGCTTGCGGAACATCTCGACACCGGTGACGATCGTCTTCACCGTGTTCTTTATGCCAACAATCTCGACCTCATCGCCCACGTTGACGATGCCGCGCTCAATGCGTCCCGTCACCACGGTGCCACGGCCCGAGATGCTGAACACGTCCTCAATCGGCATCAAAAACGGCCGCTCGGTCGCACGCACCGGCTGAGGAATGTAGGCATCGACCGCCGCCATCAGCTCCAGCACGGCTTTCTCGCCGAGGTCCGGGTTCTTGTCTTCCAACGCCATCAGCGCCGAACCCTTGATGATGGGGATATCGTCGCCGGGGAACTGATAGGAGGACAGCAGCTCGCGCACCTCCATCTCCACCAGTTCAAGCAGCTCCGGGTCATCGACCATATCAACCTTGTTCAGGAACACGACGAGCGCCGGCACGCCAACCTGGCGGGCGAGCAGGATGTGCTCACGCGTCTGCGGCATCGGGCCATCGGCAGCGCTCACCACCAGGATCGCGCCATCCATCTGCGCAGCACCGGTAATCATGTTCTTCACGTAGTCGGCGTGGCCAGGGCAATCGACGTGGGCGTAATGACGATTCGTGGTCTCATACTCGACATGCGCGGTCGAGATCGTGATGCCACGGGCGCGCTCCTCCGGAGCCTTATCGATCTGGTCATAGGCGGTGTAGGTCGCACCGCCGGTCTTCGCCAAGATCTTGGTGATCGCAGCCGTGAGCGACGTCTTACCGTGGTCCACGTGACCGATGGTGCCGATATTGCAGTGCGGCTTGTTACGTTCGAATTTCGCCTTGGCCATCGTCGTATCTCCGTCGCCCGCCGGTCAATCTGGATTGGGGGGCAGGTTGGGTTGCAGTCGTTAGTGGCTGAAAGTCTTACCAGCGATAGTGGCTGAACGCCTTGTTCGCCTCGGCCATCCGATGAGTGTCCTCACGCTTCTTCACCGCCGAGCCACGGTTGTTGACCGCATCCATCAGCTCGTTCGATAGCCGGTCTTCCATCGTATGCTCGCCACGTTTGCGTGCACTGTCGATCAGCCAGCGGATCGCCAGCGCCTGACGCCGTTCGGTACGCACCTCGACCGGCACTTGATAGGTCGCGCCACCGACCCGGCGGCTGCGGACCTCAACAGCGGGCTTTACGTTGTCCAAAGCCTCATGGAACATACGGACGGGATCGGCCGCGTTGCCCCCACGCTTTTTCATCACGTCGAGCGCACCATAAACGATGCCCTCAGCGGCAGATTTTTTGCCGTCATACATCAGCGCGTTCATAAAACGCGTGATGACGATGTCACCGAACTTGGCGTCCGGCAGGATGTCGCGCTTGACCGCGCGGCGGCGTCGGCTCATGGCCCGCTCCTCTTACTTCGGCCGCTTGGCGCCATACAGCGAACGGCGCTGACGACGCTTGGGCAGGCCCTGGGTATCCAGCACACCGCGCAGGATATGATAACGCACGCCGGGCAAGTCCTTGACGCGGCCACCGCGGATCAGCACGACGCTGTGCTCCTGCAGGTTGTGGCCCTCACCAGGGATATAGCTCACGACTTCATAGCCGTTGGTCAGGCGCACCTTGGCAACCTTACGCAATGCGGAGTTCGGCTTCTTCGGCGTCGTCGTATAGACGCGGGTGCAGACGCCGCGCTTCTGCGGGCAACCCTGCAACGCCGGCACCTTGTTGCGCTTTGCAGCGGGCTCGCGCCCATTGGCAATCAGTTGGTTGATGGTCGGCATACGCGTCTTCCGATCCTTATCTGGTCCGCCCCAACCAGCTTGGCTGCGTCGCCTCCCAGAAACAAAGCGCACCGCTACGGACACTTGACCGCGCGGAACCCATGGATGCTTGGCCTTGGCCCCCGAAACCGGCAGCGGCACCATGCACGTTTCTTTTCAAGCGACGACTGCCCCGCAGACGTTGGGGTTGGTCGAGGGCGCGATACCTACGTCCACGCCTGGGTTTAGTCAAGCCTCTAAGCCAAAGTCACGTCAGCCAAAACAAGAGGCGGCGATGCACGCACCGCCGCCTCCAATAATCAAGCCAAAGCAGGGTTACTCTGCCGCTGTACGGTCCGTGATCGCCGGAAGCTCAGGCCGCAGCCGCTGTTGATCACGTCCAGCCGCCACCGCCCGCAGCCGGTTCATCACGCTGCCGGTGCCCGCCGGGATCAGGCGCCCAACAATCACGTTCTCTTTCAAGCCCAACAGGTTATCGACCTTACCTGCCGTCGCAGCTTCGGTCAGCACGCGAGTCGTCTCCTGGAACGACGCCGCGCTGATGAAGCTGTGGGTTTGTAGGCTGGCCTTCGTGATGCCCTGCAGCACCGGCATCGCCGTCGCCGCACGCTCCTCAAGCTTCAGCCGCTTCTCGTTCTCCGCCTCGAACTCCAGGCGGTCCACCTGCTCGCCCGACAAGTATGTCGTATCGCCAGGCTCCAAGATCTCCACCTTCTGCAGCATCTGCCGGACGATGACCTCGATGTGCTTGTCGTTGATCTTCACGCCCTGCAGCCGGTAAACGTCCTGGATTTCGTTCACCAAATAGTCCGACAGCGCCTCGACACCCAGAACCTTCAGAATGTCATGCGGCACGCGCGGCCCGTCCACCAATGGGTCGCCCCGGCGGACAAAGTCGCCCTCCTGCACGCTGACGTGCTTGCCTTTCGGGATCAGATACTCGGTGTCCTCGCCGGTCTCGTCGTTCTTCACGATGACCCGGCGCTTCGCCTTGTAGTCCTTCCCGAACTCCACCCGGCCGTCCATCTCGGCGATAATGGCGTGATCCTTCGGCTTCCGCGCCTCAAACAGCTCGGCCACCCGCGGCAGACCGCCCGTGATGTCACGGGTTTTGCTGCCCTCACGCGGAATACGCGCCAGCACGTCGCCGGCCGCGACCACGGCTCCGTTCTCCACCGACAGGATGCTGTCAGGGTTGAGAAAATACCGTGCCTCTGCCCCGTTCGGCAGCCGCAGCACCTCGCCAGCCGCATCCTTAAGCTGCAGGCGCGGCCGCAGATCGACGCCCTTTGCCTGCTGCTTATAGTCCACCACCACGCGTGAGGTGAGGCCCGTCACCTCGTCCATCCGCTCGACGATCGTGACGCCGTCCAACAGATCGAGATACTCAACCGATCCCGCCCGCTCGGTGATGATCGGCAGCGTATAGGGGTCCCATTCCGCCAGTTTATCATTGCGATGAACGGCAGCACCCTCGTCGGCGAGCAGCCGGGCGCCGTACGGCACCCGGAAGCGGGCGCGCTCCCGCCCTTTCTCGTCCGACAGCACCATCTCGCAGTTGCGCGACATCACCACCGGGAAGCCCTGGCTGTTCTGCACGACGTTGCGGTTCTTCACCTGCACCGTGCCGTCATGGCTGGCCTCAACGCTGCTCACCTCGGCGCCGCGCTGGGCAGCGCCGCCGATGTGGAAGGTGCGCATCGTAAGCTGCGTGCCGGGCTCGCCTATGGACTGCGCGGCGATGACGCCGACCGCCTCACCGATGTTGACCGGCGTGCCGCGGGCGAGGTCGCGCCCATAGCACATGCCGCACACCCCGACCCGGCTCTCGCAGGTCAGCACCGAGCGGATTTTCACCGCCTCGACGCCCGAGCTCTCGATCAGGTCGGCCTCCGGCTCCTCGATCAACGTGTTGCGCGGCAGGATCATCTGCCCTGTCACCGCGTCCATCAGGTCCTCGGCCGTCGTTCGGCCCAGCGTCCGCTCGGACAAGCCGGCGACGACCTCGCCGCCATCCATCACCGCGCGCACGGTCAATCCGCGCTCAGTGCCGCAGTCGTTCTCGACGATAATGCAGTCCTGCGCCACATCGACGAGCCGGCGGGTCAAGTATCCGGAGTTCGCCGTCTTCAACGCCGTATCCGCGAGGCCCTTGCGGGCGCCGTGGGTGGAGTTGAAGTACTCGAGCACCGACAGGCCTTCCTTGAAGTTGGCGATGATCGGCTGCTCGATGATCTCACCCGACGGCTTCGCCATCAGGCCGCGCATGCCGGCGAGCTGACGCATCTGCGCCGGGCTGCCGCGCGCGCCGGAGTGGCTCATCATCCAAACCGAGTTGGTTTGGATACCGACCTCCTGCCGGCTGATCTCCTTCATCATCGCGCCGGCGACCTCGTCCGTGCAGCGCGACCAGGCATCCACCACCTTGTTGTAGCGCTCGCCGGCGGTGATCAGGCCGTCCTGATACTGCTGCTCGAACTCCTTCACCTCGTTCTGCGTCTTCAGGATCAGCTCCGGCTTGCTGTCCGGGATGATCAGGTCGTCCTTGCCGAACGACAGCCCGGCCTTTGCCGCCTGGCCGAAGCCCAGGCCCATCAGCCGGTCGGCGAAGATCACGCATTCCTTCTGGCCGCAGTGACGATACACGGCGTCGATCACGTCGGACACGTTCTTCTTGGTCAGTGTCCGGTTGATCAGGCTGAACGGCACGTTCGGGTTGCGCGGCAGGATGCGGGCGATCAGCATCCGGCCCGGCGTCGTCACCACCATCTGCCGCACCGTCTTGCCGTCCGCATCCACCGTCTCGTAACGGGCGCGGATCTTGTCGTGCAGCTTGATGGCCCTCGCCGTCAGCGCATACTCGATCTCGCCGACGTCGCCAAACGCGGTCGGGGCCGGGTGCACCAGCTCCTGCGTGCCGTTCGGACCCTCCTTGAACACCGCGGTGTCCGGCGCCGCCCGGAATTCCGGCGTCTCGATGCTCAGATAGTACAGCCCGAGCACGATGTCCTGGCTCGGCACGATGATCGGCTTGCCGTTGGCCGGGCTGAGGATGTTGTTGGTGGACATCATCAGCACGCGCGCCTCCAACTGCGCCTCAAGGCTCAGCGGCACGTGCACCGCCATCTGGTCACCGTCGAAGTCCGCATTGAACGCGGTGCACACCAGCGGATGCAGCTGGATGGCCTTGCCCTCGATCAGCACCGGCTCGAAGGCCTGGATGCCCAAGCGGTGCAGGGTCGGCGCGCGGTTCAGCATCACCGGATGTTCGCGGATGACCTCTTCCAGGATGTCCCAAACCTCGGGACGCTCCTTTTCCACCATGCGCTTTGCCGCCTTGATGGTGGTGGCGTGGCCGTACTTCTCCAGCTTGCTGTAAATGAATGGCTTGAACAGCTCGAGCGCCATCTTCTTCGGTAGGCCGCACTGGTGCAGCTTCAGCTCGGGGCCGACCACGATCACCGAACGGCCGGAGTAGTCCACGCGCTTGCCCAGCAGGTTCTGCCGGAACCGGCCCTGCTTGCCCTTCAGCATGTCGGACAGGCTCTTGAGCGGACGCTTGTTGGCACCGGTGATCGCGCGGCCGCGACGGCCGTTGTCGAACAGCGCGTCCACGCTCTCCTGCAGCATGCGCTTCTCGTTGCGCACGATGATGTCGGGCGCGCGCAGCTCGATTAGCCGCTTCAGCCGGTTGTTGCGGTTGATCACCCGGCGATACAGGTCGTTCAAGTCGGACGTCGCGAACCGGCCGCCGTCCAGCGGCACCAGCGGGCGCAGCTCGGGCGGAATGACCGGCACGACATCCAGAATCATCCACTCGGGCTTGGCGCCGCTCTCGCCGAACGCCTCGATCAGCTTAAGGCGCTTCACGAGCTTCTTGCGCTTGGCCTCGCTCGTGGTGTCCTTCAGGTCCTGCCGCAGGGTCACCTTGTCGCCGTCGATGTCGATGCCGTGCAGGATGCCCTTGATCGCCTCGGCGCCGATGCCGGCCCGGAACGCGTCCTCGCCAAACTCGTCCTGCTTGGACATGAGCTGATCTTCGGTCAGCAGCTGATGCAGCTTAAGGTCGGTGAGGCCGGGCTCAAGCACGACGTAGCTCTCGAAGTAGAGGATCTTCTCCAATTCCTTGAGCGTCAGATCGACCATCAGGCCGATGCGGCTCGGCAAGGACTTCAGGAACCAGATGTGCGCGACAGGGCTTGCGAGTTCGATATGGCCCATGCGCTCACGGCGCACCTTCGCCAGCGTGACTTCAACGCCGCACTTCTCGCAGATGATGCCGCGGAACTTCATCCGCTTATACTTGCCGCACAGGCACTCATAGTCCTTGATGGGCCCGAAAATGCGCGCGCAGAACAGGCCGTCACGCTCCGGCTTGAAAGTGCGGTAGTTGATCGTCTCTGGCTTCTTGATCTCGCCATATGACCAGCTGCGGATTTGCTCCGGGCTCGCCATCTGGATTTTGATCTGGTCGAAGGTCACGGCCGAACCGGCCTGACCAAGAATCTTCATCAGTTCGTTCATACGTCAGGGACCCCAATGCGGCCTGCTGGCTTGCAGCATTCGTGCAAACCAGCAGCCGGGTGATGCGGGATTGGTAATCAGGTGGCGCGGGTGTCGAGATCGACGTTCAGGCCGAGCGACTTCAGCTCCTTGACCAGCACGTTGAAGCTCTCGGGAATGCCGGCCTCGAAGGTATCCTGCTCGCGCACGATCGCCTCATAGACCTTGGTGCGGCCGGACACGTCGTCCGACTTCACCGTCAGCATCTCCTGCAGGGTGTAGGCGGCGCCATACGCCTCCAGCGCCCAAACCTCCATCTCGCCGAAGCGCTGTCCGCCGAACTGCGCCTTGCCGCCCAGCGGCTGCTGGGTGACCAGGCTGTATGGCCCGATCGAGCGCGCATGGATCTTGTCGTCCACCAAGTGATGCAGCTTCAGCATATAGATGTAGCCGACCGTTACCTTGCGCTCGAACGTCTCGCCGGTCCGGCCGTCCGTCAGATACATCTGGCCCGACGTGTTGAGCCCGGCCTTCGTCAGCATGCCCTCGATGTCGGACATCCGTGCGCCGTCGAACACCGGCGTTGCGATCGGGATGCCCTTCTTCAGGTTGTCGGACAGTTCCAGCAATTGCTCCGTGCTCATCGGCGCAATCTCCGCCTCGAACACCTCGTCGCCATAGATGTCCTTCAGCATGTCCAGCAAAGCATCGCGCTGGGCGCCGGTACGGCGATACTCCTCAACGAGCTCCCCAACCTGCTTGCCGAGCGTGGCGCAGGCCCAGCCGAGATGCGTCTCCAGGATCTGCCCAACGTTCATCCGGCTCGGCACGCCGAGCGGGTTGAGCACCAGATCCACGTGGGTCCCATCTTCAAGGAACGGCATGTCCTCGACCGGGGTCACGCGCGAGACGACGCCCTTATTGCCGTGCCGGCCGGCCATCTTGTCGCCAGGCTGCAGCTTGCGCTTCACCGCGACGAAGACCTTGACCATCTTCATCACGCCGGGCGGCAGCTCGTCGCCGCGCTGCAGCTTCTCGACCTTGCCGTCGAAACGCGCCTGCAGCACCTGGACGGCGCCGTCGAACTCGCGCTTCAGCGTTTCGATCTCCGCCATGACCGCGTCGTCGGCAACGCCGATGTTGCGCCAGGCGCCGCGGGGATGCTCGGCCAGCACCTCCTCAGTGATGATGGTGCCCGCCTTGATGCCCTTGAAGCCGCCGGACGCCTTGCGGTTCAACAGCTTCTCGCGCATCCGGTTGAGGAACGACCGCTCCTGGATGGCCCGCTCGTCGTCGCGGTCCTTGGCCAGCCGCTCGACCTCGGAGCGCTCGATCGCCATCGCGCGCTCGTCCTTATCGACGCCGCGGCGGCTGAACACCCGCACATCGACGATCGTGCCAGTGACACCCGGCGGCAGCTTCAGCGAGGTGTCGCGCACGTCGGACGCCTTCTCGCCGAAGATCGCCCGCAGTAGCTTTTCCTCAGGCGTCATCGGGCTCTCGCCCTTCGGCGTCACCTTGCCGACCAGGATGTCGCCGGGGTTCACCTCGGCGCCGACATACACGATGCCCGCCTCGTCGAGGTTGCGCAGCGCCTCCTCGCCGACGTTCGGGATATCGCGGGTGATCTCTTCCTGACCCAGCTTGGTGTCGCGCGCCATCACCTCGAACTCTTCGATGTGGATGGACGTAAACACGTCGTCACGCGCAATACGCTCGCTGATGAGGATGCTGTCCTCGAAGTTATAGCCGTTCCAAGGCATGAACGCGACCAGCACGTTCCGCCCCAGCGCCAGCTCGCCCAGCTCGGTGCTCGGCCCGTCGGCGATGATGTCGCCGTTGGAGACGCGGTCGCCGACACGCACCAGCGGACGCTGATTGATGCAGGTGCTCTGGTTGCTGCGCATATACTTGCGCAGACGGTAGATATCGACGCCATGCGTGGTGCCGTCATCCGCGGTCGCACGCACCACGATGCGGGCGCCGTCGATCTGATCGACAATGCCGGGGCGCCGGGCGACGATGGTGGCGCCGCTGTCGCGAGCCACCGCAGCCTCCATCCCCGTACCCACCAGCGGCGCGTCGGCGCGGATCAGCGGCACCGCCTGACGTTGCATGTTGCTGCCCATCAGCGCGCGGTTCGCGTCGTCGTTCTCCAGGAACGGAATCAGCGCCGCCGCAACCGAGACCAGCTGCCGCGGGCTCACATCGACCGCCGTCACGTCGCCGGGCTTCACCAGGCGGAAATCACCCTGGCGCCGCACCGACACCAGCTCATTGGTGAAGTTGCCCTTGGCGTCGGTTGGCGCATCGGCCTGGGCGACGACGAGCTTCTCCTCCTCCATGGCGGAGAGGTACTTCCAGCCATCCTGCACCTGCCCATCCTTGACCAGGCGATACGGCGTCTCGATGAAGCCGTACTTGTTCACCTTGGCATAGGTCGCAAGGCTGTTGATCAGGCCGATGTTTGGCCCTTCCGGCGTCTCGATCGGGCAGATGCGGCCATAATGCGTGGGGTGCACGTCGCGCACCTCGAAGCCCGCCCGCTCCCGCGTCAAGCCGCCTGGTCCAAGCGCCGACAGACGACGCTTATGCGTGACTTCCGACAGCGGATTGGTCTGGTCCATGAACTGGCTGAGCTGCGACGAGCCAAAGAACTCGCGCACCGCCGCTGCCGCCGGCTTCGCGTTGATCAGGTCGTGCGGCATTACCGTGTCGATATCGACGCTGCCCATGCGCTCGCGGATTGCCCGCTCCATGCGCAGCAGCCCAACGCGGTACTGATTCTCCATCAGCTCGCCCACCGAACGCACCCGGCGATTGCCGAGATTGTCGATGTCGTCGATCGTGCCGCGGCCGTCCTTCAGTTCGCACATGATCTTCACGGTCTTGAGCACGTCCTCCTTGCGGAGCACGCGAACGCTGTCCTCGGCGTCCATGCCCAGGCGCATGTTCATCTTCACCCGGCCAACCGCTGATAGGTCATAGCGGTCGCTGTCGAAGAACAGCCCGCGGAACAGGGCCTCGGCCGTCTCCGGCGTCGGCGGCTCGCCGGGGCGCATCACGCGGTAGATATCGACCAGCGCATCGTCGCGGTTGCCGTTCTTGTCTACGGCCAGCGTGTTGCGCAGCCAAGGGCCGTTCGACTGATCGACGGCAAGCGTGGGCAAGCGGTCGATGCCCGCGTCCTCAAGCGCTGTCAGCCGGGCTTCGGCCAGCTCCTCCCCCGCCTCAGCGAAGATTTCGCCGGTTTCCTCGTTCACCAGATCGACGGCGACGAAGCGGCCCAGCAGGTCGGCGCGACCGACCAGCACCGTCTGCGTCTTCTCGGCAATCTTCCGCGCATTGCGGGCGGTCAGCTTCGTGGTCGCCTCTGCCACAACCTCCCCGGTGTCGGCGTCGACCAGCGCCTCGGCGAGCGTGATCCCGCGATAGGCGTCCGCCTCGAACGGGCGCGCCCAGCCCTTTGGCGTGCGGGTGAACACGACCTGAGTATAGAAATAGTTCAGGATCTCCTCGGCATCCATGCCGCGGATTTCACCGATATCGACCGTCTCGCCGGCGGCAACACGGTCTGCGCGCAGCTTCTCGGTCGCAGTGCTCTCCAAAGCATAGAGCAGCGTCGTTACCGGCAGCTTCCGCTTGCGGTCGATGCGGACATAGACCAAATCCTTGCTGTCGAACTCGAAATCGAGCCACGAGCCGCGATACGGGATCACCCGTGCCGTGAACAGATACTTGCCGCTACTATGGGTCTTGCCCTTGTCGTGGTCGAAGAACACGCCGGGGCTGCGGTGCATCTGGCTGACGATGACACGCTCGGTCCCGTTGATGACGAAGGTGCCGTTATCCGTCATGAGCGGCATGTCGCCCATATAGACCGGCTGTTCCTTGATGTCGCGGATCGAGCGGGCGCCGGTGTCCTCGTCCAAGTCCCAGACGATCAGCCGCAGGATCACCTTCAACGGCGCCGCATAGGTCATGCCGCGCTGGATGCACTCCTCGACGTCGTATTTCGGCTCCTCAAGCTCGTAGTGCACGAACTCCAGCCGGCCCCGCCCGGCGAAATCGTCGATCGGGAAGACCGACTTGAACACCTCTTGCAGGCCCGTGGGGGTCCGGCTATCCGGCACCACGTTCATCTGGAGAAACGCCTCATAGCTGGCGCGTTGCACATCGATCAGGTTTGGCATCGGCGCCACCTCGGGGATGCGCCCGAAGCTCTTGCGGATCCGCTTCTGTCCCGTGAACGATTTGGTGATCGCGTTCATCGCCCGTCCTTGACCTAAAGTTTTGCACGTCCGATGGTGACATCAGCCCCATCGGGCTCCGGCAGTCGTCTAACCACGTCTAACCATGGCTTTTGGGCACGTTAGTCCGGCACGTCATCTCACTGGAGGCAGGGCACCTGCCGTCCGGCAACAGGTTCGCGGGCGGAAACCGATCCTGGTTTCCACCCGCTCTCCCGCTCAGTAATCCAGCCGCATCCGCGAGGAATGGGCCGAATCGGTTTGGCTACTTGATCTCGACAGAAGCGCCCTGCTCTTCCAATTGCTTCTTGAGCTTCTCGGCCTCGTCCTTGTTCACGCCTTCCTTCACGGCCTTCGGCGCGCCCTCGACCAGGTCCTTGGCCTCCTTCAGCCCGAGGCCGGTAATGGTCCGGACCTCCTTGATGACGTTGATCTTCTTGTCGCCGATCTTCGCCAGCATGACCGTAAATTCCGTCTGCTCCTCAACCGGAGCAGCGGCAGCGACCGGACCCGCCGGCGCAGCAGCGGCAGGAGCCGCGGCGGAGACGCCCCACTTTTCCTCAAGCATCTTGGACAGCTCAGCCGCCTCAAGTACCGTCAGTGCGGACAGCTCGTCCACCAGTCTCGCCATGTCAGCCATTTCGTAACTTCCTCTATCTAGCCCTTGGGTGGTTCCATGCAAGCCCGATGCCGGAACTTGCGATCACATCAGCATTACGGCTGTCCCGCCGATCCCAGATGGGATCAGGCGGCTTCCGCCTCGTCCTTGTTGGCGTAGGCCCCGAAAACCCTCGCGAGTTGTCCGGCCGGAGCCGCGAGCACGCCGGCGATCCGGGTGGCGGGGGTTTGAATCATCCCCACCAAGCGGGCGCGCAACGCATCGAGCGACGGCAGATCAGCCAGCGCCTTGATCCCATCCGCATTGAGCATCTGAGTACCAAGGGCACCGCCGATCACGACGAACTTCTCGTTGGTCTTGGCGTAATCGACGGCAGTCTTGGCCACGGCCACCGGGTCATGCGACCACGCGAGCGCGGTCGGACCCTTCAGCATGGGCTTGATGCCGTCGAACCGGGTCCCATCCAGGGCGAGCACGGCCAACCGGTTCTTCGCGACTTTAAAGGTCGATCCCGACGCCCGCATCTTGCGTCGCAGGTCAGACACCTCGGCGACGGTCAAGCCCTTATTCTGGGTGACCACAACCATCGATGTCTCTGCGAACACCAGACCGAGCGAGGCAACGAACTCTCGCTTCTCCGTACGGTCCACGTCCCGTCTCCTTTTGGCCCCGGCACGTATTCACCGCGCTGGGGTGGTTCCCTGACACGGCCGGCTGGCCGCGTCATAACGCCTGTCCGGAACCCCGTGCGCGCAGACGCGCCGTGGACCCTTTAGCCGGAACCGCCAAGGCGCCGGGGCAAGCGCGCCTGCCCCGGATCATCTCGGCTTCCCCGTCTGTTGCGCGCGGGCCGAGGCCCTTTACTGTCTCTTCCACAAAACATGGTCGGGACGACGTGCAGTCTCGGACAGGTTCAGGACGGCTTGCGCCGCCCTTAGCCGCCGGTCCCGAGGGACCGGCGAGTCTTTTTAAGCAGCGAGGCTTGCGACATCGACCCGGATGCCGGGCCCCATCGTCGAGCTGACCGAGGCCTTCTGCACGTAGGTGCCCTTGGCCCCAGTGGGCTTGGCTTTCTGGATCGCATCGACGAAGGCGCGGATATTCTCGACCAGCTTACCCTCCTCAAAGCTCGCTTTGCCGATACCCGCATGGACGATGCCGGCCTTTTCCGCCCGGAACTCGACCTGCCCGGACTTGGCCGCGGTCACGGCGCCGCGCACGTCCATCGTGACGGTGCCAAGCTTTGGGTTCGGCATCAGGCCGCGCGGACCCAGGATCTTACCCAGCCGGCCAACCAGCGCCATCATGTCCGGGGTAGCGATGCAGCGGTCAAACCCGAACTCGCCGGCCTGGACCTTCTCGGCCAGGTCGTCCGCGCCCACCACGTCAGCGCCGGCCGCCAACGCCTCTTCAGCCTTGGCGCCACGGGCAAACACGGCCACGCGCAACGTCTTGCCGGTGCCGTTCGGTAGGCTCAGCAACCCGCGCACCATCTGGTCGGCGTGCCGCGGATCGATGCCGAGGTTCATGCTGAACTCGATCGTCTCGTCGAACTTCGCCCGGGCGTTGCTCTTGGCGAGCTTGATCGCCTCGTCCAGCGTGTAGGACTTGGTGCGGTCGAAGGTCTCGTAGCCGGCCTTCAGGCGCTTATCGTGTGCCATCGTCAGCCCTCCACCACGCTCAGACCCATCGACCGGGCACTGCCGGCCAGCATGCGGACCGCGCCGTCGATGTCGTTCGCATTCATGTCCTTCATCTTGGTCTCGGCGATCTCACGCAGCTGCGTCGTGGTGACGCGTCCGACCATCGCGCCTTTGCCTGGGGTCGTCGTGCCCTTGGTGATGCCCGCTGCCTTTTTCAGGAAATACGTGTTCGGCGGCGTCTTAGTGATGAAGGTAAAAGTGCGGTCGCCGAACGCGGTGATGACGACCGGGATTGGCATGCCGGGCTCCATGCTCTGCGTCAGAGCGTTGAATTCCTTGCAGAACGCCATGATGTTGAGGCCGCGCTGACCGAGCGCCGGGCCGACTGGCGGGGATGGGTTGGCTTTCCCCGCTGGAATCTGCAACTTGATGTAGCCCACAATCTTCTTAGCCATGGATGGCCTCCTGGTTGGGAGGACCGCGGTCATATCGATCGCAGCCGTCCTGAGACAGCCAGCGACCTCCCGCGTTCCGAGTGAGGGCGGGCTTATAGCGGCTGAAGCGCTTGGAGTCCAGTTGCATATTGCCGCATCCGCGGTTCCGGCTATAGAAGCGAACCCTTTTGCAAATGAGCACCAGCATGGCCGTTAAGCCCTCGATGACACCAAAGAACAAGGCGACCCGTTTCAACCCGACAGCGCAGGCGATCATCGCGTCCGCGGTGATCGCGGTGGTGCTGGCGACCTTGGTGACCGGCAATCCTTTCCACGCGGTGCAACTCGCCTATCTGGACTATAGCCACACGCCGGCCGCAGGCGCCGCAAAAGGCGATCCGGCGCCGACTAAGGACGATCCCGCCGTTCCCTCGGCCAAGTAGCCGTTTCCACCAATAAGCTGGCGACTTACTTTGCCGGCACCGACTGAAGAGGGGCGAATTGAAAGGCTGAGGCTGTCGGTTTCGGCCATACCTCCGACTTGATCCCGCTCTGGGTTTTGCCCCGGAACACCGGCGGCGAGGATATGATCTGCAGGACAACTGGACCATTCGCTCCTTTGCGCAGCACGCCCGCGTGGATCGCGGCGATGCAGATGTTGCTGTCGTTGGAATAGACGCCGCTGCCATAGATCGCGCCGGAGGACGGACTGGATGGGCAGGTGCACGCATAAGCGTTGCCCTGTTCAAAGCCCAATGGCGTATCGGGACAGTCGCCGACATCCAACACGCTGAGTTCTGCCGCTGCAGCCGCAGCCGGCGGTGTTTCCACGGGTCCGGCGGCCGGTTGTGCCAGCAGCATCGCCGGCACAAAAGCAAGCCCCAGCCCCAGCCCTAGCAGCAAAACCGGCCCGGCCTTCACCGTCGCATGACGCCAATGAGACGTGCGCAGCATTACTAATCTCCCAATCGCAGGCGGTTTGCAGGCCCGTGCTGACCGCGAGCCAGCGCGCCTGGTTGTCTCATGCGAGCGCCTTGAACCCGCGCTCGCCCAGATTGCGGAACTTCTCCGACACGCTGTCCAATCGGGCGTTCCAATCTTCATTGATCGGCTGGTGCTCGATTAAAGCGTGAAAACGCACCATCATCATGATCAAGAACAATGGTTTGATGAACGCCGCACGGATTGTAGCGGCGAGCAACACGGCAATCAGCACAGTCGCTGCGCCGCCAACCTCCCGGACCACGTGCGGCAGGTAAATGGTGACCAGTCCGGCGGGAACCAGCAATACCAGCCAAAGGACGATGGTCAGCAACCGCTCAAGGATCACGATCCAAGCCGCAGTCGTCAAAATGGGGCGAGCGTTCTGCGCGTAATATACCAGCCCCTCGCGCGCCACGATCAAGGGATTGCCATCCGGTCGCGCCAGATTGTAGGAAAATATTACTTTATCTAGATAGCGTGTCGCCGCGCGCAGCACGAGCATGACGAGGCTGGACAGGCTTTCGAGGCCGGGCACTGGGACCACCTGATCGACCCAGTCCAGGGTGCGATGGAACGCGTTTACGATTCCACGCACCAGCATATTCAGGCCGAACAGCGCGTTCACCTCTCCGAAACGTTGCACTACCAGACGCTTGCCGTACCCGAGCATCGGCTCGGCGCCGTTGCCGACCTCGCCTTTCGTGATGAGTTCCGTGAGGACAGCGACGTGCCCGCAGGCCAGGAGATGCAGGGCGTAGCGCAGCACCGCGCCCCAGAACCAGCCGACGCCAACCACGCACACCATCAGCCAGGCGATCCCGAACGCGCCGGCCACGTGGCTTCCAAACCAAGCGGCACCTGCGATGGCGACGACAGCCCAAAGAATGCAGGCGATCGACCAGGCCAACAGGATGGCAAACCGCGTCAATGCGTAGGGGAGGCTTTTGATCAGTAATCCGAAAGCTGTCGCCAGTCCGTGATCCCGCACCTTCAATCCATAGCTGCGCACTATGGGGGGCGAATGTTGTCCCCAAGCATCGACAGTGGGAGCGGCTTCGGGACGTTCGTCCGACATAAGACAGTCCTGCAACTTACCTCAAACCATTGCCCTCGCGGGACGGTTTCGGCAAGTCACGAGAAAGTGCGAAATAATGAGACGGGCGGCGCAAGCGCATCTTTGCGCCGCATCGCTGAATAGCCGAACTGCATGCAGTGCTAGACCACCAGTTCGATCAAGAACGGTCCCGGCCGGGTGTTGGCCTGGCTGAACAGGTCAGCGAACCCCTCCATCGTGTCAGCACGGGCAGCCTCGACGCCCATGCCGTTGGCGAGCCGAACCCAGTCCAGATCGGGGTTGCCAAGGTCCATCATATCGAGCGCGGTGCGGCCCGGGTTGGCGCCCACGCCCCGATACTCGCCCAGCAGGATCGCATACTTACGGTTGGAGAGGATCACCGTCGTGACGTCCAGCCGCTCCCGCGCCTGCGTCCATAGGCCTTGCAGCGTGTACATCGCCGAGCCGTCGGCCTGCAGCCCGATCACCCTTCGCCCCGGCGCGCCGATCGCCGCCCCGGTCGCCAGCGGAATGCCGCAGCCGATCGCGCCGCCGGTGATCTGCAGCCAGTCGTGCGGCGCGGCCTCTTGGGTGCCAGGGAAGAAGGCCCGCCCAAAGCTCACGCTCTCATCCACGATGACCGCCTGATCCGGCATCAGGGCAGCGAGGCTCTGCGCCACCGCCTCGGAGGTGACGGCGCCGCGCGCCGGGGCTGGCCGAGAGGCAACGTCCGGATGGGTGACCGGATCGGCGCCGAGCGCCTGGGCCACGCGGGCCAGGGCGTCGGCCGCGTCATGCTCGGGCCGGGCGAGCACGTGAATTTGGCACCCCGGCGGCGCCATGCTGCTGGGCTTGTTCGGATATGCAAAAAAACCGACCGGCGGCGGCGCGCCGACCAGGATCAGCTGCCGGACCCCTGCGAGCGCGGCCACGGCCTGATCAACCGGATAGGGCACGCGCTCGATCGACGTGCGCCCAGCGCCACGCGCGATTCGGGCGTTGCTGGTTTGCGCCAGCATGCGGGCGCCAGTAGCGGCCAGGATGCTGGCGGCGATGTCGAGCGCCTCCGCCCGCAAGGCCATGCCGCCGAGCAGCAAAAGCGTGGGCTCCCCGGACCGCAATGCCCGCACCGCCGCCTGGATCGCGTCAGGCGAGGCCTGCGGCATGGCCGGCGCCGGCAGCGGGTTGCCCACGACGCCGCCATCGTCCCAGCAGGTGTCGCTCGGCAGGATCAGCGTCGCAACGCCGCCCGGCGCGCTGCAGGCAGCCTGCACGGCGGAGGCGCAGTCGCTGCCTACGGCCGCGGCGTGCGTCGCGGTGCGGGTCCAGGCTGAAACGCCGCGGGCGAAGCCCTCGGTATCCGCGGTGAGTGGCGCGTCGAACGGGCGGTGGTAGGTCGCTTGGTCGCCAACAAGGTTCACGATGGGCGAGCGGGCGCGCCGGGCGTTATGCAGGTTCGCGAGGCCGTTGGCGAGGCCAGGCCCGCAGTGCAGCAGCGTCGCGGCCGGACGGTCCGTCATGCGGGCGTAGCCGTCGGCGGCGCCGGTCACCACGCCTTCAAACAGGCCGAGCACGCAGCGCATCCCGGGGATGCGGTCCAAAGCCGCGACGAAGTGCATCTCGCTGGTGCCGGGGTTGGAAAAGCAGGTATCGACCCCGCAGGCCAGCAGGGTATGCACCAGGCTTTCAGCGCCGTTCATCCGTTGGTCCTCTCGATCGTGGACGCCAGACTGCCCCTCGGCACGCTGGGTTGGCAACACGTCGGAACGCAGTTCTCGACACGTCGGAACGCTATTCGCGACACATCGGAACTGCTCTATGCAGTGCCGCCGATAATCCCAGGGGCCCGCGCCGATGACCACGATCCTGTATCCCGAGGCCATGTATCCCGACGATAACGAGGAGCGCCGCATCTTCGGGCCCGGCGCGACCATCCTGCGGCGGGACACCAAGACGCTGGCGGACCTATCGGACTCGGACTGCGCGGCGGTCGATGGGCTGATGCTGTTCCGTCAATTCCTGAGCGCTGCCGACCTGGCGCGCTTCACCCGGCTGCGCGCCGTCGTGCGGATGGGCGTCGGATATGACCGCATCGACAGGGCCGCCGCCGCCGCCCGCGGCGTGCTGGTCTGCAATGTGCCGGATTATGGCACCACGGAGGTCGCCGACCATGCCATCGCGCTGGTGATGGCGCTGCGCCGCGGGCTGCTGCTGCACCATGACGCGCAGCGGCGCGATCCGCCGGCGCCCTGGCGTGGCACGGACAGCCCGTTGCTGCGACGCACCGGAGTGCAGACCTTCGGCATCGTGGGCCTGGGGCGCATCGGCACGGCGGTGGCGCTGCGGGCCAAGGGGCTCGGCTTCAAGGTCGTGTTCTTCGATCCCAACCTGCGCAACGGGAGCGAACTAGCGCTCGGCGTCGCACGGGCGTTGAGCCTGCCGGACCTGCTGCGTCAGGCGGACGTGCTGTCGATCCACGTGCCGCTGACGCCGGAGACGACGGGGCTGATCGGGGCGGCCGAGCTCGCGCTGCTGCCGCCAAACGCCGTGGTGGTGAACACGGCGCGCGGCCCGGTGCTGGACGCGGCGGCGCTGGCGGACGCATTGCGCGATGGGCGTGTGGCGGGCGCCGGGCTTGACGTGCTGCCGGTGGAGCCGCCGGTCGAACCGATCCCCGAGCTGCTGCGGGCTTACCGCGCGCGGGAGGCTTGGGTGGAGGGCCGGCTGATCATTACGCCGCACTCGGCCTATCTGACGCCCGAAGCGCATTGGGACATCCGGGTGAAATCCGCCGAGACGATGCGGGCGGCGCTGATGAGCAACCACCCGCAGAACGTGATTGCGCCCGAAACGTACTGACCCACCTCTCTGAGTGATATATCTTTTTGATATATACTCTTAGGTGACTGATATGGACACGGCAAAGGTCTTCTGGTCGGGCCGTTCCCAGACGGTCAGGCTGCCCAAGGCGTTCCGCCTGGAGACGGACGAGATGCATATTCGGCGGCATGGGCGCGCGGTGATCCTGGAACCGGTGGCGCATGACTGGGACTGGCTTGAGGCGTTGTCGGGCAAGATCGACGAGGATTTTGCATCGGCCGTCGCCAAGCAGCCCGAGGAGCAGGACCGTCCGGCGCTGGGCTTCTTTGAGTGAGATATCTGCTGAATTCGAATGCCGTCATCGACCTTTTAGCTGGAAACCCCTCGCTCACCCGGCGGATACGGCAGCACGCACCGCGAGATTTCGGCGTCTCAGAACCTGTTTGAGTGACTTCAACTTGCGGCGGCGTAGACTGGCATGGGGTTGAGCAGGGCTTCGACGCCGGACAGGATGGCCGCGAACGCGACGCGGGCGGCCGACACGTCGAGGCGCCCGGCACGGTCGCGCAGCAGCCCGCCCCAGTGCGCGAGCCAGCCGAAAGAGCGCTCCACCACCCAGCGGCGCTCGAGCACGACAAAGCCTTTCTGCCCGGGATCGCGCTCGACAACATGGTGGCGCATGCCGTGCCGGTTCGACCAATCGCGGCAGCGCTCGGCGACAAAGCCGCCGTCGAGGATGGCCTCGCGCAGGCTGGGCCATTCTGCCTTTCCGACGTCAAGCGCGGGAAGCGTGTCGCGCTCCTGGGTAGAGGCCGGCACCACGGCAACGGCGAGCCAGGTGCCGTCGGCGTCGACCAGGGCGACGCGCTTGCGGCCCAGCACCTTCTTGGCGGCGTCATAGCCGCGTGGGCCACGGACCGGGATGCATTTCACCGATTGCGTATCGATGATGCCCAACGTGGGTTCGGGCTTCCTGCCCGCAGCACGACGCCGCAAGCAGGCCACGTCGCACAGCAGCCGGTCAAACAACCCAAGCTCCAGCCATCTGCGGAACCAGCCGTACACGGTCCGCCATGCTGGAAAGTCACCGGGCAGAGCGCGCCAGGGTCCGCCAACACGCAAATGCCAGGCAATCGCGCTGATGACCGGCAACACAGGCGTTGCCTTCTCGCTGCGCGGCGGGTCTGCCCGCTCCAGCCACCGCGCCATCTCCTCGACCGCGCAGGTCGATACCATCTCCTTCAGGCCCGCCTCATGGCGTGCCCGATGCGCTTCAGTCCACATCCCTGCTCCCATCCGCCCGTCCCGGCGGACACTCGTGATCTCCAACACGCAGAGATGAGGTCGAGGCGCAAACGGGTCACTCAAACAGGTTCTCAGCGATTGCCGCCCGCGAATTGTTCTTTGGCGCATATAAAAGCGAGCGGAAAGCGCAAAACCTCAACATTGTGGAAGAGCTGCAGCTCGAGGTCGTAGAGTTCGATCAGGATGACGCACGCCAGGCCGGCGCCATCCGGGCGGCTTTCAAGGCGGCCGGCAAGCCGATCGGCCCGTATGGCGTTCTGATCCCCGGGCAGGCGCAGGCGCGGGACCTCATCCTGATCACGCACAACACCGGCGAGCTCTCCCGGGTGAGCGGCTTGCGGATTGAGGATTGGGAAGGGTGAGCTGCCGTTGACACCCCTGGGCGAGTTGCCCAACTTGCCCGTAATGAGACCAAAGGAAACGCTTCCATGAACGCCGATTTTCAGTCCACCGGGCGACGCCTGCGCAGCCAGCGTTGGTTCGACGAGCCGAACGACCCCGGGATGACGGCGCTCTACCTCGAACGCTATCTGAACTTCGGCCTGACCCGTGGAGAACTGCAGTCGGGCCGGCCGATCATCGGCATCGCGCAGACAGGCTCAGACCTCGCGCCCTGCAACCGGCATCTGGTGGACCTCGCGAGCCGGGTGCGCGACGGCATCCGCGACGCGGGCGGCATACCACTCGAGTTCCCGATCCACCCGATCCAGGAGACCGGCAAGCGGCCGACGGCGGCGCTCGACCGCAACCTGGCCTATTTGAGCCTGGTTGAGGTGCTGCACGGCTACCCGATCGACGGCGTGGTGCTGACGACCGGGTGCGACAAGACGACGCCGGCCTGCTTGATGGGCGCGGCGACGGTAAACATCCCCGCCATCGTGCTGTCGGGCGGCCCGATGCTGGACGGTTGGTACAACGGCCGGCTCGCCGGGTCCGGCACCATCGTCTGGGAAGCGCGCAAGCTGCTGGCCGAGGGGCTGATCGGGTATCCGGAGTTCATCGACATGGTGGCGGCGTCGGCCGGGTCGGTCGGGCACTGCAACACGATGGGCACCGCGCTGTCGATGAACAGCCTGGCCGAGGCGCTGGGCATGTCGCTTCCGGGCTGCGCCGCTATCCCCGGGCCGCACAAGGAGCGCGGCTGGATGGCCTATCACACCGGGCACCGTGCGGTGGAGATGGTGCATGAGAACCTGCGGCCGTCGGACATCATGACCAAGGCCGCGTTCGAAAATGCCGTGGTGGCCGCGGCGGCGCTCGGCGCCAGCAGCAACTGCCCGATCAGCATGATCGCCATTGCGCGGCACATGGGCGTGGAGCACACGCTGGAGGATTGGCAGCGCCTGGGCGACGGCATCCCGCTGCTGACGGACGTGCAGCCGGCCGGGCGTGTGCTGGGCGAGGGTTTCTTCCGCGCCGGCGGCGTGCCGGCAGTGATGCGGGAGCTGCTGGACGCCGGCAAGCTGCAGCCGGACGTAATGACCTGCACGGGCAAGACGCTCGGCGAAAATCTGGCGAAAAAGCCGCCGGTGGACCATGAGGTGATCCGCGCCTATGGCAATCCGCTGAAGGAAAGCGCCGGGTTCGCGGTGCTGTCGGGCAACCTGTTCGATGCAGCGGTGATGAAACTCAGCGTCATCGACCCGGAGTTCCGTAGCCGCTTCCTGTCCGACCCAGACCAGCCCAACGTGTTCGAGGGCAAGGCCGTCGTGTTCGAAGGGCCGGAGGATTATCACGCGCGGATCGAGGATCCAGACCTCGGCGTCGATGCGCACTCTATATTAGTGATCCGCAACTGCGGCCCGGTCGGCTATCCCGGCGGCGCCGAGGTGGTGAACATGCAGCCGCCGGCCGCATTGCTAAAGGCCGGGGTGCACACGCTGCCGACCATGGGCGACGGGCGGCAGTCCGGCACCTCCGGCAGTCCGAGCATTCTCAACGTGTCGCCTGAGGCGGCGGTGGGTGGCGGGCTCGCTTTGCTGCACACCGGCGATCGCATCCGTATCGACCTGAACAGCCGCAAGGTCGATGTATTGCTGCCCGATGGGGAGCTTGCAGCCCGGCGCAGCGCCTGGACCCAGCCGATCCTGGAGAACAAGACGCCTTGGGAGGAGATCAGCCGCAGCATGGTCGGGCAGCACGCCACCGGTGCCTGCCTGGAGCCGGCGACGCTGTATCTGAACATCGTCGAGGAGCGCGGTGAGAGCCGCAACAACCATTAAATAGGGGGAAAACCCATGGCAGGCAGGCTCGCTGGCAAGACTGCGTTCATCACCGCGGCGGCCCAGGGCATCGGGCGCGCCACGGCGCTGGCCTATGCGGCAGAGGGTGCGCGGGTGATCGCCACCGACCTGAATGAGGCGAAGCTCGCGGAGATCGCGGGCGAGAACATTGCGGTGCACCGGCTGGATGCGACCCAGGCGGACGACATCGCGCGGGTTTCAGTGGCGGCCGGCACAGTGGACGTGCTGTTCAACTGCGCCGGGTTCGTGCACCAGGGCACGATCCTCGACGCCACGGAAGCGGAGTGGGATTTTGCCTTCTCGCTGAACGTACGCAGCATGTTCCACACCATCCGTGCCTTTCTGCCGGGCATGCTGGCGGCTGGGCATGGGTCGATCATCAACATCTCAAGTGCTGCCAGCAGCATCAAGGGCGCGCCGAACCGTTTCGTCTATGGGACGACGAAGGCGGCGGTGATCGGGCTGACGAAGTCGGTCGCGGCGGATTTCGTCAAGCAGGGTATCCGCTGCAACGCCATCTGCCCCGGCACCGTGCAGACGCCGAGCCTCGATGACCGCATCGCCGCCAATGCCGCCGAGGCAGGCTCGCTGGAGGCGGCACGAACCGGCTTCATCGCGCGCCAGGCAATGGGACGGCTAGGCACGCCGGAGGAGATCGCAGCGCTCGCGGTGTATCTCGGGTCAGACGAAACGCAGTTCCTCACCGGCCAGGCGGTCGTCATCGACGGCGGCTGGACACTTTAGGAGACGAGTTATGAAACTGTTGCGCGTAGGTGCTCCAGGCGCCGAGAAGCCTTGCTTGCTCGGGGCGGATGGTCAGTATCGCGATCTGTCGGGCACGGTGCGTGATTTCGATGCGGAGGCGCTATCGACGGCTGGGCTTGCCCGGCTGGCTGCGCTCGATCCCGCGAGCCTGCCCGTCGTGGCGCCGGGGCGAGTCGGCCCTTGTGTGCCTCGCCCGGTCAACTTCGTCTGCATTGGCCTCAACTACGCGGACCATGCGGCGGAGACCGGGGCGCCAATCCCCAAGGAGCCCATCGTATTTTTGAAGTCGCTCGGTGCGTTCCAGGGACCGAATGACGACGTGCGACTGCCGCGCGGCTCGAAGAAGACGGACTGGGAGGTTGAGCTGGCGATCGTCATCGGGGAGCGTGCGACCTACGTGCCGGAAAACGACGCGATGCGGCACGTCGCCGGATATTGCGTGGTGAACGACGTGAGCGAGCGCGAGTACCAAACGGAGCGCGGCGGCACCTGGGACAAGGGCAAGGGCTGTGACACCTTCGGCCCGACCGGGCCGTGGCTGGTGACGCGCGACGAGGTCCCGGACCCGCAGGACCTGCACATGTGGCTGGATGTGGACACCGAGCGCATGCAGGACGGCAGCACGAAGACGATGATCTTCGGCGTGCAGAAATTGGTGAGCTACGTGAGCCATTTCATGACGCTGCATCCTGGCGATATCATCAGCACGGGGACGCCTCCGGGTGTTGGCATGGGAAAGAAGCCGGCGCCGGTATACCTGAAGGGCGGCGAGACGATGCGGCTGGGCATCCAGGGCTTGGGCGAGCAGACGCAGCGTGTGGTTGCGGCATAAAAATTTGCGCTGTTATACTTGGGTGTTGATGGGTCGCAAAATCCGATAGACAGATTGGGTTTCCGTGAGACATTATCCTCATGGAACTTTCCCACTTCGACCGGCTCAAGCGCGACGTTGCCAGCAAGGCGACGGCGGCGCAAATTCTCGAACTCGAAGATGTCGTCCGGGTCGTCGTGGCCCGGCAATTTGCCGACGTGGCGCTGGCCCGCCGCTCGACGTCGGTCGTCGCCGCCGGGGCCTGCCCGCGTTGTGGAAGCCTCGATGTTGTCCGGTATGGCAAGGACAAGAATGCTCGGCAGCGGTTCAAGTGCCGGGACTGCCGCCGTACCTTCAACATCCTGACCGGCACCGCAATGGCGCGTGCCCGCAAGCCGGGGATATGGGGCCGGTACCTCGACTGTATGACCGACTTCATGTCGGTGCGGAAGATCGTGCTCACCGGGATCGACATCAGCCACCTCACGGTGTTCCGTTGGCGACACCGCTTCCTGCAAGCCGCCATCAGCGACAACGCTGCCGTGTTGTCCGGGGTGATCGAGGGCGACGAAACCTTTTTCGTCCGGTCCTTCAAGGGGCACCGGGGTTGGACGCGGGGCGTGCCGCCGGAAAGCCGTGCGGCGCGACCGCGCGCCTGGGGTGCCACCAAGCGCGGCGTCTCTAGTGAGCAGGTGCCGGTGTTGACCGCCCTGGACACCAATGGTGGCGTCTACAGCCGCGTGCTGGGCGGCATGGGCGAAATCGATGCGGCGCTCGCTGGACGTATCGCACCTGGCTCGGTGCTGTGCAGCGACGGGGCGCAGGCATACCTGCGGGCTGCTACAGCAGCCGGTGCTGAACACCGCCGCATCAATGTGCCGACGATCACGCTCTACGCCATCAAGGCGGCTCCGGCCCCAACCATGCGGCGCAAAACGGGGCGGCTCGGGCTGGGCCGGGTCAACGCCCACCATGGGCAACTCAAGGTGCTGATCAACCGGCGTTGTCGTGGCGTCGCGACCCGCTACCTCGGCAACTACGTCGGCTGGCATCGGGCGATGATGCGGGCCGGGTTTATTGGAAAGGGGTTGCTGGATCGGGCGCTCGCATAAATAGTCGCATGAGATTGCACGAACTTACGGAAGCAGTTGAGTACACTGATAGCGGACTAGCCGTTTATCGCTCACCTTCCACGAAAGCCATAGTATCTCTGCTTGCGAGAATGGACCTGCGTGGGACCGCCCACGGCAGAAGCGTGTTCGTTTGGAACGCAAATAGCGAGGTACATCAAACCGCCGAGCGTGAGCTTGGAATTGCACGCCCCATTGCTGACGCTTACGTAGATCGGTTTTACGTGACTGCGCGGGCACGACCGGGCGAGGCTACGGGATTCACACATTTGACTGGGCGGCTGACTGCGCCGCGAGGGCGAAGCCGGCGGCCATGGCGGCGAATTGTGCCCATCCGGCGCGCATAGTTTTGGGTCCGGGTGGTTTGTAGTAGCAGTTCCATCCGCCGAGCCGCGCGATGATCCAGGACAGCCAGGCGAGGGACTGGCGCGGATGCGGGTTTCGCTGGCGCGCTGTCTTGCCTTCGAGTGTCGGGGCGATGGCTTCAGCGGCTGGCAACACGGACGCGTCGATGACGTCCCTGGCCGGTCGCGGACTGCCATCACGCGCGTCGACCAGTTGCATGGTTCGGGTTGCCGCTGCCAGCCCGACCAAGGCCAGCTTGAACAACCGTCCGGCGTCCTGCACCTGGGTGTCTTCCAATCGCATGCCGTCAGCTTTCAACGATCGGAAGATTTCCTCGATCCGCCACCTCAGCCGATACAGGCGTACAATATCCGCAGCCCCAGCAGCGTCGGCGACATCAAGTGTGGTCAGCAACCGCCATAGCAGCGGCTGGCCTTCGCCGGGGCCATCCACCTCCCTCGCTTCGACCATCGTCAGCTTGAGCTGCGGCGGGGCACTGGGGTCACGGCCATGACGCGGGCGGCAGATCACCACCGGCCCGGCACGCAGGGCAACCGTCGCGACCCGGCCGCGAACCCCGGTTCGCGACGGTGCAACAAGCACCTCGGTGCGTGCCAGCTCCGGCCATCCTGCCGCCGCGGCAAACAGCGACGCTCCGTCGTGCAACGCGCGATCCTGCGCGGCCCGCACGATCAGGTCGACCGATGCCGGCCGCCGCGCGAAGCTCGCATAGATGTCGCTTTCACGATCGGCCACGACCACCACCGAAGCCGCCTGGGCCAGATGCGTCCCGGCCTGCGCCGCGCCGTCCAGCCAGCGGACGCTCTCTTTGTCCTCCAGGGCGCGTGCCCGCACGGGTGTCGCGACGAACTCATCCGTGCGGGTCCAGATCCTGGCGTCCAGCAAACCCAGCACAGCCTCCGTCTCGCTGTCGATGGCGATCACCGGATGAATAAAGAACCCAGCCGATATGCCGTCGCCCGCCGGCCCCAAACCACGGCGGCGCTCCTCGCGGCCGGCGAAATTGATCTCCGTCGTATCCTGTGCCGCCACGATCCGCCGTCCCGTGCAAGCGGCCACCGTGCGGGTCGCGAGCGTTGCAACCATCTCGCCACACGTCACCGAAGCCGCTGACAGAAACCGGTGGATCGCGATCTCACCCGCACGATCACGGCCGAGTTTGCGGATCACCAGCGATCCGGTCTCCATCACCCGCTCGATCAGCCGGGTTCCCATAGCCGCGCGACGGACATCGCCAAAATCACCAAGCGCGCCTTCTCGAATGACCAACACATTCCCCAAGACCTACAAATGCCCCAGGAAATCAAAGCGTGGTCACTGCCGCAAGTGAATTGTGTGAATGCCGTAGCCGGGCGAGGAGTGGGTAAAGCAAAATCGTATCAACTTGCCGTTCGGGTCGATTTATACCCATGATCCCGTGAATGATCTCAGCGCGACATTGCAGAGCTTTATCAATCGCCTTCAACGGGGCTAAGCCCATCAACACCCAAGTACAACAGCGCCTAAAAATTTCCGCCTCCGGAATTCAGCTTTGCTGACTTCCACGAGAAATGATATACTTTAAGCTTGTATATCATCGCGGTCAGCGTAGGAGGCCGATCATGCACGTTGGCAAATGGGGCAATAGCCTAGCGATTCGCCTGCCCTCGAGCGTCGTCGAAGCCTTGCAGCTCAAGGAGGGAGACGAGATCGAAATCGAGGTCGCCGGTGACCGTACGTTCCGTGTGGCGCGTGATCCCAAGCGGGAAGAGGCAGTCGCCCGCCTACGTGCGCTTGCCTGGCCGGCGCCGCCCGGCTTCCGCTTTTCACGTGATGAGGCGAACGAGCGCGGCGAGTGAGCGGCGCCGTTTTCCTTGACAGCAACATTCTGATCTATGCCGCCCTGCAGCCGGACCGACGTTCGGAGGCAGCCCGCGCACTGCTCGCGACCGGTGGTGTCATCAGTGTCCAAGTGCTGAATGAGTTCGCCAATGTCGCGCGTCGCAAGCTCCGACGGTCATGGCCCGAGATTACGAACGCCTTGTCGGACATTCGAGCCTTGTTTCCGGCCCCAATTCCGCTGACCGTGGCGACTCACAAGGCTGCGGTTGCGCTTGCGGAACGCTTTGGCTTCGCCTTCTACGATGCAGTGATCGTCGCGTCTGCACTGGAGGCCGGTTGCAGCACCCTGTTGTCCGAGGACATGCAGGATGGTTTGGTCGTCGAAGCGCGCTTGACGGTTCGCAACCCGTTCTTGCAGCCCGCGGCGCCTCTGGATTAAATTTCATGACAACTTAAGTGCCTGGACACGCCAGTTCCGGTGTCGCGTTGTCGCCGACTCGCGTTATGCTCCGACTGCGAGGCGGTTTGACGGGAGGCAACATGGAGTCTTCAACGCAGGTCATCCTAAGCGGCATCCTGACGTTCGGCGTGCCCTTGGTGTTCGCCTGTCGGGAGCTTATCCTGATCAGGCGTCCACCCCGGGGTTCGTGGGGCGGCGACGGCCCACCCCCGCCGGCACCGGTGCCGCCGCCGCCCGATTTCACGCCGCAGGGCATGACGCCGCAAAAGCCATTGCCGGAATGCCTGATCCCAAAGCCGTTCGGCACGATGCCGCGCACGGACGCGCCGCAACGCACGCGCGTGCTGGAGCCGGTATAGCCGTCCGGATCAGGCCGGGCGGGCAGCGGTCAAGCGGGAGAAACTGATCAGGCTGGCCGCGCCTGCGAAGCATGCGCCCAGCGTCACCGCAAGTGCTGCGCCATGCGTGACCGAAATTCCGAAGCACAGCGCCACCAGCGCGGCTCCCACGGATTGACCCACCAGGCGGGAGGTCGCGACGATGCCGCTGGCACCGCCGCTGCGTTCTGGTGGAGCGCTTGACATGATCGCTTTCAGGTTTGGCGATTGGAAAAACCCGAACCCAGCGCCGCAGATCATCAGGCGCCAGACGCAGCTCAGGTCGTCCGGGTCCACCGGCAGTGTCGCCATCAGCGCCAGGCCGGCCGCCAGCGCCGCCATGCCAATGCCGCCCAGGATCGCCGGTGGGTAGCGGTCCGATAGTGGCCCGGCGACCGGCGCCATCATCGCCGTGACGACCGGCCAGGAGGTCAAAAGCAGCCCTGTCTCGACGGCGCTTCGCCCCAGCACGGTCTGGAAGTAGAACGGCAGCGACACGAAGGCGAGCCCCTGCGCCGCGAACGAGCACACCGAAGTCAGCGACGACAACGCGAACATTGGCCGCCGGTATAAATCCACCGGCAGCATCGGCGCGGCCAGCAGTAACTGCCGCTGGATCAAAAAGAACCCGGATACCGCAGCCCCTGCCAGCACGCCAGCGATCACCAGGCCGGGTGCGCTGTGCGCTGCCTCGCCGATGCCGAAAATCAGCAGCCCGAACGTGGCGGCGTTGAGCAGCGCGCTCCTTGCGTCGAAACGATGATCCGCGTGCGGTGTCTCGGGCAGCGCCCGAATGGCCAGCACCAGGGCAGCGAGGCCGATCGGGCCATTGACCGCGAATAGCCATTGCCATGACGCGACTGACAGCACCCCAGCGGCAACGGTGGGGCCAAGCGCTGTGGAGACACCAACCACCAGCGCATTGAACCCGACCCCACGGCCCAGGGATCGCGCCGGATAGATATATCGTACGAGTGCGGTATTCACGCTCATAATGCCGCTGGCGCCCAGGCCCTGCAGCACCCGCGCCGCGGTCAGGGTCGGCAGCGACCAGCTTACGGCGCAGACCAGCGACGCCACGGTGAACACCGCCAGCCCCAAGGTATAGACCCGGCGGTAGCCATAGATCTCGCCCAGCGAGGCGAACGGCAGCAACGACACGACCAAAGCGAGCTGATAGGCATTGACCACCCAGACCGACGCCGCCGGGCTAGCCAGCAGGTCGGCGGCAATGGTGGGCAGGGCGGTGTTGGCGATCGAGGTGTCGAGCGACGCCATGCCGACCGCGAGCACAATGGTCGCGACCGCCCAGCCGCGCTGACCCGGAGGCAGCCCGTCCTGCGGGACCGCGTCGCTGCTTTGCCGGATCATGCTGCTCACCGCCAGGCCCGCCTCAAATCCACCAGATGACACGCGAGCGCGCCCAGCAGCGCCAGCGACACCCAGCCCCACCATGCACCGCCAGCGTTCACCCGCATGGCCAGCAGCAGGCACATGCCGGACAGCAGGTTCGGCAGCAGCCGTGCCGGCCAGATACCACGGCCGGTGACGCGATGATGTAGGACCAGCCCGATCCCCTCCAGCGCCATGCCGATCAGGATCAGGTCGAGCACCCGCCCGCTTGCGAACAGTTCTGCCAATAATGCCGCCTACCGTTGCGGCATCGCGCTACTCATGCGCCACCGCCCGCCGCATCTTGCGCAAGCCCAGCGCCATCAGCGCCGCGACCACCGGAATGCTGAAGCCCATCGTGAGTTCGGGATCGATATGCCCGCCCGCGGCCTTGAACGCCTTGGCCGCATAGCCGACGAGGCCGACGATGTAATAGGTGACGGCCGCGATCGACAACCCCTCAACCGTTGACTGCAGCCGCAACTGCAGCCGCACCCGGCGGTTCATCGCTTCCAGCACCGACTGGTTCTGCCGCTCCCGCGTCACGCTCACCCGGGTGGCCAGCAGCTGCGTCGCCCGTGCGACCCGGCGCGACAGCTCCTCTTGCCGGCCCGCCACCGAGCGGCAGGTGTTGATCGCCGGGGCCAGCCGCCGCTCTGTGAATTCTTGAAGCGTCTGCAATCCCGGGATGCGCACCTCGCGCAGTTCCTGAATGCGCCGCAGCACCAGGCCGTCATAGGCGAAGGCGGCGCTGAAACGGAACAGGTTGTCGGCCTGGCGGCTGTCGATCTCGGCGGCGAGGCGCGTCAGGCGCTCCAGCAGCACCGGCTCATCTTGGTCCCGCGCCGTGACCATGGCGGCGGTGATCTCGGCGACCTCCCGCTCGCAGCGGGCGACCTGCGGAGCCAAAGCCTGCGCGACCGGCAAGGCGAGCAGCGCCATGATGCGGTAGGTGTCGATCTCCACCAGGCGCTGCACCACGCGGCCGGCCTGCGCCGGCGTCAAGTTGCGGTCCTGCAGCAGCAGGCGGCTGAACCCGTCCGGTCGCACGCGGAAATCGGCGAAGGCCGACGCGGCACCGCTGCTGACGGCCGAACCGACCAGCACGTTGCCCGGGAACAGCCGCCTTGCGGTCGCCAGCGGACTGGCCTCGTCGGAGTCACCTGGAAGCAGCGCGACGTGCGTCGCGACCATGACCTGGCCGGGCAGCTGGGCCAGCCAGTCCGCGGGAACGGCGGCGATGGCCGGGTCATCAAATGGCTCCGGACCGGCGCCGGCGATGATGAATTTATAGCGGACGAACTCGGTGTGCCGCTCCCACTTGAGGCGGAACGGCCCAAGGTCGGCACTGTAGTGGTTGGCCCCCTTGGCCGGCGGTGGGACGCCGTAGCGCTCCGCCAACGCGCAGACAGCGCCGAACCCGCCCTCCCGCGCGCCGGTATCGGAGAACATGGCGAGGTAGGACAGCCGGGTCGGCGCCACCAGCAACTCGGGCGGACGGGCATGCGCCTCGTCATTGAGCTGGATACGCAGCGGATGGTTGGCGGGCAGGGTTATCATTCAGGCATAAGCTTTTGTTGGCGGCCAAACTCGAAGATGAGCGCCGCTGTCTCGGTTGGCCGCTCCTCATGGGCGAGGTGCCCAAGGCCCGGCATGGTGACCAGGGCGGCCCCCGGCACGATCTCGGCCACCCGGGCGGCCTGGGCGGGCGGCACAGCCCGGTCGGTCTCGCCCACGACCAGCAGCAGCGGCACATGCAGGCGATCGAGGTCGCGCAGCAGCGGGTGCAGGTCCCATTGCGCCATCATGCCGAGAGCCGCGGCGGCGTGGGCGGGGTTGCGGATCATCCGGCCATAAAACGCGACACCCTGCGCGTCGATGCGGGACCCAGTGCCCTCAAGGATTTGCCTGACCGCCGCGTCGTTCTTGGCCCGCCATGCAAAAAGCTGCGGCAATAGCGGCAACCCAACCAGCAGCTTGGCCAGCGGCGAGAAAATCTGGCCAGGTACGCCCTCAAGCGGCAGAAAAGCACCGTTCAGGCTGACCAAGCCTCGCGGCGCGATCTGCGCATCCAGCGCCATCCGCACGAGGATTGCCGCCCCGGCGGAATGGCCCACCGCCAGCGCCGGCGTCACGTTGAGCGCCCGCAGCAGCCCCTGCAGCGACTTGGCCATACCCGGCAGCGACAGCCGCGCGGTGCCGGGCGCCTCGGTGAAGCCGTGCCCCGGCAGGTCGGGCGCCACGATCGTGAAGTGTTGTGCGAGCAACGGTGCGAGGCTGCGCCAGGAGTGGGTCGCCGCCCCGGTGCCGTGCGCCAGCAGCAGCACCGGCCCTGCCCCCATGATCTGCACGTGCCACATCAGCCCGGCGGCGCGGACGAACCGGCTGGCCTCGCGGTTCGGCCAGTCCCGCCCGTCGCGCTGCCAGCCGCGCCGGTCGCTCATGCCCGGATCGCCCGGGACAGCGCGGCCGCGTCGGCATAGGGCAGCGGCAGGTAGCGCGCGGCCATCTCGGTCGCCAGGCGCTGGCTGGCCGGGTGCGGCCGGGGCGAGGTATCGACCAGCAGCGCGGTCAGGCGCGCGGCACGGACCAGGCGCGCGGCGGTCACAGCGTCGGCGTCGGCCCGGGCGCGGCCGCCCTTGCCGTCCTGCGCCACGTTGGCGCGCCCGTCGGTCAGCAGCACGATGGTCGGTGTCCCGCCCCGTCGCCGGATGCCGTCCGCCATGACGAACCCGGCGTCGATACCAGCCGCCAGCGGCGTGCCGCCACCGCCGGGCAAGCCAGCGAGACTGCGCTTTGCCCGCACCAATGACCGCGTCGGCGGCAGCAGCACCTGGGCCGCCGTGCCGCGGAATGCCAGCACCGCAACCCGGTCCCGCCGCACGTAGCAATCCGCCAGCAACAGCTCGACCGCGCCCTTGGCCTCTGCCAGCCGGTTAAACGCCTGTGAGCCGGAGGCATCGACGACGAAGATGGTCGTCGTCTCCGCACGCTGCTTGATGCGCACGATGCGAAAGTCGTCACGCCTGATCTCAAGCCGCCCGGCCTGGTCTCGTTGGCGCAGCCGCTGCCAGGGTGCGGCGGCACGGAGGGTCGCGATCAGATCGAGCCGGACGCCGCTGCGGGGATCGCCGGGTCGGGTGCCCATCGGACGCCCGCGCCGGCCAGCATTCTGCAGCGCACCGGCGGCTCCGGCTGTCGGCGTCCGGGACCTTGAGCTGTTTCCGGCCTGAAGCTGCATCAGCAGCCCGGCGGGGATCGCCGCTTTCGCTGCATCGACCAGCATGTCCTGCAGGGGAATTTCGGGTTTTCCCTCCGCCTCCGCCTCGTTTGGCGCTGTGTCGGCGGGTTCCGGTTGCGGCGGCGGAGCGTCTGCCGGCTCTGTCTCCGATGCCGGCAGCGTCGTCGCGCGTGGAGCCAGGACCAACCGGCAGGCGAGCGCCGCATCCACGTTCTCCACCGTCTCGCGCCCGGCCAGCGCCGCCGCGGCACAGGCGGTCCGCAACGCCAGCAACGGCGCCCGCATCGAGGCGATGCCCAGGGCCGCCGCGGTCATGCACAACCCATCGAGCACGTCGTCACCCGCGCGCACCTGCGGCAGCAACCGCTTTGCCGCCGCGACCTCGGCCAGGCCGGGAAGCGGGCCGTCGGCGACGCGGGCGCCGATATCCGCGAGATCGACCACGAATGCCAGCCGGTCGCGCAATGCAGCCGGTGCGCGCTCGTCGTCCGTCATGCCCTCGTCGATCGCGATGACGCCAATATGCGCTTGAAAGGTCCGCGAGGGGCCGTCCCGCGCCATGACGACGGCGCCCTGATCCATCACGGCGGCGATGCGCGCGGCGGTGCCGGGCGATAGGCGCTCCGCCATGGCCAGCAGCACGGCGCCGCCATCGGCCTCGGCCAGGATGCCGCGCTCCGCGACCGGCCGGCCGGCTTGCAGCGTCGCCGCAAGGTCAAGGCCGCCCAGCAGCCGTGCGTCGGCAATGTTGAGCGGGACCGTCCGCATGGGACCGCTGGGCAGCATGCCACGCAGCAGCGTCAGCCAGCGAACGCGCACCGGACCCGCCAGTGCCCGCAATGCCACGCCGGTTCCCACGGGATCGACGGCAAACAGCGCCGCCGCCATACATGCGTCATGCCAGCGCGGGTCGTCCCAGCCCTCGTCGCCGGAGCCGGCCGTCATGCGCCGAACTGCTCCTCGACCGCCCGCGCCACCCGTGTCGTGGACCCCGCTTCATCGAGGGGATCGCGGCGCAGCCGGTGCCGCAGCGCGGACGGGGCAATCCGGAGCAGATGGCTTCGCTCGACCTCGCCGTCGCCGTCGAGGGCCGCCAGCGCCCGCGCGGCACGAAGTAACGTCAGCTCAGCCCGCAGCCCATCGGTGCCGAGCCGCATGCACAACCGCGCCGCGTCCTCCAGAACTGCGTCGGGCACGTCGACCGCAGGCAGCAAATGCCGTGCCGCCTCAATCCGGTCGCGGGTTCGGGCGTCCTCGGCACGCCACTCGGCGGCGAAGCCGGCGCGGTCGCGGTCGAAAGCGTCGCGGCGCCGCACGATGGCGATCCGGGTCGCGATGTCGTCCGGCGTACGCACCTCAACCGACAGCCCGAACCGGTCGAGCAGTTGCGGCCGCAGTTCGCCCTCCTCTGGGTTGCCGCTGCCGACCAGCACGAAGCGCGCCGGGTGCCGGATGCTGAGCCCCTCGCGCTCCACGACGTTCTCGCCGGACGCTGCGACGTCGATCAGCAGGTCCACCAAGTGATCCTCAAGCAGGTTCACCTCGTCGATATACAGGAAACCGCGGTTGGCGCGGGCGAGCAGGCCGGGCTCGAACGCCTTCTCGCCACGGGACAATGCCCGCTCCAGGTCGAGCGCGCCGACCACCCGGTCCTCGGTGGCGCCGAGCGGCATATCGACCACCGGCACCGCGGCGGCGTGCTGCGGCGCGCTGCCAGGCGGCCGGTCCTGGCACTGACCGCATAGTCCAGCCTCGGCGCCCGGCGCGCAATTATAGGGGCAGCCCGTCACCACCGGCATTTCGGGCAGTAGGCTGGCGAGCGCACGGACCGCGGTGGATTTGCCGGTTCCCCGGTCGCCGAACACCAGCACACCGCCGATCGTCGGGTCGGCGGCGGCGATCAGCAGCGCCTGTTTCATCTCGTCCTGGCCGACGATGGCGGAAAACGGAAACGCCTCCCGCATCAAAGTGCGTTCCGGCGCGGTTCGGGGCGAGTCTGCATGGCAACAATGCTAACAGGTCGGCCCGTCCTGCTCAAACCGACACACCCCGCTCAAACTTACGCGACGCTCACAACAAGGTGCAACCCTGCATGAGCACAGCGCTTCACATCACAACTTCATTCAAAAGCAAGGGAGCCTAAACGTGGACCATCAGATCTCACTGCCCGTCATCCTTTCCTTCGTCACCCTCCTCATCGTGCTCGGCATCGGCTTCTGGCAACTCAAGCGCGTGCGTGCCAGCCAGGCGAAGCGCAACGAGCATCCAGGCGGCATTGCCGGTCCTGAGTGATCTAGCCAAACCGTTAACGCCCGGGCACCTTACCGCTGTGCCCGGGGTCTTCTCGTGGCGCAAATGCCGCGAGGACCGATGTTTCCCACCACCCGCCTACGCCGCCTGCGCCGCACGGACGCGCTCCGCTCCCTGGTGCGGGAAAATTCGGTTACGGCCCAAGACCTAATCCTGCCGATCTTCGTCGAGGAGGGCATCGACAGTCCGGTCCCGATTGCCGAAATGCCCGGCGTCTCCCGTATTCCGGAGGTGCGACTGGCGCGTGAGATCGAGGCGATCGCCCGCGACGGGGTACGCGCCGTTATGCTGTTCGGCATCAGCCATCATAAGGATGACACCGGCAGCGACACGTTGGACGCCGACGGCCTGCTGGCTCGCATGACGCGCATTGCCAAATCCACCGCGCCTGAGCTGGTGGTGATGACCGACAACTGCTTCTGCGAATACACCGACCACGGCCATTGCGGCGTGATCGGCCATGTGGCGGGCGAGGCGCAGGTGCTGAATGACCCGACGCTCAAGAATCTGGCGCGTCAGGTCGTCGTGGCGGCGGATGCCGGCGCCGACGTGATCGCGCCGTCCGCAATGATGGATGGGCAGATCGGCATCATCCGCCGGGCGCTGGACGACGCTGGGCATGAAGGCGTGCCGGTTATGGCCTACTCGACCAAGTTTGCCTCGGCGTTCTACGGCCCGTTCCGCGCCGCCTCCGGCTGTGACCTGCAGGGCGACCGGAAAACCTATCAGATGGACCCGATGAACGGGCGCGAGGCCGTGCGCGAAAGCCTGGAGGACCAGGCCGAGGGCGCCGACATGCTGATGGTGAAGCCAGGGCTGGCCTATTTGGACGTGTTGGCCAGCATCCGCGCCCGGACCTTGCTGCCGCTGGGGGTGTACCAAGTCAGCGGCGAATACGCGATGATCAAGTTTGCCGCACAGGCCGGGGCGCTGGACGAGCAGCGAGTAGTGCGGGAGACGCTCGGCGCCTTCAAACGAGCCGGGGCGGACTTAATTTTGAGCTACTTTGCCCGGGATGTCCTGCGGGAGGGATTTTAAAAACGAACATGCCTTTATTCGCCTTGTAGTTGCATACTATCACATGCTCTAATCGGTTTTGCGTAGGCAAAAAGCTAGGCAAAAACCAAATTGGATCGGATAGGCGCCCTCTCGACGTTCAGCAGCACCGGGCCGGAGGGGCACCGGTCCCGGATGCGGGCGCGGCTGCTGGCGGGTGCCACGGCCTTGGCCGACTACGAAATCCTCGAAATGCTGCTGTTCCTCGGCATCACCCGCCGCGATACCAAGCCAGAGGCGAAGCGGCTGATCAACCGGTTCGGCAGCCTCGCCGCGACCATCACCGCCGGGCATAAGCTGTTACGGGATGCCGGGCTGCAGCAACGGGCGATCGAGGCGCTTGAGCTGGTGGCCGAGGCCGCCGTGCAGCTCGCGCGGGCTGAGCGTGTCGAGCGGGTGATGCTCGGCAACTGGACCGCGCTGGAGCAATACCTGGACGTGCCGGTCCGCACCCTGCAGCCGCCTGGGTTCAGCGCATTGCTGCTCAACAACCGCAATCAGCTGCTGGGCGAGCATCGGTGGCCGCCCGAGGTCGATGCCGCCACGCTCGGGCGCGAGATGCTGCGGCACGCCCTGGAGCGGCACGCGACGGCGGTCATCCTGATCCGCAACCGGGCGGACGCGCCGGCTACGCTCAGCGGTGAGGACCGGGATTTGCACGCCCGTTTGGAACGCATCGCCTCGGCGCTCTCGGTCACCCTGCACGACCTGATCGTGATCGGCCGCGGCGATTGGGTCAGCCTGCGGCAGCGAAAAACCGGCCGATAGATGGGGTGGCGGCGCTGGATCGGCGGTTCCGGCGGCACGGCGTCTGGCCCGGGCCCGCTGGCGTTCGACGCGCTGATCGACCTTAATCCCGACGACCTGCCGGCTGGGCTGAGCCGGGAGGCGGCGGTCGCCGTCGTCGTCGCCGCGGTCGGCAAGCTGCCCGGCGCAGGGTGGATCAGCGTCGAGGTACATCCGCGCGATAGGCCGGTCGCGGCGCGGGTGTTCCCAGCCGGAACCAGCACGCCGCAGGCGGGCGAGGCGTGGCGCACGCTGCAGATCCAGGTGCACGGTGTCACCGAGCAGTGTTTGCTGGCGCAACGGACCATGTCTCCGGCCCAGGCCATCGCCGCCCCGGACAGCTTCGAGGCGGCTTTTGCCCAACGGCGCAAGCAAGAAAATGACCAGGGATTTGGGACCCCGGAGTTTGGCGAAACGCCGGAGTTCGGCCAGCTCCGTCCGGTGCGTGGTTTCGGCGAGGCCATGGCAGCGCCGTTGCAGCCGGGTCCCATGCAGATGGATGCCCTGGCCGAGCTGATGGCACTGGCGCGCACCTCGCGGCCGCCGGTTCGAGCCGCGCCCCAGCTTGTGCCGGAAAGCCGGCCGACACCATCGGGTGGCGCCCTCTCCTGCAACATGGATCTGGAGCTGATGACCCGGCTGCTGGAATTCGTATTGCCGACCGACGGCCGCAGCACCGCCGACGCAGCCGTGCGCCGGTTCGGCAGCTTCGCCGCGGTGCTGGCCGCGCCGGAGAGCGAGCTGCGCCGGGTGCCGGGCCTCGGCGTGCACAGCCGCGCCGCGATCAAGCTGGTGCACGCTGCCGCCGTGCGGCTGGCGCGAGCCGGCGTCACCGGACAGCCGGTGCTGGAAGATAGCGAGCGCCTGATGGCCTATTTGACCGCCGCCCTCGCCCGCGAGCGGGTCGAGCAGTTCCGCATCCTGTTCCTCGATGACCGCGGAATGCTGAGAGCCGACGAGGTGCAGGCCACCCGCACCGTCAACCACACGCCCGTCTATCCGCGCGAGGTGGTGCGCCGCGCCCTTGAGCTCACGGCATCATCCGTGGTGCTCGTGCACAACCACCCGAGCGGCGATCCGACGCCATCGCGCGACGACATCGAGATGACCCGGCAGATCCAGGAAGCCGCCGGCGCCCTGTCGATCATCGTGCGCGACCACCTGATCATCGGCAACGGGCGCTGGCTCAGCTTCCGCGAGGCGGGGTTGCTGGATTAGTGCAGCGTTTCCGTGAAACGGCTCCAATCGGCCCAGCAGCGTCGCGTAGGGTGGGTGAAACCCGCCATAGCGCTGCCCACAAGATGGCGGGTTTCACCCACCCTACGGTCAGGATGGCTTTCTTGGAATTGCAACACTAGCCCCGCATCGCCGCCCGGGTTCGCGTCAGCTCCAGCACCGCCGTGCTGATCGGCGCCGGCACATCGACCCAGCCGGCGATCTCGACCACGGCGCCCAGGATCGCCTCGATCTCCAGCGGCCGGCCGAGCTCCAGATCCTGCAGCATGCTCGTCTTGTGCCTGCCGACCTCGGCGGCGCCCTGGATGCGCTTGTCCACGTCGATCGCGAACCGCACGCCGAGCGCCTCGCCGACCGCCTGGCCCTCCAGCATCATGGCGCGGACCACGGCGCGAAGGCCGGGCTCGCCGGTGATGACGTCGAGCGTCGCGGTCGTCAGCGCGCTGATTGGGTTGAACGCCATGTTGCCCCACAGCTTCACCCAGAGCTCGTCGCGCAGCCGCGGCCGCACCGGCGCCTTCAGCCCGGCGGAGATCAGCAGCCGGGACAGCGTCTCGGCGCGGCTGCTGCGGCTGCCATCGGGCTCACCAAGGCTGAAGCGGTCACCGTAGGTGTGGGAAATAACTCCAGGGGCAGCGATCTCGGCAGCCGGATAGATGATGCAGCCCAGCGTCTGCGCTGGCGGCAGCGCGTCCCACAGCGCGCCGCTCGGGTCCACCGACCGCACGCGCCGCCCGCCGAACGGCTCCGGCAGGCCATAGCAATACCACCAGGGAATGCCGTTCACCGCGGCGACGATGGTGGTATCGGGTCCGATCAGCGGACGGAGCTGCGGCAGCGCCGGCTCCAGCGAGTGCGCCTTCAAGGTGAGAAATACATAGTCCTGCGGCCCGATCGCGGATGGGTCGGAGACGGCACGAGGGTGGGTGACGATGCGCTCGCCGCCGCTGTCCAAGACAAGCCCGTCCGCCTGCATCGCTGCGAGGTGCGGACCGCGCGCGACGACGGAGACCGGCGTGCCCGCCGCCTCCAGCCGAGCCGCGAGCAGGCCGCCGATCGCGCCGGCGCCGAATACACAGAGGCTTGGCACGCTTAAGCGCCCAGGCCCAGCTTCGCGGCCAGGCCGATGCGCTGCACCTTGCCGGTCGCACCCTTCGGGATGTCTTCGCGCAGCAGCACGTGACGCGGCACCTTGTAGGGGGCAAGTCGGGTCGCGCAAAAATCGCGGATTTCTTGCTCTGTCGCCGCCGCGCCGGGGTGCAGCACCACGACCGCACCGACCTCCTCGCCCAGCTTCGCGTGCGGCACGCCGAAAGTGACAACCTGGGCGACGCTGGGATGGTCGAGCAGCACGACATCGACCTCAAGCGGGCTGATCTTCTCGCCGCCGCGGTTGATCTGCTCTTTAAGCCGGCCGGTGAGGAACAAGTAGCCCTCGTCGTCGATCCGGCCCTGGTCACCGGTGCGGAACCAGCCGTCTGTGAAGGCGCGGGCGTTGGCGTCCGGGTTGCCGGCGTAACCCAAGGTGACGTTCGGGCCACGGATCACCACCTCGCCGATAGTGCCTTGCGGCAGTATCTCGCCAGTTTCGGTCATCACGGCGATCTCCGGCCCGGCGGCCAGTCCGACAGCGCCGGGCTTGCGGGCACGCGGCGGCAGCGGGTTGGAGGCCATCTGGTGCGCGGCCTCGGTCATGCCGTAGGCCTCGACGACGGGGCTGCCGAACACCTCCTCCAGTTCCTGCATAACCTGAGGCGGCAGCGACGCGCTGGACGAGCGGATCAGGCGCAGCCCGGCGGCGCGGGCGCGCTCGGGGTTGGAGCGCATACGCATCAGGATCGCCTGGTGCATCGTGGGAACGGCGGTGTACCAGGTCGGGTGCACGTCCTGCAGCCACTCGCCGAACTTGAATGCGTTGAATCCCGGCGTGCAGCACACCCCGGCCCCTGCGCGCAGCGATGACAGCACGGCGGCGACCAGCCCGTGGATGTGGAATAGCGGCATGACGTTCAGGCAGACGTCGGCGTGGGTTAACGCCAGCGATGCACCGATATGCGCAGCCGACGCCGCCAGGTTCCGGTTGGTCAGCGGCACGATCTTCGGCCGCGCCGTGGTCCCCGAAGTGTGCAGCACGAGCGCCATGTCGTCGGGACCCGCCGTGCCCGCCTCTGCCGACGCACCGGCTGGAAGCGCCGAAGTGTCTAGGCGATACAGCCCCGCCGCGGCGTCGGCATCCGGGTGCAGCTCGATGATCGCGACCCCGAGCCGTTCCGCTACTGCACGCGCCGGCGTGGCATCGCCGGATTGCAGGATGATGGCCCGCGGCTTGAGGTCAGACAGATAGAAGTCGAATTCGTCCGCCGTGTAGGCCGGGTTGAGCGGTGCCGCGGTGCAGGTCGCGGCCACGCCGACGAAGCAGGTCGCCATCTCGGGACCGTTGGCCAGCACGATGCCGACCCGGTCGCCGCGCCCGATGCCGGCGCCGTTTAGCGCCAGGCGGGTCCGCTCAGCCAATGCACGCAGGCCAGCGCCGTCCAGCCACGGGCGGCCCGGCGCGCCGATGGCTCGGTCGGATGTGTTGGCGGCCAGGATGGTCCAGATCGAGTCGGTCATGGTCAGAAGCCTTTTACGCTGCTTATTACAGTTTACTTGTCATTGAGCCGATGCCTGGGCCGGCTGTGGAAACCAGGCCGGTACGGTGGCGGGACGATCCTGCCGCGCCTTGGCAATCTCGTCCGTCCGGTTTTGCCGGGACAGGCTGCGGAACGTCGCATAGGGGTCGAGGGCGCTACGCTTGATGGAGTCAACGGGGTCGATGAACCGCTCCCGCGTATCCAGCGCATTGGCGCCGTAGCGGGTGAGGTTCACCGCGGTGCTGCCGCCGAATGAGGCCCAGGTCAGCGGGTCGAGGATCGTGTTGGCGCCAAAGCCGACGGCGTCGCGCGGGTTGCTCGGCCCGATGATCGGCAGGAACAGGAATGGCCCCCCGCCCACGCCCCACAACGCCAAGGTCAGGCCGAAATCGCTATCGTGGTCCGGGTAGCCCCAGCCGGTTGCCACGTCGAACAGCCCGCCCACGCCGGCGGTGGTGTTGATCAGGAACCGCATCAGGCTGTCGCCCGCCTTGCGCGGCTTGGCCGACAGCACATCGTTGGCGAACGTCGCCGGAGTTCCGAGATTTACGAGCACGTTGTGGATCGGGCGGCGGACCGCGCCGGGCACGACGTCGCGGTAGGCCACCGCGGCCGGCCGCAGCGCGTAGGTGTCGATCGTGTCGTTCACCCGGTAGAAGAACCGGTTGGTCGGCTCGATCGGGTCATTCAGCTCCCGAAAGTCGGCCTGTGCCTCTGCATCGCTGGCGGGCGGCTGGGCCGCGCAGGCGGCGACGGACAATGCAGCGAGGCCGAGCAGCAGACGAGCGATGGGCAACATCCTCGATGATCCTTCCGGGGTGGCATTCGTGGAGGCATTGCCACGATCATTCCATGGAACCGGGCGGAATCCCACCCCGGAGCGGTCCTGTCACTGCTTCTTCAGGTCAGCCGGCTTATGTATGGCCGCTTTGCCGGACTTCGCGGACTCCACCACGAACTGCGGGTCTTCCTTGGTCGCCTTCGCCGTGTGGCCCTTAATCTGCGTGGTCCCGGTCACCTTTTTCTCGACCGTCCCGTGCGTCTCGCCGCCGGAGGTGCCCCAGCTCACCTTGTCGCCGGGCTTCAGCTTGTCGGCCATGGTATTCCCCTCGTGTTGAATTGCCCTGAACAGCGACGAGTTTGCCGGGTTTCCGATAACAGTGCCCGCGCCTATGTTTCGGCATCGCCCACCTGCCGCATCAGCCCGAGGAGCACACCGCATGAACGTCGCCGTCCGTCCGCAAGCCAGCACCCACGATGCACGCCTGGACCGGCTGGGCGAGGTCGCGGTCCGAGTTGGCTTGGGCCTGGCGCCGGGCCAGGAGCTGGTCATCACCGCACCGCTCGACGCCGTGCCGCTGGTCCGCCGCATTACCGAGCATGCGTATCGCGCCGGAGCCTCCCTCGTCACCACCCTCCTGAGCGACGACGCCAGCACCCTGGCTCGCTTCGAGCACGCGCCGGACGCCGCGTTCGACACTGCCGCCGGCTGGCTCTATGACGGCATGGCGACCGCATACCGTGGCGGCGCGGCCCGCCTGGCCGTCGCCGGCGAGAACCCGTCCTTGCTCGCCGGACAAGATCCTGCCCGCGTTGCCCGTGCCAACCGCGCCCGCTCAGTCGCCTATCGCCCGGCGCTCGAGCTGATTACGGGTTTCGGCATCAACTGGACCATCACCTGCTTCGCCACGCCGTCCTGGGCGCGCACGATGTTCCCGGACCTGCCGGAGGACGCGGCGGTGGCAAAGCTTTGGGACGCGATCTTTGCGGCGTCGCGCATCGACGCGCCTGACCCGGTCGCAGCGTGGTCCGCGCACAACGCTGCGCTGCACGCCCGCACCGCTATGCTCAACGCCAGCCGCTTCTCCGCGCTGCATTTTCGCGGACCCGGCACCGACCTGCGTGTTGGCCTGTCTGACGGGCACCTGTGGCTCGGCGGGTCGGAGACCGCGAAGAACGGCATCGTCTGCAACCCCAATATCCCGACCGAGGAGGTATTCACCACGCCGCACCGGCTGCGCGTCGATGGCACGGTGCGCAGCACGAAGCCGCTGTCATACCAGGGCACACTAATCCAGGATATCGCAGTGCGTTTTGAGGGCGGTTCGATCGTCGATGCGACCGCGCGCACTGGGCAGGAGGTGCTGCAGAAGGTGCTGGACACCGACGAGGGCGCGCGCCGGCTGGGCGAGGTGGCGCTGGTGCCGCACTCCTCGCCGATCTCGGCGAGCGGGCTGCTGTTCTTCAACACGCTGTTCGACGAGAACGCCGCCAGCCACATCGCGCTTGGCCAGGCATACAAGACCTGCCTGGAGGGCGGCACCACCGCGTCTGACGCCGAGTTGGCGCAGCGCGGCGCCAACAGCAGCCTGATCCACATCGACTGGATGATCGGCTCGGGCGAAGTGGACGTGGACGGCATCGACGCGGCGGGCAACGCCGAGCCGGTCATGCGCCGGGGCGAGTGGGCTGTTGCGGCCTAAGTCTCACGGCCTGATGCGGCAACGCCGGTCTGCTTTGCGCTGCAATATTTAGCATTTGCGGCGGTTCTGGGCTAAACCCGCGCCAGACGCGGCCTTTCGGCTGCGGTTAACTGGTAGATGCATGTCCTTTCCGACCGTAAATCCGGCCCTCAACCGAGCACTCCTTGCCCGCGACTACCTTGAACCGACCGCCGTCCAGTCCGCTGTGCTGGTGGACGAGGCGGCGGGACGCGATCTCGTGGTCTCTGCCCAGACCGGCTCGGGCAAGACCGTCGCCTATGGCCTCGCCTTCGCCCCGACGCTGCTCGGTGAGGCCGAGCGCTTCGACCGGCCTGCGGCGCCGCTCGCCCTCGTCATCGCGCCTACGCGGGAGCTGGCGATGCAGGTTCAGGGCGAGCTGGCATGGCTATATCAGCAGACCGGCGTCCGCATGGCGTCCTGCGTCGGCGGCATGGACAGCCGGGCCGAACAGCGCGTGCTGGCCGGCGGCTGCCATATCGTCGTCGGCACGCCCGGGCGGCTGCGAGACCATCTGGAACGCGGGCGGCTCGACCTCGGCAGCCTGCGCGTCGTCGTGCTGGACGAAGCCGACGAGATGCTGGACCTCGGCTTTCGCGAGGACCTGGAGTTCATTCTGGACGCGACGCCCGCCGAACGGCGCACCCTGCTGTTCTCGGCCACGATCCCCAAGGAGATCGCCTCCCTGGCCCGGCGCTATCAGCGCGACGCGCTGCGGATCGACACCGGGGGCCGAAACGAGCCACATGGCGACATCGAGTATCGCGCCGTGACCATGGCGCCGCATGACGCCGAGCGTGCGGCGGTCAACGTCCTGCGCTATTTTGAGGCGCGGGCCAGCCTGGTGTTCTGCGCCACCCGCGACGGCGTGCGCCGGCTGCATGGCCGCCTCATCGAGCGCGGCTTCGACGCGGTCGCGCTGTCGGGCGAACTCAGCCAGCACGAGCGCAGCAGCGCGCTGCAGTCGTTGCGCGATGGCCGGTCGCGCGTGTGCGTCGCGACCGACGTGGCGGCGCGCGGGCTCGACCTGCCGGACCTCGACTTGGTGATCCACGCCGACCTGCCGACCAACAAGGAGACCATGCTTCACCGGAGCGGCCGCACCGGGCGCGCGGGCCGCAAAGGCACGTCGGTGCTGCTGGTGCCATTCCCAAAACGCCGCCGGGCCGAGCAGTTGATCGCCTCCGCTGGCGTCGACGCCGGCTGGAGCGATCCGCCATCCGCCGAGCTGATCCGCGCCCGCGACCAGGAGCGCCTGCTCGCTGACCCAATCTTGGCGGAGGAGCCGGCGGAGGAGGATTTGGCGCTGGCCCGGCTGCTGCTGGAGGGCCGCCCGGCCGAGTGGATCGCCGCCGCCTTGGTCCGCACCTATCGCGCCCGCATGCCGGCGCCCGAGGAGCAGTTCGACGCGGCGCCCGTCATGGCGCCCCGGCAACTCGGCGAGCGGTTTGTCCGCGAGCCTCGCGCACCGCAGCGTTCGGCCGCCGGCGGGGCTTGGTTCCGGCTGACGATCGGTCGTCGCAACAACGCGGATCCCAAGTGGCTGATCCCGCTGATCTGCCGGCTTGGTGGCGTGACCAAGGCCGATATCGGCGCCATCCGCATCTTCGACACCGACACACGCTTTGAGATCGTGGCCGAAACCGCCGACCGCTTTGCCGCCGCCGTGCGTCACGCCGGTGAGGGCGAAGCCCGCATCGAGCCGGCAACGGCCGGTGCCGAAGCCCGCACCTCCGGCGCCCGGCCGAGCCGATCCTACGCCAGCCGCAAGGCGCCGCGGGCGCAGCGGGGCTGACAACTGGCACCCGTTTAACGGAGGCGGCGAGGCCGGTGCGCCAGCCACAGCGCGCCGCCGATCAGCAGCACCGTCAGCAGCGCCGCAACGCGGAGCACCTTTTCGATCGCGAGCGTATAGCGTCCGGTCGCGGCGTCGAAATGGAAGCATAGCAGCAGCACCGGGTTAGCCTGGGCCTGCCCGCCTGCCCCGGCCAGGCGCACCGCGTCTCGCAGCGCCCCGGGGTCATAGCCCACGCCGAGCAGGTAGCCCGATACTTGGCCAGCCGGCGACAGGACAGCGACACCGGCCGGGTGCAGGAACTCCCGCAATGCCGCGTCGAAACGAGAGCGAAAACCGACCGCATCGGCGATTGCCTCGATGCTGGTGACCGGCCCGGTCAGGCGGTGGCCCTCGGCGGGGTGCGCAGCCGCTGCGTTCGCTGGGCCCTCGGCCGGATCGATCGAGAGCACGGCCAGCGCGTAGTCCCGCCCAGCCTGCAGACCGCTCTGCGACAGCGCGGCAAATAGATCCTCCCGCACGATGCCGCATAAATTCGGGCAATGGAAATAACCCGGCGCCAGCACTAAAGGCAGCCCGCCCGCGACCTGGCGCAAGGTGGTCGCCTGTCCGTCATGCTCCCGCAACGGCGCATCCATCGGCACCGACGCGCCCTGACGCTGCACCCACTCGAGGTCATCCAACCGCCCCCCGGCCCAAGCGGGACCGGCGAGCAGCAGCAGAAGGAACAGGGTCTTCGTCACCACCTAAGCTCCGGCATGACCAAAACCCCGCGCCTCATGCCAAAACGATGCCGCGCCTCAGAACGCTTCCGCCGGCATGCGCACCAGCGTCTCGCCGCCGGCCATGATGCCTTGGAAATGCGTGGAATGCCGCGGCAGCACGCGGGCCATGAAGAAGCGGCCCACGTCCAGCTTGGTTTCATAGAACGCTGCCTCGCCGTTGGCCCCAGCCTTCAGCTTGGCGCGGGCGACCTCGGCCATGCGGCACCACATGAACGCCATCGCGACCAGCGCGAACAGGCGCAGATAGTCGGTGGCGGCAGCGGCGGCCTCCTCGGGCCGGGACAGGCCGCGCTGCGCGACCGTCAGCGTCGCCTGCTGCAGCCGGCCGAATGCCTTCGCGGTCGGACCGGTGAACGCCGCCAGCTCCGCGTCCTCGGCATGTGCCTCAAGCCAGGCGCTCACCGGGTGGAAGAAGCGGCGCAGCAGGCGTCCGGCGTCCTGACCGAGCTTGCGGCCGACCAGATCCAGCGCCTGAATGCCGTTAGTGCCCTCGTAAATCTGCGCAATCCGGGCGTCGCGCACGAGCTGCTCAACGCCCCACTCATGCACATAGCCGTGGCCGCCCAACACCTGCACGGCGCTGTTCGCCGCCTCCGACCCCAAATCGGACAGCGCGGCCTTTACGATAGGGGTCAGCAGGGCGACGAAATCATCGGCCTCCTGCCGGGTCGCTGGATCCGGATGGTGCTCCGCCCGGTCCAGCTCCATGCCGACCCAGTATGACAAAGCGCGTCCCGCCTCGGTCATCGACCGGCTTTCAAGCAGCATCCGGCGCACGTCGGGATGCACGATGATCGGATCGGCGGCGTTCGGCGCCTCCGGCGTCGAGTCTGTGCTCTTGGTGTCGCGGGCGCTGCTGCGCGCGACCGACTTGCCCTGGCGGCGGTCCTTCGCGTAGGCGGCAGCGGATTGATACGCAGTCTCGGCGATCCCCAGCCCCTGCATGCCAACCGCCAGCCGGGCCGCGTTCATCATAGTGAACATGCAGCGCATGCCGCTGTTCTCCGCGCCGACCAGCCAGCCCTGCGCATCGTCGAAGTGCATGACGGCGGTGGCGGACGCCTTAATGCCCATCTTGTGCTCGATGCTGCCGCACATCACGCCATTACGCGGGCCGGACTTGCCCTCCGCCGTTGGCAGGAACTTCGGCACGAGGAACAGGCTGATGCCCTTGGTCCCTGCCGGCGCGCCGGGCAGCTTCGCCAGGACGAGATGCACGATGTTCTCAGTCAGGTCGTGCTCGCCGGCACTAATAAAGATCTTGGTGCCGCTGATGCGGTAGCTACCGTCCTCGTTGGGCTCGGCTTTGGTGCGGATCAGGCCGAGGTCGGTGCCGCATTGCGGCTCCGTCAGGCACATCGTTCCGGACCAGGTGCCATCCACGAGCTTCGGCAGGTACTCGGCCTTCATCGCCTCGCTCCCATGCGCATGCAGCGCGCGGTATGCGCCGTGCGACAGGCCGGGATACATGCCGAAGGCCAGGTTGGCGCTCGACACCATTTCCTCAAAGACCGTGCTGACCAGCATCGGCATGCCCTGGCCACCATAGGCGGGGTCGCAGGCCAAGGACGTCCAGCCGCCCTCGATCATCGTCTGATACGCTTCCTTGAAGCCCTTCGGCGTGCGGACGACGCCATTCTCATAGGTGCAGCCCTCGGCGTCGCCGGACAGGTTCAGCGGGAACAGGATTTCTTGGCTCAGCTTCGCCGCCTCCTCGATCACGGCGTCGATCAGCTCCTGGTTCACCTGCTCATAGCCCGGAAGGCCCGCGAGCGCGCTGCTGTCCAGCAGCTCGTGCAGCACGAAACGCATGTCGCGAAGGGGAGCGGCGTAGGTTGCCATGATCCTGGTGTCCTCTAATTGCGCAGCGGCTTGCCGGTGGCCAGCATGTGCTCGGTGCGGGCGAGCGAAGCAGGGTTGCGCACCAGCGTCATGAAGGCGCTGCGTTCAAGTGTCGTCATGTCGTCTTCGGTCAAGACATCCAGCAGATCGGCCTCGCCGCCGGTCAGCACGCGGGCGACCGCGTTGGAGACCACGACGTCGTGCGGCGTCGCCTTGCCGGTGGCGGCGAACCCCTCGACCGCGAGTTCGAGCGCCACGCGGCCGCCGGGTCCCGGCAGGCGATACTCGAAAGCTTTTGGCGGCTGGTAGCCGTCCGCCAGCGCCAGCACGCGCTGTTTTGCGTCATACAGCAACCGGTCGCGGTTCATGGTGATGGCGTCCGTGGCGCGCAGGAAACCCAGCCCGCGCGCCTGGGCGGCGGACTTGCTGACCTGCGCCGTCGAGATGACTTCGAAGGCCTTGGCGACCGCCGGTAGCGGACCCCGCGGCAGCTTGGGCTCCGCCTGCCAGCGTCCCAGCAGCTCCTTGCAGCCGCCCCAGCCCGGCAGCAATCCGACGCCGACCTCGACCAGGCCCATATAGGTCTCGGCATGCGCCTGTACCGCGCTGCAGTGCATCAGGATCTCGCACCCGCCGCCCAGCGCCATGCCGGACGGCGCGCCGACGACCGGAACTGGGGCATATTTCAGCGCCTTATAGGCCGCCTGCCCGCCCGCGACCTGCTGCTCGATCACCGGCCACGCCGCGACGTTGGCGGCGAACATGGCGATGCCGAGATTGGCGCCGACCGAGAAATTCTCACCCTCGTTATACACGACCATGCCGCGGTAGCCCTTGGCGACGACGCCGAGCGCCTTGCCGAGCAGCGCCATGATCTCTGGGTCGATGGCGTTCATCTTGCTGGTGAACTCAAAGCACAGCACGCCGTCGCCGATGTCCCACACGCTGGCGGAGCCATTGCGCAGCACCGGCTTCCCGGCGCGCCTGACGTCCTGCAGCAGCAACACGCCCGCGGGCCGCACCACTGGAGCGTAGTCGCCCGAAGTCGTGAGGCACTGCAGCGCGCCGTCCTGCACGCGATAGAACGTCCGGCCGCGCGCCAGCGTCAGCAAGGCCGGCACCGGCAGCCCGGCCGCCTCGACGGCGCCCGCCAGCCAGTCGGTGCCCAGCCGGTCCATCAGCTCGAACGGCCCTTGCGCCCAGGCGTAACCGAGCCGCATGGCCTCATCGACGGAGGCGATATCATCGGCGATGGCGGGCACCAGCGACGCCGCATAGGCCAGGACCTGCACCAGCACGGCGCGCGCATACTCGCCGGCAGGACTCGCATGCCGCACGAGCGCGCCGGGGTCGCGACGCCCGGCCTCGACCGCCTCCAGCCTCGGCTTCGTCGAAGGGCGGTATTCGCCGGTCGCGAGGTCGATCGACTCCAGCACCCGCTCCTTGCCGGCCTTGTTCATACGGTAGAAGCCGCCCTTGCCTTTCCGCCCGACATTGCCCTCGGCGATCATGCGGGTCAGCAGCGGCTGCACGCGGAACACCCGGCGGAAATCGTCATCGGGCGGCAGGCTCATCAGCATCGACGTGGCAACCAGCGGCATCAGGTCGAGCCCGACCAGATCGACCAGGCCGAACACCCCGGTCTTCGGCATGCCCATCGGGCGGTGCACCGCGTCGGCGTGCTCGATCGGCAGGCCGCGGGCGATCGCCTCGTTGATGGCGACGGTGATCCAATGGGTGCCGATGCGGTTGGCGATAAAGCCCGGCGTGTCCTTGCAGCGCACGACGCCCTTGCCCAGCCGCATGTCGCATAGCGTGGTCAGCTCGGCCGCGGCCTCGGGCCGGGTGTCGGGGCCGGTCACCAGCTCAAGCAGCCGCATGTAGCGGGGCGGGTTGAAGAAATGCGTAATGCAGAAATCCTGCTTGAACGCGGCCGACTGCTTTTTGGATAGGGAGCGCAGCGGGATGGTGCTGGTGTTGCTCGACACGATGCTGCCGGGCTTGCGAACGGCGTCGATGCGGTCATACAGCGCGCGTTTTACCGCCAAATCCTCGACGACCACCTCGATGATCCAGTCGCATTCGGCGAGTTTTGGCAGGTCGTCGTCGAAGTTGCCGGGCGTGATCAGTTTGGCGTTCTCCGGCAGCATCAGCGGCTGCGGATCGGCCTTCAGCATGCGCTCGATGGCGCCCATGGCGACGGCGCTGCGCGGGCCCGCCTTGGCCGGCAGGTCCAGCAGCAGCACCGGCAAGCCGGCATTGGCGAGATGGGCGGCGATGCCGCTGCCCATCAGACCGGCGCCCAACACGGCGCAGCGTTGAATTGTCATGGTGGTCAAACCCGCGCCAGGATGGTGGCGACGCCCTGGCCGCCGCCGACGCACATGGTCGCCAACGCGTGTTTCCCGCCGGTACGAGCCAGCAACGAAGCCGCCTTCCCCGTAATGCGCGCGCCGCTTGCTCCCAAGGGATGGCCGAGCGCGATGGCGCCGCCGTCGAGGTTCACCCGCGCGTGGTCCAGCATCAGGTCGCGCTCGACCGCCAGCGCCTGCGCGGCGAAGGCCTCATTCAGCTCGACCACGTCCATTGCCGACATCTCCAGCCCAGCGCGAGCCAGTGCCTTGCGCGCCGCCGGCACCGGGCCAATGCCCATCACGTCCGGCGCGCAGCCGGCGACCGACATGCTGGCGATACGCGCCAACACCGGCAGGCCGTGCTTCTCCGCATAGTCGGCGCTGGCCACCAGCACGGCCGACGCGCCGTCGGTCAGCGGCGAGCTGGTGCCGGCGGTTACAGTGCCCGTCGCCAGGAACGCCGGCTTCAGCGTCGATAACCCGGCGTCCGTCGTATCGGCGCGGATGCAGCCATCCCGGTCCACGACGCCGGCCTTGGTCGGGATCGGCACGATCTCGTCCATGAAGCGGCCCTCCGCCTGCGCCGCCGCCGCGCGCTGCTGGCTGGTGACGGCAAATGCCTGCTGCGCCGTGCGGTCGATCTGATAGCGCTGCGCCAGGTTCTCCGCCGTCATGCCCATGCCGACGTAGCTGTCGGGCTTTTCCTTCTGCAAACGCGGGTTGAGGATCGGGTTAAATCCCAGCATCGGCACCCGGCTCATGCTCTCGACGCCGCCGCAGACAAACAAGTCGCCGGCGCCGGCCGCAATGGCGCCCGCCGCCATGTGGATGGCGCTCATGCTGCTGCCGCACCAGCGATTGACCTGCGACCCCGCCGCGGTGATCGGCAAATCCGCTAAGAAGCCTACGACCCGGCCGATATTGAAGCCCTGCTCGCCTTCCGGGAAGGCGCAGCCGATGATGATGTCCTCGATGTCTTCGGGCTTGGCGCCGGTGCGCTCGAGCAATGCGCGGACCACCTGGGCCATCAGGTCGTCCGGCCGCACGCGCGACAAAGCGCCCTTGCCGGCGGGGGTGAACGGCGAGCGGGCGAAGCCTACGATCACGGCCTGGGTCATGGTGCGGTCCTTTTGGCAACGATGTCGCCGCCCATGGCGGCCCGGGTTTTTGGTTGCGCGGCGACATAGGAAAGAATATCGCCCTCCATGTCGCGCAGCTCGGCAAGCGTGATGGTGATATCCTCGAGCTGCTGCTCCAGGTCGGCGATGCGTGCCCGCGTCCGCTCAAGCGTCATCGCCATCTGCTGCCGCTTGGTGCCGTCGGCGTCATACAAATCGAGGAACTCGCGAATGTCGGCGAGCGAGAAGCCGAGCCGCTTGCCGCGCAGGATGAGCTGCAATCGGGCGCGGTCCCGCTTGGAATAGATCCGTTGTGTCCCGGCACGCTCCGGCGCCAGCAGGCCCTGGTCCTCATAGAAGCGAATTGCCCGCGGCGACAGGGCGAACGCCGCCGCAAGCTCGCCGATGGTGAACAGCTCAGCCATGTAACGCACCGGTCATCTAGTTGACGTATACGTAAGCTCACAGCCCGTGTCCGTCAAGCGGCGCCCCGCGCCGCTTGCCACTTCGCCCGCTCCTCCGCCACCAGCTCCTTCTTCGACAACTTGCCGATCAGCGTGCGCGGCAGCGTGTCGCGGAATTCGATCTGTTTCGGCATTTCGATCGGCGAAATGCGCTCTTTAAGAAACGCCAGCAAATCCGCCGCGGTCAGGGATGCGCCGGGTTTCAGCACGACGAAGGCCTTCACCGTCTCGCCGCGGTAATCGTCAGGGATGCCGATCACCGTGCACTCCGCGACGGCGGGATGCTCATACACGGCGTCCTCGACGATGCGGGGATACACGTTGTAGCCGCCCGCCAGGATCAGGTCCTTGATGCGGTCCACGATCGAGAAATAGCCCTGCTCGTCCATGACAGCGATGTCGGCGGTGCGGAAAAAGCCGTCCGGCGTGGTGCTGGCGGCGGTGTCTTCGGGCCGCTGCCAATAGCCGAGCATCACCTGCGGCCCCTTGATGCACAGCTCGCCGCGCTCGCCCTGTTCCACCTGGCGCATGGGGTCGAGGGGATCGCGCAGCTCGACCGTGGTGCCGGGCATCGGCAAGCCGATCGAACCGGTCTTGTTCAGGCCGCCGGGCGGGTTGCAGACGACGCAGGGGCTGGTCTCGGTGAGGCCGTAGCCCTCCACGACGACGCAGCCGGTCCGCGCCTCGAAGCGCGCTTTCACCTCGGGCGGCAGCGGCGCGCCGCCGCTGATGCAGAAGGCGATGCTGGTCAGGTCGGCGTGGCCCTTAAAGCCGGCGATAGCGTTGAACATGGTGGGCACGCCGGGCATGAAGGTAGGGCGGCGGCGGGCGATGGTGCGGATGGCCTGTTTCAGCTCGAAGCGCGGCAGCATGATGATCTCCGAACCGGAAAACACCGAGAACAGCAGCACCGTCGTCATCGCGAACACGTGGAAGAACGGCAGCGCCGCCAGCATCCGCTCCTGCCCCATGCGGGTGTCCTTGAACCAGCGCACGCCCTGGACCGTGTTGGCATACAGGTTGGCGTGGCTGAGCATCGCGCCCTTCGGCGTGCCGGAGGTGCCGCCGGTATACTGCAGCACCGCCACGTCGCGATGCGGGTCGATCTCGACCGGATGTGGCGCTGCGCCGGGCGCCGCGAGGTCCGCAAACCAGATATGGGCGGCGTCCCGCGGCGGCGCTGCCCGGTCTCCCCGCTTCAGCATGCGGAACAGCGTGCGCTTGCTGGCCGGCAGCATGTCGGCGAAGGGGCAGACGATGATCTGAGCGACCGAGCCGCCGGCCAGCAGCGCCGCCGCCTTCGGGTAGGTCGCGGCCAGGTCTAGGGTCGCGATCGCCTTGATCCCGGCGTCCCGCGCCTGCACCTCCAGCTCACGCACGGTATAGAGCGCGTTGAAATTGACCACCGTGAGCCCGGCCTGCAGGGCGCCGAAGAACATCAGCGGGTAGGCCGGGCAGTTCGGCAGCAGCAGGCCGATGTGGTCGCCCTTCGCATAGCCCAAGCGCTGCAGCCCGGCGGCAACGCGCGCCGCCATGGACGCCGCTTCCGCCCAGGTCGTGCGGCGGCCCAGAAAATCGAACGCCGGCCGCGCGCCGAAGTGCCGCGCCGTGTCCTGCAGCAGCGTGTGCAGCGGCGCCACGGGGATCGGCGCGTGCCAGTCCACGCCCTCCGGATAGTGATCGAGCCAGGGATGCGGTGCGTCCAAATCAGCCGCCTGACGCGGCCGATGCGGCGGCGAAGTCCGGCGCCCGACGTTCCAGGAACGCGTTGAACGCCTCCCGCGCCTCGGCACTCTTCAGCGCCTTGGAGAACGCCGCCGATTCCTGCCGCATGCGGGCATGCAGCGTGTCCGGCTCGCCCCGCATCAGGGCACGGGTTGCGGCCAGCGCGCCGGGCGGCTTCGCGGCCAGTTTAAGCGCCTTGCCGCGGGCGTGGCCATGCAGGGCGTCGGCAGCGACGATTGCGTTCACCAACCCGGCGGTGAGCGCCGCCTCGGCGTCCATCGCCTCCCCCAGCATCAGCAATGCGGCCGCCCGTGCATAGCCTACGCGCATCGGCAGCAGCATGCTGCTGCCGGCCTCGGGCACCAGGCCGAGATCGACGAACGGGACCAGGAGGCTGGCCTCTGGGCTGGCATAGACCAGGTCGCAATGCAGCAGCATCGTGGCACCGACGCCGATCGCCGGGCCGTGCACGGCGGCGACCAGCGGCTTCGTAAAGGTCGCGATGGCGTTGATGAACCGCGACGGCGGCGTATCGCCGAGCCCGCCGGTCATGCCCAGGAAATCCTTGATGTCGTTGCCGGCGGTGAACGTCTCGCCCGCGCCGGCGATCAGCACGACCCGGACCGCCGCGCGCTCGGCCGCGTCCAGTAGCGCCGCCGTCAGCGCGTCATACATGGCCCCGGTGATCGCGTTCTTCTTCTCCGGACGGTTGAAACACAGCTCCAGCACGCCGTCGGCCTCGCGGATCAGGATTTGCCGTTGCATTGTGTCTTGCATCAAAGGCTCCTTTGGCGATGTTGCGGCAGGATGATTGGATAGCGCGTCTTGCCATGGTACGCCGCGCAAAATCCGTTATGAGGGACGGCATGGCAACGGACGCATACAAGGCCTTGGTCGGCGAGGCCTTCTCGAAACAGGTGCAGTTCGACGCGCCGGGGATCGCCGAGTTCGCCACCCTGTGCGGCGACACCAACCCGCTGCACCACGACGCCGCCTATGCCGCCGCCTCGCGCTTCGGCGGGATCATCGCCTCCGGGCCGCAGGTGACGTCGCTGCTGATGGCGATGATCGCAGCCTTCTTCGCCTCGCGCGGACCCGGCGTCGGCCTCGGCTTCAACTTCCGGCTGCGCTCCGCGGTGCGGGCTGGCGAGCTTGTCACGATGCGCTGGCGGATCACGGCCGTCAGCGCGAAACGGTCGCTGCGCGGCCACGTCATCTCGCTGGCGGGCGAGGCGGTGCGCCCCGACGGCACCGTGGCGGTCACCGCGACGGGCGAGGTGCTGGGGATGGACACGCCATAAAGACTTGATGCGCGACAGGCTTGATGCGCGCGGGGCATCCGGCCAGTCTGCCGCGATGCAAAACACCACGCACGAACCCGACACCGAACGCTTTCTGGCTGACCTCAACGCGCTGCGCCGCATCGGCGCCTTCCGCACCGGGGTGCACCGCCCGACCTATACCCCCGAGGACATGGAGTCGCGCCGCTGGCTGATGGCGCGCATGGAGGAGGCCGGGCTCACGCCGGAGATGGACGGCATCGGCAACGTGCTGGGCCGCCACCCGGGACCCGGCCCCAAGCTGCTGGCCGGCAGCCATATCGAAAGCCAGAACGAGGCCGGATGGCTTGACGGCGCGCTGGGCGTGGTGTCCGCGGTGGCGCTGGCCCGCGCCGGCCTGCCGGTGGACGTGATCGCCTTCGCCGACGAGGAGGGGCATTACGGCTCGTTCATCGGTTCCCGCTCCTTCATCGGATTGCTGAAGGAGGCGGAGATCGACGGCCTCGCCAACCGCTACTACGGCAAGACGCTGCGGCAGGCGCTGCAGGAGGCCGGGCTTGCGGACCGGCCGCGCTTGCGGATGGAGGCGGGCCGCTACAAAGGCTTCGTCGAGATGCACATCGAGCAGGGCACCACGCTGGAGGCGGCGGGCGAGCAGATCGGCGTGGTGACCGGCATCGTGGCGATCTGGCAATACCGCATCGTGTTCGAGGGCCAGCAGGACCACGCCGGCGGCACCACGATGGCGGAGCGCCGGGACGCTGGGCTGGCGGCGGTGCGGCTGCTGGCGTGGCTGGACGCGGAGTTCCCAAAGCACTGCGCGGAGCGGACGGTGTGGACCTGCGGGAAGATCGCGGTGTCGCCGGGTGCGGCGTCGATCATTCCGGGGCGGGCGGAGGTGCTGTTCCAGTTCCGTGACATCTCGGTGGAGGTGCTGGAGCGGCTGGACGCGGCACTGCGGCGCGGCGTGCAGGAGAGCAACCGTCGGGAGCGCTGCGTGGCGACGCTGGAGGTGGTGGGCCAGTCGGCGCCTGCGTTGTGCGACGCCGGATGGCAGGCGGCGCTGGCTGCGGCGGCGGAGAGCTTGGCGCCGGGGAAGTGGCGGCATATGCCGAGCGGAGCTGGGCATGACGCGCAATACATGGCGCGGGTGATGCCTTCGGCGATGCTGTTTGTGCCGTCGATTGGGGGGATCAGCCATCATTGGGCGGAGGACACGAAGGCAGAGGACTTGGCGATGGGGATGCGGGTGCTGGCGGAGGGGGCAGGGCGGTTTTTTAAGGCTTAGTTTGGAAGAGCAAGTCATTGGCCTGCAAAAGTTAAGGCTGTTTTAGGAAGCAATCGAGCATACTGGCCACCGTCTCCGGTGTCTCCTCCAGAGCGTCCCAAGCACTTGCAAAGGTATGCACCTCCCCGGGTTGCTGCACCGCAAATACCCTCACGATCTCACTCGGCCGGCGAAGCCGACGCCGGGCCGGGCAGCGCTCCGGAACCTGGCTTCACCGTTCCGTCCGGTTGCGGCACTGCAATCGGCGCGACAATGACCGGGGCAACCCCCTCGCGGCTGCCTATGCCGATCTGGTCGGCCGTGGCTTTCGACAAGTCAACGGTCCGACCGTTCACATACGGTCCCCGATCCTCGACCTTAACCACGGCCGTCCGGCCATTCTCAAGATTTGTCACCTTGGCAACTGTGCCGAGCGGCAGCGTCTTGCTCGCAGCTGCATGCCCACCGTGATCGAAGGATCGTCCATTGGCCATGCGCCGTCCCTGAAACGTGGGCGCATACACTGATGCCTTACCGGCCTGCTTACGTCCGCTGCGATCCTCGGCCACCCGGCGTCCGGGCGCCGGCGGCACAGGCGGCTGCTCGGCCAGCTTGCGGGCCTCCGCCTGCACTTGCGGACTGCTCAGATTGAACGGAACGCCGCCTGTTGCCAACGCCGGAGCCGTTTCCGAATGGGCGGCGGTTGCCGTCAGGCATCCGAGAACAAGACAAGCTGCTGCCCGGCCGCATTGGTTCATGAACGTCTTTCTCCCACAGGCGCACGCCGCACAGACACGCGGAACATTCCCGGTCTGATTGAGATCATCTTTTTAATTAGACATTATGATGCGGGGAGATTCGCATCAAATGTACGACATCACTGCAAATACCGAGTAAGGACTATGCGCTTGAAAAGGGCCGGGTCGTGTCGGGACACCATCGGCACCCCGCTAAAGCATCTCCAGCGACCGCTTCCGCCGCGGTGGCGGAAACGCCGCGTCGATCTCCGCCAAATCCTGCTCCGTCAGCCACAGCGTCGCCGCCGCCGCGTTCTGCCGGACATGCGCGCTGTCCCCAGCCTTCGGGATCGAAACCACGCCCGCCTGCGCCAGCGTCCAGGCGATCGCGACCTGCGCCGGCGTGGCCTCATGCCGCCGCCCGATCGCCACCAGCGCCTTAGACTGCAGCAATACCCCGCCCTGCCCCACCGGCGAATACGCCATCACCGGCATCCCACGCTCACGCGACCAGGGCAGCAGGTCGAACTCGATGCCGCGCGTCCCGACATTGTAAAGCACCTGGTTCGCGCCGCACCCCGGCGGCAGCTCCACCATGTCGTCCACATCGAAGTTGGAAACGCCCCAGGCCCGAATGTGCCCGGCCTCCCGCAATGCCTCGAACCCGGCGACGGTCTCGGCCAGCGGCGTCCCGCCCCGCCAATGCAGCAAGTAAAGGTCCAGGCAATCGGTCCGCAGCCGCTTCAGGCTGCGCGCGCAGGCCGCCGCTACCCCGGCGCGGCTGGCGTTGTGCGGATACACCTTCGACACCAGGAAAACCCGGTCCCGCTGCCCGGCGATGGCCTCGGCCACGACCTCCTCCGCGGCGCCCTCGCCATACATCTCCGCCGTGTCGATCAGCGTCATGCCGAGGTCGATGCCCAGCCGCAGCGCCGCCACCTCCTGCGCACGCGCAACCTGTCCCTCACCCATGCGCCAAGTGCCCTGCCCCAGACGCGGCATCGCAGCGTCAGGCATCGGCGACCTCCTCGGCGCGGCGCAGCAGGCGCAGGAAGTTGCCGCCCCACAGCGCCGCGATCTCGGCCGCGTCATAGCCGCGCCGCACCAGTTCGGCGGTGAGATTGCCGCTCTCCGACGCGTCGCGCCAGCCGGAGAAGCCGCCGCCGCCGTCGAAGTCCGAGCTGATGCCGACATGCGCCAGGCCGCAGCGCTTCACCACGTAATCGATGTGATCGACATAGTCGGACACCGTCACCGCGTCGGCGCGCCCGCCGGGCCGGACGAAGCTCGGCACCGCGGTGATGTTCACCATGCCCCCGCAGTCGCGCAGCGCGTCCAGCATTAGGTCGTCCACGTTGCGCGGCACGTCGCACAGCGCCCGCACGCAGGAATGCGTCGCCAGCACTGGCGCGCGCGACAGCATGGCCGCCTGTAACGCGGCTTGCGCCGACACGTGCGAGATATCGACCAGCATGCCGAGCCGGTTCAGCTCCAGCACCGCCGCCCGCCCGAGCTCGCTCAGGCCGCCATGCAGCGTCTCCGCGTCGCCCAGGTCCTTGCGCGGGTTGCTGCTGTCGGCCAGCGCGTTATGGCCGTTATGCGTGAGCGTAAGATAGCGCGCCCCCTTGGCCCGGAACGCTGCGAGCAGGCCGAGGTCCTCCCCCATCGCATGGCCGTTCTCGACCGCGGGAATGATGACCGTGACGCCCTCCCGGTGCGCCGCCTCGATCGCACCCGCCGTGCTGGCGACCCGGGTCTCGACGCCTTCAGTATGGCGCGCCATGCCGTTGATCGCGTCCAGCATGGCGAGCGCCCGGCTGCTGGCGGCCTCCCAACCCTCCGGCGTGCGCGGCCCCTGCGGCACATAGGCGATGAAGCAGCCGGCCTTCATGCCGCCTGACCGCATCTTCGGCAGATCGACCCGGCGTCCGGTCTGGTCGCGCGGGCTGTCCGTGAAAAAATCCGGGCCGCCCGGCCAGGGAATGTCGATATGCGTGTCGAGCGCCAGCAGCGACGCGTGCAGGGCAACAGGATCCATTCCCGAGTTCATCCCCAAATCCATGTCAGAATCCATCATCAAAACCCCACGCGGTCGCCGCCCTTCAGATGCAGGATCGCCCGCGCCTCCGTGGGCGTCGCGATCTCCAGGCTCAGCTCTTCCAAGATATGCTTGATCTTCGCAACCTGCTGCGCGTTCGACGTCGCCATCCGGCCCTTGCCGATATATAGGCTGTCCTCCAGCCCCACACGGACGTTGCCGCCCATGATGCCGGCCATAGTGGTGAACGCCATCTGATGCCGCCCGGCCGCCAGCACCGACCACACATAGGCGTCGCCAAACAGCCGGTCCGCCGTTTCCTTCATGAACATCAGGTTGCGGTGCTCTGAGCCGATGCCGCCCAGGATGCCGAAGATCGTCTGCACGAACAGCGGCGGCTCAACGACCTTGCGCTCCAGCATGTAGGCCAGATTGTAGAGGTGCCCGACGTCGTAGCACTCGAACTCAAACCGCGTGCCATGGCCGCGGCCGAGCTTGCCGACGATGCCCTCGATATCGCGGAAAGTGTTGCGGAAGATGTGGTTGTCGGTGCCGGCGAGGTAGGGCTTCTCCCAGTCATGCTTCCACTCGGTGATCTTGTCGCCGGCTCGGGAAATATTGAAATTCATCGATCCCATGTTGAGGCTGCACATCTCGGGCTTGGCCAGCATCGGCGCCGCCAGCCGCTCCTCCAGCGTCATTTTGAGCCCGCCGCCGGTGGTGATGTTCAGCACGGCGTCTGTCGATTGCTTGATGGTGGGCAGGAAGCGCATGAACACGCCCGGGTCGGGCGTGGGCTCGCCGGTCTGCGGGTCGCGGGCGTGCAGATGGATGATGGCGGCCCCGGCCTCGGCGGCCTCGATGGAGCTCTGGGCGATTTCTTCTGGTGTGATCGGCAGGGCGTCCGACATGCTGGGCGTGTGGATGGCGCCGGTGATGGCGCAGCTGATAATGACTTTGCTTGGCATGCACGGCGTCCCTTTGGTGGCGTTGCCGCAAGTCTGCACCGCCGCCGTCCCTGCCGCCACCCTTGTCGGCGCGCCCCGGCTGCCTGTATGGTGCACGAGTGTGTCCGCGTAGCTCAGCAGGATAGAGCACAGGATTCCTGGTTGCGAAATTGGGCGCAGCGCCCGGAAACGGCGCTGTGGATCCGCTCAAAGTCGGGGAACGCTTCGGCCGCTTGCGCCATGCCGATCCCGAGCCAAGCCGCGGCGAAAGCCGTGGACGGTGTAGAGACTGGACGGGTGGCACCTAAGGGCCCCGGCGCAAACCGGAGCCTATGGTGAAGGGACAGTCCAGACCACGAACGTCCTTGCGCAAATGGCACCGCCATTTCGCAGGGTCGGCGGCGAAAGCCGAAGTGGTATGAATCCTGGGGCCGTGGGTTCGAATCCCGCCGCGGACACCAATTCGGCTTGAGTTCAGCAACCTCTCAATCGGCGGCCAGCATATCCCCCGTCGGTGCGAGGTGAATGCCGGCGTAGTCCAGCAGCACCAGCAACGCGAACGTCATAGCCACAATCACCGCCATGATCAGAAAGCTCCGCGACGCCAAACGCAGTCGCGGACCCGATTGTTCCGGCGACGCGGCCGACTCAACGATCCTGATGGCCGGCATGATGATCTCCGGTTCAGCCTGGCGGCTACGGGCTTTGCCGTCGATGACCCGTTGGCTCAGCATGGCTCGGCCGCCAGCTGTGTGACGCAGGCCCAGCCATGCCCGGTGTAGTCGCAGGCCATCGCCGTCAAGAACGCCACCGCCACGACGGCCAGCAGGACCACCTGAAAACCGAGGATGCGGCGATCCTGCACCTCCGCCTTGTCTTCCTCCTGCGTTTCCGGTGGGACCCAATTCACGATATGCATAGGCGCCGCTCCTGTCCGTGGCCGCCGACTGGCCATGCAGGCAGCTATGCCCGCCGCGCATCGGGACGGCTGTGACCTAGGTCACTGCGATATCCAGGTTGCGCGCGCTCACCAGCACGCCGTCGGCATAGCCGCGCAGGCCAAGCCGCCCCTCGCCCGGCAGCGGAATGCGTATTTCCTCGCCCAGCGCAACGTCGCGCGACTGCGTGGGCCGGCCGTTCCACAGCACGTCCAGCCGGTCCGTATGACCGAGCCGGACCGTGGCGATGCGGCCCGGGCCCAGCGTCACATCCAGCGGATACGGCCTGCGCTGCATCAGCAGCCGGGCAGCGTGGGCGATGAGGTCGGGATCGCCTTCCAGCAGGTCGCGCCGGGTCAGGTCATGCAGCACGTCCGGCACCACGCCGCGCTCCTCCAGTTCGAGCCCGGCATGGCGGCCCACCCGCAGGCTGCGGCGCAGCGCCACTCGGAGCTCGGCGCCCTGCGGCAGGCCGGGCGCCTCGTCCGCTTTCGCCAGTGCGCGCTGCAGGACCGCAAGCGGCCAAACATTCGCGCCGCCCGCGCCGGTGCAGGCGTGCACGCCCAGCACGGTGCCGATCCCGTGGTCCTGGAACCCGGCGGCGAAGATGTCGGTCGCGCTGTAGCACAGCGCGCTGGTCAGCAGCACGACTGGTCCGTGATAGCGCTGGCCGATGGCGTTGCAGGCCGCGGGCGACGTTATCGGCAGCGCGGCCGAGTACATCGCGCCGGTCTCCAGCGCGTGCTCGACCGAGCGGTACCACGGTGACAGGTCAGTGATCCGGTATGGATTGGCCGGGCCCTGGCTCCGGCACAGCGCCAGCGTGGCCGGGGTGGCGCGCAGCTGCATCGGCGCCGGCTCAATAGAGCCGGGGGTCAGCAGCTGCAGGCACCGCTCGGCCGCCTCCACCAGGCCGCCGCCATTGTCGCGCACGTCGAGGATCAGGCCGCGCGGTGGCATCAGCGCGAGCAGCCGGGCGAACTCGGCCACGAAGGCGTCGCCGTCATGCGTGACGAAGGTCTGAATGCGCAAATAGCCGAAATTGGCACGGCCGATCCGCAGCGCCGCCGCGATGAACTTGTGCGGCGGCTCGGTCGGGATCGTGGTCTTCAGCTCAATGGCGCCGCCCGAGGTCAGCAATGGACCGGCAGCAAACAGCCGGCCGCGGCTGCGGCGCAGCGCATCGGACTGCACGTCGAGGCTCGCTGCGCGCCGCTCATCGCGCACCGTCAGCCTCAGCACCCGCCATACCGCACGCACCTCTCGCAGCGGCGCGTCACGGCCGGGCCGGATTGTGATTGCCACCCAATCCTCGTCGGGCGGCGGCCGTTTCGCCAGCGGGCGCAGCGTCATCGCAGCCAGGGCATGCGCGCGCTGGGCGGATGGGTTGGCGCCGGCGGTGCGCGCCGATGCGCGTTCCAGCGCGCGCAAGATGGGTACCCCGCTCCAGGCGACCACCTCCTCGCCCGGCGCCACGTCCGGGAACCCCCGAGATACCCGCGTCACGATGACCCGCGCTTTCCCGGCGACGCAGTATTCACCCAATTGCAGCGGCAGGAACGCCACCGCCTGGGCCAGTGCGGCCGGCAGCAGATAGTTGGTATGCAGATCCAGCAGCGCGTCGAACACCTCGGTCAGCGCCGCGTGGAACACGGCGGCGCTGTCCATCAGCGGCAGGCGACGCCGCAATGCGCGCAGCTGCGCCAGCGGATCGACGCCGTGGCTGGCCTGTTTCTGCGGCAGGTGCACGTAGTAGTCGGTCAGTAGCCGGATGGCGGCGTCAACCAAGGTTTGTCGCTCGGCAGGCGAAACGGCGGGGATCGCGGCCCGGAAGCGGGCCAGCGTCGGGGCATGGCGCCAGCGCCAGGTGGTGGGCAGCGGGGATGCGGGATCGAAACCGGACAGGACGCGCCTCCTGGTTCACCTATGGCGAGTTCTCTTCTATTCTGTTGGCGCTGCCGATTGCGGCCGGCGGCCGAACCCAAGTCACGGGACGCACTGTGCGCTGTACGCGTTGCGATATCGAGAACCCTGACGACGCCCGATTCTGCGATGGCTGCGGCGGTTCGCTATCGCGCGCCTGCCCCGCCTGCCAGGCCGTGGCCCGCGCCCACGCCCGCTTCTGCAGCCAGTGCGGCACCGCGCTCGACGTGCCCGCGAAACCTATCCCGCCGTCGATTGTCAGCCAGCGGCCGCTGGAGATCGGCCAACGGCCGCTCGAGATCGGCCAGCGCAAGCACGTCACCATCCTGTTCGCCGACGTCCGCGGCTCCACCGAGCTGGTGCGCGCGCTCGACCCCGAGGAGGCGCTGGCCCGCATCGACCCGGTCGTGCAGGGCGCGGTCGCCGCCGTCGTCCGCTTCGGCGGGATCGTAAACGAGGTGCAGGGCGATGGGCTGATGGCGCTGTTCGGCGCGCCGCTCGCCGCGGAGGACCACCCGGTCTGCGCCTGCCTCGCTGCCCGTGCCATCCTGCAGGGACTGCCGCCGGGGATCGAAATGCGGGTCGGCGTGCACTCCGGCGAGGTCGTGATCCGCCCCTCCGGCCGGGACGCGTCCGACTACGCCGCCATCGGGCCCGCCGTCTATTTTGCCAAGCGGCTGGAACAGGCCGCCGACCCCGGCACCGCACGCCTCAGCGCCGACACCGCCCGCCTGACCCGCGGCTACACCGACCTGCGCCCGCTCGGCCGGGTCCAGGCCAAGGGCTGGGACGAGCCGGTCGAGATGTTCGAGCTGCTGCACGCCACCGACCGGCCGAGCTGGGAGGTGCGCTCCGCCGGCAGCCTGAGCTGTTTTGTCGGGCGTGAGGCGGAACTGGCCGCGCTGTCATCGGCGCTGATGCGGGCGACGCTCGGGACGATGCAGGCGGTGACGCTCGTCGCCGACGCCGGGGTGGGCAAATCCCGCCTGGCGCACGAGTTCCTTCACGGCCCGGCTGCGCGCGGCATCCGAGTGGTGCGCGCCGCCGCCGCCGCCCACGCCGGCAACGCCCCGTTCCATGTCGCGGCCGAGCTGCTGCGGTCCTGGATCGGCGCCGTGGCCGGCGATGACCGTGCGGCGCTGGCCCGCCGCCTGGACCAGGCCAGTGCCGTCAACCTGACCCAGGGCATGAGGCCGGACGCGGCGGCGCTGCATTCGCTGCTGGACCTGTCGCTGCTGGAGTTGCCGGCCCCGGAACAGGCCGCCTGGACCGCGCTGGACCCGGCGCAGCGTCGCCAGCGCCTGATCGACGTGACCCGCGGCGTCCTGCTGCGGGAGGCGGCGCAGCGCCCGCTGATCGTGCTGGTCGAGGATCTGCACTGGGTCGATGAGGCCAGCCGCGAACTGCTGGCGGCGCTGGTTGCCGGCGCCAGCGCCACCCGCCTGCTGCTGTTCGCCACCACCCGGCCGGGCGGCCAGCCAGACTGGGCCGCCCGCAGCAACAGCATTGTCCTACGGCTGGAGCCGCTGGACCGCGCGCAGTCCGAGGCGCTGCTGCAGCGTCTGGTCGGCGACGCGCCGGAACTCGCGGCGCTGCGCGCCCGCATCAGCGCGCAGGCGGAGGGGACGCCGCTGTTCATCGAGGAGATGGCCCGTTCGCTCAGCGAAAGCGGCGCATTGGTCCACACGCCCGCCCAGGTCCACCTGACCGCGCGGGCCGAGGCCATCAGCATCCCGGCCTCGGTCCAGGGCATCGTCGCCTCCCGCCTGGACCGGCTGCCCACGACCCAGCGCCGGCTGCTGCAGACCGCGTCGGTGCTCGGCAAGGACGTCCGCACCGACGTGCTGCGCGTGCTGTGCCAAATGTCGCCTTCGCAGATGGACGCGGACCTCGCGGCACTGCTGGCGGCCGAGTTCCTGTATGAGACCAGCCTCGGCAGCCGCGAGGTCTATAGCTTCAAGCACGCCGTCACCCAGTCGGTCGCCTATGGCAGCCTGTTGCGGGCCGAGCGCCGCACGCTGCATGCGGAGGCGCTGTCCGCGCTGGAGCGGATGACCGGCGATCGTGCCGGGGAGATGCTCGAACGCCTATCGGACCACGCCGCCGCCGGCGAGGTCTGGGCGGCCGCGTGCCGCTACAGCCTGGGGGCCGGCCGGCGGGCGAATGAGCGTTTTGCCTGGCCGGAGGCGATCACCTACTTCGACCGCGCGCTGGACGCGATCGGCCATTTCGAGGATGCTCACGAGGCCGCGCTGGCCGGCATCGAGGTCCGGCTGAGCCTGCGCACGTCGCTGGCATCGACCGGCAATTTGGACCGCTGCCTCACGGTCATGGAGGATGCGCGGCGGCTCGCGGCGTGGAGCGGGGACACGATCCAGGTCGCGCAGATCGACGGCTATGCCTGCATGCTGCTGACGAGCCTTGGATCACTGGACCGGGCGGTGACGGCGGGCCGGCGCGGCGCAGTGGCGGCGGTGGGACACGCGCCCTCGACGCTGAACCTCGCTTTCGGGCTGGGACAGGCCTACTGGTTCCAGGGCCGCTTCGGCGACGCGGCCAAAACCCTCTCCGAAAGCCTGCCCAGCATACGCGGCGCGCTGCGGCTGGCCTCGACCGGCACCATCGGCACCGCGTCGGTGCTGACCCTGGTGGCGTTGTCCAAGACCCACGCCATGCTGGGCGAGTTCGCGCCCGCCTTGGCGCTTGCCGCCGAGGCGCAGGCCATCGCCGCCGAGACACAACGCCCTTACGATGTCGGCTACGCCACCGTGGCACCCGGCTTTGCCCATATGATGCAGGGTGCGCATGACGACGCCGTTGCGGTGATGGAGGAGGGGCTGCGGGTCGCGCGCGGCGCCGGCATCCTGCTCCTTTTGCCGTCAATCGCGCGCTACCTCGGCCGGGCGCACGCCGCCGCGGGCTCGGCGGAGAAGGCGCATGCCCTGCTGCACGAGGCCCTGACGCTGACCCGGCAGCAGCGGCTAACCGGGCTGACGGCCTGGTGCAGCGCCGCTTTGGGCCACGCCCACATGGACGGCGACGCTGCCCTGGCCGAGGCCACGCTGCAGGAGGCGCTGGCGATGGCCACTGACCACGGCTACGCGCCCGTGCAGGCACAAACCCTGCGTGCGCTGGGCGAGTTGCGTCTGCGGACCGGCGACGCCGTGGCGGCGGAGGCACTCCTGCGCCAGGCGGCGACCCTGGCTGAGGCTATGGGCATGCGGCCCGACCTCGCCCGTATACGGCGGCGGCTGGCCGATGCATTGCGCGCCTTGGGCCGACTCACGGAAGCGTGTGCGGAAGACGCAATGGCAGCGGCGATCGTCCTTGCGCTGCGTCCGGTGGAGGGTAAAGGTCAGTACGGTAGCAGCCCCGCCCAGCTGCCCGTTCGAACGGAGCCCTCGGCATGACTGACAAGCACAGCACCCTTCGCCCCGCCACCCTGAAGGACCTGCAGGACATCCTCGCCCACGCAGCGAACCACCCGGCCGAGCACCAAAGGCTGGCCAATGCTCCGGAAGACGTGCTGCAAAGGGCTGGCTTGTTTGCCACGCCCGACGCGGTCGATTTCCTCCGCAGTGTCGGCACGACCCCGTATGACGAGGCCGCGCAAAAGGAGGCCGCGAAGAAGCTTGACCCGCTTGAAGGCGAAGCGGGAGAGATGTGACTCGATTTCGATGCGCGTCCAGGCCGGTGCGGGCCGGGTCATGCTGGTGTCGATGCCGTTCTCGTCGCCGCACTACCCGAGCCTTGCACTCGGCCTGCTGCAGCCGCTGGCCGAGCAGGCGGGCGTCGCCTGCGACGTGCGATATTTCTCGTTGGACTACGTGGAATTCCTGGGCGCCGACGTCTATGCAGCGCTGACCGAGCCGTCGATCTACATGGCGCAGGCTGGCGAATGGGCGTTCGCCGCCGCGGTCGACCCGAGGATCGACCCTAATGGCGTCGGTTTCCTCACCGATGTGCTGCTGCGCCATCACGCCGACGCCTACCGCCCGGCCCTGCTTATGGCGTTGCTGACGGCGCGTCGCGGTGCCGCCGCCTTTGTCGAGCGCTGCCTTGATGCCATCGATTGGGAACGCTACGCCCTGGTCGGCCTCACCACGTCGTTTCAGCAGACCCTGGCGTCGCTGGCCCTCGCGCGGCGCATCCGGGCCCGCCATCCCGGCGTCGCGATCGTGCTGGGCGGCGCAAACTGCCAGGGCGCCATGGGGTTGGAGCTGCTGGCCCAGGTACGATTGCATCGACGCGGTCTGCCTGGGCGAGGGCGAACACGCTTTCGCCGAGATCATTCGCCGTGTTCGGGCAGGCGCCCCGCTGGACGGCATCCCAGGCCTCGCCGTGCGAGGCGAGCCTGCCCCCGCTCCGGCCGCCCGCACAGATATAGAGGCATTGCCGTATCCCGACTTCGACGCCTTCTTCGCCCAGCACGCCGCGACCCCGGCGGCGGCCGCCTACTCACCCGCCGTAGTGTTCGAGACCGCCCGCGGCTGCTGGTGGGGCGCCAAGCACCACTGCACCTTCTGCGGCCTGAACGGCACCAGCATGGCGTTCCGCTCGAAATCGCAGGACCGGGCCTATGAGGAGCTGGCCTATCTGGTCGCCCGGCACGACTGCACCGACGTCGCCAACGCCGACAACATCCTCGACATGGCGTATTTCCAGGAATTCCTACCGCGCCTGGCCGCGAGCCCGCTCAACCTGCTGATCTACTACGAAACCAAGGCCAACCTGCGGCCTGAACACATCGAAACGCTGGCGCGCGCCGGCATACGGAAGATCCAGGCTGGGATCGAGACCCTCGACACGACGCTGCTTAAACTGATGCGCAAGGGCTCTACCGCGCTGCAGAACGTGCAGACCCTGAAGCTCGCGGCCGAGGCCGGCGTGTATGTCGAGTGGCTGGCGCTGTGCGGCTTCCCCGGCGAGACGGCGGCGGATTACGACCGCATCGCTGTGCTATTGCCCGCACTGCGCCACCTGCAGCCGCCGGCCGCGTTCCTGCGCGCCCGCGCCGACCGGTTCAGCCCGTATTTCGACCGCCCGGACGAGTTCGGCGTCACCCTGGAGCCGCTGCCGGCCTACCGCCACATTTACAGCGGGGACGCGGCGGCTCGGACACGGCTGGGCTACCACTTCGCCATGCGCTCCCGGGCCCTCGACGAGGTTGCCGGCTATACCGCCGAGACCGCCCGAGAATACGCGCACTGGCGAGACCACCAGGCGACGAGCGCATTGTGGTTCGACCAGGAAATCGTGCACGACCGCCGCTGGGGCTGGCCCATGTCGGACCAGGCGCTATCCCCCGCCGCAGCGGCCCTGCTGCGCATGGCCTGGCGCATCGTTCCATGGGTGCAGGCGACACGTGAGCTGGGCGCGCAATATCCTGACCTCGAACCAGCCGCCGCCGGACTGGAACGATGCGGTTGGCTGCTGCGCGAAGGCGGCCAGATCCTCGCTTTGCCGCTGCGCCAGCCCGGGTTCCGCGCCGCGCCCTCGATCGCCGCCATCCGCGACGTGATCGGCCGGCCGCTCGCCGTGGCGGCCGAGTAATGGCCGCGCTGTCCCGCGCGACCAAGCGCGACGTGCTGGCCGCCACACCGCTATTCGCCACCTTGGCGCGCGACGAGCTGGAGGCGTTGGCGGACCTCGCCGGCGAACGACGGATCGCACGGGACGCCGTCGTCATGCGCCGTGGCGACGCAGATTGCACCCTGCTGGTGCTGGTGCACGGCCGCCTCCGCGCCGGCGCCGCGTCGGCCGAAGGACGGGAGGTCACGATCGGCCTGATGGAGCCCGGCGCCGTGCTCGGGGAGATCGCGCTGCTGGACGGCCGCCCGCGCAGCCTCGACGTTTCGGCCATGGTGGAAAGCCTGCTGCTCACGGTCGAACGGCGGGACTTCCTGCCGTTCCTGCGCGCCCGGCCGGAGCTGATGCTGCGGCTGATGATCCTGCTCTGCGACCGCCTGCGCCGCACCAGCACGGCCTACGAGGATTTGGCCCTGGCGCCGCTCTCCGCCCGGCTGGCCCGGCTGCTGCTGGCCCTGGCCGAGACGCACGGCGTCCCCACCCCGGACGGGGTGCAGATCCGCCTCACGCTGTCGCAGCGCGACATGGCGACCCAGGTCGCCGCCACGCGCGAGCGGGTGAACAAACAGCTCCGTCAATGGCACGAGGCCAGGGTGCTCGGCGAGCATAACGGTCACCTGGTGCTGCGTCAGCCGGCGGTATTGCGGGCGCTATTGGAATAGACCAAGGGAAGCCGGGTCTGGCATGGTCGGGTAATGCCCGACCTTCCCCTGCTTCCGGCTTTCGTGCTCGCCGTCGTCGTGCTGCTGCTGATCCCTGGGCCGAACGTCGCGCTGATCGTGGCGAACTCGGTCGCTTACGGGCGGCGCTACGGGCTGCTCACGGTGGCGGGCACCAGTACGGCCGTTGTCGTGCAGCTATTCCTGACCGGGCTTGGCCTGACCGAGGTGCTGGGCGGCCTGGGCCATTGGTTCGAGTGGGTCCGCTGGATCGGCGCCATCTATCTCGTTTGGATCGGCGTGCAGCAGTGGCGCGCGCCGCCGGTCGATCTCACGCGGACGCCGCCGCAGCCGCGGTCCGCGCGGGCGATCTTTGGCCGGGCCATGCTGGTGTCGCTGACCAACCCGAAGACGCTGCTGTTCTACGGCGCGTTCTTCCCGCAGTTCATCATGCGTGACACGGGCGTGGCCGCGCAGGTCGCGCTGCTATCGGCGGTGTTCCTGGCGCTGGCGGTCACGATCGACAGCCTATGGGCGCTCGCGGCCGCGTGGGCGCGCGGCGCGCTGTCCGTGCATGGCCGCCTGCGCAACCGCCTCTCGGGCGGCCTGCTGGTCGGCGCCGGCGTAGGCCTGGCGCTCGCCCGGCCAAAATAGCGCCTCTGGCAGGCCGCGCCCTATGCCGCCCGACGTGAGGCTGGGCGCCGCCCCCAGACGCACCACGATCGGGCGATGGTCGGACGCCTGGCGGGACAGCGCCTCCGCCCCCGTGCAGATCAGCCCGCGCACCAGGCAGCGGTCGATGCGTAGCGGGAACATATCGCCCGCCACGTGCGTCGGCTCCCGCGGGCCCACGTCACGGAAACCCGGCAGCAGCGCCGGGCCGACCAAATTGAAATCGCCCAAGACGGCAGCGCGCGGCGGCAGGCTGTGCGCGATGGTGCGCAGCTGCCGACGGTTCAGCAGCTGCCCGTGCGACAGATGCACATTTGCGACCGAGAAGGTGCCGAGGTCGATCAGCTGGCACACCCGCTCGAACATCGCCCCAGCCGGCAGCGCGATCACGATCGGCGGCGGCAGCGGCACCGGGCTCCACATCGCCAGCCCATGGATGCGGCCCGGCAGCAGCACCCGCCAGTAGCAGCCGCCGATCCGCGCCGGCAGGTCGTCGATGCGCTGGGTGGCCTCCTGCATCAGCAGCAGTTGCGGCTGCTCGCGCCGTGCCAGGCGCACGACGTCATCGAGGCTGGCCCCGGTCAGCCGCAGCAGGTTCCAACTCACGATCTTGGCGAGCGGCCCACGCGTTGGCTGGGTGGCGAAGTTGCGGCGGGTCCGTCGGAACAGCATCGCTCAGCCTTCCGAGGGTTCGGAGTTCGTGAGGCCAGCGTCGGTGGCGGGCAGATCGGCGCCGGTGCGCAGCCGCCAGGCGCGGACCAGCAGCGTCACGCCGACCCATACCGCCAGGATCGCAACGGGGAGGGTGAGCAGGCGAGGGACGAGGGCCGCGACGGCCGCAAGCGCCAATAACATCGCGGCCGCTGCGGCCATCACCCGGGCCTCGGCCGGACCGAGCGCTCGGTGGTTGGTGAGTGCGGCTCCTACCGCGCTGCTCATCCCGACGGCACCGGCGGCCAGGCGTCCCGGGCTGCCGCGCCGAGCCCTTCGCCGGGGGTGCGGCGCGGCGGCGTGAACCCGGCCCAAATCCAGCACGATCTCGGTCGCGTTCTGCAGGTCGGCCTCGAACATCGCCTCCATCTCGGCGGCGAACGCCGCGTCGTCGATCGCGACGTCGAGCTCCCAGTTGCCGAGCCAGCTCGCGAGGTTCAGGTTGCTCGAGCCGATGCGGGCCCAGCGGCCGTCCGCCACCGCGGTCTTGGCGTGCAGCATGGGGCCGTTCCATTCGAACACCCGGATCCCCGCGTCGAGCAGCGGGCGATAGCCGGCACGGGACAGCGCCTGCGCCACCGGGATGTCGGACGCGCCGGGTACCAGCAGCCGCACATCGACCCCGTCCAGCGCCGCGTCGCACAGGGTGCGGACATAGGCGGTCGTGCCGACGAAGTAAGCATCGGTCAGCCAAAGCGACCGGCGGGCCATCCCGGCGATGAGCTGATCGAACCGATAGAGGCCCATCGTATTCGGCTTGCTGGCGATCACCCGCAACGCGACCCGACCCGGAAGCGTGTCGCTATGCTCAGCGACCGACTCGGTGCTCTCCGGAGCCAGCTCGCTGCGTGTGACGACCGGATCCGGCGGCTGCCCGCCGGCGTGCGACCAGCTCTCGGCGAACGCAGCTTCGAGATCGACCATGGCGGGACCGCGGATGGCGATGCCGGTGTCGCGCCAGGCTGGGATGTGCTGTGCCGGGTTGCCAACCCAGGCGTCACCGATGCAGAGCCCGGCGACGAAGCCGATCTCGCCATCAACGGTGACGGTCTTGCGGTGATTGCGGCTCAGCCAGCAGAACGGGCTATCGAGGCGGGGACGGTTGAAGCACCGTACTTCGACGCCGGCGGCGCGAAGGTCGTGCCAGAAGCCGCGCGGCACCTGCAGAAAGCTGCCCATCCAATCATACAAGACGCGGACGACCACCCCGTCCTGGGCTTTCACGGCCAATGCCGCAGCGAACCTCCGGCCGATGCCATCGCCGCGGAAGATGTAGTTCTCGAGCTCGATGGAGCGCTGGGCCTTCGCGATCGCATCGAGCCAGGCCGCATAATTCTCGGCTCCGTCCCGCAGTAAACGCACAGCGTTGCCCTGAACGGCCGTTGTTCCGGCAATCCGGGAAAACAACTGCTCGGCTGCGAGGCTCTCGACCGAGCGGGGGCCGTACGCGGATCGAGGCCCCGGTCGCGCGACTCGGGAGCGCAACAGCCGGTTTGACCGCAAAATGCGAATCGCGCGGTCGAACCTGCCGTGTCCACTCACGCGCTGCGCCATTGCGATGTTGAAGCCTGTTAGGCAGTGACCCGCCCAGGCCCGTATAAACCGGACCTGGGCGTTTCGGCTACAAAGCCTCGGCTGTAAATTCCAGGCTACTTAGCCGGTGTCGTCGCTACGTTGCCCTGCGGCGCAGGCGCCGGGAATGCCATGCTTCCAGTATCGGCTGCGCCGCGCGCCCGGCCGGTCGAAGTCGTGCCGACATTGCCCTGCGGCGCTGGTGCGGGATAGGCCATGTTGCCAGTGTCGGTCGCACCGCGCGCCGGGCCGGTCCTGGTCGTTTCCAAATTACCCTGCGGCGCCGGGGCTGGGAACGCCATGCTGCCGGTATCCGATGGCTTTTTGGCCTGCGCCATCGCCGTGCCGGTGAGCGCCAGGCCCAGGACCGCCGCGCACGCCAAAGCTGAGATCTTCATCGAAACTTCCTTTTGAACGGGCGCATCCGGGATCACCCCGAGCGCGCAGTGAGTGCAGATACCGCAATAACGCATGATGGAGCCGTGGGTTACCATCAAAATCAGCCTGGCACGGGCCAGTCCCGTTCGCCGATGTCACTCCGGTGACCAAGCCGCCTGCCAGTCTTATTCTAAGGCTTCGTAGGCCGCAATTACGCCCAAAAAACGGCGTTTACAGAGTGTGTTGCTAATGCAACAGAGTTGGGTGAACTGCGTCACGGAACTGAAGCTTTTGGCCATTATACAAGCTTCATAGTGTCAGCGGCCCCCTATGTCCGTTAGCGTATCCCAACAAGCTTCGGGGCGGACGGAATAAAGGATGCCATCTTGGACGGCGAAACGGGTTACACGTTGCAGCTGAAATGAAACATATCGATCATCTTAGACGAGACGCTCGCGTTGTCGTGATCGTCCTTGGCGCGCGCAGCGGCACCTCCGCATTGGCCGGCACGCTTGGCATGCTCGGCTGCACCCTGCCGCGGCATCTCATGGGAGCCTGCAGCAGCAACGAGAAGGGTCACTTCGAGCCAGCCGATATCGCTAGCCTGCATGACGCCTTGCTCGCCGAGGTTGGCAGCGCCTGGGACGACTGGCGAGCCTTTCCCAAAAGCTGGTACGGCTCGGCGGCATACCCGGTCTATATTGAGCGGCTTCAGGCTGCGTTCCTGGACGACTATGGCGATTTCACCCTGGCCGTCCTCAAGGAGCCGCGGATGTGCCGCATGCTTCCCCTATGGTGGCGGCTGCTGGCACGGGTAGGCGCACACGCCGCCCCGGTCTTTATCTATCGCGACCCCGTCGAGGTGGCGCAGTCGCTCGCTGCCCGGGACGCCTCAACGATGCAGCACGGCCTGCGCTACTGGCTGCGCAATCAGCTCGACTCCGAACTAACCACCCGCGGCCGGCTGCGCAGCTTCGTCCTGTTCGATGAGCTGCTGGACGATTGGCGCAAGGTGATGCGCCGGATCGAACTCGATCACGGCATTCGGCTTCCAAATCAGGATCACGCAAGTGAAGCCGAGGTCGATGCTTTCCTTGAGCCGCGGCTCCGTCATCAGCGCCGGATTACGCTGGGTATCGTCGGCGCCGGTGCGCTGACCGACTGGGTCCAGGCGGTCTTTGCCCAGTTCAACGCGCTCCGGATAGATCCAGCCGACCGTGCCGCAATGCAGGAGCTTGATCGCATCCGGGCAGCGTTCGATCGCTACATCGGCGATGCCGTCCAGACAAATCCAGTTCTGGAAGACGCTGCGTTGTAGCAATCATACGCCAGTCAGGGCTCCATCTGCTGCTGTCGCTTATGGGCCGCGAGGGCCGCCAGGCGGTGGTTGCGCCAGCGTGTCCTTGCCGCCATCCGGTCGGGCGACGGCGTGTGCGGCCAGGAGGCGATAACGCGCTCGGTATTGCCGCCCTCATAGACTGCGGGTCCGGCCGGGTCAGCCGCCAGACGCTTGTAGAATCCGGTGTAGCGGGCGCAGTAGTCCGCAATGCCGCCGGGCGCGTTCAGCTCGATAGTGGCGAACGGCCCCAGGAACGACCAGCGCAGGCCCAGCCCATTGCGCACGGTCTCGTCAAGGTCCTCGGCGGATATAACCCCCTCGCCCACCAGCCGGAACGCCTCGGCGAGCAGTGCCCCCTGCAGACGGTTGAGCACGAAGCCCTCGACCTCGCGGTTCACCGTCACGGCGACCTGCCCGACGCTGCGGTAGATTGCCCGGGCCCGCTCGATAATCTCGGGCGCAGTCCACGGCGCGCCGCAGAGTTCGACCACCGGCACGAGATGCGGCGGGTTCACCGGATGCCCGACCAGGCACCGGGCACGTCCGGCGAGGCCCTCGGTGAAGCGGGAGGCGACGATGGCCGAGGTCGAGGAGGCCAGGATCGCCCCTGCAGGCGCCAGGCGGTCCAGCTCGGCAAACAGCGCCAGCTTGGCCTCGACGGTCTCGGGCCCGTTCTCCTGCACGAACTCCGCCTGCGCCACCGCATCCGCCAGGCTTCCGGCCACGCTCACCCGGGCTGCCGAACCCAAGGGATCGTCCACCAGCCCGTGCCCATGCAGCGCCTGCAGCTCCTCGCCTATTAAACCTGGCGCTGCATCGAGGGTCGGGCCGTGCGGATCCGTCAGGCGCACCGTCCAGCCGGCACGCGCGAACACGACGGCCCAGGCGCGCCCGATCAGCCCGGCGCCGATGATTGCGACAAGACCCGGCGCGACGCCGCCGGATGCTACGACGCCGGACACGGCTTAACGCACGCCCAGCAACTCGACGTCGAATATCAGCGTCGCATTGGGCGGGATCACGCCGCCGGCTCCACGCGCGCCATAACCCTGCTCGGGCGGAATGATCAGCGTCCGCTTGCCGCCGACGTGCATCGTCGCGACGCCGATATCCCAGCCGGAGATCACCTGCTGCCCATTCAGCACGAAGCTGAACGGCGCGCCGCGGTCGCGCGAGCTGTCGAATTTCTTGCCATGCTGGCCGTTGTCGTCGAGCCAGCCCGTGTAGTGCACGGAAACGGTCTGCCCGGTTTTGGGCTCCGGACCGGTGCCGACGACCTCGTCGTGGTATTTCACCCCTGACGGCAAGGTCGTGAAGCCATCGGCGGCAGAGGCGGCTTGGGTCATCAGCAAGGCTCCAAAAAACATGGGGATAAGGCGGCGCAACATGGTTAGGCCCTTATAACTGGTTGTGCAGCCGCGTAGCACGTCGTCAGGGCCAAAGCACCTGGGAGGTGGTTCCGTCGCAGGCCTTGTCGAGCGGCACTACCCCCCGTAGGACATTTAGATCGCATGAGGGAATGTGCGAGGAACTCGCGCGAGGGATCGCGATGGAGGACGCTTGATGGCGGGCTGGCAATTCTGGATCGACCGCGGCGGCACTTTCACCGACCTGGTGGCCCGCACGCCGGGGGGACGCCTCAGCACCCACAAGCTGCTGAGCGAAAATCCCGGCCGCTACCGGGACGCCGCCATCGCCGGGATCAAGACCGTGCTCGGCCTGGCGCTCGATCAGCTGATCCCGCCGGGGCTGGTGGATCAGGTGAAGATGGGCACGACCGTCGCCACCAACGCGCTGCTGGAGCGCAAGGGCGAGCGCACCCTGCTGATCGTGAACCAGGGCTTCGCCGACCTGCTGCGCATCGGCAATCAGGCGCGCCCGCGGCTGTTCGACCTGCACGTGACCCTGCCGACCCTGCTATACGAGCGCGTCGCCGAGCTGCCCGGCCGCGTCGGCATCGACGGCCAGGAGGTCGAGGCGCTGGATGAGGCCGCCGCCCGCGCCGCCTTCGCCGCAGCGGCCGCCGAGGGTATCCGGGCCTGCGCCATCGCGCTGATCCACGCGTGGAAGTATCCGGACATGGAGCGGCGCCTCAAGGAGCTGGCGCTGGACGCCGGGTTCACCCAGGTGTCCGCCAGCCATGAGGTCAGCCCGCTGCTGCGCCTGGTGCCGCGCGGCGACACGACGGTCGTGGACGCTTATCTCTCGCCGATCCTGCGCCGCTACGTCGAGCAGGTCGCGTCCGAGCTGCATGGGACCAAGCTGTATTTCATGCAGAGCAACGGCGGATTGGCGCAGGCCGACCGCTTCCAGGGCAAGGACGCCATCCTGTCCGGACCGGCCGGCGGCATCGTCGGCGCCGCGCGCACCGCGGAGATGGCCGGCATCCACCGCATCATCGGCTTCGACATGGGCGGCACCAGCACCGACGTGGCACTTTATGACGACGCGTTCGAGCGGGCGTATGAGACCGAGGTCGCCGGGGTGCGGATGCGGGCGCCGATGATGGCGATCAACACGGTGGCGGCGGGCGGCGGCTCCATCCTGCATTTCGACGGTGCGCGCATCCGGGTGGGACCCGACAGCGCCGGCGCCAATCCTGGTCCGGCGTGCTACCGACGCGGCGGCCCGCTGACGGTGACGGACGCCAATGTGTGCGTGGGCAAAATCCAGCCGGCGCACTTCCCACCGATCTTCGGACCGGACGGCGATGCGCGCCTGGACGCCGAGGTGGTGCGGGCGGAGTTCGCGGTACTCGCTGGCCAGGTGGCGGCAGCGACCGGCACGCGGCAGGACGCGCGCGCGGTAGCCGAAGGCTTTTTGCGGATCGCCGTCGCCAACATGGCCAATGCGATCAAGCAGGTCAGCGTGCAGAAGGGCCACGACGCCACGCAGTTCGCCCTGCAATGCTTCGGCGGCGCCGGCGGCCAGCACGCCTGTCTGGTCGCCGACGAGCTCGGCATGGCGACGGTTTTAATCCACCCCTACGCCGGCGTGCTGTCCGCCTACGGCATGGGCCTCGCCGACCAAACCGTGCTGCGTGAGCAAGCGGCGGAGCGGCCGTTCACGTCCGAAACGCTGCCGGCATTGGACGCGCTGGCCGATCAGCTCGCCGAAACCGCCCGCGCGGCGTTGCTGGAGCAGGGCGCCGAACCCGCCCGCGTCGCTACCGAACGCATCGTCCATCTGCGCTATGCCGGGACCGAGGCCGCGCTGCCGGTGCCGCTGATGGACGCAGCCGGCACCCTCGCCGCCTTCACTGCCGCCCATCGCGCCCGCTTCGGCTTCGCGACGCCGGACCGGAACGTGATCGCCGAAGCCGTCGCGGTTGAGGCCACCGCCGCCGGTGAAACCGTCGATGAACCTCGCCTCGCTGCCCGCAGTCACGGCGTTCCCACCCCCATCGACCATGTGCAGATGTGGAGCGGCGGCGCAGAGCACCACACCCCGGTGTTCGACCGCACGGCGCTCTGCGCCGGTGACCGCCTACCCGGCCCGGCTTTGGTGCGGGAGGCCAACGCCACCACGGTCATCGAGCCCGGCTGGACCGCCGAAATCACCGACCGCGACCACATGCTGCTGCATCGCACCTCGCCCCTGCCAAGCCGGATCACCGCCGGAGCTGATAGGCCAGACCCCGTTCTGCTGGAATTGTTCAACAACCTGTTCATGAACGTCGCCGAGCAGACCGGCGCCGTGCTGCAGAACACCTCGCTGAGCGTGAACATCAAGGAGCGGCTGGACTTCAGCTGCGCCATTTTCGACGGCGAGGGCAACCTGGTCGCCAACGCGCCGCACGTGCCCGTGCACCTCGGCGCCATGGGCGAGAGCGTGAGGACCGTCCTGCGCAGCCGCGGCGCGTCAATCAGGCCCGGTGACGTTGTGGCGCTGAACAACCCGTTCAACGGCGGCACGCATCTGCCCGACATCACCGTCATCACGCCCGTGTTCGACGAGGCGGGCGCCGACATCCGCTTCTTCGTCGGCAGCCGCGGCCACCATGCCGACGTCGGCGGCACAACCCCTGGCAGCACGCCGCCCGACTCCCGAACGCTCGAAGACGAGGGCGTCGTCATCGACGACTTCCTGCTCGTGGACTCCGGCACATTCCGGGAGACCGAGTTCCGCGCTTTGCTGTCCGGCGCGCGCTACCCGGCCCGCAGCCCCGACGTGAACGTGGCCGACATCAAGGCCCAGGTCGCCGCCAACGAGCGCGGCGTGCAGGAATTGGCCCGCGTCGTGCAGCAATACGGCTGGGACACCGTGCAGGGCTACATGCGCCACGTGATGGACAACGCGGAGGAGGGCGTACGCCGGGCGATTGTCCGCATCGCGCCCCAAGTTGGCGATGGCGTGTTCGACTACACCATGGACGACGGCGCGAAGCTGCAAGTGGCGGTGACGCTGGACCGCGAGGCGCGCACCGCCACCGTGGATTTCACCGGCACCGGGCCGCAGAGCACCGGCAACTTCAACGCGCCCCCGGCCGTCACCCGCGCCGTCGTGCTGTATGTGTTCCGCTGCTTGGTCGGCGAGGACATTCCGCTGAATGACGGCTGCCTAAAGCCGATCCGCATCGTGCTGCCGCCGGGCACCTTCCTGTCCCCGGCACCCGGCGCCGCCGTCGTCGCGGGCAACACCGAGGTCAGTCAGGCCACCTGCAACGCCCTGTTCGGCGCGCTCGGCACCCTCGCCTGCAGCCAGGCGACCATGAACAACGTGCTGTTCGGCGACGCGACGCGGCAATACTACGAGACCATCTGCGGCGGCATGGGCGCCGGCCCCGGCCAACCCGGCGCATCCGCCATCCAAACGCACATGACCAACACCCGCATGACCGACCCCGAGGTGCTGGAGCTGCGCTATCCCGTGCGGCTGGAGACCTTTGCCATCCGACGCGGCTCCGGCGGTGCGGGCGCGCAGGCAGGCGGCGATGGCAGCGTCCGCCGCTTACGCTTCCTGGAACCCATGACGGTCGTCGTCGTCGCCTCCCGCCGCACGGTGGCGCCATTCGGCCTGGACGGCGGCGAGGCCGGTGCACCCGGCCGGCAATGGGTCGAACGCGCCGACGGCTCACGCCAAGAACTGACCGGCACCGACCAAGCGGAGCTGCAGTCCGGCGACGCCTTCGTCATCGAGACGCCCGGCGGCGGCGGCTATGGGACGCCTGCCAGTTATGAGACCCCTAGGTGACGCTGGCGCTCATTGCTCAATCGCTCGTCAGCGGCCTGCTGATGGGGTTGATCTACGCGCTTGTGGCGGCCGGGCTGTCGCTCATTTTCGGGCTGATGGACGTCGTGAACTTCGCGCATGGCGAGCTGCTGATGCTCGCGATGTTTGCCGCCGTGGTGATCTTCGGGCTCACGGGCCTCGACCCCATCGTGCAGCTGCCGTTGGTCTGCGCGCTGATGTTCGGGCTCGGCGCGCTGATCTACCGCGGCATCATCGCCCGGGCGCTCAGCGTGCGGTTCAACCGCGGCATGGTGCAGATCTTCGCGACTTTCGGCCTCGCGATCTTCATCCGCGGCGCCGCGCAGTTCGCCTTTGGCGGCGACTTCCGCTCCGTTTCCGGCACCTGGCTCAGCAACCGCACCGCAAGCTTCGGGCCGATCTACGTGCCGCTGCCGCAACTGGCCGCCAGCGCCGTCTGCCTGCTGGCGTTCGCTGTTCTTCTGTTGATCGGCCGCACCGAGTTCGGCCGCGCGTTGGAGGCGACGCGGGAGGACCGGGACGCGGTGGCGCTGATCGGCATCGACCGCGACCGCATCTTCGCCATCGGCTGGGGCCTGGGAGCGGCGACCGTCGGCGTCGCGGGCGTCATGCTGATCGCGTTCTATTACGTGTCGCCGAGTGTTGGCGCCAATTTCGCGGTGATCGCCTACGTGACGGTGGCGCTGGGCGGCTTCGGCTCGATCCTCGGCGCGCTGGTGGCCGGGATCATCATCGGCGAGGTCGAGGCGCTGACGGCCCTCGTGCTCGAGCCCTCGCTGAAGCAGGTCGGCATGTTCGCGGTCTATTTGGCCGTGCTCATGGTCCGGCCGCGCGGCCTGTTCGGGAAAATTTGATGGACGCCGTATCGCCCGCCGTCGTGAGGCCCAATGACAACGCCCTCCTGCGCCGGCGCCGGCAGGAGCTTTGGGTCGGGCTCGCGATCGTGCTGGCGCTCGCCGTGCTGCCGTTGCCGATCCGCGACGTTTATACGCAGAACCTGATCATCATCACGATCCTGTTCGCCGGGCTGAGCCAGGCCTGGAACATCCTGGGCGGCTATTGCGGGCAAATCTCGCTGGGTCACGCGCTGTATCTCGGCATCGGCGCTTATGTCTCGACGCTGCTGTTCGTGAATGTAGGCGTGCCGCCGACGCTCGGCATGTTCGCGGGCGGCGTGGTCGCCGGGCTGTGCGCGCTGCTGGTCGGCTGGCCGTGCTTCCGGCTGAGCGGGCACTACTACGCCATCGCGACCGTGGTGGTCGGGGAGATCGGCTATTTGCTGTTCCTCAACTGGGACTGGGTCGGCGCGGCCACCGGCGTGTTCGTGCCGTTCAAGGGCGAGAGCTTGATCGACCTGCAGTTCCGCACCAGCAAGCTGCCGTTCCACTTCGTGGTACTGGCCTTCGCGGCGATGACCTGGGTCGTCGCCTGGCTGATCGAGGGCAGCCGCTGGGGCTTTTCCTGGCGGGCGATGCGGGACGACGTGGTGGCGGCGCGTTCGCTCGGGGTGCGGGTGTTCCCCTCCAAGATGGCGGCGGCGGCGATCAGCGGCTTTTTCACCGGCATGGGCGGCGCGATCTATGCGCAGTATGTCGGCTACATCGACCCCGACAGCGTGCTCGCCGGGCAGCTCAGCATCCTGATCGCGCTGCCGGCCGTGCTGGGCGGCGTCGGCACGTTGTGGGGACCGCTGCTGGGGGCCGCGGTGCTGATCCCGGTCAGCGAGCTGTCCCGCAGCTACCTCGGCGGCGGCGGCCAGGGCGTTGACCTGATGATCTACGGCGGCCTGATCGTCGCGGTGTCGCTGGCGCGCCCGGCTGGGCTGGTCAGCCTGCTGGGGGTGCGCCAAGCGCCGCAGGCATAGCCAGGCCAGCGAGCAAGAGCTCGATCGCCACGGTCGCCTCCGCGTCGCCGGCGCGCATGACGGGATCGCGCAAGAACAGCGGATGGTGAAACGGCGCCGTCGCGTTCAGCACCGCTCCGGCCGCCGCCTGCGCGTCGCGCGGGGCAAAACTCCCGGAATCGATGCCGTCCTGGATGATCCCGGCAACCTGCGACTTCAGCCCGCGTATGTGCTGCTCGACCACCTCACGGGCTTCTGTCGCGACCAGGTGATAGGTCGCGAACATCTCCGGATCGTCCAGCACCTTGCGCCGCTTGGCGTGGATCAGCGCCCATAGCCAGGCAGACAAACGCGCCGGCGGGTCGGTATCGGACCCGGCGATGGTGGCCAGCGGCGCTGACACATTATGCAGCCAGCGCTCCACGACGGCGTCGCGCAGCGTCGCTTTGCTTTCGAAATGCCGATAGACGTTCGCATGGCTCATGCCGAGGGCGCGCGCGACATCGACGACGCCCATCTTGGCGGGGCCGAGGCGGTGCAGCAGCGCGTCCGCGGCATCGAGGATGCGGTCGCGGGTGGTGGTGCTGCTGTCCATGCCTTAAGATGCGGCGCGGGGCCGCTCGCTGTCCAGCATCGCCATCTGCGCCGGCGGGTAACGGTCTCCGGCTGCTGCGTCCGCGGGGACGGCCGCCTCGATCTGCCCCAGCTCGGCGGCGGTCAAACTCAGGTCGAGCGCCTGCAGGCTCTCGGCCAGGCGGCTCCGCGTCCGGGCGCCCACAAGCGGGATGATGTCCTCGCCGCGGGAGCATACCCAGGCGATGGCAAGCTGGGCCGGTGTCGCGCCACGTGCGGCGGCGATGCTGGCCAGCGCGTCGGCGAGGGTGAGGTTCTTAACCAGGTTCTCGCCCTGGAAGCGCGGGCTGAAGGCGGTGCGGAAATCTCGCGCGTCGCGCTGCTGCCCCGGTCTGAAATCGCCCGTGAGCAGCCCCTTGGACAGCACGCCATAAGCGGTGACGGCGATTCCGAGTTCCCTGACCGTCGGCAGGATATCGGCCTCGATGCCCCGGCTCAACAGCGAATACTCGATTTGCAAAGCAGCGATCGGATGCACCGCGTGGGCGCGCCGGATCGTGTCGGCGCCGGCCTCGGATAGGCCGATGTTGCGGACGTGGCCGGCCTGGACCAGCTCGGCGATGGCGCCGATCGTGTCCTCGATCGGCACTGCGGGATCGACACGGGCCGGCATGTAGAGATCAACGTGGTCGGTGCCGAGGCGGCGCAGCGTGTAGGACAGGAAGTTCTTCACCGACGCGGGCCGGCCGTCAAAGCCGATCATTGCGCCGCCTGGGTCGCACAGGGCGCCGAACTTGACCGCCACAAACGCCCGGTCGCGCCGGCCGGCAAGCGCGTCGCGCAGCAGCACCTCGTTATCGCCCATGCCGTAGAAGTCGCCGGTGTCGAACATCGCGACGCCGGCGTCGAGCGCCGCGCGGATGGTGGCGACGCTCTCCCCAGCGTCGGCGGGGCCGTAGAAGGCGGACATGCCCATGCAGCCAAGACCGATAGCCGAGACGATGGGACCGTTCTGTCCGAGGGTGCGGGTTTGCATGGGCGTGCTCCTTTTTTGACAGATCGATAGCTGGGGAGTGCCATGACGAATGACAATATCTGTCATATGTCATTCTTTCGGAAGTGATGCGGTGGTTGATCCCGTCCGCCGATTGCGCCATGTTGGTGGGGTCCAAACCATCCCCCGCGGGAGAGCGCTGGCCCTACCCAGCCGCCGAAGGCGCAACCGGCCCCCGGAAACGCTCAGGCCCCCAAGACCGCGACGGGCTCAGGACCTCTGGAAAGCCGGCGGCCGTCCATGTGGCCACCGCACCGACGGAGTAAAGGCGCTTGAAAAAGCGTCTGAATCTCTCAGGTTTCCCGGACAGAGGGGGGTCGCACCGGCTGACAGCCGTCAGCCGGCGGCCTCGCATCCGGAGCACTGCCCATGGCTGAACCCGTCCTCAATATCGAATCCGATCCGCCGGAGACGCTGCGCACCACGCCGCTCGACGCGCTCCACCGCAGCCTCGGCGGCAAGATGATGGAGTTCGCCGGCTACTCCCTGCCGGTGCAGTACGGCCCCGGCGTGCTGGCCGAGCACCTGCACACCCGCGTCAGCGCCAGCCTGTTCGACGTGTCGCATATGGGCCAGTTCACCCTGCGCGGCGACGGCGCGGCGGCGGCCCTGGAGCGCCTGGTGCCGGGCGAGTTCCAGGCGCTGCAGCCGGGCCGCCAGCGCTACACACTGCTGCTGAACGACATCGGCGGCATCTTGGACGACCTGATGGTCGCCAATTACGGCGACCGCCTGATGATCGTCGCCAACGCCAGCCGCAAGGAGTTCGACGCGCACCACATCTTGCAGGGCCTGCCGCAGGGGCTCGATTTCGAGCAGTATCCCGACCGCGCGCTGCTGGCGCTGCAGGGACCCGCGGCGGCCGGCATCATGGCGCGGCTGTGCCCCGAAGCCGCAGCGCTGCCCTTCATGGGGGTCGCGGAGGCCGCCGTCGCCGGCATCGCCGTCTGGATCAGCCGGTCCGGCTACACCGGGGAGGACGGCTTCGAAATCTCCGTTGCCGCGTCTGATGCAGAGTCGCTGGCCAGCCGGTTGCTGGCCGAGCCCGGCGTGCTGCCGGCCGGCCTGGGCGCCCGCGACAGCCTGCGGCTGGAGGCCGGGCTGTGCTTGTACGGCACCGACATCGACGAGCTGACGACGCCCATCGAGGCGAACCTCGCTTGGACGATCGGCAAGCGGCGTCGGGTTGAGGGCGGGTTCACCGGGTCGGCCGTGGTGCTGGACCAGTTGAAAACCGGCCCGCACCGGCTGCGCGTCGGGCTGCGGCCGACCGGCAAAGCGCCGGCGCGGGCGCTGACTCCGATTGTCTCGCCAGATGGTTTGTCGGCGGGCGGCGTCACCTCGGGTGGTTTCTCGCCGACGCTCGGGGCGCCGGTCGCCATGGGCTATGTGAGGCGGGACGTGTCGGCGCCGGGCACCGAGCTGCAGCTGTTGGTGCGCGACAACATCCTGCCCGCCCAGGTCGTGCCGTTGCCGTTCGTGCCGCACCGCTACGTTTAACCGGAGCATTCCAGCATGACCGAGACCCGCTATACCAAGGACCATGAATGGGTCCGCCTGGACGGCGCCGTCGCGACCGTCGGCGTGACCGACCATGCGCAGGAGGCTTTGGGGGATATCGTGTTCGTCGAGCTGCCCCAGCCCGGCCGCGAGGTGACGGACGGCGAGGCCTGCGCCGTGGTCGAAAGCGTCAAGGCGGCGTCCGACGTGTATGCGCCGCTGACTGGCCGCGTGACCGAGGCGAACGACGCTGTCGTGGACGACCCGGCCCTGGTCAACCGTGCTGCCGGCAGCGACGGCTGGTTCTTCCGCATGGAACTGGCCGATCCCGCGAGCTTCGCCGCTTTGATGGACGAGGCCGCCTATAAAGCCCTGGTGGACGCATTATGATGGACGGCGGCTTTGACCCGCTCGCCGAGCTGGGCACGCTGGAGGGCGCAGACAGCTTCGTCGCCCGGCACGTCGCGCCGAACGAGGCCGAGATCGCCGCCATGCTGCACGAGGTCGGCGCGGCGACGCTGGATGAGCTCGCGGCCAAGGCGGTGCCGGCCGCGATCCGCGCGCTGAATGCGCTGGATTTGCCGCCCGCCATCGACGAGGCCGCCGCTATTGCCGAGCTGCGCGGGCTCGCTGGGCAGAACGCGTGCAAGCGGTCGCTGATCGGCCAGGGCTATCACGGCACCCACGTGCCCCCGGTGATCCTGCGCAACGTGCTGGAGAACCCCGGCTGGTACACCGCCTACACGCCCTACCAGGCCGAGATCGCCCAGGGACGGCTGGAGGCGCTGCTGAATTTCCAGACCATGATCTGCGATCTCACCGCGATGCCGATCGCCAACGCTTCCCTGCTCGATGAGGCCACGGCGGCAGCCGAGGCGGTGACGATGGCGCGGGGGGTGAACCACGGCAAATCGGACGTGCTCGCCGTCTGCACCGACCTGCATCCGCAGACCCGCGCGGTGCTGGCGACCCGGGCGGCGCCGCTGGGAGTCAGGCTGCTGGACGTGACGCCGGGCGACACGGCGGCGATCGGCGCGGCCAACCCCTTTGCCGTCGTGCTGCAATACCCCGGCACCACCGGCGCCATCCGCGACCTGCACGCCGAGATCGCCGCCGCGCATGACGCCGGGGCGCTGGCTATCGTCTGCACGGACCTGCTGTCGCTCGTGATGTTGACGCCGCCCGGCGAGATGAGCGCAGACGTCGTCGTAGGCTCGGCGCAGCGCTTCGGCGTGCCGATGGGCTTCGGCGGCCCGCACGCCGGGTTCTTTGCGACGCGGGATAGCTATAAACGTCAGATGCCGGGCCGTTTGGTCGGCATGAGCCAGGACGCCGCCGGCAACACAGCGCTGCGCCTCGCTTTGCAGACCCGCGAGCAGCATATCCGGCGGGAAAAGGCCACGAGCAATATCTGCACCGCCCAGGTCCTGCTGGCGGTGATGGCCGGGATGTATGCTGTCTGGCACGGACCCGAGGGTCTGCATCGCATTGCCCGGCGCGTGAACCTGCAGGCGCGGCTGCTGGCCGGCGCCGCCGTGCGTGCCGGGTTCAAGCTCCGGCACAACGCGTTCTTCGATACCCTGACGCTTGACGGCGACACGGCGAAGCTTGCGGACCGCGCCGCGGCGGGCGGGTTCAATCTGCGGACCCTGCCGGATGGCGGCGTGTCGATCGCACTGGACGAGACGGTGACGCGGCAAGAGCTCGGGCAAATGGCCGAGCTTCTCGGCGCCCCGCTGCTCGACGCCGCCGCCAGCGTGCCCCCTGCCCTGTCGCGCGTCTCCCGCGTGCTGAGCGCGCCGGTATTCAGCGCCTACCACGCTGAGCACGAGCTGCTGCGGTATCTGAAGCGGCTTGAAGACCGCGACGTGGCGCTGAACCGCAGCATGATCCCGCTCGGCTCCTGCACGATGAAACTGAACGCGACGGCCGAGATGCTGCCGATCTCATTGCCGGGCTTCGCCGACGTTCATCCCTTCGCACCCACCGAGCAAACACGCGGTTACCTGACATTGATCGAGCGGCTGTCGGGCTGGCTCTGCCAGGTGACCGGCTTCGCCGCCGTGTCGCTGCAGCCGAACGCCGGCAGCCAGGGCGAGTACGCCGGCCTGCTGGCCATCCGCGCCTATCACGCATCGCGCGACGAGGCCCATCGCGACATCTGCCTGATTCCATCCAGTGCGCACGGCACCAACCCGGCCAGCGCGGTCATGGCCGGCTACCGCGTGGTGGTCGTCGGCTGCGACCGCGACGGCAACGTGGATTTGGCCGACCTCCATGCCAAGGCCGAGCAGCACACCGGCCGGCTGGCGGCGTTGATGGTCACCTACCCCAGCACGCACGGCGTGTTCGAGGAGGGCATCCGCGACATCTGCGACCTCGTGCACCGGCATGGCGGCCAGGTCTATATGGACGGCGCCAACATGAACGCGCAGGTCGGCCTGACCAGCCCGGCGGCGATCGGCGCCGACGTCTGCCACCTCAATTTGCACAAGACGTTCTGCATCCCGCATGGCGGCGGCGGCCCCGGCATCGGGCCGATCGGCGTGGCGGGCCATTTGGCGCCGTTCCTGCCGAACCACCCGATGCGGGCGGACGCCGGCCCGGCCACCGGCTTCGGCCCAGTGTCCGCAGCACCGTTCGGCAGCGCCGGCATCCTGCCGATCAGCTACGCCTACATCCGCATGATGGGCGCATCCGGGCTGCGTCGTGCGACCGAGGTGGCGATCCTCAACGCCAACTACATGGCCGCGCGCCTCCGGCCGCACTATCCCGTGCTGTACGCCGGCGCCCATGGCCTGGTCGCGCATGAGTGCATCCTGGACTGCCGCGGCTTCCAGGCGGAGGCCGGGGTCGGCGTCGAGGACATCGCCAAGCGCCTGCAGGATTACGGCTTCCACGCGCCGACCATGAGCTGGCCGGTCACCGGGACGCTGATGATCGAGCCGACGGAGAGCGAGGGCCGCGCCGAAATCGATCGCTTCTGCGACGCGATGATCGCGATCCGTGCGGAGATTACGGCCATCGCCGCCGGCACGCTGGACCGCACGGACAACCCGCTGAAACACGCGCCGCACACGGTCGCCGAGGTCGCCGGGACGGAGTGGCCGCACGCCTACTCCCGCGAGCAGGCGGCGTTCCCGCTGCCCTTCGTGCGGGCCGCCAAATATTGGCCGCCGGTGAAGCGGGTGGACAACGCCTATGGCGACCGCAACCTGGTCTGCACCTGCGCGCCGATGGAGGCCTACGCGCAGGCTGCGGAGTAGCTAGTCTGGCGATTTCAAGAAAGCCATTTCGACCGTTGGGTGGGTGAAATCCGCCATCTTGCGGGCGGTGCCATAGTGGGTTTCACCCACCCTACGCGATGCTGAATGATGCGGCTGAGTAGCTAACCCGCCAGCAGCGACCGCGCGCCGTCCCACCAGGCGTCGGCCAACGCGCCCGCCGGCTCGGCTTGGGCCAGTGCTGCGGACTGCCCGGCCCAGGCCTGCATGCGCTCGATATCCGATGCTTTGCCGCCGGCATCGCGCATCGCCGCCGTCAGGCCGCGCTGCACCGGATACGGCGCCGGCCGGGGCGCATCCGGGGCGGCCGCGGCGCGCGCATATTCCGTGGCGACGCTGCGCCCCGCTCGGCCGCTGAATGCCCGGGTGACCAGCGTGCCCTCGGGCGGCGTGCGCCCCAGCGCGTCGGACCAGGCGGAGTTGAGCCGCGCCTCTGGACAGCGCAGGAAGCCGGTGCCGATCTGCGCCGCCGACGCGCCCAGGGTAAGCGCTGCCGCGACGCCGCGCGCATCGGCGATGCCGCCCGTGGCCACCACAGGCACCTGCACGGCGTCCGCAACCGCGGGCAGCAGCGAAAACAACCCCACCATCTCGGCCTCTGCGCGCCCGGCGTCGAAGCAGCCGCGGTGGCCGCCGGCCTCCATGCCTTGCGCCACCACCACATCGGCGCCCGCCGCCTCGGCCGCGCGAGCCTCGGCGACGGTGGTGACGGTCGCGAACCAGGCGATGTCGCGCGATTTCAACCGCGCGACGAACTCGGCCGGATACAGGCCCATGATCGACGAGACGATGGGCGGGCCGGCGGCCAGCAACGCCTCGCACTGGGCCGCGAAGTCCGGCATGTCCACGTCGCCGGCGCGGTCAGCGACCTCGGGTCCCCAGCCCGCCAGGAACGACCGCAGCCGGTCCTCATGCGCCGCATCGCGCTGCGGCGGCGGGTCGGGGATCCACAGGTTGATCTGGAATGCGCCGTTGCTGCCGGCCCGCATTTCGGCCGCCCAGGCGGCGATGCCGGCCGGGGGCATCAGCAACGCGCCGCAAGCCCCGAGCCCGCCGGCATTGCCGACCGCGATGGACAGCGACGCCGGGCACGCGCCGGCCATGGGCGCCAGCAGGATCGGCAGACCCAACCCGAACCGGCGGCAGAACGCCTCCGCCCGCGCGACTGCCGTTTGAGGCTCAGCCATGGCGCCCTACTCCCCCAGCCCACGTCAAAATCGTCTGCAGTAGTACAATAAGCCAACATAGCGCGGCAATCCGATTGCAAGCTGGAAAGACCCATAGGAAGCTCGGTGCTTAACGCTGGCATCGGGCGAGCTTTGGAGGCAACAGCATGAAGTCGAGTTGGATGACCACCTACATCCTGGTCGCGATGGTGCTCGGCATCACGGTCGGCGGCCTGATCCACTCGCAGATCGGCGAACCCGCCACGCAGAAGCTGCTCGCCGGCTACATTTCGATCGGCAGCACGATCTTCCTGCGCCTGATCAAGATGATCATTGCGCCCCTGGTGTTCTCGACGCTCGTCGTCGGCATCGGCCACATGTCAGACGCCGGAGCGGTCGGGCGGGTCGGCGGCAAGGCGATGCTGTGGTTCGTCAGCGCCTCGCTGGTCTCCCTCACCCTCGGTCTGGTCCTCGTCAACCTGTTCGAACCCGGCGCCGGGGTCCATAAGGTCGTGAGCGGTGTCGCCTCTGGCATCGACGCGCATGCGATGTCGCTCGACGGCTTCGTCAAGCACGTGTTCCCCGACAGCGCGATCCGCCCGATGGTGGATAACGAGATCCTGCAGATCGTCGTGTTCTCGCTGTTCTTCGGCGTCGCCTGCGCCGCCATGCCGGCCCGCGCCAAGCCGCTCCTTAAGGGCATCGAGAGCCTGTCGCACATCATCCTGGCGGTCACGGGCTACGTCATGAAGCTGGCGCCCGTTGCAGTGTTCTGCGCCATGGCGGCGACGATCTCGACCAACGGCCTCGGCATCCTGGTGAACTACGCGAAGTTCATGGGCGAATTCTACTTCGGCCTGGTGTGCCTGTGGCTCATTCTGATCCTCGCCGGCTTCGTCATCCTGGGACCCCGGGTGAAGCGGCTCATCGCGCTCGTGCAGGAGCCGTTCCTGCTCGCCTTCTCCACCGCAAGCTCCGAGGCCGCCTATCCCAAAATGCTTGAGCAATTGGCGAAATTCCCGATCTCCACCAAGATTTCGAGCTTCGTGCTGCCGCTCGGCTACTCGTTCAACCTCGACGGCACGATGATGTACTGCACCTTCGCCAGCGTGTTCATCGCGCAGGCCTACGACATCCCGCTGAGCTTCGGCACCCAGGTCGGCATGCTGCTGACGCTCATGCTGACCAGCAAGGGCGTCGCCGGGGTGCCGCGCGCCTCGCTCGTGGTCATCGCGGCGACGCTTGGGCAGTTTGGCCTGCCGGAGGAGGGGCTGCTGCTGATCCTGGGCATCGACACCTTCCTCGACATGGGCCGCTCCGCCACCAACGTCATCGGCAACTCGCTGGCGACCGCCGTGGTGGCGAAATGGGAGGGTCAGTTGGTGAACGACGCCGAGAACATCCCGATGATCGAGGAGATGGAAGGCCAGCCGGCGTGACATCCCGGGCCTGGGGTCGCCTGGCGCTGATCGCATGCTGCCTGGCGTCGTCCGGCGCCCAGGCCGAGGAGGGCGCGCTGCTCACCGGCACCCTGCAGGTGATCCAGCAGCGCGGCAGCGTGCTGATCGGCTACCGGGAGAGTGCGCTGCCCTTCGCCTTCCTCAACAAAGCGGGGCAGCCGGTCGGATTTTCACTCGATTTGTGCCGGGGCATCGCGGCCGACATCGCCCAGGCGCTCAACCGTGAGCTGCTTGAAGCCGACGCTCCCGCTTGGCAGCAGGGTGTCCGCATGGCCTTCGTGCCGGTCGCCGCCGAGGCGCGGCTGCCCAAGCTGCTGTCCGGCGAGATCGACCTTGAATGCGGCTCGACGACCGCGAACGAGCAGCGCGCCCGAACCATCGCCTTCTCGCCGGTTTTTTTCTTGGCCGGCACCAAGCTGCTGGTGCCCGGCGGCTCGCCCATCGCCTCCTATCGCGACCTCGGCGGCAAGACCGTCGTGGTCGGCGCCGGCACCACCAACGCCGATGTGCTGCACCGGATGGCGATGGAGGCCACGGCAGCGTTCAACGTAGTCGAGACACCCGATCTCGCCGCCGCCTATGCGATGCTCGCCGCTGGCCGCGCCGACGCATTCGCCTCCGACGATATCCTGCTCTCCGGCTCCGTCGCGACGCAGCCGGATGGACGGCGGTTCCGCATCGTCGGCGATTACTTGTCCTATGAACCCTACGCGATCGGCCTGCGCCGCGACGACACAGCGTTCAGCGCCCTCGTTCGACAGAGCTTCGAGCGCATGGCGCAGCAGGGCACGCTGACTTCGCTATATGATCGCTGGTTCATTGATCGCCTGCCAAACGGCGAGACCCTGAACCTGCCGATGAGCCCGCATCTGGCCGAGATCTACCAATCGCTCGGCAGCCCTGACTAACGCGCGCATCAGCACGGCCTGGCGCCTCGCGCCGTCCACCCGACATTTCTCTCATGCCACGTCTCTGGACTCCCCGCCGCGTGCTCGTCACGCCATCCGCCCTCGCCTGGCCGGCCGGCGCTGCCATGGTCGAGCGCGCCGCCGCCCTTGGCTCCGAGATCGTGCGGCTCAACGCCGACCGGCTCAATGGCCTGCCCGACGCCTACCGCGACGCCAAGACCACGATGGCCGTCGTCACCGCAAGCCCCAGCCGGCGTCGCCTGCAGCCGATTCCGCCCAGCGCCGATTGGCGGTTTGACCTCGCCGAGGGCTGCCCGGCGCATTGCTCGTACTGCTACCTCGCCGGCTCGCTCGCGGGGCCGCCGATCATCCGGGCCTATGCCAACCTGCCCGAAATCCTTGCCGAGCTGCCCGCCGCCGTGGGTCAGGGCCAGGTCACCTCGGTCTCCCAGGACCGCGCCGCCGAGGGCACGACGTTCGAGTGCTCCTGCTACACCGACCCGTTGTCGATCGAGCACCTGACCGGCAGCCTGGCCGCTTGCATCACGCGGTTCGGTGCCTGGGACGCTCCGGTGCAGCTCCGCTTCACCACCAAGTTTGACGCGGTCGGGCCGCTGCTGGGCCTCGCGCATAACCGGCGCACGCGCATCCGCTTTTCGGTCAATGCCCAAGCCGCCGAACGGCATGAGGGCGGCGCGCCTCGCATGACGGCGCGCCTTGCCGCCCTGCGTGCGGTCGCCGAGGCGGGCTACCCGGTCGGTCTCACGGTCGCGCCGATCATGCGAGTGCCGGAGTGGGCATCCGCCTATGACCGCCTGTTCGCCGATGTCGCCACCGCACTTGACGGCATTCCTAACATTGACCTCACGGCCGAGCTGATCACACACCGCTTCACTCCGAAGTCGAAGGAGGTGCTCGCGGGCTGGTATCCCGGCAGTCCGCTGGAGATGGACGAGGCGCAGCGGTCGCGTAAGATGACGAAATTCGGCTCGGTGAAGTGGGTGTTTCCGAAGGAACAGATGGCCGAGATGCGCGGAACGATTGAGGCGTCGCTAGCGAGCCTTCTGCCGTCCGCGCGCCTTTTATATTGGACTTAAGGTCAAAGACAGCGCGTGCTGTCATCAAACCGTAATATTTCTGAAACATTGCTGACCCCGTTGGCACCTAGGTTGCCACCATTCGCAACCGGAACTGCCGGGCCCGCAAAGGCCAGGGCAGTCGTCGCCCAAACGGGGAAACTTAGATGAGCCTGATGTCGAAGATGCTGGCGACGGGCGCGCTCAGTTGCGCGATCGCGTTTTCAGCGATGGCCCAACCGATCACCGGCGCCGGGGCGTCATTTCCCAACCCGGTGTATCAAAAATGGGGCGAGGCCGCGCAGAAAGCGATTGGCGTCCAGCTCAACTACCAGTCGGTCGGCTCCGGCGCCGGGCAGACCCAGATAAAAAACCGTACCGTTGATTTCGGCGCCTCTGACGCGCCGATGACCGACGCGGCGTTGAAGGAGGCCAACCTCCTGCAGTTCCCATCCGTGATGGGCGCGGTCGTTGCAATCGTCAACGTGCCCGGCGTGGCCGAAAACCAGATGAAGCTGACCGGCGAACTCCTGGCCGACATCTATCTCGGCAAGGTGACCAAGTGGAACGACCCCAAGCTCGTGGAGCTGAACAGCGGCGTCGCGCTGCCGAACCTCGCGATCGCGCCGGTGTACCGCGCCGACGGCTCAGGCACGACCTTTGTATGGGCGTCGTATCTGTCGGCGGTGTCCCCGGAGTGGAAGGAGAAGGTCGGCGTCGGCACCTCGGTGCGCTTCCCCGCCGGCACCGGCTCCAAGGGCAATGAGGGCGTCGCTGGGACGGTGCGCAACACCCGTGGGGCGATCGGCTATGTCGAGAATGCCTATGCAACGCAAACCAAGCAGGTCACGACGCAGCTCCGCAACAAGGCCGGGAGCTTTGTGAGCCCAACTGCCGAAAGCTTCGTCGCCGCCGCGCAGAACGCCGATTGGTCCACCCCGAACTTCGCGGCCAACCTGGTGGATCAGCCGGGCGCGGCCAGCTGGCCCATCGTCTCACCCACGTTCATCCTGCTACCAAAGGACCCGAAGGACGCGGCCCGCACGGCATTGGTATTGAAGTTCTTCGACTGGGCCTACACGAACGGCGGCAAGCTGGCGCAGGATCTCGAATACATCCCGCTGCCGGATACGGTGCAGACCGCGGTGCGTGCGGCTTGGAAAACCGAAATCAAGAGCTGAGCAGCCAGCCAATCGCGATGCGGTAGCCGCCCCGAGGCCGATTGCCTTCTCTCAATGGAACAAACAGTGCAGCAGGCAGCAACGACCATGCGTCCCCCGGCAAGCGCCGCTGCCACTCAACGGCGTGGTGGCGCAAGCGCCGACGCGGTATTCGAATGGATGTGCCGGGTCGCCGGGGTGTTCGTGCTGATCCTGCTCGGCGCAATCATCATCGAGCTGTTCATCGGCGCCCTTCCGGCGTTCCGGCAGTTCGGCCTGGCCTTCGTCTGGACCGAGCTTTGGGACCCGGTCGCCGACCAGTATGGCGCGCTGGTGCCGATCTACGGCACGGTCGTCACGGCGGTCCTGGCGATCATCCTCGCCGTACCCGTTGCCTTCGGCGTCGCCTTCTTCCTGACCGAGCTGGCGCCGGACTGGCTGCGCCGCCCCGTCGGCACCGCGGTCGAGCTGCTGGCCGCCGTGCCCTCCATCATCTACGGCATGTGGGGCTTCTTCGTCATCGTGCCGGTCATGGCGCAGGTCGTGCAGCCCGCCGTCATCGACACGCTGGGCGAGCTGCCGCTGATCGGCTCACTGTTCGCCGGCCCGCCATTCGGCACCGGCATCCTGACCGCCGCGCTGATCCTCGCGATCATGATCATCCCCTTCGTCGCCGCCACCATGCGCGACGTGTTCTCGACAGTGCCGCCGGTGTTCAAGGAAAGCGCCTATGGCCTCGGCGCCACGCGGTGGGAGGTGATGTGGAACATCGTGCTGCCCTACACCAGCAAGTCCGTCGTCGGCGGCATCATGCTGGGCCTCGGGCGGGCGCTGGGCGAGACGCTGGCCGTCACCTTCGTGATCGGCAACGCCAACCGGGTCACCACGACGCTGTTCGGGCCCGGCAATACCATCGCCTCGCTCGTAGCGCTCGAGTTCGGCGAGGCCGGCGCCGGCAGCCTGAAGCTCTCGGCGCTGCTGGCGCTCGGCTTCATCCTGTTCGTGCTGTCCTTCATCGTGCTGGCGATCTCCCGCCTGCTGCTGCGGCCCAAGGCGAAAGGAGCCTGACGATGAGCGCGACGCTGGCCGGCATGCCGCCCAAGGACGATGCGACGGCCGTCCGGCTCAACCGGCGCCGCGGCCGCACGGACAAGATCATGACCGGCGTCGCGATCGTCTCGACGGTGCTGGGCCTCGCCTTCCTGGTCTCCATCCTGTTCACGCTGTTTTGGCGCGGCCTGCAGGCGATGGGGCCGGCGGTATTCACCGAGGTGACGAAGCCGCCGGGCTCGGGCGGCGGACTGCTGAATGCGATCGTCGGCTCGATCATCCAGGTCGGCATCGGCACCGTCATCGGCACGCCGGTCGGAATCCTGGTCGGCACCTACCTCGCCGAATACTCCAAGGGCTCGCGCCTCGGCGAGGCGGTGCGCTTCGTCTCCGACGTGCTGCTGTCCGCGCCCAGCATCCTGATCGGCCTGTTCGTCTATCAGCTGCTCGTGCTGCCGTTCGGCGGCTTCTCCGGCATTGCGGGGGCGGCGGCGCTGGCGATCATCATCATCCCGATCGTCGTCCGCACCACGGAGGATATGCTGCAGCTTATCCCCAACACGCTGCGGGAAGCCGTGATGGGGCTGGGCTCGCCGAAGTGGAAGATGATCACGCTGATCTGCTACCGGTCGGTCATGTCCGGGCTGATCACCGGCGTGCTGCTCGGCATCGCCCGCATCGCCGGGGAGACGGCCCCGCTGCTGTTCACCTCGCTCGGAAACCTGACCTGGTCGGTGCATTTGTCACAGGCTATGTCGAGCCTGCCGCTGACCATCTACGCCTATGCCGGGTCGCCGTATGAGGATTGGGTGTCGCTGGCCTGGACCGGCGCGCTGATCATCACCGTGAGCGTCCTGCTGCTGAACATCGTCGCCCGCGTCGTGCTGCGGAAGTCCTGAGGGTATCATGAGCCAGACAGCCAACAGCGTGCCGAAGCCATCGGTCGGGACTGGTAATATCGGCGCCATGACCGCGCGATCCGGCGCTAACCTCAATGAGGCGCGCATCGCCATACGCAACCTCGATTTCTACTACGGCACCAACAAGGCGCTGAAGGGCATCGACCTCGACCTGCCGGCCCGGCAGGTGACCGGGATGATCGGCCCCAGCGGCTGCGGCAAATCTACCCTGCTCCGGGTGCTGAACCGCATGTACAGCCTGTATCCCGGCCAGCGCGCCGAGGGCGAGGTGATGATGGACGGGCAGAACCTGATCGCGCCCGACATTGATATGAACGAGCTTCGCTCTCGGATCGGCATGGTGTTCCAAAAGCCGACGCCGTTCCCGATGTCCGTGTATGACAACATCGCCTTCGGCGTGAAGCTGCATGAGCAGCTCTCCAAGTCCGCCATGGGGGAGCGCGTCGAATGGTCGCTGACCCGGGCAGCGCTGTGGGGCGAGGTGAAAGACCGGCTGTCCGGCTCGGCGATGGGCCTGTCGGGCGGCCAGCAGCAGCGCCTGTGCATCGCCCGCACTATCGCTGTCCGCCCCGAAGTCATCCTGCTGGACGAGCCGACGAGCGCGCTCGATCCCATCAGCACGCTCAAGGTCGAGGAGCTAATTGACGAATTGAAGCGCGACTTCACCATCGCGATCGTCACCCACAACATGCAGCAGGCTGCCCGCTGCGCCGACCAGGTGGCGTTTTTCTACTTGGGAGAGATGATCGAGGTGGCGCCGGCAGCCCAGCTCTTTACTTCACCGAAACAGAAGCGCACCCAGGAATACATCACCGGCCGGTTCGGCTGAAGGGAATCCTCGAGATGTCCGAAACCCAGCACATCGTCAAAAGCTTCGACCAGGAGCTGCAGCGCCTGCGCAGCCTGATGACCGCGATGGGCGGCATGGTGGAGAACCAAGTGGCGCTCGCCACCGACGCCATACTCTACCAGGACACCGCCGTTGCCACCCGGGCGGTCGAGCTCGACGTGCAGGTCGATGAGCAGGAGCGTGAGGCCGAGCAGCTGGTGATCCGCATGCTGGCGCTGCGCCAGCCGATGGCGGATGACTTGCGGCAGATCGTCGGCGCGATGAAGATCACCGCCGCCATGGAGCGGATCGGCGACTACGCCAAGAACATCGCCCGGCGCAGCATCGTGCTGGGCCAGTTCCGCCTGCCGTTCAGCCTCACGGGCGTCGCCAACATGTCGCGGCTCGTGCAGGAGAACCTGAAGCTCGTCATCGACGCGATCGGCGAGAACGACGCGGATAAGGCCGGCCAGGTATGGAAGGCTGATCTCGCGATCGACGAGATCTACAACTCGATCTTTCGCGAGCTGATCACATACATGATGGAGGACGCGCGCAACATCACGCCCTGCACGCATCTGCTGTTCATCGCCAAGAACCTGGAGCGGATCGGCGACCACGCCACCAACATCGCCGAGCACGTTTTCTACGCCGTCACCGGCGAGCCTTTGACCGAGGAGCGGCCGAAGGGCGACGGCTCCGCCTATGCCGTCGTCCGGCTGCCCGACGACGTGGAGCCCCGTTGATGCTGCCATCACCCACCAGCCCATTGAAGCCCTATGTCCTGGTCGTCGAGGACGAGGCGGCGCTGGCGACCATGCTGCGATACAACTTGGAAAAGCAGGGCTTCCGCGTCGAGGAGGCCGTCGATGGCCAGGAGGCGCTGACCCGCATCGCGGAGGCGGTGCCAGACATCGTGCTGCTGGACTGGATGCTGCCGGTCATGTCGGGCATCGAGGTCTGCCGGCAGATCAGGCGGCGCCCAGCGACCCGCGACCTACCGGTCATTATGGTGACGGCGCGGACCGAGGACCAGGACGCGGTACGCGGGCTGAATACCGGGGCGGACGACTACATCACCAAGCCGTTCAACATGGACGCGCTGCTCGCCCGGATGCGGGCGCTGCTGCGGCGCGCCGGCGCGGTGCCGGTGCGCGGCCAGCACGTGTTCCACGACATCACTATGGATCTCACGGCGCACCGCGTGCACCGCAATGGCCGGCCGATCCATCTGGGCCCGACCGAGTTCCGGCTGCTGGAGTTCCTCATGCAGCATCCGCGCCGGGTGTTCTCGCGGGAGGAGCTGCTGAACTCGGTGTGGGGCCCCGACATCCACGTGGAGCCGCGGACGGTCGATGTCCACATCCGGCGCCTGCGCAAGAGCATCAACGGCGAGGGCGAATTGGACGTAGTGCGGACGGTGCGCGCGGCGGGCTACGCGTTGGATACCGAGCAGATTTGACGGCCCTCTTTGAATAAAGCGGCGACCGCAGAGCCCACGCTCGACGACGTGCGGCGCGCGGCGGAGCGGATCAGCGGCCGGGTGCGCCGCACGCCGCTGCTGGAGGCCGCCCCGGCGCGTGAGCACGCGGCGGTCGCGGCGCAACTCGTGCTGAAGCTGGAGTCGCTGCAGGTCACCGGTTCGTTCAAGGCACGCGGCGCCTGCAATGCGCTCGCTGCCTTGCCGCCGGCGGCATTGGCGCAGGGCGTGGTCACGGCGTCTGGCGGCAATCACGGCTTGGCGGTGGCCTATGCCGGATGGATCTCTGGGGTGCCAGCCACGATCTATCTGCCCGAGACCGTGCCCGCCGCCAAGCAACGCAAGCTGCAGGCATGGGGCGCCGAGATCGTCGTCGAGGGACAGGTTTGGGACGACAGCAACGCCGCAGCGCTGCGCCACGCAGCACGGCACGGCATGGCCTACCTGCACCCCTTCGCCGATCCGCTGGTGATCGCCGGACAGGGCACGGTGGCGACCGAAATCCTGGACGCCGCCCCGGACGTGGACACGCTGCTGGTCGCCATCGGCGGCGGCGGGCTGATCAGCGGCATCGCCGTCGCCGCCCGGGCCATGAAGCCCAGCATCCGCATCATCGGCGTCGAGCCGACCGGCGCGCCGACCCTCCTGCATAGCTTGGAGGCCGGGCGCCCGGCGCTGCTGGACCGCATCGACACCGCGGCCGGCACCCTGGCGCCGCGCAGCACCGATCCGCTCAATTTCGGCATCATCCAGCGCCACGTTGAGCGCGTCGTTCTCGTCTCCGATGCGGCGATGCAGGAGGCGGCTGCCTGGCTATGGTTCGAGCACGGCGTCGCAGCCGAGCTGAGCGGCGCTGCGTCGGTCGCTGCATTGCTGACCGGGACCTACCAGCCAGCGCCGGGTGAACGGGTATGCGCAGTGGTGTGCGGCGCCGGCACGGACGGACTGCCGCCCTGACCCTCAGGACGTCACGAATTGTCATCGACTCTAGGCCTCATCACAATGTCGCGATATACTCTGACCGCTTTCGCAAGCAATTGACCGGCGGAACCGAGCGCGTTCAGGAGTGCGACCCAAGCGATGACCAACCTGCTTTGCGGCGAGCTCCCATCCCGTGCGACCCGGGAAGAGGTGCGCCGGACCACTGCACGCATCAGGCACAAACTAGAATTCAGCGAGCAGTCGCTGCGCCTGGCAACCGATGCGGCTGGGGTTGGCACCTGGGATCTTGACATCGAGACCGGTGTGCTCACCTGGTCCGATCGCACGCGAGCGATGTTCGGCATGCCCTTGGACGCGCCATGCTCGATGGCAGACTTCAACGCTGCCCTGCATCCGGACGACCTTGTGGCTACATTGGCCGCCTTCGCGTCGGCGCTCGATCCCGTCCAGCGCGCCACCTACAACGTCGAGTATCGGGTCATCGGCGAGACCGATAATGTTGTCCGCTGGATCGGGGCCAACGGGCGCGGGATCTTTGGCGCCGATGGCCGCTGTGTACGCGCGATCGGCACCGCCATCGACATCACCGTGCGCAAAGCGGTGGAGCAGCGCCTGCGCATCAGCGAGGCGCTATGCGCCGAGAGCGAGCGGAAGTTCCGCGCAATCACCGAGTCGATCGACCAGATGGTGTGGTCGTCCTTGCCCGACGGCCGCAACGACTTCTTCAATCAACGATGGTACGACTATACCGGCGTGCCCCAAGGTTCGACCGATGGCGCGGGCTGGAGCAACGTGCTGCATCCCGACGATGCAAGGCGGACACGGACCCAATGGCAGCAATGCAGGGCCACGGGCGAGCCGTTCGAGGCCGAGTACCGTGTGCGCCACCGGTCCGGCATGCACCGTTGGGTGCTCGGCCGCGCCGTGCCGCTCCGCGACGATCAGGAGCAGATCACCCGTTGGTTCGGCACCTGCACCGACATTCAGGAGATCGTTGAGGCGCGCGAGATCATGGCGCGATCACGCGCGCACTTGGAGCGTGAGGTCGCCGACCGGACGCGGGAGCGCGACCGCACATGGCGCAACTCGCAGGACCTGCTGCTGGTCTGCGACAAGCAGGGCGTCTTTCGCGCGGTCAACCCAGCCTGGACCAGGGTCCTCGGCTGGCAAGAGGACGAGCTCCTGGGCCGGAGCCACCTTGAGTTCGTCGATCCCAGCGATCGTGAGACGAGCATGGCGGCACTCGCCACAGCCACCGATCAAGACCTGCCGCAGTTTGAAAATCGCGTCCGGCACAAGGACGGCACCTATCGCTGGCTCACCTGGGTGGCGTCGCCCGACGAGGGGCTGATCTACGCCAGCGGACGTCATATCACCGCGGAGAAGGAAGCGGCCCAGGCGCTGGCGCGCGCCGAAGAGCAGTTGCGACAATCGCAGAAGATGCAGGCGGTCGGCCAGCTGACCGGCGGCATCGCACATGATTTCAATAATTTGCTGACCGGGATCATCGGCAATCTGGAGCTGCTGCAGCGACGTGTCGTCGCCGGGCGCATCGAGGGGCTGGAGCGCTATGTGACGATGGCCGCGACGTCGGCGCAGCGCGCGGCGGCGCTCACCCGGCGCCTCCTGGCCTTCGCGCGCCGTCAGCCGCTCGATCCCAAACGGGTCGAGGCGAACCGGCTGCTGACCGGGATGGAGGATCTGCTGCGCCGGACACTCGGACCCGAGATCAGCCTGGAGATGGTGTTCGCCGGCGCGCTGTGGCCGACGCTGTGCGATCCAAACCAGCTGGAGAACGCCATCTTGAACCTCGTGATCAATGCGCGTGACGCCATGCCGAACGGCGGACGGCTCACGGTCGAGACCGCGAACGCCCATCTCGACGACGCGTATGCCCAAGCGCAGAGCGACGAGGTGACGCCCGGCCAGTACGTCGCCGTCGCCGTGACAGACACTGGCATGGGCATGAGTCCCGAGGTGATCGCGCGGGCGTTCGATCCGTTCTTCACCACGAAGCCGCTCGGCGAGGGCACCGGGCTAGGCCTCTCGATGCTCTACGGCTTCATCAAGCAGTCCGAGGGCCACGTGCGCATCTATTCGGAGGCCGGCCAGGGCACGACGTTCAAGATCTATCTGCCGCGCTGCCGCGAGGACGCCGCAATGGAGGCAAGCGAGCCGGCCGCCGACCTGGAAGCCGCGAGTACCGCCGGGGCCGGGGAGACGGTGCTCGTGGTCGAGGACGAAGCCGCTGTGCGCATCCTGGTTGCCGAAACGCTTGAGGACCTGGGCTATGCGGCGATTGAAGCGGTGGACGGGCCGTCTGGGCTGCGTATCCTGCAGTCGAACGCGCGCATCGACCTATTGATCACCGACATCGGCCTACCGGGCCTGAACGGGCGGCAGCTCGCCGAGGCCGCACGCGTCGGGCGGCCCGATCTCCGGGTGCTGTTCATGACGGGCTACGCGCACAACGCAACGGTCAGCAGCGGCGCGGCGCTCGACCCTGGCATGTCGATCATCTCGAAACCCTTTGCGCTCGACGCGCTTTCAAAGAAGATCCGTGCGATGATCCCAGTGGGATAACATCTGGGGGATCAATGCGTCCAGCCCAGCCGGGATCAATTGCCATGGACACTGCCTTCGTCAACAGCACGCTCGACGCTGCCCTGGAGGAAGCTCGCGGGCGCTATATCGACGCCAATCCCGCAAGCCGCACCGCGCACCTGGACGCCGCGGCCGTGATGCCCGGCGGCAACACGCGCAGCGTGCTGTTTCACACGCCCTATCCGCTGGCGATTGCGCGTGGCCATGGCTGCCGCCTGTGGGACGTGGACGGGCATGAGTACGTGGATCTGCTGGGCGAATACACAGCCGGGCTGTATGGCCACAGCCATCCGGTGATCCGGGCGGCGCTCGACGCGGCGCTGGACCGCGGATGGAACCTGGGCGCGCACGGCACGATGGAGGCGCGGCTTGCCCGGCTGATCGTCGAGCGCTTTCCGGGCATCGATTTGGTGCGTTTCACCAACTCCGGCACCGAAGCGAACCTCATGGCCGTCGCCACCGCAATCGCCGCAACCGGGCGGCGGAAGGTGCTGGTGTTCGAGGGCGCCTACCACGGCGGCATCCTATATTTCGGCGACGGCGGCATCCCAATCAACGCGCCGCATCAATGGGTGCTGGGCCAATACAACGACGCAGCCGGCGCCGCGGCCCTGGCCCGTGCGCACGAGGGCGAGTTCGCCTGCATCCTGGTCGAGCCGATGCTGGGCAGCGGCGGCTGCATCCCGGGCGAGCCTGATTTCCTCCAGACGCTGCGCGACGTCGCCACCGAGACTAGCGCCATACTGATCTTCGACGAGGTGATGACGAGCCGCATGTCAGCCGGCGGTCAGCAGGCCCGGCTCGCCATTACCCCAGACCTTACGACGCTGGGCAAGTACATCGGCGGCGGCATGAGCTTTGGCGCTTTTGGCGGGCGGCGCGACATCATGGACCGCTACGACCCCCGGCGCGCCGATGCGCTGCCGCATGCCGGCACCTTCAACAACAACGTACTGACGATGGCAGCGGGCGTGGCCGGGTTGACGGAGCTGTTCACGCCCGCCGCCGCCGACGCGCTGTTCGCCCGTGGCGAGGCGTTGCGCACGCGGCTGAATGCGCTGTCGCCCGCGATGCAATGGACCGGGCTCGGCTCCCTGCTCACGGCGCACTTCCACCAAGGCGCGATCCGCCGTCCGGCCGACATCGCCGGGGACGGAGCTGGGCTGCGGGAGTTGTTCCACCTCGACATGCTGGACCGCGGATTTTATGTGGCGCGGCGCGGCATGGCGGCACTCAGCCTCGAAATTGGCGACGCCGAGCTGGACGGCTTCGTCGCCGCCGTTACGGAATTTTTAGACAGCCGCGCCCGGCTGCTGGTGCATCGACACTAACGAGCACGCCACGTTCGGTAGCGGTGCGGCCGTCCCGCCCTACATACGCCGGCATGGATCGCAGCTTTCCCACCACTCGCGCCGCCGGGCTCGCCCGCCTCGCGAATTTTATACCCCGCATGGGCCACGCTTACGTCGCGGGGCGCAACACCGACTACGGACCGGACGCCGAGACCGCGACCGCCGCCCTCTCGCCATACCTGCGCCGCCGCCTGGTGCTGGAGCAGGAGGTCGTGGACGCGGCCGGCACGGCGCACGGGCCGGCCGCCGAAAAGTTCGTGCAGGAGGTGTTCTGGCGCAGCTACTTTAAGGGTCACCTCGAAGCCCGGCCGGCATTGTGGACGGGCTATCAGCGCCTGGCTGCCGAGGGCCGCGCGACGCTCGCCGTGAATTCCGGGCTGCGGCTTGCCTATGAGCGGGCCGTCGAGGGCCGCACCGGCATCGACGGTTTCGACGACTGGGCGCGCGAGCTGACGGAGACCAACTGGCTGCACAACCACACCAGGATGTGGTTCGCCTCGATTTGGATCTTCACTTTGAAGCTGCCTTGGGCACTCGGGGCGGACCACTTCATGCGGCACCTGATCGACGGCGACCCGGCGAGCAACACGCTGTCGTGGCGGTGGGTCGCCGGGCTGCATACCCGCGGCAAGCCCTACGCGGCGCGGGCGGAGAACATCCGGCGCTACACCGATGGCCGTTATGACCCCGCTGGGCTGAACGAGGATCCAGTCGCGCTGGAGGAGCCGAACCCGCCATCGGCCCGCGCGCTGTCGCCGGGTGATGCGCCGCCCGCGGGCGATGTGGCGCTGCTGCTGCATCTGGATGACCTCAACCCCGAGAGCCTGCCGCTCGGCCGCGCCCAGATCGTGCGGGTGGGTGGCCTGCTGGCCCATGCCGAGGGCGCGGTGGACCGGGTGGTTCAAGCCGACCGGGACGCTATGGCGGACGCGCTGGCCCGGGCGGCGGCGCATTTCGACTGCCCGGCAGGACCGGTGGAGAGGGGATGGGCGGAAGACCTGCCCGTGGTGACCGCCTGGGCGCCAGTTGGCCCCTCGGCTGCCGCACTGCCGCCAGCGCTCCGCATTCGGCGCGACTGGGACGACGCGGTCTGGCCACGGGCGACGCGCGGCTACTTTCAGGTGAAGGCCGCGATCCCCGCAATTCTGCAGGCGGTGGCTTCGCCCGAGGCCGCCTGGCGCTAACCAGCCGGTAACTATTTCCAGGCATAACGTCCAGGGCCGTGAAGCCGCGAAGGATGGCGCGGCGGCCGGGAGAGCTCTTTATGCGTTGGGTTATCTTGCTGCTGCTACTGCCGGACGCTGCATGGGCGCAGGACGTGCGGACCTTCGACCGGACGGGCGCCCAGACCGGCACTCGGCATGTTGGACCCAACGGGGATATCCGATTTTATGACCGCTCGGGCAGCCAGACCGGCAGCGCGCGGCGGCAGGGCAACGAGACGCGATACTTCAACGCGACCGGAACCCAGACCGGCTCAGCCCAGTGCCAGGGCAGCGAGACGCGTTTCTTCGACCGGATGGGCGCGCAGACCGGCAGCGAGCGGCATGACGCGAGCGGCAGCCGCACTTATGATCGCGCTGGCGGCCAGATCGGCAGCGAGCGGCGGGACGCGGCGGGAAACCGGCGGTTTCATGACCGGTTCGGCACCTTGAAGGGCTCGGCCTGGTAAGTGTTACAGCAGCCCGGCCGCGATGTTCACGGTGAGCGCCACGATCACGGTGTTGAACAGGAAACTGACCATCCCGTGCAACAGGGCCAGGCGCCGCAGCCGACGGGCGGTGATCTGCACGTCCGAGACCTGGAACGTCATGCCGATCACGACGGAGAAATAGAGGAAGTCGAGGTAGTCGGGCTGATCGTCCGAGGGGAACTGCAGCCCGCCCTTGGTCTGGCCGAGCGCGTCGAGATCGTACCATTCGTGGGCGTAGCGGAACGTGAACACCACATGCGCCAGCAGCCAGGACAGCGTCAGCGTTGCCGCCACCACCGCGACATGCAGGCCACGCTCGACGCGCGGCAGGTCCTTGAGGCCGGAGAACTCTCCCGAGAGCGCGGCGAAGCTGAAAATCGTTCCAAGCAGCATGACCCAGAAGATGGTCCATGCGCCCTCCTCCTGCGCCTCCGCATCGGCCGCCATCTGCTCCGGTGTGCGCGTGGCGAACAGGTGCAACGCGAGGCCCAGGAAAACCAACGCCCCGAAATCCCAGCCCGCAATGGCGCGCGTCTGGGGGGGCCAGCCCGGCATCATGCCGACCAAGGCCGCCCAAGCCGCAATCCCGACCGCCAAGGCGGCGAAGGTTCGCGGATGTCCGGCCAGCACCCGGCGCGACACAGCAATCGACGTCACCGGCCGACGCCGTTCAGCGTGCTGATGTCCAGCAAATAAGCTTCGGATAAAATCATTGCCGCCATTCAGGAAGCGAGTTGAACGCGGAAGGACATAGCCCGCCTACCCGCCAAACGCGAGTTGTACGACGCGCACCACGACCAGGCCGACCGCCAGCAACAGATGACTAAGAACCTGTTTGAGTGACTTCAACTTGCGGCGGCGTAGACTGGCATGGGGTTGAGCAGGGCTTCGACGCCGGACAGGATGGCCGCGAACGCGACGCGGGCGGCCGACACGTCGAGGCGCCCGGCACGGTCGCGCAGCAGCCCGCCCCAGTGCGCGAGCCAGCCGAAAGAGCGCTCCACCACCCAGCGGCGCTCGAGCACGACAAAGCCTTTCTGCCCGGGATCGCGCTCGACAACATGGTGGCGCATGCCGTGCCGGTTCGACCAATCGCGGCAGCGCTCGGCGACAAAGCCGCCGTCGAGGATGGCCTCGCGCAGGCTGGGCCATTCTGCCTTTCCGACGTCAAGCGCGGGAAGCGTGTCGCGCTCCTGGGTAGAGGCCGGCACCACGGCAACGGCGAGCCAGGTGCCGTCGGCGTCGACCAGGGCGACGCGCTTGCGGCCCAGCACCTTCTTGGCGGCGTCATAGCCGCGTGGGCCACGGACCGGGATGCATTTCACCGATTGCGTATCGATGATGCCCAACGTGGGTTCGGGCTTCCTGCCCGCAGCACGACGCCGCAAGCAGGCCACGTCGCACAGCAGCCGGTCAAACAACCCAAGCTCCAGCCATCTGCGGAACCAGCCGTACACGGTCCGCCATGCTGGAAAGTCACCGGGCAGAGCGCGCCAGGGTCCGCCAACACGCAAATGCCAGGCAATCGCGCTGATGACCGGCAACACAGGCGTTGCCTTCTCGCTGCGCGGCGGGTCTGCCCGCTCCAGCCACCGCGCCATCTCCTCGACCGCGCAGGTCGATACCATCTCCTTCAGGCCCGCCTCATGGCGTGCCCGATGCGCTTCAGTCCACATCCCTGCTCCCATCCGCCCGTCCCGGCGGACACTCGTGATCTCCAACACGCAGAGATGAGGTCGAGGCGCAAACGGGTCACTCAAACAGGTTCTCAGGAAGCGCCAGCTCGGCCGGCTCCAACGTTACGTCCAGATGGACGGGGTTGTGCAGCGTATTGGCGACCGGCGACCACAACGTCGCGTGCCGGACAAGCGCCGCCAAGACCTGACGCGGGGCGTCCGCGTCCAGGCGAACCAACACGCGAATCGTCTCGAAGCCGATCGGCTTGGGATGCAGGTCGTTGGCGCCCCAGAGGGCCGTGGTGCTGATATCCGCCTCCAGTTCGAGCTCCAGCGCCCGGATCGGGATGCGCTGCGCCAGGGCGTTCGCATGGATCCCGGTCGCAAGACAGGAGCCAAAGGCCGCGAGCAACGCCTCCGAAGCATTCGGCGCCATGGCCTCGCCCAACAGGCCATGGGACTCGTGTTCCATCACCGGCTGCGGCGGCAGGTCGCGGATGTAGTTGAGCTGATGCAGCCGTCCGCGGGCGACGGTGCGGCAGCGCAGCGTTCGCGTGGCTGCCGGGTCGATCTTGGCATGCATGACCATCGCGTCGGGCTCGGGCGGGCCGGCTGCCGGGATCAGACGCTTGGTCATCCGAATATCCTTCAAGTCGTTCCGCAAACTGCAGGACGGGGGGACCTTAACGAACGGGGGTTGAATGCGTCCTTTGCAACAAGCACTCTGCAGGTCAGCGGTCCGGTCAAGCTATAGGCTTCCGCTTGACCGACCAGGGCACCAAAGCCGGCGACCTGGAATGCGAAAACGCGCGGTGGCCGATCAATGCTCGACTGGGACGATCTCCGGTTCTATCTGGCCTTGGTCCGGCACGGCAGCCTGTCCGCTGCGGCCAAGGTGCTGCACGTCGCGCAGTCCACCGTCGGACGCAGGCTCAACTCGCTCGAGGCCAGCCTTGGCGTGCGCCTGCTGAACCGCACGCCCGACGGCTATGTGCCGACGCTCGCCGGGCTGGACGTCCGCGCGCAGGCGGAGCGGCTGGAGGCGGAGGCGCTGGCACTGGAACGCAGCGTGGGTGGGCGCGACACCCGGCTCGCCGGCCTGGTGCGGGTCACCTGCGCCGAGACCGTCGCCACCCACATCCTAGCACCGTGCTTCGCCTCGCTGCACATGCGGCAGCCCGACATCATGATCGAGCTGATCCCCAATCCGCGCGAGCTCAGCCTTTCGATGCGCGAGGCGGACGTCTCGGTGCGGCTGAAGCGGTCCGATCAGCACGACCTGGTGGTGCGCCGCATCGGCAGCATTGCCTTTGGGCTGTATGCCAGCGCGGAGCACCTGTCGCGCCTTGGCAGCCCGGATTTCGATGCGGGCTGCCCCGGCCAATACCTCATCACCCAGCTTGAGGATATCCAGGACGCCGCCCAGACCGGCTGGCTGACCGACCTCGCGCCGCGTGCGCGCATCGCGATGCAAACCAGCAGCCATGAGGCGGCGGTGGCGGCGACGGTGCACGGCGGCGGCCTGGCCTGCCTCGCCCGGTTTCGCGCCGATCAGGAGGCGGAACTGGTCCGGCTCCCGGCGCCATCGCCGGTCCCGAGCGCCGGGATTTGGCTGCTGGTGCACCGGGACAACCGGGAAACGCCGCGAATCCGGGTGGCGCTGACCCACATCACCGAGTATGTGCGCAGCCGCCACGACAGCCTGAACCCGGCTGATGCTAAGGATGCGGGCGGGCAGTAAGGACCATCGGCTTCAGCGCGTGCGTATTTGCATAGCCGGTCGGCAAACTCGGTTTCGGCATCCAGGCAGCCGGATGCGTAAACCTATGTCGCGAACGGACCCGGCGTTTACCCGAAGCGCGAGCCGTTTTTCCGTTGGAGGGCCGGTCGATGACGTATGCCAGCTTGATGGTGCATTTGGACCTTGGGGCGCCCAGTGTCGGCCTGCTAAAAGTCGCCGCCGACGTCGCCGAGCGCTTCAAGGCGCGGGTGATCGGCATTGCCGCCTGCCAGCCGATGCCGATCGCCTTTGGCGACGGCTACATGTCGGCCGAGGTGATGGAGCAGGACCGCGCCGAAAGCGAGAAGGAAACCAATCGGGCCGAGGCGGACTTCCGCGCCGCGCTGCACGGCCGGGTCGCCGATCCGGAGTGGCGTTCGACGATCAGCTACATGGCGCTCGCCGAATATGTCGCCGGTCAGGCGCGCGCCGCCGACCTGCTGATCACCGGACCGGATCGCAGAGGGCCGTCGCTCGACAGTTCGAGGCAGGTCAACATCGGCGACTTGGTGATGCGAATCGGCCGCCCCGTGCTGATCGTGCCGCCGGGCGTTGTGGCGCTCGATTTGACCAGCGTCGTGATCGGCTGGAAAGAGAGCCGGGAGATCCGAAGAGCCCTGAGCGACGCCTTGCCGCTGCTGCAGCAGGCCGGCCGGGTTGCTGTAGTGGAGATCGCCGCCGATGAGGATCTTGTTGACGCCCGCAGCCGCCTGCAGGACGTCGTTGCCTGGCTCAAATGTCATGGCGTCATGGCCGAGGCGGTAGCCGCGCCCTCGGCCGGCAACGACGCCACTCACCTCGACGCGATCGCCCGCGAGCACGGAGCCGGCCTGCTGGTCGCGGGCGCCTACGGACATAACCGGCTGCGCGAGTGGGTACTCGGCGGCGTGACCCGCGACCTTTTGCTGCGTTCCGACCGCTGCTCGCTATTGTCGCACTAAGCCGGCTCTGCGGAACTGGAAAGCTAGCTGACGCCCAGTGTTGCGTTTGCAAGAAGGCTATCCCGACCGTAGGTTGGGTGAAACCCACCATTTCGCGGGCAGCGCCTTGGCGGGTTTCACCCACCCTACGCGATGCCGATGGGCCGATTGGAATCGTTTCAGGGAAACGCTGCACTAGGCCTCGCCGAGCCCCGGGATCGATACGCCGAGCATCTGCAGCACCAGCAGCAGGTTGAGCGCCAGCACGATCGTCGTCGCCGTCGTCGCCACGATCCCGGTCGTACGGCCATACCGGTAGCTGCCCATCACGGCCGGCCGGCGCATCAGCACCAGCAGGGCAATCATCGGCACCGGCAGCACGAGGCTGAGCACGACCTGGCTCGCGACCAACGCCTGCGTTGGATTGACCCCCCAAGCCACCACCGCGAACGCCGGCAGCATTGTCACTAAGCGCCGGACCCAGATCGGAATGGAGAAGCCGACGAAGCCCTGCATGATGACCTGGCCCGCCATCGTGCCCACGGCTGAGCTCGACAGGCCCGACGCGATCAGCGACGCCATGAACACGCCCGCCGCCGCCCCGCCGAACAGCGGCGCCAGCGTGTGATAGGCCGTCTCGATCTCGGCCACCTCCTCATGCCCGCCGTGGAACGCCGCCGCCGCCATCATCACCATCGCCACGTTGACTAGGCCGGCGATGGTGAGCGCCACGACCACCTCAATGTTCGAATAGCGCAGCAGCGCCCGCCGTTCGCGCTCATTGCGCGCCGGGGCGCGATCCTGTGTGAGGCTGGAATGCAGATAGATGGCGTGCGGCATGACTGTCGCGCCGACGATGCCGACCGCGAGCGTCAAGGCGCCGGCATCGGCAAGTTGCGGCATTACCACACCGAGCGCTGCGGCGCCCCAGTCCGCCGGCACCAGGAACAGCTCGATCAGATAGCTCAGCCCGATTGCCGCCACCAAGCCGCTGATGATCAGCTCGATCGGCCGATAACCCCGGCTTTGGAAGGCCAGGATGCCGAAGGTCACGACCCCAGTCACGACCATGCCCCACAGCAGCGGGATGCCGAACAGCAGCGACAGCCCGATCGCGCCGCCCAGGAACTCGGCGAGGTCGGTCGCCATGGCCGCGCCCTCGCTGGCCACCCACATCGCCCACACGACGGGGCGCGGAAAGTGCGTGCGGCATAACTCGGCAAGGTTGCGGTTGGTGACGATGCCCAGCCGGGCCGAGAGGCCCTGAAACAGCATGGCGACGACGTTGGCCAGCAGTACGACCCAAAGCAGGCTGTAGCTGTACTTGGCGCCGGCCTGGATGTTGGTCGCGAAGTTACCGGGGTCGATGTAGGCGACCGAGCAGATGAACGCCGGCCCGGCGAAGGGCAGCACCGTGCGCAGCCCGCGGCGGCGGCCCGCCAGGGTATCCCGGATCGCTGCCGTCGTTTGGTCGGTGAGGCTGGCATGGCCCTGCAACTTGCTCATCACGCCCCGCTGAATGATTAGTTCCGGCTAATACAGCCTATGCTATACGTTCTGCAACATGGTTCGTTCTCGCGGTTTGACTAGATGTCCACGCCGGGGCATCAAGGCCGCATGGCTGATACGCGTCCTGCCCCGGAGAGCGCTCGCGCCCTTGCCCGAGCCCCGCGTTGCGTCGTTGGCCCGGCTGGCCGGCGGCCTGAACAGGAAATGCCTTGATGCCCGAGAAACATCCGCAGGGTCCTCCGGCCTGCATGCCGCAGGAGCCGGCGCAAGCGAACCGGTTCGGCCGGGCGCGGCAGGCCCGCTCGGCAACCTTGCTGGAGGACTACGCCGAGCTGATCGCCGACCTGCTGGCGACCGGCGGCGAGGCGCGCACCGTCGATGTCGCCCGCCGCATGGGGGTCGCGCACGCCACGGCGGTCAAGACGATCAGCCGGCTCAAGCGCGAGGGGCTAGTCACCGCCCTACCCTACCGCGGCGTCTTCCTGACCGAGGCGGGCCATGCCCTCGCCGACCGGGTGCGCACGCGGCACCGGCTGGTTGTAGAGCTGCTAGTGGCTGTGGGCGTGCCGGTCGAGGACGCGGAGGCCGACGCGGAGGGCATTGAGCACCATGTGTCCGACAGCACGTTGGCCGCTTTTGCGGGTTTCCTGCAAAGCCGCCGTTAATTTCAGCTTTTACAGCCTGACCTGACGCCCTATTTCCAAGAACTTGTCCGCCGGCAGGTCGAAGCGGTCCGGGGCGCGGATGGCGTTGCGATACATGAAGCCGAACAGCGAGCGCCGCCAGGCCGGGAGCCTTGGATGCGCCTCACTGCGCACCACCTCGTCGCGCGCCGCAAAATAGACGGCGTCGTCCAGGTTAAGCGGACAACCCTGATCTTTGGCGCAGCCCAGCGCCTCGGCCAGGTTGGGGATTTCGACGAAGCCAAACCGCACGATGACGTGCCAAAGCCCACTCGCCACATGATGCGATGTGGCACGCTCCGCTGTCGGCACCCGCGGCACCTCCTCGAAGCGGACGCTCAGGCTGACCACGGTCTCCTGCAGCGCCTTGATCTGGGCGACGTGCCGGACCATCACCGGGGGGATTGCCGTGTTGCTGCGGCTGAGGAACACCGCCGTGCCGGGCACACGCGGGATGCGCCCGGTCTCGAGCTCGGCGAGGAACGCGTCGGTGCTCTCCTCGCCCTCGGCGAGCCGCCGGCGCACCGCCTCGACCCCACGGTGCCAGGTCGTCATAATGGTGAAGATGAGGCCGCCGAACAGCAGCGGAATCCAGCCGCCCTCCGCGAGCTTCAGCAGGTTGGCCGAGAAGAACGCGAGGTCGATTACCAGGAAGGTCACGCTCACAATCAGCGCGACCAGGACCGGCCAGCGCCACACGTCGCGCATGGCGCGATACAGCAGCGCCGTGGTGAGCAGCATGGTGGTTGAGACCGCGGTCCCGTAGGCGCCGGCGAGCCGGTCCGAGCTGCCGAACCCGTAGGCCAGCGCCAGGGTGCCAAGCATCATCGTCCAGTTGACGAACGGCACATAGATCTGGCCGTACTCCTCCGCCGATGTCTGCCGGATTCGCATGCCGGGGAACCAGCCGAGCTGCATGGCCTGCCGGGTCAGTGAGAAGGCGCCGGTGATGATGGCCTGGCTCGCGATGATGGTGGCGAACGTCGCCAGCAGCACGAGCGGGATGACGGCCCAGGCTGGCGCCAGCTTGAAGAACGGATTGCCGTCCAGATCAGGGTTTTCGATCAGCAGCGCGGTCTGCCCGCCATAGCTCAGCAGCAGGGCCGGGAGCACGACGCAGTACCACGAGGAGCGGATCGGGTTGCGGCCGAGGTGCCCCATGTCGGCATACAGCGCCTCGCCGCCGGTGATGGCGAGGAACACGCCGCCGAGCACGACGAAGCTGTGCCAGCCATGGCCCACGAGGAAACCGATCGCGTGCCGCGGGTCGATGGCGGCGGCGACCTCGGGGTGCCGGAGCACGCCGAACAGCCCGAGCGCCGCGATAGTGGCGAACCAGACCGCCATGACCGGCCCGAAGAGCCGGCCGATGCTGGCCGTCCCCCGGGTTTGCAGCGCGAACAAGCCGATTAGGATCACAATCGCGGCCGGCAGCACGTAAGGCTTGAACGCGTCGGTCACGACGTTCACGCCCTCCAGGGCGCTCAGCACCGAGATGGCGGGCGTGATGATGCCGTCGCCATAGATGAGCGCCGCGCCGAACAGCCCCATGACGATCAGCGCGCCGGAGCCGCGGCCCGCTTGGCTGGCCGCTCCAGCTTTGCTTGTGACAAGCGACATCAGCGCCAGGATGCCGCCCTCGCCGTGGTTGTCGGCGCGCATGACGAAAAAGCAGTATTTGACCGACACCGTGACGATCAGCGCCCAGACGACGAGGGATAACAGGCCGATGGCATCGCTCGCCGGAGGGTGGCCACCGACCGCGCCGACGATGGTCTGGTAGGTGTAAAGCGGGCTGGTTCCGAGGTCGCCATAGACGATGCCGAGCGCCGCCAGCGCGGTCGCGGCCGTCGTGCGCCGTTCCGCGGGCGAGGTGGTGCCGGCGCCGGTTGAGACGACCCCGCTATCCATCATTCGAGTCTCGGGTGCGAGGGCATGAGCGCATGTGAAGCAGCGGAATGCCATGGGAGCAAGCGGTATCCCAGCGGTTGACCTGCGCCCCGCCATCCCGCACCACGGCGTGATGACGCGTGGTCGTATCCTGGTGATCAAGCATGGGGCGCTGGGCGATTTGATCCAGGGCCTGGACGCCTTTCAGGCGCTGCGCCGCCATCACGCGGCCGCTGAGCTCGTGCTGATGACCGCCCTGCCTTATGCGGCGCTGGCACAGGCGATCCCGTGGTTCGACCGCGTCTGGCTCGACCGGCGGCCGCGGGCGCATGAGATCACGGCCTGGTGGGCGATCCGCCGCCGTTTCCTCGATGAGGGTTTCGACCGGGTCTATGACCTGCAGTGCTCCGGGCGCACCGCACGCTACTTTCAGATGATTCCGCGGCGGCGGCGGCCGGAGTGGGTCGGCGCGGCGCCGGGCTGCTCGCATCCCAACCCGGATTTCACCGACAGCCCCTCCAACCGGCAGAAGATGGCGGCGCAGCTCAGGGCGTCCGGCGTTCCGGCGCCCGGGCTAGCCGACCTGTCCTGGCTCACTGCGCCGGTCGGCCACCTGAACCTGCCCGCACGCTTTGCGCTGCTGATTCCAGGCTGCTCGCCGCATCTGCCGCATAAGCGCTGGCCGGCCCGAAACTATGGCCTGATGGCGGAACACCTGGCCGCGTATGGCCTTGCAGGCGTGGCGGTCGGCACCGGCGTGGACCAGGACGCCATCGACGGCGTGCGCAGTGTGGCGCCGGGCGTCGTGGACCTCGGCGGCCGGACCACGCTGTTTGAGCTTGCGGAGGTCGCCCGGCGCGCCGCGGTCGCGGTCGGCAACGATACCGGCGCGACGTTTTTGGCTTCGGCCATAGGGACGCCGACGCTGATGCTCATGTCGTCCCACACCGACCCGCTCGTCTCCGCACCCTGGGGTCGCGATGCGGCCTGGCTTAAATGTAGCGACATCGCCGGCATCTCGGTCGAGGATGCGCTGCACGCTTTGCCCGGCGCCGTCCTTCCCGCGGCTTGATGCCGCGTCACACGCCGAGGATCTCGCGGCGGAGCCGGTCGAGCGCCGCGGCGCCGACCTCGATATCGAACGCCTGAGCCCGCCGGCGTCCCGCAGCCCCGAGCGCCGCCCGTCGCGGCATGTCCCGCGCCAGCGCCATAATCGCGCCTGTGAGCGCACCGCGATCGTCGGGATCTACGAGCACGGCAGCGTCACGGACCAGCTCGGGCAGGTTGCCGCGCGGCGAGCAGATGAGCGCCGCGCCGCTCGCCATCGCCTCCAGTGCCGTGAGGCCAAACGGCTCGGGCCAACGGCTGGGCACGACCACGAGCGCGGCCCGTGCCATCGCAGCCAGGACCTCGGCGTGCAGCCGGTGCCCGGTCATGTGCACCCCCGCAGGCGCCGCGGCGCGCTGCACGGCGGCGGAATAGGCGTCGCTAGCGTCGTCCGGCCGCAGCCGCCGGGCACCGATGACTTCCGCGCGCCAGCCCGGCAGGTTGGGCAGCGCGCGGGCGCAGGCAGCGATGAAGCTGTCCACGCCTTTTTCGGGCACGAGGCGGCCAGCGAACAGGATCACGCGGTCGCGTTGCTCCTGCGGCAATGGCGGGGGGATCGCCGCGAGGTCGATGCAGTTCGGCTGGATGGATGGCGGCGGATTCCATCCCTCGACCCCATCCATGAGCCGCTCGCTGACGTACGGAGATACCGTCACGACGCGTGCGAGCCCGCGCAGCCTGGCGCGCCCGGCGGCGCTGGCCGTGCCGCGCATGCCCTGCGGGTCATTGTGCAGCACCAGCACGGTCGCCGCGTCCGGGAAGCGCCGGGCGAGGGCGAGGGCGATCATCGGCCGGTTGTGCACCTCGATTACACTCGGGCGCAGTTGCCGCAGCCGGGTTGCCACGCCCCAGACATAGCGCGTGGTGCGGCTGGCGAGTAACCACGGCGGGGGGTGAGCTGCCTGGAAGCACGGGGCCGCGAACGGCGGATGGCGAAGCGCCGGGCCGATGACTACGGTTTGAAAATCCGCGTGGGGATCGGCGCCGAGCCTTTGCACCATCAGGCCGATGGCGCCGACCGCCTCGGGACTGAAGCCCTCGTTCGGCGGCAGCACCACGGCGATGCGCCGAGCGGTGTGGGTCAGGCGCGCGGGGCCAATTTGGGCCGTGGCAGCGGTCCTTCGTCGCGCACCCCATGCCATGACAGCACCGTCTCGGCCAGGAAGGCCGTCAGCGCGCCGATGGTGCACGCCACCGCCGCGCCGAACATCAGGAACAGCGCCGATGCCACGGCCGACTCGCGCAATGCGCCCACGAACAGCGTGAGGGTCGCCACCGCGGTCGCGCCGCCGCCGAGCGCTCCCAATGCCACAGCGACGTCAAGCGCGAAGGTCCGCCGCCGCAGCCGGTGCAGGTGGGAACGCAGCTTCGCCACATCCGGGCCGTCCGGCTGGGCCAGCAGCAGCTCCTCCGCGTGCTCCATGTGGTCGGTGACGCGGGCGAGGCGGGCGGAGAACACGTTGAGCAGGGTGCCGACGCCGGAAAGCAGGAACACCGGCGTCAGCGCGACCTGGATGACGTGGGCGACCCCTTCGAGCGGCACCCCCATGGCGGTATCGGGCATTAACGCGCGACCGGGCCGCACCATCCCGGCAGGTAATCCGCGTCCATGCTCTTCGCAAGCTGCAGCGCCTGTTCGAGCGCCTGATCGAATTCGGCCTCGACCTGCTTGCGCTTGATGCGGCGCCGCAAGAAGTCCGCCCACAGGAACTCGCTGAATGGCGTGGTGTCCTTGGCGTAGCCGCCGGCAAAGCGCAGCTCACCGGCGAGTGAGCGGAACGGGTCGTCGATGAGATCACTGACGGATTTTGGAATTTCGCCATAGCCGCACCGGAGTCCCTGGTCGTCGAACGGATGCATCCATGCGCGGTTGTCGAGCACGAACCAGAACGCGTCGGGTTCCAGCCGCGTGAGATCGGCGATCACCGTGACCAAAACGCTCGCAACGCCCTCTTCGTGCAAAGCCCGGGCCAGGTGGTGGTGATCCACGACGTAATAGCGGTCTTTCGGTCCCAGGATCACCGAGACCATATGCTTCCCCAGGAACTCGGCGCCCTTGTCGTCGGACTTGGCGCGCCACGCCTGACGTTTTGCCTCGACCTCGCGCATTCCGACGGTGATCTGCGTCGGGCGCAGATCCCCGATGGCGACCGGGTGCAGCACGGGTTCACGCACGGACGTCATGGGGTTCTCCTACAGTTCTCACTGCCGATTGATCGGCACGGCGCGACAGTAGAATTGTGCGCCTTGATAACCAAGACCAGGCAACAGGCCTCGACCCGCCTGGCGAACCCAGTCGCACTTCCCTTATCTAAGGCCCGTAGGAGAGCCCATCCATGCAGCCTGTCAGCCCCACCGCCACGCGCTATGACGCCCGCACCATGTTCTTTCACTGGGCCACGGCCTTGCTGGTCGTCTCCCAATGGCTTGGCGCGCAGGCCATCGACCTGTTCCCGCGCGGCCCGCTGCGGGTGGACGCGCGTTCGGTGCACATTACCTTCGGCCTCTTGCTGGCAGCGCTGCTGCTGGCGCGGGTGGTATGGCGCGCGACAGGAGGACGGCGCCTGCCGCTTGCCGATAAGGGCGCGCTCAACGTGATCGCCAAGAGCACGCATTGGGGCCTGTATGCGCTGCTGGGAGCGATGGTGCTGGCGGGCATGTTCCTTACTTGGACGCGCGGCGACAGCATCTTCAACCTGTTCAGCATCCCGGCCTACGACCCCGGTAACCACGATCTCGCCGACCAGGTTCAGGAGGTGCACGGCACCATCGGCTGGATCATTTTGGCGCTGGCCGGAGTGCACGCCTTGGCGGCGTTGGTGCATCGTTATCTATGGCATGACGGCGTGCTCGGACGCATGCTGCCGCGCGGTTAGCAGAGAGCGGCAGCCAGATGGCCGACGAGACCGTCACTTGGTATTTCGACGTCGTCTCGCCGTTCGCTTACCTTGCGCTGCCGGGGGTGATGGCGATTGCGCACCGGCGGTCCGTGCTGTTCCGCCCGATCGTGTTTGGCGCCGTGCTCAGCCATTGGGGCCAGCTCGGCCCAGCGGAGATCGCGCCGAAGCGCATCCACACCTACCAACTATGCCAGTTCATGGCAGACCGCGCCGGAATACCGCTGCGGTTTCCACCCCGGCACCCGTTCCGATCGCTCGAAACCTTAAGATTGATCACGGCCCTGGCCAGCGATCCCGGCGCCATCCGGATCGCCTTCAATTTCATTTGGGCCGAAGGCCGCGATCCCAGCGAGGGCAACGAGCGCGGCGCTCTCTGCGATCGGCTCGGGGTGCGCGACTACGACGCCCTGATCGCCGAGCGGCATGCAAAGGCCCAGCTCCGTGCCTGGACCGACGCCGCCATCGCGGCCGGTGTCTTCGGGGTGCCTACACTTGTGGTTGGCAGCGCATTGTTCTGGGGCACGGACGCGATGTCGATGGCGGAAGCGGCGCTCGACGATCCCGGACTGCTCGCCCGCGGCGAGATGGCGCGCCTCGCGGCTTTGCCGACGGGCGTGCGACGGCGCGACGTTTTGCCTGACACACGCTCTGAAAAATCGACCCTGAGTTGAATATTTCAAAATAGATACAACCAAACTTTGACATGAAGGGTACTCTGCCTCTAGATAATGCAAGCGTGGCGTGAACAGACGGGGTTTCTCAAGATGCCGCGACGTGCATCCAGTAAGCGGAGCAGTCCCTATGTCTTGGTGATCCGGTGCCGAATTCAGCCACGGAGTTGCTCATGCGTTGAGGATCCGGCTTCAAAATGAACAGTGCGGGCGCACAGGGCAGTGATGTCGCCGATTGCAGCGAAGTTCTGATCACGGACGAGCTGTCCCAGCGGCTTAGTCGTTTGCCCGATTTCGCAGCCGAAAACCTCGCATTGTGTGCGCTGGCCCGTAAGTTGGCGTCACGTCCCGAGGTGATGCTGCAAAAGCTGGTCGATGTCGTGCTCACGCTATGCCGCGCCGACTCGTCCGGCATCAGCTTCCTGGAGCCTGGCGGTAATCCCGAGATGTTCCGGTGGCGCGCCATGGCCGGAGTTCTGGCGCCGCACCTGCATGCTCTCATCCCGCGCACGACCAGCCCTTGCGGACTGGTGCTGCTCGACGACAACACCATGCTGTTCCGAACTGTGACAGCACAGCACTTCCCAGCCGTGAGCGGGCTCGAGACCTTGATCTTTGAGACCCTCATCGTGCCGTTCCATCGGGACGGCAAGGCGATCGGGACGGTCTGGGCGATGGCCCACACGGCGGGGCGGAAATTCGACGCCGAGGATGCGCGGCTGCTGAACAGCCTGGCGCACTTCGCCTCCGCCGCCTACCAGATCGTGACCGCGCTGGACGTGGCGGAAACCGGGCGTCAGGAGCTGGAGCGGCGGGTGGATGAGCGGACCCGCGCGCTGCACGACGCCAACACGGCGTTGCTGCAGGAGGCTGAGGAGCGCGCGCGCGCCGAGGACGCGCTGCGCCAGTTGCAGAAGATGGAGGCGGTCGGCCAGCTCACCGGCGGCATCGCGCATGATTTCAACAATATGCTGCAGGGCATCGGCGGCAGCCTAGAGCTGCTGCAGCGGCGCGCAGAACAGGGCCGGGTGCCCGATGCGATGCGCTACCTCGAAAACGCGCGTAAGGGCGTGGAGCGCGCTGCGGTGCTCACCCATCGCCTGTTGGCCTTCGCTCGGCGGCAGACGCTGCAGCCCAGCCCAATCGCGCTGGACGCGTCGGTGACGCACCTCGCCGAGCTGATCCGGCGCACCATGGGGCCGGGCATTGCAGTCGAGCTGCGCCTGGCCGACCACGGGCGGTCGGTGCTTTGCGACCGGAACCAGCTTGAAAGCGCTCTGCTGAACCTCGCCATCAACGCGCGCGACGCGATGCCCGACGGCGGCACGCTGACGATCGCGACGGCCAACCGGCGCTTGAACTGGGCCGACCTGTCCGGCCAGGACGAGGCGAAACCCGGCGAGTATCTCGAGATCAGCGTCACCGATAGCGGCACCGGCATGACGCCCAGCGTGGCGGCGCGGGCGTTCGAGCCGTTTTTCACCACGAAGCCTGTCGGCCAGGGCACCGGGCTGGGCCTCTCGCAGCTCTATGGCTTTGCGCGGCAGTCGGGCGGCTCGGCGCGACTGGAGAGCGCGCCGGGGAGAGGCACGACGGTGCGGCTGTTCCTGCCCCGGTATATTGAGGCGGAGACGCCGGCTCCGCTGCACGTGCATCACCCGGACGTCCGGGCCGAGACGCGGAGCACGGTGCTGGTGGTCGAGGATGAGGCGATGATCCGCGCGATGGTCGTCGAGACGCTGCGCGAGCAGGGCCATGTGGTGCTGGAGGCAGCCGACGGTCCGGGCGGCCTCCAGGCGCTGAACTCAGTGGTCCACGTGGACCTGCTGGTGACTGACGTCGGGCTGCCGGGGATGAACGGGCGGCAGCTCGCCGATGCGGCTCGCCTGGACCGGCCCGACCTGCCGGTGCTGCTGATCACTGGCTATGCCGGCGCGGCACTGGACGCGCAGCTTGCGCCGGGCATGCAGGTGCTCACCAAGCCGTTCGCGCTCGATACCCTGGCCGCGAAGACGCGCAGCATGGTTGCAGGCGAGGTCGGCGCGGGGTAGGCGATCCCTAGATGACCGATCGGGTCGATTGTTTTACCGAGCTTCGGCAGCGTGGCGCAGCTCGGCGTTTTCGGTTTCCAAGAGCGCGAGGCGGGTGCGCAAGGGGGCTACCGCCTCCTCCAGCTCCGGCGCGGTGAAGCGAGGGGTGATGTGCTGCGGGCAGTTCCAATCGAACGCCTCCAGCTGCAGCTTGAAGCCGCGTTCCGAAATGGCGCGATAGCCGGGGTATGCCAGCCGCGCCGCCAGGTCAGGTTCGGCTGCCAGATCAAAGGGTGACATATGTGCGAGCACCTTCAGGCGTTTACGGCTTGGATAATCCATTAGAAACAGCGCCACCCGGTCGTCATCGGCCACGTTGCCGAGGCTGATGTACTGTCGGTTGCCGCGATAATCGGCGAACGCCAGGGTGGACCGATTCAGCATCGCCAGAAAGCCCGGCGGGCCGCCGCGGTGCTGGATATATGGCCAACCGGATGGCGACACGCTCGCGAGATAGAAGCTGTCGCGCATGGCGATGAACGCCGCCTCGCGCTCGGTAAAGTGCACGGTTGGCAAGTCGCCGTCCATGTCGTTCACAAGGCCGCCGCCTGCTGCCTGATTGGCGGGTACGCTTGGAACCGCGAGGCTGTTGCGCTTTGTCGCCGCGAGAAATCTGTTCATGGTTGTCCTCCAGCTATGGCGGGATATTGGCCAGGCGCCTGCACGGCGGCTGTCGTCAGCCCGATCGTCGATATCTGGAGCCTTTCATCTTTACGCAGTAGGCGGCATAGTTGGAACTTACCCTCCCAATTCATGGAAGGATAACCCTATGGACCGTCTGGAGGCTATGTCGATCCTGCTTCAGGCCGTGGAGGCCGGCAGCCTCTCGGAGGCGTCGCGACGGCTCAGGGTCCCGCTGGCCACCATCAGCCGAAAGGTTGCAGAACTGGAAGCGCACCTGAATGCGAGCCTGCTAACGCGGTCAGCAAAGGGCTTGGTCCCGACCACAGCGGGTCGTTCCTACATCGCAGCCGCAAGGACGATCCTGGAGCAATTGAACGAGGCGGAGCGCGCCGCCGGCGGCGAATACATCGCGCCCAAGGGCGAGCTTGTCGTGACCGCGCACGTCGTCTTCGGCCGCCGGCACGTCCTCCCAGTCGTAATGGACTTTCTTGCGGCGTATCCGGAGGTGGACGTCGGCTTGGTGCTCAGCGACCGCGTCGTGCACCTTCTGGACGACCATGTGGACGTCGCCGTGCGGATTGGCGAACTTCCAGACAGCGCGCTGGCGGCCAACCGGATCAGGTCGGTGCGCCGGGTCGGTGCGCCGGGTCGTCTGCGCCAGTCCCGCCTATTTCAGCGAGCGCGGCCGCCCGTCAGAGCTCAATGAACTCGGCGACCATACCGCAGTCTCGCATGAAGGCGTGTCCTCACCCGGCGTCTGGCATTTCGAGGCGGGCGGCGTCGCGCTCACGGCCACGCTGCGTTCACGACTGAGCGTCAACACCATGGAGGCTGCGATCGACGCCGCGGTTGCCGGCATTGGGATGGCTCGCGCGATGTCATACCAAGTCGTCGATCATGTTCGCGCGGGAAACCTGGCGATCGCGCTCGAAGCATTCGAGCCGCCACCACGGCCGGTGCAGCTGCTGTATAACGCCCAGCCGCGCCTGCCGCTCAAGCTGCGGGCGTTCGTCGATTTCATGGCGCCTCGCCTGCGCCAAAGGCTGAAGGACGCCGCCCTATGAATTGAGACATCAACTGAACGGACGTATGGCGCTGGCCAAGCCAGCCGCTTGCCCGGCATCGAATGCGACCGGGTTCACCGGGCGCGCGGCCGGGTTGCGGGAGCGAAAACGCAGGCCGAGCTTGTCCAGCTCCGCATCTACGACCCCGGCCTTTGCCAGCACCAAATCTCGGCCGGACGATTGGCGCTGTGCTGCCTCACGCTCCGCTGCCATCGTCGCGAGCTTTGCCTGAATGCCCTGCGACAGACCGAGCACGAAGGCGGTGTGCAGCGCCCGCCGTTTGCCGCCGCGTCCGCGCAGGTAATCGGCGCTGGCACGAAACCGGTTGGCCTCGGTCTCGAAGGCATGGGCAATCAGCGGCATGAGGGTTTCGGCCGCCTGGACATCGGCGGGCAGGCCAAAGAACACCTGGACCAGCCGGCTCTCGGCGTCGGTCTCGAACCAGAACCGGCAACCGGCCAGCGCAGCCACCGCCGGCGCGCACTCCTCGAGCGGTCCGATTCGGCTCCGCCCCGTCGGCAGCGCCGCCCGCACGCAGGCCTGCCCTTGCAGCTCCAGCTCGGACAGCGACAGGTCATGCCGGTCCAGCAGCTCCGCCACCTTCGCCGCCGCGGCCATCGCCTCGTGCTCGGTGCAACCGCGGTCGGTCGTCTTGGAGCGCAGCGCTTGGATGCGGGCCAGCAGCGCAGCGGTGGCGACGCCCAATCTCGCGTCCTAAGCTACTCGGGTAGCGGGATGAACTCGGCGTCCCCCGCCACCCGGTCAAACCGCCCGCCGCGCCAGTCGGCCTTGGCCTGCTCGATCCGCTCGCGCCGGCTCGAAACCAGGTTCCACCAGACATGCCGCGGCCCGTCCATCGGCTCACCCCCCAGCACCAACACCCGCGCGGCGGTCTGCGCGCGCAGCGTGATCGGATCGCCGGGCCGAAGAACCAGCAGACGGCCGGAGCCGTAGGCATCGCCCGCGATCTCGATGCTGCCGTCCAGCACATAGACGGCGCGCTCGATGTGTTCTGCTGCGATCGGCAAACTGGCCCCAGCGTCAAGCGACGCGTCCGCATAGATCATGTCGGAGAAGGTCCGCACCGGGGAGCGCGCCCCGAACATCTCGCCGGCGATCACCCGGACGCGCTTGCCCTCCCCCGTCACCTCCGGCAGCGCGTCACGGCCGACATGGGCGAAGTCCGGCGCGGTCTCCTCATGCGCCTGCGGCAGCGCGACCCAGGTCTGGATGCCGTGCAGCGACTTTTCCAGAAGTCGCAACTCCGCCGCAGTACGCTCGGAGTGCACGATGCCGCGCCCCGCAGTCATCCAGTTCACCGCACCCGGCCGGATCGCCTGCACGGTCCCGAGGCTGTCCCGGTGCATGATCTCACCCTCGAACAGATAGGTCACGGTGGCGAGCCCGATATGCGGATGCGGCCGCACGTCGAGGCCGCGGCCGGCGTGGAACACCGCCGGGCCCATGTGGTCGAAGAACACGAATGGGCCGACCATCTGCCGCTCGGTCGATGGCAGGGCGCGCCGCACTTGGAAGCCGCCAAGGTCGCGCGCGCCCGGCACGATGACGGTCTCCACCAAGGGGCCGTCCGGTCCCAGCATCGGCTCGGCGTCGTCTCCGGCTAAACGGCTCATGGCGGTCTTCTCATTCCATTGCAGCGTTCTGGATGCAAATATGGAGGTACCGGTTACGGAGGCGCCAGGAACGTCCCAAAGGCGCGCGGGCTTTCGCCGACCTTGATCTTGCGGATGACCTTGCCGGCGGCGACGTCGATCTCGGCCAGCCGGTTGTCCATCCAGATCGCCACGTAGGCCCGGGCGCCGTCGGCGGACATGGCGATACCCTCGGGATAGTCGCCGACCGCGATCTCGGGCAACGCCACAAAAGCGCCGTCGAACACCGAGAGCGTGCCGCTGTGCTGGTTGGTGACCAGGATGCGCGAGCCGTCAGCGGTGACGGCGACGGCGTAGGGGAACTCGCCCACAGGCAGACGCCGGGTCTCCTTGAGTGTGGCCGCGTCCACCACCGACACGTCGCCCGACTGCACATTGGCGACGAACACCCGCCCGCCCTGCACCGTCACCCCGAACGGCGCGTGGCCGACCGGCACCGTCGCGAGCGTGTCGAGGGTGCGGAGATCGACGACCGACAGCGTGTCGCTCTCGCGGTTGGCGACATAGAGCCGTGTGCCGTCGGGATCGATGGCGAGGCCGGAGGGTGACTGGCCGACCTTGATGGGTTCAGCGCTGCTCCTCCCGGCCGCGTCCAGCATGGCTACGGTATCGCCGTACCAGTCGGCAACGAACACCCGGCCATCCCGCGGGCTTACGACAATGCCGAGCGGCCCGGCGCCCGCCGGCACCTCGGCCATAACCGTCAGACGGCCGTTCTTGCGTTCCAGGATGCTGACGCTGTGGCCCTCGGGGTTGGTGACATAGACGTGCTGTCCATCCGCCGCCACCGCCACACCGGCGGGTTTCGCGCCGACGCCGACGGTCTGAACCACGACGCCGGTCGCGGTGTCCACGACAGAGACCGAGTCGTCGCCCTGGTTGGTGACGTAGGCGAGCGCCGCCTGTGCTGGCAGCGGCAGCGCCAGCAGCGCTAAGCAGACCTCTATGAGTCTGCGCACAGATGATAACCTAAGCAGGATTGCGTGGCCTGGACTTGCAGGCATTCATTTGTGCCCCAGGCCACGCAATCCTGCTTGGGCAGGCGAGGGTCAGCCTCAACCAGCGCGCTCGGCGATGACCTTGATGTTGTCAAGCCCGGCGCGCAGCACACCCGCGACCGCCTTGGACGAGGCGGCGTCATTCAGCTCGGGCGGCGGATCGTTCAGCATATAGCCGCGGTAGAACGCTGCCCGCCACTCGATCGTGCTGCCGCCGGACGGACCATCCTGCACCTCGAACCAAGCGGTGTAGTTGTTTACCGGCAGCACCTTGGGATCGACGGATTCGATCCGATACTGGTAGCTGTGCGCGGCGGCGTCGTATTTGACCAGCTCCTCTTCGAAGTGCGGATCGCCCTCGGCCTTGAGCGTGAGCGTGCGCTTGGAGCCGACCGCGTTGCCATGGTCCGCTGGGCTGGAGGCGATCAAGGGATGCCACTTGGCGATGGAGTCGAAGTCGCCGACGATAGCCCAGACCCGCGCCGGGGTGCGGGCGATATCGATGGTCTGAGTCACTTTTTGCCGGGTCGGGCCGTGCGCCTGCGCCTGATGGGTCGCAATGACCGCCCCTGCGGCGAGGCTGGCGGCGAAGCGGCGCCGTGGAATAAGCAGCATATCGTTATCTCCAAGCCGCGCCTGTGTCGCGCGGTCTCCATCCCGCGCCCCTATCGCGCGGGCGATAGGATTGCGCGGAATGGCGGACGATACCAGGGGGCTCGCGGTAAACTATGCCGCCAGTACACCGGAGCGCTTGGCCACATGGGTCGCGATCAGGTCCATCAGCGGCGGCGACAGGCAGTCGTACGGCTCAAGGCCGATCTCGCGGAGCCGCGCCCGCACTGCGCCCATCTGGTCGGGCTTGGCGCCGGACTCGATGATGGACGACACGAAAGCCGCGAACTCCGGTGCCGCCCAGCCCTGCTCGTGCGACAGCTCGGTGTGGACGAAGTCCAGGCCGTAGAACGGATGGTCCTTGTTCTCGATCCGCCCATACAGATGCGCGCCGCAACCGGTGCAGGCGTGGCGCTGGATTGCCGCGTTGGCATCGACGACCTTCAGCTTGTCGCCGTTCTCCAGCACCTTGATCTTGTCGCGCGACACGACGGCGACGACCGAGAACACCGAGCCGACCGGCTTCCAGCACTTGGTGCAGCCGCAGGCGTGGTTGAAGGCGGTCTGCGCCGAGACCTCGACCTTCACCGGGTTGGTGGCGCACTTGCAAACGAGCGTGCCGCCGGCAAAGCCCGGCGTCGCCGGCTTGATGCCGTTGTCCACCGAGGGATGAATGTGAATCGCGCTGTTCATGACGGTTCCTTCAGATGCAAAGCCGGTTGCTTCCCAGCCTCTGTTGTTGACGTTATAATATAACAGCATCACGACCGCGTTTTGCCGGCGCTGTGAATGGTTTCTACACCAATGATCCGGACGCACAACATCGGCTGCTCAAATCGAGCTTGCCGGAGTGCTGCCTCAGAACGTCACCCGCACGCCGCCGAAGCCGCCGACCGGCGCGGCAATGCTGTAGGAACGCGGGTTCGTCGCGTTCGGTGCCTGGGCCAGCGGGATCGCTGTCGTCGGCGAGAAGGTGCCGTAAGTGTAGTACTTGGCATCGTTGACGTTCTCGACCAACCCGAAAAGCTGGACGTTCGACGCGAGCTGATACTGCGTGTTCAGGTTCAGCGTGACGAAGCCCGGCAGCCGCGGCGTAAGGTTGGCCCGGTCGCCGAACAGGGTTTGGCTGCTCTGGTAGATCCCCGCCGCGCCCACGGTCCACTTGTCGGTGACCTTGTAGTAAGCGCCGAACTTGAGCTGGTTCGTTGGAATTCCGGGGATACGGTTGCCGGGCCGGACGGTGATGTTGCCCTGGGCGTCGGCCTGCGGATTGTTGCCGGCGGCCTCGACGAAGGTGCTCTGAAAGGTTGCGTCGGTGTAGCTGTAGTTGACGTAGCCCAGCCAGCGCGGGGTTTTGATCTGCACGCCGGCGTCCACGCCCTGCCGCCGCGTCTGGCCCGCATTCTGGAAGAATGCCCGTCCGAGGGTGACGCTGTTGACGAAGGCGATGTCGTCGTCGAGCGTGGTGCGGAACAGGCCCACATTATAGGTGAGCCGCACGTCGTCCGCGGGACGCACCGTGCCGCGCAGGCCGGCCTCTACGCTGTGCGCCACGACCTGTTTCAGGTTCGGGTCGCCGGTGAAGAAGTTGGCGAGGCTGCAGCTGTCGGCCGGCCCGGCGCAGGACAGCTCGGCGGGCGTCGGCGCGCGGTTGGCCTCCGAGTAGCCAGCGTAGGCAGTGAGCCAGGGCGTGACGTCATAGGTGGCGCCGACGGCGGGGTTGAAGCGGTTATAGGTGTGCTGACCCGTCAGGTTGCCGCCGCCCTGGTCGGAGAGGTCGATCTGCGCCGCGTTGAAGCGGCCGGACAGCGTGACCGCCAACCGCGGCGTCACGTTCAGCGTGTCGGAGACGAAGACGCCGTAATAGGCGTTGCTGGTCGCGAGCCGCACCGGCGTGTTCGTGCCGGGCTCGTCGATGACAACGCCAGGGCCGATGAAAACGCGGTCCAGGGGCGTGAGGCCGCCAACCAGTGCGGTCGCGCCGAACTGCGTTTGCGCGCCGTCGAAGCTGAAACCGCCGACCAAGTGGTTCTTGAGGCCGAACACGTCGCCCGTGTTCGTCACCTGAACCGACGCGCCGTAGCTGTTGGTGTTGGTCGATTGCCGGTTAAGTTGGGAATAGAGGCCGCCGTTGAGGAAGTCCGGGATCAGCCCGCCCCCGCGGGTCGTGCTGAAGGCGCCGCTGTCATTGATCAGCAGCCCAGAGCCGTCATTGGCAGGATTATCGGTGGAAATGTTGCCGTTGGTCAGCCGCTGCAGCAGATAGCTGTAATAGGCGAGCGCCTGGACCGAGGTGGTGTCGGACACCTCGTAACTGCCCTGCAGGTTCACGCCCAAATAGCGGTTGGCGATGAGGTTCGGCGCGGTGAACTGCGCGGCCGGGTCAGCGGCCAGCAACTCGATGGGCGACGTGCCTGGGCCGTTCAGCACCGAGTTCGCCAGCGTCAGGCTCAGATGCACCTCGGAGCGGTCACCGCGCCAGCCGAGGTCCCCATAGAAGTTCTGGATGTCGGAGGATTGCAGGTTGCGCCAGCCGTCCTGATGCCTTTCCGAGCCCGCGACGTAGGTGCTGACGTTGCCGAACTGCTTGCCATACTGGAACTCGCCGACGATCCGGCCAAAGGAGCCACCATACAGCGCCGCCTCGCCGCCATGGTAGGTGAAGCCGTTCTTGAGCTGCACGCTGATCGAGCCGCCCAGCGCGTTCAGGCCGAACACCGGGTTGGGACCTTCGAGGTTCAGCTGGTTGATGGCGATGCTGGGGATCAGGTCCCAGTTCACCGTATCGCCGAACGCGTCGTTGAAGCGGGCGCCGTTCACATAGACCGCCAGCCCCTGCGACACGCCCTGCAGGGGGGAGGCCTGGAAGCCGTGATACACGAGCGTCGGCTGGTCGGGATTGCCCGACGCGGATTCGAGGTTGACGCCACCGACCTGTTCATTGAGCGCCCGCAGCGCGTTGGGCGTGCCGTCGCGGGCGACGTCGCTCCGGTTCAGCACGCTGGTCTGCGCCGGCAGCTTGTTGCGGTCGATGCCCGAGCCCAGCAGCGGACTGCTGCCGATGATGTTGACCGTTGGCAGGGCGATTTCGGTGGGAGGTGCGTCATCCTGCGCACTGCCTGGTTGGGCTTGGACTTGGGCTTGCGTCGCCATCGGCATCAGCGCGGCGGCGGGCAGCATCGTGGTGATAGCGGCGGAGACGGCCAAGCGCCGCCGCCAAACGTTTCCCATCCTAAAATATCCGATCAGCCGATTTTTACCTATTTACAGTCCACAAGGTCGCTGTCTGACAGGGAGAACGAATACTTGCCGCCGCCCTTCACCTCCACGTTGCGGATGGTGCAGACCCGGCCGGGTTTGGTGGTCAGCCGCACGTCATATCGGCCAGGCGCGATGCCGGTCAGGCGCAGACGCTCGTCGTGGTCCACGGTCCCGTCGCGGTCATTGGCGCACTGGTTGGGGCCGAACTCGCCCGGTTTCGCGTCACCGCCAGCCGGCGCCATGACCAGGTTGGTGATGGTGAAGCTGGTGAGGTTCCAGAATGCCATCCGTTCCTGTGCCATGGCCGGGAACACGGCGCCGCATAGCGCCATGGACATCAGTAATGCCCGCATCAGCTCATCCAAGCAGCTGCCGCGCGTGGTGCGCGATGTGGTCGGCGACGAAGGTCTGGATGAACCAGTAGCTATGATCGCCGGGCTGTCGCCGCAGCGTCAGCTCCTGGCCCGAAGCCGCCGCCGCGTCCTCCAGCGCCTCCGGATGCAGCTGGCTGGTCAGGAATTGGTCGTCCTTGCCCTGGTCAACGAGGATTGGGCCGGGATAGGGCCGCTGCCGCATCAGCAGGCTGGCGTCCCAGGCCGCCCAGGCCGCGCGGTCGGAACCTAGGTAGCCGGTGAATGCCTTCTCGCCCCAGGGCACCGCCACCGGGTTGGCGATCGGTGCGAAGGCGGAGACGGAGTGCCAGCGCGACGGCTCCCGCAATGCCGTCACCAGCGCGCCGTGCCCACCCATCGAGTGCCCGAACACGCCGCGCCGGTCGGGGAGCACCGGGAAGCTCGCCTCGATCAGCGCCGGCAGCTCCTGCGTCACGTATTGCGCCATGCGGTAGTTCGTGGCCCAGGGCGCGGCGGTCGCGTCCAGATAGAACCCGGCGCCGGCGCCAAAGTCCCAGCTCGCCGTCTCACCTGGCAGATCGAGCCCGCGCGGGCTGGTGTCCGGCATGACCAGCACCAGCCCATGCTCCGCTGCCAGCCGCTGGGCGCCGGCCTTGATGGCGAAGGTCTCCTCGGTGCAGGTCAGCCCGGCGAGGTAATACAGCGCCGGGCACGGTCCCCGCTGCGCCTGCGGCGGCTGGAAGACGCCGAAACGCATCTCCGTCCCGGTCGCGGTCGAGGCGTGGCTGTAGAAGCCCATCGTGCCGCCGAAACAGGCGTGCTGACTCTTGGTATCCATCGGTCAGGACAGCGTTTCGTAGTAGGCGAGCGCCGGCGTGCCGTCATAGAAGTTCGGGATGTCGCCGAAAAGCTCCGCGCCGTGCTGGTCGGCGGCGGCCTTGAAGCTGTCCATCGAGTCGAAGGTCATCAATGTGGTGAGGATGTAGGCCGGCGCCGCACCGTCCGGCGCCGCCAGGCCGCGCATCACCTGATCGTGCTGCAATCCCATCGGTCCCCAAAGGCGGCGCACCAGCGGCATGTGGGACTCGCGGTAATACGCATGGTCGAACCGGGTGCCGTCGCCACCCGGATACATCGCCGCAACTACCAGCATAGCTTCCCCTCTAGGCTTTTTGATCGCGCGCCATGCTACCTTGCGGGTGACGCATCGGGAAAGGGGCCGCGACCAGATGAACGCCGCGACATGACCGGTTTCCAGGCCATCATCCTGGTTTGCCTCAACTCCGTCCCGTCCGACCGCTGCACCGAGGAAACGGCGACGGACATCCTGTCCAAGCACGTCGAGACCGAACTCGGCTGCGCCAGCGGCTGGCAGGAGGTGATCGGACGGTCCGCCCAGGCCTATGAGATCGGCCGCGACGCCTACGTGCGCACCATCTGCCGAAGGTCGCGTGACCCGGGTCCATCCGGGCATGAAGCTGAAGACGAACACTAAGCAGGGTCGCATGGCCTGGTACACAGGTGAATGCCTGAAGGTCCGGGCCACGCAACCCTGCTTAGCTTGCTGTTTATACGCAGACCGATAGACGTCTGCTTAGGACGCCTCGACAATCCCCCTCATCTTCCCATAATCCAGGGAGGTCAGCGCCGGCATGGCGTGGCGATTGGGGAGCGAAGATGCGTTATTTGATGGGATTGGCGACAATTGCGGCCGTGGCACTGACTGTTGGCACCGCCCGGGCAGAGGGCGACCCGGGGCTCGGCAAGGCAGTGTTCAACAAGTGCGCCGCCTGCCACTCGATCAAGGAGGGCGAGAACAAGATCGGTCCGAGCCTGCACGGCGTCGTGGGCCGGCCGTCGCACAGCATCGAGGGCTTCAGCTACTCCGAGGCGATGAAGGCCTACAACGTGACCTGGGACGCCCCGACGCTCGACCATTATCTCGCCGATCCCCGCGGCGTGGTCCAAGGCACCAAGATGATCTTCGTCGGACTGAAAAAGGACGAGGACCGGGCGAACTTGATCGCCTACCTCGAAACTCTCAAGTAAACTCTGCGGCGACGCGGGCCCCCTCGGCGATCCCGCGTCGCCGGTTGCCTTCGGGCACCACCAGCTCCCGTATTACCTGGGCTGGCCCGGCGGACAGCAGCAAGATGCGATCGGCGAGCGACGCCGCCTCGGCCAGGTCGTGGGTGACCAGGAGCGCGGCGCAGCGCCGGGTTCGCCAGGCGGTCGCCAGCACCGTCCGGCCCTGCTCCGCCATCGTGGGATCGAGCGAGACGAACGGCTCATCCAGCAGCAGCAATGCAGGCTGGATGGCAAAAGCGCGCGCGATAGCGGCCCGGCGCGCCATGCCGAGTGACAGCGCCGGCGGGTACAGGTCGCCGTAAGGTTCGAGGCCGAGCAGCGCCAGCAAAGCCTCTGCAGCGGCCGGGTCGGGCGGGTGGACCAAAGCGATGTTCTGCCGGACGGTGCGCCAGGGCAGCAGCCGCGGCTCCTGAAACACCGTGCCGATGCGGGGCGCCACGCCGTCCGCCCAGGCGATCTGGCCGTCGAAGTGCGTGTCCAGCCCGCCGATTACGCGCAACAGCGTCGTCTTGCCGCAGCCGGACGGGCCGACCAAGGCGACGATCTCGTCCCGCTCAAGGGAGAAACGCAGGCCAGCGATGACTGTACGCGACCCGTTGCGGCCCGTCACCGACTTCCGCGCCACATTCACGTCCAGCATCACCGCCACTGGTTGGCCCGCCGCTCCAGCGGCTGCAGCACCAGCCACTCGATCATCTGCACTACGACGATGAAGGCCAGGGTGTAAACCAGGATGCCGGTCACGTCGAACAGCTGGAAATACACCTGGATCTGGAAGCCGACGCCGTCGCTGCGGCCCAGCAGCTCCGCCACCAATACGATCTTCCAGATGAGTGCCAGGCCGGACCGCGCCGCGCCGAACAGATAGGGATAGAGCTGCGGCAGCACGACGTGGCGCAGCACCGCGCCGCGGCCCATGCGGAAGCTGTGCGCCATGTCGATCAGCCCTTGGTCCAGCGCCCGGGCGCCCTCCCGGACGGTGACCGCGGTGCTCGGCAATTTGTTGAGCGCAACGGCGGCGATAGCGGTGGTTTCGCTTAAGCCGAACCAGACGTAGATCAGCACGATGCCCACCAGCGCCGGCAGGTTGAGCAGGCCGGTGACGAGGCTGTCGAGCGCGCGGTCCACCCAGCGCCAGCGTCCCATGGCCACGCCGAGTACCGTCCCCAGCACCATCGCCACGATGAAGGCGCAGGCGACCCGCGCCAGGGTTATGCTCAAATTATGCGCCAGCTGGCCAGTTGCGGCCTCGTGCGCCAGGGCCGCCATCACCGTGCTGGCCGGCGGGAACAGCCGGCTGCTGATCAGCCGCGCCGCCAACTCCCAGCCTGCGAGCAAGACCGCGATGGGCACCAGGCGCGCGGTCCAGCCTATTCGGAAGGAGCCTAAGCAGGCCTCAATCAGCCTGCGCACAGACAACCACCTAAGCAGGGTTGGGTGGCCGGGTCTTGCGGACATTCATTTGAGTCCCAGGCCACGCAACCCTGCTTAGCCCTGTGACCAGAGCGTTCCCGGCACGAGGTGCGTTGCCGGCCCGACCAGCGCGGTGCCGCCAATGCCTGCCAGCACGTCATATAGCCGCGCCGTCGCCTCCAAGTCCCAGTGCTCCGGAACGCCACGCCGGTACCAGGAGCGCAGCCGGGTGAGCTCAGCCGGTCCGGACGTTCCGGTCAACGGCGCAATCCGCTCCCACTCCGCATCCGACGCCACGAGAATAGCCCGCGCCTGGTCCGATGCCTTGATGAAGGCCTGCACCGCCGCCCGGTTGCGCGCCGCGAAGGCGTCGGAGAACACCCAGCCCACGAACGGCACGCCGCGTGGAATGCCGAGCGCCTCGACCGCGTCCTCCATCGCCAGCACCCGGCGCAACCCCGCCGCCTCGGCCCGTGCGGCGAACGGCCAGTAGGTCAGCACGGCGTCCAGCCGCCCCGCCGCCAATTGCTCGCCGATCAACGGCGGCGGGCCGAAGCTCTTGATCGCGGCTTGATCCAAATCGAGGTCGAATTTCTGCTGCGCGTAGGCCCGGAGCAGCAGCCAGCTTTTGTCCAGCGGACTGCCGGCGATGCCGAGCCGCCGGCCGCGCAGGTCGGCAACCGTCTGCACCGGTGACTCCGACGCCGCCATCACCGCCCCCAAGGCGCTGGACACCGGCGAGAGCGTCCAGTCAGCACCCGACGCGCGCTGACGCGACACCCACAGCCAGTCCTGCACCGTCATATCGACGCGCCCGGCCTGCAGCGCCACCTGGGTCGCCTGCGACGCGGCGAACTCGACCGTCTCGATCGTGACGCCGGCGGCCGTATCCAACCCGTGCGCCCGCATGACGTCGAGCTCCCACGCCACCGAGCCGAATCGCAGGGTGCCGACGCGGATGACGGGTGCGGCCACGGCTGGGCAGATGGCGGTCAGCGGCAATGCGGTGGCCAATGACGTGAGCAGCAGCGTGCGGCGTCCGATCTTCATACGGCCCCTCCCCGGGCAGTTTCGTTCGAGGCAATGCGCGCACGCCGCCGCCGGTTGTCAATTGCGCTATGCCGCCGATCCGCACATGTGACGTTGCGGGAGGGGCTGACAAGCTGGCATGCGCGGCCCACAATCATGAGTACCGCATTCCAAACGCGGGCTTTGGGGGAAACGAATGCCGGGATCTGCCGGTCCGATCGCGTTGCTGCTGGCGTCGCTGCTGGCCACCTCCGCCATGGCGGCCGAGCCTGTGACTGTGGGCATCGGTTATCTCGCCTTGACGCCGAAGCGCGTGAGTCCGCAGGTGGTGCTCGACCCGCCATTGACCGATGAGGGCGTGCAGGGTGCCCGCCTGGCGCTGGCCGACGACCAGACGACTGGGCGGTTCCTGAACCAGAGCTACGCCCTGCACGAGGCGCTGCAGCCGGACGCCGACGCCGTGCTGAGCGCCGCCCGTGCCATGCTGGCCGGGGGCGAACGCGTCATCGTCACCGATCTTCCGGCGCCGCTGCTGCTGCAAGTGGCAGACCTGCCCGAGGCGCGCGACGCGACCCTGCTGGACGCCACGTCCGAGGATGACAGCCTGCGCGGCGCCGGGTGCCGGGCGCGCGTGCTGCACATGCTGCCGAGCCGGGCGATGCTGGCGGACGCGCTGATGCAGTATCTGGCGGTAAAGCGCTGGCGCAACGTGCTGCTGGTGCAAGGCCAAGCTGAGGCGGACGCCGCTTATGCCGACGCGCTCCGCCGCTCGGCCCGCAAGTTCCAGCTGCGCATCGTCGCCGATAAGCCCTGGACTTTCGAGCCCGGCGCGCAGCGAACCGACACCGGCCACGTCACCATCGGTGCCGAAGTTGCGCGCTTCACCCAGGGCCTGTCCTACGACGTGCTGGTGGTGGCCGATACCGCAAACGAGTTCGGTGACGACCTTGCCTACCGTACGACGGACCCGCGGCCGATCGCCGGCACGCACGGCCTGGTCCCCGCCGCATGGGCGCACCCGTTCGAGCAGTGGGGCGCCACGCAGCTGCAGGCTCGGTTCCAGAAACAGGCCGGCCGCTCGATGACCCCGCGCGACTTCGGCGCCTGGATGGCCGTCCGCGCGGTGGGCGAGGCCGCCAGCCGTGGACCCGGCGCCGACCCCGACGCCATTGGGGCCTACCTGCACAGCCCGAAGATTGAGTTGGCGGCTTTCAAGGGGTCTCGCCTGAGCTTCCGCTCCTGGGACGGCCAGTTGCGTCAACCGGTGCTGCTGGCCGACACGCGCAGCTTGGTTTCCGTCAGCCCGCAGCCGGGCTACCTGCACCAGTTCTCCGAGCTGGACACACTCGGCATCGATCAGCCGGAGACGACATGCAAAATGTGATGCGTAATGCAGCCGCGGCGTCGTTGGCGCTGTTGCTGGCGACCTCAGCGGCCCGGGCCGAGCGGCTGTTCGTGTCGAACGAGAAGGACAACACAATCACCGTCATCGACGGCGCGACCTTGGCCGTCACCTCCACCATCAAGGTCGGCGACCGCCCGCGCGGTATCGTCGCCAGCAAAGACGGGCGCAGCCTGTATATCTGCACCAGCGACAGCGATCATATCGAGGTGCTGGACCTCGCCACCCTGACCGTCTCCGGCATTCTGCCGAGCGGTCCGGACCCGGAGCTGTTCGCGCTCAGCCCCGACGGCTCCATGCTGTATATCGCCAACGAGAACGACAACATGGTGTCCGTGCTCGACCTCAAGGCCGGGGCGATCCTGACCGAAATCCCGGTGGGCGTGGAGCCGGAGGGCATGGGCGTCAGCCCCGACGGCAAGGTGCTGGTCAACACGTCGGAGACGACGAGCATGGCGCACTTCATCGACACAGCGACGCAGCACTCGATCGCCAACGTGCTGGTCGGCAGCCGCCCACGGGTCGCCCGGTTCACCGCGGACGGCGCCCAGGTCTGGGTCAGCGCCGAGGTCGGCGGCACCGTGTCGGTGATCGACGCTGCCGCCCACGCGGTCACCCACACCATCAGCTTCGCCATCCCCGGCGTGCCCGCCGAGAGCGTGCAGCCGGTCGGCATCGCGATCACGCCGGACACCAAGACCGCCTTCGTGGCGCTCGGCCCCGCCAACCGCATCGCCGTCGTGGATACCAAGACCTATGAGGTTCGCAAGTACCTGCTGGTCGGGCAGCGGGTGTGGAACCTGGCTTTCTCGCTCGACGGCAAGCGGCTCTATGCCACCAATGGCGTCAGCAACGACCTGTCGGTCATCGACGTGGACGCGCTGCGGGTTACAAAGTCGGTTCCGGTGGGGCGACTGCCCTGGGGCGTTGTGGTGACCCCGTAATGCCCGATTCGCTCACGCTGCCGATCGCGCTGGAGATCGAGGGCCTGACCCACCAGTTCGGCGCCCGCAAGGTGCTGGACAGCGTGGGCTTCTGCATTCGGCCCGGCGACTTCACCGTTCTTCTGGGTCAGAATGGCGCCGGTAAAACGACGCTGTTCGCGCTGATCACCCGGCTTTATCACGCGCACCAGGGCCGCATCGCGGTGTTTGGGCAGCCATTCCGCGCCGACGCCTCGGCCGCTTTGGCGCGCATGGGCGTGGTGTTCCAGCAACCGACGCTGGACCTTGACCTAACGGTGCAGCAGAATCTCGAATACCATGCGGCCCTGCATGGCATGGCCGGAGCCGTCGCCGCCCCGCGCATCCGGGACGAGCTTGCTCGGGTGGGCCTGGCGGAGCGTGCGCGTGACCGGGTGCGCCTGCTGTCCGGCGGGCAGAAACGCCGGGTTGAGCTGGCGCGCGCGCTGCTGCATGACCCGGCGCTGCTGTTGCTCGATGAGCCGACCGCCGGTCTCGACATGGAGAGCCGCGGCTTCCTGCTGGATCACGTGCGCCGCCTGTGCCGGGAGCGCGGCCTGGCTGTGCTATGGGCGACCCACCTGATCGACGAGGCTGGCGACGACGCGCATGTTATCGTGCTGCATAAGGGACGCGTCCTGGCGAGCGGGATTGTGCCGGATATCATGGCCCAGGCTGGCTCTACGACCCTCAAGGACGCCTTCGAGCAGCTGACCCATGCTAAAAACTGAAGTCCGCAGCCTTACCCCGGCATCCTACGCCCGCTGCATGGGCGGGATCGTGCGGCGTGAGGGCCTGCGCTGGGTGCATCAGCGCGGCCGGTTCATCTCGGCTTTGGTGCGTCCGCTGGTTTGGCTCGCGATCTTCGCCGCCGGGTTCCGCTTCGTGCTGGGCGTCTCGATCATCCCGCCCTACGAGACCTACATTCCTTATGAGGTTTATATCGCGCCCGGCCTGATCGCCATGATCGAGCTGTTCAACGGCATGCAGAGCAGCCTGTCGATGGTCTATGACCGCGAGATGGGCAGCATGAAGACCTTGATGGTCAGCCCCTTCCCGCGCTGGTTCCTGCTGCTGTCGAAGCTGCTGGCCGGCGTCGCGGTCGCTGTGGTGCAGTCCTACATCTTTCTTGGCATCGCCTGGTTCTGGGAAATCGAGCCGCCCATTATCGGCTATTTTGCCGTGTTCCCGGCGTTGATCGTTTCGGGGCTTATGCTTGGAGCGCTTGGCCTCGTAATGTCATCGTTCATCCGTCAGTTGGAAAACTTCGCTGGCGTAATGAACTTTGTTATTTTCCCAATGTTCTTCGCGTCTTCGGCGCTGTATCCACTGTGGCGTGTCAAGGAGAGCAGCCTGACTTTATGGTGGGCATGCCAGTTGAACCCGTTCACCTCGGCGACAGAATTGATCCGCTTCGCGCTATACGGCCGGGTCGATTGGGGGTCGGCCGCGATCGTGCTCGGCTGCACCGCAGTGTTCATGGCATTGGCGGTCGTGGGCTACGACCCGGGCCGTGGATTGATGGCGCGAAAGGCCGGGCCGGAATGAAGGTGATGCGGAGCGCATGGTTGGTGGCTGCGGCGCTGGTGCTCGGCGCGGCCGGTCCGCCGGTCGATCCGGACTGGCCCTGCGTACAGCGCCTGGTGCCGAGCCTGACCGCGAGCACGCTGTGGGGTGGGCACGATGCCACGGGTGACTGGCACGCCGATCCCCAGGTAGCGGCGGTGGTCGCCGCCGTGTCGCCGCGCGGGATTTCGGCGAAGGAGGGCAGCGCCAAGCTGGAACAGTTCGTGGCGACGGTGCCCAATGCCGACCGGCCTGTGCAGTTGGCGTCGGTGTTCGCCGGCATAGTTGACGAGACAAACGTGCAGCGCAGTCAGGTTATCGACCGCTTGCGCGGCATCGCCCATCGCCAGCGGACGCTGACCGAGTTAACGTCGCGCATCACCGCTGAACTCCGCGCCCTGTCGCCCGAGGCTCCAGCCGCGCAACGCGACGAAATCGTGAGCCGGCGCGCGTTCTTGATCCGCGAATATGAGGACATCGAGCGCACCATTCGCTACGCTTGTGAGGTGCCGGTGCAGATGGAAGCGAAGCTGGGCGCCTTGGCGCAGACGCTGCAGCGCGGGCTGACGGATTAGGCGGGGACGTCAAGTATAGGCAGCCCGGGCCAGATCACTCCAGCCACGAACGTCCTCCGCTCAGTGGTGTTACTCAAACTCCTCTGGCTGAATAGGTTGTGTTGGCAACCCGGCGGCTTGCCAGCCATCAACGCCCTCCGGAAACCAGACCGCATGGAACCCCATCTCGCCGGCGCGCCGGGCCGCATTCCAGCTCATCCAGCAATCTGCCAGGCAGAAGAACACAATCGTTCGGGCTGGATTGTCTTTGGTGAGCTCAATGAGGCGCTGTCGTACGCGGGCAGCCATGCTTTCCGGGATCGCGCCCCGCCCAATTTCCGGCCACCAGAGGCTGCTGGGAAGGCTCTGATGCGGAATAGGCAGCCATGGGGCACCCGGACGCATTCCCGGCGGTCTGCGCGGCGCTGGCAGGACGTCTATCAACAGGGCGTCGTGCCGATCGACTAGGATTTGCATCGCCGGGATGTGCAGGACATTGGCGCCCGGGACGGTATCGGGCACAGGAGCCCGATAATCGTCCATCCTATAGGTATTGGGTATTGGCACCGTCGGATCGGCATAGACTGGCGAACTGCCCGCTATGATGGCAAACAGCCCAACAGTAATAAGCCTCAAGGGTTTGGCTGGCCTTGGTCGTCCAGCATCGGCACTCCAAAACTCGCGAGCACCGCAGTAATCTCGGCCTTGTGCTTGCCGATTGCTTGGTTGATGCGCCGCCGCCACTCCGGCTCGTTGGCACGCACACCCATGGCGATACGATAATCGAGACGTGGCGCGTTCGGCTCCGGCTCAATGAACACCGCGGTCAACGGCAGGTGCTCCCGTGTGATCGCGTAACCCGCTGGTGGGCCCCAGACGAGGGCCACATCGATGACGCCATCGACAAGGTCATGCAGCATCGCACTCGGCGGGTTGCTGATCCGCGTATCAACGCGGAGCGAGTAGGCCCGCACTTGATTCATGAGGTTATGGCGCAGGAGAAGATCGGTCGGCGGCGTTGCGGCGATCACGCCGAACTTCTTGTTCGCCAGAGCCGGGTCGCCGACTGAACGCGCGGTGATCTCATCGGCCGTGCGCGTCACCATCATGTAGCCGGTATGATAATATGGGTTCGTGCTGTCCATGATCCCGTCGCCGCTGACAGCGCCCATCACAAGGTCACACTCGCGGGCACGGAGGGTGTTGCGCACAAAACCGGTGACCTGCGGAAACCAGACATAGCTCACTGGCAATGCAAGGTCAGCACCGATGATCTCAGCAATCTTGTTCTCGAACCCGTCACGCGCCTCATTCGAGAACGGTAAATTACGGGGGTCGGCGCAGACCCGCAGCTCAGTCCGTGAGATCAGCTCGGCACGCTGAGCCTGAGCGGATGTATTGGAGAGCAACGTCAAGCAAAAGAGCAGGGTGAGCCATGCAATACGGTCGCGACGTCTTGTCCCTGCTGCAAGAAGCCGTTGGTTTTCCGGCACTCGGTTAGCTGTCATCGCCGATGCGCTTCGGCCGGCCACGCGGCAACTTATCGTCCGAACGAGCCTTCAAGTAGCCATAAATATCATCGATGTACAGAATGACGTCTTCGGTGGTGCCGAACGCCGGCATGACGTTATTCTGCGCCTTGGTGACATTCTGCCGTCCATTGGTGATCACGTTGACCACATCATCATAGGACAGATGCTTCAGCGACTCGGTAAGGTTTGGAGCATATGAACTGCCGGCGCCATCGGGGCCATGGCAGCGTAGGCAGGATTCGCCATAGCGGCGGTAACCATTAAAGGTATGCTGGTCAACTCGTCCACTCTGGACTTCATAGACTGGATCATTCTCCGCTTTTGCACCAGTTGACCCGGTGACAGCAAGCAACAACCCCGCACCGACTAGGCTAGAGAAAGCCAGCAATGATTTATTTCGCATCCATCGTCTCCGGAAGTGTCTCCGGCCATGCAAACCGCACGGCCGGAGCTTGTAAGTGCCGGCTTAGTCGAGGCCGAACACGGTCATAACGCCACCCAACTGGGTGTAGTTCGACAGCTGCTTATAAGCGCCCACGGCACCCAAGCCATCGGTGTCATTGCCAAGCCCAGCTGCCATGCCGATGCCGGCCCATCCGCCGACGCCGGAGAGGACGGCGATGAACTGCTTGCCGTTGTGGGTGTAGCTGGTGACGTTGCCGATGATGCCGGACGGCGTCTTGTACTTATACAGTTCCTTGCCGCTCTTGATATCGACGGCCTTCAGGTAGCCGTCGAGCGTGCCGTAGAACACGATGTCGCCCGCGGTGGCCAGCGCCCCTGACCACACCGAGAACGGCTCCGGGTCCGACCAGACGATCTTGCCCTGGCCGGCGTCCCAGGCGATGAAGTTGCCGAGGTTGGTCTCGCCCTTCGGCGGATACATCGACAGCGTGGCCCCGACGTAGGGCTGGCCTGCGGTGTAGGACACCTTGAACGGCTCGTAGTCCATGCAGACGTGGTTGGTCGGCACGTAGAACAGCCCGGTCTTCGGCGAGAACGCCGCCGGCTGCTGGTCCTTGGAGCCGAGGGCGGCCGGGCAGACGTTGCGGCTGTTCTTGTCCTCGCCGTTCTGTTGCGTCGAGTATTGCGCAACCACCTGCGGACGCCCGGTCTGCATATCGACGTGCGTCGCCCAGTTGACGGCCGGGTCATACTTCTCGGCGACCAGCAGCTCGCCCGTCTCGCGGTTCAGCGTGTAGCCGAAGCCGTTGCGGTCGAAGTGCACGAGCGCCTTGGTCATCTTCCCCTTCACCGGGATGTCGGCCAGGATCATCTCGTTGATGCCGTCGTAGTCCCACTCGTCGTGCGGGGTCATCTGATAGACCCACTTCGCCATGCCGGTATCGGCGTCACGCGCGAAGATGGTCATCGACCACTTGTTGTCGCCCGGGCGCTGCGTCGGGTTCCAGGTGCTCGGGTTGCCGGTCCCGTAATACACCAGGTTCAGCGCCGGGTCGTAGGAATACCAGCCCCAGGTGCTGCCGCCGCCGGTCTTCCACTGGTCGCCCTGCCAGGTGCTGATCGACGAATCCTTGCCGATCGGCTTGCCCATCACCGTCGTCTTCACGGGGTCAATCAGCAGCTGCTCGTCCGGCCCCACCGAGTAGGCGTTCCACGCCAGCGACCCGTCCTTCAGGTTGTAGGCGGTGAAGCGCCCCTGGGTGCCGAACTCGCCGCCGCTGATGCCGACATAGACCTTGTCCTTGACGATCATCGGCGCCATCGTCATCGTCTCGCCCTTGGCGGGGTCGCCGTTCTTCGCGTGCCACAGCTCCTTGCCGGTCTTGGCATCGAGCGCCACCGTCGTCGCGTCCGCCTGGTTCAAGATGATCTTGCCGTCGCCGTAGGCCACCCCGCGGTTCACCGTGTCGCAGCACATGACGGCAATGACGTTCGGGTCCTGACGCGGCTCATACTTCCACAGGATCTTGCCGTTGTCGTTCAGGTCGAGCGCGAACACGTTGTTCGGGAACGGCGTGTGCACATACATCGTGTTGCCGACGACCAACGGGCCACCCTCATGGCCGCGCAGCACGCCCGTCGAGAACGACCACACCGGATGCAGCTTCGACGCGTTCGTCGCGTTGATCTGGTCCAACGCGCTGTAACGCTGGTTGGCGTAGTTGCCCGTCGGCATCACCCACTGGTTGGCGTCGCCCTGCAGCTTCTGCAGCTCGTCATTGGCCAACGCAGGCCCGCCCAACGCAACAACCGCACCCAATAGCATCGTGCAGCCAAGCAGAGTTCTTTTAAGCTTCACGTCAACCCCTCCTGAATGTGGCCGATCATTGCGGCCGATCAATTCTGCATTTCAGCAGACCGGTGCGCCCCACAACCCACGTCAAATCACGGTGTGGCAGCGGAACGCTCGGTCTCCAGCATATGCAGGCATTGTTCAAGCCGGCAAGACGCGACAAACGCCAAAAAAACGGCGAAACGCACGAATCTTTCCATGTTGCACTGCAGCAAGAAATTTCGTGCTGGCTATAAACGCCGACAGGGCTGGAATAATGCGTGCGTTCCGCTAGGTTGCGCCCGCCATAGCAACTGGAGACCGACCTTGGACGTCCGCGCCGCCGTCGCATTCGCTGCCGGCCAACCGCTCAGCATCGAGACCGTGCAACTCGAGGGACCTCGGGAAGGCGAAGTATTGGTCGAGATCAAAGCGACCGGTATCTGCCACACCGACAAGTTCACCCTATCCGGCGATGACCCGGAGGGCATGTTCCCGGCAATCCTGGGCCATGAAGGCGCCGGTATTGTCGTGGACGTTGGACCCGGCGTACGATCTCTACAGAAGGGCGACCACGTCATTCCGCTTTATACCCCGGAATGCCGCGAGTGCGACTACTGCCTCAGCCAGAAAACCAATTTGTGCCAGAAGATCCGGGTCACCCAAGGCCGCGGCGTGATGCCGGACGGCAGTAGCCGGTTCAGCTTCCAGGGCAAGCCGGTGCTGCACTACATGGGCTGCTCGACCTTCGCCAACTTCACGGTGCTACCCGAGATCGCGCTGGCGAAGGTGCGCAAGGACGCGCCGTTTGAGAAGATCTGCTACATCGGCTGCGGCGTCACCACCGGCGTCGGCGCCGTCATCTTCACCGCCAAGGTGAAGCCCGGCGACAATGTCGTGGTGTTCGGATTGGGCGGCATCGGCCTCAATGTGGTGCAGGGCGCAAAGCTTGCCGGCGCCGACATGATCGTGGGCGTCGACATCAACCCGGGCCGCCGCGCCTTGGCTGAGAAGTTCGGCCTGACGCACTTCGTCAATCCCAAGGAAGTCAGCGGCGACATCGTGCCGTATCTCGTGGATCTCACGAAGGGCGGCGCAGACCACAGCTTCGAGTGCGTCGGCAACGCCACCCTGATGCGTCAAGCGTTGGAATGCGCCCATAAAGGCTGGGGCAAGAGCACCATCATCGGCGTCGCCGGAGCCGGCCAGGAGATCAGCACGAGGCCGTTCCAACTGGTGACGGGCCGGGTGTGGCAGGGCAGCGCCTTCGGCGGCGCGCGCGGTCGCACCGACGTGCCGCGGATCGTGGACTGGTACATGGAGGGCAAGATCAACATCGATGACCTGATCACCCACGTATTGCCGCTCGATCAGATCAACGAAGGCTTTGACCTGATGACCCGGGGCGAGAGCATCCGCAGCGTCGTCGTTTATTAGGCCTCCTCGCTGAGACGGACGCGGCTTGAGGCTAGAGCTTTTTCCGATCAAAGTGGATCGGCAAAAATCTCTAGCTATTTGTTTTATCGGGCAACTTCATCCGACCAGAAGAGCAGATTGATCGGATGTTGCTCTACGCCGGGTTCTCCCGCGGCTTGTCAACCTCGCAGCGCCAGCCAGATAGGCGAAAGCGCGGATGCTCAATCACGTATTCCTGCGCGATCGCCTGCGCCTTCATGGTGCATTCGATGGGGCTGCCGACCGGCTCCCGCACCTCCCGGCGCTCCATGCAACGGTCCGGTGCGGTCGATAAGCAATAAACGAGGACCAATTCGATCATGGGAACGCGCCTTCTCCAGAGTTCAACCTCCCAAACAATGAGGCTGCTATGCGCCGGCGCAATGGCCATTGCGTCGTTGTGTAGCGTGGGAGTGCTGAACTCCGTTCGTGCCGACGGAATGCCGCCAGAGGACACGCGGCCATTAAGCCCAGCGCAGGTCGCGCTGTTTGAGACGCCACACCTCCGCAACGTCGATCACGCCGAGACGCTTGATTACAGCTATGTCCGCGAGGGCCCGGCTGGGTTCACCGACAAGATCGCGCTGCATATCCGGCAGGTGAACCCGGACGGCACGAAGAACGTGGCGTTCGACTATCTCACCGGCGAGCACCAGGTGAAGTTTCCCGAACTCGACAACTTCCATGGCAATCCGCTGCTGATGCTGACGCTGGAGCACGACGTGAACGTCATGAAGGAGCAGGTCGGGCTGTCGTCCTCGTATTTCCGGAACAAGATCCGCGAGGCGTTCGTCACCAAGGCGGCGGTTACCCAAGCTACGTTCGACTTCGAGGGCACTGCCGTTCCGGCACGGGTCATCACCGTCCGGCCGTTCGAGGGCGAGCAGCGTCTCGAGCGCATCCCGTCGCTGCAGGCCAAAACCTATTCCTTCGTGCTGGCGGATGCGGTGCCGGGGATGCTGGCGGAAATCCGCATCGGCACGCCGGCCGACACCAAAATGGACGCGCCCGCGATGAGCCAGCGCATGACGTTCACCGGGGTTGAGCCATGATCCGCGCCACTTTTCTCGCTGCCCTGACCGGTATGCTGGCTGCCTCGGTTGCTCACGCCGAGGTCCGTCATCCCGCGCACGACTACCCGACGGCGACGCGCGCCGACTACGTTATCGGCTGCATGGCCAGCAACGGCTTCAAGCGGGAGTTTCTTGAGCGCTGTGCTTGCGGCATCGACACCATCGCCGACGCGATGTCGTATGAGGATTACGAAGCGGCCGAGACCATCCTCAGCATGCAGCGCGGTGGCCTCGGCGACCGCGGCGCGCTGTTCCGTGACACCCCGGTTGCGAAGGAGCGCACCGAACAACTCACCCGCGCCCAGGCCGAAGTAGCGTTGCAGTGTAAATGACGCACGGGCGAGCGGCGCCTTCTCAGCTCCGCTCGCCCGTCAGTGCAAAATCCTGGTGAAAGCGGGCCTGTGTACTGTCCAGCACATCTACCCGCATCGGCCCCGTCCCTTGCGGCACGAAGCCGAAGGTGATCACCGGGTCCTCGCTCAGCGAGATGTCGGCGCCCACGCTGAGCACCAGCGCGTCGCCATAGCGTACTGTGATATCCTGGATGTAGCGCGGCGGCACAAACAGATGCGACACCTGGTCCACCTGCATGCCGTTGTTGTTCGGATGGCTGATCAACAGATGGGCGGTCGCGGCCTCGCCATCATGCAGCGGCGCCACGCCGTCGAAGCGCAGGCGCATCTGACCGAGCCGCGACATGGCGACCTGCGGGTCCTTGGTTGAGGGTGCTGAGCAACCGCCGGCCGCTTTCACATAGCGTTCGGACGCATACAGGTGGCCATCTTCGGTCTCGGCGACCGCATGGATCAGCGTGTATTGGTCCACACGTACGCGAGTCTTGAGGCTGCGGGGATCAGCGGCTGGTCCAAATTTGAATGTGCCGGCGAGCGGCGACGGATTGCCGTCCACTACAAGCCACACAGCTTTCACCTTGCCCGGCCCAGACCCGCCACCCGCCGACAGGCTGACGCTCACCGGGACCAGGGCCGCATCCAGGGCGCGGGCCGGCGCGTCGAGCGCGATGACCCCGGTCCCGTCAGTGACCTCGCGCTCCCCGAAAACCGCGTGCTTCAAATCGACCCAGCGCGCGGCACGGACCTCAGGATCCTCCTCCGCCCAGGCCGGCACCGCCGCTGCGCACAGCGCCAGACCCAATATCGCCGCGATTGCCCGCATATGCCCTACCCTCGTATCTTGGCCCGTTGACGCCGGGCTACTCCCATTCAAGCTCTTTAAACGCACTCGTCACGTTGCGGCCATTATAATCGTCGAACAGCGCCCACTCGCCGCGCTCTGCAAGGCCGACCGTGGCAACCGCCTGCTCAATGTCGCCACCACGGGAGATGATGGCGCGGATCTCGCGGACCAAGCCGCCGAGATAGCGCTCCTGCGCCGCGGCGGCGACGGGCCAGGCCACAACGGGCGGCCCATGGCCCGGCACGGCGCGCGTCGCCGCAGCGCTCCGCAGCGCCTTGGTCTGCGCCAGCCACCCTAAAATGCTGCCGTCCAGCGCCGGAACCCGATCCACAAACAGAAGGTCACCCAACCACAGCGTGCCGGTCGCCTCGTCCAAAATCGAAAGGTCGTTATCGGTATGCGCCGTCGGATGCGCCTGGAGTTGCAAGACGCGCCCACCCAAATCGAGCGTGGCATTGCCGTCAACGAGCATATCCGGTTTGGCGTAATCACCAGCCTCCTCAATACCCAGCACGTCGGCTAGGTTGTTACGATAGAACTCGCCGCGCTGCACCAGCATTCCCGCCATGCGGGCATGCCCAACGAAGACCGGCTTGTCCACGGCAAAGGCGATGGCGCCGAAGACGTGATCCGGGTGCAGATGCGTCATTACGACGTAGCGTATCGGCAACTCGGTGTGCTCGCGTATGCTGGCACGTAGCCGCTCGCCGTCAGCACGGCTGCCGCCGGGGTCAAGCACGGCGACAGCGGCGGCGCCGATGATGAAACCGATATTGGCGATGCCGTCCTGGTTCTCGACCGTCGCCTCCTCATGCACGCCCTGGCGGACGTGGATGCCCGGCGCGACCTCGGTCATCGGGAACGGCAACACCGGGACCGGCGCCGCGATGCTTCGGGAAGGACGCAGGGCGGCGAGGGTCGCCAGCAGCAATGCGTCCCGCCGCTTCATCTGACGAGAGCCGCGGTGCGGATACGCCGGTAAACCAAGTCGGGCGCTGGGCCATCGGCAGCGACGGCATCAGAAGCCGCCACGGCGTCGGCCATCATGAAATGGTCAGGCGATAGCGCGCAGGCCGGGTCGGTCGCAGCCGCATCCCCGGTCATGGCAAAGGCTTGGCAACGGCAGCCGCCCCAGTCGATCTCGCGCTGATCGCAGGACCGGCAAGGCTCCGGCATCCAGGCGGTGCCGCGGAACCGGGCGAAGCCGGGATCATCCCGCCAGATCGCGCCGAGCGTCGTCGTGCGGACCGAGGGGAACTGGAAACCCGGCAGGGTCTCCGCAGCGTGGCACGGCAAGGCGAGGCCGGCCGGCGTGATGTTGATGATCCGCCGCGCCCAGCCGCCCATGCAGGCTTTCGGCCGCGCCGCGTAGTAGTCGGGCACCACGTAATCGATCGTGATGCGCCCGCGCAGGTCGTCGCGGGCCTGCGCCACGACCGCATTCGCCTGCTCCAGCTGCGCGCGACTCGGCATCAGGGCGGCGCGGTTGACCAGCGCCCAGCCATAATACTGCACATGGGCAATCTCGATCCGGCTGGCGCCGAGCTCCTCACCGAGTGCCAGCATCTCCGGCAGGCGCTCCAGGTTCTGCCGGTGCACCACGAAGTTCGCCGTGAGAGGCAGCCCGGCCTCGCGGATCTGCCGCGCCACAACCAGCTTGCGGGCGTGGCCGTTGCGGTAGCCGCCGATGCGGTCGGCCTGAACGGCATCGGCGTCCTGGAAGCTGAGCTGCACGTGGTCCAGCCCGGCTTCCGCCAGCGCCGCGAGCGACGCAGGGTCCAGCGTGACGCCCGAGGTGATCAGGTTGCTATACAGACCGCATGCGGCGGCGTGGCGGACCATCTCCAGCAAATCGCGACGCGCCGTCGGCTCGCCGCCGGAGAAATGCACCTGCAGCACGCCCAATGCCGCCGCCTCGTCCAGCACGCGGAGCCAAGTCGCGGTGTCGAGCTCAGACGCCGCACGCTCCATTTCCAACGGGTTCGCGCAATACGGGCATTGCAGCGGGCAGCGATGGGTCAGCTCGGCCAGCAGGGCCAGCGGCGGCTCGATGGGTGAGGCGGGCGGCCCCACGGGCGGGATTGGCAGCAGTGCATTCATAGCCGGATCGCTCCTTTGACCACCAAATCCTGCAGCATGGCGTTGACGTCCGCCGCGATCGTCTCGCGCGGCGCATTGAACTTCGTCGCCAGAATATCGACGATGTCCGGCACGCTGCGCGCGCCATCGACCAGTTTCAACACCTCGACAGCAGGCTCGTCCAATAAGAACAGCCGCTCGGGGGCGAGCACGACCCAAGCATTGCGGACGGCGTCATGCCGCAGCCGAAAGCCGCGGTTGAAGGCGGGCACAACGGCAACAATCCCCTCCCCCGTCGCAGCCTCAGTCATGGTGCCGGCACGAATGCGCCCGGCGGCACGCGGCCGGGCTCCACATACGCGTAGTGCAGCGCGTCCAGCTGCGACCAAAGCACGTCGCACTTGAAGCGCAGCGCGGCCAACACCTGTTCCTGCTGCGGCCGGGTGCGGGCGTGCTCATCGATGTAGGCCAGCGCGAAATCCACGTCCTTCGGCGCCTGCGTCATGCGCGGGGCGAAATAGGCAAGCGTGTCTTTGGTAATGAAATCGTAGTTGGCGAGCATGCCCGACACCCGTTCGGCGATGATGGTGGGCGAGAACATCTCGGTCAGCGACGACGCGACGGCCTCGAGGATGCTGCGGTCACGCACGAATGCCACATAGGCATCCACGGCAAAGCGGGTGCCGGGCAGGATGCCCTCGGTCGTCTCGACATAGGCCCGGTCAAGCCCGACGCCCTCCGCGAGCTTCAGCCAGCGTGCAACGCCGCCCAGGCCCGGCCCAGTGCCGTCATGATCATCGAGACGGCTGCGCCAAGCACGGCGCAAATCGGCGGTTGGCAGCCGGGCCAGCAAAGTAGCGTCTTTCGCCGGAATACGGCTTTGATAGTAGTAACGATTGAGCGCCCACGCCTGCACCTGGCTGCGCGTTAGCCGGCCATCGTGCAGCATGCGGTGGAACGGATGGTGGATATGATAGCGCTCATCGCCGATCGCATTCAGCGCAGCGCGCAGGTCGGACGGGGACAGGACGCGGTTGCTCACAGGATTAGCTCCATTCCATCATAGGCGACATCCCACCCGGCGGCGGCGACCTGCGCGCGTTCCGGTGAGTCGTCCAGCAAGATGGGGTTCGAGTTGTTGATATGCAGCAGGATGCGTTGCCGCACATCCAAATCAGCGAACGCCGCCAGGGTACCGCCCGGGCCGGATACGCTCATGTGCCCCATGCGCTGCCCGGTCTTCGGACCTAGCCCAGCCCGGACCATCTCGTCATCCGTCCAAAGCGTGCCATCGAAGAACACCGCAGCCGCACCACGCAGCCGGTCGGCCAGGTTTGGCGTCATAGCGGCGCAGCTTGGCACATAAAAAAGAGTCGATCCGCCGTCGGAGATCGCGGCCCCAACCGTCTGGTCAGATTCTTCCAGCGCCGGGGTAGTGCCCGGCTGTTCGAGGTAAAGTGGCACTTTGCCAGGCACAGCAAACAGGGTGACCGTCAGGCCGCTGGCGCCGCCATCCGGCAACGCTATCGCATGCGGCATATCCAATACCACCGCCTGACGCGTGACGATACCGCGGGCGAGCACCTCGAAAATCGGGTTTTCGTCTAAAACGTGATGCACACGGGATGTCGCAAGGACGGCGAATGCCTGACGCTCCCGCAGCGTCAGCAGACCGGCGATCGCGTCAACGTCGCCGCCTGTGAGCACCACAGCGGCAATGGGAGAGGAACGCAGACCCTCCTTCGGCTGTAGAACAGGCGTCTGCTCGATCTGCTGGCGTAAATCAGGCGACGCGTTCAGGAGCACCCAATGCTGATCGTCGGCGCTGATTGCGATTGAGGCCTGAGTGCGCGGCTTAGCGGCAGGATCATCGGAGCGGGCGCGTCGGCAAGGTAAGGCGTTGGAGTTCCATTGTGGAAAGGCGCCCCCTGCGGCAGCGCCAAGCACGACTACGCGCATGGAAGGACGGGCTGCACCTTCCAGCGAAAGCTCTGAAACCATGGTGTTGATCACACCCGCTCCAGAGCCTCGCCGGAATGCGCGCTTACTTCTTCAGGTCAGCGCAGGCGTAGGAGTTGATCTCTGCGCCGAGAGCAATTTCGACGATCTTCGGGGTATTCCAAGCCATAGTATCCTCCGTTTTTTGTTGAGCGAAGCGCAATCTATGATTGCGACACATAGCTAGTCAAGCATCGGCACTTTACTACGCTCGCATCCCAGCCATCGCGCCTCACGATCTCGTGTTTTGGCCCAGCGGAAATGCCAGCATGGCCGATCGTTGTGGCTGGAACTTATAAATGGAGGAAAGCGATGCATCATCGTTCCACGATCGTCGCGGGCCTGTCGGCGGTTTGCCTTGGCTTGATCGCAATACCGGCCGCCGCTTTTGCTGGCCCCTGCTCTGATCAAATCGCCGATCTTGGCCGCAAATTGGCCCAAAGCCCGAGTATGGGCCCGGTCACCACGGGCACGGTGTCCGGTTCCAACCCCGGTACGCCCCACCGCTGCAGGTGCTTCCGCCGCCCCGACTTACAGGGACCTCGGCCGATAATCGGGTAGGCGGCACGGCTGGGACTAAGGAGCTGAACGCAGCCGTCGGCAGCAACATCGCGACGTCCTCGCAGGACGTACGGCGGCAGCAGGAGGGACTGCCGACAGCCGCCGCGACCGCTGCAGCCGGGGGTGGCAAGTCGGTCGAGACGACACCCGGCAAAGCCAGCAGCTCAGGGCCGGATGACCGCATGTCACAGGCCAAAATGGAGTTGGAAAAGGCCCGGATGCTGGACCAAAAGGACGATTCGTCCTGTAAGGGGTCGCTTGACCGCGTGCGGCAATTGGCGGGCTGAGCAGCGACAACCCCTGCCCTGGCCGAAACGCCAGGCAGGGAGGTCCTGAGGATTTTCTACCGGCTGGCCTCATGGACGCAGGTCCTACAAGGCATGGAGCTGATTTCGGTAACGAACTTACGCCGTATCGCTCTGTCGAAATCATCAAAGCTTTCTGCCGGAACCAGGAACGCGTTGGGGCCGCCGATGACGTGATCCTGATACCAGGCCTCAAGTGTCGCGGCCTCATCGCCCTCCAAGATCGGCAACCCATTAATGGTAACGCCGGTGCTGGCGAACTCGTCGCGCACTTGATCGGTCGTCTCCTGCGGATTGCAGTTCTCCTGCCCATCGCCTGAGACGTCCACAACGATGCGATCGGCCGGCACGGGCAACTGCGTCAGCAGCTTGTCGGCAACGCTGCGCACGCGACCGACATGCAGGTAAAACCATTGCTCGCCCGCCGCAAATGGCGAACCCTGGCGGTGAACTGCTGAACGTCGTTGGGGCTGGTCAGCAACGTCCATGGCAATGACAGCGCCGGGCGATTGGACCACTGCACCAGCGCGATCAGCATGGATCGATGCGGCCCGGAGAGGATGCTGGCCTGGACCTCCCGTGCCTCCAATGCGCTGGCGATGCCATCCATCTGCAGGGTGAAACGCGCGGCATCCACGGACTCCGAAACATCGACGGCCAGCACGAGCGCCAGATCCACACGTTCTTTCTGAGCGGCCGCCGAGATGCCGAGCATCAAGCAGAACGAGTAACGCGGCAATCCGTATCCGCCTGTTCCGGGACATGCCTAACGTTCGGCGAGATCGAGGTTGCGGACGCTGCCGACCCGTCGCCTGTCCAGGCCGATACTCCGCGCAGCGATGGCGGCGCACGTCTGCAGGGCCAGGGCCGCACCCGTCAGGTTCGCGCCGTCGAGTGAGCGCCGGCCAGGTCGGCTCCCTGCAGGTTGGTCCGCGTGAGGTTGGCGCCGCGCAGGTCGACGAACGCCAGGCGCACCCCGGATAGGTCCGCGCCCTCCAAATTAGCGCCAGCCATACGGCAACCGCTGAGGTCCGAGCGCAACGCGGCCAAGAACTGCGTCCGTCCCAGTTCCAGGCGCGCCTCGGCCAGGTTGGCCCCGGTCCAGTCGCCGTTGCCGAGTTTCGCCAGCAGATGCGCCCCGGTCAGATTGGCATTTCGGAATTGCGGCGCCTTTATGGCCGGTTCGGCCAGGTGGGGGAGGCCGCGGCAGGAACATCGTCGCTCCAAGATTGGCGTTGGAGAAATCCGCGCGGATGATGGTGGCCCGGTCGAATGGGCGCCCGTAAGGTTGGCGCCGACCAACCGCGCCCCCGTCAGATCGGCGGCGAACAGGTTGGCGCCGGCAAGATTGGCCCCACTGAGGTCAAGGTCAGCAAGGTCCAGCCGTGAAAGGTCCTTGCCGGCAAGGTCGGCCGGATGCCCGGCCCGAAACAGCGCAATCACCTGCCGCACCGTCATACCGGCCGCGGCTGCAGGCCTGGATACCGCCGAAGTGACGAGCAGCGCGGCAACCAGCATGATTGTTTTAAGTGTTCGTCGCTGCTCCGCCTGCTTCATCATCGCAGCCTACTCCGACATTTCAGGAGGGCGCTACAGCGATCTCAGCCCGTGCTTAGAGAAACCATCCCGGAAGACCAGGCCCCAGAAATCCAAGCCCCTGGACAAACCCCCGCCAGCCGCACCAGGTTCCGGCTTCTAGGGCGGTCCGCCGTCCCCTCGTCAAACGGAGCGCCCATGTTCTACGACGTTGCCCAGGCCATGGCCTGCCGCACGACCCCGTGAAGGCGCTGATCGCGCCTCGCCCTATCGGCTGGATCTGCGCGATGAGCACCGCGGGAGAGGTGAACCTATCACCCTATTCGTTTTTCAACCAGGTCTCCGACCGTCCGCACATGTGATGTTCTCTTCGGTCGGCCGTAAGGACGCCATCAGCTTCATCGAGGAGACCGGCGAGTTCACCTGCTCCATCGTCTCGTGGGAGCAGCGGGACGCGATGAACCGCACTTCAGCGCCGTTGCCGCGCGGGCAGAGCGAGTTCGAATATGCGGGGCTGGAACAGGAGCCGTCCACGCTGATCCGCCCGCCGCGGGTCCGCGGCGCCCGGCAGCGCTGGAGTGCCGCCTGGTCAATACCGTCGAGCTGACACCGCTCGAGGGGGGCGAGGCCGCTACATCATGGCGATCGGTCAGGTCGTTGGTGTCTATATCGACGACCGTGTGATACAGGACGGCTACGTGGAACGACGCGGCTGCAGATCATTAGCCGTGCCGGCTACCACGACTATTTTGTTGCCGATCATAAGATCACCCTGACCCGCCCGACCAAGGTCTGAGTTCGTTTGGCAGCATCAGAGAGCACCATGACCGCATCCCTCATCGCTGCGCATGCCTCGCCCGACCAGCCCGGCGCGACGCTCCGTGCCCTCGACGCGGCGCTCGCCGAAACACCTGGCCATATCCTGTTCACCATTTTACTGCACTATCCTGATACCCAGGACTCCGTGCGCTGCTACAGCAACCATCCGGCCGAGTATCCCGTCGGCGGCCGGAAGCCGATCACCGACAGCGCATGGATGCGCCGGGTCGTGCAGAACGGCCAACCCTGGATCGGCCATGACGCCCAGCGATCCGCGGCGCGTTCTTTGATCATGCGACCGTCCTGGCGCTCGGCTGTGAGAGCGTGCTGAACATGCCGGTCCGCTGGCGGGGCAAGACAGTTGGCACGCTGAACCTGCTGCATCGTGCGGGGCACTATACCGAGGCGCATATGCCGCATGTCGCTATGCTGTCGCACTGGCGCTACCTGCGCTGCTGGCGTTCCCATCCAGCTAAGCCTATCCAGGATAGCGTATTCCGGCGCATGATATCCGCAAATTGGAACGAATTTAAGGTTCCAAACGGGAGAGCAACATGGCCGGCTACGCTAGGGCGACGCGTCCCGCTCCAAAATCGCCACGGTGCTCCGCGTGACGAGCGGCAACTTCCTCGAGATGTTCGACTTCTTCCTGTTCGGGTTCTACGCGACGCTACATCGCGAAGGCGTTCTTCCCGGCCGGGAGCGAGTTCGCCTCGCTGCATGCTGACCTTCATGACCTTCGGCGCCGGCTTCCTGATGCGGCCGCTCGGCGCCATCTTCCTCGGCGCCTATGTCGACCGGATCGGCCGCCGCAAGGGCCTGATCGTGACGCTGGCGATCATGGCGTGCGGCACCATCCTGATCGCCTTCGTGCCGGGCTACGCGACCATCGGCCTGCTCGGCGCCGCTGCTGGTGCTGATCGGCCGCCTGCTGCAGGGCTTCTCGGCCGGCGTCGAACTCGGCGGCGTCTCGGTCTATCTCGTCGGAGATGGCGACGCCGGGCCACAAGGGCTTCTACGTCTCCTGGCAGTCCGGCAGCCAGCAGGTCGCCATCATGTTCGCCGCCGTCATCGGCTATCTGCTGAACCAGCTCTTGCTGCCCGCCGACATCGCCGACTGGGGCTGGCGCATCCCGTTCTTCATCGGCTGCATGATCGTGCCGTTCCTGTTCTACATCCGCCGCTCGCTGCAGGAGACGCAGGAGTTCCTGGCGCGCAAGCATCATCCCTCGACTCGCGCGAGATCTTCGCCTCGCTCGCCGCGCAACTGGCGGATCGTGCGTGCTCGGGCATGCTGCTGGTGGTGATGACCACGATCTCGTTCTACATGATCACCGTCTACACGCCGACCTTCGGCAAGAGCGTGCTCAAGCTGTCCGACGCCGACAGCCTGATCGTGACGTTCTGCGTCGGCCTGTCCAACTTCATCTGGCTGCCGGTGATGGGGGCGCTGTCCGACCGCATCGGCCGCAGCCCGCTGCTGCTGGTGTTCTCGGCGCTGACCGCTGCTCACCGCCTATCCGGCGCTGGCCTGGCTGGTCGGCGACGCCGACGCTTCGCGAACATGCTGCTGGTGCTGCTGTGGCTGTCGTTCCTGTATGGCAGCTACAACGGCGCGATGGTGGTCGCGCTGACCGAGATCATGCCGGCCGAGCGTGCGCACCGCCGGCTTCTCGCTGGCCTACAGCGCTGGCGACCGCGCTGTTCGGCGGCTTCACGCCGCTGGTGTCCACTTGGCTGATCGAGGCGACGGGCAACCGCGCCGCGCCGGCTTCTGGATGGGTTCGGCGGCGCCTGCGGCCTGGTGGCGACGTTCCTGATCTACCGGGTCGGGCGCGCCCGGGTTGCGGCAACCGAGGGCGTGTCAGCCTGAGTTCGAGATCAACTGCGACTTGGGGTTTTTCACCAGGTCAGGACTATCTTGCTTTACCGCGGCACGGCTACAGGTAAACAGCCACGCTGTTTGGGCGATAAGACCCGAAATCCCCGGAGGAAACCTTGCTCGATGCGATCCAGGCGACGCTGGACATTTCGGCGGTGGAAGACGCGGAGACCGGGCAGTTCCGCTGCAAGCGCGACATCTTCACCGACCCCGATCTGTTCGAACTCGAGATGAAGCACATCTTCGAGAGCAACTGGATCTACCTGGCGCACGAAAGCCAGATCCCCAACAACAACGACTACTTCACCACCTTCATGGGCCGCCAGCCCGTGTTCATCACCCGCGACAAGCAGGGCGAGCTGCACGCGTTCATCAACGCCTGCAGCCACCGCGGCGCGATGCTGTGCCGCCACAAGCAGCGGCAACAAGGCCGACCTTCACCTGCCCGTTCCACGGCTGGACGTTCAACAACACCGGCAAGCTGCTGAAGGTGAAGGACGCGGACGGCGCCGGATATCCGGAGCAGTTCAATAAGGACGGCTCGCACGACCTGACCAAGGTGCGCGCGCTTCGAGAGCTATCGCGGCTTCCTGTTCGGCAGCCTGAACGCGGACGTGATGCCGCTGGCGGACCATCTCGGCGAGGCGCCAAGATCATCGACCTGATCGTCGACCAGTCGCCGGACGGGCTGGAGGTGTTGCGCGGCTCCTCCACCTACATCTACGACGGCAACTGGAAGCTGCAGACGGAGAACGGCGCCGACGGCTACCACGTCAGCGCCGTGCACTGGAACTACGCCGCGACGACGAGCCGGCGCAAGGAGCGGCGGTGACGGACGACGTGCGCGCGATGGACGCCGGCAGCTGGGCCAAGCAGGGCGGCGGCTTCTACTCGTTCGAGCACGGCCACATGCTGCTGTGGACCAACTGGACCAACCCGGAAGACCGGCCCATCTATGACCGGCGCGACGAATTCAGGCGACGCAGTTCGGCGAGGCGCGGGCGGACTGGATGATCAAGCGATCGCGCAACCTGTGCCTGTATCCGAACGTGTACCTGATGGACCAGTTCAGCTCGCAGATCCGCACCTACCGGCCGATCGCGGTCGACAAGACCGAAGTCACGATCTACTGCATCGCCCCCAAGGGCGAGAGCGCCGGAGCAGCGCACCCACCGCATCCGCCAGTACGAGGACTTCTTCAACGCTCGCGGCATGGCGACGCCGGACGACCTGGAGGAGTTCCGGTCCTGCCAGATCGGCTACGTGGGCAGCGCGGCGCCGTGGAACGACCTGTCGCCGCGGCGCCGCGCACTGGATCAAGGGCCCGGACGAGGGCGCGGCCGCGATCGGGCTGGAACCGCTGCTGAGCGGCGCCAAGACCGAGGACGAGGGGCTGTTCGCCGTGCAGCACCGCTACTGGATGGAAACCATGCAGCGACGCATCGGCGAAGGACCGGAGCGCTGGCCTGAGCGTCCATCACGGCATCGACCATCGAAGCGCACGCCAGTTCCTGTACCGCGAGGCGCGCTGCCTGGACGACAAGGAATGGGACGACTGGCTGGCGCTGCTACGCCCCGGACGCCGAGTTCTGGATGCCGGCCTGGGACGATGACGACCGGCTGGTCGAGCGACCCGAAGACGCGAGATCTCGCTGATCTACTACGGACAAGGGCGGGCTGGAAGACCGGGTGTTCCGCATCCGGACCGAACGCAGCAGCGCCACCTGCCTGCCCGAGCCGCGCACGTGGCACAACATCAGCAACGTCGAGATCACCGAGCAGGACGACGGCGACTGCAAGCTGCGGTTCAACTGGTTCACGCTGAACTTCCGCTACAAGACGGTCGATACCTACTTCGGCACGTCGTATCTACACGATCGACACTTCGGGCGAGCAGCCGCTGATCACGAACAAGCGGGTCGTGCTGAAGAACGACTACATCCACCACGTGATCGACATGTACCACATCTGGGGAACATGGGCCACTACCGTCGCACTGAACTTCGAGGACGGCGTCACCCGGTTCATCGAATGCCGGCCGAACGAGACGGTTGCCGACGCGTCCTACCGCGTCGGCATCAACATTCCGCTGGACTGCCGGGACGGGGCCTGCGGCACCTGCAAATTGTTCGGCGAATCCGGCGCTTCGACGGCGGCGACTACATCGAGGACGCGCTGACCGACGACGAGGCGGCCGAGGGCTATGGCCTGACCTGCCAGATGAGCCGCAGACCGACCTCGTGATGCGGATCCCGGCGTCATCGGACGTCTGCAAGACCAAGGCCGGCGACCATACGCCGACGCATCGCCGCCATCACCCGGCTGTCGGACACCACGATCGCCTTCTCGCTGCGCTGGACGCCGCGCCGCTCGGTTCCTGCCGGGCCAGTATGTCAACATCCAGGTGCCCGGCACCGACCAGAAGCGCTCGTACTCGTTCAGCTCCGCCCCCGGCGCCGACGAGTTCGAGTTCCTGGTCCGCAACATCCCGCCGGGCTGATGAGCAGCTTCCTCCGCGACGCCGCGCCCGGCACACCGTCGAGTTCACCGGCCCGTCCGGCAGCTTCTACCTGCGCGACGTCAAGCGCCCGGTGCTGTTCCTGGCGGGCGGCACCGGGCTGGCCCCGTTCCTGTCGATGCTGGGCCGCATCGCGCGACCGGCGCGCAGCACCCCGATCCACCTGATCTACGGCGTGACCAACGACGCCGATCTGGTGCGAGGTCGACGGGCTGGAGGCCATACGCCGCCGCGCTGCCGGGCTTCACCTTCGCAGCCTGCGTCGCCGACGAGGCCAGCGCCCATCCCGAGCAGGGCTACGTCACCGCGCTACATCGAGCCCGCGCACCTGAACGGCGGCGACGTCGACGTGTATCTGTGCGGCCCGCCGCCGATGGTCGACGCCGTGCGGCACTCCTGGCGAGCAGGGCATGACGCCGGCCAGCTTCTACTTCGAGAAGTTCTCGCCCAGCGGCGCCGTGACCGCCGCTGGCCGAGGCGCACGGGCGGCTGATGCCACTGCCCGGCCGTTTCGCCGGCAAGGCCGCGATCGTCACCGGGGCGGCGCAGGGCATCGGCCGCGACGTGGCCGTGCGCATGGCGGCCGAGGGCGGCGCGTGGTCGCTGGTCGACCGGTCGGACCTCGTGCACGAGCGGCGCGAGCGAGATCGCGGCGACGCACAGGCCGTCGATGGCCGACCTCGAACGCTACGACGAATGCGTGCCGCGTCGATGGCCAGCGCGCCGGCGGCGCCGATCGACATCCTGGTGAACAATGTCGGCGGCACGATCTGGGCCAAGCCGTATGCCGAGTACGAGGAAGCGCAGATCGAGGCCGAAATCCGCCGCTCCCTGTTCCCCACGCTTTGGTGCTGCCGCGCCGTGCTGCCGCATCATGCTCGGCAGCGGCGGCGGCGTGATCGTGAACGTGTCCTCCGTCGCGACCCGCGGGGTGAACCGCGTGCCCTACTCGGCGGCCAAGGGCGGGGTGAACGCGCTGACCGCCTCGCTCGCGTTCGAATACGCCGGGCACGGCATCCGCGTCTGCGCCGTGGCGCCCGGCGGCACCGATGCGCCGCCGCGCCGCATCCCGCGCAACGCGCGCCGCCGACCGAGCAGGAACGAGGCTGGTATCGGGAGGTGGTGGACCAGACCGCTCGCCTCCAGCCTGATGCACCGCTACGGCACCATGGACGAGCAGGCGGCCGCCATCCTGTTCCTCGCCTCGGACGAGGCGTCCTACATCACCGGCACACCCTGCCCGTCGCCGGGGGCGACCTGGGCTAAGGGAGGGAGAACGACCATGATCGACGCTCTGCTGAAGACCAGCCCGATCCCGAACCTGCTGGACAAGCTCGCCGGCCTCGACCAGCCGGGCGGCGACCCGCGCCTGAAGCAGATCGTGCAGCGCGTCGTCGGCGACCTGTTCAAGACGATCGACGATTTCGACGTGACGCCGGCCGAGTTCTGGGCGGCCATGAGCTACCTGACCGAGATGGGCCAGACCAACGAGGGCGGCCTGCTGGCCGCCGGGCCTGGGCTTCGAGCACTTCCTCGACCTCCGCTTCGACGAGAAGGAGCGCCAGGCCGGGCTGGAGGGCGGCACGCCGCGCACGATCGAAGGGCCGCTCTGGCTGGCCGACGCGCCGCTGTAGAAGGGCGAGGCGCGGCTGGACCAGGACCCGGAGATCGGCGAGGTGCTGTTCATGCACGGCCAGGTGCGCGACACGGAGGGCAACCCGGTGCCGCACGCGATCGTGGACGTGTGGCACGCCAACACGCAAGGGCGGCTACTCGTTCTTCGACCAGTCGCAGAGCCCCTACAACCTGCGCCGCCACATCGAGACGGACGCCCAGGGCCGCTACCGGTTCCGCTCCATCCTGCCCGCCGGCTACGGCTGCCCGCCGGACGGGCCGACGCAGAAGCTGCTGACCGCGCTCGGCCGGCATGGCCAGCGCCCGGCGCATGTGCACTTCTTCGTCTCCGCGCCGGGCTACCGCAAGCTCACCACGCAGATCAACATCGCCGGCGACGAATACCTGTACGACGACTTCGCCTTCGCCACGCGCGACGAACTGATCCCCGGCGTGATGCGCAACGAGGACCCGGACGCGACGCGCGACCGACGGGCTGAACGCCCGTTCACCGAAATCGAGTTCGACTTCACCCTGAACCGGGAGACGGCAGCGTGCCGGACACGTGGTCGTGCGCGACCACGCCAAGGCGGCCTAGACGCATGGACGGACTTGCTGCACGCCGTCCCGGCCGATCTGGCCCGCGACCTGCCGTCGCCGCGATCGACAGCACGATCGTCGATGTGCCCACGGTGCGGCAGCACAAGCTGTCGCAAACCTCGGTCACCGCGCAGAGCTACGTGATCGTGCAGCTCCGGCTGGCCAACGGCGTGGAGGGCATCGGCGAGGCGGCGACGCTGGGCGGCCCGCGCTGGAGCGAGGAGAGCGTCGAGGCCATCAAGGCCAACATCGACGCCTATCTTGCGCCCGCGCTGATCGGCCGCCCGCCGACCGGTTCGAGGCAGCGGGCGCGCGATGGACGCCGCCGCCAAGCGCAACAACGCCGCCAAGGCCGCCATCGAACGGCGCTGTTCGACGCGGTCGGCAAGACGCTGGGCCTGCCCGCGTCCACCCTGCTCGGCGGCGCCGTGCGGGACCGCATCCCCGTGCTCTGGACCCTGGCCTCCGGCGACCCGGTGCAGGAGGTCGAGGAGGCCGAGCGCAAGCTGGAGGCCCGGCTGCACCGCACGTTCAAGGTCAAGATCGGCGCGCTGGAGCCCGACGCCGACATGGCCCGCATGCGGCGCCTCGCGCGCGGCGCTGGAGGGCCGGGCGAGACTGATCGTGGATGCCAACCAGGCCTGGGACGAGACCGTCGCCGCCCGCTGCCTGCCGCAGCTGGCCGAGATGGGCGTCGCGCCTGGTGGAGCAGCCGGTGCCGGCCTGGAACCTGCCCGCGATGGCCCGGCTGCGCGCCCGCCCGGCACCCCGCCGCTGCTGGCCGACGAATGCGTGTTCGACGCGCATGACATGCTGGCCGTCGCGGCGGCCGGCGCGGCGGACGCCGTGTCGCTGAAGATCGTGAAGCACGCCGGGCTGCTGGGCGTCCGCAAGGTCGCCGCGGTGGCGGAGGCGGCGGGCATCGGGCTGTATGGCGGCTGCCTGCTGGAGAGCTCGGTCGGTGCCGCGGCGCACCTGCAGGTGTTCGCGACGCTGCGGGACCTGGCCTGGGGCTGCGAGCATTTCGGCCCGCAGATCCTGACCGGCGACCTGGTGACCGAGCCGCTGCGCTTCGCCGACTTCCACGTGCACCTGCCGGCCGGTCCCGGCATCGGCGTCACCTTGGACCAGGACAGCTCCGCGCCTACGCCCGGCATAGGGACCAAGCCATGCTGTACTGCGTGAAATGGACGTCCGGTCCCGCACGACCCGGACCCGGCCGGTTCGACCGCGCTGAAGGCCGAAGAGAAGGCGCAATCCCAGGCCTGCAGCGCAGCGGCAAGTGGCGGCATCTGTGGCGGGATCGCCGGGCGCTACGCCAATATCAGCGTGTTCGACGTTGCAAGCACGACGAACTGCACGCCATCCTGTCGGGGCTGCCGCTGTTTCCGTTCATGGCGATCACCGTGACCCCGATCGGCCAGCATCCGTCGGCGATCCATCAGGAGTGACCGCTTCCGGCGTGATGCCGCTGCTGTTCGTCGGCATTTGGGCAACCGGCTTCATTGTGGCACGGCTCGTGGCGCCGCATGCGGACCCGCTGACCTTCCTCTCCATGCGGTTCGTACTGAGCGCGGCGGCGTTCACCGGCTTCGCCGCGTTGGCACGCGCCGCCTGGCCCGAAATATGCGGGGTTGGCGAAATGCGCTGGTCGCCGGGGTGCTGATGCAGGGGATTTATCTCAGCGGCGTGTTTTGGGCGACGCGCTACGGTCTGCCGGCCGGGATCTCGGCGCTGATTTCCGGGCTGCAGCCACTGCTGACGGCGCTGCTTTCCGCTCCGCTCCTGGGCGAGCGGGTGGGCGCGCGCCGCTGGGCCGGCATCGGCCTTGGCTTTGGCGGCGCCTTGCTGGTGCTGCAGCCGCAATTGCGCGGAAAACCCAGCGGCGCGTTCGCCAGTCCGTCGTTGCTCGTACCGTTGCTGGCGTGTGGCGCGGGCATGGTTGGGATGACGCTAGGCACCATCTGGCAAAAGCGCACGGCATCTACCGCCGACCTTCGGACCAACGCCGCGGTGCAATTTATCGGGGCTGCAGTGATCGCGGTCCCGGTCGCGGCACTGACCGAGGCCGGGCACTTCGACGCGAGCTGGCAGGCGTGGAGCGGACTTGCCTGGGCGGTGTGCGGGCTGTCGCTCGGCGCAGTCTCGCTGCTTCTGGTGCTGATCCGGCGCGGCGCCGTGGCCGGCGTCGCCTCACTGTTCTATCTGGTGCCGCCGGTGGTCGCGGTGCTGGCCTTTGCCTTGTTCGGCGAACAGCTTTCGTGGCTGCAGGTCGCCGGCATGGCCGTCGCCGCAGCCGGGGTGGCCGTCGCCAGCCGTGACTGATCGTTCAATCCTCCTAGCCGGGCGGCTGCCCAGCATGCGGCCGCAAGTGCAAGTTCCAGACATTAAGTGAGTGACCCGCGTGCAGCCACGACACAGATAATGTTTGGTTTCGTTACGGTGAACAAATGCCCTTGCACACGATATCGTGATGTGGTTACCTCACGATATCGTGATCTAGGAGACTTCAAGCATGCAATCCGCTTTCAACAGCTCCGTCTACGTGAAGGTCACGCTGGCCATCAAACAGATCATGCGAGTCGACAGTTCGGGTCTGACGCAGGCAACTCGCCTCGTGGACGACCTGGCGATAGGCCGGTTCGGGCGCCTGAAGCTCGCGGTTTGCCTTGAGGAGCTTTTTGACATCGAGCTGCAGGACAAGACCGTCGAACAGTTCGACACGCTAGGCGATATCGTAACCTATCTGAGCTACCGCTACTTCCGGGATATCGAGCCGTCAGCGCTGAATCTCGCTGCCTGAAGCAAGCCTAACTTCGACCGGCTGGCACGACGGCCTATGATTCAGCCGGCGCCGTGTCCGCCAAACCTTCAAGGATTGGGCAATAGGGCCGCTGATCGCCCTCGCATCGATCGGCCAGATGGCGCAAGGCGCTGCTCATCTCGGCGATAGCGCGGGCCTTCTCCTCGAGTTCGGCTGCGTGAGCCAAGGCAAGGCGCTTAACATCGGCGCTGGCACGTGCCTTATCCCGCCATAGCGCCAATAGCTCGCGCATCTGCGCGACGGAGAACCCCAGGGATCGCGCCCGCCGCAGGAAGCGCAGCGCCTGCACGTCGCTATCCTCATAGCGCCGGTAGCCGGCTGCGCTTCGCCCCGCCGGCGCAATGAGACCGACGCTCTCATAATAGCGGAGCATCTTGGCCGACACTCCAGACGCTGCCGCTGCCTCCCCGATGTTCATGCCGCGCGGCGCAACGCTGGTCGGGAGCTTTGCACGGCGTCCGGGTGCCAGCGCCGCAGCAAAATCGCGCTGCCCACCACTCCGACGCTGGAGAACGCCATGGCGGCGCCGGCGATCACCGGGCTGAGCAGGCCGGCGGCCGCGAGCGGAATGCCGACCACATTATAGGCGAATGCCCAGAACAGGCCCTGCCAGATGCGCCGATAGGTCCGGGCGGCGATATCCAGCGCCGCCGGCACCAAGGCAGGGTCGCCGCGCATCAGCGTAATCCCCGCCGCGGCTGCCGCGACGTCCGTGCCGGTCGCCATGGCGAGGCCCAGGTCCGCGGCCGCCAGCGCCGCCGCATCATTGACGCCGTCTCCCACCATCGCCACCGGGCCTCGCTCCCGCAACGCCGCAACCAGACGCAGCTTATCCTCGGGCAGGGCCTGCGCATGCACCTCCTTGATGCCCAGGGCTTGCGCGGCATGATCCGCCGGCCCCTTGATTGTCGCCGGTCAGCAATACGACGTGCAGACCGCGGCGGCGCAGGACCTCGATGGCCTCCGCCGCTCCAGGCTTCATCGCATCGCCGAAGCCGAGCACTCCAGAGCGCGCGGCCATCGGCGGCAAGGAACGACACCGTGCGCCCCGCCGTCTCCAGCTCCGCCGCGCCTGCCACGAGAGGAGCCGCATTCACGCCGGCCTCGTCCATCAGCCGGCGACTGCCCAGCAGCAGCGCTCGCCCTTCAACTCTCCCCTCCAATCCACGGCCCGGCAGGGCGCGAATCCTGTCGCATGCGGCAGGTCCAGCCCAATCGCACGGGCTTGCACCGCACGGGCCAACGGATGCTCGCTGCCGCCCTGCAAAGCGGCGGCGAGCCGGAGCAGCTCGGCTCCGTGACGCCCGGCGCCGGGTGCAGCGCCACCAAAGCGGGCCGGCCCTCGGTCAGGGTGCCGGTCTTGTCGAACACCACGGTCCGGATCGCCTGCGCCTGCTCCAGCGCGGCGGCGTCGCGGATCAGGATGCCGTGCCGGGCCGCGACCCCCGTGCCGACCATGATCGCCGCCGGCGTCGCCAGGCCAAGCGCGCAGGGGCAGGCGATCACCAGGACGCCGACCGCGTTCACCACCGCCGGCTCAATCGCCAGCCCCGGCCAGCCACCAGCCCACTAAGGTGAGCAGCGCCAGGCCGATCACGACAGGGACGAACACCGCGCTCACCCGGTCCACCAGCCGCTGCATCGGAGGCTTGGCCGCCTGCGCGTCCTCGACCAGGCGCACCATGCGGGCGAGCCGGCCCTCCGCGCCGACCGCCGTCGCCCGACACCAGCAGCAGCGCCTCGCCGTTCAGGCTGCCGCCGACGACGTGGGCGCCGGGCTGTTTCGACACGGGCAGGATCTCGCCGGTGAGCAGGCTCTCGTCGACGCCGCCAGTGCCGTCCTGCACCACGCCGTCGGCCGGGATGCGCTCGCCGGGACGGACTACCAAGACGTCGCCGACGCGCAGTTCGAGGATCGAAATCTCGTGCTCCACCCCGTCCCGCCGGATCCGGGCGTGTTCCGGACGCAGGCGGTCCAAGGCGCGGATCGCCTCGCCGGCGCCGCGTCGGGTCCGGCCTTCCAGCCATTTGCCGAGCCGCACGAGCGCGATCACCGCCGCCGACGCCTCGAAATACAGATGCCCGCCGCGCTCCGTCAGCTCCCACAGGCTCAGCCCGAAGGCGGCCGTGGTGCCGAGCGCCACCAGCAGGTCCATGTTGCCGGTCCAGCCCCGCAACGCGTGCCAGGCGCCGCGATAGAACCGGGCGCCGAACACGAGCTGCACCACGCCGGCCAGGACGAGCTGCGCCCAGCCCGGCAGTGCCACGTTTACGCCAAACGGCATGGCGAGCATGGGCAGCAGCAACGGCAATGCCAGTGCGCAAGCCAGCGCCGCCGCCAAACCGTCCCGGTCGGCCCAGCCAGACTGGGTGGCGGCGACCTCGCCAGCCAGGACCGGCACAGTCGCTCCATATCCAGCCGCGCGAACGGCGGCAATCAGCTCACCCGCGCCGGCGGTACCCGTGGCGACATGCACCCGGGCCCGCTCGCTCGCCAGGTTGACCCCGACGGAAATCACGCCCGGCACCCCCACCAGCGCCCGCTCAACCCGGCCGGAGCAGGACGCGCAGCTCATGTCGGACACTGCAAGATCGATCGTTCCCTCCGCCACGGGATAGCCGGCCGCGTCCAGCGCCTGCGTAAGGTCAGACAAGCGAAAGCCGTCGCCGAGCGTGACACTCGCCCGTTCGGTCGTGAGATTCACCGCCACATCATGCACGCCTGGCACCGCCGCTGCGGCGCGTTCAACCCGGCGGACACAGCCAGCACAGCTCATGCCCGACACGAGCACATCCAGCCTTGGCGCCTTCGTCTGCGCCGACGCGGCTTCCCGTTCGACGATGCCCTGGTCCATGCTGCTCTCCACGCCGCCACTCTAAAGGCCGCACACATGGTGCTTCCCACTATGGTAAGGTCAAGGACGCGGGCCAGCAGCTTTTTCATCCATCCGCGGGCGTGACCCCGTAGCGGACGGGTCGTATTCACACGAGTGCGTATTTGCATAGCCGGTCACCGAACTCGGGTCCGTCGTTCATGTGGTTTTACGGCTATCAGGCGCGCTTGATGTTGGGCCGCCGGCGAGTTCGTCCCTGCAGCTGCGTCATGAACTTGTCATGCTCTCGCGATAACGCTGGAGCCGCCGCGCAGCGAGAGTGCCTAAGCGATCGAGCCGAGGTTTCGGGGAAGCAGTGCCATGGACATCGTTGAGACGGCCCACCTCGCCGGCCGCATGACCGGGACGCAGAACCGGATTTGACGGCCGTGCCGGATGCCGTGCTGACCATCAACGCCGGCTCGTCGAGCATCAAGTTCGCCGTTTTCGAAATCAAAACGAGGGCTGATCCGCGCCTGCTCAATCATGGCCAGATCGAGGGCCTTGGCACCGCGCCGCATTTCCTGGCGCGGGACCAGGCTGGCGCGACGCTGGCGGAGCGCCGGTGGCCCGACGGCGCGGACGTTACCCATGAAACGGTCTTCGCCGAGCTCCTGCGCTGGATCGACGGCCATCTCGGCGAGGAGCGGCTGGTTGCGGCCGGGCACCGTGTCGTGCATGGCGGACGCCGACTCGCCGCCCCGACCCGGGTGACCGCGGCCGTATTGGAGGAGCTGGACAGCCTGGTCCCGCTCGCGCCGTTGCACCAGCCGCATAGCCTCGGCGCGATCCGGGCGGTGGCGGCGCTGCGTCCCGACCTGGTGCAGGTCGCCTGTTTCGACACGGCATTTCATCGCACCAATGCTGGCGTCGTTCGGCGCATTGCGCTGCCGCGCGCGCTGACGGACCAGGGGATCGAACGCTACGGCTTCCACGGGCTGTCCTACGAATACATCGCCTCCAAGCTTCCGGAAACGGCGCCGGGTCTCGCGGCCGGCAAGGTCATTGTTGCTCATCTCGGCAACGGCGCCAGCCTTTGCGCCCTCACGGCCGGACGGAGCGTCGATACGACGATGGGCTTCACCGCGCTCGACGGCCTGGTGATGGGCACGCGATGCGGCGCGCTGGACCCCGGTGTCATCCTCTATCTGATGCAGGCGCAAGGCATGACGGCGAGCGCTGTCGAGCATTTGCTCTATGCGCAATCCGGTCTGCTCGGCGTTTCCGGCGTCAGCAGCGACATGCGGGCGCTGATTGAAAGCGGCGAGCCGCACGCCCGGGAGGCGATCGAGCTGTTCGCCTTCCGCATCGCCCGCGAGGCCGGCGCGATGGCGATGACGCTCGGCGGGCTGGACGGTGTCGTCTTTACCGCCGGGATCGGCGAGCACGTCGCCACCGTGCGGCGCCAGGTCTGCGAGCGCCTGGCCTGGCTGGGCGTCGCGATCGACAATGGGGCGAACGACCGCGGCGGTCCCTGCATCACCCGGCCCGACAGCCGGGTCGCGGTCTGGGTGATCCCGACCGATGAGGAGCTTATGATCGCCCGGCACACGCTGGCCTCGATCGACGAATGTGCATGACCTGAAAGACAGGAGACAGCAATGAACGAGCAGAGCGTGATCAGCTTGAAAGACCAGTCGCTCTCGGACGAGGAGGTCAAGCGGATGAATGCGTACTGGCGCGCGGCCAACTACCTGTCCGTGGGCCAGATCTATTTGATGGACAACCCGCTGCTGCGGGAGCCCCTGCAGATCCATCACGTCAAGCCACGCCTGCTCGGCCATTGGGGCACCACGCCCGGCCTCAATTTCGTCTATGTGCACCTGAACCGGGTCATCCGACGCGACGATCTGAACATCGTCTATATCGCCGGACCCGGCCATGGCGGCCCCGGCATGGTCGCCAATACCTACCTCGAAGGCACCTACAGCGAGTACTACCAGGACATCTCGCAAACCGAGGCGGGGATGAAGCGGCTGTTCACCCAGTTCTCGTTCCCCGGCGGCATCCCGAGCCACGTGGCACCCGAGACCCCGGGTTCGATCCATGAGGGCGGCGAGCTCGGCTATTCGCTGCTGCACGCCTATGGCGCCGTCTATGACAACCCGGATTTGCTGGCCTGCTGCGTCATCGGCGACGGCGAGGCGGAGACCGGAGCGCTGGCGGCGAGCTGGCACTCGAACAAGTTCCTGAACCCGGCGCGCGACGGCGCGGTGCTGCCGATCCTGCACCTCAATGGCTACAAGATCGCCGGGCCGACCGTGCTGGCCCGGATCGACGAGGACGAGCTGGAAGCGCTGATGGCCGGCTACGGCTACAAGCCGCATTTCGTCACCGGCGACGAGCCCGTGACCATGCACCGCCTGATGGCGGCCACGCTGGACACCGTGCTGGCGGAGATCCGCGCCATCCAGCACCGTGCCCGCTCGGACGGCGACACGACGCGCCCGCGCTGGCCGATGATCGTATTGAAGACGCCCAAAGGCTGGACCGGACCGAAGACGGTGGACGGCAAGCCCGTCGAAGGCACGTTCCGCGCGCACCAGGTGCCGTTCGCCGAGGTCCGCACCAACCCCGGCCATCTCAAGCTGCTGGAAGACTGGATGCACAGCTACCGGCCGGAGGAGCTATTCGACGCGGACGGGCGCCTGATGGCAGACCTTGCCGCCCTGGCGCCCGACGGCGACCGGCGCATGGGCGCCAACCCCCACGCCAATGGCGGGCTGCTGCTGAAGGATCTCGCTCTGCCTAATTTCCGCGATCATGCGGTGGCGGTGCCGACGCCGGGTTCGGTGGACGCCGAGGCCACCCGCGTGATGGGCATGTTCCTGCGCGATGTCATGGTGCTGAACGCCTCCCAGGCCAATTTCCGGGTGTTCGGGCCCGACGAGACCGCGTCGAACCGGCTGGGCGCGCTGTTCGAGGTCACCGGCCGCACCTCCGTCGCCACGATCCTGGACAGCGACGACCACGTCTCCCGCGACGGCCGGGTGATGGAGGTGCTCAGCGAGCATCTGTGCCAGGGCTGGCTGGAGGGCTATCTGCTGACCGGGCGGCACGGCTTCTTCTCATGCTACGAGGCGTTCATCCACATCATCGACTCGATGTTCAACCAGCACGCCAAGTGGCTGAAGGTGACGCGGCACATCCGCTGGCGGCGGCCGATCGCCTCGCTGAACTATCTGCTCACCAGCCATGTCTGGCGTCAGGACCATAATGGCTTCAGCCACCAGGACCCCGGCTTCATCGACCACGTGATGAACAAGAAGGCCGATGTGGTCCGCGTGTATCTGCCGCCCGACGCCAACACCCTGCTCTCCGTCACCGACCACTGCCTGCGTAGCCGCAACTACGTGAACGTCATCGTCGCCGGCAAGCAGCCTTCGCCGCAGTGGCTGGACATGGCGGCGGCCGTCCGCCACTGCACGGTCGGCGCCGGCATCTGGACCTGGGCCAGCAACGACGCCGGCGCCGAGCCCGACGTCGTGATGGCCTGCGCCGGCGACGTGCCGACGCTCGAAACGCTTGCGGCGGTGGACCTGCTGCGCACGCATCTCCCGGAACTGCGCATCCGCGTCGTCAACGTCGTGGACCTGATGGCGCTGCAGCCGAAGTCCATCCATCCGCACGGGCTGTCCGACCCCGAGTTCGACAGCATGTTCACGGCGTCAACGCCGGTGATTTTCGCCTACCACGGCTATCCCTGGCTGATCCACCGGCTGACCTACCGCCGGACCAACCACGACAATTTCCACGTGCGAGGCTATCAGGAGGAGGGCACCACGACGACGCCGTTCGACATGACCGTGCTGAACGGCCTTGATCGTTTTCATCTTGCAATGGATGTGATAGAGCGGGTACCCCGGCTGATGAACGTGGCGGCGCATTTGCAGCAGCATCTGCGCGACAAGCTCGTAGAGCACCGGCACCACGTGCAGAACTATGGCGAGGACCTGCCCGAAATCCGCGACTGGCGGTGGCCGAGCCGGGAGTAGCCCTCCAGCACGGGGCCAATCATGTCGCCATTCGACCCGGCTATCGTCAAACAGCCTGAGCGGCCACGGCTGCGCGACATCATGGGGCCGGGCCTCATCACCGGCGCCTCGGACGACGACCCGAGCGGCATCGCCACCTACTCGCAGGCTGGCGCGCAGTTCGGTTACGACCTCGGCTGGACGCTGCTGCTGACGTTTCCGCTGATGGCGGCAATCCAGCAGATCTCCGCCTGGATCGGCCGGGTCACCGGGCGCGGCTTGGCCGGCAACCTGCGGCGGCACGTGCCGGCTCCGGTGATGTATGTGGTCGTGGGCCTGATGGTGGTGGCGAACGTCGTCAACATCGGGGCCGACCTGGGCGCGATGGCGGCGGCGCTGCAACTGCTGGTCGGTGGGCCGCTGCTGCCCTACGTCGCGGCCTTCGCCGTCTTGACGGTGCTGCTGGAGGTGTTCGTCCGCTACTCGCGCTACGTCTCGGTGCTGAAGTGGCTGACGCTGTCGCTGTTCGCCTACGTCGCGACGGCGCTGGTTGCCGGGGTGGACTGGGCCGCGGTCGGCGTCCATTTGGTCGTGCCGGACATCGCGTGGTCCGGCACCTACCTGACCCTGGTCGTCGCGGTGTTCGGCACGACCATCAGCCCGTACCTGTTTTTCTGGCAGGCGGAGCAGGAGGTCGAGGACGCGCATGAGCGGACGGGATCGAGACCGCTGCTGCGCGCGCCAGAGCAGGCCCGGCATGAGTTGCAGCGCATTCGGCTCGATACCTATGTCGGGATGGCGTTCTCCAACCTGATCGCGCTGTGCATCGTGCTGACGACGGCCGCGACGCTGCACGCGCATGGAATCACCGATATCGAGACGTCTTCGCAGGCAGCTGAGGCGCTGCGGCCGATCGCCGGGCGGTTCACCTTCATTGTGTTCGCGGCCGGCATCATCGGCACCGGGCTGCTGGCGCTGCCGGTGCTGGCGGGCTCGGCCGCGTATGCGACGGGCGAGGCGCTCGGCTGGCACGTCGGCCTGGCGCGGCGACCCGGTCGGGCGCGGGCTTTCTACCTCGCCATCGCCGCCGCAACCGGTGTGGGGGCGGTGCTGAACGTCGTTGGCCTTGACCCGGTGAAGGCGCTGTTCTGGAGTGCGGTCGTGAACGGTGTCGTGGCAGTGCCGATCATGGCCGCCATGGTAGTGCTCGCATGCCGGCCCGCGGCGATGGGACAGTTCACGCTTGGGCGCACGCTGCGGGTGCTGGGCTGGATCGCGACGGCGGTGATGGCGGCAGCGGCGGTCGGAATGTTTGCGACTTGGTGATGCCGGTTGGCTGGCGGTCGGTGGGCTACGATGTACCCCCCTTCTCACCAAGAACTAGGCCCAACAACAATATGCGCTCGAAGCGAATATTCGACTTTCCAACGCTGCGCTTGATCGGATCATTTCGGCCCGAGTCGCCAATAGAAAGGCACGCGCACAATGGCTGAGCCTATCCGCATGACGCTCGAACAGATCAAGGCGGCCGGGGGCGGCCGGGTCGATCGCGCCAAGGTGGCCGCGACGACAGAAGCCGACATCCGCCGGCACATGATCGAAGACGGCGAGGACCCGGACGCACCGTTGCCGGCCTACCAGCTTGTCCCGGACGTGCAGGCGCTGCGTGAGCGGCTCCGCATGTCGCAAGATGCATTTGCGCGCACGATCGGCGTGCCCGTGGCGCCGGTGCGGAACTTGGAGCAGCGCCGCACTCAGATTGCTCCCGCCGCGCGCACGCTGCTCCGGATTTTGGAGCGCGAGCCCGACGCGGCGTTGCGAGCCTTGGCGGAATGATGGGATTGCCGGGCGATCAGATCATGGCCGTCACTGCTCTGGTCGCAACGGCGAGGCCGGCGAAATCCGGCGCGGCCGCAGCCTCGCGGGCAAGCTGAAGCACCGCCGACGCGCCCGGTTGCTGTGCGGGGTCCGCGCCGCGTATCGCTGCCCGGGTCAGTCGGATCTGCGCCGCCATGAGGTCGGCCAGCAGCGTCGCCTTGGCCCGGCCGGCAAAGCTTCCCACGGTCGGCACCACGCCAATCGCGCTGCGCAGCTCCTCTATCCCCAACGCCTGCCCCACCTGCTGCCAAGCCGCAGCGGCGTCCGCAGGCGGCACACCCACACTCTCGGCGAGGCGCACGATGGCGGGGGCCGCAGCGAGGGACGGCGATGCCGCGACTTGCGCCGCCAGGACATCCGGCAGCCCGGCGTCGCGCAGCCGCTGCGCCGCCAGCCCATGCGACGCCTGCAACGCCGCCGCCCTGGTCAGCGCGGCGATGCCCGGGCGCAGCGTCGCGATCGCCGTGTCGAGCGGCTCATCAAGCTCGGCCGCGCCGAGGAGGTCCCGCGCCGCCAGCTCATGCAGCCGCCGCACAGCCAACGTGGCATCGAGCCTGACCGCGGCTGCGGCTGGCGCCCGGTCGATCGCGTCGTATAATTCCTCCAGATCGAACAGCGCACCCGCGAGCCACGCCGCACGGGCGACGCGGACAGGGCTGCCCTCCGCCGCCAGCCGCCCCAGTGCTGCCGGCCCGAGCCGGTTGGCGACGGTGTTGGCGATCGTCGTCGCGATCAGCTCGCGCCGCAGCCGGTGACGCTCGACGAGCGGAGTGAAACCCTCGCGCAGCTCGGTCGGAAAGTAGGCGAGCAAAGCCGAGCGAAACGCCGGGTCGGTCGTGAGGTCGCCGGTCTGCGCCGCGCCCTCGATGGCCTCGGTCAGCCATAGCTTGACGACGGGCAGCAGCGCCGCCACCTCCGGCCGCAGCAGCGCCTCGCCCGCTGCAGCCCGAGCCGCGAGCGCCGCCGCATCCGGCAGGCCCGACACCGCGCGGTCCAGCGTGCCCTCCGCCTCGAGCCGCGCCATCAATGCGGCGTGCGACGCGAGGTCATGCACGCCGTCCTGCATCTCGAGCGAAACCGCAAGCGACTGCTGATGGTTGTCGCGCAGCACCAGCGCGCCGACCTCCACCGTCATCGCGGCCAGCAGGTCGTCGCGCTGCCGCCGGGTCAGCGCGCCCTCGCGCTCGGCGTCGGCCAGCAGGATCTTGATGTTCACCTCCCTGTCGCTGGTCGAAACCCCCGCCGAGTTGTCCAGCGCGTCCGTGTTGACCCGCCCGCCGATTCCCCCGGCGCCCCATCGCGCATAGTCGATGCGGCCGGCCTGGGTGATCGCGAGGTTGGCCCCCTCCCCCAGTACCCGCGCGCGCAGCTCGCCGCCATTGACCCGGATGGCGTCGTTGGCGCGGTCTCCGGCATCGGCCTGGGTTTCTGCCAACGCCTTCACGTAGGTGCCGATGCCGCCGAAATACAGCAGATCGGCCGGGGCACGCAGGATCGCCTGCATCACCAGTGCCGGCTCGACCGGATCCTGCGGCAAGCCCAGCAGCGCGGCCGATGCTCCCGGCAGGGTAATGCGCTTGTCGGCACGGGAGAACACCCCGCCGCCGGCGCTGATGAGCGCGCGGTCGTAATCCGCCCAGGACGAGCGCGGCAGCGCGAATAGCCGGGCGCGTTCACTGTACGAAGTCTCGGCGTCCGGATCGGGATCAATGAAGATGTGCCGATGGTCGAACGCGGCCAGCAACCGGGTCTTGCGGCTGACCAGCAGGCCGTTGCCGAACACGTCGCCGCTCATGTCGCCCACGCCGACGCATGTGAACAGATCGGCCTGGATGTCCAGCCCCAGCTCGGCGAAGTGCCGGGCGATCATCACCCAGGCGCCCTTGGCGGTGATCCCCATCGCCTTGTGGTCGTAGCCCTGGCTGCCGCCCGAGGCGAACGCGTCGCCCAGCCAGAAGCCGCGCTCGACCGCGATGCCATTGGCGATATCGCTGAAGCTCGCGGTGCCCTTGTCGGCGGCGGCCACCATATAGGGGTCGTCACCGTCCCGCCGCACGATGCCGCCGGGCGTCACCACCCGGTCGCCGTCCAGCGTGTCCGCCATGTCGAGCATCGCGTTGATCAGCACGCGGTAGCAGGCGACGCCCTCCGCCATGAACGCCTCGCGGTCGCCGGGCGCCGGCGCCTGCTTGAGGACAAAGCCGCCCTTGGCGCCTGTCGGCACGATGACGACGTTCTTCAGCCGCTGCGCCTTCATCAAGCCCAGGATTTCGGTGCGGAAATCCTCGCGCCGGTCGGACCAGCGGATGCCGCCGCGCGCCACCGGGCCGGCCCGCAGATGGCAGCCCTCCATGCGGGCCGAGTGCACGAAGATCTCGCGCCACGGCCGCGGCAGGGGCATCTCGCCAGCCGCCGCGCTGTCGATCTTCAGCGCGAGATAGGGTTTGTCCTGATAGAAGTTGGTGCGCTGCACGGCGCGGAGCAGGGTCATCAGCCGGGCGAGGATTCGGTCCTCGTCGGGGTTGGCCACGCCGTCCAGCAACGCCGCCCAGGCACTGTTCAATGCGGCCTCATCCCGGCTCGGCCGTCCCGGTTCGAAGCGGGTGTGGAACAGGTCGATTAAGGTGCGCGCCGCAGCTGGATGTGCCGTAAGCGCCGCCTCCACGCTCCTTTGGCTGAAGGTGGAGCCGACCTGCTTCAGCCAGCGATACATCGTCCGCAGCAGCCAGCACTCCCGCCAGGTCAGCCCAGCGCGCAGCACCAGCCGGTTGAAGCCATCGGCCTCGGCCCGGCCATCCATCAGCGCGTCCAAAGCTTCCAGAAGGGCCGGGAAGCGCGCCGAGGCTGCGTCGACCCCGGCGCTGAGCGAGAAGACCTGCAGCACGACCCGCGGCGCCCCGGCCGGGTCCAGATCGTACGGCACCTCCTGAATGGCGCGCAGGTCGAGGCTTTCGAGCAGAGGCAGCGTGTCGGCCAGCGGCGTTGGCGCGCCGGGCTGCGCAAGCCGCATCGTCAACTGGTCGGCGGTGGTGCCGGGCTGCTGTTCCAGCCGTACCGCGGCACGGCCTCCGGCGATTGCCCGCTCGGCCAAAGCGAGGTCAGCGGCGCCCTGGGCCGCCGTCGCCAGCTCCCGGTAGGCAGCCGGGAAGGCGTCGCCCCAACGGGCGATCAGCTCGGCGGCGGCGGCCTCGCCGTCGGCTTCAATCAGCGCCTCGCCCAGGCGGTCGCGGAAATCGCGCGCCGTCTGTCGAATAGCGCTCTCGAGCACAGCGACATCGACACTCGGCACCGCACCCGGCGTCGTGCCGACGATATAGTTGACGCGGGCCAGCGGCTCGTCGCCCAGCGCGATGTAGAACGCGGCAAGGTGCCCGGCAAACGCACGGGCCAGCATGGCGCCGACGCGCTCGCGCAGCCGGGTGTCGAACACGTCGCGCGGCAGCCAAACGATGGCAGAGACGAACCGCTCGAACGGGTCCTGCCGCAGCACCAGGGCAGCGCGCGGGCGCAGACGCAGGTCCATGGCCCGCCGGGCGCCTTCCATGATTGCGGCCTCCGGCGCCTGAAACAGCTCGTCGCGCGGCCAGGTGTCGAGGGTGTTGCGCAGCGCGCGACCGTCATGGCTCTCCGGATCGACGCCGGACGCTGCAAGGATGGCGTTGACCTTCTGCGCCAGCAGCGGGATCGAGCGCGGATTGCGATTATATGCCGTGGCCGCGAACAGCCCGAAGAACAGCCGTACGCCGGTGACCGCACCATCGGGCCCAAAAATGCGCGTCGCGACCACGTCGCCGTGCTGCGCCCGATGCACGGTGGAACGAAGGTTAGCCTTGGCGACCGCCAGCGCCACCGGCTCCAGCAACGCGGCGCGCACCGCTGGCGGCACGGCCGCAAGGTCCGCGAGCGCGTCGAATGTTGCGACGTCCGGACGTCGCAGCAGGCCGTGATTCTCCTCTGCCACCACGGTCAGCGCACCGTCAGCCCCGACCGCGATCCGGCGGTGCCCAAGCAGCACGAAGTTGTCGTCCGCCATCCATCGCAGGAATTCCTGGGCCGGCACAACGATTGGCCCCGGATCGGCGGCGACCTCGCGCTCAGCCACCCCAACCAGCGCGAGCATGGGATCATAGTCGGTGTTCGCCGCGCGAACGTCGTCCATGACGCTGCGCAGCGCCGCCTCCAGCGCCGGCCCGTCATCACTGCCCTGACGCCGGGCAGAGCCGGTGAACTCGATGCGCATCCAGCTTTCCAGCCGGGCGCCGTCGCGGCTCTCGCCCCAGCCCAGCAACCGGCCCTCGGCATCGCGCGAGATCGGCGTCACCGGGTGCAGCAACTGCCGCACGACCCGGCCGCCCTTGGTCAGCGCGGCTATGGCGCTGTCCACCAGGAACGCCATGTCGTCGGTCACGAGCTCGGCGACCGCGCGGGATCCGGCCGACGACCCTGGCCGGGTGACGCGCACCAGCGCTTCATTGGGTCGCCGCTGCAGCGCGAGTGACCAGAGGCTGGCGGTGGCGGTGGCAAGGGCCTCGGGCGTTGCGTCTGCGAGCTCGGTATTCGGCACCCCCGCATAGAGCCGGGCGATGAAGCCTGCAGCTTCGTCCGGCAGCGCTGGAGCGAAGCGGGCCAGCGCATCCGCGGCGGCACGCAGCAGTTCCGCCCGGACTGTGTCATGGACAAGGGGCGCATAGTCCGGCATGGGACGTCTCCACTGCGGCGTGCGGTATGATTTTTATAGTCGGGCGAGCTGGCGGTTAGGCGGTTTTGCCGATCCTGGCCTGGCGCAGGCTGCTCCATTCGGCCGTTCTGCGCCAGGCTCATCAAACCCGGAATCCGGCGTAATCTTAGGTGTGTCGGCCGGAAGAATACGACGGGAAATTGTAGAGCCTGTTAACTTCGGCCTGGTTTGATGCGGAGGCGTGTGCTTCACTCGCCCCGGTTTTGCTCAATCGAGCTTAAAACGGAATGAACTAGCTGTAATCAGTGTTAGCACTCTAGCCGATAGAGTGCTAACGATACGAATGCCGGCAAGCTTCGCAGCCATCGGGTTCTAGCACCCTCGGGGCTGCCGGTCGCGTCACCCCTCCCTTACTTTGGAGACATCCCCATGAAATTCCGTCCGTTGCACGACCGTGTCGTGGTCCGCCGCATTACCCCGCTGGAGAAGTCCGCCGGTGGGATCATCATCCCCGACACCGTCAAGGAAAAGCCAATGGAGGGCGAGGTCATCGCCGCCGGGCCGGGTGCCCGCAATGAACAGGGCGCCATCGTCGAGCTGGACGTGAAGGCCGGCGACCGCGTGCTGTTTGGCAAGTGGTCCGGCACCGAGGTCAAGCTTGACGGCGAGGAACTCCTGATCATGAAGGAGAGCGACATCATGGGCGTGATCGAAGGCGCTCCGGCCGTCGCCAAAGCTGCGTAAAACAAGAATAAAGGAAGCAATCACATGGCAGCCAAAGACGTTCGTTTCGGCGACGACGCACGCGCCCGCATGCTGCGCGGCGTGGATATCCTCGCCGACGCCGTGAAGGTCACGCTGGGCCCCAAGGGCCGCAACGTGGTCATCGACAAAAGCTACGGTGCGCCGCGCATCACCAAGGACGGCGTGACGGTCGCGAAAGAAATCGAGCTCGCCGAGAAGTTCGAGAACATGGGCGCGCAGATGGTGCGTGAAGTGGCCTCCAAGACCAACGACATCGCCGGTGACGGCACGACGTCGGCGATCGTGCTGGCCCAGGCGATCGTGCGCGAGGGCGGCAAGGCCGTCGCCGCCGGCATGGCGCCGATGGACCTGAAGCGCGGCGTCGATAAGGCGGTCGCGGCCCTGGTCGAGGAACTCGCCAAGCGCACCAAGAAGATCACCACCGAGGCCGAGACGGCGCAGGTCGGCACCATCTCCGCCAACGGTGAGGCGGCGATCGGCAAGATGATCGCGGAGGCCATGCAGAAGGTCGGCAACGAGGGTGTCATCACCGTCGAGGAAGCCAAGGGCATGGACACCGAGCTTGAGGTCGTCGAGGGCATGCAGTTCGACCGCGGCTACTTGAGCCCATACTTCATCACCAACGCGGAGAAGATGACGGTCGATCTCGACAACCCGTACATCCTGATCCACGAGAAGAAGCTATCGGGCCTCCAGGTTCTGCTGCCGCTGCTGGAGGCTGTCGTGCAGTCCAGCCGTCCGCTGCTGATCATCGCCGAGGACATCGAAGGCGAGGCTTTGGCGACGCTCGTGGTGAACAAGCTGCGCGGCGGCTTGAAGGTCGCGGCCGTGAAGGCGCCGGGCTTCGGCGACCGTCGCAAGGCGATGCTGGAAGACATCGCCGTGCTCACCGGCGGCCAGGTCATCTCTGAGGATCTCGGCATCAAGCTCGAGAGCGTGACGCTCGAGATGCTGGGCCAAGCCAAGCGGGTGCTGATCGAGAAGGAGAACACCACCGTCATCGAGGGCGCCGGCGCATCCGACCTGATCAAGGGCCGCTGCGAGCAGATCCGCGCGCAGGTCGAGGAGACGACCTCGGACTACGACAAGGAGAAGCTGCAGGAGCGTCTGGCCAAGCTCGCGGGCGGCGTTGCCGTCATCCGCGTCGGCGGCAGCACCGAGGTTGAGGTGAAGGAGCGCAAGGACCGCGTTGACGACGCGCTGCACGCGACCCGTGCGGCCGTCGAGGAGGGCATCGTGCCCGGCGGCGGTGTCGCCTTGGCGCGTGCCAGCCTGATCCTGGCGCAGCTTCACGCCGACAACGAGGACCAGAAGTTCGGCATCGAGATCGTGCGCAAGGCGGTGCAGACCCCGCTGCGTCAGATCGCCGAGAACGCCGGCGAGGACGGCGCGGTCGTGGGCGGCAAGGTGCTGGAGAACACCGAGTACGGCTACGGCTACGATGCGCAGACCAACGCTTACAAGAACCTGGTCGAGGCCGGCATCATCGACCCGACCAAGGTCGTGCGGGTGGCTTTGCAGAACGCGGCATCGGTCGCCGGGCTGCTGATCACCACCGAGGCGATGGTGGCCGAGCGTCCGGAGAAGCGCGCGCAGTCACTGCCGCAGGGTGGCGGCATGGGCGGCATGGGCGACATGGACTACTAGAGCGCGTTCGGAGCAGGCGGAAGCGCCGCATATGCTCTAGGTCATTGTGAAGGAACACAAAACCGCGGCTCAGATGAAGCCATCTGAACCGATATTTCTCTAAGCTACCGCTGAATGGAGCGCCGCCGCCGGGCCAGCCGGGCGGCGGCGCTTTGCACTTTTCGAGCTATCCATTCGTTGCCAGCTCTGTTTATTGTGGGCTTTGGGGAAACGAAATGGGCGAATTTCTTGGTCAGCTTCTGGGGCCATTGGCGCAAATACTCGGATTGGCCCAAGGCGCAGCCGGTGGCGGGTTGCCGGCGCTTCTGGCGCAATTGGAGAACGCTGGGCTCGGCGACCGGGTGCAATCTTGGGTCGGCCACGGCGACAATCTGCCGGTCACCGAGTCTGAACTGGAAGCCGCATTCACGCCGGAGCAGCTGAATAGTTGGGCAGAGCAAGCGGGCACGACACCCGACGCACTGCTCGAAGTCCTCTCCGAAGAGCTTCCAAAAGCAGTCGATCAGGCGACGCCGGTGGGCGAGGTCCCAAAATTTACCGGCCGGTAACCGGCAGCGATCAGATCGTCAGCTTGGGCCCGGTGATCGGTGCGGTCAGCACGGCCCGCAGGCCCGGGGCGTTGCTCTCATAGGCTAGTTCGCCACCCAACTGCGCCACCATGGCATCCATCATGCGCGTGCCAAATCCCATTCTGGGGAAGGCCTTGCCCTGGCCCTTATCGGCGACCACCAGGTGGAAATAGGCGCCCCCATTCGTCAGCCGAACTTCGATTGGTCCGGCTTTGCCTGAATAGGCGTGCTTGTTGATGTTGGTGATGAGCTCGGCCACGATCAGGCCCAGGGTAATCGCCCGCTCGGCCGACAGGGTCACCGGCGTCAGATCGAGCGACAGGAATCGTTCCCAGTCCTGGCCCATCGAAGACAAAGCGTCCGCACAAAGCTCCTCGACATAGCGCGCGGCGTCGATCGTCTGGAGCTGATCGCTGCGATACAGGTGGCGATGCACCAGCCCCACCGCGCTCAGCCGGCGTCGCGCCTCCTCCAGCGCGTTGTGCAGCGCTATGCTGTCCGACTTGCGGGCCTGGAGGGCGAGGAAGCTGGAGACGAGCTGCAGGCTGTTCTGCACCCGATGATTGACCTCGCCGATCAGGAACTCCTTCTGCGCCAGCAGCAGATCCTTGTCTTGCAGGGTCTCGGTCAGGCGATGGTTGAGGTCGCGCACATGCCGGGTCTGCCGGACTTTCTGCAGCGCGGTGCGCAGGCGGGTCGCCGCGTCGATTTCCGGCACGGTCCAGCGGCGGGCACGGCCGCGGACGGCCTCTCGCCATACGCCGAACGACGCGCGCGGGGTGAGCGCCTCGTTGGGATCGAGGTTGGCGTTCTTATGCGGATTGCCGGCCCAGTTGACGGTCTCGGCCTGCTCGGCTCTGAACCATAACAGCAGCCAGGGCGTTTCGGTCCCGACCGATAGAGCCAGCAAACCGCTGCCGCGCTCACGGAACTGCTCCGCCGCGGGATAGGCCTCGGCTAGGTATTCAGTCGAAAACACGGCCTCCCCGGCGCGATCCGCAACCCAGTCAGCCAGGCTGCGGACCTGTTCTTCGGTTGGGCAGGCCCCGTAGGTTACCAGATCATCAGATTGCAGCACCGCGACGCCGTCAGCCCCGAACATCCGGCTGAGCTCGTCGAGGTCCCCCAGCAAAGCGGGGCTGGGTGAGCTGGATGCCGACAGCTTCCGGATGATCTCGTCCTCAAAGGCGCGCAGCTCGATGCGCTGGCGATAGCTGTCAGCCTCCGCCTTCGCCTTGATCTGCCGCGCCATCGCGCCCGCCAACGCCCCTACGGGATTCACACATTTGACTGGGCGGCTGACTGCGCCGCGAGGGCGAAGCCGGCGGCCATGGCGGCGAATTGTGCCCATCCGGCGCGCATAGTTTTGGGTCCGGGTGGTTTGTAGTAGCAGTTCCATCTGCCGAGCCGCGCGATGATCCAGGACAGCCAGGCGAGGGACTGGCGCGGATGCGGGTTTCGCTGGCGCGCTGTCTTGCCTTCGAGTGTCGGGGCGATGGCTTCAGCGGCTGGCAACACGGACGCGTCGATGACGTCCCTGGCCGGTCGCGGACTGCCATCACGCGCGTCGACCAGTTGCATGGTTCGGGTTGCCGCTGCCAGCCCGACCAAGGCCAGCTTGAACAACCGTCCGGCGTCCTGCACCTGGGTGTCTTCCAATCGCATGCCGTCAGCTTTCAACGATCGGAAGATTTCCTCGATCCGCCACCTCAGCCGATACAGGCGTACAATATCCGCAGCCCCAGCAGCGTCGGCGACATCAAGTGTGGTCAGCAACCGCCATAGCAGCGGCTGGCCTTCGCCGGGGCCATCCACCTCCCTCGCTTCGACCATCGTCAGCTTGAGCTGCGGCGGGGCACTGGGGTCACGGCCATGACGCGGGCGGCAGATCACCACCGGCCCGGCACGCAGGGCAACCGTCGCGACCCGGCCGCGAACCCCGGTTCGCGACGGTGCAACAAGCACCTCGGTGCGTGCCAGCTCCGGCCATCCTGCCGCCGCGGCAAACAGCGACGCTCCGTCGTGCAACGCGCGATCCTGCGCGGCCCGCACGATCAGGTCGACCGATGCCGGCCGCCGCGCGAAGCTCGCATAGATGTCGCTTTCACGATCGGCCACGACCACCACCGAAGCCGCCTGGGCCAGATGCGTCCCGGCCTGCGCCGCGCCGTCCAGCCAGCGGACGCTCTCTTTGTCCTCCAGGGCGCGTGCCCGCACGGGTGTCGCGACGAACTCATCCGTGCGGGTCCAGATCCTGGCGTCCAGCAAACCCAGCACAGCCTCCGTCTCGCTGTCGATGGCGATCACCGGATGAATAAAGAACCCAGCCGATATGCCGTCGCCCGCCGGCCCCAAACCACGGCGGCGCTCCTCGCGGCCGGCGAAATTGATCTCCGTCGTATCCTGTGCCGCCACGATCCGCCGTCCCGTGCAAGCGGCCACCGTGCGGGTCGCGAGCGTTGCAACCATCTCGCCACACGTCACCGAAGCCGCTGACAGAAACCGGTGGATCGCGATCTCACCCGCACGATCACGGCCGAGTTTGCGGATCACCAGCGATCCGGTCTCCATCACCCGCTCGATCAGCCGGGTTCCCATAGCCGCGCGACGGACATCGCCAAAATCACCAAGCGCGCCTTCTCGAATGACCAACACATTCCCCAAGACCTACAAATGCCCCAGGAAATCAAAGCGTGGTCACTGCCGCAAGTGAATTGTGTGAATGCCGTAGGCCAACGCCCGGCAGGTGACCCGCACGTCGAAGGTCATCATCCGCGGCGTCTCATTATGGCAGGCGATCAACCCCCACAGCGCGCCGTCCTTTATGATGGACACCGAGGCCGACGCGCGCACGCCCATGTTGTCGAGGTAGCGGAGGTGGATCGGCGACACGCTGCGCAGGCTGCTGTCGCTCATGTCGAGCGGCGCCAGTGCGGTCCACTCCGGCCGCAGCGGCGCGGGCTGATAGAAAATGTCGGGGATCACCCGGGTGCGGTTGCGCACATACAGCGCACGGGCCTGACGCGGGATGTCGGACGCGGGGAAGTGGTGGTTGGCGAATGAGTGCAGGCCATCCCGCTGGGCCTCGGCCAGCACGCGTCCGGCGTCGTCGTCGAGGAAACGATAGACCATGACCCGGTCAAACCCGGTGATCCGGCGAAACTCGATGGCAGCCAGGTCACATAGGGCCTGGAGCGTGGGCGCCTGCTCGAACGCCACCGCCGCCGCCTCCAGCTCCTCCAATACCAGCGACGCCAGCGAGGCCGGCAGCGGGATTTCCGACGCGGGCTCCAGCTCAATGATGAGGTTGGCGCCGCTGCGGTGGGCGCTGACGTCGAGCAGCGCGCCATCCGCGGTCGCGACTTGCCCGGCAAAGCCGCCGCTGTCCTGCTCAAGCAGCGCCGCAACCCGTGCCGCCAGGACCTCGCCGAGCAGCGCATCCAGCGCCTGGCCGGCCCACTCTGCGACGCCCAGGCGTCCTTCGACGTCGCCCGCGACATGGCGCACGATCAAGCCATCGAGGTCCGCCACCAGCATCATGCCATGCGGCTGGATCGAGCCGGGAACGTGGATTGGCTCCCGATCGCAAAGCGTCAGCTCGACGTCGAGGCTGTCCATGCCAGGATCCGCGCCCGAGGGCGGCCATCTCATCGCCATTGCGATAGACGGCATGGCCGCCAGAATCTTATTTTTCGAGATTTGTTCACTCACATTATAGACTACAGCCGAAAAATCATTTTTGTCAGAAAAATTATTACAGGCCGGCATTTGGCGGGTTGCCGCAAGAACTGACAGACGTCCAATCCAGCATCAAGGAAACCAACTCGATACGCAAGCATGACGTTAGCCGACCCTGATCCGACGTCGCGCCGGCCCATGCAGTGTGCTGAACTGCCTCCCGAACATTGGCGGGAGCGGGACATGCAGGGATTGGTCATCGTGACGGGCGGCAGCCGCGGCATCGGCGCTGCGGTCTGCCGCAGGTTGGCGCAAGACGGCTATGCGGTCGCGGTGAACTACGCCGCGCGCCCTGAGGCCGCCAACGAAGTGGTGCAGGAGATCACCGCAGCCGGCGGCCAGGCCCGCGCCTTCCAGGGGGACGTCGCCCGAGAGCCGGACGTGGAGGCCCTGTTCATCGCCGCCCAGGACAGCTTTGGGCGCGTCGTTGGGCTGGTCAACAATGCCGGCATCATCGGCGGCGGATCGCGGGTCGATGAGCTGACGTTGGAGGCCTTGCAGCGCACGCTGGCGGTGAACGTCGTCGGCACGATCCTCGCGGCCCGGGCAGCGGTGCGCGTCATGTCCACCCGGCATGGCGGCGCCGGCGGCTCGATCGTTAACTTGTCTTCCGTCGCCGCCCGGCTCGGCGCGCCGGGCGAGTTCGTGCACTACGCCACTTCGAAGGGCGCCATCGACAGCTTCACCATCGGCCTGGGCCGTGAGGTCGCCGATGAGGGCATCCGGGTCAACGCGGTCGCACCCGGAGTCATAGACACTGAGATGAACCCGGGGGAACGCCAGGCTCGGCTGGTGCCGAACGTGCCCGTCAAGCGTGTCGGCATGGCCGCCGAGGTGGCGGAAGCTGTCGCCTGGCTGATCTCGCCGGCCGCGTCCTACGTTACCGGGACGACGCTCACGGTGTCTGGCGGCCGGTAGCAGCCTTTACGAGCCGCCCATGTTGGCAAAGACCTGCCGGTCGCGGTTCTCCTGCATCAGCATGCGAAACCCGGGGATCGTCTCGAGCTTCAACCCGCTCGGCACCCCGGTCTCCTCGTCCGCTATCACCTTCGCATAGCTCTCGCCGCTCAGCTTCTCCCACTTCCCCGCCGGCTTCTTCGCCTCGACGTGGACGACGGTCGCCTTCAGCACCATGCGCACGATCGCCTCCTTGGGCGCCGAGGGCTTGGTGAGGCTTAGGTAGCCGCCGATCATGAGCCAGCCGCTCTTGAGCGCCCAGGCCTTCAGTTCGTCCTGCGTCATGCTGGCCTCCTATTGTTAATGATATTCCATGTGCCATTAAACTACTGGCTGTGCCGCCGCCGGCTGTCGATCAGAGCAGGCGGCAGGACAGCCGCTCGGCCTCCCATGACCGCAGGAACTCCAACTGCCGGTCGAGCCACGCCGCAGACATGGCCTCGCTGCCCCATTCGCCGACGCGCCCCGCCATCTCGCCCAGGAGCCAGATATGCCGGATCGGCACAAACAGCGCCACGGCGTCGAAATCGGCCGGCTTGATCGGCCGGACGCCGCGGTAGCCGTCGATGAAGCCGTGCCACATCGCATAGCGCTGGCGTTGAAACGACACTTGCGCCCAGAGATGCACGGCGAGGTCATAGGCCAGGTAGCCGTAACCGCCATCGTCGAAGTCGAAAAAGATTGCGTCACCCGTCTTCGGCCCGGCGGTGACGATACGGGCATTCACGCCATGACAGTCGCCGTGGCAGTTGGTCCAGCTCAATCCGTCCATGCCATCGACCGCGGCAGCCAGTCGCGACGCCAACCCGGCCATCGCATCGCGTGTCTGCACCGTCATGGCTCTCAGGCTCGACACCGTGGCGAGCGGGCGGTGCAGCAGGTGGTCGAGGTCCAGGCGGTAGCACCCGGCCTCCCGCTCGGGAAAGCTCTCTGCCGCATTGTGGATGCGGGCCAGCGTCACGCCCTGCGCCCGGGCGTCGTTTGGGCCATCGAGCTCAGGGCTGCGGCCCTCGGCATAGCGGAACAGCACCGCCGGGCGGCGTCCCTCGGGCATGGCGGCGTCGGAATACAGCGTGCCGTCGCGTGTCGGCAGCGCGGCGGCGACCGGCACGCCTGCCGCGTCCAGGTAGGCCAGAAAACCCGTCTCCGCCGCGACATCGGCCGGGCCACGGCGGCATTCGCCCGACAGCCGCAGCACGTAGCGGCCATCTCCCGGTGTGCTTATAAGATCCGGTGTGCTGACAAGAAACGTGTCGTTGAAGCCACGGTTCAGTAGGCTGCAGTCGAGCGGGCCAGGTAGGTCATAGTGGGCGGCGACGAACTCCGCGACCGCCTGTGCGGCGGCGGTAGAGTAGGCCACACGAAGCGGATCAGCCGCCTGCCCGGTCACAGACAGAATGGTCGCTGTGGAGTGTTCACAATGGTCCGGCGCCCTGGCCTGGCATCATGCGCTGCAGCACGCCGTCACGCTTGACGAACGCATGATACAGCGCGCCCGCTATGTGCAGCGCGATCACCGCTAGCAGGGTGATCGCGATGGTGGGATGCACGGTCTGCATGGCCTTGCCGAACGGGTCGTCCTTGGGAACCAGCAACGGCAAGGGAATGAGCCCGGCGAGGCGAACCGTCGCGCCGTGCGCCGATGCGGCGAACCAGCCCAGCACGGGCAGTATGATCAGCACGGCATAGAACACCCAATGCGTCGCGCGCGACAGCAGCTTGAGGCCGGGCGAGAGGTCCGCGGGCGGCGGCGGCGGCGTGTGGGTGAGCCGCCACGCGAGCCGCGCCAGCATCACCACCAGCACCGACGAGCCCATGCCGAAGTGCCAGGCCGCCAAACCGTCTTCGGCCGACTTCGGCAGGATGAGGCCGAGCACCAGCGCCACCGAGTACTGCACGACCAGCATGGCGACAATCAGCCAATGGAACGCCTTGGCGACGCCGTCATAACGCCAGCCGCCCGCCGCCGACCGTTCCGAAAATCCTGCAGCTGCCGACATCCAAATCCTCCCGTCTTTGCCGAGCCTTATCGAGGCCTGTCTCCCGCCAGGGTAATCCGGTGCATCAGGCGACGAAACCCGTGATAGTCGTTGACCGGGTTATGCTGCGCCGCGCGGTTATCCCAAAAGGCGATCGAGTTCGGCGCCCAGCGGAAACGGCAGGTAAACTCAGGCTTCACCTGATGCGCAAATAAATACTGCAGCAGCGGCGCGCTCTCCTCTTCGGTCCAGCCGGCGAAGCGGGCGGTGTGAGCCACGTTCACATACAGCGCCCGGCGTCCGGTCTCGGGATGGGTGCGCACCACCGGATGCTCGGCCGCATAGTCCCGGGCCGCCGTGCCGCTGTCCTTGACCCGGTCCTCCCGCGTCCGGGTCACATCCGCCTTGGCCGAGGTGTTGACGCCGCGCAGCGTTTCCAGCGTGCGCTGCAATCCGTCCGACAACGCCTCGAACGCCAGGTATTGGTTGGCGAACAGCGTGTCCCCGCCATAGGGCGGCAGCTCCCGCGCCAGCAGAACGCTGCCCATCGGCGGCTCATTCAAATAGGAGGTGTCGCTGTGCCAGATGCCGCCGAAGTTGCTGCGCTCGTCCTCGCGCTTCAGCACCTCGATGATCTCGGGAAAACCATCCAGGCCGCGTACGAAGGGGTATTCGACTGGCGTGCCGAACCTGCCGACGACATCACGGAACCGCGCGGGCGTCAGGTCCTGGTCGCGGAAGAACACCACCAGATGGTCAAGCAGCGCCTGGCGGATGGCGGTGACCGTCGCGTCGTCGAGCCGGGCCGTGAGATCGACGCCCAGGATTTCGGCCCCCAGCGCGCCGGCGATCGGACTGATTTCCATGTTGTAGCTTCCTCCCGTGGGCCAGCGTAGCATGACGCCGCGAACCCGCCAGCCGAGCGGGGCGAAACCTGGAGGACCGCATGCCCATCACGCTGACCCGGCGCACCGCGCTCGGCGCCCTCGCTTTGCCCGCCCTCGCCATGCCGGGCCTGATCGGCCGCGCCCAGGCGGCGCCGCGCATGCTGCGGATTTCGCACCAGTTCCCCGCGAGCTCCGGCGATACCGGGGACTTCCGCGACCGCATGTGCCGCCGCTTCGCCAGCCAAGTCGGCAGCCGCACCGAGGGCGAGCTGCAGTTCGAGGTCTATCCGAACGGCTCGCTCGCGAAGACCTTCGCGCAGATCAGCGGCCTGCGGAAGGGCGCGCTGGACATCGCGCTCGTGCCGCTCAACTACGCGGGCGGCGAGATCCACGAGATGAACATCACGTTCATGCCGGCGCTGGTGACCAGCTACGCCCAGGGCTACAACTGGCGCACGACGCCGATCGGCCGCGAGCTCATGGGCCTGCTGGAGCAGCGCGGCATCATGCTGGTGAGCTGGATGTGGCAGTCGGGCGGCATGGCGTCGCGCACCCAGCCGCTGATCGAGCCCGCCGACGCCCGCGGCATGAAGATCCGCGGCGGCTCACGCGAGATGGACGAGATGTTCAAGGCGGCCGGGGCGTCGGTGTCCACGATGCCGTCGAACGAGGTGTATGTCGGCATGTCCACCGGGGTGATGGACGCGGCCTGCACCAGTTCCAGCAGCTTTCTGTCGTTCAAGCTGCAGGAGACGTGCAAGCATTTGACGACGCCGGGCCAGCGTAGCTTTTTCACTATTTTAGAGCCGATCATGATTTCCAAGGCCGTTTGGGACACGCTGACCCGGCCGCAGCAGGAGGCGATGCTGGCGGTCGGCGAGGAGATGGTGCCGTTCAACCTGGCCGGCGCGCAGTCGGACGACAGCGAGATGGCGCGCGTGTTCGCGGCCGCCGGGGTTGCGGTGCACCCGATGGAGGACGCGACGGTGGACCGCTGGCAGGCGGTCGCGCGCGGCTCGGCGTGGAAGCAGTATGCGGAGAAGACGCCGCTGGCTGCGAAGATGCTGAAGCTGGCGGAGGAGGTGCCGGGGTAGGCACGTCCGCGCCTCCCCTGTTGCATCCAAGGCCCTGCCCCGCTACACCCCCCGCTTCGTTTGCGCGCCGGGCCTGGAATGGGCATGCCCGGCCGCGACGCCTGTTCGGCGGCCACCGGGTCGCCGCGGGTTTAGCCACAGGAGACCCAAATGCCCAAGATGAAGACGAAGAGCTCCGTCAAGAAGCGCTTCAAGATCACCGCCACCGGCAAGGTGCTGGCAGGGCCCGGCAACAAGCGCCACGGCCTGATCAACCGCTCGCAGAAGATGAAGCGCACCAACCGCGGCAGCCAGACGCTGACGGAGGCCGATGGCCGCACCGTCAAGCAGTGGGCCCCTTACGGTCTCGCATAGGGGAAAGCGCAGATGGCACGCGTAAAACGGGGCGTCACCACCCATGCCCGGCACAAGAAGGTCCTCAAGGCCAGCAAGGGCTTCGTCGGCCGCAGTTCAACCAATTACCGTATCGCGTTGCAGCGGCTCGAGAAGTCGCTGCAATACGCCTATCGCGACCGCCGGCAGAAGAAGCGGGAATTCCGCGGCCTGTGGATCCAGCGCATCAACGCGGCGGTGCGGGAGCACGGCATCACCTATAGCCGGTTCATTGCCGGGCTGAAGGCGACGGGGATCGAGATGGACCGCAAGGTGCTGGCCGCCATCGCCTATGACGACCCGGCCGCGTTCTCCGAGGTGGTGAAGCAAGTGCAGGCCGTCATTGCCGAGGCCGCGCATACCGAGGCAGCACACGCCGAAGCCGCCCCTGCCGCCGCCGAGTAACGCCGGGCGACAGGACACGATAGAACAGGGCTGCCCCAACCGGGCGGCCCTTTTTCTTGGCTCGATTTTCTGGGACAACCCGCCTCTCTTTCCGGATTAACCATGACCGACGACCTGCACGCTCTGCGCATCGAGACCGAGGCCGCGCTCGCCACCGCCCAGGACCTGCGGGCATGGGACGCCGTGCGGGTCGGCGTGCTCGGCAAGCAGGGGCGGCTCACCGGGCTGTTGAAGGAGCTGGGCAAAGTAGCGCCGGAGCAACGGCGGGAACGCGGCGCGCAGCTCAATGTCCTGAAAGGCGATCTGGCCGCGCTGATCGAGGCCCGGCGCGTGACGCTGGACGCGGCGGCGCTGGACGAGCGGCTGGCGCAGGAGCGGATGGACGTTTCGCTCGCCCCGCCGCCCCGGCCGCACGGGCTGATCCACCCGATCAGCCGCACGATGGAGGAGATGGCGGCGATCTTCGGCGCCATGGGCTTCACCGTCGGCGAGGGGCTGGACGTCCAGACCGACTGGTTCAACTTCAGCGCGCTGAACATCCCGGCGCACCACCCGGCGCGCGCCGACCATGACACGTTCTACCTGCCGGGCACCCGCGGCGGCCGGCCGCTGCTGCTGCGGACGCAAACCAGCGACGTGCAGATCATCTCGATGCTGCAGACGCCGCCGCCGCTGCGGGTGATCGCGCCCGGCCGCACCTACCGCGCCGACCACGACGCGACGCACAGCCCGATGTTCCACCAGTGCGAGGGGCTGGTAATCGACCGCGACATCACGCTCGGCCACCTGAAGGGCTGCCTGATCGACTTCCTGCGCGCGTTCTTCGGCCTCGCCAACCTGCCGGTGCGGTTCCGCAGCAGCTACTTCCCGTTCACCGAGCCCAGCATGGAGGTCGATATCGGCTGGAACCGGCGCACCGGGGAGCTGGGCGGGGGCGGCGATTGGCTGGAGATCCTCGGCAGCGGCATGGTACAGCCGCGGGTGCTGGCGAATTGCGGGCTGGATCCGCGGGAGTGGCAGGGCTTCGCCTTCGGCATGGGGGTCGAGCGTGTGACGATGCTGAAGCACGGCATCCCCGACCTGCGCCCGTTCTATGAGAGCGACCTGCGCTGGCTCACGCATTACGGATCGAGCCCACTGGCGCCCGTGGCGCTGCATGAGGGCGTGGCGCCATGAAGTTCTCGCTGAGCTGGCTGCGGACGCATCTGGATACTGACGCTGGGCTGGACGCCATCACCGACCGGTTGACGGCGATTGGATTGGAGCTGGAGGGGGTCGAGGATCCAGGGGCGGCGCTGGCAGCGTTCCGGATCGCGCACGTGGTCGAGGCGGCGCCGCACCCGAATGCCGACCGTTTGCGGGCGTGCCGGGTGGATACCGGCGCCGAAATTGTGTCCGTCGTGTGCGGTGCGCCGAATGCGCGGACGGGCATGCGCGCGGTGTTCGCCCCGCCCGGCAGCGTCATCCCGGCGACCGGCGCCGTGCTGAAAATCGGTGAAATCCGCGGGGTCGAGAGCGCCGGCATGCTGCTGAGCCTACGCGAGATGGGGCTGGGCGAGGACCACGAGGGCATCGTCGAGTTGCCGGACGACGTGCCGGTCGGCACGGCCTACGCCGCCTGGGCCGGGCTTGACGACCCGGTGATCGAGATCAGCGTGACGCCCAACCGCGGCGACGCGCTGTCGGTGCGCGGCGTGGCGCGGGACCTTGCGGCGGCCGGACTTGGCACGTTGCGGCCCTGGGCGCCGGCGGCGGTGCCGGGCCACGGCGACAGCATGATTTCCTGGGCGATCGACATGCCGGAAGCGTGTTCCTGGGTGCTGGGCCGCACCGTGCGCGGGGTGCGCAACGGACCTAGCCCCGAGTGGCTGCAGCGGCGGCTGCTGAGCATCGGGCTGCGGCCGATCAGCGCCCTCGTGGATATCACGAACTTCTTTACGATCGATTTAGGCCGGCCTTTGCACGTGTTCGACGCTGACCTCGTGCAGGGCGGCGTGCTGCGCTTCCGCCCCGGCGCCGGCGAGACGTTCCCCGCGTTGAATGGCCGCGACTATGTGGCGGACCCGGCAGATTGCGTGATCGCCGACGACGCCGGCGTGCAGTCATTGGCCGGGGTGATCGGCGGCGACGCGACCGGATGCACCGAGGCGACGCGGAACGTGTTCATCGAGTGCGCGCTGTTTGACCCCGTGCACGTGGCGCTCACCGGCCGCCGCCACGCCATCACGTCCGACGCGCGCCAGCGCTTCGAGCGCGGCATCGACCCGGCGCTGCTGCCCCAGGCGATCGAGGCGGCGACGCGCATGGTGCTGGACCTATGCGGCGGCGAGGCCAGTGCCGTTGTCCAGGCCGGCGCCGAGCCTGCCTGGCAGCGCAGCGCCAGCATGCGGTTTGCGCGGTTGGGCAGCCTGGGCGGCATGGACGTGCCGCCAGACGAGGCCGTCGCGGCGCTGACCGGCTTAGGGTTCACGGTCGAGGCCCATACGGCGGACGCGGTCCAGGTGGCGGTGCCGTCCTGGCGCAATGACATCGCGGCGCCGATCGTATTGGACCAGATGCTGGGCCTCGACCCGGACCGCGCCCGGACTGCGGCCGAGGGCTGCGCTGTGACGGAGCCAGAGGCAGACCTGATCGAGGAGGTGCTGCGCCTGGGCGGCCTCGACAATGTGCCGCCGGTGTCGCTGCCCCGCGCCGCACCAGTGCCGCCAGCGGTGCTGACGCCGCGCCAGGTGCGGAGCGCCCTCGCCCGGCGCACGCTGGCGGCGGCGGGCCTGGTGGAGTGCGTGACTTTCAGCTTCCTGGACCACACCCAGGCCGCGCTGTTCGGCGACGCACCGGAGGCGCTGCGGCTGCTGAACCCGATCGCCTCCGACCTCGACCAGATGCGCGAGACCCCGGTCGCGACCCTGGCGCTGGCGGCGCAGCGCAACGCCGCCCGCGGCCAGACCGAGGCAAGGCTGTTCGAGATTGGGCCGGCGTTCCACCCGGCGGGACAACAGGTGGTCGCGGCCGGCGTGCTGGCGGGCGTGATGCCGCGGCATCCGCTGACGCCGTCACGCGGGCTGGGCGCGATGGATGCGAAGGCGGCGGTGCTGGAGGTGCTGCAGGCGCTCGGGCTGCCAATGGAGAGCCTGAGCGTCACGGCCGACGCGCCGGGTTTCTATCATCCGGGCCGATCCGGCGTGGTGCGCCAGGGACCGAAGCTGACACTGGCGACGTTCGGGGAGCTGCATCCGCGCGTGCTGCAGGCACTGGATCTGGCCTGGCCGGCGGCAGCCTTCGAGGTCTTCCTCGATCGCGTGCCGGAGCCGAAGCGCCGGCGCAAGACGCCCCCGGACCTGCCGGCGTTCCAGCCCGTGCGGCGCGACTTCGCCTTTGTCGTCGGTGCGGACGTGGCGGCCGAAGCGGTGCTGCGCGCGGCGCGAGGGGCAGAGCGGACCTTGATCACCGGCGTTAACGTGTTCGACATCTATTCGGGCGATAAGGTGCTGCCAGGACAGAAATCTGTGGGCATTGAGGTGGTGTTCCAGCCGCGCACGGCGACGCTCACGGATGCGGAGATCGAGGCGGCGGGCGCCAAGGTGGTGGCCGCGGTGGCGAAGGCAACGGGTGCCATGCTGCGGTAAGTTGCTGACTTGAGACGCTGACTTTTTTGAGGGAACCCACTACATCAGGGGAATGACCGACACCCCGCTCCACCTCATCCGCAACTTCGCCATCATCGCTCACATCGACCACGGCAAATCGACGCTGGCGGACCGCTTGATCCAGGCGTGCGGCGGGCTGACGGAACGTGAGATGTCGGCGCAGGTGCTTGACAGCATGGAGCTGGAGAAGGAGCGCGGCATCACCATCAAGGCGCAGACGGTGCGCCTGGCCTACAAGGCGAAGGACGGCCTGATCTATGAGCTGAACCTGATGGACACGCCGGGCCACGTGGACTTCGCGTACGAAGTCAGCCGGAGCCTGGCGGCGTGCGAGGGGTCGCTGCTGGTCGTCGATGCGAGCCAGGGAGTCGAGGCGCAGACGCTGGCGAATGTGTATCAGGCGATCGACGCCGGCCATGAGATCGTACCGGTGCTGAACAAGATCGACCTGCCGGCGGCCGAGTGCGACCGGGTGAAGCAGCAGATCGAGGACGTGATCGGCCTGCACGCCGACGACGCGGTGATGATCAGCGCCAAGACAGGCCTCAATATCGAGGGCGTGCTGGAGGCGCTGGTGACCCGGCTGCCGCCGCCGCAGGGCAACGCCGACGCGCCGTTGAAGGCACTCCTGGTCGATAGCTGGTACGACCAGTATTTGGGCGTGGTGATCCTGGTGCGGATCAAGGACGGGCGGCTGAAGCGCGGTCAGAAGATCCGCATGATGTCGAACGGCGCCGTGCACAACGTGGAGCAAGTGGGTGTATTCACGCCCAAGATGATCCCGACGGGCGACCTCGGCCCCGGCGAGATGGGGTTCATCACCGCGTCCATCAAAACCGTCGCCGATTGCAACGTGGGCGACACGATCACCGACGACCGGGTGCCGGCGACGGTGCCGCTGGCCGGGTTCAAGGCCAGCATTCCCGTAGTTTGGTGCGGCCTGTTCCCGGTGGATGCCAACGACTTCGAGCACCTGCGCGACAGCCTGGGCAAGCTGCGGCTGAACGATTCGAGTTTTCATTATGAGGCGGAGACGTCGGCGGCGTTGGGCTTCGGCTATCGTTGCGGGTTCCTCGGGTTGCTGCACCTGGAGATCATCCAGGAGCGGCTGACCCGCGAGTTCAACCTGGACCTGATCGCGACGGCGCCCAGCGTCGTCTATCGCATCCACACCACCAAGGGCGCGATCGAGGAGCTGCATAACCCGGCAGACATGCCGGACGTGATGAAGATCGACCACATCGACGAGCCCTGGATACGCGCGACCATCATGGTGCCGGACGACTATCTCGGCAGCGTGCTGACGCTGTGCAACGAGCGGCGCGGGCAGCAGGCGGACCTGACCTATGTCGGTAACCGCGCCATGGCGGTGTATCGCCTGCCGCTGAACGAGGTGGTTTTCGACTTTTACGACCGGCTGAAGTCGGTGAGCCGCGGCTACGCCAGCTTCGACTACGCGATGGACGGCTACGAGGAGAGCGACCTGGTGCGGATCAGCATCCTGGTCAATCAGGACCCTGTCGATGCGCTGTCGTTCATCGCGCATCGCAGCGCGGCGGAGAACCGTGGGCGGAGTATCTGTGCCAAGCTGAAGGACCTGATCCCGAAGCAGCTGTTCAAGATCGCGATCCAGGCGGCGATCGGCGGCAAGGTGATCGCACGGGAGACGATCGGCGCATTGAGCAAGGACGTGACGGCCAAGTGCTACGGCGGCGACATCAGCCGCAAGCGCAAGCTGCTGGACAAGCAGAAAGAGGGCAAGAAGCGCATGCGGCAGTTCGGCAAGGTGGAGATCCCGCAATCGGCCTTCCTGGCTGCGCTGAAGATGGATGCCTGAGCCGCTTTAGACCGGGTTGCATGATCCTTCGTCGCTGCTATTGATGCCCGCGTTGGAGAGATGGCCGAGCGGTTTAAGGCGCACGCTTGGAAAGCGTGTGTGCGTGCAAGCGTACCGTGGGTTCGAATCCCACTCTCTCCGCCACACGATTGCCTTAAGCAATTGAAGTTAAACGGTTATTTCTACTCACAAAATGAGTGGTCCACAATCTAGTCCACATCTTTGTTGTGATCGTGCCCTGGCTCAGCCTTCTATGACCTAAAGCAGTCTGAACTCTCAGTGGTTTGGGACGGAGACGTAAGCGTCATCACTCCAGCGAAGCCGCCACCTGACGAACTCTGACCGGAAGACGTGGACATCTGGCAGGTCGCCACGATGCCTCTTTCAAAAGTAACGTTCACACTGCGTGATTGCGTATCTGCATTAAAAGCGCCGGGGAGCATGCCACCCACGAACGGCACAAATGCTTGTGCGCCCAACCTTGGGTTAAACGCTGAATAGGTATAGGTCCACGTCTCGGCGCCGTTGTTGGTTGCGCGTGTGTAGGGCTGGCCGAGGTAACCGACCACTTGCTCTCTCGTGGTCACGCCAGGGTGAATGTTGGTGGCTGACCCGACTGTGAAGTCTCGGCCAGTGGTGGTCCCGCACCCTGGCGCCATCAGGGCCGCACCCAGCGCAGCCGTCCGCCAAAATGTGAACATTGCCAACCTCCTTCGCGTGACCTCACGCGTTCGTGAGCGTCCGATACGCCGTGTTGGGACGGTATGCAAGAATCACCATATGACGGAGCGCCGGTCAGGCCAGGAACACAACCCGCACCCGTGTCCTGCCCGGCGTGCCGGTCGCCTCCTCTGTGTCCGCCGTCACGTGTTGCGAAACGCATCCTCGGCTTCGGCCTCCACGCGCTGGGCTGACCGCTTGCAGATCGGCCTCCATGGCATTGAACGCCTGAAAGGAACGAACCTTGAACTGCACGGCGCTTTCTCCGGAACACTGCCCCTGGCTTCAGCGATAGATATGCGTAAACTGTTAGGATCAATTCCGATGCCACTCAATAGCAATGAAGCGGATATATTAAATCATCTCGGCTATGAGTGGTGGATGCTCAAGTCAATGCGATCCATTTTACTTGAACTTCCACCTTTAAATGACCCAGAGCATAATGCACTCATTGAGTCAATGAATATACATGTTAGGAGTTTGGTTTCTTTTTTCTGCAATAAGCCAAAAGGAAACGATTGGTCTGTGACGCACTTGGGTCGAAGCCTAAGAATTGTAAAAAGACCGGAGTATCTTGTTGATCTTCTAACGAATATAAATAAACGTATTGCCCATTTGACGGACACGCGCGCTTCACCATTCTTTGAGTGGCACGTTGAGCCAGCCATAGAGTTCATCGGCGGTAAAGTATTTGAAGTTAGGACGGCACTTGCCAAAGATTTTCCAACAATTTGGAGAGGAGACGCTCCAGAAACCTCAATTGCCTTGAGGCCGCTTAGCTCCGGCGTTACCGGATCATCAACGCGGCCCGCAGGCGGCATCGGCGCTACTGGGCCGGCTTCGCCTGGCTACTAGCGGCAGCATCAGCCCCGAGGTGGCCTTGTCATAGCCTCCTGGGCAAATGTGCCAATCTGAAAAACGTGTGTATTCAATGCACCCTACCTTGCCCGGTGCTGCAACCCGCGTCTGCCCAGCGGTAGACAATCACGATTGTGCCCTCAGGCACTCCCTCGGGGAACTGCCGCGCGATGACATCCGCGCCCGCATCCTGCCACAAGTAGATGACGGCGCCGGGTGACGCCATTTGCTCAAGCCGGGCCAGCCGGCGAGGCAGCGTCGTCATGGGCGTTGCGCCTGCTCTAGCGCCACCAGGCGGCGCTCGAGCTCCACCGTCTCCACCGCCCGGCGCTGGACCTCCAGGATAGCTGCCACGGACGCGCCTTCCTCGGGGGACAGCTCGCCGGCCGCAACCGCGCCCGTGACGCTCCCCAGCGCCGCAGAAATGTCGCTGGCGGTCTCGATCGCTGGCAGGTCCAGCAGTACCGGGTGGCCTTTCCGTTCGGGCCACAGGCGCCGCAACAGGATATCGGCCGCCCGCATATCGCCGCCCCGGGCAGCTTCCATCACGGCGCGCATGACGTCTGCAGCCCCCTCCGCCCCGATGGCGTCCAGGGCCAGCAGCGCGGCATGGCGCGCGCCGGGCGGCTTGCCGCGGGGATTGCCGGACTGCCCCGGCTTGAACGGCCTCCCCCGCTGCTTTGGCGCTGCATTATCAGCCATCGTGGCCCGGCTCCTTCCTATCCAGCGGGCGCAGTATCCCACATCGGTTGGGCCAAAAGGCGCAGGAACGTTGGACCAAGCGAGCCATGCGTCGCTTGGAGGTTTTCAGCTACGCCAGACGCTGAAGCCTGACACAGCGAAATCCGGAGGATCAGCGCGACATGGACCTTCTCATCGGCCCTTTCGGCCTGTTTCTGCTCGCCTGCCTGATCTACTGGTGGGGAGTGGGAAACCCGATCGCCGCAATCATGGTCTCGCTGGCCGCGGCGATTTATTGGATGGGATCAACCGAGCCGCTCGCCGGGGGAACGCTGGTAACCTGTGGCTATGTCGGGGTGGCGATTTGGTTCCCGGTGGGGTGCCACAACGCGCGACGGCGCGGCGTCAGCATATGGACCGGCGCTCCAAGCTCAGCGTTGCCACATTAGGGCGGCACTGCTCCCGACAATCGGCTGAAGGGCATTGACCAGGTCGCTGCCAGTCGCCCACCCCAAGCTCTTAATGGACCACTCGTCATGCTGCACTTCGTGATTGGCTGCGCCATCGTCGTCGGTGTCTGGTATCAATGGATCCTGCCGGAACGTCGGCGCAAGGCAGAGCGCGCGCTCTTGTGGCGACACCATAGCCCCAGCGCTCGCGACGACACGCCCGAAGGCCAGCGCGAGCTTGATAAGCTATGGCGTCGCACCGGTTTTCCCGTTGCGCCGACGCCAAAGCCGGCAGTTGTTTGCTCTGCACCCCTTTCCGCACCTCCACCGCGTCCTTTGACCCCACGGCAAATCGAGCGACGTGCCGCGTGGCGCTGGGCCTTCTATTCTGGCGCGGCACTCTTTCTCGTCCTGAGCGTCTACTCGGTGGTGACGAGCGGTTAGTTGCGCCAACTCATGGTGCCGCGTCGTAGCCTCGTAACCTGTTCCAGTCGGGATAGAGCAGGTTCATCCCCCGCGCTGTTTGCACCCCTATCAGGCGCGCCTAGTGGAGGGGAGCGACAACTATACTTCCTGACGGCAACGATGCCGTCCTCCTGCGTTGGGGCGGCTTCGTGGGTGCCGTCTGCGTGCTCGTGCTGGTGGGCTAGTTGACCGGTCAAAGTTGACCGACCTTGGTGGGCCGCCAGGTCGAACCTGACAAGCCTGCTCGGCCTGGGCCCCCAAACCGCAAGTTTGGGGTTGAGCGGGTCCGGCACCTCGTCCGCAATCGGCGGCAGCGTGTTCGGGCAAGTCGGCAACTGGTTCAACGGCCTGTTCGGCAGCGGAAATGCGGGCATTTCCGCAAGAACCCCCACGGGCGTCGCGATCGGCGGCTACGCGAGCGCGGGCCAGCCAATGGTCGTCGGAGAGTTGGGCCGTGAGCTTTGGGTGCCGGACGTCGGCGGTTCGATCGTGCCGAACCACAAGATAGCGGACATGGGCGGCACCCGCGTAGTGTAGCCGGTGCTCAACGTCTACACGCAGGACGCCTCGAGCTTCCAAAACCGCGAGAGCCAGGCTGCGATCAACCGCAAGCTGTTGGGGCAGCTCCGCTCAGGGATGAGCGGCAGCTAAACGCCGACAAGCGTGTCCACACCTTTCTTCTTGAAAAACAAACGGCTTCTACGTCTCAATGTCATCCCCGTCTGGTGCCTCACCGTCGGGCAGGTACTCCATTGGGAAGCCTTCGTTTTTCAAAGGAGAGTTCGGAACGCCCCTCAAGAACGCAAACAGGTTGTTGTGCAGTTCCAGAAACCAGCCGCCACGCTCCATCAAAGCTTCTTCATAGATCCGGTCGCGCTGGTGTATATGGAGCTTGCCTTTCTTGTACATCGGGCCCTCGAGATACAGGCTCGGCGTGGCCACAGATGGGCCGAGATAGACTTGCTTGCCCGCGGGCTGCTTTGGTTCGAAATACAGCACTGAGTGAGCGATCTTGTTGCGTGCGCTCGCCCTGGTCGTGATCGACGCCGACAGGCCTTGCCATTGCCGGAGCAGTTCCGAGTTCGGGGAACCGCTGAGCAAGCGCTGAATTCACCATGCTCAGCCGGTTGTTGAAATTACGCACTTCGTGGAACGCCGCGGACAGCGCCAGCCGGTGCGGCGATCCGATCGCGTATTGGAAAATCAGATACAATGAGAATTCAACCTGCTGCCATGCGCAGGTTGCCGCTCCGAGCGAGGCCAGGAGCGAACCCAACTCTTTCCGGTCCGGCACCGGCAACTGGCTGCGGCCAGGAGGAACCGGATCTCCAAGAATTAAAAAGTAGAACACCTGTGACTCCTTCTCGCGAAAACGGGGTTCGTTTCTCGGGACGGAGATGCTGGGGGTTCCTCCGCAGCGTGCCCAGGCAACATGATTTGACTGGGGGGTGGAACAACGGCCGCAACTGTTGACAATGCGATCTATTCGCTCGGCTTCGCTCCTGGCTCTGGCCAGGCGCCCCTCCTCGGCACGACACTGCATCCGCACGGCGTCACCAGACCCCAAGGCTGCAAGCCGGGTCATCTCCTCGATGGTCAGCCCCGGCAGCGCGCCGGCCTGGCCGTCGTCCTGCTGCTTCGGCTTGCTCACGACATTGGCCTCCGCCCGGAGATGCCGTCGCTCGCGACTGCCGAGTGGCTGGCACCGTCGCCATCCAGCGCCCAGGCTGGCACCACGCCGGCCCGTGCCGCGACACATCCGCGCCGGAATGCCAGCCGCAACCCGTCCGGACCGCGGCGTATGCCGATCGCCTCTGGCGCCACGTCTAGCGCTCATGGACTCTCAGTCCCAAGTCTAGATCACGTCCAGCGGCAGCGCTGGCGTCCGATCTCGCAGTGTCAACCCGTTGGGGTGCGCTCTCGCAGCTCGACCAGGGTGTCAGCGACCAGTACGCCGGGCAGATAGGCCCCGCCATGAACGTCCGCAGTATGTGCCCGCGCTACGAACCGGCCCGGACGGTCTAGGCCAGCGTCCGTCACGAGCCACAGCAACCACCCGCCGCGCGTTGTGGCGTTGTCCTGCAGCGCTTGCGCGTCGGCCCGTGCGAGCGTCATGGCTTTGACCGTGGCGTGAGGCTGTCGCTGCGGCCGAAGCCCGGGTGCTTGCGCCAGTCCAGCAGCGGGCGCTCGGCATGACACGCCACCAGGCCACCGAGCCAGTCCGCGATCGGCGGCGGGACTTCGGCGCGGCCTAAGCCCCATGCCTGCACGAGCGAGTGATGGCACCCGAGCAGTCGCGACAGATGCTTGTCCGTCCAGCCCAGGTCGATCAGCGCACCTTTGAGCTCGGCAGGTGTCATTCTCGCAGCCTAGCGCCAACCAGCATTAAGGGGTCGACTCAACATTCGCGCTGTCAGCCGCAAAGTAGCACGTGGCAACCCCGCCCAAACCGGCCCTTTAGCGGCGGCCTGCTACGCGTGTGGCTCAGCGGCTGCCGTTGTGTGTGCTCGAGCGTCCCGAGATCCCGCTGCATACCAATGGTTCGGAGAACGAAATCCGAACTTGCGTTGCCAAACAAGGCCTCGTTCTGTCGCTACCTCGGTGACCGGCTGCGCGTTGCAGGCGCGATCGTCATACCGCCGCTTCCCGACCTCGTCCGCCAGGCCGCACTCGCCACTTCATTGCCCGGGAATCCGCCCCGGTTACGGTCCAGCTTTACTAGCGATAAGACAGTTACCTGCTGCCAAATTATCAAGCATTCGCTCGTCGTAGTTGGCGAGTAGCTCCTTCATAAGTGGACTGCCTGATGGCGCCTTAAGCAGGTCTGCGACAGACATGCCTGCAATCTTCTCCTTCATTTCCGGCGAATTAATCCCCTCTAAAAACCATCTCAGGATCCAATTGACCGTGGCGTCCGGTCCTTGCCCAGGGTGTCTAAAGACGCGCATCTCTTTGAAACGGGCGTCCTCGAACATCGCTGTGAGCCCAGCCGACGTCGCATTGTAGTAATGGCTTGGGTAGCCATGAAACGGCTGCAAGAATGGCCAATCAATGTATACCCTACCTCCTGGCTTTAACACTCTGTAAATCTCCGAGACTACCTCCCACGGTCTCCTAACATGCTCAAGTACTGCAGCGCATGAAACCCCGTCGAAAGAGTCATTGTTGAAAGGTAACATTTTGTTCGGCTCAATGATTATATCCGCCGTTTCGGATTTATATACTTCCACTAGCAGGCAGTTATGGTAAATAACATTCTGAAACCCGCACCCTAAGTCCATGTATAACTTCTGCGGGTTCTGCTGCGCGTCGCGCTCGATATATGAAAACAAACCGTGAGCAGACTCACCATCGTAGCTTGATAGCTGAAGAGCTTCAGGAACGGTTGAAACCGGAAATGCACCATCCTCTTCCAAGAACGTCACGGCCCTATTAAATAGCGGCTCAAAAAGCCGGTATCTGGAACTATTGAAGGCAGATCGATCCAGTCCGAACTCTTTCGTGAACTGAGTCCGGCCTTCTGCCTTGCCGTGCTTCTCGAAATGATCTCTCTCGTCGAAGGCAAGTTGGCGCGCCTTGAGAGCGGCGAGGTCTAGGTTGCGGTCTAGGTAACCTTTCGCATAGAAAGTTTCGGATGTAGGCTTCTCGATGACCCGCAATGATTTGCGATCAACCATAAGAATTTCCGTCCTAAATAGAGAAAACCTACTGCCTTCAGGTTCCGTTAGCTACATGATGCTCGCTTCGCTGCGCAGAAAATCCGAGCATTTGGGCGTCCTAGTGGGCAGTTGCTGTGTTGAGTGTAACCGGTTCGCCAAGACTCTCGACATATCGATTTCCAGTCATTTCCCGGCCCGTTCGAGATTGATGCGGCCGGCAAGAGGTCTTTTTCAGCTCGCTGGCAAGCATGACTTTCATTTCAAGCGCACATTAAGCTATCGCTTGCCGGCCAGCCGTGACAATCCCTCAATAGCCAGTCGCAACGCCCGCTCCCTCGCCAACGCTACTCGACGCCGCTCGACCACCTCAGCAGACCGCAACCCGTGCTTCCACATGCCATTCGCCGGACCGGGTGGGGCACCGGGTGAAGCGCCGCCATGCATTCGGCACCGCCCGTTCGGCATAGCCGCGGATCGGCACGGTGTCGCGCTCCGGGTCCGGGCACCGCGGCGCCGCACGCGCCTGTGCGAGCCGATGCATGGGCTTGTCGCTGTGTTCTGCATCACCCCCCATCGCTGACCACCCCCCGCCGCCGCCGCTTCGCTCCCGCTTTGACCTGTCCGGCCACCACCGCCTGGCCGCCGTCCGCCACCGTGACGTGCTGCACCACAACCGTCTGCTTGCCGCCATTGCGCATTCGCTCAAGGGTCAGAAGCGCATGTTGGTAGGTGTCCATCGTCCGACTGGAGGCGTTCAACAGCCGCGCCGCCTCGATGCTAAGAACCTGTTTGAGTGACTTCAACTTGCGGCGGCGTAGACTGGCATGGGGTTGAGCAGGGCTTCGACGCCGGACAGGATGGCCGCGAACGCGACGCGGGCGGCCGACACGTCGAGGCGCCCGGCACGGTCGCGCAGCAGCCCGCCCCAGTGCGCGAGCCAGCCGAAAGAGCGCTCCACCACCCAGCGGCGCTCGAGCACGACAAAGCCTTTCTGCCCGGGATCGCGCTCGACAACATGGTGGCGCATGCCGTGCCGGTTCGACCAATCGCGGCAGCGCTCGGCGACAAAGCCGCCGTCGAGGATGGCCTCGCGCAGGCTGGGCCATTCTGCCTTTCCGACGTCAAGCGCGGGAAGCGTGTCGCGCTCCTGGGTAGAGGCCGGCACCACGGCAACGGCGAGCCAGGTGCCGTCGGCGTCGACCAGGGCGACGCGCTTGCGGCCCAGCACCTTCTTGGCGGCGTCATAGCCGCGTGGGCCACGGACCGGGATGCATTTCACCGATTGCGTATCGATGATGCCCAACGTGGGTTCGGGCTTCCTGCCCGCAGCACGACGCCGCAAGCAGGCCACGTCGCACAGCAGCCGGTCAAACAACCCAAGCTCCAGCCATCTGCGGAACCAGCCGTACACGGTCCGCCATGCTGGAAAGTCACCGGGCAGAGCGCGCCAGGGTCCGCCAACACGCAAATGCCAGGCAATCGCGCTGATGACCGGCAACACAGGCGTTGCCTTCTCGCTGCGCGGCGGGTCTGCCCGCTCCAGCCACCGCGCCATCTCCTCGACCGCGCAGGTCGATACCATCTCCTTCAGGCCCGCCTCATGGCGTGCCCGATGCGCTTCAGTCCACATCCCTGCTCCCATCCGCCCGTCCCGGCGGACACTCGTGATCTCCAACACGCAGAGATGAGGTCGAGGCGCAAACGGGTCACTCAAACAGGTTCTAAGGCTCGAATGGGTGTAGCCAGACCGCTTGTACGTCCGCAGGACGTCCCGCGCTTCGGCCTGAAACTCCATTGCGACGACATGTGCTGCAGCGGCCTCGTGCATCAGCATCTTCTCTAGGCTGTTCGCGGCCGTGATCGTCGCCGAAGCGTCCAGCGCCATTGAAAGCGCGCCTGCCTTGTTCGCCAGCTCCATCCGCTGCCGGCTGGCGTCGATCACCAGCATATCCGGGTGGGCCCGCACCATGTCCACGAACGGGGCCATGGCCTTTGTGCCGATCGCAATCTCGCCGCCGTTGCCCACGGTCACGCGGCCGGTAGTGTGCATTACCGGGTCGAGGGCGAGCGCCGCATCGTGCGTGAGCTTGTCGGCCATGACGCCCTCAACCAGCGCCCCGATACGATCGCCGCTAGCTCTCATGCGGGCAACGGCCTGGCGCCCCTCCTCGGCGCGATACTGCATGCGAACGGCATCCTCGGGAGTGAGTTTTGTAAGCCGGACCATCTCGTCCACGGTCATCTCTGGCGTGGCGTCTGCCTTGCGGGCGTTGGCCTTCTCCGGCTTGCTCACGTCTGCGTTCTCCGCAGTTGAATGCCGTTGTTACGATCCGCTCGGCTGGCGCAGTTTCTGCCGTTAAGCGCCCAGGCGGGCAGCACGCCGGCCCGCGCCGCCGCACACCCGCGCCGGAAGGCCAGCCGCGCCCCGTCTGGCCCGCGGCGCATCCCCACCGTTTCGGCCGCCACGTCCAGCACCTCGCCAGCCACGCCCAGCAGCCACGCCAGGCCCCGGCCGGCCGGATTCGTGGCCGGAGCGCGCCGGTGCAGCCCGAACAGGTCGAGGGCATCCCAACCGACCTGGTGCAGCGCCGCATCGTGGCTTTGCAGCAGGTCGGTCGAGGTCGCGGAGGGCTGTCCAGCGGGCCGGTGCGATGCCACCGGGCGGGTCGAGGGCGGCGAGGCGGGTCACACCCTCGCACCATGCTGCGGGCACGCCGGGCAAGGGGCGGGCCGCTGGTTCGGCTGCCCGCTCGGCCCGCAGCAGCTCCACGATGCCGTCCCGGTGCGCCGGGGCCAGAGCAAGCAATACGGATAGCGGCGGTGCGGAGGCGCCCAGTCGTACCTTCCCGTCATCTTGCAGCCGAACCCGGACGCCTGCCGCGTGCAGCTCCGCCAGCGCTAAAGCAGGCGTCATACCGTCCCGCTCCAAGGCGCGTTTTCGTCATCTGATTTTAAGTTTGGGGAAAAACCATAGGGGTCATAGGGGGCATAGGGGGTGTCTGGGTCCCTATGACCCCTATGCCCCCTATGGTTTTCTCCCGCCGCAGGTTTTGAATTCTCGCCCGCACCGTTACCGTCCTGGCTGCGGACGGTCGCAGTTACGGCGTAGGTTGCAGCTCCCCAGGCACCGGATGCGTGCTGCCGCGTCAGCAGGAACCCTCCGGTCCGGGTTCCGTCCAGCCGGCCCAGCGCTGCCGCCACGAACTGACGTCCGCGGCCTTGCGGGTCGATCAGCCGCAACACCGGCTCCGCCAAATCGGCGGCCTTCATCGGCGCCGGCCCGTGCGCCTGGTGCCAAGCGTTGAACAGCTCCGCCACATTCTGCCGTTTCCGGTCGCTTGCCTTGGCTTCCGCAACTCGCTTTGCAGGGTCCTGGCAGCCAAGCAGCAGCAGGGGGTCGCGCACCCACCGGCACCAAGCGCCGAAGCTCCCCAGTGGCAGTCCGGCCGGCAGTTCGGCGGCTGCCTCGAGGTGCCGCCCCCACCGCCACACCGTCAATGCCGCTGCCAGCAAGTCCGCCCGCTGGTCCAGCGCTTGCGCAAGCACGTCACCGCGGAACCGCCGGGTTTCCGGGTCCTCTATGCGCGGGTCCAGCTCGACAGCCAGGAACCGCCGTGCCAGGTCCTCCCGCACCGTCAACCCGTTGCCGGTCAGGGCGATGAAGGCGGAAGCGTTCAGCGGCACCATGAGCGACCTGCCCAGCACACGCACCCGAGCCGGGCGCTCCGTGATGGCAGACGCCAGCGCGTCGGAGCGCAGCGCAGTGTCGTTCAGGTTGTCCAGGAACACCACAGGCCCACCCCCCATCAGCTCGGCGCCGATCCGCTTATCCAACTCATCCGGCGTGCTCCCCGCAGTCACCGCGGCAGGCGCCCGCCCGAATGCGATGGCGCACAACACCCGCACCAGCAGCCCTTTGCCGGTGCCAGAACCAGACAGCGGTGCCGCCCGCACCAGCAGCCCCGGCGCCAGCGGCAGCGACGGACGACACACGGCGGTCAGCAACGCCGCCAACGCTGCGCTTTCATCCGCCCCGGGGTCCTGTCCCATATCCACCACGGGCACGGCCTGCCCGGCTTCTCGCACGGTCGAGGCATCCGCGAACGCGAAAGTCCGCAGCCGATGCCGCAGAACCAGCAAAGCCGCTCTCGCTTCCGTCTCGGTCGGATGTGACGGCACCAGCAGAGCCAGGTCCGGCGGGACGTGTTCGCACCACATGCCGGTGCCGACGTCGTAGCCTTCATGTGCGTGGATGCTGCCAGCTTCGTCTAGCAGAGGCGCCGATGCAATGCCGTTCAATGGCGGAAGCCCCCACTCTCCCCGCATGTCGAGGTACATCAGCGCCGTCCCCTTCGGCAGCGCTGTATCCCGCTCAAACACGTTCTCCTTGCGTTCGCGTATTACATAGGGTCGGCAGCAACCGTGCGCTTCGCGGATCACGCCCTCAGGCGTCATAGGATGTGCGACGGCGCCGCCTTGCTGCTGATCGTGTGCCAGGCGAACCGGCATCCCGCGGTCATACATCCTGCCCGCTCCCCCCAGCGCGTCCCGCAGTTCGTTCACCGTCACGTCTGGGTCCGCCGGGCGCACCAACAGCCGGATCTTGCCCTTGCCTGCTATGCCAGAGGGCATCCGGCCTCCCAGCGCCGCATCAACCAGCATCCGGGCCGCATCCATTCCATCAACCATTCCGACCATCTCCCGGCAGCGGGCCCGCATTCCATGGGTTCGCCAGGCCCCACGCGATGGCGGCGCCCACCTCCCCAGCATCGTTCTTGCCGGCCATGCGCGCGGCCTCCCGCACCACCTCCGCGATGACGCTTTCCGTGAGCAGCCCCGGACCGACGAACCTGGCCAAGCGTGCCGTTTCGCCCACGATCATGGGGTGGCGGCCCGGATGCTGCGTGGTGCTGATGCGGACTGCTGCCCGCACCAACGCCGCCCGCACAAAGGCCCCGGCTCGCTCCGGCAGAGTGACAGCAGGGCGCGCGGGCCGCGGCGTCGACGGGAGGGGCGCAAGCAGCTCCGGGGCAGGAACTGCCACCACGGGCCGCCCGGGCAGCGCCAGCAGCCGCGCTGGCAGCGGGTCCACCATGTTGTGGGCCAGCGCCGGAGCTGCGGTGAAAACCGCCTGCACGGCACCGAACACGCTGGGGTCGCACGGGGTGCCGCGCATCCATCGCTTCAGCTCGTGCCCCCAGGTTGGACGGTCGAGGAAGAACCACAGGCGCAGTCGGATGTCCGGTTTCAGCCCGTGGCCGGCGGTGGCCTGAACGATGTGCGCAACGCCGTGCAGCTCGGCCGGCAGCTTGGCAAGCGCCACCCTGGCGCATCCGGCCAAGTCGGCCGCTGGGATGTCCGGCGGCAGCGGCACCCCCTCCGCGTCCAGCGCCAGCCACCGCCGCGGCACGTCGCGGAAGGTGGCCGCGTCGCCGGTCGCCTTGTCAGGGTGCAGTAGACGTCGGATGCCGGATGCGCGGTCGCCGGCCAGCAACTCGCCACGGATCACACAGCAGTCCGCCCGGGACAGCAGCCGGCGCAAGAGGGTCTGAATCGCGACCAAGTCCGGAACTGGCATCGCGAACGCGTCCAGGAGACGGGCGTCATCGTAGTTATCGATTCGCCCATCCGGATGCAGCCGTTTCGCTAGGCGCACTCCGCCGCGGGCGCGCAGCACCGTGACGCAGTCGGGAATGCCCATCATGCTTTGCGCTCCACGATGTGCAGGGGCCGCGGTGGAAACCGATCGCCGCCCAGCGCCCGGACGGTGGCCGGTGTCAGCTTCTCGTATCCCGCCAGAAGCCCGAGCAGCGCCTGTGCGCCAATCCGGTCCGCCAGCGAGGCCAGCAGTTCCGCCGTTGGGCGCGGGCCCAGCGCGTGCAGGTGCGCCGCCCCGCGGTCGACGCGCAGCCGGTCGAGGGCGTTCAAGTCAACGCGTCCGGGTGCGACGCCCGAAGTGCAGCGATCACCGCATCAGACCACACAGTCTGGACCTGGCGATCGGTGAATGTAACGACTGGGCTCCAGCGTGGCTTGCCGTCGCCGTCACGCATTTGCCGGCCGTCGCGGTCGAACATCGGCTTGGACGGCGGGCTGGCCCAGGCTTTTGCGTCGCGCTCGTGAACAGCGATGTCGGTTAGGATCATGCCAGACGGCTGCCGGACCGTCGCAAAGCCTCGCAAGGTGGTTTGGGATTGACCCGGTTCGGTGGACACCCTGAAGCTTTCACGCGAGGTGTCCCTTATGCCCAAAAGCCGCCCACCCTATTCCCCTGAGTTCCGCCGTCAGATGGTTGATCTGGTGCGTGCCGGACGATCTCCGGACGACCTGGCCCGCGAGTTCGAGCCGACGTCGCATTCGATCCGCGCCTGGGTCGCCCTGGCCGACAGGCAGGAGGGCCGCCGGGAGGAGGCCGCTCCTGGCCTGGCCACGGCCGAGCGCGACGAATTGGCCCGGCTGCGCCGTGAAGTGCGCCAACTGCGGCTGGAGCGAGATATCTTGTCAAAAGCCGCGGCCTGGTTTGCCCGGGAGACCGGGACGCTGCCGTCCGGGTCTTCCGGTTCATGAGCGCAAACCAGGCCTTCTTCCCGATTGCCCCCATGGCCCGCGTGCTCGGCGTGTCCAAGGCGGGCTACTACGCTTGGCTGCACCGGTGCCCGTCCGCCCATACCGTGGCGGACGCGGCGCTGCTGAAGCGCGTTCGGACCGTGCACGCCAGCTCGCGCCAAACGTATGGGGCGCCGCGCGTCCATGCCGATCTGCGGGCACAAGGAGAACGGCACGGGCGCAAGCGGATTGCGCGCTTGATGCGCGATGCCGGGTTGGTCGGCGCCTGCCACCGGCGCGGCGGCCCCACCACGACGCAGCGGGACAAGGAGGTCCGGCCTGCGCCCGACCTGGTGGACCGCAACTTCACAGCGTCAGGGCCGAACCAGCTATGGATCGCAGATATCACGTATCTGCCGACTGCGGCGGGCTTCTTGTATCTGGCCGTGGTGCTTGATGTGTGGAGCCGCAAGGTCGTCGGCTGGTCCATGGCAAACCACCTGCGGGCCGAGCTGGTGCTGGACGCGCTCGAGATGGCCGTAGGCCAACGGCGGCCCAAGGATGTCGTACATCATAGCGATCAGGGCAGCCAATATACGTCTCTGGCGTTCGGCAAGCGATGCAGCGAGGCGGGTGTCCGGCCGTCGATGGGCTCGGTCGGCGACGCGTATGACAACGCCATGGCTGAAAGCTTCTTCTCAACCCTCGAAGCCGAGCTGCTCAGCCGCCGCCGGTTCGCGTCGCAGGCCGAGGCCAGGATGGCCTGCTTCAGCTACATTGAAGGCTGGTTTAACCCGGTGCGGCTGCATTCGGGACTAGGATACCGGTCACCCATGACCTATGAAGCCGACATGCAGAGCGTCATGGCCGAGACGTAGCCCGTAAGCCAACAAACCGTCCACCGAACCGGGTCAATCCCAGTTTTCGATACGCCGCGCCAGTCGAGAACCTCGAACGAACGCGAGTTGGTGATTGTGTCGGTCATAGTGCCTCATCGGTGTAAAGGTGAGGCAGGCGTTGAACGGCGCGGCGCCGGAGGGTAGATTGCGGGCGTGAAGTTCCGCAGTGCCCAACGATCCGCCCCGGTGCCTGCTAGCGCCGGGGTTTTTCGTTCAAGCGGCTTTTCGCGGGGCGGGGCGGGGCGGGACGGGGCCGGGCGCCGGTCGATGGCAGCCGGTCGAGAAAGGCCCGCAGGCTTTCGCCGACGATCAGGGTTCGCCGACCTACCTGCCGCGCGTCCAGCTCACCGGCCTTAATGGCATCGTACAGCCGGGAACGGCTGCACCCCGAATAAGTCACCGCATCCGCGATGGTGAAGGCATAGGGGGCAGGCGAGCTCCGCCCATTGGTTTGAAGATCGGCCAACATGCCCGGGCTCCGGCTGTGTCCCGGCGTGATTGCGAGGAACGGCCAGGACACTGCGGTATGTGCGTAGGAAACCAGGCAATCGGAAATCAAAATGTTGCAAAATCCGATTTCGATTTCCGGTCCGATTTTCAGTTCGATTTCGGCCGCCGCCCAGATTCTTGCCATTCAGGTGGCGTGCTTTGATGGGCGCAGAGCCCTCGCATAGTCGGTTCCGTCGGAGGGGCATTGTCGTGAAAATGCGCTTTTGCGGCTGCCTTTTGTGCGGCTTTATCGGGTCGTTTATCCGGGTCGGGATGCCCCGCCCGATATGCTACCCACCAGCGAAACAGCGCATCCCGCGGCACCCGCGGCTTTTTCGCAGGCTTTGTCACCTTGGCTTCGGTCCGCGGCGCCTCCCAGTCGCTGCCCTGAACTTCTCGTATGCTGTCCAGCACGGATGACGGCGGCTCATCAGGCGGGTTCGCCGCGCCGAACATCAGCGACAGCGTCCGGCAGGATAGGATGACGTAGCAGTTAAATGACCCCCAGCGGAGGGGGAAGGGGAAGCGGATCGCCTCGCCATTGAGCGCCAGGAAAACCGCGCTTTCCTGTTTCCCGTTAAGACGGCCGGATGTGCGCCAGGTCTCCGCAGGAGCCGACACCAATTTTCCGTTGCCGGAGTGGATCCCGACCGCCCGCCCGTTTCCTGCCGCTAGCTCCTCCCCGATGACTTGGACATGGGCACGGATGTCCGCCGGGGCAGGCAACTGGCCGGGTGGGATGCCCCAGGCGTCCGCATTAGATAACAGGAGGTTAGGGGCGGCAGCCAACGTTGTGTAGCCTGTCGGCGCGGGCGGCAGGTATTTGGCCGGCGGCGCTGGGGCTTTGGGGTCACGTAGCTGCCGCGGCCGATCGATCGCACAGGGGCCGGTGCTTTCGTTAGCGCGGGCGGGATGCGGGGTGCTTCCCGATCCGGCTCGGTCTTACGGTCCGGGTCCGGCGTGCTACCGTCTTTGTCAGCCTTGTGCATGGGTCAGCTCCATGTTCGGGGTTAGGCCCGGGTCGGGTGTTTCCGCACCCGCCGGGCCGCCCATGTTGCCCGGAACCGCCGGGCCTAGATGTTCTCTCGATCCTGTTGCGCTCCGCCCTACTCCGCGGCCTTGCGCCGGGCGTTGATCGCCACAACGGCGCCAGCGTCTGCCGGCCGGGCCAGGAAGGCAGCCCAGTCCCCCATCAGCTTTGCCCGCCGGTCCAGCAGATCGCCACGGCGATAGGCTGCCTCCGTCCGATCCCGAAGCGTGTGCGCCAGTGCGCCCTCCGCCACCTCCCGCGGCGCCGGGTTCATCTCCGCTGCCCAGTCCCGGAAGCTGGACCGGAAGCGGTGCGTGGTCACGTCTGCCCGCTTCATGCGGCGCAGAACCGCCGTCATCGCCATGTTGGACAGGCCGCCCTTTGCCTTGCCGCCGGGGAACACCGGATCGGCCGGCTTGGCGTCCGGGGTGTGCATCGTTGCAAGCACCGCCAGCGCCGCCAGGCACAAGGGCACGCGATGCTCGAGCCCGGCCTTCATGCGGGCCCCGGGCACGGTCCAGACCTTCGCGGCCAGGTCCACCTCGCCCCAGGTTGCGCCGGTTACTTCGGACGTGCGCGCGGCGGTCAGGATCGTGAACCGCAAGGCCAGCGCAGCCGTCCCTTTCTGCCCGGTGAGCGCCCGCATGAAAGCTGGACACTCCGCCCAGGGCAGCGCCGCATGGTGCTTGACGGCCGCAATCTTGCTGCGCTTGGGCAGCAGGTTAGCAAGGTGCCCCTTCCACCGGGCCGGGTTCTCCGCGGTGCGCCAGCCCCGCGCCGTCGCGTAGTCAACGATCGCCTCGATCCGGCCCCGCAGGCGTGACGCCGTTTCCGGTGTCACACGCCACATGGGTTCCAGCACCCGCAACACGTTGCCCACCGCCACCTTGCCCACTGGCAAATCGCCCAGGACAGGATGCGCATAGGCATCGAGGGTCGAGGTCCATTGCGCCCGGTGAACGGCGTTGCGCCAGCCGTCCTGATGGGCTGCGATATAGAGGCCCGCCACTTCGCGGAATGTCATGCCCTGCCCCGCAGCTTCCTGCCGCGCCTGTTCCCGCGCGTCGATCGGATCGCGCCCGGCGTCGATCACCCGGCGGGCATCTCGTGCCCGGTCGCGGGCCTCCACGAGCGTCACGTCCGCTTCGTTGCCGAGGCTCATCTCCCGCGGCTTCTGACCCGGCATGGTGAAGCGGAAGGTCCACACCTGGGCGCCGCTCGGCTTGATGAACAGGTAGAGATTGCTGCCGTCACTGTAGCGCCCGGGCCCCGTCAGCTTTCGCACCGCCAGCGCCGTTAGCTTACCCGTCCGCACTGTGGCACTTCCCCGCATGGGTGAGCCGGTCCACATCCAAGACGGCGATTGTGCCACATGTTATGGGACGATACCAGAACCAAAGGCTGGTAAACCTCAATAGATACGGGGTTTTTTGCGATGGTCTGAGACGCTACAAAACGTAGGTGTAACGGACACTCTCTCCGCCAGGCGCCAATATGTGCATACCGGACAGATGGGTGACGATCTGTTCCTAAGAGATGGGTGACAGCCTCGTGCCGAACGGGTTGTCGGAACGCTTGCAAGTAACGCGAATGCGAAACTCAACATTCAGCCCTGTCGTCCGCGAGGCCCATCGGCAGCACGAACTGGTGCGGGCCGGGTAATTATATGAACCCAAGCACCGCATAAAACCGGCTGCCGACCCATCGAGCGCATCGACGACGACCAATGACGATCCAACCGTGCTGGCACTCTCGAACGCGCGCTGCAACCGTTCGCTGGGGCTGGCGGGTTGACCAGGGCGAAAAAAACGGCGCGGTCCCGGTCAGACAGAACGAGCGTTTCACGTCCGCAATCGTCCGCGGGGCAGCATCCGTAAGCGCGGTCATGCAGAAACCCGTCAGTTTGCGCCGTTCGAGTTGCGCCGCCCGTTCGATCAGAGTCTTGGTGGGCTCGTCGACTCGCAACCCAAGCCTCGCTTCCCCAAGCCATCCGTCGGTTTTTGCTGTCATGGCTCAGGGTCACCTTCCTCCAGGCGTGTACGTCAATCCGACTCACTTTTTAAGCGGACCACCTCACTACCCCGCCCCGGCGCGGCTTTCGAGGTGTGCCTCAATCTGCTTCCAGATCACCACCTCGTCCGTCACCAGCCACTCACGCTGGATGCGGCCCTGCACGATCTGCGCGTGGCTCAGGCCCATGACATAGACCGGGGCGCCCGTCGGCTCACCGAAATGGCCGAAGCCCGAATGGGTGCCGCGCAGCGACCAGCGGAGGGCGACCCGGGACGCCTGGCCGCCACCGTGGTTGAGCGTGGCGCTCTCGATGGTTAAAACCGCGTCCGGGAAGGCGGCGAGGTAGCCGAGATAGAAGCGGTCGATTGGGATTGACCCGGTTCGGTGGACGGTTTGTTGGCTTACGGGCTACGTCTCGGCCATGACGCTCTGCATGTCGGCTTCATAGGTCATGGGTGACCGGTATCCTAGTCCCGAATGCAGCCGCACCGGGTTAAACCAGCCTTCAATGTAGCTGAAGCAGGCCATCCTGGCCTCGGCCTGCGACGCGAACCGGCGGCGGCTGAGCAGCTCGGCTTCGAGGGTTGAGAAGAAGCTTTCAGCCATGGCGTTGTCATACGCGTCGCCGACCGAGCCCATCGACGGCCGGACACCCGCCTCGCTGCATCGCTTGCCGAACGCCAGAGACGTATATTGGCTGCCCTGATCGCTATGATGTACGACATCCTTGGGCCGCCGTTGGCCTACGGCCATCTCGAGCGCGTCCAGCACCAGCTCGGCCCGCAGGTGGTTTGCCATGGACCAGCCGACGACCTTGCGGCTCCACACATCAAGCACCACGGCCAGATACAAGAAGCCCGCCGCAGTCGGCAGATACGTGATATCTGCGATCCATAGCTGGTTCGGCCCTGACGCTGTGAAGTTGCGGTCCACCAGGTCGGGCGCAGGCCGGACCTCCTTGTCCCGCTGCGTCGTGGTGGGGCCGCCGCGCCGGTGGCAGGCGCCGACCAACCCGGCATCGCGCATCAAGCGCGCAATCCGCTTGCGCCCGTGCCGTTCTCCTTGTGCCCGCAGATCGGCATGGACGCGCGGCGCCCCATACGTTTGGCGCGAGCTGGCGTGCACGGTCCGAACGCGCTTCAGCAGCGCCGCGTCCGCCACGGTATGGGCGGACGGGCACCGGTGCAGCCAAGCGTAGTAGCCCGCCTTGGACACGCCGAGCACGCGGGCCATGGGGGCAATCGGGAAGAAGGCCTGGTTTGCGCTCATGAACCGGAAGACCCGGACGGCAGCGTCCCGGTCTCCCGGGCAAACCAGGCCGCGGCTTTTGACAAGATATCTCGCTCCAGCCGCAGTTGGCGCACTTCACGGCGCAGCCGGGCCAATTCGTCGCGCTCGGCCGTGGCCAGGCCAGGAGCGGCCTCCTCCCGGCGGCCCTCCTGCCTGTCGGCCAGGGCGACCCAGGCGCGGATCGAATGCGACGTCGGCTCGAACTCGCGGGCCAGGTCGTCCGGAGATCGTCCGGCACGCACCAGATCAACCATCTGACGGCGGAACTCAGGGGAATAGGGTGGGCGGCTTTTGGGCATAAGGGACACCTCGCGTGAAAGCTTCAGGGTGTCCACCGAACCGGGTCAATCCCAGATGTCGGTGTGGCCGTAGAAGATTTCGCCCCCGGGTGCTGAGAGGCTGGCGCCTTGAAAGTACAGGTCGCGGATCGCTGAAGGGTCCTTCTGGCCCCAGATGCGGCGGTAGCCGCTGCAATACAGGTCGATCTCCGCCCCTTGCTGCACCACCGGGCGATAGCGGCCCGGCCGATCGTGCTCGGGCAGGAAAAACCCAACCTTGCCAGCGGTGCGCAGGTCATGTGCCACCATCTGCCGCGCCAAATCACGCGGTTCCAGGCCAAGACAACGGGCAAAACTCGCCTGGTCGCGTACCAGCCACTCCTCGGTCACCTGCTCGTTTATGACCCAGCAATCGGCGATGATGCGGGACTTCACCAGCCGCCCGGTCGCCCGGCCATAGCTGCCGTCGCCCTGATGCCGCATGACCGAGACCAGGCGATGCGACGAGAGGAATGAGCCATCGCCGTATTCGGCCCAGATCACCTCCTCGCCCACCAACTGCCTGTCGGGGAACTGGTGCAGGGTCTGCAAGGTCTGCGCGGTGACGCCGCTATTCTCCGCGGTGAGCCCGGTGGCGGCGCGCACCAGGCAGTCGGCCGCGTAATATTTCTCCAGCTTGCCGCCGATGCCGCGGTCCTCCCAGATTTCCCGGGTGATGCCGTAGATGAACGCCGGGACATCGAGGTATTGGCCGGTCTGCGGACCCATGCTGCCTCCCATATATGCTGGAGGGGAACCCAATGCGCTCCGGCGTGCTCATCATCAAGCCGTTTGCAGCAATACCGCGGAAGGACAGCCGAGAATGGACAGCGTCGCTCGTGCGCGACTGAGCAAAGTGCCCGGGGCCACCTTAAGCAAAGTGCCAGAGGTTACCCTGGGGTTCTGGATCATCAAGATCGCCGCGACGACGCTGGGCGAGACCGGCGGGGACGCGGTGTCTATGTCGCTGCAGCTGGGTTATGCGGTCAGCTCGGCGATCTTCATCGGCATCCTGGTCCTGGCTGTTGGGGCCCAGATCGCCGCGAAGTCGTTCCATCCGTTCCTGTATTGGATCGTGATCATCGCGACGACGACGGCGGGCACGACGATGGCGGACTTTGCCGACCGTTCCCTTGGGATCGGCTACGCCGGCGGATCGTCGATCCTGTTCGTGCTGCTCATGACGTCGTTTGCCGTCTGGTACTGGTCGGCTGGGTCCGTAGCGGTCAATACGGTCACGTCGCCGCGGATAGAAGCGTTCTATTGGGCGACGATCCTGTTCTCGCAGACCTTGGGGACGGCGCTGGGCGACTGGATGGCCGACACAACCGGGCTTGGCTATGAGGGCGGCGCGCTCGTCTTTGCCGCAGCGTTGGCAGTGGTCGCGGCGGCGTATTTCTACACCAGAGTATCGCGCACCCTGCTGTTCTGGAGCGCTTTCATCCTCACCCGGCCGCTCGGCGCCACGGTGGGTGACCTGCTCGACAAGCCTGTGGCCAATGGCGGGTTTGCGCTCAGCCGCTTCTACGCCTCAGAACTCCTCGCAGCGTTCATCGTCGCCTGCATCGTGCTGCTGCCGCAACGGGCCGGGCAGCATCCGGGAGAGGGTGCGGCGGCCGATTAGATCAAGCCGATTAAATTAGGATGACGCCGAGTGCGATTGCGCCGAACGCGATGCAATAGATGCCGAACGGGTTTAGGCCCGCCTGCTCATGGGTGCGGAAATAGCGCATCAGGAACGCCGTGCTGAGCCAGGCGACGACTCCCGCGACCACGGCAGCGATGGCCGCGGTCTGGAACACGCCGGGCGGCACCGTCTCGTGCAGGAGCTTCGGCACCTCGAGCACGGTGGCGCCGAGGATGATCGGCGTCGCGATCAGGAATGAGAAATGCGCTGACCCGGCGTGATCCACGCCCCGCAGCAGGCCCCCTACGATCGTGGCTCCCGAACGCGAGATGCCCGGGATCAGCGCGAGGCACTGCCAGAAGCCGATCACCACGGCATCGACGACGCCCAGGGTCGCCATCGGCCGCGTGTTGACCGCGCGGGTGCGCAGCCGCTCTGCGGCCAGGAGCATGACGCCGTTCACGATCAGGAAGCTCGCGGCGACGACCGGCGAGCCGAACAGGCCGCGCACAAACTTCTCCAGCACGAAGCCGATGATGACGGCCGGAATTGTGGCGACGACGATCAGCATGAGGACGCGCCGGCTCTCCCGCGTGCGCTGCGTACCCGAAACACCGAGCACGCCGGCCGCCAGCGCCAGCCAATCGCGCCAGAAATAGGCCAGCAAAGCCACCGCGGTCCCCAAATGCAGCAGCACAAGGAAAGGCAGGAACTCCGGCGAGCGCTGATCAATCGCCCAGTTCACCAATGCCGGCAAGACGACCGCGTGCCCGAGGCTGCTGACGGGAAACAGTTCCGTCGCCCCCTGGAGGATGGCGATCAGTATGGCGTGCATGGTGTTCATGGTGGTCTCCGGTCGCGGCGGGGATAGGGTGCGGGAAACCACGGGTCAAGCCGAGGCCAGGCGGCGGCCGAGGTGCTTCCGATGCATCGCTCCCAATTCCGAATGCCACAGCCGCACCGCCCTTGCAAAGCCTAATGCAACGCACCAGGTGCGTTTCCGTTAGAGTCGTCTCATGTTATCGGAGGCTTTCTATGAAGACCCAGCCCAAAATTCGCCGCCGACTGATCCGGGCTTTGGCGGCGCTCGGCATCGCCGCGACGCTCGGCGGCTGCATCTTTGTGCCGGTTGGTGAGGGCGGCTACTACCACCGCCCGCACTATTACCGCTATTACTGAGCGGACCCGCACCGGCGGGCGGCCAACGGTCGCCGAGTTGGCCGGACTTGCCGAGCGCGTGCTGGACGCCGCCTCCGGGTTGTTTCTCCGGGACGGCTTCGCGGCGACCAGCATCGAGGCCATCGCGGCCACGGCCGGCGTGTCCAAGCGCACGCTCTATGCGCGGTTTGCCGGGAAAGAGGCGGTGTTCCTCGCGGTGGTGCAGCGCCTGATCGGCACTTGGCTCACTGGATTTGGCGCAGCCGTGGAGGCCGCACCGTCGCTGGAGGCCGCGTTGCTGGCGGCTGGGCAGCGCATGCTGGCCGTGGCCTTGACGCCATCGGCGCTGGCGCTGCACCGCCTGATGGTGTCCGAGGCCCAGCGCTTTCCAGAGCTCGCTGCGGCGCTGCGGGATGCCGGAGCGCGCACTGGGATCGAGCGCCTTTGCCGGGTGCTGCACGCGCACTATCCGCATGCTGACCCGGCGTGGCTGGCGTTCCTCGCCGAGCAGTTTCAACATCTGGTCCTGGCGGGGCCGCAGTCGCGCGCGATCGGCCTAGGTCACAGCCTGGACGCGGCCGCGCTGGACGCCTGGTGCAGGGACAGCGTCGCGCTGTTCCTGGGTGGGCTTCCAACCCTCGGATAGCGGTTCCGCCACCTCCGTCGCCAACGCCCCTCCTTAAGCGACGGTGCTGATGGAGAATTGCTGCGTGCCATTCGCCAGCAGCGTGGTCACGCCGCTGCCCACCTGAATCCCGTTGATGTCGATGCCGCCGACATACAGGTTCCGGTCGGTGGCCGCCGTGCCGCCCCAGGCGTCGTTGACGAAGCTCACGCCGATCTTATGCGCTCCGGCCCCGAACGCCCCGGCAAAGCTGAAATCCTGCATCTGGCCGGCGCTATGCAGCGTCGTCACCGCAGCCGGCGCATTGATCTGGCGGCCATCGATGGTAAGCGTGAACTGCGCGTCGCCCTGCCAAGCGTCCTCGGACAGATGCAGCGTGAGGCGGTCGGTCGGCGTGGAACCCGTTACGGCGCTGCCGCCCACGGAAAAATTCGCCGTTGAGTTCGCGTACATGTTGGCCGAAGTGCCGGCATAGGTCGTGCCGTCGAAAGCGGCCGAGCTGACGTACAGGTTGCGGTCGGTGGCTGCGGTGCCGCCATACGCGTCGTTGATGAAAGCAATGCCGAGCTTGTGCCCTCCCGCACCCCAATTGCCGGTAAGCGAAACCAGTTGCGACATGCCGCTGGAGTGCAGCGCCGAGACGCTACGCGCGCCGCCGACCTGCGCGCCATCAACGCTGATGGTGAACTGCGCGTCGCCCTGCCAGGCGTCCTCGGACAGGCACAGCGCCAGGGTATCTGCATGAGTTGCGACATTCGCCTTGACTTCGACAATCAGCGGGCGGTCGGTGACGCTGAGGTTCACCGAGCTGACATTGGCGAGCTGCGCGATAGGCGCCGTGCCGAGCAGCGGGTCGAACACCTGGACCGACTGCATGACGGCGCCAAGGTTCACGACGACGCTGGAGACCGGTGCGGTGATCGCGGTGCCGGTCGCTTGGTTCCACAGGTTCGGTTCGGCCCAGACGATCAGCTCCGACGCGCCGCTCGCCTTCACCAGCTCCATCGTGTGCCCGGACGCCGGCATGTTCGACACGGTGTAGGCGATGCCGGTTCCGGTGGCGGCGTGATTGCCGGGGTCGGCCAGGATGGTGGTCAGGTTATGCAGCGCGGTCGCTGCCTGTTTCGGCGTGCCGTCACTATTAAAAAGCCCGAAGTGTAGCTCTCGGTCGGTGTTGTTCGGGTCGGGCCGTTGATCAAGCAGTTCGTAGAGGTATGTCGCCGGCACGCCCTGGGCGGCGGCGTCCAATACGTAATCAAGCGTGTAGCGCGCCTGCACATCCTGGTTCACACCTTCCCAACCCGTGATACCCGGCATCGTAAAGTAGCCGCCTTCGGTGATAACCGTCGGCTTGCCCGGCGAGTTGAGTACCTGCCATGCAATGCTGGACGCAACATAGTTTGCTGGAGTTTGGTCGCCCTGAGGGTAGACGTGGGCATTGCCGTAGTCGCAAGATTTTGAGAGATCGCCGAGTTGGGCATACTCTGCCTGGCCAGCGCCCCCAAGCGTCGTATTATAAACCGGAATAGCGGAGAGTTGGCCGTCTGCTTTGACGGCTGTGTAGAGCGCGTTTTGCAAAGCTACAATTGCAAGTGTGCCGGTTAATCCGTTAAAGGCAACGGGCCAGATATTGGCCTCGTTGGCTCCCTCGATCGCTGCCAAAGTGCCAGGAAGTTGCGTCGCAAAGCCTTTGAGTTGCGAGATGACCCAGACGAGATCGACAGTGCCCTGTGGTGCAACGAAATCAAAGGTAATGCCGTGCGCAGCCAAGGCAACGTATGGTGCGAGTGTTGCGCCGTCGAGCGCTGGCAGATTGTCGCGAACCTTTGTAAAGCCGAGATAAGCCACGTCGTTCAGGACGTTCTGCTGGTTATCGTATGCGGCGATGCCAAAATGGAGGTGCGTATTAACACCAAGACTGTTAAGAAATTTTGCACTAGTGTTTACAGTCACAGACTGAGCTGACATCTCTGCCTCCGATTTCTACCGGAGGTTTAAAGCTTTTTTCATTCGTTCACAATAACGTGAACGCAGATAATTTGTTAGATTTTCTTGCGGTTGGTTATAGAGGGGGGAAAGTATTCAGACGAACGCATACAAAAACTTACACATTTCCATATCTAGGTATTTGATGACGAGTTATCGTTGACTTGAAATGCGAAAGGAAAGTACAAGTTGATGATCAATATATTTATCATATCTAGAAACATGATATATTATAATGCTAACTGATAAGTCTTACGAGAGAGAATTCAGATATGAGTATGGCACGAGAGCGTGTCCGCTACCTTGATGGACTCAGAGGAGTTGCCGCTCTCGCGGTCGTATTTCAGCATGTAGCAGAAATAATTATTAGTAATGACCCAGCACTAGCGCCATTCTTATTGCCTGCATTTCTCTATTATTTTAATGCTGGGCGTTTTGGTATCGCACTATTTTTCCTGATTAGCGGTTTTGTCATTCCATTTAGTTTCAAAAAACCGCACCCGATTCGCAACTTTGCCATCAGCCGATTTTTCCGCCTTTATCCCGCCTATTGGCTTTCCCTTGCGCTGGCGCTTGTCATATTTCCGCTACTAACCAATGAAATCTATTCGACCCCGCGCATTCTCGCAAATGTAACAATGGTGCAGGCTGCATTCGGACAGCACGATGTTATCGGAGCTTACTGGACGCTATTTATCGAACTAGCTTTTTATGTGCTCTGTGCAGGGCTCTTTTTCACTCGTCTTCTGGCCAACTGGCGCGCTTTAGTTGGCGCGATCCTCGCTGGCCTAAGTCTCTCTTTGGCAATGGCGGTTATGGCCTCAGTGCGCGGCAGTCACCTGCCGGCAAATATCCCTTTAAATCTTGCCTTGATGTTTCTCGGCACGTTGATGCGCCGGGGCTGGCTTGAGCGGGACCTGTCGGCGTCGAACTGGATAGCGCCGATAAGTGCTGTGTGGGCGGGCATCATGCCACTCATCTTATGGTTGACGCCAAAACAGCCGGACATTCCCCTCACCCCACTCAGCTTCTGTCTTGCCTATTGGCTGGCGCTCATTGTGTTCATCGTAGCGGCCAAGCTGAACCTGCCGAAAGGGCGTATCTTCGGAGGACTTGGCGCCGTGAGCTATTCGCTATACCTCTTCCATGGAATTTGCCTTGAAATTATGCTGTATTTTGTCCCGCCAAATAGTTTTTGGCAGGACATAGTCTTTGCAGTTGTGTTGGTGGCGATTTCGATTAGTTTGTCAGTCATCGTCTATAATTTCGTGGAGCGCCCCACAATCCGACTGGGCCACAGAGTTATGGTGCTCGGCCAAGCGATTTCTGAAAATAATAAGGCAAATTTCATCCACCTTCGGCGCGATCTCAGTGAATGACGACCGGCACGGTATCACCGGCTCTGACAAGCACGCCCAAGTTTGGAGGTATGCTCGCCTTTGGTGTGTCGCTCTTCGGTTTTGCCTGTGCGTGTCCGATATTGCTGCTCTATGGCGTCAATCTGCGGCTTTCGGACGTCGCATGCCTCTTATCCGTGGCAGCACTTGCTGCGGCCCTTGTCCGACGCCCTGCGCTGCACCGTAGCGCCGCTGTCCTCGGTCTTTTCTTGGTTCTCTCATTCGGTTGGATTGCCGCCGAGGCTTATTATCCATTGTTCATGGACAGCGATCCACCGAGTAAAATGGTCTTGGTGCGATGGCTTATTGCTTTTCCGGCTGCCTATTGGCTTTGCGTCGCCACAGACAGCCCGACATTGCGGCGGCTTGTCCTACTCGGGTTGATCTCGGGCTGGCTGGCCGACACCGTCCTTCTTAGCTACGACTATTTTTCCTTTACGGTCGGCGGTCGCCCGGCCTTCGGAACCCCAATCTCGCACGTTTTTTGGGTCAGCGGAAAATACCGCGCCGGAGGCTTGTTTGGTGGCCCGAACGGGGCGGCAATTGCTTCGCTCTACATCGTCCCGTTCCTAATTGGCTATGCCTATGAATGCGGTGGCCGGGGAGCGCTGGTCGGTGCTCTCGGATGGATCGCCACCGGGCTAGTCTTTTACCTGACCAGGTCCCGTGGGGCGACGATGGCAGCGGTAGGAATGCTCACATGGTGGATGCTTTCTAATCGTCCACTCCGGGTATTCCTGACGGCAATATTGGTTTTATTGGGATTTCTTTTGCTCTTTGCACTACGGCCCGAGCTATTGGACGCAGCAATGGGGCAAGACGAGGTGGTGAACCTATTATCGCGCTTCACCGACTCCAGCAGCATTGGAGAGAACTCCGAGGGCCGGATTGAAACCGCAATAGGCTCGCTGACGCTCGCCTTCACCCATCCGCTAGGCATGGGATCTGCTTACGGACCGGCTCTGGACGCGCTTACTGGATTTGCAGCAACTCACAACGCGTTGCTGCAGCTTGCTGTTCTCGGCGGAGTGCCGCTGTGTCTAACGTGCACCGGCGTACTGCTGCTCGGCGCAAGCCGCTCGTTTAGACGCCCTGCGCGCACAGAAGACCTCGTCGCGTTATATGTGCTGATCGTTTCGATGTTTGAGGCACATTTGTTTAACCCGATGACATCAATCATTTTACTTTGGCTTCTAGCACGATTATCCCTCCAAATATTTCCAGCGGTAAACTTATCGGAACCAAACATTCCTTTAAAAGCCAGGACTTCGAACTAGGCCGCACACGCTCCGTCCCATTAACGCCACCGGTTCCCGCGATATGTCGACGGTCACTGTGCGCAGCCGCAGAACAAAGGCGGGGTCATAGCCCGCCGATACGAGTCGCCGCACTCATCACCATCGCTCAGCCACGCGGCCTGGTGAATGGCGCGACTAACTCTGCAAGATCCCGTGCAGCGTTCGCCCAGGTCAGCTCGCGCACCTGCTCTCTTCCCGCCGCCGCAAGCCGCTGCACCAGCCCCGGCTCGTGCAGCAAGCGTTGCAGCAGACCGGGCAGGTCCGCGCCGTCAGGGTGCCGGGAATACAGCGCCGCCGTCCCGCAGATCTCCTCGACGGCGCCGCCGGGCCGGGCGATGACGGGGCAGCCGCAGGCCATCGCTTCCACCGGCGGCAGGCCGAACCCCTCATAGCGGGAGGGGAACACCAGGCACAGCGCGGTCTCATACAAGGCGCGCAGCTCGGCGTCGGACACCCGGCCGAGCATTGCGGCCGGGAAGATGGGCGCACCCGCTGCGGCTCCGAACACCGCGGGGTTGATGGCCCCGGCGCATGCGATGATGATGCCGTGCCGCTGAAGTTGGCGCGACAGTTCGCCGAGGTCGCCCAGGCTTTTATGATGCGCTGGGCTGCCGACGAACAGCACGAACTTACCCGGCATCAGGCCGTGCCGGTCCAGGATACTGGCGTCCGCGCGAACCCGCAGGATGTGGTCAGCGCCTTCCCGCATCAGGCCGATCCGCTCGGGCGCGATGCCGAGCCGCGCCCCGATGCGGCCGCGGGAGAACCGCGACACCGTGATGAGGCGCGCCCGCCGCCATGCCAGCGCCCGGCACAGCATACGCGACCAAATCCGGTATGCCGGCGTGTAGGATTGCGGCGTGTCGAACACACCAGCGTCATGGATAACGACCGCCTGCGCCGTTCCTGCCAGCACCGGCGCCGTGTTGCCGAAGTTCAGCAGGAAGCCGCCCTTCGCATGCACCGGCAGTTCCGATTGTTCCCAGGCCTGACCGGTCCGCCGCCCCACAACCTGCGTCCCGAGCCGCCGGTAGCCGCCGTCGCGCGCCTGGGGTGGAACCAGCAAGGTGACCGGCGGCCAACCAGCGCCATCCGCCATGGCGTCGATCGCTCCGGTGATCTCGGCGGCGACACGCTGGACCCCGGTCATCCGCTGAGTCAGAAAACGGCCATTGATGAACAGCGGCCCGTGCAGCGTCGCGGCATCGGCTCGCGAGAGCTCGGCCCCGCTCACTGGTTTTCGGATCGCGCCGCGGCCATCACGAGGCTGCGCCGCCGGGGCGCCGGCAGCACCAGCACCACCGCCAAAGCGCCGGCAAACGATGCGAGAGCGCCGATCGCCAACAGCAGCAGGCGACGCGGCGCGGCTGGGAACACCGGGAGCTGGGCCCAGGCGACGACCGTGGCCGACGGACGCTCAGTCAGCATCCGCAATTGCAGCTGCTTGGAGCGTTCCATGAAGGCGGTATGCAGCGTCTGGTCGGTCGCTGCCTCGCGCTGCAGGGCGCTAGCTTGGATCTGCGCCTGGCTCTGCCGGTCGTATTCGTTTTTGAGCCGGGTCAGCTCACGGTCGAGCGCCTCCTCACGCGCCCGCTGCACCGCGACCTCCTGGCGGCTGCCCTGCGCCGACCCTGTCTCCTCCGCGCGGCTCTCCGCCTCGGCACGCGCGGCGCGGGCGAGCACCAGCTGCTCGGTCAGGCCGGCGATCTGCCGCGATATCAGTGGGACGTCCTGCAGCTCAAATAGTCCATTGGCCCGGCGGTAGCGCTCCAGGTTCTCCTGCGAGCGGCGTGCGGCGTCCTTGAGGTCCTGGAGCGGCGCGGTCAGCAACTGCTGCATCTCCTGCATCGCCGTGACTTTGGTGGCGGTCTGCGTCGCCAGGTATTCGCGGACCATGGCGTTGACCACCCCCTGCGCCGTCGATGGCGAGCGTGAGCGGAAGCTGACCCGGATCAGGTGCGTCTCGCCCAGCCGCGTCGCCGACAGGAGCTGTCCCACCTGTTCGATGGCGCGCGTCGTGTCTACATCGGGGCCGGATGGAGCCGCGACCCCGCCGCGCAGCCAGGTTCCGATGGTCGCGCGCAGCGAGCTGCCGGCAGAGGCGGCTGGGCCCACGAATTCTTCATCGAGCTGCAAGCCAAGGTTAAGCACCGTCTTACGCAATAAGGGCTCGGACTGCACCAGCAGCACCTCGGTCCGCACGTTTTCATTGTCCTGGGGTGAGTCTGCGGCATCCAGTGTGCCATCGGTCCGGCTGCTGGCTGGCAGAAGCAGCTCGGCTTCCGCGACAAATGTATTCGGCAGCCGCATCACCGCAAAGGTCGTGGCAAGCCCAAACAATATGACGAGCGCGACAAAGAGGTAGGGCCGCCGCAGCACTGAGCGAAGCAGGCACCGCAATGGAATATACACGCCCGAGGTATCATCCAACTGTCTAACCGGCCTAAAATATTGTTGTGCAAATCAGGCTAACTTATAATTAAAATCCGGTTAGATTTCAATTGTTCTCAGGCTATCCCCGAAAAAAGCGTGTAGGCCCACGCCTTATAGAGCTGAGCCATCGTGCCTTGGAGTCCCTCAAGCCGGACTCACTAATACGTGAAGACGTGGTATACTGAATTGAACACAGAGCTGGCCGTGCTGGCGTTGCTGGATACACCGAATGATGAAATTGCCGAACAACAACCGCGCCCAGCCGATGCGTGCTGTTTGATTAACCGCACGGCGTCTCCTCACCTCCAGACCGGCAAACCAGCTTGACCGCGGCATCCCGGGGGAGGCTCGCCAGGGCGGCGGTATGGCTCGCTATCGATGCCGCCGGCTCGAGCGGCATCAGCCTGGCCGGCACCATGATCAGCGCCGCGCTGATCGGGCCGGCCGCGATGGGCTTATCTGCGATCGCGCTCGGCATCGTTCAGCTCGCGAGCTTTCCGGTCGATGCGCTGTTTGCTGACGTGCTGGTGCAGCGCGGCCGGCTGTCCCGCCTGGAGACGAACACCGTATTCTGGGTCCAGCTCGCGCTGGGCCTCGTGGGCGCCATCGCCATCGCCGCCGGAGCCGGACCGCTGGCCAATGCCTACGACCAGCCGGACTTGCAACCCATGCTGGCTTGGGCCGGGATCGCCATCGCGTTCTCCGGCGCTTCCGTGGTCCAAGCTGCCCTATTGCGCCGTCTGATGCGCTTCCGCCGGCTCGCCGAGATCAACCTCGCCGGCCGCTTGGCCGGCAGCGTCGTCGCCGTCTCGCTCGCCGCAGGCGGCTACGGCGCTTGGAGCCTCATCGGCCAGTATCTCATCGGCTCGGCGGTCGTCGCCGTGGCGCTGCTGCTGTTCTCTGGGTGGCGGCCGCGCGCCGTGCTCCGCCTCGCTTCGCTGCGCCCGATGCTGGCTTTTGCCCTGCTTGAGACGCTCGCGCAGTTCGTCCCGGCGGTCTGCACGCGCATGTTCGTCTCGACGGTCGCCCTGTCATTGCCGCTGGCCACCATCGGCGAGATGAACCTCGCATTCCGCACGGTCAACTCGCTGCGCACGGTCATATCGAGCGCCGCCGGGCGGCTGAGCCTGACCTTGTTCTCCCGCCTGCAGAACAACGCGCAGGCGCAGCTCAGCACTTTCCGCAACACCTCGCGGGCGATCGGGCTCACGACGCTGCCGGTGTTCGCGGCGCTCGGCGCCTGCGCCCAGGACCTCGTGCACGTCGTGTTCGGCCCGCAATGGCAGGGTTCCGTGGTGCAGATCGTCCTGCTCAGCCTCGGTTCCGGCATCTATTTCTGCCGCAGCACCGCGCGTTACCTGCAGACGGCCAAGGGGCGGCCAGGGCCTTCGCTCGCGACCGGCGTGCTCACGGTAACGATCACGATGGGCTTGGTGCTGCTGTTTCCCCCGGCGACGGCCACCCAAGCGATGCTGTATTGGCTGGCCCCAGTGGCGCTCGTCGCCGGCATCGATCTCGTGCTGACGACCCGCCTGTTCGGCATCAGCGCCGGCGATCAGGTCGTCGCATTGCTGCCAGGCGTCGCAGCGGCGGCGCTGCTGATCGGCTTGGTTACGGCGGCCCGTAGCTTATGCGCGCATTTACAGGCCGGTCCGCTCGCCTCCCTCGTGGTGGAGGCCGTCATCGCCGGCGGCATCTGCGCCGCGTGCCTCGCGAGCGTCACCGGCGTGCGCCGCCCTGCACCCATCGCCCATGCGGTGCCCCGCGCGTGAGGGTTCTGCTGGTCAATTCGCTGTATGCACCGGATGAAACCGGCGGCGCCGAGCGGGCCGTGCGCGTCCTCGCGGAGGAACTGTTGCGGCGCGGCGTGGACGTGACCGTCGCGTGCCTCTCCCCCGCGGGCCGGCTGACGCGGGACATTGTCGACGGCGTGCCGGTTGTGCGCCTGCCGCTCGCCAACATCTATTTTCCATTCGTGCGCCGAGCGCCGCCTGCCGCTTGGCAGCGCCTGCTCTGGCATATGATCGACGATTGGAACCCGCTCATGGCCCGGCGTCTCGGCCAGGTGATGGATGAGATACAACCCGATATCGTTAATCTGCACAATCTGGCGGGCCTGTCCGCCTCCGCGGTCGGCGCTGCGCATGCACGTGGGATGCCGGTCGTGCAGACCCTGCACGACTATTATTTCGTGTGTCCGCGCACCGCCATGTTCCGTGATGGCCACATCTGCGACGCGCCGTGCGGCGGCTGTCGTGCGCTCACCCGCCGCCGCCGCCGCGCGAGCCGCAGCGTTGAGGTTGCGGCCGGCGTCAGCGAGGCCATGCTGCGCCCGCTGGCCGCTGCCGGCGCATTCCCGGACGCACGGCGACGCGTGGTGGTGCACAACCCCAACCCGCCCGCCGATCCCAATTACGCCTCCATGGGGTATGAACATCCGCCGGGCGCGCCGCTGCGCCTGGGTTTCCTCGGACGGCTCGACATCACCAAGGGCCTGGAGACGCTGATCGCCGCCATGGGTCAGCTCCAGGATCTGCCAGTGACGACGGTGATCGCCGGCACTGGCCGGGCGGAGTATGAGGCCGCTCTACGTGCGGCGGCGGCGGGGCTGCCGATCCAGTTCCTCGGCCATACCGCCCCGGCGGAGCTGTTCCGCCGCATCGATCTCCTGGTGGTGCCCTCCGCCTGGCGCGAGCCGTTCGGCCGTGTCGTGCAGGAGGCATTTGCCTATGGCGTGCCCGTCCTCGGCGCCGATGGTGGGGCGATCCCCGAGGTGATCGGAGCGGCCGGGGCCGGTTTGTGTTTCCCCGCGCAAGACCCGGACGCCCTGGCCACCCTGATACGCCGATTGGTCGAGCAGGGCTTTGACGGAGCGGCATGGTCCCGCGCCTGCCGCGTGCGCAGCGCCGCATTCGACACTGTGACGGTGGTGGACCAGCAAATCCGCGTTTACGAGGCGGCGATCGCCTCAGCGCAAGCTGCCGGACACCATGCCCGCCGCGTCCCGCTCAACGCGTAGCGCGACCTCGATGGCATCTCCCGGCTGCAGCACTGTGCCCTCATCGGCGGCCACCCGGACCTGCTGCGTGCCATCCCAGCGCCAGACCACGAGGTCGGCGTCACGGCCGCCGCGCTGGCGCAGATACGAACGCAGCGCGCCGATATAAATGAGTTTCTCCTCCGACGCGTCGTGCCGCGCCTGCAGCTTGCGGGCCTGCAGCGTCCCGTCCGATACCGCCTGCATCAGGGTCAGCCGGTAGTCCTCGTCGATGCGGGTAATCTGCCGCATGAGGTCCTCGCGGCTGCGCCAGGCCACCGCGATGTTGGCAATCCCCTCCGACAGGCGCGAGCGGGACAGCGAGATGGTGCGCTGCGCGTCCTGCACCCGAATCATGTTGGACAGGCCGCGCTCCAGCAGCGAGCGGGCCTGCGTCACATCGGCGTTGAGCTGCTGCACATTGTTCTCGTCCTCGCGGCGCTGATCGTTGAGGGCGGCGATCTGCTCGTCGGAGTGGACGAGAAGGCGCACGACCGCCTGTTTGTCCGCGTCGCGTTTCTCGGCCCGCGCAGTGAGCTCCTGCTTCTCCTGCTCGACGATCTGCGCCATCGCTGCGGGCTGCACCGCGATCTGGTCCGCATTCGGAAGCGCCGGCTCGGCGCGGTGGTCCAGCTCGGCCTGGAACAGCGCATTGCGCACGAGCTGACGCGCGAGGTCCAGCGCGACCGATTGGTTCTCTGCGTGCAAATCCGGCATCTCCAGCGGCGGATTCGTCGAGCGGAATCGCATCAGGTCGTAGCCGCCGGCGATCGCAATCGCCTGGCGCACCGTGAGCGTCGCGCGGAACGCGTATTCGCCGGGCTTGGAGACGTCGCCGTTGACGGTGATCGGCCGCATTCCGACGAGCTCCACGGACACCTCCGGCTGCCGCACCATGTCCTTGCTGGCCAGCTGCTCGGTGAGCGCCGCGCGGAACTCTGCGAGGCCCAGGCCCGCCGCCTTGATGGCGCCGAGGTGCGGGAAGGCGATGTTGCCGTCGGGGTCCACCACCGCGCGGCGGTTCAGCTCCGGCACCCGGAACACCGTGATCTCCAGGGTGTCGCCATTGCCGATCACGAACTCGGCGCGGGCGGGGACGATCGCGAGCATAATCGCGGATAGACCGGCGAATGCGAGCCGCCGGAGATGATGTTTATCGCTTCTCACGCTACCCAACTCCGCTCTTCGACGTGCCGCCCGCGCCGGAACATCCCGCGGACCGAGCACGCCTCACTGCCCCCAATGCGCACGTACGAGCCGAGCGGCAGGATATCCTGGCCATCGATGACCGAGATCTGCAGATCGACGCCCCGGCACATCTCGAGAGTGACATAGGCACCGAGCGTAGCGCCGCCGCCCCAGGCGGCATGCTCCAGGATGAGGTCGCCGACGATGAACGAACTATCCTGAATGCTGAGCAGACTGTCCAGCGTGGCGCCGGCCTCGCCGCGTGCGGTGATCTGCACCCCGGCAAGATGCAGAGCCACGGCGTTGCTGGCCGTCAATGCCGGCCGGTTGGAGGCGAGGCTCTCCAGCTTGCAGTCCGTGAGATAGATCTTGTTGGTGTTGCCGCCGGTGAGGGCGATCGCGGTGCCGGGGTAGCTTTCGAGGCGACAGCCGGTGAAATGCACGTGGTTGGTGTATTCATAGCCGTCGCCGGACCGCAGCTCCACGGCCGGAGGCGCCAGCGCCGCCGTGCCGCCGCTCCCGCTTCTGCCCCCGCCGTCAAAATCGGTGTTGCCGATGCGGCTGTCGAACACCTCGTGCAGCAGCAAATGGCGCCCGCGGCTGCGCAGGAAAAAGCAATCGGTGATGGTCACCCGGGAGACCGCCACGAACTGCGCGAGGTCGCTCGTGAAGTCGCCGCCGTCGAACAGGATGCCGCGGAGCTGCGCCGAGTGCCGCATTGGGCCGCCATTGCGGAAGCTCTGTCCAGCCATGCGCAGCATGACGCAATCGCTGATCCGCTGAAGCACCGTGCCCGGCACCTCGTCCGGTCCGGCGCCGGCGACCGCTCCGGCGCCGATAAGCTGGATGCCGCTTGGCAGGTCCAAGGTGCCGCCGATGCGATAGGTTCGCGCGGAGAACATCAGCCTCCCGCCGTAGTCGCGCGCGGCCATGATGGCGCGCCGTACTGCCCCGGTCTCGTCGGCCGCGTTGCCGTCGATGAACAGGTCCACCGAGATCATGGATTGCGGACCCTGCAGGTCTGCACGGCTGACGGCCGCGGCCTGCGGAGCCGTAGCCGGCAGTGCTAACGTCGCGCCGAGCAGCGCGCCTCGCCGGGTGACGCGCCCGGGGTTATGCGGATGTGGGGCATCGTGGCCAGGTTGGTCATCGGTCCGCATGCTCGCTGTTGTCCTTGGCGCATGGTGCGGTGAGTAGCAGCCGCTGATCTGCGCGTCCCAAGCGACCGGCACAAGCTCTTGTCGGAACCGAGGATATACTGCTGTCGCTGCGACTATTCTTGGCCCTGTTACCGATTAGCCGCACATTTTGCGACAAACCGTTGTCGAATGACCCGTCGTTCGTACCCCGGTTTTTAGACTTGCAAGAATTCTGGGTCTCAAGCATAGGCTTGGCGATCGTCCTGAGACGCAAACATCTGTCTGCGTTTTATTTACAATTCGTAACGCTTATAGTCTGACCAGGATGATTGTGCCATTCACGAACCCTGCCGCATGTCCGCTTATTCAGTCTCCGTCAATCCTGCCGGCGCCTCGCTTGCAAGCGGGCGTCCCATGACGGTGCACGGTGTTTTTCAACAGCAGAGCGCTGGCTGTCCGGACGCAACGGCGCTGATCTGCGGCGACCTGTCGCTGAGCTATGGCGAGCTTGACCGCCGGTCCAACCAGTTCGCCCGTGTGCTGCGTCGGCACGGAGTCGTGGACGGCGCACGAGTTGCAACTCTGCTTGACCGATCGATCGAGACGATCGTGGCCCTGCTCGGCATTTTGAAGGCTGGAGCAGCGTTCATCCCGCTCGATCCACGCGCGCCGGCCGGGCATCTCGATCAGGTGCTGGCCGACAGCGGACCCCGATTGCTGCTCACCCACGGCCCGCGGGCCCATGGAGAGGAGCACACCTTTGCCACGATATGTCCGACGCTTGACCTTGCGCACCTGGCCGAAGCGGTGGCGCTGGAGTCTATCGACCCGCTTGCGGCCGGGCACCGCCCCGAGAGCATGGCCTATGTCATGTACACCTCGGGTTCGACCGGCCGGCCAAAGGGCGTGATGATCCCGCATCGGGCGGTGACGGGCCTCGTCATCGACAACCCGTTCGCGAGCTTCAGCCCATCCGAGACCTTCCTGAGCCTGGCCCCGCTCAGCTTCGACGCCTCGACATTTGAGATTTGGGGCGCGTTGCTGAACGGGGCGCGGCTGGCGATCGTGCCCCAATCCGTGCCTTCGCTGGCAGACATCGGCGATGCGATCGCGGCGCACGGCGTCACCACACTGTGGCTGACCGCTGGGCTGTTCCATCTGATGGTGGACGAGCAGCTTGATGCGCTGCGGCCGCTTCGCCAGCTCCTGGCCGGGGGCGACGTGCTGTCGCGTCCGCATGTCGAGCGCGCGCTGCGTGAGTTGCCGGGCTGCCGGTTGATCAACGGCTATGGCCCGACCGAGAACACGACGTTCACCTGCTGCTATACGATTCCGTCCAATGGTTTGGACACGCCCGAGGGACTTAGGGGCGGCAGCGTTCCCATCGGCGCCCCGATCGCGCGGACCGAGGCGCATATCCTGGACGACGCCATGCAACCGGTGCCGGACGGGGCGATGGGCGAGCTGTACGTTGGCGGCGAGGGCCTGGCCGACGGCTATTTGAACCGCCCCGAGCTCACCGCCAGCGCCTTCATCCCCCACCCGTTCGACACGCAGCCCGGCGCGCGGCTATATCGCACCGGCGACCTCGTGCGGCGTCGGCCCGACGGCAACTTGGAGTTTGCCGGCCGCGCGGACCGCCAGATCAAGGTCAACGGACATCGCCTGGAGCTGGACGCGGTCGAGCTCGCGCTCCGGGAGATCCCCGGCGTGCTGGACGCCGTCGCCGTCGCGCGCCGCCAGGATGCCGCAGGGGCGCGGATCGATGCGTTCCTCGTGCTCGCCGACCGTTCGGCGGCGGCCGAGGCGGCGCTGCGTGCCCGCATGCGCGCGACCATGCCGGCGCCGATGCTGCCGGCGTCGCTCGTCGTGCTGGAGCAGTTCCCGCTGACGCCCAACGGCAAGGTTGACCGCGCCGCGCTGTCCCGCCTTGAGGCGCAGCCATTACCGGCCGCGAACCGCGCCGCTCCAGCTGGCGAGACCGAGCGTGCACTGGCCGAGATTTGGAGCGCCTGCCTGGACCAGCCGGTGACCGACGTGGACGCCAACTTCTTCGACCTCGGCGGCACCTCGCTCGAGCTCATGCGCGTCCAGGCGGCGATCACGCGCCGCTTCGACACCCCGGTCAGCGTGCTGCAGCTCTTCGAATCACCAACGATCCGCACCCTGTCGCACCGGCTGCGCGGCGAGAACGCGCCGGAACGCGCGATGCGCACCACGCGGGACAGGACCGCCGATGTGCCAGGCGATGCCGTGGCGATCATCGGGATGTCCGGGCGTTTTCCCGGCGCCAACTCGGTCGCGGCGTTCTGGAACAACCTCGTCGAGGGCCGGGAGTCAATCAGCCGCTTCACCGACGCCGAGCTGGAGGACAGCTTTCCACCCGACATCCGCCAGGCGCCGAACTTCGTCCGGGCACGCTCCATCCTCAATAATATCGAGCAATTCGACGCCGGGTTCTTTGGTATGCGTGCGCGGGACGCCGCGCTGACCGACCCGCAGCACCGCGTGTTCCTGGAGTGCGCGTGGGAGGCGCTGGAGGACGCCGGCTACGATCCCGCACGCTATGACGGCGCGATCGGCGTGTTCGCGGGCTGCAGCATGAACAGCTATCTCATGAACAACGTCTGCGCCGACCGCGACGCCGTGACCGATTTCACCAGCGCCTACCAGGTGGGCGAATACCCCACGCTGCTGGGGTCGAGCATGGATTTCCTGGCAACGCGCGTGTCCTACAAGCTCGATTTGCGCGGTCCCAGCATGACTGTGCAGACGGCGTGCTCGACCTCGCTCGTAGCGGTCGCGCAGGCCTGCCAGGCGCTTCTACTGCGGCAAGCCGACATGGCGCTGGCGGGCGGCGTCTCGATCACGCTGCCGCAGCGCCGCGGCTATTTGCATGACGAGGGCGGGATGGTCTCGCCCGACGGTCATTGCCGCACCTTCGACGCCCAGGCCGCCGGCACGGTGTTCGGCAGCGGGGCGGGGGTGGTGGTGCTGAAGCGCCTCGACGACGCGGTGGCGGATGGCGACCCCATCTACGCCGTCATCCGCGGCTCGGCGGTCAACAACGACGGGGCGGGGAAGATCGGCTTCACCGCGCCGAGCATCGACGGCCAGGTCAACGTCGTGCGCGCGGCCCACGCCGCCGCCGGGGTCGCGCCGGAGACGATCGGCTACGTGGAATGCCACGGCACGGCGACGCCGCTCGGCGACCCGATCGAGGTGGCGGCGCTGGTGCGTGCCTTTGGGCCGGCCCAAGCGGGCGCGACCTGCGTGCTCGGCTCGGTCAAGCCGAACGTGGGGCACCTTGATGTCGCCGCCGGGGTGGCCGGGCTGATCAAGGCGGCGCTGTGCCTGAGCCGGGAGCACATTCCGCCCACACTGCACTTCACCGCGCTCAATCCGCGCATCGACCTCGCCGGCAGCCCGTTCCGCGTCAGCGCCGAGCCGGTAGCCTGGCCCCGGGGTGCAGCGCCGCGGCGCGCCGGGGTCAGCGCGCTTGGCGTCGGCGGCACCAACGCGCACGTGGTGCTGGAGGAGGCGCCGCTCCCCATCCCGCGCGCGACGACGACGTCGCGCCAGTGCCTGACCGTCTCGGCCCGCAGCGCCGCTGCATTGGCGCGGTATCGCGCTGATCTTGCTCGCCACATCGAAGCCAACCCGCAGCTCGACCTCGTCGATGTCGCCCATACGCTGCAGGCCGGGCGGCGCGGGTTCGACCACCGCTTCGCCGCCGTCTGCCACGACCAAGCCTCCGCCATCACGGCGCTGCGCGACACCTCGATACCGTCCCGCATTGCCGCGGCGAGGGTCCCGGTCGCGTTTATGTTCCCGGGCCAGGGATCGCAGTTCCCCGGCATGGCGCGCGGCCTGTATCGCGACGACCCAGGGTTCCGCCACCATTTCGACGTCTGCGCGGACATCCTCGCACCGGGTTTGGGCCACGATCTTCGCGACCTGCTGTTCACCGGCCAGGGTTCACAGGAAAACCTGCGCTCAACCGAGATCGCTCAGCCAGCCATTTTCAGCGTCGGCTACGCCCTCGCCAAAACGTTGATGGACCGCGGCATCACTCCCGCGGGCATGATCGGCCACAGTGTCGGCGAGTTCGTCGCGGCCTGCATCGCCGGCGTGTTCTCGCTCGAAGACGCGTTGCAGATCGTCATGGCCCGCGGCCGCCTGATGCGCAGCCTCCCCGCTGGCGGCATGCTGGCCGTCCGGTCGAGCGAGCACGACTTGCTGCCTTTGCTCGGCCCTGGCCTGTCGATCGCCGCGATCAACGGCCCGGCGCTCTGTGTGGCCGCCGGACCAGATGCGCCGCTGGCCGAGCTCGCGGCGGCGCTCACCGCCCGCGGCGTCGGCTGCCGGGCGCTGCACACCTCGCACGCCTTCCACTCGGCGATGATGGACCCGATTTTGGAACGGCTGTCCGAGATTGTGCGCCAGGTCCCCCTGCACGCGCCCACACTGCCCTACGTCTCCGGCGTGACCGGCGCCTGGATCACGCCGGAGCAAGCGATTTCGGCCGAGTACTGGGCGCGGCATTGCCGGGAACCCGTACGTTTCGCCGACGGGCTTGCCACCCTGATGGGCGGCAGCACCCCGGCGCTGCTTGAGCTGGGACCCGGCCAGGCGCTCACCGCCATGGCCCGGCACGGTGCGGCGCGTGGCTCCTCGATGCCGGTGCTGCCGACATTATCCGGCGAGGCTGGCCTGGACGGGCCGGACGCTGCGAACGACAGCGACCAGTGCTTGGGCGCCGTCGGACAGCTCTGGGCCGCCGGCGTCGAGGTGGACTGGAGCGCCTGGCATCGCGGGACGGACCGGCGCCGCGTGGCGCTGCCGACCTACCCGTTCGAGCGGACCCGCCACTGGATCGACGCGCCGGCGCGGGCGCGAAGTGCCGACAAAACAACCGATATGAACGCGAGTGCGACCGCCATGCAGCCCCAGCGCGAAACGCCGATGCCGATTGCCGCCGAGACCGGCACGGACCCTCTGCCCACGAAGATCGCCGCGTCGATCCTTGCCATCCTGAGCGACCTGTCGGGCGAGGATCTGTCCAAGGCCGACGCGGGCACGACATTCCTCGAACTCGGGTTCGACTCGCTGTTCCTAAGCCAGGTCGCGCAGCAGGTGCAGCGCCAGTTCCGAGTGAAAGTCACCTTCCGCCGGCTGCTGAGCACGGAGAAGACCGTCTCGCGCCTGGCCGAATTCATCGTCGCCGGAATGCCGGCGGAGCTTGCGGCTGAACTGAGTCCTGCTCCACCGGCCCGCGTCGTCGGTCCGCCGGCCAATGCTGTCACGCAGCCGGCAGCGGCCGCGCCCGTGCTGGTGCCCGCCGCCGGCACCGCCGCCCCGATGGTCCAGGCGATCATGCGGGATCAGCTCGCCGCCATGTCCGACCTGGTCGGCCGGCAGCTCGCGGCCTTGCAATCGCTCGGGGTTCCGGCGGAGGCTGCCGTTCCAGTTACCGGGCCAGCGCCCATAGCAGCCGTCACCATCAAAACGGCCGAGCCCGGCCCCACGCCCGACACGATCCAGCTGGAGGCGTTCCGCCCCAGCCGCAAAACCGCCACCAACGAGCTCGGGCCGGAACAGCGGCGGCACGTGGCCGAGCTGGTCGCGCAATACACCGCGCGCACGCCGGGCTCGAAGCGCCTCACCCAGCAGCACCGCGCCGCCATGGCCGACCCGCGCGCGGCGGCCGGGTTCCGGGCGGAATGGAAGGAGATGGTCTATCCGATCAGCACCGTCCGGTCCGCCGGCGCCCGGCTTTGGGACGTGGACGGCAACGAGTACATCGACATCCTGAACGGCTTCGGCCAGACCGCCTTCGGCCACGCCCCGAGCTACGTGGTGGACGCGGTGACGACGCAGCTCGCCCTGGGGTTCGAGATCGGTCCGCAGACGCCGCTGGCCGGGGAGGTCGCCGAGCTGGTCCGCGAACTGACGGGCAATGAGCGCGTCGCATTCTGCAACACCGGGTCCGAGGCCGTTATGGCGGCGATGCGCGTGGCCCGCGCGGTGACCGGACGGGACCGCGTCGTGTTCTTCTCCGGCGCCTATCACGGCCAGTTCGACGAGGTTCTGGTCAAGGCCACCCGGCGCGGCGGCGAGCCCGGGGCTGTGCCCGTCGCCTCCGGCATCCCGCTGCAATCCGCCGGCAGCGTGACGGTGCTGGACTATGCAAGCCCCGAAGCAGTCGCCTGGATACGCGCCAACGCTCAGCAGATCGCCGCCGTGGTCGTGGAGCCCGTACAGAGCCGGCGTCCCAGCGTGCAGCCGCGCGAATTCCTGGCCGAATTGCGCGAGATCACGAGTGCGTCCGGCACGGCGCTGGTGTTCGATGAGGTCGTCACCGGGTTCCGTGCCCATCCCGGCGGCATGCAGGCGCTGTATGGTATCCGCGCCGATCTCGCAACCTATGGCAAGGTCATCGGCGGCGGGCTGCCGATCGGCCTGCTTGCCGGCCGCGCGAGCTTCATGGACGCCCTGGACGGCGGCATGTGGCGCTACGGCGATGATAGCCTGCCCGAGGCGGACGTGACTTTCTTCGCCGGCACCTTCGTCCGCCACCCGCTCGCGCTGGCCGCGGCCCGCGCGGTGCTGCTGCACATGAAACAACAAGGCCCAGCGCTGCAGGAAGAGCTGACACGGCGGACGACGGAGCTGGTGGCGGCGCTGAACGGCGTCCTCGCGAGCCGCGGCCTGACGACCCGCATCAACGGCTTCGCGAGCTTTTTCTACTGCAGTTTCGACACCGAGGAGCCGAATGCGGGCCTGTTGTATTACCACCTGCGCCTGCGCGGCATCCATATCCAGGAGGGTTTTCCCTGCTTCCTGACGACCGCCCATGGTCCGGCGGAACTCGCTCGGGTGGTCGCCGCGTTCGAGGACAGCGTGGATGCGATGCAGGCGGCCGGGTTCTTCAAGCCGTCGCAGCCGGTCGAGGCGAGGTCTGCAAGATCGCTGGGACCTCCGGCCGTCGCAGCGGCGGAGCCGGCGCTGACGGCGTCTCAGATGGAGATCTGGCTCGCGGGACAGACCAGCGACGCCGCCTCCTGCGCCTTCAACGAGTCGGTCAGCCTTCGGCTGCAGGGCGAGCTCGACGTCGCTGCCCTGGAGGCGGCGTTGAACGACGTCGCTGTCCGGCACGACGCCCTGCGATTGCGTTTCACCTTAACCGGCGACCGCATGCGTGCAGCCCCGCCGGAGCCGATGCCGCTCACCGTGCACCAGGTCCCTGATGCGGCCGCCATCGCCGAATTCATCGCGGGCGACGCCGAGATGCCCTTCGACCTGGTGCTGGGACCCGTTATGCGGACGACCCTGCTGCGGCTATCCGCGCAGACCCATGTCCTCGTGTTCACCGCGCACCACATCGTCTGCGACGGCTGGTCGATGAACATCGTGATTGAGGAGCTGTCCGCCTGCTACGCGGCCCGGGTCAGCGGTGGGTCGGCAGCGCTGGCGCCAGCGGTCAGCTTCGTCAACTATGCAGCCAGGCGCGCGGCGGACCCGTCGATCGGCGAGCAGGACCGGCTGTATTGGGTCGAGCAGTTCAGCGGCGTGCTCCCCACGCTGCATCTGCCGCATGACCGGCCGCAAGCCTCGGTCCGCAGCTTCCGCGGTGGTACCGAGACCGCCTTCATCGAGCCGAATTTGCTGCAATCGCTCAAGCAGGCCGGCGCAATCCAGGGCTGCACCCTGTTTGTCACCCTGTTGGCTGCGTTCAGCGCACTGATGGGCCGGCTGAGTGGCCAACGTGAGGTCGTGATCGGCGTGCCGGCGGCGGGACAGTCGCTGCTGGACGACCAGGCGCTGGTCGGGCACTGCGTCAACATGCTGCCGATGCGTGCGCGCTGGACGGAGGAGACGAGCCTGGCCGGCCTGATCGACAGACTCGGTCGGACGGTGCTGGATGGCTACGAGCACCAGGACTGCACGCTGGGCACGATCGTACGGAGCCTCAACCCGGTGCGCGGCCTGGGCAGCACGCCCTTCGCTTCGGTGCAGTTCAACCTCGAGCGGCTCGGCCCTGACCTGGCCATGCCGGGCCTTACGGCCGCGGTCGTGCCCAACCCGAAGCGCTTCGTGCAGTTCGAGCTGTTCCTCAACGTCATCGAGAGCAGCGCCGGGCTGCGCCTCGACTGCGACTACGACGCTGATTTGTTCGACGCATCGACCATCCAGCGCTGGCTCGGCCATTACCGGCAGGTGTTGCAGGCGTTCACCGGCGATGCCAGCGTCCGGGTCAGCCGCGTCGCCCTGCTGTCGCCGGATGAGCGCGAGCGTTTGCTGCAGCTCGGCAATAATGCGGCCGACTCGGCACCTAGCACAACCATCCACGCCCTGTTCGAGCGTGAGGTCGCGCGGCGGCCGGACGCGGTCGCGGTGTGGTTCGGCGATGCGGGAACGACCTATCGCGAGCTGGACGTCCGGGCCAATAAGATCGCCAACCACCTGCGCCGGCGGCTCGGCGTGAACGAGGCGCTGGTCGGCATCGCCATTGAGCGCTCGACAGACATGCTTGCGGCTCTGCTCGCGGTGCTCAAGGCTGGATACGCCTACGTGCCGCTCGACTGCCACCATCCCGTCGCGCGGCAGCTCCGTATCCTGAGCGACGCCGGTGTCGCCGCGGCGATCTGCGACGACAATTGGATCGGGTTGACCGGCGCCTCCGGTTGGCAAGCCATCCGGCTGGGCGCCGACAGCGCGGCCATCGCCGCCGAGCCGGCGACCATTGCGGCCAAGACAGCGACCGGCGCCAACGCGCTCGCCTACGTTATCTACACCTCGGGCTCCACCGGCGCGCCGAAGGGGGTCGAGATCACCCATGGCGCCGTGGTCAATTTCCTGAATTCCATGCTCCGCGAGCCCGGTCTGACCGAGGACGACGTGCTGTGCGCGGTCACGACAATCGCCTTCGACATCGCCGTGTTGGAGCTGCTGCTGCCGCTTTCGGTCGGCGCGACCGTCGTCATCGCGGCTCCTACGGAGACCGCCGACGGCGCAGCGCTGCAAGCCCGCATGCGCAAATCCAGTGCGACCGTGATGCAGGCCACCCCCGCAACCTGGCGGCTGCTGCTGGAGGCCGGGTTTGAGTCGCATCCAGGTTTCAAGATGCTGTGCGGCGGCGAGAAGTGGCCGCGCGAGCTGGCGGACGAACTGCTCCGCGGCGGCGGTGAGCTGTGGAACATGTATGGCCCGACTGAGACCACGATCTGGTCGAGCGTCGCGCGCGTGCTGCCCGGCACTGCGCCGATCACCATCGGCGGGCCGGTCGCCAACACCCGGCTGTACGTCCTGGACGAGCACGACCAGCCGGCGCCGATCGGGGTGCCCGGGCAACTGCATATCGCCGGCGCCGGGCTGGCCCGCGGCTATCGCAACGATCCGGTGCGCAGCGCGGACAAATTCACCGCGGATCCGTTTTGCGCAGGCGGCAATGGGCGAATGTTCCGCACCGGCGACGCGGCACGGCGTATGCCCGATGGCGAGATCGCCCTGCTGGGCCGCCTGGATTTGCAGATCAAGCTGCGCGGCTTCCGCATTGAGGTCGAGGAGATCGAGGCGGCGCTTACCACCCATGCCGGGCTTGCAGCCGCGGCGGTGGCGCTACGGGAGGACGGGCCCGGCACGCCCCGGCTGGTGGGCTACTACGTCGAACCCGAGGGCGTATCCCGCACCGCCGCACAGCTTCGCGAGGTGCTGCGCCAGACGCTGCCGGACTACATGATCCCGAGCGCCTGGATGCCGCTGGCCGCACTTCCCGTGTCGCTGAACGGCAAGCTCGACCGCAGCGCGCTTCCGGAGCCATACCGGACGACAGACGCGCCGCGCCCTGTGTCGCGACAGCCGAGCACGCCGGTCGAGGCCGTGCTCTGCGCGATCTGGCAGGAGGTGCTGGGCGTCGGCGAGGTCGGGATTGACGACGACATCTTCGATCTCGGAGTGGACAGCATTCAGCTGTTCCAGATCACCGCGCGGATCAATCGGGAGAACCTGGCGATGGGGGCCAAGCAGTTATTCGAGCATCGCACCGTGGCGGCCTTGGCATCCGCCTTGACGGCGGGTCAGCAAGCTCCGGCCGGGCTGCCCTTGCTGAAGAACGCGGCGTCTCTGCGGCATCGCCGGCCTGCCCTGGCCGATGCCGCAACCCGCTCGGCCACCCTGCACTGAATGCAAGACCCGCATGATCTAAAACAATAGGCCGTATCGATGTCAGCCTATGCAATATCCAATGAGCAGCAGCCTGTGCTCGAACACAGTGAAACCAGTGCAACCCTGGACTTCCCCTGTTCGGCCGCGCAGGAGCGTTTTTGGGTCATTGAGCAGATGGCTCCGGGCAATGCCGCCCTGAACATTGCTGTTCGCTGGCAACTCGACGGCCCGGTCTCGGCGGCGCAGCTCGAACATGCGTTCCAGGCCATCCTCGCCCGCCATGAGGTCCTGCGAACGATTTTCCACGAGGTCGATGGCGCACCTGTGCAGCGCGTATTGCCGGACGCCTCATTGCGTTTGGCGGAGGTGGACCTGACCAGCATTGCGTCAGCGCAGCTCGAAACGGAAGCGGTCGCCATCGCCAAACGCGAGGCCCAAACACCGTTCGACCTGACGTCCGCGCCGCTGCTGCGCGCGACGCTGCTGCGCCTGACCCCACAACGCTCGGTCCTTTTGCTCACCGTGCATCATCTGGTCTGCGACGGCTGGTCGATCGGCACCATCGCCCGCGAGATGGGGCTGGGCTACGCGGCGCAGCAGGACGCCATGCCGCTGATCCTGCCGCCGCTCACGGTGCAATATGCGGACTACACGCTTTGGCAGGCGGAGTGGATCAAGGCCGGCGGCCTCCAGGCATTGACCGAATACTGGAAGCGCCAACTCGCCGGGATGCGGCGTTTCGAGGTGCGCCCCGACCATCCGCGCCCGGCGCAGCAGACGAATAATGGCCATATCGTCTCTGTATTGCTGCCGCGGGACCTCACCGACGCCCTGCAGGCGTTCGCCCGGCGGCAGGGCGCCACGATGTTCTCAGCAGCGCTCGCTGCCCTGTCCGGCCTGCTGCACCGCTATACCGCCGAGGCCGAGATCACGGTGGGGACCCAGGTGGCCGGGCGCGAGGACGCGGAGCTTGAGCATCTGGTGGGGCTGTTCATCAACACGCTCGTGCTGCGCACCGACCTGTCTGGCAACCCCACCTACACCGAGCACGTCGGCCGCGTCCGCGACACGGTGCAGGACGCGCTGGCGAACCAGCATATGCCGGTCGAGCACATCATCTCGATGCTCCGGCCGATGCGGAGCCTGAGCCGCGACCCGCTGATCTCGGTCAATTTCATCTTCCAGCGGTCGTTCGTCGCCAACGCAATCTATGGCGACATCGGCTTGACCGACCTGCCGTCGGTCACGTCGGGGGCGCTGTATGACTTGAATTTCTTCATGGTCGAGCGGCCCGACGGCTGGCGGCTGTCCTGCGAATACAACACCGACCTGTTTGCGGAGTTGACGGTCGAGGGCCTGCTGGATGCGTTCAGCCGGTTCCTCGCCGAAGTCGTCGCCGATCCTGACCGCCCCATCTCCGACTACGTCCTGATCGACCCCGCCGAGCAGGCGCGTCTGATCGAGGTGGCCGGCCGCACGCCCTTGCCGGCGGCGCTTACCGAACAGTTGCCGATGCCGCTCCGCCCCAATGCGCGCCTTTATGTCGTGGAACCCGGCGGTCAGCTCGCTTTGCCGAATGCTGCCGGCGAACTTTGGATTGAGGCGCCGCGTCCTGCCGGTCCGTCGATCGCCGAGGCGGCGCGGTTCGTCCCGGACGTGTTCGGCCCCGACCCGCGGCAACGGCTCTACCGGTCCGGCATCCTGGTTCGGCGCCGTCACGGGGGAGCGCTGGAGCTGCTCGCCGCCCCGCCTGTGAATGACCGGCTTGCGCAAGCTGTTCACCCGGCCACAAAGGCCGAAACCGTCTTCGCAAACCCTAATCCGCGCCAAAGCCTGCCAAACCCGGTCGAAAGCCAGCTCGCCGGCATCTGGGCCGCGGTGCTCGAGGTCCCCGCGGTCGGCGTCACCGAAAACTTCTTCGATCTCGGCGGCCATTCGTTGCTCGCTGCCCGCATGCTGGCCCGGGTCGAGGCGAAATTCGGCCAGCGGCTTCCGCTCGTGTCGCTGTTCCGCGCGCCCACGGTGCGGGAGTTCGCGGTCCTGCTCGGCACCACGGCCGGCGAGTCCCGGGAGTTTGAGGTGGTGCCGGTCAACCCGCACGGTGGTCGCACGCCCATCTTCGCGATCAACAACACCGGGCTGTTCTACCGACTGTCGCGCAACCTCAGCGTGGACCAGCCCTTCATCGCAATCTCCGCCTTTGACCCAGCCACGCCGGAGGAGTTCGAGCCGCAGACCTTCGAGGCCATCGCAACCCGCTATGTCGAGATCATCCGGCGCGTCCAGCCGCACGGCCCCTACGTGCTGCTTGGACTATGCGTCGCCGGCAACATTGCGTTCGAGGCGGCGCAGCAACTGGTGCGGCTGGGTGAGCAGGTGCCTTTGGTCGTGCTGATCGACGCGTGGTCACCGGGCTATTTCGCTGGCCTGACCCGGCGCACAGCCGTGCTCGCCGAGTTCTCCTATCGCCTGCAGAGCTTTGCGGTCGAGCTCGGCAAGCTCGCCCGGGGCCGGCTCAGCCCGCTAGACTTTCTCGGCCAACGCGGAATTTTCAAAACGTTGCGGAAGCGACTGCTGAGTGCCGCGCATCGAGCAGGGCGGCTGCGGTCGGTTGAGCTCGACCCCTACAGCGTCTGGTTTCAAAGCCATCTCGAGACGGCGTCGCGCGCCTATCAGCCTCAACCGTTCAGCGGCGCTATCCTCGTGTTCCACAGCCCGGATGAGCCGTCGGGACCGTTCCTCGACCCGACATTCGGATGGGGCAAGCTGGCGCAAGGAGGCATCGCCGTGCACGCCGTCCCGGGCGACCACCTGAGCATCTTCGACGAAGCTGGCGCTGGGATCATGGCCGGGCATCTCACCCAGGCGCTCAATGGGAAAGCTTTTCAGGACGGAACACCGGGTCTTGGCTTGGCCTAGCTGGAGCAGCCTTGCAAACCGGCCTGTCCCAAGGCGGCGAGCGAGGCCTTCCATGGCGGGCCTGAGCCTGCTGTTACCGGGCGGCGCCGTCATCCTGCTGGCTGCTGCGGCGGTCGCGTTCTTGATGCAGATGCCGGCGCTGCCGGCTGCGAGCGGCACCTATTCCGTCGGGACCGTAACGGGACTCTTGCCTCCGCGGGCATTGCAGGAACGCCAGACCGCTTTCAAGGCGCAGCTCTGGTATCCCGCCAATGCCGGCGCGACAGGGACCGCTTTGATCGAAAGCGCACAGGTCACCTGGCATGGCATCCGCTTCAATCGCCGGTTCCACACGGCTGCGATAAGCGGAGTGCCAGCCGCCGAGCATCCGGGAGGCTTCCCGTTGCTGATCTACGTGCCGGAGTGGGGGGGTGCCCACACAAGCAATATCGCGCTTGCACAAGACCTGGCCAGCCACGGCTTCATCGTGGTCGCCATGGACCTGGCAAGTGGTCCGGCTCCTGGCGAAAAGCTGGACTTTTCCTCGACCGAGGCCAACGCCGCCACGCTGCGCCTAGGCGATCGCCTGGTGCGGGCGCAGGCGCATGACGCCATCGAGCTGCTGGATCGGTTGCGGGCCGCACTAGGCCACGACCGTGCTTTCGCGCCGCTTTCAAACAGCATCGACTTCGGGCGGGTTGGGATATTCGGCTTCTCGTTCGGCGGCGCGGTCGCTGTGCAGGCCTGCTGGACGGATCATCGCTTCAAGGCTGCCATGAACATGGACGGCTGGATGTTCGGCGATGCGGCCGAGGCCGGCATCGACCAGCCGCTGATGGCGATGAGCGACGACACCCCGCTGCCCGGCGCGGCCGAATTGCGGTCAAGCCAGGCGGAGACCCGCTACACGGCGGAACTCAACCTGGCCGATGACCGGCGCACCGTCGGCACCTTGGCGCGGCACGGCGGGGAACGCGTCACGATCCGCGGGACACGGCACGCCAATTTCTCCGATTTGCCGCTGATCTGGCCCATCCGGCGAATGGTCGGCGCCGGGCCGGTGTCGCCGACGAAGGCGCATGGATTGATTTCGGCTTACGCGGTCGCGTTCTTTCAAAAGCACTTGCGCGGAGAGGACCCGCTGCCGCTGCGCCCGGGGGCCGCGCCGCTCGACGGGGTGCGCCTCGAACAATGGCCTGTTCCCGCATCACGGTAAGACCATGTGCCATTCGACGATGCAGTCCGGTTGCCGGACAGCGAGTGCCGCCGCGTAGCCCGGCGATGCCGACAGCGTAATCAGGGTCCAATGGCCGATCTCCGCCGGGTCGCCGTCAATCCGCAGCAGCCTTGCCGGCAGCGCCGGGTGGACCGAGACGGCGAAGCTGCCGGGTGGATGGGAAAGCCCGGTGCCGAGCGCCTTCACAAATGCCTCCCGCCGGGTCCAGCAGGCGAGGACCCCGGCCGCATAGGCGTCCATTGGCAGGGCACCGAGCAGCTCGATCTCATCGGTCGTGAAACTGTGCAGCACAAAGTCGTCGGCGACGGGACGTATCCGCTCGATATCCACCCCGACCGGCGCGCCGTCAGCGACGGCCAGGATCGCCAGCTCCTCGGAGTGACTGAGATTGAAGCTGAGCCGGGCGCGCCATTCCGGGTCCTGCAGGACCGGCTTGCCGAACTCGCCATAGGACAATGCGACCGCCGCTGGCGGGCAGCCGAGATAGGCGGCCAGCCGCATCCGCAACGTGCCCCGCCCGACGACGTAACGACGGCGGTCGCGCGGGAAATGGAAGCGTTCAGCCCGGGCCTGCTCGTCTTTGGACAGGGTGTCCCACAGCTCCGCCTGTCTGTCTGGGCTGGCAAGCAGCGACCATCGCCATAGCGCGACCTCTGGCCGGCTAGGCAAGCTCCCCTTCGGAAAGGCCTCGGTTATCAAATCGTCCATGCGCCTGCCGCAACCCATATCAGCGGCCAGGATTATGGACGTGTTCATACCGCGCTGCGACACCTCGTCGGCTGCGGCTTTACGAAAAGGTTTTGCAATGGATGCCTCGCCGGGCGCGTCCGATACCACGCAGCCGCCGCCTGCGATGACGGCACGGCTCGCCGTCCTCCTCGCCGTGGCCTGCGGTTTGATCGTCGCCAACCTTTATTACGCCCAGCCGCTCGCCGGCCTGATCGGTCCGGCGCTGGGCCTGTCGCCCGGCGCCGCCGGCCTCATCGTCACCCTGACCCAGCTCGGCTACGGCATTGGGCTGCTGCTGATCGTGCCGCTCGGCGACCTCTATGAGAACCGGCGTCTCGTGCTGCTGCTCACGGGATGCGGCATCCTGGCCCTGCTCGGCGCGGCGCTCGCCGTGTCGCCAGCGCTGTTCCTCACGGCGTCGCTGTGCATCGGCCTCAGCTCGGTTTCGGTGCAGATCCTGGTGCCCTACGCGTCGCATCTGGCGCCCGAGGCCATGCGCGGACGGGTTGTCGGCAACATCATGAGCGGGCTGATGCTCGGCATCATGTTGGCGCGCCCGGTCGCCAGCCTCATTGCCTATCAGGCTTCTTGGCGCGTGGTGTTCGTGCTGTCGGCGGTAATTTTATTATTGTTGAGCCTGGTCCTCATCCGCGCGCTGCCGCGGCGCGAGCCGATGTCCCGGACCGGTTATGGATCATTGCTGTTTTCGATGGTGCGCCTCGCCCGGACCGTCCGGGTGCTGCAGCGGCGCGCGCTGTATCACGCTGCGCTGTTCGGTGCCTTCAGCCTGTTCTGGACCACGGTCCCGCTGCTGCTCGCCGGGCCGCAATATCGTTTGTCGCAGGCGGGGATCGCCTGGTTCGCCTTCGCCGGCGTCGCTGGGGCCGTTGCCGCACCTATCGCCGGCAGGGTGGCGGACCGGGGATGGAGCCGGCCGGCGACCGGGCTTGCGATGCTGATGGTGGCGGGCTCGTTCCTGCTCACCCACATCGGCCAGCCGGGATCAACCCTGGCCCTGGGTTTCCTGGTCGCCGCCGCGATATTGCTCGATTTCGGCGTGACCACCCATCTCGTACTCGGTCAGCGCGCAATCTTCATGCTCGGCGCCGAGTACCCGCAGCAGGCTGAACGGCCTGTATATGGCGACATTCTTCATGGGCGGCGCGCTCGGATCTGCCGTGGGCGGCTGGGCCTTTGCAAACGGCGGCTGGCGGTTCGCCTCCTGGATCGGCTTCACGCTGCCAGCTCTGGCGCTGATCTTTTACGCCGTGGAACTGCGAAGAAGCTGGGTGGCGCGCAAGGCCCGCTAACCCGACGGCAACCCGGCCAAGTGGCAAGCCGTAGGCCAAATGCGGATGTCTCCGGCGTCTCGAAGCACCAAAGCTGGCGGATCGACGCGGCACCGCGGCTCGGCGATGGGACAGCGCGGGTGGAACGGACAGCCGGGCGGCGCCGCCGTGGCGCTCGGCAGCTCACCCTGGACCGCCGCGTTCCGGTGGCGGCCGCCCGGCGCGATCTGCGGCACGGCCTCGATCAGCGCGCTGGTATAAGGGTGCCGTGGCGTGGTGAACAGCGCCTCGGTCGGGCCGGTCTCCACGATCTTGCCGAGATACATCACGGCCGTCCGGTGCGCGATGTGCCGCACCAGGCGCAGGTCATGCGTGATGAACAGCAGCGCCAGCCCGAGCCGGTCCTGCAGCTCCAGCAGCAGGTTCACGATCTGCGCCTGCACTGAGACATCCAGCGCCGAGACCGGCTCGTCGGCGATGATGACCGCGGGCTCCACCGCGAGCGCCCGGGCGATGCCGACCCGCTGCCGCTGCCCGCCGGAGAACTCGTGCGGGTAGCGCCCGCCGGCGTCCTGCGGCAGGTGCACCAGGTCGAGCAGCGCCCGCACCCGGCCCGGCACCGCGGCAGGCTCCACCACCCGGTGCACCGCGAGCGCCTCGGCCAGCGCATCGCCGATCCGCAGGCGTGGGTTGAGCGAACCATACGGGTCTTGAAACACCATCTGCACCCGGCGGTTATAGGCGCGCCGTGCTGGGCCGGTCAGCGTCAGGACGTCCTGGCCGTCCAGCCGGATCGCGCCCGCATCCGGCTCATGCAGCCGCACCAGGCAGCGCGCCAGGGTGGACTTGCCGCAGGCGGACTTGCCCACGATCCCGAGCGTCTCACCCCGGTGCACCGCGAGGCTGACGCCGTCCATCGCGCGCAGCACCGGTGCCGGTCGCCCACGTGCCCAATCGAGCGCCGAACGCCGCATTGGAAAACGCTTGCACAGGCCCGTGGCCTCCAGCAACGGCGTGCTCAGGACGCTGACCCCTGCCGCGCCACCCGGTCCGACGCCCAGCATGCCGCCCAGTGCGCCGGTGCCAGTTCCAAAAACCCCGGCGCCGTCGTCCGGCATCGCGCCTCAACGAAGCCGCAGCGGGGCGCAAACGGACAGCCCTGGATCGCCTGGTCGAGCCGCGGCGGCTGCCCGGGGATCGGCACCAGTTTCTGACGTCCTGGCCCCGCCTGCGGCCCAGATTGCGGCCCAGATTGCGGCATCGAGCGCAGCAGGGCGGCGGTGTAGGCATGACGCGGCCGTGCGAACACCGTCGCCACCGGCCCGGCCTCAACGACGCGACCGGCATACATCACGCATACCCGGCCGCAGGTCTCCGCCACCACGCCAAGGTCGTGCGTGACCAGGATCATCGCCATTCCCAGTTCCGCTGCCAGACGCATCAGCAGCTTGAGGATCTGGTCCTGAATCGTGACGTCCAGCGCCGTCGTCGGCTCGTCGGCCAGCAGCAGCATCGGCTGTGCCGCCAGCGCGATGGCGATCATGGCGCGCTGCCGCATGCCGCCGGAGAACTCGTGCGGGTAGCTGCCCAGGCGCTGCGCCCCGGACGCGATGCCGACGAGGTCGAACAACTCCAGCGCCCGCGCCCGCCGTGCGCCAGCATTGAGCCCGCCATGCGCCATCAGGTTCTCGTCGATCTGCTGGCCGATGGTCAGCACCGGGTTCAGCGCGGCCATCGGCTCCTGAAAGATCATCGCGACCTCGCGCCCGCGGATTTCGCGCAGTGCTCGCTCGGGCAGAGTCAGCAAATCCTGGCCCCGCCACACCGCCCGCCCGGTGACGGTGGCGTTGCGGCGCAGCAGCCGGGTGATCGCCCGCAGGGTCACGCTCTTGCCGGAGCCGCTCTCCCCAACGACTCCAACGATCTCCCCAGCATCGATGGCGAGCCCGACGCCATCGACGGCACGCACCGTGCCGCGTGGGGTGGCGAAGCTGACGCACAGGTCCTCTACGCTCAGCAAGGGCGTGCTGGTCACCGTTTCACGTCCATCAGGTCGGCCACGCCGTCGCCCACGAGGCTGAAGCCGATGCCGGACAGCACGATGGCAAAGCCGGGGAACACCGCCACCCACCAGGCCTGGGTGAACAGGTTCTTGCCGTCGGCGATCAGAACGCCCCACTCCGCCGCCGGCGGCTGCGCACCGAGACCCAGGTAGCCCAGGCTCGATCCCAGCAGAATCGCCAGCGCCATGTCGGTCATCCAATAGACGATGACCGGCCGGGCGGCGTTCGGCAGGACATGGCGGAACAGGATGCGCGCCTGGCCGTAGCCCAGCACCTTGCAGGCGGACACATAGTCCTGGCCGCGCAGCACCAGCACCTCGCCGCGCATCAGCCGGGCGTAGAACACCCAGCCGACGACGGTGACGGCGACATACATGTTGCCGAGCCCCGGCCCCAAGACGGCGACGATGGCGATCACCAGCACCAGGAACGGGAACGTCACCACGAGATCGACCAGGCGGCCGAACACGGCGTCGGCAATCCCGCCGTAATAGCCGACGAGCAAGCCCACCGCCGTGCCGATCACCAGTGGTCCGATGGTGGCGAAGGCCGCGATCTGCAGGTCGATCGTCGCCGCCGCGATGGTGCGCGACAGGATGTCGCGGCCGAACTGGTCGGTGCCGAACGGGTGGGCGGCGCCGGGCGGCTGCAGCAACGCGGCGAAGTCGAATGCGAGCGGGTCGTAGGGGGCGACGAACCCCGGCGCCACCGCGCACAGCAGCAGCGCCAGCAGGATCGCGATGCCTGCGAGCAGCGGTACGGGCACGCGGCGCAACATAGGCCCAATCACCGGGCGACCCGGGGATCGAGCCACATCTGCACGAGGTCGGTCACGAGGAACGCCAGCGACACGATGACGGCCAGCACCAAGGTTAGCGCTTGGATCACCGGGTAGTCGCGGGCGAAGATGCTCTCGACCATCAGCCGGCCCACGCCGGGGACCGCGAACACGCTCTCGGTGATCACGGCGCCGCCGAGCAGCGCGCCAACCTGCAGGCCCACGAGCGTGACCGTGGACAGCAGCGCGTTGCGCAGCACGTGACGGAACAGCACAACGCGCCGTGACAGCCCCTTTGATCGGGCGAAATCGACGAACTCGGCCTGCAGTACCTCAAGGATCGCCGCCCGGAGGTTGCGCATGATCACCGCCGAGAAGCTGAGCGCCAGCGTGAGAGCGGGCAGCAGCAGATGGTAGAGATGCGCGGCCAAGCCATCGCCGTAGCCGCCGACCGGGAACCAGCGCAGCCCGGCGGCGAACACCGTCAGCAGCAGCAGCCCGACATAGAAGATCGGCGACGACAAGCCCACCTGGAACACCGCCCGGATCAGGTAGTCCGGCCAGCGCCCGGCCTGGGTCGCCGCCACGAAGGCCAGCGGCACGGCGATCCCCACCGCGAGCAAGGTTGCCAACGCCGTCAACATCAGCGTCGCCGGCAGCCGCTCTGCGATGATGGAAGTCACTGGGACGCGCAGCGCGATCGAGGTGCCGAAATCGCCGTGCAGCACGCTGCGGACGAACAGCAGGAACTGCGCCCAGAGCGGCCGGTCCAGCCCCATCTGCTGATGCAGCCGGGTCACCGCCTCGTCGGTCGCGCGGTCGCCCAGCATGGCGCTGACGGGATCGCCGGGCAGCAGGCGCGCCAGAACGAAGACCACGAGCCCGATCGCCAGGAACGTCGGCACGATCTGCAGCAGCCTTGCGGCGATCAGGCCAGCGCGGTTCAAGCGTGCGGCGCCGCGACCCTATTTCTCGACGAATGCGCCCTCGAACAGATTGTTGCCGAGCGGGATTTGCACAAAGCCCTGGGCGTTCTTGCGGAAGGCGACGGGATAGGGCGTCTCATACAAAAACACCACCGGCGCCGCTGCGACGTAGCGCTCCTGGATTTCCTTATACTGCGCCGCGCGGGCGGCGGGATCGGTCTCCTGCTGCGAGGCGGTGAACAGCTCATCGACCCGTTTGTCCTGCCACTGCGAATGCAGCGAATGGATGTTCGGGTAATACGCGGCATAGGAAGTAATCTGGCTGGGATCGGAGATGTCGTTGGTCCACAGCGACGTGCGGATCGCGAAGTCCTCCGCGCGGTAACGCGCGGTCCGGGTGGCGTTGTCCACCTGGTCAATGCGCAGCTTGACGCCGATCTGGCTCCACATCTGCTGCACGATGGCGAGATTGTTGGCCTCGTCCGCATTGCCGGACAGCGCCAGCACCGAGGTCTCGAAGCCGTTCGGGAAACCGGCCTCAGCCAGCAGCGCGCGGGCCTTTGCCACATCGTATTTATAGAGGTCCTGGCCCACAAACAGCGGCGTCGTCGCGGACATGAACGAGCGCATCGGCTTGCCGAGACCGAGCGTGGTGATCCCGATCACCGCGTCCTTGCTGACGGCGTAGTTGAGCGCCTGCCGCACCTTGACGTTCGCCATCGGGTTGGGCTTGCCGTCCTTGTAGGAGGCGCCGCAGAACATCGTGAGATAGGTCACGCGGGTGGAGGGCCACAGCTCCATGCGGAGCGACGGGTCGGCCTGCAGCTCCTTGACGCGGGTGTACGGCACGAACTCCGTTCCGTCGATCTCGCCGGCCTTCAGTTTCAATAGGCGGGTGGCGTCGTCGGGAATGATCTGGAACTCCAGCTCGTCGAGGTAGGGCAGCGCCTTGCCGTCCTCGGCCTGCTTCCAGTAGTACGGGTTGCGCCGCAGCGTCATCGACACGCCGCGCTGCCAGGCGGTCAGGATGAACGGGCCGGACCCGACCGGCTTCTCGGCAAACGCCTTCGCCTTGTCCTCGGGCGTGGCGCCCGGCACGGCCTCAAACAGCTTCTGCGGCAAGATGGCAGCGTTGAAGGTCGCCAGCGCTGGAATTATCGTCGGGTCCGGATGCTTCAGCGTGAGCTTGACGGTGTCGCCAGCCGCGTCGATCTGATCGATGGAGGCCAGCGAGGACGACCACGCCCCAGCCTTCGGATCGCGGGCGCGGTCGAGCGACCATTTGACGTCGTCGGCCGTGAGCGGCGAGCCATCGGCGAACTTCACGCCCTGACGCAGGGTCAAGGTCAGCGCGCGCCCGTCGGCGCCGCTCTCCCATTTTGTGGCGAGGCCAGGCTGGACGCCCAGGCCGTCCTTGGTAGGCGCCAACAGCGTGTCATAGAGATTGGTCAGCACCCAGATGTCGGTGTTCGCGTCGTTCAGCACGGGGTCGAGAAACAGCGAGTTGGCATAGCGCGCATAGACCATCTTGCCGCCCCGCGTCGCGGCCTTCGTACCATACGGCAGCCCAAAGACTCCCGCGGCAAGTAGGGCCGCAAAACCAGTCCTGAGCAATGTTCGACGCATGCGGGCCTCCTGAGCCAAAAGTCCGCGAGGCTAGGTTTGTTCCCAACGTGAAGTCAACGAGGCTCCCGGGTGTCGACTACAGCTGCTCGCTTCCATCGCATGCGCAAGCGTGCTTGTCTCAAACTTCCGGGACTTCCTGGCCCGGTTGCGAATGAGGTCGACGGCCGTGGAGTTTCGTCCTTTTTGCCACGCCGACGTCTCGATCATGCTCGAATGGTTCCAAACGCAGGCCGAGCTTACCCAATGGGGCGGCCCCAAGCGCAGGTTCCCACTCGACGAGGCGCAGATGGCCGCCCTGCTTGCCGAGACGGCAGAGCCACAGCCGGGGCGGCGCATCTGGGCCGGAGAGCGGCAGGGCGCCTTGGTCGCCATGGCCAGCGCTGTGCTAGATTGGGATCAGGGCAATGCCCTGCTCACCATGGTGGCCGTGGCGCCCGGTGCACGCGGGCAGGGCCTCGCCGCGCCATTTATCCGCCGGGTCGTGCAGGCCGTCTTCCGGGAACCGGCATTCGAAAGGCTGGAACTGAACGTCTACACCTTCAACACGGCTGCCATCCGGACCTATGACGCGCTTGGTTTCGTCCGCGAGGGCGTCCGGCGGTCGATGGCCCGGGTGGGTGACGAACGGTGGGACGCCGCCCACTATTCCATGCTTCGAAGCGAGTATCTCGATAACCCATGACAAACGACGATCACATCCTGATCTGGGGCGCCGGCGCCATCGGCGGCACGGTCGGCGCATTCCTGAAACGCGTCGGGCATGACGTGACGTTCGTCGATGTCGTGCCGGAGCATGTCGCGGCGATCCGCGGCCATGGCTTGCATATCTGTGGCCCGGTCGAGGAGTTCACCATCCAGGCCCCTGCCCTGCTGCCGGCCAACGTCACCGGCACATGGCCGCGCATTTTCCTATGCGTAAAGGCGCACCACACCGAGGCGGCGTGCCGTGCTTTGCTGCCGCATTTGGCCGCTGATGGGTTCGTGCTGTCGCTGCAGAACGGCTTGTGCGAAACCTTGATCGCCAGGATCGTCGGGCCCCAGCGCACGATGGGCGCCTTTGTCAACTTCGGCGCGGACTGGATGGGGCCGGGCGATATCCTGTTCGGCAACCGCGGCGCGGTCGTGCTCGGCGAGATCGACGGCGCCATGACACCCCGCCTCGCATCGCTGCACACGCTGATGCAGGCATACGAGCCGGATGCCATCATCACCCCCGACATTTGGTCATACCTTTGGGGCAAGCTCGGCTATGGCGCGATGCTGTTTGCTCAGGCGCTGGGCAACCTGGGGATCGCCGACTGCCTGGCCCGGCCGGAGCTGCTGCCGGCCTGGCGCGCGCTCGGCGGCGAGGCGGTCGCGGTAGCACTCGCTGAGGGGGTGCAGCCGCGCGGCTTCAACGGCTTCGATCCCGACGCCTTCCGGCACAGCGCCGCCGCGGCGCAGGCGCAGGCCAGCGTCGATGCTATGGTGGCGTTCAACCGGCCCAGCGCCAAAACCCATTCCGGCGTCTGGCGCGACCTCGCCATACGCAAGCGGCAGACCGAGGTGGATGTGCAGATCGCACCCATTACGGAAATCGGCGCCCGGCACGGCCTACCTTGCCCAACGATACGCAAGCTCGTCGCGCTGATCCACGAGGTCGAGCAGGGCCGCCGCGGGCTTTCGGACGACAATCTGCTGGAGCTGCTGCCATGAACCTGCGTTTTGATGGTAAGGTGGTCGCGGTCAGCGGGGCTGGGCACGGATTGGGCCAAGCCATCGCCGAGAGCTTTTCCAACCTCGGCGCCCGGGTATTCGGCTGCTATCCCGGCGAGGCGCGGGTGGCCGATGTCGAAATGGCGGTGGTCGATCTCGCGGACCGTGCTGCTGGCGCCGCCTGGATCGCGAATGTTGAGCAAACGGCAGGCGCCGCGATCGACATACTGGTGAACAACGCCGGCGGCGTCGCGGGCCAGGTGTTCCGCCCCATCGAGGCGGTCACGGACGCCGATTGGGACGAAATCCTGGCGGTGAACCTGGGGGCCGCCTTTGCGCTCAGCCGAGCAGCCGCGCCGGGCATGAAGCGAGCTGGGCGGGGCCGGATCGTCAACATCTCGTCGGGCGCAGGGCTGCAGGCGTCGCTCACCGGCATCCAGGCCTATGCCAGCGCCAAGCACGCCGTCGTGGGCCTGACGCGGCAGTTGGCGCACGAGCTGGGGCCGCACGGCATCACCGTGAACAGCGTGGCCCCTGGGCTGATCCCCAGCAACCCCGCGAGCGCCGCGCAGTGGGACGGCTATGGCGCGACCCGGCAGCAGGCGATGCTCGGGTCCATCGCGCTGCGCCGGCTGGGTACGCCGCAGGACATCGCCAACGCGGTGCTGTTCTTCGCCAGCCCAATGGCCGACTTCGTCAACGGGCAGATCCTGCAGGTGGACGGGGGCAAGTAACGCCAGCAGCGCTTTTGGCTGACCGGTATGCGCGCGGGGTCGCCGAAACGCGCAGCGTTTGCGGCCAAGGCCACGCGCCAAAAACGACTTTGATACGGGGCGGCTGGTATAAAGCGTCCGCCCCTTTTCGATCCGTGGACAGCTGGGGCATGATCGGCGCTGCAAATAGCGGAGCTTGGGATGAGCCAGACTAAACACCCTGACGGTGAGCCTTGGCAGTGGTCGGAGGACACCTGGCGCCGCATCGTCGGCCGCGCCCGGGCCGGACGCAGCCTCGCGCCCAAAACCTGGCCCGGCGGTGCTCGCTGCGCCGTCGCCATCTCGTTCGACGCCGACCATGACACCATCCCGCTTCGCGACAGCGATGAGAGCCCGATGCGCATCAGCCAGGGCCAATACGGCAACCGCCAGGCCATGCCGCGCATCCGCCGCCTGCTGGCCCGGGAAGCGATCCCCGCGAGCTTCTTCTACCCCGCCGTATCCGCCCTGCTGTATCCGGACGAGGTGCGCGGCGTGGCCGCCGAGGGGCACGAGATCGGCATTCACTCCTGGATACACGAGGCGAACACGACGCTGCCGCCGGGCGTCGAGCGCGAGTTGACGCTCCGTGCCGCCGACACGTTGGAGCGGATTGCCCGCATGCGTCCCGTGGGCATGCGCACCGCAAGCTGGGATTTTTCGACGGACACCCTGCCGATCATCCGCGAGCTTGGGTTGCTTTACGATAGCTCGCTCATGGCCGATGACGATCCCTATGAGCTGATGGCGGACGGCGAGCCGACCGGGGTGGTCGAGCTGCCGCCCGAGTGGATCCGCGACGATGCGGTGTATTACAACTTCGTGCGGTTCAGCGCGCTCCGTCCCTATACGCCGCCGTCGTCGGTGCTGGAGATCTTCATCGCCGAGTTCAACGCCGCCTGGGAGGAGCGCGGGCTATTCCTGCTCACGCTGCACCCGCACGTATCCGGTCACCGCTCGCGCCTGCCGGTGCTGGAGAAGCTGATCGCACACGCGAAAGCGCGCGGCGGATGCTGGTTCGCGACCCATGCGGACATCGCGCGCTGGTGCAAGGACAACGCTTAGGGCAGCATCGGAAGCAAGTGCTTCAGCACTCCGGTAAAGCTGCCCGTCAAAACAAAGGCTTAGGGCTTGTTCGACACCGCAGCTCAAAGCGATAGTTGTCGGACAAGCCCTTAGCGCTAAGACCATGCGTCGATGCAAAAAGCTGGGTGGCTATACCGCCCGCCAGCCTGGCTTGGACGGATCGGACAAGGCGTAGTTCACCGGACCGATCCCGCAGATGGCGATGATCGCCGGCTCGGGATGGCCGCGTATGACGCCGTCGTAATGCGGCGTGCCCGCGACCCGGCGGACGAAACTGCCGGCCTGTACCGGGACGCACGCGGCGGGATCGAAGTCTGGGCCGCTGTTGCACCACCATGTGCCCGATACGACGATGCAGAATCGGTCGCTCGTATAGGTATGCGGCGCGCTCATGTAGCCAGGCCACCAACGCACCAGCGTGTAGTAAAGCCCGGGTTTGTTCGTATCCCCAGTCAGCGGGCACATGTCCACGCTACGTTCGGGATAGTTGGCATTGGGAACCCATAAATGTTCCGCGGGTGGCCGGATGATGGTCTGCGCCGGGTTGAGCGGGCTGGCTGAGGCACTTTGCAGCATTGCTACAGGCAAGGCGGCAATCAGCGGCGCCAGCAACAGGTCGCGTCGGCCTGCGTGGATCGGTTCCATCGTCTGGTCCTCCCGAATAAGCACCGGCCAGGTTGTCCCCGGCGCATTGAAGCCCAGCGTAGCGACTGGTCACCCTGCCGGGCAAGGCAAGGTTTAGGGGCGCGATATGATGAAGGCAGCTACAGCCTAGGCAGCCAAACCTCGATCGTCCCGCGCGAGGGTCGGGGCAGGAACGTGGAAAAATCCCGCAGCGTCCAGGGAAGCCCAGTATCAGCCATCTGCGTGGCGACCTGACGCGCGATGGCCTCATCCTCCGGGTGAAAATAGCGGATGTTCGGCCGGTTCGGCGTTTCCGCCACCCGCCGAAGCTCGACGGTGCCTGGACGAGAACCGAGGCTTGCCAGCACGTGAGCCGATAGCGCGGCGGTCGCCTCAGACCCGGCGGGCACGTGAATGACGACACGTGGGTTGGACGTGCTGGCTAGGTTAGGCGATGCGCCGTCATCGATGGAGCGCTGTTTAACGGGGATCGGTCGCGGGGCCAGCGCCGGCGCTGGAAGCACCGGGGTCGGCGGCACTGGCTGAAGGGCGTCGGGGATAGGCGTGGGGATCGTGGACATCGGCGGCGGTTGCGCGTCCGGAGCAGCCTGCGTTTCCGTTGAGGGGAACGCGTTCAGGCCTCGTGGCGTGGGTAAGTTTTGATGGGGTAGAACCTGTGCGCCTAAGTAGCCAAGGCCGACACCCACGGTAACTACAATGAGCAGCAACATTGAACGGGCTGCTAGACTGCCGCGCCGTTTAGGGAGAGAAGGTCGCAGAACCGGCTCGCTTGCGGCTTGCTCTGCGGTTGACGCCATCGACGCCATAGAGGTCAGCTTTGAAAACTCCGCTGCTGCTTGGGTGTCGAGAAAGTCGTCGTCCATCGAGGGATCAGGTGTCTTTGTGTATGCCGGAAAGCCCAAAGCCTCGCGCAATGGCGTCATGTCTCGTGCCTGCAGCAGGTCCCGGAACGCTGGACGTCCGACAAACACGACCTGCAGGGTCGGAGCTGCACCCTCTGCAAAATACGGCGCCATATCCTGTAAGAGCCGCAGCGTCCTGGAATGCAGCGTCTCCGCCTGCGTTATCAATAAGACGACAGAAGTCTCTTGGCCTCGGCGCTCGGCAATGGCCCGGGCAATACGACAAGTGTTGTCCGCCAGAGAGGAGTTGGCATCCGGTTCAGTCACTTGAAGCAGAATATGCTCTAATGTCAGGCGTGACCGGACCGAGTTGCCCATACGCAATACTCGCACGTCCGGCTGCTGTAGGTTAGACAGCAAAATCGACAGTGCGCAGGCGCGTTTCGAGTCGTCCTCTAGAAGCAATGCTGTAAACGGACGACCTTCAAGGTATTCAGGTGGCTGAGGGAAGTCCTTCCAGGCCATGGTAAACATCTTGGACATGACCTAGGGCGCCAACTCCCTAGCGACAGCGGCCTGGCTACTCGAGCCTTGTAGCTGCTGGAAGTCCTGAAACAGCCGCTGTTTCTCGTCGGCCGACAAGGTTGGAGCGATCACTGCGGGGGCAGGCCTGACGGGAGCGCGGGCAATGACGTGAGGCTCCGGCACAACAGGTTCAGCTGCATAGAATGTCTGCGGCTCGCCGACGCAGCCACTCAAGAGCATTGCGGCAAAGAAAACGGCTATAGACGACAAACTGATGCGGACGGGCATGACGGGTCTCGCTTGCGCCAGGAATGGAGGCGTATTCGATAACCGTAACGTGGCAGCATTATGGGAGTTTGCCGTCGGATAAATGGCTGTTCAGCGTTGAAGTAGGTTGCGGGGACACGCCGCTATCTTGCCTTGCTGCTCTCAAGTGGAGGTTTCAGCGATCGCCACGGCCAATACAAAATAACAGCGACCGTACGTTGGCATACCTTCCGGCCGAGCTGCAGGACGTGAAGCTGTTCCTGCCGCGGCCGTGCGACATCATGCGCAAGCTGGATCATGGGACACTCTGGCGCTGGCCGATGTCGGTCACGGCTAGCGCAACGCAAAGAACGTGCAGCGCGGGGTGCACGCCTATGGCCGGATTGGCAAAGAAGGTTGCCCAATCACGGCCGACGCGATAAAAATTCCACTCCGAATGCAGGCGAAGCGGTGCTCAGGGCAGCCAGGAGAGACGGGTAGCGATGGACGGAACAAGCGAGATGCCGGCCCTGCCCCTGAACTACGAGGGGGTCGTCAACCTCATAACGCGCGAGTACCCGGGCCTGTCCGGCCGCTCCCAGCAGATCGCGCGCTTTCTCACCCAAAACCCGAACGCGGTGGCGCTCGAGTCCATCAACGCCGTCGCCGTTGGATGCGGCGTACACCCCTCGGCCCTGGTCCGCTTCGCCCAGCACTTCGGCTATTCCGGCTTCAAGCAAATGCAGTCGGTGTTCCAAACCCGGCTCGCCACCGCCGCGCCCGGGTTCCGCGAGCGCATCAGCGCAATCGAAATCGACCTCTCGCGCAACCCAAGCCACGGCAATCTCGGTTTCCTGCGGGACCTCGTGGTCCGCGACATCGCGACGCTGCAGGGCCTGTTGGAGAGCGTGACCGAGGAAAGCTTGTCGGACGCCGCGCATCTGCTGAAGGACGCCGAGACGATCTACATCGCCGGCCAGCTCCGTTCCGAGCCGATCGCCTCATTCCTGCGCTACGTCCTGGTCATGCTGCGGCGCCGGGTCGTGTTGCTCGATCCGGCGGGCGGCCTTGCCCAGGAAATGGCCGCGACCGTCTCCGCCCGGGACGTGCTCATCGCCGTCGCGTTCCGCCACTATGCCAGGGAAGTGGTCGCGATCCGGGACGTTGCCACAGCGAACGGGGTGCCCATCGTGGCGATCACCGACAGCCCGCTGTCGCCGCTGGCCAAGCACGCGCGCGTCCTGTTCACGATCCCGGAGGACGAATACAGCTTCTCGCGCTCGCTGGCCGGCCCGATGTGCCTCGTGCAATGCCTCGCGGTGGCCACAGCCGCTTTGCTGCAGCCCGACCGCGGCGCCACCCCGCGCATTCCGACGGTGACCGGGATCGAGCGGGACCGCGGCCGGGCATCACGGCAAGCGAAGCACGCCTGAGACATCGGATTGAACCCGCCGCGACCCGGACCGAGGTTTTCACAACCGATGTTGCAATACTATCTCTGATGCAATAAGAATTGTGAAAACCGGACGCGGCGGCATAGGCCGCGCGATGGGAGGGACCGCATGAAAACCGTCCGCTGCACCATGGCACAGGCCGTGGTCCGCTATCTCTGCAACCAGTTCACCATCATCGACGGCGCGCGGGTTCCGCTGTTCCCCGGGGTGTTCGCGATCTTCGGCCACGGCAACGTCACCTGCCTGTCCGAAGCCCTTGAGGCGGTGCGGGACGTGCTGCCAACCTGGCGCGGGCAGAATGAGCAGTCCATGGCGCTGGCCGCGATCGGCTTCGCCAAGGCCAAGCGGCGCCGGCAGATCATGGTGGCCGCCAGCTCCATCGGACCCGGCGCTCTCAACATGGTCACGGCGGCCGGCGTCGCCCACGCGAACCGCCTGCCCGTGCTGCTGCTCGCCGGCGACACCTTCGCCAACCGCCGGTCCGACCCGGTGCTGCAGCAGCTCGAAAATTTCAGCAATCCCACAGTTACGGCCAACGACGCCTTCAAGGCCGTCACCCGCTACTGGGACCGCATCACCCACCCGGAGCAGGTGACCTCCTCCCTGCCCCAGGCCACGGCCGCGATGCTCGACCCCGCGGATTGCGGCCCGGCCTTCCTCGCCCTGCCCCAGGATGTGCAGGAACTCGCGGCCGACTACCCCGCCGCCTTCTTCGAGCCGACCGTCCACGCCGTGCCCCGCCCCCGCCCGGACAAGGTCCGGCTGGAACAGGCCGTCGAACTGCTCAAAAACGCCAGGCGTCCCCTGTTGATAGCGGGCGGCGGGGTGCGCTACTCCCTCGCCGAGGCCGAGGTGGGGCGCTTCGCCGAGCGCCGAGGCATTCCGCTCGCCGAGACCGTCGCCGGCAAGGGATCAGTTGCGCACGACCACCCCGCCCATGTCGGCCCGGTCGGCATCCTTGGGTCCACCTCGGCCAACGAGCTTGCCGCCGAGGCCGACGTGATCCTCGCCGTGGGTACGCGCTTGCAGGACTTCACCACAGGGTCCTGGACGGCCTTCGCCGCAGACGCAAAGTTCGTGTCCATCAACGCGGCGCGTTGGGACGCGGTGAAGCACCGAGCGCTCGCCGTGGTCGGCGACGCGCGAGAAACGGTGGCCGAACTAGACGCTGGCTTGGGCGGTTGGGCGGCCGATCCGGGCTGGACGGACCGGGGACGGCGGGCGTTCGCCGGTTGGAACGCGCTGCTCGACGGTTTGCAGAAGCCGACCAACGCGCCGGTGCCGACCTACGCGCACGTCGTGGGCATCGTGAATGCCAAGGCGGGCGAGCGGGACCTGCTCATCACTGCGGCCGGCGGGTTGCCCGGCGAGGTCATGAAGAATTGGCGCATCAAGACGCCGGGCACCTTCGATTGCGAGTTCGGCTTTTCCTGCATGGGCTACGAGATCGCCGCCGGCTGGGGCGCCGCGATGGCCGACCCGACCCGCACGCCGATCGTGATGGTGGGCGACGGCACCTATCTGATGATGAACTCGGACGTCTATTCGTCGGTGCTGTCCGGGCACAAGATGATCCTCATCGTCTGCGACAACGGCGGCTACGCGGTGATCAACCGGCTACAGAATGCCAAGGGCGTGCCCTCCTTCAACAACCTGATCCGGGATTGCCGGGTCAAGGAGCCGTTCGCGGTTGATTTCGCCAAGCACGCTGAATCCATGGGCGCGCTGGTACGCCGCGCCGAGAGCCTGGCCGAACTCGGCGAGGCGCTGGACTGGGCCAAGACGACGGACCGCACGACGGTGATCACGATTGTCTCCGACGCCTTCGCCTGGTCGCCGGGCGACGCCTGGTGGGACGTGGGCGTGCCGGAGGTGAGTGCCCGCGAAGACGTAACCGCGGCCCACGACGCCCAGCGGCAAGGCCGCGCGAAGCAGCGCGTCGGCATCTGAACGGTTTGCGGGAGGCAACGATGAAAGCGAAACTGGGCATCGCGCCGATTGCGTGGTCCAACGACGACCTGCCCGAACTCGGAGGCGAGACGACGCTTGAGACCTGCCTGCAGGAGAGCCGGGACGCCGGGTTTTCCGGCGTTGAAACCGGCGGCAAGTTCCCGAAAACCGCGGCCGGGTTGCGCCCCAAGCTGGACGCATATGGCTTGCGGCTCGCGTCGGGCTGGTACTCCGGGACCGTGCTGGACGCGCCCGACGACCTCGCGGAGGAAAAGGACCGGGTCGCGGCACAGCTCGCGTTGTTCCGTGAACTCGGCGCCGCCTGCCTCGCCTACGGCGAAACGGCCGGGACCGTCCAGAACAGGCGCGACGCTTCGCTCGCCACGCGCCGGCATCTGTCCGAGGACGACATCCGCGCCTACGGTCGTCGCCTCACCCGCTTCGCCGAGCACTGCGCCGAGGCCGGCGTGCCGCTCGCCTTTCACCACCACATGGCAACGGCCATCGAGACCGAGCGCGACCTGGACCTGCTGATGCGGCACACCGGGGCGGCCGTCGGGCTGCTTTACGACGCCGGGCATATGCGTTTCGCCCGGGGAGACGTGCTGCGCGTGATCGACAATCACGGCGGGCGCATCGTCCACGTGCACGCGAAGGACGTGCGCGGCCCGGTGATCGCGGGGCTGGACCGGGAGCGGCAGTCCTTCCTCGACGCCGTGCTGGAAGGCGCCTTCACCGTCCCGGGCGACGGGGCTATCGACTTCGCCGCGGTCTGCCGCCGCCTCGCCGACGCCGGCTACCAGGGCTGGTTCGTCGTCGAGGCCGAGCAGGACCCGGCAAAAGCGCCCCCGGCCGAATACGCACGGATCGGCCACCGCGCCCTGTCCGCGGCGCTCACCGCCGCCGGCTACCACATCGAGGAATAAACCATCATGGCGCAGCTTGAAGGCAAGATCGCCGTCGTCACCGGCGGCACGCAGGGCCTGGGGGCGGCCATCGCCCGGCTATTCGGGGACCGCGGCGCGTCCGGGATCGTGATCTGCGGCCGCTCTCGCGAGAAGGGGGAGGCGAAGGCGCGCGAGATCCAGGAGGCGACCGGCGCGGAGGTGGAATTCGTCGCGGCCGATCTCGGTCAGGTCGAGGACTGCCGCGCCGTGATTGCCCGGGCCGACGCCCGGTTCGGCCGGATCGACGCCCTCGTCAACGCGGCGGCGATCACGGACCGCGGCACGATCCTCGACACCTCGCCCGAGCTGTTCGACCGGATGTTCGCCGTCAACGTCCGCGGCCCGTTCTTCCTGATGCAGGAGGCGATCAAGGTCATGCGCCGGGAAGGGACGGAGGGCGCGGTCGTCAACATCTGCTCCATGTCCGGCATGGCGGGCCAGCCCTTCATCGCGGCCTACTGCGCCTCCAAGGGCGCACTGGCGACGCTGACGCTGAACACGGCCTACGCGCTGCTGCGCAACCCCATCCGCGTCAACGGCCTCAACATCGGCTGGATGGCGAGCGAGGGCGAGGACCGCATCCAGCGGGAGTTCCACGGCGGCGCCCCGGATTGGCTGGCCGAAGCCGCCGCAAAGCAGCCCTTCGGCCGCCTGGTGGACCCGCAGGAGGTCGCGCGCGCGGTGGCGTTCCTGTCGAGCAGCGAGTCTGGCCTGATGACGGGGTCGATGGTGAACTACGACCAATCGGTCTGGGGCGGCTTCGACGCGCCGCCGCACCCGGTGGCCCCACTATGAGGCGGCCCCGTTCTGAGGCGAATAGTCGCGATCACGCCCTGTAACCTCTATTGGAGATAACGGAATGGTTCGCATCGCAGTCCTCGGCGCCGGACGGATCGGCAAACTCCACGCCGCCAACGTCGCGGCGAACCGGCGCGCGGAACTCGTCGCCGTGGCCGACCCGTTCGGCGATGCGGCGGAGTCCCTCGCGGCCGAACTGCGGTGCGAGGCGTCCCGCGACCCGGTCGCTGTCATCAGGCGCGACGATGTGGACGCCGTCATCGTCGGCACGCCGACCGATACTCACGTGGATCTGACGCTGCAGGCCGTGCAGGCGGGCAAGGCGGTGCTGTGCGAGAAGCCGATCGACCTCGACATCGCCAAGGCGGACGCGGCCGTCGCCGAGATCAGGCGCCTGGGCGGCCGGGTCATGGTGGCGTTCAACCGGCGCTTCGACCCGAGCGCGCAGAGGTTGCGCCGCTCCATCGACGCCGGCGAGATCGGCGAGGTGCGCCAGGTGGTCATCACCAGCCGCGACCCAGGGCTGGCGCCGCCGGAGTACCTGCGGCACTCCGGCGGCATCTTCCGCGACATGGTCATCCATGACTTCGACATGGCGCGCTGGCTGCTCGGCGAGGAGCCGGTCGAAGTCGCGGCGACCGGCAGCCGGCTCGTCGATCCGGGACTGGCTGAGTTCGACGACTTCGACACGGTCATGGTGCAGATGCGCACCGCTTCGGGACGTCAGTGCCACATCAATTGCTGCCGCGAAGCGGTGTACGGCTACGATCAGCGCATGGAGGTCTTCGGCTCCGACGGGATGCTGCTCAACGAGAACCTGCGGGCAACGACCGTGCGTCGCTGGAGCAGGACCGAAACCGAGGCGCGCGAGCCGCTGCTGAATTTCTTCCTGGAGCGCTACGCCGATGCCTACCGGACCGAGCTCGCCCTTTTTATCAAGGCGATTGAGACCGGCGGCCCCATGCCGGTCACGCCCCACGATGGCCGGCAGGCGCTGCGCCTTGCGGACTGCGCCTTGGAGGCCGCGCTGACCGGCAGGATTGTAACCGTCTGAACGTCGATACGGCCCGGGGCCTCCTCAAGCCCCTCGGGCCGCTGCTCGCCGCCATGTTCCTCGGCTTCCTTACCGTCAGCGTGCCCTTGCCCGTGCTGCCGCTCCACGTCCACGGCACGCTCGGCTTCGGGACGGCGATGGCCGGGCTGGCGGTCGGCATCCAATCCTTCGCCACCGTGCTCACGCGGGCCTACGCCGGCCGCATGGTGGACCGCGACGGCGCCAAGGTCACGCTGGCGCGCGGCCTCCTGGTCTGCGCCGGCGCTGGCCTCGCCTCCCTGGCCTCGGTTCCGCTCGCGCCGGCGCCTGCCACGTCCTTGCTGGCGCTGCTTGCCGGGCGTCTCGTGCTCGGGGCGGGCGAAAGCTTGCTCATCACCGGCGTGCTGAGCTGGGCCATCCTGCGCGCCGGGGCCGGACGGTCCGGCCTTGCCATGTCGTGGAACGGGATGGCGCAATATGGCGCCTTGGCGGTGGGTGCGCCGCTGGGCTTCGCCCTTTACGAAGCTTTCGGCTTTCCGGCCGTGGCGTGGGCGACCGTGTTCCTGCCGCTTGGCGCCCTGGCCGTGGTGCTGCCGCTGAACCCTGCCCCTGTACTCGGCGGCGTGCGCCTGCCTCTGCTCGGCGTCGTCGGGCGCATCTGGCGGCCCGGCGTGGCGCTTATGCTGGCCGGGATCGGCTACGCAGCCGTCTCGGCCTTTGCGTCCCTGGCCTTCGCGGCTCGGGGCTGGGCGGGGGCGGGAAACGCCCTGTTCGCGTTCGGCTTGTGTTTTGTCGCCGTGCGCATCGTGGCGGGCGGCTTGCCGGACCGGCTCGGGAGCCGGGCTGTGGCGTCCTGGTCCATGGCCGTGGGCGCGGCCGGCCAGGCGCTGTTGTGGCTCGCGCCGGGCCCGTTGGTGGCGCTGGCCGGTGCGGGGCTGACGGGGGCTGGCTGCTCCCTCGTGTTCCCTGCGTTGGGCGTGGAGGCCGTGCGGCGCGTGCCTGCGGAGAACCGGGGCATGGCGCTCGGGGCCTTTGCCGCATTCCAGGACCTTGCCCTCGGCCTGACCGGCCCAGTCCTGGGGATGCTGGCCGCGGCCGCCGGCCCGTCCGCCCCTTTTCTGGTCGGCGCCGCCGCAGCGGCGGTGGGCGCCGTGCTTGCCCTCACGCTCGGGCACCGGGTGGCCCAGGCGTGAGGCCGCCTGCTAACTCCCCCAGCTACTCCATCGTCGGCTGCGGTGCGCCAGGCGGGGTCTGAACGTCCAGCCACCGCTTCTCCCGCGCGGAGCGGTAGGCCAGCTCCACCAGCCTTTGCACCTCGTAGCCCTCGCGGAAGTCCGGCCCTATGCGCGGGCCGCCGGCGGCGGCTTGCAGGAAGTCGCGCGCCTCGATCGCCTTGAGGTCGTTGAAGCCGATTTGATGGCCCGGCGCTACGCAGAACGCGCCATACGGCTCGTGCTCCGGCCCGGCGAACACGGTGCGGAACCCGCGCCGGCCCGCCCCGTCCCCGGCATAATAGACCTGCAGCTCATTGAAACGCTCCTGCGTGAACAGGATCGCGCCCTTGGAGCCGTAAAGCTCGAAATCGTGCTGCATCTTGCGGCCCGTGGCGATCCAGTTTGCCTCCAGGCTGCCGCTCGCGCCGCCCTCGAAGCGCAGGAACAGCCGGGCGACGTCATCGACTTCTATGACGCGGGTCTCGGATCCGCCGGGGCGGACGGGGCGCTCGGTGACCGGCGTATCGACCTCGGCCATGAGCGACGCGACGGGGCCGACGAGGTGGCGCGCCGCCGCCAGGATGTGGCTGCCGATGTCGGCCAAGGCGCCGCCCCCGCCTGCCGGGTCGAGGCGCCAGGTCCAGGGGGCTTGTGCGTCGGCCATGTAGTCCTCGGCGTGAACGCCGCGGAAGGTGCGGATGTCGCCGATCTCGCCGGACGCGACGATCTCCTTTGCCAGGGCGACCATGGGATTTTTGAGGTAGTTGAAGCCCACCTGGGTGGCGAGCCCGGCCGTCTCTGCGGCCTCGGCCATCTCCAGCGCCTCCGCAGCCGTGGGCGCCAGCGGCTTCTCGCACCAGACGTGCTTGCCCGCGGCCAGGGCCGCGAGCGCCATTTCGCTGTGCAGGATGTTGGGCGTCGTGACGGACACGACATGGACCTCCGGGTCGTCGAGCAGATCGCGCCAGTGGCCGGTCGCGCGCCGGAACCCCAGCGACCGGGCCGCACGCCCGGCAAGCGCCGGGTCGGCGTCGGCCAGGACGGCAAGGTCCAGCTCGACGGGAAGCTCGAACACCCGGGTCGCCGTGGCGTAGCCCAGCGCGTGGGCCTTGCCCATGAAGCCGGACCCGATCAGGCCCACGCCGACCCTGCGTTTCTCGATCATGATGCTGCGGTGCTCCCAGAGGGGTTCGGGGTCGAAGGGGAGCGCGAGGGTGCAAGCCCCTTGCCGCGCCGCGCTGTTCGCAACCGTTAGAGCGGGTTTTCACGTTCTGCAAGGAAAATTGCAGTCTTCCCTTTTCCGCAGGTTTCGGTTCGTGATAAGGCTTGCGCAATACAATACCGGGGTGGACGTTGTTGGACCGGGCGGCAGCGCCCCGAAGAAAACGGCGTCCAGGGAACGGACGGGGCGACGCCGCCAAGGGCCGCCAGAGGGGAAGGACAAGCGATGCCGGTTCTGGAACTGCGCAACATCGTCAAGCATTTCGGCGCGATTCACGCGCTGAACGACGTGGACCTGCATGTCGAGCCGGGCGAGGTGCTGGGCTTGATGGGCGACAACGGCGCGGGCAAATCGACGCTGGTCCGGGTCATGGCCGGCAACTTTCCGCCCACCTCCGGCGAGGTGCTGATCGACGGCGTGGCGCAGCACTTCGGCAAGCCGGTGGAGGCGCGCGAGAAGGGGATCGAGGTCGTGTACCAGGACCTCGCTTTGTGCAACAACCTGTCGGCTGCGGCCAACGTGTTCCTGGGGCGCGAGATCAGGAAGGGGGCCGGGCCGATCCGCTGGCTGGACCACGCGGCCATGGCCAGGCGCGCCGGCGAATTGTTCGCCGAACTGAAATCGGAAACCCGGCCCCGCGACCTGGTGCGGCAGATGTCGGGCGGGCAGCGTCAGGCCGTGGCCATCGCCCGCACCCGCCTGTCACGGGCCAAGGTGGTGCTGATGGACGAGCCGACCGCGGCCATCTCTGTTCGTCAGGTCGCGGAGGTGCTCGGCCTGATCCGCCGGCTGCGGGACAGCGGCATGGCTGTGATCCTGATCAGCCACCGCATGCCCGACGTGTTCGACGTTTGCGACCGGGTGGTGGTCATGCGCCGCGGGCGCAAGGTCGCCGACAAGCCCGTCGCCGACACCAGCCCGGAGGAAGTCACCGGTTTGATCACGGGAGCGATCCATGTCGCCTGATACGTCCCAAGCCGCCCCGGCTACCGCGCACGCCGCCATCGACCACGCGATCCTGGACGCGCGGGAACGATCGGCATTCCAGGGCCTCGTCGCGTCCCAGGCCTTCTGGGTCACCATCGCGTTGGTCGTAATCTGCGTCATCATGGGAGTGTGGCAGCCGGCTTCCTTCGCGACCTTCGACAACTTCTTCAACATCACCCGGAACTTCTCATTCATCGGCATCATGGCGCTGGGCATGGTGGCGGTGATCGCCACCGGCGGCATCGACTTGTCGGTTGGTTCGGTGATGGGCCTCGTGGCCGTGGTCTGCGGCCTGGTGCTGCAGGCCGGCAGTCCTTGGTGGGCGGCGGTGCTTATTGGGCTGGCGGCGGGCGGAATCGTCGGCGCGATCAACGGCGTGCTGGTCGCCTATGTCGGCCTGTCGTCCTTCGTGGTCACGCTGGGTATGCTGTCGGTGGCGCGCTCAGTCGCGGTGGTGCTGTCGGGCAACCGCATGATCTACGAATTCGGACCCGGCGGGCCGGCCTTCAAGGTGCTCGGCAGCGGCCGCCTCGACCTATTCCGGATGGGCGAAAGCACGCTGTCTCTGTCCTATCCGCTGCTCGTCTTGATCATCCTCACTGCGGCTTTTGCCGTCGTGCTCAAGATGACGGCCTGGGGCCGATATATCCTCGCCATCGGCGGCAACGAGAACGCGGCGCTGCTCACCGGCGTCCCGGTGAAGCGGGTGAAGGTCCAGTGCTACGTGGCGTCGGGCCTCGCCGCGGCGCTCGCGGCGGTGCTGAACGTGGGCTGGTCAGGCTCGGCCATCAACGCGTTGGGCACGGGATATGAGCTGCTCGCCATCTCGGCGGCCGTGATCGGCGGCGCTAACCTGCTGGGTGGGCACGGCAGCGCCTATGGCGCCCTCATCGGCGCCGCGCTCATTTTCGTTATCCGCAACGCCCTTCTGATGGCCGGCGTCGATTCGAACTGGCAAGGCACCTTCGTGGGCGTGTTCCTGGTGACCGCGGTCTATCTCGGGAAGATCCGCGCAAAAAACGGCTGAGCCGGGCGAACCACCGGCACGCCGTACGATCAACAAGGGTTCAGGGAGGGTTAGTATTCAGCATGGTGAGATCGACTTTGTTGTGCGCGGCGGCCGTCGGCGCGTTCGTTCTGGCTGCGGGCGGAGCAAGCGCGGCGGATAAGAAATACACGTTCGCGCTGGTGCCAAAGAACACCAACAACCCGTTCTTCGACCAGGCGCTCGACGGCTGCCGCAAAGCCGAGAAGGAGCTGGGCGGCGCGATCCAGTGCCTTTACATCGGGCCCGGCGAGCACGGCGGCGGCGATGAGCAGGCACAAATTGTTGCGGACCTGATCACCAAGCGGGTGGACGGCATTGCGGTATCCCCGGCCAACGCGGCGGCGATGGCGAACGCGCTTTCCGGCGCCAAGGCGGCCCATATCCCGGTCCTGACCTGGGACTCCGACCTGCTGGAACGGGACAAGGGACTGCGCGTCGCCTACGTGGGCACACACAACTACGACATCGGCGTGAACCTCGCCAAACAGGCGATGCAGGTCAAACCGCAGGGCGGGACGCTCTGCATCCAGTCCGGCGGCGCAGCCGCGGCCAACCACAACGAGCGCATGCAGGGTATCCGCGACACGCTTTCGGGCAAGCAGAGCACCGCAGCGCCCGGCGAGCGCCTGGCCGGGCAGAACGGCTGGACGGAAGCGTCCGGCTGCCCGCTTTACACGGATGACGATTTCCCGCGCGCCATCCAACAGATGGAAGACACGCTTGCCAAGCTGCCCAACCTGGACGCTTTCGTGCCGACGGGCGGCTTCCCCGAGTTCCTGCCGGACGCCTACCGCAACATCGCGTCGCGTTACAAGGACAAGATCGCCTCGGGCAAGATCGCGCTGGTGGTCGCGGACACGCTGCCCGTGCAGATCGACCTGCTGAAGGAAGGCCTCGCGACTGGGAACGTCGGGCAACGGCCGTTCGAGATGGGATACAAGGCCATGTACTTCCTGAAGGACATCAAGGACGGCAAGGCACCCCCGCAGGACCCGACCTACACCGGCCTGGACGTCTGCACCCCCAAGACTGCCGCGACCTGCATCGGCGGCGGCAACTGAAACGGCGGGGGTGCCACCCGCCGCGTGGCGCCCCCCACCCCACGCGAGATGCTTCTGACATTGGGTTCAGGCTCTGCATCCAGAACCAGAGGGGCAAGGCGTTGATTTGTTGTGTGAGATTGACCCGGTTATGATGTTGATGGCGAACCTTGCCCGGATCAGGCTGTCGATGTGGCGATATAGGTCGCGGCGCCAGTCGCTTAGGGATAGACCATGCCGGGTCAGCGCGAAAGAGGCCTTTGCGGCGGAAAGCGTCTTGATCGGCGTAAAGACCAGCTCGCCGAAGTTGAGCGTTCCCACCGCGTTTGCCCGGCGAGAGCGCGCACTATGTGTTAAGAGGGCTTTCCGACTGTTTTCAGTAAGGACTTAAGGCGGTTCCTCAATCAGTCGGCTGACCAGGACGTGTTCGCGGATGACTATACCCAGCGATCAGGCTGGCAATTTAGCAGCAGTTCTTAGACCTGCATGCGGCACAAACGCCAATAGCAGTGGCAGGAATGAGGCCGTTGTTGGTGAGTTGGCTGGGCGGGTGAAGTGGGTTGCGGGGACAGGATTTGAACCTGTGACCTTCAGGTTATGAGCCTGACGAGCTACCGGGCTGCTCCACCCCGCGTTGTCCGCGCATCGTCTTCGATGTCGTGTCCGCGCATCGTCTTCGATGTCGTGTCCGCGCATCATCTTGGATATCGCGTGTGCGCATCGTCCTCGATGTCGCGGTCGTGTTGTGTGTTCGTGATGGGTTGGTTCAGAGGACCTGGCGGCGACCGACTTTCCCGCACCTTGGGGTGCAGTATCATGGGCGCTGGTGGTTTTCACGTCCGAGTTCGGGATGGGATCGGGTGTAGTCCCGCCGCCATGGCCACCAGGTTGTCTGAGCCAACCCCGCGCCACGTCTTCGTTGGCGCGTTCCGCGCGATGGGTTCATCGTCGCGTGGTCAGGTTCTGGTTTTGGGTGGGTGTGTGCTGTTGGGCTGTGTTGCATCACAGGGATCATCGTGTGGATGATTGCTGTGCATGGTGGGGTGGGTTGAGTCGTTTGGGCGATTAGGACCAGTTAGCTGAGCGCATTGCTGCGCGTATACACCTGGCCTATTGACGTGATGGTCTATCACGGCCCTCGGGGAGACCTGGTTTTGAGGTCGGTTTCCCGCTTAGATGCTTTCAGCGGTTATCCGTTCCGCACATAGCTACCCGGCGGTGCCGCTGGCGCGACAACCGGTGCACCAGAGGTGCGTCCATCCCGGTCCTCTCGTACTAGGGACAGCTCCTCTCAAGTCTCCTTCACCCACGGCAGATAGGGACCGAACTGTCTCACGACGTTCTAAACCCAGCTCACGTACCACTTTAATCGGCGAACAGCCGAACCCTTGGGACCTGCTCCAGCCCCAGGATGTGATGAGCCGACATCGAGGTGCCAAACCTCCCCGTCGATGTGGACTCTTGGGGGAGATCAGCCTGTTATCCCTAGAGTACCTTTTATCCGTTGAGCGATGGCCCTTCCACGCGGGACCACCGGATCACTATGGCCGACTTTCGTCTCTGCTCGAACTGTCGCTCTCGCAGTCAGGCGGGCTTATGCCATTGCACTCAGCAGCCGATGTCCGACCGGCCTGAGCCCACCATCGCGCGCCTCCGTTACACTTTGGGAGGCGACCGCCCCAGTCAAACTGCCCACCATGCAGGGTCCCGGTCCGGGCTGACCGGACGCGGTTAGACATCAGAAGCGCGCAGGGCGGTATTTCAAGGATGGCTCCACGCAAGCTAGCGCCCACGCTTCATAGCCTCCCGCCTATCCTACACAGCGCTCTCCTAATGCCACTGCAAAGCTGCAGTAAAGGTTCATAGGGTCTTTCCGTCTGACCGCGGGGACCCCGCATCTTCACGGGGAATTCAATTTCGCTGAGCCGATGCCGGAGACAGTGGGGAAGTCGTTACGCCATTCGTGCAGGTCGGAACTTACCCGACAAGGAATTTCGCTACCTTAGGACCGTTATAGTTACGGCCGCCGTTTACCGGGGCTTCGATTCAGAGCGTGAACCCCTCCTCTTAACCTTCCGGCACCGGGCAGGCGTCAGACCCTATACGTCGTCTCTCGACTTCGCAGAGCCCTGTGTTTTTACTAAACAGTCGCTACCCCCTGCTCTGTGCCACCCAACCCTGGTTGCCCAGCATTGGGTCTCGCTTATCCCGAAGTTACGCGAGCAATTTGCCTAGTTCCTTCGGCATCGTTCTCTCAAGCGCCTTGGTATGCTCTACCAGTCCACCTGTGTCGGTTTCGGGTACGGTCTTTACGCTAGAGCTGTTTCCTGGAATGCGCCAAAAGCCGGATCAATCCAATAAGACCCGACACCATCTTGCATTCGTCACTGCTAGCAGGCCCAGGATTATTCACCTGGTTCCCATCAACTACGGCTTTCGCCCTCGCCTTAGGGGCCGGCTCACCCTGCGCGGATTAACCTTGCGCAGGAACCCTTGGACTTTCGGCGACAGGGTTTCTCACCCTGTTTGTCGCTACTCATGTCAGCATTCGCACTTCCGATACCTCCAGGGCCGGTCACCCGATACCCCTTCACAGGCCTACGGAACGCTCCGCTACCGCTGCGTAATCCGCTGAGATTATCGCAACCCGCAGCTTCGGTACGTGGTTTGAGCCCCGTTACATCTTCGGCGCAGGATCTCTATTAGACCAGTGAGCTATTACGCTT
>CAWKLS010000002.1:72500-462500 GCA_963850595.1 uncultured Alphaproteobacteria bacterium | reverse complement strand
TTGGGCCGAGGAACAGGAAGCTGCCGATCGGCCGGTTCGGATCCTGCAAGCCTGCCCGCGCCCGCCGTACCGCGTTGGCGACGTGCCGCAGCGCCTCCTCCTGCCCGACCACCCGGCGGCGTAGCGCATCCTCCATGCGCAGCAGCTTGGAGCGCTCACCCTCGAGCATCCGGTCAACGGGAACGCCGGTCCACCGAGATACCACGGCGGCGATCTGTTCCTCGGTGACGGCCTCGTTCACCAGGCCAGCGGCCGGACTGGCGCTGTCATGGCCTCCAGCGATCCGGCGCTCGAGATCGGGCACGGTGCCGTAGATCAGCTCGCTCGCCCGGGCGAGGTCGCCGCGACGCCGGGCGGCCTCGATCTCACCACGCGCGTGATCGAGCTGCTCTTTCAGTTTCTGCGTATCCGCCACCCGATTTTTTTCGCTGCGCCAAGCCGTCGTCATCGCGTCGGATTTTTCGCTGAGTCCGGCGATCTCCTGCTCCAGCCGCTCCAGCCGCTCACGCGAGTTCGCGTCAGACTCCTTGCGGAGCGCCTCACGCTCGATACGCAATTGCATCAGGCGGCGGTCGAGCTCATCCAGCGCCTCGGGCTTGCTGTCGACGGCCATGCGCAGCCGAGAGGCCGCCTCATCCATTAAGTCGATCGCCTTGTCCGGCAGGAAACGGTCGCTGATGTAGCGGTTGCTCAGCGTCGCTGCCGCCACCAGCGCACCATCGGTGATGCGAACGCCGTGGTGCAGCTCATACTTGTCCTTGATGCCGCGCAGGATGCTGATGGTGTCCTCAACGCTGGGCTCGCCGACGAACACCGATTGGAAGCGCCGGGCCAGCGCCGCGTCCTTCTCGATATACTTGCGATACTCGTCGAGCGTGGTAGCGCCAACGCAGTGCAGGGCGCCGCGCGCCAGCTCGGGCTTCAGCAGGTTGCTGGCGTCCATCGCGCCGTCCGCCTTACCGGCGCCGACGAGCGTGTGCATCTCGTCGATGAACAGGATAATCTCGCCCTCGGCGAACTCAATTTCCTTGAGCACGGCCTTCAGCCGCTCCTCGAACTCGCCGCGGAACTTGGCGCCGGCCACCAGGGCGCCGAGGTCCAGCGCCATCACCCGCTTGTTGCGCAGGCTCTCCGGCACGTCGCCGTTGACGATACGGAGTGCCAAGCCCTCGACGATCGCCGTCTTGCCGACGCCGGGTTCGCCGATCAGCACCGGATTGTTCTTGGTGCGGCGGGCGAGGATCTGGATGGTGCGGCGGATTTCCTCGTCACGGCCGATTACCGGATCGAGCTTGCCGTCGCGCGCCAGGGCCGTCACGTCGCGGGCGTATTTCTTCAGGGCGTCAAACCCGGCCTCGGCGTTGGGGCTGTCCACCTTGCGGCCCTTGCGAAGATCGGCCACCGCCTTCTCCAACGCTTGCGGGGTCGCGCCACCTCCGCGCAACGCCCGGGCCGCCGGCGTGTCGCTGCCGGCCAGTGCGAGCAGCAGGCGGTCCTGCGCCACATACTCGTCGCCAGCCTTGGTTGCGGCCTGCTGCGCCGCGTCCAGCACGCGAACCAGGTCAGGCGTCGTCTGCGGCTGGCCGGCCCCAGCGCCTTGCACCTTGGGAATGCGCGACACCTCGGCGTCCACGGACTGTTTGATTGCCGCCGCGTCGCCGCCCGCGGCCCGGATCAGCCCAGCCGCCGCGCCTTGCTCATCATCCAACAACGCCTTCAGCAGGTGCTCCGGAGTGAGGCGCTGGTTGAACTCGCGTATTGCAATGGTCTGCGCCGCCTGCAGAAAGCCGCGTGCGCGTTCGGTGAGTTTTTCAATGTCCATGTCCACGTCCCTCTAAATAGGCAACGGGCACGTTGCGGCCCCTAAAAAGGCAGCCGTAATCAGTGCTTACGTGACTTAAATAGGCAGCGGAACCAGCCAACTCAAGCCGCAGCCTTCGGGACGAAGCGCTGCACCGCCGCATCGATCCGGCGCCGGATGCCACCGATCCGCCCCACCCCCGCCAGCCGACGATCGAGGAAGGCAAGGGTACGCGCGTCGTCCTCGCTGCCGTCACCGAGCCAGTAAAGCAAGGTGGAGCCATACACCCCGGCCAGGATAGCGCGCTTGGTATACCAGCTGAAATCGACGGAGCCGTCGCCGGCAGCGTGCCAGATGGTATCCACGGTGCGTGCCGTGCATCGGACTGCGATGCCCGCGTTCCCCGGTATTGCGAGGATCGCCAGGGCGCGGCGCACAGCCTCACGGTGTGGCCGGTTCTGCTCAAGGCGCAGGGCGACAATCGCCCGGACGCGCGCGGAAAGGCGCAGGGTCGACACGCCAGCGTCGATGGCGCCCTGCTCCATCCAGCGGTCGCCGAGGTCGCAATAGGCCTCGATCATGTCGGTGACGCCGCCGGGAAACAGCAGGTCGGCGTCCGGCCCGGCGGCGGCGCGCAAGGCCGCGATGGTCCAGCCATCGAACGGCACGTTCGGCAGCAGCGCCTCGATGGCGGCGTCGCGCTCGGCGCTGCGTTCAGGAGGTTGGAACATATAAAGGAGTCCTCTATCGGGGGCCGCTGGCGCGGGCCAGCTCCTCGTTGAAGCCAAAGAGCCGGAAATCGGTCATGCGCATCGGGTATAGGATGCCGTCCAGGTGGTCGTTCTCGTGCTGCACGACGCCGGCATGGAAGCCGCTGGCCTCGGCGCCGACCGGATTGCCGTCCAGGTCCACCCCGCGATACCGCACCCGCGTATGACGCGGCACCGCGGCGCGCAGGCCCGGAATTGATAGGCAGCCCTCCCAGCGCAGCACCATGCCGTCGCCCAACAGCTCGACCTCCGGGTTGATCACGACGGTGTTGCCCATCTCGCCGTCGCCTTCATCCTCCGTGGTACGGCCGGGCGGGACGCGGAAAACGAACAGCCGCAGCGGCACGTGCACCTGGGGTGCGGCGAGGCCAGCACCCTGGGCGTCTTCCATGGTCTCAATCATGTCGGCGACTAGGCGGCGGATCTCGGGTGCGCCGGGGTCGGCGACCGGGGCGGCAGGGGTCAGCAGGACCGGGTGGCCCATTCGGGCGATCTTCAGGATAGCCATGGCGTCCTCTGAACGTTTGAGCGGATGTGGAATGCAGCTAGGGTGGCGAAAGGCTTTGGCGAGCGGGCGAGACGGTGCTATAGCCGCCGCTTCCGTAGTCTAGACTAACCGGAAACCCTTTATCATGCCCACGCCCGGGTGTGTCCCAGGCAAGAGGAGAAAGCGGCCAAGTGCAGGTTCTCGTTCGTGACAACAATGTCGATCAGGCGCTCAAAGCGCTCAAGAAAAAGATGCAGCGCGAGGGTGTGTTCCGCGAGATGAAGCTGCGACGGCACTATGAAAAGCCGTCGGAGCGCCGGGCGCGTGAAGCCGCCGAGGCCGTGCGGCGCGCCCGCAAGATGGAGCGCAAGCGTCTGGAGCGTGAGGGCTTCTAACTCAGCACTTCACTCGATAAGTTTACCATACCGCGGCCCGGGCTAATGCCCGCTGGCCGCGGTTTGCGTTTTAGGCAATTCGGACGTGCGCTAATCCGGCAAAGTCTGGGTAATCAGCGCCGCCACTTCGGCCGCCGCTGGGTCGGATTGCGCCTTGAGGGCTGCGGCCACACGCTCCCGGTCAGTGATGCTCCGGTTCTGACTCATCTTCCACTGAGCCTGCACGCTCGTTGGCCGCAGCGTAAAGGCGCGAATGCCCGCCAGCATCCGGTCGCGATAGTCGTTCGGCATCGCGTCCACCAAAAACCCATTAGGATCGTCGGCTGCCATGCCCTGGAGATCATGCGTCATCGCAGCCCGATCAGTGACCATCTGTAAGATACCGGAGACATGGACGGCGGCGTAGTCCCAGGTCGGCACCGAGGGCTGCGTCGCATACCAGCCCGGCGAAATATAGGCGTGCGGACCGCCAAACACCGCCAGAGCCTCGCCGCCATCCAGCAGAGCGCACTGCGCATTGGCCGCCGCCAAATGCCCGGATAATACGAAGCCGCCGTCCACCCGGGTCAGCAGAAACGGAATATGCGAGGCCTCCAGTCCGCGTGCCGAATGGGTGATCAGCAGGCCGAACGGGTTGGCCTCAATGAGGCCGTGAATGCGTTCGTCGTCGGTCTCGGTGAACACCGGACGTAGATACATCGCGCGCTCCTTCGATGCGCGTATTAGCGCCGGAACAGGTGTTTGGATATCGGCAATTCGCCTCGCTTTGCGTCGTGGTCGGAGCCCTCTCGTCGATTATTTCGCTGCATCGCACAAAAGATCGCATAATCTCGGTACGCTGCCAAACAAATGCCTTTTTTGCCCTGTTATTCCAAGACTGGAAACCGTGAGGAGAAGCCTGACAATGCGTATTGCGCAAATCGCGCCGCTGCACGAGGCGGTCCCCCCCAAGCTCTATGGTGGGACAGAGCGTGTCGTCTCCTTCTTGACGGAGGAGCTGGTCGCTCAAGGCCATGATGTAACGTTGTTCGCCAGTGGTGACTCCGTCACCTCGGCAACGCTTGAGGCGGTTTGGCCGCGTGCCCTTCGCCTTGATCCCGCCATCCGCGACCCTATCGCCCCGCACATGCTGATGATGGAGGCGGTGCGCCGCCGGGTCGACGAGTTCGACGTGCTGCATTTCCATATGGATTACTGGCCGTTCAGCCTGTTCGGCCGGCAGCGCACGCCGTTCGTGACCACCATGCATGGCCGGCTCGACTTGGCCGAGCTGCCACCGGTGTTTGACATGTTCCCGAACGCGCCGATCGTATCCATCAGCGATGCGCAGCAGCGGCCGCTGCCGCAGGCCAACTATGTCGCGACGGTGCTGCATGGCCTGCCGTTGGACCTGCTGACGCCGCAGCCGGGGCCGAAAGACTATCTGGCGTTCCTGGGCCGGATTGCCCCGGAGAAGGGTCCGGACAAGGCCATCCGCATCGCCCGGGCCTGCGGCATCCCGCTCAAGATGGCCGCGAAGGTGGACCGCGCCGACCAAGTGTACTTCGACGAGGTGATCTGCCCGATGCTGGCCGGTGGCGGCGTCGAGATGATCGGCGAGATCAACGACGCGCAGAAGCCGGAGTTCTTGAGCGGCGCCAAGGCCCTGCTGACCCCGATCGACTGGCCGGAGCCGTTTGGCCTGGTGATGATCGAGGCGATGGCGTGCGGCACGCCGGTCATCGCCTTCAACCGTGGCTCAGTCCCTGAAATCGTCGAGGATGGCGTGACCGGCTACATCGTCGAGGACGAGCGCGGCGCCATGGCGGCGGTGGACCGTCTGTCCCGGCTATCACGCACGATCGTCCGTGAGCGCTTCGAGGAGCGCTTCAGCGCACGGCGAATGGCGGAGGATTATCTCAACATCTACCGCTCGCTCGCCGGCGAGGAGCGTTCAGTGCTGCGCGCGATCCGCTAAGCCGGCTGGGGCTGTCCATTGCTGGACAGCCCCATTCTTGGGTTAAAAGTCGAAATCGCGCGACCCGCCGGGATCAAACAGCTGGTTGGCGGCGCGCATTGTCGAAACATTCGCCATCTGCATATATGGCAGGTTGCCCAGCCGTTGCAGCACCTGCTCCCCAGGCTCAATGAACACTGGGCTGCCCAGCAACGCAATCGCAGCCGCCTGATCCCCAGCAGCCAGTGCATTGCCGGCCGTTGTCAGGTGGTCCACGACGGCCTGCGACGAAGTGCCCGGCACCACGCCGAGTGCTGCCCGAACCTCTTGCCGCCCCTGCAGCAACTGTTCCTTCGTGATCGCCGAGATATTGGACCAGCGCGGGCTCGTGTAGAATTGCCCGGCGATGTAGTCCATCGAGGCGGCCGCACGGGCTCCCTCGATCGGACGTCCATGGGTGCGGCTGCTCACCGCGAATGCCCATTGCGCCAGCTGCACCGCGGTGACGTCGGGGTCGAAGCCGCTTCCGAGCGCGCCGGGCGCCATACGCGCCGTATCGGGCACCACCGGATGGAGCCCGCCCGCGCACGCCACTGGAAGCAGGCATGTTGCAACTAACAACAGCTTACGAAACATTGGTCTTCCCCTTTCCATCCACTATAAATGGTATTTCAGGACGCGGAGCGAAGGCCCATGCGGTAGCGCGTGGCGAGCTCGACATAATGGGTCGCATTCTGATCGAGGCCGGCGCGCTCCGCATCCGGCATATCGCGCAACTTGCGCGCCGGGACGCCGGCCCATAGCTCCTGCCGGCCGATCCGCTTGCCCGGCGTGAGCAAGGCGCCGGCGGCGAGCATTCCGCCCACCTCGATGATGGCGCCGTCCAGCACGGTGGCACCCATGCCGACAAAGGCGCCGTCATGCAACTGGCAGGCATGGATGATGGCCGCATGACCGATCGTCACGTTGTCGCCGATCAAACAGGCCCACTGCTCGCCAGCGTTCACGTGCACGATGGTGCCGTCCTGAATATTGCTGCGGGCGCCGATCCTGATGCGATTGGTGTCGCCGCGCAGCACGCATCCGAACCACACGCTGCTCTGGGCACCCAGCCAGACGTCGCCGACCACCGTCGCGTTCGGCGCCACCCAGGCGTCCTCGGCGATCCTCGGCGCGACGTCATTCCATAAGTAGAGTGGGCCCATGCGCTCAGCCGGCATCAGCCATCTCCTGCACAGCCGGCTGATCGAGGCCCAGCATCAGGCATAGATTCTGCACCGCAGCGCCCGACGCACCCTTGCCCAAATTGTCAAGGCGGGCGACCAGGACGGCCTGACCCCGGCCATCGTTGCCGAACACCCGCAGCTCCGTCCGGTCGGTGTCGTTGAGCGCAGTCGCTTCCAGCGTGCCCGGAGGTTCCGGAGCCAGGACCTGCACCAGCGGGCTATGCTGGTAATGTGCGGCGATCGCGTCATGCAGGTCGGCGATACGCGGGCGACCGGGCAGCGCGTCCAAGTGCAGGGGCACCGAAACCAGCATTCCCTGCCGCGTATGCACGACCGCAGGCACGAAGATGGGACGCCGGGTCAGCCGTGCGTGGAGCTGCAGCTCGGGTACGTGCTTGTGCTCGAGGCCCAGGGCATACAGCTCGAATGCCGGGCCGCCTTCCGCCTCATGCGCCTCGATCATGGCGCGACCGCCACCGGAGTAGCCGCTGACCGCGTTGACCGACACCGGATGGTCGGGCGGCAGCAGTCCGGCATCCACCAAGGGGCGCAGCAGCGCGATGGCGCCGGTGGGGTAGCAGCCGGGATTGGCGACCCGCGCCGCCTGGGCGATGCGGGCCGGCTGATCGGGCGACAGCTCGGGAAACCCGTAGGCCCAGCCGGGGTCGCAGCGATGCGCGGTGCTGGCGTCCAGCAGTTTTGGCGCGCCGGCGCCCAGGCTGTCGGCCAGCGCGTTGCTCTCGCGCGCCGCCGCGTCCGGCAGGCACAATATGACCACATCCACGGACGCCATCAGGTCGCGGCGGGCATTGGGGTCCTTGCGGTGGGCGGGATCGATGCTGCGCAGGGCCACGCCCGGCATGGCGGCCAGGCGCTCGCGGATGCCCAGGCCCGTGGTGCCGGCCTCCCCATCGATGAATACGGTCGCGGTTGGCTTGCTTGGCATGGCGATCCTCCTGCTAGAGCATCGTCCGATTGATCTACTTCTTCGATCGGGCAAAGATGCTCGTTGAAACAAAGGGCTAGAGCCTTCTCCGATCCGCCTCGATCGGAGAAAGCTCTAGGCTTATGGTCGGGTCGCAAGGGGCCAAAAAGCAAGGGGCAGCCCGATGCGGACCGCCCCTTACGTAACGTGGTTGGTGGGGGCGGTTACCGCTTGCTGAACTGGAAGCTGCGGCGGGCCTTCGCCTTGCCGTACTTCTTGCGCTCGACCACGCGGCTGTCGCGGGTCAGGAAGCCCGCGAGCTTCAGCACGCCGCGCAGGTCAGGCTCGTAATAGGTCAGCGCGCGGCTGATGCCGTGGCGCACCGCGCCGGCCTGGCCGGACAGGCCGCCGCCGTTGCAGGTGCAGAACACGTCGAACTGGTTGTAGCGGTCGGTGACCAGGAACGGCTGGGTGATCAGCATGCGCAGCACCGGGCGGGCGAAGTACTGGGTCACGCGCTTGCCGTTGACGCTGATGTCGCCCTTCCCGGGCTTGATCCAGACGCGGGCGATGGCGTTCTTGCGGCGGCCGGTCGCATAGCTGCGGCCCAGCGCATCACGCTTGGCCTCACGCTTCGGCGCGTCGCTGGTGACGATCGCGGTGGCGACCGCGAGGTCCTTGAGGTCCGCCAGCGTCCGGGTCGGCGCTGCAATCTCGGTGTCGGTGTCGGACATCGTCAGACCCTCTTGTTCTTGGGGTTCATGGCAGCGACGTCCAGCGGCTTCGGCTGCTGGCCGTCATGCGGGTGGGCGCCCCCGGCATAGACGTGCAAATGCCGCATCTGCTGGCGCTGCAGCGGGCCGCGGGTGATCATGCGCTCGACGGCCTTCTCGATCACGCGCTCCGGGTGCTTGCTTTCGAGGCGCTGACGGATGCTGCGGCCCTTGATGCCGCCGGGGTAGCCGGTGTGGAAGTAAAAGATGCTCTGGTCGGCCTTGTTGCCGGTCACCCGCACCTTCTCGGCGTTGACGACGACGACGTTGTCGCCGCAATCGACGTGCGGGGTGAACTGCGGCTTGTGCTTGCCGCGCAGGCGCTGGGCGATGATCGAGGCGAGGCGTCCGAGCACGAGGCCGTCGGCGTCGATCAGGGTCCAGCCCTTGCTCACCTCGGCGGGCTTGAGCGAAAGGGTCGTCTTCATCGTGTATATCCCAACTGGATCAGAGCGCCGCATATGCTGCGAAAATCTCGTGGCGTCAAGCGTTTAGGGATGTGGTATCATAATACCTCAGTTTCGGCAGGCCGTCTTGTGAGCGTAGGATGGATCCATGGACGACCCTGTCACTGTCATCGGCGCCAGCGGCCGGTCCGGCACTGCGCTATGCCACTCGCTGTTGGCCGACGCCGTTCCGTACGTGCCCGTTGTGCGCAATGCCAAACGCTGGACGGCGACGGGCTTACCGGGGGTGCCCTGCATCGCCGACCTCACGAACAGCAGCCTAAGCAGTGCACTGGCGGGCGCAACCCGCGTCGTATCCTGCGCGCACGCCCGGCACATCCCCGCCATTTTGGCCGCCGCCCCTGAGGCGCGCCGCTTCGTATTCCTCGGCAGCACACGCAAGTTCACCCGCTGGCCGGACGCGCACGGCAACGGCGTCCTGGCGGGCGAGGCCGCGTTCCTCGCCTCGGGCCGGTCCGGCGTGCTGCTGCATCCCACGATGATCTACGGCGCCGAGGGCGAGGATAACGTGCAGCGCCTCGCCGCCCTGCTGCGCCGCCTGCCCGTCATCCCGCTGCCCGGCGGCGGACACGCGCTGGTGCAGCCGATCCATCAATCGGACGTGACTCGCTGCCTGCGCGCATCGCTTGAGGTGGACTGGGCGAGGCCGCACAGCATGGTGATCGCCGGGCCGGAGCCGGTGACCTATGCGGAATTCGTCCGCGCCGTTGCCACGGCGGCCGGGCTGCGCGACCCCTGGACCATGCCGGTCCCGGCCGCAGTGCTGCATGCGCTTGCGCCATTGACCGCCCTGCCCGGCCTGCCGCGCATCCGTGGCGACGAGGTGCGCCGGCTGATGGAAGATAAGGCATTTTCCATCGACCCTATGCGGCGCACGCTGCACATTAGCCCCATATCATTGGCTGCCGGCCTGGCAATGACTTTTACCGGCCTCGCCGAGAGCTTAGAAAGGCCCTGACATGCCCGTCATCAATCGCATCTCCGAGTTCCACGCCGACATGACCGAGTGGCGGCATGACCTGCATCGCCACCCGGAGCTCGCGTTGAAGGAGACCCGGACCTCAGGCGTCGTGCAGGAACGCCTGCGGAGTTTCGGCGTGGACGAGGTCCACGCCGGGCTGGCCGGCACCGGCGTGGTCGGCGTGATCCACGGCGCACAGCCCGCCGCCGGCGCACGCAGCGCGATCGGGCTGCGCGCCGACATGGACGCGCTGCCGATCCACGAGGAGACCGGCGCCGAGTGGGCCAGCGAGACGCCCGGCGTGATGCACGCCTGCGGCCATGACGGGCATACGACGATGCTGCTGGGCGCCGCCCGCTATCTGGCGGAGACCCGCAACTTCGCCGGCACCGTCTATGTGATTTTCCAGCCCGCCGAGGAAAACAAGGGCGGCGGGCGGATCATGGTCGAGCAGGGCCTGTTCGAGCAGTTCCCGATGCAGCAGGTTTATGGTTTGCACAATTGGCCGGGCGCGCCGGCGGGCGTGTTCAGGTGGCGGGACGGCCCGATGATGGCCGCCGTCGCCGACATCGAGATCACCGTCACCGGACGCGGCTCGCACGGCGCCCAGCCGCATAACGGCATCGACCCGATCGTCGTCAGCGCCGCCATCGTGCAGGCGTTCCAGAGCATCGTCGCCCGCAACGTCCAGCCCACGATGGCCGGCGTCGTGACCATCGGCAGCATCCAGGGCGGCCATATTTACAACGTGATCCCGGAGACGGTCCGCATGCTCGGCACCGCGCGCTGGTTCAACCCGGCCGTCGGCGACCTGCTGGAGGCCCGGGTCAAGCGCCTCGCGGCCAGCATCGCCGAGGGCTTCGGCGCCCATGCCGAGGTCGCGTTCAACCGCACCTACCCCGCCGTCGTGAACGACCCGGCCGCCATGGCGCTGGCCCGGCATGCGGCCGAGACGGTGCAGGGCGCGGCGGCGGTCGAGCACATGGATTTGCCGACCATGGGCGGCGAGGATTTCAGCTTCATGATGAATGCAACGCAGGGCGCCTACATCATGCTCGGCGCCGGCCGCGGGACCGGCGACGCGATGGTGCATCACCCGAAATACGATTTTAATGACGCCATCCTGCCGGTCGGCGCGTCCTACTGGGCGACGCTTGCCGAGCAGCTGCTGCCGCGGGATTAGATCAACGACCCTTTGCGATGACCGCGTGTTGTCATTGCAAGGGGCGCAGCGACGTCGGTTTATACTTGGCTCAATCAGAGCCGGGCGGCGGCTCCGGCAACTGCGCAAACCAGCCGTCGAGCCGTTCGATCGTCCTGTTGAGAACATCGGTCAGGACGGCGCGCGGCACCCGGCACTCCCGCGGCAGCTCTCTCATCCCTGCATACAAGAGGCGGCTGGTGGTATCGTCCTCGACGCGATAGAGCCGGTAGTCATCAAGACCATCAAGGTTGAGGATTTCGAACGCAGTTAAATCGGGCGTGGGAATTGGCGTGAACCCCGGCGATACCTTGTCTTCCAAATGCTCCAGCCCTTACTCGCGTCCTCGATGCTCAGGGACGTTGTCACGGGATCGGCCACCATCAGGGCTGGGTCGCGTCGCAGCCCGATGGTTTGCTTCCATCCGTCTAATCCGGCAAGGATGCTGTTCAGAGTTCGCTTGGTTGAACGGCGACCCAAGCCGCTCACCGCAGATGAACACGCCATACCTCCAAGGCTTGTAAGTGGTCTGCGGTCCCAATCGAGTTGGACCGCGAAGACTTTGGAATCACCGACTACTTCCATCTCCTTACGCCCCCTGCGCACCGGTAATCCTCTGCCCGAGCGCCACCTCTACTTTGCGCAACTTGTGAAACCTCCAACTTGCGTGGGCGGCTTGTGACAAATACTATTCGCGCCGCCCGAACCATGCAATGTCGAGTATATTCTGCGTGTGGCCCAGGCTTAGCCACTCGCTAAGGATCCGAGCCACCACGTCAACGGGAACTTGGTCGTCCCAGGCCTTGTCGCCGCCGGGACCGTAAGGCGGATCACCCGCGACCAAACCTCCTTCCAAGAGATCCCTGACGTTCATCAGGCTCTGCTCCCTGGCCGTTTCGCCTGTTCCGACAGACTCCTCAACTTCTTTCGCGATTTCCCAAAGCCCAACCAGATCGCTTCCTGATTCGGCATAGAACTCGTCGACCAGGCTGCGGCGCTCGTGATCCGTTAAACTCCTCATCAGCCGCTTTCCCCAAGAAGCTTTGACTTCCGGGTTTTTTAGCCAGGCACGGTCGCGTCGATCGTAGGCGGATCGCTTTTCGAGCTTAGCCTGTGAGGGTTACGTTCGGGATTCGGGGTTATGCCGAGCTCGACGTAAACCCCTATTCTGAACTGATCCCGTGCTGGCATGCGGGTCACAGCAGCGGTGTTGGATTAATCCCGTCGGGAGGCACGTCGACATCTCGTTCGGACCTTGTCCCAGCAAAATAGCGTCCTGCAACTCGTCATGTTTTTATTGAAACAATCTCTGATCTCCGCTCGCGTTCACACCGAAGAAGCCAAAAGAGCTTCGACTTTGGGAATCATCTCTTTAATAGTACGATCAACAACGGATCGCCCATTCCTTTTGAAATCAAAACTTTTATCTTGCATTCTGGCATAGACTTCTTCAAGTGCAAGCAAAGCGTCGAAGAATTGATCTTTGATCGCTCTGTCCTCAAAGATTTTTAATGTACCTTCTAGCTTATCAATCAGCATACTAAGCGGCATTGAGCCATCCTGATAATCTCTAGCTGCCTCTAACAACAAGCTCATCTGGTGTGTCTTACGCATGATACTCACCTGGTAATGACTGTTATTACCTGGCCATCCAATCCGGTTGCAGCGACCACTCCGTTATCTCCGGTATAGACCGTCGCGCCGGGTGTATTGCCGGGAGACTTTCGCCCATGTTGGATCGCCCTCCACCGCGAATAACGGGATTCCGCGCCCTTGCATCCAATCCAAAGCGTGGCCTGTGTACTGGCGACCATTAATCACCGTCGGTTAGTTTGTCCCAGGGGCAACTTCGATAGGGTTACCCCTTCGGCCCGTCGGCATACTCGTGGGTTTGTCGTTCGGGGTTGCCGAGCCGCGGCCACCGCCAAAAAGCGGTATGGCCGGGATTGGGCTGTTCAGCCCGGGAGTGATCTGGGGCAGTCCATGAGAGAGTCCCGGGGGTTTTCCAGGCCCTGCTCGACCGCACGACGGTCCTCGGGCGGGACATCCCCTAGACCTTCCGTAAGCCCACCCAACTCCGGCACAAGCTGGACGCCGCTGGGCTCGAACCCGTCCGTGCCGTCGCCGTGCAGCGCCGCCGCCATCCTGGCGCCAATCGCCCGTGCCACCTCCTCGCCCATAGCCGCCGCCATCGGCGCCAAGAACGGACGCGCCGGCTTGTGCGCCATGCCCAACTCCTGCGGCACCGCGGCCGGGTCGCTGCTGCCGACCATCGCCTGCAGCTCGTCCGCCTGCGCTCCCACGCTGTCCCGCAGCACCCCGCTCTGCAGCCAGGGTTCGTTGTGCCCGGCAGCGCCCGGCGGCTCCGACAAGCCGTCCCGCACCCTGGCCGCCATGCGTGCCGCCTGCTCGGACAGCGCTCGCGCCATCACCTCTTCGGGGCGCAGGCGTTCGAGGCGTTCACGAAGCTCGCTCAGTCCTGAGATGTTCAAACGCATGGGCCGCTCGCTTGTTCACCGGCACAAGTTCTGCATTTGTTCCCTATTACGCAAGTGGAAAGGAGACGGTTTCGGATCAGCCATTCAAAAACGCCACAAGAGAACCGCATGCCACCGGAACCCCGATTGCCGCGCCGAAAAAGCTCCTCGCCCATGCGCGACCGCGGAAGCGAGAGGCCGTAGACGTTAGTCCAGCCAGGGCAGCAGCCCGGCAAAGCGGACGGGGTCGATCGTCCAGGGTTCGGTCTGCATGACGATGGTCCAGGCTTCGGCGTCCTGGGTGAAAACCCAATCGAACTGCAGGCCGATCAGCCGCGCGATGTCGTAGAAGAACGGATCGACGCGCCGGTTAGTGAACATGCTGACCCGGGCGCCGGGCCGCATGAACACCGTGTTGGCCAAGGCCGCCCCCATCGGGCCCAGCACGTGGTCAGCGCCATGGAACAGGCTGACCTGCTCGGGGAAGCTCAGCGTGGAGGGTTCGACGACGTGGTAGCCGTGGGCACGCGCCAGGTCCTCCAGCCGGTCTTGATTAGCAATCGGGCGGATCGCTCCCGGTGGACGCGTGACATACAGGCGGCGCGGGAAGGCCGCAGCCGGAACGGCGGCGCCCAAGATGCGCGCGAAGTCGCGTAAGGTCCGCGATTTTCGGCGATCGTGCTGGGCGACGGGGCCGACCCACAGCACCTCGTCAACCCGCACGACCTGATTGTTGAAGCAGACGACGTGCTCGAACGCGAGGCCGAGCGCCTCGGCGGCGAACTGCACCGCAGGCAGGAACATCAAACTGGACCATGGGAACAGCAGGGTGAACCGCTTAATGCCCATCGCCTGGATATGCAGCAGCTTGGGCAGCACCTCCACGAGCATGTGGCCGTAGTTGCAATAGACATCCTTGAAGATGTGGAAGACCGGCCACGCGATTCCGGGGTTGCGATGCACCTCGCCACGCAGGATCTGCTGGCCGATCTCGCTGATGACGGGGCGGTCCACCGCGCTGTTTTCGAAGTTGAACGTGTCGGCGAGGGCTCGGTCCGGATACAGGATGAGATAGTGCCCGTGCACGACGTGGACGTCACGGAGCCGGATCACATACTCGTCCGGGCAGTCGATGGTGGTGCGCAGCAGCTCGCCGGGAAGCCAAGACAGTAGGTTCGGGTCGTGGGTGCGGTAGTTGAATAGCCGCGGCGGACCGTATGCTGCATACGAACGGTCCGGCACCAGCAGCTCCATAGTATGCGGCACCTCGGCATGGCGGTGCAGCCGCAGCGAGGGCGGTGCTGCGCTCACATCCATTCGAAGGCCAGCATCTCGTGCCCAAATAGCGCGGGCGCGAAGGCCAGAGCTTGATTGTGGTCGCGCAAGACCCGGGATTTCGCGATGTAGGTGGGCGCGGCCGGGTCGTCCAACAGGCCGTGTACGTAGGCCAAAAGGGTCGGGTGCGTCGCCCGGTGACACACGAACAGCTTGTTGCCGGCCCAGGCGAACGGCGCCAGCACGCTGTCCGGATGGGCGATGAAGTGGCGGCACAGGCCCTCCATCACCCCCGGGGTCTGTGGATTGAACACATCGTCAACCGCGATGACCGTGCGCTCCCCGGTCAAGGGCTCGATCATCGCCAGGTCATGCGCCACGTCCGCCGCCAGGTGCCCGGCGTCCATACTGATGAAGCTGTAGCCGCCGGGGCTGAGGCGCTGCAGCGTGGCCAGCTCGATTTCGGCGGTGAAGGCCACCAGCAAAACCGGCGGTGTCGAGCCGGGCGCCAGCGCCATCACCGTCGCCACCGCGGCGTCGCGGGCGTAGTCTCGATCGGCCTGCGGGATTTGCTCGCCAACGCGCGAGGTGAACGCGTCGATGCCCACCACCGGCGCTCCGCTGCCCTGCGCCAGGCTGGCCAGCAGGCTCAGGTATTTTCCTTTGAAAACGCCAAGCTCCAGCACGCCAGTTACCGCCTGTCGTGACCATTGCCATCGGAACAGCCGGACGGTGAGGTCGGCCGCTTCGTCGGCCATCCAGCCCTCGATGCCGCGGAACGCGTCGAGGTCGGGGGCCGGAGGCGCCGCGGGCACCGGGACTTTCTGCCGCGCAATCAGGCAGGCAAACAGCGGCTCCGCCTCGCCGGTTCGCTCCGCCTGCTGTTCGAGGCGCATGAGCTCGTCGATCAGAGCATTGTCGGCGTCGTCGTCGGGATCGAAGTTATGGGCGATGTCGAGCAGCACCTCGAAGGTTAGGCTCATACCCATCGGCACGATCTCCACGTCGAAGAACTGGCGCAGGACCGGGATGATCTCGGCCGACCGTGCCGCCTCGCTCGGGTCGTGCTGCAGATAGAGCTCAATGGGACGGCGCTCGATCGTCGTTTTCAGCACGCCGAAGCGGTCGAGGCGCTTTGCCTCTGGCAGCATGGCCAAGGCTGCGTTCATGGCAGTGAGGTGCGTGTCCGTGTACTGCATGCGGGACGGGCCGATGTAGTCGCTGGCGAACAGGATGCCGCCGGGCCGGAGCGTCATGGCAACCTGAGCGAGCAGGTGCTCTAGGTTTGTGATGTGGTGCAGGGCGTGGCTGGCATAGACGAAATCATACTGGCGGCGCGACATCAGCCAGGTGTTGCCGTCCAGCAAATGGAACCGCAGGGTGCGCAGCCCCAGGTCGCGCACCTTGGCCTGCGCTGCGGCGATCGCGCCCGCGGCGATGTCGAACGCGTCGATTCGCTCGCAGGTGCCGGCCTCGATGAGCCCAAAAGCGAGGTCGCCAGCGCCGCAACCGATCTCGAGGGCATACTGGGCCGGGACCGGCATGCGCGCGCGCACCCAGGAGAATGGGTCTAGGCCACCCAGGTAGGTGTCATACAGCCCGGTCCGCAGCCGCGGATGGTCGATCGCATACATCCAAGCCTCGCGCCCCGGCGCTTGGCGCTGCTCAAGGCATGCAGTCCAGAACTCGGATGTTCTAAGGGTGTCGGATGGCATGGCGCAACCATCGCACTACACGCGACGGTTGTCATTCTCGAATGTATTCGCGTGTTTTGCCTAATTACCGACGTTCCACGTCGGCTCCTGCACCGCGACCGTTGCCGGATAGACCGTGCGATAGACGCCGCCCACGACCTGCTGGATCACCGGCGTTGCGTCCTGGTTCTGCCCGGTCTCGTCGAAGCGCACGCCTTTCCATGGCATGATCGTCTGCTCGCCGGGCACGTTGGTCGCCATCAGCGCACGGCGGATGTCGTCCGGTTTCGCCGAACCGGCCCGGTTGATCGCGTCCGCCAGGATCTGCACCGCCACGACCTGGCGGGAGGTGTTGTCGTTCAGATCCTTGTTCGCCCGCGCCCGGAACAGCGCCATCACCGGCGTAATGGCAGGGCGCGAAGCCACCGCGTCGCCGGCGAAGCTCGACCGGCTGAACACGCCCTCCGCCAAAGGCCCGGCCGCCACGAGGAACGCCTGCTCCTGAAAACCAGCCGCCTGCGCCATGACCACGCGCGGCTTGTAGCCGAGTTCGGACAGGCTGCGCATCAGCAGGATGGCGTCAGACGTATAGCTCGACGGCATCAGCACGTCCGCGTCCGCCGCCTTGAGCCGCTGCGCCTCTGCGGACAGCGACGGCGAGTTCGCGCGATACTTGATGTCGGCGCTGACGGTGATCTTGGCCTCGGATGCGAGCCGGCGCTGCACGGCGCTGCTGTCGGCGCCGAAGATGCTGTCCTCATAGAACAGCGCCACCGACTTCACGGGATGCCCGGTCTTCCGGCCGATCTCGGCAAAGAAATCGAACATCGCCTGGGTGAACATCTCGTCGTGCGGACTGGTGCGGAAGAACCACTTGAGCCCGCGCTTGTGCAGGCTGGGCGACGAGTTGTCCATCGACAGGTACGGCACCTCGTAACGCTCGGCGACTTGGCTGATGGTGGCGGCGGTGGCGCTTGTGTAGCTGCCGATCAGGGCCACGACGTGATCCTGGGTGATCAGTCGCTCGGCCTCGGCGCGGGCCTTTTGCGGGTCATTCTGGTGGTCGGCATAAACGACGCGCAGCTTCGCGCCGCCCAGGCGGTCGAGGCCACCGCCACCGCCCATCAGCATAGGCAGCCGATCATGCGTGCCGTTCACGATGTCGAGCGTCGTATCGATGGCGGCGCGGGCGTCGGCGCCGATCTGGGCCGCGTTGCCGGTCAGCGGGTAGATCGCCCCGATCACGATGTCTTCGGCGGCGCGGGCCGGCGCGACGGCCAGGATCAAGGCGACAAAACCCGCAACCAACAAACGCATCATGCAGACAACTCCCCGATCACACGCGGGGAGTGAAGCACGCAACGGTTCGCCATGCACACACCGACGTGGCGAACAGCCTAATGCGTCGAAATGGGAAGACTGCTGGGGCGAACGACGGGTCTCGAACCCGCGACATCCAAGACCACAACCTGGCGCTCTACCAACTGAGCTACGTCCGCCACAGCAGGCGCGGGGTTTACGGCCTTCAGCCCGCCGCCGTCAACCGCGCCGTGCCCGCGTGATCCTGAAAATGCTGCGCCAGGCGGCTTACGGCCTCATCCAGCAGCGCATCCTGCTTGCAGAAGGCGAACCGGGCGTAGTGACCGGGCGCCGCGCCCTCGTAGAACGCCGACACCGGGATCGCCGTGACCCCAGCAAATTCGGTGATGTGCCGGCAGAACGCCACGTCGTCCCCGGCATAGCCCAACCGGGCGAAATCGGCGGTGACGAAGTAGCTGCCCATGGCTGGCAAGACACTGAAGCCGATGCCGGCCAAGCCGTTCGACAGCCGGTCCCGCTTTAGTGCCAGCGCCGACGCCAGCCCGGCGAAATAGGCGTCGTCCTTGGCAAAGCCCACCGCCACCGCCCGCTGGAGATTGGGCGGCGTGGTGAAGGTCAGGTTCTGGTGCGCCTTCGCGACGATGGCGGAGAGTGCGGCCGGGCTCGTGACATAGCCGATCTTCCAGCCGGTCAGGCTGAACGTCTTGCCGGCGCTGCCGATGCGCAGGCAGCGGTCGCGCAGGCCCGGCAGCGTCATCAGCGGGATGTGCCGCCAGCCGTCATAGGTGAGGTGCTCATACACCTCGTCGCACACCGCATAGGCATCATGCTTGACCATAAGATCGGCGATAAAGGCGAGCTCGGCGGCTGTAAAAACCTTGCCGCACGGGTTCATCGGCGTGTTGAGCAGGATCGCCTTGGTCTTGGGACCGAAGGCGGCGGCGAGCTCGGCGCGCGGCAGCTCCCATTTCGGCGGCAACAGGCGCACCAGGCGCGGGATGGCGCCCAGCATGCGGACCACGGGCAGATAGGTGTCATAGAGCGGCTCGATCAGCACGACCTCGTCGCCCGGGTTCAGCAGCGCCATGAGGCTCGCGGTGATGGCCTCGGTGGCGCCGGAGGTGACGACGACCTCGGTCGCGGGATCAGCCTCGATGCCGTAGAAGCGCTGGTTCGCCCGTGCCACAGCCTCGCGCAGTTCCGGCACGCCGGTCAGCGGCGGATACTGGTTGCGCCCGTCTTTCAATGCATCGGCCGCTGCTTGAACGACATCGGCCGGACCGTCGGTATCCGGGAAGCCCTGCCCGAGGTTGATCGCCTTATGCTGAGTGGCAAGGGCGGACATGACGGTGAACACCGTCGTTCCCATGGCGGACAGCATCTGGTTCGCGGGCTTCAAGGGTCAGGCCTCCGGCTCAGGACAACGTTGCCCAGTATGGTTCCGATCGCCCAGCGCTTCAACTTGCCCAAGGGTTGGGCAGCTATGCCGCCTATTGCCTCAATCGGGCACCATGCGGCATGGCCTCAGCCGTGGATGTCACCTGGGCGCAGCGCATTGCCGGCTGGCACGCTGCGTGCAAACCTTGTCAACCGTCTCCCCGCAGGACGGTCAACGCATCAAGGGAGGACGCTGGGCTAGTCGCCCGGCGCGGCACGCATGAAAAAAATCGAAGCGGTGATCAAGCCTTTCAAACTAGACGAAGTTAAGGAGGCGCTGCACGAGGTTGGGCTGCAGGGGATCACGGTTGTGGAGGCGAAGGGATTTGGCCGCCAGAAGGGCCACACGGAGCTGTATCGCGGCGCCGAATACGTCGTGGACTTCCTCCCAAAAGTGAAGATCGAGGTCGTCTGTGAAGATTCGGTCGTCGAGCGCGCCGTGGAGGCGATCGTCAACGCCGCGCGCACCGGCCGTATCGGCGACGGCAAAATCTTCGTCAGCGCGGTCGAGGAAGTCGTGCGCATCCGCACCGGCGAGCGCGGGGATGACGCAATCTAGGCGCGCTTCCCGCGGGCGACTCAATTGACTAAACGAACGACGAAACGGGCCGCGCCGGGCGGCCTGCAAACCGAGGAATAGAGAACCAGGATGGCAATGGAGCCTAATTCGCCCGAAACCGGCCCCGAGACGGGACCCGAGACGGGCAGCATCGCCCACGTGATGGAGATGATGCGCGAGAACTCCGTCGAATACGTGGACCTGCGGTTCACCGATCCGCGCGGCAAGTGGCAGCACACCGCGCAGCACGTCTCGACGATCGACGAGGACGCGTTCCGCGACGGCATCATGTTCGACGGCAGCTCGATCGCCGGCTGGAAGGCGATCAACGAGAGCGACATGATCCTGATGCCCGACCCGTCGACGGCGGTGATGGATCCCTTCGCCGCCAAGCCGAGCCTCATCCTGTTCTGCGACATCTTCGAGCCCAGCACCGGTCAGCCCTACGCCCGCGATCCGCGCAGCACGGCGAAGAAGGCGCAGGCTTATGTCGAGAGCAGCGGCATCGGCGACACGGTGATGGTCGGCGCCGAGGCCGAGTTCTTCATCTTCGACAGCGTGCGTTTCGGCGTCGGTCCCAATTTCAGCTCATTCCAGGTCGATAGCGTCGAGGGTCCCGGCGCCAACATGAAGGACTACCCCGAGGGCAACATGGGCCACCGGCCCGGCGTCAAGGGCGGCTACTTTCCGGTGCCGCCAGTCGATACCGAGAGCGACCTGCGGGCCGAAATGCTGTCCAGCATGGGCGAGATGGGCCTGCCGATCGAGAAGCATCACCACGAGGTGGCGCAGAGCCAGCACGAGCTCGGCACCAAGTTCGGCACACTGGTGACGATGGCCGACCAGATGCAGATCTATAAGTATTGTGTGCACAACGTCGCGCACAGCTACGGCAAGACAGCGACGTTCATGCCGAAGCCGATCTACGGCGACAACGGCTCAGGCATGCACACCCACCAGAGCATCTGGAAGGGCGGCAAGCCGATGTTCGCCGGCAACGGCTATGCCGACTTATCGGAGATGTGCCTGTACTTCATCGGCGGCATCATCAAGCACGCCAAGGCCTGCAACGCGTTCACCAACCCAAGCACCAACTCCTATAAGCGGCTGATCCCCGGGTTCGAGGCGCCGGTGCTGCTCGCCTACTCGGCCCGCAACCGCTCGGCGTCGTGCCGCATACCCTATACGACCAATCCGAAGGCGAAGCGCGTCGAAGTCCGTTTCCCGGACGCGTCGGCGAACCCCTACCTCGCTTTCTCCGCCCTGCTGATGGCTGGGCTGGACGGGATCAAGAACAAGATCCACCCGGGTGATCCAATGGACAAGGACCTTTATGACCTGCCGCCAGAGGAGCTGAAGGGCATTCCGACAGTGTGCGGCAGCCTGCGCGAGGCCCTGGGCGCACTTGAGGCGGATCATGAGTTCCTGCTTGCCGGCGACGTTTTCAGCACGGAACAAATAAACAGCTACATCGAACTGAAGTGGTCCGAGGTGTATCGTTTTGAGCACACCCCGCATCCCGTCGAGTTCGAGATGTACTACTCGGTCTAGCCCAAAATGCAGGCGCACCCGGGCAAACCGGGTGCGTCTCTGCACGCCAGCACGGCTGGTGTTGCCTAACTGCGTGATATTTGAGCAACTACCATTTCATCTCGTTTCGAGACGACGGTTTTTACGCCGAACGACATTCCCAAAGTGGCGCGGTTTGTGCAGGGTATTTAGCATGCAACAGAACCCCTCCCCCAGCCACTGGGCCGCTCGCCCTCAAATTCAAATTGCCGCCGCGCTGTTGCTCGCGGGCTCCGGCCTTTGCGGCGCCGCGTTCGCGCAAGCGACGCCGCCGCAACAGACCGAGACGCCCGGCAACCCGGCGGTCGCAGCCCCAGCCGACAAGCCCTACGTCGCGCCAGCCGACTTCAAGGAATGGTCAAGCAGCATCAAACTGGGTTTCCAGGGCGACGCCGGAATCACCATCAACCCGTCGGACCCGCGTAACCGGCGCAATTTCGGTCGGCTGTTCGACGACAACTCAAACCGCCCGGTGCTGAACCAGTTCCTGGTGACGTTGAGCCGCGACGTGGATCCGAAGGCAACCAGCCCGGATGTCGGCTTCAAGCTGCAGTTGATGTATGGGTCGGACGCCCGCATCGTGCACACGCTTGGCGTGTTCGACCAGCTCATCCATGACCGCAACCAGCTCGACATCGTCGAGGCCAACGTCTCGGTTCGGCTGCCGGACCTGTTCGCCAATGGCTTGGACATTAAGGCCGGCATCTATCCGACGCCGCTCGGCGTGGAGTTGATCGATCCCAAGACCAACGCGTTCTACTCGCACTCATACATCTTCAACTACGGCCTGCCCTACAAGCACATCGGCGCGCTGGCTACGGCGCATGTATCGGACCTGATTGACCTTTATCTGGGCATAGACAGCGGCACCAACGTCGCGATCGGCTATGGGTCGGGCGACAACAACAACCGCCCGGCGGGAATCGCGGGCATTGGCTTCAATATGCTGGACGGCAAGCTGACGGTGCTGGCGCTCAGCCACATGGGGCCGGAGAACTCAAAGCGTAACACGCCGTTCGCCAACAGCGCGATGCGCTACTACAACGACCTCGCGGTTGTTTGGAAAACGACCGATAAGCTGACGTTGACGACCGAGGCCAACTATGTGCGCGAGGACGGCTTCCGTGCCGAGGCCTACGGAGTCGCCCAGTATGCGTCCTACGCGCTGTCGGACACGGTGACACTGAATGGCCGGGCGGAGATCTATCGCGACAATAGCAATTTCTTCGTTTCGACGCCGGTTGCCGAGCGCGATTATGTCGCTCTGGAGCGTGGCGTGTTCAACCGGTTCATCACGGCACCCAAAGCCACGACTTACACCGAGTTCACCGCCGGGCTGACCTACAAACCGAGCTGGACGCCATCGCAGCTCAGCACGCTGCTGCTGCGGCCCGAAATCCGGTATGACCAGACGCTCAACAATTCCCGGGTATTCAATGACGGCAAGGACCGCGGCGCCGTGACCTTGGCCGCCGACATCATCCTCGGCTTTTAGCCAAACTGGGGTTTATAGCCGGGCGGGCCTCCCCTACGCTGCCGCGCATGCGAGAGGTAGCGCTCTATCCAGCCATCAAGCGGTTCCTGGCCGCGCGCGGCTTTGAGGCCAAGGGCGAGGTGGGCGGTTGCGACGTCGTTGGCCTGCGCGAGGGCGAGCCGCCCATCCTGGTCATTCTGGAGATGAAGCTCGGCCTCAACCTGGAATTGGTGCTCCAGGGAGTGGACCGGCTGACTTCGGCCGACGAGATCTGGCTTGCGGTTCCGGCCACCAGACGCGGCCGCGACCGCGACCGTCGTGCCCGGACTTTGTGCCGAATGCTGGGCTTCGGGCTATTGGCTGTGCACCCGGCGCGCGGGGACGTCGAAGTCTTGGCCGAGCCTGAGCCATACCGGCCCCGCGCCAACCCGCGGCGCCGCCGCGCATTGCTCTCCGAGCACCGGGCACGCAACGGCGACCCGTCGCCCGGTGGGACCCGGGGCGAGCCGATCGTGACGGCCTACCGGCAGGAGGCGCTGGCCTGCGCGGCCGGGCTTTTGTCTGGGCCACGCCGCCCGCGTGATTTGGTAACGGTGGCGCCGCGGGCCGGCACCATCCTGTTGCGCGACGTGTATGGCTGGTTCACCCGCGTGGAGCGCGGGGTCTATGGCCTCAGTGCAGCGGGGCAGGCTGCCTTGGCGCGGTGGGGAGCCGGTTAGGCACCTTCCCTAAGGCGCAGCTTGAGCTGCTGCTAAAATCCGGGCCCACTCACCGCTCGCGGTCTCTGCAGTAATCAGGCCATTGATCTCGCGCATGAAATCGGCGTCGCTTGCCGCCAAATAAGCCTTCTCTAGCCGGGTGAACGGCGCTGCAACATGAGTGGGGCAGAGTCCGGGATGGATGAGGGCTTGATGGTCGGCCTCGATGCCATCCGTCACCATCACGTCCGCACGCCCGGCGAGGATCTCGTCGAACACCGTGATGTTGTCGGGATGGATGGTCACGGTGGCATGCGTGAAATTGACCCGGGCAAAGTCGCTGTTGGTGCCGCCGGGGTTCACGACGACGCGCACACCGGACTGGTTGATGGCCTCGACGCTGGTAAAACGATCCTGGTCGGCGCAGCGCGCAATGGGGCGCTTACCGTCCACATAGACCACTGTGGAGAAAGTACCGCGGGCCGCGCGGGCTGCGTTCACCGAAACACCGCCCATGGCTATGTCAAAATTGCCGGCTGAAAAATCATCAAGCAGAACTGGCCAAGCTGTCGATACGAGCTGCAGCCGCACTCCAAGCCGGCTCGCTAGATGTTCGGCCATGACGATGTCGGCGCCAATGTAATGCCCATCCGGCGCACGAAAGGTGAAAGGCTTGTAGTCTCCGGTTGTGCCGACGAGAAGGCTGCCCCGGGCGTGGATTGCTTCTAATGTTTCGCCGCCAAGAGCCGGGGTGCCGAAGCACAGGGCGAAGATCGCTCCGAAAATATGACGACGAACGAACATGCGAACTTCCGAGCCTCGTCCGGCTTATGGCGCGCCCTGAGGGATTCGAACCCCCGACATGCGGATTAGAAGGCCGCCGCTCTATCCAACTGAGCTAAGGGCGCGTTATCCCCTGCATACAGCTAATGCGTCCAGTTTTCAGCCCGGCCGTAGCGGAAATTATCGGCGTAGGCCTTCGGCTTGATCGGCCGGGTCGCGGGTGGCACTTCGAGGTCGTACGCCACGCCCTTTTTCTCGGCGAACGCGACCGCGTCGGCCGAGGTGTCGAAGCGCAGCCGCACTTGGCCCAGCGTGTCGCTGCTGCCCCACCAGCCCATGAGCGGGTCGTTCTTCTCGCGCTCGGTCGGCTGGTATTCCAGCACCCAGTTGCCGGCGCCGGCATGGCCAGACTGGGTAGCGGTCTTTGGGCGCTGGAAGATGCGGGCACGCATGTTGGGGTCCTTAACTTGATAAGTCGGGAACTTGATAAGTCGAGAACTTGATAAATCGGGTATTTGGTTGGTCGGGGCGCCCGGACTCGAACCGGGGGCCTCTTGTACCCAAAACAAGCGCGCTACCAGGCTGCGCCACGCCCCGGACCCAGCGGCAACCTAGGTTCCAGGTTCCAAAAACGCAAGGCCAACAAAACGCAAGGCGGAGGCTACGGTGTCGCGCCGAAGATGCGCTGCTGCACCTTGTCGCCCACCCGGATGTCCAGGCGCTTCGCCGTCCCTGCCGCGAGTTCCAGGGTCGCGCGGACCGGCCCGCGGCTCTCGATCGTCGCAAGGCTGCCGGGCACGGTGTCCTCGGCGACACGGCGGATCGTGCCGTCCGCGTTGATGAACAGCATATCGAGCGGACTGACGGTGTTGCGCATCCACATCGTGCTGTCCCGCGCGACGCCCCAGTCGAACAGCATGCCGCCATCGGCCGGCACGCTGGGCCGGAACATCAGGCCGGTCGTCTGCTGCCCCGGCGTCAGCGCCATCTCGACTTGGAAATCATGGCGCTTGCCGTCCCGGGTGATGATCGACAGCGGTTCCTTCGGCAGCTCGGGCTGGGCGGTGGTCTGGGCCTGGGTCATCTGGGCCTGGGTCATCAGCGGCATCATAACGAAGAAGGCGAGCAGGAGGCGGCGGGTCATGCAGGGTGCTCCGAAAGCGTCTGGTCGGCGAGGTGTTTGATGCCGTCACGCACCGGCCCGTCGCGCGGCGCGTCGCGGATGGCCGTGAACCAGTGTTCCGGCGGATTGCGCCCGGCGGCGCGGTTGTAAGTCAGCGCGCGCAGCACCCGCTCCGCCTCCGGCGTGGTGCGGTCCGGGATGGGGATGTCGTTCAGCGTGGCCCAGACCCCGGCCCAGCAGCGGCCGACGGTGTAGGGGTTGTAGCCGCCGCCGCCAGTGACAATCAGCCGCGGCGTCAGGTCGCGGACCGCGGCCACGACGGACCAATGCGCATTGTTGGACAGCGACAAGCGGGCCAGCGGATCCTCCTCCAGCGCGTCGGCGCCGCATTGCAGGAAGATCGCCTGTGGCCGGTGCGCCGCGATCAGCGGTAGGATTGCATGGTCCAGCAGCCAGGCCATCTCGCTATCATTGAAGCCTTGGGGGACGGGCAGGTTGCGCGCCGCACCGCCGGCTCGGTCGGTCACCAGCCCGGTGAACGGCCAGCGTTTGGCCTCGTGCACGCTGATGGTCAGCACGCGCGGGTCGTCATGGAACGCGTCCTGCACCCCATCGCCGTGATGGGCGTCGATGTCGAGATAGACGATGCGCTCCAACCCCTGGTCGAGCCAGGCGAGGATGCCCAGCACCGGGTCGTTCAGGTAGCAGAAGCCGCTGGCGCGGTTCGGACGCCCGTGATGCGTGCCGCCGCCGGGGCAATGCACGATGCCGCCCTGGGCGGTGAGCGCCGCCGAGAGCATCACGCCGCCGGCGGAGGTCATCGGGCGGCGGTAAATCTCGGGATATACCGGATTACCCTCAGCGCCGATGCGGTAGCGGGCGCGGTCGTCCTCGGACACAGCTTGCGCCGCCTCCGCCCGCGCGAGGGCCGCGACGTAGTCCGCTGCATGGAACCGGGTGACGGCGGCGAGGTCGGCCATCGGCGCCGTGATGAACGCCTCGTCCGGCAGCCAGCCCATCGCCCGGCACAGGTCGGTGCAGGTCGTGACCCGCGGGATGGCCAGCGGATGCTTGGGCCCGTAGGTCGAGCGGCGGTAGATCTCGCTGCCGACGTAGAATGGGAAACGTCCTGGATCGTGCAGCACGTTCAGTCCCGCTGCGGCATGCCATGCGGGGTGATCGTGCTGACGATGCTGCGGTCGAGCGCCTCGTATCCAGCGTAGTCGATCGTGGCATACAGCTCGGCCCGGGTCTGCATCTCATCGATCATGTTCTGTGCCCCGCCGTCGCGACGGATGGCGGCGTACAGCCGCTCTGATGCCCGCGCCGACACACGCATCGAGCTGACGGGCCAGATGACCATGCGGTAGCCCATCGCCTCGAACTCGGCGGCGGTGAAGAACGGGGTCTGGCCGAACTCGGTCATGTTGGCGAGCAGCGGCACGCCCGGCATGCGCGCGGCGAACTCGCGGAACATCGCGGCGGAGTGCAGCGCCTCCGGGAAGATCGCGTCGGCGCCGGCCGCCATATACAGCTTGGCGCGGGCGACGGCGCCGTCCATGCCCTCGCTGGCGGCGGCGTCGGTGCGGGCCATGATATACAGATGCCGCCGGGCCTTGCGGGCGGCCGCGACCTTGGCGGCCATATCGTGCGCGTCGGCGAGCCGTTTGTCGTTCAAATGCCCGCACTTCTTCGGCAAAAGCTGGTCCTCGATGTGCACGGCGCCGGCGCCGGCGTCCTCGAAGCTGCGCACCATGCTCATGACGTTCAGCGCCTCGCCATATCCGGTGTCGCCATCGACCAGCACCGGCAATGCGCTGGCGCGGGCGACTTGGCGGATAAAGAAGCAGACCTCGTCCACCGTGATCATGCCGAGGTCCGGCAGGCCCATGCTGGCGGTCATGGCGGCGCCGGACAGATAAGCCGCATCGAACCCCGCCGCCTTTGCCTGCAATGCAGCCATGCCGTTATGCGCGCCGGGGATCTGCAGGATGCCGCCGCGCTCAACAAGCGCGCGGAAACGGTGGCCGGCGGGCTCGGCAGGGACATCGCTAGCAACCAGGTACGACATGGGGCGGCTCCGGAACACTTGAGATGGCAGGTCGTTTATCAGGTCCGTACGGGAACGTCAGGTGGGGTCGGTTGCGTGGTTGGCACCCTGCCAGTAACGTCCGGCGCACTGAAAGAGGTGACGACATGGACATGACAGGCGAGCGGCGTATCCCCGCGCCCCGGCAAAAGGTGTGGGACGCGCTGAACGATCCTGAGGTGCTGAAGCTTTGCATCCCGGGCTGCGAGAGCCTGGAAAAGACATCGGACACCGATCTTAAGGCAACGGCGGCGGTCAAGATCGGCCCGATTTCCACGCGCTTCACCGGCAAGGTCCAGCTCACCGACCTCGATCCGCCCAACAGCTATCGCATCAGCGGCGAGGGCCAGGGCGGCGTCGCCGGCTTCGCCAAGGGCGGCGCCAACGTCCGGCTGTCCGATGACGGCGTGGGCACGCTGCTGCAGTATGACGTCAAGGCGCAGGTCGGCGGCAAGATCGCGCAGCTTGGCGCACGGCTGATCGACGCGACGAGCAAGCAGATGGCCGACTTGTTCTTCGACCGCTTCACCGCCGAGGTCGCGGTCCCTGCCCCGATGGCTGCCGCCGAGCCGGTCGCCGGCACCTCCGACCCCTTGGCACCGGTAACGGCGCCACAGCCGGCGGTGGCCAAAGCACGCGCCAAGGAGCCGGCCGCGATCAGCATCTTCGCGATGATCCCCGAGCAGCCTTTCGGCTTCCCGCGCATCGCCTTCGTCGGCGCGGCGCTGTATCTCATCATCTTCATCATGATCTTTAAAAGCTACGTCTTTGGCTGATTTGCACCTGGCCGGCACACTGCCCGGCACCGTCGCCGAGACCGCCGCCCTGCTGGCAGCCGGCGGCTACATCGCGGACCGCGGCCTATCGACCACGGTGCACTTGGCCCTCGCGATGCGACGCCCGCTGTTCCTTGAAGGCGAGCCTGGCACCGGCAAGACCGAGATCGCCAAAGTGCTGGCTGAAGGACTGGGCCGTCGCCTGGTACGGCTGCAATGCTACGATGGCATGGACCTGTCGGCAGCGGCCTATGAATGGGACCATGCGCGGCAGTTGATGGCGATCCGCCTGGCGGAGGCCGGCGGCGACCGCAACCAGGACCGGCTCGCTGAGAGCATCTTCTCCCGCCCATTCCTGCAGGCCCGGCCGTTGCTGTCCGCCATCGACCCGGACCTGCCGCCCGCCGTGCTGCTGATCGACGAGCTGGACCGCGCCGACGAGCCGTTCGAGGCATTTTTGCTCGAGTTGCTGGCCGATTTCCAGATCACCGTCCCCGAGTACGGCACCGTCCGCGCCACCGTGCCGCCGGTCGTCGTGCTGACCAGTAATCGGACGCGCGAGGTGCACGACGCGATCCGCCGGCGCTGCCTGTATCAATGGGTGGACTACCCGTCGGCCTCCCGCGAGCGCGCGATCCTGGCCGCCAAGGCGCCGGGCCTAACGGAGCGGCTGTCGCAGGAGGTTGTCGCCTTTGTGCAGCGGCTCCGGGACACTGACCTGTTCAAGCTGCCTGGTGTCGCCGAGACCATCGACTGGGCGGGGGCCCTGCAGTACTTGGATCAGACCGAACTGAGCACCGAGGCCGTCGATGAGACGCTGGGCGTGCTGCTGAAATATCAGGACGACATCGCCAAGGTGCGCGGCGCCGAGGTGGGCCGCTTAATCGCTGAGGCGAAGGCGGGAACCCTGCCCAAGCTATGACGGCCGCCTCCGGGATGCTGAGCGCAAACGTCATGCACTTCGCCCGCCTGCTGCGGCGGGCCGGGCTGCCGGTCGGACCCGCTGAGGTGATCGCCGCCGGCCAGGCGCTGGAGCTGATCGACCTCGGCGACCGCAGTCAGGCTCGTGCAGCGCTGCGCAGCCTCATGGTGCACCGGCACGAGCACATGGACCTGTTCGACCACGCTTTCGACCTGTTCTGGCGTGATCCCAATGCGTCGCAGCACGCCGCCGCCATGGCCCTGCTGGAAGGCCGCCCGCCGCAGGAACAGCCGCCGCAGCCCGGCACTCGCCGCATCGCTGAGGCCATGACCCCGCCGCGCGCCCGTCCGCCCAAGGCGGAGGAGGCCCCGCCCGAGCTCGACGCCGTCATGACGGTCAGCGAGCAAGAGCAATTGCGCGCGATGGATTTCGAGCAGATGAGCGCCGAGCAGGTCGGCCGGGCGAAGGCGGAGATCAGGCGCCTGTCCCTCCCCCTCGATTTGCGCCGCACCCGGCGGCTGCGGCCGGACACGCATGGGCCGCGCATCGACCTCGCGGCCACGCTGCGCCGCAGCCTGCGCCGCGGCGGCGAAATGGTGGATTTGTCCCGCAGCGCCCGCGTGGTGCGTCCGCCGCCGCTGGTGGTGCTGTGCGACATCTCTGGCAGCATGGCGCGCTACGCCCAAGTGCTGCTGCACTTCCTGCACGCGGTGGCGAATGACCGCGACCGGGTGCACGTCTTCCTGTTCGGCACGAGGCTTTCCAACATCACCCGGCAGCTGCGCTTCCGCGACCCCGAGGTGGCATTCCAGATGGTGTCGCACGCGGTGCCGGATTGGTCCGGCGGCACCCGCATCGGCGAGGCGCTGCAGGAGTTCAACCAGCGCTGGGCACGGCGGGTGCTGGGCCAGGGCGCTGTTGTGCTGCTGGTGACGGATGGGCTCGACCGCGACGGCGCTGCGGGCTTGGCTGAGAACATGGACCGGCTGCACCGCTCCTGCCGCCGGCTGATCTGGCTGAACCCCCTGTTGCGGTGGGACGGGTTCCAGCCCAAATCCAGCGGCATCCGGGCGATGCTGCCGTATGTGGACGAGTTTCGGACCGTCCACAGCCTCGACAGCCTGCGCAACCTGGTGGACCTGCTGTCCCGCCCGGCGCCGCCGCGCGGACGCGACCTAAGATGGAGAGCCGCATGAGCGAAACTGAGAATGTGCTGAGCACCGCCGCCGCGTGGTCCAAGGCGGGTGAGCAGGTGGCGATCGCGACGGTGACGGAGACCTGGGGCAGCTCGCCGCGTCCCGCCGGCAGCCAGATGGCCGTGACCGCGAGCGGCCGGATGGCCGGGTCGGTCAGCGGCGGCTGCATCGAGGGCGCGGTGGCGGACGCGGCACAGCGCACGATGGAGACCGGCATGCCGCAGCTGCTGGATTTCGGCGTGACCAATGAGCGCGCCTGGGAGGTCGGCCTGGCCTGCGGCGGCAAGCTGAAGGTGTTCGTCGAGCGCCTGGGATGAAATTGGACCTGCTGGCCGGATTGGAGGAGGCACGGGCGGCGCTGCGGCCGGTGGTGCTGGCAACCCGGCTGCCCTCCGGCGAGCAATACCTGTTGCCCGATGCGGACGCGCCGGCCGCGCTGGCGGCGGCGGCCGAATCGGCGTTGCAGGCGGATCGCAGCCAGACGGTGGAGATCGACGGGGCGCAGTGGTTCCTGCAGGCCTACAATCCGCCGCTGCGCCTCGTGGTCGTGGGTGCCGTGCACATCGCCCAGGCCCTGGTGCCGATGGCGGCTGGCCTGGGCTACGGGGTGACGGTGGCGGACCCGCGCCGGGCGTTTGCCAGCGACGAGCGGTTTCCCGGCGTGACCGTCAGCACGGAGTGGCCGGACGAGGCGATGGACGCGCTGCGCCCCGACAGCCGGACCGCCGTCGTGACGCTGACCCACGATCCGAAGCTCGATGACCCGGCGCTCGACCGGGCGCTGCGGTCGCAGGCGTTCTACATCGGGGCATTGGGCTCCCGGAAGACGCACGCCGCGCGGCTCGGCCGGTTGCGCGAACTCGGCCATGACGACACGACGATGGCGCGTATCCGTGGGCCTGTGGGGCTGGACATCGGCGCGGTGACGGCGCCGGAGATCGCGCTGTCGATCCTGGCGCAGATTGTGGCGGTCCGGCGCAAGGCGGCGCTCGTCGGGTGATCTTCGGCCGGGTTGCGCTGACGGATGCCCTCGGCGCGGTGCTGGCCCACACGCAGCGTCTGGAGGGCCGCGTGCTGCGGAAGGGCGCGGTGCTGGATGCCGCGTCGCTCGAGGCGCTGCGGAGCGCTGGCGTCGAGGACGTGATCGCGGCCCGTCTCGAGCCCGGCGACATCGCGGAGGATGCCGCCGCCGCTCGGCTGGCGCAGGCGCTTGCGACACCGACGCTCACCGCAACGCGCGCCAGCACGGGTCGGGTGAACCTCGTGGCGACCACGCCGGGGCTGCTGCGGGTGGACCGGGCTGGACTTGACGCGGTGAACGCGGTGGATGAGGCGCTGACCGTCGGCACCCTGCCGGACGCCGCCAGCGTTGCGGCGCGCGAGATGGTGGCCACCATCAAGATCATTCCATTTGCCGTCGCGGAAAGCGTGCTGGCCGAGGCCGAGCGCGTGGCCCAACAGCGTCCGGTGCTGCAACTGCATCCATTCCGCCCAATGCGTGTCGGCCTTGTGATGACCAGCCTGCCCGGCATGAAGCACAGCATCCTGGCCGGCACGGCGGAGGCGACCGCGACCCGCGTCGCCGGCCTGACCGGCACGCTGCTGCCGCCGCTGGAATGCGCCCATGCAGAGGCGCCGATCGCTGAGGCATTGCGGTCGCTGATGGCCCAGGATGCCGATATCCTGCTGGTGGCGGGGGCCAGCGCGGTGGTGGATCGGCGCGACGTCGGGCCGGCGGGGATCGTGGCGGCCGGGGGCGAGATCCTGCATTTCGGCATGCCGGTCGATCCCGGCAACCTGATCTGCCTGGGGCGGATCGGGGCGCGTCCGGCGCTGGTGCTGCCGGGCTGCGCGCGTAGCCCGAAGCTGAACGGCATCGACTGGGTGCTGTCGCGGCTGTTTGCTGGGCAGGAGGTGAGCGGTGCGGTGATCGCCGGGATGGGAATGGGCGGCTTGCTGAAGGATGTTGGCGTGCGTCCATTGCATCGGGCGAAGGCCGTGGCGCCGGCTAGCGCGTCTGTAACACCTGTGGTGGCGGGCATCGTGCTGGCGGCCGGGCGGTCCAGCCGGATGGCCCCGCAAAACAAGCTATTGGTGCCGGACCGCGCCGGGCGGCCGATGGTGGCGCGGGTGGTCGATAACCTGCTGTCGAGCGCCGCGCGCCCGGTGATCGTGGTGACCGGAAACCGGGCCGAGGAGGTCCGCGCCGCCATTGCCGGCCGTCCGGTGCAGTTCGTGCACGCGGCCGACTACGCCGACGGCCTATCTGCGAGCCTGCGGGCGGGGATCGCTGCGGTCCCACCGACAGCCTCGGCGGCGTTGGTCTGCCTCGGCGACATGCCGCTGGTGACCGGACGGATGATCGAGCGGCTGATCGAGGCCTATGACCCCGACGAGGGCCGGTCCGTCGTCGTCCCGACCTACCGGGGCAAGATCGGCAACCCGGTGCTGTGGGACCGGCGCTTTTTCCCCGATATCGGTGGCCTCGTAGGCGACGTCGGCGCGCGTCCGTTGCTGGAGCGCCATAGCGAGTATGTGGCGCAGGTCGAGCTGGACGACGACGCCGTGCTGCGCGACTTCGACACGGTCGAGTCGCTAGCGACACTGCCGGCGCACATCCGCCCTGCTGATTAGTTTCCCGGCTGATTAACCCAACGCCGCCGCGACCCAGGCGGCCCAGGCCAGCGCCTCGCGGTCCCGCCCGCGTGGCGCCACGATCTGTATTCCAAGCGGCATTCCGTTCGGCCCGACGCCCGCGGGGACCGTGACGCAGGGCACGTGCAGGCTGGTCCAGATGAAGTTGAACCCCGCATCGCCGGTCCAGGCCAACCCGGGCGGCGCCTCCCCGGCGGCGGAGGGCGTCAGCAGGATGTCGAGGTCGCCCAAGATGGCCTCGAAATCCGAGCGCAGGAAGCGGAACAGCGCGTGGCTCTCGATCAGCGCCGCCTCGGGCTGCGCCAGGCCCCACTCCATCCGTTCGCGGAGGGACGGGCTCAACTGCTCGCGGGCGGTGTTCATCTCCCAGCCCAGGGCGCGCGCGCTCTCATTGTTCATGATCACGGCGTGGGCGGCCTCGAGCGCCGTAAACTCCGACGGCAGCTCGAAGTCGCGGACGTGGGCGCCGGCGTAGGCGAGCCGTCCGGCGGCGCGCTCGAACAACGCGGCCGTCTCCAACGCCGCCCGGTCCCAGGACGGCGAGCGGCAGACGCCGATGCGCGGGGCGGAGGGCGGACGCACATCGGGATCGCCCAGGTCGTGCCCGGAGATCACGCCGGCGAACAGGGCGCAGTCGGCGACGCTGCGGGCCATGACGCCGACGGTATCGAGGCTGTCCGACATCAGCTTCATGCCATGACGGTTGATCAGGCCGAAGCTGGGCTTATAGCCGACGATGCCGCAGAACGCCGCCGGACGGATGACGCTGCCGGCGGTCTGAGTGCCGAACGCCAATGGGAAGAACCCGGCCGCGACACCCGCCGCCGAGCCGCTGCTGGAGCCGCCGGGCGTGCGGTTTGGGTCGTGCGGGTTGGTGGTAGGGCCGGGCGTGCGGGTGGCGAACTCCGTGGTGACGGTCTTGCCGAGCACGACGGCGCCGGCGGCCTTGGCCCAGGCGACGCAGGCGGCATCGGCGCGCGGGCGGTGTCCACGCCAGATGGGCGAGTTGTATTCGCTAGGCATATCAACGGTGTCCAGCACGTCCTTCACGCCGATCGGCAGCCCATGCAGCGGTCCCGGCCGCGGCACCGTAGCCCTGGCCTGGGCCGGATCGAAGAACGCCATGGCCTGCACAACAGGCTCGCGTGCGGCCATGCGGTCGAGGCAAGCCTCCATCAGCTCGGCAGAAGCCAGGGTGCCGGCGCGGATGGCCTGGGCGGCGGCGGTCGCGGTGAGCGTGGCGGGGTCGGCCATAATTCCTCCGGCGTTCTTTCTCCTTAGGCTGGCGCACCCGTCGCCGCGGGTCCATCTCTATTGCGTGATGCAGCATTCTCCCGCCCCCATCCAGGTTGGTCGTACCCAGGACGGCACCATGACCTACTTCGTGGACCTGCCGCCGGAGGCGCTGCCCCCGGTGCTGGGCCGCGACCTCGCGGCGGCGTGGGAGGCGGCACGGGACGCTGCAGCCGATGCCGCCTGGGGTGCCGGACGGCTGTTCCGCTTTCGCCGGCCGGACGGCAGCGTCACCGACCTCGCTTTGTCCGACGAGGACGCCCGCTGCTGGGCGAGCGCCGTGGACGGGACGGTGGGGATGCAGACCAGTTACGGCCTGTCCTTATGCCTGCGGCTGCTGGCGCTGGTGGACCTGCTGGCGCGGGCGCCATGGACGGCGAGCCTGTTTCAGATCGGCCGCACCGGCACGGCGCTGCATCCGGCCTTGCTGAGCACCGCCGCCACGGCGCAATTGACGGCCGAGGCCCGGTTTGATGAGACCGGGTTCCGCGCGCGGCTGGCCTGCCTGCCCGGTAAGACCCCCTCCACAGGAGCGCTCGCATGATGATTTTCTCAATCGGCCGCCAGGCTTTCGCCGTCGTAGCTTTGGCGAGCACGCTCGTGATAGCCGGCTGCCAGTCGGCGCCACGGTCGCGGGCCGATGCCGCGACCGCGGCGGCGTGCCGGGCCGAGGTGGACCGCGTCTATGCGGCGCAGAACCGGGCCGAGCTCTCGCAGCGCGACCAGCGCGACACGCCGTTTGCCGGCAGCTACAACTCGGGCATCACTTCGCGCGGACTGGGCTCATTGTTTGGCCGGGACAACCAGGTCTCGTCCTGCGTCAGTCAATCGAGTGGGTCCAATGTAGGTGCTGCGGCCGTCGATACTGGCGTCGGGCCGACATTCAGTCCGACCGCACGCTGAACCACGCCGTTGCCGGGCGACGGTGCGGGCCGTAAACCGGTCTGACTGTCAAGCAACCAAGGAGTCACCGCATGAGCAAGATCATCCGCACCGAACCAAATAAGGTGCTGGCCAAAGCCGTGGAGTATCACGGCTTCGTTTACTGCCAGGGCGTGACCGCAGAGGACCTGAGCAAGGACATCACCGGGCAGACCGAGGAGGTGCTCGCGGGCATCGACGCGATCCTGGAGACCCACGGCACCGACAAGACCCGGTTGCTGCAGGCGCAGATCTGGCTCAAAGACATCCGTGACCGCGAGGCGATGAACGCCGTCTGGTCCGCGTGGCTGCCCGAGGGCGGTGCGCCGGCCCGTGCCTGCGTGGAGGCGCATATGGCCGACCCGCGGCATCTGGTCGAAATTATGGTTACGACATGTAAATGACGTAATGTATTAAGACCAATAAGCCGGCGTCGTCCGGTCTGATCTGAATACAATGCCGTAAGGTCTGCTGAGTGGCCGATGAGACTCACTGCAGCTCGTCGGCCGCACAAACCTGATTTCATTACGTTTCAGTATATCAATGCCATTATTAGGATACGAGTCCTCAGTCCAGTGGTTATCCACAGGCTGATTTGCGTAAATCCTTCAATGGACCGATCAATCCGGTGTAGCGGGTTGTCAGGTTTCATGCCCTGCCACTACCCAGAACGCACGAGTGAGTGAGTTTTGGCGAGCAGAAAGGCCTAGGCATGACGATACGGAACGGCAGACGATGGGCGGCCCTAGGTGTTTTGATGGCGGTTGCCGCCCCGGTCTGCATCCAGCCTGCCGAGGCCGCGCAAGACTGGACGAGCTACGCGGCGGCGGTGAGTGCAAACGCCGAGGCGATGCACTCCGGCGCGGCCCGCTACGCCCAGCGTCACCGGGGCTACGGCTTCGCGCGCTATGGCCGAACTGGCAGCGCGCTGCAGTGCGTGCCCTTCGCGCGTGAGAAATCCGGAATCGCGATCGTCGGCAACGCCGTCAACTGGTGGGGCAAGGCCGCCGGGGTCTATGAGCGCGGCAGCCGCCCCGAGGTCGGCAGCGTGCTGAACTTCCGTGCGACCGGGCGGATGTACCTCGGCCACGTCGCCGTCGTGTCGCAGGTGATCGACTCCCGCAATGTGCAGATCGACCATGCCAACTGGTCGAGCCGCGGCGCGATCAGCCGGAACATCAGCGTGATCGATGTATCGCCGCGCAACGACTGGACCGCCGTCCGGGTCGCACTCGGCCAGAGCGCCGAGTTCGGCAGCGTCTATCCGACCTACGGCTTCATCTACGACCGTCCGGACCACGGGACCATGGTCGCCAATGTCGGTGTCGCCGCGCCGTCCACGACGAGTGCTGCGCCCGCCAACGCTGTGCCGGCGGATGGGCGTGTCGTGGCGAGCGTGAGCAGCATGCAGGACGAGGAGGTCGCCGAGGCATCGGACGACACCCAGCCGCTGCAGCGCCGCACTGCCTACGGCCATACCGCCCGCAGCTATCATGCGCCGATCACACTCCATGTTGGGCAGGGCAGCCGCAACCGGCCGTATTTCTAGCCTGCGTCGAACCACACGCTGGCCGCTGCGCCGACAGCGAGCAGCGCCAGTGGGTGCATGCGTGTCGCCAGCACCGCCACCTTGACAGAAATGGTGATACCTGACGTGAGCGGTCCGGTGCTGGTCGAGGCTACGAGCAACGCGGCGCCCGCCATAATCAGCCCGACTGTCACCGGCACCAGCCCGGCCTGCAGGCGACGTCGCCAGGGCCGCTCGCGGAACCGATGCCATACGCCGGCGGTGGCCCAGGTGAGCAGGCTGCTCGGCCCGATCATGCCGAGCGTCGCCGCGAGCGCGCCGGGCAGGCCGGCCACACGCCAGCCCACCAGCGTCGCCACCAGCATGTTCGGCCCGGGCGCCATCTGGGCCAGCGCGAACAGCGCGGCGAACTCGGGGCCGCCCATCCAGGCGTGCCGGGTCACCACTAGCCGCTGCATCTCCGGCAGCACGGCGCTGACTCCGCCCACCGCCAGCAGCGACATCTGCGCATAGCCGAGCGCCAGCCAGCCGACCTCGCTACCGGATGCGTTCATGCCGCCCGGCGGCGCTGCAGCGCGATGCCGACGGGCACGAGGGCCAGCATGGTGGGCAATAACGGGAGCCGGATCAGCGCGATGGCGGTGAACGCCACCATCGCGACCGCCACGTCGAGCGGGCGGCTGCGCAGCGGCCAGGCGATCTTGCAGGCCGTCGCGAGGATCAGGCCGGCAGCCGCGGCGGCCAGCCCGGCGAAGGCGCGATGCACCAAGGGCAGCTCGCCATAACGCGCATAGGCGCTGCCCAGCCCGGTCGCGATCGCCATGGGCGCCGCCAGCAGCCCGGCCAGCGCCGCCAGCGCCCCGGGCACACCGCGGAACCGCGCGCCGACCGCGACCGTCAGGTTGACGGCGTTCGGACCCGGCAGGAACTGGCATAGCGCCAACAGCTCGGTGAATTCGGCCGCGGTCAGCCAGCGCTGCTGCTCGACGATCGTACGGCGGATCATGGGCAGCGCACCGCCGAACGCCACGACACTGGCGGTGAAGAAGGCCAGGAACAGGGCACGGCTGCTGGGCGGCACGGGGTCGGCTGGGGTCACGCTCATCCCGCATGGTAGCGACCGCGGCGACGCGCCAACAAGCCGCGACGCTGCCGTGCTGATCGGCTATGATCCCAAAAAAGGGAATGTTCGGTATGCCAGAGTCCGCCCAGGCCTTCCTCGCCGCCCGCGACCTATTGCTGCTGCACCGCCGGGATATCGCGGCGGCACGGGCAGCGTTCCGCTGGCCGGTGCTCGACCGGTTCAACTGGGCGCTGGATTATTTCGACCGCATGGCGGCGGGCAACGACGTCCCCGCACTGCGCTTCATGGGGTCAGGTGGGCTGGACGCCAGCATCAGCTTCGCGGCGCTGTCGGCGCGGTCGAATCAGGTCGCCAACCACCTTCGTGCGCTGGGGGTGCGGCGGGGAGACCGCATTCTGCTGCTGCTCGGCAACGTGCAGCCGCTTTGGGAAGCGATGCTGGCGGCGATGAAGCTCGGCGCCGTGGTGATCCCGGCGACGACCATGCTGACCGAGGACGACCTGCGCGACCGCTTCCAGCGCGGCCAGGTTCGGCACGTGATCGCGGCCGGTGAGCTTGCGCCGAAGTTCGCGGCGATCGAGGGCGAATATACCCGCATTGCCGTAGGCGGCGCCACGGGCTGGCAGCGTTTCGAGGACGCCTACGCGGCCGATCCCGCCTTCGCGCCCAATGGAGAGACGCTCGCGACCGATCCGCTGCTGCTGTATTTCACCTCCGGCACTACGTCGAAGCCGAAGCTCGTGCTGCATAGCCATCAGAGCTACCCGGTCGGGCACCTCACGACCATGTTCTGGATCGGCCTGCGGCCCGCCGACGTGCACCTCAACATCTCCTCACCGGGCTGGGCGAAGCACGCGTGGTCGAGCTTTTTCGCGCCGTGGAACGCCGGCGCCACCATCCTGATCCTGAACCAGCCGCGCTTCGACGCGCCGAATCTGCTGGCGGTGTTGGATCAGGCCCGGGTGACCACGTTCTGCGCGCCGCCCACGGTTTGGCGGATGCTGGTGCAGGCGGATCTGTCGGCGCATCCGGTGCACCTGACCGAGGCCGTCGCCGCCGGGGAGCCGCTGAATCCCGAGGTGATCGAGCGGGTGCAGGCGGCGTGGGGCGTTGCGATCCGCGACGGCTATGGCCAGACCGAGACCACGCTGCAGATCGCTAACACGCCGGGCCAAGTGGTGTCACCGGGCTCGATGGGCCGGCCGCTGCCCGGCTATGACGTGCGCCTGGTCGATCCCGACGGGGCCGAAGCCGACGAGGGCGAGATTGCGCTGGTCCTGGACCCGCCGCCGCTCGGGCTGATGCAGGGCTATTTGCAGGAGGACGGCACGCTGCGCCCGCCGGAGGGCAGGCTGTATCGCACCGGCGACGTGGCGATGCGTAACGCGGACGGCACGCTGACCTATGTCGGCCGGGCCGACGACGTATTCAAATCGAGCGGCTACCGCATCAGCCCGTTCGAGCTGGAAAGCGTGCTGATCGAGCACCCGGCAGTGGCGGAGGCCGCCGTGGTCCCTTCTCCCGACCCGACCCGAACTGCGCTGCCCAAGGCGTTCGTATTTTTGGCTGAGGGTTTTGCGCCGGATGCCGCCACGGCGCGCAGCATTTTCGAGCACCTGCGCGCCCGGCTGGCGCCTTACAAACGGATCAAGCGGCTGGAATTTTCCGATTTGCCGAAAACCATCTCGGGCAAGATCAGACGGGTGGAGCTTCGACGATTAGAGGCTGAGCGCCGGGAAAGCGCTACGACCGGAATGGCGGAGTTTTTGGAGGAATAGGACTTAGGTGTGCTATGGTAGTCAAAAGTAACACCTCTGGGGCGATCGTTTCAATGTCAGCTTCCTTGACTACAAGCGTTAAGCTAGACCCTGAGACCAAGGCCCGTGTGCAACGGCTGGCGATCGCCCAACGGCGGACGGCACATTGGATTATGCGGGAGGCCGTCGCTCAGTATGTTGAGCGTGAGGAGGCTCTTGAGCGCCTGCGACAGGACGCGCTTGCAGCTTGGGCTGACTACCAAGCGACTGGGCAGCATGTGACGGCCACGGAAGCTGACGCTTGGCTTGCTAAGCTTGAAGCGGGCGAGGACGCAGCACCTCCTGAATGCCACGGCTGATCTGGTCCTCCGCTGCGCTGCACAACGTCGCTCGGCTCCGCACCTTTTTCGTACCGAAGAACCCCGACGCAGCGAAGCGTGCAGCGGCAACCATCCGGCAAGGAGTGAAACTGCTTGGTGACCATCCGGAAGTGGGACGGCCGTTTAAGGGAATGGCGCCCAAGTTTCGCGAATGGTCGGTTGGATTTGGCTCAGGCAGCTATCTCGTCCTCTACCATTTTGACGGGAAGGAGGTGACCATCCTGGCCGTTCGACATGGCCGTGAGTTGGGTTATTAGGCAGAGGCGCCAGTCTGTGCTCCTGCCTGTTCCGAACGAACTTTTCAGGGCACCAAATTCCGCGGCTGACGCCCCGCCAGCACCGCATCGATGCCGTCCAGCACCAGGTCTCCCATCGCATCCCGCGTCCCGACCGTGTTGCTGCCCAGATGCGGCAGCAGCACGACACTCTCCAGCGCTAGCAGGCCCGGCGCAACATTCGGCTCGTTGTTATAGACGTCCAAACCCGCCGCGGCGATCTGCCCGGATTGCAGCGCAGCAACCAACGCCGCGTCATCAATCAGCGTGCCGCGGGCGGCGTTGACCACCACGGCGCCGTGCGGCAAACGCCCGATCCGGTCGGCGTTCAGCCAATGCCGCGTGCCCTCGCCGCCCGGCGCGTGCAGCGACAGCACGTCGCAGACCGGCAGGAAGCTGTCGTCGTTGTCGTGGAAGGTGGCGCCCTGCTCCAGCTCGATCGGCAGGCGGGCCTGGTCGCGGTAGTGCACCGTCATGCCGAAGCCGCGTGCCATGGGCACGAGCTCACGCCCGATGCGGCCCATGCCGAAGATGCCGAGGCGGCGGCCAGACACCCCGGTGCCGAGCAGCTGCGTCGGCGCCCAGCCCTTCCAGTTTCCCGACCGCACCAGGCGCTCGCCCTCGCCGGCCCGGCGGGCAGCGGCGAGGATCAGCAGCATGGCGCACTCGGCGGTGGCGACGCTCAGCACGTCTGGGGTGTTGACGACGGCGATGCCGCGCTCGCGGGCGGTGGCGAGGTCGATATGGTCGAAGCCGACGCTAAAAGTGCCGATCACCCGGACGCTTTCGGGCAGGGCGCGGATAGTGGCGGCGTCAAGCCGTTCGGCCGGGCAGCACAGCACGGCGCTGGCGCCCTCGGCGCGCGATAGGATATCGGCGCCCGTCACCGGCGCGTCCGTGGCGTTGAGGCGCGCGTCGTAGTCGCGGGCAGCGCGAGCCTCGGTCGCGGGCGGCAGGCGCCGGGTCACCAGCAGGATCGGTTTGGTCATGGCGTCAGCTCCAGAGCGGGTCGATGGCGGGGTTGCCGGCCAGCACGGCCTCGATGTTGTCGAGCGCGCGGAAGCCCATGGCGTTGCGCGTCTCCGTCGTGGCGCTGCCCATGTGCGGCGTCAGGAACACGTTCGGCAAGGCGGCGAGCCGGACGTCGAAATCCGGCTCCTTGCGAAATACGTCCAGCCCTGCCGCCGACAACTGCCCCGAGGTCAGCGCGTCGATGAGTGCATCCTCATCCACCAGCGTGCCGCGGGCGGCGTTCACCAGAACGGCGCCGCGCGGCAGCAGCCCGATCGTCTCGGCATTCATCAGCTTGTCGGTCGCCGCTCCGCCCGGCGCGTGCAGCGAGACGATCTGGCTTCGTGGCAACAGTTCTCGGAGTGTCGCCACGAACTCGGCGCCATGCTCCAGCTCCGGAGCCGCGCGGGCGACGTCGGTGTAGAGCACGCGCATGTTGAAGCCCCGCGCGCGCTGGGCCACTGCCCGGCCGATGCGGCCGAAACCGACGATGCCGATCGTCTTGCCGCTCGCCTGGATGCCCAGCATCTCCCGCATGCCGAAGCTGCGGCGCCATCCAGAGCGCATCACCTCGGTATGCTCCCAGGCGCGGCGGCAGGCGCATAGCAGCAGCATGAAGGCGAGATCGGCGGTGCAGTCGGTGAGCACCTCGGGCGTGTTGGTGACGATGAGGCCGCGCGCCTTGGCCGCCGCGACATCGATGTGATCGAAGCCGACGCTGCAGGTGGCGGCGACGCGGACGGATTGCGGCAGGCGGGCGATGAACTCGGCGTTGAGCTTGAGGTTGCTGCTGAAAAACAACGCCTCCGCCCCATGATCGGCCAAGGCCTGGATGACGGCATCGGGCGGCATGTCGGCGCTGTCGGACAGCACGGCGTCGAACTCGCTGCTGGCGCGGTCGGTGACGGCCTGCGGCACAGGCCGCGCGACGACCAGGCGGTGCTTGGTCATGGATGGTTCCCCCTTTGGTTCTTGAAGTGAGATCGATGCGTCGCGCCATGATGGCCGGGCTTGCCCGGATGCGGAAGGGGCGGCACGGTGGCGGCATGCAGACCTCTCCCCCGCCAGCGCGTCTCGCGGTCGATATCGGCGGCACTTTCACCGACCTGGCGCTGGAGCATGGCGGCCAGCGCAGCACTGCGAAGCTCCTGACCACCGGGACGGCGCCGGAGCGCGGCGTGCTGGACGGAGTTGCGGCGATCCTGCGCGGCGCCGGGCTGACGCCTGCGGATGTCAGCATCCTGGTGCACGGCACGACCCTCGCGACCAACGCCATCATCGAGCGCAAAGGCGCCCGGACTGCGCTGCTCACCACCCAGGGGTTCCGGGACGTGCTGGCGCTGGGCAATGAGAGCCGCTACGACCAATACGACCTCAACATCACCATGCCAGAGCCGCTGGTGCCGCGCCATTTGCGCCTGCCGGTCCCAGAGCGGCTGGACAACACCGGCGCGGTGCTGCTGCCGCTCGACGAGGCCGCGGTGCTGGACCTGGTTCCCGTGCTGCGGCGGGAAGCGGTAGAAAGCGTCGCCGTCGGTTTCCTGCACAGCTTCGCGAACCCGGAGCACGAGCGCCGTGTCCGCGACATCCTGAATCGCGCCGTGCCGGACCTGCCGGTATCGCTGTCGTGCGAGGTGTCGCCGGAGATGCGCGAGTGGGAGCGGTTCAGCACGACGGCCGCCAACGCCTACGTGCAGCCGCTGATCGCCGGCTATCTGGGCCGGCTGCAGGCCGGGCTGCGCGGCATGGGGCTGCAGGCGCCGGTGTTCCTGATGCTGTCGGGCGGCGGGCTCACGACCATCGACACCGCCTGCCGTTTCCCGATCCGCCTGGTCGAGAGCGGCCCGGCTGGCGGCGCGATCTTTGCCGCTGACATCGCGCGGCAATGCGGGCTCGACCGGGTACTCAGCTTCGACATGGGCGGCACGACGGCGAAAATCTGCCTGATCGACGACCATCAGCCGCAGTCGTCGCGCAGCTTCGAGGTGGCGCGGGTCGGGCGGTTCAAGCGCGGCTCGGGCCTGCCGCTGCGCATCCCGGTGATCGAAATGGTCGAGATCGGCGCCGGCGGCGGCAGCATTGCCCAGGTGGACGCGCTCGGCCGCATCGGGGTGGGACCAGAAAGCGCCGGGGCGGAGCCGGGGCCGGCGTGTTACGGCCGCGGCGGCCAGCGTCCGGCGGTGACGGACGCGAACCTCGCGCTGGGCCGCTACGACCCCGAGCGCTTTGCCGGCGGCACGATGCGGCTCGACGCTGACGCCGCACAGGCCGCACTGCAGACGGCGGTCGGCGTGCCGCTCGGCATCGAGGCCGGTATGGCGGCGCTGGGCGTGGTCGAGATGGTGGACGAGAACATGGCCAACGCCGCCCGCGTGCATGCGATCGAGAGCGGCAAGAGCTACGCCGGGCGCACGCTGATCGCATTCGGCGGCGGCGGACCCGTCCACGCGTGCCGGGTGGCGGAGAAAATCGGGATCGACCGCGTGTTGGTGCCCAGCGGCGCCGGCGTCGGCAGCGCCATCGGCTTCCTGCGCGCGCCGGTCGGCTATGAGGTCGTGCGCAGCCTGTATCAGCGCCTGGGCCGGTTCGACGCCGCCGCCGTCGATGCGCTGCTATCCGACATGACGCGGGAGGCTGGGGCCGTCGTGGCGCTGGGCGGGTTCGGCGCGCCCACCCGGCAGACGCGCATCGCCTACATGCGCTACGTCGGCCAGGGACACGAAATCCCAGTGATGCTGCCGTCCGGCCGGCTTGGCGACGCCGAGGTGACCCGGCTGCGCGCGGCGTTCGACGCCGAGTATGCGCGGTTCTACGACCGGCCCGTGCCGGGGTCGGATGTCGAGGTCATGAGCTACGCCGTGACGGTCGCGACCGTGCCGGACGCAGCGCCAGCCGCGACCGCCGCGGCTCCGGCGCCGAGCGCCACGCGGATGCAGCACATCCGGGATACAGCGACCGGCGAGGTCAGCGGTTGGGCCGTGCATGACCGCACATCGCTCGCGGCGGGTCAAAGCGTTGCGGGACCAGCTATTGTCGCGGAAGACGAAACCAGCACCCTGGTCGGCCCCGGCTGGCGTGCAACCGTCGATCCGCGCGGCTACCTCGATCTCGCACGGGAGACGGCATGAGCGTTTTGGCAGAGATCCAGCGCCAGGTGATGTGGAACCGGCTGCTGGCGGTGGTCGAGGAGCAGGCGCAGACCATGATCCGCACCGCCTTCAGCACGACCGTGCGGGAGGCCGGCGACCTGTCGGCCGGCATCTTCGACCTGCAGGGCCGCATGCTGGCGCAGGCGGTGACGGGCACGCCGGGCCACGTCAACAGCATGATGGAGAGCGTCGGGCACTTCCTGCGAAAGTTCCCGGCCGCGACGCTGCAGCCCGGCGACCATCTGATCACCAACGACCCATGGCTCGGCACCGGGCACCTGCACGATCTGACGGTGGTGACGCCGGCATTTCGCGGCGGCGTTCTGGTGGCGCTGTTCGCCAACACGGCGCACGTGATCGACGTGGGCGGGCTCGGTATGGGGCCGGAGGGGCGGTCGGTGTTCGAGGAAGGGCTGTATATCCCGATCGTCAAATGCTTTGAGGCCGGCCGGCCGAATGCGACGTTTTTCGACTTCCTGCGCGCGGGCACCCGCCTGCCCGTCGAGTTGGAGGGCGACGTCTATTCGCTATGCGCCTGCAACGACGCCGGTGCGCGGCGGCTGGTGCAGATGATGGACGAGTTCGCGCTGGACAGCATCGACCCGCTGGCAGCGTTCATCCTGGACAGCAGCCGGCGCGCCACCCTTGTCGAAATCGCCAAGCTGCCGCCGGGCACCTACCGGGCCGAAATCTGGTCGGATGGCTATGAGCGGCCGGTGCGCCTCGCGGCAAGCATGATGGTGGACGCCGACGGGATCGAGGTGGATTTCGACGGCACCAGCGGCCTGTCCGGGCGCGGCATCAACGTGCCGGCCGCCTACACCCGGGCCTACGCCAGCTTCGGCATCAAGTGCGTCGTCGCGCCCGATATCCCGAATAACACCGCCAGCCTGGCCCCGTTCCGCATGCGTATTCCCGAGGGCTGTATCCTGAACGCGCCGCGTCCCAGCGCCGTCGCGGTGCGGCACGTGGTCGGGCAGCTGCTGCCGGATTTGATGATGGGCTGCCTGCACCAGGCGGTCCCGGACCGGGTGACGGCGGAGGGTTCATCCTGCCTGTGGAACCCGCCTTTGCGCGGCGGACCGATCGTGAGCGGGCAGAACTCGCCGCTGGTGGACTTCGAGGTCATTACCTTCAACTCCGGCGGTACCGGGGCGCGGCCCAGCCAGGACGGGCTTGACGGCACCGCGTTCCCTTCCGGTGTGCGCACCATGCCGGTGGAGGCGACGGAGAACGTGGCGCCCGTGGTGTTCTGGCGGAAGGAGCTGCGGCCGGACAGCGGCGGCGCCGGGCGCACACGCGGCGGGTTCGGCCAGGTGATGGAGATCGGTGCCAAGGGCGATGCGGAGTTCGCCTGCAACGCGATCTTCGACCGGGTGGCTCATGCGCCGCGCGGCCGGGAGGGCGGCCGGGATGGGGCGCCGGGCGTTGTGCGGCTGAAAAGCGGCGCCCTCCTGCGCACCAAAGGTTACCAGGTCATTCCCGCCGGTGATCGCCTGGTGCTGGAGCTGCCCGGCGGCGGCGGCATGGGCCCGCCCGAGCAGCGCGACCCGGCACTGCACGCACAGGATATCCGCGCTGGGCTGGTCACCGAGGGGGAATGACATGCACTGCGACCTGATCATCCGCGACGCCACGATCCTGGACGGCACCGGCGCGCCGCGCACCCGGGGCGATGTCGGGGTGAGCGGCGACCGGATCACCGCCGTCGGGGATCTGGGCGCCGCCACCGCGGACCGAGATGTGCTGGCGAATGGCCGCGCCGTGGCGCCGGGTTTCATCGACGCGCACACCCATGACGACCGGGCGGTGCTGTGCGGTCCCGCCTGCATGACCTGCAAGATGAGCCAGGGCGTCACTACGGTCGTCGTCGGCAATTGCGGCATCAGCCTGTCCCCCGTCCGCATGGCGACCCGGCCCATTCCGCCGCTGGACCTGCTGGGCGACGCAAGCTGGTGGATTTTCGACAGTTTCGCCGCGTATGCCGAGCGGCTCCGCTCCGACCCGGCGCCGGTCAACACCGTGGCATTGATCGGCCACATGTCGCTGCGGGTCGAGGCCATGCAGGGCGACGTCGGACGCGCGGCCACTGACTGCGAATGCGAGCACATGCGCCGGCGTCTTGCCGAAAGCCTGGATGAGGGCGCGTCCGGTTTTTCGACTGGGCTGTACTACGGACCCAGCGCCGCCGCCCCGACCCAGGAGGTGATCGCGGTCGCCGAGGCGTTGCGGGCAAAGCGCGGCTTGTACGTGACGCATATGCGGGATGAGGGCGCCGACGTGCTGCAGTCGATCGAGGAGACGCTGCGGATTGGGCGCGACGCCGGGGCGCCGGTCGTGATCAGCCACCATAAATGCGCGATGCCGGAAAACTACGGCCGTTCGGCCGAGACCCTGCCGGCTATCGAGGCTGGCGCGCGCGGGCAGTCGGTGAATTTCGACATGTATCCGTACGCCGCCGCCTCCACCGTGTTGATCCCGGCCCGTATCAGGGAGGACGTGGCGACCAAGGTGACCTGGTCGGTGCCGCATCCCGAGATGTCCGGACGCATGCTGGCCGACGTCGCCGCCGAGTGGGGCCTCACTTTGCATCAAGCGGCCGAGCGGCTGCAGCCGGCGGGCGCGATTTATTTCCAGATGGACGAGGCCGACGTGCAGCGCATCCTGGCGCATCCGCGCAGCATGGTCGGCAGCGACGGCCTGCCGCATGACGAGTTCCCGCACCCGCGGCTATGGGGCACCTTCCCGCGGGTGCTGGGGCACTACGCCCGGGACCTGAACTTATTCAGCCTCGAGACCGCCGTGCACAAGATGACGGGCCGGACCGCCGAGGTGTTCGGATTGGTGGACCGCGGGGTCATCCGCGCCGGCGCGTATGCCGACCTCGTGCTGTTTGACCCGGCGACGGTGCGGGACGCCGCCAACTTCGACCAGCCGACGCGGCCATCGGAAGGGATCCTGGAGACCTGGGTCAATGGGCAATCCGCTTATGTCAGCACGACCGGCGCCACGCCTGCACGCGCCGGCAGACTGGTAACCCGAAACCAGTCCTGATCACTGGTCCCGATTTATGTGTTATATATACCACTTTCGAAACTGTACTGTGACATAGAAACAGCAATCATTGCCGAAATCGCGCTTTGGCGCGATGATTAGGTATTCGGCGCCGGCGAGCGCCGCATACCCTTTCAGGTGAGCCGATCATGACACTTTGTAAGACATTCGCGATTTTTGCTGCAGCCGCCGTCGTTACCGGGTCGATCGCGGCCGGTGCGAGCGCTGCGACCATGCATCATCACACGATGCACCATCCGCACGCGGCGATGAAGCACTCGATGCAGGGCCGTATGGGCGCACCGCATAACGCCGGCAGCGCCGCCACCGACCGGCTCAACGAGCAGAGCCTCGAGAGTGCTCGCGGCGGCGCAGCCCCGATGTCGGGCCAGATGCCGATGTCGGGTCAGATGCCGGCCTCAGGCAAGATGCCGGACACCTCCCCGGCCCAGTAACGCTCCCGTCCCGGCGGTTCGTGCTCAGCGGGCCGCCGGTACGGTTGCCTGCTTGCATTTTTCGCTGAATACATTCGCGTCCATGCCTTCGAAGCGGCCGACTTCCTGCTGCCGCTGATAGCGCACCACCGTCCAGGCGATGAATGGCGTTCCGATGAGCGTTGGAACGATGAACAGCAGCGGCTTGGGCATGAAGCCGATGTGGACGACGAGGAAGGCGCTGAACGTCTCGGGCTGGCGCAGCCGAGTTTACTGGTCCGTGCTAGGGTGCCGACGATCGTACCCCGCCAGGACTACAAAAATGCCGCCGCATATAGCCGCGTTCGCCCTGTTTGCCGTCGCGACTTCGGTGACGCCCGGGCCGAACAACATCATGATCGCGACCTCTGCGGCCAATAACGGCGTGCGTGCGACCGTTCCGCATATGTTAGGCATCGCCCTAGACTTCGGCGTGATGGTGGTGATCGTGGGTTTGGGCCTGGCCGGTCCGCTCGCCGCGCATCCTGGCCTGCACACCGCGCTGCGCTGGGTTGGCAGCGCCTGGGTGCTCTGGATCGCCTGGAACACGGCCCGGGCTGGTTCGGTTACGCTTCCGGACAGCCCGAGCCGCACGGCGCCGATGGGGTTTGTCGCCGCGGCGCTGTTTCAATGGGTGAACCCCAAAGCTTGGATCTTGGCGGTCGCCACGACCACGACCTACACCGCGCCGGAAAACGGGCTGGTGGCACAGATCCTGGTGCTCGGGACCATGTTCACCTTGTTCGCCATCCCCTGCACCCTGCTCTGGTCGCTGTTCGGCGCCGGCACCGGGCGCATCTTGCGCTCGCCCTTGCAGCTCCGCACGTTCAACGCCGTTATGGCCGCATTGCTGGTCTTATCAGTGCTCCCCTCGCTTGCACTTTGACGGGGTCGCTGGAACCTCGCTACCGGAAGGTTGGCCCAAATCTGCTATGGGCGGCATGGAGACGGCGACGGTGGCCGCTGTCGTCCATCGCCGCGTTAAGGCATTTTGAACAGACTTTCGCGTCCTTGGCTCTGCTGAATTGGAGGACTGCCATGCCCGTCAGCTACGACCAGGACGTCATGGCGTGGGCTACCGAGCAGGCTCATCTGATCCGCACGGGGCAGTTCGACCAGCTCGATATCGAGCATATCACAGACGACATCGATGACGTGGACAAAAGCGAGAAACGCGAGCTGGCGAGGCGCCTGGCCGTTCTGCTGGCCCACCTCCTGAAGTGGCAGTTTCAGCCCACGCACCGGGGCACAAGCTGGGAGCGCACTATACGCGAGCAGCGCAAGCAGGTTCTCCGCAAGCTCAAGGAGACCCCAAGCCTCAGATGGATGCACTCGCCGGCTATGCCAGCACTGCGCCGGGCTCAATCAGCCGCATCAGCGTGTCGAGCTGATCGGCCTCGCTCGCCGGCTTGTCCATGCGGAGCCGGGCCACACGCGGAAAGCGTAGCGCCACGCCGGATTTATGCCGGTTGCTGCGCTGCGCCGCGTCGAATGCGATCTCCAGCACCAGGCCGCGCTCCACCTCGCGCACCGGCCCGAAGCGATTGGTGGTGTGATTGCGTATCCAGCGGTCGAGCGTCACCAGCTCGGCGTCGGTGAAGCCGGAATAGGCCTTTCCCACCGGCACCAGCTCGCCATCCTCCCGCCATAACCCGAAAGTATAGTCGGAATAATAGCTGCTGCGCTTGCCATGGCCGCGCTGCGCATACATCACCACCGCGTCGATGGTGAGCGGGTCGCGCTTCCATTTCCACCACTGGCCCTTCGGCCGGCCAGGCACATAGGCGCTGTCGCCGCGCTTCAGCATCAGCCCCTCGATGCTGGCGGCCCGCGTGCCGTCGCGGATCGCCGAAAGCTCGTCCACTGTGGTGAACGGGATCAGCTCAGACAGGTCCATGCGAAGCGGGCTGTGCCGGGCATACCAGGCTTCGAGCCGTGCGCGCCGGGTGTCGAACGGCAGAGGGCGCAAGTCCTCGGCCTCGTCGAACAGCAGGTCATACAGGCGGACGCCCACGGGGTAGTCGCGCTGCGCCTTGGCGCCCGGCGCCTTGCGGTTGAGCCGCTGCTGCAGGTCGGCGAACGGCGCGACCTGGCCGTTGCGCAGCACCAGCAGCTCGCCGTCCAGCACGCCGTGGAATGCCATGGCCTCCACGATCTCAGGGAACGCGCCCGAGATATCGTCGGCGCCGCGGGAGAAGATGCGGCGGCCCAGCGGCGTCGCCACGAGCTGAACGCGGATGCCGTCCCATTTCCATTCGGCGCGGAAGGCCGACGGGACCAGCGCCGCGATGTCGGGTGGCTCCAGCGGATGGGCCAGCATGGGGGAGCGGAACACCGGTGCGCCGGCGGGGTCGGGACGCCGGCCGTGGCCACCGATCCAGGCAAACAGCGGCGTGTAGGGCGGCGTGAGGCCATGCCAGACCTCCTCGATCTCATCGGCGGCGATGCGTCCCTCGGCGACCTCGGCCAGGGCGACCTTCGCCAGCCGCGCCGACGCGCCGACGCGCAGCTCACCGGTGATCAGTTTTATCAGTGCGTAGCGGACCGAGGCGTCGCAGGCGTCGAGCCAGCCGGTCAACACGAACGGCAGCTCGGATTTCGGCGTGCTGATCAGGGTCTGCACGACCTCGGTCATCCGCGGCGGCCCGGCGTTGCTGGCCGCGGCGGGCCAGATCAGCGCGACGGTCTCGGCCAAGTCGCCCACGTAGTCGCGCGACATGGCGAACAGCACGGGATCGGTGCGCTCCTCGACCAGCGCCCGGATCATGGCGGGCTTCGCCGCCTGGAACGCCAGCTCGCCCGTCAGCGCAGCGAGGCCGAAGCCACGGTCCGGGTCCGGCTGCGTGGCGAAATACCGTCGCAGCAAGGCGACCTTGGCCAAGCGGCCCGGCGTGAACACCAACCGCTCCAGCAGCTCCGCGAAGGCGATCATGCGCCTTCAGGCTCCGTCTTCGCCGCCGTGTTTGTCGCAGCATCTGGCAAATCCTCCTGCTCGTCGCCGTAACCAACGAGGCGCAGCGCCCGCCCACGGATGCCGCGCTTGGCCGCCTCGTGGATCAGCGCCTCCTCTCGCCCATGCGTGACCCACACCTCCGGCGCTGCAACGTCATCAAGTGTCTGGTTCAGCTCGTCCCAGTCGCAATGGTCTGAGATGACCAGCGGCAGCTCCACCCCCTTGCTGCGGGCGCGCTGCCGAACCCGCATCCAACCGGAAGCGTTGCACACCACGGGTTCGGCCAGCCGCCGGGCCCAGCGGTCGGCGATGGCACTGGGGGGTGCGATGACGATCGCACCCTTCAGCTTGTCCTTCTCCGCCACTGTGGCAGGCAAAAGCTCGCCCAGCGGGATGCCCAGGCGGCCATAAGCGGCGCAAAGCGGGATTTGCGCGCCATGCAGGTAGATCGGCCGGTCCCAACCGGCCTCACGCAGCAACGCGATCACCCGCTGCGCCTTGCCAAGCGCATAAGCGCCGACGACGTGGGTACGGTCAGGAAACAGCGCCACGCTGTCGAGCAGCTTGGCGATTTCATGCCCGGCCGGTGGATGGCGGAACACCGGCAAAGCGAAGGTCGCCTCGGTGACGAAGACGTCGCAGGGGATTGGGATAAAGGGCAGGCAAGTCGGATCGGTCTGGCGTTTGTAGTCACCGCTGACCACGGCCCGGCTGCCGCGCCACTCCATCGCGACCTGCGCGCTGCCCAGCACGTGTCCAGCCGGCTGCATCCAGACGCGGACCTCGCCGATGGTGATGGCCTCGCCATAGTTTAGCGCTCGCTGGACAGCACCAGCCCGCCCCTCCCCCATGCGGACATCCATGAGCGCCAGAGTCTCAGGACTGGCTAGCACGGCGTCATGGCCGGGTCGGGCATGGTCGGCGTGGGCGTGGGTGATGATGGCGCGGCTAACCGGGCGCAACGGGTCGATGTAAAACCCGCCGGGCTCGCAAAACAGCCCGTCTGGCAGGACCTTCAGCCAGGTCTCGGGATGGGGCATGGTGACGGGCCCGGATTTCAACCCGGGCCCGGTTTGGCTCAGCCCGGCTTGTTCGTGTTGTCCACCGCCAGCGGAACCGGCACCCAGCGCAAGCCCTCGCCGCTTTGGATCAGCATCAGCACGGTCTTGCGGTTCTGCTTGCGGTAGCGGTCCATGCGCTCCTGCACCTCGGCGGGGCTGGACACTGCCTCTTGCTGGACCTCGACGATCACGTCGCCGGGCTTCAGGCCACGGCCGGCAGCGTTGCCGTCCGGCATCACGTCGGTCACGACGACGCCCTTCTGGTCCTGCGACAGCTTGAACTTATCGCGCAGGTCATCGGTAATCGGCGACAGCCGCGCGCCCAGGCCCGAAATCTCCGAGGTGCGGTTCTCCGGCATACGGCCCGGCAACGGCGTCGCGGCGACCTGCTGAATTTCATCCGGCAGCTCACCGACTGAGGCCTGTACCGTCACTTCCTTGCCGTCGCGCCACAGCAGGACGGGCACATCCTTGCCGATCACCGTCTCGGCCACGATGCGCGGCAGCGACTTCATCTCCTTAACGTCCTGACCGTTGAACTTCAGGATGATGTCGCCGTTGCGGATCTTCGCCGAGTCGGCGGGACCGCCCTCGTTCACCCCGGCGACCATGGCACCGGTGGTATCCTTCAAGCCAATGCTCTCGGCGATGTCCGGAGTCACCTGCTGGATGCGCACGCCCAGCCAGCCGCGGCGGGCATGGCCATACTCTCGCAACTGCGCCACAACCGACTTCGCAAGGTTAGCAGGCACCGAGAAGCCAATGCCGACTGAGCCGCCTGATGGCGAATAGATGGCGGTGTTGATGCCGATGACCTCGCCCGCCATGTTGAACAGCGGTCCACCGGAGTTGCCGCGGTTGATTGCCGCATCGGTTTGGATAAAGTCGTCATACGGCCCTTGCCGGATGTCCCGCCCGCGGGCGCTGACGATGCCGGCGGTTACGGAGCCACCGAGCCCAAACGGGTTGCCGATCGCCAGCACCCAATCACCGACGCGCCCGGTGTCGCTATCGCCAAACGGCACGAATTTAAATGGCTTGTCGCCTTCGACCTTGAGCAGAGCAAGGTCAACGCGGTCGTCCTTGCCAACCAAGGTAGCCTTGAGCGTCGTATTATCCTGCAGCGTCACGCTGATCTCGTCGGCGCCGTCGATCACGTGGTTGTTGGTGACGATGTAGCCCGCGGGATCAATGATGAAGCCGGACCCGAGGCTCACGGAGCGCCCGGAGCCTGGGCCGCCGTCCGGACCAGGCGCCGGCCCCTCGCCGCGGTTCGGACCCCGGCGTTGCGGACCACTATTGGGGCCATTGTTCGGATGGTTGCGGTCCAGGAAATCCTTAAAGAACTGCTCGAACGGCGAGCCCGGCGGGAAGGACGGTACCTCTGGGCCACTCCGTTCCGCCCTCGCCTGACCATTTTGAGTGGATGAGATGTTCACCACCGCCGGAAGCAGGACGGCCGCGAGGTCGGCAAAACTATCCGGCGCTCCGCGCGCCATGGCAAGCGGCACAAACGGCGGCAGCATCGTCGGGAGCACGAATACGCTGGCGAGTGCGAGCGCACGAAGGGACCGAAGGCGCATGACAAAACTCCCGAGAGGAAGGCGAATGACAATCGTGCTCATGCAGGCAACGCACTCGCAAGGCGCAAGGTGGGGTGCCTCACGAGTTTGGGAATGCCGTTCACCCGCCGTTACTTCTGTGGCGCCTGACGCAGCATGCGCAGGAAGTCGCTATCCGGCGTCAGGACCAGCCTGGACTGCCCGTTGCCGAACGCCTCGCGATAAGCCTGCATGGTGCGATAGAACTCGTAGAACTTGGCATCCTGCTGAAAGGCGTCGGCGTAGATCTTGATCGACTGCCGCTCGCCCTCGCCGCGTGACCGGTCGGCGGTGGCGCGCGCCTCGGCGAGCAGCACGGTGCGGTCGCGCTCTGCGTCGGCGCGGATGCGGGCGGAAGCCTCGGCGCCTTCGGCGCGGGCCTGGCTCGCGATACGCTCGCGTTCCGACTTCATCCGGCTCAAAATCGCCTGGGTGTTCTCCTCCGGCAGGTCGGCCCGGCGCAGGCGCACATCCTCGATCGTCACGCCGAACTCGCGCATCTCGTCGCTGACCTGGCCGCGGATCAGCCCCATGATGCGCCCGCGGTCGGCTGACAGCACCTTGAGCAGTTGCTCGTTGCCGAGCACACGACGAAGCGAGGAGGTCACGACGGAGTTCAGCCGGGCGCGGATGGCGTCCTCAGCCGCACCCACCGCCTGGAAGTAGCGCAGCGGGTCGGTGATGCGGAACCTGGTGAAGCTATCGACGATCAAGCGCCGCTGATCGGCCAGGATCACCTCCTCGCCGGGCGTCTCATAGTCCAGCAGGCGACGATCGAAGCTGATGATCGTCTGCACGAACGGCACCTTCATGTGCAGGCCCGGCGTGCTGATGACGCGAATCGGCTGGCCGAACTGGGTGATCAGCACCTGCTCGGTCTGTGCGACGGTGAACAGGCTGGCGCCGACGAGCACAAACAGCACCAAGACGGCCGCGATGGCCGCGACGACAGGGCGGATCATCGCCGGACCTCCGCCGGAGGTGCAGGCGGCGCTGCGGGCTTCGGCCGGCCAGAGGGATCGAGCGGCAGATAAGGCACGATGCCCTGTAACTTGTCGTCTACGACGATCGACGGCGTCTTGGTCAGGATGTCCTGCATCGTCTCGATATAGAGCCGCTTCAAAGTCACGTCCTTGGCGACTGCGTAAGCGTTATAGACGCTTAGGAAGCGCTGAGCTTGGCCGGAAGCCTCGGCGATGTTGGCCTGACGTGCGCCGTCCGCCTCGGCGGTCACCCGGGCAGCGTCGCCACGGGCGCGCGGCACGATGTCGTTGCGATAGCTCTCGGCCTCATTCCGGGCGCGCTCTGCGTCGGTGTTGGCGCGTTGCACGTCCCGGAAACTCTCGATGACGGCGCCGGGCGGATCGACTTTCTGCAGCTGAACCTGGGTGATCTCGACGCCCGCGCCATACTGGTCCAGCACGGCCTGCGCGCCGGTCGTGACGGACTGCTCGATGCGGGCGCGCGCCTCGGTCAGCGCCGGCTGGATCGGGGTGCGGCCGATCACCTCGCGCATCACGCTTTCGGCGACCGACTTCACGGTGTTCTCAGGGTTGCGGGTGTTGAACAGGAAGGTGCTCGCGTCGCGGATTCGCCAGAACACGCTGAAATTGATGTCGATGATGTTCTCGTCGCCGGTCAGCATCAGCGCCTCCTCCAGCACCTCGCGCGCCGGTCCGCTCCGGCCCGGGCTGTCACGGCCGGGCACGCCGAGGTCGCGGGTCGCGCCGATCCGGGTGCTGCCGGAGCCGTCGGCGGCGATGCGGAAGCCGACCTCGGTACGGTTGATGCGCGTGACAGCCGGGGTCAAGGCCTGCTCGACTGGCCAAGGCAAATGATAATTGAGGCCCGGCAGCGTCGTGCGCTGGAAGGCGCCGAAGCGCAACACGACGCCCTGCTGGTCCGGCTCGACGCGGTAGAAGCCGCTTGCCAGCCAGACGACGGCGCCCACCAGCAGAATCAGGGCAATCAGCCGCGGGTTGGTGCGGCGGCCGCCGGGTCCGCCGGGCACGAAACGGCGGGCGGACGACTGCAGCCTTGCCAGAACCTCATCGAGGTCCGGAATGCCGTTCGGGCCGCCGCCACTGCCCCAGGGGCCACGATTTGGACCACGGGGAGGCGTGTTGTTGTTGCCCGGGCCCCAGGGACCGGAGCCGCCACCATTATTCCAAGACATGCTGGTCCAGTGGCTCCTGTAGATATGCGCCTTAAATGACGCTGTGCTGCCAGCTGCAACGCTTCGTTTGCAGTCCGGCCCTCGGGCGCCATATGCGGCCTCACGACCGCGTGCATATTGACCGGGTATCGGAGGTTTACAAGCGATGGCGCCATTGACGACGGATGGGCTAAGAGCGGCGCTGGGCGCAATTCGCGATCCGGCGTCCGGCCGTGACATCGTCGCGGCCGGGTTGGTCGATAGCCTGGCGGTGCGCGACGGCCTCGTGCACCTGGCGCTACGCACCGACCGCGCCCACGCCGGAACTATGGAGCAGGTGCGCCGTGCCGCCGAGACCCTGTTGGCGCAGCAGCCCGGCGTGGTCAACGCGACCGTCGTGCTCACTGCCCATCGCGTCGAGCCGCCACCCCGTGCCACTCCGCCTCGGCCCGCTACGCCAGCAAAGGCCGTCCTGCTGCCAGAGGTCGCGCACATCGTGGCTGTCGCCAGCGGCAAGGGCGGCGTCGGTAAATCGACCACTGCGGTGAACCTCGCCGTCGCCTTGGCGCAGCAGGGTCATCGCGTCGGCTTACTGGACGCCGACATCTACGGGCCCAGCCTGCCGCGCATGCTTGGCGTGGACCGCAAGCCCGAGACGCGGGACGGCATGATGGTGCCGCTGCAGGCTTGGGGGCTGTCTGCCATGTCGATCGGTTTCCTAGTGGACCCGGACTCCGCGATGATCTGGCGCGGGCCGATGGTCATGGGCGCCCTGGAGCAGATGATGGGCCAGGTGCATTGGGGCGCGCTCGATATCCTGATCGTCGATATGCCGCCCGGTACCGGCGACGCACAGCTCACGATGGCGCAGAAGGTGTCGCTGAGCGGCGCCGTGATCGTCTCGACGCCGCAGGACATCGCGCTGATCGACGCCCGCCGTGGCGTGCGCATGTTCGAGAAGACCTTGGTGCCGGTGCTGGGCCTCATCGAAAACATGAGCGTGTTCTGCTGCCCGAACTGCGGCCACCTCACCGAGCTGTTCGGCCATGGCGGCGCAAAGCGCGAGGCGGAAACGTTGGGCATCCCGTTCCTGGGCGAAATCCCGCTGCTGCTGGACATCCGCACCACGTCCGACGCCGGCACGCCGATCTGCGCCGCGGCGCCCGACAGCCCAGCAGCGCAGGCCTTCGCCGCCATCGCGCGGCGGGTCTGGGACGGATTGGCGGTGCGGCAGCCGGCAGCGCCCCGCATCGTGGTGGACTGAGGGGGCGGCCAATTGTACTTTGCGTCTGCAGGTGGGGCGACGATGGACGGCATGTTGCGCGGCTTCTGGTATCTGGCCGCGTCGGCCCGCAGCCTCAAACCCGGCAAGACGCTTCCGGTCCGGCTGCTGGGCGAGGACTTGCTGCTTGGACGCCGCGCCGACGGCTCGATGTTCGCGGTCAGCGACGCGTGCCCACACCGCGGCATGCCGATGCGGCACGGCTCGTTCGACGGGCAGACGCTGCGCTGCTGCTATCACGGTTGGGCGTTCCGCAGCACAGATGGACGCTGCACCGAAATCCCGTCATTGGCGCCCGACGACCGGACCGACCCGGCCAAGTTCCGGCTGCGCACCTACCCGGCGCAGGACGTGCAGGGCAACGTCTGGGTGCATGTCGGCGCAGCCGGCACCGAGCCCGACACTGAGCCCGGGCCGGTGCCGACGGTGCCGGGCTTTGTGGGCCAGGCGCCGCAGGTCACGACGACGATGCGCTTCCCTTGCAACGTCGATCTGGCGGCCTGGGGCTTCTTCGATCCCGGGCACCCGGCTTTCGTCCATACCTCGCGTTGGTGGAAAAAGAACCCGGCGTCCCGGCTGCGGTTGAAGGAGAAGGGCTTCGAACCAGAGGGCATGGGCTTCCGCATGCTGCGGCATCACTTGAAGGAGGGCGCCAACCCGTATCGCCTGCTGGGCCGCAACGTGCGCATCGACATCGGCATCCAACTGCCGGGGGTGCGGATCGAACACATCCAGGGCGACCGGCACTCGGCCTGCGTGCTGGCCGCCGCGACGCCGCTGAGCGCCACCGAGACCGACGTGCACTACTGCGTCTATTGGACCGTGCCGTGGCTCGCGCCGCTGCGTCCGGTGGCGACGTGGATGGCGCGGGATTTCCTGAACCAGGACCGCGAGGTGGCGGCGCGGCTGATGGGCAACCCGGCCCTGCCAGCGCCGCTGTTCGTGGGCGATCCGGACACCCAGGTGCGATGGTATATGCGGCTGAAGAAGGAATACCTGGCGGCGCGGGAGGAGGGGCGGCCGTTCGTCAACCCGCTCCGCGAGCAGACGCTGCACTGGCGGAGCTGACCCGGTCGGTCTCTGCTGCAGTTGGCAGCGTGTTCTGCGAGCCGGCCCGGCTGCAGCAAAGGCCCGCCGCGACGCTGGCCCGGGCCATCGCGGCCGGCATCGTCATGCCGCGGTCGAGCGCTGCCGCCAGCACTCCGGTGAAGCAGTCGCCCGCCGCCGTTGTGTCCACCACCTTTATAGGATGCGCCGCGATAGTGCCGGCGTCGTGCTGGCCGGCCCACTCGGCGCCGCGTTCGCCGAGCGTTCGCACAATGCCGACCTGCAGCGCCGCGTGCAGCCCAGCGGCGTCGGCCGTCGTGCCATGCTGGGCGGCCAGCCACTCAGCCTCAGTCTCGTTCACGATCAGCAGGTCCACGGCGCCAAGTGCGTCGGCGTCGAGCGAGCTGGCCGGTGCAAGGTTCAGGATAATTCTCGCATCGCGGGCGCGGGCGCGCCGGATCAGCGCGGCGGTCTGCTGCGGATCGACCTCCATCTGCAGCACCAGCGTGGTGCCAGCGCCTAGGATCGCATCCTCGACCTGATCGGCGCGGGCCAGCATGTTGGCGCCGGACCCGACCGCGATCTGGTTGTGGCCGGCCGGGTCCGTGCAGATGGCGGCGCATCCGGTGGTGGCCTCGACCCGGGCGACACGCGACAGGTCCACCCCAGCAGCCTGCATAAGCGCCAATGCCGCGTCCGCCAGCGTATCCCGCCCGACGCAGCCCGCCATCAGCACGGCGGCGCCGTCCCGGGCCGCGGCAACGGCCTGGTTGGCGCCCTTGCCGCCGGGCTCGATGCGGGTTGTGGGACCCAACACCGTCTCCCCGGGGCTGGGAAGGTGGCCGAGCGCAAAGATCAGATCGAGGTTGATTGAGCCGAAAACGATGATCATACGTGCTTCACCCCGCTGATCATACGTGCTTCGCCCCGATGATCATACGCGTCCCAAAGTCTCCATCAGCTCTGTCCACTCGCGCTTCGACAGGCCGCTGCCGGGTTGCTCAACAGGCTCGCCGGCCAGCAAGCGGCGGACCACGGTGAGCATTTGCGCGGACAGCGTGGCGGCGCCCATGCGGTAATCCAGAAACGCCTGAAACGTCGCCGGCACCCAGGCGCGCACGGTGTCCAGCATGGCATCGGCATAGGCGCGGATTTCGAACTGCGCGTGGCTGTCGGCGCGAAGCGACAAAAAGCCCAGCAGGTTGTGCAGGTCGGCCTTCCAATACCACTGCGTATAGGTGTTGAGCGTCAGGTTCATCCGGGCGAGCTCCCGCGCCAGGCCGCGGCGACTGGGATCGGCGGGCTCACCGTCGGTGCCCTCATTCAGCATATGCGCGTAGTGGTCGTAGGTGAGGGTCGCGTCCTGGCGCAGCATGTCCAGCACGGCGGCGGCCTCATCGCCCTCCAGCACCGTGCCGCGCCCCTGGCGGTTGCTGCTGCTCTGCGCGGCGAGGTGCTCGGGAGCGGGGATGTAGAACTCGCGGTCGAGGATGCTGTAGCGGGCGGAATACTCGTTCACGTTCGCCATGCGGTGCCGAATCCATTGGCGCGCCACGAAGATCGGCAGCTTCACGTGATACTTGATCTCGCACATCTCGAACGGCGTGCTGTGCCGGTGCCGCATCAGGTAGCGGATCAGCCCGGCGTCCTCGCTGACCCGGCGGGTGCCGCGGCCATAGCTCACGCGTGCGGCCTGCACCACCGCGTCGTCGTCGCCCATATAGTCGATGACCCGGACGAAGCCGTGGTCGAGCACCGGCAGCGCACGGTAAAGCATTTCTTCCAATGCCGGCACGGTCGCGCGCCGGGTGGGAGCAATCACCTCGCGTTGCGACTCGATTTCGGTCTGCTGTTCCGGGGTCAATCGCATGGCTTTACCCCTAGCATTTCGTCGCGCGAACGCCTATGTCTTACGTGCTGTAACAACGGCTATGGTGATAAACGGCAGTTGGAATAAGCGTTGTGGACCCGGGGGCAGTGCCCGGCGCCTCCACCAGTTCCGCCCGGTGGTCTCGGGGGTTTTGGCTGCGGGGGCGACACAGGCTCGACACGCGTAGTAAAGACCTGCCTTTTGCCCGGCATGATACCGCCGTTATCGGGTCATATCACAAGTGCCAATGACAATCATGAGGCGCTCGCCGTCGCTGCGTAAGCAGAGATAGGCGCGGTTCGGGGGGGCACCGGGCAACAGAAGCCCCCCTACTTCTATCCCCGCGCAATATTCCAAAAAACCGGCATTCCCGGCAGGATACCCGACAGCTCTCCCCGGTATGCCGTCTGCTGGAACTGCTGGCCCAAGGGCACGTAAGGCACATCGCGAAACGCCTGCGCCTGGAGTTGCTCGGCCAGACTGAACTGCATGGCTTCGTCCGGCGCGCGCAGCCACTCGTCGCGCAAGGTCTCGATCACCGGGCTGTCCGGCCAGCCCGGCGCAGCCGCACGCCCATTGCCGCGCAGGAACGGATGCCCCGCCGGCGTCGCATGATCCAGACCGGACCAGCTCGTCTGGAACACGCTCCAGCCGCCGCGCTCCACCGGCTCCGTGCTCGTGCGGCGCTGCACCGCGCTGCCCCAATCCATCGCCTGCGCATCGAGGTTCAGGCCGAGCTTGCGGAACAGCTCCGCCGTGACCTCGGCGAGCGCATTGGTGCTCGGGATGTCGGTCGGCACCAGCAGCGCAACTGCCTCCCCCTTATAGCCGCTGGCCGCCACCGCACGCCGGCTGCGGTCGAGGTCGCGGGGACCGGTCATCGCATCCATTCCGGCCGAATTGGCCAGCGGCGTGCCCGGGCAAAAAAAACCGACCCCGTCCGCCCACTGCGCACGGTCCGGGCCAGACACCGCCTGCATATACTCGGACTGCTGCACCGCGCCCAGAACCGCCCGGCGCAGGGCCGGGTTATCAAACGGCGGATGGAGCTGGTTGAACCGCATCGTCGCGATGATCCCGGTCGGGTCCTGCGTCTTCACGACCAAACGCCGGTCGGCGCGCAGCCGTCCAAGCAAATCCGGGTTGGCGGCCAGCCACCAATCGACCTCACCCCTTTGCAGTGCGGCGCTCGCGGTGGCCGCGTCCGGGATGATGGCCCACTCGACCCGGTCGAACCCGGCCCGCTTCGGCCCCGCGGTGCGGGACGCGACGCCACCCTCACGCGGGACATAGCCGTCAAACCTTGCATAGGCGACGCGGGCGCCGGGCACGCGCTCGTCGGCCAGGAAGCGGTATGGCCCGCTGCCGACCATCTCCAGCACCTGCTTGAACGGATCGGTCGCAGCCAGGCGTGCGGGCATCATCACACAGGGGCTGGGCGCGGTCTTTCCCAGCGCGTCGGGCAGCAGCGGGAACGGCAGGCGCAGGCGGAAGACGATGGTGCGGTCGTCCTCGGCGAACAGCGCGTCGGTCGCCGCCAGCAGCGCCTGGCCGAAGGTGTCGCGCGCCCCCCAGCGGCGGATGCTGGCGACGCAGTCCCGCGCAAGCACCGGCTCGTTGTCGTGGAAGCGCAGGCCGGGCCGTAGCAGCAGGCGCCAGCGCAGGCCGTCCGCTTCGGCCACCGCCGCTTCCAGCATCTGCGGCTGCGCGGCATATCCGGCGTCCTGACCGAACAGGGTGTCGAACACCAGGAACGCGTGGTCGCGGGTCTGGTAGGCCGTCGTCCAGATCGGGTCCAGGACTGCGAGGTCCGCCTGCGGCACGAAGCGTAGCACCCGTGCATTGGCCGCCCGGGCCAGGTTGGGCATCGCCAGCGCCGCCAAGCCGGCCTGCACGAAGTTGCGACGATCCATGGTGCCCCCTTTATAGAGTAACCTCTTGCCCGTAGCTTCGCCCACGCGCCAGCCCGTTCCAATCCCGGGCGGTCCGCGCTAAGGGTTCCCGCATGGAAGACACCGAAGACGGCCGGGACGGCGGACCACCGCAGCGACCGGAGAGCCTGCTGCCTTACGACGCCTGGACCGAGGAAGCGTTGCGACACGTCGTCGTGCGGGCGCTCGCCTATGTCGGCGCGGAGGGCATGCCCGGCGAGCACCATTTCTACGTCAGCTTCCGCACCGACCGACCCGGCGTCACCATCCCGGCGCGCCTGCTCGCGCAATACCCGCATGAGATGACGATCGTGCTGCAGCACCAATTCTGGGATTTGCAGGTGGACGAGCCCGCCGGCTGGTTCAGCATCGGCCTGTCGTTCGGCGGTATCCCGACTACGCTGCACGTGCCGTTCAACGCCGTGACGGCGTTCGCCGATCCGCATGTGCAGTTCGGCCTGCGCTTCCGCCCGCCCGGCGACGAGGCCGCCAACGACGATCCCGAGACCGCGTCGCTGAATGCGCCGCCGGAGCCGGAACCCGAGCCGCCGGCGGCAGCCGGGCTGTTGGAGGCCCCGCAGGTCGTGAGCCTCGACGCCTTCCGCCGGCGTCCCCCGACCAAGGAATAATGCGATGAACGTAGCGCTGCCGCCGGAGCAGGTCCGGCCCGCCAATTTCCGCTACTCGCCGATGTTTCCGCTGGGCGAGAGCGGCACGCCCTGGCGCAAGCTGGACATCGCCGGCGTTTCGACCAGCGCATGCGACGGGCAAACCGTGCTGCGCATTCGGCCCGAGGCCTTGAGCGAGCTGGCCTTTCAGGCATTTCGCGACGTGTCGCACCTACTGCGCCCGGCGCATCTGCGGCAGCTCCGGGCCATCCTCGACGACCCCGAGGCTTCGGCCAATGACCGCTTTGTGGCGCTCGACCTATTGAAGAACGCCAACATCGCGGCCGGCGGCGTGCTGCCGATGTGCCAAGACACCGGCACGGCGCTGATTTTCGGCAAGAAAGGCCAGCGCGTCTGGGTCGAGGGCGACGAGGAGGAGGCTCTGTCCTACGGCGTCCACCGCACCTTTACCGAGACCAACCTGCGCTACTCGCAGATGGCGCCGCTCAGCATGTTCGAGGAGATCAACACCGGCAACAACCTGCCGGTGCAGTTCGACATCGCGGCGGCGCCGGGTGAGCAGCACGCGAACGAGCTGTCGCTGATGTTCATCGCCAAGGGCGGCGGGTCCGCCAATAAAAGCTTCCTGTTCCAGGAAACGCGGGCGATCCTCAATCCAGCGAAGCTTTTGGAGTACATCGGCACACGCATCCGCACGCTCGGCACCTCGGCCTGCCCGCCGTATCACCTGTCGATCGTGATCGGCGGCACCTCGGCGGAGCTGTGCCTGAAGACGGTGAAGCTGGCCTCGACCAAGTGGCTCGACGCGCTGCCGACGGCGGGCAGCTTGTCCGGGCACGCGTTCCGCGACCTGGAGATGGAGCAGAATGTGCTGGAGCTGACGCGCACGCTCGGCATCGGCGCGCAGTTCGGCGGCAAGTATTTCTGCCATGACGTCCGGGTGGTGCGCCTGCCGCGGCACGGCGCCAGCCTGCCGGTCGGCATCGGCGTGTCCTGCAGCGCCGACCGGCAGATCCTCGCCAAGGTTACGCCCGAGGGCGTGTTCCTGGAGCAGTTGGAGACCGACCCATCGCATTATTTGCCCGAGGCGACCGACAGCATCCTGGGTGGCGAGGTGATCAAGGTCGATCTGAACCAGCCGATGGAGGCGATACGCCGGAAGCTCTCGGCCTATCCCGTCAAGACCAGGTTGGCGCTCACCGGCACCGTCGTGGTGGCGCGGGACATCGCGCACGCCAAGCTGAAGGAGCGCCTGGACCGCGGCGAGGGCCTGCCGGACTACATCAAGGACCACCCGGTCTATTACGCCGGCCCGGCCAAGACGCCGGCGGGCCTCGCCACAGGCAGCTTCGGCCCGACCACGGCGGGACGGATGGACAGCTATGTCATGGAGTTCCAGCGCGCCGGCGGCAGCCTGGTGATGCTGGCGAAGGGCAACCGGTCGCGGGCGGTGCGCGACGCCTGCCGGGCCTATGGCGGGTTCTACCTCGGCAGCGTCGGCGGTGCTGCGGCGCGGCTGGCGCAGGACTGCATACGCAAGGTCGAGGTGCTCGAATACGCGGAGCTCGGCATGGAGGCGGTGTGGCGCATCGAGGTCGAGGACTTTCCGGCCTTCATCGTGATCGACGATAAGGGCAACGACTTTTATGAGGGGCTCGAATAGATGCGCTTCACCGTCGATCGTCTGGATCACCTGGTGATCAACTGCGCCGACGTGGAGCTGACCGCGTCATGGTACCAGCGCGTGCTGGGCATGGAGCGGGAGGAGTTCGGCGAGGGCCGGCGCACCGCGCTGAAATTCGGTGGCCAGAAGATCAACTTGCGCCCGCATAACAGCGACTCGCGGGTGTGGTTCACCGGCGTCAACACCCGGCCGGGGGCTGCCGATCTCTGCTTCGTCACCGCGGTCGGGCCTGAAGACGTCGTGGAGCACCTGCACGGCTGCGGCATCGCGATCGAGGCCGGGCCGGTCGCCAAGGAGGGCGCGCTGGGCACGCTCCAGTCGGTGTATTGCCGCGACCCCGATGGCAACCTGATCGAAATCTCGTCATATCTTGACCGCTGACCGCCTCGCCACCCGGGTCGGCTTTGCGGCGTTGCTGCTGTTTCTCGCCTCGGTGCCGTTCGCCAACTGGCTGATCCAGCATGTCGGCACCGTCTGCGTCCACGCGGGTCCGTGCCTGGTGCCAGTGGCGCCGGGCATTCTGGCGCCATCCGGCGTGCTGGCGGTGGGCGCGGCGCTGGTGCTGCGGGACGTGGTGCAGCGCTGCCTGGGACCGGTCTGGGGCATCGCCGCGATCGTGGCGGGGACGGCGCTATCGACGCTCATCGCTCCGCCGTCGCTGGTGTTGGCGTCCGGGGCCGCGTTCCTGCTGAGCGAGCTCGCTGACTTCGCGGTTTATACCCCGCTTCAGCGCCGTGGGCTGCTGCTGGCCGTGCTGGCAAGCTCGGCGGCAGGGCTCGTGGTCGATAGCCTCGTGTTCCTGACGCTGGCATTCGGCAGCCTGGATTTCCTGGCGGGCCAGGTGATCGGCAAGGCTTGGGCGGTGCTGGCCAGTATCCCGCTCATCCGCCTGCTGCGGCGCGTGGCGCCCACGCCGGCCTAATTGCAGCTCTCCGACTTCGATTTCGACCTGCCGCCCGACCGCATCGCCCATCAGCCAGCGCGGCCACGGGACGCTTCGCGGCTGCTGGTCGTGGGCGACGAGCTGCAGGACCGCGCCATCCGCGATCTGCCCAGCCTGCTCCGCACGGGCGACGTGCTGGTCGCAAATGACACCCGCGTCATCCCGGCGCAGCTCGCGGCCCGGCGGGGTGCTGCGGCGATCGGGCTGACGCTCGACCAGCCGCGCGCCGATGGCTCCTGGCACGCTTTGGCCCGCAACGCCCGGCGGCTGCGGCCCGGCGACACGCTGAGCTTCGACGCGGCGCCGGACCTCACGGCGACGCTGCTCTCGCGCGATGACGATGGCGGGGTCGTCATCCGGTTCAACCAGGCGGACGCTGGCTTCGCCGACGCGCTGCGCCGTGCGGGCGCGCTGGCTTTGCCGCCCTATATCGACCGGCCCGGCGGCCCAACGCCTGCGGATGCGACGGACTACCAGACCGTCTTCGCCGCACGAGAGGGTGCTGTGGCAGCGCCGACGGCCGGGCTGCACTTCTCCGACGCGCTCCTTGGTGCGATCGAGGCTGCCGGCATCCCGCGCGTCCTTGTGACCCTGCATGTCGGCGCTGGAACCTTCCTGCCGGTCCGGACCGACGACGTCGCCGGACACCGCATGCACGCGGAGTGGGGCGAGGTGACCGCGGAGGCCGCCGACGCGATCAACACGGCGCGGCGGGTGGTCGCTGTCGGCACGACGACGCTGCGGGTGCTGGAAACCGCGGTGGACTCGGCGGGCCGGGTGCAGCCGTTCAGGGGGGACACCCGACTGTTCATCACGCCGGGCTTCCGGTTCGGTGCGGTCGATGCGCTGGTGACCAACTTCCATCTGCCGCGCTCGACGCTGTTCATGCTGACCTGCGCCTTCGCCGGGCGGGCGCGGATGCAGGCGGCCTATGCGCACGCGGTCGCAAGTGGATACCGCTTCTACTCCTACGGCGACGCCTGCCTGCTGGAGCGCGCGGCGTGAACTTCGGACATCGCGTGGTGGCGTCCGATGGCGCGGCGCGGGCCGGCGTGCTGCAGACGGCGCACGGAGCCGTCGATACGCCGGTGTTCATGCCCGTCGGCACCGCCGGCACGGTGAAGGCCATGACCGCCGACCAGGTGCGTGCAACGGGCGCTGGCTTCGTGCTCGGCAACACCTATCACCTCATGCTGCGTCCCGGCGCCGACCGGATGGAGCGGCTGGGCGGGCTGCACCGCTTCATGGACTGGCCCGGGCCCATCCTGACCGACAGCGGCGGCTTTCAGGTCATGTCGCTCGCCGGCCTGCGAACCATGGACGAGGGCGGCGTCACCTTCCGCTCCCACCTCGACGGCAGCGCGCACCGCCTGACGCCCGAGACCGCGACGCAGATCCAGCATAAACTCGACGCCACCATCACCATGGTTTTGGACGAGTGCACCCCCTTCCCCGCCACCGCTCAGCAGGCCGAGGCCAGCATGGCGCTGTCGATGCGCTGGGCCGCACGCTCGCGCGACGCCTTCGTGGCAAGGCCGGGATATGGCCAGTTCGGCATCGTGCAGGGCGGCGTATTTCCGGAGCTGCGGGCGGCGTCCGTCGAGGCGCTGACGGGGATCGGCTTTGAGGGCTACGCGGTCGGCGGGTTGGCGGTCGGCGAGGGCCAGGCGATGATGCTGAGCGTGCTGGAGAGCACGCTGCCGCAATTGCCAGTGGACCGGCCGCGTTACCTCATGGGCGTTGGCACGCCAGACGACCTGCTGGCGGCAGTGACGCGCGGCGTCGATATGTTCGATTGCGTGATGCCCACCCGCGCCGGGCGCACGGCGCGGGGCTTCACCTCTCGCGGCGTGCTGAACCTGCGGAACGCTCGCCACGCCGAGGATGCGGGGCCGCTCGATGAGCGATGCGCCTGCACCGCTTGCACCCGGCACAGCCGCGCCTACCTGCACCATCTGTTCCGGGCGAACGAGATGCTCGGCCCGATGCTGCTGACCCAGCATAATCTGACATATTATCAGTCTTTGATGCGCGGCATGCGCGCGGCGATTATCGAGGGCCGGCTTGAAGCCCACGCCGTCGCAACACGCGCCGCCTGGGCTGTAGGGGACCTGAGATGACCGACTACACCGCCTTAACCCAACTGGGCGCCTACACTGAGGCACCCACGTCGCCAGGTGCTGCGGTGCTGGAGCGGGTCGGCAACCCGCAGCCCGGCATGGCCTACGTCGTCCGGTTCACCTGTCCAGAGTTCACGTCGATATGCCCGCTCACGGGCCAGCCGGATTTTGCGCATCTCGTGCTGGATTACGTGCCGGACGAGTGGATCGTCGAGAGCAAGTCGCTCAAGCTGTTCCTGGCGAGCTTCCGCAACCACGGCGCGTTCCACGAGGCCTGCACGATGGAGGTAGCGCGCCGGGTCGTGGAGGCGGTGTCGCCGCTTTGGCTGCGCATCGGCGCCTATTGGTATCCCCGCGGCGGCATCCCGATCGACGTGTTCTGGCAGACCGGCGAGGCGCCCAAGGGCGTCTGGATTCCCGATCAGGGCGTGGCGCCGTATCGCGGCCGCGGCTAGGGTTGATCGTTCGTCGTGACGAAGGCCTGGCCGGTGACCAGCGATAGCCAGATGCGCCGCGTTGAAAGATAGTCGCCGCCGATGATCAGCTCTCCGGCATAGGGCGGCAGGTCGGCGACGTGCAGCATCGGCCGCTCCAGCACGTCGTTGCCGATCTTGAGCGTGCGGAAGCGGCGCTGGCGTACGACGAGGCCGCTCTCGTTGATCGAGTGGGCGCGGATGGGCGGGTCGGCCCGCAATGCGGCTGCGGTCACGCCGGCGTCCCGCGCCGCCGCCAGCCCGACTGTCGTGTAGGACGCCCCGGTGTCAAGCAGGCCAAATACCGGCTGTCCGTCGAGCTCGCCCGGGACGAACAGGTAGCCCGACCGCTGCTGCTGCACCGGCAGACGGGTGAACGGCGCGGTCCAGGGCGGCAGCGCCGCTGGGCACGGGCGGGCGCGATACAGCACGAGTTGCCGATGCGGCGCGTCGAGGTCGAGCTCGTAGCCGATCAGCACGTTGATCCCCAGCACCCCGTCCAACGGCGGCGATGGCGTCTGGGCCAGCAGCACGCGGACGTTGCGCGTCGTCGCGCCATTCAGACCGAGGCTCGGCACGGTCGTGGCAAAAACTCGGGCGGCCCCGCCGGCGCCGCCGACCGCCACCGGGGAGCGCTCATCCCACGCCACGCCCAGCCGCTCCGCCGCCGCCCGGTTCAGCACCGTGAGGTCCGATCCCGTGTCCAGCACCAGGTTCGCCGGCCGGCCATTGATGTCGGCGGTCACCAGGGGCACGGTGCCGAGCAACTGCAGCGGCAGCTCCGCCACACGCTGCAGCGCGCACGTCCCGGCGGGATCGGCGGCGCAAGCGGGCAGCAACAGGGCGAGCAGGAGTAAAAAGGTCTTCATGCCGGACACGATGACGCTGCCGGGTGCCGCCGTGAAGCAGCGCATTCGCGACAAGGCCTTGGCGTTGGGTTTCCACGCCGTCGGTTTCGCGCCGGCAGCTTTGGGTCCCGAGGCGCGGGCACGGCTGACGGCGTTCTTGGTAGCCGGTCAGCACGGTGACATGGGGTGGCTCGCCGACCGCACAGAACAGCGCGCGCATCCGCAGGCGCTATGGGCCGAGGCGCGCAGCGTGATCGCGGTCGGACTGTCCTATGCACCCGACGATGATCCTCTGGCAGCCCTGACCCGTCCGGACCGTGGCAACGTCTCGGTTTATGCGCGCAACCGGGATTACCACGACGTGGTCAAGGGAATGCTGAAGCACCTGGGCGCCTTCATCGCGAGCCGCTTTGGGCCGCAGATAAAGGTGTTCGTGGATACGGCGCCGGTCATGGAGAAGCCGCTGGCCCAGCGGGCCGGGCTCGGCTGGCAGGGCAAGCACACCAACCTGGTATCGCGGGCGCACGGCTCCTGGCTGTTCCTGGGTGAGATCCTGACGACGCTCGAGCTGCCGCCGGACGAAGCGCACACTGATCGCTGCGGCACCTGCGCCCGGTGCATGGCCGCCTGTCCAACCGACGCGTTTCCGGCGCCGTACCGCCTGGATGCGACGCGCTGCATCTCGTACCTGACGATCGAGCATGCCGGGCCGATCCCGCTGGCGCTGCGGCCGTTGATGGGCAACCGCATCTATGGCTGTGACGACTGCCTCGCGGTGTGCCCATGGAACCGCTTTGCCCAGGCAGCGCATCCCAAGCTGCAGGCGCGCGACGACCTGCGGGCGCCGGCGCTGGCGGAGCTGGCGGCGCTGGACGACGCCGGGTTCCGCAAGAAGTTCGCCGGCGGTCCGGTGAAGCGCATCGGCCGCGACCGATTTGCGCGCAACGTGCTGACAGCGATCGGCAACTCCGGTGACACGGCCCTGCTGCCCGCGGCGCAGCGGCTGCAGGCGGACACGAATCCCGTGGTGGCCGAGGCAGCCGACTGGGCCGTCGCGCGTTTGCAGGGCGGAGGCGTATTATGACGAGAACTGAGACAGACAGCCTGGGTACGATCGAGATCGACGCCGACCGCTATTGGGGTCCGCAAACCGAGCGCGCGCGGCTGCTGTTCCGCATCGGCCATGAGCGTTTTCCGGCTGTGCTGATCCGCGCCGTCGGCCTGCAGAAACAGGCGAGCGCCGAGGCGAACGCAGTGCTCGGGGAGCTGCCCGCCGAAATCGCCCAGCCGATCGCCGCCGCTGCCGCCGAGATCGCCGCCGGGACGCTGGATATGGAGTTCCCACTTCCGGTCTGGCAGACCGGTTCGGGCACGCAGACCAACATGAACGCGAACGAGGTTATCGCCAACCGCGCCAATGAGGCCCTGGGCCGGCCGCGCGGCAGCCGCTCCCCGGTGCATCCGAACGATCACGTGAACCGCGGGCAAAGCAGCAACGACTCGTTCCCGACGATGATGCACGTGGCGGCGGCCGAGGCGGTCGAGCATCGCCTTATGCCGGCGCTCCGCACCCTGCATGCAAGCCTCACCCGGCGTGCTGCCGAGTGGGACGGTATCGTCAAGGTCGGACGCACCCATATGATGGACGCGGTGCCCGTGACGCTCGGGCAGGAGTTCGCCGCCTGGGCGCGGCAGGTCGAGCTGGGCCTCGACCGGCTCACTGGCGTCATGCCGCGGCTGCTGAGCCTGCCGCAGGGCGGCACCGCCGTCGGCACCGGGCTCAACCGTCATGCGCGATTCGACGTGGTGTTTTGTGAGCGGATGTCGGCGCTGACCGGCCTTGCCTTCACGCCCAATCCCAACAAGTTCGAGGGCATGGGCGCGCATGATGCGTTCGTCGAGCTTTCGGGCGTGCTGAACGTGCTGGCGGTGTCGCTGAACAAATTGGGCAACGACGTGCGCCTGCTGGGCTCCGGTCCTCGCTCCGGCCTATCGGAGCTGATCGTGCCGGCGGACGGGCTGTCGTCGTCGATCATGCCCGGCAAGACCAACCCGACGCAAAGCGAGGCGCTGACGATGGTCTGCGCCCAGGTCATGGGCAACCACGTCGCGGTCACCATCGGCGCGGCGCAGAGCTTCCTCGAACTCAACGTGTTCAAGCCATTGATCATCTACAATGTGCTGGGCTCGGCGGGACTGCTGGCGGACGCGGCCGAGAGCTTCGCGCATAACATGGTGGATAAACTGCAGCCGAACCGGGAGCGCATCGCCGAGAACCTGGCGAAGTCGCTGATGCTGGTCACCGCGCTGAACCCGCACATCGGCTATGACAAGGCCGTGCAGATCGGCAAACTGGCTCTGGCGGAGAACGTGACGCTGCGGAACGCGGCTGAGCGGCTCGGCTTCGTGACGCCGGCGGATTTTGATCGCTGGGTGGTGCCGGCTGATATGACTCGGCCGGGTGCGACGCTTGGTGATTAAGCCGGGCGCCGCTTGAGCCTCCTGAAGCGCAGTTTCAGCTTGTCGGGTCACCGCACCAGCGTGGCATTGGAGCCGGAGTTTTGGGCAGTGTTGTCTGCGGCGGCCGGACAACAGGGGGTGACACTCTCGGCGCTGGTAGCCTCCATCGACTTGGAACGCGATCCGAAGCAGCCGCTCGCCTCGGCGCTACGAATTTTTTCATTACACCTACGAATTTAACTTTTCTGAAAGGCGTTGAAGTCCATTATGCGGCTGCGACGAATAACCGTCGTGGTTAAGCGAGAAAACTCATGGATGCCATCGTCCCCGCCGTGCCCAACAAGGCCATTCCATTCAGCCCGCTGATGCTGGCAGACCGGCTGCTCAGCCTCGCGCAGGACGCTGACCGCGCCGGCTACACCGGCACCGCCTCGCATTTGGTGGCCGAGATGTATCAGGTGCTCGACGGCGGCATGCCCGTCCGGCATTAAAGTTCAGCCATTATGGCCGCTCGGCCAGCCATAGCGACAGGCCCGCGAGTTCCGGCGTGCGCAGCAAACTACCCGCCGGCCCGGTGACGCGCAGCCCAAGTTCCGGTCCGGACGGCTCCGTTGCGGCACCGGGCCGAATGACGACTCGAAGGTCCGCTGCGGCGCTGAGCATATCGATGCTTCCGGTTATGCGCGCGTTGCCGGCTGGACTCGTAAGGGTGCCCTCCCCGGAGAACACGCCGCGCCGGACCTGCAGCGGCAAATCGAGGCTGCTGAATGGCGACACTCCCGCCGTCAATGCTTTGGAGGCCTCGGCGGGAATGCGGCTGCGGTCCGGGTTGGCCACGGCCGTCGCAACGGCAGGAATATCCAAACCAGCGACCACGCCGTCGCGGATCGAAATATCTGTTGAGCCCGAAAGCGTGGCCAGCAACGCCGCCGGGCTGTAGCCCGCCGCCGTCAGGTCCAGCTTCGCGTTGATTGTGCCTTCGGTCAGGTCGAGCGCCGTATCCAGCGCCGGACCGGCCAGCGCAGCGTCGGCCATATCGAGCCGGGCCGAGAGACGCGGCGGCTCGCTGCTCGCCTCCCAGGTCGCACTGCCGGAAATCGTGCCGCCGGCCAGGCGCGCCGAGACGCTCGGAATTGTCAGCGCGCCGTCCCGCAGCGCCAGTTGCGCCGATAAGTCCTGCAGCGCCGGCGTTTGTCCCAGCAGCACCTGCGCCGCGTCCAACTGCACCGCCGCCTGCCATCCCAGCAGGGCGGCGACCGGAAGCGGATCAGGCGAGCGCCAATAAGGCAGCGGCAACGGCAGTGTTTCGGCCGCGACCTGACCCGACACCGCGACCCGGGGTCCGCCCTTCTCGCCCGGCAACTCAAAGGTCAACTGCCCGCTGGCGCGCAGCGTACCAGCGATGAGGTCGAAATGGTCCAATACCGCGCGGCCCTGGATGGCGGTGACCTGGGCGAGCAGCGACATCGACCCATCGCCCAGCCAGGCCGCAGTGCCGCCAAGCCCCGCTTGCTCCAGCAGCCGCGGCGCGCCGGGATGCCGCAACGTGACCGGACCGGTCCAGCGCCGGGTCAGCAGGTTGAGCGTCGGCTGCGCCTCAACCCGGAGGTCCGATCCCTCCAGGCTCAGCTTGGCGACCATAGCGTCGGGTGGGCCGGAAAACTGCAACAGCCCGGTGCCGGGCCCCCGAAGCAGCGGACGCAGCACGGGCAGTTCCGCCGGCAGCACACTGCGCAGTGACGCGAGGTCCGGTGCAGCCAGCTCGATCCGGCCCTCGGTGACGCGTCCACCCTCCCCCATTGTGCCGGACGCGGTCAGCCGCATGCCCACGGGATCGGCCTCCAGCCGGCGCAGCGTCAGCCGCGTGGCCTCGGTCTGCGCATCCAGGGCGACCTGCCCCATGAGCAGGCCGCGCCACGTCGAGTTCTTCACCTGTATGTGCACGTCGGCGTCCACCGTGGCGGCGGCGGCCAGTGCGTCGGCCATGCCAGCCGGCGTCACGAGCTTTGAAACGTCGGGCAGCCAGGGATCGAGCATCAGCCGATCGAACGACAGTCCGGCGCCGATCGACAGCCGCGGCCCCAGCTTTATCGCCAGGCCACCGGTCAGTTGGTCGCCGTCCAGCGCCCCTTGCAGCTCGGCCAGCGAGGCCTGGCCCGCGCCAACCGAGAGCTTCGCCGAGAGGTCGGCCGTCTTCAGCACGTCCGGCGGCAGACGCTCCAGGCCGACTGGAAATCCCGCTTCCAACCAGCGAAGCGTACTGCGCAGGTCCGGCGCGGTCAGGTGGCCGGTGCCCTCGAACAGCACCGGGCGGGGTCCTGTGCCCTCGGTCCGGGGCCGGCGCGGCAGGCGGCCGGAGAGGTTGAGTTGCGCATCGCCGGGCAGCACGGCGGCGACATCGCGAACCGTCACGCCATCGGGATCGAGGTCAAAGGCCCCGCGCAGGCGGCGCAGCGTGCCGCCGGCCAAGGTCGCCGCCTCGGCCGACAGGTCGATACCAGTCGGCATGGTGGTCTCCGCCCCGCGCACCAGCACCGGCAGCCAAGCGTCGAGGTCGAGCCGCCCGGCCGCGAGCGCCAGGTCCAGCCGCGCCTCGGGCAGCACGCGAAGTGCCACGGCGCCGCGCGCTGGGGAGCCGCCGATCTCGAGCGCGAGTTCGTCCGCGACCGCAAGCCCGGCGGCGGCACTCAGCCGGCCCTCGCCGCGCCACGGCACCGCCGGACCGGGAAGCAATTGCGCTAGGTCCGATCCCCGCCCGGCCACGCGGCCCATCAACGCGCCGTCACCCGCGAGCTGACCCGAGAAGGTGCCGCCGGTGTCGCGCAAAGGCCCCTGTCCATCAAGGCTCACGTCCAGCCCGGCCGCATTGTCCCGCCCAGGCCGCGTCAGCCGGGCCGTGAAGCGCCACGGACGGGCGCCCACCTGCCCAATGCCGGTGGCGGACAGCGTCCCGCTCTCCGGATCCGTCGTGAGCACCGCGTCGATCCCGGTCACCGCAAGCCCGCCGACCTGGATACGGCTCTCCTCCACCCGCGCCTGCAGCCCCGTCAGCCAGGCGGGCGGCCGCTGCGCCAGCGCTCCCGGCGCCGGGGGCCAGGGCAAACGCAGGTCGGCGCCGCGCAGCGTCAGGTCGCGCGCGTCCACCTTGCCCGCCAGCAGCGGGCCGAGCGCTACTCGCAGCCGCAGTTCCTGCGCGGTCAGCACCACGCCATCCCCGGTGTCATCGACCGAGATGCCGGAAGCGGTGAGGATCGGCTGCGGCAGCAGATGCAGCGAGATGGCGCCGCCGATCCGCACCGGCCGGCCGACGCCGGAGGTCGCGAGCGACTCGACACTGTCCCGGTAGCGGGTCCAGTCCAGCAGGCTGGGCACCGCCCACAGCACCGCGACCAGGATCGCCACCAGCACGGCCGAACCGATTAGCGCCGCACGTCCCAAGCGCATGCTAGGCCCGGTTCCGCATGCCAGGCGTCGTGTCCAGTTGAGCATCCCGCATGGGCGCAGATAGCGGCACGGCCGGGGCGGCACGCAAGCTCTGGTGACAATAAACAACTGCCGCTGTCCATAAAGATGCGGCGTGTTACATTACTGCATGGTTCCCTGGGGTAAGTTGCTTGGCGGCGTGGCTGGATTCGCGATGGGCGGCCCGTTCGGCGCCGTGGTCGGCGCGGCATTGGGCCATGCGGCCGACCAGGGCGGCCTGCCGCGGATCGGCATGGGCGACGGCTCGCCGGTCGGATCGCTGCTGCACCCGGCCCGGATTGCCGCAGCGCTCGGGCAGCGGGAGCAGCTGTTTGCTGTGGCCGTCGTGGTGCTCAGCGCCAAGCTCGCGAAGTGCGACGGCCCGGTCGTGCGGGCGGAGATCGACGCCTTCAAGCGGCAGTTCCGCATTCCGCCCGAGTTGGTGCGCGATATCGGCCGGTTGTTCGATCAGGCGCGCGACAGTAACGACGCCTTTGCGCCTTACGCAATTCAGCTCGGCGAGAGCTTCGCCGACAACCGCGGCCTGCTGGAAGACGTGCTGACCGCGCTGTTCGCCATCGCCCGCGCCGACAAGCCGCTGACGGTCGCCGAGCAGGAGATGCTGCGCCGGGTGCACCGCGCGTTCGGGCTCGACGAACTGGCGTGGGACCAGGCCCGCGGCGTGTCAAGCCGGCGCGCCGCTGGGGGCGACGACGCCTATGCGGTCCTCGGCATGCCCAGCAATGCGACGGACGAGGCGCTGCGTCAGGCCTGGCTAAAACTTATGCGGGAGAACCATCCGGACAGCCTGGCCTCACGCGGCGTCCCGGCGGAGTTCATCGCCCGCGCCGGCGAGAAGGTGGCGCGGATCAACGCGGCATGGGACCGGATCAAGCGCGAGCGGCGGCTGTGACGGCGGCGGCCGACCCGCCGATCGGGGAGCTGCCGAGTCCCAACCGGGACGCGCGGCCGCCTGGCACGCCGATCGATACGCTGATCCTGCACTACACCGGGATGCCGTCGGCGCAGGCGGCGCTTGACCGGCTGCGCGACCCGGCCGCCCGGGTGTCCTCGCACTACGTGGTGGACGAGGACGGCGCCGTCTGGCGGCTCGTGGCCGAGCAGCACCGGGCTTGGCACGCCGGCGTTTCGTCTTGGCGCGGCCACAACTCGCTGAACGACCGCTCGGTGGGGATCGAGATTGTCAATCCGGGCCATGAGTGGGGCTACCGCCCATTTCCGGCGCTGCAGATGGCGGCGGTGTGCGACCTTTGCTTGGGCATCCTGGCCCGGCATCCCATCCCGGCCCGCAATGTCGTCGGGCACAGCGACGTGGCGCCAGACCGCAAGGAGGATCCGGGGGAGCTGTTCGATTGGCCGGGCCTGGCCGCGAATGGCGTCGGGCTATGGCCGGGTCTGTCGTTCGACTCCGGCCAGGTGGATGACGTGCCGGGCGCGCTCCGCTCTATTGGTTACGGCGACGGCGACCTCGCGACGACGCTGCGGGCGTTCCAGCGGCATTGGCTGCCTGACGCAATTAGCGGCCTGCCTGACGTGGCAACACGGGCACGGCTGCAAGCCATCGCCGCCGCCATGGCTTGACCAAAACGGCGTCGGCGCGCATTCCGGCAATGCCAGACGGCCGGACGACCGCTGTTGGCTTCACGACGTCAGCCTCGCTGGCGTTCTGGGCCCGATGGAGGAAAGTCCGGGCTCCACGGGAACACGGTGCCGGCTAACGGCCGGCGAGGGCGACCTCAGGGAAAGTGCCACAGAAAACAAACCGCCGGCTCGTCGCAAGGCCAGTCGGCATGGGTGAAACGGTGCGGTAAGAGCGCACCGCGCCCCTGGCAACAGGGGCGGCAGGGTAAACCCCACCGGGAGCAAGACCGAATAGGGGTGGCCGGCGGCGCGGATGGGCAACCAGCTGCGTGACGCAGGGGCGTTCCCGCCCCGCAACCCGGGTTGGTCGCGTGAGGCGCGCAGCGATGCGTGTCGCAGAGGAATGGTCGTCCCGGTCCGGCACCGTACGGTGCAGGGCCGGACAGAACCCGGCTTACAGGCCGTCTGGCAATTTTTTCACTTCACAGGTTTCCGCTCGGGTGATTTTCCCGGCTGGCGACTTTTTCATCCCCAACTTTATCCACAAGAACGAAACGCGAATACTACGTCTTTGCAACCATGATTTGACCGAAATGTTTTTTTGGACTATAACTGGTTGATTGCAAACGTCTTTTTCGACGCATGACGCAACATTTTTTTCCAATACCTTTGACGCCCATATTTGCCCATGGTAGCCCATGTTATCCCATGCTCGCCCGCGTCGCGCAGCAGGGAGCGGGCCCGCCGCATGACGGGTGTTTCTGAGGCGGAAAGGGTGGGCCGGGCCGTAATGAGCCACTTCCTGGGCACGCATCAGAACCGCCTCGACGCCAAGGGCCGCGTCTCGGTCCCCGCCGCCTTTCGCACGCATTTGCGCAACGGGTCCGACAGCGGCACGGCCAGCCTGATCCTGCGCCCGTCCCATAAGTACCCATGCATCGAAGCCTGGCCTGAAGCCGTGTTCGAAACGCTCGCGGCGCCGCTCGACCGCTTGGACATGTTCAGCGAGGACCAGGACGACCTCATCATGGCGCTGTATGCCGACGCCACGCGGGTAGAAGCGGACAAAGAGGGGCGCATCGTGCTGCCCGAGTTGCTGGTGCAGCACGCGGGTCTCTCGGAGAACGTGGTGTTCATGGGCCTTGGCCGCACCTTCCAGATCTGGGAGCCGGCGGCGGCAGAGCAGCGTCGGGCCAGCGCCCGCAACGCCGCCAAGACTCGGGCACTGACGCTGCCGGCGGGGCATGCATGACCCAGGTCCTGACCCACACCCCTGTCATGCTGCCGCAGGTGCTGCGCCACTTGGCGCCCGCGTCCGGCGAGATGCTGCTGGATGGCACTTTCGGCGGGGGCGGCTATGCGTCGGCGATCCTGGAGGCCGCCCCGTGCACACTGTGGGCCATCGACCGCGACCCCGAGGCGATCGCCCGCGGCGCGGCGCTTGCGGCACGCTATCCCGGCCGGCTGCATCTGCTGCAGGGCCGCTTCGGCGACATGCTCGGACTGCTGGCGGACCAGGGCGTCGGCAAGCTGGACGGCGTGGTGCTGGACCTCGGAGTCTCGTCGTTCCAGATCGACGACCCCGCCCGCGGCTTCAGCTTCCGCAATGACGGCCCGCTGGATATGCGCATGGCGGCGGCCGGCCCGACCGCGGCGGATCTGGTGAACGGCCTGCCCGAGGCGGAGCTTGCCGACACGCTGTATCAATTCGGCGAGGAGCGGCTGTCGCGCCGCATCGCCCACGCCATCGCCGCCGCCCGAGCCGAGGCGCCGATCGAGACGACGCTGCAGCTCGCCGCCATCATCCGCAAGGTGGTGCCGCCGGACCGTTCGGGCATCGACCCCGCCACCCGCAGCTTCCAGGCGCTGCGCATCCGGGTGAACGACGAGCTCGGCGAGATCGAGCGCGCGCTGCAGCAGGCGGCCTCGCTGCTGGCGCCCGGCGGCCGGCTGGTCGTGGTGTCGTTCCACTCGCTGGAGGACCGGCTGGTGAAGCGCTTCATGCTGGAGGCGGCCGGGCGCACCCCCGCGCCGTCCCGCCACGATCCACGCAGCCTCATGGATCGGACACCACCAGGATTTCAACTGCTGACCAACGGCGCCGAACGGCCGGACCCGGATGAGGCCCGCGCCAACCCTCGCGCCCGCAGCGCCCGACTCCGTGCGCTGGCCTGCCTTGCCGCAACCCATGACCGGGATACCGCCCCAGCATGACCCGTCCCCTGACGTTCATTTGTGCGCTGCTGGCCGGTGGGTCCGGCCTGTATCTCTATCAGTCCAAGCACCAGGCGCAGATGCTGGACCGTGAGATCGCGCATACCCTGAAAGCGACCGACGTGGCCCGCGACCGCATCGGCGTGCTGCGCGGCGAATGGGCGCTGCTGAACGAGCCGGAGCGTTTGGCGGCGCTCTCCCAGGCGCATCTGGAACTGAAGACCCTAACTCCGTCACAATTCGCGACCGTGACCGAGCTTGGCGCCCGCCTGCCGCCGCCCGTGCTGCCCGGCACCGTGACGGTCATGGCCGACGATGCGGCCTCGGCTCCGGTGGTGGAGCCCGCGCCGTCTTTGCCGCAATCCACCCCGGTCACTCCGGTGGCTGCGCCCAGCACGCCTGCGCCTCCCCGTGCGAACGTCGTCGTCGCGAAGCAGCCACCAACGGTGCAAAATCAGCTTGCCGTTGCAGCGCCGCACCCCGTCACCCGGACCTTCGAGGCCCGGGTTGCCGAGCGTCACGAAGACCCGACGCCGCCACGGCCGGCGATGCAGCTTGCGTCCGTCCTGCCGATGCCGATACCTCTGGCGCCATCGCCGGTGCCCAAGCCGGCCGCGACGCATTCAGTCCTGGCCCCGGTGGTCAATGTGAGCGTCAGCCCGATCGCCGCGCCACCGCCACGGACAGTGCAGGCCCGCCCGGCCCCGGCCCATGCAGCGGCTTCGGGACCGAGCGCCGCCGCACCGCCTCGGACCGCGCTGCCGGCGCCGGAAAGCCCATCGATCAGCACGGCCTCAGCGCCTGCGAGCTATGTCCATCCGCCCTATACCCCGCCATCGGTATCGGCTCTGGGCGGCAGCCGGCCACTGCTTCCGCCGCCAGTCCCCTTCGCATCGGCAATTGCCGCATCCAGCATGAACCCACGTTGATGATCCCTGCATGACCGACGCCCAGCCCTTGGCACCTCGTCCCAACGCACCGCCTCCCCCATGGTCTGCGCAAACGTCTCGCATGCAGGGCACCCACGCTGCCGCCCCTGACCTCGCCCGCCGGGCGGCACCCGACTTCGCCCGCCGGGCGGCAATGGAGAAGACGCGCGGGCGGCTGGTGATTGCCTCGATGGGGTTCTCCCTGCTGTTCGGCGCGGTCGCCCTCAAGCTCGCGGGCGCCACCGTCATGTTCCCGATGCTGTCGAAGCGACTGGATCGCCTGGCACACCTCCCAAATCCCACCACCGCCGGGCCGACCACGCCGGCCGGCAGTCCACTCGCCATGCCGCCGCGGGACCCTGTGCCGCACACGCGGGCCATGGTTGTGGACCGCAACGGCGAGATCCTGGCGATCTCGCTGCCCACCGCCGGACTGTATGCCAATCCGCGCGAGATGATGGACACCGACGACGCCGCGCGGAAGCTGAAATCCGTGCTGCCCAGCCTCGACCTGGAGGTGGCGCGGGCGCGCCTCGCGAGCGAGAAGCAGTTCGTCTATCTCGCCCGCAACATCACGCCGAACGAGCACCTTGCGATCAACAATCTCGGCATTCCCGGCGTCTATTTCCAGGCGACCGAGCGCCGCCGCTATCCGCAGGGACGGGTGGCCGCGCACGTGATGGGCGGCGTCGATATCGATGCGCACGGCGTCGCGGGGGTGGAGCGCGCCTTCGACGAGCGCCTGCGCGATGACCCGACGCCGCTCAAGCTGTCGATCGACGTCCGCGTCCAGGCGGCGATGCGGGACGAGCTGTCGCAGTCCATGACGGAGTTCCACGCCATCGGCGCCTGCGGCATCGTCATGGACGTGCGCACCGGTGAGGTCGTCGCCATGGTCAGCCTGCCGGACTTCGATGCCAACAAGGCCGGCGAGGCCACGAACGAGCAGCGCTTCAACCGCGCGGTCACCGGGATGTATGAACCCGGCAGCACCTTCAAGCTGCAAACCGCCGCGATGGCGCTCGACAGCGGCGCCGCCCAGCTCTGGAGCTCGTTCGATGCGGCGCACAACATCAAGATCGGCCGTTTCACCATCCAGGACTTCGAGGGCAAGCACCGGGTACTCACCTTCCCCGAGGTCATCGCGTATTCCAGCAACCTCGGCGCCGCGCACATGGCGCAGCAGGTCGGCACCGAGCGGCAGCGGAGCTGGCTGCAGGCCATGGGCATGTTCACCCGCGTCGGCATCGAACTGCCGGAGCAGGGGCAGCCGATCGTGCAGTCGGCCGCGAGCTGGAAAGACATCGCGACCATGACCGTGGGCTTCGGCCACGGCATCGCGGTCTCGCCCTTGCACGTGGTGCGCGGCACGGCGGTGCTGGCGAACGGCGGCATGATGCTGCACCCGACGATCCTGGAGGCGGAGGCGCCGCAGTCGGACGAGCACCGGATCATGCATCAATCGACGTCGGATACCGTGCGAAAGCTGATGCGGCTGGTGGTGACGGATGGTTATGGCAAGCCGGCCGACGTGCCAGGCTATTTCGTCGGCGGCAAGACCGGCACGGCAGAGAAAACGCTGGGGCATGGTTACCGGAAACACGCAAACATCAGCGCCTTCATGAGCGTGTTCCCGATGAATGCGCCGCGCTATGCCGTGTATTTCATGCTTGATGAACCAAAGGGCAATGCGAGCACCGCCGGCTATTCGACCGCTGGCGCCGTGAGTGCGCCGGGCGCCGGCCGGGTGATTGCGCGGATCGCGCCGATGCTGGGTTTGATGCCGGAGACCGTGACGGCGGCCGCGACGCAGGCGACCCTCTCGATGCCATTGCGTCCGGGCCGCCCTGCGGGTTGGCGGCCTCCTGCCGACACTTCGCTCGCGCACGCGCCGGCGCATCCGCAAGCCGTGCCCGTGCCGCAGCAGCCCATCATCCCGCGGCAGGAAGCTGGCCCATCGATTACCTCTGTTGCAACTCGCTGACATGCTGACCCGCTTGGACATGGCGTTACCGTACGGATTACCAACGCACGTGACCGGCATTACGGCCGATAGCCGCACGGTCCGGCAGGGCATGTTATATGCGGCGCTGCCGGGCGTCCGCGTCGATGGCCGCGATTTTATCGGCGATGCCGTCGCGCGCGGGGCTGCGGCCGTGCTGGCGCCGTCCGGCACCATCTGGCCCGCGGGCGTTCCGGCTCGCCCGTTGATCCTGGATGCCGAGCCACGGCGCGCCCTCGCCCGCCTCGCAGCACTGCAGGCGGGTCCGCAGCCGGACCGGGTCATCGCGATCACCGGCACCAATGGCAAGACCAGCACCGCCGAGTTCCTGCGCCAGATCCTGGTCGACGCCGAGATTGAAGCTGCGAGCCTGGGGACGCTCGGGTTGATCACCCGGACGAGCCAAGGCAATCCCAGCCTGACAACGCCGGACCCGGTGGCGCTCGCGGAGACGCTGGCGGCGCTGGCGCGTGACGGCGTCCAGGCAGTGGCGCTGGAGGCGTCGTCGCATGGGCTGGATCAGTTCCGGCTGGATGGGGTGCGGCTGGCGGCGGCCGGGTTCAGCAACCTGACGCGGGACCACCTGGACTATCACGGCACGACTGAGGCTTATCGCGCCGCCAAGCTCCGGTTGTTCGACACATTGTTGCCACCCGGCGCCCCGGCGGTTGCCAGCAACGCGCTGGAGCCGGGCACCATGGACGCGCTGCGCAGCATTGCGGCCCGGCGCGGCTTGGCGCTGCACCGGGTCGGCGAGGACGGCGACCTGCTACGCCTGGTGCGCGCCATTCCGCAGCCCGACGGTCAGACTATTGAATTGATCGCGGGCGGCGTTCGGCACGAGGTCGTCCTCCCGTTGCCGGGGCTGTTCCAGGCGGATAACGCGCTGCTGGCGGCGGGGCTGGCCATCGTGACCGGCACCGCGGATGCGCTGGACCGCCTCGCGGCGCTGCGCGGGGTCCGTGGCCGCATGGAGCTGGCGGCAAGGCTGCCCAATGGTGCCGCGGTCTATATTGACTATGCCCACACGCCCGACGCGCTGGACCGGCTGCTGGCCGCGTTGCGCCCGCACACGGCGGGGCGGCTGCATGTGGTGTTCGGCGCCGGCGGAGACCGTGACCCCGGCAAGCGTCCGCTGATGGGCGCTGCCGCCCGCGCCGCCGACCGCGCCATCGTCACCGACGACAACCCGCGCAGCGAGGATCCGGCCGCGATCCGCAGGGCCATCCTGGCCGCCCTCCCCGGCGCCGTCGAGATCGGCGACCGCGCCGCAGCCATCACCGCCGCGATGAACGGCCTCGCACCCGGCGACGTGCTGGTCGTCGCGGGCAAGGGACACGAGCAGGGCCAGACCGTGGGCACGACCGTGCTGCCGTTCGACGACGTTGCCACCGTGCGCGGCCTGCTATGACGGAACTGTGGACCGCGCCCGCGCTGCAGGCTGGAACGGGTGGCACGTTCCGCCGGCCGTTCGCCGCTATGGGCGTGTCGATCGACACACGGACGCTGCAACCGGGCGACCTGTTTGTGGCGCTGCAGGGCGACACCGACGGCCATGCGTTCGTCATGGACGCGCTGGCCCGTGGTGCCGCCGGCGCAATGGTGCACCGTACGGACGAGTTGCCCGCCGACGCGCCCTTGTTGGTAGTGGACGACACGCTGACCGGGCTGCAAGCCCTGGGCCAGGCAGGGCGGGCGCGCTTCACCGGAAAGCTGCTCGCGGTCACCGGCAGCGTCGGCAAGACCACTACGAAGGAGATGCTTCGGGCGGCGCTGTCGGCCTTCGGCCCGACCCATGCGGCCGAGGCGTCCTACAACAACCATTGGGGCGTGCCGCTGACCCTGGCGCGCCTGCCGGCCGATGCCGCGTTCTGCATCGCCGAGATCGGCATGAACCACGCCGGCGAGATCGCGCCGCTGGCCCGCCTCGCCGCCCCGCACGTCGCGATTGTGACCGCGGTTGCCAGCGCGCATATCGGCCACCTGGGCAGCCTTGAGGCGATTGCGGACGAGAAGGCTTCGATTTTCCAGGGCCTCGAACCCGGCGGCATCGCCGTATTGCCCAAGGACAGCTCACTCCTCGCGCGGATGGCGGAAGCAGCGCCCGGCCGGGTGATGACCTTCGGCCGGACAGAACGCGCCGACGCGCAGCTGCTGCGTGTTGCCCCGGTGCGGGCCAGCGTCCTCGGCAAAGACGTTGAATTCTTGTTGGGAGCACCGGGCGAGCATATGGCGCTCAACGCCGTCGCCGCCCTCGCGGCCTGCGCAGCGTTGGGGCTTGACGTCGCTATCGCAGCCGCGGCGCTCGCGACGTTCCGGCCCATCGCCGGCCGTGGCATGCAGCGCAGGATCCGTGGCGGCGAGATCCTGCTGCTCGACGAGAGCTACAACGCCTCTTCCGCCTCGGTACGGGCGGCACTGGGCGTGTTGGCGGCGCTGCCGGGCCGGCGCGTTGCGGTGCTCGGCGACATGCTGGAGCTCGGCGAGTTCGGTCCCGCGGAACACGCTGGCCTCGCCCCGGACGTCGCCGCCAGCGCCGACCTGCTTTATGCCTGCGGCTCGTTGATGCGGCATCTGTATGACGGCGTGCCCGCCCGGCAGCGCGGCGCGCATGTTGGGGATAGCGTAACGCTCGCGCCGCTGGTCGCAGCCGCCGTGCGGCCCGGCGACGCTGTCCTCGTGAAGGGCAGCCTCGGCAGCCGCATGCGCCTGGTCGTGACTGCGCTTGAGAGCTCGCTTCCCGGGACGCCCGGCTGATGCTGGTCTATCTCTCCCGCCTGTCCGCCGACCAGTTCGTCCTGGCGAACCTGTTCCGCTACATCACCTTCCGCGCCGGGGCCGCGTGCCTCACGGCGCTGTTCATCAGCTTCCTGCTGGGGCCGATGGTCATCCGCTGGCTGGTCTCCGTGCAGCGCGGCGGCCAGCCGATCCGCGAGGACGGCCCGGCCCGGCATTTGATCGAGAAGAAGGGCACGCCCACCATGGGCGGCGTGCTGATCCTCGCGTCGCTCGCCGCATCGACGCTGCTATGGGCCGACCTGCGCAACGGCTATGTCTGGGCAGTGCTGCTGCTGACGCTCGGCTACGGCGCGATCGGCTTCATGGACGACTTCCTGAAGCTGTCCCGCCGTAACACCAAGGGCGTCTCGGCGCGCGGCAAGCTGATCGCGCAGCTGCTGCTCGGCCTCGGCTGCGCCATCTGGATTGTGTCGCTGACCCGCGAGCCGCTGAGCACCGCGCTGACGGTCCCGGTGTTCAAGGAGGTGCTGATCCCGCTCGGCTTCCTGTTCCCGCTGGTCGGCATGGTCGTCATGGTCGGCAGCTCGAACGCGGTCAACCTGACGGACGGGCTGGACGGGCTGGCGATCGTGCCGACGATCATCGCCGCCGCGGTGTTTGCGCTGATTTCCTACCTCGTCGGCAACCGGGTGTTCGCTGATTATCTCCAGCTGCATCCGGTCCCGGGCGTGGGCGAGTTGGGCGTGTTCCTAGCGGCCCTGGTGGGCTCGGGGCTGGGGTTCCTGTGGTTCAACGCGCCGCCGGCAGCGGTGTTCATGGGAGACACCGGCAGCCTCGCCTTGGGCGGCGCACTGGGGGCGGTGGCGGTCGCGACCAAGCATGAGATCGTGCTGGCCATCGTCGGCGGCCTGTTTGTCGTCGAGACGGTCAGCGTCATCATCCAGGTGTTTTGGTTCAAGCGCACCGGACGCCGCGTGTTCCTGATGGCGCCTTTGCACCACCACTACGAGAAGAAGGGCTGGTCGGAGCCGACGATCGTGATCCGTTTCTGGATCGTTTCGATGATCCTGGCGTTGGTGGGCCTGGCCACCTTGAAGATCCGATGAACGCCTTCCCCCCTTCCCTGTTCGCCGGCCGCCGCTTTGCCGTGGTGGGCCTGGGCCGCAACGGTCTCCCAGTCGCGCGCGCCCTGCTGGCCATGGGCGCCGATGTCGCCGTTTGGGACGACCGGCCCGAGGCGCGCGCCGCTGCGGGTTTGGCCCTGCATGACCCGGCGCTCGGCCTGGACGGGTTCGAGGCCCTGGTCCTCAGCCCCGGCATCCCGCATCGCCTACCCGCGCCGCATCCGGCAGCCCTGGCCGCGCGCCAGGCCGGCATCCCGATCCTGTCCGACGCCGAGCTGCTGTTCCAGGCGGTGCGCGCGGCCGGGTCGCAGGCTCGGTTTGTCGGCATCACCGGCACCAACGGCAAAAGCACCACGACGGCTCTCCTCGCACATATTCTATCCAGGGTTGGTGTCGAATCGATCGCAGGCGGTAATCTGGGCGTCCCGGCGCTGGCCCTGCCGCTGCTCGCGGACGCCGGCGTTTATGTCCTGGAGATGTCGTCTTACATGCTGGAACGCCTGGCCACGCTGCGTTTCGACGCGGCTGCCCTGCTTAACCTCAGCCCGGACCATCTGGACCGGCACGGCGACATGGCCGGCTACATCGCGGCAAAGCGAACCATCTTCGACCGGCAGCGCACAGAAGACCTCGCGGTGATCGGCACCGATGACAAAGACAGCGCCTCGTTGGCGCGGAGTCTGCGCGGCCCTCGAATTGTCACAGTGTCCGGACAGCGTCCGGCGGATGTCTGGTGCGACGACGGCATTTTGCGCGACCGCGACGGACCCATCCTGACGATGGCCCAGGCTGCCGCGCTGCCGGGTCCGCATAACGCACAGAATGCCGCCGCAGCGGCTGCGCTGGCTTTGGCGCTCGGCGTGGCGCGTGATGCGGTCGCGGCTGGGATCGCGGGATTTGGCGGCCTGCCGCACCGGCAGCAGCGCGTGGCCGTCGTGGACGGTGTTGCATGGGTGAACGACAGCAAGGCGACCAATGCAGACGCTGCCGCCCGCGCGCTCGCCTGCTACGACCGCCTGGTTTGGATCGCGGGCGGCATCGCCAAGGCCGGCGGCATCGAATCGCTGCGTCCCCTGCTGTCCCGCGTGGCCTACGCCGTGCTGATAGGCCAGGACGCACCGCTGCTGGCCCGCACCCTGGCCGACGCTGGCGTACCTTATAGTACAGCAGGCACCCTGGACGCCGCCGTCCCTACCGCCCGCTCCGCTGCCGCGCGCACCGGCTCCCCGGTGGTCCTACTGTCCCCGGCCTGCGCCAGCTTCGACCAATTCACCAGCTTCGAGGCTCGCGGCGAGCAGTTCATCCGGCTGGCCCTCGCCCCTGATTTCGTAAGGAGCGCCTGATGGCCCTGTCCCGCTCCGACAACTCCGTGCTCGGCCGCTGGTGGTGGACCGTCGATCGCTGGACGCTGCTCGCGGTCGGCACGCTGATCGGCTTCGGCTACATCATGATGCTGGCGGCCTCGCCCGCGGTCGCCGAGCGCATCCACCAGTCGCGCGACGTGTTCATCCTGAAACAGGTCGTGTTCCTGGCGCTGGCCGGGCTGAGTGTGGTGGGCGTGTCGCTACTGTCGCCGCGCGGGGTGCGCCGCCTGGCATTGCTCGGCTGCCTAGCGGCGATCGGGCTCACTGCGGCCACGCTCATCGTGGGTGTCGAAATCAAAGGCGCCCGCCGCTGGATCTCGGTTCCCGGCATGACCGTGCAGCCGAGCGAATTTTTAAAGCCCTGCTTCGCCGTCGTCACTGCCTGGCTGCTCAGCGAAGGCCAGCGCCGGCGGCACTTCCCCGGCATGCTGCTTGCCGGCGCGGTGTTCGCGGGCATTGCCCTGCTACTGAAATCACAGCCGGATATGGGGATGCTGGCCGTCGTGGCGGCGGTGTTCTTCACCCAGCTCTTTGTCGGCGGACTGAACCTGCCGCTGGTCGGCGTCGGCGCCGGCGGGCTGGTGGCCGCCGCCGGGGCTGCTTACGCCTTCTTCCCGCACGTCCGCAGCCGCGTCACCCGCTTCCTGGACCCCGCCACCGGCGACAGCTACCAGGTCAATACCGCCCTCGAGGCCTTCGGCAATGGCGGACTGCTGGGCCGCGGTCCCGGCGAGGGCCGGGTCAAGGACGTGCTGCCCGACGCCCACGCGGACTTCGTGTTCGCCGTGGTGGGCGAGGAGTTCGGCATGGTCGTCTGCATGGTCCTGCTCGCCCTGTTCGGCTTCATCGTGCTGCGCGGCCTGTTGCGGCTGCTGGCGGAACAGGACCTGTTCATCGTGTTGGCGTCGTGCGGCCTGGTGACGAGCTTCGGCCTACAAGCCTTCGTCAACATGGGCAGCGCACTGCATTTGATCCCGACCAAGGGCATGACCCTGCCCTTCGTGTCCTATGGCGGCTCGTCCGTGCTGGCGGTCGCCCTTGGCATCGGCATGCTGCTGGCGCTCACCCGCCGCCGCGCCCGGTCCGAGCCGGTCTGGAGCACCGCGTCATGAGGGGCCAGGCCGTCCGTCCCATCGTGATCGCCGCCGGCGGCACCGGCGGGCACTTCTTCCCGGCCGAGGCGCTGGCGTCCGAGCTGCTGTCGCGTGGCCATCGCGTGGCGCTGATGACGGATGCGCGGAGCGGCGGCTTGCGGTCCGAAGTGTTTGCCGGGCACGAGACGTTCGTGCTGCGCGGCGCCGGGATCGCCGGGCGGGGTGCGCTGCGCGCCGGTCAGGCCGCGTTGGCGCTGGCGGTGGGGACGGCGCAGGCGCGCGGCATCCTCTCGACGCTTGGCGCGGCAGCGATCGTGGGTTTCGGCGGTTATCCTTGCGTGGCGCCCGTGCTGGCGTCCCGCCTGCTGCGCCGGCGCCCAGCGGTGGTGCTGCACGAGCAGAACGGCGTGCTGGGCCGCGCCAACCGGGCCCTGGCGCGGTTCGCGGACCGGCTGGCGCTCGGCATGATGGCGACCACGCGCCTGCCGCGTTTGGCTGCCGCGATCGTGACCGGCAATCCGGTGCGCCCGGCCATCCGCGCCATGGCTGGGCTGGGCTACACGCCGCCCACGCCGGACGGTCCGGTCAACCTGCTGGTCATCGGCGGCAGTCAGGGCGCGCGGGTGTTCAGCGACGCGTTGCCCCAGGCCGTCGCCTTGCTCCCCAAGGCCCTGCGCACCCGGCTCCGCATCGTGCAGCAATGCCGGCCCGAGGACCTGCAGCGCGTGCGCGCCGCCTATGCCGCCCAGGACGTCGATGCCGATTTGGCCGCGTTCTTCCCCGACATGGCCGCACGGCTGGCGGCGGCGCATTTTGTGGTGGCGCGCGCCGGCGCCAGCACGGTCGCGGAGCTATGCGTCGTCGGCCGCCCGGCGCTGCTAGTGCCGCTGCCGGCCTCGATCGATCAGCATCAACGCCGCAACGCCCTGGCCTCCGGCGCCGACGTGCTGGAACAGTCCGCGTTCGAGGCAGCGCCCCTGGGGCTCGCCGACGCGCTCGCAGCCCGCCTACCCTTCCCCGACCTGCTGGCCAGCAAGGCGCGCGCCGTCGCCCAGGCCGGCATTCCCGACGCCGCCACACGCCTCGCCGACCTTGTTGAGCAGATGGCGCGCGCGAACCTAGAAGGAGCCCGTGCATGAGGGCGCTGCCACTCGGCATCGGCACCATCCACTTCGTCGGCATCGGCGGCATCGGCATGTCGGGGATCGCCGAGGTGCTGCACACGCTGGGCTACGCCGTGCAGGGCAGCGACCTCTCGGATAATGCGAATGTGCGCCGGCTGCGCGACGCCGGTATCCCGGTGGCGATCGGCCATGACGCCGCCAACGTCGCCAACGCGCAGGTCGTGGTGGTCAGCACCGCAATCAGCCGCGACAACGCCGAGGTCGCCGCCGCCCGTGCACGCCTGGTGCCCGTGGTGCGCCGGGCGGAGATGCTGGCCGAGCTGATGCGGCTGAAATGGGCCATCGCCGTTGGCGGCACCCACGGCAAGACCACGACCACGAGCCTCGTCGCCTGCCTGCTGGAGGCGGCCGGCATGGACCCGACCGTCATCAATGGCGGCATCATCAACGCCTACAACTCGAACACGCGCCTGGGCGAGGGCGAGTGGATGGTGGTCGAGGCCGATGAGAGCGACGGGAGCTTCCTGCGCCTGCCGGCCGTCATCGCCGTCGTCACCAATATGGACCCCGAGCACCTCGACCACTGGGGCACCGCGGCGGCCATGGTTGCAGGCTACGACCAATTCGTTGCCAACGTGCCGTTCTACGGTTTTGCCGTGCTGTGCATCGACCATCCCGGCGTGCAGCAGATGATCCCGCGCTTGTCAGACCGCCGGGTGATCACCTACGGGTTCTCACCGCAAGCCGACATCCGGGCCGAGCGGCTGGTGATGGACAAGCTCGGCGCCACTTTCGAGGTCGTCGTTACCGGGCGCGGCCGCAATTCGTCCCGCCGCATGGGCCCGTTCCGGCTGCCGATGCTGGGCCAGCACAACGTGCAGAACGCGCTGGCCGCCGTCGCCATCGCGGTCGAGATGGACGTGGACGAGACGACGATGCGCAGCGCCTTCGCGGCCTTCCGCGGCGTCAAGCGGCGGTTCACCAAGACCGGCGAGAGCGGCGGCATTACCGTCATCGACGACTACGGCCACCATCCGGTCGAGATCGCCGCCGTGCTGAAGGCCGCCCGCCAGGCCGGCGCGCGCGACGTGCTGGCCGTGGTGCAGCCGCACCGCTATTCCCGCCTGCAGTCGCTGTTCCCGGAGTTCTGCACCTGCATGAACGACGCCGGGACCGTCATCATCGCCGATGTCTATGCGGCCGGTGAGACGCCGTTGCCCGGCATCTCGCGTGACGCGCTGGTGGACGGCCTGCGCGCCCGCGGCCATCGCAGCGTGGTGCCGCTGCCGGGGCCGGAGCACCTCAGCGAGATGGTGCACGCCATCGCCAAGCCCGGCGACTTCGTGATCTGCCTCGGCGCCGGGACCATCACCCAGTGGGCGGCGACGCTGCCCGCTGAGTTGGCCGCGCTGCAATCCGCCAGCACGCGGCGCGCCGGATGATCCCCGCCATGCATACGCTGATGCTCGCCGACCGGCTGCCGCCGATCCGCGGCCGGGTGCAGGCCAACGCGCCGCTGGCGCCGTTCACCTGGTTCCGCGTGGGCGGCCCGGCGGAGGCGCTGGTGCGGCCGTCGAGCCCCACGGACCTTGCGGCCTTCCTCGCAGCGCTGCCGCTCGACGTGCCGGTCCAGGTGTTGGGTGCCGCCAGCAACGTGATCGTGCGCGACGGCGGCATCCACGGCGTGGTGCTGCGCTTGGGCCGCGGCTTTGGCGAGGTACGGATCGAGGCGGACGGCGTGATCGCCGGCGCAGCGTGCCTGGACGCCGCGGTCGCCGAGCACGCGGCGGCGGCGGGGCTTACCGGGCTCGAGTTCCTGTCGGGCATTCCGGGCACCATCGGCGGCGCGGTCACGATGAACGCCGGCGCCTATGGCGGCGACGTCGCGGGCTGCCTGGATTGGGCGGAGTTCGTCACCCGCTCCGGCGAGCTGGTCCGCATGGCCGCTGGTGAGCTCGCCTTGGCGTACCGGCATGCCAGCCTGCCTTCTGGCGCCGTCGTGGTCCGCGCCCGCTTCCGCGCCAATGCGGGCGACCCCGCCAGCATCGCCGCACGTATGGCCGAAATCCGTGCCAGCCGCGAGGCGACGCAGCCGGTCCGTGCCCGCACCGGCGGCTCCACCTTCCGCAACCCGCCGGGGATGCGCGCCTGGGAGCTGATCGACGCCGCCGGCGGACGCGGCCTGGTGCGCGGGGGCGCCGCCTGCAGCGACAAGCACTGCAACTTCCTGCTGAACACCGGCGGCGCCACCGCGGCAGACCTGGAGGGCTTGGGCGAGGAGCTGCGCCGCCGTGTGCATGCGGCGTCGGGCGTCACGCTGGAATGGGAGATCAAGCGCATGGGCATCCCGGCCGGCCCGGCCCCATGGAATGTCGCAGCAACCATCGGGGGCGCCGTATGAAGCGCGTCGCGGTCCTGTATGGCGGCATCTCGGCCGAACGCGAGGTCAGCCTGTCCTCAGGCCGCCAAGTGATCGCTGCATTGGCCAGCGCCGGGTTCGATGTGGCGCCGATCCTGGTCGGGCCAGACCTGGGGGCGATGATCGCGGCGCTCAGCCCGAAGTCCGGCCCGAAACCGGATGTCGTGTTCAACGCGCTGCACGGGCGGTTCGGCGAGGACGGGGTGATTCAGGGCGTGCTGGACTGGCTCGACATCCCGTACACCCACTCCGGCGTCCGCGCCTCGGCGCTGGCGATGGACAAGCAGGCGGCGAAGGCGGTGTTCGCCGCCGCCGGGCTGCCGGTGGCATGCGGGCGGGTCGTTGAGATCGATGAGCTTGCGGCCGACGATCCGATGCCGCTGCCCTACGTGGTGAAGCCGCTGAACGAGGGGTCGTCGGTCGGCGTCGAAATCCTGCGCGGCGGCGATAACCGCCGGGCCGAACTTGCGCGCGGCTGGCGCTTCGGCAGCACGGCCATGGTCGAGGAGTATGTGCCCGGCCGCGAGCTGACGGTCGCCGTCATGGGCGATCGTGCGCTCGCAGTGACCGAGATCACCGCCGCCGCCGGCTTCTACGACTACGAGAGCAAGTATGCGGAGGGCGGGTCGCGCCATGTGGTCCCGGCGCCGGTGCATCCCGTAGCCTATGCGCGGGCGATGGAAGTAGCTTTGGCGGCGCACCGGGCGCTGGGCTGCCGCGGCGCGACCCGGGCCGACCTGCGCTACGATGATACGCATTGCAAGGCGGGCGGTGAGCCGGGCCGGCTGGTGCTGCTGGAAGTGAACACGCAGCCCGGCCTAACGCCAACCAGCCTGCTGCCGGAGCAGGCGGCGCATCTCGGCATCGATTTTAGCCAGTTATGCGCCTGGATGGTGGAGCACGCCGCATGCCGCGTGTAGCAGGATCTGAACGCCCACCCATCAGCAATGCGCCCGGCATGCGCTCCCAGCGCACGCCGGCCAAGCCGCCGCGTCCGCTGAACGACCGCCCATCCCGCTGGCGGCTGCTGCTCCGCCGGCAGCGACGCCTCGCGCGCCCGCTCGCCTGGGGTGTTGTGGCGCTCGTGCTGCTGGGCGGCGTTGCGTCACTGGTCCGCACGCTGCAGCCCGCCAACTCGGTCGCGTCGTTGCGAGAGCGGCTCACCGCCGGCACCGGCCTGCTCGTGCAGAACATCGTGATCGAGGGCCGGTCGCTGACGCCCGAGGGCATGCTGCGCGCGGCGCTGGGCGTGTCCAAGGGCGACAAGCTGCTGGGCTTCTCGCTCGAGGCCGCCCGCGCGCGGATCGAGCGCCTGACCTGGGTGCAGCACGCGACCGTGGAGCGCCGGCTGCCCGGCACGATCGTCGTCGAGATCACCGAGCGCCGCCCCTACGCTGTCTGGCAGACCGGGAGCCGGTTCGTGCTGATCGACCGGGCGGGCCAGATCGTCGCCGACCAGGACCCGGTGAAAGACGCCGCCGCCTTCGCCGTGCTGCCCTTGGTCGTTGGGCCGGGCGCCCCGGAATACGCCGCCGCCCTGCTGGATGAGCTCGCCGCCCGGCCCGAGCTGCGCTCCCGCGTCGTCGCCGCGATCCGGGTCGGTGAACGCCGCTGGAACCTGCGGCTCAGCAATGGCGCCGACGTGCTGCTGCCCGAAGGCGCCGAGGCCCCGGCGATGACCCGGCTGATGGAGCTGCACACCGCCCAAGCGCTGCTGGACCGCCCGCTGCAAAGTCTCGATCTGCGCCTGCCCGACCGGCTGGTGGTCCGCCCGTTGCCGGAGCCGCCCTTGCCGCTGCCGCCCAACCCGCGCCGGCCAACCTGAGCGGGCCGGGATGAACGACATGACCCGCAACGCCGCACCGCTCGCCGCCGATAGGTCGTTCCTCGGCAGGCAGGGCAACGGTAGGTCGAGCACTGGCAAGCCGGATATTGGCAAGTCGCTGGGCGTCTATCTCACCCCGCCCATGCCGCCGGACCCGCCGGCACGCCGCCCATTGCGGGCTGGACTATTCGGCGTGCTCGACGTGGGCAGCACGAAGGTCACTTGTCTGATCGGGCGCATGGACGGCGATGGTCAGGTCCGGGTGCTCGGCTTCGGCATCCGGCAGTCCCGCGGCGTGCGCGCGGGCGGGATCACTGACCTGGACAAGGCAGAGCAGGCCGTCCGCGGCGCGGTGGGCGACGCGGAGACCCAGGCGGACCACCGTCTGCGCTCGGTCACGGTGAACCTCACCTGCGGCACGCCGGAGAGCCGCTTGTTCAGCGTGCAGTGGCCCGTGGGCGGACGCGCCGTGACCGAGGCGGACGTGCGCCGCGTGGTGCAGGAAGGCCGTGCCCGCGCCTTCCTCGAAGGGCGGGAGACGATCCACGCGCTGCCGCTCGGATTCGCGGTAGATGCGACCATCGGAGTCGCCGACCCGCGCGGCCTGCACTGCGATACGCTGTCCGCCCGGCTGCACGTGGTGGATGCGGCCGCGACAGCGCTGCGCAATCTGGAGACGACGGTGCTGCGCTGCGAGCTGTATATCTCCGAGCTGGTCAGCGCCCCCATGGCAGCCGGGCTGTCGGCTTTGGTGGAAGATGAGCGGCTGCTGGGCGCCACCGTGATCGACATGGGCGGTGGCACGACGGGGATCGGCGTGTTCAGCGAGGGCAACCTGCTGCACACGGCGCAACTCGCGGTCGGCGGCGCCCACGTCACCAACGACCTGGCCCGGGTGCTTTCGACCTCGGTGGCCGACGCCGAGCGGCTGAAGACCGTCTATGGCAACGCCCAGGGCAGCCCGGATGACGAGCGCGAGATCCTGTCCGTACCGCTGGTGGGCGAGGAGGGGCACCACTTCGCGAAGATACCCCGCAGCCAGTTGGTGGACGTGATCCGTCCACGCTTGGAGGAGACATTTGAGATGGTCCGTGAACGGCTGGACCAAGCGGGCCTGACGCGGGAGGCCGGAACCCGCGTCGTGCTGACCGGCGGCGCGAGCCAGCTTGCGGGCGCCCGGGAGATGGCCGGGCGTATCCTCGACCGTCAGGTGCGCCTGGGCCGTCCATCGCCATTGCGGGGGCTTGCGGAGGAGGCGTCCGGCCCCGGCCTGGCGACGGCGGCGGGCCTCTTAAGTTGGGCCGGCGGGGTGGGGCGCTCGCTGGCCGACATCGACACGTCTGACGACCCACCGGCTGGATTGATTGGCCGCGTCGTTAATTTTTTCCGCAACCGCCTGTGAGATGTAACGACTCGTAACGATCGTGCCAAACCGTAATCAATCGATAGAACCCACCCTGGGAGACCTTGCATGACACTGCACCTGACCGTTCCACAGCAAAGCCACACCGACTTTACGCCGCGTATCACTGTGATCGGCGTGGGCGGCGGCGGCACCAACGCCGTTGACAACATGATTGCGCTCAATCTGCAGGGTGTCGATTTCGTGGTCGCCAATACGGACGCGCAGCAGCTGCAGCATAGCCGGGCTGATCGCCGGGTGCAGTTGGGCCCGCATCTGACGCAAGGCCTCGGCGCCGGCGCCAAGCCGGAGATCGGCCGCGCCGCCGCGGAGGAGGCCGCCGACGAGCTGATGCGGCATTTGGACGGCACCCACATGGTGTTCATCACCGCCGGCATGGGCGGCGGCACCGGCACCGGTGCCGCTCCGGTGATCGCCCGCATGGCGCGGGAGCGCGGCGTGCTGACGGTCGGCGTGGTGACGAAGCCGTTCACCTTCGAAGGCGCGCGGCGCTCCAAGGCAGCGGAAGCGGGGATCACCGAGCTGCAGCAGTTCGTCGACACGCTGATCGTCATCCCGAACCAGAACCTGTTCCGTCTTGCCAATGAGCGGACCGGATGGAAGGAGGCGTTCAAGATGGCCGACCATGTGCTCTACATGGGCGTCCGCGGGGTCACCGATCTGATGGTGGCGCCGGGCCTGGTGAACCTCGACTTCGCCGACATCCGCACCGTGATGGCGGAGATGGGCAAGGCCATGATGGGCACCGGCGAGGCCGACGGCGACAACCGCGCGATCCGCGCCGCCGAGGCCGCGATCAGCAACCCGCTGCTGGAAGACACCAGCATGGCCGGCGCGCGCGGCCTGCTGATAAACATTACCGGCGGCGACGACATGACGCTGTTCGAGGTCGATCAGGCGGCAAACCGCATCCGGGAGGAGGTGGCAGAGGACGCGAACATCATCTTCGGCTCGGCGATCGACGAGAACCTGGCCGGGCGGGTGCGCGTCTCGGTCGTGGCGACCGGCATCGACATCGGCCAGACCGAGGCGCAGAAGCCGCGGCTGATTGCGGTCGGCGGCGGCGGCATGACCCACGCTGTTTCGTCAAGCCCGGCGACACCGTCGGGCCCGCCGCCCTCCACGATGCCGCCCTCGTTCAGCATGATGGGCCAGCCGGCCGCGCCGCTGAACCCTGCGCACCTGCTCACGCCGCGTGCATCCGAGCCGGCGGGCGACGCCTCCGCGTATTACAATCAGCAGCATGGCAATCAGCAGCATGGTGGAGACGTCCAGCAAAGCGGCTCGCAGCGCTACGCGCCCCCGGCTCCGGCGCAGCGTCCTACCGCCGCGCCCCGTACCAGCGGTGCGTTCACCGAACCGTCCCGCAACGAGCCAACCCAGCCTGCCGCCGCGCCGAATGCAACGCCCAGCGCCGCGCGGAGCCTGTTCGACATCATGACCGGCATCGGGCGGAGTTGCCGGGTGGCGGTGTCGGACGCCGAGCCGCATCGGGCGGAGCCATCTTTCCCCGGCCAAGCCGCTCCTGCTGCACTGCGGCAGGAACCGGCGGACGAAGGCCTGGACATCCCGACTTTTCTCCGCCGGCAGAAATCATAATCTCAGCGATTTCAATATACTACGTCGTAATGTTCAGAAACATTCATTGATTTGGCGTTCCCCTGGCAGCCGCTTAGGTTGCATCAGGGGCGCGGCCAAGGCGTCCAGAAAGTCACTCCAGTCTCAGGGCTGGGCGAGGATATTATGGACGGATTGCTTGAATTTGAAACCAACGCCCATGACTTGCCGCTGTCCCAGGCGGCCGGTCTGACCCAGCGCACACTGAAGTCGGCCATCTGCTGCGTCGGCGTTGGCCTGCACTCCGGACGCCGCGTCAACGTGACCCTGCGCCCCGCAGCGCGGGACACCGGCATTGTATTCCGGCGTGTCGATCTTGGCATTGATCTCCCAGCGCGTTTTGATCACGTCAAGGACACACGGCTTTGCACCGTGCTGGCCGCGCCGGGTCACCCGGAGGTCCGGGTTGGAACGGTCGAGCATTTGATGGCGGCGCTGTCGGCGTGTGGGATCAGCAACGTCCTGGTCGAGTTGGATGGGCCTGAGGTGCCGGTTTTGGACGGGTCGGCGGCGCAGTGGGTGTTCTTGCTGGACTGCGCCGGGTCGGTCGAGCAGGGCGCTCCGGCCCGGGTCATTGAGGTATTGCAGACCGTGCGCGTGCAGGACGGAGAGGCGTATGCCGAACTGCGGCCAGGCGCGTCGGCGATGCTTGAGATGTCGGTGTCGATCGCCTTTGACGCCCGAGCCATCGGCCGGCAGGCTTTCTCGCTTGCGGCGAGCGGGTCGGCGATCCGGCACGAACTGGCGGATGCGCGCACCTTCGCGCTGGCCCAGGAGGTCGCGGGATTGCAGGCTGCAGGGCTGGCGCAGGGCGGCAGCCTTGACAACGCGGTCGTCGTCGATGGCGCGCGGGTGCTGAACCCAGGCGGACTGCGCATGGCGGATGAGTTCGTGCGCCACAAAATGCTCGACGCCGTCGGCGATCTGGCGATGGCGGGTGCGGCGCTGCAGGGCCGCTTCGTCGGACACCGGTCCGGCCACACGCTCAACAACCGCGTGCTGCGTGCGTTATTTGCCGATGCCGCGAACTGGCGGGAGGTCATTCAGCCAGAATGGGCCGCAGCGTCGGTCCTGGAAGCCGCATAACGCATTCCTAATGACGTTACCGGCGTGCTATAGGGCCGCTGTCATGAAACACCGCACTCACCTCCTCCGCGGCTGGGCCGCACGTCTCATTCCGGGACTGGTGGTCCTGGCGCTGCTGCAGGGCTGCGAGACGATCCATTCGATCGCACCCTGGACCGGCAAAGCTGAGGACCTGGGGGTGAAAGTTGATCCAGCGTCCAAAACGGTCGAGGAACTCTACAATAACGGCATCGATGCGCTGAACCAAAAGCGCTATGCGACCGCGGTCACGCAGTTTGATGCAGTGGAACAGAACTACCCGTATTCGTCCTGGGCGGTGAATGCCCAGTTGATGCATGGCTATGCAGAATACCTGCAGAATCACTATACGGAGGCGATCGGCTCGCTGGACCGCTACATCCAGCTTCACCCGACGAGTTCAAATGCTTCCTATGCATACTATTTGCGGGCATTGAGCTTCTACGAACAGATTGCCGACATTCAGCGCGACCAGAAAGGCACGGACCAGGCCATGGTCGCCCTGCAGGACGTCGTGAACCGCTTTCCCGACAGCGCCTATGCCCGCGATGCCCGGCTTAAGATCGACCTCTGCCGCGACCACCTCGCCGGCAAAGAGATGGAGATCGGGCGTTACTATGAGCGACAGAAGCTCTACGCCTCAGCGATCGGCCGCTTCCAGCGGGTCATCGACGATTACCAGACCACAAATCACGCGCCCGAGGCGCTGCACCGGCTGACCGAGATTTATTTGATGCTCGGCCTGACCGATCAAGCGAAGCGCACCGCCGCCGTGCTGGGTCATAACTACCCCGGCAGTCCGTGGTACGAGGATAGCTACGACCAGCTTGCCGAGAACGGCATCGCGCCACCGACCCCCGCGACCGAGCGGGCCAGCGGGTTCTTCGCTCGCACGCTGGGCAGCGTCTTCTAGGAACCTCGTGCTCACCGCGCTGTCGATCCGCGACGTGGTGCTGATCGAGCGGCTCGACCTGGCATTCGGCACCGGGCTCACGGTCCTGACCGGCGAAACCGGCGCAGGGAAATCCATCTTGCTCGATAGCCTGGGACTAGCTCTTGGCGCACGGGCCGACGCTGGCTTGGTGCGCTCCGGGGCGGAGCAGGCCAGCGTCACCGCGTGCTTCGCCCCGCCGCCCGGTCATCCGGCGCTGGACCTCCTGGCCGAGCAGGGCGTGGCGCTCGAGGACGAGATCGTCGTGCGCCGGGTGGTGTCGAAGGACGGCCGGTCGCGCGCTACGATCAACGATCAGCCGGTCGGCGTGGCCTTGCTGCGCCGGGCCGGGTCGCTGCTGGTTGAGGTGCAGGGCCAGGGCGACCAGATGGGCCTCGCCGACCCGGCGGTCCATGCGACCTTGCTCGACGCTTATGGCGGCTATGGCCTCGTTCGTCTTGAGGCTGGGACGACATGGCGCGCCTGGCGGGAGGCGAGCGCAACCCTGCAAGCCGCCAGGACCGCCATCGCCGAGGCGCAGCGCGAGGAGGACTGGCTGCGTCACGCGGTGGACGAGCTTTCGACTTTGGCGCCCATTGAGGGCGAGGAGGACCACCTGGCCGCCGAGCGCCAGCGCCTGCAGCAGGGCGAGCGCCGGGCCGAGGCCATCGCGTCCGCCCTTTCGGAGATCGCGCCGAAGGACCGCCGCAGCGCTGGCCCGGCTGCCTCGCTGCGCAACGCTTCCCGTGCCTTGCAAAAGCTCGTGCCGGCAAACCAGCCCGACGCCGATAATCCAGCCGCCCCTGCCCTGGCCGCCCTGGAGCGCGCCGAGGAGGCGCTGGCTGAGGCCGAGACTCTGTTGAGCCGCCTCGCCAATGAGGCCGACACCGACCCGCGTCTGCTGGAGCAGGCGGAGGAGCGCCTGTTCGCGCTGCGCGCAGCCGCCCGCAAGCATGGCACGGCCGTGGTCGAGTTGCCGGCCCTGCTTGCCAGCCTGCGCAAGCGCCTGGCAGCGCTCGACACCGGGTCGGCCGAGATCGCGACGCTGGAGGCGCAGGCCGCCCTCGCCCGCATCGCCTATGCCGCCGCTGCGGCCGCATTGACCGCGGCGCGACGGGTTGCCGCCAAGCGCCTGCAGACGGCGGTGACGGACGAACTGCCGCCGCTCCGCCTCGACAAGGCGCGGTTCGTAGTGGAGGTGCAGGCGCTGGACGAGGCCCGCTGGGGCGCTACCGGGGCAGACGCGGTGCGGTTCCTGATCGCCACCAACCCCGGCCAGGCGCCCGGCGCACTCGACAAGATCGCCTCGGGCGGCGAGCTGTCCCGGCTTATGCTGGCGCTGAAGGTGGTGCTGGTCAGTGGCGGATCGGTGCCGACCCTGGTGTTCGACGAGGTCGATAGCGGCGTGGGCGGCGCCACGGCGGCGGCGGTCGGCGACCGGCTGGCACGCGTAGCGGATCAGGTGCAGGTCCTGGTCGTCACCCACAGCCCGCAGGTCGCTGCGCGCGGGGCAGCGCACCTCCAGGTCGCGAAGATCGCCGCCAAGAACCGGGCGGAAACCCGCGTCCTGGCGCTCGACCTGCCGGCCCGGCGCGAGGAAATCGCCCGTATGCTGGCCGGCGAGAGCGTGACCGAGGCCGCGCGCGCTGCCGCCGACAGCCTGCTGGGCACCGCGGCGTGACGGATGCCGAGGCCATGCAGGAATTGGCGGTCTTGGCCGCCGAGATCGCCCAGCACGACCGGGCCTATCACGAGCAAGACGCGCCACTGATCAGCGATGCGGAATACGACGCGCTCCGCCAGCGCAACGCGGCGATCGAAGCCGAATTCCCGCATCTGATCCGCCCCGACAGCCCCAGCCGGCGCGTGGGCGCGGCGCCCAGCGGCGGCTTTGCCAAGGTGCGCCACCGGGTGCCGATGCTCTCCCTAGACAACGCATTTGCCGCCGCGGACTTTACCGAGTTCTGCGCGCGCATCCGCCGTTTCCTGCACCAAGCGGACGATTCCAGCCTGGCGTTCGTCGCCGAGCCGAAGATCGACGGCCTTTCGATCAACCTGCTGTATGAAAAGGGAGTTCTGGTGCGCGGCGCCACCCGCGGCGATGGGACTGAGGGCGAGGACGTGACCGCGAACCTTCGCACGATGCGAACCGTTCCGGCCCGGCTCCGCGGCGACGCCCCTGCGCTGATTGAAATCCGTGGCGAGGTGTTCATGACCAAGGCCGACTTCCTCGCGCTCAACGCGGCCCAGGCGGCGGCGGGGCAGAAGGTCTTCGCCAATCCGCGCAACGCCGCCGCCGGTTCGCTGCGTCAGCTCGACCCGGCCATCACCGCGACGCGCCCGCTCTCGCTATTCGCCTATGCCCTGGGCGATGTGCAGGGCAGCGTTCCCGGCACCCATTGGGGCTATTTGGAACAGCTCCGGGCGTGGGGCTTCGAGGTAAACCCGCTCTCCCGCATGCTCGGCGGCGAGGCCGTGGCGGCGTTCCAGCAGGAGACCGGACTGGCCCGCGCCGGCCTGGGCTACGACATCGACGGCGTGGTCTATAAGCTGGACGACCTCGCATTGCAGCGACGTCTCGGCTTCGTAGGCCGGGCGCCCCGCTGGGCCATCGCCTGGAAATTCCCGGCCGAGCAGGCAACCACGACGCTGGAGGATATTCGCATCCAGGTCGGCCGCACTGGGGCGCTGACCCCCGTCGCGTGGCTTGCGGCCGTGAACGTCGGCGGCGTGCTCGTCACCCGCGCCACCCTGCACAACGAGGACGAGATCGCCCGCAAGGACGTCCGCGTCGGCGATACCGTGCTGCTGCAGCGCGCCGGCGACGTGATCCCGCAGATCGTCCAAGTTCTGCTGGACCGCCGCCCGCCGGACACGACGCCCTTCGTGCCGCCCGAGACCTGCCCCGCCTGTGGCAGCCTGGCGTTGCGCGCTGCCGGGGAGGTCGTGCGCCGCTGCACTGGCGGCCTGATTTGCCCGGCGCAAACCGTCGAGCGGCTGATCCACTTCGTCTCCCGCGGCGCCTTCGACATCGACGGCCTGGGCGAAAAGAGCATCCAGGAGTTTTTCGACCTCGGCTGGCTGCGCGGTCCCGCCGACATCTTCCGGCTCGAGCAGCACCGCGCCGAGCTGCTGACTCGGGAGGGCTGGAAAGAGAAGTCGATCAGCAACCTGATGCAGGCGATCGAGGCACGGCGCACAGTTCCGCTCGACCGGTTCATCTTTGCGCTCGGCATCCGGCGCGTCGGCGCAACGAACGCCAAGCTGCTGGCCCGGCATTACACCAGCTACGCCGCCTGGCACGCCCAGATGCTCGCGGCCACGACGGTCGGCAGCGACGAGCGCCTAGCGCTCGGCAGCATTCTAGGCGTCGGCCCGTCGCTGGCGGACGAATTGGCGGCTTTCTTCGTCGAACCGCGCAACCGCGCCGCGTTGGACGAGCTCGCGGCTTTTCTCACTATTCAGGACGCCGAACGCCCCGCAACCGCGGATGGCGCGCTTGCCGGCAAGAACCTGGTGTTCACCGGCACGCTCGAAACCATGAGCCGCCCGGAGGCCAAGGCACGGGCGGAAATCCTGGGCGCCCGCGTCACCGACAGCGTCTCAAAGCGGACCGATCTGTTGATACTCGGCGCCGACGCGGGCTCGAAGGCAAAAAAGGCCGCCGAACTCGGCGTAACGACGGTGACCGAGGCGGAGTGGCGGGAGATGGCCGGCTTTTAGCCCAGCGTCGCGCACGCTGCCTCCAGCCAGTCCCGTTCTGTCCCACCCAACCCCGGCCCCACCTCCGCCAGCACCCGTGCATGATAGGCGTCGATCCACCGCCGCTCCTCGGCACTCAGCATCGCGCCCTCAATCAGCCGACGGTCGAATGGGGCGAGCGTCAGCGTCTCGAACTCCAGGAAGGGCTTCTTGGCTGCGGGCAGTTCGGCCGCGCGGACCATCAGCAGGTTCTCCAGCCGGATGCCGTAGGCGCCGGGCAGGTAGTATCCGGGTTCGTCCGACAGGATCATGCCCGGCGCCAGCGCCACCATGCGGCCGGCGCGTGACAGACTCGCCGGCCCCTCATGCACCGACAGGTAGCTGCCGACGCCGTGCCCGGTGCCGTGGTCGTAGTCGAGCCCGATTTGCCAAAGCGCGCGCCGGGCGAAGGCGTCCAGATGCGGGCCGGCTACGCCCTTCGGGAACAGCGCCGTCGCCACCGCGATGTGGCCCTGCAGCACGCGGGTGAACCGGTCGCGCAGCTCGGCCGGCGGCGCGTCGGGCCCGGTCCAAATAGTACGGGTGATGTCGGTGGTCCCATCCAGATACTGCGCGCCGCTATCGACCAGGTAGGCCTCGTTGGCGCGGATTGGCCGGTTCGACGCAGCGGTGACCCGGTAGTGGATCACGGCACCATGTTCCCCCGCGCCGGAGATCGTGGGGAAGCTCTCCCCGCGAAAATCCGCGACCTCCTGCCGGAACGCCAGCAGCCGCTCGGCGGCCGACACCTCGGTCAGCAGCGATCGATCGGTTTCGTCCAGCCAGTGCAGGAACCGGCAGACCGCGACCGCGTCCCGCGCATGGGCCGCCCGCGCGCCGGCCTGCTCGGTGGCGTTCTTGCAAGCCTTGGGCAGCTGGCATGGATCGACGCCATCGACCACGACCGCCCCCGCGTCGGTAAGTGTCTGGGCAAACCAGACGGGCGAGCCGGCGGCGTCCACCCGCACTCGCTGGCCCGATAACGCTGCCAGGGCTGCCGGCAACGCGGCGCGGGCTGCCGTGGTCACCTCGGGTCCCAGCCAAACGAGCGTATCCGGCGGCAGCTTCGCCGGCTCCATGAACAGCGTGGCCGAACCATCGGACCGCAGCAGCACGAAGCCCAATGCGAACGGCGTATAATCGACGTCGCTGCCCCGCAGGTTCAGCAGCCAGGCAAGCGATGCGGGATCGGTGATGACCGCGACGTCCTGCTCGTCCGCCTGCAGCGTCCCAGCGACCTCGGCGCGCTTCTCGGCGGAGGTTCGACCAGCGTAGATCAACGGATGCGGCAGCGCCGGCCCGGAAGGCGCCGCAGGGCGATCGGTCCAGGCGAGATCGATGGGATTTGGGCTGGCCTGCACCATCTCCAGCCTAGCGTTGCGATAGCGGTCCAGGCCCTCCTGGCTGATCAGCCACGGATCATAGCCGATCCGCATCCCCGCCGAGGCGTGCGCCTTGAGCCATGCGAGCGGCGGCTGCTCGGTGATGTGACAGGCCTCGAACAGTGCCGGGTCAGTTTGGGCGGCGAGCTGCAGCGTGTAGCGCCCATCGGTGAACACGGCCGCGCAGTCCGCCAGCACTACGGCAATTCCGGCGCTCCCGCTGAAACCGGTAAGCCAGGCGAGCCGCTCAGCGCCGGGCGGCACATACTCGCCTAAATGCTCATCGGCGCGCGGCACGACGAGGCCGTCAAGCCGCTGTTCGGCCATGGCGCGGCGCACGCGCGTCAATCGCTCGGCTGAAAGTTGCTCGGTCACGTTATCTTCACAATTTCACATAGCTCATTCGATTGGTCACCGCTTAACGCATATCAGACAGCGTAACATTGCACGCTGCACCGCAGCATAACGGCCCATATTGGTTTCGAACCACAGGGGCAGTGCACTGGAAGTGCCGGCTCAGACCGTGGTGAGGAAGAGTTTTGAGGATAGGTACAATGAACGCCCCGCTTGCCAAGGAGCAGATTGCGCTCCTGATGTCCGACAGCCTGACGTACCGGAGCACGGTCGTCGAGGGCACGGATGGCACGATCGCCAACGCCAGCCCTGCCCCGCGTGGCCTAACGCAGCGCATTAGCGGTTGGATATCCACCTTGCTCGCCATGCCGCGCCGTCGCGCGGTGCTGGATGAGCTGGCGTCGCTCAGTGACCGCGAACTCGCCGATATCGGCCTGAACCGCGCTGAACTGAGCCGCGTGTTCGACCCGCGCTTCGCCGAGACTCGCAAGCGTGCCGCGACGCCGAACGCTTTCAGCCGCGCCGTTTCAGCTTAGCTGGATGAGGGCGGGCTGCTCAGCCCGCCCGTCCCGCCTTGCGCAGGACCCCCGCTTTCCGCAGGACGAGCGTAGTCCAATTGCCCTCCCGCCAAGTCGTCTCCAGACGCAAGCCTTGCCGGCGATGCGCCGCGAGCACCATGCGGGCCTGATTTGCCAATAGACCAGCTAGGATGACTGTGCCGCCCGGGGCCAAGCCTAAGGCCAGGTCTCGTGCCATCCGACATAGTGGGCGGGCGAGTATGTTGGCCAGCACGAGGTCATAAGGCGTGCCTGCTTGAACTGCACGGCCTTGCCAGCCATCCGCCAGCACGGGCCGAACCAGCCGGCCAACGCCATTCGCCATGGCATTCTGGCCGGCGACCCGGACCGACCACGGCTCGATATCCGTCGCCAGCACAGGCCGCCGCAGCAGCATCGCCGCCGCCATCGCCAGGATGCCGGAGCCGGTTCCTAAATCCAAAATGCGCCGAGGACGACGCCGGGCCACGACCTCCAGCGCGCGCAAGCAGCCGCGCGTCGAACCATGCTCCCCAGAACCAAAAGCCAGCCCGGCGTCGAGCGTCAACACCATCCGGCCTGGTGTCGCGCCGCTGACTTGGTGCGTGCCGCGCACCGCGAAGCGCCGGCCCACAAGCTGCTCCGGAAACGCCTCCCAGGTACGGGCCAGCCAGCCCTCCGCCTCCGTCGGCTCCCGGCCCAATGTGACGGCAACGCCGCTGACCAGGGCCGCCAGCGCCAGCGCGTCCTGCAGTCGAGCCTCGTCGGCGCCAGCGTCGCGAACGCCCTCGACGCGCCAGATGCCGCGCGCCTCGTCGGCAAAGAAGAAGCCAACCGTCGCGCATACTGTGCCCAGTGCGGCCTCGTAGGCCTCGACCGCAGTGTCCGGCACCTCGACGAACACGGTCTCCAGCGGGCCAGCGTGCCGCCTCATGCCTTTTCCACGAAGCGGTCCAGCAGCCGCTTCTGCCCAGCTTTTTCGAACACGATGTCCAACCGGTCGTCATCGACCGCCAGCACCTCGCCATAGCCGAACTTCTGGTGGAACACCCGGCTGCCCACGGCGATCGCGTCCTGCCGCGCCGGCCGGGCCGGCTGCTCCCAAGCCTCGACGGTGCGGGAGCTTGGCTGACGCCGCGCCAACAAGGGACCGCTGGTGAACACGCTGGGCGCGGAAATGAGCCGCGCCTCCCGCTGCATTGCCGCCGAGCCGCCGCGGTTCACATGCTCGTCCGGCAACTCCTCGATGAACCGGCTGGGGATGCTGCTTTGCCAGTTCGCGTAGATGCGGCGGTTGGCGGCGTAGCTCACGACGGCGAGCTTACGGGCGCGGGTCAGGCCGACATAGGCCAGGCGGCGCTCCTCCTCCAGCCCCTTCAGTCCGCCCTCGTCAAGCGTGCGCTGGCTGGGGAACAGCCCCTCCTCCCAGCCTGGCAGGAACACCGTGTCGAACTCCAGCCCCTTCGCGCCGTGCAGCGTCATCATGCTGGCGCGGTCGCCCTCGGCGTTCTGCTCGTTCTCCATCACCAGCGACACGTGGTCGAGGAACCCGGCCAGCGTTTCGAAGTCGGCCAGCGCCCGCACGAGCTCCTTCAGGTTCTCGAGCCGCCCCGGCGCGTCCGGCGACTTGTCCTGCTTCCACATCCCGGTATAGCCGCTTTCGTCCAGCATCTTTGCCAGCGTCAGCACATGGCCGTCGCGCGGCAGCTCCTCCCGCCAGCGCGCAAGGGATTGGAACAGCTCTTTTAGTGCATTCCCGACCCGGCCCCTCAGGGCACCTGTCTGCACCAGGCGTTCGCTGGCCAGCGCCAAGGGGATCTGCTGCTCGCGTGCCGCGACATGCATGGCGCGCAGGGCGACCTCGCCGACACCGCGCCGGGGCACGTTGACGATGCGCTCGAATGCCAGGTCATCTGCGGGCTGATGCAGCACGCGCATATAGGCGATGGCGTCGCGTATCTCGGCGCGTTCATAGAAGCGCAGCCCGCCCACCACCCGGTACGGCAGGCCCAGCGTGATCATCCGCTCCTCAAAGGCGCGGGTCTGGGCGCTGGTGCGGACCAGGATTGCCATCTCGGCGAGCGAGTGCCCGTCGCGGCGCAGCGCCTCGATGCGGTCGCCGACCATGCGCGCCTCCTCGTCCGAGTCCCAGAGGCTGACGACGCTGACCTGCTCGCCGCTTGCATCGTTGCGGCCGGACCGCAGCGTCTTGCCCAGCCGCCCCTCATTGTTGGCAATCAGCCCGGCGGCGGCGCCCAGGATCGGCGCAGTCGAGCGATAGTTGCGCTCAAGCTTCACGATTTGAGCGCCAGGAAAGTCTTTCTCAAAACGTAATATATTCTCGACCTCGGCGCCACGCCACGAGTAGATCGATTGGTCGTCGTCTCCGACGCAGCAGATGTTCTTATGCGACTGCGCCAGCAGTCGCAGCCATAGGTATTGCACTAGGTTGGTGTCCTGATACTCGTCAACCAGGATATACCGGAACATCCGGTGGTATTGCGCCAGGATGTCCGGCTTGGTGCGCAGGATCTCCGTCATGTGCAGTAGCAGGTCGCCGAAATCCGCGGTGTTGAGCTGCTTCAGCCGCGCCTGATACGCCGTATACAGATTCCGCGACTGGCCGCCGGCAAAGTCCCCCTCCTCGGCCGCCGTCACCCGGTCGGGCGTCAGGCCGCGGTCTTTCCAGCGCTGGATCATCCCCATCAGCGCCGGCGGCGCCCAGCGCTTCGGGTCGATGTGCGCCGCCTCCATGACCTGTTTCAACAGCCGGAGTTGGTCATCGGAGTCGAGGATGGTGAACCCAGACGTCAGCCCCACCAGCTCCGCATGACGCCGCAGCATCCGGGCGCATAGCGCGTGGAAGGTGCCGAGCCACAGACCCTCCGCCGGCCGGCCCAGGATCGCGCCAACGCGCTCCCGCATCTCCTTCGCCGCCTTGTTGGTGAAGGTCACCGCCAGCACCTGACCCGGCGCCGCACGGCCGGTCAGCAGGATATGGGCGAACCGCGTGGTCAGCACCCGCGTCTTGCCGGTGCCGGCACCGGCCAGCACCAACACCGGGCCATCCATCGCCTCAACCGCCTGCCGCTGCTCGGGGTTCAGCCGGGCGAGATAGTCGGTCATGCTATGAGAGCCATGGGTGCGGGCTTCGTGGAAAGCATGAACGGCCTATAGAACAAATGGCAAACGCAGCCAACCCGGTTGCAGGTTAGCCGCCTTCGCCCTGTTCGCCGGGGAGTGCAGCTGCCCCTAGGCGGCCTTCTCGGCAGCTACAGGGCGCGCTTTGACGCCGAGCAAATGCGCGATGGCGTACGTGAGATCCGACCGGTTCAACGTATAAAAATGGAACTCATCCACGCCGTTCGCCTGCAGCAGGCGCACCTGCTCGGCGGCGACGATGGCGGCGATCATGCGCCGGGTTTCCGGATCGTCCTCGGTGCCCTCGAACATCGTGCCCAGCCACTCCGGCACGCTCGTCCCGCACATGGCACTGAACTTGGCCGCCTGGGCGTAGTTGGACACCGGCATGATGCCGGGCACGATGGGCGCGGTGATCCCAGCCGCCAGCGCGCGGTCCAGGAAACGCAGGAAAATTGTGCCATCGAAGAAGTATTGCGTGATCGCCCGCGTTGCGCCGGCGTCGAGCTTGCGCTTGAGGTTATCGAGGTCATGCTCGGCATTGAGCGCCGACGGGTGCGTCTCGGGATACGCCGCCACCGAGACCTCGAATTCCGCCACCCGGCGCAGCCCGGCCACCAGGTCCGAGGCATAGGCATAGCCGTCCGGATGCGGCGCATACTCCTGGCCCGGCGGCGCGTCGCCACGCAGCGCCACGATGTGCCGCACGCCGGCGTCCCAGTATTGCCGGGCCACGTCATCGACCTCGCCGCGCGTCGCGCCGACGCAGGTCAAGTGCGCGGCGGGGGTCAGCTCGGTCTCGTTGACCAGCCGGGCGACGGTCGCGTGGGTGCGGGCCTGGGTTGTGCCGCCCGCGCCATAGGTGACGGATACGAAGCGCGGCGCGAGGCGCTCAAGCCGCCGGACGCAGGTCCAGAGCTGCGCCTCCAGGGCGTCGTTCTTCGGTGGAAAGAATTCGAACGACAAAGCGGGCGCCGGCAAGGCGGCGGTGCGGGCGGGCAAGGCAGCGAAGCGGGGACCGGTCAGCCAGCGTTCCAGCGTGGCGGGCGCCTCAGCCTCGGGCGGGTTGGCGGTGATCTGGTTCATGAGCCTGCTATCCGGGTTGTGATCATGGGGCGTGCCATCGCCACCATGTAATAGACGAACAGCGCCACGCAACGCCATGCTTCGCTGCGCGTCTTGCAGAACAATCCGTGGTAACATCCAGCGGCCACGGCCTGCCCGCTGCCCACGGCCTGAATGACAATCCGTTCGAGAGAGTAGAGCCCGCTCATGCTGACACGTCGCACTCTTCTGACCTATTCCATCGCCGCCACGGCGGTATTCGCCACTCGGCCCTGGGCTGCCGCCTGGGCGCAGCCCGCCGGCGACGCCACCAGCTTTGTGGTGCAGCTCGGCAACGCGCTAGTCGCCATCGTGAACGGCCCCGGAACCTATGAGGACAAGAAGCGCCGGCTCGGACCGTTGATCGAGGAGGCCGTAGACGTGGAGGGTATCGCCCGCTTCTGCCTCGGCCGGTTCTGGCGTACGGCAGCGCCGCAGCAGCAGCAGCAGTTCAGCCAACTTTTCCACGCGGTGTTGCTGAACAACATCACCGGCAAGCTCGGGCAATTCCAGGGCGTGACGTTCGCTCCGACCAGCACGACCCAGCAGGAGGGCAACAGCTTCGTGGGGACGACGATCCGCCGGCCCAACCAGCAGCCGAACAACGTGCAATGGGTGGTGAGCCAGGCGACCGGCCGGCCGAAGATCATCGACGTCATCGCCGAGGGCATCAGCCTGCGGGTCACGCAGCGCAGCGACTATGCTGCGTTTATCTCCCGCAACAATAACGACGTGGGCGCGCTGATTAACGCCATGCGTCAGCAGGCGGCGGCGTAGCCACGCTCTCGAAAATCAGCATCTGACCGCCGTCGCGATCGAAGCAGTCGCAGGGCCGCATCCCGATCGCGCCGAGCAGGACGCGGGAGGCGAAGTTGGTCTCCCGCGCGACCGCGACCACCCAGCCTAACCCAGCCTGGTAATGGGCGAAGCGCAGCGCAGCGCCGGCTGCCTCCCGCGCCAGGCCGTGTCCCCGCACCTCCGGCCGGAATGCAAACCGCAGCGCCATGCCGCGGCCGTCCGGGCGGTCATGGATACCGGTCAGGCCGATGGCCACACCATGGAGTTCCCGCACCAGCCACATGCCCACGCTGTGCGCCGGCCAAAACGCGACCTCCTGCGCCAGTTCCTCGGCCACCTGGCCGGGGCTGCGCACCCCGCCCAGCATATGGCCGAACACCAGCGGATCGCCCTTCAGCGCCCGAAGGTCGGCCAGATCCTGCCAACCGACCGGCGACAGCACCAGCCGGCCGGTCCGGACGAACCAGGCCGGGTTCATGACAAAGCCGCCCGGCGTGGCGTCCCGGGTCGCTCAGCGTGCGAGCGGCCGGTACTTGATGCGGTGCGGCTCGGTGGCGTCGGCGCCGAGTTCGACGTCGCTTATCCGCTTCGTAGGCCTGGAAATTACCCTCGAACCACTCGATGTGGCTGTCGCCCTCGAAGGCCAGGATGTGCGTCGCCAGCCGGTCCAGGAACCAGCGGTCGTGGCTGATGATGACGGCACAGCCGGCGAACTCGGCCAAAGCCTCCTCCAGCGCCCGCAGCGTATCGACGTCCAGGTCGTTGGTCGGCTCGTCCAGCAGGATGACGTTGCTCTCGGACTTCAGCATCTTCGCCAGGTGCACCCGGTTGCGCTCGCCGCCCGATAGGATGGCGACCTTCTTCTGCTGGTCCGAACCCTTAAAGTTGAACGCGCCGACATAGGCGCGGGACGGCACGGCGCGCTTGCCCAAATAGATTACGTCGGTACCACCGCTGATCTCCTCCCAGACCGACTTGCTGCCGTCCAGGCTGTCACGCGACTGATCGACGTAGCCGAGTTTCACCGTGTCGCCGACCTTGAGCTCCCCGGAGTCCGGGTGTTCCGACCCGGTGATCATGCGGAACAGCGTCGTCTTGCCGGCGCCGTTTGGGCCGATCACGCCGACGATGCCGCCGGGCGGCAGCTTGAAGTCGAGGTCGTCCATCAGCAGCCGGTTGCCGTAGGCCTTGCGGACCCGCTCGGCTTCGATCACCAGGCTGCCCAGCCGCGGCCCCGGCGGAATGACGATCTCCGCCACGCCGGTCTGCATTTCCAGCGACTTCTGCTGCATCTCCTCATACTTGGCGATGCGGGCGCGGCTTTTGGTCTGCCGGGCGCGGGGGCTGCTCTGGATCCACTCCTCCTCGGCGGCCAGGGCGCGCTGACGCGAGCTCTCCTCCTTCTCCTCCTGCTGCAGCCGCTTCAGCTTCTGCGCCAGCCAGGACGAGTAGTTGCCCTCGAACGGGTAGCCGCGCCCGCGCTCAATCTCCAGGATCCAGTTGGTCACGTTGTCCAGGAAGTAGCGGTCATGCGTCACGATCATCACCGTCCCGGCGAAGTCGCGCAGCGTGCGCTCGAGCCAGGCGACGCTCTCGGCGTCCAAGTGGTTGGTCGGCTCGTCCAGCAGCAGCAGGTCCGGCTTCTCCAGCAGCAGCCGGCACAGCGCTACCCGGCGCCGCTCGCCGCCCGACAGCCGCGCCACGTTGGCGTCCGGCGGCGGGCAGCGCAGCGCATCCAGCGCGATCTCGATACGGCGGTCGAGGTCCCAGCCATCCTCCGCGTCGATCTTCTCCTGCAGCTCCGCCTGCTCGGCCAGCAGCGCCGTCATCTTGTCGTCGTCCATCGGCTCCGCGAACTCCTCCGAGATCGCGTTGAACCGCGCCAGGGCCGCGGTCAGCGGGCCGAACGCCAGCAGTACGTTCTCCGACACGCTCTTGCTGTCGTCGAGTTTCGGCTCCTGCTCCAGATAGCCGACGCGCACGCCATCGGCGGCCCAGGCCTCGCCGCCAAACTCGGTCTCGATTCCCGCCATGATCTTCAGCAGCGTCGATTTGCCAGCGCCGTTCACCCCCAGGATGCCGATCTTCACGCCGGGCAGGAACGACAGGGTGATGCCCTTGAACACCTCCCGCCCGCCAGGAAAGTTCTTGGTGACGTCTTTCATAACGTAAACGTATTGATAGCTGGCCATGGCGCAGGCTCCTGCAGGCGAGTTTGCCGAAGTGTTTAGAGTTGTGCGTGGCGTGCGACAAGTTGGTGCGCCCGGCAGGACTCGAACCTGCGACCAAGCCGTTATGAGCGGCCCGCTCTAACCAACTGAGCTACAGGCGCCTCCGTCGCTCGGGCATTCAATGCCGTCCGGCCCTCGCGTTGGCAAGCATAGCCTGCGCGGCTATGGTCCCGCCACCCAGAACAAGTGATGGAACCGCACGATGGATATCTCCAAGATCCCGACCGGCAAGGACGCGCCGCACGATATCAATGTGGTGATCGAAATCCCGCAGGGCAGCCAGGTGAAGTACGAGATCGACAAGGCCAGCGGCGCGATCTTCGTGGACCGCTTCCTGTTCACGCCGATGGCCTACCCAGCCGCCTACGGGTTCATCCCGGGCACCCTCGCCGATGACGGCGACCCAGCCGACGCGCTGGTGCTCGCCCCCGCCGCCATGGTGCCCGGCGCCGTGATCCGCTGCCGGCCGATCGGCATGCTGCAGATGGAGGATGAGAGCGGCCAGGACGAGAAGATCATTTGCGTGCCGCACGATAAGATGCACACGCAGTTCACCGACGTGCATAAGATCGACGACCTGCCGGCCATCACCCGCGCATCGATCGAGCATTTCTTCACGCGGTATAAGGACCTGGAGCCCGGCAAGTGGGTCAAGGTGACTGGCTGGGCCGGGCGCGAGGCGGCAGAAGAGGTTATTCGGAAAGCGATCACCGCCGCTCAGTAGCGACGCGCCTGAATGCTAGTGTTGCGATTTTAAGAAAGCCATCCCGACCGTAGGGTGGGTGAAACCCGCCATCTTGCTGGCGACGCCATGGTGGGTTTCACCCACCCTACGCGATGCGGCTGGACCGATTGGAGTCGGTTCAAGGAGACGCTGCACTAGTGTCCCCGCTTGAGGCCTGCGGCCCGGCGGGGACCGGTCCAGCCTGCCATCCGCGCCATGCGCCGCAGCCCGGCCCATTGCTGCTGAAAATAGCTGCCGGTCGCCAGCGCCTCCTCGGCCGAGGGGTCGCCGGTGCGGACGTAGGCGCGAGAAAAGTCGGCGGTGCCGAACAGCACATCCCACCAGGGCAGTATCGCGCCGTAATTGGCGCTACACTGACCGGCGGCCAGGACGCTGTGATGCGAGCGGTGGAAGCGCGGCGAGACCAGCAGCCGCTCCCCCAACCAGCCGTAGGAGAGCCGCGCATTGGCGTGCGACAAGCTCTCTAGGAAGCGCAGCAGCAGCACCAGCAGCGGGAACTGCATGGGCGGGATGCCAATCAGCAGTGCAACGGCAGTGAACCAGACGAAGCCGATCAGGTCGTCCAGCAGGTGGTTGCGGTCATCGGACCAGAACGTCATCTGCCGCTGCGCATGGTGCAGGGAATGCAGCGCCCACCACCAGCCGAACATGTGAGACAGCCGGTGCCGCCAATACTCGGAGAGGTCGAGGATCACGGCATACAGGAAAAAGGTCAGCAGGTGATGACCCAGCAGTGCCGGCACGAGCCGTTCCAGCGTCGGCGGGATCCAGCCGTGATCGGACAGCCAGCCGTTCAGGCCCACCTGAAGCTGGTAGAACAGCACGAAGGTCACCAGCGGCAGCACGCCGACCCGGGACAGCACGGTGTAGAACACATCGACCCAGACGGCCTTCTGGTCCGGCCAATGCTCCACTGGTCGCCAGCGCTCCAGCGGCAGGCAGATTGCGAAAGTCACCGCGACCTGCGCCAGGCCATAGCAGGCGAACAGCGCCCAGCCGAACGCGATCTCCTCCCACTCCATCGCGCCGACCGCATAAAGCGCCGGCAGCAATACGGTCTCATGCAGCCAGCCGGCCGCGAGGCTGAACGGATCAATCACCGCGTGCCGCCCGTGAGGAAGATGCCATGCGGCGAGCGGCCGACGGACAGCGACTGGATTGCGCCGGTCGCCGGGTCGAGCACGGCGACCTTCTGGATGAACCGCTGGGTAATCCAAAGCTTGCCATCAGCCGCGAAATCAATGCAGTCGGGACCGCCCGGCACCCGGTAGCTGCGGATCAGGGCGTAGGTCTTGGCGTCGAGCGCCACCGTCGTGCCATCTACCCGGTTATTCACCCACAGCGTCTTGCCGTCCGGCGACAGGAATAGCTGGTGCGCGCCGCGGCCGGTGTGGACGCGGGTCTCGACCCGGCCATCAGCGGGGTCCACCACCGCGAAATGGTCCGAACCCATGTTGGCCACCAGCACCTTGCCGTTGAGCCAAATCACCCCGGCGGGCGTCGCGCCCACCTCAGACGTCCAGCGCACAACCTGACGCTGCAGGTCGATCGCCGCGAGCCGGTTGGTGCCCTGCAGCGTCACATAAGCCGTGCTGCTGTCCGGTGAGTATGCCACATGGCTCGGCATCGAGCTGAGCGGGAAGCGCTTTGCCAGGCTCATGCTGGCCGCGTCATAGACATCGACCTGGTTGCGGGCGAGGCCGGTCACCGTCAGCCACTTGGCGTCTGGGCTGAATGCCAGGTGATACGGGTCGGCCATCGGCATCCGGCGCTTGATCTCGCCCGTGTGGGGATCGAGGAACAGCATCTCATTCGCGCCGGCGTCGCCCACCAGCAGCTCCCGCCCGTCCGGGCTCAGGGCGACGTGGTGCGGCTCCCGCAGCACCGGCACCCGGCGCAGCTCGGTCCCGTGCGCCATGTCAAGCATGCTGAGGCTCGCGTCGCCCGAGTTCAGCACAATGGCGATGCCGCTCGCTTGCGCCGGCGCCCATGCGGCATTCGCCAGCGCCAGCAGCAGCGCCAAAACCAACCGCATCATGGTCTCCTACCCGTTTCGCCTGAACCCGTTGCGCATAACGTTAACATACTGCGTAAACTAGCACGGTTAACCCTATCAAGCCGCAATATATGCCAAGCTCGTCTGCCCGGCGATCAGGACCAAAAGATGCGCTTGAAGATGCGCTCAAAGATGTGTTTGAAGGCCCACTTGAGGGCACATCTGAAACGGCCTAATAGTTAGGATAACGATCCTGTTGCAGTCTCAGGTTGCACCATCAATATCATCACGTGCGCTTGATCCCGGTAGGTGGCAGCGCAGCTTGCTATCCCCTCACCATTTGGCGACGTTGCAAGGATGTTAACTAGCGACGAAGTCCAACCCAGGGTTCTCGTGGTTGAAGACGAGTTTCTCATTCGCTTGACCCTCGTCGAGGCGCTGAGCGATGAGGGTTTTCTGGTGTTGGAGGCCGAAACCGGCGACGCGGCGCTTCCCATCCTGCAGTCCGATAAGACAATCCGCCTGCTGCTGACCGACATACAGCTCCCCGGGGTCCTCAACGGCCATACGCTGGCGTCCAAGGCGCGGGAAAACCTGCCGAACCTGCCCATCATCTTCATGACCGGCCGCCCGCATTCGGATGGCGAGGTGGACGGCTCCGACCGCGACGTGTTCATCAGCAAGCCCTACACCCTGGCGAACATCTGTCAGACGGCAAAACGGTTGACGGCCGCGGAGTAGCGCAGCGGCCCCCAGCATTCAACACGGCTGGCCCAGCTATTGCGTAGACCCGCGCGAACCTCCTTGGGAGCCGTAATGAGCGCAACACTTCGACCAACTGCCGCTTTACCCGTTGCCAGCGCGCGATGGGTGCAGTTGGGGCTAGGCCTGATCTGCATGATGGCGATCTCCAGCCCGCAATATGTCTGGACGCTGTTCGCCAAGCCGATCGGCGCCACGCTGGGCGCCACAGCCGCCAGCGTGCAGGTCACCTTCAGCATCCTGATCGTCCTGCAGACGTTCTTCAGCCCGTTCCAGGGCTGGCTTGTCGAGCGCTTCGGCCCGCGCTGGCTGATTGCCGCCGGGGCCGGGCTGACGGGGCTGAGTTGGGTTCTGGCCGCGACCACCAGCTCGCTCGCTGGGCTCTATCTGACCTACGGCCTGCTGGGCGGCCTGGGCACCGGGATCGTCTATATCGGCGTCGTCGGCCAAATGGTCGGCTGGTTCCCGGACAGGCGCGGCTTCGCGGCCGGGATCGTCGCGGCCGGCTATGGCATGGGCGCCATTCTCACGACGTTCCCGATCTCGGACAGCCTGGCTGCCAACGGCTATCAGGCGACGCTGGCCAAGTTTGGCCTGATCTTTGGCGCTGTTGGCGTGCTGGCGGCACTCGGGCTGCGCGCACCGCCCGCCGCGACCGTTGGGCAGACCGGGCTGACCTCCAGCGTTCGCGACGTTGACACCGCGACCATGCTGCGCAATCCGATTTTCTGGCTGATGTTCGCCATGATGTCGATGATGTCCACGTCCGGCCTGATGGTGACCTCGCAGATCGGCGCGATCGCCGGGGATTTCGGCATTGCCAAAACGATGGTCTGGGGCCTTGCCGCCTTGCCGTTGGCGCTCACGGTGGACCGTTTCTGCAACGGCCTGACACGGCCGTTCTTCGGCTGGGTCTCCGACCGCATCGGTCGCGAGAACACCATGGTCATCGCCTTTGGGCTGGAGGGCCTGGCGATGGCAATCTGGCTCGCGACCAGCGGCAATCCACTGCTGTTCGTGCTGATGTCCGGTGTCGTGTTCTTCGGCTGGGGCGAGATCTTCTCGCTGTTTCCCTCGACCCTCACCGACACCTTCGGCGCCAAGCACGCCACCAAGAACTACGGCTGTTTGTACATCGCCCAGGGCATCGGCGCGATCTTCGGCGGCCCGCTGGCGTCGCTGCTGCACGACAGCACCGGAAGCTGGTCCTTCGTCTTCGGCCTGGCGATCGGCGCCGATCTGCTGACGGCGGGGCTGGCAATTACGTTGCTGAAACCGATGCGGGCGGCCTACCTGGCCCGTATGGCGTCACAGCGTTAGCCGAGCCGGGCCACCGGACCCGGCATCACCTGTTCCAGCACCCGGGCGCCGCGCAGCACCAGGTCGTCCCGGTACATCGCCGCCGACAACTGCACGCTGCGCGGCAGCCCGTTGGCGCCGAGGCCGAGCGGCACGCTGATTGCCGGCTGCCGGGTGAGGTTGAACAGGGCGGTCCACGGCGCCCAGTCCCGCATGAGCGCCTGCGACGGCTCGGTCGTGGGCGCATCGGCGAGCGGGGGCGGGCCTGGGACAGTGGGGCACAGCACGAGGTCGAAACGGCGGTGAAACCGTGCCATCAAATGCGCGGCCTGGACCCGCAACGCTTCCGTTTGCATCAGCCCCACCGCCGAGAGGCCCGCCTGCTCCGCCGCCACCCGCTGGATGCCAGCATCGAGCAGGGCGCGCTGCTCATTCGGCAGGCTCTCGACCAGCGACGCCAGCGCTGCGCCCCACACCCGGGTGAAGCCGGCGCTGATGTCCGGCAGGCCAGGGTCCTCATCCTCAATCTCGGCCCCGGCATCGGCCAGGATCGCGGCGGCGTGCTCCACGGCAGCGACGCCGTCCGCGTCCACCGGCGCTTCGAACCCGGGGCGGCGCAGCACCGAGACGCGCAGCCCGGCCACTCCCCGCTCGATGCCGTCCCGCCAGTCTCGCGGATCATCCGGCAAGCTGAACGGGTCGCGGCCGTCGAAGCGCGCGAGGGCCGACAGCATCAGCGCAGCGTCCCGCACAGTACGGGTGATCGGGCCGGCCACGGCGACCGAGCCGAACGCCCCGATAGGCCATTGCGGCACGCGGCCAAACGTCGGCTTCAGCCCAACTGCACCGCACCAGGCGGCCGGGATGCGGATGCTGCCGCCCGCGTCGGTGCCCAAATGCAGCGGCCCGAACCCCGCCGCCGCAGCCGCCGCGGCGCCGGAGGATGACCCGCCCGGCGTGCGCGACACGTCGAAGGGATTGCGGGTGATGCCATGCAGCGGGCAATCCCCGGGCGTCTTCCAACCGAACTCCGTCGTCGTCGTCTTGCCGAGGATCACCACACCGGCTGCCTTCAATCCCAGCACGGCCGGCGCGTCGTCCGGCGCCGGGTCGGGCGACGTGGTGCGGCTGCCCCGGCGTGTCGGAAAGCCCGCGAGGTCCACGAGGTCCTTCACCGTGCACGGCACGCCGTCCAGCGCACCCAATGGCCGGCCGGCGCGCCAACGCTGCGCGCTCTCGCCCGCCGCCTGCAGGGCACGCGGATTCATGACGGCAAACGCGTTCAAGGAGGGGTTATGCCGCGCGACGCGCTCGATCACCGCCTGGAGCGCCTCGACCGGGCTCAGCCGGCCGCTGGCAAAAAGCGCCAGTAGCGCCTCCGCCGACATCAACGCAGGGTCGGTCATACCAGAGTCGGTCATAATTGGGCGACCGCGGCGGACCATGGCGACAGCACGTCGCTGATTCCGGTGCGCTGACCGCCCTGGTCCTGAATTAGGTTGGGGCAGGCGAAATTGACCGGCAGCACCGCGTGCTCGACCACCTCGGTCGGGCCGTCTGCCCGCAGCGCCGCCAGCACGTCCGCTGTCAGGCGCTGATCGGCGTGGACCGTTTCCGGGTCCGACACGTCGATGCGGGGATGATGCGCCGCCGTCTGCGGGTCCATGCCGAAGCCGTCCACAAACGCCAACATTTGGACCACCGCCGCGAGGATGCGACGCCCGCCGGACGCTCCGGCCGCCAGCACCGGGCGGTCGCCGTCGCGCAGGATCACCGGGCACATGTTGGTCAACGGGCGCTTGCCGGGGCCGGCCGAGTTCGCCTGGCCGGGCCGCGGATCAAACCACATGACGCCGTTATTCATCAAAACCCCGGAGCCCGGCAGCACAACGCGGCTGCCCATGGAGGACAGCAGGGTCGTCGTCATCGCCACCATCGTGCCGGCGGCGTCGCACACCGTCAGGTGCGTGGTGCAGCTCTCAGCCGCCCGCGGCTCGGCGTCGCCCAGGCCGGACAGCCGCTCGGCATAGGCGGCCTTCAATGCGCGGGCCAGGGCCACGAACCACGACGCGTCCGGCGCGGCGCCCGAGGACGGCGCCATGTCCCGCAGCACCCGCGCCAGGGTCGGCCCAGCGGTCAGTCCGCCAGCGAGCTGCAAGGTCCGACCCCGCCACGCCGTCTCCTCGCAGGGCAGCACCCGCGCCTCGCACCGGCGCAGGTCGTCCGCGTCCAGCACCCCGCCCATCGCGGCGACGTCGGCGGCGATGCTGGCCGCAACGTCGCCCTCATACAGGTCACGCAGCCCGGCATGGGCCAGCCGCTCCAGCGTGTCCGGCAGCCGGCCGAGCTGAAAGAAGCCAGGATTGCCCTGATACGGCGGCACCGGCGGAAGGCCATCTGGCAGGTAGATCCGCGCGCTCTCGGGATAGCGCCGCAGCACCGCGGCGGAGTTCGCGACCTTGAGCGTGGTGAACCAGTCCTGCGGCAGGCCGCGACGCGCCAGCGCGATCGCCGGCGCCATCAGCTCGCGGAGCGGCATCATGCCGAAACGGCAGTGCATATGCGCGTAGCCCGCGACCGCGGACGGCACGACGAAGGAGAGCGGGCCGTGGATGTTGGCGTCGCCCTCCACCTCGGGCCAGGTGAACAGGTCGGCCTTGGTGCGGCCCGTCAGCTTGAATTGCGAGGGATCGAGCTGGCCCGGCGCGCGCGGCCCGAAATCCACAACCTCCGCACGCGCCTGCCCGGCCCGGTGCACCAACGCAAAGCCGATCCCGCCCAGCCCGCTGTTCCACGGCTCGACCGCCGCCAGCGCCAGCGCCGTCGCCACCGCCGCATCGACCGCGTTGCCGCCCGCGTCCAGCACCGCGATGCCCGCCAGCGCTGCGTCCCGAGACTGCGACACCACCATGCCGCGCCGCCCAGTCGCGGCGGGTTTCTGCACTTGCCAATGCTGGGTTAAGTGTGGCGGTTAGGTGAGGTGTGGCGGCGGCACATCAGTCATGCGGTTCTCCAGGCTGCCGCCCATGCTAAACCCAACCGGCTCTTCACAACCAGCCGTCCGGATGACACAGAAGTGTCGCTGGACGCCTTCGTCCGCGTAGTGCCAGCCGACCCGATCACGTCCGAGAGGATCGATTCTGTATGACCAGCCGCCCCCGCGTCAGCTTTGTCGTGCCCGCCTTCAATGAGGAGCGTCTTTTGCCGGCGTGCCTGGCCGCCATCAGGGCCGAGATCGACCGCAGCGGCTGCAGCGCCGAGATCCTCGTGGTGAACAACGCCAGCACGGACGATACCGGCCGCATCGCCGCCGCGACACCGGGGGTCATCGTGGTGAACCAGCCGATCAAGGGCCTGGTGCAGGCCCGCAGCGCCGGGTTCGGGGCCGCAACGGGGGAGCTGATCGCCAACATCGACGCTGACACGCTGGTGCCGCCGGGCTGGCTCGACCGCGTGCTGGCGGAGTTCGCGCGCAGCCCGCGGCTGGTGGTGCTCAGCGGACCCTATGACTACTACGACGTGCCCATCCATATCCGTGCCGCCGCCCGGGTGTTCTATGCCGTGGGCTTTGCCACCTACGTGTTCAACAAGCGCGTGCTCGGCGTCGGATCGATGGTGCAGGGCGGCAACTTCGTCCTGATGCGGGACGCGCTGGCCGGCATCGGCGGCTTTAGCGACCGGTTTACCTTCTACGGCGAAGACACCGACATCGCGAGCCGCATGAGCCGCGTTGGGGACGTGAAATTCACCTATGCGCTGACCGCCAAGTCGTCCGGCCGCCGCCTGCAAGGGGACGGGCTGATCATGACCGGGGTGCGCTACAGCGCGAACTATCTTTGGGCGACCTACTTCAGGAAGCCGTTCACCACCGCCTGGAACGACTACCGCTGATCACGCGTCTCAAGTCGTGGGCCCGCATGGCGGTGACGGGAGTGAGCAGATGATCGCCATCGATTGGGGCACCACCAGCTTCCGCGCCTACCGCATGCGCGGGCGCGCGGTGCTGGACCGCTTGGCCCTGCCGCTCGGCATCCTCAGCGTCACCGAGGGCCGCTTCGAACATGCGCTGCATGACGCGGTAGCGCCCTGGCTCGCTGACGGCGAGCATCGCATCCTGATGTCCGGCATGATCGGCAGCCGCCAGGGCTGGATCGAGGCGCCGTACCTGCCCTGCCCCGCCGCCACCGCGGACCTTGCAGCCGCGCTGATCCGCGTCCCGTTCAGCGCGGCGGAGGTGCTGCTGGCGCCCGGCCTGACCGCCGCCGATCCCGCCGACGTCCCCGAGGTCATGCGCGGCGAGGAGGTGCAGATTTTCGGTGCGCTCAGCGCGGCCAGTGCGGACACGACGGTCTGCCTGCCGGGCAGCCACTCGAAATGGGCGCGTGTGGCCGGCGGCCGGGTTGAGGGGTTCAGCACGCATCTGACCGGCGAGGCTTTCGCCGCGCTGCGCAGCCACACCATCCTGGGCCGGCTGATGCAGGCGGATGCGCCGCCCGACGCCGAGGCATTTGAACGCGGCGTGCTGCGTTCGGCCGACCCCGGCGGCCTGCTGCACCATCTGTTCGGCGTCCGCACCTTGGGCCTGTTCGCACAGCTGCCGGAAGCCGCGGCGGCGTCTTATCTCTCGGGCCTGCTGATCGGCCATGAGGTCCGCGCGGCCGCCCCCGGGCCGCACGTCCTGCTGATCGGCGCCGGCGCGTTGTGCGAGCTGTATAGCCGGACGATCGACCTGTGCGGCGGCAGCGCCACGCTGGCGGAGGCCGACGCGGCGGCGCAAGGTCTGGCGCTGATCGGAGAACAAGCCGCATGGACGTCCAAAAACTCCTGACCGCCTGCCCCCTGGTCGCCATCCTGCGCGGCATCCGGCCGGATGAGGTCGAGGCGGTGGCCGATGCCCTGGTCGTGGCGGGCCTGCGCATCATCGAGGTGCCGCTGAACTCGCCCGACCCGTTCGACAGCATCGCACGCCTGGCGCGACGGTTTGACGACCAGGTGCTGATCGGCGCCGGCACGGTGATGCGCCCCGCCGACGTGGACCGCGTCGCCGACGCCGGCGGCCGGCTGATGGTGACGCCGCACGCCGACCCGGCCCTCGTGCGCGCCGCCAAGGCGCACGGCATGGTCGCAATGCCCGGCTTCTTCACCCCGGCCGAGGCCTTCGCCCTGCTCGACGCCGGCGCGGACGCACTGAAATTGTTCCCGGCGGAGGGCGGCAGCCCCGCCATGCTGCGGGCGATCCGTGCCGTGCTGCCACACGGCACGATGGTGCTGCCGGTCGGCGGCATGGACGCGGGCACGATGGGCGCCTGGCGGGACGCTGGCGCTGCCGGGTTCGGCATCGGCTCGGCGATCTACCGGCCCGGGGATAGCGCCGCTGCCGTTACCGACAAGGCCAGGACGTTGCTGGCCGCACTATCAAAGAAGGATTGATCCGCCCCGCTTGCTGACCACGGCGGCAACGGTCACACTCCCGGACGACTGTCCGGACCGCCTTTCGGCGCAACCGGCAGCAATCCAGGGGAGACGTTCGTGGCGCAGGTATCCGTCCGCAAGGTCGTAAAAGCCTATGACGGTGACGTGCAGGCGGTGCGGGGCATCGACCTCGAAATCGCCGATCATGAGTTTGTCGTGCTGGTCGGACCCAGCGGCTGCGGCAAAAGCACCACATTGCGCATGATCGCCGGGCTCGAGGAGATCAGCGCCGGCGAGATTTGGATCGGCGGCGATATCGTCAACGACATGCCGCCGCGCGACCGCGACATCGCCATGGTGTTCCAGAACTACGCGCTGTATCCGCACATGTCGGTGTTCGACAACATGGCGTTCGGCCTCAAATTGAGAAAACTGCCGAAGCTCGACATCAAGACGCGGGTGGATGAAGCCGCGCGCATCCTCGACATCGTGCCGCTGCTGGAGCGCAAGCCAAAGGCGTTGTCGGGCGGCCAGCGGCAGCGCGTCGCCATGGGCCGGGCGATCGTGCGCAACCCCAAGGTGTTCCTGTTCGACGAGCCGCTGTCCAACCTCGACGCGAAGCTACGGGTGCAGATGCGCACCGAAATCAAGAAGGTGCACCAGACCGTCCGCACCACCACGGTCTATGTGACGCACGACCAGGTCGAGGCGATGACCCTCGCCGACCGCGTCGTGGTGATGAATCACGGCCGGATCGAGCAGGTCGGGCCGCCGCAGGAGTTGTACCACCATCCAAAAACTCGGTTTGTCGCCGGGTTCATCGGCAGCCCGGCGATGAATTTTTTCTCTGCCCGCGTGGTTGGCCCGTCCGGCGCACCGGCGGTGCAACTCGCCGACGGCCAGGTCCTGCCAATCCCGCCCGCCCGTCAGGACCGCTACGCCGCGCAGCGCGACCGGGAGGTGGTGTTCGGCCTGCGCCCGGAGCACCTGACGGAGCCGCGCGAACAGGGCCGCTCCAGCATCGCGCCGCTGCGGATCACGGTCGATGTGGTGGAGCCGATGGGCATGGAGACGCTCGTGCACTTCTTCCTGGGCGGCGAGGCCGTCTGCGCCCGCGTGGATCCGCAGACCCCGGCCGCGCCCAACGCGCCGCTGACCCTCGCCGCGGACATGAACCACATGCACCTGATCGAGCCCTCGTCGGGCAACGTTTTGTAAAGGAGTGAAAGCTATGATGCAGGACCTGACCGGCCGCGTCGTTTGGATCACCGGCGCCGGGACCGGAATCGGCCGCGCCATGGCGCTGGCATTCGCCGAGGCTGGCTGCCGCCTGGCGCTGACGGGCCGGTCGCGGGAGACGCTGGCGGAGACGCACCGCCTGGTCGAGGCGGCTGGTGGGCAGTCCATGCTGGCGCTCGCGGACGTGGCCGACGCGCATCAGGTCACCCGGGCGCATCTGGAGGTCGTTGCGGCGCTGGGCGACGTGCAGATCCTGGTCAACAACGCCGGCACCAATGCCCGTAAGCGGCACTGGCCCGACCTCACGGCCGCCGACATGTCGGCGGTGATGGACGTGAATGTAAAGGGGCCGTTCCAGTGCTCGCTCGCGGTGCTGCCGTCGATGCGGGACCAGGGCGGCGGGCTGCTGATCCACGTGGCCTCGGTCGCCGGAACCGGCATCTTCACGGTGTCGGGGCCGAGCTACACCGCGTCGAAGCACGCCGCCCGCGCCATGTCGGCCACCATCAACGCGGAAGAAGGCATCCACGGCATCCGCAGCGTCTGCATCAACCCCGGTGAAGTCGCGACGCCGATTCTCGACACCCGCCCAAGGCCGCCCAGCGCCGAGGAGCGCGCGATCATGATCCAGCCCGAGGATATCGCCGCTGCCGCCGTGTTCGCCGCCCGGATGCCGCCGCGCACCTGCATGGCCGAGATGACGATCAACCCGACGGACAACCAGTTCTACCGAGCGACCGCGCAGGCGATCGCGGCGATGCCACGCTGATGGACGCGCTGCTGACCACGACGGTGGGCGTCGATACGCTGCGGAGCTTCATCGCCGAGATCTTCGTCGCGGCCGGGTGCGACGCGGAGGAGGCTGGGCGGATCGGGCACCATCTCCTGTCCGCGAACCTCGCGGGCCATGACAGCCACGGCGTGATCCGGGTGCCGCGCTATGTGCAGTGGCTCGCGGACGGCAAGGTACGCGCTGGCCAGACGCTGACGGTGGTGACCGAGAGCGCCACCCACGCGGTGTTGGACGGCAATCTGGGCTTCGGCCAGACGATCGGGCCGCTTGCGGTCGATATGGGCATCACGAAAGCCCAGGCGGCCGGGCTTGCCGTGGTGGCGCTGCGCAACTCCGGCCATATCGGCCGGGTCGGTGACTGGGCGGAGCGTGCGGCGGCGGCCGGGCTGGTCTCGATCAACTTTGTGAACGTCGGCATGGGCGAGGTCGTGGCCCCGTTCGGCGGCGTGGACCGGCGATTCGGCACCAACCCGTTCTGCATCGGCGTGCCGCAGCCGGGCGCGCCGCCGCTGCTGCTGGACTTCGCAACCAGCATGGTGGCGGAGGGCAAGGTGCTGGTCGCCAGCAACGGCGGCAAGCCCATTCCACACGACGCGCTGATCGGCCCGGACGGCGCGCTGTCCAGCGATCCTCGCACGCTTTATGGCCCCATCGAGAACACCAGCGTGCGTGACCCCGGCAATGGCGAGGGCGCTCTGCGGGCATTCGGCGATCACAAGGGCTCCGCCATCGCCTTCATGTGCGAGATCCTCGCGGGTTGCCTCGCCGGCAGTCCGACCGCTGGGCCGATCCCTGGGGCAAAGCGGGGCGGCATCGTGAATGGCATGTTGTCGATCTACCTCGACCCTCAGCACTTTGGGGCCGCAGGGTTTGCCAAGACGGCCCGGGACTTCGCCGAGTATGTCAAGGCATCGCGTCCTGCCACCCCGGGCGGCGAGGTCCTGGTGCCCGGTGATGCCGAGAGCCGCACCCGGACCGCCCGGCTGCGCGACGGCGTGCCGCTGCAGGTCGAGACCTGGGCCGCGATCCAGGCGACCGGGGCTAAGCTGGGACTCTCGCCACCGGGTTAGCCCCGGTCGTGGCAGAGTTTGGCGAAGCGGCGCGGATCGATGGCTGACAAGATGACGCCGGCGGGACCTGGGTCGCGTCCAGCGATCACGTCGGCCACCAGCTTTCCGGCCGCGGGCGAGGTCTGGATTCCATATCCACCCTGTCCCACGCACCAGAAGAACCCCTCATCTTCGCCGCTCCAGCCGAATGCCAGGCTGCGGTCGGGGGTGAAGGTGCGGAGGCCCGCCCAGCTATGCTCGATGCGCCGGACCTCGATATCAAGCGCTTGCTGCATGCGGTCGACGGCGATGGCGACGTCCAGCTCATCTGGGGCCACGTCGTGCGCGTGCATGTCGGTTTCGTCGGCCGGGCTGACCATCAGCTTGGTGCGGGCCTCGGTGCGGATATACCAGGTGTGCTCCGCGTCCTGCACCATGGGCCACCGGGTCACCTGCCAGGGCACCGGGTCGATGACGACGCCGGTGCGGCGCTTGGGCACGAGGCCGAGCGGCGCGACGCCGGCCTGTTCCGCGACATGATCGCCCCAGGCTCCGGCGGCGTTGACCACGACCGGAGCGGTGAACGTATCGCCTCCACTGGTCTGCACGTGCCACAGCCCGGCACGCCGCTCGATCCGGCCGGTGCGGCTGCGCAGCGCCAGCACGCCGTCCCGCGTGCGCACCAGGCGCAAGAAGCCCTGGTGCAAGGCCGCGACATCCATGTCGAACGCGTCGTCCTCGATCGCCGCCTGAGCCGCGTAGCCCGGCCGCAATGCCGGAACCAGCGCCGTGACCTCGGCGAGCGAGGCCTCGCGCAGCCCAGTCCCCTCGGCGAGCATGCGGCTGAGGTGATCGCGCTGCTCCGGCGGGGCCAGGAATACCACCGGGCGCTGCGCAAGGATCGGCGTGTCGGTAAACCCATCGGGCGGATGCTCGAAGAACTGCCGCGACAGGCCGGTCAGCGTCCGCACGTCCGGCGGCCCGTAATTCTGAATCCAGATGGCGGCAGAGCGGCCGGTGCTGTGATAACCGGCGGCCTCCTCGGCCTCGATCAGCGCGACCCGGCGGTCAGCCGAGAGATGAGCGGCGACGGTCGCCCCCGCGATCCCGGCACCGACGACAATGGCGTCAAAAGCATGCGTGTCCATGCCTACAACATCGGCGGGCTAAGCCGCTGGTGCAAGCGACCTATGGTGGTGCTATTTGGAATATACGAGGTTCGGCAGCCACATGGCGATGCCCGGAACGGCCGACAAAATCACCACCGCGACGGCCATGATCGCCACGAACGGCAGCGTGCCCTTGATGATCGGGCCCAGGCCGATGTCCGGTGCGATCCGGTTGATGACGAAGATGTTGAGCCCCACGGGCGGGTGGATCAATCCCATTTCCATGACCACGGCCATCACCACGCCAAACCAGATCAGGTCGAAACCGCTCTCACGCAGCGGCGGCAAGATGATCGGCGCGGTCATCAGGATGATCGACACCGGCGGCAAGAAGAACCCGAGGACGACCACCAGCAATAGGATAGCCAACAGCAGCAGCCACTTCGATAATTGCAGGCCGACGATCCACCCAGCGGCGGCCTGACTGATGTGCAGGTAGCTCATGACATAGCTATACAGCAGGCTCATGCCGATGATCATGAGCAGCATGCCGCTCTCGCCCAGCGTTCCCATAAAGATCGGCTTCAGGTCTTGGAAACGGTAGGCGCTGTAGATGACCGCGATGAGCAACAGTGCCAGCACGGCGCCGAGCCCTGCCGTCTCGCTCGGCGTCGCGATGCCGCCATATAGCGCCACCATCACCCCGGTTAGCAAAATCAAGAACGGCAGCACCCGCGGCAGGGCGACTAGCCGATCCTTGAGCGTGTAGGTGTCCTGCCGCAGGATCTCGCTGCGGACCGCGCCGCCCGCGGCACTGACGGTGGCCCGGCTGAATTCCTGTTTCCAACGCAGGACCGCGTAGGTGGCGAACAGCACGACCAGGAGGATGCCGGGTCCGATGCCAGCCAAGAACAGCCGTCCCAACGACTGCTCGGCAGCGACGGCATACAGGATAAGCACGATCGAGGGCGGCAGCAGGATGCCGAGCGTGCCCCCGGCCGCCACCAGCCCGGCTGCGAAGCCTGGCGAGTAGCCCCGGCGGCGCATCTCGGGGATGCCGGAGCTGCCGATTGCGCTGCAGGTCGCCGGGCTGCTGCCCGCCATCGCCGCAAACAGCCCGCAGGCCAGCACGATCGCCACGCCCAATCCGCCGGGCACCCGGTGCAGCCAGGTATGCAGCGCGTCGTAAAGGTCCTTGCCGGCCCGGGACTTGCCGATCGCCGCACCCTTTAAAATGAACAGGGGGATCGTCAGCAAGGTGATGCTGGCCAGCTCCTCATAGACGTTCTGCGCGACGGTATCGAGCGACGCCGCCGGCATGAACGCGACCATGAACACCGTCGCGACCCCGCCAAGGGCGAAGGCGATCGGCATGCCGGAAAACAGCGCCACCAAGGTCGCACCGCCATACATCAGGCCGATCTGCAGGGTGGACATGGCGCGCCCTCAGGGCCGGGCGGGTGCGAGGTGCGCGGGCTCGGTATCCCGATGCCGGCTGCCGAGCACCTGCAGCAGTAACTGCAGCGAAAGCAGGACCATTCCGACCGCCATGCAGCCATAGGGAATCCAGAGCGGCGGCCCCCAGGCGGACGGCGTGGTCTGCCCGTCCTCTAGCGCCTCCAGCAGCAATGTCACGCTCTTCCAGGCGAAGAACGCCACGAACAGGAAGCTCAGCAGGTCCGCCAGCACGCGGCGCACGTGGTCGATGCCGGGCGGCAGGATATGGGTGAGCGCGTCGATGGCGACGTGGCCGCGCCGGGCCTGGATCCAGGCGGCGGAGGCGAAGGTCGCGCCGATCAGCAGGAAGGTGCTCAGCTCGTCTTGCCAGTCGCTCGGGATGCTGAAAAAATAGCGCCCCGCGACCTCCCAGGTCAGCACGATCCCGGCGGCAGCGATCGCCAGCGACGACAGCACCGCCATCACGCTGTTCAGCATATCCAAGACGCTTTGCACCCCGCCGAGCAGCCCGAGCCGCGGGACGTCCGCCGTCGGGATGGCGCCCGAGGCGGCGTCGATGCCGTGGCCGCTCAAGCGACGGCCTCGGCGAGCTTCAGCAGCCCGGCGCAGGCGGCGTTGCGGGCGGCAAAGTCCTTCCAGGCCGTCTCCTGGGCTACTGCCTTCCACTTGCCGATCGCCGCCGGGTCCATGTCCCGCGCGGTGATGCCGGCCTTCAAAAACACGTTCGCCACATCCGCGTCGTCGGCCTGGGCCGCCTGCAAGCCGAACGCCTCCAGTTCGGTGCCCACCGCGGTCACCACGGCCTGGTGCGCCGCCGGAAGGCTATCGAAGATCTGCTTTGAGATCAGCAGCGGCTCCAGCATGAACCAAAAGCTGCCGGTGCGCCCGGTGGTCACCGCCTTGCTGATCTCCTCCAGACGGAACGAAATCAGGCTCGTGGACGACGTCACCGCCGCATCCAATGAGCCCGTCTGCATGGCCGCGTAGATCTCATTGCTGGGGACCGAGCTGATGATCCCGCCCGCAGCCTTCAGCATGAGGTCCATCTCGCGCGAACCGCCGCGAAACTTTAGGCCTTTCACGTCGTCCGGCTGCACCACCGGCGTGCTGCGGGATGCCGTGCCGCCGGCCTGCCACAGCCAGGTGATGATCTTCACGCCGCGCTTTTCCAGCAGGTTCTCAAGCTCCTGCCCGATCGGCTGGCGCTTCCAGGCAAGGCCCTGCTCATAGGACGTGACCAGGCAGGGCATCAGCCCGATATTGACCTCGGGCACCTCGCCCCCGGCATAGGCCAGCGGATAAAGCGTCATATCCAGTGCCCCACGTCGCATCGCGGAGAACTGCGCCACGGTCTTCATCAGCGACGAACCCGGGTAGATCTCGAACGCCAGCTCGCCGTCGGTGCGCTTCTGCACCTCGGCGGCGAAGCGGCGCACGAGGCGGTCGCGGAAGTCGCCCTGATCCACGGTGCCGCCGGGAAATTGATGGCTGATTTTCAGCGTGCGGACAGCGGCGCGAGCGCCGTGTGGGTGGAGCAGCATCGGGGCGGTTAGGACGGTGCCCAGCGCAGCCCGGCGGGTGATTGGCATCGTTTCCTCCGCTATTTCAATGGGAATTTTAGTTGACGGATACGCTGTGCCGCCGTCCGATGCAAGACGGCTGCAAGTCAGCTAGGGACGCTGAAACTGCACCGGAGATGACATGACCGACCGCGAATACCCGACGCGACCGCTGGTTGGCATCGGTGTCGTTCTGCTGAAACCTCCAATGGGATTGGCATCTTGGGCCGTGCTTCTGGTGCGTCGCGGCAAGCCGCCGGCGATGGGACAATGGAGCCTGCCCGGCGGCGCTCAGGAACTTGGAGAGACCGCGGAACACGCTGCCCGGCGTGAGCTGGCCGAGGAGACCGGGCTCGCGGCCGGCCCGCTAATTCTGGCAGCCAACGTGGACAGTATCCACTACGACGCAGAGCATCGCGTGCAGTATCATTATACCATCCTGGATTTTGCCGGATATTGGCAAACGGGAACCCCCGTTGCAGGGGGCGACGTCACCGACGCGATGTTCGCCCCGCTTCCGGACCTCACCGACTATGAGCTCTGGAGCGAGGCGCACCGCGTCATTGGCCTAGCTCGCCGGGTGCTCAGCTCCGCTTGCGACGCGACGGCGACGCTCGGCCAAAATTGAGCGACGCGGCTGCGCCGGCGCAGATTAGGCCGATCCCCGCCGGGATCAGCCATAGCGGCCGCAACAGGAACGGCAGTTCCAGCCAATTCCAGGCCCAGCTCGGGCTCTGCTTCTGCATCCACGTCAGCCAGCCGCTATCCATCAGCATCAAACCCTGTCCCAGGGTCATGCCGAAGGGCGTGAGCGCCGCGATGGCCACCGCGGTGACCAGGAACAGCGCGGCAAAGGTCGCGAGGATGCGTGATGCGATCATATGAAGAGCTTTTCGTTCGGCATCCCAGCATACAGCCCGGCGACGAACTCGCCATAGCCATTATAGATCCGGGTCGGCACGCGCTGGTCATTGCCAAGCAGGCGCTCGGTCGCCTGGCTCCAGCGCGGATGCGGCACCTCGGGGTTCACATTCGCCCAGAAACCATACTCCTGCGGCTGGATGCCCTCCCAGAACGTGGTCGGCCTCTTGTCGGTGAACGTCATCTTGACGATCGACTTCACCGACTTGAACCCATACTTCCACGGCAAGACCAGGCGAAGCGGGGCGCCGTTCTGCTTGGGAATGTTCTTGCCATACAAGCCGGTCGCGATGAAGGCGAGGTCGTTGTTCGCCTCCGCCATCGTCACGCCCTCAATGTATGGCCACTCGAACGAGCTGATGCGCAGGCCGGGCATCGTCTTCGGGTCGGCCAAGGTCTCCATGACCACGTAACGGGCGCTCGCCATCGGCCCGGCGATCGCCACCAGGTCCTTCAACGGAAACCCGGTCCAGGGCACGGTCATCGCCCAGCCCTCGACGCAACGATGCCGGTACACCCGCTCCTCAAGCTGAACGCGCTTCAAGATGTCCTCGAAATCCATCGTCCGCGGCGTGCTGACCATACCATCGAACTTCACGGTCCATGGGGTGATCGGCAGGCGCTGCGCCGCGCGGGAGATCGACTTGTCAGTGCCGAACTCATAGTAATTGTTATAGGTCGTCGCGTCCCGTTCGGCGGTCAGCTCGCGTCCGCCATCATACTTGGCATTGCGCGGCGCACCCTGCGCGCGGGCGATCGATGGCACGGCAAGTCCGGCTATCCCCACCGCCCCGGCCATCAGAGTACGGCGAGCCAGCATCAACGGCTCCGGCGTCACGTCCCGTTCCCGCAACTCCCAGCCGCGACTAGTTTTGATGTGCAAGGTGGCTTCCTCCGGACTATGGCCCGTCATGCAACCCATCGGGCCGCGACGTCACCCATCGATTTCCGTGATAGGCGACCCGACATGTTGATTTTACATGGTCGATCTGCAAGGGCCTCGTCAAGGCCGTGTGCTTACCAGATCGAAGGAAGCCGACGATGGAATTCGCGGCAATGGTGGGCCCGGTGGGACTCGAACCCACGACCACAAGATTAAAAGTCCCGTGCTCTACCAGCTGAGCTACAGGCCCATACCACCGCCGTGGCCCGCATATGGGGCCACGGCGCATCCCTATTACGACTTGGCGTCGGCCGCCACCTGCACGCGGACGATCTTGTCCGGGTTGGACACCGTGCCACCGCCGCCGCTGCCGCGCTTGATCTTATCGACGAACTCCATCCCCTGCACGACTTGACCCCAGATCGTGTATTGGCCGTCCAAATGCGGCGCCGGGGCGAACATGATATAGAACTGGCTGTTCGCGCTGTTAGGGTCACCAGTCCGGGCAGCGCCGACGGTGCCGCGCAGGAAGTGCGCGTCGCGGCTGAACTCGGCCGGCAGGTTGCCCATGTCGCTGCCGCCGGTGCCGGTGCCGGTAGGGTCGCCACCCTGGGCCATGAAGCCCTCGATCACCCGGTGAAACACCGTGCCGTCATAGAACCCCTTGCGTGCCAGGGCCTTGACCCGCTCGACGTGTTTGGGCGCCAGGTCTGGGCGCAGGCGGATGACCACGCGCCCGTCCTTCAGGTCCATATACAGCGTGTTCTCGGGGTCCAGGGCTGGCTGTTGGGCCAGGACTTCTTCAGACATCAGTGTTCCGATCGCGATTGTTGCAAGCAAATTCCGGCGACGCATGCCGAGTTTCATGGCGCTCTCCCGTCCGTGGTCACGCTGCTGGACGCACCCGCGCCAGCGTCCGCTCCAGCGTGAGCGCCGGGACGAAGCTGGAAACGTCGCCGCCCAGGCGCGCGATCTCCTTGACGAAGCGGGACGAAATGAACTGATGGCGCTCACTCGCCATGAGAAACACTGTCTCCACCTCGTGATCCAAGCGGTAGTTCATCCCCGCCATCTGGAACTCGTAGTCGAAATCCGACACGGCCCGTAGCCCCCGGACGATCACGCCCGCGTTGACGCTGCGGGCGAGGTCGATCAGCAGGCCGTTGAAGCTCACCACCTCGATCTCGGTGCCGGTCCGCGCGGCGATGGCGTCGGTTTCGGCGCGGACCAGTTCCACGCGCTCCTCCAACGGAAACAGCGGCGACTTGCCAACGTTCTCCGCCACGCCGACGACGAGGCGATGCACGACCCGGGCGGCGCGGGCGATGATGTCGGTGTGGCCATTGGTCACCGGGTCGAATGTGCCGGGGTAGATGCCGACATGGCGGACCGGACCAGGACGCCGCTCAGACATCGGGCGCTCCAGCGTCCTCGTTCCCAGTGTCACCAGCCTCCTCGGACCCATTTTCCTCGGTTTGCACTCCCGGCACGTCGATGACCGGGAACACGCTGGTCACGTGCTCGGTATCGCCCAGCCGGAACAGCGTCACGCCCATGCTGGCACGGCCGGTGACGCGGACCTGGTCGGAGGGCACGCGGATCAGCCGGCCCTCATCGGTCACCAGCATGACATCGTCGCCGGGCCGCACCGGGAAGCTTGCGACCACCGCGGTGCCGTTGCGGGGCGACAGCGTGATGTTGCTGATCCCCTGGCCACCGCGCCCGCTGACCCGGTAGTCGTAAGCCGAGGACCGCTTGCCAAATCCAGCGTTGGTCACGGTCAGCAGGATCTCCTCGGCTGCTTCCAGGTCGGCCACGCGGTCACTGGATAGAGTGACCTCAGTCAGCGTCACCTCGGCCATCGGCTCCTCGGCATCCACCGCAACATCGTCCTCCTCGGCCGAGCGGCGTCGGGCGGCGGCGCCCTTCAAATAGGCCGCGCGCTCGTCGGGCGTCGCGTCCATGTGGCGCAGCACCGACAGGCTGATGACCTCGTCGCCGTCGCCGAGCCGGATGCCGCGCACACCGGAACTGTCGCGGCCGCTGAACACGCGCAGGCTGTCATCGGCGATCTGGAAGCGCAGGCAGCGACCCAGCCGCGTTGCCAGGAACACGTCGTCACCGTCCCGGCACGTCGCGACGCCGATCAGCCGGTCGCCCTCGTCGAGCTTCATGGCAATCAGCCCGCTCGCCCGCACATTGCGGAAATCCGACAGTTTATTGCGCCGCACGTTGCCGCTGGCGGTCGCGAACACGAGGTGCAGGCTCTCCCACAGGCTCTCGTCCTGCGGCAGCGGCAGCACGGTGGTGATCCCGTCGGCGCCAAGCTCCGGCAGCATGTTGACCAGCGCACGGCCTTTGGCGGTCGGGCTGGCCTCCGGCAGGCGCCAGACCTTCTCGCGGAACGCCTTGCCGCCGCTGCTGAAAAACAGCACCCATTGGTGGGTATGGGCGTTGAAGCTGCGGGTCACGATGTCGTCGCCGCGGGTGCCCGCCGCGGTCCGGCCCCGGCCGCCGCGGTTCTGCTGGCGGAAGATCTCCAGCGCCGTGCGCTTGATGAAGCCGTCGCGGGTGATGGTGACGACCATCTGGCCCGGCTCGATCAGGCTCTCGTCGTCCTGGTCCACCGCCGCATCGACGATTGCCGTCATGCGCGGGCTGTCGATCTCGGCGCGGGCGGCCAGCAGCTCGTCGCGCATGACCTCCATGCGGCGCGGCCGGCTATCGAGGATCTCCAGCAAATTGCCGATCCGCGTCGCGACCTCGACCAGCTCGGCCTGGATCTTGTCGCGCTCCAGTCCGGTCAGCCGGGCCAGGCGCAGCTCCAGGATGCCGCGAGCCTGTGCGTCGGTGAGGCGCACGCTGTCGTCGACGATCTGGTTGCCGCTGTCGTCGATCAGCGCCAACAGCGCGGACACGTCCCCCGCCGGCCAGGCGCGATCCATCATCGCGGCGCGCGCCGTGGCGGCGTCCGGGCTCTCGCGGATTACCCGGATCATCGCGTCGATGTTGGCGACTGCGATGGCGAGGCCGACCAACAGGTGTGCACGCTCCCGCGCCTTGTTCAGCTCGAAGCGGCTGCGGCGTAGGATCACCTCCTCGCGGAAGGCGATGAACACCTGCAGCGCGTCCTTCAGGCCCATGAGGCGGGGGCGTCCGCCGTCAAGCGCCAGCATGTTCACGCCGAAGCTCGTCTGCAGTTGGGTGAAGCGATACAGCTGGTTCAGCACGACCTCGGCCGTCGCCTCCCGGCGCAGCTCGATGACGATGCGCATGCCGTCGCGGTCGCTCTCGTCGCGCAGGTCGGTGATGCCCTCGACCGCCTTGGCGCGCACGAGGTCGGCGATGCGCTCCAGCAGGGTGGACTTGTTCACCTGGTAGGGGATTTCGGTGATGATGATGGCCTGGCGGTTGGCCTTCATGTCCTCGATCGCCGCCTTCGCGCGCACCACGACGCTGCCGCGCCCGGTCTCGAACGCGCTGCGTATGCCGGCGCGGCCGAGGATCAGCCCGCCGGTCGGGAAGTCCGGACCCGGCACGATCTGCATGAGCTCTTCGAGCGTCGTCGCGGGTTCGACGATCAACGCGAGGGTGGCGTCGATGATCTCGGTCGGATTATGCGGCGGGATGTTGGTCGCCATGCCGACGGCGATGCCGTTGGCGCCGTTGATCAGTAGCACCGGGTAGCTCGCGGGCAGCACGCGCGGCTCTAGGTTGCTCTCGTCGTAGGTGGGCGTGAAATCGACCGTGTCCTTGTCGATGTCGAGCAGGATGAAGTTCGACGCCCGCGACAGCCGCGACTCGGTGTAGCGCATCGCCGCCGGGGGATCGCCGTCCACGCTGCCGAAGTTGCCCTGACCGTCAATCAGCGGCACGCGCATGCTGAACGTCTGCGCCATGCGAACGAGCGCGTCGTAGATCGAGGCGTCGCCATGCGGATGGTAGTTGCCCATCACGACGCCGACCGTCTGGGCGGATTTGCGATAAGCCTTGTCGGAGGTGTAGCCGGCCTGCTGCATGGCATACAGGATGCGGCGGTGCACCGGCTTCAGCCCGTCACGCGCATCCGGCAGCGCCCGGCTGACGATGACGGACATGGCGTAGTCGAGATACGACCGCCGCATCTCGTCTTCGAGCATCACCTGGGGCAGGCTGGGCGGGGCGGGAGTCTCGAGAGGATCAAGGTCGGACAAGGGACGCTTTCGATTAAGTTTAGAATTTTAGAACGGGATCTCATCGTCGAGGTCGCCGCCCTTGCTCGGCTCCCAGGATGGGCTGCCGCCGCCGGATTTCGCCGGCGCCGCCGCGCGTTCGCGGGGCTGGTAGCCGCCGGAGCCACCACCTGCGCCGCCCTCCTCGCCGCGTCCGCTCAGAAACGTCAGCACGCCGCCGAAGCGGGGCACGACGACCTCCGTCGTATATTTGTCGTTGCCCGTCTGATCTTGCCACTTACGCGTCTCGATACGGCCCTCGATGTAAACGCTGGCACCCTTCTTCAGGTATTTTTCAGCGTTCTCAGCCAGCTTCTCGTCCTTGATGACGACGTTGTGCCACTCGGTCTTCTCCTTGCGTTCCCCGGACGCACGGTCATTCCAGGTCTCGCTGGTGGCGAGGGTCATGTTGACCACCTTGCCGCCATTCTGAAAGCTGCGGACCTCCGGGTCCTTACCCAGCCGGCCCACCAAAATTACCTTGTTGACGCTGCCCGCCATATTTCGTCACCTTCTACCGACCGGACTCGCACTGGCTTGTAGCTATACCCTGTCTGTCCCGGACGAACCAGAGTAACAGCCGCTGCACACGATGCGGCAGGGTTTCCAATACCGCTCCGTAATGCCATATGGGGTGAACGATACCAGAACACCAGGAAATTACCGCATGGCCGGCTCCATTCGCGTGCGCGGCGCGCGCGAGCACAACCTCAAGAATATCGACGTCGATATTCCGCGCGACAGCCTGACGGTCATCACGGGCCTATCCGGCTCCGGCAAGTCGTCGCTGGCGTTCGATACCATCTACGCCGAGGGCCAGCGCCGCTATGTCGAGAGCCTCTCGGCCTATGCCCGGCAGTTCCTCGAACTCATGGGCAAGCCCGACGTGGACAGCATCGAGGGCCTGTCCCCCGCCATCTCGATCGAGCAGAAAACCACCAGCCGCAACCCGCGCAGCACCGTCGGCACCGTCACTGAAATTCACGACTACATGCGCCTGCTCTGGGCCCGCGTCGGCGTGCCGTACTCGCCCACAACCGGCGAGCCGATCGAGGCGCAGACCGTCAGTCAGATGGTCGATCGCGTCGCCGCCATGCCCGAGGGCACGCGATTGCTGCTGCTGGCGCCCGTGGTGCGGGACCGCAAGGGCGAATACCGTAAAGAGCTGGCGGACCTGCAGCGCAAGGGTTTCACCCGCGTCAAGGTGGACGGCAAGCTGTTTGAGATCGGCGAGGTGCCGGCGCTCAACCGCAAGACCAAACACGAGATCGATGCCGTCGTGGACCGCGTTGTGGTGCGCGACGGCATCCAGACCCGGCTCGCCGACAGTTTTGAAACCGCACTCGGCCTGGCCGACGGCGTGGTCTATGCCGAGGATGCCGACAGCGGCGCGCGGACCGTGTTCAGCAGCCGCTTCGCCTGCCCGGTCAGCGGGTTCACCATCGAAGAGATCGAGCCGCGGCTGTTCAGCTTCAACAGCCCGCACGGCGCTTGCCCGGCTTGCGACGGATTAGGCCTCGAACGCTTCTTCGACCCCAGCCTGGTCATCCCTGATGAGCGCGTCAGCCTCGCCGAGGGCGCCGTCGCCCCCTGGAGCGGCGCCCAGACCCCGTACTACGACCAGACGCTCGCGAGCATCGCCAAGCACTTCAAGGTCAGCACCCGCACGCCGTGGCATGAGCTGCCGGACCGGGTTCGCGCGGTGATCCTGGTCGGCTCGGACGCGGAGCCTATCGACTTCGCCTACAAGGACGGCGTGCGGGCCTACGTGGTCAAAAAGCCGTTCGAGGGCGTGCTGCGCAACCTGCAGCGCCGCTGGCAGGAAACCGACAGCGCTTGGGTGCGGGAGGAGATGAGCCGGTTCCAGGCCGACAAGCCCTGCGCGGTGTGCCACGGCGCGCGGCTGAAGCCCGAGGCGCTGGCGGTGAAGATCGCCGGGTTCAACCTCGCCCAGGCGGCGGACCTGCCGATACGGAAGGCGCTCGCTTGGTTCCAGGACGCCGGCGACACCTTGACGCCGCAGCGCCAGGAGATCGCCCGGCGCATCCTGCGGGAAATCGTCGAGCGGCTGCAGTTCCTGGTCGATGTCGGCCTCGACTACCTGACCCTGGCCCGCGGCAGCACCACGCTGTCGGGCGGCGAGAGCCAGCGCATTCGTCTGGCGAGCCAGATTGGCTCCGGCCTCACCGGCGTGCTGTATGTGCTGGACGAGCCGAGCATCGGCCTGCATCAGCGCGACAACGAGCGGCTGCTCGGCACGCTGCGCCGGCTGAAATCGCTGGGCAACACCGTGCTGGTCGTGGAACACGACGAGGACGCGATCCGCGCCGCCGACCACCTGATCGACATGGGACCGGCGGCCGGGCTGCTGGGCGGCCACATCATCGCCCAGGGCACGCCCGACGAGGTCGCGGCCAACCCGGACAGCGTCACCGGCGCTTATCTTTCGGGCCGCCGCAGCATCCCGGTCCCGGCCCGGCGCCCCATCGACGAGGACCGCGTGGTCCGCGTCGTCGGCGCGCGCGGCAACAACCTGCAATCCGTCACGGCCGATTTCCCGCTCGGCACCTTCACCTGCGTGACCGGCGTGTCCGGCGGCGGCAAATCGACGCTGGTGGTCGATACGCTCTACAAAGCCGCGAGCCGGCGCCTCATGGGCTCCGGCGAGGCGCCCGCGCCGCACGACCGGGTCGAGGGCCTCGATCTGCTCGACAAGATCATCGACATCGACCAATCGCCGATCGGCCGCACCCCGCGATCCAACCCGGCCACCTACACCGACCTGTTCGCGCCGATCCGCGACTGGTTCGCCGAGCTGCCGGAGAGCCGGGCGCGCGGCTATAAATCCGGCCGATTTAGTTTCAACGTTAAAGGCGGGCGCTGTGAGGCCTGCCAGGGCGATGGGCTGATCAAGATCGAAATGCATTTCCTGCCGGACGTGTTCGTGACCTGCGACACCTGCAAAGGCGCCCGCTACAACCGCGAGACGTTAGAGATAAAATTTCGCGGCAAGTCGGTGGCCGACGTGCTGGACATGACGGTGGATGAGGCCGTGCCGTTCTTCAGCGCGGTCAACCGCATCCACGACCGGCTCAGCATCCTGCAGAAGGTCGGCCTCGGCTACATCAGCCTGGGTCAACAGTCCACGACCCTTTCCGGCGGAGAGGCGCAACGGATAAAGCTTGCTAAGGAGCTCGCCCGGCGCGGCACCGGACGCACGCTGTATATCCTCGACGAGCCGACGACCGGGCTGCATTTCGAGGACGTGCGCAAGCTGCTGGAGGTGCTGCACGCGCTGGTCGAGCAGGGCAACACCGTCGTGGTGATCGAGCATAACCTCGAGGTCATCAAGACCGCCGACTGGGTGCTTGATTTGGGTCCCGAGGGCGGCGAGGGCGGCGGGCGCGTGGTGGCGGAGGGCACGCCCGAGGACGTCGCCGCCAATGAGGCCAGCCACACCGGGCATTTCCTCCGCCAAATGCTGCCGCTGGCCGCGCCGCGTAAGCTGCGCAAGACGGCTTAGGGAGTGGCGGAGCCGCCAGTTGACCTAAAGCCGGCAGAGCTCGAGGTTCGCTCGGGCCACATCGTCGCCCTTCGCCTGTTCGACATCGCCTATGCGATCGACCTGCGCAAAGTGGAGGAAATCTGGGCGCGCTACGCCGGCACCGCCAGCAGCCGCAGCCGGTTGAGCGCCACTCCCGCCAAGGCTGTGGCGTTCGGGGTGCCGCCGGTCGCGCTGTCCTTCGACCCGATCCCGCTGCACCTCGGCACTATCGCCGTGACCGCGGCGGTAACGGTGCGCATCTACGATTTCGGCGTGGTTGCGCTGACGCTGCGTGTGGCGACGGTCGATATGAGCTGGCCGGCCTACACGGCGCTGCTGAACGCGATGGACGCCCATGTGGGCGACGGCGGCGACGGACGGCTATGGGACGGCCTGCTGGCCCGGGTGCGCACGCTTTTGGCCGAGGCCTTGGTGCGGCCGATGGGTTCGGCGATCGAAGAGGACTATCTGATCGGCACCGTGCACGCCTTCAGCGAGCAGCTTACCGCTACGGCGCTGCAGGACCGCGTGGACCTGGTGCCGCTGCTGTCTGGCGAGCAGCGCACCCTGTCCGACGGCGCCCGGCGCGACCTGTTGCGCCAGAGCTACTGGTACTACGCTGACGACCTGGTCGTGCTGACGTGGGACCGCGCCTTTATCTATGAGCCCCGCGGCGATTCGGACGTGGCGGATGTGCTGGAGGTTGCCAACGCCCAGCTTCTGGAGATGCGCTACTACGACGAGCTGCTGGATGACGAGCTGCCGCGCATGTACGGCCTGGTGCAGACCACGCGCCGCACCGTCAACATCCTGCTGCCCCGTCGTTTCGCCGACCTGGCCCGGCGGCTTTATACCCTGGTTGCCGAGGTGACCGAGCTGACCGAGAAGGTCGATAACGCGCTGCAGGTGACAGAGGACGTCTACCTTGCCCGCATCTATACCTCGGCGCTGGATTTATTCCGTGTCCCTACCGTCAGCGCGGCTGTAAACCGCAAGCTCGCGATCATCCGCGACACCTACACGGCGCTGTATGACGAGGCGAGCAGCAGCCGGGCCGGGCTGATGGAGCTGCTGATCATCGTGCTGATCGCGGTCGAGATCGTGCTGGCGTTGGTCCGGCCTTAGAACGCCCAACAGTGTTGCGGCCCTTACGATCGATAGCTATATCGCACGAATGCCAATCCGGCGGGTCCTGCGCAGGCGGGCCAGGCCGCCATCTGGAGCAGCCTCTCCGATGACCGACGTCGTTACCACTCCAGGCACCAAGATCCAGCTCGAGGTCGAGCGGCCGAAGCTGCACAAGGTCATTCTGGTCAACGACGATTTCACCCCGCGTGAGTTCGTCGTCAGGATCCTCAAGGCCGAGTTCCGGGTGACAGAGGACCAGGCCCAGCGCGTGATGATGACCGCGCATCAGCGCGGCGTCTGCGTCGTGTCCGTCTATACCAAAGACGTGGCGGAGGAAAAGGCGACGAACGCGACCGATGCAGGCCGTGCCAAGGGCTATCCGCTGCTGTTCACGACCGAACCCGAAGAGTAGCCCGCCCGTCTGACCTGAAGCATTAGACGCGGCCTCGCATCGCAGCGGCCGTCACCGCGAGGCGATCGGCCAGGCCGCGCTCCGGGATGCCACGATGCGCCAGGTCACGCCGGGCAAGCACCGCTGGAAGCGCCGCAGCGATGGCCGGTTTTGGCAGGGGCGCCAATCGCCCAATCCTGAGCCATTCGGAGGCGATTGCAGCAATATGCGTCCGGATTGGCCCTGATGCGACGCGCCCAGGATCGGCAATGACGTCCTCAAGTCCAAGGCCGTGCTGCGCCAGAAGGTCCTCCGGCAGCATACAGCGGGAACGCCGGGCCAGGGCCGGGACACTGCGCAGAATGCCAGTGACGCCATATGCCGCGCCCAGGTCACGCAACGCGTCAAGCGCCGGAGCAGCGGCGCCGAGCGCACGTCCGGCCGCCACCGCCACCCCGCCGGCGGTCGCCTGCACATAATCGCGGAACGCGGCCTCCGTCGCGATCGGCTCGGTCTCAGCCTCCCGCCCGTCGATCATCGCCAGCACATCCGCTGCCAGAAGCCGGCCCTGATCCAGCGCTTTCCCGAGCGGCCCGGCGATCTCATGCCGCCGCCTTGCGCCCTCGGCGACCTCGCGCCACCACTGCAGGCGTATAAGCGCCAGCATCGGGTTGGACACGACCTCGCGCGCCCGGGCCAACTCGTGGTTCACCGCATACAGGACAAACAGCGTCTCCCGTCGCTCGGACGGCGCGAACAGGGCGGTTAGGAAGCGGTCGGGATCGTGGCGACGGACGATCTCGGCGCAAGCGGACAAGGATTGGGTGGACATGCGGCGCAGGTGGCCCCAACCGTCACGCCGCACAACCTTGACGCGCCCGGCGCCGCGCGATCAATCTGCGCCGCGTCACCAAAAGGATATCGACCGATGGCATTCGAACTTCCCGCCCTCCCCTACTCGCACAGCGCCCTCGCTGAGCGCGGCATGTGCCAGGAGACGTTGGAGCTGCACCACGACAAGCATCATCAGGCCTATGTCACGGCGCTGAACGGCTTCGTCGAGAAAAACCCGGCGCTCGCTGGCAAGTCGCTGGAAGAGATCATCCAGATGAGCCACGGCAACGCCGAGATGGCGCCGGTGTTCAACAATGCTGGGCAGCATTGGAACCACATCATGTTCTGGCAGAACATGTCCCCCACGGGCGGCGGCATGCCGGGCGCCGTGGAGTCCAAGATCACCGCCGATTTCGGCAGCGTCCAGGCGTTCAAGGACGCGTTCAAGGCCGCCGCCGTCGGACAGTTCGGCTCCGGCTGGGCCTGGCTCGTGCTGGGCACCGACGGCAAGCTGAAGGTCACGAAGACGCCGAACGGCTCCAACCCGCTCGCGACCAACGAGGGCAAGGCGCTGCTCGGCTGCGACGTGTGGGAGCACAGCTATTACTTGGACTTCCGCAACCGCCGTCCGGACTACGTGAGCAACTGGCTGGACAAGCTCGCCAACTACGAATTCGCTGCCAGCCAAATGGGCTGATTGACCGGTTCCCTCCCTCGCATGCCGGGGGAGGGAGCGCGTTCAGCTGGCCTTGGCGTCGTTCGCGGCAACAGGCTTCAGCACCGTCGTGATAGTGTCGCGGATGACGGTCACCCGGACGTTCGGCGCGATATCCACCTCGATCTCGTCGCTGCCGTCCTTCACCCGCTGCACCGTCGCCAGGATGCCTCCGGCTGTCACCACGCGGTCGCCCCGGCGAAGCGCCGCCAGCATGGCTTTCATCTGCTTGGCCCGGGTCTGCTGCGGGCGGATCAGCAGGAAGTAGAACACGCCGAAGATCAGCACCAGCGGCAGAAACTGGGTTGCACCGCCCAGCAAGCCGGTGACGTCTTGGGCGTAGGCGGGAGAGATCAGCATTTTTGTCCTGGGTTGCCGTTGATGCGCCGGGACCATAGTTTGAGGTCCCGTCCCGTCAAGCCATCACGCTAGGACCTCCGTTGGACACAGCCTTGCTCACTCGCATCGCCGACGCGCTCGACCGCTTGGCACCGCCGCCGCCGCGTGCGCCGGACCTTGCGGACGCGGACGCCTTCGTCTGGCACCCGGCGCCGGGACATCTGGCATCGGGGCATTTGGCGCCGGTGCCGCGGGTCTCCCGGGTCGGGATCGAATTACTGCAGGGCATTGAGCGGCAGAAGCGGCTGCTGCTCGACAACACGATGCGCTTCGCCCGTGGATTGCCGGCGAACAACGCCATGCTGTGGGGGGCCCGCGGCATGGGCAAGTCGTCGCTGGTCAAGGCCGCGCACGCCGCCGCCAACCAGGACACGCCGGGCGTCCTGGCGTTGATCGAAATTCACCGCGAGGACATCCGCACCCTGCCAGACCTGCTGAACCTGCTGCGCGGCCGGGCACGGCGCTGCTTGATCCTGTGCGACGACCTGTCGTTCGAGCGCGAGGACGCCGACTACAAGGCGTTGAAATCTGTGCTGGACGGCGGCATCGAGGGCCGTCCGGCCAACGTGCTGTTCTACGCCACCAGCAACCGCCGGCATCTGATGCCGCGCGACATGATCGACAATGAGCGCTCGACGGCGATAAACCCGGGCGAGGCGATCGAGGAAAAGGTTTCCTTGTCGGACCGCTTCGGCCTGTGGATTGGTTTTCACAACTGCGACCAGGGCGCGTTCTTTGCCATGGTCGATGGCTATGCCGGGCAGCTCGCCTTGCCGATCACGCAAGAGGCGCTGCACGCGGAAGCTATTGAATGGTCGGTCACCCGCGGCGCCCGGTCGGGCCGGGTCGCCTGGCAGTTCATCGAAGACCTGGCCGGCCGCCTCGGCGTCGCGCGGCCCAAGGAGGACGCAGCATGATCGCGATCACCCAGGTTCCCGGCTTTTATCGGCGTCGCGTTGGTGACGTCGTGGTCACGGCGATCAACGATGGGACGCTGGACCTGCCAGCCGCCGTGCTGCTCGGGATCGACGCGGAGGGCAGCGCCGAGCTGTTGCGGCAGGCCTTCCGCGCACCGACGCCGCAGTCGAGCGTGAACACCTTTCTGGTGCAGGGCGCCGGGTCCACGATCCTGATCGATACCGGCGGGGCGAACAGCATGGGACCGACATTGGGGCGTTTGCAGGCGAACCTGGCGGCGGCCGGGGTGAAGCCCGCCGAGGTGGACGCTGTCCTCATGACGCACTTGCACCCCGACCATTTCGGCGGCCTGACCAGTCCTGACGGGGCGGCATCGTTCCCAAACGCCGAACTGGTCATCGCAAAGCTGGAGGCTGATTTCTGGCTGGACGAGGCCGCCGCAGCCGTGGCGCCCGATGACAGAAAGCCGCGTTTCGTCGCAGCACGGGCCGCGATCGCGCCGTATCGCTCGCGGATGCGCTTGTTTGCCGGCGCGGACGTGGCGCCCGGCATCCAGGCGCACCCCTTGCCGGGCCATACGCCGGGCCACACCGGATACCTGGTTGAGTCAGGCGGCGCGCAGTTGCTGATCTGGGGCGATGTCTTCCATGTGCCTGACGTGCAGGCGCGGCGGCCCGAGGTCGGCGTGATGTTCGACTCCGACCCCGCGGGCGCGGTCGCGAGCCGCCGGCGGGTGCTCGACATGGCGGCGCAGGAGCGGCTGCTGGTCGCCGGCATGCACATGCACTTCCCAGCGTTCTCGCATATCGCCAAGCTGGCAGACGGCTATGCCATCGTGCCGGTGGCGTGGTCAGGGGGCGTGTAGCTCTGTTACGCCGGCCATGTAGGGCACCAGCGCCGGCGGCACATGAATCGAGCCACCCGCCTGCTGGTAGTTTTCCATGACCGCGATCAGCGCCCGGCCAACCGCGACCCCGGAGCCGTTCAGCGTATGCACGAACCCGGCCGCCTTGCCGTCGGCGCCGCGCATCCGTGCATTCATGCGGCGTGCCTGAAACGCGCGGGTGTTGGAGCACGAGCTGATCTCCCGCCACGCGCCCTGGCCCGGCAGCCAGACCTCCAAATCATAGGTTTTCACCGCGCCGAACCCGGTATCGCCCGCACACAGCAGCATGCGGCGATACGGCAGGCCGAGCGCCGCCAGCACCGCCTCGGCACAGGCGGTCATGCGCTCATGCTCGGCGTCGCTGGCGTCCGGATGGGTGATGCTGACCAGCTCGACCTTGCGGAACTGGTGCTGACGCAACATGCCGCGGGTGTCGCGACCGGCCGAACCGGCCTCGCTGCGAAAGCACTCCGACAGCGCCGTGACACGCATCGGCAGGCGGTCTGCGGGTACGATCTCGTCCATCACCAGGCTGGTCAGCGGCACCTCGGCGGTCGGGATCAGCCAGCGGCCGTCGGTGGTGCGGAACAGGTCGTCAGCGAATTTCGGGAGTTTATCGGTGCCATAGGCGGCGGCATCGTTCACCAGCAGCGGCACCTGCGTCTCGGTGTAGCCGTGCTCGGTTGTGTGCAGATCCAGCATGAATTGGCCGAGCGCGCGCTCAAGCCGGGCCAGGCCGCCGCGGAGGATGGTGAAGCGGCTGCCGGACATGCGCGCGGCCCGCTCGAAGTCCATCAGGCCGAGCGCCTCGCCGAGATGGAAATGCTCCTGCGGCGCAAAGTTGAAATGCCGGGGCTCACCAACCTGTTTCATGACGGCGTTGGCGGCCTCATCGGCGCCCTCCGGCACATCAGGGTCGAGCAGGTTGGGCAACGCCTCCAACTCGCGGCGGATCGCGAGGTCGAGCGCATCTGCACGCTGTTCCAACGCTGCCATCTCGTCACGCAGTACCGTGGCCTCGGCCTCTTCGGCCGTGGTGTCGGCGCCGGTGCGGCGGCCCTGGCCGACCTGCTTGGCGAGCGTGTTGCGCCGGGACTGCTTGTCCTGCACCGCCGTCAGCGCAGCCCGGCGCTCGCTGTCCACCTGCAGCAGCCGCCCCGCCAGTGGGGGCAGGCCGCGCCGAGCCATGGCGGCGTCGAATGCAGCGGGATCGCTGCGAAGAGCGCGGATGTCATGCATCAGACGTCCACCGGTTTCGTCTCGACCCAGCCCGCGGTAACGATCGAGATTTCGTAGAGTGCGATCAAAGGAAGCGCGAGGCCGGTCTGGGTGATGACGTCCGGCGGAGTGATAATGGCGGCCACGACGAACATGCCGACATAGGCGTAGCGCCGGTATTTCTTCAGCCCGCGCGACGAGATGATGTTGACCTTGGCCAGCAGCGTGAGCAGCACCGGCAACTGGAACGCCAGGCCGAACGCGAAGATCAGCCGCATGACGAGGCCGAGATATTCGCTGACCTTCGCCTCCAGCTGCACCGGCAGGCCGCCGCCGCCGTCGATGGATTCGAAGCTGAGGAAGAACGTCCAGGCGGCGGGAAAGACGAAGTAGTAGGCAAGCGCCGCGCCGGCTACGAACAGCACCGGTGTGGCAACAAGGAAAGGCAGGAAGGCCTTCTTCTCGCTTCGATACAGGCCCGGCGCCACGAACAGCCAGACCTGCGACGCGACGACGGGAAACGAGACGAACGCCGCGCCGAAAAAGGCGACTTTGAGATAGGTGAAGAACGCCTCATACAGCGCCGTGAAGATCAGCCGGCGGTTCTGCCCGGTCTTGGTGACCAGGATATCTGCCAGCGGCTGCGCCAAGAATGAGTAGATGCCTCGGCTGAAGTAGTAGCAGACGATGAAACAGATCAGGAAAGCGCCCATGGACCACAGCAGCCGGGTGCGCAGCTCGATCAGGTGATCGAGCAGGGGCATCGGCTTGTCGTTGATGGGATCGTCGATCGGCACGTCCTGCGAGTCCACGATGCTGTCCTGGTTTGGGCGTTTTAAGCGTGCGGCGTCGGCTGGGTCGCAGTTTCGTCTTGGGCAGGCGATGCAGGCGGCGCGGCGCGAGGATCGGTGTAGGCGGGCGTGCTTACAGGCGACGCCTCGGCCGTGGCAAAAGTCGCCTCACCAGGTGCATGCAATGCAGTTGACTCCGGTCCCGTGATCACGTGCGGCTCATGCAGGGCTGTCATCGTGTCGGTGGCCGCATCAGCCGACGTCCCGTTGACAACAGGCGTGACCGGCGGCGGGGCAGCGTTGAATGGGCGGTCGCTTATGGTGCGGCGGATCGAGCCATCGCCGTCCACGGCGCTCATGATCTTGCCCTTGATGTCCATGCTGCGGATGTCGTTGATGTGGTCGCGCACCTCATGCAGGTTCGCCTCACGCACCATCTCGTCCACATGGGTCTGGAACTCGGACGCCATGCGACGGGCTTTTTTGACCATCTCGGCGACCGCCTTAATGGCGACAGGCATATCTTTTGGTCCGATCGCGATGAGCGCGACCACACCGATCAGTGCAATTTCAGACCAGGCTAGATCGAACATAGTAGGCTGCGTCCCTTCGGCCGTTTGGTAGCACGCGACCGGGATATGGGAAACCGCGTCACCAAACGTCAGGCGTCCTAAACTTCACGCATCCCAAGCTTCAGGCATCCGAAGCTTCAGGCATCATGGAATGCGAGGCGATATACCAGGTCAAAGGCCCAGGGCAGGCCCGTGTTCAACGCGTTGCCGATGGGATCGAAGCGGATGCCGAACTCCGCCAGCAGCCGGGGCAGCAGGAACGCCACCAGCAGCACGATGACGATGCCCGCGCGTTCCAACCGGGCCCAAACCTGAGCCAGCCTCAGCGGAAGGATGCCGACCATGATGCGGCCCCCGTCCAGCGGCGGGATCGGCAGCAGGTTAAACAGGCCGAGCACGAGATTGGCGAGAATGAACGTCTGCAGCATGGTGTCCACGACCTCGCCCGCCGGGTCCGCCAGCAATGCGGACGCGTGCATCAGCAGGGCTGCGAGCCAGGCAAGAAAGAAGTTCATGGCCGGGCCGGCCGCCGCCACCAGCGCCATGCCCCGGCGCGGATCGGCGAACCGCCAGGCAGAGACCGGAACCGGCTTCGCCCAGCCGAACAGGAACACCACCCGCCCGATCGTGAGCAACTGACCCAGCATGAGCGCGCCGGGCAACAGCAGGGTGCCAACGCGGTCCACATGGCGAAGGGGGTTCAGCGAAAGTCGGCCCATGCTCCGCGCCGTGTCGTCACCCAGGGCCAGGGCCGCGTAGCCGTGCGCGGCCTCATGCAAGGTGATCGCGAAAATAACCGGGATGGCCGCGATCGCGATCTGGATCAGGAAGCCGGTCATGCCGTCACCGACTTGGACAGCAAGCTGTCCCGTTCGGCCGCCAGTGCCGCACCGTCCAGCGGCTGTTGGGCGGAAGCCGCCATAATCCGCGCGACAGCGAGCCGGGCCAGCGTTGCATCCGTGATGTCGGGGCAAGCCTCCAGCACGTCGGCAGTGTCGGATAGAACCCCGCTGCAATGCATCGCGAGGTCGCATCCCGCGGTCACGGCCTGGGCAGCGCGCACGCCCGGCGTGCCGGACAGGGCGTTCATGGCAAGATCGTCGGACACGAGAACTCCTTGGAAGCCGATCCGGCCGCGGATCGCCTGCCGGATTACAATGGCGGACAACGTGCCCGGCCAGTCGGCGTCGAGCCCTTCATATAGGAGGTGCGCAGTCATCATCCATGGCAGCCCAGCACACAGCATGAAAGGCCGCATGTCTGACGTGAGGTCCTGTCCGGCGTCCACCCGCGGCAGGCCGGTATGGCTGTCAACCGCAGTGCGCCCGTGTCCAGGCGCATGCTTCGCCACCGGTTGCACCCCGGCCGCCAGCAGGCCATCCGCCATCGCGCGTCCCAGCCGGGCCACGACATCCGGCTCGGCCGAGTAGGCCCGGTCGCCCACCACGTCATGCGCGCCGGGCACGAGGAGGTCGAGGACCGGCGCGCATACAACGTCGAACCCGGCCCCGGCGCAGTCCAGCCCAATCAGCGCCCCGGTCAGCCATGTCGCGCGCAGACCCGCTGCGTCGTCGGCATCAAACACCGCGCCAAGCCGTCCCGCCGGAGGATGGGCGCGCCAGTTTGGCGGGCGCAGCCGGGCCACGCGGCCGCCTTCCTGATCGACGGCGACCACCGCGTGCGCTGGCAACACATCACGCAGCGCGGCCGTCAGCGCGGATAATTGTCCGGGGTCCCGCACGTTGCGGGCAAATAGGATGGCGCCGGCAGGCTGATAAAGCAGCAACAACGCGGCCTCCGCCGCATCAAGCGTTGTGCCCGCGAGGCCGACGATGGCCGCCTTCATGCCGCCGTGGTCAGAAGCTGGCGATGGAACAGGCCCCGCCCTTCCCGCGCACCCGGACGCAGAATGCTGTGGCGTCGGCGGAGTCCGTGAAGCCGCCGGTGCGCACCCGCCAGATGGTCCGCCCATCGCGGTCCAACCGCTGGACCACCGGCCGGCGATCGCCCAACAGGTCCGGCATGCGCTTGGCGAGCCGTTGCCACTCCGACTGCGCCGCTTCCTCGCTGCTGACCGCAGCCAGCTGCACCAGCGTGCCGGTCGCGGGCGATGGCGCCGGGCGAGCAGCTTGCGCTGGGACTGCAGGCGGTTGCGCCGCCGCAAGCGGTGCCGGAACTTCGACCGGTTCTGCAGCGGCCGGCTGAGGCTGTGCCAGCTGGGGTTGTGCCGGCTGGGGCGGCATTTGCGCCCTAAGCGCCTGAGCGGCCGGCACTTCGGCGGCTGGCGCCATGCCCTGAGTCAACGAACCATGGCCGCCCATCACCTGGTCGTCGGCACCCACGACCTGCAGGCCGCCGGCGTTCTCGGGCTTGACGCGGATCGGGCGGCTGTCGGCCTCGATCACCGGAATGGGGGCAGGACGGCCGCCGCCGGTCAGCGCCCAACTCGCCACCCCCGCCAGCAACACCCCTCCAAGCCCAACAGCCGCGACCAGCAGATACTTGGTGCCGCGGTCCATGCCGGGACGACGCGCCCGATAGGACAAGCGGACAGGGACCGAACCGCGTATTGCGGTGGGGATATGCAGGTCATTGGACACGGTTCAGCGCATCTCCTCCACCGGGATAACCCCGAGCACCGCCAATCCAGAGCGAAGCACGGTCGCCGTCGCAGCCACCAGAACCAGCCGGGCCATCGTCTCGGCCAGCCGGTCCGCCTGCAGAAACCTCAGTGTCGAGTTGTCCCGCCCGCGGTTCCATAGCATATGAAAGTCGCCCGCCAAGTCATAGAGAAAAAACGCGATTCTATGTGGCTCCTGTGCGAAAGCCGCGCTTTCGACCGTACGCGGCCAAGACGCCAGCCGCCGGACCAGCGCCAGCTCCGCCTCATCCTGCAAGCTTTCGAGCGGCATTTGCGCCAGCGCGGCTGGATCTAGGGCGGCCGCACCATAGGACTCGGTTGCCGCACGCAGCACCGACCGGCAGCGGGCATGCGCATACTGCACATAAAACACCGGATTCTCGCGGGTCTGCGCCAGGACAGCATCCAGGTCGAAATCCATCTGAGCGTCGGATTTGCGGGTCAGTATCGTAAAGCGCACCGCGTCCCGCCCGACCTCGTCAATGAGGTCGGCGAGCGTCACGTAGGTGCCGGCGCGCTTCGACATGCGGACCGGCTCGCCGCCGCGCATCACCCGCACGATCTGACACAGCACGACCTCGAGCCGCGCTGGACGGTTGGCGGCCACCGCCTGCACCGCCGCCTTCATCCGCGAGACGTAGCCGCCGTGGTCGGCCCCCCAAACGTCGATCATCAGCTCGGCGCCGCGGTCGATCTTGTCGGCGTGATAGGCGATGTCGTTGGCAAAATAGGTGTTCGAGCCGTCCGACTTGCGCAGCGGCCGGTCCACGTCGTCGCCGAACTGCGTCGCGCGGAACAAGGTCTGCTCGCGCGGCTCCCAGTCCTCCGGCGTCTTGCCCTTCGGCGGCTCCAGGATGCCCTCATAGATCAGGCCCTGCCCCCGCAGCTGCTCGATCACCCGGTCCGGCGCACCGCTTTCCACCAGCGCCCGCTCGGAGGTGAACACGTCGGGCTGCACGCCCAACTGCGCTAGGTCCGCCCGGATCGACGCCATCATCGCCGAGATGGTGAAGTTACGGACCTGGTCTAACCACAGCATCGGATCGGCCACGGTGCCGCCGGGTCCGGCCAGCGCGTCGCCGTGCTCGGCCCGCAATGCCTCGCCCACGGGAACCAGGTAGTCGCCGCGGTATTGCAGGCCGCCGGGCACCATGGCGGCGAACTCATTCTCAGAGAGCGGCGTGCCAACCGCTTGCAGGTATCGCCAGTATGCGGCCCAGGCGAGCGCCGCCACCTGCGCCCCGGCGTCGTTGATGTAATATTCCTTGGTGACCGCAAACCCGGCCTTGTCCAGCAGGTTCGCCAACGCATCGCCGACCACCGCGCCGCGGCAATGGCCGATATGCATCGGTCCCGTCGGATTGGCGGAGACATACTCGACGTTCACCCGCCGCCCCTGCCCGGCGTCGCTCATGCCGAACGCCTCGCCCTCATGCAGGATGGCCGGCAGCGTCGCGCGCAGGCTGTCAGGACGCAGATGCAGGTTGACGAAGCCGGGTCCGGCAGGCTCGGCGCGCAGCACGTCGGCGCCGTCCGCGAGCGCAGCGGCCAGCGCCTGGGCGATGCGGGCCGGCGGCTGGCGGGCGGCCTTTGCGCTGACCATCGCGGCGTTGGTCGCCATGTCGCCATGCGCTGCCTCGCGCGCCGGGGTGACCTCGACCCGGCCAGCGACGTCGTCCGGCAGATCCGGCACGACCTGGCGCAGCGCAGTCACCACGGCGGCCCGCACACGGGCGAAGATGTTTTCTGGCAATATGAAGGTCCTGCTAACCGGTGGTGAAGGGATCGGTCAGGCGGCGATGCTCGTCCAGGGCAAAACGGTCCGTCATGCCGGCAATGTAGTCCGCAACGGTCAGCGCCGCACGCGGCCCGTCTTTTTCCCCAGCCCGCGCCCGCCAGCCATCCGGCAGCATGCTGACGTCGTCGTGCAGCAGCCCGAACAGCGCCTCGGTCACCCGGCGCGACTTGTTGCTCATGCGGTTCACCTTCCAGTGCCGATACATATGGGCAAATAAGAACTCCTTAACGGCGTGGTTCGCCTCTGCCATCGCCGGGCTGAAGGCGATCACCGGCTTTTTCGCGCGACGGATGGCGTCGGCGTCAGCGGGATCGAGCGCTGCGATGCGCCGCCGGCTCTCCTCGATGATGTCGGTGACAAAGCTGTTGATCACCCGGCGGATTGTCTCATGCCGCAGCCGCTGCGGCGGCACATCAAGGCTGGACCGGCGGGCGAGCACGAGCGACGCGCCCACCACCGGCAAATGCGCGACGTCTTCGGGGCCGAACAGCCCGGCGCGCATCCCGTCATCGAGGTCGTGGCTGTGATACGCGACGTCGTCCGCCAGCGCCGCCACCTGCGCCTCGCCGCCGGCCTGGGTGTGCAGGTCGAGCGGATGGCGCGCATTGTACTCGGCGATGTAGGGCGGTGGATGACGCAGCGGGCCGTTATGCTTGGCAAGACCCTCTAGCGTCTCCCACGTGAGGTTAAGGCCGTCGAACGCGGCGTAGCGGTCCTCCAGCTTCGTCACGATGCGGAGGCTCTGTGCGTTGTGGTCAAAGCCGCCAAACGGCTTCATCCGGTTGTTCAGCCCTTCCTCCCCGGCGTGGCCGAATGGCGGATGACCCAAATCATGCGCCAATGCCAACGCCTCCGTCAGGTCCTCATCCAGCCGCAGCTCGCGGGCGATCGAGCGGGCGATCTGCGCCACTTCGAGGCTGTGGGTCAGCCGGGTGCGGAAATAGTCGCCCTCGTGATTAACGAAGACTTGAGTCTTGTATTGTAGTTTGCGGAATGCAGAGCTGTGAATCACCCGGTCGCGGTCCCGCTGATACGGACTGCGGCCGGGGCTTTCCGGCTCCGGATGCAGGCGGCCGCGGGATGTCTCGGGCCGGACGGCGTAGGGGGCGTGGGACATGGGCCTGACTATACAAGGTTGCGGGCTTAACACCGATGACCCGGCACCTTCAATGTGACACTCGGACGCGCTATGTCCTCATTATGAACAGCATCAGCGACATCGCCCGCTTCTCCGTGTCCGACCGCGCTGCCGAGCGTGTGGCGGAAATCGTTGCCGCACAGGCCCGCCCGGCGGCGCTGCGCGTGGCCGTCCTGGCAGGCGGCTGCAGCGGTTTTCAATACAAGTTCGAGCTGGACGAGACCACTCAGCCGGATGATCTGGTCGTGGAGGCGCAGGGTGCCCGTGTGCTGGTGGACCCAGCAAGCCTCGATCTGCTGGCGGGATCGCAGCTCGACTACACCGATGAGCTGATGGGCGCGCATTTCACCGTGCGGAACCCGAACGCGACGTCAGGCTGCGGCTGCGGCACCAGCTTCGCAATTGATTAGTCCGACATATTTTTAGTCAGACATATTTCTAGGGTCTCGGACCCATGCGGATCGCGACCTGGAACGTCAACTCCATCCGAATGCGCGAGCCGTTGGTCGCGGATTGGCTGATCCGGGTGCAGCCCGACCTGCTGCTGCTGCAGGAGACGAAGTGCGAGGCGGCGCAGTTTCCTGCCGCTGCGTTTGAGGCCGTGGGTTACGCGGCCAATGTAATTGGCCAAAAATCGTATAATGGCGTGGCCATTCTGTCGCGTGTTCCGGTTGAGGTGATGCAGCGCGCCCTCCCGGGGCTGCCGGACGACGACGCGCAGGCCCGCTACATCGAGGTGCAAATCCAGGATGCCGCCGGGCCAATCACCGTGGGCAATTTGTATCTGCCCAACGGCAATTCCGGCGGCGAAACTGGCTATGGCTATAAGCTGCGCTGGATGGAGCTTTTGGCAGACCGTGCCCGGGCATTGCTGGATGCGGACCAGCCGATGCTGTTGGCGGGCGACTACAATGTTTGTCCAACCGACGCGGATTTCGCGCCGGGCACGCTCTCCGCGTCCGATGCGCTGGTGCGGCCGGAGACCCGTGCCCGGTTCCGCGCCCTGCAATGGCTCGGCTTGACAGACGCGATCCGTGCGCTGCAGCCGTCCGGCCAGGTTTATACGTTCTGGGACTACCAGGCCGGCGCATGGCCACGGGATCAAGGCCTGCGCATCGATCACGCGCTCCTGTCGCCGGACCTAGCCGAGCGCCTAGTCTCGGCGACGCCCGACCGGGCCGAACGTGGCCAAGCCCAGCCGTCGGATCATGTGCCCGTCGTGGTAGAGCTTGCCTAAGTTTTATAGTTTGAGCGTGGCGATGATGCAGCCATGCGGGACGGAGCGGTCAACGACTACCGAATGCGCCGGATCACCCTTGGCGAGGGCGGTCACCAGCCGCATGCTCAGGCTCTTGGAGAGCTGCGGCACGAAATCTGCGGGAAAGCCTGGACCTTCGTCCTCGACCCGCACCTGCAAGCCCTCGGCGACGCTGCGGAGGCTGACCCGCACGCGGCCGGCGCCGTGCTTCAACGCGTTTGACACCAGCTCAGACGCGATCAGCCCCAAGGGCGTGATCTGATCGGCTGAGAGTTGCATAGACTCAGCCTGAACCTCAATGTCCCGGCGGTTTTCAGGGGCGGCCACGGTGGATTGTATGTCGCCCATCAGCGCGTTCAGATAAGCAGCGGCATCGGTCTGCGTTGCCGATCCACCCTCATACAAATGCCGGTGCACCGCGCTGATCGTCGATATCCGCCCAGCCGCCGCCTCAAGCTGCGTCCGCGCCTCGTCGCCGGCCGAACGCGCCTGGAGCTGCAGCAAGGCCCGAACGAGCTGCAGGCTGTTCTTCACCCGGTGATGCACTTCCTGCATCAACAGGTCTTTTTCGCGTAGCAACGCATCCTTGGCCTGCTCAGTCTCGTGCCGGACCAATGCGGCGGCGAGCACGCTGGACAGCGACTGCAGAAACGCGGTGTCGGCCGCGACGAATTCATCGCGGGCGGTGCCGTCCACTTCCAGCACGCCATACGGGGCCGCATCGGCATTGGCGGCGATCGCGACGTTGATCGCGCTGTGCACCCCATGCTCCAGCAACAGCTCGGGTGTGCGGAAGCGGTCCTCTTCGCCCAGATCATTCGACAATACAGGTTGTCCGGTGTGCAGCGCGTAGCCGGCCGGGCTGCTCAGCCCGGCACCGAGTGTCGCTGTGCCCACGATCCCAGCGCGCCAGCCGATCCCAGCGACCACCAGCAGGTCTCCAGACTCGGGCTGGAACTGCAATACCTTGGCGAACTCGGTCTGCAGTCCGACCGACGCAACCCGGCACGCCTCGGTCAGGACCGCCGCCAATCCGGCCGATTTCAGTGCAAACGTGCCAAAGCCGGCAACCATCTCCTGTTGCTGGAGCCGGATGGCAAGCTCGTTGCTCGGCACGTTCCGGACCTTTGCCGCCATGCTGAAAATGCGATCCTTCGTGTTGCGCCCGGGCAAGCTAGCAGCCGGCCGGAGAGCAAAAATCTCCCCGAGTGAAACCAATGACGATCAGATTTTGGAGTCAACGCTGTAACCGCCGGTGTCGGTCACAAAACGGTTGGTGAAGGCGGGTGGTTGGTGGAGGGGGTTGGATTCGAACCAACGTAGCCGTTACAGCAGCGGATTTACAGTCCGCCCCCTTTAGCCACTCGGGCACCCCTCCGCCGGGCCATTGCAAAGCCGCAGGACGGGCGGGGTAGCGCCGAACCGGGATGCGTGTCAACCGACGTCGGTGCGACCTAAACAGCCCGGCAACGATCCGAAAGACCTACCGTATTTTGCAGACTGGCTGTTATTCATGACCTCCCGGCTGTATAGAACCGCGATGCGCAGCAAAAATCCTGACCGGCCCACCGGAGCCAAATCTACTGGCGCAAACACTGGCGGCGCAAACACTGGCGGCGCAAAGCGTCCCGGAAGCGGCTTCGCGCGCCCTGGACATGCCCGAGACGACGCTGGCGCCGGATCGCGCACGTCCCCGCGTGAGGCGGCGCGCGGGTCCGCCACGGCGAAACGACAGTCCTCGCCGGACCGCTCATCGGGGCCACGTCCCAGCCGGGCGCCCACCGCCGAAGCCCGGGCCGCAGCGGCGCAGCAGTCGCCGCGTTTGGGACAGCCGCGCCCGCCGCGCACTCCGGCCCCAGCGCCGTCCCAAACTGTGGAGGTCAGCGCCCGGACGCTGCGTGCGCCCGCGACGCTCACCGTCCGCCCCCCGATTGCTACTCCGGCCATTCGCAGCGCGCATGGCCCAGCGGCGCCAAGGGGCAGCGTGTGGCTGCATGGGCTGCATCCCGTAGCGGCGGCGCTCGCCAACCCGAACCGCCGCCTGAAGCGTCTGCTGCTGACCGAAGAGGCGGAAGCCACGCTGCTGGCGCGCCTGCCGCAGCCCTGGCCATTGCCGGCGGAGCGGGTGGACCGCACTAAGCTGGACCATCTGCTGGGCCGGGACACCGTGCATCAGGGCGCCGGACTGCTGGCAGACCTGTTGGCGCCGCCAGTGCTGTCGGCTGTTCTGGAGCGGCCCGGACCCGTTCTGGTGCTCGACCAAGTCGTCGATCCGCGCAATATCGGCGCCGTGCTGCGCAGCGCGGCTGCGTTTGGCGCGGCCTGCGTCATCACCCAGGACCGCAATGCGCCGGAGGAGACGGGCGTGCTGGCCAAGGCCGCCTCGGGCGCCCTGGAGCAGGTGCCGCTGCTGCGCGCGGTGAACCTGGCCCGGACGCTGGCAGCGCTGAAAGCGGCCGGGCTCTGGGTCATTGGGCTGGACAGCGGCGGCGCTCCCTTGCGCGGCGCACCGCTTACGGAACGTCGCGTGGCGTTGGTGTTGGGCGCCGAGGGTGCCGGCCTACGTCGTTTGACGCGAGAGACCTGCGACGAGATCGCCGGCCTTGCCATGCCGGGCTTGATGGAAAGCCTGAATGTGTCGGCGGCTGCGACCGTGGCGCTCTATGAGCTGACCCGGGTTCCATAATGCCGGCTGATCCTCACGCCGCCGCATTCGACGCTGAGCGCGCTGCACAGGCGCTTATGGCGGTACGACGGACCCGGCGCGTGCTCGACGGCTTGCCACCCGGCATCGCGCCGCGTGTACTGGCGGACGGGATCGCGACCCAGATGGCGGTCGCGCGCCTATCCGGGGCACAGCCTCCGGCCGGGTTCAAGATCGGTGCGACGGCGCGTCGTATGCAGGACTACCTGGGCCTGCCTGGGCCGTTGGCGGGTTTTATCGCCGAGGCCGGGCTGCATGGCAGCGGCAGTACGCTCAGTTTTGCTGCGTTCCTGCATCCTGGCGTCGAGTGCGAGCTTGCGGTGATGCTGGCGCATGACCTCCCGCCTGGCCCATGCAGCAATGCTCAGGCTAGGGCCGCCATCGGTGAGCTGATGGCCGCGATCGAGCTCGTTGAGAACCGCTACGGCCCGCTTGACGTCCTCGGCACCCCGACGCTCGTCGCCGACCAGGTGTTCCACGCCGACGCCATGCTGGGCGAGCCGTACCCGGGCTGGCGCGACCTCGATTTATGCAGCCTCGCCGGCAGCATTTCGGTGGATGGGCATGACCGCGGCGCAGGAACCGGCGCTGATCTTCTGGGCGATCCGATCAAGGCGTTGGCCTGGCTGGCAGCGTCCGACGAGGTCGCGGCATTCGGCGGCCTGCGCGCCGGACAGATCGTCATGCTGGGGAGCGTCTGCCCGCCGGTCTGGCTTGACGGACCAGGCGAAATCACCGTGCGCTTCCCGCCGCTGCCGACAGTTATCTTGCATCTCGTGTAAGGCTATAAAGGTTATTTTAACCTGGATGAACGAGACTGGGCCGCAACCGCCAAACAGGATTGCCGCTATGCTCGTCACCCACGCTGCGAACCGCCGGATACAGTGGAAAAACCTGCCTGACGACCTGCAGCTCGCGCTGGCGGAGCAGGCGCTGCAGCGGGCGGCCGAGACGATCGCAGGCCAGGCTGAGTTCCTTGCATCCGAAATGGACAGTGGAACCTTGACCGATCAAGGCGGTCCGGAAGCCCTCCGGCTATTGGCAGCGGTGCTGCGCGCGGCGAACCCAGGAATGCCAGACGCCAAAAGGCATTAGAGCATCGTCCAATCGACCTGCTCTTTTGATTGGACAAAGATGCTCGCCAAAACAAAGGGCTAGAGCTTTTCTCCGATCCCGTCCGATCGGAATAAGCTCTAGTCGATCAGGCTCGCTGCAAGCTGGTGCCGGGTGCAGGGATCGAACCCGCGACCCCCTGATTACAAATCAGGTGCTCTACCATCTGAGCTAACCCGGCGCCCTGCCGCGGTGTAGCAACCGGCGGGCGTTATGCCAACCTTGAAGGCTTCAGCGACGACGCTTCAGGCCGGCAACGCGATGGATTTGGAGACAGGGACCTTGGAGCCAGAGACCTTGGAGAACGTCCGCATCCGCCGCTGCAGCAGCGTCCAAGCGAGTTTCGTCCCGAATACCGATAGTCGTCCGCGTGGCGGCAGGCCCACGGATTTCAGGATCATCCCGATGCTGCGCTCGATGTGGCGCAGGCGATAGAACCCCATCGCCCGGCCCATATAGGCGGCGATGCAGCGCTCGTGCTCATAGGCCGTGCTCTCCGGCTCGTTCCCGCAATGGAACGCATAGGCCAGCTCATCGTCCTCGCTCTCGGTGATCCGCCCGGCCGCGATGCGCAAGCGGTTCAGCATCCCGAGCTTCTCCCGGACCAAGTAGCGCCGCATGTGATCGTAGAACAGTTTGAAGTGCCGGTACTCGTCGGCCGCAATCAGCTTGCAAACCTGCTGCAGCACCGGCTCTTCCGCAGCGTCGGCTAGCGCCGTGTAGTAGCTGCTGGTACCCGTCTCCACCATGCAGCGCGCAATCAGTTCACCGGTGCGGGAGCCGCGGACCGAGGCGTCGGCGTCAAGCGGCAGTTTGTAACCGGCGCGATAGCGCGCAAAAGCGGCCTCAAAGTCCCAACCGGGATCAGCCAGCATAGCCCACTTGCCCAGCGCATCCCCATGCTGGACCTCTTCGACCGCCCAATTATCCGTGGCGTCACGGAAATCCGGGTCATCGCGGAACACCCGGCCGAGATAGACCGCGTAGTCCATCCCGTTGCGTTCGACCATCGCGGCGGCCTTGACCAGCGGGACGATGCCTGGATCCACCCGGGCCGGATCGAACCGGTCCCAAGCAACGTCCTCAATCCGCCAGTGCTTCATCCGGAAAGCTGTCTCTGTAAAGTTCCACCGCCGCCATAGGCAGCCACAATACCAATACTAACAAGTGGTAAGCCGTCAGGTTGCCGGCCGAACCACACTGCCGGGCATTGTGTTGCAGCGAGGTTACAGGCTCAGGCGGCCTCGGCTGCCGCCACCATCGCGCGGGCAGCCTGCTGCCGCTGCATGACCACGTCCAATGCAGGAATGTCCATCTTATCCGCCGCCGCATAGGCCGCATCGGCCTCGGTCAGCCGGGTCTCGGCAGTTTTGCGGGATACCTCGGCAACCGGGATGGCCTCATCGGCCAGCACGGTGCAGCGTTCGGCGGTGATCTCGGCAAAGCCGCCGCTGACATACAGCCGGCTGGTGGCCCGGCCCCCCTCATGCAGCGTAATCGTGCCGCCCTGCAGCAACACGATCATCGGCGCGTGACCCGGCAGCACGCCCATGTCGCCCTCGGCCGCCGGGATCACGGCCATATCGACCGGCTGCGACAGCAGCAGCCGGTCGGGACTGACGATCTCCAGCAGCGTCGTGGCCATTAGGCGGCAACCTTCATGCCCTCGGCCTTTTTCACGGCGTCCTCGATCGTGCCGACCATGTAGAACGCGGCTTCCGGCAGATGGTCGTACTCGCCATCGACGATCGCCTTGAAGCTGCGCACCGTGTCGGCAATCGGCACGAAGATGCCGGGGCTGCCGGTGAACACCTCGGCGACGTGGAACGGCTGCGACAGGAAGCGCTCGATGCGCCGGGCACGGGCGACGACCAGCTTATCGTCTTCGCTCAGCTCGTCCATGCCGAGAATGGCGATGATGTCCTGCAGGCTTTTGTAGGTCTGCAGCACGCGCTGCACCTCGCGCGCGACCTCGTAGTGCTCCTGACCGACGATGCGCGGATCGAGACTGCGCGAGGTGGAGTCCAGCGGATCGACGGCGGGGTAGATGCCCTTTTCGGAGATCGCCCGGTTCAGCACCGTCGTCGCGTCCAAGTGGGCGAAGCTCGTGGCCGGCGCCGGGTCGGTGAGGTCGTCTGCGGGCACATAGATCGCCTGCACCGAGGTGATCGAGCCCTTTTTGGTGCTGGTGATCCGTTCCTGCAGCTGGCCCATGTCGGTGGCGAGCGTCGGCTGATAGCCCACCGCGGACGGGATGCGGCCGAGCAATGCCGAAACCTCAGCGCCAGCCTGGGTAAAGCGGAAAATGTTATCCACGAAGAACAGCACATCCTGGCCTTCCTCGTCCCGGAAGTATTCGGCCAGCGAAAGCCCAGACAGCGCCACGCGCGCACGGGCACCCGGCGGCTCGTTCATCTGGCCATAGACCAGCGCCACCTTGCTGCCCTCAGTGGTGTTCTCACCGAGCTTGATGACGCCCGCGTCGATCATCTCGTGATACAGGTCGTTGCCCTCACGGGTGCGCTCTCCCACGCCAGCGAACACCGACACGCCGCCATGCGCCTTGGCGATGTTGTTGATCAGTTCCTGAATCAGCACGGTCTTGCCCACGCCGGCACCGCCGAACAGGCCGATCTTGCCGCCCTTCAGATAGGGCGCCAGCAAATCCACGACCTTGATCCCCGTCACGAGGATTTCGGAACTTGTCGCCTGGTCCTCAAAGGACGGGGCGCTGCGGTGGATCGGGTAGCGCATCTTGGCGTTCACCGGGCCGCGGTCATCGATCGGCTCGCCGATGACATTCAGGATGCGGCCCAGCGTCTCCGGGCCGACGGGCACGCTGATCGGCGCGCCGGTGTCGATCACCTCGCTGCCACGGACCATGCCGTCGGTGCTGTCCATGGCGATGCAGCGGACGGTCTTCTCGCCGAGCTCCAATGCGACTTCCAGCACCAGCGTGTCGTTGCCGTTCTTGGCGTGCAGCGCGTTCTGGATGAACGGCAGCTCGCCCTCGAACTGCACGTCCACTACGGCGCCCAATACCTGCGTCACGCTGCCGACGTTATTCTTCGCCATTATAAGTTCCCCTTGCCGACCAACTCTAAATCGCTTCCGCGCCCGAGATGATCTCGATCAATTCTCTGGTAATGTTCGCCTGACGCGTACGGTTATAATTCAGCGTCAGCCGGTTGATCATGTCGCCAGCGTTGCGGGTCGCATTGTCCATGGCGGACATACGGGCACCCTGCTCGCCGGCCGCGCTCTCGATCAAGGCGCGGAAAAGCTGGATCGCCATGTTACGCGGCAGCAGGGCAGCGAGGATTGCCTCCTCGTCCGGCTCGAACTCATATTGCGCCTGCGGACCCGTCGTCTCGGCGGCCGCCACCTCCGGTAAAGGCAGCGGCACCAGCCGCGACTCCGTTGGAATCTGGCTGATTACCGACATGAACCGGTTGTAGATCACCGTGCAGACATCGAACTCGCCGGCCGCCAGCATGGCCGTGATGCGCGCCGCCACCTCATCGACATCGGAGAACTCGACACGCTTCTTGCCGGCAAAGCTGTACTCGCCGATCAGCCGGCTGGCATACTCGCGGCGCAGGTAATCACGCCCCTTGCGGCCCACTGTGATGACCTTGACGGTCTTACCCTCGCCCTCAAGCCGCTGGATCGCGGTCCGGGCGGCGCGGCCCACATTGGTATTGAATGCACCGGCCAAGCCACGGTCCGCCGTCACCACGACCAGCAGCTGCACCTGGTCGCGCCCGGTGCCGATCAGCATCCGCGGCGCGGTCGGCGACCCCGCCGCGCTCACCGCCAGCGCAGCCAGCATACGCTGCATCCGCTCGGCATAGGGCCGGGCGGCCTCCGCCTGCGTCTGCGCACGCTTCAGCTTGCTCGCCGCCACCATCTTCATGGCCGAGGTGATCTTGCGGGTCGATTTGACGCTGTTGATGCGCGCCCGGAGCGCCTTGAGGCTGGCCATTAGGCAAACGTCTTGGCGAAGCCGTCCATGAAGGACGTCAGCGTCTTCTCGACGTCCGGCTTCATCTCACGGCTGTCGCGAATGCCCTGCAGCACGCTGGGTTCCTTGACCTTCAGCTCGGAGATCATCCGGCGTTCAAACTCGCCGACCTTGCCGACCGGAATGCCATCCAGATAACCCTTGGTCCCAGCATACAGGCTGATGACCTGCTCCTCGATCGGCATCGGGCTGTACTGCGGCTGCTTCAGCAGCTCGGTCAGCCGGGCGCCGCGGGCCAGCAGCTTCTGCGTGGACGCGTCGAGGTCGCTCGCGAACTGCGCGAACGCGGCCATCTCGCGGTATTGCGCCAGCTCCAGCTTGATCGAGCCCGAGACTTTTTTCATTGCCTTGATCTGCGCCGACGAGCCAACGCGCGACACCGAGAGGCCGACGTTCACCGCCGGGCGAATGCCGCGGAAGAACAGCTCGGTTTCAAGGAAGATCTGGCCGTCGGTGATCGAAATCACGTTGGTCGGGATGTAGGCCGAGACGTCGCCAGCCTGCGTCTCGATAATCGGCAGCGCGGTAAGGCTGCCGGCGCCGTTGACAGCCGACATCTTCGCCGCCCGCTCCAGCAAGCGGCTGTGCAGATAGAACACGTCGCCCGGATAGGCCTCACGGCCCGGCGGACGGCGCAGCAACAGCGACATCTGACGATAGGCCACGGCTTGCTTCGACAAGTCATCGTAGCAGATCATCGCGTGCATCGCGTTGTCGCGGAAGTATTCGCCCATGGTGCAGCCGGTGTAGGGCGCCAGGAACTGCATCGGCGCCGGGTCGCTGGCGGTGGCGGCGACCACGATGGAGTATTCCATCGCGCCGTTCTCTTCCAAGGTGCGCACCAACTGCGCCACGGTCGAGCGCTTCTGCCCGATCGCGACATAGATGCAATACAGCTTGGCGCCCTCATCCGTGCCAGCGTTCACACCCTTCTGGTTCAGGATCGTGTCGATGATCACGGCAGTCTTGCCGGTCTGCCGGTCGCCGATCACCAACTCGCGCTGGCCACGCCCAACCGGGATCAGCGCGTCGATCGCCTTCAACCCGGTCTGCATCGGCTCATGCACCGACTGGCGCGGGATGATGCCGGGCGCCTTCACCTCGACCCGGCTGCGCTTCACGCCCGTGAGCGGTCCCTTGCCGTCGATCGGGTTGCCGAGCCCGTCCACCACGCGCCCCAGCAGGCCACGGCCCACCGGCACGTCCACAATGTCCCGGGTGCGGGTCACGGTGTCGCCCTCGCGGATGCGAGTGTCGTCGCCGAACACCACGATTCCGACGTTATCGGTCTCAAGGTTGAGCGCCATGCCCTTGATCCCCGCGGACGGGAACTCGACGAGCTCACCGGCCATCACGTTCTGCAGGCCGAACACGCGGGCGATCCCGTCGCCGACGGACAGCACCTGCCCAGTCTCGGCGACGTTCTGCTCGGTGTCGAACGCAGCGATCTGCTTCTTAAGGATCTCCGAAATTTCGGCGGGACGGATTTCCATCTAGGCGGCACCCTTCATGGCGTACTGCAGTCTCTGCAGCCGGGATTTCAAACTGGTGTCATACAGACGCGCGCCGATGCGGACCACTAGGCCCCCCAATAAGCTGGGATCGACGCTGTCCTCAATGTTCACGGTGCCGTATCCCGCCTCGATCATGCGGGCGCGTAGCTGCTCGCGCTGCACGTCGGTCAGCGGATGCGCGCTCTTGACCTGCGCCACCACGACGCCGCGCTTGCTGGCGACAAGCTGGGCAAAACTGGCGACGATGCCGCGCAGCGCGTTTAGCCGACGGTTATTCGCCACCACGCCGACAAAATCCTGGATCAACTTGCTGAAGCCCTGCTCGACCAGCACCGCGGTCGCCGCCGAGCGCGCCTGCGTCACGTCGATGAGCGGGCTGTCCAGCAGGCGGCGGAACTCGGGGCTTTGATCGATCAGGCGGCCCAACGCGTCCATCTCGGCAACCGTCGCATCGAGCGCACGGGTATCTTCGGCCTGCGCATACAGCGCCGCCGCGTAACGGCCGGCAAGGGTGCCGCCGGAGGAATTCGAGCCAGAAGCCACACGCCCACTTTCAATAACGCAGCCGGCCAAAATCACCGGCGTCGGGCATCTACCATGGGGTCCCGCCTGCTGCAACAAGGGTACGGCGGCGCGCCAACGCCTAAAGGAACGACCCCTGCCTAAAGGAATGACACCGGATCAACGTCCACATCGACCCGCGCCGAGCCCGGCACGCGCACCTGCTTCAGCCAGGCACGCAGCAGCGGCTGCACCGCAACATCGCGCCGGGTCTTGAGCAGCAACCGGCGACGGTGCCGTCCGCGCAGGATCGCGAGCGGCGCGGGGGCCGGCCCCAGCACCAGCACCCCCTCGGCGCGCGGCGCGGACTGCCCCAGGTCGCGCGCGACCTCGTCTGCCACCTGGGCCGTGTCGGCGCTGACGATCAGCGCGGCCAGACGGCCGTAAGGCGGCCAGTGACCGGGTTTCCGCCCCTCCGCCTCGGCCGTCATGAACGCCTGCAGATCGCCGCCGACCAGCGCCTGCATCACCGGATGGTCGGGGCTGAAGGTCTGCAGCAGCACCGTCCCCGGCGCCTCCGCCCGGCCGGCACGCCCGGCGACCTGATGCAGGAGCTGCACGGTCCGCTCCGCCGCCCGCAGGTCGCCGCCCGACAGGCCAAGGTCGGCATCCACCACGCCCACCAGGGTCAGATGCGGGAAGTGCCAGCCCTTGGCGACGATCTGCGTGCCGATGATCAGGTCCACCTCGCGCCGCTCGATCGCGTGCGCGGCCTCGGCGGCGGCGTGCGGACCCGGCAGCGTGTCGCTCGCCATCACCAGGCGGCGCGCCTCGGGGAACACGGCGGCGACCTCCTCGGTGATGCGCTCCACGCCGGGCCCGATCGGCACCAGGCTGTTCTCGGCGCTGCAATGCGGGCAAAGCATTGGGATCGGCTCGGTGTGCGCGCAGTGATGGCAGGTCAGCACGCGCCGCGCCCGGTGCTCGACCAGCCACGCCGTGCAGTTCGGGCACTGCATGCGATGGCCACAGGCCCGGCACAGCGTGAGCGGCGCGTAGCCGCGGCGGTTCAGGAACAGCATCGCCTGCTCGCCGCGGGCCAGCGTGTCCTGCACGGCGGCGACCAAGGGCGGCGACAGGAAACGGCCACGCTCGGGCGGCGTGATGCGCAGATCGATCGCCGCCACCGTCGGCAGCGTCGCGCCGCCATGCCTGGTCTCAAGCGTCATCCGGCGATAGCGCCCGGCCTCGACGTTCGCGAGCGTTTCCAGGCTCGGCGTCGCGGATACCAGCACCGCCGGGGCCTCAGCGAGGCGCGCGCGCACCACGGCCATGTCGCGCGCGTGATACACGACGCCATCCTCCTGCTTGAACGCGGTCTCGTGCTCCTCATCGACGATCACCAAACCGAGGTCGGGGAAGGGCAGGAACAGCGCCGACCGCGCGCCGACCACGACCGGGGCCGCGCCATCCGCCACCGCGCGCCAGGTAAGCCGCCGGGTGCGGGAAGCGAGGTCGGAGTGCCACACCGCCGGCGCCACGCCGAACCGGGCCTCAAAGCGTTCCAGCCACTGCGAGGACAGCGCGATCTCCGGCAGCAGCACCAGCGCCTGGCGGTTCTGCGCCATGCACTCGGCGACGGCCTCCAAATAGACCTCGGTCTTGCCCGATCCGGTCACGCCGTCGAGCAAGGTGACGCTGAAGCGGCGGCCGGCGACCGCGCCGCGCAGGGTCTCGCTGGCGGCAGCCTGGGCACCGGACAGCACGGGTCCGGGATGCGCTGGGTTTGGCGTCGCGAACGGCGCACGGGCCGGCAGCGCCACGGGAGTCAGCAGGCCCGCCTGCGCCATGCCGCGCACCACGCCGGCGCTGACGCTGGCGCCGCGCACGATGGCGGAAGTCGTCTGCGGCGCGCCGTCGGCCAGCAGCGCCGACACCCGGGCGCGCGCGTCCGTCTGCGGCTTGCCCGGCGCCGTGCCCGCGATGCGCCAGCCTGCCGCCGGCGTCTCCGGCTGCAGCGCATTGACCCGCAGCGCCATGGCCAGGACCTCGCCGGGGCTGGCGAGGGTATAGCCGGCGACCCAGTCGATGAAGCGGCGGAGCGCCGCCGGGATCGGCGCCGTGTCCAGCACCGCCGTCACCGGCTTCAGCTTGGCGTCCGCGACGGAGGGCCCGGCTGGCGTGTCCCACACCACGCCGACCTCCTCCCGTCGGTTGAGCGGAACCAGCACGACATCGCCGGGTTGTGGGTCGAGTTCCACAGGGACAGCGTAGTCGAAGGTGCCTTGGAGCGGACGCGGGAGCAGTACGGCAACCCGCTTCCTGGCCGGAGCGGCAGGGAGTAACATAGGTTGGTCTAGAACGAGGCCGTCATGTTCGATTATGCGCCGGCTTGCCCGCATGTGCCCAAATTTCGAAATGGTAGTCGGTTCCGGGGTAGTTGGGTCAGGCTTAGTTGGGTCGGGCTTAATTGTGTCGGGCCGGCTCGCCATTATGACCGGTTCCGGCCGGCTTGTGAACGGAGAGTGAACATTTTGCGAGATGAGGCACCGCACCCCGGAATGCAACCAGCCGCGGCGCAGGCTGGCGAGCTGGACACTGACACCGTGGCGGCGTTCCTGCGGGCAAACCCGGGCTGGCTGGCAGCGCATCCCGAGTTGTACGCGGTGTTGGAGCCGCCGGCCCGCGTGCATGGCGACCGGATGGCCGATCATATGGCGGCCATGCTGGAGCGTGCCCGGGCCGGAGTGGCGGCGCTGGTGCACACGACCGTCGATCGCCGCGCCGCCGAGGGCTTTGCCGAGCGCGTGCAGGACGCCGTGCTCGCGGTTATGGGCACGCGCGACCTGGCGTGGTGCCTGCAGCACGACCTGCCGGGGCTGCTGCGGCTGGACGGCGTTCGGCTGTGCGCCGAAATGGGAGGGCGTGGCAGCATGACGGCCATTCCGGGCGCGACCGAAGTGCCGCCCGGCACCGTGGCCGCGACGCTTGGACGCCGCCGCGCCGTGGTGCGGGACGCCGTTCGCACGCCGCTGCTGCATGGCGAGGCCGCTGCGCTGGCGGGGCGGGAGGCGCTGGTGCGCGTGCCGTTGCCCGACGCCCCTGCCCTACTCGCGCTTGCTTGCCGGGACGGAAGGGCGCTGGCTGGGGCCGCGACGCCGGTGCTGGCGTTTCTTGGCCAGGCGATCGCGGTGGCACTGGCACGCGGATGACGGGGTCCGAGCGGGCGTCCGACAGCGTTGCCGCATTCCTCGACTGGTTGGCGAGTTCGCGCCAGGCCTCGCCGCTTACGGTCCAAGCCTATGGCCGCGACCTTAATGGCTTCCTCGGGTTCCTGACGGACCATTTGGGCCGGGAGCTTTGGCTGACCGACCTCGCTGCGCTGACCCTCGCGGACCTGCGAGCCTGGCTGGCGCACGAGGCCGGGCGTGGCACGGTGAACGCGACGCGGGCCCGCCATCTCGCCGCCGTGCGCAGCCTGTTCCGCTTCCTGGCCCGGCATCGCGGCGTCACCAACCCAGCGCCGGGCCTGCTGCAGACGCCGCGCGCCCATCCGCCCATCCCGCGCGCGCTGACGGCCGAGCAGGCACTAACGGTCACGCATGACATCGGCGAGGCTGCGGATGACGCCGTGGTCCAGGCCCGCGACATTGCGCTGTTCACCCTGCTTTACGGCGCCGGGCTGCGGATCAACGAGGCATTGTCGCTCGATGTCGGCAGCGTGCCAGCCGGTGCGGACACGCTCCTCATACAGGGAAAGGGCGGCAAGCAGCGCCTGGTGCCGTTGTTGCCGGCGGTGCGTGAGGCCCTGGCCGCCTGGCTGCGGCTGCATCCGGAGCGCCGAGCGGACTCGCCGTTATTCCTGGGCCTCAAGGGCGGACGACTTGACGCGCGGGTGGCCCGGCGCACCATGCAGACGTTCCGGCCGATGGCGGACCTTCCGGCCCATGCCACGCCGCACGCCTTGCGCCATAGCTTTGCGACGCATCTGCTAGCTGGCGGCGCCGACCTGCGCTCGATCCAGGAGCTGCTGGGGCACGCCGGCCTATCCACCACCCAGCGCTACACCAGCGTCGATCCGGCCGGACTCAAGGCCGTCTGGTCCCGCACCCATCCGCGAGCGCGGAATTGACCGGCGCTCAGACCCGCGCGATCAGCTTTTTCATCGTGGCGACGACGTTCGGCAGCCCATCCATAATAGCTTGCCCAATGAGGAAATGCCCGATGTTCAGCTCCTCAACCTGCGGAAACCGCGCAACCGGGCCGACATTGGCGTAGGTCAGGCCGTGCCCGGCGTGGCATTCCAGCCCGAGATCAGCTAACAGCACGGCGGCGTCACGCAGCCGGTCCAGCTCGCCGGGGCGGCCCTCGGCGTAGGCGCCGGTATGCAGCTCGACCACCTCAGCGCCCAGCACCATCGCCGCCCGGAGCTGCACGGGATCGGGATCGAGGAACAAAGACACCCGGACCCCGGCGTCACGCAGCGCACGGATACGCGGCCCGAGCGTCGGCGCCTGCCCGGCCGCGTCCAGCCCGCCCTCCGTCGTGACCTCGGTCCGGCGTTCGGGCACCAGGCAGCACGCCGGCGGACGCAGGCGCAGGGCGATACCGACCATCTCGTCAGTCGCGGCCATCTCGAAGTTGAGCCGCATGTCGGTGCAGGCGGCGATCCGCTCCAGATCGGCATCGCGGATGTGCCGCCGGTCCTCCCGCAAATGGGCGGTGATGCCATCGGCCCCTGCACCGACCGCCATAAGTGCCGCGGCGAATGGGTCGGGATGCAGGCCGCCGCGGGCGTTGCGTATGGTCGCGACGTGATCGATGTTGACGCCGAGCCGTGGATTGCCGGGACGCGAGGCAGTGCTCATTAGCTGCGCCTTGTTGCGAGGGTTGCCGCGAGCCGCAGGGCCGCGATCAGGCTTGCGGGATCGGCGCGACCCTGGCCCGCGATATCGAACGCCGTCCCGTGGTCCGGCGACGTGCGGATGATCGGTAATCCAAGCGTCACGTTGACCCCGCTCGCCATGTCCAGCGTCTTCAACGGGATCAGCGCCTGGTCGTGATACATGCAGATCGCCGCATCGTAGCCGGCGCGGGCGGCGGGCGTGAACATGGTGTCGGGCGGGTGCGGCCCGGTGACGGCGATGCCCTCAGCCCGCAGTGCCGCGATGGCCGGGGCGATCAGCAGCGCCTCCTCATGGCCCATGGCGCCGCCCTCACCGGCGTGCGGGTTGAGCCCGGCGACGGCCAGCCGCGGCGTCTCGATGCCGAACTGGACCCGCAGCGCCGTGGCGGTGGTCCGGGCCGTAGCGATGATGGCTGCGGTGGTCAGGCCGTCCAGCGCCGCGCGCAGGCTGACATGGATCGTCACCGGGACCACGCGGAGGAAATCGTTAGCCAGCATCATCACCGGATGCGGGCAGTCGGTCAGCGCGCCCAGGAACTCGGTATGGCCGGGATGCGGGAACCCGGCGGCGTAGAGCACGGCCTTGCTGATCGGGTTGGTGACGACGGCCGTGGCCTCGCCCACCAGCGCCAACCGCACGGCACGCTCGATGCTGGCGATCGTGGCGGCGGCATTGGCGCTGTCGGGACGTCCTGGCACAACCGCGGCGGCAAGCGTCACAGGCAAGACGGGCAGCGCATCGGCAAATACCGCGGCGGCCTCGGCCAATGTTTCCACGACACGGACCGGAACACCCGTCAGCCGCGCCGGGTCGTCGATCGCGGTGAAGGCCGGGCCGCTATGCCGAAGCGCCTGCCAAGCCTGGATGGTCAGCTCCCCGCCGATCCCGGCCGGGTCACCCATAGTCAGCGCGAGCATGCGCTACCCGACATGGAAGACCGGCTCATGCCGGATGGGAAAGTTCACCGAGTTGGCGATGAAGCATTTCCGGTGCGCGTCGGCGTGCAATGCGCGGGCACGGTCGAGGTTTGCGCCGGGATTCAGGGTGATCTCCGGCGCCAGCAGCACCTCGACGAAGGCGCCGCCGCCATCCGGGCGTTCGGTCATGACGCCCTCGGCGATGTCCTCATAGGACTGCACGAGGATGCCCTCGGCGGAGCACAGATGCAGGTACCAAAGCATGTGGCAGGACGAGATCGAGGCGACCAGCAGCTCCTCGGGATTGTAGCGCGTCCGGTCGCCCTGAAACGCCGGGTCGGAGGAGCCAGGTATGGTCGGCTTGCCCGGCGCCGACAAGTCATGCGCGCGCGCATAGCCGCGGTAGGCCGACGTGCCGGTGCCGCGATTGCCGGTCCATGTGACGGTGACGACGTAGGTGTGCTCGCGATCCGGTTCTACTGCCATGCGCGCGGCCTAAGCAGGGTTACGTGGCGTGGGCCACAGATGAATACTTGCAAGTCCATGCCACGCAACCCTGCTTAGGGTGTCATCTGAACGCAGACTCATCGAGGTCTGCTTAGATATGCAGCGCACGGCCGTCAACGGCCAGTGCGGCCTCCTTCACCGCCTCGCTCAGGCTTGGATGCGCGTGACAGGTGCGCGCCACGTCCTCGCTACTGGCACCGAACTCCATCGCGGTGGCGAGCTCGGCGATCAGGGTGCCGGCGTCCGGGCCGATGATGTGGGCGCCCAGCAGCCGGTCAGTGTCCTTGTCGGCCAGCAGCTTCACGAAGCCGTCCGTGCTGCCCATGGCGCGGGCGCGGCCATTCGCGGTGAACGGGAACTTCCCGACTTTGTAGGAAATACCCTGCTTTTTTAGGTCATCCTCGGTCTTGCCGATGCTGGCGACCTCGGGCCAGGTATAGACGACGCCGGGGATGACGTCGTAGTTGACGTGGCCCGCCTGCCCGGCCATGCGCTCGGCGAGGGCCACGCCCTCCTCCTCCGCCTTGTGCGCCAGCATCGGGCCGGCGATCACGTCGCCAATAGCGTAGATGCCCGCAACGTTGGTGCCGTAGTGCTCATCCACTTTCACCCGCCCGCGGTCATCGAGCGCCACGCCGGCCTCCTCGAGGCCAAGGTGCTCGGTGTAGGCTCGGCGGCCGATGGCCACCAGCACGACGTCCGCCTTGATCTGCTCGGCCTCGCCGCCCTTGGCGGGCTCGACCGTGAGCGTCACGCCGTCATTGGCACGGATCGCGCCGGTGACCTTGGTCGAGAGCCGGAACTTGATGCCCTGCTTGCCCAGCACGCGCTCGAACGTCTTGGCGATCTCCGCGTCCATCCCAGGCACCAGGCGGTCGAGGTACTCGATGACGGTCACCTCGGCGCCCAGCCGCTTCCAGACGCTGCCGAGCTCCAGCCCGATATAGCCGCCACCGATCACCACCAGCTGCCCCGGCACGTGATCCAGCTCCAGCGCGCCGGTGCTGCTGACGATGGCCGCCTCGTCCAGCTCGACGCCTGGGAGCGTGACGCTCTCGCTGCCGGTGGCGATGACGATGTGCTTGGCGCCATACTGCTTGCCGTCAACATCGACTAAGCCCGGCCCGGCGACGCGGCCGCTGCCTTTCAGCCAATCGACCTTGTTCTTCTTGAACAGGAACTCGACGCCCTTCACGTTGGCGCTGACCACCTCGTCCTTGCGGGCCATCATGCGGGCCAGATCGAGCTTTACGCCGGCGATCATGACGCCGTGGTCGGCGAACGTGTGGCTGGCCTCCTCGAAGTTCTCGCTCGACTGCAACAGCGCCTTGCTGGGGATGCAGCCGATGTTGAGGCAGGTGCCGCCCAGCGTCGCCCGCCGCTCGACGCAGGCAGTCCGCAAGCCAAGCTGGGCCGCACGGATGGCGCAAACGTAGCCGCCGGGTCCGCCGCCGATGATGATAACGTCGTAGGAGTCAGCCATGTTGGGTTCCTAGCCTTGGCCCGCTGATATGGCGCTGTGTCGTCACAGGTCCAGCAGCAAACGCCGCGGATCCTCGACGCCTTCCTTCACGCGGACCAGGAACGACACCGCTTCCTTGCCGTCCACGATGCGGTGGTCGTACGACAGCGCCAGGTACATCATCGGGCGGATTTCGACCTTGCCGGCGATCGCCATCGGGCGCTCCTGGATCTTGTGCATGCCCAGGATGCCGGATTGCGGCGCATTCAGGATCGGCGTGCTCATCAGGCTGCCATAAACGCCGCCATTGGTGATGGTGAAGGTGCCGCCCGAAAGCTCGTCCACCTTCAGCGCGCCGTCCCGCGCCCGGCGGCCGAAGTCGCCGATGCCCTTCTCGATCCCGGCAAAGCCCATCTGGTCCGCGTCGCGCAGCACCGGCACCACGAGACCGTTCGGGCCGCCGACCGCGATGCCCATGTGAACAAAGTTCTTATAGACGATCTCGTCGCCGTCGATCTCGGCGTTGACCGCCGGGAATGCTTTCAGCGCGGCCACGCAGGCGCGGACGAAGAACGACATGAAGCCCAGGCGCACGCCGTTGTGCCGCTTTTCGAACACCTCGCGATACTCGGCCCGCATCGCCATCGCCGCCGTCATGTCCACCTCGTTGAAGGTGGTCAGCATGGCGGCGCTGTTCTGCGCGTCCTTTAGGCGCTGGGCGATGACCTTGCGCAGCCGGGTCATCTTGACCCGCTCCTCGCCAGACTGGGCCGCACGGGACGGCTTCGGCGCGGCGGCAATCGCGGCAACGGGCGGCCGGGCGAGGAACTGCAGCACGTCGCCCTTGGTGATGCGGCCATCCTTGCCGGTGCCGTCCATGGCGTCGGCGGCGAGGCCCTTCTCCTCCATCAACTTGGCAGCCGAAGGCATGGGAGCATACGCGGATAGCTGGGCCGGCGGCGCCAACGCGACAGCAGCGTTCGCTGGCGGGGCAGCTGGCCTAGACACCGGACCCAGCGCCCGTGGCGGCGGGTTCACCCCAGGACTGGGGTTGGAGGCGGTCGAGTAGGTATTCGCCTGCGGCGCCGGCTTGGGTGCGGCAGGAGCACCGCCCGCTTCGAGCATGGCCAGCGTAGCCCCGACCTCGACCTCTGCGCCCTCCTCGGCCGCAATCGCGCCGAGCGTGCCGGGCCCTGGCGAGTTGACCTCGACCGTGACCTTATCCGTCTCAAGCTCCACCAGCGGCTCGTCCGCCGCCACGCTCTCCCCGGCTTTCTTCAGCCAGCGCGCCACCGTCGCGGTGGTGACACTCTCGCCCAGGGTCGGGACCTTGATCTCGGTAGCCATTGGTTTGGTGTCCTTACGCGTTCATGCCGAGTGCATCGCGCACCAGCGCCATCTGCTCCGCGGCGTGGACCTTGGCGAGGCCCGTCGCCGGGCTGGCGGCATCGACCCGTCCAGCGTACACGGGCCGGGCGGCCCGGCCGCCGTTCGCCGCCAGCACCTTCTCGATCCGGCGGTCCACAAAGCTCCAGGCGCCCATGTTCGCCGGCTCCTCCTGGCACCAAACCACGTCGGCGTTGACGTAGGGCCGCAAGGCGGCGGCCAGGGTCTTTTCCGGGAACGGGAAGATCTGCTCCAGGCGCAAGATCGCCACGTCCTTCACGCCTTTCTCTCGCCGTTCCGTCAGCAGATCGTAATAGACCTTGCCGGAACAGATAACCACACGCTTGATCTGCTCGGGCGCCATCAAGGTATCCAGCTCATTCAGCACGAAGCTGAAGTGGCTTCCCTCGGCCATGTCGGCCAGGCTGCTGACCGCGAGCTTGTGCCGCAGCAGTGACTTCGGCGTCATGATGACCAGCGGCTTGCGGAAGTTGCGCTTCAATTGCCGCCGGAGCGCATGGAAGTAGTTGGCCGGCGTCGTCAGGTTGCACACCGTCATGTTGCGCTCGGCGCAGAGCTGCAGATAGCGTTCGAGGCGCGCCGAGCTGTGCTCCGGCCCTTGCCCCTCATAGCCATGCGGCAGCAGCAAGGTGAGGCCGCTCATCCGCAGCCACTTGGTCTCGCCGCTCGCCAGGAATTGGTCGATGATGACCTGCGCGCCGTTGGCGAAGTCGCCGAACTGCGCCTCCCACAGCACCAGCACCTTCGGATCGGCCAGGGTATAGCCGTATTCGAAGCCCAAGACCCCCTGCTCCGACAGCAGCGAGTTGTAGATCTCTATCTTCGCCTGGTCGGGCTGGATGTTGTTGAGCGGCACGTATTCGTTCTGGTTCGTCTGATCGGTCAACACCGCGTGGCGCTGGCTGAAGGTGCCGCGCTGGCAGTCCTCGCCCGACAAGCGCACCCGGCTGCCCTCGATCAGCAAGCCGCCGAACGCCAGCGCCTCGCCCGTGGCCCAATCGATGCCCTCGCCGGTCTCAATCATCGCGCGCTTGGCCTCAAGCTGCCGGGCGATCTTGGGATTGAGATCAAAATTCTTTGGCGGAGTATATAGCGCGCGGCCGACCCGGGCGAGCTGCTCGGACGACAGCTCCGTCGTGTCCTCGTGCCGTTCATCGAGCTGTTCGGACCGCGACAGCCCTGCCCAGTGTCCCTCAAGCCAATCGGCCTTATTCGGCTTATAAGCCTGCGCCGCCTTGAACGCGTCCTCCAGCGTATTCTGGAAACCGTCCCAGATTGCTTTTGCGTCCTCCGCCGGCACGCTGCCCTCGGCGGCCAGGCGCTCGGCATACAGCGTGCGGGTGGTCGGCCGCTCCCGGATCGCCCGGTACATGATCGGCTGGGTGAAGGCCGGCTCGTCCGTCTCGTTATGGCCGTGGCGGCGGTAACACACGATGTCGAGCACGAAGTCGGTCGCGAAGGTCTGGCGGAACTCGGCCGCGAGGCGGGCGCAGAAGATCACCGCCTCGGGCTCGTCGCCGTTGACGTGCAGGATCGGGCACTGCACCGACTTCGCAATGTCGGTGCAATACAGCCCGGAATACGCGTGGGCCGGGACCGTCGTGAAGCCGATCTGGTTGTTGACGATCAGATGGATCGTGCCGCCCGTGCGGTAACCGATCAGCTGGCTCATTGCCAGCGTCTCATAAACCAAACCCTGGCCAGCGAAGGCCGCGTCGCCGTGCATCAGGATGCCCATGACGGTGCGCCGGGCCTTAGTATCGCCGGCCATGTCCTGCCGAGCGCGCACCTTACCGACGACGACGGGATCGACCGCCTCCAAATGCGACGGGTTCGGCTGCAGGGAGATGTGCACGTTATGCCCGGCCACCTCGACGTCGGTGCTGGTGCCGAGGTGATATTTCACGTCGCCCGAGCCCTGCACGTCGTCCGGCTGTGCGCTGTTGCCGCCAAACTCGCTGAAAATGGCGGTGAACGGCTTTCGGACGATGTTGACCAGGGTGTTGAGCCGGCCGCGATGCGGCATGCCGATGGCGATCTCCGCCACCCCAGCCCGCGCCGCCACCTCGATCATCGCGTGCAGCGCCGGGATGGTGACCTCGCCGCCCTCCAGGCCAAAGCGCTTGGTGCCGACATAGCGCTTCTGGCAGAACGCCTCGAAGCCCTCAGCCTCGGTCAATTGCGTGAGGATGGTGCGCTTCGTCACGGGATCAAAGCCCTGGGTCCAGGGCGCGTTCTCGATCCGGCGCTGAATCCAGGTCTTCTGCCCGGGGTCCTGGATGTGCATGAACTCGACGCCGATCGGCCCGCAATAGCTCGCGCGCAGGATGGCGATGATCTCCCGCATCGTGGCGCTTTCACGGCCAAGCACGTTGTCGATGAAGATGGGGCGGTCCAGGTCGCCAGGCCCGAAGCCATAGCTCGCCGGATCGAGCTCGGCGTGCGACTTCGGCACCTGTAGGCCGAGCGGATCAAGCCGCGCCTCCAGGTGGCCCCGCACGCGGTAGGCGCGGATCATCATCAGGGCGCGCAGGCTGTCGAGCGCCGTGGCGCGGACCTGCTCCGGAGTAGCGCCCGCTGGTGCAGGAGCGGCCGGCGGCGCGGCTTTACCGGCTTTGCCAGAGGGCTTCGCCGGCTCGGGCTCGGCGATGTCGAAATGCTGCGGCGACCAGGAGGCGCCGGTGGCGTCCATCAGAATGCCGCGGGCCTCGTCATTCAGCGCGGCGAACAGCTCGGCAAAGCTCGCATCAACACTGGAGGGGTTGGCGGCCCACCGCGCATACATATCGGCGACGAAGGCAGCGTTGCCGCCGTTGAATGCTTGGGCGAGCAGATCTACGCCGGGCATAGGTGTTTCCTTACAACATCGAACGTGGGCGCTTAAGATGCGCCTGTCGATAAATGGGCACGACTCGCCGCTCTATGTACGCCGGCAGGGTTGCCCATAATGCATGGAAGAGCGGCGTATGAAAGGACGGCCTGCTCAACCCACCAGCTTGCGGCTGGCGTCGATCAGCTCCTGGACCGAGGCGCAGCTTTTGTCGAACGCCGCCTGCTCGGACGCATCGAGGGTGATCTCGACCACCCGCTCGACGCCGCCCGCGCCGATTACGACGGGAACGCCGACATACAGGTCGCTCACGCCGTACTGCCCGGACAGATGCGCCGCCGCCGGCAGCACGCGCTTCTTATCACGCAGGAAGCTCTCGGCCATGGCGACGGCGCTGGCGGCCGGGGCGTAGAAGGCGCTGCCTTTTTCCAGCAGCTTGACGATCTCGCCGCCGCCATTCGCGGTGCGGGTGACGATCGCGTCGATCTTCTCCTGCGTCGTCCAGCCCATCTTGATGAGGTCGGGCACCGGAATGCCGGCGACGGTGCTGTAGCGCACCAGCGGCACCATGGTATCGCCGTGGCCGCCCAGCACGAATGCGGTCACGTCCTCGACCGACACGTTGAACTCATGCGCCAGGAACAGGCGGAAGCGGCTGCTGTCCAGCACGCCGGCCATGCCGACCACCATGTTTGGCGGCAGGCCGGATTTTTTCTGCATCACCCACACCATGGCGTCGAGCGGGTTGGTGATGACGATGACGAAGGCCTTCGGGCAGTAGGTCTTGACGCCCTCGGCGACGGTCGCGATGACGCCGGCGTTCTTCGCGACCAGGTCGTCGCGGCTCATGCCGGGCTGCCGCGGGAAGCCGGCGGTCACAATCACCACGTCTGACCCGGCAATGTCGGCGTAGTCGCTGCCGCCCACCATGTGGCTGTCGAAGCCATCGACCGGGCTGGACTGCATGATGTCGAGCGCCTTACCGGCCGCGACGCCGCCGAACACGTCGAACAGCGCGACGTCGCCGAGTTCCTTCAGCCCGATCAGGTGGGCGAGGGTGCCGCCGATATTGCCGGCGCCAATCAGGGCGATCTTATTGCGTGCCATGGGAGGGGTTCCTGGTTGGGAGGTATGCCGGGGCATACAGGCAGCGCCAGCCGAGCTGCCCGGCGACCCGAAGATGCCGTGCGATAAACCATCCCATGCAGGCAGGCAATACAGGCGGCGTCGGCCGCCCGTTCGCAGAACGCCGGTTTCGTTCAGACCGCGCTCAAGGCTTGTTCGACAACTATCGCTTTGGACTGCGGTGTCGAACAAGCCCTAAGCTCTTGTTTTGACGGGTAGCTCGACCGGAGTGCTGAAGCACTTGTTTCCGATGCTGCCCTTAGCTCAGAAAGCGGCCTGTGCCCGCAGGGCCACGGCTTGGATGCGCTGACCCACCTGCGTCGTGCCCGCCGCGTTCAGCCGATCGACGTCGATGATGTCGTAATCCAGCATGAACCGGAGCTGGTCGTTCGGATACCAGTTGACGCCCACGGCATACACGTCCTGTGCGCCGCCATAGACCCCGCCGGTGCTCGCAGCCGACCGGCCGCGGCTGACGCGGTCGTTGAGGTCGATGTGGCTGTAGCGGGCCACCGCCTCGAACGCGCCATAGCCGCCGGTGCGCAGCGAGAAAGGCTCTTTCGGGTGCGGGCTGCCAAACGCGGCGCCGTTGCTGGCGTAACGCCGGGGCTCGCCGGTGATCACCCAGCTCGCCTCCGCATAGCCGCCGCTGAACTCCAGTCCCGGCGTCCGCACGGCAGCGCCGCCATCCGTCCGGTCCACGCCGATCCGGATGTACTCACCCTGCAGCATGAAATTGCGCCAGCGCAGCGCCAGCTCAGGGCCATAGGTATAGGCGCTGCGGGCGTTCAGCGCCCCGGTGCTGACGAGGCGGTTCTGATCGATGCGCAGCTCCGGCCGGTCCTGCACCGTCAGCGTCTGCCCGGTGCTGGTCCGCTGGATGCGGAAGGCGTCGGACGCGGAGAACCCGGCGTGCAAATCGAAGTCGTCGGTCGCGACTGGCCGCCCGGCAACACGGAGCGTGGCGCCGGTCTGCTGCGGCTGAGCAAGCGCCGGGTTCTGGCTGTTATAGGGGGCGCCGGTCAGGTATGCCGCCAGGAAATAGCGGCTTTCGGCCCAGCGCACGCCGGCGGAGGAACGCGCATCGCCGGCGGCGATGTTGCGTGAGGCCTCAACGATGCTGGGCCGTTCGAGGAAGAGGAAGTCGTTCGAGCTCATGCTGTCCTGCAGCGTCAGCCACGGCTTAAAGTAGCCGGCCGTCAGCGTGAGCGGCTTGATCGGCGAATAGTTGATGTTCGCTTCATACAGCGTCGCCACGCCATCGGGTGAGCCGCCGAAATCCGGCGTTATATTGACCGTGAAGTCCTCATACTTGAACACGAACGGTATCCGCGCCCGGCGGAGGTTCTCGCCAAAGCTGTTCAGCCGCGGCACCAACCGCGTGTCCGGATTGCGACCTCCCTGGAAATATCCGCCGACGTCGTAATGAAGCTGCAGCCCGACGGCGAGGGAGGTGCGGCCGTCGCTAGATGTGAGGGTCGGACGTCCTGACGGGAAGCTGACGCCGCCAGCGGTGACCGGGGTGGCGGCGGCGCTGGTCGAGGGCGGGGCGACGTTGCTGGTCGGACCGCTCGGGCTGCTGGCCTGTTGGGTCCCACCTTGCTGCGGCGCATTCCCGCCTGCTGGCTCAGCCGGGCGCGCGCGGGCCTGCCGGGCAGCGCGAAGCTCGGTGTTGCTGGCGTTGAGGTCGCGGCGCACCTTGCCCAGTTCAGCCTGCAGGGCGCGGATCTGCGCCTCGATCGCTGCCAGGCGCGGGTCTTCCTGCGCCCGGACCGGCTGCGCGACCGCTGCGAGCATCGTGCCGGTCAAAAGGACGCGTGTATAAAAACCACTCATGCTCTTCCTGCCGCTCAAAACGACGACAGGATATGCCTCAAGGGCCATGACGACGGGATGACAAGCCGGTGTCGCCTCAATGACGGGAAGGCCCTGCGACCGATCCGCCACACTGGATCAAGTCAGGTGCGGCAATCCGAGGTATTCCTCGCTCTGCATCTCCTCCAGCCGTGACGCCGTGCGTTCGAAGGCCCGGGCGCCCTCGCCGCGTTCATAGAGCTGGTCCGGCGTCGCCTCGGCGCTGGCGACCAGCTTGACCCGATGGTCATAAAGCGCATCGATCAGCACGATGAAACGCCGGGCGAGGTCGTAATTGTCGGGCGACAGCCGGGGCACGCCGTCCAGCACCAGGGCTTGGTAGTGCGTCGCCAGCGCCAGGTAGTCGCCGGCACCCAGCGGCTGTCCGCACAGCGCGTCGAAGTCGAACCGCGCGACCCCTCGCGCCGCCAATGGTATGGTGAGAACGCGGCCCATGACCATCAGCCGCTCCGACCGGGCCTTGGCGCCGAAGGTCAGCTCGTGAAATGCTGCGTCCAGCGCGCGGTCGGCACGGTCGTCCACCGGCACGTGCCAGGTCGGCATGCCGCGCAGCCGTTGACGGCGCCAGTCGCGGCTGCCCGCCATGACCAGCACGTCGAGATGCCGTTTCAACAATGCGATGAACGGCAGGAAGGCGTCTCGCCCGGGCTGGCCAGCGAACAGATCGTCCGGCCGGGTATTGCTGGTGGCGACGACCACGACGCCGCGGGCGAACAATGCCTTAAACAGCCGGCCGAGGATCATGGCATCGGCGACGTCGTTCACCTGGAACTCATCGAGGCACAACAGCGACGCCTCGGCGGCGATCGTGTCGGCGAGCGGCGGGATTGGGTCGTCCGAATGCGGATCAGCCAAACGGTGCGGGGCGCGGCGCCAGGCGTAGATGCGCTGATGCGCCTCCTGCATGAACTGGTGAAAATGGATGCGGCGCTTTCGCGGCACGTCGGCGGCGTCGAAGAACAGATCCATCAGCATGCTTTTGCCGCGGCCGACGTCGCCGACGAGATAGAGGCCGTGCGGAAAGTCCTCGGGCATGTCGTCGCGCCGCTTGCGGAACATCCGGCCGAAGAACCCGGGCTCCTCGGCCGGTTGGTCCGCCGAGTAGCCACGGAGCTGCGTCCACAACGCCTGCAGGCGTTCGGCGACCAGAGCCTGGGACGGATCGGTGCCGACCTCTCCCGAGGCGAGGCGGGCGCGATACGCCGCGAGCGGCCCGGCGGGTTGGGCCGCATCCCCCGCGGCTCGGGCCGCATCGAAAGATGGGTTCATGCGATGGCTCCGGATCGATCGCTGGGGTATGGTGGGCGACTGTGGCTTTGACGCCACAGATCAAGAAATTGCGAGTTAGCAATCATTCTCTGGATTGGGCGGCCGTTTAGGCCGACAAAAGCAACCTTGGGGAGAGACAGGCCATGCGGATGATACCGGCGGTAATGTTGATAATCCTAGGTGTCGTCGGCTCAGCCATGGCGGTCGAATACCGCACCCCGGTAACAAAGCAACTCTACACCTGCGCTTATGAAGGTTGGACGCGCGTGGCGACGCGCACGACGCCGGAGCCTTGCTGCGACGGTCGGCTAAAATGCGCGGAGTTTTTATCGACCAGCGGCGTGCTGCGGGCGCTCCGCGATCCGCGCACCTGAGGCCCGTGTGCACGATGGTTGAACCGCTGGGCCGGGCCGCCTAGTTTCGGCCCATGATGGAATTAGACTACGCGGCCTTGGCGACCACCCCGATTGCCAGCGACCCGTTCACCCACGTCGTGATTCCGCAATTTGTGCCGACGCCCTTGCTCGGACCGGTGGTCCAAGGATTGCCGGCGCTCAGCAAAGGCGGATCGTTCCCGGTTGAGGGGCTGCGGCTTGGAGAGGCCGCCCAGGCTTTGATGACCGAGCTGGCAGGCGTCAGATTCCGCAAGGCGATCGACAAGAAGTTCGGGCTGGCGCTGGACGACGCGCCGGTCATGGTCACTTTGCGTGGCCAGTCGCGCGAGAAAGACGGCCGTATCCACTGCGACAGCACGGCAAAGCGGGTTACGGTGCTGCTGTATCTCAATCCCGACACTGAGGCCTGGGCAAAGCAGGAAGGATGCCTGCGCCTGCTACGCGGCCCTGACGACATAGAGGATTTTGCCGTCGAGGTGCCGCCGGTCAATGGCACGTTGCTTGTGTTCCCGAATGGTCCGACGACCTGGCACGGCCATAAGCAATTCGTCGGCCGCCGCTATGTCATACAGCTAAACTGGATGACTACGGACGAGAAGGCGCGTTATGAGATGCGCCGGCACAAGGTCTCCGCGTTCATGAAACGGCTGACGCGCGCGGCTTAGGGCTTGTTTTGACGGGGAGCTCTCCCGGAGTGCTGAAGCACTTGTTTCCGGTGCTGCCCTTAGGCTACTCGCGCCGCAGAACGCGGTCGGTGATGAAACTGCTGAGCCCACCGGCCACGAAGTCGCGTTTCAGCGCGGCCTCGTCGTATTCGCTTCGTACCCAATCCAGGAATGGCAGCCGGCCTTCGGCGTCGGCGGCATAGCGTACGAAAAATGCGTCGAGCACTCCAGTGCGGGCACGGCTCCAATGGCCGAAACGCCAGGAAAGCTGCTTAAGCGCTTCGGCCGCGGTGCCGCCCTCGAACATAATGGCAAGACCGGACGCGAGACCAGCCCGGTCGGCACCGGACTTGCAATGCATCAATGCCGGGGTCTGCAGGGTGCGATAGATTTCGGCAAAACGCAGGATGCGCTCACGGTGCGGCGCTCCACGGCTTTCGAATGCCATGTCAACGTGAATAAGCCCTAGGCGTGCCGCTGCCTCACGCGATAACGCGTCCGATCCGCATTTCCGATGGCCACGCAAATTGACGAGCGTCCGTAAGCCAAACTTCCGGGCCGCAGCCGCCAGATGGCGTGGTGTCGGATGGTTCGACCGATAGAGCCGCCCGGGAATGACTTCGGCAAAGTTGGTCCACACCGTGCGGAACACGGCGTGGTCAACCAGAAGACTATCGCGCCAAGCGTCTGTGCGACCGAGCCTGGTTTCGAGCGTACCGTTGAATGCCACCTTGCACGACCGCCGTGCGTCAGCCCTTGCGATCGACCAAGAGCTGCTTGATCTCGCCGATCGCCTTGGCGGGATTCAGGCCCTTGGGGCAGGTCTTCGTGCAATTCATGATCGTGTGGCAGCGATACAGCTTATAGGTATCTTCCAAATCGTCCAGCCGGCTCCCGGTGTATTCGTCGCGGCTGTCTGCGATCCAGCGATACGCCTGCAGCAGCACGGCCGGGCCAAGATAGCGGTCGCCGTTCCACCAATAACTCGGGCATGACGTCGTGCAGCAGAAGCACAGGATGCACTCCCACATGCCATCAAGCTTGGCGCGCTCCTCCTTGCTCTGCAGCCGCTCCGCATCCGGCGGCGGCAGGGTGTCGGACTTCAGCCAAGGCTCAATGCTGCGAAGCTGGGCGTAGGCCTGCGACAGGTCGGGTACTAGGTCCTTCACCACAGCCATATGCGGCAGCGGGTAGATGCGCACGGCGCCATCGACCTCGTCATGCGCCTTGAGGCAAGCGAGCGTGTTGCCGCCGTCGATGTTCATCGAACAACTGCCGCAGATGCCTTCCCGGCAGGACCGGCGGAACGTCAGGGTCGGATCGACCTCGTTTTTAATATAGATGAGTGCATCCAGCACCATGGGCCCAACCTTGTCGAGGTCGAGCTCATAGGTGTCGATGCGCGGGTTTGCGCCGTCATCGGGGTTCCAGCGGTAGATCTTGAACTGCTTGGTCCGGGTCGCATCCGGCGCAGCCTTATAGGTCTGACCCTGGCCGATCTTGCTGTTCTTAGGCAGCGTGAAGGTAGCCATCGTTGTTGCTTCTTTCGATCAGTAAACGCGCTTCTTTGGCGGGAACACAGAGACCTCATTGGTCAGCGTCTGCATCTTCACCTCGCGGTAGCCCAGGTCCACCTTGCCGTTGGTGTCGCACCAGGCCAGCGTATGCTTCATCCACTCGCCATCGTCGCGATCAGGGAAATCATCATGGGCATGGGCGCCGCGGCTCTCATGCCGGGTCTCGGCGCTCACCATCGTGGTCATGGCGTTGCCCATCAGGTTGTCGAACTCCAGCGCCTCGACCAGGTCACTGTTCCAAATCAAGGACCGATCGCTCACCTGCATGTCGGCCATGCCGGACCACAGGCCCTGCATCTTCGACACACCCTGCTTCAGGCTCTCGCTGTTGCGATAGACCGCGGCGTGCGACTGCATGACCTTCTGCAGCTCGAACCGCATGGCCGCGACCTTGGTGCCGCCGCTGGCGTTGCGGGTGCGGTCGAAACGGTCGAGCGTCGCTTCGCCGGAGCGGGGCGGCAACGGCGCCTGGCTGGCGCCGGGCTTGAAGATTTCGGACGCTCGGTGCGCGGCGGCGCGGCCGAACACCACGAGGTCAAGCAGCGAGTTGGTGCCGAGCCGGTTGGCGCCGTGCACGGAGACGCAGGCGGCCTCACCCACAGCCATCAGGCCGGGCACAACTGCATCCGGGTCCTTCGCCGTCGGGCGCAGCACTTCGGTGCGATAGTTCGTCGGAATGCCGCCCATATTGTAGTGCACGGTCGGCAATACCGGAATTGGCTCCTTCGTCACATCGACGCCGGCGAACACCTTTGCGGTCTCGCTGATGCCCGGCAGCCGCTCATGCAGCAACTCAGCGCCGAGGTGCTCCAGATGCAGGTGAATGTGGTCCTTGTTTGCACCGACGCCGCGGCCGGCGTTGATCTCCAGCGTCATCGAACGCGACACCACGTCACGGCTGGCGAGGTCCTTGGCCGTCGGCGCGTAACGCTCCATGAAGCGCTCACCCTCGGAGTTGGTGAGATAGCCGCCCTCGCCGCGCGAGCCCTCGGTGATCAGGCAGCCGGAGCCGTAGATGCCGGTCGGGTGGAACTGCACAAACTCCATGTCCTGCATGGGGATGCCGGCGCGGATCGCCATGCCGTTGCCGTCGCCAGTGCAGGTATGCGCGCTGGTGCAGCTAAAATAGGCACGGCCATAGCCGCCCGTGGCGAGCACGACGTTCTGCGCGCGGAAGCGGTGCATCGACCCGTCCTCCAGGCACCAGGCCATGACGCCGCGGCAGGCGCCCTCCTCATCCATGATCAGGTCGAGGGCGATGTATTCGACGAAAAACTCGACCTCGTGCTTCAGGCTCTGCTGATACAACGTATGCAGGATGGCGTGCCCAGTGCGGTCGGCGGCGGCGCAGGCGCGCATAGCCGGGGTCTTGCCGTAGTCCTTCATGTGCCCGCCGAACGGGCGCTGATAGATGCGGCCGTCCTCGGTGCGGCTAAACGGCACACCGTAGTGCTCAAGCTCATAAACCGCAGGAATGGCCTCACGGCACATGTATTCGATCGCGTCTTGGTCGCCGAGCCAGTCCGACCCTTTCACGGTGTCGTACATGTGCCAACGCCAGTCGTCCTCGCCCATATTGCCGAGTGCGGCGCCGATGCCGCCCTGCGCCGCGACGGTGTGGCTGCGGGTTGGAAACACCTTGGTCAGGCACGCGGTTCGCAGCCCAGCCGCACCCATCCCGAGCGTCGCGCGCAACCCAGCGCCACCCGCTCCGACCACGACGACGTCGTAGGTGTGGTCGATGACGTTATAGGCCCGTGCCGACGGCATCGTGATCGCGTTCATTTGGCTTGCCTCAAGAGAAGTAGCACCGGATATGGTGCCAATCGCAAATTAGGATAGGGCCAGCTTCAGCACCGCAACGCTGGCCATCAGCCCGAGCACCAGTGACACCGACTTGGCGCCCAGGATCATCAAAGTCATCTGCCACTTGTTGGCAACATAGTCCTCACACACGACCTGCAGGCCCAGGTGCATATGATGAAAGGTGATAACGATTAGCACCAGCAGCATGGCCGTATTGATCGGATTGCTGGCCCAGGCCGCGACAGCTACTTGCGGCGCACCCACCAAGTGCAGCATCGCGTAGATGAACCAGAGCGTCAGCGGCACTAGAGCGATGCTGGTGATCCGCTCAACTCGCCAATGCTCAACCCCGGAATGCCCGGCGCCCACACCCCGCGCGCGCCCAAGCTGGCTGCGCCGCACATTGATCGAAATGCTTTCACGCATGTCTCAGTGCCCCAGCAGCCAAAGGCCGACGGCCCAGACCAGCACGCTGCTCACTGCCGTAGCGATGAGCACCGCCCAGCCGGTGGCGTAGGTCTGCGGGAGGTCAAAGCCAAACCCAGCGTCCCACGCCAGATGCCGGATACCGTTGAAGAAGTGGAAGAACAACGACACCGTCCAGCCGAACAGCACGAACAGACCAATGGGTGACCCAATAAAGCCCTGGACCGTGTTGAACGCACTGGGACCACTGGCAGCAGCAATCAGCCACCAGACCAGCAGAAGTGTCCCGACAGAAACTGCAATCCCGGTCACACGGTTCATGATCGACAAAATCGACGTCATCTGCGGCGTGTAGATCTGCAGATGTGGCGACAGCGGGCGACGCACCATCTTACCGTCGCTGGTGTAGGCCACCATCAGCGCGTCCCGAACATCTTTCATAATGCGGCCATAGAATTGTCAGCTCCGTGCGGTCGATATCCGCATGTTCCTATGCCCAGAAGTGGGCAGGGTCAAAGAATGGTCAACCAAGGGCACGGGTTCCCGCCAAGCACTCCACGCAGCCCGTATCGGCGTTCCATCTTGGGGCTGTCAGGCGACCTTCTTCAGCAGCCCTTGCGCCACCACGACCTCGGCGATCTGCACGGCGTTCAGTGCGGCGCCCTTGCGCAAATTATCCGACACGCACCAGAACGAAAGGCCGTGCTCCACCGTCGGGTCGCGGCGGATGCGGCTCACGAACACCGCGTCCTCGCCCACACAGTCGGCGGGGGTCATGTAGCCCGCGTCGTCGCGCGTATCCATGACCACGACGCCCGGCGCCTCGCGCAGGATGGCGCGCGCGTCGGAGGCGGTCACCGGCTCATGGAACTCGACGGTGACGGCCTCGCTGTGGCCGATGAACACCGGCACCCGCACGCACGTCGCCTGCACCAGGATGTCGGCGCTCAGGATCTTACGCGTCTCGACCGCCATCTTCCACTCTTCCTTGGTCGAGCCGTCCTCCATGAACTTATCGATGTGCGGGATGCAGTTGAAGGCGATGGGCTTGGTGAACTCCTGCGCGGTGACGGGATCGTTCACATACATGGCGCGGGACTGCGCCCACAGCTCGTCCATACCCTCCTTGCCCGCGCCCGACACGGACTGGTAAGTCGAGACCACGACGCGCTTGATGCGGAACCGGTCGTGCAGCGGCTTGAGGGCTACCACCATCTGGATCGTCGAGCAGTTCGGGTTGGCGACGATGCCGCGGCGGATGCGGTGCAGTGCCTCGGGATTGACCTCCGGCACCACCAGCGGCACGTCATGCTCCATGCGGAACTGGCTGGTGTTGTCGATCACCAGGCACCCGGCCGCGGCAGCGCGCGGGGCGTGCACGGCGGAGACGCTGGCGCCGGGGCTGAACAGCCCGATGTCCCAGCCGGCGAAGTCGAAGGTGTCGAGGTTCTTGACCTTCAGCACCGCCTTATCGCCAAAGCTGACCTCCTGCCCAGTGGAGCGGGCGGAGGCGACGGCAGCGACCTCAGTCACTGGAAAGTCCCGCTCGGCCAAGGTCTTCAGGATCTCGCGCCCGACCGCACCCGTGGCGCCGACAACCGCGACCCGATAGCCCATGCTGCTTCCCCTAACTTGCTGCGAAACAAATCAGAGGTAGCGAGTGGGACAGCGCGGCACAAGCGCTGAACGAACACACCAGCCCTTCAGGACCAAGCCTGAAGGGTTTCCTGGTAGATGCCGGTCCAGGCGGCGCCGTCCGCGTGCACGACGCCGCGATACATGCCGCGGGTGTTGAACGGCAGCGACACGCGCCCAGTGCGGTCAATTGCCACGAAGCCGCCGGTGCCGCCGACAGCCGCCAATGCCGCCATGACCGCAGCCGCAGCGGTATCGAGATCCTCATGCGCCAGCCGCAGCTGGGCCGAAAGCTCATGCCCGGCGGCAATTTGGATAAAGCTCTCGCCGTGCCCGGTCGCCGAGACGGCGCAGGCCGCGTCCGCCCAGGTGCCGGCACCGGCCAGCGGGGTGTCGCCGACGCGGCCGGGCAGCTTGCCGGTCATGCCGCCGGTGCTGGTGGCGGCGGCGAGGTTGCCAAAGCGGTCCAGCGCCACCGCGCCCACGGTCCCGTGCCGGTCGGCGTCGTCCAGATCGGCGCTGCAGCTCGCCTCGGCCGCCAGCATCGTCCGCAGCGCCTCCCAACGGCCGGGCGTGTCGAAATACCCGGGTTCCGCGAAGGCCACCCCGTGGGCGCGCAGGAAGTCGAGCGCGCCGGGACCGGCCAGCAGGACGTGCGGCGAGTGTTCCATGACGGCGCGGGCGGCCAGCACGGGGTTGCGCGGGCCGCAGATGCCGGCGACCGCGCCGATGCCGAGGGTCGCGCCGTCCATCACAGCCGCGTCCATCTCGTGCTGTCCGTCACGGGTGAACACCGCGCCGCGGCCGGCGTTGAACAGCGGATCGTCCTCCAGCGCGACGACCGCGGCGGTGACGGCCTCCATCGCCGGACCGCCCGCCGCGAGCACTTTGTGTCCAGCCATCAAAGCGTGATGCAGGCCGGTGCGGTAGGCGGCTGGGTCCATGCTGCCGGGCGGCATGGTACCGGCGCCGCCGTGGATGGCGAGGATGGGGTCCATCGTTGCGGTTTGACACGCGACACCGGGCGGGCACAAGGTCTCGAACTATACTCGCGAGGGGCCCCATGGACGCCAGGCGGTCGTCTCATAGCGTGGAGCGCAACCGTAACGCCATTCTGGCCGGACTGCGCGCAAGACTGCCGATCGCCGGCCGGGTGCTGGAGATCGCGAGCGGCAGCGGCGAGCATGCGGCGCATTTCGCGACCGCGCTGCCCAATTTCGAGTTCCAGCCGAGCGACCCCAACCCAGAGGCGCGAGCCAGCATCGACGCCTGGTGCAACAGCCTGCCGAATGTGCGTCCGGCGCTCGATCTGGATGCGGCCCTGCCGGACTGGCCGGCGCTGCAGGCTGACGCCGTGGTGTGCATCAATATGATCCACATCGCGCCATGGGCCGCGGCGCAAGGCTTGGTGGCCGGCGCCGGCCGGGTGCTGCGGACGGGTGGGCTGCTGGTGCTGTATGGCCCGTTCCTGCGGGACGACGTGCCGACCGCTCCGTCCAACGCGGCGTTCGACGCGGGCCTTCGCGCGCGTGACCCGGCCTGGGGCTTGCGCCGGCTGGAGGATGTGACAGCGCTTGCGGCAATGGCCGGGTTCGGGCCGCAGGCCATCACGGCGATGCCGGCCAACAATCTGCTGGTGACGTTTACGACCTCGGAGCGCTAGACCCGGCTGAGCACCTCGGGCGCGGTATGCTGCGCGAGCACGGCGCGGGCACGGTCGTAGTCGAGCTGACCCTCCCACCGAGCGACGAAAATGGTCGCGACGGCGTTGCCGAACAGGTTGGTGATCGCCCGCGCCTCCGACATGAAGCGGTCGATCGGGAACACCAATACGATCGCTTCGACCGGGAGCTTGCCTGCCAGCGTGCCGAGCGTTGCCGCCAGGGTGATAAAGCCGCCTCCGGTGACGGCGGCGGCGCCCTTGGAGGTCAGTAGGAGTACGCCGAGGATGCCGACCCACTCGCCGAGGCCGAGCGGGATGTTGAGCGCCTGCGAAATATAGGCGATCGCCATCGTGAAGTAGATGCTGGTGCCGTCAAGGTTGAAGGCGTAGCCGAGCGGCACGACCAAGCCGACGAGCGGGCGGGAGCAGCCGAGGTTCTCGAGCTTTTCCATGAGCGTCGGCAGCGCCGCCTCGGACGAGGAGGTGCCGAGGACGATGAAAAACTCTTCCTTCAAGTAGCGTAGGAGCTGGAACAAGCTGAGGCGGCAATACGCCATGACGGCGGTCAGCACGACCAGCACGAAGACGACACAGGTCGCATAGAAGGCGAGCATCAGATACAGCAGGTTGCTGAGCGTGCCGATCCCGTAGCGGCCGATGGCGAAGGCCATGGCCCCGAACGCCCCGAGCGGCGCCACGCGCATGACGAGCGACACCATGCCGAAAAACGCGGCGCCGAGCTGGTCGAGGGCGTGAACCAGGCCTGAGGCCTTCTCGCCCACCTTGGCGAGCGCCACGCCGAATAGCACGGCGAAGAACAGCACCGGCAGGATTTCGCCCTTGGCGAAGGCATTGAAGATCTGGTCCGGGATGATGTTGAGCAGGAACTCGGTGGTGGTCGGGCTGGCTTTCGGGTCGATGAAGCGCGCGACCGCGCCGGCGCTGAGGCTTTTGGGATCGGCGTTCACCCCAAGGCCGGGCTGGAACAAGTGGCCGACGATCAGGCCGACGACCATGGCGACCGTGGTCAGCACCTCGAAATACAGAATCGCCTTCAGCCCGATGCGGCCGACGCCTGCGGTGTTGGTCAGCTTGGCGATGCCGACGACGACGGTGAGAAAGATGATCGGCGCGATCAGCATCCGCACCAGGCGCACGAAGGCGTCGCCCAGCGGCTGCATCTGTATGGCGACCTGCGGGTAGAGGTGTCCCAAAGCGACGCCGGCGGCGACGGCGACGAGCACCTGGATGTAAAGCGATTTTGAGCCTGTGACGACCATTCGACGTTCCCGCAATCCCGCCCCGGCGATACCGGATGCGCCCCGGGTTGGCGACCCCTTTTTACCGTTGCTGCAGGCGCGTAGGCTTTGGCCCTGCAACACCAGGATGCCAGCCATGCCCGACTATGTGATATCGCCGCCCATCCAAGCCGCCGTGCCCGTCGCCGGGGGCGGCGCGTTTCCGGTACGGCGCATCTATTGCGTCGGCCGCAACTACGCCGAACATGCGCGGGAGATGGGGCACAACCCGGACCGCGAACTGCCGTTCTTCTTCACTAAACCTGCCGACGCCGTGCTGACCGGCGGCGCGGACATGCCATACCCCAGCATGACAGCCGATCTGCACCACGAAATGGAGCTGGTCGTGGCGCTGCAGTCCGGCGGCAAGGACATCAGCGTAGCCGATGCGATGCGCCATGTTTGGGGCTACGCGGCAGGGCTTGATATGACCCGGCGCGACCTGCAGGGCGAAGCAAAAAAAGCCGGGCGGCCTTGGGATATGGGCAAAGGTTTCGACCACTCGGCGCCGATCGGCGACTTGGTGCCGGCAAAAGGCGTGACGCCGGGCGGTATCGAGCTCAGGGTAAACGGCGCGGTGCGGCAGTCGAGCGACGTTGCAAAGCTGATTTGGAGCGTCCCAGAGACGATCGCTTATTTGTCCAAGCTGGTGCGGCTTGAGGCCGGGGATTTGATCTTCACCGGCACGCCCGAGGGAGTGGGCGCGGTGCAGCGCGGTGATCTATTGGAGGGCAACGTGGACGGCGTTGGCAGCGTCCGGGTCCGGATTGGGTGACGAGACCGACTGGCCCGTAAGGGCCAGCCTTTTGGCTTAGCGAGGATAGTAGCCGGGCGGGTAATAGCCGGGCTGCGGATAATATCCGGGTGCGGCATAGGCCGGCGCCGCATAGTAGGGCTGTGGGTAATAGACCGGCGGAGGGGCATAGACGACCGGCGGCGGCGCATAATAGCGCGGCTGGCTGGCAATCACCGCGCCCAAACCAAGGCCTAGCAGGGCGCCCCCAACGATCGCGCCGCCACCGAAACCGCGGTGACCATAGCCGTAGCCGCGGTAACCGCCGTAGCCGCCGCGATAGAAATCATGCGCGTTCGCAATCGCGGGCGCGAGCGCCATCAATGCTAAAACTGGGAGTGCTGTGAGGATGCGACCGGTGCGGGTCATGCTGACACCTGACGTTTGTGACAGGGCTTTAGGCCCCAATGCCCTCATAGTTGAGTATGCGTCATGTCGATTTTAAGGCAGGGCCGGGTTTCTAGCCCCCAAGCTTGCCAAGCTGGTCCAGCATGGCGCTCTCCGTCAGGATCTGCGGCAGGATTGAAGGCGCTGCCGCCCCTGAGGGATACAGCACGTAAAGCGGCACGCCGTCCCGGGCATGGCTGCGCAGGAAGCTGGTGATCTCCGGGTCCCCGCGCGTCCAGTCGCCCTTCAGGTAGGCAACATGGTGGTCGGCGAAGGCCTGACGGACGGCTATGGGCGATAGCGCCACACGCTCGTTCACCAAGCAGGTCACGCACCAGGCGGCGGTCATGTTGACGAACACCGGGCGGCCCTCGCCGCGCAACGCGGTGAGCCGTGCAGCGGAAAACGGCTCGACGCCCTCGCTCGCCGCAGCGGCTTGTGCGGTGGCGACTGGTGTCGCGGCGATGCTGGTCAGGATCACGACCGCGCCGAGCGCCGCGGCCAGGGCCACGCCCCCGCCCAGCCGGCGCCCGTGTCGGCCCGCCGCCTGCGCCAGGCCAAGCGACCAAGCGGCCAGCGCCACCAGCAGCATGCCGGCCATGGTCGCCAGCACGCCGGAGGGTCCGGCCTGCAGGCTGATGACCCACACGAGCCAAACCGCCGCGCCGTACATCGGAAACGCCAGTGCGCCCTTCAGCACGTCCATCCAGGCGCCGGGCCGCGGCAGGATGCACGCCACGCCGGGCACCACGGCGAGTGCGACGTAGGGCGCAGCGAGGCCGAAACCCATGGCCAAGAACACGGCAAGCGTCACTAAGACGGGGGCCGCCAGCGCCGCCGCGATCGCCGCCCCCATGAACGGCGCGGTGCACGGCGTCGCCACCAGCACCGCCAGCAGCCCGGTGAAGAAGCTGCCGGAGTGGCCGCCCTGCGCCGCCAGCCCCTGCCCCGCTCCCGCCAACCTGGCGCCGACGCCGAACACGCCCGAGAGGTTCAGCCCGACGGCGAACAGCACCCAGGCCAGCGCCGCCACGAACACCGGCGACTGGAACTGGAACCCCCAGCCGACCGCGCCGCTAGCCGCACGCACGCCGGCCAGCAGCCCGCCGAGCGCCCCGAACGCCACCAGCACGCCCAGCGTATAGGACAGAGCATGGGCCCGCACCGCACCGCGCTCGGCGCCGGACATGCGGGCGATCGCCATCGCCTTCATCGCCAACACCGGGAACACGCAGGGCATGAGGTTCAGAATCAGCCCGCCCAGCGCCGCCAGCAGCAGCGTCTGCCAAAGCGGCGTCGCCGGCGACGCGGCCGGACCGGGCAATGCCGTCACCTGTAGCGCGCTCTCTTGACCGCTGGGGTCCTGCAGCACGACGACACCGCCCAAATTGGGCTGTTCGCTGAACGCTGGTCCCGGCTTCAGCCCCAGCGCAACCCTGCCCTCAGCGACATTGAGCTTCTGGGACGCCGCGGGTTCAATCGCACCCGCCGCGGCAGGGATGAACCAGGCATCGCGCACGGCGGCCGGCGACAATCCGGCCCCGGACAGCGACAACGTGCCGTCGGGGGCGACGCGCGCTTCAAATGGGGATGGGCGCGGCGTCTCAGCAGCGGCGGCGGTGAACAGCGGCGCCTCCGCCGACGAGCTGTGACTGCCGGGCGGCAGGTCGAGGGTGAAGCGCCCCTCCTCCGGCACGCAGATCCGCTCGCACACCAGCCAGGTAGCGGCGGCCTCGATGCGCAGCGGTCCGCCGCCGGGCGTCACGGTAAGCGGCAGCAGGACCTCGCCCGTGTAGCCATAGGTCATCAGCGGCCCCTCCGGCATGCGCCGTGGCGCCGGCCAGTCGATCGGACCGGCGCTGGCGCCCTCCGGCAAGGTCAAGGTCAGCTCGGGCGGCGCCCCGGCATCTCCGGGGTTCTGCCAATAGGTGTGCCAGCCCGGCGCGATGCGCAGCCGCAGCCCTAAATGCAGCGGCGTGCCCGGCGCGACCGTGTCGGTATCGGACACCAGCGTCGCGGTAAGCCGCGGGCTGCTGACGGCAGCGCTCTCCAAGGCGTACGCAGACGGGGCCAGCATCACCGCCAAAGCCGCCACCAGCACTCCGCCACGCATCATCCAGCTCCCCCCGCCATCGCCTGGCGCCACATTCTCTTATAAGGAGCGGCTTCCCAATCCGCCATAAGGTTGCGCCCATGCTTCCCGTCCTCCCAGTCACCGAGGCGCTGCCCGCCCTGCTGGACGCGCTGGAGCGCCGGCCCAACGCCGTGCTGGTCGCCCCGCCCGGCGCCGGCAAGACCACCATCGTGCCGCTGGCGCTGATGGATGCCCCGTGGCGCCAGGACGGGCGTATCCTGCTGCTCGAGCCCCGCCGCCTCGCCGCCCGCGCCGCCGCGACCCGCATGGCGTCGCTGATCAACGAGCCCGTCGGCCAGACCGTCGGCTATCGCACCCGCCTCGACAGCGCCGTCTCCGCCGCCACGCGGATCGAGGTCGTGACCGAGGGTTTGCTGGTCCGCCGCCTGCACGGCGACCCTACGCTGGAGGGCGTCGCCGCCGTGCTGCTGGATGAGGTGCATGAGCGCGCGCTGGAGGCCGACCTCGCGCTGGCGCTGTGCCTCGACCTGCAGCGTGTCCTGCGGCCCGAGCTGCGGCTGCTGGCGATGTCGGCGACGCTCGACGGCGCCCGGCTATCCGCTTTGCTCGACGCACCGGTGATCGAGAGCGCCGGCCGCATGTTCCCGGTCGATGTGCGCCACGCCGGGCGCGACGTGACGGATGTGCGCGACTTGGCCGAGGCGATGGCCCGCGCCGTCCGTTCGGCGCTGCTGGAACATGAGGGCGACATCCTGGCCTTCCTGCCCGGCATGGGCGAGATCCGCCGGACGGAGACGGCGCTCGTTGGCTGCGGCGCCCTGGTGCTGCCGCTGCATGGCGACCTGCCGCCCGCGCAGCAGGACCTGGCGTTGCGCCCCGCCGAGGGCCGCCGGGTGGTGCTGGCGACCAGCATCGCCGAGACCTCGCTGACGGTGCCGGGCGTGCGCATCGTGATCGACGGCGGCTGGCGACGATCGCCGCGGCTCGACCCCTCGACCGGACTGACCCGGCTCGCCACTCTCCGCGTCAGCCGCGCCGCCGCCGATCAGCGCGCCGGCCGTGCCGGACGCGAGGCGCCCGGGGTGGCGATCCGGCTTTGGACCACGGCGCTGCACCGCGGCCTGCCGCCGTATGACCGGCCGGCGATCCTGGAGGCCGAGCTGTCCGGACTGCTGCTCGACTGTGCCGCCTGGGGCACGGCGCCGGCGGACCTGCCATTCCCGGACCCGCCGCCAGCCGGGGCACTGGCCGCCGCGCGGGCGCTGCTGATTGGGTTGGGCGCGATCGATGCGGAGGGTCGCATCACGCCGCAAGGGCACCGCATGGCCGGGCTTGGCGCGCATCCGCGTCTGGCGGCGATGATGCTGGCGGCGGATGGACCCGGGCAAAGGGCGCTGGCGGCGGATTTGGCGGCGTTGCTGGAGGAGCGCGATCCCCTGCGTGGCCGCGACGCGCCGGCGGACCTGCAGTTGCGCCTCGACGCGCTGGCCGGCGGCGGCGGGGATGTGGACCGTGGCGCCATCAGCCGTATCCGGCAGCAATCCGCCGCGTATCGGCGCCGGCTGGGCACCAAAGCGGACGGAGCATCCAGTCCTCGCGCAGGCGATCCCGGCACGCTGCTGGCGGCGGCGTTCCCGGACCGCATCGCGCAGCGGCGCAGCGAGCCGGGGTCATTCCGGCTGTCCGGCGGCGGCGGCGCCAAGCTGCCGCGCACCGACAGCCTGGCCGACGCGCCGCTGCTGGTGGTGGCGAGCCTCGACCTGAAGGCCTCCGCCCGCATCCGGCTCGCGGCGCCGATCGATCCGGCCGCCCTGCCGCCCAGCGTGGAGGCGCAGGTGACCGAGACCGTCGAGAGCGGATTTGACGCGGCCTCCGGCTCCGTGCTGTCGCGCCGCCGCCGTCGGCTGGGTGCGCTGGTACTGGAGGACCGCACCGTCGCCGCAGACCCCACCGCCACCGCGGCTGCGCTGGCCGAAGCCGTGGGACGCCGCCTGGACGCGCTGCCCTGGACCGACGCCGCCCGACAATTGCAGGCCCGCGCCGGCCGCCTGCGGGCGCTGGACCCGCATTTGCCCGACCTTTCGGATGCGGGGCTGGCCGCCGGTGTCGCAAGTTGGCTGGCGCCGCACTTGATGGGCCTGTCGCGCTTGTCGGAGGTCGAGGGCCTGGATCTGCACGCCATCCTGCGCGGCGTGCTGGGCTGGCAGCACGCCACGCGGCTGGACCGGGACCTGCCCACGCACCTGGCACTGCCGGGCGGACGGGCGGCGGTGGACTACGCGCAGCCGGTGCCACTGGCGAGCGCGCGGGCGCAGGCATTCTATGGCTTGGCCGCGACGCCTAGCCTCGCGGGCGGGCGGGTGCCGCTGCAGCTGGCGCTGCTGTCGCCGGCGGGCCGGCCGATCGCGATCACCGCTGATATCGCGGGGTTCTGGCGCGGCGCCTGGGCCGATGCGCGCAAGGATATGCGCGGCCGTTACCCTCGGCACGACTGGCCGGAGGATCCGGGCAGCAATTGAGCTTTCGCAACAGGCCTTTTAACCCCATCTTAACCGCGGAATCGCCTTGAAGGAGCCACGATCGATGAAACCCAGCATCCGCGCCGCCCTGACTGCGACGGCGCTCGTGCTGTCCGGCTGTTCCAACTTCCCGGCGCAGGCCGAGTTGGTGGGATCGTTCCGCACCGTGGGCGGCGCGCCGATGAGCTTCGCGCCGCTGGTGAAGCGCGTGGTGCCGGCCGTGGTCAACATCTCCGTCAGCGAGGGGCGCAGCCCTACGGACGTCGCGGCGATCCCGCCCGAGCTGCGCGGCACGCCATTCGAGCGGCAGTTCCGCGAGCGGTTCCGCGGCCGGCGCGAGCAGGTGCTGGGCGCGGGTTCGGGCTTCATCATCGACCCGAGCGGGCTGATCGTCACCAACAACCACGTCGTCGGCCGCGCCGACCGCATCACCGTGGCGCTGGCCGACGGGACCGAGCTGCCGGCGCGGCTGATCGGCTCGGACGACCTCACGGACATCGCGGTCATCCGGGTCAGCAGCCCGACCCCCTTGCCGTTTGTGAAATGGGGCGACAGCCGAGCGGTCGAGGTGGGCGACTGGATTCTCGCGGCGGGCAACCCGTTCGGCCTCGGCAGCTCGGTCACCGCGGGGATCATATCGGCGCGCGGGCGAGACATCGGCGCCGGGCCGTTCGACGACTTCATCCAGATCGACGCGCCGATCAACCCCGGCAACTCCGGCGGCCCGACGTTCAACCTGGACGGCGAGGTGATCGCGGTGAATACCGCCATCGTGTCGCCCACCGGCGGGTCGGTCGGCATCGGCTTCGCGGTCCCGAGTGAGATCGCCACCCGGATCGTGGCGGACCTGCGGGACAAGGGACGGATCGACCGCGGCTGGCTCGGCGTGTCGGTGCAGGACGCGCCGGGCGCCCGGGTGGCAAATAACGGCGTGGTCATCGCGGGCATCGACCGCACCGGGCCGGCGGCGAGGGCTGGGCTGCGGCCGGGCGACATCGTGTTGGCGGTCAACGGGGACCACGTGGACAGCGCCCGCGGCCTGATCCGCGCGGTCGCCGCCGCACAGCCCGGCAGTGCTGTGAAGCTGTCGGTCCGGCGCAGCGGGCAGAGCTTCGAGCTGCCCGTCACCGTCGGCCGGCGCCTCCAGGAGGCACCGAGCTGAGCGATGCGGATCCTGGTGGTGGAGGACGACACAGACGTTGCGGGCATGCTGCTGAGTGGCCTGCGTGAGGCCGGACATGAGACGGCGCAGGCCGGCAACGGCCATGACGGCCTGGCGCTGGCGACCAACGAGCCGTTCGATGCGATCATCCTGGACCGCATGCTGCCCGGCGGGCTGGATGGCTTAGGGGTATTGGAAAGCCTGCGCGCCCAGCATAACCAGACGCCGGTGCTGTTCCTCTCGGCGATGGTCGGGGTGGATGACCGGGTGCGGGGCCTGCAGGCCGGGGGCGACGACTATTTGACCAAGCCCTTCGCCTTCAGCGAGCTGCTCGCCCGGGTCGAGGCGCTGATGCGCCGGGGGCGTGCGGCCGGGCCGGAGACGCGGCTCGTGGTCGGCGACCTCGAATTAGACCTGCTGACCCGCACCGTGCGTCGCCGCGGCCGTAAGATCGACCTGCAGCCGCGAGAGTTCCGCCTGCTGGAGTTCCTGATGCGGCACGCTGGGCAGGTCGTGACCCGCACCATGCTGCTGGAGAACGTGTGGGACTACCATTTCGACCCGCAGACCAACGTGATCGATGTGCACGTGTCCCGGCTGCGCCAGAAGATTGACAAGCCGTTCGACCTTGCCCTGATCCAAACCGTCCGCAGCGCCGGCTACATGCTACGCAGCGATTGACCATAGCTACGACTAAACAGGCGGCAGGGTCTCCCGCCGGAAGGTGACCACCAAGACGTCCCGGTGGGCGGGATGGTTCGGGTCCAGCGGCGCCACCGGCGTCACGCCGTGGAACACGCGGTGATCGTCCACCAGCGCCGCGTCCATCGGCGCCGCGAGCGTGAAGCTACCGAGCAGCGTGCGGTCCAGGCCGTGCACGCTGGTGGTGCCCGAGGCGATGTTGACCCTTCCGATCATCAGAACGAGCACCCAATCCACGCCGTCCTGATGCATGCCCTCGGGCGTAGGCTGCCCGGCCTGGCCGGGCCGGGCCTCGATGCGGAACTGGTGCGCCTCGACGTGCCAGGCCGGCGCGGGGGTCAGGCCGTCGAACAGCGTGTGACAGGTGCGCAGGATCGCCTGGAATGCGGCGGAGTCCGCAGCGGCGTTGGTCACCGGGTCGAACCAGCGGGCAATGCCGCCGTTCAGCGCATTATAATCGCGGCTTTGATAATGCGGCTGATCCGGCTTACGCATGATGCCGGCCGCGCTGACCGCGAACGCGGCGTGCCGGCGCTTTCGATAGCGGCCGCCGTCGGCCATGTAGGTGTCGAGGCCCAGATCATCCCAAGTGCGGGCAAAACCGTCCCAGTCTGACAGCTCAGCGTTTGACAGCCCAGCCGCCTCCAGCGCCGCCATCATGGCCGGGGCCTGGGCGAAGACGAAACCGCGGTCCCGCAGCGCTGCGGCCCAGAGTTCGAGTGTGGTCATGCTACTTTTTCCTGGATCGGTTCCGGCGCGGGCGCCGGTAATGCGCTCAACGCCCGGTATGAGGTGAGGGGACTCTCGATCGCAAGCTCGTCGAAGCGCAATTTTACCCGCCGGTTCAGCTCGCGGCCCACTGACCAGCGGCTCGCCGGCTGGGTCTTCATCCGCACGCGCAGCACCCAAGCGGTGTCGATGAATTTCTCGATGCCCATGACATCCAGCTCGTCCAGAACCAGCGAGGCCCATTTCGGGTCGCGCCGCATCTCGGCCGCGAGGTCGCGCATCACCGTGATGACCCGGGCCGGCTCTTCGTTCAGGCCCACGCTGATGTCGAGCAGCGCATAGCCGTAGTCGCGGGTCTGGTTGGTGACTGTCGTGACGGCGCTGAACGGCACAATGTGGACGGAGCCGTCCAGCGCCCGCAGGCGGATGGTGCGGATCGACAGCGCCTCGACCGTGCCGGTCAGGCCGCCGAGCGTGACGATATCGCCGACCTGCATCGCGTTTTCCAGCAGCAGGAACAGCCCGGTGATGAGGTCCTGCACCAGCTTTTGCGAGCCGAAGCCGACGGCGATGCCGATCACCCCGGCGCCGGCCAGCAGCGGCGCCACGTTGATGCCCAGCTCGCTTAAGACCACCAAAGCCACGATCAGCATGACGGCGACCAGCAGCATCGTGCGCAGCAGCGGCAATAATGTGCGGAGCCGGCCGGCGCGCGCCAGGTGCGCCTCGGCAGCCAGCCGCGCGAGATGCTGCGCGATGCTGGCGTTCGCGATCTCCCAGACCAGCGCTGCCAATGCAACGGTCACGACGATGACGGTGATGGCCGACGCGACTCGCCCGCCCAGGCCGTTGCGCACCAGCCAATCGACGGGTCCGAGGCCCCAGGCTTCGAACAGCGCCACGACGGTGAGGACCGCCAGCACGGTCGAAATGCCGGCGCGCAGCACGGGCTGGTAGATCATGGCCCGCTCGGCAAAGCCCGGGTGGCGGGCCGATTGCTCTGGGCTGAAGCGCAGCGTTCGGTCAAGGCTGCCGATCAGCACGATCCCCGCCAGCCGGGCGGCGAGCAGGATCGCCGAGGTGACCAGGAAGAAATGCACGAGGCGGACGTAGCCGTTGCGCAGCTCGACTGCCCAAACTAGCCAAAGGGCCGCGAGGTAGAAGATGGCGATCAGGTGCCAAACGTCGGCCAGCCGGTTCAGCAGCGACGCCCACACGCCAGGTAGGCCCCGGGGAGCCCGGATCAGTGCAGCCACGTGCGACCGGGACTGCAGCACGGCGGCGATCAGGCAGCCATGCACCGCGAGCGCGAACAGCTTTAGCAACGCGTCATGCGCAGTTTGATACATGCCGAACAGCAGCCCGACCTCGGCCACGACATAGCCGGTCACCCCGACAATCAGGATGCGGCGTATCCAGCGGGTCAGGAAGGCCGCAGCCCAGTCGGACACATGCAGCAGCCGAAGGCGGGGCAAGGCCGGTGAGACCAGCATGGTCGCGACGCTCAGCACCATGCGGCTCGCGACGTAGGCGTCGAGCACCTGCTGGATGGCGATGCGGGTGATCGCGGGCTCGCCAAGGCTGGTGTCGAGCAGCAGGGTGGCGACGGCGGCAAAGGCGGCGATCGGCAATAGGTCCAGCAGCAGCCGACCGGTCAGATAAGGCAGCCGCCGCAAGGTGCCCATCGCCCGGTTGAGCTGCAGATGGCGCTGCGCCCGTTCGGTCTCGCCGGCCTCGGCGGCGGCCAAGCCGGTCTCGGGCGCCGCCGCCGGCAGCGGGTCGGGCATGGACGGGGACGGCTCGTCCGGGTCGGCGATGGCGGGCGACCAGGCACTCAAGGCGGCGCGCATCCGGCGCAGCATGCGGAGGACGGCAAACTCGGCGATCAGGCCGCAGCCGATGACGACCGCGAGCCGCAGCAGCGCATCAAGCGCGCGGGCACGGAAGTCCGGGTCGCTGGCCTGGGTAGCAATCCAGCGCCACAGCAGCGGCAGGTCGTTGACCGAACGCACCGCGGCGGCGAGCTGTGTGCCGGTGGTCGCCAGCGTGGTCGCGGCCTGATCGACGACCTGGGCGCCGAGGCTATCCGGTTTGAGCGGCAGGATTTGGCTCGGAGCGGCCGGGGTGCCGGGCGCCGCCGGGGTAGCGGGCGTTCCGGCCACAGCCGGCGCGGCTTTGGCGAGGCTCTCCAGCACGGTGGTGAACTCGGCCCGACGCTTGTCATCCCGCAGCAAGTCCAGGACTTGCTGCGCCTGCGCAGGTTCCAGACTCGGAGGCCCCAAACTTGGAGGCGCCTGGGCTGAAGCGGCTGGGGCCAGAGCGGCCGGGGCAGGCGCTGCGGTCATCTGGCCGTAACCGGGCGATGCGAGGACCAAGGCGACAAGCAGCGTGATCATGGGCGGGATGCGCGGATGCATGGGCGGGGTCCAACACCCCGGTAGAAATCGTGTCAATACATGGCCCTCAATGGTCCGCTGACTTCGCTTGCAACAGGCGCATGCCGAAGCGGGGGTGACATCCCGGCGAAAAAGCTTAGCTCTACATCATGTTAGGGTACTGTATATGACGACTCTGCTGACAGTTCTTGTTGGTTTGGCAATGTTGGGGACGTTAGGGGTGCTGTTCGCCGGGTTGATTGGCCTGGCGCGCGGCGGCGAGAATGCCCGGCTGTCCAACACGCTAATGCGCTGGCGTGTCGTGCTGCAGGCGGTGGCGCTGGTCCTGTTCGTCATCCTGCTTTCGCTGCTGCGGAGCTGATGCCGGGCCTTGACAGGTTTGACACCGCGATGGCTGGCCCCATAAGGTCGAGCCAATTTTTTGCGGTTCCGTGCCGTGTTTGGCCGCGAGGTCAGGTCAGCCCAAGCGCGCTTCCGCTCCACTCATAACCCGATGGCAGTCCCATGAAGCTCCTTGTTCCCGTCAAGCGCGTCGTCGATTACAACGTGAAGGTGCGAGTCAAGGCCGACGGCTCGGGCGTCGAGACGGCGGGCGTCAAAATGTCGATGAACCCCTTCGACGAGATCGCCGTCGAGGAGGCGGTGCGCCTGAAGGAAAAGGGCGTCGCCACCGAGATCATCGCGGTCTCCATGGGCATTGCCGCCTGTGCCGAGACGATCCGTACCGCGCTGGCGATGGGCGCAGATCGCGGCATTTTAGTTGAGACCGACGTCGAGCTGCAGCCTTTGGCCGTTGCCAAGCTGTTGAAGGCGCTGGCCGATAAGGAAAAGCCCGGCCTGATTATCATGGGCAAGCAGGCGATCGACGATGATATGAACGCTACCGGACAGATGCTGGCCGCTTTGCTCGGTTGGCCGCAGGGCACCTTCGCCAGCCGGATCACGATTGAGGGCGACAAGCTGGTCGTCACCCGCGAGATCGACGGCGGCCTGGAGACGCTGGAGCTCGACATGCCCTGCATCGTCACGACCGACCTGCGTTTGAATGAGCCGCGCTATGCCAGCCTGCCGAATATTATGAAGGCGCGGAAGAAGCCGATCGAGACCATCAAGCCTGCCGACCTCGGTGTGGACCCGGCGCCGCGGCTGCGCCTGGTGAAGGTCGCTGAGCCGCCGCGCCGGGTCGCCGGCGTGAAGGTAGGCTCGGTCGCCGAACTCGTGCAGAAACTGCGAACCGAAGCGAAGGTGATTTGAATATGGCCTCCCTTGTCCTGCTCGACCACGATAACGGCCTGATCAAGCAGCCGTCCCGCAGCGCCGTCGCCGCCGCGGCCAAGCTGGGCGAGGTGCACGTGCTGGTGACCGGCCAGGGGATCGACGACGCCGCCGCCGCCGCCGCCAAGCTGCCGGGCGTCACCAAGGTGCACGTGGCCGACGGCCCGGCCTATGCGCATAGTCTGGCCGAGCCGCTGGCGGCGCTGCTGGTCTCGATGGCCGGGCACCATGACCACATCATGGCGGCGAGCACGGCCACTGGTAAGAACGTGATGCCGCGCGTGGCCGCTCTGCTTGACGTGCAGCCGATCAGCGATGTCGCCGGGATTGTGGACGCCGACACCTTCATCCGCCCGATTTACGCCGGGAATGCGATGGCGACCGTCGTGTCGTCCGACAGCAAAAAGATCATGACGATCCGCGCCGCGAGCTTTGACCCAGTGGCGGCCGAGGGCGGTTCAGCGACCATCGAAGCGGTGTCGGCGCCAGACTTGGCCGTCACGTCGCGCTTCGTCTCGGCGGAGCTGTCCAAGAGTGAACGGCCGGAGCTGACGGCGGCGCGCATCGTGATCTCCGGCGGGCGCGGCATGCAGAACGGCGAGAACTTCAAGCTGCTGGAGCCGATCGCCGACAAGCTGGGCGCTGCCGTCGGGGCGTCGCGCGCGGCGGTCGATGCAGGCTATGTGCCGAACGACTACCAGGTCGGCCAGACCGGTAAGATCGTGGCGCCGGACCTCTATTTGGCAATCGGCATTAGCGGTGCGATCCAGCATCTTGCGGGCATGAAGGACAGCAAGGTCATCGTCGCCATCAACAAGGATGAGGACGCGCCGATTTTCCAGGTGGCGGATTACGGCTTTGTCGGCGACCTGTTCACCGCATTGCCGGAGCTTGAGGCCGAGCTGGGCCGCGCCTCTTGAAAATCGACCTGTTGCCATCGCCCGGTACCGCCGACCTGCAGGTTGTGCCGCCGGCCGTCCAGGCAGTTGGAGTGGTCGGCGCCGGGCAGATGGGCAGCGGCATCGCGCATGTCTGCGCATTGGCGGGTTTCCCGGTCGTGCTGCTGGACATGAAGCCGGACGCGCTTGACAAGGCGATGGCGACGATGGCCCGCAACATGGACCGCCAGGTCGCCAAGGGCGCCATCACCGCGGAGCAGAAATCTGCCGCGCTGGCGCTGATCGTGCCCAGCAGCAACTACGCGAGCTTTGCCGACGCCGACTTGGTGATCGAGGCGGCGACGGAAAAGGAGGAGGTCAAGCGGGCCATCTACCGGTCGCTGACGCCGCATCTGAAGCCGTCCTGCATGCTGGCGAGCAACACCAGCAGCATCAGCATCACCCGGCTGGGCGCCAGCACCGACAGGCCCGAGAAGTTCATCGGCATGCATTTCATGAACCCGGTGCCGGTCATGAAGCTCATTGAGGTCATCCGCGGTATCGCGACCGACGAGCCGACGTTCCAGGCCGTGCAGGCGCTTGCGGTCAAGCTCGATAAAACAACGGCGGTTTCCGAAGATTTTCCGGCGTTCATCGTCAACCGCATCTTGGTGCCGATGATCAACGAGGCGGTCTATGCGCTGTATGAGGGCGTCGGCAGCGTGCTTGCGATCGACAGCGCGCTGAGGCTGGGCGCCAACCATAAGATGGGGCCGCTGGAGCTGGCGGATTTCATTGGGCTGGATACGTGTCTGAGCATTATGCAGGTTTTGTATGAGGGATTGTCGGACAGCAAGTATCGGCCCTGTCCGTTGCTGGTGAAGTATGTCGAGGCGGGTTGGCTGGGCCGTAAGACGGGACGTGGCTTTTACGACTACACTGTTACGCCGGCGCGCCCGACGCGTTAGTTAGCGCTTCAATTATGAGTGTAAGACTTGCGGCGGTTCTAATAGCTGAAATCTGTGGAGCGGGTGAAGGGAATCGAACCCTCGTATGCAGCTTGGGAAGCTGCCGTTCTACCATTGAACTACACCCGCTGACCGGTCGCCGCAGCGTTATACGAATTCGCCGTTGACCGCGCAACGCCCCTGACCCTACTCTCTATGCCTGGCATCGCGCGGATGCCCCTCGTGATTTGTCCGGCCGGATTGCGGCGAGGTTAAATAAGCGCGCTAAAGAGGCCCTCGGCAGACCGGCACACGCTGGCGCCGTCGGCATCTACGGCCCCGTTTGGAGGCCCGTGCCCATGCCCATCTACCGCCCCGCCACGCAGCTCGTCCACGGCGGCACCGCCCGCACCCCGTATGGCGAGACTTCGGAGGCGTTGTTCCTTACCTCCGGCTTCGTCTATGACACCGCCGAGCAGGCCGAGGACACCTTCACCGGCGCCGTCAGCCACTACCAATACTCGCGGTTCGGCAACCCCACCGTCACGATGCTGGAGGACCGGCTCGCCGGCATCGAGGGCGCCGAAGCCTGCCGCGCCACCGCGACCGGCATGGCGGCCGTGCACAGCGCGATGCTGGCGCACCTGAAAACTGGCGACCGCGTCGTGGCGTCGCGCGCGCTGTTCGGGTCGTGCCACTGGATTGTCTCGACCCTGCTGCCCCGCTACGGCATCGGCTCGGAGTTCGTGGACGGCGCCGACCTCGACGCTTGGCGCGCGGCGCTGTCCCGCCCGGCTGCCCTCGTGCTGGTCGAGAGCCCATCGAACCCGATGCTCGAGATGGTCGATCTGCGCGCCGTCTGCCGCATGGCGCACGCCGCCGGCGCGATCGTCGTCGTGGACAACGTGTTCGCGACGCCGCTGCTGCAGCAGCCGATCGAGCTCGGCGCCGATGTCGTGGTGTATTCCTGCACCAAGCATATCGACGGCCAGGGCCGCGTGCTCGGCGGCGCCGTGCTAGGCCGCAAGGCCTGGGTCGAGGACACGCTGCAGCCGTTCCTGCGCAACACCGGGCCGAGCCTGTCGCCATTCAACGCCTGGCTGCTGCTGAAGGGCCTGGAGACGCTGCATCTGCGGGTGCACGCCGCCTGCGCCTCTGCCGCCATCATTGCCGACACGCTGGCCGGGCACCCGGCGGTGTCGCGCGTTTGGTACCCGGGCCGGGCCGACCATCCGCAGCACGCGCTGGCGATATCGCAGATGAGCGGTGGCGGCACGCTGGTCGCGTTTGAGCTGGCCGACGGCAAACCGGCGGCGTTTCAGGCGATGAACGCGTTCCGGCTGATTGCCGTTTCGAACAACCTTGGCGATTCGAAGTCGCTGGTGACGCATCCCGCCACGACCACGCATATGCGGATTGGCCCTGAGGAGCGCGCGCGGCTGGGCATCACCGACGGCGTAGTCCGGCTATCGGTCGGGCTTGAGGACGTGGCTGACCTCACGGACGACCTAGCCCAGGCACTGGACCGGCTGCGCGATGGGGACATCCGCACGGCGGCGGAATAGGCCGGGAGCATGGCGCCGCATTACAGCGCGACCACAAGGGGCGTCGTCGTCAGCGTGCAGACCGCCTATCTGGTCGAGCAATCCGATCCGGACGCCGGCACCTGGGTCTGGGCGTATCAGGTAAGGATCGAGAACCAGGGTCCGGACAGGGTCCAGTTGCTGCGCCGCACCTGGCGCATCACCGACGCCCGCGGCCAGATGCAGACCGTCGAGGGCCCTGGTGTAGTGGGCAAGCAGCCGAAGCTGGCCCCGGGGGAGGCGTTTGAATATACCTCGGGCACGCCGCTCAACACCGCCTCGGGCTTCATGTTCGGCGTCTATCACATGGTGATCTCATCGACCGGCGAGACCTTTGACGCCGAGGTGCCGAGCTTCAGCCTCGACAGCCCCAGCCAGGCCCGGAGCCTGCACTAAACTTCAATGGCCGTGGTACGGCAGCACGCTCAGGCTGTTCGAGGCGGGTCCGGAGGGGTGGCTCGCGGTGATGCTCACGGTGTGGCCGTATGCCGCATCCGCCAAGTTGCTGACCACCAGCGTCGCCCGGCTCTGCGGGGTGGTAAATTGCAGCGAGCCGATTGCGGCGCCGGCGGCGTTGAACAGCTCGAGCAAGCTGCCTTTCACGTCCCAGTTCGCCGCGTTGAGCGCCTCCAGGCGCACCGTCCCGGCGAGCTGCGGCACGCCGAGGTCGATCTTGCCCAGGAAGCTGAGCGGCTGGTCGATCTGCAGCGCCCCCTGGCTGATGTGGAACGTCTGACCCGCATCGACCGCGGCGTTGATCTCGACGCTGCCGCTGTAACCGCCGCCGCCAGAGGTGCTGGTCGAGGGTACTTCCCACCCCGGTCAAATGCGTCGTGATCATAACCTTGCCGCCCAGCGCGTTGATGCTGCCATCGTTTTCCACCTGGGCGGCGCCGGACCCGGATATCGTCAGCTGCCCGCCTGGAAATGCCGCCAGAGTGCCCCTGTTGATCAGCGCTGCCCCGGGGTTCAGGAGGATTCTCAGCCCAGTGGCCGGTCCGAGGCTGTCACGGCCGCCCTCGATCATGCCGCCATCGTTGGTGACCGTGCCCTTGATCCAGACCGCGCCGTACTTCGCCGAGTAATAGCCCGGCGGGCTTCCGGGCACGGGACCCGCGTAGTGCGGCGGCGCCTCACTGAGCTTGACGTTCTTGAGGGTGACGTCCTGTAGGACCAGCATCGGCGCCGTCGCAGCCGCGGTGCCGATCAGTCCAATGGTCGTGACTACGGCAGCAGACCCAAATGTCCGATTTGCCAATATTGCCGTGCCGGTCTGGATATACAGGTTATTCCCAGAAATCGGCGCATCGCCAGAAGACCAGTTGAGCGCGTTCATGAATGAACCCGTTGTGGTTGTCCAAGTTTTAATTGACATATTGTCACCCTGCTGACGGACATTAACAACTGCATTTTGATACGATATAAAAACTACGATATCTATGATGCTCACGGAAATGTTATAGCCCAGGGACGCGACCGGGCGACGGATGGCACACTCCCGGGGACGTGGCTTGCCAGCAACGAATGCCGCACCATTTCCGGACCAATGAACTGCCTCGCCCGATCCAGGCCGGGGGTACATCTTTTTGAAAGCTCAGTATTTTGAACAGCATAAGCCCTAGTACGGCCCTCACGCCTTCGGTCAGCGATGATCGTCCAACGGTTGAGGAGGCCGAGGCCGCGGTCCGCACCCTGCTGCGCTGGGCCGGCGATGACCCGACGCGGGAGGGCCTGCGCGACACGCCAAACCGCGTCGTGCGCTCATATAAAGAATTGTTTGGCGGTTACGCTATCGACCCGGTCTCGCTGCTGGAGCGCACGTTCGAGGAGGTCGAAGGCTATGATGAGATCGTCCTGCTGCGCGACATAAGGCTTGAGAGCTATTGCGAGCATCACATGGTGCCCATCATCGGGCGCTGTCACGTGGCCTACCTGCCGAACCGCCGTGTGGTGGGTATAAGCAAGCTGGCCCGCGTCGTGGACGCGTATTCCAAGCGCCTGCAAATCCAAGAGAAGCTGACCGTGCAAATCGCCGCCACCATCAATGAAGTGCTGCAGCCGCTCGGGGTCGGTGTAATCATCGAGGCCGGGCACCAATGCATGACCACCCGTGGCGTGCACAAGCCCGGCGTCAGCATGGTTACCAGCCGGATGCTCGGCGCCTTCCGCAATGACCCTGCAACCCGGCGCGAGCTGATGGCGATGATCGGCCAGCGCTCGCCCGGCAGCTTCGATACCTAGAGCATCGTCCAATCGACCTGCTCTTTCGATTGGACAAAGATGCTTGCCAAAATAGAGGGCTAGAGCTTTTCTCCGATCCCGTCCCATTGGAAAAGGCTCTAAAACGGGCTACTTGACGCCGGTCGAGCCGAAGCCGCTCTCGCCTCGGATTGTCGAGTCCAGGTCGTCAACTTCTACCAACGTCAGTTGCGGCGCCGGGGCGATCACGGCCTGGGCAATCCGGTCGCCACGACGAATGGTGAACGGCTCGTTGCCAAAATTGATCAAGCAGACCATGAGCGGGCCGCGGTAGTCGCTGTCCACCGTGCCGGGGCTGTTGACGACAGAAATACCGTGCTTGACCGCAAGCCCGGATCGCGGCCGGATTTGCATCTCGTAACCGTGCGGGACAGCGCAGGCGAAGCCGGTCGGCACTAGCGCGCGCTCGCCAGGCACTAAGGTTAGCGGTCCATCACCAGGAGTCGCGGCGCGCAGATCGAATCCAGCCGCCCCGGCGGTCGCATAGGCGGGGATAGGCAGGTCATGGTTGCCGTCCAGCCGGCGAAAACGCACGATCGGCGCAGTCATGCCAGCGCTTCGGCGATGCGTTGCGCGAGGCGCACGGCCACGTCGGATTTCGGCATGCGAGCCCAAGCCTCAACCCCGGCCGCGGTCACCAGATGCACCTCGTTCTGCTCGCCGCCCATGATCCCGGTCTCCGGCCGCACGTCGTTCGCGACGATCCAGTCACAGCCCTTGCGGACGCGTTTGGTCTGGGCGTGCTCCAGAAGGTCGCCGGTCTCGGCGGCGAAGCCGACCACCAGCCGCGGCCGGTCCGGTCCACTGGCTGCAAGCGCCGCGAGGATGTCCGGGTTGGGCACCAGCGCCAAATCGGGCGGGGCGGTACCCGGCGCCTTCTTGATCTTGGTGGCAGCAGGGGCCGCCACACGCCAGTCGGCGACCGCAGCCGCACAGACTGCCACGTCCGCCGGAAGCGCAGCAAGGCACGCTGCCAGCATCTGCTCGGCCGTCTCGATCCGGTGCACCGTGACGCCGGGCGGGTCTGGAACATTGACCGGGCCGCTCACCAGGGTCACCCGTGCGCCCATGCGTGCCAAGGCGGCGGCGATCGCATGACCCTGCCGGCCGCTGCTGCGGTTGGCGAGGTAGCGGACCGGGTCGATCGGCTCATGCGTCGGTCCGCTGGTCACCAGTGCGTGGCGGCCCGCCAACGGCCGGGGCGGCTGCAGCAGGGCCTGGATCGCGGCCAGGATCGCGACAGGCTCCGCGAGGCGGCCAAAGCCATATTCGTTGCAGGCCATCGCGCCCTCCTCGGGCCCGACCACGTGAACGCCGCGTTCACGGAGCTTCGCCATAGCGGCCTGAGTCGCCAGGTGCGTCCACATGCGGACGTTCATGGCGGGCGCGACCAGCACCGGCTTGTCGGTGGCGAGCAGCACGGTGCTGGCGAGGTCGTCAGCAGAACCCGCCGCCATCTTCGCCAGCATGTTGGCGCTGGCCGGCGCCACCACCAGCAGGTCGGCGGCGCGGGAGAGCTGGATGTGGCCCATCTCGCTCTCGTCGGTCAGCGACCACAGGCTGGAATAGACCTTCTCCTCGGTCAGCGCCTGCAGGCTGAGCGGGGTCACGAATTGCGCGCCGCCCTCGGTCAGCACCGAGCTGACCGCGATGCCCTCCCGCCGCAGCAGGCGCACCAGCTCCAGCGCCTTGTAGGCCGCGATCCCGCCGCTGACGACGAGCAGTACGCGAGGGGCTAAGGGTAGGCTCAAAGCCGCCAGCCTGCGTGGATCGCGGCGATCCCACCGGTGAGATTGCGATGCCGGACGCGCGAAAAGCCCGCGGACCGCATCATCGCCGCCAGCGTCTCCTGGTCCGGAAAGGTGCGGATGCTCTCTGCGAGGTACTGGTAGCTGTCGGCGTCGCCCGCCACGGCCCGGCCGAGCCGGGGCAGCACCTGGAACGACCAGGCGTCATAGGCCGGCGCTAGGGCTGCGACCTGGACGCGGGAGAACTCGAGGCAGTGGAACTGCCCTCCGGGTTTGAGGACGCGGCGCGCCTCGGCCAGCACCGCCGGCTTGTCCGTGCAGTTGCGCAGGCCGAAGGCGATGCTGACCCGGTCCACCGAACGGTCCGGCAGTGGGATCGCCTCCGCATCGACGACCAGGAACGCCACGTCAGCGTCCGGCGTCCGTTTACGCGCCTCGGCGAGCATCGAAGGGTTGATGTCGGTGAGCCATGCCGGCCCGCCGCCCCGCGCACGCCAGCCGAACGCGATATCGCCGGTGCCGCCTGCGAGATCCAGCAGCGTACAGGTCCGGCCGCGGCTCCAGCCCAGCGATGAACTCGCGCTTCCACAGCCGGTGGACGCCGAGCGACATCAAGTCGTTCATCAGGTCGTAGCGCGGCGCCACGCTGTCGAACACCGCGCGGACCATCGGCTTCTTCTCGGCCACGGGCACGTTCCGGAAGCCGAAGTCTGTCTCGGGATTGCTGCTCATGGGGGCAGCATATAGGCTATGTGGCAGCGATGCCGGAACTCCCTGAAGTCGAGACTGTGATGCGCGGCCTGCAGGCGCGGCTGGAGGGACGGGTCATCCGCCATGCCGAGGTGCGGCGTCCGGACCTGCGCTGGCCGCTGCCAACCGGCTTGGCGGCGCGGCTGACCGGCGCCCAGGTTCTGGGGTTTCGGCGGCGGGCCAAGTACATCCTGATGCGGCTCGCTCCACTTTCCGACGCTCCGATCGATGAAGGCGGGGGCACCAGCGTGCTGCTCCACCTCGGCATGTCGGGCCGCATGCTGATCCGGCAGCACGGCTCGAATGCTGCCGTGCTGCATGAGCATGTCGAGCTGGAAACGGATGACGGCTGGCTCGTCGGGTTCGTCGATCCCCGGCGGTTCGGCTCGATCGACCTGGTGCCGACCGCGGCCGAGGACGCGCACCGCCTGCTGGCCGGCCTGGGACCGGAGCCGCTGGATGACGCGTTCGACGCTGAGGTGCTGTTCCGTGCGCTGGCCGGGCGGCGCTCCCCCATCAAGGCGGCGCTGCTGGATCAGCGCGTGGTGGCGGGCCTCGGCAACATCTACGTGTGCGAGGCGATGTTCCGAGCCGGCATTGCGCCCAGCCGCCTCGCGGCCGACGTGACGGGAGCGCAGGCGAAAAGGCTGGTGTCCGAGATCAAGGCGACGCTGCTGGAGGCGATCGCTGCCGGGGGGTCCAGCTTGCGGGATTACGTGCAGCCGGATGGCGAACTCGGCTATTTCCAGCACGCCTGGCGGGTCTATGGCCGGGAGGGCGAGCGCTGCAACGAATGCCCGGGCCCCCCCTGCCCCGGCGTCGCCCGCATCGTGCAGTCCGGCCGAAGCACCTTCTACTGTCCACGCCTGCAGGCTTAGGATACATCGCACTCATCAAGGAGGCCTCTATGCCCGAAATGATCCTGGTCGAGACGCATGGGCGCGTGGGCCTGATCCAGCTGAACCGCCCGCAGGCGCTCAATGCGCTATGCGACAGCTTGATGGACGAACTCGGCGCCCAGTTGCTGGCGTTCGACGCAGACCCGGCGATCGGCGCCATCGTGCTCACTGGATCGGACAAGGCGTTCGCCGCCGGCGCCGACATCAAGGAGATGAAGGACCGCAGCTATCCCGACGTGTTCCTGCATGACTTCATCGGCGCGCGGTGGGAGACGGTGCTGCGTGTCCGGAAGCCGGTCATAGCGGCGGTGAACGGCTTTGCGTTGGGCGGCGGCTGCGAACTCGCGATGATGTGCGACCTGATCGTGGCCGGCGATGGCGCGCGGTTTGGTCAACCTGAAATCAACCTGGGCGTGATCCCGGGCGCCGGCGGCACCCAGCGGCTGACGCGCGCGGTCGGCAAGTCGAAGGCGATGGACATGTGCCTGACCGGCCGCATGATGGACGCGGCCGAGGCGGAACGCTGCAACCTGGTAAGCCGGATCTTCCCGGCGGCCGACCTGGTGACGGAGGCGCTGAAACTCGCTGCCAAGGTGGCCGCACAATCTCCGGTTGCCACTGCCATGGCCAAGCGCGCAGTCAACGCAGCGTTCGAAACCACGCTCACCGAGGGTGTGCGGGCCGAGCGTGCGCTATTTCTGTCGCTGTTCGGCACGCCGGATCAGCGCGAGGGCATGGCGGCGTTCGCCGAGAAGCGCAAGCCGGCGTTCAGCGGTCGGGATTGAGTTGAACGCAATAAAGTCAGGACCGGTTTTTGGAACGCTCCCGCTTGACTCGACCATTGCGCATCCATAGAACGGGCGGCTTCCGGCGCGCCTGACGTGCCTCCGCATCGCATTGTCTGAGAAGAGCTCCTATGGCGAACACCGCATCAGCGCGCAAGCGCATCCGTCAGACCGCCAAGCGCACCGAGCGCAACCAGGCCCGCAAAAGCCGCATGCGAACATTCGTGAAGAAAGTGGAGGTCGCTTGCGCGTCCGGCGACAAGGCCGCTGCCGCTGAGGCGTTGCGCGCGGCGCAGCCGGAGATGCAGCGTGCGGCCGGCAAGGGCGTGATCCACAAGAACACGGTATCACGTAAGATCTCGCGTCTGGCGGCTCGAATTAAGGCGCTTGCCAGCGCCTGAGTCTAGCCGGGCGGGTTCACCCGCCTAATATCTATGTATTGTTTTCGGGAAAGCGGACATTTTTGCATGTCCGCTTTTCTTGTTGTTACTGCGCCGTCAAACAGCGCTTTAGTTTTGTATTGCCTTCAAGAGCGGTTTGACCTAGGTGTGTCATGCGGTTGCCATTAAGCACTGCCCTTATATTTCAGCGGCGCCTGCTGCAGCGACTGGCGCAATGTTGTTCTCGCGGCGGCTCCGTGCCGTTAAACCCAGGCAGGTCATAGCCGTTGAACCCAGGCAGGTCTTAATGGAATCCAACCCGGGTAACGCGAAAACCAAGATGGCTGCCCTGGATGGTTTCACGCAGCTCCCAATTCCGGCCCGCTCGGCAATCGAGCATGCCTCGAACGAAGACAGCGCCGCGCAGCTTCAGGAGCAATGGGATCGTGTCCGCAACCGCCTCCAGCAGGAGGTCGGCGATGTCGAATACCGCACTTGGCTGCGGCAGATCACCCTCGGCAGCGTCGATGGCGACGAGGTCACTGTGCATCTGCCGACCCGGTTCCTGCGGGATTGGGTACGCGGCCACTATGCGGACAAGTTGAACGCGCTGTGGCAATCCGAGAACAGGCGTATCCGCCGGGTGGACATCCGGGTGGGCGGCCTAGGCACAACGGTCGCGCCAGTCATGGCGGACCAAGACGACCCACTTCGGCCCGATGGGGTGATGGAGATCGCAGCGACCGTAAAAACAGCGGATCGGCCAGACCCGCGCGCCGAGGCTGGCCGGCCCGAGATGGCGGCCCCGCTGGACACACGATTCGAGTTTGATAGTTTCGTCGTTGGTAAACCCAACGAGTTCGCCTATGCCTGCGCTCGGCGCGTGGCCGAGCGGCCCTCAAGTCCCGGGTTCAACCCGCTGTTCCTGTATGGCGGCGTGGGCTTGGGCAAGACGCATCTGATGCACGCGATCGGGATCGAGCTGTCCCGGCGCGACACGGCGCCAATCCAGGTTGCCTATATGTCGGCCGAGAAGTTCATGTATCGCTTCATCGCGGCGATACGCAGCCAGTCGACTATGGAGTTCAAGGAGCAGCTCCGCAGCGTCGATGTGCTGATGGTCGATGATTTGCAGTTCCTGATCGGCAAGGACAACACGCAGGAGGAGTTCTTCCACACCTTCAACGCGCTGGTGGACGCCGGCAAGCAGATCGTGGTGTCGGCGGACAAGTCGCCGTCGGACCTGTCGGGCCTGGAAGACCGGCTGCGCACGCGGCTTGGCTGCGGCATGGTCGCGGACCTGCACGCGACGACCTTCGAACTGCGGATTTCAATTTTGGAGGCGAAGGCGGCGCGCGCCGAGGCGGAGGTGCCGCCAAAGGTGCTGGAGTTCCTCGCCCACAAGATCACCAGCAACGTGCGCGAGCTGGAGGGCAGCCTGAACCGGCTGATCGCGCACGCTAACCTTTTCGGCCGGCCGATCACCCTCGAAAGCACCCAGGAGGTGCTGCACGACATCCTGAAGGCGCATGACCGCCGGGTGACGATCGAGGAGATCCAGAAGCGCGTGGCCGAGCACTGGAACATCCGGCTGGCCGACATGAGCAGCGCCCGGCGCGCCCGTGCGGTGGCGCGCCCCCGGCAGGTCGCGATGTACTTGGCGAAACAGCTCACCAGCCGGTCGTTGCCGGAGATCGGCCGCAAGTTCGGCAACCGCGACCACACGACCGTCATGCACGCGGTGAGCCGGGTGACGGAGCTGATCGAGCAGGACGCCGATTTCGGCGAGCGGGTCGAGCTGTTGCGGCGAATGCTGGAAAGCTAACGTTCCTGGTTTGCCACCGGAACCTTATCGGTTACACTTGCCTGCCGCGGCGCCGGGTTCGGCACCCAACAGGAATGGTCCCATGAAGTTCAAGGCCGAACGCGCCACGCTGTTGAAGGCACTTGCCCATATCCAGAGCGTCGCCGAAAAGCGCAACACCATCCCGATCCTGGCGAACGCATTGATCGTTGCCAAGGGCGGCACGCTCAGCTTCACCGCGACGGACATGGAGATCGCCATCGTCGAGGAGGTGCCGGCCAGCGTGTCACGCGACGGCGCCACCACCGCTCCGGCCGCGACGTTGTATGAGATCGTGCGCAAGCTGCCGGAGGCGGCCGAGCTGGAGTTCGAGATGGCGAGCGAGGGCGGTCAGCTCACGCTGCGGGCCGGGCGCTACAGCACGAGCCTGGTGACGCTGCCGATCGACGACTTTCCCAGCATGACGGCCGGGCAGCTGCCGCACCGGTTTCAGCTCTCGGGCCTGGCGCTGCGCGGGCTGATCGACCGCACCCGTTTCGCCATCAGCACCGAGGAGACGCGGTATTACCTGAACGGCATCTATTTGCACGCGGCCGAAAGCGACGGCGGCCATGTCCTGCGCGCGGTAGCGACGGACGGCCACCGGCTGGCGCGGGTCGAGGAGCCGATCCCCGACGGTGCTGCCGGCATGCCCGGCGTCATTATCCCGCGCAAGACCGTGGGCGAGTTGCGGAAGCTGCTGGACGAGGAGAGCGGCGAGGTCGAGGTCGCGCTGTCCGACACGCGCATCCAGTTCAAGGCCGGGACGATCACGCTAACCAGCAAGCTGATCGATGGTACCTTCCCGGAATACGAACGGGTGATCCCCAAGGACAACGACAAGGTGCTGCGCGTCGGCAAAAAGGACTTCTCTGATGCGGTCGCCCGGGTGGCGGCCATCAGCAGCGAGCGGTCGCGCCCGGTGAAGATGGCGCTGGACCACGATTTGCTGACTCTTTCCGCCGCCAGTCCCGAGCAAGGCACCGCGAGCGAGGAACTCGACGGCGACCGGGTGCAGTACTCGTCGGGGCCGCTGGAGATCGGCTTCCAGGCGCGTTATTTGAACGACATCACTGACCAGATCTCCGACCATGTCGAATTCTACTTCTCGGATGGCTCGGCGCCGACGATCGTGCGCGATGCCGGCGACGCCAGCGCGCTCTATGTGCTGATGCCTATGCGCGTTTAGACCAAACTTGTAGTCCAGTCTTGCTGCGGCTCACGCGTCTTACGCTGACGCAGTTCCGCAACTACCCTGCTTTGACCTGGCGCCCGGCCGCACGTATCGCGGTGGTGACGGGGCCGAACGGGTCCGGCAAGACCAACCTGCTGGAGGCCGTGTCGCTGCTGCAGCCCGGGCGTGGCCTGCGCGGCGCCCGAATGGCCGATCTCGCACGTCAGGCGGCGGATGCCACGGGCCGCTGGGGTGTCGCGGCCCGCGTGCTGCGCGACGGGACGGAGGCTGACCTTGGCACCGGGTCTCCGCCCGACGGCCCCTCCGACCGCCGGGTGTTCCGCCTGAACGGCACGGCGCCGCGCAACCAGGCCGAGGTCGCCGCGGTGATGGCGGCCGTCTGGCTCACGCCGCAGATGGACCGGCTGTTTCAGGAGGGTGCGTCGGGCCGGCGCCGCTTCCTCGATCGGCTGGTCTGGGCGCTGGAGCCCGGCCATGCGCGGGAGGTCTCGGCATATGAGACGGCGATGTCGAGCCGCAACCGGCTGCTGGCGGGTGGCGGGGCCGACGCAGCGTGGCTGGCCGGCGTCGAGGACAGCATGGCCCGGCACGCGGTGGCAATGACGGCGGCGCGCGCTGGGCTGGTGCTGCGGCTCAATGCCGTGCTGGCGGAGGGCGCTGCCGGGCAATTCCCGGTGGGACGGCTGGCGCTGGTTGATGCGATCGCAGATCGCCTGGCCGGGCAGCCGGCGCTTGCGGTGGAGGATGGGCTGCGGGCTGCGCTCGCTGATGACCGCGGGCGGGACGCGGCGTCTGGCTCGGCGGCCCAGGGAGCGCACCGGGCGGACATGCTGCTGTCGGACGCCGCGAGCGGCATCCCGGCGGCGCTGGCCAGCACCGGGCAGCAGAAGGCGCTGCTGATCGGCGTGGTGCTGGGCCATGCGGCGCTGATGGCCGACGCGCGCGGCGATGCGCCCTTGCTGCTGCTTGACGAACCGGCCGTGCACCTGGACGCGGACCGCCGGGCGGCGCTGTGGGAGGCGCTGGCTGGCCTGTCCGCCCAGGTGCTGCTGACCGGCACCGACCCTGAGCCATTTGCGGCGTTGCGCGGTATTGCCGAGGGCCTGCAAACCGGCGGCGATGCGCTTCGCCCCAACCCGGCTTTTCCCCCAGTTTAAACGGCTTAGGCCCTGTCTTTTCAGTGCTCCCATAGCTATATTCGTCCATATTCTCACCCCTCATGGAGTTGCCAGTCGGCATGTCCGAAAACGCCGCGCCGCATCCCGAGCCCGAGGCCTACGACGCCGCATCCATTTCAGTCCTGAAAGGGCTGGAGGCGGTGCGCAAGCGCCCTGGAATGTATATCGGCGACACCGATGACGGCTCCGGCCTGCACCACATGGCGTTCGAAATCATCGACAACGCGGTAGATGAGGCGCAGGCCGGTTTCGCCACGCGCTGTGAGCTGACGCTGAACAGCGACGGCAGCGTGACCGTCCGGGACGACGGCCGCGGCATCCCGACCGACATCCATCTGGAGGAAGGCGTGAGCGCCGCTGAGGTCGTGCTGACCCGGCTGCACGCCGGCGGCAAGTTCAACCAGAACAGCTACAAGGTCTCGGGCGGCCTGCACGGCGTCGGCGCGGCTGTGGTAAACGCGCTGTCGCAGTGGATGGAGGTGCGGATCTGGCGCAACGGGCAGGAGCATTTCATCCGGTTCGAGCATGGCGAGACGACGGAGCCGCTGAGGGTCATCGGTCCTTCCGGCAAGCCGAGCGGCACCGAGGTCTGTTTCAAACCCAGCACCGGCACCTTCACCAAAGTCGAGTTCGACTACGCCATCCTGGAGCGCCGGCTGCGCGAATTGGCGTTCCTCAACTCTGGCCTGGCGATCGTGCTGCGGGACGAGCGTCACGCGCCGGCGCAGGAGACCCAGTTCAAGTATGACGGCGGGCTGGAGGCGTTCGTCGCCTGGCTCGACCGCAGCAAGACGCCGGTGGTGTCGCAGCCGATCTCGGTCGTGACGGATGAGAGCCAGATCGGCATACGCGTCGAGTTCGCGCTCACTTGGAACGACAGTTTCCACGAGACGATGCTGTGCTTCACCAACAACATCCCGCAGCGCGACGGCGGCACGCATCTGGCCGGCTTCCGCCAGGCGCTGACCCGCGTGGTGACCAAGTATGCCGAGGGGATGGGCAAGAAGGACAAGCTCGACTTGGTGGGCGACGACATGCGGGAGGGTATGACGGCGGTGCTGTCGGTGAAGGTGCCGGACCCGAAGTTCAGCAGCCAGACCAAGGACAAGCTAGTGAGCTCCGAGGTGCAGCCGGTGGTGCAGGCGGCGGTGGCCGACACGGTGTCGCACTGGTTCGAGACGCACCCGAAGGAGGCCAAGTCGATCATCCAGAAGGTGATGGACGCGGCCTCGGCGCGGGAGGCGGCGCGCAAGGCCCGCGAGCTGACCCGGCGCAAGGGCGTGCTGGACGTGAGCACCTTGCCGGGGAAGCTGGCAGATTGCCAAGAGCGCGACCCGAGCAAGTGCGAGATCTTCATCGTCGAGGGCGACAGCGCCGGCGGCTCGGCGAAACAGGGCCGCGACCGCAAGTTCCAGGCGATCCTGCCGCTGAAAGGCAAGATCCTGAACGTCGAGCGCGCGCGGTTCGACCGCATGCTGGGCAGCGCCGAGATCGGCACGCTGATTACGGCGCTGGGCACCGGCATCGGCCGCGGCGAGCCCGAGCAGGGCGGCTTTGACATCCGCAAGCTGCGCTATCACCGCATCAACATCATGACCGACGCCGACGTGGACGGCAGCCACATTCGCACGTTGCTGCTGACGTTCTTCTTCCGGCAGATGCCGGAGTTGATTGAGCGCGGCCATCTGTACATCGCACAACCCCCGCTTTACCGGGCCAAGCGCGGCAATGACGAACGTTACTTGAAAAACGACCCGGCGCTGGAGGACTTCCTGCTCGATAAGGCGCTGGCCGAGGCGCGGTTGGTCTATGCCGATGGCCGGGTGTTCCAGGGTGACGACATGCAGGGGGAGCTCGCCTGGCTGCGTGAGGCGGCGGGCAATCTGCGCCGGCTGGCGACGTCGGTGCCGACCTGGCTGCTGGAGCAGGCGGCCATCGTGGGCGCATTGACGGCCGATGCGGCGCGGATCATGGCGGTCAGCAATGACCTGGTGCAGCGGCTGAATGCCGTGTCGCTGCCGAACGAGCGCACCTGGAAAGTTTGGGCCGACGACCGCGGCCTGCATCTCGCCCGTACGGTGCGCGGCGTCGCCGAACGCTACAGCGTGGACAGCGGCAGCCTGCGCAGCGCCGAGGCGCGCTGGCTGGCGGAGCGGACCGAAGCGCTTGCCAGCCGGTTCGGCGAACCTGCGACTTTGGCGCTGGACAAGGCCGAAATCCGGGTCCCCGGCCCGGCCACCGCGTTCGACCGCATCTTGGCCCAGGGCCGCAAGGGCCTGGCGATCCAGCGCTTCAAGGGCCTGGGCGAGATGAACCCTGATCAGCTTTGGAAGACCACTCTGGACCCGCAGGTCCGCACTTTGCTGCAGGTTCGGGTGGGCGACGTAGAGGATGCAGCACAGGTGTTCTCGACGCTGATGGGCGACGTGGTCGAGCCACGCCGCGATTTCATCGTGGGCAACGCGCTGAAGGTGGCGAATTTGGATGTGTAGCCGGTATTGTGTTCTCCGCAGTTGATCGAAGGAGGATTGCACGCATGCCCGCCCCGACCCCGCCCCGGCTCACGCTCGAGAGGATCGACACCCGCGTCCTGAGCGTGCCGCTCCGCCGTCCAATCGTCGGCAAGGTCGGCGAGTATAGCCATTGGCCCTTCATCCTGGTCGACGTCGTGACCAAGGAAGGCATCATCGGCCACAGCTACCTCGAGCCGTACCGCGCGAGTGCCACGAGGTCCATCACCGCCCTGATCGACGACATGGCGACGCATCAGCACGGCCGCCCGATCGCGCCGTTCGACCGCTTCGAGGAGGCGATGCGCGCGCTGCACTTCAACGGCCGGCAGGGCACGCCGTTGATCGCGATGGCCGGCATCGACATGGCCATGTGGGACGCGCTGGCTAAGGCAGCCAGCACCCCGCTGGCCGTGCTCCTGGGCGGCACGGTCGGCCCGGTGCGCGCCTACAACACCAACGGGCTATGGCTCATCCCGTTGGAGCGGATCGCGGATGAGGCAGCGTCGCTGGTCGCGGAGGGCGACTTCAAGGCTGTCAAGATCCGGCTCGGCCGCGAGCACGTGCGCGACGACCTGAAGGCGATCGCAGAGGTGCGCCGGGCCGTCGGCGACGACATCGTCTTGATGAGCGACTTCAACCAGGGCCAGTCGCTGACTTCGGCGTTGCGCCTGCTGCACGCGCTCGACGATCAAGGGCTGGAGTGGTTCGAGGAGCCGATCGTGTTCGACGACTACGCCGGCTGCGCACGCCTGGCGAACGAGTTGAAAACGCCGATCTCGATCGGCGAAAACATCTTCGGGCCGCGCGACTTTTTGCATGCCGTCCAGGCGGGCGCGGCCGATTGCTACATGCCGGACCTGATGCGTATCGGCGGGGTGACGGGCTGGCTCCGCGCCGCCGCCATCGCTGGCGCTGCGAACCTGCCGCTGTCGAGCCATCTCTACCCCGAGTTCGCCGCCCACCTGCTGCGGGTGAGTGAGAGCGCCGACTGGCTCGAGTGGCGGGACTGGGGCAACCCGTTCCTGGCGGAACCGTTTCCGGTCCACGACGGCGCGATCCACATCCCGGATCGGCCGGGCGCGGGGATCGCGTGGGACGAGGCCGCCGTGAGAAAGTTCTCCGTCTAAGCTGGATCTTGCTTTGGCGCGGTTGCTCACATCGGCGGGTTGACGCCGTTCTCGCCGACCACGAGGAAGACGGCGGTGGCCTGCGTGCCATCCGCGCTTTTCGGGGCGATGACGAGGGTGCGGGCGCCGGGCTTGACGATGGAGCGGTCGGAAGGCTCGAAGGCCACGACTGGCGTGCCCTCGGGCACGACGACCTTTCTCTCGCCGCCGTTATACTTGACCGTCATCGTGCGGCCGCTCGTCCCCGCCAATGCGCCCACCGCGCCGTTGGTCATGGTGTTGGCGCCGTCGAGGTCCCAAGGGTAATAGCCGTCGCCGGTGCCGCGCATGCTCTCTGGAAAGACGTGCACCTCGATCGCCTTGAGCGTGCCATCCGCCTGCGGGGCCGCGGACGTGCCGATGTAGGTGTCGGGCTTGATGGCGCCGAGTTGGGCCTCGATCGCGCCGACGATCTTGGTGTCAGGCGTGAGTTTGAACAAGACCTTTTGGCCACCTCGCGTGGCGAGGGTCAGCGTATCGCCGTCCAAGCGCTCGATCGTGCCCCGGGTCCGCGGAGGTGGCTCGCCCGCGAGGGCCGGCCCGGCAATGGCGAGCAGCAGGGCGGCGCAGCAGAACGCGACGGAAGCCGCGGCGGCAGACGGCAAGTGTTTTCTCATGGTTGTTCCCTCGTTTAGTTGGGGCCCATCTCCGGCCCGCCGCCGTGGTAGCAGATCAAGGATGCATTGGCACCACGGCCGCGCAAGCGAGGGACCCAGCCGATGGCCGTCCCCCGCTGCCCAGGACTTCCGCGCTAGAAAAACGCCATGGTCCTTATCTCGATGCTCTCCCGGCGGCGGGCGTCCGGCTTCATGTTCAGATCCTCAAACGCCGTGTGGCCGACGAAGCGGGCGCGGCCGTCGGTTTCGCTCTCATAGGTCTTGAACAGCAGCGCGTCGGCGGCCGTCATGCCGGGGAAGTAGGTCCAACGGTGCGATGGCGCATGGCGCATGACATAGATCTCGCCCGTGCGCTCGCGGTATTTCAGCTCCATGCGCAGCATGTCGCCCTCGTTCTGGCTGGTCGCGTCGCAGATCGCCAGCGGCAGTTCCTCGACGGGATCGCGCAGCGACTTCCATACATTGAAGAACGCAACGCGGCGGGTCAGCAGGTCCTCCGCATCATCGGGCACGATGTCGCGCACGCGCTGCGGGCCGGAGTCGACGGTATAGTCGCTATGGACCAGCAGCACGGCGGGACGGCTGACGGTGGTTTGCGCGCTGAGGTCGGCGGGCAGGCGCTTGCGTATGGTGTGATCGAAGATCACCACCCGCTTGGCGCCCGTGTTCGCCTGCACGAACGCGACGGCCTCCGCATAGAAATCCCGCTTCACCGCGTCATCGTCGTCAAAGGCCGTGAAGCCGGACGCGAACGGCTTCAGCACGAACCCCTCGCGGTCGAGATCGAGCGTATTGACCGTGGGCCAACCGTTGCGGATCACAACCTCGCGCGTATCCGTGCCGGGCGGGTTGAGCTTGGTGCCGGGCTCGGGATCATAAAAATAGTAATCGGGCGGGATGCCGTTATCGACCGTGTAGTTGATGGTCGCATGCACCGCGTCCTGCGTCGTGGCGTCGGCAGTGGCGGCAAAGTTCTGATCCATGTGCGTGTCTCTCGTTGTGTCGCGCGGGCCACTCAGGCGGCGCGGCGCTCGGTGGTGAAACCCTCGCCGACGAAGGACCGATCCCAGCACGGCAACGCTTCGACCCGCTCTGTCATCCAGCGATGCAAATTCGGATGCTGAGCCAGCGGCAGCTTCTGGTAGGGATGCAGGTGCATCGGTGCGGCTACGGCGATGTCGGCAATCGTCGGCGCGTCGCCGGCGATCCAGTCATGACGGGCCAGCCGCATATCGAGGATGCCGGCGAGCTTGTTCCAGGTCGCGTCTTGTGCGGCGATGACCTGCGGGTCGGGCTCGGCCGCCAGCAGCGGCTTCACGCAATGCTCGACCAAATAGACGTAGCAGGAGCCGAACCAAGAGGAGCTTTCCCAAAGCAGCCAGCGGTTGATGTCGGCGCGCACCTTGAGGTCTGTCGGATAGGCGGCGTGGTTGCCGACCTTGTCCGCCGCATACATCAGGATGGCGTTGCTCTCCCATAGAACGAGATCGCCATCGACCAGCGCCGGTACCGAGGCATTGGGATTGAGCGCCATGTACTCGTCGCTTTTATGCTGACCGGTAAAATAGTCGACATGCACGTGCTCGAACGGCGCGCCGATCAGGTCGAGGCCCGCGAGCACCTTGCGGCAGTTGACCGTGATCGGGTCGGCATAGACTTTCATGAGTTCCATCGGTGGTGTTTCCCTTGTCCGTTCCCGTGTCGTTTCTTTTTTATGCCGCTGGAATGGCCGATGCAGGGGTGTCACCGGGCTATAAAGGCCGCAGCCGTGGCGTAGCGGCCGACGCGCACGGCCATCCCATCAGGCAACCCTAGTCTTTCGATTGTTTCCGGATCAAGCGATACTCCTGCGACAAAGAATTCGCGAAACGGAAACAATGGACCTGTCGATCAACATGCTGACCGCCTTCGTGCGGGTAGCGGAACGCCTGAGCGTCACCGCAGCATCCCAGGAGCTTGGGTTGGCGAAAAGCGTCGTCAGCAAGCGGCTCGTGCAGCTTGAGCAGGGCTTGGGCGTCACCCTGCTGGCGCGCAGCACAAGGCGGATTTCACTGACGCCGGCTGGACTGCTCTACCTGGAGCACGCACGGCGGCTGCTGGCGGACGCGGCCGCCGCGTCGGAGGCGCTGCGTGGGCTCCGCACGACGCTCGCGGGCTTGATCCGGGTGACGGCGCCGGTGAGTTGGGGTCACCGCGTCGTCGGGCGGCTGCTGCCGGAGTTTTTGGCGCTGCATCCAGCCTTGGAGATCGAGCTGCTGCTGGAGGACCGGCTGATGGACCTTGCGGCTGAGGGCATCGACCTCGCGCTGCGCATGTCCGCCCGGCGCACGCCCGACCTGGTCATGATCCCGCTGATGCGGCTTGATCTCGTGATGTGCGCCGCCCCGTCCTATTTGGCAGGCGCGGGTGCGCCGCGAACGCCTGAGGACCTCACGGGTCATTCCTGCCTCAGCTATTGGCGCAACATCCGTCACGACCGCTGGGTTCTGCTGGGCGACGATCGGCGGGTGACGCTGCGGGTGGCAAGCCGCTACCGCGTGAACCACCCGGAGGCGGTCGCCAACGCGGCGGAGGCCGGGCTTGGAATTGCGCTGTTGCCGCTGGTGTTCATCACCCGCGAGCTGGCGGAGGGGCGCTTGGTGCAGGTGCTGCAGGCCTGGTCGGTCGAGACCGAGTTTGGCGAGACCGTGAGCGCCGTTGCCCTTCCGGACCGATTGCGGCTGGGACGCAATCAAGCGCTGCTGCAGTTCCTTAAAGCCCGGCTGCGGCCGCCTTGCCCGCGCTCCATGGTTTTCCAATCCTGACCGGTTCGCCAATCGAGCCAGGCGTCAAAGGTCATTACGGTGCACGTAGCCTTTCGACATGATGAGCCGCAGGTTACGCTCGGGTGACGCAAGCACCGTGACGTCGGCGAGCGGGTCGCCGTCCACCACCAGCAGGTCAGCGAACGCACCAGGCGCCACAACCCCGATCCGGCCAGCCATGGCGACCAGTTCGGCGGCGATGGTCGTGGCGCTCGCCAGGATCTCCGCAGCCGGAAGCACGCGGCTGCGGATCGCGAACTCCTCGCTCTGCCGGGCGTGCGTCTCACCCAACAGGTCCGTGCCGTAGGCCATCGTGAGCCCAGCGTTGCGCATGATCTCCAAGCTCGCCAATCCCGACGCGCGCACCGCCTCGATCTTGGCGATGCTGTCAGGCGGAAAGCCGTAGCCGGGGCCGTCCTGCGCCAAAGCCTCGTAGGTCACGAGCGTCGGGACCGCAACCGCGCCGGCCTGCGCGGCCAGGCTCGCCGCGGCGGCGTCGATGAGATTGCAGTGCTCCAGCGAGTGCACGCCGCAACGCACGGCCCGGGTGATCGCCCCGGCGGTATAGAGGTGGGCGGAGACGTAGGTCTCGGCGTCCGCCGCTTCCTGCACGGCGGCTTGCATCTCGTCCGCGGAGTAGCCCTGCCAAGCGATCGGGTCGGTCGGACTGGCAACGCCGCCATTCGCCATGATCTTGATGAACGCGGCACCCTGCCGCAGCTCCTGCCGGCAGGCCCGGCGGACCTCGTCAACGCCGTCGGCGATGCGGCCCATGGCGCCGAAGCGGTCCTCCCAGCGATGCGGATCATGGGTGTCGTAACGGGCGCGCATATCCACGTGCCCGCCGGTCTTCGACAGGGCTTTGCCGCAGACCACCAGCCGCGGGCCCACCGCCAAACCCTGCTCGACCGCCTGCGCGAGCGCATAGGGCGCGCCGCCGACGTCGCGGACCGTGGTGAAGCCGCGGTCCAGCATCCCGCGCAGGATCGGCAGGCTGCGGAGCACCGCCAGCGCGTCCGGCAGCTGCGCGTTGGCCGCGAGGTTCATCATGCTGGCGACGACGTGGACGTGGCAGTCGATCAGCCCCGGCATCAGCGTGCGCCCGGCGAGGTCGATGACCTGCCTTCCCTCGGCACCGACCGCCCGTACCTCCACGTCGCGAATGACGCCGTCCTCCACCAGGACGTTGCCCTCACGCTGGCCGGCGGCCTCGGTGATTGTGGCGTTGGTGAATAGAACCTGCATGAATACCTCCGGGCGGGAAACGCCTTGGAGCATCGTGCTACATGACCGTCAGTTCAATCCGCAGCACCTGGCGTTTGCCGTCCATATTGATCTCCTCGATGGTGAGTGCGTCGGCGCCGGCATAGCCCGAAGCTGGCGTATAGCTGACACCCATGGCCGGCACCAAACCAGCGTTGCAGGCCGCGTAGGGACTGCCTGGTGGAAACGCCGGGTGCTCGTCGCGCGGGGCGACCGCGGCGGTGCCGTGCGTGGGGATGGATGTAACCGAGACCTTCGGCAAGCCGCGTGAGCTGCAGTCCGGGTTGACGGCGTAAAACGCCCCGAGCGACGTGCCGACGTTCATGCGGACGGTTCGTGCGACGACGCGCGCCGGGCCAACGCCAGGACTGTCCTGCTTTGGTCCGGTCCAGACGACGTCGTCGTTCACGGCGTAGAATTGGCAGCGCGGCGAGACCCTGCGGCAGTTCCGCAATGCGAACCCGAGCGGGTCATAGCCGCCGCTGGACACGTTGACGGAGCCGTTCGGCGCGAGGGCAAACGCACGCGGACGCGGCATGTTCAGGAAACGCCGGTAGGCGGCCCTGCCCTCATCGGTCAGGAACGGCACCGCGGCCGCATCGGATAGCTCGGCCCAGTGCGTCGCCGGAGGCGGGCTGTGCGGCAGGTAGTCCGGATACACCGGCGCGGACGGCATCCCGATCCTCGCCAGGAAGGCGTCAACCCGCGGCGCCCACAGCGGCAGGCTCTCTGGGAAGCTCAGGACATTATGGGAGTCGCTGCCGAATGCGCCGAAGGCCACCAGCTCGGCCCGCCCACCCGCCCGCGTGTATTGGCCGAAGACAGCCCGCCATGTCGCGACGGGCATCACGGTGTCGTTGTCGCCATAGAACCAAAGCGAGGGCAGCGACGTCCGTGCCGCAAGCTGGCCCGCGGCCCTGGCCATGCTGCTGTCCTGCGTCGGGCAATCGGACGATCGAATGGCAGCGTTGAAATTGATCAGCCCGCGCACGCCGACGGGCGGCGACGCGCCGAGCCCCAGGGTGTTCCATGCGCCAAAGCTCTGCCCGGCGACGACGATCCGGGTCCGGTCGATCTCTGGGCGAAGGGCCAGCGCCTCGATAACTTCCCGCATGTCGCGGCCGTTACCCTGGGCGACCGCGGCCAGGTCGCATCCGGCCTGCATGAAGGCGCCGCCCGACCCTGCGAAGCCCCGCATCATCGGCAGTGCCACCGCATAGCCGCGTGACAAGAAGTAATAGGCCGAAATGGTGAAATGGTAGCGCTCTCCCCGGTTCGCGGCCGAGGCGTTGGTCGCGCCGTGGTTCATGACGGCAAGCGGAAACGGACCCGGACCCGGCGGCGTGAACAGCGTCACTTCGAGCGTCACCGGACGTGCGGGATCGCCGGCCATCTTGAGCACCTCCTCATGCAACGGCGCGCCCGGAAGGCGGGAGTCGGCGGCGCTGCGCGGTTCGGAACGGGAAACGCCGGCACCGGGCAGGATGGTGGTGAGAGATATGAGGCACGTCAGGGCGCATTGGGCGATGACGTGTTGGCGATGACTATGACCCAAAAGACCATTCCTCAGTTGGAAGTTCGATCAACGTCCGCGCCAGAAAGCGTTTTTATATCTATATCAAAAAGGCGACTTTTAAGGAAAATGCGCAGAGAACTTGTGTTAAACGCCCGTTCCCGTGCGGGATTTCATAAGTCTCAGCCTTTTATTCCGACTATCATTCGTTCGTTGCGTTCTACATATTGTAGTTGCATACTAAACTGAATGTTGCTGCAATAGGTGGACGATGATGCTACGCCCCTTCCTACTGAGAACCTGTTTGAGTGACCCGTTTGCGCCTCGACCTCATCTCTGCGTGTTGGAGATCACGAGTGTCCGCCGGGACGGGCGGATGGGAGCAGGGATGTGGACTGAAGCGCATCGGGCACGCCATGAGGCGGGCCTGAAGGAGATGGTATCGACCTGCGCGGTCGAGGAGATGGCGCGGTGGCTGGAGCGGGCAGACCCGCCGCGCAGCGAGAAGGCAACGCCTGTGTTGCCGGTCATCAGCGCGATTGCCTGGCATTTGCGTGTTGGCGGACCCTGGCGCGCTCTGCCCGGTGACTTTCCAGCATGGCGGACCGTGTACGGCTGGTTCCGCAGATGGCTGGAGCTTGGGTTGTTTGACCGGCTGCTGTGCGACGTGGCCTGCTTGCGGCGTCGTGCTGCGGGCAGGAAGCCCGAACCCACGTTGGGCATCATCGATACGCAATCGGTGAAATGCATCCCGGTCCGTGGCCCACGCGGCTATGACGCCGCCAAGAAGGTGCTGGGCCGCAAGCGCGTCGCCCTGGTCGACGCCGACGGCACCTGGCTCGCCGTTGCCGTGGTGCCGGCCTCTACCCAGGAGCGCGACACGCTTCCCGCGCTTGACGTCGGAAAGGCAGAATGGCCCAGCCTGCGCGAGGCCATCCTCGACGGCGGCTTTGTCGCCGAGCGCTGCCGCGATTGGTCGAACCGGCACGGCATGCGCCACCATGTTGTCGAGCGCGATCCCGGGCAGAAAGGCTTTGTCGTGCTCGAGCGCCGCTGGGTGGTGGAGCGCTCTTTCGGCTGGCTCGCGCACTGGGGCGGGCTGCTGCGCGACCGTGCCGGGCGCCTCGACGTGTCGGCCGCCCGCGTCGCGTTCGCGGCCATCCTGTCCGGCGTCGAAGCCCTGCTCAACCCCATGCCAGTCTACGCCGCCGCAAGTTGAAGTCACTCAAACAGGTTCTGAGCGCGCCGGTCCTTGTTGCGGCGTCGGTCTGGACCGCGGCTCATGCGCTCCCGGTGATCGTGAACGGAGGTTTCGAGACCACCAGCCTCGCGGCATCCGCCCAGATGAACACGACCAATGTCACCGGCTGGTCCACCTCAGGCTACAATTTCCTGTTCTTTCCGGGCACAGCCACCACGACGGGGGCGGCGTCCACGGCTAACGGCCAGTTATATCTCTCTGGCGTTTTGGCCTCAGGCGCCAGCAACGGCTTCCCAGCGGCAAGCCCTACCGGCGGCAACTTCCTAGCTGCGGACGGCGCCTATCAAGTCGCCGCGATCACGCAAACCATCACCAATTTGCTGCCAAACACTCAGTATTCCATATCGTTTTTGTGGGGCGCCGGACAGCAGAAAAACTACGCCAACGCGACGACCGAGCAGTGGAAGGTCAGCCTTGGCAGTGAAGAGCACGACACGACGATTATCAACAACCCGAACCTGGGCTTCACCGGTTGGTTTAACCAATCCTTCACATACACCGCGACGGCAGCAAGCGAGGTGCTGTCCTTTCTGGCTGCGGGAGGCCCGGGTGGCGCACCGCCCTTCGTGCTGCTGGACGGCGTGTCGATCGTTCCAATTGCCGAGCCGGCGAGTTGGATGACGCTGTTGGTTGCAGTGGCGTCAGTGATGGCGCCTTCAGCCTCCAGCGCCGTTCGTCGCGGCTGGCGCGCCTTGCCACGATGAACGGTGAAATGGTGCCGGCGGCCAAGACGCCGCGCCCAAAGCAGCGACGCCACAGGCGCAGCTACGCCCTAGGCGCGGCGTCATGACCCATTCAAGCCATCGCAGGGACGGCGACACGGCGTGCTGCACCCGGCCATGTGGTTCCTAGTCGTCGACATCGGCAGGCTTGCCGTCTGGCTGATGCTGCTCGCCGCCGTTTTCGTCACCCTCGAACGGCTGTTCGCCCTACGGCCGCACCAGGTGTTCCGCCCGCAGTTCCGGGCGGATTTGGGCTATTTCTTCCTTTCGAGCCTGCTTCCCAGCGCGCTCCTGAGCGTGCCCCTCGCCGCCGTTGCCTGGACAGCCCATCAGCTCGTGCCGGCGGACCTGCACGCGGCGGTGGCCGCAGCGCCGCTATGGCTGCGCATCGCGGCGGCGCTCGTGATCGGGGAAACTGGCTTCTACTGGGGCCACCGATGGAGCCATGAGATCCCGCTGCTGTGGCGGTTCCACGCCGTCCATCACAACGCCGAGCACATCGACTGGCTGGTCAACACCCGCGCGCACCCGGTCGATCTGGTGTTCGGCCGCCTGTGCGGCCTCGTGCCGCTTTATATGGCCGGCCTCGCGGGACCAGTGGGCGCCAGCGGCACCGCCGTGCCCGCTTTGGTCATCGTCGCCGGCACGGCGTGGGGGTTCTTCATCCACGCCAACCTGCGCTGGCGGTTTGGCTGGCTGGAGACGCTTGTAGCCACGCCGGCGTTCCATCACTGGCACCATACCCGGGACGGCCATATCAACCAGAACTACGCGGCGATGCTGCCCTGGCTCGACCGCGTCTTTGGGACCTTCTATCTGCCGGCGGGGCAATGGCCCACGCGTTACGGGACCGACACCCCGGTGGGCGCGACGTTGGGCGAGCAGCTCCTGAACCCCTTGCTCCCGGCGCCCAGCGCACGACAGCCCATTCAGGGCCAGGCCATCGAACTACCGGATCGAAACCACGTCAGGGTCTCGCGGAGTTGACCGGCGGCGGCAGCCCCGCCGCATCGGCCAAAGCCCACGCGATGCCGGGCGCGCCTGCCAGGATAGGGCCGCCAGCAGCTGCGCCGCCTGGAAGGAACGCATTCACGGCCGCCCCAGCCTCGATCAAGACCGCCAAAGCGGCAGCGCAGTCCCATAGGTTGATGTGCAGCTCGGCATAGCCGTCCATCCGCCCGGCGGCGACGTCGGCCAACCCCAGCGCGCCTGATCCGCCGGCGCGCAGCATGACGCCTGCCTCCAAAATGCGGTTGCACAATGCAAGGTAGTCCACGGCGGCGACGCGCGGCGACCATCCGGCCTCGATGATGGCGCGATCCAGGCTGCTGGTGGCCGCCACCTTGATCGGCGCGCCATTCAGGGTTGCGCCCTGGCCCCGGCAGGCGGCGAAGGTCTCGTTCATCGCGGGCGCAGCCAGCACCCCGAGCAAGAAGTCGTCGCCTTCGACCAGCCCGACCGAGACGCACCAGCGGGCGGCGCCACGAGCATAGTTGCTGGTGCCGTCGATCGGGTCCACCACCCAGCGCAGGCGGCCGTCACGAGTGCTGCCGGCCTCCTCGCCCTGAAAACCGTCCTCGGGAAACGCGGTGGCCAGGCCGGCCGAAAGAAAACGTTCGACGGCGCCATCCGCCTCGGTCAGCCAATCCTGCCGGTCCTTGAGGGTAGCCTGAGCGGCGCCAGGCGGCGGCCGCATGCGCATCGCGAGTGCGGCCGCCTCCGCCGAGAGCTCCTGGGCCACCGCGAACCGGCGATCAAGCGCGTCGCTCATGGCCGCAACCTTGACAGGAAAGCTTTGAGCGGTTGGATGGATGGCATGAAGCGCATCGTTGTCCTATCGGGTCTGTTGGCCGTCACGGGATGCTATGGTTACGAACCCAGGGTGGAGACGGACCGCACTGCGCCGAAATATCAGGCGGATCTTGCAGCGTGCCAGGAGACGTCGGTGGATGCGGTCAACAAGCATAATGCAAAAAGCGGCCTGGACTGGTTCAGCTCTCCGGTGCGGCGGCCATTCCAGATCCGCGAGGCCATACGGTCCTGTGTCAGGGCGAAAGGCTATTCTGTGCCGGGTTAGCATGTGGCGGACGGATCGGTAGGGCAAGCCGGCTTAGGCAGTTAGCACATCCAAACGATACCGCTCCGCGCGCTGCTGCGTCACGGGCCGGAGCGCCGGGGCGCAAGCGGCGATCATCTCCTCGGCAGCGGCATCCCCGGTGCAGAAACCGTCGGTCGGGCCGTGCCAATTGACCAGAATTATCGCGGCCCCGGGAGCCAGCGCCTGCAGCGAAAGCTCTGCCGCAGCCGCGCGGTCGGCAGCGTCAAGATAATACAGCACCTCGGAAAACAGGATGAGGTCGAAGACGCCCTCGGGCCAGTCTTGCGGCACGATCAGGCGGTCGAACTGGACATTGGGCCAGTCACGGCAACGCAGCCTTGCTTGTTCAAGCGCTGCATCGGCGACATCGACGGCCAGGATCGCGTCGCAGCGTTCGGCGAGACGCTGGGTCAGCACGCCGATGCTGCAGCCGACCTCGAAGGCCCGGGCGTAGCGGGGTTGGGGCAATGCCGCGAGGGTCGCCGCATACTTGGCGCGCTCGTAATCGCTGGTGGCAAATTTCCACGGATCCGGATCATTGGCATAAAGCCGGTCGAAGTGCTCCGGGGTGACGGGGGGAGGCTCAGCCATGCCAATCAGGCCGCGGCACGGACGGCGGCGGCCTTGACGTCCTCGGTGACGCCGCCCTGAAAGCTCGCAAAATTCGTCTCGAACCGGCTGACCAGGTCGGCGGCGGCGCGGTCATAGGAGGCCTTGTCGGACCAGGACTGGCGCGGGTCCAGCACCGCGTTCGGGATGCCGGGGACGTCCTGCGGCAGCATCAGGCCGAAGAACGGGTCACGCACGTAGCGGGCGTTTTTCAAGCTGCCGTCCAATACCGCATTCAGCAACGCGCGGGTGTGCTGGATGGCCATGCGGCTTCCGGTGCCGTACGCGCCGCCGGTCCAGCCGGTGTTGACCAGCCAGCAATCGGCGCCGTGCTCGGCGATGAGGTCGGACAGCATCGTGCCATAAACCTCGGGCCGGCGCGGCAGGAAAGGCGCGCCGAAGCAGGTGCTGAAGGTGGCCTGCGGCTCATGGCCGAGGCCCTTTTCGGTGCCGGCGACCTTGGCGGTGTAGCCGGACAGGAAATGGTACATCGCCTGGGCCGGGCTGAGCTTGCTGATGGGCGGCAGGACGCCGAACGCGTCGGCGGTCAGCATCACGACGTTGCGCGGCTGTCCGCCCCGGCCGGAGAGGTCGCAGTTGGGGATGAACTCGATCGGGTAGCAAGACCGGGTGTTCTCAGTGAGCGAGCCGTCCGCGAGATCGAGCTTTCCGTGGGCATCCGCCACGACGTTCTCCAGCACGGTGCCGAAGCGGTGGGTGGCAGCATAGATCTCCGGTTCGGCCTCGGCGCTGAGGTTGATGACCTTGGCGTAGCAGCCGCCCTCGAAGTTGAAGACCCCGTTCGGGCCCCAGCCATGCTCGTCATCGCCGATCAGCGGACGGTTGGAGTCGGACGACAGCGTCGTCTTGCCGGTGCCCGATAAGCCGAAGAACAGCGCGACCTCGCCGGGCCTGCCGTCCGTGGTGCGGCTGACGTTGGCGGAGCAGTGCATCGGCAGCACGCCCTCGGCCGGCAAAATCCAGTTCATGACGCCGAAGATCGATTTCTTGATCTCCCCGCCGTACTCGCTGCCGGCGATCACGACGATGCGTTCCGTGATTGATACCACGATCGCGGTGCTGGAGCGGACGCCGTCGATGGTCGGGTCGGCCTGGAACCGGGGCGCGTGCAGGATCACGTAGTCCGGCTCGAACGCCGTGAGCTCCGACGGGTCGGGGCGGATGAACATGTTGCGGGCAAACAGCGTATGCCATGCCTCGGTGCTGACCAAGCGGACGCGAACGCGATGCCCGGGGTCGGCCCCGGCATAAAGGTCCTGGGTGAATAGCTCCTGGCCCTGCAAATAGGCTTGGACACGCAATTTCAGGGTCGTGAAGTGATGCGGCGCCAGCTTCTGGTTGCCGTGCCGCCACCAGACCTCGGACGAGACTGCGGGCTCGTCAACCATGAACTTGTCGGCGACCGACCGCCCGGTATGCGCGCCGGTCTTTACGATCAGCGCGCCATCCGCCGAGAGCGTGCCCTCGTTGCGGCGCAGCGCATGGGCGATGAGCTGCGACGGCGGCAGGTTGGCGTGCACGGCAGCACCGGGGAACACGTGAGTGCCGGCAAGCGCGGACGCAGCATCGGGCTGGAGGGTCACTGGACAGGCTCCCTGGAGCGGTCCTGCTTCAAGCAGGGATTGATAAATCGGTTTTGAGGCTAGTAGGCGAGCCATGTTGCACCGTCCAGCGGCGTTTCGTACTAAGTTTTTGCCGCTTTTGTGAGCCGAACCAACTCACTCCGGATGCCGGCGGCGTCCGCGACAGCAGCCGCCCACGGAACGCGGAGCACCACCTCGTCGCAGGCGAGGTCACAGCCGTCCACGTCGCAGGCGACCATGCGCCAACCGGACCCGCTCGCGCCATAGGCGGCTGCGATCTGGTCGAGCGCGTCGGCGTGGTCGTCGTTGCAGTGGGCCAAGACGCTGGGCTCCGCGGCAGCGACAGCCTCGACCGCAGCCAGGTCCCAGGCCAGGTCCGCCTGCCGAAGCCGGGTGGCGCTGGCGAAACCGCCGATATACAGCCCAGCCTTGGGCGCGATGCGCCAGAGCTGGAAATCCCCGAAGCCCGCATAAAACGCGGCGTAGGGATGCAGCGCCACCCAGCGCGCCTTCAATGCCGGATCAGGCTCCGGGGTCGCGAGTCCGGTGACGGTTAGGCGGGGTGCGGTCTGCGGGTTGGTCTCGGTCTGCGGCCCGGCAACCATGACGGCGCAGCGCGGCTCGGTGCGCAAATGGCGCGTATGCTCGGATAGGCCGGACAGCAGCAGCAGCACGGAGCCGTCGGGAGCGGTGGCGGGGGTCACGAGGGAGGCGAATGGCTGTCCGTCACCGCTGGTCGCCAGCGTGCCAGCCCGGGAAGCGCGGAGCAAAGCCCGGGCATCCGGGACCGGAGTGGTCGTTGGCGTGGAGGTGGGCTCGGCTGTCATAGACATCGGTTTCGTACTCCCTGCATTCCGCCATAATTCGACCCCACATAGAGTGAATATGCCGGGCGTCCACCTTGCCCGGCCAATGAAGGCGACAGGCCCATGAAACAGACGATCGCGCTGGTTGACGATGACCGCAATATCCTGACCTCGGTTTCGATGACCTTGGAGCAGGAGGGCTTCCTGGTCCGCACCTATACCGACGGCGAGAGCGCCCTGCAGGGGCTGATCGCGAAGCCCGTCGATCTTGCGGTGCTGGACATCAAGATGCCGCGGATGGATGGGATGGAGCTGCTGCAGCGGCTGCGAACCCGAAGCCAGCTTCCGGTCATCTTCCTCACAAGCAAGGACGAGGAGGTCGATGAGCTGATGGGGCTGCGGCTTGGCGCCGACGACTACATCACGAAGCCGTTCAGCCAGCGCCTGCTGATCGAGCGCATCCGCGCGCTGCTGCGCCGCAACGAGACCAGCCGTGCGGAGGGGTCTGGCGCAGCGCCGGGCGGCGTGATGGCGCGGGGCAACCTAGTGCTCGACGAGACGAAGCACCAGTGCACCTGGCATGGCAAGGATATCCAGCTGACGGTGACCGAGTTCCTGCTGGTGAAGGCGCTCGCGGCCCGGCCCGGCATGGTGAAGTCGCGGGACCAACTGATCGACGCGGCCTACGGCGAGAACATCTACGTCGATGACCGCACCATCGACAGCCATGTCAAGCGGGTCCGCAAGAAGTTCCGCACCACCGATGACAGCTTCGACCATATCGAGACGCTGTATGGCATCGGCTACCGCTATAAGGATCAGTGAAAGAATTGGGATCATCGAGAGGCGTGATGAGGCATGCCTGACAGCGGCGTTCTGCCGGCAGACTCCGCCTCTGGGACGAGCGGCGCCCCCCGGGCGTTCCGGCGCCGATGGGTGTCGCCGCTGCTGCGACGCATCCTGTTGGTCAACGCGCTCCCGCTGGCGCTGCTGGTGGCGGCGTTGCTTTATCTGGACCAGTATCAGAACGGCCTGCTTGAAGCCGAGGTGCAGGCGCTGCGGGAACAGGCGCGCATCTATGCCGGAGCGCTCGGCGAGAGCGCTGTCCGCGAGCAGAGCCCGGAGAACCCGACGCTGCAGCCGGACCTGGCCCGGCCATTGCTGCGGCGGCTCACCGAACCGACGCCGAACGCCCAGGCGCGGCTCTATGCCCCGGATGGTCAGCTTATCGCCGACAGCCGGGTGCGGGAGGGGGCTGGCGACGCTGTCGTGACCGAGCCGCTGCCGCCGGCCGCGATCCGCAGCCGCACCTTGGACACGATCGGCGCGGTGTATGACAAGCTGATGTCCCTGCTCCCGCACAAGGGCCCGGGCCCCTACGTCGAGGTCAGCCTGAACGCCGCCGGCGTCGATTGGCAGCCCAACGTCAAGGAGGAGCTGCGGATGACCGGCGCGAACTCCGGGCGCGAGATGCCGCCCTATGTCCGCAGGACCCAAGAGGACCGGTTGCTGGTCACCGTCGCGGAGCCGGTGGTGCGCAACCGGACCACGGTCGGCATCGTGCTGCTGACGCGGGAGGCCCGGGAGGTTGATGACAGCCTGTTGACGGTTCGAATGAGCATCCTCGGGCTGTTTGCCCTCGCACTCGTGCTGACGGTCGCGCTCTCCTGGTATTTGTCGCTCACGATCGCCCGGCCCATTTTGCGACTGGCGGGCGCCGCTCACGAGATGCGGGAGGGCCGTGGCCGGTCCGGGGCCGTGCCGCTGACGCTGCTGCGCCGCGCCGACGAGGTCGGCGAGCTGGCGCACGCTTTGACGGAGAGTGCGGCGGCATTGTGGGGCCGCATGGATGCGACCGAGCGGTTTGCCGCCGACGTCGCGCACGAGATCAAGAACCCGTTGAGCAGCATCAGGAGTGCCATCGAAACACTGCGAAGGATAGATAATCCAGACCAGCAGCGGCGTCTGTTGGCGATCATCTCGGAGGATGTGATCCGCCTCGACCGGCTCATCACCGACATCAGCGATGCGAGCCGGGTCGATGCCGAGTTGTCACGCACGAGGACCGAGCCGATTGATGTGGGGTCGATCTTGGCGACCCTCGCTGAGATCCATGACGCCACACGCGGGGACCACGAGCCGGTGATCATCCTCGACGTGCCAACCACCCCGTTATACGTGCAGGCGGTCGAGGGACATCTCGTCCAGGTGCTGCGCAACCTGATTGGGAATGCACGGAGCTTTTCCCCGGCGGATGGCAGGATCTTTTTGCAAGCGCGGGAAACCGGATCCATTGTCGAGATCAGCGTCGCGGATGAGGGGCCGGGCATCCCCAATGGCAAGTTGGAGCACGTATTCGACCGATTTTACTCCGAACGTCCGGCCGGCGAGCAGTTTGGCCAGCATTCCGGCCTTGGGCTATCGATCAGCCGTCAGATCGTCGAGGCCTTGAAGGGCCGGATCGCCGCGGAAAATCGAGTGGATGACGCTCATCACATCCTTGGCGCACGGTTTGTGGTGCGACTGCCGCGCGCATAGCGGGAGGCATCTGACGCGAACCACGGGGGTCGAGGCTGGTTGGCGACAGTACGGCGTTGGTTGCGCGACAAGACGCTTCCATTTGCTCCAAATCCAGGCCACACAGCGGACGCTATGCAAATTTTTGGAAGTTGCGCTGCCCGGGGCGAACATGGTGTGCTACTTCTAGGAGCGTCGGGCGCCGGGAAGTCCGACCTGATGCTGCGCCTGCTCGATCGCGGATTTGCGCTCGTCGCGGACGATCAAGTCTATATTGAGGACGGCCTAGCCCGCGCACCAGATGCTTTGGCGGGCTTGATAGAGGTGCGCGGACTTGGGATTATTCGCTTGCCTTTCTTAAAACAGACCCGCCTTGCCTTGGCAGTCCGGCTTGCGAAGGCGCCGCGAATGCCGATGCCCGCTCAGCACCCTGAGACGGCACTGCCGCTCGTGGTGATCGATCCCTGGCACTGCTCCGCGCCCATTCAGGTGGCGCTGGCGCTGGATTGCGCCCTTTTGCGAGTGACCCAGGTCGTCGGGGCGTTTGCGTGACGATACTCCGTGTGGTCCTGGTCAGTGGGCTTTCCGGTGCAGGTAAAGCCTCGATCTTACGCGCTCTGGAAGATCTTGGGTATGAAGCGGTCGACAACCCGCCTTTGACCATGGTGCCGGACCTCGTGATCCGCAGCGAGCGTCCACTTGCAATAGGATTAGACGCGCGCAGTCGCGGCTTTAATCCCGAGTTGGTCCTGTCAACCTTGAACACGCTTTGCCAGAACTCAGCGTTGCGTCCGGAACTTATCTACGCCTGGGCTGATGAGACGGTGCTGTTAAGGCGCTTTACTGAGACCCGTCGCCGTCATCCACTCGCCCCTCAAGGCCGCGTCGTCGATGGAATCGCCGAGGAGTCTGCGTTGACGCAGCCACTTCGCGAGCATGCGGATCTGGTCATCGACACCTCCGACCTCCCCTTGGCCGAGCTGCGCAAGGTTATTGAAACGCGCTTCCGGCCGGAGTTCTCCGCAGGCGATCAGCAGCCCGGCCTTGCTGTCTCGCTGATTTCGTTTGCGTTTCCCGCAGGTTTGCCCCGTGAGGCAGACATGGTCTTTGACGCACGCTTCCTGCGCAATCCGCATTATGATCCAACGCTGCGCGCTGGAACCGGCCTGGATGAAGCGGTGGCAGCCTATATCGAGGCTGATCCAGACTTTAATAGTTTTATCAACAATGTAAAAAATTTACTGACTCTCGTGCTGCCTCGGTTTGTGCAAGAAGGGAAGAAGTATGCCACCATTGCGGTCGGGTGCACCGGCGGCCGCCATCGGTCGGTCCATATCGTAGAGCTCTTGGCTCATAGCCTGCTGGCGCCAACCGGCGTCGAGGGAGATCAAAGGGAGTGGCAGATGACTGTGACGCATCGTGAGTTGGAGCGGGAAGGATTGGCACAGTCTTTTCAACCTTTAAGTCTGATTGAGGAAGCCACAGAGCCGCATGAGGGCATGGAAGATCTCTCTCGACCTCATCCAAGGGAGGCATGAGGCAATAAGATGATCGGCCTTGTGCTGGTAACTCACGGACGGCTTGCGGCCGAACTTCGTCTGGCAATGGAGCATGTTGTAGGCGTCCAACGAAATGTCGCTACGATATGCATCGGCCCGGACGACGACATGGAAAGCTGCCGCTCTGACATTAGAAAAAGTATCACGCAAGTCGACACCGGGGATGGCGTGGTTTTACTGACAGACATGTTTGGAGGAACCCCGAGTAATCTCGCGATTTCGATGATGTGTCGTGAAGGTGTAGAGGTTATATCGGGCGTTAATCTTCCCATGCTTGTTAAGCTTGCTAAGGTTCGATCAAGTCAGACACTAGGTGAGTGCGTGGATTGCGCACAGACTGCAGGTCGCAAATACATCGCGGCTGCGTCACATGTCTTGCATAATTGCAAAAAACCCAATACATGCAGTTAGACTAAGACATGCAGTTAAGGCTATGACAGATCCGATTGTTCCACAGCCAGCTAGTCCAACGCTGCTGACCCGGACTGTTATTATCCCAAATGTCCGCGGCCTCCATGCCCGGGCTGCAGCGAAGTTCGTGACCCTGGCTGAGCGGTATGGCGCCTCGATCGACGTGCATCGCGATGGTCAAATTGTCTCGGCCCGGTCGATCATGGGTCTTATGATGCTGGGAGCCGGCAAGGGATCGGAACTCGAGCTGCAAGCCGATGGCTGGGACGCCAAGGAGGCTCTGGACGCCCTAGCATCCTTGGTCGAAGCTGGCTTCAATGAACGGGATTGAGGCAGATAGGGCAGGTAACCTTTTGCAGAAATCGTCCGAGGATCCCCTTCCAGAGCGACGGCTTTTTGGCATTGCCGCCTGTGCCGGCGTGGCAATCGGACCGGTATTCCGGACGACCGAGGCCCCAGCTCAGGTCACCCGGCATAAGATCCAGGCCGCCGAGATCCAGGCTGAGGGGGCGCGGCTCGACTCTGCGATCCAGCAATCCCGTAAGCAATTGAAGAAGCTGCGAAGCCGGCTCGTCATGCTGCCGGAGGAGAGCCAGGGCGAAATCGCGCCGCTACTGGACGCCTACCTGCAGATGCTTGGTCCATCAAGACTGATCCGAGGCGTGCGAAAGCGCATCCAGGAGCGCCTTGTCTCGGCAGAGACCGCGGTTATGGAAGAAGCGAACGCGCTCGCCGTGACACTCGCCGCCGTGACCGCGCCCAATGGCCCTAACCCGCAACGGCAGGCTGACGAGGTGCGGGAGATCGGCCGTCGCCTGGTCCGCAATCTGACGCGTGCCCCATTCCGCAGCTTCGCCGGCGCGGTGCAGGGTGCCGTGCTGATCGCCGAGAGCCTTCGCCCGGCCGATGCGGCGCTCATTGATCCCGCGCGGATCGCGGGTGTGGCGACCGAGGAGGGCGGCACTGACGGCCATACCGCTATCCTGCTGCGCGCGCTCGGCATCCCCTCAGTGCTCGGGGCGGCGGGACTGATGGCGGATGTGCGCCCCGGCAGCACGGCGGTGATCGACGGGGTGATCGGGACCGTGATCCTCAATCCCGGCGTCGCCAGTCTTTCGAGCGCACGCCGGGCGGTGGCGACCTTCGCGCGCGAACGTCAGCGGCTCGGCCGCTTGCGCCGGCTTGCGTCGATTACCCTCGATGGCGAGGTGGTCAGCCTCCAGGCGAACCTGGAGCTGCCGATCGAGCTGCCGATGATCGCCCAATCGGGTGCGAGCGGTATCGGCCTGTTGCGCAGCGAGTTCCTGTTCATGAACCGCGATACGGTGCCGTCGGAGGACGAGCAGACCAAGACCTACCAGAATGTCGTCGAGACGATGGCCGGAGACTCGGTGACGATACGCGTCCTGGACTGGGGCGGCGAAAAAGAGATCGAGGCCTTAGTGACGGCCGGTGTGGTGCCCGAGCTCATCGACGCCAATCCTGCACTTGGCCTACGCGGCATAAGACTGCTGCTGCGGCAGCCCGACCTGTTCGAGACTCAGTTAGCCGCTATTTTGCGCGCCGCCCACGCAGGGCCGGTGCGCATTTTGCTGCCCATGGTCACCAACGTCGCCGAGATACGCGCCGCGCGAGCGATCTATCAGCGCGTCGCCGTCCGTCTGCAACAACGCGGTGTGAAACTGCCGGCGACTTTGCCGCCGCTCGGCATCATGGTCGAGACGCCAGGCGCAGCCCTATGTGCCCACGTCCTCGCGCTGGAGGCGGAATTCTTCGCCATCGGCACGAATGACCTCTGCATGTACACCCTGGCCGTCGATCGCGGCGAGACCGAGGTCGCAGAGCTCTATGACCCGCTGCATCCGGCAGTATTGCGACTGATCCACATGACGATAGAGGGCGCGGCGTCGCATGACATCCCAGTATCGGTCTGCGGGGAAATGGCAGCTAATCCAGACATGATACCGCTGCTGCTTGGCCTTGGACTGCGCAGTTTCAGCACCAATGCCTCGGCGGTCCCGAGAGTTAAGCAAGCGGTCCGAGGCACGACGATCGACGCCTGTCAGCGCCTCACTTGCCAAGTCTTAGGGCAGTCCGACTCAGCTCAAATTCGCGAACTCATTGCAACGTTTCGGCATTGATCTCTGATCGGATCGCTGTCGCGACGGCCAGAGGGGTCATGAAGCTCGAAGATGGCGGAAGCGGCATGAGAACGTGCTCGGGTCAAATGATCCGGGCGCTGAGGCTGGCCGTGGCCCTCGCCGCCCCGCTTCTGCTCGCCGCCTGCACCCAAAACGCGCCGCTTTCTGCGGCACTGGACGCCGGCAAGGTGGGATCGGTCGTCGTCGGCCGCTCATCGCGGACCGAGGTCTTCACCGCGCTGGGTCAGCCCAGCCGCACGGAGCGGAGCGCGCTCGGCGAAGCGTGGATCTATGAGGCCAGGACCGGCGATCCCGGCGGCCGCGGTCTCATGAATGGCGCGTCGGCGGCTTCCGGCGTCATAGGCGCGTTCGTACCCTATGTAGGACTGATTGGCTCCGGCCTCGGGCTGGCGGGTGTCGCCATGGACGGGACGCGAGCCGAGCTGCAGGTCGTGAGCCTCACCATCACGTTCCGGGACGACAACGTGGTGCGCGACTGCGCCTATGCCAGCACGGCCGCCCCCATCGGTGTGCCGGGGTCCACTGGGAACGCCACCAAACTCGTGGATTGCCAGCGGCCCGCTCCAGGCACCGCACGCGCGTTGTAACATTCGCAACAGACGCCGGCGGTCCGCGTCAGGCACTCCTCCGGTGCAATAAACCTCCGGAGAGGTGGACCGATGGACCCCGACCTCCATACGGCGAGCCGCTTCGACGAGGTCACGCGCCTCCGCGAGGAGCTTAAGCGCACGGCCGATTACATCGTCGCCCGGGCCCATGGCGTCCGCCGGCACGGCATGACGGCGGACGCGCACCGCCTCAATGCTGCCGGGCTCGAGCGCCAAGCCGGACGCGCCGAGATCCTGCTGTTCCGCCAGGCCGTCGAGACGTTCCGTTCCGCTGCCGCCGAAAGCCGGCTGGTTGCGGATGCGCTGGAGGGCCGGATCGGGCTGTGATGCCGAACCGGGCGGTCACGCACTGTTCAAAATGCCCGGCGCATCCCGGCCGGGGATTCCGGGTTCTCGTCGCAGCATCTTTTGAGGAACCCACCCATGCGCGCACTGATCTGGAACGGCAAAGAGGACATCCGCTGCGAGAGCGTGCCGGACCCGACGATCCAGGAGGGCCGTGACGCCATCATCAAGGTCTCCGCCTGCGCCATCTGCGGCTCCGACCTGCACCTCATGGGCGGGTTTGTGCCGACCATGGAGAGCGGCGACATCCTGGGTCACGAGTGCATGGGTGAGGTCGTCGAGGTCGGCCGCGATAATACCAAGCTCAAAGTCGGCGACCGGGTTGTCGTGCCGTTCACCATCTGCTGCGGCGAGTGCCGGCAATGCAAATGGGGCAATTGGTCGGCATGCGAGCGCACCAACCCGAATGGCGAGATGCAGGCGAAGGTCTATGGCTATCCGCTGGCCGGTCTGTTCGGCTACTCGCACATCACCGGTGGCTTCCCCGGCGGCCAGGCGCAATACGTTCGCGTGCCCTACGCCGACGTCGGCCCGATTAAGGTGCCCGATAGCCTCACGGACGAACAGGTGCTGTTCCTGTCCGACATCTTCCCGACTGCCTACATGGCCGCCGAGCACTGCGAGATCACGCCCGAGGACACCATTGCCGTCTGGGGCTGCGGTCCCGTCGGCGTGCTGGCGGTGAAATCCTGTTTCCTGCTGGGCGCCAAGCGGGTGATCGCCATCGACACGGTGCCGGAGCGCCTGGCGCTGGCTCGGGAGGCCGGGGCGGAGACGCTCGACTACACCGACGGCGACCTGCAGGCCAAGATCATGGAGATGACGCACGGCCAAGGACCCGATGCGGTGATCGAGGCGGTCGGTATGGAGAGCCACGGCGCGACTACGGCTACGAGCGTCATCTCGACTGTGATGAGCCACACCGTCAGCCTGGAGCGGCCGTTTGCGCTAAACCAGGCAATCATGGCTTGCCGGCCCGGCGGCATCGTGTCGCTGCCCGGCGTGTTCGCGGGCCCCACAGGTCCCATCAACATGGGCGCGTTCATGCAGAAGGGCCTGACGATGAAGACCGGTCAGACCCACATGCAGCGCTACCTGAAGCCGCTGCTGGAGCGCATTGAGAAGGGCGAGATCGACCCCTCGTTTATCATCTCGCACCGGGCCAACAGCCTTGAGGAAGGGCCGGAGCTGTATAAGACATTCCGCGACAAGAAGGACAAGTGCACGAAGGTGGTGCTGCGGCCGAACGGCTAGCTACACGGGAAACGCGACGTCAATCAGCGTTTCCGACACCGTCCACAACCGCTTCCCTGCCCCGGCGTCCTGCGCCTGGGGCATGATGCGGGCGGGGCCGGACGAACCCTTGATCTCTTGGAAGCCGGTAGGCCCGTAATAGCTTCCGGCTTTCGCATTTGGCGAACTTGCCGCAAAAACAATGGGCCGGGCACCTTCCGCCGCCGACTGGCCGAACAGGCGGAACCCGGCCTGCATGACATGCTCCTTCAAACCGAGCGCGCCGCCGCCGGGACCGTTGGCAATAATGTCAGTGACAGCCCAACCTGGATGCGCGGCGACACTTACCAGCGGCCAGGCGTGTATCTTTGCGCGGCGGGCCAATTCCAGCGCGAAGATCAGAATCGCGAGCTTACTCTGGCCGTAGGACTTCCAGGCGCTGTAGCGGCGCTCACCCTGCAGGTCGCCCCATGCCATGGCGGCGCCGCGATGCGCCAGGCTGCTGACCTGCACCACGCGCGCGCCGTGCTCGGCCTGCAGCAGCGCCGGCATGAGCCGGGCAGTCAGCGCGAAATGGCCGAGGTAGTTGGTGCCGAACTGCAGCTCGAACCCATCCGCCGTCAGCCGTCGGGCCGGCGGCGCCATCACCCCGGCGTTGTTCACCAGGATGTCCAGCGCCGGATGCACCGTCAGCATCCGCTCGGCGAAGGTCGCGACCGAAGCGAGGCTGGCCAAATCCAACAGCTCGAACGTCACGACTGCTTTCGGCGCCTCACGCCGCAACCGAGTCAGCGCCGCCTGTCCCTTCGCCGCATTTCGCCCGGCGAGCACCACACGCACCCCGCTCCGCGCCAGCTCCACGGCCGTCGCATAGCCGAGACCGCCGGTGGCCCCGGTAACGACAGCCGTCTTCATCAGCAATGCGGCTCAGGAATGGAGAAATCGGCGAGCTTGCCCAGCATGACGAAATCGGCGAAGTCCATCGTGAGATCATCGGCCACGCCGTTCTCCCAATACTTCATGCCGACTTCGTAATCAGGGCTGCCGGCCGGCTTGGCGTCGCTCGGCGCCTTGTTTCGATCGAAGAAAGCGATGCGCACCCGGCCGCTCGGCAGCTTTGCCAGCTCCGGATAGGGCGATGCGGTCGGCTTTGGGTTCCACGTCGTGATGGCAACCGAGCTGTCCTGCGTGCCCTTGTCGCCGGTCCCGTCAAAGATCGGCACCGCCAGGAAGTGCTTGCCGGCCTCGGCGGCGGCGATGATCGCGGCGGTGTGCGCCATCGGGAACACCGTGCCGGCCGGCATCGGCATCGTGCGCTCCTCCGGCTGCGAGTAGCGGATGGTGCCGGTGCCGCCGGGCTTGGTGAGCGTGGCCTCGCCCTCGACCTGTTCGGTGACCGCGGTGTCCGTGGTCTGCCGCATGCGGAAGCGCATCAGCAGGCCGTCCTTGCTCTCCCATGTCGCATAGTCCGACACCATCGCGATGTCCTGACCGTCATTGTTGGTGATGTCGAGCGACAGGCGCTGCCGCGTCGCCCAGCCGTCGCAGGCGTCTGTGATCTCATAGGCCATCGTGCCGTGCGCCGCCTGCACGTCGCCGCGGGCGCTGTCCATTTTCAAATTGTAGAGCGCACGGTGCGCGGCAAGCGGCACCGGATCGGCGGCGAGCGCCGGTAGGCTCATGAGGCTCATGGCGAGGAGGGTGGCAAGGGGGCGCAGGCGCACTGCGGTTACTCCGGTCTGATCCAAGATCGGGACATAGGCCCACACGCACGCCCGCGCCAGGGTAGGGTCAGTGCCCCGGCCCCCACTTTAAGATAACGGCTTGGCTTTCGGAGCCAGGTCGAGCTTCAGCGACAGCTCTTTCAGCCGTTTATCATCGACCGGAGCCGGTGCGCCCATCATCAGGTCCTCACCCTGCTGGTTCAGCGGGAACAGGATCACCTCGCGGATGTTCGGTTCGTCGGCCAGCAGCATCACCATGCGGTCGATGCCCGGCGCCGACCCGCCATGCGGCGGCGCGCCATAGCGGAACGCCGCCAGCATGCCGCCGAACCGCGCCTCAACGTCGGCTTCGGTGTATCCAGCAATCTCGAAAGCACGGATCATGATGTCCGGACGATGGTTGCGTATGGCGCCGGACGACAGCTCGATGCCGTTGCAGACGATGTCATACTGGAACGCTTTGATGGTGAGCGGGTCCTTGCCATTCAGGGCCCCCAGCCCGCCCTGCGGCATGCTGAATGGGTTGTGGCTGAAGTCTATGGCGCCCGTTTCTTCGACAATCTCGTACATCGGGAAATCGGTGATCCAGCAGAAGCGGAAGCAGTCCTGCTCGATCAGGCCCAATTCATTGGCGAGCCGGGTGCGGACCGCGCCGGAAAACTTCGCCGCCTCGTCGCGCTGGCCGGCGGCGAAGAACACAGCGTCGCCGGGCTTGAGACCGCAGGCGGCGCGGATGCCCTCAATGCGCTCGGCCTCCAGGTTCTTAGCGATAGGACCGCGCCCGCCATCCTCCTCAAAGATGACATAACCGAGCCCGCCGGCGCCCTCGCCCCGCGCCCATTCGTTCAGCTTGTCGAAGAAATTGCGTGGCCGCGACCCGGCGCCCGGAGCCGGGATCGCCCGCACGATGCCGCCCGACGCCGCAATGCGGGCAAACAGGCCAAAGCCCGACCCGGCGAACTGCTCCGTCACATCGGCGATGCGCAGCGGGTTGCGCAGGTCCGGCTTGTCCGAGCCATACTCCAGCATCGCCTGGTCGTAGGGGATGCGCGGGAACGGCGCCTGGGTCACGGCGCGCCCGCCGCCGAATTCTTCAAAAACGCCGGCCATCACCGGCTCCAAGGTGGCAAACACGTCCTCTTGCGTCACAAAACTCATCTCGAAGTCGAGCTGGTAGAATTCGCCCGGGCTGCGGTCGGCGCGGCTGGCCTCGTCGCGAAAACACGGCGCGATCTGGAAATAGCGGTCGAACCCAGCCACCATTGCGAGCTGCTTGAACTGCTGCGGGGCCTGCGGCAGCGCGTAGAACGTGCCGGGATGGCTGCGCGACGGCACCAGGAAGTCGCGCGCGCCCTCCGGGCTGCTGGCGGTCAAAATGGGCGTTTGGAACTCGGTGAAGCCCTGCTCGATCATGCGGCGGCGCAGGCTCGCGATCACGCCCGCCCGCAGCATCAGGTTGCGGTGCACCTTGTCGCGCCGCAGATCGATGAAGCGGTACTTGAGGCGCAGCTCGTCTGGATACTGCTGGTCGCCCGCGACCTGGAACGGCAGCAGGTCGGCGGCGGACTGCACCTCCAAGTCTGCCACCTGCAGTTCAACCTCGCCGGTGGGCAAGCGCGGGTTCACCGTGGCCGGGCTGCGCGGCACGACCTGGCCGGTCACGGTTATGACGCTCTCGACCCGCAGCGCGTCGGCGGTGTCGAACGCCGCCGTGCCCGACGGCAGCACGCATTGGGTGATGCCGTAATGGTCGCGCAGGTCGATGAACAGCAGGCCGCCATGGTCGCGTTTGCTGTGCACCCATCCGGACAGCCGCGCGGTCTGACCGGCGTCCGGGCCGCGAAGGGCGCCGCAGGTGTGGGTGCGATAGGCGTGCATGGCTGTTGTTCCCGAAAGCTGCCGCACACAAAGCGCCGGGATTTGCGGTGTCAAGTCGCGGCCTGTACATACGAGCGATGCCACGACCCCAGCCCGCCTTCGCCGACCCCGTCCTGATCACCGACACGGCCGCGCTCACCGCCCTGTGCGAGCGCCTGATGGCCGAGCCCTATGTCACCATCGACACCGAGTTCATGCGCGAGCGCACCTACTACCCGGAACTCTGCGTCGTGCAATTGGCGGGCGTGGACGACGTCGCGGTCATCGACACACTTGCGCCGGGCATCGACCTCACGGCGCTGGGCGTGCTGCTGGCGGAAACCAGCGTCGTGAAGGTGTTCCACGCCGCACGGCAGGACGCGGAGATCTTCCTAGAGCGCTTCGGCAGCGTGCCGACGCCGCTGTTCGACACCCAGGTCGCGGCGATGGTGGCGGGCTTCGGCGACCAGGTCGGCTATGACGCGCTGGTATCGGCACTGACCGGCGGCCACATCGACAAGGCGCACCGTTTCAGCGACTGGGCCGCGCGCCCGCTCTCGCCGGCGCAGGTGACCTATGCGGCGGCGGACGTGACCTATCTGCGCCAGGTATATGAACGCTTGGCGGAGAAGCTGGAACGTGACGGGCGGCTCGATTGGGTGGCCGAGGAGATGGCCGTGCTGGCTCTGCCCGGCACCTACCGTCCGAATCCCGAGATCATGTGGGAGCGGCTGCGCCCGCGCACCGGCAACCGCCGCATGCTCGGCCTGCTGCGCGCCGCCGCCGCCTGGCGCGAGCGAGAGGCGCAGCGGGTCAACATTCCCCGGCAGCGCCTGCTGAAGGACGAGAGCCTGCTGGAGATCGCGGCGACGGCCCCCGACAGCGCCGAGGCCCTGGCCCGGGTACGCGGCATCTCCCGCGGGTTCGCCGAAGGCCGCAGCGGCACCGGGCTGGTCGCGGCCTTGCTGGAGGCTGCCGCGCTGCCAGAGGACGCGCTGCCGGCCGCGCCGCGCAGCAAGGACGGCCCGCGCGCCTCACCCGCATTGGTTTCTTTGCTGAAGGTGCTGCTGGCGGCGAAGTGCGAGGAGCATAATGTGGCGCCGAAGCTGCTGGCGTCATCGGACGACCTCGACCGCCTGGCGACCGAGGCCGAGCCGGACGTGCCGGCGCTGCAGGGCTGGCGCCGCGACATGTTCGGCGCCGACGCCTTGGCGCTGAAGGCCGGGGCGATCACGCTGGGAGTGGATGGCAAGCGGATCAAGCTGGTCCGGGTTTAGGGCGGGGGCTGCATGGGTGGGGATCGCAAGTACGACGCGGATTTTCATGCCTGGACGCACGAGCAGGCGACGCTGCTGCGGTCCGGCCGCCTGTCCGAGATCGACGCCGAGCACATCGCCGAGAAGATCGAGACATTGGGACGCGGCGAGCGGCGTGAGCTGGTCAATCTCCTCTCGGTGCTGCTGCTTTTACAGCCAACAGCCAGGGCTTTACCGTCACCAAACCCAATGGCACCGACCAGCTGATTGCGATCAAAAGCGTCCGGTTTGCCGACAAGACAATCAGCCTGACGTCGCCGGCTGCCGTGCCGCCGGCACCCCCCGTGTCGTCGCCTGCATCAACCGACATCACCGTGATCGGAAGCCACGACCAATACATCGTCGTAGACGACTCCAACGGTCAGGCCCTGATCCGGGACACCGTCGCCGGCCGCGACGGCGGCAAAAGCGTCCCGAGTTTGCAGCACATCACCTTCTCCGACGGCACCGGGGTGCTCGACCCCACCGGCAACGCTGCCATCGTCACCCGGCTGTATCAGGCGGCGTTGAACCGCATACCCGACAAGGCGGAGCTCGACCTGTTCACCAACACAGGACATCCAGGTCACGGACATCACCCTCGGCCTTGCCTCCGCAGACGCCGCCACCGCCTATGCCGGCCCGGTCAGCGGCCTGCAGCACCAGTATATCTGGGCGGGCAATGACGGGGCGAACATCGCGGCCTTGTCGCCGAATACCTTCCTGAAGGGCGGTGCCGGGGACGACGCGCTGCAGGTCAGCGGCGGCAGCAACGTGCTGGATGGCGGCGGATCGAACTTCTTCGTCGGCGGCGGCGCCGCAGATGGGGGCCGGGACATTTTCTTCGTGGACGCGAGCAACGGCTCGACCTGGAGCACCATCGTCAATTTCCATCCTGGCGACGCGGTGGCGCTGTTCGGCTTTCAGGAGCGCGGGAACATTGAAAAGCTACTCGATCCTGCAAAAGGCGCAGCCGGCTACCAGGGCGTCACGCTCACCGCTGCAGCGGGCCTCGGCCCGCCCGCGGTCGCAATCGTCACCTTCGCCGGCGTCAGCCTCGCCGACGCGCAGAGCAAGTTCATCCTCTCAACCGGCAACACGGGCGGGGTCGGCTACCTTTATGTCGCCTACACCGCCTGATGACTGGTAGATCGCCGCAATCCAGCCCGGCGGCACCCCCGCGTGCCAAAGTGCCAGGCACGCGAGGTTGCGCGCCGACCGCCGGCGCCACCCGTCGCGCTCCCACCGCGCCGCCGAGGTCACGGCATCGGCGGGCAGTGAAACCAAGCGGCCACGACCCAGGCGGCGGATCAGATCCACGTCCTCCATCAACGGCAGCGGACGCACGCCGCCCGCCGCCTCCAGCACTTCGCGCGTGATCAGCAGCCCCTGGTCGCCATACGGCAGCGCCAGCGCCCGGCAGCGCCAGGCCACCGCACGCTCCAGCCGCCGGGCCCGAGGGTCGGCGCTATCAAGCGCAAACCGGAAGTAGCCCGCCCGGTCCGGCGCCGCCCGCATATGCGCCGCCGCCGCCGCCGCCCAGCCCGGCGCCAGCCGAGTGTCGGCGTGCAGCAGCAACAGCCACGGCGATCGCGCCGCTGCAACGCCAGCCGCGATCTGCAGGCCCCTCCCCTGCGGCCCCGCAACAACCGAAGCGCCCGCCGCCCGGGCAATCTCAGACGTTGCGTCCGCGCTGCCGCCATCGGAGACCACGATCGCCGCCCGCCCATCCAGCGCCGCGAGCGCCCCTGGCAACACGGACGCGGCATTCAGTGTAGGGATTACCGCCGTCAAGGTTCCCGTCGGCCAGTTTTGCACCTAAATACCGCACATGCTGCAGCACGCCCCCACGCTCGATCTCGCCAAGTTCCGCGATCCCCGCACCACCGCCAAGGGCGAGCGCCGCGCCCATGTGGCGCTGCAGGCGCTGGAGACTCTGTGGTTCAACACCGGCACCCTATGCAACCTGACCTGCCGCAACTGCTATATCGAGAGCTCGCCGCGCAACGACCGCCTGGCCTACCTCACCCAGGCCGAGGTTCGCGCGTACCTGGACGAGATCGCCCGCGACGCGCTGCCGGTCCGCACCGCGGGCTTCACCGGCGGTGAGCCGTTCATGTGCCCGGACCTGCTGCCCATGCTCGACGACACGCTGTCCCGCGGCATGGAGGCTCTGGTGCTGACCAACGCGATGCGGCCGATGATGAAGGTCGCAGGCGAGCTCGATGCGCTGCGGGCCCGGCACGGCGACCGCCTCCGGCTGCGCGTGTCCGTCGATCACTACAACCCCATCCAGCACGAGGCCGAACGCGGGCCGCGCAGTTGGGAGCCGACGCTCGAAGGCCTGCGCTGGCTCGCTGAGCGCGGCTTCGCCTTGGACGTCGCCGGCCGGCTGTTCTCCGGCGAGCCCGAACCCACCGTCCGCGCCGGCTTCGCCCGCCTCTTTGTCGAGCACGCCATCCCAATCGACGCCAGCGACCCGGTGCGCCTGATGCTGTTCCCCGAGATGGACGCGGCTGTCGATGTGCCGGAGATCACCGAGGCCTGCTGGGGCATCCTCGGCAAATCGCCGGCCTCGGTCATGTGCGCCTCCTCCCGCATGGTCGTGAAACGCCGCGACGCCGTGCGCCCGGCCGTGATCGCCTGCACTCTGCTGCCATACGAGGCCGAGTTCGAGCTGGGCGCCACCCTCGCCGAGGCCTCCCGCCCGGTGCCGCTGAACCACCCGCACTGCGCCCGGTTCTGCGTGCTGGGCGGAGCGGCCTGCAGCCGTTGAAAGCGCGACGTTTGAAGACTGGGCGTTGAAGCGCTGGGCCGGTCTGGTGCTGTCGCTCGCAGCCATGCTCGCCGCCTGGTGGCTGCTGCCGGTGCAGACCTGGATGCAGGGGTTTGCCGGCTGGATCGAGGGCATGGGTCCCTGGGGCGTGCTGATCTACGGCGCCGCGTATGCAGGCGCGCTGGTCGTGCTCGCCCCGGCGGCGCCGTTCACCATCGGCGCCGGGCTGATCTATGGGTTCTGGGGTTTTCCTCTGGCGCTGCTGTCGGCGACCCTCGGCGCATCGCTCGCCTTCCTTGTGTCGCGCTACCTGGTGCGCGACCGGGTCGCCCGGATCATCGCCAACCGCCCGGGCCTGCGCGCCGTGGACCGCGCCGTCGCCGACGAGGGCTGGCGCGTGATCGCATTATTGCGGCTAAGCCCGCTCGTGCCGTTCAACCTGCAAAACTACGCGTGCGGCGCCAGCAGCATCGCCTTCTGGCCGTATGTGATGGCCACCGGCGTCGGCATCGCGCCGGGCTGCGCTCTGTATGTCTATCTCGGCGTGGTCGGCCGAACCTCGTCGGGCGGTGGCGCTTTGAGATGGGCATTCATCGCCCTGGGCCTGGTCGCCACCATCGCCGTGACCGTGCTGGTCGGACGCCGGGCACGGGCCGTGCTGGCGCGGAAGGGCGTGGACGCCGCCGGTTGACCCGGCTACAGCCAAACCGGTGCGACGCCTTAACGTTCTGGAGTTTGACCGGCCATGATCGCCCTTGTGGAAGCGTCGCGGGCCCGGCTGTTCAAGCGCCGTGAATGGCTGCCCAACATCATCGCTGGCGTGATCGTCGGCGTCGTGGCCCTGCCTTTGGCACTGGCCTTCGCCATCGCGTCGGGCGTGCGGCCCGAGCAGGGCATCTACACCTCCATCATCGCCGGCCTGATCGTCTCCGTCTTTGGCGGCAGCCGGGTGCAGATCGCCGGGCCGACCGGCGCGTTCATCGTGATCCTGGCCGGCGTCGTCGCCTCGTTCGGCGTCGATGGGCTGCTGCTCGCGACCATCATGGCGGGCGTGATGCTGGCAACACTCGGCGTCGCCCGGTTCGGCGGCGTGATCCGCTTCATCCCCGCCCCGGTCATCGTCGGCTTCACCGCCGGCATCGGCGTGATCATCTGGGTCGGCGAGTGGCATGATTTCTTTGGGTTGCCCAAAACCACGGGCGCGCATTTCCACGACAAGCTCTGGCACCTGCTGCAGGTGCTTCCGCAACTCGATTTTATCACGACCGGCCTCGCGCTGCTCAGCTTGCTGCTCGTCGTCTATGGCCCGCGCGTGCCGGGATTGCGCCGGGTGCCGGGCCCTTTCATGGCGCTGCTGGCCGCGACTGCGATCCAGGCCGCATTCGCCTTCCCCAGCGTCGCCACGATCGGCAGCACCTTCGGCGCAATCCCGGTAGGCTTGCCGCGCTTCGCCCTGCCGGCGGTCAGCCTCGACCGGCTGATCGCCCTGCTGCCGTCGGCCTTCACCATCGCCATGCTGGGCGCCATCGAATCGCTGCTGTCCGCCGTGGTCGCCGACGGCATGGCGGGCACCCGGCATAACTCGAACCAGGAGCTGATCGGCCAGGGCCTCGCCAACATCGCCGCACCGTTTTTCGGCGGCTTCGCGGCGACCGGCGCCATCGCCCGCACCGCCACCAACGTGCGCAACGGCGCGACGGGCCCGCTGGCCGGCATCGTCCATTCGCTGACCCTCGTGCTGGTGCTGCTGGTGCTGGCGCCGCTGGCCGGGCGCATCCCGCTGGCGGCGCTGGCGGCGATCCTGTTCGTCGTGGCGTGGAACATGAGCGACGCCCCGCAATTCGTCCGCATGGCGCGCACGGCGCCCACCGCCGATTCGGTCATCCTGCTCATCACCTTCGCGCTCACCGTGCTGACCGACCTCGTGATCGCCGTGAACATCGGCGTCATCCTGGCGATGCTGCAGTTCCTCCGCCGCATGGCGAGCTCGGTCGAGGTGCGCGCGGTGGCCGCCGAGGGCGTTCCAGCCGGCGTGCTGGTGTTCAGCATCGACGGCCCGTTTTTCTTCGGCGCGGTCGATAGCCTGGAGCGCGCCTTGGCCGACGCCCCGGCCCGCGCCCGCGCCGTCGTGCTCCGCCTGGGCAACGTGCCGTTCATCGACGTGACGGGGCTGCAATCGTTGGGCCAGGCGATGCGCGGCCTGGAGCGTCTCGGCGTGCCGGTGCTGATGTGCGAGGCGAACGGCCGGGTCTTACGAAAATTGCTGCGCGCCGGGTTGGTGCGGCTGGGGTCGAAACGCCGCTATTACAGCACCTTGGCGCTCGCGGTGGCCCAATACTCGGATAGATGAGGGGGCTCGACGCATGAGGGATTTCGACCTCGCGGTGATTGGCGCCGGGGCGGCCGGGCTGTCCACGGCCTATGTCGCGGCACAGCTCGGCCTGCACGTCGCGCTGATCGAGCGCGGGCGCATGGGCGGTGAGTGCCTGAACGTCGGTTGCGTGCCCAGCAAGGCGCTGCTGGCCGCAGCGCACACGGCTCACGCGGTTCGCCGGGCAGGGCGTTATGGCGTTCGGGCCTCCTCCCCCGACATCGATTGGCACGACGTGCAGGCGCACGTGCACAACGCGATCGCCGCGCTGGCGCCGGCCGATTCCGTCGAGCGCTACGAAAGCCTGGGCGCCACCGTCCTGCAGGGCACCGCGCGCTTCGTGGCGCGTGACGCCCTGGCCGTCACCATCGGCGCGGAGACGCAGCGCCTAACCGCCCGCCGCATCGTCATCGCCACCGGCAGCCGCCCCGTCGTCCCGGACCTGCCCGGCCTCGGCCAGGTGCCGTTCCTTACCAACGATACCCTATTCGACCTCAAGGACGCGCCGGAGCACCTGCTCATCCTCGGCGGCGGCCCGATCGGGCTCGAGATGGTGCAGGCGCATGCGAGGCTCGGCTGCCGCGTCACCCTAGTCCAGTCCGGCACAATCGGCGCGCGCGACGACCCTGAGCTCATCGCGGGCCTGCGCAGCGCGCTGCAGGCCGACGGTGTCACCGTCATCGAGCACGCGCAGGCAATCGCCGTCCGCCCCGGCCCGGTCCTGGAACTGGCCGACGGCCGCAGCATCGCCGGCAGCCATTTGCTGTTTGCCGTGGGCCGGAGGCCGACATTGGAAAGACTGGACCTCGCAGCCGGCCGGGTCGCCGCCACCGCCCGCGGCATCGACACTGACCCCGGCCTGCGCAGCCGGACCAACCGCTTCGTCTATGCGGCCGGCGACGTCGCCGACCCACGCGGCATTGGACCCCGCTACCTCACCCATGTCGGCAGCTACCACGCCGGGATCATTGTCCGCCGCGCGCTGTTTCGCCTGCCGGCCCGGCTTGACTACGCGGCCCTGCCCCGCGTCACCTACACCGATCCCGAGCTGGCCCAGACCGGCCTGACCGAGGCCGAAGCCCGCGCCGCCGGCCACACGGTCGAGACGCTGCGCTGGCCGCTCACCGACAACGACCGCGCCGTGGCCGAGGGCGACACCTCGGGCATGGTCAAGCTGGTGATTTCCGGCAACCGTGTGCTGGGCGCCGGCATCCTGGCGCCGCACGCCGGCGAGATGATCGGGATGTGGACGCTGGCGATCACGCAGCGGATCAAGCTCTCGGCACTGGCCGGCATGATCGTGCCGTATCCCACGCGATCAGAGGCCGGCAAGCGCGCCGCCGGCACCCGCTTCACCCCGCGGCTGTTCGCGCCAAAGCCACGGCTAGCCGTGAGGCTGCTGGCGCGGCTGCCTTGATCCCAATATCAGTCCTGTTGGACCAGATGACAACACTCCTCATGTTGTCGCATACTCCAACAGGGAAACCCGGTTGCTGCTCTATGAACGCCAACAGCTCCGCACCGACGCCTTCGTCGAACTACGGGTGTGGCAGGTGCCGCAACCGGTATCTGGATCGGCCCATGACGACAAATACGCCCTGGCCTACATCGTCCTGGAGGTTTGCGTGCTGCGTTACGACAACGTGGCCGGAAAAAGCGACCGTCGGCACATCGGCGACACCGAGACGCCCTATCACTTCACGACGCCCGGCCAGCTTTTAAGCAATTTCTGGCAAGACGTGGATCAATGGAGGCCCGCATGAACACAGTAATCCTTTCCGTGGCGTCGCATGAGGACGTCAGCCGCCGTTTCCAGGCCGCCTTCGAAGGCAAGGCACAGGGCGCACGCATCTCGTTCGCCTCGGTCGAGCTGCTTTGGCAGACGCTGACGACGAAGCGGTGGGCCATCCTGCACGCCATGACGGGACAGGGCAAAATGCCCATACGCGAGGTGGCACGAAGGGTCGGCCGCGACGTGAAGGCCGTGCATGGCGACGTGACCGCGCTGATCCAAGCCGGCGTGATCGAGCGCAGCGGGCGCGGCGTCGTGTTCCCCTACGACGCCGTGCACGTCGATTTCAAGCTGACCAAGGCGGCCTAACGACCCGGCCGGTCAGAGATCCGCCCCGGTATCCACGTCACGCAGCGTCCGCAGCAGCGCCACCCGGCGCCCGGCGAAGTTCCTCAGCGTGTCGGCCAGCGCGTGCTCGGTGGACCAGCGCACGCCCTCGAACGGCCGCGCCGGACGGCGGGGCGATAGCGCGACCAGCCAGTAGCCGCCGTCGTCCGACGGCCCGAACACCGCCTGCGCCCGCCCCAAGGCACGGAATGCCGCCGCCACATCGTCAGCGCCCAACGCCGGTATATCCGTGCCCACGATCGCCACCCGGCCATGCGCGCTGCAGGCGCGGTGCATGCGCTTCCCAAGGTCGCCGCCCCCTTGCTTCACAAGCATCACCCGCATGGGCCAGCGGACACGCAGATGGTCGGGCGTCGCCGCCAGCACGGTGCGGAACCGCCGGTCCCGCGTCAGCGCCCGCAACAGCCGGGCCAGGTTCCCCTGATAGAAACGCAGTGCCGCCCGGTCCCCGACGTCGCGCGCCAGCCGCCGCTTCACGGCGCCGAGCCTCGGCGCCCGGGCAAAAACGATCACCGTGTCGCACATCATGCGCCGTTGCCTCCTGGTCCCATCCTTGACGTCAGAATGCGGCCAACCTTATCGTTTGCCCATGCAGGAACGCACCCAGGTCGCGATCATCGGCGCTGGCCCGGCGGGACTGCTGCTCGGCCACCTCCTGCACCTCGCCGGCATTGACAGCGTCGTCATCGAGGCGCGCTCCCGCCCCTACGTTGAGAACCGCATCCGTGCTGGCGTACTGGAGCACCATGTTGTGGACGTACTGGAGCAAACCGGCCTCGGCGCCCGCATGCGCCGCGAGGGCCTGCCGCATGAGGGCACGCAGTTGCTGTTCGGCGGCGTGCTGCACCGGATCGACTTCCAAGCGCTGGTCGGTCACTCCGTCATGGTTTACGGCCAACATGAGGTGGTCCGCGACCTGATCACCGCGCGGCAGGAGACCGGCGCGCCGCTGCTGTTCGACTGCACCGACGTGGCGATCGAGGGCTACGAGGCCGGGGCGCCAGTCGTGCGCTACGTCCATGACGGCCAGGCGCACACGCTGACCTGCGACCTGATCGCCGGGTGCGACGGCTTCCACGGCGTCTGCCGGCCGTCATTGCCAAAGGGCTCATGGCGCGGGTTCGACCGGATTTATCCGTTCGGCTGGCTCGGCATCCTGGCCGAAGCCCCGCCCAGCTCGGACGAGCTCGTTTACGCCAACCACGACCGCGGCTTCGCCCTGCTGTCGATGCGATCGCCCACCATCCAGCGCATGTACCTGCAATGCGCGCCGGACGAGGACGCCGAGGCCTGGTCCGACGACCGCGTCTGGGCCGAACTGTCGCTGCGCCTCGCCTGCGACGGCATCACCCTGCAGCCCGGCCGCATCTTCCAAAAAAGCGTCACGCCCATGCGGTCCTACGTCGCGGAGCCGATGCAGTGCGGCCGGCTGTTCCTGGCCGGCGACGCCGCCCACATCGTGCCGCCGACGGGTGCCAAGGGCATGAACTCCGCGGTCGGCGACGTGCTGCTGCTGTCCCGCGCGATCGAGCGCTGGTACCGATCCCAGGACGACGCAGGCCTGCAGGGATACTCCGCCACGGCGCTGCGCCGCATCTGGAAGGTGCAGCGGTTCTCTTTGTGGATGACGACGCTGTTCCACCGATTCGACGGCGCGTCTGACTTCGACCGCCGGGTTCAACTGGCCGAGCTGGAGTATGTCGTCGGCAGCCGTGAGGCCTCGGCGGCGCTGGCAGAGAACTACGTCGGCCTGCCGCTGAATTAAGGCAAAGCGTCAGCCCGCCATCATGTGGGCGAACACCGGACGTTGGCCGCAGCGTCCCATCCAGCCCATCACATTGGCAAACGGCTGCATATCGACGTGCATCATCCCGAGCCAGCCGACGATGCCGCAGAGGTGCGTGTCCGCGAGGCTGTAATCGCCAAGCAGGAACGACTTTCCCGCCAGGCCGCCATCGAGCACCCCGAGGCAGCCGGCGAGGTCCCGCCGCGCCTTCTCCGCCACGCCCGCATTGCCCTGCCCGGCCGGGTCCCAGTCCTTCGCGTTGGGCTGCGCTCCCCCCGGGCTGCCGGCCGGCAGCGACGAGGATAGGCGGCTGCCCGCCTCGGCAAGCGCGACATTGCTCCAAGCGATCCATTTCATCGCCTCGCCACGCTTCGGACCCGGCGCCGGATACAGCCCTGCGTCCGTGCCGAAGATCTCGCCAAGATACATCGTGATGGCGGACGACTCCCAGATCGACGTTCCGTCATGCACGATCGCCGGCACCCTGCCGTTCGGGTTCACCTTGAGGAACTCGGGCTTCCGGGTATCGCCCGCCTCGATGCTCAGCTGCACCCGCTCGCACGGCGTGCCGAGCTCTGCGAGGACGGCTTCGGTGATGCTGGCGGTGGACATTGGGGCAAAATAGAAGGTGAGGCTCATCGCGCGTTCCTCCGGGAATGGCCTCGCGCATTGAACGGCGCTGAGCCCAAAGATGCAACGATTTTTGGCGTTGCGGCCTGAGCGCCGCGTTCGATGCTGGTGAACCCGGTCCCAAGCGACGCGTTCACCCCCACGGAACAGACCAAGCCGGGACCGGTTGGCCTGCCGACGAAGGAGTCTCAATCATGCCAGACCAAACCGTCCCGCCGCAGCTCAGCCGGCGGGGCCTGCTCGGCGCATCAACCGCCGTGGCCGCGGTGCCGCTCATGGCCGCCGCGCCGGTTGCCGTGCCGGCACCTGCGCCAGTCGATCCACGACACCCGGTTGATGTAGAACTCACGGTCAACGGGCAGCAGCACCACCTCGCGATCGACGTCCGCACAACGCTGTTGGACGCCGTCCGCACCCATATCGGCCTGACCGGATCGAAGAAGGGCTGCGACCACGGCCAGTGCGGCGCCTGCACGATGCTGGTGGACGGCAGTGCGACGCTGTCTTGCCTAACGCTCGCCGCGATGGTGCGCGGCCCCGTTACCACGATCGAGGGTATTGCCGGCCCCGACGGCACCCTGCATCCCATGCAGCAGGCGTTCATCGACCAGGACGCCTTCCAGTGCGGCTACTGTACGCCGGGCCAGATCGTCTCGGCAGTGGCCTGCGTGCAGGGCGGGCACGCGGCGTCCGACGCCACGATCCGCGAGTATATGAGCGGCAATCTCTGTCGCTGCGCCGCCTATCCGCACATTGTGGCGGCGATCAATCAAGCCAAAGACGGCATGGGGAGGGCCTGAACCATGCGCCCCTTCAACCTGGATCACGCTGCCACCTTGCCGGCCGCCCTTGCCGCGGCCCGACCGGCTGGCGCGCGCGTGCCGCCGACCGCAGCGCCCGCGCAGTTCATCGCCGGCGGCACGCAGATGCTCGACCTGATGAAGCTCGACACCATGCAGCCGGCGACGCTCGTGGACATCAACGCGCTGAGCGTTGCGCACGGGCGCATTGAGACGAAGTCCGACGGCCTACACCTTGGCGCCCTGGTGCGCATGAGCGAGGCAGAGGCGCACCCAGACATCCTGCGCGATTATCCGGTAATCGCGCAGACCCTGCAGATGGCCGCCAGCCCGCAAATCCGCAACATGGCGAGCCTTGGCGGCAACGTGCTGCAGCGGACGCGCTGCAGCTATTTCCGTGATCCCGGCTGGGCGCAGTGCAACAAGCGCGAGCCCGGCAGCGGCTGCGCGGCGCTGGACGGCGTCAACCGCAAGCACGCCGTGTTGGGGGTCAGCGACCAGTGCATCGCTGCCTACTCCGGCGATTTCGCCCAGGCGCTGGTGGCGCTCGGCGCCGAAGTGCAGACCGCTGGGCCAAACGGCGTCCGCATGATCGCGTTCGAGAAGCTGCATACCGCCTCCGACAACCCGCATACCGAGACGGTCCTGGCGCCGGGCGAGCTGATCACCGGCTTCCGCATTCCTTCGGGGCCTTGGACCCGGCGCTCGGCTTACGTGAAAATCCGCGACCGCGAGTCCTACGCGTATGGCCTGGCGACCGCGGCCGTGGCGCTGGACGTTGAGGGCGGCATCGTGCGTGAAGCGCGCATCGGTCTGGGCGCCGTGTCGTACCGGCCCTGGCGGTCGCATGAGGCGGAGGCCGCGCTGCGGGGCAAGCCGCTCAATGAGGACACAGCCAATGCCGCCGCGCAGGCTGCCTTCATCGGCGCCAAACCCCGCCAGGACAACGCGTACCTGATCGATTTGGGCCGCCGCACCCTTACGCGCGCCCTGCTGCAAGCCAGCCGGCTGGAGGCTTAAACATGTCGGACATCCCAGAAAACGAAATGTTACCCCAGATCATGCCGCAAGGCGCCCCGCCGAGCGTCGCCAAGCCGGCGATGGGTGCCGCCACGTCCCGCGTGGATGGCCGGCTGAAGGTCACCGGGGCGGCGCGCTACGCCTCGGACCTTTACGGCGGCGCTAACCCGGCCCATGCCTACCTCGCCACCAGCACCATTGCCCGCGGGCGCATCACCCGGCTGGATGAACTCGAGGCCCGCAAGGTGCCCGGCGTGCTCGACATCCTGACTTTTCGAAATGTTGGCGACCGGATCAAGCCCGGCAAGATTTTCTCGCAAAAGGGCTATATGGGCAGCAGCATCGCGCCGCTCGCCTCAGACCGGGTGCAGCACGGCGGGCAGATCGTCGCCATGGTGGTCGCCGAGACGTTCGAGGCGGCACGGGAGGCGGCGCATCGCCTGCACATTGAGTATGCCGCCGAGGCACCCTCGGCCACCTTCGACAGCCCGGGCCTAGAAACCGTCACCGCCGAGTTTGCCTCCCGTGAAGGCGAGCAGGACGGCTCCGAGGAAAAGCCCAGGGTTGGCGACGCCGCCACAGCCCTTGCTGCCGCCCCGGTTACCATCGACCAGCGCTATGAGACGCCGATCCAGCATCACAACCCGATCGAGCTGTTCACGACCGCCTGCGCCTGGACCGACGGCAAGCTGACGGTCTGGGAGCCGTCGCAGAACATGTACGGCTTCCAAAATGGCCTGGCCGAGCAGCTTGGGATGGCGGCAGCGGATATCCGAGTGATCTCGCCCTATGTCGGCGGCGGGTTCGGCAGCCGCGGTTCATTAACGCAGCGCACCGCATTGGTGGCGCTGGCGGCGCAGCGGCTGCGCCGTCCGGTGCGGCTGGAGACGACGCGCGACCAGGGCTTCACCATCGCGACCTACCGGGCCGAGACCCGGCACCGGGTGCGGCTGGGCGCCAACGCCGATGGCAAGCTGCAGGCGCTGATCCACGAGGGTTGGGAGGTCAGCTCACGTCCTGACAACTACAAGGTCGGAGGCACCGATGCCACGACGCGGCTCTATGCCTGCCCGAACGTGGATTTTGAGGTCACCATCGTTCACGCCGACCGCAACACGCCAGGCTTCATGCGCAGTCCGCCCGAGCTGCCATACATGTTCGCGTTGGAATTCTGCGATGGACGAACTCGCGGTCGCGCTGAAGATGGACCCGGTCGAGCTGCGCCGGGTGAACGACACGATGCATGAGCCGATCAAGGGCTTGCCGTACACGTCCCGCACCCTGATGCCCTGCTTCGACGCAGCGGCGAAGGCGTTCGGCTGGAGCGGCCGCAACGCTCGGCCGGGATCGATGCGCGACGGCGAGTGGTTGGTCGGCTGGGGCTGTGCCACGTCGCTGTATCCGACGAACATGGGGGCGGCGACCGCCCGCGTGGTGCTGACGCCGCAGGGGACGGTGAAGGTGCAGACGGCGGGCCACGAGATCGGTACTGGCATCACGACGGTGCTCGCGTTGATGGCGGTCTCGGGCCTGGGCGTCGATATTGCGAAGGTCGCGGTCGAGGTCGGGGACAGCGCGCTGCCGCCGGCGCCGGTCGCGGGCGGATCCAACAGCACGGCAAGCATCGCGACGGTGGTGGCTCAGGCCTGCGAGCAGATACGCGCGCGCATCGCTGCGGCGGCAGTCGGGGCCGAGGACGGCCCGTTTCATGGCATGGACTCGGCCAGTTTGGTTTTGGTCGATGGCGCCTTGCGTGCACCGGGTGGCGCATCCGAGCCGCTGGAAGCCGCGATGTCGCGTATTGCGGGCGGCGCGATCGAGGCCTATGCCGAGAATATCCCGCACGGGGTGCCGGGTGGGGCGCTGAAAAAGCTGTATCAGGGCCAGGGCACTCTGATGGGCGGCGCAAAGCTAAAAGACCGCATCCAGTTCGCCTTCGGGGCACAGTTCGTCGAGGTCCGGGTCAATGCCCGGACGCGCGAAATCCGGGTGCCGCGCTTGGTCGGCGCCTACGCCGCCGGGCGCATCGTCAATCCGAAGACGGCAAAGAGCCAGTTGATGGGCGGCCAGATCTGGGGCGTGAGCGCTGCGCTGCACGAAGCGACGGAGATCGATCGCCGGGCGGCGCGCTACACCAACAAAGATATGTCGGAATACCTGATCCCGGTGAACGCCGATGTGCAGGAGGTCACGACGATCCTGCTGCCGGAGCAGGACACCCAGGTGAACGAGCTGGGCATCAAGGGGATCGGCGAACTGGGCAATGTCGGACTGAACGCCGCGGTGGCAAACGCGGTGTTCCACGCGACTGGCGTGCGGGCCCGTGAGCTGCCGATCCGCCTTGAGAAGCTGCTGGACGCGTAAGCAGTCCCGACCTGACCAGCCAGGCTACGGCCTGGTCAGGCGGCGCACGGCCTGGATGGCGATGTCGGGGTCACAGCGCTTCGACAGCTCCAGGTCGGCATGCGCCATGGCGATCCGGCCACCCGGGACCCCGTTATTGGGGGCAATGACGAACGTCGCCGCCATCGGCAGACGCCAAGTGCCGGTGTCGTTGATGCGCGGCAGGTCGTGCCCAAGGCGCAAATAGAGCGGCCGAACGATCTCGGGCAGCTCGACCGTGACGCCATAACTGTCCGCCACGGCACCGCCGGGGTCGGGGAGCACGGGAAAGGCCAGCAGGTCGCGCTCGGCGCAACGGCTGCAGGCGTCTGCCCGCTGTGGGGAGATCGTCAGCAAGTCACCGCCCGCATCATGGAGCCGCGGTAATGCATCCTGCCAGGCACGTAGCTGCAGCGTACAGAATGGGCACCAGCCGCCGCGGATGAACAGCAGCACGACCGGACCCACCGCCAAGCGGTCCGCGAGGCTGACTCGGATGCCGTTTTGGTCAAAAAGCGAGAACCCCGGCGCGGGTTCGCCCGGCTGCAGCATCGCCTGATCGGCATTCTCAGCCGCGAGCTGAAGGTCGGCACGACGCAGCGTCGCCAGGTCCGCAGGCGCCATGCGGCTTTGCATTCCCTGATAGAACCCGCTGAGCTGCTCAGCCAATGACATCTGCCCGTCGCGCATTGCAAGCCTCCCGCATATTCGTTTCCGCTGATTTGGCTTATGCAACGCCCGGTTAGAAGTCGCCGAACCCGATATCATTCATGCACAGAGATTTGAAGCGATGGATCTACTCGCTGGCCTGCGAACCTTTGTCCGCGTCGCCGAATCCGGGTCGTTTTCCGCCGTAGCGCGGGAGATCGGCGCGACCCAGCCCGCCGTCTCCCGCCAGATCAGCGCATTGGAACAGCACCTTGACGCGCGGCTGATCCAACGGACGACCCGCAGCCTGACACTTACGGAGGACGGGCGTGACCTGCTGGATCATGCGCGCCGGGTGCTGGACTGCGTGGAGGAGGCGGAGATGGCTGTCGGCCGCCGCCAGGGCACTCCCAGCGGCCTGGTGCGCATCGCCACGCCCTCGACGTTCGGGCGGCTATACGTCGCGCCGCGTATGCGCCGGCTGCTGGACCGCTATCCCGAGCTCTCAGTCGAGCTGCACATGTCGGACAGCGTCACCGACATGATCGCGGGCGGCATCGACCTCGCGATACGCGGCGGCGTGGTCCAGGAAGCGAGCCTCGTCGCCCGGCGCATCGGCTCATCTGCCCGGTCCGTCGTCGCATCCGTCGATTACCTGGAGCGCAATGGCACCCCCGCGCACCCGTCCGACCTTGCAAGGCACTCCTGCATCGCCTTCCTGCAGGGCGCCGCGCCGAACGAGTGGCGCTTCAACGGGCCGGACGGCGCCGTGTCGGTGGAGATCGGCGGCCGGTTCCGCACCGACAGCAGCGACGCGCTACGGGAGGCGGTGATGGCCGGGGTCGGCCTGGCGCTCGCGTCCTCCTGGGTGTTCGGCGCCGACCTCACGAGCGGTCGGGCGAAGGCCGTGCTGCAGCGTTACCAGGCGGAGCAGGTGCCGATCCACGCGGTCTATCCGTCCCGCCGCAACCTGGCGCCACGGACGCGTGCGGTCATCGACTTCCTGCTCGATGAGTTCCGCCTCGATTCGGCGATCTCGACGTATGGCGAGACCTAGGAGGGGCGTGAAACCTGGACACCCATACTTTTAGGCATAGGTGTTGTTCGCAGTCGCAGCATTCTGCATGGCTCATGATGTCCCAAATGTCGTTGCGTTGGTGGCGGCGCCCGATCCGGGGATTGCCCGCCACACAGGACTAAAGGCCCGCCTATCGCGACGGACCTCCTGCCTTTTCAGGAGAGAGACCATGAAGACCATTTTGCTTGCCGCTGTTGCCGTCACCGCGCTCGCACTGCCCGCCTTTGCCGGTGAGGGCGTTGGCGAGCCGTTCCCGTATCACGACAACGGCACGACGGCCGCCGTTACGTCGCAGCATGCAGATCGCGGCTCGAACGCCTACCCGAGTGTTGTGGGGCGACCGGGCTCGGCGGTGAACCTATATGCGGCCAACGTGCTGCCGGAGACCGGTTCCCAGCAATCGGCTGAGACCGCAAACTCGCTGCCGCGCGGCTTCGTGCAGGGTTTGCCGGTCTATGCCCAGCACATTCCGGCGCGACCGGCGGCTGTGGCGGGCAACAGCATCTACCTGCCGCATAGCTGATTCGGTTAAGGCGCCCGATCCGTCGGGTGCTTCGCTCCGCATAAGTAGTAGGGTGGCAATTGGCCTAAGCGCTACACAAGCAGCCCAAATGCCTGCAGATCAACCTGCGCCGTACTGGGCGCAGCCTGAGTAGGGTCTGCAGCTGCGGCGATCAAATAGCGTTTGGCGAACTTCTCGACAAAATTTTTGTCTTTGAGCTGTGTGATATCGAGTTTGCTGGTGATCGCCTTTTCCTGCGCATTCAGCGTCTGATAAGCAATTTCCAACGGAATCCCAAGCGCTGTGGTGATCACCCGGCGCAGTATCGGGTCGCCCAGGATGTCATCGGCCTTAGTGACCGAGGCCGCCTTGTCCCGGAACGTCAGCGCATCCGACAGTCCTGGCGTTGTCGCATCGAGCGACTTCCGCCAACTGATCTCCGCATAGGCGTTGGTGATCGTCTTGAGCACATTCGGGTCTCGAAGCACCGCCAGGCCCTTACCAGCGAAATTATAGGTCGCAGCAGCGGCCTTCCATGCCGGGTTGGTCAGCTGGCTGGCCAAAGATTTCGGATCGCCGGTTTTGGACAACAGGGCCTTGGTCGCGAGCGCGGTAAAGCCGATCTGGTCTGCCAGGCCGTTCGCGGTCAGCAATACTTTCTGCACCGCAGGATTTGCCAGCAAGGATTTCACGTCCTTGGCACCGTGGACTGCCTTCAGGAACGCATTCAGATCGCGCTGCACGTCAGGCTGCTTCGCTTCGGCGGCGATCTTCTTGGTCTGGTTCTTTTCTGCGTCGGCCAATGCCTGGATCGGATTGCCGCTGCCGGCAGCGCTCGACGCGCCGCCGCTATACAGCACGCTCAGGTCAAGACCTCGAATCGTGCCGCTCACGGCTAAGCCGATAGCCCGGCAGTGATGTCCTCATTCACCGCAATCAGGAAGGCGAAGTCCGGCGTCGCCTGCCGCATCTCCCGCTGCAGCGCCTGCCCCACCGAGACGATCGACGCCCGAAGTGCGGCCGGCAACGCGTTCGCTGGGTCTTGCAGCAAGTCGCCGACCATCATCCAAAGCCGGCTGTTATCGGCGAGCGCCTTGACCTGGTCGATCGGCGTGCCGCACTGGGCCGCACGCAGCGCACCGGTGGCGCGGCGGAACACGTCGGCCTCCTGCTCACGCGGGCTCCGGCGCGCAGAGGCCGTCCGATAGGCAAGATTGGCTTGTGCTGAATGCATATTGGTTTTTCCTATTGCATCGTGTTGCGGGATTTGGCGCCGAGCTCGTTGGCATTTGCGTCTGTTTGGCGGCCGAGCACGGTGTCCTCGTGCCGAATGATCCGTCGTGCCAGCTTTAGCGCGGTGTAGCACTCGTCGGCCTCGACGGAGGCCAGCACGCGGTCCAGGATCTCGCGCGCCAGCGCCGACGTGGTGACGGCGCGGAACTCGGCGATGGTGGCGCGGGCCTGTGCCATGCCGCAGACCCGCTCGTCGTCGGTGCCGATATAGGCGAGCTGGAGGGCGAAATAAATGCGCCGCGCCGGGCTGTCGGCGTGCTCTGGCGCCATGATCTGCTTGCCGAACAGGAAGCGTGCGTGGGTGGTCAATTCGATCCGGCTGCGGGTGCGGAAGCGGAGCGAGGCCCCGTTCACGATCATCGCCTCGCCGGCATGCAATTCTAGGACTAGGTTCGTCATGCGGGTTTCCCGACTGGTTTGAAGATCTCAATCGCGGAGAAAGCGATCCGGCGGCAGGCGTTTTGCCCGCCGCCGGACGGGTTACTTGAACAGGCTGAGCAAGCTTTGCGGCGCCTGGTTGGCGAGCGACAGCGCCTGGGTGCCCAACTGCTGCTTGATCTGCAGCGATTGCAGCTTGGCCGACTCTTTCGACAGATCGGTGTCGATCAAGGCGCCCAGCCCAGCGTTCAGGCTATCGATCTTCGAGTTGTTGAACGTGACCGTCGCGTCCAGCAGGTTCGAAGTCGGCGCCGGTCTGGTTCAACTGGTTTGCCACGCCCTTCAGCGCCGTGGTGAGTGCCGTAGCGCCCGTTGTTGCCGTCAGCGCCGTTGAGGCCGACGTCTGGTCGGCACCCGCCGTGATGGTCCCGAACGAGTCCGCTCCACCCGCTGTCCGGCTGAACGTTGAGCCGATCAGCGTCGCCAGAGTGTTCGCCAGCCCGCTGTTGTCAGCGGCCGAAATCGTGCTGGTTGATCCCACTTCGCTGTTGATCACCGTCTTGCTGGCACCCGCAGTGGCACCGCCGGCGACGTGGCCCAGCAGCGTCTGGCCGTTATAGGTCGAGCCGTCCACGTAATTAGCAACTTGGGACACTAGGTTCTTGTAGGACGCGACATACTGGTCGCGCTGGTCCTGGTGAATGCTGTTGTCGGAAATCTTCACCAGCAAGTCTTTGGCTGTATTGATGCTGTCGGAAATCTTGCCGAGCGCACTGAGCGACGTGCCGACCAGGCCCTTGGCATTGCCAAGCTGCTCGTTCACGCTGGTCAATGCGCCGACATCCGACCGCACCCGCTGCGCGACGGCATAGGCGCCGCCGTCATCGGTCGCGTCCGCCACGCGGTAGCCGGTGGAAATACGCTTCTGCGACGCCTGCAGCTGCGTGTTGGTGGAGTTCAGCGAGGCCAATGCGACCTGTGCGCCGATATTCGTGTTGACCGAGTTCAATGACATGATTTTTTTACCCCAACGGTCCCGCATACGATCCAATCGATGCGGCCCGCTTCGTTCACAACCCCGGATTTTGCCGGAGTAAGGGCAGTTTCGCCTAAAATACTTAACAAAGAACAAACAGAAACGAGAAAAATCCAGCCGCCGCCGTCTAGGCGATCCAGCGGTAAATCCAGGTCTCCGACAGCGCACCCTGCTCGCCCTTCAGCGCGCAGCGCAGGTCCGCCGACACTGCGCCCGTGGGATCGAACACGATGCTGATCCGCCAGCCGCCTGTCTCCGAATTAGGGCCGGAATAGCCCACCTCCACCTGCCCGGCGCTGCAGCCGAGATCGACGTGCGTTTTGGCGTCGGCTGGAAGCGACCGGACCGCGTCACCCGAGAGATCGAGTACGAACACCCGCGTGCCCGGCGCCGTCCCAGCACCTGTGCGCATCTCCATGACCCGGCCCAGCCGCGGATCGCCCGGCGCGTCGGCGCCCCAGTGCATGCGGTAGGTGAAGCCATACTCCCCGCCGGCCCGCAGCGTCTCCCGCCAGCGCCAGAAAGCGACGATATTATCGTCGTATTCGCTGTTGGTAGGAATTTCGACCAAGTCCACGGCGCCCACGCCCCAATCGCCGATCGGCTCGACCCACAGGCTGGGCCGGCGGCCATACAGCACCTCCAGGTCGCCGAACTCGCGGAACTCCCGCTTGCGCTGCAGTAATCCAAATCCGCGCGGGTTGGCGTCCAGGAACGCGCTGAACTGCACCGTGCTGGGATTCAGCAGCGGTCGCCAGAGCCGTTCGTCGCGGCCCGTCGCGGCTGCAAATCCGTCGCTGTCGTGCACGGCGCTGCGCCAATCGTCCGGGCGTACAGCGTCGGGCCGGGCGTGGTCGCGGCTGCTGAAATAATACATGCTGGTCAGCGGCGCGATGCCGACCTCGGCAATGTCAATGCGCGGGAACAGCACGCTCTCGACGTCCATGACCGTGACCTCGCCCGGGCGCACGGTGAAGCGGAATGCGCCAGCCGTACTTGGGCTGTCGAGCAAAGCGTGGATCACCAGCGAGCCGACTCCCTGTTGCGGGCGTTCGAGCCAAAAGGCGCGGAAGCGCGGGAACTCCTCTGGCCGTGGCGTGCCGGTGCCGATCGCGAGGCCGCGGGCCGACAGGCCGTAGAACTGTCCGCGACCGACCGCTCGGAAGTAGCTGGCGCCGAGGAACACGCAGAACTCGTCGAACTGGCCGGGCTGGTTGATCGCGGCGTGCACCCGGAACCCGGCGAAGCCCAGCCTATCGGGCACGCGCACCGTGGGGTCGTCGTAGTCGAACAGGTCTGGGTCATAGGGCGCCGGCGAGGCCTGGCCGTCTTTCACCTCGAAAATCTCCACGGCCGGACGGTACAGGAAGCCGCGCGGGAAGAAACCGACCTGGAACGGCAGGTCCTGCCCGCGCCATAATGCCCGCTCCTGCTTAAAGTGGATGCCGCGATACTGCTCGTAGGTCATGGACGCGGCTGCACCCGGCAGTGCGATGTCCGGCTCATGGAACGGCTGCTTTGCGAGATCCTGGGCCGCGCGACGCACGGTCGAGCCGGTGAAGGGCACCCCCGCCGGCATCACTGCGCCGGCCGCAAAGGCAGCACCGCCCTGGACCACGCGACGCCGGGTGATCTCGTGCAATGCGGCGCTCCTTCTAGGGATAAGCCGCGACCCTGCTGGCCGGGATCGCCGGTTGTCAATCGAAACGCTGCACGCCGGCGCCGCCTTCCTATATCCCGATTATGCAGCCGACCCTCCGCGTGATCGACCTTGAAACCACCGGCTCCCGGCCGCCGGATGACGGGGTGGTGGAGATCGGCTGGCAGGATGTCGCCGACGCCGGCGCAGCAGGCTGGCGCGTCACCGCCGAGCGCGGCGCCCGTTTCGTCGATCCGCAGCGCCCGATCCCGTCGCGCACCGCCGCCATACATCACATCATCGACGCCGACGTGGTCGGCAGCCCGCCTTGGCAGATCGTCTCACCGCCCATCCTCGCGGCATCCGGCTTGATAGCACTGGCAGCGCACCGGGTGGAGTTCGAGCGGCGTTGGTGCGTCGATGCGCTGACCGGCGGACTTCCGTGGGTTTGCACCTATAAATGCGCGCTGCGGCTCTGGCCGGAGATGCCGTCGCACTCGAACCAGGCGCTGCGCTACGAGCGCATGCCGGTGGGACTCGACCGTGCATTGGGCCTGCCCGCTCACCGTGCCGGGCCGGACGCCTACGTTACGGCGCATCACCTGCGCGACATGCTGAACGAGTGCAGCCTGGAGCAGCTCATCGCCTGGTCGCGTGAGCCGGCGCTGCTGGTGCGGGTGCCGTTCGGGCCGTTCCGCGGGCGGCGCTGGGCCGACCTGGACGACGCGGCGTTGGAGGCCATCCTCGCGCGCGACAGCGACCGCGACATGCGCTTCACCGCCCGGCACGAGCGCGACCGCCGCAACGGCGCGAACCCAGGGCCGGCACCCCAGGCGTTACTGCTATGACCGGGCTGTCGCAGCGCCCGAAGGCCGGGCTATGCTCGCTGCACACTGCGCAGGAGCGGACATGTACCGGGCCACGGCCGGCGGCGAGCGGCACTGCTTCCCAAATTTAGCAGCGCTCATGGCGCAGGCGACGCCGCTGCGCAGCGGCGACCAGCTCGCAGGCCTCGCCGCCGATAGCCAGGCCCGTCGGGTCGCCGCGCAATACGCACTGGCCGACCTGCCGCTCGCCGAGTTCCTGAACGAGGCCGTGGTGCCGTATGAGGCCGACGAGGTCACGCGGCTGATCCAGGACAGCCACGACAAGGCCGCCTTCCAGCCCGTCCGGCACCTGACGGTCGGAGGGCTTCGCGACTGGCTGCTGTCGGACGCTGCGACGACGGAGACGCTGGCCGCTCTGGCGCCGGGCTTAACGCCCGAGATGGTCGCCGCCGCCAGCAAGCTCTGCCGCTTGCAGGACCTTATGGTGGTCGCGGCGCGCATTCGGGTTGAGACCCGGTTCCGCAGCACGATCGGCCTGGCCGGACGGCTCTCGACTCGCCTGCAGCCAAACCATCCCGCCGACGACCCGCGCGGCATCGCGGCCAGCATACTGGACGGCCTGCTGCTCGGCTCCGGCGACGCCTGCATCGGGGTGAACCCGGCCACCGACAGCCCGGAGCGCACCCACACTTTGCTCTGCTTGCTCAATGAGGTGCGGCAGACGCTGGCGATCCCGACGCAGACCTGCGTGCTGGCGCATGTGACGACGACGATGGAGCTGATGCGGCGCGGCTCGCCGGTCGATCTGGTGTTCCAGTCGATTGCTGGCACTGAGGCCGCGAACGCTGGTTTCGGCATCTCGCTCGCTTTGCTGGACGAGGCGCATGCGATGGCCGAGGCACAGCACCCGGGCGCGAATGTCATGTATTTCGAGACCGGCCAGGGCAGCGCGCTGTCGGCGGGCGCGCATCACGGGGTCGATCAGCAGACGCTGGAGGCCCGCGCCTACGCCGTCGCCCGCCGCTACCGGCCGCTGCTGGTGAACACGGTCGTGGGCTTCATCGGGCCCGAGTACCTGTTCGACGGCAAGCAGATCACCCGGGCGGGGCTCGAAGACCACTTCTGCGGCAAGCTGCTCGGCCTGCCGATGGGCGCCGACGTCTGCTACACCAACCACGCCGAGGCCGATCAAGACGACGCCGACGCCCTGCTGGCTTTGTTGGCGGCCGCCGGCATCAACTTCGTCATGGGCGTGCCCGGCGCCGACGACATCATGCTCGGCTATCAAAGCACCTCGTTCCACGACGCGCTGGCAATGCGCGAGCTGCTGAGCCGCCGCCCGGCGCCGGAGTTCGAGGCATGGCTGTTGGAGCAGGGCCTGCTGGACCAAGCCGGCCGGGTGCGCCCGCCGGAGCTGCCGGAACCGCTGTCGAAGCGCTTCCATGCCCTGCTGACCGCCGCATGACCGACCGCAATACCGACGTGGGCTGGACCCCGCTGCAGGCGCTCACCGCCGCGCGGATCGGGTTGGCGCGCTCCGGTGCGTCGCTGGGCACCTCGCCGCTGCTGGAGTTCCGCATGGCCCACGCCCGCGCGCGCGATGCGGTGCATCATGACCTGGGCGCGTTGCCGGAGCTGGAGGCATTGGGCCTGCCGGTCGTCGCGGTGCGCAGCCAAGCCGCCGACCGGCGCGGCTACCTCATGCGCCCGGACCTCGGCCGCGCCCTCGACGCGACGGCTGGTCCCATACTTGCGGCGCATGCCGGCGCACATGACCTCGCGATCGTGATGGCGGACGGCCTCTCGGCGCTCGCAATCGAACGTCACGCCGCGCCCGTTCTGGCAGCACTGCTGACAGCGTTGCGCGCGGGCGGCTGGGCGCTGGCGCCGCTGGTCGTGGCACATCAGGCGCGGGTGGCGCTGGGCGACGCCGTGGCGCGCGCTCTGGGCGCCCGGGCGGTGCTGGTGCTGATCGGCGAGCGCCCAGGCCTCTCGGCGCCGGACAGCCTGGGGGCCTACCTGACCTGGGCACCCATGGCCGGCACGACGGATGCGGACCGCAACTGTGTCTCCAACATCCGCCCGGACGGGCTGGGCTACCAGGAGGCGGCGTGGAAGCTGGCCTTCCTGCTGGACCGCATGCGGGCGATCGGCGGGTCGGGAGTATTGCTGAAGGACGATTCCGAGCGGCCCATCCCGCCGGCGCTGCCCGATCCTCCTTGTTGAGGTCCGGCGGATTGTCCTAGCGTAACGGCCAACCTTGTTATATATGGACTAAGCTTAGTCTGGTTTGGAGTGATCATGCAGGCGGTTAATACTCAAGCGGTCAACATTCATGCAGCCAAGACCCAGCTCTCACGGCTGGTGGATGAGGTCTCGGCCGGGAAGGAGATCATCATCGCCCGCGCCGGCAAGCCGGTCGCCAAGCTGGTGCCGCTGACACCCTTCCCGACCGTGCAGCGTCGCGTGCTCGGGCGTCTCTCCGGGCAATTCGCCGTGCCTGCGGACTTCGATGCACCGCTGCCTGAGGACGTGCTCGACGCCTTCGAAGGGCGTTGATGCGTCTGCTGCTGGATACGCACGTCCTGCTCTGGGCACTCGGCGATCCGGCCCGCCTGGACGACGAAACGCGCGCGCTTTTGGAGGATCCGGCCAACGAGGTGCTGTTCAGCGCCGCCAGCATCTGGGAGATCGCCATCAAGGCCTGGCTCGGGCGCGCCGACTTCGCGGTGCGTCCTGAGCTTGTCGCGCGGGAGGCGCGCCTGACCGGCTTCGTGGAACTGCCCGTCCACGCCGACGCTGCCACCCGGGTCGCGAGCCTGCCGCCGCATCACCGCGATCCTTTTGATAGGCTGCTGGTGGCGCAGGCCATGGCGGAGCCGGCGCGGCTTTACACCGCCGACCCGCTGCTGCCGCCCTACTCCGAGCTGGTGCAACTGATCGGATAGCCGACGAGCCGCCTTACTCCACGCCCATGACCAAACCCTCGATGTCGTGCTTTTGGATCACCGGCACGAGCGTCTCCACGACGCGGCAGACCAGGTGATCCCGGACCGACGCCGGCAACGCGTCGAAATACTCCCGCGTCATCATCAGGTCGTGCAGCGCCGAGTGCCCGGCGCCCGGCGCGTCAACCACCAAAACCAGCACCGAGCGCGCGACCGGCGACGGATGCGCGGTGCCGCGATGCAGCGTAAGCGCCGAGCGGCACGAGACGTCGCCCATCTGCGGATATTTTTTTACCCCCCGCGCCGCGTATCGCCGCCATTCGTCCTTGTCGGGGAACATCTCGTGCTTCCAACCCCGTCCGTCCTCCCACTGCGTGCCGGGAACGACCTCGAACGGCCCCATGTCGGTCGTGACGTCCACGCCCGTGAGGTTAAAAGCCAGCGAGGTGATGCGCCGGCCTTCATAGGTTTCCGGCGGCGAGGGGAAATCCCGGTGCCAGGGCTGATTCCTGGCGCCCTGGAACGGGGTGTCGAAGCCGACCTCGACGATCTTGTACTGCGGCCCGAGCACCGCCTCGCACACCGCGCAGATCCACGGATGGGTGACGAGATCGACGAAACCCTGCAGCTCCTGCGGATGGATTTCGACATACCAACGGCGTGGGCCGCGGCCGACGGCGCCGCCTGGACGCTGGATGGCGGCCCAGAACGCGGTCGTCATATCCTCCCGCATCCGCTCGACCCAATCGCGCGAGAAGGCGTCCTGGAGGTCGGTGACGCCATCGGCAGTAAGCGTCGCCACCGCGCCGGTCACGTCGGTTGCCTCGACGGTGCAGTTTGCTGCTGCAGACATCGAGTCCTCCGTTTCCTGCTGTCGGGCATCAAGCGCGCAATAGTTGACCCATCGGCTGCACCTGCTGGCTATCCGGAAACACCCGCAGCAGCGCCGCCGCGTCCAACCCGAGGTGCGCCGCAAGCAGGCCCTTGCCGATTTCCCGCAGATCGGCCGTCGGCTGCAGGTCGCGGTCCTCGAACAGGTTGGCCCGCGCGAGGCCGGGCCAGTTCGCCTGCACCCGTCCACCCGCCACGGAACCGCCGGCGATGAATGCGGCCGTGCCGGTGCCATGATCAGTGCCCAGCGTGCCGTCGGCGCGAACTGTGCGGCCAAACTCGGTGATCACCAGCACGACCGTGCGCTTCCAGAGGTCGCCCATCCCAGCCTTGAATGCGACCAACCCAGCGTCCAGCTCAGCCAGCGCCGCCGCCAGCCGGGGTGGCTGCGCCGTGTGCGTATCCCAGCCCTCCAGCTCTAGGGCCGCCACGCGCGGGCCATCCGGCGCGCGCATCAGCTGTGCCGCGGCGGTGCACAGCGACCCGAACGCGTCCTGGTCGTGCGGCGGCGTGCCGGAGGCGAGCACCTTCTCGGAGAAACCGCGCTGGCGCATTGCGTCCATAAGCGCCGGGCCGGTGATTGGGTCAGGCTGGTTCAGCGCCACAATGCGGAAATACAGGTCCGCGTCGAGCGGGTCGAAGGTGGGCGGCGCCCAGGTCGCGACCCCCACGGGTCCGCGCAGCAGCAGCGGCACCGTGACGCTGACGGTGATCGCCAACTCCTGACCCGGCAAAGCGGGCTTCGGCATCTCCGACAAGGCGCGGTTCAGCCAGCCGCTGTCCATCCGCTGATCGGTGCCGCTTTCCAGGTAGTCTTGCGCCTCAAAATGGCTGCGGCTGCGATAGTGGCCGGCGACGGCGTGCACCGGCAGCAGCTCGCCGTCGCGATAGAGTTGGTGCATTCCGGTCAGCACCGGGTGCAGGCCGTAGAAGCCGCCGAGGTCGAGCAGCCCGCCCGCCTGACCAGGGCCCGGGGGCAACAGCTCGGGCCGCCACTTCGCCAGGTCCGGATCGCCGTAAGGCACCAGCGCCGACAGCCCATCCATGGCGCCGCGCAGGACGATGACGGCAAAGCGCTGCTCGGTCGGCGCAGCGGCGAGGGCCAGCGAGGTGCGCCCGAGCACGACGGCGCTCGACAGGCCAAGCAGGGCCGAGCGGCGGGATAATTTTGGCAAATGCATCATCGCCTCATGAACTCGGGGGACGCCATCAGGACGGTCATCGCTGCCCGGCGCGAGCCGGCGAAGCGTATGGCCCGCAGCGTCTCGGGACGCAGATAGGGGCCGAGGCAGGCGTCCGCGACCTGCTCCGGATCGGGGTCGGGGTGACGCCCGGCGATCTTGTTGGCGAGCTCGGCGCGACGGAGCAGGGCTTCGGGCCCAGCCCAGTCCTCCGCACGGTCGGGCCAGCCATCGGGCAGCGGCGGCGTCCAGAGCGGCTGGCCCAGCCCCGCCATCAGCTCGGCCGCCAGCGTGGTCTTGACCGGCATTGCCTCGACCGCACGTCCGCAGGCGGCGATGTAGTCCATCGGCGAGCGGAGCTTGGTCATTTTCGTCCAAACGCCGGGCAGATCCACCAGCGCCTGCGAAGCGGCGCCAAGGTCTCCATGGGTGTCGCGCAGCACGCCGGCGATGGTGGCCACGGCGTCGGGCGGCGGCTCGTCGGCGACGAAGTGCCGCACCAGCTTGGTGGCGAGGAAGGTGTGGCAGGCCGGGTGGTCGGCGAAAAAGGCCAGCGCCTCGATGCCGCCCTGCTCGCCCTCGGGGAATGTCTTGCCCAGCACGGTCTTGGCGCCGGGCTGGTGCGCTTGCGCGTTGAAGACGAAGGCCGGGTCCGCGCGGGTGAAATCGATGCCCCAGCCGGTGATCACCCCCGCGAAGCTCGTGACGTCGGCCTGGGTGTAGCCGGAGGCCGGGCTGAGGGTGTGCAGCTCCATGCATTCGCGGCCGAGGTTCTCGTTCAGCCCGCGTCCGGTGGCGAGTCCCGCCGGGCTGTTCGGCCCGACCGAGGTCCAGTTGTCCAGATACATCAGCATGGCGGGATGCCGCATCACCGCCAGCACCATGTCGGAGAAGCGCCCGGCGACGTAAGGCCGGATCGCCTCGCGGATGAAGGCGCCGGCGACCGGCAGGCACTCCAGGCGGTTCAGGCTGATGGTGAAATGATTGGTCCAGAACCAGACCAGCCGCTCGCGGAACGGCGTGGCCGTCATCAGCGCGTTGTTCATCTGCTGGATCTTCTCCCCTGCCAGGATGCTCCGGACACGGGTCGGGGTGCCCGGCGGCAGTGGGTTCTGCGTGTCCTCACGCCAGGCGGCCAGGCAGGCGGAGCTGCTGAGCGCGCCAGGAAACTGGGACGGGTCCGGGCTGGTAATCTGGCCCTTGAGCCAGGCGACGGGGTCGTCGGGCAGCGGCTCGTTGCCGCGACGACCAAACCCGAACCTGATCAGCGCCTGTGCTTGCTGCGCGTCCATTTCAACCTTTTCTTATTACGTCGTGATAACAAAAACCAGCCATCGCTCAGGTCCTGCCTCTTGAAGCCAGCCGCGCCTCCAGCCGTCCGGCGGCGAATGAGACTGGCCAGCACACGGCGAAATACAACGCCGCCACCGCAGGATATACGATCATCGGCTGGTAGGTCACGTTCACCATCAACTGACCGGCCCGCGTCAGCTCGACGAAGCCCACGATGGCGGCGACCGAGGTGTTCTTGATCAGCTGCACCATGAACCCAACGGTGGGCGGAATGGCAATGCGCATCGCCTGCGGCAGGATTACCCGCCGCATCGTCAGCCACCGGGACAGCGCCAACGCGGAAGCCGCCTCCCATTGCTGGAGCGGGATCGCCTCGATCGTGCCGCGCCAGATATCGCCCAGGAACGCCGCCGCATAGAGGGTAAAGGCCAGCGCCACCGCCGGCCAGGCGTCAAGGCGCAATCCCGTCAGCACGGCCAGGCCGTAGAATGCGAGGAATAGCTGCATCAGCAGCGGCGTGCCCTGCAGCAGGGCGATATACAGCCTGGCCACGATGCGGACCGCCCGCAGCCGGGATACCCGCATCATGGCGACCGCAAACCCGCCGATCCCGCCACCCACGAACGCCACTAGGGTCAGCGCGACGGTCCAGCGCAGCGCTGCCAGCAGGAAGATGAACTCGGTCGGCCCGAAATCGCGGCTCATACCCGGGCCCCGCCAGGCCTCATATTCGCCCGCCATCGAGACCAGGCCGCCGCCAGATGAACCCGGCCCAATATATGGCGTCGAGCAGCAGCCGGGCCACCGCCGCCATGCCCAGGTAGATCAGCGTGGCGGCAAAGTAGAATTCGAAGCTGCGAAATGTGGTGGACTGCAGCGAGTTCACCGTCGATGTCAGCTCCTCCGCCGAAATCGCCGATACGACCGACGAGCCCAGCAAAATCAGGATGAACTGCGCGGCGAGGCCGGGGTAGCTGACGCGGATCGCCGGGAACAGCACGACGTGCCGGAAGATGCGCGTGCGCCGGAGGCCCAGCGCCGTCGCCGCCTCAACCTGGCCGCGCGGCACCGCCTCGATCCCCGACCGCAGGATTTCGCTCGCATAGCCGCCGAAGTTGAGCGCCAGGCCCAACACGGCGGCCTCGTCCGCGTCGAGCCGGATACCGAGCGACGGCAGCGAGAAGTAGACGATGAACAGCTGCACCAGCAGCGGCGTGTTGCGGATCACCTCAATGTAGCCGCGCACGATGGCGCGCAGGATGCGGATGCGCGAGCCCGTGGCAAAGGTGCAGGCCATCGCGACCAGCAGCCCGAGCGCTAAGGCCGCGACCGACATCCACAGCGTCGCCAGCGCGCCCTCGGCCAAGGCGCGCCAGTTATCCTGGACGACGCCAAACTGAAAGACGTAGTGCACTGCTAGAGCGTCGGCAGCTCCGGCAGATCGACGTTGGTATAGCGCTTGTAGGTCTCCGCCAGCACGCCGTTGCGCGAATTCAGGAACACCCAGGTGTTGATCCAGGCGCGCAGCTCGACATCGGCGTGCCGCACGATGGGCGCGTAGAAGGCGCGGGTGACGAGGAACTTCATCTCGATCCCGGCGCCGGGGTTGCGGGCGATGACAGAGTTCATCGCAAACTCGGTCATGGCGATCGCGTCCACCTGGCCCGACAGCATTGCCTGGATCGTGGCGCTGATGTCGTCGAACCAGACGATGCGGGCGCCCGGCGGGGCAACCTTCGGCACCGTCGCTTCCTCGAGCGTCGCGCGGGTGATGCCGATGCGCTTGCCGGCCATCTCTTCCGCCTTGGTGATCGCGGTCTTCTTCGGGCCGAACACCACGATCGCCAGAGCGCCGTTCGGATTGCAGAACGCCACAGTCTTGGCGCGGTCGAAGGTGATCGAGATGGACGACAGTGTCACGTCGCAGCGCCCGGCGAGCAGCGAGGGAATGCGCTGGGTCGAGACGACCTGCACCAGGTCAAGCTCGACGCCCAAGTCCTTGGCGAGTTGCCGGCAGCAGGCGACCTCCACCCCGTCCGGCTTGCCGTCGGGCCCGATGACGCCGAACGGCGGCGAGCTGGTGTCACAGGCGATGCGAACCACACGCTCCTTCAGGATACGGTCGAGCGTGGTCGCGCCGCCGCTGCCCTGGGCCGCCGCCGGGGTCAGGCCAGCGAGCGTCAGGCCGGCGAGGCCGGAGCCTGCGATCAGATTGCGGCGGTCCATGGTGTTCCCTCAAACTATTACATTGGATTGTCTGACCGAACCACCGCCCTGGCAAGCAGCGCGTCCCGCGTCATCGCGGCTTAGGCGCTGCCGGTGGCGGTCCGGGCCGCCGCGGGGTCTGGCGGCACCCGCAATCCATACGCGATCGGCAGCGCCATCGCACAAAGCGCCGCCATGACCCAGAACGCGGCGGCGCCCAGGCGGCCATAAAGCGGTCCAGAGGCGAAAGTCAGCGCCGTCGAGGCCGAGCCCACTGCGACGGTGCCGTAGAACGCCTGCGCCGTGGCGGAGAGCTGAATGGGCACCGCGCGGGCGATCATGCGCATGCAGGTGAGGTGCAGTAGGGCGAAGGTGAAGCCGTGAAGCGGCTCGACCAGCGCCATCGCCGGCAACGCAGCGGTTTGGGCCGCCGTCGCCCAGCGCACCACGCCTGAGCCAGCGCAGAGCATCGCGGCGCCGGCCATGCCCAGCCGGTCGAGGAGGCGGCGGCCCAGCACGAAGAACACCAGCACCTCGGCCGCGACAAATTCGCCCCACAGCATCCCCACGGCACCGGGCCCCATTCCGGCCGTCCGCCAGCGGATCACCTCGAAGCCGTCATGCAGCGCGTGGCTGCCGCCCACCAGGGCTGCGACGAGCATGAGGCGGACGAACATGGGCAGCCGCAGCAGGTCCCTCGCGTCGCCCCCTGGCTTCGCGGACAATCTGGCCTGGCCCGGCTGCAGGCCCGCCAGGCGGTTCGGCACCCGCATAGCGAGCAGGGCCGAGACGGCGAGCAGCGCCGCGTTGAGCCAGATGATGACGCTGAGGCCGGCCCAGCCGACCGCCTGTCCCGCCGCCACGCTGCCGAGGATGAACGCGCCCGAGCCAGCCCCGCGCACCCAGCCATACTCGAAGCCGCCGCCGGGGCCTTCGGCCGCGCCGAGCGACAGCGCGTCCGCTACCGGCGACAGCGGCGCCAGCACCGCCGCGTGCGCGACGCTGACCAATGCCAGAGGCAGCAGGCCCTGTGCCGGCGCGTAGCCCATCGCGATGACGGCGGCACCCGCCAGCCCAGCCACCAGCACCGTGCGTGCGGCCCCCGGGCGGTCGGCGAGCCTGCCCCCAAGCGGGCCGGTCACGAGGCGGACAGCCGATCCCAGCCCCAGCACCAGCCCGATCGCCGAGGGGCTGAGCCCACGCTGCTCCAGCAATGCGGGAAGAAAGGGCGAGGCCACGCCGAACGCGGCGAACAGGGCGCCATACAAAAAGATGAAGCGCGGCAATGGAGAAGCGGACACTGGAAACCCTCCGGTTCCGTGCAACGTCCCCACCGCGAGGGCGTTGCCGTCCCCGCTGTGAGGGCGTCGCCCCCCTTACCTTGAATTGACCGAATTGCTGGAGCCGCCGTGCCTGATGGGTCTGTCGCCAACCGGTCGCACAACGTGTCGATCGCCTTCGTTCTCGTCGCCTTGGGGCTGGACGCGCTGGGCGTCGGGATCATCGCCCCGATCGTGCCCGGCCTGGTGCAGGACCTCGCGCACCTGCCGCCCGAGCGGGCCGCCCCTTGGGTCGGCGCGCTGATCGCGGCCTATGCCGGGGTGCAGTTCTTCGCCGCCCCGCTGCTCGGGGCGCTGAGCGACCGGTTCGGACGCCGTCCGGTCATCCTGACCTCGGTCGTGGGCATCGGCATCGACTACATGCTGCTGGCGTGGGCGCCGAGCCTGTGGTGGCTGTTCGTCGGACGGCTGATCGCCGGGGCGACCTCGGCCAACGTCGCCGCCGCGACCGCCTTCATTGCCGACGTGAGCAGCAAGGACGACCGCGCCCGCCGCTTCGGGCTGATCGGCGCTACCTTCGGGGCCGGCTTCGTGATTGGCCCGGCCGTCGGCGGTTTCCTGGGCGAGTATGGGCTTCGGCTGCCGTTCTACGCGGCGGCTGCGCTGGCCTTTGCCAACGCGCTCTACGGCATGTTCGTGCTGCCCGAGAGCCTGCGCCCAGAGGACCGGCGTCCGGTAGAGTGGGCCCGGGCCAACCCGTTCGGCCTGCTGCGCAATGTCTGGCGCGACCCGGCCCTGCGTCGCCTGGCCGTCGCATGGTCATGCAGCTGGATCGGCTTGGGGGCGGTGCAGAGCAGCCTCGTGCTGTTCACCCGCTACAGCTTCGGCTGGGGCGTGGGGGCGAACGGCTGGATGCTGGCCGGCATCGGCGCGTCGCAGGCGCTGGTCGAAGGGTTTCTGCTGGCCTACGTGACCGCCTGGCTGGGTGAGCGGCGGACGGCGCTGCTCGGCTATACCGCCGGCACGCTCGGCTATGCGCTGCTCGCTTTGGCGCTCGCCGGCTGGACCATCGCTCCGGCGGTGCTGCTGCTGGCGTTGGGCGGGCTGGCGGTCCCCTCGGTTCGGGCGCTGGTCTCCGCCCGCGGCAAGGTCGATAATCAGGGCGAGATGCAGGGCGTGCTGACCGCCGTAGAGGGCCTTACGGCCGTGGTGGCGCCGCTGCTGACGGCCTGGCTGTTCTATGCCTTCACCTCGCCCGCCTTCCCGGTCCACTTCGCCGGCGCGCCATTCATCTTGGCTGCTGGCGTCGCGGTGCTAGCGGGCGCGCTGCTGCGAAACCTTTGAGGATGCCCGGCCAGCGTCAATGCCCACCCGCTCCGCCGCCAGCGCCGGTATTGCTGGACATCAGGAAGCAGAACGGCACGATCGCGAACGACATGATGGCCGTGATCATGAATACGTCGCTGTAAGCCAGTATCGCGGCCTGCAGATGCAGCTGCTGGTATAGCCAGTTCGTCGCCTGCTGGGCGGTACCAGCCGCTGTGTTTCCCTGGGCCAGGAAGGCGCCCTGCAGTTGGTTCATCGTCATCGCGTAGCCACGGTCGAGCGGCGAGGTGTGCGCCACGAGGTAAGCCTGCCGGATCTGGCCACGGTCCGTCACCAGCGCCGTGGCGCCGGAGATCGCCAGCGAGCCGAAGTAGTTGCGGAACATGGTGAACAGCGCCGCCGCGTCGGCATTCGAGGTCTTCGGCAGGGTCGAGAAGGCGATGGTGCTGATCGGCACGAACAGGAATCCGAGTCCGGCCGTCTGTGCCGCGCGCATAGTGGCCAGCGTCTTAAAATCGATGTCGGGCACCAGGTAGTGCGAATATATCAGCGAGCATCCCATGATGAAAAAGCCCGTCGCGACGACGTATTTGAGCGGCACCACGCTGGTGAGCCGCCCCACGATCGGGATCAGCACAATCACCACGACCCCGCCCGGCGATAGGATCAGCCCGGACCAGGTCGCGGTATAGCCTAGCTCCTGCTGCGCCAGCTGCGGGATCACGACGGCGCTGGCATACAGCACGGCGGCCATGGCGGCGATCATCAGGCAGCCCAGCGCAAAGTTGCGGTCCGTCATCACCCGGATGTTCACGACTGGCTTCTCCGTATAGAGCAGCCAGGCGATGGCGCCGGCGATGCCGAGCACCGCCAGGATGAACATCGTCACGATGAAGCTGGAGCCGAACCAGTCGGCGTCCTCGCCACGGTCGGCCACCACCTCCATGCAGCCGAGCCCGATGGTGATGAGCGACAGGCCGATGTAGTCCACTCCGGCCGGCCGGGACTTGGCCCAGGGCGGGTCCTCCACCAGCGCCTGCACGGCGAAGAAGGTCGCGGTCCCGATCGGCACATTGATGAAGAACACCCAGCGCCATGAGTAGGTGTCGGTCAGGAAGCCGCCCAGGGTCGGCCCCAGCACCGGGGCGACGATGGTGGCGATGGCGGTGATGGCGAAGGCCTTGCCGCGCTGCGACGGCTCGAAGGTGTCGAGAATGATGGATTGCTGGTTCGGCTGCAGCCCGCCGCCGAAAAAGCCCTGCAGCAGGCGGAATATGATCAGCTCCGGCAGGCTCGTGGAGGCGCCGCAGAGGAAGGAGCAGATGGTGAAGCCGGCGATGCAGAGCAGGAAGTAGCGCTTGCGCCCGAACACGCTGCTGAGCCACCCGGAGATCGTGAGGACGATGCCGTTGGCGAGCAGATAGGACGTGAGCGCCCAGGTCGCCTCATCATAGCCCACCGCCAGGTTGCCGGCGATGTGCGGCAGCGACACGTTGACGATGGTGGTGTCCAGCACCTCCATGAAGGCGCCGAGCGTCACCACGACGGCAACCAGCCAGGGATTATGGCTGGACTTCCACTCCCGCTTGCCCGCGCCGGACTCGCTCATTCAAAATATACCGTTGGCGCGACCGACAGGCCGAGCGGCAACGGCAGATTGGGGTCGAGGCCCTCATCGATCACGACCTTCACCGGAACGCGCTGCACGATCTTCACGTAGTTGCCCGTCGCGTTCTCCGCCGGAAAGGCGCTGAACCGCGAGCCTGCCCCCATCTGGATGGAATCGACATGGCCGCGCAGCTTCAAGTTCGGATAGGCATCGACCCCGATCGCCACCCGCTGGCCCGGCCGCATCCGGTCCAGCTGGCTTTCCTTGAAGTTCGCGGTGACCCAGACCTCGGGCGTCACCAGCGCCATGATCTGGGTGCCGGGCTGCAGGTAGTTGCCCAGCTCGACGTTGCGCCGGGTCACCCGGCCGTCCTGCGGCGCCACGATGTGCGTGTAGTCGAGGTTCAGCTCCGCCTGCGCGAGCTGCGCCTGCGCCTCCGTCACCTGCGCGTCCGCCTGCTGCACCTGGGCGGCGACGAGGGCGATGTTGAGCTGGATCGGCCGGTTGATCTCCACGTTGGCGGCCTGCTGCCCCGTAGTGGCGCCGGCGGCGCGCGCGGCGGCCACGGCGGCGTCGATGTCCTGCTGCGTGGTGGCGCGGGGATCGATGCTGCGCTGGCGCCTCAGGTCCGCCTGCGCCTTCTCCTGCTGGGCTCGCGCCTGGTCACGCTGCGCTTCCGCCTGGCGCAGGCGGGCCGGGAAGGTGTCCTTAGCCAGATCGAGGTTGGCCTGCGCGTTCTGCAGCTGCGCCTGGGCGACCTCGACCTGCGCCCGCGCCTGGTCGCGGGCGGCGACATAGGGCCGGGGATCGAGCTGCACCAGCAGGTCGCCCTTGTGGACGAACTGGTTGTCGTTCACGGCCAGGGTCACGACGTAGCCGTTGACCTGCGGCGCGATCATGATGGCCCGGCCCTCGGTGTAGGCGTCGTCGGTGCTGATCTGGTTGCGATGCAGGAACCACCATACGCCGCCCGCGATCGCCCCGATGACGACGACGATGCCCAGGATGATCAGCGGCAGCCGCGAGCCCTTCTTCTTGCCGCCGTTCCCGTCGCCTTGCTGCCCGTTGCCCTCGTCCGGTCCCTTACCCTTGCTGGCGCCTTGTTTGTCCGCGCCGTCATCCTTGTCGCGCTTCTTGGCCGGGGGCGCCTTGGCCACGTCCGGACCCGCAGTCCTGTGAGCGTCAGCGGCCGCGGCGTCCTCACCGTCTTGGAGTCGTCTCACGACTTGGTGCTGATCGTCCATCGGGTCGTCCTGAATACTGCAAAGCCAGCGTGAAACCACAGTCAACGCTGGCTTTTAGCTGCCGCAGGCTGCGGCAATGGGTCAAATTAGGCTTGATCCCGTGAACGCGCGTCAAGGATCAAGTGTCAGCGCTTACGCGTGTTGAACGCCGTATGGTGGCCGAAGCTTCCAAGGCCCATCCTCCAGCCGATGGACTGGCTTGCCTCCAGCGGTTGCAGCCTGCGCCGCCCAGCCCCATGCTGCCCAATTAATGACCTCCACTTCATGACCCAAGACCTGATCGGCCGCATTTATGAATGCGCTTTCGCAGCCGAGCTTTGGCCCAGCGTTTTCGATGAGCTTGCCCAAATCGCCGGCGCGCGGCGGCTTTCTGTTTGCCGCCAGCAAGCAGGTCCTGACAGCGACGCCGCATGGCTGATGAAAACCGAAGAAAGGGACACTTTATGGCCGTGCGTGCGATCACGCTCCTGAGCGCGTTGCTGCTGGTTGGTCTCGCGGCTTGCGACGATGAGGACGCCACGAGTGCCGCCAAGAAAAAATCGGCGAACGCTGCCGCAAGTTCCACCGCCGTGAGCCAGCACGATCCGTGCAGCTTCCTGACAGCAAGCGAGGTCGAGACCGCCATGGGACCGCTCGCCGGACCGCCCTATCGCGCCGGCGGCGGGGCAACGCCGCAGGCCAACGGCGGTGACTGCCGTTATGAGGCGCCCGACCGGCGATCCATTCGGGTCAGCGTGGCCTGGAACGGCGGCGCCCAGTTTTTTTCGATGATGCGGTCGATGCAGGGCGTCGTGACACAGGCCGGGCTTGGCGAGCTCAAGCTTTTGGACGGCACGACGATCGCCGGCGCGTGGGACGAGGCGCGCGTCAGCCAATGCTGCGAGTTCAACGCGCTGCATGGCGATCAGGTCGTGACCGTCGATGTCGCGGGGTCACGCGCGACGCTCAGGCAGGCCGCAAGCCTGGCCGATGCGGCCGTGCGCCGCCTCGGCCAGCCGCTGCAGACGGGCGGCGCCGCCGGCCTCCAGCCCGCCCAGGAGCGTGCGGCGCAACGACCGCGGCCGCGCAGCGTCTGCGACCTGGTGACCCGCGCCGACGCCGAGGCGATCGTCGGCACATCGCTGATTGGCCCGCCGAAGGGCAACGAGCAGAGCTGCCGCTATGAATGGCCCAACGACGCCCTCGGTTCGAGCAATCGCATCGACCTGAGGGTGCAGTGGCGCGGTGGCTTCAGTGAGCTGCGCGAGACGAGTTTGGCGGTTGGGAACGCTGCATCCATGATCGGCTTGGGACGGTCGTCCAGCCAGGCAACGCCGGACCGCGATCAAGGCCCGTGGGACGAGTTTTCGCAATCGATCATCGGCGTCAGCGCTGCCAAGAACGACGTCATGGTGAGCGTCGAGGGCGGCCCGCTGCAGCAGGACCTCCAGCGCGCGTTCGTGACCAGGGCCATCATCAACCTCACGAGATGAACAAATAGCGGCAGCAATCGCAGCCGCCGGCAAAGCCTGGGCGTGTTGTGAACGTCATCCAAATGGATGATGCGCCGCCGCAGCGCTCCGACCACAACTCGATCCATACCCAGACCCTCGGCACGCGGGAGATGGACATGACGGTCGCGCGCATCCAGCATTCATCAGGCATAAGAGACCGCATAGCCACGAAGCGAACGGTGCGCGGATTGATCGCGGCCGCCGGCGCGCTGTGCATCGTCACCACTCTGACTGGCGCACGCGCCGCTCGGCTTTGTCAGCCCCCTCTGATCTCCCCGCTTTGAGGAGCTTATCATGGACAGCATTGAATACCTTTGGTCGAAGCGGCTCTCGACGGTCCAGGCCGCCCCAGGCAACAGCCAGGTTCCGCCATGGAGCGCGATATCAGCCATGATCCTGGCGACGGCCGCGATCATCGGCGTCGTGCTGATGCTCGCCTGGGCCGGCGTGCAAATCCCAGTGGCATACGAGTTCGCTGTGCCGCCTGTCGTGGATTAGCGTTTCCGACGTATCCACGGAGCCGCCATACTCTGCGGGATGCAATAGCTGTCTGAGCGTCGTCTCCGTATGGTCATTTGCCAAGGCAGCGCGTCGTGGCCTAACCGGGCCGGCCCAACCACCACGGTGCCGAGATGCTGCGATCCACGCTCGCCTTGCTGCTGCTGACCACCACCGTTGCCTCGGCCTCCACCGCCGAACGCGTCCGCACGGCGGGCGTGCTGCATTGCGGCGGCGTGCCGCGGCCGGGTCTGGCGGCGCCGGCTCCGAACGGTGGGATGGCGGGATTGGAGGTCGAACTATGCCGGGCCATCGCCGCCGCGGTGATCGGCGACGACGCCCGGATCGAATTCCATACCTATGCGCTCGGCCAGGATTTCGAGCGATTGCGCCGCGGCGACGACGCCGTGGCCTTCCTGACCGGGTCAGAGCTGCTCGCCAACAGTCTGCTGGACTCCGTCGTTCCGGGACCAGCTGTGTTCCACCAGGCCAACGGCGTGATGGTGGCGGTGGGTCACCGCGCCCAGCATCTGGCCGACCTCGTTGGCACGATGGTCTGCGCCGAACCCGGCACCGGGCCGGAGCGCAGCCTGCTGGCCTACTTCCGCAGCCGCGATCTGCCGATCAGCTACTCCGGCTGGCAGGAGGAGGAGGAGATGCTGGACGCCTTTGCGGTCGGCCGCTGCCCGGCCGTGGCGCTGGAGACGACGGCGCTGGCCGCGCAACGGGCCGATGGCGAGGCGCGAGGACACCCAGTCCGCATCCTGCCAGAGCCGCTCTCAGTGACGCCGGTCCTGGCCGTGACCGGGCTGGAAGATGCACGCTGGGCGTCCATCGTGGCCTGGTGCATCGCCACCGTCATGCAGCCGCGGGCCGAGGCCTTGCCCGTGCCCGGCGGCGGCCTGGGGTTGACGGCGGGTTGGCAAGCGCGAGTGCTCGCCGGAGGCAGCTATGACGCCATCGTCGCCCGTAACCTCGGCGCATCCTCGCCATTGCGGCTGCCGGCAGCGCTGAACGCGTCCTGGCGCGACGGCGGCGTCAACGTTCCACCCAATGCCGAGTGACAATCGAAACATCACGCCGCTGTAACCCCAGCCTCATAGCCCGTGACATGTTGAAGGGCATAGTAGGAGCGCAATATTCTAGGGGACTCCACTCGATGTCACGCTTGCTGCTCAAAGCCTGCTCTGCTTTGGTCGCCTCCGGCCTTATCCTGCACCCCATCGCCGTATCGACGGCGCGCGCCGCCAGCGGCCCGAGGGCCATCGTCACCGGACAGCCCGACCCATATTTCGAGGCCGCGCCGTACTACAGCGACCCGGCAGCCGAGCCGCGGCTTGCAAACGAGGAGCTGATCGAGCTGCTGCGTAAGCGCGTGAAGTATGTCTTCGTCCTGTTCCAGGAAAACCGGTCCTTCGACCACTACTTCGGCACCTTCCGCGGCGCGAACGGCCTGTTTTCGGACGGCGTCAAGGCGCGCGTGCCGGCGGCCAACACCCAGGCGATCCTCAACACCGACGGCAGCGTGGGCAGTATCCAACCCTTCCGCATTGGCAACGAGCAGAGCGCCGCCGATCTCGACGACATCGACCACGCCCATCCGCGCATGGCCGCCAAGATGCACTTGGTGAACAGCATTCCGACCATGGACCGTTTTGCGCTGAACGAGCAGGCGAAGTACCTCGCGGGATCGCCGATCGACCCGGCGACGCCGCCCGCCACGGTCTCGCTGAAGTCGAAGCAGTTCGGCGAGCTGGCGATGGCCTATGTCGATTGCGACACCATCCCCTTCCTGTGGAACTACGCCAACAAGTTCACCCTGTTCGACAACATCTTCCAGACGACGATCGGACCGTCCACGCCGAACGCCATCGCCATGATCGCCGGGCAGTCCGGCGAGACGCAGTGGGTGAAGCACCCGGACGCCACCTCGGCCACCACCTACGGCTCGATCGCGGTGCCGATCACCAACGATCCGATCCCCGGCCTGCCCGCGGCCGCGGCGCAATACTCGGGCCTGCCAAGCCAGCCGACGAACGTCCAGCCCTCGACAGACAATACCGGGGCCAGCAGCGGCGTGCCGCAGCGCAAGAACGAGTTCGGCGGCGCCACGAACGTCGCCCCGAACCTGACCTTCGCCAGCCTGCCCCTCACCCTCGCCGGACGCACGCTGCTGGATGTCTCGACCCACGACACCAACCCAGGGCTCGACCTGCAGGATATCCAGAACGACATTCTTTACATCACCCAAAAGGGTCGCGCACCCCATAGCTGGGGCTGGTACCAAAACGGCTACAATACGGAGAGCGGGCTGCCGGACAGCAACGGCATCAGCACCGTGCCGCACGCCAGCTATATTGGGCACCATAACGGGCCGCAATACTTCGGCTACGTCACCAACAACCCACTCGAGAGCGCGCATCAGCACGGGCTCGGCGATTTCTTCGGCGACATGCAGAACTCGGCGCTGCCGAAGACCGGCGGCGTGTTCTATGTCCGCGGCGGCTATGACAACATCATGGGGATGCTGCCGAGTACCTGCATACGCCAACGGCCCCGCCGACGCCGCCTACATCACCGCCAACTTCCTGGGCGACGACGACCACCCGGCCTATTCCGACTCGCAGATCAGCGAGTCGTTGATCGCCAACGAGGTCAACGCGATCGCCAGCAGCAAATACTGGGGCGAGAGTGCCATCGTCATCACCTACGACGAGTCCGAGGGCGACTACGACCACGTGCCGCCCCGCATCCTCAGCTACGACCCGGCCGGCCTGCCGCTCAGCCGCGGTCCGCGCATCCCGCTGATCGTGATCTCTCCCTATGCGCGCGCCCACGCCATCGCGCATGAGGAGGGCGACCACAACTCGGTCATCCGCCTGGTCAACTCGCTGTTCGGCCTGCCGCCGCTGGCGACCCTGCCGGACGAGGCCGCCGCACGGCTCGCGGGTGCAGCCGGCGCCCAGTTCCAGACCGGGCCCGCCGGCTTCACCCAGGCGTACCTGAGCCCGCATGACGCGCCCGGCATGCCGACCGGCGCGTTGCTCTCCGCGTTCGATCCCGGCCGGCTGATTGGGTTCCGGGAGCCGCTGCCGGCGTCCTATGCCACGATCCCCGCCGCCACGATCGCCTCGCTGCCGCATTACGGCGGCCAGGGCTGTACCGCGCTCAACCTGCAGACCGAGGACCGGGTGCAGGGCCTCACCAACACGATCCCAGCCGATTTCAGCCCGCGGCCCAGCCAGACCGTGAACTGAGTAGCCCAGCTTAGGCTGTTGTCGGTGCGCAGACTGCCCACTTCGAGTTTGACCAGACTGATAGGCGTCTGCCCGGTCAGGAGCCGGCGCGCTTTGCCACCTGGACGAGCGTGTCGGAGAAGGTTGGCGCATTGCCGTAGTCGGCGAAGGCTGGCGGGTTGACAGCGTTGACGGTGCGCCCGTTGCCTTCGCGTCGCGCCCAGTATCCCATGGGAGCGACGACGATGCCGGACATCGTGTCGCCGGAGATTTCGGCCGCGGCGTCGAAGCTGTCCCGGTCGTTATAGACGCGCACCACGTCGCCCGCCGCAATCCCGCGCGCGGCGGCGTCGCCTGGGCTGATCAGTATCTTCTGCCCGCCGGCATGGTGCAGCTGCTTGCGCAGGTTGCCGTATGACGAGTTGAGGAAAGCGTGGCTCTTGGGCGAAAGCATGTTCAGCGGATAGCGCGACGCGAGCTGCGGGTTGGTCTGCGGGGACTCCCTGGCCGGCACGTAGTCGGGCAGGGGATCGAGCGCCTCGCCGGACTGTCCGCCCATGTAGCCTTGCCTGAACAGTGGGAGCACCATATTGCCGCCCGCCGCGATCGATGATTTGAACTCGCACTTGCCGGAGGGTGTCGGGAAGTTGCCCTCCCGATGCGGGACGAAGTCGTCGGCCGAGCCGACGTTGAGGCGGGCATAGCCCTTGGCGCGCAATGTCGCGAGATCGATGCCCTGAAGCGCTGGGCTGGTCCAATCAAATGCCATCTGCGCCATGTCCTCGTCGGTCATCGCCCAGTATGGGTCGTCGAAGCCCATAATGCGGGCCAGCCGGCGGAAAAGCTCCGTATTTGGCACTGCTTCGCCAAGCGGCGCGATGGCCGGCTCGTTCAGCGTCATATACAGGTGGCCCCAGGAAAACATGATGTCGAACTGTTCGAGCTGCGTGGTCGCCGGCAGCACGATGTCGGCAAAGCGCGCCGTGTCGGTGAGGAACTGCTCGCTGACGACGGTAAACAGGTCGTCCCGCGACAGGCCCTGTTCCAGCTTCGCCTGCTCGGGCACCACCACCATGGGGTTGGAGTTATAAACCACGAGCGAGCGGATTGGCGTCGCCAATCCCAGTTCGCCGGTCAGCGCCTGTCCGAGCCGCCACTGGTTGACGACGGGCGTGCCGGGCTTGATCCAGTCAGGCCGGCTGAGGGCGTCCCATTTGACCGGAAACGCCCAGATCGGCATGTGCATGATGCCGCCTCCGCAATGCCGCCAGGAGCCGACGAGCGCCGGCAGGCACGACAGCGCGCGGACCGCATTGCCGCCGCTGGCGCTGCGCTCGATGGCGACGCCCATGCGGATCACCGATGGCTGTGTCGTCGCGAAGCCGCGCGCCAGCGCGAGCAGGTCATCCTCAGCGACCCCGGTGATCTCCGCCACACGCGCCGGCGGGAAGGCGGCGGCGCGTGCCGTCAGCTCCGCAAAACCGATGGTGTATTTCTCGACGTAGTCGTGATCGATCAGGTCCTCGGCGATGATGACGTTGATCATGCCGAGCGCCAGGGCGGCGTCGGTGCCGGGCCTAAGCCTGATATGCCAGTCGGCGGCCTTCGCCGTTCGTGTCGCGACGGGATCGATCACCACGACCTTGGCGCCGCGCCTTTGCGCTTCGGTGATGAAAGGCCAATGGTGCAGGTTGGTGCTGATCGAGTTGATCGCCCAGAGCACGATGAAGCGCGAGTGGACGAAGCTCTCCGGGTCGATCGCCGCCGTCGGTCCGCAGGTCATGAAAAACGCCGTTATGGCGCCGGAATCGCAAAAGGTCCGTTCTGAGATCGTGGCGCCGAGCTTGTTGAAAAACGCATCGCCGACACCTAGGCCGTTGAGCGTGCCCTGCGTGCCGAGATAGCTGTAGGGCAGGATCGCGGCCGGCCCGCTTTCGTCGATGATGGCGGTCCAGCGCGTCTTGATCTCCGCGAGGGCTGCGTCCCAGGAGATCGGTTCGAAGCTGCCGCTGCCCTTTGGCCCCGCCCGTCGCAGCGGCTGCAGGATGCGGCCGCTGCTGTAAACCCGCTGCTCGTAGTCGTTGACCTTCACGCACAGGCCGCCGCGGGTGAATGGGTGATCCGGGTTGCCGCGCACCTTCACCGCCACGCCGTCGCGCACCGTGGTGATCATGGCGCAGGTATCCGGACAGTCATGCGGGCACGCGCTCAAAACCAGCTTTTCCGCCATCGGCCTCTCCCCCGTTCAGGAAAATACCCGATGATGCTAGCAGCCCAGCGAGCACGGCTTCCAGCAACTTGCGCCTGCCTAGCAGAAACTTGCGGTTTTGGGTTTAGTGACGTCCGGCTGCTCGCTTGCGAAGCATTCCTTAGCGTGGAACGGTGCAGGCGCCGAACGCGGCCCGGCCCGCGATTGCGCTGCCATCGACGCGCGGCGCACTCGGTGGTGTGCGGCTCCGGCGCGTGCTCGCGCTGATTGAGGCGCGGTTGGACAATGACATCAGCCTCGCCGAACTGGCGCGCGAGGCTGCCCTCAGCCCCTTCCACTTTGCACGAGGCTTCAAAACTGCCACCGGCACGTCGCCGTACCGCTATCTGATCGAGCGCCGGCTGCAGCGGGCCCGTCTGCTTCTTGAGGAGGGTTCGCTGTCGTTAGCTTAAGTTGCGGCCGTTTGCGACTTCTGCTCGCAGGCTCATTTCAACAATGCATTCAAACGCGCAACCGGGACAGCGCCTGGAATGTTCCGGGCCACATGGCTGGTGGAGCACTCGCTATCGCGGTCGGCAAGGCCGCAAGCGCGGATTACGCCTTGAACGCTCGGCAGGCCCGGTCAAAGGCCGCGAATGTCTGGTCCAGCTCGTCGTCCGTATGGGTGATCGAGATGAAGCGCCGGTTGTTCGGCAGCACGAAGACGCCATGCCGCAGCAGCTCGACCTCCAGCGTCGCCTGCCGCTTCAGGTCGCTGCGAAGAATGTCGCCGTAATTCACCGGGGCACTGTCGGCGAACAGGAAGTGCCACATCGGTCCCTCCCCGAACACGGTCAGCCCCATCGCGTTGCGGTCCGCGACCTCCTGCAGGCCGTCGCGCAGCTTGTCGGCCATGGCGAACACGCGGTCATAGACGTCCGGCTGCTCCAGCACGTCCATCACCGCAAGTGAAGCGGCGCAGCCCAGCGGATGCCCCTGCAGCGTGCCGTTCTGATACACGTAGCCCGGCTGGCCCTTCTTGCCGGGGTCCGCCTGATCCATGATGTCGGCCCGCCCCGCAACCGCCCCCACCGGCAATCCGCCGCCGATGATCTTGCCGTAGGTCGCGAGGTCCGGCGTCACGTTGAAATAGTCCTGCGCGCCGCCGATCCCGTAACGGAACCCGGTCACCACCTCGTCCAGGATCATGATCACGCCGTGCTTGGCCGTCAGCTCCCGCACGCCCTGCAGGAAGCCCGGGCGCGGCGAGATGATGCGCTGGATCGGCTCGACGATCACCGCCGCCAGCTCATGAGCATGCGCGTCCAGCAGCGAGCTGAGCACGTCCAGGTCGTTGAAGGGCGCGACCAGCATCAGGTCACGGACCACGTCCGGAATGCCCGCCGTGTCCGGCTGAGCCGTGGGAAAATTGGATGACTGCTTCGGCGCCGTGCTCAATTGGGCGTAGTCATGCGTGCCGTGATAAGCGCCCTCGAACTTCAGGATTTTCGCCTTGCCGGTGAAGCCGCGCGCGAGGCGAATGGCGTGAAACGTGGACTCCGAGCCCGAGGTGGTGAACCGTATTCGCTCGGCGCAGCGCATATGCGGCATCACCCGCGCCGCCAGATCAACCGCCGACTGGTTCAGATACGCGAAGAACATCGTTCCCCGCCCGGCCTGCTCCGCCACGGCCTGCTGCACCGCCGGGTGAGCGTGGCCCAGGAACATCGCCCCCGAGCCGAGCACGTAATCGATATACTCGTTGCCAGAGGTATCCCAGAACCGCGGCCCTTTGCCGTGGCTGACCACGAACCGCACGTCTGGATGCAGCGCGTTGCCGCCCAGTGCGCCGCCGGGCAGCGCGTGGGACGCCCTGACGAACTGCTCGCTCTCGATCGAGGACAAATGCCCGTTGCGGCCGAGTGTGCGCGCTTGGACGTTAAAACTCATGGCATGCAGCCTGATGTGCTTGGACGCGTAACCCTATTGTATACAATGAACGAAGTCAAACGCCGCGCCGCTTTCATTACCCGGGTTGATGACGCGATCATTCCGGCAAAGACTTCCTGACCGTCCGCCATGACCCCTCGATCAGCCGCTCGGTCCGCAGCCGCGCCGCCTCCTTGTCACGCCGGCGGATCGCATCCACCAAACCGCGATTGCCCTCCAGCGACCGCGACATCAGCTCGGGCGCAGCGCGATACGCAAGGAACCGGTACCGCAACGCCTGCTTGCCGATCCCCGCCAGCAGCCGCCGCAACGTCACATTGTCCGCTGCCCGGTGCACCGCCTCAGTGAACTCGACATTCGCATGGAAATAGGCCGCGACATCGCCGCCCGCCAGCGCCTCCCGCAGCCGGGCCACGCCATCCTGCAAAGGCGTCAGGCTCGCGGCCGTATGACGCTCGGCCGCTTCCGAAGCGGCCAAGCCCTCCAGCGCCAGCCGGCACGCATAGACCTCGTCCAAGTCCCGCCGGCTCACCGGGCTCACCCGCGAGCCCCGCCGCTCCGCCCGCACGATCAGCCCGTCACGCTCCAGCAAGCGGATCGACTCGCGAACCGGGGAGCGACTGACGCCGAACCGCTCGGCGATGTCCTCCTCGATGATACGCGAATCCGGCGCCAGCCGGCCCAGGATGATGTCCTGCTCCAACACGTCGGCGACGCGCTTGGGCACCAGCGAGAAATCCAGCACGTCGGACAAACGCCCTACTCCGCGGCACGCAGCCGCGGCGTCGGCTGCCGCAGCGGCCGCTCGGTCGCGACCGGCTCCGTCCGGAATGACAGGATGTCGGACGCCGGCTCGTCCAGCGCCTCCGCCGCCCGGCGGCCGGTGAACACGGCGTGCGATATCGTCCCCGGCGCCATGCAGTCGCCGATCCGGACCAGGCACTTCAACACGCCCGCGCCCGTTATCTCAGCATGGGCCAACTCGTCATACAGCGACGCATTCGGCAGGCGAGCGGTGACCATCAGCACGTTATCCGCGCGGCGCTTATGCTGACGCCCCGTGAACACGCAGGCCAGATCCACCTCGCCTGCCCGCATCGCCACGAGGTTCGCGTTCGCCACTACCTCGATCCCCGCCTCCAGCACCCGGCGCTGGATTTTTTCTTGTTCCAGCGTGTTCACCGTCCACGCCGACACCAGCGGCGATGGCGTCACCAGCGTCACCTCATGCCCGCGCAGCCGCAGCGTCTCCGCCAGCACGCCGCCCATGTAATAATCATCGTCATCGAACACGAGCACCGAGCCGGTGATCGCCGCTCCGCCCATCACGTCCCCGTCCATCACGTCATCCGGCGTCAGCACCGACATGCTGAGGCCGGCCGGAATAGGCTTGTGATTGCGCCGCCCGAACCCGTCCCGGCGCCACGTGGCGCCGGTGGCGATGATGACGTTCGGCACGCCCATCGCCAGCACATCGTCCGCGGTCATCGCGCTCTCACGATAGACCGACACGTTCGGCATCGCGTTCAGCTGGCCCACGCGCCAATCCCGCACCCGGATCCATTCGCCCAAGCCGTGCAGTTTTGACTCGCGCAGCACCCGGCCGCCCAGCTCCCGCGTCGCCTCCGCCAGGTGCACCTCGTAACCGCGCCGCCCCAACGCCTGCGCGCATTCCAGCCCGGACGGGCCAGCGCCCACGATCAGCACGGCGTCCTTCGATCCCGCGGGCTTGTAGCGCTCTGGGTGCCAGCCGCGCTTGTACTCCTCGCCGATCGTCGGATTTTGCGTGCAGTTGATGGGCGCGCCCAGATTATACGTGGACACGCAGATGTTGCAGCCGATGCACTCGCGGATGTCCTCCAGCCGCCCCTCTTCCACTTTTTTCGGCAGGAACGGGTCGGCGATGGAGGGCCGGGCGCAGCCGATGATGTCCAGGATGCCGCGCCGAATTTGCGACACCATCGTATCCGGCGAGGTGAAGCGTCCGGTACCGATCACCGGCTTGGTCGTGACGCCCTTGATGTGCCTGGCATACGGCTCCTGATAGCCCTCCTGTTTGAAGCGCGACGTCTCGCTGTCGTTGCTCCACCCGCTGACCTTCACGTCCCACGCATCCGGCAGCTCGGCCAGCAGCGCCACGATGTCGCGCCCCTCCTCCCCGGCGAGAATCCCATCCGGCCCGCTCATCTCATCGATCGTCATCCGCACCACGACGGCGCAGGTGTCGCCGATCGCGTCGCGCGTGTCGGCAATTACCTCCCGCAGCAGCCGGGCGCGGTTGGCGAGCGGCCCGCCATACTCGTCGTCCCGGTGGTTGCGCCGGCGGGACAGGAAGAATTGCAGCAGCTCCAGGTCGTCCGCCGCATACACATAGACGATGTCGAACCCGACCTCCCTCGCGCGCAGTGCTGCCCGGCGGTGCCAGCGGCGGTATTCGGCGATGTCGGCCTGGTCCATCGCCCGTGCCTGCACGGGGTCACGTCGCGATGGGATTGCGGTCGGCGACAACAGGTATTCGCGCGTGTAGCGGTTCGCGACCGCCCAGCCGCCATGCGCCAACTCCGCCCCGGCATACGCGCCGTGCTCGTGCACCGCCCCAGTGAGCAAACGCAACGAGCGTTCGTCATCCTCGTCCCACAGCTTGACCTGCGGAAACGGCGTCGAGTCGGATGAGGGATGGATCGACAGGATCTCGGTGCAGACCGCCGCCCATCCGCCCTCCGCCTTCACGCCCCGCATCGCCGCGTGGCTGTATGGCAAATCGGACCCCAGCCCATTGCAATGCGGCACCTGGTAGAACCGGTTCTTGAGCGTGAGCGGGCCGAACGGAACCGGCTCGAACAGGATGTCGTATCGGGCGTCGCGGGCCATGGGCGGTTCCTAACTCGGCGGGACGGAGCTTTGCTGCAGACTAACCGAAGTCAATGTTTGTATCGCCTGCCAGACGCGCTGCGGCGTCAACGGCGCTTCGACCGGCCCGCCGATCGCCGCCGCCGCCGCGTTCACCACGGCGGCCATGGACGCGATCGCCCCCGCCTCCCCCGCGCCGCGCACCTGCAGATCGCCGGACAGGCCTGGCGTCTGCAACGGCTCGCACAGCAGCGGCGGCAGGTCAGCGGCGCGCGGCAGGCAGTAATCCAGCAGCGAAGCCGTCAGCGGCTGCGCAGACTCGTCATACGCCATTGCCTCCATCATCGCCTGCCCCACCCCCTGCGCCACGCCGCCATGCACCTGGCCGTGCGCGATCGCGGGCTGCAGCAGCGGACCCAAGTCGTCGAACGCGGCATAGCCGAGCAGCCGCGCGGCGCCTGTCTCCGGCTCCACCCCGACCCGGCAGGCGTGGCAGCCAACCGTGTAGGTCAGCGTGACCGGAACCTCCGACCGTCCCGTCAGCTCGCCCCCGGCGGCCTCCGCAAGCTGCGCAAGCATCACGAACCGGTTGCCGCCGGGCACGCGGAAGCTGCCGGACTTGTAGTCGAGCGTCTCCATCGCCGCCTGCAGGTGCCGTGCCGCCTCAATCCGTGCCCGCCTGAGCAGATCGGTGCAGGAGCGCGCGATGCCGCTGCCCGTCGTGGCCAACGCGCTGGACGCGCCGGTGCCAGTCCCGAACGCGACCGTGTCGGTATCCCCCTGGACCACCGTGACATCGCGGGGCGTCAAGCCAAGCCGATCGGCCGTGAGTGCCGCGAAGGTGGTCGCGTGGCCCTGCCCATTCGACTGGCTGCCGATCCGCGCCACGATGCCGCCGCTGGCCAGCGCCGCCACCTCGGCCCGCTCCTGCCGGCCCATGCCGTTCACCTTCATGTAAAGCGCCAGCCCCGCGCCCTGGTGCGGACGGTTGCCAGGCGCGCACGCGTCCAGCCACGCGGCGGCCCGCTCCAGCGCGCCGGCCGCGTCGCCGCTATCGACGACATGGCCGGTGGCGCAGCGATACGGCAGATCGCCCGGGCGGAGCACGTTGCGGCGGCGCAATGCCACCGGGTCAGCGCCCATCTGGCCCGCGGCAAGGTCGATCAGGCGCTCGAGCACATACGTGCCCTCCGGCTGCCCGGCGCCGCGAAACGGCCCTGTCGGCGTCGTGTTGGTATAGCGGCCCTTCACCCGCAGGCTGATCGCCGGCATGCGATAGGCGCCGTGCAGGCCGAACATCAAGCTGGCCGTGGGCGTGCCCCGCGCACCCGGGTGGACGTAGGCGCCCAGGCTGCAGTCCGCCGTCGCGCGCAGGCCGAGGAAAGCGCCGCCCCCATCCAGCGCCAGCGCCGCGTCGATCAGCATGTCGCGGGCGTGCGGTTCGGCGAGGTTGCTCTCCGACCGCGTCGCCTGCCACGCCACGGGATGACCCAGCAGCCGCGCCGCGCCCAATAGGGCCGCGTGCTCAGGCAAGGCGTGGATGCGGATACCGAACCCGCCGCCGACATCGGGGGTCACGACCCGCAGCAGGCCGGGCTCGACGCCCAAGTAAAACGTCGCGAGCTCCCGCTGGATCGCATGGACGCCTTGGCTGGGCGTAACCAGGGTCCATCGGCCGGCTTCGTAGCTCGCGACGGCGCCGATCGGCTCCAGCGGAAAACCCAGGATGCGCGGCACCGGCACACGGGCCGTGACGACATGGACGGCCCCGGCAAACGCCCGGTCCGCCGCCGCCGCGTCGCCCCCGGCCCAATCGAACGCCAAATCCTCGCAGAGCGGGCCTGTTAAGCCGCAACTGGCCGGCAATGAATTGTATTCGACGTTTACCGCCTCGGCCCCATCCAAAGCGGCGGCCTCTGTCGCGGCGATAACCAGGGCCACCGCCTCCCCGGCGAATCGCACCCGGTCATGCGCCATCGCCGGCCGCAGCCGCGCGGCGGCGGTGCTGCCGTCCACGTTGGTGATGCTGTCAATCACAGCCGGCACGCCTGGCAGCACGCCCGCCAGGTCCATCATGGTAAACACCGCGATCACGCCCGGTATCGACCGCGCTGCGCCGGCATCGATCGACAGGATGCGCGCATGGGCCAAATCCGACCGCACGAACCGCGCGGCATAGGCACCCGCCGCGTGCTCTCCCGTATAACGGGCGGCGCCGCGCAGCATTGGGCCATCTTCGCTGCGATGCGTCAGATTTCGACCTTGTAGGTTAGCTTCAACTCGTCGCCGCATTCGCCCATCAGGCCCCAGGCGTGTTTGGGCTGCTGGGTGATGATCACGTCCAAGTCGCGCGGCTCGATGCCCGTCGCGGGCGGCACGCGGGCGTAAATCTCGCGCACCAGCGTCTTCAGGACCTCCTTGGAACGGCCCTCGAACGTCTCGATCTCGATGATGGTGTAGCGGTCGGAGCGTTCATGCGCCGGGTAGATGAAATCCGCGGGATCCATCGGGAAGAACCGCTGCAGCCGCCGCTCCCGCGGGAATACCAGGCCGACCGAGATCGCCTCGTTCAGCGCCTCCGATAAAGCGTCGCGGATCGGCACCAGACGGTCGCGGATGCCGTAGATCTTGGCTTGTGGCAAAATAGCCATCCCCTGCCGATTGCCCGGCTGTATACAATATGCGAAATATTCGGGTCAAGAACCCGCGCCATGCAGGAGCCGCTTCGATGCCTGACACCGAAACGCTGAAACGTACGGTCAAGGTCTGCATGTTCGACCAATACGGCACCGTCGTCGACATGCAGGGCGGCCTGGTCGAGATCGCCGCGCCCTACCTCAAGGCCAAGGGCTGGACGGGTAACCCAAACTCCTTCGTCACCTGGTGGCGGCGCACGCACTTCGAGAATTCGATGATCGACGCCCTGCTGCACAAGGAGCACACGCCCTACCGCGTCATCGGGCAGCGCGCCGTGGCGCATGTGCTGGAGCGCGCCGGCATTCCCCACAATGCCGAGGAGGTGCGCGGCCTGGTCGCCGAGATCGAGAAGCTGCGCCCTTTCCCCGAGGTGCCCGCAGCGCTCGCCCGGCTGCAGAGCCGCTACAGGCTTGTGGTCCTCAGCAACGGCGACCCGGACATGCTGGAGGCGGCAAAACGCTACCATAAGGTCCCGTTCGATCAAATCATCTCGGTGGCCGAAGCCCACTCGTTCAAGCCGCACGTGAACACCTATACCAGGGCGGCGGAGCTGGCAGGCGTGCGGATGCATGAGGTGCTGTTCGTCGCCAACCACGCCTTCGACTGCATCGGCGCCAAGGCCGCCGGCATGCACAGCGCATTCATCGACCGCCGCAGCCGCCCGTTCGGCGAGACGCCATACCAGCCGGACCTCCTGGTCCCCACCATGCAGGACCTGGCCGATGCCATGGTCTGACAGCCTTAAATGATCATGGACGTCACCCGCCGCACCGACGCGGCCACCAGCGCCGTCATCCGCGAGCAATTAAGCTCCGTCGTGCGCGAGATGCGGCGGTCGATGGTTCAGTCGTCTTACAGCTCGATCATCTACGAGGGCTACGACTTCTCCTGCGTGCTGATCGACGGCCAGGGCCGCTTGATCGCCGAATTGGGCGAGGACCACCCGTTCCACATCATCCCCGTCGCCGGCGCGGTGGCGGGCGCGCTGGCGATCCACGGCACGATCGGGCCGGATGACATCCTGCTGCACAACGACCCCTATACCGGCGGCACCCACCTCAACGACATCGCGGTGATCTGGCCGGTGCACGAAGCAGGGCGGCCCATCTTCTACGTCGTCGTGCGCTCGCATTGGGGCGACGTGGGCGGGATGACGCCGGGCTCGCTGAACGGCGCCGCGACCGACATCCTGCAGGAGGGACTGCGCCTCAACTACCTCAAGCTGCCGAAGGAGGGCGCGTCCGAAATCCTCCGCATGATCTTCGACAACGTGCGCGCGACGGCGGAGGCGATCGCCGATTTCCGCGCCGTGCTGGGGATTTGCCGCGTGGCCGAACGGCGGCTGCGCGGCCTGGCCGCGAAACACGGCCTACCCCTGATGCAGGCCGCCACCGACGACATCCTGGACGCCTCCGAGCGCCGGATGCGCGCCGCCATAAGCTCCCTGCCGCCCGGCGAGTACACCCACGTGGGCTTCATCGACGGCAACGCCGCCACGCCCCACCCACTGGAGGTGCATGTAAAGCTCGCCATCGGCGATGGCTGGCTGCGCGCCGACTTCACCGGCAGCTCGGCGCAGGTCGCCGCACCGTTGAACGCCGGGCCGGCCATCGCGCCCACCTCGGTGATGACGGTGGTGAAATCGTTCCTCGACCCGCGCGGCCCGATCACCTCCGGCACGCTGCGCGCCATCAGCGTCGCGACCCAGCCCGGCACGATCGTCAACGCCCGCGCTCCGGCGCCCTGCGGCGGGTTGAACGAGGTGCGGTTTGGCTGCGACGCCGCCGTGATGGGCGCCCTGGGCCAAGCCATCCCGCATCGCATGACCGGCGACGTCCGCGGCACGTCCAACCACACCTACATCGGCGGGCGCAGCTTCATCTTCTACGAATATCCCTCCGGCGGCACCGGCGCCTGGGCCAGCCATGACGGCAACACCGCCGTGCGCGCCTTCAACGAGGGCGAAAACGTCTCGATCCAATCGACCGAGGTGGTGGAACGCGTCTTCCCGCTGCGGATCGTCCGCCAGGAAATCCGCCCCGACAGCGGCGGCCCCGGCCGGCAGCGCGGCGGCTGCGGCCTGGTGCGCGAAGTCGAGGTACTAAGCGAGGATGCGAGGCTGTCCGTGCTGTCCGACCGCAACATCATCCCGCCCGCCGGCATGAACGGCGGTGCGTCCGGCGCGCCCAACCGCTTTCGCGTCCGTCGGGGCGGCACGATGATCGAGCCCGGCGCGTTTCCCGGCAAGGTCGCCAACTTCGCCCTCCTGCCCGGCGATGTCGTCGTCATGGAAAGCTCCGGCGGCGGCGGCTTCGGCAACCCCACCGAGCGCGCCGCGGCGGCCCAGCAGGACGACCTGGCCGACGGCTACGTGACGGAACCCGGCCGTGCGCCCTACCGCGTTGGCGCATTGGCCGTCGAAGCCAGGCCCGGCGCCGGCCTGCCGCCGCATCGCTGCCGCCTGTCACCCGGCCTGGGCCGAGCCTTGGGCGCGGCGCCCGGCGACCTCGTCGAACTCACCGCAGCCTCAGGCCCCGCCACCCGCCTGTGGATCGAGGCCTTCGACCCAACGCTCGACGACGCCACGGTGGTCGCCGCCAAAGCCGGGCCGCACTGCATCCGCTGGCTCGCGGCCAGACGCCCGTGAGCGTCTTTGTGGGCATCGATGTCGGCGGCACGTTCACCGACCTGATCGTCTATGACCTCGGCACCGGCACGACGCGCACGGTCAAGGTCCCGTCCGACCGCGCCGCTCCCGACCGCGCCGTCATGGCCGCCCTGGGCAGCGCGGAGGTCGAACCGGGCGACCTCGCGCTGATCGTGCACGGCACCACCGTCGCCACCAACGCCCTGCTCGAGCGCCGCGGCGCGCGCACCGGCTTCATCACCACCGCCGGGTTCCGCGACGTGCTGGAGCTCGGGCGCACGACGCGGCTGGTGCCCAACAGCCTCTATGACCCGTATTTCGAGCGCCCTGCCCCGCTCATTGCCCGCCGCGACCGCCTGACCGTCGCCGAGCGCGTCGAGGCCGACGGGCACGTCAGCACGCCGCTCGATGAGGACGCGGTCGAAACGGCGGCGCTCACGCTGAAACAGGCCGGCGTCGAGGCGGTCGTGGTCGGCTTCGTCAACGCTTACCGCAACCCGGCGCACGAGGTCCGGGCGTCCGAAATCCTGCGCCGCTATTTCGACTGCGTCACCCGCTCCACCGCAATCCTCAACGAAATCCGTGAGTTCGAGCGGTTTTCGGTCGCTGCAATCAACGGCTACGTCATGCCGGTCATGTCGGGCTATGTCGCGCGGCTGACGCGGGCGGTGCGCGACGCCTACCCGGCTGCGGGATTTTACACCGTCGCCTCCAATGGCGGCCTGCTGTCAACGGCAACGACCGCGGCGCAGCCCGTCCGCACCGTGCTGTCCGGCCCAGCCGCCGGGCTCGCCGCCGCCGTGCATTTGGCGCGCGCGACCGGAGCCGCCAACCTGATCACATACGACATGGGCGGCACCTCGACCGACGTGGCGCTGGTGGCGGACGGCGCCTACCCGCTTAAGCGCGAGACGCTGCTGGAGGGATTGATCATCCGCCTGCCGCAGCTCGACATCCACACCGTGGGCGCCGGCGGCGGCTCGATCGCCTCCCTCGACGCTGGCGGCAGCCTGCAGGTCGGCCCCGAAAGCGCGGGCGCCGTGCCTGGCCCCGCCGCTTATGGCAAAGGCGGCACCCGTCCCACGATCACCGATGCCAACGTCGTGCTCGGCCGCCTGGGCCCTGCCCAACTGCTCGGGCGGTCCCTGCGCATCGACGCCGCCGCCGCCGAAGCCGCAATGGGCGCGATCGGCCGGGCGCTCTCGCTGCGATCCGTCACTGTCGCCGAGGCGATCCTGCGCCTGGGCGTGGCGAAGATGGCGGCGGCCGTGCACGAAATCTCGGTGGCCAAAGGCTTCGATCCGCGGGATTTCGTCCTGTTGTCCTATGGCGGCGCCGGGCCGCTGCACGCGGCGCTGGTCGCAGCCGAAATCGGCATCGACCGCGTCATCGTGCCGCCATCACCCGGCGCCTTCTCGGCCTTCGGCGCGCTGTGCTCGGCGCTGTCGAAGGACCGCTCCTTGACCGCGCTGGCGCCGTTCGACGCGGCGAGCCTGGCCACCTCGAAAGCGGGGTTCGCCGCGATGTCGCAGGAAATCCGCGCGGAGTTCGCGGAGGACGGCGCAGACCTGGCGCAATTGGCCGAAGAACGGCAGTTCGACCTGCGCTACCACGGCCAGGCGCACGAGCTGACGGTCAGCGCTCCCGCCGGCGCCAAGCTGGAGGAGGTCACCGAATTGTTTGAGGCCGCGTTCGAACGTCAGTTCGGCCGTCGCGACACCACCCGCGGCGTCGAGTTGGTGAACCTGCGCCTGACCGGCCGCATCGCCATCCCAACCCCCATGTGGACGCCCGCACCCGGCGGTTCCGGGCAGCCGTCGGGTCAACGCCCAGTGACGGAGACCGGCCAAACTTGCCTATGCGACGTATGGGACCGGATTGAGATCGGCGCCGGCACGACGATCCAAGGCCCGGCCGTCATCGAGGAGATGTCGGCCACCACCTATTTGCCGGCCGGCTGGGCGCTCATCGTCGGCGCGATCGGCGAGATGATCCTAAGCCGCGCCCGGTAAAGCCGCCCGTTCGTCCAAGCACGCCAGCAACGCGTCACGCATCGGATGCAGGCTCTTGTAGGTCGCCAGTGCATCGGGCAGCGCCCGCACCGCCGCCGCCAAATCCGCGGCAGCGCCGGGCACGGCCAGCACGCGCCGGAGCGGGTAGCTGTGCACATGGATCGCGAACAGCACGAACCCGCTCCTTGGCAGCCGCGTCAGCGTTTGCCGCTCGACACGCAGGAATAGCGTGCCGGGCGCGTTGGCCGCGGTGATGCTGGGATCGTGCGCCGTCCGGTGCTTGCCGCCGGTCTGGAACAGCGCGCCGTCATCGACCACGCTCCAATTGAGCCGCTCTGCCACCTTGCCGGTCCTGATCGCGCCCATGAACCGGTCCACCGCCGCCGACAGCCGCTCGGCATAGAGCGGCACCGCCTCGTGCACGCCCAGCAGCGGCCGGCCGATCTTCTCAGCAAGCCGCCACCGCGACGGCGCGCACAGGATCGCGGCGCCCAGCGTGGGCCCAGGAGCGGATGGGTGGCCGGATGCGTCGATCAGGCACAAATCCTCCTGCACGAGCCGCCCGGCGAGTTCGAGCGGATCGCATGGCAGATCGCCCAAGTCCCAAGTCTCGTCCGTCAGTGCGTTGTGCACGCTATCGCCGTCGCGGGTGAACCAGCCGGGGTAGCGGCGCGGCAGCAGGTCCGCGATCACGCCCAGCGTCTCCCGCCGCGCCGCGTCCGATGCTGGCACAGCGGCGAACACGTCGGCGTGCCGCGTTGCCAAGAGGTCCCGCCGCTCTGCCATTTCCGCCAGATAATGCTCGTCGATCTCGATCAGGTCGTCCGGCGCGCACCCGGTCAGCCCCATGGCCATGCGGAACGGCCCCGGGCTGAACGGCAGCAGCAAACGCTCGGGCAGCAAGGGCGGCATCGCGTGACTGTATCCTGTATGCAGTTTAAGCGTGCACGGCCCGGCGGCGCGGGGCAAGGTATGCGGTCAAATCTTCGGAGGCATCCATGCTGACGACCGACCAGGTTGAAGCCTTTCGCCGCGACGGCTGCATCAACGTAGCCGATGTTGTCACACCCGGCCTGCTCGCGCGGCTGCGGCAGGACTTCGCCGCCTGGGTTGAGGAAAGCCGCGCGCACGACGCTCCTTTTGGCGAGATGATCGACGGCCGGGCCCGCTTCGACCTGGAGCCGGGGCATGCCGCCAGCACGCCCGGCCTGCGCCGCGTCTCGAGCCCTACAGAGGTGTCGGATGCGTTCTACGAGGCGGCGAGCCGGTCCCGCATGGTGGAGGCGGTGGCCGCCCTCATCGGGCCCAACGTCAAGCTGCACCACACCAAGATCAACTCCAAGCTGCCGCATACCGCGACCAAGGTCGATTGGCACCAGGATTTCCCATTCACCCCGCACAGCAATGACGACTTGGTCACCGCTTTGCTGATGCTGGACGACGTGACGGCGGAGAACGGCCCGCTGGAAGTACTGCCCGGCAGCCATATGGGGCCGCTCCACAGCCTTTGGCGCGACGGCCGCTTCACCGGCGCCGTCGATACGGCAACCACCGCGCATTGCCGGGCCAACGCGGCGCTCAGCGTGGGCCGGGCCGGGTCGGTCTGCCTGATGCATACGCGGCTGCTGCACGGTTCCGCGCCAAACCGGTCCGACACGCCGCGCACGCTGTTTATCGCCGTGTATTCCGCCGAGGACGCAATCCCGCTCAGCCCCAACCCGGTGCCGAGCCGCCATGAAGGGCTGATCGTGCATGGCAAAGCGACCGGCTCGGTCCGCAGCGTGCCATTCACGATGCAGTTGCCGCAGAAGCCGGCAGGCGCGTCGTTCTTCACCCAGCAGGCGGCGGCGAAATGATGGCACTCTTCTTGCATCGAAGCTAAATACCACAGAGGAACGCCTCGTGATCCGCACCGGCCAGGAATACCGCGACAGCATCCGCGACAGCCGTGAGGTCTACGTCAATGGCGAGCGTGTGCGCGACGTCACGACGCACCCGGCGTTCAAGCCCATTGTCGATATCCGTGCCCGCATCTACGACATGGCGCATGAGCCGGCCACACGCGCGATCATGTCGTCCGTGGACGACGGCGAGCGCAACGCCATCGGCAACAAGCTGCCGCGCGTGCAAAGCGATTGGTGGGACAAGCGCCGGGCCACCGACACCGTGCTGGAGGAGGTGGGCGGCATCGTCACCCGCGTCGGCGACGAGACCGTGGGCGAGATGTGGTCGCTATACGACGGACGGGACGTGCTGAACGAGGTCGATCCGCAATTCGCCCGCAACATCGAGACCCATATCAGCCGCGTGCTGCGCCAGGATCCGTTCCACGTGTCGGCCAACACCGATCCGAAGGGCGACCGCTCCCGCCCGCCGCAGGAGCAGGATCCCGACATGCTGCTGCACGTCGTGCGCGAAACCGATGCCGGGATCATCGTGCGCGGCGCCAAGTACGAGACCGCCGCCGCCTATGCCAACCAGGCCTTCACCAAGCCCACCATCGCCAACTGGGGCGACAGCGCCTATTCGGACTATGCCGTCGGGTTCATCTGCGACCTCGGCTCCCCCAACATGAAATTCATCTGCCGTTCGGGTTTCGCCGGCCGTGCGGATCCGGCCGATTACCCGCTGTCGAACCGGTTCGACGAGGTGGACACGCTGGTCATCTTCGACGACGTGCTGATCCCTTGGGAGAACGTGCTGTTCTACCGCCACACCAAGGCAGCGGCGTTCATCCGTTCCACCCTGCACCGCTATTCCGCCTTCGCTTTCGTGCAGCGCATCCTGAAGTTCGCCGACATGATGATCGGCGCGGCGCTGTTCAACGTGCGGCAGACCGGCCTCGAAAAGCAGCAGGCGGTGCAGGAGAAATTGTCGCAGCTCGCGGTGTATCGCGAAGGGATCAACGCCCACCTCACCGCCTCCATCGCGCTGGCGGAGCCAAGCCCGGGCGGGCTGCTGATGCCCAACCAGTCCCTGCTCTACACCGGGCGCGTGCACGCCTGCTCGCAGCTTCACCACATGATGCACCTGTCGCGGGAGCTGTGCGGCGGGCAGATTTGCGTGACGCCCGATAAGGCCGCATTCGACGCGCCGGAAACCAAGCCGTGGCTGGAGAAGTTCTACACCGTCAACGAGGGCTGGGTTGCCGACGACCGGCGCAAGCTGCTGGCCTTCGCGCGGGACTTGCTCAACTCCGACTATGCCGGGCACCGGCTCACATTCCAGCTTTTCGCCCAATCGGCGCCATTCGCTCACTTGGCGGCGGTTTACCGCAATTTCGGCTGGGACGGCCCACTCGCCTTCGTCAAGCACGCGGCCGAGCTATCGGAACAGGTGCCGGGCGGGTCGGCCACCGGCGGCGACAGCGCCGTGCGCCAATGGTTTGAACCCGCGCCGCTACGCCAGGCCGCCGAATAGCGCATGGCGCACACCCGCATCCGACCGTTCAACACGCGGGACACCTACCCGGAGCAACGACTCGACAACGACTTGGCGCAGGCCGTCGTCGCGCGCGGCCGGCTCGTTTTCCTGCGCGGCCAGGTGTCGCAAGACCTGGACAGCGGCGCCAATGTCGGCGTCGGCGACCCGGCGCAGCAGGCGCACCAGGTCATGCAGAACATCCGCCAATTGGTGCATGAGGCCGGCGGCGAGATGGGGCATTTGGCAAAAATTGTGGTGTATCTGACCGACATCCGCCACCGCGAGCCGGTGTATCGCGTCATGGGCGAGTATATCCGCGGCGTGCACCCGGCGTGCACCGGCCTGGTCGTCGTGGCCCTCGCCCGGCCGGAATGGCTGGTGGAGATCGACGCCACTGCCGTCATTCCCGACGCGGCGACATGACGTTCTCAATCGCCGCCCGCTGCGACCGCACGGGGATGTTCGGCATTGCTGTCGCGTCCTCCAGCCCCGCCGTCGCCGCCCGCTGCGCCCATTCCCGGGCCGGCGTGGGCGTGGTGGCGACCCAGAACATCACCGACCCGCGCCTCGGCCCGGCGGGGCTCGACTTGCTGGCCGCCGGGCTCGCCGCGCCGGACGCAATGATTCAGCTGCGGGCCGGGGCCGCGCATCCCGAATACCGCCAGGTGGCGATGGTGGATCGCGCGGGCGTCACCTCGGTGTTCTCGGGCGCAATGACTTTGGGCCGTTTCAGCGCCGCCGAGGCGCCCGGCGTGGTGGCGTGCGGCAACCTGCTCGCGAGCAAAGCCGTTCCCGCGCGGATGCTGGACGCGTTCAATGAGCGTGGACATGACCACCTGGCCGACCGACTCATTGCGGCGATGCAGGCCGGGCTGGTGGCGGGCGGCGAGGAGGGGCCGGTGCACTCGGCCGGCCTGATTTTAGTGGAAAAGGTGCCTTGGCCCGTTGCCGACCTGCGGATCGATTGGACCGAGGACGATCCCATCGGCGCCCTCGCCGCCTTATGGGCGCTGTGGCAGCCGCAGATGCACGCCTATGTCACCCGGGCGCTCGATCCCGCGGCCGCACCCTCCTTTGCTGTTCCAGGGGCGGCTTGATCATGACGGTTGCAACGCTCGACCGGCAAATCGAACCGGCGCCGCAAACGACCGACCGGCCCTACGTCGAATTCGTCGCCCTGCAAAAAAGCTATGACGGCACAAACCTCGTCGTCCGTGACCTCAACCTCAGTGTCCGGCGCGGCGAGTTCCTCACGCTGCTCGGGCCGTCCGGCTCGGGCAAGACGACGACGCTCATGATGCTGGCCGGGTTCGAGGCGCCGACCGATGGGCGCATCTTCCTCGACGGCGCATCGATCGAAGATTTGCCGCCGCACAAGCGCGACATCGGCATGGTGTTCCAGAACTACGCCCTGTTCCCGCACATGACGGTGCGGCAGAACATCGCGTTTCCCCTCAGCGTCCGCCGCCGCCCTCGCGCTGAAATCGCCGACCGGGTCGCGCGCGCGCTGCAGACGGTGCGGCTGTCGGGGCTGGAGGACCGCCGTCCGGCGCAGCTCTCCGGCGGGCAGCAGCAGCGCGTGGCGCTGGCCCGTGCGCTGGTGTTCGAGCCGAAGCTTGTATTGATGGACGAACCTCTGGGCGCGCTCGACAAACAGCTGCGCGAACAGCTGCAGATCGAGATCAAGCACCTGCACGAGCGGCTGGGCGTCACGATGGTCTATGTCACCCACGACCAGGGTGAGGCGATGACGATGTCGGACCGCATCGCCGTGTTCAACGACGGCCGTATCCAGCAGCTCGACACCGCGGCCGGGCTTTATGAGCGCCCGGCCACGTCATTCGTCGCCCAGTTCATCGGCGAGAACAACCGCCTGCCCGGCACCGTCATCGGCCGCGACGGACCCAGCGTGACCGTGCAGCTGGATGGCGGCCCTCACGTGAGCGCCTTGGCCGTCTGCCCGGGCGAGCCGCGCACCGTGCTCTCGGTCCGGCCGGAGCGGGCGGTCATCGACCCGCCGCATGACGTCGGCGCGAACCGCTTCGACGCGCGCGTGGAGGAGACGATCTATCTCGGCGACCATCGCCGCGTGCGGCTGTCGCTGGCCGGGCGGGACGACTTCATCGTCAAGGTGCCCGCGGGCCACGCCCATGGCGACCTCGCGCCCGGCGCTGCGGTGACGGTCGGCTGGCACTGGAACGACTGCCGCGCGCTGGACGCGTAGGGCAACTCTATGACCACTCTTGAAAAGGAATCGCGACGATGCTGAGCCGGTTTAATACGACAATTGCCTTGGCGGCCTGCGGCATGGCGCTGCTGGCCACGGCGCCGCTGCGGGCGGAAACGCTCAACATCGTGTCTTGGGGCGGCGCCTACCAGCGCAGCCAGGACGAGGCGTATTTCAAGCCGTTCGAGAAACAGGCGAACACCAAGATCGCCACCGAGGAATATAACGGCGAGATCGCCAAGATCCGCGCCATGGTCGAGAGCGGCAACGTGACCTGGGACGTGATCGACGTCGATACGCAGACGGCGCTGCAAGGCTGCGAGGATGGCCTGTTCATGAAGCTGGACTGGGCCAAGATCGGCAACCAGAATAAGTTCATGGAGGGCACGACGACCGACTGCGCCGTCGGCACGATCGTCTATTCCACCATCATGGCCTACGACGCCGACAAGCTGAAGCCAGCCCCCACGACGCTCGCCGACCTGTTCGACCTGCAGAAATTCCCTGGCAAGCGAGGCTTGCAGAAAAGCCCGTTCGTGAACCTCGAATTCGCGCTCATGGCGGACGGCGTGCCGCGCGAACAAGTCTATGCCATGCTGAAGACTCCGGCCGGGGTGGACCGCGCATTCAAGAAGCTCGACACCATCAAAAGCCAGGCCGTCTGGTGGGAAGCGGGGGCGCAGCCGGCGCAGCTGCTGGCCAGCGGGGAGGTCGTGATGACCACCGCCTGGAATGGCCGCATCTATGATGCTGCGAAGAAGGACGGCAAGAACTTCAAGATCGTCTGGGACGGCCAGGTGCCAGATTACGACTTCTGGGTGATTCCGAAAGGCGCAAAGCATCCAGCGGACTCATACAAGTTCATGGCTTTCGCCAGCGACGCGGCCAACATGGCGAACCAGTCGAAATACATCGCCTATGGCCCCACCAATATCGACGCCATCCCGAACATCGCGCCCACTGTGCTGGCCGACCTGCCGACCGCGCCCGAGAATACGAAGACTGCGCTCGTGCAGGACTACTACTTCTGGGGCGACCACGGGGAGGAACTGCGCAAGCGCTTCAACACCTGGCTGGCGCAGTAGCCGCTTCGCCATGGCGGTGAGCCTCACCGCCGACGTCGCTGTCCTTCGCCGCAGCGTCCGGCGCACCGGGCGGGCGCGGCGGCTCGTGGCGTTGCTGCTGGTGGCGCCGCTGCTGCTCTATGTGGCCGTGCTGTTCATCGTGCCGCTCGGCGCCATCCTGGCCCGGGCGGTCTATGACCCGGACATGGCCACCTTGGCGCCGCGCACGCTGGCCGCATTGTCCGGCTGGGACGGCCAAGCCGTGCCGGATGAAGCCGTGTTCGCCGCGATGGCCGCCGACCTCAAATCCGCGCAGGCCAACCAGGCAGCGGGCTCCATCGGCAAGCGCATCAACTACGAGCTGCCGGGCGCCCGCAGCGCGGTTGTCGCCACCGCCCGGCAGGTGACCCGCCTGCGTCAAGGCCCGTTCAAGGACGCGGTGATCGCCGCCGACCCGGTCTGGGGCCAGCGCGACATCTGGACGGTGATACAGCGCGCGGGCCATAGCGTGACGCCGTTCTATCTGCTGCAGGCCATCGACCGCCATCTGGACGGCGACGGCCAGCTCGTGCGCGTGCCACCGCAGGACGCGGTGTTCGTCGCCGTGTTCGCCCGCACGCTGTTCATCGCTGGGCTGGTCACGCTGCTGACGCTGGCGCTCGGCTACCCCGTCGCGTTCCTGCTGGCGACGCTGCCGGCGCGGGTGCGCAACCCGATGATGATCCTGGTGCTGCTGCCGTTCTTCACGTCCCTGCTGGTGCGGACGACAGCCTGGGTTGTGCTGCTGCAAACCCACGGGGTCATCAACGACGCGCTGATGGCGCTGCAGGTCATCAGCCAGCCGCTGCAGCTGATTTTCCACCGTACCGGTACGCTGGTGGCGATGACGCATATCCAATTGCCGTTCACCCTGCTGCCGATCTACAGCGTGATGAGCGGCATCGCGCCGGGCCTGACCCGGGCTGCCCGCTCGCTTGGCGCCACGCCGTTCACCGCGTTCCGCCGCGTGTACATGCCGCTGACCTTGCCAGGCGTGGGCGCCGGCGGCCTGCTGACATTCATCCTCTCGCTCGGCTACTACATCACCCCGGCGCTGGTCGGCGGTCCGGACGACCAGATGGTCAGCTCGTTCGTCGCCTCCTACATGAACCGCGAGCTGAACTGGGGCATGGCGTCCGCCCTCGGGGCGCTGCTGCTGGCGATCACGCTGGCTATCTACGTGGTTTACACCCGCGTGCTCGGCGTCGAGCGGATGCGCTTCGGATGAGGCCGGCCTACGCCACCCGGGCCGAGCGGGCGGCGCGCGCCGTGTTGTGGGTGTTCTCGGCGCTGGTGCTGCTGTTCCTGATCGCGCCGATCCTCGCCGTGGTGCCGCTGTCGTTCAATTCGCAGCCGTTCTTCAACTATCCGCTCGCCGGCTTCTCCCTGCGCTGGTACGCCGAGTTCTTCAGCAGCCCGCGGTGGACCGGGGCAATCCGCAACAGCCTGATCGTGGCCGTGGCCACGACCGTGCTGGCGACGACGTTGGGCACGCTGGCCGCCAACGGCCTCACCCGGCGCGAGATGCCCTGGCACGGCCTCATCACTGGGCTGCTGATCTCCCCCATGATCGTGCCGGTAGTGATCACGGCGGTCGGCATGTATTTCTTTTTCGGCCAGCTCGGCATCCTGAACACGCTGACCGTCCTGATCCTGGCCGACACGACGCTCGCGGTGCCCTTCGTCGTCATCACCGTCACCGCCACGCTCAGCGGCTATGACACGACGCTGAACCGCGCAGCAAGCAGCCTGGGCGCGTCGCCTTTGGTGACGTTCGTCCGCGTCACCCTGCCGCTGATCCTGCCCGGCGTGATCTCCGGTGCGCTGTTCGCCTTTGTCACCGCATTCGACGAGACGGTGCTGGTGCAATTCCTCGCTGGCCCCGACCAGCGCACGCTGCCCAAGCAGATGTTCACCGGCATTCGGGAGGAGGTCTCCCCAACCATCACCGCCGCCGCCACCGTGCTGATCGTGATTGCGACGGTGTTGCTGGCCGCGGTCGAGCTGCTGCGCCGCCGGTCAGAACGCCTGCGGGGTTAGGTATCCTGCGGGGTTAGGTATTTGGCACAGGTGCGGCTTGGTCGAGAACCCGCTTGTTGCAACCGTAGCCAAGCGCCCGGCTATGGGTAGTCATTCCGTAGCACCATGAGTGTCGAATTGCCTCGTTTAGAAGGCAGGAGGTGACATGCGCACTCGGTCCAGGGAAATTGGCACCCGAAACATCGACGTCCGCCCACCTACCACCATACCCAAACGTCGATCGGCCGTGTTGGCGTGGTGCCTGAGGGCGGGTGCAGTCGTCGAAGGCGCGGCCGGTTCGGCGCTTGCGTCGGCCTGGGCCATGATCGTTGACGGCTTTGCAATGGCCGGTCTTGCGCATTGCGGGATGTGCTCGATGCATGTCTCGGAGCTTGCAGACCGTGAGGATTGGGTCGTCTCCTCCCGACATCAAATAGGCCGCGACACGCTCATCGTTATGTTGACGGACCGCGGCCAGGGTGGCGCCGGATCAGTTCAAGTGCTTTTCAAGCGGAGGTAAGCGCCGGCCCTGGCCAACCGCTATCCCGCGGGCAATCCGCTGGTGCAGGACATCGTCGATCACTGTGCGGCTTGGCAGACCGGAGTTCCGCCCATGTCTGCCACGTAGGGCGGCCTGAACGCGGCCGGGCAATGCCCTTTTAGGCAACCTTCGTTTCAATCTCGTTTGCCAGAACGAAGTCGTAGCTGAGCGCCGCCATGGGCCGGTCCACGCGGTTGCCGCGCGCCGTGGTTCCAGCGTCCTGACGGACCAGCGCCCGGATCAGCGAGTCCTTCACGCCGAACACCACGTCGGAGTCGAGGTACGGGTCGCCATGGAGAAAGAGGTGCGTGACCAGGGTTTCGCAGTCGGGGTGGCCGACCATGAAATGCATGTGGGCCGGTCGGTAAGGATGCCGCCCCTGCGCCTTCAGCATGCTGCCGACCGGCCCGTCATCCGGGATGGGGTAGGACGCCGGCACGATGGAGCGGAACCAGAAGCGGCCCTGCTCGTCCGTGCGCAAGCGGGCACGGCCGGCGAGCCCTTCCAGCCCGGCCGGACCCTGCACGTCGTAGAACCCGTCGCCATCCGTATGCCAGGTGTCCAGCACCGCACCTGCGATCGGCGTGCCGTCGGTGCGCGACACCGTGCCTTCGACCAGCAGCGGTTCGCCTGCCATACCGGCCGAGATGTCGTCGCCCAGCAGGTGCTCCGGCGCGGCCTGGACGTAGAACGGGCCAAGCACGGTCGTTTCCGTCGCGTTGCCGGGCAGCCGGTGGTTGATGGCGTCCACCAGCATGGAAACGCCCAACGTGTCCGACAGCAGGATGAACTCCTGCCTTGTTTCGCTGCACATATGGCCGGTGCGGGTCAGGAACTCGATGGCCGCGGCCCATTCCGCCTGTGTCGGCTCGATCTCCCGGACGAAGGCGTGCAGATGACGCACCAGCGCCTCGCTGATCTGCCGGGTCCGGGGCGGCTGGGCATGGCTCACGCGTTCCAGCACCGCTGCCGTGACGTTGGTCTCATTGAAGTTCCGCATTGTTTTCCTCTAGGTTCGGCCAAAGCCAAGACAATCGAGTCTCGATTGTTCTGGCTCTGGCCCTAAGCAGGGTTGCACGGCCTGGACTTGCAGGCACTCATTTGTGTTCCAGGCCACGCAACCCCGCTTCGGCGTGAAGCCATGACGTATCACCCAAGCTCGAGCAGGCGTTGATGCAAAACTGGATGATCTACGGCGCGAACGGCTACACCGGCGGGCTGATCGCGCGCGAAGCGGCGGCGCGCGGCTTGCGGCCGACCTTAGCGGGGCGTGATGCGGCCGCCGTGGCGGCCTTGGCCAACGAACTCGGCCTCGCTCACCGCAGCTTTCCGGCCGGGGCGCCAGTGCTCGCGGAGGTGGATTTGGTGCTGAACTGCGCCGGGCCGTTTTCCGCCACTGCGGCGCCCCTCATGCGGGCCTGTCTGGAGGCGCGCGCCCACTACCTGGACATCACCGGCGAAATCGACGTTTTCGAGTATGCGCAGACCCTATCAGGCGCGGCGCGCACCGCCGGGATCGTAATCTGCCCTGGGGTGGGCTTCGACGTGATTCCGACTGATTGCCTCGCCCGCGCGCTGGTTGAGGCGCTGCCTGACGCCACGCATCTGGCGCTCGGTTTCGAGACTGCGGCCGCGATGTCCCCCGGCACTGCCAAGACCAGCGTGGAGGGTCTGGCCCGCGGCGGCAGGGTCCGCCGCAATGGCAAGATCGTCAGGGTGCCAATGGGGGTGCAAACGCGGCAGATCGACTTCGGCCAGGGGCTGCGCACCGCTATGGCATTTCCCTGGGGCGACGTGAGCACGGCCTACTACACGACCGGCATTGGGAACATCGAGGTGTTCCTGGCGGTGCCTCCGGCCCTGCTATGGGGCGCGCGGATCGGCAACCTGCTCGGGCCGCTGCTGGGCTTGGCTCCTGTGCAGGCCGCGCTGAAGAAACGTGCGGGGGCGATCACCGGCCCCACAGCGAAAGCCCGGGCCGCCTCCTCCTGCTACGTGTGGGGCGAGGCGCGCAATGCCGCCGGCGCAATGCCGCCGGCGCGATCCGCATTGCGCGCATCCGAACCGCCAACGGCTACGACGTGACCGTGCATGGCGCGCTGGCCGTGGTCCATATGCTGCTGGCCGGCGCCACGACGGGAACCGGCGTTTCAACTCCGTCCCGGCTGTGCGGCGTCGGGCTGATTACCGGTCTGCCCGGATCGGGACCGCTCAGCATCAGCTGAAGAAGCATTTTGGTGACTTCCAAGGGAACGTCGCCGACATCATCTACAGGGTTGAGAACACAACCATTTCGTTGGCTGAGCGACCAGGGGGAGCGTGATGGTGCCACGCTCCGGATCAACCGCGACATCGGGTGGCCAGCTTGGTAGCGTCCCTGGTTCAAATGCGACACGACGTTTCCGGAGACCGCGATCTATGTCGAACCCTGTCCAATCTGCCGTTCGCGCGGCGCTCGAGGCTGGGGTCGAGTTCGTCGCGGCCTATAACCGCAGGCGGCTTTCCAAGACCGGCGGCCCCTACCTTGTCGGCATCCACGCGCCGATGCGATCGGAACTGACGCTCCAGGATCTTGCAATCACCGGCTCGATCCCAGCGGGGCTGCGTGGCCGCTATCTCAAGATGGGCGCAAATCCGGTCAGTCCCGATCCCGCGGGCCATCACTGGTTTCTTGGCGATGGCATGGTGCACGGCGTCGCCATCCGGGACGGCCAAGTGCTTTGGTATCGCAATCGCTGGATCCGCTCGCGCTTGGCCGCCGCAGCGCTCGGCCGCGACGCCGCGCCCGGGCCGCGCAGGGAAGGCAACGACACCGTGAACACCAACGTGGCCGCCATCGGCGGTCGCGCCTTTGCCCTGGTGGAAGCGGGCAGCTTCCCCGTCGAGCTCTCCGAGACCCTGGAGGAGCAATGCTATAATCCGTTTGACGGAACGCTGCACGGCTCCTTCACCGGGCATCCGCATCAGGACCCGCTCACGGGCGAAAACCATGCGATCGCCTATGACGGCCGGGTCTGGGATGCTGTCCGCCACATCGTCGTCGCGGCAGACGGCAAGGTGGTCCGCGACGTGCCGATCGCAGTGCAGCATGGCCCGTGCGTCCACGATTGTGCCATCACGGCGCGGTTCGTCGTCGTCCTTGATTTGCCCGTTACTTTTTCGATGCGCGCCGTGCTCGCCGGCCATCGCTTTCCATTCCGCTGGAACCCGGCCCACCGCGCCCGCGTGGGTCTCCTGCCGCGGCAGGGCGACGCGGCCGCGATCATCTGGTGCGATTTGGAGCCGTGCTTCGTCTTTCACGTGGCCAATGCCTTTGATGGCGAAGACGGTCAGGTAATCCTCGACGTCATTGCATATGACACGATGTTCGCCTCCGGCGCGAGCGGCCTTGACGCGCTGGGCCGCTTCGAACGCTGGACAGTGGACCCTTCGACGCACCGCGTCGGCCGGCGCGTGATCGACCCCACGCCGCAGGAGTTCCCCCGCATCGACGAGCGCCGCTTCGGCCAGAGCTATCGCTACGTCCACACGGTCTCCGTCCCGCCGGACGGCAATCCGCAACTCGTTGGCGCCACGCGACTTTACAAGCATGATCTCGAGACAGGTTGCCGCCTTGTGCACGAGTTTGGCGACGGTCACCTGCCCGGCGAGTTCGTGTTCGTCCCGGCGACTGCCGACGCGGAGGAGGATGAGGGCTGGCTTGTCGGCTTTGTCATCAACACGGCGGACGAGACCACCGACCTCGTAATTCTAGACGCGCGATCCTTCGAGGCGGCTCCGGTCGCCACCGTCCGGCTGCCGCACAGGATACCACCGGGCTTTCACGGGAACTGGTTCCCAGATGCATAGCAACGAAGCTGTGCATGGCCGGGAAAGCGCTCGCCGGAAAAATCTCAGGTTTGACTCTGCAATGATCAAATAATTCGGGTGAGGTCAGCGTGCCTTACGAACCCTGTCCATATCCAGCGTGAATCCCCAGCCCGGCCGGTCGGGCACCACCGCCGCCCCATCCCGCAGCTCCAGCGTCTCGTTATAAAGCGGCGATAGCCAGGGCATGTGCTCCAGCCAGGTCGCGTTCTCCAGCCCGGCCAGCACGGATAGGCTCATCTCCGGGAACAAATGCGACGACACCGGCACGTCGTGCGCCGCGGCCAGGTTCGCCACGCGAATGAACTCCGTCACCCCGCCCACCCGCTGCAAGTCTGGCATCAGCACGTCGGCCGACCGCAGCTCCAGCATCGTGCGGAAGCCGTATCGGGCGTACTCCGTCTCCCCGGAGGCGATCGGCGTGTCCAGTGCTGAGGCGACGCGAGCCAAACCGGCCAAATCCCAGGCTGGCAGGGGCTCCTCGAACCAGGCCAGGTCATAGCGCTCCAGCATGCGGCCCATGCGGATCGCCTCGGCCTCGGTGAGCTGCTGGTTGGCGTCGGCCATCAGGGTGATGCCCGGGCCGATCGCCTCCCGAACCGCGCGCACCCGCGCCTCGGTGGCCGGCAACGGGCCGGGCGCCAGGCGCATTTTCACGGCGCGGAAGCCGGCCGCCACGAAGCCGCTCGCCTCCGCCTGCAGCGCATCGATGGAGCGGTCCAGCCAAAGGCCGCCGCTGGCATAGGCGGGCACGGCGATGCGGGCCTGGCCGATCAGCGCCGCGATGTTCAACCCGGCCGCCTTGCCGCGGATATCCCACAGCGCGCTGTCGATCGCGGACAGGCCCATGACCGCCACGCCCTTATGGCCGACAAAGTTGTTCTGCCGCCAGCCATCCGCCCAGATCGCAGTGCTGTGCAGCGGGTCGCGCCCCACCACCAGCGGTGCCAGGCTCTGCACCATCTCGTCCAGCACGCGGACGTGGCGGCCGTGCAGGGTGATCAGCATGTGCTCGCCAATGAGCCCGGCATCGGTCTCGATCCGGGTTGCAATGAGGCCGATCGTGTGGATCGGGCCCAGGCCGCCGACGGCCGGCTCGGGCAAGGTCAGCTCGCCGGGGGTGGTGCGGATGGCGGTGATCTTCATGCGGCCTCCCTCGCCTCGCCCACGGGGCCGCGGCGGTAGCGTTGCAAGATTGCCTCGTCCGGGTCGCAGCCGAGGCCGGGACCGGTAGGGACGGCCGCCACGCCGCCGGGCGCGTCAAGCCAGTGGGCGAAGGGGCTGGCCTCCAGCGTCAGCCACAGGCGCTCCAGCGGCGGCCCGGCAAGCGTCGAGGTGAGGTGCAGCGATGCGAGGTAGCCCGGCCCGAAATAGGCGCAATGCGGCACGACGCGGACATTATGCGCGTCGGCCAGCGCCATGACCTGGCGTGCGGCGGTGATGCCGATCTTGGCCACGCTGGGTTGCGCCACGTCCACCGACCCGGCGCCGAACAGATCGGCGAAGGCGTGCACCGTCGCGCAGTTCTCCCCGGCGGCGAGCGGGGTGCCGGCGGCGCGGACCCGGGCTAGGCCGGCGGCGTCCTCCGGCGGCCAGACCGGTTCTTCCAGCCAATGCAGGGCGGCCGGGCGCAACAGGCGTTCGTGCTCCAGCGCCTCCGACACCGACCAGGGGCAGTTCACGTCGTCCATCAGCACCGCGTCCGGCCCGAGCGCGTCACGGGCGGCCAGCACCGCAGCAGGGTCGATCTCGTGCAGTTTCACCGCGCCGTAGCCCTCCGCCTGGGCGGCGGCGGCGTTGCGAGCGGTGCGCGCCGGGTCACCGTAGCGCAGCAGGCTGGCATAAACCGGCAGCTGGCGGCGGCGCGCACCGCCCAGCAGATCATGCAGCGGCAGGCCGGCGCGTTTGCCGAGGATGTCCCACAGGGCGATATCGACCCCGGCCATCGCGTAGCTCAGCGGCCCGTTGCGGCCGTACAGGTGCATCGACTGCGCCAGCCCCTGCGCGATGCCGCCGATGTCGCTGGCGTCGCGGCCCAGCAGCCAAGGGGCGACCAGCGTGTCCAGCGCCGCCTTCGTCGCCGGGATGCAGCCATGGCCGAACGCCTCGCCCCAGCCGATCAGGCCGCCCCGCGTCTCGATCCGCACCAGCAGCATGTCGAGCGTGGTCCAGTCCTGCCCGCCGACCGAGTGGCGGGCGCCGTCATAGGCGCAGGGAATGGCGGCGTGGTGGGTGGAAACGCGGGCGATCCTCACGGCGGCGCACCCACGCCGGCGTGCTCCAGCCACGGGTGCTGGCCGGGCTCCAAAGCTGCGGCTGCCGGCCTCACCCGGCTGCGCGCGGGCGCGGCAACGCCGGTCATCGGGCTTCGGCGTCCTGTTCGGATCATGTCCACGTCCATCCCTTGCCGCGGCACGCGGGCATCGTCGCGTTGACGCGAAGTGTGGGCGCGGTCGAGAGCAGGCGTCAACCGCCTGTTGACGCCTCGCGCTTGCCCAACCGGCCAAGCCCCGCCACTCTCCGCGCCAACAAAAACCGGGCGGATTCGGATGATGCGGATTGGAATGATGCGAAGTTTGGGTTGGGCCGCGCTCGCGGTGACGCTGGCGATCGCCGGGCAGGCGCAGGCGCGGATCACCCGCCTCGAAATCATCCGCACCGAGCCCGCCTTTGGCGGCCAAACCTTTGGGCCGGCCGGCGCCTATGAGCACGTCATCGCCGTCGCTCATGGCGAGATCGACCCGGCCGAGCCCGGCAACGCCGTCATCCAGGACATCGGCCTCGCCCCGCGCAACGCCGCCGGCCATGTCGAATACAGCACGCCGGTCGAGCTGCTGAAGCCCGCCGATATCGCGCGGGGCAACGGCGTGGTGCTGATGGAGGTCGTCAACCGCGGCAACAAGCTGGCGCTCGCGAACTTCAACGCCGGGGACGCCGACAGCGTTGCTGGCCTCAACGCCCTGAAGTCGCCGCGCGACGGCTGGCTGATGCGCCAGGGCACGACGCTCGCCTGGTGGGGCTGGGAGATGGACGGCACGCCGGGCGTCGACCGCGTGCTGATGCCGCCGGTCGGTGCGCACAACGCGGACGGCTCAGCCGTGACCGGCGTCGTTCGCGCCGAGCTGCTGACCCCCAATCCGGTCAAGTCGATCGGCTTCGCGCAGAGCGGCCAGGTGCAATCCTACCCGCCCGACAGCTATATCGGCTATCCCGCTGCCAGCCTCGACACCAAGGGCGCGACGCTCACGGTGCGCGCCCACGAGCAGGACCGCCGCGAGCCGATCCCGAACGACCGCTGGAGCTTCGGCTCCTGCCTCGACGGTGGCACAGCGAAGCCGGACCTGATGCATCTCTGCATGGCCTCGGGCTTCGAGCCCGGCCATCTCTATGAGCTGATCTACACCGCGCGCGATCCCAACGTGCTGGGGCTCGGCTTTGCCGCCACAAGGGATCTTGGCACGTTCCTCGGCCATGCGGAGATGGATGCCGCCGGCGCCGCCAACCCGGTATTCCGCCGCGACACCCGGATGATCCTCGAAGGCACATCGCAGAGCGGCCGCATGGCGCGGAGCTTCCTGCTTCTGGGCTTCAACCGCGGCGAAGATGGCCGCGCGGTGTTCGACGGCGCCTATCCGCATATCGGCGGCGGCCTGATCGCGCTCAACATCCGCTTCGGCCAGCCGGTGCGCGCCTGGGGCGAGCAGACCGACCATCTCTATCCCGCCTACGACTTCCCGTTCACCTATACCAAGCAGACGGACCCGCTGACCGGCCGGACGCAGGGCTTCCTCGACCGCTGCACCGAGACGAGCACCTGCCCGAAGATCTTCCACGTCGCGACCGCGCTCGAGATGTGGGAGGGGTGGCAGTCGCTTGGGCTCACCGATCCGCTCGGGCTGCGCGACGTGGCGGACCCCGACAACGTCCGCACCTTTATCATGGCCAGCACGCAGCACGGCGCGGCGGGCCTGCCGCTCGCGACGCAGCCGCCGTTCGGCCTCTGCCAGCAGCAGCCGAACCCGAACCCGCAGGTCTGGACGATGCGCGCGCTGCTCACCGCCCTGGTCGCGTGGGTCAAGGATGGGACCGCCCCGCCAGCCAGTGCCACGCCGCACATCGCCGACGGCTCCCTCGTCGCCCCCGACCGCGTTACTCTGCCGGCGATCCCCGCGAACACCTATGGCGGCACGCCTCGCCCCGCGGTATCGGAGCTGCGCATCTACGACACGCTGCATGTGCTCGATTTCGGTCCCGGCTACCGTCCGCATGAGAGCAGCGGCGTCATTTCGATCGAGCCGCCGCGTGTGGGCGCCGCCGCCTACGGTGTGCTGGAGGGCCAGGTCGATGCCGATGGCAACGAGATCGCCGGCGTGCGCTCGGTGTTCGCGCAGGTGCCGATCGGGACCTATCTCGGCTGGAACCTGTTCCGCGCCGGGCGGCTCGAGGGCGGCATGTGCAACCTCCAGGGCTCGTTCATCCCGTTCGCCAAGACGAAGGCGGAGCGCGAGGCGATCGGCGACAGCCGGCCGTCGCTTGAGGAGCGCTATCCGACGAAGGATGTGTATGTCGCGGCGATGCGCCAAGCGGCTGATGCGCTCGTGCAGGCAAGGCTGCTGCTGCCCGACGACGCGGCCGCGATCGTCGGTGCGGCCGAGCATGATGGCGTTCGCACCGGGCCGTAGCGACGGCCCCCGCTAGAGCATCGTCCAATCGACCTGCTCTTTCGATTGGACAAAGATGCTCGCCGAAACAAAGGGCTGGAGCTTTTCTCCGATCCCGTCCGATCGGAAAAAGCTCTAGGCGTCTACCACGACGTAGTCTTCCTCGACCTGAACCAGGATCGTCTCTGCTACGTAGGGGCCTTCGACCACAGTCTTTCCCGGTGCGGTTTGCACCGGATATGACTTGGCGCGAACGCGCTCCGGGTCGCAGTAGGACTGGCCCGTGCGGATATCGAACTCCCAGCCATGCCAGGGGCAGCGCAGGATTTCGCCCTTGCGGGTGTAGAGGTACTTGCCCGGCTCTGACGATTCCAGCAGCCCGGTGACGACCCCCTCGCACAGGCTGCCGCCCTGATGCGGACATCGATTCAGCAGGCCGAAATACTCGCCGTCGAGGTTGAATATCGCGATCGGCCGCCCCTTTACCGTGACCAGCTTACGGCCGCCGGGCGGTATTTCACTGGTCCGGGCCACGGCGTGCCGGGTCATTCAGGCAATCCCGTACAGCGCCTGCGCATTGCCGAGGAAAAACTGCTGGCGCTGCTCGTCGCTGATCCGCAGCGGCAACGCATAGGCAGGATCGTCGAAATCCCAATGCGGGTAGTCGGTCGCGAATAGCAGCCGGTCCCAGCCGATCCAGCCGATGGTGTCGAGCAGATGCTCGCGGGGCTCCGGCTCCTCCATGGGCTGCGTCGTCCACCACACGTGGGTGCGCAGGACCTCGCTTGGCGCTCGCTGCAGATGCGGCGTCTCGCTGCGCAGCGTCCTCCAGCTTTTGTCCAGCCGCCAGGCGAGCGATGGAACCCAGGCAAAGCCAGCCTCGACCAGGATCAGCTTCAGCTTGGAAAAGCGCTCGAACACCCCCTCGATGACCATGCTGGCCAGCCCGGCTTGGCAGCTCTGGGCGTGGCCGGTCATCTCCTCGATGTAGTAGCTGGGCCAGCCCGCGCTGGTGATCGGGGCCCCGCCATAGCCGAAGGCGTGCACCGCGACCGGCAGCCCAGCCTCGGCGGCGGCCTCGTAGATGGGCCAGTAGCGCCGGCTTCCCAGCGGTTCGGCGGTGCGGCTGAGCATCAGCACCTGCGCGAAATTCGGATCGCCGGCCCAAAGGCGGATTTCGGCGGCCGAGGCTATCGCGTCCTCATACGGCACCACGACCGAGGCGCGCAGCCGCCGGTCTTTCCCGGTCCATTCGGAAATCTGCCAGTGATTGGTGGCGTGGCAGATCGCGGCGCTCAGGTCGAGGTTGGCGACGCCTTGGCCGCTGCCGAGCGGGTTGAGGACGCCAAGGGTGACATGATTGGGATCGAGGTGCTGTGCCTGCATGAAGGCGAGGCTGCTGCCTTGACGCCCGCCTTCCGGCGGATACGCGTCGCGGCGAGAGGCGTTGGGCTGGCTTTTTGGATAGGCGGGCCCGGCCTCCCAGCCCATGCGGCGACCTGCGCCGTATTCGGCCAGATGATCGCGCCAGCGCTGGGACAACCACGGCTCGAGGTCCCTCGGCGAGCGCACCGCGGGGTGAATGTCGCCGTCGGCGATGGCGACGCGGCTGATCGTCGGCGCAGCGGCCGTCGTGCTGCGGAAGGGCTGGTTCATGTCACCTTCTCCATAGGGCGGGCTCCATCAGGCAGGCTCCGTCAGGCGGGCATAGGTGTTCCGCGGGTTTTCAACCATGATCTTCCGCACGAGGTCGGCGGGGAGGCCGTCCGGCAAGGCGTCCAGCCCGTCGAATTGCCAGTGCGGATAGTCGGTCGAGAACAGCAGCAGCTCGTCCGATTGCATGTGGTCCACGATCCGAAGCAGGCTGTCCCGGTCAGGCGGACCATCCGTGGGCTGCAGCGAGAGCCGCACGTTGGTCCGGACGATGTCGGTCGGCGAACGGTCCACCCAGGGGATCTCCATCCGCAGGCCGCGCCAGTATTTGGTGAGCCGCCAGAGGTGCGCCGGCAGCCAGGTCCAGCCGGACTCCAGCAGCACGACCTTAAGGTTAGGGTATCGGTTGAACACCCCTTCGCAGATCAGGCTGGTCAGCTGGGACTGAAATGCCTGCGCCTGCGCGACATAATCCTCGGTGTAGTAGCTCGGCCAGCCGACAGAGGTCGGTGGATTGTGATAATTGCTGCCGGCGTGAACGCCGATCGTGAGGTTGTGGCGCTCCGCGGCCGCGTAGATCGGCCAGTGCACACGCTTGCCGAGCGGCTGGTCGCCGCTGGCGAGCAGCAGCACCTGCACGAACCGTGGGTCGCCGGCGCAGCGCTCGATCTCCTCCACCGCCAGCTCGATGTTCTGGGTGGGCACGACGATGCTGGCGCGCAGCCGCGGCTCCTGGTCCAGCCACTCCTTTGCCATCCAATCGTTCACCGCACGGGCGAAGGCGGCGGCCATGTCCTCGCTGAACAGCAGCTGCACGCCGTAGAGACAGTTGCAGATTGCGACCGAGGCGCCGAAGCCGTCGAGGCACTCGCGCCGGACCTGGTCGAGGGTCGCCGCGGGCTTGCCGGCGCCGGGCCGCCAATCCGCCCGGGCGGTCAACGGAGAATTGGCCGGGTAGCTGATGGAGTTCAGCTCGTCCATCCCGCGCGCAACCACCATGTCGCGCCAGTGGTCCTCGAGATAGGGCAACAGCACTTTCAGGCTGGGGACCGAAGGATGGATGTCGCAGTCGATGCCGCCTGCCGGTGGGACCATACCGGTCAGCGCCGGGCCCATCAGCGACCGTACACGTGGCGGGCGTTGTCGCGGAAGAACATCTGCCGCTGCTGATCGGTGATGCGCAGCGGCAAGGCGTGCACCGGGTCGTCGAAATCCCAGTGCGGGTAGTCGGTCGCGAACAGCAGCCGGTCCCAGCCGATCCAGGCGATGGTGTCGAGCAGGTGCTCGCGCGGTTCCGGTTCCTCCATGGGCTGGGTGGTCAGCCAAACCTGCTCATGGATGTACTCGGACGGCGCCCGGCGGAGATGCGGGGTTTCGCTGCGCAGCGTCTTCCAAAGCTTGTCCAACCGCCAGGCGAGCGGCGGCAGCCACGCGAAGCCGCCCTCGATCAGCACGAAACGCAGCTTTGGCAGGCGCTCGAACACGCCCTCAACAATCATGCTGGTCAGCTGCGCCTGGCAGGTTTGGGCGTGACCGACCATGTCCTCGATATAGAACGAGGCCCAGCCGCTCGAGGTGTTGGGGTTGCCGCCGAACCCAAACGCGTGCACCGCCACCGGCAACCCGGCCGCGGTCGCCGCCTCGAAAATCGGGAAATAACGCGACGAGCCCATCGGGCTGCCGGTGCGACTCAGCAGCAGCACATGGCCGAAGGCCGGATTGCCGGCGCAGCGCTCGATCTCGGCGACCGCGCCCGCCGTGTCCTCGTAGTTCACCGACACCGAAGCCCGCAGGCGCGGCTCCGGGGTCACCAGGCACTCCACCTGATACTCGTTCATCGCCCGGCAGATGGCGTTGCCGAGGCCCGGGTTCATGAAGCTGTTGCTGGGGGTCGGCGGGTTGATCAAGCCGAGGGCGATGTTGTTGGGGTCGAGATGCTGGCTTCGCGTGAAGTCCAGGTCGGTGCCGGGCGGATTGCCGCTGGGCGGCCAGGCGTCGCGGCGCGCGGCCGCGGGCTGCGCCTTCGGATAGGACGGCAGGCCCTGCTGCATCCCGGTGCGATGGCTGGCGCCATAGGTCTCCATATGCGCCTGCCAGCGTCGCGGGATCCAAGGATACAGGTCGGTGAAGGACGCCGGCCCCAGATGCAGGTCGCAATCGGCAATGGCCAGCTTGCTGGACGCGATCGGCGGCAGCGGCTTTTCACGGAGCTGGACGTTCATTGCAGCTGCCCTTTTTCCTACCCTGGCTCACAATATAAGCTCGATGCGCCCCGGCGCAAAACCAATCCCTATCCTTTGACGGCGCCGAAGGTCAGCCCGCGGATCAGGTGGCGCTGCACCAGGATCGTAAAGATGACCGCCGGCAGCATGATCCCGATGGCGCCGGCGGCGGAGATCGACCAGTAGTTGATGTCCTCGCCGCCATACTCGGCGATCGCCACCGGGAGCGTCTTGGTGCGGCTGCCGGTCAGGATGAGCGCGAACAGGAACTCATTATAGGCCAGCAGCATGCTGAACAGCGCTGTCACGGCGAGGCCGGGCCGCACCGCGGGCAGGATGACCATGTAAAAGGCCTGCCAGCGATTGCAGCCGTCGATCTGCGCGGCTTCGTCGAGTTCCACCGGCACGTCGGCGAAGAAGCTGCGCATCAGCCAGATGGTAAACGGCTGATTCAACGCGACCATCGCCATGATCATCATGAAATAGGTGTCGATCAGGCCGAGCCAGCGCGCCATGACGAAGAATGGGATGGCGAGCAGGATTTGCGGGAACATGCGGATCGCCAGCAGTCCGAACATCAGCGACTTCACGTAGCGCGTGCGGGTTCGCGCCAGGCCATAGGCGGCAAGGGTCCCGAGCGGCACGGAGACCAGCACCGTCCCGGCCGCGATGACGGCGCTGTTGATCAGGAAGCCCACGAAGCCCCGCTCCACCCAGACCTGGTGGTGGAAGGCCAATGTCGGCTCGAAAATCAGCTTGGGCGGGATGGAGAAAGCGTCCGCAGGCTGCTTGATCGAGATCAGGAAGCCCCACAGGATCGGGATCAGGTTAAACAGGGTAAAGAGGCCGAGCCCCACGAGCAGCACGGCCTGCTGGCGCGCCCGACGGTCCATCAGAACGCTTCCCGCCCGCGCCGCTGCAGCAGGATGATCATGCCCGCGATCATTGCGGCCACCACCAGCAGCGTGATCACGCCGAGCGCCGAGGCGCGCCCGATTTCCAGCATGCGGAACGCGAGCTGGTAGGTATAGAGCGTGATCGTCTCGGTCGCCGTGCCGGGGCCGCCATTGGTCAGCACATAGACCAGGTCGAAGAAGCGGAACGCGTCCATGGTACGGATCGCCACCACGAATACGATCAGCGGCTTCATCATGGGCAAGATGACGTAGCGCAGCCGCTGCCAGCCGTTGGCGCCGTCGATCTCCGCGGCCTCAAGAAGCGAGACGTCGAAGCTCTGCAGTCCGGCATAGAGGACCAGCATGAGAAAAGGCATGAACTTCCATGTGTCCGCCAGGACCAGGCTGATTTTGGCCCAGACTGGATCGCCGAGCCAGTCGGGCGGGAAGACATCCAAGGAGATCAGGGTCGCATCCAGCAAACCCCAGCGCCCGACGAACATCCATTTCAGGAAAATGCCGGCGACTACCGGTGTCACGACATGCGGCAAGAAGTTCAGCAGCGAGATCAGCCGCACCCCCGAAGTTACCGCATAGAGGGCGAGCGCCAGCGCAAATCCAACAACCAGCTGCAGCGCCACGCTCGCGCCGACGATGATGCATGTCGTCAGCATGTCGCCCCAGAAGCGCTGCTCCTGCAGCAAGCCGGTGTAGTTCGCCAAACCGACGAAGCTGATGGTGCTGGTGCCAAGATAGTAGTTGAAGAAGCTGTAATAGACCGCCGAGGCGAACGGGTACAGCAGCACCAGCGCCATCACGGCGACGCTGGGCAGCATGAAAAGCCACATCAGGCAGACTACCTCCGTTGCTCAGGTCTTGAAGTAGCCGCGCCGCTTCAGCAGGTCAGTCACCTCGTCGGCCGCGGTGTCCAGCGCCTCCTTGACCGGCATCTGGCCGACGATCGCCTGCACCATGCGCTTGGTGGCAAGTTCAGCCGCCTCATTGAACTCCGGCAGCGCGGGAAGCGGCTCGCCCGCGTCCAGCGCCTTGGAAATGGCAGGATACCATCGGTATTTGGCCTGGATCTCCGGATCGGTCAGCACCGTCCGGCGCGTCGGCACGGCCAGGTTTGCCGCCGCGCGCTGGTTCTGTTCGGCCAGGGTGACCGCCAGGAGACGGAACAGCTTGTCCTTGTCCTTCACGGATTTGCGCGAGATCGCATAGGCGTCCGTCGTCATTGCCTGCCGTCCGCCGGGCGGCACCGTCCACGCAATCCTGCCGATGACCTTCGATTTGGCGGGATCGTCCATCGAAGCGCAGCGCGTGGCCCATTGCTGCCCGCTGGCGGCCACGTCCTGGCCGAAGTTCACCGAGTTCTCGTCATTGCCCTGGGCCGTGAAGCCCGGCACGGCATACTGCGCGAGCCGCTTGTAGGTCTCGATCGCAGCGACACCCCGGGCAGTGTTGAAAATGGGCCGCCAGCTTTTGTCGAACCAGCCGTCGCCCACCGTGTTGAGCACGCCCTGCAGCTCATAGGGCGGCATGTCCCATTTCAGGCTGATGGTCGTGCCGCTGCGTCGGGGCGAGTTCAGCGTCCGTGCCCGGTCCACCTGATCGGCCCAGGTCGTCGGCGGCTGCAGCTTGGCGGCCTGGAACAGGTCGTCACGGTAGGCATATAGCAAGACGTTGGTGGTGAGCGGCATCGCGTAGATGCGACCGTCGTATGAGACGCCGCGGAGCGAGGCTGGGCTGAGGTCCTCCAGGCCAAACTCCTGGCCGTGTTTGGCGAACAGGTCGTCAAGCGGCTCCAGCCAGCCGTTCCTGGCGTAATTGCCGATGATGGTGCTGTTGACCCAAAGCAGGTCGAGCGAGGTGTCGCCGGCGGAGAAGGCGATCCGCTGCAGCTGCATCGCATCGCCCGACGGCATCAAGCGCGTATTGACCGCGGTGCCCGGCACGGCGCCGCGCAGCTTCTCGGCGTAGAACTCCAACGCGGGATAGCGATGGCTGATAAGCTGCACCGGCTCGTCGGCTCGCGCGCGGCCGATAATGGCGGGCATCGCCAGGGCTGCGGTACCGGCCAGGAAAACGCGGCGGCGCAGGTCCGATCCAGCGTTGTCGGTCACCGTCATGGCTCCCTGCTCCCCATTGCGCTCACATGGCGCATCACTTGTAGTAACCGCGGCCTTTCAGGAACGTCTCGGTCTCGGCTGCAGCCGCGTCCAGGGCCGGCTTCACGGCCATCTCGCCGGTCACTGCCTGCACGATGCGGCGGGTGATGAACTCGCTCACGGCGTAGAATTCCGGCAGCGGTGGGAATGGCACGGCGGTCTCGATCGAAGCTGAGGCGGCCGGGTAGAACCGGTTTTTCTGCTGCATCTCGGGATCGTTCAGGATCGAGCGCCGCGGCGGCACGGTAAGCGCGGCACCCTCCCGCATGTTTGACTCGCTGCTCGCCGTGGCGACGATGCGGAACAGGGTGTCCGGATCCTGTTTGCTGAAGGCGGAGATCGCATATCCGGCGGAACTGACCCGCGCGTGGCCTTGCGGCGGGGCGGCCCAGGCAATCTTGCCGATGACACGGGACTGCTTTGCGTCATCCATCGAGGCGGCCCGTGTCGCCCATTGCAGCCCCATGGTGGCCGCGTCCTGTTGAAATGCGATCGAGCATTCGTCGTTGGCTGCCGAGGCGAAGCCGCGCTGGGCGTAGCGCGTGGTCTCTTTCAGCGCCTCGATGGCGGCCACGCCGCGATCCCCGTTGAACACCGGCCGCCATTCCGCATCGAACCAGCCGGGTCCCAAAGCATTCATATACCAGTGCGCCTCATTCATGCCGGCATCGACGGGCTTGAGGCAGCTTACGGTTCCCGCCCGCATCGGCGAGTGGAAGGCCTTCGCGAGCGCCTGGTACTCGGCGATGGTCTTGGGCAGCTGCTTGCCGGCCTGATCAAACAAATCCTTGCGATAATACAACATCATGACGTTGATGTCGGAGGGAATGACGTAGATGTGGCCCTCATAGGTCATCGCCTTGACCACGCTGTCGGCGTGATCGCCAAGCTTGAACTCTTGCTTATGCTTGGCCCAAAGGTCGTCCAGCGGCCGGAGCCAGCCATTCTTCGCAAGATTCATGTATGTCGCGTCGCTGGCGTATAGGATATCCAGCGTGTCGGACTTAGACGAGAGCGCGATGGTGGTGAGCTCAAGCGCTTTGTCGAACGGCACGAGCTGCGTATTCACCTCGACGCCCGGCAGCGCCGTCCTCATCTTCGACGCCCAGAACTCCAGCGCGGGATAGCGGTGACTGATCATCTGCACGGGCACCGCGCCGCGCGCCGTTCGAGCTCCGGCCCCAACCACAACGGACGCCGCAGCGGCCTGCAGCACCGAACGGCGGGTATGTGCACCGGCTTGGTCAGCTCGCATCGTTTCCCCGCCAAATCCGCAGTTCGTGCCGCGGTATTCAGCGGATGAGGCAATGCAGATTGGCGTTTGTCAACTGCGCCGTGCGGACATTTCCAGCCTGTGCCAACCGTTCCAAACCTGGCTCTGACGCTGGCGGGTTGCCGATCGGGGCGATACCGATATCCTGATCGTCCGCGGCCCAACCCACTCCCGTTCCGGAGCATGACGGCCGTAGAGCGGCCATTCGAGGAAAGTACATGACCGATATGAACTGGACGCGTGTCGCTGGGGTGGAAGACGTGGCGGACGGCGAAGCGTTGCCGGTCGAGGTCATGGGACTGCAGCTCGCATTGTATCACGTCGGCGATGACTGGTTCTGCACCGACAACGTGTGCACGCACGCGTTTGCGCTGCTGACGGACGGTTGGCTGGAGGAGCATGTGATCGAATGCCCGTTGCATGGCGGGCGGTTCGACGTACGCAGCGGCAGGGGGATGAGCGCGCCGATAACCGAGGACCTTCAAACGTTTGTGGTCAAGATCGAAGGAAACGACGTGCTGGTCGCCCTGCCGTAGCCGACGGGCAGATACAAACATCTAAGCGGCGCGCAGCGTGGATCTCAGCGGTGTGCGGGGGGATGCGGTGGCCAGTATCGGCCACGGTGGCAAGATCGCCATGCGGTCACCGGGATAGAACAGCAAGAAGCGGAGTGCGTGCCCCGTGCCGCGCCGGCAATTCTCCTGGCAACAGGAGAAATGCCATGCCAATGTTTCGCTGCATTCCCATAGAAACCGAGATCGCTGATCGTTTCCGCCGCACTGGGTTTGACGATAACGGCAACGCATTACGCCGCATGGAAGCGTCGAATGCGAGCGGATTTCCGTGCCGACATTGCCTGCGGTATGCCGCGCCGGGTGAGGCGATGCTGTTGGGGTCTTACAACCTGCCCCAGCCGCGCGGGATATACTGGACCCCAAGCCCGATCTTTGTGCACGCCGAAGCCTGCGAACGCTTCGCCTCCAAGAACGAAGTCGCGCCGATTATCCGCCTGAACACCCTGGTGTCTGTCCGAGCCTACGACGCTTCAGATCAGTGCATCTACGAGCTAGGCCAGGTGTGTTCGGGTGGGGAGGTGGATGCGCCCCTGGAACGCGCGCTGAGCGATGCGCGCACCGCCTTCGTGAACGTGCACACAGCGCGACCCGGCTGCCTGCTGTCCCGGGTGGAGCGCCTTGTATGAGCTACGGCATTCACACAATTCACTTGCGGCAGTGACCACGCTTTGATTTCCTGGGGCATTTGTAGGTCTTGGGGAATGTGTTGGTCATTCGAGAAGGCGCGCTTGGTGATTTTGGCGATGTCCGTCGCGCGGCTATGGGAACCCGGCTGATCGAGCGGGTGATGGAGACCGGATCGCTGGTGATCCGCAAACTCGGCCGTGATCGTGCGGGTGAGATCGCGATCCACCGGTTTCTGTCAGCGGCTTCGGTGACGTGTGGCGAGATGGTTGCAACGCTCGCGACCCGCACGGTGGCCGCTTGCACGGGACGGCGGATCGTGGCGGCACAGGATACGACGGAGATCAATTTCGCCGGCCGCGAGGAGCGCCGCCGTGGTTTGGGGCCGGCGGGCGACGGCATATCGGCTGGGTTCTTTATTCATCCGGTGATCGCCATCGACAGCGAGACGGAGGCTGTGCTGGGTTTGCTGGACGCCAGGATCTGGACCCGCACGGATGAGTTCGTCGCGACACCCGTGCGGGCACGCGCCCTGGAGGACAAAGAGAGCGTCCGCTGGCTGGACGGCGCGGCGCAGGCCGGGACGCATCTGGCCCAGGCGGCTTCGGTGGTGGTCGTGGCCGATCGTGAAAGCGACATCTATGCGAGCTTCGCGCGGCGGCCGGCATCGGTCGACCTGATCGTGCGGGCCGCGCAGGATCGCGCGTTGCACGACGGAGCGTCGCTGTTTGCCGCGGCGGCAGGATGGCCGGAGCTGGCACGCACCGAGGTGCTTGTTGCACCGTCGCGAACCGGGGTTCGCGGCCGGGTCGCGACGGTTGCCCTGCGTGCCGGGCCGGTGGTGATCTGCCGCCCGCGTCATGGCCGTGACCCCAGTGCCCCGCCGCAGCTCAAGCTGACGATGGTCGAAGCGAGGGAGGTGGATGGCCCCGGCGAAGGCCAGCCGCTGCTATGGCGGTTGCTGACCACACTTGATGTCGCCGACGCTGCTGGGGCTGCGGATATTGTACGCCTGTATCGGCTGAGGTGGCGGATCGAGGAAATCTTCCGATCGTTGAAAGCTGACGGCATGCGATTGGAAGACACCCAGGTGCAGGACGCCGGACGGTTGTTCAAGCTGGCCTTGGTCGGGCTGGCAGCGGCAACCCGAACCATGCAACTGGTCGACGCGCGTGATGGCAGTCCGCGACCGGCCAGGGACGTCATCGACGCGTCCGTGTTGCCAGCCGCTGAAGCCATCGCCCCGACACTCGAAGGCAAGACAGCGCGCCAGCGAAACCCGCATCCGCGCCAGTCCCTCGCCTGGCTGTCCTGGATCATCGCGCGGCTCGGCGGATGGAACTGCTACTACAAACCACCCGGACCCAAAACTATGCGCGCCGGATGGGCACAATTCGCCGCCATGGCCGCCGGCTTCGCCCTCGCGGCGCAGTCAGCCGCCCAGTCAAATGTGTGAATCCCGTAGCTTGTATGAGGGGGGGGGGTGGTCGTCGTCGATCGAGGCGGCGGGCTCGCCGCTGGCGACTCCGCATCCGGTCACACGCATTAGCCGATCGGCGTGCAAACGGCCGTTCGGCACATGCAGGACGAGGTCACCGGGACATCCGCCTTGCCCAACGCTGCCGTAACCTTCAGACGCAAGTTCGCAAGTTCCGCAACCTCCCCGCGCTGTTCGAGACACTCCGCCAATCCGTGCAAGGCCCAAACATTGTCCGGGTGCTGGGTGCAGCGTTGGACCCGGCCGCTCAAGCCCAGATCATCCCGGTAAACCTCCTCGGCTTCGGGGTGGCGGCCCTGCTCCAGCAGCAAGGCCGCAAGGGCGTGCCTTGGCGGATGCATCCACGCCCACGGCTCGGTGTAGCCAAGATTGTCGTCCCGTTCGACGGCCTCACGCAACGCGGCGAACGCGGCCTCGTAGTTGCCCTTATGATATTCCAGTTCGCCGTCGAGCATCTTCTCGCCCACCCCCAGCGTATCCAGCGCGGGGTTGCTGAGGAACCTGCGGTTCGGCGGCATGCGCTGGAGGCTTTCCTGGAAACGGATACGCTCCTTTTCGGCACACCCGATGTCCTTAAGCGTCGCATAGGCGATGCCGCGGGCGTAGTGGTGCATCGCCGTTGACACTGGGTAAAGCGCGGGGTCGTCCGGCAAGGGTTCGTCGATGATCTCGCGCCAGCGTCCAAACCGCACCAGGACGTGCATCTTCATGGAGTAGTAGCCCTCCGTCGTCATGACGAGCTTCGGGCGTCCCTTGATGCTAAGGACGTCTTTGGTGAGGATGCGGCGGATGGCGTTTGCGGCGTCCAGCGCCGGCCGGTACTGCCCGAGGAACATGCAGGTGAACATCATCAAATGCAGGTCGTGACAGCGCGCGGTAACGTAGAAGTTCATCGATCCGGCATAATCGGCATACATGTCGTCGGCGCGGATCGCCTTCTCGCTGGCAAGCTTGGCCCGCTCGTACTCGCCGCATAGGACGTAGATGTGTCCGGGCATGTGGTTCAGGTGTCCAGCGTCGGGGCACAGCGTCCCGAGGATGTCGGCCGACCGCATGGCATCCTCCGGATGGTCCGACATCTCCAATGCGTGGATGTGCAGATGGACGATCGCGGGGTGCTGCCGGGCGTGCGTCTGATCCGACAGCGCAATCGAGCGTTCGATGACGCGAACCGCCTCAATAACATCGGAATTCGCTGCCGGCAGTCCCGTTTTCACGTTCCATAAGCGCCTGGGCGTTCGGGTCAGCAACGCCTCGGCGAACAAGGCCATGACGTCGTGATCACCCGGGTGAGCGTAATTCACACGGCGCATTTCGGCCGCATACTCGTCGTCCCACCGGTCGTAGTCCTCCTTGGGGACGGGATGCGGCTTTTGAAACCGCCGTGAGAGCGCCTCGATCAGATGCCGCTCGACGGGCGTCGCCTTGCCATGGGATCGGCGGGCGAGGGCGATGTGCTCGGCGGCGATATCCAGGCTGGTCTTTGCCTCTTCGTCGCCAAAATCCCGCCACGCCAGGTTGTAGAACGGGCCGGACGCATAGGCGACGCCCCAATGCGCCATGACGCAGTCCGGATCGGCCTCGAGCGCATTCCGGAAGCACTTGGCGCCCTCCTCCTGGTTGAAACCGAAGCACCAGTTCAGGCCAAGGTCGAACCACCGCTGCGCATCCGGCGAAGCGGTCGAGACCGTCCTGCTATGGGCGCCCAGATCGAAGTGGTCCATCGCCAAAGGCTTCCATTTTCACGGCCGCAAGACCCGGGTTGCGGCCCGCCGGCCGTCATGCGAGCTCTGGGTAGCCCAGCCGGGCCGCTTCGCGCTCGTAGTCGAGCAGGCGGCGATAGACCGCCGGATCGGCCAAAGCAATGCTGCGTATCCGCAAGGCCCCGAGCACCTGCCGGCGCGCCGGGTCGGCTGCGAGCCGCAGCAGTGACGCCCGCAGGGCAGCGACGATTTCGGGCGGCGTCGCAATCGAGGTGACGAAGGGGATCGCCGGGCTGTCCGGGGTTTTGGCCAGCACCCGCAGCCGCGCCACCGCATCCGGCCGGTGATCCCGGAAAAACGCGAACGTCAGGCAATCGACCGAGGCGGCATCGGCCTCGCCGCTCGCGACGCGCGCCATGCTGGCGGGATGCGTCCCGGTTTCGACGACCGCGCGGAAGAACGGCCGGCCGCCCGCCAGGGGAGCAAACAGCATCCGCGGCAGGTTCATGCCCGAGTTCGAATGGCGGCTGTTCATGGCGAGAACCGCGCCCCGCAGATCCGGCAAGGCATGGAACGGCGCGTTATCGCGCACGAGGATGGAGGCGCAATGATTGGGGCCTTCGCAGCCCAGCGCATCGTAGCTCGGCACGCCGAGCAGCTCATACTGGCCGTCGTAGATGGTTTGCAGCGGGTAGCCGCAGGTTTGCGAAAACAGCGTTTCCGGCCCGATCCTGGCCGGCACGGCGGGCCGTGCGAAGTCGAGCGCTACGGGCAGTCCCTCCACCCCGTGCGCCCGTACCTCCGACGCGAGAGCAGCCCAGAAAGCCGCATGTGCAGCGGCCATCTCCGGGAGGTTGTACATAGGAAGACTGGCTCTGAGCTGAGGCATGGGACTCTCGGTCACGATAAGGCCGCGCTCAGCCGCAAAAGGCCAATGCCGCCGGTGCGCCGCGGGCCACGCTGCTCAAAGGAGGGATGCGGCAGTCATCCCATTCGACTTACGGCATAAGCGAGGTGGGCGCACCAGCATCGTAGAGCGTGTTTTCGTCGCGCATCATCTCATGGTGCCCAGAGCCCGATGCGATCATGGGAAAGCAGTTGGCCTGTTCCGCCACGACCACATCAAGGAAAAATGGCCCGTCGCTGGCGAGGCACTCGGCCAGGGCGGTTGGAAGTTCGCCGGGGTCGGATACCCGCCGGGCTCCCCAGCCGAACCCCTTGGCGACGGCGACGAAGTCAGGCAGCGCCGCCGTATAACTGTGGCTGTAACGGCCCCCGTGGTTGAGCTCCTGCCACTGCCGGACCATGCCCATGTAGCCGTTGTTGCTGAGTACCAGCTTGACGGGGGTGCTGTGCTGGACCGCCGTCGCTAGCTCCTGGATGTTCATGAGCACGGAGGCGTCGCCGCTCACGCACACCACCAGTGCTCCGGGATGTGCCACCTGCGCGCCGATGGCAGCCGGCAGTCCATATCCCATGGTTCCCGCGCCGCCCGAGGTCAACCAGCGATGCGGCCGCTCCAACTTGAGATACTGCGCAGCCCACATCTGATGCTGACCGACGTCGGTCGAGATGATGGCGTCGCGCCCTCCGAGCGCCTGCTGCAGCGAGTGCATCAGGTGCTGCGGCAAGATGGTCTCGTTGCTCCGGGTGAACCCCAGGCAGTCCTGGGCCCGCCATCCGGCGATCGTGGCCCACCACTCATCCAGGCGGCCCGGCTGCGCTGGCACGCCAGCAAGCTCGTCTTCGAGGCCCTCAAGAATCCAGCCGCAATCGCCGATGAGCGCCACGTCAACGCGCACCAGCTTGTTGATCGAGGACGGATCGATGTCGATGTGGATCTTGCGGGCGCTTGGGCAGAACTCCGCCAATGTCCCGGTGACGCGATCATCGAACCGTGCGCCGACGCACACCACGAGATCGGCATAGTGCATGGCGAAATTCGCTTCGATCGTCCCATGCATGCCGAGCATCCCGAGAAAGCCCGGGTCGGAGGCGGGCAAGGCGCCCAGGCCCATGAGCGTCAAGGTGCACGGCGCTCCGGTTTGCCGCACCAGTCGGGTGAAGGCTGCACAAGCCGCAGCGCCCGAGTTGATCAACCCGCCGCCGCCATAGAATACCGGACGCTTGGCCGCCCGGATCAGGGCAGCCGCCTCATGCAGCTCGCGGCGCGGCAGCGGCGCTCGCTTCGCCTCAACGAGGGCTGGCTGAGGCAGCGCCATCGGTGACGCCGTCACCGGCGCAAGCTGAATGTCTTTTGGGAACTCCAGCAGCACAGGCCCTGGACGGCCTGTGACGGCCGCCGCGACGGCCTTACGCACGATGGAGCCCACCTCATCAGCGCCCTGCAGCCGCGCGTTCCACTTCGTGACCGGGCGTGAAATCCCGATGCCGTCGCATTCCTGGAAGGCATTCGTGCCGATAAGCGCCGACGCCACCTGGCCGCAGATGCACAGGATCGGCACCGAATCGCACAGCGCGTCGAGCAGCCCCGTTGTCGTGTTGGTCATTCCTGGACCCGACGTCACTACGACGACGCCGAGCCTGCCCGTCGTGCGGGCATAGCCCTCGGCGGCGTGAACGGCGGCCTGCTCGTGGCGCACCAGCACGTGCCGCAGCCGGTGCTCACCGTGCAGCGCGTCATAGATGGGCAGCACTGCGCCGCCTGGATAGCCGAAGATCACCTCGACCCCAGCTTCGACCAGCGCGTCGAGCAGGGCCTGCGCCCCGTTTCGGCCGGGTTCACGGGGCTCGCTCACAGAGAGGAGGGATTGCAGATCAGCGCAGTTGTCCATGGGCGGCAGTGTATGGATAAACGCTCGGAAAAGGTTTACGAACATTCCACCGATAAGCGCGTTTGTCAGAAATCTTTTCTGTTGGAGGTCATTCTACTAGAATGGAACTGGATAGGCTCGACCGTGCGATCCTAGCCGTCCTGCAGCAGGATGCGCGCATCAGCTTGCAGGACATCGGCACGCGCGTCGGCCTGTCCACAACGCCGTGCTGGACCCGGATCAAGAAGATGGAAAATGCCGGCGTCATCCAGGGCTATACGGTGCGCATCGACCCGGCAGCGATCGGTTTCGCTGAGACGGTCATCGTCCAGGTCACGCTCGAGAGCCATACCGACGAAACGCTGGAGGCTTTCGGGAAAGCACTGGCCGACATCCCGGAGGTGCTCGAAGCCTTCCTGATTTCCGGCGACTACGATTATCACATCCGCATCGCGGTCCGCGACACCCGGGATTACGAGCGTCTTCTGCGCGAGCGACTCTACCGCATTCCTGGCATCCGGCACTCAAGATCGTGCTTCGTGCTGCGGCGATTGAAGGAGAACCTCGCCCCGCCTTTGGCGATCCAGGCCCCGCCCGCCCCGCCGCGGACCGAAGCGACGGCAAAGCGCGGCCAGAGCCATCCACGGGGAGCACGGGGCAAAGCCTAAGCGAGATGTCGGCGCCGAGGGACCATGACATCCGACTCGTCGAGACGGTCAAGGACCAAGCCGAACCCTTGCGGGACGTACGATTGAACAGGCCGCAGCCGCGCGATTGCTGAGGGTGAAAGGGGTGGGGCGTCCTTACCCAACAACGCCCCGAGCTAGTCCTGGAAGTCGCCAGTCGAACCGAGAGGTTCGCCAGAGGTCAATGCGCTGGCCGGTGATCGTGGCGCGCGGCACGCCACGCAATTAGAGGATCGGCAAGGTATTCTAGCTGCTTACGGTGAGGCCAGCCCCGAACTTCGGCGCTCATGCCGCGCAGATGAGGGGGCGACGAGATGTTGCGGGGCAGCTTGGCATCCAGGCTGCGTCCAGTTCGATGCATGAAAAACCGGCTTGCGTTGGCACGGCGGGATAAAGCAAACATATGCTAAGGCAATGCGCCAGCCTCACGCGGGGTGCATATAGTTTGGGAATTGAGAGGAACAGCTCTATGCGCACCCTGCTGCTCGCCGGCGCCTCGCTGCTGATCCTTACCGTCTCAGCCGCAACGGCTTCGGCTCTGCCGACCACGTTTGACTTCACCGGTGGCTTACAAAGCTTTACGGCGCCCACGGCCGGCCTCTACGACATCCTCGCCTCCGGCGCCCAAGGCGGAAGTTCCGGTTTCAATATCGCGGGAGGCCTCGGCGCCGAGATCGGCGGCAGTTTCACGCTCACTGCAGGCGAGACGCTGAGCATAGCCGTTGGCGGATTGGGCAGCACCGGCGCCACCCGCAGTGGAGGCGGCGGCGGCGGCAGCTTCGTGATCGGCCCGGGCAGCGCGCCCCTGGTGATCGCCGGCGGCGGCGGCGGCGGTTTGCGAGCGGCTGTCGGCGATGGCCAAACCGGTGCGGCGGGTGGCTCCGGCGGCGGCGCGGGCGGCGTCGGTGGCACGAATGGGTCCGGCGGCGGCGGTGGGTTCCAGGGTGGCGGCGGCGGCGGCGGGTTCGGCGGCAACGGCAGCGCGGGCGGCGAGGGCGGGACAGGAGGATCCAGTGGTGGCGGCAGCGGCTATCCCAGTCTGCTTGCCGGCATCGCATTCGGCGGCGGCGGCAACGGTGGCTTTGGCGGCGGCGGTGGCGGCGGTTTTGAGGGAGGCGGTGGCGGTGGCGGGTTCAGCGGCGGCGGCGGTAGTGGCCTTGAGGGCGGCTCCTTCGACGGTGGCGGCGGCGGCGGCTCCTTCAATGGCGGCGGCGGCCAGTTGCTCATGGCCGGCTTCAACAGCGGCAATGGCTCGGTCGTCATCACCGACCTGACATCGCCTGCAACGATTCCCGAGCCGGCCAGCCTCGCTTTGCTTGGCAGCAGCCTCGCCGGGCTGCTTGCACTACGTCGTCACCGGCGCTGAAGGCATGTCAGTCATGGACGAAGGACCCCGTGCCCGCGACCTGCTGGATCACGGTTTGGCCGCATAGGTTTCGGGCCCGGGCTGTTTGGCAGCCGTGGTGATCGGATCAGCCGGCACGCAGCCGGATCTAACTGGGCCGTCACCTGCCACGATGCGGGAGCGTCTCATTGGCATGCCGTGCGAACGTGCCGTCATGCCCCACGTGGACGACCTCGGCGCCTGTCACGGGGCGAACCGGGCCTTTCTCGAGTTGGCAGCCCGCGGGCTGGTGACGTGCGGCTCGGTGATGGTGCCGGGTCCCTGGTTCCGTGAGATCGCCGAGGCCGCCAGCGCCGACCCGGCCTTGGACATTGGTGTGCACCTGACTTTGACCAGTGAGTGGGACGCGTGCCGGTGGGCGCCGATCTCCACAGTGAGCACAGCGTCGGGGCTGATCGATCCGGACGGCTATTTCTGGCGCGACCTCGACAGCCTGCGCCGCCATCTTGTTCCCGAGGCGGCCGAGTTGGAACTGCGGGCGCAGATCGAGCGGGCGATAGCGGCCGGCCTGCGTCCAACCCATCTCGACGCGCATATGGCGGCGGCGATGCTGCCCGAGCTGCTCGACGCCCACGTGCGGCTCGGACGCGAGTATGGGCTGGTTCCCGTGCTGCCTCGATCGATCAACTGGGCGCCCGATCCGGCCGCCTACCGGCAAGCCGTGGCCAGGCTCGACCAGGCAGGCGCCCCGGTGTTCGATCATTGCAGAGGCACTCTGGCCATCGAACGCGAGCATCTGGAGGAGGGATGGCGCGCCCTGATCGCGGAGCTCGCACCCGGCGTCACCCACCTGGCCCTGCACTGCACGACGCCGGGCGAGTTCGAAAGCATGGCGCCGGCGCATGCCGGCTGGCGCTATGCCGAGTACGATCTGCTCGCGAGCGGGCTGCTGCAGACGCTCTGCACCGAGGCCGGGGTTGCCGTGATCGGCACCCGTGCGGCGCAGCGTCTCTGGCTGGCCATGGCGGCGCCTATTTCTGGTATTTGCGGAAGTCCGGCTTCCGCTTCTCGTTGAAGGCGCGCACGCCCTCCTGGCTTTCCTCTGTCGCGTAGTACATCGAGAGCGCTTGCATCCCCATGCCGCCGATGCCGCGTATGCCGTCGCTGTCGGCGTTGAAGGAGCGCTTGGCGATGGCGATCGCGGTCGGGCTGCGCTCCATGATCTCGGCGCACCACCGCGCCACCTCGGCGTCGAGCTGGTCATGTGGCACCACGGCGTTGACGAGGCCCATGGCCAGCGCCTCGGCGGCGGTGTAGCGGCGGCACAGGTACCAGATCTCGCGCGCCTTCTTCTCGCCGACGACGCGCGCCAGGTAGGCGGTGCCGAAACCCGGGTCCACGGAGCCGACCTTGGGACCGACCTGGCCGAACTGCGCCTTCTCGGACGCGATGGTCAGGTCGCAGAGCGTCGCCAGCACGTTGCCGCCACCGATCGCGTAGCCCTGCACCCGGGCGATGACCGGCTTCGGCACCTCGCGGATGATCGACTGCAGCTCCTCGACGGGCAGGCCGATGATGCCGCGGCCGTCGTAGTTGCCGTCATGCGCTGATTGATCGCCGCCGGTGCAGAACGCCTTGTCGCCGGTGCCGGTCAGCACGACGACCCCCACGGCCTTGTCCCAGCCGGCGCGGTTGAAGGCGTGGATCAGCTCTTCGCAGGTGCGGCCGCGGAAAGCGTTCATCACCCTCGGGCGGTTGATGGCGATGGTGGCGACGCCGTCGGCCGCCTCGAACAGGATGTCTTCGTATTGCATGGTCGTTTTCTCCCTTTCAGCCGGACATGGTCAGGCCGCCGTGCTGTCCTTGAACAGCTGCAAACAGCTGCAAGAACACGGCCGCGGGCGAATTTGTAACCCCCGCCATCAAGCGGCAGCCGTGCGGCCGTCGGCCCCATGGAGCTAGTCAACGCAGGTCTCGACCGACTCGACGTCCGCGAACTTGGCATCAATGTCGAATAGGTTCCAGGCGACTGCGCCAGGCACAGGGTCGCCGATGCACTCGAATACGGCATGAACTCGCGTCGATCGTCGCTCATCGTCAGAGTGCCGGTCACATGACGACCCGGTCGGGGGCGATGTATGCCCCGGGGCTTCGCCAATTCTTAACCTTCGTCTGTCATTCTGTCCCGGTCGATACAGACGGAGACGACGATGCAGGCGCGCCGCAGACAGGCCAACCATGCCAAAACCGGACCAGGCGCAACGGCGGCTGCGGCGGCGCATGCGCAATTTCAGCGCGGCCTGGCGCTGCATCGCGCTGGACGGCTCGATCAGGCGATCGTTGCTTACAGAGCGGCGCTCCGGCTGACGCCGAACCATCCAGAAGCGCTGCATAATATGGGCATGGCGCTGGCCGCAGACGGGCGCGTGGATGAGGCCATCGCCGCTTGGGACCGTGCGGTGCGGCTGCATCCAAACCAGCCCGAAAGCGTCGTGGAATTGGGTCAGGCGCTGCTGAACGCTGGGCGCATCGAGGACGCGGCCGTCCTGCTGGCCACCAGCTGCCAGCGTCCTCCCGGGGACGCCCGCATCCTCGTCCTGAGTGCCCAGGCGCTGCTGGCGCTGGGCCGCACCGAGCAGGCCCTTGGCGCGCTGTTCATGGCGCTGGAACTGCAGCCCGGCTACGCATCCGCCCATGCGGCCCTGAGCAATGCCCTATTTGACGGCGGCGACGTCGAGCAGGCGATGGCGCACGGCCTGGAGGCATTCCGGCTGGCTCCCGATCACGCGCACGCCGTCTCGCTGAGCCGCATACTGATCGCGCTCGGCCACTATCACGAGGCGTTGGCGCTGGCCGACTATGCGATCGGCCTGCGAGCGAACTGCCTGGAGGCATTGGTGAACCGCGCCATCGCGCTGGAAGGATTAGAACGGTTTGCGGACGCGATTGCCGCCGGGCAGCAAGCGGTCGCGGCTGCGCCCAACAGCGCTGTGGCCCGGCACAACTTGGCCGTCACCCGTTTGGGCCTGGGTGAGCTCACGGCTGAGGCTTGGGAGCTTTATGAATGGCGGCTGCTGCTGAAGGCGAAGCCGGCTTGGCTCGCCGCCATCGAACCCTGGAATGGGCAGGATATCACCGGCCGCACGATCCTGCTGCACGCGGAACAGGGCCTGGGGGACACGCTGCAGTTTGTCCGTTATGCGCCGCTGGTGGCGGCCCGCGGCTGCCGGGTCATTCTGGCGGTGCAGGCGCCCCTCGTCCAGTTGCTGCGCGCCGTGCCGGGCGTCGATCATGTCGTGGCGATCGGCGGCGCGCTGCCGCCCTTCGATGTCATGTGCCCCTTGCTCAGCCTGCCGCGTATCTTAGGCACGACGCTCGATACGATCCCGCCTGCCCTGCCCTATGCCGACCCTTATCCGTCTTGGGATGATGCGGCCAACGGACTTCGCGTCGGCCTGGTTTGGGCAGGGAGCAAAGGGTTCGGCGACGACCGCCAGCGTTCGCTCGCAGCAGTAGAGCTGACCGCGCTCGCCGCGATTCCAGGAGTGCAGTTCTATAGCCTGCAGCGGCATGAGGCCGGGCACGTGGCGCTGCCGCCGGAACTCGAAGCGATCGACCTCATGCCGCATGTGCGGAATTTTGCCGACACCGCGGCGATCGTGGCGGGGCTGGACCTCGTGATCTCCGTTGACACCGCCGTCGCGCATCTGACGGCCACGATGGGCAAGCCGGTCTGGCTGCTATCCAGGTTCCGCGGCTGCTGGCGCTGGCTGCAAGACCGGGCGGACAGCCCATGGTATCCGAGCATGCGCGTAATCCGGCAAGCACAGCCGAATGATTGGGGCAGCGTGATCGCCGAGGTTCGCCAGGATCTCGCAGCGCTCGCGCGTCAGCCCATCATGCGCCCGGCCGCATCCGCATCACGGCCGACGCCGACTGCGCCGCGCCCTTGCAAAGTTTGCGGCACCCCGTCGCCGGCTTTGGGGTCGGTCGATTTCAATAAATGCTGCGAGGACCGGCGCCGGGCCGCGCTGCCGCTTTCCGGTCGTGCCATAACCTATCATCGCTGCCCGGCCTGCGCGCTGCTGTTCACCGGTGACTTCGACGGCTGGGACCGCGAAGACTTCCGCACCCATATCTATAACGAGGGCTGCACCGACGCCGATCCGGACTACGCCCGCAGCCGTCCGGCCGCCTCGGCGGAGCTGATCGGGGCATTGTTCGGCGAGGGCTGCCGCGGGCTCGACGTGCTCGACTATGGCGGCGGGGATGGGGCGCTGGCGGCGCGGCTCATCAGCAAGCACGGCATGGTCGCCGAGGTCTATGACCCGTTCAACCCCGCCTGCGACATCCCGCCGCACCGGCTCTTTCCGCTGATCACCTGTTTTGAGGTGCTGGAGCACACACCGGACCCAAGGGCCACGATCCTCGAGATCGCCGGCCTGGTCCAGGCGGACGGGATCGTGGTGTTCTCGACGCTGCTGCAGCCCGACAACTTCATGCAGCTAGGCCTGGGCTGGTGGTATGTGGCTCCGCGGAATGGCCACGTGACGATGTATTCGGCGCAAGCGCTGCGGGCGCTTTGGGCAGAGCTTGGTTTCCAGCTGATCAGCCACGGCGACAACCTGCACGTGGCGTATCGGACACTGCCGGAGTTCGCGCACCGGCTGGCCGGCTGAGCTGGCCGGCTTGCCGTTGCTCTCGATGGCCTGACCGTCTCAGCGGCGGTCAGGCCATCGGGGTCGTTTGTGAAACAATGCAAAAGAGCGCCTCAGATTTAAATCTGAGGCGCTGTTGTTTTCGTCTCAAAGCGTAAGCGGGTCGGACGCTATCCCAAGCGGGTTTCCGCTGTGTTCGGCGCTGACCCGGGCTAACCCTTGAACAGGCTGAGGAGGCTCTGCGGCGCCTGGTTAGCGAGCGACAGCGCCTGAGTGCCCAGCTGCTGCTTGATCTGCAGCGCCTGCAACCGGGCCGATTCCTTTGACAGGTCGGTGTCGATCAGGGCGCCCAGACCAGCGTTCAGGCTGTCGATCTTTGAGGTGTTGAAGGAAATCGTTGCGTCGAGCAGGTTCGAGTCGGCGCCGGTCTGGTTCAGCTTGTCCGCCACGCCCTTCAGCGCCACGGTGAACGCCGTCGCACCGGTGGTCGCCGTCAGCGCCGTCGAGGCCGATGTCTGGTCGGCGCCGGCCGCAATGACCCCGAACGAGTCCACCCCTGCCGCGGACCGGCTGAACGTCGAGCCGATCAGCGTCGCTAGAGTATTTGCCAGCCCGCTGTTGTCCGCGGCCGAGATCGTCGCCGTGCTGCCAAGCTCGCTGTTGATCACCGACTTGCTGGTGCCTGCCGTGACAGTAGCGCCCGCGACCTTCCCCAATAGGGTCTGGCCGTTATAGGTCGAGTTATCGACGTAGTTCGCGACCTGGGTCAGCAGGGTCTTGTAGGATGCGACATACTGGTCGCGCTGGTCCTGCGCGATGCTGTTGTCGGCGATCTTCACCAGCAGCGTCTTCGCAGTGTTCACGGTGTCGGAGATCTTGCCCAACGCGCTGAGCGACGTGCCGACCAGGCCCTTGGCATTGCCAAGCTGCTCGTTCACGCTGGTGAGCGCCCCGACGTCCGACCGCACCCGCTGTGCCACGGCATAGGCGCCGCCGTCATCCGTCGCGTCTGCCACGCGGTAGCCGGTGGAAATGCGCTTCTGCGCGGCCTGGAGCGCCGTGTTGGTGGAGTTCAGCGACGCCAGCGCGACCTGCGCGCCGATATTCGTATTGACCGAGTTGAGCGACATAACGTCTTACCTTTCACTGCAGCTGACCCAACTCGGGCAGCCGCACCTGCTTTTTGCACAGCCACGTCTTGTGGCCCGACGGCACTCTGGCCCATAAACATTGCTACAAAGTTAAGATCGCGCGGACCAAGCATTCATGCCCAACGCAGTCATCCGTGCCGCATTGCTGCTGATTGTCACGAACCCGGCGCTCGCGGCCGATCCCGTCTTCGCCGAGCCTATGCTGGATCGCGTCACGCTATCGTCCGGCGGGGTCGGCCAGTTCGAGTTCACCGCCGACGTCGAGGGCACGGCGACCCTGCCGCTGGCCGTGCCGCTCGATCAGGTCGATGACCTGCTGAAAAGCCTGCGCGTGGACGACCCTGCCGGCGGCCTGCCCAGCTTGCGTCTGCCGGGCCGCGAGCCGTTGAGCGAAAGCTTCCGGCCCCTGCCCTTCGGCCCCGCCGTGTTCAACAGTCCCGAGGCGCTGCTGGGTGCCCTGATCGGTGAGGCGGTGCGCGTGCCTGCGGCGGGGATTGACGGCCGCATCCTCGCGGTGACGCCCTTCGAGACCGCGCTGCCGGATGGCGGCACGATCACCCGGCACCGGCTGACCATCGCGACCGACACCGGGATCGCCACGGCGGTCCTGCAGGACGTGCCCGGCGTCGAGTTCGAAGCGGAGGCGCTGCGTCGGCAGATCGCCTCCGCCCTGACCGCCATCGCGGCGCAACGTGTGCAGGATCGCCGCATTGTGCGGTTGAGCCTGGGCGACGGCGGCCGGCGTTCCGTGCGCTTCGGCTACGTCGTGCCGGCGCCGGTCTGGAAGGCCTCCTACCGCCTGACCGTTCCGGAGGGCGATGCGACCGGCCTAGCGGCACTGCAGGGTTTCGCGGTCGTCGAGAACTTGAGCGGGCAGGATTGGCACGACGTGGAGGTGCTGCTGACCTCCGGCCAGCCCGTGCTGTATCATCAGCCGCTGTATGCGGCCGTGTTCACCACCCGGCCCGAGGCGCCAATCGAGGTGCCGAACCGCATTGACCCACAGCCGGACGCCGGGGCCGCGCCGCTCCAGTCCATGGCGCAAGTGGCGTCGCCACCGGCCCCGGCGCCGTCCGCCAGACGGCTGCAGGAAACCGAGGCCGCCTCGACCGTGCCTCCGCCGCCGTCGGAAATCCGTCAGTCCGTAGCGCAGGTCGAGTTCCGACTGACGGGCCGGGTCACCGCCGCGTCCGGCGAGACCATGCTGCTGCCGATCGCGCAACGCGACATCCCCGCCCGCCGCGTCGCGCTATTCCAGCCCGATGCCGACCCGCGCCATCCGCTGGTCGCGCTGCTGCTGACCAATGACGGCGCCGGGGCGCTGCCGCCTGGGCTGGTCACGCTGTTCGAACGCCGCGCCGACGGGACCTCAGGCTTCATCGGCGACGCCCGCCTGCCCGTCCTACAGCCCGGCGCCGAACGCCTGCTGAGCTTTGCCACCGACCTTACGGTCAGCATCGACACGACGCGCGGCGCCGACAGCCAGGTGACCTCGGGCCGCGCCGCGAATGGCGTGCTGGAACTTCTGCGGCGGGAGCGTGCGACCACGACCTACCGCATCACCACCCCTGCCGGCTCCGGCCGGACCGTGCTGATCGAGCAGCCGCGCCGCGACGGCTGGGATTTGGTAACTCCCAGCCGTGACGTTGGCCTCACGCCCACGCAGTATCGCATCAGCCGCGCGATCCCGGCCGACGTCACGGAGGGGATCGAAGTGGTGCTGGAGCGGCCGCGCAGCGAGCGCATCGTGCTCGCGGACACCGGCACGCCGCGGCTGCTGGCGATGGCGCAGGAGGGCCGGCTATCCCCGGAACTGCGGGCCGCGATGTCGCAAGCAGCGGGCCTTCGGACCGAGCTCGACCGGCGCAATACAGCCGCGCGCGCGCTCGCCGACCGCCGCGCCGCGATCGTCGCGGACCAGGACCGGGTGCGGAAGAACCTCGCGGCGGTGCCGGCGAACAGCGAGTTGCAGCGCCGCTACCTCAGTCAATTGCAGCAGCAGGAAACCCAACTTGCGACCCTGCAGGCCCAGGCCGAGACGGCACAACGCGCAGCGGACGACGCCGACGCGGCGCTCCGGGACTACCTGGCGACTTTGACGCTATAGACTTCGAGCCCCTCATACCCGCCGCCCTGTCGGGCGACCGGTATCGGAGTTGTTTTTTGCGCGCGGCCGCCCACCAACCCCGCGCGCATACCGGTCAGCCAACGGGGCTGCCGGTATTAGAGACCCCGGCCATTGCGATAGCCCCGGTCCTGGGCCATGCAGGCGGACCGTGCCAGGAAAGATGCCGCAAATGGAAGCCGTGCCCATCCACCCCGATCCGCGGTCGCCGGCCCAGCCGCGCCTGTCCGTAGTCATCGCGGTGTATAACGAGGCGGAGAACGTCGCCTCCGTGCTCACTGAGCTGACCAAGGCGCTCGCCAGCCTGCAGCCGTTTGAGGTGCTGTTCATCGACGACGGCAGCACGGACGCGACCGCCGACGGGATCATGGCGCTGGCCGTCGCCCATCCCGGCCTGCGGCTGCTGCGGCATGACCGGCGCTGCGGCAAGACGGCGGCGCTGCGGACCGGCATCACCGCCGCCCGCTCCGAGTGGATCGCCACCATGGACGGCGACGGCCAGAATGACCCGGCCGACATTCCGGGAATGCTGGCGCTCGGCCTTGCCGCCCCGGGCGCGCCGCCCTTGGTGGCTGGGATCCGGCTCCGCCGCCACGACACGCTGTCCCGGCGCATCGCGACCCGCCTCGCCAATGGATTTCGCCAGGCGGTGCTGGCTGATGGCTGCCCGGACACCGGCTGCGGCCTCAAGGCGTTCCGGCGCGACGACTTCCTGCGGCTGCCGGGGTTCGAGGGCATGCACCGCTTCCTGCCGGCGTTGTTCCAGGCCTATGGCCACCCGCTGCTCTGCAAGGTCGTGTCGCACCGTGCCCGCCTGCGGGGTCAGTCGAAATACACCAACCTCGGCCGCGCCATGGTCGGAATCGGCGACATGCTCGGGGTGATCTGGCTGCGCAGCCGCACCACCCTCCCGAACAAGGTGACCGAGTCCTGATACAAGGCAAACCGCTCCGGCTGCGGCACTACATGGCGCTGGCCCTGGCCGCGCTGATCCTGTTCCTGCCGGGCCGCTCCCGCCTGCCGGCGATCGACCGCGACGAGTTCCGCTATATGCAGGCCACCTCGCAGATGCTGGAAACCCACGACTTCATCGACGTGCGTTTCCAGAACCATCCGCGCTATTTGCAGCCCGCCGGCATCTATTGGCTCGAAGCCGCCTCCGTCGCCGCGTTCAGCGACCCGGCCGCCCGCGAGCCCTGGGCCTATCGCGTCCCATCCCTGATCGGCGCGGTATCCGCTGTCCTGCTGACGGGGTGGATCGGCGGCACGCTGTTCGGCGCGTCCGCCGGCATGGCGGCCGCGCTGCTGCTGGCGACATCGCTGCTGATGGGGGTCGAGGCCCGCATGGCCAAGATCGATGCGACGCTGCTTGCCGCCGTCCTGGTCGCGCAAGCCAGCCTGCTGCGCATCTACCTCGACGCCGCCGCGGGCATAATGACCCGGCGGCGCTGGGCGGCGCTGCACTGGGTCGCGCTGGGCGTTGGGCTGATGCTGAAGGGGCCGCTGATCCTGCTGGTCAGCTGGGGCACGATCCTCGCGCTGGTCGCGTCGGAGCGGCGGACGGCTTGGCTCCGCGGCCTGCACGCGCGGTGGGGCATTCCGCTGATGCTCGCCATCGTGCTGCCATGGTGCATCGCGATCGGCGTGGCCAGCGGCGGCGATTTCTTCGCGAAGTCGGTCGGCGACAACTTCCTGGGCAAGGTCACGCAGGGCCAGCAGGCGCATGGCTTTCCGCCGGGCTACTACCTTGGCGTTTTCGCGGCGAGCTTCTGGCCGGGCTCGCTGTTCGCCGTCCTGGCGCTACCATACACCTGGTCACGGCGGCGGCGGCCGGAAGTACGCTTCCTGCTGGCCTGGATCATCCCGACCTGGCTGCTGTTCGAGCTGGTGGCGACCAAGCTGCCGCATTATGTGCTGCCGACCTACCCAGCGATCGCCGGCTTGACCGCCGCTGCGATGCTGACGCCGGGCGCGTGGCGATTTGGCGGGACCTGGCGCTGGATCGGCCGGATTTATGGGGCGGCATGGCTGCTGATCGGCGTGGCGCTGGGGGTAGCAGGGCCGGTGCTGCTGTGGGACTTGCAGGGCGAAATCCTGGCGCTGCCGATCCTGGCGAGCCTGACCGGCATCGCATTGCTCGTTTTGTCGGGCTGGGCGGCTTGGCGTCTTCGGCCACGCCCGGCCGTCGTCCTGGCCGCCGGGTCGGCGCTGGTGTTGTTCGTTAGTTCTTATGCGCTCGTACTGCCCGAGCTTACCACCATCTGGCTCAGCCCGCGCATCGCTGCCGCGGTTGCCGCCGTGCGGCCCTGTCCGGACAGCGTGCTGGCCTCGGCATCCTACAGTGAGCCCAGCCTGGTGTTCGCGGTCGGCAAAGCGACCCGGTTGGTCAGCGCCGCCGCCGCAGCGGACTATATCGCGGGCAACGCCTCCTGCGGCCTGGCCCTCATCGGCACGCGGGAGGCAGCAGCGTTCCAAGCCCGGCTAGAGGTTCTGGGCATCGCTCCCCGTGCCTTGGCCGAGATCAAAGGCATAAACTACTCGACTGGCCGCAAGCTTGATCTGACGATCTATTCCGCCGGGCCGCCATAGGCCAAAGCCCGTGTCCGGGGTCGGCAAAATGCACATGTCAAAGCGATGCAAGGCTGCTGCGCGCCGTCTCGATCAGCTTTTCCATCTCCATCAATGCGCCCCCATCGAGATCAGATCGCGCCGCCTCCAAATTGGCCTGCACGGTTCCGACCGTCTGGTCCGCGGCGTCGCCAAGCCCCGCAGTCGCGGCCTCACGCAGCGCTGCGATCGCCAGATCGAGGCCACGCCGGATCTCTCCGGCGTTGGCCGCGAGCGCCGCCCGGTGCACGCGGTCAAGCGCAAGCTGCGCTTCCTCCAGCGCGGCCCGGCCGTGATGCGCTTCAACCGACACCGCGGCTACTTCTTCGCACCGAGCGGGTACAGGTAGTCCAATAGGAAATCCTTGATGGACCCTGGCGGTGCGGGGACCTGGCGCTCCTCTCGCCCCTGTGTGCCTGTTGGTTCGGTATTGTCGTTATGCGCAGCGTCGCTGGAGACGGCGCTGGCCGCGGCCTCTGGCTCTCGCGAGGGTGTCTCGATCTGCGACGCCTCAATCTGCGGCGCGTCATCGTGCGGCGGCTCGGTTTGCGATGCTTCGGCGGTGGGTGGCTTGTCATGGCCGAGCAACGCCACCGTCTTGCCCCCGAGCTCGTCCGCCTGGACCATCTCCACAACCCGCCGTAGCGCATCGCTGCGGCCCAGCGCGTAGGCTCGTTGCAGCGCCTCCTGCATGGAGGCCGCGATTGTTTCCAGTTCGTTGCTTTGCATCGGAATATCTCCCCGGGACGCCAAAGCTAGTGCCAGGCTCCAGCCGGTGCAACGCGGTTTTCCGGGGATAGATTGCCCCGTCCCCAAGTCGGGATCGTCGATCGGGGCGTACCATGCCGCGAACTTGATCGGGGTAGCACGGCCGAGGCGCATGGGTTCCGGCGTCAGTGACAGCCTGTCAAACAAAGCTGACTTTCTACTTCAGGTAGAGTAGTCTGCATCATATCAATAGAAAAGGGTAGATGCTGGCCGGCTATCGACGTGTCACGCCGACACAAGAGGGCAATCGCCAACTCTGGTGCGGCTGCCTATATGAATCCCGTATGCTTGCCGGTCACCGGCGGGATCAGCGTTCGAGGCGAATGATGGCCTGCATAGACTGCGGTTCTTCCAATGGCTTTTAAGGGCAAGGCGCCGGGCAGCGGATCGGGGGAGATGTCCCGGCGGACGCAGATGCTGCGCCCGTCGATCGCGCTTTCGGCCAAACAGGTCAGCCAGGCGCGCCGCATGCGCCGGGCTGGCGCCGAGCCGGAGGCCATCGCCGCCGCGATGGAACTGCCGCAAGACGAGGTTGAGAAGGCGCTGGTGCAAATGCGATCGGCCCGGCCCGAGACAACGCGCGGCACGCTGAATGTGACGCTCGCCGCGCACCGGCTGATCATGAAGGAGAGAATTGGGGAGGAGCCGATCTGGCAGACGATGGACCGGATGCTGGACGAACTCCTCCGGCTCCGTGCCGTTGCTGCCCCGCGTAAAAAGACGTCTGCGCCACCGCAAGACGACTTGCTTTTTTCATTGCCTGCGATCAGTCGGCGAGACGTCTAGCCTCGCTGCCCAAAATGTGAGACATCCCCTTCATGATCTACGCTTTGCACGACGCTGCGGCCGCATCTCTGTTGCCGGCCCGCGCCTGGGCCCGCGCCGCCAGCACCATCCTGCGCGGGGCGCCAGGTCCGGACATGCTGACCTGGGGCAGCCGCGCTGCCGTCGCCTGGGCCGATGTCGCGAACGATGTGCTGCGCCCGCGTGGCAAACCGGACTGGAACATCAAAGTCAGCCGCGGCGCCGAGGAGCCGCTGCATGAGACGATCGAGCTCGATCAGCCCTTCGTCCGCCTGCTGCGTTTCCAGGCGCCGGGCGCGATCGGCCGGCGCATCCTGCTAGTGGCGCCCATGAGCGGCCACCACGCGACCCTGTTGCGCGGCACGGTGCAGGACATGGTCGATGCCGGTCTCGAGGTGTTCGTGACCGACTGGCGCGATGCCAAGATCGTGCCGCTGCTGCACGGCGACTTTGACCTCAGCAGCTATGTCGAGACCGTGATCGGCTTCCTGCAGCACCTCGGTCCCAACACGCACGTCGTCGCCGTCTGTCAGCCGGCGCCGGCGGTGATCGCGGCCGTGTCGCTTATGGCGGCACGCAATGATCCAGCGCAGCCCCGCAGCATGACGCTGATGGGTGGCCCCGTCGATACCCGCGCCGCGCCGACCGTCGTGACCAAGCTGGCGCAGGAGCATTCGATCGACTGGTTCGAGCGGCACGTCACCACGACCGTGCCGCCCTGGCACCTGGGCGCGTTCCGCAAGGTGTATCCGGGCTTTCTCCAGCTCGCCGCCTTCATCTCGATGAACCCCGATCGCCATATTGAGGCGCATCGACGCATGTTCGACCACCTAGTTCAGGGCGACGAGGATAGCGCGGCAGCGCATCGCCGCTTCTACGACGAATACCTCGCCGTCATGGACGTGCCCGCGAGCTATTACCTGCAGACCGTCGAGACCTTCTTCCAGAAGCATGATCTCGCCGACGGCCGGATGATGGTGCGCGGCGAGCGCGTGGTGCCGTCGGCGATCGAGCAAACGGCGCTGATGACGGTCGAGGGCGAGCTGGACGACATTTCCGCGCCTGGCCAGACGATCGCGGCGCAGACCCTATGCAGCGGCATACCGCTGGAGCGCCGAGTACAATACCTGCAGCCCGGCGTCGGCCATTACGGCATCTTCAACGGCCGCAAGTGGCGGACGGAAATCCTGCCGCGTATTGCGAGCTTCGTCGCGGCGAGCTGAATGGGGCGCTGACCGGGGTTATTTACCGCCGGTGATCGACACCGGATCCCAGGATGTCCCGGGCTCCGGATGTCCACTGATATGTTGATAGTTCTGATAGATGCTCATCCCGGTCTCGACATCTTTCCAGGATGTGATGATGGAGTGATAGCTGTTGCCGCCGAAGCCCTCGCGCTCATGCACGACGCGCATGGTGTGAAACACCTGGCCCAGCAAGCTTAGATCCTCATTGCCGCCGTTGCGGATCGTGTCATGCCACTGCAGGCCGGGACCGGCGGAGACATCGAAGGTGACGGATGTGCCGGGCGGGCCGGCATAGACCTGCTTGAGCGCTTGATTGGCCGCCTCGGCGCCCGGCCACTTGATGTTCCAGGTGCCGAAGTAGAATTCCTCGACGTCATTGCCGCGCTTTATGCGGCAGAGTTCGGGATTGGCGGGATTGGCGCGCAAATAGACCACTGTCGGCCCGACGCTGCGATCCACGACGCCGATTGCCGGCGGGCAAGCGGGCGGGGCTTCGGCCGCGGACACGACAACGGGACACAGCCCGATGGCCAAGCTGGAGACGAACAGGAATTTTGTCATCCCCTGATATACGATGCGATTTCGCAAAAAAAAGGCGGTGCCCGAAAGCACCGCCAAGTTTAGGGAGGAAACGTCCTGCAAACACATGGGCGAACCATTGTGCTGCATCCGATACATTGGTTAGGACGGGTTCGAATACAAGCCGGTGCCTCTTGGAAATTGCTGCGCTGCATCACGAACGCGTCAAAATACGTCAGTTGCGCCGGGGCGCGGGACGGCCGACCGGCGGAACCCATTCTCCCCTTTGCCGCGCCGTCCAGGCATAGCGGGCATCGCCCTCAAGGAGATGCAGGCTGTCATACAGCCGGTTGCGCTCAAGCCAGCCGACCGCGGCCTCCAGCTCCTGTAGCGTCATCGCCGCCCGGCTTTTGCCCAGCACGCGTTTCAGCACGGCATTATAGCGATGATAACCGCCCTGGCCGCGCCCCTGATGCAATGCACCCTCGTCCTCAATGGCCTGCGCCGCCACCATCTCGCCGACGCGACGGCGCAGGCGGCGCTCGGCAACGCTCGGCAGCTCCAGCAGCTCGCTCTGCGTGTCCGGAGCGCTGGCGATGAAATCCGGGCCGGGTTTGAGCACGGCGTAACGCAGCGCCAACGCGTTGCTGCTGAGCGGCACGATCCCCTTTGCCGCGTCCTCTGCCTCCACGCGGCCCTGCAGCCAAAATGGCAGGCGGCCCTGGCGTTTCGGAGTGGGCGTCCGCGCGAGGGTGCCCTGCTCGGTCTCAATCCGGTGGCGGAAGCGGGCAAATAGCGGGTCGTCCGGGTGGAACACCAAAGCGCGCTGCATCGCATACGGCCCGGCGTGCGGATCGACACGGGTGGCGCGCGCCACCATCTGCTCCAGCCACGGCCGGCTGCGGATATGGGTCAGTGCCGCGACGACGGCGACCTCCGGCGCATCCAGGCCCTCATACGCCATCGCCACAGTCACCAGAATTGTCGGCTCCGCACGCAGGCGGAAGCTCGCCAGCGTCTCCCGCGCGTCGCGCTCGTCGCTAGTGGCGAGCCGCACGGTGTCATGCTGGACGCGCGGCAGCCAGGCGCGCACGACCTCCTGGTAACGCCGGGCCGAGGCCTGGTCCGGGGCGACGACCAGCAGCTTGCCGAGGCCCCGCCCCTCGCCGCGCTCCGACCGGCGGCTAGCCCGCAGCCGGCGTGTCGCGTCGAACGCCTGGCTCAGCAGCTCGTCGGCGAAACCGGTGCGCAGCGCCGTGAACAGCGCCGGCCGCGTGGTCTCGGTTGGCCAATGGCCAAACAGCCGGTGCGGCCCGACCTCCGCCGGCGCCCCGTCCGGCTGCTTGATCTCGGGGTCGAGCCAGCGCGCCTCGCCATCCAGCGCGCCGAAGGTCACCGGCAGGACGGCGCGTTCGGCCAGCGCCTGGGCGCGGCTATAGCCGACGACGGCCCAGCCCGGCGCCAGCATGTCCACCTCCCGCGTCGCCGCACGCTGCCCGGCGCGATACGGCAGCCAGAGGATGCCGCGCCCATCCGCCCGCTCCAGCGTGCCGGACAGCAGCAGCCGCAGCCGCGCCGTCTCCAGCAAGGGCTGCAGCGCCCGGCTCCAGCCCGAGGCCTCGTCAGGGCTGCCGTCAACCAGCGGCTCGGGCGTCATGTCGGACAGTGCCGGCAGATGATGCACCTCATCGACGATCAGCAGATAGCGGTGACGGCGGAACTCGGCCAAGTGCAGGTCCGGGGCGGCGGCGATACCCTGGTAGGTCGTGACATAACCGGCGAGGCCGCGGCAAGGGTCCGGGTCGTTGCCGGCGGCGCGCACCGAGAGGGCGTGGCCCAGGGCGGTGCGCCAGGCTGGGTCGGCGAAGGCCTCCTCGGCCTGGAGGCGCAGGCTATCGCGCGGCACCACCCAGCAGATGCGGTCCACGACCCCGGCCCCGATCAGCGCGGCGCCAGCGATCACCGGCAGCAGGCTCTTGCCGCCGCCGGGGGTGACAGCCGCGAGGATGTCCGCGACCTCGGCGGCCTCACCGGCGGCGATGGCCTGGACGATGGCGGCCACATGGGCCTGGTGGGTGCGAAGCGGTCGAGTCGGCACGCAAACTCCGGCAACACGGTCGCCGCCACCATGATTCCAATAGGCTTGGCTGTTAACCCCTGTTAGAGCAACATTTGACCACTCTGCTCTTTTGGTCGGATAAAGTTGCTCGATAAAACAAATAATTAGAGCTTTTTCCGCTCCACTTCGATCGAAAAAGCTTTAGCGGATTTTATTCCAGTGTTTGCACCGAGGGCCGGCTGATGCTGCGTCCCCGCAACAATGGCCGCTCCTCATGGTTGGCGGTCGCGCTGGCGATCACGCCGGTCCACAAAATCAGCGACAAGGCGCCGGCCAGCCGGGCATGCCGGGTCAGCCCGCCGCCGCCGATGCGCCTCAGGCCGATACGCCGGGGCATGCTGAAGGCCGCCGCATTGGCGATGGCGGCGGCAAGCAGGACCAGCTTGGGCAGGAACCAGCTATGGCTGCCGGTTTGGATCGGGTCGTACAAAAACAGCAGCACGCCTGACAGCATAGTGACGGCAAAGCTTAGGTGGGTGATCGGCAGCACGACCCGCGCAAGCGCGTCGAGGGCGATATCGCGGCCAAGCAGGCCCAAAAGCCGCAGGTCCAGCAGCACGATCGCGCCGAAAAACGCGGCGGTGCCGCTGACATGCAGCAGCCGGAGCGGCCCGTGCCAGCCCTGCAGCCGATAGACCGCCAGACGAACGGAGCTGGTGGCCAGCCAGACCAGCCAATCGCTGGGCAGCACCAGGGCGGTATCAGAGTAGACGCCGTGCAATCGATCAGACCCTCAAGACAGACGCGACCCGATCAGGCGCGGAGTGCTGCCGCCTGCTTGAACTGCGCGACGATGGCCTTGTAGCCGGCGACGGACAGCAGCGGGCGCTCCGGCGGTAGTAACGCCCCGGTGACAGCGCGCATTTCCACGAGCTTGGCGCGCGCCAGCACGAGGCCCGGGGACCCGCGCAGGCCGGGCCGCCCCTCCAGCCGCCGCAGCTCCTTATCGGCGTATTCCAGGTAGCCGCGGCTGTCGTGGTACTCGACCGGCTTCTCGATCCGCCCGCCCTCGATCGCCTCGCTGTAGTCCTCGGCCGAGATCGTCGCGATCTCGCCCAGCACGCCGAGCATAAAGCGCTCATTGTCCAGCAGGCCGGCCGGCACGGTGGCGCGCACGGCGGCGATGATGCGGATCACCTTGTCGTATTGCGCTGATGTCGCGGGGTCGGTCGGCTTGCCGGCGGCCAGGGCCTCGAGCGCGATCAGCTCGCCGTCGAAGCCGGTGACGCCGCGACGCTGCAGCTCGACAGCGATGTCGTCGTATAGCTCGCGGATGGGGTGGCCGAAATGCGGCAGCGCCAGTTGGGTCTGGCGTGCGTCGATCAGCTCGCGCCCGACCATCAAGTGACCCTCCAGCAGGCCCATCTTGAACAGCAGCTCGGCGTGGTCCTCGCTGGAGATCGCCGCGTCGGCGACGGCGGTGACCGTGCCCGGTGCCACGAACTCGACGCCGCGGGCGTAGGCGTGCACCAGGCGGGGCGGACGGGCGCTGCAGATCGCGGCGGTGAAATCGGGCCGCAGGGCCGGCGCAGCGCCGGTTGGCTGCGTCGCCGCGAGCATCGTTCCGGCCGCCGCGACCGCCAAGCCGCCCCATAGTGTCGTCTGCCGCATCGCACACCCCCAATTGCAAATCACTTGCATCTAGAAGCGGGATAATGCAAATGAGAGTCGCTTGCAACAACTTCAGGAAGTCTTCCATGCGGGTCTATTTGACGGGCGTCACCGCCCTCGCCACCCTGATGGCAATGTCCGTCCCGGTCCGGGCCGACGATCCGGTGACGTTCCGCCTGACGCTCAAGAACCACATCTTCGATCCGCCCGAACTTGCGGTTCCCGCCGGCAAGCGCCTGATCCTGATCGTGCACAATGCCGACGACACCCCGGCCGAGTTCGAAAGCCGTGAGCTCGGCGCCGAGAAGATCATCTCCGCCGGGCGCGAGGCCTCGATCCGGCTGGGACCGCTGACCGCCGGGCACTATCCGTTCGCCGACGAGTTCCACCAGGATCAGGCGCGCGGCGTGCTGATCGCAACCGGAGAATAGCGCCATGCTGGCAAGCGCGCTGATCGTATTTCGCGAAGTATTCGAGGCGGGGCTGATCCTCGGCATCGTGCTCAGCGCCACCCGCGGCGTGGCCGGGCGCGCCGGATGGGTGGCGGGCGGCGTGCTCGGCGGGCTGCTGGGCGCCTGCTTGGTCGCGGTGTTCGCCGGCGCGATCGGCGAGACCATGCAGGGCGCCGGACAGGAAGTGTTCAATGCCGCCATCCTGCTGATCGCCGCCGTGATGCTGGGCTGGCACAACGTCTGGATGGCGCGGCATGGGCGGGAGATGGCCGGCGAGATGAAGGCGCTCGGCCGCAGCGTCTCGGACGGCAGCCGCACCCTGATGGCGCTCGCGGTCGTGGTCGGTGTTGCGGTGCTGCGGGAGGGGTCGGAGGTCGCGCTGTTCCTGTATGGCCTCACGGTCGGCGGCGATGGCGGGTTGGCATTGCTGGGTGGCGGCGTCCTGGGCCTGCTGGGCGGCGGCGCGGTCGCGGGCCTGCTGTATCGCGGGCTGGTCAGCATTCCAACGCGGCAGCTTTTCCGCGTCACCAACGTCATGCTGTCGCTTCTGGCGGCCGGAATGGCGGCGCAGGCGGCGGGGTTCCTGATCCAGGCCGACCTGCTGCCGGCCTGGGGCGCTCAGATTTGGGACAGCTCGGCCGTGCTGGATCAAAAGAGCATCATCGGCCGCGCGCTGCACGCTTTGATCGGCTACACCGACCGCCCGGCGGGGTTGCAACTTGCGGTGTATGGCGCGACGTTGGCGGCATTGCTGGTGGCTGGCCGGGCCGCATCGCCCCAGGCTGCGTCGGCAAAGTCTTCGTCGAGCTTGGCCGGATCACACCCGATCATCACTGCGCCACAACGTGCTAGGGAGCCACATCGTATTTGACGCCAACAGCCGCCCGGGCGCAAAGAAGGCTCTGCGCCTGGACTCTCCGGGCGCTGGAGATCGGAGTGTTCGATTGAGCGATCTGGCACGGCAGGGCGGCGTCAGGCCAAAGGCCGCCACCGCACGTCCGGCAAAGCTGGTGGCCCCGCAATTCGACCCGGCGGGACAGAGCATCGAGCGGCTATGCGTGCAGCACGGGCTGAAGATGACCGGTCAGCGCCGGGTCATCGCCCGCGTATTGTCTGAAGCCGAAGACCATCCGGACGTCGAGGAGCTGTATCGCCGCGCTGTCCAGCTCGACGCCCACATCTCGATCGCCACGGTGTATCGAACTGTACGGCTGTTCGAGGAGAAGGGCATCCTGCACCGCCGCGACTTCGGCAACGGGCGCTCCCGCTATGAGCCGACCGATCACGGCCAGCACCATCACCTGATCGACGTCGAGACCGGCCATGTGCTGGAGTTCAAGAACGCCGAGCACGAGAAGCTGATCCGCTCGATTGCCGAGCAGCTCGGTTTTGACCTGATCTCGCTGCGGCTGGAACTGTTCGGCAAGCGCCGCGCGACCTGAGCGCGGCTTCGGCGGGATAGCAGCGGACCGATGCTTGATCTTGTTGTGCGCCGCGCCTGTATCCTTGACGGGGACGAGTTGCGCACCCGCGATGTCGGCATTGCGAACGGCCGCATCGCCGCCATCGAGCCCACTTTACCAGGTGACGGCCCAGAGCTCGACGCCGAGGGCTGCCTCGTCGTGCCGGGCCTGATCGAGACGCACATCCACCTCGACAAGACCTGCATTCTGGACCGCTGCCGCGCCGAGGAGGGCACGCTCGCCGAGGCGGTGCGGGAGACAGCCATCGCCAAGCGGGGATTTACTGCCGAGGACGTTTATGCGCGCGGCCGGCAGACGCTTGAGCGCTGCATCGCTCACGGCACGATGCACGTCCGCGCCCATGTCGAGCTGGATCCCGTGATCGGCATGGCGGGCTTCGAGGGCGTGAGCCGGTTGGCGCAGGACTACGCCTGGGCCGTCGATATGGAGCTCTGCGTGTTCCCGCAGGAGGGCCTGCTCAACAACCCGGGGACTGAGGAACTGCTGATCCAGGCCTTGCGCAGCGGCGCCAAGGTGCTCGGCGCGGCGCCCTACACCGACACCGACCCGCGCGGCCAGATCGACCGCATTTTCGCCATCGCGCGCGAGTTCGACGTCGATATCGACATGCACCTCGACCTCGCCGAGACCACGGACGGCATGCAGATCGAATATGTGTGCCGCAAGACCGAGGAGTATGGCTGGGGCGGCCGGGTCGCGGTGGGTCACGCGACGCAGCTCTCATTGGTGCCGCGGGCGCAGTATGATGGGCTCGCAGCGCAACTGGCCCGCGCCGGGGTGGCGGTGACGGTCCTGCCATCGACCGACCTCTATCTGATGGGCCGCAGCCACGATCACGCCATTCCGCGCGGCGTGGTGCCAGCCGAGCCGCTGCGGCGCGCCGGGGTAACGTGTTCGCTCGCGACCAACAACGTGCTGAACCCGTTCACACCGTATGGCGACGGCTCGTTGATCCGAATGGCGAACCTGTATGCCAATGTGTGCCATGTCGCGCGTCCGGCGGAGCTGGCGGGGTGCCTGGACATGATCACGGGGTCGGCGGCGCGGCTGCTGCGGCTGCCCAAGTATGGCATCGCACCCGGCCATCCGGCTGACCTCGTGGCGATCGATGCCCACGGTCCAATTGATGCTATCGCAACAATTGCACAAACACTTTGGGGTATAAAGAACGGCAGACGTTCTTTCACGCGAGCCCGTCCAGTTTTGCATCACCATTAAGTAAGTTCACTTATGCGGCAAACCCGCAAACTCCGCGTCCTCTACTCTGCTTTATGTGCTCGCTTCAACTATGACGAGCACAACGCATGGATCCGCATACGATACTTTGGCTGACAACGCTCATTATGACTGGCGGCGGCCTGTTGATTCTGGTGACCGGCAAACGTCGGACTGCCGCTGAGGAGCTGCATACGGTGCTGCACGGCATCGTGCCTATCATCGCCGCCTGTTCTTACTTTGCTATGGCCACCGGCCAGGGCGCGATTACCTTGAGCGCCGACGCTGCTGCGGTTGGAACCGGCACCGGACGCGTCTTTTACTTCGCCCGCTATATCGACTGGACGTTCACCACGCCGCTGCTGCTGGTGACGCTGTCCATGACCGCCATGCACTCCGGACCAAAGCGCGCCGGAGCGATCGCTGGCGTCGTGCTCGCCGATCTCCTGATGATCTTCACGGCGCTGTTCTTCGGCGCTTCCGAGGTCGCTTGGATCAAGTGGACCTGGTTCATGGTTTCCTGCATTGCCTTCCTGGGCGTTTACTATGTCATCTGGGTCTCGCAGTTGCAGGCCAATGCGCTGGAGCGGGATGACGTCCAGGCGACATACCGCCGCAACGCGATGATCCTGTCGGTTCTGTGGCTGATCTACCCGGTGATCCTCGCCGTGGCGCCTGACGGACTCGACTACATTGGCGATACCGCCAGCGTCTTGGGCATCGCTATCCTCGATGTGGTCTCCAAGGTCGTCTATGGATTGATGACCGTCGCGTCGGACGCCAAGACCACCGAGCGTGACCTGGCGGAGACTGGGCGCACGGCACCGTTACGCAAAGCCGCCTAAAAAGATGGGCCTGGCCGCAACATTGGTCGAGCGGCGGCCGGTAGCCGTCTCGCGCCTACATTCCTGGCCGGTCCTGCTTGCGGGACCGACCTTGGCAGTCAGCGCGGTCCTGCCACTGGGCTCGCAACATGTCTGTGCACTCCTCGCCATCATCATGCTCGGCGTCCCGCATGGGGCGCTGGATGGCGAGATCGCCCGGGCAATCCTGCGGCCACGGCTCGGCTGGGCCTGGTTCCCAGCCTTCTCGCTGCCCTATCTCAGCCTGTTTGCGCTGGTGCTTCTCGCCTGGCACTTGGCACCGATATCGACCCTTGCGGCCTTCCTGGCGGCTTCGGTCTGGCATTTCGGCATCGAGGATGCCGAGCCTGGTGCTTATCTCGAGGCCTTGATGCGGGGCGGCCTGCCGATCGCCATGTCGATGCTGGTCCATCCGGCCGCCACGACCGCCGTATTCGCAACGGTCGCGGAAATACCGCTGCCGCAACCGCCGGATTGGCTTTGGACCGCCTCGCTGACGTGGCTTGCATTGGCCATGGCGTGGATTGGCTGCAGCGTATTGCGTGGACGCGGGCGCGCACTGATCGTGCCGTGCCTGCTGGCCGTCGTCTTCGTCGTGCTGCCGCCGCTGACAGCGTTCGCGATCTATTTCGTGGGCGTGCACGCTCCGTCGCATACCGCCGCCCTAATCCGCAATCCCGCCCGCGCTCCCAGGATCCGGAACGGACGCAGCGCCATCCTGCTCGCGTTGCCGATCACTGTCTTGACGCTGCTGATCGGCGCTGGACTTTGGCCGTTTTACAATGGCCCCATCCCCTCGCGCCTGCTGTCATTGACCCTCCAGGTCCTTGCAGCGCTTACGCTACCGCACATGCTGCTCAATGCCTGGCTGACGCGGCATGAAAACCGGTCACGCGGCTCACAGCTTGCAAACTAGTGCAACGTTTTCTCGAAGCGCCTCCAATGGGCCGAGCGGCCTCGCGTAAGGTGGGTGAAACCCGCCATTGTGCGGCCCGCGAGACGGTGGGTTTCACCCACCCTACGGTCGAGATGGCTTTCTTGGAAGCGCAACACTCGACACATCAACCCTGCAAAGCCCGGATCATCGTGCTGCCGAGTGCCGCCGGGCTCTCGGCGACGTGGATGCCGGCCTGGCGCATAGCTTCAAATTTGGCCGCTGCCGTGTCCTTGCCGCCGCTGATCACCGCGCCCGCATGACCCATGCGCCGGCCCGGCGGCGCCGTAGCACCGGCGATGAATCCGACGACGGGCTTCTTGGTTTTCGTGCGGGCGATGAATTCGGCGGCGTCGATCTCGCTCTGCCCGCCGATCTCGCCGATCATGATGATGCTCTGCGTCTCCGGGTCGGCCAGGAACATCTCCAGCACCTCGATGAAGTCGGTCCCCTTCACCGGATCGCCGCCGATGCCGACGCAGGTGCTCTGACCAAGGCCCGCCGCGGTGGTCTGGCTGACGGCCTCATAGGTCAGCGTGCCGCTGCGGCTGACGATGCCGACCGTGCCGCGGCGGTGGATGTGGCCGGGCATAATGCCGATCTTGCATGCCTCGGGCGTGATGACGCCGGGGCAGTTCGGCCCAATCAGCCGCGACTTCGTGCCGGACAGCGCCCGTTTCACCCGCACCATATCGAGCACCGGGATACCCTCGGTGATGCAGATGATAAGCGGGATTTCGGCGTCGATCGCCTCCAATATGGCGTCGGCGGCGAATGGCGGCGGCACATAGACCGCCGATGCCGTGGCGCCCGTCGCCTCTCGCGCCTGCGTCACGGTGTCGAACACCGGCAGGTTCAGGTGCTGGCTGCCGCCCTTGCCCGGTGTCACGCCGCCCATGACCTTGGTGCCATAGGCGATGGCCTGCTCAGAATGGAAAGTGCCCTGCGCACCCGTGAAGCCCTGGGTGATGACGCGGGTGTCGGCGTTGACGAGCACGGCCATTATGCGGCTTCCTTCACGGCGCGGACGACCTTCTCGGCGGCGTCGGCCAGGTTGTCGGCGCTGACGATCGGCAGGCCGGATTTGGCTAGGATCTCCTTGCCGAGATCGACGTTGGTGCCCTCCAGCCGAACCACCAACGGCACGCCGAGGCTCACCTCGCGGGCGGCGGCGATGACGCCCTCCGCGATGACGTCGCAGCGCATGATGCCGCCGAAGATGTTGACCAGGATGCCCTCGACGTGCGGGTCGGACAGGATGATCTTGAACGCTGCCGTCACCCGCTCCTTGGTGGCGCCGCCGCCGACGTCGAGGAAGTTTGCTGGAGCGCCGCCATACAGCTTGATGATGTCCATCGTCGCCATCGCGAGGCCCGCGCCGTTCACCATGCAGCCGATCGTGCCGTCGAGCGCGATGTAGTTCAGGCTGTACTTGGCGGCCTCCAGCTCCTTTGGATCCTCCTCCGCCTCGTCGCGCAGCTTCTCAAGGTCCGGCTGCCGATACAGCGCGTTGTCGTCGAAGCTCACCTTGGCGTCGAGGGCAATGATGTCGCCGGCCCCGGTCACCACAAGCGGGTTGATCTCGACGATGGCGCAGTCGAGCTCGGTGAAGGCGCGATACATCGCCAATACGAATTTGGTGAAGGACGCGACCTGCTTGCCCTCAAGGCCCAGGCCGAAGGCGACCTTGCGGGCGTGGAATGCGGAAATACCGGAGGCCGGGTCCACGGCGACGCGCATGATCCGGTCGGGCTGGGTCTCCGCCACGTGCTCAATCTCCATGCCGCCCTCGGTCGAGGCGACGATGGTGACGCGCGACGTCTCGCGATTGACCAGCAGCGATAGGTACAGCTCGCGCTTGATGTCGCAGCCGGCTTCGACATACACGCGGCTGACCCGGCGGCCGGCGGCGCCGGTCTGCTTGGTGACCAGCACGTTGCCGATCATCGCCTGCGCCGCCTCCAGCGCCTCGGCGGCGGATTTGGCCAGGCGCACGCCACCCTTGCCGGTGGGATCATGCGCGAAATGCCCGGCGCCACGGCCGCCGGCATGGATCTGCGACTTCACGACATAGACGGGGCCGGGCAGCTTTTCAGTCGCGAGCGCCGCCTCCTCGGGCGTCCAGGCGACGAAACCCTGCAGAACCGCCACGCCATAGCCGCGCAGCAGCTCTTTCGCCTGGTATTCATGGATGTTCATTCGGCCTCTCCGCTCGCCGTGGGTACGCTTACTGCCCCTCGTGGCATACAGCTATTCGGCCGGACGCTCCAGCCCGCTTGGCAGCGGTCAGCCGGAGAGTGACAGCCTTTGCTATAATCCCTGGAGAAACTGCTCAATGGCCGCGTTGAACGCCTGCGGCTGTTCGAGGTAGGCGAGATGCCCGGCGCCCTCTAGCGCAACAAACTGCGCGCCGGGGATGCGGGCGGCCATGCGCTGCATCCCGGAGGACGGGGCGGCGGTGTCCAGCGTGCCGGAGAGCGCCAAGACGGGCACGGCGATGTCCGCCAGAGCGGCGCGGCAGTCGAAACCCGGCATCGCCATAATGCTGTCGCGATAGGTGCTGTCCGGCGTCTGCGCCAGGCAGTCGCGCGCCAAGGCAATGCCCGCCGGATCGGCGTCCGGGCCGACCATCTCAGCCACCATTGCTGACGCCAGCGCCGCCATGGGGTGACCGGCGTCCAGCGGCCCGAGCCGCGCCGACAGGAACTCCGCCTGCCAGGCCGGGTCGCGGCTGCCGAAAGCGGCGCTGGTCTGCGCCAGCACCACGGCGCGGGCGATGTACGGCGCCTTGGTCAGCAGGCGCTGGACGATCATGCCGCCGAGGCTGTGGCCGACCAGCACGGGGCGATGCAAGCCGAGTTCCTCGATGAACCCGGCCAACGCGGCGGCAAGCGCATCGACCGACACCAGCGGCAACGGGCTCGAGTTGCCGTAACCGGGCATGTTCCAGGCCACTGCCCGATAGGATGCGCCGAAATGGTCGAGCTGGGCATGGAACATCCGCGCCGCGCCGCCGATCCCGTGCAGGAATACGATCGGCGCCGCATTTGGGAATCCGGCTTCGAGATAGCTGATCCCGCCGGTTGAGACTGTCTGCTCGTATTGCTGCTGGGTTTGCTGATGGGCGGCCTGGGGCACGCTCGCTTCATACTGAACCGCCATGCGGTCCCTCCTGGCAGTGGGTTTCCCGCTTATCAACGCGATTGCCGGACAGTAGGTCAATGCGACCCTGTTTTATATTGCGAAACAACAATTTTGGCGTTTATCAAACGAAATATGGCGTAACGTTACGATTGATGTGCTACTAGGCATCTGGGCTAGTTGTCACCGGAACGAATGGTATGGCACCGCACATTAGGCCGGGCTTAGTCACAGGCCGCAACAGCATCGAGCTTCACCCGGCTGCAGACACTGCGCCGGGGCAGACGTCAGGCATTGGCGACGCGGATTGGGCCATCCGCGCAGGGTGCACGATCGCATTGCTGGCCACCTTCCCCATTGTCCTGTTGGCGGGGTTTGCCGTCATGGTCACCTCGGCGGGTCCGATCGTCACCCGTTTGCCGAGCATGGGCAGCGACGGGCGGGTCGTCTTCCTGCGGCAGTTTCGCACGACGTATCGCGATGACCGTGGTCCGGACGTCCCGGCACGCTCCGGCAAAATCACGCCGGTCGGGCGGTTTCTGCGGCTATCGGGAATTGCCCGCCTGCCGATGCTGACAGATAGCTGGATGAGCAGGCTCGGCCTGCGCGCTGCGAGCGGTCGCTGACCCTCGGCTTCTAACTCCTGGCGTCCGGACGCCTATTCGCACTTCGACCAGCCGCAATGATGACAGCTCAGGCACCCCGCTTCCCTAACCAGGCCGGGCTGGCTGCATTTTGGGCAGAGCGGGCCGAGAGGCCGGTCAGCGGCGCCGGTGAACGCCAGTGCCGGCTCCGCTTCTCCCCCCAAAGCGGGTAGAAAGCCGGTCGCGACCATGTGCCGCTCCAGGATGCCGCCGATCGCCGCGATCAGCGACGGCACGTAACGGCCGTTTTGCCACTGACCGCCGCGCGGATCGAACACCGCCTTCAGCTCCTCCGCCACGAACGCCACGTCGCCGCCGCGGCGGAACACGGCGCTGATCATCCGGGTCAGGGCGACCACCCAGGCGTAGTGGTCCATGTTCTTGGAATTGATGAAGATCTCGAACGGACGACGATGGCCGTCCTGCTCGATGTCGTTGATTGTCACATACAGCGCATGCTCGCTGTCTGCCCAGCGCAGCTTGTAGGTGGCGCCGGTCAGCTTCTCCTCACGATGCAGCGGCTCCGACAGGCCGTGAGCCGGGACAACCGGCTCCACTAACGTTGGTTTGTCTGGCGGCGTTACCTCCAGCACCGACCCGGTGATCGCGTTCGGGCGGTAGGTCGGTACAGCCCTTGCAGCCGCTCGCATAGGCGTCGAGGTATATGTCCTTAAACGCCTCGAAGCTGATATCCTCCGGGCAGTTCACCGTTTTCGAAATCGCACTGTCCACATTGCGCTGCACCGCCGCCTGCATCCACACGTGGTCGCGCGGCGTGAGCGTCTGCGCAGTGACAAAATAGCCCGGCAGCTCCGCCTCCGCCCCAAACAGCGCGCGGTAGCGGCGGACGGCGTGGTCCGAAACTTCCTCCTCCCGCAATGTGCCGTCCGGATTCTTCACCCGGCGCGTGTAGGCCAGGGCGAAGATCGGCTCGATCCCGCTCGACACGTTGTCCGCCCAAAGCGAAATGGTCCCGGTTGGCGCGATCGAGGTCAGCAGCGCGTTGCGGATGCCATGCTCGGCGATCGCCGCACGGACGTCGGCATCCAGCCCCCGCACGGTCTCGCCGGCGAGATAGGCGTCGCGGTCATAGAGCGGAAACGCACCCTTTTCCGCCGCCAACGCCGCCGACGCCAGATAGGCCGCGCGGTTGATCCGTGCGGTCCAGCGGTCCGCCAGCGCCACCGCCGCGTCTGAGCCGTAGGTCTCGCGGCACATGATGAGCGCGTCCGCCAGCCCGGTGACGCCCAGGCCGATCCGTCGCTTGGCATACGCCTCCTGCCGCTGCTCCTCGAGCGGGAAGCCGGAGACGTCGATCGTGTTGTCCAGCATGCGCACTGCGGTGGCGACCAGGTCGTCGAGCACCGCCTCATCGAGGCGCGCGGACTTGGTGAACGGGTCGAGCACCAGGCGGCTCAGGTTCACCGATCCCAGCAGACAGGCGCCGTAGGGCGGCAGCGGCTGCTCGGAGCACGGGTTGGTCGAGTGGATCGTCTCGCAATAAGCGAGGTTATTGCGAGCGTTGATCCGGTCGATGAACAGCACGCCGGGCTCAGCGTAGGCGAAGGTCGCCTGCATGATGCGGTCCCACAGCGCCCGCGCCTTGACCGTCTGGAACACGTGGCCGTCGAACACCAGTGCCCAGTCCAGGTCCGCCTCGACCGCCGCCATGAAGGCGTCGGTAATCAGCACCGACAGGTTGAAGCTGCGCAGCCGGCCCGGCTCGCGCTTCGCGTCGATGAAGGCTTCGATGTCCGGATGGTCGCAGCGCAGCGTCGCCATCATGGCGCCGCGCCGTGCGCCGGCGGACATGATCGTGCGGCACATCGCGTCCCAGACGTCCATGAACGACAATGGTCCCGACGCATCCGCGCCCACTCCGCGCACCAGTGCGCCCTTGGGCCGCAGCGTTGAGAAGTCATAGCCGATGCCGCCGCCCTGCTGCATCGTCAGCGCCGCCTCGCGCAGATTGGCGAAGATGCTGCCGAGGTCGTCCTCGATCTCGCCCATGACGAAACAGTTGAACAGCGTCACCCGGCGGCCGCTGCCGGCGCCGGCGATGATGCGGCCGGCGGGGATGAAGCGGAACCCGTCCATCGCCGCTACGAACCGCTCGGCCCAAAGCGCCGGGTCGGCTTCCGGCTGCGCGAGGGCGTTCGCCACCCGGCGCCAGGTATCGACGATCTCCCGATCGACGGGAGTGCCGTCGGCCTGCCGGAGCCGGTATTTTTGCTGCCAGATGAACGTCGCGATAGGGGTCAGCGCGTCCTGGGACAGCGGCGTGAGCCCACCCTGGGAGGAGGGCGTAAGCGTGTTGGGAGTCGTGGAAAGGCCGGCTGCGGAGGGATGGTCGAGCGCGGGCATGGTCGGACTCCACATCTGGGACAAAGCGCTATGGGTTTGGACAAAGCGCCTGGGGAACGCCGCCCTCCTCATGCGGCAGGCCGGGGTCGCAAGTCCAGGACTAGCTTTCGGCGCCGGTCGCGCCCAGCTAGGAATTGCCGCCTCGATCTGGAGAAACCTATGCGTTACAATGTACTACTGCTTGCGCTGGCGCTGTGCGGCGGCGCGGGAGAGGCGTCCATAGGCATTTCTGGGGACATGCCTGGCGAGCGGCATCGCATCGACTCGGGCGCACTGCCGAAACCATTCGAGACCCGTTCGGCCGCCCACTCGCCCGGCATCGTGCCTCGCCCGCCCGGCGCCACGCTGAACGTTCCCGCCGGCTTCGAGGCGACGCTGCTGCTGTCTGGCCTGGAGCAGCCGCGCACCTTGCGGACCGCGCCGAACGGTGACGTGTTCCTGGCCGAGACTGGCGCCGGCCAAATCCGCGTGCTGCGCGGCAGTCAGGCCTCGGTGTTTGCGGCCGGGCTTGAGGGCCCGTTCGGCATCGCGTTCTGGCCGCTAGGTCCCACGCCGCGCTTCGTCTATGTCGCGGAGACCGAGCGGGTCGTGCGCTACCCTTATACTCCGGGCGAACTGCACGCCTCCGGACCGGCGCAGGTGGTGGTGGCCGACCTGCCGAGCGGCGGGCACTCAACGCGCGACGTGGCGTTCAGCCCGGACGGTCGCCACATGTTCGTCTCGATCGGCTCGGCGTCGAACGTGTCCGACCAAGGCGAGGAGGGCCGGGCTGAAGTGCGCGAGTATGACCCAGAAGGCCACGGCGGCCGGCCGTTCGCGACGGGCATACGCAACTGCGTCGGCCTAGCCATGCAGCCGAATGGCACGCTGTGGTGCGCGGTGAACGAGCGTGACGGCCTGGGCGATGACTTGCCGCCAGACTACGTGACGCGGGTGCAGCCGGCAGCGTTTTACGGCTGGCCATGGTACTACATCGGCGGGCATCCGGACCCGCGTCACCCCGGCAAGCATCCCGAGCTCGCGACGCACGTCACCATGCCCGACGTGCTGATCCAGCCGCACTCGGCGCCATTGAGCCTCACCATCTATCCGGCCGACGGCACCTGGGCGGGGTATCGGGGCGACTTGTTCGTGGCGCTGCATGGCTCGTGGAACCGGTCGGCGGTGACCGGCTATAAAGTGGTCCGCATCCGGCTCCGCGACGGCGTGCCGACCGGCGAATATGAGGATTTCGCCACGGGTTTCGTCATTGGCCAGAACAAGGTCTGGGGCCGCCCGGTGGGCGTGACGGTCACCCAGGACGGGTCGCTGCTGGTCAGCGAGGACGCCACTGGCACCGTCTGGCGCATCGCCAGCAAGTCGCCGTAACGATTTCTGGCGGACAAAAATGAGCGAAAATACGGATCCCTGACAACCCGGTCGCCGCGGACGTGTTGCTGGTGCACATCATCCGATGCGCCCGCACCGTGAAAGGAGATCGCATGTCCCTGCACATGCAGCAGCCAAGCCCGATTCCAGATCCTATTCCACCGCCGGGTCAGCAAATCCCGCCGGGACATGATCCGGATGACCCGGCGCCAGTCGAGGAACCGCCGGCCGAAGACCCTATCCCTATCCCCAACGGCCCGAGCGAACCGCCCATACGCGTTGCTGGGCTGATCTTTGAAGAGAGCGAGATACGATGAAGCTGCAAGGCAAGGTTGCCCTGATTACCGGCGCGGACTCCGGCATTGGCCAAGCTACGGCCGCACTCTTTGCCCAGGAAGGCGCCGATGTCTGCATCGGCTACCACACCGATCAGTCGGGTGCCGAAGCGACGAAGCGCCTCATTGAGGCGGCCGGACGCCGGGCATTGGTCGTGCAATGCGACGTTGGCGACCCGGCATCGGTTGCGGCATTGTTCGAGCAGGCGAAGGGCCTCGGCACCCTCGACATCCTGGTGAACAACGCCGGCAAGGGCATGGGCGGCATGCCGGTCGCCGAGATGGAGGACGCAAAACTAGAGCAGATCCTGCGTACCGACCTGATGGGTCCACTGTTCTGCGCCCGCGCCTTCATCCGCCTGCGTCGCGCCCACGGCGGCAAGGGCCGGATCGTCACCATAAGCTCGGTCGCGCAGCATCTGCCGACACCCGGGAGTGCGCCCTATGGCATGGCCAAGGCCGGCATCGGTTCGTTGACCCGCAGCCTGTCCCGGGAGTTGGCGGAAGACCGCATCAACGTGAACAACGTGGCGCCGGGCCTGATCGAGACGCCGATGACCCAAGAAACACTGGACAACCCGGAAAAAGCTGAGAAGTCGATGGCGGCCATCCCGTGGCATCGCGCTGGGCAGCCGGAGGAAATCGCGCGGGTAGTGCTGTTTCTGGCGTCTGACGACGGCGATTATGTGACCGGGCAGACCTGGGTCATAGATGGCGGCCTGACAATGAACTGGGGCGGTGCCTAGAAGCTTTTCAGGGTTTCGGCGATGCGCGTAATCAGCGCATCGCCAGCGTTTACGACGGCGGCCATCTGTCGCACGCCGCGTGCCATGCCCAGGAAACGCTGAAACATGACTGAGACACCCGCTTCTAGGCTGCGGGACAGCGGCCCGTCCTTAAGAGCTACTCAGCATTCCGCGGACCGATAGGTTTTGAGTAAGTCAAGGATTATCGGTTAAGGGGCACTGCAATCATTATGGGCGCCGACTCTGGGATGGGGTTCGCAATTGCACGCATGCTGCTGGATGAAGGCGCGCGGGTCGTCATCAGCGACGAGGCCGAAGACAACATCGGCAAGGCTGCCCAGGAGTTGGCCGGGCATGGGGAGGTTTATGCTGTTGCCGCCGATTTGACACAGAATGCCTCGGTCGAGCGGTTGCGCGACATTGCTTTGAAGCACTTTGGGTATGTTGACGTTTTGGTGAACGCTGCGGGCGTCACTGGGCCGACCGGGCCGTTTCATACGATTGACGACGATGCGTGGCTGGGTGCGTTGCAGATTGACCTGATGGGCGCCGTAAGGATTGTCCGCGCGTTTGTGCCGCACATGATGGAGCGCAAGACCGGGCACATCGTGCTGTTTGGGTCGGAGGACGCAGAGCAGCCCTATCCTGACGAGCTGCCGAATTGCGCCATCAAAGCTGCGATCCTCAATTTATCCAAGGGGCTATCGAAGACCTACGCCAAGCACGGCATCCTGGTGAATGCCGTCAGCCCGGCGTTCGTCGCGAGCGCGATGACCGACGCGATGATGGAGAAGCGCGCGAAGGAGAAAGACACTAGCTTTGATGAGGCGATCGAGAGCTTTCTCAGGGAGGAGCGCCCCACGCTCGAACTGCAGCGGCGGGGTGAGGTGGATGAGGTTGCTGCGGCGGTGCTGTTCCTGTGTTCCCAGCAGGCGAGCTTCATCACCGGGGTTAACCTGCGAATTGATGGCGGCTCGATCGTGACCGTATAGGGCGGTAGGCAGATCGATCTGGCGCGGGTATTTTCCCTGGGGTCGGCAACGATGGGTCATGGGATGCGTTGGCAGCTTTGAACCCGATGTATGCCGGGTTTACTTCAACAACGGCCTGCAAAGGAAACCAACCTATGTCCATCATCGCGTGGCTTGTCTTGGGTCTCGTCGCTGGCTTTATCGCCAGTAAGCTTTATGCCGGCAGTGGTCAGGGTGTCGTTCTCGACATCGTCCTTGGAATTGTCGGAGCTTTTGTGGGTGGTTTTCTGTTTACCACTTTTGGTGCGGCGCCGGTTACGGGGCTTAACATCTATAGCATGATCGTCGCGATTATTGGGGCGATTGTTGTTCTGTGGATATATCATGCTGTCGCTGGCCGAAGGGCGATGTAGTTTAAGTTAATTCTCAGGCCGGGTAGTAACCTGGCCTGAGATTCTATATTCTTGGAAATGTCCTGCCTAAGTTAAATGATCTTGACATTAAAGAGTTGTGTTTCGATACGTTTAAGATAGTGTTTTGAGGTCTTAGCTGGCTTTCTTTCTGGCACTGCATTCTAGTTCTCCATTCCATTAGCTTCTGTACATGCAAAATACATCGTTAATGCAAAATTGACATAATGTTTAATGATGCAGTTTTTGTTAGCGTTTAGCTTCTACATTGCTTTTTCTTGATTATAGCATTACAAGACATCGCACTTTCATCCTGCGCATAGTTGAATCGGAGGCCCGTGAGGTATGCCAGGTGTTGCAGGTTACCTGACTCTCGCTATAAGCCTACTTGTGGCAGGGTGTGGTGTTGAGGAGGCTGCATCATCCGCCCCTAGGGATCTCGCAAACCTTCGGCGGCCCTCCTCACCCAATAGCTGCCTTGCTGGTCCGGCGGGATTTGCACCAATTCCCGATTTGCCAACCCGGCAGTACCGACGTTTCACCGGAACAGCTTCTTGCGGCGGTGCAAGCCGTGATCATGGCCCGTCCGCGGACGACGGCGCTGGCATTTGATGGCGGCCGACTGCGCGCAGATTATGTGGTGCGAAGCCGGGTGTTTGGCTTTCCAGATGTCGTGTTGACGCAAGTGTTACGGTTGAAGGATGGCCAGAGTGCCTTGGTGCTGTATTCCTACAGCCTCAAGGGCCATTACGACTTTGGGGTAAACCGTAATCGCGTGACGGCTATTTTGGCCGCATTGGACGCTGCCTTGGGTGAACGACATTAGGCTGGATACGGACAACGCAACGTCTTACCTCTGTTCCACAAGGTTTGGTGGACATATTGCGGTGTTCAGCCTATATCCCGACCTGACCGAGACGATTCGGTGTTTAATGACCGGCCTCGGCGCACTGATAGGAAACCATGCTCCGATTGGCTGGTTTATAAGCGCAGACTGAAGCCGTGTTTCCTGAAAATCTATAGCCACATGAGAGCGGATGCCCGACTCAGACGAAAATCTCCCCCTGTCTCAAAATGACAGTCAATCCACCGAAAGCCGCATGCGCCGAGCGCTCGGCCTACAGGGTCCGTCCCGACAAGCGCCGCAACAACGCGCAGATCAGGCGCGTCCACGCCATCGTTTTGTTCAGGATGGCGGCGTACCGGTCGTTATACTGAATAGCCGCAGTGACAATGATCCGACCGCGCCATTCAAAGCTCGCATTGCGGAGTTGGATGCCGCGTTGGACGCAGAACGTGCGGCCCACGGGACAACCCGGCGCACATTGCAGGAGGCGCTGAGCAACATTCAGGCACTGCAGACAAGGATTGCTCACGCCGAGCTTGCGCACAAGGAGGCCCTGGCTGTCGAACGCCAAGCCCGCAAGGAGGCCGAGGACAAACTTCAGGCACACCTCGCAGCCGAGGCTATCCAGCCAGCGCCCGCATTCCTGATCGCGTCTCCAATACCGGTGGCCACAAAAGCGAAGCAGACAGCACGCAAGGCGCCAAGGGTTCCACGGGTAGCCAAAGTGGCGGAGCCGCAGCCCGTTAAATGGTGGCTTCCAAGTTTTCGGGAAAAGGCGCGTTAACGCCACTAGCCGCGAGCCCGAAGTATTGTGGTCCAGCTTGCCGCCTTGAAGAACGCGGGCCTGCATCCAGACATCCGCTCGCGATTTGTCGAGGATATTAACGGCCTGCGGATACACGTATTAGAGGCCGGAACACTCGGGCGGCCTTGCGTGCTTCTGCTGCATGGCTTTCCTGAGTTGGCCTATAGCTGGCGTAAGATCATGGCACCGCTGGCTGCCGCTGGTTTTTACGTCGTGGCACCGGATCAGCGGGGTTATGGGCGGACCACGGGATGGGATCCGGCCTTCGACGGCGATCTTCGGCAGTTCCGCATATTGAACCTGACACGTGATGCGATCGGCTTGGTCTCAGCGCTTGGATACCGCTCGGCTGCCGCAGTGGTGGGCCATGATTTTGGCGCGTTAGTCGCAGCCTGGTGCGCGCTGGTCCGTCCCGACGTGTTTCAGTCTGTGATATTGATGAGTGCCCCGTTCACAGGGCCACCGAGCCTGCCTTTTAATACAGCGCTGCATCCGCGTCCGGCCGGCACAGGTCAAACAATTCACGACGAACTCGCAGCGCTCGACAGGCCACGCAAGCACTACCATTGGTATTATTCGACCGCCGCTGCGAATGAGGACATGTGGCAGGCGTCGCAGGGTGTGCATGCATTCCTCCGAGCCTATTACCACGTTAAAAGCGCGGATTGGCCCGGCAATCACCCATTTCCGCTGCAGTCCTGGACCGCAGCTGAGTTGGCGAAGCTGCCCACCTATTATGTGATGGACGCCGGTTTGGGAATGGCGGCCACGGTCGCCGCTGAAGCGCCTTCCGATGCGGCGGTCGCGGCTTGCTCCTGGCTGCCGGACGCTGAGCTCGCGATTTATAGCGGAGAGTATCGTCGCACTGGCTTTCAGGGCGGACTCCAATGGTATCGTTGCCGGACTGTTGGCGAGTTCGAGGCCGAACACCAAATTTTCTCTGGCCGCACGATAGACGTGCCGGCCTGGTTCATCGCGGGTGCGCGCGATTGGGGTATTCACCAAGTGCCTGGCGCGCTCGAGCAGATGCAGACCGTCGCTTGCACGGGTATGTTGGGCTGCCATCTGGTTGATAATGCGGGGCACTGGGTGCAGCAGGAGCAGCCGGAGGCCGTGACACGTTTGCTTTTGGCGGCGCTCGGATCGGGCTAACGCCGGGCGGCTTTGGCTCCAGCTCCCTCTCGGAGCCTGTTTAGTCGGCGCTGGCTGCCATGGCCACCTGCCCGTTCGCGGCTTGCCGATGACCGTGCGTGTCCTGAGCGATCGTTGGGCGCAGTACAGCGACCGAGAGCTCTTGGAAAATGCCGCCATCCTTGGAAAAATTAGGATTGTAGAACGGATCGGCTTTGATCTCGGGACCCCAGCGGGTCAGCATGACCTGTTCCTCATAAACGAAGCGGCCCAGATGGACATCGCTCATATCATCGCCGCGGCTTACGAACTCATGATGTTCCGCCACGACGTAGGGGCAATAGATGACTTTGCTGCCAGCGCGGCGCAGCTTTAGGCATAGGTCGACATCATTGTAGGCGACCGAGAGTTCTTTCTCGTCAAAACCGCCTACCGCCTGGAATACATCGGCCCGACACAGCATCAACGCGGCCGTCACCGCTGAAAGCTCCTGGGCGCAGATGCCGCGTCCCATGTAGAACGGGTCGTCGATGTCGCGACCGCGGTTGGCGTGGTCACCGACACCGCCGACGCCCAGAATCACCCCGCCGTGCTGCACGGTGCGGTCCGGAAACACCAGCTTGGCGCCCACCGCAGCTACGGTCTTGTCAGCGAGTGCCTCGTTCACCAGCAGCCGCAGCCAGTCAGACTGCTCAACGAACACGTCGTTGTTCATAAATACAAAAAACTCACTGTTCGACTGTAGACAAGCAATGTTGTTGAGTCGGGAATAGTTGAATGCCTCCTCGACCCGGATGACCCGCACACGCTTGTGCTTCTGCACCTTGGCGCTGAACGCGGCCGCCTCACGGCTGGCTGACCAGTTATCGACCAGCACGATTTGGAAGTTCTTGTAGTCAGTATTGTTGAGCAATCGGTCCAAGCAGCGCCGGGTTACGTCCAGTTGCTCTCTGAACGGGATGATCACGGTAACGCTCGGTTCTTCCCGAAACAGCCAATCGACGCGATAAACCGTGACGCCCAGCATCGCAGAGACATTGACGCTGTGCCCCTGGCGCTTCAGGTGATCCCGCACCGCCATCGCGCCGGCATCGACAGCGTATGATTTTGCGGAGATGACCGTCGCGGTGGAACCTGGGGTTTTGCGCCAATGATAGATAACCTCCGGCACGTGAACGATGCGGGCCGGCTCCACAATCTCGGACAGTCTCAGGACCAAGTCATGGTCCTGAGCACCGTCGTACTTCTGACGCAACGGCCCCGCCGCGCGGAGGGTTTCCGCCTCGACGACCAGGAAGTGGCAGACATAATTCTGCCCGAGCATAAGCCGGTGATTCCAGTCGCCCTTCAGGTTGGGATCGGAATAGCGGCCAAAGTCGTCGATTTTGTCCTCGTCGGAATACAGCAGGCGTGCGCCCGTCTTCAGCGCCGCCTCCATCATGATCTCGAAAGCAACGTCGAGCAGCAGGTCGTCATGATCGAACAAGGCGATATATTCGCCCTTCGCTGCCGCAATCGCCGTGTTTGTAGCGCCGCTGATCCCGGTATTCTTTTTCTGATGCACCGCCCGGATACGATCATCGCTGGCACAGAACTCATTGATGGCCTGGGTCAGCTCCTTTGACCTGCTGCAATCATCGACCAGGATGAGTTCCCAATTCGAGTAGGTCTGACCCAGCACGGACCTGACGGCCGCCTGAAAATCCGTTAAGCGCGGGCGGTAAACCGGGCAGAGAATACTGATGAGCGGCTGGGGTTGATCCATCGGCCATGCCGCCTGCCGCCGTCGGTAGCGGAGTGCAGCGTGATATTGCCTAGCCCAGGGATCGTAGTCGGCCAGCATGAACACTCGCTCGGACATCATATCCTTCAGCTCGCGCTTCAGCCGCCACAGCTGCGTGCTCATGTCCTCGACGACATTGTGCAGGCGTGCGACGCGGGTGTCGGAAAGATGACCGGCGTACTCGAAGGATACGGGACTGCCCTCTATCTGCGCGCCCGAGCCAGCAAAGCGAAACTCGAAGGTGTAGGATCGGCCGTCACGGAACCGCGCCGGGGGTCGAAACATAAAGCCGCAATGCGGGTCGCAGCCAAGTGCCTTAGCGACATCGGCACGATGCTTGTCCGTCTTGACCCGGCCCACCTCAATCCCGTCATGCAGCACCAACACGTCAACGCCGCCCTGCTTGAGCGTGCTGCCGTGGTCCTGCCGCACGGCCCAGCCACGCAGGGCGCCGTGGGTCAGCCCATCCACGAAGCCGCGAAATCCGACAGGGGCGTGCATGCACAGGACCGCCGAGTTCGCCATGCCGCCATCGCGGTCGGAGAACAGCAGGTATTCGCCGCTATGGAAACGTACGGATATGGCATGCGGCTCGCCGTCCAGGTATTGCTCTGGGATGGCGAAGCTGAAGCCTGAGCGGCCACTACGCAGCCCGGCACTTTCCAGGTCGGGACGGTCGATGTCACAGAAGAAATTTGCCACCGGACCGTCGTCGAGGAACAGGAACAGGCTCGCCGCGCTCTCTCCTCGGAACGAGTCGATTGCCCAACCATTAACGTAGCCGTCTTTGATGTAATCGACATGACCGTAACGCGGATTTTTCGGCATGTTGCGTCCTGTCTGGGCATGATCGCGCGTTTTACCGCACGCAACCCGGCCATTTTATTGTGGTCACAACGAGGTTGCACTACCTATACGTGCTAAACCGACTACTTTTATCCGTCAAGGTATATTTGGTTGCAATGCAATAGGATGTCGAGAAAAATCATGTCGATTCTGCTAGCTGTCAGCGTGTTTTGAGCCGTATATATAAACCATAAGTTGCAAAAGTCTCGATATCTTATCAGGAGAAATGCAACGGAATAAAGCCGGCGCCTCACGGCAAATCTAGACGGCGAAGGCGGTACGGCCCTCGGTTTGGCCGTAAACCAGAAAGTGCAGCAACGGGTTGATGTTGGCCGCCTGCACGTCTGAATAAGCCGCGAGATAACGCGCCGTGCTGAACTGCGCGGACGGATTGCGGTTCTCATGCCAGCCATACTGCTCAAAATGCTTGATCGGGTCGAGCTGTGCGGCCGTGACATCCGGGTTGTGGCTGAGGTAGTATTTTGTGTCGAAAAATGCGTCTGGATTTAATTCCAAGCGCCAACCTATGGCATCATAGCTTGCGGCCGCTTGCTGCTGTCCCGCTATTCCAGTCGGAACAAGAGTGGCACCGAGTTGCTTGTCGTAAAAGGCGGTATCTACAAGCGGATCAGTCGTCGCGGCATTTCCCGTCAAAGACGCTATACGCCCTTCACCCCGGCCATAAGCGGTGTAGTGCAAAAGCGGGTCGATCGCCGCCGCTTTTACGTCCGGGTTAGCAGCCAGATACTTGTTTCCAGAGAACAATAGGCTAGGTTCACGTCCCTCGCGCCAGCCATACTGCTCATAATGTCTAAGCGGATCGACATCAGCCGCCTTCACATCCAGATTTTGCATCAGATAATAATTCGTGTCGAACAGCGCGTCCGGGTTGAGCCCCCACTGCCAACCTGTGTCATGGTAGCTATAAGCCGCCTGCTGCTGCCCGCCGATTCCGGACGGGATCAGCGAAACGCCAATCTGCGGGTCGTAAAAACCGGGATCAATCAGCAGGTCCGCAACTGCCGCGCCGCCGGACAGGAATATAGCGCGGCCCTCGGCGCGCCCATACGCCTCGTAGTGCAATAACGGATTGAGCGCAGCCGCCTGCACATCGGGGTTCGCCGCCAGATACTTGCTGTCAGAGAACAATAGGCTTGGCTCGCGCCCCTCTCGCCAGCCATAGCCCAAGAAGTGCTGATACGGGTCCAGTCCAGCCGCTGCCACATCTGGATTGCGTTTCAGGTAATAGGCCGCGTCGAACAGTGAATCATCGACCGTGATGGTCGTGGAGGCCTGGCTGCTGCCGAACGGGACCGACTGCTGCAGCCGGAAGTTGGCGGTCACATAGGAGCCCTTAAACGCGATCGCCTGGACCGCAACCCCGCCCAGCGACATCGTCAAGCGACCACCAGTCGCATCGGTCGGCACGTAGGCGGCCGTGTCCCATTTACCGCTTATGACCTGGATGGTGTCGGCTGTCCCGAACTCGCTGATTGCACCATGAAACAGCTTTCCAGCGTCCATCCGTAGTGTCGTGGCGCCGCCATAACCGTGCTCGAAGAAAAAGTTTTGCCCAGCGCTTACGGCCGACGCAGCCTCGAACGTGACGGAGCTGCCCAGCAGCACAGTGCCGGAACCGGAGATATTAGCGGACACGTAGGCCAGTTGTGCGATGCCGCCGGGGCTACGGATCGAGACCGTGCCGTCATTCTCCAGTTGGTCACCTGAATTGCCCCCGCTCAAGACCTGGAAGGCTGTGTCGCTTACCACAATCGACCCAGTATTGATGAAATTAGCGGTGCTGCTCTCCTGCATCTCGCCGATCTGCATGGTCACTAAGCCGGGGCCGCCACCTGCCGTGATCGTGCCCTGATTGATGGCGGTGCCGTGAAGCCGCAAGGTCGCGCGCCCCTTGACATCCAGTCGCGAGGTCGCCGCCAGCGTGCCATCCGTCAAAATCAGTATGGGCTCCGAAGCGTTCAGCGAGTTCAGCGCGATGATCAGGGAACCCGGCAACACCCCGGCAGCGCTTACAGTTCCCGCCGTAATAATGGCCAAATCACCAGCAATGGGAGCAGCCTGCGGCAGCCAGTTGCCGCTGGATGCGAAGGCGCCGATCGATCCACTCCACGTTTTCGCCGCCATCGGTCCACGTCCTCAATGATCCTCGGTGATGCCCAATCCCGGCAACCCAACCTTGAGTAGCGCATGCGAGTTAGCATGTAGTTAAAACGAACTGGCTCCATGGTGGAGTATGGCTGGATTGCATTCGGCCGCGTTGGGTTGCGCCCAGCTAATACCGGGTGCAAGTGTCTGACAGCGTTTGGAAAGAGGCTTTGCAAGCCGATGATGGCGGGGTCCCATGTCGCACTTGGGGTAGCAGCCTGGCTGGTGGCGGCGCCGCACCTCGGCCTTCCAGCCGCGGCTCCGGCCTATTTGGGCCTCGCAATCCTCGGCTCCCTGCTCCCGGATATCGACCATCCAAAATCTTGGCTCGGTAAGCGGTTGCGGCCATTCTCGTCTGGAGTTGCATTGGCGTTTGGGCATCGCGGAGTGACGCATTCGGCCTTGGCGTTGGCGGCTTGCACCTGGGGGCTATTGCGCGGTGGCGCGCCAAGGTGGCTCGTGGACCCCTTGGCGATCGGTTATCTTTCGCATCTGAGCGCGGACTTACTAACACCGGGCGGCTTGCGGCTTGCCTGGCCGCTCCGCCGAACCTGGGCGTTGCCTCTCTGCAAAACCGGCTCGCCGTTCGAACCGCTGGTTGTCGCGCTGTTGCTGTTCTGGGCGGGCTCCGGGACCCTGGTGCCGCCCTTGCTGCAGCAGGTTTGGCATCAATCCGACTTGGCGCCGCAGCATCCATCCGCTGCCACGGCGCATCATCCTAGAATACCACGCTAACCTTTACGCCGCTCCAACGTTAGATGTGGCCCAGCATGATGTTTTTCAGATCGTCGAACGGCAGATACGGGGTGCCAGGCCTGAACCGCAAACCATTATGCCAAGTCACGGAGGATCAAATCATGAAGTTGAAGCTGTTTGTCACCGCATGCGTCGCCATGTGCCTGAGCGTCGGTGCCGCCGGGGCACAAACGACCAAGTCGCCGGGCGAAGGTCAGAGCGGCACGCAACCCGCCGCTGGTCAGGGATCTTCCGCTGAGCCATTTTCCTTCCAAGGCGACCAGATCCAGCCGATGCCGGATCAGCGCCGGATTGATCCGCGGGACCCGCGCTATTCGCAGACCTATCAGCAGCAGCAGAACGGTGAGATTCCGAAGCCGGGCGGCGGCTGTCTGCGCTATGGAGCAGTCGGGGCCGCTGGCGGTCATCTCGCCGGCCATGGCGTGCTTGGCGCCATAGCCGGTTGCGCGACTGGTGCCTATGTCCGTCATCGCGAGAAGGCCCAGATCAACAACCAGTAGAGCAGGCAATAGCCGCGCGTATGGTGTCGTGGGAAGCAGGCTAACTACCGCGACGCCACTTTTTCCCAATCACTGTGTAGTGGCCGGCGGCGCCACGGTAAAATGTGTCCAATCACTCGAGGTATATCGTGCTGCGATCCGCGCTAGGGTAAATACCCTCCAAGCGTAGTTTCCAGGAATTTCCCGCAGGGGCGCCAAAATAGCTGAGCCATCAGTGAATTCAGAATATACCTCACGCGAACCCGCCTCATCAAGGGCACGGATCTCAACCAAAAAGTGGACGAGCTCCGGCTGAGCCGCCGCTGTCCAGACAAACTCGACCGGCGCCTGTCCAGTTGCCACCCGGTCACGCGGAGCGATTGGCGTCGCTGCGGAAAGGACGTTTGCACGATCATTAGGGCGCAAGGTGGCGAGCCGGCGCTCTGCAGCCGGAACCGCGACAACCGCCTGGCGAAACCAGAATGCCGCCAGGTCCGCATTGCGCGGCACCCCGTCGCCAGCGGCATAAAGCAGTCCGAGATTGTACTGCGCCCGATGATTGCCCCGCACTGCCGACTTGGCATACCAGGCCGCCGCGGCACCCAAATCCTGCGCCGTGCCCCGCCCGCTGTCGAGCATGACGGCGACGTTGAACTCGGCGTCCGGCAATCCGGCCTCAGCGGCCTGCTGAAACCACTTGAATGCCGTGCGGGCACTTTGCGGCTTGCCGTCGCCGAGATCATACGTCGTCCCGAGCTCGAACTGTGCCGCCGCATCGCCAGCCTCAGCGCGCGCCGTCAAGCTTTCAGCTGAGGCTGCGCCTGCTAGCATGGCGATCAGGACCGGCACAATCCATCGCATGTCGCGTCGGGCCTACCGCCAGGTGATCTCAACACGGCGGTTACGCTCTTCGGCAACCCCTTCAGCAGTGCTCACCGCCGGCTCCGTCTCGCCCTTGGCAACCAGCTGAAATCGATCGATTGGAATGCCGCGTGCAACAAGCCCACGCAGGACCGCGTTCGCCCGCTGCTGCGAAAGAAGCAGGTTCGTGCTTGCTGAACCAACCCGGTCGGTGCCGCCGTTGAGGCTCATTACAACAGGATGGCCCTCATTGAACGCCCGCGAGGCTCGGTCCAGCACCGCCTCATCCTGCGCCCGTACGGCGGCACTACCCGAATTGAAATAGACCACGAGCGGCGCTGGGCTATCCGCTGGCGGACTTGACGCCGGCTGGGCATAAGCAGCGCCTGATAGCGCCAGCGCAGTGAACACTGTATAAACCAGGGTTGGTGGGGACACGATAAATCCTTCGGTTCGGTTACGTTCTCACGGTCCGGCTACCGCGAGTTCGAGCGCACCCGGCCGGGGGAATGGCTCGCGCTGTGGGAGGCGCTGCTGGACAGGTTTCCATGCGGCACCAAGCCCACGCGCCGCGACCTCCGCGTCGGGCCGATCATCTAGGTAGAAGTAGCTGACGGTGCTGCTCGCGATATGCTCAGAAGACGAGACAGGGTCGGCAACATCCAGGCCCTGCTCGGCCAGAGCTCGTGCGAGGTCTGTTGCCCGTTGCAGGGCGACCGCGTTCTCCAAGGAATAGCGGATTACGATCCTGGCAGGTGCGCCGACCGGCAAACGCGGATCAGCACGGCTTGCGAGCACATCGGACGACATGAGTGTTTCGGAGGCCGCGCCGGCAGCAAACGACGCTTGGAACATGAGACTTCTGGTGATCAAGACAAGCAGAAACAGGGTGGCCCGGCATGGCCGAGCGATCATCTCGGCATCCATGCCAGACGGCCAAGGCCGTGCATCAGCCGTTGATAACTCCGCCCACGCTCTCAACGCGCAACCTCTCGCCGAATCCTATCGACAGGTATGATCTTGTGAGCGAAAATCCATCGTACGTGTCAGGATTTCCGGCAGATTAAAACGTATTCATAGTTGGCGATCTGGCATAGTTGGCGATCTAGCCACCTGAGTTTGCACTTTCTGCAAGGGCCCGCTGGGCTCGGCTGCAATCTCTGAGGTTTGGACTCATCAATCAAATTGTTTGGATTTGGGCTCTCGGCGCCGGATCAAGACAGCCACGATGTGCCGTTCACAAAAACATCCACGGGAGAGCTGGCTTGCTCTCCCGCGTTGCTGGATCGAGTTACTGTAACCCGTTGCTGAGACGCTGGCGATCTATGCGTTGGCCTGCTGTTCAGGGTGCTCTGTCCGACGCCGGCGCTCGGCCATGAATTCGTCGAATTCGGCTTTGTCCCGAGCCTGCCGCAGACGGTCCAGGAACGCCTGAAATTCTTGCTGCTCCTCTTCGAGGCGACGCATGGTCTCACTACGATACTCATCGAACGCACGATTGCCACTCGACGAACCGCGACCGGTCCCGAAGCCCCGGGCTTGCCAGCCGTCGCGTGCCTGTGGGCCGCGGAGGTTAAACCAGGTCCCTGGCATCTCGGCCCGCCACGCCCGTATCCGGCCACTACCGGCCAAATAGGCCAAAACAGCAAGGCCGAGCGGCCAACCGGCCAGGAATGCGAGCACGAGAAGCGATAACCAAGCCGGCTTGCCCCATTCGTCTAATTTGGCTTGCAACACGGCACACCCCACCTTCTGTATGTGAGAGGCATTTACTCTCTCAAAGTCCAATCGTACCATTCTCCAACAAACACTTTTCCGTGTATACACGGCGCATTGTCGGCGATTTTGTCACGGTGGGCCGGTTTATGCGGCAGGCAAGCCAAGCGACTGCAAATAGATGAGCAGGCCCGCCTCCAGCAACGCCTCAGGCGACATCGGGATCAGCAGCTGGTTTTTGCCGTCATGGCCCATGAACAGCGTCGCGATGCCGTGGGTCAGCGACCAGATATGCAGCGCCACCATGAGCGGCGGCGGCCGGCGTGGCGCCCGGCCCATCGCGCAGGCAGCATCGGCGGCACGGCGCAGGACGGCAAAAGCCGCGTCCCGCGCGACCACCAACTCTGGATGCTCCCCAGACGGGAATCCGCTGTCGAACATGGCAGCATACACCGCAGCCTCACGCCCAGCGAATGCCACATGGGCCTGGGCAGCGCGCTCCAACGCACCAAGCGGGTCGGCCTGCCATCCCGCGGTCGCGGCCGTCAAATCCGCTGCCATTGATTCGAAGCCACGCCGCGCCACCTCGGCGATGACGGCATTCCGGTCACGGAAGTGCCGATACGGCGCAGCGGGGCTGACGCCTACGACCCGCGCCAGCTCGGCGATTGCAAATCCCGCCAAGCCACGCTCGGCAATCATGGTGAGCGCCGCCTCGATCAGCGCCTCGCGAAGATTGCCATGGTGATAGCGCTCCCGGCTGTTTGCCTGATCGTCTAATGCCATGCGTTGATCACTTACATCAGATCCCGCGCTGATGCACTTGTGCCCATCGCTCTCTGAGTATCGGCGGTGGTGACGCCTTTACACCCCAGGAGCGGATCGGCCCGGCACCGTTAATTAGTCTTACATACTTTTGTGCATGGACCCGGGGCCACGCCGTACCGAATGCCCCAGCCCAGCCCAGACCGCAGGAGCTTCGTCTGCGTCAGATCTCCAGCGGTCGAGCATTTGCCCTGCTGAGCAATGTCATCAAACCAATAGGGCCGATTGGCCGGATGTCACTCGAAGTCCCTGAAAGCTGCGCTTCAAAGTGGCCAGCGCGAGTTTGCGCCCGCCGCTCGCGCAGCAATCAGCAGCCTGGTTGAAACCTGCATTGCGACTCTGGACGATGCGTTCTCGGGCAGGCACTCTGTCCTGCATACCGCAGGCCTCGTGATCAAGGCGCAGCTTATGCAGACGGTTCAAAACCGGCAGGTTGAGCGCTTGCGACGGCGCTATGCAGCGGCGCCAGCCGGGGCGATTGCGTACTCGATCAAGCAAGCCGGACCGAAAAACGGCCATGGATCGGCCGCGAGCCAGTCCCCACGCCGCTCCCTGAACCTTGCTGTCCCATGACCGCCGCTCTTGCCGGTCCGTGCGATCGCAGCATTGCGGCCTCGACCCGATCCTGCGGCAACCAGCATCCTCGGGCGACCCTCGCCGCGACCATTCTCGGCTCCAGCGTCGCTTTTATCGACGGCTCGGTCGTCAACATTGCCCTGCCCGCCATACAGCACGATCTGGCGGTGAGCCCCGCCGGACTATCCTGGACGGTCAACGCCTATCTCCTGCCGCTGAGCGCTTTGATCCTGCTTGGAGGCGGCGCCGGCGACCATTTCGGGCGTCGGCGGCTTTTTTTGATCGGGCTCGCCATCTTCACCCTGGCATCGGTCGCCTGCGCTGCCGCGCCGAGCCTCGCATGGCTCTTGGGCGGACGCGGGCTGCAGGGACTGGGCGCCGCCCTGCTCATGCCGAACAGCCTCGCCATCCTCGGCGCGACATTCACGGGCGAGCGGCGCGGCCAAGCGATCGGGACCTGGGCGGCTATGGGGGCGCTGGCTGGCGTAATCGGGCCACTTGTGGGCGGCTGGCTTGTCGATACGACGGGATGGCGCACGATTTTCCTGCTCAACCTGCCGATCGCCGCTGCGGCTGGATACCTGGCCTGGGCCTATGTCGCGGAAAGCCGGGACAGCCAGCAAGCCGCACCGCTGGACTGGGCGGGCGCGGCTCTCGCCACGGCGGCGCTGGGGCTGCTGACGTGGTCGCTGACGGCAGCTTCGGGCGCGGATGCCGGCCCCGCTGTGACGCGGACGGCAGCCTTGGCCGGATGCCTCGTGCTGGGATCCTTCATCGGGGTGGAAGCACGGCGCGGTGATCGAGCCATCATGCCGCTGGGGATGTTCGCGACCAAGGCATTTGCCGGACTGACGCTGCTGACCTTTTTCCTTTACGGCAGCCTGGGTGGCCTTTTGGTGCTGCTGCCGTTCCTGCTGATCGAGGCAGGGGGCATGACCGCGGCCGCAGCCGGAGCGGCGCTATTGCCAATTCCGGTGCTGATCGGGATCGGCTCCCCATTGATGGGCGGCCTCACGGGGCGATACGACGGGCGCTGGCCGCTCTCGATCGGCGCCGGGACCGTCGCCTTGGGCTTGGCGCTCTATGCCCGGGTCGGGGGTGGAAGGATTGACTACTGGACCGACATCCTGCCCGCGACGGCGCTGGTCGGGCTCGGCTTGGCGGTCTGCGTGGCGCCGCTCACCACGACGGTAATGGCGTCGGTGGCACCCGGCCACGTGGGCACGGCTTCGGGTTTCAACAGCGCGGTGGCGCGGATCGCCGGCCTCGTCGCCACGGCGCTCCTCGGTCTGGTCTTCGCGACTCAGGCCTCAGCCGATGCTTTGCTTGCGGCATTCCGAGTGGCCACTCTGGTCGGCTCTGCGTCGGCGGCGATCGCAGCGGGGTGTGCGATCCTGCTTGTCCGCCCAGAGGTGCCGGCGAGGCCTGAACTGGAGCCGCGATCTGCCCGCTGAGATCATGCTCCGGCGCGCAGGAGGCGGTCCACCGCGAGGTGGCCGGCGAGTGAGCGATCGATTATAGGGCGGTTATCGGGGCGTCTCCGATCCTCAATCTTGCGGTTACGTGCGTTGCGCTGCTGGGTGGCATTGCGCGGAACTCGAAGGCAATGCCAATACTTTCATCGGCTCAAAGGCGGTCGGCCGCACACGCCTTCCGCGTGCGCATCGGTCTCAGGCAGGGATGACGATCATGGCAAATGACAAGATGACAGCGCAGATTACCGAGAAGGGCGGCTTCATCGCAGCGCTTGACCAAAGCGGCGGGTCAACGCCCGGCGCCTTGCGCCTCTACGGGATCCCAGACAGCGCCTATAACGGCGATGCCGAGATGTTCAGGCTCGTGCATGAAATGCGGGTGCGCATCATGACCGCGCCGGCCTTTATCGGAGCGAAGGTCATCGCTGCGATCCTGTTCGAAGCCACGATGGATGGGCAGGCCGAGGGAATGCCTGTTCCGGCTTTCCTGTGGCAGGAGCGGGGCGTCGTCCCATTCCTGAAGGTCGATAAGGGTCTCGAGGCGGAGAACAGCGGTGTCAGCCTGATGAGGCCGATGCCGGAGCTCGACGCGTTGCTCGCCCGGGCGGTGCGGCTCGGAGTTTTTGGCACCAAGATGCGCTCCGTCATTAGCTTGGCGTCGAAGGAGGGTATCGCTGCCATAGTGGCGCAGCAGTTCGAGGTGGCCGCGCAGATCGCCGGACACGGCCTCATGCCCATCATCGAGCCGGAAGTTTCAATCAAAAGCCCGGACAAAGCCGGGGCGGAGGCCATTCTTCTCGAGGAACTGACCAGGATGCTCGACGCGCTACCGGACGGGCGCCGGGTGATGCTCAAGCTGACGCTGCCGGAGGTCCCGGATTTCTACTCAGCGCTGACAAATCATAGGAGTGTCGCAAGGGTTGTGGCACTTTCTGGCGGCTACACACGGTCCGACGCCTGTAAGCGCCTCGCCGTCAATCACGGCATGATCGCGAGCTTTTCGCGGGCCCTCACCGAGGGCCTGACGCATTCGATGAGTGACGCTGCATTCGGTGCGATGCTGGGGAAATCCATCGACGAGATTTACGAAGCTTCGACCGTGAAGGTTTAATGCTGTGCTGCGTGGGTCTTGACCGCTGTTCCGGCCTGCTGGACAGGTCTTCCCTAAAAAAAAGGGGTGGGCCGAGACCCACCCCTTAAAGCATGCAGGCTTTGATCTACCGGCCGACGTCAGTCCTCAGTCGCTGCCAGAGTGCCAAGCTTCGCGCCTGAACGGTGCGTCGGGTACGGCTTGCCGTCCATTACGCCCTCCCACATAACCTCGTTCATAAGGTCCACGGGCACCCGGTCCTCAGCCGAGAAGTCGAAACCGCGCGTCGCCCGGGCCCAATACGCCGCATCGTGCCGCGGCAGAACATCAGGACCTTCCGCGAACTTGACGCCGGTTTCAGCCAGCGCGAGCGACGTCGTCTTCAGGATCGTCGAGGCGATGGCGTTATAGGTCCAGGCGCCCGACGAGGTGATGTCGAACACATCGGACATCGGCCGCTGATAGGCGGTGTTCAGGCTGATGTGCTGCGTGCCCAGGATGTCCTCAATCGTGCGCAGCACGTTCACCTGACTATAGCGCGTGCTGATGACTGCGTGCTTCTTCACATAGGCGCCTGCGATATAAGTGGTGGAGCGGTGCGAGTCGACGTGGTCGGGACCATCCTGGCAATCGTCCTCGGTCACGATGATCACGGTGTCGTTGGCATATGGACTATGCGCCACCGCCTCAATCAGACGTCCGACGGCCAGGTCATTGTCGGCCTCCTGGGTGTCGGGCGTGTTCACCCCGCCGAGCGCCGTGGCGAAGCTGCCGGTGTGGTCATGGCCCATGCGGACCGTCTCGAGGCTCGGGAGATTGTTGTTGGCGATATACCCCATGAACTCGCGGTTCCACTCGTTGAAGCCCCACAGATCCGCGACGTTCATGTCGAAGCCGCGAAAATAGACGTCGGTGAACGGCGCCAATGTTGGGTTGAGCGCAGCGGTCTGGATAATGCCGGCCTCGCCCGCATTCTCAATCGGCATTCCGCTGTTGGGGCCCGTGGTATAGGTGATAGGGCCGATGTTGTTGGTCAGAAAACCATAGTTCCGCACCGTCAGCCCGGCCTTCAACACGGCATCGAAGATATAGCCATTTTGAATACCGAACGGTGCATCGGTACCCGCGACGTCGGCGATGCCGGGCAACAAGTTTTCGCTGCCGCCGGGCAAGCTCGCCGAGCCGATGCTGTATAGGCCCTTGGTGGCCACGTCGCGGTCGGCCGTCGTTGTGAGGCCGACCGGCACGTTGCGGTTCGAACCCTCGGACTCGTAGGACATGCCACGGTTCACGCCGGCGTAGTTGAGCTGCTGCGACAGTTCTTCCGTGCTGGTGATCCGACCGCGCATGGTCCAGGACCAGCCGTCCATGCTGCCATCGCCCGGATCCATGAAGTTGTCCAGCGTGACGAAGTTATTGGCCAACCGATGGAAGTTTGGCGTGATGCGTTTGCCGAACTGCGTCAGCGCCGGGTCGCCATTGGCGCCATTGGTGAGGTCGCCCAGAATTTGGTCGAAGGTGCGGTTCTCCTTCACAACGTAGATCACATGCTTGATCTTCCGGCGCAGGGTGCTCATCACCGCCTCGTCGCTGGTATCGGGCGCGACGCTGTAGAAGTTGTTCTGCGCCACCATCGCCGTCATGCTGGGCAGGTCCGCGCTGCTCGGCACCTGGGCGCTGACCAGGGTCGCGTGCTCCAGTTGGAATTGGTATTGGTTCGATGCCCGCGCCGCCACGGCTGCTGCCGCGTTGCCGCCGGGGTAAGTGATGTTCGTGATCAGGGCCGTGTTACCCATCAGGTGCCCGGGGTTCGGGCCGGTGTCGCTCTTGCCGTTGATGATATACATCCACGTGCCGTCGGCGCTGAAAGTGATGTCCTTCGGCGCGTAGGCGGTCGGGATCAGGCCCGTAACCTTGTAGGCGTTGGGGCCGGCGAGCGGGATTACCGCGATCGAGTTCGAGCCGTCATTGACCGCATACAGCGTCTGCTCATCGCCGGAGAGCGTCACGGCAAAGGTCGCAGCGCCGGAGTAGTGCGGGCCGGTCAGGATCGCGGTCGGGGCGCGGGCGTCGATCTTGGCGGTGACCTGGTTGGTGGCTGTGTCGATTACCGCGACCTGATCGGAGTTGTCCTGCGCCACATACAGCGTCGATTGCGCCTTGTTGAGCGTCAGCCCGTTCGCATTGCCGTCGAGTTTAATGCGGGTTGTCAGGCGTCCGGCAGCCGGTGAGGAAATATCGATGACGACCACCTCACGGTCGCGGTTGGAGGAGACGTAGGCGGTGCCGTTGTTCTTCACGACGACCGCGAACGGATACTCACCGCCGGCGACCCCGCTCGTGCCCTCGTTACCAGCAAAATATGGGCGCAGGTCGTGCTCGTAGCGGACCGCCATGGTCGCGGTGTCGATCACGCTGATTGAGTCGTTAAAGTTGTTTGCGACCACGAGCGTCGTGCCGTCGCCGGAGATCCCAAGGCCGCTGGCGTTGGGCTGAACGCCGAGGCCTACGCCCACGCCGAGCACAGGCGGCGCAGCGGTCGGGGGTCCGGCTGCCGGTGGCCCCGCGCTGGGCGGCCCGGCAACAGGAGGCAGCGTGCTGGTGTGGCCCAACGCGATCTTCGCCGCCAGTGACCAAACGCCGGCGGCCTTGGCATAGGCATAGACCGCGTCGTCATTGCCGCCCGTGGCATACAGCTTAGTGCCGTCCGGCGACCACACTAGGCCGACGTGGGCATTCGGCTGCTTAACTACTTGGGTGAGCTTGGGCGAGGTCTTGTTGGTGCCCGTGACGTCGTAGAAGAAGATATACTGGGTTGAGTTCGGAGCATCGACCTTGCCGGTCGTGTCATATAGCGTGTTCTGCCCGGCGCAGATGATCGCGAGCGTGGCGCCGTCAGGGCTGAGCTGCGACCGTACGGCTTCACCGGCGACGAAATTCGGGTATGCGGCCAAACCAGGGTTGAGATCCTGCTGAACCGCATTGGTCAGCGGCGCCGTCGGGGTAACGTATTGGCCAGTCGGCAGTGGAAGCGTGCCGTTGTTACCATCGATGAGGGTGTTGCCAGCAGCCTGTGTCAGTTGCGGCGTGACAAGCCAAGTTGTGGCCAGCAAGGCCACCTTTAACATATGTCGATATTGCAGTGATGTCATAAACTATATTCCCCTCCTCAAGAAGCGATCACCGTGACACACAGCCGCTATGTCTCGGATCGCCAGCCGATCCATCTATGACAGATCAGCACAAATCGAACTTGGTGAGGAGGAAGACAGTTTGATGAAATCCGTGCTGCACAGTCGGATCGCGGTATAAGGGACTGATGAGCTTGTCGGCGCTGCTTGTTTGTATGGAGTGGGTTGCGGGGACAGGATTTGAACCTGTGACCTTCAGGTTATGAGCCTGACGAGCTACCGGGCTGCTCCACCCCGCGTTGTCCGCGCATCGTCTTCGATGTCGTGTCCGCGCATCGTCTTCGATGTCGTGTCCGCGCATCATCTTGGATATCGCGTGTGCGCATCGTCCTCGATGTCGCGGTCGTGTTGTGTGTTCGTGATGGGTTGGTTCAGAGGACCTGGCGGCGACCGACTTTCCCGCACCTTGGGGTGCAGTATCATGGGCGCTGGTGGTTTTCACGTCCGAGTTCGGGATGGGATCGGGTGTAGTCCCGCCGCCATGGCCACCAGGTTGTCTGAGCCAACCCCGCGCCACGTCTTCGTTGGCGCGTTCCGCGCGATGGGTTCATCGTCGCGTGGTCAGGTTCTGGTTTTGGGTGGGTGTGTGCTGTTGGGCTGTGTTGCATCACAGGGATCATCGTGTGGATGATTGCTGTGCATGGTGGGGTGGGTTGAGTTGTTTGGGCGATTAGGACCAGTTAGCTGAGCGCATTGCTGCGCGTATACACCTGGCCTATTGACGTGATGGTCTATCACGGCCCTCGGGGAGACCTGGTTTTGAGGTCGGTTTCCCGCTTAGATGCTTTCAGCGGTTATCCGTTCCGCACATAGCTACCCGGCGGTGCCGCTGGCGCGACAACCGGTGCACCAGAGGTGCGTCCATCCCGGTCCTCTCGTACTAGGGACAGCTCCTCTCAAGTCTCCTTCACCCACGGCAGATAGGGACCGAACTGTCTCACGACGTTCTAAACCCAGCTCACGTACCACTTTAATCGGCGAACAGCCGAACCCTTGGGACCTGCTCCAGCCCCAGGATGTGATGAGCCGACATCGAGGTGCCAAACCTCCCCGTCGATGTGGACTCTTGGGGGAGATCAGCCTGTTATCCCTAGAGTACCTTTTATCCGTTGAGCGATGGCCCTTCCACGCGGGACCACCGGATCACTATGGCCGACTTTCGTCTCTGCTCGAACTGTCGCTCTCGCAGTCAGGCGGGCTTATGCCATTGCACTCAGCAGCCGATGTCCGACCGGCCTGAGCCCACCATCGCGCGCCTCCGTTACACTTTGGGAGGCGACCGCCCCAGTCAAACTGCCCACCATGCAGGGTCCCGGTCCGGGCTGACCGGACGCGGTTAGACATCAGAAGCGCGCAGGGCGGTATTTCAAGGATGGCTCCACGCAAGCTAGCGCCCACGCTTCATAGCCTCCCGCCTATCCTACACAGCGCTCTCCTAATGCCACTGCAAAGCTGCAGTAAAGGTTCATAGGGTCTTTCCGTCTGACCGCGGGGACCCCGCATCTTCACGGGGAATTCAATTTCGCTGAGCCGATGCCGGAGACAGTGGGGAAGTCGTTACGCCATTCGTGCAGGTCGGAACTTACCCGACAAGGAATTTCGCTACCTTAGGACCGTTATAGTTACGGCCGCCGTTTACCGGGGCTTCGATTCAGAGCGTGAACCCCTCCTCTTAACCTTCCGGCACCGGGCAGGCGTCAGACCCTATACGTCGTCTCTCGACTTCGCAGAGCCCTGTGTTTTTACTAAACAGTCGCTACCCCCTGCTCTGTGCCACCCAACCCTGGTTGCCCAGCATTGGGTCTCGCTTATCCCGAAGTTACGCGAGCAATTTGCCTAGTTCCTTCGGCATCGTTCTCTCAAGCGCCTTGGTATGCTCTACCAGTCCACCTGTGTCGGTTTCGGGTACGGTCTTTACGCTAGAGCTGTTTCCTGGAATGCGCCAAAAGCCGGATCAATCCAATAAGACCCGACACCATCTTGCATTCGTCACTGCTAGCAGGCCCAGGATTATTCACCTGGTTCCCATCAACTACGGCTTTCGCCCTCGCCTTAGGGGCCGGCTCACCCTGCGCGGATTAACCTTGCGCAGGAACCCTTGGACTTTCGGCGACAGGGTTTCTCACCCTGTTTGTCGCTACTCATGTCAGCATTCGCACTTCCGATACCTCCAGGGCCGGTCACCCGATACCCCTTCACAGGCCTACGGAACGCTCCGCTACCGCTGCGTAATCCGCTGAGATTATCGCAACCCGCAGCTTCGGTACGTGGTTTGAGCCCCGTTACATCTTCGGCGCAGGATCTCTATTAGACCAGTGAGCTATTACGCTTTCTTTAAAGGATGGCTGCTTCTAAGCCAACCTCCTGGTTGTTTTGGAATTCCCACATCCTTTCCCACTTAACCACGATTTGGGGACCTTAGCTGGCGGTCTGGGCTGTTTCCCTCTCGACAATGGACCTTAGCACCCACCGTCTGTCTGCCGCGCTAAACTCACGGGTATTCGGAGTTTGGTTGGGTTTGGTAAACCTTTGGGGTCCCCTAGCCCATCCAGTGCTCTACCCCCCGTGGTCAACACACGACGATCTACCTCAATAGATTTCGCGGAGAACCAGCTATCTCCGAGTTTGATTGGCCTTTCACCCCTAGCCACAGCTCATCCCCGACTTTTTCAACAGGCGTGGGTTCGGCCCTCCAGTGGGTGTTACCCCACCTTCAGCCTGGCCATGGCTAGATCACTCGGTTTCGGGTCTTCTGCCGGCAACTCTGCGCCCTATTCAAACTCGCTTTCGCTGCGCCTCCACCTAACGGCTTAAGCTCGCTGCCAACAGAAACTCGCTGACCCATTATACAAAAGGTACGCCGTCATCCCAAAAGGGACTCCGACTGCTTGTAGGCATCCGGTTTCAGGTCTGTTTCACTCCCCTCATCGGGGTGCTTTTCACCTTTCCCTCACGGTACTTGTTCACTATCGGTCACCAGGGAGTATTTAGGCTTGGAGGGTGGTCCCCCCATGTTCAGACAGGATTTCACGTGTCCCGCCCTACTCAAGGATCCTTACACACCGACGCATACGGGACTATCACCCTCTGAGAT
>CAWKLS010000002.1:0-67500 GCA_963850595.1 uncultured Alphaproteobacteria bacterium | reverse complement strand
CCATGCGCGCCGGCATGCGATTCGTCCGGCACACCCCGGCCATGCAGGCCGCCATGCTCCGCGCCGTCGCCTTCTTTCTGCCCGCAGCCGCACCCTGGGCGCTGCTGCCGCTGGTAGTGCGGGAGCAGTTGAGCCTGGGGGCCGGCAGCTTCGGGCTGCTGCTCGGGCTGATGGGCGTTGGCGGTGTCACTTCGGGCATGCTGATGCCGCTGCTGCGGGGCCGGGCCAACCGGGGAACCACGGTGTTCGGATCGAGCTTGTTCTCTTGCGCCGGCATGGCGTGCATCGCCAGCAGCCATCACTGGGCGCCGGCCGGGCTTGGAATGCTGCTGTTCGGTGTCGGCTGGGTCGCAGCGGCCAGCACGGCGCAGGCGGCGGCGCAACTGGTGGCGCCGCCCTGGGTGCGCGCGCGGGCATTGGGCATCTACCAACTGTCATTCAATGGAGCGCTGGCTTTCGGGTCGATGCTGTGGGGCTGGCTCGGCACCGCGTTGGGACTGCAGCTCAGCATGGCGATCGCCGCCGCCATCCTTGCCGTCTTAGCGGTGGCAGTACGCGGCTACAGCCTCGACCAATCCAGCGCCAACCCGGCGTCGGTGCCGGCCCCGCCAGTGCCAGAGGCCCCGGCGCCCGAGATCGCCTCCATGCTGCCGCGGTCGCGGGGCCGTATTCTGGAAACGATGCGCTACCGGGTCGCACCGGCCGACCGCGACGTGTTCCTTACGGCGATGCAGCACGTGCAGCATGCCCGCGGCCGCGCCGGAGCGCTCGACTGGCGGCTCTATGAGGACGTGGCACATCCCGAGGGCTGGCTTGAGGTCTGGACGATGCAGAACTGGACCGACCACCTGCGCGAGGCTCATCGCCTTTCCCATGAGGACCATCAAACGCTGGCCCGGGTCAACGCATTCCATGACAAAGCCGCGCCGTTGCCCTGCCGCTACATCGCCGTGGAGCCGGGTGTTCGCGTCAACAGCCGTCCGGAGCGCAATGCTGCTCGCCTCGCAACGCAAGATGACTCCGCGCGTTGAAGCGGCTCACACTTCTAGGAGGCTGACCATGGCTAACAAGCCGAGTGACGTGAAGGACCAGACGCAGGGCGCGCGCCTGCACAAGACCAACAACGACCTGAAGAACAATGCCAAGGCCGTGGCGATGGAGCTGTTGCAGGCCCGCATGGCCGACAGCATCGACCTCGCGCTGATTACCAAGCAGGCCCATTGGAACCTCAAGGGTCCGCAGTTCATCGGGGTTCACCTGATGCTCGACGGCTTCCGCGATCAGCAGGACGAGTGGACCGACATGATGGCCGAGCGCATCACCCAGCTCGGCGGTACCGCCCGCGGGACCGTGCAGGAGGTCAATCGTGAGACCAGCCTGCCGCCCTACCCGACGGACATTTACGCCGTCGCCGATCATCTGAAGGCGTTGATTGAGCGCTATGCCGCTTGCGCCAATGCGATCCGCAAGAACATCGAAGACACGGACGAGGCAGGTGATGCCGATACCGCCGACCTGCTGACCGAGGTGTCGCGTGGGCTGGATAAGCAGCTTTGGTTCCTTGAGGCCCATACGCAGGAGCCCTCGGGGACGTTCCGAAACTAAAACTAATCGTCATTAAAGCGGGCCGCTGTCGAGGCGGCCCGCATCTATGTCACACGTTATCCGATTGGCCTTGCCCGGCTGGGTCCAGATCACTAGCTTTGGACCAGACTCGGGAACACAGCATGAACGACTTGCTTACACCGCCGGCAGATAGCGCATCCGGCGATAGCTATTCCGCACGCGACATCGAGGTGCTTGAGGGCCTGGAACCCGTGCGGCGGCGCCCTGGCATGTATATCGGCGGCACCGATGAGGCCGCATTGCATCATCTCGCGGCCGAGGTCTTGGACAATGCTATGGACGAGGCGGTAGCGGGGCACGCCAGCTCGATCGACGTCTCGCTTGAGGCGGGAAATTGGCTGCTGGTCCGCGATAATGGCCGCGGCATCCCGGTTGACCCCCACCCAAAGTTCAAGAACCTGAGCGCGTTGGAGGTGATTCTCACGACGCTGCATTCAGGCGGTAAGTTCGGCGGCAAGGCCTACGCGACATCGGGCGGCCTGCACGGCGTCGGCAGCTCCGTCGTCAACGCGTTGTCGGACTCGATGGAGGTCGAGGTTGCGCGTGATCGTGTCCTGTGGCGGCAAAGCTACAAGCGCGGCAAACCGGTCACAAAGCTGACCAACGCTGGGCCGACGCAGAATCGCCGGGGCACGACGATCCGCTTCCATCCGGACCCCGAAATCTTCGGGGCGTTGCCGTTCATCCCCGCCCGGCTCTATCGGCTATGCCGGTCGAAGGCCTATCTGTTCCGCGGCGTGCGCATCCGCTGGTCCTGCGACGCAAGCCTGCTGGCCGGCAAGACCGACGTGCCGGCTGAGGCCCTGCTGCACTTCCCCGGCGGCCTACGCGACAGCCTGCAGGAGGACGTCGGCGACATGCCGCGCGCCGTCCCCGAGCTATGGGCGGGAGACGCCGATCTGCCGGCCACCACCAACGGCAAGACGGGTGGCCGGGTCGAGTGGGCCGTCGCCTGGCTCGAGAACGCCGACGGCTTCCTGCATTCTTATTGCAACACCGTGCCCACGGCGCAGGGCGGCACGCATGAGGCCGGGTTCCGCGCGGCGTTGCTGAAGGGTCTGCGGGCCTGGGGCGAGCAGCGCGGCAATCGCCGGGTCGCCCAGGTGACCGCCGAGGACGTACTGGGGCAAATGGCCGGCAAGCTGTCGGCATTCGTGCGCGAACCGCAATTTCAGGGCCAGACCAAGGAGAAGCTGACGAGCCCCGAAGCGGCGCGCCTCGTGGAGACGGCGCTGCGCGACCGCTTTGACCATTGGCTGGCCGGCAACCCGGCCCAAGCTGATAATCTGCTGAGTTTTGTCATCGAGCGCGCCGAGGAACGCCAGCGCCGCCGCGAGATCAAGGATGTGAGCCGCAAGACCGCGACCCGGCGCCTGCGTCTGCCAGGCAAGCTCGCGGACTGCACGCTGGAGAGCCAGGAAGGCACGGAGATCTTCCTGGTTGAGGGCGACAGCGCCGGCGGTTCCGCCAAGCAGGCCCGCAACCGGAACACCCAGGCGGTGCTGCCGCTACGGGGCAAGATCCTGAACGTCGCCAGCGCCAGCGCCGACAAGCTGCGGCAGAACCAGGAGCTGAAGGACCTGATCGAGGCGCTGGGCTGCGGCGTGGGCGACCGGTTCGACCGGACCCGGCTGCGCTATGGCCGGGTGATCATCATGACCGACGCCGACGTGGACGGCGCGCACATCGCCTCGCTGCTGATGACTTTTTTCTATCGCGAGCTGCCGGAGCTGGTGCAGCACGGACACATCCACTTGGCCCAGCCGCCGCTATACCGGCTGACCCAAGGCGCCAAGTCCATCTATGCGATGAACGACGCCGACAAGGACCGGCAGATAAAGCGCGGGTTCAAGGCCGGCAGCAAGGTCGAGGTCAGCCGATTTAAGGGCCTGGGCGAAATGCCGATGATGGCATTGCGCGAGACCACCATGGACCCGGCGAAGCGCACCCTGCTCAAGGTCGTGGCGCTTCCCGAGGACCGCCACACCACCAGCACCCTCGTTGAGAGCCTGATGGGGCGCCGGCCGGAGCTGCGCTATCAGTTCATCCAGGACCACGCCCGCACGGTCGAGGATGTGGATGTCTGAAGGGTCGCTGCCTGCGCCGATGTCTTCGGCGTCGCTGCCCGCGACCGAAGCGACGAACCCGCGCTTTGCCGCGATCGACGCCTGGCCATCCTCGGACATTTTGGATGCGCTGCTGGAAAGCCAGATGGCGGCGGTGGCGGCAGTGCGTCCTGCCCTGCCCGCCCTCGCCGCCGCTGCCGACGCGGCTGCCGTTCGGCTTCTGCAGGGCGGCCGCCTGGCCTATGCCGGGGCCGGGACCTCTGGGCGGATCGGCGTCCAGGACGGCGCCGAGCTGCCGCCCACCTTCGACTGGCCGCGCGACCGCCTGGTTTTTCTGATCGCCGGCGGCGAGTCGGCGCTGATGCACGCGGTCGAGAACGCGGAGGATCGGGACGACCTAGCCCGGCACGACGTCGCCGTCGCCCAGCTTGGCCCGGCTGACGTGGTGCTGGGCCTCGCTGCCAGCGGCGCCACACCTTATACGCTGGCGTGCCTGCAGACAGCCCGGGCCGCCGGCGCGCTGACCATCGGCATCGCCAACAGCCCGGGCGCGCCTCTGCTCGGCGCAGCGCACCACCCCATCCTGATCAACACCGGCCCGGAGCCGATCGCCGGGTCCACGCGCCTGAAGGCCGGCACCGGGCAGAAGGTGGCGCTGAACCTTTTCAGCACGCTGTTGATGGTCCGGCTCGGACGAGTTTATCGCGGCCAGATGGTCGATATGGCCGCCCGCAACAATAAGCTGCGCGCCCGGGCCGTTCGGATGCTGCAGGGCCTCGCCGGCTGCACTCCGGACGCCGCAACGATCGCGCTGGCCCAGGCTGGCGGGACCGTCAAGACCGCGATGCTGATCCTGCGCGGACTGAGCCGGGAGGAGGCCGATGCGCTGCTGGCCCAGCACCGCGGACAGTTGCGGCAGGCGCTTGACGCCTTGTGATTATGCCGTCGGCGAGCGCCAATCGACCTAAGAGCCGGTGATCACAAGGCTGCCAATGCAGCCGGGCAATCCTTGGTTCCAGAGTTCCATGGGTCATATCTCGGTCATGCTCGATACAATTGGCCCTTTCACGCCTGCCCTGAACCCGTGGGTGACCGGAGTGACCGCGCCGCCGATCCCCGCCGCACACGCATGGGCGGCGCGCTATGACGGGTCGCGCGGGCCGATGCTCGATCTGTGCCAGGCGGTGCCGGGTTACCCGCCGCATCCGGAGATCCTGGAGCACCTTGCAGCTGCAGCCCGCGATCCAGCCTCGGCGAAGTATGGCCTGATCCACGGCGACCTCGCGTTGCGCGAAGCCTACGCCGCGCAGGTGTCGGCGACGTATGGCGGTCCGGTCGGCCCGGATCAGGTCGCGATCACCGCCGGCTGCAACCAGGCGTTCTTCCTGGCCATGCTGACCATCGCCCGCGCCGGCGATACGGTGCTGCTGCCTACCCCTTGGTTCTGGAACCATCAGCAGACTTGCGAGATGCTCGGCATTGAGGCGCGCAGCCTGCCCTGCAGCGCCGACACCAGTTTTGTGCCTGATCCTGAGCAGGCGGAGGCGCTGCTGGACCCCAGCGTCCGCGCCATCGTGCTGATTACACCCAACAATCCGACCGGCGCCGTCTATCCGCCTGAAGTTATTGCTGCCTTCGCCACCCTGGCCCAGCGCCGCGGCCTGTGGCTGATCCTGGACGAGACCTATCGCGATTTCTTGCCGGAGGGCCAGGATCGCGCGCATGACCTGTTCGCCGAGCGCTCGTGGACTGACAGCGTCATCCAGCTCTATAGCTTCTCCAAAGCCTACTGCGTGCCGGGCCACCGTTTGGGTGCGGTTGTGGCAGGGGCGCCGCTGATCCAGCAGTTCATGAAGGTGCTGGACTGCATGCACATTTGCCCGCAGCGCGCCGGTCAAGCGGCGCTGCGCTGGGCGATCGACGCATTGCCCGACTGGCGCGACGCCAACCGGCGCAGGATCAACACCCGCGCTGCGGCGGTGCGACAAGCCTTCCAGCGCCTGCCCGACTGGCGCCTGGAGTTGATCGGCGCCTATTTTGCCTATGTCCGGCACCCCATGCCCGAGCGGTCTGCAACCCAAGTGGCCGAGGCGCTCGCGGTGAATTGCGGCGCTCTGTGTCTGCCGGGCAGCGCCTTTGGTCCCGGTCAGGATGGGCATCTGCGCATCGCTTTCGCCAACACAGAAACCAGCGCCATCCCGCAGATCGTCAGCCGCATGGCTGACTTCCGTCGCTCGGTCTAAAATGATGAGAATGGTGGGCGGTACAGGGATCGAACCTGTGACCCTCGCGATGTCAACACGATGCTCTACCGCTGAGCTAACCGCCCATCCGGCTGGCGTTCTAGAACGGACCGCCATGATGATGCAAGGCATCCTGCCGCGCTCATGCGTCAGGTGCGTGACAGAACCGGCGGCTGCGGGTTGAATGCAGCAATGGATACTCCGATCGCGCCGCTTTCCCTATCGACCGTGCCGCCGTTCCTGATTTCCCGCCCGGTGCAGCAGACCGCCCCGCTGGTGTTCGCCTCGCCGCATTCCGGGCAGAACTACTCGCCGGAGTTCCAGCGCTCGGCCCGGCTGGACGCCATCGGGCTGCGTCGGAGCGAGGACAGCTTTGTCGATGAGCTGTTCGGCCTCGCCCCCTCGCACGGCGCGCCGCTGATCGCTGCCACTTTCCCGCGTGCATACTGCGACCCGAACCGGGAGGCCTGGGAGCTCGATCCCGCCATGTTCGACGATCCATTGCCGGCCTGGGTCAACACCACCAGCGCCCGCGTCGGCGCTGGGCTGGGCACGATCGCCCGGGTCGTGGCGTCCGGCGAGACCATCTATCGCGGCAAGCTGCGCTTCAGCGACGCCGCCGAGCGCATCCACACGTGCTGGGAGCCCTACCACCTTGCCCTATCGGCGTTGATCGACGCGACACGCCGGCAGTTCGGCGTCTGCCTGCTGATCGACTGCCACTCCATGCCGGGACAAAGCTGCGGTGGACGGAATACCGGATTGGACGCGCCGGATTTCGTGCTCGGCGACGCGCACGGCACGACCTGCTCCTCCCGGGTGACCCGGCGGGTCGAGGCCGTGCTGACCGGGTTCGGCTATCGTGTGCGCCGCAACGATCCCTACGCCGGCGGCTACGTGACCCGGCACTATGGCCGTCCGCGGGAACGGGTGCACGCGCTACAGATCGAGATCGCGCGCGGGCTGTATATGAACGAGGCGCGGATCGAGAGGACAGCCGCATTCGCCGCCATTCGACAGCATCTGGGCGAACTCGCGGCCAACCTTGCCGCCTCGGCCCCGGAGCTGCTGGCCGTTTAGTCACCGCATTCACCGTTCCTTCATTGTATTGCGGCACTTTGGGGGTCATGCGCATGCTGATCCTCGCCGCCCTGCTCACCCTGCCCTCGGTCGCCTGGGCCGAACTGGCAGCGTCGCCATCGGCATTGTGCCGTAGCGCGATCATCGCAGCCGAGCGGTCAACGGGCGTGCCGGACCGGTTGATGCAGTCGATCGGCGCGGTCGAAAGCGGACGCCGCAATGCCGACGGCACGGTCTCGGCCTGGCCCTGGACGATCAATGCGGAGGGGGTCGGCTCCTATTTCGCCACCAAGGCCGAGGCGATGGCGGCGGTCACGGCTTTGCGGGCCCGCGGCGTGCGTTCCGTCGATGTCGGCTGCATGCAGGTCAACCTCATGTATCACGCCGAGGCATTCTCGTCGCTGGAGGAGGCGTTCGATCCCGGAGCCAACGCCCGCTACGCCGGCCAATTCCTGCAAACCCTGCTGGCGAAGACCGGGTCATGGCCGGGCGCTACCGCGGGGTATCACTCGCTGACGCCCGAAATCGGCGCCGACTACGCCCGCAAGGTGCTGGCAATCTGGGCCAGGCCAGCGTCGCGGTCCGGCGCGGACGGCGCGATCCGCCAGGCCGAGCTGCAGCCCTGGGCGTCGCCCGCCGTTTCGCCCGTTACCACGACGCTATCGGCTGGCAGTGCCGCGCGGATCATTCCGCTGCCGGCCTCCATCGCCGCCGCACCCAGCCTGAGCAGCGGCCATGGGCTGGATGCCTACCGCGCCGCGCCGACCAGGCTTGCGTCACGGATGATGCCGGGCCGCCTCAACCCGAACTCATGATGGGACTGAGGCCCACAAGCCACGCGCTTGCCGGGAATTGATGGCGTAAACCGGCTGCGCATTGTCATAGTGCAGCGTGACACCACAGAACCGGATGAAATGCTGCCAGCGCGCTTGAGACACCTGACCATCCTGCTGCTGCTCAGCCTATGTCCGGCATTGCCGACGCACGCCCAGGTGGCGGCCGGCCCGGCTGTCCCAGTGACGACCGTGCTGCCGGTCCGCGGGGATGTGCCGGTCCTCGCGCGGGCGATCGGGACCGTGCAGGCGTTCCAATCGGTCGTGGTGCGCGCCCGCGTGGACGGGACGCTGGACAAGGTGATGTTCACCGAAGGGCAGCACGTAAAACCCGGCGACGTGCTGGCGCAGCTCGACCCCCGGCCCTACCAGGCCATCCTGGACCAGGCGATCGCTAAGCGCGCCGCCGACGAGGCTTTGTTGGCCAATGCCCGCGGCGACCTGGTCCGCTATGCCGACCTGGCGCAGAGCCAGACCGCGTCCCGTCAGCGGCTCGATCTGCAGCGCGCCAACGTCGCCCAGGCCGAGGCCAACGTCCACGGCGACGACGCCTCGATCAGCGCCGCCCAGCTCAATCTGACCTTCACCAAGATCACCGCCCCGCTGGAGGGCCGCGTCGGCCTGCGGCAGATCGATCCCGGCAACTATATCCGGGCCGCCGACCCCGCCAGCGCCGGCATCGTCACCATCACCCAGATCCATCCGATCGCGTTGCTCTACACACTGCCGCAGGACACGCTGCCGCAGGTGCAGCAGGCGATGCGGCAGGGCAAGCTGCAGGTGCTCGCCTATAGCTCGGACGACCGGACCCAGCTGAGCGAGGGCGAGCTGCTGACGATCGACAGCGCGATCGACGCCGCGACCGGCACGATCAAGCTGAAGGCCGTTTTCGCGAACACCGATGACAATCTATGGCCGGGTCAGTTCGTGAACGTCCGCACCCGGCTCGAGCTGCGGCGCGGCGTGCTGACGCTGCCGTCGGCCGCCATCCAGCACGGGCCGGATGGGCTTTACGTATTCCTGGTGAAACCAGACAGCACGGCCGCCTTGCAGCCGATTGAGGTGGCCCAAGACGACGGACGCACGGCGATTGTGACCAAAGGGTTGACTGGCGGCGAGCCGGTGGTACTGGCCGGACAGTCACGGCTGTCGATCGGCGCATTGGTCGTGGCGACCGAGCCGAAGCCGGCGAGCTAAGCGAGAGGGATTATGGCGGCATGAGCATTTCGAGCCCATTCATCCGCCGCCCGGTTGCGACCTCGCTGCTGATGGCGGCCATCCTGCTGATCGGCATCGCCGCCTATCCATTGCTGCCGGTGGCACCCCTGCCCCGGGTCGAGTTCCCGACCATCCAGGTCACCGCCAACTTGCCCGGCGCCAGTCCGGAGACCATGGCCTCCACCGTGGCCCAGCCGCTGGAGCGGCAGTTCGCACAGATCTCCGGCGTGGCGCAGATGACCTCGGTCAGCGTCGGCGGTTCAACCCAGGTCGTGGTGCAATTTGACCTCGACCGCAACATCGACGGCGCGGCGCTGGACATCCAAGCCGCCATCAACAACGCCGGCGGTCAGCTCCCGCGCAACCTGCCCAATCCGCCCATTTTCCGTAAGGTCAATCCGGCCGACAGCCCGATCCTGATCCTGGCGGTCCAATCGGCCGTGCTGCCACTGATCGAGGTGGACGACTACGCCGACAACATCTTGAGCCAGCAAATCTCGCAGATCAGCGGTGTATCCCAGGTGTTGATTGGCGGCGAGCAGAAACGCTCGATCCGCGTGCAGGTGGACCCGGCACGCCTCGCCGCCATGGGTATGACGCTTGAGGACGTCCGCCAGCTGCTGGTTACCGCGACGGTGGACGCGCCGAAAGGCACTCTCGACGGCACACAGCAAGCGTTCGCCATCTACGCCAACGACCAGCTTACAAAATCGCACGAGCTGAACGACGTCGTGCTGGCCTGGCGCAACGGCGCGCCGGTGCGGGTGCGCGATATCGGCGCCGCGGTGGACGGCCCGGAGAACGCCCGCCTGGCGGGTTGGCAGAACGGCAAGCGCGGCATCCAGCTCCTGATCTTCAAGCAGCCCGGCGCCAACGTCATCGACACGGTCGAGCGCATCAAGGCAGCGCTCCCCAAGCTGCGCGCCGCCATCCCGCCCGCCGTCACCGTTGAGACGATCGTGGACCGCACCGTTACCATCCGCGCCTCGCTGCACGAGGTGCAGTTCACCCTGCTGCTGTCGATCGCGCTGGTCGTCATGGTGATTTTCCTGTTTTTGCGCAATCTCTGGGCGACGATCATCCCCAGCATCACCGTGCCACTCGCACTCGTCGGCACCTTCGCCGTCATGTACCTGTTCGGCTATAGCCTCAACAACCTGACCCTGATGGCGCTGACGATCGCCGTGGGCTTCGTGGTCGATGACGCCATCGTCATGCTGGAGAACATATATCGTCACATCGAGGATGGCATGTCGCCAAGCGACGCCGCGCTGAAGGGCGCTGGGGAGATCGGCTTCACGATCATCTCCATCAGCCTCTCGCTGATCGCCGTGTTCATCCCGTTGCTGCTGATGGGCGGGATTGTCGGCCGGCTGTTTCGCGAATTCGCCATGACGGTCGCCATCGCGGTGACGGTGTCTGCCGTGGTGTCCCTTACCCTCACCCCCATGATGTGCTCGCGTTTCCTCAAGCATCACTCAGGCCAGCACGGCCGGCTGTATCGCGTGATCGAGTGGTTCTTCGACGCGCTGCTTGCCGGATACCGGCGCACCCTGGACGTTGCGCTGCGTTTTCAGTTCATGACGTTGATGGTGTTCTTCGGAACGCTCGCGTTCACTGTTTTCCTCTACATGCAAATTCCTAAAGGCTTCTTTCCAACGCAGGACACCGGCGTGATGGTCGGGCTGACCGAGGCCGCGCAGGACGTGTCGTTCGCAGAGATGGCCCGCCGGCAGGTGATGGCTGCCCGGGTCATCGCCAGCGACCCCGCCGTCTCCGCGGTGTCCTCCAGCATCGGCGCCGGGCTGGGCGGCCAGACCGGGAACAACGGCCGGATTTGGACCAACCTGAAACCATTCGAAGAGCGGGACGTCACCGCGCAGCAGGTGATCGCGCGCCTGCGGCCGCAGCTCGCGGAGATCGAGGGCATCAGGGTATTCTTTCAGGCCGCGCAGGACATCAACATCGGCGGACGCCTCGCCAAGACGCAGTACCAGTACACGCTGCAGGACGCGGACCCGGCGGAACTGTATGAATGGCTGCCCAAGATCATGACCAAGCTGCGTACGCTGCCGCTGCTGCGCGACTTGGCCACCGACCAACAGGCAGCCGGCACGACCGCGACATTGACCATCGACCGCGACCGCGCCGCCCGCTTCGGCGTGCAGCCGCAGCTGATCGACGATACGCTGTATGACGCATTTGGCCAGCGTCAGATCGCGCAGTACTTCACCCAGCTCAACTCATACAAGGTGATCTTGGAAGCCTCTCCCGACATGCAGGGCGACATGGCAACTATCGAGAAGCTGTATGTACGGGCACGGGACGGCGCGGCCGTGCCGCTTTCCAGCTTCGTCACCATCGACACCAAGCGGATCGCGCCGCTGGCGATTTCCCACCAGAGCCAGTTCCCCGCGGTAACCATCTCCTTCAACCTGGGACCAGAGGCGGCGTTGGGACAGGCGGTTGACGCCATCAGCGCCGCCATGGCGCAGCTCGACGCACCGGCGACCCTGCGCGGCACATTCCAGGGCACCGCCCAGGCGTTCCAGGCGTCGCTGGGCACGCAGCCCTATCTGATCGCCGCCGCGCTGATCGCGGTCTATATCATCCTCGGCGTGCTGTACGAGAGCTTCATCCTACCGATCACCATCCTCTCGACCCTTCCGTCAGCCGGCGTTGGCGCTTTGCTGATGCTGATGGCGGCGGGCTACGACCTTTCAGTGATCGCGCTGATCGGCGTCATCCTGCTGATCGGCATCGTGAAAAAGAACGGCATCATGATGGTCGATTTCGCCATCAGCGCCGAGCGTCAGCGTGGCGCGACCGCGCACGAGGCGATCCGCGAGGCCTGTCTGATGCGGTTCCGGCCGATCCTGATGACGACGATGGCGGCCCTGCTCGGCGGGCTGCCGTTGATGCTCGGGAGCGGCGCCGGGTCAGAGCTGCGCCGGCCATTGGGTTACGCCATGGTGGGCGGCCTGCTGCTCAGCCAAGTCCTCACCCTTTATACGACGCCGGTCGTCTATCTCTACCTCGACCGCCTGCAGCGCTGGTTGTCGCCAGCACAGCGCACGAGAATGCCAGCCCTTGCCAGCAAAATCGGTGCTACGGCGGACTGAGATGGCGGCGGACGCGCTAACGGCTGCACTTGCCGACCTGATTCCGGTCATGCAAGAGCGCGCCATAGCGCTTGATGCCAACGAGGCGTTTCCCGAGCAGGACATCCAGGCGCTGCGCGATTTTGGGGCGCTGATGGCGCCGTTGCCGTCGGGACTGGGCGGGCATGGGGCGGGAACCGAGCCCAAAGGGTGCGACCTGCTTGTCAGCATGCTGCGGGCATTGGGCCAGGGCAACCTTGCCGTAGGCCGGCTGTTCGAGGCGCATGTGAACGCCTTGCAGCTTATTATCGCGTTTGGCACCCCATCTCAGGTCGAGCGCGCGGCCGCGGATGTCCGGGACGGCCACCTGTACGGTCTTTGGGTCACGGATCCCATCGGGCAAAGCCTGGTTCTCGACACCGGGTCATTACGTGGCAGCAAAGGGCCATGCTCGGGCGGAGGCTACGTTACGCGCGCATTGGTCACTGTGCTGACCGCGACCGGGACGCAGATGGCCGTCGTTCCCATCGACAGCACGGTCGGCATCGAACCGATGCGGGGCGTCCTGCAGGGGATGCGGGCCAGCAGCAACGCGGTCGTCCGCTTCAATGACACCTCTCTCCCAGACGATGCGATAATCGGCGGTCCCGGCGATTATCTGCGGGAGCCGTATTTATCCACTGGCGCCTGGCGCACCACCGCCGTCACGCTCGGCGGGTTGGAGGCCCTGGTCGCCGCGACCAAAGGCCAGCTTGTGCGCCGCGGACACCAGGACGCCCTGCTGCAGCAGGACCGGTTTGGCCGGATGCTGATCGCCCAAGAGACCGCGCGCCTCTGGACCATCGCCGCCGCACGACGCACCGAGGCCGGCGAGACGCCCGCAGCCGACCGGGTCGCCTACGTGAACCTCGCCCGGGTCGCGGTCGAGACGGCCTGCCTGGATGCCATGCGCTTGGCGCAACGCGCTTTGGGCCTGGCGGCCTTCTTGCGTCCCAATCCGGTCGAGCGCCTGCTGCGCGACCTCGCGGTCTATTTGCGTCAGCCTGCACCCGACGCTGTCCTGACCGAGGCCGCCGCACACGAATTTTCCGTATGATCTCAGCCGGCAGCGCGCTTCAGGCTATGGCAGTCCTGCCTTTAGTCCCGCTGACCGCCGTAACAGGCGGTACAACGGTGCTGGTTCTAGCACCCCATGCAGACGACGAGACGCTCGGTTGCGGCGGCCTGATTGCCGCAGCCTCAAGCGCCGGGCACCCGCCTTTCGTCCTCGGGCTGACCGACGGCACCGGGTCGCATCCGAACTCCAAAAGCTATCCGCCCCGGCGTCTCAAAGCGGTGCGGGAACAGGAAGCCCGGGACGCCGTCGCCATTCTCGGCCTTCCTAGTGACCGGATTGCCTTTCTCGGTTTGCGTGATACGGCGGCCCCAATAGATGGCGAGGAATTTGAGGCCGCTGTCGCCGCGATCCGCACAGTGGCTGAAAGGATTGGCGCGACGACCATTCTGGCACCCTGGAAGCACGATCCGCATTGCGATCACCTTGCAGCGCATCGCATGGCGGTCGAGGTTGCATCCCGCGGCCATATTCGGCATTTCGCCTACCCGGTATGGGGCTGGACCCTTGCTCCTGGAACCATGCTGCAAGGGCCGTTGCCGCAGGGGATGCGGCTGGACGTCACACGGCACTTGGCTGCGAAGCAACGTGCCATTGCCGCTCATGTCAGCCAGTATGGCGGGCTAATCAACGATGACCCCGCAGGTTTTCAGCTTCCTCCCAACCTGCTGGAGGTGTTCAGCCGGCCATACGAGACATTTCTGACGATGGATGGGCTAGCGGATCGATAAGTCCGAGATCGCGTCGGCGCCCCTGGCCACTCATGCGAGCCGTATCCTTCCCACGCAGGACGCTGAGGGCCTGCATCGCCCGCTTGGTCTGCTGAAAAAGGGCCGCAACCCGCACCGGAACCCGGGCCAATCCGGCAGCCTTGCTCTCGATCATTTCCCAAGCCAACCCAAACGTATTCTGATCGAGCGCCATTTTCAGCAACGACGCATCGCAGCCGAGTTCCCGAAGCAGCCGTGCGGAAACGCGTCCATGCCCGGCAAAAAGCCGCCGGACGCTCGCTCGAAGGCGGGCACGGCGCACCCGGTTTGCCGCTGGTTCCAACGCGTCATCTAAAAACAAGTCAGGGGCGACAAGCCGGCGCCGGATGGTGTCAGCCATGCCGCCCGAAGCGCGGCCATGGATTCGCCCGGAGACCGTGACCTGGACGTCCGTTGCGTGGCGCAGCCGGGCGTCAACCCGTCGCAGGGCGGCATAGAACGCCCGATCCTCACCGACCGCGACCGGTGGAATACCGCCGGCGCGGTTGAAGACATCGGGCGTGACGCAGATGCTGGCGCCAGAGTGCTCGGTGTGCCGCGGCCACGGATCGGCGGGATCGGGATCGAGCAGGCTGTCTATCTCGTCCAGCAGCGCGGCATAGGCGCACTCGCGGGCGTCATCCTCATGCAGTGCCGCTGGGATTGCTGCGGCATCGATGGGATCGATGATCGCACGTCCGGCGACGGCATCGGCACCTTGCCGTATGTGAAACAAATTTGCCGCCAACCAGTCCGGAGCGACCTGACCATCGGCGTCGGTGCAAAGCAGGACACCGTCCGCCGTTACTTTACTGGCTGCGAGGTCCATCGCCAGGCGACGCGCCTCACCCGCGGTTTGCTGCCCAGACGGAAACTGATGCTCAACGACGTCGAGCGGAAACTGCAGCGTTGGCTGCAGGCTGCGAGCGATCGCCGCCGTTGGATCGGTTGAGTTGTTAACCAGCAGTACGGCACGGTCGAGCGTGCTCTCAAGCTGTCTATTGAGTGCCGTCAGGCACCGGGCGATCCAATCTGCCTCGTTATGTGCCGGAATCGCAACAACGGCAGGCATGGGGTTTAGTCGAGCCAACACGAAGGCGTTCACGCAGCATCCCGTTACAGCATTTGTGCTGCCATAACGGCGGCTTCACGTTGTGAGTTCCTGTAAGCTGCTAACTCTGCGTGAACTCCGGCACAGTATGCCGGTCACACGTCAGTCAGCGCATTAAGCTACCAAAGCTAATTCGGCGCGAATGGCGACATCCAGGTCGCGCGTACGAAACGGTTTCTGCAGGAAGCGCCATTTGATCGGTTGCGGCAGAAAATAGCCTGAAATTAGGATGATTTTCAGGTCGGAAAAACGGCGGCTTGCGATATCTGATAACTCCAATCCCGAGATGCCAGGCATTCGGACGTCGGTCACCATGACGTCCACGCTGTCATGCTGATCAAGAAGGCCCAAAGCCTCATTGCCATCGGCCGCCTGAACGACGGCATAGCCGAGATCCTGAAGCATTTCAGCCGCGGTCTCGCGCACCGCAACATCATCATCTACCAGCAAAATCAAACTCGGCCCTCACATCCATGTTCAGCAGGAGAGCGCACAGCGTGGGTAATCCACCCTGGGCTTTCAAATAATCTGTTGTATTATAACCCTAGGTTGACAAAAGTCCATGAGAATAAACCCATAGAGGATTTGGCAGGTGGTCAGCACGATACGCAAGTCTTGGCTGGCTTTAATTGCTGCCGCAAAAGCGTGGGTGGCCGTGCAGTTTGCCAGACAGAGAATTGGCGGAGGGGATGTCCGCCACGACATCCTCCTAAGCTACTGATATAACTAAGTTTTTAGCCCTCGCGAAATTGTCAACTCACGACCCGACTCACGCCGACTTTCCGATTCGTGAGTTGGCTTTGGTAAAGATATTGTGAGCCGCAGGGCTGATGGGGGATGATGCTGGACCGATCCGGCACCCCAGTCGGCGGGTCTGAGTAACGCCCATGAACTCGATCACCCCCCTCACCATGACACTCCCCGACGCCGTGCGCTACACCGGCTTGTCCCGCTCCACCCTATACCGGTTGTTGCAGCAGGAGAAGATCATCGCCATCAACACGAGTTCCGACGCCGCGCGGGGCCGCACCCTGTTCGTGGTGGCGTCGCTCGTCGCCTACGTCGCATCCTGCCGCTCCGTCGTGCCGACGGGCAAACTCTGATGGCAAGCCGTCGCGCCCACGCAGATATCGCGACGGTAGGCCCGCCTACGCGATACTCCGGCAGAGGTGACGCATGCCCGGCCCCAACGACCCCGACGACGATTACCCCTTCGCCGAACTCGACGACCTGTACGATCTGCTCGACGCCCTTGACGAGGCGGCGGACGACGAGGATTTCGCGGCGGTGAGCTATTGGTACATGAGCGCCCCTGCCCCGTCGCCGCTCAGCACGGGCCGTGCCCGACCGGGGCAGGGTGCGATCCAGCGATCGCTCGAAGTGCTGTTGGCGGCTGGCGTGCCGGTATACTGCGGGGCCTACATGCGGGCGGCGCTGGCGATGGAGGACGGCGAGGAGTGGCGCGTGATGGACCGGGCGATGTCGCAGGCGGCGCGGCTGGGCTTGATCGTCCTTAAGGATGCGACCTGGATGGCCGGGGACCGGCTGACGGCCCGCATCCAGGCGTTCAAGGCTGCGCGTCGCCCGGTGGTATGGATGAACGTGGGCAAGTTGCCGCCGGAGTTCGAGCCAAACCCGGACGGTCAGGGCGTGCCGAAGTAGCCTTGCTGGCTGCTGCGGATCGTCGCCTGATCGCCCGATGACAACGATCCGGTGACGATCAGGTGCTCCGCCATCGCGCCGTCGCATGGGCTGCCGCCGGCTGCCCCGCCGCCTGCGCCCTCGCCGATGATGAGCGCGCCGCCTGTCGGCAGGGTGTCCGCCGCCGCGACCGCCGACCCCGAACTGCCGTCCACGGTCATGGTGTGCGCCGACCCGGTGAACACCGAGGCGCTCTGTGCCAATGCGGTGCCGAGTGGCGCTTGCGAGAGGTTCGCGCCGTGGTAAGCGGTGACGGTGCTGCTCGTGTCCTGGTAGATGAAGATGGCTTTGGGCATCTCGTAGTCCGCCGCGCTACCGCAATACAGCGCCAACCGGGCATAGGTCGCCGGCCCCGACGCGGTGCGCGAGGCGACGCTGATACAGGCATATGCCGTGGCTCCGGCCAAGGGGACAGCGCAGGCCATATTGGTCGAGGAGGCCGCGATCAGCCGCAGGCCGGTGCGGGCAGTGGCGTTGGGCAGTGTGAAGGCCGTCCCCGCCGCCACGATCTGCGGCTGCTGCCCGGCTGCCGTCTTCGCCAGGTCCTGCCCCATCCCGCTTTGGTCGTACCAGATCGACACGAAGCCGTCGCCGGAGCCGCAGAACGCGAGCAGCGCCGTGGTGTCGAGGCCGCCCGACGCGAAGCCGATGTCCGCCGTCGTGCTGTCCGACGAGCGCCGCTTCCGTAAGCACAAGCCGGCATAGGCGGTGCGCAGCTTGCGCACGCTGTAGGCCGCCTGCACCGTCGCGGTGAAGCCGTCGAGCAGCAGGGCGGTCACCGCGTGGAGGCAAGATCGCCATCGGGGTCGAAGGACCTTTCGACGCCCTCGTCCTCGACGCCGTCGCCATGCTGCCGATGGCCAATCAGGTCGACGATGCAGCAGTCGCCGACGCCCTTGACTTCCTGATCAACGACTGGCTCGGCGACGTGGCCAGCGACTTTGCCGGGAAATGCGTGCTTCTCGCCTATGCGCTCTCGATCATCGAACGCACCCTGCTGCCCGAACGTCCGGTGTTCTTCGTGACAGCCGGCAAAAGGGGTGGCGGGAAAACAACCGCGATGGCCATGGTCGTGTCGGCCGCAACCGGCAAGAAGCCCGCCGCCGCCGCATGGTCTCCGACTGAGGAAGAGCGTCGCAAGTCGCTGTTCGCCTACTTTGGGCAAGGACTCGTGACGCTGTGCTGAGACAACATCTCGACCGGAACCTCGATCGGCTGCCCGTCCATCGAGAAGGCATGCACGGCCGCCACCTACACCGACCGCATCCTGGGTGTTTCCGAATTCCGTGAGGTGTCGGCCACGAAGATTCAGTCTTTCACCGGGAACAACGTTCAACCTCAAAGCGACCTGGCAGCGCGGAGTCTGATCGCCCGGCTTGAGGTCGATCGATCCGATCCGGAGAACCGAGAGTTCCGGCACCCGGACCCGATCGGCTGGACCGAGGCGCATCGCGGGGCCATCCTGCGGGCGATCTACATGATCCTGCTCGGCAATCCCGCCGTGCAACCCGGCAACACCGTCGCACTGAAAACCCGGTTCAAAACGTGGTGGAAGCTGGTCGGATCGGCGATCGAGCATGCGGCGGGCCTGCTGCATGCTCGGGAGAACTCGCTGCGAGACGACGCCAACGAGGCTCCGGCCGAGGACGACACAAATCGCCGCACGCTGGCCGAGAGAGTCGACTTCAAGCTGTTGTTCGCCGAAAGCGAGGAGGATGAGGAAGTCGGCACGAATGTCGCAGCCATCCTGGACATCCTCAGCCGGACCTACGGGACAGCGCGGTTCACCGCCCAACCCCTGGCCGAAGCCATCAACAATGGCAAAGACGCAGATCTGTGGCCGCTGCGGGACCTCCTGGAAGAACGAAACGACGCCGTGTCCGGCACGGTGACCGGGGCTTGGCTCGGGAAGAAGCTCAAGGTTCTGCTGGGGAACACGACAAAGGTCCACGGGCACGAGATGACGCTACGCCGGGAGCGGGACCGGAACGGCAACGTGTTCCATGTCGACATGTCTGCCAGGGCCGCCGCCGAGATCGCGCTCGCAAAGGAGAAAGGCGCAGGGGCAGTCGACGCCGGGAAAAGCGAGGCGGATCGCATCATCGATCGTCTCAGGGCGAAGAACTAGAACGCGGTCAACACCCCGACGGGATCAGCCGAGGATGCTCGGGGCGCTTTGCTTGCTAAGGAGGCGGGAGGAGCCATGCGACTGTTACACCGTCTGATTGAAACAGGTCGCGGGGATTGCGGGGGCGCAACCCCGCCGACCAACGGAACCGCGTGGACATGTCCGCGCCATTTGCGGAGGTACGCGGGGGTGCATGCGGGGGTCGCGGGGGATGCGGGGGTGCAAACGGCGCTGGCCGCGCTGGACCAACTCATATTTTTTAAATTGTTCGACTCAGAAACACACAGGAAATATGCACATCTCCCAGCCAGCGACGGCTGTTTGCACCCCCGCACCCCCCGCTACCCCCGCATGCACCCCCGCGTACGAGGACGCGGTTCGAGCGAAAGCCGAGCGGGAACTTACCTCCGATCTCTAAGCGGATTATGCCGAGCACTATCGCGAGTAGAGCCGACATGAAACGTCCGATGTGTGGGTAGCTACGCAGCGTGTAAGTCCCGATCGCATGTTGCCCGGCCTCCGCTGGCTGATCGACCGGCCCCGCGTGACCTCGCCGGGATCCGGCATCTCCAGACCCGTCGCGTTCCGGCCCCGCACCCGGCTGCCAACGACGTCGAGTCGTGGCCGCAAAATGAACTTGGCGCGCAGCCACCGCCATGCCGCTGCTTCAGTCCTGGATGAGCGGCCTTCGAGATGAACGATCGCGAACTCTTTCCGACACAACATAACGGGACGACATGGAGCCGTTGTGTTGCAACCGAGAGGTAAAAACATTGGTTCCTTGATGTCCATCACCGTTGACCAGCCTGCCGTCGCCGCAGACCTTGCATTCACGCTGGACCAACTCGCCACACTCCTCACCTGGAGCGCCGGGGAACCTTATGGGCTGGACATCAGCCTGGCGTTTGATCAGGAGGGCTTCCCGGAGGTGGCCGAAGTCATTCGCTGCGACCCTCGGGAGGTGCTCTACTCCTTGAAGCCCAACAACTCCGGCACTGTCACTCTGGCCGGGGCGTATGCCGGACGATGCGAGTTCGACAGCGTTGACGCAGCGCTGGGACGAGTCCTGGAACTCGACGGTGATGCGGACCGGCGTGATTGAAGATGTAGCCGATGCACATCGCCACCAAAGACCTGGAAATTGCGCGCAGCATGGTGCGCAACAGCGGGGGTTGGCTGCTCGATCTCGGTGATGGGCATTTTCTTGCCACCAATGATGAGGATGCCGTTCGAGCGTTACGCGGGCAGGCATTCGTTGCGCACAGCCAGCAGACCAGGCAGTGGGACGAAACCCAGATCAAGGTGGAACGAGGGCGGGATTGGTCCGGCTCAGGTGGCAGCAAGTTGCGCATTGACGGGAAAGCTGTTTGTTTCATCTAGTTAACCTGTTATCGGTTGCAAAATCGGTTACAATCAAGGCTGGCGTGCGGTTTTTGTGGAGGATGTCATGAGAACTAGCCTGAAGCTGCTGCTATGCCTCATCATGGGCCTGTCCGTGTCGGCCTGCTTCGTGGACCCCGGCTATGGTTATGGTGAGGGTTACCGCCATCGTGATCGCGGGTATGAGCGCGGACACGAGGGTCGCGGTTATGAGGGTGAGGGCTTCCGCGAGCACGATCGTCAATGATAGACGCCAGACCGTGCCGGCGTTGAGAGCCCTGAAGGCCGAGGTGGAGGCGGAACGGACGGCGAGAGGCGGTCCGACGCTTGTCCTGCGACACCTCGGCAAATTCAACCAAGCTTACAGTTATGGGCAAGACGTAACGTCGGTTGCTGGCGCTCACCGACGCTGGCGATGCTATTCCTAGATATTGCACCGAAGCTTCTGCGACCTTGGCGAAATGGCCGGACGGTCGTCACGTCCTACGCGCCGAGTTCACCATCTATGCGCTTTACGGCGTCGGCCTGCTTGACCGACACATGATCATGGCGTCGCGCACACCGGGATGGAGGTTGAGCGCCAGGATCAGGACGAACGGCAGGCCAGCGCGGGAACTCGGTCGATTACGGATATTCCGTGACATCAAGCTGATCGGGTCGCAGCACAAGGTCTCTCGTGCGCTTGTCCGCACCGGGCTTGGGCTTAGGGCGCGGCCGGGGTGGGACTGGCGCGGGCCGGTCGAGGCTGATTCCGATAACGCAGCAGAAATTGCTTGCCGTGTCCGACAAGGTTGCGCCGGTGATCTCGCCGTTCCGCAGGGCGCAGCATGGATGCTCCCTAACTCGGAAAGCAGTTTTCCAGGGGGCGCTCTCTGGCTTGCCCGGCCTAGTCGCTCAACGCGCCGGCGCGAATGCCGCCAGTGCCCGCCGGCCTGAGCCCCTGGAGTCTACCATCACGCTCGTCCTGCCGATCGCGTTACGGCCGACCCCCTTGGCGCACGGCAGCGTCGTCTGGAAGTAACGGGTGCCTGGCTCGTTCTACGGCATTGCATTCCTTGCTGGCCGTGAGGCCACCTTGCTTGGAAACATACGCCAGGTTGGACGGGGCATCCCCGTCCAACCTGGTAGTTTTGGGAATCGGCCTGGAATCCTGAATGCAACATCGCGATCCACCCTGGGCTTTACGGATCTTGTGGGATGGCTCGCGGCGCTGCGTCCTGACCTGTTCGCGTTCTCGCTAGTAGCACTCGCCAAAATGGCGGCATCGCCAATACCGGCGGCGACGCCATTCTTCGCCGCGCCCAGAATGGTAAACTGGCCGCCCGTAGTAGCCGCGCGGCGGTCCATGGTACGGTCTCCCATAGAGAGGTGGCCGGCTTCGTCGAGACACTGTTTCGCTTTGGTTAAGTGAAGCCTCTGCCGGTTGTTATCGTGTGATGCCGTTGGTGGGGCGGTGCGCAGGGAGGGCGTAGCCCGACCAGAGCGGCGCCCCACCAATGGCGGCGAAAATCATGCTGCCGCGCGCTGCGGCAGATGGTCGAAGTAGGCTTGATCCGGCGTCCGCGCGTCAAGGCTCGAGTGCGGACGCTTCCGATTGTAGAACGCCAGATACCGGCCGATCGAGGCGCGCGCCTCGCCGACGCTGCCGTAGGCTCGCAAGTATACTTCCTCGTATTTGACCGAACGCCAGAGCCGCTCGACGAACACGTTGTCGCGCCAGGCGCCGCGGCCGTCCATGCTGACCGCGATGGCGTTCCCGAGCAGCAGGCAGGTGAAGCGGGCGCTGGTGAACTGGCTTCCTTGATCCGTATTGAAAATCTCCGGCCGACCATGCCGGGCAAGCGCCTCTTCGACCGCGTCCAGGCAGAAGTCGACCTCCAGTGTGATCGAGACGCGCCAGGACAGCACCCGCCGGCTGAACCAGTCCAGCACGGCGGCCAGGTAGACGAAGCCGTGCGCCATTGGAATATACGTGATGTCCATGGCCCACACTTGGTTCGGCCGCACGACATCCAGGCCCCGCAGCAGATACGGGTAGATCTTGTGCCCGCGAGCCGGCTTGGAGGTGTTCGGACGCCGATACAGCGCCTCGAGACCCATCCGCCGCATCATGGATGCGACCCGCTCCCGCCCGACCGGGATGCCCTCGCCGCGCAGCAAGTCACGCATCATCCGGCTGCCCGCGAACGGGTAGTCGAGGTGCAACTCGTCAATCCGCCGCATGACCGCCAGCTCGGCCGCCGGCACCGGACGCGGTTCGTAATAGAGAGTGCTGCGGCTGAGCTGCAGCACCTCCGCCTGCCGCCGCAGCGGCAAGCCGTGCTCGCGGTCGATCATCGCTTTGCGCTCAGCAGGCCGGCTTTGCCGAGCGCACCGGACAAAAAATCGTTCTCCAGCGTCAACTCGCCGATCTTCGCGTGCAGCGTCTTTACGTCGATCGCCGGCGCCGCCTCAGCCATGCTGCCCGACCCGAACACCCCGGCCGCCCCCTCAAGCAGCTGAGCCTTCCATGCCGTGATCTGGTTCGGGTGAACGTCATACAGCTGCGCCAGCTCAGCCAGCGTCTTTTCGCCCTTAACGGCGGCCAACGCCACCTTCGCCTTGAAAGCCGGGTTGTGGTTCCGGCGTATTCGCTTCGTCATTCTTGCTCCTGATCCGCGGCATCCTTGCCGCGCTCAGGCAGAAAATCCACTTAACGGCCTGTCTGAATTCTCCCGGCCATCTCATAGTGCAGCCGTCCCCAGCGATCGACCCAATCGACCAACACCGGTCCTGGCGTCATGGGACTCAAAGTTATTTCGGTCGCCGGGGTCGCCGCCTGGCTCGGATGTGCGAGCAGGAGCAATCCCACGAACAAACCTGTGACGACACTACGCACGGTCTCCCCCTTATGTTTTATATGCCTGACCGACGCTTGTCTAAAAATATGGTCAAAGTAGGGCGGTTTGCCGATGAGATCGATCTTGGGTGCTGAAGGTGCGGCGACACTCGGAACGCCATTCAAGTTGAGGGCGAACAGCAACCAGTTGCCGGGCACCGTGGTGCCAGGATCAGAGTGCATGCAAGCGGCCGTTGCATTGGGCACGAAAGGATCATAGCGGCTCCGTCACCTCCAGCGCAGCCGATATACGAGCAAGTCCATGTCCGCTCCCTGCAACGCGAAGCCGTAGCTCGGAATCCTAGGGCGACGATCGTCACCGGGCCGATATGCTCGCGACACCACTCGTCGATGTCATGACGGAGTTCGATCCGCACGCTGGAGCCGGCAACCTTGCTGAACTCGATAGTGATCTCGTCTGACGCCAACGGCAGGTCCATTCATCCCATGTCGCGAGCCACAGCCCCCGAGGCAATGGATCATGACAAAGCGGCCCGCGCCGTTCCTGTTTCCAGCAGCCGTCCGCAAGAGAGTTGTCGCTGCCTTCGATGGAGGACGGATCACCTCCGACGGCGGCGTCATGCGGTTGGCTGCCACCGAGCAGTGCTTGGGCATTGCCGACAGCCTTGTCTCTCTTCAAAGTTTGGGCCTCATCGCGCAGTGAGGAACACTTCATGCATTTTTGCACATCGCGCCGCAAAACGTTCGCGCTCGTTATCGGGTTTGTTATAGCGCTCGCCATTGGCCCCGCTGACGCGCAATCCCCGTCGGCAACGGCCAAGGCGGAACTCGCGCCGAGTGGAAAATTGCGGGTCGCATTTCCGTTGAACGCACTCACCGCGCCCAAGAATGCCACCACTGGCGCGTTTGAAGGATTGATCGCCGACCTGGGCCGCGAGCTTGCCGGTCGGCTTGGCGTGCCCATCGAACCTATCGAGTTCGCGAGCCCGGGCAAGTTCGTCGAGGCTGCCAAGGGTGACGTTTGGGACGTCACTTTAATGAGCCCTGACTCGTCGCGGGCGAAAGTCGCCGATTGGACGACGCCGTTGTTTGAGTTGGACTATACCTATCTCGTGCCCCCGAACTCGAAGTTCACTACCAGTGCCGAGGTCGATGCCAAGGGCGTCCGGGTCGGCGCGGTCAAGGGAGATGCGCAAGAACTTGAGGTGACGCGCATTCTGAAAAACGCCGAAGTGGTGCGCTTCGAAGGATGGCCCGCGACCATGGAAGCGTTGAAAGACGGAAAGGTCGACGTTGTCGCTGGAAATCGTGTCACCACGCCCGCGAACGCGATGCAACTGCCAGGCTCGCGCCTTCTCGACGACCGCTTCGGCAAGCAGGTGTTGGCCTTGTTCGTTCCAAAGGGAAAGATGGCAGCGCAAGCTTACGCTCAGGAGTTCGTGACACAGGCCATCGCATCTGGCCTTGTGCAAAAGATCATCGACCGCTCTGGCAGGCCAGGACTCAAAGTGGCATCAGGGCAGTGAGTACCCTCAATCCCTTGTTGCGCCCAAACTCGGCCTGCAATACCAGCCCGACGTATGGGTGAGCGCTAGCATCACTACGTCACTGCGTTCAACGACGGGCGGCTCACCTCCGATCGCGGCGTCCTGCTGCTGGCCGTAGCCGGCGGGCCATCAGCGGGGTCAGTGCTGCCCGCGTTATTGACCGGCGCGCCAAGGTGGCCACGCTCCTCACCTGGAGTGCCGGGAAACCTTTTGGGCTGGACATCAGCCTGGCGTTTGATCATCAGGGCACTCTGGCCGGGGCGTATGCCGGACGATGCGAGTTCGACAGCGTTGACGCAGCGCTGGCCCGAACCCTGGAACTCGACGGCCATAGCGCGTTTGGTTGGACCATAACCTAGCGCATCAAGAAAGATAGCTGCCATCACCAGCTTCCAAATCCTCGATTGTGGGGGCAAGACGATCTATTTGCGCGCTGCGCGTGCCGGTTCATGTTCAACCTGAACAGCGCATAAGCCGACCTATCACTCAGCCCAGCAGGAACGTCGACAAGGCGGTCAAGGCACTGACGAGGCGCGGCATCTCGCGCTGGATCGCGCCGGAAACCATGCCCTGTGCTCGACGCCGGTAGTAGTGCTGCTTTCGATACATCTTGCAGCCCAACGTTGTCCGAGTGCAAAGCGCCCGCCGATGCTTGGAATATCGGATGGCTTTTGCATCGAACTGACGTTTCGCCGGGTCGCGATAGAACTGCGCGATCTTGTCAGCCCCCATTCCAGGGCTCGCAAGCCACATGGGCACGAGACGGCGTAGGATCTCTACGTCAATCAGGATACGTCCGATGCCGGTGCCGGCCGCCGGGCACGACGTCTGGAAGGCGTCCCCGATGAGCACGACGCCGGCCTGCTGTCCCACAGTATCGGCCCTCTGGATGGCCATTGGCCGCGCCTGAACCTTGCCGATGATCTCAAAGGGTCCAATGGCCCGCTCAAGCGACGGCATGACGCCCATAAGAGCCGCCTTCGGGTCGAGCTTGAACGATCTGACCCACGGATCGCTCGGATCGAGGTAGCAGAATAGGTTGCCACGCATCGTGTCGCCCATTGGGAACACGGTGAGGTAGTCCATCCCGTCGCCCGCCTGCTCACCGTAGTAGACGAGAATGCGACGGGACGTGGTGTTCACGTCAAAACCGAAGGTGAGGGAATGCTTCTCGCTCACCGTTGTTCGTTGAATGCCAAGCTTCGACAGCAGGTCGGCACCGTTCGGACCCGTGGCCAGAACGACAAGGCGGGCCTGCAACGTCGCCCCGTCCGCCAGGTGAACCGTCTGCGTCTCCGGCCCGGTGATGACCTGAGCGACACGTCCGGTGACGAAAGTCGCACCGGTCGCCAGGAACCGGGCCGCGTTCACCATGGCTTCGTATCGAATCCCGTAATGGGCATTCGAAGTCGAGTTGATGATCTTGCCGTAGCAGGCGGCGGTTGCACTGGGCACCAGTGGGGTCTGCCCGACGATGCCCTCCAGCAGGCCGAGGCGGCGGAGGGCGACGGTTTGCGAGCCTACTAGTTGTTCGGCCCGGAAGTCGGATGGGTAGGTCGCATGCCGGTCGACGACGACCACGGACACCCCGGCACGGGTGAGGACGGCAGCCATCAGCGCGCCGGCCAAACCAGCGCCGACCACCACGATATCGCTTTGCATGTTCGCTCCGAGTTCGCTCCAGGATTGCAGAGCTACTCAGGATAAGAGGGCAGATTTTAGGCCGAACAACATGCCCGTGAGCCAGACGGGCGTAAACTTTAAGTAATCGTGCAGGTGCAGTCAGGCACTGTTGCCGTTTTGCACGATCTCCGGATCAGATTAGTCATCCCAAGAGCACAAGTGTGAACGCCCGAGTCCTGATCGCAATCAAACAAAATGGCGTCCAAATAAACATCAGGGTAATAAACTCATCTTCGTCTCACTAAGAACCTGTTTGAGTGACCCGTTTGCGCCTCGACCTCATCTCTGCGTGTTGGAGATCACGAGTGTCCGCCGGGACGGGCGGATGGGAGCAGGGATGTGGACTGAAGCGCATCGGGCACGCCATGAGGCGGGCCTGAAGGAGATGGTATCGACCTGCGCGGTCGAGGAGATGGCGCGGTGGCTGGAGCGGGCAGACCCGCCGCGCAGCGAGAAGGCAACGCCTGTGTTGCCGGTCATCAGCGCGATTGCCTGGCATTTGCGTGTTGGCGGACCCTGGCGCGCTCTGCCCGGTGACTTTCCAGCATGGCGGACCGTGTACGGCTGGTTCCGCAGATGGCTGGAGCTTGGGTTGTTTGACCGGCTGCTGTGCGACGTGGCCTGCTTGCGGCGTCGTGCTGCGGGCAGGAAGCCCGAACCCACGTTGGGCATCATCGATACGCAATCGGTGAAATGCATCCCGGTCCGTGGCCCACGCGGCTATGACGCCGCCAAGAAGGTGCTGGGCCGCAAGCGCGTCGCCCTGGTCGACGCCGACGGCACCTGGCTCGCCGTTGCCGTGGTGCCGGCCTCTACCCAGGAGCGCGACACGCTTCCCGCGCTTGACGTCGGAAAGGCAGAATGGCCCAGCCTGCGCGAGGCCATCCTCGACGGCGGCTTTGTCGCCGAGCGCTGCCGCGATTGGTCGAACCGGCACGGCATGCGCCACCATGTTGTCGAGCGCGATCCCGGGCAGAAAGGCTTTGTCGTGCTCGAGCGCCGCTGGGTGGTGGAGCGCTCTTTCGGCTGGCTCGCGCACTGGGGCGGGCTGCTGCGCGACCGTGCCGGGCGCCTCGACGTGTCGGCCGCCCGCGTCGCGTTCGCGGCCATCCTGTCCGGCGTCGAAGCCCTGCTCAACCCCATGCCAGTCTACGCCGCCGCAAGTTGAAGTCACTCAAACAGGTTCTAAGTGGATGATCGGGTTTGACTCAGGCCCTCGTATCCGACTTGCTATGACAGGATGCATGTTCCGGCCCGCCCCTGTTAACGAGCCTGGTCGTTGGGCAACCAAACGGAAAGCCAGCTTTCAGCCGAGTCAGACCGAAGCCGCGCCTGCGGGCTGCACCGCGCTGCGCCAAGCCTCGGACGTCCTCGCGACAACCTTGAACAGCAGGTTGCCTCGCGACGGCTAGGCCCTACGCCTCAGTGTCGATGGTGATCATAGCCAGCGATTCCTCGACGGACCCGGCGGCCACCTTCGGGCATTCACAGTTCTGCCCCCGCCCGGTCTTCAACATGACACGGCCAGAGGTATCCATCAGCGCGATAGATGACCCAAGACGCGATGCCTTGCCCGTATCCCACAAACGCCGTCTCTTTCGCCTGACCGGCACCGGCCGGCTTGATGGAAACCTCAAGCCCGTTTACGTCGGCCCATGCCGCACGGTAGGTCCTTTCATCGGCCATAAGATCCGTGCGGACGGGCGTGACGGAGCGGGTCTTGCTGCGTGACATCGAGGGGAATTTTCTGGTTTGACCCAAGGAGACCACGACACATTCATGCGGTCCCGTCATGATGTGCTACGGTGAGACTACGGGCCCAGAGCGATACGCGGGGAGCAGCGAGGCAGGTGGCCGCTAAAGCGCGCTCTTCTCCCCGGCCTTGGTGATCGCGTCCAGCGCCGCCTCAATCGACCTGCACGCACATATCCCAGATGTCCCGGTCAGAACGACGATGCCATTATCGCTGGCGTGCAGTTTCCAAAGCACCTCTTTTGGGTCGTGCCGGTAGATCACCGCCATTTCAGGGACTTCTCCGTGCTCCGTCATGCTGACTTCCAATCCAAGCGTTTGAACGGCTGCCCAGGATATCAAGGTCGCTCGCTGGGCCTCGGAGAACGGAACAGGGTTGGCCATGATCACTCGTGCGCCAGGGTTAGAGCGCAATCCTAGACGTTTTCAAAACAGAATGAAAAGGGGTTGCACTTGTTGGCTTGCGGTTCCTGCCGGCGGGACCGGCCTGGACCTATGCCGCTTGGGTTTCGACAATGCGGCTGCTTCTCAGAGCGCCAGCGCCAGGTCCTCCCAGGCACCACGAACGAAGCTCGCCACCTCGAAGCGTCCGTCGTTCGCCCATAGCACGTTCAGCACCTTGACGCCGTGCCAGACCCCGAGACCGTAGGGGAGGTCCGGCGATGCATGCTGCCGTTCAACGGCATGCCGGTAGCCCGGCGACGAGGCTTCTCCGGGTTGCAGATCGTTGAAGGGCGTCCAGTGATGAATGAGCAACGGGGCCTGCTTCAGGACGACGAGCCGCACGAGGCCCTGCTGGACTTCGAGCCTGCCGCCTGCACGAACCAGCGGCAGCAGGTGGTCTCGGATCGCGAGGGCTCGGGTGTCGCTGGAGGCCACGAGTTTCAGGTTCATACAATGGTCACCGATGCCCTTTTCCGCAGCAGGGCGGCCAGACGAGGAGCATACATCCCACGTGCCATGCCGCCTATAGCGCCAGTGCCGTGCCGAAGTCGGCACATGGAGCAATATGGGGGCAAGCAGGCAGGCCAGCGCCTTCGGCGACGGCCAGGCTCAGGGCGTCAGACGATTAGTTCCACGATGCCGTTTTCATCTGGGCTGATCGCGGTTTTGGGGCAAAGGTCGCCGGCAGCAGAAACGTGTCCCCAAGCGTGAGTGCAGCGGGTTCGCGGAAACGGATCGCCGCGCATTGCGCGCGTTGATTGGGCTCAAGCCTATCGTCCCCAATTCAGGTGTCAGCCGTCAGCAGGGCAACGGCTTCGCCGTCATGGTCAAGCAGTCGAACCGTGATCAGAAACGCGCTACCGGCCGCCGGGACCGCCGAGTCCACCTCGTCGACCATGGTTTGGGCGACGCCCGCCGGAGCAGCAAGCAGTGCCTTGTGAGCTTCGATCATCGCGACGACGGGATCGGTCTTGAAGTCTGTTCGTTGCAGCAGGCGGCCCAGGGCATGGGAGTTGATGACAAGACACCACGGGACCCCTTGGCAGGTTTGGGGAGGTACGCGGGGGTTTATGCGGGGCTCGCGGGGGATGCAAACGGCACTGGCGGCGCTGGACCAACTCATATTGTTTGATTCAGGAACACCCCAGGAGATATGCACATCTCCCAGCCAGCGACGGCCGTTTGCATCCCATGCACCCCCCGCATACACCCCCGCGTACGAGGGCGCGGTTCGAGCAGGAACTTACCACAGACCTTTGAGCGGATTTGCCGAGCGCCACAATAAGCAGAAATCGTACGAACGGTACGAGGTGCGGCTACTTGCAACCGGCAAATCCTGATCGCCGCACGCTGGACGATGCTGACGCTACCCCGAGCGGCCGGGCCACCCTCAAGTGCCCCTCGCCAGTGCCCAGGCGAGCCCGACTAACCGCGTCGACTTTACGCGCCGAAGGAGCCTGGCCGCTGGCCTGCGAATCACCATGGGCCGACGACAGTGCTCGGGGCGGCATCGTCGGACTGTACCCAATCAGACCCGGCCTTCAGCACATTGCGGTTATTTCCTTGCTGGGGCCAGATAACCCACTGTGAACCCAGACGACGCTTTACGCTTCCACATCATGCTGATGCGGGGCGACGCCAAGCTCGGCCAGGGAAGGTCACGGGACATGAAGGCTGTCGATGGACTGCACATCCCTGAGCGAAGCGCCGGTCGCAACTCGGACCCGGCCCCGGCCGTGCGAGCCGCCCGGCGGCATCCGGTAGGGCTCGCCCTGATCGCACTGGGCGTCGTCTATGGCGACATTGGCACCAGCCCGCTTTATGCGTTCAAGCAGGCGGCGCAGGCCGGAGGTGCGCTGTCGCCCGCGACGATCCTCGGCGTGCTGTCCCTGATCTTCTGGGCGCTGATCGTCATCGTTTCGGCCAAGTACGCGATCCTGATCATGCGGGCCGACAACCACGGCGAGGGCGGCATCGTCGCCATGCTCGCGCTGCTGAACGTCCGGCATGCGCCAGCCGCGAAGCTGGCGTGCCTCCCTGCTGGTCCTCGGCCTGATCGGCGCAGCACTGCTCTATGGCGACGGCGTGATCACGCCGGCCATTTCCGTGCTCAGCGCCATCGAGGGGCTCAAGCTCGACGCGCCGCAACTCACGCCGTTCGTCGTGCCGCTGACGCTTGTGATCCTGGTCGGCTTCTTCCTGGTGCAGCGTCGTGGGACCGAGGCGATCGGCCAGGTGTGCGGCCCGGTCATGCTGGTGTGGTTCGCGGCGATCGGCGCGCTCGGGATGGCCGGCATCGTGCGCGCTCCGGGCGTGCTTGCGGCGCTCAACCCGTGGCACGCGATCGAGCTACCTCATCCACGCTGGCCCGGCGATCAGTTTCGCCGTGCTCGGTGCCGCCTTCCTCGCGGTCACAGGCGGGGAGGCCATGTATGCCGACATGGGGCACTTCGGCCGGCTGCCGATCCGGCTGGGCTGGTTCTGCGTGGCGCTGCCCTGCCTCGTGCTCAACTACTTCGGCCAGGGCGCTCTGCTGCTCACGGATCCCACCGCTATCGAAAACCCGTTCTACCTGCTGGCCCCGAGTTGGGCGCACTACCCGCTGGTGCTCTTCGCGACGCTCGCCACGATCATCGCGTCGCAGGCGATCATCTCAGGCGCGTTCTCCCTGACCCAGCAATCCATCCAACTTGGCTTTCTGCCGAGGATGCGGGTGCTGCACACGGCGAGCCACGAAGCCGGGCAAATCTACATGCCGGCGGTGAACTGGATGCTCGCCGTCGGCACCATTGGCGCGGTGCTCACATTCGGCTCGTCCGACGCGCTGGGCGGCGCATACGGCATCGCGGTGTCGCTGCTGATGGCGATCACCACCGTGCTCGCAGCCCTCGTGGCGCTGCAATGGGGCTACAACCCGCTTGCAGTCGTGGCCGTGAACGGCTTCTTCCTCGTCGTCGACCTGATCTTCTTCGCCTCGAACTGCGCCAAGCTGTTCGAGGGCGGGTGGTTCCCGCTGCTGCTGGCCTCTTTGGTCGCGTTCCTGATGCTGACGTGGCGCAAGGGCGGCACGCTGCTCGCAGAACTCCACGCCCGGCTTCGGCTGCCGGAGGACAAGTTCTATGCGGCCATGCGGACGCGACCCGCCGATCCGCGTCCCAGGCGCGGCCGCCGTGTTTGGGACGACCAAGGGCATCCCGCTCGCGCTTGCTCACCACCTCAAGCACAACCACGTCATGCACGAGCGCATTCTGCTCGTCTCCACCCTGACCACCGAGACGCCAGAGGTCGCGCCGGAGCAGCGTGCCAAGATCAGTGCCATGGAGTGCGGCCTGACGCGGGTTGTGCTGTCGTTTGGCTTTACCGAGAAGCCGGATGTACCAGCGGCGCTGTTTCCTGCCTGCCAGGACCCGCTTCTGCGCGACGTCGACCCTGCGGCGCTCACCTATTATCTCCGGCGCGAGACGGTCATCCCGTCGGACCAGCACACCGGCATGGCGCGCTGGCGCAAGGCGCTGTTTGCGACGATGCTGCTCAACGCCAACCGCCCCGCCGCCTACTACGGCCTTGCCGGCCTCGCAAGTCGTGGAGGTCGGGCTGGAGGTAGAAATTTAGCTGCGGTACGGTGTGATTAAGCTTCGGCGCGCGATCATCAACTGGCCCTCTCGGCAAGCGGCCCCCACAGGATCGCGCTATAACTGCTCCCCGCCAAGTGCTGATGAACGGCACGATCTAAACGATTGCGCACCGCCTGCTGTGCAAGTCTGTTTGCAGTTGTCGTGAGCCGATGATCGCACGTGAGCGGAGACGGCACCGCGACATACACGTCTAGCCCGCGACCTCGGCACTCGCCCTACCCCTCCCAACTCGATCGAGTGTTTAGCGGGGCCGCGCGAACAGCAGCCGCATGAAGGAATATTGCGCTACGGCGTCACAGTTCTCGGCGATGACGACCATCTCGCCGTTACCCACCGCGCGGCATGGCGGCTTCGGCGTGGTGTGCGCCGTCACAATGCCGAGGAGTGCGCCTGCCGAGAACACGGTCAAACAGACCGCCGCCGCGAGGAACAGCATCATCTTGTCGTCGAGGCGCATCATCGGCGCACGCTCCCACTCGGATCGAGTATCGAGGGTGCCGTTATGATTGTGGTCGAAATGGGTTGGTGGCGTAGTCTCTGGCTTGTTTGACGAGCCATGACTGGTGTTCCAGCGCCGGCGGAGGCCAGACCATGGTACAGAGCAGTACAACGACGGATGCGGACGGCACGGGCGGCAATCGTCCCGTAGTAAGCAATCGATGCTGTGCTGTTGCCCCAAGATGACGCCTCGCTCGACTTCAATATGGTTGCGAAGCCTAGACAATCGGCTCTAACCTTACTCCGTCGGCGAACACGCTCGAAAGCGTGACGGACCGATCCAAGGGAGGACAACAATGAAGCGTTACACGCTCATACCGTCCATGCTCGTGATCTGCTTTGCAGGGCCAGTGCTTGCCCAACAAGGCTCCGTCGTCTCTGAGCAGGACGCCCAGCAGGCTGCCAATACAATATCCAAGAAGTTCGAGACGGTGTACAACGCGGGAGATGGGGCGGCAATCGCCAGCCTGTTCGCCGAGGGCGGAACCTATCTCACCCCAGGGGGGACGGTCCTGTCAGATCGGCAGGCGATGGAGAAGGCTATCGCAGGCCGGATAAAGGCGGGCTGGACGAACGAAACCGTCAAGGTCACGGCAGCACACGCCGCAGGGAACGCGGTTTGGGCTATCGGTGAGTATTCGATCGTCGGCACGGGCCAGAACAGTGGTAAGCAGATCAGCGGGCACTTTGCGGAGATGCTGACGCGCTCTGGACCCGAGTGGCGCTTCATCATGTTGATGGCCAATCTCACCCCGTCACAGGACATCACGGGAATGGCAGCCACGGCTGCTCCATCAAAGTAGTTAGCACCGGTCAAGACCCCGCCAGATGATGGGAAAGTCGGAGCATATGCGATCCAAGGTATTCACGGCGCGGCTCATTCACATAGGCGCTGCCAATATGGGAACTCGCAGCCCACAATCGCCGACGTTATCTCACGCACCGCCAAACCTGCCCAGGATGTCGGCCACTGGCTGCATCCGGTGGAGCGTAGTCTTACTGCTTGCATTGCCCTCACCCACTGGCGCTCAAAGCAGCACAAAAATCAGCCCGCCTGCATCGTCTTCGATGGAGGAGATTTACATTGCAAGGTCCCTCCGCGCGACACGCATCCCGCCGACGGAGTTCTGCGCACGGGCAGGAGCACAGTTCAACGCTATCTCCGAGGACCAACACACATTCCGATCAGTGACTATCAGAGCCGCCGATGGCCGCTTAACCGATGCCGACGTGGAGACAATCGGAAATATTCATTCATGCAACGGAAAGACTTCAGAACCAGGACTTTACGGTTTCTATGGTGAGGGTCAGTTGGCTGACGTCCCTTTCAGCGGAATTGGGGAATGCCGCCAGGTGAATACGAGCTTTCCGGAGCCTGGCCTTTCACCCTATAGGTGTTATCTCAGTCTTTCCGGCCTCCCCGGCGGATATGTTGGTGGCCTATTAACCACCAATACGATGAATTCAAAAAACGTCGTGGGACCGGAGACCGATCCGCCCGGCTACACCTACGGCATTCACACAATTCACTTGCGGCAGTGACCACGCTTTGATTTCCTGGGGCATTTGTAGGTCTTGGGGAATGTGTTGGTCATTCGAGAAGGCGCGCTTGGTGATTTTGGCGATGTCCGTCGCGCGGCTATGGGAACCCGGCTGATCGAGCGGGTGATGGAGACCGGATCGCTGGTGATCCGCAAACTCGGCCGTGATCGTGCGGGTGAGATCGCGATCCACCGGTTTCTGTCAGCGGCTTCGGTGACGTGTGGCGAGATGGTTGCAACGCTCGCGACCCGCACGGTGGCCGCTTGCACGGGACGGCGGATCGTGGCGGCACAGGATACGACGGAGATCAATTTCGCCGGCCGCGAGGAGCGCCGCCGTGGTTTGGGGCCGGCGGGCGACGGCATATCGGCTGGGTTCTTTATTCATCCGGTGATCGCCATCGACAGCGAGACGGAGGCTGTGCTGGGTTTGCTGGACGCCAGGATCTGGACCCGCACGGATGAGTTCGTCGCGACACCCGTGCGGGCACGCGCCCTGGAGGACAAAGAGAGCGTCCGCTGGCTGGACGGCGCGGCGCAGGCCGGGACGCATCTGGCCCAGGCGGCTTCGGTGGTGGTCGTGGCCGATCGTGAAAGCGACATCTATGCGAGCTTCGCGCGGCGGCCGGCATCGGTCGACCTGATCGTGCGGGCCGCGCAGGATCGCGCGTTGCACGACGGAGCGTCGCTGTTTGCCGCGGCGGCAGGATGGCCGGAGCTGGCACGCACCGAGGTGCTTGTTGCACCGTCGCGAACCGGGGTTCGCGGCCGGGTCGCGACGGTTGCCCTGCGTGCCGGGCCGGTGGTGATCTGCCGCCCGCGTCATGGCCGTGACCCCAGTGCCCCGCCGCAGCTCAAGCTGACGATGGTCGAAGCGAGGGAGGTGGATGGCCCCGGCGAAGGCCAGCCGCTGCTATGGCGGTTGCTGACCACACTTGATGTCGCCGACGCTGCTGGGGCTGCGGATATTGTACGCCTGTATCGGCTGAGGTGGCGGATCGAGGAAATCTTCCGATCGTTGAAAGCTGACGGCATGCGATTGGAAGACACCCAGGTGCAGGACGCCGGACGGTTGTTCAAGCTGGCCTTGGTCGGGCTGGCAGCGGCAACCCGAACCATGCAACTGGTCGACGCGCGTGATGGCAGTCCGCGACCGGCCAGGGACGTCATCGACGCGTCCGTGTTGCCAGCCGCTGAAGCCATCGCCCCGACACTCGAAGGCAAGACAGCGCGCCAGCGAAACCCGCATCCGCGCCAGTCCCTCGCCTGGCTGTCCTGGATCATCGCGCGGCTCGGCGGATGGAACTGCTACTACAAACCACCCGGACCCAAAACTATGCGCGCCGGATGGGCACAATTCGCCGCCATGGCCGCCGGCTTCGCCCTCGCGGCGCAGTCAGCCGCCCAGTCAAATGTGTGAATCCCGTAGCCGGCTACACTCAGGCGTCGATTGCCACCATTCGACTGTGGCGTAAGCGGACCGAACCATAAGAGATCCGGGAATATAGTCTCGTGGGGTGGTGACGATGGTAGCCGGGGATCAGCGGGGAGGCCGAGCTTGGCCCGCATCACCAGGCCGGCAATGCGCTGGGTGTCGATGCCTTGCCCCATCGAATGCACCCACAGGTCGCACATATGAGCCGGGCTCCCCACATCTACGCGTCGGCCGCACAGGAGTTGACCTCCTCAGCCATCCGCGCCGCCGTCAAAGCCTGGCCATGGCTGGGGCCGGAAACATTCTGCTTGTCGTGAGCGGCCTGTTCCTGAGCGCTGAAAGCAGATCGATTGATCGGTCGTTGGGAAAGATCGCGCGCCATCCGTTGGTCATGGAAGGTGGGCAAGTTGGCGATGGTCTTGTGGGAGAGAAAGGCGGAAGCATCGCCGCCGGAATGCAAGGTTTAGACGCAAGCGAAGAGGAACCATATTCGGCAAGTCGATAGCGAGAGCACGATTGCGACGACCGGGCCAGCCCGGTGCTGGACCTACGGCTCGATCCCGCCGCCGACCTGGTGTTGGTGCTGATGCTGCTGACCAGTCCACTGCGTCCACCATCATGACTGCAAGCGCCTGCTTGCGTTGTGGTGTCTAGGCCGTAAAGTTGAAGCTGCTCCCTGTTGTGCATTGCACCAGCTTCTCCGGCATCTCCCTTTTCGCCAGGTCAATGAAGTTCGCCCCGCTGCAATGCATTGGCAAGACATGCTCGATGTCGAACTTCTTCAGTTCGGCCATAACCTGACGCAGATAGTCGTCCGGCGCTGGGGCAAGGTGGAAACCACCGACGAGCGCATAAATCTTCTCGGTCCCACTAACCTCCTGTGCCCGGCGAAGCGTGTTGATAATGCCTGCATGGCCGCATGAACTGATGACTACTAGTCCTCGGTTACCCAGGCGGACGCACGTAGCGTGCTCGTGCCAGTGCTGATCAGGCACTGCGCTTCCAGCAAGCTCCATGTCAGTGAAGTGATGATCGGCGTAGGACTTGGGGTCGCATCCCAAGCCGTCCTGGATGCCGAATTTTACGAGGGTCTGTGGCAAGACATGCTCGATACTGGTCCTCGGCACTGCCCCGGTCGTAAATACATGACCCTCAATGACGATGGGAGCCTCGGAAATAAGAGGTTCCACATTCATGGCTCGCAGCTTGCGGCGGTCTAGTGCAAAACCGGAATTGCTGAGCGATCCGTCTGGCTTGCGATTGAAACGGTTGCAGAAATCATCCTCGCCACCCAGGTAGACCTTCAGGTCCTTTCGCATCAGCGGTCGCTGCGCTTCAAGAAAGCCTGTGAGACCTCCGATATGGTCGTAGTGACCATGGCTGACGATCAACGCGTCGATCGAACATCAGCTGCGCGGCAATCAAGGTGAGAATGCCCGTCAATCAGGATGAGAAAGTGTTTCGCCGTTTGCAACGACGTGAGGGCGGAGCCCGACTGGCGGCGCAAACGGTGGAACAACTGATCTGAAGTCCCTCTGGGGGAGCGATGGTCTGGTGATCGCAACCGGCTTGGCCTGTGGATGGTCCTCTCGCGAGGAGATCCCCGTTGCCCGGCCGCCACGTCACCGATCATCAGATGAGGCTCTACATGACCTTCCGACAGACGAACGGCCCGGCAGTCTCCGCCGCAAAGACAGCGATCAGCACCGCCACCGCCTATCGCCATGAGCAGGACCACCGACCGCCATCATCGCAGAAGAAGCCGCGCGGCCGTCGCCGTCCCGATCCGCTCGCCGACTTCTTCGACGCCGAGGTCGTGCCGATGCTGAAGGCAGCCCCGGACCTGCGCGCGGTGGCGATCTTCGAGGAGATGCAGCGGCGGCATCCGAACCTCTCCGCTGGCGCGCGCCGCACCCTGGAGCGCCGCATCCGCTCCTGGCGAGCCGTGCATGGCGCCGACCAGGAGGTGATCTTCCGTCAGGTCCATGAACCCGGCCGCATGGGGCTGTCGGACTTCACCGACATGACCGATCTCGGCGTGACCATTGCAGGTGCCGGCCTTGATCATCGCCTTTATCACTTCCGGCTGGCCTACTCCGGCTTCGAGCATGCGCACGTCATCCTCGGCGGCGAGAGCTATGTCGCCCTGGCCGAAGGGCTGCAAAACGCCCTTTGGGTTCTCGGCGGGGCGCCGCTCGAACACCGCAGCGACAGTCTCTCGGCCGCGTTCCGCAACCTGGACCGGGATGCCCGCGAGGACCTGACCCTGCGCTACGACGCGCTGTGTGCCCATTACGGGATGCAGCCAACCCGCAACAACCGCGGCATCGCGCACGAGAACGGCGTCATCGAAAGCGCCCACGGCCATCTCAGAAAGGCGGTCGAGGACGCGTTGCTCATGCGTGGCACCCGGGACTTCGACGACCTGGCCGGCTATCGCCGCTTCGTCGATGAGATCGTCAGCCGCAAGAACGCCCACCACGCCAAACGCATCGAGGCCGAGCGACCTGCCTTGCAGCTCCTGCCGGGTCAGCGGACCTGCGACTACGAGGAAACCGTCGTCACCGTCACCTCGTCCGGCGGTTTCACGCTGCGCAAGGTGTTCTACACGGTCCCGTCCCGGCTGATCGGCCATCGCCTGCGGACCCGGCTGTATGATGACCGGCTCGAGGTGTTCATCGGCGGCACGTCGCTGATGATCCTGCCGCGCGGCCGCGCCTCGGCCGGCGGCAAGCACGCGCATGTCGTCGACTATCGCCACGTCATCCACGCCCTGCGGCGCAAGCCGATGGCGTTGCTCAACCTCGTCTACCGCGACCAGTTGTTTCCGCGCGATGCCTATCGCCTGACCTTCGACCGGCTGCTCGAAAAGCTGCCGGAGCGATCAGCATGCCGCTTGATGGTCGATCTGCTGGTCCTGGCCCATGAGCGCGGCTGCGAGGCCGAACTCGCCACCGCGCTCGAGGCGGATTTGTCGGCAGCCCAGCTCCCCGACCTGGCCACGCTCCGCGCGCGCTTTGCGCCAGACCCGGCGGCATTGCCAGAGGTCGTCGTCCATCTCGTGCCGCTGACCGCCTATGAGGACCTGCTCGGCGGCACGTTCGTCGAAGGAGAGGCGGCATGATCGACACCATCGACGCCGCCCGGCTCACCTTGATGCTCAACGACCTCCGCCTGCCCGCGATCAAGCAGGACTGGGCGAGCTTCGCCGAGCGGGCGGACAAGGAAAGCTGGCCCGCGGCACGCTTGCTCGCCACGCTGGCCGAGCACGAGATCGCCGAACGCGATCGCCGCCGCCTCGCGCGGCATCTCGCCGAAGCCCAGCTGCTGCCCGGCAAAACCCTCGACAGCTTCGACTTCAACGCGGTGCCGATGGTCTCCAAGGCCCATGTGCTCGCGATCTGCGCCGGCGACAGCTGGATCGACAAAGGCGCCAACCTGCTGCTGATCGGCGGACCCGGCGGCGGCAAGACCCATCTGGCGTCAGCGATCGGCTTGGCCGTGGTGGAAAACGGCTGGCGCGTGCTGTTCGCCCGCACGTCCGACCTGGTGCAAAGGCTCCAAGTGGCGCGGCGCGAACTGGCGCTCGAGGCCGCCATCAACCGCCTCGACCGCTTCCACCTGCTGATCCTCGATGACCTCGCCTATGTCAGCAAGGACCAGGCGGAAACATCCGTCCTGTTCGAGCTCATCAGTGCCCGTTACGAACGCCGATCCACCTTGATCACAGCAAACCAGCCATTCGGAGCTTGGGGTAAAGTTTTTCCAGATCCCGCCATGACGCTCGCCGCCGTCGATCGCCTCGTCCACCACGCCACGATCTTCGAGATCAACGTCGATAGCTACCGCCGCCGCGCCGCACTCGAACGCAAAAACAAGGGCGCCGGACGACCGCAACACTACGCGACGATCAAGGACCTCGAAACCGTGTCGCGCACCGACAATCAAACACCAACTTAACGCTTGCTCGCAGCAATCAACGCGAACATCATCGTTCCTGTTGCGGTCGCTTATTCTCATCCTGATTGACGCATTTTCTCACCCAGATTGTCGCGCCACACGTCGATCTGCGAGACATCAATATTCAGGACGGACAAGTTGTTCTGGTAGGTCGTCGGCATGAAACCAAAGTCGAGCAGGTAGCGCCGCGTCTCCTATCCCTTCTTGGATTCGAGATGCAGGGCCAATCCCCATTCGCTCTCCAGGGTCCTTCCCACTGAGCCAAGTGGGCCGGTTCGACCCACTTGTGAGACCAGAGTATTCGGCTTCGTCGAGAAAGACATCGTGCGATCCATCCGTGACCTGACGAATGGTCAGTTGGTCAACCGTAGGGACGTTGATCCTTGCCGATGCTGCCCGTGCGGATTGGTCGAACGGAATACTGCACGTCAGAAGCGAACTGCCAACAATGCCTGATTGCTGTAAAAACCGACGGCGATTGAACGTTTGTGCCATAAACGTCGTGCCTCGTATTGATTTTACCGTAACATGGGCATAGTGCCGCATTCGAAGCAATTTATAACCTATTAAATGGCAGGTCGGCCAATCGACATGACGTTGAATTGGGTTGTCCACTGAGCGCGCCGTGGCTTTGTGTTCGCTTGCTACCGCAAACCGGTTGACCGGTGCAGCCGTCCGCAGCGCTGGGCTGACGCGGTGACTGAGCTTATGGACTGCCTCTGTTCGACTTTTGCATCGGGATGTAAACGACCAAACGATGCTACGCCCATCCCCTCGCCCAGAGATAAGCCGCCAGCTTAGCCGGCGGTCGGTGAAATCGCCGTCAAGGAATCCGCCTGGTTCACGATGCTTGGGACGGGCGGTACCTTCGCGCCGGGGAGGACGAGCCTGGCCACCGACGGCACCTGCTGCCCGGCGCTGCCGATCCCCTTCTGCACGACGACCTCGACCTGCCGCACGCTGTTGATGCCATTGCCTTGCAGGTTGTATACCTCGTTCGGGTCGAGCGGCTGCGTCGCCCCGGTCGCGTCGGTGGCGCGGCAGGCGAGGCTGTAGGCGTCCTCGTTGCCGGCGGTCCAGATGGTATGCCAGCCTACCCAGGCGAAGGGGTCGTCAGACACCGGCACCAGTTGCGTCGGATACCACGAGCCGCCACCGTTGGCGCTGACCTCCACTTTGATGATCGGCCCGTTGCCGGACCACGCCCGTCCGATCAGTGGATACTTGCCGGGTGCCACGAACCGCTGCCGCGTCAACAGATCCGGGATGCCCGGCGGGACCATAACCGAGGTGACGCGCTTCTCACGCACCGGCTCCCCGGGATCGTTGGGATCCTGATTGTAGCGATACACCTGGGCCTGCTGCACGCCCTGGAACGGTTCGCTGAGCGCGGTGATGGCGCGCAGCCACTTCACGCTGGCCATGCCGTACCAACTTGGCACGATCAGGCGCAGCGGATAGCCGTGCTCGGGCAGCAGGGTTTGCCCATTGGCCGCCCAGCACAGCATTACTTCCGGATGCAGCGCGTCCGCGACCGGCAGCGAGCGCTCGAACGCGTGCTCGACACCGAGATCGACGCCGGTGTCCCAGCCGGTGAACAGGATCTCCACGGCGTCAGGAAGCAGTCCTGCCTGCTCCAGCAGCGGCCGCAATGGGGTGCCGATCCACTGGTAGGTGCCGATGGCCTGATCGGTCCAAGGCACATAGACCGGACGCGGGCGCAGGAGGTCGCGGCCGGTTCCGGCGCACTCCATGGTGACCACCTGGCTGACCGCTTGGCGGGACTTCAGGTCGCCCAAGGTGACGGCGGCGGGGCTTCGCACCCGGCCACCGATGGCGACGCTGTAGTTGTCCTCGCTGAGGCGGGGCACGTCGAAATGGACCAGCAGGTAGTGTGCGCCGAGCGGGGTGATGGGCTCGCGCAGAAGCTCGTTGAGCATGCCGTGGTTGCGAAACGCCAGTTCGGTCTCGGCGTGGCTGATGTCCCGCGCATTGTCTTGCGGCAGTGGACGCTTCGCTGACGGCACGCCGGGGACGGTGGTGCAGCGTCCCTCGTCGTCCGCGCCGGCGAAGGCAGGTCTCGCTCCCACCAGTCCAGCGACGCCGGGGACCAGCGCCAAACCGGCCGCCGGAAGCAGTCGCCGCCGCGAGAGTGGCCGACCGTCGTCGTTCGTCCGCGTGCCGTGGGCACCTAGAACCGGCATCTCACCACTCTCCCGCTTTTTAATTCAGACTATTCTCGATTATCTCCTCGCGTGGCAGTCAAAATTGGCCGTCCAACGGAGTCAACGCTTCGATGGGAGAGGCCGGAGCCAACCGCCATCTCTCGCATTCCGCGCTAAGAACCTGTTTGAGTGACTTCAACTTGCGGCGGCGTAGACTGGCATGGGGTTGAGCAGGGCTTCGACGCCGGACAGGATGGCCGCGAACGCGACGCGGGCGGCCGACACGTCGAGGCGCCCGGCACGGTCGCGCAGCAGCCCGCCCCAGTGCGCGAGCCAGCCGAAAGAGCGCTCCACCACCCAGCGGCGCTCGAGCACGACAAAGCCTTTCTGCCCGGGATCGCGCTCGACAACATGGTGGCGCATGCCGTGCCGGTTCGACCAATCGCGGCAGCGCTCGGCGACAAAGCCGCCGTCGAGGATGGCCTCGCGCAGGCTGGGCCATTCTGCCTTTCCGACGTCAAGCGCGGGAAGCGTGTCGCGCTCCTGGGTAGAGGCCGGCACCACGGCAACGGCGAGCCAGGTGCCGTCGGCGTCGACCAGGGCGACGCGCTTGCGGCCCAGCACCTTCTTGGCGGCGTCATAGCCGCGTGGGCCACGGACCGGGATGCATTTCACCGATTGCGTATCGATGATGCCCAACGTGGGTTCGGGCTTCCTGCCCGCAGCACGACGCCGCAAGCAGGCCACGTCGCACAGCAGCCGGTCAAACAACCCAAGCTCCAGCCATCTGCGGAACCAGCCGTACACGGTCCGCCATGCTGGAAAGTCACCGGGCAGAGCGCGCCAGGGTCCGCCAACACGCAAATGCCAGGCAATCGCGCTGATGACCGGCAACACAGGCGTTGCCTTCTCGCTGCGCGGCGGGTCTGCCCGCTCCAGCCACCGCGCCATCTCCTCGACCGCGCAGGTCGATACCATCTCCTTCAGGCCCGCCTCATGGCGTGCCCGATGCGCTTCAGTCCACATCCCTGCTCCCATCCGCCCGTCCCGGCGGACACTCGTGATCTCCAACACGCAGAGATGAGGTCGAGGCGCAAACGGGCCACTCAAACAGGTTCTAAGTGTGGGCTGAAGACTTATGACGGCTGTCTCATTTAATGGGGTTCTACTCGCGTCGTGGACGACTATCGCTTCAAGATCCGCAGCGGCCGAACCCAGGCGATCACCTCCAGGGTCCCAGCCAGGATCGCCACGCCCTCGGATACCATCGCCTGCCACAGACTGACTCGGGGATATGCCTTACCACCGTCCAGAACTTCCGGGGTCGCCAGGCGGTTCTGGGCTTCGGCCACGTCCTCCTGGATCACGCGCTTTAGCGCGTCGGCGCGGGCCTGCTCGGCAGCGGCCTGCCGCAGGTGCCAGCGCGCCCGGTGCTTCGCTATCCGTTTAAGGATATACAGCTTGGCCGGGACCAGCGCGGCATCGTCAGCCAGCGGCGGATTGTCAGGATTGGTCGTCAGGGGTTCCGGAACCTTAATGACAGATGGGCGTGGGATAGAACAGCAGGGTGAACAGCATCGCAACGTCGTGGCGCTCGAAGTTGTAGAGCCAGTCGTGCCAAACGCCGTCGTCTTCCCGCGAAAGCACCCGGCCTGACCACCGCCCACGTCACGGCGTCATCAGCCAGTCCATGGTCGCCTTGGACGGCTCAGATGGGAGATCAACCTCGGATGCGACCATCCCAGTGGGCAACAGCACCGCGTAGGGCAAAAGGTTTTCCATGCTGCGACCACCATTGACATATTGAGGGGTCTTTGGGGCATAGGTCTCACGGCCCCATAATGGCCAGAGCGGTTGAAGCGCGCCGTGAGACGCGTGGATGGGCCTGAATATACGGAAATGACCGTGGGCGATGGTACGCCGTCGCTGCTATTCCGCCTTCGGGCGGTCTCGCTCAGAATTGCGGGGGTTCCGTCCCGCCGCCGGGCGTCCAATCACTAAGATAGGCACGAAGCTCGCTGAAGCGCACGAATGGTCTGCCGGGACGGTCACCGCGACGAGGAAGTGGCCCCGGCCACGCGGATGGCACCGTCGTTGATGACTCCACTCGAAAACTAGCTTGTATCAGGCCGTGCTCGCGCGAGCCCAGCGTAAGTCGGATTGAGTTTGATCGGGTCGTAATGCCGGCCATGCCGCCGGGCCACCACGCCGGTTGTCCCAATCCTAGCACATGGATCGAGCACCCGGTCTCCTGGAGTGGAGCCGGTCAGTACGCAACGTGCCGTCGAGGTCGTGCTTATGCGATGGTAAATCGCGATTGTCGGCCAGAGTGAGATGCGTGGGCGGCAAAGTCGGTCCAGGCTCTCGCGAAAGTTCCCCTATGAATTGCCGTGGATGTTCAGATACACGCCGCCACTACCTGGCTGACCCGGAAGATCGGCGTTGGTGCCGTAGGATGCGGTCAGGCGACCGTTGGCCAAGTCGGCGATGCTGAAGCCTGCGATCACGATGCTGGCGTTCGGCTTGCCGGCGGCGGTGAACGTGTAGATGAGGCCCTTGGCCCCGGCTGCGCCCTGGTTGTCTCGGATGGCCACTGAGGTGGTCGCATCGACGCCGAAGATCGTGGCGTTATCGCCGGAATGGAAATTAACCACGGTGGAGAACACGTCTGAGGCTGGGTTGCGATCATCGACGAAGAAAGTGTCCCGCCCCCTGCCGCCCACCAGGACGTTCGACCCGGTAGAGCCGTCAAGCACATTGTTACCGTCGTAGCGGCTCACGTCGATGTAGTCGTCCCCATCGCCGGAATGGATGAAGAAATTGGGGAACGTGGTGGTGATCTTAAGATTATCTGGGGTGATCAGAATGAGTTGCTGATGCAGTCCCAGCACGGGGCCGCTATAGATATCACCGCCGAAGACGGATTGCTGGCCCGTTGTCTGGTCGGCAACCAAGAAATTATCGCGGCCGACCGGGAATGGGGGTAGCTGCGATTCGGCAATCTCCTTGATTGTGGTCTTGCTGTCGCTGGCGGCTTGCGTGCGGTCCACGACATCGAGTTTGATGGTGCTCGTGACCGAGGGCTGCTCGCCCAGCGGCGGCGCGGTGAATGTGATCTTGTCCAGGATGGCGGTCAAAGCGACTGGCGAGGTGACCGCGATTGTGTAGACGCCAGCGCTGCCCGCGACCAGTCCAGTGCCGCTGAGCGTGCCGCCGCCGCTCACGGTCAGGGTGGCACTATCTTGCGGATCGACGTTGGTGTCCGAGACGGTGACGCCGTTGAACGGGCTGATCGTATCGCCTTGAACCACGGTCTGATCGCCTGTCGTCCCGGCGATCAGCGGGGGCGTCGGCACCACAGTCGGGCCGATCACCAGCGCTGAGGTGGTCTCGTCGGTCGCCAGGGTCGTTACAACGTCGCTGACATGAAGGCCGAGCGTCGTTGTGCGGGTGCTGCCATCGGCGACCGCAGCGGGGGTGAAGACCAGCCCGTGAAGATTGGTTTGGAAATCGTAGTAGCTGGCGGCGACCAGCGCGTAGGTGCCAACCCCGATCTTTCCGAGGCTTGGCCCGGTCAAGAGCCCATCGGCATCGGTCGGACTGCCAGCAGCGTCAGTCAGGGTGACCGTGCCCACGTCGCGCGCATCGTAGCTGAGATTGTAGTCGACCAAGCGAACCGACGCGAACGGGCGCAGGGTCGCGCCCGAAGCGACCGGCTCGCTGGCGATGACCCTGGTGATGGCCGGCGGCGTCACCGTTTCCAAAACCGGGAATTGATAATCTTGCACGGTGTTCCCGTGAGTGTTCCCAAAATCAGGGAAGTAATATGGAACGACGGGCGAGTCGTTATCGAAGATCAACGCGTTGACAGTTTCATAGCTGCCGGCGGCAAGGGCCGGCGGAATGTAGACCAGCCGTTGAATTATGGCGGTTGCCGACGTGGGTGTGCCGGTGGCGATGGTCGTTACCTTAAATAAGTGCGTGGTCGCGTTGTAGCTGCCGCCGCCGAGGGGATCGCTGAGACTGCCGAGGTCGACTGGAACTCCGTTTGGGTAGGAGTAACCAGGACCCAACTTGACACTGACGTTCTCGGTTGCTGGGAAGGTGGTCTCGTTCAAGGTGATCTTGGTGAACGGTGTGACCGGCTTCCCGCTTGGAATTAGGATCGGGCCGGTGGTTGTGTCGCTAAATAAAGCAGTCACGTTGCACCTCCGTCATGTCTTAACGCGCGGCAGAGCGTCAAACCCTCACTAATTCTGAGAGTATTGTATCGAACTCGTTATTTTCCGTCTAGTATTTTCCTCCAATATGTGCGCTTCAAGCTCAAATTAATTGCAGTTTCAAATCTTTTATGCCACGTGGCCACTGGACGATACATCGGCATGGGCAAGGGCAACGACGCTGCTGCAACGCGCCCGACATGCTGGGGGGCACGTCCACGGCAGCTACAAGCTCCAGCACCTCTAGCCAAATCGGTTACGCAGTAATAGCGGGGCTTAGCGAGCGGTCGACGACGTCCGGGCGACCGCAGAGCCCCAATGGGAGAGCAGGTAAGCCCATTTGACGAGTGCCATCCCGACATAAAGCCTATGGAGAGCCCTCCGTGGCGTAATGCGCCACGTCTCGACTCCGACGAGCGCGACACCGACTCACCGGGTCCGCATGGACCACGAACGGGGCGGTTCTGAACACCGCCTTACAGACTGACAGCGTCGTTGGGAGGTCCGGCCCGGCGGCCGGACCTCCGCTGCGTCTATTTGACGCGCCGCAGGGTGATCTGCGCGGGCACGCCGGTCGTGCCGGGCGACGTGTAGGTCAATTCATCCCCGGACACGGAAAATGGCCGGCGCTGCTCAGCACCGTTCCAATTCGCAAAGGTGGCGCTTTGAATGCGCAGCACGATGACCTTGTCCTCCACGGTGTAAGTGCCGAACGTGGCGATGCTCCCGCGTGCAATGGCCAGAGCTTCATCCGGGGTTGCAGAAAGGCGATTGCCGGACGCAACCTTCGGCAGATCGCGACGGAGAAAGATTAGCGCGTAGTGGCCGTCGCTGCCGAATATCGCCGTTCCGCTCGGGTCGAGGCCAAATGTGTCGATTGTGGAGCCGGCCTGTGAGATGACGCTCGAAACCAGCGCCCACGTCCCCACGAGGTCTTTGGCTGTATGTGCGTCCGCTCTCGGTGCCGCAAGCGACGTGAAGACGGCTGACATCGCGGCGACCGACAGGATGAGGCGGTTCATGGCATTCCTCCATAATTGGCCGCCGGAAACGGCCCGAAATGGACAACGCACTGCGGCGTCCGACCCTAGCACTTCTGAACTAGCGTAGTTTGACCGGGACTGCGCTTTTCAGAAAATCCGTCTTGCGTGCCATCGACGGCGCGCTATTGAGGATGGTCACCACCCTCCACAATATAGCCGCGATATTTCATGGCTTTGTCACGTAGCGGAAGAAGCTCCTTATACTCCTTTGAACTATAATAGCCTTCAGCCGCCTCTAAACTTTCGAACTTTATGATGACGGCCGCCCTTGGGGCTGGCCCAAACCCAGTGACAACCTTGCCGCCACGAGAGATGAACTCGCCGCCATGAGCTTTAACCAATGGGTTGGAAGCTTGGATGAACTGCTTCATACTAGCAGGATCAGTCACTTCGATTTCGGCAATCAAGTAGGCCAGACTGGACTTTGATTGCGCGTGAACACCACCGATCGTCAATCCAAGTATGAGAAGACTAGCTGGAATGAATTGCATTTCAGTATTCCTCCGTTTGAACTAACATTTATTGTTATTTGTTAGAAGCTTCTCTGGTCTTTCAGGTGTGCAGTCAGGTGCAAGGTATGATATGAAGAGAACGGCCGTGGTCAGCGACAACGATCAACGACACCAGCGCCGCTTGGCTGGAGCCACCCCCAGATGTTCAAGGGTTTAGCTTCAGACTTGTTCTGGAGCAGGCGAAAAGATTGGTTTTCTTTTTTCAACAACGTAAGTGATGGCGATCTTCAAAGGCGCGGTGACCTTGCGCACGCCGTGTGGGACCGACGCTGGGATCAGATACATATTGCCGGGCGTCATGGTCTTGTTGGCTTGGCCCTTGATGTAGAGTTCCGCCTCGCCTGATAACAGCGTCGAAGACTCGGTACAGGATGGGTGTGTCTGGGGACCTCGACACCCGCGTCGACCTCGACGATCATCTGCACAGTCTCGTATTTGCTGTCCGGCGCGTCCTCTCTGCTGAGGATGGTCCGCCTCATGCCGGCGACTGGGGTCGACTGCGGTTGGGCGTCAACGCCCGTCGCGATCAGGCCAATCGCGGTGCAGATGCTGCAAGTTGCAAAGACGCGCCTCGTGAACATGTCGCACTCCCCTTGGACAATCGGAACTGCTTGGGCCAGTGTGACCCCGACCTTGGCGGATGCGCGTCCGGGCAGACTACGTTGTGCGGTTCGCGCGGTAATGAGCGTGCTCTTCCTAAAGCGCAGCCGTAATAAAATATTCGCGAGCACGGCAGGAACTTACGGCGCAATTGAAGAGGGCGTCATGCGAAGTTGGAACGCACTGCTCCGACGCCTTCAAGGCGTTCGCAAGTGCTCAGGCGAGCCCGTACAGCCGCGTCGGGCTCTGCGAAGATCAACAATCACCACCGAACCGAAGCGTGTTCTCGTACACCATGAGACGCTAATCACACGTGAACCGAGACGACACCGCGACATGCGGATCTAGCCCGCGACCTCGGGGCGCAGCCCCGTGCAACTCCGCCGTCAGCGGTATCCTCGGATCGATCACGTCCTTGGCCGCGCCCCGGTTCGCAGGAGCGTTTTCTTGCCTTCTCATCGGGCTCCAATCAATGTCACCACGCCTTGATGATACGATCTGGCGACGCCGCACGAGCAAACCGCGCGGGATGCGAGCATCAATCGCGGGAGAGCGAGATGGATAAGCGCTGTAAGCAGATGTTCCGGCCCATCCAGTTGACCTTCGGCGCGGCGGCGGCCTGCCTTCTGGCGACGGCAACGACTGGTCCGGCTTCGGGCCAGGTTAGCCTGCTGCGCGGGCCACCGGGCTGCATTCCGGTCGCCGAGCGCAAGATGGAGCTTGGGTGCTACGTCGTCGCAGCGGAGGTGCTTGGGGAATTGCCGAGCACGCCGCTCTACTGGCACATCGTCTCCTATCCTACACATGCCGCTGCCGATGCCGCAAAGGATGCGCGCAGCACTGTCGTGGACGCGTTGGATCAGACTTGGCTGATGACGATCGCTGAAGCCGGTTATCGACCCACCGGTGGCTCCCAAGTCGCGGAGATTGGGCCACTCCCCACAACGACGGGAACGAAATACAAAGCCACTTACATGCAAGGCATCATGCTGCCCGGTGCCGATACACCCGTCCATCACCATGCCGGGCCTGAGGCGCTTTTCACCTTCGCTGGCGAGGAATGCATGGAAACGACGGAGGGCAAGTTCGTCAGCCGTCCTGGGGGCACGCCCATCATTGTGCCCGGTGACACGTCGCACAAGCTTACGATAACGGGCACGACGCAGCGCCGGTCGCTGGCGCTCATCCTAGCCGATGCGTCGCAGCCGCTGATGCTGACGGGCGCGCATGACCACGGTTGGACACCAAAAGGGCTTTGCCGGGTCGAATGAGGGCACGGTTGCCACCGGGGGCCGCACGCTCACGAACGCACTATGGTTTAGATTACTGCCGCACAGCTTCTCCGTGTGCGCTCAATTATAGGAGGTCCGCTTTCCTGTTCAGCCGCTCCTAGTGCTGCCGCCGCACTCCGTTCAGTTCGAAGGCGCAGGCAGCATACATTTCAGAAACCGTGGGCATGCCGAGCCGCTCACAAGCGCTCTGATTTTCTTCTTCGATTTCAGCCTCAACTTCCCGCTCGGCCTCGGCCCGCAGGCGTGGTCCGTTCATGAGCGTCCAGAGTATCAGGGCAAACCATAAGGTGCCCATGGCTTGGGCAGCAACGCGGGTCACAGAGTTCGAGGAGAGCCAGTTCCAACGCCGCCCCCCCTCGAACGCATCCTGACCTCCTAAACCGAGACCTTTGCCCTGATCACCCTGTTCGTCATTGAACGGGCCGTGTCCCAAGCACGACGCTTAACTCCCGATCCAGGCACAAAGCAAATGATCCCAAGTGTGGGCGACCGGCATAAGGCTGGCAATCCGACCGGCCGCACCCCTTCAGCTAGAGGACCTGAACTTTCGTTTATTGCTGGTCTTTCGGCACCACGTCAAAGTCGCCGCAGTGTGGGTGTTCAAACCCGCTCGGCGGCTTCCCCTTCGCTGCGTAGAGGATGTTGTCGGTGCCGTTCGGCCCGACCCCACTGGGGATGTGGTTCATCCCGAGCAGGCCACGGATACGATACGCGATGGAGTGGTCGGCGCAGGCCGTGTCGCCGCTGACGCCTAGGCCGCCCACTACCTCGGACCCCTCCCCATACAGCGCGACCCCGCCGCCAAAGGTGATGATGCCGCCAGGATTGAAGCCGACGCCGTTGCCGCGCACCAAGCCCATCGAGTTGTCGGTGGTGATGCTGTTGAAAAACGGGTTGAACGGGTTTGAATTGTTCAGGCCGTAGAGCGAGCCGCCCGGCTGGGTCGGGGCATACAGGTTCGCGGTCGAGAGGGCCAACTTGTTGTTCGAGAAGTCGTTCGCCGTCTCCGCTTTCGCGATGGCGATGGCCCGGCTGCCGGGCCAGGCGTCGCCCACCTTGGCGGTGCCGCACAGCACGCCGTTGCGGTCCACCACGGCGGCCCACATCATGTTGGGTGAAAAGATGCCGCCGTTGCCGTCGCCGACCACCTCCTTCAGGGCGGCCTCGACCGCCGAGACGGCACCCGCGCCCAGGGCGCATCCCTTCACGCCGTCATCGGCGAAGGCTGGAGCGCATACCGCGCAAAGGAACGTACCACGAGCAGCGCTTTTTTCATCCCAAACCCCTCCCGTTTCTTAAATCTGAGACAAGCGGACGGCATGAAAGGAAATGCGTCAAGAGCTTTGTTGTGCTTTTTGATCTCATGGACGATCAGCAATCACCAACCGACCAACGCGCGTTAGCGTGCATCGTGGGCTGCTGGCCATAGCGGCAATAAGATCTTCGACTGGCTGCCTGCCTGTGGCGTCATACGTGGCGATAGCGGCAGGCTACCAGGGCTCTTGGTATACGGCGGCGACACTGGCCGAACTGCCCGCGCTCGGCTTCGATCGCGGCGGCGCTAGTAGTCAGTATCTTGCGCTTGGTCCCCGCTCGTCGCGACGGGCCACGGTGGGCGTGGACAACGTCGTGGGGATGCCTTGATGCGGCCACACAGTCTAAAAGCAAAGAGTTTGATGCCACGGAGCCTTGCGGCCGGCAGCATCTATTTCGCGGTCGTCTTCGCTATCGGGTTCGCGCTTGGCGTCGTCCGGGTTTTGATCACCGGTCCAAAACTTGGCGACACAGCCGCCGTGCTGCTGGAGATCCCTGTTATTCTGACAGCAAGCTGGTTCGTCGCGAAATGGTGCGTCGCGAGATTTGCCGTGGGTTCAGATGCGGCTGAACGCCTGACCTTGGGCTTCGTCGCATTCTGCCTGACGATGCTGGCGGAGATGGCCATGGCGGTACTTCTGTTTGGCCGTACGGTTCCCGAGCATTTCGCAACCTACTCGCATTCGCTTGGGCTCGTCGGTCTCATGGCGCAGCTTCTGTTTGCCCTCCTGCCCTATGTACAGGGGCGTGTGGGTGATGCCCGCTGACGGTGCGACAGCGGCGGTGGCTGCAAGCCGGCACCAGCGGAACCGAAACTGCAACTCAGCCACCATAAACACTTGCACTCCCCTCGATCAGCATACGATCTGCCCCGATACCTTCGGCGACCGCGTCGAAGAATGCGCGCACCAGCGCCGTCCGGCGCAGGTCCTGGTGCGTGACGATTCACAGTTCGCGCGCGAGCGCCGGCACCGGCCCGCCCGGCAGCGCACGGGCCAGACCCGGCTCGGGACCGCCGAGGTAGCAGGGCAGCACCGCCTGCCCGATGCCGGCGCGGGCAGCCACGAGTTGGTTGACCAGGCTGTTGGTCCGGTAGACGACAGCAGCAGACTGCGCGGTCTCTGTCAGCCAGTCCGCCGCATTGATGCCGGCGGTGCCCTCTTCCCACCCGATCAGCGGATGGCTGCCAAGGTCAGCGGGTGAGGCAAGCGGCGGCATCCCCGCCAGGTAATCTGTCGCGCCGTAGGCGGTCCACGCCACGTCGGCGAGCTTGCGCCCCCACAGGTCGCCTTCTCGGGGGCGGGCGACGCGCAGCGCTACGTCCGCCTCGCGCCGGGACAGGTTCAGCACCGGGCTATCCACCACCAGTTCGACAACGATGCCGGGGTGCCCGGCCCGGAACTGGGCGATGTGGCGGGTGAGCAGCCGGTAGGCCTGCGTTTCCGAGCAGGTCACGCGCAGCCGTCCTGTCAAGCGCCGGTCCTGGCCTGCGAGGTCGCGCGCCAGGCCCAACGCCTCGTCTTCCATCCGCTCTGCCGCCAGCGCCGCGCGCGCGCCGGCCGCCGTTGGCTGATAAACACCGCCCGGCTCGCGCTCGAACAAGGGCAGGCCCAACCGGGCTTCCAGCGCGGCCAAACGCCGGAACACCGTCGAGTGGTCCACGCGCAATGCTTTTGCCGCCACGGTCAGGCTGCCCGCGCGCGACACGGGCGAAGGCTGGCAGGTTTGCAGCGCATTTTGCACGCTGGATGCAAACCGCTATGCGACGAGGCGGTCCTCGTTTATCCGAAGCGTGGCGATCAGGCCCTCTTTCGACCAGTCAAAGTTAATGGACCCGCCGAGTTGGTTGGACATGCCTCGCTTGACCATCTTGCTCCCAAACCCTCCGGGTGCAGTGGGAGCCACAACGGCCGGGCCGCCCCGCTCGGTCCAAAGGATCACCAACTCACTGCCCTGGGCGGGGCAAGACACGTTGAGCGTGCCGCTTGCCACAGACAGCGCGCCATACTTGAGTGAGTTGGTCGCCAACTCATGGACAACCAGGGCAAGTATCGTGGCAGTTTCCTCTCCGACGCCCAATTTCGGCACTGAGATGCGCACACGGTCGTGGATGGCATCCGTGTCGGCGTAAGGCGCGAGCAGGATGGCAAACAAATCGCCGAGCAGCGCCGCCTTTTCCTCCTGGCCGGGAGAGGGACGGACGAGATCGTGTGCACGACCGAGGGCGACGAGCCGGTGCGTGAGGTCGCGTGCCATTTCCTCCGTGGTCTTCGCCGAGCGCGCTGTGATCTCCATAAGGCCGGCGGCAAGGTGCAACAGGTTTTTGACCCGATGGCTCATCTCGCCCGCGAGCAGTTCATGGGCTTCCTCGGCCTGCTTGCGTTGGGTCACGTCCAAGAAAACTCCGAACATGATCCGGCCGACGATCCCGTCGTCATCGCCTTGACCCCGAGCGGCAATCCACCGGATTTCATCGCCAACCAGAATGCGAAAATCGATGTCGTAGGCACCCAAAAGCGGGCGGGTCGCGGCGAACGCCGCCCTCACCCTTCCGAGGTCGTGGGGATGAATATGCGCGGACAGGTGTTCGAATGTGACCGGCTCAACCTTGGGCACCCCCCACAAGCTGAATGCGCGCTCGTCCATGGTGATCGCGTCGGTATCAACGTTCCACGACCACAAGGCGACCCCGGCGGCGTCGGTCGCGACACGCAGGTGCTTTGCGCTCCACACGGGCGCGCTGGTCTGTTCTGTTAATAGTGTCTCGTATGCGGTCATTCTGGTGACGGTAAGACTTCGTTGGCGAGAAAACAAGCAGGGCTCGTCGCCTGCCTTGAACGTCGCAGTCAGCCCGACGGTGGAACAGCATTCTTGCCGCCATGGCCTGACAAACAGCCGGGTTGCGCAGCCTGTTCGAGATGGCTCGCGAGGCCCTGAATGCCAGAGAACTCGCCGCAACGCTGACTGAGGACGAGGTAAGCGGGCGGCGGTCGCATGAACTCGAACACGAGGCAATCAAGCAGCTTGGCATCTACGCCGCCGAACATGGTCGGAACTTCCAGGACAACCTGGTTGAAGCAATCAATGACTGGTTCGCCCAGCACGGCGCGTCCCGCTTTGTCGGTGTTGCGCCGCGATCGGCGTGGGATGCTCGCACCCGCGTTCCTCGTTGTGGACTGGTTGCTTGAGCGCATGGTGGACCCCATGGACCGCCGCAGCGCGCTCGTGCAACGGACGCTCAAAGGGCAGGCATTCCTACGCGACCTGCGCGGGATCATGGTTAAAGCGACGGCCTCGCGACAAAGCCGCCGGCCGGGAACGAAGCGGTGCAGAGCAAAGTGCTGGGAAAGCGTCAGTTTGCCGGAGCCTGATGTTTGGACCCGATAGGGCGGCGTCACGTAGCCGTCTGTCACGCCCCAACGGTGACCTGACCATCGCTGAAATCACCGCCAGCGTCATTGAATTGCATCCTCGCTGGACACTCATCCTCGATCCGAGAGCCGTTGCTGACTTTTTCTATGACCCCTCCAGTTGCGGATCACGTAAACGGTCAGGACCACGACGGCGGCGATTACCAGAAGGCCAATAAGGCTAGGGAGGTTCGGCACATTGAGCAGGCTCATTCAATACTCCGGGCCGACACCAAGGACGGCTGCCGGCAGTTAAATCTGTCGCGGTATCAGCAACGGATGGCACGCAGCCTCCGGACCGGATGCGCCAACAAACCCGAGAAGTCCCTACTGCGTGATGGGAATGGGCGTAAAGCCTGACGTATCTACCATCAACAGCCGACCATCGATCAACAAGATGTCGCCAAGCTCCGTGCTTCGCCGCCCACACCGCCCATAAGGCGTCACGCCGGTTGGCGGCTCGATACTCCAAGAGTCCGACCAGACCCCATTCTGTGTTGCTTCGACTGCGAACTGCTCGTCACCCGCGATCTCCGCCACCCGAACGTAGCCGCCTGCCTCGAATAGCTCGGCGGCCAACCATGCGCGCTCGATCTTTGCTCCGTCCTTTCCCGCAAACATCAACTCGGTCAGAGGCAAGCGAACATCCCATCCTTCCCGATGTTTGTTGTGGCCGAGGTGGAACAGAGTTGCCATGTCACAGACTAAGCCGGTCGAGTAGCACGTTTCAACTGCGACGCTGAACGCCGGGTGTTCGGACCGGCGTCGGATCAGCGTCCAAGCTGTGCGATCCTTCCCAGCCTCTGAGCGATGACCAGCCCCATTCTGCATCGAACCGGTCACGCGCGGCCTTAGATGCACACCCAACATGGATGGTCCAGTTGTCGGACGCCGGCTCGATCTTGGCGGCCACGCAATAATCGTTCGGAGAAGCTTCGATGAACCGGCGAAGCTGGCTCCAAAGCGTCGGGTGAATTCCTATTACGGCACCGAAGGGGTGTGCGTCCGGTATCGAATGCCTAGCGTCGATCTCGTTGAACCTCATGCCGACGCCCACCGGCCTGCGAGCCGACGCTGCACAAGCTCCGACGTGCAGGCGACATGCATAACGATGCGCCCATTACTGCCTTCATCATGGCCCAGGATACGGATCTGCGTTTGATCGGCGGCCGAGCGTTCGAAGTCGCTGTACTGCTCGGCCTCGATTTCGATGTGGGCCACGACAGGATACACCTCGTGGTTCCACGGCCGGGGATAGTCGATGATTTCGCTGTAAAGCATGAGTTTGGGCCTTGTCCTGTGCGCCCGTGAGTAAGCGCAAAGCTATTTAGGCGCAGGCGTCTCCAACACTTAAATACGTGTTCAACGATTTACTGGAGCGTCAGTGAAACGAGCCTCGCGTTCGACACGCCTATTCTTTTTGATGCTGAGCTACACCAAACGGCGGTGATCGATACATTGGTCGCAAGCGGTGACATTGATCTCGCCCTCCGGCTCGCTCGATGCCAGTACGAGCGACGCAACCGAACGGCAAGTTGGCCATGGCGATGTCACAATCCGGGATGCTGGGCCTGTCGGCGGACAGTCGTGCGCAGATGGTGGCGGGGCTTTCGAATGTGGCTTGGCGAGCCGGCTACCAGCGTTGCGGTGATCCCGGTGATTGGTGATCCGATCATCGCAACCCGGAGAATTCGTAAGGGTGTGCGCGATGTTCGAGATCGGGCCGCCCGGCATGATGGGCGCTGGCAAGGCGTAGCCATGGCCGGGATGTTCAATGGTGATCACCTGCTGCTGCTGGTCCAGCACGCCGGCATCACCCGTGCGGCAACCTGGTCGATACTGGAGCCGAGATGGCCGGACGTTCTGCTCGGGGATATCAACGACACCGAGCCCTCAACATGGCTGACGGTCGAGCATGCAGCAGCCCTTACTCGACGCCGCCGTGGGGTCGAGCCGATCCGGATCATGGTTCCGTCGCAGATGACGGTGCCGATCCTGCGGGAGCGTTGGGATGAGCCGATGCCGATGGTGTTTTAGCACTGGGAACTTCGGTCGTCGGCCACAGGCAGAGTGGCCAATGGGCCACCAAAGCATGTGGTGACGGAACAGCGCTGCTGGTGCGTGATGGGCCATCCCAGAGCGGCAACGAGGGTCGACTACAAGCTGATTGAGCCGAACGGGCTCGCGGCCGTGTTTGTCGGGCTCGGCAGCGGTGGACCATGCGCGGCAGACCAGATGCCGAACTTTGCGAGGAGGTCGTCGCTCACGCCCCGTCCGCCGAGGGGCGATTTGACGTGCCGACGACGGCGACATCAAGACCACTGTGTTCCAGGGGAACGCCAACGCGCCGGCCGGTGCAGCCGGGCGACCCGGCGCACTGGCGGCAGCGATACGGTGTTCGACACCGTGATCGTTGCCATCGCTCACCATCGCCAGCAACGGGGACGCGCGTCAGCCCGCGCCGCGCCATTCCACTAGGTCGCGAACCTCGTGGCCTCGGTGCTGCCGGTGATCGTCAGGGTCGTCATCGGCATCGCCTACCTTCACCATCAGTGGAGCACTGGGTTCATGGCGCACCCACAACTGCTGGAAACTCGAAGTCACCACCGGCCGGAACTAACGGAAATGCCTTCTAATACGCACAAGCAGACAAAACAGAAACAAACAGCCAGCCGGAAAGCCCTCCAACCGTGGTTTCCGTCAGTTCCTCATTCCGACAAGGTTTGCCGTATAGAAAATCGCCCTGATTTGGACGCGTCGGCATAGCCAGAGGCGGATGTCAGAAATCACTTGATTTGCGTTATCCCATTGATCTACGAGCAGAATTTCCTTATGCATACCAGAAGTTCTTCTGTTAGTTCCAGCCAAGCAGCGTCCGCCCGTCTGGTTGTGCCGGCCTGTACAACTCTTTCGTTTGAAGAGGGCTAATGCAGGAGCAATGGATGTAAGTGGGATAATATGCTTGCATTTTTTGATGGGCTCAAATCCTTGTATGAGGAGCGCAGATGATGGCAGGGCGGCGACTGCTATTCTTTTTTGATGGATCAAGTAACACGGTTGGAAGTGTCAGCGATACATTACCAACGAATGTGTTTCGACTTATAAGAGCTTTTACATACGGCTTTAGCGGTGTTCCACAAATTGCCTTTTACTTCTCGGGGGTCGGAACAAGAGGTGATAAACTTTCGGTGGCAACCGGGCGCGGTTTTGATCAGATTGTCATAGAGGCTTACGTGAACTTGGCCTCTAACTACATGGATGGTGACTCAATCTATATGTTCGGATTTTCCCGAGGCGCAGCAGCAGCACGAGCACTAGCTGGCTTGATCTCTGACCCTGGTTTGTTACCTGCCGATAATTTGGAGTCGTTCTCTGAAGTGTGGAAGTACTTCCTGAAAGGTTCAGTCCGTGGAGAGGGGTGGAGAGAAGTGCTCAGAAGTAGATTTCGTGATAAACTATTCGGCCCCGACATGAGGGTCAAATTCCTTGGAGCATTTGACACAGTCGCAGGCTCTAGTTGGGATTGGTTGAGTCTTTTTACAGAAGTTCGTTTTAATAGCCTAGTGTTAGATAGATCAGTTGATGTTGCGGTCCAGATATTGTCCATCGATGATGATCGAAATCCATCCTTCACGCCTCTACTGTGGGATGGCAAAGCTCGCCCGGAGCAAATTGTCGAGCAGATTTGGATGCCTGGCGTCCATGCTGATGTTGGCGGCTGCTCAGACGGACGTTTCATTGGAAATGTGGCATTACTGACGATGATAGATCGAGTGTGTTGGCATTGCAAAGAACTTGAGATCGACAGATATTATATAAAAGCGCTCCGTGATAACTTGCGTCATTCTGAGTCAATTACGATAACAAACGAGCGGACTGATTTTGCTCGTAAAGTCCTTCTAAGGAATAAGAGAAGAATTGGTTACTATGCAGATGAGTACGTACATAATCTAGTCAACTTTCTTCATCAGAAAACGATAAGAGTCAGAGGAAAGAGCCAAATATATGAACCGCAAAACTTATATGACCCAGAAAACTTTCCAGAGAAGATGAAGTTTATATCAACAAAGCAAGACAAATTCATTCGGAGTGTCACGGAAAAAATATTGATAACGCAAAAACTCTAGTTTGTGTTATCCTCTGAAGCTTAATGTGTATAGCAAACCGCAATCATCGGCGGCTGAGGTCGCTACCATCGATTAGCCATGCCCGAGATCATTGCAATGGGGCTGAGCGTCCGAACTCACGATCATTACAAGTAGGCGCATAAAGGCTGCAACTGGGATCGCAATCATCGGCACTGTGCCCACGCTCATTTCACGGGAGTGGCGAGTTTTGAGCGGGCACGTACCACCTGGCTGAAGTCTCTGCCGAATGTAAATTCGCGGACAATAGTGACCCCCTGAGGGGTCTTTTTCGCGTCCAATCCTGACCCCTGTGCTGCTGTGTCAGTGTCTCTTTCCTTTGTCCGTTTGGTGGGCTGGGAAGGGTGTTCGGGGATGACGGGTGTGGATCTAATTGGCGAGATACGTCGGGCCTATTTCGAGCAGCGTCGGCCGATCAAGGAGATCGTTCGGACGCTGTCGGTGTCGCGGACGACGGTGCGTCGGGTGATCCGCAGCCAGAAGACGGCGTTCCGTTATGAGCGTGGGGTGCAGCCCGCGCCGAAGCTTGGCGAGTGGGTTTCGGCGCTGGCCGGGATTTTAGAGACGGAGGCCAAGCTGCCGCGGCGGGAGCGCCGTTCGACGCAACGTTTGTTTGAAGAACTGCGTGGCCGGGGCTACGACGGCGCGCACGACAGCGTGCATCGGTTTGCCAAGATATGGCGGGACGAACGGGCAAGGGTCCCGGCGCGGGCCTTCGTGCCGCTGAGCTTTGCCCCGGGCGAGGCCTACCAGTTCGACTGGAGCCACGAGACCATCACGCTGCAAGGGCTGCCGCTGACCATCAAGGCGGCGCACATGAAGCTGTCGCACAGCCGCATGCCGTTCGTGCGCGCCTATTTCCGCGAAACGCAGGAGTTGGTGTTCGACGCGCACGACAAGGCGTTCGGGTTTTACGGAGGCGTCTGTCGCCGTGGCATTTACGACAACATGAAGACCGCGGTGGAAGCGATCTTTGTTGGCAAGGCCCGCCAGTATAATCGCCGATTTCTCCAGATGTGCTCGCATCACCTGATCGAGCCGGTGGCCTGCACGCCGGCGTCGGGCTGGGAGAAGGGCCAGGTCGAAAACCAAGTCGGCAACCTGCGCGACCAGCTGTTCCGCCCCAAGCCGCGGGTGGCCAGCCTGGCCGAGCTGAACGCGTGGCTGGCCGACCAATGCATCGTCTACGCCAAGCGGACCATGCACCCGGAGTTCAAGGGCTTGACGATCTGGGAGGTGTTCGAGGGCGAGCGGACGAGCCTGATGGAGTTGCGCGGCCCGTTCGACGGCTTCGTTGAAAAGGCGGTGCGCGCCACGACCACGTGCCTGATCATGGCCGACCATAACCGCTACAGCGTCAACGCGCGGGCCGCCGGGCGGATGGTTCTGGTGCGTTCGCACGCTGAACGTATCGTGGTGCTGTGCGACGATGAGGTGGTGGCCGATCATCCTCGGCAGTTTCGGCGCGACCAGGTCGTCTATGACCCGTGGCATTACCTGCCGGTGCTGGTGCGCAAGCCGGGCGCGCTTCGTAACGGCGCCCCGTTCAAGGATTGGGACTTGCCGCCCGCCTTGGCCGGAGTCCGCGCCAAGCTGAAGCAGCATGCCGACGGCGATCGCCAATTCGTCAAGGTGCTGGGCGCTGTCTTGGATCACGGCCTCGATGACGTCGAGGCGGCGTGCGCCGAGGCGCTGGAAGCAGGCATCGCCAGCGGCGACGTGATCCTGACCGTGCTGGCGCGCCGGCGGCAGCCGGAGATGCCGCCCTGCATCGGCACGCCCGCCGCGCTGCGCTTGCGGATCGAGCCCGTGGCCGATTGCGGCCGCTACGACAGCCTGCGGAGCGTCGCGTGATGGAGCGCCATGAGATCCTGGAGGCCATGGGCGAACTGAAGCTGCATGGCATGCGCGCCAGCTTCGACGAGATTGCCGGCAAAAGCCTGGCCCGGCGCGACGAGTTCTATCCTCTCATCGCCAGCCTGATCCGGGCCGAACGCACCCATCGGCAAGCTCGCTCGATCAGCTATCGCATCGGTGGAGCCAAGTTCCCGGTGCTCAAGGACCTCGACGGCTTCGTCTTTGCCGACACGCCGGTGGACGAGGCGCAGTTGCGCGAACTTGCCACCGGCGCCTTTCTCGACGCCCGGCGCAACGCCATCCTCATCGGGGGCACCGGCACCGGCAAAACCCATTTGTGCATCGGCGTGGCTTCGGCGGTGATCCGTGCCCGCGCCCGGGGGCGCTTCTTCAATCTGGTCGATCTCGTCAACCAACTCGAGCAGGAGAAGGCCGCCGGCCGCAGCGGGCGCCTGGCTGAGAAGCTGCTGCGTTACGACCTCATCGTCATCGACGAGTTAGGTTATCTGCCGTTCAGCCAGTCCGGCGGGCAATTGCTGTTTCATTTGGTCAGCAAACTCTACGAGAACACGTCGTTGTTGGTCACAACCAACTTGGCCTTTGCCGACTGGCCGCAAGTTTTCGGCGACGCCAAGATGACCACCGCCATGCTCGACCGGCTCACCCATCATTGCGATATCATCGAGACCGGCAACACCAGTTGGCGGTTCAAGAACCGCACCTGACGCAACCCGCGTCACCGGCGTTTCGTGACGTCACGGTTCGGAGTTGAACATGCCGCGCAAGCCGCTTGGCGACAAGCCAATGACCGATGCCGAACGGCAGGCCCGCCATCGGGCCGCTAGGGGCGCAGGCAGTGGCGCGGGCAAGCCCGTTACCCGCATGCAACGCCCAGCTTTGCGCGGCAGCCGCGCCCAGCGCTGGCGCGATGCCGTTGTCCAATTGACGACGCTGCAAGCCGAATACGCCGCCTGGCTGGAAACGCTCCCGCCCAACCTGCACGAGAGCGCCACGGCCGAAGCATTGCAGGCGATCTGCGACCTCGACCTCTCCGAGCTTCAGGTCACAGACCCACCCCGGGGGTTCGGACGAGATTGATCGAGGGAGCCGGAAGCACCACTGCGGTTCCTCTGATCAAGGCCAAAACAACCAAACAAAGCTACCGCAAAGGGGTCGCTATTGGGCGCGAAAAGGGGGTCAGGTTTGGAAGCGATTTGACATGCAGATCACGGATGCGCTGCAGCAGGGCGACATGGTCGCTTCGTTGCGTCAGGTGGGCCACTGGCCGCCGCAGGTCATGCTGGGTCTGCACGCCGCCAGCCCAATGGCACTCGACCCGAACGATCTCGCTTTTGCCCTGCACCGTGACGACGACGCGGTCCAGCATCAAGCGTGCGATGGCCTGCCGGTCCGCCGCAGTGGTGGTGGGGGCCGTCCAGAGCGCTGGGATATCTGATGCCAGGCGCTCAATCGCGGCGCGTTCGTCGCTCGTCAGCGGCAAGGCCTGGCCCGCCAGGAACCGTTCATGCTCGGCCTTCAGGCGCACCTCGTCGGCCAGCGCCGCCTCCCAGCGCTGCTCCAGGGTGCGCACCACGAGCCGGTTCTCCGGCTCGACGGCGTCGTATTGGCGCTGGGCCCGCTCGACCTCGTAGCGCGCCCGTTCCAGCCGCTGCCGCCATTGCCGGTGCAGGGCCGTGCGCTCCAGTTCAAGATCCTCCGCCAGGTGCAGGCTGACCTCCAAGGCAGCCGGCGCGAGCGCTTGCAGCATCAGCTCGCCCACCAGCACGTCCAGCGCCCGTCCGCTGAGGGACTGACACAGGGGCGCGCCGTAGTTCATCGCGAGCCGCGAGCAGCAGTAGCGCTGGAAACGGCCCCCGTTCGGGTATTGCGCCGCCATGCGCTGGCCGCAGCGGCCGCATACGATCAAGTTCGCAAGCAGGGCCGGGCCGCCCCGGGGAATGCCGCGCTGTGCGCTGCGGTTGGCCACGATCTGCTCCAGGTTCCGCTCGTATGCCTCCCAGCTGATGTAGGCAGGCCAGCGGTTCCTGATCAACACCGCCGGGTCGCCGGCTTTCTGGCCCGTGCTAGGGTGCCCCGGCTTTTGGCGGCGCGGATCGACGCCGCGCCGTCCATAAGCATAGGCGCCGGCATACAGCGGGCTTTGCAGCATCTCCGACAACGTGAAGCGGTTCGGCGCATGCCACTCCAACTCGCCCTTCGCCGCTCCTGTCCGGACACGATACGGCAGCTGGATGTCGTGTGCGACGAGATGGGCGAGCACTCCGTTGATCGTGCGGCGGCGCTCGAACGTGTCAAACACCAGGCGCACGGTTGCCTGCACCTGCTCGTCGCTGTCGAACACGACCTCGCCTGCACGGCTGCGCAAGTAGCCGCGCGGCAGGTTAAAGAACAGCTCGCCACGCTGCGCCTTGGCGCGGCGTCCCTCCAGCATGCGGATCTTGAGCATGTGTAGCTCTGCCTCGCTCATCGTGCCTTTGAGCCCAAGAAGTAGCCTGTCGTTGAAGCCGCCCGCGTCGTACACGCCGTCGGTGTCGGCAATGAGCGTATCGAACAGCGCGCAGACCTCGAGCAGCTGGTGCCAGTCCCGGCACGACCGCGCCAAGCGCGACATCTCGACACCCAGCACCAGCCCGACATGGCCCAGGCCGACCTCGGTCATCAGCCGCTGGAAGCCAGGGCGGTTGGCCGTCGTGGTCCCAGAGCGGCCCAGGTCGTCATCGATCACCTCCACCCTCTGGCGTGCCCAGCCGAGCTGGAGGGCGCGCTCGACCAGGGCGTATTGCAGGCGCGTCGACTCCTGGTTCTGCTCGACCTGCCGCAGGGTGGACTGCCGAACGTAGACCAAAGCCAGGCGGTCCTGATGACGGCCTTGCACCTTCTCCGAGACGCTCATGGTGCCCCTCCTCACCGGTTGTGCGTCGGTCATGGCCGCAGCCCTCCTCGATGGGCTCCAGCACCAGAGGGCGGCGGACGAGATGGCCGAGCAGGACCGCAAGCCGCCGGCGCGTCGCAGCCGGCAGCTGCGTCCAGGTCATGATCGCTGCGGGAGGTGCCTGCTTCACGGCGCGCCGCCACCCAATGGACCAAACCGAGCAACGCTGCTCGGCCCAGTCTGGGTTGCCCTGTCGCCGAAAGTTGCTGTTCAGACGTTTCTATGGGGGTGGATGGAAAATCATATCAAAAGCTGGAAGCGTCATCTCGCCGCCGACCGCACCTCGTGCACACAGGCCACCGCCAACCAGTTCCGCCTGTTCCTGCACGGGGCCGCCTACTGGCTGATGTGGAGTCTGCGCACGCTGATGCCGCGCCGCTCGTCCTGGCGCACCCTCCAGTTCGACACATTGCGGCTGCGCCTGATCAAGCTCGCCGTGCGCGTCGTCGAGATGAAAACCCAGGTCAAGCTGCACCTGCCCAGCACCGCACCGTGCCAGTCCATCTTGGTCTTCGTTCTCGGCCGCATGCCGCGCCTGATCAGCTAAAGGGCGGGGCAGCGTGCCCCACCGTCACTCGTTGTCACCAACTCCCAGCGCCGCCGTATCGAGCCGACAACATGCCACTCCCGAAGTGGCCAGGATCTCGTGCGCCCCCACAACCATCACGCGAAAACCGCATGCCTCAAACCGGGCTATACTCAGAGCCATGAATTAAAGCGGCTAGTTGGTCCGGTCTGCTCGCCCGCGCCTTTAGGATCGTCAGCATGTCGTCTCTGTCAGAGGACTCCTGACAGACGAACGGCAGGCGGTCGATCGCCACGATAGCGTAGGCGAGCGCCCTGCTGGTTATCTCCCAGTCGCGTCCGGTGAGGTCGGGCAGACGGGTGGTGTTGCTGCCAACGGCGCGTTTTGCGGTCATGTCTGGGTCCGTCCTTCGTTTCAGGCCGGGTCCGTGCCGGGCCTGTTAACATAAGCTAAGCGGTCTTTTGTACCAGACAAGCGACTCCGTTATGGGCCGCGAGTTCATGCCGGATCAGGCCGGTGGTCCTAGTCATCCTCCCACCCGTCGTCGTCGTCATCATCACCATCGCGCCGATCCCACACCGGAGGCACCGCCAAACTGGCGAGCAATCCGATCTGCCAGGTGCCGGGCTGCGGTCGCCGTGCTAGCTACGTCGATCACATCAAATCCCGCAGGTCGGGTGGCGCGGATTTCGGCCCGCTGGCTGCGCTCTGCCACTCCTGCCATTCCCGTAAGACCGTCAGCGTAGACGGCGGATTTGGTCGCCGCCCATCCAAGCTGTCCGGCAAGCCTGGTTGCGACGTCGACGGACGCCCGGTTGACCCCGCCCATCGCTGGAATGGGACTTCTAAATAACTGCATGATCGACATGGTACACGACGCCGAATCCGCCCTGGCCGGAGCCATTAGCGGAGCCGCCGCAGGCAGCGTGGTTCCGGGGTTGGGGACGGTGCTGGGTGGGTTGCTCGGCCTGGCGCACAGCCTTGTCCCCCTGATCCTGAGTCCGGCCTCACAGCCCGCGCTGAGCGAGGCGGCGCAGGTCATCACCGGAGCGGATACGGAGCCGGAACAGATGGCCGTGCTCAGCGCCGACGCCTCGGCGTTGCAACAGTATCACGCGGCTGTACTCAAGATCGCCGCCGACCAGCAGGCGGCTACCGACGCCGCCAGGACGCAGCAGATCATCGCCGCCCTGCTCGACGTCCAGGATGCGCGCCGGCAAACCGAGGCGCTGGCCGCCGGCCGCTCGCCGATGGCCTGGGCTGCGCCGGCGCTGAGCGTCGTCATCGTGCTGGGGTTCTTCGGGTCGATCGCCGGGTTGCTGTTCGCCCCTGTTGTCATCAACCCCAACACTTCGGCCATGTTGAACGTGCTGATCGGTGGCCTGGGCGCGGCGTTCATTGCGGTTACGAACTATTGGCTCGGCAGTTCCGCCGGGTCGGCTCGCAAAACCGAACTGCTGGCGCAGACGCCGCGCGTCTAGACCTCCGGATCGTTCGCATCCGGTTCGTCGTCAGCGTCCTCACCGCTCACTGCGTCATCTCCTGGCGTCGCTCATCAATGCATCCGCCATGACACCCTCCGGTGCTGGCCATCCTGCACAGCGTCGGCGACGTCCCGCAGAATAAGCGTCGGCTCCATTTCGAAGATATCGCCCGGCTTGACATCAATTGAGATTTGCACCGCAAGCACGTCATCTGGCTTCAGGTGACGTTCTGCCATGGCCCGTTCCGCGATGTTGAAGGCGATGACAGTCATCATTTTGGCCGTATTATCCTTCTGCCAAAGCTCTTCTCGAATACAGTCAACGAGGAGGCTGACGTCCGCCCCGCGCATCAAGCCTTCCTTGGTTTCGCCTGGCTCAGGCGGAAGGTGGCCTGTCTTGAGGCCCGCTTGCTCTTTCGCGATCGCATACGCGGCGTAGTCGCACCGCATATTGGTAAGGAACAGCCGCGACACCGTCGTCCCGAAACACTTCCCGTCGGTTTCCATATAGAAACCCATCGTGGTGTCGAACTCGCTGCTGTAGGCATCTAGGAACTCGGTGAACGTCATCGCGCGCCTCCCTTGCACCAAACCAGGTGCTGATCTCGACAATTTTGGGATCGGCTCTCGACGAGCCTGCAATGGCGGCTGGTATCACCCCTACGCCCAGAGACGACGTAAGAAATCTTCAGCAAACCCGCAAGGGGCAACTCTGTTTTTGCCTACGGTGCCGGAACGGCGCGGTCGGCGTTGAAATCGTATCCGGCCCACTGGCCCCGCCCAGTCGGTGCGGCGATCACCGCACCCGTGCTGGAGTTGACGGTGGACGCTTACGCCAATGCGGCGCGGCGGTCGGCGTTGAAATCGTATCCGGCCCACTGGCCCCGCGCGCACACGAGGTCCGACCAGTCGGTCAGCACGGCGCGACGTTTGCTCAGCAACTCGTCGCGCTGGTATGCCTTCCGCGTCGCGCCACCGGGCGCGGCATGGCTCAAGCACTCCTCGACCAAGAACTCTTCATGCGGGGTCTTGGCGGTGGCCCAACTTTTGAAGGTGCTGCGGAAGCCATGCACGGTGGCGTGGCTGGAGGACACCCGCAGCCGCTTGAGCACGGCGGCCAGGGTGTTTTCCGACATTGGCTTGCCCCGTCCGGGGAAGATCAGATCCGCCGGATCGTCGCCCTCCCGCACCAGCAGCATCGCTTGCAGCACCCGGATGGCCTCGGCTGACAGCGGCACGGTGAACGGCAGGCCGTTCTTCATGTGTGCGGCGGGGATGTCCCACAGGCCGTTGTCCCAGTCGATCTCTGCCCAGGTCGCGAGGCGCACCGGCTTGGTCCGCACGGCGGTTAGGATCAGCAACTCGACGGCGCAGGCGGCGATCCCCGCCGCCTGCCGCAGGCGCGGCCAGAAGGCGGCCATCTCGACATAGGGCAGTGATGGATAGTGCTTGACGGTGTGAACCGACTTGGGCTTCGGCAGCAGCAGCGCCAGGTTGCCGCGCCAGATCGCCGGGTTGCGCTTCTCGTCCCAGCCGCCCTCGCTTACGCGGGCAAAGTCGAGGATGCACTCGATCCGCTCGCGCACCCGTGATGCGGTGGTGTTCTTCGTCTGCCATATCGGCGTCAGCAGGTTGAGCACATCGCGGGTGGTGACCTCGCGGGCGATCCGGTCGCCGATCGCCGGATACACGTAAGCGGCCATGGTGGCGGTCCACTGCGCCGCGTGCTTGTTATTGCGCCAGCTTGCGGTGTGCGCCTGGACGTAGGCGGTGCCGGCCTCCCGCACCGTATAGCCGGCGGGCTTGATGTTGTGCTTGCGCGCGTCGATGGGGTCGAACCCCGCCCGGACGAGCGCCCGCGCCTTGGCGGCCTCGTCCCGCGCCGCCGCCACGCTCACCGACGGGTAGCCCCCGAGGCCCATGCCGCGCACCTTGCGGGTGGTCGGGCTGGTGTAGCGGAACAACCAGGATCGCTGGTCCTCTGTCTGCACCTGGAGCCAGAGCCCGTCGGAGTTGCCGTGCATACCCGGCTCGACAAGGCTTTTGATCTTGACCGCGTTCAGCTTACCCATAATCGGACCCCTGTTGCCCATCCCGCATCGTGAGTTGGACTAAGCAACCACCATAGCACTCTGCGGGCGGCGGAGTCACATTCCAACTCATGCTGAGACTTACGCGACCGTCGTGAGTTGAGGGGGGTCGAGGTAGGCTGATGTGAAACGAATAAGTCCGGTAAGCTATTGGTTTTGTTGGAGGATTGGGTCGGTGTGGGACGGTCTGAGAGGGGATGCTGGCG
>CAWKLS010000001.1:0-24810 GCA_963850595.1 uncultured Alphaproteobacteria bacterium | reverse complement strand
GAACCCTCTGTCCAACCGATGACGGAGCGCTGCCATGGTGTCCGCAACGCTGCTGCCTGCGGTATCCACCACCAACCGCGGCCGGTCCCAAGGTTCGTAATCGTGCTGCTGCACCCTAGTCCACTCCGGCAACAACAATCCGGACTAGAGCAAGGTTGGATGCAGCCAATGCATAGGCGACCGAGTAGCCGGATGGGCCTACATCGCCCGCCAACATGCCCGATGACCGCAATGCTTGCTCAATGATATCAATGCGCAGATAGGCGGCGTGCTCTTCTTCCGCGATCAAACGAGCCAGCGTCGTCTTGCCGGTTTCGGGAAGGCCGCCGAACACAATCAGCAGGCGGGCATCTTCGCACAGCGTCACTCAGACAACGTGCTGCCAACGAGCGGGTTCGGCATCAGCAGCGGATCGCGCTTTGATTGCCGGGCCAGAGTGCGCAGCTCGCTCACCATCGCATTCGCCATGCCGCTCCAGGCCAATTGCGGATCATCCACGCCAATAGGCAGCGCATACTCGCCGGCCAGCAGGCTCTGCATCCCACAAGCAAGGCTCGCCGGCGTCGGGTCGCACATGATGGCCATCGGCTCGTCGCGCAGCTGCTCTTCCAATCCGCCGACCCGGGTCGCCACCAGCCAGCGCTGGGCGGCCACGGCGGCGGCGGCGACACCGCTTTGACTGGCCTCGCGATGCGACAGCACCAGGCCGTCGGCCCAGGCGAGCAGCGCGCCGACCTCGTCCTCCGGCACCCAGCGGTTCTCGACGGAGACGCCGGGCATCGCACGCAGTGCATCCAGCACCGGCGTCTCCGGACCGCTGCCGACGACGCGGACCTCCAAGTCCCCACGCGTGCCCAGCAGCGCCAGGCTGGCCGCCAGCAGGTCCAGACCCTTATAGGGCAGCAAACGCCCAAACGAGAGCAGGCGCAGCCGCCCGCCATGCGCGCCCGGCGGCGGCGGACGCGCGCCGAACGCGAATGGCGGCAGGGACGCCGTCTTCAGCAGCCGTCCTGCTGCGATCCCCTGCTGCCGCAGCCGGTCGGCGACATGCGTGCTGAGCGCAAACAGCCGGTCCGCCCGGCGTAGCAAAAGCCGCTGCAGCCTCATTTGCAACGGAAACGCGTCGCCGGGATGGAGATCGGCGTCGTGCACGACCACCGCAAACGGCACCCCAGCCCGGCGCAGCGCCACCGCCATCAGCAGGTCAAGCGGCGCCGGCATCGCGCACAGCGCAACATCGACACGGTTATCCCGCAGCCATGCCGAGAGACGCGGGATCAGCACGGGGGCACTCAGCGCACGGGCGGCAAATCCGGCCACGCCGCCATAGGTGGGGAATGGCAGGTCGCACGGCGGCGGCGTGGCCGAACCCATGATCTCGGCGCCGGCCGACAGCGACAATAGCGGCTCCGTCTGCGGCACGGCGGCGAAGTTGCGCACCAACTCCGCGGCGAAGCGTGGCCCGGCGCCGCGCCGGCCCCATTGCCAGATCAGGACCCTCATTTCGACAGACGTTGGGGTGAGGACGCGATCGGAAGACCCAATCCGCGTACTGCTGCCGCAAGCGGCCCCAGTCCGAGCCGCGTCCGCGCCGCTGCCTGCCCGGCCTCACCTAGCGCGCGACGCGCAGCCGGATCGTCCGCCAGCCGCACCAGATGCGCCGCCGCCGCGGCGACGTCCGGCTCCGCCCAAACGGCGCCCGGCGCCATGAACACGCCGCGGGGGTCGTAGGCCGGGATCAGCCGGGCCGGCACCATGGCGGCGCAGCCTGTGTCCATGAAGTCCACGTTGCCCGACCAGTCCGTGGCGATCACCGGCAAGCCCAGCAGCATGGCCTCGGCCGGGACCAGCCCGAACCCCTCGCTGCGATGCAGCGACAGCACGATGTCGCAGGCCGCCATCAACGCGTAATGGTCGGCAGCCGGCAGGGTCCGGGTGTCGATGCGGATGTTTGGACGCGTGGCGGCAGAGCGCAGCTCGGCAAAATCGGCAGGGAAATGATGCGGGTCGCCGACGCGCAGCAGCAGCACGCGGTCCATGCGATCACCGAACGCCGCCCGGTGCGCGGCGATGGCGCCGAGCGGGTTCTTGCGCTCGAAGCTGGAGGCGAGGCTGAACGACATCAGCGTGATGACCGCGTCGTTGGGCAGGCCGAACGCCGCCCGGTCCAGGGCAGATGGCATTGGCGGGTGTGCCGCGACGGGATGCGGCACGACGCGGACGCGGCCGGGCAGCAGCGGCTCTAGCGCTGCGGCGGTAAAGCGCGACGGCACCCAGACCTCGTGCACGAAGGCAACTCCGGCGCGCCAGCTCGCGGGCGCCACCGGCAGCTCCCACGCCCAGTAGCCTACGATACGACGACCGCGCAGCGCCCTCCTGCCCAGCCGCAGCAACGCCAGCGGCAGATGCGGCGCGTTCACATGCAGCAGCAGCGGCGCACCTGGCAGCGGCATCGACCCGTTGCGGCGCATCTCCCAGGCTGGCACGCCCAGCGCTTCCAGCCCGTGCAGCATCAGCCGTGCGCCCTCGCCCAAGCCCGAGGCGCGGTCCAGCTCGCCCGCCACCGCGATGCCGGCGCAGGCAGGCGGCGCGGGCTGATCGGGATGCGGGGCCAGCAGTGCCGAGCCCTGGATCAGCCACCGGCGCCGGGCGGCCTGCGGCAGGCCACGCCATAAGCGGTGGAGCGGGTGCAGGGACGGGACCCGTCCAACGATGACATCCGACATGACGGTTTGAGCGCTGCCTAATCAGCGACCGCTTGCCGCGCCGGCGCCGGGATCACCTTCGCGTGGCTGTGCGTCCCAGCGGGAAGGCCTGGCCATGACGGCGCAAGACATAAAGAAGTCGCCAGGACCGCCCTTGTCATCTCAAGACGCATGCACCGGCCTTCTTTCGCGGAATGCCGTTATAGCTACGACGCTCCGCCGCCGCTAGCAGGTGTACATCCACTTCGTGCAGGCTGGCTTCGTGGTAGGCGGGCAGAGCGGTTGCCGACGCCAGCGAGCTGTATAGAGTGCCATGATGATGCTCCTGCTGCGCGCCCTGACCCGTTTCATCCTGACACCGGCCACAGAATGGCGGACGGCCTGAGCCCATCGATGGAGCCAGCCCAGCACGGCATCCCGCATTTCACGGTGGACCTCACGGCGCCCGATCTGTCCTGGTGGCTTCCGGGCAACACTGGGGTGCGCGGCTTTACGACCTTTGACTCCGGACAGCCCGGTCTGCACGTCGCGCTGATCGCCCTGCTGCATGGCAACGAGATCGCCGGCGCCGTCGTGCTCGACCGCCTGCTGCGCCGCGGCATCCACCCGGCGCGTGGCAAGCTCACGCTCGGCTTCGCCAACATCGCCGCCTTCGCCCGGTTCGATCCCGCCCAGCCGACCGCATCGCGCTTCCTGGACGAGGATATGAACCGGCTTTGGAGCCCGGGCGTGCTGGACGGCCCGCGCCGGAGCACAGAGCTCGACCGTGCGCGCGAGTTGCGGCCGCTGATCGACACCGTCGATATATTGCTGGACCTGCACTCCATGCTGTGGCCGTCGGAGCCGCTGATCCTGAGCGGACCCACCCCTCAGGGACGGCGTCTGGCCACGGCGCTGGGCGTGCCGGAGCTGGTGGTGTCGGATAGCGGCCACGCGACGGGCCCGCGGCTGATCGACTACCCGCATTTCACGGCGCCGGGCCAAACGGCGGCGGCGTGCCTCGTGGAGGCCGGCCAGCATTGGCAGGCGGCGACGGTGGACACCTGCGCCGCCTGTGTCTCGGCGTTGCTGCGGCTCAGCGGCTGCGTGAACGGTCCGCCGCCCGCGCCCAGCCCCCGCCTCGCCGAGGTCACGATGACCGTCACCGCCGCGACCGCCGGCTTCGCCTTCGTGCAGCCCTATCGCGGCGGCGAGGTCATCGCCCGGCGCAACACCCTGATCGCCATGGACGGCGCGGCCGAAATCCGCACGCCGCATGACGATTGCCTGCTGGTCATGCCGAGCCTGCGCCCTAGCCGCGGGCACACCGCCGTGCGCCTAGCGCGCTTCGTCTAGCGGCGGCCGCTGCCCCAACCTATGTTGCGATGCAGCGAATGGAGGGACCGATGCCGCTGACCGAACCCGTAGCGCGTGAGCTGCTGCATCTGCGCGATATCGAGCTGCGCGGCTACCGGCGTAATGACGGCCTTTTTGATATCGAGGCCAGCCTAAAAGACACCAAGTCGTATGCGTTCAGCAACGCAGAACGGGGCCAGATCGACCCCGGCGTGCCGCTGCATCGCATGCTGGCGCGCATGACGCTGAATGACGAGATGGAGATCATCGCTTTTGAGGCGGTGACCGAGTTTGGGCCTTATGGCATCTGTCCCTCGGCCGCACCCAACTTTGCCCGGCTCGCTGGCCTGAAGGTCGGCCGGGGTTTCCTGAAAGCGGCGAACGAGCGCATCGGCGGGGTGCACGGCTGCACCCATCTGCGTGAGCTGCTCGGGCAAATGGGCACAGTCGCGTTCCAGACGCTCTATGCCGTCCGCGTCAAGCGCGAGGCAGCGCCGAACGCCGTCGATACTGCACAGCAGCCGGCTGAGGCGCCGTCGAAGAAGCCGATGCTGCTCGGCACCTGCAAGGCCTATGCGCCGGACAGCCCCGTCGTGGCGCGGCAATGGCCGCAGTTCTACACCGGGCCGGCGCTCGTCAATTCTTGAGGGAGACCTGCTCGTCCGGCGTGCGCAGCGTAAGCGCCAGCGCGTGCAGGCCCTGGGCAAACTCCGGCTCCAATGCGGCATTGACCAGGCGGTGCCGGGCGACACGGCCCTGGCCGGCGAAGCGGTCGGACACCACCAGGACGCTGTAATGCGTCTCCCCGCCCGGCACCGCCCCGGAGTGACCGGCGTGCTGGCTGCTGTCATCGCGCACCTCCAGCAGCGCTGGGGCCAAGGCATCGGAAATCAGGCTGCGAATACGGTCGCTGCGGCTGGGCTGGTTGGACATGCACTAAGCACTACCCCGGCAGCCGTAGCCTGTGAAGCACTTGCCGCGACCGGTTTTCAGAGCACATAAAGCGGGATGACCCGATCCCCGCGACCCCGGGCCTATGCGCCCGACCCGGCCGCGCCGGGACGCCCCTGTGACATGCCCGGTTGCCCCGAGGCCGGTGGCTTCCGCGCGCCAAAATCCCGCAGCACGCTCAACCAGTATTGGTGGTTCTGCCTTGAGCACGTGCGCGCGTATAATTCGGCGTGGGATTATTATAAAGGCATGTCGGCCGGCGAGATTGAGGCGCATACGCGGTCCGATACCGGCTGGCAGCGCCCGACCTGGCCGCTGGGCCGGCTGGGTGTCCAGGCGTTCGATGAGGCCATGCTGCGCGACCCGCTGCATATCCTGTCAGCCGGGCGGATGCGTGGCGGCGCTGCGGCTCCAAAATCGACCGTGCCGGCTGACCTGCGCGACCCGATGCAGGCGCTTGGCCTTGATTGGCCGGTCTCGTTGGAGGTGCTGAAGGCGCGCTATAAGGAGCTCGCCAAGCGCCACCATCCCGACGCGAACGGCGGCGACCGCGCGTCGGAGGAACGGCTCAAGACTATCAACCTTGCTTATGCCGCCGTGCGGCAACATTTGACTGCCGAACCCCGGATGGCCGCGACCGGGTGAGCTTTCGCAACCGCCCCAAACGGGGCTAGTGTATCTCGCCCGGCTCGCGGCACGGCGGAGCACTGCACAGGACCCCTAGGCTTATGAATAATATCGCTGCACTCGCCGACGCCCGTTCCACGCCGACCTCGGCCATCAGCGTTCCGGACACTACGGTGGACGCGCGCCAGGCGTTCGGGATCGACGTCGATATGGCGGTCCCGGCGTTCTCGGTGCCGACGGAGCACGTGCCGGAGCTGGATTCGGCCTATAAGTTCGACCGCGAGACCACGCTGGCCATCCTGGCCGGCTTCGCCTTCAACCGCCGGGTGCTGATCCAGGGCTACCACGGCACCGGCAAAAGCACGCATATCGAACAGGTGGCGGCACGGCTGAATTGGCCGTGTATCCGGGTGAACCTCGACAGCCACATCAGCCGTATCGACCTGATCGGCAAGGATGCAATCGTCCTCAAGGACGGCAAGCAGATCACCGAGTTCCGCGAGGGCATCCTGCCCTGGGCGCTGCAGCACGCCTGCGCGCTGGTGTTCGACGAGTATGACGCCGGGCGGCCGGACGTGATGTTCGTGATCCAGCGGGTGCTGGAGGTCGAAGGCCGGCTGACGCTGCTCGATCAGAATCGCGTGATCCGGCCGCATCAGAGTTTCCGGCTGTTTGCCACTGCCAACACCGTCGGTCTCGGCGATACGACGGGCCTGTATCACGGGACGCAGCAGATCAATCAAGGCCAGATGGACCGCTGGAACATTGTCGCGACGCTGAACTATCTGCCGCACGCGCAGGAGACGGCGATCGTGCTGGCGAAGATGGGCGTTGATCCCGCCGACAAGGCAATGAAGAAGCGCGTCGAGAGTATGGTGGCGCTGGCGGACCTCACGCGCGCCGGGTTCATCAATGGCGACATCTCGACAGTGATGAGCCCACGGACGGTGATCACCTGGTCGGAGAACGCGCGCATTTTCAAGGATGTCGGGTTTGCCTTTCGCCTGACGTTCCTGAACAAGTGTGACGAGGCCGAGCGCAGCACGGTGGCGGAATACTATCAGCGTTGTTTCAACGAGGAGCTGCCGACCGGCCTGCTGGCGCCGCGTAAGGGCCTATGAGCGGGTCAAAAGAGAACTCGCGCACCGAGGATTTTAAACGCGCGACCGCCGGCGCTTTGCGGGCAGTCGCGCAGGTGCCCGAGGTGCAAGTCGCCTTCCAGCCGGGTCCGAGCGGCCTCGTCGGCAAGCGTGCACGTTTGCCATTGCCAACCCGGGCGCTACCGCCCGCCGAGATGGCCAAGCTGCGCGGTGCGGCCGATAGCGTCGCGCTGCGGCTGCGCCATCACGACGACGCCGTGCACGCGGCCCGCAGTCCTGGCCAGCGCGACGCGAAGGACGTCTATGACGCGCTGGAACAGGCGCGTGTCGAGGTCGTCGGCACGGCGCACATGTCGGGTGTCGCGGCCAACATCCGCGCCCGGCTATCGGACGAGTGCGAGGCCGAGGGTTATGACCGCATGACCCGCAAGGACCAGTTGCCGCTGCCGGCGGCGCTCTCCCTGCTGGCGCGCGAGCGTATGTCCGGCGAGGCGGTGCCGCCGGCCGCCGCCCGGATTCTGGAGCTGTGGCGTGGCACTCTTGGTGAAGACGCTGAGGGCGCTTTGTCAGAAATGGCGTCCACCCAGGCTGATCAAACGCGGTTCACCCGCGCCGCACGCAAGCTGCTGGCTGCGTTGAACCTGGCGGAGGCCGAGGTCGAAGCGGAGCCAGACGAGCAGACCGATGAGGGCGAGGACGGTGGCGAGCAGGCAGGCTCCCAAGACAATGCGGAGCAGACCGAGGGCGATACCCAGGCCGACGCCGACAGCATGCTGGGTGCCCAGCCTGAGCAGATGCAGGGCGACACCTCGGAAGAAGAGGGCGACGACGACGCCGAGGAGGACGCCGCCGCAGCCGAGGGCGACGACCGGCCCGGCGGACCGCAGACCCGGCGCGAGAAGCCGGTGCCCGACGACCACATGGCCTATCGCGCCTTCTCCCGTGCCAATGACGAGGAGACGGACGCCGAGGATCTCTGCGATCCCGAGGAACTGGCCCGCCTGCGTCAGCAGCTCGACCAACAATTGCAGCACTTGCCAGGCGTCGTCAGCAAGCTCGCCAACCGACTGCAGCGTCGCCTGTTGGCGCAGCAGACCCGGGCCTGGGAGTTCGACCTCGATGAGGGCATGCTGGACGCCGGACGCCTGGCGCGCGTAATCGTAAATCCAATGCTGTCGCTGTCGTATAAGCGGGAGCGTGAGACGGATTTCCGCGACACGGTCGTGACGCTGCTGATCGACAATTCCGGCAGCATGCGTGGCCGGCCGATCACCGTCGCAGCGATGTGCGGCGACATCTTGGCGCGCACTTTGGAGCGTTGCGCGGTTAAGGTCGAGGTACTGGGCTTCACGACGCGGGCATGGAAGGGCGGGCATAGCCGCGAGCGTTGGGTGGCTGAGGGCAAGCCGCGCAACCCAGGGCGGCTGAATGACCTGCGCCACATCATCTATAAATCGGCCGATGCGCCGTGGCGCCGGGCTCGTAAGAACTTGGGCTTGATGCTGCGCGAGGGCCTGCTCAAGGAGAATATCGACGGCGAGGCGCTGCTTTGGGCCTATCGCCGGCTGATGTCGCGCCCTGAACACCGGCGTATCCTGATGGTGATCAGCGACGGCGCCCCGGTCGATGACAGCACGCTTTCGGTCAATCCCGGCAACTACCTGGAAAAGCACCTGCGCGAGGTGATCCGCGAGATCGAGAGCCGCGATGCCATCGAGCTGATTGCAATCGGCATCGGCCATGACGTAACGCGATACTACCGCCGGGCGGTGACGATCGTGGATGCGGAGGAGCTGGGCGGAACCGTCATGAAGAAGCTCGCCGAGCTGTTCGACGAGGACGCGGTCCGTTCCTGGGCACGCGCCGCAGCAGAACGCGCTCCGTTGATCGCCTAGGCCTGGCGTTTTGCGACGTGCGGCGGCTCTGTCAGGCGTCGCAGGATCGCGGCGGCGTGACGTATAGCCAGTGAGTAGTGCCCCTCCCGAGGCAACACGTGCAGGCGCATGCCTGGAATGGCCTCGAAGGGCGCCAAGGCATGCAGCGGGATCAGCGAATCCTCGCTGCCGTACCAGACGTCAACGGGCGTGGTGATCTTGCCAAACGGCACGTGCCATTCCCCGGCGTAGATCTGGGCGTCGGACAGGGCGCCCTGGATGCTGCGGCCAATGCCCTCGCGCCAGACCCGGGCCAGGCCGGACAGGGTATGAGGCGTCAGGCACTCGCGGTCGGCGGCGGGCAGCGATCCGCCCACGAGCTGTACGCGGCGTGATGATCCGGCGGCGCAGCAACGGCCGGATGATGCTGAAAAGCCGATGTGCCAGCACGGGATGCCGCCCGAGCCGGAACAGATGGCCGACGCCGGCCGCGCGGGGATGGATGCCGTAGGCCGGTGGCACCGGACAGACCAACGCCACCCCCAGCACGCGCTGCGGCAAGCTGTAGGCGCACGCCGTCGCGTACGGCGCGCCGCCCGATAAACCAACGACATGGAATCGGTCGAGGCCAAGCCGATCCGCGACATCCGATACATCCTGCGGCCAATCGAGCAACGTACGCCCTGGATGCGGCGAGGACCTGCCATAGCCTGGACGGTCAAGCGCCAGCAGGCGAACCGGCAAATCCGGGATCAGCCCAGCCTCCAGACGCGAGGCCGGCCAGCCGTGGAAATACAGCACAACGGGCCCTGTAGGGTCCCCATACTCCTCGACCGCGATCACCCGGCCGTCCGGCAGGCGCACCACGTATGACGGGGCTGCCGCTTTATGAACCCGGCGCGGCTTTGCGGTGCGGCGCACGAAGCGCTTGAGCGCCAGGGTCACCACGGTCGCGGAGACCTGTCATGACCGCATAAAAAAAGCCCGCCGAAGCGGGCCTTGATCGAAATCAAAATAGCGCTAGGCAGCCGGCTGTGCCGCGGCGCGCTTGGCCTGCGACCGGACGATGCGGCGCTTCAGCACCTGCGCCTCCTCAGGTAAATTCCGGTTTGGCGTGCCGAGCAGGAAAAAGTCGAGGCCGCCATTATGCTCGATGGTGCGAATGGCGTGCGTGGTCAGCCGAACGCGAATCGTGGTGCCCAGGATATCCGACAGCAGCGAGGTGTGTTGCAGGTTGGGCAGGAAACGACGGCGGGACTTGTTGTTTGCGTGGCTGACGTTGTTGCCAGACTGCACACCCTTGCCCGTGAACTGGCAGCGACGAGACATCGGAAATCCTCAAAGTGATGCGCCGCGCGGGACAGGCGTTCCGGCGGTCAGAGAGCGGTGTATGGCGTTATGGGCTCGCTGCGTCAAGCCGCGCGACTAAACACAGCCGGTCACGCCCGGCCTGACGTGCCCTCATGTGGACCGTATTCCGCCCGCAGCTCGCCAGAGCGCACGCTGGACATGGCGTTCTGCAGCACCTGGACGATGGCGTCGTCGCCCATGGTGCGTGCCAGCAGGCCCAATGAGCCGCCAAGCAACGCCGACGCAATCGACAGCGGGCTTAGGTTCTGCCCGGCCATATACTCGATCGCCTTATCAACGACCGCGCCAGCGTGGCTCAAATCGGCGGGGGTTTCCGATGATCCATGATCGGCGTCATGCGGCATTGCTTCACTCCTTTTCCGTTAATCTGCGCCGTCCGGCGACCAGCGCAGCCATAGCTACTGCGCCGCGATCGTCTCAGGCTCCGGCATTTTGGACTGCTCGACCGTTGCCTGGCCCGCATCGGTTTCGGGCAGCTCACCTTGCTCGATCTGCAGCGCCCACATCCGGGCATAGAGCCCATCCGCAGCCAACAGGCTCGCATGGGTGCCGCGCTCGGCCACCTCGCCTTCCGCCAGCACCAAAATTTCATCGGCATCGACTACCGTCGAGAGGCGGTGCGCGATCACCAGCGTGGTGCGATCCGCGGACACCGTGCGCAACGCCGTCTCGATCTCACGCTCGGTCCGGGTGTCGAGAGCACTGGTCGCCTCATCCAGGATCAGAATGCGAGGGTTCTTCAGGATGGTCCGAGCAATGGCGACCCGCTGCTTCTCGCCGCCGGACAGCTTCAGGCCGCGCTCGCCGACCTTGGTCTGATAACCCTCCGGCAGGCGCAGCACGAAGTCATGCACCTGGGCCAGCCGGGCCGCGTGCTCGATCTCCGCCTGGGACGCGCCGGGGCGGCCATAGGCAATGTTGTAGCTAATCGTGTCATTGAACAGCACCGTGTCCTGCGGCACCACGCCGATGGCCGCACGCAGGCTCGCCTGCGTCATGTCGCGCACGTCGACGCCGTCGATCTCGACCGCGCCCTCGGTTACGTCATAGAAGCGGAACAGCAGGCGGCTGATGGTCGATTTTCCGGCGCCGGTCGGGCCCACGATCGCGAGCTTCGCCCCGGCAGGTGCAGTGAAGCTGACGCCGCGCAGGATCTCCCGATTGGCGTTGTAGCCGAAATGCACATCGCGGAATGCGACGCTGCCGGGCTGCCCGGCGCCGGTTGAGCCCGAGGCCAGCGGCGCCGTGAGCACGATGGCGCCGGGCCGGTCAGCGACCTCCTGCCCGACGGAAAGCAGCCGGAACATCTGCTCCATATCGACCAAGCCCTGCTTGATCTCCCGATAGACGAAGCCCAGGAAGTTAAGCGGCTGGTAAAGCTGCATCAAATAGGTGTTCACCAGCACGAACTGGCCGACCGTCATGGTACCGGCCTGCACGCCGTTCGCTGCCATCAGCATGACCCAGCCGAGGCCGACCGCGATAATCAGCGCCTGGCCTAGGTTCAGCATGTTCAGCGTAACCTGGCTCTTGACCGCCGCTCGTTCGTAACGCGCGCGCGCCTCGTCAAAGCGCCGCGCCTCATGCGCCTCATTGCCGAAATACTTCACGGTCTCGAAGTTCAGCAGGCTGTCGATAGCCTTGTTCTGCGCGTCGTTATCCGTGTCGTTCATCGCGCGGCGGAAACGGACACGCCAGTTGGTGAAGCCAAAGGTGAAGCCGATGTAAAGGACGACGGTGACCAAAGTGACGCTGGCAAACCGCCAGTCAAACAAGTGCCACAGGATGCCGACCACCAGCACCACTTCAAGCAAAGTCGGAACGATGTTGAACACCGCGAGGCGCAGCACGTTCTCGACACCTCCCGTGCCACGCTCGATCGAGCGTGACAGGCCGCCAGTCTGCCGATCCAGGTGAAAGCGCAGCGACAGCCGGTGCAGATGCTTGAACGTTTGCAACGCCACCTTGCGCACGGTGCTTTGCTGCACCGCAGCGAACACCGCGTCGCGCAGCTCGGCGAACCCGGCCGAGGCCACGCGCAGCAACGCATAGGCCAGGATCAGGCTGAGTGGGATGGCGAGCGGATGGCCCTTCGGCGACAGCGCATCGACGGCCTGGCTATATACGATCGGGATATAGACCGTCGCGACCTTTGCCAGGATCAGCAGGATGACGGCGGTGACCACACGCACATGGGCGCCGATGTCGCCCTTCGGCCACAGATAGGGCAGCAACGAACGCACGGTTTGGAAACCGGTCCGCTGCGGAGTAGCGGACGCGGGCAACGGGGTCAGGTCGGCTGGCTTCATGCACGGCATGTGGCGATTGCCGCCAGCGCTGGAAAGGCCGGACGCCTGGGATGGCTTCGGATTGTGGCTATATCGGCGGGATGCCCGAACTCATGCGCCACATCGCTGCCTGCCGAAACGCCGATCTGCCGGGAGGCCGGATGCCGTTGCGGCTAGAGGCGGCGCAGGTCGGATGGGTGTCGCCGCACATCGCGGCAGCGCTCGCTAGGCTCGGCGCCAGCATCGGGGACGGCAGTGTCACAATAGCAGCGCCTGAGCTTTACGACATGGCCCGGCGTCTTGCCGAACAAGGAGTGTTCCGTTTTCGAGACGAGACGTTCGACGTACGCGCTGTGCCCGACGGTGCGGTGCTAGCGCAGCTTGATCGCGGCGCGTTGCCGGCCATGGGAGTACGAGCCGAAGGGGTGCACCTGAACGGGTTGATACAGCGCGACGACGGGCTGTGGGTCTGGGTGGCGCGGCGTGCTGCGCATAAGCTGCTGGACCCTGGCAAGCTTGATCACTTGGTTGGCGGCGGTGTGCCGGCCGGGTTATCGCCCTTGGAAACGCTGGTTAAGGAGGCGGACGAGGAGGCGGCCATCCCTGCATCGCTGATCGCCGGGGCGGTGCCGGTCGCGAGGCTCAGCTACGCCATGGAGCGCCCCGAGGGCCTGCGCCGCGACCGCCTGCACTGCTACGACCTGCTGTTGCCGGAAAGCTTCGTGCCACACCCGCGCGATGGTGAAGTGGAGGCCTTCGAGCTCTGGCCGTTGCACAGAGTGTTGGACGAGGTCCGGCAGTCCAACATGTTCAAGTTCAACGTGAACCTGGTCCTGATCGACCTTTTTCTCCGCAAAGGATTGCTGGACGCGACCGAAGGGCGTCGCCTACGGACCGCCCTGGACGCGCCCGACTAACCCACCGGACTAGCCCTCAGGCGGGACGGCAGCAATCGGGATTTCCCGCGGCTCAGCGTGCTGCTCGCCTGCGTGCGCAGCACCCGCTGTCTCCGCAGCCGGGCCCTCATCCTCGTCGTCCTGCTCGCCACCCTGCTGCTCGGCGGTCTGCGGCTCATTGCCGTGGCTCTCATAGGGCTGACGGCGTTGCGGACCGGCGCCATTGGTCTGGCCCTGCGCCTGGGCGGCCTGGTTCATGGCGTTCAGGATGCGGAAATAGTGCTCGGCGTGCTGGAAATAGCTCTCGGCCATTACCCGATCGGCTGAACTCGTGGCGTCACGGCCGAGCTGCAGATACTTCTCGAACAGCTGCTGCGACGTGCCGCGAATACGGAGGTCAGGACCGCTGCTGTCGAAAACGTGATTGCGGTTCAGCGGCACGTTGCCGGTTTGGTGCCGGATTGGCATCCCGCCACCACCACTGCCGCCGCTACCCCTGTGGTTGCGCCCGCGCATACGTTTTACGTTCATTCGAATGGAACACTTTCCTGTTCGCGGCCACCCTGGAACGCACGCGGGCGCGGCCCGGCGGCAATCATCTGGCGGCATTGAGGTTCGCCCACACGCGAGCGGGCTACGCAAGCGAGATCGCGCCCGCTGGGCCCCGATCCTGATCGCGCCATAATCTTAGCGGTCCCGCGCCGTCCTGCCAAACATTTTCTCAGGGTTTTACCACCATGGCGCGAGGAATACCGGCGAGATCGGAGCGAAAATTGACTTTATTCCCCGCCAGAGCTGCCAACGGGCCAGCTTGGCCGACGCCGATCTCCAGTATGGCGACACCGTGAGGCGCAAGCAGCCTGGGCAGCGCCGCCAGAATGTGCCGATAGGCAGAAAGACCATCGGCGCCGCCATCCAGCGCCTGGCCCGGCTCATGCAGTGCAACCTCTGGCATCAGGCCAACGATTTCGGCGGTCGGGATGTAAGGCGGGTTGCTGAGCACAAGGTCGAATGGGCCAGCTAGCGCATGATCCCAATCGCCACACAGGAACGCTGCCCGCCCTGCCAGCCCCAGCCTCGCTGCGTTCCGCGCAGCCAGCATCGCGGCCGCGATCGCGCGATCCACTCCCAGCCCCCACGCCGCCGGAAACTCCGTCAGCGCGGCCAGCAGCAGGCAGCCCGTGCCGGTGCCAAGGTCCAAGATGCTCAGCACCCGGCTCCGGTCCGGCAACGACGCAATCGCAGCCTCAATCAGCGTTTCGCTGTCGGCACGCGGGATCAGGGTGGCGGCCGAGACCTCAAAATCGAGGCTCCAGAACTCCTGACGGCCGAGGATCAATGCCAGCGGCTCCCGCTCTGCGCGCCGGGCTAGGAGTTCGTGATACCGAGCAGGATCAATTACTTGCAGGGTATCACGCAGCAACGCCTCGCGCGACAGGCCGGTGGCGTAGCCCAGCAGCAGCCTTGCATCCAGCCGCGGGTTATCCACGCCGGCCGCTTCCAACAGCGCCGCACCATGGCGCAGCGCATCACGGATTGTCACTCCTGGGCGGCCAACCGGGCGGCCTGGTCCTCCGCTGTCAGCCGATCGACGATATCGTCGAGGTCGCCCTGCATGATCCGGTCGATCTTATGCAGTGTCAGCTCCACGCGGTGGTCCGACACCCGGCCCTGCGGAAAGTTGTAGGTGCGGATACGCTCGCTGCGGTCGCCGGTGCCGACCTGCGACTTGCGGTCAGCGGCGCGGGTAGAGGCAAGGCTTGACCGCTGCGCCTCATACAGCCGCGCGCGCAGGATCTTCATGGCCTTGGCGCGGTTCTTGTGCTGGCTGCGCTCCTCCTGCATCGCGACGACGACGCCGCTCGGGATATGGGTGATGCGGACGGCGCTCTCCGTCTTGTTCACATGCTGGCCCCCGGCACCGGACGCACGATACACGTCGATGCGCAGATCGGTCTCGTTCACCTGCACATCGACCTCCTCCGCCTCGGGCAGCACGGCGACGGTCACGGTCGAGGTATGGATACGCCCCTGGCTCTCGGTGGCCGGCACGCGCTGCACCCGGTGGACGCCGGATTCGTATTTCAGCCGGGCGAACACGTTGCGGCCGGTGATCTCGGCGACGCCCTCCTTCAGGCCGCCCAGCCCGGTGTCGGCGTATTCCAGCACTTCGACCCGCCAGCCCTTCGCCTCCGCATATTTTTGATACATCTGGAACAGCTCGGCGGCGAACAGGCTGGCCTCGTCGCCGCCAGCCGCGGGCCGGATTTCCAAAATCGCGCTGCGGGCGTCCGCCTCGTCCTTGGGCAGCAGCGCCAGGCGGATTTCATGGCGCAGCGCCGGCAGCTTCTCCTTCAGCTCGTAAAGCTCGGCCTCGGCCAGGTCCTTCATCTCGGGGTCGGACAGCATCGCCTCCGCTTCGGCGTTCGCCCGCTCGGCCTCACGCAGCTCGTCGATGCGGTCCACGATCGGCGCCAGCTCCGAAAGCTCCTTGCTGGCACGGGAGAACCCGTCGCCGCCCAGGCCCTCGCTGAGCTGCGACCGCAATTCGGCGGCGCGCCCAACGATGCGGTCGAGCTTGTAGTCGAGGCTGCCGCTCATGCCAGTTTCGCCGCCAGCTCGGCTAGGACGATCTCCGACTGGGCGCCGGTTGCCAAGTCCTTCAGTTGCGCCACGCCGCGGGCGAGCTCTGTTTCACCGATGATCACCGCCGCACGGGCGCCGATGCGGTTGGCGCGCTCCATCCGGCGCTTCAGGTTGCCGCGATATGCCATCTCCGCCCGGATGCCCGCGTCGCGCAGCGCCTGCATCGCGTCGAGCGCGGCTGCCTCTTCCGCAGCGCCGCCCACTGGAATCACTGCGACCGGCGCGGGCACTACCGGGGCCGCGTCCAGCAGCATGGCGAGGCGCTCTATTCCCGCCGCCCAACCCACGCCGGGGATGGACGGGCCGCCCATTTGCGCCACCAATCCGTCATATCGCCCGCCACCCATCACCGTGCCCTGAGCGCCCAGCTTGTCCGTCACGAACTCGAACGCGGTGTGATTATAATAGTCGAGCCCCCGCACGATGCGCGGGTTCTCCCGGAATGGCACACGCAGCCGGTCCAGATGGCTGCGCAGCCCGTCATAGAACGCGGCCGCGTCCGGCGTCAGCACGGCCTGGATGATGGGCGCATCCGCGACCAAGGCGCGGTCCCCCGCGTCCTTGCTGTCCAGGATGCGTAGTGGGTTGCGCTCCAGCCGGTCCCGGCTGTCCGGCGACAACGCGTCACGATGTGCGCTGAAATACATCACCAGCGCCTCGCGGTAGGCGCTGCGGCTGGCCGCGTCGCCCAGCGTGTTCAGCTCCAGCACCGTGTCGCCGTTCACGCCCAACGCCCGCAGGATCTGCCAGCCCAACGCGATGATTTCGGCGTCCGCGACCGGTTCCGACGGACCAATCAGCTCGGCGCCGATCTGGTGGAACTGCCGGTAACGCCCCTTCTGCGGACGCTCGTAGCGGAACATCGGCCCGGCATAGAACACCTTCTGCGGCAGCGACTGCGTGAGCCCATTGCTGATCAGCGCGCGGCATACCCCAGCGGTGTTCTCCGGCCGCAGCGTGATGCTGTCGCCGCCGCGGTCGTCGAAGGTGTACATCTCCTTCGTCACCACGTCCGAGGTGTCGCCCAGTGTCCGGGCGAATACCCGCGTTTCCTCGAAAATGGGCGTCGCCCACTCTTCGAGGCCATACAGCCCAGCGATGCGCCGGGCGGTGTCGATGACGTAGGCGTGGCGGCGCTGCTCCTCGCCAATCAGGTCCCGTGTGCCGCGGACCGGCTGCAGGTCGGCCATGCTACTCCGCTGCGACCTTCGGGACGTCCGGGGTGGCTGCCGCCAGCTCGGCGGCCTTGCGCTCGACCGTCTCGATGATGTGCTCGACCATGTCGCCACCGTCGATCGTGTGGTCGGTGCGCCCGGCGTGATACACCATGTGCCGCCCGTTGCCGCCGCCGGTCACGCCAATATCGGTCATCAACGCCTCGCCGGGGCCGTTCACGACACAGCCGATGATCGACAATGTGATCGGCGTCTTGATGTGCGCCAGCCGCTCCTCCAACGTCGCGACCGTTGCGATCACGTTGAAGCCCTGGCGCGCGCAGGACGGGCAGGAGATGATCTTCACACCGCGATGCCGCACGCCGAGCGACTTCAGGATGTCCCAGCCGACATGGACCTCCTCCTCCGGCTCGGCCGACAGCGACACGCGCAGCGTATCGCCGATGCCGGCCCAGATCAGGCTGCCCAGGCCAATCGACGACTTCACAGTGCCGGCGCGCTTAGTCCCGGCCTCGGTGATGCCGATGTGCAGCGGGTGATCGCAAACTTCGGCCAACTGCTGATAGGCCGCGACCGCCATGAACACGTCGGACGCCTTCACGCTGATCTTGAATTCGTGAAAATCGTGATCCTGCAGGATTTTGGCGTGCTCCAAGGCGCTCTCAACCAGCGCCTCCGGGTTCGGCTCGCCGTATTTCTCCAGCAGATGCCGCTCCAGCGAGCCGGCATTCACCCCAATCCGCATGCTGCAGTTATGGTCACGCGCGGCCTTGATGACCTCGCGCACCCGGTCGGCGCTGCCGATGTTGCCGGGGTTGATGCGCAGGCACGCGGCGCCGCTCTCCGCCGCCTCGATCGCCCGGCGGTAATGAAAGTGGATGTCGGCGACGATCGGCACCGAGACCTGGCGCACGATGTCCTTCAAAGCCAACGCGCTTTCCTGGTCTGGGCAGGACACGCGGACGATATCGACGCCCGCCTCCTCCGCCCTGCGGATCTGCGCCACCGTGCCGGGCACGTCGGTCGTCAGCGTGTTGGTCATGGTCTGCACGGTGATCGGCGCGTCGCCGCCGACCGGCACGTTGCCCACGTGGATCTGGCGGGACTTCCGGCGCTCGATCTGCTGATACGGGCGATAGCTCATGCTGGCTCCCCACGCCGGGCCTCCGGCGCTCCCCTATTTATATAGTGCGCAGCGATGCTTCTACTGCGCTGGAGGCCGTCCCGTCGAGCCGCCCTTTAGCATATCAGGCTCCAGCGCCACATCGCGGCGAACCGCGCCGGAGGGTCCCAGCGGCGGCGTGGCCTCGCCATCGACCAGCAGTTCCGTGCCGCCGGCGTTGCCGGTCGTCAGCAGCAGCGCAGCGCCTTTCGGCACCGGCCAGCTCTCGCCGCCGCGCATGACGCGGTTCAGCAGCACGTGGCCCTGTCGCTCGCGGACCTGAATCCAGGTGTCGGAGTTGAGCCGCAGCAAGACCCGGCCCTCATCCGTAGCCGCCACTGCCGGCGGCGCTGGCGTCACGGGAACCGCCGCCACAACCATGGGTCCTTCCAACGCGGGCGCCGGATTATGGGCCGGCGCGGCTGGTGCGGCGGCGGACGGCTCGGGCGCGAGCGAGGCGGCCTGCGGCGACGAGGGTGACGGTGGCGCCCGATCCGCGAGCGCCACCAGGCGTTCCGGGACGACCGGCACCAGCTCAGCGGTCGGCCGGGCATCGCCGGAATAGTGATACCAGCCGGCATAGGCCCCCGCCGCCAGCATCGCGCCCAGCAGCACCACGGCGCCGGCGGGCACGTGGCGATCAGATACCGGGGCGGGGAACAGCAGCTCGGTCTTCTGGTTGGCGGCGTTCGCCTCGGGACGAAAGCGCCGGGCGGCCTCGTTCGCATCCAGGCCAAGCAGCGTCGCGTAAGCGCGGGCAAAGCCGACGGCATAGACATGGCCCGGCAGATCGGCCAAGCGACCATCCTCGACCGCCTCCAGGAAGGGCAGCCGGATGCACAGCTTGGCGGCGACGTCGGGGAGCGCTAGGCCGAGCCGCTGCCGTGCCGCACGCAGCTCCGCGCCGACACGCGCCGCCTCGGTTAGCGGGCTTTCCAGATCTCCATTCGGGAAGGACTGCATCGCCTTCGCCTCCTTGAGTTTGGCCCTACGATCCTGCCGCATCGCCGACCTCGCTTTCGCCTCGACACCAGCCTAGTAGTTAACACAATGCAACTACAGACATAGCACCTAATAGTTGCAATGCCAGGCAAGAACTATCTCATACGAACGCTATACCAGGTGACCGTGCTCCCGCGCCCAGGAAACCAGCGGCGCGCGCAGGCTGGCCTGCCCGGACGAGTTGCGCCGGGCCGCCGTCAGCACTGCGCGAAGCTCCGCGAGATGCACCGAGGCGAACGCTGCCTTCAGCCGCAGCAGGCTCGCCGCCGGCATCGACAGCGTGGTGATGCCCAGCGCCGCCAGCACCATCGCCTCAAGCGGCCGCCCGGCGTGCTCGCCGCACACCGAAACCTCGACCCCCGCCGCCGCCGCCGTGGTGCATACATGGTCCAGCGCGTCCAGCACCGGCGGCGACAGCAGGTCGTAGCGACCGGCGAGCCCCGGCGTGCCGCGGTCGGCGGCGAACAGGAACTGCATCAGGTCATTGGACCCGATTGAGACAAAATCCGCTTCCGCCATCAACGCCGGCAATTGCCAGAGCAGGGCCGGAATTTCGATCATGCTGCCGATCATCAGCCGTTCGGGCGCTGGGCGCACCCGCTCCGCCTCGGCCAGCAGCAGGCCGCGGGCGGCGCGGAACTCGGCGACGGTCGCGACCATCGGGAACATGACCGACAGCATTCGGCCCTGCGCCGCCAGCAGCAAAGCGCGGAGCTGGCGGCGCATCAGGGCCGGGCGGTCCAGCCCGACGCGCAGGCTGCGCCAGCCCATGGCCGGGTTCTCCTCCTCCTGCCGCGGCGCATCCGGCAACAGCTTATCGCCGCCCAGGTCCAGCGTGCGGAACCGCACCGGCCGGTCCCCCGCGGCGTCCAGCACCCGGGCATACAGCGCCGCCTGCTCCGGCACGTCGGCGATCTCGCCGCGCGCCAGCATCGCGATCTCGGTCCGGAATAGCCCGATCCCGGCAGCGCCCGTCGTGTCGAGATGCTCCACCTCGCGCGCCAATCCGACGTTGAGCATCAGGCTCAGCGCCTGGCCATCCCGCGTGTGCGCCGGCAGATGGCGCTGGGCGGCAAACCCGGCCTCGATTTCTTGGCGCATCTCCAGCGCGCGGCCGTATGCCGTGCGGACCTCGCTGTCCGGACGCAAAATCAACTGTCCCTCATCGGCGTCCAGCACTGCAACGTCGCCGTCCTCGACGGCCGCGAGCAACCCGCGCACGCCTCCCAGCGCCGGCAGCCCGAGCGCGCGGGCCAGGATGGCGGCGTGCCCGGCCGAGCTGCCCTCCTCGATCGCGACGCCGCCGATGCCGCGGCCGTGCCACTCCAGAAGCTGGGCAGGGCCGAGCCGGCGGGCGATCAGGATCGCACCCAGCGGGATCGCCGGCACGACCTCTTCGCCATCCAGCGCCGCCAGCAGCCGGCCCGCGAGATCCTCCATGTCCGCCAGGCGTTCCCGCAAGTATGGGTCGGCAATGCGGCGCATGCGGTCGCGGATTTCATTTGCGACCCGGTGCACGGCGGCTTCTGCCGTCAGGCCACCCGCCACCGCCTCCCGCACCCGGCGCATCCAGCCGCCGTCGCCTGCGACCAGGCGCGTTGCCTCCAGCACCTCCCGCGGGCCGTCACCAGCGGGCAGCTTGGTCTCAATCAGGGTGTCGAGCGTCTGGCGCATCGAGGCGATGGCGAGGTCGAGGCGTTCGCCCTCCTGGATGGGATCGTCGGCCAGCAGGCGGCGCAGCGGAGCGCCGGCGCCGTGCAGCACCACCGGGCCGATAGCGATGCCCGGCGCGAAAGGCGTCGCCTGGAACTGCCGGGGCATGGTGGCGCCGAGGCCCTGCTCCGCCCCATCGGTTGCGCCGGCAGCGGCCAGCACCTCGGCCAGTAGCATGGCGACGGTCTCCAGCAATTCCACCTCGTCGTCGAGATAACGGCGCGGCGCGCGATTCTGCACCGCGATCACGCCAAGAATGCGGCCGCCGCGGCGTACCGGCACCGCAAGCAGCGAGGCGAACGGCGCTTCCCCAGTTTCTGGACGATAGGCGAAAGCCGGATGGTTCTGCGCGTCCGGCAGGTTCTGCACCGTCGCGGTCGCGGCGACGATGCCGACAATGCCCTCGCCCACCCGCAGCCGGGTGCGGCCGACGGCGTCCGGATTGAGGCCGTGAGTGGCGGCGAGTTCCAGCAGATCGCCGGGCCGCATGGCGTAGATTGTGCAGACTTCGGCCACCATTTCAACTGCCACCAGCGCCGCCAGCTCGCCAAGCGGCACGCCGTCCGCCCCGTTCCCGGACCCGATCATCGAGAAGCCGAGCGCCATCATATCGCGCAGACGGGACAACAGCCGGCGGGTCTGCAGCATCTAATACCGCACCGGATCATGTCTGGCGGCGAGCGCCCGGCAGGCCTGGTCAATCAGCTTGTTGATGATTTCCGCTATCGACTGCTCCGAAGTCACCATTCCCACGGACTGCCCGGCCATCACCGAGCCATGCTCCACGTCGCCGTCGATCACCGCGCGGCGCAGCGCCCCGGCCCAGAAATGCTCGATCGACAATTGCGCCTGCTCTCGCGTCAGCTCACCGGAGTCGACGCGCGCCATCGCCGCCGCCTGATGCTGCAGGAAGGCCTGGGTGCCGGCGTTGACCAGGCCTCGCACCGGGATCACCGGAAAACGCGGATCGAGCTGCACGCTGGGCAGCGCATCGCGGGCGCGAGCGCGGATGAATGCGCGTTTGAAGCGTGGGTGGGCGATGCTCTCAGTCGCCGCCGCGAACCTGGTGCCGAGCTGCGCGCCAGCCGCGCCCATCTCGAGGAACGCCAAGATAGCCTCGCCGCGGCCGATGCCGCCGGCGACGAACACCGGGATCTCAGTCACGTGCGGCAGGATCTCCTGCGCCAGCACCGCGAGCGACACCGGGCCGACATGGCCGCCGGCCTCCGATCCCTCAATCACCAGCGCGTCGGCGCCCAGCCGCACCATGCGCTGCGCCAGCACGAGCGCCGAGGCGAAGCACACCAGGCGGCTGCCGTCCTTCACCGCGCGCACCGCAGCACCGCTCGGCACGCCGCCGGCCAGTACGATATGGCCCACGCCGTGCTCCAGGCAGACCGCGATCAGGTCCAGCAGCCGCGGGTGCATGGTGATCAGGTTGACGCCGAACGGCCGATCCGTCAGCGCCTGGGTGCCGGCGATCTCCTGCGCCAGCGCATCTGGTCCCATGGCGCCGCCGGCGATCACGCCGAAGCCGCCGGCGTTGCTGATGGCGGCGACCAGGGTCCGTTCGCTGACCCAGCTCATGGCGCCGCCCATGATCGCGACCCGGCTTCCAAGGAAACGCTGGCCTCGCTCCGACAGCCGGTCAAACTCGGCCCGGGCGAGCAGGCCGCCACTATCCATACTGACGGTGTCAGGCGGCATCGAGACCGTAGGCGGTGTGCAGCGCACGGACCGCAAGCTCGGTGTATTCCGCCGCGATCAGCACGCTGACCTTGATCTCGCTGGTCGAGATGACCTGGATGTTGATCCCCTTCCCCGCCAGCGTGCTGAACATGATGCTGGCGACGCCGGCGTGGCTGCGCATGCCGACGCCGACCACGCTGATCTTGGCCACGTCCGGGTCCGTCAGCACGGTGTTCGAGCCGATCGCCTCTCGGTGCTCCGTCAGCACGGCGCGCACGCGCGGCAGGTCGGTGCGGCTGACGGTGAAGGTCATGTCGGTGGTCCCGTCCGCCGACACGTTCTGCACGATCATATCGACGTTCACCTGTGCCTCCGACAGAGGGCCGAAGATTGCGGCGGCGACTCCCGGGCGGTCCGGCACGTGGCGCAGCGTGATCTTGGCCTCGTCCCGCGAGTAGGCGATGCCGGATACCATTGCTTGTTCCACGATCTCGTCCTCATCCACCACCAGGGTTCCAGGCACGTCGGCGAAGCTCGAGAGCACCTGGACCCGCACCCGCTCTTTCATCGCGAGTTCTACGCTACGAGTCTGCAGCACCTTTGCCCCCACCGAAGCGAGCTCGAGCATCTCCTCATACGCAATCTTGTCCAATTTTCGAGCGCGGGCGGTGATGCGCGGGTCGGTCGTATAAACTCCGTCCACGTCGGTATAGATGTCGCAGCGGTCGGCGCGGAGGGCTGCCGCCAGCGCCACCGCCGAGGTATCGGAGCCGCCGCGCCCCAGGGTCGTGATGCGCTGCTCCGGCCCGAGGCCCTGGAATCCCGCCACCACCGGAACCTGCCCGGCCGCCATCGCCGCCAGCAGCAGGCCGCCATTCACCGAGGCGATGCGCGCTTTGCCGTGCGCACCGTCCGTCTGCACCCCGGCCTGCCAGCCGGTCCAGGACCGCGCCTCCACGCCCAGGCTCTGCAGCGCGATTGCCATCAGGCCGGACGTCACCTGCTCGCCCGTCGCCACGACTGCGTCATACTCGCGGGCGTCGTGCAATGGGGAAAGCGCCGCGCACCATTCGACAAGCTGGTTGGTGACGCCGGACATGGCGGAGACGACGACCGCGACCTCATAGCCGGCGGAAACTTCCCGCTGCACCCGGCTTGCAGCGTTGCGGATCCGATCGAGATCGGCCACCGAGGTCCCGCCGAACTTCATCACGATCCGCGCCATGCCTGCTTCTTGCCTTTTCGGTGCGGGCCCAGCCGTTGCGGCGGCGCCCCTGCAAGTTCACATACTTATCGGAAACCGGCCGGGAAAACAGGGGCGAGCAGCATGGCAGACGCACAACCTGTTACAGGTGTGGCCGGATCGGTCGTTGCGGACGAGATTGCGCGGTTCGACGCGCTGGCCGCGCAGTGGTGGGACCCAGCGGGTCCGATGGGCGCGCTGCATGCGATGAACCCGCTGCGGGTTGGCTGGATCGACCGCCGAATCCGGGCAAAGTTCGGCGGCCCGGTACGCTTGCTTGACATCGGTTGCGGCGCCGGGCTGGCGTCAGAGGCGCTGGCGGCGCTGGGGCATGACGTGCTTGGCCTCGACGCTGCAGCGGACGCGATTGCGGCGGCGGCGGCTCATGCGGACGGCCAAGGCCTGCCGCTGGCCTATCGCGCCGGTGCCGCCGAGGACCTCGTGGCGGAGGGCGTCCATTACCCTGTGGTGACGGCGCTCGAGGTGATCGAGCACGTGGCTGACCCGGCCGCCTTCCTACGCCTTTTGGCCCGGCTCATCGAACCCGGCGGATTGCTGTTCGTCTCGACCCTGAACCGCACGCTGCGCTCGCTCGCGGTCGCGAAGCTCGGGGCTGAGTATGTGCTCCGACTGCTCCCGATCGGCACGCATGACTGGCGGCAATTTATTACGCCAGCAGAACTGGGTGCTTATGGCAAGGCGGCCGGATTTCGCGTGGCGGATATCAGTGGAATGGTCTTTAACGTGCGAACACAGCAATGGCGGGCGGGCACCGACCTCGCGGTGAACTACATCGCAATGCTGGAGCGTCGCTAGAGCTTTGTTTCAGCAAGCATCTATGTCCAATCGAAAGAGCAGACCGATTGGACGATGCTCTAACCGTCGGCGCGGGGCACCCAAGGGATGCGCGCCACCTCGATGCCCTCGTCCGCCAGGGCCTCGGCTTGTTCAGGCGTGCTCTCGCCGTAAATGCCGCGCTTGTCGCCTTCGCCGCGATGGATGCGCCGAGCCTCCTCAGCAAAGCCAGGACCTA